>CAWBIM010000018.1:0-21095 GCA_963788935.1 uncultured Actinomycetes bacterium | reverse complement strand
AACAACCCGATCTAATCCTCCTCAGAGGTTGGGATACGCCCGTATTCATCGGGAATCACGGAACCCAGGACAGCTTTGGGAGCAGGAGGTCCCGGGTTCAAATCCCGGCGCCCCGATCGCGAGGACCGCCGCGACCGCGATCTAGTCGAGCGAGGTCGCCATGGGTCGCCGGTGCTCGTCGTTCGGCGCGGGCCCGTTCGCCTGCGGTGAACGCGGGACGACGCAGGGGTTCGACGCGTAGTCGCGCGCTTCGTCGAAGATGCGGTGCAGGCTGGTCTCGGCCAGGCTCGTGTCGGCATCGAACCTCCGGAAGCGGGGGACGATGCTCGTCACGACCCAACGCCAGCGGTCGTTGAAGCGCGTGATCCTCGGCCACGCGTGCTCCTGCAGGGCCTGCGGGATCCCTCGCGTGAGCGAGTAGAGGTAGAACGAGGTGAAATACGCGGCCTCGTGGCGCACGCCACGCACCTCGAAGGTCAGGGCCGAGCCGATCGAGAAGAGCCGGGCGAACGCGCACGAGAGGCGATCGAGGTTGGGTTGCACCAAGGCGCGCTGCTCGTGCTCGAGGAGTTGGACGTTGCCGGCCCAGATGAGATCCTCGGCCGCCCGTCGAGCCTCCGCGGACGCCGTCGCGTCCTCCAGGACACGACGTCCTCGGTCGATGGCCTCGAAGCCGGCGACGACGGCGGCGTAGTGGGGCTCCGCGCTCAGGAGCGCGCGGAGACGTTCCATCCCGTCGTCGGCGGTGCCGTACGCGAGGTGCACCCAGAAGATGTCGTCGAAGATCGCGTTGTTCGTCTCGCGGATCGTGTTCACGTCCTGCATCAGCAGCGCTCTCTGGCGGCGCAGGCTGTGCGGGATGTCGACGTAGCCGGTGCGATCGGTGTCGAGCCGGAACGGAAAGAGCGCGATCCGGACGTGGTGCGACGCGAACGCCGCCATCCCGGCCCACTTCAGGTACGCGGGCAGGAACTTGTAGACCCAGGCGTAGCGCGACGAGATCTCCAGGTTGCGGTGGAATGCGCACGACTGGTCGGTCAGAAGGCTGTTGGCGAGCGCCTTCCAGTCGGCGATCGTGTCCGGCGGCCCGTTGCGGAGGACGAACTCGCGCGGCTTCGGGATGAGCTCGTCGGGGGTGATCACGTCGAGCATCCCGTCCTCGGCCGACGACGCCCGCGGCTGCGAGGCCATGTCAGTCATCTGACGATGCTATGCGCGTGTGCCCCTCGTTCGCCACCGTCGGGCGCGGATCACGGCCCGCACGGAGACCTGCACCTGTCCGGCCGCGGCCGTCGCCGCTCAGGTGGCCGGGTCGATCGGGCGACGGCCGACCAAGTACGTGAAGCGGCTCACGCCGAGCTCGCGCGTGTGCAGCGCGTCCCGTACGTCCGCCTCGGGACACGGGCGAAGCACATGATTGCGCGTGATTGCTGGGTACTCATGGCCAAGCGGGCACGGACGACCGCAGGTGCGGCCGTCACCCCCAAGTACGGCGGCACCCGGCGAGAGGCCCTCCGGGGCCTCTTGACGTTGAGGGCCCCGGCCGCCGGAACCGCCTGCGAAGATGCCGCTCCGAGGAGGCGCGATGAACCACGCGAGCGACAACGGGGCCGACGCCTACACACGCGAGGAGACCTACGCGGCGACGCGGCGTCCGGTCGACCTCGCCCAGACGCTGCTGCCCGACGCCTACACCTCCGACGCGTTCTTCGCGATCGAGCGCGAACGGGTCTTCGCGGCGGGGTGGGTCGTCGCCGGCTGCGTGGCGCAGGTGCGCGAGCCGGGCGACATCCTCGTGGCCGAGGTCGGCGGCCGCTCGGTGTTCGTCGTGCGCCACCGCGACGGCGGCCTGCGGGCCTTCTACAACGTCTGCCGCCACCGCGGCACGCGGCTCCTGACCGCCGACGAGCGGCGCGTCGGGCGCTTCATCCGCTGCCCGTACCACAGCTGGGCCTACGACCATGAGGGCGCGTGCGTCGGGACGCCGCTGTTCACCGGCTCCGACATCCCGGCCGACCAGCAGGCGGCGTTCGAGATGGACGGCGTGCGGGCGTTCGACCGCCGCGACCACGGCCTGCTGCCGGTCGCCGTCGACGCCTGGGGCCCGCTCGTGTTCGTCAACGTCGGCGCCGACCCCGCGCCGCTCCACGGGCACCTCGGCGACCTGCCCGAGCGGACGGCCGGCTACCGCCTCGACGAGTGGGAGATCGCGCGCACGGCGGAGTACGAGATCGCCGCGAACTACAAGCTCGTCGGCGAGAACTTCATGGAGTACTACCACCTGCCCTGGGTGCATCCGGGGCTCGTGAAGGTCTCGCCGATCGAGGCCCACCACCGCTGGCAGGGGCCCGGCATGTACGCCGGGTTCTGCACGTCGCCGATCGCCGAGGACACCGACGAGGGCGGCTGGGGGAGCGGCCTCGAGCCGATCTCGGGGCTGAGCGAAGACGACGCTTGCAGCGCGCGGTTCGTCTGGCTGTTCCCGAACGTCGCGATCAACGTGCTGCCCAACCACCTCTTCGTCATGCACGCCCGGCCGGCGAGCCCGCGGCTGACGCTCGAGACGACGTACCTGTTCACCCACCCCGAGCAGGGCTCGGGTCCCGAGCAGGAGCGCAGCATCGACGGCCTGATGGCCTTCTGGGACGCCGTCAACCGCGAGGACATCGGGATCGTCGAGCGCGTGCAGGCCGGGCTCGACACGACGCCGTTCCCCGGCGGACGGCTCTGCTACCGCTTCGAGGAGCCGGTCCATCGCTTCCAGAACATGGTCGTCGACCACATGGTCGGCGCTCCGCGCGTGCCCGAGGGCGACGGCGCGGAGACGGTGCCGATGTTCCCCGCCGCCGGTGGGCCCGCCGAGCGCACGGCACCGGCCGAACACCGCTAGCGCGCCCCGCGCCGGCGAGGAGCACCGTGCCGACCGACCCCACCCGCACCGACGCCGCGCGCGCGATCCCCGCGCCCGCGCCGGACGGCCCGCCCGTCACGACGATCCGTGTGCTCTACCCCGATCTCCACGGGATCGCCCGCGGCAAGGACGTGCCGATCGGCGCGTTCGACCACGTGCTCGAGCACGGCCTGTCCTTCTGCGCTGCGGTCATGGGCACCGACCTGCGCCACACGCCGGTCGTCGGCGGGCAGGCGGGCTACCCCGACCTCGTCGTCCGGCCGGACCTCGCCACGATGGTCACGCTGCCGTGGGAGCCGGGTGTGGCGGCGTGCCTGGCCGACGTCGAGCCGACCTCGGGCGGGCCGCCGGTCGCCGACCCGCGCGGCGCCGTCCGCCGGGCCGCGGGCGGGCTGACCGATCTCGGCCTCGCGCCGGTCGTCGGCCCCGAGCTCGAGTTCTTCCTCGTCGAGCGCGACCCCTCCGCGCCGGGCGGGATCCGCCGTCGCGTCGACCGGCCGAGCATGGTCTACGCGGTCGGCCCGCAGGCCGACCCGGGTGGCCTCGTGCGCGCGATGACCGAGGCACTGGCGCAGATCGGGCTCGAGGCCTCCGCGGTCAGCCACGAGTTCATGGCCGGCCAGTACGAGATCAACCTGCGCCACGCCGGCGCGCTCACCGCCGCCGACCGCGCCTTCCGCCTCAAGGCCGCCGTCAAGGACATGGCCGCGCAGCACGGCCTCGTCGCGACGTTCATGGGCAAGCCGTTCAACGACCAGGGCGGCTCGGGCGCCCACCTGCACATCTCGCTCGAAGACGACGACGGGCGCAACGCGTTCGACGCCCCCGACCGGCCGCACGGTGTCGCGCCCGTCCTGGGCGCCTTCACCGCCGGCCTGCTCGCCCACGCCCCGGCGCTGACCGCGCTGCTCGCCCCGACCGTGAACGCCTACCGCCGCCTGCGACCCGACGCGCTCGCGCCGACGCACGCGAACTGGGGCTGGGACAACCGGACGACGTTCGTCCGCGTCCCGCCCGAGCGCGGCGCCGGGACGCGCGTCGAGGTCCGGGCGGGCGACGGCGCGGCGAACCCGTACCTCGCGATCGCGGCCGTGCTCGCGGCGGGGGCCGACGGGATCCGGCGGTCGCTCGCCCCGCCGCCGCCCGTGGCGGGCGACGCCTACCGCGCCGCGGCCGACGTCATCGGCACCTCGTTGCCCCGCACCCTCGACGAGGCGCTCGACGCGCTCGAGGCCGACGCCGTGATCCGTGCCGCGCTCGGCCCGGAGATCGTCGCGACCTTCCTGGCGGTCAAGCGGTCCGAGAGCGATCGCCACCAAGCCTGGGTCTCGGACTGGGACGTGGCCGAGTACCTGCACCACCTGTGACGCGCGCCCGCGCCGCCGGGTGACAGTCTTCCGCGCCATGCGCACCGCGAACCTCGAGATCCAGACGGCGGACGGCGTCGCCGACGCCTACCTCACGCGCCCCGACGAGGGCGACCGGCACCCCGGCGTGCTCTTCCTCATGGACGCCTTCGGGCTGCGCCCGCGCATAGAGGAGATGGCCGACCGGATCGCCGCGCGGGGCTACGCGGTGCTCGCCCCGAACCTCTTCTACCGCGCGGGCCGAGCGCCCGTGCTCGCGTTCCCGGACATGCGCCAGGAGGGTGCGCGCGAGGAGTTCTTCCAGGGCGTCCGGCCGCTGATGGCCGAGCTGACGCCCGAGCGCACCGCGGCCGACGGCGCGGCGTACCTCGACGAGCTCGCGAAGGTGGCGGACGACGGGGTCGGGGTCACCGGCTACTGCATGGGCACGCGGATCGGCCTGCGGATCGCCGCGGCCCACCCGGCGCGCGTCGCGGCGCTCGCGGGCTTCCACGGCGGCGGCCTCGTGACCGACGACGAGGCGAGCCCGCACCGCTCGGCCGGGGCGCTCGACGCCGAGGTCTACTTCGGCCACGCCGACGAGGATGGCAGCAACACGCCCGAGCAGATCGCGGCGCTCGACGCCGCCCTCGCGGAGGCGGGCGTGTCCCACCGCTCGGAGGTCTACACGGGCGCCCACCACGGCTACACGATGTCCGACACGCCGGTCTACGACGAGCAGGCCTGCGAGCGGCACTTCGCCGCGCTCTTCGACCTGCTCGACCGCCGGGTCGCGAGCCAGTCCTAGTCCGACCCGGGCCAGAAGCCCTCGTGCACGACCGACTCGGCGCGCGGGTCCTCGGTGCGCACGGAGACCATGACCAGCGCCGCCTTCACCGAGCCGTCGTTGCGGGTTGCGCGCGGCACGCCCGCCGCCATCCGGATCGCGTCGCGCGGGCCGAGCGTCACGACGTCGTCGCCGACCTTCATCGTGACCTCGCCCTCGAGGAGCAGGTAGATCTCCTCGATCGTCTTGTGGCTGTGGCCGCCGCCCGGGTCCGCGCCGGGCGGGACGTGGGCCTCGCCGGGCGCGATCTCGCGGATGTTGAGGGCGACCTGCGTGGCCCCGAGCGGGCGCCCGTAGCCGAGAAACGGGCTCGGGGCGCCGCCGGTGTAGTCGGGGACGTCGGCCGCGCGCAGGAGCGTGTAGTCGGAGCTCATAGCCCCGATTTTCACCCATGACCGCCGCCGGCGCAGGTCTAGGATCGGGCGATCCCCCGGTCCGCCGACAGCCGCCGCCCGCGCCGGGCGACCGCCGCCGTCCCGCGCCCGGTCGCCGTCGTGGCCGCCCTCCCGCGCGAGCCCGGCGTCTACCGCTTCCGCGACGCGCGCGACCGCGTCCTCTACGTCGGGCGCGCCGCGGACCTGCGCAGCCGCGTGGCGTCGTACTGGTCGGACCTTCGCGGCCGGCGCCACCTGCGGGCCATGGTGCGCCGGATCGTGCGGATCGAGGCGGTCGTGTGCGCGTCGCGCCACGAGGCCGCCTGGCTCGAGCGCAACCTGCTCGAGGCGCGCCTGGCGCCGTGGAACCGGACCCGCGGCGGCCAGGAGACGCCCGTCCGGATCGCGCTCGACCCGCGGCCGGCGACCCCGGGCCTGCGGGTGCTCCACGACCACGACGCGGTCTCCGAGGCGGTCCGCGTCTTCGGCCCGTACCTCGGCGGCGAGCAGGTCCGTCGCGCGGTCGCCGGCCTGCACCGGGTCCTGCCGCTGTCGTGGACGGGCGAGCGCCTCGAGGGCACCGGGCGCGCGATGGCCGCCGACCGCGGCGTGGCGGCCGGCGACCGGACGGCGCTCGCGGCCACGGTCGCGGCCGTCCTCGAGCGCGAGCCGGCCGCTGTCGCGCAGGCCCGGGACGCGCTCGTCGCCTGCCGCGACCGCGCCGCCGCGGCGGCCGCCTTCGAGCTCGCCGGGCGCATCCACGCGGAGCTCGGCGGCCTGGAATGGATCACGGGCGTCCAGCGGGTGACGGCGCTCGACGGCGGCGACGCCGACGTGGGCGGCTGGGCCGACGGCGTGCTCGTCACGTTCGCCGTCCGCGACGGGGCCCTGAGCGGATGGTCGCAGCGCCCGGCGGCGACCGCGGCCGGCGTCGCCGCCGAGCTCGCCGCGACCCCGCCTGGCTGGCGCGACTTCGCCCGGCGCAATGCCGAGCTCGCCGCCGCGCTCCTCGCCGCCGCGGAGCGGTGATCTCCGGCCGATCGCCGGCTACCGCTCGAGGTCCTCGAGCCGCAGCTGGCGCGGCGAGGGTCGGAGCCGCGCAGGCGCGGTCGCCGGCGTGCCGGCGTCGCGGAACACCCGCTTGACCTCGCTCACCCGGATGCGCCGGTCGGCGACCCGCGGGTCGAGCGGCGTGATCACCAGGTCGCGCGCCCCGGCGCGCTCGACGCGGGCGTAGTACAGCTCCACCCGCTGCACCTGGACGATGTCGCCGGCCTGGATCTCGACGGGGTCGGGCACGCCCGAGCAAGCCTACGCGGCGGCCGCCGGACGGGATCGCCCGGCGGCCGCCGCCCGCCTCACGCGCCGATCGCGCGCGCCAGGCGCAGGACGATCAGCTCCTCGTCGTCCGGCGCGCCCGAGCCGACGTGGCGCCCGACGCTGAACGGGAAGTTGTTGTCGTCGAGCACCACCACATGGCGCCGGTCGAGGATCACGACGTCCTCGATCGTGTTGAACGGGAACGCGAACGGGTTGCCGAGCCCGACGTCGCCGGGCTGGGCCGGGAGCGAGATGCCGGCCGGGTCGGCGATGTCGAGGAGATCGGCCGCCTCGCGCTTGCCGACCGTGGTCCCGGGCGCGCCGAGGTGGATCTCCTCGAGCGCCTTGAACCCGTTCAGGTCGCCCTGGCTGTTGTCGCGCTCGATGGCGATCCCGTCGCGGCCGCCGTGGCCGTCTGCGAGCTGGAAGTCGGCGACCGACACGCCGCCCGGCTCGTACGGATAGGTCCAGCGATCGGACGTGTACGCGCGCGAGCGCAGGTCGAACGCGAAGATCGTCGTCCGGTCCTGCGGGGCGCCGGTGAGCGGCTTCTCGAGCACCGGCAGCAGCGTCCGCCCGTGATCGCCGAGGGCCATGGCCTCGAACCCGCCGCTCGTCTGCGCGCGGAACGGGTTCTCATCCTTCGTGTGGCGGTACGGCCACGGCAGGCCGGCGAGCCACCGCGTGTTCGCCTCGCCGTCCTGCGGCTGCAGGTTCGTGCCGTCGTCGCTGCCCTCGATCGTGGGGTCGGCGAAGACCGGGAAGTCGCCGAACAGCTCGACCGTCAGCAGGTTCGGGAACTCGCGGACGGTCGTCCGCAGCGTGCGCCAGTCGAAGGACTGCACGTCGGCGCGGTCCGCGAGGTGGTTGCGCTCGATCGCTGTCCCGAGCGTCCGCGCGATCGTGTTCGGGCCGGGGGTGCGGTCCTCGAACGGGATCCCGTGCGGGTCGTCGTCCGAGCGCGGGTTGAGCTTCGTCTCGATGTTGAACTTCACCTTCGCCGCGTTGGCGGCGCGGGCGGCGGCGCCCGGGTCGTCCTTGCCGGGGCCGGTCGCGAACCAGTCGGCGTAGAAGGTCACGAAGTCGAACAGCTCCTGCAGCGTGGGCTCGGTGTACGCGTCCGCCAGTCCGTGCTCGCGGGCGAAGGCGACCGCGACGGGCGACAGCGCGCGGTCGTTCGTCTGCGGCGTGCCGGTGCGGATCACGCCGTCGCAGATGAAGCGCGCCTGGATCTGGGCGAGCGTCAGGTCCTTGATCAGGACCTCGTCGTCGAACGTGTACGGCGTGCCGTCGGCGTTGCGGCACTTGCCGGTGTCGATGTACGGGTCGTGCGACAGGATCGGCACGCCGTCCTTCGTGAGGTGGATGTCGGTCTCGAGCGTCGTGACGAGGTTGTCGAGGCCGACCTCCATCGACGGCAGCGTGTTCTCGGGCCGCAGGTCCCGACCGCCGCGGTGGGCCTGGACGTCGAAGTCGGCGGGAGTGTTCGGGTCGGCCGCCGCGACCTGCTGGACGAGGTCGGGCCGGTCGCTGATCAGCCCGTCGACGCCGAGGTCGATGAGCGCCTTCATGCGCGCCGGGTCGTCGACCGTGTAGGGCACGACCTTGAAGCCGGCGGTGTGCAGCGAGGCGACGTCGATGATCTCGCTCGACGCCGGCGGCAGCCCCGAACCGGCCGGCGGGTCGTGGCGGAACGGGTCGAAGGTGTCCGGGTCGCCGTCGGCGATGAGGTTCGCGTCGGGCGAGACGACCGGCGTCTTCGTGTCGCCGTGCCGGAGCGCGTCGGCGCGCATCGCGTTCATGACCCGCAGCGTGCTCGACTCCTCGCTGAGCGGGTTCTGCGGCGCGCGGATCTGCCGGTCGGCGTGGTCGGGGTCGGGCAGGGAGTACGGCGCGTGCAGCACGCGCCCGTCCGCGCTCGTGTGGATGAGGAACGGGCCGAACTCGTCGCCGAACCAGAGCGTGCCGTCGCGGTCGCGCTGCATCGACTCGATGTCGAGGTCGGCGCCGGTGAGCACGCGGCGCTTCGTGAAGGCGTTGACGATCGCGAACGGGAGCTTGTGGTCGGGGTCGCGCAGCTCGAAGAACTTCAGGACGTCGATCGTCCCCGGGCCGCCGCGCGCCGTCTCGACGTTCGGCTTGATCAGGTAGACGCGCAGGTTGAAGTCGGCGGAGTTCTCGATCGCGCCGTAGCCGTTGTCGGTCATGACCCAGAGGCGGCCGTGGCCGGCGGGGAGCGTGGCCGAGAAGCCCTGGACGGGCTGGCCCTCGAACGGCACCGGGACGCCGTTGATCGGGGCCGGGCCGAGGAGCGTGCCCGACGGCGGCCCGGGCGCGAACGTGCGCGCGGGAAGCACGGCGCGCGCGAGCAGGCGCGCCTGGCCCGCCGGGGCGGGGTCGGGCGAGTGGTCGCGGGCCGGCGCGACCGCGGGCGCGGTCAGCGCGACGGCGACGGCCGCGGCCACGGCGAGGAAGGGGGAACGGCGCACGGGGAGCCTCCGAGCTGGGGGACGGGGCAGGGGTTCTCGCGGCTGGGACGGCCGTGAGGTGTCAACGATCCGTGAGCACCTCGTGGCCGGCTCGTGAAGCCGCATACCCGCTACGGCGCCGGTCGCCACCGCCGCGGCCCGTCGGCGTCCGCGTGGCAGACTCCCGCGCATGTCGACCCCGCGGGTCCGCGAGTTCCACGAGGACGACCTCGACCAGGTCGTCCGCGTCTGGGAGGAGTCGCGCAGCCCCGACCGGCCGGCGGTCTACGGGCTGCCCGAGGTGCTCAGCGCGCTGCGCGACGGCGGCACCGCGGTCGTCGTGACCGTCGGCGAGGTCGTCCTCGGCGCGGCCGTGGCGCGGGTCTTCGGCGATCGCGGCTGGATCGTCCTCCTCGCGCTCGCCGACGACTGGCGCGGCAAGGGCCTCGGCAGCACGATGCTCACCGAGCTCGAGACCCGCCTCACCGCCCGCGGCGTGCACCGGCTGTCGGCGCTGCTGGTCGAGGGCCAGACCGGTACGCGGGCGTTCCGGGACAGCGGCTACGAGACCCGCGACCTGACGTACTTCGAACGGGTCGTGCCGCTCCAGCCCCAGGAGGTCGGGCGGCTCGAGACGCTGGGCGGGCGGATGCTCGCGCGCGGCCTGTGGGAGGCGCTGGCCGGCATGGAGCACGAGAAGGAGCTCATCGAGCGCCGCGTCGTGCTGCCCCTGGTCGACCCCGACCTCGCCGAGGAGTACGGCGTCGTGCCGCCGCACGCCATCGTGCTCTTCGGCCCCCCGGGCACCGGCAAGACGACGTTCGCCAAGGCCGTCGCCTCGCGGCTCGGATGGCCGTTCGTGGAGGTGTTCCCCTCGCGCCTGGCCGGCTCCGGCGACGGCCTCGCGCTCGCGCTGCGCGAGACGTTCACCGAGATCGAGGACCTCGAGCACGCGGTCGTCTTCATCGACGAGGTCGAGGAGATCGCGGGCATCCGCAAGCCGCCCTCGCCGCTGCAGGGCGTGACGAACGAGCTGCTCAAGCTCATCCCCGGCTTCCGCGAGCGCGACGGCCGCCTGCTCGTCTGCGCCACGAACTTCATCCGCGCGCTCGACCCGGCGTTCCTGCGTCACGGCCGCTTCGACTACGTCCTGCCGATCGGCGCGCCGGACGCCGCCGCGCGGGCGGCGATCTGGCGGCGCTACATCCCGGCGGCCGTGCTCGACCGCATCGACCTCGACGCGCTCGTCGAGGCGAGCGACCTCTTCACCCCCGCCGACATCGAGTTCGCCGCCCGCAAGGGCTCCCAGCGCGCGCTCGAGGTCGCCGTCTACGGCGACACGGACGCCTCGGACAAGCCTCGCGGTCCGACGACGGCCGACTACATGGCCGCCCTCGCCCAGACGCGCCCGACGCTGACGAAGGCGATCGTCGAGGAGTTCTCCGAGGACATCGACACGATCGCGCGCCTCTGACCTCGCGGACTCGTCGTTCGTGGTAGCTTACCGTTCGTCGTGACTGACGGAGCCGCCATGCTCACCGCCCTCGGCGACCCCACGCGCCAGGCGATCCTCGACGCCCTGTCCGACGGCCCGCGGCCGGTCGGCGAGCTGGCCGAGATGCTGCCCGTCACCCGGCCCGCGGTGTCCCAGCACCTCAAGGTCCTCAAGGACGTCGGACTCGTCGTGGACGAGCGCGACGGCACCCGGCGGCGCTACCGCGTCGACCCGCAGGGCCTCGCCGTCCTGCGCACGCACCTCGACCAGTTCTGGGAGCGCTCGCTCGCGGCGTTCGCCGAGGCCGCCGAGGCGGCGGGGAGGAGTCGGACGGATGACCCGGACCATCGCGCCCGTGCGCCGCGAGATCGTCGTCGGCGTCGGGCAGGAGCGGGCGTTCGACGTGTTCACCGCCGGGATGACCGGCTGGTGGCCGGCCGAGCACCACATCGGATCGGCCCCGATCCAGGAGATCGTGATCGAGCCCCGCGAGGGCGGGCGCTGGTACACGCGGCACACGGACGGCAGCGAGACGTCGACCGGGTTCGTCGACACGTGGGAGCCGCCGGCGCGGCTCGTGCTCGCGTGGCAGATCGACCCGCGCTGGCAGTACGACCCGAGCCTCGTCACCGAGGTCGAGCTGCGTTTCGTCGCCGACGGGCCGGACCGCACGCGGGTCGCGCTCGAGCACCGCCACCTCGACCGCTTCGGGCCCGAGGCGGAGCGGATGCGGGCGCTGTTCGACTCGCCCGGGGCGTGGGACGGGACGCTCGCGGCCTACGCGGCGGCCGCGGTCCCGCGCGTCCGCCTAGGCCTGCGCGAGCAGCCAGTCCATCGCCACCGGGCACGCGTCGAGCACGGAGATGTGCCCGTCGCGCGGGCGCAGCCACAGCTCGGCCGTCGGGCAGGCGCGCACGATCGCGTCGGCGTGCGCGGGCGGGACGACGCGGTCCTCGCCGCCGTGGACGACGAGGACCGGGAACGGTGACGTCCGCGAGGTCGAAGCCCCACGGGGTGACGAACGCGAGGTCGTCGTCGATCAGGCCCTCGGGGCCGGCGGCGCCCGCGGCCCCGGCGTCGCGGCCGAGCGCGGCCCACCGGTCCTCGAGCGCGGCCCAGTCGGCGGGCGTGAACGAATCCGGCTCGAACGTCTCGACCTCGGCGTGGCGCTCGCGGGCCTCGGGGCCCTCGGCCGCCGCGCGCAGCGCCTCGGGGGCGGCCATCCCGGCGAACCAGTCGTCCTCGCCGGTGTAGGGCGCGAGGCCGGAGATGCTCACCGCGGCGGTGACGCGGTCGGGCAGGAGCGCAGCGCAGGCGAGGGCGTGCGGGCCCCCGCCGGAGGCCCCCATGACGGCGAAGCGCTCGAGGCCGAGCGCGCCGGCGATCGCCGCCACGTCGGCCGCGGCCGCGGCGACGCGCCGCCCGCGGTCCGGGCTCGACCCGCCGTAGCTCGGGCGGCCGTAGGAGCACCAGCCGGATCCCGCGCGCGCTCGTGGCGGCGACGAGCGGGTCGAGCAGCGCGCCCGTCTGGGGCGAGCCGGTGTGCCAGACGAGGGCCGGCGCGCCCCCGAGGACGGCCCCCGTGTCGTGGACCCGGAGGCTCCGGCCGTCGGGGGTCGGGACGTCGAGGACGGAGGGCATGGCGCGGGAATCTACGCGGCGCCGTTGGCGCGTCGGTGGGTCCTCCGAAGACCACCCCGGTCCTACGACGAACGTCGCTGGTCGCCGCCCACCGCCTCGCCCACACTTGCACGCGAGGGGACGGGCGCTCCCGTACAGCGTCCGGCCCGGCCGTCGGATGGCGGCGGGTCCGGCGTGGCGGCCGTCTCGCACTGACATACCACGGAGGGTTCACATGAGGAGCAGGACCCGCTTCACCCTGGCGGTCGCCGCCGTGCTCGCACTGGGCGTCGTCCTACCGGCGGCATCGCCGGCGGCCGGCCCGAAGACGGAGACGATCCGCCTGCAGGACGCCTGCAACCTGGCGTCCTTCAACGCCAACCCGCTCACCGCGGGCGGCTGCGTGCAGAACGCCGGCGGGGTGACCGCCGAGGAGTTCCTCGCGCGCGTCAACCCGAAGGACTTCGGCCACCGCGCCTGGTGGTTCAACGCCCCCGGCGGGCGCAACGGCGTCACGACGCTTCGCGCCGGGGACACGCTGCGCGCCGTCAACGAGGGCGGCGAGGTCCACTCGTTCACGGAGGTCCCGGAGTTCGGCGGCGGCTGCATCGCGCAGTTCACCGTCCCGCTGGGCCTGCCGCTGCGCGACTTCGCCACGGACTGCCTGCCGAAGTTCGGCACGATCGTGTTCCCCGGCACCTCGCGGGACGACACCGACCTGGCGGTCGGCACGCACTTCTTCCAGTGCGTCTTCCACCCGTGGATGCGCCAGACGGTGGTCGTCAAGCCGGCCTGATCTTCGGGACGCCAGTCCCGCAGGAGGGAGCATGGCGGTCGCGGGCCCCGGCGGGTCCGCGACCCCGCTCCGTCACGCCGGGCCGGTGTTCGCGCGGCGCTCAGTGCCGGCGCGTCACGACGCGGCGCGCGCCGTCGTAGGCGCCGCCCCAGTAGGCGTCGGAGATCGAGTGCTCCATGACGCCATGCGACGTCGCCGACACGACCGTGTCGCGGCTCGTCGCGATCCCGACGTGCGAGGCCCCGGGGCCGGCGGTGCTGAAGAAGACGAGGTCGCCCGCGCGGATCTCGTCGCGCGCGACCGGGGTCCCGGTACCGGCCTGGGCGAAGCTCGAGTGGGGGAGGGAGATGCCCGCGCGGCGCAGGGCGAAGGCGGTCAGGCCCGAGCAGTCGAACGCGCCCGGGCCGCTCGCGCCGTAGGCGTACGCGTCGCCGACCTGGGCCCGGGCGGCGTGGACGGCGCCGAGCGCGCGGCGGTGCACGGCGCGCACGCGCGAGCGCTTCACCGCGAGCCGCCGGACGATGGCCGCCGGCCGGCCGGTGGCGCCGGAGGCCCAGCGCATCGCGGCCGGGGTCGGCGCGGCGACGTCGGCGGCGGCCGCGTCGGGGACGTGGGGATCGGGGGCGGCGGCAGCTGACCCGGGCACGGCCGCGGCGGCGGCCACGGCGAGCCCGACGGGCAGCTGCGACCGCCTGAAGCGGCGGTGCATCTGCGACTCCTTCTCGTTCGGGGCCCGCGGGAGACGTCACCGACGCCACAGGCCAGAGCGAGGGCGCCACGCTAGCGATCGACGCGGCCGGGCGCCGCGTCCCGCCCGCGCCCCGCGCGACCGCTCCGGATCGCGGAGTGATGGCACGATCGCCGATCGCCACGGCGATCCCGACGCCGGCGCGGACGGGTGCAACATCCCGTGCAGCCCGGGCGACGGACCTGGGCGCGCACCGCTCGTCGCGCCCGGCGCGCCGTTCGTCGCCTCGTACGCTGGATGGATGCCGGCCGCGCCCATGACCGTCGACGTCGTCTTCGAGGAGCGCTACTGGTACCCCGACGACGGCGGTGTCGTCTGGCTCGCGGGGTACCAGCTGGTCGAGGCCGAGACCGGCCGCTATCTCGGCCGCGACGCCCCGGAGCTCGCCGCCCGCGGCCTGCGCATCGCGGGCGTCGCCGGCGCCGGGCGCCATCACGCCGACGCGCTGGCGACCGCGGACGTCGGCCCGGGCCGGCCGCTCGTCCTGCGCCGCGACCCCGACAACGAACACGACCCGAGCGCGATCGCGGTCGACCCGGCCGGCGGCGGCGAGCAGGTCGGCTGGGTGCCGCGGGAGGTCGCGGCCGACCTCGCGCCCGCGCTCGACGCCGGCGAGCCGTGGGCGGCGGTCGTCCTGCGCGAGCGGCGCGCGTCGCCACGCGACCCGCGCACCGGCCTGACGATGCTCCTCGCGCCCGCCGCCGCGATCGAGCTGCGGGCGGCCCCCCGCCGCCCGCCGCCTTAGCATCCGGTCCCGTGCTCGCGTCCCTCCCGCGGCGGATCGCGCCGGCCGTCCGTCGCCGCGTCGACATCCTGCGCCACCGCGGCAGCGCCGTCGAGTGCCCGCTCTGCGGCGGCCGCTTCGACCGCTTCAAGGCGGCGTGGAACCGCCCCGACGCGCTGTGCTGGCACTGCGGCTCGCACGAGCGCCACCGCGCGCAGTGGCTGCTGCTGACCCGCCGCCCCGCGCTGCTGCGCGACGCCCGCTCGCTGCTGCACTTCGCGCCCGAGTGGACGATGCGCGAGCGGCTCGCGCCGCTCGCCGCCGAGCGCGGCCTGCGCTACGTGACCGCCGACCTCGACCCGGCCGGCGTCGACCTCCAGCTCGACCTCAACGCGCTCGCCCTCCCCGACGACGCCTTCGAGGCGGTCATGTGCTCGCACGTCCTCGAGCACGTCCCCGACGACGCGGCGGCCATGCGCGAGCTGCGCCGGGTGACGGTCGACGGCGGCTGGTGCCTCGTCATGGTCCCGCTCGACCTCGCGCGCGCGGAGACCTACGAGGACCCGTCGGTCGTCACGCCCGAGGCGCGGCGGCGCGAGTTCCTCCAGGACGATCACGTGCGCCTCTACGCCCCGGACATCGCGGGCCGGCTCGCCGCCGCGGGGTTCACCGTCGAGACGATCCGCCCCGCCGAGGACCTCGGCCCCGACGCCGTCCGGCGCGCCGGCCTGCTCGAGTCCGACTGGATCTTCCTCTGCCGCTGAGCCGCGCCGTCAGGCGGTCAGGCCCTGGCGCAGCGCGCCCGCGATCAGCGTGAGCCCGCGCAGCCCGCTGCGCATCGCGGTGATGTTGAAGAACCCGTGGATCTGCGGGTGGCGCTGGAGCGCGACCGGCACGCCCGCGGCGCGCAGGCGGGCGACGTACGCCTCGCCCTCGTCGCGCAGCGGGTCGGCGACGGCGGTCGCGACGTGCGCGGGCGCGACGCCCGCGAGGTCGGGGGCGACCATCGGTGACACCCGCGGGTCGGCGCGGCGGCCGTGGTCGGGGACGTAGCAGTCCTCGTAGAACCGCATGTTCTCCTCGGTGAGCAGGAAGCCCGCGCCGAACGCCAGGCGCGACGGGTGCTTGCGGGTCATGTCGAGCCCGGGATAGATCAGCAGCTGGAACGCGGGCGCGGCCGGGTCGCCGCGCAGCGCGAGCGCCGTGACGGCCGCGAGGTTGCCCCCGGCGCTGTCGCCGCCGACCGCGAGGCGCGCCGGGTCGGCGCCGAAGTCCGCGGGGCGCCCCGCGACGTCGCGGAAGCTCGCGAGCGCATCGTCGGCCGCGGCCGGGAACGGGTGCTCGGGCGCGAGGCGGTAGTCGACCGAGAGCACGCGCACGCCCGCGAGGTGGGCGAGCAGCACGCACGCGGGCTCGTGGGTCGCGGCCGAGCCCTCGACCCAGCCGCCGCCGTGGTAGTAGACGAGCAGCGGCCCCGGGGCCGCCGCCGCGGCCGGGGTGTACAGCCGGGCGGCGAGCGGGCCGACGGCGCCTGCGACCGACGCGTCCGCGCGCGCGACCGGCACTCTCGGGCGCACCGAGACGGTCGCCACGGTGCGCTCGAACTTCCGCCGCAGGACGTCGAGCGGGAGGTCGGCGAGGACGTCGCGGTCGCGCTCGGCCAGCCGCGCGACGAGCCACGCGTCGGGCTCCAGTCCGGCCGCGGCGGCCGGGACGCGCCCGCCGAGCACGGCCTGGGCGCGGGGCGGCAGGGCGAAGAGGCCGCGCGCGAGCAGCGGGAGGTGGAGGTCCATGGCGCGGGGAAGGATGGCGGGCGCGGCGGACTTACGGGGCGCTTATGTGCGGCTTAGCGGTCGCTCACGGCGGCGCGGTCTACTGCGCTCCGCAGTCACCTCCCGAGACCCCCCCGGAGTGCAGGAGCAGGAATGGCGGTCGAACGCACGGAACGCAGATTGCAGGGTCGTCGGATCCTCGTCGTCGCCAACGAGACGGTCGACGGCACGGTGCTCCATGAGGCGATCCGCTTCCGCGCCCGCAACGTCGGCGGCGAGGTCCTCGTCGTCGCGCCCGCGCTCGACACGCGCCTGCGCCATTGGATGCCGGACAGCGACGGTGCGCGCCGCGACGCGGAGCAGCGGCTCGCCCGTTCGCTGGACCGGCTCCGGGCGGCGGGCATCCACGCCCGCGGCCAGATCGGCGACAGCGACCCGCTGCAGGCGATCGCGGACGCGCTCCTCGTGTTCGCGGCCGACGAGATCGTGATCGCGACCCACCCCGAGGCCCGCTCGGAGTGGCTCGCCCGCGACCTCGTCGCCCGTGCCCGCGTCCGCTTCGACCAGCCGGTGCTGCACATCGTCGTCGACCTCGAGCGCCAGCGGACCCACACGCCGCCGCTCGACCGCACCCGCGGCATCACCCGTTCGCGTCGGCGCCGCCCCCGCGGCCCGGCGTCCGGCCCGGAACATCCCCCCACCCCGACACCGACCCTCTCCGCGAGCTGAGGCTGCCGATGTCCCACCGTTCCCGCGTCCCGTCCTGCCTCCCGCCGCGCTTCGGCGTGTGCGAGGGCGCCTCCGGCCGTCGCACCTTCCGCCGCCCCGCCGACCCCGCGGGCTACGGCCCGGCGGCGTCCGGCGGCTCACGGTGGATGGCGACGCCCACGATGACGAGCCCCAGCGCGGCGACCTCGGTCGCCGAGGGGATCTGCGCGAGCACGATCACGCCGATGACCGTCGCGGTCGCCGGCAGCAGCGAGACCATCAGCGCGTAGGTCGCCCGCGCCAGCCGGCGCATCGCGAGCTGGTCGAACACGTACGGGATCACCGACGAGCAGATCCCGACGCCCACGCCCGCGACGAGCGCGACCGGGTCGCCGATGGCCGGCACCGCCGCCCAGCCGGCGAGCGGCGTCACGACGACGGCGGCGACGAGCATCGACGCCGCCAGCCCGTCGATCCCGCCGATCGCCCCCTGGCGCGCGACGCGGTGGGCGAGCACGATGTAGAGCGCGAACAGGACCGCGTTCGCGAACGCGAGCGCGACGCCCAGCGGCTCGCCCTGCCACTGCACGTGCGAGAGCAGGTAGACGCCGGGCACGGCGAGCGCGATCGCCGCGAGGTTGCGCGCGGTCCGCGCCCCGATCGCGGCGAGCACGATCACGGGCAGGAACTCGATCGCGGCGACGGTGCCGAGCGGCAGGCGGTCGATCGCCAGGTAGAAGCAGCAGTTCATCACCGCGAGCACGGCGCCCCAGGCGGCGAGCAGCCGGCGGCCGTCGCCGTCGAGGCGGCCGACGGCGCGCCACGGCCGCCGCCACGCGCCGAGCACGACCGCGGCGGCCGCGATCCGCAGCCACGCCACGCCGAGCACGTCGACGCGGGCGAACAGGAGCACGGCGAACGCGGGGCCGAGGTAGTGGAAGACCGCGCTGCCGACGAACCAGGCATGCGGTGGGACGCGATCGGCGGCGGCCGCGGGCATCGGCGCGGCGCGGACGGAGGTGGCGTTCGACGACACGGTACGACACGATCCTCGGCCGAAGCCCGAGCGTCCATGCCGGAACGCAGGTATTGTTCGCTGCATGCCTTCGAATGGCAGGCAGAACGGCGCGATCACCGAAGACGGTCTGCTCGACGCCACGAACGTCCGGCTCCTGCGCGAGCTCCAGGCCGACGCCCGCCTGAGCCTCGCCGAGCTCGGCCGGCGTGTCGGGCTGTCCTCACCGGCGGTGGCCGAGCGGCTCGCCCGCCTCGAGCGCGACGGGGTCGTCCGCGGCTACCACGCCGACCTCGACCCGCGCGCGCTCGGCTACACGCTCAGCGCGGTCATCCGGATCCGGCCGGCGCCGCGCCAGATCGCCGACGTCGCGCGCCAAGCGCAGGAGACGCCCGAGGTCGTCGAGTGCAACCGCGTCACCGGCGACGACTGCTTCGTGATGCGCGCGCACGTGCGCGACGTCGACCACCTCGAGGAGGTGATCGATCGCTTCACGCTGTTCGGCCAGACGACGACGTCGATCGTGCAGTCATCGCCCGTCCCGGGGCGCGGCGTGCACCTGGGGACGGACGACGACGAGACGGAGGCGCCGGTCAGCGCTCGTAGTTCGGCAGCGCGTCCTTGAGGTAGTTGTAGCCGGGGCGCGGCGACCCATCGGGGTTGACGAGGCCGGCGTCGAAGCGCGCGTCGCACTCGTTCGGCGGCGCGCTCCAGTTGTAGACGTAGAGCCGCTCGACGCCGCTCGTGCGGTACGTGCGGGCGAGCGAGAACATGTTCTTGAGGCGGTTCTTGGCGCGCTCCTCGCTGCACGGGAAGCTGCGGCCGAACTTGACGAGGCCGCCGGTCTCCGTGAACCAGAACCGCGTCTTCTTGTTGAACTCGTGCGACTGGCTGATGATGCTCTTCGTGAACGTCGTCCGCTGGCGGTTGACGTCGCCGTAGTTGTGGATGCCGACGACGCTCGCGCGCTGCTTGTAGGTCGAGCTCAGGTGGCGGTAGAAGCTGCGCATGTACCGCTCGACCCCGACCTGGTCGAGGACGTCGAGCGCGACGACGTTGCAGAAGCTGCACTTCGGCTTGATCGCCCGGTAGGCCTCGACGAAGAAATCGGCGGCGCGGGTGGGGCTCTTGTAGGTCGGCTGGCTGGCGTGGTTGACCTCGTTCCACGCGCCGAAGTCGCGGACGCCCAGCGGCCGGAACGTCGCGACGATCTTCTTGATCTGCGTCTTGTACTGCGCGACGGACGGCAGCTTCGCCCGCTTGATGCGCAGGTCGTCGCTGGAGATGTGCAGCAGGACCTGGATGTGGTCGCGGCGCGCCCGCTCGACGTAGGCGGTCGCGAGCGCGAGCTCGTCCTTGTTCTGCTCGATGTTCCAGGGGACGAAGTAGCGCACGAGCTTGAACTTCCGGGCCTGGAAGCGCGGCTGGTCGAACGTCGAGACCTGCTGGTCGCCGATGCCGACGCGGATGGCGATCTTCGCGCCGGCGCTCGAGGGCGCGACGGCGAGGGCGAGGGTGGCCAGGAGGGCCGTGAGGGACAGGGCGAGGGTCTTGGTCATCGAGAGCCTGAACGCGTCGGGGGGCGGAGGAGTTGCGCTCGCGCGCACGGTGCACCCTGCCATGCGGCCCGGCGGACCCATGCCGCTGACGGCCCCGTAGGCTGCACCACAGGCCCTCGTAGCTCAGCTGGATAGAGCAGCGGACTTCTAATCCGCAGGTCGCAGGTTCGAATCCTGCCGGGGGCGCTAGAAATGCTTGGAATCCGATTTCTTCTGTCCATTCGGTCACGATCAAACCGTGTCCCAAATATGTCCCGACGGTCTCCCACTGCGCGCGTCGATCGCGGCCAGCGAACTCCTCTCAGGACACGTTTTTCGCGTCGAGGGAAAGCGTCGTCTGGTGTGGCGGGCGAAGTACCGACTGCCGGACGGGCGCGCCAGGTCCAGCGCATGATCGGGAAGGTGTGGACCGAGCGCGGCCGGCCACCCGAGCGGTACTTCACCAAGCGCACGGCCCAGGCGTGGCTGCGCGACGTCCTCGCTCAGGCCGAGCGCGGGACGCTGCCCGGAATGGTTCGGACTGGGCGGACGTTCGCGAACGCCGCGGACGAGTACCTGCGCTACCTGGCCGACGACCGGCAGCGCAAGCCGTCGACGGTCCGCGACGCGCGCTCGGTGCTCCGCAACCACCTGCTGCCGCCGTTCGGCTTACGTCGGCTCGAGGACATCACCGAGCAGGAGGTCGACCGCTGGGCGCGCCGGCTCGGCGCCGACCGGCCGTTGTCGAACGCGACGAAGCGCAAGGTCATCGTGATCTTCCACGGCGTGATGGCGCGGGCGTGCCGGGTCTACGGGCTGCCGGTGAACCCGGTGGCGAAGATCGAGAAGCCGCGGCTGGCGGCGCCGGGACGCCATCGACGTGTTCAGCCCGGAGGAAGTGCATGCGCTCGTGCGTGCGGCCGCGTCCGAGCAGGAGGCCGCGATCTTCCTCACGGCGGCGTTCACCGGCCTGCGCCAGGGCGAACTCGTCGCGCTGCGCTGGCGCGACGTCGACTTCGGCGGCTCGTACATCCGCGTCACCGCGAGCTACACCAACGGTGAGCTGTCGACGCCGAAGAGCGGGAAGGTGCGGTCGGTGCCGATGGCGTCGGAGGTGGCGGAGGCGCTCGCTCCCCTGGCCAGCGTGAGCGGTTCACCGCGCCGGATGACCTCGTGTTCGTCGGTCTGGTCGGCCGTCACCTCGACGCGTCTGCGCTGCTGCGGCGGTACCGCGCGGCGCTGAAGTCCGCCGGCCTGCGGCCGCTGCGCTTCCACGACCTGCGCCACATATTCGGCACCCGGGTGATCGGCCACGCCGACATCCGCCGGGTGCAGGAGTGGATGGGCCACGCGAACGTGCAGACCACAATGCGGTACCTGCACTACGCGCCGCGCGCCCACGACGACGCGGCG
>CAWBIM010000017.1:0-504121 GCA_963788935.1 uncultured Actinomycetes bacterium | reverse complement strand
AGGTCGCCGGTTCGATCCCGGCTGGCTCCACCTCACGAAACCCCCGGTGCCACGGCGACGGGCCAAGCCGGCATTCGGCGTGCCGCCGGCCGCGACCCCTCGTCGCTCATGTGCCGCGCGGCGACGCCTCGAGGAGCACCCTGGTGCCGGACGGCAGGACCTCGCGCCGTCGGACCGCGAACGCCGCCTCGACCAGGCGCTCGATGCCGTCGAGCTCGTAGTCCTCGTGTGCGCCGTCGCGCTTGGCGGCGAGCAGGCGCTGCACCATCGGGTCCTCGCGCGTGGGGACCTCGAGCACGAGCTCGCCGCCGAGACCCGCGAGCCAGTCGACGATCTCGGCGAGCGGCACATTGTGCGTGATGGCGAGGTGGTGGACGAGCGCGAGGCATAGCGTGAGCTCAGGACGCCCGCGGTCCTCCAGCGCCAACCGCTCGCGCCCGCGCCAGCCGAGGCCGTGCGACGGGTCGCAGACGTCCACGACGAGCGGAAGGATGCGCGCTCGCCCTCCTCGCGCAGCCGGCGGTAGAGCAGCTCGACGGTCGGGGCGTCGGCGTCCATCGCCACGACGCAGTCGCGACGTCGCCGCGGCGATCCGCGAATAGTCGCCGTCGTTGGCGCCGAGGTCCCATGCCAGGCGCCGCCGTCGGCGGCCCCCCGCCTCGCGCACGAAGGCCGCCTTGGCCTCGCGGTCGGGGTCGGTGTAGCCGTCGGCCTCGCCGTAGCCAGTCCACGCGGACTCGCCGGGCTCCCAGCTCAGCCGGCCGACGAGCTTGCGCATGCGCCGCACGTTCGCCCGGACGATGTCGGTGCTGAAGCCGGCGGACCGCAACTCCCTCTTTACGGCCCGGCCCTCGACGCCGGAGTAGCGGCGCTCGAGTCGCGCATGGAGGACGACGTTCGTCAGCACGCCGCGCCGCAGCCGGTCGCGGGCGCTCAGCAGCCGGGCGGCGTCCGCGGGCGTGATGCCCTCGAGCGACCCGCGCAGCCAGGGCTGGAATGCCACGCCGCGATAGGACTGGAGCATGAGCGGATAAAGGAAGAGCATGCAGAACTGGCGGTAGCCGACCCACGGCTCACCTTCGCGCAGGGCGCTCGAACGAGCCGACGTCGACGAACACCGGGGCGGCGCCGCGCCACTGCACGTTGTACGGCGAGCTGTCCTTGAGCATCAGCGAGTCGGCCAGCGCGCGCTCGAGGAGGTCGAGTTGCAGCAGCGCGGCGTCGCGCAGCATCCCGAACGTCCACTCGTACGGGTAGGAGATGAACGGCACGCGCTCGTGGCGCAGGACCGCGGCGCACGCCAGGCCGCCCAACTCCGGCACGGCGTCGCGCTCGACCGCCTGTGTCGCCACCAGCGTGCCCCCCGCGGTCGCCTCCGCGAAGACCGGCGCCTCGCGCAGCTTCAGCCAGTCGTCGCGCCCTCGTTCGCTGAGGAGCCGGTAGACCCCGTCGGCGGTGAGGAAGACGCGGCTGTCGGGGTCGCGGAATGACCCGGGGTCGAGGGCCATCGCGCGCCGGGTCAGTCGCTACCGGTGGACCCCGCCTCGCTCTCGCGCGACTCCTGTGGGCGGAGGCGCAGCAGACGCAGGATGCGCTGCCACCACAGCTTGACGGCCACGATCAGGGCCGCCGCTCCACCTAGCAGCAGTTGGACGATCATGCTGCCGCTACCGGCATCGAGATACGCCAGGATCGCTGCCACGAGCCCTCCTCCAGGAACCGGAGGGCCGAGCTAACACCGTTGTCACATCCGGGCGAGAACGCAACGTCCGTCGCAGGACGCACGTTCCTCGTGCCGCGAGCGTACGATGCCGCGGCGGCGGCGCTCGCGTTCCGGCGCCGCGCGGGACTGGAGTTGATCGACGTCGACACGACGCCATCTCGACACGGAAGCTGACCATCGTCGTGCAGCACTCCTCGCGCGCATCGCGGAGGATTTCGTGACGCTCAGGCGGTGGTGGATCCGTCTCCGGCGGCTGTCGGCGGTCGCTCGGGGAAGCCGGCCGATACAGGCGGGCCCTCGCGCAGAGTCGGGACATCCGAGGCCGCGCAGCCCGCGTCGCTGGCGATTCACGCCCTGTCGGCGCTCTCCCGAGGCCGTCGCGCATCCCTCGGCGTGGTGGTCGCCGTCGCCGCCCGTCGCGGTCGCACACCTCGCCGTCCTCTGGGCGTTCGCGGTCGCGCAGCCCCTCTTGGACGACCTGGCCAGGAACGCCGAGTTCTTCGTCGCGCGCGACAACACCAGCGCGGACATCGTGATCCTCGCGCTCGTACTCGTGCTCGTTCCGCCGTTGGCGCTCACCGCCGTCGAGCTCGTCGCGTCGCTGGTCTGGCCGCCGCTCGGCCGCGCCCTGCACGTCGTCTTCGTCGGTGTGCTCGGAGCCGCCGTGGCGGTCGGCGTCCTCAAGAAGCTCATGCCGAGCGAGAGCATGGTCCTCGTCCCCGCCGCGGCGGCGGCCGGCGCCGCGATTTCCGCCGGCTACGTGCGCGCCGCACCGGTGCGCACGTTCCTCACGGCGCTCGTCCCGGCGCCGGCGGTCTTCCTCGCCGTGTTCCTGCTGTTCTCACCGGTCTCGGAGCTCGTCCTGCGGCACGAGGCGGCCGCCGCCGAGGTGTCCCTGCAGTCCGACACTCCCGTGGTCCTCGTCATCTTCGACGAGCTGCCAACCATCTCGCTGATGGGCGCCGGCGGGCAGATCGACGCCGCCAGCTACCCCGGCTTCGGGCAGCTGGCCGCGACATCGACCTGGTATCGCAACGCCACGACCGTCGCCGACGGCACGTTCGTGGCGGTGCCCGCAATCCTTGACGGGCCTGCGCCCAGCGCCGCGGCTCCCGACGTCGCGCCAGTATCCGCGCAGCGTCTTCACGCTGTTGGGCGGCAGCTATGACGTCCACGCGCTGGAGCCGATCACCCATGTGTGCCCGACCGATGTGTGCGCTCGGCGGCCGGCCGAGCCGCAGCCCGCGCGGCTGCGCTCACTGGCAGGGGACCTGGGCCTCGTCGCGGCCCACCAGCTGCTGCCTGACGATCTCGGCCGCCGGCTGACGCCGATCGATCGCGACTACGAGGACTTCGGCGGCACGGAGAACGGCGTCCGGACGCCGCGGAGCACCGGGCCCGCGGTCCGCTCTCGGGCGGGCGAGCCGCCGATCGCCGGTAGCGACGTGTTCGCCGGCCGCCTGCGCGATGCGGCACGGTTCGTGCGATCGGTGGGCCCCCAAACCGGCCGGCCACCCCTCTACGTGGGGCATTTCGAGGTTCCGCACGTCCCCTGGCGACTGCTGCCGTCCGGGCATCAGTATCCCGTTGAGGGAGCGAGCCTTCCCGGGCTGACGGACCAGACCTGGACGCGAGATCGCTACCTCGTCGAACAGGCGATGCAGCGCCATCTACTGCAGGTCGGCTACGCCGACCGGCTCCTCGGGCAGCTCATCGGACGGCTGCGGGCCGCCGGACTGTGGGACCGGGCGCTCGTCGTGGTCACCGCCGACCACGGCGTCGGCCTGCGACCCGCGGGGTCGCGCCGGCCCGTCACAACGGCGGCCTTCGCGGGGATCGCCGGGATCCCGCTCTTTATCAAAGGCCCGCAGCAGAGCACTGCGCGAATCGACGAGGGGCCGGCGCAGACGATCGACGTGATGCCGACCATCGCCTCGGTCGTCGGCGTGCCGGGGGGCGTCGGCGACGGCGTGCCGCTGACGACGACGGCGCCCTCGGCCGTTCCGAGCGTGCGCAACGGCCGCCGCGGGCGATTCGTCAGCGTCGGGCCCGTCGATGCGTTCGTGCGGGCGCGCGACGCCGAGCTCGCTCGCCAACGCGCGGTCTTTCCGCGTGGCCTGCGCTCCGTATTCGGACTCGGCCCGCATCGTGGCCTGCTCGGCAGGCGGCTGGCCGCACTGCGGGTCGGCAAGGGAACGCAACATGCGCACATCGACGGCTCCGAGGCCTTCGCGGGCGTCGCGCGCGCCTCCGGGGTGCTTCCCGTCTACGTGACCGGCAGCCTCGGCCGGGGAGTCCGAATCGGTCAGCCGCTCGCTGTCGCGATCAACGGCCGCGTCGGCGCCGTCGGCCGCACGTACACCTGGGGCGGGCGCCGGCGCTTCTCGATGCTCGTACCGCCGTCGAGCCTGCGACCCGGCGCCAACTCGGTCGACGTCCTTGCCGTTCAGCGCAACGGTGAGCTGCTCGAGCTGGCGCACGTCGGCGCGTAGGACTGCCCGCGGATCGCGGGCTGGCTGCCGCGGCTGGTTCGGCCCCCACGGGCTGGCGGCGACCATGTTCGCGGTGCGGGCGTGCCTTCGGGGCGCGTTCCGGCCCGGATGATGATGGCCGCGGACGTGCACCGACCGATGTTCCAGCTTCCCCCGGCGACCGTGCAGACCTCTCAGAGCGGACCCGGACCTGAGTCAGTGGTCCCGATACCGCGGATGTGTTTGTCGGCAGCAGGCTGGCTCGCTGGAGCGCCAAGGCGCTCCTGATCGCCGGCGTGGTGCTCGTCGGGGGAGCGGTCTGGTACGCCCGAGCGGCGACGGTCCGCTGATCGTGGCGGCGTTGATCAGCGCGCAAGTCGTGCCGCTGGGCGGCTGGGGAACGCGCCGCAGCACCCGCGCGGACTCGCGGGTCGTTGCCGATGTTAATCGGCGCGGTGCTGATCGTGGCAGGGCTGGCGCGGATGTTCCTGGATGCGCTGTTCGGGAAAGTGGCGTCGGTGACGCGATCAGCGAGGGCGCCGATGCGGTGGTCGCCCGGCTGCAGGACAACAACGCCTGGATCAGGGAGCACGAGGAGGGGATCCGCAACTTTCTCGCGCGCATCCTGCCGGCCGCGAAGGACGCCGGCGGCGGCTCGGGGACCGGCGTGCTCGGCGGGCGTCGGCTGACCGCGCGCACTTGTCAGCGGCGCCGCTGCTCTGATGTTCGTCTACCTCACCGGCGGCGACGCGATCTGGCGTTGGATCCAGGGCCGCTCCAGCCCCGGCAATCGCGACCGGGTGGCCGTCGGGGCGCCGTCGCCTGGAACGCAGCGAGCAGCAAGGTCCGCGGCATCGCGCTCGTGGCGTTTGATCGACAATTCGGCGTCCGATCCAAGGCGGAGCAAGAGCACTCGGGCGCGGCCCCTATCGCACAGAGGCGACCCGGACCGGCCGCAGGGGGACCGGCGATGACCCTCCGACTGACCAGCTCCGGCACCGCCCTGCGATGTTTCCCGAGTGCCCGTCGAGTGCCCGAATCGGCCGGCATCGTCGGCGATCCGCGCACATCGCGAGTCGCCGCCATGGGAGCGCACGAGGCGGCGGATCCTCGTGCTCATCGGACGATTCGCCACCTCAGCCTTCGCGATGCTGCGCTATTTGCAAGCAGGAGGTCGCCGGTTCGATCCCGGCTGGCTCCATGGGCGCGGCGCTGACCGGCGGTCCGAGCCGCCTCGTTCCGGCCGTGCGCCGGTCGCAAAGTAACCATGCGATCCGTGGCGGGCTTGCGGGCGAACGGATTCGGTGACGCCGTGGATGCACCGACCTCACGCCCTCGGCGGTGGTGCCTTGAGCGCGTCGTCCAACGAACGGTCCGGAGAAGTCGATGTGCAAACGAGTATGCGCCGTCGGCGTTGTCGCGCTCGCCTTCGCCGGCACCACGCCGGCGTTCGGTGCCGAACGGCTCAGCAAGAGCACGGCGCGGCAGGTGGCGGTCAGCTTGGCGTCGGAGAAGTGCCGCAGCCTCGACTGGTGCGTCAACGCCGAGGTCGCCCCCGTCAAGAGCTGCCGCCGCGTCGGAGACGTCGTCTATTGCGGAATCGCCTTCGTCACCGTCGACCGGGTTCGCTGCAGCGGCGTGGTGGCGGTCAAGAAGGCGCCCTCGGGGCGGATCGACCACGGCATGGCCGTGCCCATGAATTGCGGAGCCGCCGCGGCATTGCGTCAGCGAGCCGCGTCGTCCGATCGGTCCGTCGGGCGGTCTGGCCGCCACGGTCGTCGACGGGGCAGCCACGCCGGGACGGCGTCGCAGTAGGCCTCGTACTCCGCGCCGAACTGCCCTGTCAGCGTCGGTTGCTCGTAGAGGTACACGAAGCTGGCGACGGTGGCGCCGAAGACCAGGGCATACAGCAGCAGGACGGGCCGGCCCAGCACCATCGCCTGCCCGACGATGGTCAGCGCCACGGCGATGTACATCGGGTTGCGGACGTAGCGGTACAGGCCGCCGATGACCAGGTGCCGCGTCGGCGCGACCGGCGCCGGCGTGCCGACGCCCTCGATGACGAACCGGACGAACGCGTGCAGCAAGACCGCGACTCCTGCGACGAGGATCACGTAGCCGACCGCCGCGATGACCAGCGGCGGACTCGCGACCTTCCAGCCCGTCAGCCCCCAGGGCACCAGCCCGGCGATGACGCCGGGCTCGACGACCAGGAAGAGCAGGCTTCCAGCCGCAGCCCTGAGGCGCGGATCGCGTGCGCGGCCCTGATCCACAGCGCGACGCATTCTCCCCGATCGGCCTGCTGCAGCAGGATGCCTGCGACGTCGGCGAGCACGTCAGAGCGTGTGGTCGTACTTGTCGTGCCAGCCGCCCCAGGTGTAGGGCGGGGTCTGCGGCCAGTCTGCGGGGGAGTCCTCCCACTCCTCCTGGCGGCCGTATGGGGTGATGTCGAGGAAGCTCCAGGTCGACCCGAGCGCCTCGTCGCCACGGGCGTCGATGAAGTACGTGCGGTAGACCTCGTCGCCGTCGCGCAGGAACACGTTCGTGCCGTGCCACTCCGCGACGTCGTGGTCGGCGTCGAAGTCGTCGCGCAGCGTGTACCAGGGGAACTCCCAGCCCATGTGCTCGCGATAGCGCTGCAGGTGCTCCTGCTCCCCGCGGCTCACGGCGACGAAGCGGGTGTCGCGCTCGCGCAGGTGCAGCAGGTTGCTCAGCTGGTCGGCGTACATCGAGCAGCCGGGGCAGCCGCGCTCCGGGTAGACGTCCATGTCCGGGTCCATGAAGAACCGGTACACGACGAGCTGGCGGCTGCCGTCGAAGAGGTCGAGCAGCGTCGCGTCCCCGCCGCCGGGCGCGGTGAAGCGATAGTCCCGGTCCACGCGGATCATCGGCATGCGGCGGCGCTCGGCCGCCATCGCGTCGCGCGCGCGGGTGTGCGCCTTCTCCTTCCCGAGCAGCGCCTCGCGCGCGGCGCGCCACTGCTCAGGGGTGACGATGTCGGGTTTGGCGGTGCTCATCGGGGCCTCCGGGTGGTGTCTTGGGCCGCGCCTGTCGCGGCCCTTCACCTGGAGAGCGGAGCCGGCCGCAGCTTCTCGACGCGCTGATCAGGTCTGGCCGTTGCGCCGGTCGGCAACCGGCGCAGGCGGCGGCCCGGCCACCGGCGTTCCGTTCACCGGCGTCCCGTTCACCGGGACGATGCCCGCGACGCGCGTGCCCTCGCCCGGTGTCGACTCGATCGTGACGAGCCCGCCGAGCGCGGCGAGACGGTCGCGGATGTTGGTCAGGCCGGCTCCGGGCGTCACCGGCTCGCTGAAGCCGACCCCGTCGTCGCGCACCTCGAAGCGCAAGCTGCCGGTGTCGGACAACGAGATCCAGACGCCCGTCGCTCCGTGGCCGTGCTTGACCGCGTTCTGCAGCGCCTCGACGCACGCGAAGTAGATCGTCGTCTCGATCTCCGGCCCGTAGCGGCCGACGCCGTCGGAGTCCACGCGCGCCGGGATCGGTGCGCCGAGCGCCGCGGCACGGAGGGCTTCGTCCAGCCCGCCGTCGGCGAGCAGCGACGGATAGATGCCGCGCGCGATCGAGCGCACCTCGTCGATCGTCTCCTCGACGTCGTCGCCGAGCTTCGCGAGCGTGTCGGCGATGCTCGCGGAGCGGTCGCGCAGCCGGTCGCTCTCGAGCGCCAGGTACGTGCGCAGCGCGACGAGCCGCTGCTGGGCGCCGTCGTGCAGGTCGCGCTCGATCCTGCGGCGGGCCTGCACGCCGACGCTGAGGATCCGCCCCCGCGACTCGGCGAGCTCGCGCACCGAGAGCTGCAGCTCGGCGACGAGGCGGCTGTTCTCGAGCAGGGCGACCGCGTACGTCGCCGCGGCCTGCACGATCCCCGGCTCGAGCGCCAGGGCGGCGTCATGGTCGATGGCGGCGACCCGTCCCGACGCGCGGACCTCCGTGATGACGCGCCCGGGGCGCGCCGTCGGCGCGGGCACCGGCCGACCCGCGTCGCTCACCCACTGCTCGGGCTCGTCCGGCGCCCGGTAGGCGATCTGCAGGGCAGGGTCCTCGAAGGCCTCGGCCATCTCGACCCGGAGCTCGGTTGCAGTGGCGCCCGCGTGCAGGCGGCGCGTCAGGCGCTCGAGGGCGCCGGCGCCGTAGAGGCGGGCCAGCAGCAGGCCGCCGGCGAAGCCCAGCGCGATGAGCGGCAGGGTGAGGGCGTAGACCCAGCCGAGCGCGTTGAGGAGCGCCGACGTCTCCCCGCCGCTGCGTGCGATGTCGTAGGCGGCGAGTGCGACCGCCCGGAACACCGCCGTGCCGAGCACCGGCGCGAGCGCGCGCCGTCCGAGCGGCGCGGATCGCCGCATGCGTCCGGCGATCAGCACCGCCACGGCGAGGTAGATCACGGCGGTCAGTCCCTCGCGCAGCGGCTGCACGATGTCGCCGGCGAAGGCCGGCTCGTTGCCGGTGACGGCGAACGCATTCGGCGGACAGGCGTCCCCGCACATCCCCCATGGGGACGGCTCGGGGAAGTGCTGCACGACGAGGACCGACGGGAGGTACAGCAGCACGTCGACGGCGATGAGCGCGCCGAAGGCGACGCGGTCGCGCGCCCCGGCCAGGCGGCCGCTCGGGAAGGCGAGCAACAGGTACACGAGCGCGGGCTCGACGAGCCAGACCGCGATTCGCCCGATGCTGTACGACACGCTGTCGTCCGACACGGTGGCGGTGGTGAGCGACCCGAGCAGCGCCGACGCGAGAAGCAGGAGGGCGAAGCGGTCGCCCGGCCGGCGCCGCAGCGCCGCGAGCCCGACGCCGGCCGGTACCGCCACGACCAGCCCCTGGACGACGGTGGCGAGCGCGCGCTCGTCGGCCGGCGCCGCGACGAGCGAGAACGCGACGGTTGCGGCGCAGAGGGCGACGGCGGCGGTGGCAAGCACGCCGATGGGGGCGGACCGGGCCGCTCGACCGCTCGTCATGTCCCCGTGACCGTACGGGTCGCGCGGGGGCGCGCGCGATGGTGTGTGCACCCCAAAACCGGGTGGGGTTCAGTGCCCCTCATAGACCGGTGGCCCCTCTTGTTGCGCTCGTCGCGCTCCTGAGACAGTCGAATCTGACCGGTCCGCGACTCAGGAGCCACGTCAGATGAAGCACTCGATCGCCGTTCTGCTCCTCGTCGCCGGCCTCGCGGTGGCGGCGTGCGGCGGCGAGTCCAAGGCGGACAAGGCGTCGAGCAAGGTCTGCGACGCGCGCGCCGACATCAAGAAGCAGGTCGACGAGCTCCGCGGCCTGACGATCACCACGGCGACCGTGGACGGCGTGACCGCGAATGTCCAGGCGATCCGCACGGACCTCGGCAAGATCGCCGACGCCCAGGGCGACCTCAACGACGAACGCAAGAAGCAGGTGCAGTCGGCCAACGAGGCCTTCAAGGCGCAGATGACGTCGCTCGTTGCGAGTGTCGGCAAGAGCCTGTCGCTCAAGGACGCCGGGTCGCAGCTGAAGACGGCGGTCACGCAGCTGTCCGACAGCTACCAGAAGACGCTCGGGAAGATCGACTGCAGCTGATCCATCGCCGGTCCCTCCTCGCCTGAATCATCCGATCCGGGTGATGCTGATCGTCCCCGCTCGCGGTCGAATGGCGGACGAGGCGCGGGACACCGCCGCGCCTGCACGCCAAGCGATCGCAGGAGGAACGATGGCCGACGCTCGATGTCGGGACGGGAGCGGGCGAAGAGCTCCTCGAGATGGGACCGATCGACTACGTGGTCCTGGAATGGCCCGGGAAGCAGCCCGACGGCGCGGCGGCGCCCCTCATCATCGAGCTCGTCGACCGGGGCATCATCCGGATCCTCGACGTCGCCTTCATGGCCAAGGACGAGAACGGCGTGGCCTTCGAGCTCGACCTCGGCTCGCTCGAGGCATACGGCGCGTTCGCCGGCGCGTCGTCGGGCCTGCTGAACTCCGAGGATCTCCAGGAGGCCGCGGCCGCCCTCGAACCCGGGACGTCCGCCGCCGTGCTCGTGTGGGAGAACCGCTGGGCCGCGCCCGTCGCCGTCGCCCTGCGCCGCTCCGGCGGCCAGCTCGTCGCGAGCGGCCGCATCCCCATCCAGGCCCTGATCGCGTCGCTCGACGCGGTCGAGGCAACCGACTGATCGCGAGGATCACCATGCCCGGACTGCTTCGCGGGGTCGCCCGCACCGCCGTCGTGGCCGGTACCGCCACGGCCGTCAGCAACCGCGTCTCGCGCCGGCAGGCGCAGCGCTGGTCCAACCAGGAGCCGCAGTACTACGACGAGCCCCAGCGCGGGTACGACGAGCCGCCGCCGCCGCCGGCTCCCGCAGCCGCTCCCACGGTTCCGATCGAGCAGCTCAAGGAGCTCGCGGCGCTCAGGGAGCAGGGCGTCCTCACCGACGCGGAGTTCGCCGTGCAGAAGGCGAAGCTCCTCGGCTGACGCCGGCCGCGCCGGCGCGCGGGTGCTCGAGGCGCCAGTCGTCCCAGAGCGCCCGCAGCGACCGGGGACTGAGCCGTTCCTTGCCCACGACCCCGATGGCCCGCGGCGGCACCGACTCCGGCGACACCGTGAACGGGTCCGCGGACATCAGGATCACCGCGATGTCGCTGTCGTCGGCGTGCGTGATGCGGCGCGCGGCCTCGAGGCCGCCGATGCCCGGCATGCGCACGTCCATGAGCACCAGCTGAGGGCGCAGGACGGCGACCTGCCGGACGCCGTCCTCGCCGGTGCTCGCCTCGCCGAGGAGGTCGAAGCCGGCCGCGGCCCGGACGACCTTCCGCGCGAGGCGCAGGAAGCCGGGGTCGTCGTCGACAGCGAGGACGCCCACGACGCCGTCGCGTGGGGACGCGTCCTCCCGGTCCAGCAGCGCGTGGCGCACGGATCCTCCCCCCCGCCGGTCGAGACGATGCGTGAGCGTGACCGGCGAGCGAGCGATGCTGGCAGAGCGACCGCGGCCGCGCCAGCCTGTGTCCACGAGTCCCGCGGGCAGTGCTCCTCCCCCGGCACCCGGGCCCCGACCGACGTGTGGGCGTCCCTGACTGGTTGGTTCTTCAGAGTGACTCCGGTCTGCCTACGCAAACTTGGCGTCCCATGCTCCGGCGCCGCAGTAAGGTCCGCGCCATGGCCGTTCGGGTCGTGGTCGCCGAGGACGCGTTCCTCGTCCGCGAGGCGGTGACGCGGCTGCTCTCGGACGCGCCGGACGTGGAGCTCGTCGCGGCCGTCGCGGACACCGACACCCTGATGGCGACGATCGAGGCCGAGGCGCCGGACGTCGTCGTCACCGACATCCGCATGCCGCCGACGGAGACCGACGAGGGCATCCGCGTCGCGGCCGCCTTGCGCGACACGCACCCGCAGACCGGTGTCGTCGTGCTCAGCCAGTACGCCGAGTCCGCCTACGTGCTCAAGCTGCTCGAGGCCGGCTCCGCGCGGCGCGCCTACCTGCTGAAGGAGCGTGTCCACCACCGCGGGCAGCTGGTCGACGCCGTGCGCGCCGTGCAGCAGGGCGGCTCGTACATCGACCCGAAGATCGTCGAGCTGCTCGTGCAGAGCCGGGCGAACGGCGCCGACTCGCCGCTCGCCGTGCTCACGCCGCGCGAGCGCGAGACGCTGGCCGAGATCGCGCAGGGCAAGAGCAACGAGGCGATCGCCCAGTCGCTCGTGCTCACCAAGCGCGCGGTCGAGAAGCACATCAACGCGATCTTCATGAAGCTCAACCTCGTCGGGGCGCCCGACGTCTCGAGCCGCGTCAAGGCGACGTTGTTGTTCCTGGCCGAGAGCGGCGATTCGCTGCCGCCGGCGCGGGACCTCTGACGCGCCGCTCAGCCCGGGCTGTCGCCGGCCTCGTCGGCGAGGAACAGCAGCGCGGCCCGGACGCGCCGGCTCACGTCCTCGGACTCGGGCAGCTCCAGCTTCGTGAACAGCGAGTTGATGTGCTTCTCGACCGCGCGCTTGCTCAGGGTCAGGGATCGGGCGATGGCGGCGTTGCTCTTGCCCTCGGCGATCTCGCCGAGGATCGCGCGCTCCCGCGGCGTGAGTCCGGCGAGCGGCGAGGCGGCGACGCGCGCGCGGACGGTGACGAGCATGTCGACGACCTTCGCGTCGATGACCGACCCTCCGGCCGCGGTGGCCTCGATCGCCGCGGTCAGATCGGCCTTGTCGTGGACACGCTCCTTGAGCAGGTAGGCGCGACCGTCGGAGCCCTCGGCCAGGAGATCGAGTGCGTACCGCGGCTCGAGGTACTGGCTGAGCACGACCACGCCCATCTCCGGATGCGAGTCGCGCAGCTCGGCCGCGACGCGGAGGCCTTCGTCGTCCCCCGTCGGCGGCATGCGGATGTCGGTCACGACGACGTCGGGTCGTTCGGCCTCGATGGCGCGCCGGAGCTCGTCGACGTCACTGCACACCGCGGCCAGTTCGACCTCGGGCACGTCGGCGAGCACGTGGACGATGGCCTCGCGGACCAGGTAGGAGTCGTCGGCCAGGACCACCCGAAGCGTCATCACGGACAGCCTCCGGCGGGCGGGCATACGCGGCAATGGCGCCCGCCTGCGTGTGGCGGGGGATACGGACACGCCATCGCACGGGGGGTGGCCACCCCGACGGAATGCCGGGCTGCGCCGTAGCGCGGGCGCCGCCGACGTGCGACGGTCGCCGCAGCCGGGCCATTCGCGGCACCCGGCGTGGGAGACAGGACCGGATCCATGGACGAGACGCAATCCCCGGACGACGCGGCGGCTCCGCGCTCCACCGCGGCGACCCTCGCGCTGGCCGGCGTCGGCCTGCTCGGCGCCGGCAACCGCCGCGCCGCCCGCACGTTTGCCCACGGGGCTCACGTCGCCGCCGTCGTCGGTGGACCCGTCTGGCGCTCGCCGCCGCTGCGCCCGGCGCGCCGCGCCGGGCGCTCGGTCCTCGACAGCCTGGTCGAGGAGGGCGGCCGCCACGAGGAGCGGTGGCGCGCGGAGCTCGAGACCACGGTCGCCGAGGGGGTCGTCGACTCGGTGACGAGTGCGGTCGTCGAGCACGCGATCGTCGAGCGCATCGCGGCGCGGATGCTCGAGGCCGGCACGCTGGAGCGGGTCGCCGCCCAGGTCACGGACAGCCCGCTCCCCCTTCGCGTCGTCGACGACGTGCTCACCGAGCGCGTGACGGACCCGATCGTCGCGCGCGTCGTGGAGAGCCCGGACCTCGATCGCATCTTCGCGCGCGTGCTCGCGAGCCCGGCGCTCGACGAGCTCATCGCCAAGGTGCTCGACAACCCGTCGACGGACCGGATCGTCGCGCAGATCCTGGCGAGCCCCGGCCTCGAGCGCCTCATCGTGCAGGTCATGAAGAGCCGCCTGGTCGACGACCTCACCGACCGGGTCCTCGTCAGCGACGAGCTGCAGCGCGTGGTCACCCAGGTCGCCCAGAGCCCGGCGATCCGCTCGGCGATCGCCGAGAGCAGCGCCGGCCTCGCCGGCGAGGTCGCCGGTCAGGTTCGCACCCGGACGGTGGGGGCCGACGCGACCGTGGAGCGCGCGGCGCGCAGGCTGCTGCGCCGGAAGCCCATCATCAGGGTCGACCCCCCGGATCCGCCGTCGCCGGCCGGCGCGCCGGCGGCGTGACGATGGCGCCTCCGTACGCCGGCGTGGTCACGCGCGGCGTGGCGCTCGTCATCGACGTCGTGATCGTCAACGCGATCGCCCTCGTCGGGAGCGTCGTGCTGGGCCTCGTGCTGTCGACGCTCGTCCCCGGTGAGCAGTCGCTCGACCTTCCGACCGTGCTCGTGAGCGCAACGGCGTGGATCGTCTTCGTCGGCGGCTACTTCGCGGGCTTCTGGGCGCTCGTCGGGCACACGCCCGGGATGCGGCTGATGGGCCTCGAGGTCACGACCACCGCCGGGGAGCCGGTGGGACTCGCGCGGGCCTGCGCGCGTGTGGGCGGGATGGTCCTCGCCGCGATCCCGTTCGGTGCGGGCTTCCTGCTCTCGCTGGTCGACGACCGCCGCCAGGGGCTGCAGGACAAGGTCGCCGGGACGGTCGTGCTGTACGCGTCGCCGCGCGCCGCGGCGGCGGGGCCGGTCGCTCCGCTCGCCGGGGCGCCGCCGCTGGACGCCGCGCCGGCGCACGGCTTCGAGCGCCCGGGCGAGACGGTGGAGGGCACCGTCCTGCCTCCCGGCGCGCGGCCCGTGTGACGCCGGCCCGGACGCAGACCGGCACGGATCATCCGCGTCAAGCGGATGGAGGAGGACGGCCGAGCGCCGCCTCGAGCTCGGGCTCAGGACCTCGGGCCGCCTTGAGCCGTTCGACCTCGGCCCGGAGGCTCGCGTTCTCGCGTCGCAGGGCGGCCACCTCACGGCGCTCGGTCGCGAGGTCCGCGGCCAGGGCCTCCATCGCGCGCAGGGCTCTCGCGGTCGCGGTGAGCGGGTGCTCGGTCATGAATGGTCGCGAGCCTTCCACTGTGCCGGCGTGCGGGCAATGTGGTGCACCTGCATGGGCCGGGAGGCGCGCACCACCGCGCCGGGAGCGCCGAACGGCGTGGACATCGCCCGATCAGGGTGAAACGGCGCGGTCGCGTGGGGAGCACCCGCCGGGCGTGGGGTGCGCGCCTTCGCGAACAGGGAGGCTTGCGCCCTTGCCGCCCACGCGACCGAAACGGGAGGCTCGCGCCGAACCGGGCGGAACCCGTGACGAGATCAGCGACGGCACTCAGCGCACCAGCTCCACGCACCGTCCGGCCCCGCAGCGGGCCGCGGCTGCCCCACGCCTTCCCCGCCAAGCCGGCCGCCCTCGTGCGTTCGCGCCCGCCGTTCCGCCCCGGCCTGGTCGCCCGCGGACGACTCGTCGAGCGCCTCGCCGCTGCGCGCGACGTTCCGCTGGCGCTCCTGGTCGCCCCGGCCGGCTACGGCAAGACGACGGTGCTCGTGGAGTGGGCGGAGGAGGATCCGCGGCCGTTCGGATGGCTCTCCGTCGAGGATGACGACAACGGCGCCGCGCAGCTGATGGCCGCCATCGCGCTCGCCCTGGACGAGATCGAGCCCGTCGGGCGCGAGATCTTCGCCGCCCTGTCGGCGTGCGGCCCGCAGGACGTGGAACCGGTGGCGCGCCGCCTGGGTGAGGCCATCGCGGCTCGCCGGCGCCCGTTCGTGCTCGTCCTGGACGACGTGCATCGCATCACCGCGCCCGGCGCCCATGACGTCCTGCGCGTCCTCGTCGATCACATGCCGCGCGGCTCGCAGCTCGCGCTGGCCTCGCGCATCGAGCCTCCGCTGCCCGTCGGGCGCATGCGCGCGCATCGCCACGTCACCGAGCTGCGGGCGCGCGACCTCGTCATGACGCGTGCCGAGGCCGGTCTGCTGCTGACGGGGCTCGGGCTGCGCTCGCGCGACATCGACCTGCTCGTGCAGCGCACGGAGGGCTGGCCCGCCGGCCTCTATCTCGCGGCGCTGTCGCTGCAGGACCAGCCGGATCGCGATCGGGCGCTGGCCGGCTTCGCCGGTGACGACAGGATCGTGGCGGACTACCTGCGCGACGAGCTGCTCGCCGACCTTCCGCGCGACCGCCTGAGCTTCCTGACGCGGACCTCGGTGCTCGACGACCTCTCCGGCCCGCTGTGCGACGCCGTGCTCGCCCGGCCGGGCTCGGGCGGGACGCTGCGCGAGCTCGCCCGATCCAATCTCATGCTCGTCCCGCTCGACCGAGCGGACGGCCGCTACCGCTACCACGGCCTGTTCGCGGACATGCTGCAGGCGGAGCTGCGCCGGATCGAGCCGGAGGCCGAAGCCGAGGTGCACCGGCGCGCGAGCTCATGGCACGCCGGTCGCGGGGAGGTCGAGCGGGCGATCCACCACGCCATCGCGGCGGGCGAGGTCGAGGTGGCCGGCGACCTGCTCTGGGGCGTCGCGGCCGGCTACGTCACCGACGGTCGCCACGCGATGATCCGCCGCTGGCTGGATCGCTTCACGCCGGAGCAGATCGCCCGCCATGCGCCGCTCGCGCTGGCCGCGGCGACGAGCGAGCTCGCGACCGGTGACAGCGACCTCGTCGAGCATTGGTGCGCGGCCGCCGACCGGGGTGCCGAGCCTCCGGCGTCCGGCGACGCGGTCGTCGCGATCATGCGCGCGCTCATCGCGCGCGACGGTCTCGGCCGGATGCACGACGACGCGGCCGCCGCGAGCGCGCTGGTGCCGGACGACGCCCCCTGGCTTGCGCTCTGCGGACTCCTCCAGGGCGCGGCGCTGCACCTGACCGGCGAACGCGACCGCGCGCGCGGGCACCTCGAGGACGGCGTGCGCCACGGTGCGGTGGCGGCGCCGAGCGTCCAGGTCCTGTGCCTCGCCCAGCTCGGCGTGCTCGCGTCCGAGGAAGACGACTGGACCACGGCCGAGCTGTGCATCTCCCGCGCACGGATGCAGGTGGAGCGGGTGGGCCTCGCCGACTATCCGCTCGCGGCGCTCGTGTACGCGGCTTCCGCGCTCGACCGGGCCCACCGCGGGCGCGTCGACGACGCGCAGCGCGACATGCGGGAAGGCGCCCGCCTGCTGGCGATGTTGGCGGACTTCACGCCCTGGTACGAGGCGGAGACGCGCCTCCTGCTCGCCCATGCGGCGCTGCGGCTGAGCGACGTCGTCGGCGCGCGGACCCTGCTCTCCGAGGCCTCGCGGCTCGCGGCCCGCGCGCCCGACGCCGTCGTGCTCAAGGAGTGGCTCGACGAGTCGTGGGCGCGCGCCGACTCGTTCTCGAGCGCCGCCATCCTCGGTCCCACGTCGCTCACGACCGCCGAGCTGCGCGTGCTGCGGCTGCTCCCGACGCATCTCTCGTTCCGGGAGATCGCTGGGCGCCTCCAGGTGTCGGCGAACACGATCAAGACGCAGGCCCACGCCGTGTACCGCAAGCTCGACGCCTCGTCGCGCACCGAGGCGGTCTCGAGCGCCCGCCTGCTCGGCCTGCTCGACGCCTGAACGGATCACCCCGTTCGGGCGATGCCCGCCCGGGCCAGCGTTTCTACGCTGCCGCGAAAGCATGGACGGCGGTGATCCCTGGACGTGAATGGCATCGAGCAGAAGCTGCGCCGGTTGGCGCTCAACGACGAGAAGCTCGTCGGGTCGGTGCTCGCCGTCGGGTCCGGACTGTCGCCGACGTCGAGCCTCGATCGCAAGGCGGAAGCCCTTGTCCGGGTCGGCGCGCTGTTGGCGGTGGGTGCCTCCACCGCGTCGCTGCGCTGGACGGTCGAGCTCGCGCAGTCGACCGGCGCCACGGACGAGGAGATCCTCGACGTGCTGGTGGCGATCGGGCCCGCGGTCGGGCTCGCCTGCGTCGTCGCCGGCGCGCCGCGCCTCGCGCTCGCGATGGGCTACGAGATCGACGACGAGGGCTGAAGCGCCCGCGACGGCCAGCGGAGCTCGATCTCGAGCTCGGTCTCGTCGTCCTCGACCTCGAACTCGATCTTGAGCTCGACCTGGTCCGGGACCCGCACCTTGAACCGCAGCCCGCCGCGCTCGAACTCGACGTCGTTGTGGCGGGCGAGGGCGTCGGCGAGCGCGTGGAGCCGGTTCGCTGCGACCTCGCGGCCGACGCGCTCCTTCGCGGTGATCTCGAGCAATTCCATCGATCGAACCTACGGAGCACGCCCGGCGGCCGCGAGGGTGCCGGCACCCGAACCGCGGGTGGCGCGCCTCCCCGGCCGCAATCCGCCGGCGCGATCGTCGGGACGCGTTCGCGAACGGATCGTCACCCCGATCGGGTGATGGCGGCGATCGGGCGGGGGTCGACACTCGGGTCCCCACGGTCGTCCGTCCCGGACACCGGCTCGACGCGAAAGGGACTGTCCCGCATGTCCACATTCCTCCGGATCGTGTTCGCAGGGAGCCCGTCGTGACCGGTCTCGCGTCGCCATCATCCCGGTGGGTGAAGTCCGCTCACCCCGTCCGGGCGGAGAGTCGCTGACATGTCGGCCAGGCGAATCGGGGCGGCGACGCTGCTCGTCGTCGGAACGTTGCTCTGGACCGCGGCGATCTTCGGCGTCTGGGCGCAGCGTCAGGCGCTCAACACGGACAACTGGGTCGCGACGAGCTCGCGCCTGCTCGAGAACGACCAGATCCGCACCGCGCTCGCGGTGACGCTCGTCGACCGCTTGTACGACACCGACGCCGTCACGCAGCGCCTGCGCGACACGCTGCCGCGGCGGCTCCAGCCGCTTGCCGCGCCCGCCGCGAGCGGCCTGCGCGAGGTCGCGCTGCGCAACGCCCCGCGGGTCCTCGGCACCGCCGCGGCGCTCAAGGCGTGGCAGACCGCCAACCGGCGGGCCCACCGCGCGCTCCTGGCGCTGGTCGACGGAAAGCCTCGCCCCCGGCGGCGAGGTCAACCTCGACGTCAAGGGCCTGCTCGACGACGGTCGCGAAGGGCACGGGACTTCCGGCGGGCGCGACGGACCGCCTGCCCCCCAGCGTGGCCACGGTCCAGGTGCTGAAGTCCGACCAGGTGAAGACCGCGCAGGATGCGGTCTCCCTGTTCCGGGACGGGCTGTGGGTGCTGGTGATCCTCGGCATCGCCTCGTTCGCGGGGGCGATCGCCCTGAGCAACGACCGGCGGCACACCGTGGCGACCGTCGGGATCTGCGTGATCGTGGCCGGCATCGCCGTGCTCGCGCTCCGGCGCGTCGCGGGCGCGTGGCTCGTCGACTCGTTGGCCGACGCACCGAATGCGCACGCGGTCGCCGGCGACGTCTGGAGCATCGCGACGTCACTCCTGGTCGATGCCGCGGAGGGCTCGATGCTGTTCGGGCTCATCGTGGCCTCGGGCGCCTGGCTCGCCGGGTCGGGACGCGTCGCGACCGCCGCGCGCCGCGTGAGCGCGCCGGGCCTGCGCACCCACGCCGCGATCGCCCGGGGAGGCCTGGCGGTCGCGCTGCTCCTGCTCGTGTGGTGGGGGCCCGTGCCGTGGACCGGGCATCTGCTCCCCGTCGCGCTCGTCGCCATCGGCGCCTTCGTGTGGCTCGAGTGGCTGCGGCGCAGGACCCTCGAGGAGTTCGAGGACGTCCGGCCAGGGGAGCTCGGGCGGACGCTCCGCGGAGCGAGGTTGTTCGGCGGCGAACGGCCGGACGACACCGTGCACGCCGGATAGCGGCGCCGGGGTTCGTACGCGTGCCCTCGGACGATGGGTGCACGCACGGTTGTCGGCCGTTTCGCGGCCTGGAAGCCTCGGTCCAGCATCGGGGATCCAGGCGCAGTCGCGTCAACAGGACCCCGGCTCCACAAAGGAGACACCGATGGCGATAGGACCAGTGCAGCTCATCGTCCTGGGCTTCAACGAGCCGGACTTCCACGGCGAGATCGTCGCGGAGCTCGAGCGGCTCCGCGAGAGCGACACGGTGCGCGTGATCGACGCGCTCGCCGTGCACAAGGACGCCGACGGCGAGATCGAGGTCCAGCACCTCAGCAACCTCTCCAAGGAGGAGGCGATCGAGCTCGGTTCCAAGGTCGGCGCTCTTGTCGGCCTGGGCATCGAAGGGGAGGCCGGCCTCGAGGCCGGCGCGGTCGCCGGCGCCGAGGCGGGCGCCGACGGCGTTCAGGTCTTCGACGACGACGACGCATGGGACGTCCTCGAGGAGATCCCCAACGACTCGGCCGCCGCGCTTCTGCTGATCGAGCACCACTGGGCGGTGGGCCTCCGCGACGCGATCGCGCGCGCAGGCGGCTTCCGCGTCAGCGACGGGTTCATCAGCCCGCTCGACCTCGTCGAGATCGGGCTTCTGTCGAACGAGGACGCGGCGCAGCTCCACGAGTTGGAGACCGCGGCCGCGCGCTGAGCCCGCCCCGACGGCAAACCACGACACCACCCCGGAGGAATTGCAATGTTCGCTTCTCGAAGAGTCGCTCGACGTACCTCGCGACGCGTCGCCCGGCGGCGCTAGCTCGCACATCCGTCGCCGGGCCTCCGGGCCCGGCGCCGCATGCCGCCGCCCATGGCCATCGTGTGGATCCCTGTCGCCATCGGACTCGCGACCGCGGTCGTCGTCGTGCTCGTCATCTGGCTGCGCCGCGAGATCGCGAAGCGCCACGGACCGGATGAGAGCGATGGGTCGGACGGCGGAGGAGGCGGGGGTCGTCGCCGGCCGCCGCAGGGCCCTCCGCCGGCCGGCCCGGTGAGCTGGCCGGACTTCGAGCGCGAGTTCGCCGACTACGTCAGGGCGTGCTCGTCCGCGCCGACGCGCGCCGACACGGGCGCCGCGGGCAGCGCCGACCCCCGGGGGTCCGCACCCGTGCGGCTGTGGTGCGTGCGCCGTTGCCCCGAGCGGGTGCCGACGGCGACGCTACGGACCGTGTCAACGACAGGAGGCGCGAGCCCACGCGGAGCTGCCGCCATTGACGCGCAGAGGCGCACACGTCTTCCAGAAGCCATGAGAACCAAGGAGCAGACATGACGATGTTCGACGCGGAAATGCAGTCGAGGGGGGCGACGGGCGCGCCCGTCGGTCCCTACCAGGAACCGCGCGGCGCGGGCTGGGTCCTGTTCGCCGGGATGATGCTGGTGCTCGTCGCGATCCTGAACGCGATCTACGGGATCGCCGCGATCGGCAACTCGACGTTCTTCGCCAACGACACGAAGTACATCCTCAGCGACCTGAACACCTGGGGATGGGTCACGCTGGCCCTCGCGGCGCTGCAGCTCGGCGCGGCGCTCTCGATCTGGAAGGGCAACAAGTTCGGGCAGTGGTTCGGCATCGGCACGGCGGGCCTCAGCGCCATCGGCGCGTTGATGTCCATCCCGGCCTATCCGCTCTGGTCCCTGGCGGTGTTCGCGGTCGACATCCTCGTGATCTACGGGCTCGCCGTGTACGGCGGCCAGCACCGAGCGGTCTGATCCCCACAGAAAGGAGCGGCACATGTGCCGCTGGCTCGCCTACTCCGGCTCCCCGATCCTGCTCAAGGAAGCGCTGTACGCGCCGGGCAACTCGCTGATCAACCAGAGCCTGCACTCGCGTCTCGGCGCCGAGGAGACGAACGGCGACGGCTTCGGCCTCGGGTGGTACGGCACGGGCCACATCCCGGGGGTCTTCCACAGCATCGAGCCGGCATGGAACGACCAGAACCTGCTCGAGCTCTCCGGGCACATCACGTCGTCGCACTTCTTCAGCCATATCCGGGCGGCGATCGGCAGCGCCGTCCAGCAGACGAACTGCCACCCGTTCCGCCACGACCGCTGGCTGTTCATGCACAACGGCTACATCAACGAGCTCGCCACGATCAAGCGCGACCTCGTCCTCGCGGTCGATCCGTCGTTGTATCCGCACATCCAGGGGCAGACCGACACCGAGATCCTCTTCCACCTCGCGTTGACGTTCGGCCTCGAGGACGATCCCCAGGACGCGGTCGCGCGGGCGATCGGGTTCGTCGAGGACGTCGGCAAGCGGCGCGGCGTTCCCAACCCGTTCCAGGGCACGATCGCCACGACCGACGGCGAGGGCATCTGGGCGTTCCGCTACTCGACCGAGGGCAAGTCGCGCTCGCTCTTCTACACGACCGACATCCCGACGCTGCGCAAGCTCTACCCCGAGCGCGAGCTGTTCCAGCAGGTCTCGGCGGACACACGGCTGATCGTGTCCGAGCCGCTCGGCGATGTGGAAGGCGTCTGGAACGAGGTGCCCGAAGCCAGTTGCGGCGTCGTGGGGCGTGGCCACGACGAGCTGCGCCCGTTCCGCCCCAAGGCGCCGTCTCCCGGGGTGCCCATCAGCGCGTGAGGCGGCCGGCCGGCGCTCAGAAGGAGCGTCGGCCGCCCTCGGTGGCGGCCACCGGGCTCAGAATCCCGGGTTGGTCTTGACGCGGCGGCGGTCGATCTCGTGCAGCCCGCCCTTCGCGTCGAGCGTGGCGCAGGCTTCGGCGATGTCGTCGGCGAGCGTGTCGACTCGCGCACGGCCAAGGGTCTGCTTGACCAGCGCCCGCATGATCGTGACGTGCTCGGCGTTCGGCGGCAGCGTGTACGCGGGCACCATCCAGCCGCGCTCGGCGGCGAGCTGGGCGGCGATGTCGAACTCGTCGTAGTCCCGTTCTCCGGCGAGCTTGAACGCGACGAGCGGGAGCTGCTCGGCGCCGGGGTCGCCGACGAGCTCGAAGTAGCCGGTCTCGACGATCCGGTCGGCGAGCGCGGCGGCGTTCGCCTGCATCGTCTCCATGATGTAGCGGTAGCCGTCGTGGCCGTAGCGCACGAAGTTGTAGTACTGCGCGAGGACCATGGCGGCGCCCGTGGAGAAGTTCAGCGTGAACGTCGCGTCGCGCTTGCCGAGGTAGTTCTCGTAGAACACGAGATCCTCGGGCAGATCGCTCGGCTCCCGGAACACGAGCCAGCCGAGGCCCGGGTACACGAGTCCGTACTTGTGGCCGGACACGTTGATCGAGCGCACCCGCTCGAGGCGGAAGTCCCAGGCCGAGTCCGGGTACAGGAACGGCCACACGAAGCCGCCGCTCGCACCGTCGATGTGCAGCGGGACGTCGAGGCCGCGCTCGTCGTGCAGACGCACCAGCAGGTCGTTGATCCCGACGATGTCGTCGGCGTGCCCGGTGAACGTCGTCCCCAGGACGGCGGCGACCCCGATCGTGTTCTCGTCGACGTGCGGCTCGACGTCCTCGGGTCCGATCGTGAACCGGTCGGGCTGCAACGGGATGATCCGCGGCTCGACGTCGAAGTAGCGACAGAACTTGTCCCACACGACGTGCACGTCGCCGCCGAACACGAGGTTCGGGCGGTCGGTCGACTTCCCCGCCGCCTGGCGCCGCTCGCGCCACTTCCACTTCAGCGACAGCGCACCGAGCATGATCGCCTCGGACGATCCCTGGGTCCGCGTGCCGGTCGTCTCGGCGGGCGCGTGGAACAGGTCGGCGAGCATCCGGATGCAGCGCTGCTCGATCTCCGCCGTCTGCGGGTACTCGGCGTGGTCGATGTAGTTGCGGTGGAGGTTCTCGGCGATGATGCGCTGGGCCTCGGGCTCCATCCACGTCGTCACGAACGTCGCCAGGTTGCGCAGCGGCATGCCGTCGAGGACGACCTCCTCGCCGAGCAGCCGCATCGCGTCGACCGCCGGCATGCCGGTCTGCGGCAGCCTGTGGTCGGGCGCGTCGCTCAGGAGGAAGGCGTTCCCGTAGCGGCCGGCGTCTTGGGCGATCTGTTCGATGGTCACTCGAGCTGCTCCTGGTGTCGGCAACGACGCCGGCGAGGTGCGACGTCGTCTCGCACCACACCGCACCGGGGCCGTCGCCTCATCACCCCGATGGGATGAAGCGGGCTCGTGTGAATCAGCCGGATCGGGTGATGCGCCGCGCCTCGAGGTGCGGGACCGTCGCGCGATGTCGATCACGCGCGAGCGCTGGATGGCGCTCTTCTTCGCGACCGGGTCGGCGTGCTTCCTGATCGGGCCGTTCCCCGGCTACGCCGGGCTCGTGGGCAGCACCGCGGTCGCGATCACGTTCTTCGTGGGCTCGATCCTGTTCACCATCGGAGGCGGGCTCCAGCTCCGGCTCGCCCTCGCCGACCACAGCTCTCCGGCCGCGCGGCGCGCGGCGATCTGGACGGCCGCCGTGCAGTCCGCCGGGACGGTCTTCTTCAACATCTCGACGGGTCACGCCCTCGACACGGCGCCCCCTCAGGCTGTGTACGACAGCCTCGTGTGGCGGCCGGATGCGTTCGGCTCGGTCTGCTTCCTCGTCTCGGGTGCGATCGCGTACCGCGCCTCCGACGCGCAACGGCTGGCGCCCGGCGCGCGACCACGCCGGCTGGTGGGAGCCGTCCGTCAATCTCCTCGGCTGCGTGCTCTTCGGGATCTCGGCCGTCGCCGGCTATCTGGTCCCGTCGCGCGGCTCGATCCTCGACCTGGCCGCGGCGAACTGGACGACTTCCGCCGGAGCGGCGTGCTTCCTGGTGTGCGCGCTCGCCACGCTGCGCACCGGGCGCACCTCCAAGTCCCCGCGGTTCCGGCGCATTCGGGGGCTCGAGCGCGCCGTCGAGCGCGACGTTCGAACGACGCTCACGCCGGGAGCAGGCCGCTGACGCTCGTCCCGCGACCGAGGGCGGACTCGATGGACAGCACGCCGCCCGCCGCTGACACCCGGTCGGCGATGTTGTCGAGACCCGCGCCGCGGTCGACGGACATCGGGTCGAAGCCCACGCCGTCGTCCTCGATCGTGAAGCGCACCCGGCCGTCTTCCTCGCTGAGCCGCACGGTTGCCGTCGCGGCCGGCCCGGCGTGCTTGGCCGCGTTCTGCAGCGCCTCGAGGCACGAGAAGTAGACCGCGTGCTCGATGTCGTCCCGGTGACGGCGCTGCCAGCGGTCATCGACCGTGATCGGGATCGCCGCGGCGCGGGAGACCGAACGCAACGCGGCGCCGACCCCGAGATCGCCGAGAATCTTGGGATACACGCCCGCGGCGATCGAGCGCACATCGTCGAGCGCCTCGTCGACCTCGGTGCCGAGCCGGGCGACGAGCGTCTGCTGCGCGGATCCGTCGAGCGTCGCGCTCGCCATCCCCAGGTGGATGCGCAGCGCGACGAGGCGCTGCTGGGCGCCGTCGTGCAGGTCGCGCTCGATCCGCCGCCGCGCGGCGTCCCCGGCCGCGACGATCCGGGCGCGCGATTCGCGCAGCTCGCCCTCGAGGTTGCCGTTCTCGACCGCCAGTGTGGTCGCCGACGCGGCGGCGCGCACGAGTTCGGGATCCTCGGCCAGGGCGCTGTCGATCACCATCGCGGCGACCGTCCGCCCCTCGCGGTCGATGTCGACCCACGCGCGACCCGAGCCGTCCGCCGGCGCCGTGAGCTCGTGCCCGTCGGGCTCTCGATAGCGACCGGACTCCGGGTCCCAGTAGCCCATGCGCAAGGCGGGGTCGTCCAGCGCGGCTGCGACGTCGTCGCGCCACCGCTGCGGTGAAGGCCGTCTGACGACCTGCTCGAGCAGGCGTCCGCGCGCGACACCGGCGAACAGCTCGGCCTGGAACAGGGCGACGAGGAATCCGAGCGGAAGCAGGACGCGTGCCCCGACGACGAACCAGGACATCGTCTGGAGCGTGCCCGGGTCGAGCTCGAGCACCTGCCGCGAGAAGTGGAACGTGAAGAAGATCGGGAGGAACAGCAGCGAGGTCGCGGCCACGGCGATCAACGCCCGGCGGCGCGGCCGCGACGCGGTGTGCAGGCGCCAGCAATACACCGCCAGCGTCGCGATCGTGACGGCCAGACCGGTGTAGGTCTCCCAGCGGCCGGCGAAGTCCACGAGTCGGGGCGACGAACCGACCTGCAGCACGTTCTCCGGGCACGCCGGGACGCATTCCGACAGGGGGCCGCCCCCGGCGATGACCGGAGACCCCAGCGCCCAGGGCAGGAAGAAGCCCGCGAGCACGACCGCCCAGGCGGCCATCAGCAGCCGCTCGGCGCTCGTCGCCAGCCGCCCGCTCGGAAAGGCGAGGAACAGATAGAACGTCAGGAAGGTCATGGGCCCTTCGGCGAGCACGCCGATGTCGAAGGCCAGCGGTCGGTCCGAGGACTGCCACGACATGACCCACGCCACGAGGCCGAAGGCGAGCAACAGCGGACCGAATCGGCTGACCGGGCGCCGGCGCCACCAGTACAGGCCGACCAGCATCGGCACCACGGCCAGGTAACAGCGGTAGAGCGCCGTGGCCGCCGGGTGCGCGACGTGCTCGCTGGTTGCCGCCAGCCACACCGCGGACGCCCCCACGGGCACGATGGCCAGCGCCATCGCGCGCTGCACCGTGCGAGCACTCAAGCCGCGGATGGTGGTGTCGACGCCGGGAGCGAGCAGCGCCATATCGGCGGCCGGCGCTTGGCGCGCGACGACCGGACTCATCGAGTCACCGCCCGGTCCCACTCGGACGCCGCGGACGCACACGACGCGCAAGAGGAGAAGGACACACTCCCAATCCTCTTGGTGCCAGGTCACGGGATCAATGGTGCACGCCCCCGTGCGCGCTGGGCGTCCGCACGCGACCGTGCTCGTCGTCATCGTGCTCGCGCGAAGGATCGTCCGTTTCGGGTGATGGCGCGGCGGGGCGCCGACGGCAGTGTTGCGGCCATCGAGCCGGGGTCGACAGCGATGCTGACGTTCGCAACGCAGCTGGAGGCGGCGCGGAGCCAGATGGCCTTCACGCTGGGCTTCCACATCATCCTGGCATCGGTGGGCGTGGCGTTCCCGGCGATCATGCTGATCGCCAACTACCGCGGGCTGCGCCACGACGACGCGGACGCCTTGCTGCTCGCGCGGCGCTGGTCGAAGGTCGTCGCGGTGACGTTCGCCGTCGGCGCCGTGACGGGCACCGTGCTGTCGTTCGAGTTCGGGCTGCTGTGGCCGGCGTTCACCGGGCGGTTCGGAGAGGTCTTCGGGGTGCTCTTCGCGATCGAGGGCATCTTCTTCTTCCTCGAGGCGATCTTCGTCGCGATCTACATCTTCGGCTGGAAGCGCCTGGCGCCCTGGACCCACTTCTGGGCCGGCGTGCCGATCGCCATCACGGGCCTCGGCGGCGCGTTCTCGGTCGTCGCGGTGAACTCGTGGATGAACCAGCCGCAGGGCTTCTCGCCGACCACCGGCGATGTCACCTCGGTGGAGCCCCTCAAGGTGATCTTCAACCCCGCGGTGCCCTACGAGGTGCCGCACATGATCCTGGCTGCCTACCTCGTCACGGGTTTCATCGTCGCCTCCGTCTACGCGGTCGGGATGCTGCGCGGCCGCCGCGACCGGATCCACCGCCTCGGCCTGCTGATCCCGCTGACGGTCGCCTGTATCGCGACGCCGATCCAGTTCGCGGTCGGCGACACGGCCGCCCGTGCCATCGCCGAGGATCAGCCCATCAAGTTCGCGGCGATGGAGTGCGTCCAGAAGACCTCGACCCACGTGACGGAGTACATCTACGGCCGCTGCACGTCGAGCGGCGTCAAGGGCGGACTCGGGATCCCCGGCTTCGACTCGTTCCTGGTGGGCTGGAGCACCAGCACCCAGGTGACCGGGCTGGACACCGTCCCGCCGGACGACCGGCCGCCCGCCGACACGATGCTCCACTGGGCGTTCGACACCATGGTCGGGATCTGCACGATGCTGATCGCGCTGGGGGCCTGGCTCGCGTTCGGCTGGTGGCGCAAGCGCGACTTCCCGCAGACGCCCTGGTTCCTCCGCGCGACGGCCGTCTCCGGCGTGGCCGCGGTCGTCGCGCTCGAGTGCGGGTGGATCGTGACGGAGGTCGGCCGTCAGCCGTGGGTCGTCTACAACGTGATGCGAACCGAGGACGCGGTCACGAAGGCGAATGGGGTGTGGGTCTCGTTCGTCGCGGTCGTGGTGCTCTACGTGCTGCTCGGCGCCGCGCTCATCATCACCCTGCGCGCGATGGCGCGGCGCTGGCGCGAGGCGGACGAGCCCGACGACGACGTGCCGTACGGCCCCGCCCCGAGCGAACCGCCGGCGGTCGTCGCCGGGAGCTCGGGATGAGCAGCGCCGACGCCGTCGCGGTCGTGCTGTGGACCGGCGCGACGATGTACGCGGTGTTCGGCGGCGCGGATTTCGGGGCCGGCCTCTGGAGTCTCCTGGCGGGCGGTGGCGACCGTGGCCGGGCCCCGCGGGAGCTGATCGACTGGGCGATCGGGCCCGTGTGGGAGGCCAACCACGTCTGGCTGATCTTCGTGCTGGTGGTCCTCTGGACCGGCTTCTCGGCGGCGTTCGAGGCGATCTTCTCGACCCTGTTCATCCCGCTCAGCCTGGCCGCGCTCGGCATCGTCCTGCGCGGGTCCGGCTTCGCGTTCCACAAGACGGCCCGCCGGTTCCGGGGCCGGGTGGTATCCGAGGAGCTCTTCGGGGCGGCGTCGCTGCTGACGCCCTTCTTCATGGGCACGGTCGTGGGCGCGATCGCGGGTGGCCGGGTGCCGGTCGGGAACGCCGCCGGCGACGCCGTGACGAGCTGGCTCAACCCGCTGTCGCTGCTGATCGGGGCCCTGTTCGTCGCCACGGGCGCGTACATCTCCGCGGTCTTCCTCGTCAGCGACGCCCGGCGCGCCGGCGCGCCGGCCCTCGAGCGCTACTTCAGCACCCGCGCGCTGATCGCGGCGGTCGTCACCGGAGGGCTCGCGGCCGCCGGCCTCGTGCTGCTGCACAGCGACGCGAGGTACCTCTTCGACGGCCTCACCGGCGACGGGCTGCCGCTCGTGATCCTCTCGCTCCTCTGCGGCCTCGCCGTGCTCGTCCTGCTTCGCCGCGGCGCGCGGCGCGGGGCTCGCCCGCTCGCGGTCGGCGCCGTCGCCGCCGTGATCTGGGGCTGGGGCGTCGCGCAGCACCCCTACCTCCTGCCGCAGAAGCTCACGATCGCCGACGCCGCGGCTCCGACCGCGACGCTCACCAGCGTCTTGATCGTCTTCGGCATCGCCGTCGTCCTCGTGCTGCCGTCGATCGGGCTGCTGTACACGCTCGTCCAGCGCAACCTCGTCGAGGAGAGCACGATGCCGTCGCCCCCGGCAGCCGCCGACGACGGCGAGACGAAGGGCGTGGCGCCCGCACCTTCCTGACGCTACGACAGGACGTTGATCGCGCGCGCGACGACGAGACCGAGAACGGTGAGCGAGATCAGCGCCTGCACCGCCATCGCGCTCTTGGCCCACCCTGCCAGCGGCATGACATCGGTGGGGCTGAAGGCGGTGGCGTTCGTGACCGCCAGGTACAGGTAGTCGAAGAACTGCGGCTTCCACCCCTCGGGTGCGATACCCGGACTGAGCTCTTGCGGGAAGGCGAGATCGGGGAAGCGGCGCGGATGCCACAGCCGCGCGGCCGGGCCGCCCCCGTCCAGCTCCCAGTACAGCAGCGCGAACGCGAGATTGTTGGAGATCCAGACCACGGCGCCGGCCTGGAGCAGCTCCTCCGCCGACTGCGTGATGGCTCCCCCCTGGATGAGCTCGTCGACCAGGCGGACGGTCGACCACAGCGCGTCGAACGCCAGCACGCCGACCAGGCAGATGGAGAACAGCCTGAGGCCGGCCGAGCGGCGCGAGATCCGCCCCGGATCCCCGAGGACGAGCGCCACCAGCAGGAGGCCCTCGACGCCGGGCAGAAGCCACCGTGGCCCGGCGCGGACCTCGTTGGGCAGCAGGACCGTCAGCACGATCGCCGCGATGACCGCGGAGGCCATCGGCCAGCGGCGCTCGCCGCCTTCGGTTACCCGCGTCGTGTGCGCCGGCGCGTCGGTGCCGTCACCGTGGCCGCCCACCCCACACCGGTCACGCCGGGGCCTGCTGACGCGCGGACGCGTCGTCCGAAGCGCCGGCAGCATCGGTGGCGCCGCCGTCGGACCAGTCGATGCGCGCCGCCTCGGTGCGGTCGAGCACCTGTGGCCCGCGGCTGCGCGAGAAGTAGTCGAAGCCCCAGTCGAGGAAGGTCTCGATGCGGTTGCGCACCCCCGTCATGAGCACGGCGTGCACCCCGAGCCACGCGCCGAAGGCGGGCAGCCCGTGGAGCTCGCGCCGATGCGGGCCCGCGGCGATCGCGGCGCCGCGGCCGATCATCGCCATGATGCCCTTGTCGCGGTAGGTGAACGGCTCGCGCGGGCGGCCCTCCGCGTCGGCGAGGATGTTCTCCGCCGCGCGGACGCCGCTCTGCAGCGCGACCGAGCCCAGCTGGGGGAGCGCTCGGCCGTCCGGCCCGGGGATGTTGGCGATGTCGCCGGCCGCGTAGACGCCCGGCGCCCCCTCCGCGCTGAGGTCGGCGCGCACCTCGATGCGTCCGCCGTGGCCCTGGGTGAGCCCGGCCTCGCCCGCGACCGGCGGCGCCATGAGGCCGCCGCCCCACACGACGCAGCGCGTCCGGATCGTCGTGCCGTCCGACAGCGTGACGTGCCCCGCGGCGACCTCGGTGATGGAGGCGCCGAGGTGGATCTCGACGCCCTTGCGCGTCAGGACCTTCGCCACGTAGTCGTGTGCCGAACGCGAGAACGGCTGAAGGAGCGCATGACCCCGGTCGACGATGTGGACCTGCGCGGTGTGCACCGGGAGGTCCTGGTACTCGATCACCATCGTCTCGCGGATGAGGTCGGCCAGCGCGCCCGCGGTCTCGACCCCGGTCGGGCCGCCGCCGACGATGACGAAGTTCAGGGCGCCGGCGTCGAGCAGCCCCGGATCGCGGTCGGCCGCCTCGAAGACGGCGATGATGCGCGACCGCAGGCGCGTCGCGTCGTCGAGCGAGTACAGCGGCAGCGCGTGGCGCTCGGCGCCCTCGGTCCCGAAGAAGTTCGGCACGGACCCGGCCGCGATGACGACGGCGTCGCCCGCGTAGCGGTCCCCGTCCGTCGTGGTGACCGTGTGGGTCGCGGCGTCGACCGACGCGACCTCGCCGATCTTCACGTCCACGTTGGCGTCGTGGCGGAAGAGCTTGCGCAGCGAGAACGCGATGTGGCTCGACGCCAGCTGGGACGTGGCCACCTGGTAGAGCAGCGGCTGGAACTGGTGGTAGTTGTTGCGGTCGACGAGCGTCACGTGGACGTCGTCGTGGCGGGCGAGCCGCTTGGCGCAGCCGACGCCCGCGAACCCGCCGCCGACGATGACGACGTGGAGCCGTGCAGGGGTCGCGTCAGGAGACATGGGCGGCCTCCGGCCGGGGTTGTGCGCCGAGGCGCTCGAGCAGGTGGTCGCCGACCCGCACGGCGTTGGCCATCGCGGTCAGCGCCGGGTTCACGGCGCCGATGCTCGGGAAGAAGCTCGTGTCGACGACGTAGAGGTTGTCGACCTCGTGGGCGCGGCAGTCGGTGTTCAGCACCGAGGTCGCGGGATCGCGCCCGAACCGGCACGTGCCCGCCTGATGGGCGCAGCCTGCGACGGGGATCTCGTTGCGCAGGTACGCGTGCCGCGGCACCAGGTGGTCGTGGTGCATCCCGAGGTGGCCCAGCAGCCCCTTCAGCTCGTGGAAGAGCTGCTTCTTGGGCTCGTCGTTGGTCGCCGTGTACGCGAGCGTGACGCGCCCGTCGCGGTGCAGGCTCACCCGGTTCTCGAGCCGCGGCAGATCCTCGGTGGACAGCCAGAAGTCGACGGCGTGGCCGGCGACGTCGCGGAGCGTCCACTCGGGAGCGAACCTCGTCTGGAGCGGCTTCTCGCCGCGGTACATCTCCGCCGACGACTTGCCGACCATCTGGATGTTGCCGAGCGGGTAGTCGATCTCGTCGGTGCCGAAGTAGAAGTCGTTGAGCCCGAGCGTCTTCTGGAACACCGTCGGGTTCGGCTCCTTCGAGAGCGCGAGCACCGCCTGGCTGTTGTGGAACATGTAGTTGCGCCCGACCATGTCCGAGCCGTTGGCCAGGCCGTTCGGGTGCGCGTCGGTCGCCGATGCGAGCAGCAGCTTCGCGCTGTTCGCAGCGCCGCACGAGACGACGACGATGTCGGCCCGGTAGGTCTCGGTGACGCCGTCGTGGTCGACGACGACCCCGGTCACCGTCGTCCCGGCGTCGTCGGTCTCGAGACCGACCGCCTCGGCGTTCGTCACGAGCGTGACGTTGGAGTGCTCGAGCGCCGGGCGGACGCCGAGGACCTCGGCGTCGGACTTCGCGTGGACAAGACATGGGAAGCCGTCGCACGTCGCGCACCGCACGCACGCGCTGTGGGGCATGTCGTCCTCGGCCAGCATGACGCCGCAGGGGGCGTGGAACGGCTGGTGGCCGGCGGCCGCGAGATCGTCGGCCAGCTGCTGGATGCGGGGCTCGTGGCTGACGGCCGGGAACGGGTACGGCGCGCTCGCCGGCGGCTCCGTCGGGTCCTCCCCGCGGGCACCGTGCACCTGGTAGAGCCGCTCGGCGGCCGTGTAGTAGGGCTCCATGTCCTCGTAGCCGATGGGCCACGCGGGCGAGAGGCCGTCGCGGTGGCGCAGCTCGCCGAAGTCCTCCTTGCGCAGCCGGTACAGCGCCGCGCCGTAGAGCTTCGTGGCCCCGCCGATGCAGTAGTGGACCTGCGGCTGGAACGCCTTGCCCTGCTCGTCGTACCACGTGTCGTCCGAGACGTAGCGGTTGTCGACGAAGACGTCGCGCGCCTGCCAGTTCTGTGGCTCGCGCGGGAGCCAGTCGCCGCGCTCGAGCAGCAGGATCCGCTTGCCCGAAGGGCCAGGTGGCGGGCCAGCGTGCCGCCGCCCGCGCCGCTCCCGATCGACGATGACGTCGTAGGCGCTCATCAGCGAACTCCTCGAGTCGCTCGGTGACGATGATCTGCGCGGCCGCCTCGATCAGGGCGAGGTGCGAGAACGCCTGCGGGAAGTTGCCGAGGTGGCGGCCGGTGTCGACGTCGAACTCCTCGGCGAACAGCCCGAGCGGGGACTCCACGTTGAGCAGGCGCTCCATGAGGTCGCGCGCGCGCTGGTCCTCGCCGATGATCGCCAGCGCCGACACGAGCCAGAACGAGCAGATGAGGAACGTCCCCTCCTTGCCCGACAGGCCGTCGTCGGTCTCGCCGGTCCTGTAGCGCAGCACGAAGCCGTGCTCGGTCAGCTCGTCGGCGATCGCGAGCACGCTCGCCCGCAGGCGGGCGTCGTCGCGTGGGAGGAAGCCGAAGATCGCGGCGAGCAGCGTCGAGGCGTCGAGCGCGTCGGTCGCGTAGTGCTGGCGCAGGACGCCGCGGGCGTCGACGCCGTGCTCGAGGATGTCGGCCTTGATCTCGTCGGCGATGCCGCGCCAGGTCGTGACGAGGTCGCTGTCGGCCCGCAGATCGGCGAGCTTCGCCGCGCGGTCCATCGCGACCCAGCACATGAGCTTCGACGAGACGTAGTGCTGCGGCGCGCCGCGCGCCTCCCAGATGCCCTGGTCGGGCTCGCGCCAGACGGCCGCCGCGCAGTCGGCCTGCGCCTGCACGACCGGCCACAGGCGCCGGGGGAGGCGCTGGCTGCGCCTGCGTGTGGAGCAGGATCGAGTCGAGCGCCGCGCCGAAGACGTCGTTCTGGCGCTGGTCGAACGCGCCGTTGCCGATCCGGACCGGCCGGGCGCCGGCGTACCCCGTGAGGTCGTCCCGCGTGGTCTCCGTGAGGTCGCGGCGACCGTCGATCCCGTACATGATCTGCAGGCCGCCGTCCTCGTTGGGCTCGAGGTCGGCGATGAACTGCATGAACTCGTCGGCCTCCCAGTCGAGGTTGAGGTAGTGCAGCGCCTGCAGCGTGAACGTCGAGTCGCGCAGCCACGTGTAGCGGTAGTCCCAGTTGCGCTCGCCGCCGGGCGTCTCGGGCAGCGACGTCGTGAGCGCCGCCACCGTCGCGCCGGTCGGCATGTACGTGAGGCCCTTGATCGTCAGCGCCGAGCGCTGGATCGGAAGCCGCCAGCGGTGGTCGGGCATGCGCGCGCGGGACAGCCACGTCCGCCAGAACTGCGTCGTCTGCTCGATCTTCCGGAGCGCGTCGGCGGTGTCGGCCGGCAGCAGGAGCCCTTCGCCCCAGGTGAGCGCGCAGTACAGCGTCTCGCCCTCGGCGAGCAGATGCCGCGCGCGGGCGCGGTTGCCCTCCAGCCCCAGCGCCATGTCCGTTCCGAGACGGATCGTCTGACCCGCGCCGCTCGCGTCGGCGACGTGGCGGTCGTCGCCGACGAGCGTCCAGTCGGCGGGCGTGCGGCCGTAGTCGAAGACGGGCTCGCAGACGAGCTCGATCTCCACGCTCCCGTCGATGCACGTGACGGTGCGCACGAGCATGTGCTCGGCGTCGTCGTCGGCGGGCGGGCGCGTGTGCGGCGTGACCGTGTCCTCGCGCGTGCGCGGGCCGATCACGAGCGCGTCGTGCACGACGACCCAGCCGCTCGGGGTGTGCCAGGTGGTCTCGAGCAGGTTCGTGCCGGGCGTGTAGCGGCGGCTCGACGGGACGTTGATGCCGAACGGGGCCAGGCGGAAGTAGCCCGCCTCGCGGTCGAGCAGCGTGCCGAACACGCTCGGTGCGTCGAAGCGCGGCACGCACAGCCAGCCGATGCCCCCGTCGGGCGCGACGAGCGCGCCGGTGTGGCAGTCGGAGATGAAGCCGTAGTCGGCGATCGGCGTGAACGGGGACGGGGCGGCGGCGCTCTGCGGGGCCTCGGCGGGGCTCGCCGCGGTGACCGTGCCGGGGCCGGACGGCGCGTCGGTGGCGCTCATGACGCCACCCACGGCCCGTGCCAGCGGCCCGAGCCGGCGACCAGCGCGTCGGCGGCCGCCGGCCCCCACGTTCCCTTCGCGTAGGGGTGCACCGGCGGCGGCGCCGCGAGCAGCGGCTGCATCACCCGCCACGCCTCCTCGACGCCGTCCTGGCGCGTGAAGCGCGTGCTGTCGCCCTGCATCGCGGCGTGGAGCAGCACCTCGTACGGCGCCGGGCCCTCGCCGCCCTCGTCCGCGAACTCCATGTCGATGTGGATCTGCTGCATCAGGGCGGGTCGCCGTGCGAGGCCTCGAGGAGCAGCCGAATGCCGGTCGTCGGGTCGAGCTTGACGACGAGCTGGTTCGGCCTCCGGATCGGCGCGACATCGCGCGAGTCGGAACCCCATCGCGGCGGCTCGCGTGAACACGAGCCGCAGCTCGGTCTGCGTCACCGGCATGCGCTTGCCGGTGCGCAGGTAGAACGGCACGCCCGACCAGCGCCAGTTGTCGATCTCGAGGCGCATCGCGGCGTAGGTCTCGGTCGTCGAGTCGGCCTTCGACGCCGTCGATGTCGCGGTAGCCGTCGTACTGCCCGCGCACGTACTGCGCCGGGTCGGCGTCCGGCATCGCCCGGAACACGCCCGCGATCGAGTCCTTGAGGGACGACGGGTCGTGGCCGAGTCGGAGCCTCCATCGCCGCCGGCCGCGACCACCTGCATCATGTGGTTGACCACGACGTCGCGCAGCGCGCCGACCGGGTCGTAGAAGTGGCCGCGGTCCTCGACGCCGAAGCTCTCGGCCATCGTGATCTGCACCGACGCGACGTGGTTGCGGTTCCACACCGGCTCGAGCATCGCGTTGGCGAAGCGCAGGTAGACGATCTCGACGATCCCCATCTTCCCGAGGAAGTGGTCGATCCGGTACAGCTGCGACTCGTCGATGTACTCGTGCAGCTCGGCGGCGAGCGCGCGGGCGGACTCGAGGTCGTGGCCGAACGGCTTCTCGACGACCACCCGCGCGTTCTTCGTCAGGCCGGCGTCGGACAGCCCCTTCACCACGCGACCGAACAGGAACGGCGGGATCTCGAGGTAGAAGACCGGCGTGCGGGCGCCCTTCAGCGCGGCGGCCAGGCGCTCGTAGGTCTCCGCGTCGCCGAAGTCCCCCGAGACGTATGAGAGCCGCGCGGCGAACCGCTCGAAGACCTGCTCGTCGATCTTCTCGCCGGTCGCCGTGATCGCGATCCGCGCGTGCTCGCGCAGGTCCTTGGCCGTCCAGTCGTCGACCGCGACGCCGATGATCGGACAATCGAGCAGGCCCCGCCGCTCGAGCCGGTACAGCGACTGGAACGTCATCACCTTGGCGAGATCGCCGGTGATGCCGAACGCGACGAACGCGTCGGCCGCCTGCCGGTCGGTCGCCCCGGTCGGCCGTAGGCGCCGGAGATGTCAATGCGGTGGTCATACGGGTCGCCTTCCGACGGGGAGGGGAAGCGGTGCGATCGTCGCGCCCGCCGCCTGCCAGGGGCATCACCCCATGCGGGTGAACTTCCGGCCCGGCCCGCGCACGACTGCGGTCGCGCCTAATGGCCGCTGCGGCGAATGCCGTCGTCCGCCGCGGCGACCGCAGCGACGTAGCAGACGTGCGTCGCCACGCTGGTCGCGAGCACGTCGGGCTTCCAGCGCCACGGCGGCGGCGTGCGGCCCAGCAGCGGGAAGAGCGTCAGGGTGGCGGTCATGAGCGTCGCGCCGAACACCGCCGAGGCCCACGGCTCGCCGATCGAACGGCGGAGCGTCCCGTGCAGCAGCCCGAAGCCGGAGCCGTAGGTCCAGCGCAGAAGCAGCCCGAGGTCGCGCTCCTCGCGGCCCGTGACGTGCGGCAGGTGCATGACCGAGGCGACGATCTGACCGGGCACGAGGCTGTCGTCGTAGTCGAGCGGGCCGCGCGCCCGGGATCGCAGCCGCCGCTCGGCGGCGTAGGCCAACGTCATCGTCGCGGTCCCGCCGGTACCGGCGAGCACGCTGCGGATCGGCCAGGCGAGCTTCGCGCGACTCATGGTCCGACTCTGGCCGCCGGCCGCGAACGTGTCGTCACCCGATCGGGATGACGACGCCTGAAGCGGGGCGGATTAACTTCGGCGCCATCCGCACTCCTGCGTCGTGTCCGCCCATCGACCGATCCGCGAGACCCTCGGATGCCGGCTGACGCTCCTCCGGCCGCGGCAGCGGGGCCCGATGCGCCGCAGGCGAAGACGCTCGCGGTCATCCTCGCCCTCGCCGTCGTCGTCGGCACGATCGTCTCGCTGGCGGCCTGGGTCTTCCTGGAGCTCATCCACCAGGTGCAGGTCGGGGTCTTCGACGGGCTTCCGAAGGACCTCGGCTACGACAACGGCGCTCCGTGGTGGTGGTCGCTGCCCGTCTGCGCCGCCGCCGGGCTGATCGTCGCCATCGTGATCATGCGGCTGCCGGGCTTCGGCGGGCACGTCCCCGCCCACGGCCTCGCGACGAGCGCCACGCAGCCGGTCGAGGTGCCGGGCGTCCTCCTGGCCGCGATCGCGAGCGTCGGTCTCGGCGTGGTCCTCGGTCCGGAGGCCCCGTTGCTCGCCCTCGGCAGCGGCCTGGCGATCTTCGCCGTGCGTCTCGCCCGCCGAGACGCGCCGCCACAGCTCGTGACGGTCATGGCGGCGGCCGGCAGCTTCGCCGCCATGTCGTTCCTGTTCGAGGCGCCGGTGATCGCCGCGGTCATCCTGATCGAGGCCAGCGGCATCGGCGGCAAGCAACTGCCGCTCGTGCTGCTGCCGGGTCTGCTGGCATCGGGCATCGGCTCGCTGGTCTCGATCGGCATGGGGTCCTTCACCGGCCTGAGCACGAGCGCCTACGCGATCGGCACGCTGTCGCTGCCCGCGTTCGGCCGGCCGACCTTCGTCGACTTCGTGTGGACGGTCGCGCTCGCGGTCGCCGTGGCCGCCGGGTGCGTCGCGATCATCGTGCTCGGCCGCCGCGTCAATCCCGTGGTCATGCGCCGGCCGTACGTTCTGATCCCTGTCGCGGGTGCCTTGGTGGCCGGGCTGGCCATCGCGTTCGAGCAGATGACGGACAAGGGCGTCGAGCAGGTGCTGTTCTCCGGCCAGGACGCCCTCGGCCCGCTCACGGACAACCCCGGCGCGTGGTCGGTCGGGGCGCTTGCCGCGCTCCTCCTCGTCAAGGGCATCGCCTGGGGCATCTCGCTCGGGAGCTTCCGGGGCGGCCCGACCTTCCCGGCGATGTTCCTCGGTGCCGCGGCGGGCGTCCTGGCCTCGCACCTGCCGGGCTTCGACATCACCGCCGCGGTGGCCGTCGGGATGGGTGCGGCCGTGGCGTCCGTCCTTCGCCTCCCGCTGTCGGCCGTCGTGCTGGCGAGCCTGCTGACCTCGAAGTCCGGCCTCGACGACACGCCACTCATCATCGTCGGCGTCGTCGTCGCGTACCTCGCGACGATGGCCCTGTCCGCCCGGCTCGGCCTCGGGTCGCCTGCCGCCGGAGACGAGCGGGGCGCCCCCGCCGCGGACGCGACGGCGGCTCCCGGCGTCCCCGCGGCCCCTGCCCTTACGCCGCGCTGAGGTGCCGTCAGCCCGCCGGCTCGACGCGGAGCGCGAATACCGCGGTCCGGCTGAGACCGGGGTCGACGCAGACGAGCCCGTCGTGCGACCGGAGCGCGTCGACCGGCGCCGTCATGGGCTCGAAGCAGATGACGGGCTGATCGGGTGGCGCGAAGATCTGCGCGTACGGATAGCCCGCCTCGAACTCCACGACGATGCGCCGCGTGCCGTCGCTGACGGCGAAGCGGGCCGCGCCGCCGTCGACGGCGAACAGGTCGTCGTAGGTGCGCCGGCCCAGGACGAACCGCTCCGCGGGCCGCGGCTCGCGTGCGCCCGTCGGAAGGGAGAGCCGGTCGAGCGGCAGGTGCGTGAGCGCCGGCAGCTCGACCTGCCAGCGCTCGCGCGGAGCGCCGGGCAGGGCGAGGTACGGGTGGAAGCCGAAGGAGACGGGGACGGGCGTGTCACCCGTCGCGGAGACGGTGCTCTCGATCCGCAGGACGTCGCGGCGCAGGGTGATCGCCATCGAGACGCGATGGGCGAACGGGAAGATCTCGAGCAGGTCCGCGTGCGCGGCCCAGTCGAGCTCGGCGTCGAGCCATGCCACGTGCTCGTCGGCGCCCGTGCGCGTGACCTGCCAGTCCGAGCCGGCCGCGACCGCGCCGTGGATCGGCAGGCAGTGCGCGTCGCCGTGCAGCAGGGGCGAGCCGCGGTCGAGGCGCACGGTGCGCCCGGCGACGGCGTAGCTCCACCCGCCGATCCGGTTCGCCCACGGGTGCAGCAGCGGGATGCCGAACACGCTGCCGCGGTCGAGATACGCGTCGAGGTCACCGAGGATGCCGAGCAGCTCCACGCCGTCATGGCGCAGCGAGCAGCCGACCATCCCGGCCCCGGGCGCGAAGCGCGCGACGAGGCCGCCGCCCGGCACGCGGAGCTCCTCCATGCGCAGATCGCCGTCGCGCGACACCGCCTGGCCGGGCGTCGCCGGCACGAGCGGCGTCGTCGAGCGTGCGGCGGGATCGATCACGGGCGGAGCCTGACCGGGTTCGGGCTCGCGCGCGTCATCCCAACCGGGTGATGACGTGGTCCGCCCGCCGCGCCTCAGTCGCGCGCGTCGTCGACCCAGCTCACGGCGATCCGCTCCCGGGGGTCGCGGAGGGCGGCGCGCGCGTAGCGCCCGAGTGCGACGCGGTCCGCGTCGGTCGCCGCCCCGGTCAGCGAGCGGGGCCACAGCCCGAGGCTCAGGACCGCGTTGACCTCAGCCGTGACGAGGATCAGCTGGGCGGCGAGCGACAGCCAGGACAACAGGCCGATGACCGTGGCGAAGAGGCCGTAGGTATCGCTGGCGCGTCCGATCGCAGCATCGACGTACCAGCCGCCGAGAGCCTGCAGCGCCAGGAGGCCGAGCGCCGCCAGGACGACCCCGGGCAGCAGATCGCGGAGGCGCACCGAGGCCGCGGTGAGCAGGCGGAAGGCGCCGAGGAGGATCAATGCGTCGACGGCGAGCGACACCAGGATCGATACGACGGTCGCGCCCGTGGGGCCGAGATGGCCACTCGTGGCCACTCCGCCGAGGATGGCGCTCGCCACGATCCCGAGCCCGCCGACCAGCAGGGCCGCGCCGCCCCGCAGCCGCCGCGCGACGAACCCCGGCTGCTCGAGCCGCGGCACGGCCCACACGCGGTCGAGCGCCTGCCCGAGCGCGAGCGTCACCCCGAGTCCGGCCCACAGGGCGAAGAGGATGCCCAGCGCGAGCGCGATCCCGCTCCCGCCGATCGAGCCGACGTCGTCGCGGATCAGGGGACCGATGACGGCCATGTCGGCATACGCCGAATCGAGGATGTCCTGGCGAAGCCCGGGTCGATCGTCGAGCACGAACCCGAGGATCGACACGAAGGCCAGCATCAGCGGGAAGATCGAGAAGAACGCGTAGTACGCGATGCGCGCGCCGTCCCTCGCCGCCCCGTCCTCGGAGTACTTGCGGCCCACGCCGACGATGACGGCCGTCCACCTCCGGCGACGTTGCCACCGGTCGATCCGGTCGAGCAACGATCGCATCGCAGTCGTCACGCGCACGCCTCGATCACGCTCGGCCAGGGTCGCACCTCGACGCCGTCCCAGCATCACCCGTCTTGGGTGAGGCGCGCCGCCACGGGCGCCGGGATCATCGGCGGATGACGATCGGAGCCGCACTGTTCACCATCGCCGCCGGCGCGGTGCTCGCGTTCGCGGTCACGGCCCAGGTGGCGGGCGTCGATCTGCAGATCGTCGGCTACATCCTGCTGGCGATCGGCGTCCTGGGCCTGGTGATCGGTCTGTGGACCGCCGCCGCCGGCCGCCGGCGCGCTGCCGGACCGCCGCCCGCACTTTGAGCTGCGGCGCCGGGCCGGCCTGCGCGGCTACGTCACGTCCGGTCGGGGTGGGCCCTCGCGGGGATCGAACCGTCGCCGATGCCACGGCCAGACCCCGTCGTCTCCACCTCGAGCGGAGAAGCTGAGGACGATGCGGATCACGACGTCGGCGCACGCCGAACATCCGCGTCACGGCGCCCTTTCGCGCCTGGCCCATGATGAGGGACCCGACTCTCGCGTCGACGAGCAACCGCGGGTCCCCCTCCGTCATCCGCTTCGGATGAAGTCACAACCGCGTTCACCCGGTTCGGGGGATGCGTCGGCGACGGCACCCGCCGTACGGTCACGCCATGGGACTTCGGCATCGGAAGGACGGACCGGCGGGCGAGCGGTATCTCATGCGCGAGAAGCTGCTGGCGATCGGCGATGACTACTGGATCGAGAACGAGCGCGGCGAGCGGGCGTTCAAGGTCAACGGCAAGGCCGTCCGCCTGCGCCAGACGTTCGTCCTGGAGGACGCATCCGGCGGCGAGATGGCCCGGATCCAGGAGCGCAAGCTGACCATCCGCGACAAGATCGCCATCGAGCGCGGTGGCGGCACCGTCGCCACCGTCCACAAGGCGCTGATCGGGATCCGCGACCGCTTCGCGATCGACGTCGAGCACGGCCCCGACATGAAGGCCCACGGGAACATCGTCGACCACGAGTACGAGATCGAGCGCGACGGCGACACCGTCGCCAAGATCTCGAAGAAGTGGTTCCGCGTCCGCGAGTCCTACGGCGTCGACATCGCGGCCGGCCAGGACACGCCGCTCATCCTCGCGATCACGGTCGCCATCGACTCGTTGACGACCCGAGACTAGGGCGGCCGAGGCTGACATTCGAGGAGCGGCCCCTTCTCAGGGGCCGCTCCCGGCTTCATCACCCCAAGCGCCGAGGCGCGCTCGGTGCGGGTGCCAAGCCCCACTCGACACCCGATGACTGAGACGCCGATCGGGCCGGATCGTTATTGGCAACCGTCCACCGGGTCCTGAGTTGGCGTGCGCACGTCGCCTCGGCCCGGCGCGCAGCACGCGGCTGCCCGTCGAGGTGACGGGCGCTGAGGGGAAGCAGCGCCCGTCACCCGGAACACCCCCCGGCCGGCGCCACGGCCATGTGGCGCCGGTCCCCCGTGTCGAGTGCCAGGTCGTACTCGACACCTATTGCGACGCGGGCGAAGGGCGAAGGTTGGTCGCTGCCGCCGAGGATGTTCGAGCCTCGCCGCGCCGGCGGCGTCAGCCTAGACGTCGTGGCGCTGACATCGTGGGAGATCGTCGGCCGCGAGACCGAGATCGCGGCGGTGCGGAGGTTCGTCGCGGGTCCGGCGCCGGCGGCGCTCGTGCTGGAGGGCGAGGCCGGCTGCGGCAAGACGCGGTGAGGGAGGCGGCGCTGCCGTCGGCGATCACCGCGTCTTGGCGGCGCGGCCGACGGACAGCGAGAGCGCGCTGTCGCTGTCGACCGTCGGTGACCTGCTCGCGGGCGTCGACCTCGAGGGGCTCCCCGGCCTCCCGGGGCCACAGCGCCGCGCGCTCCGCGCCGCGCTGCTGCTCGACGACCCCGCGCGCGACGCGCCGCAGGACCCGCGCGTGCTGGCCGTCGCCTTCCTGACCGCGATCCGCGAGCTCGCGCGCTCCTCGCCGGTGCTCATCGCGGTCGACGACGTCCAATGGGCCGACCAGGCGAGCGCAGCGATCCTCGCCTTCGCGGGCCGCCGGCTGACGATCGAGCCGTGCGCCTGCTCCTCGCGCGCAGGATCGAGCCGGGCCCTGCGCCGGCCGTGGTCGGGTCTCTCGGTGCCGAGCGCATCGGGATCGGCCCGCTTCGCGAGCGCGAGCTCGCCGCGGTGGTGCGCGGGCGGGTCCGGCGCCCCCTCACGACCGCTCTGCACGGGACGTCCGCCGCGATGACGGTCCCCGCTCCGGGCGGGCTCGTGACGCGCAGATGCCCGTTCAACGCCGCGACGCGGTCGCCGAGGCCGTGGAGGCCCGAGCCGCCGGCCGCGTCCGCGCCGCCGACCCCGTCGTCGGCGATCTCGATCGTGAGGCCGGTCGCGCTGCGCCTCAGGTGCACGGAGGCCGTGGTGGCCGCGGCGTATTTGCCGACGTTGGCGAGTGCCTCGCAGGCGACGAAGTACACGGCGAGCTCGACGGCCCGGGGCACGTCCTCCAGCGTGTCGCACGACACCGCGGTGGGCACCGTCGAGCGCGTCGCCAGCGACTCCAGCGCGGCCGCGAGCCCGTGGTCGAGCGCCGCCGGGTGGATCCCGCGCGCGAGCTCGCGCAGCTCCTGCAGCGAGTGCGCCAGCTCGTCGCTCGCCGACGCGGCCATCTGCTCGGCCTGGTCGGGGTCGGAGCGGATGTCCGAGCGGATCATCTGCAGCTGCAGCGACAGGGCGACGAGGCGCTGCTGGGCTCCGTCGTGGAGGTCGCGTTCGAGCCGCCGGCGCTCGGCGTCGCCCGCCGCGACGATACGCCGGCGCGACGCCTGGACCTCGGCCAGCCGGGTCTCGGCCTCGGCGAGGAGGCGCTCGTTGTCCAGCGCCATCGCGGCGGCGGCGCAGACCGCCTCGATCATCTCCGGGTCGTCGTCGAGCGCGGCGTCGTACACGAGGGCCGCCACCTCGCGGCCGTCGCACTCGATCGGGGCGCACGCCCGGTCGGCCGTGACCGGCGGCACGAGGACCGGGCGGCCGCTCGCGTCGACATGTCCTGGCGCGTCGGGCGGCCGCCGGGCGAGCACGGCGGTCGGGTCGCCGAGGGCGCGCTCGAGCGCCGCCTGGAGCGCTTCGCCGCGCATCCCGCCGAGATCCCGGAAGAGCCGCGCGAGGCCGCCGCGGGCGAGCCTCGAGCGCAGCAGCCCGGTGAGGAACGCCGCCGGAACGACGAGCATCGACGTGTACGCGACCACGATCATGAGCTGTGACCGGGGGCCCTTGACGAGGTCGGTCCCGAGGAGCCAGGCGAACATCACCAGGCACGCGGCCCCCGCGACGGTCGGCAGGAGGGCCCTCCGCCGCGGCGGCGTCGCGGCGCGCCAGCGCCCCGCGATCACGAGGACGGTCGCGAGGCACAGGACGATCTCCATGGTGCGCTGCGTGGTGTCGACGGCGCCGTAGAGCGATGCCCGCGGGAGGACGAGCAGGACGTTGCCCGGCTGCTCGGAGAACAGCATCGACACGACGTCCAGGACGAACGCGGCGACGAACACCCCGGCGACGATCACCCGGTCGGCCCGCGACGTCAGGCGGCCGCCGGTGACGAACGACAGCACCAGGGCGACGAAGACCGGCGCCCAGATGTCCTCCAGCACCTCGCCGGCGGTGAGCGCGACGCCGGCATGGATCTGCTTGAGCAGCAGCGAGACGATCAGGCCGAAGCCGGTCGCCGTCATCAGCAGGCCCGTGCGGCTGTCCGGGCGGCGATGCCACGCGACGAGACCGAACGCCGCGAACGAACCGCCGACCAGCCGGTAGACGACGTCGGCGGGCACGAGGGGCGCGTCGCCGCGGGTCAGGATCGGGACGAGCGCGCCGAACTCCGCCGCGATGGCGGCGATCCACAGGACCGCCCAGAACACGGCGCCGCCGGCGGGTGCCGCGAAGCGCGTCGGCAGCGACGGCCCGTGATGGGCGCCGGCGGGTGCAGCGCGTCCACCCGCGGCGGTCGCACCCGACGCCCAGCGGATGTTCACACTCGACACTCCTCGCACCGCCGTCGGCGGTCTGCTCGATGCCCGAAGGCCGACTCTACGCCGATCGTGCGGGCGGCTACCGGTGAATCGCGCGTCGCACGCGCGCGGCGAGGCGTCCCGACTCCGCGTCTCGGCGAAGCCACACCGCAAGGGCCGGCATGACCACCAGCCCCCCGACCGGGTTGCCCGCTCGGAGCAGCCAGACGACGATCACCATCACGATGGCGGTGTAGGCCAGGCGCAGGATGATCATGGGCGAGACGATCCTGCGCCGCGGAGCCGGCGTCAAGCAGTCCGGCGGCTACGGTCGCCCGATCCGTCAGTCGGTCTCGGCCCCCGTGTGCCCCTCGGTGCCGATGAGCAGGACGCGCGTCCGCGAGTTCACCCCGAGCCGCTCGCGCAGGTCGCGACAGGCGTCCTCGACGACGAGCGCGCGCAGGCCCGCGAGCGCGGCGGCGCCGCACTCGCCGATGGTCAGGCCGGCGGCGGCCAGCTCGTGCATCGCGGCGACGGCTTCGGCGTCGTCGACGGCGACGGTCCCGGCGATGCCGCGCAGCAGGCTCGGCCATGCCGCCGGCGACACCTCGGCGCAGTCGAGCCCGGCCATCACGGTCCCGGGCGTGCGGACCGGCGTCGGCGTGCCGCGCGCGAGCGAGGCGCCGAGGCAGGCCGCGGTGACGGGCTCGACGCCGACGACCTGCGCGCCCGTCAGCGCGCCGTGGCGGGCGGCGGCCGCGGCCAGCGACCCGACGCCGACCGGCACGATGACGAGGTCGTGGGCGGCCTGCCCGGCGGCCTCCGAGAAGAGCGTGGCGTAGCCGTCGATGACCCATTCGGGCGGCCCGCCGGCGGCTCCGACGTCGGCGATCAGCGCGGTGCCGTCGTCCTCCGCGGCACGGGCGGCCGCCTCGACCGCCTCCTCGTAGGGGCCGTCGACGACGACGACCTCGGCGCCCTCGCCGACGATGGCGTGGCGACGCGCGGCGACCGCGCGGGCGGGGAGGAAGACGCGGCAGGCCAGCCCGCGCCACGCGGCGGCATGGGCGACCGCGCGGCCGTGGTTGCCCGCGCTGGCGGCCACCAGGGTGCGGACGTCCGGCCGCTCGCGCAGCGTCCGCTCGACGGCCCATGACGCGCCCAGGATCTTGAACGCGGGCAGCCCGAGCCGGTCGGACTCGTCCTTGATCTGGACGGCCCCGACGCCGATCTCGGCGGCGAGGCCGTCGAGCCGGTGCACGGGCGTGGGCGCGTAGCCGGGCAGGGCGCGGTGAAACGGCGCGGCGCCGTCGTCCGGCGGCGGCACGGCGGTCTGATCCACCGCGGGGTTGACGACCGCCCTCATGCGCAGAAGCGCCCCGCGAGCCCGAGCAGCGTCTCGGCCACGGCCGCCGTATCGGACAGGCTGACCCACTCCTCGACGGCGTGAGCGCCCTCGCCGCCCGGTCCGAACAGGGCCGTGGGGATGCCGGCGGCGGCGATGAAGGCGGCGTCGGCCCAGTAGCTCGCGCCGCCGATCCTCGCCGGCTCGCCGAGGACCTCGGCGGAGGCCTCGGCGATCAGGCCGACGAGCTCCTCCTCCGGAGCGATCTCGAACGGCTCGCGCACCAGCAGCGTGCGGTGCGTCGCCACCAGGTCGGGGTCCGCGGCCCGGCAGCGGTCCAGCAGCGCCTCGAGCTCCGCCGCGATCCCGGTCCCGCTCTCGCCGGGCAGCGTGCGGCGCTCGAGGCCGAGCGACGCAGCGCGCCGGGTAGCTCGACAGCTCGACGCCGCCCTCGATCACGGAGGCATGGATCGATCCGCGCCCGAGCAGCGGATGGGGACGGTCGGCCAGCGAGCGATCGAGCTGCTCGAGCTCCGTGAGCACCCGACCCATCTTGGCGATGGCGTCCACGCCGAGGTGCGGGCGCGAGCCGTGCGCCGCCCGGCCGGTGACCTCGACCTCGCTCCAGACGAAGCCCCGGTGCGCGACGACCAGCTGAAGCTCCGTCGGCTCGGTCACGACCGCCGCGTCGGCCGAGACGTGGCGCAGCGCCTCCTGGACGCCGAGGCTCGCGTGCTCCTCGTCGGCGACGGCGGCGACCACCACGTCGCCCGCCAGTCCGAGTCGCGACGCCTCCCGGGCGGCGATCAGCGCCGCGGCGACGCCGGCCTTCATGTCGTAGGCCCCGCGCCCGTAGAGCCGGTCACCGTCGATGCGCGGCGCGTGCGGGTCGGTCATGCCCTCGACGTTGACCGTGTCGAGGTGCCCGCAGAGCAGCAGCGTCCGCCCGCCGCCGGTGCCGCGCGCGCGGATCAGCACGCTCGGCCGGCCGGGCGTCTCCTCCAGACGCTCGGCCTCGAGCCCGGCGTCGCGCGCCCAGCCCTCGACGAGGGTGGCGATCTCGCCCTCGCCCGCGCCGCCCGTCACCAGCGACGGGTTCACCGAGTCGACCGCGACGAGCGACGACAGCAGGGCGATCAGGTCCGTGTCCATGGCCGCCATCCTCGGCCATCTCCGCCGACCCGTGACCCGTGACCGGTGATCGGACCAGGGAGCGACACGGGCGCGACCGATGCGCCTGGCGGCGATCGTGCGGGCAATCGCCCCGAGGAGGTCCTCATGAGCAGCAGCCAGCCGAGCCCCGACCCCGCGATGAACGGCCACCGCTCCGAAGGCTGGGCGCTGTCCTGGTCGCACTTCCGCGTCGACCGCCCCAGCGCGGGCTCCTGCCGCGTGACGTTCGACCACCCGCCGATCAACACGATCACGGCGGCGACCGTCGCCGAGCTCGCGGAGCTCGTCGGGCTGATCGAGCAGGACCCGGACCTGCGGGTCGTCGTCTTCGACAGCGCCGACCCCGACTTCTACCTGGCCCACTACGACACCGAGCACGACCCCGCCCGGACCGTGGCCCTGGGGGTCGGTCCCACGGGGCTCCACGCGTGGCTCGATCTCCTCGTCCGCCTGTCCCGCGCGCCCGTGGTGAGCATCGCCGCGATCCGCGGCCGCGTCCGCGGCGCCGGGAGCGAGTTCGTCCTCGCGTGCGACCTCCGGTTCGCCGCGCGCGAGAACACCCTGCTCGGCCAGCCCGAGGTCGGCATGGGCCTCGTGCCGGGCGGGGGTCCGATGGCGCGGCTCTCGCGCCTGGTCGGCCGCGGGCGGGCGCTCGAGATCCTCCTCGTCGCCGACGACCTCGACGGGCCGCGGGCGGCGGAGTACGGCTACGTCAACCGGGTCATCGCCGACGACGCGCTCGACGCCGAGGTCGAGGCGATCGCCGCGCGGCTGGCGCGGTTCGACCGCGACGCCATCGCGCGCACGAAGACCTACGTCGACCAGGTGACGCTGCCGCCCGAGAGCGAGTTCCCGCCGGCGCTGGGCGACTTCTTCGAGCTGGTCGGGCGGCCGGCGGCGCAGGCGCGCTTCGCCGAGCTCGAGGCGCTCGGGCTCAACACGGACAGCGACCTCGAGCGGTCGCTCGGCCGGCGCGTGGTCGAGGCGCTCCCGGACGGCTGAGCGAGACCCGGACGCCGTCGGGGCCGGCGCTCACGCTCCGGCCTACGGCCGGCGACGCCCCGCGATACGCGGCGCATCGGGGTCCGGGCCGGGGCCGCAGGCGACGAGCGGGGTCCCGGTGTCGCGCAGCGCGGTCACGAACCGGCGGCGGTCGCGGCGACCGCGGCCGAGGTCGTCGAGGTCGCGCACCACGAGCGCGGCGGCGTCCCCGCTGCGGACGCGGTCGACCGCGTACGCGAGGCCGCCGCGGCGGTCGGCCGGGCGGTCGCCGTGCTCGGTGATGACCTCGAGCAGGTCCCAGCCCTGGGCCGCGCAGGCCCGCTCGATCTGGCGCGCGGCGCGGCCCTCGTCGCTGCTCGTGACGTCGACGTAGGCGATGACCCGGTGGCCGGGTTCGGGACCGGACGCGGCTTCGACCGGGCGGCGTGGTGGGGCCGCGGCCGGACCGCGCCGGCGGCGCGGGCGCGGCAGGTGCGGCACGAGCCAGATCGCGAGCGCGACGAGGCAGACGAGCAGCGCGATGACGATGGAGCGGTCGCGGTCGCTCGAGGGCGCGGCGGCACTCGGCCCCGCCGGGGCCGGCGTGGCGGGCGCGGCCGGCTTCGGCGTGACCGGGGTGGCGGCCGGCGGCGGGGCCGCGGTGGGCGCCCGGTCGGGCCGCGCGCGATGGCCCGCGGTGGGCCGCGCGGGCGCGAACGACGCCGACAGGCGCAGCGCCCGGCGGGTCTTCGGGCCGGCGATGCCGTCGGGTCGCAGGCCGTGCCGGGCCTGGAGGCGGCGGACCGCGCGCGCCGTGGCCGGGCCGAAGCGGCCGTCGACCCCGGACGCGCCGAGGCGGTAGCCCCGGCGATGAAGCGCGCGCTGCAGGCGCTCGACGCGCAGGCTCGGCGCGGCCTTCAGGCCGATGCCCTGATGGAGCGCGGGCGCGGCGGCGGCGGCGTCGGCGGGGCGCAGCGCCGTGAGCGTGAAGGCGAGCGCGATGAGCGCGAACGCCGTGGTGAGAGTCGTGGTGCCTCTCGGGGCGAGAGGACGGGCGGATGTCATCGAGGAACGTCTCCTGGTGGGGAACGGTGCTGGCGGGCACCCGCGCGTCGGCGCAGGGGTGCCTTCGGGCCTCCGGGGACGGAGGCTCAGCCAGGCCGTTGCAGCAGGAGGACGACGCCGCGCGGGGCGGCGACGACGAGCCGGAACCGATGCCGGCCGAACGTCTGGGCGAGGAGGATCAGGGTGCCGGCGAGGAGGGCGCACCAGACGGCGGTGGCGGCGCCGCCGGACGCCCCCGCGATCCCGCCGGCGCCGGCGTTGCCGGGCGGGGCGAGCGGGGCCGGCGGCGCGGGCCGGCCGCTGCCGCCGCCATGCCGGGCGGGCGCGCGGCCCGGCCGGTGCGCGGGGTCGGACGGGGCGGGGAGCGCGCCGGCGGCCGGCGCCTGAGCCGCGGCGGGCGCGCCGAGGTCGAGCACCGGGCGGCGCTCGTCGCCGCGCCCGTGGCGGCGGGCGGCGTCGTGCGCGGCGAACGGGAGCAGACCGGCCGAGGCGCCGGCGGCGAACAGGGTCCGGGTCGAGCGCGTGGCCGGTCGCGGGGCGACGGCCGGACGGACGAGGACGGGCGCGTGGGCGACCGAGGCGAGCGGGGCCGGTCCCGCGGCGGCGGCGGCCGGCGACGACGGCCCCGCGGCGGCGGCGAGCGTGTGGCCGACCGGGGCGGCGGCCGCGGGCGCCGGGACGTCCGGCGGGGCCGGCGCCGGCGGGCCGGCCGCGGGTGGGTCGCTCGCCGACGAATCCGTCGCGGTCGGATCGGACGGCGTCGGCTTCGGGTGCGTCGGCTTCGGGCCGTGCGTGTCGTCCGCCGGCGGGGTCGGGTCGGTGGCGGGCGGCGCGGGCGTGACCGGCGCGGGCGTCGTCACGGGCGGCGCGGGCGTGGGGTCGGAGGCGCCCGGCGGGGTCGGCGCGGGGTCGGCGGTGCCGGGCGGCAGGGACTCACCGCCGACGGGCGGGTCGGTCGGCGCCGCCGGACCGGGGTCGCCGACGGCGGGCGGAGCAGGCTCGGGGTCGGCGGCCGCGGGCGGCGGGGTCACATCGCCCGCCGGATCGGAGAGGGGCGCGTCCCCGGCCGCGACGGGCGTATCGGCGACCGCCACCGGATCCGCGAACGCGGGCCCCGCGACGGTGGCGCACAGCACGGCGAGCAGGCCCAGCAGCGCGGCGAGCGCGCGCACGCGGCGGCCCGGCTGCGCGCTCACGCGCGGCCGGCGGGAACCGTCACTTCGCTGGGTACGTCGGGTCGACAACGAGTTGGGCCACTCCTGCCGCCTGTCGGGGAACACGCGCACCCTGCCAGCCCACGCGGCCGGCGGTGAGCCCACTCCACCGAAAATCATCCGGACGATGTTCGTTCCACGACGCCCGCCCCGACGGCCACGCCCCACCGGCCGCGGCTCTACGATCGGACCATGGACGCTCGCGAAGCCGCGTTCCTCCGCCGCGCGAAGGACCTGGTCGACCGCTCGTACTCGGAGCCCCTCGACGTCGTCTCGCTCGCCCGTCAGGCGCACGTCTCGCCGTACCACTTCAGCCGCCGCTTCAAGGAGGCGTTCGGCGAGACGCCGCACCAGTACGTCCTGACCCGCCGCGTCGAGCGCGCCCAGGAGCTCCTGCGCAACACGGAGCTCACCGTCACGGAGATCTGCCTCGAGGTCGGCTTCCAGAGCCTCGGCTCGTTCAGCTCCGCCTTCAGCCGCGTCGCGGGGATGACCCCGACGGCCTACCGCGCGACGATCGCCGGCTTCCCGCCGCACATCCCCGGCTGCTGGGCGGCCCAGTGGACGCGGCCCAACGGAGCACGAATGGAGAAGCGCACGCCGTCCGGACGTGATGGGCTGCGTCCATGAAGATCCCCATCATCGCCCTCCGCGTGCTCGACCAGCAGCGCGCGCTCGACTTCTACACGCAGGTCCTCGGGTTCACGGTCACCGAGGACATGGACCTCGGCCCGATGCGCTGGCTGACCGTCGCGCCGCCCGACAACCCCGAGCAGCACGTCCTGCTCGAGCGCGTCGGCCCGCCGCTCATCGACCCCGACACGGCCGAGACGATCGACACCCTGATCGCCAAGGGCGTCGGCGGCACGCTGTTCCTCGAGGTCGACGACCTCCACGCCACCTTCGACGACGTCGTCGCCAAGGGCGTCGAGGTCATCCAGGAGCCGATGGAGCGCTTCTACGGCATCGACGCCGCGATCCGCGACGACTCGGGCAACCACATCCGGATGACCCAGCGCGTCGACACGGGCATCGCCGCGCCGCCGAGCGCGGTCAACGGCTGACGGCCGCGCGTACCGCGGGCATCACGACCGCGATGAACGCGTCGAGGGTGCGCTCGGCCTCCGCGAAGGTCATGTCGCCGAAGGGCACGTTGACGACGAGGTAGTTCACGTTGCCCTCGGCGGCGTACCGGACGTAGTGGTCGCGCACCGTCTCGGCCGTGCCGCACAGCAGGACGCCCGGGGCCCGCGAGCGGACGGCCCGCACGAGCGGCGTCGGCGGCTCCGGCCGGTCCGGGTCCTGGAGGTGCGGCGGCTCACGGCCGACCGAGCGCGCGAGGAACCCGCCGAGCACGTCGAGCGCGCGCTCGCCGATCCGCCGGGCCTCGGCGTCGGTGTCCGCGATCACGACGTACTGCGAGCTGCCCACGAGCGGGGTCGCGACGTGCGGGTTCAGCGGCTCGGCCGCGCGCCGGCTCTCGGCCCACAGCTCGTCGTAGCGGTGGCGCATCTCCGCCGTCACCGGCATGCCCGAGACGACGTTGAGCCCGTTGCGCCCCGCGGCCTCGACGTTCCCCGCCGCCCAGAGCGGCGGGTACGGGCGCTGCACCGGCCCGACCGGCAGCTCGACCTCGGGGAACGTGACCCCGGCGGCGCCGTCGCTCGCCATGCGCCCGGTGGCGAGACCGGCGAGCACGAGCGGCAGCAGCTCCGCGAAGCGCTCGCGCGAGGCGTCGGGGTCATGGCCGAACAGCCGGTGCTCGAAGGGCGAGATCCCGCGCCCGACCCCGAGGTCGACCCGCCCGCCCGAGAGCTGGTCGAGCATCGCGATCTCCTCGACGAGCCGGACCGGGTGATGGAGCGGCAGGCACGCGACGAGCAGCCCGAGGCGCAGGCGCTCCGTCTCCCGCGCGACGGCCGAGAGGAAGACCGTCTGCGACGGCGTCGCCGAGAGCGCGTGACCGTGGTGCTCGGCGAGGTGGTAGCCGCGGAAGCCGGCCGCGTCGGCCTTGCGCAGGAGCGCGAGCCGACCCTCGTAGAGCTCCGCCACGTCGACGCCCGGCGGGCGCGTGATGTGGTCGAAGATGCCGAACTCGATGGCGCCCACGACGGCCGTCAGCCGGCGGCCGCGGCGCCCGCGCCGACGGGCGCGAGCGGGCCGCGCACGGTCGTGCCGTACGTCGCCCCGCGCTCGGCCAGGCGCTCCGCGACCCCGCGCTTGAGCGTCGGGATCGGGCCGCCCGCCTTGAGCTCGGCGTCATGGGCGGCCATCTCCTCCTGGGCGCGCCCGGCGTCCTCCTCGCGGCCGTCGCGCAGCGCGCGGACGAGCGTCACGCACGCCTCGGGATGGAGGTTCGCGAGCGCGAGCACGGCGCCGGCCGATCCCCCGCGGATCGCCTCGAGCGCGAGCGTCGCGGTCCCCGTGAAGAGCGCGAACGGCGCGGCCGCCGCGGCCACGGCCGCGGTGTACTCGCGGTGGCGCTCGGCCGACTTCGTCGAGTCCTTGAGCCCCGCGAGGCCGTCGCCGATCAGGCGCTCGAGCAGCGCGGGCTCGAGCTCGCGGTGGGTGTGCGACGGGATCGTGTACGCGTAGACCGGCGCGTCGAGCGCCTCGATCAGCGCGCCGTAGTGGCCCCGGACCTGGTCGTCGGTCGCCGGGTAGTAGTACGGGACGACGGCGGCCACCGCGGCGGCGCCGTCGTCCAGCGCGCGCCGCGCCAGCGCGAGCGTCGGCGCGGTGCCCGGCCGCCCCACGTGCGCGAGGACCGGGACCCGCCCGCCGGCCGCCTCGACCGTCGCCCGGACGACCCCGGCGAGCTCGTCGTCGGAGAGCAGCGCGCTCTCGCCCGTGGTGCCGCCCGGCATCAGCGCGTCGACGCCGGCTTCGACCAGGAGGTCGACGTGCGCGCGCAGGGCGCCGGGGTCGGGGGCCCCGCCGTCGTCGTAGGGGGTGAGCAGGGCGACGACGACGGCGGGCCGGGGCAGTTCCATGTCCCGGACGCTAGCGAGTGGCGCTCACGCGGCGGTCATGGCGCTGCTCGACGCCCGCCGCGGGTAATCTCGCCGCGCGATGAGCCTCCCCGCCCCCGCACCGGATCAGGTCGTGCTCGTCACCGGCGCGTCGTCGGGCATCGGGTCCGAGCTGGCCCGCCAGCTCGCGGCGCTCGGGCACGAGCTGGTCCTCGTCGCGCGGCGGGCCGACCGCCTCGAGGAGCTCGCCGCGGCGCTGCGCGCCGAGCACGGCGTCGAGGCGCTCGCCGTCCCCGCCGACCTCACCGACGCGGCGCAGCGGCACGCGCTGATCGACGCGGTCCGCGCCTCGGAGAAGTTCGTCGCCGGCCTGTGCAACAACGCGGGCTTCGGGTCCTACGGGCGCACCGCCGAGGCCGACCCGGCCATGGAGGCGGCGATGGTGCAGCTCAACGTCGCCGCCGTCCACGAGCTCACCCTCGCGTTCCTCGGGCCGATGGTCGAGCGCCGCGCGGGCGCGATCCTCAACGTCGCGTCGCTCGCCGCGTTCCAGCCGGTGCCGGGCATGGCCACGTACGCGGCGACGAAGGCGTTCGTCCAGTCCTTCTCCGAGGCGCTCCACGCCGAGCTCGCCGGCAGCGGCGTCTCGTGCACGGTGCTCGCGCCCGGCCCGGTCCCGACCGAGTTCGGCGAGATCGCCGGCACCGAGGGCGTCGAGTCGCTCGTCCCCGGCTTCGTCTCCGAGGCGCCCGAGGAGGTCGCGGCCGCCGCGGTCCGCGGGATGCTCCGCGGGCGGCGCTCGGTCGTCCCCGGCACGGCGACGAAGGCGCTCGCCACCGGCGGCCGCTACGTCCCGCGCTCGATCCTCCTGCCCGCCGCGCGCCGCGCCCGCGGGCGCGGCGGCGACAAGGGCTGACCCGGCCTACGCCGCGTCGGCCGCGGCGAGCAGTTCGCCCGCGACGCGGTCGGTCGCATCCGCCGTCCCGCCGAGCAGCCGGCGCGACAGCTGCGCGCGGCGGAAGAACAGCGGCGCGTCGTGCTCCCACGTCGCGCCGATCCCGCCGTGCGTGGTGATGTTCTGGCGCGCGGCGACGTCGAGCGCGTGGCCGGCGGTCGAGCGCGCCGCGCTCGCGGCGAGCGGGAACTCCTCCGGCCGGTCGGCGTACGCCCAGCCCGCGTAGTACAGCAGCGAGCGCCCGTTCTCGAGCAGGCGCAGCACCTCGGTCAGGCCGTGCTTGATCGCCTGGTAGGAGCCGATCGCGCGGCCGAACGTGAAGCGCTCCTTGGCGTAGGCGACGGCCATCTCGAGCGCCGCCTCCGCCGCACCGACCGACTCGGCCGCGAGGATCGCCTGGGCGAGGTACCACGCGCGCGCGATCTGCTCGGGCGCGACGTCGAGCCGTGCCCCGCGCACGCCCTCGAGCGGTGACGTGGCCGAGCGCGCGGGTCGCGTCGTAGCGCACCACCGATTCGATCGTGGCGTCCGCCGCGTCGACCGCGCCTGCGACCGGCGTGCCGTCGTCCGTCACCCCGACGACGACGAGCAGGTCCGCGCCGGGCGCGTCGGGGACCCACGCGACCGTGCCCGTGAACGTCACGGCGTCGCCGTCGACCGCCGCGGCCGGGGCGGGCTCGCGACCCATCCGCTGCGCGCGTTCGACCGTCCAGCCGAGGTCCTCGTCGGCGTCGCCCGGCGGGCGCACGGGCAGCCAGACCGCCCGCGCCTCGCCGGCGGCGACCGCCTCGAGGCGCTCGTGGCCGGCGGCGTCGAGCAGCGCCGTCGCCGGCAGGACCCCGAGCAGCGGCACGCCCGCGAGGACGCGGCCGCACTCCTGGGCCACGAGCATCGCGTCGAAGGCGTCCAGGCCGGCGCCGCCGTGGTCCTCGGAGACCAGCAGTCCCGGCCAGCCCGCCTCGACGGCGAGCGGCCAGAGGTCGGGCGCGCCGGCGGGGTCCTCGAGGGCGGCGCGGGCGGCGGCCACCGTTCCCGCGCGCGCGAGCGAGCCGCGCGCGGCCTCGCGCAGCAGTTCCTGCTCGTCGGACAGGGCGAGGTTCATCGCACGATGCTCCGCCGCGGCCGCCTCGCGCTCCCGGCTGCGCAGCTCGCTGAACGGGATGCCCTTGTCCAGGCGCGGCTCCGGCGGCAGCCCGAGCACGCGCTCGCCGATCGTGTTGCGCAGGATCTCCTCGGTCCCGCCCGCCGACTTCAGCCCCGGCAGGAACGAGATCATGTACGACCACTCCTCGCCGTCCTCGAGCGCGTCGGGGCCCATCGTGTCGGCGACGAGCTCGCCCGCCGCGATCGCCGCGTTCACGAGCGTGACCTTCGCGAGACCGGCCTCCGGGCCGGGGATCTGGCCGCGCTGGAGCGCGGTCAGGGCCCGGTAGCCGCCGAACTTCACCGCGATGAGGTCGGCGGCGATCTCGCCGAGGCGGCGGCGGACGTCGGGGTCGCGCCGCGCGGTCGCGTCGGCGGCGAGCGCCTGCGCGAAGCGGCCCTCCTTGTAGCCGAGGCCCTCGGTGCCGAGGCCGATCGTGAGGCGCTCGAACATGAGCGTCGTCAGCGCGGTCCGCCAGCCGTCGTCGACCTGGCCGACGACGGCGTCCTCCTCCAGGCGCACGTCGTCGAAGAAGACCTCGTTGAACTCGGCCTCGCCCGAGATCTGCCGCAGGCCGCGGACGGTCACGCCGGCCGCGTCCATCGGCACGACGAACATCGTCAGGCCCTTGTGCTTGGGGACGTCGGGGTCGGTGCGGGCGAGCAGCAGCCCGAACGAGGCGAACTGGGCGTTCGTCGTCCACACCTTCTGCCCGCTGAGGCGCCACGAGCCGTCCTCCTGGCGCCGCGCGCGGGCCTGGATCCCGGCGAGGTCCGAGCCCGCGGCGGGCTCGGAGAACAGCTGGCACCAGACCTCGTCGCCGTGCAGCATCGGGCCGAGGTAGCGCGCCTTCTGGGCGTCGGTCCCGTGGCCGATGAGCGTCGGGCCGAGCATGCCCACGCCGATCGTGTCGAGGATCCCGGGCACGCCGGCGGCCGAGATCTCCTGGTTGACGATGACGTGCTCGATCGGCCCGAGGCCCCGGCCGCCGTACTCGGCCGGCCACGTGACGCCGGCGAGGCCGCCCTCGGCCAGCGCGCCCTGCCAGCGGCGCCGCGCGGCGATGTACGCGCCGTCCTCGTTGCTGCCGCTCGGGGCCGGCGCCTCGGCGCGGTGCTCGGCCAGCCAGGCGCGCACGGTCTCGCGGTAGCGGGCCTGCTCCGGGCTGTCGCTCAGGTCCATTTCCCCTCCTCGTCGGGCCGACTGACCAGTCGGTCGGGCCATGCTACCGACGCCGTCCCGAGCGGCGCTTCGGCGCTCGCTACTGTGGACGCATGGGGCATGAGAGTCGCGATCGTGCGTGTGTGGAGATCGGGGAGCGGATCGTGATGGGCCGTCTTCCGGCCGGTGCGGTGCTCGACGAGTCCGAGCTCGCGGTCGAGGTCGGCGTCGACCCGCCCGTGGTGCGCGAGGCGCTCTGCTTCCTGCAGCGCGACGGCTTCGTGCGCGAGGCCGACGACGGCGAGTTCTCCGTCAGCGTGCTGGACGAGCTCGAGCTGCGCGAGACCTACCCGGTGGTCCTCCTGCTCGAGGGCCTGGCCGTCCGCAGCACCCCGTCCTACCCGGCCGACGCGATCGCCCGGCTGCGCGAGATCAACGCCGACATGGAGCGCGACGCGGCCGACGCGGCCGCCGCGGCGACCCACGACTACCGCTTCCACGAGGAGCTCGCGGGCCACTGCGACAACGACCAGCTGCTCGGGACGCTCCGTCCCCTGAAGCGCCGGATGCTGCGCTACGAGCTCGCCTACATGGCCGAGCGGCGCAACGTCGGCGGCTCGGTCGCCCAGCATGCGGAGATCATCGACGCCCTCGAGCGGGGCGACAGCGAGGCCGCGGCCATCGCCGTCGAGGCGAACTTCCGCGACGCGATGCCGCGGATCCTCGAGCACCTCGAGTCGTCGGACTGACCCGCCCCCGCGCCGCGCGGTTTCACCTCGCGCGGCTCGGGGCATGGATGCGGGCGAAGTTCGCCCCCCGGACTTCCGGCCGACCTTGATGGCGGGCAGGGAACCCCGCGACGAGACCGAGCCGGAGTCGGGCACCGCGCGACGTCGAACCCCCTCGGGACGGACGCGGGCCCCGGCTCCGGCTCCGTGCCGCGCGCGCCGCTGCAAGCGTTTGCGACGGCCCCGGTGACGGGCAGGAAGAACGGCGGAGTCCTTCGTACCCGGAGGGAGGAGATCGCCATGGCATCCGTGCCATCCCGCGAGGAGCGGTTCAGCCGGCCCGAGCCGGCCCCGCGCCGGCGCGCGAACCCCGTGCTGTTGATCCTGGTCGTGCCGTTGCTCGGTGTGCTGCTGCCCTGGATCTACAACACGCGCAGCCCCGAGCTCATCGGGATCCCGTTCTTCTACTGGTACCAGATGCTGTGGGTCCCGCTCAGCGTGATCTGCACCGTCATCGCGTACCGGGCGACAAGGACGCGGGGAGGCGCTGATGCCGACTGACGTCTTCACGCTCGCCGCCATCAAGGGGGTCGAGCTCGCCGTCTTCATCTTCTTCTTCGGCCTCGTCACCGTGCTCGGCTTCGTCGCCGCGCGCTGGCACTCGCTCGGGCACGCTCGAGCACCTCGACGAGTGGGGCCTCGGCGGGCGCAACTTCGGCAGCTGGATCAGCTGGTTCCTGATCGGCGGCGACCTCTACACGGCGTACACCTTCGTCGCCGTGCCGGCGCTCGTCTTCGGCACCGGCGCCCTCGGGTTCTTCGCCGTGCCGTACACGATCGTCGTCTTCCCGATCGTGTTCATGATCGCGCCGCGGCTGTGGTCGGTCGCGCACAAGCGCGGCTACGTCACGCCGGCGGACTTCGTCCGCGGCCGCCACGGGTCCTCGACGCTCGCGCTGGCGATCGCGGTCACCGGCATCGTCGCGACGATGCCGTACATCGCGCTCCAGCTCGTCGGCATCGGCGCGGTCCTCAAGACGATGGGGATCAGCGGTGAGTGGCCGCTCATCGTCGCGTTCGTGATCCTCGCCGCCTACACGTACCAGTCCGGCCTGCGCGCGCCCGCGCTGATCGCGTTCGTCAAGGACACGCTGATCTACATCGTCGTGATCGTGGCCGTGATCTACATCCCGATCAAGCTCCACGGCTTCGACGCGATCTTCAGCGCGGCCGACAAGAAGTTCGCGGCCTCGGAGTCGCCGACGGACAGCACGCTCCTGGCCGACCCGCAGGCGCTCGGGTACTCGACGCTCGCGTTCGGCTCGGCCCTCGCGCTCTTCCTGTACCCGCACTCCGTCACCGGCGTGCTCGCGTCGCGCAGCCGCGACACGGTCCGCCGCACGATGGTCGCGCTGCCGGCCTACAGCTTCGTGCTCGGCCTGCTCGCCCTCATGGGCTACATGGCGATCGCGGCCGGGGTGACCCCGCTCACGTCGAACGGCAAGCCGGACGTCAACACGGTCGTCCCGCTGCTCTTCGACCGGATGTTCCCCGACTGGTTCGCGGGCGTCGCGTTCGCGGCGATCGGGATCGGCGCACTCGTCCCCGCGGCGATCATGTCGATCGCGGCGGCGAACCTGTTCACGCGCAACATCTACCGCGAGTACTTCCGCAAGGACGCGAGCCCGGCGGAGGAGGCGAAGGTCAGCCGGCTCGCGTCGCTCGTCGTGAAGCTCGGCGCGGTGATCGTGATCCTCGTGCTCGACCCGCAGTTCTCGATCGACCTGCAGCTCATCGGCGGCGTGATCATCCTGCAGACGCTGCCGCCGCTGTTCATCGGGCTCTACAGCCGGGTGGAGCACGCCTACGGGCTGCTGGCCGGGTGGGCCGCGGGCATGCTGTCCGGGCTCTGGATGCTCTACGACACGCCGAACCCGACGACGGGCAAGACGCACTTCGGCGGGGCGCAGTACGCGCTGTCGAAGCTCGGCTTCGGCGACACGAAGATCACGCTCTACACGGGCATCATCGCCCTGGTCGTGAACCTCGTCGTCGGCTTCGCCGTCACGGCGCTCGTGCGGATGGGCAAGCGCAGCGAGCTGCCCGACGAGACGGAGCCCGGGGACTACGAGGTCGAGGCGGGCGACCGCGGCGTCGGGCCGCTGCCCGAGACCCCGATCGAGGAGCAGGCGGTGCCGGCCAACCGCTGAGCGCGGCTAGCGGCCGACCTTGAACCCGCGGTCGAGGAGGACCTGGGCCTGGCGGCCGGGGTCCGGCGAGTGCAGGAGCACGACGCCGAGACGCCGGCCGCCGCGCTGGGCCGCCGCCACGAGGCAGCGGCCGGCGGCGTTCGTGAACCCGGTCTTGACCCCGATCGTCCCGGGATAGCCGGTCCGCAGCAGCGGGTTGTTGTTGAAGAGGTAGATCCGCCCGCCCTTGATCGGGAACGGGAGGACGGCCCGGCGGCGCTTGACGATCCGCGCCAGCCGCGGCTGGTCGAGCACGGCCCGCGCGATCGCGGCGAGGTCCGTCGCGCACGAGTGGTTGCCCGCGTCCTCGAACCCGCTGGGCGAGGAGAACCGCGTGCACGAGAGCCCGAAGGAGCGGGCCTGCTGGTTCATGCGCAGGACGAACTGGCCGACGGTCCCGCTCACCCGCTGGGCGAGCGCGATCGCCGCGTCGTTGCCCGACGGCAGCAGCAGGCCGTTGAGCATCGTCTCGAGCTTGACCCGCTTGCCCTTCGGCAGCACCCCGACGCCCGACCCCTTGTAGGCGAGCGCCTCCTTGGTGACCCTGCACCTTGTCGGCCGGCCGCTCGCGCTGGACGACGACGAGCGCGGTCATCATCTTCGTCAGGGAGGCGATCGGCAGCACGCGGTCGGGCAGGCGCCGCCAGAGGATCTCCCCCGTGTCGAGGTCGAAGAGCACGCCGCTGCGCGGCTGCTGGTGGAAGCGCACCCGGACCGGGGTCGCCCCGCCGCGGAGCTTGAGCCGCAGCGGCGACTGCCCGGGATCGGCGGCCTCGACCGGCCCGTTGGCGAACTGCAGCGGCGCCGGCGCGGGGCGCGTCGGCACCGCCGAGGCGTGCGAGCGCGACCCGCCGTCGTCCCCGCGGGACGCCAGGCCGCACCCGGCCACGATCGCGGCCAGGGCCGCGACGACGATGGCGAGCCGCCGCCTCATCGGTCAGGCGGATGCCGGAGCGCGCCGACGATCCCGAACGCGAGCAGCGCGAGGACGAGCCCGGACAACACGGTGAGGATGTCGGGGCCCCCGGTGGTCACGGCGTGCACGGTCAAGGCGAACAGGGCGAGGATGAACACGAGCGCGGTGCCGAGAACGGCTCCGCGCATCAGTACAGCGGAAAGCGCGGCTGGTCGTAGTCGGGGTTGTATCGCCTCGCGAGGGCGCGGACGGTGAGGAGGCCGAACACGAACCCCCCAATGTGCGCGAAGTACGCGACGCCGCCGCCCCCGCCGGTCGGGTCGACCTGGTTGAAGTAGCCGAACAGCAACTGCTGGCCGAACCAGATCAGCAGGAACCACATCGCCGGGATCTGGATGAACGTGAAGAACACGAACAGGAACACGAGCGTGAGCACGCGGGCGCGGGGATAGAGGAGCAGGTAGCCGCCGAGGACCGCCGCCACCGCGCCGGAGGCGCCGACGCTCGGGACCGTGTCGCTCGGGCCGACCGCGACCTGGAGCGCCATCGCCGCGAGGCCGCCGAGGACGTAGAACAGCAGGAACCTGACCCGGCCCATCGCGTCCTCGACGTTGTTGCCGAAGACCCACAGGAACAGCATGTTGCCGCCGAGGTGCAGCAGGCCGCCGTGCATGAACATCGACGAGAACGCCGTGAACCACGTGGGCGGCTGCGCCTCGGCGGCGCCCGTGACGCCCTGCTGGCCCTCGCACAGGACCTGCCCGGCGGCGCTGACGAGGTCGCACTCCTTGCCCGGATGCGTGAGCTCGTACGGGATCGCGCCGTAGTGGACGACGGTCGTGCTGTCCGGCCCGCCGAGGATCGACCCGCCGTTGCGGATGCTGAGCAGGAACACGACGACGTTCGCGACGATCAGGGCGATCGTCACGACCGGGGTGCCACGCGTGCCGATGTTGTCCTTGAGCGGGAACACGGCGGTCGCCTGAGGCTAGCGAGCGCGGTGTCCGGACCCGATCAGGAACGGCGCGCGTGGAAGGTGCGGCGCTCGTCCGCGGACCCGTCGTCGGCGTCGCGGGAGAACCGCGGTGGCGGCGCGACCAGGGTGCGCCCGTTCAGCAGCCCTTCCTGGTCGACGTCCTCGCGGTCGCCGAGCAGGAGGCCGACGACGGCGCGCCAGCGCGAGCGTTCACGATCGGGGTCCATCGCACCGGACATTCGTAGACGCTCGCTGAGCGGTCAACCGTCATGTTCATCCAACGAACGCTTGTCCGCGATGCGAACGCGGAGTGTCAGATGCCCGCGGCGAGCGGCCCGGTTCCGGACTCGCGCTGGGGCACGTGCTCGTCGGCGTGATAGCTCGATCGCACGAGCGGGCCGGCGGCGACGTGGTCGAAGCCGAGGGCGTAGGCGTCGCGCTCGAGGGCGGCGAACTCGTCGGGGTGCCAGTACCGGACGACGGGCAGGTGCTGCTCGGTCGGGCGCAGGTACTGGCCGACGGTGAGGACCTGGACGCCGTGCTCGCGCAGGACGCCGAACGTCTCGACGAGCTCGTCGTGCGTCTCGCCGAGCCCGACCATCAGGCCCGACTTCGTCGTGACCTCGTCGCCGCCCATCTCCTTGGCGTTGCGCAGGACGCGGCAGGAGCGCAGGAACTTCGAGCCGCGGCGGGCGATCGGGTACAGGCGCGGGACGACCTCGACGTTGTGGTTGAAGACGTCGGGGCGCTCGGCGATGACCTTCGCGAGCGGCATCTCCTGGCCGCGGAAGTCGGGCGTGAGCACCTCGACCTGGCAGCTCGGCGCCTGGCGGCGGATCTGGCGGATGACCCCGACGAAGGCCGAGGCGCCGTAGTCGAACAGGTCGTCGCGGTCGACGCTCGTGATGACGGCGTGGCGCAGGCCCATGCGGGCCACGGAGCGCGCGACGCGGGCCGGCTCGAGCGGGTCGTTCCACGTCGGCTTGCCGGTCTTCACGTTGCAGAAGCCGCAGCGCCGGGTGCACGTGTCGCCGAGGATCATGAACGTCGCGGTGCCGCGGTCCCAGCAGTCGCCGATGTTCGGGCAGGCCGCCTCCTGGCAGACCGTGTGGAGGTTCTCCTCGCGGATCCGCTTGTTCAGCTCGCGGTAGCGCGGGCTCCCGGGCGCCTGGACCTTGAACCACGGCGGCTTGCGGTCGCGCAGGGAGAGGACGTCCGGGCCGAGGACCTTGAGGACGTCCATCCCGCCGGGGTTCGCGCGGGAACGGGTCTTGTGCTCGCGGGGGACGGCGTCGGCACTCATCGCGAGCGGTCTCGCCTGGGGTCACCAACGGCCACGGTCGAGCAATGACGGGCTGTCACGCCCTCAGAATCTACAGGGGGTACAACGTGGGCCATGCTCGCGCTGCTGGCCGCCTTCGCCCTCGCCGTGCCGCCGTCGGCGCCCGCCGCCCAGGCCGACGCCCTCCGCCCGCCGATCGTCCAGCGCCCGATCCCGTTCGGGGCCGCGCGCAAGCGGGAGACGGCCGCCTACGCCCGGCGCCACTACGGCCTCGACACCTTCCGTCTGCGCGACCCGCACGTGATCGTCGAGCACCTGACGGTCACGAGCTCGATCGCGGCGACGTACAACACGTTCGCCCCCGACCGCCCGGACGTCGAGCTGCACGAGCTGCCCGGCGTCTGCTCGCACTTCGTCGTCGGGCGCGACGGGACGATCGTGCAGTTCGTGCCGCTGTCGATCATCTGCCGCCACACCGTCGGGCTGAACTGGACGGCGTTCGGGATCGAGCACGTCGGCGCGCGCGACTCGGACCTCATGGGCAACCCCGCGCAGCTGCGGGCGTCCCTGCGCCTGACCCGCTGGCTGCGCTGCCGCTCCGGCATCAAGGTCCGCGACGTCATCGGCCACAACGAGTCGCTGACCTCGCCCTACCACCGCGAGAACGTCGCGCGCCTGCGCCGGCAGACGCACGCCGATCTCGCCACGCCGGCCATGCGGCGCTACCGGGCGATGCTCCGGGCCCTGCCGTGCTCGGGCTGACCGTCTAGGTGACGGCGGCGGGGTCGAGGTACCCCGCGCACGACGACGGGTCGCCGGAGTCGAAGCCGGCGCTCCAGGCCTGCTCGCGCTGCTCGGGCGTGCCGTGGTGGCCGGGGTTGTCGGTGTCGAAGTCGCCGACGGCGAGGGCGGAGTCGAGCGCCTCCTGCACGTCGCCGTCCTCGAGGCGGTTCTCGTCGTAGGCGCTCTTCGCCCAGGTGCCGGCGTAGCAGTCGGCCTGGAGCTCGAAGGCCATCGTCGGGACCGAGCCGCCGTACTTGTCGAACGCGCCGAGCTCGTCCTGGATCTCGTGGCCGAACTCGTGGGCGACGATGTAGGCGACCGAGAAGTCGCCGACCGTCCCGCCGTAGCCCTGGGCGCTGCCGGGGAGCGCCTGGTCGAGCGCGCCGTCGTAGATGTCGGTGGCGAACTTCTCGGAGATGTAGATCGTGTCGTCGCCCGGGCAGTAGGCGGCGGCGCTGTCGCCGAGGCGGCCGTCCTCGTCGCCGCAGGCGCTCGCGACGGTCTGGCCGGCCGGGATCCATCGGTAGCTCACCTTCGGCTCCGGCAGACCGGAGGCCGCGAACGTCTTGGTCCAGTAGGCGTCGACGTCCTTCGTGACCGAGGTCAGGAACTGCGCCATGGTCGCCGGCTTCGCGCCGTCCTGCGAGGTGAGGACGAGGTTGTCGCGGGGGGTCGTCGGGTCGTGGGTCGGGTCGTGTGCATGCGCGGCGGTGAGGCCGTAGCCGGCCCCGCCGACGACGAGCAGCAATGCGGCCGCGGCGGCGAGCCGCGGGCGAATCGGTGAAGGCAAGGGGGTCTCCTGGTCGGGCGCCGGCGCGGCGTGCGCGTCCGGCGGTGAGGGGGGATGCCGTCGCGCCCGGCCCACCCTGGGTCGCGTCCGCGCTGCCGCGGGCGGCGTACCGGTGGTGCGACGACGCCGTCCAGTGAACCAGCGCCGGCTAAGCGCCGCCCAAGGGGCGGCTAACGGTTCTCCCTGCGATGCCTAAACGCCGGGCGTGCCGCGGGCTAAGCGCGACCTCACGCCGGCACGGCCGCGCGCTCCAGCGCGGCCTCGAGCCGCGTGCGCGACACCAGGCGCTGGCGCGCGCCGTGGGCCTCGGCGAAGCGCCAGGCCATCCGCTTGCGGAAGCAGGCGAGGTGCGGCCCGGAATCGGAGGCCTCGACCGCGACCGACGTCATCCGCACCTCGGGCAGGCCGCACGGGACGATCCACCCGAAGGGGTCGAGGCTGTTGTCGACGTTCACCGCGAAGCCGTGCTTGGCCACGCCCTGCGACACGTGCAGGCCGATCGAGGCGAGCTTGCGGTCCTGCACCCAGACGCCGGTCCACGCGATGCCCTCGGACGAGCGCCCGCGGGCCGCGATGCCCTCGTCGTCGAGCGCCGTGACGATCGCGCGCTCGATCTGGGCGACGTAGTCCATGACGTCGTCGATCGCGACGATCGGGTAGCCGACGAGCTGGCCGGGGCCGTGGTAGGTGACCTTGCCGCCGCGGTCGACGTCGACGATGTCGATGCCCTGGGCGCGATACCAGTCCTCGCCCATCCCGAGCTCGCCCGCCTCCGAGCGGCGCCCGCGCGTGTAGACGGGCGGGTGCTCGAGGAGCAGCAGCGTGTCCGGGATCGCGCCGGCCTGGCGGGCCCGGCGCAGGCGCTCCTGCAGGTCGTGGGCCTCGCCGTACTCCACGAGACCGAGGTTGACGGTCCAGAGCTCACCGGGCACGCCTCCGATGATGGCAGAGCCGCGCCCGCGGCCCCGCGCGATCGGCCTTGCGCGCGGCCGCGCCCGGGTGTTTGATCGGCCGCGTCCCCCTTCCCTGCCCAGGAGGCAGCGCCATGGCCGAGAGCGTCCGGACCACCACAGGCATCGACGAGGTGCTGCAGAACGCCGTGACGCGGGGCGACGTCCCCGGAGTCGTCGCGATGGCCGCGGGCGAGGACGGCCCGATCTACGAGGGCGCCGCCGGCGTGCGCGAGGCCGGGGCCGACGATCCGATCACGCCCGACACGATGATGCGGATCGCGTCGATGACGAAGATGGTCACGACGGTCGCCGCGCTCCAGCTCGTCGAGCGGGGAGACCTCGACCTCGACGAGGCGGTCGCCAAGTACCGCCCGGAGTTCGCCGAGCTCCAGGTGCTCGAGGGCTTCGACGGCGACACGCCCACACTGCGCGCGCCGGCGACGCAGGCGACCGTCCGCCACCTCGTCACGCACACCAGCGGCCTGGGCTACTGGTTCTGGAACACCGACATCGACCGCTACGAGCAGGTCACCGGCGTCCCGAACATCCTCCCCGGCAGCAACGAGGCGTTCAAGGCGCCGCTCGTCGGCGATCCGGGCACGATCTACGAGTACGGCATCAACTGCGACTGGCTCGGGCTCGTGGTCGAGGCGGTCAGCGGGCAGTCGCTCGCCGACTACTTCGACGAGCACATCACGGGCCCGCTCGGCATGACCAACACGACCCGGCGGATGAGCGACGAGCAGCGGGCGAACTCGACGCCGATCCACGTCCGCGGCGAGGACGGCAGATGGATGCCGACCGACATCGACTGGGCCCAGGAGCCGGAGTTCTGGGGCGGCGGGCACTTCCTGTACTCGACGCCGCGCGACTACCTGCGCTTCCAGCGGATGCTGCTCGGGCGCGGGACGTTCGAGGGCGAGCAGATCCTCCGGTCGGAGACGGTCGACGACGCGTTCCGCAACCACATCGGCGCGCTGAACTTCCCGCCGGCGATCACGACCGCCCACCCGGAGCTGAGCGCCGACTGCAACCTCGGCCCGGGCCTGAAGTTCGGCCTCGGGCTGCTCGTCAACGAGCAGCGGACGCCGGGGATGCGGGCGGCCGGCAGCGGCGCGTGGGCCGGGCTGTTCAACACGCACTTCTGGGTCGACCCGACCTCGCGCGTGACCGGCTCGATCTTCTCCCAGGTCCTGCCGTTCGTCGACCCGCCGGTGCTGCAGATGTACGTCGACTTCGAGGCCGCGCTGTACGCGTCGCTCTGAGCGGAGGCCGATGCCGAAGACGCTCATCTTCACGAAGCTCGACGACGAGGCCGACCGGATCCTGGACGCGCTCGGCGAGCGCACCGGGCTCGCGTGCCGGGACGGCGGTGACCGGCGCATCTTCGACTTCGAGGGTGCGCCGGGCGACGTCGACGCGCTGGCCGAGCTCGAGGCGATCGACGCCGCCTGGCGCGAGCACGTCCGCCTCGAGAACAACCCCGAGCGCCGGGACTAGCGCCGGACGAGGGTGCCTGCTCAGACGGCCCAGTCGGGCAGGTCGTTCGGGTCGTCGGTGTCGTAGACGACGACGTCGCCGCCGGCGCGACCGGAGACGATCTGGTCCGCGGCGCGCTGAGCGGCGTCGAGCGTGTCGTGGCGCGAGTGCTCGAAGACGAGCGACGGCCCGTCGGTGACGAGCCAGCCCTGCGGGGTGGGGACGACGTATGCGATCGGCCGCGTCCCGGAACGTCGCCGCGTCCAGCGCTCGAGAAGCGGATCGACGATCCGAAGGGCCTCATCGCCCTCGCGTTCGAGCACCCCCTTCCCGGTCAGGACCTCGGTCGCTCGTTGCGCGCTGCTTCGCGATCGCAGGCCCGTGAGCGCGACCGTCTCCGACTGCGTCGGCGACAGACCCGCCGAAACACCGAGGAGGACCCGCCGTTCGTTCGGGCTCAGGCTCTCCCACAGTCCGCGCATCTCGGCGTCCAGCTGGCGCATGGTCGCCTCGTACGCGCTCCGGAGGAGGGCGAGGTCCGCGGTCTGCTGCGGAGCTGTGAGCGCCCAGAGGCGGTGCGCGAGGAGCATGAGCCGCTGCGGGTGCCCTGCGGCGGCATACACCAGCGGCCACAACGCCGACGGGTCGATCTCGCGGCCTGTCTGGACAAATCGGGCGGCGACGAAGTCGCCGGCGTCTTTGTCAGGAAGCGGTCCGAGACGAACCGGCTCGGCCTGGCCGTAGAGCGGGCGGGCGCGGTCCTCGAACAGCGCACGCAGAAGCGATGGTTCGGACCCCGAGAAGATGTAGCTCGGCGGCGTCGCCGTGGTGCTGGAGATGGCTGCGAAACACGCCGTCCATACCGGCCAGTGCGATGAGCGCCTGGAACTCGTCGTAGACGACGAGCACGCGCCGTCCCTCACGTGCGTGCATGCGCACAGGAAGCTCGAGCAGCTCGTGGATCACTGCGATCGGCTCGGGTCGTGCCGTGCGCTGCAGCACGACGCCGGCGGCCGGCGTCCCGATGCCGACGCTCTGCAGATGCTCGCCGATGAACCGCGCGACAGGCCCTTGGAGCGCCCGATAGCTGTTCTCGAGCCGCGCGGCGACGTCGGCCTCGCTCAGGACGTCGCTGAAGTCGACGACGACGACCAGCATGTCGGCCTGGCGCTCGGCGGCCTCGCCGAGCTGCTTGAGCAAGCTCGTCTTGCCGTATCGCCGCGGCGCGAAGAGCGTCGCGTTGTGCGCGCCCTCGGCCAGCGCGAGGAGATGCGTAACGGCGTCGCCGCGCTCGATCGCCTCCGGCGGCGTCAGAGCACGCGCATAGACGAATGGGTTGAGCGCGGCATGGTCTGTACCCATACTGAATACGCTACTGTACGCGTGGTGCGTACATAACCGTACTCACTACGCGTACCAGACCTCGGCGAGTGCGGCCTACACGGTCTCGATCCGCCGCCGCAGCGCGGTGAGGAACCGCGCCGCGTACGCGCCGTCGATCGCGCGGTGGTCCCACGACATGCAGAGCATCGTCATGGGCCGGATCGCGATGCTGTCGTTGCCGTCCTCGTCCGTGATGACGACGGCCCGCTTCACGACCGCCTCGAGGTCGAGGATCGCGACCTGGGGCTGGTTGATGATCGGCGTCGCGGCGACCGCGCCGAACTGGCCGGGGTTCGTGATCGTGAACGTCCCGCCCCGCACGTCGTCCGGGCTGAGCTCGCGGTCGCGTGCGCGCCGGGCGAGGTCGCGGATGCGACGCCCCAGGCCCTCGTCGGAGAGGTCCTGCGCGTCGCGGACGACGGGCACGATCAGGCCGCCCTCGCCGAGCGAGACCGCGATCCCGAGGTGGACCTGCTCGTGCTGGGTGAACAGGTCGTCCTCGAGCCAGGCGTTCAGGGCCGGGAACTCGCGCAGCGCGTCGACCACGCAGCGGGCGACGATCGGCAGGGCCGTCGTGCCGATGAGCTTGCGCCGGCGCTCGACGGCGCTCATGTCGCACTCGACCATCGTCGTGCAGTGCGCGGCGAGCTCGAGCGAGCGCTTCATGTGGTCGCCGATCGACTTGCGCATCCGCGACAGCGGCTCGCCCTGGCCGGTGGCGACGGCGGGCTCCGGGGCCGCGGCCGGGGCCGGGGCGGCGGGCGCCGCCGGCGGGGGCGCGGCGGCCGCCGGCTTCGGCGGGCGCGGCGGGGTCGGCTCGGGCCGGTAGGGCGACTCGATGTGCATCGGCGGCTCGGGGCGCTCCTCGGCCGCCGCGCCGCCGCCGCCGTCCTCGAGGTAGGCGAGCACGTCCTGCTTGCGCACGCGCCCGCCGCGGCCGGTGCCCTCGATCTGCGTGAGGTCGAGGCCGTGCTCGGCGGCCATGCGCGACACGACGGGGCTGTAGCGCCGGCGCTGCGGCGCGTCGTCGGTGATCGCGGCCTCGGGCTCCGGCGACGGCGTCCGCGTCGCGGGCGCCGGCGTCTCACCGGTCGCCGCCGCGGCCTCGCTCGTCGGCGGCTCGGGCGCCGCGGCGCCGTTGCCGTTGCCCGGGTGCTCGCTGGCATGGGCCTCGCCCGGGCGGGCGTCGGTCGCGATCCGGGCGAGCACCGCGCCGACCTCGACGGTCGTCCCGACCTCGACCACGATCTCCGCGACCCGGCCGGCGGCCGGCGACGGGACCTCGGTGTCGATCTTGTCGGTCGAGATGTCGACGATCGGCTCCTCGTAGGAGACCCAGTCGCCGGGCTGCTTGCGCCACTCGACGATCGTGCCCTCGGAGACCGACACGCCCATCTGGGGCATGACGACATCCACGGTGCCGGCGCTAGTACTCGAGGAGCTCACGCGCAGCCTCCTTGACCCGGTCGACGCTGGGCAGGACGGCCTGCTCGAGCGGCGGCGAGAACGGGATCGGGACGTCCGGCGTCGCGATCCGGCGCACCGGGCCGTCGAGGTCCTCGAAGCCGCGGTCGGCGATCACGGCGGCGACCTGGGCGCCGGCGGCGCAGGTCTCGTTCGCCTCGTCGACGATCAGGACCTTGCTCGTCTTGCGCACCGACGCGAGGATCGCCGCCTCGTCGAGCGGCACGAGCGAGCGCAGGTCGATGACCTCGACCGACGCGCCGTCGATGTCCTCCGTCGCCTCGAGCACGGTGTGGACCATCGCGCCGTAGGTGACGACGGTCAGGTCGGTGCCCTCGCGGGCGACGCGCGCGGAGAACGGGGTCGTGTAGCGGCCGTCGGGCACCTCGCCCTTGACCCGGCGGTAGAGGTGCTTGTGCTCGAGGAAGAGGACCGGGTTGTGGTCGCGGACGGCGCCGATGAGCAGGCCCTTGGCGTCCTCGGCCGTCGACGGCGCGACGACCTTCAGGCCGGGCGCGTGCATGAACCACGCCTCGGGGTTCGTCGAGTGGAACGGGCCGCCGGAGAAGCCGCCGCCGCTGGGCAGGCGCACCGTGATGTTCACGGGCAGGCCCTGGCGGTAGTACATCTTCCCGGCGACGCTGACGAGCTGGTCGAAGCCGCAGGTGATGAAGTCGGCGAACTGCATCTCGGCGATCGGCCGCATCCCCACGACGGCCGCGCCGATCGCGGTGCCGATGATCCCCGACTCGGCGAGCGGCGTGTCCATCACGCGGTCGGGGCCGAACTCCTCGATGAAGCCGTCGGTGACCTTGAAGGCCCCGCCGAAGATCCCGATGTCCTCGCCCATGACGAGGACGCGGTCGTCCGAGCGCATCTCCTGGCGCATCCCGTCCGAGATGGCCTGCAGGTAGGTCATGGTCGCCATGTCAGGCCCCCGCGCCGCTGCTCGCGAAGCCGCTCCACGGCGCGTGGCCGTCGCCGAGCAGGAGCTCGTCGTCGCCCTCGTGGAACAGCCGGTCGGTCGCGGTGTCGGGGTCGGGCATCGGCATCTGGAGCGCCTCCTGCGTGCCGGCGTCGATCGCGTCGCGGACCTCGGCGCGGATCGGCTCCGTGTCGACGCCCAGCTCGCGCAGGCGGGCCTCCTGGCGCTCGATCGGGTCCTTCTTGCGCCACTCCTCGACCTGCTCCTTGGGCACGTACTTCATGTCGTCGTGCGCGGCGTGGCCGTGCATGCGCATGGTCACGGCCTCGAGCAGGGTCGGGCCCTCGCCGGCGAGGGCGCGCTCGCGGGCCTGGCGGGTGGCCTCGAACATCGCCTCGGGGTCGTTGCCGTCGACGCTGATGCCGGGGAACCCGTAGGCCTCGGCGCGCTCGACGGGGTCGACGGCGAACTGCGCGCCGGTCGGGGTCGAGTAGGCGTACTGGTTGTTCTCCAGGACGAAGATCACCGGCAGCTTCTGCACGCCGGCCCAGTTCATGGCCTCGTGGAAGTCGCCGCGAGAGGTCGAGCCGTCGCCGAACCACGTGATCGCGCAGCGCTGTTCGTGGCGCAGCTTGAACGCCATCGCCATGCCGGTCGCGACGAGCATCATGTCGGGGAGCATCGAGACCATCCCGACGCAGCCGAGGCGGAAGTCGCCGAAGTGGACGTTGCCGTCGCGGCCGCCGGTGATGCCGCCGTCGCGGCCCATGTACTGGCCGAGGATGCGGGCGGGCGTGACCCCGCGGATGAGGTGCGCGCCGAGGTCGCGGTGCAGGATGCACAGGCGGTCCTGGGCGGACATCGCGAACGTCGCGCCGACGGAGACGGCCTCCTGGCCGTAGCCGTCGTAGAACGAGCCGGGCACCTTGCCCTGGCGGTACAGGTTCATCGCGCGCTCCTCGATGCCGCGCATCAGCAGCATGTAGCGCAGCAGGGCGGTGCGGTCGTCGAGCGTGAGGTGCTCGGATACGGCGGAGGGGTCCTGCGCCCACTCCGGCCGGGCGGTGCTCATGGCCATCCGGGTGTCGTGTCCCTTTGTGGTCGGGGGCCGGGCGGGATCGCCGCGCGTGGCCCTGCATGTCGCGCCGCGGCCGGGATCTCCGCACCGTACAGCGCGCCTCTCACTGGCCGTGCATCGTATCGGTGGGACGTCCGGACACCGTCATCTACGCTGGGGTCGAGGATGGAGGAACGGGTCTGGTGGACGCGGCTGCGCTGGCGCCTGCGGGGCGCGACGATGTGGCCGGCGTTCCTGCTCGCGCTCGTCGCGGACACCGTGCTGCTGCGCGCCCTGCCGATCGCCGGGGACACCGCGCCCGACATCTTCGCCGCGGTCCTGCTCGCGTTCTTCTTCAACCTCGTGGTGGTCGCGGTCGGCGCGCCGCTCGCCGGCCGGTTGGTGCGCCGCCGCCGGCCGGGGCTGCCGCGCGTCGTGGCCGACGACCGCGCGGGCACCTTCCTCATCGCCGCCGTCGCGGCGCTCCTGCTCGCCGCCGGCCTCGTCCACCACCCCGTCGTCCAGGCGCGGGCGCGAGCGTTCGACCTGCAGGCGGCGGCGGCCCGCGCGTTCGTCCTCGACCGCGCGCCGACGGCGTTCAAGGCCAACGTCGGGCGGATGGACACCTGGACGCAGGGCACCCACCTGTACCGGACGTGCGTCCCGGGGCCGCAGGCGCGCCGGTCGTACTGCGTGTTCGTGGACACCCGGCACGATCCGCCGCTCGTCGTCCGCGACACCGACCAGAGCCCGAACTCGGTGCTCGCGGGGCCCGACAACCCGGGCCGGCAGGCGCGGTAGGCGTCCGTTCGCCCCCGAACGACCTACAGCGCGAGCGAGATCGGCTGTTCCAGGATCGCCTTGACCCGGCCGAGGAACTCCGCCGCCGGCGCGCCCGACAGGATCCGGTGGTCGCAGGCGATCGTGAGGTTCATCGTGTTGCGGGCGACGACCTCGCCGTCGCGCACCACCGGCTTGGGCTCCATCTTGCCCACCGCGAGGATCGCGGACTGGGGCGGGTTGATGACGGCGGTGAAGTGCGTGACCCCGTACATCCCGAGGTTCGTGATCGAGAACGTCGCGCCGGACAGCTCGGGCGGGCTGATCTTGCCGTCGCGGACCTTCTCGGCGAGCGCGCGCGACTCGGTCGCGATCGTGCCGAGGCCCTTGCGGTCGGCGTCGAAGATCGTCGGGACGATGAGCGTGCCCTCGCCCGCGACCGCGACGCCGATGTTCACGCGGCCGTAGAGCTCGAACTTGCCGTCGCGGTAGGCGCCGTTGACGAGCGGGAAGTCGCGCAGGGCGATCGCGCACGCCTTGACGACCATGTCGTTGTAGGACGGCACCGGCGTCTCGCGCTCGGAGGCCAGCGTCTTGAGCTGGTCGCGCAGCTCGACGGCGCCTTCCATGTCGACGTCCATCGACAGGGTGAAGTGCGGGATCGTGGCCTTGGACTCGGCCATGCGCCGCGCGATGACCTGCTGGATGCGCGAGGGCTCCTCGACGGTCACCTCGCCGCGGCCGGTCTCGCCGGCGGGCGCCTTGCCGCGCTCGGGCTCCGGCTCGGGCTGCTCCTCGGCCTCGGGCTGCTCGTCGGCCTCCGCGTCGTCCGGCGCGGCCGCCTCCTCGGAGAGCTCGGGCTCGCGGGTCTCCGACTCCTCGGCCTCCGCCGTCTCGGACTCCCCGTCGCCGCCGGACGCCGCCGCCTCGACGTCGGCCTTCACGATCCGCCCGCCGGGCCCGGTGCCCTCGAGCGTCGAGAGGTCGATGCCGTGCTCGCGCGCGATCCGCCGTGCGACCGGCGAGGCCTTCGCGCGCCCGCCGTTGCCGTCGGCGGCGGGCGCCTCGGCCTCCGCGGTCGCGCCGCCCGCCTCGCCGCCCGCGTCGCCGTCCGAGCCGCCGTCGCCGTTGGCCGACGCCTGGGGCTCCTCCGCCTCGTCCTCCTCGGCCGCGGGCTGCTCGTCCGCCTCGTCGGCGTCCTCGTCCTCGCCGTCGTCCTCGTCCGCGGCCTCGCCGTCGTCCTCGGCCTCCGCCGTGCCGGACTCCTCGGCGCCGTCGGACTCCTCGGTCTTCGTCGCGGTCCCGCCGCCGTCACCGCCGTCGTCGTCGCCCGAGTCGCCCTCGGCGGACGCCTCCTGGCCCGAGGACTCCGCCGCGCCGCCGGCGTCCCCGGAGCCCGCGCCCTCGCCGATCCGCGCGATGACCTCGCCGATCGAGAGCGTCGAGCCCTCCTCGGCGACGATCTCGAGCGTGCCGTCGGCGTCGGCCTCGTAGGTCATCGTGGCCTTGTCGGTCTCGATCTCGACGAGCTCCTCGCCCTTGGCCACCTCGTCGCCGGCGTCCTTGAGCCACTTGAGGATCGTGCCCTCCTCCATCGAGTCGGACAGCCGGGGCATCGTGACGTCGGGCATGCGCGCGACTCTACTAAGCGCAGAACGGCGACAGCCCCCGCCCTGAGCGGGGGCCGCCGTGACCACTGCAAACGTGTGCGGCGTCCCGGCGGACCGGGCGCCGGGAAGCTCAGGCGGCGACGAGCTCGCGCTCGGCCTTCAGCCAGTTCTCCATCGGGTCGCTGCCCTCGCCGAGCAGGTGGAGCTCGTAGGCGCGCAGCGCGATCTGCTCGTGCGTGACCGGCGCGGCCGCGGTCGCGGCGGCGCGGCGCCGCGAGCCCGGCTTGACGATGCGGCGCGTGCGCTTCGGGCGCGGCTCGTCGGCGCCCGTCTTGACAGAACTGCTCCTCGGCATGGTGGATGCCCCCTAGGTCGGTTGTCCTCGTGCCCGGGACGCGGCGGAACCCGGACGACTCCATGGGTTCGCGCGGCGCGCGCGAACTCCTCCCGACCGGGTTATGTTGCCTGCGCATGGCCGCGTCGACCGACCCTGACCCGGAGCGCGCGCTCGCCGACCTCCGCGCCCTGCGCGAGCTCACCGAGGACGAGCGCGGCGCCCAGCGGGTCGCGTGGACCGACATGTGGGCGGCCGCCCGCGCCTGGCTGCGTGAGCGCCTGGCCGAGCTGCCGGTGACGGTCGACGTCGACGAGGCGGGCAACCTCTGGGCCGTCCTCCCCGGGGCGAGCGAGCGGACGGTGATCCTCGGCAGCCACGTGGACTCGGTCCCCGACGGCGGCTGGCTCGACGGCGCGCTGGGCGTCCTCGGCGGGCTCGAGGTCCTGCGCACGCTCGCGGCCGCCGGCGAGCCGCCCGTGACCGTCGCGCTCGTCGACTGGGCCGACGAGGAGGGCGCGCGCTTCGGGCGCTCGCTGCTCGGCTCGAGCCTCGCCGCCGGCACCCTCGAGCCCCGCAGCGTCCGCGACGTCCAGGACCGCGACGGCGTCGCGCTCGTCGACGCGCTCGCCGCCCACGGGGTCGACCTCGACGCCGCGCCGCGCGCCCGGGCGCGGCTCGACGGAGCCGTCGCCTACCTCGAGCTCCACATCGAGCAGGGGCCGGTCCTCGAGCGCGAAGGGCTGACGGTCGGGGTCGTCACCGGCACCGCCGGGGTCGAGCGCCACCGCGTCCGCATCCGCGGCCAGGCCGTGCAGGGCGGCGGCTTTCCGATGGACGCGCGCCGCGACGCGCTCGTGGCGGGCGCCCGGCTCGTCCTCGCCGTCCGCGAGGCGGCGCGCGACGAGCGCAGCCGGGCGACGGTCGGCACGATCGACGTCCGCCCGGCGATCCCGACCGCGGTCCCGGGGTCCTGCGAGCTCGTCATCGACCAGCGCCACCCGGACGCCGCGAAGCTGGCCGCGATGCGCGGCGAGGTGCACGAGGCCGCCGCGCGGATCGCCGTCGAGGAGCGCGTCGAGGTGGACTTCGAGCGCATCTGGTCGATCGCCCCGATCGCGTTCGACCCCGCGCTCGTCGACCTCGCCGACGAGACCGCGCGCGCCGAGACCGGCGGCAGCGCACGGCTGTTCAGCGGCGCCCTGCACGACGCCGCGTCGGTCGCCGCCGCCGGCGTGCCGACCGTCATGCTGTTCGTCCAGAGCCGCGACGGCATCAGCCACGCGCGCGAGGAGGACTCGTCGCCGGAGGCGATCGCGGCCGGCGTCAGGACCCTCGCGGCCCTGACGCGGCGGGTCATCGAACGGGCGGCGCGGGGCTGAGCGCGCGCTCGGCGCGCAGCACGTCGTCGAAGGCGGCCGGCGGCTGCGGGCGGGCGAAGAGGAAGCCCTGGCCGAACGTGCAGCCGAGCGCCTCCAGGCGGCGCGCCTGGGCGGCGTCCTCGATGCCCTCGGCGACCGTGACGAGGCCGAGCGCCTGCGCGAGCGAGACGATCGCGCCCGCGATCGACGCGCCCTGGTGGTCCTCGCCGAGGGCCGCGGTGAAGCTGCGGTCGATCTTCAGGACGTCGAGCGGGAAGCGGTGCAGGTGGGCGAGCGACGAGTAGCCCGTGCCGAAGTCGTCGAGCGCGAGGCGGACGCCGAGCGCCTTCAGCGCCGCGAGCGTCTCGACCGTGCCGCTGCCGTTCTCCATGACCGCGCTCTCGGTGATCTCGAGCACGAGACGGTCGGCCGGCACGCCGTACTCGGCGAGCGCGGCGACCACGGTCGCGACGAGGTCGGGCTGCTGCAGGTGGCGGACCGAGAGGTTGAGGCTGCACTGGACGTGGTCGACCCCGAGGTCGTCCTCCCAGCGGCGCAGCGTGCGGCAGACCTCGCGCACGACCCAGTTGCCGATCGCGACGATCAGCCCGGTCTCCTCGGCCAGCGGGATGAAGTCGCCCGGCGGGACGAGCCCGCGCTCGGGGTGCTGCCAGCGCACGAGCGCCTCGAAGCTCGCGATGCGCCCGTCGCCGAACCCGACGACCGGCTGCACGTGGATGCACAGCTCCTCGCGCTCGATCGCGCGGCGCAGCGCGCTCTCGGTCGCGACGCGCTCGCGGGCGTCGCGGCGCATCGCCTCGTCGAACACCTCGACGGTCGCGCGGCCGCCGTCCTTGGCGCGGTACATGGCCGCGTCGGCGTCGCGGATGAGGTCCTCGGGCCGCGTGTCGTCGCCGGCGAGCGCGATGCCGATGCTCGCCTGCAGGAACGCCTCGCCGTCCTCGACGAGGAAGGGCTCGTCGAACAGGCCGGCGATCCGGCGCGCGACGGCGCGCGCCCCGGCCTCGCCGTCGACGTCCTCGCACAGCACGGTGAGCTCGTCGCCGCCGAAGCGCGCGATCGTGTCGGCCGGGCGCAGCGCGCGGCGCAGCCGGGCGGCGACGTCGCACAGCAGGCGGTCGCCGGCCGCGTGGCCGAAGGAGTCGTTGATGAGCTTGAAGCGGTCGAGGTCGACGAACAGCACCGCGACCCCGCCCGACATGCGGTCCGCGCGGCGCAGCGCCTGCTCGAGGCGGTCGTGGAAGAGCGCGCGGTTCGGCAGGCCGGTGAGCGCGTCGTGGAGGGCCTGGTGGGCGAGGCGGGTCTCGGCGTCCTTGCGCTCGGAGACGTCGCGGGTGACCGCGACGACCTGGTACGGGTCGCCGTCGGCGTCGGGGATCGAGCGCACGGCGGTCTCGAGCCAGCGCACGGAGCCGTCGGGCCGCACGACGCGCCACGCGGCGGTCGCGGTCGGGCGGTGGCCTTCGACCACCTCGAGCTCGAGCTCGCCGACGTCGCCGACGTCCTCGGGGTGGATGAAGCCGAGCTCGGCGGCGGTGCGGCCGACGAGCTCCTCGGGCCGGTAGCCGAGTATCGCCTCGCTCGCGGGCGAGACGTAGAGGTAGCGCCCCTCGAGGTCGTGGCGCGAGAGGCAGTCGCCCGAGTGGTCGGCCAGCACGCGGTACTCGGCCTCGCGCGCGGCCAGCTCGCGGGCGGCCTCGACCTCGGCGGTGACGTCGTCGATCGTGCCGACGAACGTCCCGGCGCCGCCGGGGCCGTCGGCGGGGATCGCGGCCAGGTTGAGGCGCACCCAGCGCGCGCCGGCGCTCGTGTCGAGCGGGACGTCCATCGACATCGGGCCGGCGCCGCCGGCGACCGCCGCGGCCATCTCGACGAGCGCCTCGCGGCTGGCGGGCGCGACGCGGTCGAGCCAGCGCAGCGCGTCGGCCTCGGCGACCTCGATGCCGTAGATCTCGGCGAGTCGGTCGTTGGCGTAGATGAGGCGGCCGTCGAACGTGGCCGAGAAGATGCCCGCGGGCGACGCCGTCGCGAGCGTGCGGAAACGGCGCTCGCTCTCGGCCAGCGCGCGCTCGGCGGCGCGCTGCTGGGTGATGTCGACCATCTGCGCGATGAGGTACTGCGTCACGCCGTCGGGGCCCGCGACGGCCGAGACGCTCAGGCTGACGAGGACGGTCGAGCCGTCGGGGCGGACGTAGCGCTTCTCGCGCTCGACGATCCCGCCGGGGTTGGCGATGAGGTCGCGGATCAGGACGCGGTCGGCGTCGACGTCGTCGGGGTGCGAGATGTCCGCGACCGGCCGGCCCGTGAGCTCCGCGACGGAGCGGCCGACCATGCGCGCGAACGCCTCGTTGACCTGCAGGTAGCGCGCGTCGAGCCCGGTGATGCGTCATGCCGACGCCCGAGCGGTCGAACGCGCTGCGGAACCGGGCCTCGGCGTCGCCGAGCTGGTCGCTGGCGAGCCGCGACTTGTTGATGTCCTTGCCGATGAGGTAGACGAGCTGCGCGTCGCGGTCGACGACGAGGCTCATGAGGAACCAGCGGCGCTCGGGCGGCGTCGGCCCGAGGCGGACCTCGATGCGGGCCGAGTCGCGCACGCCCGCGACGAGGTCGCGCCATACGACCCCGAGGGCGGCGAGGTCGTCGGGATGCAGGATCTGGGCGGCGGGCAGGTTCGCGAGCTCGCCCACCGGGGAGGCGCCCGTGCGCAGGAGCGCGGGGTTGGCGCCGACGACCCGGCCCTCGAAGTCGATCGCGCCCGCGACGTCGGTGGTCAGCTCGAGGAAGCGCTCGCCGAGCGTCGTCGTCGCGGGGTCCGGCAGTCCTGTGGACGGTGGCACCACGACCGGGTCATCGGTTGTGGTGAGGGAACTTTGAGCTAGAGGTCGCGGAACGTCGACAGGACGGCCTGGACGATCTGCGGCTCGTGCGGGAACGCGATCTGCTCGAGCGGTTTGGAGTACGGCATCGGCACGTCGGCGCCGGTGACCCGGCCGACGGGTGCGTCGAGGTCGTCGAAGGCCTGCTCCTGCACGAGCGCGGCGAGGTTCGCGCCGACACCGCCGTGGGGCCAGCCCTCCTCGACGATCACGCAGCGGTTCGTCTTGCGGACCGAATCGAGGATCGTGTCGAGGTCGAGCGGGCGCAGCGTCCGCGGGTCGATGACCTCGGCCTCGACCTCGTGCTCGTCGGCGAGCACCTGGGCCGCCTTCTCGGCGGTGAGCGCCATCCGCGAGATGCCGACGATCGTCACGTCGGCGCCCTCGCGGCGGATGGCGGCGCGGCCGAAGTCGACGACGTGGTCGCCCTCGGGGACCTCGCCGCGCTGGCCGTAGAGGGACTCGTGCTCGATGAAGACGACCGGGTTGTCGTCGCGGATCGCCGCCTTGAGCAGGCCCTTCGCGTCGGCCGGGGTGGACGGGACGGCGACGAGCAGCCCGGGCGCGTGGAGGTAGAGCGCCTCGAAGCAGTGCGAGTGCGTCGGCCCGAGCTGGTGGCCGGCGCCCTGCGGCATCCGGACGACGAGCGGGATGGAGACCTGGCCGCCGAACATGTAGCGGATGTGCGCGGCCGAGTTGACGATCTGGTCCATCGCCAGCAGCGAGAAGTTCACCGTCATGAGCTCGACGACCGGCCGCAGGCCGATCATCGCCGCGCCGACGCCCGCGCCGACGATCGTGTTCTCGGAGATCGGCGTGTCGCGGACGCGCTTCTCGCCGAAGTCCTCGAGCAGTCCCTGCGTCACCTTGAACGCGCCGTTGAAGACCCCGATGTCCTCGCCCATGATGAACACCGACTCGTCGCGCTCCATCTCCTCGCGCAGCGCCTCGTTGAGGGCCTCGCGGTAGCGCAGCGTCTTCGTGCCGCCCTCCTGGGCGCCCTTCTCGGCCTGTTCGGTCTCGGCCATCAGTCCTCGCCCCGCTGGCTCTCGGCGACCGCCTCGAACTGCTCGCGGCGCGCGCCGTCCTGCCCTTCCTCGCGCTCGTGCTCGCCCCGGTGGACGCCCGCCGCGCGCTCGTCGACGGAGTACCAGCCGCGCACCTGGTCGCCGAGGACGTAGACGTTGTCGTAGAGCGACTCGGGCTCGGGGTGGGGCGACGCGTCGGCGAAGGCGACGGCCTCGTCGACGATCGAGACCGCCTCCTCGTCGATCTGCTCGACGTCCTCCTCGCTCGCGACGCCCTCCTCGACCAGGCGGGCGGCGAAGCTCTTGAGCGGGTCGCGCGTCCGCCACTCCTCGACCTGCTCCTTCGTGCGGTACTCCTCGGGATCGGCCATCGAGTGGCCCCGGAAGCGGTAGGTGATCGCCTCGACCAGGACCGGCTGGCGGTCCTCGCGCGCGCGGCGCAGCGCCTCCGTCGTGACGGCGTGGGTGTCGAGCACGTCCATGCCGTCGCAGCGCATCCCGGGGACGCCGAAGCCGTCGCCGCGCTTGTGCAGGTCGGTGACCGCCGAGTGGCGCTCGAGCGAGGTCCCCATGCCGAACTGGTTGTTCGTGACCATGAAGACGACCGGCAGCTTCCAGAGCGCGGCGAGGTTGAGCGCCTCGCCGAACGTGCCCTGGTTCGCCGCGCCGTCGCCGAACTGGCAGAGGACGGCGTCCTCCGTGTCCTGGTAGTCCGAGCCGAGACCGAGGCCGACGGCGATCGGCAGGTTGCCGCCGACGATGCCGTAGCCGCCCATGAAGCGGCGCTCGCGGTCGAACATGTGCATCGACCCGCCGCGGCCCTGCGAGACGCCGTCGACGCGGCCGAACAGCTCGGCCATCACGTGGTCGGGGTTCGTGCCGCGGACGATCGCGTGGCCGTGGGAGCGGTAGGTCGAGATGAGGTAGTCGTCGTCGCGCATCGCGCGCGCCGAGCCGACGATCGTGGCCTCCTCGCCGATCGCGAGGTGCAGGAAGCCCCCGATCTTCGCCTTCGCGTACATCTCGCCGGCGCGCTCCTCGAAGCGCCGGATGAGCGTCATCGTGGCCAGCCACTCGCGTGCGACCTCGGGCTCCGGGAGCTGGTGATCGGCCATGTGACCCGGGAGGCTACCGGTGTGTGCGCTACGCCAAACGCTGGACGCCGGAGCGCCGTAGCATCGGCCCGTGGCCGACACGGACACGCTCATCGAGACCGGTCGCGAGGCACTCGAGACGGGCGACTGGGCCGCCGCGCGGGACGCGTTCGCGGCCGCCGTCGGCGCCGACGAGACGCCCGAGGCGCTGCTCGGCCTCGCGGACGCCCTGTGGTGGCTCGAGGACGTCGAGGACTCGCAGCGCCGGCGCGAGCGCGCGTACGCGGCGCTGCGCCGCGCGGGCGCCTGGCCGCAGGCCGCCGGGGTCGCGATGACGCTGTGCATCAACGAGGGCCGCAGCCTCGGCAACTACGCCGCGGCCCGCGGCTGGCTCGGCCGGGCCGCCCGGCTCGTCGCCGATCACGGTCTGGCCCCGCTCGAGGGCTGGGTGCTGCTCGGTCGCGCGTCGGTGGCCAACGAAGACGGGGCCGTCGCCGAGGCCCATGACCTCGCGCGGGCGGCGGCCGAGGCCGCGCGCGCGTCGGGCGACGCCGACCTCGAGCTGTGCGCCATCAGCCTCGTCGGCGGGACGCTCGTGAAGCTCGGCCGGATCGAGGACGGGGCGGCCCTGCTCGACGAGGCGATGGCCGGCGCGCTCGCGGGCGAGGGCAGCCCGGACACCGCGGTCTATGCGAGCTGTGTGACGGTCGCCGCGTGCAGCCTCGCCGCGGAGCTCGCCCGCGCGCTGCGCTGGATCCGGGCGGCGGAGGACTTCAGCCGCCGCTACGGGTCCGTCCACCTCTACGCCGTCTGCCGCGCCCATCACGGCGGCGTCCTGTTCGCCGCCGGGCGGTGGGACGAGGCCGAGGCCGAGCTCGAGCGGGCGCTGCGGACCGCGACGGCGAACGAGCCCGCGCAGCGCGTCCGCGCGCTCGCGGCCCTCGCCGAGCTGCGGCTCGCCCAGGGCCGGGTCGAGGAGGCCGCGCGGCTGCTCGACGGTCAGGCCGACCGGCCCGAGGCGGCTCGCGCGCTCGGGGCCGTCCGGCTCGCGACGGGCGAGCCCGCGGCCGCGGCCGCCGTGCTCGGCCGGCGCCTGCGCGACGGTGCGGAAGTCGACGTCGCCTCGGCGCCGCTGCACGAGCTGCTCGCCGCCGCCGACCTCGCGCAGGGCGACGTCGCGGCCGCCGGGGAGCGGGCGCGGCGGGTCGCGGAGACCGGGGCCGAGCGCGGGTCCGACGTGATCGCGGCGCCGGGCGAGCGCGCGCTCGGCCGCGTCCTCGCGGCCACGGGCGAGCACGACGCCGCCGTGGACCGCCTCGAGCGCGCGCTGGCGGCCTACGTGCGCCTCGAGCTGCCCTACGAGGCCGCCCGGACGCGCCTCGCGCTGGCGGAGGCGCTGGCCCCGGTGCGGGCCGAGGCGGCGATCGCCGAGGCGCGCGAGGCGCTCGCCGCGCTTGAGGCCCTCGGGGCCGGCGGGGACGCCGACGCGGCGGCCGCGCTGCTGCGCACGCTCGGGGTCAAGTCCGCTCGTTCGGGGCCGAAAGGTCTCGGTGTCCTGACGAAGCGCGAGCGCGAGGTCCTGGCCCTGCTCGGCGAGGGTCTCACGAACCGCCAGATCGCCGAGCGCCTGGTCGTGGCGCCGAAGACGGCCGAGAACCACGTCTCGAGCGTGCTCTTCAAGCTCGAGCTCACGGGCCGCGCGCAGGCCGCCGCGTATGCGGTCCGTCACACAACGCCGCCCCCGGGCCAGAGATAGGGGTTCTCCCTCATGCTCGCCGGGGCCGGTCCTGGGACCGTCCTCCCGTGACCAAACGCATGACCGACACCCACCCCGCCATCGTCGTCGGCGCCGGGCCGGCCGGCCTCGCCGCCGCGGCCGAGCTCGGCCGCCGCCGCATCCCGGCCGTCGTCCTCGAACGCGGCGACGCGGTCGGCGCCTCCTGGCACGGCCGCTACGACCGCCTGCGCCTGAACTCGAGCCGCTGGTTCTCCCAGCTCCCCGGGGCGCGCTTCGGCCGCGCGGCGGGCGTCTTCCCCGGCCGCGACGACGTGATCCGCTACCTCGACGGCTTCGCCGAGCGCCACGAGCTCGACGTGCGCCTGCGCACGGCCGTCGAGCGGATCGACCGCGATGGCGACGGCTACGTCGTCCGGACGTCCGCGGGCGACATGTCGGCCGCGCACGTCGTCATGGCGACCGGCCATCTGCGCGACGCCCGGGTGCCGGCCTGGCCCGGCCGCGAGGACTTCGGCGGGACGCTCGTCCACGCCGCCGCGTACCGCAACCCCGCGCCGTACGCGGGCGCGGACGTGCTCGTCGTCGGCTCGGGCTGCACCGGGATGGAGATCGCCTACGACCTGGCGACGGGCGGGGCCGCGCGCGTGCGCCTCGCCGTCCGCACGCCGCCGAACATCCTCGTCCGCGCGGCGGCCGGGCCGTTCTTCGCCCGCACGCTCACGAAGCTGCCGCCCGCGCGCGCCGACGCGATCGCGCGCAAGGTGCGCCTCAAGGAGCTCGGTGACCTCACGGAGTACGGGCTCCCGGTGCCCGAGGAGGGCGTGTTCAGCCGGCTGCGTCGCCTCGGCGTGGCCCCGGCGATCGTCGACCGGGAGTGGATCGAGGCGATCGTCGACGGGCGGGTCACCGTCGTCGCCGGGGTCGAGGCGCTCGACGAGGCCGGCGTGATCCTGGCCGACGGCGAGCGGATCGCGCCCGACGCGGTGATCGCCGCCACCGGCTACCGGCGCGGCCTCGAGCCGCTCGTCGGCCACCTCGGCGTCCTCGACGAGCACGGGGCGCCGCTGGCGCTGCGCGGCGAGGAGGCGGCGCCCGGGTTGCGCTTCGTCGGCTTCGTCCCGCGGCCGGCGATGCTCGGGTACTTCGGCGCCGAGGGCCGCACCGCCGCGAAGGGGATCGCGACGCAGCTGCGCCCGTCGCGGCGGGTGCCGACGCCCTGGGCGCGGCGGGTCGCCGCCGGCGCGCCGGGCTGAGGGAGCCGGCGCCGGGCGGGTTGCCTTCGGTCGGCGTCGTGTGGTAATTAACGGATCTGTTATTTAATCGATCCGTGAAATGCCCACCGACCAGCTCAGCCTCACCTTCGCCGCGCTCGCCGATCCGACGCGCCGCTCGATCCTGACCCGTCTCGCCGAGGGCGAGGCGACGGTCGGCGAGCTCGCCGAGCCGTTGCCGATGAGCCTCCCGGCCGTCTCGCGGCACCTGAAGGTGCTCGAACGGGCGGGGCTCATCGTGCGCGGCCGCACCGCGCAGTGGCGGCCGAGCCGGATGCAGGCCGACCCGCTCGACGACGCCGTCGCGTGGATGCAGGCCCGTACGCGGACCTGGGAGGCGCGGATGGACCGGCTCGACGAGCATCTGCGGCGAGAGGGAGAGCGAGATGACTGAATCGACGGCGGCGGCCCAGCAGGTCCGGATCACGCGGGTCTTCGCGGCCCCGCGCGAACAGGTCTTCGCGGCGTGGACCGAGCCGGCCGGGGTCGCCGCGTGGTTCGGCCCCGCGCAGATGGACACGCCGCGCGACCGGGTGCGCATCGACCTGCGCGTCGGCGGCCGCTACGAGCTGACGATGGTCCGGCGCGACGGCGGCGGTGAGTTCGCGATCGGCTACGAGATCGTCGCGCTCACGGCCCCGGAGCTGCTCGTCCTGCGCTCGGACCCGATGCCGGGGATGCCCGAGCCCACGGTCGTGCGCGTCGAGCTCGAGGCGCTCGACGACGGCCGCACGCGCATGACGCTCACCGACGGCCCGCTGCCCGCCCCCGGCCGCGATCACGCGGAGGGCGGCTGGCGCGCGGCGGTCGAGAAGCTCGCGGACTACGTCGCGGCGTAGCGCTCAGAGGTCGTCCGGCCCCACGACGGCCGTCCAGCGCTCGAGGAACGCGTCGGCGGGGAGCGTGTTGAGCTCCTCGCGCAGCCGGCGGGCGAAGCGCGGCACCTGGCTCTCGCGGAGGTCCCACAGCAGGACCGTCTCGCCGTCGGCGATGTCGACGACCTCGACGCTGTCGAGTCCGACGATCAGCCGGTAGACGGCCTTCGCCCTCATGCCGCGGTCGCGGCGGCCGCGCGGGCCGCGGCCCCGAGCGACGCGTCGCCGTGGAAGACCTCGCCCCCGACGACGAGCGCGGGGACGTCGCGGACGCCGCGCTCGATCGCGAGCGCGGTCTGGCGGGCGAGCTCGTCGCGCACGGAGCGCAGGTCGATCGCCTTCAGCACCGCGGCCGGGTGCATCTCGCACGCGGCCGCGGCGATCAGGACCGTGTCGGCGTCGAGCGCGCGCCCGCCGGCGAACGCCTGGCGGAAGGCCGCGAGCGCGAACGGGACGGTGCGCCCGATCTGCTTGGCGTACGTCGCGGCGTGCATCGCGACGGCGCTGTCGAACGGGAAGGGGTCGGGCCAGCGGAGCGCCTGCAGGCCGCGGCGCTCGGCGCTCGCGCGGAAGCCGTCGAGCACGATGTCGCGCTCGGCGGCGCAGCGGAACGCCTCGTAGGACTCGGCCCCCGGGCAGCGCGGCGCCGAGGACCGGGATCCACTCGGTCGCGACCGGCATCGTCTGCAGCACCCGCTCGGCGAGCAGGTACGCGTCGGGGCTACCGAGGTCGAAGTAGAAGGCCGGTCCGTCGGCCACTGCGCCTACCCGTGGATGAGCCAGCCGTCCGCGGCGCGGGCGGCTTCCATGACGGCCTCCGAGAGCGTCGGATGGCCGTGGATGATCCGGGCGACCTCGCTGTAGCCGCCCTCGAGCGCCTTGGCGTTGACGAGCTCCTGGATGAGCTCGGTCGCCCGCGTGCCGACGATGTGGCCGCCGATCAGCTCGCCGTACTTCGTGTCGCCGACGATCTTGATGAGGCCCGTGCGGTCGCCGTAGACCGTGCCCGCGCCGACGGCGCCGTACTGGACCTTGCCGACGACGACGTCGTGGCCGGCCTCCTTCGCCTGCGCCTCGGTGAGGCCGAACGAGCCGACGTTCGGCGTGCAGAACGTCGCGCGCGGGATGTCGGGGTACTCGATCGGGTGCGTCTTCTCGCCCGCGGCGTCCTCGACGGCGATGATGCCCTCGTCGGAGGCCTTGTGCGCGAGCGCGGGGCCGGGCACGAGGTCGCCGATCGCGTAGACGCCCTCGCGGCTCGTGCGCAGCGCCCCGTCGACCTTGATGAGGCCGTTGTCGAGCCGCTCGATGCCGGCGTCGTCGAGGCCGAGCGCCTGGACGTCGGGCCCACGACCGGTGGCGATCACGAGCCACTCGACCTCGCCGCTCTCGCCGCCGTAGGTGAACTTCACGCTCGAGTCGCCGGCCTCGACGTTCTCGACCGGGGTGCCCGTCACGACCTTGATGCCCTGCTTCTTGAAGCCGCGCTCGGCGAGCTTCGAGATGTCGGCGTCCTCGGCGGGGAGGACGCGGTCGAGCATCTCGAGCAGGATGACCTCGGCGCCCATGCGCGCGTAGGCCGAGGCGATCTCGGTGCCCGACGCGCCGGCGCCGACCACGGCGAGCGACTTCGGCATCTGCTCGAGCGCCCACGCCTCCTCGGTGCCGATGATCCGGCCGCCGAGCTCGGCGCCGGGGACGCCCTTGGGGACGGAGCCCGTCGCGAGCACGACGCACTTCGACGCGGCGTACTCGTCGTCGCCGACGCGCACCTTGCCGTCGCCCGTCAGCCCGGCCTCGCCCTCGAGGTACTCGATGCCGTTCTTCTTGAACAGCCCGGCCACGCCGCCGGTCAGGGTCTTGATGACCTTCGCGCGGCGCTGCATGACCGCGTCGTAGTCGACCTCGGGGTCTCCGACCTTCAGGCCGAAGTCGCCGGCGTCGCGGATCTCCTGCAGGACGTCCGCGGTGCGCAGGATGGCCTTCGCCGGGATGCACGCGTAGTTGAGGCAGCGCCCGCCGACGTTGTCCTTCTCGACGACCGCCGTCTTCATGCCGAGCTGGGCGGCGCGGATGGCGGCGACGTAGCCGCCGGGACCCGAGCCGATGACGATGCAGTCGTAGGAGTCAGCCATGGCGGCGGACCACACTAGCTGACGCGTTCGGGGCCCATCCGCCGGGGCGCCTGCATCCGTCCCATGACCCGGATGAGCTTCCAGAACAGCCACCCGGCGGCGAGCGCGAACGCGAGGCAGACGACGACCGCGAGCACGTTCGAGGCGATGAGCAGCAGCAGCGAGAAGGCGACGGTGATGAGGGCCAGCAGCGTCGCGAACCCGAGCACGGCCCAGTAGCGCCGCTGCCACATGCCCCACGCGGCGACGAGCATGACGGCGACGAAGACGAGGCCCCCGAGGCGCGACCCCGACCCCGGGACGTCGGCCCCGAGGATGAAGGCGACGAGGTTCACGAGCGCGAGGGCGACCGCGACGGCGATGGCGACCCGCAGCGCGGGCGGCCGCTCGCCGGGCTCGAGCGGGGTCAGCGTGGCGCGGACGGCCGCGTTGCGCTCCTCGGAGCGGGCGTAGCCGCGGCGCATCCGGTCGGCCCCGGCGGGCGGCGCGGCGGCCTCGTCCGGCGCCTCGTCCGGCCGCGCGAAGCGGTCGGTTCCGGCGCTCGACGCCCGCCGAATCCGCCCCGCCCGCCCCGGGCCGCGCCTTGCGCCTACGCCGGGCCACGGCCGGCCTCCACCGCCCCGCCGGTGAGCGCGGCGCGCAATGCGCGCGTCACCGCCTCGGGGTCGCCGGCGAGCGCGATCGCCCGCACGACGACCGCGCGCCGCGCGCCCGGCCGCGACCGCGGCCCCGATCGTCCCGGGCTCCATCCCGCCGATCGCGAACCACGGCAGGCCGTCGACGTGGGCGGCCGCGTGGCGGACCGGGTCGAGGCCGATCGCCGGGCGGCCCTCCTTCGTCGGGGTCGCGTGCACGGGGCCGACCGCGATGTAGTCGGCCCCGCTGACCGCGCCGGCGTCGGCCTGGGCGACCGAATGGGTCGACAGCCCGACGATCGCGTCGTCGCCGACGATCGCGCGGGCCTGGGCGACGGGCATGTCGTCCTGGCCGACGTGGACGCCGTCGGCGCCGATCCGGACGGCGAGGTCGGGGCGGTCGTTGAGGATGAACAGCGCGCCGTGCGCGGCGCAGCGCTCCGCCGCCCACGCGGCGGCCGCGACGAGCGCGTCGTCGTCTGCGGTCTTGTCGCGGAGCTGCACGAGGTCGGCCCCGCCGCGCAGCGCGCCGTCGAGCGCGCGCTCGAGCCCGCCGCGGTCGGCGACGAAGTACAGGTGCGCGTCCTGCAGGCGCGCGCGGCGCTCGGCTCCGCTGTCCACACCCACAGTCTGGCAAGGGTCAACGGGCCGGATCGGCGCTACCATCGGTCGTCGGAACGGGAGCCCATCACGGGCTGAGAGGGCGGCACCACGGCCGCCGACCGTCAGGAGCTGATCCGGGTCATGCCGGCGAAGCGAGGAGACCGACGATCACGACCACGCCTCAACGGTTCGACGTAGCAGTCGTCGGCGGTGGCCTCATCGGCCTCGCCGTGGCCTGGCGCGCCGCGGCGCGCGGCCTCGCGGTGTGCGTGCTCGACCGCGGCGAGCTCGGCCACGGCACGTCGCACGTGTCGGCGGGGATGCTCGCGCCGGTCTCGGAGGCCGACGCGGGCGAGCAGGCGCTCCTGCGCCTCGGGCTCGAGAGCGCCCGGGCGTGGCCCGCCTTCGCCGCCGAGCTCGAGGCCGCGAGCGGCATCGGGATCGACTTCCGCGAGCACGGCACGCTGCTCGTCGCCCGCGACCGCGACGAGGCCGAGGCGCTCGACCGCGAGCTCGCGCTGCGCGCCCGCTTCGGGCTGCGCGCCGAGCGGCTGCTGCCCTCGCGCGCGCGCCGCGCCGAGTCCGCGCTCGCCCCGACCGTGCGTCTCGCGCTCGACGTGCCCGACGACCACGCCGTCGACCCGCGGCTCGTCGTCAGCGCGCTGGCCCGGGCGGCCGCGCGCGCCGGGGCCGTCCTGCGCCCGCACGCGGAGGTGACGGAGGTGCGCCCCGGCACGGGCGTCGCCACGGCCGGCGGCGACCTCGTCGCGGCCGAGCGGATCGTCCTCGCCGCGGGGCCGTGGTCGGGCGTGCTGCCCGGCGTCCCCGAGGAGGCCCGCGTGCCGGTGCGACCGGTGAAGGGCCAGTCCCTGCGCCTGCGCGATCCGGCCGGGCCCGGCCTGATCGAACGCGTCGTCCGCTGGGACGGCGGCTACCTCGTGCCGCGCTCGGACGGGCGCTACGTCCTCGGCGCGACCTCCGAGGAGCGCGGCTTCGACACCGCGATGACCGGCGGCGGCGTCCACGACCTGCTGCGCGACGCGTCCGAGCTCGTGCCCGGCGTCCTCGAGCTCGAGGTCGAGGAGCTCATCGCCGGCCTGCGCCCGGGGACGCCCGACAACGCCCCGATCGTCGGCGCCGCCCCCGCCGCGCCGGACCTCGTCTGGGCGACCGGCCACTACCGCAACGGCGCGCTGCTGACGCCGGTGACCGCCGAGCGCGTCGTCGCCGTGCTCGCCGGCGAGGAGGCCGATCCGGCGTTCTCGCCGCGCCGGTTCGCGGGGGTGGCGGCGTGATCTTCGTCAACGGCGAGCCGCGCGAGCGCGCGGGCGCGACGATCGCCGAGCTGCTCGTCGACCTCGGCGTCGAGGCGCGCGCCCGCGGGGTCGCGGTCGCCGTCGACGGCGAGGTCGTCCCCCGCGCCGAGTGGGACGAGCGGCGCGTCACCGAGGGGGAGCGCGTGGAGGCGCTCTCCGCCATGCAGGGAGGAGCCGCGTGAGCGCGGAGCAGACCGAGCAGCAGATCCCCGTCACCGACACCCCGTTCGAGGTCGGCGGGCGCACGCTGCGCTCGCGCCTGATCCTCGGCACGGGTGGGTTCAAGCGCCTGGAGACGCTGGCCGCGGCGATCCGCGCGACGCGGGCCGAGTTCGTCACGATCGCCCTGCGGCGCATCGACCCGCAGGCGCGCGGCTCGCTCACCGACGTGCTCGAGGAGTGCGGCGTGGAGCTGCTGCCGAACACGGCCGGCTGCTTCACCGCGCGCGACGCGGTCGTGACGGCCAAGCTCGCCCGCGAGGCGTTCGAGACCGACTGGGTCAAGCTCGAGGTCATCGGCGACGACCGCACGCTCCTGCCCGACGCGCCCGAGCTGCTGCTCGCCGCCGAGGAGCTCGTCGACGACGGCTTCACGGTGCTGCCCTACACGAACGACGACCCGATCCTCGCCCGGCGCCTGGAGGACATCGGGTGCGCCGCGGTCATGCCGCTCGGCTCGCCGATCGGGTCGGGCATGGGGATCCGCAACCCGTACAACATCTCCCTCATCGTCGAGCGCGCGAACGTCCCGGTCATCCTCGACGCCGGCGTCGGCACGGCGAGCGACGCCGCGCTGGCGATGGAGCTCGGCTGCGACGGCGTGCTGTGCGCGAGCGCGATCGCCCGCGCGCACGACCCCATCGCGATGGCCCACGCGATCCGTGCGGCCGTCGAGGCCGGGCGCCTGGCCCGCGGCGCGGGGCGGATCCCGCGGCGGCTGCACGCCGAGCCGTCGACGCCCGAGGAGGGACTCGCCGACCTGACGCCGCCGGTCCGGTGAGCACGCAGCCGGTCGTCGACGACCTGATCGACCGCTGGCAGTCGGCGTGGTCCGGCCGCCAGGGGAGCGCCTTCCATGCGCTGTGCGCGCCCGACGTCCACTACGAGGACCCCGCCTGCCGCGAGCCGCTCGAGGGCGCCGACGAGATCGCCGCGCACGCCGCGCTGCTGTGGCGGATGTTCCCCGACGCGCGGCTCGAGCGCACCGGGGAGCGGCTCACCGACGGGCGCTTCGTCGCCGCCCCGTGCAAGGTCCTGGGCACGCATCGCGGCTCGCTCGACGACCTGCCCGCGACCGGCCGCTTCCTCGTGATGCAGGTCCTCTTCTACTGCGAGCTCGACGGCGACGGCCGCCGCCTCTGGCGCGTGCGGGCGTTCTTCGACGCCTACGACGCCGCGATCCAGCTCGGCGTCCTGCCCGCGCGTGGGACGATCAGCGAGCGCGCGATGCTCATGCTCCGCGGCTTCGGGCTGCGCTCCCGGACCTGAACGTCGCGACGGTCAGCCGTCGCGGAGGCGCTCGAGGACGCGGACCTCGCCCGACGTCGCCGCGTGCCGGGAGACGAACAGCACCGGGTGCCGCCCGGCGATCGCGATGGCGACCGACGGCCGGACGCCGTCGACGGCGTAGACGACGCGCCGGACCGCGGGCCCCGCGGCCGCGGCGCGCGGCGTGGTCGTGTGGGTCGTGCGGCAGGTGGACGTCAGCGTGGCCCGGCCGAGGCGCTGCCCGAGCGGGACCTCGCCGTGGGTCGTCTGGGACCGGTAGGAGGCCGCGTGCCAGCTCAGCCGGCTGGGACAGGCGGCGCCGGCCGCGGTCGCGCCCGGGACGGCCGCGAGCGCGGCGCCGAGTACGAGCGCGGTGGCGATCGCTCGCCGCATGGCCTCCAGGCTAACGCCCGGGCGCCACGACGATGTCCACCGGCGCGTGGTCGGAGAGCGGCGCGTGGGGCAGGGCGCGGGCGCGCTCGACGACCCGCAGGCCGCGGCCGAGCACGTGGTCGACGTAATGACCGCCGAGGTGGCGGTAGCCGAACGCCGTCGGGCGACCGTGCAGGTTCAGGTCGCCGCCGAGCACCGTCGGCGCGCCCGCGGCCCAGAACGTCGTCACCGCGGCCGCGCGGTCGAGGTCCGCCTGCGCGCGCTGGTCGAGGTGGACCTGGGCGTGGAGGTTCGTGACCCACGTGCCGTCCTCGAGCAGCACGCCGTGCGCGACCCGTCGCTCGGGCCACGCGCGCAGCCGCTGGACGCGGTGCTCGCGGATCGCCTGGCCGCGCACGAGGATCGCGTTGCAGCCGCCGCTCCACGACTTCAGGAGGTGCGGGCGCCGCGGGGCGACCCGGTGCTGGATCGCGGGCACGATGTTGCGCGACGTGAGCGCCATCCGCGCGCTCGCCCCGGCCGCGCGGCCGAGCACGGGCGGCCACCAGGGCAGGACCTCCTGCAGCAGCGCGACGTCCCACTCGAACCCGGCGATCCGGGCGGCGAACTCGGGCAGGAGCGAGCGCGGGCTCTCGGGCACGGAGCGCCCGTGGAAGAGGTTCCAGGTCAGCACGCGCAGCGGCATGTCGCGACGTAGTCTTCCCCGCTTGCCCCGTCACCTGCTCACCGGCGAGGAGTTGTCGTCCGACGCGCTGGCCGCGCTGCTGCACCGGGCCGCCGAGCTGAAGGCCGCGCCGCGCTCGTCGCGCGCGCTCGAGGACCGCATCGTCGCGCTCGTGTTCGAGAAGCCGAGCACCCGGACGCGCGTGTCGTTCGAGGCCGGGATCGTCGAGCTCGGCGGGCACGCGATGGTCCTGCGCGGCGACGAGATGCAGCTCTCGCGCGGCGAGTCGGCGAAGGACACCGCGCTCGTCCTCTCGCGCCACGTCGACGCGGTGGGCGTGCGCACCGGCGCGGACGCGATCGTCGAGACGCTCGCGGCCGAGGGCTCGATCCCGGTCTTCAACATGCTCACCGCCGGCCACCACCCGTGCCAGGCGCTCGCCGACCTCCTGACCCTGCAGGAGGCGTTCGGCCGGCTTCAGGGCCTGAAGCTCGCCTACGTCGGCGACGGCAACAACGTCGCGCGGTCGCTGGCGATCCTCGGCGCGATCGCGGGCGTCGAGGTCGCGGTCGCCTCGCCGGAGGGCTACACGCTCGAGCCCGTCGCGGGCGCGACGCTCGTGACCGACGCGGCCGAGGCCGTCGCCGGCGCGCACGCCGTCTACGCGGACGTGTGGGTCTCGATGGGCGACGAGGCGACGGCCGGCGAGCGCCGCGCCGCGCTCGCGCCCTACCGGATCGACGACGCGCTGCTCGACCGCGCGGCGCCCGGCGCGATCGCGCTGCACTGCCTGCCCGCGCACCCCGGCGAGGAGATCACCGCCGAGGTGCTGTACGGCGACCGCCAGCGCATCTGGGACCAGGCCGAGAACCGCCGGCACGCGCAGAAGGCGCTGCTCGAGTGGCTCTTCGCCGGCTGAGCCCGGCGCGTCGGCAACGCCCTCCTATCCTGGGGGCATGACCTCCCCGGCCGCCCCGACCCGCCCCTCGCGCGGCGACGAGCTCGACCTGCGCATCGACACGCTCGCCTACGGCGGCGCGGGCGTCGCGCGCCTGGACGGCTACGTCGTGTTCGTGCGCGACGCGGTCCCCGGCGACCGGGTCCGCGCGGTCGTGACCAAGCGCAAGCGCGCCTACGCCGAGGCCCGCGCGGTCGAGGTGCTCGAGCCGAGCCCGGATCGGATCGAGCCGGTCGCCGACCATCCGGGCGCGCCGTGGCAGGTGCTCCCCTATGAGCGCCAGCTCGAGGTCAAGCACGAGCAGGTCGCCGACGCGCTCGCGCGGATCGGGAAGCTCGAGGGCTTCGACCTCGAGCCGATCGTCCCCGCCGTCGCGCAGTGGCGCTACCGCAACAAGCTCGAGTACTCCTTCGGGACCGACGACGCCGGCGAGCTCGTCTGCGGCTTCCACGCGCCGGGGTCGTGGGAGCGGATCGTGGCCGTGGACGACTGCCTGCTCGCCTCCGAGCGCGGCAACGCGGCGCGCGAGGCGGCGCTCGCCTGGTGCCGCGCGCAGGGCCTCGCGGCCTACGACCGCCGCACGCAGGAGGGCCTGCTGCGCAACCTCGTCGTGCGCGAGGGGCGCCGCACGGGCGAGATCCAGGTGCGGCTCGTGACCTCGCCCGGGAGGCTCGACCTGACCGGCTTCGCCGAGGCCGTGGGCGCCGACAGCGTCATGTGGACGCGCGCCGCGGGCGTCGGCGAGACGACGGCGGGCGGCGAGTCCGAGGTCCTCCACGGCACCGAGGCGATCGACGAGGAGCTCACCGTCGCCGGGACCGACCTGCGCTTCCGGATCAGCGCCGAGGCGTTCTTCCAGACGAACACGGAGATGGCCGAGCGCCTGTACTCCACGGCGGTCGAGTTCGCCGGCCTGCAGGGCTGGGAGCGCGTCTACGACCTGTTCTGCGGCATCGGGACGATCGGCCTCGCGATGGCGCCTCGGGCGGGCGAGGTGTGGGGGCTCGAGATCGTCGAGGAGGCGATCGCCGACGCGATCCAGAACGCTCGCCGCAACGACATCGCGGGCACGCGCTTCTTCGCGGGCGACGTCCGCCTCGCGCTGCGCGAGCTCGTCGAGCAGGCCGGCCGCCCCGACGTGCTCGTCGTCGACCCGCCGCGCGCGGGCCTGTCGGCGAAGATCGTGCGGCGCATCATCGAGACCGCGCCGAAGCGGATCGTCTACGTCTCCTGCAACCCGACGACGCTCGCGCCCAACGCGGCCCAGCTCGTCGAGGCGGGCTGGGCGCTGCGCCGCGTGCGGCCGGTCGACATGTTCCCGCAGACGCCGCACATCGAGTGCGTGGCGCTGCTCGAGCGCACGTAGCCCTCAGAGCTTCTTCAGCGCCTCCGGCTTGTGGACGGCGGTGCCGCCGGACTTCTCGCTCTTGACGAGGTACTGCGGCTCGTCCTCCGAGGCCCGGACGGTGCGGCCGGCGGCCTCGGTGTCCGCGGTGATCTTGCCCTCGACGGTCCCGACGGCCGTCCCGCCGTGGGACTGCCACTCGACCCGGTCGCCCTTCCTGAACGTCTTCGCCATCAGCCCTCCTTCTGGCGCTCGATCGCGGCCTGGGCGATGTCCTTCGTGTCGGGCTCGGCGGTGTCCGGGAGCTCCGGGCCGCCGTCGGCGGTGGCGTCGGCCCCATCGCCGGCTTCGAGGTCGATCCCCTCGTCGGTCGCCGGCTCGTCGGAGCCGGTCGTGCGGCCGAGGGCGGCGTCGCGCATGCCGGGCGCGTCCTCGAGCATCTCCTCCGGCGCGTCGGACCCGCCGAGCTCCGCCGGCACGATCCCCTCCTGCGCGGTCTCGGCCCACTCGCCCTTGGCGGCGGCTTCCGCGTCGCCCGGCGTCGTCCCGCCGCGCTGCTCGCTCGGCTTCTCCATGTCGGTGTCGGCCCTCCTGGGGGTCTGGGTCGGGTGTGTCTGCGGGTCTGGCGTACCCGGTTCGGGGTGTTGGGTCGCGGGTGTCGGGTCGCGCGCTGGTGGGTGTGTGGCGTTTCGTGCCCGGTGAGCGGGCACGGGGTGCCCCACGGGGCCGCGGGCTCGTCACGCGCTCGACGTTTGCCACCGCATAGGGTGCAAACGTCGACTGCGCTCGGCGGCACGATCGCGCCCGCGCGGAACGCCGCGACACCCGCCCGCGAGGCCCGCCAAGCCGCTCCCCCTACTTCTTCTGCTGCTTCGCCAGCCACTCCCCGATCTGCTCACCCACGTCGTTGATCGAGCCGCCCACGTCCTTGAACGCGTCGCGGACCCGCGCGGCGTAGTGCTCCTGCGCCGCGCTCGCCTCGTCGCGGAGCGGGGCCTCCGCGCCGCGGCGGACGTACGAGCCGTCCTTGATGCGGTCGTACTCGCCGCTGCGGACCCAGTCGAGGAGCTCGTGGGTGCGGCGGACCGGCATCGGGTGGGTGATGTTCAGCTGCATGAACAGGCGGGTCAGGCGCTCGATGCCCGAGCCCTTCTCGTCGTAGTCGAGGCCCTGCTTCATGAACGCGTCGAGGTTGAGCTCGTCGACCGCCTCGCCGCCCGAGATCGTCATGAGGACGCGGCAGACGGCCATCGGGTCGCGGGTCACGAGCGCGGCGGCGCGGTCGCAGCTGAGCTCCGCCGCGCGCGACCACTCGAGCAGCGCGCTGCGGATCGCGTACAGCGGCAGTCCCGCGAAGATCGGCAGCCGGATCGACGCGCCGAGCTGGAGCAGGATCGTGAGCGCGGTCTGGTAGAGGACGTGGTCGCTCAGGATGTGCGCCGCCTCGTGGGCGATCACGACGCGCAGGCCCTCGGTGTCGAGCAGCCGGACGATCTCGGAGTTGAGCACGATGACCGGCCGCCCGGAGCCGAACGTCAGGGCGTTCGCGAGCGGGAACTGGGTCATGTAGAGGTCCGGGACGTCCTCGAGGTCGAGGACGTGGAAGACCTCGCGCTCGAGCACCCAGATCCGCGGCAGCTGCTGCTGGCCGAGGCGCACGGCCGAGCCGAGCATCGCCTGGCGCAGCGCGCGCTCGTAGCCGAGCTCGATCAGCCGGCGCACGACCGCGTCGAGGTACGGCACCTGCTGGAGCGCGGCGGTCGCGGCGCGGTCGGCGGGGTGCTGGAACGCCCGCGGCGAGAGGCCCTCGAGCTTGTAGGTGCTGTCGGGCAGCGTCATGACCATGGAGGCTACGGCCTCGCGAGCGGCCCCGCGCCCGTGGCGCGGGCGTGCTTGACTGCGGCCCCATGCGCGCCGTCACGATCCGCGACAAGGAGCTGAGCGTCGAGGACCACCCGGATCCCGAGCCCGGCAGCGGCGAGATCCTCGTCCGCGTCCGGGGCGCCGGGATCAACGGGGCGGACATGATGCAGCGCCGCGGCATGTACCCCGCGCCGCCGGGCGCCCCGGCCGACATCCCCGGCCTCGAGCTCGCCGGTGAGGTCATCGGCCTCGGCCCGGGCGCGACGCGCTTCGACGAGGGCGACCGCGTCATGGCGATCGTCGGCGGCGGCGGGCAGGCCGAGCTCGCGACCGTCCACGAGCGCCAGGCGATCCGCGTGCCCGACGCGCTCGGCTGGCCCGAGGCGGGCGGCACGCCCGAGGTCTTCACGACCGCCTACGACGCGATCTTCACCCAGGCCGGGCTGAGCGCCGGCGAGCGGCTGCTCGTCCACGGCGCCGCCGGCGGCGTGGGCACCTCCGCCGTCCAGCTCGGCGCCGCCGCCGGCGCACACGTGACCGCCACCGTCCGGCGCCCCGAGGCCCGCGACGCCGTGGCCGACCTCGGCGCGCACGAGGTCATCGACCCCGAGGGCTTCGAGGAGCACGGCCCGTTCGACGTCATCCTCGAGCTCGTCGGCGCCCCCAACCTCGAGGGCAACCTCAAGGCCGTCGGCACCGCGGGCCGGATCGTGGTCATCGGCATCGGGGCCGGCGCGAAGGGCGAGCTCAACCTCCGCGACCTCATGCAGAAGCGCGCCACGCTGCGCGCGTCGACGCTCCGGGCCCGCCCGCTCGAGGAGAAGGCGCTCACCGCGCGCCTGATGGAGCGCCACGTCGTCCCGCTGTTCGACGCCGGCGCCCTGCGCGTGCCGGTCGCCGAGACGTTCCCGCTCGAGTCCGCGGTCGAGGCCTACGACCGCTTCGCCGAGGGCGGCAAGGTCGGCAAGATCGTGCTGCTCGCGGGGGACGGATGAACGCGGCCGAGCGCCTGTGGCGCGCGCTGGCGGGCCACGACTGGCCGTCGGCGGGCTCGCAGTTCCAGCCGAACGCGACGGTCACCTGGCCGCACACCGGCGCGAGCATGGGCGTCGGCGAGTACGTCGCCACCCAGCGCGAGCGCGCCGCCCGCGGCGCGCAGTTCACCTCGGCCCGGGTCGTCAGCGAGGGCCGCAACGTCGTCGTCGAGGGCCGCCTCGGCAGCGAGCGCTGCGCGGGCTTCTACGACCTGCACGACGGCCTGATCGCCGGCGCGGTCGAGTACTGGGTCGGTGAGCCGGCCTGACGGCTCCCGAGGGCGCCATCCTCGAACTCGACGGCCTGCGCCGCAGCTACGGCACGACGGTCGCGCTCGACGGCCTGAGCTTCTCGGTCGGCGAGGGCCAGCTGTTCGGCTTCGTCGGGCCCAACGGCGCCGGCAAGACGACGGCGATGCGGATCGTGCTCGGCGTCCTCGAGCCCGACGGCGGCGCGGTCCGCTGGAAGGGCCGCCCCCTCGACGCCGCGACCCGCGCCCGGTTCGGCTACATGCCCGAGGAGCGCGGGCTGTACCCGAAGATGCGCGTGTCCGACCAGATCGTGCACTTCGCCCGCCTGCACGGCGTCGACGCCGCCGGCGCCCGCGCGGCGGCCGATCGCTGGCTCGACCGCCTCGGGCTCGCCGAGGTCGCCGACCGGCGGACCGAGACGCTCTCGCTCGGCAACCAGCAGCGCGCCCAGCTCGCCGCCGCCCTCGTGCACGATCCGGAGCTGCTCGTCCTCGACGAGCCCTTCTCCGGCCTCGACCCGGTCGGCGTCGACGTCCTCAGCGAGGTGCTGCGCGACCGCGCGCGGGCGGGCGTGCCGGTCGTCTTCTCGAGCCACCAGCTCGAGCTCGTCGAACGCCTCTGCGACGCGGTGGCGATCGTCCGCGACGGGCGGGTCGTCGCCTCCGGGCGGGTGGCCGAGCTGCGCGCCCAGCGCGGCGCGCGGCGCTGGCGCGTCGAGGTCGCGGGCGCGCGCCCGGACTGGGTCGCCGCGGTCCCGAGCGTGGTCGTCGCCCACACCGACGCCGACGCGGTCGTCGTCGAGCTGGCCGAGGACGCCGACGAGCAGGCGCTGCTCGACGCCGCCCGCCGCGCCGGCCGCGTGCGCCGCTTCGCGCCCGTCGAGCCGACCCTCGCCGACCTCTTCCGCGAGGTGGTGGCGTGATCGGGGCCGCCCAGGCGATCCGGCTCGTCGCCCGCCGCGAGATCGTCGAGCGCAGCCGCGAGCGCTCGCTGTGGGTCTCGACCGGCATCACCGTGCTCGTGCTCGCCGGCGTCCTCGTCCTGCCCAGCGCGCTCGGCTTCGGCGGGGCGACGAGCGGCACCGTCGCAGTCGTCGGCCCGGACGCCGCCGCCGTCGCCCGGCAGGCCGTCGCGCAGCAGCAGGCCTTCGACGTGAAGCTGACCGTCCGCGAGGTGGAGAGCGCCGGCGCCGCGCGCCGGCTCGTCCGCGACGGCGACGCCGACGTCGCGGTGCTGGCGGGTGGCCGCGGCCTGCTCGCCGCCCACGACGCCGACGACTCGGTCGTCGCCGCCGTCCAGTCGGGCTCGCAGGCCGCCCGCGGCGCGAGGCTCCCGCCGCCCCTGCCCGTCCGGACCGAGGGCGGCGAGGGCGCCTCCGACCGTCAGGGGATCGCGTTCGTCGCCGTCGTGATCCTCTACGGCCAGCTGCTCGGCTACGGCTTCTGGGTGGCGACCGGGGTCGTCGAGGAGAAGGCGACCCGCGTCGTCGAGCTGCTCCTGAGCGCGATCCGCCCGCGCCAGCTCCTGGCCGGGAAGGTGATCGGGATCGGCCTGCTCGGCCTCGGGCAGCTGCTGCTCATCGGCTTGGTCGGGGTCGTGATCGGGGCCGCCTCCGGCCAGCTCGACGTCAACGGGGACGTCGCCGTCGCGGTCGGCGTCGTGCTGCTGTGGTTCCTCCTCGGCTTCGCGCTGTACAGCTGCGCCTTCGCCGTTGCGGGCGCGCTCGTCCCGCGCCAGGAGGAGATCCAGTCGGTCACCGCGCCGCTGACGATCATCATCCTCGCCTCGTTCTTCCTGAGCTTCGGCGCACTCGACGATCCCGGCTCCACGCTCGCGCGCGTGCTGTCGCTCGTGCCGCCCTCGGCGCCGATGGTCATGCCGGTGCGGCTCATCGCCGGCGACGTCCCGGCGTGGGAGGTCGCGCTCGCGATCGCGCTGACGCTCGCCGCCGCGACCGCCCTCATCGCGATCGCCGCCCGGATCTACGGCGCGGCCGTGCTGCGGACCGGCTCGCGCGTCACGCTGCGCGCGGTCTGGCGCGCCACGGGCGAGCAGGCGGCGATCCGGCGCTGATCAGGCGTCCTGGTCGTCGGCGTCCTCGCCGACGGGGACGACCTCGGCCGCGTGGATCGCGCACAGGGCCGGCCCGCCGGACTCGATGACCTGCTCGAGCTCGCGGTCGGTGAGCTTCGCGCCGCACTCCTCGCAGCGGTCGCCCACCTTCTCGAGCGTCTTCTCCTCGAGGTCCATGGTTGGCACGTTACCCCTCACGAGGGGCGCGCAACAACGCGGGGAGGCGGTCGGCGTTGACCGCCAGGAACGCGGCGCCCATGAGGGCCAGCGCGGGCACGCGGCCGCCGACCGTGAGGCCGAGGACGACGGCCAGGACGAGCGCGAGGAACATCGCGACCGCCGACGCCCGCGGGCGCAGCCCGAAGAGGTGCGCGTAGGCGACGTAGGCGGCGAGGAAGACGACCTCGGCGGCGGTCACGCGGGCCGCCGGCAGGCCGCCGCCCCAGCCGGGGAGCTCGACCGTGAGCGGGTCGCCCGGCCGCGCGGCGTCCTGGGCGAGCAGCGCGCCCGGGCTCGACCCGACGACGCCCGAGAGGTCGAGCGCCCCGACGAACACCGGCAGCGCGACGGCGAGCGCGGGCGCGTCGAGGACCGCCGCGAACGCGACCCCGACGCAGCCGAGGAGCAGCGCCTCGAACGGCGACGCGGCGGCGCCTGCGCGGGTCGCGTCGAGCGCGGCCACGAGCAGGAGCGAGCCGACGACCGCGGGCCAGAGGCCGAGCGGCGTCGACACGGCGGCCGCGGGGACGGCGGCGAGCGCGACGACGAACGCGAGCCCGGCCGTCGCGGCCACGCCGACGGCGACGTCCAGGTCGCCGAGCGCGGGCAGCGCCGGCGTCACGAGGAAGTACGCCAGCGCGCCGAGCGCGAGGGCTAGTAGGGCGGCAGCTCCGCGTACCACTCGCCGAGCACCCGGAACGCCGACCAGAACGCGCGCTTGGCCGCCTCCTCGTCGAGCGACTCGTCGATGTTCGGCACGAACAGCGCCTCGCACGCCCCGGTGAAGGGCTGGATCGCGCCGGGGTCGGCCGCGACGGGCCGCGCCAGCGGGACGTCCAGGTCGTTGAGCGCGTCGAGCGCGTCGTCGCCCATCACGACGACGATCTTCGGCTGCACGATCGCGAGCTCGTCGACGACGCGCGCGATGCACGCCGGGTCGGCGAGCGACGGGTCGGCCACCGGGCACTTCACGCAGAGCGTGCCGTACACGGCGAGCGGGTCGATCGTCAGGCGCTTGAGCGATTTCATCAGCGCCGTCCCGCTGCGCCCGTAGAACGCGACGCCCTCCTCGATCTCCGACGCGACCGGCGCGTACTTGAGCAGGAACACGTCCGCCTGCGGGTGGCCGGACCCCAGGACGGGCATGAGGTTGCCGCGGGGGCAGTGGCGGCAGGACTGGATGTCGCGGGTGAGCGCGTTGATCTCGCGGATCGCGCGCTCGAGGTACTTCTCGCGGATCTCGTCGTCGGTCGCGGGCATGGGTCCGGCAAGCTTCGACGGCTCGACGGACCGGCCTTCCCCCTGCATCAGGCCTTGCGGGTGGCGCGGCGCACGCGGCGCTCACGCCGCGCCCGGCGCGCGGCGGGCGGCGTGGCCTTCGTCTCCAGGAACTTCAGCGCCTGGACGTACAGCAGGCTCGACGGCTTCGTGAGGATGTCCGCGTCGCGCAGGGACTCCATGAACTCCTCGGGGCCGTCGAAGTCCCGCATCCGCACGCGGACCGAGCCGAGGCCCTGCGCGACGTGCGCGTCGGAGCCCGCGCCCGCCGGGATCCGGTACTTGGCCGCGAAGCGCGCCGCCTCCTCGTTGAAGGACCCGATCGCCACGCGCGGGTTGTAGACCTCGATCGCGTCGACGTCCTCGACGATGTCGAGCAGGTGCTCGTAGTCGGGCACCGCGTGCATCCGGTCGAACGGGTGCGGCACGTAGACCAGGCCGCCCTGACGGCGGATCTCGGCGACGGTCTCGGCCATCGTCATGCCGCGCGGGATCTTCTCCTGCAGGAACAGGCCGATGACCTCGCCCTGGCTGGCCGTCTTGACCTCCTCGGCCACGATCACCTTGACCCCGTAGTCCGCCGCCAGCGCCTGGGCCTCGAGCGCGCCCGAGACCTCGTTGTGGTCGGTGACGGCGATCGCCCCGAGGCCCTGCTCGCGCGCGGTCTTGAGCAGCACCTCGACCGGCGTCGCGCAGTCGCCGGAGTGGTCGGTGTGCATGTGCAGGTCGACGTCGAGCAGCGGGCGGGCCTGCAGCCGCGCGCGCAGCGCGGGGTCGCCACGGCCGTCGTGCCGCCGGCCGGCCACGCGCTCGTAGACCTCCTCGAGGTCGTCGGTGACCGCGCTCCACGGCCGCGGCGACGTCGCCGCGCGCAGGCGCTCGCGCAGCCCCGCGTCGGCGAGCAGGTGGGCGAGGCCGGCCGCGAGCGCGTCGGGGTCGCGCAGCTCGAACACGACCCCGCGCTCGCCGTCGCCGGTGACCTCCTCGTAGACCGGCAGCCGGCTGACGAGCGGGACCGCGCCGGCGGCCTGCGCGCGCAGGACGAGCCCGGGCTGTGGGGCGGCGCCGTCGGAGGCGGCGACGAAGACGTCGGCCCCGGCGAGCAGCGCGGCCTCGTCGCCGTCGGCGTCGAACGTGATCCGGGCGCGCAGGTCGGCGCGCAGCGGCGTGCTCGACGACGGGCCGCGCGCGCTGCGGACGACCGCGCGCCAGTCGAGGTCCGCGTCCAGGCGGCGCAGCGCGCGCAGGAACAGGCGCAGCGCGGCGCGCTCCTCCTCCTCGACGAACGCGATCGTCGGCGGCGCTCCGTCCTGCGGCGCGGGTCGTTCGACGGCATCGGCGCCGGGGGCGACGATCCGGTACTCGCCGGGGAAGAAGCGCTGCAGGAGCGCCCGCGTGGCGTCGAAGCTCGCCAGGCGCGCGTCGAGGCGGCCGAAGACGAGCTGGACGACCTTGCGGGCGACCTGGGTCGACACGACGCGCTCGGTCGGCGCGTGGAAGCTGCCGACGTTCAGCGCGCGCGAGTGGCGCAGCGCGACGCTGGCGACGCTCGGCGCGAACGGCTCGTGCACGTGGCAGATGTCCAGCCCGCCGCGGTCGAACAGCTCCTCGATCGTGTGCGCGACGTCGAGCGGGACCGCGGCCCCGGAGCGCGCGCGGCCCGGCAGCGGCGGGAGCGCCTCGCCCACCGCGAGGACCCGCGGGCTGCCGTCCTCGGACAGCAGCTCGCCGGCGTGGACGGCCCGCCGGCCCTCGCGGACGAGGTCCTGCGAGCCGGACGGCGCGACGATCAGCACGCGGTGGCCGCGCGCGGCGAGCTCGTCGCCGACGCGCCGCACCTGCTCGTTGACCTCGTGCCCCGACTCCCACGGGTACGGCGTGACGTGGGCGATGGTGTACGGCCCGGGCACCGCGGGGCAGCATAGTGACCGGGCTCAGCGGCGCCGGTTCGCGAAGCCCTCGAGCGCCGCCCGGGCGTCGGGCGAGTCGAACAGCTCCACGCACGCGCGCTCCTCGCGGTCCATGGCCTGCGCGACGAGGTCGCCCAGGCGCGCGTTGAGCATCGCCTTGGTCCGCGCGACCGCCGTGCGCGAGACCGCGTCGAAGCGCACGGTCCACGCCGCGATGCGCTCGTCGAGCGCTTCGGGGGCGACGATCTCCGAGACGAAGTGGTGGCGCAGGGCCCAGTTCGCGTCGCGCAGCTCGCCGGTGAGCAGCAGCTCGCGGGCCGCGGTCTCGCCGAGGACCTCGGGCAGCAGCAGCGTCCCGGCGTTCGTCGCGACGAGGCCGATCCCGACCTCGGGCGTGGCGAAGCGGGCGCGGTCGGTCGCGATGCGCAGGTCGCAGCTCGCGGCGAACTCGAGCGCCCCGCCGATGCACACGCCGTCGATCGCGGCGAGGACCGGGACCGGCACGTCGAGCGTGACCCGCGAGACGCGGGTGAACGCGGCGATCGTCGCCGCCCAGTCCTCGGGCGTCGCGTCCAGCGCGGCGTGGAGGTCGTCGCCGGCGGAGAAGTCGGAGCCCGCGCCGCGCACGACGACGCAGCGGACGGCCTCCTCGGCGCCCGCCGCCTCGATGGCGTCGGCGATCGCCTCGATCGTCTCGCGCGTCCAGGCGTTGAGCTTGCCCGCCTGCTCCCAGCGGACGACGCGGGCGCTGCCGAGCGGCTCGGTGGTGACGGTCACGTGCTTCGGTCCTCCTCGATCGGGATCGACCGCGGCAGCTCGTCGCCGCGCGCGGTCCGGTAGACGATGCGGGTCTTGTGCTCCGCCACCGGGAGCGTCCCGGGGGAGAGCGCGACGACGGCGAAGCGCGCCCGCAGGCGCGCGTGGAGACCGGCCGCGATCGTCTCGGGCTCGGGCGCCCCGTTGGACGCCTCGACGTACACCCGCAGCGGCGGGACGATCGGGTCGCCGTCGGCGACGACCGCGTGGCGGCCGAGGCCGGGGAAGCCGTCGAGGACCGCGCCGATCGCGCCCGGGTGGATGTTCACGGCCTGCACGCGGAGCATGTCGTCGGTGCGGCCGTCGATCCGGATGCGCGGCGAGGTCCGCCCGCAGGCGCACGGCGTCGTCCAGACGGTGGCGAGATCGCCCGAGCGGTAGCGCAGCAGCGGCGACGCCTCGCGGCGCAGGTGCGTCCAGACGAGCTCGCCCGTCGCCCCGTCCTCGAGCGCGACCGGGTCGCCGGAGGCCGGGTCGACGAGCTCGAACAGCGCGTGGCCCGCGGTCGTCAGGTGCAGGCCGTCGCCCCGCCCGCACTCGCCCGCCATCGTGGACCAGACGTCGCTCATGCCGAAGCTGTCGGCGACGGTCGCGCCCCAGGCGGCCTCGATCTCGCGGCGGACCGCGCCGAGGCCCGCGCCCGGCTCGCCCGCGGTGACGAGGTGGCGCAGGCCCAGGTCGCGCGGCGCGAGGCCGACCTCGCCGGCGCGCGCGGCGAGGTGCGCGGGGAAGCTCAGCGTCCCGAAGATCGCGGTGATCCCGAGCGCCGGGATCAGCTCGAGCAGTCGCCGCGACTGGCCGATCCCGACGGGCACGACCGTCGCGCCCGACGCCTCGAGCGCCATGTGGTCGGCGATGCCGCCCGCGTAGAGGGCGTAGTTCAGGCAGTGGGCGATCGTGTCGTCCGCGCGGACGCCGGCGATGCGGAACGCGGCGCCCCCGATCGCGCTGTTGGCGGCGTGGTCGGCGCGGGTGAGGCCGATCGCCACCGGCTCGCCGGTCGTCCCGCTCGTCACGTGCAGGCGCACGAGCGCCTCGCGCGGCGCGCACAGGCGCGCGCCGAAGGGCGGGTGCGCGGCCTGGTCGGCGCGCAGGTCGGCCTTCGTGGTGAGCGGGAGGTCGCGCAGGCTCGCGCCGACGCGGCCGCCGATGCGCTCGCGCCAGAACGACGACGAGCGCTCGAGATAGCGCAGCTGGACGCTGAGCGCGGCGTGCTCGGGCACGCCGCGCACGCTATCCGCCGTCGTGCTCAGTCGTTCGTCTGGCCGGCCGCCTCCGCCGGGGCGGTGGCCGGCGCCGGCTTCGCGGCGGCCTTCGCCGCGCGCCTGCGCTTCGGCGTGCCGCCGGCGCGCTTGCCGGCGTACTTCGCGATGAACTTCTCGGTGGCCTCGCGCGCCTCGTCGTCGGGCCGCTGGCTCTTGGGCGACTTCATGAGGTACGAGCTCGGGCCGTCGAGCTGGCCGGACAGGCCGTGGTTGAGGCCGAGCTTGCACAGGCGGACGGCGTCGATGACGATGCCGGCCGAGTTCGGCGAGTCCCACACCTCGAGCTTGAGCTCGACGTTCAGCGGCACGTCGCCGAAGGCCTGGCCCTCGAGCCGGATGTGGGCCCACTTGCGGTCGGTGAGCCAGGGCACGTAGTCCGACGGGCCGATGTAGACGTCGTCCTTGGGCAGCTCGTGGCCCATGATCGAGGTCACGGCGTTCGTCTTGGAGATCTTCTTGGACTCCAGGCGCTCGCGCTCGAGCATGTTGTAGAAGTCCATGTTGCCGCCGACGTTCAGCTGCGACGTCTTGAGCATCTTCACGCCGCGCTCGTGGAACAGGCGGGCGAGCGTGCGGTGCACGATCGTGGCTCCGACCTGCGACTTGATGTCGTCGCCGATCACCGGCAGCCCGGCCTTGCGGAAGCGCTTGTTCCAGTAGTCCTCGCGCGCGATGAAGACCGGGATGCAGTTCACGAGGGCGCAGCCCGCCTCGAGGATCTGCTCCACGTACCACTTCGTCGCCTGCTCGGAGCCGACCGGCAGGTAGGAGACGACGACGTCGGTGTGCGTCTCCTTGAGGATCGAGACGATGTCGGCCGTCTCGCCCTTGGCCTTGGTGATCTTCTCGGCGGCGTACTTGCCGATGCCGTCGTGCGTCATGCCGCGATACACGGGGACGCCCATCTTGCGCGGGACCTTCGTGAACTTGATGGTGTTGTTCGGGTCGGCCCAGATCGCCTCGCCGAGGTCCTTGCCGACCTTCGTGCGGTTGATGTCGAAGGCGCAGGTGAACTCGATGTCCGAGACGTGGTAGCCGCCGAGGTCGACGTGCATGAGGCCCGGGACGGCCTGCTTCGGATCCGCGTCCGCGTAGTGGTGGACGCCCTGCACGAACGAGTTCGCGCAGTTGCCGACGCCGATGATCGCGACGCGCACCTTGTCGTGCTGATAGCGGGCCTTGCCGTTGGTGGCGGCGCCCTCCGTCGCGACTGCGTGTCCGTTTCCGTTGCCGTTGCCAGCCAAGGTTCAGAAGCCTCCAGATGATGAGCGGGGTCGCGCCGAAAGTACGTCGGGCGGGGGCGCCCAGTTACAAGTGCTGTTCGGTGATCAGGCGGTGTGCCCGTCCGCGCGCAGCTCGGAGCGGACGTGGAAGATGCGCTGCAGGACCGTGATGGTGCCGAGGCCGGCGAGCACGTAGACCGACGGCGCCAGCAGCCCCAGGTCGGCGAACAGGATGCCGATGGAGAGGATCACGACGCGCACCGCGCGGCTCGCGATGCCGACCTTGCACTCGACCCCGAGGGCCTCGGCGCGGGCGCGGGTGTAGCTGACCATGAGCGACGCGAGCACGGCCGCGACGGTCGCCGCGGCGGCGAGCTCGTCGCCGTCGGTCGCGAACACGGCCGCGACGGCGATGAGGACGATGCCCTCCTCGATGCGGTCGAGCGTCGAGTCCAGGAACGCGCCGAACTGCGTGCCCTTGCCCGACATGCGGGAGTAGCGCCCGTCCATCGTGTCGCAGACCGAGCCGACGATGAACGCGATGCCGCCGACGATGTAGAGCTCCTGCCAGACGAGCACGGCGGCGACGACGTTGAGGACCAGGCCCGTGATCGAGATCGCGTTCGGCGTCAGCCGCGACTCGATCAGCCGGTCCTTCATCTGCTCGCGCCGGGCGCCGGAGCCGATCGGCGCACGGGCACGGTCCCGGCGCTCCGGCCGAGGCGTGGTCTGCGGCTCGGCCATCAGGCCGTCGCCTTGACCGGCGAGAACCGCCAGGCGGCGGGACGCGCGCGGGCCAGCGCGGTGGCGGTCCAGGCGCCGAAGCCGGCGGTGCACGCGCCCAGGACGGCGTCGGCGATGAAGTGGTTGGCGGTCGAGATGATCACGAAGGCGACCAGGAATGGATACACGGTCCAGATCACGCGCGTCACGCGGTGCTTGGCCAGGCGGGCCAGCGGGATCGCGATCATGAGGGCGAACGCGACGTGCATCGAGGGTATCGCGGCGTACTGGTTGACCAGCGAGTTGACCGTGACGCTGTCGTGGCCGACGTGGGTGAGGTTGGCCACCGAGTCCTGGAAGCCCCACTCCGGGAAGAAGCGCGGCGGCGCGGCCGGGAAGAGCATGAAGCCGACGTTCGCGGTCCACATGGCGACCGCGAACATGTTGCGCACGAAGTAGAAGCTCGCGTTGTGGCGCAGGTAGATGTAGACGAGCGCCGCCATCGTCACCGTGAACTGCGCGTTGAGGTACATCCACGCCGTGACGTCCGACAGCGCGGGGATCCGCGACATCCACGCGTTGATGCTCGGCTCGACGAAGATGCCGAGCGACTGTTCGATCCCGATGATGTCGCGCGAGTGCTGGAACGCGATCGCCGCGCCGACGGGGTCGTCCGAGAACCCGCGAACGACGCGATAGCCGTAGTAGGCGATCGCGAAGAGCAGCACCTGCCGCACGACGTCCATCGGGCCACGCGGAAGGCGCTGCGCCTGAAGAGTCCGAAGGCGCGCCAGCATGGGGAATCGGTGATGCTATAGCCGCGATCCCCCTACTCACCTTCGGTTAGCACTACCCCTAACGAACCTTCACGTCCGGGCGCGGACAGGCGCCCGCGCCTCGCGCGCGAGGCGTCCGGGTCAGTCGCGCAGGAACGCCGCCACGCGGTCGACGACCTCGGGCCGGTCGATCCAGGGCCAGTGCCCGGCGTCGGCGAGGTGCTCGACGCGGGCGTCGCCGAGCGCGGCCGCGTACCCGTCGGCGAACCGCGCGGGGATGTACGGGTCGCGGTCGCCGTGCAGGACGAGCGCCGGGCAGCCGATGGCGCGCAGCCCGGCGCCGGCGGCGGCGAGGCGGTCCTCCGGGCTCGTGCGGTACAGGCGCAGGATCGCCCGCTGCGTGCCCTGGTCGAAGCCGGGCCAGGCGGCGTCGGCGAGCGCGCGCGGCATGACCCGGCGCAGGGCGAAGCGCGTCGTCGCGCCCATGACCGTCTCGCCGAGCGCGCGCGTCCGCCACCAGCGCGCGATGCGGTGCCAGCGGAAGCCGGGCAGCAGCGGCACCGCGTTCATGACCACGAGGCGCTCGACGCGCTCGGGGTGCTGCTGGGCCCAGACGAGGCCGGCCGCGCCCCAGTCGTGGACGACGAGGCGGACCCGGTCGACCGTCGCCAGGTCGAGGAAGGCGCCGACGAACCGGGCGTAGCCCTCGATCGTGAAGTCGCCGTCGCCGCGCTTGCCGCTGCGCCCGAAGCCGGGCAGGTCGGGGGCGAGGCCGCCGGTGCGCTCGAGGAACGCCGGCCACTCGACGCTGCTCGTCGGCACGCCGTGGAGGTAGAGGACGGGCGGCCGGCCGGGGTCCGGGCCCGCGCCTCCGTCGCGCCAGAAGACCGGCTGGTCGTCCAGCGTCGCGGTGTGCTCGATGACGGCGGGCACGCGGCGCGCCACGATACCGTCCGGCTCCGTGGCCGCCACCGCCTTCACGCGCCCCGCGGCGCGGCGCGTGCGAACGCTGCGCGCCCGCCTGCGCGAGATGTACGGCGTGCCGGTGATGGCCCCGCACGGCGACCCGCTCGGCGAACTGGTGCTCACGGTCCTGTCGCAGTCGACGAACGACCGCAACCGCGACGTCGCCTTCCTGCGCCTGCGCGACCGCTTCCCGTCCTGGGAGGCCGTCCGCGACGCCCCGGTCGACGAGATCGAGGCGGCGATCCGCCCCGGCGGCATCTCGAAGGTCAAGTCGGTCCGCATCCAGGCGATCCTCGAGGCGATCGGCGACCCGCTCGACCTCGCGTGGATGCGGTCCGCCCCGGTCCCCGAGTCCCAGGCGTACCTCGTCGGGCTCCCGGGCGTGGGGCGCAAGACCGCGGCGTGCGTCCTGCTGTTCGCCTACGGCCTGCGCGACGTCCCCGTCGACACGCACGTCGGCCGCGTCGCGACGCGCCTGGCGCTGCTGCGCCCGAACGCGGGCTCCGAGGAGCAGCACGACGCGTTCCTCGCCCTGACCCCGCGCGGGGCGGAGCTCGAGTTCCACGTGAACCTGCTGCGCCACGGCCGGCGGACGTGCCACGCCCAGCGGCCGGCCTGCGAGGACTGCGCGCTGCGGCTCATGTGCCCCTGGTGGCGGGAGCAGGGCTAGGGCCGTGCCGGTCGTCCGGACCTACCTCGAGCTCCGCGACCCGGCGGGCATCCGGCCGCCGGCCGGGCCGCCGCGCACGCACGCCGAGGTCGCGATCACGCGGGTCGATCCGCCGGACGGGCCCACGAGCCGCTGGTTCTACGAGCACGTCGGGCGCGACTACGCGTGGACGGACCAGCTCGGACGGACCGACCACCAGTGGCAGCAGTGGGCCGAGTCCGTCGAGACCTGGGTCCTGACCGTCGGCGGCGAGCGGGCCGGCTACCACGAGCTGCGCGTCGCCGGGGACGTCGAGATCGCCTACTTCGGCCTGCTCGCCGCCTGGCACGGGGCCGGCCTGGGCGGCCACCTCCTGACCCACGCTCTCACGCGGGCGTTCGCCCTCGCCCCGCGGGCCTGGGTGCACACCTGCACCCTCGACGGCCCGCACGCGCTGCCGAACTACCGCGCCCGCGGGCTGCGGCCGTTCCGGGAGGAGGTGGTGGGGAGCGAGTAGAGATCTGCCATACTGGGGCTAAGATTTTGCGCAGATAGAACTGGCAGAAGGAGAACCCCACATGGCCAAGACCATTGGCATCGACCTCGGCACGACGAACTCGTGCATGGCCGTCCTCGAGGGCGGCGAGCCCACCGTCATCGAGAACGCCGAGGGCGGTCGCACCACCCCCTCGGTCGTCGCGTTCGCCCAGAGCGGCGATCGTCTCGTCGGCACCGTCGCCAAGCGGCAGGCGGTCACCAACCCCGCGAACACCATCTTCTCCATCAAGCGCTTCATGGGCCGCAAGGAGGCCGAGGTGCGCGAGGAGGAGTCCATCGTCCCGTACAAGGTCGTCAGCGGCCAGAACGGCGACGCGCGCGTCCAGGCCGGCGACAAGCAGTACAGCCCGCCGGAGATCAGCGCGATGATCCTCCAGAAGCTCAAGGCCGACGCCGAGGCCTATCTCGGCGACACGGTCGACAGCGCCGTCATCACCGTCCCCGCGTACTTCAACGACGACCAGCGCCAGGCCACGAAGGACGCCGGCCGCGTCGCGGGCCTCGACGTCAAGCGGATCATCAACGAGCCGACCGCCGCGTCGCTCGCCTACGGCCTCGACAAGGAGACCGACCAGACGATCCTCGTCTTCGACCTCGGCGGCGGCACGTTCGACGTGTCGGTCCTCGAGATCGGCGACGGCGTCTTCGAGGTCAAGTCGACCTCGGGCGACAACCACCTCGGCGGCGACAACTTCGACAAGGCGATCGTCGACTGGCTGGCGGCCGAGTTCCGCAAGGGCCAGGGCATCGACCTCACGCAGGACCCGATGGCCCTCCAGCGCCTCTACGAGGCGGCCGAGAAGGCCAAGATCGAGCTGTCGACGGCGCAGGAGACGCAGATCAACCTGCCCTTCATCACCGCCGACCAGAGCGGCCCGAAGCACCTCGACATGCGCCTCACCCGCGCGAAGCTCAACGAGCTGACGAGCGACCTCCTCGACCGCGTCGTGGCCCCGGTCCGCCAGGCCCTCGACGACGCCAAGGACAAGGGCGCCGCGACGATCGACCACGTCGTCCTCGTCGGCGGCATGACCCGCATGCCGGCCGTCCAGGAGAAGGTCAAGGGCCTCACGGGCAAGGAGCCGCACCGCGGCGTCAACCCGGACGAGGTCGTGGCCGTCGGCGCCGCCATCCAGGCGGGCGTCCTCGCCGGCGACGTCAAGGACGTCCTGCTGCTCGACGTCACCCCGCTGACCCTCGGCATCGAGACCAAGGGCGGCGTGATGACGAAGCTCATCGAGCGCAACACCACGATCCCGACCCGCAAGTCGGAGATCTTCTCGACGGCCGAGGACAACCAGCCGTCGGTCGAGATCCACGTCCTGCAGGGCGAGCGCGAGATGGCGACCTACAACAAGTCGCTCGGCAAGTTCCAGCTGACCGGCATCCCGCCGGCCCCGCGCGGCATCCCGCAGGTCGAGGTCGGCTTCGACATCGACGCCAACGGCATCCTCAACGTGTCGGCGAAGGACCTCGGCACCGGCAAGGAGCAGAAGATCGAGATCCGCGCCGGCGGCGGCCTCTCCGACGACGAGATCAAGCGCATGGTCACCGACGCGGAGACCCACGCCGACGAGGACAAGCGCGCCCGCGAGCTCGCGGAGGCCCGCAACAGCGGCGAGAACGCCGCCTACCAGGCCGAGCGCCAGCTCAAGGACCTCGGCGAGCAGGTCGACTCCGGCTCGCGCGAGGAGATCGAGGCCGCGATCAAGACGGTCCGCGAGAGCCTGACCTCCGAGGACCCCGACGAGATCAACGCCAAGACCGAGGCGCTCCAGGCGTCCTTCCACAAGGTCTCCGAGGCGATGTACGAGCGCGCCCAGCAGCAGCAGCAGGCCGCGTCGGGGGCCAACGGCGCCTCCGAGAACGGCGGCGCGCAGGCCGACGCCGAGGAGGAGGACGTCGTCGACGCCGAGGTCGTGGACGAGGGGAAGTCGTAGTCCATGGAGCACCGCGATCCCCAGCAGGCGGCGGCCGAGCAGGCCGCCGCCACGCCCCCGGGGGGTGAGCCGGAGGTCACCGACGGAGTCCATGCCGCGGCCGACGCGCCGCCGGCGGACCCGCCGGGCGGCGACGGCCCCACCCCGGAGGGCCACGCGGCCGCGGCGGGCGTCGCCCAGGCGACCGAGCCCGAGCCCGAGGCGGCGTCGACCGAGCCCGACTACCGCGACCAGTACCTGCGCGCGATGGCCGAGCTCGACAACGTGCGCAAGCGCGCGCGCCGCGACGTCGGCCAGGCCGAGGCCCGCGGCATCGCCAAGCTCGCACGCGAGCTGCTCCCCGCGATCGACAACTTCGCGCGGGCGCTCGACGCCGCCGAGGCGGTGCCGGAGAACCGCGACCACCACCTCACCGACGGCATCCGTCTCGTCCAGAACGAGCTGCTCGGCGCGCTCGCGCGCGTGGGCATCGAGCCCGACTCGCCGAAGGGCCAGCCGTTCGACCCGCACTGCCACGAGGCGATCGCCCAGACGCCCGTAGAGGGCGCCGCGAGCGGCACGATCGTCGAGGTCTACAGCCAGGGCTATCGCTACCGCGACGACGTGTTGCGGCCGGCGAAGGTCGTGGTGGCGGCGTAGGGGAAGGGACGGATGGCCCAGCGAGACCCCTACGGCGTCCTCGGCGTCGACCGCAAGGCGACCCAGGACGACATCAAGAAGGCCTACCGCAAGCTCGCGCGCCAGTACCACCCGGACCGCAACCCGGACGACCCCAAGGCCGAGGAGCGCTTCAAGGAGATCCAGTCGGCGTACGACATCGTCGGCGACCCCGACAAGCGCAAGCAGTACGACCGCGGCGGGATCTTCTTCGGCTCCGGCGGCCGGCCGGGCGCCGGCGGCGGCGCGGGTGGGCAGGGCGGCTTCGGCGGCTTCGAGGCCGGCGGCTTCGGCGACATCCTGTCGAACCTGTTCGGCGGGGCGAAGGGCGGCGGCACCGGCCCGGCCGGCGCCCGGCGGACGCGCGGCGAGCGCGGCGCCGACCTGGAGGCCGCGGTCACGATCACGTTCGAGCAGGCGATCGAGGGCACCCAGGTGCCCCTGAGCGTCGTGGCGTCCACGGCGTGCGGGACCTGCGGCGGGACGGGCGCGAAGCCCGGCACCGCGCCGAAGGTCTGCCCGCGCTGTCAGGGCCGCGGCCTCGAGTCGCAGGGCCAGGGGCTGTTCTCGATCTCCCAGCCGTGCACGCGCTGCAACGGCGCCGGGACGATCATCGAGGACCCGTGCCCCACCTGCGCGGGCGAGGGCGCCGTCAAGACGACGAAGCGCTACCGCGTGAACATCCCGCCGGGCGTCCGCGAGGGCTCGCGGGTCCGTCTCGCCGGCAAGGGCGAGCCGGGCCGCAACGGCGGGCCGTCGGGCGACCTGTTCGTGATCACCCACGTGCAGGACAACCCGGTGTTCAAGCGCAAGGGCGACAACGTCGAGGTCGAGGTGCCGCTGACGATCCCGGAGGCGATCCGCGGCGCCGAGGTCGAGGTGCCGACGCTGCACGGCAGCAAGCGGCTGCGCGTCCCCGCCGGCACCCACCACGGCACGGTCCAGCGCCTGCGCGGCGAAGGTCCCCCGAAGCTCGGGTCGACCGCGTCCCGGGGCGACATCCACTACCGCTTCGTCATCGACGTCCCGGCGAGCCTCAACTCCGAGCAGTCCGAGGTGGTCGAGAAGCTGTCGCAGGTGATGAACGGCAACCCGCGCGCGAAGCTCTTCGCCCAGGCGCGAGGAGGGTCGTGATGGCCCGACGTCGGACGACCACCACCCGCGTCACGGTCGACCACGACCGCGGCGTGTTCATGATCTCGGTCGCGGCCGAGCTCGCCGACATGCACCCGCAGACGCTGCGCATGTACGAGACGCGCGGGCTCATCGAGCCCAAGCGCTCGCCGAAGGGCACGCGCCTGTACTCGCAGTCCGACGTCGAGCGCCTGCGCCGCATCCAGGAGATGACGAACGACCTCGGGCTCAACCTCGCCGGGGTCGAGCGCGTGCTCGTCCTCGAGGAGCAGCTCGAGCGGGCCACGCGCCGGCTCGAGGCCCTCGAGCGCCGCAGCCGCGAGATGCGCGAGGAGATGGAGGCCGAGGTCGAGAAGGTGCGCCGGTCCTTCCGGGCCGAGATCGTGCCCTACCGCTCCTCGACCGACCTCGTCCCCATGCGCGACGTCGCGCCGGGCCGGCACCGCATCCGCGTCGAGCCGACGCCGCGGCGCCCGGACGGGCAGTCGCCGCCGACGCCGCGCAACGGCGCGGACGACGGCGGGCGGCCGCGGCCCTGACGGGCGTGGCCTGCCGGCCGGCGGGCCGGTGGTCAGGTCCGCTCGTCGCCGCGGGTCGTCGGCACGTCGTCCTCGCCCTGCGCCTCGTCGGCCTGCTCCTCGGCCGCCCGGCGGCCGGGATGGTCGCGGGGGAGGTCGTGCGGGTTGATCTCGTCGTGCGCCTCGGGCGTGTCCCCGGCCGCGGTCTCGTTGTCCGGGATGAGGTGCGCGCTCGGCAGCGGCTCGTTCTCGTCGGACATCGCATCGTCGAGCGAGTCGTGGCGGGCGGTGACGCTGCGCCGCATGGCGCCGTTGACCGCGAAGATGACCACGATCAGCGCTGCGATGATCAGGGCGGCGATCAGGATGGTCATCGAACGTGGCATACCCGCGCTCGTCCGTCGCCATCCGGGCGCGGTCAGACGACCCGGAGGCGCGGTCGCCGTGCGCTATGATCTGCGTCTCCCCGACTGAGATTTACTGATGCAAGCTGATCGATTCACCATCAAGTCCCAGGAGGCGATCGCCGCCGCCGGCTCGCTGGCCGAGCGCCGCCGCAACCCGCAGGTGACGCCCGAGCACCTGCTCGTCGTCCTGCTCGAGCAGGAGGGCGGGGTGGTCGCGCCGGTCCTCGGCAAGCTCGGCGCCAACCTCGCCGCCGTCCGCTCGGAGGCGAACGCCGCCCTCGAGGCGCTGCCCACCGTGAGCACCGGGGGCGAGTCCTCCGGCCCGTCGAGCGAGCTCGTCCGCGTCCTGCGCGACGCCGAGGGCGAGATGCGCGACCTCAAGGACGAGTACGTCTCGACCGAGCACATCCTGCTCGCGCTCGCCGGCCATCCCTCGAAGGCGGGCGACACGCTGCGCGCCCACGGCGCGACGAAGGCGGCGCTGCTCGAGGCCATCAAGGAGGTCCGCGGCCCGCACCGCGTCACCGACCAGGCCGCCGAGGACAAGTACCGCGCGCTGGAGAAGTACGGCCGCGACCTCACCGAGGAGGCCGAGAAGGGCAAGCTCGACCCGGTCATCGGCCGCGACGACGAGATCCGCCGCGTCATCCAGGTCCTCAGCCGCCGCACGAAGAACAACCCCGTCCTCATCGGCGAGCCCGGCGTCGGCAAGACCGCGATCGTCGAGGGCCTCGCCCAGCGCATCGTCTCCGGCGACGTGCCCGAGTCGCTGCGCGACCGCCGCGTGATCTCGCTCGACATCGGCGCGCTGCTCGCGGGCTCGAAGTACCGCGGCGAGTTCGAGGAGCGCCTGAAGGCCGTCCTCAACGAGATCAAGGAGGCCGGCGGCACGGTCATCCTCTTCATGGACGAGCTGCACACGATCGTCGGCGCGGGCGCCGGCGAGGGCGCGGTCGACGCGGCGAACCTCCTCAAGCCGATGCTCGCCCGCGGCGAGCTGCGGGCCGTCGGCGCGACGACGCTCGACGAGTACCGCAAGCACATCGAGAAGGACGCGGCGCTCGAGCGCCGGTTCCAGCCCGTCATCGTCGGCGAGCCGACCGTGGACGACACGATCGCGATCCTCCGCGGGCTGAAGGAGCGCTACGAGGTCCACCACGACGTCCGCATCCAGGACAGCGCGCTCATCGCCGCAGCGACGCTCTCGGACCGCTACATCGCCGACCGCTTCCTGCCCGACAAGGCCATCGACCTGATCGACGAGGCCGCCTCGCGGCTGCGCATCGAGATCGACTCGGTCCCGATCGAGATCGACGCGGTCGACCGCCGCGTGCTCCAGCTCGAGATCGAGCTGACCTCGCTGGCCAAGGAGAAGGACGACGCGTCCCTCGCACGCCGCGAGGCGATCGAGCGCGAGCTGGCCGAGCTGCGCGAGCGCTCGTCGGCGATGAAGGCCGAGTGGCAGTCCGAGAAGGACGCGATCCACCAGGTCGCCGCGGTCAAGCAGCGCCTGGAGGAGGCGCGCCGGGAGCTCGAGCGCGCGTCGCGCGACGGCGACCTCGAGCGCGCCGCCCAGCTGCGCCACGGCGAGATCCCCGATCTCGAGCGCACGGTCGCCGAGGCCGAGGCCGCGGAGCACGAGCCGCGCGAGACCCGCTTCCTCAAGGAGGAGGTCGACGCCGAGGACGTGGCCGAGGTCGTCGCGCGCTGGACGCGCATCCCGGTCGAGCCGCCTGCTCGAGGGCGAGGTCGAGAAGCTCGTCCGCATGGAGGAGCGCCTGCACCGGCGCGTCATCGGCCAGGACGAGGCCGTGCAGAGCGTCTCGAACGCCCTGCGCCGCTCGCGGGCCGGGCTCGCCGACCCCGACCGGCCGATCGGCGTCTTCCTGTTCCTCGGCCCGACCGGCGTGGGCAAGACCGAGCTGGCCCGCGCGCTGGCCGAGTTCATGTTCGACTCCCAGGACGCGATGGTGCGCATCGACATGTCCGAGTACATGGAGAAGCACGCCGTCGCCCGGCTCGTCGGCGCGCCCCCGGGCTACGTCGGCTACGAGGAGGGCGGCCAGCTCACCGAGGCCGTGCGGCGCCGGCCGTACACGGTCGTGCTCCTCGACGAGGTCGAGAAGGCGCACCCCGACGTCTTCAACGTCCTGCTGCAGGTGTTCGACGACGGCCGGCTGACGGACGGCCAGGGCCGCACGGTCGACTTCAAGAACGCCGTGCTGATCATGACCTCGAACATCCCGGGCGGCCGGGTCGGGGCCGAGGCGGCGTTCAAGCCCGAGTTCATCAACCGCCTGGACGACATCGTCGAGTTCGAGGCCCTCGACCGCTCGCAGATCGGCGCGATCGTCGACCTCCAGGTCGAGCGCCTCGTGCGCCGCGTCCGCGAGCGCGGGATCGAGGTCTCGCTCACCGACGACGCGACGGTCCTGCTCGGCAACCTCGGCTACGACCCGACCTACGGCGCCCGCCCGCTGAAGCGGACGATCCAGAAGCACCTGGTCGACCCGCTCGCGCTGGCGATCCTCGAGGGCGAGTTCCGCGAGGGCGACACGGTGCGGGTCGAGGCGGCGGACGGCGAGCTGGTGCTCGTCAAGGCGGGGGCGGCCGACGCCCCGGCCGCGCCGGCGGCGGCGGTGTAGAGCCTTGCGGCGCCCCGCTCGGGCGCCGCGGTCGTCATTCGCCGGCGGACAGCGCAGTAAGGGGGACGGAGGGCCGGGCGTTGTCGGCGGTCAGTCCCGACGCGGTCGCCCTTTCACCCGACATAGTGACGCGCAAGGTCGAACGCGTCGCGGAGGGCCACGCGCGCTCACCCCACCGGGTGCACGTGCGACACGACCTCCCCGTCGCCCAGCAGCACGTGCACCCCGATCGCCGGCGCGCCCGGGATCAGGTCGATCTCCCCGCCCGCCAGGTCCAGGCGCGCCTGCAGGTAGACGCTCGGGCAGGTGAAGACCGGCAGCCCGCCGAGCGCCCCGACCGCCCCGCGGTGCACGTGGCCGCACACGACCCGCCGCACCTGCGGGAAGCGCGCGAGCACCACGCCGAGCGCGGCGGCGTCGGCCGGCGGGACGCGGATGTCGTCGAGCTCCGCGATCCCGATGCGGACCGGCGGGTGGTGCAGCGCCACGATCGTCGGGGTCGTCGGATCGGCGGCGAGGGTCTCCTCGAGCCAGGCGCACGCCTCCGCGTCGAATGCGCCGTCCGGCGCGCCGGGCACCGTCGAGTCGCAGCCGATCAGCCGCAGGCCGCCGCAGGCGACGGCCCACCGGTAGGGGTCCGCGCCGGCGCCCGGTCCGAAGCACGCCCGCAGCGCCGCCCGGTCGTCGTGGTTGCCGGGCAGCACGTGCACCGCCATCGGCAGCGCGTCGAGCAGCTCGCGGGCGCGCGCGTAGGACGCGGCGTCCGCGGCGTTCGTCAGGTCGCCGCTCACGAGCACCGCATCGGGCAGCGGTTCGAGGCGCAGGACGGCGCGGACGGCCGCCGCGAGCGCCTGCGAGGAGCCGTCGTCACCGGTGCCGACCTCGACGTGCGGATCGCTGAGCTGGGCGAGGACCGTCAAGGCGGCCACGCTACCGGCGCCGCGCCGAATGGGATAGAACGGGACGCGATCGCAACCAGGAGGCGCGATGCCGACCTACATCATGCTCTCGACGCTCACCCCCGAGGGCGTCCAGACGGTCAAGAACAATCCCCAGCGGATCCGGGAGGTCAACAAGGAGGTCGAGCAGCTCGGAGCCAGCGTCAAGGCGCAATGGGCCACGCTCGGGCAGTTCGACTTCATCAGCGTCGTCGAGGCGCCGGACGAGAGCACGATGGCCCGCGTGTCCCTCGAGCTCGGCTCGCGCGGGACGTCGAAGTACGAGACGCTCGTCGCGATCCCGATCGACGACTTCATCGCCACGCTCTAAGTGCGCGTCCTCGTCGTCGGCGCCGGAGGGCGTGAGCACGCGATCGTCCGGGCCCTGCAGCGATCGCCGCAGGCGCCCGACGTCCTCGCCGCCCCCGGCAACCCCGGGATCGCCGCGGACGCCACGATCTTCCCGGTCGGGGTCGACGACATCGCCGCGCTCGCGGACCTGGCCGAGCACGAGGACGTCGACCTCGTCGTCGTCGGCCCGGAGGCCCCGCTCGTCGCGGGCCTCACCGACGAGCTGCAGGCCCGCGGGCGGGCGGTGTTCGGCCCCACCCGCGCGGCCGCGCGCCTGGAGGGCTCGAAGGCGTTCGCCAAGGAGATCATGGCCGCCGCGAGCGTCCCGACCGCGGCCTGGACCCCGGTCGACGACATCGACGCCGGCATGGCCGCGATCGAGCGCTACCCGGTCGTCCTGAAGTTCGACGGCCTCGCCGCGGGCAAGGGCGTCGTCATCGCCGAGGACGAGCCCGCCGCCCACCTCGCCCTCCACGACTTCCTCGTCGAGCAGCGCTTCGGCCCCGGCCGCGTCGTGGTCGAGGAGCACCTCGTCGGCGAGGAGCTGTCGCTGCTGGCGCTGTGCGACGGCGAGTCGGCCGCTCGTCATGGCCCCGGCCCAGGACTACAAGCGCATCTACGACGGCGACGAGGGGCCGAACACCGGCGGCATGGGCTCCTACTCGCCCGTGGCCGGGGTCGACGCCTCCCTGGTCGAGCAGATCGCGCGCACCGTCCACCAGCCGGTGGTCGACGAGCTCCGCCGCCGCGAGACGCCGTTCCACGGGATCCTCTACGCCGGGCTCATGCTCACCGCCGAGGGGCCGCGCGTGCTCGAGTTCAACGCCCGCTTCGGCGACCCCGAGACCCAGGCCGTCCTGCCGCGCCTGCGCTCCGACCTGCTCGACCTCCTGCAGCGCGCGGCGACGCCCGCGGGCCTGCGCGGCGCGACCCTCGAGTGGGACGACCGCTGGGCGGTGACCGTGGTCCTCGCGAGCGGCGGCTACCCGGCGGGCTCGTCGAGCGGCGACGTCATCGCCGGCCTCGACGCGGTTCCGGACGAGGTCGAGGTCACGCACGCGGGCACCGCGAGCACGCCCGAGGGCGTGATCGTCACCGCCGGCGGCCGCGTCCTGAACGTCACCGCGCTCGGCGACGGGCCCGGCACCGCCCGGGACGCCGCGTATGCTGCCGCGGACCTGATCACCTTCGAGGGTCGGCAGCTGCGTCGGGACATCGCGCTGCGGGCCGTGGAGCGCAGTGGATGAGCGAGCAGCAGGCCGCGACGGCGCCGATGACCCAGACCGATCCCGAGACCGAGTTCGCCGACCTCGACGTCGACGCGCCGCGCGTCGGGATCATCATGGGCTCGAAGTCCGACATGGCGGAGATGGAGAAGGCCGGCGCGATCCTCGAGGAGAAGGGCATCAGCTTCGAGATCCGCGTCATGTCGGCCCATCGCGACCCCGACACCGTCGCCGAGTACTGCAAGAACGCGCGGATGCGCGGGCTGCGGGTGATCATCGCCGGCGCCGGCCTGTCGGCCGCGCTGCCGGGCGTCGCCGCCGCGCACACCGACCTGCCCGTCGTCGGCGTCCCGCTGTCGAGCCGCCTCAGCGCGATGGGCGGCCTCGACGCCGTGCTCTCGATCGTCCAGATGCCGCCGGGCGTGCCGGTCGCGTGCGTCGGGCTCGACAACGCCCGCAACGCCGGCCACCTCGCCGCACGCATCCTGGGCGCCTGAGCCGCCGGGGTGGCGTCCGAGCGGCCACCCCGACTCGACCTCACGCGCCCGCGCGCGTACGGCGAGCTGCTCGCGACCGCGCTGCAGGTCTTCAAGGCCCACGTCGACGTCCTGCTGACGCTGGCCCTCGTGCTCGTCGCACCGGTGACGCTGCTCGTCGACGGCGTGTGGGGCCGGATGCTCGCCGACGGCCTCGACGCCAAGCCGTCGCCCGCCTCGCAGGCCGTGAGCGCCGCGCTGAGCGTCTTCCTCGTCCTCCCGCTCGTCACGGCCGCGGGCGCGCTGCTCGTCCAGGGCCTCGGCCGCGGCGAGGCGCCCGCGGACGTCCGCAGCGCGCTGGGCGCGGCGGCCCGGGTGTTCCCGCGCGTCCTCGCCGCGGAGATGCTCTACGCCGTCGTCGTGATCGGGGGCCTGATCCTGTTCATCGTGCCGGGGATCTGGCTGGGAATCCGCTGCTACTTCGCCGCCCAGGCCGCGGCGCTCGACGGCCTCGGTCCGGCGCCCGCGATGCGCCAGAGCGCGGAGGTCGTGCAGGGCGCGTGGTGGCGGACGCTCGGCTGCCTCGTGCTGACCGGGCTGATGCTCGGCTTCACGGCGGAGGTCGCCACCGCGATCGTCGGCTCGACCGGGAGCGGCGCGCTCTACGTCGCGATGCGGATCGTCGCGCAGGCGATCGCGGTGGCGATCACGGCGGTGTTCGCGACGCTGCTCTTCTACGACCTGCGGGCGCGGCGCGGGCGAGCGGCCTCCATCACGCCCGGCTGACACCATGGTCCCGTGATCGATCGCTACACGCGCGCGGAGATCGGCGCGCTCTGGACGGACGAGGCGCGGATGGAGGCCTGGCGGCGGGTCGAGGTCGCCGCCTGCGAGGAGATGCCGGGCCCGACGCCCGCCGACCTCGAGGCGATCCGCGCGGCCACGTTCACCGTCGAGGCCGTCAAGGAGCGCGAGGCGGTCACCGACCACGACGTCGCCGCCTTCGTGGACGTCCTGAGCGCGAGCGCGGGACCGTCCGGGCGCTGGATCCACTTCGGCCTGACCTCGTCGGACGTGCTCGACACCGCGCTCGCGCTGCAGATCCGCGCCGCGGGCGAGATCGTCGTCGCCGGCGCGCGCGGGCTCGTCGCGGCGCTCGCGGAGCGCGCGCGCGAGCACGTCGAGACCGTCTGCGTCGGGCGCACGCACGGCGTGCAGGCCGAGCCGACGACGTTCGGCATCAAGCTCGCCGGCTTCGCCTTCGAGGCCGAGCGCAACGCGCAGCGGCTGCAGGAGGCCTTCGCCCAGGCGTCGGTCGGCGCGCTGTCCGGCGCCGTCGGCACCTACTCGGCCACCGACCCCGACTTCGAGGCGCGCGTGCTCGCGCGGCTCGGGCTCGCGGCCGAGGACGTGTCGACCCAGGTCGTCCCGCGCGACCGTCACGCCCACCTGCTGCAGGCGATCTCGCTCGCCGGCGCGGGGCTCGAGCGGCTCGCGACCGAGATCCGCCACCTGCAGCGCACCGAGGTCCGCGAGGCCGAGGAGCCGTTCCGCTCCGGGCAGCAGAAGGGCTCGAGCGCGATGCCCCACAAGCGCAACCCGATCGTCAGCGAGCGCATCTGCGGCCTGGCGCGGGTGCTGCGCGGCAACGCCCAGGCGGCCGTCGAGAACGTCGCGCTGTGGCACGAGCGCGACATCTCGCACTCCGGCGCCGAGCGCGTGATCCTGCCCGACGCGACGATCCTGCTCGACTACATGCAGCACCTCGCCACGCGCGTCGTGCGCGGCCTCGTCGTGCACCCCGACCGCATGCGCGCGAACCTCGAGATCACCCACGGCGCGCTGTTCTCCCAGCGCGTCCTGCTGGCGCTCGTCGAGCAGGGCCGCAGCCGCGACGAGGCCTACCGGATCGTGCAGGAGGACGCCCAGCGCGCGTGGGACAGCGGCGTCCACCTGCGCGAGCTGCTGGCCGCGCGCGAGCTCGGGCTCGACCTCGACGCGATCTTCGATCTCTCGCACTACACGCGCCACGCCGAGCGCATCGTCGGGCGCCTCGACGCCATCCCGGAGCTCGCCCCCGCGCCCGCCTGACACGGTGTCAAGGGCCGAGGCGGCCCGGCTGCGACACTCCGTTCCGGTGGAGAGCCACGCCGACACCCAGTTCCGCCTCCCGGACGAGTTCTCCACGCGGCTGCTCGTGCGACGGACGCTCTGGGTCGTCGCGCTCCTCGTGGTCGTCGCGCTCATCGCCGCCTTCGCGCCCGGGCTGGGCGAGGTGCGCCGCCACCTGTCGGAGGCCGCAGGCGGATGGATCGCGGTCGCGATCGTCCTCGAGTTCCTCTCCGGCGTGTCCTACGTCGCGATGTTCCGGCCGGTGTTCTGCATGCGCGCGTCGTGGCGGACGAGCTGGGAGATCGGATGGTCGGAGCTCGCGGTCGGCTCGATCGTGCCCGCCAGCGGCGCCGGCGGCCTCGCGCTCGGGGCGTGGATCCTCGGCCAGAACGGGATGCCCGCGGACAAGATCGCCCGGCGCTCGGTCGCGTTCTTCCTCGTCAAGAGCTCCGTGAACTTCGTCGCCGTCGCGGTCATCGGCACCGCGATGGCGGTCGGGCTGGTCGGCCCGGACCGTTCGCTCCTGCTCACCGCGCTCCCGGCGGCGCTGTCGATCGCGACGATCGGACTCGTGGTGCTGATCCCGCGCCTGGGGCGCGGGGAGGACCCGCCCGACGACGCCGGCCGGGTGCGCCGCGCGGTCGTCGCGGTCCGCCGGGCCGTGATCGACGGCGCCGGTGAGGCGATCCGCATCGTGCGCGCCGGCAACCTGCTCGTCATCGCCGGTGCGCTCGGCTACTGGGCCTTCGACAACGCCGTGCTGTGGGCGACCTACCGCGCGTTCGACGTGAGCGTCCCGCTGAGCGTGATCCTCATGGGCTACCTGATCGGCCAGCTCGGCGGGCTGCTGCCGCTCCCGGGCGGCGTCGGCGGCATCGACGGCGGGCTGATCGGCGCGCTGATCGTCTTCGGCGCGCCGGCCGCGGCGACCACGGCGGCCGTGCTCGTCTACCGGGTGATCCTCTTCTGGCTGCCGCTGATCGTCGGCGGGTTCGCCTTCGTGTCGCTGCGCCGCGGGCTCAACCGGCCGGACCGGCCGGACCTGTGCCGCCCCGTGCCGACGGGCGCGCCGATCCCGACGGTCACGCTGCCCCAGCGCGGCAACGCGTAACCTCGGGGTTGCACATCCAGGCGGCGATGTGTAACCCTGTGGTGACACATCGACCACTGGAGGTCCGCATGACCACGACCGACCGCATCGAGCGCGAGACGCTCATCGCCGCCCCCGTCGAGCGCGTCTGGGAGCTCGTCACCGCCCCCGAGCACGTCGGCGTCTGGTTCGGCGACGCGGGCGCCGAGATCGACCTGCGCCCGGGCGGGGCGATGGCGCTGAGCTGGCAGGAGCACGGCACGGTCCGCGCCCGCGTCGAGCGCGTCGAGGAGCCGCACGTGTTCGCCTGGCGCTGGGCGTCGGAGATGGACGCGGAGCCCGAGGAGGGCGCATCGACCCTCGTCGAGTTCTTCCTCGAGCCCGCCGACCGCGGCACGCTGCTGCGCGTCGTCGAGAGCGGGTTCGCCGCGCTGCGCCTGCCGGCCGACGAGCAGGAGCGCCGGGCGAAGGGCAACGGCGACGGGTGGGACCACGAGCTGCGCGACCTCGACGGGTACGCGCGGTCCGAGGTCGCGGCCCGCTCGTGACCGCCCCGCCCGCCGACGAGGTGTTCGCGGCGCTCGCCGACCCGACGCGCTGGCGCGTGCTCACGCTGCTCGCCGAGCGCGGCGAGGGCACCGCGACGACCCTCGCCGGCGAGCTGCCGGTCAGCCGCCCCGCGGTCATCAAGCACCTCGCGGTCCTCGATCGCGCCGGCCTCGTCGAGGCCCGGCGCGCGGGCCGCGAGGTCCGCTACACCGTGCGGCCCGAGCGCCTCGACGCGACGGCCCGCGGGCTCGCCGACCTGGCCGCGGCGTGGGACGAGCGCCTGGCGGCGATCAAGCGCCTGGCCGAGGCGGGCGGCCCGTAGCGATCCGCTACGCCGCGACAGGCAGCGCGTCGCGGCCCGCGGCGATCGCGCCCTGGCGCTCGGGCAGGAAGGCCTCGAGCGCGCGGAACACGGTCGTGTCGAGCTTCGTGCCGGCGTCGCGGCCCATGATCTCGAGGACCGTCGCGACGTCCAGCGGGCCGCGGTACGGGCGGTCGGCGGACAGCGCCTCGGCGACGTCCGCGACGCACAGGATCCGCGAGAGCGGGCCGAGGGCGAGGCCGCTGCGCCCGCGCGGGTAGCCGCTGCCGTCGAGGCGCTCGTGGTGGTTGCCGGCGATCCGGGCGAGCTGGGCGAAGGCCGGCACGCCCGCGAGGATCCGCTCCGACAGCGCGGGATGCTCGCGCACGACCGCCCACTCCTCCTCGGTGAGCTTGCCCGGCTTGTCGAGGATGAGGTTCGAGATCGCGAGTTTGCCGAGGTCGTGCAGCAGCCCGGCGCGGCGCAGCGTCCGGACGTCGTCGGCGTCGAGGTCCAGCCGCTCGCCCAGGCCGACGGCGATCTCGGCGACGCCCTCGGAGTGGCGGCCGGTGTAGGGCGACTTCGCGTCGACGACGCGGGCGAACGCCTCGGCGATGCGGTCGAGGCCGTCGTCGTCGGCCACGAGCACGCGGTCGGCGGGCTCGACCTCGGTGACGGCGGCGCCGTCGAGCGAGGCCCAGAAGTCGGTGTCGTGCTCGAGGCCGGAGAGTGCGTCGACGAGCGCCGGGTCGAACCAGGTGCCGCGCCGGCGGCGGGCGATCCCGAGCGCGCCGTCGCGGCCGCCGTCCTGCCAGAAGACCTCCATCGTCTGCGCGAGGCAGAGGATCCGCCCGGGCAGCGAGATCGCCTCGCCGGCGAGGCCGGCCGGGCGCCCGCCGCCGTCCCAGTGCTCGTCGAGGTGGCGGATCGCCAGTGCGGCGCTCTCGTCGAGGCCGATCATCCGCGCGATGTCCGCACCGCGCTCGCAGCGCAGCTCGTACATCGCCTGCGAGCCGCGCGGCCCGTCGACGACGACCTTCTTCAGCTGCTTCACGCGCGCGAGCGGCCCGGCGCCGGCGGCGGCGTTGCGCACCGCGTGGCCGAGGTTCGCCATCGCGCTCGTGTGGTCGATCTGCGTGCGCGCGTGCTGGACGGCGTGGTCGTCGGCGCCGTAGAGCGCGGCGATCTTCGAGGCGTTCGTCGAGCAGCCCGCGTCCTTGAGGAGCAGGGCGTAGAACAGCGCCGAACGATCGCGGGAACCGATGCCGACCTCCTCGGCGATCCGCATCCCGAGCAGGCAGGAGCGCGCGGCGTGGCCGTCGGGCTGGCCGTGGGTGACGTCGAGCGCGTGGGACAGTGCGCCGACGACCTCCGAGAGGCGGAGCTCCATGGTCCCGTCATCGGCCGCAGCGACCGGAAACCACTCGCTGTGCTGGACACTTCGACGACGCCCGCAGGCCCGCCGGACCCGCTGCTAGCCTGCCGTTCGTGCCCGCCACCGCCTCGGATCTGCCCCTCATCGCCAGCGGCAAGGTCCGCGAGATGTACGAGCTGGGCGACCGCATCCTGATGGTCGCCAGCGACCGGATCTCGACCTACGACGTCGTCCACCCGAACGGCATCCCGGGGAAGGGCGCCGTGCTCACCGGGCTGTCGGCGTTCTGGTTCGCCAAGACCGGCCACATCGTCGACAACCACTACATCTCGGCCACCGAGGGCGTGCCCGACGACGTGCGCGGCCGCGCGATGGTCGTCCGGCGGCTGAAGATGCTGCCGGTCGAGTGCGTCGTCCGCGGCTACATCACGGGCTCGGGCTGGAAGGACTACCAGGCGACCGGCAAGGTCTCGGGCATCGAGCTGCCGCCCGGCCTGCGCGAGTCCGAGCGCCTGCCCACCCCGATCTTCACCCCGTCGACGAAGGCCGAGACCGGCCACGACGAGGCGATCGACTTCGACGGCGCGGTCGAGCTCGTGGGCGACCGCGAGCTGATGGCGCGCGTCCGCGACGTCTCGATCTCGCTGTACGAGTTCGCCGCCGGCCACGCCCGCGAGCGCGGCGTGATCCTCGCCGACACGAAGTTCGAGTTCGGCCTCGACGAGGCCGGCGCGCTCGTCGTCGGCGACGAGGTGCTCACGCCCGACTCCTCGCGCTACTGGCCCGCCGACGAGTACGAGCCGGGCCGCGGGCAGCCGAGCTTCGACAAGCAGTACGTGCGCGACTGGGCGAGCAAGAGCGGGTGGGACAAGACGCCGCCCGCGCCGGAGCTGCCCGAGGACGTCGTCGCGGGCACGCGCGAGCGCTACGTCGACGCCTACGAGCGCATCACCGGCGAGCGCTTCGACGACTGGGTGGCCCGCACCGCGCCATGAGGGCGCGGGTGCTCATCCGGCCGAAGGCGGGCATCCTCGATCCCCAGGGCATCGCGGTCGAGCGCGCCCTCCCGGCGCTCGGGTTCACGGGCGTGTCGAACGTCCACGTCGGCCGGCTCGTGGAGCTCGACGTCGAGGACCCGGCCGAGCTCGACGCGATGTGCCGGCGCCTGCTGTCCAACCCGCTGATCGAGGACTACGAGATCCTGGAGGCGCGGTCGGGTTGAGGGCGGGCGTCGTCCGCTTCCCCGGCTCGTGCGACGAGGTCGACGCGCAGCTCGCCGCCGGGATGGTCGGCGAGGCGACGCTCCTGTGGCACGCCGACCCCGACCTGCACGGCGTCGACGCCGTGATCGTCCCGGGCGGCTTCTCCTACGGCGACTACCTGCGCGTCGGCGCGATCGCGCGGTTCGCGCCGGTGATGGAGTCGGTCATCGCCTTCGCCCGCGACGGCGGGCTCGTGCTCGGGATCTGCAACGGCTTCCAGGTGCTGTGCGAGGCCGGGCCTGCTCCCCGGCGCGCTGCTGCCCAACGACCACCTGCGCTTCCGCTGCGCGCAGGCCGAGCTCGAGGTCGTCAACGCCGACACGCCGTTCACGCGCACGTGCGCGGCCGGCCAGCGGCTGTCGATCCCGATCAAGCACACGACCGGCCGCTACTACGCGCCCGCGGACGAGCTCGAGCGGATGGAGGCGGCCGGCCAGGTCGTGCTGCGCTACGCGCCGGGCGCGAACCCCAACGGCTCGCTGCGCGACATCGCCGGCGTGTGCAGCGCCGAGGGCAACGTCTTCGGCCTCATGCCGCACCCCGAGCACGCGGTCGACGCGCTCACGGGCGGCTCGGCCGACGGCCTGGCGATCTTCGCGTCGATGGCGGAGGCGGTGGATGGGCGCGTCGCCGCCTGACGCGGGCGTCCTGCCCGGCGTCGAGGACGCCGTCGCGCTCGGGCTGACCCGCGCCGAGTACGACCTGATCCGCGAGAAGCTCGGCCGCGCCCCGAACCAGGTCGAGCTCGCGATGTTCTCGCTGCTGTGGAGCGAGCACTGCGCCTACAAGCACTCCAAGAAGCTCCTGCGCACGCTGCCGACCGAGGGCCGCCACGTGCTCATGGGCCCGGGCGAGAACGCCGGCGCGGTCGACGTGGGCGGCGGGCTGGCGTGCGCGTTCAAGGTCGAGTCCCACAACCACCCGAGCGCGGTCGAGCCGTTCCAGGGCGCGGCCACGGGCGTCGGCGGGATCCTGCGCGACATCTTCGCGATCGGCGCGCGGCCGATCGCGGTCCTCGACTCGCTGCGCTTCGGCGACCCCGAGACCTCGGGGCGCTCTCGCTACCTGCTCGATCGCGCGGTCGCCGGCATCGGTCACTACGGCAACTCGATCGGGGTACCGACGATCGGCGGCGAGGTCTACTTCGAGCCGCCCTACGAGCAGAACTGCCTCGTCAACGCGATGGCGCTCGGGCTCGGCGAGGCCGAGCGCCTGATGACGAGCGCGGCCGCGGGCGTCGGCAACCCGCTCGTGCTGTTCGGCGCCTCCACCGGCCGCGACGGGATCGGGGGCGCGTCCGTGCTCGCCTCGGCCGAGCTCGGGGAGGCCGACGAGGACAAGCGCCCCACCGTCCAGGTCGGCGACCCGTTCGCGGAGAAGAAGCTGCTCGAGTGCTCGCTCGACCTGCTCGCGCGCGGCCTGCTCGTCTCGCTGCAGGACCTCGGCGCGGCCGGCCTGACCTCGAGCGCGTCGGAGATGGCGTCCAAGGGCGGCGTCGGGATCGACCTCGACGTCGCGCGCGTGCCGCTGCGCGAGGCGGGGATGGAGCCCTTCGAGATCATGGTCTCCGAGTCGCAGGAGCGGATGCTCTGCGTGTGCGAGCCCGAGCGCCTCGACGAGGTCCTCGCCGTCTGCGAGCTGTGGGAGGTCCACGGGACGGCGATCGGCGAGGTGACGAACTCGGGGCAGATGCGCGTCTTCGACGGCGAGCGGCTCGTCGGCGACATGCCGGTCGCCGCGCTCGTCGACGACTGCCCGCTGTACGACCTCGCCCCCGAGCGCCCCGACGGGCCGCTCTACCCGCCGCACGCCGCCGCTGCTGGCGCCGGAGGTCGAGCCGACCGAGGCGCTGCTCGCGCTGCTGCGCTCGCCCAACATCGCCTCCCGGTCGCCGCTGTTCCGCCAGTACGACTGGCTCGTGCAGTCGCGCACGGTGCGCCGCCCGGAGGAGGCCGACGCCGCCGTCCTGCTGCTCCCGGACGGCTCCGCGCTCGGCGTCTCGATCGACGGCAACGGCCGCCGCGTCGCCGCCGACCCGTACAACGGGACGGTCGAGGTCGTGCTCGAGTGCGCGGCGAACCTCGCCTGCGTCGGGGCCGAGCCACTCGGCGTCACGAACAACCTGAACTTCGGCAACCCCGAGAAGCCGCACGTCGCCTGGCAGCTGACCGAGGCGGTGCGCGGCCTCGGCGACGCGGTCCGCGCCCTCGAGACGGCGGTCGTGGGCGGGAACGTCTCGCTCTACAACGAGGGCGCGGCCGGCCCGATCTATCCGACCCCGGTCATCGGCATGGTCGGCCGCCTGCCCGACGCGCGCCGCGCGGGGCGCCTCGGGTTCGCGCGCGCGGGCGACGCCGTCGCGATCGCGGGTGAGTTCCACCCGTCGCTCGCGGCCGGCGAGCTCGACAAGCTCTGCGGCGCGCCGCTGCCCGACGGCCTGCCGGGCGTCGACGTCGCGGCGGTGCGCGCGGCGTTCGACGCGATCCGCGACGCCGTGCGCTCCGGCGCGCTGCACAGCTGCCACGACATCGCCGAGGGCGGGTTCCTCGTCGCGGTCGCCGAGTGCTGCCTGGCCGGCGGGGTCGGCGCGACCCTCGACCTCGGCGCCTCGGACGACCCGCGCACGGAGCTGTTCGGCGAGGGCCCCGGGGGCTTCGTCGTCTCCGGGCCGCGCGCCGCCCTCGAGGAGCTGGCCGCCCGCGTGCCCCTCGACGTGTTCGGCGAGGTCGGCGGCGACGCGCTCAGCGTCTCGATCGCCGGCCTGTCGCTGTCGCTGCCGCTGGCCGAGCTGCGCGGAGCGCACGCCGAGCTCGAGCGGCTGTTCCCCTAGGCGTCGAGCGCTTCGGCGAAGGCGTCGACCGCGGGCCCGGGGGCGAGGCCGCGCCCGTTCGTCCGCGCGAGCGCCGCCGCGACGTGGTGGCCGGCCGTGCGGGCCTGGCGGACGTCGAACCGGCTCCACACACGGGCTGCGGCGGCGTAGAACTCGACCGCGCCGGCGAGGCGGCCGTCGACGCAGGACCGGGACCGCGAGCACGGAGCCGAACCCGCGCGCGCGCAGCTCGGCGACGGCGAGCGGGTCGGCGGCGCCGGGGCCGGCGACGATCGCGACGGCGCCCTCGGCGAGCATCGCGGGCGTCGCGACGGGCGCGGGGCCGTGGGCGCCGCCGGTCGCGCTCGACCGGGACGAGCTCGTCGCCCCAGCGCTCGTGCACGACGACGTGCGTGGCGCGCAGTTCGGTCGCGAGCGGAGCGAACGCGGCGGCGAGCTCGTCGTGCGCGGTTGCCTGCGACAGCGCCTCGGCGACCCGCTCGAGCGGGTCGCCCTCGGCGCCGGCGGGCGCGACGAGCGCCGCGCGGGCCCGGGCGCGGCACCGCGCCGCGGAGTCGTCGGAGACCGGGGCCCACGGCGCGACCGGCCGGCCGATGGCCCAGCCCTGGCCGTAGGCGACGTCGATGTCGGCGAGCACCTCGAGGTCGTCGAGCGTCTCGATGCCCTCGGCGCAGATCGTCGCGTCGATCCGGCGGCCGTAGCGGACGAACGCCTCGATGAGCGCCGCCTTGACGGGATCCGCCGCGACGCCGTCGACGAGCGCGCGGTCGAGCTTGATGACGTCGGGCTCGAGGCGCATGACGTGCTGCAGCCCGGCGTAGCCGGAGCCCGCGTCGTCGACGGCGAGCCGCGCGCCGCGCTCGCGCACGAGCGCCATCGCGGCGAGCACGTCGGCCTTGTCGGTGACGAGCTCGTTCTCGGTGATCTCGATGACGACGCCCGTGAGGTCGCTCCGGCAGCACCGCGCGCACCTCCTCGGAGGCGAGCGACGACAGGCTGAGGTTCACCGTCAGATAGGTGCCGTCGGGCCGTCCGGGAGCGCTGAGCGCGCGCTCGAAGGCGAGCGCCTCGAGCCGGTAGCCGAGGCCGCACCGGTGCGCCTGCTCGAACCAGACGTTCGGCGGATGGTCGACCGGCCCGTCGAAGCGGCTGAGCGCCTCGTACGCCGCGATCTCGCCGGTGCGCAGGTCGATGATCGGCTGGAAGACGGTTCGCACCGCGTCGGGACGGTCGAGGAGCGAGAGGATCTGCGCGCGCTGCTCGTCGGAGCGCATCGCCCAGGACACGCGCGCGCGGTCGCCGTCGCTCTCGCTGCGGCCGGCGTCGAGCTCGGGCTCGTAGAGCGCCCAGCGGCCCTTCCCCCCGGCCTTGGCGGCGTACATGGCGAGGTCGGCGCGGCGCAGCAGCTCGTCGGGCGCGTCGTCGCCGAGCGTGCTGACGACGATCCCGATGCTCGACGTGACCGCGAAGGTCTCGCCGCCCGCGGTCAGCGGCTCGGCCAGCGCCGCGACGATCCGCTCGGCGACCTGCACCGGCTCGTTCGGTCCCGGCGACGTCCTCGAGCAGCACGCCGAACTCGTCGCCGGCGAGCCGCGCGGGCGTGTCGGCGGACCGCACGCAGTTGCGCAGCCGCGCGGCGAACTCGACGAGCAGCTCGTCGCCGACGCCGTGGCCGAGGCGGTCGTTGATCTTCTTGAAGTCGTCGAGGTCCGCGAAGACGAGGGCGACGAGCCGATCGCCGCGTCGGCCGAGCGCGTGCTCGAGGCGGTCGTGGAACAGCGCCCGGTTGGGCAGGCCCGTGAGCTCGTCGTGGAAGGCGCGGTGGCGCAGCTGCTCCTCGAAGGCGCGGCGCTCGTGGACGTCGCGCACGGTGACGACGAGCGCCTCGAGGTGCGCCTCGTCGAGGAGGTTGGTCGCGATGCCCTCGACGTGGCGCCAGGAGCCGTCGGGGCGGCGCATGCGCCATTCGGCCTCGGCGGACTCGCCGCGCGGCGCGCGCGCCGCGGCGTCGAGCAGGGCGCTCACGACCGAGTGGTCGGCGAGGTGGGCGTGGTCGAAGAGCGTCGTGCCGGCGACCTCGCGCCAGCCGGCGCCGAAATGCTCGCCGGCCGCCCCGGTGAGGCTGCGCACGGTGCCGTCGCGCTCGGCGATGAGGATCAGGTCGGAGGCGTGCTGCACGAGCGACTGCAGCCGCTGCTCGTTCTCGGCGGCGACCCGGCTGAGGGCGAGCGCGTTCTCGATGCGCCCCCGCCGCTCGCGGGCGAACACGACGAGGAGCGCCGCCAGCGGCAGGACGAGCGTCACGGCGGCGAGGCTGCCGCGGCCGGCGACCGCGGCGAGCACGCCGACCGGCGTGAGCAGGACGTCGACGAGGTAGACCCAGCCCATCGCGCGGCAGCTCGGGGCGGACGCGCACCCCCATCCCGACGCGCAGGCGGACGGCCGTCAGGACGAAGTCGATCGCGACCTGGGCCGCGAGCGCGGCGGCGAAGACCGGGGCGGCGCCCCAGCTGAGCGCCCCGCCGTGGAGGAGGCCGATGACGAGCGGCGGGGCCGATCGCGTACCAGGCGTCGCCCGCGGCGAGCGCGATCGGCGAGCGGCGGCCGGTCGCCGCGGACGGCGCCGCCGAGCGCGCGGGTGACGTGCGCGCCTGCCACCACGAGCGGGACGAAGGCGGGCGGCAGGAGCACGAGCATCGGCAGGAGGACGAGCTGGACGGGCGACGTCCGTCCCTCTGCGACGTCGAACTCGACCGACAGCATGAGGACGAGCAGCGCGCCGAGCACGAGCGCCGCCAGCGGCGAGAAGCCGCCCGACGGCAGCAGGAGCGCGACCGCGGCTCGCCGCCGCGGCGAAGCCGGCGACGATGGCCAGCTCGAGAGCAGCTCGCGGCGCTCGTACGGCGGCGGCGCCGAGGCGCCGGCGGCAGGGCGGCGCAGCCCGGCGACGCAGCCGGGCGAGCGCGTTGCGCGTGCGCGTGTACACGCTGGTGTCCCGCGTAGGCAGAGCCACGGCACGGCAATCGAACGCGGGCGCCCCGCTTGATGCGACGCGCCCGCCGAGCGGTCGAACCTGGACGAACGTGCGACATCCGGCGGCGAGAAGTGAAAAGCCGCGGCCGAGTGGCCGAACGGATCACCTGAACGGATTCGATCACGCGACAGGAGGTCGCACACCTGATGCCATTCATCATCGACGGACGCCGCGGGGGCCGGCTCGTCGCCGCGGTCGCCGCGGCGCTTGCCCTGACCGCCACGCCGGCGCTCGCCGGCACCACCACCACCCCGACCGTCAGCACGGCGGCCGGCTGCACGCAGCCCACGACGCAGGCGTTCCTCTTCGCCAACGACAAGAAGGACTACGTCCTCGCGCCCGGCGGCAACGTCGAGGGATCGCTCGCGGGCTGGTCGCTGACCGGCGGCGCGGCCGCGGTCACCGGCAGCGCTCCGGCCGTCACCGCCGCTTCGGCGGGCACGAAGTCGCTGCTCATCCCGAGCGGCGGCTCGGTCACGAGCGCCCCGATGTGCGTCGCCGCGCACTCGCCCTTCTTCCGCTTCCAGGCGCGCAACACCGGCACGCCGGGCGCGCTGAAGGTGGAGGTCCTCTACCTCGCCGGGCCGAAGTTCACCGGCGAGCGCGAGGCCGGCACGGTCACGGCCGGCGCGACGCTGGGCGCCGACGAACCGGATCTCGCTCTCGCAGGGGATCATGGGCGTCAACGGCTCGAGCACGAGCCAGGCGACCGTCGCCTTCCGGTTCACGCCGGTCGGCACCGGCGGCCGCTGGCAGGTCGACGACCTCTACGTCGACCCGTACCGCAAGTTCTAGGGCGGCCCGCCGCCCTCCCGCGCATCACGGCCGGGCCTTCGGGCCCGGCCGTCGCGCGTCCGGGACCCGCCGGACCCGCTGCTACCCTCAGCCCCGTCGCCCGTCTTCCCCGGCGGCCTCTATGACGGCACGCGAGCCCCTCTCCGACGAGCGCGACGGTCCCCGGGACGAGTGCGGGGTTTTCGGGATCTACGGTCCCGAGCACGACGTCGCGCGGCTCACCTACTTCGCGCTGTACGCCCTCCAGCACCGGGGGCAGGAATCGGCCGGCATCGCCGCGGCCGAGGACGGCGGCTACATCATCACCCAGCGCGCGCTCGGTCTCGTCTCGCAGGTCTTCAAGGAGCACGACCTGCGGGCGCTGAGCGGCGGCCTCGCGATCGGCCACGTCCGCTACTCGACGACCGGCTCGAACGAGTGGGAGAACTCCCAGCCCGTCCATCGCAGCGACGGGGCCGGCGGCAACCGGCGCGAGCTGGCCCTCGCCCACAACGGCAACCTCACGAACGCCGTCGAGCTGCACTCCGAGCTGCGCGAGCGGGGCGTCACGTTCAGCTCGACGTCGGACTCGGAGATCGTCGCGGCGCTGCTCGCGACCCATCCGGCCGACGACATCGAGGACGCGATCGCCGACGTGATGCCGCGCCTCGAGGGCGCGTTCTCGATCGTCGTGATGACGAAGAAGCGCGTGTACGCCTTCCGCGACCCGGCCGGCGTGCGGCCGCTCGCGCTCGGGCAGATCGGCTCGCGCTACTGCGTCGCGAGCGAGACCTGCGCGTTCGACATCATCGGCGCCGAGCGGCTGCGCGACGTGGCTCCGGGCGAGCTCGTGTCCCTCGGCGCGGACGGGATCCGCACGCGCCAGATCGTCGAGGGCGACCGCGAGGCGTTCTGCGTCTTCGAGTACATCTACTTCGCCCGCCCGGACTCGCGGATGGGCGGCGACGTGCTCCAGGCCGCGCGCGGCCGGATGGGCGAGATCCTCGCCCGCGAGTCGCCGGCCCCGGGCGCCGACCTCGTCATCTCGGTGCCCGACTCGGGCAACCCCGCCGCCCGCGGATTCGCGCGCGAGAGCGGGCTTCCGCAGGACGACGGCCTCATCAAGAACCGCTACGTCGGGCGGACCTTCATCCAGCCCGGCCATGAGCTGCGCCGTCACGGCCTGCGGATGAAGTTCAACCCGCTGCCCGAGATCGTGGGCGGCAAGCGGCTGGTGGTCGTCGACGACTCGATCGTCCGCGGCAACACGACGCGCCAGATCGTGCAGATGCTCCGCGACGCGGGCGCGCGCGAGGTCCACATGCGGATCTCGGCGCCGCCGATCAAGCACCCGTGCCACTACGGCATCGACATGTCCTCGCGCGAGGAGATGATCGCCCACGGCCGGTCGGTCGAGGAGATCGCCGCCGAGCTCGGCGCCGACTCGCTCGCGTATCTGTCGCTCGCGGGCGTGTACGAGGCCGTGCGCGGTGAGCGCGACCAGCACTGCGACGCCTGCTTCTCGGGCGAGTACCCGCTCGCCGCGAGCGGTGAGGCGAACGACAAGTTCGCCTTCGAGCGCTCGCTGCCGCTCGTGCGGGCGTAGGCGCCCGGCGCAGGCGTCGCGGCCCGCCGCGGCGCTCCCGATCGCCGCGACGGGCCGGCTGCACGCCGGGGCCGGCGCCGCGCGGTCTCGTGCGCGGCCCGACCCGGCATGTCCGCTCCGGCGGGGCCACCCCCCAGCGTCCCCGCCGGTGCTGCTCTGCGGACGGCGACCGGCGACCGGACGTTGCCGTCCGGATGCGCCGGTCGCGAGCCCCCATGGACGTTGTCGGCCCCCCGGGTCCTGACCGCTGTCCCTGCGGCCCGGGCCGTGTCGCTGACTCCGTGTCAAGAACCATCCCCCATCGCCGGATCGACGATTGTGACCTTCGGCACTCAATCGGTTTCGACGGCCGTTTTGTGACAGCCGACGCACGGTTCGTGCCGTGGTTGTTCCGCCTTCGTGCCAGGTGGCGCTCGACCGCGGGCGGCCGCCGCGCCCGGCGGTAAGGTCGGCGCCCGCATGGACCCCGCCACCGCCGCCCTGCGCGAGCATTTCGGCTTCACCGCATTCCGCCCCGGGCAGGCGGAGGCGGTCGGGGCCGCGCTCGGCGGGCGCGACCTGCTGGTGGTGATGCCCACCGGGGCGGGCAAGTCGCTCTGCTACCAGCTGCCCGCGCTCATGCGCGCGGATCTGACGATCGTCGTCTCGCCGTTGGTGTCGCTCATGCAGGACCAGGTCGAGGGCCTCGAGCGCGCCGTCCCGGGGCGGGCGGCGCTCGTCAACGCCCAGCAGGGCGCGGTCGCCAACCGGGAGGCGGTCGCGCGCGCGAGGGCGGGCGACGTCAAGCTGCTCTACGTGGCGCCGGAGCGGTTCGCCTCGCCCGGTTTCCTCGACGCGCTGCGCGACGTGGACGTCGGCCTGTTCGTCGTCGACGAGGCCCACTGCGTCTCCCAATGGGGGCACGACTTCCGGCCCGACTACTTCCGCCTGGCCGACGCCGCGCGCCTGCTCGACGCGCGCGCGATCGTCGCCTCGACCGCCACCGCCACGCCGCAGGTGGCCGACGACATCGCCGCCCGCCTGCGCCTGCGCGACCCGGTGCGCGTCACGACCGGACTTCGACCGCCCGAACCTCGCCTTCGCGGTCGTCCCGTGCCGCGGCCCGGCCGACAAGCGCGCCCGCCTCACCGCGGCGCTGGCGGACCCGGCCGCGCGGCCCGCGATCGTCTACGCCGGCACGCGGGCGGCGACGGCGCGGATCGCCGCCGACCTCGAGGCGGCGCTCGGCGTCGAGACCGTCGCCTACCACGCCGGCCTCCCGCGGGCGGCCCGCGCGATCGCCCAGCGCCGGTTCATGGCCGGCGAGGTCGAGGTCGTCGTGGCGACGAACGCCTTCGGGATGGGCGTCGACAAGGCCGACGTGCGGACGGTCGCGCACGCGAGCGTCCCCGGCTCGGTCGAGGCCTACTACCAGGAGGCCGGCCGCGCGGGCCGCGACGGCGCGCCGGCCCGGGCGCTGCTGCTCGCCGAGGCCCGCGACAAGGGCCTGCACGTCTTCTTCATCGAGCGCGCGGAGGTCGACGACGCCGCCATCGCGGAGGTCGCCGACCGCCTCGGCGCGGCCGTCGGCACGCTCCCGCTCGGCGAGGCCGGCGGGTCGTTCGACATCGGCGTCGGCGAGCTCGGCGACGATGCCGAGCGCGTGCGCGCGATCGTCGGCCACCTCGCCCGGGCGGGCGTGGTCCACCCCGCGCCCTCACCCCCGGACCGGCTCCGCGGCCGGCTCGAGGCGCCCTTCGACGCGCGTGCGCGGGCGGCGTGCCGCGCGTCGGCGGGCGAGGCCCAGCGCGCGCGCTGGCGGCAGTACCGCGCGGTGTGGGCGTTCGTCGAGGGCGGCGGCTGTCGCCGCGCGACGCTCCTGCGCCACTTCGGCGACACGGGCGTCCCGGTGCCGACCGGGCCGTGCTGCGACGTCTGCGCGCCGGGCCTCGTGCCCGAGGCGCCGGCCGCGGCGGGCGGGGTGTGGGCCGTGCCGGCGGTCGCCTCCGCGGCTCGGTCCGCGCACGCCGCCCTCGACGCCGCGATCCTCACGCTCGTGTCGACGGCCGCGCCTGCGGTCGGGCGCACGCGCGCGGTCGAGATCCTGCGCGGTGCGCGGTCGGCGGCGCTGCGCCGCCACGGCTACGACGGGCTGCCGGGCTACGGCGCGTTCGGCGACCTTCCGGCCGCCGACGTCCTCGCCCGCGTCGACGCGCTGCTCGCCATGGGGCGCCTCGCCTCGACCGGCGGCCCGTATCCGAAGCTCCGCGTCGCGGAGGCGCGGGCGGCGTGAGGGTCGGGGTGCTCGCCTCGGGCGAGGGCACGAACCTGCAGGCGCTGCTCGACGCCGTGCACGGCCGCGAGGTCGAGATCGTCGCGGTCGCCTCCGACCAGCCGACGGCGCGGGCGCTCGAGCGCGCCGCGGCGCAGGGCGTGGCGTCCCGCGTCTTCGCGCGCGCGGACTACGCCGCCCGGGCCGAGCGTGATGCGGCGATGGCCGACTGGCTCGACGAGCGCGACGTCGCCCTCGTCGTCCTGGCGGGCTACATGGCGATCCTCGAGGACGTCTTCCTCGAGCGGTTCGCCGGGCGGATCGTCAACGTCCACCCGTCGCTGCTGCCCGCGTTCCCCGGCGTGCGGGCGATCGAGCAGGCGCTCGCCTACGGGGCGAAGGTCTTCGGCGTGACCGTCCACTACGTGGAGCCGGGCGAGGTGGACAGCGGCCCGGTGATCCTGCAGGGCGCGGTCGAGGCGCCGGGGGCGAGGGAGCCGGCCGACGTGCTCGCCGCGATCCGTCCGCTCGAGCACGCGCTGCTGCCGCGCGCCGTCGCGCTCATCGCCGCGGGCGCGGTGCGCCGCGACCCCGACCACCCCCGGCGCGTCGTCGTGGACGCGCCCGGCTAGAAGTCGTCCTCGTCGTCCTCGTCGGCCTCGGGGTCGTCGAAGCCGGCCGGGTCGTCGCCGTCCTCGTCGTCCGCGGCGTCGTCCTCGTCCGCGTCGTCGAACGGGTCCTCGTTCGCCGCGCTGCGGGCCGCGGCCGTCTTCTTCGACTCGTCGATCTCTCCGTCGAGGCGGTCGAGGCGCTCCTCGAGCTCGTCGCCGCTGCGTTCCAGGTCGTGGTCGGGGTCGGTCGTGCGCTGTTCCATCGAATGCCTCCGGTGGCGGCTGCGTCTCGCCCGGTGTTCCCGCCGGGCAGGGTGTTGAACCTAGCCGGGCGCGCCCACACGCGCGCCCCCGGCGTACGCGCGCGACGGGCTCGCGGTGCGCTTGTCTATGCTCGGACCATCGCCGAGCCGTCCTCCACCGAAGGCCGCTCGCTGCCGACGGACCCCGGCGAGGTCCGCGTCCGGCGCGCGCTGCTCTCCGTCTCCGACAAGCGCGGCGTCGTCGATTTCGCCCGCGGCCTCGCCGACCTCGGGGTCGAGCTCGTGTCGACCGGGGGCACGGCGCGCGAGCTCGACGGCGCGGGCCTCGAGGTCCGCGGCATCGAGGACTTCACCGGCTTCCCCGAGATCATGGACGGCCGGGTCAAGACGCTGCACCCGAAGCTGTACGCCGGGCTGCTCGCGCGGCGCGACGACCCCGAACACCTCCGCCAGGCGGCCGAGCACGACATCGAGTTCGTCGACCTCGTCTGCGTGAACCTCTACCCGTTCGAGCGGACCGCGGGCCGGTTCGGGGCGAGCGAGGAGGAGGTCATCGAGGACATCGACATCGGCGGCCCGACGATGATCCGCGCGACGGCCAAGAACCACGCGTTCACCGTCGTGGTCGTACGCCCGGAGAGCTACGACGCCGTCCTCGAGGAGCTGCGCGAGAGCGACGGGCTGCTGTCGCTGCCGACGCGCGAGTGGCTCGCCGCCGAGGCGTTCTCCTACACGGCGCGCTACGACACGGCGATCTCGCGCTGGTTCGCCGAGAAGACCGAGGAGTTCCCGCAGCTGCACCTGCGCGCCTTCGAGAAGGTCACGGAGCTGCCGTACGGCGAGAACCCCCACCAGCGCGCGGCCTACTACGCCCAGGTCGGCGCCCGCGCGCACGTGCTGTCGCAGGCCCGCCAGCACCACGGCAAGCAGATCTCCTACAACAACATCCTCGACCTCGACGCCGCGCGGACGCTCCTGCGCGACCTCGGTGACGAGCCCGCCTGCGTGATCGTCAAGCACAACAACCCGTGCGGGGCGGCGGTCGCGGCGGACCTCGAGACGGCGTACCGCACGGCGTTCGCGTGCGATCCGATGAGCGCCTTCGGCGGCGTCATCGCGCTCAACCGCCCGGTCGACGCGGCCACCGCGCAAGCGCTGACCGAGCAGTTCGTCGAGGTCCTGTTCGCGCCCGGCTACGAGGACGGCACGCTCGCGACGCTCGGCGCCAAGCCCGACATCCGGCTGCTCGAGGACCAGGAGCGCCGCATCCCGCTGCTCGGCGAGAAGGACATTCGCCAGGTCACGGGCGGCCTGCTCGTCCAGGACCGCGACGTCGTCGGCGAGGGCCGCGACCAGATGGACGTCGTGACGACGCGGACGCCGACCGAGCAGGAGTGGGCCGACCTCGTCTTCGCCTGGCGGGTGTGCCGCCACGTGCGCTCGAACGCGATCGTGCTCGCCCGCGGCGGCGCGACCGTCGGCATCGGCGCCGGGCAGATGAGCCGCGTCGACGCGGTCCGCCTGGCGGTCGAGAAGGCGCAGACCGACCTGCGCGGCGCGGTCCTCGCCTCCGACGCGTTCTTCCCGTTCGCCGACGGCCCCGAGCTCGCGATCGAGCGCGGGATCGCCGCCGTCGTCCAGCCGGGCGGCTCCAAGCGCGATCGCGACGTGATCGACGCGGCCGAGGCGGCCGGCGTCGCGATGGTCTTCACCGGCCGCCGCCACTTCCGCCACTGATGGGCGCGGTCGAGCGCCACGGCTCGGGCGGCCCGTACGAGGAGCGGGTCGGCTACTCGCGCGTCATCCGCGCCGGCGATCTCGTCGTCGTCGCCGGGACCACGGCCCTCATGCCCGACGGGGTCATCGCCGGCATCGGCGACCCCTACCTCCAGGCCCGGCAGGCGATCGAGACCATCGCCTCGGCGCTGGCACGCGTCGGCGGGTCGCTGGCGGACGTCATCCGCACGCGGGTGTACCTCGTCGACACCGCCCACTTCGACGGCTTCGCCCGGGCGCACGGCGAGGCGTTCGGCGACGTCCGCCCGGTCAACACGACCGTCGTCGTGGCCGAGCTCGCCGACCCGCGGATGCTCATCGAGATCGAGGTCGACGCCTGGCTCCAGGGCCCGGGCGCCGCGTAGCGGCGGCCCGGGCGGCCGCCTATGCAGGGACTTCCGGTGCGGGCCCCGGGTCCGTCCGGTCCGTGTCGCACCATGCCGCCTCCGTGCCCGCCTCGCGCCAGCATCAGCCCGCCGGTCTGCGGGCGTGGCAGCAGCAGGCGCTCGTGGCAATGGGCGCATGGTCGGAGGGCCCGTTCCTCGTCTCGGCCGCGCCCGGGGCGGGCAAGACCCGGCCCGCGCTCGAGCTCGCCCGCCGGCTGCTGCGCGACCGCGTCGTCCAGCGCGTCGCCGTCGTCTGCCCGACGACGCCGCTGACCCGCCAGTGGGCCGCCGCGGCCGCGCGGATGGGCGTGCACCTCGCGCCCGACGCCGCCGCGCTGCGCCCGCCGCGCGACTTCCAGGGCGTCTCGGTCACCTACGCGCGCGTCGCGGCGGTCGCCGAGCGCTGGGCGCGCCAGTGCTCGGCGGGCACGCTCGTCATCGCCGACGAGGCCCACCATCTCGGCGAGGAGCTCGCCTGGGGCACCGGGTTCGCGAAGGCCTTCGGGCCCGCGGCGCGCTGGCTGCTCCTGTCGGGCACGCCCTTCCGCTCGGACGCCGTCCCGATCCCGGGCGTGCGCTACGACGACGGCGTCGCGGTGCCCGACGTCAGCTACACCTACGCCGACGCCGTCCGCGAGGGCATCTGCCGCCCGGTGACCTTCATCCCGTACGACGGCGTGTTGCAGTGGCGCAGCGGCGAGGACGTCGTCGAGGCCTCGTTCGCCGACGCCCTCACCGGGCACGAGGCGAGCCGCCGCTACCGGACCGCGATCTCGGTCGACCTGCCCGACGGCCTGCCGCGGATCCTCGCCACCGCCCACGCCAAGCTCGAGGAGGTCCGCGCCTCGGGCCACCGCGACGCGGGCGGTCTCGTCGTCGCCGCCGACACCACCCACGCCCGCGCGATCGCCGCGATCCTCAAGGGCGTCACCGGCCGCAGCCCGACGGTCGTGCTCCACACGGACGCCAAGGCGGCGGAGAAGCTCGCGGCGTTCACGCGCTCGACCGAACGCTGGATCGTCGCCGTGAACATGGTCAGCGAGGGCGTCGACATCCCGCGCCTGCGCGTCGGCGTGTACGCGACGGCGGCCAAGACCCCGCTGATCTTCCGGCAGATCGTCGGGCGGTTCGTGCGCACGCTGCCCGGCCGCCCGGCCGACATGAGCTGGCTCTACCTGCCGGGCGACGCGGTCCTGCAGGCCCACGCCAACGAGGTCGAGCGCGAGCTGCGCCACGTGCTGCGCCCGCCGTCCGAGGTCGATCCGTTCGCGCTCGACGAGCCCGAGGAGCGGCGCGCGACGGAGCGCTCGGAGGAGCCGGCGTTCGTGCCGGTCGCCGCCGACGTGGCCCCGCAGCTCGCGCTCTTCGGTCCGCCGGGCGGGGCTGCGACCGCCGCGGCTGTGCCGGTCGCGCCCGTGATCCCGCCCGCCGTCGACGACGCGCCGGAGGCCGAGCCCGAGCAGGCGGCGTTCGAGCGCCGCGCCCTGCTGCGCGACAAGCGCCACCGCCTCGTCGCCGACCTGCGCCGCAACGACGGCCGCAGCCACGCCGAGATCAACCGCTGGCTGAACCGCTCGTGCGGGATCCGCCGCGTCGAGGACGCCTCGCTCGATCAGCTCGAGCGCTCGATCGAGTTGCTGCTCGGCGCGCTCAGCGGGCGGCGCTGAGCGCCGGCGCCGAGGCGCCCGGGCCGGGCTCGGTGACGACCTCGCGGGCCGTCAGCGTCCGGCCGCACCGCTCACACGTCAACTGGCCCGTGACCTCGCCGCCGCACCCGCGGTGGCGGACGATCCGGGGCGGCCCCTCGGGCGGCGCGTAGTAGCGGTCGCCCCACTTCATCAGCGTGATGACCGTCGGCCAGAGGTCGATGCCCTTCTCGGTCAGGCGGTACTCGAAGCGCTCGGGGCGCTCCTGGTAGCGGCGGCGCTCGAGCAGGCCCTCGTCCACGAGCCGGGCGAGGCGGTCCGACAGGACGTTGCGGGCGATGCCGAGGTCGCGCTGGAAGTCGTCGAAGCGATGGACCCCGAGGAACGCGTCGCGGATGACGAGCAGCGTCCAGCGGTCGCCGAGTACCTCGAGGGCGCGGGCGACGGAGCAGTTCTGGTCGTCGTAGGTGCGCGGGAGCATGGCTGTCCCGCCCAGTGTAGCCGGGCAAGTTGCATCAAGCAACGCGGGTTCGCTAGGGTGCGTTTCGTCATGCAACGCAAGTGGCAGGTCCTGGGCATCACGTCGGTCGCCGTCTTCATGAGCTTCCTCGACGTGACGATCGTGAACATCGCCTTCCCCGACGTCCGCGCGTCCTTCGCGGGCACCTCGCTCGCGGGGTTGTCGTGGATCCTCACCGCCTACAACATCGTGTTCGCGGCGCTGCTCGTCCCGGCCGGGCGCCTGGCCGACCGCGTCGGGCGGCGGCGCACCTTCCTCCTCGGCCTCTTGACCTTCCTTGCCGCCTCGGCCGCCGCGGGCCTCGCGCCGACGGTCGCGGTCCTCGTCGCGGCCCGGGTCGTGCAGGCCGCCGGGGCCGCGGCACTCGTGCCGACCTCGCTCGCGCTCCTGCTGCCCGAGTTCCCGCTCAGCCAGCGCGCGACCGCGACGGGGATCTGGGGCGCGACCGGCGCCATCGCGGCGGCGGTCGGGCCGTCGCTCGGCGGCGTGCTCGTCGACGTCGCGGGATGGCGCTGGGTCTTCTTCGTCAACCTCGTGATCGGCCTCGCGGCGCTCGTCCCGGCCCGCCGCCTGCTCGTCGAGCGGCGTGAGGCCGAGCCCGGCCCGCTGCCCGACGCGGTCGGCGTCGCGCTGCTCATCGCGGGGGTCGCCCTGCTCTCGCTCGGGATCGTCGAGGGCCAGGACTGGGGCTGGGGCAGCGGCCGGGTGCTCGGCGCGCTCGCGGCCGGGGGCGTGCTGCTGCTCGCCTTCGCGGCGCGATCGGCCCGTCACCCGTCGCCGGTCGTCGACCCCGCGCTGTTCCGCGTGCGCTCGTTCTCGGTCTCGATCGCCGGCATGTTCGCCTTCGCGCTGGCGTTCTACGCCTTCCTCCTCGGCAACGTCCTGTTTCTCACGGGGCCGTGGCACTACTCGGTCCTCGAGGCCGGCTTCGCCCTGACGCCCGGCCCGCTGATGGCGGCGGTCGGCGCGGCGGTCGGCGGCCGCCTCGCCGACCGCTTCGGCCAGCGCGTCGTCGCGCTCCCGGGCGGACTGCTGTTCGGGATCGGCTGCCTCGGCATCGCGGCCTCGACCGGCCCCGACCCGGCCTGGGCGACCGAGGTCCTGCCGTGGCTGTTCCTCACCGGCTTCGGCGTCGGGCTGAGCTTCTCCGCGTGGGGCAGCGCCGCCGTCGCCGAGTTGCCGCCGTCGCGCTTCGCCACGGGCGGGGCGATCAGCGGCTGCCTGCGCCAGATCGGCGCCGTGCTCGGCATCGCGATCCTCGTCGCCGTGATCGGCCCGCCGGATCCGAGCGACCCGGTCGGGCCGTTCCACGACGCGTGGCGCCTGATGGCCGTCGCGGGCCTGACCGCGGGAGCGCTCGCGCTCGCGCTGGGCCGCGTCCACGCGCGCGACCCGGAGGCCGTCGCCGCGGCCGTCCCGGAGGGCGGCGGGGTGCCCGCTCCGGCCGTCGCGAACTAGCGCCCGCTGAGTACCCCCGGGGAGATTCGAACTCCCACCTGCCGGCTTAAAAGGCCGCCGCTCTGCCATTGAGCTACGGGGGCGCGCCCATGGTAGGCGGCGGCGCCTTCGCGCCAATGGGACGAAATACGGATCAATTCACGCGCGCGTGAGAAGGCCGGCCCGCGCCCGGCCGTTCTCTCGCCAATCGAGCGGCGGCCGTCGACAGAACGGTGCCGCTTCCCCCCGGGAAAGGACTCCTGAATGATCCGGTGTCGGTGGTTGGCCGCAGCAGTATCGATCGGCAGCGTGCTCGCGCTCTCCGCGCCCGCCGCGCACGCGGCCCAGACCACGCCCCTCACGTTCGCCGGCATCGGGTCGGTCGACGTGCAGGACCTCGGGCCGGCGTCGAACACCGTGCGCTTCACGATGCACGACCTGGCGAGCCCGGACACCACGCGCCTGTTCATCGACACCCACGGCACCGGCCACGCGTACATCGCGCTCGGCAACACCGTCGCCCTCGGGGTCGCCCACGCCGTCTACAACGACGTCTCGACCGACACCTGCCAGGTCTACTCCGGCCGGACGTTCGGCGAGGCCGACGAGCTGCCCGGGCCCGGCGGCACGGTCGTCTTCGACATCCGCAAGGACGAGCTCGCGCCCACGATCTCGCTGGCGATGGACAACGGCTCGAGCGCCGCGTGCACCGGCTTCGACGGCGTGAGCGCCGGCCGGACACTCGACTTCGCGACCGCCGGCCAGACCCTTGCGACCAAGCTGGACTGGTCGCAGCCCGGCGAGGCCACCGGCGTCCGTGCCGAGGGCACGCCGAACGCGATCACGCTCTTCTGGACCCCGCCGGCCGACGCGCTCGGCGTCCGCTACCAGGTCCTCGAGGTCGCCGGCGACGGCACCGAGACCGTCGTCTCGGAGTCCGTCCAGGGCAACGCCGCGACGATCTCGGGCCTCGCGGCGGGCAGCGCGCACTCCTACCGCCTGAACGCCTACCGGTTCTGGGACGGCCGCTGGTTCGCCGCCGCGAAGTCGAACATCGCGACCGCCGTCGCGACCGACGCCCCGCCGCCCGCATCCGCGGCCGCCGGCGCGGCGAGCGGGGCGCTGGCGGTCAAGGGCACGACGACGAAGAGCACGACCAAGAAGGCCGTCGCCCGCGCGTTCACGCTCAAGGGCTTCCGCGTCCGCGCGACCCATGGCCGCGTGCGGATCGCGCTGCCGAAGCTCGCCAAGGGCCAGAAGATCGAGATCCAGCGCAGCGCGGCGACGAAGAAGGCGAAGTTCGCCCGCATCGCGACCTCGAAGGCGCGCTCCTTCACCGACCGCAAGGTCCGCCGCCGGCACACCTACCGCTACCGGCTGATCCTCGTGGCCAAGGACGGCAGCCGGTCGCTGCCGTCGGCGACGCTGAAGATCCGGGTGCGCTGAGCGCGGATACCCCCAGCGGGATTCGAACCCGCGATCTCCGCCTTGAAAGGGCGGCGTCCTGAACCACTAGACCATGGGGGCGCCCGACCGATCATAGGTCGCGGCGCCCGCCCGGCGGCCCGCGGGCTCAGATCGAGCGCGTCATGCCGCCATCGACGGCGATCGTCTCGCCCGTGATGTAGGCGGCGCCGGTCGAGCACAGGAACGCGGCGGCGGCGGCCATCTCCTCCGGCCGGCCCATCCGGCCGGCCGGCACCTCCTTCGCGGCGGCCGCCTCCGCGGCCTCCGGCGAGTCGGCCATCGAGTACGCGCGGTCGGTCGCGATCCGGCCCGGCAGGACGGTGTTCAGCGTCACGTTGTCGCCCGCGACGGCGCGGGCGATCGTCTTGAACGAGGTGATCATCGCCGCGCGGTGGGCGTTGGAGAGCATCAGCGTCGCGATCGGCTCGCGCACGCTCGTGCTCGCGACGTTCACGATCCGGCCGAAGCCGCGCTCGCGCATGCCCGGGATCACGCGCTCGATGAGCGCCATCGGCGCGAGCACGAGCGACCGGTAGGCGGCCTCCCACTGCTCGCGGCTGAACGCGAGGGGGTCGGCCCCCGGCGGCGGGCCGCCGGTGTTGCAGATCAGGATGTCGACCGGGCCGAGCGCCTGGTCGACCTCGGCGAGCACGCCGGGGATCGCGTCGAGGTCCGCACTGTCGAGGACGAAGCCGGTCGCGCCGATCTCCGCGGCGGTCGCATCGATCTTCTCGCGCGAACGCGAGCTGATGGCGACGCGCGCTCCCTCGTTCGCGAGTTGCGCCGCGATCGCGCGGCCGATTCCCTGGGACGCCCCCGTGACGAGGGCGACCTTTCCGTCGATGCCGAGGTCCATGCGCGCGGACGCTACACGGCGCGCGCCGTGAGCTCCGGCTCGCGGGCGAGCCGCGCACACCACAGCGCGAACAGCACGATCGCCACGACGGCGCCGAGCCAGTGCACGCCGATCACGACCGCGAGGATGCTCGGCAGCCCGGCGAGGACCGCGCCGACGAGGACACGCGTGCGCGGGAGCGCCACGACGCTGGCCGTCACGAGCGCGCAGACGATCCACGCGCCCGGGCCGGCGAGCCAGCCCCAGTCCTCGAAGAACGAGTGGGGCAGCGCCAGCGCGAGCGCGACGGAGAGCACGGCGACCGACAGCCCCTGTACGGCCGCGGCGCGCCAGAGCACCGAGCGGTCCATGCGGGCATGGTCGCAGCCGCGCGACGCCGGCGCGTCGCACGCGGTCCCGGGGTGCTCGCTAGCCTCACCACGCGCGCGTAGCTCAGCGGCCAGAGCATCGCCCTTACAAGGCGAGGGTCGCCGGTTCGAATCCGGCCGCGCGCATGGCCCCGCGCGCGCATCTGCCGGACGGCGGGCGGCGCCGCCTGGCGCGCCTGCGCTACCGGCGGCCGCCGCCCGCCTGCCCCCGGGCGGCCGCGGCGTTTGTTCGGGCCCGACCCCTGGGACCCCCGACCAGTGATCGACCGAAGGCGAGTGCAATGCGACGACTCCTGATGATCACCCTGGCGGCGTGCCTGCTGCTGCCGATGGGTGTGGCCACTGCGAACACCAGCCACGACGGCTGGCCGCGGATCACCGGGGTCCTGCTCATGAACAAGACCGACGCCTCGCGGCCGCTGGACGCGCGCCCGGGTCACGACCCGTTCGCCGGGACCGATCCGGCCTACTCGTGCGATGCGGTCCACAAGCGCGGCAAGTGCCAGCGCCGGTTCGTGCGCGCGGGCGGCGGTGTCGTGATGACCTCGCGGGCAGGCCACAACGAGCTGCTCGGCGGGCACGGCAGCGACACGATCTACGCCGGGCCCTGGGGCGACGTGCTGTGGGGCGACTACAAGCCCTCCGGCCAGAACTCGACGCAGCGCGACACGCTCGTCGGCAGCTCCGGCAACGACTTCATCTACTCCAGCCACGGCGTCAACGCGATCGTCGGCGGCGGCGGCAACGACTGGATCAAGGCCCACTTCGGCAGCGGCTCGATCGACTGCGGCGGCGGGCGCGACAAGCTGTTCATCAGCCGCCGCGCGCAGCGCCACTTCACGATCCGCGGCTGCGAGACGATCTCGCACAAGACGCTCGGCCGCTAGGCCGCACGCCCCCACCACCAGGCGCCGCTTCAGCCGCGCTCGGCCAACCGGTCGAGGAGCGGCGCCTGCGCGGGGAGGATCCGCTCGCGCGCCTCGTCGAGGCCGAACCACGCCGCGCGGTCGACCTCGGGGAACTCGCGCGTCCGTCCCGACCGCGGCGGCCACTCCATCGTGAAGGTGTTGGACGTGACCGCGTCCGCATCGATGTCGCCCTCGAGCGCCCACGCGGTCACCACCTTGCCGCTCTTCTGGCGCACCTCGCCGAGGGCGACGAGCTCGCCGTCGGCGGCGGGGGAGCCGAGCTCCTCCGCGAACTCGCGCCGGGCGGCGGCCAGCGCGTCCTCGCCGTCCTCGTACTCGCCCTTCGGGATCGACCACGCCCCGAGGTCCTTCTTCGCCCAGAACGGCCCGCCCGGGTGCACGAGCAGCACCTCGAGCGCGCCGTCGCCGGAGCGGCGGTGCAGCAGGATCCCGGCGCTGCGCTTGGCGGGCATGACCGCGCGGATGCTATGTCGCCGCGCAGTCGCGTAACCCCGGACCGGTCGCCCTCGTTTCCGAGCCGTCCGCAGTACACGGCACACGAGGAGGGACACGAAGATGCGACGGACGCGCCTGATCGGCGCCATCGTCTGCGCCGTCGGAGCGCTTGCCGCGCTGCCCGCGGCGGCCCCGGCCGCCGTGCAGGTCGGCGCGTCCGGCTGGCTGTGGGGCAACCCGCTGCCGCAGGGCAACACCATCCGCGCGCTGTCGTTCGCCGGGGCGCAGGGCTTCGCGGCCGGCGACTTCGGCACGTTGCTGCGTACGACCGACGCCGGCGCGACGTGGACGGGGCTGCGCAGCGGCACGTTCACCGGCCTCACCGACGTCCAGGCGATCGACGGCACCGCGCTCTTCGCGGGCGGCGGCTGCGTCGCGCGCCGCTCCGACGACGGGGGCGCGACGTTCAAGCGGCTCGCGTTCACCCCGGTCGAGTCGAGCTGCCGCGAGCAGCTCGCCGCGGCGTGGTTCGTCTCGCGGACGACCGGCTACCTCGTCCTCACCGACGGCACCGTGCTGCGCACCGACAACGACGGCGACACGTTCGCCCAGCGCAACGCGCTCCCCGGCACGCGAGCCCAGAACGGGACCGCGCAGCCGACCGACATCGTGTTCCTCACCGACCAGGTCGGGCTCGCCGCGACGGCCGACGGCCACGTCTACCGCACGGTCGACGGCGCGACCTCCTGGACGCTCGTGAGCACGACGACCGGCGCCGTCCGCTCGCTCGCGTTCGTCGACGCCCTGCACGGCGTGGCCGTCGGTGACGGCGGGCTGTACGCCACGACCGCCGACGGCGGCACGACCTGGACGCCGCAGGACCTCGGCGTCGGCCCGGTCGACCTCGGCTCCGTGCGCTGCGCGACGGCGACGAGCTGCCTGGCGACGACGAAGACGGGCGCGCAGCTCGTGCGCGTCGACGGCGCCGAGGGCGCCCCGCGGCTCGTCACGCCTTCGCCCGACCCGATCTTCGCCGCGGCGTTCGCCTCGCCGAGCCGGATCGTCGTCGGCGGCGCGAGCGGGGCCACCGCGGTCTCCGACGACGCCGGGCGCACGTTCGCCCCGATCGGCGGCCGCCTCACGGGCCGGTTCCTCGGGATGCGCGCGGGCGGCCAGGCCGGCGCCGCGTTCGCTCCGGGCGAGAACGGCACGCTGGCCAAGACGGTCGACGGCGGGCAGACGTGGACGAGCGGCAACGTCTCGACGTCCGAGGACGTGCGCGACGTCTCGTTCCCGACGAACACCTCCGGGTTCGCGCTGGACGCCTCCGGCGGCCTGTTCCGCACGCGCGACGGCGGCGCGACCTGGCGGCCGCTCGACACCGGCTCGACCGCGAGCTCCCAGGCCGTCGTGGCGACGAGCCCGACGACGGTGCTCCTCGCCGGCCCGCACGGCGTGCGCCGCTCGACCGACGGCGGCGACACCTTCACCCCGACGACGAATCGCCGCGTCGCGCGGGCGACCCTCACGGCGATCGACGTCGCGGGGAGCACGCTCGTCGTCTCCGGCCCGCGGACCTTGTTCCGCTCGGCCGACCGCGGCCGCACGTGGCGGGCCGTCGGCCGCCCGACGCGCCTCGGGATCGCCCGCAAGGTCGACTTCCTCGACGCCCGCACGGGCTTCTGGCTCGGGACCGACGGGCGCGTGTTCCGCACGCGCGACGGCGGCCGGCGCTGGACGCTGCTGACCGGCGTCGGCACCGACGCCGCCGACGGCATGGCGTTCTCGAGCGCGACTCGCGGCTACCTCACGTTCGACCGCTTCGGCGACGTGACGACGCCGTCGGGCTTCGTCCTGCGCACGACCGACGCCGGCGCGACGTGGCACCCGCAGCTCGTGGTCGCGACCCCGATCCCGGGCGACGGGATCGCCGCCGGCCGCGGCGGGACGGACTACCTGCTCGGCGGCACGAACGGCCTGCTGTTCACGCGCAGCGGCGGCGACGCCGGGCGCGCGAGCCGCCTGACGCTGAGCCCCCGCGGCCGGGTCCGGCGACCCGCGACGATCGCGGTCACCGGCCGCCTGTCGCCCGCGCGGGGCAACGAGCGCGTGACCGTGAGCGCGCTGGCGCCGGGGTCGCGCCGCTGGCAGCACCAGACGGTCCGCACCGCGGCGAACGGCGCGTTCACGACGAGCTGGCGCGTGCGCCGGGGGACGACGACGTTCGTCGCGCAGTGGGCCGGGGACTTCCGCAGCGCCGGAGACGGCTCCGCGCCGTTGGCGTTGCGGGTCGGCGCCCGTCGATAGAGAGAGGAGGCGGGCGCCACGCCGGACGGGGGCGGGCCGGGCGACCGGCCCGCCCGAGGTTCGACCGGCCGTGCTCTCTCGAACGCGGCGGCTACACTCCCGAACGCCACACGGGGGCGTAGCTCAGTTGGTTAGAGCGCCGGCCTGTCACGCCGGAGGTCGCGGGTTCGAGTCCCGTCGCTCCCGTCCTCAGAAGCCCCGCGGAAGCGGGGCTTTTTCGTTGGCTCGGCTCGTCGCCGGCATCACGGCCGCCGCGGTGCGCAGCGCCCGCGCACGGGCTCGCGTCGCGGCACGACTGCTCGCGGCCGCCGCTCCGTCCTCGCCGCCGCACGGCCCGCACGCTGGTGCACGGAGGCGCCGGCCCGCGAACGCAGGGGGCCGGTCGCCGACGACACCGTGTTCGGCACATTTCGACGGTCAAGATTGACATCACGACGAATTGTGCAGATACTGGCGACCGAAATACGCACGTATCGGCGTCTGCGTGAGGTGCCACCCACGTGAGCGGCGCCGAGCCATCCCGTCCCCGAACACCCATCCACCGAAAAGGAGCGCCCGCATGGCGATCTCAACCCGCGACCACTACGTCACCTTCGGCCGCCGCGAGGGCGACGAGGACTTCCCGAACTCGCTGATCTCCGGCATCTCGACGTTCCTCGGCGCCCGGGTCGTCCCGCCGGTGCGTGAGGACCTCGTGCGCGAGGGCGTCAAGGCCGGTGTCCTCGGCCTGCCGTGGGAGCACACGAACACCTGCCGGCCGGGCGCGAGCTACGGCCCGCGGTCGATCCGGCGCGCGACCGAGCACTACCTGAGCTACCACGGGGAGTTCCAGGTCGACCTCTTCGACGCGCTCGGGCTGGCCGACTGCGGTGACATCTCGATCGTGCCGGGCAACGCGAAGCGGACCTTCGAGCGCGCCGAGCGGTGCATCACCGAGATCTACGAGGCCGGGGCGTTCCCGATCATCCTCGGCGGGGATGACTCGTGTCCGATCCCGGTGACGAGCGCGATGAGCAAGCTCATCGACGGGAAGATGGGCTACATCCAGATGGACTCGCACATGGACACGGCCGCCGACGTCGCGGGCGAGACGCTCAACCACGCGTGCCCGGTGAGCCGCACCTGCGAGCTGCCCAACGTCGACGGGCGAAACATCGCGCTGGTCGGGATCAACGGTCCGCTGAACCCGCGGGTCGAGCGCGACTACGTCGACCGGACGGGCATCCAGATGATCACGATCTGGGACATCGACGAGTGGGGGATCGACAAGACGATCGAGCGAATCCTCGAGATCGCCTGGGACGGTACGGACGGCGTCGTGCTGCACACCGACCTCGACGTCATGGATCAGGGCTACACGACCGGCGTGACCACGCCCGAGACCGGTGGGCTGACGCCGCGCGAGGTCATCAAGATGATCCGCGCGTTCGTCCGCCAGGGCGTCGAGGCGTACGTGATCACCGAGTGCTCGTCGGTCTACGACCCGGCGAACAAGTCCGCCCGCGTGGCCACCCGCCTCGCGATGGACGCGCTCGGCATTCGCGCCAACCCGGAGGGGACCGGGCGGGTCTGATCGCGCGTAAGGTGAGCGGGATCCCGCGCGTCGAGGCAACAGGCGACGAGACCGAGTCCAGGCTGCCGCTGACCGAGTTCGAGGCGGCGGTGTTCCGCGCGCTGCAGGAGGACGGGCGCGTCGCGTTCACCGCCGTCGCGCAGCGCCTCGGCGTCTCCGAGGCGAACGTTCGTCGCACGGTCAAGCAGCTCATCGCCCGCGACGTCTTCACGATCACGGCCGTCGCCGACCCGCGGCTCATGGGCCTCGAGTCGATGGCGTGGGTCGCGCTCTCCGTGCAGCTCTCGGAGCTCGAGGCGACCGCGGCCGCGCTCGCGGAGATGCCGGAGATCGACTACGTCGTCATCACGACGGGCGCGTGGCACGTGATGGCGGAGATCGCGTGCCCCGGAACCGACGACCTGTTCGCGTTGCTCCAGCGGGTGCGGTCGCTGCCCGGGGTGCAGCGGACCGAGACCTACCCGTACTTCAAGCTCCTGCGCCAGCAGTTCCGTTGGACGAACGGCGGCGACCGGCCGCGCTCGCCCGGGGGCGGCGAGGCGCGCGGGGTGCGCAGCGCGCCGGCCGGCCTCGACGCTCTCGATCGCGTGTTGATCAACGAGCTGCAGAACGACGGCCGCGCGTCGTTCCGCGACATCGGCCAGCGGACCGGCGTCTCCGAGCGCGCGATCTCGACCCGCTTCACGCGGCTCGTCGACGAGGACCTGGTGCGTGTGATCGCGGTCGGCAATCCGCACGCGCTGGGCTTCCAGGGCCTCGCGTGGGTCGGCGTCTCGCTGAGCGACCTCGCCGACGTCGACGAGGTCGCCGAGGCGTTCGGGCGGATCCCGCAGGTCTCCTACCTCGTGAGCGTCTCGGGCCGCTTCGATCTCATGGGCGAGCTCGTCTGCCACGACCGCGACCACCTGCTGGCGACGCTCAACGACCACATCGGCGCGATCGAGGGCGTCGAGACGGTCGAGGTCTTCTACTACCTGCGGCTCCTGTACCGCAACACGGCGGGCGCGTGGGGCGCGGCCCGCTCACGCGCGCGGATCATCGAGCGACGCGCCGGGTCAGCGCGGCGAGCTCGCGGTTGAAGCGCTCGGGCTCCTCCAGGAACGGCGCATGGCCGACGCCGTCATACCAAGACGCCTCGGCGGTCGGGCAGGTTGCGAGGACGTGCTCGGCCATTGCCGGCAGCACCACCGCGTCCGCACGGCCGTGCGTGACCAGCAGCGGCACATCGAGCGCGCGCAGCACGTCGTCGTCGTCGATCTCCCGCGCCGCGAGAGCGGCGCGGACACCGGCCGGCACGACGATGTTCCAGCACAGCGCGGTCTCGAACATCCTCCGCCGAGATCGGCTTCGCCACGCAGGCTCGCACGAAGGCGCGCATCGCCGAGATGTTGGTCGGCAGGTCATCCGCCGTCGCGTGCGCGAAGTGGTCAAGAAAGCCGGAGCCGATCAGCGTTCCGAACGCCGCCTCGCCCAGCTTGGTGAGGCCCTCGACGAACTCGATCCCGGCGATCCGTTCCGCGCCGTGCGTTCGCACGTAGTCGCAGATGACGAAGGCGCCGTAGGACCAGCCGACGAGCACCGGCCGTTCGAGATTCAGCTGCTCGATGATCGCCGCCACGTCGTCGGCCCAGAGCTTGCCGTCCGTGTAGTGCGTGGGCTCCAGCGGTGCCTCGGACATGCCATGTCCGCGCAGGTCGTAGGCCACGAGCCGGAACTCGTCGCGCAGGGTGCTCTCGTGCTGCCGGGCCCAGCACAGATGGTTCTGCGACCAGCCGTGGATGAACAGGATCGGCGGCCCATCCGGGTTGCCCCACTCACGCACGTGCAACCGCAGGTCGCCGCCGCCCTTCACGCTGTGGATCTCCATACGCGCTGCAACTGTCGCCATCTCCGGCCTCCGAAGACTCGTGGGTGCGACGCGATCGTCGCTCCCGGGGACGCGCGGCGCATCGGGCGACAGCGCCGTATCTTTCGCCGCCGGCCGACCTATCTCGGGGTGGCGTGTCCTTAGTCGGTGGCGCGATACTTGCGCCATGCAAGCGCGCGCGAGCGCGGCGTTCGTCGGACGCGCACGCGAGCTCGGAGAGCTCGAGCGCGTGCTCGATGCGGCGAGGGCGGGGAGCGGCGCGACAGCCCTCATCGCCGGCGAGGCGGGTATCGGCAAGACGCGGCTCGCGTCCGAGCTCGCGCGCCGCGCCGGCGAGGCAGGGTTCGAGGTCCTCCTCGGGCGCTCGATCGATCTCGTCGGCACGGAGCTGCCCTACCAGCCGTTCGTCGAGGCGCTGCGCCCGCTCGGAGCGTTGCGGCTCCAGGCGCGTTCGCAGCTGCGGGTGTTCGAGGAGACGCTCACCCTGCTCAGCGATCACGCCGCCGCCGCGCCCGTGCTGCTCGTGCTGGAGGATCTGCACTGGGCCGACACATCGACGCTCGATCTCGTCGTCTTCCTCGCGCACCACCTCGACGACAGACCGGTTCTGCTGCTCGCGACCTATCGCGCGGACGAGCGCTCCTCGGCCGAGCGTGTCCGCCGCCTGGCTGCGGGCGTCCGGCGCTCGGGCGCCGCGCTCGTGCTCGATCTCGGACCGCTCGCGCACCAGGAGCTGACGGCGCTGCTGGCGGCTCGCGCCGACTCGCCGCCGCCGGCGGCGGTGACGGACGCGATCGTCGCTCGCTCCGAGGGCAACCCCTTCTTCGCCGAGGAGCTCCTCGCCGCCGCCGGCGGGAGGGCGACGAGCTCCCGAGTGGCCTGCGCGAGGCGCTGACGGCGCGCGTCGCCGGACTCGATCGCCCGGCGCAGAGCCTGTTGCGCCTCGCCGCGGCCGCGGGACGCGACGTCTCCTACGTGCTGCTGCGCGAGGTCGCGGGCCTTCCGGAGCCCGCCGTGCGCGAGTCGCTGCGCCAAGCGGTCGAGGAAGGGGTCCTCGTCGCCGACCAGTCCACCGGCAGCTTCCGCTTCCGCCACGCGCTGCTGGCCGAGGCGATCTACGCGACGATCCTGCCCGGCGAGCGCGAGTGGCTCCACGCGCGGCTCGCCGACGAGCTCGCCCGCAGCGCCGCCGCGGCACCGGCCGAGCTCGCACCGCACTGGGCGGCGGCGGGTCGCCACGAAGAGGCGTTGACGGCGTCGGTGGCGGCCGCACGCGATGCGGAGGCGGTCTTCGGCCTGGCGGAGGCGCTCGCGCACCTCGAGCGAGCGCTCACGCTCTGGGACGCCGTGCGGGACCCGACCGCGCTCGTGCAGCTCGACCTCGTCGACCTCTGCTCCTGGGCCGCCGAGCTGGCGGGGCAGACGGGCGCGGCGCCGCGTGCGGTCGAGCTCGCGCGGCGCGCCATCCAGCTCGCCGGCGAGCGTGACGCGCCGCGCGTCGCGCTCCTGTACGAGCGCCTCGGTCGCTGCCTCTTCGCGAGCGGCCGCGGCGACGACGCCCTCGCGGCGTACGAGCGCGCCGTCGCGCTCGTGCCGGCGCAGCCGCCCTCGGCGGAGCGTGCGCAGGCGCTGGCGGCGCTCGGGAACGGTCTGCTGCTGGCCCAGCGCTATGACGAGTCACGGGCGATCTGCGAACAGGCGCTCGCGCTCGCGCGTGATGTCGCGGCGCGAGAAGCCGAGCTGCGGGCCCTCACCGTGCTCGGCACAGACCTCGCCTACCTCGGCCGCGCCGAGGAGGGCCTCGCACAGCTCCGGCTGGCCCTGCGGCTCGCCGAGGAGCGCGCCGATCCCGTAGCGCTGCAGCGAGCCCACGTCAACCTGACCGACGTCGTGATGATGCTCGGCCGGCCGCGTGAGTCGGCGCGCCTGGCGCAGGCCGCGCTCCCGGTGTTCCGAGGTTACGGGCTCGATCACAGCTCGCTCGTCGCCAACCGGATCGAGGCCCTCGTCGCAAGCGGCGAGTGGGACGAGGCCGAGCGCACCAGCGCGGCCGCGCTGCGCGCCGATCACCGCGAACTTCCCCCACCACGCCTACATCACCCGGGGAGAGCTCGAGGTCGGCCGCGGCGACTTCGACGCCGCGCGCGCGCACTTCGAGATGGCGCGCGCCACCGTGCGTCTCGATCGCGACGTGGCGATCTACGACACGTTCCTCATCGAGCTCGCCCTCTGGGAGCGCCGATGGACGGATGCCGACGAGGCCGTGCGCGACGGCTTGGCGCGAGCGCGCACCCGCGACATGGCCCAGGTCCGCGTCTGGCTGTGCGCCAAGGGACTGCGCGCGGCGGCCGACATGGCGGCGTTCGCACGGGCCCGCCAGGACGCGGACGCCGTCCGCGACCACGTCCGTCGCGCGTGGACGCTGCTCGCCGCGGCACGCGACGCCGAAGCGGAGGCCTCACGTGTCACGCCGAACGCCGGCGGCTGGCGAGCGCTCGCCGAAGGCGAGTACGAACGCGCCCGCGGTGTCGCGCGGCCCGAGCTGTGGTCCGCGGCCGCAGACGCGTGGGAGCGGCTCGAGCGCCCCCCGCTCGCGGCCTACTGCCGCTGGCGCCAAGCCGAGGCGCTCGTCGCCGCCGGCGCGCCGCGCGCCGACGCGACCGAGCCCCTGCGGACGGCGCATGCCGTCGCCGCTCGGCTCGGGGCGCGGCCGCTGCTGCGCGAACTCGAGCTGCTCGCCGAGCGCGCGCGGCTCGATCCGACGCCGCTGGACGCAGGCCCACCGGAGGCGAGGCAGAGCATGCAGGAGGTCCTCGGACTGACGCCGCGCGAGGCGGAGGTCCTGACCCTCGTCGCCCGCGGCCTCACCAACCGCGAGATCGCCGCGACGCTCGTCATCAGCGTCAAGACCGCCGGCGTGCACGTCTCGCACATCCTGCGCAAGCTCGACGCACCCAACCGGCTCGAGGCGGCCGCCATCGCGCACCGGATCGCCTCGGATTGAAACGCGGTCCTGGCCGCGCCCCGTGGTCGATGCCGCCGATGCCGGCCTGGTTTCGCGGCCACGGCGCGATCGCGGCGTTCCTCGCCCAGGGCATGCAATGCGGCGGGCCTAGGCGGCGGCGCCGACGAGCCCGCCGATCGCCGCGGTGATGGCCATCGCGCCCGCACCCCAGGCGATCACGCGCATGGCCGCGCGGCGGCGCGGCGCGCCGCCGAGACGCGCACCGATCGCGCCGAGAAGTCCGAGCGCGACGAGCGTCACGACGACCGCGGCTCCGACGCGCGCCCCGGCCGGAAGCATCGCGACCGTCGCGAGAGGCAGCGTCGCCCCGGCCGCGAACGACAGCGCCGACGTCCACGCTGCCTGGACCGGCTGCGCCCGGCGATCCTCATCGAGGCCGAGCTCGTCGCGGGCGTGCGCCTGCAGCGCTCCTCGACGGGACAGCGCCAGCGCCACCGAGCGCGCCAGCGCCGGCGAGAGGCCGCGGCGCTCATACAGGCCCGCGAGCTCGCGCAGCTCGCCGTCGGGGTCGCGCGACAGCTCGCGTTGCTCGAGGCGGATGTCGGCCTGCTCGGCGTCACGCTGGGAGCTCACCGACACGTACTCGCCGGCGGCCATCGACAGCGCACCGGCCACCAACCCGGCGGTTCCGGCGGTCACGATCGTCGCGCGGGTCGCTCCCGACGCCGCCACTCCGAGCACGAGGCTCGCGGTCGAGAGGATCCCGTCGTTGGCGCCGAGCACGGCGGCGCGCAGCCAGGTGGATCGGTGACCGAGGTGGACCTCCTGGTCTCGCGACGACTTCGGTCGCAGGACTCGTGTCAAGCTTCGCCGGGGGGCTTTTCCTCCTGTCCTTCGGCGAAATCGCGCTTCGGCCCGGGCGCGTGCTTCTCCTGTCCCTCGGCGAAGTCGTGCTCCCGCCCGGGCGTGTCCTTCTCCTCGCCCTCGGCGAAGTCGCGCTTCGGCCCTCTGGGCTCCGTTCGCTCGCCTTCGGCGAAGTCGCCCGCGGGCTTCTCGTCAGCCATCTGTGACCTTCCGATCGTGGACTCTGAGTTTACGGTGACTCGCGCACCGCCGCCGGTGGGAATGTCCGGGGTCTCGTAGCGGTGTCGGTGCCGGGAACAGGGCTCGAACGCACGATCTAGACTCGGCGCGGGTGGAGACCTCGATGAGCTTTAGCGAGACCGATCATCTGCGTGTTTTGATCGCGAACGAGCGCAAGGATCGTCTCGCGCTCGTCGCGCAGATCGTGGTCGGGCTGGGGCATGAGGTGATCGCGCGGGAGATCGATGTCGCGGATGTCGGGGCGGTGACGGCCCGTGAGCGTCCCGATGTCGCGTTGGTCGGGCTCGGGGTGAGCTCGGATCATGCGCTGGAGCTGATCGGCCGGATCGTGCACGAGGCGGCCTGCCCGGTCATCGTGCTGCTCCATGCGCGTGACCCGGTGTTCGTGCGGGAGGCGTCCAAGCGCGGGGTGTTCGCGCATATCAGCGACGCCGACATCGACGATTGGCAGAGCTCGATCGACATCGTGCTGCGGCGCTTTGCGGAGTATCACGACCTGCAGGGCGCGTTCGGGCGGCGCGCGCTGACCGAGCGCGCGAAGGGGATCTTGATGGAGCGCCACGCGATCGACGAGACGCGCGCGTTTGAGATGCTGCGCGAGCAGTCGCGCGCGGACAACCGCAAGCTCGTCGACCTCGCGGCCGCCGTCGTCGACGGCCACCGCCTACTACCCAGACAGCCGTAGGGTCTCCGTCGCGGCACCGTCCTGCTCAGCCGGCCGGCGTGACGGCGGTGGGCGGACGCGTGAACCGCGCGGCGCGCCGGCGAACATGGCGGTGGTGGCGTTGGGCAGGCGACGGGGGAGAGGCCTCGACGCGTTCCTGGTGTGAGTAGAAGCGCGCCTTCACCGCCTCGACGAGCACGAGGTAGGCGACGATCATCCCGACCAGGATCAGGAAGAAGCGAGCGGCAGCGCGGTGAAGCCGAGCGCCGGCGCGAGCGGCGTGAACGGCAGGGCCGCGCCGATGAGGGCGCAGGTGATCGGCAGTGACGATCATCGCCCGGCTCGGGCGGCTGCGCAAGAACGGCACCCGGCGGGTGCGGATGACGAACACGACGAGCGTCTGGGTGGCGAGCGACTCGACGAACCAGCCGGTGCGGAACTCGCGATGGCTGGCGTCGAGGACGACGAGCATCACGAAGAAGGTCATGAAGTCGAACATCGAGCTCACCGGCCCGAAGACGCCATGAACCGGCGCACGAACGCGATGTCCCACGCCGCGGGGCGGGCCAGGACCTCGGCGTCGACGCGGTCGGTGGGGATGGCGAGCTGGCCGACGTCGTAGAGCAGGTTGTTGAGCAGGATCTGCGACGGCAGCATCGGCAGGAACGACAGGAACAGCGACGCGCCCGCGGCGCTGAACATGTTCCCGAAGTTCGACGACGTCGCCATCAGCACGTACTTGAGGGTGTTGGCGAAGATGCGCCGCCCTTCCATGACGCCGTCGGCGAGGACGCCGAGGTCCTTGTCGAGCAGCACGATGTCGGCGGCGTCCTTGGCGACGTCGGTGGCGGACTCGACGGAGATGCCGACGTCGGCGGCGTGCAGCGCGACCGCGTCGTTGACGCCGTCGCCGAGGAAGGCGACGTCGGCGCCGCCGCGGCGGGCGATCTTGATGATCCGCGACTTCTGATCGGGGCTGACGCGGGCGAACACGGTCGTCTGCGGGATGGCGGCGGCGAGCGCGTCGTCGTCGAGGCGCTCGAGCTCGGCGCCGGTGAGGACGTGCCTCGACGTCGAGGCCGATGTCGCGGCAGACCTTGACGGCGACGGTGCCGTTGTCGCCGGTGATGACCTTCACGGCGATGCCGAGCTCGTTGAGCTTGGCGATCGACGCGCCGGCGTCGGCCTTGGGCCGGTCGACGAACGTGAGGAAGCCGGCCAGCTGCAGGTCGTGCTCGTCGCCGCTGTCGACCGCGGCGAGTCCGGGCACCTCGCGGGTCGCGACGGCGACCACCCGGGCGCCGTCGGCGAACAGGCCCTCGAGCATGGCTCGCGCTCGCGGCGGGGACGTCGACGCAGCGGGCGAGGACGGCCTCGGGCGCGCCCTTCGTGACGAGCAGCGTCGCGCCGCCGTCGGACGCTCGACGAGCACGCTGACGAGCTGGCGCTCGTGGTCGAACGGGAGCAGCCGCGAGCCGCCGGTAGCGGCGTCAGATCGGGGAGCAGCGCTGTCGGCGCCGGCCCGGCCCGGTACAGCGCCTGATCGAGCGCGTTGCCGCCGACCGGCCCGTCCGCGGTCATCGTCGCCTCGTTGCAGACCAGCCCGAGCAGCAGCGGCTCCTGTCGCCTGCGCGCCCGCGGGGTCGAGGGCTTCGTCGAAGGTGATGGCGCCCTCGGTGAGGGTGCCGGTCTTGTCGGTGAACAGCACCTCGATGTTGCCGAGGTCCTCGATCGTCACCAGCCGCTTGACGAGCACCCGCTTGCGGGCCAGCGCCCGCGACCCGGTCGACAGGCTCACGCTGACGATCGCGGGCAGCAGCTGCGGCGTGATCCCGATGGCGATCGCGAGGCAGAACAGGAGCGCGTCGAGCAGCGGCCGCGAGAGCGCGACGTTGATCACGAAGATCGAGACGGTCAGCACGGCCGCGACCTCACCAGCAAGCGCGAGAAGCCGCGCAGGCCGACCTGGAACGCCGTCTCCGCCTGGCGCTCGCCGAGCCCGACCGCGATCTTGCCGAATGCGGTGGCGACGCCCGTCGACACGACCACGCCCGGCCGGCGCCCTGGTGGACGACGGTGCCCATGAACGCGCAGGACGGCAGATCGACCGCCGAGTCCGTCCGGCGACGGGCTCCGTCGTCTTGGCCGCCGCCATCGACTCGCCGGTCAGGACCGCCTCGTCGCATTCGAGCTGGTCGGCCTCGAACGAGCCGCACGTCGGCCGGGACCAGATCGCCGACCCGCAGCGCGACGACGTCGCCGGGCACCAGCGCGCTGACGTCGACCTCGCGTTGGCGGCCGTCCCGCCAGACCAGCGCCTCGTGGTGGATGTCGCCGTGCAGCGCTGCGACCGCGCTCGCGGAGCGGTACTCGTTGACGAACCCGAGCCCGACGCTCAGCGACCACGATCGCGGCGATGATCGCCGCGTCGGTGACATCGCCGGTGAACGCCGAGACCGCCGCGGCGGCGAGCAGCAGGAACAGCAGCGGGTTGCGCAGCTGGCCGAGCAGGATCCCCCATGCGGTGACCGGCCGCGCGGGCAGCACGTTCGCGCCGAAGGTCCGCAGGCGCGCCTCCGCGTCCGTCCCGGCCAGCCCCGCCTCCGAGGTGCCGAGCCGGTCGAAGACCTCCGCGACCGGCCGTCCCGCCGCGGCGGAGAGGCCCAGCGGAGGCCCGTCGGTGGCCTTTGCCGCAGTGGCGCTCATCGCGCGCTCGCGGTGGGCTAGGCGGGGACGCCGCGCGGCAGGTCCGGCCACGTCCAGTCGCGCACGCCGGGCGGGTCGCCGACCGCGCGCGTCAATGCGCACCCTTCGGGCCGGGCAGCTTCCCGTTGGTGCCCGACGGCGTCGCGCCCGGCGCGGTCTCCGCCGTCGCCGTGGTCACCGCGACGGGTGCGGCGGCCGAGCCCGCGGCTTTCGTCTCGCGGGCGAGGAAGGCGCCCAGCTCGGCGATCGTGCTCATGAGCGGAGCGGGGAACACGACGGTCGAGTTCTTGTCGACGGAGATCTCGGCCAGCGTCTGGAGGTTGCGCAGCTGCAGGGCGAGTGGGTGGGCCATCATCACGTCGGAGGCGTGGGCGAGCTCGCCGGCGGCGAGGGCCTCGCCCTGGGCGGCGATGATCTTCGCGCGCTTCTCGCGCTCGGCCTCGGCCTGGCGCGCCATCGCGCGCTGCATGCCGTCGGGCAGCTGGATGTCCTTGAGCTCGACGACCGTGACCTCGATGCCCCACTCCTCGGTCTGCACGTCGAGGATCTCGCGGATGTTCTGGTTGATCGTGTCGGTCTCCGACAGCGTCTCGTCCAGCGTGTGGCGCCCGACGACCGCGCGCAGCGTCGTCTGGGCGATCTGGTTGATGGCGGACGAGACGTTCTCGATCGCCACCACCGAGCGCACGACGTCCTTGACGCGGAAGTACGCGACGGCCGAGACGTCGACGCTGACGTTGTCGCGGGTGATGATCCCCTGCGACTGGATCGGCATCGTGACGATCCGCAGCGACACGCGGTGGAGGCGGTCGACGAGCGGGATGATGGTGATCAGCCCGGGCCCGCGGGCACCGTTCTTGACCTTGCCGAGCCGGAACTGCACGCCGCGCTCGTACTGCTTGAGGATCCGCACCGAGAGCCCCGCGAGGATCGCGAGGAGGACGAGGACGAGGCCGAGGGCGGCGATCATGACGACCGGCTCTCCGACGGGGGGACGGGCATGGTGGTGTGCGGCTGATCGAGCATGGGGTTCTCTCGCTGGAGGGGGGATGTGGGGTCACACACGGTGGAGGTGCTCCTGCCGCGGCTCGAGCGCGTGCTCGGCGTCGACGGGAACGCCGAGGTCGAGGTCGATGGGCTGACCGTCGGGTTGGGGGACCTCGCCGATGGCCTGGGCGCGGTCGAGCTCGGCGAGATACGGCGACAGGTAGCGCCCGGCGATCTTCGTCGGCGGCCAGAACAGCGCGCGGCGCTGAGCCTCGCCGGCCCCGTCGTCGCGACGCATCCATGCCTGCCCGCGCCCGGTGAGCAGGACGCCGCGCAGCACCGGCCGGAACGGCTGGGGGCTGACGTCCGCGCCGGCGCGCGCGGCGATCGCCTCGGCGACCGCGTCCGCCTCCTGCGCGGCGAGGCCGCCCTGCTTTATCGGAAACGCGATCGCGTCCCCCGCAGCCCAGACCGTCGCCGATCCGTGGGCCTGCCCGTGCTCGTCGCAGCGGATGAAGCCGCCTGCGTCGTTGGCGACGCCGGCAAGCGCGGGACCGACCGCACGCGGCAGGGCGACCACGCGCCCGGCGTCGAGCGGCCGCCCTGCGGGGGCGATCTCGAGCGTTCCGTCGGAGCGCGCGGTGACGAACGCGTCGGTCTCGACCCGGATGCCGACGGCCTCGAGATCCTCGCGCAGCGCCGCCGTGGAGGCGGCGCCGAAGATGTCCAGCGGCGCGTGCTCCGGCGTGTAGATCGTGATGTGCAGGCCGTCGATGCCCATGCCATGGGCATCCCAGGCGGTCATCAGCGCGAGCTCGTAGGCCGGCAGCGGCCAGTGGACGCCGGGCGGGATCACGAAGGCGATCTTCGTGCTGTAGCCCTCCTCGATGTCGCGTAGGAGGCCGCCGTAGACCTCGTCGTCGGTGTCCGGGGTCCAGGTCAGGGCCTGGGTCAGGGCGGGTTCGCTCCCGGCGCCGACGGCGACCACCAGTGCGTCGTAGGACAACCGCTCGCCGGTGCTCGTGACCGCGACGCGTGATCCGTCCTCGACGCCGACGAGGGAGCCGCGGACGAGGCGAGCGCCCAGGTCGTCGGCGATCGTGTCGAGCCGGTGACGCTGCGCCCGTCCGCGCGAGAACGGCTCGGCGACCGCCATGGGCCGGTACACGAACTCCGGCTCCGGGGTCAGGAGCGTGCGCTCGATGCGGTCCCCCGCCAGGTGGCGCAGCGCAAGCAGGGTCTCCAGTCCGGCGACCCCGCCGCCGGCGACCAGCACGCGGAGCTGACTCGAGGCAGCCACGGTCACATCCCCCCAGGAACAGACGCGACAGACGTCAGATTGAAGAGCTTGGCCATCGGAACGGCTCCTGACAGTGCGTTCTGGCACGGACCGCTGGGGTCGCGCGCTTGACGCCGGCCGGGTGTCGGAGCCGGAACATCGTCGTCCGCCGGGGGCTGCAGCGAACGTTGGGTCAAGCGTACACCCCGTCGTCCGAAACCGAGCCGGCGCCGCGTTCGCCGTGCGGCCGAAGCATCCCGGTGTGCGACACTGGGTGCACGCTTCGGGTTCTCCGCTCCTCCTCCCCCTCGCGCAGGTGCTACAGAGGGGCCAGAGAGGAACCGATGGCTGTACCCACACGATCGAGCGTCGATCCGTACCTCACGCTCGAGGCGAGGACGCACCGGCGCACCGCGCTCGTCGCGGTTCAGGGCGAGCTCGACCTGCTGACCGTCCCGGCGCTGGCAGAGGTGCTCGACGACCTCGACGCGCACGCCGTCGGCCTGCGTCACATCGTGCTCGACCTGCGGGGCGTGACGTTCATGGACCTCCTCGGGGTGCACGAGCTCGTCCGGCGCAACGAACTCGCCCGCATCAGCCGGCACAACCTCGCCGTGGTCCGCGGAACACCCGCGGTCGATCGGCTCCTGCACCTGACCGGCGTCGAGGACACGCTCGTCCTCGTCGACAACCCGGCCGACCTCGCCCCGCCGGTCCTCACGCGGTGACGCGCACCTGGCGACCGAGCCGTCCTCGCTACGACGGCGGCCGCGGGACGCGCGGTAGTAGGCGGTGGCCGTCGACGACGGCGGCCGCGAGGTCGACGAGCTTGCGGTTGTCCACGCGCGACTGCTCGCGCAGCATCTCAAACGCGCGCGTCTCGTCGATCGCGTGGCGCTCCATCAAGATCCCCTTCGCGCGCTCGGTCAGCGCGCGCCGCCCGAACGCGCCCTGCAGGTCGTGATACTCCGCAAAGCGCCGCAGCACGATGTCGATCGAGCTCTGCCAATCGTCGATGTCGGCGTCGCTGATATGCGCGAACACCCCGCGCTTGGACGCCTCCCGCACGAACACCGGGTCACGCGCATGGAGCAGCACGATGACCGGGCAGGCCGCCTCGTGCACGATCCGGCCGATCAGCTCCAGCGCATGATCCGAGCTCACCCCGAGCCCGACCAACGCGACATCGGGACGCTCACGGGCCGTCACCGCCCCGACATCCGCGACATCGATCTCCCGCGCGATCACCTCATGCCCCAGCCCGACCACGATCTGCGCGACGAGCGCGAGACGATCCTTGCGCTCGTTCGCGATCAAAACACGCAGATGATCGGCTCTCGCGATAGCTCATCCGGCCGGAAGTATCATCCATGCTTCGCTTCGCCTTAGACCACGGCGGGCACTGTTGTTCCGGCTCCAGCATTTGGCCGGCGTGGGCGTGTCGACCTGAATGGGTCCGCGCCAAAACGCACCGTCAGGAGCCAAGCTGATCCAGCGATTCGCCGAAGCGCCTCGCCACCCCGGCGGCCGGAGGCCCGACGCCGCGGTGACGCAGCGAATCGCAAGGACCTGGCCCCTCGGCGCCCGCCGAGATCGAGCGGGTCGCATGTCTCGCGCGACGCCTCACACCTCGTCCGGGCCGATCAGAAATCCCACACACCAGAAAGGAAGCCAATGTCGACAACCATGACGACACGCCCGCCGCTCAACCCATCCACGGTCCGCGATGGTGGCCCTGCCGCCGGGAGATTCGGGCTCGGGTCGTTCGGAGTCATCAGCTCCGACGGCCCGGAGACGATCCGCGCGCGGAAGTACGCGACGGGCACCCACGTCCTGCTGCAGAGGATCGAGGTCGAGACGGGGGTCACGCCCCGTGAGGTGGTCTGGACCAACAACAAGGCCCGGCTGTACCGCTACCAGGGCGCTCCGGGCGCCGACGCCACCCGGCGCGCTGTCCCGCTGCTGTTGGTGTACGGCTTCGTGCTCAAGCCGTATGTGCTGGATCTGGTGCCGGGCAACAGCCTGGTGGAGTACCTGGTGGGCCAAGGCTTCGACGTCTACCTGCTCGACTTCGGGGTCTCCGGCCACGAGGACGCGGGCTTGTCGCTCGAGGACCTGGTCCTCGACTACCTCCCCGACGCGGTCGAAAAGGTGCTCGCGACGTCGGGCGCAGCCGAGGTCAGCATGTTCGGCCAGTCGCAGGGCGGGACGCTGTGCGCCATGTACGCCGCGCTGTTCCCCGACGGCCCGCTGAAGAACCTCGTCCTGCTCTCCGCGCCCACGGACTTCGCGCCGCGGGCTCCCGATGCCTTCGGACTCTGGACGCACGCGACCCGTCACAGCGCGGCGTTCTTCGATCCGGCGATCGTGCCGCGGCTGATCGGGAACCTGCCGACGGACCTGGCCAGCCAGGTCATCAACTCGGCGGCGTCGTTCCAGGCCGCCGGCGTGGACATGGCCGCCTGGCCCTTCGGCCACCCCTTCGGCCTCCACGGCGCCGCCGTGCGGAGGGCCAGGGAGCTGGCCGAGCGCGACGTGTCGATGCGTTCCTGGCTGGCGGTGAGCAGGTGGGTCGACGACGCCGCGCCCTTCCCGGGCGAGACGTTCCGCGCGTGGGTCGGAGATCTCTACCAGCGCAACGCGCTGGTCAAGGGGCACATGGAGCTCCGCGGCCGCAGGGTGGACCTCTCGAACATCCGCTGCGCCCTGCTCAACGTCTCGGGCAAGTGGGACTACGTCGTCCCGCCCTGCCAGACCCGGGCGACGACCAGGCTCGCGAGCAGCCCGGACCAGGAAGCTGTCGCGCTGAACGCCGGACACGTCGGAATGCTCGTCGGGCCGGCGGCCGTGAGAAGCCTCTGGCCTCGCCTCGAGGCGTGGCTCGCGCCGCGTTCCGGATGACGGTGCCAGTGGCCACCCTCCGGCCCGAGAATCGTCCTCCCGTGACCAATCCGGTGGCCCCGACGTCGCGGTGGATGGCGGCGGCCCGGGCCCGGGAGAGCGAACGGACCGACCGCCTGTTCGACGACCCGCTCGCCGCTGCGCTCGCCGGGCCAGAGGGTGTCGCCTGGCTGCGGGACATGGAGACCGCAGCGTGGTCGGACGGGCCGGGCCTGTACCCCGTGGTCCGGACCCGCTTCTTCGACGACTTCCTGGTCGACGCGTGCAGGACACCGGCCGTGCGCCAGGTCGTCCTCGTCGCGGCCGGCCTCGACACGCGCGCCTTTCGCCTGGATTGGCCGCGTGGAACCCGGGTGTACGAGATGGACCTCCCGGAGGTGCTGGAGGCCAAGGAGGACATCATCCGTACATCCGAGGCCACGGCGAACTGCCGCCGGGTCACCGTCGGAGTGGATCTCCAGGAGCCAAGCTGGCCGGAGGCGCTCGTCGGCAGCGGATACCAACCGGCGCGACCCTCCGTCTGGCTCATCGAAGGCCTGCTCTACTACCTGCCGCGGGCCGCCGTCGACGGCCTTCTGGAGACCGTTCGCTCCCTGATGACGGCGGACAGCCCCATCGGCCTGGACGTGATGAACCGGTGGCTGTTCCTCTCCCCCCCGGCGTGGCCGATGCAGGCCGCCCTCGCCTGGCGCGGTGCGCCGGGACGCTTCGGGACGAACGATCCGGAGGCGTTGCTGGCCCGTCACGGCTTCGACGCCGACGTGACCGAACCCGGCGAGCAGGGTGCGAACTTCGGGCGCTGGCCCACGCCCATGCTGCGCCGCGACGTCCCAGGCGTGCCGCGAACCTTCCTGGTACGGGCGCGCAAATCATGACGAGAGCCAAGCCAACCGGAGTTCCACCCGTCCTTGAACCGCCGCTGCGGCGTCACCGACCAAACGATGCTGACCGCACGGAGACCTGCTGGACCCACGCAGACCGTCACCCTCTGAGGAGTCGCCGGATGCACCACGACCACAAGGAACGATCCCCGGGCGCCTTGGCGCACGGGGCCGCGAAGAGCAGCGACATCGAGCGCGTGCGACGCGATGTCGACGACGCCGACGGGCGGGTGGCGCGCGACGACCAGATTTCCGCCGCACGCCACCGGCGGCGACTTCGCCGCCGCGAAGCGAAGCGCGGCCCCGCCGCCCAGCCGTAAAGGTGGCATCGACGCCGGCCCGCGTCCCGTCGCCGGTAGGTTCGACGTGCTCCGCCTCAGTCTTCGGCGGGGTCTCTCCCGTGATCGATCTTGAGTACCTCGTCGCCTGCGTGGGCGGCGTTAGGGTTGGCCCATGCTGCGCGTGCGGCTGCTCGGCGAGTTGCAGGCCGACGTCGACGGAGCGCCGGTAGCTCCGCCCGCGAGCCGCCGCGCGTGGAGTCTGCTGGCGTGGCTCGCGCTGCACCCGGGGACGCACGCTCGCGGCATCGTCGCCGCCCGGTTCTGGCCCGACGTCCTCGATACGAGCGCGCGCGCATCGCTGCGCAGCGCGCTGTGGGAGCTGCGGCGCGCCCTCGGGACGGACGAGCCGCTGGTCGCCGGGCGCGAGCGGATCGCGCTGCGCGCGGAGACCGACCTCGCCGAGTTCGAGGCGCACGTCGCCGCCGGTCGGCTGGAGGATGCCGTCGCGCTGCATCGCGGGCCGCTGCTCGCCGGGCTCGACGAGGACTGGGTCCTGGAGGCCCGCGATGAGCTCTCGGAGCGCGTCGGCTCCGCCTACTCCCGGCTCGCCGCCGAGGCTGCTACGCCCGCCGCCGCGGTCGCGTGGGCGCGCCGGCGGCTGCAACTCGATCCGCTCGACGAGGACGCCGCGCGCGAGCTGATGCGCCGGTTGGCCGAAGCGGGCGACCGCGCCGGCGCCCTCGCCACCTACGACCGCCTGTCCGAGCGGCTGCGCGAGGCGCTCGGCCTCGCCCCCTCGCAGCAGACGCGCACGCTCGCCGCCACCCTGCGCCAGGTGGAGGCGCCTGCGACCGCGCGCGCCGACGGACCACCGCTCGTTGGGCGTGACAGCGAACTGCAGGAACTCGCCGCGTTGTTGCAGCGCGTCGAGGGGGGTGTCGGCGCGGTCGCCGTGATCGGCGGAGAGGGCGGGATCGGCAAGACGCGCCTCGCCGCCGAGCTGCTCGCGCGCGCCCGCGCCGGCAACGCGCGCGCCGCCCGCTGCGGCGCCGTCGCGGGCGCGCCGCCGTTTGCGCCGTGGGTCGAGCTGCTCGCGGCGCTGGCACGCGACTCGAGCCACCGCCCGCCGACAGCCGTTGGCCGGAGGAGCTCGGCCGCATCGCCCCGTCGCTCCCTCGCCGCCTCGGCCGCGCCCACGGTCGCCCCGCCGACGTCCCCGGCGACCTCGCCCGCGCACGGCTGTACGAGGCCGCCGTCGAGCTTGCCGAGTACGCCACCGCCGACCGCCCGCTCGTGCTCATGTTCGACGACGTCCACGTGGCCGACGCGCCGACACTCGAACTCGCCGCCTACCTCGCGCGCCGGATCGTGGCGATGCCCGTGCTGCTCGTGCTCACGCGTCGGCTGACGCCGCGGCGCGACGAGGTGGACGCGCTCGTGCACACCGCGCGCGCCCGTGGCGTGCAGGTGCGCGAGCACGAGCTGCGCCCGCTCAACCGCGTCCAGCTGGTGGCCCTGATCGACGCGGTCAGCGCGCTCGACGCGCCGACGCGCGAGCGCGTGATCCTTGCCGCCGACGGCAACCCGCTGCTCGCGCTCGAGTCCGCCCGCGCGGCCGGGGCTGGCGACCACGGGCCGCCCGCATCGCTGCGCGGCGTCGTGCGCACGGCGATCGCCGGCCTCGTGCCGCCCGCGCGCCGCGTCACCGAGCTCGCCGCGGTCGCGGGCCGCCCCCTGGATCGGCTCGAGGTCGCCGCTCTCGCCGACCCCGAGGACGTGATAGCCGCGATGGACTGCGGCCTCTTCCGGAGCATCGACGGCCGCGTCGGCTTCCGCCACGACCTGCTGCGCGAGGCGGTTGCCGCGGACCTCGACGACGCCCGCCGTGACCAGCACCACGAGACGCTCGGGCGCGCCTTGCGCGCCAGCCCGGCCGAGGCCGCGCGCCACCTCCGGCTCGCAGGCCGCGACGACCTCGCGGCCGAGCGCCTCGTCGAGGCCGCAGCCGCCGCCGTACGCGCTACCGCGTCGGTCGCGGCAGTCACCTTTCTCAGGGAGGCGGTCGAGCTGCGCCCGGACGACGACCAGATCCGGATCGAGCTCGCGACCGTGCTCGCCCAGCTCGCACGGCGCGAGGAGGCGCTCGAGGAGTACGACCGGCTCGCGCTCGCGACGCCCGAGGCGCACCACCAGGCGGCGCTGTGGTTTCGCGGCCCGCTGTGCGACCCCGGCCGCGCGCGCACTGCCGCCACGCGCGGACTGGCCCGTGCCTCGGAGCCGTGGCTGCGCGCCGAGCTGCTGCTGATCAAGGCCTGGGCCGAGGTCACGATCGACGGCTCGACGGCAGGTGAGGCGACGCTCGCCGAGCTGTCGGCGCTCGGGCTCGACCTGGAGGGCTCCCCGTTGCCGCGCCACCACCTGCGCACGGTCGAGGCGTTCGCGCTGACCGGGGAGGGGCGCCTCCCCGAGGCGGAGGCGGCGTTCGTCGCCTCGGGCGAGGCTGCGGAGGCCGCCGGCCGGCCCGACCTCGCCTATAGCGGGTGGGCGAACGCGGCGTGTGTCGCGGTCGCGCTCGGCGACACCGAGCGCGCGGTCGCGCTGGCGGACCGCGGCGCGGTGACCACCTCGCCGTTTCCGGTGCTCGCGCTCCAGACCACGAGCCTGCGCGCCGGCGTGCTCGGCCTCCTCGGGCGATACGAGGAGGCGCGCGAGGCGAGCGACCACCAGAGCGAGCTCGCCGCACGGCTGGGCTCGCCCGTCCTCGTTGCGCTCGCCGACCACGACGCCGGGCTGTTGGCGGCAATGGCCGGCGATCACGATCGCGCCCAGGAGCTGCTCGCCCGCGCGCTGACCGGCGACCCGCCGATCGTGCGCGCCGATGCGCGGCTGCGCCGCGCCGAGTCGCTCGCGCGCTGCAACCGCCCCGACGACGCCGAGGCCGAGATCCGCGCGGCTGCGCTGGAACCGATCCGAGCCGCCCAGCGCCCTGACGTGCTGGTGGCGAGGATGGCCTTCGCGCAGGCGCTCGTGGCCCGTGTGCGTGGCGACGCGGAGCTCGCGGCCAGGCGCTTGGGCGAGGCCGAGCGCCACTGGCGCCGGCTGGCGGGCGACGACTCGTTCGGCCGCCAGCACCTGGACTCGCTGGTCGACCTCGGCCGCCCGCCGGTCACCGGCATCGTCATGCCGTCCCGCGAGCTCGAGCGCGTAGCCGAGGAGCTGCGCGGATTGGAGGCCCTTGCCGACGTTCAATGACAGCACGACGACGTCCGCCCCGGTCGAGGAGGTGTGGAAGCTCCTCTACGACCCGGCCCGCTTCCCCGAGTGGTGGGAGGGGGTCGAGACCGTCGAGCCCACCGGCGAGGACGGCTTCACGCTGTACCCGCGCGGTTACCCCGACTTCCCGATGCCGCAGACGCTGCGGACCAACGCCGACGGTCGCCACGTGACCATCTCCTGCCTGGTCAGCTACCTCGTCTACGAATGGCGCCTGGAGGCGCTCGACGATGGCACGCGAATCGGCGTCCACGTCGAGATCCCCGAGGAGGAGGCGCACCGGCTGGACACCCAGCGCGGCGCAGTGAGCGCATCCCTGCGCTCACTGGCTGCGCTCGCGGCGGCCGGCTAGGGACGCACCTCGAGGACGAGGTTGAACGGCGTCTCGGCCGAACGGCGGACGCTCGAGAAGCCGCCCGCGTGCAGCACCTCGGTGAGCCGCTTCTCGCCCGCCTGCGCGCCGAGCGCGAGCCCGACCTCCTGGCTCAGCGAAGCGGGAGTGCAGAGCATCGTCGACCCGGCGTAGAACACGCGCCCAATCGGGTTGAGGTTCTCCTCGAGCGCGTCGCCGGCGAAGGGCTCGACGACCATCCAGGTGCCGTCGTCGGCGAGCTGAGAGCGGACGTGGCGCGCGGCCCCGACCGGGTCGCCCATGTCGTGCAGCGCGTCGAACACGCAGACGAGGTCGAACGGGCCGCCTGAGAACGCTTTCGCCGACGTGACCTCGAAGCGCACCCGGTCGGCAACGCCGGCGCGCTCGGCCGCACGGCGGGCAGCCTCGACGGAGCCCTCGTGGTAGTCCGAGCCGACGAACGTCGATCGGGGGTACGCCTCGGCCATCAGAATCGTCGAGGCGCCGTGGCCGCAGCCGATGTCGGCCACGCGTGCGCCCGCCTCGAGCTTCGCGACCACGCCGTCCAGCGAGGGCAGCCACGCCTCGACCAGATTCGCGAGATAGCCCGGCCGGAAGAAGCGCTCCGTGCCCTCGAACAGGTCGTGATCGTGCTCGTGCCAGCCGAACCCCGCGCCCGAGCGGAAGCGCTCGGTGATGTGCGGCTCGTCCTTGATGATCGCGGCCAGCAGCTGGAAAGCGCCCGGGATGAACACCGGGCTGTCGTCGTCGGCCAGCGCCATCGCCTGCTCGGGCGGGAGCCGGAACGTCCTCGTCTCCGGTTCGTACTCCACGTAGCCGCTCGCGGCCTGCTGGCTCAACCACTCGCGCAGGTAGCGCTCGCTACAGCCCGTGCGCTGCGCCAGCTCCGCGGGCGTGACCTGCTCGCCGTCGGCCATCGCCTTGTACAGCCCGAGCTTGTCGCCGATCAACACGAGCGGCGCGGTCGCAGCCGCGCCCATGTCCTGCACGAAGCGGCCCATGAACTCGTCGAGCTTCGCCTCATTGATGGTGGCCGTCGCCATATCCAACTCCTCCGGGTCGTTGAGGCACTGACCCTCCCGCCCGGCCGTCAGCCCAGCGTTACTGCGCCGTCAAAGCTGGCGATCGCCCTATGCCTGCGTCACACCGCATCAGCCGGCCGAGAGCCGGCGCTCGACCTGCGCCGTCGCGATCGGCTGGCCGCCGAACTCCGCCAGCTCGAGCACGCCGGACCAACCCGGGGCTTGACCTGGCGCCCCCGCGAGTCACGCCACTTCGCGTCGTAGAAGACCCGAAGGACGGGAGCGACGGGAGACGCGAGGGCTCAACAGAGCCAGATTCGCTGCGCGACGCAGCGTGCGCGACCTCGGCGCCGCGATGTCTGGACGTTCTTATTCAGACATTCGATGGGTCGTTCGTCGCGTCCCGGGTACCAATCATCGTGCGGGTTCTACCGCCCGCCGAACATCCCGGCCCACGGTCAGCCTTCTTGCCTTCGAACGGCACCTCGCCGTCGTCCCTTCTCCGAGTCGAACGGATGGGCGTCGGACGCGTGCGTCGCGGTGCGCTGGCGGTGGCCCTCTGGCTCGGCGTCGTCCTGGGCGCACCCGGGATCGCGTTCGCCCAATCGGCCGTCGGTTCGGCGACCCAGGCTGTCGGCGGGGTCGCTCAAACTGCGGCGTCGGCGGCGACGGGTGCGGCGTCGGCAACGTCCGCTCCGGCGTCTGCCTCCGCTGCTCCGGCTCCCTCCGCGCCCGCGGCGAAGCCGGCCGCGGCGAGCCCCGCTCCGGCGCCTGCTGCTCCGGCCCCGGCCGCCGCCAAGCCCGCCGCAACGGCCGCGCCGGCGCCGGCGCCGAAGCCTGCGACGCCGAGCGCCCCGACCGTTGCGTCGAAGCCGGCCGCTTCCGCTCCGAAGCCGGCGACGTCGAGCGCCCCGGTCGCCGCTTCCAAGCCGGCGACGTCGAGCGCTCCGGTTGCCGCTTCCAAGCCGGCGACGTCGAGCGCTCCGGTTGCCGCTTCCAAGCCGGCGACGTCGAGCGCTCCGGTCGCCGCTTCCAAGCCGGCGACGTCGAGCGCCCCGGCGGCTGCGTCGAAGCCGGCGGCGCCGGTGGCCGCGGTCGCCACGTCGGTTGCTTCGGCGGTCACGGCGAAGCCCGCGACGCCGGCCGCTTCCGCTCCGAAGCCGGCGACGCCGAGCGCCGCCCCCGCTTCCAAGCCGGCGACGTCGAGCGCTCCGGTCGCCGCTTCCAAGCCGGCGGCGCCGAGCGCTCCGGCGGCGGCATCGAAGCCGGTGGCTGCGCGTCGCGACGTCGGTTGCCTCGGCCGTGACGGCGAAGCCTGCGGCGCCGGTCGCTCCGCCGCGCCGAAGCCGGCGACGCCGAGCGCTCCGGCGGCGGCGTCGAAGCCGGCGGCGCCGGTGGCCGCGGTCGCGACGTCGGTTGCCTCGGCCGTGACGGCGAAGCCTGCGGCGCCGGTCGCTCCGGCCGCGCCGAAGCCGGCGACGCCGAGCGCCCCGGCGGCCGCATCGAAGCCGGCGGCGCCGGTGGCGACGGTCGCGACGACCGTTGCGTCGGCCGTGACGGCGAAGCCCGCATCTCCCGCTCCGCCCGCTTCCGGGGTTGGCGCGGGGTCCGTGGTGTCGGCGGCCGCGAAGTCGGTGGTCTCCGCCGCGACGTCCGGCCCCGCGATCACGCCGACGCCTGCGTCGCCCAGCCCCGCCGTCGCGTCGACGACCGCAAGCGTCGTCGCATCCGCCGCTGACACAGTGGCTCGGGTCGCGAAGCCGGTGGCGCCGGCGGTCACGAAGCCGGTGGCGCCGGCGGCGGACGCGATCGCCACGGTGACCGCGACGCAGCCGCTCGCGCCGGTCGCCGAGATCATCCGGCCCGCCGCGTCCGTGACCGCGCCGCTGGCTCCGGTCCTGAAGCTCGTGGCTCCCGCGGCCACCCCCGTCGCCGACGTCGTGAAGCCGGTGGCGCCGGTGGTGTCGTCGGTCGTGAAGCCGCTGGCCCCGGTCGTGACGGCTGTGGCGCCGGTCGTCGCGTCGGTGACGAAGCCGGTGGCGCCGGTCGTGACGGCTGTGGCGCCGGTCGTCGCGTCGGTGACGAAGCCGCTGGCGCCGGTCGTGACGGCTGTGGCGCCGGTCGTCGCGTCGGTGACGAAGCCGGTGGCGCCGGTCGTGACGGCTGTGGCGCCGGTCGTCGCGTCGGTGACGAAGCCGGTGGCCCCGGTCGTGACGGCTGTGGCGCCGGTCGTCGCGTCGGTGACGAACCCGCTGGCGCCGGTCGTGGCCGCCGTGGCGCCGGCCGTGTCAGCCGTCGCGCAGCCGCTGGCGCCCGTCGTCGCGGCTGTGGCTCCGGTGGTCGCGTCGGTCGTGAAGCCGCTGGCGCCGGTCGTGGCCGCTGTCGCGCCGGTCGTGTCAGCCGTCGCGCAGCCGCTGGCGCCCGTCGTCGCGGCTGTGGCTCCGGTCGTGGCGTCGGTCGTGAAGCCGCTGGCGCCGGTCGTGGCCGCTGTCGCTCCGGTCGTGTCAGCCGTCGCGCAGCCGCTGGCGCCCGTCGTCGCGGCTGTGGCGCCGGTCGTCTCCGTCGGTCGTGAAGCCGCTGGCGCCGGTCGTGGCCGCTGTCGCTCCGGTGGTCGGCGTCGGTCGTGAAGCCGCTGGCGCCGGTCGTGGCCGCTGTGACGCAGCCGCTGGCTCCGGTCGTGGCCGCTGTGGCCCCGGTCGTTTCGTCGGTCGTGAAGCCGCTGGCGCCGGTCGTGGCCGCTGTGACGCAGCCGCTGGCTCCGGTCGTGGCCGCTGTGGCCCCGGTCGTTTCGTCGGTGGCGAAGCCGCTGGCGCCGGTCGTGGCGGCTGTGACTCCGGTGGTGTCCTCGGTCGTGAAGCCGCTGGCGCCGGTCGTCGGGGCGGCCGCTCCGGCGCTGACGCCGATCGCCGCCGCGCTCGCCCCGGTGGCGGCGTCGGTCGCCACCGTGCTCCCGCCGACCGCGGTTGCGGTGGTGCGGCCGGTGGTCTCCGCTGCGATGACGCCTACCGACCCCGACGATCACGGCCCCGGCCCCCGCCTCGCCGCGCCCGAGCCTCTCGGCGCCGACGGCTCCTGCGCCCACCCCGGCGCCCCGGGCCACGCCGACCGCCGTCACGCCGGGTGCCACCGGTGCCGCGTCAGCAGCGGGGCACTCGACGAACGCCGCCGCGGCCATCTCGAACACGACGACGACCGCCCCGGCGTCGCCCGCGCAGTCCGCGCCCATCCTCCACACGCCCGCCGGCCAGACCGCGGCGGCGACGCACCTTCCCGGCGCCCCGGCCGCCGCGCCCGCCCGCCAGAGCGCCGTCACCTTGCCCGCGCCGGACGGCCCCCTCGGCTTCACGTTCACCCCGACGGCCCCGGCCGCAGTCGCGCACACGCCGGCCGGGACGACGGCGGCATACGCCCCGGCGAACCGCACGCACTCCGCGCCGCCCGTGACCCCGGGCGCGCCCGGTGGCCTCGGGGCGGGTTCGTCCTCCGGCGCCGGCAGCGGCGGCGGCTTCGCGGGCGGCCCCGGCGCGCTGCTTCTCAGCTTCCTCGCACTGGCGCTCTGCGCCGCCTATCGCCTGCTCCTCGCCCCGGCCGCCCATCGGCCGGCGGCCTTCGTCTCCCTGGTCGAACGGCCCGGCTGAGCACCCGTCCCGGGTGCTTCACCGACCCGCTCCGGGCGCCCCGCCCGAGCGCGTGTTTGAGCCGATTCGAAAGGGAGTCCTGCCATGTTGTCCTGGCTGCTTGCGCGCAGCGCATTCGCAGCAACCATCCTGATGGCGATTGGTGCGGTCGCGCTGGGAGCGCCGCTGCCCGCCGTCGCCGCCACATCCACGTCCACGACGGTCCTCGAGCAAGGCGCCGGCCTCGGCGCGTCCCCGAGCGCCGGCGTCCGGCGGGTGCAGCGCATCCTCGACCGGCGCGGGTTCGATCTCGGCCGGCCCGGCGTCGACGGGCGCTTCGGGCCGCTGACCGCCGCGGCCGTCCGCCGCTTGCAGACGCGGTACGGCCTCGTGCCCGACGGGGTCGTGGGACCCAAGACGCGCAGCGTCCTCGGCCTGATCGAGCGCGCGTCGCAGGCACGACGGAGGGGTGCGCGCGAACCTCGATCCACCCCGCCGCGCCCGGCCACCAGCCCGCCGCCGGCGACCCCGACCACGCCGTCGACCGGACGGCCGGCCGCCCCACCGCGCGGTGCGCAGCCCGTGGGTCCCGTCGAGCGAACGAGCACGAACGGGTCTGACCTGCCGATCATCGTTGCCGCCATCGCGCTGCTCCTCGCGGCGACGGCGGTGGCCGTCGCGCTGACCCGCCGGCGGCCGGAGGGCGCCGACGGGCTCGTGGCGATCGATCGCGAGCTCTATCTCGAGGGCGAGAGCGAGCGGCCGGACATCGGCTCGTTCCGCGGATTCGCCCTGGCGACCGCCGTGCCGCGCGACGCGGGCGACGACCCCCGGCGGGCGCGGTACCTCGTCGACGACCCGCGCAAGCCCGCGCCGGTGTGGGTCGAGGGCGGCGACGTCCGCCGTTCACCGTCGAAGCTCGGCTCGGGTGAGCCGGTCATCGGCTACGTCGCCACGGTCTCCGACCCCCGGACCGACCAGGAGGCGTTCATGGACATCGAGGCCGCGTGCGACCAGGCCGGGTGGCGGCTCGAGGAGATCGTCCGCGACCAGGACACGGGGCGCATGGTCGGCCGTCCCGGGTTCAGGAGCGCGCTCGAGCGGATCGTCGCGGGCGAGGCCCGTGCGTTGGTCGTCAGCGACTCGCGCAGCCTCGTGCGCTCACTCGCCGATCTCAGCGCGCTGCTCGAGTGGTTCCGGGATGCCGAGGCCGCGCTCGTCGCGCTCGACCTCGAGCTCGATACCGCGACCGTCCATGGCCACCAGACCGCGAGCACCCTGATCTCGGTGTCCGCCTGGGAGGGCGAGCGGACCGCGACCCGCGCCCGGCGCAGCCTCGCCCGCGTCCAGACGCCGGGGCGGGCGGGCCCGACCGCCGAGGACCGCGCCATCCTCGCCGACCGTATCCGCGCGATGCGCGAAGCGGGCATGAGCCTGCAGGCGATCGCGACTCAGCTGAGCAACGAGGGGGTGCCGCCGCTCCGCGGCGCCGCTCGCTGGACCCCCGCGGCCGTGAAGAGCGCGATCGCCGCGCCGTCGCGGCCGACGAGCATTCGCGACGAGCTCCCGGCGATCCCCGGTCGCCGCGGCCAGTGAGCTAGAGACGACGGCAGGGGTTGGCGCGAGAAGGGTCCCCGGGCACGAACGCCCGGGGGCCCGGCGGCGGCGCGTGGATCGCGGTGGAGAGCCGCGTGGCGACGAACCGTCGCGATGCCTAGGATGCGATGAGCCCGAGTTCGCCACTCGTTCGAGCGCGTGGACGATGACCTTCGATCAAGGTGGTCACGTGAGGAAGATCTTCGAGGGCGGGACGGTCGTCACCGCCGAGGGCTCGTTCCGCGCCGACGTGGCGGTCGAGGACGAGACGATCGCGGCGGTCGGCGTCGACCTGCCGCGCGACGGCGCCGAGATCATCGACGTCTCCGGCGCGAAGCTGATGCCTGGCTTCATCGACGGGCACACGCACATGGACATGCCGTTCGGCGGCACGGTCACCGCCGACAACTGGGACACCGGCACGGCGGCGGCGCTCGCCGGCGGCACGACGATGCTGGTCGACTTCTCGCTCCAGGACCCGGACGGCACGCTGGGCGAGGCCGTCGAGACGTGGCAGGGCAAGGCGGAGACGGCGCGCATCGACTACGGCCTGCACGTGGCGATCACGAACCTCACCGACGACGTGAAGCGGGAGCTGCCGTCGCTGCCCGACCTCGGCGTCGCGACGGTGAAGATCTTCATGGCCTACAAGGGCACGCCGCTCTACACCCCCGACGAGGACCTGTTCGAGGCGATGCAGATCGCGCGGGATTGCGGCCTGCTCGTGCTCGTGCACGCCGAGAACGGCGACGTGATCGTCAAGCTGCAGGCGCAGGCGCTCGCGCGCGGCGACACCGAGCCGCGCTGGCACGGGCTGACGCGGCCCGAGGCGGTCGAGGCCGAGGCGACCAACCGGGCGATCCGGCTGGCCGAGCTCGCCGGCTGCCCGCTGCTCGTCGTGCACGTCACCTGCGCCGGCGCGCTGCAGGCGATCGAGCAGGCGCACGCGCGCGGACAGACGGTCTACGGCGAGACCTGCGGCCAGTACTTCGCATTCTCCGACGCCGACCTCGCGCGGCCCGGCTTCGAGGGGGCCAAGTACGTGTGCTCGCCACCGCTGCGCGACCCGTCCAACCGGCCGGCGCTGTGGCACGGCCTGCAGGCGGGCGACCTGCAGATCTTCGGCTCCGACCACTGCTCGTTCAACTACGCCGGCCAGAAGGAGCTCGGGGCCGACGACTTCACCCTGATCCCCAACGGACTGCCCGGCGTCGAGGAGCGCTCCTCCGTGCTGTGGACGCACGGTGTGCGCGAGGGCCGGATCACGGAGAACCTGTTCGTCGCCGCCCTCTCCACCAACCAGGCGCGCGTGCACGGAATGGCGGGGCGCAAGGGCACGCTGGCACCCGGCGCCGACGCGGACATCGTGGTCTGGGACCCCGACCTGGAGGTCACCGCGACGCAGTCCAACCGGCACGGCAACGTCGACTACACGCCGTACGAGGGGATGACGTTCATCGGCGGCCCGGCCGCGGTCTACGTGCGCGGCGAGCTCGCGTATCGCGACGGCGAGGTCCTCGCCGAGCCGGGCTCCGGCCGGTACGTGCACCGCACGTTCGCGCAGCCCGCGCCCGGTCCGGCCGTCCGCTGATGCCGGGCGTCGACGCGGCGCGCGCGGTCGCCGGCCTGCGCGAGCTGAGACGGCTGACCGGCGACGAGAACGGCGCGCAGCGGGTCGCCTGGACCGACACGTGGATCACCGCGCGCGACTGGCTCGCGAGCGAGCTCGATGCCATCGACGGCGTCACCGTCGAGCGCGACGAGGCCGGCAACACCTGGGCGACCGCGCCGGGCGGGTCCGACCGCTTCGTGATCGTCGGCGGCCACCTCGACTCGGTCCCGGACGGCGGCTGGCTCGACGGCACGCTGAACGTCGTCGCCGGTCTGGAGGTGCTGCGCGCGCTGGCGCCCGAGCGGCGCGAGCTGACGCTCAAGCTCGTCGACTGGGCCGACGAGGAGGGCGCGCGCTTCGGCCGCAGCCTGCTCGGCTCGAGCGCCTGCGCCGGGTCGCTCGATCCCGAGGAGGTGCGCGGCCTGACCGATCGCGACGGGACCGCGCTGCCCGACGCCCTCGCCGCCCACGGCGTCGAGCTCGACCGGATGCGGGAGTCCGGCCGCCGGCTGGACGGAGCGCTCGCCTACCTCGAGCTGCACATCGAGCAGGGGCCCGTGCTCGAGCAGCTCGACCTCTCGCTCGGCGCGGTGCTCGGCACGTTCGGCGTGCAGCGCCACCGCGTCCGCTTCACGGGCGCCCACGCGCACGCGGGCGCGAGCCCGATGCACCTGCGCCGCGACGCGTTCCTCGCGGCGGCGCGCAGCTCGCTCGCCTGGCGCGACGATGCCGCCGCGCGCGACGACGTGCGCGCCACGACCGGGAGCGTGCGCGTGACGCCGGGGATCGTGACCGCCTTCAACGGCAGCTGCGAGGTCTCGCTCGACCAGCGTGCGCTCGACGCGAACGTCCTCGCCGACATGCTCGCCACCGCGCGCGCACGGTCCGAGGAGATCGCCGAGGAGGAGGGCTGCACGGTCGCCTGGGAGCGGGTGTGGGAGATCGAGCCGATCCCGTTCGACGCGGAGTTGATCGAGCTGGCCGACGCCGCGATCGCCGAGGTGGCCGGCACGAGCACGCGGCTGCCGAGCGGGCCGCTGCACGACGCCGCCGAGATGGCGCGCCGGATCCCGACCGTGATGCTGTTCGTCCGGTCGATCGGCGGCGTCAGCCACACGAAGGAGGAGGACACGTCGGACGCGGACCTCGAGCAGTCGGTCCAGACGTTGTACGAGCTCACGCGGCGCACGCTCGAGTGGGCGGCGGAAAGGAGCGGATGAGATGAGCACGAGCACCATCGCCGACTCGCAGCTGTCGAACAAGGACCTCGCGCCGACCGGCCCGGAACAGCGCACGTGGGGCACGTACAACCTCGCGGCGCTGTGGGTCGGGCTGTCGATCGTGATCACGACGTACACGCTGGCGTCGGGCCTGATCACGGCCGGCATGACCTGGTGGCAGGGACTGCTCACGGTCGCGCTCGGCAACCTGATCGTCCTGATCCCGATCCTGCTCAATTCGCATCCGGGAACGAAATACGGCATCCCGTTCCCGGTGCTCGTCCGCTCGAGCTTCGGCATCCGCGGCGCGAACGTCGCGGCGATGGCGCGCGCGCTCGTCGCGTGCGGCTGGTTCGGCATCCAGACCTGGATCGGGGCGCTCGCGCTCGACACGCTGATGACGACGCTGACCTCGGGCTGGGCCGACGTGAGCGGGCACAAGGCGATCGCCTTCGGCGTCTTCTGGATCGTCCAGGTGGCGATCATCCTGCGCGGCATCGACGGCATCAAGTTCCTCGAGAGCTACGCGGCGCCGTTGCTGCTCGGCGGGAGCATCGGCCTGCTGATCTGGGGCTTCGGGGCGGCCGGCAACATGTTCTCGGCCTCGTCGCAGCTGGTGGCCGGCGACGCGAGCTTCTGGTCGCTGTTCGGACCCGGGCTGGCGGCGAACGTCGGCTACTGGATCACGCTGTCGATGAACATCCCCGACTTCACGCGCTACGCGCGCGACCAGCGGTCGCAGATCGTCGGCCAGAGCATCGCGATGCCGGTGACGATGACCGGCTTCGCGTTCATCGGCATCGCGGTCACGTGCGCCACGATCGTGGAGTTCGGCGAGCCGATCTGGGATCCGGTGACGCTCGTCGCACGGCTTCTCGCCGACTTGCCCGTCCTGCTCGTCGTCGCGATGATCATCGTCGTGATCGCGCAGGTTTCCACGAACATGGCGGCCAACGTGGTCTCGCCGTCGAACGACTTCTCCAACCTCTCGCCGCGCCAGATCTCGTTCCGCGCCGGCGGGATGATCACGGCCGTGATCGGGATCGTCTCGTTCCCGTGGCGGCTGTACGAGGACGCGGGCGCCTACATCTTCACCTGGCTCGTCGGCTACGGCAGCCTGCTCGCCTCCTTCCTGGCCGTGATGGTGTTCGACTACTGGCTGCTCCGGCGTGGGCGGCTGAACGTCGAGCAGCTGTACCGCTACGGCGCGGGCGGCGAGTACTGGTACTCGAAGGGCTACAACTGGCGCGCGCTCGTCGCGGTGGCGGCGGGCGTGATCCCCGTGCTGCCGGGCTTCATCAACGCCGCGACCACCAAGGGCGGCGTGATCGCCGACCCGGATTTCTTCGATCAGCTGTACCGCTACGGGGTGTTCGTCGCGTTCGGGCTGTCCGCGCTGACCTTCGTGGCGCTGACGCGACTGCAGGCGCCGGCGACGGCGAAAGCGACGGCGGTGGAGGGCTGACCGGTGGACTTCGGCGTCACGTTCCAGACCGACCCGCCGCAGCGGCGCGTCGTCGAGCTCACCGCAGCGGGCCGAGGCGCTCGGCTTCCGCTACGCGTGGACGTTCGACTCCCACATCCTGTGGCAGGAGCCGTACGTGATCTATGCGCAGATGCTCGCGGCGACGGAGCGGATCATCGTCGGCCCCCTCGTCACGAACCCGAGGACCCGCGACCCGACGGTGACCGCCTCGTTGTTCGCGACCCTCAACGAGGGCTTCGGCAACCGCACGATCTGCGGGATCGGCCGCGGCGACTCGTCGCAGCGCGTGCTCGGGCGCAAGCCGACCACGCTGGCCGAGACCGAGAGCGCGATGCACATCATCAAGGAGCTGGCCGAAGGCCGCCCGATCTCCACGCCGGCCGGCGACGTCTCGATCCCGTGGGTGCGCGACGGCAAGCTCGACGTGTGGATGGCCGGCTACGGGCCGAAGGCGCTGGCGCTGGTCGGGCGCAAGGCCGACGGGTTCATCCTCCAGCTCGCCGACCCGGTGATCGTGCGCTGGACCGTCGAGCGCGTGCGCGCGGCGGCGGAGGAGGCGGGCCGCGACCCCGACGACATCGCGATCTGTGTCGCTGCGCCCGCGTACCTCGGCAGCGACGTCGCGCACGCGCGCGACCAGTGCCGGTGGTTCGGCGGGATGGTCGGCAACCACGTCGCCGACCTCGTCCGCCGCTACGGCGAGGGCGGCGAGATCCCCACCGCGCTGACCGACTACATCCGCGCCCGCGAGGGCTACGACTACGCCCACCACGGCCGCGCCGGCAACCCCGACACGGAGTTCGTCTCGGATGAGATCGTCGACCGCTTCTGTGTGCTCGGGACGGTGGCCGACCACGTCGCGAAGCTCCGCGAGCTCGAGGCGCTCGGCGTCGATCAGTTCAACATCTACCTGATGCACGACGCGCAGGAGGCGACGCTCGACGGCTACGGCGCCGAGGTGATCCCGGCGTTCGCGTGAGCGCCGGTCAGCGCACCGCGACCTTCGCGGCCTCCCACCCGGCCCGCACCGCGTCCTGCTCCTTCGACGTCGTGCCGAACTGGCGCTGCGCGTGGACCAGCGTCAGGGCCGCGAACTCCGCGAACGTCGCCGTCGAGCGCAGCTGCGGGTCGGTCAGGGTCGCGTACCAGATCGGGCCGGCCGCGTCCCAGGCGTTGCCGCCGAGCGTCGTGGCCGCGACCGCGAACGCCCGGTTCGGGATGCCCGAGTTGACGTGGACGTCGCCGCCCTCGACGTAGCCGTCCATGTCGGCGGGCTGGTCGTCGAACCGGTTCGCCGTGCCGGGCGCCTTCATCGAGCGCAGCGCCGGCTCGAGCATCGGGCCGACGATGTCCGCCCCGATCAGCCAGTCGGACTCGTTCACGTTCTGGCCGAGCGCCAGCTGCTTGACCTGGATGCCGAAGACGTCGGACACGGACTCGTTCAGCGCGCCCGACTGGCCGGAGTAGACGAGGTTCGCCTCGTGCTGGGTCACGCCGTGGGTCAGCTCGTGGCCGATGACGTCGATGCCCGCGGTCGTCTGGGTCAGCGTCCGCCCGTCGCCGTCGCCGAAGAACATGTGGCCGGCGTTGTCCCAGAACGCGTTGTCGTAGTTCGTCCCGTAGTGGACGAGGCCGAGCAGCGGCATCCCCTGGCCGTCGATCGAGTCGCGCGCGAACTGCGACCAGTAGAAGTCGTAGGTCGCGCCGAGGCCGTCGTAGGCCTGGTTGACGGCGGTGTCGGCGACCGGGTCCTGGCCCTCCGTGCGCACGACCTCGCCGGGCGTCTGCGTCGTGGCGTGATGCTGGTCGTAGATCGTGCGCTGGACCGAGCCGCCGATCCGCGCGTACGTGATCGGCGCGCTCGCGGCGCCGCCCCGCGCGGCCCCCTCGGCCCGCGCGATGCGGACGCGGGCGTCGATCCTGAGGGTCGCGAGCGCCGCGGCGCGGACCTCCGCGTCGCCCTCCTCGATCATCCGGTGCAGCAGGTGCGGCGGCAGGATGCGGTGCCGCGCGGCCGGGGCGCGGGTCACCGGCGGACCGGCTCCGCGCGGCGGACGAGCTCGTCGACGAGCGGCCGCAGCGTCTCCGGGATCGCGCTCTCGCCCAACTCGACGGTCCGCGTCGCCGACCCCGTTCGGACCTCGAGGGCGTAGCGGAACGTGTCCGGCGGCCCGGGCGCAGGCGGCGCGGCCGCGGCCTGGGCGTCGAGGTTCGCGCCCTCGAGCGCGGCGAGGACGCTCCGGGCCTCGCCCGGGTCGAGGTCGGCGGTGTCGAGCGTTGCCTCGGTGACGATCCCGGCGACACCGCCCGTGCGCCGCAGCCGGATCCACACGTGGCAGGACTCCATCGTCCGCGGATCATCCCATCCGCGGCCGGGCGCGCAGACACCGGCCTATGCGCCGAGCACCGACCGCGCGAGCAGCACGACGATCAGCACCGCCGCGAAGGCGGCGAGCACCGCGAGGAGCGCGGCCCCGATCAGAAATTGGTCCCGCCCGCCCCGCCCGCCGCGGCTCATCCGTTCGCCCGGTCGACGACGACGAACGAGTACGGCGCCCCCGCCCGTGGCGTGACCTCGTACGTCACGCCCCAGTTGCCGACCATGATCAGCGGCATCGCGTTGCGCCGGTACTGGCCGGGGCCGGTCTCGCGCAGCTTGTAGGCCTCCTGGCCCATGTCCATGTCGAGCATGTCGAACTTCGCGATCACCGTCGCGCCGGTCAGCGGCCGGCCCGCCCGCGAGAGGTCGAGGCCGAAGTCCATCGGCCGGACCGCCGTGTTCGGCTCGAGGCGGACGACCGCGCGGGTGCCCGCCTGCACGACGTGATGGCGCACCGGCCCGGGGCCGACGCGCGCGACGGCGTCGCCCGCGCGGCCGAGCGCGGCGGCGGGCGGCGGCAGGCTCGTCAGCACCGACGCGGCGAACACGGTCGAGGTCACGAGTGCGACCTCGCCCGAGACCGTCCGGCGCAGCAGCGCCGCGCCTCGCCCGCCGCCGTCGGGGTCGTCGCGCGCGCCCGCGCGGGCGAGCCGGGGCGTCGTCACGAGCAGGTTGACCGCGCCGAGCACCAACGCGCCGCCGAGCAGCCCGATCTTCACGAGGATCGCGCGGCCGTAGCCGGTCTCCCACAGCGCGCCGAACGTCGGCAGCTGCACGACGGTCTGCGCGGTCCCGGTCGCCACGAGCGCGAGCACGGAGGCGAGCGCGGTGCGCGAGAACCGCGGCGTGACGGTCGCGAGCGCGCGCAGCCGGCGCCCCCGGCGCGCGGCGGCCCAGAGGACGAGCAGCCCGGCGAGCCCGCCGAGCCACACCGACCCGGCCGCCAGGTGGATCCAGTCGAGCGCCATCGCGAGCGCGCGGGGCGAGGTCTGCGCCGCGTGCCCGGCCAGCCCCGGGACGACGAGGATCGCGGCGGCGCACGAGATCGCGGCGCCGAGCGCGAGGAGCTCGACGACCGACCGCCGCGCGCGGTCGGGGCGGTCGAGCCAGATCGCGACCCCGGCCGCGACGCCGAACAGGGCGAGCAGCACCTCGAGGTCGCTGATCCCGCGCCCGAACGACGAGATCCGCAACAGCGGCAGGAGCGCGCCGACGTCGGTCACGGCGAGCGTCGCGAACTTCGCCGTCGACAGCAGCAGGTAGACGGGCACGAGGACGAGCGCCGCGGCCAGCGCGCACGCGAACGCGACGGTCACCGCGCGCAGCGACCGGTCCTCCTCCGTCGCCCCGACGGGCCGCGCGATGACGCAGCGGAACAGGAACAGCCCGATCGCGAGCATCAGGCTGAGCATCGCGCCCCACCGGGCCGCGACCAGCCCGGGCGTCGCCGCGGTCTCCTTCAGCGACGGGAGCGCGAACTGCTTCGGCGTCCCCGGCCCGGGGCCGACGGCGAACGTGAACGCCCCGCGCACGGGATGGCCGTCGGCCGAGATCACCCGCCAGTAGGCGAGGTACCAGCCGGGGCGCAGGTGCTCGAGCCGGCGCTCGATCGTCCGCGGGTCCGCGGTCGACCGCGTCGGCGTGCCCGTGCCGAGCTGGCGGCCCTTGACGTCGGTGATCGAGATGACGGCGAACCGCGGCTCGACGGCCTCGCTGAACGTCAGGGCGAGCTCGTCCGGCGCGTGCGGGGCCACGCGCTGCGCCGCGGGCGCCGTGGCCAGCAGCGACGCGTGCGCCCACGCGCCGGCGGGCGCGGCGGCGGCCAGCGCGATGCCCGCGAGGACCGCCCTCAGGAACACGCGCCGCACAGACCGGCTCATGTGAGCGGCCGGTCCCCGCGGACGCTGAGGATCGCGAGCAGCCCGAACAGGATCCCGAGCGTGCCCGCGAGCAGCGCGACGATGGCGATGGTCGAGCTCCCGCCGCCGCCGAGCGACGCCTTCGCCTCGATCCGCGGCGCGGGCGTGTCCGACCCCTCGTCGCCGGTCCAGTCGACGACCGCCTCGTCGTCGTAGGTCTGGCGGACCTTGAACGTGTAGGTCTGCGACGTGCTCGCGGTCGCGTTGAACGAGAAGACCGCGTCCTCGCCGGTCGGCACCGAGCCGCCCGTCCACGTGACCGTGTTGACGACCGCGGTCTCGCCGCTGCCGGTCGAGGCGACCTTGCGCTTCCACCCGCGAGCGGGCGCGAAGGAGTCGATCGCGAAGCCCTTGGGCACGGTGAGCTCGATCTCCGTCGTCGTGCGCTCCTCGCGCTCGGTCGGCACCGACAGCGTGAAGACCTGCAGCGCACCCGATTCGACCACCGGCGGGCTCACGACCGCATGGCCGAACGCCGGCGCGGCCGGGGCCAGGACGGCGACGGCGGCCAGCACGGCCACGGGGACGCGGCGCACGCGGCGCGGGCTCATGGAGGGCATCATCTTCCTCCAAGGACGCCCCGGACGCCGCGGCCTTTCACCCAGTGTCCGCGACCCCGCCGATTCGGTGACCGAACCGGGACTACACTCGGCGGAGATGCTCGGCAAGAACTACGAGGGCCAGGAGTGCGCCCTCGCCTCGGCGCTCGAGGTGCTCGGCGAGCGCTGGACGCTGCTCATCGTCCGCGACGCGATGTTCGGCGTCCGCCGCTACAGCGACTGGGTCGCGCGGCTCGACATCCCGCGCGCGGTGCTCTCCGACCGCCTGCGCGGGCTCGTCGCCCACGGCATCCTCGTCCAGCACGAGGACCCCGAGCGCACCGGGCGCCAGGTGTACGAGCTGACCGACGCGGGCGCCGCGCTGTGGCCCGCGATCCACGCGCTGATCGCCTGGGGCGCGGTGCACCGTCGGCCGTCGACGAACCGCTACGTCCACGCCGCCTGCGAGACCGAGCTCGGCCCGGGCGCGGCGTGCCCGGCCTGCGGCCTCGTCCCGCACGCCCGCGACGTGCTCGTCGTGCCGGCCGGGGGCGGCCGCGGTCGGACGGATCCGGTCAGCGCGGTTCTGCGCGAACCCCGCCGCCTGCTCGAGCCCGTCGCGCTCGACGGCCCGAGCCTCGCGCGCGCGTAGCCCCGGTCAGCCCGCCGCGGCGCCGAGCCGCCCGTGGGCCGCGGCCAGCGCGGCGCGCGCGTCGTCCATCAGCCCCGCGACCACGGCGGCCGCCGGGAGCTCGGCGGCGAGCGCATGGGCCTCGCCCGCCCAGAGGTTGATGACCTCCCCATCGCCCGCCTTGCGCGCGGCCGCGCGCATCGGCGCGGTGAGGTGGTGGATCTCGGGATAGGCGAACGGCGCGTCGGCGCTGTGCTCGGCCTGCAGGCGGTTGACGATCCCGCGCGCGAGGCGGCCCGAGAACGCCCGCGTGAGGCCGGTCGGGCGGTCCGAGGCGAGCGCGGCGCGGTGCGGCGCGGAGGTCCCGGCCTCGGGGCAGCGCATGAACGCCGTGCCGACCTGGGCCGCCGCCGCGCCCGCGGCGAGGACGGCCGCCACGCGCGCGGCCGGTCGAGATCCCGCCGGTCGCGACGAGCGGGACGTCCACGCGCGCGCCGACGAGCTGCAGCAGGGCGAGCAGCCCGTAGTCGACGCGGTCGTCGCGATCGACGAAGGCCCCGCGGTGACCGCCGGCCTCGCTGCCCTGGACGACGAGCGCGTCCGCGCCCGCCCCGACCGCCGCCTCGGCCTCCGCGGGCTCGGTGACGGTCACCCACGCCGCCGCGCCGGTCGCCTGCACCCGCGCGAGCGTCTCCGCCGGCGGGCAGCCGAAGGTGAACGACACGACGCCGACCGGCGTGTCCTCCAGCAGCGCGAGCTTCGCCTCGAAGGCGTCGTCGTCGAAGCGCGGCCGGCCGAGCGCGACGCCGGTGCGCTCGGCCTCGCCGCGCAGGGCTTCGGCGTAGCGCGCGACGACGGCCGGGTCGGCGGGCACGCCGGTCGGCGCGAACAGGTTGACCGCGAACGGCCGGTCGGTGAGCGCGCGGGTGCGGGCGAGCTGCTCGGCGAACGCCTCGGGCGAGAGGTATCCGGCGGCGACGAACCCGAGGCCGCCCGCCCCGGCGACCGCGGCCGCGAGCTCCGGCGTGGACGGCCCGCCCGCCATCGGGGCCTGGACGATCGGGACTTCGAGCTGGTCGAGCATCGCGCGGCCTCGCGTCGTGAGGGGACGGTTCGATGATTGAATCACAGGCTGGCGGGTGGCGGGTTTCCGCAACGACATCTCGCCGGGATTGCCCTACAGGTTTCGGGCCGCGCCGTCGTTAACTGGCCTTGTATGCGCGTGGACGTCCCCCGGTCCGCTTTCGCCGCGTCCATCCTCGCGGCCGTTGCGCTGGCCGGATGTGGTTCGGCCGGCGGCTCCGGCGACCCCGCGAAGGCGCCCGTCAAGGACGCCGCGAAGAAGGCGACCGCGCAGGTCAAGCCCCGCGCCACCGCCCAGGGCGTCATCCTCACGCGCGACCCCGAGGAGGGCGACAGCTTCCCGCTGCCCGCCGGCACGCGCGGCGCCCAGAAGGCCCCGCTCCCCGACGACGCGCCCGACGCTCCCCGCCGCAAGGCGTCCAAGGGCCCCGGCTCCGAGATCTCGCCCGGCGCGCCGTCCGACGCGCAGATCCGCCGCGAGCTCAAGCAGATGGAGCAGGCGATCAAGAACTTCAACCGCGGCGCGCGCGGCCGCGGGTCGGCCGCGGTCCGTGCGGCGGTGTCGGGCGGCGGCCACGCCCAGGCCCCGATCGGCGCGCCGGACGTGATCGCCCGGATCATCTCCGGCGGCAACGCGATCGCGAAGTTCCCCTACATCTGGGGCGGCGGCCACGGCTCGTTCGTCGACAGCGGCTACGACTGCTCGGGCTCGGTGAGCTACGCGCTCGCCGCCGCCGGCCTGCTGAAGTCGCCCCTGGTCTCCGGCGCGTTCGCGAAGTGGGGCTCGCCGGGACCGGGCAAGTGGGTCACGATCTACGCCAACGACGGCCACGTCTTCATGTACGTCGCCGGGCCTGCGCTTCGACACGAGCGGCCGCGACGGCCCGTTCGGCTCGCGCTGGCAGACCGCGCCGCGCTCGCTCGCGGGCTTCGAGGTCCGTCACCCGACGGGCCTGTAGCGCCGCCTCGCCCCGCCTCAGCTGTCGAAGCCGAGCCCGAGCGCGTCGAGCGCCCGCAGCCACACGCCGCGCCGCCCCTCGCGCCGGTCGGCGGCGGCCAGGCGGTTCTGGGTGAGCCGCACGACGCCGTAGCGCAGCGGCTCGGGCGGGAACGGCACCGGCCGGCGGCGCACGTAGCGCAGCCGGGTGGCCTCGGTCTCGCGGCCGTCGAGCAGGTCGAGCGCGACCCGCGCCCCGAAGCGCGTCGCGCCGACCCCGAGGCCCGTGTAGCCGACGGCGTAGGCGACCCGCCCGGAGTGGGCGGTCCCGAAGAAGACCGAGAACCGGCTCGAGGTGTCGATCGCGCCGCCCCAGCGATAGGCGAAGCGCAGCCCGCGCAGCTGCGGGAAGGTCGTGAAGAAGTGCGCGGACAGCCGGGCGAAGGTGTGGTCGTCGTCGTCGAGCGCCGGGTCGACCGGGCCGCCGTAGCGGTACACGGCGTCGTAGCCGCCGTAGAGGATCCGGTCGTCGTGGGTGAGGCGGTAGTAGTGGAACTGGTTGGCCCCGTCCGACAGGCCCTGGCGCCGCCGCCAGCCGATCGCCGCGCGCTGCTCGGCGCTCAGCGGCTCGGTCACGAGCGCGTAGTCGTAGACGGGCACGATGTAGCGGCGGATCGCGCGCAGGAGCGGCGGGAACGCGCTCGTGGCCAGCAGCACGCGACGCGCGCGGACCCGGCCATGGGGCGTGCGCACGTCGATCCCGTCGCCGCGCGGCTCGAGCGCCTCGGCCGGCGTGCCCTCGAAGATCCGCACGCCGAGCCGCGTGGCCGCGGCGCGCAGGCCGTCGGCCAGCCGTGCGGGGTCGAGCAGGCCGGTGCCCGTGCGGTCCCAGATCCCGGCCCGGTACGTCGGCGAGGCGACCTCGGCCCGCATCGCCGGGCCGTCGAGGACCTCGACGTCGTGGCCGAAGCGGCGCAGCACCTCGACCTCCTCCTCGATCCACGCCTCCTGGTAGGGCTCGAGGATCGCGACGAGGTCGCCGGTCAGCTCGAGCCGGCAGTCGATGCCGTGGCGGGCGACGTCGGCCTGCGAGGCCCGCGAAGTTCTCCGCCCCGAGGCGCTCGAGCGTCGGCATCTCGGCGGCGAAGCGGGCGAGGCCGTTGCCGAGCCCGTGGGTGAGCGAGCTCACGACGAAGCCGCCGTTGCGCCCGCTCGCCCCGAAGCCGACCGTGTCGGCCTCGAGCACGCGCGACCTCGCGGTCGGGGTCGTCGGCCTTGGCGTGGAGGGCCGCCCACAGCCCGGTGAACCCGCCGCCGACGATGCACAGATCGGTCCGGACGATGCCCGACACGGGCGGCGCGGGGTCGCGCGGCGGCAGGGCGGCGAGCCAGTACGGGCGCACCTCGGCGTCGGCGTACGCCGCGCGGTCGGCCGCCGTCGGCGCGGGCCAGAACTCGCTCATGCCGCCGCCCGGGCCGCGAGCGCCGAGGCCGCGACGACGCAGCCCATCGCCGCGATCTCGACCGCGCCGAGCGCCTGCCCGAGGACCGCGAGGCCGATGAGCGCCGCGATCGCGGGCTCGAGGCTGAGCAGGATGCTGAACGTCGCCGCGCTCACCTGGCGCAGGGCGAGCAGCTCGAGCAGGTAGGGCACGGCCGAGGCGAGCGCGGCGACCGCGAACGCGACGAGGAGCACGTGGCCGTCGAGCAGCGCCGGCCCGGACGTCGCGAGCGCGGGCGCGGTGAGCACGAGCGCGGCGACGACGAGGGTCGCGGTCAGCACCGGCAGCGGCTCGGCCTCGCCGACGAGGCGCTTGGCGAGCAGGATGTAGATCGCCCAGCACGCCGCCGAGCCGAACGCCAGCAGGGCGCCGAGACCGTCGACGTCCGCGCTCGGGCTGCCGAGCAGCGCCACGCCCGCGCCGGCGAGCGCGGCGAACGCCAGGTCGCGCGGGCGGCGCGATCCCACGACCGCGACGAGCAGCGGGCCGGTGAACTCGATCGTCGACACGACGCCGAGCGGGACCCGGTCGATCGCCTCGAAGAAGCACGCGTTCATCGCGGCGAGGACGACGCCGAGCGCGACGACGCCGGTCCGGCTCGCATCGCGGCAGGGCGAGCGCGCGGCGGCGGAAGATCGCCGCGAGCAGCAGCGCGGCGAGGGCGCAGCGCAGCCACAGGACGCCGATCGGCCCGACGCGGGCGAAGAGGTCCACGGCGATCGCCGAGCCGAGGTGCATCGACACGGCCAGCGCGACGACGAGGAGCGGCGCCGATCCGCCAGCGAGCGCGAGCGCGCGGCCGCGCAGCGCGCCCGGGGTCCGGCGTGGCGCCCCGCCGCCGGGCGCGGCGAGGCCGAGGACGGCCGCCGCCGCGGTCACGCCTGGTCCCCGTCCGCGGGCAGCGCGAGCTGGTCGGGGTCGGCCGGCTCGCCCGGGCCGTGGATCGCGCGCACGGTGTCGACCGTATCCGCCTCGGCCGCGGACTTGTCGGGCCGATGGCGTTTCACGCGCGCGAAGCGCAGCGCCATCCCGCCCGGGTAGCGCGGGCTCGTCTGCACGCCGTCGAACGCGATCTCGACGACGAGCTCGGGCCGGACGCGAACGACCCACTCGTCGCGGTCGGTCTCGAGCTCGAGCAGGCGCTCGGTCTGCCACGTGAGCATCGCGTCGGTCAGGCCCTTGAACGTCTTGCCGAGCATCACGAACCCGCCCGCGGGGTCGCGCGCGCCGAGGTGCAGGTTGCTGAGCCACCCGCGCCGGCGGCCGTGCCCCCACTCGGCGGCGAGCACGACGAGGTCGAGCGTGTGCGACGGCTTGACCTTCAGCCACCCGGCGCCGCGGCGCCCGGCCTCGTAGGGCGCGTCGAGCGCCTTGACCATCACGCCCTCGTGGCCCTGGGCGAGCGCGGCATCGAGCACCGCCGTCGCCGCCTCGGCGTCCTCGACGATCTCGCGGGGCACGCGCAGTGCGGCCGGCGCGATCGCGTCGAGGGTCGCGATGCGCTCCGCGCCCGGGCGGTCGAGCAGGTCCGCGCCATCGGCGTGCAGGACGTCGAAGAGCACCGCGGTCAGCGGGACGGACGCGCGGAGGTCCTCGACGCGCCGGCGGCTGCCGAAGCGCGACGCCGTGACCTGGAACGGGTGCGGCCGGCCGTCCGGGCGCAGGGCGATCGCCTCGCCGTCGAGCACGGCGCTCGTCACGTCGAGCGCGAGCGCGGCCTCGACGATCTCGGGCACGCGCGCGGTGACGTCGTCGAGCGTGCGGGTGAAGACGGCGACGTCGTGGCCGTCGCGGTGGACCTGGACCCGCGCGCCGTCGAGCTTCCACTCGACCGCCGCCGGGTGGACCTTCGCGAGCGCCGCGGCGATGTCCGCGGCGGGCTGGGCGAGCATCGGCTGCAGCGGCCGGCCGACCGTCAGGCGCAGGGCCGCGAGCCCCGGCTCGCCGTCGGTCAGCGCGATCGTCGCCACCGCCCCGAGGTCGCCGCTGAGCATGAGCGCCCGCCGGACGGCGGCGAGCTTCACGTCCGCCGCCTTCGCCACGGCGTCCGTCATCACGCCCGCGAGCGCGCCCTGGCGCAGGTCGCCCGACATCAGCCGGATCAGGAAGGGGTGTTCGGCCTCGCCCGCGCGGCCCATGAGCTCGCCGAGCAGGCGGCGGCGCTCGGCGACCGAGCCGGGGCCGGCGCACGCGCCGATCCGGGCGAACGCGGCGTCGACCGCGCCGACCGTCAGGTCCGAGGGCCCGTGGCCTGCGTGGGGCGCGTCGCGCAGCGCCGCCCAGCCGACGCCGATCTGCCGCTGGCGCAGCTCGCCGGACAGGAACGCGACGCCCGCGGGCACCTCCTCGGGCGCCATGCGGCGCAGCGCCGCGGCGAGGTGGGCGACCTTCTCGCGGCGCGCGGACGTCGCCCCGACGACACGGGAGGTTTCGACGAGGTCGGCCAGGAGCACAACCCAATCGTCCCGGAAGTGTTACCTCTCGACACGCCGAGCGTATGTTCGGTACCCTGAGTAGGTCGTCAGCGGTGCGTGCCCGTCCCGCTGGCGCTTTCCCTCGCTCGAACTCGACTGATCCGGCGCCCTCCCTCGTGTCGGCGCCCGCCCTACGGTTGCATGTGCAACCAAAACTGGGTATAATTCCGAGTGCAACCATCGGATATCCACCTGGAGGATCTTGACCAAGACGAAAACTCCGATCCGCGAAGACCACGAGAGCTACGTCCATGCGGACGCGCTCGAACAGCTCCTGCAGCGGGCGAACCGCTTCCAGCTTCTGAAGCCCGCCGAGGAGATCGAGCTCGCCAAGCGCATCGAGCGCGGTGACCTCCTGGCCAAGGACCGGCTCATCAATTCCAACCTGCGCCTCGTCGTCTCCATCGCCCGCCGGTACCAGGGCCATGGGCTGACCCTGAACGACCTCGTTCAGGAGGGCATGCTCGGGCTCATCCGCGCGGCGGAGAAGTTCGACTGGCGCAAGGGCTTCCGCTTCTCGACGTACGCCACGCTGTGGATCCGTCAGTCGATCCAGCGCGGCCTCGACAACACCTCCCGTTCGATCCGCCTCCCGGCACACGTCGCGACCAAGGCGCGCAAGGTCGGGCGCATCCGCAACGAGCTCGCAGTGAAGCTCGAGCGTGAGCCCGAGCTGCACGAGATCGCGGCCGTCGCCGGCATGGAGGTCGAGGAGGTCGAGGAGATCCGCGCCGTCGACTACACGCCGACGAGCCTCGACATGCAGCTCGGCGACGACTCCGACTCCGCCACGCTCGGCGACCTCCGCGCCGCCGACAACGAGGCGCCCGAGGAGGAGGTCTACCGCGGCATCATCAGCGAGAAGGTGGCCACGGCCCTGCAGGCCCTCCCCGAGGACGAGCGCAAGGTCATCGCGCTGCGCTTCGGCACCGAGGGCGAGGAGCGCACCCGCGCGCAGGTCGGCCGTGAGCTTCGGATGAGCCCGCAGAAGGCGGAGCAGATCGAGCGCCGTGCGCTCGACCGCCTCTCGCGCATGGACTCGCTCGAAGCGCTCCGCGAAGCGGCGTAGTCGCCCGCTTCGCTGTCCCGCGGCAACCCGCCGCTCCACGATCAGCACAGCAGGAACCGCGCGCCCACGAGGCGCGCGGAGCTCCCGCTCCCCAGCTGCGACCACCGGTGCACGGAACACCCCGGACCGTACGCCTGCTGACAGCGGGCCGACCTCGCGTCGGCCCGCTGCTCGTCGTTCCCGCCGGCCTCGCCCGACCCGAGCGTGCCTGACCTGCGCGTCGGCATCGTCGGCGCCGGATGGATCGCCGAGACCCATGCCGCCACCATTGCGGCGCTCGACGGCGCGACCGTCGCGGCGGGCGCCGACGTCGTCCCGGGCCGGGCGGACTACGAGGACTGGCGCGCGATGCTCGGCGCCGAGCGCCTCGACGCGGTGCTCGTCTGCACGCCGCCCGATGCCCACCGCGAGGTGGTCCTCGGCGCCGCGGAGGCCGGGCTCGCGGTCTACCTCGAGAAGCCGGTCGCCCACACGCTCGACGACGCGCGCGCGATCGCGGCGGCGGTCGACGGCGCGGGCGTCGTGTGCGCGGTCGGCTACCAGTACCGGGCGATCTCGTTCCTCGCCGACCTGCCGGACGACGCGCGGCTCCTGCTGGGCACCGGCGTGAGCGACACCATGGACCGGTCGTGGCTCGGCGACCGCGCGCGGGGCGGCGGGATGATGCTCGAACGCGCGAGCCACCTCATCGACCTCGAGCGGGCGATCGCGGGCGAGGTGGCGGGCGTCAGCGCCGTCGAGTCCGGCGATGCGCTGGCGGCCTCCCTGCGGTTCGCCGGCGGCGCGCTGGGCAACGTCGTCGTCGGCCGGGCGGCCGGCGGGCCCGGCTGGCGGCTCGAGCTCGTGTGCGACGGCGGCACGGTCCTCGTGGAGCTCGATCCGGTCTTCCGCGCGACCGGCCCGGGCCTCGACCTGCGCCAGACCGGCCCACCCCCGGTCGAGCGCTCGCTCGCGACGTTCGTCGCGGCCGCGCGGGCCGGCGATCCCGGCGCCGTGTGCTGCACGGTGGCCGACGGGGTCGGCACGCTCGCGGTCGCGCTCGCCGCCCAGGACGACGCGGCTCAGCGGGCGGCCGGGGGCCGGAGGGCCGACTGATGCCCGGCCCGCCCCGCGACCTCGTCGGCTACGGCCGCGACCTCCCCGACGTCGGCTGGCCGGACGGCGCGACCGTCGTCGTCAACCTCGTGCTCGTGTACGAGGAGGGCACCGAGTACTCGGCGCTCGCGGGCGACGAGCGCAACGACGGCTGGGGCGAGTACCCCGACCCCGGCCCGCAGCCGCCGCGGCGCGACCTCGGCACCGAGACGCACTACGAGTACGGCAGCCGCGCCGGCGTCTGGCGGCTCGCGCGGATCTACGACGCCTTCGACGTGCCGGTGACCGTGTCGGCGTGCGCGCAGGCGCTCGAGCTCAACCCGCAGGTTCCGGCGTGGATGCGCGAGCGCGGGCACGACCTGCTCGGCCACGGCTGGCGCTGGACCGAGCCCTGGACGCAGTCGCGCGACGAGGAGCGCGAGCACCTCGAGCGCGCGATCGCCACGTTCGAGCGCGTCTACGGCGAGCGGCCGTTCGGCTGGAACTCGCGCTCGTTCCCGAGCGAGAACACGCGCGAGCTGCTCGTCGAGGAGGGCGGCTTCCTCTACGACTCCGACCCCTCCAACGACGACCTGCCGTACTGGACGTCGTGCCTCGGCGAGCCCGTCCTGATCGTCCCGTACACGAAGACCTACCAGGACGCCCGCTACCTCGTGACGCCCGGGTTCTCGAGCCCGCGCGACTACCTCGACACGCTCGTGATGGGCCTCGACCAGTACCTCGCCGAAGGCCGCCCCGCGTTCATGACGGTCGTCGCGCACGCGCGCTGGTCGGGGCAGGCGGCGCGGGCGGCGGCGATCCGGATGTTCCTCGAGCACGCGACGGCCCAGCCCGGCGTGCGGTTCATGCGCCGGCTGGACGTGGCGCGGTGGTGGGCCGAGCGGTTCCCGCCGTAGCGCGCTTGACGCGGCGGACAGATTGTTCAACAATTGCACGATGCCCGCGCGTCTCCAGGTCCTCCTCGCCGCCGTGTGCTTCGGCACGACGGGCACCGCGCAGGCGCTCGGACCGGCCGCCTCGCCCGTGGCCGTCGGCGCCGCGCGCATCGTCCTCGGCGGCGCGCTGCTCGTGGCGATCGCGCGCGGCATGGGGGTGCGGATCCCGCGCGTCGACCGCACCGTGCTCGTCATCGCCGTGGGCGTCTGCGTCTACCAGCTGAGCTTCTTCGCGGCCGTGAAGCTCACCGGCGTCGCGGTCGGCACGGTCGTCGCGATCGGCTCCGGGCCCGCCGCCGCCGGCGTGCTCGGGCGGCTCGTCAACGGCGAGCGGCTCACGGGCCGCTGGGCGCTCGCGACGCTGTGCGCCGCCGCCGGCGTCGCGCTGCTGGCGGGCGAGGGCGGCGGCACGGTCGACCCGGCGGGCGTCGGGCTGGCGATCGCCGCCGGGGTCGGCTACGCCACGTGCACGGTCCTCAGCCGGCGGCTCATCGTCGCGGGGGCGGCGCCGGAGGGCGTCATGGCGGCGGGCTTCGGCGGCGCGGCGGTCCTGCTCGTCCCCGTCCTCGCGATCGCCGGCCCGGGCTTCCTGGCCACGCCCGGCGGCCTCGGCCTGGCGCTGTACCTCGGCGCGATCCCGACCGCGCTCGCCTATGTGCTGTTCGCCCGCGGCCTGCGGTCGCTCACGAGCGGCGAGACGGCCACGATCGTCCTCGTCGAACCGGTCACCGCGGCGGCGCTGGGCGTCGTCGCCCTCGGCGAGCAGGCCTCGGTCGCCGCCGGGATCGGGGCAGCGCTCGTGCTCGCGGGCCTCGCCGTCCTGGCCGTGCCCGCCGGGCGCCGCCGGGGCGCCGTGGTCGAGCCCGAGGCGGTCGTCGCATGACGAGCCCGGCGCCGCTGCAGCCCGCCTCGACCGTCGACCAGCTCGCCGCCGCGCTGCGCGAGCGCATCCTCGACGGCGACCTCCAGCCCGGGCAGCGGCTCATCGAGCGTGAGCTCGTCGAGACCTATGACGTCGCGCGGCACACGCTGCGCGCCGCGCTGCGCCGGCTGGAGGCGGACGGCCTCGTCCGTGTCGAGCCCAACCGGGGCGCGCGTGTCGCCGACCTCTCGCCCGAGGACCTCGTCGAGCTCTTCGCGCTGCGGCTCGCCCTCGAGCGGGAGGCCGCGCACCTCGCGCTCGAGCGCGGCGACGGCCGGCTGCCGGAGGCCGTGCACGCCGCCGCGCGCGACCTCGACCGCCTCGCCGCCCGCCGGCGGACGTCCTGGAACGAGATCGCCGCCGGCCACCATCGCGTCCACGAGGCGCTCGTCGCCGCCGCGGGCGCGCCGCGGATCGCCCGGGCGTACGCCGCCCTGAGCACCGAGCTCGACCTCTTCCTCAGCCAGATCCGCCCGGTCTGGACGCGCGAGCGGCTCGGCCCGGACCACCTCGCGCTGGTCGCGGACCTCGAGCGCGACGGGCCCGACGTCCTGCGCGAGCACATGGCCCAGGCGCTGCGGGCCCTTCACGCGGAGCCGCCCGGGCGCGACTAACCTCTCGCGGCGATGCCCCACCGCGAGATCCAGTCCTGGCTGATGGACATGGACGGCGTGCTCGTCCACGAGGAGACCGCGCTCGAGGGCGCGGACCGGTTCCTCACCGCGCTGCGCGAGAGAAACCGCCCGTTCCTCGTCCTGACGAACAACTCGATCTACACCCGCCGCGACCTCGCGGCGCGGCTGCGGGCGAGCGGGCTCGAGGTGCCCGAGGAGGCGATCTGGACCTCGGCGCTGGCGACCGCGCGGTTCCTCGAGGACCAGCGACCCGGCGGCTCGGCCTACGTCATCGGCGAGGCCGGCCTCACCACGGCGCTGCATCAGGCGGGCTACACGCTCACCGAGCGCAACCCGGACTACGTCGTGCTCGGCGAGACGCGGACCTACAGCTTCGAGCGCATCACGCAGGCGATCCGGCTCATCGTCGCGGGCGCGCGCTTCATCGCGACGAACCCGGACGAGACCGGCCCGTCGCCCGACGGGCCGCTCCCGGCCACCGGCTCGGTCGCCGCCCTCATCACGCGCGCGACCGGCGTCGACCCCTACTACGTCGGCAAGCCGAACCCGCTGATGATGCGCTCGGCCCTCAACGCGATCGAGGCCCACTCGGAGACGACGGCGATGATCGGCGACCGGATGGACACCGACGTCGTCGCCGGCCTCGAGGCCGGGCTGCACACGATCCTCGTCCTCAGCGGCGTCGCCACGCGCGACGCGGCCGAGCGCTTCCCGTACCGCCCGTCGCGGATCATCGACTCCGTCGCCGACCTCATCGACGAGGTGGGATAGTCGGCGTGTGGGGCTGACGCGCAAGCAGCTGCTCGCCGGCGGGGCCGCCGCGGCGGCGGGGGCGGCGATCGGCGCGTGCGGCGGCGGCACGGACAGCGACGGAACGACCGCGGCCGCGACCAGTGCGCCGACCGCGGCCCCGGAGGACCTGTCGACGTGGGCGGGCGTCCGCCGCGAACTGCCGCTCGACCCGCGCACGCGCGCGTTCTCCGCCTTCCTGCTCGCCCCCCACCCGCGCCCGGTGCGCGCGGCGATCGAGCATCACCGCGCGCTGCTCGACGCCGACCCCGAGGGCTACCTGCGCTCGGCCGAGAGCCGGGCCGACCCGGCCGCCGCGGCCGCGCGCTACCTCGGCGGGGACCGCGACGACATCGCCCTGACGACCTCGACGACGATGGGCCTCGCGATCCTCTACCGCGCGCTGCGGCTGCGCGAGGGCGAGGAGATCCTCTCGACCGTGCACGACCACTTCGCCACGGACGAGGCGCTGCGCCTGAGCGGCGGCCGCGTCCGCCGCGTCGCGCTCTACGACCCGAAGGACCCGGCGTCGGCGTCGCCGGAGGAGATCGCCGCCCGCCTGCTGCGGGCGATCCGCCCCCGGACCCGCGCCGTGGCGCTCACCTGGGTGCACTCGAGCACCGGGGTCAAGCTCCCGATGGACGCGATCGCCCGCGTGGTGCGGGAGGCCGGCGAGCGCCGCGGTGCGAAGGTGCTGCTCTGCGTCGACGGCGTGCACGCGCTCGGCGTCGAGGACGTCGCGCCTCGCCGGCTCGGGCATCGACTTCCTCGCCGCCGGCTGCCACAAGTGGCTCATGGGCCCGCGCGGCACCGGGATCCTGTGGGGCACGCCGCGCGCGTGGGAGGCCGCGTCGCGCCCGCTGATCCCGTCGTTCGCCAACGCGAGCTACGGCGCGTGGATCGAGGGCCGCGTCCCGCCCGCCGATCCGCCCGGCCCGGCGATGACCCCGGGCGGCTTCCAGGCCTACGAGCACCGCTGGGCGCTCCCGGCCGCGTTCGCCCTGCACGAGCGCATCGGCCGCGAGCGCGTCACCGCGCGGATCCACGCGCTCGCCGGACGGATGAAGGCGGGGCTGGCCGGGGTCCGCGGGGTGCGGCTCGTGACCCCGCGGGCCGCCGACGTGAGCGCGGGCCTGGTCTGCGCCGACATCGCGGACGTCGACCCGGGCCGCGCCGTGCAGGCGCTCGCGGCGGACCGGATCTCCGCCACGGTCACGCCCTACGCCGAGCGCCACGTGCGATTCGGCTGCGGGCTGGCGGTCGACGAGGACGACGTGGACGCCGCGGTCGCCTCCGTCGCGCGGATCGCACGCGGCGGCTGAGCGGTTCGGCCCCCCGGGCACCGGGTACCGCCTGAACGATGCACTCCCGGTCCAGCTCGGAGGCGCGCTCACGCGAGGGCGCCATGCCATCCCACCCCGCCGACCCCACATGTCAGACGGCGGAAAATGTGCGTGCCCAGCGCATGGGGCGCCGACGGTCGGGGCAGCCTTCGATCATGGCTATCGCCACCGAGACCCGAGATGTCCTTCTCGCTCTCGAACCGCGTCCGGAATCCGCCCGCCTCGCGCGCCGCGCGCTGGGGTCGAGCGGCCTGCACGAGGACGTCGAGCACACCGTCACGCTGCTGGCGACCGAGATCGTCGGCAACGCCGTGCGCCATGCCGGCCTTCGCGCGGACCAACGCATCGTGTTCTTCGCCCGCCTGGGAGAGGATTTCGCCCGGGTGGAGGTCGCCGACCAAGGCGACGGGTTCGATCCCGAAGGCGTCCACACCGAGGGCTTCGGCCTGCGCCTGCTCGCCAAGCTCGCGAGCCGGTGGGGCGTGGACTGCAACGATCGCGGATGCAAGGTCTGGTTCGAGGTCGACCGCCGCTCGGGCCGCTTCCGCCGCGCCGCCGCCGCCTAGACCCCGGCCCGTGAGCCGCGCCGCTCTGGCGCGTTTCCCCCGCACCGGACGTTCGTCCAGACCGCCCGCAATTGCGGGAAGTACCTACGACGTGGCCGGCCCGGGTCCGTAGTCTGCGATCCATGCCGCGCCGTGACCAGCGACTCCTGCTCGGGCTTGCCGCCCTGACGGTGCTGCTCGCGGTGCTCCAGAGCGTCACCGGCGTCAGCAGCGACGTGCTGCTCGCCGCGCCCGCGCTCGTCCTGCTGCTCCCGCTCCTCGCCGGCCGGTACGTCGGGGAGGACGGCATCGCCCGCCTCGGCGCGCTCGTCGCGCCGCCGCGCCGGCGCCCGGTTCACGCGATGCCGGCCGCCCTGCCGCTGCGCGCGCCCCGCGTGCTCGCCCGCGGCGGGCGCCTCATCGCGGTCGCGCTGGCCCAGCGCGGGCCGCCCGCGGCGCTGCTCGCGCGCTAGCCCGCACCCGTCCGCCGCACCGAGGCGACGGGGCGTCGCGCGAGCCCGCTCGTCCGTCCGTCCCGCCGTCCATTCGCTCCAGGAGAACCATGTCCCGCCTGCGTCTGGTCGTCGCGCTGTCGGCGCTGCTCGCGCTGGCCGCCGCGCCGACCGCCCATGCCCACCAGGGCAACCCGAACTACCGCTCGGTCATCGACCAGGTGGCGCCCAAGCTGCCCGGCGTGCGCCTGCAGGTGCTCAGCCTCGACGACCGTCTCGAGCTGCAGAACACGAGCGGCAAGACCGTGATCGTCAAGGGCTACCAGGGCGAGCCGTACGCGCGGATCCTCGGCGACGGCACGGTGCAGGTGAACCACAACTCGCCGGCGTTCTACCTGAACAACGATCGCACGAGCACGGGCAAGGTCCCGGCCTCGGCGAAGGCGGGCGCGACGCCCGACTGGCAGATCGTCGACCGCGCCGGGCGCTTTCAGTGGCACGACCACCGCATCCACTGGATGAGCACGATCGCGCCCAAGCAGGTCACGGACAAGACCAAGCGCACGAAGGTCTTCGACTGGAAGGTCCCGCTCCAGGTCGGCACCACCAACGCCTCCGTCGACGGCACCCTCTTCTGGGCCGGGACGGGCGGCGGCGGCACGCCGGTCGGGGCGTACGCCGGCCTGGCGCTGATCGCGCTGCTCGGCCTCGGCGCCGTCGTCGTCGTGCGTCGCCGTCGCGGCGCGGACGCCCCGGTCGGGGCGGCGGAGATCGAGGCGTGGTGAGAGCCCTCCTCCTCGCGCTCGCGGTACTCGCGATCGCCGCTCCGGCGGCGAGCGCGCACGCGACGCTCGAGGGCACGACCCCGGCGCGCGGCGCGGCCCTGAAGGCCGCGCCCGAGCAGGTCGTGTTCCGCTTCAACGAGCCCGTCGAGGGCACCTTCGGCGCCGTCCGCGTCTTCGACGCGAAGGGCGCGCGGGTCGACGACAACCACGTCGTCCATCCGGGCGGGGCGGGCGAGCGGATCGCCGTCGGCCTGCGCTCGGGCCTGGCGGACGGCGCCTACACCGCGACGTACCGCGTCGTGTCGGCCGACGGCCACACGATCTCGGGCGGCTTCGTCTTCGACCTCGGCGCCCCGGGCGCCGCGCCCGGCGCGTCGGTCGCCGACCTCCTCGACGGCGCGAAGGCCGGGCCGGCGACGGGCGTCGCGATGGGCGCCGCCAAGGCCGTCGGCTACCTCGCGATCGCGCTCGCCCTCGGTGGCATGATCTTCCTCGCGCTCGTGTGGGGCCCGGCGCTGCGCGCGGCCGGCCTTCCGGCCGCCGGCGCCCCGTTCGCCCGCCGCACGGGCCGCCTGCTCGGCGTCGCCGCCGTCACGGGCGCCGTCTCGACCGCCGCCGTGATCGTCCTCGAGGGCGCGACCGCCGCCGGCACCTCGTTCTGGGCCGCGCTCGACCCGCGGATCGTCCGCGACGTCCTCCACACGCACTTCGGCGCCGTCTACGCCGTGCGCCTCGGTGCCTGGGTCCTGCTCGGTGCGGGGCTCGCGGCCGCCGCGCTGCGGCGCACGCCCGCGGCGGTGGCGGCGCCCGCCGTCGCCCCGGCCGCGGCCGTGGCTGCGCCCGAGCTCGCGCTCGTCGGCGTCGGGGGCGGCGGGATCGAGCGCGGCGTCGCCTCGGACCGGGACGTCGCGGCCCCGCCGCCCGTCGCCCGGCCGGTGGCGGTCGCGCCCGGTCGTCCGGCCCGCCCGGTCGCGATCGCCGTCGCGGCCGTCGTCGGCGCCGTGCTCGCGCTCACCCCGGCCCTCGCCGGCCACGCCCACACCCAGTCGCCGGTGGCGCTGCTCGTGCCCGCGGACGTCGTCCACGTGGTCGCCATGAGCGCGTGGCTCGGCGGCCTGATCTTCCTGCTCGCCGCCGTCCCCGCCGCGACGCGCGCGCTCGAGCCCGCCGACCGCACCCGCCTGCTCGCCGCGACGCTGCAGCGCTTCTCGCCGCTCGCGCTCGCCGCCGTGCTCGCGCTGGCGCTCACCGGCACGGTCCAGGCCCTCGTCGAGGTGCGCCACCTCGATGCCCTCGTCCACACCGCGTTCGGCCGTGCCGTGCTCGTCAAGATCGTCCTGCTGAGCGCGCTGATCGCGCTGGGGGCCGTGAACCGGCAGCGGGTCGTGCCCGCCCTCCGGCGGCTGGCCGCGACCGGCGCGGCCCCCGGCGGCGCGGGCCGCCTCCTGCGCCGCACGCTGCGGACCGAGGTGCTGCTGATCGTCGCGGTGCTCGCCGTGACCGGCGCGCTGACCGGCTACGCGCCGCCCACGGCCGCCACCGCCGCGAGCGGCCCCGTCAACGCGACCCAGCGCATCGGCCCGCTCGACCTGCAGATGACCGTCGACCCGGCGCGGGTCGGGCCCAACCAGGTCCACCTGTACCTGCTGAACGCCAAGGACGGCGCGCCGTTCACGGGCACGAAGGAGCTGCGGGCGAAGGCGAGCCTGCCCGGCCGTGGCATCGGCCCGCTCGACCTCACGCTCCATCGCGCCGGCCCCGGCCACTACGTCGCCGACGCCGTGACGCTGAGCCCGGGCGGCGACTGGCGGATCGCGGTGACCGACCGCGTGTCGGACTTCGACGAGTACGAGACGACCGTGAAGGTCCCGGTGCGATGAGCCGGCGGCCGGACCACGCGCTGCGCGTCACGATCGGCGTGGCCGTCCTGGCCGCGCTGTGGCTGGTCGGCCTGCACGTCGGCGGGCTCGAGACCGGGCTGCTGTTCCTCACGCCCGCGTTCGTGCTCCTGCTGCCGCTGCTCGCCGGCCGCTACGTCGGCGAGCGCGTGCTCGCGGCTGCGCCGCCGGCGCGCCGCGCCGTCGTCCATGCCCTTCGTCTTCCCCGCCCGGCCGCGCTGCTCGTGCCGCGCGGCGGGCTCCTCGTCGGCTGCTCCCTCGCCGGACGCGCGCCACCCGTGGCGTGACGGCGCCGCGCCGCCCGGCGCGCCCGTCTCCGCCACTCGTGCCGTTCGCATCCAAACCATCTTCCGCAAAGGAGCAGTTCCGCATGACCCGCAACCGCACGGTCGTCGTCGCGACGACCATCGCCGCCCTCGCCCTTCCGGCCGCCGCGCAGGCCCACGTCACGCTGCAGCCGTCCTCGGCGCCCGCCGGCGCCTTCATGAAGCTCGACGTCCGCGTCCCCACCGAGCGCGACGACGCCGCCACCTCGAAGGTCGACGTGCGCTTCCCGGCCGGCTTCGCCGCCGCGCGCTACCAGGCCGTCCCGGGCTGGAAGGTCAAGGTCGTCATGAAGAAGCTCGCCACGCCGATCCAGACCGACGACGGCCCGATCACCGAGGGCGTCGACCGGATGACCTTCACCCGCACCAGCAAGAGCGGCGGGATCAAGGCGGGGCAGTTCCAGGACTTCCCGATCTCCGTCCAGATCCCGGGCAAGGCCGGCGACAAGCTGACCTTCAAGGCGCTGCAGACCTACAGCAACGGTGAGATCGTCCGCTGGATCGGCGGCCCCGACGCCGACACGCCCGCCCCGCAGGTGACCGTCACGGCCGCCGCGGCGCAGGGCGCGGCCGCCTCGGCCGGCACGCACGCCGGCATGGGCGCGGGCGCCTCGAGCACCGGCCACGACGGCGGCGCGACCCAGGCCGCGGCGACGTCGGGCGACGACGGCTCGAACGGCCTCAGCATCGCCGCGCTCGCCATCGGCGTCCTCGGCTTCCTGTTCGGCGGCGGCGCGCTCCTGGCCAACCGTCGCCGCGACGACCGCGGACGCCGCAGCGCGCCGGCCACCGCGTAGCCGTCAGCTCCGTTCCGGGCGGCGGGCGGGTCGTGCCCGCCGCCCTCGTCGAATCCCCGTACGCCTCGTCCGAAAGGAACCGTCCATGTCCTCCCGCACCATCCGCCGCGTCGCCGCGCTCAGCGCGGTCCTCGCCACCGGCGTCACCGCCGCCCCCGCCCTCGCCCACGCGCCCGTCCTCGGCACGTCGCCCTCGAAGGGCTCGACCGCGACGAACGTCAAGACCGTCAGCGTGCGCTTCGGCGAGGCCGTCGTCACCGGCCTCATCAGCGTCAAGCGCGCGAACGGCTCGACCGTCACCGCGAAGGCGAGCGGCCTCGTGAACGACAAGAAGCGCCTGCGGGCGACGTTCTCCAAGCGCCTCGCGGCCGGCAAGTACACCGTGAGCTGGCGCGTCAAGGCCGACGACGGCGACACGGAGAAGGGCAGCTTCAGCTTCACCGCCCGCTGAGCGGCCATCCCCTCCGGTGGACGACGGGCCCGGTTCGCCGGGCCCGTCGCCGTTCGGCGGCAGTCAACGCGATGCACAAGTCGCCACTTTCACAAGTGAACACTTGAATTAACGTCGCCGTCCTGCCAGACTCGCGCCACGATGAGCGCCCAGGACGTCCTCCGCGCGCTCGCCGAGCCCCGTCGGCCGGCGATCCTCCGCCTCGTCCGTGACGAGGCCCGGTCCGTCGGCGAGATCGCCGCGTACTTCGACATCAGCCAGCAGGCGGTGTCCCAGCACCTCCAGGTGCTCCGCGAGGCCGGTCTCGTCGACGTCCGCCGCGACGGCACCCGGCGGCTGTACCGCGTGCGGCCCGAGGGCCTCGTGCCGCTGCGGGCGTTCCTCGAAGAGCTGTGGGACGACCGTCTCGACGCCCTGAAGCGCGAGGCGGAACGCGAACAAAGGAGCAGGGATGAGCACGACCAGCAGTGAGACCACCGCGATCCAGCGCGAGATCGCGATCGCCGCACGGCCCGAGACCGTGTGGGAGTTCCTCGTCGACCCGGACAAGGCCGTGCGCTGGATGGGCCGCACCGCCGAGATGGACGCGCGCCCCGGCGGGGCCCACCGTGTCGAGGTGATCTCGGGCAACGTCGCGAGCGGCGTGTTCGTCGAGCTCGACCCGCCGCGGCGGCTCGTCTACACGTGGGGCTGGGAGACCGGCACCGCGGCGGCCGAGGTGCCCGCCGGCTCGACGACGATCGAGATCGACCTCGTGCCCGACGGCGACGGCACGATGGTGCACTTCGTCCACCGCGACCTGCCCTCGGCCGACTCGGCCGCGCGGCACGCGCACGGCTGGGAGCACTACTTCGAGCGCTTCGTCGCCGTCGCCGAGGGCCGGGAGCCGGGAGACGACCCCTGGCTCCTCACCGGCGGCATGGCCTAGGCGCCACCGCGCACCAGGCGGTCGAGGGACGCACCGAGGTCCTCGACCGCCTGGCTCGCGCCGTCCGGCACGAAGCCGAACCGCGCGTAGAACGCCCGCGCGTTCGCGTTCGTGGCGACGACCCAGAGCGTCACCCGACGCCAGCCCGCCGCCTCGAGCGCGACGAGCGCCGCATCGAGCAGCGCGGCGCCGATGCCGCCGCGCCGGCGGTCCGGCTCGACGTAGATCGCCGGGATCTCGGCCGTGCCCTCGGGCGCGTCCGCGTCGCGCGAGGGCGCGGCGACCGAGCAGAACCCGACGACCTCGCCCTCGATCTCGGCGACGATCGTGACGTGCGCGTCGTCGCGGCCCGGGACGAGGCCGTTCCACATCTGCTCGCGCTCGGCGACCGACAGGCTGTCGAGGACGGCGTCGTGCACGAGGCCGCGGTAGGCCGCCCGCCACGCGCGGACGTGCACGCCCGCGATCGCGGGGACGTCGGCCTTCTCGGCGTGGCGCACGACGATCGCGCTCACGCCGGCAGCGTACGGCGGCGACGGCTCAGGCGCCCGACAGCAGCCAGAGCCCGAGGCTCGTGAAGCCGACCATGACCACGAGCATGTAGCGCTGCGAGCGAACGGCGCGGCGGTGGTCGGCGTACGTCGTCAGGGCGCGGTCGTGCGCGAGGACGAGGCCGCCGACGTGGCCCGCGACGAGCGCGATGACCTGCACGGCCCAGATCGTGCCGGCCGACAGCAGGCCGTAGTTCACGCTGATCGACGCCGTGCCGAAGATGTTCGCGCCGTTGCCGAGCGGATCGGAGGCGAGCGAGGCGAGTGCCTGGCCCTGGAGGGCGACGAGCGAGAAGTAGTGCGCGACGACGTACGCGACGGCGATCGGCACGAGCGTGTGGGCGAACCGCGCGCCGAGCATGGCGCCCTCGGCCCCGCGGCTCATCCGGACCATCCCGGAGACGCCGATGCGGTAGACGCCGGCGACGAGCGAGAGCGCGACCACGAGCCCGATCGTGCCGGTTAGTTCGGTCCCGAACTGTGTGCCGACGCCGAGATCGCTCCAGGCCCGGCCGAGGTCCGGGACGAGCTTCGTCCACAGCGTGCCGCGGCTGAGGCCGTCGTAGGAGGTCGTGCCGATGAGCGCGACGAGCACGGCCACCGTGCCCGGGACGGCCGTCAGGCCCGGCAGGCCGGAGAGCGGTGCGCGGAGCTCGACGCGGCGCCCGTCGGCGACGACCGGCGCGGCGTGCGACAGCACGTGCGTGTAGACCGCGAACGGGTCGGCGTTCTGCCGCCACGCGACGATGCCGTAGCGCGCCATGCCGGCGAGCTGGATCGCGCCGTAGGCGAGGATCACGATGCCGAGCGCGCGCGGGTCGTCGCGGCGGACCCACACGAGCTCCATCCAGCCGATCAGGGCCAGCCCGGCCGCGGCGGGCCAGCGCCCGGCGCGTGCGGGGTACGGGCGCACGATGCGCGGCGCCCGGCCGAGCGCGCGGGACGCGGCGCCGGCGAGGCGCGCGATCGTCCGCCACGGGTCGAGCGCGGTGTAGAAGTCGCCGAGGAGGACGGTCGCCAGGGGCACCGCGACCCAGAAGGCGACCCAGACGAACGTCGGCGCGAGGTTCGTCGCGGTGTCGGTCGTGCCGGCGAACGCGCTCACGACGACGACGGCGGTCAGCGCGAGGCCGAGCAGCGCCGCGGCCGGCTCGGCCAGGCGCGGGAGCGTGAACGCGGGGCGGCGGCCCAGCGTCTCGAGCTTCGCCTTCGGCCACAGCACGCCGAGCGCGACGAAGGAGAGGATGAGGACCGCGGTCGCCCCCCACGCGAAGAGCCACCCGGGGATCGGCAGGTCGGTCGCGCCGCCGATGCCGTGCGCGGAGGCGGCGTCGGGCAGGGCGAGGACGAGCCCCGTGAGCAGGGCGGCGAGCCCGGTCACGCGGGCGCGCGGGAGTCGGTGGGCCATGGTCGTCATGTCGGTCGCGGTCCTTCGGGCGTTCAGTGCAGATGAGCCGTGCGGTCCGGCCCCTGACCGGCCGGCCCACAGGAGGTGCGGCGATATACGGGCGCCACCCTCGTCCCGACCGACGGTAAAGACCGGAAAGCGGCGCACGGAGAGGGGTTTCCGCCGCATCGGATGCGGGGTCGCGCACCGCGTGGACGGCTTGATACCCTACGTAGGGTGAAGAAGACGAGCGTGTACCTCGAACCCGAGCTGGACGAGGCGCTCGCCCGGCGGGCCGAGGACGAGGGCATCACGAAGGCCGAGTTCATCCGCCGGACGCTCGCCGGGGCCGTGCAGCGGCCGCCGCGCCGCCGTCCGCAGGCGATCGGCCTCCACGACGACGGCCCGCCCGACCTCGCCCGCCGCGACGAGCACCTCCTCGGCCTGCGGGCCTGATGGCCGTCGTGGTCGACACCTCGATCGTCGTCGCGCTGATGCGCGCGCGCGATCGCGACCACGAGCGGGTACGACACTTCATCGAGACGCTGGACGACGACCTCGTCACCTCACCCCTTGCCGTCGCGGAGATGGACCGCGTCGCCACGGGCCTCGGCCCGGCCTTCAACCGTGGCCTGTGGGACGACCTGCGCAGCGGCGCCTATGCCATCCGCTGGTGGGCCGACGCGATGGTCGAGACGATCGCCATCGCCGACGCGCACCCCGAGATCGGCCTCACGGACGCGTCGCTCGTGGCGCTCGCCGGACGCCTGCGCACCGACCGCATCGCCACGTTGGACCTCGACCACTTCCGTTCCCTGACCACGCCCGACGGGCAGCCCTTCGTGCTGTTGCCCGCCGACGCGACCTGAACCCGAGACCTCCCCAGGAGACCTGACATGTCCGACAACAGCTACGACGCCAGGGACACCCTCGACGTCGGCGGGCGCAAGCTCGACCTCTTCCGCCTGGACGCGCTGCAGTCCAAGTTCGACGTCGCCCGGCTGCCCTTCAGCCTCAAGGTGCTGCTCGAGAACCTCCTGCGCACCGAGGGCAACGGGTCGGTCACCGCCAAGGACATCGAGGCGCTCGCGACCTGGGACGCGTCGGCCGAGCCGAGCAAGGAGATCGCGTTCACGCCCGCGCGCGTCGTGATGCAGGACTTCACGGGCGTCCCGGCCGTCGTCGACCTCGCGGCCATGCGCGACGCGATGGCCGACCTCGGTGGCGACCCGGCGAAGATCAACCCGCTCGTCCCGGCCGAGCTCGTCATCGACCACTCCGTCCAGGTCGACCACTTCGGCACGCGCGACTCGTTCACGCGCAACGCGGAGCGGGAGTTCGAGCGCAACGAGGAGCGCTACGCCTTCCTGCGCTGGGGCCAGGACGCGTTCGACAACTTCGCGGTCGTCCCGCCCGACACCGGCATCGTCCACCAGGTCAACCTCGAGTACCTCGCGCGCGTCGTCTTCGTCGACGACGAGGCCGGCGTCGCCTACCCCGACACGCTCGTCGGGACCGACTCGCACACGACGATGATCAACGGCCTCGGCGTGCTCGGCTGGGGCGTCGGCGGGATCGAGGCCGAGGCGGCGATGCTCGGCCAGCCGATGTCGATGCTCATCCCGCAGGTCATCGGCTTCAAGCTCGGGGGCGAGCTGCCCGAGGGCGCGACGGCGACCGACCTCGTCCTCACCGTCACCGAGATCCTGCGGCGCAAGGGCGTCGTCGGGAAGTTCGTCGAGTTCTACGGCCCCGGCGTGTCGGCGCTGCCGCTGGCGGACCGCGCGACGATCGGCAACATGAGCCCCGAGTTCGGCTCGACGTGCGCGATCTTCCCGATCGACCGCGAGACGCTGCGCTACCTCGAGTTCTCGGGGCGGCCGAAGGAGCTCATCGACCTCGTCGAGGCCTACACGAAGGAGCAGGGCCTCTGGCACGACGAGGACGCCGAGGAGCCGACGTACTCCGACACGGTCGAGCTCGACCTGTCCGAGGTCGAGCCGTCGCTCGCCGGCCCGAAGCGCCCGCAGGACCGCGTGCCGCTGCACGCGGCCAAGGACGGGTTCCGCGCGGCGCTCGCCGACATCGTCGGCGAGGAGGCCGAGCAGGAGATCGCCGACCGCCACGACGAGGCGATCGCGGAGACGTTCCCGGCCTCCGACCCGCCCGCCAACGGCGCACCCGGCCACGAGTCCGACCCGAACGAGCCGGCCCCGGCGCCGGCGGTCGCGGCCGGCGCGACGCTCGCCGAGCGCTCGGAGACGGCGGTCGACGTGACCCTCGACGGCGACGAGTTCAAGCTCGACCACGGCCACGTCGTCATCGCGGCGATCACCTCGTGCACGAACACGTCGAACCCGTCGGTCATGCTCGGCGCGGGGCTGCTCGCCCGCAACGCGCGCGCCCGCGGCCTGGAGCGCCAGCCGTGGGTGAAGACGTCGCTCGCGCCGGGGTCGAAGGTCGTGACGGAGTACCTCAAGCGCTCCGGGCTCGACGAGCCGCTCGACGAGCTCGGCTTCAACCTCGTCGGCTACGGCTGCACCACGTGCATCGGCAACTCGGGGCCGCTGCCGGACGAGATCTCGGCGGCGGTGAACGAGGCCGACCTCGCGGTGGTCTCGGTGCTCAGCGGCAACCGCAACTTCGAGGGGCGCATCAACCCCGACGTGAAGATGAACTACCTCGCCTCGCCGCCGCTGGTCGTCGCCTACGCGCTGGCCGGGACGATGGACATCGACCTCGTCGAGGACCCGCTCGGGATCGACGCCGACGGCAACGAGGTCTACCTGCGCGACCTGTGGCCCTCCGAGCAGGAGGTCGCCGAGACGGTCGAGAGCGCGGTCCAGTCGGACATGTTCCGCTCGAGCTACGGCGAGGTGTTCGAGGGCGACGAGCGCTGGAACTCGCTCGAGGTCCCGACCGGCGACCGCTTCGCCTGGCCCGAGGACTCGACCTACGTCCGCCAGCCGCCGTACTTCGAGGGCATGCCGCCCGAGCCCGAGGAGCTGACCGACATCGAGGGCGCGCGCGTGCTCGCCGTGCTCGGCGACAGCGTCACGACCGACCACATCTCGCCGGCGGGCGCGATCAAGAAGGACGGCCCGGCCGGGGCCTACCTGATCGAGCACGGCGTCGAGCCCCGCGAGTTCAACTCCTACGGCGCCCGGCGCGGCAACCACGAGGTGATGATGCGCGGGACGTTCGCGAACATCCGCCTGCGCAACCAGCTCGCGCCGGGCACGGAGGGCGGCGTGACGCGCTACCTCGGCGACGGCTCCGGCGACGAGATGTCGATCTACGACGCCGCCATGAAGTACGCGGAGGAGGGCACGCCGCTCGTCGTCCTCGGCGGCAAGGAGTACGGCTCGGGCTCGTCGCGGGACTGGGCGGCGAAGGGCACGAACCTGCTCGGCGTGCGCGCCGTGATCGCGGAGACCTTCGAGCGCATCCACCGTTCGAACCTCGTCGGGATGGGCGTCGCGCCGCTGCAGTACCCCGAGGGCGAGAGCGCCGAGTCGCTCGGGCTGACGGGCGAGGAGGAGTTCACGATCACCGGCCTCGCCGGCCCGCTGAACGACGGCGACCTGCCGAAGACGGCGCAGGTCAAGGCCGGTGACGTGGAGTTCGAGGCGCGGGTTCGGATCGACACGCCGAAGGAGGCGGAGTACTTCCGCCACGGCGGGATCCTGCAGTACGTGCTGCGCTCGCTGCTCGCCGAGTAGCGCGCGGGTCGTTCATCGGTCCGCTCGGGCCGCCGCGAGGCGTCGAATTCGTCCGCGGCGGCTCAAGGCCGGGCCGCCGGCGCCCGACCATCTGTCTATATGGATCGGCACGTCGGGTAGGCGCCCGGGCGCGGGTGACATGAGCGAGCTCATGGAACACGCCGCCGCCGCCGGCGAGGCCGGCGGCTTCGCCCTGCCCGGACTGCTCCCGCCGGCCTCGCGTGCGCCGGCCCCACGGTTCGTGACGGACGTCGTCGTCGAGCTCGGGCTCGCGTCCGAGGACGCCGTGAAGGCGGCCGTCGAGGCGGCGCGCGCGTCGGGCGGACGGGCCGAGGAGGTGCTCGTGCGCACCGGCGTGCTCGACGACGAGCAGCTCGGGCACGCACTGGCCGAGCGCTACGGGCTGGACCGGATCGACCCGGGCGCGTTCCGCGTCGACGGGGAGGCCGCGGCGCTCGTCGACGTCGCGACCGCGCTGCGCGCCGAGGCGCTGCCCGTCGGCCGCGCGGGCGCGGCCCTGCTCGTGGCGCGTCGCCGATCCGGCGGGGCCCGGGCTCGGAGTCGTGGCGCAGGTCACGGGCCGCGAGGTCGTGCCCGTCGTCGCGCCGCGGTCGGCGCTGCGGCGGCTGATCGAGGCGGCGGCGAGTCGGACGCCGGTCGCACCCGCCGAGGTCGATGCCGCCCCGGCTGGGTCTGTCGTCGCGGCGGGCCCGGCGGCGCCCGCGCGAGACGACGCCGCGGAGGCTGCGGCGGCTGTGGCGCTCGAGCGCGAGCGGGCCGAGCGCGCCCGCGAGCGCGAGGATCTCGAGGGCAGCCTGGGCGCGGCCCGGTCGGAGCTCCAGCGCCTGCGCAACGAGCTCGACCGCGCGCGGTCGGCGGCGACCGAGGCCGAGGCCGTGGTGGCGGCGGCCCGGGCCGGGGACGGCCAGGCCCAGACGATCGGCCGCGAGCTCGAGGACGTGCGCGGGCAGCTGGACGCGACGGCGCGCCGCGCGGCGGCGGCCGAGTCCCGCGCGGCGGCGGCGGAGGAGATCGGCCGCGGTGCCGACGCCCGCGCGGAGGCGGCCGACGTCCGCGTCGGCGCCGCCCTCGAGCGCGCCGAGGCGGCGGAGTCCGAGCTGACGACCGTGCGCGGCCGGCTCGCGGCGGCCGAGGAGCGGATGCGCGGCGTCGAGGCCGCGGCCCGCGCGGGCGACGCGCGGATGGACGCGGTCGTCGACCGCGCCGAGTCCGCGGAGGCCCGCGCCCGGGACGCGCTCCAGGAGGCGGCGGCCGCCGAGGCCCGCACCCGCACGGCACTCGAGCGCGCGGATGCGACCGAGGCTCAGCTCCGGTCCGCGGCCGCACGCGCCGACGAGGCCGAGACCGAGCTCGCCGCGCTGCGCGATCTGCTGACGAGCGCCGGCGACGAGGACGCGCCTGACGATGACGACCGCCGGCGGGAGCTCGAGGCCCGCGAGGCCGACGCGCTCGAGCGCGCCCGGGCCGCCGAGGCGCGCGCCGTGGCGGCCGACGAGCGCGCCGACGACCTGCAGCGCCGCCTGGACGAGGCCGACCGCCGCGCGGATGACCTGCGGCGCGCGGCTCGACGACGCCAAGGCGCGGGCGGACGACCTGCGGCGCGCGGCCGACGAGGGCGAGCGGCGCGCGGACGATCTGCGGCGCGCCGCCGACGACGCGCGAGCGACGCGCGACGGCGGCGACCGATGCCCGGACGTCGGCGGAGTCGCGCCTGGCCGACGCCGAGGCCCGCGCCGCCGCGGACGCCGACCGCGCCCGAGACCTGGAGCGCCGTCTCGACGACGCCGACCGCCGGAGCAGCGATCTGCAGCGCGCGGTCGACGAGGCCGAGCGACGCGCGAGCGATGCCCGGCGCCAGGCCGACGACGCCGACCGCCGCACCAGCGACCTCGAGACGCGAGCGGCCGACGCCGAACGCCGCGCCACCGACCTTCAGGGCCGCGCCGAAGACGCCGACCGCCGCGCCGCCGACGCCTCGCGACGCGCAGACGACGCCGGCGAGCTGCGGCGGCGCGCCGAGGACGCCGAGCGGGCCGGGCCGAGTTGCAGACTCGCGTCGAGGACGCCGAGCGGGGGCGGGCCGAGTTGCAGACCCGCGCCGAAGACGCCGAGCGGGGCCGGGCCGAGTTGCAGACCCGCGCCGAGGAGACGCCGAGCGGGGGCCGGGCCGAGCTGCAGACCCGCGCCGAGGACGCCGAGCGCGGCCGGGCCGAGTTGCAGGCTCGCGTCGAGGACGCCGAGCGCGGGCGGGCCGAGTTGCGGACCCGCGCCGAGGGCGCCGAGGGCCGGCTTGCCGACGCGCAGCGCCGCGCCGTCGATGCCGAGCGGCGTGCGACCGAGATCCAGTCCCGCGCGGAGGCCGACGAGCGCGTCCGGGCCGAGCTGCAGACCCGCGCCGACGACGCCGAGCGGCGGCTCGCCGACGCCCAGACCCGCGCCGACGACGCCGAACGCCGGCTCGCCGACGCGCAGCGCGGCGCCGAGGACGCCGAGCGGCGGGCGACGGACCTGCAGACCCGCGCCGACGCCGCCGAGGGCGAGGCGCGCGAGGCCGCCGAGGGGCGGCGCTCCGCCGAGACCCGCCTCCACGGCGCCGAGTCCCGCGCCACCGATGCCGAGGGCCGCGCCGCCGACGCCGAGCGCCGGGCCGCCGAGGCGGCCGAGCGGGCCGGGCGGCTCGCCGCCGACCTCGAGCGCGAGGCCGGCGCGCGCCGCGACGCCGAGGCGCGCGCCGCGCATCTCGACGAGGTCCGCACCGAGCTCGCGACCGCGCGGGCCGAGGAGCGGCGGGCGCGTTTCGACCTCGTCCGCGCGCAGGCGACGCTCGACGCGATCCGCGACGCCTTGACGGAGTAGCCCGGTCGTCAGCGCAGCACGCGGCTGACGGCCCCGGCGCCCGAGCCCGCGCGTCGTCGCACCGCGAGGCGCAGCGCGTCGAACAGCTCGCCGATGTCGCGTTCCTTGGCGACGGCGCCGCACGCCCCGGCGGCCCGGGCGCGGCGGTCCATGTCCGGGCTGTCGTCGGCGGTGTAGATGACGACCTCGGGCGCGTCGGGCTGCGAGCGCACGGTCGCGCAGAGCGCGAGGCCGTCCTCGTCCCCGAGCCGACGGTCGAGCACGACCACGTCGGGCGCCGTGCGGTGCAGCACGCGGCTCATCTCGGCGCCGTCGGCGGCGACGCCCACGCACACGAATCCCGGCTCGGCGCGGAGGACCGCCTCGAGCCCCGCCCGGAGCACCGGGTGGTCGTCGACCACGAGGACCCGAATCATCGAACCGGAATCCTCTCATTCCCGGGACAGGGGCGCGTACGGGTAGCCCCCGGACGCATCATGCGCCGGGGGCCGCCCAAGGACGACGCGCCGTCGGGGGGTGAGGTCGGCGCGCCGCCACGCGTCAGCGTAGTGCTGTGCCGCCCTGAGGAGCCTTCGGCCCTGGGCACGCGACCGCGGGTCACACGGGCAGCAGCGGTCCCCGGAAGGGCTCGGTGCCGTTCGCGAGCGTGACGGCGAAGCTCGTGTGGGCGGCGAGGTAGGCGAGCTCGTGGGCGAGGTCGCCGACGCCGTTGCTCCCCGCCAGCGGCGCGATCGCCACGGTCGACAGGACGCCGAGCGCCTGACCGGTCCGGTCCAGGAACGCGCTGCCCGAGTCGCCCGGGATGCCCGGGGTCACGGTGTAGACCGTGTGCGACCAGCCGCCGCCGTCGTCGCCCAGGCTCAGCCCCTCCTTCGGCCCGAGCGCCTCGACCCCGCCGCGCAGCTCGGAGTTGCCGAAGCTCAGCACCTTGTCGCCCGCGCGCGTCCCGTCTCCGTCGACGCCGGTCGGCCCGCCCCAGAACGGGATCGAGGGATTGACGCTTCGCGACGTCGGCCGGGTCGATGCGCACGAGTGCGAGGTCGTTGAAGGCGCACGTGTCGGGGTCGGACTCGCCGAGCGCCTGCATCGTGAGCCAGGAGTTGTAGACGAGGGTGCCGGGCCGGCCGGCGCCGGTGATGTCGACCGGCGTGCCGACCGGGAGCGAGGCCGACGTGCAGCCGTCGGTGTCCGTCGAGGAGCCCGTGCCCGAGCAGTGCGCCGCCTGCCCGAGGTACACGTTCGCGGCGTCCCAGAACACGAAGTTGGCCGTGCACTGCGCGCCGTCCGTGTGGACCTGCACGCCCGGGTGGATCGTCGCGCTCGCGGCCGGGGCCCATGTGGGAGCGGCCGAGGCCGGCGCAGCGCCGGTCGCGCAGAGGGCGAGGACGGCGAGGAGGAGGAGGGACAGGACACGACGGTGCATGGCGGGGTCTCCGGAGGCGCTCGACGGTGATGCGAGCCACAACGCACGTGCCGCCTGCAACTTGCGCCGACCGCCGAGGCGCCTGAACGGGCCGCCGCAACATGCGTACTAGGCTCCGGCGCCATGGCCATCCCTCCCGTCCTGCGCTCCCTGCTCACCGCGACCGGCCCGTCGGGCTACGAGACGGCGCCCGCCGAGGTGTGGCGCGAGGCCGCCGGAGCGTTCGCCGAGGTGACCAACGACGTCATGGGCTCCTCGTGGGCGCGGGTCAAGGGGACGGGCGGCGGGCCGACGCTCGCGATCGTCGGGCACATCGACGAGATCGGGCTCATCGTCACCCACATCGACGACAAGGGCTTCCTGCGCTTCAGCGGCGTCGGCGGCTGGGACCCGCAGATCCTCGTCGGCCAGCGCGTCGAGGTCGCCACGCGCGACGGGGTCGTCCCCGGGGTCATCGGCAAGAAGCCGATCCATCTGCTCAAGGACGACGAGCGCAAGAAGGTCGCCGAGCTCAAGGACCTGCACATCGACGTCGGCGCGAAGGACGCCGACGAGGCCCGCGGGCTGGTCCGCGTCGGCGACGTCGCCGTGATCTCCGGCGAGCCCTTCGAGCTGCCCAACGGCCGCGCGGCGTCGCGCTCGATGGACAACCGCCTGGGCTGCTACGTCGCCTACGAGGCCGCACGGCTGGTCGCCGACGCGGGCGGCGCGCCGGGCGACGTGGTCGCCGTGGCCGTCGTCCAGGAGGAGACGACGTTCGGCGGCGCGGCCACGACGGCGTTCTCGCTCAAGCCGGACCTCGCGATCGTCGTCGACGTGACCCACGCCACCGACGCGCCGGGCATCGACGTCAACGAGCTCGGCAGTCATCCGTTCGGCTCGGGCCCGGTGATCGAGCGCGGGTCGAACCTCAACCCGAAGGTCTTCGAGCTGCTCTACGACACGGCCGAGGCCGAGGGGATCCCGTACACCGTCGCGGCGTCCGGGCGCCACACCGGCACCGACGCCGACGCGATGCACCTCGCCGCGGGCGGCGTGCCGTGCGGCCTCATCGGGCTCCCGCTGCGCTACATGCACTCGCCGGTCGAGATGGTCGACCTCGCCGACATCGAGAACAGCGCGCGCCTGATCGCCGCCGCCGCCCGGCGCCTGGCGACGGACGCGACCTTCCTGCGCTGAGCCGCCGGCCGGCGTTTCGTCGGCTTCCGCTCCGACTCCAGCTGTTGCGAGGCGGTCGCACCTGCGGCGGTCTTGCAGAACACGTCGATTTGCAGGGACTTTTAGTGATCCGCCGGACGAGTTCGCGCGCAAGGACCTGGCGTCCACCGACCTCATCCGAAGGAGTTGTCCGGCATGGTGCGAAAGCTCCCAGCCCTCCTGGCGGCGTTGCTCGCCGCCATCGGCGCGGGCGCGCTGGCGGTCACCCTGAGCTCCGGCTCGAGCCACCGCGAAGCCCCGCTGTCCTCGGTCGATCCGACCGCGGACGACACCGATGTCTACGCGTTCAAGGCGGCCGACGCCCCGAACGCGCTCACGATCGTCGCGAACTGGATCCCGTTCGAGGACCCGGCCGGCGGCCCGAACTTCTACCGGTTCGACGACCGCGCGGCCTACTACCTCAACGTCGACAACAGCGGTGACGGGCGGCCCGACGTGCGCTACCGCTTCAAGTTCAAGACGAAGGTGATCGACAAGAACTCGTTCCTGTACGCGCTGCCCGGCGTGGCGTCGATCCGCGATCCGAAGCTGAACATCCAGCAGACGTACTCGGTCGTGCGCGAGACGTACCGCGGCGGTCACGAGACCGGGCACACGGTGCTCGGCACCGACCTCCCGGTCGCGCCGAACAACGTCGGCCCGAAGACGTTCCCGAACTACCCCGCGGTCGCGGGCGCCGCGGTGCGGCACCTCGACGGCGGCGGCCGCGTGTTCGTCGGCCAGGCCGACGACCCGTTCTTCGTCGACCTCGGCACGACCTTCGACGCGATCAACATCCGCAAGGGCACCGGCAACGCGGGCGGCGGCAAGGACGACCTCGCCGGCTACAACGTGCACTCGGTCGTGCTGCAGGTCCCCGAGGCGGAGGTCACGCGCGACCGGCAGCCCGTGAGCGGCCCGAAGGCGCCGAACGCCGTCGTCGGCGTGTGGGCGTCGACGAACCGTGAGCGCGTCGCCGTGTCCGCCGCCCCCGGCTTCGGCCCGAGCACGAAGACGCTCCAGGACGAGGGCGCCAAGGGCCAGGACGAGGGCGAGGTCCAGGTCAGCCGCCTGGGCAACCCGCTGGTCAACGAGGTCGTGATCCCGCTCGGCCAGAAGGACCGCTTCAACGCGACGCAGCCGTCCGACGACCTGAAGAACTTCGGCAAGTACGTCCTGTCGCCGCAGCTCGCGAAGGTCATCAACGTGCTGTTCCCCGGCCTCAACGTGCCGGAGACGAACCGGACGGACATCGTCCAGGCGCTGCTGACCGGGATCCCCGGCCTCACGCAGATCCGTCCCGGCGCGCCGCCGACCGACACGCTGAAGCTCAACCTCGGCGTGCCCGTGAACCCGAAGCCGAGCCGTTTCGGCGTCATCGCCGGCGACACGCAGGGCTTCCCGAACGGCCGCCGGCTCGCCGACGACGTGACGGACATCGAGCTCCGCGTGATCGGCGGGTTCCTCAAGGGCAACAAGCTGCCCCTGGGCGACGGCGTCGACCAGAACGACGTCCCGTTCCGCGCGACGTTCCCCTACGTCGCGGCACCGAAGGCCGGCTTCGACTCGCAGCTCAAGCGCTCCGAGCCGGAGCACGCGCCGACCCCCGCCGACCCCGCGGGGTCGTAGGGCCCGGATGGACCCGTCGGGGTGGGGGCGCTGCGACGCCCCCGCCCCGGTGGGTCTTCCCAACCAGCTGATTGGAATATCCAACTTTCCGGTCGGTCGCTCCAACTCGGTAGTTGGAACGGCAATCCATCCAGTCCTGTCTGCCGACCGCCACTCGGAGCCCTCCCATGACTCGCACCCTCTCCCGCACGCCACTCCTCGCCGCGGCCGCGTCGTTCGCCGCGATGCTCGCGGTCCTGGTCGTCGTGATGGGCGCCGGCCGCGATCCGGTGGCGACGGGCGCCGCCCGACGCCTCGCCGCGACACCCGACGCGCCGCGCCCCGGCGCGACGACCGACCAGCGCATCGCGATCCTCCAGGCGACCGTGCGCGCGCAGCCGACGCGCGCCGACGGCTACACGCTGCTCGCCGGCGCCTATCGCCAGAAGGTCCGCGAGACCGGCGACGCGACCTTCTACGCCAAGGCCGACCGGCTCACCGCCCGCGCGCTGCGTCTCGCCCCCGGCGACCCGGCGGCGCTCACCGAGCGCGCCGCGCTCGAGGCCTCGCGCCACGACTTCCGCGGCGCCCTGCGCGACGCGCTCGCCGCCCGCCGCGCGGCGCCCGCCGTCGACAAGCCCTTCGGCGTCCTCGTCGACGCGCTCGTCGAGCTCGGCCGCTACCGCGCCGCCGGCACCGCGCTGCAGCAGATGGTCGACCGCCGGCCCGACCTCGCCGCGTACGCGCGCGTCTCCTACTTCCGCGAACTGCACGGCGACCTGCGCGGCGCCGCGGCCGCGATGCGGCTCGCCGTCTCGGCCGGCAGCGGGACGGCGGAGAACACCGCCTCCGTGCAGGCGCTCCTCGGTGACCTCGAGCTCGCGCGCGGGCGCGTCGACGCCGCGGCCCTCGCCTACCGGCAGGCGCTCGCGCTCGTCCCGCGCTACGCCGCCGCCGACGCCGGCCTCGCTCGTGTCGAGGCGGCCCGCGGCGACCTGCCCGCCGCGATCCGGCGGCTGTCGGGCGTCGTCGCGCGCCTACCGCTGCCGCAGTACGTCGTCGCGCTGGGGGAGACGGAGCTCGCCGCCGGCCGCCGCGCCGACGCGCGCCGCGACCTCGCGCTCGTCGGCGCCGAGCAGCGGCTGCTCGCGACGAACGGGGTGAACACCGACGTCGATCTCGCGCTCTTCGAGGCCGACCACGGCAGCCCGGCGCGCGCCGTGGCGCTCGGGCGCCGCGCGTGGGCGCAGGCGCCGAGCGTTCGCTCGGCCGATGCGCTGGGGTGGGCGCTCACGCGCGCCGGCCGCCCGCGTGAGGGCCTGCGCTGGGCCCACCGCGCGCTGCGCCTGCACTCGCGCGACACGATGTTCCTCTACCACGCCGGCATGACCGCGCGCGCGGCGGGCGACCGCGCCGCGGCGCGCGCCTGGCTGCAACGGGCGCTCGCGACGAACCCGCGCTTCTCGCCGCTCTACGCGCCGCGGGCCGCCCGCGCGCTGCGGGGGCTCGAGCGATGAGGCGCCTCGCGATCACCGCGGCGACCGCGATCGTCGCCCTCCTCGCGACGGCGGGCGCCGCCGCCGCCCACCCGCTCGGCAACTTCTCGGTCAACCACCTCGACGTCGTCTCGATCGCGCGCGACCGCGTGCACGTGCACTACGTCCTCGACCAGGCCGAGATCCCGACCTTCCGCGAGCGCGGCCTCCCGGCGAGCGCCGTTCTCGCCCGCAAGCGCGCCGAGGTCGCCCGCGGCGTGACCCTGCGAATCGACGGCCGTCCGGTCGCGCTGCGCCTCGCGCCTGGCGGAAGGCTGTCGCACCCGCCCGGCCAGGGCGGCCTGCGGACGACGCGCGTCGAGCTCGACCTCGATGCGCCCGCACACGATGCGCGCGCCGTGGCCCTCCGCGACGCGACGTTCCCCGACCGCGTCGGCTGGCGCGCCGTCGTCGTCGCGCCCGGCCGCGGGACGGCCGTGCGCTCCACCGTCCCGGCCGGGGACCCGACCGCGCGGCCTGCGCCGCTACCCGCGCGCGCTGCTCGAGAGCCCGTCGCACGTGACCGCGGCGCGGTTCGCCGTCGCGCCCGGCGCGGGCACGGTGAGCGCGCCGCGGGCGCCCGGCGCGACCGCCGCGACGACGCGCAACCGCTCCGGCGACGGCCTCGCCGGCGTCTTCGCACGGGCCGCCGACGGGCGCGGGGTCCTGCTCGTCCTGCTCGCTCAGCGCGTTCGCCTGGGGGATGCTCCACGCGCTCTCGCCGGGCCACGGCAAGGCGATGGTCGCCGCGTACCTCGTCGGCACGCGCGGTACGGCGCGCCACGCCCTCGCGCTCGGCCTCACCGTCACGGTGACGCACACCATCGGCGTGTTCGCGCTCGGCCTCGTGACCCTCACGCTCTCCCAGTACGTCCTGCCCGAGGACCTGTACCCGTGGCTGAACCTGGCCTCGGGACTGCTCGATCGTCGGCGTCGGCGCCGGCGTCCTGCGCACGCGAGTCGCCCGGGCGCGGCACGTCGCCAAGCACCACCACCACCATCACGACCACCACCACGAGCCGCCCGAGCGCATCACGACCCGCGGGGCTCCTCGCGATGGGCGCGTCGGCCGGGCTCATCCCGTGCCCGTCCGCGCTCGTCGTCCTGCTCGGCGCCGTCGCCCAGCACCAGGTCGCGCTCGGGCTCGTGCTCATCGTCGCCTTCAGCGCCGGGCTCGCGGCGACGCTCGTCGCGCTCGGCCTCGCCGTCGTCACGGCGTCGGGGCGGATCACGCGGCGGATCGGCGCGACGGGACGCATCGCGACGATCGCCCCCGCGGTGTCGGCGGTGGCGATCGTCGCGGTCGGCGTCGCGTTGACGGCTCGCGCCGTCCCGACGCTCTAGGCGGGCTCGGTCGAGCGCATGCCGGCGCCCCACCGCTCCTCGATGCGCAGCAGTCGCCACGCCGCGAACGCGCCCGCCCACGTCACGACGAACAGGCCGACGATCCCGTAGCCGACCAGGTTGAGGTCGATCCCCGAGACCCACGTCCAGAAGCCGCCCTCCAGCTGCAGCTTCTCGGCCACCACCGACAGCAGCTCGATCGAGCCGATGATGAACGCGACCGCCACGGAGAGCGCCGTGACGATGAGGTTGTAGTAGATCTTCCGCACCGGCCGCGAGAACGCCCAGCCGTAGGCGAAGTTCATGAACGAGCCGTCGATCGTGTCGAGCAGCGACATCCCGGCGGCGAACAGGACGGGCAGGCACAGGATCGCGTACCAGGGCAGGCCCGCCCCGGCCGCGCCGGCGGCGAGGAAGAGCAGCGCCACCTCGGTCGCCGTGTCGAAGCCCAGGCCGAACAGGATCCCGAGCGGGTACATCTGCCACGGCGCGCGGATCGCCCGGGTGAAGCGGCCGAGGAAGCGGTTCATCAGCCCGCGCGAATCGAGGTGCGCCTCGAGCTGGGCCTCGTCGAAGTAGCCGCGTCGCATCTCGCGGAACACGCGCGCGATCCCGATGAGCACCACGACGTTCAGCGCGGCGATGACGTAGAGGAACGTGCCCGAGACGGCGGTCCCGACGACGCCGGTCACGCCGTGCAGCGTCGAGCCGTCGTCCTCGACCTGCCCCGCCAGCGCCTTGACGCCCAGGCTGAACAGCAGCGCGAGCGCGAACACGACGGTCGAGTGGCCGAGCGAGAAGAAGAACCCGACGCTCAGCGGCCGCTTGCCGTCGGCCATGAGCTTGCGGGTCGTGTTGTCGATCGCCGCGATGTGGTCGGCGTCGAAGGCGTGGCGCAGCCCGAGCGTGTACGCGGTCACGCCGAGCCCGACGCCGAACACCTGCGTGCCGAGGCTGTAGTGCTTCGGCACGACGAGGGCGAGCAGCGTGAACCAGCCGAACAGGTGCAGCCCCACGACGACCGCGGCCATGCCGCCGACGCCCGCCCACTCGCGGCGGCTGAGGCTGTGGCGAATGCGTCCGAGCATGACGATCATCCCCTCGCGCAGGCCGGGCACAGCCCGACGATCGGGAAGTGGCCGAAGCGCGCCTCGAAGCCGAACGCCTCGCGCACGAGCGCGCGGACCGGCTCGAGGTCGTCGGCGTCCGCGGCGAGCAGATCTCCGCAGCGCTCGCACGCGAGGTAGTCGCGCGCCTCGCGGGCGGCGAGCACGTAGCGGCCCGGCCCGTGGCCGAGGTGCATGTGGCGCACGAGGCCGAGCGCCTCGAGCGTCTCGAGGTTGCGGTACGTCGAGGCGACGTCCGACGGCGGGACGCGGCCGCCGAAGCCGGCGGCGAGCTCCTCCACGGTCGCCGGCCCCTCGGCGGCGAACAGCGCCTCGAGGACCAGGCGGCGCGCGGCGGAGACGCGCAGGCCGCCGGCCCGCAGCGCCGCGACCGCGCTGTCGATGGTGGCCACACCGTGCGGTCGGGCCGTGCGCGCAGGCGTCATCGGCCGGCCCTCCGGACGCCCCGGAGCGGGCAGGAACGTATGCATCGTCGATCTCCCCTTCGGGCCCCGCCGTCGGGACGGGGCGGTCGTCGGGAGCGTGTTCGCGCCAGGCGCACGTGCGGATCATTCGCACCTGCGAATCGCCGGCGACTGCCTAGGAACGGCGGGCCGGGGACTCAGCGAGCGCCGTCGAGCGACCAGAAGCCGTCGGCGCCGACGTGCTGCTCGACCGCCACGCGGCCGAGCTTCTCGCGCGCCTCGGCGAAGGCGATGTCGCAGACGACGGCGACCTCCTTCGTCGCCAGCGGCGTCCCGGTCCAGCGCAGGACCTCCTCGACCGACTCCGGCGGGTCGCGCCGCTCGAGGCCGGGCACGAGGTTCGCGGTCACGACGTCGTAGACGGCGAACGGCTGGAAGCCCGGGACCGCGATCTCCACGCCGTCCGAGACGCGCTCGATCTCGTAGCTCGGGCACGTGTAGCGCCGGCCGCCGGACCAGTTGGCGAGCTTCTCGTCGAGCACCCGCGCCGCGTCGATGGGCGCGCGGGCCGCGGCCATGTCCTCCCGCAGCGCGGCCTCGGCGTCGTCGCCCGCCGTCCAGCGCTCGAGCTCGGCCGGGTCGATGTCGGCGTCGCGCGCCGCGGCGGCGATCGTCTCGGGGTCGTCGAGGAGCTGGCCCGCGAAGTGGCGCACGCGCAGGCGCCGCAGCAGCCGGCGCATCCGGTCGGGGGCGTGCAGGCGGGCGGCGACGATGGCCCGGCAGGCGGGGATCGTGGCGGCCATCCGCGGTCGCACCGACGTGTCGATGGGCATCCCGTGGTCGCGCGCGATCGACGCGAAGGCCTTCGACTGGCGCTCGGGCGTGAAGCCGCGCTCGGCGTACTCGTCGCCCGACTCGGCGAGCCCGACGAGGCGGACGCGCCACTCGACGGCGTCACCGTACAGCCAGCTCAGCCGGCGGCGGAACGGCTCTGCGCTGTAGGCCCAGGGGCACCCCGGATCCGTGTACTCGGTTATGCGGACGTCGGCCATGGGAGCGGTCCCTCGGGCCAGACCTGGCACGCGCGTGTGACGAGGATCAGAAGTGTGGGCCCACGGAGCCCAGCCAGGCGATCAGCGTCAGCCCGAGCAGGGCGAAGATGGTGTTGTACATCCGGGGCGACACGTCCCCGGGTGTTCCCCGGCGGCGCCTTCCCTACACCCCGCGGGTCAGGTGCGCGTCAGGCGCTTGTACGTGAGGCGGTGCGGGCGGTCGGCCTCGGCGCCGAGCAGCGCCCGGCGATGCTCCTCGTAGGCCTCGAAGTTGCCTTCGAACCACGTCACCTGCGAGTCGCCCTCGAAGGCGAGCACGTGCGTCGCGATGCGGTCCAGGAACCAGCGATCGTGGGAGATCACGACCGCGCACCCGGCGAAGCTCAGCAGCGCCTCCTCGAGCGCGCGCAGGGTGTCGACGTCGAGGTCGTTCGTCGGCTCGTCGAGGAGCAGCAGGTTGCCGCCGGTGCGCAGGAGCTTGGCGAGGTGGAGCCGGTTGCGCTCGCCGCCGGAGAGCTTGGCGACCTTCTTCTGCTGGTCGGAGCCCTTGAAGTTGAAGCCGGCGACGTACTGGCGGCTGTTCATCACCTGGTCGCCGACCTTCAGCTGGTCGAGGCCGTCGGAGATCTCCTCCCAGACCGACTTCTCCGGGTCGAGCGCATCGCGCGACTGGTCGACGTAGGCCAGCTGCACGGTGTCGCCGACGCGCAGCTCGCCGCCGTCGGGCTGCTCCTGGCCGGTGATCATCCGGAACAGCGTCGTCTTGCCCGCGCCGTTGGCGCCGATGACGCCGACGATGCCGCCGCGCGGGAGCGAGAAGCTCAGGTCGTCGATCAGCAGCCGGTCGCCGAAGCCCTTGCGCAGGTGGTCGGCCTGGACGACGACGTCGCCGAGGCGCGAGCCGGCCGGGATGTGGATCTGGACCTCGTCGAGCTTGACGTTGCGCTCCTGGGCGACGAGCGCCTCGAAGTTCTGCAGGCGCGCCTTCTGCTTCGTCTGGCGGCCCTTGGGGTTCTGGCGCACCCAGTCGAGCTCGGCCGCGATCGTCTTCTGGCGCGCCTTCTCGGTGCGCTCCTCCTGCGCGAGCCGGGCCTGCTTCTGCTCGAGCCAGCTCGAGTAGTTGCCCTGGTACGGGATCCCGCGCGAGCGGTCGAGCTCGAGGATCCAGCCCGCGACGTTGTCGAGGAAGTAGCGATCGTGGGTGACCGCGACGATCGTGCCCTTGTACTCGGCGAGGTGCTGCTCGAGCCACGCGACCGATTCCGCGTCGAGGTGGTTCGTCGGCTCGTCGAGGAGCAGGAGGTCGGGCGTCGCCAGCAGCAGCCGGCACAGCGCGACGCGGCGGCGCTCGCCGCCGGAGAGCTTCGTGACCTCGGCGTCGGCCGGCGGCAGGCGCAACGCGTCCATGGCGTACTCGACGTTCGTGTCGAGGTTCCACGCGTCGGCGGCGTCGATCTGCGTCTGGAGCGCGGAGAACTCGTCGGCCGTCTCGTCGGAGTAGTTGGCGGCGAGCTCGTTGAAGCGGTCGAGCAATGCGCGCGTCCCGGCGACGCCGTCCTCGACGTTGCCGCGGACGTCCTTGCCCTCGTCGAGGTGCGGCTCCTGCTCGAGCAGGCCGACGGTGGCGTTCGGGGCGAGCATCGCGTCGCCGCGGAAGTCGGTGTCGCGGCCGGCCATGATGTTCAGGACGGTCGACTTGCCCGCGCCGTTGTAGCCGAGCACGCCGATCTTCGCCCCCGGCAGGAAGGCGAGGGTCATGTCCTTGAGCACCGTCTTGTCCGGCGGGAACGCCTTGGTCAGACGGTGCATCTGAAAGATGTACTGGTGCGCCATGGGTCCCATCGACGATAGCTCGTGGTCCCCCACTAGTCTCCGGTGCATGACCGACGCGCCGGCCGGTGCCGTGGGCGCGCCGGCGCCGTTCTCGTTCGTGGGCCCCGGCCACCCGCTGGCCGCGAGCATGGATCGCTTTCGCGCGGCCATCGCGGCCGCGCCGTGACCGACGGCGGCGAGGTCCACGCCGACCTCACGCTGCGCCCCGGTCCCGACGGCGGTCTCGTCCTCCATCGCGCGTACTGGTCCGTCCAGGCCGAAGGCGCCCAGGGCTTCACCGCGACCACGCTCAGCTACCACGCCGTCCGCGACCGCGCGACGTGGCTCGAGTTCCCCGAGGACCCCGACCTGCCCGCGCTCGGGGAGCTCGCGACGCCGCCCGCGCGCGTCCTGCGCTACATGCCGCAGCGGCGTTGCGCGCTGCGCACCGAGGCCGGCGGCCGGGCCGCGATCGGCAAGGTCAAGCGCCCGCACCGCGCGGCCGAGGCCTGGGGGCTGCTCGAGGCCGTGCACCGCGCGCTGGGCGACGGCCGCGCGGGCTTCTCCGTCGCCGCCCCGCTCGCGCACGACCCCGCCCGCGCGACGTACGCGCAGAGCCTGCTCCCCGGCGCGGACCTCGCCGGGCTGATCGACGCCGACGACGGCCCCGGCCTCCTGCGCCGAGCGGGAGCGCTGCACCGCGCGATGCACGCGGCCGTCGTCCCCGGCGTCCCGGCGGAGGACCCGGCCGCCGCGCGCGAGGAGCTGCGCGCCGACGCGGCCTGGGTCGCGTTCGCCCGGCCCGAGCACGCGGCCGCCGTCGCGGAGGTCATGGACGTGCTCGAGCGGCGCGCCCCGGCCGCGCCCGCGCCGCCCGCCTTCTGCCACGGCGACCTCGTCCCCTCCCAGCTGCTCGTCGACGGCGACGCCTGGGCGATCACCGACTTCGACGGCGCGCGCACCGGGGATCCGCACCGCGACCTCGCGACGTGGCTCGCCGCGCTGACCTTCGACGTCCCCGCCCTGCGGGCCGCCGCCGAGCGCGGCGACGAGGCGCTGCTCGACCGCGCGGCGGCGGCGTACCTCGACGGCTACGGCGACCACGACCCGGACCGGCTGCGCTGGCATCGCGCCGCCGCCGAGGTGCACCATCTCGCGGTGATGCTCAAGAAGGACCGCCACCACCCGGCGCGCTTCGCCCGTGGCCTGCGGGCCGCGCGCGCGTGCGCCGAGGAGCTCGACCGCGCGTGAGCCGCCGGCCCGTGATCGCGCACGTGCTCAACTCGATGGGCCTCGGCGGCGTGCCGCAGGTCGCGTGGGAGCTCGTGCGCCGCCTGCCCGCCGACCGCTACGACCTGCGCGTCGTCTCCCTGCGGCGGGCGAAGGGCGAGAGGGCCGCGCGCGCGGGCCTGCAGGCGGACCTCGAGGATCACGGCGTCCCGGTGACCTTCGTCGACGCCGACGGGAGCATCGTCGTCGTCGCGCAGCTGTGCGACTGGCTCGTGCGCGAGGGCGTCGACCTCGTCCACACCCACTCCTACCGGCCGAACCTCCAGGGCCGCCTGGCCGCGCTGCCCCTGCGCGAGTCGGGGACGAGGATCGTCGCCCACTACCACAACACCTACGACGACAAGTGGGAGAAGGAGGGGACGCTCACGCTCGAGCGTCGCCTGTGCGCGGCCACCGACCGGGTCCTCGCCTGCTCGGAGGCGGCCGCCGCCCACGTCCGCGACAGTCTCGGGGTCGCGCCGGAGCGGCTGACGGTCGTCCCCAACGGCGTCGAGACGGCCCGCTTCGCCGGCGGCGACCGCGCCGCGGCGCGCGCGGCGCTCGGCCTCCCCGACGACCGCCCGGTGATCGCGCTCGTCGGGCGCATCGACGAGCAGAAGGGCCAGGACGATCTCGTCCGCGCCGCCCCGCGCGTCCTCGCGGCGCACCCCGACGCGATCTTCCTCCTCGTCGGCTCGACGGCCAAGGACGAGGTCGCCGAGCCGATCCGGGCGCTGATCGCCGAGGCCGGGGTCGAGGAGGCGGTGCGCTTCACCGGCTACGTCGACGACATGCCCGGCCTCTACGCGGCGATCGACGTGCTCGCCGCGCCGTCGCGCTGGGAGGGCTTCGGGCTCATGCTCGTCGAGGCGATGGCCGCCGGGGTGCCGATCGTCGCGACCGCGGTCGGCGCGATCCCCGAGGTCGTCGGCGATGGCCCCGCGCTGCTCGTCGGCCCGCGCGACCACGAGGCCCTCGCGACGGCGATCGGCCGCGTCCTCGACGACCGTCCCGCCGCCGCGGCCATGGGCGAGGCGGGCCGGGCGCGCGCCGGCGACTTCTCGTGGGAGCGCTCGGCCGCGCGCCTGCAGGCCGTGTACGACGCGGTCCTGGGCGGAGCGCCGTGACCGGGCCGGGCCGCCTCTACGCCGTCCGGCACGGCCGCACGGCGGGCAACGGCGTGCGCTACGTCGGCCAGGGCGACGAGCCGCTCGACGAGGTCGGCCGCGCGCAGGCGCGCGAGCTCGCCGACCGGCTGGCGGGCGAGCCGATCGCCGTCGTCTACGCGAGCCCGCTGAGCCGCGCGCTCGACACGGCCCGCCCCTTCGCCGCGCGCGTCGGCGCGGAGATCCGGGTCCGGCCCGGGCTGATGGAGATCGACTACGGCGCCTACCAGGACGTGCCCAAGGCCGAGCGCTCGCTGAAGCTCAAGCGCAACCACCGCACGAAGCGGATGCCCGGCGGCGAGAGCCTGCGCGACGTCCACGACCGCGTCACGGGCGTCCTGGCCGAGGTCGTCGCCGAGCTGCGCGCGGGTCGCGGCGTCGCCGTCGTCGCGCACTACTGGAGCCTGCGGATGCTCGTCGGCGGGCTCGCCGGGATGACGTTCGAGGAGGTGCTCGAGCGCGGCGACTACGCGCCCGAGAACGCCTCCGTGTGGCGCGTCGACCTCGCCGCGGACGGCGCCGACGCGGTGCGCGTCGCCCGCGCGTCATGGGCCTGACGCGCCGGGTCGGCCCGAAGTACGGATACCCGGCGTTTCGGGCCTCCCGTGCCGTGGCACCGTGAAGACGTGAGCGAGCTCGCCATCCGTCTGCGCGGCGTCGTCAAACGCTTCGGGTCCATCACCGCCGTGGACGGCCTCGACCTCGACCTGCCGACCGGGACCTGCGTCGGCCTCCTCGGCCCCAACGGCGCGGGCAAGTCGACGACGATGCGGATGCTGACCGCGCAGGCGATCCCGGACGAGGGGTCGATCGAGGTCCTCGGCTTCACGCTCCCGGGCGACTCGAAGGAAGCGCGCGCGGAGTGCGGCGTCGTGCCGCAGCTGGACAACCTCGACATCACGCTGACGGTCGAGCAGAACCTGCGCGTCTTCGCCCGGCTGTACCGGATCTCGCGCGCGGAGCGCAGCGAGGCGATCGACCGCGCGATCGGCATCGCGAACCTCGGCGACCGCCGCGACACGAAGGTCGACCAGCTCTCGGGCGGCATGCGCCGCCGGCTGCTCATCGCCCGCGCGCTCGTCCACCGGCCGCGCCTGATCCTCCTCGACGAGCCGACCGTCGGCCTCGACCCGCAGGTCCGCCAGGAGCTCTGGGCGCTCATCGACAACCTGCGCTCCGAGGGCGTCTCGATCCTCATGTCGACGCACTACATCGAGGAGGCGCAGCGGCTCGCGGACACCGTGGTGATCATGTCCCACGGCCAGAAGGTCGCCGAGGGGCCGCCGGCCGCGCTTGTCGCCGAGCACGCGGGTCGGGAGGCCGTCGAGGTCTACGGGCCGCCCGCGCGCCTCGCGGAGGTCGAGGCCGCGGCGCTCGAACGCGGCCAGCGCACCCGCCGGACCGGCACGAGCGTGTCGATCCTCGGCCTGAACGGCGGCGAGATCCCCGAGGGCGAGCGCCGCCCCGCGAACCTCGAGGACGTGTTCGTGCTCCTGACCGGCGAGGAGGTGGCGTGATGGCGACCGAGGCCGTGACGACCGCGGCGACCCCGGCGCCCCGGCGGCGCCGCCTGGGCCGGCTCGAGCGTTTGGCGATCGAGGGCGTGCTCGTCCGCGAGATCATCAACTTCAGCTCGTTCTGGCGGGCGACGACGTTCTCCTCGATCGTCCAGCCCACGATCTATCTCCTCGCGTTCGGCTTCGGGTTCGGCTCGCTGGTGTCGACGGTCGGGGGCCGCGACTACGTGCAGTTCGTCGGCACCGGGACGGTCGCGACGGCGGTGCTGTTCGCCTCGGCGTTCCCGGCGATGTTCGGGACGTTCGTGAAGTACAAGTTCCAGCGGACCTACGACGCGATCCTCGCCGCCCCCGTCGACACCGAGGAGCTCGTGACGGCCGAGACGCTGTGGATCGCGGCGCGCTCGGGCCTGTACGGCTGCATGCCGCTGCTCGTCGCGATGGTGTTCGGCCTCGACCCCGCGTGGGGGATGCTGGTCGTGCCGTTCATCGCGTTCGTCGCCGGCTTCGGCTGGGCCGCCTTCGGGATCCTCACGGCCGCGGTGCTGAAGTCGATCGACGACTTCAGCTACGTCACGAGCACCGTGCTCACGCCGCTGTTCCTCGTCGCCGGGACGTTCTTCCCGCTGAGCGGTCTGCCGGAGTGGGTGCACTACGCGTCGAACGCCAATCCGCTGTTCCACTGCGTCGAGCTCGTGCACCACGCGGCGTTCGGGTTCAAGGCCGTGGACCTCGGCCACGCGGCGTTCCTCGTCGCCTTCGGCCTCGTGATGTGGCGGCTGGCGATCCGGCACATGGCCCGCCGCCTCGTCGACTGAGGCCGCCGCACGGCGATAACCTGAGGGGTTCATGCCCGCAGTGCTGGACATCGAGCAGTCCATCGCGCTCCTGGAGCTGGAGGCGCCGTTCGAGAAGCGCGACGTGCAGATCGCACGCCGCAAGATGGCGAAGCGCTGGCACCCCGACATCGCCCCGCCGGGCAAGCAGTTCGAGCACGAACGGCACCTGAAGGCGATCAACCAGGCCGCCGACCAGCTCGAATCGCTCGCCGAGGGCTCGCGGGGCGGGCGCGTCTCGCGCAACGCCGTCAAGGTCAGCGCCGCCGCGGCGCGCCAGGCGCGGGCCGAGGAGGGCCGCCGCGCCTACGAGGCCGAGCAGCGCCGCCGCGCGGCGGAGGCCGACCAGCGCAAGCACGACCCGTTCGGCGCGCGCGTCCCCGACCACTCGGTCGTCCACCGCTACGCGCGCTGCGTCTCCTACCCCGAGTGGGGCGTCGGGACGGTCAGCGGCATCTACTTCACGGGCGGCGGCGACGACGTCCAGCAGTGGGCGCGCGTGAAGTTCGCCCCCGGCGTGCGCACCGTCCCGGCCGGCTCGCTGCAGTTCGTCGACTTCTCCAAGCCCGACCCGGGCGCCGAGCGCGTCCAGCGCTTCATGACCGCCGCCCAGCACGCGATGGCCGAGGGCGACTACAAGCTCGCCGCGCAGCGCCTCGTCTACGCCCGCGACGCCGAGCCGAACGAACACGTCGGTGCTGCGGCTCATGACGCTCGCGTTCTGGCAGTCGGGCAACCTCACCGCCGCCGGCCGCGCCGTCCGCGACTGGGCCCGGGCCGATCCCGACCGTCCCGCCGCGCACCGCTTCGCCGCCCGGATCTACGAGGACATGGGCGCGGTCGACCTCGCGGCCGAGGCGGCGGACCGCGCCGCGGCCCGCGCGCCCGAGGACGCCGATGCCTGGGAGCGGGTCGGCCGCCTGCGCCTGCGGCTCATGGACCGCGCCGCCGCGATCACCGCGCTGGAGCGCGCCCGCGAGCTCGGCCCGAGCGTCGAGGCGCTGCTCGACCTCGCGCTCGCCTACCACCTCGCCGGCGATCTCGGCGGGGAGGTCACGGCGACCGAGCAGGCCACCCACCTCGAGCCGACGTCGCAGACGGCCTGGGTCCGCCACGCGTTCGCGCTCGCCCGCACCGACCGCGTCTCGGCCGCCATCGGCGCCGCCGAGCGCGCGCTCTCGCTCAACGGCCACGACGCCGAGGTCGCCGACCTCCTCGAGCAGCTGCGCAACGCCGAGCAGCGCGTCCTCCCGGCCGCTTGATCGCCTGGGTCGAACCGTCGCCCGGCCGCGAGGCCATGGGCGAGCCGCCCGCGGGCTGGACGGTCGCCGAGTGGCCCGAGGACGCCGCCGGCGCGCCCGACCGCGAGCAGGTCGAGTTCGTCGTGCCCAACTGGGAGATCTCGCGGGACCTCGACGGGCTCCCGGCGCTGAAGGTCGTCCAGACGCGCTCGGCCGGCGTCGACTGGATCGTCGACCACGTCCCGGAGGGCGTGACGCTGTGCAGCGCGCGCGGCACGCGCGACCCGGCGATGGCCGAGTGGGTGCTGTGGGCGATCCTCGCCGACACGAAGGCAGCGGGCGTCGCGGCCCGCCAGCAGGCCGAGCACGACTGGACGCACCTCGACCTGCGCGACCTGTACGGGGCGCGGGTCCTGATCCTCGGCCACGGATCGATCGGCGTGGCGGTCGAGGAACGGCTGGCGCCGTTCGGCGTCGCCGAGGTCGTCCGCGTCGCCCGGACCGCGCGCGACGGCGTGCACGGCGTCGACGAGCTCGCGCGTCTGCTCCCGGACGCCGACGTCGTCGTCAACATCCTGCCCGCGACACCGGCGACCGAGCGCCTGCTCGACGCCGAGATGCTCGGCGCCATGCGCGAGGGCGCCCTGCTCGTCAACGGCGGCCGCGGACGGACGGTCGACACCGACGCGCTGCTCGCGGCGCTGCGAGCCGACCGCCTGCGCGCGGTGCTCGACGTCGTCGAGCCCGAGCCGCTGCCGGCCGACCACCCGCTGTGGGACGCGCCGAACCTCATCCTCACCCCGCACTCCGCGGGCGACACGCCCGGCGCCGAGCGCGCGGCGTGGGCGCTCGCGGGCGACCAGCTGCGCCGCCACGCCGCGGGCGAGCCCCTGCAGAACGTCGTGCGCGACGGCTACTAGGATCGCCGACGGGATGGCGCGGACCGGGGCACAGCTGCTCGTCGCGGGCCTCGAGGCCGCGGGCGTCGACGTCGTCTTCGGCCTGCCCGGCGTGCACAACCTCGCCGCCTGGGAGGCGCTGCGCGAGTCGCCGATCCGGCTCGTGGGCGTGCGGCACGAACAGGCGGCGGTCTACGCCGCGGACGGCTACGCGCGGGCCAACGGCCGCCTCGGCGTCGCGCTCGTCACGACCGGCCCGGGGGCCGCGAACACGCTCGGCGCGACCGGCGAGGCGTGGGCCAGCCGCTCGCCGGTGCTCGTCGTCGCGACCGACATCCCGACGACGCTGCGGATGCGCGGCGTGCACCGCGGCGTCCTGCACGAGTGCACGGACCAGCCCGCGATGTTCGCGCCGGTGACGAAGGCGACGTTCACGCCGCAGACGTTCGTCGAGCTCGCCTTCGCCGCGATCGGCGCCCCGGAGGCCGCGCTGCAGGCCCCGACCCGGCCGGTCTACCTCGAGATCCCGACCGATCTCCTCGGCGCGACGGGCGAGGAGCCCGCGATCGCGGCCGGCGCGGCCGCGCCGCGCACCTGCGACGTCGAGCCCGCGCTCGACCTGCTCGAGGCGGCCGAGCGCCCGCTCGTCTGGGCCGGCGGCGGGGCCGTCGCGGCCGGGGCGGGCGAGGCCGTCGCCGCGCTGGCCGGCCGGCTCGGCGCCCCGATCCTCACGACGTACTCGGCCGCGGGCATCGCCGCCGGGCACCCGCTGCACGTCGGGCTGCCGCCGCACGTCCCGGAGATCGGGGCGGTGTGGGACGAGGCCGACCTCGTCGTCGCCGTCGGCAGCGACCTCGACGGCATGATGACCCAGAACTGGCGCATGCCGGCCCCGCCGCGGCTCGTCGCGCTCAACGTCGACGAGGCCGATTCGGCGAAGAACTGGGCGCCCGACGTGATCGTCGGCTGCGACGCGCGCGGCGCGTGCGAGGCGCTCGCGTTCGAGCTGCCCGGTGGGCGCGACCCGTGGGTCGACGTCCCCGCGCTGCGCGAGCGGACGATCGCGAGCCTGCACGCCCAGTACCCGGCCGAGATGCGCTTCCTCGACGCGTTCGCCGCGGGCGTGCCCGACGAGGCGATCGTCCTGTGCGACATGTGCATCCCGGGCTACTGGCTCGGCGGCTTCCACCCCTCGCCCGCGCCGCGGCGGCTGACCTACCCGCTCGGCTGGGGCACCCTGGGCTGCGCCTTCCCGCAGTCGCTCGGCGCCGCGCTCGCGGGCCGCGGGCCGGCGGTGTCGGTCTCCGGCGACGGCGGGTTCCTCTTCGCCTGCGGCGAGCTCGCCACCGTCGCCCAGGAGCGGCTGGCGGTCACGACGGTGATCGTCGACGACGGCGGCTACGGGATGCTGCGCTTCGATCAGCAGCGCTCGGGCGCCCCCACGTACGGGGTCGATCTCCACACGCCCGACTTCACCGCGCTGGCCGCGAGCTTCGGTGTTCGCGCGGAGGCGGTCGACGGGCTCGAGGACGAGTTCTCGGCCGCGCTGGCCCGCCACGTCGCGGACCCGGAGCCGTCGGTGCTCGTCGCTCGTGCGGCCCTCGAGCCGCCGCCGACGACGTCGCCGCGCTGGTACCGCCCGGCGCGCTGAGCGCCACAGCGGGCGCGTCGCCGCTCACCGTCGGGCGCCGGGCGAAGGCCGGAGAGCCCCGTTCCGGAGCCGTTCGGCGGCGATTTCGGACGACTTTCGGTTTACCGCGCAATTTTCCCGTGATTTTCTGCAGGACCGGGCGTCCTAGCCCACGTAACCCCCCACACGGTCCTTCAGGGCAGCTACCCCCGGCTTTGAGGGATCGACAGGTCGACCGACGGGTCGACCAACCCCACCCCGCTCGGGTCCAGGGAAGAACTTGAGCGGCAGTACGGCGTAATCCGCCCGGCGACCTTCTTGTGAACGGGGTCGTCGGGCCGGATCGCCGGCCAGGCGGGCCCGCCCATGGTGGGCCCGTCGGGTGCTGGGCGCCATGAACGACGAAGGGCCCCGCCGGAGCGGGGCCCTGTCGCAGGTTCGTTGCGGCCGGTGCGCTACGCGATCGCGTGCTCGACGGCCCAGCGGGCGAGCTCGGAGCGCCGGCGCAGGCCGGTCTTCTCGCGGATGCGCGTCAGGTGGTTCTGCACCGTGCGCGGCGAGATGTACAGCTGCTTGCCGATCTCGTTGTCGGTCAGGCCGTCGGCCACGAGCCGCAGGATCTCCAGCTCGCGCGCCGCCAGCAGCGGTCGCACCGAGGAGCCCTCGCCCCGGGCGCTGCCCGAGAACTCGCGGAGCAGGTGCCCGGCGAGCTCGGGGGTGATGACCGAGCCGCCACCGTAGGTCGTGATGACCGCCTGGCGCAGCTCCTCGCCGGTCGTGCGCTTGGAGAGGTAGCCGGCGGCGCCCGCGGCGACCGCGTCGAGCAGGCTCTCCGGGCTCTCGTTGGCCGTCATGACCAGCGCCCGGATCTCCGGGAGCTCCGCCCGCAGGCGCTCGAGGACGACCGCGCCGCCGAGGCCCGGCATGCGCAGGTCGAGGACCATGACGTCGGGCTTCAGCTGGCGGGCCAGCTCCATCGCGGTGATGCCGTTGTCGGCCTCACCGATGACCTCGATGCCCGGGTCGCGCTCGAGCGCGCGGATGACGCCCTCGCGGACGAGCGGGTGATCCTCGGCCACCAGCACGCGAATCTTCATGCCGCCATCTCCTCGTTCGTGCCCGTGATCAGGGTCACGAACATACCCTGGCCGGGCGCGCTCGCAACCGTCGCGTGGCCACCGGTGCTCGCCATGCGCTCGATGATGCTGTGGCGCAGGCCGATGCCCGCAACGGCGTGGGCGAGGTCGACGCCGACGCCGTCGTCGCTGACGACGACGCGCGCGCCGGTCTCCGAGGTCTCGCACCGCACGACGACGGTGTTGGCGTTCGCGTGCTTGTGCACGTTGTTGAGCGCCTCGCGCACCGCGCCGACGAGCGCGGCGGCCTCGGTCCCGTAGATGCTGCCGTTGAGGTCCGTGAACATCTTGACCTCGACGGTGCCCCGACGCTGCGCGGCCGAAACGACCTGCTCCAGCCCGGAGATCAGCTCGCACGGCTCGGGCGCGCCGAGACGGAGCAGCGTGCCCCGGAGCTCGACGGCCGCGTCGCCGGCGACCTTGCGGATGGTGTCGGCGTCCAGCTCGGCTCCGTAGCCGTCGCACGCCAGGTACTCGACGCACTGCAGCGTCGTGTCGTGCAGGATCGCGCCGGTCTGACGCTGGAGCTCGGCGACGGCGGTGCCGCCCTTCGCGTCGGCCAGCGTCTGGACGTAGGTGCGCATCGCGGTGGCCAGGTCGCCCGCCTCGGCGATCAGGTCGGCCGCGTTGGCCTCGGGCGCGGAGCCCGCAATGGTCTCGAGCGTGTGGAGCGCCGTCACCCGCAGGTGCCGGCGAAGCCGCTTCCGCTCAGTTTCGCGCGCACTGTCGTGTCCGAGCGTGCGCGCTCGAAGAAAACGCCCCCCAATGGGCGCAGCGATACCGCTGCTCATGCTGAAGACCCCCCGGTCTTGTCATCTTTCCTTGCCCCCCAAGGAACCCCCCGGACCGACCCTGGTCCGCGTTCCTTGCGATGACATGCCGGAGTATCGGCGGGATCCTGCAGTCCGTCAATCCCCAGAAGTGGGGATTTCGCGCATGTACGGCGTGCGGACGCCTAGGTAGCGCCGCCGGCCGTGGTGGCCGGCGCGGCAGGAGCGGCGGGCGTCGGATCGGCCGGCGCCGGAAGGGGATCGACCGTCGAGCCGCCGACCGTCGGGTCCTCGGGCGCGGAGCCCGGCCCGGAGCTCGACGGCGCCGGGGCGGTCGTGCTGCCCGAGCCCGAGCCCGATCCCGACGAGGCGGGCGGCGTCGTGCCCGACTGCGGCGCCGGCGTGGGCGTGGACGTGCTGGGCGTCGTCGCGGGTGCGCCCGAGCCGCCACTCGAGGGAGCGGAGGCGTGCGACGTGTCGTCGGCGGGCTCCGCCGGACCGTTCGGCCCCGTGCCGCCGCCCGAGCCCGTGCCCGGCGTCGGTGCGACCGCAGGCGCCGTGCGCTCCCGGCCGCGGCCGCGCGGCGCGTCGTCGTCGTGCCGGCCGCCACCCGACGCGCCCTCGGAGGCGTCGTCCGAGTGGTGGGCGCCGGCGCGCCCGTCACCGCGGGCCTCGCCGTGGCCGTCAGGCCCTGAAGCGCCCTCGTGGTGGCGCTCGCCCGTTTCGTTCGAGGCGGCGGCCGTGCTGCTCGATCCCGGCGCCGTGGCGGGGACGGAGCGGTGTCCGCCGGTCGCGCTCGCATCCGGCCGCCCGGGCTCGCGCGCGTGGGCGCGCGCGCCCGTGTGGCCTGCGCCCGCCGCGCGCGGGGTGCTCACGACGAGGCGGCCTTCGCGCAGCGGGCGGTCGGCGGCGGTGATCGCCGGCGCGACGGCCGCGCCGCCCGCCGTGGCGGTGGTCGCCCGTCCGCGGGCCGCCCGGATGGGCGGGGCCGGCGTGGCGCTGACGTGCCGCGGCGTGGCCGCGGCGTCGCGGCGACCGTTGTCGATGACGTGATCGGCCTCGATGCCGGCGCCGGCGAGCAGCGCGATGCTCGAGGCGGCGACGGCGGCGATCTTCGCGACCCCCGCGCCGCCTCCGCCCGTGACGAGGGCGGCGCCGGCCCCGCCGCCCGCGGCGGCGCCGCCGAGAAGCTTGCCCTTGAGCGCGACGAGCAGGCCGAACGGGCCCGCGGGCGTGATGGCCCCCAGGACCGAGGGCCGCCGCCGCAGGCCGTCGCGGAACTCGCGGCAGTTGGCGCAGACGTGCAGGTGGCTCGTGATGTGCCGCCCGCGCCGGCCCCGCCGGTCCGCGAGCCGCGAGAGCTCCGACTGGATCTCGTCGCAGTCGGCGTCGCGCGCGTCGGCCAGACCCTGGAGGGTGCGGCGCGCGCGGAAGATGGATGCGCGGACGGTCGACAGCGGCAGGCCGAGGACCTCGCCGACCTGCTCGTAGCTGAAGCCGTCCATCTCGCGCAGGAGCAGGGCGCCGCGCTGGACCTCGGGCAGCGTCCCGATGTCGTCGATCAGCTGGCGCAGCTCCTCGCGGTGGGTGTCGACGGGCGCGGCCGCGCCGGCCGGCCCGACGAGGACGCCGTTGTCCGCCACGAGGACGGGCCGCCGCACCCGCAGGTGCGACATGCAGGCGTTGTGTGCCACCCGGTACAGCCACGGGCGGAACGCGTCCGGCTCGGCGCCGCGGCGCAGCGCCGAGATCGCGAGGACGAAGGCCTCCTGCTTGACGTCCTCGGCCTCCTGCGCCGAGCGCAGGAGCGAGCGGCAGTAGCGCAGGATGGCGGGCGAGTGGCGCTCGTAGAGGATCGCGAACGCCCGCTCGTCGCCCTCCTTCGCAATGGCGACGAGCCGCTCGTCGGAGCGGCTCGCGAGCCCCCGGTGCGCGCCCGCCGAGCGGTGGGGCCGGGTCGTGGAGACCGGCCCCTGCTCAGAGGGCGCCTGCACCGGGAGCATCGCCATGGCTGTGGTGTCCTCGGCTTCCGTGCGTCGTCGAGGACTAGGGCGTGACCGTGAAGGTGATCCGGCGGGGCGCGCTGAGCGACCCGAGGCTCTGGCCCGAGCGGGCCTCCAACACGTACGTCCCGGCCCGCAGCTTCGCGAGCAGGCTCCGGCTCCGGAGCGTCATGCGGAGCAGGCCGGCACGGGCGACACGGTTCGTCACGAACAGGGCGCTGCCGGCCTTCTTGCCGTTACGCGCCTTGTAGATCGAGATCCGAACCACGTTCGTACCTTCCTTCACCTGCATGGACGCGCGCAACCCTTGCTGCTGCACTCGCGCGATGGAGATCCGGCGAGCGAGCGTCAGCCCGCTGACGGCGAGCGGCGAGGTGACCTTCACGCCGAGCACCTGGCGCGCCGACGGCGCGGGCTGGATCACCTGGATGATCGTCGCGCGGTCGACGCCGGCCGCTGCTGGACTGACCTTCGGCGCCGGCCATGGATCGCCGGGCAACTCGACTGATCGCGCGCGTGTTCCGCCGTTGGCTCGACGGGCCGACCTGACCGATGCAGCGGCTCCATGCCGGTGCCCGCGGCCACGCCGCCTTCGCGCCCGTCGGCGGTCGGCGCGGCCGACGCGGGCCGGCGGTGGTCACCGGCGTCGGCACGCCGTCGGATCGAATTGCCGCCCCTCGAGCGACGAACTCGTCGGTCGTGATCCCGACCCGGGCTGATCGAAGTTCGACGGTCTCGCCCGGTGACGGCGTCGGTGACGTGGTCCGCCCACGGGGCAGACCGGGACCGCGTGACTCCTTCGACCGTGTTCCGGATGCGGGCCGCCGATGACCGTCGTCGGCGTCGACGCCGTTGCCGAGATAGCCGGCCGGAGTTCGCGCTCGTGCGCGACCCGTGAGCAACGGGCCGTCGGCGACAGCAGACGTGCCGTCGAACGTCGCCGTCTGTCTCCTCGCGCTGCGCGGCGCGGCCCCCGCTCTTCAGCTCGCCGTTCGTCGTTCCGTGTCGTGAAGTGGCTTCTGCCCGTACGGATGTGTCGACCGTGCAGATCGAGTTGGGCAGCGAGCCCGCCGGCGGTGAACTGGATGCGCCCGAACGTGATTGGTCGGGCGTCCCGTCGAGGTACGCGGCCTCGACGTTGAAGTCGACCGTGACCGACTCGCCGTCGTCACCGCTCACCGTGGCGGTTCGCCAGCTCGGTAGAACGCCTCGCCGTCGTCGTGTTCGCCGTGCTGACAGTCCTTCGCGGCCGGCGAATCGCCGGGCACTGCGGATCCTCGATACACAAGCCGGCCTGCAGCCCGGTCGAGTCCTGGTAGTAGGTCGGGAACGCCGCCGGCAGGTCGAGGTTCGGATCTTCGCCGACGCCGTGACTCGCGTTCGCCGGTCCGGCGCATGCTGCCGCGGCCCCCACAGCCACGGCGATCGAGATTACTGCGCGCGTGCGCCTGCGAGCGCGGCGCGCACCGTCCTTGGCCTACTGATCATCTGGGTAGCCCTCCCGAGAGCGTTGTGAACCCGCTGTGATCGTCCACGGGGCGGGGAAGGCGCCGTAGAGCAGGATGCGCACACTGCATGCATGAATGCGCACAACGCGGAGGCAGGATCGGCGTGGACGGCGGCGATGCGCCGCCCGACGGTAAAACGCCCGCAAACGCCATTGAATGCGTTGAATAGACGCGGCTCGGATCGGCCCCATTCCGGTGCGCCGGGCGGCGCGGGCCGATTCGGGTCAGACGCGGCCGACGGCGAGCAGGTGGGGACTCGCACCGAGCAGTGCGGGTTCTGCCTCGACGCGCGTGATCGCCCGCATGAGCCGTCCGCGGAGCACGGGGTCGCCCAGCCACGCGGCGGCGTCGGGAAGGTGCGTGCCGACGCTCTCGATCCCGACGAGCGCCTCGAGCGCGAAGCCCGCGGCCTCGACCTCGGCACCGAGGTCCTCCGGGCGGTGGAAGTACGCGGTCGTGAACCAGTTCGGACGGCCCGCGGGGTCGGGGTTCACGTGGCGGCCGTCGCGCAGGTCGCCCTCGACCATCGTCTCGAACCGCGGGTCGGCGAGCGCCTCCTTCGCCAGGCCGTCGATCGTCGAGGCGAAGCGCGAGATCGCGGCCGCCAGGACGACCCCGCCGGGCCGCAGGACGCGGTGGGCCTCGCGCAGCGCCCGCAGCCGGTCCGCGCGCTCGACGAGGTGGTAGAGCGGGCCGAGCAGCAGGACGGCGTCGGCGCCGGCGTCGGCGGCCTCGAGGGCGCGGGCGTCGCCCACCGTGGCTCCGGCCAGCGGCGTCTCGGGCGCGCGCGCCGAGGCCTCGAGCGCCTGGGCCACGTGGAGCTCGACCGGGTCGATCAGGTGGACCGCGTAGCCCGCCCGCGCGAGGTGCACGGCGTAGACGCCCGGTCCACCGCCGACGTCGAGGACCGTCGCCGGCGGCGGCGGGAGGTGACGGCCGAGCAGCTCGATCGTCCGCTCGCGCTCGAGCAGGCCCCAGGTCGAGAGGCGTTCCGCCTCGTGGCCGAGGTCGTAGTGGGCGACGATGTCCGGGTCCACGCGCGCACAGGTTCGCACGCGTGCATGCCCGCGCGCGCGAGGGGTGGCGCGCGGCGGCCGGCGCACGACGCGGTAGCTTGCCCGCATGGGTGCAATCGAGGACTACGCGCGGCTCGTCGTGCAGGTCGGGGTCGCGGTGCGGCCGGGCCAGGACGTCTACGTCAGCGGCCAACTCGACCACGCGCCGTTCCTGCGCGCGATCGCCGAGGAGGCCTACCGCGCGCAGGCGCGCTTCGTCGACGTCGAGTACCGCGACCCGTTCGTCCGCCGGGCGCTCGTGGCCGAGGGCGCGGACGAGGCGCTCGGCTGGACCCCGCCGTGGGTGGTCACGAAGATGGATGAGTCGGCCGCGGCGAGCGCCGCCCACATCCACGTCTCGGGCGGCTCGAACGCCGACGTCTACGAGGGCCTCGACCCGACGCGCCTGGCCCGCGCCCGCATGCCCGGGCTCGAGAAGGCGTGGCTGCGCGCGCTGACCGACAAGCAGGTCGCGTGGACGATCGTCGCCTACCCGACGGAGCGCTGGGCGGTCGAGACGCTCGGCGAGCCCGACGTCGAGCGGCTGTGGCAGGCCGTCGCGCACGTGATGCGCCTCGACGAGCCCGACCCGGCGGCGTCCTGGAGCGTGCGGCTCGACGAGCTGGAGGCCCGCGCGCGGGCCCTCACGGAGCGGTCCTTGGACAGCATCCGCTACCGCGGCCCCGGGACCGAGCTCGAGGTCGGCCTGATCGCCGGCTCGCGCTGGATGGCGGGCCGCGAGCGCACCACCGAGGGCCAGACCCACGTCGCGAACATGCCCACCGAGGAGGTCTTCACGAGCCCGCACCGGCTGCGTGCCGACGGGACCGTTCGGGCGACGATGCCCTTCGCCCTGCGCGGCGGGATCGTCGAGGGGCTCGAGCTGAAGCTCTCCGGCGGCGAGATCGTCGAGGTCAAGGCGACGCGCGGCGAGGACCTCGTGCGCTCCGAGATCGCGCTCGACGACGGCGCCCGCCGGCTCGGGGAGCTCGCGCTCGTCGACGCCTCCTCGCGCGTGGGCGACACCGGGATCGTGTTCCGCAACACGCTGTTCGACGAGAACGCGGCCTCGCACATCGCGTGGGGCGCGGGGCTCGCGTGGACGGTCGACGGCATCGCGCCCGAGGAGCACGCGTCCGCCGGGCTCAACGAATCCCAGACGCACATCGACTTCATGATCGGCTCGCCCGAGGTCGAGGTCGACGGGGTCGAGGCGGGCGGCGGCACGGTGGCGCTGCTGCGCGACGGCGTCTGGCAGCTCCCCGGCTGACGGCGGACGGCGGAGGCACCGCGGCCGACGGTCGCGGTGCTGGAACGCGGTGCGTTAACCCGCATCCAAATCCGCAGGGATCGCCCATGTAGGTCCGACCTTCGGCCCGCATCATCCGACGCGGGGTGTGGTTCGGTGCGGAGGGGGTCCGCGCTGATCATCCGTGCCCCGGGACAGCTGAGACGGGGGTATGGGCATCGGACTTTGCACGAGCACCGCGCAGCGCGCCATCGGCGCCGTCGCGGTGGCGGCGGGACTCTTCCTGGCGGGCGGCGCTGCGGCGGCGCACGCCGCGACGCCGTGCCCGGCCAGCGTCGTCTGCCGCGCGGAGCCGTTCTTCGCGAACGGCGGCGGGGTCGACGCGGAGGCCCTCGACGCCCTCGGCTCGACCGGCGCGCCGGACGACGACCTGTTCGCCGCGCTCCAGGAGCTGGCCGGCGCCGGCGACGACGCCGATGCCGCCGCGGTCGCGAAGGGCCGCGCCGAGGCGATCCTGACGGGCGACGAGACGAAGCTCGCGCCGGGCGACGAGAACTTTCTCGCCAAGAAGGCCTACGGGCCGGACGGCACGTCTCCGGCGATCGGCCTGCTGAACACGAAGGCCAAGGTCCAGGACGTCCCCGACGGCAAGACGACGGTCGACGTCCGCGAGATCCGCTTCGGCGACCACGCGCTGCTCGACACCTCGATGCTGCGCTTCGCGAACATGAACGCGGAGTTCACGATCCGCTGGCACATCACCGAGCTCGGCACGAGCTTCGGCGGCGAGCTGACGCCGGTGGCCCTCCGAGCGGGCGTGCCGTCGACCCAGGCGCCGCTCGACGACCTCGTCCTCCCGTCGTTCCTGACCGGCACCGAGGCCACCACGCAGCGCTTCCACCCCGACGGCGGGCCGGAGGAGACGCGGCTCGGGACGCAGATCGTCGAGGTGTCGATGCCCGCGCCGAAGGACATCACAGGCGGGATCCTCGATCCGAACCTCAAGGCCGGCCACGAGACGTACGCGCAGATCGCGGTCGCGCCGAACGTCCCGGACGCCGAGGGCAACGAGCCCGCGCCGGTGATGCCGGACGCGGCGGACGTCAGCGGCGCCTCGCCGGAGAAGCAGATCCTCGACGGCCTCGAGCACGGCACCGATCCGACCGCGCTCCTGGACATGGTCGGCAAGCTACGCTCGCGCGACACGCTGCCGATCGGCACCGACGCTGCCACCGCCGACGCGGCGGTCACGTTCGCGAACTCCGAGGCCTACGTCTCCAAGCGCTCGCTCCGCCTGGCGCCGGACGGCTCGATGACGATCGCGCTGACGAACCGCGACGGCATCGCGCGGAAGGTCGACATCCGCCAGCTCACCGATCGTTCGACGGTCGGCGCGGCCGGCGTCCTGAACTGGGGCTCCTTCAAGACGGACGTCATCGGTGACGCCGTCGACCTGCCCGCGAACATGACGGCCCCGAAGGTCGTCACGATCACGCCCGCAGCCGGCGCGTTCTCGCTGTGGGTCGGCGACCCGATCGGCGGCGATCAGGCCGGCATGGCGATCGCCCTCGACCGCGGCCCGCGGCAGCAGAGCCTCGAGCTCGGCCTCGGCCCGGTCAAGCCGCTGCACGAGGCGCTCGACAAGAACGGCGACCTGTGGGTGACGCTCGCCAACAGCGACGAGATCGTGCGCCTGCGCCCGAACGCCGGCGCCCTGAGCAGCTCCGCGCCGGAGCACTTCCTCCTGCCCGGCGGGACGGCGAACGACCCGACCAAGCCGGGCCAGCCGCCCGCGCCGGTCCTCGGGCCGGGCGACGTGGCCGTGGACGCCCACGGCATCGTCTGGGTCACCCTCACGCTCGGCAACGCCGTCGTGCGGATCGACCCGAGCGTCGCAACGGGCGGCTCGCAGGCGGGCATCAAGATCCTGCCGCTCGAGGCCTGCACGAACGGGACCTGCCGCGCGCCGATCGCCGTCGTGGGCGCCGCGTCCCCGCTCTCGCGCCTGCCGCTGCAGATGAAGGTCCGCGACGACGGCCACGGCAACACCGACGTCTTCTTCACCGAGCAGGCCGCCGACGCCATCGGGGCGCTCCGCGTGGATCCGAACGGCAAGATGCTCGCCGAGCGCCACTTCTCGTGCGCCTGCATGCAGCCGCTCGGCATCGCGCTCGCCCCGAACGGCGACATCTGGTACTCCGAGGGCACGACGAACCGCCTCGGCCGTATGACGCTCGATCAGAAGAATCCCTTCGGCGTCATCCCGAAGCCGCTGCACTACAACATCCCGAATCCGGTCCTCGAGGCGACGCCGGGCGCGCAGCCGTCGGACTGCGGCGGCCCGATCAGCCCCAGTGCCCGCCGGCCGCGCCGCTCCCGCCCGTCGCGAACACCACGCTGCCGCACAGCGTCGCGATCGATCGCCTGGGCCGCGTCTGGTACACGGGCGAGGCGAGCGAGACCGTCGGCTACCTCGACCAAGCGAAGGCCGTCCCGAACAAGACCGCGGGCTTCCACGACACGCCCGGCCCGGAGAACGAGTTCGGCCGCAACCTGGCGCCCGCCGACCTCGCCATCGCGCCCGACGGCACCGCCTTCATCGCCGACGAGTACGGCGACCAGATCGCCACCGCGACCGTCGCGGCCAACGGCGACATCGACGCGAAGTTCGGCTTCCGCCCGACCGGCGCGCAACAGCCTCACCGACTCGCCGATGATCGATTCCTCGGGCAACCTCTGGTTCGTCGAGGGCGGCGCGAACCTCGTCACGCGGATCAGCGGCGTCGCGTGCGCCGCCGACTGCCCGCGCGCGCTGCCGCTGCCCAAGGGCTCGGCCCCGGACGCGCCGGTCCTGGCCGGTGGCACGACGACCACCCCGGGGCCCGTGGCGAGCACGCCCAGCGCCCCGGCGGCCGCGAGCCCGGCCGCGCCCGCCGCCTCCGGCGCGACGACCCCGGCGGCGAGCGACAAGCGGGCGTGCGCCGCGAGCACGCAGTGGCTGGCGCGCACCGGTTCGGGCCGCAACGCCCGGCGCGCGCTGCCGCTCCTCGGCATGACGGCCAAGAGCGTCGAGGCCTGCCTCGGCCGGCCGGCCGGGACGAGCCGCACCACGCGGGGCGGCGTGGTCGACACGTGGAGCTATCCGACGCTGTCGCTGCGCTTCTCCGCGCGGCAAGGTGAGCGGGTTCACGCTCGCCGGCACCGGGCTGCGCAGCACGCCCGACCGCGCCGGGGTCGGCGCCTCGCTCACGGCCTTCCGCCGGGCGCTGGGCTCGGTCGCCCGCGCCGGACGCGGGTACCGCGCCGTGGTCGGCGTCGGCACGAAGGACGCCGCCGACGTGCGTCTCACCGTGAGCCGCTCCGGCAAGGTGACGAAGGTGACGGTCACGCTGCTCCGCCGCTCCGCGCTCGACGCGGCGGGCAAGACGCTGCTGAGGCGCGCCGGGTGAGCCGCTGGGGCGCGCCGACCGCGGAGATGGCCGTGGCCCTGCCGGCCGCGCCGTCGACGGGCCGCGCGCGCCGCGCCGCGCCGATCCGGGTCATGGCCGTGGTGGCGACGCTGGTCGCGATCGTCGCGGCCGCGGCGCTGGCGCTCGGGTGGCTCGGAGGCGGCGCGGCCGCGCCGCGCCCGGCCGCGCTGTCGCCGGCCGAGGCTTCGGCCGCCCGCGCCATCGTCGCGCGCGCCCGCACGATGGTGTCGGCGGCGCCCGAGGCGCTCGGCTATCGCCTCGTCGTCGCCGGCCCGGTCGCCGGGCTCCGCGGCCAGACCGACACGGCCGCCCGCACGATCACGCTGTTCGTCGCGCCTCGACGACGCGCCGAGCGCCGTCGCCCACGATCTCGGCCACGAGATGGGGCACGCGTTCGACGCCACGCGGGTCACGGATGCCCAGCGCGCCGCCTACCTCCGCGCGCGCGGCGTGCCGCGGGCGACGTGGTTCCCGGGCCATGGAGCGTCGGACCTGCGCAGCGGCGCGGGCGACTTCGCCGAGGTCTTCGCGCTGTGCCACAGCGTCAGCCCGGTGTTCCGCAGCCGGCTCGCCGCGCGCCCGGCGGATCCGTGCGGGGTCTTGCCGACGGCGGCGCGCACTGCCAAGCTCGGGGATGGGGGCTCATGAAGAGGAAGCCGATTCGTCTCGCCGCCGCTGCCGCGGTGATCGTCGTCGCCGGGCTCGCGGTCGTCCTGCTCGCGGGCGGCGGCGCCGCCGCCGGCACCGTCGACATGCACCACGGCAAGGTGAACTTCGCCAAGGGCGAGGAGACGAAGATCCTCAACGAGGTCGATGCCGCGGCCGCCGACACCCCGCCCGACGACCTCGTCGCGAAGGGCCGGCAGATGTTCCGCAACCCGGACCTGTTCATGAAGGGCGAGTCGTGCCAGACGTGTCACGCGGAGGGCTCGGCGAGCCCCGAGCTCGGCACGATGACCCACGATCGCAACGCCACCGGCGCCGGCATCGACGGCATGAAGGACTTCAACGGCCCGCGCGACGCCCCGGCCCTCTGGGGCCTGGCGAAGACGGCACCGTACTTCTGGGACGGCAGCGTCCGTTCGCTCAACGCCGCGATCCTGCGCCCCGTCAAGGGCCACATGAAGGACTTCGTCGACGGCGAGTGCACCAACCCTTCGGGCGCGGCGAAGCAGGACGAGTGCGACCAGGAGGCCGCCGACCGCGTCGCGGCGCTCACGGCCTACGTCAAGACGCTCGACCCGCCCACCACGGCGTTCGACGAGGGCCAGCTGTCGGCCGACGCGAAGGCCGGCGAGAAGCTCTTCCAGGGCAAGGGCGGCTGCATCGAGTGCCACGGCGGCCCGCTGTTCACCGACAACCTCATCCACAACACGGGCGTGCCGCAGGTCAGTTCAAGAGCCCCTACCGCACCGGTGACCCGATCACGAGCGACGACCCCGGCGCGCCGCCGCCGCCGGCGGACCCGGCGTGCGCCGTCGACCCCCCCGCCCGCCGGCTGCGAGGAGCAGCCCAGGGCGGGCTCCGCGTTCATCAACACCCCGCAGCTGCGCGACCTGAAGAACGACGGCGCCGTACATGCACAACGGCGCGTTCAAGACGCTCGAGGAGGTCGTCCAGTTCTACAACAGCGGGCTCCTCGCTCGGCCCGCTCAGCCTGAGCGCCGAGGAGGTCCGGCAGCTCGTGGCCTACCTCGACAGCCTGTAGCGCGCGGTCAGTCGGGGAGGCGGAACGACAGGTCGGCGTCGACGTCGGCGACGTCCATCTGCGCCTTCTGCAGCTTGCCGGCGTAGTCCCAGTTCATCGACTGCCAGCGGGTGAACTGGTCGAGGACCCAGATGCCCGACTGGCGCGAGCCGTTGCCCGAGCGCCCGTTGCCCCCGAAGGGCAGGTGCGCCTCGGCGCCGCTCGTCGAGTTGTTGACGCTGACCATGCCCGCCGAGACGCGCTCGCGGAACCGGAAGGCGTGCTTGGGGTTCGTCGTGTAGATCGCCGAGCTGAGGCCGTAGCCGTGGGCGTTGGCCAGCGCGACGGCCTCGTCGAAGTCGCCGAACCGCGCGACGCCGACGATCGGGCCGAACGTCTCCGTGTTGGCGATCTCGTCGTCGATGGTCACGCCGCTCACGATGGTCGGGTGGCAGAACAGGCCGCGCTCGGGGTCGTCGCCGACGAAGCCCTCGCGCGGGTTCTCGGCCGTGATGCGCCCGGTGCCGGTCGAGCCGCCCACCGTGTGGTGGTCGCGGATCAGGCCGAGCGCCTCGTCCTCGAACTTGCGCAGGAAGCGTTCGTGGATCATCGGCCCGTAGAGGACGTCGCGCGTCGGGTCGCCGACCGGCGCCTGCTCGACGGCGCGCGTCAGCCGCGCGAGGAACTCGTCGTGCACGGCGTCGTGGACGATCGCGGTGCCGAGCGACGTGCAGCGCTGGCCGGCGGTGCCGAAGCCGCTGAAGAGCGCGCCCTCGACGGCGAGGTCGAGGTCGGCGTCGTCCATCACGACGAGCGGGTTCTTGCCGCCGAGCTCCAGGCAGGGCGACTGGACGTGGCGACCGCAGAGCTCGCCGATCCGCGCCCCGACCGCGCTCGAGCCGGTGAAGCCGACCTTGTCGACGAGCTTGCGCTCGAGCGCCTGCTCGAGGCCGGCGAACGTCTGCGGGCCGTCGGCGATCACGAGGTTCAGGACGCCGTCCGGGAGGCCGCCGTGGAGGAACAGGTCCGCGAACGCCTGGCCGATCGCGGGCGTGTACTCGGCCGGCTTCCACACGACCGCGTTGCCGCACAGCAGCGCGGGGACGAGGTACCAGGACGGCACCGCGACCGGGAAGTTGCCGGCGGTGACGATCGTCGCGACGCCGACCGGGACCCGGAACGTGAAGAGCTGCTTGTCGGGCATCTCGCTCGGGACGGTCTGGCCGTAGAGGCGGCGCCCCTCGCCGAGGAAGAAGTCGCAGGTGTCGACGATCTCCTGGACCTCGCCGAGCGACTCCGGGTAGGGCTTGCCGATCTCGCGCGTGACGATGCGCGCCAGCGCCTCCTTGTTCTCCTCGACGAGGCGGCCGATCTGCTGGATGGCGCGGCCGCGGATCGGCGCGGGGACCGCGGCCCACTCGCGCTGGGCCTCGCGTGCGGCCTCGCAGGCGGCGACGAGGGTCGACGCGTCGCCGAGGCGGACCTCCGCGACGACGTCCTCGGTGTTCGCCGGGTTGCGCGAGGTCGCGGTCCCGCCGGGGGCCTCGGTGGCGGCCTGTCCGTTGACGATCGAGGCGACGGTGCGGGTGGCGGGAGCGGTCGTGGACATGGCCCGCACGGTACCCGCTCGGGTAACGTCGCCGGCCGTGGATCGCTCACTGATCGTCGTCGGCGCCGGGGTCTTCGGCGCGTCACTCGCGCGCCGGTGCGCGCTCGGGGACTGGGACGTCACGCTCGTCGAGCGCGTCGCCCCCGGTCACGTCCGGTCCGGGTCGGGCGACGAGTCGCGGATCATCCGCTGCGGGCACGGCGAGGACGAGTGGCACACGGCGTCCGCGCGCCGGGCCTGGGCGCTGTGGCACGAGATCGACCCGGCGCTCGTCGTCCCCTCGGGCGTGCTCTGGCTCGCGCACGACGACGACGGCTGGGAGGCGGCGAGCGAGCAGACGATGCGGGCGCTCGGATCCCCTGCTCGCGGATCGATCCGGCGGGCTGCTTCCCGAGCTTCGCCGGCGACGACATCGCCTGGGGGCTGTGGGAGCCCGAGGCCGGCGTCCTGAAGGCGCGCGACGCGACCCGCACGCTGGCCGAGCAGGCGGTGCGGGCCGGGGCGACGCTCGAGCTGAGCGAGGCGCGCCCCGACGGTGCGGCGGTCGTGCTCGACGACGGCCGGCGGCTCGAGGCCGACCGCGTCGTCTGGGCCTGCGGCGCGTGGCTGCCGCGGCTGTTCGCGGGACCTCGTCGACCTGCGGATCACCCAGCAGGACGTCTTCTACTTCGGGGCGAGCGCGGCGTGGCGGACGCCCGGCGTGCCGACGTGGGTCGACTACGCGGCCGCCGCCTACGGCGTCGGCGACGTCGACGGCCGCGGCGTGAAGGTGTGCTCGGACCGCGAGGGCCCCGACGGCTTCGACGTCGACGGCGACCGCGTCCCGGTGCCCGAGCACGAGCGCCGCGCGCGCGAGATCCTCGCCCGCCACTTCCCCGCGCTCGCGCACGCGCCGCTCATCGGCACGCGGGTCTGCCACTACGAGCTGACGGCGGACACGCGCTTCCTGATCGCGCCGCACCCCGACCACGACGGCCGGGTGTGGCTGCTCGGCGGCGGATCGGGCCACGGCTTCAAGCACGGCCCGGCGCTGGCCGAGCGGGTCGAGGCGTGGCTGGCGGGTGACGAGCCGCCCGACCCGCGCTTCGCCCTCGGCGCCCGGGTCGCCGACCGTGCGCTGCGCACGGCCGGCTCGGGCGGTCTCCTGGGCTCCGACTAGAGCATCGGCCGCGTCTCGGCGGCCCGCTGGTACAGCGTGCTCCACAGCGAGAACCGCGTGCGGATGCGCTCGGCGCGCGAGATCTCCTGGCGGCGGATGCGCTTCGCGCGGGTGTCGAGCATCCCGACGAGCTCCGCGGACGGGTAGAACGGGTCGGCGACGTAGGCGCTGTCGGGGACGCGCAGCGCCGCGCGGATCTCGCCCTCGGCCTCGGCGAGGAGCAGCTCGCCCTCGGGCAGGCGGGCGCCGTCGAGCTGGGCGAGGCGGCGCAGGGCGAGCATGTCGTCCTCGGTCGCGAGGCGGATGGTGATCGACGAGTCGGTGGTGGTGGTGGTGGAAGTCATGCGCTCGGCTCCTTGTGTTTCGTGCCTGGAACCATGGTGCCGCGCATGAGCCATCAGCGCAAACGATCGTCTGTGAGTGCTGGGATCAGATCTGCTTATAGGCGGACTAGGCGGCGTAGCCCGCGCCGCGCAGGTGGTAGCTGCCGAGCGCGAGACCCGACTTCGCGGGCACGATGCCGCCGACCTTGGCGGTGTGGGCGTCGATCTGGTTCGAGAAGCCCCAGATGATGTACGCGCCGCGGTCGTGCTGGATGCGCTGCGCCTCGCCGAGCAGCTCGCAGCGCCGGCCCTCGTCGAGCTCGGCCTGCGCCTGGCCGATCAGCTTCTCGAACTGCGGGTCGCGCCAGTGGGTCTCGTCGAAGGGCGAGTCCGGGAGGTTGCCCTGGGCGACCTGGACGAGGTAGGTGCGCGTGCCCCAGAAGTCCTGAGCGAACGTCCACTTGAGGTAGTTGTCCCCGAAGTAGGTGCCGGAGTCGACCTTGCGGACGCGGACGTCGACGCCCGCGCCCTTCGCCTGCTCGGCGAAGACGGTCGCGGCCTCGACGATGCCCGCGAACACCGGGGCGGTGACGAGCTCGATGCGCATGTCGGCCTGGCCGGCGGCCTTCAGCAGGGACTTCGCCTGCTCGAGATCCTGCTTGCGCTGGGGCAGCCCCTGGTCGAAGCACGGGTCGTAGGGTGAGTACAGGTCGTTGGCGACGCGGCCCTGCCCCGCGAGCACCTGCTCGACCATCTGTGGGCGGTCGACGATCAGCCGGAACGCCTGGCGGACGCGCACGTCGTCGAACGGCTTCTGGTCGGCGCGCATCGTGAACGGCTGCCAGAGCCCGGTCGGCGAGGTGACCACGCGCAGCGCCGAGTTCGCCTTCACCTGGGCCAGCTGCGCCGCCGGGAGGCTGTCGATGACCTGCACCTGGCCGCTGAGCAGCGCATTGACCTTCGCCGTGTCCTGGGTGAAATCGACGATCACGAGCTCGTCGACGAGCGGCTGGCCCTCGCGCCAGTAGCGCGGGTTGCGCACGAAGGTGCTCTGCTCGCCCGGCGCGAAGCTCTTGAACTTGAACGGCCCCGTGCCCACCGGCTGCTTCGGGTCGTAGTCGGTCGGGACGATCCCGTTGTTGTAGACGCCGACCGCGTCGGGGAACGTCGCGTTCGGGCGCTTGAGCGGGATCCGCACGGTGCGGGCGTCGAGCTTGCGCATGCGCGCGACGTCGATGTCGCCGATGAGCGAGGCGCCCACCTTCGGGTCCTTCGGGTCGACGATGCGCCGCAGCGAGAAGATCACGTCCTCGGCGCGCAGCGGGCGCCCGTCGTGGAAGACGACGCCGTCGCGGAGGCGCACGGTCCACGAGTCGGCCTGGCGGCCGTCGGGCTCGATCGACTCCGCGAGGATCATCTCGAGGCGCGAGAAGTCCGGCGTGCGCATGGCGAGCGGCTCGTAGAGCTGGCACACGCGCATGGCGTCGGGGTCGCCGGTGGGGAGGTGCGCGTCGATCGTGTCCTTCGGGCCGCCGCCTGTGGCGCCCACGCGGAGCGTCCCGCCGTGGCGCAGGTTCGTCGCCTCGGCGCCCCCGGCGGGCGCGGTCTTCGCGCCGCCGCCGCCGCACGCGGCGAGGAGTGATCCCGCCCCGATCGCCGCGCCGCCCGCGAGGGCGCCGCGCAGCGCCTCGCGCCGGGTCAGCGACCCGTCGTCTCCACCCATGGCCTGGACCTACCCCCGCCCGCGGGCGTGGCAACATCGCCCGTCCGATGGAGACGGTGGCCGACCTTCCCCGCCGCGTCCGGCGCGTGGACCACGTCTGGATCCCGATGCCCGACGGCTGCCGCCTGGCGGCGCGCCTGTGGCTGCCGGATGGCGCCGAGGACGAGCCGGTGCCCGCCGTCCTCGAGTACATCCCGTACCGCAAGAACGACGCGACCGTCGTGCGCGACGCGCGCATGCACGGGTACTTCGCCGGGCACGGCTACGCCGCGGTGCGCGTCGACCTGCGCGGCTCGGGCGACTCGGACGGAACGCTCGAGGACGAGTACCTCGCCCGCGAGCTCGAGGACGGGCTCGCCGTGCTGCGCTGGCTCGCGAGCCGGCCCTGGTGCACGGGCCGGGTCGGCGTCATCGGCAAGTCGTGGGGCGGCTTCAACGGCCTGCAGCTCGCGGCGCTGCGCCCGCCCGAGCTGGGGGCGGTGATCAGCGTCGCCTCGACCGACGACCGCTACGCCGACGACGTCCACTACATGGGCGGCTGCGTGCTGGCGTGGGACATGCTCCCGTGGGCGTCGACGATGCTCGCCTACAACGCGCGCCCGCCGGACCCGGCCGTCGTCGGGGAGGGATGGCGTGAGGCGTGGATCGAGCGGATGCGCCGGACGCCGCCCTTCGTCGAGGCGTGGCTCGCGCACCAGCGGCGGGACGCCTACTGGAAGCACGGCTCGGTGGGCGAGGACCCGGCGGCCATCGCCTGCCCCGTGTACATGGTCGGCGGCTGGGCCGACGCGTACCGCAGCGCGATCCTCCGCGTCCTCGCCGCGCACCCCGGCATCCACAAGGGCCTGATCGGCCCGTGGGCGCACACCTACCCGCACGACGGCGACCCGGGCCCGGCGATCGGGTTCCTGGCGGAGGCCGTGCGCTGGTGGGACCGCTGGCTCAAGGGCGAGGCGAACGGCATCGACGACGAGCCGGGCCTGCGGGTGTGGATGCAGGACGCGGTCCGCCCGGCGGCGAGCCACGCGGTGCGCCCGGGCCGCTGGATCGCCGAGCCCGGATGGCCGACCCCGGCGGTGGAGGACCGGCGCCTCGCGCTCGGCGACGGGCGGCTGGGCGAGCCTGAGCCGGCCGCCGCCGCGACGCTCCTGGTCCGCGGCACCGAGGCGGCCGGGGTCGACGCCGGGCCGTGGTGCCCGTGGGGCGGACCGAGCGACCACCCCGACGACCAGCGGGCCGACGACGGCCGCTCGCTGACGTTCGACACCGCGCCGCTCGGCGAGCGCCTCGAGCTCCTCGGGGCCCCCGAGCTGCGGCTGACCGTCGCCGCCGACCGCCCGCGTGCGCTGGTCGCGGCGCGCCTGTGCGACGTCTGGCCCGACGGGGCGTCGACCCTCATCACGACCGGGCTGCTCAACCTCACCCACCGCTCCGGGCACGAGGATCCCGCGCCGCTCGTGCCGGGCCGCCGGTACCCGGTCACCGTCGAGTTGCGCGCGATCGCCTACGCGCTCCCGGCCGGCCACCGCCTGCGGCTCGCGCTCTCGCCGACGTACTGGCCCTGGGCCTGGCCCTCGCCCGAGCCGGTGACCCTCGAGATCGCGACCGCGGACAGCGCGCTGCACCTGCCCGTGCGGGTGGCGCCGGACGACGGCCCGCCGCCCCCGTCGCACTTCGCGCGGGTCGAGGTCGCCGAGGTCCCCGCCCACGAGGTGCTCGGCCCGGCCGGCGGCGCGGGCCGCACGGTCACGCGCGACGTCGCGAGCGGCGCGATCGAGGTCGTCAACGACCTCGGCTACTTCCCCGCCGTGCGCTTCCGCGACTCGGGGCTCGAGTACGCCGAGCGCGGCCGCGACGTCTACCGCATCGTCGAGGGCGATCCGCTGTCGGCGCGCACGACGTGCGAGCGCACGATCGAGATCGCGCGCGGCGGCTGGCGCACGCGCGTGGAGACGATGAGCACGCTTTCGGCGACGGCAGAGGCCTTCATCGTCACGAACGCGCTCGAGGCCTTCGAGGACGGTCGCGTGGTCCACAGCGCGGAGTGGCGCAAGACCATCCCGCGCGACCTCGTCTGAGTCGCGCAGCGGCGTCAGGCGCGGCCGAGCGCCCGCGCCATGTCGTCGGCGAGCGCCGCGCTGGCGTACGGGCCATCACCGCGGAGCTCGTCGAGGACCTGGCGCTGGGAGACCGGGTCCTTGTCCTGGCTCATCTTCACCTTGCACACGAAGCGGGTGATCGGCAGGCGCAGGCCGACGGTGCCGCGGGCGATGCGGGCGCCGATCTCCTGGTCGAGCGGCAGCGGGTGCTCGACATGGCGCTCGAAGTGGTCGACGAGGCGCGTGAGGACGCGGAGGTTCTCGTCCGGCTCGAGGATCTCCGGCACGCCGTAGCAGTGCGCGACGCTGAAGTTCCACGTCGGCGCGGGGGTTGCGCCCTCCACATACCAGCTCGGCGAGATGTAGCCGTGCGGCCCGGCGACGATGAGCAGCACCTCCTCGCTGCCGAACCGGTGGTTGCGCTCGTCGGGGCGGCCGACGTGGGTCAGGATCGTGAGGTCCTCGGCCGCGTCGTCGAGGAGGATCGGGTAGTGCGATGCGACGAGCTCGCCGTTCGCCTGGCTGACGATCGTGGCCCACGGGTTCTCGGCGATCAGCGTGCGGACGACGTCGGGGTCGGTCTGCGCGAAGGCCGGGTTGTGACGCATCGGGCGAGTGTGGCAGCGAGCGACCGGCGGCGGGGGCGGACGATCGTCTCGGCCGCGGCGTCGCCGGTGACGCGGCGGGCGGCGGCGCGGGCGTCGGCGGTGCGGGCCGTGCCGTAGGCCCGCAGGAGCTCGGGATGGATGACCATGCCCCCAGCCTCCCGCGCGCCGCGCCCCGGCTCGATCGATTCGGAGAACTCCGGATCGTCGGTCAGGCGCTGAGCGTCTCGGGGATCTCGGTCAGCAGCGCCACGAGCGAGGACCCGGTGGCGTTCAGGCCGTAGAAGACGCTGCGCCGCACGCGGTGGCGCTCGACCAGGCCGGCACGCGAGAGGACGTCGAGGTGCGCCGAGACCGTGCTCGGCGCGTAGTGCAGACGGGCCGCGAGCTCGGTCGTCGTCGCCGGTCGCCCGAGGGCGCGCAGCACGGCCGCGCGCCCGTGGCCGAGCAGCAGCTCGAGGCGCTCGTCGGCCCCCGCGTCGTCGGCCGGCTCCCACAGCGTGGCGGCGCCGCGCGCCTGGTAGCCGACCGCGATCGCGTTGCCGGCCGCCGGGGTGCCGACGAGGACGCTCTGCTCGAAGACGAGCGGGATCAGGACGAGCGGGCGGCCCTGGAGCTCGAGGTTGTGCGGGCCGCCGTCGCCCTTGTGGAGCTCGAGGACCGGCGCCCGCCAGCGCACGCGCGGGTGGATCTCGTCGAGGACGGCCGCGGGCCCGGCGGTCGCGAGCGAGCGGGCGCGCCCGAGCACCTCGCCCTCGAGGACGGCGCGCAGCCGGGGCCAGTCGTCGGCCAGCGCGATCCGCCAGAAGGCGTGCAGCGCGTCCGCGAGCCGGTCGGCCATCTCCCGCGGGGAGCGGGCGAAGCGATCCCACGGCGGCGGCGGGCCTTCGGGCCAGCACTCGGCGATGTCGGCGGCCATGAGCGCGGGGTCGGTCGCGCGGACGCGCTCGATCTCGTCCTCGACGTCCGCCAGCGGGTCGGACGGGATCGGCGCCATGAAGTCGGGGCACCGGTGCCGGTAGGCGACGGACGGATCGAGTGGCCCGAGGTCGGCCTCGGCCATCGCGGCCCGCGTGCGCTCGGCCCACGCCGCGTGCTCGACCGGGATCTCGTCGCGATGGAGGGTGAACAGGGCGGCGGCCAGCTCCCACAGCGGGCTGAGCGCGAGCCGCGTGCGGGCGACGTCGTCGTCGGTGAACTCGATGCGGATCACAGGCGCCCGACCGTAGCGCCGCCGCGGGGCGGCGCGCGATCGATTCGCCGGCGAACGAATCTCCGGGCGTCCGCCGGGCGGGGTAGGGTGCCCGTCCCGTGCGCCTCATCGTCGCCCGCTGCGAAGTCCGCTACTCCGGCCGCCTGCAGGCCGTCCTGCCCGAGGCGCTGCGGCTCCTGATGATCAAGTCCGACGGCTCGGTGATGGTCCACGCCGACACCGGCGGCTACAAGCCGCAGAACTGGATGACCCCGCCCACCGTGATCGAGGAGACCGCGGACGCGATCGTCGTCCGCAAGCGCGCCGGGGCGACCGAGGACCGGCTGGACATCCGCATCGCCGAGGTGATCTCGGACGTCACGCACGACATGGGCGAGGCCGCCGCGCTCGAGAAGGACGGGGTCGAGCGTGACCTCCAGGAGGCGCTGGCCGCGGCGCCCGAGAACTGCGGCGAGGGGTTCCGGCTCGTGCGGCGCGAGTGGCCGACCGACATCGGGCCCGTGGACCTCATGTGCCGCGACCCCGAGGACGGCTGGATCGCCGTCGAGATCAAGCGCGTCGCGACGATCGAGGCCGTCGAGCAGCTGAGCCGCTACCTCGAACGCATCCGGCGTGACCCCGCGATGGGTGCGTGCCGCGGCGTCCTCGCCGCGCAGGCGATCAAGCCGCAGGCGCGGGTGCTGGCGGAGGCGCGCGGGCTCGTGTGCGTCGAGGTCGACCTCGCCGTCCTGCGCGGCGAGCGCGAGCCCGAGCTCACGCTGTTCGCGGCATAGCGCCGCTCACGGGCCGCGCGCCCCGGCGGGCTGCGCCGTCGCGGCGGTGACCGGGAGCGGGGTCGCCGGGCGGGCCGCCTCGGCCGGCGCGCCCGCGAGTTGGCCGCCGGCGCACTCGGCGGCGCACACGTAGCGGCGCGGGTTGCGTATCCCGACCAGCCCGAGGACGCCCCCGCCCGCGACGAGGGCCGCAGCGATCCCGAGGCCGACGTGGAACGCCGTCACCGAGGCGGCCTCGGTCGCCTCGGCGAGGACCGCGCGCTCCCGGGCCGGGACGTTCGCGGGCGCGACGCGGGCGAGCGTCCGGTCGCGGGCCTGCGCGACGGCCGCCTGGGCGGGCGGGCCGAGCCGCTGCCCGGCGAGGTGGTCGTCGAGCGCGGAGCTGAACTGCGACGCGACGACGGCGCCGATCGCCGCGACGCCGAGGAGCCCGGCGACGCGCGCGATCGCGTTGTTGACCCCGGACGCGACGCCCGCGTTGCTCTCGTCGGCGTCGGCGAGCACCGTCGCCGTCAGCGGCGCGACGGTCAGCGAGAGCCCGATCGCGAAGACCAGCAGGGCCGGGAGCAGGTCGGTGAGGTAGTCGGGGTCGGCGCCGACGCGCTGCATGAGCAGCAGCCCCGTGGCGGCGACGAGCGGCCCGCCGCCCATGAACAGGCGCGGCCCGAGGCGGTCGGCCAGGCGGCCGCTGTAGCGCGACAGGAAGAACATGACCACGGTCGTCGGCAGCGTCGCCAGGCCGGCCTGCAGCGCGCTCCACCCGGCGACCTGCTGCAGGAACAGGACCAGGAAGAAGAACAGGATCGACAGGCCGGCGTACATCGTCAGCGTCTCGGCGTTGCCGATCGCGAAGTTGCGCCGGCGGAACAGGCTCAGCGGCAGCATCGGGTCCGGCGTGCGCTCCTCGTGCCACAGGAACAGCCCGAGCAGCGCGACCCCGGCGAGCAGCGGCCCGGCGACCCCGGACGCGCCCCAGCCGAGGTCGGGCTGACGGATCAGGGCGTAGACCGGCCCGGCCAGCCCGAGCGCGCAGAGCACGCCGCCGAGCCAGTCGACCGCCGGCCGCTCGCCCTCGAGCGAGCGCTGCGGCACCGCGATGGCGACGAGGACGAGCGTCGCGATGACGAAGGGGATGTTGATCGCGAAGATCCAGCGCCAGGACGCCTGGTCGATGATGAGGCCGCCGCCGAGCGGCCCGGCGACCGCCGCGATGCCCGTCCACGCCGTCCACGTCCCGATCGCGGCGCCGCGCTCGCTCGGCGCGAAGGTGTTGACGATGACGGCCAGCGCGCTCGGGGTGAGCATCGCGCCGAACAGGCCCTGGATGCGCTCGCGCGCCGACGAGGACCTCGATCGACGGCGCGAGGGCGCACAGCATCGAGGCCAGGCCGAAGCCGCCGACGCCGAGCGAGAACACCCGCCGCTCGCCGAAGACGTCGCCGAGGCGGCCGCCGACGAGGATCAGCGAGCCGAGCACGAGCATGTAGGCGTTGACGACCCACTGCTGCCCGGCCAGGCCGCCGCCGAGGTCGTTCTCGATGGCCGGCAGCGCCACGTTCACGACGGTCGAGTCGAGCAGCGCCACGAACGAGCCCATGATCGCCGCGAGCAGGCTCAGACGCTTCCGGGTGTCGGCGGTGATCTGCGTAGGCGCACGCTACTCGACGGCCGATCCCGGCCCGGAGGGTCGCGCCGTGCGGCGGGGCGCGGCCCTGGGTACCCCGACGGGCGGTGCACAACCTCGAGTTCCTCATGCTGCTCCTGCTCGCGATCGCGTTCCTCGCGCAGGTCGCCGGCCGCCTGCGGATCCCGTACCCGGTGTTCCTCGTCACCGGCGGGCTCGCGATCGCCTTCGTGCCGGGAATCCCGCGCATCGACCTCGAGCCCGACATCGTCTTCCTGGTGTTCCTGCCGCCGCTGCTCTACGCGGCGGCGTTCACGGCCTCGCCGCGCGACCTGCGCCGCGAGAGCGGGCGGATCGGCCTGCTGGCGATCGCACTGGTCGTGCTCACGGTGCTGACCGTGGCGCTCGTCGCCCGCCTCGTGCTCGGCGACCTGTCGTGGCCGATGGCGTTCGTCCTCGGCGCCGTGCTCGCCCCGACCGACCCGGTGGCCGCGACGGCCGTCTTCCGCCGCACGCCGGTGCCCGAGCGGGTCGCGGTCGTCGTCGAGGGCGAGGCGCTGGTCAACGACGGCGTCGGCCTGACGCTCTACCGCGCGGCGGTCGGCGCGGCGACCGCGGGGACGTTCTCCCTCGGCGCCGCCGCCCTCGACTTCGTCCTCGTGGCCACCGGTGGCGTGGCCATCGGCCTCGCGCTCGGCTGGGTGCTCAACGCGCTCAAGCAGCGCGTGCAGGAGACGGAGATCGAGATCACGCTGTCGCTCTTCACGCCCTACGCCGCGTACATCGCGGCCGAGCAGGTCGGCGCGTCGGGGGTGCTCGCCGCCGTGGCGATCGGCGTCTACAGCGGCTGGCGGTCGACCGAGGTCCTCATGCCGGAGACGCGCGTGAAGGTCGAGGCGTTCTGGGGCGCGCTGGCGTTCCTGCTCGACTCCATGCTGTTCGTCCTCGTCGGCCTGCAGCTGCCGCGAGTGCTCGACGCGCTCGGGCCGCGCTCGCTCGGCCAGTACCTCCTGCCCGCGCTCGCCGTCGCCGTCGCCGTCATGGCTATCCGCATGGCCTTCGTCCTCGTCCTCGCCTTCGTCCGCGCGCGCCTGCCCGACGTGGTCGAGGAGCCGCTGCCGCCCGGCGAGCGGCTCGTCGTGGGCTGGAGTGGGATGCGCGGGGCGGTCTCGCTCGCCGCGGCGCTCGCGATCCCGCTCTCCACCGACGGGCGCGAGGTCGTCCTGCTCGTCACGTTCGTGACCATCCTGGTCACGATCGTCGTCCAGGGGCTGACGCTCCCGCTGCTCGTCCACGCGTGCGGGCTCGACCGGACCGCGGCCGACGAGCGCGAGGAGCACGAGGCGCGCCTGCATGCGGCCGAGGCCGCGCTCCGCCGGCTCGACGAGGTGGGGGCCGAGGACGAGGCGCCGGACACGACGGTCGAGCGGCTGCGCACGACGTATGTCGAGCACGCCGAGCGGGCCGCCGCCGAGCTCGGGCACGACGACGTCGCGACAGGGGACTCCTCGGCGGCCTACGCCGAGCTGCGGTCGAAGACGCTCGATGCCGAGCGCGACGCGATCCTCGAGCTGCGCCGCGAGGGGAAGCTCTCCAGCGACGCCGCCCGCCGCCTCCAGCACGAGATCGACCTCGCCGAGTCGCGCCTGCGGTCCTAGCCCGCGCGCCACCGCATAGGGTCCCGGCCATGTCCGACGAGCCCGTCCTCACCGAACGCCGCGACGGCGTCCTCCTCATCACCCTCAACCGGCCCGACGCACGCAACGCCGTCAACGCCGCGCTCGCCCAGGGCCTCGCCGCGGCCCTCGACGCGCTCGACGCCGACGACGACCTGAGCGTCGGCGTCCTCACCGGCGCCGGGAAGGGCTTCAGCGCGGGCATGGACCTCAAGGCGTTCGTCGCCGGGGAGAGCCCGCGGGTCGACGGCCGCGGCTTCGCCGGGATCGTCGAGCGCTCCGCGCGCAAGCCGCTCATCGCGGCGATCGAGGGCTTCGCCGTCGCGGGCGGGCTCGAGGTCGCGCTCGCGTGCGACCTCGTCGTCGCCTCGCGCGAGGCGCGCCTCGGGATCCCCGAGGCCAAGCGCGGGCTCGTCGCCGCCGGCGGCGCGCTGCGCCGGCTGCCCCAGCGCGTCCCGCTGGGCGTCGCGCTCGAGATGGCCCTCACCGGCGACCCGATCACGGCCGAGCGCGGCTACGAGCTCGGCCTCGTCAACCGGGTGACCGACCCGGGCGGCGCCGTCGATGCGGCACTCGAGCTCGCCGCCGCGATCGCCGCCAACGGCCCGCTCGCGCTCGACGTGACGAAGGCGATCGTCTACCGCCAGGGCGACTGGAGCGACGCGGAGTTCTGGGCCGAGCAGGCCAAACTGTCGGACCCGGTCTTCGATTCGGAGGACGCGCGCGAGGGCGCGACGGCGTTCTCCGAGAAGCGCGAGCCGGTCTGGAAGGGCCGCTAGGCCCGCTCGCCCACGACCACGACCTGCAGGGCGAACAGCGCGGGCCACGCGCGCGCGGCGCCCGCCTCGAGCCGGCGCAGGGCCGGGACGTGCGCCTGCAGCGGCAGCGGGGCCGGGGCGAAGCGCTCGGCGACGAGCCGCAGGCCGGCGGACGCGACGAGCTCGCGCGCGCCCGTGCGGGTGAAGAAGCGCAGGTGGGTGCGGTCGAACAGGCCGTGCTCGGCGTAGGGGAAGCGGCCCCGCAGGAGCTGCCGGCGGGCGGTCCAGTGGGCGATGTTCGGGACGCTGACGACCGCGCGACCGCCCGGCGCCAGCAGGCCCGCGAGGAAGGCGAGCGCCGCCCACGGGTCGCGCAGGTGCTCGAGGACGTCGCCGGCGACGATGGCGTCGAAGGGCGCGCGGGCGGCGAGCGCCGCCTGGCACCCGGGGTTCTCGACGTCGCCCGTCACGACCTCGGCGCACGCCCCGCTCGCTGTCGCGGCGGCCGCGGCCGCGGGGTCGGCCTCGACGCCGACGACCGTGCAGCCGCGCGCGGCGAGCTCGGCCGCGAGGTAGCCCGTCGCGCAGCCGACGTCGAGCACCCGCGCGCCGGCCGGGACCGCGGCGACCAGCAGCCGGTGCGCGGGCGACAGGCCGTGGGCGGCGACGAGCGCCGCGTACGGGCCGGCGGTCACTCGCCCCAGAGCGTGGCGAGGAGCGAGCGCGAGCCGCCGCGATCGCGGTGCTCGCAGAGGTAGACGCCCTGCCACGTCCCGAGCGCGAGGCGGCCGCGGCGGATCGGCAGCGACAGCGACGGCCCGGTCAGCGACGCCTTGACGTGGGCGGGCATGTCGTCGGCGCCCTCGAGCGTGTGTGTCCAGGCGAAGTCCTCGGGCACGGCGTGGTCGAACCACGTCGAGAAGTCGTGGCGGACGTCGGGCGAGGCGTTCTCGTTGAGCGTCAGGGACGCGGACGTGTGGCGGATGAACAGGTGGCAGAGCCCGATGTCGAGCTCGCGCAGCTCGGGCAGGGCGCCGACGACCTCGTCGGTCACCAGGTGGAAGCCGCGTGGGCGCGCTCGTAGGTCGATGTCACGTTGGATCCACATCGTCGGGCAATCGTGCCACGCGCATGTCGACGCGGTGCCCGCGGAACGGCACGCCCTCGGCCTCGAGGCGCTCGCGCTGGCGGGCGCCCTTGGCCAGCGAGCCGTCCGCGCGCACCACGCGGTGCCACGGGACGTCCTCCGTCGTCGCGTGGAGCACGGTGCCGGCGAAGCGCGGCGCGCCGGGCGAGACGTCGCCGTAGCTGCGGACGAAGCCGGGCGGGATCGCCCGCACCCGCGCCAGGACCGCCTGTGTGCGCGAGCTCGCTGACGGCATCGTCAGGCCAGACGATACGCTGCGGCGCGTGCGTCGAGGCACCTACTCGATCGTCGCCCGCGACCCGGAATCCGGGGCGCTGGGCGTGGCCGTCCAGTCGCACTGGTTCAGCGTCGGGTCGGTCGTCTCGTGGGCGCGCGCGGGCGTCGGGGCCGTCGCGACGCAGTCGATCGCCGATCCGGCCTACGGCCCGAACGCGCTCGACCTGCTCGAGCAGGGCGTCTCGCCCCAGGACGCCCTCGACCGGCTCACGGGAGAGGATCAGCGCCAGGCGTTCCGCCAGGTCGCGGTCGTCGACGCCCACGGCCGCGTGGCGACCCACACCGGGGCGTCGTGCATGGCGTACGCCGGCCACGAGTCCGGCGACGGCTTCAGCGTCCAGGCGAACATGATGGCGAGCGCCGAGGTCTGGCCGGCGATGGCGCGCGCGTTCGACGCGTCGTCCGGGCCGCTCGCGCGGCGTCTCGTCGCCGCGCTGCGGGCGGCCGAGGGCGCCGGCGGCGACGTGCGCGGCCGCCAGTCGTCGGCGATCGTCGTCGCGCCGCCGGAGGGCGAGCCGTGGCGGCTGCTCGTCGACCTGCGCGTCGAGGACCATCCCGAGCCGCTCGACGAGATCGAGCGCCTCCTCGACCTCTCCGACGCCTACCGGCTCGCCAGCGAGGCCGACGAGCTCGTCGGCCAGGGCCGCCACGACGAGGCCGCGGAGCGCTACGTGCGCGCCGCCGAGCTCGCGCCGGGCAACCACGAGCTGATCTTCTGGGCCGGGATGTCGGCCGCCGAGGGCGGCGACATGGCCACGGCGCTCGAGCGCGTACGCGCCGCGATCGCGATGCAGCCGGGCTGGGCCGAGCTGCTCGAGCGGCTCGAGCCGGAGATCGCGCCCAGCGCCGCCGCCGTGCGGGCCGCCCTGCGCGACGCCGGCTGAGCGCCGGCCGCGCCCACTGGACGTTTCTCCGGTCTTAGGACCAACGTCGGTTGTGGGGCCCACCAGGCGCTTGCCACCCTGGACGCGTGGCAGGGAGGCCCGACAACGCGCGCCGGCAGGCCGCCGGCGATGATGGCACGTCCGCACCCGCACCCCCTCGGGTGCGGACGCTGATCGTCGACGACAGCGAGCCCGTCCGCGACGGGCTCAGCCGGCTGCTCGAGGCAAAGCCGTACTGCGAGCTGATCGGCGCCGTCGGCGACCCCGCGGAGGCGCTCGAGCTCACGCGCACCCGGCACCCCGACGTGGTCCTCCAGGACTTCTCGATGCCGGGCATCGACGCCGTCGCGCTGATGCGCGACCTGCTCGCCTGTGCGCCGGCGCCCGCGGTCCTCGTCCTCAGCGCGTTCTCCGACGCCCCGTCGGCCCGCCGGGCCATCGAGGCCGGCGCTCTCGGCTGGGTCCTCAAGGACGCCGAGCCCGACGAGCTCTTCGCCGCGCTCCTCGGGGCCGCCGGCGCCCGCGACCGCGGCCGCGCGGCCGCCGCCGCCCCCGTCGAGCCGGACGCTTCGCCCGACGTCGGCCCGGCGCTCGACGCCCGCACGGTGTGGGCGCTCCTGCGCGCCCTCGAGGGCGACCCGGGCGGCATGACCGCCGAGAGCCTCGCCACCCGCGCGGTGCTGCCGGTCGGCATCGCCGCTCGCTACATCCAGCGCCTCACCACGCGCGACCCCGCGCTCGTCACGGAGGTCGACGTGCCCGCCGTGCCGCGCAGCTACCTGCTCACGGCTGCGGGCCGCCTCGAGCTCGCCCGCCTCGAGCGCCGCGCCCCCGTCGCCGCGGCCGATGCCGCGCCGCCGGCGCTGCGGTAGGGCCGGCCGGTGGACCGATGAGCTCGCGCCGCCAGGCCGCGTGCCCGGCTAGCGCTCGCCCGGCGTCTTCTTCGGATACAGCGAGACCGGGATCTGCAGGTCCAGCGCGGTGCGCAGGATCCGGTTCTGCTCGGCGGTATGGGCGGCGGGATAGCCCTCGCCCGGCGAGGCGCGCTCGGGGCGGCCGATGAAGCCGAAGTGCAGGTGCGGCGGCATGATCTGCATGAGGCGCGGGAACATGTGCGCGCGGGCGCCCATGTTGCGCGGCTCCTCCTGGACCCACACGACCTCGCGCAGGTTCGGGTAGCTGTTGATCAGCTCGAAGATCTGCGACTCGGGGAAGGGGTAGAGCAGCTCGACGCGCCCGACCGCGACGCCCTCGTTGTCCTGCCGGTTCGGGTGGCCGACGAGGTCGTAGTAGATCTTGCCGGTGCAGAGCACGAGGCGGGTGACCTTCTCGATCGGCACGCGCGGCTCGCCCAGGACGGGGAAGAAGCGCGTCTCGGAGAGGTGCTCGATCCGGTTCGTCGCCTGCGGCAGGCGCAGCAGCGACTTCGGGGTCATGATCACCAGCGGCCGCTGCTTGGCGACCTTCGCCTGGCGGCGCAGGAGGTGGAAGTACTGCGCGGGCGTCGTGAGGTTCGCGACGCGGATGTTGCCCTCGGCGGCGAGCGTCAGGAAGCGCTCGAGCCGGGCCGAGGAGTGCTCGGGGCCCGAGCCCTCGTAGCCGTGCGGCAGCAGCAGCGTGAGGCGTGACGTCTGGCCCCACTTCGCCAGGCCGGAGACGATGAACTGGTCGACGATGACCTGCGCGGAGTTCACGAAGTCGCCGAACTGCGCCTCCCACAGGACGAGCGTCTCGGGCGCCTCCTGCGAGTAGCCGTACTCGAAGCCGAGGCATGCGACCTCGCTCAGCGGCGAGTTGTGCAGCTCGAACGGGGCCTGCGCGCCGCCGAGGTTCTGGATCGGCGACAGCGTCTGGCCGGTCTTCGCGTCGTGGAGGACCATGTGGCGCTGGGAGAACGTCCCGCGCTCGGCGTCCTGGCCGGTGAGCCGGACCGGCACGCCCTCGGTCAGCAGCGAGGCGAACGCGAGCGTCTCGGCGTGGGCCCAGTCGATGCCGCCGTCCTCGCCCAGCGCGGTGTCGCGGCGCTCGAGCTGCTTGACGAGCTTCGGGTGGACGGTGAAGCCTTCCGGGAAGGTCAGGAGCTCGGTGTTGAGCGCGCGCAGCTCGTCGGCCGGGACGGCGGTCGCGACCTCGGGCGACGGCGAGCGGTCGAGCTGGTACTCGCCCGTCGCGTGCTCGACGGTGCCGGCGTCCTCGGCGGCCTTGATCTGCGCCTTGAGCGTCTGGTGCAGCTGGGTGAGGCGGTCCCAGACCTCTTGGCGCTGGCTCTCGACCTCCTCCTGCGTGACGACGCCGGTCTCGACGAGCTTCTCGGCCCAGATCTCCGCGGAGCGCTTCTTGTTCTTGATCTTCGCGTACATCTCGGGCTGCGTGTACGCGGGCTCGTCGGCCTCGTTGTGGCCGAAGCGGCGGTAGCCGACGAGGTCGATCACGAAGTCGTGGCCGAACTCCTGGCGGAACGCGAACGCGAGGCGCACGGCGGAGATGCAGCCGGCCACGTCGTCGGCGTTGACGTGGATGATCGGCGTGTCGTAGCCCTTCGCGACGTCGGACGCCCACCGGGTCGAGCGCGAGTCCTCGGGGTCGGTGGTGAAGCCGACCTGGTTGTTCTGGATCAGGTGCAGCGTGCCGCCGACCTTGTAGCCGTCGATGGCCTGCAGGTTCAGCGACTCCGCCACGACGCCCTGGCCGGGGAAGGCGGCGTCGCCGTGCAGGACGAGCGGGACGGCCGCGTTCGTGTCGCGGCGGGCGTGCGGGCCCTGGCGGCCGGTCTGGGCGGCGCGGGTCGCGCCGAGCACGACCGGGTGCACGTACTCGAGGTGCGACGGGTTGCTCTCGAGGTTGACGAGGATCGAGTCGCCGTTGGGCAGCTGGTAGGTGCCCTGCGCGCCGTGGTGGTACTTGACGTCGCCGGTGCCGCCCTGCGGCAGGGACGTCACGGCCTCGAGCGTCGAGGCGCCCTCGAACTCGGCGAAGATCGTCTCGTACGGCCGCCCGAGGTTGTGGGCGAGCACGTTGAGCCGGCCGCGGTGGGCCATGCCGACGACCACCTCGCGCGCGCCGTGCGCGGCGGCGAGCTGGATCATCTCGTCGAGCATCGGCACCGTCGTGTCGAGACCCTCGATCGAGAACTGCTTCTGGCCCAGGTAGGCCTTGTGCATGAAGCGTTCCATCGCGTCGACCTCGACGAGGCGCTGCAGCAGCGCGCGCTGCTCGTCGGTCGTCAGCGGCTTGCGGAACTCGCCGGACTCGATCTTCTCCCGCAGCCACACGCGCTGGCGGTGGCTCGAGATGTGCTCGATCTCGTAGGCGATCGTGCCGCAGTAGGTCTCGCGCAGGTGCGGGAGCGCGTCGGCCAGCGTGGCCCCGCGCACGTACATGCGCAGGATCTTCGCCGGGATCCGGGCCATGATCTCCGGGGTCAGCCCGACGGTGTTCGGGTCGAGCGCGGGATCGCCCTCGGGCTCGGAGCCGAGCGGGTCCAGCCGTGCGGCGAGGTGGCCGTGGGTGCGGTGGGCCTTGATGAGCGACGTCGCGGCCTGGACGGCCTGGAGCATCGCCTCGGAGGGCATCCCGTCCGCGGGCGCCGTCGTGCGGGCGGCGGCCGCCGCGGCGGCGGGCGCGGGCGGCGCGGGGGTCGGGCCGAGCTCGACGCCGAGCGAGGCGAAGACGCCGTCGTAGAAGCCGTTCTCGCCGTCGAGGTAGGCCTCGAGCAGCTGCAGGAAGCGCCCCGACTCGGCCCCCTGGATGATCCGGTGGTCGTACGTCGAGGTCATGGTCATGACCTTCTCGGCGCCGATCATGTCGCCGATGTTCTTCAGGCCGACCGGGTAGCCGATCGAGCCCGTCGCGACGATCGTGCCCTGGCCGACCATGAGCCGCGGGACGGAGGCGACCGTGCCCAGGCCGCCCGGGTTCGTCAGCGAGATGTTCGCGCCGGTGAGGTCGTCGGCGCTGAGGCTGTTCGTGCGCGCCTTGTCGATGAGCGCGTCGAAGGCGGCCTTGAAGTCCCGGAAGTTCTTGCGCCCGGCGTCGCGGATGACCGGGACCATGAGCGTGCGGCTGCCGTCCTTCTTCTCGACGTCGACGGCGATCCCGAGGTTCACCCGGTCGTCGTCGACGCGGTGCGGCTTGCCGTCGATGTCGGCGAAGTGGTGAGCCATCACCGGCGCGTCGTTCTGCGCGGCGAGGGCGATGGCGTAGGCGATCAGGTGGGTGAACGACACCCGCAGGCCGGCGTCCTTGAGCTGCTTGCGGCGGCCGTCCATCGTCGTGACGGTGATCGTGCGGAACGACGTCGCGGTCGGGATCGACCGGCTCTCGTCCATGTAGCGGGCGAGCATCCCGGCGCCGCCGCGCAGCGGCTGGGGCGTGCCATCGGTCGCGACGGCGGGCGACGGGACCGGCTCGGCCACCGTCGCGCTCGCGCCGTTGGTCATCGTGGCGAGCACGTCGGCCTTCGTGATCCGTCCGCCCGGGCCGGAGCCGGTGACGTTCGCGAGGTCGACGCCCTCGGCCGCGGCGATGCGCGCGGCGACGGGGGAGATCTTGGCGTCGGACGGCACCGCGGTCGGGGTGCGCGTGGCCGTGTCGTCGGCCTCGTCCTCCGCCGGGGCCGTCGGCGCCGGGGCCGCCGTCGCGCCGTTCGTGGACGTCGACATCCGGGCGATGACCTGGCCGACGGTGACGGTCGCGCCCTCGTCGACGAGGACCTCGGTGATCGTGCCCGCGGTCGGCGCGGGGAGCTCGACGTCGATCTTGTCGGTCGAGATGTCGGCGATCGGCTGGCCGTCGGTGACGCTGTCGCCCGCGGCGACGTGCCACTCGATGAGCGTGCCCTCGGTGACCGACTCGCCCGCGGTCGGGGTGACGATGTCGATCGTCTCGCCCGCGGCGGCCGTGTCGGGCTCCGTCGTCTCGGCGTGGGCGGCGCCGTTGCCGCCCGTGGCCGGCGCCTCGCTCTCGGTCTCGGTGTGCGCCGCGCCGTTGCCGGCGGCTGCGGGGGCCGAGCCGTTGCCCGTGGCGATCTCGGCGAGGACCGTGCCGACGGCGACCGTGTCGCCCTCGGCGGCGAGGATCTTCACCACGGTCCCGCTGGCGGGGGCCGGAACCTCCGCGTCGACCTTGTCGGTCGAGACCTCGACGAGGACCTCGTCGGCTTCGACCGGGTCGCCCTCCTGCTTGTGCCACTCGAGGACGGTCCCCTCGGTCACCGACTCACCCATCTGCGGGAGGGTGACCTGCACTGTCGTGTCGACCGCCATATCTGCTCCGTTTGACTCTAGCGCGCGCTTCCGGCCTGAGGTCGAATTCGTCCAAAGCGCATCCGGGGTTTCACTATTTGTCGTCCTGACGCTCCTTCCCCAGCCTCGAACGCACGTATGCCACGAGTCTGGCGGTCGCTCCGGCGCGTCGCGGTCAGTGGGCGCTCCCGCGCTAGGCTCGCTCCCATGTCCGCCACCGCCTCGCGCCCGAAGGTCCGTCCCCTCGATCCGCTCGATCTCGACGGGCTGCTCTCAGACGAGGACCGGATGATCGCCGAGACCGTGCGGCGGTTCGCGGCGGACCGCGTCGTGCCCCACGTCGACGAGTGGTACGAGCAGGGCACGCTGCCCACGCGCGAGCTCGCGCCGGCCATCGGCGAGCTCGGGCTGCTCGGGATGCACCTCAGCGGCTACGGCTGCGCGGGCGCGAGCGCGACGAGCTACGGGGTCGCGTGCCGGGAGCTCGAGGCGGCCGACAGCGGCCTGCGGAGCTTCGTCTCGGTCCAGGGCTCGCTGGCGATGTTCCCGATCTGGAAGTTCGGCTCCGACGAGCAGAAGGAGCGGTGGCTGCCCGGCATGGCGGCGGGCGAGCTCATCGGCTGCTTCGGCCTCACCGAGCCGGACTCCGGCAGCGACCCCTCGTCGATGAAGACGAACGCCAAGCGCGACGGCTCGGACTGGGTCCTCAACGGCGCGAAGATGTGGATCACGAACGGCGGCGTGGCGGACGTCGCGGTCGTGTGGGCGAAGACCGACGACGGCATCCGCGGGTTCGTCGTCCCGCGCGACGCGAAGGGCTTCACGACGCAGGACATCCATCGCAAGCACTCGCTGCGCGCGTCGGTGACCTCCGAGCTCGTCTTCGACGACGTGCGGCTGCCCGAGGACGCGGTCCTGCCCGGCGTCACCGGGATGCGCGGGCCGCTGTCGTGCCTGAGCGAGGCGCGCTACGGGATCCTGTGGGGCGTCGTCGGCGCGGCGCGGACCTGCCTGGACACCGCGCTCGAGTACGCCAAGAGCCGCCCGCAGTTCGGCCGCCCGATCGCCGGCTTCCAGCTCACGCAGCAGAAGCTCGTGAACATGATGCTCGAGCTGCAGAAGGCGCAGCTGCTCGCGCTGCACATCGGCCGCCTGAAGGACGAGGGCCGCGTCGCGCCCGAGCACATCAGCGTCGGCAAGCTCAACAACGTCCGCGAGGCGCTCGCGATCGCCCGCGAGGCGCGGACGATCCTCGGCGCGAACGGGATCAGCTCCGAGTACCCGGTCATGCGCCACGCCGAGAACCTCGAGTCGGTCCTCACCTACGAGGGCACGAGCGAGATCCACACCCTGATCCTCGGCCAGGCGATGACCGGGGAGAGCGCGTTCACGTAGGCCGGGGCGGGCGCGCGAGGCCGCGCGCCTCCTGCAGCCAGGCGGCGAACAGCGGCTCGTCGACGTCCGCCGGGCCGGCGACGACGGCGTGGCCCATGATCGAGCCGTGCGCGGTCAGCCGGCCGGAGGGGTCGTCGAGCGACCCCGCGTTCCAGAAGCCGAAGAGCAGCTCGCCGGCGGTGGCGCGCAGGTAGCAGACGGGGTCGTCGTCGATGCTCCATGTCGGATGGCCCCAGAGGACCGCGGACGTGGCGCCCGCGAGGTGGCGATCGATGACGGCGCGGGTCTGGTCGGCGGCCTCGCGCAGGGTCGGCGGCAGGCCGGCGATGTAGTCGTCGATGGTCGCGGGGGTGGACACGTGCGGGTGCGGACGGTAGCGGGGGCGGGGAGCCGAGCGGTGCTCGACGCGTTTCTTGGCGAATAGTGCCCGCTGAGCGGGCACAAATCGCCGAGGAGTCGACCCCCGACGCCCGAGCGGACCGCCGCCTACGCCGCCGCGGACCCGGAAGGCGCAGAGGACCCCGCCTCCCGCCGGCGCTCCTCGCGCACGAACTCCCACGACCCCACGAACGGGCCGACCGCGCCGATCACGGACACGGCCACGCCGACGCGCAGCGGGATCACGCGCGCGCGGACGGCGGCGATGCTCAGCAGGCACATCGCGATCCAGCCCAGGCCGTGGGCGAGGCCGAAGACGAACTCCAGGGCGTGGAGGCCGGGGACGAGCCAGACCACGAGCAGGATCGCGTAGACCGTCGAGTGGGCGAAGGACAGGCGCTTGAGCGTCCCGAACCGCAGGCTCGGGACCCGCGACGGACGACTCGAGCGCTCGAGGACGCGGGCGTCGTGGCTCACGCCGCCCGCCCGTCGGTCTCGCCCAGCAGCGCCGGGATCGAGCGCAGGTCGTCGTGGGCCTCGGCGGGCCAGTCGGCGACGTCGGGCGGCCACCACGCGTGCTCGTCGTGCTCGGCGTCGGCCGTGACCTCCGCGCCGGGCGCCAGCCACGCCTGGCCGACGAGCATCACGAGGTCGTGGGGGAGGCGGACGAGCGCCTCGACCTGCAGGCGCTCGGGCGCCACCGACCACTCCTCCTCGAGCTCGCGCGACAGCGTCTGCACCGGGTTCTCGCCGACCTCGACCGCGCCGCCCGCACCGAGCGCCCAGCGCCCCGCCCAGGAGGACAGCCACATCGCCCGCCGGCCCGCGAGCCAGCGGCCGTCGCTGTCGCGGGTCAGGCACATCGCGGCGACCGAACACGACGCGTCGCCCTCCACGAGGCGCAGCGCCCAGCGCAGCGGCTGCAGGTCGAGGACGAGCCCGCCGTCGCGCTCGCTGTGGCCCACCAGCCGGGCGGCGAGGCCGTCGTGGCTCGGCGAGCCACGCGCCTGCAGCGCCTCGATGGCGGCATCGGCCGCCGCGCCCATCGCGGCCGGCGGCGCGTAGTGCTCGTCGGACCAGCGCGCCTGCACGGCCTCGGGCGCCCACGGGCCGCGGGCGAGGATGACGGGGGCGCTCGGCATCGGCCCCTGAGGGTACGGTCAAGCCCGCATGCGCGTGCGCAACCGCTGGGGCTGGGGTTTCGAGGACGCCGCGATCTCCGACGCGGGCATCCGCGCGGGCGCGCCCGGGCTCGTCGGGCTGATCGGCTTCGGGGAGACCGAGCCCGAGGCGCCCGTGCCGTTCGACCCCACCGCGCTCCCGGCGGCGCGTCTCGCGCCGCCCGATCACCTCCGGGGGATCTGCACGGTCGACGCCGCCGAGCGCGCCGCGCACGCCCGCGGCCAGTCCTACCTCGACACCGTCCACGGCCTGCGCGGCGTCTTCGCGCACGTGCCCGACGCCGTCGCGCGCCCACGGGCCGCGCGCGAGATCGAGGACGTCCTCGAGTGGGCCCACGCCGCGAATGCCGCGGTCATCCCGTACGGCGGCGGCACGAGCGTCGTCGGCGGCGTCGCCGCGCGCGTGCCCGACCGCTTCGACGGCGTGGTCACGATCGACCTCGGGGCGATCGACGCCGTCCGCGAGATCGACATGGTCTCGCGCGCGGCGCGCATCGGCGCCGGGGCGAGCGGGCCGCGGATCGAGGAGCAGCTCGCCGCGCAGGGGATGACGCTGCGCTTCTTCCCGCAGTCGTTCGAGCTGTCGACCCTGGGCGGCTGGATCGCGACCCGCGCGGGCGGGCACTTCGCCACGCGCCTGACCCACATCGACGACCTCGTCGAGTCCGTGCGCGCCGTCGGGCCGGCGGGCCACTGGGTGTCGCGCCGGCTGCCCGGCTCGGGCGCCGGCCCCTCGCCCGACCGGATGCTCCTCGGCTCGGAGGGGATCCTCGGGATCATCACGGAGGCGTGGGTCCGGATCCGCCCGCGGCCGGTCCACCGCGCCGGGCGCGCGGTTCGCTTCGACTCGTTCCTCGGCGGTGCCGACGCCGTCCGCGCGCTCGCCCAATCCGAGCTCGAGCCCGCGAACTGCCGGCTCATCGACGCGCTCGAGGCCGCGCAGGTCGGCGCGGGCGACGGGCGTCGCGCGCTGTTGACGCTCGGCTTCGAGTCCGCCGACCACCCCGTCGGCCCGTGGCTCGATCGCGCGCTCGAGATCTGTCGCGAGCACGGCGGCGACCCCGACGAGCCGGGCGACGACGGTGCGGCGCGGTCCTGGCGCGAGGGCTTCTTCCGGATGCCGTACCTGCGCGACATGCTCGTGCGCCTCGGGATCTTCACCGACACGTTCGAGTCGGCGGTGACCTGGGAGCGCTTCCCGGCGTTCCACGTGGCCGTCACGCGGGCGGTCGAGGAGGCGCTCGGCGATCCGTGCCGCGTCACCTGCCGCCTCACGCACGTCTATCCCGACGGCCCCGCGCCGTACTTCACGGTGCTGGCCCCGGCGCGGCGCGGCGACGAGGTCGCCCAGTGGCACGAGATGAAGCAGGCGGCCGGCCGCGCGATCCTCGACGCCGGCGGGACGATCACCCACCACCACGGCGTCGGCCGCGACCACCGCCCGTGGTACGACGCCCAGCGCCCCGACGCGTTCGCGGCCGCGCTACGCGCCGCCAAGCACGCGCTCGACCCCGCCGGGCTGCTCAACCCCGGCGTGCTGATCGATCCGTAGCGGACTCGGGGTCGGTTTCGCGGCGTACGCGGGGCTCGGCGTCGGGCGGCTCGTCGGGCAGCGGTCCCTGGGGCCCCGGCGTGTCGGCCCGCGGCCCGCGGCGCTCGAAGAGCGCGTCGTAGTCGTCGGAGAGCTGCGCGCGGACGTACTCGAGGCCGTCGGTGGCGTTCGCCTCGAGGGTCGTGAGCACGGCGCGGGCGTGGCGGCGCGCCTCGTCCTCCGGGACGCCCTCGCGGTCGGCCATCCGGTGCACGAACTCGTCCGCGCCGAAGCGCTCGGGCGACCGCGCCGCCGCGCGCCGGATCTCGCCGTCGAGGCCGCGCGGCAGCCGGGTGGCCAGGGCGCGCGTCTCGTTGCGCGTGATGCGCTCGGCCAGGGTCGACAGCGCGGCGTGGGTGGCCGACTCGGCCTGCGTCGTCCCGATCCCGGCCCGGGCCGCGACCTCCGCGAAGAGGTCGTCCGCCGCCGCGCGGCGCATGCGCCGGCCGGGCCACCACGCGGATTCGCCGAACAGCGAGGTCAACGCGGGCACCAGCAGCGACCGGACGATGAAGGTGTCGACGAGCACGCCTGCCGTCATCACGAACGCGAACTCGCGGAAGGAGCGCAGCGGGACGATCGCCAGCAGCGCGAACGAGGCCGCGAGCGCGAGCCCGGCCGCGGTCACGGCCCGTGCGGCGGCCGGCATCGCGACCGCGATCGCCTCGCGCAGGCGGTAGCGCCGCCCCTCCTCCCAGATCCGCCCCGCGACGAACACGTTGTAGTCCGAGCCCAGCGCGACGAGCAGGACCGCCGCCGCGAACGGCACGTAGTACGTGAGGTCGTCGTTGCCGAGCACCTTCTGGAACAGCAGCGTCGTCAGGCCGAGGCTCGCGAGCAGCCCGAGGATGCTCGACGCGACGAGGTACAGCGGCGCCACCAGCGCGCGCATGAACAGCGCCAGCAGCACGACGTTGACGATGATGGCGACGACCGCGACGCGCTTGAGGTCGTCGAGCACGCGCGTGATCGTGTCGTCGGCGAGCGCGGTCTCGCCGCCGAAGCTCAGCTGCACCCCCGGCCCCAGGCCGGCCGCGCGCACGAGCGCGGGCATCCGGTCGCGCAGGTCGCGGAAGCGGTCGACGGCCGGCGCGCCGAGCGGTTCCTCGTCGAAGACGACGGCGTAGCGGGCCGCCCCGCCGTCGCGGGAGACGAGCGCGGCGGGCGTGCCCTGGACCTGCTCGCGCGGACCGAGGACCGCAGCGACGCCCGGCTCGCGGTCGATGATCTGCTCGAGCCGCGCGAGCTGCGCGCTCTTGGCGCCGATGCCGTTCTGCACGAGGTCGACCTCGGTCGGCGCGAGGATCCCGGGGGCGAAGCCCTGCTGGGCGGCGTCGGCGGCGCGGCGGACCTCGTTCTGCTGCGGCAGCGACTGGATGAAGGTCAGCCCGAGCTTCATGTCGCGGACCTGGCTCGCCCCGAGCACGAGGGCCCCGATCGCGAGGATCGCGATCGGCACGGCGACCGGCCGCGAGGCGGCGATGCGGGCGACGATGAGGCGCCACGGCGCCGTCCCGTGCTCGCGGGCGAGCTCGGGCGTGCGGCGCATGGCGGTCACCGGACGGGTGACGCGCAGCATCATGCGCGCGAGCGGACCGCGGCGGGTGAGCCGGCCGGGTTCGCGGTCGGACTCCGCGCCAGGGCGGCTCGGCTCGGGCTCGCGCGCGGCGGGGTCGGCGTCGATCGTCGCCTGCTCGGCCGCGCGGGCGCCCTCCTCGCGCACCTTGCGCCCGAACAGCCGCGGGCCGAACAGCGCGATGAGGGCGGGCACGAGCGTGATCGACACGACCATCGAGATCAGCGTCGTGACGGCGAGACCCGGGCCGAACGCGCGGAAGAAGTCGAGCTTGCCCGCCACGAGCGCGGCCGTCCCCGCGGCGACGATCAGCCCGGCGGTGAAGACGATCGGCGCGACCTCGACGACGGTCGCGCGGGCCGCCGCCACGCGCGGCTCGCCCTGGCGGACGCGCCGGCGCATCCCGGACAGGAAGAAGATCGTGTAGTCCGTGACGAGGCCGAGGAGCAGCACGACGATGATCGGCTGCACCTCCTTGGGCACCGTCACGTCGGCGCGTTCGCCCGCCCACGGCAGGACCCGGACCGCGATCAGGAACGTGATCCCGGCGGTGGCCAGGGCGACGAGCGGCGCGCCGAGCGACCGGAACGCGATCGCCACGACGACGAAGATCAGGGCGATGCTCGCGGCCTCGATGATCGGCAGCGAGTTCTCGATCTCCGTGAACTGCGCCAGCCGGGCCGGGGCCGCGCCGGTGACCCCGACGACCGAGCCGCCGCGGCCGCCGAGGGCGCGGTCGGCGTAGCGGTGGGCCTGCCCCGTCGAGTCCTCGAGCGACAGGCTCGGCGGGAAGTAGAGGTACGTCAGGCCCGTCGTGCCGCGCTCGTCGGCCGGCACGCCGCCCACCGCGTTGGTGATCGGCAGCGCCGCCTTGATGTCGGGGAAGGCCGGGTCCTTGCGGTCGAGCACGCCGCGGGCGGCCGTGATCTGTCGGCGCTGCGCGGCGCCCGAGAGGCCGTTCGGGTCGCGCTGGACGACCGCCGTCTGGGTCGACAGCGGGAACCCGAAGCGCTTCGTCGCCTCCGCGGCGGCCTGGCTGGCGGCCCCGTTCTTCGCGGCGAGGTCCTCGAGCGGCGCGGTCGGCGCCGAGGCGAGGTCGGGCAGCGAGATCGTCGCCACCACCACGGCCGCGATCCACGCCAGCGGGATGAGGTGGCGGAGGGTGACGACGATCGCGGCGTAGCCGCGGGCGATCAGGTGCCGGCGCTCGTTCATGGGTCCCCTCGCGGCCGGGTGCCGCGGGATTCCCTTCCCCCGCCCGTCAGCGCGACAAACGCCGTGTCGCCCAACGGCGACGCGCCGCCGGGCGCGCCTCAGCGGTATCCCGTGCGCGCCAGGAAGCCCATCAGCACCCGGCGGAATCCGGCCGACACGCGGCCGTGGCGGACCTCGCTCGTCACGCGCCGGTCGCCGACGGCGCGCCGGCCGAGCAGGCGTTCCTCGGCCGCGTAGGCGGCGAGCTGCGGCATGAGCCCGGCCCGGGCGAGCGTGCGGTTGCCGCTGCGCCGGCCGTCGGCGATCGCGTCCGTCGAGCGGATGAGCCGCGACAGGCTGCGGGCGTGGCGGCGCACCCGCGCCGGGAACGCCCGCGTGACGTCGACGAGCCGCGGACCGCTCAGCCGCAGGATCTTCAGCGGCAGCTGGAAGCCCGCGACCCGCGGCACGAAGCGCTCGTAGAAGCGCATGTCGCCGGTCAGCAGCTCGGCGCCGGCCGCGTGGTCGAGCTCGGCGACCCGGTAGTTCTCGCCCCAGTGGCGGTCGAGCTCGCCGTAGAAGCCGGTGGCGGGGTCGCGCCGGAGGATCGCCGTCTCCAGGGTGCAGCACGGGTTGAAGCCGTCCGAGCGGTCGACGAGGACCTCGGGCTCACCGTCGCCGTCGAGGTCCCGGAGCTTGAGCTCCGCGAAGCGCGCCGCGGTCGGGTCGTCCGCCGCGCAGCCGAAGCGGCACGGGCGCAGCGCCGCGTCGAAGGCGACGATCCCGTTGCGGGCGACCGCGACCCGCAGGCCGACCGCGTCCGTGATGCTCGTTCCGCTCGCGGCCCCGGTCGCCGTCATGGTCGCCGTGACGGGTCCCGAGGACGCGGAGACCGACACGGGAGCGAGGGCGGCGATGCCGATCGCGGCAGCGGCTGCGAGCACGGCCCGAGAGTACAGTTGGGCGGGTGAGTGCCGAGGCCAAGAACTTCGAGGCCATCGTCAAGGCGAAGGCCGCGCACAACAAGAATTGCCCGTTCCCGCCCCACACGGTGCGCATGAACCCGTTCGAGATCGAGCGCATGCAGTGGGAGGAGGGCGACACGATCGCCGGGCTCGTCCTCGAGGCCGATCCCAAGCTCGGGACCGGGGCGTTCCGGCTCGTGTGCGACGGCATGGAGCCGCCCGAGCTCGAGACGGAGGACTTCCAGGTCATCACGGCGCCGGCCGAGCCGCTCGAGATCCCGGCCGGCCCGGGGCCCGAGCGCGAGACCGAGCCGCGCTTCTAGCCGACCTCGAGCTCGCGGCCGAACGCGCGCTCGAACAGGTCGCCCTCGCGGCCGGCGGCCCAGCGCGCGACGCGGGCGTCGCTGTCGGAGACGAGGTCCAGGCGCACCGCGCCGTTGGCCACCGCGACGTGCGCCTCGCGGACGAGCTGGTCGCGGCTGCGCTCGAGGTCCTCGGCCAGGCGCAGCAGCGCGGACATCCGGTTCAGGCGCTCCTCGTCGCCCTTGTCCGCGATCGAGGCGAACGGGCCGAGCGACGGGCATGCCCTTGCGGTGGTAGCGGACCGCCTGGCCGATGAGCGCGACCTCGCGCTGGGCGTAGCCCGGCAGCCCGGCGTTGAGGACGAGGTAGCGCGAGTGCTTGTGGTGGTCGTCGTAGTCGACCGTCATCCCGATGTCGTGGAGCATCGCCCCCGCCCAGAGCAGCTCGCGCTCGGCGCTCTCGCCCGGGTGCAGCCCGGCCGCGGCCAGCTCGTCGTACAGCTCGAGGGCCAGGCGCCCGACGTGCGCGACGTGCGGGTTGAGGTCGGGGTTCATGCCGTACTGGGCGGCGAGGTTGACGACCGACGCGCGGCGGACGTCGTCGAACAGCGCCTCGCCGCCGTTGCTGCGGCGCAGGAAGCGCTCGAAGAACACGCCCTCGCGCAGACCCGCCTCGGTGACGTCGATCTCCTCGAAGCCGCCCTCCTCCATGACGGCCTGCACGACGAGCGCGCCGCCGAGGATGATGTCGGCGCGGTTGGGCTTGATCCCCGGGACGCTGCCGCGCTCGGACGGCGGCAGGTCGGCGAGCTCGTCCACCATGTCGTCGAGCGCGGAGCGGGTGAGGACGAAGCCCTGCACGCCGAACTCGGCGATGTCGGCCTCGCGCTGGGCCGCCGCGGCCAGGTTGCGCATGGTGCCGCCGATCCCGACCATCCGCGAGCCCGAGCGCCGCAGCCACGGGGCGCGCTCGAGCGCCCCGGCGACGAACGCCCGCAGCTCGCGCAGCTGCTTGGCCTTGGCCGGCTTGTCGTCGGGCAGGAAGCGCTCCGTCATGCGCACCGCGCCGAGCGGCCAGGAGTCGAGCTCGCGCGCGAGCCGGCGCTCGACGTGGACGAGCTGCATCGAGCCGCCGCCGATGTCGAGCATCACGCCGTCGGACAGCGTCGTCGAGTTCACCGCCGCGAGGTAGCCGTAGCGGGCCTCCTCCTCCTTGGGCAGCACGCGCACGCTCAGGCCCGAGCTCTCCTCGGCGCGGTCGAGGAACTCGCGCGCGTTCGTGGCGTCGCGGATCGCGCTGGTGGCGACCGCGTCGATCTCGTCGGCCTCGAGCCCGCTCGCCCGGCAGAAGTGGGCGAAGACCTCCATCGACGCCTGCGCGCGGGCCATGCCGGGCTCGCCGAGCTCGCCGGTCGCGGCCAGGCCCTCGCCGATGCGGACGGCCTCGTAGATCTCGTCGGTGCGCTTCCACCAGCCGTCGCGCGCGGTGAACACGACGAGGCGGAACGAGTTCGACCCGAGATCGATGACAGCGAGCCGCTGCTCGTCCCCCGCGGGCATGGCGGCGAAGGCTATACGGCCCGGGCGGGGTCAGGCGGCCCGGATCGCCGCCGCGCCCGCAGTGGGCGCGGGCGCCGCCGGCGCGGGGGCGACCGGCGGCGTCGCCGGGCGGCCCTGGCCGGTGTCGCCGGTGAGCGACGTGAGGGCGGCGTCGGGAGCGACCACGCGGGCGAGCGACTCGACGCAGACCGGGTCGAAGGCCGTGCCCGCCTGCTCGCGCAGGAGCGCGAGGGCGCGGTCGGTCGACCACGCCTCGCGGTAGACGCGGTCGGAGACGAGCGCGTCGTAGACGTCGCAGACCGCGAGGATCCGCGGCCCGACCGCGAGGTCGCAGCCGGCGAGGCCGTTCGGGTAGCCGGCGCCGTCGAGGCGCTCGTGGTGCTCGCCGACGAGGGCGTGCACGGCGGCCGGGAAGCCGCCGAGCGCGCGCAGGAGCTGGACGCCCGCCTCGGGATGGCGCTTGACCTCGGTGTACTCGGCGTCGGTCAGCGCGCCCGGCTTGCGGAGGATCGCGCCGCCGATCGACAGCTTGCCGATGTCGTGCAGCAGGCCGCCGACGGCGAGGTGGCGCAGCGTCGCCGGCGGCAGGCCGAGCGCCTCGCCGACCTGGACGGCCAGCAGCGCGACGCGGCGCGAGTGGCCCTCGGTCGACCCGTCGTGGGCGCCGAGGCGGACCATGAGCGAGCGCACGCGGGGCCCGATGTACGCCTCCTCGGAGGCGACCACCTCGGCGGCGGTGAGGTCGCCGACGAGCGGCCGGGAGGCGCCGCGGCGGCGCAGGTCGCGGGCGACCGGGACGCCGAGGAGCAGCACGCCCGTGATCTCGAGCAGGTGGCCGAGGTAGAAGCCGGCGGAGCCCGGGGTGCGGGTCAGGGTGGCGAACGCGGCGACGGCGAGCCACGCGCAGCCGACCGCGACGAGGAGGTCGTCGCGGCGGCGGGTCAAGGCGAACGTGCGCATCGCGCGGTCGGCGAGCAGGGCGTACAGCGATGCGCCACCGATCATCAGGACGAGCGCGCCGCGGCTGCCCGACGCCGGGACGGCCGGGACGTGCGTCGGCCACAGCATCCCGGCGGCGCCGAGGGCGAGGACGCCCACCGCCAGCGCGGCCTGGAGCGCGAGCAGCGGGCCCATCCGCCGCGTGTCGCGCAGGCGGGGAAGCGCGGTCAGTGCCAGCAGCGCCGCGCCGGCCGGGAGCGACATGCCGCCGGCCAGTGCGACGACCCCGTTGGGGCCGACGAGCACGCCCGGGGTCGCGAGGCCGTGGACCGCGAGCATGGCGGTCATCGTCGAGAACGCGGTGCCGAGCAGCGCGGCCTGCCCGTCGCGGCGCCGGACCGCGGTGGCGGTCAGGCCGGCGGAGGCGAACGCGGCGACCCCGGCGGCGATCGCGACCAGGAAGAAGTGCCCGCGACCGGAGATCGCGACGTTGGCGGCGCCGAACTGCTCGAGCACGGCGCCGGGCAACAGCGCCGAGGCGGCGAGCAGTGCGAGCGGACCAGGACGGTGCCGAAGCATGGCCGGGTGATCGGATCCTGCTCAGCCGCCCTTGAGCGAGCCGGACGCACCTGGACATCCGTCCGGACCGGGGCGTCAGCGACGGCGGACGCGGAGCGTCACGGCGACGCTCGCGCCCGTCGAGAAGAACGTGCTCGACGGCACCACGACGCGGTAGACGCCGGAGACGCCGAGGCGCAGGCGCAGCCGGTAGCTCGAGAAGGCGCCCGCGGCCCCGAGGCGGACCGAGCGGACGTTGTCGAACCCGCCCTTCGCGTTGCGTCGCTGGAGCGTCGCGACGCTCTCCGGCCCGAGCGGGAACGACGGCGAGACGAAGCCCGAGAAGCGCACGAGCGCCCCCTTGCGCGGGCGCCTGGTCGACGTGCGGATCGACACCTTCCGGCGGACCGCGACGAGGAAGCCGTTCGACGCCTCCCGTGGCCGGGTCGCGGTCGGCGGCGCGACCACGGCCCAGTAGGCCTTGCGCTCCGGCGTCACGGTGAACGTGAACTCGCCCGCCGCCCCCGCCGCGCCGGTCGACGCGAGCGCGTACGCGGCCGGGAACGGGGCGCGCTGCTCGTACAGCTCGAGCGCGCGGCCCGCGTCCGCGGCGCCGCCGGGCAGCGTCCCGCTCACGCTGAACGTGGCCCCGGGCAGGAGGCTGCGCACGGAGAACGTGACCGGGACGTCGACGGTCGGCGCCTGGGCGGCGGCCGGCGCGGCGAGCGCGAGCACGGCGGCGAGCAGCCCCGCCGCGGCCGCTGTCCGTGCGCCGCTCATCTTCGCCTGTCCGGCCCCGACGCCCGGCGGGGGCCGCCTACCGGTCGCCCTCGATGATCTCGATCCGGTAGCCGTCCACGTCCAGAACGATGCCAACTGAATGAGAATCGGCCCCCGAGCGTCGAGCAAATCGAGCGGCAGCATGGCAGATGTGATGGGACGCGCGCTCGCGTGCCGCCCGGCCGCGTCACTCCGTCCCGGATGCCCGTGTCTCGTGCCCCGGACCGCCTCAGTGCGCACGCTCGACCGTGAAGTCCTGGAAGCGGACCAGCGCCTTGCTCCACGCCCGGAGGCCGTACCGGCCGGCCGTAGGAGCGCTCACACCGCTCATGCCCGACGCCTCGGCGGCCTTGGCCGACGCGGCCGCGAGATCCGGCACGGCGAGCACCGTCTCGCCATCGATGGAGGCGGCGAGGCCGTTGCCGCGCACGGTGACGCTGACGCGATGGCGTTTGTTCCAGTCGAAGCCCTTCGCCGGTTGCATCTGCGCGAGCGGCCGTCCGAGCTCCTTGTCGCCCTGCACCTGGCGCAGGGCGATCACGCCGCTCGAGCGATCGAACTGCAGGCAGTACCCGGTGAGCGCGGTCTCCTTGTCGGTGGTCGCGCGCACGTAGACGCCGTATCCACTGCCGTAGAGCAGCTCTGCATCGACCGTCACGGTGGCGTCGTGGCCTGTCGCCGACCCGGCGAGCACCCGGCGCTCGCCGCCCTCGGTCGTCATGTTCACGCGGCCGTCGGGGCGGAGCTCGATCTGCTTCTCGTCCCCGCGGACGCGTGTCCAGTCGGTCACAACCCTCGTGCCCTCGGGCGCCGCGGCGACGAAGAACGTCGGGCTCGCCGCCGACAGCAGCGACCAGGCCCCGGCGGCGCCGGTCGGCCACACGTGGTACTCGCCGAACGCGTTGTCGGTCACGGTGCGATCGACGCCGAGCGGGGCATCGCCGGCCTTGCCGGTGACGGCCGCCCAGCGCTCCATGCTCGCGTCGAGCTCGCTGGTGTCCTGGCCGAATGCGACCTGTGCCAGCCGCATCTCGGCGGTGCCCTCGAACCACAGCACGTCCGGGGTCTCGCTGCCGAGATACGGCCGGTAGCCGATGAACGGGCCGGGGGCCTCGTAGGAGGCGTTGAACGTGGCCTTGTCGTCGGAGCGCTCGATCGAGCGCTTGCCGACGGCGAAGCTCTGGGCGCCCGCGAGGACGAACGCGCCGAGGTCGGCCCGGCCGCGGCCCATCAGGTACATGCTGCCGATGGCCTGCGTGTCGAGTGCCTGCGCGTCGTCGTCGAGACCCTGGCGGAAGAACGTCCGGCCCTCCTCCTGGACGAGCAGTCTCGCATCGATCGCGGTGCCCATCGTCGCGGCCGCATCGCGATAGGAGCCGGCGCGCTTGACGTCCCCGGCGACCTCGTCGCCGAGGCGGTCGAGCAGTGTGTAGGCGAGGAGGTTGTGCTGCGTCGAGACCCATTTCACGTCGGGCCCGCCGGCGACCAGGCCGTCGGCGTCCTGCAGCGAGAGGAGGAAGCCGGCCGCGCGCTCCGCGGTGTCGCGGTAGCGGTCGGTGTCGAAGGCGGCGTCGTACGTGACGGCGGCGAGGCCGAGCCACGCGACGGTTCCCGAGCGGATCAGCGGGCTCGCCTCGCCGGTCTCGACGTTGAAGGCGAGCTCGATCGAGCCGTCGGTCCGCTGCAGCGCTGCGAGCTGATCGAGGAGGCGCGTCGCCTGCTCGCGGTCGCCACCGGCCGCGAAGGCGGCGGCGGCCAGCGCCGAGTCATAGGACCAGGACCAGTTCAGCAGGCGATCGTAGGAGGGGTCGTCGGTCGGGATGGCGTACGAGCGGAGCATCTCGATCGGGCGGCCGCTCGCGCGGGCGGCGAGGGCGGGCGCGAGCGCCGCGGTCGTCGCCACGCGCACGGCGGCGGTCGCCGCGGCGATTCTGGCCCGGTCGGCACGGGGCGGGCGCCTGGCGGCCAGGCACGCGCGGCGCTGCGCGTCGGGCAACGTCCGGCAGACGCGCGGGGTCTTCGGTCCGACCTGCCGGGCGAGCCAGCGTGCGAGCCGCGTCCCCGGAGCGCGCCGGCCCTTCGCCGGCCACGCCTTCCGTACCGGGCCACCGACGCGGTGGACGCGGGCGGCCCTGGTCGGCGGCGCGGCGACGGCGCTCGCCGGGCGCGAGGCTGTCGCCCCGGGCCCGCCGGCGACGGAGGCGGTCGCGGCGGCCGGGAGCGCGGCGAGCAGCCCGGCGGAGACGAGCGCGAGCGCGAGCCTGCTCCCGAGCCGGTGCGGGATGGAACGGAGGGCAGACACAGCGGAACCTCGATCGGTTGTGGTCGTCCCTCATCCATCGGCATCCCGGCGCCGAAGGGCGAATTCGGTGCGCCGGGCGGCGTACTGCGGGCGCTGGACGGCGACGGGCTACCGAAGGAGCCCGGGAAGCGGCTAGGAGGTTCGGCCGGGTCCGCCTACCGGTCGCCCTCGATGATCTCGATCCGGTAGCCGTCGGGGTCGCGCACGAAGCAGATCCGCGAGCCGCCCTCGCGCACGGTGTACGGCGGCTTCTCGGGCTCGATCCCCTGCTCCTTCAGCCGGTCCAGGGTCTCGTCGAGATCGGGCGCGGTGATCGCGACGTGGTTGTAGCCGGTGCCGAGCTCGTAGGAGTCGACGCCGAAGTTGTAGGTCAGCTCGAGCCGGTCGCCGTCCCCGGGCAGGCCCATGAAGACGTTGATCGCCTCGTCGCGGATCGGCATGCGGCGGCGCTCCTCGAAGCCGAGGGCGGTGTAGAAGGCGACCGAGCGGTCGATGTCGCCGATGCGGTAGCAGGTGTGGATCAGGGCGGGCATCGCTCGGATCATGCCAGTAGCGTGTCGCGGATGGTCGTCGAACGCTCCATGAACTCGGACTACCTCTCGAACACCTACCTCGTCGGGCAGAGCGGGGGCGAGGGCTTCTTCGTCGACGCCGGCGGACCGGTCGCGCCGCTGATCGCCGCCGCCGAGCGCAACGACATCACCCCGACGCACGTCCTGCTGACCCACCACCACGGCGACCACGTCGAGGAGCTGGGCAAGCTCACCGCGCGCTGGCCCGACCTCCAGGTCCTGGCGCATCCCGACGAGCCCGTCGACGGGGTCACCGGGCCGATGACCCCGGGCGAGGTCGTGAAGGTCGGCCCGTTCGAGGTCACGCCGCTGCACACCCCGGGCCACACGGGCGGGATGCTCTCGCTGCTGGTCGAGGGCAACGTGTTCACCGGCGACACGCTGTTCAAGAACTCCGTCGGCGGCGTGCGCGCCCCGGGTTCGACGAGCTACGACGACCTCAAGGCCTCGATCATGGACACGCTCATGGCGCTCCCGCCGGAGACCGTCATCCGCCCCGGCCACACGGAGCCGACGACGGTCGCGGCCGAGTGGGAGGGCAACGCCTTCATCCGCGTCTGGCGCGGCGTCGACCCGGAGGGCGACGAGGCCTGCACCGCGCTCGGCGAGCCGGCGACGCTCGTGCTGCTCGGCGACGACTACGACGGCGGCCACAAGGCGTGGGTCCGCTGGCCCGACGGGCGCGACGACATCGTCCCGGGCTCGCGCGTGCAGCGCGGGGCCTGACGCGGTGGGCGCGCCGCCCTCGACGGACGCCGAGCGGCTCCCGCCCGCCGACCACGAGCGCGTCGCCTCCGGCGTGCCGCCCGAGCGCGACGAGACCGACGTCGAGCGCCTCGACCGCAACCTCATCGAGCTGCTGCAGGAGGTCCGCGTCGTCCAGACGGGCGTGCAGGTCCTGTTCGCCTTCCTGCTGACCGTGCCGTTCTCGGCGCGCTTCGACGAGATCACGGGCTTCCAGCGCGGCGCCTACTTCGCCGCCCTCGTCGGGGCCGCGGCGGCGTCGGTCCTGCTCATCGCGCCGACCGCCGTGCACCGGATCCTCTTCCGGCTCGGCCAGAAGGCGTACATGGTCGAGGTCTCCAACCGGCTCGCGCTCGGCGGCCTGCTGAGCACCGCGGTCTCGATGGTCGCCGTGATGCTGCTCGTCTCCGACGTGATGTTCGGCGCGGCGGCCGGGATCGTGGCGGGCGTCGTGACCGCGGTCGCGTTCGTCGTCGTCTGGGCGGTGTTCCCGCTGCGCCGCCGCCGCGCCGTCGTCCCGCGTCGCCCTCCGCGGCGGAGGGGCTGACCGGCCGTGGCGAGCGCGGCCGTCCTGCGCGGCGCGCTCCTGCGCGGCATCGTCGAGGCCGCCCGCGCGGCGCTCGACGCGCGTGCGTCGTCGATCGCGCTCGTGGACCCGCGCACGGGCGACCTCGTGTTCGAGGCCGTCGCGGGCGGCGGCGGCCCCGAGCTCCTGGGCGCGAGCTTCCGCGCCGACCAGGGCATCGCCGGGCACGTCGTGCAGTCGGGACAGCTGCTCGTCGTCGACGACCTCGCCCGCGATCCGCGCTGGGCCCACGACATCGCGGTCGAGGCCGGCTACCACCCCGAGGCGCTCGCGGCCGCCCCGATCTCGGTCGGCGGCATCGTCGTCGGCGTGCTGTCGGTCCTCGACGTCGGCGAGCCGCCCCCCGGCGGGGCCGAGGCGGTCCTCGAGGCGCTCTGCGTCCACGCGGCCGTCGCGCTGGCGCTCAGCGACACGCTCGGCGACGGCTGACCCGCCCTGGCGCGTCGCGCGGCCCGACCCGCCGGGCCGGCCGCTGATCGGCGCGCGGGCGGCGGTTCGTACCATGGGACGCGATGGCCAAGGAGCCGATCCCGACCTCCCGTCTGCGCCGCTCGGCCACCGTGGGGCGCCTCGCGGCCGAGCAGGCCGCGCGCCAGCTCGGCACCCGGGCGGCGAACCTCACCCGCGACGAGGATCGCGCGCAGGCGGCGCTCGCCCGTCGCCAGGTCGAGACCGCCGAGCAGATCGTCGCCGCGCTGGGGACGATGAAGGGCGCGGCCATGAAGCTCGGCCAGGTCATGTCGTTCCTCGACGTCGGCCTCGTCCCGCCCGAGTACCGCGAGCAGTTCCAGGCCAAGCTCGCCGAGCTGCGCGACGCCGCGCCGAAGGTCTCCTTCAAGGACATGAAGAAGGTCATCGAGCAGGAGTACGGCGAGAAGATCGAGGCCGTCTTCGAGACCTTCGACCCCGTCCCGATCGCCGCCGCGTCGATCGGCCAGGTCTACCGCGCGCGCCTCGACGACGGGCGCGACGTCGCGGTGAAGGTCCAGTACCCCGGGGTCGGCGCCGCGGTCCGGGCCGACATGCAGAACCTCGGGATGATCCTGCGGCTCATGAAGTCGATCGCCCCCGGCCTCGACCCGAAGTCGATGGCCGCCGAGATCCGCTCGCGCATCGACGAGGAGCTCGACTACGAGCTCGAGGCCCAGAACCAGCGCACGCTCGCGCGCATCTACCGCGGGCACCCGTTCATCGTGATCCCCGACGTCCTGACCTCGCTCTCGCGCGAGCGCGTGATCGTGAGCGAGTTCGTCTCCGGGCGCGGGTTCGAGGAGATGAAGCAGCTGCCCCAGGACGACCGCGACCGGATCGCCGAGATCGTCTTCCGCTTCTACTTCGGCTGCATGTACCGCCACCACCAGTTCTCGGGCGACCCGCACCCGGGCAACTGCATGCTCCTCGACGACGGCCGCATGGCGTTCCTCGACTTCGGCCTGTTCAAGCGGATCCCGGCGTCGGTCGCGGAGTTCGAGCTCGGCACCCAGCGCCTCGGCATCGAGCGCCGCGGCACGGAGCTCATCGCGCTGCTGCACCAGGGCGGCTTCATCGGCGATCCGTCCTACTACGACGAGCAGGGGATCCTCGAGCAGTTCGACGACTTCACGTGGTGGTACACGCGCGACGAGGAGGTCCAGCTCGACCCCGACCTCGCGACCGAGATCATCATCCAGATGTCCGACCCGCGCTCGCGGCACTTCGGCAAGATGCGCCACGAGACGCTGCCGCCGGACCACCTCTTCGGCCGCCGCCTCGAGATGCTCACGCTCGCAGTCATGTCGCAGCTGCGCGCGAAGGCCAACTGGCACCGGATCGCCCGCGAGTGGATCTACGGCGACGCGCCGGTCACCGAGCTCGGCGCCGCCGAGGCCGAGTTCTACGCCGGCCGCGGCATCGAGCCCGTCGGCCGGTGACGCGCCGGCTCGCGCTCCTGCGCCTCGCCGTCCTCGGCGGGGCGCTCGTGACGTTCGTCGGGGTCCTCGTGCTCTCCGGGTCGATCTCGGCCGACCGCGTCCGCGACTGGGTGGAGGGCTACGGCGCCGCCGGGCCGCTCGTGTTCATCGCGATCTCGGCGTCGCTCACCGTCGTGCTCTTCCCGGGGCCGGTCCTCGCGGCGGCGAGCGGGCTGCTCTTCGGCACGGCGCTGGGGACGCCGGTGTCGATCGCGTCGGCCACGCTGGGCGCGACGATCGCGTTCTCGCTGTCGCGCTGGTGGGGGCACGACGCGGTCGTCGCGCTCGCCGGTCCGCGGCTCCAGGCGCTGCGCGGCTGGGTCGGTCGCCGCGGCTTCCTCACCGTGCTCTACGCCCGGATCGCCCCGGGTGTGCCGTACACGCTCGTCAACTACGCCGCGGGCCTGACGCCCATCGCCCTCCGCGCCTTCGTCCTCGCGACGGCGATCGGGGTCGCCCCGCGCGCGTTCGCCTACACGGCGCTCGGCGGATCGCTGGGTAACCTGCGCTCGCCCGAGGCGTACGTCGCCATCGCGGTGCTCGTGGTCATGGCCGTCGGCGGCCTCGTCCTCGCGCGTCGCGACCTCGCTCGCTCGCGCATCCAGCAGACACGGGAGGCATGACCATGCCGCGGATCGCCTTCGTCGGCGCCGGCTCGACGGTGTTCACCCGCAACCTCGTCGGCGACGTCCTCGGCCTCCCCGAGCTCGCCGACACGACGACGTTCGCGCTGATGGACATCGACGCCGAGCGCCTGCGCACCTCCGAGCTCGTGACGCGCGGGCTCGTGGAGGCGCACGGGGCCGGGGCGAAGGTCGAGGCGACGACCGACCGGCGCGCCGCGCTCGACGGGGCCGACTACGTCGTGACGTCGTTCCAGGTCGGCGGCTACCGGCCCTCGACCGTCATCGACTTCGAGGTCCCCAAGCGGTTCGGGCTGCGCCAGACGATCGCCGACACGCTCGGCGTCGGCGGGATCATGCGCGGGCTGCGGACGATCCCGGTGCTGCTGGGCGTCTGCCGCGACATGGAGGAGCTGTGCCCGGACGCGCTGCTGCTGCAGTACGTCAACCCGATGGCGATGCTCTGCTGGGCCGTCGCCGAGCGCAGCACGATCCGCACCGTGGGGCTCTGCCACTCCGTCCAGCACACGGCGGGCGAGCTCGCCGCCGACCTCGGGCTGCCGGCCGAGGAGGTGCGTTACCACGTCGCGGGCATCAACCACGTCGCGTTCTTCCTGCGCTTCGAGCACGACGGCGAGGACCTCTACCCGGCGCTGCATCGCGTGATCGAGGAGGGCCGCGTGCCGGAGGGCAACCGCGTCCGCTACGAGGTCATGCGCCACTTCGGCTCGTTCGTCACGGAGTCCTCCGAGCACTTCGCCGAGTACGTGCCGTGGTTCATCAAGGCGGCGCGGCCCGACCTGATCGAGCGCTTCGACATCCCGCTCGACGAGTACCCGCGTCGCTGCGAGCGTCAGATCGCCGAGTGGGAGGCGCTGCGCGCGCGGATCGACCGCGACGGCGCGGCGGCGCTCGAGCCGCAGGCCAGCGTCGAGTACGGCGCGCACATCATCCGGGCGTGCGAGACGGGCGAGCCGTTCGCCTTCAACGGCAACGTCCCCAACCGCCACGCGGGCGGTCCGCTGATCGACAACCTGCCCGATGACTGCTGCGTCGAGGTCCCGTGCGTCGCCGGCGCCGACGGCATCGTGCCGCGGGCGGTGGGCGCGCTGCCGCGCCACCTCGCGGCGCTGATGCAGACGAACGTCAACGTCCAGGGGCTGACGGTCGAGGCCGCGCTGACCGGGCACCGCGAGGCCGTCCACCACGCCGCGATGCTCGACCCGCACACCGCCGGCGAGCTGCCGCTCGAGGAGATCCGCGACCTCGTCGAGGCCCTCCTCGAGGCCCACGGCGACATGATCCCGCCGCTCGCCGCCGCGCCGCTCGCCCGCGCGGGCTGACGCGCGGGAGTGTGCTCAACCGCACCACGGCGCGGCCGTGGCTCGGCGAGGATGACCCCGGCGCCCGGTCCGGCGGTCGCCGCACGACACCCGCCGAACCCGAGCACAGGAGCACGCCGTGAGCGATCCGATCCAGCCCTGGCCCGTCGTCCGTCAGGGCGACGAGGGCCACCCGGTCCTGACCCTGCAGGAGCTGCTGCGCGCCCACGGGCACGCCGTCGCGGTCGACGGGGACTTCGGGCCGCAGACGGCGTCCGCGGTCCGCGCGGTGCAGAACGCCGCCGGGCTGACCGCCGACGGGGTCGTCGGGCCGCTCACCTGGCCGAAGGTCATCGCGACCGTCCGGCGCGGGAGCACCGGCGACGCCGTCCGCGGCGTCCAGGTCGAGTTCCAGTTCCGCAACCTCTCGGGCGACCCGACGCAGGGCGTGCAGATCGACGGCATCTTCGGCCCGAAGACGGAGCAGGCGGTCCGCGGCTTCCAGGACGCGCTCGACATCACGGTCGACGGGATCGTCGGACCGGTCACCTGGCGCGCGCTCGTCAGCGGGATGCTCTCGTTCTAGGCGCGGGCGCCACACCTCTCTCCACGAACCGAAGGGACACGACGCATGGCTGAACCGGTGCTGAAGCGCGGCTCGAGCGGGACCGCGGTCCGTCAGTTGCAGGAGGCGCTGAAGGAGGCCGGGCACGACCCGGGGCCCATCGACGGCGACTTCGGCCCGGCCACGGAGGCCGCGGTCCGCGCCTTCCAGCACGAGAAGGAGATCACGGTCGACGGCATCGTCGGCCCGATCACGTGGCTCAACATCGACGAGGACGCGGTCTTCAGCCACCCGGTGCTGCGCCAGGGCGCGAAGGGCCTCGCCGTCCGGCGGGTGCAGAAGCGCCTGACGCTCGCCGGCTACGACGCGGGCGACGTCGACGGCAGCTTCGGCCCGGCGACGGAGCGCGGCGTGCGGGCGCTCCAGCGCAGTGCGGGCCTGACCGAGGACGGCGTCGTCGGCCCGCACACGTGGGACGCGATCGACTCCCTGGGGGACTGACGCGATGAACCACGGACCCACGCTCCAGACCGGTTCGACCGGCGACGACGTCCGCCGCCTGCAGCGCCTCTTCGTGATGATGAAGACGCTCGGCCCGACCGAGATCGACGGGGACTTCGGCCCCAAGACCGACGCCGCCGTGCGCGACTTCCAGTCCGGGGCGGGCCTGACGGCCGACGGGATCGTCGGCCCGCTGACCTGGGCGAAGCTGCCCGCGGACCCGAACACGCCGGTCATCCGCTCGGGCGCACACGGCGCGGTCGTCACGGCGCTGCAGCAGGCGCTGCGCACGTTCGGCGGCCCGGGCGCGCCGACCGACCCCGGCCCGGCGGACGGCGCGTTCGGCCCGCGGACCGAGGCGGCGGTGAAGGCCTACCAGTCCGGCCACGGCCTCAGCGCCGACGGCGTCGTCGGCGACCGGACGTGGTGGGCGCCGGCCGGTGGCGCCGGGGCGACGCTCGCGTCGCTGGCGGGTCTCACGACGGTCTGAGGCCGGCGTCGGCGCGTCTGCGCGCGCCGGTGCCGCGCCGGCGCGTCTTCGGACGCTTGACACATTCCCATATAGGCATACAATGCTGCGCGTGGCACGAGCAGCGACCACCGCAGACGCGTTCAACGCCGTGGCGGAGCCGCGCCGCCGCCAGATCCTCGATGTCCTCGCGGATGGCGAGCGGCCCGTGAACGACCTGGTCGCGGCGCTCGGGCTCGCCCAGCCGCAGGTGTCCAAGCACCTGCGGGTCCTTCGTGAGGTGGGGGCGGTCGACGTGCGCGACGAGGGGCGGCAGCGGCTCTACCGCGTCAACGGCCACGCCCTCAAGCCCATCCACGACTGGGTGCAGACCTACGAGCGCCTGTGGTCCGAGCGGTTCGAGCTGCTCGACGACGTGCTCGACGACCTCAGAGAGCAGGCGAAAGGAGACGGTGACGATGCCGAGTAGCACGGGCACGGTGGTGACGCTGCCGACCGACCGGCAGATCCTGATCACGCGCGAGTTCGACGCGCCGAAAGACCTCGTCTACCGGGCGTGGACGACGCCCGAGCTCGTCATGCGCTGGTGGAGCGGCCGGCGCGGCGCGATGCGGATCGCCGAGATCGACCTCCGCGTGGGCGGCGCGTGGCGCTACGTCATGGACGCCCAGGGCGGCCACGAGGTCGCCTTCCACGGCGAGTTCCGCGAGATCGTCCCGAACGAGCGGCTCGTCAACACCGAGATCTACGAGGGCGCGCCCGGCAGCCCGCCGGCGATCGTGACCACGACCTTCGCCGAGGCCGACGGGCGCACGCGGCTCGAGCTGCTCACCGACGTCGAGAGCAAGGAGATCCGCGACCTCATCATGGAGAGCGGGATGGAGGTCGGCGTGCAGGAGCAGATGGAGCTGCTCGAGGAGCTCGCGCAGTCGCTGCGCTGACCCGCCGCCGGGTCGGCGCTCAGCCCCGGTGGTGGACCTCCTGGAGCCCGTAGACCGGGGTGTCGAGGCCGACCTCGCGGGCCTTGAGCTGCAGCGCGAGGAACTGCGAGTAGTGGCGCGACTGGTGCAGGTTGCCGCCGTGGAACCACAGCGCCTCCTGCTGCGTCGGCTTCCACATGTTGCGCTGCTCGCCCTCCCACGGGCCCGGGTCCTTCGTCGTGTCCGACCCGAGGCCCCACACCTTGCCGACCTTCCGGCGACGTCCTGGGAGATGAGGTCGGCGACCCAGCCGTTCATCGAGTTGTAGCCCGTGGCGTACACGACGAGGTCGGCGGGCAGCTCGGTGCCGTCGGTCAGACACGACGGCGTTCTCGGACAGGTGGTCGACGGTCCCGGAGACGAGCTTGATCTTGCCGTCGGCGACGAGATCGGAGGCGCCGACGTCGATGTAGTAGCCCGAGCCGCGGCGCAGGTACTTCATGAACAGCCCGGAGCCGTCGTCGCCCCAGTCGAGCTGGAAGCCGGCCTTCTCGAGGCGGTCGTAGAAGTCGGCGTCGCGCTCGCGCATCTCGTCGTAGAGCGGCTTCTGGAACTCGTGCATGATCCGGTACGGCAGCGAGGCGAAGATCAGGTCCGCCTTCTCCGTCGTGATCCCGTTCGCGACCGCCTGCTCGGAGTAGAGCGCCGACAGCCCGACGTCCATGAGCGTGGCCGAGCGGACGATGTGCGTCGAGGAGCGCTGGACCATCGTCACGTCGGCGTCCTTCTCCCACAGCGCCGCGCAGACGTCGTGGGCCGAGTTGTTCGACCCGATGACGACGACCTTCTTGCCCGCGTACGCGTCCGGGCCCGGGTGCTGCGAGGAGTGGTGCTGCTCGCCCTGGAACGTGTCCATGCCGGGGATCTCGGGGACGTTCGGCTTGCCGGACATCCCGGTGGCCATGACGAGCTGCTTGGGCCGGAGCGTGATCTCCTCGCCGTCGCGCTCGACGACGACCCGCCACTCGCCCGCGTCCGCGTCGTACGTCGCGCTCTTGGCCGTCGTGGAGGTCCAGTAGTTGAGCTCCATGACCCGCGTGTACATCTCGAGCCAGTCGCCGATCTTGTCCTTCGGCGAGAAGACCGGCCAGTTCTCGGGGAACTTGATGTACGGCAGGTGGTCGTACCAGACCGGGTCGTGGAGGCAGAGCGACTTGTAGCGCCGGCGCCACGAGTCGCCCGGGCGCGCGTTGCGCTCGACGATGATCGTCGGGACGCCGAGCTGCCGCAGGCGGGCGCCGAGCGCGATCCCGCCCTGGCCCCCGCCGACGATCACGACGTACGGCTGGGTCTCGTGGCCGAGCTCGCGCGCCTCGCGCTCGCGGGCCTCGAGCCACGTCTCGCGGTCGGGGTCGGCGCCGTGCTCGACCCCGTGCGGGCGACCGGCGCCGCGCGGCTCCTCGTGGCCCTTGAGCTCGTGGAGGGTGGTCAGCAGCGTCCAGGCCTGGCCGTCGCGCAGGCGCAGGTGGCCGCGGCCGCGGCCCGTCTCGGTCTCGAACTCGATCCAGGCGTCGGCGATGCCATCGGCCTCGGTCGGCGGCTCGGTGGTGCGCCAGCCGCGCGGCTTCGTGTGCGCGAGCGTGGCGTCGAGCATGTCCTTGACGCCCTCGCGGCCCTCGACGGTCTTGATGTTCCACGTGAACGAGACGAGGTCCCGCCAGAAGCTGTCCTCGGTGAACAGCTCCGCCGCGGCCGCGCTGTCGCCCTCCGCGAGCGCGCTCTCGAAGCGCGAGAGCCACGCGTCGACCTTCGCGGCGACGGGGTGGGCGGCGGTCTCGGTCATCGCTTCCTCCTGGCAGGGGTGGGGGGAGCGACCGCATTCTGCACGACCGCGGCGGGCCGGAGGAGCGGCGGTCGGCCGCGATCAGCCCGGACCGAGCAGCGCGGCCCGCAGCGGCGCGCGCCAGGCCCCGGCCGCGCGGTCGTAGGCGCCGAAGTCGGTCGCGAGGTCCCACAGCGCCCACCCGGCGCCGACGCGCTCGGCCTCCGCGCGCACGAGCGTCGTCCACGCGGCGCGGTCGGCCATCGGCGCGGCGGCGATCGTCCCGAACTCCCCGACGAACAGCGGTCGCCCCCGCGCACGGGCCCACCCCGCCGCGCGCTCGAGGTCCGAGCGGACCCGGGCGCGCTCGGCGTCCGTGCCCCACCTCGTGCCGCGCCACGCCTCGGCGCCCGGGACCCAGGCCGCCCCCTGATGGGTGAAGCGGAACGGCGAGTAGTAGTGGACGGTCACGACGAGGTGCGGGTCGTCGGGCAGGCGCAGGTCGTCGAGCGCGTCGACGATGTTCCAGCGCGCGGGGCCGACGAGGACGCGGCGGGTCGGGTTCGTCGCCCGCACGACCGCGAGCGCGCGGGGCAGGAGCGCGTTCCACGCCCCGGCGTCCATCGGCTCGTGCGGCTCGTTGAGGAGCTCGAGGCAGAGGCCGGGGCCGGTGCCCGCGAAGCGGCGGCCGAGCTGCTCCCACAGGGCGAGGAACCGCGGCGTCTCGCGCGCGACGTCGGCGCACAGCTCGTCGTGGTGGTGGGCGTCGAGGACGACGGTCAGCCCGCGCGCCAGCGCCGCGTCGCACACCGCGGCCACCGCCTCGAGGAACGCCGGGTCGAGGCGGTAGGGCGGCGTCCGGGCGAGGTGCGGCGACCAGCGCACGGGCAGGCGGACGGTGTCGAGCCCCGCCGAGCGGACGAGATCGAGGTCACGCGGGTCGGGCGGCACCGGCCGTTCGGCGTCGAGCGAACCCGCGAGGTTGACCCCGCGGCGGAGGCCGCTCACGGGCCGGCGCGTCGCCGCGCTCGAGGGATGAGTCGGAGTGCGGGAGGCATCGGCCCGGTACGGGCACGGTAGGCGCATCCGCCGGTCGGGTGACCAATAGGGCCAGAAACGGATGGTGTTCCTGCGTGGCGTCCGTGACGCTGCCGATCACGGACGCCGATGCGTGTCCGCCCTGCTCCCGCCCGCCGCCGCGCCTTCGCCGCCGCGGTCCTCGCCCTGCTGAGCCTCGCCGCCGCGCCCGCGGCCGCGCACGCCGCGACGTACGTCGACGTCGCCGGCCGCGGCGGCGCCTGCAGCGATGCGCGCAGCGCCGCCCAGGCCGCGTCGCCCGCGACGCCGTGGTGCTCGCTGACCGCGGCCGCCGCGAAGGCGCCCTCCGGCGGCACGGTGCTCGTGCGCGGCGGCTCGTATCCGTACACGCAGATCGACGGCTCGGACCGCACGCCGAACGCCGCGACGGTGACGATGAAGCCCTACCCGGGCGAGACGCCGGTCGTCTTCGCGGTCGACCTCCGCGACGCGACCCACCTGCGCTTCGAGGGCCTGCGCTTCTCGGGCACGATGAACCTCGTCTACTTCGGCAACGACCACATCGCGTTCGTCGACAACGACCTGACGAACGCGGTGAACATCCGCGGCTCGCGCGACATCCTCTTCGAGGGCAACCACTTCCACGACGGCCCGGACTCCTGCACCGTCGACTCGAGCGAGGCCGGCGGCGTGCGCTCGATGACCGGCACGCAGGGCCTCACGATCCGCGGCAACCACTTCGAGCGCCTGACGGGCGACGCGATCCAGATGGACGGCACCGGCGTGCTGATCGAGGGCAACACCTTCGACCACATCCAGGTCCGCCGCGGGTGCAGCGCGCACACCGACGTCATCCAGTCGCTCGGCGCCGAGGACGTGACGATCCGCGGCAACGTCGCCCGCGACAACGACTCCGGGATCCTCAACTCCTCGGCCGACCACCAGACGTCGGGGTGGACGATCGAGAACAACGTCTTCGCCCGCTCGAGCGGCACGCCGCTGCAGCTCGACAACCAGATGGACGACCTCGTCGTCGCGAACAACACGTTCACCGCGAGCGGCGTCGGCGTCCTGTTCCGCTGGTGGACGAACCCCGGCGTGCCGGTCAACAGCCAGGGCTTCGTGATCGCCGACAACGTGTTCGACGACGGCTACAGCGTCGACCCGCGCCTGCGCATCGCGGTCGCCGACTACAACCTCGTGCCCGCCGGCGCGCACCGCTACGGCGCGCACGACGTCGCCGCCGCCCCGCGCTTCGTGGACGCCGCGACCGACCGCTTCGACCTGCGGGCCGACAGCCCGGCCGTCGACTCGGGGACCGACGGCGTCGTCGCCACGATCCGCGGGCTCGGATACAGCCTGCCCGCCACCGACCTGCTCGGCGGCACGCGCACCGGCGCCCACGACCGCGGTGCCTACGAGCTCGGCGCGACGCCGGCCGCGCCGGCGCCGCCCGGATCCGACACGCCCGACGCCGATCCCGCCCCCGACCCGACGCCCGAGCCCGCGGAGCCCGTCGAGCCGTCCGAGCCGTCCGAGCCCGCCGAGCCGGCCCCGGCCCACCACCGGCCCTCGCGCCCGTCGTCGCCGGCGACCCCTCCGCGGCTCATCGGCGTGACCGTCCCGCACGTCGTCCACGCGGTGTCGACCGCGCGCCTGCGCGCGGCGTTGCGCGCCTGCGCGCCCGGGGCACGGCCGCCGCGCGCGCCCGGTGCCGTTCGGCCGCCGCGGCGCGCCTGGCGCCGACGGTCCGCTTCGGCCTCGACCGCGACGCGACCGTCACCGTGACCGTCTCCGCCGCGGGCGCCGGCCGCCGCGAGCTCGGGCGCACGACGGTCGCCGCCCGCAAGGGCGCGAACGCCGTCGCGCTCACCGCCCGCCGCGGCCTGCGACCGGGGCGCTACGCGGTGCGGATCGCGGCCGTCGCGGGCGGCCGGACCGCGGCGACGACGCAGACCGTCGTCGTCCGGCGCGGCTGAGCCGCGCGCGTCGCCTCAGCCCGCGTACTGCTCGTCGGTCACCGGGTCCTGCCAGTCGATCGGCCCGATCGACACGGCGATGTGGGCCATGAAGCTGTCGGGCCCCGCGCCGTGCCAGTGGCGCTCGCCGGCCGGGATCCAGACGACGTCGCCCGCGCGGATGACGTGCTCGTCCTCGCCCTCGGTCCGCGCGCGGCCCTCGCCCGCGGTGACGATGAGCACCTGGCCGGTCTCGTGCGTGTGCCAGTGCGTCCGGCCGCCCGGCGCGAAGTGGACGTGGTTGACCATGACGCCCTCGGCCGCCGGGACGATCGGGGTGCCCCACACGTCGCCGGAGAACGTGTCGGTCCGGTGCTCGGTGGCGGCGTCCGGGTTGCGGGCGGGCATGACCATCATGGGGCGGGTCCCTTCGTCGGGGTCGTCGGGGTCGTCGGGGTTCAGGCGAAGACGCCGGGCTCGAGCACGAGCGGCGCCGTCCCGAGCGTCATGCCCGAGAACGCCAGCAGCTCGATGTTCGCCGTCAGCCCCATCGTGATGTACATCAGGCGCTGGGGCGGCACGAACGTCAGGTCGACGGTGTGGTGGCCGAAGTTCGCGTCGACCGGGATGTACACCGGGTTCGGGATGAGCTGCATCGAGAACATGAGCGTGCCCGTGGTCCCGGCGAACGCGTGGCCGGACAGGGTGAAGCTCGCGAGCGTGCGGCTCGTCGGCATCTCGGTGAACGTGAGGAACATCCCGGCGAAGCTGCCGTGGAAGTCGTAGTCGCGCGGGAGGTCCCAGTAGACGGTGTCCACCGCCGGCGCGGTGCTCGTCGGCCGGGTCAGCTCGATCCAGCCCTCGGGCGTGGCCTGGTAGGGCGTGCGCGCGCCGAGACGGTAGATCGGGTGCCCGAAGATCGTCGGGTCGAAGACGGGGCCGAAGCGGCTCAGCCGCGCCGCGCGCGAGATCGGCGTGACCGGGCGGTCGAGCTCCGTCGTGACGACCTCGCCCGTGTCGAGGTCGGCGACGTGGTGCACGAAGCGCTGGGTCTCGGCGAGCTCGAGGACGCGGCGGCGGGTGGCCAGGGCGGGTGTCGGGTCGCCGGCCATCTCAGAGCTGCTGGACCTGGAAGAGGCTCGTCGTGCCGGGGCGGCCGCTGGGCAGGCCGGCCGTGATCCCGACGCGCTGCCCGCGCTTGCACCAGCCGAGCTCGATGACCCGCGAAGCCGCGTCCGCGATCAGCGCCTCGGTGATCTCGTGGCGCGGCATCGACGCGGCCTTCACGCCCCACATCAGCCCGCAGCGGCGGACCGTCTCCCGGCCCGGCGACAGCGCGTAGATCGGCACGTTCGGCCGGTGCGCGGAGATCAGGCGGGCGGAGCGCCCGGAGAGCGTCGGGACGACGAGCGCGTCGAGCGACAGCTCGCGGGCCGCGACGCACGCGCTGTGGGCGAGGGTGTAGGCCGGGTCGCGCTCGTCGCGGCGGACGCGCAGCTCGTTCCAACGGTCGTAGGGCAGCTCGCGCTCGGTGACCTTCGCCACCGCCGCCATCATCTCGATCGCGCCGACCGGGTGCTGGCCCACGGCGGTCTCCTGCGAGAGCATCACCGCGTCGGTCCCGTCGAGGATCGCGTTGGCGACGTCGGCGACCTCGGCGCGGGTCGGCCGGGCCGAGGTCACCATCGAGTCGAGCATCTGCGTCGCGGTGATCGACGGCCGCGCGAGGGCGCCGGCGATCGCCAGCAGCTTCTTCTGCACGATCGGGACCTGCTCGATCGGCATCTCGATGCCGAGGTCGCCGCGGGCGACCATGACGCAGTCGGAGACCTTGAGGATCGCCTCGGCGCGCTCGACGGCCTGCGGCTTCTCGATCTTGACGATCAGCGGCGTGCGGGTGTGCTCGCGCACGAACGTGACGTCCTCGGGCCGCCGCACGAAGCTCAGCGCGACGAGGTCGACGCCGATCTTCATGCCGACGCGCAGGTGCTCGAGGTCCTCCTGCGGGACCGCCGGGAGGTCGGTCGTCTCGCCCGGGATGTTCAGCCCCTGGCGCGAGGCGACGGTGCCGCCGACCTCGACCTCGGTGTCGATCTCGCCGTCTCCCGCGCGGGTGCCCGTCACGCGCAGGCGGATCGAGCCGTCGAGCAGGTACATGATCTCGCCCGGCTCGACCGCGGCCGCGAGGCCGGGCCACGTGATCGTCATCCGCCCGGCGTCGCCGAGCTCGCCGGTGTCGCCGTTGCAGACGAAGGTCAGGTGGTCGCCGACGCCGAGGTCGGCGGTCCCGTCCCGCAGCGCGCCGATGCGCAGTTTCGGGCCGGGGAGGTCCTGCATGACCGCCACGGGGCGCCCGGCCCGGCCGGCCGCCTCGCGGACCCGGGTGGCCATCTGCTCATGCTGCTCGGCGGTGCCGTGGCTGAAGTTCAGCCGAGCGACGTCCATCCCGGCCTCGACCATCCGGACGAGCACCTCGGGGTCGCTCGAGGCGGGGCCGATCGTGGCCACGATCTTCGTTCGGCGCTCCACGCCCTGAAACGTATGTCATGCGCCGCCCGCGGGTCAGCCGTTGACGAACGCGAGCACGGCGAGGACCCGCCGGTGGTCGGTGTCGGAGGGCGGCAGGCCGAGCTTGCCGAAGATGTTCGACACGTGCTTCTCGACCGCCCCCTCGGTGACGACGAGGCGCTCGGCGATCGCGTGGTTCGTGCGGCCCTCGGCCATCAGGCCGAGGACCTCGCGCTCGCGCGGCGTGAGCTCGTCGAGCACGCTGTCCTCGGAGCGCCCGCCGAGCAGCTGGGCGACAGCCTCGGGATCCATCGCCGTGCCGCCCTCGGCCACGCGCCGCACGGCGTCGACGAACTCGCGGACGTCGGCGACGCGGTCCTTCAGCAGGTAGCCGACGCCGCCGCGGCCGTCGGAGAGCAGCTCCGCCGCGAACGTCCGCTCGACGTACTGCGAGAGCACGAGCACCGGCAGCCCGGGCATCAGCGCGCGCGCCTCCAGCGCCGCCCGGACGCCCTCGTCGGTGAACGTCGGCGGCAGCCGGACGTCGACGACGCAGACGTCCGGCTTGTGGCCCATCACGGCGCGGACGAGCCCGGGCCCGTCCTCGACCGCGGCGACGACCTCGAAGCCGCTCTCGGTGAGCAGGCGCGTGAGCCCGTCGCGCAGGAGCGCGAGGTCCTCGGCGATCACGACCCGCACGGGATCTCCGCGTGCAGGAGGGTGGGGCCGCCGGGCGGGCTCGCGATGCGCAGCGCGCCGTCGAGGGCCTCGATGCGCTTGCGCAGGCCGGTCAGGCCGCTGCCCGACGGGTCGGCGCCGCCCTCGCCGTCGTCGGCGACCTGCACGACCAGGAGGTCGCCGTCGCGGGAGACGTCCACGGTCAGGCGCGCCGCGTGACTGTGCTTGACGGCGTTGGTGAGCGCCTCGGCGACGACGAAGTACGCGGCCGACTCGACCGCCGGGGCGACGCGGCCGCCGGGCTCGACGGACACCGCCGTCGGCAGCTGCGTGCGCGACGCGAGCGCGCGGATCGCCTCGGGGAGGCCGCGCTCGGCGAGCAGGGCCGGGCGCATCCCGCGGGCGAGGTCGCGCAGCTCGGCGAGCGCGAGCTTCGCCTCGTCGCGCGCCTTCTCGACGAGCTCGCGCGCGCCGTCGGGGTCGCGCTCGAAGCGCTCCTCGGCCATCCCGAGGTCCAGCGCGAGCGCGACGAGACGCGCCTGCGCGCCGTCGTGCAGGTCGCGCTCGATGCGCTCGAGCTCGGCCGCGGCGGCGTCGACGGCGCCCGCGCGGGTCTCGGTCAGGACCTCGACGCGCTCGGAGAGCTCCTCGGTGTCGGCCCCGAGCAGGAGCCGCGCGAGCGAGCCCGTGCCGGCGGCGGTGCCGCGCAGCAGGCAGACCGAGATCGGCAGCGTGACGACGCCGGCGGCGAAGAACAGCAAGGCCCACCACCAGGTGTCGACGTCGATCCCGGCGATCTGGACCGGGTCGGCCGGCAGCGAGAACCAGAGCGGCACGGTCAGGCACGCGACCGTCCACGCCCAGCAGCAGACCGCGACGGTGAAGCCGACGATGCCGACCGGGAGCAGGAGCAGGTGCCAGCCCAGGTCCTTCCAGGTCTGGCTGTCGGCGAACAGCGCCTTCAGGCGCTCGAGGATCCGGCCGGTGGTGATCGGCCGGTAGCGGGCACGCACCGGCCCGCCGAGGACGAGCGCCGCGCGCCAGCGCTCGACGTTGGCCATCCCGCGCGAGACGATGATCGTGGCCATCGCGATCGGGAGGCCGATCAGCGTGATCGCGAGGCCGAGCGCCGTCGCCCATCCGGAGATGACGACGCTGAAGGCGATGACGCCGGCCGGGAGGCCGAGGAGGAGGTAGGCGGTGTCGAGGCCGAGACGCGTGGCCCATGCCGCCGCCCACTGCGGGCGGCTGCGACCGGCGAGGCCCAGGGTCGGCGGTTCCGTGACGTAGGAGTGCATGGTGGCATCGTCGGCGCGGCCGACCCGGCGCGCCATGGCGCAGACGACCGGCTCATCATGGCGCCAGCGGGCGTCCGTCGCGATGGGGATAGCCCTACCGTGGCGCCCCGGCGGCGCGCGCGGTCAGGCGGCGGCGGGCGCGCGGACCGCCTCGATCGCGGGCGGGTTGCGCAGCGTCTGCAGCACGGTGCAGTAGCGCTCCGTCCGGGTCATGAGGCCCTCGAGGTCCTCCTCGCTCGCATCGGGCGCGTCGATCTCGAAGCGCATCCGGATCGCGTCGAAGCCGGCGCCGACCTCGCGGTCGATCCCGAGCGTCCCGCGCAGGTCGAGGTCGCCCTCGACCACGACCTCGATGCGCTTGGCCTCGAGGCCCATCGCGGTCGCGACCATCTGGCACGTGAGCTGCGCGCACGCGGCCAGCGCGCCGAGCAGGAGGTCGCCCGAGCAGGCGCCCGTGCCCGGACCGCCCACCCCGGGATGCGCCTGCGCCTCGTGGATCGCCCGGCCGAGGTCCACCGAGCACTGGGTCGGCATGGCCTCGGAGGCCTCGCCGCCGCGCGCGGTGAGCGTGATGCGCGACGACGAGGGGTCCGAGCGGTACTGCTCCTTGAGCGGGCGCTGCAGTTCGCGAAGGTCCATGCCCTCCTTCTAGCGGAACTCGACCGAGCGCGGCAGCGTGAACGTCGGGAACAGCTTGGGGTTCGTCGTCTTGCGGCGGACCTTCGTCTGGAAGCGGTAGGTCGCGGCGAGCGCGCGCGGCGGCCCGGCGAGCGTCACCCGGAAGCGCCCGTCGCGCGCCGGGCGCACGCGGCGCACGACGACGGTCCGCGAGCACGACACGCGGCGGCGCACGACGATCGGCGCGACCGGGTCGGCGAGCGGCCCGCGCACGCGGCCGGAGATCGTCACACGGCCCCTGCCGCTGCGGACGGCCTCGAGCGCCATGCGCCGGACGAGCTTGAGCCGCAGCGACTTCTCCCGGCCGAGCACCGCCTGGTAGCGGGCGCGGTTCGAGCGCCGCAGCTTGCGGGCGGGCAGCGGCGCGGTCGCGCGGAACACGCCGTTGCGGCCGACCCGCGCCCGCGCGACCCGGCGACCGCGGCTGTTGCGCTTGAGCGTGACGAAGCGGATGTCGACCGTGCGGCCGATCAGGCGCCGGTCCGCGACGCCCATGAGCCGTACACGGCCCGCGCGCTCGAGGACGTCGACGAGCACGAGCCGGCGTGTCGTGCACTGCAGCGCCTGCTCGGCCGCGACCTGGGCGGCGCCGCCGCAGGTCACGCCGTTGGCGCCGACCGACGCCTCGCCGAGCACGGCGTCGAGGATCGTCACGCCCCCGAGCCCGAGCGTGACGTGCAGGGCGCGGCGGGTGAGGCGGCCGCCCGAGCGGATCTCCTCGCCGGGGCGCACGCTCAGCTGCCCGACCTGGGCGGGGAGCTCGATCGGCGGGAGCGCGGCGAGCGCGGTCTGCAGCGGCGCGATCAGCGCGGCGGGCAGTGCGGCGCCGCCGGGCAGGGTCACCTTCGACAGGTCGAGCGCGGAGGGCGAGATCGTCCGGGCGGCGGCGACCTCCAGCAGCTGGTCCACCGGTCCGCTCGGGATGTCGCGGCCCAGGACGCGCAGCCCGCCGGCCGTCGACGTGCCCGTCGTCGTCGGCACGCCGCCCGAGCAGCGGCCGGTCACGCGGCTCGTGGCCGACTGCAGGGACAGCAGTTCGGCCGGCGGCGTGAGCAGCGCGAGGATCGCCGGGGTCAGGTCGACGCTCGGGCCGCCGGGGATCTGGACCGCCAGGAACGGCGTCGGGATCGGCGGCGCGGGGATCTGGCCGGGGAGCGGGAGGATGCGCAGGTCGCCGAGGCTCGCGGTGGCGGTCGCCACCTGCTGGCCGGCGTCGCCCTGTCCGGGGGCGAGGCTCGTCGACGCCGCGAGGCCGCCGCCGCTGAGGCCGACGGGCAGGGCGGCCAGTGCGCTCGCGCCGCCCGCCGTCGCCGGCGCGCACGAGGCGGCCCCGCGGTTGGCGGTGACCGGCTCGAAGGCCGGGGCCGTGGCGAGCGTGCCGCGCACCGCGCTCGCGTCGCAGGTCCAGGCCGCGGCGGCCGCGGGCGCCGCGCCGGCCGTGGCGATCACCGCCGCGGCGGTCAGCGCCGCGAGCACCGCGGCGAGCGCGATCCGGCTCCGAGGAACGGCCGGCGACATCGACATCCCATCTCCCTTCGTCAGCGAGTCCGCGACCTCCAACGCGCCAACCGCGGCAACCTTGCGGCGATCCGCGGGACTTGCCCTCCGACCACGGGATGCGGCAGACTGACGAAATCGTCAGTCACGATGCCATCGTCGTCGGAGGCGGTCACAACGGGCTCACGGCGGCCGCCTATCTCGCCCGTGCGGGCCTCGACGTCTGCGTGCTCGAGCGCCGCGACGTGCTCGGCGGCGCGTGCGTCACCGAGGAGCTGTGGCCCGGCTACCGCGTCTCGCGCGCGTCGTACGTCGTCTCGATGCTCCAGGCGAAGGTCGTCGCGGACCTGCGCCTGCGCGAGCACGGCTACGAGCCGATCCCGCTCGACCCCGCCTACGCGACGGTCGCGGACGGCACGCCGGTCTTCTTCCACGGCGACGACGCCGCCGCGCAGGCGTCGATCGCCCGGATCTCGCGCAAGGACGCCGCGGTCTACCCGGAGTTCATGGCGCTGCTCGAGCGCGCCGCGTCCTTCATCCGCCCGCTGATGCTCAAGCCGCCGCCGGACGTCGGCTCGCGCCACCCGGCCGACCTCGCCTCGCTCGTGACGTGGGCGGGCCGGAGCGCCGGCCTGTCGCGCACGCGCCTGCACGAGCTCTACCGGCTCATGACGATGTCGGTCGGCGACCTGCTCGACGACTGGTTCGAGCACGACGCGCTCAAGGGCTGCCTCGCCTCGACCGGCGTCGTCGGCGTGTGGGCCGGCCCGCGGACGCCCGGCACGGCCTACAACCTGCTCCACCACGAGCTCGGCTCGATCGACGGCGCGGGCGGCGCGTGGGGCCACGTGCGCGGCGGCATGGGCGCGATCAGCCTCGCCCTCGCGCGGGCCGCCGAGGCCCACGGCGCGACCGTCCGCACCGGCGCGCCGGTCGCCTCGATCGACGTCACCGGCGGCGCCGTGACCGGCGTGACGCTCGCCGACGGCGAGACGCTCAGCGCGCCGCTCGTCGTCTCGGGCGCGCACCCGCAGACGACCGTGCTCGACCTCACGGGCGCCGAGCACTTCCCCGACGAGGTCGTCGCCGACATGCGCCGGTACCGCACCCGCGGAGCCTCGGTGAAGGTCAACCTCGTCCTGGCGGAGCCGCCGCGGTACGCGGGCGTGACCGAGGACGAGCAGCGGATGCTCCTGCACACCGGCGTCGCGCAGTGCGCCTCGGTCGACGCGCTCGAGCGCGCCTGGCAGGAGGCGGTGCTCGGCACGCCGGCGACGACCCCGTACATCGAGGTCGAGGTCCCGTCGGCGGTCGACCCGACGCTCGCCGACGGCGACGGGTGCGTCGTGACGATGTTCACCCAGTACGGCCCGCACGACGAGGCCGGCTGGCCGGAGGGCAGCCGCGAGCGCTACATGGACGCCTGCCTCGGGGTGCTCGACGCGGTCGCGCCGGGCGTCCGCGACACCGTCGTCCACGCCGAGGTGCTGGCCCCGCCGGACCTCGAGCGGATCTTCGGCCTGCGCGGCGGCTCGATCTTCCAGGGCGAGCAGGACCTCGCCCAGCTGCTGTTCATGCGCCCGTCGCCCGACCTCGCCCGCTACGCGACGCCCGTCGGCGGCCTGTACCTGTGCGGCGCGGGCACGCACCCGGGCGGGGGCGTCATGGGCGCGTCGGGCCACAACGCCGCGAAGCGCGTGCTGCGCGACCGGCGGCGCGGCGAGCTGAAGCGCAAGCTGCGGCCACGCGTCTGATAGCGTCGGTTTCGTGACGAAACCGACGACGGAGCGCGAGCGCACGATCACGTGGGAGGACCCCGTCGCCGCCGCCGGCGAGCGGCTCGGGCTCTCCGGGCTCGAGCACCTCGAGGCGATCCGCAGCGGCGCGCTGCCGCCCCCGCCGATCGCCGTGCTCATGGGCTTCGAGCTCGACGAGGTGGCCGAGGGCCGGGCCGTCTTCGCCGTCACGCCGCAGGAGTTCCACTACAACCCGATCGGCGTCGTCCACGGCGGGCTCGCCGCGACGCTCGTCGACTCGGCGACCGGCTGCGCGGTGCAGAGCACGCTCGAGGCCGGGGTGCTCTACACCTCGCTCGAGGTGAAGGTGAACTTCGCCCGCCCGATCACGCGCGACACCGGCCGGCTGCGCTGCGAGGGGACGGTCATCCACCGCGGGCGGACGATCGCGACGGCCGAGGCCCGCGTCGTCGCCGAGGCGACGGGCAAGCTCCACGCCCACGGCACGGCGACCTGCCTGCTGATGGCCGCCGGCGCGCCGGGCTAGGCGCGGGCCAGCACCTCCTCGAGCGCCTTGGCGTACATCTCGACCGAGTGCAGGCCGCTCAGCCCCATGACGGCGGCCTGCTCGGGCGTCAGCGGCAGCTCGTCGACGAGCGCGAACAGCTCGTCGCCGTGGCGCGGGTCGAGCTCGGCGTGGGCGACGAGCGTGCGGAACGCGGACTCGGGATAGCCGGTGCGGGCGCGCAGCTCGTCGATCATCGCGGGCGAGGGCGGGAAGCCCTCGAGCAGCCCGATGTAGCCGAGCAGGGCGACCGGATGGTGGTGCAGGACCCAGTAGTACTGCGCCCCGACGAGGGCGGCGACGGTCGGGACGGGCGGCCGGGTCAGGATCTCCGCGCGCGGCCGGCCGATCGACTCGAGGTCGTCCAGCAGCCACTCGTCGTGGTCGAGCTCCTCCTCGATGTGCTCCTCCAGGTACGGCGCGAGACGGGCGCAGACCGGGTCGTCGTCGGCGAGCGTCAGCGCGCGCTCGCGGGCGGTGCGCATGAGCGGCACGCTCGCGCGGATGACGCAGTGGGAGACGAAGAGGTATTCGGGATACAGCTCGCGGACGTCGGGATCGGCGATGAGCCGGTCGCCCGCATCGGACAGCGCGGGCACGGCGATACGGAGCTTGCGCCGCAGGTCGCGCCCCGGGGCGGCGGGGCGCGTGGTCGTGGCGCTCACAGCTTGGCGAGCGTGAACTTCGGGTTGACCTCGACCTCTTCGACGAGGCTCGCGAAGCCCTTGTCCTTGAGACCGGTCATCGTCGACTGGAGCTTCGCCAGCGCCTCGAGCTCCTCGGACGAGAGGTTGGCGAAGAACTCGACCACCTCGTCGGGGAGGTCGCCGATCTCGCGCTTCTCGCGCGCGAGCACGTCGGAGAGCGTCGTGCGCAGATCCTTCTTGAGTCGGTCGCGTGTCGTGGCCTCGGCGAGCGCCTCGGCGACGATCGCGAGCGCCTCGAGGGCGCGCTGGTCGCGCGAGTCCTTCTCCTGCTCCATGCTCAAGTCCCACCCCCGGGTCGATGCTGGACAGGGCAGCCGTATCCGGTTTGGGGGATGGTGTCAACTCGCGGTCCGGGCCTGCCCGCGCGCTTGCCACGAGCCGCGCGGACCCCGGACAATGCCTGGGGCGTGACCTCGATCTGCCCGGCGTGCGACACCGAGAACCAGACGAACGCCCGCTTCTGCCGCGCATGCGGGACCGCCCTGCCGGGCGGCGCGGCGGAGGTCGACACGCGCAAGACCGTCACGATCCTGTTCGCGGACGTGGTCGGCTCGACGGACCTCGGGCACGTGCTCGACCCGGAGTCGCTGCTGCAGATCATGGCCCGCTACTTCGCGGCCATGCGCGCGGCGATCGAGCGCCACGGCGGCACCGTGGAGAAGTTCATCGGCGACGCGGTCATGGCCGTCTTCGGCATCCCGCGGGTCCACGAGGACGACGCCGTCCGCGCCGTGCGCGCCGCGGCCGAGATGCGCGAGGCGCTGCGCGCGCTCAACGACGAGCTCGAGCGCACGTGGGGCATCGCGCTGCAGACGCGCACCGGGATCAACACGGGCGAGGTCTTCACGGGTGACCGGCGGCGCGGCCAGGAGCCGATCCTCGGCGACCCCGTGAACGTCGCCGCGCGGCTCGAGCAGGCGGCCGAGCCCGGCCAGGTCCTGCTCGGCGAGGCGACCTACCGGCTGGTGCGCGACGCGGTGTCGGCGAGCTCCGTCGGGCCGCTGCAGGTCAAGGGCAAGCCCGTGCCGCTCGAGGCGTGGGCGCTGCACGAGGTCGTGCCCGGCGCGAGCGGCTGGGCGCGCAACCTCGCCTCGGCGCTCGTCGGCCGCGACCGCGAGCTCGCGGTCCTCGACTCGGTGTTCGCCCGCGTGACGGATTCCGGGTCGTGCGAGGTCGTCACCGTCTTCGGCCCGGCCGGGGCGGGCAAGTCGCGCCTCAGCCACGAGCTCGCCGCGCGGCTCGGCGACCACGCGACGGTCGTCGAGGGGCGCTGCCTGCCCTACGGCGAGGGCATCACGTTCTGGCCGATCGCGGCCGCGCTCATGGACGCGGCCGGCATCGCCGAGCGCGACCGCCCGGAGGAGACGCGGCGCAAGATCTCGGCCCTGCTCGGCGCCGACGAGGACGCCGCCCTCGTCGCCGAGCGGCTCGCCCCGCTGCTCGGCGTCGACCCGGGGCGGGCCGCGATCCAGGAGACGTTCTGGGCGGTGCGAAAGCTGTTCGAGCACCTCGGCACGGAACGCCCGCTCGTCGCCGTCTTCGACGACATCCAGTGGGGCGAGCCGACGTTCCTCGACCTGCTCGACTACCTCGCCGACTGGCTGCGCGGCGCCCCGGTGCTGCTGCTCTGCCTCGCCCGGCCGGAGCTGCTCGAGGTCCGCCCCGAGTGGGTGACCCCGAAGGCGAACGCGACCGTGATGACGCTGCCGCCGCTGACCGCGGCCGAGACCGACGGCCTGATCCAGGGGCTGCTCGAGGGCGAGGAGCTCGAGCCCGGCGCCCGGGCGCGCATCGCCGAGCTCGCCGAGGGCAACCCGCTGTTCGTCGAGCAGACGCTGCGGATGCTCGTCGACGACGGCGTCCTCGAACGCCGCGACGGCCGCTGGGCGGCGACCCGCGCGCTGTCGGAGATCACGATCCCGCCGACCATCCATGCGCTGCTGACGGCCCGCCTGGCGCGGCTCGACCCGGCCGAGCGCGCGGTGATCGAGCGCGCCTCGGTCGTGGGGCGCGTGTTCTGGTGGGCGGCCGTGGCCGAGATCTCCGGCGGCGAGGAGCGCCCGCGCGTCATCTCGCACCTGCAGTCGCTGACGCGCAAGGAGCTCATCCGGCCCGACTACTCGGCCGCCGGCCTCGAGGCCTCGTTCCGCTTCGGCCACATCCTGATCCGCGACGCCGCCTACCAGGGCATCCCGAAGGCGGAGCGGGCCGAGCTGCACGAGCGCCTGGCCGACTGGCTGGAGGTCGAGGCGCGCGACATGGCCGGGGAGTTCGAGGAGATCCTCGGCTACCACGTCGAGCAGGCGCGGCGGCTGTTGCTCGAGGTGGCCCCGCTCGGCGACCGCCCCGACGCACTCGGCCGGCGGGCGGCGACGATCCTCGCCGCCGCCGGGGCCCGCGCCCTCGACCGCGGCGACATGCCCGCGGCCGTGAACCTGCTCTCGCGGGCGGCCGGGCTGTCGCCGGCGGGCACGCGCGAGCGCGCCGAGGTCCTGGCCCAGCTCGCGTTCGCGCTGCTCGAGACGGGTGACCTGGACCGCCTCCCGCAGATCGCGGCCGAGACGACCGCGGCGGCGACCGCGGCCGACGCGCCCGACCTCCAGCCCTACGCCGCGATCATCGCGCTGTGGGTCCGGCTCGCCCACAACCCCGAGGGCTGGGCGGCCCAGGCCGAGGAGGAGGCGACGCAGGCCATCGCCGCCTTCGACGCCGCCGGCGACGAGCGCGGGCTGGCGAAGGCGTGGGCGCTGCTCGGGCTGCTGCACATCGAGCGCGCCGAGTTCCGCGCCGCCGAGGACGCGTGGACGCGCGCGGCCGAGCACGCCCGCCGCCACGGCGACCGCCGCGACGAGCTCGAGAGCCTGGCCTGGGTGCCGCTCGTCGTCTGGGCCGGCCCGACGCCCGTCGCCGAGGGCCTGCGCCGCTGCGCCGAGGTCCTCGCCCGGGCGGAGGGCGACAAGAAGGTGATGGCGAGCGCGCTCGTCGCCCAGGCCGTCCTCACCGCCGACGAGGGCCGCGTCGAGGACGCGCGACGGCTCGTCGAGCGGGCCAAGGCGCTGCTCGAGGAGATCGCGCTGACGGTCTGGCTGGCCGGGCCGGTCGCCCAGTTCGCGGGCTGGGTCGAGCTGCTCGCCGGCGACCCCGTCCGCGCCGAGCGCGAGCTGCGCGTGGGCTACGAGCGGCTGACCGAGATCGGCGAGCTGTCCTGGCTGTCCACGATCGCCGGCCTGCTGGCCGAGGCCGTCCACCGCCAGGGACGCGACGACGAGGCCGAGGCCCTCGCGGCGGCGAGCGAGCGCTCGGCGGGCGCCGAGGACGCCTACTCCCACGCGCTGCTGCGCGCCGTGCGCGCGAAGATCGCGGCGCGGCGCGGGGACGGGGAGGCGGCGCTGCACGCCGCCCGCTCCGCCGTCGAGCTCGCCGACACGACCGACTTCGTCCACCTCCGCGTGCACGCCCGCCTCGCCGCGGCGGCCGCGCTCGCGAGCGCCGGCGAGGACCCCAGCCCGCCGCTGCGGGAGGCGTTGGCGCTCGCCGAGGCGAAGGGCAGCGTCGCCGACGCCGACCGCGCCCGCGAGCAGCTGGCGCAGGTCGAGCGCGGGGAGGCGCCCGGTCCGGCGGCGTACGACCCGCGGACCGTGTGACGCCGGCGGGCGCACCGGAGGCCCGGCGGCGAGCACCGCGTCGAGCGATCAACGAACGCTGCGTGTTCGACGCCACGGCCCATGTCTCGGTGTGCCGCGCCCGGCCACTGGGCCCATGGTTGGACGATCACGGCGTTCTGGACCAGGATCTCGATGGTGAATCGCTCCAGGAGCAGCAGCTCGGCGACGGCACGATTGCTGCGAATCGGCGTGGCCGTTCTCGTCGCCGCCTCTCTGCCGGGCGCCGTCGCCGCGGACGCCGCCGTGCCGCGGTTCAGTGCGAAGCTCGTCGGCAACTCCGCGAACGGGCGCGTGGCCAAGCACCACTTCGTGGTGGGCGACGGGTACACCGGCGTGTTCCGCGACAACCGGCGGGCGCGAACCCCGTATCGGGTGTGCTGGTATCGCGGGGGAGCCCGCGTCGGCTGCAAGACGGGAGCGACGGGGCGTGTGGGACGTGACGACGCGGTGTTCCTGGTCGCGCCAGGTGCCACCGGCGCGTACGAGTATCGCTGGATCGTCGCGGGGCGCCCCGTCGCGCGCTGGGCCGTCACCATCGGCGTCGGCGACTGACCGTCGAGCGCCTTCGGTCCCTCAGCCGGACGACGGTGTGGACCTGGCCGACGTGACGCCGATGACGACCTTGCGGTCGGCGCGGGCCACGACCGTCTGCCAGGGGCCGTCGCCGGTCCGGCTCCAGTCGTAGGCGACCCACCCCGGAGTCGGGCGCAGCGGTGAGCGGCGCGCGAGCTCGCGCGCCCGGGCGCAGGACACCAGTCGCGCGCCCCGCGTCACGAACACCCGCCAGGTCCGACCGGCCCGCCGCACCGTCGCGCAGCCGCGCCGCCCTTCGACCGTTCGCGGCATGTGCAGCGCCTTCACCGGCGGCGAGACGAGCGGCGCGACGCGCCGGCGGACGAGGCGCGCGAACGCGCGCGCCCCGGCCTGGTTGACGTGCAGTCCGTCACCGCCGAACCAGCTCCCGTGGCCGTGCGCTGTAGCGCGCCCAGTCGATGAGCAACACCCGGTTGGGGTGCGCGCCGGCGGCGCGACGCATCTGGCTCTGGCTCGAGCCCGAGTTGCGCGGTGTGACGAGCCCGAGGATCCGGCGCCGGCCGACGGCGCGGAGCGCGGCGCGGACTCCGGACGCCGGGATCGGGCCGTTGGCGCCGAGCGCCAGGATCGCGATTCGCGGCAGCGTGCCGGCGTGCCGGCGCGCGGCGATCATCGTGACACCGGCGGAGAACTGGCGGCAGCCGCGGGCGTCGGCCTCGAAGCCCAGGCCACCGAGGACCGGCGCCGCGAAGATCATCGTGGAGTCGCCGATGATCAGCGGCGGGCGTCCGTGGGCGGGACGCAGGTGGCGCGCCGAACTGCGCGTCGCCGCGGTGCACGCCGATGCGGGGCCGGCGCAGCCGAGGAGCACTCCGGCGCAGACCAGCAAGCACGTGAGCGGGCGTCGCACCGCCGCGGAAGAGTACGTGAGCGTTCGGCACACCGTCAGTGCGCGACGGCAACGCTGCGATCGGCCCCCGGCGGTGCATACGATGGCCGCATGTCCAGCGCCCGTCTGTCGGTTCTTCTCGCGTCCCTCGTCGCTGCCGGCGGCGTTCTCGCGGCTTCGCCGGCGGCCGCGGCGACCCGCTGCGACGTGAGCAAGGACGGCCGCAAGCTCGGCACGACCTACGTGACGAAGCTGACCGCGACAAACGTGACGTGCACGAAGGCCAAGAGCGTGGTGAAGGCCTTCCACCGCTGCCGCCGTGCGAACGGCGGCGCCAAAGGACGTTGCGTGTCGCGGGTGCAGGGATTCCGGTGCACCGAGACGCGCGAGACGATCCCGACCCAGTTCGATGCGCGCGCGACCTGCCGCGACGGGGAACGGGCGATCCGCTTCAGCTACGAGCAGTTCACCTAGCCGGGCACGCGCTGCGGGCCGAAGTCCGCGCGCAGCGCCGCCAGCACCGGCCGCAGGGCCACGGTGGCGCCGGCGTCGTTGAGGTGCACGCCGTCGGCCTGCCGGACGAGCTCGCGTCGCCCGCCGACCGGCATCGCCGCCCGATAACGCCCGCCCGGCGTGAACAGGCTGGTCAGGTCGACGACGCGCACCTGGGCGCGGTACGGGGCCCGCCGCCACCGCGATCGCGGCGTTGACGGCGCGGCTGATGCGCTGCCTCGCCGGGTCGCGCGGACCCGGGATGGTCAACCAGTACACGCGCGCCGCGCCCGCCTGGCGGTAGGTGTTCATCATCTGCCGCGCGCGAAAGGCGTACTCGGCCGCCCAGTCGGCGCCGCAGCAGTCCAGCGTCCGGCCGCGCGAGCGCATCGGGAAGCCCTCGTTGGCGCCCATGAACATCACGACCGCGTCGGGGTGCCGCTCACGAACCTGCGAGGTGGCGAGCTGACCCCAGTCCACGATGTCGGGCTTCGAGATCGCCGTGCCGATCCGCGCGTCGCGGACGACCCGCACGTCCCCGCCGGCCGCCGCGAACGCCCGCCCGACCTTGGCGTCCAGCGGTTGCGCGAGCGAGTCGCCGGTCACGAGGACGGTCCTCAAGGCCCGTGGCGTCGCCGGCCGCTGACCGAGTTGCCGCGGATCGAAGGCGTCCGAGGTCACCGGTGCGACGGGTTGCGCCGCCGAGTTCGGTGTCGGCCGCCTGCTCGAAGCCCCCGGGCCCCGACAGCCCGTCGTCGGGGTGCGCCCAGGCGACGAGGCGGTCCTTGACGTCGCCGAGCCCGGTGGCGTCCGACAGCGCACCGGCGGGCCGCCCGGCGAAGAGCACGAGCGTGCGCTCCCACCCGGAGTCCATCTCCTCTCCCGAGCGGCGGATCGACGCGCCCTCGAACAGGAGCAGCAGCACGACGCACACCGTCACCGCGACGATCGCGTCGCGGGCGCGGAGATGCCGGCCCGTCGGCGGGGCGGGAATCTGGTCTTCGACGACGGAGCGGCGCTCGGAGCGGGGCACGGCTCAGAACTGGAAGTAGATGAACGGGGGCACGGAGTTGCCGGGCACCGCCGCGGCGACGAGCACGATCGTGATCGCCAGCGCCGTCCCGAGTGCCGCCGCCGGGAGCGCGACCAGTCGCTCGCGCATCGCGTCGAGAGGCCGCCCCGGCGCGAGCTGCAGGGCGAGCACCCCGACCACCGCGATCGCGATGCCGGGCGTCATCAGCGTGGCCGGGCCGGGCGTGACGAGCCGCCGGGCGAATGCCCAAGCCATGTCCAGGGTCGGCGCGCGGAAGGGGATCCACGCCAGGGACACGAACAAGAACGTCGCCGCCCACGCGACGACCGGCGGCAGCAGGCGGGCGCGGCCCCGGCGGAAGTGCTCGAGCGACAGCGCGGCGCCGTGCAGCGCGCCCCAGAGCACGAAGCCCCATGCGGCGCCGTGCCAGAGGCCTCCGAGGAGCATCGTGATCATCAGGTTTCGGACGGTCCTCGCCGGCCCCTCACGACTGCCGCCGAGCGGGATGTAGATGAAGTCGCGCAGGAAGCGCGACAGCGTCATGTGCCACCGGCGCCAGAACTCGCGGACGCTGAGCGACCGGTATGGGCGGTCGAAGTTCTGAGGGAAGACGAACCCCATCAGCAGCGCGAGCCCGATCGCGATGTCGGTGTAGCCGGAGAAGTCGCAGTAGATCTGCACCGCGTAGCTCAGCAGCGCCGTCCACGCATCCGGAGCACCGTAGGCCTCGGGCACCGCGAACACGGGATCGACGGCGTTGCGCGCGAGGAAGTCGGCGATGACGACCTTCTTGACCAGCCCGACGATGATGAGCAGCACGCCCGCGCCGACCGCGACGTCACGTGGGTCGCGCGGCGTGCGTAGCTGCGGGAGGAACTCGCGCGCGCGGACGATCGGCCCGGCGACGAGGTGCGGGAAGAACGACAGGTAGATCGCCAGGTCGATCGTCGTCGCGCGATCGCAGATCCCGCGGCGGACGTCGACGATGTAGCTGATCGCCTGGAAGGTGAAGAAGGACAGGCCGACGGGAAGCGCCACCGCCAGCAGCGGAGCCGGCGCGCCGAGGCCGACGTCGCGAAGCAGCTCGTCGACGTTGGAGACGAAGAAGCCGTAGTACTTGAAAAAACCGAGGGCGAGCAGGTCGAGCCCGACGGTGACCGCGACGATCGCATTCTTCCCGCGGTCGCTGGTCGCGCGGCCGACGAGGACGGCGCCCGCCTGGTTGACGATGGTGACCGCGGCCAGCAAGGCGCAGAAGCGCACGTCGGCGGCGGCGTAGAAGACGTAGCTGGCCGCGACGATGAACGCCTTCCACGCGCGGGGGTGCGGCATGAGCAGCCACGAGAGGCCCAGCACGACCGGGAAGAACACGGCGAACTCGATGGAGGGGAAGACCACGGTGACGCGCCGGCGTGAGCCGAACCGGACGCGCGCAGGCTAGCGTCAGCACTCGTCGCGCGGTCCGTTCGGCTTGAACGATCTGTGCAACAGTCCGCGACGATCGATGACCCGACGCGCCGTCTTGTGGTGCTGTGTCCTGCCGCTGATCGTGGTGGCCGGTGCCGACGCCCAGGCCCCGGTGCCGACCGTGAACGCGTCGACGAGGCAGACCGGTTTCGTGACGTTGCGCCTCACCGGCACTCCCGGAGCGGCGGTCACCGTGACCGAGGCGACTGCGGCCGGGCCGCTCCCGGTGGCGTCGCTCGCCCTGCCGGCGAACGGCGTGCTGGAACTTCCGCGTGCGGCGGGATGGCGCTGCGACACGCCTGCACCGACATTCACCGCCGCATTCGCCAATCCGGACGGCACCGTGCAGACCGTCGGGACCTCGGTACACACGCCGTCCTGCGCCGGACGGCTGACGGTCGCGCTGCGGCCGCTGCGCCCGCGGGCGCGACGGCCGGTCACGGTGCGCGTCGTCGACCGCTGGGGTCAGGGCGCGCTCCAGGCGACCGTGTGCGCGTCGGAACCGGGCCGGCGCGCACGGCAGTGCACGCCGATCGCCCTGCCGGCGGGTCAGGTCAGCGGCTCCGTGCGGCTGCGCCCCCGGCGGCCGGGACGCCATCCACTGACGGTCACCGCGTTCGGCGCGGCGATCAAGCGCGTGCTCGTCGTGCGGCCCGCCTCGAGACGGCTGCGCGTCCTTGCCACGGGCGACTCGATGATCCAGATCATCGACGGCGATCTGAAACGCCGCCTCGCGCGGCGCGGCCCGATCTCCGTGCGCAGCGACGCACACATCTCCACGGGGATCTCGAAGCCGTTCATGTTCAACTGGCAGGCGCACGCGCGAGCCTCGGCCCGGCAGCTCCATCCCGATCTGACCGTGATGTTCCTGGGCGCCAACGACGGGTTCCCGATGGGCACGCCGTCTGGCGCAAAGGTCCCATGCTGCGAGCAGGCCTGGGTGCGCGAGTACGCGCGCCGCGCCCGATCGATGATGCGCTCCTATGCCCGCCGCGGCGCCGGCACGGTGTATTGGCTCCTGCTGCCCACGCCCCGCAGCCCGCGCTTCCAGGCGGTGTTCGGCCCGGTCAACCAGGCGTTGCGGACCGCTGCCCAGTCCTTTCCGGGGACCGCCCGCGTGATCGACCTGGGTGCGACGTTCACGCCGCACGGCCGCTTCCGCGCCCGGATGCGCTGGCATGGCAAAGTCCGAACCGTGCGGCAGGCCGACGGCGTGCACCTTTCGGTGGCAGGCGCGTCGATCGCCACCGAGCTGATCGTCCGCCAGATGCGCCGTGACGGGCTCGTCGGCTGATCGGCGCCGGCGCATCCTCGGCCGGACAGCGGGGCTGCTGATCGCGGTCGCCACGGTCGCCACGGGGTGCGGCGGGCAGGGAACGGGCGCCTCGTCATCCTCGTCGGCGCCGCCGCCCGCGCCGGTCGCGCTCAGCATCGACTCGCCGGAGTCCGGGACGATCCTCAAGCCCACGCGCGTCTCGCCGTCGCGCGTCCGGCTCACCGTCGAACTCACCGGCCACGCCGATTCTTCGACGCCCGTCCGACTCGACGCCGGCTGCGAGGCCCGTTCGTGCTCGGCCGCGTTCTTCTCCGACGGCGCCGGCGAGTGGACGCGCCGGATGCAGCTCCGCCTGCCGTCGAGCCGTCGGCTGCTCGTGATCACCGCGTCGATGCCCGCGGCCCAGCGCGTCGTGCCCGTCCGCCTCACGTTGCGTGTCGGCCGCGCCCCGACGCTGCCGGGCCCGTCGCGTCGCGAGCGGTCACCGGCGCGCCGGCCGAGCACGACCTCGACGCCCACCTCCGCCACACCGCCGCCCGCGACGAGCAACCCCGCCGAACCCGCCCCGACCACGACCGATGCGCCGACGCAGACCCAGCCTGCGCCTTCCACAGGGCGGAGCAGCGGCAGCCTCGTGATGATCGGCGACAGCCTCGCGGTCGGCGTGCGGGCCCTCCTGCCGAGTCTGCTGCCGCGCTGGCAGGTCTCGGTGGACGGCCGCGTCAGCCGGCCGCTCGCCGAGGGCATGAGCATCCTCAGAGGCACGACCATCCCGTCGGACGGGAGCACCGTCCTTGCCATCAGCCTGTTCACCAACGACGACCCGACCCACACCGCACAGCTGCGCGCAGCGGTCGAGCAGACACTGGCACGCGTCGGAGCGAACGGATGCGCGGTGTGGGCGACGATCGCCCGCCCCGCGGTGAACGGCGTCACCTACGACGCCGCCAACAGCCTCCTGCGGCGGATGGCCCGGGAGGACAGCCGGCTACGGCTCGTGCCGTGGGCGGAGCAGACGGCGGCGCGGCCGTCGCTGCTCGGGCCGGACGGCGTGCATCCGACGCCGGCCGGATATCGACTTCGCGCGCAGTTGTACGCGCAGGCCGCGGAGAGCTGCTGAAGGCGTTGACCGTCCCAAGAGTGGCCTGACGGCGGCGTGGAACCTTGTCATCGTCTTCGAGCCGTGCGCTGCGGGTAGGACGACGTCCGTGCGGATCGCGGTCATCGTCGGGCTGTTGTCGGCGTTTCTCGTCGGCGTACCGGTCGGGCACGCGCGCGACAAAGTCTTTCGGGCCCAGCTCGACAGCGACGCGCCGCGGGAGCAGCTTCGCACCGAGGTGCGCCGCTGCGGACAGCCCTTCGCCTGTAGCCGGCTCGTCGTCCGCGATGGCTCCCGCAGGCAGGCCCTGACGCCGTTTCGTCAGACGAGATTGCCCTACGGGTGGAGCGTCGGGCGGACGCGACTGGTCGACTTCACGGGCGACGGTATCCCCGAGATCGCCTATGAACTCGGAACCGTCGGTGGCACCGTCTCCTCGCCCACGATGTTCGGGGTGTCGCAATGGACGGGGACCACCGCCCGCCGGATCTTCGACTTCCGGAACGGTGGTGATCCCGAGCCCGGCTACGCGTACGTCGTCTTCGTCGTGACCCGGATCGTCACAGGCACCGGGGGACTCCCGGAGATCGAGACCCGGGAAAGCCTGCACCGGACCACCGACGCGAACTGCTGTCCGAGCGCGTTTCGCATCACGCGCCACAGATGGGACGGCACACGCATCGCGCCGGTCCCCGGCAGCGTCCGTATCGAAGACGCGTAGCCGCGTACGACGACGCGTCAGTCGGCGTGGTGCGGCGTTGCCCATGCGCTCGACCGGCGTACCGGCGCGCCGGGCGGACTACCGTCTTCCGGCGCGATGCTGCTGCTCCTCGGGTTCGCCCTGCTGGCCGGTGCCGGAACGGCGCTGAGCCCCTGCGTGCTGCCGGTCCTCCCGGCGGTCCTGTCGGCCGGCGGCGTGGGCGGGCGACGGCGGCCGCTCGGCGTCGTGGTCGGCCTGACGGTGACCTTCACCGTGACGATCGTCGGGATCGCCGAGGTCGTCGGCGGGGTCGGGCTCGGGACGGACCCGCTGCGGGCGGTCGCGGTCGTCGTGCTCGCGGGCTTCGGGATCGCGCTGCTGTTCCCCGCCGTCGCGGCGCGGCTCGAGGCGCCGCTCGCGCGGCTGTCGCGGTTCGGGCCGCGCACGCGGGGCGACGGCTTCGCCTCGGGCCTGCTCGTCGGCGCCGCCCTGGGGTTCGTCTACACGCCGTGCGCGGGGCCGGTGCTCGCCGCGGTCATCACCGTGAGCGCGGCGAGCGGGCGGTCCGTGGCGGTCGCCCTCGCCTACGCGCTCGGGTCGGCGATCGTGCTCCTCGCGCTCTGCTTGGGCGGGCGGCGGGTCGTCGACCGCCTGCGCGCCGCGGGCCGCGGCGCGGCGCTCCAGCGGGGGATGGGCGCGGTCATGCTCGCGACCGCGCTGCTCATCGTCACGAACGTCGACGTGAGCTTCGACCAGTTCGTCGCGCGCCAGATCCCCGAGGTCAGCCTGACGGCGTCGCTCGAGCGCTCGGACGCCGTGACCCGCCGGCTGCACGTGATCAACGACCGCAAGCCCAAGTTCACGACGCCCGTGCCGGCCGGGATCACGGCGGACGCGAGCGGCGCGCTGCCGAAGCTCGGCCGCGCGCCCGGGTTCACGGACAACGAGCGCTGGTTCAACACCCCCGGCGACCGGCCGCAGACGCTCGCCGCCCTGCGCGGCCGCGGCGCGGTCCTCGTCGACTTCTGGACCTACACCTGCATCAACTGCCTGCGCACGCTGCCCTACCTCGAGGCCTGGGACCGCAAGTACCGCGCCGCCGGGCTGACGATCGTCGGCGTCCACACGCCCGAGTTCGCCTTCGAGCACGACGCGGGCAACGTCGCGAACGCGATCAAGCGGCTCGGCATCCGCTACCCCGTCGCCCAGGACAACGCGATGGGCACCTGGAACGCCTACGGGAACCAGTACTGGCCGGCCGACTACCTGATCGACCGCACAGGCCAGGTCCGCTACGCGGGCATCGGCGAGGGCGACTACGACAAGACCGAGGCGGCGATCCGCTCGGTCCTCGCCGAGGCCGGGCACGACGCGCTCGGTGCCGGCGCGCGGCCGAAGGACGTCGTCGTGCCGTCGCGCGCGACCTCGCCCGAGACGTACCTCGGCACGGCGCGGGCGCAGGGCTGGCTCGCCGGCCAGCCGAAGTCCGGCCGCCACGAGTACCCGGGCGTCGAGGGCGACCTCGCGCTGAACGCGTTCGCGCTACGGCGGCGAGTGGACGATCGGCGGGCAGGCGGCCACCTCCGGCGCGGGCGCGACGATCGACGCCGAGGTCCGGGCCAAGAACGTCTACCTCGTCCTCGGCTCGCAGGGGCGCCGGCCCCGGGACGTGCAGGTCCTGCTCGACGGGCGCCCGGTGACCGCGCGCCAGGCGGGGGCGGACGTGCACGGCGGCCGCGTCACGGTCACCGGCCAGCGCCTGTATGCGCTCGTCTCGTTGCCGGGCAATCAGCGCCACCGCCTCACGCTGCGCTTCGCCCCCGGGATCTCGGGCTTCGCGTTCACGTTCGGCTGAGCGCGGCGCCTGCGACGATCCGCGCATGGCGAGCGAGGATGACGTCCGGGCGATCGCGCTGGCGCTGCCGGAGACCTCCGAGCGCTCCTCCTACGGGACGCCCGGCTTCCGGGTGAAGGACAAGCTGTTCGCGCGGATCCGCGAGCCCGGCGTGCTGATGGTCCGCACCGCGGACGAGGCCGAGAAGGACTTCCTCATCCGCGCCGAGCCCGAGAAGTTCTTCACGATCCCCCACTACGACGGCTACCCGAGCGTGCTCGTCCGCCTCGCCGCGGTCGACCGCGAGGAGCTCACGGAGCTCCTGACCGACGCGTGGCGCACGCGCGCGCCCAAGCGGGTGCTCGCGCTGCTCGAGGACGACGGCTAGGGCCGGCGCAACGGCCCGGTCACGACGTCGAGGCCGACCTGCTCGGTGAGCATCCGGTGCGGGTAGAGGTCCGGCGGCGGCGCCGGCGCCTCGAGGCTCGCGCGCTCGTCGGCGGTCAAGGCGAGATCGGCCGCGCCGAGCAGGTCGTCGAGGTGCGCCATCGTGCGCGGGCCGAGGATCGGCGCGGCCACGCCCTCGACCCCGGTGAGCCAGGCGATCGCGACCTGCGCCACCGTGATCCCGCGGTCGGCGGCGATCGCCTCGGCGGCGTCGATGACCCGGAAGTTGCGCTCGATCGCGCGCCGCGCGGGCGCCTCCTCGAGGTCGTCGGAGGCGGTCGCCATCCGGCTGCCCTCGGGCATCGCCTCGTCGCGGCGGTAGCGGCCGCTGAGGAACCCCGCGCCGAGCGGCCCCCACGGCAGCACGCCGAGGCCGGCGGCACGGCAGAACGGCAGCGCCTCGATCTCGACCGAGCGCTCGACGAGCGAGTACTGCGCCTGCAGCGAGACGAACGGCGCCCAGCCGTGGCGGTCCTGGAGCGCGACCGCCCACGCGAGCAGCCACGCCGGGTAGTTCGAGGCGCCGACCGCCCGGACCTTGCCCGCGCGGACGAGGCCGTCGAGCGCCTCGAGCGTCTCCTCGAGCGGGACGGTCGGATCGGGCGCGTGGACCTGGTAGAGGTCGATGACGTCGGTGCCCAGGCGCTTCAGGCTGGCGTCGCAGGCGGCGCGGATGCGGTCGGGCGAGAGGCCCTGGCCGGCCGGCTCGTCGGTCGCGAAGCGCACCTTCGTCGCGAGCACGACGTCGTCGCGGCGCCGCGCGAGCCACGGCGCGAGGACGCGCTCGGAGTCGCCCGACCCGTAGGTGTCCGCGGTGTCGACGAGCGTGCCGCCGGCGTCGACGAACCGGTCGAGCATCCGATGCGATTCGTCCACCGGCGTCTTGTCGCCCATGAGCATCGCGCCGAGGGCGAGGCGGCTGACGGTCAGCGGGCCGAGGGTCGTCGTCTGCATGGCGGGCCACGGTACGCGGTCGTGCCGCGCCGCGGACGCCAGGACCGGCGCGGCGGCCTACGTGACGAAGACCGGCGTGTGGACCGGCGTGCGCGCGTAGAGCGAGATCACGTCCGGGATGCGCATGCGCACGCAGCCGTGGGAGGCGTCGTGGCCGATCGAGCTGTACTCGGCCGGGTCGATGCCGTGGATCCCGGCGCCGCCGTTGAACGCCATCCAGCGCGCCTTGATCGGGTCGTCGGGGCCCGGCGGGATCGTCTTGCCCGCGAGGTCGCCCGCCCACGGCGAGTTCGGCACGTGCCAGGACGGGTTCGTCTCCTTCCACTGCACGTCGTAGAGGCCCTCGGGCGTCTCGAGGCCCTGCTTGCCGACGGCGATCGGGTAGGACGCCGTCTCCTTGAGGTGCTGGTAGAAGCGCAGGACGTGGTCTTGGCGGTCGACGATGATGTACGCCGGGTACTTGCCGGCGAGCGCGGTCGTGGAGACCTCCGGCGAAACGGGGTGCGTCGTCGCCGAGATCGTCGGCGGGCGGCGGGCCGAGGTGAGCGCCGCGGCGAGGTTCTTCTTGAGCTGCGCCTCGTTCAGCGCGCGGCCGCTCTTGGACTCCTTGACCTGGAGGCCGGTCGCGCTCGGCGTGACGCTCGCGTCGACCGGGGCGCGGCGCACGGTCTTTGCCACGCGCTCGGTGAGTGCGGCCACGACCCCGGGGGCGTAGTGGATCGGCAGCGACAGGCTCTCGTCGACGCGCTTGTGGCTCAGCCCGTCCATCACGCGGCGTCCGATCCAGCCCTTGCGGCTTTCGGCCAGCGCGCGCTCCAGCGCCGGATCGAGGTCCGCCGTGATCTTGCTGGTGGCAGCCGGGAGCGTGAACGTGTGCCCGTGCGCGTGGACCGAGAGCGTTCGGCGGCGTGGCGCCACGGCACGCTGGATCAGGCGCTCGCGGGCGGCCTGCGTGGTGAGGCCGCCGACGTCGACGCCGCCGATCTTGACGCCCGGAGCGATGCGGTCGCTGCGGCCGTGGTCGTACACGTACGCGGCCGCCCGCCGCGGCCGCGGCGAGGATGACGAGGAACCCGAGGACGAAGAAGGGCGCGCGGCTGCGCGACCGGCGCTCGGACGCGCGCCGGCTGACGGGCGAACGGCGCTCACGGACCGTGGCGTTCACGGTCAACAGGGTGCCACACGATTGGCCGGTCGGCTGCGAACGTGGTTGCGCCGCGAACCGTTTGCCCAGGCACCAGGCGGGAAGCGCACGATTATGACCACCAAGACCGACCAGGTGCCGCGCGTTCCGCTGCGCGGCGACACGGAAATCCCCCAGCTCGGCTTCGGCGTCTTCCAGGTGCCGCCCGAGGACACCGCCGAAGTCGTCACCCGCGCGCTGCAGACGGGCTATCGCCACATCGACACCGCCGCGGCGTACCAGAACGAGGCGGAGGTCGGTCAGGCCTTCCACGCCTCGGGCCTCGCCCGCGAGGACGTCTTCATCACGACGAAGTGCTTCAACACCGACCACGGCCACGGGCAGGCGCGCAACGCATTCAAGACGAGCCTGGAGCGGCTCGGCCTCGACTACGTCGACCTGTATCTCATCCACTGGCCGGTGCCCTCGCAGGACAAGTACGTCGAGACCTGGAAGGCCTTCGTCGAGCTGCAGGCCGAGGGCCTCGTGCGCGCGATCGGCGTCTCGAACTTCCAGCCCGACCATCTGCGCCGGATCATCGACGAGACGGGCGTCACCCCGGCCGTCAACCAGGTCGAGCTCCACCCGCGCCTGCAGCAGGCCGGGCTGCGGCGCGAGCACGCCGACCGCGGGATCGTCACCGAGGCCTGGAGCCCGCTCGCCCAGGGTGCGGTCCTCGACGATCCGGTCGTCACCCGCATCGCCGACGACCATGACGTGACGCCCGGCCAGGTCGTCATCCGCTGGCACATCCAGCTCGGCAACGTCGTGATCCCGAAGTCGGTCACCCCGGCGCGGATCGAGGAGAACTTCGACGTCTTCGGGTTCCACCTCACCGAGCCCGAGATGCAGGCGATCGAGGGCCTCGACGCCGGCGAGCGCACCGGGCCCGATCCCGACACGTTCGCCAAGCGGTAGCAGTCACACGGCGCGTCGCTCTGGGATCGTTCGGCCGCGATGACGGCCGACGAGCTCCGGGCGGCGTGCCTCGACTTCCCCGGTGCCCGCGAGGAGAAGCCCTTCTCGCGCGCGCCGGACCTCGTGACCTTCAAGGTCGCGGGCAAGATCTTCGCGCTGACGCGCCTGGGGACCGGCGAGTCGCTGCGCGTGAGCCTCAAGTGCGAGCCGCTCATCGGCGAGGGGCTGCGCGCGGCGTATCCCGAGATCCTGCCCGGCTACCACCTCGACAAGCGCCACTGGAACACCGTCCTGCTGGACGGCGGCCTCGAGGACGCGATGGTGCGCGACATGATCGAGGACTCCTACGACCTCGTCGTGGCGAAGCTCCCGAGGCGGGAACGGGAGAAGCTGTCACCCGGCTGACGGACGCGCGGCACAACGCGCAGCGGCGGGTGCGCGCTCGGATGGCCCGGCGTCACGCGTTCTCGCGCACTTGCCCGCAAACCGTTGATCGCGCGCGGGGGCGCGCCTACGGTCGGCCTCATGCGGCCCATCTCCCCCAAGCGCGCCCTGAAGATCGCGGTGCCCACGCTCGTGGCGCTCGGCGCCGGGGCGACCTTCGGCATGGCGGCGATCCCGTCGGCCGACGGCACGATCCACTCGTGCATCACGACCGCGACCGGCGCGATCCGGATCATCGACGCGGAGGCCAACCCGGCCCAGACCTGCGGCGCGGGCGAGACGGAGCTGACGTGGAACCAGCGCGGCCCGACCGGCGCGACCGGTGCCGCGGGCGCGGCCGGCGCGACGGGTCCGGCCGGCCCGGCCGGGCCGAAGGGCGACGCGGGCGCGCAGGGCGCCCCGGGCCTGACGGGCGACGCGGGCACCTCCGCCCCGTCGGACAACTCGTCCTCGTCCGGGTCCAACAACAACAGCACCACGACAGTCGCAGGCCGGCGGCCCGTCGGCCCAGATGTTCCTCAAGCTCGACGGCATCACCGGCGACAGCACCGACGACGGCCACAAGAACCAGATCGACGTCTCGTCCTTCGCGTTCGCGGTCGGCCGCGGCGGTGACGGCACCGGCTCCGGCGGCCGCGGCGCCGCCGGCCGCTCGCACCTGCAGACGATGCGGATCGACAAGGTCTACGACTCGGCCTCACCGAAGCTCTTCCGCGCCGCGGCCACGGGCCAGCACATCCGCAGCGCGGTCCTGACCTTCCGCCGCGCGGGCGACGACCGCGACGTCGAGTTCCTCACCTACACGCTCAGCGACGTCCAGGTCACGAGCTACGACCAGGGCGGCACGGACGGCGACGCGCGCGACCTCGGCTCGCTCGAGGAGGAGGTCGGCCTCACCGCCGCCAAGGTCCACCTGACCGAGCAGACGGTGGGCTCCGACGGCAAGAAGGGCCCGGTCCTGAACGCCGACTGGACCCTTCCGCGGAGCGCCCGCCGCTAGACATCGGGCAGGGAGACGGGCCGGCGCGCGCGATGCAGGGCGCGCGCGCCGGCCCGCCGACGTACTCGCGGGGCGGCCATACTCGGCCCCGATGCGCATCCCGCCCGTCGTCCGCCGCAAGGCCCTCGCCGCCGGCCACCGCGCCTGGATCGAGCGCCTGCCCGCGCTGGTCCGGACCCTCGAGCGCCAGTGGTCGATCGTCGTCGGCCCGACGTGCCCCGGCGGGACCGAGGCCTACGTCGCGCGGGTGCTGACCGAGGACGGCCGCGCGATCCTCAAGCTCATGCCGCCGACCGACGCCGCGGCGCACGAGATCACGACGCTCCGCCTCGCCGACGGGGACGGCTGCGCCCGCCTCCTGCGCGCCGAGGTCGAGCACGGGGCGATGCTGCTCGAGCGGCTCGGCTCGCCGCTCGGCGACCTCGGCCTCCCGCCCGGGCGCCGCCGCGAGGTCCTCGCGGACGTCGCGGCGCGCGTGTGGCGCCCGGCCGCCGGCCATGGGCTGCCGACCGGGGCGGAGAAGGGCCGGTGGCTCGCCGAGTACGTCGCGACGGCATGGGAGGCCCAGGGGCGGCCGTGCGCCGAGGCGACGGTCGAGCACGCGGTGGCCTGCGCCGAGCGGCGCGCCGCCGCCCACGACGACGAGCGCGCCCGCCTCGTCCACGGCGACGTGCACGCGGGGAACGCGCTGGCGCGCGGCGACGAGTTCGTGCTCATCGACCCGGACGGCCTGCTCGCGGAGCCCGAGTACGACCTCGGCGTGATCATCCGCGAGGACGCGGTCGAGGAGCTCGGCGACGACCCGCACGACGCGGCCCGCGCGCTCGCGACGCGCACGGGCCTCGACGCGACGGCGATCTGGGAGTGGGGCGTGGCCGAGCGCGTCTCGACCGGCCTCGTGTGCCTCGCGGCCCGCCTGCAGCCCGAGGGCGAGCAGCTCCTCGCCGCGGCCGACCGGATCGCCGCGCGGCCCGAGCTGCGCGACCTCGCCGCGTAGCCGGGGGCCTCAGGGCGCGCCGCGGGCGGCGAGCGTCAGCGGGCGCGGCGGCGAAGGCCGAGCAGGTGCGACAGGCGCCGGGCGGCGGGCTTGCCGGCGGCGGCCGGACGACGAGCGGGGCGCGCCGGAGCGGCGACGGTGAACGAGAGGACGCGGGCGTGGAACATGCGAGGCGTATCGACGCGCGCCCGCTCTGGCCGCCGCGATTCGCCCGTCGCCGGACGGATGTCCGAGCCAGACGTCGCCGGGAAACCGGTCGGTCGGGAAATCTCTTCCACATCCGCCCGGAAGGTGCATAGGATCGCGCCATACCTGACGGAATCGTCAGTCGCGCACCTCGCGCGCGACGAAGTGACCCGGGTCCAAGGTGAAGTCCGTAGGCTCACCCGCCCGGAGGGCGATCACCCCCGGGGCGTAGTTCACCGTCGGAGGAGGAGGAGAGGTCGAGCGTGCATCCCAAGGAATCCGGCATCAACCGGCGCCAGCTGCTGCGCAGGTCGGCCGTCGCGGCGGTCGGGCTCAGCGCGGCGGGCGCCCTCGCGGGATGTGAGAACACGACGACGCCGATCGGCGCCGCGGACGCCGCGGGCGACGTATCGAAGGCCGCGGCGGAGCTCGTCGTCCCCAAGCCGGTCGGCCCGGCGGGATTGCCACTGCCACGCCCCGACAATTCGGTGACCTGGGCGATCACCGACGACAACAAGCCGATCGAGGACGCGGTCAGGCCCGAGGTCGGTCCGCTGCGGATCTACAACTACGCCGACTACGTCGACCCGGACACGGTCAAGAAGTTCCAGCAGAAGTTCAACGCGAAGGTCCAGGTCGCGACCTACAACTCGTCCGACGAGGCGATCGCGAAGATCGCGTCCGGGGCCGTGAGCTTCGACCTGATCATGGGCCTGAGCGGCTCGAACATGGTCGACCTGATCGCGCGCAAGCTGATCAAGCCGCTCAACCACTCCTACCTGCCGAACCTCGAGAAGAACATCTGGCCCGAGCTGGCCGACCCGTTCTACGACCGCGGCGCGCGCTACACGGTCCCGTACGTCGTCTGGATGGACGGGATCGGCTGGCGCAACGACAAGGTCAAGGAGGACGTCGCGAACATGGATGTCCCGTGGGACATCTTCTGGTCGGCCCAGGCCTACCGCGGCAAGGTCGGGATCCTCGACGACCGGCGCGACGCGCTCAGCATGCCCATGCAGCGCGATGCGATGCAGCGCGACGCCCGGGCCGACCTCAACACCGAGGACAAAGGGGTCGTCGACAAGGCGCAGCGTGACCTTTCGCAGCTCAGCGCGATCTGCAACCCGAAGGTCACCATCACCGACTACCAGACGCTGCCCGAAGGCAAGACGGTGCTGCACCACTCGTGGTCGGGCGACATCCTCGGCGGGGCCTTCTACTACCTGCCGAAGAACGTGCCGCCGTCGGTGCTCTCCTTCTGGGGGCCCGACCAGAACGGCGTCGTGCAGAACGACTACTTCTGCGTCGGCAAGACGGCGAAGAGCCCGGCGCTCGCGCACGAGTTCATCAACTTCTTCCTCGACGAGCAGAACGCGTACGACAACTTCGTCAACTTCGTCGGCTACACCCCGCCGCAGAAGAACATCGACGCGGACGCGCTGCTCAAGCGCGACCTGATCCCCAAGTCGCTCGAGCGGGCGGTCGTCCGCCCCGACCAGTTCGCCGCCAACCAGGAGCTCCTGCAGCTCAGCGTCGAGGGGCAGCGCTTCTGGGACGACGCCTGGTCGAAGTTCAAGGCCGGCTGATGGGCGGCTCGCGCTGGACCTGGCGGCTGCTCGCGCTGCCCGGCGTCGCCTGGTTGTCCGTCTTCTTCCTCGTCGCGCTCTACGCGGTCCTGGCGGTCGCCTTCGGCAACCAGGACACGCTGTCCCAGCCCGTCCCGTTCTGGAACCCGCTGGACTGGAACGTCGGCTACGTGCTCGAGATGTTGAAGAACATCTGGCACGGCGACCAGTTCCTGACCGTCTCGCTGCGCACGATCGAGTTCGTGGTCATCGCGGTCGGGCTCTCGCTGCTCATCGGCTACCCGGTGGCCTACTTCACGGCGCGTCACGCCGGGCGCTGGAAGGGCGTCGTCCTGGTCGCGCTGATCCTGCCGCTGTGGATCAACTACCTGATGCGGATGCTGGCCTGGATCAACCTGCTGGCGCCCGACGGGCTCGGCTCGCGGTTCCTTCACAGCCTCGGGATCGAGAAGCTGTTCCTGACGCTCGGCCTGCTCGCCGAGCCCGGCGGCTGGCTCAACGGGCAGCCGACGACGGTCATCCTCGCGCTCGTCTACGGCTACCTGCCGTTCTTCATCCTGCCGCTGTTCGTGGCCATCGACCGGATCGACGCGCGCCAGATCGAGGCCGCCCGCGACCTCGGGGCGAGCCCGCTGAGCGGGTTCCTGCGGGTGACGCTGCCGCTCTCGGTCCCGGGGATCCTCGCCGGCGCGGTGCTGGTCGCGCTGCCGATGTTCGGCGACTACTACACCGCCGACCTCGTCTCGGCCTCCACGCAGACGAACATGATCGGCAACCAGATCGACGAGTTCATGCGCCAGGGTTCGGAGAAGGTCACCGGCGCGGCGCTCACGCTGCTCCTGTCGGTGTTCCTCCTCGTGCTGATGTTCTACTACCTGCGCACCACCCGCCGGGCGGGGACGAGCGCCCAGACGACATGACCTGGCTCCGCAACCCATGGGGCCGGCCGCGCTGGCTGGCGTTGATCACCGCCATGTACGTCCTGTGGTCGGTGGTCCCCGTCCTGCTGGCGGTCGCCTTCGCCTTCAACGCCGGCCGCTCGCGGACGACGTGGCAGGGGTTCTCGTTCCGATGGTTCACGGGCCCGACCGGGAGCGTCCTGCACGACCAGGCGCTGCGCGACGCGCTCGAGCACACGCTGCTGCTGGCGGTCATCTGCGTCGCCGTCGCCACGCCGCTGGGCGTGGCGCTCGCGCTCGGCCTGCAGCGCTGGCGCGGGCGCGGCTCGGGCACCGTCAACTCGCTCATGCTGCTGCCGCTGGTGACGCCGGAGATCGTCATGGGCGTCGCGCTGCTGCTGCTCTTCCTGCGCATCTTCCCGGGCATCGGGCTGGGCACCGAGGCCCAGGTGATCGGGCAGGTGACGTTCACCCTGTCCTACGTGGTCGTGATCGTGCGCGGCCGGCTCGTGTCGATCGGGCCGGAGTTCGAGGAGGCGGCGGCCGACCTCGGCGCGCCCCCGCGCGACCAGCTGTTCCGCGTCCTCCTGCCGCTCCTGGCGCCGGCGATCGTGGCGAGCGCCGCGGTCGCCTTCGCGATCTCGATCGACGACTTCGTGGTCACCCAGTACCTGTCGAGCGACGCGGGCACGACGACCGTGTCGATGCTGCTGTACGCCAACGCGCGCGGGGCACCGACGCCCGCGCTGAATGCGATCGCCACCGTCGGGCTGGCGATCACGCTCATGACCCTGCTCGCCGCCTTCCTCGTGTACCGCCGCTTCGCCGGGGGCGAGGAAGCCACGTCGCTTGCCACCCTGGAGGTCTGAATGCCCGGTGATATCCAGCTCGAAGGACTGACGAAGGCCTTCGGCGAGCACGTCGCGGTCGCCGGCATCGACGTCGACATGCCGCCGGGCGAGTTCTTCACGCTGCTCGGACCGTCCGGCTGCGGCAAGACGACCACCCTCCGGATGATCGCCGGCTTCGAGCAGCCGACGAGCGGCCGGATCATGCTCGACGGCACCGACGTCGCGCGCGTCCCGCCGCACCGGCGCAACGTCAACACGGTGTTCCAGAGCTACGCGCTGTTCCCGCACCTCGACGTGGCCAAGAACGTCGCGTTCGGGCTCAAGTACCAGAAGGTCGACAAGAGCGAGCGGGGCAAACGCGTGGCGCAGGCGCTCGAGCTCGTCAACCTGACCGAGTTCGCCCACCGCAAGGCCGACCAGCTCTCCGGCGGCCAGCAGCAGCGTGTGGCGCTGGCGCGGGCGCTGGTGCTGCAGCCGCGCGTGCTGCTGCTCGACGAGCCGCTCGGCGCGCTCGACGCCAAGCTGCGCAAGACCCTCCAGGTCGAGCTCAAGGCACTGCAGTCGGAGCTCGGGATCACGTTCGTGTTCGTCACCCACGATCAGGAGGAGGCGCTCACCATGAGCGACCGGATCGCGGTGATGAACAAGGGCCTGGTCGAGCAGGCGGCGCCGCCGCGGTCGATCTACGAGGAGCCGACCACGATCTTCGTGGCCGAGTTCCTCGGCGTGTCGAACCTCCTCGCGGCCGAGGCCATCGGGCGCGACGGCGCGGCGTGCGCCGTCCGGATCGGCGACCGCGTGTTCCGCTGCGGGCAGGGCGAGCTCGACACGGTGGGCGAGGTCAAGGTGATGATCCGGCCCGAGCGGATCGTGATCGAGCCGCACGCCGAGAGCGGCGACGAGCGGCTGCCGGGCATCGTCGAGCGTTCGGTCTTCCTGGGCGGCTCGCACGAGGTCCACGTGCGCGTGCTCGGCGGCGAGCTGATGCGGGCGATGGTGGCGAACGACGGCTCGCCGAAGCCGGTGTCGCTGGAACCCGGCGCCGCGGTCAGCCTCCATCTGCCGCCGGCGGCGCTGCGCGTCCTGCGGCCGAGCGAGGCGGACGTCGAGGAGGCCGCGGTGTCCGAGGACGAGACGCTGCTCGTCGCGCGATCACGACGAGCAGATGCAGGCGACCGTCCCGCCGGGGCCGGGTCCTAGCGCGAACTGACGGCCGCCGCGAACGGCAGCTGCCCGGCCGCCACCTGGAGCTCGCGGGCGAGGAACTCGCCGATCCGCTCGCGCGCGCGCTCCAGGGGCATCGCCGGGTCGCCCAGGAGGACCCGCAGGCCGAGCCCGTCGATGAGCGCCATGGCCAGGTCGGCCGTCTCCCCGGGATCGACCCGGGCGAACTCGCCCGTCGCGATGCCCTCCGCAACGGCCGTCGCGATCCAGCTGCGGTAGCGCGTGTACATCTGCGCGGCGATCGGGCGCAGGCTCGGGTCGCGCGCGGCCCCGAGCCACAGCTCGGCCCAGAGCTGCCACTCCCGGCGGCCCGGGTCGGTGTCGGGCAGCGACTGCTCGACCACGTCGGCGAGCCTCCGTGCGGCCGAGCCGTCCGAGCCGGACTCGCCGGTGTCCCCGATCGCGCGCAGCCGCACGGCGGCCGCGACGTCGAAGGCGTAGTCGAGCGTCTCGGCCAGCAGCACCTCGCGGGTGCGGAAGTGGTAGTGGACGAGCGCGGTCGAGACGCCCGCCGCCTTCGCGATCTGCGCGATCCGCGCGCCGCCGATCCCGCGCTCGGCGATCAGGTCGCAGGCGGCCTGCAGGATCCGCTCGCGCGCGGACAGCTCGGCTGGTTGGTCCGGGCCGGTGCTCACTCGACCGCCCGTCCGAGGTCGGCACGGATGCGATCCGCGAACCACGCGACCGCGGCCTCGCGCCGCGACAGCGGCCCGGGGTGGTAGCCGCGGGTGCGGATGCCGCGCTGGACGTTGTCGACGAGGTCGACGTCCTCCTTCAGCACCGTCGTGTTGAGCACGTTGTTGATCTTCTGCACCACGCGGCTGGAGGCCGGTGCGTCGGGATGGCGGAACGTACCCCACTCGTCGCGGGTCACGTCGGCGCCGTCGGGCCACAGCCGCCAGGTGTTGACCTGGTCGGGGTAGAGGTCGATCGTCGTGTTCGGGTAGATCAGGACGAAGCGCCAGACGCGCCGGTCCTCCTCGGCCAGGCCCGGCGCGGGCTTGACGAGCCGCTGGTAGACGCGCTCCAGGCGGTTGTCCGACGGCTTGTCGCGCATCGGCGCCTCGAACCAGACCCAGTCGTCGTGGACCTCGACGTCGTAGCGCTGGTAGTCGAGCAGCCGCATCAGCGACGGGTGCGCGATCGGGATGTGGTAGCCCTCGATGTAGTTCTCGACGACGACCTTCCAGTTCGCCGGCTGGACGTCGCCACCCTTGCCGAAGCGCTTGAGGCTGGGCAGGTCGTAGCGCGCGAGGCGCTCGGCCAGGCCGCCCAGACGCTCGCCCAGCGGCGCGGCGCCCGGGTCGAGGTTCACGAAGATCAGGCCGCAGAACACCTCGGCGCGGACCTGGTGCAGGCCGAGGCGGGACTTGTCGAGGTCGGGGATCTCGCGGCCCTCGGGCACGCCGATGAGGCGGCCGTCGAGCTTGTAGGTCCAGCCGTGGTACAGGCAGCGGATCGCCTTGCCGCACGACCCGGACCCGGCCAGCAGGCGCGAGCCGCGGTGACGGCAGACGTTGCGGAAGGCGCGGATCTCGCCGTCGTCGTCGCGCACGACCAGGACCGGTTGGTCGACGACGTCCGCCGTGATGTAGCTGCCCGGCTCCGCGAGGTCGGCGACGTGGCCCGCGAGCTGCCACGTGCGTTCGAAGATCGCCTCCTGCTCGAGGCGGACGATCTCCGGCTCGAGGTAGAGGTTCGGCTCGAGCGCGGGGCCGAGCGGGGCGCGGTCGGGGGCGGCGGGATCGCGCTCGACGGCAGGCTGTGTGTCGCTTCGCGGCATGATCTCCTCCAGGGGCCTGACGAAACAGTCAGGGCATGGTAGCGTCAACGGCACCGTGCGTGTGCGGACTTCTTCGCGGGCATGGCTCGCGCTCACCCCGGAGCCGGAGCGCGAGCTCCCGGCGGCGATCGCCGTGCTGCGGTCCGCCGCGGACGGCGGATCGGGCCTCGCCGGCGATGCCGCGCGCGAGGCCGTGCGGGCCGAGGCGCTCGTCCTGCGCGGCCGCGAGGCGTCGTACCTCGCCTGGCTGCGCGAGGCCGCCGACCTCGCCGCGTGGGGCGCCCGCAGCGACGATCCCGCGGTGGCGCACGCCGCGGCGACCGTGCAGGACATCGTGCGCAACCAGGCCGGCCTGCTCCTCGGCCTGCCCGGCGGTGGCCGGGCGCGCGAGGACGCACGCCGGGCGCTCGAGGCCGTGGGAGGGACGCCATGACGCTGATGGAGACGCCGGGCGCGGGGACGTTGACGCCGGCCCAGACCGAGTTGCAGGAGCGCGCGCGTCGGTTCGTCGACGACGTGCTGATCCCGCGCGAGGAGATGGCCGAGCGCGCGGGCGGCATCCTGCCGCCGCAGGAGGTCGACGCGATCAAGGCGGCGGCGCTGGCCGCGCGCCTGAACGGCGGCCTGCACGCGCCCGAGCACGGCGGCCAGGGCTGGACCCACGTCGAGTGGGCGCTCGTCGAGGAGCAGATCGGCCGCTCGACGAACGGCCTCTCGTGGCACATCCCGACGGCCTACAACGTCCTCGCCCACGGCACCCCCGCGCAGATCGACCGCTGGCTGCGGCCCGGGCTGCGCGGCGAGTCGCAGGACGCCTACGCGGTGACCGAGGAGCACGCGGGGTCGGACCCGTCGGGCATCGCGACTGTCGCGCGGCGCAGCGAGGGCGGGTTCCGTGATCGACGGCGAGAAGTGGTTCGTCACGTCGGGTGACGTCGCGGCCGTCCTCATCGTGGTCGCGAACGTGATCGAGGCCGGCGAAAAGCTCCCGACGCTGTTCCTCGTCGAGCGCGACGCGCCCGGCGTCGAGATCGTCGACGACCCGCCGTTCACCCACGCCTACCCGCACGGCCATCCGACGGTCCGCTTCACCGGGGTCGAGGTGCCCGAGGACGCGGTGCTCGGCGCCGTCGGCGCGGGCGACGACCTCCAGCGTGCGTGGTTCACCGAGGAGCGCCTCGGGATCGCGGCGCGCGGCCTCGGCGCGATGCTGCGCCTGCTCGAGGAGTCCGTCGCATGGGCGACGACCCGCGAGCAGGGCGGAAGCCGGATCTACGACCACCAGGGCGTCTCGTTCCCGCTGGCCGACTCGGCCGCCGACGCCGCCGCCGGCCGGGCGCTGACCCTCGGCGTCTGCGCACTGGCCGACGACCCCGCCGCCGACCCCAAGCTCGTCCACGGCAAGGCGTCGATGGCCAAGCTGTTCGTCTCCGAGCGCGCGTGGGTGTGCGCCGACCGCGCGGTGCAGACGTTCGGCGGCCGCGGCTACCTGCGCACGAACGTGGCCGAGCGCTTCCTGCGCGAGCTGCGCGTCGACCGCATCTGGGAGGGCACCAGCGAGATCCAGCGCCTGATCGTGGCCCGCTCGATGGAGCGCCGCGGGGTCGAGCGCCTCATCACCTAGATGGCTCCCGCGATGGACCTCGCCCGCCTCATGCGCCCGCGGTCGATCGCCGTCGTCGGCGCGACCCCGCGTGCGGAGACGTACGCGCACGAGACCCTGCGCAACCTCGCGACGCTCGGCTACGACGGCGAGGTCTGGGGCGTGCACCCGACGCACCGCGAGGTGCTCGGGCGCCCGGTGTTCCCGTCGCTCTCCGACCTGCCCGCGCCGGCCGACGCCGTCGTGGTCGCCGTTCCGGCGGCGAGCGTGCCCGACGTGATCGAGGAGGCGGGCGCGAGCGGCTGCGGCGGCGCGGTCGTCATCAGCGCGGGCTTCGCCGACGGCGGGGACCAGCCGCTCCAGGACCGGCTCGTGGCGGCCGCGGTCCGCCACGCGCTGCCGGTGATCGGGCCGAACTGCGACGGCATGGTCCGCCTGCACGAGCGCGCGGCGCTGTGGGGCGACGCGCTGCGCCCGCAGGAGCCGGGCGGCGTCGCCCTCGTCAGCCAGAGCGGCAACCTCGCGGTCAACGCGCTCGCCACCCGCCGGGGGCTGCGCCTGCACACGGTCGTCTCGTGCGGCAACCAGGCGGTGCTCGACGCCGGCGACCTGCTGGCGTTCCTCGCCGAGGACGAGGGCGTGCGCTCGGTCGGGCTGTACGTCGAGGACGACGGCGACGCGCCGCGCCTGTGCGAGGCGCTCGCCCGCTGCGTCGAGCGCGGCGTCGGGGTGGCGGTGCTCAAGGCCGGGGCCTCGACCGTCGGCGCGACCGCGGCCGCGACCCATACCGGCGCGATCGCGGGCGACCATCGCGTCTTCCGGGCGCTCGTGGAGGAGGCGGGCGCGGCGTGGGCACGGGACGGCCACGAGCTGCTCGAGCTGGCCAAGGCGCTGGCGAGCGGCCGCCGGGCCGCCGGCCGCGGCGTCGCGCTCGTCACGTGCTCGGGGGCGGACTGCGCCGTCGGGGGCGACGAGGCCGAGCGTCTCGGCGTCGACCTGCCGCCGCTCGCGCCGGCGACGGTGGGGCGGCTGCGCGCGCTGCTGCCGGCCTCCGTCCGCGTCGCCAACCCGCTCGACTACACGGCGCTCGTCTGGGGCGACACGCCGATCCTGCGCGACATGATCGCGACGGTCGGCGACGACCCGGCGATCGACCAGGTGCTCGTCCTCTACGACCAGCCCGGCGACACCGACGGCTGGTCGGCGCAGTCGTGGGAGAACGTGCGCGAAGGCATCGTCCAAGGCGCGGCCGCCACCGCCACGCCGGTGCTCGTCGCGGCGACCCTGCCGGAGCTGCTCGACGACGCGAGCGCGGCCGACTTCGCCGCCCGCGGCGTCCCCGCGGCGTGCGGGATGCGCGAGGGGCTGCTGTGCGCGCGGGCGCTGCAGCCGGTCGCCCCCGGCGGCGCGGAGCGGCTGCGGGCCATCGCGCGGGCCGCCGCGTCCTCGGGCGGCCCGGCCGCCGGCGGGCGCTGGCTCGCCGAGCACGAGGCCAAGGCGCTCCTGCGTGGCCGCGGGATCGCGGTCGTCCCGGGTCGCGCGGCGGCCGACGAGGAGGACGCGGTCCGCGCCGCCGCGGAGCTCGGCTGGCCGGTCGCGCTGAAGCGCTCCGCGGCGGGGCTGCGCCACAAGACGGAGTCGGGCGCGCTCGCCCTCGGGGTCGCCGACGAGGTCACGCTGCGGCGCGAGTACCGGCGGCTGGTGGCACTCGCCGGCGAGACGGCCGAGCCGGGCGGCGGCGCGGCGGTCCTCGTCGAGGCGATGGCGACCGGGACCGTCGAGCTGCTCGTCGCCGCGCGGCGCGACGCCGTCGTCCCCGCGCTCGTGATCGGCCTCGGCGGCGTGTGGGCCGAGCTGCTCGACGACGCCGTCGTCGTCCCGCTGCCCGCGAGTCCCGAACGCGTCGCCGGCGCGATCCGGTCGCTGCGCGGCGCGCCGCTGCTGTGCGGCGGCCGTGGCCGTCCCGAGCTCGACGTCGCCGCCGCCGCGGAGCTCGCGGCGGCCGCCGGTGACGCGTTGCTCGCCGAAGGGCTCGACCTGCTCGAGCTGAACCCTGTGCTCGTCGCGCCCCACGGCGCGCTCGCGCTCGACGCCGTCGCGCGGGAGGCCCGCGCGCCGGAGGAGGTGGCCGCATGACGTACGACGTGCTGGTCCTCGGCGCCGGTCTCGGCGGCCTGTCCGCGGCCCGCGACCTCGCGCTCGGCGGCGCCGACGTGCTCGTCCTCGAGGCGCGCGACCGGGTCGGCGGCCGCGTGGAGCAGACCGACCTGCCCGACGGGCGGCGCGTCCAGCTCGGCGGCGAGCTCACCGGCGCGTTCCAGACGGCCTACCTCGGGCTGGCGGAGGAGCTCGGGCTCGACGGTCGAGCCGAGCTACGTCGCGGCGACCGGCGAGCGGACGACGTTCCTGCGCGAGGGCGTGCGCCGCGGCGAGTGGCGCACCGCCGCCGAGCGGGCCGAGGCCGAGCGCGTCGAGGCCGCGTTCTGCGCGCTCGCCCGGACGGTCGACCCCGACGACCCGTGGTCGCACCCCGACGCGGACGCGCTCGACCGCGTCTCGCTCGCCGGCTGGCTGCGCTCCGTCGGGCGCGCCGGAGGCGGTCGTGCGCGAGCGCGCGCTGTTCCACCTCGGGCTCGCGGCGGGCGGCGTCGAGTCGACGTCGCTGCTGTCCGAGCTGCGCAAGATCGCCGCGGGCGGGGCGACCGGCTTCTACGACGAGGAGGCGTGGGAGGGGCTGCGGGTGGCCGAGGGCTCCGCCGAGGTCGCGCTGCGGATGGCGGCCGAGATCGCCGGCCGGATCCGGCTGGGCGCGGCGGTGACGCGCGTGGACGTCGCGCGCGGCGGCTGCACGGTGACGCTGGCCGACGGCGAGCGGCTGCGGGCGGAGGCGGTCGTCTGCGCCCTGCCGGTCGGGCCGCTGCGCGCGGTCGAGGTGACCGGCGTGGCGGAGGAGCGGCTGACGTCGCTGCGCCGCCAGCGCCACGCGTTGGCCGCGAAGGTCGTCGCGGCGTATCCCGGTTCGATGTGGGCCGAGAGCGGCGCCGACGGCGTCGCGTACGGCGAGGGCCTGCTCGGCTCGACCTGGCCGCAGGCGCCGGGCGTCCTGTCGATGCTCGTCGCGCCGGAGCGGCTCGGCCTGCTCCTCGCCGCCCCCGACGACGCCGGCGTGCGTGCGGACGTGATCGGCGAGCTGCGCGAGATGTACGGCGACGCCGCGGCTGTCCCCGACGCGTTCTGGGTGCGCCGCTGGGGCACCGACCCGTGGACGCTCGGGTACGTCACGCACTGGCGCCCCGGCGACGTCATGGCCGTCGGCCCCCGCCACGGCACGCACGAGCCGCCCTTCTACGTCTGCGGCTCGGACCAGTGGGTCGCGGGCTACATGGAGGGCGCGGTGCGGACCGGCCGCGCGGCCGCCGCCGCGGCGCTCGGCGAGCGGGCGGCGGCGGGCGTGTAGCGGTAGGCGCACGATCCCGTCACATTCGTCCAAGACCGGGGGTCGGGCCGGGCCTAGCCTCCGGGCGAGCACCTGGACGACGGACGAAGGAGACGACGATGACGCCCACCATCGCGAGAGCGGTGCCGAACATCCGGTCAGACCGCGTCGCCGAGACACGCGCGTTCTTCACGGAGTTCCTCGGCTTCGAGCCGGTCATGGACCTGGGCTGGGTCGTGACCGTCGCATCGCCGACCAACCCCTCCGCCCAGGTCTCGATCATCGGCAACGACGACCCCGCGGCGCCCGGCATCTCGGTCGGGGTCGACGACGTGGACGCGATCCACGCGCGGGCGGCGGAGCTGGGCCTCGAGGTCGCCTATCGCCTGCGCGACGAGCCGTGGGGCGTCCGCCGCTTCATGCTCCGCGAGCCGAGCGGCACGATCGTGAACGTCGTCGCCCACCGCTCGCACTGACGGTGCCCGACGCGAACTTCGAGCACCCCCGGCTGGTGGCGATCTACGACGCGCTCGAGGGCGACCGCAGCGACCTCGACCTCTACGTCGCGCTGGCTGACGACTTCGGCGCCCGTCGCGTGCTGGATCTCGGGTGCGGCACGGGCGCGCTGGCACTGCTTCTCGCCGCGCGAGGGGTCGAGGTGACCGGGGTCGACCCGGCGGCCGGCTCACTGCGCGTCGCGCGGGCCAAGGCCGGTGCCGACCGGGTGCGCTGGGTCCACGGCGACGCGGCGGCGCTGCCGCCGATGCGGGTCGATCTCGCGACGATGACGGGGAACGTCGCGCAGGCGATCGTCGATCCCGCGGACTGGGACCGCACGCTGCGAGGCGTGCACGGCGCCCTGCGGCCCGGTGGGCGTCTCGTGTTCGAGACTCGTGACCCCGCGTGCCGGGCCTGGCGAGGATGGACCCGCGCGGCGACCTACCGCAGCGTCGAGGTCCCGGGCGTCGGCGCGCTCGAGCATTGGGTCGACCTGATCGACGTGGACGGCCCACTGGTCGCCTTTCGCCAGACGTGGGTGTTCGCCTCGGATGGAGCCGTGCTCACGTCGGACTCGACGCTGCGCTTCCGTGAGCGCGACGAGGTCGAGGCGGCGCTCCTCGAGCATGGCTACGTCGTCGACGATGTCCTCGGCGCGGCGGACGGACGACGCGGACGCGAACTGGTCTTCGTCGCGTCACGCCCGGCGGCGCGGGCTACCCTGGAGTGATCGAGATCATCGAATCACGGCGCGGGCCCCGGCGGACGGCGGTCCAGGTCGCTCGAGCCGTCGGAGCCGGTCGCGGCATCGCCGAGGCCTTACGGCATCTCGACGCCCACGGGTCGGAGCCCGACGGCGCCATCGTCGCGGACGCCCTGGCCCGCTTCCTCGTCGCCCGGTGCGAGTCCCGCCATGCGGGCTGGCGCGTCGTCCGGCAGGTCGTCGTGGACTCCGCGGCCGACGCGCCGTGGGAGAAGTGCGCCCGGCGCGCGATCCCGGCCGTCAGCGAGGACCTGCTGCGCATCTCGGCCGAGGACGGCCACACGCGGCTGGTGCGGGTCCAGCACGCCGCCGCCGAGCGCCGGGCCGAACAGATCGCCGGGCACGTCGACCACGCCGCGGTCCTCGCCGACCTCGGCCTCGACGCGCGCGAGGTGAGCGCCGAGCGCTGGGCCGACGCCCTGAGCCGGGCGGTGAGCGCCCGCTCGCGCGAGCAGGTCGCCCGCGCCGTCGACTCGGCGCTGCGCGACTGACGCGCGGCGTCAGGCCGGGTGCGGCTGCGCGCCGAGCTGGCGGAAGCCGCTGATGTCGTCGCGGCAGGCCCAGTGCTCGGCGACCATGTCGTCCTGGATCCGGTAGATGTGGATGTGCTCGGTCGACACGCGGCGTCCGGTGGGCGGGATGCCGAGGAACGCCCCGGCGTGCGTGCCCTCGAAGCGGCACCGGACCACGACGCGATCGTGCTCGGCGACCATGTCCTCGATCACGAACCGGAGGTCCGGGAAGCCGCCGCGCAGGAACGCGACCGTGTGGCGGAATCCGTCGCGGCCGCCGGGCGTGCCGGGCGCCGCCTCGTGGTTGCGGTAGTCGGGATGGACGAGCTCGTCGATCGGCGCGAGGTCGCCCGTGTCGAGCACGTCGGTGTGGAGTCGCGCGACGAGGTCCTTGTTGGCGGCCGACATGCCGTTCCTCCCGGTAGGATCTTCGGACTGTTCGCTGCAGTAAGACTGTAGCTACAGTGGAACTGTAGCCAATGAACGAACCTCCGGTCAAGGCGAATCCGAGCCGCGCCCCGCGCCCGTACAAGTCGCCCAAGCGCGAGCGGCGGGCGCAGGAGACCCGGCGGCGGATCCGCGACGCCGCCACGACGCTGTTCCTGCGCGACGGCTACGCGGTCACGACGATGAGTGCGATCGCGCGTGCGGCGGAGGTCGGGGAGCGCACGGTCTACCTCGCCTTCCCGACGAAGGCGGCCCTGCTGGGCGAGATCATCACGGTGGCCGTCCGCGGCGGCGACGAGGACGCCCCGCTCGCCGACCGCGACGCCTGGCAGGAGGTGCTCGCCGCGCCCGGCGATCAGATCCTGTCCCGGCTCGCGCCGGCGATCGCGGCGATCCTCGCCCGCACCGCGCCGATCCTCGCGGTCGCGGAGGCCGCCGCCGCGGGCGACCCGCAGCTCGCGGCGCAACGCGAGCGCGGGCAGCGCAACATCCGCGCGGACTATCGCGACGTCGCGCTGGCCCTCGCCCGCGCCGGCGTGCTCGCCGAGGGGGTCACGCCCGAGGACGCCGCCGACACGATCTACGCGCTTGCCGGCCACGACGTCTATCTCCGGCTCACGCACGAGTGCGGCTGGAGCGGAGCGCGCTACGCCGCGTGGCTGCTCGACACGCTCGGTCAGTCGCTGACGTCGGCCTCGGCCGGGACCCGCCCCTGGAGCACATCCGCCACGTCGAAGGCCGCCGGCCGTTCCAGCTGAGCGAAGCCGCACGACGCCGGCTCCCGGTCCGGGCGCCAGCGCACGAACTGCGGCGGGTGGCGGAACCGCGCGCCCTCCATGTAGTCGTAGCGCACCTCGACGACCCGTTCCGGGCGCAGCGGCACGAAGGACAGGTCCTTGCCGGGGTTCCAGCGGCTTCCGCCCTCGGGCGCCGCTCCGAACTCGGCCGCCCAGTTCCACGGGTGGTCGGCGACGTCGATCACCAGTTCCTGCAGCTCGGTGAACAGTTCGCGCCGGCGGGCGAGCGGGAACGCTCCGATCACGCCGACGGGCGCCAGGCCGCTCATCCGGTCCATCCACTGCGACGCCGGCGCCGCGTCGTCGACGTGGAGGCCGAGCAGCAGCGACCCGATCGCGTCGGGGACGGTCTTGTGGACGCGGTAGCCGGCGACCACGCAGTCGGCCGTCCGGACGTGCTTGATCTTCGTCATGACCCGCTTGCCCGGCTCGTACGCGAGCTCGGCGCGCTTGGCGATCAGGCCGTCGAGGCCGGCGCCCTCGAAGCGCTCGAACCAGGCGCGCGCGACCGTCTCGTCGCGCGTGATCGGGGTGAGGTGGACCGGCGGCGCCGCGTCCGCCAGCGCCTGCTCGAGCAGCGCGCGGCGCTCGGCGAACGGCGCGCCCGTGAGGTCGTCGTCGCCGAGGGCGAGCAGGTCGAACGCGACGAAGCTCGCCGGGGTCGCCGCGGAGAGCATCGCGACGCGGCTCGCGGCGGGGTGGATGCGCTGCTGCAGCGCCCAGAAGTCCAGGCCGCCGTCGCCGGCGATGACGATCTCGCCGTCGATGACGGCGCGCGGCGGGAAGCTGCGCCTGACGGCCTCCACCACCTCCGGGAAGTAGCGCGTCATCGGCCGCTCCTTGCGGCTGCCGATCTCGACCTCGTCGCCGTCGCGGAAGACGATCGAGCGAAAGCCGTCCCACTTCGGCTCGTAGAACTGCCCGCGCGGGATCGCGGCCGCGGGCTTGGCCAGCATCGGCGCGACGGGCGGCATGACGGGAAGCTCGATCGATGGATCCTGGCAGGCGACGGGCGATGATTTCGCGTGGCGCGTCGGGTCTTGTGACTCGACCAAGCGTTCGAACGAAGGAGACCCAATGCCGGCTCGCATCGTTGTGACGGAGTTCGTGTCGATCGACGGCGTCATGGAGGCGCCGGGCGGCGAGGACTTCAAGTACCCGGGGTGGACGTTCGAGTTCGACCGCGGCGACGACGGCAACCAGTTCAAGCTCGACGAGACGATGTCGGCCGACGCGCTGCTCATCGGCCGGCGGACCTACGAGAGCTTCGCCGGCGCCTGGCCGGAGCGCGAGGGCGAGTTCGCCGACAAGTTCAACGCGATGCCGAAGTTCGTCGTCTCGACGACGCTCGAGAACCCGGAGTGGAACAACACCACGGTCCTCGACGGCAACGACACGACCGCCGCGGTGCGCAAGCTCAAGGACGAGTTCGACGGCGAGCTGCAGGTGCCCGGCAGCCACCGGCTCGTCCAGGAGCTGGTCGCGAACGACCTCGTCGACCAGGTCAACCTCATGGTCTTTCCGGTGATCCTCGGCACGGGCAAGAAGGCCTTCGAGGAGCTGCCGGACCGGCGCCGGATGCGGCTCACGGAGTCGAAGGTCGTCGGCGAGGGCATCGCGGTGCTGATCTTCGAGCGAGCGGCCTAGGCGAGGACCTCGCGCACCCCGCGCAGCCGCGTCCGCAGCAGCGCCCGCGCCCGGGCGATGTCGAGCGCGCAGTCGCCCGGCCGCCCCGGTGGGTGCGGGCCGCCGCGGAGCGCGTCCGGGTCGCCGCCGGCGGCCGCGACGACGAGGCGGGCGAAGTCGAGCCGGCTGACGGCGTCGGCGCCCGCGACGTTCAGCGGGCCGCGCACGTCGGGCAGCGCGGCGAGCTCGACGACCGCGGCGGCGAGGTCGGCGGCGGCGATCGGGCAGCGGATCTCGTCGTCGTAGAAGGTCATCGCGGGGTCGAGCGCGCGCCGCTCGTGGTTGGAGGGCTCGGCCCCGCCGTAGATGAGGCTCGTGCGCACGAGGACGGCGCCGGGGTCCGCGGCGGCCACGGCCGTCTCGGCCTCCGCCTTCGTCGCCCCGTAGGCCGTCATCGGGGCGGGCGGGTCGTCCTCGCGGATCGGGCGGCCGAGGTCGCCGGTGAAGATCACGTCGGAGGAGAGGTGCACGAGCCGCACCCCGCGGGCGGCCGCGGCGCGCGCGACCGCCGCCGCGCCGTCGACGTTGACCGACAGCGACTCCTCGCCGTTCTGCACGTAGGCGGTGTGGATCACGGCGTCGGGGCGGACGTCGTCGAGCGCGGCGCCGACGGCGCCCTCGTCGCGGACGTCGAGCGCGAACGAGCGCGCGCCGGGCGGCGCGGGCGTCGAGCGCACCGTCCCCGAGACCTCGTGCCCGTCCCGCGCGAACGCCGCGATCGCGTGCCCGAGGTACCCGCCCAGCCCGGTGACGAAGAGGCGCAAGCCGTCAGACGCGGGCGAAGCGCCCGTCGAGCATGAGCACGTCGCCGTCGGCGGACAGCCGCCCGCCCTGGCGCAGGTCGCAGATGAGGTCCCAGTGCAGGGCGGAGGAGTTCTTGCCGCCGGTCTCGGGGTACGAGCGGCCGAGCGCGAGGTGGACCGTCCCGCCGATCTTCTCGTCGAACAGGATCGTGCCCGTCGGGCGGTCGATGCCGAAGTTCGTGCCGATCCCGAGCTCGCCGAGGAAGCGCGCGCCCCGGTCCGTCTCGAGCGCGCGGTCGAGGTACTCGGCGCCGGTGGCCGCGTCGGCGCCGATGACCTCGCCGTCGCGGAACTCCATCTCGACGCCGTCGACGTCGACGCCCTGCGGCGCGGAGCGGACCGTGAAGCGGATCCGGCCGTTGGCGCTCGTCTCGTGCGGGCCGGTGAAGACCTCGCCCGAGGGCATGTTGCGCTTGCCGTCCGAGTTGACCCACGTGCGCCCGGCGACGCGGAGCGTGAGGTCGGTGCCCTCGGCCTCGATGCGGATGTCGCGGGCCTCCTTCAGCCGCGCGATGAGCTTGTCCTGGAACACCCGCAGGCCGCCCCAGGAGGCGACCGGGTCGGGCTGGTCGAGGAACAGCGCGCGGGCCACGAACGCCTCGTACTCCGCGAGCGCCATGCCCGCCTGCGCGGCCAGCGCCTCGGTCGGCCACAGCGTCGTGCACCAGCGCTTCTTCATCGTCTGCTCGCGCAGCGGGCGGCGCGCGCGGGCCAGCCGGGTGATGAGCGCCGGGTCGACCCCGACGAGCTCGTGGACGTCCCCGCGTCGCGTTGATCCCGAGCGAGGCGTCGATCCCCTTCGCCTCGGCCAGGGCGAGGCTCGAGATCTCGTCGAGGTGGCGGTCGCCGGCGTGGTCGTAGAAGCCGCGGACCTGGCCGGGCAGGTCGACGCGCAGGACCGGCCACGCGTCGCGCTCGAGGATCGCGCGCTGGAGCTCGAGCAGGAGCGGGGCGGCGTGGGTCGTCGAGCGGACGGCGATCTGCTGGCCGGGGCGGACGTCGAGGCAGTAGCCGGCGAGCAGGTCGGCGAACGCGCGGGGGTCGATGGCCGTCACGGGGCCTCCATGTCCGGGAAGTGCTCGGCGAGGTGCTCGCGCAGCGTGTCGCGGACGAAGCGGCGCTCGTCCTGCGTCGCGACGCGGTAGCGCATGAGCAGCACCTTCTGGCCCTCGCTCGGGACGCCGGCGATCTCCCAGCGCACCGCGAGGCGCTCGAACAGGAACTCGACGGCGCGCTGCCAGGCGTCCTCCTGGGACAGCAGATTGCCCGCGAACGTCTCGGCGTACTGGGCGCGGGTCTTCGGGGTCAGCGCGCCCCGGAGCGTGAGCACCGCCCCGTCGGGAGACGTGTAGTCGCTCGTCGGCGCCTCGAGCCGCTCGGCCCGCCCGCGCGCACGGCTGCGCTTGCCCATGTCGTAGGTGTTAGCAGGCCGCGTATCGTGCGCGCTCGATGACCACCACCCGCAAGCGCGAGGTCGGCCGGGGCGAGCGCGTCATCCCGGGCGTCTGGCGCCTGCGCCTCCCGCTCCCGTTCCCCGGGATCCCGCACTGCAACGCCTGGGCGGTCGCCGCGGGCGACGGGGTCGTGCTCTTCGACTGCGGGATGCACGAGCCCGGCTCGCTCGCGCACCTCGAGCGGGCGATGGACCAGGTCAACCTGCGCCTCGAGCACGTGCGCCTGCTCGTCATCACGCACGCGCACATCGACCACTACGGGCAGGCCGCGACCGTCGTCGAGCGCTCGGGCTGCGCGGTGTGGATGCACCCGAGCCACGGGCACGCGACCCGCCAGGCCGACGACCCCGAGGCCGTGCTGCAGCAGCGCGTCGAGATCGCGCGCTCGGCGGGCGTGCCGCCCGAGCCGCTCGCGCGCTGGGAGAAGGGCCGGCGCGAGGGGCCGTCCGGGCTCGCCGGCCCGGTCACCGTCGACCGGCCGCTGCTGCCCGGCGTCGAGGTGCGCAGCGACCTCGGCGCGTGGCTCGTGGTCGAGACGCCCGGCCACGCCCCGTCGCACGTCTGCCTGTTCCAGCCCGAGCGGCGCCTGCTCATCAGCGGCGACCACCTGCTCGGGCGGATCTCGCTCTACTACGACTTCGGCTACACGCCCGACCCCGTCGGCGAGTTCCTGTCCTCGCTCGACGCCGTCGAGGCCTACGGCCCGCGCCTCTGCCTGCCCGGCCACGGCCGCACGTTCAACGACGTCACGGCCCACATCGAGGCCAACCGGGCGCTCGTCGCCGAGCGGCTCGAGCGCCTGGAGGTGACGCTGCGCGAGGACGGGCCCGTGACGGCGTTCGCGGCCGTCGCGGGCGTCCACGGGGCGGAGCCGACGCCCGAGACGGGCAGCTGGTGGCTGCAGGAGACGCTCTGCTATCTGCGCCACCTCGAGGCGACCGGACGGGCCGCGCCGGAGCGCGACGACGCCGGCGGTCCCGAGCGCTGGCGCGCCATCGACTGAGCGACGTTCTACTCTTGCGGCGTGCGCATTCCGGAGCTGCTGGCCCAGCCGAACCGGCCCGTGTTCTCGTTCGAGTTCTTCCCGCCGAAGACCGAGGAGGGCCTGAGCAACCTCTTCGACGCCGTCGGCGAGCTGCGCTCGCTGCGGCCCGACTACGTGTCGGTGACCTACGGCGCGGGCGGGAGCACCGCCCACAAGACGATCGAGATCGTGTCGCGGATCAAGGAGGAGTACGGCATGGAGGCGATGCCGCACTTCACCTGCGTCGGCTCGACCGTCGACGAGCTGCGCGACACGCTCGGCGCGATGCGGGAGGCGGGGATCGACAACGTGCTCGCCCTGCGCGGCGACCCGCCCGCCGGCCAGGACGAGTGGGTCAAGACCGAGGGCGGCCTCGAGTACTCGCGCGAGCTCGTCGAGCTCATCCGCGCGGACTTCCCCTTCGCGGTCGGCGCGGCCTGCTTCCCCGAGACGCACATCCACGCCACGAGCGCGGAGGACGACCTCTACTACCTCAAGGAGAAGGTCGACGCCGGCGCGCAGTTCCTGATCACGCAGCTGTTCTTCGACAACGCGCCTGTACTTCGACTTCGTGCGCCGCGCGCGCGACATCGGCATCGACGTGCCGATCGTGCCGGGGATCATGCCGATCACGAACGTCAAGCAGCTCGAGCGGATGACGTCGCTGTGCGGCGCGACGATCCCCGCCCGCCTGCGCCGCGAGCTCGTCTCGCGCTCCCGGCAGCCCGACGCCGTCGGCGACTTCGGCGTCGCCTACGCGACGATGCAGTGCGCCGAGCTCCTGCGCGGCGGCGCGCCCGGGATCCACTTCTACACGCTGAACCGCTCGCCCGCGACGCGCGCGATCCTCAGCGCGCTGAAGCTCCTGCGGCCGTGGGAGGAGACGGCGCTGCTCTACGGCAACAGCTCGATGTCGAGCTTCTCGGCGACGGCCGGCGTGCCGTCGGCGCGCTCGTAGCGCACGTCGACCGAGTCGTCCTGGCGGTAGGTCCCGACGCCCCAGGCGCCGACGAACCAGCGCCACTTGGAGATCCGGTCCTTCTTCAGCGCGCGCGGGAAGACGAGCGCGCCGTCCTCGACCTTGTAGTCGTCGCCCAGGCGCTGGGGGACGCCGTTGACGTAGACCTGGAACGGGGAGCGGACCTCCCGCGGAAGGGGGACGACGGAACGGGCCATCGAGGTGATTATGTCCGCGCCCATGCCGAGCGTCCGTCCCACGCCGTCGCCGATCGTGCGCGTCCTCAACCAGGACGTCGGCCGCTACCACCGCTGGTGCACGCCGTCGATCCTCGAGGACCAGGAGCGCGTCGAGGACTTCTACGCCTCGGACGTCTCGATCTCGGCCGGGTTCTTCGGCACGCTCGTCGACCACGACGGGATCTTCGGCGAGGCCGAGCGCTTCGCCGCCGACGCCCAGGGCGCCGACCGGACGATGTTCTCGGTCCACGGGTCGAGCGGCTCGAACTGGGTCGTGCTGCGGGCGCTGGCCCTCGAGCGCCAGGACGCGGTCGTGCTCGTCGCGCGCTCGATCCACCACTCGGTCATCAACGCGCTGAAGGCCTACGGGCTCGACTTCCGGTTCCTGCCGACGCCGTACGAGCCGCGCTACGAGGCGCTCCTGCCACCGAGCGTCGAGCAGGTCCGCGAGGGCCTGCGCCGTGCGCCGGACGCGGTCGCGGTCTTCTACACGTCGCCGACGTACGAGGGCCTGACCGCGGACACGCGCGGGATCGTCGAGTGCGTGCACGCGATGTCGCCGACCGCGATGGTCGTCGTCGACGAGGCGTGGGGCGGGCACCTGCACTTCCACCCCGACCTCCCCGAGTCGGCGATGGCGGCGGGCGCCGACGTCTGCGTGCAGTCGACCCACAAGCTCGCCGGCGGCCTGCAGCAGACGGGCCTCCTGCACTGGCACGAGGGCCGCGTCGACACCGAGCTGATGGAGGAGGCGTACCGCGAGTACGTGACCACCTCGCCCTCCTACCACCTGCTCGCGTCGGCCGACGCGGCCGTGCGGACGCTCGCCGCGCAGGGCGAGGAGGCGCTCGGCCGGGCGATCGAGCGGACCGACGCACTGAAGGCGGGCCTGCGCGGCGCGCTCCCCGACCTCGACTGGATGGACGACGCGGCGTGGCTGCGCTCGGTCCGCGCCCACGCGCCGGGCTGGGACCTCGTGAAGACGACGATCGGCCTGTCGCGCTACCGGCTGTCGGGGTACGAGGTCGCCCGCGCGCTCGTCGAGCGCGGGATCGTGATCGAGAAGGCCGGCGTCCAGACGATCACGCTCATCGCCACCTTCCAGCTGTCCGAGGCGGCCGTGCCGGACACGGTGGCGGCGCTCGTGGACGTGCTCGGCTCGGAGGTGCTCCCGGGCGGCGCGCGCGAGGGCCTGACCGGCAACCCGTTCAGCGCGATCGACGATCGCCCGGTGATGCATCCGTACTGGGCGCGCCGGTACGCGAAGTCGATCGGCCACGAGCTGCCGCTGCGCGAGGCGATCGGGAAGGTCGCGGCCGAGGTCGTCGAGGTCTATCCGCCCGGGATCCCGGTGATCCTCGAGGGCTTCCGCGTCTCCTCGGACGCGGTCGAGTACCTGCTCGAGGCGCGGGACAAGGGCGGCTCGATCGTGGCGCGGGACACGTCGCTGCAGACGTTGCGGGTCTTGTAGCGGAGCGCGCGCGATGTTGGTGCAGGGCGTGGGTCACGCGTCACGATTTCTCCGCCATCCTCGGCCATGTCCGACGACACGCCCCGTGGGCCAGATCGCCGTCCATAGCGGCAGGATCTGGCCCACTCCCGCGATCGACGGATCGCGACTCGCGGGCGCAGCACGGCGTCGTCGCGCCCGCAGCTCGCCGGCTCGGTGCGCGACAGCTCGATCGGGCACCGGGTGGCGCGCGGGCGGCTCCACCGCCTCCACACCGGCGTCTTCGCCGTCGGGCACGACGTCCTCACCGAGCGCGGGCGCTGGATGGCCGCGGTGCTCGCGTGCGGGCCGCATGCGGCGCTCAGCCACGCGAGCGCCGCGACGCTGTGGGAGCTGCGCTTCGGCGCGTCGCGGTGGATCGACGTCACGATCCCGCGGACCGGGCGCCGCAGCCGCGACCCGATCCGCGTGCACCGGCCGCGGACGCTCGCACGCGACGAGATCACGACGCGGCACGGCATCCCCGTGACCACCGCCGAGCGCACGATCCTCGACATGGCGGCGATCCTCCAGCGCGCGCACCTCGAGGCGATGCTCGACCGGATGGAGATCCGCGAGCTGACCGACTACCCGGCCCTCGCGGCCATCGCCCGTGCCCATCCCGGCCATCGCGGAGCGGCACGGCTGCGGGCGGCGTTGCACGAGCATCTCGCCGGCGAGCAGCCCACCCGCAGCGACCTCGAGGTGCTCTTCCGCCAGCTCTGCCACGACCACGCGCTGCCGCAGCCCCGCGTGAACCAGCGCATCGCCGGCCGGGAGGTCGACTTCCTCTTCGCCGAGCAGCGCCTCGTCGTCGAGACCGACAGCTGGCGCTACCACCGCACCCGCCGCGCCTTCGAGGACGACCGCGCCCGCGACGCGCTGCTCCTCGCGCACGGATACCGGACCCTGCGCTTCACCGACCGCGCCCTCACGACCCGACCGCACCACGTCGCCGACACCATCGCCGCCGCTCTCGCCGACCGCCGCGCCGCGTAGCCTGGGACGGCAGCGCCGATGCCGACCGACGACCTCGCCTACACGATCCGCCGCTCGCCGCGCGCCCGTCGCATCCGGATCAAGGTCGACCCGCACGAGGGCATCGAGGTCGTCATTCCGCAGCGCGCGACGCAACGCGATGCGCGGCGGGCCGTGGCGGAGCTGCGGCCCTGGATCGAGCGCAAGCTCGCGGAGGCGCGGACGGCGCGGAGCAGGCTCGAGTCGCCGCCGGGCACCGTGCCCTTCCTCGGCGGCCACCTCACCCTCCGCCCCGAGGCAGGCCGGACCCGCGCGCACCGCAGGGACGACCACCTCCACCTGCCGGCCGCCGCAACCCATGACGCGCTCGAGCGCTGGTACCGCGCCGAGGCCCGGCGCCAGATCGAGCCGCGCCTCACCCACGCGACGCACGCGCTCGGGCGCCCGCACACGACGCTCGCGATCCGCAACCAGCGCACCCGCTGGGGCAGCTGCTCGGCCACGGGCGCGATGAGCTTCAACTGGCGGTTGCTGCTCGCCCCCGAGCCGGTGCTCGACTACGTGGTCTGGCACGAGGCCTGCCACCTCGTCGTCATGGATCACTCGCAGCGGTTCTGGGCGCTCGTCGAGCGCCACGTCCCCGACTACCGCGAGCCGCGCCGCTGGCTGCGCCAGAACGGCTCCGCGCTCGTCCTGCCCGCGCCGCCGGCATGACGCCGGCGGTCGGCGTCGTCGGCCACGTCGAGCACGTCGAGTTCTGCGTCGTCGACCGCCTGCCCCGCGCGGGCCAGGTCGTCCACGGGCGCGAGTGGTTCACCGCGGCGGGCGGCGGCGGGGCGGTCGCCGCCGTGCAGCTGAGGCGCCTCGCGGGCGCGGCGACCTTCCTCACCGCGCTCGGCGACGACGCGATCGCCGAGGCCGTGCACGCCGAGCTCGTCGACCACGGCGTCACGGTCCACGCCGGCCACCGCGCCCGCCCGCACCGGCGCGGGTTCACCCACCTCGACGCGGCCACCGGCGAGCGGACGATCACGATCATGGGCGAGCGCATCGTCCCGACCGGCGCCGATCCGCTGCCGTGGGACGACCTCGCGCGCCTCGACGGCGTCTACCTCACCGCCGGGGACGCCGCCGCCGTCCGCCATGCGCGCCAGGCGACGGTGCTCGTCGCGACCGTCCGGGCGTTCGACGCCCTGCTCGAGGCCGGGGTCGAGATCGACGCCCTCGTCGCGAGCGCCGCCGACACCACCGAGGCCCACGACCCCGGCCGCCTGCGTCCCGCTCCGCGCGTCGTCGTCCTCACCGAGGGCGAGCGCGGCGGCCGCTTCACGACGGCGGACGGCGCGAGCGGGCGGTGGGCCGCCGTCGCGCCGCCCGGCCCGGTCGTCGACGCCTACGGCTGCGGCGACGCGTTCGCCGCCGGCCTCACCTACGGGCTGGCCGCGGCCGAGCCCCTCGAGGCCGCGCTCGCGCTCGGCGCCGCGTGCGGCGCGCACTGCCTCACCGGCCGGGGCCCGTACGGCGCGCCCGCGGCGACGGCGCCCGGTCAGGCGCCGAGCGCTCGGCGCAGCGCCTCGTAGGCCGTCTCGCCGCTGCCGCGCTCGACGAGCCGGCGCCGGATCCGGCCGGTGTACGCCTCGGCCGACCCGTCGCCGCGCACGTCGACCCCGCCGCGCAGGCCGCCCGGGCCCGCGACCTCGCCGCGCACCGCGACCTGCATCACGGGCGCGTACTCCCGCCCGAGGCCTTGCTCGGCGCCGCGCCGTTCGGGCCGCACGAGGTCGTCGAGGCGGGACTCCAGGGCGTCGAGGGCCTCGTCGAGCGACTCGAAGCGATCGCGGTCGGTCGCGCCGCGACGGCGGACCGTGAGGGTGAAGCGGGGGGGCACGACCCGCGTCAGCCTACGAGACACGAACGCCGCCGTTCAGGTGCGATCGCCAGAATCGTCCGAATGCACGACGCTGCCCGCCGCGCGATCGCCGACGCCCTCTACGCCGCCGGCCGCGAGCACGACGCCGCCCAGGCCGACCGCCTCGACCGCTTCCGCAACGTCGAGCCCGAGACGGCCGAGCTGCTGGGCGTCCTCGTCCGCACCCGCGCCGCACCGCGCGTGCTCGAGATCGGCACCTCGAACGGCTACTCGACGATCTGGCTCGCCGACGCCGTGGCGGCGACGGGCGGCTCGCTCGTCAGCCTCGAGGTCGACCCCGCGCGCACGGCGCTGGCCCGCGAGCACCTCGCGCGCGCCGGCCTCGCGGACGTCGCCGACCTGCGCACGGCGGACGCGGGCGAGGCGCTCGCCGCGTTCGGCGAGAGCGCCTTCGACGTCGTCTTCCTGGACGCCGAGCGCCCCGCGTACCCCGGCTACTGGCCGGACCTCGTCCGCACGCTCGCGCCCGGCGGCCTGCTGGCGGTCGACAACGTGCTCTCGCACGCCGGCGAGGTCGAGCCGTTCCGCCGCCTCGTCGAGGCCGACGAGCGCGTCACGCAGGCGCTCGTCCCGGTCGGCGCGGGCGTCCTGCTCGTCGTGCGCGACCGGATCTGATCTCGCCTCGCACTTCGTGCAGCGTGCCCTCCACGCGGAGGTCGCGGGCCGGCGCGACGCGGGCGAACAGCCGGTGCGCGGCGAGGTTGTCGGACAGCATCGTCGCGACGAAGCGGCGCACGCCCCGGTCCCGCGCGGCGTCCGCCAGCGCCTGCGCGAGCGCGGTGCCGAGGCCCTGGCGCTGCAGCGCGTCGGAGACGACGAACGCGATCTCGGCGACGTCGGGCTCGTCGCGCAGTCGGATCCAGCGGCCGACCCCGACGAGCGTCCCGGGCGCCTCGGGCCGGACGGCGACGAGCGCGACGTGGTCGCGGAAGTCGACCTCCGTGAGATAGCGCAGCTCGTCGGCGGTGAGGCGGTGCTTGGGCGAGAGGAAGCGCTGGTAGGCGCTCTCGTGCGAGAGGCGCTCCAGGCACTCAGCGAGGAGCGTCCGGTCGTCGGGCCGGATCGGCCGGATGCGGACGCGCACGCCGTTGTCGAGGCGGATGAGCACGCGGTCGACGCTACGACCCGTCGGGACGGATCTCTGTGCGCGATCGCACACCGCCGGCGCCCGGAGCGGATGCCCCGGGCGCGGCGCCGGAGCGGATCTAGCGCTGGTTCAGCGGGACGTAGTCCCGGGTGCGCTCGCCCGTGTAGATCTGGCGCGGGCGGGCGATCTTCTGCTCCTTGTCCTGCACGAGCTCGAGCCACTGGGCGATCCAGCCGGCCGTCCGCCCGATCGCGAACATCACCGGGAACATCGCCACCGGCAGCCCCAGCGCCTCGTAGATGAGGCCCGAGTAGAAGTCGACGTTCGGGTAGAGCTTGCGCGAGACGAAGTAGTCGTCCTCGAGCGCGATGCGCTCGAGCTCCGACGCGATGTCGATCAGCGGGTTGCGTCCGGCGACCTCGAAGACGTCCTCGGCCGCCGACTTGATGATCTTGGCCCGCGGGTCGTAGTTCTTGTAGACCCGGTGACCGAAGCCCATCAGGCGCTCGTCGCCGTTCTTCACCCCCTGGATGAAGTCCGGGATGTTCTCCTTCGTCTCGATGCGCTTGAGCATCCGCAGCACGGCCTCGTTGGCGCCGCCGTGCAGCGGGCCGTAGAGGGCGGCCACGCCCGCGGCGATCGCCGAGTACGGGTCGACCTGGGTCGACCCGACGCCGCGCACCGCGCTCGTCGAGGCGTTCTGCTCGTGGTCGGCGTGGAGGATGAACAGGATGTCCAGCGCCCGCTCCAGCCGCTCGTCCGGCTGGTACCTGAGCTCGGTCATCTTGTACATCATGTTCAGGAAGTTGCCCGGGTACCGGAGGTCGTTGTCCGGATAGACGTAGGGCATCCCCTGCGTGTGGCGGTAGGCGAAGGCCGCGAGCGTCGGCATCTTCGCGATCAGCCGGATCGTCTGGAGGTGGCGGTTGTCGGGGTCCCGGATCTTGTTCGCGTCCGGGTAGAACGTCGACAGGGCGCCGACCGACCCGACGAGCATCCCCATCGGGTGCGCGTCGTGCCGGAAGCCCTTCATGAAGTCCTTGACGTTCTCGTGCACGAACGTGTGGATCGTGATCTCGTGCGTCCACTCGTCGAGCTGCTGCTGGGTCGGCAGCTCGCCGTGCACGAGGAGGTACGAGACCTCGAGGAACGTCGACTGCTCGGCGAGCTGCTCGATGGGATAGCCCCGGTACTCGAGGATGCCCGCGTCGCCGTCGATGTACGTGACCGCCGACCGGGCGGCGGCGGTGTTCGTGAACGCCGGGTCGTAGGTCATCAGGCCGAAGTCGTCGTCGTCGACCTTGATCTGGCGGAAATCCATCGCACGGACGGTGCCGTCCGTGATCTCGATCTCGTACGTCTGGCCCGTTCGGTTGTCGGTGACCGTCAGTGTCTCCGCGCCGTTGGCGCGTACGCCGTCGCCGGCGGCGGTCGCCTGCGTGTCAGTGCTCATCGCGTCTCCTGAAATGGGGGGCCACGAGCAACAAATTCTACGCCGTGCCCACGTGGCGCCCACCGTGGGGCGGGTCGAGCCCTAGCGATACCCGGCCGGGCCGCGGGTGACCCGCAGCGGCGTCAGGCGGTGATGACGGCGGTGAACATCGCGGCCGCCATCAGCACGGCGCTGACGGCGATGACGCCCCGCTCGGCCGTCTGGCTGCCCGGGAAGGACTGGCTGCGCATCCCGACGAGGAACAGGACGATCGCCCACGCCGCGAACGCCCCGCCGCAGATGAAGAACGGCACCTTCGAGGGCTCGGCCTCGGCCTCCTCGGCCGCGATCTGGAGCAGCGCCAGCAGCATCGGCGCGGGAGCCTACCCGACCGACCTGCCGTTCGTGGCGCGGACCGCGGCGGACCCCGCGGGGCCGCCTTCGTAGCGGCTCTCGGTCGCCTCGACCTGGCCGTGGTAGTGGCTGCCGAGGTCCGGATGGCCGTAGGGGCGCTCGGCCGGGCGGTCGAGCGTCATGAACGACAGCTGGGCGATCGGCAGGCCCGGGCGCAGGATGATCGGGACCGAGTTGAAGTTCGCGAGCTCGAGCGTCAGCGTGCCCTTCCAGCCCGGGTCGCAGAAGCCCGCCGTGGCGTGCACGACGAGCCCGAGCCGGCCGAGCGAGCTCTTGCCCTCGATGCGCGCGACGACGTCGTCGGGCAGCTCGACCCACTCGTGGGTCCGCCCGAGGCAGAACTCGCCCGGGTGGATGACGAACGTCTCGCCGTCCTCGACGAGGACCTGCTCGGTCAGCTCCGAGGGCGGGTCGCCGAGGTCGACCGCGGTGATCCGGTGGTTGTGGAAGACGCGGAAGGAGTTGCCGAGGCGCAGGTCGACGCTCGCCGGCTGGACCATCGACGGATCCCACGGGTCGATGCGGATGCGCCCGTCGTCGACGAAGCGGCGGATCGTCCCGTCCGACAGCACGGAGGTGGCGGTCATGCGTCCAGTGTCGCAGGGCGACGGGACGCCCGGGCCGCGGAAAAGGCCGCTCTAAGCGCGGTCCGAGCGCCGCGCGCGGGCCACCACGGTGCGCGTGCGGGGCGGCGGGAACGGCAGCGGGTCGCCGTGCGGGCCGCGGCGCGGGTGGCGCGGGAGCGGCGTGCGGGGATGGCGCGGGTGGCGCGGGCGCGGCGGGACCTTCGTGCCGCCGTCGTCGGCGCGAACGGGCTCGGACTCCTCGGGAGTCGCGCGGATGGCCCACCACACGATCGTCAGGAGCGCGACGATCGGGATCTTCAGGATGAGCATCAGGTAGACGAAGGTCCAGCCCATGCGAACGCGATGCTACCCCCCGCCGCCGGGAACCGGCAGTGCGAGTGTCCGGTCCCGACGGAAGGCGGCGGAGAGCAGATGTGGCGCGGCCTTCCGTGGCCCACGCCTCGACCGGGTGATCGGACGCGGGCGGCGGGTCTTGAGGGCGCCTTCGTCCCGGCGCGCGGGCGCTCAGCCGCGCAGCGCGACCGGCGCCTCGGTGAACGTCGTCATGCGGTGCAGGTCGCTCACGCGCCCCGCGATCTCGTCGGCCGTCAGGCGCGCCACGCGCTCCGTCCCGAACTCCTCGACGTTGTAGGACGCGAGCGCCGTGCCGTAGGCCATCGCGCGCGCGAGGACCTCGTGGCTCGCGTCGGCGCCCTGGGCCGCGACGTAGCCGACGAAGCCGCCGGCGAACGAGTCGCCGGCGCCGGTCGGGTCGACGACGTGCTCGAGCGGATAGGCGGGCAGCGCGAAGACGTCCTCCTCGGTGAAGAGCGTCGCGCCGTACTTGCCCTGCTTGGCGACGACGGCCTTCAGGCCCCAGCCGAGCAGCTCCTGCGCCGCCGCGACGGTCGTCGGGCGGCCGGTGAGCTGCTCGAGCTCCTCGTCGTTGAGGATCAGGCAGTCGACGGTGCGGATCGTGCGCTCGAGCGCCTCGCGCGCGATGTCGATCCACAGGTTCATCGAGTCCATCGCGACGAACTTCGCGTCCCCGCACTCCTCGCGGACGGCGAGCTGGAGCTCGGGCTGGATGTTCGCGAGGAACAGGACGTCGCTCCCGCGCGAGGCGTCCGAGAGCTTGGGCTCGAAGTGCTCGAAGACGTTGAGGTCGGTGGCGAGCGTCTCGCGCGAGTTGAGGTTGTCGGCGTAGACGCCGCTCCAGAAGAACGTCTTGCCGCCCGCGACGCGCTCGACGTCGTCGGTGACCGTCCCGCGCGTGCGCAGGACCTCCATCGACGCCTCGTCGAAGTCGTCGCCCACCGGGCCGACGACCCGCACCTCGTCGAAGAACGACGCGGCCAGGGCGAAGTGGGTGGCGGCGCCGCCGAGCATCCGGTCGCGTGAGCCGAACGGAGTCTTGACGGCGTCATAGGCGAGGGATCCGACGACGGTGACGCTCATAGGGGGCGAGAAGGTAGCGGGCGGGCGGGAAATCGATAGATAGGGTCCGCCGCCATGCGCGCGATCCAGGCCACGGAGTTCGGCGGCCCCGAGGTGCTCCGCCTCGTCGATCTCCCGACGCCTGAGCCGGGCGACGGCGAGGTCCTCGTCCGCGTCTCGCGGGCGGGGATCAACTACGCCGACACCCACCAGCGCCGCAACGAGTACCTCGCGCCGGCCGAGCTGCCGCTCGTCCCGGGGGCCGAGGTCGCGGGCGTGCGGGAGGACACCGGCGAGCGCGTCGTCGCGATGTGCGGGACGGGCGGCTACGCCGAGTACGCGACCGCCCCGGCGGCCCTGACGGTCCCGATCCCGGACGGCGTCGAGGACGGGACGGCGCTCGCGCTCGTGCTGCAGGGCCTGACCGCGTGGCACCTCTATCGGACGAGCGCGCGCGTGCAGGAGGGCGAGAGCGTCGTCGTCCACGCCGCGGCCGGCGGGGTCGGCTCGCTCGCGGTGCAGCTCGGCCGGGCGATGGGGGCGGGCCGGGTGATCGCGACCGCGTCGAGCGAGGAGAAGCGGGCGCTCGCGCTCGAGCTCGGCGCCGACGCCGCGGTCGACGCCGCGCCGGAGGGCATGGCCGAGCGCCTGATCGAGGCCAACGGCGGGCAGCGGGTCGACGTCGTCTTCGAGATGGCCGGCGGCGAGGTGTTCGAGCAGTCGCTCAAGGCGCTCGCGCCGTTCGGCCGCGTCATCGCCTACGGCAACGCCTCGGGCGAGGCCAACACGGTCGCGACCGGCCGGCTCATGCGCCGCTCGGCCGCCGTCGTCGGCTTCTGGCTCCTGCACCTCCTCGGGCGCCCCGAGATGGTCTCGGGGCCGCTCGCGGACCTCTTCGCGCGCGCCGCGCGGGGCGATCTGCGGGCCGTCGTCGGCGCGACCTATCCGCTGGCCGAGGCGGCGCGGGCGCACACCGACATGCAGGCGCGCCGGACCACCGGCAAGCTGCTGCTGGACCCCACGGCCGCCTGATCGCGCAACTTCGGCGGTCCCACGGGCGTTTCGGGCAGACCGGATGCCCGTGTACCTCGTACCCTGCAGGCCTGTGACCGCCTTTGCCGATCTGGGGCTTTCCGAGAGCACGCTGCTCGCCCTGCAGGACGTCGGATACGAGAAGCCCAGCCCCATCCAGGAGCAGGCGATCCCGCCGATGCTCGACGGGCGGGACGTGATCGGCCAGGCCCAGACCGGCTCGGGCAAGACCGCTGCCTTCGGCCTGCCGATCCTCGAGCACGTCGACGCGACCGTCCCGGAGGTGCAGGCGCTCGTCCTCACGCCGACCCGCGAGCTCTGCATCCAGGTCACGCAGGCGATCCGCACGTACGGCGCGCACACCGGCGCCGACGTCGTCGCCGTGTTCGGCGGCGCGCCGATCCGCTCCCAGCAGGCGCAGCTGCGCGCCGGCGGCCACGTCGTGGTCGGCACGGTCGGCCGCGTCATGGACCTCGCCCAGCGCGCGTCCCTGATCCTGCACACCTGCCGCTTCGTCGTGCTCGACGAGGCCGACGAGATGCTCGACCTCGGGTTCCTCGAGGACGTCGAGCGGATCCTCAACATGACGCCGAACAGCCGCCAGACGGCGCTCTTCTCGGCGACCATGCCGCCGCCGATCCGCGCGCTGGCCGACCGCTACCTCTACGACCCGGTCCACATCAAGGTGAAGTCGGCGAACCTCACCGTCGACTCGGTCGAGCAGTTCGCGCTCGAGGTCAAGCCCGCGGACAAGGCCGACAAGCTCGTCGAGGTCCTGTCGGCCGAGCGCCCCGAGCAGGCGATCGTCTTCGTGCGCACGAAGATCCGCACGGACCAGCTCTACCGCAAGATGCGCGACCGCGGGCTCAACGTCCGCGCGCTGCACGGCGACATGACCCAGGGCCAGCGCGACGGCGTGATGCTCTCGTTCAAGGGCGGGCGCGTCCCGATCCTCGTGGCGACCGACGTCGCCGCCCGCGGCCTGGACATCTCGACCGTCACCCACGTCATCAACTTCGACGTCCCGACCTCGCCGGACGTCTACGTCCACCGCATCGGCCGCACCGGCCGCGTCGGGCGCAGCGGGCGGGCGATCACGTTCGTCGAGCCGCGCCAGCGTCGCGAGCTGGCGGCGATCGAGAAGCACGTCGGCGTGCCGATCACGCCGTGGGCCGAGGGCGTCCACACGACGCCCGCGCCGATCAGCGAGCGCCCGCGCCGGCACTCCAAGCCGCACATCTCGCGCGCGCCCGACGAGCCCTCGGCGATGCTCATCGCGGGCGTCGGTCGGGCCGACCACGTCGAGGTGTCCGACCTCGTGCACGCCGTGACCTCCGCCGCCGGGATCGACGGCGAGGCGATCAGCGACGTGCGCGTCCTCGAGCGCTTCTCCCTGTTCGCGGTCCCGCGCAGCGAGGCGGAGCGCATCGTCGCCGCGGTCGACGGGACGCCGCTGAACGGCGCGTCGCTGCGCGTCGAACTCGCCCGAGCGTGACGGATGGCGTGCATGTCCGACTCGCTCTTGTGCAACCCTGAGACCCGATGAAGCTGCTCGAGGCACAGCCCGAGATCGCTCCCGGCGCCCCGCCGGCGCCGCCGCACGAGGCCCCGCCGGAGACGCCCGCCGACCCCGGCGCGCGTACCTGCACCAACTGCGGCGCGACGCTGGAGCCCGGCCAGGACTGGTGCCTGGCCTGCGGCGCGGCCTCCGGACCGCTGGAGTCGACGCCCGGTCGCCGCGCCGCGGCGACGATCCTCGGGCTGCTCGCCCTGCTCGTCGCGGGCGCCGTCGCCACGTCGTACGCCGCGCTGCGCGAGGACCAGACGACGCCGCCCACGCAGGCGCAGGTCAACGCGGCCCAGGTCGCGCAGACCCCGCCCGCGACCGCGCCGCCGCCTGCGGCCACGACGCCGCCGGCGGACACGACGACGACGCCGGACTCCTCGACGAGCACGGGCAAGAGCACGCTGCCGAAGGTCACGCCGCCGGTAGGCACCTCGTCGGGCGCGACCCCGACCCCGACCCCGACCCCGGCCCCGCAGACCTCGCCGCCCGCGGCCGCGACGCCGCCGGCCGCCACGCCGCCGGCGACCTCGACCGGCACCAGCCCCGGGTCGACGACGACCCCCGGCCAGACCACCACCGGCGGCCAGACGACCAACCCGACGCCGACGGCCCCCATCGCGATGGACCTCGCGGAGTCCGCGGGATCGGTGTACGACCCGTACCGCCGCGCGACGGCGGTGGGCGTGCCGGGCAAGGCGCTCGACCACGACGGCTCGACCTCGTGGTACGTCGACACGGCCCCCGCCCAGCCGCAGGTCGGCATGGGCTACGTCGTGAACATCGGGTCGGCCAAGGGCATCAAGGCGGTCGACATCACGACGCCGACCCCGGGCTTCAAGGTCGAGATCTACGCGACCGACGAGGCCACGCCGCCGCCGGCGATCACGGATACGCGCTGGGCGCACATCACCGACAAGAGCGACATCGGGACGGACGGCAAGACCCACATCGTCCTCGGCGCCGGCTCGAGCAAGTACCAGACCCTGCTGCTGTGGATCACGAAGCCGCCGACGTCCGGGACGCGCGTGCGCATCTCGGAGCTGAAGGTCTTCGGCTAGCGTCGTCCCCAGCACCTGCACCGCTCCCCACCTGAACGAGGAGGACCCTCCGTGTCCATCGCCACGATGAAGACCAGCGAGGGCGACATCGTCTTCGAGCTGTTCGACGACGAGGCCCCGAAGACCGTCAGCAACTTCAAGAAGCTCGCATCCGACGGCTTCTACGACGGCCTGATCTTCCACCGCGTGATCGACGACTTCATGATCCAGGGCGGCTGCCCCGAGGGCACCGGCATGGGCGGCCCGGGCTACACGTTCGAGGACGAGATCAACCCGCACAAGGTCGTCCGCGGCGCCCTCGCCATGGCGAACGCCGGCCCGAACACGAACGGCTCGCAGTTCTTCATCGTCACCACCGAGGCCGCCCCGTGGCTCGACGGCAAGCACACGGTCTTCGGCGAGGTCCGTGAGGGCCACGAGGTGGTCGACAAGATCGGGACGACGAAGACCGACGGCCGCGACCGCCCGGTCGAGCCGATCGGGATCCAGACGATCGAGTTGGAGCAGCCGACGACGTAGGGCGCGCGGTCGCTTGCTCGGCGAATTGTGCCCGCTGAGCGAGCACTATTCGCCGAGAAGTGCGCTGGGCTCGGCTGCTCGACGGCTATGTCCCGGATCGCGGGCACTTTTCGTCGAGACACCGCGGCTTCGGCCCACCTTCCCCTCGCCGAGCCGTCCGCGGGCACCGCGACCCGAGCGAGCGCCGGTGCGGGGCGCCTCGCCACCCGCCCAACCCCCTCGTCCCAACGACCGACCCCTCCCTCGGCCGGTCGGCCGACGACACGCGCCCCGCCGCGCCGTATGGTCCGGCGGGTGAGCGACACGCGCGAGATCTCGGCGCTCCAGGCGATGAGCGACGCGGTGCTCGCGATCACCGCCGAGCGCACCGTCGAGCCCGTGCTCCAGCGGCTCGTCGACGCGGCGCGGGATCTCGCCGGCGCGCGCTACGCCGCGGTCGGCGTGCCCGACGGCGAGGGCGCGTTCGAGCGGTTCATCACGTCCGGGATGACGGACGAGCTCGTCGCGAAGATGGGGCCGCTGCCGCGCACGCACGGGCTGCTCGGGGCGATGCTCGAGTCCGAGCGGCCGTACCGCACGCTCGACATCCGCCAGGACCCGCGGTTCCGCGGGTGGTGGCCGCGCGCGCATCCGACGATGCGCTCGTTCCTCGGCGTCCCGATCGTCGCGCGCGGCGGGATCATCGGCGCCTTCTACCTCACCGACAAGGTCGGGGCCGACGCGTTCGACGACCGCGACCAGGAGCTCATCGAGATGCTCGCCGCGCACGCGGCGATCGCGATCGAGAACGCCCGCCTGTGGGAGCGCAGCCGCGAGCTGAGCGTCGTCGAGGAGCGCAACCGCGTGGCGCGGGAGCTGCACGACTCGGTCACGCAGAACCTGTTCGGGGTCGTGCTCGCCGCCGAGGCCGCCGCCACGCTCCTCGACCGCGACCCCGACGAGGCCCGCCAGCAGCTCGGGCGCGTCCAGGAGCTCGCGCAGGCGGGGATGGAGGAGCTGCGCTCGCTGATCTTCGAGCTGCGCCCGGCCGCGCTCGCGGACGAGGGCCTGGCGGCGACCCTGCGCAAACACCTCGCGGTCCTGCGGCGGGTCTACCACCAGGACATCGCGCTGCAGGTCGCGGGCGCGCCGCGGCCGGGCGGGGCGAACGACGGCGACGTGCTTCCGCATCGCCCAGGAGGCCGTCCACAACGCGGTCCGCCACGCCCACGCCGACCACATCCGCGTCGGACTCGACGGTCGCAACGGCCACCTCCTCCTGACCGTCGACGACGACGGCGTCGGCTTCGACCCCGACGAGGCCGCGATGCGCGCCCGGCGGCTCGGGCTGACCTCGATGGAGGAGCGGGCGAAGGCGCTCGGCGGCGTCCTGACGATCGACTCGCGCCCGGGCGACGGGACCAAGGTCCGGCTCGAGGTTGGCGCCAAATGACCATCCGCGTCGCGATCGCCGACGACCACGCCGTCGTGCGCCAGGGCCTGCGGACCTTCCTCGAGCTCCAGGACGACATGGAGGTCGTCGGCGAGGCGGTCGACGGCGAGGAGGCGGTCGCGCTCGTCGAGAGCACGACGCCCGACGTCGTCCTGCTCGATCTCGTCATGCCGCGGGTCGACGGGATCGAGGCGACCCGGCGCATCCGCGACGTCGCGCCCGCGACGCGCATCCTCGTCCTCACGAGCTTCGCCGACGACCACACCGTCCTGCCCGCGGTCCGCGCCGGCGCGGCCGGCTACCTGCTCAAGGACGTCCAGCCGCCCGAGCTCGCCCGCGCGATCCGCACGGTCCACGCCGGCGAGGCGCTGCTCGCCCCGGCCGTCGCGACGATGCTCGTCGAGCAGCTCGCGGCCGAGGACGGCACGAGGACGTCGGGCCGCCGCGACGCCGCCGACCGCGTCCACCTCACCCCGCGCGAGCTCGAGGTCCTCGCCGAGCTCGCCCGCGGCAAGGCCAACAAGGCGATCGCGTTCGAGCTCGGCGTCGCCGAGCGCACGGTGAAGACCCACGTCTCGAACATCCTCGGCAAGCTCGGCTTCACCGACCGCACCCAGGCGGCCGTGTACGCGGTCGAGCACGGGCTCGTCGGCCGGAAGGACTAGTCCCGATTCCCGATGGTGGACGGCCGCGCCCGGGCGTAGCTTCGGTGCCATGCCCAACACCGCCCCCGTCGCGATCGTCACCGGCGCCTCCCGCGGGCTCGGCCTCGCGCTCGCCCGCGCGCTCGCCGCCCGCGGCTGGCGGCTCGTGATCGACGCCCGCGGCGCCGACGCCCTCGAGCACGCCCGCGCCGATCTGGCCGCGCACACGAGCGTCACCGCCCTCGCCGGCGACGTCACCGACCCCGACCACCGCGAGGCGCTCGTCGCCGCCGCCGGCGAGCGCATCGACCTCCTCGTCAACAACGCCAGCCGGCTCGGCCCGAGCCCGCAGCCGCCGCTGCACGCGTACCCGCTCGACGAGCTCGAGCGCGTCTACGCGACGAACCTCTTCGCCCCGCTGGCGCTGGCCCAGCTCGCCCTCCCGCGCATGGACGAGGGCGCGACGATCCTCAACGTCACCTCCGACGCGGCCGTCGAGGCCTACGAGGGCTGGGGCGGCTACGGCTCGTCGAAGGCCGCGCTCGAGCAGCTCACGCGCATCCTCGCGGCCGAGCATCCGCAGCTCCGCGTCCACGCCGTCGACCCCGGCGACATGCGCACGCAGATGCACCAGGACGCGTTCCCGGGGGAGGACATCTCCGACCGCCCGCCGCCCGAGGAGAGCGTCCCCGGATTCCTCGCGCTGATCGAGGGCGACCGGGCCAGCGGGCGGTTCACGGCGAGCGAGGTCGCGCCGGCGGTGGAGGCGTGAGCGCGCTCGCGCACTTCGAGCTGCCCGCGCGCCTCGAGGCGCACACCCCGCCCGAGGCGCGCGGCCTCGCCCGCGACGAGGTCCGGATGCTCGTCACCGAGCGGGCGTCCGGGCGCGTCCTCGACCGGCACGTCCGCGACCTCCCGGCGGTCCTCGCGCCCGGCGACCTGCTCGTCGTCAACACCTCGGCCACCATCCCGGCCGCGCTCCCCGCCCGCCGCGCCGACGGCACCGCGCTGCAGCTCCACATCTCGACGGCGCTGCCCGGGACGAGCCACCGGCTCGTCGAGCTCCGTCGGGACGGCGCGTCGTTCCGCGCGGCGCACACCGGCGAGCGGCTGACGCTGCCCGGCGGCGCCGACGCGACGCTGGTCGCGCCTTCGCTCCCCGAGGCGCGGCTGTGGGTCGCCGAGCTGCGCCTGCCCGAGCCGCTCGACGCCTATCTCGCCCGGCACGGGCGCCCGATCACGTACCGCCACATCCACGGCGACTGGCCGCTCGAGGCCTACCAGACGGTCTATGCGACAGAGCCCGGGAGCGCCGAGATGCCGAGCGCCGGCCGCCCGCTGAGCGAGCGCGTCATCACGGCGCTGGTCGCGCGCGGCATCGCGGTCGCGCCCATCGTGCTCCACGCCGGCGTCTCGTCGCTCGAGGAGGGCGAGGCGCCGGGCGCGGAATGGTTCCGCGTCCCGCCCGCGACCGCGCGGATCGTGAACGCGACCCGCGCGGGCGGCGGGCGCATCGTGGCCGTCGGGACGACCGTCGTGCGCGCGCTCGAGACCGCCGCGGACGCGGCGGCCGGCGACGCCGGGGTCGTCGCGACCGAGGGCTGGACGCGGCTCGTCGTGACGCCCGAGCGCGGCGTGCGCGTGATCGACGGACTGCTCACCGGCTGGCACGAGCCCGAGTCCTCGCACCTGAAGCTCCTGCGCGCGGTCGGCGGCGAGGAGCTCATCACCCGCTCGTACGCCGAGGCGCTCCGCCGCGGGCACCTCTGGCACGAGTTCGGCGACGTCCACCTCATCCTCCCGTGACCGCCGTCGTGGGCATCCTCGGCGGCTCGGGCCGGATGGGGCGGACGCTCGCCGGCCTGCTGACCGCCGCCGGGTACGAGGTGCGCCTGGCGAACTCGCGCGGCCCGGACTCCCTGCGCGACCTCGTCGCCGAGCTCGGCCCGCGGGCGCGTGCGGTCGAGGCGGCCGGCATCGCGGACGGCGCCGACGTCGTCATCCTCGCCACGCGCTGGGAGCAGCTCGAGGCCGCGGTCGCCGTGGTCCCGACGTGGGCCGGCGTGGTCGTGATCGACACGACGAACCCGCGCTTCGGCCCCGGCCCGGACGACGTCTACGACACCGGCGCGCTGAGCTCGAGCGAGGTCGTCGCCGGCCTCGTCCCCGGCGCCCGGGTCGTCAAGGCGTTCAACCACCAGCCGATCCCGTCGCTCGCGGCCGAGCTCGGGCCGGACCCGAGCGAGCAGAACGCGCTCTTCCTGTCGGGCGACGACCCCGACGCGAAGGCCGTCGTCGCGCGGCTCGTGCGCGCCATCGGCGGCGCGCCGCTCGACCTGGGCGGGCTGCGCGAGGGCGGCCTGCTGCAGGCCAGCGGCGGCGGCCCGCTCGCCGGGCACGGGCGGCTGCTCACCGTCGCCGAGGCGCAGGCGATCCTGGCGCGGGCGCCGGCGGCCCGGTGATCTCGGCCAGCCGGCGCTCGAGGAACCGCCGCTCCGGCGCCGGCGGGTCCAGCGCGAGCGCGCGCTCGTAGGCCGCGCGGGCCTCAGCGTCGCGGTCGAGGCGGCGCAACAGCTCGGCCCGCGTCGAATGCAGGTAGCGGTAGTCGTCGAGCCCGAGGCCGTCGACGATCGCGAGGGCGTCGTCCGGCGCGCCGGCCTCGGCGATCGCCACCGCCCGGTTGAGCTCGACCACGGGCGATCGCGTGATCGTGGCCAGCGCGCCGTAGAGCACGGCGACCTGTGGCCAGTCGATCTCGGGCTCGGCCTGGAGCGAGGCGATCGCGGCCTGCAGCGCGTACGGGCCGCGGCCGTGCAGCGCGAGCGCGCGGTCGAGCGCCGCTCGGCCGGCCGCGATCTGCCCCGCGTCCCAGAGCGAGCGGTCCTGGTCGGCGAGGCGGACGATCTCGTCGCCCGCGACCCGCGCGCCGCGGCGGGCGTCGTGGCAGAGCATGAGCGCGAGCAGCCCGTGGACCTCGGGCTCGTCGGGCATCAGCGCCGCCAGCACACGGCCGAGGCGGATCGCCTCGGCGGCGAGGTCGCCCCGGGCGCCCGCGGCCGTGTAGCCCGCGTTGAAGATCAGGTACACGACCGCGAGCACGGCCACGAGGCGCTCGGGCAGCACGGCGGCCGGCGGCACGGCGAACGGGATCCCGGCGTCGCGGATCTTCACCTTCGCCCGCGACAGGCGCCGCTTCATCGTCTCGGGCGCGACGAGGAACGCGGCCGCGATCTCCTCGGTCGTCAGGCCGCCGAGCGCGCGCAGCGTGAGCGCGACCTGCGCCTCGGTCGCGAGCGCCGGATGACAGCAGGTGAAGACGAGCTCGAGGCGCTCGTCGGGGATCTGGTCGTCGAACGTGGTCACGTCGTCCTCGGCCGCCTGCGGCGGGTCGAGCAGGCGCGTCTTGGCGGCGAGCGTGCGGTCGCGGCGGAGCCGGTCGATCGCCCGGTTGCGGGCGGTCGTCACGAGCCAGGCGCCCGGGTTGGCGGGCGCCCCCTCGCGCGGCCAGCGCTCCGCCGCGATCGCGAACGCCTCCTGGACGCTGTCCTCCGCGAGGTCGAAGTCGCGCAGGGAGCCGACCAGGACGGCGAGCACGCGGGCCCACTCGTCGCGGAAGACCGCGTCGATCAGTGGGCCAGCTCCACGAGCGGGCGGACCTCGACGCAGCCGCCCATCCGCACCGCCGGCACGCGCCCGGCGATCTCGAGCGCGGCGTCGAGGTCGTCGGCCTCGAGCACGAACCAGCCGCCGAAGACCTCCTTCGTATCGGCGAACGGGCCGTCGGTGGTCAGGACTCCGGCGTCGCCCGCGCGGACGGTCGTGGCCGTGGCGGGCGGGCGCAGGTGCTCACCGCCGGTGACCCGCGGGTCGTCGCGGATCGCGAAGTACTCGGCGGTGATCGCGGTGCGCTCGTCGTCGCTCAGCGGGTCGTAGGCGCCGGGCTGCTCGAAGATCAGCAGGGCGTAGCGCATGGTGCCTCCTGGGGTCGGGCGTCATCGTTCCGACCCCGAGACGAACGGGCGGGCCGCGAGGGGACAGCGGTCACGGGACGAGCGAGTCCGGCAGCGGCGCGCCGTACGCCGCGGCCGCCGCATCGAGGTCGCCGGGGTCGACGACGTCGACGCCGAGGCGCCGCGCGATCGTCTCGGCACCCGGGCGGCGGGCGAGCGCGACGACCCGTGCGTGCTCGGCGCGCAGGCCGTCGCGGTGGGCCTCGATCCGGCCCCAGACCGTCACGATCCCGTCGACCCACTGGAACTCGCCGTAGTAGGGCTGCGTGCCGGGGCGGTGGTAGGCGTAGATGCCGCAGCGGCAGTCGCGGTGCGGCGGGTCGTGCGGGGCGTCGAGCCAGCCGCGGCCGAACTCGAGCGCGCGGTTCGCCGGATAGCACTCGGCGTGCATGACCGCGCCCTCCCAGCGGCACGGGATGTACGGCGACAACAGGGCGCCGTCGACCACGCGCCAGGCCCGGAAGGCGACGACCGGCGTGACGAGGTCCGGCGCGGCGCTCACGCCGGAGCGGGCTGCCGCGGCGCGGGCGCGGCCTTCCCGGGCGCCGGGGCCGGCGCCGTGGCGGGCGCCTTCAGCGGCTCGACGACGATGGTCTTCGACGGCCCGCGGAGGCTCATCGGCCCACGGTATCGCGCCCGGCCGCGCGGCCCGGTTGACTACTGTTCGACAGGCCGTCAACGCGGACACGAGGGAGCGAACACGATGGCGAGCGTGGAGCAGCAGACGCCCGCGGGCGCGAACGGCGCGGCGCAGGACATCGCGGTCGAGAACCCGGCCACCGGGCAGGTCATCGGCCACGTCCCCGACCTCGGGCCCGAGCAGGTCGCCGACCTCGCCCGCCGCGGCCGCGCCGCGCAGCCCGCCTGGGAGGCGCTCGGCTTCGAGGGCCGCGGGCGCGTCCTGCGCCGCGCCCAGCGCTGGCTGACCGAGAACAGCGACCGCGTGATCGACACGATCGTGGCCGAGACGGGCAAGGCGTGGGAGGACGCCCAGGCCGCCGAGCTCGCCTACGGCGCGGGCGCGTTCGGGTTCTGGGCCAAGCACGCGCCCGAGTACCTGGCCGACGAGAAGGTCCGCTCGTCGTCGATCTTCGTCGCGGGCAAGCGGCTCGTGCTCCGCTACCGGCCGCTCGGGCTCGTGGGCGTGATCGGGCCGTGGAACTACCCGCTGACGAACTCCTTCGGCGACTGCATCCCCGCGCTGGCGGCGGGCAACAGCGTGATCCTCAAGCCCAGCGAGCTGACCCCGCTGACGAGCCTGCTGCTCGCCGAGGGGCTGCGGGCGTCGGGCCTGCCCGAGGACGTCTTCTCGGTCGCGACCGGCCGGGGCCCGACGGGCGAGGCGCTGATCGACGCCGTCGACATGATCATGTTCACCGGCTCGACGGACACCGGGCGCAAGGTGATGACGCGGGCGGCGCAGACGCTGACGCCGGTCGCGCTCGAGCTCGGCGGCAAGGACCCGATGGTCGTGCTCTCGGACGCCGACCTCGAGCGGGCCGCCAACGCGGCCGTCTACTACTCCATGCTCAACACCGGGCAGACGTGCATCTCGATCGAGCGCGTCTACGTCGAGGCGCCGATCTACGACGCGTTCGTCGCTCGCGTGACGGAGAAGGCCCGCGCCCTGCGCCACGGCATGCCGGCCGGCCCGGGGTCGGTCGAGGTCGGGTCCATGACGTCGGCCGCGCAGGTCGACGTGGTCGAGCGCCACGTCGAGGACGCGCGCGCCCGCGGCGCGCGCGTCGTCGTCGGCGGCCGCCGCGAGGACCGGCCCGGCCACTGGTTCGAGCCGACCGTCCTGCTCGACGTCGACCAGGACATGGCGATCATGCGCGAGGAGACGTTCGGACCGACGCTGCCGATCATGAAGGTCGCCGACGAGGACGAGGCGGTGCGGATGGCCAACGACTCGCCGTACGGGCTCGGGGCGGCGGTGTACTCACGCGACGTCGCGCGCGGCGAGGCGGTGGCACGCCGGATCGAGGCGGGCGCGGTGTGCGTCAACGACGCGCTCGTCAACTACTACGCGCTCGAGCTGCCGATGGGCGGGGCGAAGGCGTCGGGGATGGGCTACCGCCACGGCCCCGGCGGCATCCGCAAGTTCACGCAGCACCAGGCGCTGCTGATCTCCCGCTTCCACCCGCGGCGCGACGTCCACATGTACCCCTACCGCGCGCGGACGAGCCGGCTCCTGCAGCGCGGCATCCGGTTTCTGTACGGACGCGGCAAGCGCGACTGACGGGCGCGGATCCGGTGGCCGCCTCGTAGGCTGGGCGGCGCCCGATGCACGTCGTCCTCGCGCCGCTGCAGCTGCTCCCCGCCACGATCGCCGGCGTGCTCTACGCGCTGCGCGTGAACGCCCTGCGTTCGACGCCGCGCGCCGTGCCGGGCGCCCGCCAGGCGAGCTTCTACGGCGGGCTCGTCCTCATCGTCGCGACGCTGACGATGACCGGCAGCCTCAGCGACGAGCTCTTCGCCGCGCACATGGCCGAGCACCTGCTGATCGGCGACGTCGGCGCGCTGCTGCTCGTCCTCGGCCTGACCGGGCCGGTGCTCGCGCCCGTCCTGCGGATCAGGTTCTTCGACCGCCTGCGCATCCTCGCCCACCCCTTGGTCGCCTTCCCCTTGTGGGCGATCGACCTCTACCTCTGGCACCTCGTCGCGCTGCACGAGGCCGCGGTCCGCCACGCGGGCGTCCACGCGCTGCAGCACATGAGCTTCGTGTTCTTCGGGGCGAACATGTGGATGGCGCTGTTCGGCCCGCTGCCCAAGCCGGCGTGGTTCGGCAACCTCGCGAAGCTCGTCTACATCATCGCCGTACGCCTCACCGGCGCCGTGCTCGGCAACGTCTTCGTCTTCGGCGGCCACGCGTTCTACGGCGTCTACGCCGCGGGCGAGCGCGCGCACGGGATCTCGGCGCTCGGCGACCAGAACGCGGCCGGCGCGATCATGATGATCGAGGGCTCGTTCCTGACCCTCGGGCTGTTCGGCTGGCTGTTCGCCCGCAGCGCGCGCGAGGGCGAGGAGCGCCAGGAGCTGCTCGACCTCGCGCAGGCCCGCGGCGTCGAGCTCACGGACGCCCGGGCGGCGCGGGCCGTCGCGGCCGGGCGCGGCGCCGAGCTGCGCCGGCGGATCGAGCGGGGCTCGTCAGCCGGCTGACGCGATAGGTTCAGAGGCGTGCCATCCCTCATGAACCGCATCAGCAACTTCGCGAAGAGCAAGCAGGGCAAGGACCTGACCGACCAGGCCAAGCGCCTCGCGTCGGACCCGAAGAACCGGGCGAAGCTCGACGACGTGCGCAAGAAGCTCATGTCGCGCGGCAAGCACCAGCCGCCGCCGCACTGAGCGTTCGCCGCGTCAGTCCGAGCCGAACGCGACCGCCTCGGCGCGGGCCGCGAGCTCGATCACGCCCTCGCCGAAGGACTTCAGGTACGGGTCGTCCGTGCGGCCCTCGACGGCGCGGCGGTAGTTGCCCTCCATGAACACGACGGACTTCCAGAGCGCGAGCGTCGTGTACCAGGCCAGGTCGCGGACCTCGCGGCCCGAGCCCTCCTCGTAGCGGGCGATGAGCTCGGCGCGCGTCGGGAAGCCCTCGGCGCGGGAGACGCGCCCGAGCTCGAACTTGCCGACCTCCGGGTCGTCGGCCTCGCTCCACGTCGCGCAGAGGTAGCCGACGTCGGCCAGCGGGTCGCCGATCGTCGCCATCTCCCAGTCGAACACCGCGCACAGGCGGGCGGGCGCCTCGGCGGCGAACATCGCGTTGCCCAGGCGGAAGTCGCCGTGGACGATCGTCGCGGGGCCGGACTCGGGCAGGTTCTCGCCCAGCCAGCGGCCGACGCGGTCGACCGCCTCGACCTCGCGGGTGGCGCTGTGCTCCCACAGGCCGGTGAAGCGGCGGACCTGGCGCTCGAGGTAGCCGGTCGGCTTGCCGAAGCCCTCGAGGCAGCGCTGCCAGTCGACGCCGTGGATCTCGACCAGCGCGTCGACGAGCTGCTCGCCGATGCGCCGGCGCTCGTCGGGCGTGTCGAGCGCGGCCGGCACCTCGGTCGTGATGACCTCGCCGTGCAGGCGCTCCATGACGTAGAACGGCGCGCCGATGACGCTCTCGTCCTCGCAGAGGGCGAGGACCTCGGGCACGCGCGCGGCGGTGCCCTGGATGGCCGAGAGCAGCCGCGCCTCGCGCGCGACGTCGTGGGCGCTCGGCGGCAGCGGCGGGCGCGGCGGGCGGCGGACGACGACCTCGGTGTCGCCGCGGCGGACGAGGTACGTCACGTTCGAATGGCCCTCGCCGACCGGCTCGGCCTCGAGCGGCCCGGAGCCGATGCCGTGCTCGTCGAGGAACGCCGCGAGGGGCTCGAGCACGAGCAGGGGAACGCGGTCGTTGCGCTCCGCCTCCGCGCGGGTCGCGACGATGTCGTCCGGGGCGGGTGAGACGGTCATCGCCCAGAAACCTAGTTGCTAGCGTGAACGCCGTGGCGCGCCGTTCGCGCGCCACCGCAACCTTCGCGGGGACCGATCGGTTCTAGCGACACCTCCGTCATCCACCGTTCATGAGACGAATCGCTCCTTCCATCCTCGCTGTCTGCGCGCTCGTCGTCGCGCTGGCCGCCGCGCTGCCGGGCTCGGCCCGCGCGTCCGCCGACCAGTCGATGACCTTCGAGGCGCCGGTCGATCTCGCCGATCCGGCGACGCGCACCGCCGCCCTCGACGAGATCCAGAGCTTCGGCGTCCGCTCGCTGCGCATCGTGCTGCTGTGGCAGAACGTCGCGCCCGACCCGACGTCGCGCGTCAAGCCGGTCTTCGACGCGACCGATCCGGCGGCGTACAACTGGAGCGCCTACGACCCGCAGGTCGACGCCGCCGCCGCGCGTGGCTGGAAGATCCTGCTGACGGTCTCGGGGCCGGTGCCCAAGTGGGCGACGAACGGCGCCAAGGACAACGTCACGCGGCCCAAGCCGAAGGAGTTCCAGGCCTTCACGACCGCCGCCGCGCGCCACTTCGGCGCGAAGATCTCGCGCTGGTCGATCTGGAACGAGCCCAACCAGCCGCAGTTCCTCATGCCGCAGTACTCGACCGCGAAGCACACGCCGCTGTCGCCGCGGATCTACCGCAAGCTCTTCATCGCCGGCCAGCACGGCATCCTCGCGGGCGCGCCGGGCGCGCAGGTCCTCATCGGCGAGACGTCGCCGCGCGGCACGGGCAAGGTCGTGGCCCCGCTGACGTTCCTGCGCGGCATGTTCTGCCTGGACACGAAGTACCGCAAGGAGGGCGACTGCGCCGAGCTCCAGCCGGCGGGCTATGCCCACCACGCCTACACGACGGCGTCGGGGCCGCTGTTCAAGCCCAAGGAGCCCAACGACGTGACGATCGGCGTCATCGGCCGGCTCGTGACGGCGCTCGACAAGGCCGCGCGCGCCGGGGCGATCCCGAGCAAGCTGCCGATCCACCTCACCGAGTTCGGCATCCAGTCCACGCCGGACCGCATCCAGGGCGTGAGCCTCGACCGGCAGTCCGACTACCGCGCGATCGCCGAGCGGCTCGCCTACCAGACGCCGCGCGTCGTGGCCTTCTCGCAGTACCTGCTGCGCGACGACCCGCCGAACCCGAACGCGACCACGCCGATCGACAAGTACTCGGGCTTCGAGTCCGGCCTGCGCACGAACGCCGGCAAGGCCAAGCCCGCGCTCACCGGCTTCCGGCTGCCGCTCGCCGCCTTCCGCCGCGGCTCGCGCGTGTCGCTGTGGGGGCTCGTCCGCCCCACGACCGGCCCGACGACCGTGGCGGTCGAGTACCGCTCGGGGTCGACGTTCCGCCGGCTGTTCACGACGACGACGGACGCGCGCGGCTACTTCACGCGGCAGGTCAGCTTCCGCAAGGGCCGGCGCTATCGCCTGACGTGGACGCAGCCCGACGGCCAGACGATCCACGGCACGACGACCTCGGTCTACACGCGGTAACCGTCCCGCCCACCCGCCCCCAGCCACCCACCGCGCTGCCGGCGCTAGGCTGCGCGCCGACATGGCCCAGCAGCTCTGGCTCCTGCGGCACGGCGAGGCCGAGCCGCACGACGCGAAGCCCGATCCGCAGCGGGAGCTGACGGAGCGCGGGCGCGACCAGTCCCGCGACGCCGGGCGCGCCCTGCAGGCGCTCGGCGTCGAGGTCCACCTGTGCTTCACGAGCCCGAAGGTGCGGGCGCGCCAGACGGCCGAGCTCGCCTGCGCCGAGCTCGGGGTCGAGCCGGTCGACGCGGGCGAGCTGGCCGAGGGCTTCGACGGCCGCGAGGCGCTCGCGCTCATGGCCGCCGCGGGCGAGGACCAGCGCGTGCTGGTCGTCGGCCACGAGCCCGACTTCAGCCAGGTCGTCTACGACCTGACCGGCGGGCGGGTCGACATGAAGAAGGGCGGCGTCGCGGCGCGTGCGCCTCGACGGGTCGCGCGGCGAGCTCATCGCGCTGCTGCGACCCCGCGAGACCGCGCGGATCGGCTGACCGCCGCGGCCGGGGCGGCGCGGTCGTCCCGGGCCGGGGCGCCGAGGGCGACGAGCTCGTCGACGAAGCGCAGCGCGCGCGCGTGGCTGCCCGCGCCCGAGCGGTGCAGCTCGCGCGCGAGGCGGCCGGCGAGCCGCTCCATGCCCGGGACCGACTCGGGCGGCGTGCGCGGCGTCGCCAGGGCGCGCCGCGGCCAGCGGCGCACGCGCCGCAGCTCCGCGAGGCAGCGCTCGGCGCGGGCGCGCACCACGTCGGCCGGCGCGCGCGTGCCGACCGTGTCGGCCGCGTAGCGGAAGAGGTCCTGGCGGCGGCGGTCGTCGACCGCGTCGTTGTAGGCGCGCAGGAACGCGGCGATCACCGGGTCGACGGCGGCCGGGCGGTCCGTGAACTCCTCGCCCGCGAGCATCGAGGCGAGCTCCATGACGCACGCGCCGTTGCGCGGCGAGGTGTGCTTCCCGCGGGCGAGCGGGACGGTCTGGTACGAGTGCGAGACGCTCATGGAACGACCTTGCCGGAGCGCGGGCGGCGGCGGCCGGCGCCGGTCCGGCGGCGAACCGCGGCCGGTAGGCTTCGCGCCGTACCGCACCGGTGGCGGCCTCCATCACCCATCCGCAGGACGCCGAGGAGGTCCCGCCGTGCCGTCGATCGAGGTCCGTCCCTTCCGTCGCAGCGACCGCGAGCAGCTCACGACGCTCGTCAACGCGCACATCGAGGTGGTGCTGCCGGGCGCCGCCGTCTCCGTCAACGCCGTGCTGAGGCAGCTCGAGCGCGAGCCCGAGGAGACGATCGTCGACCCGTGGGCCGTCGCGCGCACGACGCTGGTCGCGGTCGCCCGCGACGAGGTCGTGGCCGCCGCCCACCTCGTGCGCTACGGCGCGGGAGAGGAGGTCGGGCCCGCCTACCGCGACGCCGCCGAGATCCGCTGGCTGCTCTTCTGGCCCGGCGCCGACGACGCCGCCGGCGCGCTGGCGGAGCGCTGCATCGCCGAGATGGCGGCGTGGGGCGTGCGGAGCATGTACGCGGACGGCTCGCTCCCCGCGCCGGGCGTCTACGGCATCCCGGACGTCTGGCCGCACGTCGGCGCCGCGCTCGAGCGGGCGGGCTTCGCCGCGGGCGACCGGGTCGAGGCGGTGCTCGTGGCCGACGTCGCCGACCTGCCCCACGGTCGCGGCCCGGCCCCGGTGGCGGGGATGACGGTCCGCCGCGCGCTGGGCCGCCACGCCACGCGCTTCTCGGCGGTGCTCGACGGGCGCGTCGTCGCCTTCCACGAGATCCAGGCCGACCTCACCGGCGGCGGCGCACGGGCCCGGGTGGCCGGCTGGGCCGACGTGTGGGAGCTCCACGTCGACGAGGGGCTGCGGCGCCGGGGCGTCGGCCGCTTCCTCGTGGGGCACTCGGCCGACTGGCTGCGCCTGGGCCGCGTCGACCGCCTGCTCGACTACGTCGTCGTCGGAGAGGCCGACGCGCACCTCGCGTTCCTCCGGGCGCTCGGCTTCCAGGAGCTGACGCGCACGCGCCGCGGCTGGCGGCGCGGCTAGGAGAGGCGCTTGCGCGCGGCGCGGGCCGCGACGAGGAGCGGGTCGTAGACGCCGGAGTAGGGCGGCGCGTAGCCGAGGTCGAGCAGCTCGATCTCGTCGACCGCCATCCCGGCCCAGACGCACGTCGCGAGGACGTCGATGCGCTTCGCCGCGCCCTCGACGCCGACGATCTGGCCGCCGAGGAGCCGTCCCGTGTCCGGCTCGCAGACGAGCTTGACCCAGATCGGCCCCGCGCCGGGGAAGTAGCCGGCGCGCGTCTTGTCCTTGACCTCGGACGCGACCACCGCGATCCCGGCCTGCTCGGCCTCGCGCTCGGAGATGCCGGTGCGCGCGACCTCGTAGCGGCACAGGCGCGAGACGGCGGTGCCGATGACCCCGGGGAAGGCGAGGTCGCCGCCGGTCGCGTTCGCGCCCGCGATCCGGCCCTGCTTGTTGGCGTGCGTGCCGAGCTGGATGTTCACCGGCCGCTCGAGGATGCGGTGCCAGGACTCGGCGCAGTCGCCCGCGGCGTAGACGCCGTCGTGGCCCGGGCAGCGCTGATGGTCGTCGACGCGCACGGCGCCGCTCGGCCCGAGCTCGATCCCGGCGTCCTCGGCCAGCCCGACGGCGGGCTTGACGCCCGTCGCCATCACGACGTGGTCGGCGTCGATCGTCTCGCCCCCGGCCCGGACCGCACGCGGCGCCCCGAGCGGGTCGAGCAGGACCTCCTCGACCTTCGTCCCGACCAGGACGCGCACGCCGAGGCCCTCGGCCGCGTCCTGCACGTGGGCGGCCATGTCGGCGTCGAGCGTGCCCATGACCTGCGGCGCGGCCTCGATCAGCGTCGTGGCGATGTTGCGCTGGACGAGCGCCTCGGCCATCTCGAGGCCGATGTAGCCGCCGCCGATGACGACGACGTGCTGGTGGTCGCCGCCGCGCGACAGCGCTGAGCGGAAGCGCTCGGCGGCGTCGACGGTGCGGACGGGCTCGGTCGCCTCGGCGCCGGGGATCGGCGGCGCGACGGCCTCGGCCCCGGTGGCGTAGACGAGCTCGTCGAAGGGCTCGGTGCGCTCGTCGCCGGACTGGCGGTCGAGGACCGTGAGGCGGCGCGCGTCGAGGTCGATCGCCGTGACCTCGGTGCGCATGTAGAGGGTCAGCCCGTTCGCGCGGTGCTCGTCGGCGGAGCGGCTGATGAGCCGGTCGGGATCGTCGAACAGGCCCCCGACGTAATAGGGGATCCCGCACGCCGAGTACGACGTGTACGGGCCGCGCTCGAACGCGACCACCTCGAGGTCGGGGTCGCGGCGGCGGGCCGTGCTGGCCGCGCTCATCCCCGCCGCATCGCCGCCGATGATCGCCAGACGCCTTGCCATCGTTGCCGGACGCTACCCGGTACTGGGATGCTTTCAGCGTGCCCTGTCCCGGCCGGCGCTGAGCGTGGCGTCCGTGCACCCACCGTGTCCGGGCGCGCCAACCTGGGCACACCCGCTACCCATGGAGCCCGTGCCCTGAGCTCGCTCGCCGACACCCCATGGATGACGGAGGCGGTCGACGCGCTCGCCCGCGAGCTGCGCCTGCACCACGCCCCGACGGCCGACCACAGCCACCGTCTCGCGACCCTCGCCCGCCACGTGGCCGAGCGGCTCGCCCTCGGGCCGCTCGAGGCGACGGAGGTCGAGCTCGTCGCGGTCCTCCACGACGTCGGCAAGCTCACGATCGACCCCCACCTGCTCGACTGGGAGGGTCCGCTCGACGACGCCCAGCGCGCGCGGATCCGCCGCCACACGATCGCCGGCGAGGCGCTCCTGACCGAGATCGCCGGGCTCGAGCACCTGGCGAACCTCGTCCGCGCCACCCATGAGGCGTGGAACGGGACCGGCTATCCCGACGGCCTGCGCGGCGCCCGGATCCCGCTCACGGCCCGCATCGTCTCGGCCGCGGACTCGTTCGACGCGATGACGAGCGACCGCGCCTACCGCACGGCCCTGCCGCGCCGCGAGGCGTGCCGGCGACTGCGCCGGGGGGCGGGCGAGCAGTTCGACCCGGACGTCGTCGACGCCCTGTTGCGGGTCGTCGGCTGCGGGCCGCTGCGGCGCTCGTAGACGCTTCGTCGGGGCGGGCGCGGTCGCGTTCGTAGACTCACCATGTGCCCGAGTTGCCCGAGGTCGAGATCACTGCGCGCCGCCTCGACGCGGCGCTGCGCGGCGCGACGATCGAGTCCACGCTGGCGCCGGGCATCAACGCGCTGAAGACGTTCGACCCGCCGCTGCACGCGATCGACGGCGCGACGATCGAGGGCGTCCGGCGCCGCGGCAAGCACGTCGTCGTCGACATCGCCGGCGACCTCGCCCTGCTCGTGCACCTGATGTCCGCGGGGCGGCTGCAGCTCTACGACAAGCGCGCGTCGCTGCGCGACCGCACCTCGCGGCTGCTCGTCCGGATCGCGCCGGCCGACGGCGAGGACGCCGGGCGCGAGCTGCGCCTGCGCGAGTTCGGGACGAAGCAGGCCGCGTGGGTCAAGGTCCTGCGCGCCGACCAGGTCGAGGAGGACGACGCGATCGCGACGCTCGGCCCGGAGGCGTGGCCCGACCCGCCGCCGCTGCGCGAGCTGCTCGCCGCGAACGGCGCGCGGCCGCTGCACGCCGTCCTGCGCGACCAGCGCGTGATCTCGGGCATCGGCCGCTCGTGGGTCGACGAGATCCTCTGGACCGCCCACCTGTCGCCGTTCAAGCGCGGCGACGACCTCGACGACGACGAGGCCGAGGCGCTGCGCGAGGCGATCGTGGGCTGCCTCGACGGCGCGCTCGACCACTACGAGAAGGTCGTGAAGCTGCCGATCCCCGACAAGCTGCCGATGCCGCTGAAGGTCCACCGGCGCCAGGGCGAGCCGTGCCCGCGCTGCGGCGCGACGCTCGAGGCGGTCCACTACGAGGACTACGTCATGTGCTACTGCCCGCAGGAGCAGACGGGCGGGCGCGTGCTGAAGGACCGGCGCCTGTCGCGGCTGCTCAAGTAGGCCGCGCCGCGTGCCGCTCGACGCGCTCGCGCTCGCCCTCGCGGCCGCCGTCGTCCACGCGCTGTGGAACCTCCTGACGGCGCGCTCGGGCGAGTCGCAGGTCGCCGCCGGGGTCGCGCTCGGCGTCGGGACGGTGGCGTTCCTGCCGGTCGCGCTGCTGACGTGGGACGTGCGCTCCGGGGTCGCGCCGTACATCGCCGCCTCGGCGGCGCTCGAGGTCGCCTACCTCGCGCTGCTCGCGACCGCCTACCAGCGCGCGCCGCTGACGGTCGTCTATCCGATCGCGCGCGGGACGGCCCCGGTGATCGTGCTCGCGGTCAGCGTCCTCGCGCTCGGCGAGTCGCTGCCGGTCGCGGCCGCGATCGGCGTGCTCGCCGTCGGGGGCGGCGTGGTGCTCGTGCGCGGGACCGGCCGGGTGCACGGCGGCACGCTGCTCGGCCTCGCGGTCGCGGCGTGCATCGCGGGCTACACGCTCGTCGACCACGCCGGCCTCGACCACGCCGCCGCGATCCCCTACCTCGAGCTCGTGATGATCCCGACGTCGATCGTCTACCTCGCCGGGGCGGCCGCGCTGCGCGGTCCGCGCGCGCTGCTGGCCGAGCTGCGCCCGCCGGTCATCGTCGCCGGGCTGGGGATGTTCGGCGCCTACGCGCTGGCCCTCGGCGCGCTCGAGCGCGCGGCGGCGGCGCCGGTCGCCGCGGTGCGCGAGTCGAGCGTCGTCATCGCGACCGGCCTGGCCGCGGTGGTCCTGGGCGAGCGGGTCGACGGCGCGCGGTGGGCCGGCGCGGTGCTCGTGGTCGCGGGCGTCGGGGCGATCGCCCTGGCGGGCTGAGCCGAGCCGCTACGCGGCCCAGGCGGCGAGCGGCGCGCCGGCCTCGATGCGCCGCTCGAGCTCGCGGTCGAGCGCGTCGGGCGCGAGGCGGTGCTCGATCGCCAGGTATGCGCCGCCCAGGATCCCGGCGCGGTCGCCGAGCGTCGAGAGCACGATGTCGAGCTCCCGCGTCGCCAGCGGCAGCGACCGGGTGTAGACGACCTCCCGCACGTGCGGGAGGAGATACTCGTGGGCGACCGCGATGTCGCCGCCGAGGACGACGGTCGAGGGGTTCAGGACGTTGACCGCGTCCGCGATCGCCGTCCCGAGGAGCCGCGCGCCCTCGCTGACGAGCCGCATCGCGTCGGGGTCGCGGGCCTTGATCAGCGCGACGACGTCGCGCGAGGTGTGGGCGTCGTGGCCGAGCGCGCGCAGGTCGCGGGCGAGCGCCCAGCCCCCGGCCTTGGCCTCGACGCAGCCGACCTTGCCGCACATGCACCGCTCCTCGACGCCGGGCACGGGGATGTGCCCGATGTCGCCGGCCGCGCCGTCGGCGCCGCGGTGCAGGGCGCGCGCGCAGATGATGCCGCTGCCGACGCCGGTGCCGACCTTGACCGCGAGGAGGTGCTCGTCATCGGCGAAGCAGGCGCGGTGCTCGCCGAGGGCGATGAGGTTCGTGTCCTTGCCCACGAGCACGGGGACCGGGAGGTCGAGGGCGAGTGCGTCCGGGACGACGACGCCGTCCCAGCCGGTCATGATCGGCGGCGACACGACCCGCGGCGGGGATGCCTGGACCGGCCCGGGGACCCCGACCGTCACCGCGACGACGTCCGCCTCGCTGCGGCCGACCTCGGCCAGCAGGGCGGGCAGGCGGTCGCGCACCAGGGCGAGGTTGACCTCGGGCCCGGCCGCGATGTCGATCGCGTGGCGCTCGTGCACGAGGACGTCGGCGCCGAGGTCGCAGAGCGCGAGGCCGGCGGCGCTCGCGCCGAGGTCCGCGACGTAGACGACGCCGCTGTCGCGGTTGAACGCGAACGACGCCGCGCGCCGGCCGCCCGTGCTCGCGGCCGCGCCGTTGGGCGCGATGAGGCCGGCGTCGAGCAGCAGGTCGAGGCGGTCGTTGACCGTGGCGCGGGCGAGGCCGCTCTCGCGGGTGAGCGTCACCCGGGTGTCGGCGGCGCCGATCCGCACGAGTTCGAGCAGACGCCCGGCCCCGGCGGTGTTTCGACGCTTGTCTTCATTCGCGGCCACAGGACGGAGCATACATCTTCTGTTCGATCTAGACAAACTTTGGTTGACTTTGAACATAAGTCTGTCTAAGGTCTGCAGAAGTCCAGTTGGGTCCGTTCATTCGAAGGAGAGAGGGTCGGTCAGATGGGGTCACGCAGCACGGGGATCGCGCTCGCCGCGGGCGTCGCACTTTCTTTGAGCGTCGCCGCCTGTGGAGGCAGCGACAGCACCAGCGCAGGCAGCAGCACCAGCAGCAACAGCAGTGCTTCGAGCAGCGGCGGCCAGTCCGTCGGTGTGATGATCAAGGGGCTCGACAACCCGTTCTTCGCCGCCATGAACGACGGCGTGAAGGCGGCCGGGAAGTCCACGCAGTCCAAGGTCCAGATCCAGGCCGCGGCCAGCCTGGACGACACGTCGGGCCAGGCCTCCAAGCTCGAGGCGCTGATCGGCCAGAAGATGGGCTGCTACGTCGTGAACCCGATCAGCCAGACCAACCTGGTCCAGCCGCTCGCCCGCGTTCCCGACGGCACGCCGGTGGTCAACATCGACAGCCCCGTCGGCGCCAACGCGGCCAAGCAGGCCGGCCTGGACATCTCCACGTACATCGGCACCGACAACGTCGCGGCCGGCGGGATGGCGGCCGACACGATGGCCGACCTCGTCAAGGGCGGCGGCACCATCGGCGTGATCGGCGGCGTGTCCGGCGACGCGACGAGCGTCGCGCGCGTCACCGGCTTCACGCAGGGCGCTCAGGGCCGCTTCAAGGCGCTCACGACGGTCGCCGGCGACTGGGATCGCGCGAAGGCGCTCAACGCCGCCGAGGACCTGATGCGGTCGAACCCCGACATCAAGGGCTTCTTCGCCGCCAACGACCAGATGGCGCTCGGCATCGCCCAGGCCGTCAAGAACGCGGGCAAGAAGGGCCAGATCGCGATCGTCGGCGTCGACGGCATCGAGGACGCGCTCAAGGCCGTCCAGGCCGGCGACCTGTCCGCGACCGTCTCCCAGTACCCGTACACGATCGGCCAGCTCGGCGTGGAGGCCTGCGTGGCCGCGGCCCAGGGCAAGAAGCTGCCGGCGAACGTGAAGGCGCCGGTGCAGGTCGTGACGAAGGCGAACGTCGCCAAGGCCGAGCAGAACTTCCCCGAGCCGGTCAACGCGTTCAGCGACCCGTTCACCGCCCTGATCGGCAGCTGACATGAGTGGGCCCACCACCATCCAGGACGGGGCGGCCCCTGCGGCCGCCCCTGCCCCGGCCCCGCCGCGTGAGCCGGACGCCGAGCCGCGCCCGGTCGACGAGCTCCGCCGGCGCCTGAAGGACCCCGGCTTCTGGGCCGAGTGGACCGTCATCCCGGCGTTCGTCGTCCTGCTCATCGTCTTCGGGCTGATCTCGGATGTCTTCCTGACCGCCGACAACATCGAGTCGGTCCTCGCCGCCTCCGCCGTCCTCATCGTCCTCGCGATCGGCCAGACGTTCGCGGTCGCGACGGCCGGCATCGACCTGTCGATGGGCTCGGTCCTGACGCTCGCGGGCGTCGTGCTCGGCCAGCTGTACTCGGACGGGCGCTCGATCTGGATCGCGATGCTCGCCTGCGTGCTCGTCGGCGCGGCCGTCGGCTTCGTCAACGGCTTCGTGATCGCGAAGGCGCGGATCAGCGACTTCATCGTCACGCTCGGCACGTTGAGCATCGCGGCCGGCCTCGCGCTCGTCATCTCGGACGGCAAGCCGGTCGAGGTCATCAACCGCACCATGCTCGACCTGAGCACGAAGTCGGTCGGCCCGCTGCGGCTCATGGTGATCGTGGCGCTGCTCGTCGCGGTCGTCGCCCACGTCCTGCTGTTCCACACGCGCTTCGGGACGCACCTGCTCGCCACCGGGGGGAACGCCGAGGGCTCGCGCGCCGTCGGCGTCCGGACGCAGCGCGTGAAGATCGCCGCCTACACGCTCTCGGGCGCGATGGCCGGCCTCGCCGCGGTGCTGCTCGTCGCGCGCGTCGGCTCGGCCGAGCCGGCGGCGGCGACGTCGCTCCTGCTCAACGCCGTCGCCGCGGTCGTGCTCGGCGGCGTCAGCCTGTTCGGCGGCCGCGGCACGATCGTCGGCCCCGTCATCGGCGCGGTGCTCCTGACCGCACTCGTCAACGGGCTGACGCTCGCGGGCGTGTCCGAGGCCTACCAGCCCATTGCCGTCGGCACCGTCGTGGTCGCCTCGGCCGTCCTCATGAGGTACCAGCGATGACCGCCGCCACCACCAATGGCACTGCCACGTCCACCCGCGAGGCCCTCGTGCTCGAGGGGATCGTCAAGCGCTTCGGCAGCGTGACCGCGCTGCGCGGCGCGTCGGTCGCCGCGCGCACCGGCGAGATCACCGCGATCGTCGGCGACAACGGCGCGGGCAAGTCGACGCTCATCAAGTGCCTCACGGGCGTCCACCACCCGGACGAGGGCCGGATCGCGGTCGACGGCGAGGAGGTCCACTTCCACTCGCCCGAGGACAGCCGCAAGGCCGGGATCGAGGCCGTCTACCAGGACCTCGCGCTCGCCGACGACCTCGCGGTCTGGCAGAACCTGTTCCTCAACCGCGAGAAGACGCGCGGGTTCGGCCCGTTCCGCGTGCTCGACCGCCGCGCGATGCGCCGTGAGGCGGACCACATCGTGCGCAACCTGTCGGTGAACGTGCCGCCGGTGCGCTCGCGCGTGCGCCGCCTGTCCGGCGGTCAGCGCCAGGCGGTCGCGATCTGCCGTGCGGCCGGCTTCGGCAGCCGGATCGTGATCATGGACGAGCCGACGGCCGCCCTCGGCCACCGCGAGACGCAGCGCGCGGAGGAGCTCATCGCGGGCCTGCGCGACCGCGGCCTCGCGGTCCTGCTGATCTCGCACGACTTCGCGCAGGTGCAGCGTCTGGCGCAGCGCGTCTACGTCATGCGCGGCGGGCGCGTCACCGCGACGCTCGGCCGCGACGAGATCAGCCCCGAGCGCCTCGTCGCGCTCGTCACCGGCGCCGAGGAGGACGAGTGATGAAGCTCGGAGTCCACGCGCTGGTCTGGGTCGGCGGCTGGTCGGCGACCGAGGCGCGATCCGCGATCGCGTCGACGGCCGAGGCCGGCTACGACCTCATCGAGATCCCGCTGCTCGACCCGTCGAGCGTCGACGCCCGCGACACCCGCCGGGTGCTCGACGACTACGGGATCGGCGCCGGGTGCTCGCTCGGCCTCTCGCCGGAGACGAACGTCTCGAGCGAGGACCCGGTCGCCGTCGCGGCCGGGCGCCGGCTGCTGCTCGGACGCTCTCGAGGCGACCGTCGAGCTCGGCGCCGACTACCTCGGCGGCGTGCTCTACGGGGTGCTCGGCCGGCACGATGCCGTCGTGTCCGAGCGCGGCTACGCGAACGCCGTCGGGGCGATCCGCGGGCTGTGCGACGATGCCGCCCGAGAGGGTGTGACCATCGGGATCGAGGTCGTCAACCGCTACGAGAGCAACGTGCTCAACACGGCCGAGCAGGGGCTGCGGTTCCTCGACGACGTCGGTGCGGACAACGCCACGCTCCACCTCGACACGTACCACATGAACATCGAGGAGCCGGGCCTGACCGAGCCGATCGAGGCCTGCGGCGACCGCCTCGGCTACTTCCACGTCGGCGAGAGCAACCGCGGCCCGCTCGGGACCGGGACGGTCGACTTCGCCGAGGCGTTCGCGGCGCTCGACCGGATCGGGTACGACGGGACGATCACGTTCGAGAGCTTCTCGTCCGCGGTCGTGTCGCCGGCGCTCACGCGCGCGCTGTGCATCTGGCGCGAGACGTGGGACGACGGGATGGAGCTCGCGACCTCGGCCCGGCAGTTCGTGCTCGAGCACCGCGCCGCCGCGACGGCATGATCTCCACCGACGAGGCGATCGAGCGGGCGCGGCGCCTCGCCGCGGGCGGCCGCCGGGCGATCCTGGGCATCACCGGGCCGCCCGGCGGCGGCAAGTCCACGCTCGCCCGCGCGATCGCCGACGCGCTCGGCGACCGCGCGCGCCTGGTCGGCATGGACGGGTTCCACCTCGCGCAGGCCGAGCTCGTCCGGCTCGGCCGCGCGGATCGCAAGGGCGCGCTCGACACGTTCGACGGCGCCGGGTACGTCGCGCTGCTGCGGCGCCTGCGCGCCGCGGACGAGGACGTCGTCTACGCGCCCGAGTTCCGTCGGGAGATCGAGGAGCCGGTCAACGCCGCCGTCGCCGTCCCGCGCGACGTGCCGTTGGTCATCACCGAGGGCAACTACCTGCTCGTCGACGAGGGCCCGTGGGCGGCGGTCCGCGGGCTGCTCGACGAGGCGTGGTACGTGGTGCAGGACGAGGAGACGCGCCTGCGCCTCCTGATCGCGCGCCACGTCGCGTTCGGCAAGGCGCCGGACTTCGCGCGCGACTGGGTGCTGCGGTCCGACGAGCGCAACGCGCAACTCGTCGCGACGACGCGGCCGCGGGCGGATGCGCTCGTGCGCATCGCGAGCTGAGCCCGAGCCCGCTTCCGCGTCGCGTCAGTCGGCGAAGTGCGCCACGGCGTACAGGACGCCGATCGCGCAGAGGGCGAGGATGCCCAGGTACAGAAGGACCTGCGAGCCGATCACGAGCGCGCCGGCGATCAGCACGAGCGCCGCGCCGACCGGGACGATCTGGCGGGCGGCCTCGCGCCACACGCTCGGCGCCGGCGGCTCCAGGACCGCGGCCCGCGGCGGCGCCTTCGCCTTGCCGCAGCTCGGGCAGCGCCCGGCGCGCGTGACGGTCGTGCGCCCGCAGTAGCCGCAGCGGGTCGGCGTCCCTGCCATCACGCGCGATCGTAGTCGACCGGATGTCAGCAGGGCATACATTTGGAGCCATGATCAAGACCGGTGACCAGGCCCCCGACTTCGAGCTTCCCGACCACGAGGGCAACCCCGTGCGCCTCTCCGGGCTGCGCGGCACGCCCGTCGTCCTCTACTTCTATCCCAAGGCCGACACGCCCGGGTGCACGACGCAGGCGTGCGGCATCCGCGACCATCGCGGCGACTACGAGGCCGCCGGCGTGCGGGTCCTCGGCGTCTCGCCCGACCCCGTCGAGGCCATCGCCAAGTTCCACGACAAGCAGGACCTGAACTTCACGCTGCTCGCCGACGCCGACCACGCGGTCTCCGAGGAGTACGGCGTGTGGGGCGAGAAGTCGATGTACGGCCGGACGTACATGGGCGTGAACCGCGCGACGTTCATCATCGACGCCGACGGCGCGGTGGTCCACGTCATCCCGAAGGCGTCGCCGAAGACCCACGACGACGAGGTGCTCAAGGCGCTGCGCGAGACCGTCGCGGCTGCGTGAGCGCCCACCCGCTGTCGCGGGTCCAGGTCGCGCACGCCGACGCGTGGCAGGTCGAGGGACGGCTGCGCGAGCCCTGGGGCGGCGGTGCGCTCGAGGTGCCGGGGCTGCGGCTCATGGCCTCGGGCCTGCCCGGGGCGCCGTGGAACAGCGGGGACGTGACGGCGCCCGACGCCGACCTCGATGCCGCGCGCGCGTTCTACGCGGCGCGCGGCGCCGCGTGGGGACTGCGGGTGCCGGCCCAGCTTCCGTGGCGCCACGGGCGGCCGTTGCTGACGCTGCGGCTCATGGCGATGGCCCCGGCGGCGTTCGTCCCCGCGCCGCCGCCGCCGGGTGTCGCCGTGCGCGCGGCCGGTCCCGAAGACCTCGGGACCGTGCTCGCGATCGACGCGCCGGCCTTCGGCGTCGATCCGGCGCAGGACCACGGTTGGTTGGCCCCGCGCCTCGGTGTGGAAGCGGTCACGACCGCGCTCGCGACTCTCGATGGCGAACCCGTCGGGACGGGCCTCGCCGTGCGCAGCGACGGCCGGGCGGGGCCGGCGCTGTACCTCGCGGGCGTCGCGGTCGCGGCCGGCGCGCGGCGCCGCGGCATCGGGGCCGCGCTGTCGTCGTGGCTGATCGCGCGCGGGGTCGCGGCCGGCGCGCGGCTTGTCCACCTCCACGCCGCGAGCGACGCCGCCGCGCGCGTCTACGCCCGCCTCGGCTTCGCCGACGCGCCGCCGCTCGACGTCTACGTGGGACGCTGAACGGCGGGCCGGCGCAGCGCGACCCGCCCGACGATGACCGCCGCGGCGGTCTGGGCCGTCGCGACCGCGGCGAAGACCGGGGTCGCGCCGAAGCGGTCGAGCAGCGGGCCGGCGGCGAGCAGGGCGAGGAACCCGCTCGCGAACACGAACGAGTACGAGACGGTGATCGTCCCCGCGCGCACCGGCGCCGGGATGCGCAGCATCATCACGCTGTAGAGCGGCGGCACCCGGACCCCGTTGCCCAGGCCCGACAGGGCCAGCGCGACGATCGCGACCGCCGGCGCGGGCGTGGCCACGAGCGCCCACAGCGGCACGGCCTGCAGCGTCCACGCGAGCGCGCCGAGGCGGAGCGGGTCGTGGGCGTCGACGATGCGGAACGCGACGATCCCGCCGAGCATCGCGCCGCCGCCCCACGCTCCGAGCAGGACGCCCGCGAGCGTCGCGTCGCGGCCGTAGCGGGTGAACGCGAGGACCGGGACGGCGGCGTTCATGGCCATGAACGCCGCCTGGCTGAGGAACTGGGCGGAGGTGAGCGGGCGCAGCACCGCGTCGCGGCGCAGGAGCGCGAGGCCGTCGCCGAGGCGCGGGACGTCGGCTTCGCTGATCGGGGCAGCCGCGCGGCCCCGGCCGGGCACGTAGACCGCGACGAGCGCGAACGACGCCGCGAACGTCGCCGCGTCGAGCAGCATGACGACCGGCGCGCTCGTGGCCGCGAGGAGCGCCCCGCCCAGCGCCGGCCCGACGAAGTACGTCAGGCGGCTCGCGGTCTGGAACAGCGCGTTGGCCCGGGCGACCCCGGGCCCCTCGTCGCCGAGCAGCTCGGGCACGATCGCCGCCTGCGCGCCGAAGTGCGCCCCCGCCGGGATGCCCGTGACGAACGCGAGCGCGACGAGGAGCCCGAACGACAGCGCGCCGGCCCAGTGCAGGAGCGGGATCGCCGCGGTGGCCGGCGCCCACAGCGCGTCGCAGGCGAGCATCGTGCGCCGCGCGCCGAGGCGCGTCGCGACCCGCCCGCTGACGAGCGCGAGCACCGCGAGCGGGGCCGCCTCGGCGGCGAGGACGATGGTCATCCGCTGCGGTGAGCCGGTCGTCTCGAGGACGAACCACGGGAGCGCGATGACCGACATGAGCGTCCCGAGCGACGAGATCACCTCGGCGGTGACGAGCGCGATGAGCGAACGCCGGAGCATCGCCGCCATTGTCGCGGGCGGCCGGGAGGGAGAAGATGCAGCATCGTGACCGCCGCCGCCTGCCATCGGCTGCTCGATGAGGCCGCGCACGAGGCGCTCGGGCCGCTCGGGCTCAGCCGCCTCGACGCGAGTACGTGGCTCGACGACCACGGCTGGTGGGTCGTCGCCGCGGACTTCGAGACCCTCGGCGCCCGCGGCACGCGGCTCGTCATCTACGCCGACTTCCTCTGGCACCTGCGCGAGCGCCCGGCGCGCACCGTCGCGGCGCGCGTGCGCGAGCGCGGGCGGCTGCTCGACCAGGACGGCAGCGAGCTCGCGTGCGGCTTCGAGAGCGAGGCCCAGTTCGCCCCGCTCGCCGCCGGCCTGGCGGAGCGCGCGGCGACCGAGATCCACGCGTGGCGCGAGGGGTTCCCGTCGCTGCGCAGCTGGGCCGCCTACCTCGACGGCGACGCCGAGGACGGCGGGCTGTGGCGCGAGTACGACGCCGCCGTCACCGCCGCGCTGGCGGGCGACCGTTCCCGCGCGCGGCACTGGTTCGGCCGCGTCTTCGACCACCCGGTCCGGCCCGAGCTCTACCCCGACCCCGACCAGGACGACGTCGTCGAGGCCCAGCGCATCGCGGGCGGCCTCACGGCGGCGCTGGACGACGACGGGGCGTTCCGGGCGGCGGTCGCCGAGCGCGTCGTCGCGACCCGGGCCCGGCTCGAGCTGCCGCCGGTGACGCTCGCCTGACCAGGCGCTTCAGGCGGGCGGGGCGATCGGCTCGGGCCCGAGGACGCACGCCACGACCGGGGTTTCGGTCTCGTGCAGGGCCTTGACGAACGCGCGCCGCTCGCGGCGCTTGCGGCCGAGGTCGGCGAGCTCGAGGACGACGAGCGCCTCGGCGTCGCCCCGGTGGACGCGGTCCACGGCGTAGGCCAGCCCGCGGCGGTCGGCGGCGGGCTTGTCGCCGGGCTCCGCCACGACCTCGAGCAGCTCCCAGCCGTGCTGCGCGCACGCCCCCTCGATCGTCTGCGCGGCGACGCCCGGCGCGGCGGCGCGGACGTCGACGTACGCGATCACCGGCCGCCCCGGAGCGATCGGCGGCGCCGCCGGCGGGACGGGGCCGGGCCGGGCGGCGGTCGGCAGGACGCGCGTGCGGCGCGCGCGGCGGGTCGCTCGCGCGCGGGCGAGGTGCGGGGCCGTCCACAGCGCGAGCGCGAGCAGGCACACGACGAGCGCGATCACGATCGAGCGGTCGCGCGACGACGACGTGGACGCCGGGGCGGCGGTGGGCGTCGGCGACGGGGCGGCGTCGGGCTGCGGGGTCGTGCGCGGGGTGGGGACGGCCGGCTGGGCGGCGGGCGGACTCGCCGCCGGGGTCGCGCGGTGGCGTTCCGCGCGCGGGTCAGCCCGGGCGTCAGGTGCAGGGCGCGGCGGGTGCGCGGGCCGACGATGCCGTCGACGCGCAGGCCGCGCCGGGCCTGCAGCCGGCGCACGGCCCGTTCGGTGGCGGGCCCGAATCGGCCGTCGACGCCCGCGGCGCCGAGGTGGAACCCGCGGCGCTCGAGCGCGAGTTGGACGCGGCGGACGCGCGCGCTCGGACCGGCGGCCTGCAGGCCGGTGCCCTCGCGCAGGACCGGCGTCGCGGCGCCGGCGCTCGCCGGGGCCGCGAGCGACGCGAGCGCGAGGCCGAGGGCGGCCAGGGCGCCGAGCGCGAGGAGGGTGCGGATCGTGATGGAGAGCCCTCCGCGGGGGAGGACCGGCAACGGGGTCATGGGGAACGTCTCCTTCCGGGGAACGGTGCTGGCGGGCCGCCGCGCGCCGGAGGGCGCACGGGGGCCGTCGGGAACCTCCGGAGGGAGGCTCAGCCAGGCCGCTGCAGCGAGAAGGCGACGCCGCGGGGCGCCGGGACGACGAGCCGGAACCGGTGCCGGCGGAGTTCCTGCAGGAGGAGGACGAGCGTGCCGGCCAGGAGCGCGCACCAGACGGCCGACGCCGCGCCGCCGGCCGCCCCCGCGACGCCGCCGGCCCCGGCGTTGCCGGGTGGGCCGATCGGGCTCGGCGGGGCGGGCGGGGTCGAGCCGCCGCCGCCGTGGTGGGCCTGACCCGGCGCGGGGTGGCGGGCCGTCGTCGGCCGTCCGTCCGCCGCCGCGACGGCGGCGCGGACGCGCGCGGCGACCGCGGGGTCGAAGCTCGGGCCGGACGCCCGGTGGGCGCCGCCGGCGGCGGCGTCGGCGCGGGCGGCGAACGGGAGCAGCCCGGCCGACGCGCCCGCGGCGACGAGCGCCCGCACGGCGGCGGACGACGCCGCGGCCGCCCCGGCGCGGTCGCGCGGGACCTCGCCCGTGACGCGCGCCGGCCCCACCGACGCGACGGACGGGGCGAGGACCAGCGGACCGGCCGGGGCGAAGATCGGCGGCGCGGCCGGGCCCGTCGTGACCGGCGCCGGGTGGGCTCGCGGGTACCGGGCGCCGTGACCACCGGCGCCGGCGTCGGAGCAGGCGACGCCGGCGCCGGAGAGGGATCCGCCGCGACCGGGTCGGCGGGCGTGGGCTCGGCCTGGGCTTCGCCGGTTTCGCGTCGTCGCCGCCCGAGCCCGTGCCATGCCCGGACGCCGAGCCCGATGCCGGCGCGGGGTCGGCGGGCACGGGCGTGCTCGCCGGCGGCGTCGTGGCGGCGGGCGGGGCCGTCGTCGTGGTCGCGCGGGCCGGGTCGGGCGTCGGGTCGACGCTCGCCGGCGGCGGGTCGGGCGGCAGCGACTCGCCGCCGACGGGCGTCTCCGCCGGCGGTGCCGTGTCCGCCGGCGGAGACGGGTCGGACGCCGCGGGCGGGCCCGCGTCCTCCGACGGCCCGGAGCCCGGTCCCGGCGCGGCGGCCGCGGCGGGCGGGTCGCTCACCGCCGTCTCGTCCGCGAGGGCCGGTGTGGCGAGGACCGCCCCGAGCAGCACGGCGAGCACGAGTCCCACGACGATCGCCGGTCCGGGCAGGCGACGACCGCGACGCGCGCTCGCGCGCGCCGGCGGGACACCGTGACTGCACTTCGGACGGCGTGCGGACAACGAGGAGGCCCTCCTGCCGCGTCGGGGAACGCGCAGACCTTCGCACCCGGCCGCGTCCTGGTCAGGCACTCTCCGACGAAAATCATCCGGCCCCGCGCGCTCACGCGACCGGCGCGACGAGCTCGTCGAAGAGGCGGTCGAGCATCGTCTGCGGGTCGTCGCACACGCCCGTGTGGACCGGCGAGGGCTGGATGATCGTGCTCGACGGGGCCACGAGCCAGCCGAAGCGCTCCGACGGCTCGAGCGCGGCGACGGCCCCGCCCGACGGCGCGCCGGCCGCGATCGCGGCGAGCGCGTCGAGGTGGCGGCGCACGACGGCGGGGTCGAGCCCCGGGGCGAGCGCGGCGAGCCGGCGCTCGTCGAGCTCCACCCGCGCCGCGAGGAACCGCCGGCGACGGCAGAAGAGCACGACGCCGGCGTTGAGCTGCTCGCCGCGCTCGACCCGCGGCACGACCCGCAGGATCGCGTAGGCGAACTGGTCGGGGGCGGGGTCAGCGGCCACGGGCGGCCTCCGCCTCCTCCGCGAAGCCGCGCGGCCCCTCGAGCCGTCGCAGCAGGTACTCGACGTACGCGCGCCGGGCCACGTCCTCGCCCGCCTCGCCGCCGAGCCACTCGGCCGGGACGGCGCTCACGACCGCCTCGACGAGCGCCGGGGTCACGAGCGGCGCGAGCCGCCGGTCGGCGTCGAGGATCGACCCCGCGTACGGCAGGAGGACGTGCTGGGCGATCAGCGGGAACGGGCGGCGGGCGAGCGCGGGCAGGTCGTCGGCCCCGTGCTGGAGGTACAGCGCCGCCCCGTGGTCGATGAGCCACAGCCGGCCGTGCCACCAGAGGAGGTTCGGGTTGCGCGGCGTGCGGTCCACGTTCGTCATCAGCGCGTCGAACCACACGACCGCCGCGGCCAGGTCCGGCGCCGGCGGATCGCCCGCCCCGGGCACGAACGGCAGCGCGGCGGGCAGGAAGTCCAGGCCGACGTTGCGTCCGCCGCTGGCCGCGATGAGCTCCTGGATCTCCGGGTCCGGCTCGGCCCGGCCGAGGTCGGCGTCGAGGTCGATGATCACGACCTCCGGAACGTCGAGCCCGAGGGCGCGGCCGAGCTCGCCGGCCACGAGCTCGGCGACGAGCGCGCGCGGGCCCTGGCCGGCGCCGCGGAACTTCAGGACGTACAGGCCGTCGTCGTCGGCCTCGACCAGCCCCGGCATCGAGCCGCCCTCGCGCAGCGGGGTCACGTAGCGCGTCGCGGTCACCGACCGCGGCGCCGTCGTGGTGGGCGTGCCGTCGCTCACGCGGCGACCTTAGCGCCGGTATCTTCGCGGCATGAGGACCGGGTCATGAGCGCGCTGCCCATCGGATTCGGCATGGGACTGCTCGTGGCGGCGCAGCTCGGGCCGATGTCGCTGTTCCTCATCCGCTCGGTCCTGCGCGGGTCGCTGCGCACCGGCCTCGCGATCGGCGCGGGGATCGCGGTCATCGACACGCTCTACGCCGCCGCGGGCGCCGCCGGGGCCGCACCGGTGCTGACGATCGACAGCGTCCGCGTCGTGTTCGGGATCGTCGGCGCGCTCGTGCTCGCCGTGCTCGGGGCCAAGACGCTGCACAGCGCGTTCCGCGTCCGCCTCGGGGCCGAGGCCGACGAGGAGGTCGCGACCCCGCGGCGCGCGTTCCTGACCGCGCTCGGGGCGACCGCGTCGAACCCGCTGACGATCGCCTCGTGGGCCGCGCTGTTCGCGGCGGCGTCCGTCGCCGGCGCGGCCGACTCGGCGGCCACCGCGGTCGCGCTGCTCGCCGGCGTCGGCCTCGGCAGCCTCACCTCGGTGAGCGCGATGGCGTTCGGCGTCTCGCTCACGCGGCGCTGGGTCGGCCCGCGCCTCCTGCGCACGGTCGACACCGTCGCCGGGACCGGGCTCCTCGGCTTCGCCGGGGTGCTCGGCTATCGCACGCTGAACGAGCGCTGATGCTCCACATCACGAACGGCGACTCCGCGGTGCCGGGCATCGAGGCGACCGGGGTCGGCGGCGACGTCATCGCCTGGCGCGACGGCCTCCACGAGGGGCCGCTGCCGGGCGACGTCGACGCCGCCGGGATGCGCGCCGTCCGGGCCGGGTTCCTCGCCGACCAGGGGTGGGGCGACGAGGCGTCGATCGAGGCCGAGCTGCGCGCGCGCGACGAGCGCCTGCAGACCGCGCTGGGCCGCGACGAGGTCGTCGTGCTCTGGTTCGAGCACGACCTCTACGACCAGCTGCAGCTCCTGCAGATCCTCGACGCCGTCGACGGCGCGGCCGACGCGGTCGAGGCGATCCTCCCCGACCGCTTCCTCGGAGCGATGGCGGCCGAGGAGCTCTCGGCCCTGTGGAAGGAGCGCGCGCCCGTGCGCTCCGACCAGGTCGCCCTCGCCGGGTTCGCCTGGGAGGCGGTCCGGGCGCCGGGGCCGCAGGGGATCGAGGCCCTGCTCAACACCCACACCGCCGCGCTGCCGCACCTCGGCCCCGCGCTGCGCCGCCACCTCGAGGAGCTCCCCGGCGTCGGCGACGGCCTCGGCCGCAGCGAGCGCCAGGCGCTCGAGGCGCTGCGCGACGGGCCGCGCTCCGCGTTCGAGGTCTTCGTCGCGACCCAGCGGGCCGAGGAGGCGGCCTTCCTCGGTGACACGTGGATGTGGGCCCGCCTGGCGGCCCTCGGAGCGGGCGAGGACCGGCTCGTCGAGACGGCCGACGGCGCGCCGCTCGGCCCGCCGCCGCCGCGCTCCGTCGACGAGGGCTTCCCCGAGCAGTCGATCACGCTGACCCGGGCCGGCCGCGCCGTGCTCGCCGGCGAGGCCGACCGCGCCGCGCTGCTGCCGCTCGATCGCTGGGTCGGGGGCATCCACGTCACGGGCCCGGAGCCCGCGTGGCGCTGGGACCGCGCGACCGGCCGCGCCGTCAGCGCGTCCGGCGGCGGACGATGAGGCCGCCGATGATCGCGCCGAGCAGCGCGCTCACCCCGATGACGAGGATGAGCGGCGAGTCGCGCGTCGTGACGAGGTAGTCGACCGCCACGTGGTGGTCGTTGGAGACGCCGAACGCGATCAGGAGGAACGCGATGACGACGGCGGCGATCGTCTTGGACGCGAGCGCCCGCTCCTTCTTGACCGGCGGCTCGGCCGTGCCGGTGAGCGGCGGGCGCGTGGGGTCCGTGTCGGTCATGGCGTCGCATCCAGCCTACCGCCGTCCGGGCGCGCCCCGCGCCGCGTGGCGGGGCGCCGGGGACCGGCCCCGGCGGCCGATCCGCCATCATGCGCCGCCGCATGCCCGTGGCGGTGATCTTCGACAACGACGGCCTGACGCTCGACACCGAGCTCACGTGGACCCGCGCCGAGGCCGCGCTGTACGCGCGCTACGGCACCGAGTTCACGCTCGACCACAAGCGCGAGATGCTCGGCACGTCCGGCGTGAAGTCGGGCCAGGCGATGGAGCGCCACCTCGACCAGCCCGGCCGCGGCCGCGAGCTCCACGACGAGCTGCGCGAGCTCGTCCACGCCGAGCTCGACGGCGCCGGGGTCGAGCCGATGCCGGGGGCGCGCGAGCTCATCGCCGCGCTCGCGCGTCACGGCGTCCCGCTCGGTCTGGCGACGAACTCGGGCCGCGAGTTCGCCACCCGCGCGCTGCGGTCGGCCGGCGTGTTCGACTGCTTCGACGCCGTCGTGAGCGCCGAGGAGGTCGAGCACCCCAAGCCGGCCCCCGACGTCTACCTCGAGGCCGCCGCCCGCCTCGGCGCCGACCCGGCGGGCTGCGTCGCCCTCGAGGACTCCGCGACCGGCGTCAGCGCCGCCCGCGCGGCGGGGATGACCGTCGTCGGCGTGCCGTCCTTCCCGGGCCTCGATCTGGCCGCCGCGAACCTCGTCGTGCCGTCGCTCGCGGACGCGCGCGTCTGGGAGCTGCTCGAGCTCCCGTCGCCGGCCTGATCGCCCCGTACTCTTGGGCGCGTGCCCCTCGCCGCCCTGGGCGACGACATCTCGAACTTCTTCGGCGCCGTCGGCGACTTCTTCGGGCGCCTCGCCGAGATCCAGGTCGTCCCGCTGCTGCTCGGCTTCGTCTTCTTCGGGCTCTACCTGACGATCCGCTCGCGCGCGTACTTCAACGTCCTGCGCGCGGCCTACCCCGACGAGACGATCGCGTTCCGGCGCATCTGGGGCGCGTACATCGCCGCCTACGGCTTCAACAACGTGATCCCGGCCCGCGGCGGCGACGTGATCAAGCTCTTCCTGGTCAAGAACTCGATCCCGGGCGCGTCGTACTCGGCGGTCGGCGCGTCGTTCTTCGTCGAGCTCATCTACGACGCCGTGATGGGCGTCTTCATCCTCGCCTTCGCGTTCAGCCAGGGCGTGTTCCCCAAGCCGCCGGACTTCGCGAAGCTCAACGCGTTCGACCTGTCGTTCTTCGCCGGGCACTTCCAGTTCACGCTGTTCCTGCTCACCGTGCTCGGCGCCGTCGGCCTCGTCGGCTTCGCCGTGCTCTCGCGGCGGGTGCGCGCGTTCTGGACCCGCGTGCGCCAGGGCATCACGATCCTGAGCGACCGCCGCCGCTACCTGCGCGAGGTCTTCGCCGTGCAGTTCGGCGGCTGGCTGTGCCGCTTCACGGCGTTCTGGTTCCTGCTCGACGCCTTCAACATCGGCGGCTCGGTGAAGAACGTGCTGCTCGTCCTCGGCGTGAACGCCGTCGCCGCGGCGGTGCCGTTCACCCCCGGCGGGGCCGGCGTGCAGCAGGCCTTCCTCGTGAAGGTGTTCGCCGGCGTCGCGGCGTCCTCGACCGTCGCGGCGTACTCCGTCGGCCAGCAGATCGCGATCGCCGCGTTCTCGCTGGGCCTCGGGTTCGCCCTGCTCGTGACGATCTTCCGCTTCCGCTCGTTCAAGGACGTCATCGCGGCCGGCCGGGCCGACCGCGACGCCGAACGGGCGGCGGCGACGAACGCGAAGGCCGCCTGAGCCGCGAGGAGGCGCCGGGCGGGGCCCTACTGCAGGCCCTGGCGCGCCTCGCGCACCAGCGTGACGGCCTCGGGGAAGACGACCGCCATGACCGAGCGGATCTGCTCGGCCTGTTCCTGGGTCGTTCCCTGGATGTTGACGCGATTGACCGCCGCGACCGTCAGGTCGACCGCGAGCTTGATCGCGTTGTCGGCCCACGCCAGCTTCTGCTGGCCCTGCATCTGCTCGGCGAACTCCGCCATCCGCCGCTGCAGCTCGTCCGGGTCGCCGAAAAGTCCGCCGAAGCCTTCCATGGGATTGATCGTAGAGCACGCGGATAGGCTGGCCCGATGCCGATGGTCGAGGGCGCGGGGGTGCCGCTGCACGTCGAGGAGCAGGGGGCGGGCCCGGCCGTCCTGCTCGTCCACGGCCTGGCCTCCGACGCCCTCGCGATGGCGCCCGTCGCCGCGGCGGTCGCGGCGGCCGGCGCGCGGGCGATCGCCTACGACCGCCGCGGCTACGGCGCGAGCGGCGCGCCCGAGCCGTACGTCGGCACGACCGTCGAGGAGCAGGCCGAGGACGCGGCCGCCGTGCTGCGGGCGCTCGACGCCGGCCCGGCCGTCGTCGCCGGCGACGGCTTCGGCGCACTCATCGCCCTCGACCTCGCCAAGCGCCACGGCGGCCTCGTCCGTGCCGTGGTCCTCTCGAACCCGGTGCTGTTCGCGCTCGTCCCCGAGGCGACCGAGATGCTCTCCGCGCAGCGCGCGCAGATCGAGGAGGCCATGCGCGAGGGCGGCCCGGGCGCGGGGGTCGAGGCGTGGCTCGGCGGGCGCGTCGAGGGCGAGGCGCTCGCGCGCGCCCGCGCCGCCCACCGCGGCTTCTTCGCCGACTACGCCGGCCTGGCGACGTGGGCCGTCAGCCGCCGCGAGCTGCGGGCGCTGGCGCTGCCCGCGGTCGTCCTGACGGGCCCGTGGTCGCCGTCGCAGGTCGTGGCCGCCGCGGACGCCCTCACGGACCTGCTGCCCGCCGCCACCCGCGCGGACGACGGCGACCTCGCCGCGGCCGTCGCGCGCGCTCGCTGCGCTGACGCGCGCTCAGCCGCCGCGGTCGTGGAAGTAGAACGTCGGCAGCGCGGCGCGCGTGACCTGCGCCGTGATGCTCGCCGCGAGCGCGGGGTCGCCGATCCGCGCGGCGAGGTCGTCGAGCGTGACGATCCCCGTCAGGCGGTCCCCGTCCATGATCGGCAGCCGGCGGATGCCGTTGCCGACCATGAGCTGCGTGGCCTCCTCCACGTCCATCTCCGGCGCCGCCGTGACGACCGGGGCGGAGGCGTGGTCGGTCGCGGCAGCATCGCCGCCGTGGCCGTCGGCGAGCACGCTGACGGCGAGGTCGCGGTCGGTGATGACGCCGATCGCGTCGCCCGCGTCGTCGACCAGGACGACCGAGCCGACGTTGCGCTCGCGCATGATCTCGGCGACCCGCCGGACCGTCGCATCGGCCGCGGCGGTGACGACCGTCTCGGTCATGACCTCGCGGATCTTCATCGCGCGGCGGACTCTAACCGTAAGATTCCCGCCCGTGACGCCCTCCCCGACACAGCTCGCCTGGCGCGGGCGCATCGAGGCCGTGCTGCGCGTGGCCGCGCCGGCGCTCGATCTGCTGCTCGCCGCGGGTGACCGCGTCTCGCGCGCCGTGGGCCGCAACGACGACGACCTCGACCGCCTCCCGGCCGGCTCGCCCGCGCCGGTGCCGTCCCGCCGCCGCGTCGGGCCGGGCGCCGCCCGCGCGGACGGCCGCTGACGGGCGGCCCGAGCCATGGCCGACGACCCCCGCCCGACGACGCCGGACGAGGACCCGCTCGTCTGGGAGAACGCGAACCGCCGCCGCGCGGGCCTCTCCGCGGCCGCCGCGGGCGCGCTGACCCTCATCGGCTCGATCGTCACGATCCTCGCCAACAGCGGCGCGCCGGACAGCGACACCGGGATCTTGACCCTGGTCGACACCCTCGGCCGGACGGCCGCCGGCCAGCCGGTCCCGCCCGGGCACAACGCGCTCGTCTTCGCCTACCAGGGCCGCCACGCCGCCGTGCTCATCCTCGGCACGCTCCTCGTCGGCGCCGGGACGCTCGCGATGTTCCCGCCGCTCGCGTTCCTCTTCCGGGCCGCCAAGGCGCGCCCGACGACCCGCGGCTCGGTGCCGCGCTTCGCGCTCATCGCGGCCGCGGTCGGCACCGTCGCGTCCGGCATCGGGCTGACCGTCTCCGGAATCGCGCTGTGGCTGCTCGCGGCCGACTTCGTCAACGCGAGCGACCAGACCAACTCGGTCGCGGTCGCCGCCCGCTCGGACCCGATCGTCCTCGCGGGCGCGCTGATCGGAGAGATCGGCTCGCTCGCGCTGGCCGTCGCGTTCCTCATGATCTGCCTCTACGCCCAGCGCTCCGGCCTGCTGGGCCGGTTCATGGGCGTCGTCGGCATGTTCGCCGGGGCGACGATCGTCTTCCGCCAGTTCGACCCGCCGGGCGTCGTCCGCTCGTTGTGGATGGGGGCGCTCGCGGTGCTCATCCTCGACAACGTCCCGCGGGTGCTCCGCGCCGTGCGCCGCCCGCCGGCCTGGGCGGTCGCCGAGGCCGTCCCGTGGCCGTCGCAGCAGCAGATCCGCGAGGAGCGCGAGGCCGCCCGGCGCAAAGCCGCCGGCGAGCCCGAACCGGAGCCCGGTCGTCCCGCCCGCGCACGCGGGCGGGGACGGGCGAGCACCGCCGAGAACGGCGGCCGTGAGGCGCCGGACCGCCCGCGGACCGCGCCGGTGCCGGCGCCCCAGGCGCCGCGACCGCGGCGCGAGGACACGGCGCCCGGCCGCGCCCACCCCTCCTCCAAGAAGCGCAAGCGCAAGCGCCGTTCATAGACGACTCCCCACCGAGTGTCAGGCGCCTGACACGTGGGTAGTCGACCTCGTGACTGTCCACACCATCGAGTGGAGGAGATCCATGGACGTCACGAATGGGCGATCCGTCGACTGGGAGCGCCTCGAGCGCCTGCCCGAGTTCCGCGAGCTCGTCGCCCGCCGCCGGCGGTTCGTGCTGCCGGCGACCGCGTTCTTTCTCGTCTGGTACTTCGGTTTCATCATCCTCGCCGGCTACGCCGAGGACTTCATGGGCCAGTCGCTCGTCGACGGCTTCACGGTCGGCTACGGCCTCGCGCTGACGCAGTTCGTCATGGTCGGCACGCTCGGCCTGGCCTACCTGCGCTACTCCGAGCGCAACCTCGACCCGCTGCGCGTGCGCCTGGCCGAGCAGGCCGAGGCGCCGCCGCGCCCGGCGAGCCCGCCGTCGCGGCCGACCCCAACGCGGTTCATGAAGGGCGCTTCGACCGTCCGCCGCCCGAGACGGCGGACGCTCCGGGCACGACGCGGGTCGAGCCGGCCTCCGACCGGGAGACGCAGCGATGACCCCGCTCGCCGCCGACCTCAACGAGCTCGCGCTCGGGATCTTCGCGCTCATCGTCGCGATCACCCTCGGGATCACGTACTGGGCGTCGAAGCGCACGACCTCGGCCACGGACTTCTGGGCCGCCGGCCGGGGCATCACCGGGGTGCAGAACGGCTTCGCGATCGCCGGCGACTACATGTCGGCCGCGTCGTTCCTGGGCATCGCCGGCCTGATCTTCCTGTTCGGCTTCGACGGGGTGCTCTACGCGGTCGGCTTCCTCGTCGCCTTCCTCACCGTGCTGTTCCTGCTCGCCGAGCGGATGCGCAACGCCGGCCGCTACACGATCGCCGACGTCCTGTCGTTCCGCCTCAACCAGCGCCCGGCGCGGGCCGCGGCGGCCCTCGGGACGCTCGCGGTGGCGGCGTTCTACCTCATCGCGCAGATGGTCGGCGCGGGCGTGCTCATCCAGGCGCTCGTCGGCATCGACTTCGCGCTCGCGGTGGTCGTCACCGGCGTGTTCATGCTCTGCTACGTGGTCTTCGGCGGCATGATCGCCACGACCTGGGTGCAGATCATCAAGGCCGGGCTGCTGCTCGCGGGCGCGGCCCTGCTGGCGATCCTCGTGCTCAACCGGGTGGGCTGGAACCCGATCGACCTGTTCGACCGCGCCGCCGCCCGCTCGGAGGACGGCCAGAAGTACCTCGAGCCGGGGCTCTTCCTGCCCAAGCCGATCGACACGGTGTCGCTCGGCCTGGCGCTCGTGCTCGGCACGGCCGGCCTGCCGCACATCCTCATGCGGTTCTTCACCGTCCCCGACGCGAAGGCCGCCCGCTCGAGCGTCGTCTGGGCCGTGTTCCTGATCGGCGCCTTCTACCTCATGGTCACGGCGCTCGGGCTCGGCGCCCGCGTCGTGCTCGGCTCGGCGGGCGAGGAGGCGGCCGGCAGCGGCGGCAACCTCGCCGCGCCGCTGCTCGCCCAGGCGCTGGGCGGGGGCGAGGGCACGGTGGGCGGCGACGTCCTGCTCGCGCTCATCGCCGCGGTCGCGTTCGCGACGATCCTCGCGGTCGTCGCCGGGCTCGTCATCTCGGCCTCCGGCGCGGTCGCCCACGACGTGTGGTCGAACATCGTGCGCGAGGGCCGCGACTCCGAGCACGAGGAGATCCTCGTCGCCCGGATCGCCGCGCTCGCCATCGGGGCGATCGCCATCGTCATCGCGATCATCGGCGGGTCGGGCCTGAACGTCTCGTTCATGGTCGGCCTCGCGTTCGCCGTCGCGGCGAGCGCGAACTTCCCGGCGCTGCTGCTCGCCTTGACCTGGCGGCGGTTCAACACCACGGGCGCGGTGGTCGGCGTGCTCGTCGGCGTCATCTCGTCGATCGGGCTCGTGATCCTGAGCCCGGGCGTCTGGCCGGGGCCGGACTCGGAGGGCTCGCCGTGGCCGCTCGCGAACCCGGGCATCGTCTCGATCCCGCTCGGCTTCATCGGCTGCTGGCTGGGGACCGTCCTCAGCCGGGAGGGGCACACCCAGCGGACCTTCCACGAGCTGTACGTCCGCTCGGAGACCGGCATCGGGGCCGAGCGCGCAGCGATGCACTGAGCCGTTCCGGACGGATTCCGGCGCCGCAGGGTGTTCGCACGCGAACGTCCGCCGCGGCGCCGGGTCCGCGCCCGGACCGGTGGAGGTGCGCCAGACCTCGTGGCAGGAATCACGAGAACTGGCCCACCATTGGGCCGGCTCACCCGTGCCCATCTTCCAGAGGAGTCCGAGATGGAAGCCCATTCCGTATCCGACCGCCGCGCGTTCCGCGACGAGTCGGCCCGCATGGACCCGTCGGCCGCGCCGGCGGAGACCGTGTCGTTCATCCCGTCCAAGCTCGCCGACCCCGGCCCGCTCGGCCTCGCGGCGTTCGCCCTCACGACGTTCGTCCTGAGCTTCTTCAACGCCGGCCTCGTGTCCGACAAGGCCGAGCCCGTGGTGTTCGGCCTCGCCTTCGCCTACGGCGGCCTGGCCCAGTTCCTGGCCGGCATGTGGGAGTTCCGCACCGGCAACACCTTCGGCGCCGTCGCGTTCTCGTCCTACGGCGCGTTCTGGCTGTCGTTCTGGGCGTACGTCCAGTTCTACGCCGACAAGATCCCGGCCGCCGACGCCGGCCACGCGGTCGGCCTGTACCTCATCGCGTGGGGGATCTTCACGACGTACATGTTCGTCGCGTCGCTCCGCACGACCGCCGCGGTCGCCGGGGTGTTCTTCCTGCTCGCCATCACGTTCTTCCTGCTCGGGATCGGGGACGCGGGCGCGCACACGGGTATCACGAAGCTGGGCGGCTGGTTCGGGCTGGCGGCCGCGCTCGTCGCGTGGTATGCGTCATTCGCCGGAGTGGCGAACGCGACGTTCGGCCGGGTGGTTCTCCCGGTACGCCCGCTCCAGTAGCTTCGCCCCCCGACCAGAGGAGAGAGACCACGATGGCGACCGAGGAAGGCACCCTCGAACGAGAGCTCGAGGATCTGCTCGAGCAGGAGCGCTTCGAGCCTCCGGAGGACTTCGTCAAGGACGCCCTCGTCACCGACACGTCGATGCACGAGGAGGCGGCGAAGGACCCGGCCGCGTGGTGGCTGAAGCAGACCACGGAGCTGCTCGACTGGTTCGAGGAGCCCAAGGAGGCGATCGACGACTCGGACCCGCCGTTCTTCAAGTGGTTCTCCGACGGGAAGCTCAACGTCTCCCACAACTGCCTGGACCGCCACGTGGAAGCCGGCAACGGCGATCGCGTGGCGTTCCACTGGCGGGGGGAGGAGGGCGAGGAGCGCGACATCACCTACGCCGACCTCCTGCGCGACGTCCAGAAGTTCGCCAACGCGCTGAAGGACAACGGCATCGAGAAGGGCGACGTCGTCGGGATCTTCCTGCCGATGATCCCCGAGGTCGTCGTCGCGATGCTCGCCTGCGCGCGGATCGGCGCTCCGCACAACGTCGTCTTCGGCGGCTTCAGCGTCGAGTCGGTCAAGGAGCGCATGGAGGTCTCCGAGGCCAAGGCGCTGGTCACCGCCGACGGCGCCCGCCGCAAGGGCAAGACCGCCGCGATCAAGGAGCAGGTCGACGAGGCGATGGGCGAGCTCGACTCGCTCGAGCGGATCTTCGTCGTGCAGTCGACGAAGACCGACTGCGAGATGAAGGAGGGTCGCGACGTCTGGTTCCACGAGGCGTGCGAGGCCGCCGACGACGAGTGCCCGGCCGAGCCGCTCGACGCCGAGCACCCGCTGTTCATCCTCTACTCGTCGGGCTCGACGGCGAAGCCGAAGGGCATCCAGCACACGACCGGCGGCTACCTGACCGGCGTCACGTGGACGCACAAGTACGTCTTCGACCTCAAGCCCGAGGACGACGTCTACTGGTGCTCGGCCGACGTCGGCTGGATCACCGGCCACAGCTACATCGTCTACGGACCGCTCTCCAACGGCACGACGTCGGTGATGTACGAGGGTGCCCCGGACTACCCGGACAAGGACATCTGGTGGGAGCTCTGCGAGCGCTACAAGGTGTCGATCTTCTACACCGCGCCGACCGCGATCCGCGCGTGCATGAAGTGGGGCGTCAAGCACCCCGAGAAGCACGACCTGTCGAGCATCCGCCTGCTGGGGACGGTCGGCGAGCCGATCAACCCGAAGGCCTGGCTGTGGTACTGGAAGGTGATCGGCGGCGGCAACTGCCCGGTGGTCGACACCTGGTGGCAGACCGAGACCGGGCAGATCATGATCACGACGCTCCCGGGCGCCCAGGACATGAAGCCGGGCTCGGCGGGAACGCCGCTTCCGGGCGTCAAGGCCCGTGTGCTCGACGAGTCCTCGGGTGAGGAGTCCGAGCGCGACAAGCAGGGCCTGCTCGTCCTCGAGCACCCGTGGCCCGGGATGCTGCGCACGCTCTTCGGCGACGACGACCGCTACGTCGAGACGTACTTCGAGAAGTTCGGCAACGACACGTACCTCGTCGGCGACGCCGCCCGCGAGGACGAGGACGACTACTTCTGGATCATCGGGCGCATCGACGACGTGATCAACGTCTCCGGCCATCGCATGTCGACGGCGGAGATCGAGTCGGCGATCGTCTCGCACTCGGCCGTGGCCGAGGCGGCCTGCATCGGCCAGTCCGACGAGGACTCCGGCCAGGCGGTCGCCGCGTTCATCACGCTCGAGGGCGACCGCGAGGGCGACGACGACCTCGTCAACGACATCCGCGAGCACGTCGCCAAGCGCATCGGCAAGCTCGCGCGCCCGAAGCGGATCATCTGGGCCGACGACCTGCCCAAGACGCGCTCGGGCAAGATCATGCGCCGGCTGCTGCGCGACATCGCCGAGGGCAAGGAGCTCGGCGACGTCACGACGCTGCGCGACCCGGACGTCGTGCAGCAGCTCGAGGGCAAGGTCGAGGAGCGCCAGAAGCAGGAGGACTGAGGCCCCGCCCTGCTCGTCCGCGACGTCATCCTCAGCGACGGGAGCGCGCTTCGGCTGCGCTCGCCGTCGCCGGATGACGAGTCCGACATCAAGGCGTTCTTCGACGCCCTCGCGCCGGAGAGCCGCTACATGCGCTTCCACGGCGCCGGGCGCACCGACGTCGTCTCGCGCGACTACGCCCAGGCCGACGGCGACCTGCGCGTCGCGCTCGTCGCCCACCTCGGCGGCCGCGTCGTCGCCGTCGCGGGCTACGACCGCCTGAACGAGCCGGGCGTCGCGGAGGTCGCCTTCGCCGTCGCCGACGACATGCAGGGCCGCGGCCTGGCGACCCGGATGCTCGAGCAGCTCGCGGCGGCCGCCGCCGACCGCGGCGTCCGCCGCTTCGACGCCGAGGTGATCGCCGACAACCGCGCGATGCTCCACGTCTTCTCGAGCGCCGGGTTCGGCGTGCGGCGCGAGACCTCGTGGGGCGAGGCCCACCTCGAGCTCGACATCCGGCCGAGCGAGCGGGCCGAGGAGCGGATGGCCGAGCGCCACCACCGCGCGACGGTCGCCTCGCTGCGCCCGCTGCTCGCGCCCGCCTCGGTCGCCGTCGTCGGCGCGTCGGCGCGGGAGGGCAGCGTCGGCGGCGAGCTCTTGCGCACGATCATCGCGGGCGGCTTCGCCGGGGTCGCGGCGGCGGTCAGCCGCGGCGGCGGGGTCGTCTCCTCGACCCGCGCCGTGCCGGCGATCGCCGACCTGCCCGACCCGCCCGAGCTCGTGATCGTCTCCGTGCCCGCGCCCGAGGTCCTCGACGCCGTGGTCGAGGCGGCCGACGCCGGCGCCCGCGGCGTCCTCGTCGTCGCGACCGGCTTCTCGGACAGCGACGAGCCCGAGGGCCGCGAGCGCGAGGAGGCGCTGCTCGCCGCGGCCCGCGCGCGCGGCGTGCGGCTGGTCGGCCCGAACTCGGTCGGCCTCGTGAACACCGATCCCGCGGTCGAGCTCCACGGGCTGCTCGAGGCGGTCGACACGCGCCCGGGCGGCCTCGCGCTGTCCTCGCAGTCGGGGGCGCTCGGCCTCGCGCTGCTCGGCCACGCGGCCGCCCGGCGCCTCGGGGTGGCGGCCTTCGTGTCGCTCGGCAACCGCGCCGACGTCTCGACGAACGACCTCCTCGAGTACTGGGCCGACGACCCGCGCTGCACCGTGATCGCGTTGTACGTCGAGTCCTTCGGCAACCCGCGGCGCTTCTCGCAGGTGTCGCGGCGCGTGTCGCGGCTGAAGCCGGTCCTCGCCGTCAAGGGCAGCCGGACGCGGCGTGTCGCGGTCGACGCGCTGTCGCACACGGCGGCGGCGCTGGGCGACGAGGCGGCCGTCGACGCGCTGCTGCGCCAGGCCGGGATCCTGCGCGTCGAGGGCACGGAGGCGCTGTTCGACGCCGCCGAGCTGCTCGAGCGCCAGCCGCTCCCGCGCGGGCGCCACGTCGGCATCGTCACGAACTCCGGCGGCCTCGGGCGGATCGCGAGCGACGCGTGCCTGACGCGCCGCCTCGAGCTCGCCGTGCCGGCCGACGCGACGATTGCCCGCCTGGCCGAGGCGCTGCCGCAGGCGGACCGCGTCAAGAACCCGGTCGACCTCGGCGTGCGCGCGCCGCTGCCGGACTACCTCACCGCGACCCGCGGGCTGCTCGACGACGACGGCGTCGACGCGGTGATCGTCGTGCACGCCGGCCGGTCGGGCCTCGAGCAGCCCGAGGGCCTGGCCGAGCTCGAGGCGGCGGTCGCCGGGGCCGAGAAGCCGGTCGTCGCCTGCGTCGTCGGCCCCGACGGCCGGCTGGCCGCGCGCGAGCGCTGGAGCGTGCCGAACTACCGCTTCCCCGAGGCGGCCGTCGGCGCGCTCGCCCTCGCCGCCGACCGCCGCGACTGGCTGTCGCGCCCGCTCGGCCAGCGCCCGGACCTCGACGACGTCGACGCCGAGGCGGCGCAGCGGATCGTGGCCGAGGCGCTCGCCGGCGGTTCCGGCTGGCTCGACCACGCGCGCACGGCCGCGCTGCTCGCCACCCACGGCCTGCCGCTGGTCGCGGCCGAGCCGACCGCGAGCGTCGAGGAGGCCGTCGCCGCCGCAGCGCGCGTCGGCGGGCCCGTCGCGCTCAAGGCCGACGCGCCGGCTCCCGCGCACCCGGGCGACGCCGACGCGGTCCTGCTCGGCCTCGAGGGCGAGGCGGCCGTCCGTGCCGGCTGGGAGGCGCTGCGCCGCCGCATCGCCGCCGCCGGCCGGGCGTGGACGGGCGCACTCGTCCAGCAGCTCGCGCCGGCGGGCGCCGACGTGCTCGTGGGCGCCGTCGCCGATCCGGACCTCGGCCCGGTCGTGGGCGTCGGGATGGGCGGCCGCCAGGCCGGCCTCGCGGGCGACGTGGCGTTCGCGCTCGTCCCGCTCACCGACGTCGAGGTCGACGACATGGTTCAGGCGTCACCCGGACTCCGGGCGTGGCTCGACGGCGCCCGCGGCACCGCGCCACTCGACCGCCCCGCGCTGAGCGACCTCGTGCTGCGCTTCGCACGGCTCCTCGAGCACGTGCCCGAGATCGCCGAGGCCGACCTCAACCCGGTGCGCGTGGCCGCCGAGGGCGCCCACGTGCTCGACGCGCGGGTCCGCGTCGCGCCGCGGCCGGAGCCGCGGCGCGCGAAGACGTGGTGAGCTACATGTCCATGCCGCCGTTGACGGCGATGACCTGCCCGTTGATGTAGCCCGACTCGTCGCCGGCGAGGAAGTACGCCGCGCGGGCGACCTCGTCCGGGTTGCCGAGGCGCCGCAGCGGGACCTGGGCGCGGATGCCGTCGAGGACCTTCTCGGGGACGGTCGCGAGCATGTCGGTCTCGATGAAGCCCGGCGCGATCGCGTTGACCGTGATCGCGACGTCGTTGCCCTCGAGCTTCTCGGCCTTCTTCAGGGCGTGCGCGGCCTCCTTGGCGAACGTCATCGTCAGGCCGAACAGGCCCGACTTCGACGCCGCGTAGTTGCTCTGCCCGATGTTGCCGGTCTGGCCGATGATCGACGAGATGTTGATGATGCGGCCGGTCCCGCGGTCGACCATGTGCTCGAGCGCCGCCTTCGACAGGAAGAAGGCGCCGGACAGGTTCACGTCGAGGACCTTGTGCCAGTCCTCGTCGCTCATCTTGAAGACCGTCTTGTCGACGGTGATGCCGGCGTTGTTGACGAGGATGTCGAGCCGCCCGTGGCGGTCGAGGACCTCCTTGATCGTGCGGCGGCAGTCGTCCGGGATGCCGATGTTGCCCTGGTGCGTCGAGGTCTCGACATTGGCCTCGGACAGGTCGGTGGTCAGGCGCTCCGCCGCCTCGGAGTCGCGGCTGTAGCCGGCGGCGATGTTCGCGCCCTGGGCGGCCAGCGCGCGGCAGATCGCCGCGCCGATGCCGCGGGTGCCGCCGGTGACGAGCGCGGTGCGGCCCTCGAGCTTGTCGCCGACTCGGGCGACCTTCGGTGCGTCCTCTGTGGTTGCCATGGCTGTTCCCTTCCTCTCTCTCCTCAGCGGTCCGAACGCTCGCCGAGCCACTCGGCGAGGTCGGGCCAGATCTCCTTGCGCGCCCGGGAGCCGGCCATGAGGCCGATGTGCCCGCCGGGCCGGTCGAAGTGCGTGACGTCCTCGCTGCCGAGCATGTCGAGCAGCGGCAGCGTCCCCTGGCGCGGGGCGATGTGGTCGGCCCCGGCCGTCACGACCAGGACGTTCTGGTCGACGGTCCTGCAGGTCGACGCGCCGGCCGTCGAGCCGCATGCGGTCGCGGACGAGACGGTTCTCCTTGTACATCCAGGTGATCCACTCGCGGTACGCGCGGCCCGGGAACGGCGGGTTGTCCGCGACCCACTTCGCCATCGCCTGGTAGGCGTCCGGCCGGAACTGGCCCTCGCCCTCCCAGACCTGCTGCCACAGCCGCCGGTACGTGGTCCAGTAGTTCGTGACCGGCTTCATCATCTTGTTCGCGCAGTCGATCGAGCGGCCGGGGACGGCGCCGTAGACGTCCGCGACGTGGTCGACGTCGAACGAGTCGCGGGCGGTCCACTTGAAGTAGAGCGAGCCGCTGGTGTCGACCGGCGTCGTGAGCAGCAGGAGGTTGCGGACGGGCGTCTCGGGCTCGAGCCCGCAGTGCAGCAGCGACAGCGTCCCCCCGATGCACCAGCCGAGCACGCTGACCTCGTCCTGCTCGCTGGCGCGGAGGGTCTCGCGGATGCCCGACGGGATCTCCTCGCAGACGAAGTACTCGAGGCCGATGTCGGAGTCGCTCTCGTCGAAGACGCCCCAGTCCAGGAGGAAGACGTCGTAGCCCTCCTCGAGAGGAACTCGACGAACGAGTTGCCGGCTGCGCAGGTCGAAGATGTCGGGCCGGTTGATGAGGGCGAAGACGAGCAGCACCGGGACCGGGTACCGCGGGTTCGGGTTGCGGTAGCGCCAGAGCGTCGTGTTGCGGTGCGTCCAGACGACGTCCTTCGGCGTGGTGCCGATCGGCGCGTCGGGCTCGGTGAGGATCGTGTTGGCGAACTCGAGCGCGGCGATCGGCGTGCGGACGATGCGCTCGAGCGCGGTCATGACGAGGAGCGCCGGGTCGTCCGCTTGCGGGTCCCGGAACCGCCGGCTCGTGCCGTTCTTGGAGGACGCCGCGCCGATCTCCTCGCGGAGGTGCTCGACCTCCTGCAGCACCTGCTCGAGCTTGTCCTCGGTGCGCCCGAGCGCCCGGGTCAGGCGGTTGATGTCCTGCCGGCTCGCGACCCGCAGGTTGCGCAGGACGAGGTCCATCGCCTCGTTGCCGATGCGCGTCAGGGCGACCGTGTTCTCGGTCACCATCGCGAGCAGCTCGCCGAAGCTGTCGCGCGAGACGACCCGCTCCGCGGCCTTCGCGACGCGGCTCTCGGCCTCCTCGTAGAGTCGCCGGACCTCCTGGTCGGGGGTCGGCGCGGGGGCATTGTCGGTATTGGGCTTGTCGGCCATCGTTGCCACAGCCTATGCCCGCACGACCATTAGCATGAACGTCGCATGGCGGACGGCGAACGAGCGGAGCAGCTGGGCGAGATCATCCGTCGCCAGCGCGAGCTGAGCGCGTTGTCGATGCGCCAATTCGCGGACCTGGTCGGGATCTCGAATCCGTACCTCTCCCAGATCGAGCGTGGGCTGCGCGACCCGTCGGAGAAGGTGCTCGAGGGGATCGCGAGGTCGCTGCAGATCTCGGTCGACACGCTGCGCGAGCAGGCCGGCCTCGGCGCCGAGGCCGAGGAGGAGCCCGCGGCCGTCATCGAGGCGATCCGCGCGGACCCGAAGCTGACCGGCCGCCAGCGCCAGGCGATGCTCGAGATCTATGCGGCGTTCACCGGGTCGGCGTCGGGTGGCCGCCCGGGCCGGGCGCGCCGATCGGGCGGGCCCGGCTCCTAGGTGATCGCCGCTCGGATCAGCGGCTGAGCAACTCGCGCAGCGCCGCGTCGATGAAGTCGACGTCGGCCGCTGCCCGCCCGCCGCCGGCGTAGTGACCCCAGATGGAGGGGATCACGCGCAGTTCGCCGTGGCGCAGCAGCGCGACCTCGGCCTCGCTGTCCTCCGGCGGGAAGTACAGGTCGGTCCGCCCCGGCATCACGAGGACGTCGGCCTCGATCGCCGCCATCGCTGCCTCGTAGTCGCCGCCGTGGCGCTCGTTGGCGCCGATGTCGGCCGCCTGCCACGTCCTCATCATCGACAGCAGGTTGTTCGCGTCCCGGGCGAGGTACATCCCCTCCCAGTAGCGCACGAGGAAGTCTTCGAGCGTCGCGTAGCCGAGCTGCCGGTAGCCATGCTCGCGGTAGAAGGCCTGCGACAGCGCCCAGCCGGCCCACGCCCGGCCGAGCGCCCGCAGCCCGCGCCGCGGCGGCGTCGTCGTAGTCGCCCTCGGCCCAGGCGGCATCCGCGGTCAACGCCGCGCGCATCCCCTCGAGGAAGACGTGGGTGTGCGGCGTCGTCCGCGCCGCGCCGCAGAGGACCGCGGCGCGCGGGACGCGCTCGGGAAACCATGCCGCCCATTCGTAGGCCTGCTGACCGCCCATCGACCAGCCGACGACGAGGGCGAGCCGCTCGACCCCGAGCACCTCGGACACGAGTCGTCCCTGGAGGACGACGTTGTCGTGGATCGTCGTCGCCGGGAAGCGGCCGCCGGCGAGCGCCGGGGGCGCGTTGCTCGGCGAGGTCGAGACGCCGTTGCCGAGCATGTTCGGCACGACCACGCACCAACGGCCGGGGTCGAGCGCCCGATCCGGCCCGACGAGGTAGCCGTTGTCGGTGTGCGTGCCGCCGAACCGCGTCGGGAAGACGACGACGTTGTCCCGCGCCGCGTTCACCGTGCCGTGGAGCTCGTAGACGATCCGGGTGTCGGGCAGCGTGATGCCGCTCTGCAGGACGACGTCGCCGGCGTGGAACGTCTCGGGCACGGCTCAGAACACCGACCAGCCGGTCAGCGTCATGAACGCGTCCAGCGCCGCGACGGCGGCGACGGAGTTGCCCGCCGCGTCGAGGCGCGGGCTCCAGGCGCACAGCGCGCAGCGGCCCGGGACGATCGCGAGCAGCCCGCCGCTGACGCCGCTCTTGCCCGGCAGGCCGACGCGGTAGGCGAACTCGCCGGCGGCGTCGTACGTGCCGCACGTGAGCATCACGGCGTTCACGCGCTTGGCGTCGCTGCGCGACAACAGCCGCACGCCGTCGGCCCCGACGCCGTGGCGGACGAGGAACGTCGCCGCCCGGGCGAGGTCGCGGCACGTCATCTGCAGCGCGCACTGACGGTAGTAGTGGTCGAGGACGAGCGGGACGCTCGCGTCGAGGTTGCCGTAGCTCGCGATGAGGTGGGCGATCGCGGCGTTGCGGTCGCCGTGGGCGTGCTCGGCGGCGACGACGACCGGATCGGCGTCGATCTCCGGGGCGCCGCTCTGCTCGCGCAGGAGGGCGCGGACCGCGCCGAACGCGTCCGCGCACCGTCCGAGCAGGAGATCGGTGACGACGATCGCGCCGGCGTTGACGAGCGGGTTGCGCGGCACACCGCGATCGCGTTCGAGCTGGCTCAGCGAGTCGAACGGGGCGCCTGACGGCTCTCGGCCGATGCGCCGCCACAGGGCCGCGGCGTCGTGCCGGATCGCGAGGGCGAGGCCGAACACCTTCGCGATGCTCTGGATCGGGAACGGCCGATCGATGTCGCCGACGCCGTGGACCGTCCCGTCCGGCGCCGCCGCCGCGATCGCGAAGCCCTCGCCTCGATCCCGGGCGGCGCGCGCGACGTCGCCGGCCGCCCGCTCGAGCAGGACCCCGAGGTCCACCTCGAGCGCGACCGCGCTCACGCGGGCGCGGGCTCCGCGCCGTAGCGGTCCGCGAACGCGTGCGCGGCCGACGCGAAGCACTCGATCGGCGCGCGCATGAGGCCCGCTCCGATCTGGCCACCGTCGCGCCCGGCGACGCCGACGTCCATGATCGGCTGCACGCCCGTGTCGACCACGCGGCGGACGTCGATCCCCGTCGGCGTGCCCCGGAACGACAGCGACGGGATCCGGTAGACGGGGTGCTCGGCGACGGTGATCTCGTACATCGCGAGCGTGTTGGCGACCATCTCGTCCGGGCTGCCGCCCTGGTAGTCCTGGAGCGGGAATGCGGCGGCCTGGGCGAAGCCGCCGAGCCCGGCGGTCTCGTTGATGATGCTCTCGCCGCCCATGAACTCGATCTCCTCGGCGGTATGGCCTTCGAAGAGCTTGGCCTCGATCGCGGGCAGCCCACAGCGGAACCATTCGTCGCCCAGACCGCTGACGCGGATCGCGAACTCGTGGCAGGAGAACGTCATCGCGGTCACGACGCTCGAGCCCTCCACGCCGCGCGCCGCGTCCGCCGCCGCCTTCGACGCGGCCATCGACAGCCGCAGGAAGAAGTAGTCGTTGCCGACCATGAACTCGACGACATCGCGGGTCTCGCCCGGCCTCTGCCGGCTGACGCCGAGCAGCGGCGCGAGCAGCTCGCGGGTGAGGAGCAGGGTCGCCGCGGCGTTGCGGCTGTGCAGCTCGTCGCCCATGTTCAGCGCCCGGCGGATGATCGGCCGCAGCGGGATGCCGCCGTCGGTCGCCCGCAGGGCCTCGGCCAGCACCGGCGCCGCGACGTCCTGGAGGAACACCAGGCTTGCGTGGACGTCGGCGTCGTAGACGCCGTAGTTCAGCCGCTTGCGCGACGCGCCCTCGAACGAGTTGCAGAACGCGACGTTGCCGTGCGCGCGGTTCTCGACCACGAACACCGGCATCGAGGCCGTATAGATCCCGGCCAACGAGCCGACGCACCCGTAGTCGTGGCAGGCGCCGAGGACGATCCGGCCGTCACGGAGCTTGGCGTCGGCGTCCGCGGGGTCGGTCGCGAGGCCCTCGAACAACGCCCCGCCGATGACGGCGTTGCGCTGGCCGCCCGTGTAGCGCTCCCACGGCATCGGCGCCCCGGACGTGAGGATCGTCCGGGCCGTCATTCCGGGGACGACCTCGATCGCCGGCCGCAGGTCGACCAGCACCGGGTCGGCGGCGGTCATCCGCTCCGCCGCGACCCGGTTGGCCTGCTCCTGACCGGCGACGGTCGTCGCGCTCATCGCGCGCCCTCGCCCGCGGCCTCGAGGGCGACGTCCGGGGCGACGCCGGGCACGGTCACCGGCGCGGCCGCCGCCGCGCGCCGCTCGCGGTGGAAGACCTCGTTGGGGTCCTCGTCGTAGAAGTCCCGGAAGACGTTCCGCGGCTCCGGGAACAGCTTGAGCATGATCGGGTACAGGATCGCGGTGATGACCGCCGAGACCGCGAAGCCGATGTCGGTGCCGTCCAGCCACTTGGAGCCCGGGCCGGTGAACCAGGCCGTGTTGGTGAACCCGAACATCCCGATGGCGGTGCCGAGCAGCCACGGGCCCGTCGCGCGCCAGTTGAGGCCGTGGGTGAACCAGTAGCGCCCGCCCTTCTCGCCGCGGTTGAAGACCTGCAGGTCGTCCTGGAGGTACCAGCCCTTGCGGTGGACGAAGCCGATGATCATGGCCACGATCCACGACACCGAGAAGCACGCCAGGAGGCTCAGCGCGGTGGAGACCGCGTCGATGATCCCCGAGTAGAAGTAGCCGAGGTACACGAGCAGCGTCGCGACCGCGCACGCGACGAATGTCGCCTGGATGCGCGTGAGCCGCGGGATGAACGACGAGGTGTCGAGGCCCGTCCCGTAGGTGTTGATGACCGCCTGGGCCGTGCCCGAGGCGAGTCCGAGGTACAGCATCAGCGGCAGGTACCAGGTCGGCGCGAGGTCCGCGAGCGCGAACACGTACGGGATGTCGGCGGTGCCCGTGCCCGCCGAGAACGTGGCCGCCGCGGTGAAGGCGCCCCACAGGATCGGCAGGCCCATCCCCAGGAACCCGCCCCAGAACATGTTCGCGAGGATCGACCGGTCGCTGAACCGCCGCGAGATGTGGCGCGACCAGTCGCCGGCGTAGGAGCCGTACGAGGTCACCGTCGAGAGCACCACGATCATCGAGAGGATCCACGTCGGCCAGAAGGTGCCGAGCGCGTACTCGCGGGTGCCGGCGAAGCCCGCGTCGAAGTCCCCGGCGAACACGAAGACGCCGATGACGGCGAACAGGCCGGCGGTCGGGATCATGAACCGCTGGACCCGCAGCATCAGGTCGTGGCCGACGACCGAGATGACGGTGACGATGACGCTCAGCACGCCGTAGCAGACGACGCGGAGCAGCGTGCTGTCCTCGACGCCGAAGAACGCGTCCAGGCAGGAGACGAGCGCGTCACCGCCGGTCCAGATGCTCAGGGCGGCGAACGCGAGCGAGAACGACGCCTCGAGGAACGTGCCGATCAGCCGTCCGAGGATCCCGAAGTGCGCGCCGCTGGTCACCGGGTTGTTCGTCCCGGTGCGTGGCCCGAAGAGCCCCATCGGCGCGAGCAGCAGGCCGCCGGCGAGCGCGCCGACCGCCACCGCGGTGAACGACGCCCACCAGCTCAGCCCGAACGCCAGCGGGAACCAGCCGATGATGAACAGGCTGAACGTGATGCAGCTTCCGTGCAGGATGAAGAACAGATTGAGCGGCCGCGACCGCCGCTCCTCGTCCGGGATGTGCTCGACCCCGAACTTCTCGACCTCGAGCAACCGGTCCTCGATGTCCGCGGGATCACGCGGATCGAGCTCGGTGCCATGGTGTTCCAGTGCCTTCGACATGGTGAGTCCTCTTCTCCCCTAACGACGCTTGCGACTGCGTGTGTCCCGGCCCGACGCGCGCCGGGCCGGGCGGGTGCCTCGGCTCATGGCAGGGCCCCCTCGTAGCCCTCACGCATGAGCTGCTCCTCCTGCCACTGACGGTCGACGGCGGGCCAGAAGCGCTCCGGATGCTCCAGGGCCCAGATCTGCGAGCGGACGAGGAAGTTGTCGGGATCGATCTCGAGCGCCTCGCGCCACAGCCGGAGCGCGGCGCCGCCGTCGCCGCGGGCGTGGGCCTCGGCGCCGGCGGCGAACCGCTCGAGCGCGGCGGGGCGCATTCGTTCCTCGCGTGCCGGCGGCGGGACCGGCTCGCCGCTCAGGAACGCCTCGAGCGCCAGGCGGATGCGCGGGTCCCCGGCCTCGAAGTCGTCCGGATGCCGGTAGGCGATCTCGCCGTCGTCGACGAAGATGCCCGTGGGAACGACCTGGAAGCGCAGCGCCGCGGCCAGCGTGCTCGCCCGGTCGACGAGGACCGGGAACTCGACGCCCCGCTCACGCACCACGGGCCGCACCCGCTCCGCACCCTGCGCGTCCTGCGCGACGCCGAGCATCAGGAACCGGCGACCGCGTTCGTCCCACCAGCGCTGCCACACGGGCAGCTGGTCCTTGCACGTTCACCAGCTCGCGAAGCAGAAGATCACCGCCTGGCGGCCGCGAAGCGCCCGCTCGTCCCAGCGCTCGCCGTCGAGCGAGTCGAGCTCGAACGGCGGGAACGGGCGCCCCGTCCAGTCCATGACCATCCGTCCGGCCTAGAAGAACTCGAGGTAGCGGTCGTACTCCCACTCCGAGACGGTGTTGTGGTAGTCCCACCACTCCTCGGTCTTGAGCTCGACGTAGGACTGCTTGAGCTCGGGCCCGAGCACCTGCTCCGCCAGCGGGTCGCGGTCGAAGGCCTCGACGGCCTCGAGCAGCGTCCGCGGAAGGACCGAGACACCCATCTCGGCGAGCTGCGCGTCGCTCTGCTCGTACATGTTGAGCGCGATCGGGTCGCCCGGGTCGAGCTCGTTCTCGATGCCCTCGAGGCCGGCCCCGAGCATCATCGCCGCGGCGAGGTACGGGTTGACCGAGGTGTCGACCGCCCGCGACTCGACGCGTCCGCCGCCCATCGGGATCCGCAGCATGTGCGTGCGGTTGTTGCGCCCGAAGGAGATGTAGACCGGCGCCCACGTGAAGCCGGTCATCGAGCCGGTCTTGATGAGGCGCTTGTACGAGTTGACCGTCGGCGCGGTCACCGCGCTGATCGCGGGTGCGTGGCGGAGGACCCCGGCGATGAACTGGTAGGCGAGCCGCGACACGCCCGCGCCGCGCGGGTCGTCGGACTCGGCGAACACGTTCTCGCCGGTCTCGAGGTCGGACATCGACATGTTGAAGTGGCCGCCGTTGCCGGTCCGGTCGCTGTAGGGCTTGGGCATGAACGTCGCCTCGCAGCCGTGCCGGCGGGCCAGGAGCTTGGTCATCATCCGCCACAGGACGAAGCGGTCGGCCATCGAGATGACGTCCGTGTAGGCGAAGTCGAGCTCGAACTGCCCGTTGGCGTCCTCGTGGTCGAACGAGTGCACGTCCCAGCCGAGCTGGTTCATGTACGAGATGAGCTCGTCGAGGAACGGCAGGTTGTCGAGCAGGCCGGCGACGTCGTAGGCCGCGCGGGCGAGGACGTCCTTGGGGTGGTTCGGGCGGATCCCGGTCGCCTCGCGGTGGACGAGGAAGAACTCGGTCTCGATCCCGAGGTTGAACTGCAGGCCATGCTCCGCGAGCCGGGCCGTCTGGCGCCGCAGGACCCCGCGGCTGTCCATCGGGTACGGCTCGTCGTGGAAGTGCAGGTAGCCGGGCGCCCACGCGACGGTCGGCTCCCACGGCAGGACCGTGACGGCGTCGAGGTCGGGCCACACGGACAGCTCGTCGTCGGCCGGGCCCTGCCCGAGGCCGTCGATCGCCGCGCCGGTGAACAGCTCGGAGCCGCGCATCATCCGCGTGAAGTGCTCGATCGGCACGGCCTTGGCCTTCGGCACGCCGTGGACGTCGGTGTAGGCCGACAGGCAGTAGCGCACGCCGTCGGCGTGGAGCTGCTGGCGGCGGTGGTCCCACGCCTCGTCGACCTCACGGCCCGCGGCCACGATGCCCGCGTTGCGCGAGCCGTCCTGCTGAACGCTCGTCATCCGACTCCTCCTCCTCCTCGTGATGAGACGGGCGCCAACGTACGGTCGGGCCGCGCGCGGGGATATCCACGATTCGTGGGAACCTCGCGGCGGTCGCTCCTAGGGATCGTGGAGTCGGCTCAACCGCGGTGGACCCGCAGGACGCTCGCGGCGCGCAGGGCGACCTGGATGTCGAGGCCCTCGGTGCTGTCGCGCGGGTCGACGCCCAGCACCTCGGCGGCCCGCTGCAGGCGGTAGCGCAGCGTGGAGACGTGGATGTGCAGCCGCCGGGCGGTCTCCTGGAGGTTTCCGCCGCAGTCGAAGTAGACGGCCAGCGTCCGTTGGAGCTCGGAGCTGTGCGAGCGGTCGTAGTGCGCGAGCGGCTCGACGTAGCGCGAGATGAACTCGACGATGACCTCGGGCCGCGTCGACTGCAGGAGCATGCTCTCGAGGCTGCTGACGCGGAACGAGAAGACCTCGTCGCGGCGGCCGAGCAGGCGCAGGAGGTCGAGGCCCCGGCGGGCGGCGAGGTACGAGTCGCGGTAGTCCTCGAAGGCGGCGCAGGGCGTTCCGACCGCGATGTTCAGCGTCACGCCCGGCAGCCGCCGGGCGAGGCTCGCGCGCAGCTCGTCCTCGAAGCGGCGGCCGTCCTCGCCGGCGGAAGGGTCGGGCGTCTCGGGCACGACCACGACGACCGCGCGGCCGCGGACCGCGACGATGTTCGCGGCGCTCCAGCCGGCCGCGCAGCCGGCCACCGGGGCGTGGACCGCCTCGGGGTCCGCCGGCGCAGCCGCGTCCGCGACGTCGGACGCGGGCTCGACGCAGAACACCCGGGAGGCGACGTCGAGGTCGTAGCCGAAGGCCAGCGCGCGCCGGCGCACGAGGTCCGGGACGGCGGCGTCGCCGAAGAGGTCGTCGAGCAGGCCGCCGCGCAGGCGGCTCTCGACCTCCAGCGCGGTGCGCTCGCGCAGAAGCTCCACGGCCACGAGCAACGCGCCGTACTCGACCGCCGCGCGCTCGACGTCGCCCGGCGGCGCCGCGGTGCGGGCCGTGATCCACGCGAGCACATCGCCGTCGAGCACGGCCGGAGCGCCGATGAGGTGGGCCTCGTCGTCGCGCTCGGTCACCGTCCGCGGCACGGCCCCCTCGGCCGTCGCCGGACGCCAGGCCAGCTCACCCTCGGCGGGCCAGCGGGCGAGCACGCGGTCGTCGACGGTCACCACCGCCATCTCGGCCTCCATGAAGCCGCCGAGCGAGCGCAGGACCGACGCCAGCCCGCGCCCCTCGAGGACCGCGAGCGCAAGGGTGTCGTGCACGGTGAGGATCCGCTCGAGCGTCGTGTACTGACCGGCGGTCTCGAGCTGCTGGCGCTCGAGCCGGGCGATCGCCTCGCGCTGGCGGGCATGGAGCTCCGCGTTCTCGAGCGCGACGGAGCCGTACCGGGCAAGCGTGGCCATGACTCGCGCGCCCTGCTCATCGGCCGTCTGCGCGCCCACGCCCGCGACGAACTGCCCCGGGTCGCCCGTGCCCGGCATCGGGATCGCGAGGACGGACAGGCCCTCGGCCCCGAACCCGACGCGGGTGCCCTCCGGCGTGAGCTCGACGCGCGAGAGCAGCGACGCGACCCGTCCGGCCATCTCGCGCGGCAGGCCGGACGTCTGGGTGACGCGCACCCCCGACGGCGACGCCGTCCCGTAGACCGCGCCGCGGAGGCGGCCCGCCCGGCGCAGGGCCAGAAGCAGTTCCTCGACGATCGCCGACGGGTTCGTCAGGCCGCTCAGTCGCGCCGCGAGCCGAGTGAGCGCCTCGAGGTCGGTGAGCCGGTCGCGCAGCGTCGAGTCCGTCGCCAGCGAGGCGGCGAAGCGGGCCAGCGCGGTCCCGGCCGCCCCGGCGAGAACGCGCAGGATCCGCCGCTGCTCGGGCGAGGGCTGCACGCCGGGCGAGCGCCAGGCGACGAACAGCCCGCCGAGCGCCCCGACCGGCGTCGGCAGCGGCTCGGCCAGCCACGACGTCATCCCGGTCTCGGCGGCATCGAAGACGTCGCGGCTCCACGTGTCGAAGACGCTGCGGTCCGGCGCGGGTTCGCCGCGCAGCCGGACCGACGCCAGCCGCGCCCCGCCCTCGAGCCGCACGGTCCGTTCCGCGGTCACCGAGCCATGGCGCAGCTCGACCCCGATCGCGTCCGGCCCGTCGTCGAGGAGCGCGATGAAGCACGCGTCGGCCGACACGATCTCGGCCGTGCGTTCGAGCAGCTGCGCCCGGACGCCGTCGGCGTCGTCGGCCGCGATGAGCTCCGTGCCGAGCTCCGAGAGGCGCTGGTAGCGCAGGAGCAGTGCCTGCTCGCGGTTGTGCATGCGCACGTTCTCGAGCCCGAGCGACGCCTGGGCGGCGAGCGACTGGGCCAGGCGCTGGTCCCACTCGGTCGCGGGCGGCCCCGAGAGGACCGCGACGGTCGCGCGGTCGCCGCCGCCGAGCGGCACGACGAGCACGGAGGCCGCGGCGCCCTCGACGATCTCCCACCGCGCCCGCTCGGTCGCGCGGGCGACGGCCGGCGCGACGGAGCGCAGGAGCGCGTCGGGGTCTTCTCCCGGGCCGGCGCCGCGGCGCCGCGTCGCGGGCACGGTCGCATCGGGCGCGCTGACCACGACGCTGTCGGCACCGAGCAGGTCGAGCCCGAGCTCGGCGACCGCTGCGAGGATGGCGTCGATGGTGGCCCGCGGCGGGGCCATCGCCAGCTGCAGGCGGCCGAACGCCCGCTCCTCGCGCAGCCGTTGCGCGTTGTCGGAGCCGAGCTTCGCCACCTGCACCGACACCGAGGCCTGGGCCGAGAAGACGTCGAGCACCTGGAGTTCGTGGTCGGTGAACGTCCGGCGCTCGAAGCGGCTGAGCACGATGACCCCGGAGACCGTGCCCTTGTAGATCATCGGCGCCACGAGGACGCTCTCGGGTTCGATCGGCACGCCCGGGATCGGATCGAAGTCGGGCTCGTGCGTGACGTCGAGGAATCGCCGCGCCGGTCCGCCCAGCGCGGCCTGGCCCACGATCCCCACCCCGACCTGCGGGCGGTGGGCCCAGACCTGCTCGGCGAACGGGTCGCGGACGACCGCGGGCTCGAGCTCGTCGCGGCCGTCGCGAGCGAGGTAGATGACGCACGAGTCCCACGGGATGAGCCGAGCGAGGTTGTCCGCGATCGAGGTCAGGGTGGCCTGGTAGTCGGGCTGCGAGGAGATGTCGCGCAGGGCCTCGAGGATCGTGTCGAGCTCGTCGACGAGCAGCGCGGTCTCCTCCTTCGAGCGCCGCGCCTCCTCGAGCATCCGCAGGCTGTCGATCGACGCGGCGGCCTGCTCGGCGATCATGGCGGCCAGCACGTGCATGCTCTGGATGGACGCCGCGTACTGCTCGTAGGGCACGACCTTGACCTCGTCGAGCGCCTCGACGTACTCGCCCGGGTCGACGCCGATCTCGACCGCCGTGCGCGCGTAGGCGTCCGGGTCGGGCTCCGACGTGAGGATCTGCCCGCACAGGAAGTAGCCGAGGACCTCGCCCTTCGGCGCGATCGGGATCGCCGCGTCGTAGAGGCCGTTCCAGCAGTGGAAGATCGCCGGCCGCGAGTCCTCGGCCGCGTCGCGCATCGCGCGCATGTCGCAGTCCGCGCAGCGCGGGCCGGACACGGCCGAGGTCCGCGTCAGGTCCTCGCAGAACGGCAGCCGATGGGTGATCGCGGTGGCGTTCTCGGCGTTCGTGTCGACGATGACCGTCGGCAGGCCGAAGGCCCGCGCGAACGTGTCCTGGATCGACTGGAGGGTGTCGACGCTGATGAGATCGGTCAGCCGCCACGGCGGCCGGCCGGGCGGCTCCGCGCGTCGGTCACCGGCCTGGACTGCCACACGCCACCACTACAACGCGACGCCGAGCGTGGCCCACGTGGACCCGGCGCGCTCGGTGTCGATCCGGTAGTCGGTCGCCTGGCGCTCGAACAGCGTGCGCCCGAGGTCATGCGCGGCGGCGAGCGGGTCTGACGGGTCGCGGAGCACGTCGCCGCGCTTGTTGCCGATCCCGCGTACGACGGCGACCAGATCCGAGTGCGTGTAGCGGGCGTACTCCTGGATCTCGTGGACCAACGCCAGCACGGCGCCCGGGTAGGTCTCCTCGGAGGACACGACGAGCCCCAGCCGCTTGTGGGTGAGGCCGGCGACGAAGAGCTCCGCGTCGGGCTCGGAGGCGGCGATGAAGCAGAACAGCCGGTCGAAGAACGTCTTGAGCTGGCCGGAGACGCCGTACCAGTAGACGGGGGTCGCGAAGACGATCCCGTCGGCCTCGAGAACGCGCTCGCGGAGGAGCGCCTCCATCCCGTCGTCGATCGTGCAGCGGCCGTGCACGTCGCGGCAGCGGCGGCAGTCGCGCAGGAAGTGGCGGACGTGGTCGTCGAGGTGCTCGAGCGCGGTGTCGTGCCCGGCCGCCCGGGCGCCCTCGGCCGCGGCCTCGGCCAGGCGCGCCGAGTTGCCGTCCCGTCGCGGGCTCGAGGCGAGCACGAGCACCTTGCGCGCGGTCGGCTCATCACGTCCGGCGGGCAACGGCGCACCTCCTGGGAGTCGGGAGTCGACGGCCGTGAGGGTGCCAGCTGGCCCGGGCCGGGGCGCGCGAGCTTCCTCAGCGCTTCGCGCGCTGTCAAGCCGCTGCGCGGAGCCGGCTCGCACGGGTTCGCACCGTCGCTCCCCGGATGCGGCTCCGCTCAACGATTGTGTGTCGTGTTGGACATCCTGAGCGGTTGACGGCGCGCCCTCGGTCCGAGGCGATGGTTCGAGGGCGCCGACCGTCGGCTGTCCGGTCGAGCGACTGTCCGTGAGAGGTCGGGCCGGCTGTCCTCTGCGACGGCCCTGGGCCGTTGCAAATCTGGCGCGTAGACGCTACGGCGCGGGGATCGCCCGCGCCTTGGGCGTCGCGGCCTTCCCGCCCCGCCGCGCCGCGGCCGCGTCGACCGGGTGGTGGGAGTACTCGAGCACCTTGGCCATCACGACCGGCCAGTGCTCGCGGAGGGCCTCGGTGCCCATGAACAGGCCGAGGTGGCCGCCCGTCGTCGTCCGGGCGAGCATGTCCTTCGGCTTCGTCTTGACGTGGTCCGCCAGCGCGAAGACCTGGGCCGGCGGCGTGATGTGGTCGGTCTCGCCCGCGAGCATCGTGATCGGACACGAGATCGCGTCGAGCCGCACCGGGGCGCCGTCGACGGTCAGCGTGCCGCCGACGAGCTCGTTGCCCATGAACAGGTGCTCGACGAGCCAGAGGTAGAACGGGCCCGCGACGTCCTGGGTGTGCTTGTACCAGTCCTCGAAGGCCCGGTAGCGGTCGACGTGGCGGTCCTCGCGAAGGTGCGCCAGGAGCTGCAACTGCTTGCCGACCTCGTTCTCGGGCTTGATGGCGATGAAGCCGCCGAGGAGGAAGTCGCCCTTCAGGACGCCGTTGCCGACGGCGACCATGTTCTTGTAGAAGCGCAGGTCCTCGTCGGAGAGCACCTGCACGCTCTCGTGGATGACCGCGTCGCCCGCATGGAAGTCGATCGGGGCGCCGGCGATCGTGAGCGTGTTGACGTCCTCGGGATGCAGCGCGGCGTAGATCGTCGCCAGCCAGCCGCCCTGGCAGTCGCCCACGAGGTTGACCGGGCCGCCGATCTCGGCGACCGACGCCTCGATCTCCGCCAGGTAGTCGGTGATCGTCGCGTCCTTCGTGGCCTGCGTCGCGCCGATCCAGTCCATCGAGTACAGCCGGTCGAGGCCGACCGCGCGGATCGTGCGCATCTGGCTCTGATCGGCGCTGAAGTCGACGATGCAGGAGTCGTGGCCCGCCTGGGGCGGGAGCACCAGCGTGGGCACGACGTCCGACGGTGAGGCGGGGGTGAAGTCGCGCAGGCGCGTCAGCGCGGTCTGGCGCACGACGCGGTTGCGTGTCGACCATTTCGGCGGCCGGCGCTCGGTCATGATCTGCCACCAGCGCATCCCGTCGACCGCGATGTCGAGCGGTGTCCTGCGCGTCGACGATCGCGCTCGCCCAGTAGTCGCCGACGCCGCGGATGGCGGCGCTGGCGGTCTCGACGGCGGCATCCAGACCGCGGCGTGTGACCGGCGGAACGCCGCACGCGGGCGGAATGGGAACATCCACGTACCCGTGACCCATATTCACAACCTACCCACGAGTCAGGACGGGCGACGCGCCGTCTTGGTGACCGGTTCTGCGAGCGGCATCGGCAAGGCGATCACAGAACGTCTCGCGAACGACGGATTTTCTGTCCTCGGTGCCGATCTGAACCCCGGAACGGACGGCGACATCGAGACCGTCGCGGCCGACCTGACCACCCGCGAGGGCAACAAGGCGGCGGTCGACGCCGCGCTCGAGCGCTTCGGCCGCCTCGACGCCATCGTCCCGAACGCCGGCTTCCAGCACGTCTCGCCGGTGGCCGAGTTCCCCGAGGACCGCTGGGACGCGCTGCTGTCGATCCTCCTGACGAGCCCCTTCCTGCTGAGCAAGTACGCCTGGCCCGCGCTCAAGGCCTCGGGCGACGGGCGGATCGTCGTCATCGCCTCGGCCCACGCCCTGGCGGCGTCGCCGTTCAAGGCCGGCTACGTGTCGGCCAAGCACGGCGCGATGGGCCTGGTGAAGACGCTCGCGCTCGAGGGCGCCGAGCACGGCATCCTCGCGACCGCCGTCTGCCCCGGCTTCGTCCGCACGCCGCTCGTCGAGGCCCAGATCGCCGATCAGGCGAAGGCCCACGGCATGCCCGAGGAGGAGGTCCTCGAGAAGGTGATCGTGGCCCCGCACGCGGTGAAGCGGCTGATCGAGCCCGCCGAGGTCGCCGAGGTCGTCGCGTTCTTGATGGGCCCCGGCGGCCGGCCGTTCACCGGCGTGCCGGTGACGATGGACATGGGATGGACCGCCCGCTGAGGGCGGTGTTCGACGAGGACGCGGTCGGCACGGCGGGCGGATCGCCAAGCGGCACCTGTTCGAGCTGGCGATCGCGAAGCGGCCCTGAGAACACGAAAGAGCCCGGACCGAAGCCCGGGCTCTCGCACTGATTCGTTGCCGCCTTGTTCAGGCGACGACGGTGCTACTTCAGAAGCTCGCGACCCGTCGAGACGTAGAGCTTGGTGAGCTCACGGGTGAAGCGCGCCTGGGCGTCGACGATGGTCGAGACCCACTCGACGTCGCTCTGCTTGGCGACCTGCTCCTGGTAGTCGACGATCGACTGGAGGGCCTTCTCGTAGGCGTCGAGGTACGCGCCGCCAGCCTTCTTCGAGGCGGTGAGGATCCGCTCGTTGAGATCGCGGATGCGCTCAGTGGTCTCGTTGACGGCGGTCTTGGTATCGGTGGCGGTGGCCATGTCGGTCTCCCTTGTTCTCGTTCTCTCTCAGCTGTTCTGCTAGCAGATTAGCACACAGACGAGCTAACAGCTAACGAAGTGGGCGGCATCGTTGGCATCGAACATCGCCGTCTGGTAGACCCGAGGGCGCACCGACCAGGAGCGGAGGAGACCCGATGACGACCAGCGCCGCGTCCGAGTACGACCGGCTCTGCGCCGAGCACGAATGGAACGTGCCGGAGCGCTACAACATCGCCCAGGACGTCTGCGACAAGCACCCGCGCGACAAGCCGGCGATGATCTGGGAGCGCTACGACGGCGAGCGGCGCGACCTCACGTGGGGCGAGCTGCAGGACCTGTCCAACCAGGCCGCGAACTGGCTGGCCGACCATGGCGTCGGCCGCGGGGACCGCGTCGCGGTGGTGCTCCCACCGACGCCCGAGACGGCCGCGATCTTCTTCGCCACGTGGAAGCTCGGCGCGATCCTCCTGTCGATGTCGGTGCTGTACGGCGACGACGGCATCCGCCACCGGCTGACCGACTCCCAGGCGAAGGTCCTCGTCACCGACGAGCCGAACGCGCCGCGGTTCGACCCGTCGTGGGTCGAGAACGAGATCCTCGTCCTCGGCGCCGACACGCTGCCCGGCCTGTCGACCGACTTCGAGACCGCCGACACCTCCGCCGAGGATCCGGCCCAGCTCTACTACACGTCCGGCACGACCGGCGTCGCCAAGGGCGTCGTCCACGCCCACCGCTACATCCTCGCCCACGAGGAGTTCGTCTACTGCCACGACGTGCAGGACGGCGAGAAGTTCCACGGCATGGGCGAGTGGGCCTGGGCCGCGGGCGTCGCGCCGCTGCTCGGGCCGTGGCGCTACGGCGCGCTGCAGTGCGTCTTCCAGCGCGAGGGCGGCTTCGACCCGGCCAAGCAGCTGGACTTCCTCAGCCGCCACGAGGTCACGAACGTCTTCACGACGCCGACCGCGATGCGGGCGATGATGGCCCTGGGCGACGTCAAGGAGCGCTTCCCGCAGCAGTTCCGGATGGTGTGCTCGGCGGGCGAGCCGCTCAACCCCGAGGCGATCCGCTGGTTCCGCAAGCAGTACGGCGTGACCGTGCTCGACTTCTACGGGCTGACCGAGTCCTATCCGCTCGCGGGCAACTTCCCGTTCATGGAGGTCCGCGAGGGCTCGATGGGGCGCCCGATGCCGGGCTGGGACGTCCAGATCCTCGACGAGGACGAGAACCCCGTCGCCCAGGGCGAGCGCGGCGAGATCTGCCTGCGCGCACGGTCCAACCCGCACTACCCGATCGGCTACTGGAACCGCCCGGAGGACTCCGAGGAGGTCTTCGGCGGCGGCTGGTTCCACACGAAGGACGCCGCGATGGAGGACGAGGACGGCTACATCTGGTACGCCGGGCGCGCCGACGACGTGATCATCGCCGCGGGCTATCGGATCGGCCCCTTCGAGGTCGAGTCCGCCTGCCTCGAGCACGCCGCCGTCAAGGAGGCCGCCGCCGTCGCCTCGCCCGACGAGGTGCGCGGCAACGTCGTCAAGGCGTTCATCGTCCTCGCCGAGGGCCACGAGCCCTCCGACGAGCTCGTCAAGGACATCCAGGGCCACGTGCGCTCGCGGCTGTCCGCGTACGCCTATCCGCGCCGGATCGAGTTCGTCGACGACCTGCCCAAGACCCTTACGGGGAAGATCCGCCGCATCGAGCTGCGGGAGCGGGAGATGGAGTCGGCGAAGCAGTAGCCTCCGGCGCCATGGCGGAGGTGCGGGACATCGGCGTCGTCGGTGCCGGGTTCATGGGGTCCGGGATCGCCGAGTCGGCCGCCCGGGCCGGCCTGCGGGTGCGCGTCTACGAGCCGAGCCCGGCGCCGCTCGAGCAGTCGCGCACGCGGATCGCCGCGTCCGTCGAGCGCGCGGTCCGCGGCGGCAAGCTCGACGCCGAGGCCGCCGAGGCGCTCAAGGAGCGGATCACCTACTCCTCCGAGCTGCACTCGCTGCACGGATCGGAGCTCGTGATCGAGGCGATCGTCGAGGACCTCGAGGTCAAGCGCGACATGTTCCGCACGCTCGACGGCGCGCTCGACGACTCGGTGATCCTCGCCTCGAACACCTCGTCGATCCCGATCGCCGGCCTCGCGGCGGCGACCCACCGCCCGACGCGCGTGCTGGGGCTGCACTTCTTCTCGCCGGTGCCGGTGATGAAGCTCGTCGAGATCGTCGTCGCGCTCGACACGGCCGACGACACGATCGCCAAGGGCGAGGCCTTCGTGCAGCAGATCGGCAAGCGCCCGATCCGCACGAAGGACCGCTCGGGCTTCATCGTGAACATGCTGCTCGTCCCGTACCTCATGGCCGCGGTGCGGATGTACGAGGACGGCTTCGCGACGCGCGAGGACATCGACGAGGGCATGAAGCTCGGCGCCGGGCACCCGATGGGCCCGCTGCAGCTGTGCGACTTCATCGGGCTCGACGTCCTCTACGCCGTGTGCGACTCGCTCTACGAGGAGTTCAAGCGCGCGGAGTACGCCCCGCCGCCGCTGATGAAGCGGATGGTCGCGCTCGGGCACCTGGGCCGGAAGACCGGCCGCGGGTTCTACGAGTACGGCGCCAACGGCCGCTGAGCCGCGGCCGTCACTCCACGTCGCGGCGGCGGTCGACGAACGCGCCGATGGCGCAGACGACGACGGTCCAGGCGACGGCGACGAGGATCGCGGCGCCGAAGCCCACCTGATCGTCCCCGCCGGTGCCGATCCGGGTCATCGTCGAGCCGATGAGGTAGTCGTCGACGTTGTCGCCGAGCAGGCCGAGGAGCGGCTCGCCGATCGAGACCCAGACGAGCAGCGCGACGACCGCGAAGACCTGGTTGCGCACGAGCGTCCCGAAGCCGACGCCGATCGCGGTGTAGAGCGGGATCTCGATCAGCCCGCCCACGGCGATCTTCGTGAGGTCGCTGCCGGTCAGGTCGGGGCCCGCCTCGCCGCCGAGCAGCGGGATGCCGATCGCGAACGCGATGATCCCCAGGACGATCCCGACGGCGAGCGCCGTGGCCGCGTAGGCGACCGTGCGGGCGACGAACAGCCGCAGGCGGTCGGGGGCGATGAGGACGGCGGGGGCGAGCGTGCGATGGCGGAACTCGCCCGTCGCCCCGACGGCGCCGAGGAGCATCAGCACGAACGACGTGATGTTCCCGAAGTTCAGGGTGTCGCGCTTGTCCGGGATCGTTCGCGGGTGGCCGGCGAGGATGCTGATGAAGACCATCAGCAGGACGAACAGCAGCGCCGCGGCCGCGAAACCGAGGGCGGTGCGCGTCGTGCGCACCTTGATGAGCTCGCCGGCGACGAGGCGGCTCACGCCGGGGCCTCCGGCAGCGGCGGGGGCGCGTCGCTCGTGAGGGCGAGGAACGCCTCCTCGAGCGTCGTCGATCGCGGCGACAGCTCGTGGACGGGGATGCCCGCCGCGAAGGCGAGGTCACCGATGCGGGCGGCCTCGGCGCCCTCCACGACGAGCGCGCCGTCCGGCGTATCGGTCGCCTGCAGGCCGTCGCGCTCGAGGGCCTCCCGGAGCGCGGCGGTCCGCGGCGTGCGGACGACGACCCCGCCGCCCGCGGCGGTCAGGCTCTGCACCGTCCCCTGCTGGACCATCCGCCCGCGGTGGATCACGACGACGTCGTCGACGGTCTGCGCCACCTCCGCCAGGACGTGGCTCGAGACGAGCACCGTGCGCCCCTCGGCCGCCATCCCGCGCAGGAAGTCCCGCAGCCAGCGGATGCCCTGCGGATCGAGGCCGTTGGCCGGCTCGTCGAGGACGAGGACGCGCGGGTCGCCGAGCAGCGTCGCGGCGAGCCCGAGCCGCTGGCGCATGCCGAGCGAGTACTTGCCCGCGCGCCGGTCGGCGGCGTCCGTGAGCTCGACGAGCGCCAGGACCTCGTCGACCCGCGAACGCGGCAGCCCGGCCATGGCGGCGAGCGCGCGCAGGTGGTTGCGGCCCGAGCGCCCCGGGTGGGCGCCCGCGACCTCGAGGTTGGCGCCGACCGTGCGGGCCGGGTCGTCGAGGTCGACGTAGCGGCGGCCCTCGATCGTCGCGCTGCCCGCCGTCGGCCGGGCGAGCCCGAGGACCATGCGCAGCGTCGTCGTCTTGCCCGCGCCGTTCGGCCCGAGGAACCCGGTCACGGCCCCCTCGCGCACCCGGAACGAGAGATCGTCGACCGCCGTGACCGAGGCGTAGCGCTTCGTGAGGCCGGTGGCCTCGATCGCGGCGTCTGCCATCGGCCCCATGGATACCAGAGCGGCCGCGGTTCGACACTTCGCCGTCCGCGCGTCGAACCGGTGTAGCCCGTGCTCGGACGCGCGGTATGGCTGCTCACATGCTCCTCGAAGGACGCAGGCTGCTCGTCACCGGAGTGCTCACCGAGAGCTCCATCGCCTTCTCCATCGCCCGCCGGGCGCAGGAGGAGGGCGCCGAGATCGTGCTCACCGGCTTCGGCCGCGGGATGCGGATCACGCAGCGCGTGGCGCGCCGGCTCCCGACCGAGCCCGACGTGCTCGAGCTCGACGTCAACGACCCCGAGCAGCTGGAGGCGGTGGCGAAGGAGCTCGACGGGCGCTGGGGCCGGCTCGACGGGCTCGTCCACGCGATCGCCTTCGTCCCCGGCGACGCCCTGGGCGGCAACTTCCTGACGGCGCCGAGCGCCTCCGCGATCGCCGCGTTCGAGACGAGCGCGTTCTCGCTCAAGGGCCTCGCCGCGTCGCTGCTGCCGCTGCTCGAGAAGGCCGAGGCGCCGGGCGGGGCGATCGTCGGGCTCGACTTCGACGCCACCGTCGCCTGGCCCGCCTACGACTGGGCCGGCGTCTCGAAGGCCGCCCTCGAGTCCGTGAACCGCTACCTCGCGCGCTACCTCGGCCCGCACGGCGTGCGCGCCAACCTCGTCGCCGCCGGCCCGCTGACGACGGTCGCCGCGAGCAACATCGAGGGCTTCGACGTCCTCGCCGAGGCCTGGCAGCGCCAGGCGCCGCTCGGCTGGGACATGAGCGACCCGAGCGCGGTCGCCGACGCCTGCGTCTTCCTGCTCTCGCCGCTGGCCCGCGCGGTCACGGGCGAGATCCTCCACGTCGACGGCGGCTTCCACGCCGTCGGGGCGGCGCCCGCGGATGCGGGCCCGTCCGACGAGGCCTGAGCCCTAGACGACGTCGAGTGCGGCCTCGCGGCGCCGGCGCCGCAGCGCGCCCGCGGTCGCGAGACCGACGCCGCCGAGGAGGGCGAGCGGCAGGCCGACGGCGAGCGCCAGGATCGCGACGCCGGCCGCGACCTCGAGCGCGCGGCCCGCGTCGCGCAGCGCGTCGCCCGGGGTGAACCGGTCGTCCCGCGGGGGCGCGGCCGCCTGGGCGCGGGTCGCCGTGACCGTGAGGTCCACGGTGGCGTAGGCCGTCCGCGCCCGCAGGGAGCGCAGCGCGCGGTCGAGGCTGCGCTCGCGCGCGCGGGTGTCGGCGAGGCGGTCGCGCAGGCGGGCGGCGCGGGCGCCGGAGGCGGTCGCCAGCGCGGCGACGAGCGCGCGGCGGCGGGTCTGCGTGTCGCGCAGTCGCGCGGCGGTGCCGTCGGTCGCGCCCGTGAGGTCGGTGGCACCCTGCTCGATCGAGCGGACGTGGGCGAGGCGGCTGAGGTCGGCGATCGCGGCGTCGAGGCGCGCGCTCGGGATCCGCAGGACGAACGTGGCCGTGCCGCGGCTGCCCGCCCGCCGGATCCGCGAGTCGGCGACGAAGCCGCCGGCGCGCTGCGTCGTGCGCACGACGCCGTCTGTGACGTCGTCGAAGCGCCCGGCGGCGGTCCCGAGGTCGACGGAGACGGTGCGCTCGACCTTGCGCCCGGGGGCGGCGGGCGCGACGGTCGTCGGGGTCGCGAGCGCGGGCGGCGCCGGGGCGGCGGAGGGTGCGGCCTGGTCGGCGGCGACCGGCGGGGCGGCCTTCGACGCGGCGGAGTCGGCGCTCCCGCCCTCCCGGGCTCCAGCCCCGCCGGACCCGGAACCGGCGCCGGCTGCGGGGCCGGCCGGGGCGCCGGGCGACCCCTGCTCGCCGGTGTCCCCGATCGGCCCGGTCACGACCACGAGCGCGAGCAGCGCGGCGGCGACGACGCCGAGGGCGGGGACGAGGATGCGCGGGCGCAGGACCTCGCGCAGGCGGCGACCGGGGCGGTCCGCGTGACCGGCCGTGGCCTCGCCCGTGGGCGCGGGCGGGAAGCCGGTCGCCGCGCGCGCGTCGAGCGCGGTCCGGAACGCCGCCGCCGGACGCGGAGCCTCGGCGCGCACGTCGCGGACGAGCGCGGCGAGCTCGGCGTCGGCGTCCGGCGCGCCGGCGAGGGCCGCGTCGAGCAGGGCGAGATCCCGTTCGACGACCGGGTCGAGGGGCTCAGGACGGCGCATGGCAGGCCTCCCGGAGGCGTTGGACGGCGCGGTGCAGGCGGGTGCCGGCGTTCGACGGGGAGATCCCGAGGACCCCGGCGATCTCGGCGTTGTCGAGCCCGGCGAAGAACTTCAGCGCGACGAGCTCGCGATCGCGCGGGTCGAGGCCGGCGAGCGCGGCGCGGACGGTCGCGCGGCGGACGGGGTCCGCGGTCTCGTCCTCGGGCGCCGCGTCGGCGGCGCCGGGCTCGGCCGCGAGCGTCGCGACGCGCCGGCGGCGGCGCAGCTCGTCGAGGGCGGCATTGCGGGCGATCCCGAACAGCCACTGGCGCGCGCTCCCGCGCCGCGGGTCGTAGCTGCGCAGCCGCCGGTAGGCGCGCTCGAACGCCGCGGCGACGACGTCCTCGGCCGCGGCGCGGTCGCGCACGAGCGTCGCGACGTACGCGTAGAGGTCGTCGGCCGTGGCGCGGTACAGGGCCTCGAACGTCGCGGCCGTGAGCGGCGGCGCGGCGGCACGCGGCGGTGGGGCGGTGGTGGCGCTCACACCGGCACTACGGCCCGGCGGCCGATCCGTCACGGCGGCGGCGGATCGGACGGCAGGCGGGACATCAGGACCGCGTCGATGCGCGCGCCGTTCTTGAAGTACAGCGAGCGCATCACGCCCTCGCGGACGTAGCCGGCGCGCTCGGCGACCCGCAGCGACGCCGGGTTCTCGACGTCGATGATCAGGCGGATCCGCGCCGCCCCGCCGTCGGCGAACGCCCAGTCCGTCAGGGCCCGCAGGATCGCCGTGCCGAGACCGCGGCCGCGCGCCTCCGGGGCGACCATGTAGCCGAGCTCGAGCTCGCCCTCGGTGCGGTCGATGTCGAACGCCAGCGCGACCCCGACGAAGCGCCCGTCGCCGTCGAACGCGGCGAAGCCCTCGCGCGTGCCTTCGCGCCGGCCGGCCTCGTAGAGCATGAGCCAGTCCCGCGCGAAGCCCTCCGGTGTCGGCACGGGCACGCGCGTGAAGCGCAGGACGTCGCGATCGGCGAGCATGGCGTCGACGGCCGCCACATGCGTCTCGTTCAGGAGTTCGAGGCGGACGGATTCCACGTCGGGGGCGGCGAGAGAGCGATGACGGAGGTGGGCATTGGCCCTGACACAGCAGGAGAAGGGCGAGCGGTTCCGCGCGCTGCACGCGGGCGAGGCGTTCATCATCCCCAACCCGTGGGACGCGGGGTCGGCCAAGGTCTTCGCCGCCCTCGGCTTCCCGGCGCTCGCGACGACGAGCTCCGGGTTCGCGTTCACGCTCGGGCGCCCGGACGGCGCCGCCTCGCTCGACGAGGTCTGCGCCCACGTCGCCGTGCTCGATGCCGCGACCGACCTGCCCGTCTCGACCGATCTCGAGAACGGCTACGGCCCGGACCCGTCCGACGCGGCGACCGCGATCCGCCGCGCGGCGGAGGCCGGCGCGGTCGGCGGCTCGATCGAGGACTACGACCCCGAGGGGCGCCTGTACGACCGCGAGCACGCGGTCGAGCGCGTCGCGGCCGCCGTCGAGGCCGCCCGGGCCCTCGACTTCCCCTTCACGCTCACCGCGCGCGCCGAGAACCACATCCGCGGCAACCCCGACCTCGACGACACGATCGCGCCGCCTGCAGGCCTACGAGGCGGCCGGTGCCGACGTCCTGTACGCGCCCGGGCTCAAGGACGGCGGCGAGATCCGGGCGGTCTGCGACGCGGTCGGCAAGCCGGTGAACGTGCTCGCCCACAAGGGTCTGAGCGTCCCGGAGATCGCCGAGGCCGGCGGCGTCCGGATCAGCGTCGGGGGCGGCTTGACCTGGGTCGCGATCAACGCGATGGCCGCCGCGGCGCAGAAGATCCGCGACGAGGGCGACCTCTCGGTGCTGACCGGGCCGGGCGAGATCCCGGCGTGGCTGCGCGGCGGGTAGCGGCTAGGAGGACGCCGGCTCGGCCGTGACCGTGCGCGGCTCGGCGGCCGCCGCGGCCGCGGCGGCGAGCGCGTCCTCGGTCGCCGAGGCGACCGACGCGACGACGTCGTCGGGGCGCGAGTACACCGCGCGCCACCACAGCTCGGCCAGCACGCGGATCGACTCGGTCGCGTCGCCGCGGCCGAGCACGAGCTCGCGCACGATGTGGTTCTCGACCATCGCCAGCAGGGCCTGGGCCGACAGGCGCGGGGAGATGTCGTCGGGCGCGATGCCGTGCTCCTGGTCGCGGGCGATCCGCGCCTCGGCGCGCTCGGCGAAGCGCGTGATGAACGGCGCCCACTCCTCGGGCAGGTGCTCGCCCCGGTGGCCGGAGAGCTGGGCGGCGAGCAGCAGCACACGGGCGTGGCCGTTGACGACGGCGACGACCCGCGCCAGCCCGGCGCGCAGCTCCTTGCGCGGGTCGCCGTCCCCGTCGAGGTACGGCGACGCGGCGAGGTACATCTCGCTGAACGCGTGCTGGATGAGCCGGTCGACGACCGCCCGCTTGTTCGGGAAGTAGAAGTAGACCGCGGTGCGGCTCACGAACGCCTTGCGGGCGATCGCGTCCATCGTGAGACCGTCGAACCCCTTCTCGGCCAGCGCCTCGCGGGCCGCGTCGAGGATCGCCTCCTCCGTGGCGTTGCGCGACTGGACGGCACGTCGCGCGGCCGCCGCCGCGGGTGTCACCGGGCGGCCTCAAGCGCGAAGGCGATGCGCTCGCGCGTCTCGTACGGCTCGATGATCTCGTCGACGAACCCGCGCCCGGCGGCCACCGCGACCGGCAGGTGCTCGGCCGCGTAGGCGTCGGCCAGCTCGGCCGGGTCCGCGCCCGCGGCGATGTCGCGCCGGTGCATGATCTCGACGGCCTGCGTGGGGCCCATGACGCCGATCTTGGCGTCGGGCCAGGCAAGCGTGAGGTCGGCTCCGAGGTCGCGCGAGTTCATGACGATGTGCGCTCCACCATACGCTTGTCGCAACGTGACGGTTACGCGGGGCGTCGTCGCGACGCTGAACGCGCGCAGCAGCGATGCGCCGTGGCGGATGACGCCGGCCTTCTCCTGGCCGGCCCCCGGGAGGAAGCCCGGGGTGTCGACGAGGACGACGAGCGGGACGCCGAAGCGGTCGCACAGATCCACGAACCAGGCGCCCTTCTGCGAGGACTCGGCGTCCAGGCAGCCGCCGAGGTGGTGGGGCTGGTTGGCGATGACGCCGACCGGCGCGCCGTCGATCAGCGCGAGGCCGACGACGAGGTTGCGGGCCCACTTCGGGCCGAGCTCGAGCATCTCGCCGCGCGTCGACGATCCGCGCGATGACCTCGCGCACGTCGTAGACCTGGCGCTGGCGCTCGGGCAGGACGCCGCCGGGGTCGCCCGCGGCCGGGTCGCGCGGCGGGTACAGCGGCAGCGCGCCGCCCGCCTTGGAGGGCAGGTGCGCCAGCGCCGAGCGGACCATCTCGGCCGCCTGCACGTCGCCGTCGGCGACGAGGTGGGCGACGCCGTTCTTGCCGTGCACCTTCGGACCGCCGAGGTCCATCGCGGTGATCCGCTCGCGCGTGACCTTCTCGACCACGGCGGGGCCGGTGAGGAACATGCGCGCCTCGGGCCCGGCCATCACGGTCAGGTCGCCGAGGGCGGGCGAGTACGCCGCGCCGCCGGCGCACGGGCCGCCGATCACGCTGATCTGCGGCACGCCGGCGATCGCCTGCGCGCGGAAGATCCGCGAGTACGCGTGCAGGGCGCCGACGCCCTCCTGCAGCCGGGCGCCGCCCGAGTGCGGGAAGCCGACGACCGGCACGCCGAGCTTGGCGGCCTGGTCGATGGTGCGGGCGATCGTCTCGCCCCCGGCCTCGCCGAGCGAGCCGCCCTTGAAGCCGCCGTCCTGCGCCCAGGCGTAGACCGGGCGCCCGTTCACGCTCCCGCTGCCCGACAGCACGCCGTCGCCGACGGCGCTGCGGACGGGCCGGAACGTGCCCGGGTCGAACAGCAGCTCGAGACGGGCACGGGCCACGATGGCCCGCGGCCCGCCTTCACGGACGACGTCGAAGACGGCGCTCATCCACACTCCAGGTGATTCGGATTCGAGAGAGAGGTACGGGGCATAGCGGTTCAGGCCTTCGTGATCGCCAGGCAGGCGTTCTGGCCGCCGAACCCGAACGAGTTCGACAGCGCGACCTCGAGGTCCGGCGCCTCGCGCGGGCCCTCGGGGACGTAGTCGAGGTCGCAGTCGGGGTCGGCCTCGGCGTAGTTGAGGGTCGGGGGCAGCACGCCGCGGCGCACGGCCTCCAGGCACGCGATGGCCTCGACGGCGCCGGCGGCGCCGAGCAGATGCCCGATCGCCGACTTCGTCGACGAGACCGGCGGCGGCGTGTTCGAGCCGTTGAACACGGACTTGATCGCGGCCGTCTCGATCTTGTCGTTGAACGGCGTGCCCGTGCCGTGGGCGTTGAGGTAGCCGATGTCGGACGGGGTCGCGCCCGCGTCCTTCAGCGTCGCCACCATCGCCTTGCGCGCGCCGCGGCCCTCGGCGTCGGGCTGCGTGATGTGGAAGGCGTCGTTGGAGGCGCCGTAGCCGGCGATGCGGCCGTAGATGGTCGCGCCGCGGGCCTTGGCGTGCTCGGCGCGCTCGAGGACGATGACGCCCGCGCCCTCGCCCATGACGAAGCCGTCGCGCCGCGCGTCGAACGGGCGCGAGACGCCTTCGCGCGAGAGCGCGCCCATGCGCCGGAAGGCGGCCAGGCACACGCCGGTGAGCGCGGCCTCGGTCCCGCCCGCGACCACGACGTCGGCCTCGCCGCGCGTGATCATGCGCAGGGCCTCGCCGATCGCGTGGCCGCCCGTCGCGCAGGCCGAGCTCACGGAGAACCCGGGGCCGTGCGCGCCGAGGCGCATCGCGATCACGCCGGCGGCGGCGTTCGGCATCATCATCGGGACGAAGTGCGGGGACACCGCGCGCTCGCCGCCCTCGAAGAAGGCGCGGCACTGCTCCTCGAGCGTCAGCAGGCCGCCGACGCCGGTGCCGACGATCACGCCGAGGCGCTCGATGTCCACGCCCTCGGGCACGCCCGCCTCCTCGGCCGCCTGCGTCGCCGCGGCGACGGCGAGGTGCGTGTAGCGGTCCGAGCGACGCACGTCCTTCGGCGTCATGGCGCTCTCGGGGTCGAAGTCGCTGCACGCGCCGATGCCGTCGGCGATGCCCGACTTCTTGGCCAGGAGCGCGTCGAAGAACGGCTCAGCGCCCTCGCCGATCGAGGTGACGACGCCGCGGCCGGTGACGACGATCTCGGGCGCGGCACTCACGCGGAGACACCCTCCTTCTCCCGCACGAGCTCCTGCACGAGGTTGACGGCGTCGCCGACCGTCGCGATCGACTTCAGGCGCCCGTCGGCGATCTGGATCTCGTAGCGGTCCTCGAGCGCCTTGACGACCTCGACGAGATCGAGGGAGTCGACGTCGAGGTCGTTCCACGTGCTCTCGGGGGCAGCCTCCTCGGCGCCCGGCACCTTGATGGCGGCGAGCTCCTCGCGGATGCCGCCGAGCACTTCCTGGTCGTTGGGGACGTTGGCCATGTGTCGTTCCTCCTGGGGTGCGTTTTTCGGTCGTTCGAAGGTGGTTCAGGCGCCGAGCCCGCCGTCGACGGCGAGCGTGGCTCCGTTGACGTATGCGGCGTCCTCGGACACGAGGAACGCGATCGCGGCGGCGACCTCGTCGGGCCGCCCGACCCGTCCGGCGGGGACGGCCTTCTTGAGGTCGTCCGCGACGTCGGTGGTCATGTCGGTGTCGATGACGCCGGGCGTCACCGCGTTGACGGTGATGCCCTTGCGCCCCATCTCGCGCGCGAGCGTGCGCGTGAAGCCGAGCAGGCCGGCCTTGGCGGCGGCGTAGTTCGCCTGGCCCGGGTTGCCGCGCTCGGCGACGACGGACGAGACGTTCACGACGCGGCCCCAGCGGGCCTTGAGCATGTCGTCGAGCGCGCGGCGCGTGCAGTGGAAGGCGCCGTTGAGGTTCACGTCGACGACCGTCTCCCACTCCTCGGCCGACATCCGGATCGCGAGGCCGTCCTGGCGCACGCCGGCGTTGTTGACGAGCACGAGGACCGGGCCGAAGCGCTCGCGGACCTGCGCGAAGGCGGCGACGACCTGCTCGGAGTCCGAGACGTCGGCCTTCACGTCGGCGCCGTTGCCGTTGCGCGACAGCGTCGCGACGTTCCAGCCGTCGCCGCGCAGGCGCTCGGCGATCGCCGCGCCGATCCCGCGCGAGCCGCCCGTGACGAGCGCGCAGCCGCCGTCAGGCGCAGACATGCGTGCGCTCCTTCCAGCTCACGACGCCCGAGCCCCAGACGAAGCCCGCGCCGAACGCCGACAGCGCGACGATCGCGCCGGGCTTCAGGCGGCCCGTGCGCTCGGCCTCGGCCAGCGCGAGCGGGATCGACGCCGACGAGGTGTTCGCGACCTGGTCGATGTTGACCATGAGCTTCTCGGGCGGCAGCCCGAGCTCGTTGGCGGCCGCCTGCAGGATCCGGACGTTGGCCTGGTGGGCGACGAAGAGGTCGATGTCGTCGATCGTCAGCCCGGCGCGCTCGATCGCCTCGGCCGTCGCGGCGACCATGCGCGCGATCGCGTGGCGGTAGACCTCGCGGCCCTCCATGCGCAGCATGGGCTGCTCGCGCTCGGCGTAGAGCATGTCGGCCTGCGTGGCGTCGGTGCCGAAGACGAAGCCGCCGCAGCCGATCTCGAGCTCGCCGCCGGCGACGACCACCGCGCCCGCGCCGTCGCCGAAGAGCATCGCCGTGCCGCGGTCGTCGTGGTCGGTGATGCGCGACAGCGCCTCGGCGCCGCACACGAGCACGACGCGCGCGCGGCCGCTCTCGACCTGGGCGGCGGCCTGATCGAGGGCGTAGACGAAGCCGGCGCACGCGGCGTTGACGTCGACGGCGCTCGCGCGCTCGGCGCCGATGGCGAGCGCGACGTAGGGCGCGACGCCGGGCGTGACGCGGTCCGGCGTGATCGTCGAGACGATGATCTGGTCGACCTCGGCGGCGGTGCGGCCGGCGTCTTCGAGCGCCTGTCGGCAGGCGATCGCGGCCAGGTCGGACAGCGGCTGGTCGGGCGCGATGATGCGGCGCTCGCGGATGCCGGTGCGCCGGACGATCCACTCGTCGCTCGTGTCGAGCCGCTCGACGAGGTCGTGGTTCGTGACGACGTTCTCCGGCAGCGCGGCGCCGACGCCGAAGATGCCGGCCGTCAGGCCGCGGCGGCGCTGGGGCGCGCGGCGCGCGGCCGGCTGCGGCTGCGCGTCGCCCGTCCGGCGGGCGCGCTGCTCGCTGGCGGTCGCCGCCGTCACGCCGCCGCCAGGGTGCGCTTGACGAGGCCGGTGAGGACGGCGCCGGGGCCGAGCTCGACGAAGCGGTCGGCGCCCGCGGTGCGCAGGGCGAGGAGCGTCTCGCGCCAGCGCACGGGGCGCAGCAGGTTCTCGGCCAGCTCCGCGCGTATGTCGACGAACGGGGCCGCGGTGCCGTTGCAGTAGACGGGGATCTCCATCGCGTTGACGGGCGTGTCGTCGAGCGCCGCGCGCAGGCGGTCGGCGGCGGGCTCCATGAGCGGCGAGTGGAAGGCGCCGGTGACGTCGAGCCGGCGGGCGCGGGCGCCCGTCTCCTCGCGGGCGACCTCCTCCGCGGCGTCGAGCGCGTCGACCGGCCCGGACAGCACGAGCTGGCCGGGCGCGTTGTCGTTGGCCACGACGAGGCCGAGACGGTCGGCGAGCGCGCGCACGTCGCGGGATTCGCCGCCGAGCATCGCGATCATCCCGCCGGAGCGCTGCTCGCCCGCGGCGGCCATCGCGTCGGCGCGCTCGTCGACGAGCCGGACGGCGTCCTCGAAGCCCAGCGCGCCGGCCGCCACGAGGGCGGCGTACTCGCCGAGCGAGTGGCCGGCCGCGGCGATCGCCTCGCCGTCGTCATCGGCGTCGTCGCCCTCGCCGGAGCGCCACTGGTCCCAGGCCGCGACCGAGCACAGGAACAGCGCCGGCTGCTGGTACCGGGTGCCGTCGGCGAGCCGCTCGAACGGGTCGTGGCCGAGGATCTCGAGGCCGCGCTCGAAGAGCGGGTGGCCGCGATAGGGCTCGTCCATTCCCTCGGCATGGCTGCCCTGGCCGGGGAAGAGCAGTGCGATCGACGACGGCATCAAGGTCATTGCACCCCATCGACCGGGCCTGGTTTCCCCGTTTCGACACACCCATGGGTGTGTGTCAAACAGGTCGGACCCGCGGGCGCGCGGCGCTCGACCGCCGGTCGAACGGACCGATTCGTGGGTCAACGGCTCGGCCGGCGGCTCCGGCGCGGCATGATCTGCCTGTGGAGCTGACCACCGCGAGGCTGTGGCTGCGGCCGTTCGAGCCCGCCGACTTCGACGCCGTCCATGCGATCTACGCCGACCCGGACGTGATGCGCTGGGTCGGCCACGGCGCCCACCGCTCCTCGGCCGAGACGCGCTCGGCGCTGCGCGGCTACGCCGACGCCCTCGCGATCCGCGGCTACGGCTTCGTGGCCGTCGTCGAGCGCGAGAGCGGCGACCTGATCGGCGACGCGGGCCTGCACCCGCTCGGCGGGCGCGGGCCGGACATCGAGGTCGGGTACACGCTCGCGCGCCGCGCGTGGGGCCGCGGGTACGGGAGCGAGGCCGCCCGCGCGCTCGTCGAGCACGCGTTCGCGCGTCTCTCGGCGACGCGCGTCGTCGCCCAGGTCGAGCCCGACAACCGGGCCTCGCGCCACGTCCTCGAGAAGCTCGGGATGACCGAGCGCGCGACGCGGATCGCCCACGGCCGCCCGCACCTCCTCTACGGCGTCGAGCGCCAGGACTACGTGCCGGCGCCGCCGTACGACGCCGCGGCGGCGGCCGGGGCCTGAGGCCGCGCCGTCAGCGCGGGCGCCGGCGCCGGCGCCGGCGCTCGGCCGACTCGCCGGCGCTCATCGACGAGATCCCGCTCGCGACGCCGCCGATGAGGCCGTCGCGCGAGACGATCCGCGTGCGGACCGGGTCGTCGCGGACGGCGAGGCCGATGTAGCGGATCGACGCCGCCAGGAGCACGCACACCCCGGCCGCGAACACCGCCGCCTGCGCGGTCCCGCGCAGGACGGCGAAGGCGACGACGCACGAGGAGCGCCGCGAGCAGGAACCACGGCAGCGTGCGGGTGCGCAGATAGCTTCGCCACGGTGTGCTCAGTGTCGCATGACCGGCGCCGGGCCGAACGGCGCGGTGTCCGGCGCGGGACTCAGCCCGGGAGGGCGTCGAGCTTCGCCTGCGTGCGCATCTCGGACAGGATCCGCTCGAGCCGCGGCTCGGCGGTCGTGTCGACGTGCGCCATCGCGGCGGCGACGGCCGGGTGCACCTGGCCGATCAGGCGGTGCATCTCGTGCGCGACGGCGCGGTAGGACGGGTGGCCCTCGCGCCCCGAGCGCAGTTCGATGAGCTGCATCGCCTCGCGGGCGTTGAGGTCGAGGACGTAGCGGATCCGGAACCCGAGGCAGAGCGCGTAGGACGCCTCGCGCTCGCGGCCCTCGCCGGCGAGCCGCTCCCACTCCGTCGCCGAGGTCTCGTAGGCGCGGCGCATCGCGTCGGCGCAGCCGGCGGCCGCGATCTCCTCGGGGACCCCGGCGCCGAGGTGGGGCGTCAGGCGCTGCCACTGGACGGTCAGCATCCGGTGGCGCTGGAGGTCGCGGAAGGCGCCGTAGTCGGAGACGATCTCGAAGCGGTAGCGCAGCGCCTCGAAGCCGCGGCCGGGGCGGTGGCGGCGGTTGGCCCGCGCGCCGACGAGGTCGCTCAGCAGTCGCGCGCGCTCGTCCGCGCCGAGGGCGCTGAGCCGGATGCGCGTGTCCTCCTCGCTCGCGCCCGCCGCCTCGAACAGCAGTGCGGCCAGCAGCGCGTCCTCGTCGCCGTCGACGTGCAGGAGACGGACCGACGGGCGCGTGGCCTCGGCGTCCGCGGCGCGCCGGCCGCGGTCGAGCCCGAGCCGCGCGACCCAGCGCTCGGCCGCCTGCTCGCGGGCCTCGAGGAAGGCGATCCACTCGCCGCCGCGGTCGGGGCGCTCGACGCGGGTGACGAAGCTCGGGATGACGGCCTTGACCGCGTCGAGCAGCATCCGGCCGTAGTCGCGCGCCTCGGGCAGCGGGTGGGCGAGCAGGTGGAGGATGAGCTGCTCGTAGGTCTGGCCCGTCGCGTAGATGCCCATGTGCGACAGCGACGCCGCGGGCAGCAGGCCGCGGAGGAGGTCGAGCGCCTTGGCCTGGATCGCGCGGCGGTGCGCGGCGCTCGGCTCGCCGTCGGGCGGCGGGAACTGCGCGTCGGCCCACGCGGTCACGCGCGGGAGGCTCTCCGCGTACGTCGTGAAGAGCGTGTCCATCGCCCGCTCGTACTCCGGCCCGAGCGACGGGTCGCGGTAGTAGCGGAAGCCGCCGCCCGGCATCGGCGCGTCGTAGGCGATGTAGCGCGTGGACTGCTCGAGGTAGGCGGCGAGGCGCGGGCGCTGGAGGACCTTCGTCAGCACGTTCGAGACCCACTCGCAGGCGACGTGGATCCCGCCGAGCTGGGCGACCGAGTCGTCGCCGTAGCCGAGGAAGATCCGCTCGTACAGCTGCGCCGCGCGCTCGCCCTCGCCCGCGTCCCACGCCCGGTCGAACGTGGGCAACGACTCGGCGAACTCGTCGAGGAACAGCCGTCGCAGCGTGCCCTGGTAGCGCGAGTAGCGGGCGAACAGCGCGCCCTTGACCGTCTCGGGCAGGTTCACGAGCGCGAAGACCGGCCGGTCGAGGTTCGTCACGTGCGGCGCGAGGCGCGCCCGCTCGGCGTCGGTGAAGGGCTCGACCGGATAGTCCACGGGGCGCCGCAGGCTAGCGCGCGGGTCGGCGGTCGCGGGGCCGGCAAACCCCACTTTCCCCACCGACCTTGTCGGCTTGGGCTATTCTCTCCAATCCCGACCAGGTTTATCGACTTTGGAGGACCTCGCCGTGAAGGCACGCTCTCTCGCCCTGCTCGCCGTGGTGATCGCCGCCGCCCTGGTGCTCGCCGCCTGCGGCGGCGCGGACGACACCGCGGGTGGCAGCTCGTCCGGCAGCTCGAGCTCCGCCGCCTCCGGCGGCACGAAGGCCCAGCTCTCGCTCGTCGCCTACTCGACCCCGCAGGTCGTCTACGACGAGGTCATCCCCGGCTTCCAGAAGACCGAGGCCGGCAACGGCGTCACGTTCAAGGAGTCCTTCGGCGCGTCCGGCGACCAGAGCCGCGCGGTCGAGTCCGGGCTGCCGGCCGACGTCGTCGCGTTCTCGCTCGCGCCCGACATGGACCGCCTCGTCAAGGCCGGCCTCGTCGCCGACGACTGGGCGAACACGCCGACGAAGGGCTTCATCTCGAAGTCCGTGGTGAGCCTCATCGTCCGCAAGGGCAACCCGAAGAACATCCACACCTGGGACGACCTGCTCAAGCCGGGCGTCAAGGTCCTCACGCCCGAACCCGTTCACGTCGGGCGCGGCGAAGTGGAACATCCTCGCCGCCTACGGCGCCAAGAGCGGCGGCGGGGAGAACGCGCAGGCGGGCCTCGACTACCTGCGCCAGCTGATCACGAAGCACGTCGTCGTCCAGGACAAGTCCGGCCGCGAGGCGCTGCAGAACTTCACGAGCGGCACCGGCGACGTCCTCATCTCCTACGAGAACGAGGCGATCACGGCCCAGAAGAAGGGCCAGAAGGTCGACTACGTCATCCCCGACCAGACGATCTCGATCGAGAACCCGATCGCCGTGGTCTCGAAGTCGAGCCACGCGCAGCAGGCGAAGGCGTTCGTCGCCTACGCGCTCTCCGCCGCCGGGCAGCAGAAGTTCGCCGACTGGGGCTACCGCCCGGTCGACCAGGCGGTCTTCGACAAGAACAAGGACGAGTTCCCGACGCCGAAGGGCCTGTTCACGATCGACGACCTCGGCGGCTGGTCCAAGGTCAACGACGAGTTCTTCGACCCGGACAAGGGCTCGGTCGCGAAGATCGAGGAGGCCGCGGGGGTTTCCACTGCCAAGTGAGGCCCTGACCTCGGCCGGGGCGGGTGGGGATCGTCTCACCGCCCGGCGCCGCTCTCTCTCCTCCGCGGCGCCGGGCGGCTCCGGGCTGCTGTCGCTCGGTATCGCGACGGTGTGGCTCAGCGTGATCGTCCTGATCCCGCTGGCCGCCGTCGTCGCGCGCTCGACCGACGCCGGGCCTCGGCGCGTTCTGGGACGCGGTCACGGCGCCGCAGGCGGTCGCGGCGCTGAAGCTGACCCTGATCATGTCGATCGTCGTCGCCGCGATCAACGCGGGCTTCGGCACGCTCGTCGCGTGGGTGCTCGTCCGCGACCGCTTCCGCGGCCGCGCGATCGTCAACGCGCTCATCGACCTGCCCTTCGCGCTGCCGACCATCGTCGCCGGCATCACGCTGCTCGCGCTCTACGGCCCGAGCAGCCCGTCCGGGATCAACGTCGTCGGCACGCGCTGGGCGATCCTCATGGCGCTGCTGTTCGTGACGCTGCCGTTCGTCGTCCGCTCGGTGCAGCCGGTGCTCATGGAGCTCGACCGCGAGATGGAGGAGGCGGCCGTCTCGCTCGGCGCCGGCTCGTTCACCGTCTTCCGCCGGATCGTGCTGCCGAACCTCGGGCCCGCGATCATGTCGGGCTCGGCGCTCGCGTTCGCCCGCGCGGTCGGCGAGTTCGGCTCGGTCGTCCTGATCGCGGGCAACCTGCCGTTCAAGACCGAGGTCGCGTCCGTCTTCATCTTCGGGCGGATCGAGAGCGACGCCATCACGTCGGCGGCCGCCGTGTCGGTCGTGCTGCTCGTGCTGTCGTTCCTCGTCCTGCTCGCGATCCGTGGCCTCGGCCGCTTCGCCCCCGGAGGGCGAGGCGGATGACCGTCGACCGCCGCGCCCGGATCGGCCTGCGGGTCGCTCGCGCTCGCGTACCTCGCGGCGCTGCTGCTCGTGCCGGTGGCCATCGTCTTCTACCGGACGTTCCAGCACGGCGTGGGCTTCGTCTGGGACTCGATCACGACGCCCGCCGCGATCCACGCGTTCTGGCTGACGGTCGAGATCGCGCTCATCGCGGTGCCGCTCAACACCGTCCTCGGGGTGGTCACCGCGCTCGCGCTGGTGCGCGGCCGGTTCCGCGGCAAGGCGGTCCTGGAGGCCGTCATCGACCTGCCCTTCGCGATCTCGCCGGTCGTCATCGGCCTCGCGCTCGTGCTCGTGTACGGGCGCAACGGGTGGTTCGGCGGCTGGTTCGCCGACCAGGGCATCCAGATCATCTTCGCGGTCCCGGGCATGGTGCTCGCGACGATCTTCGTCTGCCTGCCGTTCGTCGTGCGCGAGGTCGAACCCGTCCTGCGCGAGGTCGGCGACGAGCAGGAGCAGGCCGCCGCCACGCTCGGCGCCTCGCGCCCGCAGACGTTCCTGCGCGTGACGCTGCCCGGCGATCCGCTACGGGATCGCCTACGGCGTCGTGATCTCGACGGCGCGAGCGATCGGCGAGTTCGGCGCGGTCAGCGTCGTGTCCGGCAAGATCGCCGGGCAGACCGACACGCTTGACCCTGCTCGTCGAGAACCGCTTCCAGAACTTCGACGTCGCCGGGGCCTACGCCGCCTCGGCCCTGCTGGCGATGATCGCGCTGGCGACCCTGCTCGTGATGATCCAGCTCCGCCCCCGGAGGGACCAGTCGTGATCGCCGTGACCGATGTGACGAAGCGCTTCGGCGACTTCCAGGCCCTCGACGGCGTCTCGATCGACGTCGACGACGGCTCGCTGACCGCCCTGCTCGGCCCCAGCGGGTCGGGCAAGTCGACGCTCCTGCGCGTCATCGCCGGGCTCGAGGCGCCCGACGAGGGCACCGTCCAGATCGCCGGCCGGGACGCCACCACCGTGCCGCCGCAGAAGCGCGGCATCGGCTTCGTCTTCCAGCACTACGCCGCCTTCAAGCACATGACCGTGCGCGACAACGTCGCCTTCGGTCTGCGCGTGCGCAAGCGGCCGAAGGCCGAGATCACGGCGAAGGTCGACGAGCTGCTGAAGATCGTCGGCCTCGACGGCTACCACAAGCGCTACCCGGCCCAGCTCTCCGGCGGCCAGCGCCAGCGCATGGCGCTCGCCCGCGCGCTGGCCGTCGAGCCCGAGGTCCTGCTGCTCGACGAGCCCTTCGGCGCCCTCGACGCCAACGTCCGCGCCGAGCTGCGCGAGTGGCTGCGCCGCCTCCACGACGAGGTCCACGTGACCACCGTGCTCGTGACGCACGACCAGGAGGAGGCGATGGAGGTCGCCGACCGGATCGTCGTGCTCAACCACGGGAAGATCGAGCAGACCGGGCCGCCGCGCGACCTCTACGAGCGCCCGGCGAACGCCTTCGTCATGGGCTTCCTCGGGCCGGTCGCGCGCCTCGGCGACACGCTCGTCCGCCCGCACGACCTGCGCCTGCACCCCGAGCCGCACGACGGCGCGCTCGAGGCCCAGGTCGCACGTGTCGTGCACCTCGGCTTCGAGGTGCGCGTCGAGCTCGAGCTCGACGGCGCCGAACCGCTGACCGCGCAGCTCACCCGCGACGAGGCCGCCGAGCTCGAGCTGCGCGCGGGCGACATCGTGTGGGTGCGCCGGCCGGGCCTCGGCGAGCCGAGCGCGCAGACGCTCGCCGCCTGACGCCTATCGCGTGATCCACGCCTCGGGGTCGCTGGCGAGCGTCTTGACGTGCTCGGGGAGCGCGCCCGTCGCGATGTCGGCCAGCGTCACCTGCTCGGCGACGGCGCGCAGGCTCCCGCGCACGGCGATCCAGACCGACTGGAGCGGCTCGGCCGGCCCCACGTACGCGATGTCCTCCGGCCGCTGGCCGCGCACCGACGCGAGCGGCCCCTCGACCGCGCGGATGATGTCGGCGACCGAGATCTCGTTCGCGGGCCGGTTGAGCCAGTAGCCGCCGTCGGCGCCGCGCTGGCTGCGCACGAGGCCCGCGTGGCGCAGGTCGCTGAGGATGTTCTCGAGGAACTTCACCGGGATGCCCTGGGCCTGGGCGATCGCGTCGCCCTTCGTGGGCCGGTCGTCGCCGGCGGCCGCGAGCTGGACCGCCGCGCGCACCGCGTAGTCGACCTTGGCCGAGATCCGCATCGCCGCGCATTCTCCCCCACCGCCCGGGCGTCACCATGTGCCGGTGGCCGGGATGCCCCTCGTGCTCGAGACGCCGCGCCTGACCGGGCGACGGCCGCGAACGGACGACGTGGCGGCGATGCTCGCGCTCTACGGCCCGCCCGAGGTCGCCGAGCGGCTGAACCCGGACCGCGGTCCGCCGACGGAGGCGGAGGTCGCCGTGCAGCTCGAGGTCGACGTCGCGCACTGGCGGGCGCACGGCTTCGGGCGCTTCCTCTGGGAGGAGCGCGGCACCGACGAGGTCGTGGCGCGCTGCGGGCCGAAGCTCGCCCTCGTCGGCGGCCGCCCCGAGATCGACCTCCACTGGGCCGTCCGCGTCGATCGCCACCGCCGCGGGCTCGCCCTCGAGGCGGGCGAGGCCGTCGTCCAGGCGTGCTTCGCCGCCCTCGTGACGGAGAGCGTGACCGCGATGGTGCGCTTCGACAACACGCCCTCGCAGGCCGTCGCGACGCGGCTCGGCTTCGCCTACGAACGCGATGCCGCGCACCTCGGTGCGCCGCATCGCGTGTACCGGCGGCGCCGGCCGGGCTGAGGTCTCAGCCGGCGCTGCGCGGGTTGCCGGTGGCCTTGCCCGGGTCGTCCTCGGGGCCGTCGTCGCGCGAGGAGTCGGGTGCGTCGGGATTGTCCGTCGTGCGCTCCTGGCGCTCGCCCGAGCCCGCGCCCTGGCCCTCGGGGTTCTCTTCGGGCAGCTGGTCGGACGCCCCGGTCTGGCGCGGGTCCTCGGTCGGGACGGCGTCGTCGTCTCGCTGATCGCTCATGCCGCGCGGTCTACCCACGCGCGCGCCGTTCAGTGCGGCGCGGGCAGGTGGCAGACGAGCGCGGCGTAGTCGCGCTGCTGGTTCGTCGTGCGGTACGGGCGGGCGATGAACGCGTCGACGGTGCCGGTCTGCTCGGCCGAGCAGCGTGCGCGCCTGGCGGGTGCTCATGGCCCCCGTGCGCACGGCGTGGCGGCCGCGCTCGGCGAGCAGATTGAGGACCGAGGCGCGCAGCGCGGCCTGGGAGCGACCGCCGGCGGCGGCGATCCGGCGCGGGGACAGGCCGCGGTCGCGCAGGGTCACGTAGCGCGCCTTGCTCACGCCGAAGAGCCGCTTCGCGCTCGAGCCGATCGCGGGCGAGTGGTAGATGTGGAACAGCACGTGGCGGGCGAGGTGCGCCTGGGTGAGGGTGTCGAGCGCGCGCCGCTCGAGCATCCGCCGCCGGGCGCCGGTCGGGTGGTCGGCGCGGGCGGCGACGAGACGGTGGGCGAGCGCGCGCTGGTCGCGGAAGCCGCGCTTGCGCGCGAGCGCCCCGAGCGTGCGCTGGTCGTTCAGCCACGACGCGAGCTCGTCGCGGTTCGTGTGCAGGAGGTGGTTCAGCGTGGCCTCGTCGTAGGGCAGCCACTGCGACATGACCCACTCGTCGGCGGGCAGCCAGTCGCCGCGGGCGCCGTGGGGCGCGTGGCTGTCGGTCGCGTGGGCGGCGACCGGGACGGCGGCGAGCACGGCGAGGACGAGGAGGAGCAGGAGCGGGCGGAGAGGCTTCATGCCCTCCAGGATCGGCCCGCCCGGCCGGTTTCACATGGCCCCCAAGGTGGCGGATCGCGCCACCCTCGCGCGGCGTCGCGCACCGCGCGTCACGGCGCGGCCCGCAGCACCCCGTCGCGTGCGCGAGCGAGCACGTCGGCCGCGCGGTCCCCCGGGCTCCACATGGTCAACGACGTCCGGACCACCGAGTCGCCCGCGAACTCGGTCATCAGCTCGGTGAGCAGCCTCGCGGCCGCGTCGTCGCCGTCCAGCCGGGCGACGATCGCCAGGCGGCGCCCGCTCGCGCGGTACGCCGTGCCGCCGACGCGCGCCGCGACGCGTTGCGCGTTGCGCGCCGCGACCTGGATCAGGTGATCGCCGGCGGGGTAGCCGACGTCGTCGTTGACCGCGGCGAGGTCCTCGAGCTGGACGAGGACGAGGGCGAGCGGGCGGGCGGCCGTCGCGTGCTCCACGGCCTCGCGCAGGTCGCGGTGCAGGGCGCGCTGGTTGCCGAGCAGGGTCAGGCCGTCGGTCGATCCGGCGGACAGCGGACCGTCGTCCGCGCCGGCGCCGCCCGCGAGGTTCAGCGGCAGCGCCTCGATGACCTCGTCGGCGAGCACCTCGTCGACCGCCAGCGGCCCGCTGCGCACCTCCTCGACGAGCAGCTGCGCGATCTCGGGATCGAACTGCGTGCCCGCGCCCGCGATCAGCGCCTCGCACGCCTCCTCGTCCGACCGGCGCTCACGATACGGGCGATCGTTCGTCATGGCGGCATAGGCCTCGAGCACCGCCAGCGCGCGGGCGATGACCGGGATCGTGTCGCCCGTCAGGCCGGCGGGGTACCCGCGCCCGTCGTACCGCTCGTGGTGGTACAGGATCGCGGCGGCCACGTCGCGGAGCGCCGGGACCTGGCCGATGATGTTGAACGCGACGCGGGAGTGCAGCTCGATGACGGCGCGCTCGTCCGGCCGCAGCGGTCGCTCGGCGCGCAGGATGCGGTCCGGCACCGCGGCGTAGCCGACATGGCGCAGGAGCGTCGCGCAGACGAGCACGTCGCGTTGCCCGGGCTCGAGCTCGAGGTCGCGCGCGAGCGCGAGGGCGTGCAGCGTCAGGGCCGTGGACTCCTGGTGGAGCCCGAGGTCCCGCGCCGCCATGGCCTCGAGCAGCGCCCGGACCGCGGCGCGATGCGCCTCGTTGAGCTCGTTGTGGAGCTGGCCGTGGTGGAGCGCCGCCCCGGCATGGTCTCCGAGCGCGAGGAGGACGTCGTCGTCCATGGCGTCGAAGCCGTCCGGCCGGTTGGCGCAGACGATCACGCCGTGGAAGCGGTCGCGCAGGTACAGGGGGATCGCGACGAGCGCCTCGATCTCCTGGTCGGCGCGCGCTCGCCGAATCGCTGCCGGAGACCGGCTCGTCCTCGCGCACGATCTCGTCGGATCGCAGCACCTGGCGGGCGAAGCGCTGCGCCGCGTCGCTGTCGGACGGGTCGTGGTCGAACCCGTACGAGACGACGACGTCGAGCGCGCCGTCGCCGTCGGCATCCTCGCGGGACAGGAGCATCCCCTTCTGCGCCTCGACGAGCTTGATGGCCGTCTGCAGCACGAGGTCCCGGACGTCGCCGGGCGCGTCGGGGTCGGGTGTCCGACGCGTGTCGTACAGGCGCTGGATCTGCCCACGCAGCTCGCGGTTCCACTCGCGCTCGGCGCGGCGCGACCGCCCGAGACGCTGGGTCAGCTCGCGCTGGCGGCCGAGCTCGTCCTCCGCCCGTCGCAGCGCGCGCTGCAGGCTCTCGCGCTCGCTGTGCTGTCGCGCGTCGCGCTCCTCGCCGGCCTCACGCACCGAGGCGAGCTCGGCCTCGGCGGCCGCCCGCGCCGCGGCGGCGCGGGTGAGGTCGTCGTGCGTCGTCTCGAGCGTGTGCCGGAGGGCGACGGTGCCGTCGACCGCGCGGCGCCAGGCGAAGCACATCGCCCCTGCGCCGAGCGCCAGCGGCAGGAGCGCGAGCAGCGCCGCGCGGGTCACCGGGGCGCCGGCGGCCAGGGCGATGGCCGCCACGAGGACGGCGACGCCGAAGGCGCCGACCGCGGCGCGCGCTTCCAGCCGTCCAGGATCGCGTCGGTTCATGGCGTTCGGGGTCGGGCACCGGCCGCGTTACCCGGCCACCGCGCGCGCTATCCCGACTGTCAAGCGTGGTTGCCTCGCGAATCCCAGCGGGGTTCGTCCCGGCCGCGGGGGCCGCCGTCCCGGTCACCGGGCGAGCGCGTCGATCCGCGCCGCCGACGCGCGCACCGCCGCCTCGGACACGCGCCCGGCCCGCACCGCGCCCAGCAGCGACTGATACCCGCGGGCGCTCTCGCGCTCGTCGACGTAGAGCAGGATGTCGACGCCCGCGCGCGTCGCCCGGAGCGCGGTCGTGGCCGACGCGATGCCCGGGGCGCCGAGCGTGTCGGTGATCGTCACGCCCGCGAAGCCGAGCTCGCCCCGGAGCAGCCCGGTGACGACCGCGGGGGAGAACAGCGCCGGGCGGTCGGGGTCGAACGCGGGGTAGGTCGCGTTCGAGAGCATCACGAGCCGCGTCTGCGCGGCGCCGCAGCGGCGGTAGGGCTCGAGGTCGGCCCGCAGGGCCGCGGCCGAGGCGGCGACGCTCACGCGCCCGAGGTCCGTGTTCGACCGGGTGCGCCCGAGGCCCGGGAAGTGCTTGAGCGCCGCGTTGACGCCCGCCCCCTGCAGCCCGGCGGCGAAGGCGCACGCGGCGGTCGCGACCGCGCCCGGGTCGCTACCGAAGGAGCGGCTGCCGAGGAAGCTGCCGTGGTCGACGTCCGCGACCGGCGCGAGGTCGGTGTTGATCCCCCGCGCGCGCAGCGCCCGCCCGGTCGCGGTGCCCTCGGCGGCGGCACCGGCGGCCGTCATCTCGGCCGGCGCGCGCGACGGCGGCAGCGTCCGCAGGCGCTTGACCTCGCCGCCCTCCTGGTCGACGGCGATGAGCAGCGGCGGGTTGCCGCCCGCCCGGGCCGCGCCCTGCAGCGCGGCGATCGCGCCCTTCAGGTTCGGCCCGACGTTCGGCCCGAAGAGGATCACGCCGCCGACCTCGCCCCGCCGCACCCGCGTGCGCAGCGACCGCGACGGGAACCGGCCGCGCATCGCGGTCATGATCTTGCGCCCGACGGCGCGCTCGAGCGGCAGCGCCTCGGCCTGCGCCTGCGCCGCCCGACCCTCGCCGCCGGTGCTCGCCGCGCGGCGGCCGGACTCCGCGGCCGGGTCCCCGCCCGCGAGCCATGCCGCGAGCGCCGCGCCGACCGCCGCGAGCGCGACGAGTGCGACGAGGCGCCGCCGGCGGACCGCGGCGGGCGGTCGCCGGTGGACGTGCGCGTGTCGTGAAGACGTCGCCATGCGGAGCCGGCCAGACAACCACGCGCGCCGGTCGGCACGCGCGCCGACGCGCCAGGCTAGCTAGATGGAAGATTCCGCCCGCGGGGCCTGCGGTCGCCGGGCGCCGGATCGCGGAATCAACCATCTGAACAGATTCCCGAGCGCCGACCCGGCGCGCACGGCCAGGTCGAACAGCGGCGACGGGATGATGCCGAAGAACAGGGTCGCGGCCCCGAACACGAGCGCGACGAGCCAGACCTCGGGCTGCGCGCGCGGCGCGTCGGCGACCGTGTCGCCGCCGGCGAGCGCCGGACGGCCGGTCGCGGCCGAGACCGGCACCGTGTCGGCCGGCTCGGCCGACTGCATCCACATCGCCGCGATCACCCGCAGGTAGTAGCCCAGCGACACCATCGAGCCGATCACGATCACCACGCCGAGCCACGTGTAGCCGCCCGCGACGGCGGCGTCGATCAGATAGAACTTCCCGATGAACCCGGCCGTCGCCGGGATCCCGGCGAGGCCGAGCATCGCGAGCGTCGCCGCGGCCGCCAGCAGCGGCTGCTCGGTCCCCAGCCCCGCGACCGAGCGGATGTCGTCGCCGAACGGGGTCGAGCGCTCGCGGGCGACGATCACGCCGAACGCGGCCATGTTCATGAAGAGGTACGTGGCGAGGTAGAAGACCGTCGCCTGCACGCCGAGGCGCGTCGCGACGACCACGCCCGCGAGCATGTAGCCCGCCTGCGCGACCGAGGACCACGCCATCAGGCGCTTGAGCGAGGACTGGCCGAGCGCGCCGACGTTGCCGACGACGATCGTGATCGTCGCCAGCGCGGCGATCGCCGGGCCCCAGTCGTCCTGCGCGTCGAGCAGCGCGACGTCGAAGAACCGCAGCATCACGCCGAGCGCCGCGGCCTTCGTGGCGACCGCCATGAACGCCGTCACCGGCGTCGGGGCACCCTCGTAGACGTCGGGCGTCCACTGGTGGAAGGGCGCGACCGAGGCCTTGAAGCTCATGCCCGCGAGCGTCAGCGCGATGCCGGTGAGCAGCAGCGGGTCGTTGACGACGTCGGGGACCTGGCGCGCGATCCCGGCGTAGTCGGTCTGGCCGGTCGCGCCGTAGACGAACGCCAGGCCGTAGAGCAGCGTGGCCGAGCCGACCGAGCCGATGACGAGGTACTTCAGCCCCGACTCGAGCGACGTCGAACGGCGCATCTCCGTCGCGCACAGCACGTAGAGCGGGATCGACAGGAGCTCGAGGCCGAGGAACAGCGTCACGAGGTTCTGGGCCGCGACGAGGACGAACATGCCCGCCGCCGAGGTCAGCATCAGCGCGTAGAACTCGCCGTGCGACGCCTCGCGGACCGCGACCGAGCGCCACGACAGCAGCACCGCGCCGATCCCGCCGGCGCAGAAGATGAAGGTCAGGACGATCGTCAGATCGTCGAGGCGCATCGCGCCGGAGATGAGGTCCGAGCGCGCGCCGAGCTGCCAGATGCCGAAGCCGATCGCCGCCCCGAAGCTCGCGATCGCGAGCAGCGGGACGAGCGCCTCGCGCGACGACCCGCGAGCGGAACAGGCCGAGCAGCAGCACGAGGGTCGCGCCGCCCAGGAGCGCGAGGAGCGGCGACAGCCCCGCCCAGTCGATCGACGGGCCCTGGACCTTCGCCTGGGCGATCGTCAGCGCGGCGCTCACGGGACCCTCGCCTGCTCGGCGGCGGTCGCCGCCTGCTGCGCCGGGGCGACGGCGCGGGTGACGGAGGCCTCGCCCTTGTAGAGCGCGACCTGCGGATACAGCGCGAACGCGAGGATCGTGAGGACCAGCGGCACGAGCACGATGCCGTCGGCGACGCGCATCTCGCGCGACTCGACGTTCGGCCCGACGCGGTTGTGCATCGCCCGGATGAACAGGCGCAGCGAGTAGACGCTCGCCAACACCACTCCGGCGAACGCGATGATCGAGAAGACGATCTTCGCCTTGAAGACGCCGAGCAGGATCAGGAACTCGCCGACGAAGTTCGACGACCCCGGCATCGCGAGGTTCGCGAGCGTGATGATGAGGAACAGCGTCGTGAGCACCGGCGCGCGGAACGCCAGGCCGCCCATGTCGCGCAGGTCCTCCGAGCCGTTCGCGCGCTGGCCCAGCAGCCACACGACGAAGAACGCGGGCGCGACGACGAGGCCGTGGTTGACCGCCTGGATGATCGCGCCCTGGGCGCCCTCCGGCCGCAGGGAGAAGATCCCGAGCACGATGAACCCGAGCTGCGCGACGGACGAGTAGCCGAGGATCAGGCGCGTGTTCGTGGTCGTGAACGCCATCGCCGACCCGTAGAGGATCGACGCCAGCGAGATCAGCAGCATGAGCTCCTGGAAGTGCACGCTCGCGTCGGGGTAGAGCGGCAGCACGATGCGCAGGAACCCGTAGGCGGCGACCTTCGACAGGATCCCGGAGAAGACCGCGAGGATCGGCAGGGGCATCGCGCGGTAGCCGTCGGGCATCCAGCCGTGCAGCGGGAACGCCGGCATCTTCACGAGGAACGCCGCCGCGAAGCACAGGAAGATCCAGTCCTGCGAGCCGGCCGGCAGCCGCCGCCCGACGAGGTCGGAGAGCGCGAACGAGATCCCGTCGCCGGGAGCGAGCACGCCGGTCGCGATCGCCGCCGCGAGCATCAGCAGCGAGCCGACGAGCGTGTAGATGAACAGCTTGATGATCGCCGCCACGCGGCCCGGCCCGCCCCAGCTGCCCGTCATGAACAGGAACGGGACGAGCATCAGGTCGAAGAAGATCACGAACAGCGCGAGGTCCTGGGCCATCAGCGCGCCGAGGACGCCGCTCTCGGCCAGGCCGAACCAGAAGAAGAACAGCCCGGGCCGCTCCCACTCGGTGAACGACGCCCAGACCGCGCTCGCGAGGAACAGGACGGTCGCGAGCAGGATCAGGAAGAGGTTCAGGCCGTCGACGCCGAGCTTGTAGTGGATCCCGAGCTCGCGGATCCAGATCTCGTCCGTCGCGAACTGCAGGCCGACGACGCCGGTCTTGAAGCGGATGACGGTCACGACGGCGAGCGCGAAGGCCGCCAGCGCGCCCGGGATCGCGGCGTAGCGACTCGCCGAGCCCGGCACGAGGAGGCCGATCGTCGCGACGGCGAGGGGGAGCCAGAGGAGGATCGAGAGGGACACGTCAGGCGCTCTGGATCAGGAAGTAGAGGCCGACGGCCACGACGCCGAAGAGCAGCAGCGCGGCGTACGCGCGCAGGAAGCCCGACTGGACCGCCCGCACCGCGGCCGACCCGGCCCGGACGAGCCCGGTGGTCCCGCCGATGAGCGTCCCGTTGACGAAGACGCGCTCGAAGGTCTGCTGGCCCCAGCGCCCGAACCACGCGGCGGGCCGGACGACGAGGATGTCGATGAGCTCGTCGAAGTACCACTTGTGGACGAAGAGGCGGTGCAGGCCGCTGAAGCGCTCGACCCAGCGCGCGCTCGTGCCCGGCCGCAGCACCCATATCCGGTAGGCGACGAAGACGCCGAGCAGGCCGAGCCCCGCGCCGAGGACCAGGCCCACGGCGAGCAGCCCGTTGTTCTCGGCCGGGTGGACCGTCGAGTCCGCGAACGTCGGCTCGAGGAACGTGTCGAGCCACGTCGTCGTCTTCGGGATGAGGACGATGCCGCCGATCACCGCGAGGACCGCCAGCAGGCCCATCGCCGCCTTCATCGGCAGGGCCGTCTCGGCGATGTGGTGCTCGGGGCCGGGGAAGCCGACGTCGGTGTCCTCGATCTCGCCGTTGGCCGGGTTGAACGGCTCGGGCGCGTGGTACAGGTGGCCGTGCTCGAGCTCGCGCGCCTGCTCGACGGGCTCGCCGAAGAACGCGCGGAAGATCATCCGCCAGGTGTAGATCGCGGTGAGGAACGCGCCGACGTAGCCCGAGATGTAGAGGGCCCACTTCCACCCGCCCTCCTCGCCCATGACGAGCAGGATCTCGTCCTTGGAGAAGAAGCCCGAGAACGGCGGGATGCCCGACAGCGCGAGGCCGCCGATGACGAAGCACGCGAACGTGAACGGCATCGCCTTGCGGAAGCCGCCCATCTTGTTGAGGTCCTGCTCGCCGCCCATCGCGCTGATGACCGAGCCCGCGGCCATGAACAGCAGCGCCTTGAAGAAGGCGTGGGTCATGAGGTGGAACAGGCCCGCCACGTACGCGCCCGCGCTGACGCCCATGATCATGTAGCCGATCTGGGACATCGTCGAGTACGCGATGACGCGCTTGAGGTCGGTGACGACGAGCCCGATCGTGCCGGCGATCAGCAGCGTGGCGGCGCCGACGATCGCGCCGACGTCGGCCGCCGCCGGGGCGCGCTCGAACAGCGGGTGCATGCGCGCGATCAGATACACGCCCGCGGTGACCATGGTCGCGGCGTGGATCAGCGCGGAGACGGGCGTCGGGCCCTCCATCGCGTCGGGCAGCCACGTGTGCAGCGGGACCTGCGCGCTCTTGGCGAACGCGCCGACGAGCAGCAGCAGGCAGCCGGCGGTGAGGTCGGCGTCGCCCTTCGGGAAGACGTCGGGCGCCCGTTCGAACGTGACGAGGAAGTCGACGGAGCCGGAGTGCTTGAAGATGAAGAACGTCCCGAGCACGAGGCCGACGTCGCCGACCACGTTGATGACGAACGCCTTGATGCCCGCGGCGGTCGCCGTCGTGCGCCGGTACCAGAACGAGATCAGCATGTACGACGCCGCGCCGACGAACGCCCACCCGATGATCAGCAGCAGGAAGTTGGCCGCCATGACGAGCACGAGCATCGAGAAGACGAAGAAGTTCAGGTACGCGAAGAAGCGCGCGTAGCCGCGGTCGCCCGACAGATAGGCGACCGAGTACAGGTGGATGAGCGTCGAGACGCCGGTCACCGTCAGGGCCATGAACATGCTCAGCGGGTCGACGAGGATCGACACCTTCGCGTCGAGGCCGACCGTCACGGCGTAGTCCCACGCGGTGAAGACGACCTGGCGCTGCTCCTCGCCGCGGTCCTGGAGGTGCAGCGTGGTGTTCACCGCGAAGACGAACGCGGCGGCGATCGCGACCGTCCCGATCGCGCCGACGACGCGGGCGGGCCACAGGCGGAAGCCGAGCCCGAGCACGATGCAGCCGAGCAGCGGACACAGCAGGATGAGCCAGGCGGTGGTCTCCATCTCGGGTTAGCCCTGGAGCTCCCGCAGCTCGTCGACGTCGATCGGCAGGCGGCGCCGGTAGATCGCGACGACGAGGCCGAGGCCGATGCACACCTCGCAGGCCGCGACGACCATGACGATGATCGCGAAGATCTGGCCGTCGATGTTGCCCCACATCCGCGCGAACGCGATCAGCGCGATGTTCGCGGCGTTGAGCATGAGCTCGAGGCAGAGCAGCACGACGAGCGGGTTGCGGCGGGTGAGCACGCCGCCCGCGCCGATGCAGAACACGAGCGCGGAGACGACGAGGAACCACTCGACACTCATCGCGAGCACCCCCGCCGGGAGTCGCCAACGGCGACGGTCGAGCAATGACGCGCTGTCACGGCGCGCCCTCTCGGGAGGCGCCGGTGCCGGCCGGCGGGCCGAGCTCGCGGTGCTCGGGCGTGCCCGTGCGGCCCTCGACGGCCTCGGCCATCGTGCCGACGCCGGGCGGGCGCAGGAAGGCCATCGCGCTGACGCGCGTCTCCTCCTCGTGGACCCCGCCGCGCCGGCGCGCGAGGACCACGGCGCCGACCGCCGCGATCAGGAGCAGGAAGGAGGCGACCTCGAAGGCGACGAGGAAGCGGGTCAGGAGGGCCTGGCCGATCTGCTCGGGCCCGCCGAAGCCGAAGCGCAGCGTCGGGCCGTCGGTGCCCAGGGCGGACAGGCCGGAGCCGAGCACGGCGATCACGAGCTCGACGAACAGCGCGAGGGCGAAGCCGACCGCGAACGCCCGCTGGGCGCCGCCGACCGGCGCCTTGAAGTGCGTCGACTCGGCCGCGCCGACGTAGGCGACGACGAACACGTAGAGGACCATCACCGCGCCCGCGTAGACGACGACCTGGGCGGCTGCGACGAACTGCGCCTGCAGCAGCAGGAACAGGGCGGCGAGCGACAGCAGATGGAAGACGAGGGCGAGGACGCTGTAGAACGGGTTCTGCAGCGCCACGACGCCGACGGCGCCCACGATGGCGCCGATCGCCGCGATGAAGAACAGGACCTCCGTCATGCGCGGCGCCGAAACCTACTCGCCCTCGGCGCGCAACGGCGTGCGCTCGAACGGCTCGGCGAGCAGCATCTCCTTGGTGAAGATGAGATCGGGACGGTGGTAGTCGGACATCTCGTAGTCGTTGCCCATCGTGATCGCGTCGAACGGACAGGCGACCTCGCAGTACCCACAGAAGATGCAGCGCGACAGGTTGATCTCGTAGACGGCGGCGTAGCGCTCACCCGCGCTGATGCGGTGCTCGGGCGTGTTCTCCGCCGCGACGACGCGGATGCAGTCCGCCGGGCAGGCCGCGGCGCACAGCGAGCAGCCGACGCACTTCTCGAGGCCGGTGTCCTCGAAGCGGTGCAGCCGGTGGCGGCCGCGGAAGCGCGGGTAGACCGGGGTCTTCTCCTCGGGGTACTGGTAGGTGACCGTGCCCTCCGGGATGCGTGCGAAGGTGGTCTTCAGGCCGCGCAGGGTCTCGCCGAAGGCGCGGTAGACGCCGCCCGCGCCGCCGGGCTGCGGGGCGCGCTGCACGGCAATGGCGTCGTCGCCGGGGCTCCAGGGCATAGGGATCTCGGGTTCAGTCGTAGGCCACGACGAGGATGATCGCCGTGACGAGGGTGTTCAGGGTCGCCAGCGGCAGGAGGATCTTCCAGCCGAGGCTCATGAGCTGGTCGTAGCGCAGGCGTGGGAGCGTCGCGCGGATCCAGAAGAAGAAGAAGATGACGAGGCTCGTCTTCGCCAGGACGACGAACGGGTCCACCCAGTTCGGCGGGTCGATGCCGAACGGCAGCAGCCAGCCGCCCAGGTACACCGTCGTCATGACGAGCGAGACGACCAGGAGGTTGAGGTACTCGGCGAACAGGTACGCGACCATGCGCGTGCCGCCGTACTCGGTCATGTAGCCCTGCACGAGCTCGGCGTCGGCCTCGACGAGGTCGAACGGCGGGCGGTTCGTCTCCGCGAAGCCGGCGACGAGGAAGATGATGAAGCCGACGGCCTGCGGGACGATGTACCACATGCCCTGCTGGGCCTCGACGATCCCGACGAGCGACAGCGTCTGCGCGGTCATGATCACGCCGACGAGCGCGAGGCCCTGCGCGACCTCGTAGGAGATGAGCTGCGCGGCAGCGCGCATCGAGCCGAGGAAGGAGTACTTCGAGCCCGACGCCCAGCCGCCGAGCATGATCCCGTAGAAGGCGACCGCGCTGAAGGCGAAGAGGTAGAGCGGGCCGATCGACACGTCGAGCCCGTACAGCCCGGTCTTCGTGCCGAAGATGTCGACCGTGTTGCTGAACGGCACGATCGCGAGCGCCGCGACAGCGGTCAGGATCGAGATGACGGGCGCGATCGCGAACAGCCAGCCGATCGCGGTGCGGGGACGGAACTGCTCCTTCGTCGCGAACTTCACGATCTCGGCCAGCGGCTGGCCGAAGCCGTACGGGCCGACGCGGTTGGGGCCGTAGCGGTTCTGCAGGCGGCCGAGCGCCTTGCGCTCGAGCACGATCATCACCGGGAGGATCTGCAGGCCGACCGCGAAGATCACGATCGACTTGAGGACCTGCATCCACCACGGCTCGACGTAGGTGACGTCGGCGAGCGGGAGCGCGAGGGTCATGCCTTGCGCACCTCCACGAGCGGGCCGTCGAGCGCGGAGGCCGAGTCCTCAGGGATCGCCTCCTGCAGGAACACGCTGCCGGGCGGCATCGCGGCGCGCAGCGCCACGGTGGCGCGGACGCTGTGGCCGTTCGAGCCGATGACGACGCGGTCGCCCTCGAGCACGCCGAGGCGCTGGGCGTCGGCGGGCGCCAGCTCCGCGCGCTGGCGCGGGTGCAGGAAGCGCAGCGCGGGCGAGACCTCCACCTCGGGCGCGGCCCATACGGAGCGGAACGTGCCCAGGAGGAAGCGGCCGTCGGCGCTCGCGGGCGTGGCCGGCGGCGGCTCGAGCTCGAACGGCCCGAGGTCGACGTCGAACGCGAAGCCGGAGGCCGCGTCGCGGTCCTGCCAGCGCACGCCCCGGCCGCCGAGCTCGTCGTGGGTGATCCCGGCGTAGAACGGGACGGCCGCGGCCACGAGGGCGGTCGCGACGGGCCCGGTCGGCACGTGGAACTCGAGGCCGACCCGGCGCGCGAGCTCCACGAGGATCGCCCACTCGGGCTGCGTCTCGCCCTGCTGGGCGATCGAGCGCCGCAGCCGCTGCAGGCGGCCGTCGGGGTGGGTGATCGTGCCTTCCTTCTCGGCGTAGGACTCCGCCGGGAACACGACGGTCGCGTGCTCGCGCAGGCCCTCGGTGAGGAAGTCGGCGTGGGCGATGACGGTGGTCGCGGTGTCGAGCGCGTCGACCCACAGCTCCCGGTGCGGGAGGTCGCGCAGCGGGTCGGTGTGCAGGAGGTACAGCGCGGTCAGCTCGCCCGCTGCGGCCCCGGCGGCGATCTGCGCGGCGTTGCGGCCCTCGAGGACCGGGTCGGACATCCCCGGGGCGGCGCCGGGGAGCGCGCCGACCTCGGCCAGGCCGCGGCCGTTCGTGCCGGCCGGGACGCACAGCAGGCCCGCGCCCGCGCGCGCGCCGGTGAGCTTCAGGCGGCCCGCGACGTTCAGGAGCGCGCGGGCGGCGTGGTCGGCACGGGGGCCGGAGAGGAGCCGTTCGCCGTAGAGGATCACGACGTCCTCGCCCGCCTCGGACAGCAGCGCGGCGAGCGCGTGGACGTCGTCGGCCTCGGCGCCGGCGGCCGTGGCCAGGCGGCCGACCTCGTCGCGGCGCGCCTCTCCGGCGGCGACGCCGAGCGCGGCGTCGAGCGCGCCGAGCAGCGCCTCGCCGGCGCCGGGGGCGAAGCGCGTGCGCGCCTTCGCGTTGGCGTCGAGCGACGACGGCCGGCTCGAGACGACCGACAGCTTCACCCCGCGCCGGCGCACGCCCTTGCGGATGCGCAGGTCGAGGATCGGGGCGTCGTCGACCGGCTCGCAGTCGAGGACGACGACGGCGTGGGCGAACTCGAGGTCCTCGACCGTCGCCTGGGCGGCCGGGGCGGCGAGCGCGCGCTGGAGCGGGAGCGACGGCCCGCCGGCCGCGCGCGAGTCGATGTCGTGGGACTCGAGCGCCTCGCGGATGATGCGCTGGAGGAGGAAGCCCTCCTCGTTCGTCGTCTCGCCGCCGACGATCGCGCCGATGCGGCCGACCGCCCGCCGCATCCCGGAGGCGGCCTCGCTCAGCGCCCGCTCCCAGGAGACCGGGCGCAGCTCGCCGCCGTCGCGGACCATCGGCCGCGTGATGCGCTCGTCGACGTGGACGGCCTGGTAGGCGAAGCGGCCCTTGTCGCACAGCCAGCCGTCGTCGACGCCCGGGTTCTCGCGCGCGAGGACGCGCAGGACGCGCTCGTCGCGGACCGTGAAGGAGACGTTGCACTGCGACGGGCACAGGGTGCAGATCGAGCCCGCGCCCTCGATGTCCCAGGGCCGGGCGCGGAAGCGGTAGGGCTGCGAGGTCAGCGCGCCCACGGGGCAGAGCTCGACGATGTTGCCGCTGAACGGCGCGACGTACGGGTGGCCGTCGAAGGTCGCGACGTAGGTGTGCGCGCCGCGCTCCTGGAGGATCAGCTGGTAGTCCTCGGAGATCTCCTGGCTGAAGCGCACGCAGCGGTAGCAGAGGATGCAGCGCTCGCGGTCGATCGCGATCAGGGGCGACAGGGCGAGCGGCTTGACGAAGTGGCGCTTGGGCTCGATGAAGCGCGACCGGCCGCCGCCCCAGCCGAACGAGATGTCCTGCAGCGGGCACTCGCCGCCCTTGTCGCAGACCGGGCAGTCGAGCGGGTGGTTGATGAGCAGGAACTCGACGACCGCCTCCTGCGCGTGGCGCACGCGGTCGGTCTGGGTGTGGACGACCATGCCGTCCTTCACCGGGGTCGAGCACGCCGTCTGGAGCTTCGGGATGCCCTCGATCTCGACGAGGCACATGCGGCACGCGCCCACCGGCGCCCCGAGCTTCGGCTCGTAGCAGAACACCGGGATCTCGACGTCGCCGTACTTCGCGCCGTCGACGAGCATGACGTTCTCGGGCGCGGTGACCTCGAGGCCGTCGATCGAGAACGTCACCATCCGCTGCTGGGGGCGGGGCATGGCTAGGCGAGGGCTCCCTGGATGACCGCCTCGGGCGGCGCCTCCTCGGTCGTGAGCGCGTCGTTGCGCTCCCGGGCGGCCTCGATCCACTCCTCGAACTCCTCGCGGAACTTCGCGATCATCGAGCCGATCGGCATCGCCATCGCGTCGCCGAGGACGCACAGGCAGTTGCCGATGATCTGCTCCTGGACGGAGGCCATGATGTCGAGGTCCATCGGGGTCGCCTCGCCGCCCTTGATGCGCTGGAGCATCTTCATCGTCCAGTTCGTGCCCTCGCGGCACGGCGTGCACTTGCCGCAGGACTCGTGGCGGTAGAACTTCGCCGTCTTCAGCGCGACGTCGACGACGGAGTTCGAGTCGTCGACGACGATGATCGCGCCGGAGCCGAGCATCGAGCCGGCCTTCGCCATCGTGTCGAAGTCGTAGGCCGAGGTCGAGGTCGTCGGCCTTCGTAGCACCGGCGAGCTCGAGCCGCCCGGGAACCAGAGCTTGACCTCGCGCCCGTCGGGCGGGCCGCCCGCGAGCCCGTAGATGATGTCGCGCGACTTCATCCCGAGCTCGATCTCGAAGTTGCCGGGGTTCAGGACGTTCCCCGACACCGACACGAGCTTCGTGCCGGTCGAGCCCTGGACGCCGAGCTCGGCGTACTTCGCGCCGCCCATCTCGAGGATCGCGGGCACGGTGGCGAGCGTCTCGACGTTGTTGATGAGCGTCGGCCCCTGGTACAGGCCCTGGTTGGCCGGGAACGGCGGCTTCAGGCGCGGGTTGCCGCGCTTGCCCTCGAGCGAGTCGAGCAGCGCCGTCTCCTCGCCGCAGATGTAGGCGCCGGCGCCGCGGTGGACCCACAGGGTGAGCGTGTGGTCCGAGCCGAGGATGTCCTCGCCGAGGTAGCCGGCGGCGCGCGCCTCCTCGACGGCCTCCTCGAGGCGCGTGGCCTGCAGGTCGTACTCGCCGCGGATGTAGATGAACGCGCGCGCGGCGCCGATCACGTACGCCGCGATGATCATGCCCTCGATGAGCATGTGCGGGCACTTCTGCATGAGCTCGCGGTCCTTGAAGGTGCCGGGCTCGGACTCGTCGGCGTTGCACACGAGGTACTTGTCCATCGTGCCCTTGGGCAGGAAGGACGCCTTCTTGCCCATCGCGAAGCCCGCGCCGCCGCGGCCGCGGATGCCGGAGCTGTCGAGCTCCGCGAGCACGTCCTCGCGGTCCATGCCCAGCGCCTTGCGCAGCGCGCGGTAGCCGCCGCGGCGCTCGTACACGGCGAGCGTGTGCAGGTCGGGCTCGTCGATGTTCTTGAAGAGGAGGGGCTCGATCACGATCGGTTCGCGTTGGGGTCGACACTCTTTCGCCGGATGAGCTGCTTCTCCGGCAGGACCTCCTGCCCGGCGCGGATCTGCTCGACGGCCGTCGGCACCTCGTCGATCGCGACCGGCCCGACGTAGGCGCCGTCGATCGAGACCATCGGGGCGATGTCGCACGCCCCGAGGCACTCGAACTCGCGCAGGTTGATGGACGGGTCGTCGCCGACGGCCTCGAGGAAGGCGTCGTAGAGCTCGTCCGCGCCGCACAGCGAGCACGAGATGTTCGTGCACACGTAGACGTGGCGCTCGCCCACGGGGTGGGTGAAGAGCATGTCGTAGAAGGTCGCGACGGCCGTGAGGTAGCCGGGCGTCAGGCGCATCACGCACGCGGCCTGCTCGATGCCCTCGGGCGTGCACCAGCCGTAGTCGTTCTGGACCTCGAAGAGCGCCGGGATCGCGGCCGAGCGGATGTCCGGGTACTTGGCCATGTGCGCCTCGATGCGGGCGCGCAGCGACGCCGGGACCGGGGTGGTCGCCGGGTCCGGGACGCCGGCGGGGTCCTTGCGCAGGTCGGCCGCCTCGTCCCAGCCGGGGACGCGGGAGCCGTGCCCGAAGCGCGGCACCCTTGTCGGATCGATGGCCATTACCTGTCGATCCCGCCGAGGATCGGGTCGAGCATCGCGAGCGTCGCGATGAGGTCCGCGATGTAGGCGCCGCGCACCATCGGCGCGGTGGCCTGGAGGTTGACGAAGCTCGGGTCGCGCATGTGCACGCGCGCGGGCTTGCTCGAGCCGTCGGAGCGGATGAAGCAGGCGAGCTCGCCGCGCGGCCCCTCGATCGGGTAGTACACCTCGCCCGGCGGTACCCGGAAGCCCTCGGTCACGAGCTTGAAGTGATGGATGAGCGCCTCCATCGAGGTGGCGAGCTCGTGGCGCGGCGGCAGCGCGACCTTGCGGTCGTCGGTGATGTGGTCGCCCTCGGGCAGGCCGTCGAGCGCCTGGCGGACGATCGCCACCGACTCCTTCATCTCCGCGAGGCGGACCGCGTAGCGGTCGTAGTTGTCGCCCTCGGTGCCGACCGGGATCCTGAACTCGAAGTCGTCGTAGCTCGAGTACGGCATCGCCTTGCGCAGGTCCCACGGGTTGCCGGTCGCGCGCAGGAGCGGCCCGGTGACGCCGAGGTCGAGGAGCGTCTGCTCGTCGAGCGGGCAGACGCCGCGCAGGCGGCGCAGGACGATCTCGTTGCGGTTGAGCAGGTCGCCGTACTGGTCGACGCGGTCGGGCATGTCGTCGAGGAACTTCCGGCAGTTGGCCTCCCAGCCCGGGGGGATGTCCTCGAAGACGCCGCCGACCTGGATGTAGCGCGTGTGCATCCGCTGGCCGGACGACATCTCGAACAGGTCGAGGATCTTCTCGCGCTCGCGGAAGCAGTACCAGAACATCGAGATCGCGCCGAGGTCGAGCGCGCTCGTCCCGAGCCACACGAGGTGGCTCATGATCCGGTTGAGCTCGAGGTGGATGACGCGCAGGTACTGCGCGCGCTTGGGGACCTCGATCTCGAGCAGCTTCTCGACCGCCCCGCAGTAGGCCATCGCGTTGAAGTAGTACGCGAGGTAGTCCATCCGCTCGACGATCGGGATGACCTTCCAGTAGCTCTTGTCCTCGGCCGTCTTCTCGATGCCGGTGTGGACGTAGCCGATGATGGGCTTGAGGTCGCGGACGACCTCGCCCTCGAGCGTGACGAGCAGCCGCAGCACCCCGTGCGTCGCCGGGTGGTGCGGGCCCATGTTCAGCGTGAGCAGCTCCTGCTCGCCCTCCGTCTCCACCGGGTGCGAGCGGGCGGAGATGTCGACGCTGTCCTCCTGCCGGCGGTACTCGGAGACCTCGGTCATTCGGTGTAGTCCTCCCCGAGCGCGGCGTCCTTGGTGAACAGCACCGGCTCCCCGCCGATCGGGAAGTCGCGACGCTGGGGGAAGCCCTCGTAGTCCTCGGGCATGAGGATCCGGCGCAGGTCCGGATGGCCGTCGAAGACGACGCCGAACATGTCGTAGACCTCGCGCTCCTGGTGGTCGGCGGTCGGCCACGCGGGCGTGACCGACGGCACGCGCGGGTCGCTCGTGGGGACGCGCAGCTTGACCGTGATGCGGTCGAGCTCGTTCATGTCGAGCAGCTCGTACTGGACGCCGAGCCGCGGCTCCTCGGGGTAGTAGTCGAGGCCGTGCACGGACATCAGCGCGCGGAAGCCCTTGCCGCGCAGGAACTCGAGGACGGCGACGGATCGCGCCGGCCGGCACGTGGAGCGCCGCCTTGTCGCGGAAGAACTCGGTGTCCGCGACGCTGTCCGGATCGCCTTCCCGCAGCTCCCGGGCGAGGAGCTCCAGGCCGGTGGCGTCAGGCACCCGACGTGTCTCCCGTCGGCATGACGTTCACCGCCGTCGGGTGCGGCGCGGCGTCGGGCACGAGCTCCTCGGTGCCGTGGGCGTTGTAGCGCTCGCGCCAGCCGAGGCTCGGGTCCTCGAGGACCTTCGAACGCAGCTTGAGGATGCCGTGGACGAGCGCCTCGGGCCGCGGCGGGCAGCCCGGGATGTGGATGTCGACCGGCATGAACTTGTCGGCCGGCACGATCGCGTAGTTGTTGAAGACGCCCATCGAGCTCGAGCAGGCGCCCATCGCGAGCGCGTACTTCGGCTCGAGCATCTGGTCGTAGATGCGCCGGATGATCGGCGCCATCTTGATGCTCACCCGGCCCGACAGGATGATCATGTCCGCCTGGCGGGGCGAGGCGCGGAACGCCTCGAAGCCGAAGCGCCCGATGTCCATGCGCGAGCCGACCATGGTCATCATCTCGATGGCGCAGCAGGCCAGGCCGAAGGTCAGGGGGAAGATCGAGTTGCCGCGCGCCCACGAGACGGCCTTGTCGAGCGTCGTCGTGAGGATCCGCTCGCGGACGTACTCGTCGAGGTCCTCGCCCGCCAGCTCGCCGCGCAGCAGCTGCTGGGCCCGGAGCTGGCGCACGCGGAAGTCCTCCGGGACCGCCTCGCGCTTGACTATCTCCATTCGAGTGCTCCTCTCCGCCAGACGTACACGAGCGCTACGAGCAGCAGCACGATGAAGACCACGATCTCGATCAGGGCGAACGTCCCGAAGGCGCGCAACTGGATGGCGACCGGGTAGAGGAAGACGACCTCGATGTCGAACAGGATGAACAGCATCGCGATCAGGTAGAAGCTGATCCCGAAGCGGAAGCCCTGTTTGATCTCGGAGGGCAGCCCGCACTCGTACGGGTCGTCGTGGGTCTCGCGGGTGCGGCTCGAACGCTTCGGCCCGAACAGCCGGTTGAGCACCGTGAACGCGCCGCCCACGGCCGTTCCGAGCGCCAGGAAGATGATGGCCGGCAGGTACGACTGGAGCATTCGGCCTGGGTTCTACCACCATTTGTAACGCGGTGATACTTAGTGGCAGAAGGCGCGATACATGGCTGACACGCTCGCCGTCGCGGCGGTCGTCGTCGCCTGCGTGAACGCGGTTGCGGCGCTCTGGGGCGGCTGGCGGTGGTGGGCGGTCGCGCCCTCCCGCGCGTTCTGGGTGCTCGTCCGGGCCGGCCAGGCGACCGCGATCGCGCTCGCCGTGCTCGCCGGCGTCGCGGCGGTGACGGGCTTCGCGCCCGCCGACGGGCTGTTCTGGCTCTACGCGCTGCTGCCGGTGGCCGTCGGGGTGGTTGCTGAGCAACTTCGGCTGGCCGCGGCCCAGACCGTGCTCGACGCCCGCGGCCTCGAGGACGGCGCGGCCGTCGGGCGCCTCGACGAGGCCGGGCAGCGGTCGGTCGTGCGCGCCATCCTGCGGCGCGAGATGGGCGTCATGGCGCTCGCGGCGCTCGTCGTCGTGTTCCTCGCGCTGCGGGCCTGGGGAACCGTGTAGGCCGCCGGTAGCCTTCGCCCTCCGTGTCCTCACCCACGGTCGACACGCTCCGCTTCCGGCAGGTCATCGGCCACTTCGCGACGGGCGTGGCGATCGTGACCTGCTACGGCGACGACGGCCCGACGGGCCTGACGACGAACGCCATCACGTCGGTGTCGCTCGAGCCGCTGCTGCTGCTCGTCTGCTTCGACAACGCCTCGCGGACGCTGCCCGCGGTGCGAGAGGCGCGGCGCTTCGCGGTCAACATGCTGCGCGCCGGCCAGGAGGACCTCGCGCAGGTGTTCGCCTCCAAGCGGGTCGCGCGCGAGAAGTTCGAGGCCGTCACCCACGTCGAGGCCCACGGCGTGCCGGTGCTCGACGGCGCGCTCGCGTGGCTGGCGTGTGATCTGAGGGCCCTGCACCCGGCGGGCGACCACACGATCGGGATCGGCGAGATCACCCACATGGACGCAGACCCCGACGGCGAGCCGCTCGTGTGGTTCCGGGGCGCGTACGGCACGTTCGCCTGAGGCCCGGATTCCGCCGTCGTGCAGGGAGGATCGCGTGCCCGCGCGCCGAACCTCCATGCCAGCCCGGCGCCGGCCCTGGACGGTCCTCATCGACATCCGATCGTCTGGCAACGGCGGCAACCCGGTCGGCGTCGGGCCGCCCCTTCCGAGACCCGCTCAGCGCGGCGACTCGACCTTGAGCTCGCCGTACTGGCCCAGGTTGTCGTGGTTGGCGATCGTGCACACGAGGCGGTACTTGCCCGGCTTGAGCGTGACCGCCGTGCGCACGACCTCGCCCGGGTGGGCGGTGGGCGTGCGCGCGTACTGCTTCTCCTCGTCCTCGCCGAGCGGCCGGTCGAACTGCACGACCGCGACGTTGTGCGTGAGGCGGCCGGTGTCGCGCGCGCGGATCTCGATCCGCCCGGCGGGGACCGTGACCCGCTGGGGCAGGACGCGGTACTCGTCCAGTCGCAGGCTCACCACGTTGCCGCTCGCGGGCACGTACGGCGGGTCGTCGCCGCACCCCGCCGCCGCGGCGGCGCCGGCGGTCAACACCGCGAGAAGGGTGGCACGGCGACGTGGCATCGAACTCATATGATGCCCGCCTGATGACGACTCGCCGCCGCGTGCTCGCCGCAGCCAGCATCCTCGCCATCGGCGCCGGGGTCACCGCGTGTGGCTCCGAGGGCATCAGTGAGACGGTCGAGCGCGACAGCCCGAGCGTCTCGCACGGGGCGACGCTCTTCGCCGCGCGCTGCGCCGGGTGCCACACGATGGACGTCGACGGCGCGCAGGGCGGCGCGACGAAGATCACCGACCGCGAGCGCGTCGACGGCCCGAACTTCAACGTCCGCCGCGAGACGCGCGACAGCGTCCTCTACGCGATCCGCAACGGTGGCTTCTCCGGGGCGATCATGCCCGAGAACATCGCCGTCGGGAAGGACGCGAACGACATCGCCGCGTTCCTGGCGAAGTACGCCGGGCAGGACCGCAAGCCCGACGTGACCCCGCAGCAGCCCGCGGGCGGCGGCAACGCCAACGCCGGCGCGACGACGACGCCGACGAACACCTCGAGCACGCCGTCGAACACGACGAGCACGCCCGAGGCGGGCACGACGACCAACGGCGGCGGCAACGCGCAGGCCTCGGCCCAGGGCAAGCAGGCGTTCACCCAGAGCTGCGGCGGCTGCCACACGCTGAAGGACGCGAACACGAGCGGCAACGTCGGCCCGAACCTCGACGACCTCAAGCCCGACGATGCGACGGTCCAGCGGCAGGTCACGAACGGCGGCGGCGGGATGCCGGCGTTCAAGGGCCAGCTGTCCGACGCGCAGATCCAGGCCGTCGCGCAGTACGTCTCGAGCGTCGCCGGGCAAGTAGAGCGCCCGCCCACCCAGGCGCCGCCCGGGCGGCCCCGCGGGCGCGTCGCCGCGTACGCTGGGGGCGCGATGCTCGACCTCAGACTGATCCGCCGCGACCCCGAGACCGTGCGCGCCGCGCTGGCCCGCCGCGGGGACACCTCGCGCCTCGACGAGGTGCTCGACCTCGACGAGGACTGGCGCTCGGCGACCGCGGCCGCGGAGCAGTTGCGGGCCGAGCAGAAGGCCGCCTCGGACGGCATCGCGGCGGCCAAGCGGGCGGGCGAGGACCCGGGCCCGGTGCTCGAGCGGATGAAGGACATGTCGGCGCAGGTCAAGGCGCTGACGGAGCGCGCGCGGACCGCCGAGGAGCGCCTGCAGACCGTCCTCGCCACGCTGCCCAACCTGCCCGACCCGACCGCCGCGCCGGAGGACACGGTGCTGCGCGAGGTCGGCGAGCCCCGCGTGCGCGAGGGCCGCGACCACCTCGCGCTGGCCGGCGGCTGGATCGACATGGAGCGCGGCGCGCGGCTGTCGGGCTCGCGCTTCGCCTACCTGCGCGGGCCGCTCGTGATGCTCGAGCTCGCGCTCGTCCGCTGGGCGCTCGAGAAGCTCTCCGGCCATGGCTTCGAGCCGGTGATCCCGCCGGTCCTCGTGCGCGAGCAGGCGCTCTACGGCACCGGCTTCCTGCCCGACACCGAGCAGCAGATCTACCGCCTGCCCGACGACGACCTCTACCTCGTCGGCACGAGCGAGGTCGCGCTCGCGTCGCTGCACGCGGGCGAGATCCTCGACGCGGCGGACCTGCCGCTGCGCTACGCGGGCTTCTCGTCGTGCTTCCGGCGCGAGGCGGGCGCCGCGGGCAAGGACACGCGCGGGATCTTCCGCGTGCACCAGTTCGACAAGGTCGAGATGTTCGTGTTCTCCGAACCGTCACGCTCGGTCGAGGAGCACGACCGCCTCCTCGCGATCGAGGAGGAGATCATGCAGGACCTCGGGCTCCCCTACCGGGTCGTGAACATCGCGGTCGACGACCTCGGCGTCGAGCGCCGCGAAGAAGTACGACATCGAGGCGTGGCTGCCCGGCCAGGGCCGCTACCGCGAGCTCACGTCGACCTCGAACACGACGGACTTCCAGGCCCGCCGCCTCGAGATCCGCTACCGGCCGGAGGGCGGCAAGCGCCCCGAGATCGTGCACACGCTGAACGGCACGGCGGTCGCGGTCGGCCGGACGATCATCGCGCTGCTGGAGAACGGCCAGCAGGAGGACGGCAGCGTGCGGTTGCCCGAGGCGCTCGTGGCGTACGGGGCGCCGGCCGAACTGCGCGCGCCGGAGGACTAGCCCGAAGCGCCCGAGGCGCCGTTCGTCCCCGCCCGCACGCTGTCGAGCGCCTGCTCGCGCGTGGGGTGGATGTCGAACGTCGTGTCGAGGCGGGTGATCTCGAACAGGCGCAGCACGGTCGGGTTCGTGCAGACGAGCGCCATCCGCCCGCGCTGGCGCGTGACCCGCCGCAGCCCGTTGAGCAGGACGGACAGCCCGGTCGAGTCGATGAACTCGGTCGGCGTGAGGTCGAGGACCAGGCCGGTCTTCCCGCGCGCGATGGCCGCGTTCAGCCGCCGACTGAACTCGGGCGCCGTGCTCACGTGGATCTCTCCGCTGACCGTGATCACGTGCGTGCGTGCGTCCACGTCCTCTTCCATGAGCTGGAACTCGGGTTCGGTGAAGGCCACGCGCCTTGCCTACCTGACCGCGAGGGGCGAAGTCAATCCGGATGGCCGGTTCTCCACCTTCCGTGGTCATCCGGAGCTTCACCCAAGGCGGGTGATGCGGGCCCACCCGTCCGTCGGGTTGGCTTGGCGACGCGGTGGTGTGCGCCGCTGCGGAACATGAGCACGGGAGCCCTCCTACCTCTGGCAGCGGACGCGTCGGCGTTCAACGTCGACACCGGCTCGTTCCTCGCGATCGTCGTGACGTCGGCCGTGGCGGCGACGCTCGTCGCGGTCGCGGGCGGACGCAACCTGTTCATCCCGGTCGTCGTGGTCGAGCTGGCCCTCGGCGTGGTCATCGGACCGCAGGGGCTCGACCTCGCCCACGTCGACGCGTTCACGCAGTTCTTCGCGGACCTCGGGCTCGCCATGCTCTTCTTCTTCGCCGGCTACGAGATCGACATCGCGCGGATCCGCGGCGAGCCGCTGCGCCTGGCCCTCTACGGCTGGGCCATGTCGCTGGCGATCGCGTACACGCTCGGCGGCGCGCTGGCCGCGGCGGGCGTCGTCGTCTCGCTCGTGTACGTCGGCTCGGCCCTCGCGACGACCGCCATCGGCACGCTCCTGCCGATCCTGACCGACACCGGCGAGATGCGCACCCGGTTCGGCACCTATCTGCTCGCGGCGGGGGCCGTCGGGGAGTTCGGCCCGATCCTGCTGCTCACGCTCGTCCTGTCGACGCAGAGCGCGCTGCACAACGCGCTGATCCTGATCGCGTTCATCGGCCTGGCCGTGGCGGTCGCCGTGGCCGCGGTCCGTTCGTCGCACCGCACGATTCCGCTGTTCGAGAAGACGATCGAGAAGAGCTCGCAGCTCGCCGTCCGCTGGATCGTCGTGCTCGTGTTCGCGCTGACCCTGCTCGCCTCCGATCTGGGCCTCGACCTGCTGCTCGGCGGGTTCGCCGCCGGCCTGATCACACGGCAGGTCCTCCAGAAGCAGGAAATGCCCGCGTTCGACTCCAAGCTGACCGCCGTCGCGTTCGGGGTGTTCATCCCCTTCTTCTTCGTCATGAGCGGCATGACCCTCGACGTGGACGCCCTGTTCGGGAGCGTCTCCGGCGTCGCGAAGCTCGCGCTGTTCTTCGTGCTGTTCCTCGTCGTCCGCGGAACGCCGGCGCTGCTGCTCTACCGCGGCGTCCTGCCGCTGCGCCAGGACCGCCAGGCGCTCGCCCTCTTCACCGCCACCCAGCTGCCGCTCGTCGTCGCGATCACGACCGTCGCGGTCGACGCCGGGGAGATGCGGTCCTCCACCGCCGCCGCCCTCGTCGGCGCCGGAGCGCTGTCGACCCTCGCCGGCCCGCTCCACGGCCTGCGGATGCGGCGGATCGCGGCGCTGAAGCGCGCCGCGGAGCCGGGCGGCGAGGGCGCGCCGACCGGCGAGGTGCCGGTCATGCGATGAGCGTCGCCGGCGACGAGCACGCGCACCACCACGTCGCGGCGACGAGCCGTCTGTTCCGATTGCGGATCCGGCTCAGCTCGGCGATGTGGCTCCCGGTCCTCGCCGCCAACGTCGTGGCCGTCGCGCTGGCGGTCGGGTTGCCCGTGCTCGACCATCACCTCGGAGATCAGCATCGGGTGCCGATCACGACGTCCGCCGCCCAGGCGATCTTCGGGGCGCTCGCCGGAGGCATGATCACGTTCACCGGCATCGTCTTCTCGGCCGTCTTCGTCGCCGCGCAGATCCAGACGTCGTCCTACTCTCCGCGGCTCGCCGCGCGGATACGACGCGACCCGGTGGTGATCGCCGGGCTCGCGCTGCCGACCGCCACCGCCAGCTACGCGCTCTTCGCGCTCGCCGCGATCGGACGCCAGACGCATCAGTTCGGCGACTTCGTCCCCGCCGCCACCGTGCTCTTCGGACTCGCCCTGGCCGCCGTGACCCTGGGGGCGTTCGTGGCCCTCGTCCAGCGGGCGTTCGACAGCACCCAGATCGGCGGCATCCTGCGCACGCTCATGCGGCGCGCGTACGCCGTGATCGAGGACGTCCACCCCCGAGCTGCGCCGGCCGGCGCCGCGGCGGCGCCGCCGACCGATGCCCATCCGCGAGAGGTGACCCACGCCGACCCGCCGGCCGTGATCGCCGCCATCGATCGCGCGGCACTGCTGCGGCTCGCCGATCGGACCGGCGGGTTCGTGGACGTCGTCCCGGTCGTGGGCGAGTACCTCGCCCCGGGCCAGGTCGTGCTGCGCATCAGCGGCGCCCACACGGAGCCCGAGCCCCGGCTCGTGCGGCGCGTCTTCGTGCTCGCCCGGCAGCGGACGGTCGATCAGGATCCGGCGTTCGCGCTGCGGATGCTCGTGGACATCGCGATCCGCGCGCTGTCACCGGCGGTCAACGACCCGACCACGGCCGTGCAGGTGCTCGACCGCATCGAAGCGCTGCTCGTCGATCTCGCCGGCCGGCATCCCGGGCCGTCGATCCTCGTCGACGACGACGGCCGGGTGCGGGCCCGTGTCAGCGCCCCCAGGTGGTCGGCCTACGTCGAGCTCGGGCTCATGGAGATCCGCCGGTACGGCGCGGACTCGCCGCAGGTGGTGCGCAGGCTGCACGCCGTCTATGACCGGCTGTCCGAGGTGGCCGGCGCGGGCGAGCGAGACCGTGTCGACCTCGAGCGCCGGCTGCTCGCCGAAGCGGTCGCCGTCGGGTTCCCCGACCCGGAGGAGCGCCGGATCGTGGAGCAGGCCGATCGGCTCGGCCTCGGCTTCGAGCGCTGAGCGAGCGGTCAGCGCGGCGAGCCCGGCTGGATCGTATATGGCCTCGGCTACCAGCAGGGCGTCCGGGACGCGTCGAGCGAGAGCGACTTGCGCATCGACATGAACCCCAGCGCCTGCGCCTGGGGGCAGAACGCGCTCGTGTCGAGCGTGTATTCGACGTTGAAGACGGCCTTGCCGGCGGCGGCGAACGGCCGCAGGAGGTCGCACTCGCCGTTCTGGAAGCACTCCTCGTTGAGCGCCCAGTCGTAGTCGGGCTGCAGCTCGGCGGCCTGGCCGAGGTCGTTCTTCAGGCCGATCGACAGGCCACGGGCGTGCGCGGCCTGGACGAAGAACCGGTTGTACGCGAGCTGGTCGGCGGCGGTGAGCGGGAAGCCGCTGCCGTTGCTGTAGCCGTCGACGTTATCGGGCTCGACGCCGTCGAAGCCCTTCGCCTGGCAGAGGTCGAGGCGCTTCTCCATGATCGGGCCGAGGACGTCGAGGCGCCGGATGTCGAGCCAGCGCTCGTCCGGCCAGCCCGCGACCGTATCGCCGAGCACGTCGGCCGGGAACGTGCCCGAGTCGGGGCGATTCGGCTCGTATGTGCCGGCGCTGAGGTAGCAGACCGCGCGGCGCCCGCTCGCGTGCAGCGCCGACACGACGTCGGCGCCGTTGTCGAACAGGTCGATGTCGAACATGTCGGCCGAGACCGAAAGGTCGACGGGCGTCGTGAGCTGCCACTGCCACGTGGTGTGCGGGCCGGGGCGCCAGATTCCCGCCGCGCTCGGCGCGGGCGCTGCGCCCGGCGCGGACGCCGCCGGCGGCCGCGGTGCGACCGCCGCGCCGGCGCGGACGAGGCGCACGGCGTCGATCTCGACCGCCCGCCGGCAGCCGCGGGCGCGCAGCGGATCGGCGAGCGAGACGGCGACCGCGTGCCGCCCGGCGGGCACGATGCGCCGCGACGACAGCCGGGTCCAGCGGGCAGTGGGCGCGCGGCGCAGGATCGCCGTCTTCCCATCGAGCATGACGCGCAGGCGCGGGATGCCGTGGCACGGCTTCGACCGCGCGACGACCTCGATCCGGCTCCGCGTCCTCAAGCGCAGGCGCGCCCGCGCCCGCGCCTTCGTCCGGAGGACCAGCGCGCGGTCGCCGCTCGCGGCCGGGTCGCGGACCACGTCGCGCGCGCCGCGGGGGACTTGCATGCGCTCGCCCTCGATACCCGACGCCGTAGGGGCAGCGGCGGCCGTTGCCGCGCTCGCGGTCGCGAGGATCGCGATGGCGGTCACCAGTGGCAGGGGCAGCGCACGGCGCTGCCACGGTGGGTGTCCGGAAAAGAAGCGCATGACGCGCGGGCGACACCGTATGAACGGGGAGCGCGTCGCCGACCGCGCCGGGGGCAAGACCGCGGCCCGCGGCGGGCCGCCCAGGTGCGACGTCGGGCACGCTACCCGATCTCGCGCGAAGTCATGCGCTCCCCGCGTGCGCGCCGTCGCGTACTACGCGGCCCGCTCACGCGGGCCTGTCGTGCTACCTGCTTGACAAGACGACGGCCAGATCAGGTGAGCGGCCCGACCTCGGTGCGCACCCAGTCGTCCGGGAAGCCGTGCGCGTACGACCAGCCGGTCGGATCGGGCGGGATGACGGTCACCGGGATGCCGAGCGCCTGGATCTTGTCCGGCAGGCCGTGGCGGTGCCAGTGCGGATGGTGCTCGGGCGGCGTGCTCAGCAGGATCTCGTCGCACGCGCCCTGGTGCACGAGGTCGCCGATCGTCGCCACGGCATCCGCGCCGCAGTGGACGAGCTCCACGGGCCGGCCCTTCGCGGCGCGGCGGACCAGCCCCAGCGCGGTCTCCGGACTCCAGTCCGGAGCGTCCGGATGTCGCTCGGGCGGCACCGTCAAGGTGAACGTGCAGCCGTCGCGGGCGCGGCGCTCGACCTCCTCGAGCAATCGTGGCGCCGACTCCGTCAGGTTGGCGACGATGAGCACGTCTCGGCTGGCGGCGGTGGACATACCCGCATACAAACGCGCGGCGCGGAGCGGCGCGTCATCCCGAACGGGTGATCCGACCGCGGGCGGGCTGAGGACGTCAACCGCCGCCCGCAGGAGCGTGCGCCGCCCGCCAGCGATCGATCCGGTACGCGCGCCAGCGGCGCCGGGCCCACACGAACCCGATCGTCGCGACGACCGCCAGGAGCCCGTCGTAGACGGCCTGGAAGCGCGTCAGATCGGCGCCGGTCGGGGTGCCCACCCAGGCGGCCGTGTCCGGCCACCCGAGCGTCCATCCCTCGCCGCCGAGCCCCTCGCTCAGACGGATCGCCCAGCCGTATGACGCGTCCCAGAGCGCGTGGAGCACGACCACGCCGACGAATGTCCCCGCGACACGGCGATCGAGGCGGAAGTGCCCGGTCGCCCACGCCGATGCGAACAGCGCCCCGCCGAGGATGGCGGTCCACGTGATGTGGCCGAACGGCGCCAGGACCGCGCGGAACGCCTCGGTCTGGATGATCTTCAGCACCGGATGGTCGTCGGCGTGTTCGATCAGCACGCGCAGCGCGTAGCCCGCGCTCTCGAACGCGGCGAACCCGGCGCCGATGGTCGCGCCGAGGACCATCCCGTCGCGGGGCACTCGCGGCCGCACGACCGTGGCCACCGCGAGGACGACGAGGCCCTTGCCGCCCTCCTCGATGAATCCGATGCCGGCGTTCGTCCCGACCGCGTCCGGCAGCAGGTAGATCTCGGTCACCGCGCTGAGCACGAGCCCCGCGGTCCCGCCGGCGAGGAACCCGAGCATGAGCGTCTCGGCGCGAACGTGCGCCTCCCGCGGCCGTGAGAGCACGAACAGCACGGTGCACACCGGCACGAGGAACGTGCCGAGGATGATGATGTTCGGGACGAGGATCGTGTCATCGGTGACCGCGGTCGCCACCGCTCCGGCGACCCAGGCGACGGCGCCGACGACGAGCGCGACCAACCAGAGGCGCCGCGGGACCATCGCCGGCTCGAGCGGCGGCATCGCGGGGGGATCAGGCAGCCGCCCGCTCGAGCGGCCGGCGCTCACGTCGGTCACTCATGCCCCCAGCGATGGACGCGGTGGGACGGGAGCGCTCCGACCTCGTCCTTGGTCAGACCGAGCACGACGACGTCGTTCTCGACCCGGGCGACGGCAGCGACCGGGATCGCCACCTCGCGCCGGCCCCACAGGTGACCTCGCTCGAGGAGGACGTGCGAGATGTGGCCGGTGGCGTCGACGACGAAGCCGTCGACGACGCCGAGATCGGCTTCGTCGGCGGAGGTCACCCGGCTCCCGCGGCGGATCTCGACCTCGCCCTTCGGGAGCCGGTCGTAGCCGATCATGACGTGGGGGTCGGCCTCGATCGGCTGGGCTTCGATGCCCTGGTAGTAGGGCAGTCCCAGCATGTCCTCGACGCCGACGTCCCAGTCAGGGTCGTTCACGGGGAAGTCGCCGAGGCGCAGGTACGCGTTCTCGTGCACGCGATCGAGGCGTTCGACCTCGGCGACGGTCGCCGACAACGAGATCGCGGCCTCGGGCCCGTCCGGGCTCGCCCAGGCGACGGGCACCATCCGCGCGTCGTCGGCGTGGTGCTTGTGCGGCCGGACGACGAGGTGGGTGACGCAGCGCGTCGTCGGGTCGATGACCACGTCGGCGAGCTCTCCGAACTGCGCGTCCGCGCAGTGAACCGGGCTCCCGAGGACGAGACGGCGCGGGGACATGAAGGGCATCCAACAACGGCCCGCGCGCGCGGGCATCGTCCCAAGCGGGTGATGCGCGCGCTCGACTGGCAGCAGCTACTCGGGGCCGGTCACATGAGGTTCGGTGTGTGCAGTTCGGAGAGGTGCCGTGCCGTCCGGTCGTCGAATCCGGCCGCCCGCAGGCGGCGCCGACGGTTCTCGTCCATCGTCACGTGGAGCGCGCGGACCTCCGTCGCGGCCTCGGCGATCTCCGCCGGCTGCGAGGAGCGGGCGGCCATGACGGTCAGCGCGTCGGTGAGGACCGGGCTGAGCCCGGAGAGGCTCGTGAGCTTGGCGGCGCGGGCCTCCGCGGCGGCGACGAGGTCGCGCGCGGCGTCCGGGTCGCGCTCGATCCGCCCGCGGACGTGCGCGATGCCGAAGTGCACGTGGCGGCGCTCGTCGCGGTGGGCGAGCCGGGCGGCGGCGGCGGTCGCGGCGTCGGGGGCGTGGCGCTCGACGAAGCGTAGGAGATCGAGGAACGTGCCCTCGCCGAGGACGTTGAGGAGGAGCGCCGCGTTGCCGAACGAGCGCTCCTCCATGAGGGTGTGCAGGGACAGCTCGGTCGACGCGAGCGCGTGGGCTCGCGCACCGCCGGCCAGCGCACGCTTGGTGAAGACCTCGACGTGGCGCGCCTCGTCGTGGACGTGGCTGGCCAGCCACATCAGGACCTCGGCGTAGTGCGGGTTGACGTGCGGCAGGAAGCGGGCGGGCACGTAGAGCGCGGCGTACTCGTTCTGGGCGATGTACGTCATGACCTGGGCCACGGCGCGCTCGACCTCGGGCGCCAGCCCGACCGCGGCCTCCCATGGGATGTCGGTGGTCGCGTCCCAGCCGTCGACGGCGGCGCGCTCGGTGAGGCTCGAGATCTCGGCCGCCCACAGCGCGTCGCGCTCGTTGAGGTGCCAGTCGTGCGGCGGCCCTCCGGGCTCGATCGTCGCGCCGAGCGGGGCGAGACCGCGCTGCGGATCGGCGCGCGCAGGCGCCGGTCCGACGGCCGCCCGGACGTCGGCCATGTGCACGTGCCCGTCCTCGCCGGCGACGGGCGGGCCGGAAGCGGGCCGCTCCTCGCCCAGGATCCGGTCGACCGCCCCGCGGCGCACGCGGACGACCCAGCGGGGCGCACCGGTCGCGCGCTCGGCGCGCTCGTCGGTCACCGCGTGCCCGCTGATCCGCGCCCAGGCCGGCAGCTCGAGCGCCGCGGCGCGCGAGGCGAGCACGACGTCGATCTCCCCGCCCGGCGCGACACCCTCGAGCGCGGCGGCGACCAGGACCTCCAGGCCGCCGCCCAGCTCGAGCTCGCCGGCGTCGAGCCGGCGGACGCTCACGTCAGCAGACCCTGCTCGCGCATCGCGACGGTGAGATCCGCGTAGCCGGACTTGTCGCCCGGCAGCCACTGGCGGACGCCCTCGAGCTCCATCTCGGTGCGCACCGCGGCGTCGTCGTAGGACATCGCGAGCAGCGCCTCGCTCCATCGCGCGCCGTGCTCGAAGCTCGGCAGCGCGGTGAAGTTGCAGTGCCAGTACGTGGGACTGCGCCAGCGGACCTCGAGGCCCTCGGTGTTCTGCGGCGCGCTCGTGCGCAGCAGGGCCCAGGTCGCGTCGCCGATCGCGCCGGCGTCGGCGCGACCGGTCCGGACCGCCTCGAGCACGCGCAGCTCCGAGTCGCCGGTGTCGCCCTGCTTGCCGAGGTCGGTGTCGAAGCGGACGAGCTCGCAAGCGCCCGCCGCGTCGAGGCCCTCCCGCGCGAGGTAGTGCAGCGGCAGGATCGCGGCATGGCCTGAGTCGCGGCTGCCGAGCGCGAGCCGCTTGCCGCCGAGCGCTGCCACGTCGTCGAGCGGATCGTCGCGCCGCGTGACGATCACCGTCCGGAAGTCGGCGTCGACGTCGCGCATCCCGAGGATCTGCGCGTCGCCGCCGATGCGGTGCTCGGCGGCGACGTACGCGGTGTTCGTGTTCCAGGCGATGTCGACCGCGCCGTCGAGCAGCGCGTCGACCAGGCGCTCGTAGTTGGAGTACAGGACGTAGTCGGTCGGAACGAGCTTCTCGGCGAAGTACGGCCGGAAGCCCTCCCAGATCGTCACGATCCGCGGGTGGTACGCGACGGCCCCGACGAGGACCGTCCCGTCCGGGCCGCTCACGGCACCGGAAGGCCGGCGAGGGCCTTCCCGATCCAGGTGCGGAGCACCGCGTTCGTCGGCGCCATGACGGCGCCGGCGCGGGCGTCCCGGAGGTTGCGCTCGACCGGAAGGGCGCGGGTGTAGCCCTGGCCGCCGGTGACCTCGAGCGCCGTCTGCGTGACCTTGACGGCCGCCTCGGTCGCCGCGACCTTCGCCTCCATGATCGTCACGAGCGCCGCCTCGTCGCCGGCGTCGCCGAGGCGCGCCGCCTCCTGGACGAGCAGACGGGCGGTGCGTACGGCGATGTCCATCGCGGCGATCTCGTGCTGGACCGACTGGATCTCGCGCCACTGTCGTGCCGTCCGGGTAGGAGCGGCCCGCGGCATGGGCCGTCGCCGTCGCGGCGGCGGCGATCGCGATCCCCACGTTCACCGCGGCCAGGCCGACCAGGAAGACGGGCGCGACCGCGGTGAAGATCAGGTCGGTCGCGCCACCGGCGGCACCGATCCGCGCCGCGGTGTCGATCTCCACGCCGTCGAGCTCCATCGCGACGCTCGAGTTCCCGGCCATGCCGAGCCCCTCCCAGGCGCCGTCGAACCGGACCCCGGGCTGGTCGGCGCGGAGCAGGAACGCGTCGGCCGTCCCCTCCGCCTCGCCCTGGACGAGGAGGAGCAGGACGTCGGCCTCGCCACCGGAGGTGACGAAGCTCTTGCGCCCGCTCACGCGGACGCTGCCGTTGACGCGCTCGGCCCGCAGCTCGGGGGCGTAGAAGTGCGCCCCGGTGCCGCGCTCGCTGAACGCCAGCGTGCCGAGGGCCTCGCCGCGCGCCATCCGCGACAGGACCTCGCCCGCCTGGTCGCCGCCGCCGGCCGCGACCGTCGCCGCGGTCACGGAGTGCATGAGGAACACCATCGCGCTCGACGCGCACTCGGCGCCGAGCGTCGCACAGGCCTCGGCCAGCGAGCCCAGCCCGCCTCCGGCCCCACCGGAGGCTTCGGGGACCATCAGGCCGAGCGCGCCGCCGTTCGCGAGCGCCTCGATCGTGGCCCGCGGGAAGGCCCGGTCGCGATCGACCGCGGGGGCGTGCTCGCGCGCCGTCCCTTCCGCGATCGTGGTCAGGTCCGCCAGGACGGCGGAGACGTCGTGCTGCATCGAACGTCCTCCGTTCGTGAGATGAGATGGACGAGCCGCCCGACCGGGCGGCGTGCGGACACGGCGCTCAACGGCGGATCATCGACTCACCTCCTCGGGGTGGACGCAACGGACGGACGACGGCATGGACCGGCCCAGGACCGTACCTGGGACGGCCAGAAGGCGGAGGGGGCGGGATTCGAACCCGCGGTCCGCGTGAACGGACTCCGGTTTTCAAGACCGGTGCATTCGACCGCTCTGCCACCCCTCCGGACCCGGCGGCTCTACTGTATGCGCCCGCCGGGCGGCCTCTCTGAGCGGGAGTTTCTGGCGTGTCGAGCCTGCTTGTGAATGGTCGGGCCATCCTGAGAGGATCGGCCGCGGAGAGAGGGTCCGCAGCTGGTGTCCGAGCCATCCACGCTTCGTGCCGGTCCGCGCCGGCCGCGGTCGCGTCGGCTGCTGCCGGTCGCGCTCGGGCTGCTCCTCGTGCTCGGGCTGGTGGACCTGGTCGTCGGCTCGGTGGTCCTGGTGCCGCTGTTCGTCCTCGCGCCGCTGGTCGTCGTCGCCTTCCGCGGCGGGGTGGCCGAGACGGCGGCGAGCGCGACGGCCGCGCTCGGCGTCGCGGTCGTGAGCGGCACGTGGAACGACGCGCTCGGCACGAGCCGCTGGTGGGTCGGCGTCCTGGTCGTCACCGTCGGCGGTGCCGCCGCGACCGCCGCGGCGGCGACCCGCTCGCGCCTGCAGCGCGACGCCGAACGCCTCGAGCTGCTCGTCGAGCTCGGCGCCGCCGGCCGCGGCGGCGCGACCGTCGACGAGACCGCGGCCCTCCTGGGGGAGATGCTCGTCCCCGCCGTCGCCGACGCGTGCGTCATCGAGCTCACGCACGAGGACGCCGGTGCGCGGGTCGTGGCCGAGCATGCCGTCGAGGGCGCCGAGGCGTCGACCTCGTCCCTCGACGTGCCGCTGCACGCCCGCGGCCGCACGATCGGGACGCTGCGGATGGCGCTCGGCCCGTCCGGGCGCCGGTTCGGTCCGGGCGACCAGCGGTTCGCGGAGGTGCTCGCGGACGGGATCGCGCTCGCCCTCGAGAACGCGGGCCTGAGCGCCGGCCTCGAGGACGCCGAGCGGCGGTTCCGGGCGATCGTCGACGGGATGATCGACGGGGTCACGCTGCGCCGGGCGGACGGCCGGCTCGTCTACGCCAACGACGCCGCCGTCGACCTGCTGCGCGTCGCCTCGCACGACACGCTGCGCGGCCTGCTCCCGGGGGCGACGATGGACCTCTTCGAGATGTACGGCGAGGACGGGCGGCGGATCCTGCTCGACGAGCTTCCCGGCGTGCGGGCGTGGAATCTGCCGACGGACCCGGAGCCGATGATCGTCCGCAGCGTCGTGCGGGAGACGGGCGAGCAGCGCTGGCTGCTGATCAAGGCGACCGCGATCCGCGACGGCGACGGCGGGGCGCCGCTCTACGTCGCGTCGTTCACCGAGGACGTCACCGCGGTCAAGCGGGTCGAGCTCGCGCAGCGGGTCCTCGCCGAGGCGGGCCGCGTGCTCGTCTCGTCGCTGGACTACGAGGACACGCTGCATCAGGTCGCGCTGCTCGCCGTGCCCGAGCTGGCGGACTGGTGCGGGGTCGACCTGCCGGGGCGCACCGGGTTCGTCGAGCCGGTCGCGGTCGCCCACGTCGACCCCGACCGTGTCGCGGTCGCGCGGCAGCTGCGCGAGCGCTACCCGATGCGCCTGGCGGACCCCGACGGCATGGCCGCCGTCATGCGCGGCGACCTCCCGTACTTCCGCGTGGACGAGACGCCCGACGACGCGCTCGTCGCCTACGCGATCGACGACGAGCACCTCGCGCTCCTGCGGGCGGTCGGCTTCAACGCGATCATGATCGTCCCGATCGCCGGCCGGTCGGAGACGCTCGGCACGCTGACGTTCGTCTCCGCCCACGCCCGGCGCTTCGACGACGACGACCTCGAGCTCGCGCTCGAGATCGGGCGGCGCGCGGGCGTCGCGGTCGAGAACGCGCGCCTGTACGCCGAGCGCGCGGACATCGCCCACACGCTGCAGGTCGCCCTCGTCCCGGATCCCGTCCCGCTCGCTCCGGGCTGGGACGTCGCCGCGCTCTACCGCCCGGCCGGCCAGGCGACCGAGGCCGGCGGCGACTTCTACGACATGCTCCGCACGGACGACGGGTGGCTGGTCGTGATGGGCGACGTCGCGGGCAAGGGCGCGCAGGCGGCGTCGCTGACGGCGCTCGCGCGCTACACCCTGCGCACCGCGGCGATCCTGACCGGCGACCCCGGCGCGGCGCTCGCCGCGCTGAACGCCGGCCTGATGCGCCGCGACGACGTCGCGTACTGCACCGCCGCGCTCGTCGCGCTCGTCGAGGGCGAGGACGGCTCGGGCGCCCGCGCGCGCGTGTTCAGCGCGGGCCATCCGCTGCCGGTGCTCGTCCAGCAGGGCGCGGCCCGCCCGCTCGGGCGCTCGGGGCCGCTCCTGGGGGCGCTCGAGAGCGCCGACTGGCCGGCCGAGGAGGTCGTGCTCGCCCCCGGCGACCGGCTCGTCCTCTACACCGACGGCGTCACCGACGCGCGCGGCGCGGACGATCGTTTCGGTGACGCGCGCCTCCTCGCGCTGCTGTCGAGCGTCAACGGCGCGCCGCCCGCGGAGCTCATCCGCCGGGTCGACGGGGCGCTGCGTCGCTTCGAGACCGGGCCGCAGCGCGACGACACGGCGCTGCTCGCCGTTGCTCGCCTCGAGCCGGGCGAGCTCGCGCTCAGCGGCGGCCCGGAAGCGGTGAGCCTCGCCCGCGGCGCCGTCCGGGCGCGCCTCGAGGCCGACCTCCCGCAGCCCCGGCTCGCCGACGTCCTGCTGATGACGAGCGAGCTCGTCACGAACGCGATCCGCCACGGCCGCGCCCGCGGGGCCGACGACCGCATCCTCCTGCGTGTCCTGCACCACGGCCGGCGCGCCCGGATCGAGGTCCGCGACTCCGGCCCCGGTTTCGCGGGCGGGCAGTGGGCTCACGCGGCCGCGGGCGGCATGGGCCTCGGCCTCGTCGACCGCCTCGCGGACGCGTGGGGGGCCGACCGACGGGGAACGACCACTCTTGTGTGGTTCGAGGTGGAACCGGAGCGGCCCGGCACGCCGGTACACTGACGCGTCACTTCCCGGGAGAGGTGGCCGAGTGGCTGAAGGCACTCGCCTGCTAAGCGAGTATGGGATTCACCTCCCATCGCGGGTTCGAATCCCGCCCTCTCCGCTCGCTTGCCGCGGTGCGGCGTCCCACGGACGGCCGCTATGCTCGGGGCGAGCATGCGCCCGTAGCTCAGCTGGATAGAGCGTCGGTCTACGGAACCGAAGGTCACAGGTTCGAATCCTGTCGGGCGCGCTAGGAAAGCCCCGCAAAGCGGGGCTTTTTCATTGGCTGTAAGTTCGATGGGCGGCGAACTTTGTCCCGAATTTGTCCCGAGCCGCATCCCAACTCGGGCGTAGGTTTCGGGCGATGCGCAGGCTCGAGCCGCCCACCGGCCACGTCTACCGGCGCGACGGCGCGCGGCGCTCGACGTGGTACGCGAAGTACCGCCTGCCGGACGGGCGGCAGGTCCAGAAGCGCATCGGGCCGGCGTGGACCGAGCGCGGGCGCCCGGCCGCCGGCCACTACACCAAGCGCACAGCCGAGGCCTGGCTGCGCGAGATCCTCGACGAGGCGCGGCGCGGAACGCTTCCCGGGCTCGTGCAGACCGGCGCGACGTTCGCCGACGCGGCGGCGGAGTTCCTGCGCTACGTCGAGCACGACCGGTCGATCAAGCCCTCGACGCTGATCGACTACCGCTCGATCATCGCCGCGCACCTCCTGCCCGCCTTCGGCGCCATGCGCGTCGAGGAGGTCACGCCCGAGAAGATCGAGCGATGGCGCGCGTCGGTCGCCTCGGCCGACGGATCACCGCTGTCGAACCGCACGAAGAACAAGCTGCTCGTCCTGCTGCACGGCGTCTTCCGCCGCGCGCAGAAGGTCTACGGTCTGCCCGGCAACCCGGTCGCCGGGATCGAGCGCCACCCACAGCGCTCGAGCGGTGACATCGAGGTCTTCGGCGTCGAGGAGGTCTACGCGCTCGTGCGCGCGGCCACCTCCGAGCAGGACGCGGCGATCTACCTGACCGCGGCGTTCACCGGACTGCGCCGCGGCGAGCTCGTCGCACTGCGCTGGCGTGACGTCGACTTCGCCGCCTCGGCGATCCGTGTTCGTGCCAGCTACGCCGGCGGCGCGCTGACCACACCGAAGTCCGGCCGCGTGCGCTCCGTCCCGATGTCACCCGACGTCGCCGAGACGCTCGCCCGCCTCGGCCAGCGTGGCCACTACGACCAGTGACGACGGCCTGGTTTTCCTCGGCGACGGCGGCGGCTACCTGGACGCGTCCGCGCTGCGCCGACGCTACGACCGGGCGCTCAAGCGCGCCGGGCTACGGCCGCTGCGCTTCCACGACCTGCGCCATACCTTCGGCACGCGGATGATCGCGCGAGCCGACATCCGCCGCGTGCAGGAGTGGATGGGCCACGCCGACGTCCAGACAACGATGCGCTACTCTGCACTACGCCCCTCGCCACGACGACGCCGCCCTGGTCGCCGACGCATTCCGGCGTGGCGTGCGATCCGAGGGACGGCTGCTCCCCGAGGCTTCGGGCTGACGCCACGCCCGCCCCGCCTCGCCGACGCGCCCGCGCTCCGGGGCGGTCGGCGAAACTCTCGAGAATGCGGTTTCCCGGGTTGCGGCATCGAGGGCGGTGCGGTTTCCCTGGGTACGCGAGACCCCCTTCAGCTCGGGTCCCGCGCCGGACCTGTTGGTGGCAAGCCAGCGACGCTCGCACGACGATCTGAGCGCACCGCCGATGACCACGGAGCACGCGACGAGCGCCGATCCCCGTCGGTCTCCTCGCAACACTCCTGGTCAACGCATCCCTCGAAACGCGCATCACACGGCAACCTCGATTCCAGCCGACACTGCCTTCTGCGCTCACGCGCACCATGCGTCCCCACAACCCCGAAAAACTCATCCGCTCCCCAACAGCGTCACCGCAACCCACACGCCGGCCGCCCTCCTCGCCGCCACTTCCGTCTTCCTCTCTTCTCCGCTCTGTCTGTTCCTCTCCACCGACTCCTCTGTCACCACTCCTGTCCTCAACTCCACCCGCTCCACCGTCCACCCGTCCCTCCACCAACAACACTCCTGTGCCGGGCCCTGACCCCGCCCGACTACCTCTATGGTGGTTGGGCGGGGTCAGGGCCCGGCACAGGCCGCGAACCCCGATGAGCACAGGGATTGAGTGTGGACGCGCAATCCGCACGTTGGTCCATACCTCGATCCGGCTGTTTTGTCGGCGCTTGGGAAGGCGCGAAGTTGCGGCCGCGGCGGTCGTGTCGGGTGGTTACGCTCGAGTGATCCGATGGCTCCCGCATGAGTTCGACGGCGTGCGGACCCCGCACGCGGCGGTCGCGGACCTCGCCGTGATCGCCGCCCGGCCCGGCAGAAACCAAGCGCACGTATCGGTCACGGCCGACCGTGGTGAGCACGTCCGCGTCAGCGGCGTCCTCAGTGTGCACCGCGTGCCTCCCGACGACATGCGTGTCACGGTCGACGAGCGCGAGGTCATCACCGTCCCGCTGGACGCGATTCGTGGTGCCTGGCTGCACAGCTTCGACGGCGCTGACTACTACTCGCTGCGCGTCGACGTCGGATGGGCGATCGTCACGGTCTGCGACGCCTACAACGGGCTGTGAGCGACGGCCTCGAGCTCGGGCGTGAGGGCTACCTGGACTGGCCGGCGACGCTTGAGAGCCTCAACACGATCGCCGCTGCCGGGGTTCCAGTCACGCTCGCCCCAGCCCGGCGGGCCGCGTCTGGACGCCTCAGTCTCACCGCCGAAGGCTCCGACGCCCATCTTCGTATCGACGGAGAACACGGGCTGACCGTCGACACGGAGAAGTTCCGCGGTGGCTGGCGGAGCCGATCGACTCGCCCCCAACAGTGGATCCTCGATCTCGACCTCGGCGAGCGCCGCACCGTCCAGATTCGCGTCCCGGCAGACCCAGCGGCGTGATGCGGAGGCGGCGAAGCGGCAATGAGGTGCCGGCGCTACCGGGCATCGCGCGGCGCTGCTGCGGAAGCAGCCGGGACCCGAACCGCGCCGCTACTGCGTTTCGTCCAAAGCGCTACTCCGCCGGGTCAGGCGGAATCCAGTCGGGGCGGTCGGCGGGGATCGCGTGTTAAATGGGAATCGTGCGCGCACTCTTCGCGACCTCCCCCGGTCCTGGCCATGTGTTCCCGACGATCTCCCTAGCACACGCGCTGCGTGCCGCCGGCCACGAGGTGCTGGTGGCGACCGCGGGCGGCAAGGAGGCCGCGAACGCCGGCCTGCACGTCGTGGACACCGCGCCGGGTGTCGACATCGGCGCGGTGTTCCAGCAGGCGGCCAGCGAGCAACCCGAGGAGTTCGACTACAGCACGGACGTCGACACCGAGAAGGGGTTGGAGTTCGTCGGCGCGATCTTCGCCAAGTTGTCCGGCGTGTCGGTGGACCTGACCGTGTCGGCGGCCGAATCGTGGCGGCCGGACGTAGTCGTGTACTCGTCGATGGAGGGCACCGGGCCGCTGGTCGCCGCGAAGCTCGGCGTGCCGGCCGTGTCGCACGGCTTCGGGTTCACCGACGAGGCGTCGATGACCGAGGCGATCTTCAAGAAGATGGTCGAGGAACGCGAACGGCATGGCGTGCAAGGGTTTCCCGAGGTGCGCGAGTCGATCGACGTGGCGCCGCCGAGCATGGTCGACCGGCCGGTGCGCGGCTGGCCGATGCGGTACGTGCCGTACAACGGAGGCGGCGTGCTGCCCGAGTGGGTGCTCGAACGGCCCGCGCGCCCGCGCGTCGCGGTGACACTCGGCACGGTGCTGACCCAGGTCGGCGCGCTCACGTCGTTGACCAAACTCGTCGACGTGGCACGGCATCTGGACGCCGAGTTCGTACTCGCCCTCGGCGACGCGGACCCGTCGCCACTGGGAGAACTGCCGGACAACGTGCGGGCGGCCGGGTGGGTGCCGCTGTCCGCGCTGCTGCCGACCTGCGCAGCGCTGGTGCACCACGGCGGGGCCGGCTCGACGCTGACCGCGATCGACGCCGGAGTCACGCAACTCGTGCTGCCGCACGGCGCCGACCAGTACATGAACGCGGACGCCGTGGCGCGGCGCGGGCTCGGTCTGCGTTCGGAGCCGGATCAGGTGGACGCGGAGCTGATCGACCGCCTGCTCACCGACCCGGGGCTGGGCCGGGCCGCCTCCGAGGTGGCCGACGAAATCGCGACGCTGCCGAGGCCCGCCGACCTCGTGCCGAAAATCGCCGGCCTCGCCTGACTTTGCCAGGGCTGCACACCGTGGCGTGCACTAATCCCTTGGGCTGACTTTGGCGCGTGGCAGGTGAAATGGCGAGGGTGTCGCCCGTACGGTCGTCCACATGGCGAGGAGACGGGCGGACGCCTGCTATCGAGAACTGGGTGCGGAACTCCGAAAGCGGCGGATCGCCGCGAACCAGTCTTACGCCTTTCGTCCGAAGCGTCACACTTAGTGATGCCCACGCGCACATCGCCAACACCGATCTCCAGCTCGCGCTGACCAGCAGTGGTCACCCACTCCGCGCGGTCGAACATGGCTCGGGGAATACCGAAACCGCGCTCGCCGACCCGGACATAGTGAACGGGAAAGTCGACGCCCGGGATCGGATCGTCGATGGGCTCGACTCGACCCGAGAAGTCCGCCAGGTACCCGTCTGCCGGACCGAACTGCTGAAGCGCCATCGAGACTGCTATGCGCTCGCCGACGAGGTTCCGCAGCTCGGCGACCATCTCCTCATAGCTCATTGGCCGAGTTTGCAGAACTACTGCTTCCCATGCAAAGGGACAGTCTCGGCCAAGCCGAAGGCCCGAACCGTTCGTTCTGATCCGAGAAGCAACTTTGTCCCGAACTTTGTCCCCGATTCGGCAAATCTGACCCTGTGGAGCGCGTCCCAGCTCGACCCAATCGCGCGTTGTCAAGCCAAAAAATCCCGCAAATAGCGCACTACGGAACCGAAGGTCACAGGTTCGAATCCTGTCGGGCGCGCTTCGAAAGCCCCGCACCGCGGGGCTTTTTCGTGGGCTGGAAGTTCGACGAATGATCGAACTCTTGTCCCAATCGTTGTCCCGGACGAACCCCGCCCGGGCCTAGGTTTCGGGGCATGCGCAGGCTTGAGCCGCCCACCGGCCACGTCTTCCGGCGCGACGGCGCCCGACGGTCGACCTGGCACGCGAAGTACCGGCTGCCGGACGGTGCGGGATCCCCGAAACCGCGGGCCGACGGCGGCATGCGGTAACCCCGAACCATCAGCTTCATCAGCCCGCTCGACCTCGTCGGGATCGGACTGCTCTCACGCGAGGAGGCGCAGGAGCTCCACGCCGTCGCCCGGCGCGCATCCAGGCGCGTCGCCCGTCGACGTTAGCCGGCGGCCCACAGCGTCAGTCGTCTCGCCGGTGACGCGACGTTGCGTGCCGGCGAGGCGCGGCTGCGCCCCTCCATGACAACGCTGCCGAGTCCTACGACGGCGCGCCGGGCGGTGGGTCGGCCGCGACGGCGACGGCGCTCGACCCTGCTCCGCCAGCCACGAGCTGGGCGCTCATCTTGATCGCCTTGACCGCGCCTGTCGCGCCCGCCTGGAGGGTGAACCCGAGCGCCAGGACGAAAATGCCCGGAATGAGGAGAACGGACGATCCGAGCATCAGGAGACCGATACGACCGATCACGTACGCGGGCGCGCTGACCGCGGCGCCGAGCGCTCCGCTGACAGCGGATGCGGTCAGCTTGTCGCGCCGTGAGCGCGTGGCCTTCACGCCGATGAGACTCGAGGGCACCGCGACGTAGCAGACCATCATCACGCCGATCACGACGCCCAGCGACAACGCGAACCACGGGCGGCCCGCACGGGTGACGACCACGGTCGATAGTCCGAGCGCCAAGCCGACAACGGCACCCGATCCGAGCACGACAGGGTGGTGACCCCGGGCGCTGGCGACGCCGGCCCGGATGTCTGGCGGTCCGGGCCTCGCGATCGCAAACGCGAACACGGCGTTGAGGAAGAACGCGGCCGCGGTCACCGCGGCGATCAAGGCCACGATCGGGATCACGATCGGCCCTGTGACCACGTGGAAGGAGCGTCCGTGCAGCGCGTGCGCCTTCAGGTCCAGCATGGCGAGCCAGACCCACATCGCCGGAAGGACCTGAACCAGTGTGAGCCGCCAGTTGATGAACACCAGCCTCACACCCTGGAAAAGCATCACGAAGGCTCCGAGCCCGAGCGCGAGCGGCGCCAGCCAGCGACGCGACCGGCTCAACCGGAGAACGGCGGCCTCGACCATCGCCTCGTCGCCGTCGCGGATCGCCCTGACAAGCTCCCGGACACGCGTCAGCAACGCGGCCCCGCTCGGCCCGGCGACCCTCTCGTCACGGCTCTACACGCCGCGTTCGACGGCGATGCGCTGCTCGTCCGCGGCGTCGGTGAACGCGGCGTAGTCGGCGTCGTTCTGGTCCGCGTAGGCGACGGCGAAACGCTCGAGCACACGGTCGAACGTGTCGTCGTCGCCGAGGTAGCCGGCGATCTTCGCCGCGTCGCCGCTGCGGGCATGGGCCCGCGCGAGCGTGGCGCCGCACATCTCGCCGTAGCGCGCCAGGCGCGCCGGCGGCATTCCCTCGATGACCGCCGAGCCCTTCATGTCGCGCAGCTGACGGACGTAGAACTGCCGCGCGCCCGCCCCGGTCCCGGTCGCCCAGCCGAGGAACGGGTCGCTGGCGGCCTGCATGACGCGCTGGCCCTGAACGACCCGCTCGCCCTGCTGCTCGTATTCGCCGGCGCCCGCGTACGGGGCGAGCACGGACGTGTCCGCTTCCTTGACCTGCAGGAACAGCGGGTCGTCGTCGCGGTCGCCCATGAGCAGGACCATGAACGCTTCGGTCCCGACCGAGCCGACGCCGACGACCTTGCGGGCGAAGTCCTGGTAGTGGTAATGGTCGAGCACGAGACGGCGGTCGGGTGACAGCGAGCGCGCGTAGTCGGCGAGGCCCTGGCGGATGATCTGCTCGAGGTCGCCGTACCTCGCGTCGGGCGGGCGCACGATCAATGGCGGCTGCTGCTTGATCCGGTAGCCGTCGCCGACCCGCTGGGCGAACTTCGACAGCGACCCCAGGCTCGTGCGCTTTCGCGCCTTCGCGAGGCCCTTCTGGACGGCCTTGGCGGTGGCCTTGTCGTGGCTGCCGGCGAGCTCGGTCAAGACGTCCTCCGCGTCGACTCGGGTGTACCAGACCTCGAGGAACCGCATCGCGGTGGCCCGGGCCATCGTCGTGCGGTACGCGGTGGCGGCGGCGCGCGCGGCCGCGCGCTGCTCCTTGCCGCGGTGGCCGTTGTCGCGAGCGGCGACGACGAAGCTCGCGACCAGGCGCTTGACGTCCCACTCGAACGGCGCTCGCAGCGTCTCGTCGAAGTCGTTGAGATCGAACACGACGCGCCGGTCCGGCGCCGCGAACACGCCGAAATTCGACAGGTGCGCGTCACCGCAGCACTGCACCCGCAATCCGGTGCTCGGCGTCTGCGCGAGGTCCCACGCCATGATCGCCGCGCTGCCGCGGTAGAACGTGAACGGCGAGACGATCATGCGCCCGTGGCGGATCGGCACCAGCTCCGGCACCCGCGTCGCATCCTGCGCTTCGAGCGTGCCGACCGGGTCCGGGCGTCCATCCGGCGCCGCCCAATGCTCGTGGGCCTCCAGAGGCACCGACTCGCGCTCGGCGCGACCCTCGGCCATACGCGTCTCGACCGCCCTGGGCAGGTCAAGCACGCCTCGGTGCTGCTTCCTGCCCTTGGCAGACTTCGCGCGCTTCGTGGGCTTGACCGCGGCCTTCGTCATATGCCTGCACACCTCCCGCCCCGCGGGGCGGTTTCCTCCGCCCTCGTCAAGGGTGGGTTGCGAACCGAACGGCCGCCGCTCGCGCGATCCGCCTCGATCACGAGAGCCGTCGGCTCCGGCGCCTCGAGCCACTCCCGGCTCGGTGCGAACAGTCCCGGAGATGGTCCCGCGCCGCGCGCATGCGGGCCTCATCCGATCCGGGTGATTCTGGCGCGGGTGCGTCCGGGGCCAGCCGGCGGTACGGTGATCCGCCGTGCGGTTGATCCCCACGTGGCTGCGTCGCTATGACCGCCAATCGCTACCCGCGGATGCGATTGCCGGGGTGACGATCTGGGCGCTCATGGTGCCGCAGGCGATGGCCTACGCCGGGATCGCGGGGGTGCCGGTCCAGAACGGTCTGTACGTCATGCCGCTCGCGGTCGTCGGCTACGCGCTGTTCGGCAGTTCGCGCCACCTCTTCGTGGGCCCCAGCGCGACGGTGGCGACACTGTCCGGCTCCACCGTGGCTGTGGTCGCGACCGCGAGTACGGGCTCGGGCGAGTACGTCGCTCTGACGTGTGCGCTGACGCTCATGGTGGGCGTGATCTACGTCGCGGGCGGCCTTGCCCGGATGGGCTTCGTCAGCCGCTTCTTCGCCCGCCCAGTCCTCGAGGGCTTCATCGTGGGGCTCGGCCTCTACATCGCGATCGGCCAGCTGCCGAAGGTCGTGGGAATCGAGAAGCCGTCGGGCGACACGCTCGCGGTGCTCGCGAAGACGATCGCCCACGTCGGCAGCTGGCAGTGGACGACGGTCGCCGTCGGGGTCGCGGGACTGCTCGCGCTGTTCGCGCTCGCCCGATTCGCGCCGAAGCTCCCCGGGGTGATCATCGTCGTGGCGCTCGCGGTGCTCGCGGTCCCGGCGCTCAACCTGCAGGACCACGGAGTGGCCATCGTCGGCGAGGTGCCGACCGGCTTCCAGTTCGTCTCGTTGTCGAGCGTCTCGACGAGCGACCTTGTCGACCTTCTCCCGGGCGCCCTCGCGATTGTCATCGTCGGCCTCGCGCAGTCGCTCGCGATCGCCAAGAGCTACGCCGCGAAGTACCACTACGCCGTCGACGCGAATCGCGAGATGCTCGGGTACGGCGCCGCGAACATCGGCGCCGGCGCCCTCCAGGGGTACACCGTCACCGGCGGGCTCTCGCCGTCGGCGACAGCCGAGCGCGTCGGCGCGAAATCGCCCGTCGCGTTCCTGGTGACCGCGCTGATGGCACTCCTGACGATCCTCTTCCTCGCGGGACTGTTCAAGAATCTGCCGGAGGCGATCCTCGGTGCGATCGTCATCTGGGCGGTGTCCGGGATGATCGACCTCGGGCGGGTCACGCAGTACTGGCACGCGCAGTCACTCGAGTTCTGGGCCGCGCTCGGCGCCCTGCTCGGCGTGGTTCTCATCGACATCCTTCCGGGCGTCGCTATCGGCGTCGCCCTCAGCTTCATCCTGCTGATCCACACGATCGACCACCCGCACATCGCCTCGCTCGGGCGCAGCAGCGACGGCTCGCGCTACACCGACCTCGAGGACGACCCGGGGTCGACCCCGATTCCCGACGTCCTGATCCATCGCTTCGAAGCGGAGCTGATCTTCGCCAACGCCGAGCTGTTCCAGGACGACCTCCTCGCCAGGATTCGCGCGGCCGAGTCGCCGCCGGCCACGGTCGTCCTCGACTTCGGGGCGGTCAGCCAAGTGGACGTCACGGGCGCGCAGACACTTCGGTCGGTGCACGACACTCTCGACGCGCGCGGTATTCGCCTGATCGTCGCGCGCGCCAGGCGAAGCGTGCGCGACGCGCTGCGTCACAGCGGGGCCGTCGACGTCCTCGGCGAGGACAACCTCGTGTCCAACGTCGATCGCGCCCTCGAGGCCATCCGGGCCGACACGACGCCCGCCGGCTGAGAGGCGTCAGGGACTCGCGGGCGGCCGGTAGCCGGGCGTCTCGCCGGTGGAAGGGGTGAGCCGCTTGGCGTCGAGTTGTTCGATCAGGAGCTTGAGCATCCTGGCCTGCACGGCGCGCGAGCGATCGTCGGCGTGGCTGGGGTGGGCGAGGTTTCGCTCCTCGAAGGGGTCGAGGGTGAGGTCGTAGAGCTCGTACTCGTCGGGTTCGGGCTCGGTGACGGTGTCGGTGTGCCGATCGCGCAGTCGCTCGTCGCGTTCCCCGGGAACGGTCCAGAACTGGGCGTTGTCGTAGTAGCGGGAGAACTTGATCAGGTGCTGCTCGCCGTCGACGTCGACCTCGGCGATGACGGTCTGCAGGTGGTTGGGCTGCGTGACGGTCGAGTACCGGTGCAGGGCCCGAGCGACGCGTCCGAACGGGCTGCGCGTCGTCTCGTTGCCCTCGCTGATCTCGTCGTCGGTGGTAAAGAGGATCGGCTCCGCCGGCGCGGCCGGTTCGGCGGCACGAATCGCCGAGGAGAGGTCGCGTCCGACGAGCGGATGGGCATCGCTGTGGTCGGACTGCAAGCGGGCGAGCGTCGGCTCGGGGTCGATGCCGGTGAGGCCGAGCAGCGTGGGGATGAGGTCGGCGTGGTTGGTCGGGATGTCGAGTTCGCGGACGCCGCCCGGGAGCAGCGGGCTGGCGACGATGAACGGCACGTGTATCGCCTCCTCGTAGGCAACGTGCCACTTCTCGTGCATCCCGCCATGGGCACCCTGCATGTCGCCGTGATCGGAGGTGAAGATCACGATCGTGTTCTCGTAGGCGTCGGTGTCGCGCAGGGCGTCGAGGACACGCGTGATCTGCCGGCCGACCTCGGCCTGCATCTGGTAGTAGAACTTCAGGTGCGTCTCGTTCCACGGCTGCGGCGCGAGGATCGCGCTCCAGTTGTCGACATAGCTCTGCTGGCAGGAGGGCTTGGTCGAGAGGTCCTCGTCGTGCGTCGGTGCCTGCTCGACATGCGGCACCCCTGAGGGGTGGTAGCGCAGCCCCTGCGTAAGCGCGATCACGCCGAACAGCGAGTCGTCGTGCGGGTTCAGGAACGAGCACACCGTCAGCCACGGCTCGTCGGCCTTCTCAGCGTCCAGGCGCTTGAGCAGGGCGATCGTCTCGTCGGCGGTGAACGGGTCCTTGAGAAGACCGGTGTTGTGCTTGCCGAGTCCGTGCGGGTCAGGCCCCACCCACTCCGAGAAGCCGTGGCCATCGAGCAGGTCGGCATCCAGGTACTTCTGGATGTTGTCGGGGATCCGCGTCCCGTCGTCGCCGATCGACAGCAGGTATCCCTCGCCGTCCTCGGCGTCGAGATACGGGTGCGAGACGTGCCACTTGCCCTTGTAGAACGTCCGATAGCCGCCAGCCCGGAACCAGTCGCCCAGCGTCGGCACGGTGTCCGGCGCCAGCCAGAACATGTCGTCGCCGTCGGCGGTCTTGGCGATCCCGTCGGTCTGCGTCACCCCGTGCAGCGACGGGTATTGGCCGGTGAGCAGCGACGTCCGGCTCGGCGCGCACGCCGCCGACATCGGATAGTGATGACGGAACGACACGCCGTTCTGCCGCAGCCGCTCCACGCCGGCCAGATGCTCCCGCCGGAACTCAGCGAGCTCGTCGGACTCATATGCCGGCGCGTGATGTAGCTGGTCGGTCATGATGACCAGCACGTTCGGGCGAGGAGGCATGCGGCGACACTCGCACCCGCGCTCGATCATGTGCATCGCCCGGAACGGGTGACCCACGGCGAACAGCACGCGCGCCATTGCTCACCCAGCGTCGCTCCCCGCGGCCGCCGTCGCGGCTTCGGGAAGGCGGTCCGCCAAAGCGTCGGCGAACCGCCTCGCCTGCTCGAGTTGGTCCTCCTGCAGATTGGTCGGCGGGATCTTCAACCCGAGATAGCGCTCGCGATATTCGCCGGAGCCGAGGTAGCTGATCAACGACAACAGGGACCGCACCTGGCCGCCCTGGTACCGGAAATGGATTCCGTCGACGAAATCTCCGCCCCGCTTCGTCCCCCAGCCTCCTCACCGTCTTGCAGTTGTGCTTCCAGTACCGGCGACAGACGACGTACGCGGCAAGGCGCCGCTGGTCGAGCACCCTGCCCGCGACATCCGACTCCAGGAACGCCGTTGTTCACGTGCGCGACGCTCGACGCCTACGTGCGCGGGAACGAGCAATGGCGCCAAGCTGCGTGCGCGGCCGCGCGCGTCCCGGGGCTGACCGGTTGGCCGGGCTCGACGTCCGCGTCGACGCGCACGGCGTTCCTCGACTCACGCGGGCGACCGCGTTCCTTCTGGCCGACGTGGTCGACGAGCGCGCGGTCGGTGACCACGTCCTCGTGACCTGCGCGGTGCTCGAGGCCGACTGCGACGACAGTCGCCGTCCGCTCGTGTTCTTCGGCGGCGCCCTCGGCTCCTTTGCGGCGTGACCGTCATGCGCCGGCCGGCGACTCATTCACCGAACAACGACGAAACCCCCGACTGTGGGGGGTTTCGCTTGAAGAGCGCCATGTCGCGTGCGAGCCAACGGCCCCTATACGAGCGGCGGGCCGCCGAAGCCAACCCGCCGATGCCTCGTACGTCGTACCAGCTACCGCTGGTGGCTAGGCGGCGTTGATGCAGACCGCGTACAGGGTCACGACACCGGCAGGCTTGTCATTGAAACGAATGATCCAGCCGTCGTTGCGGTTCGGCTTGGGTGTGTTGGTGTTCCAGTCCATGCGGCCGGGGAAGGAAGCGACGATGCCAGCGCCATTGCTGAGGGCAGGCATGTTGGTGCCCATGTTGTCGCTCTGCGGGTTACGGACGTAGAAACCACCGCTGACGGCAACCTTGTCCTGCGACGAGCAAGCAACAGTGGCGACGCCACCGGGGCCAACGTTGTCGTAGTTGTACGTCGCAACCTCGTAGCCGGACACGCCGTTGAGGCCGTTCCGACCGGCGATGCCCTGCGGGCCGCGAGCACCGGTGTCACCGTTGACACCCTGCGCGCCGTTGGAACCGTTCGTGCCGTTCGTGCCGTTGACGCCGTTGCTGACCTTCTTCAACTTCACCTTCACGAACCTGCAGTTCTTCTTGCCCTGGGAAAGCTTGCACACCTTGTGCGTGATGATTTTCCCGTGACTGGCCGACCGGTCGCCGGCATGCGACTGCCCGGTCGGAACGCTCGCCTGAGCCGTTCCTGCAACTGCGAGGGACAGCGCGACGGCCGTACCGGTAATCATGGACTTGCGCACTGGTATCTACTCCTGGGGTTGATTATTCATGGTCGCCGGCCACCCCTCGGGGTGATTGCGGCGCTGCGATTCGCTTCGCGGTCTTCTGAGCCAGACGCTTGCCGCCCGTCAAGTGCTGGCGAGTCGCTCCGCGTTTTCGGCCACGCGGATAGCGACTCTGTCGGCCTCCAAGCGGCGGCCGGCCTCCCGCAATTCGGCGGCGACCTTGGCGAGCTCAATGGTCTCGACGCTCAGGCTCATGCGCTGTCGGTCGGTCACGCCATCACCTTGACTCGGTGCGCCGTTGCTGCCGGCCGGAGGAACCCTGCAGTGATCTTCAGAACGGTTTTCATTGCGAGTCGGAGTGCCTTTCAGCGGCGGCGGGACGAGCGGGCGGACCGGGCGCCGATGGCCGTCGATCAGTGACATCGATGGCTCGGAGGGCTTCGGTCCATTTCCCTCATCACCCGTATCGGGCGCCGTGTCCCGCCGCCGCATCGCACGTACGTGCCCTATACGGCGATCGCATCGCACGTCTGTGCGAATCGGTCGGCCGCGCATGGTCGATCGCCGTTCGGCTCGCCCCGCCACCCGACCGGCCGCGCGCGTCACCCGAGCGGGTGATGCCCCTTCACCCGCCGCGTCAGCACGATGGCTCGGTTCAGAGGATTCGACCGGAGATCGAGCGCCGTGGCGGCACGTTTCACAGGATCGGCGCAGCGGCAGGCGAGCCGAGCATCGGGCGGCGCCCCGGCGGGCCGCCCGGACGACAGCTACGCGCACGTCTTCTGGACCGCGTTCAGGCGCTCGGCGAACGCGATGTTCGTCGTCGGCCTCGACCGCCGGATCGTGGCCGTCAACCAGCCCGGCGCGCTGCTCGCCGGCCGCTCGGCCGACGTGCTCACCGGTGAGCTGATGACGACGCTGCTCGACGATCCCGCAGACGCGCCCGACGATTCCGCATGGCGTGCGCAGGTGCTACGGGGCGAATCGTTCGGCGAGCGGCGGATCCGGCGGCCGGACGGCTCGACGCGCGTCGTCGACTTCGCGATGCGGGCCAGTCGCGCCGCGGGAACCGTGCTCGTTCTCGGCGTGTGCCTGCGCGACCACGGCGCCCGTCGCTCGGAGCGGGCGCACGAACCGGCCCCGCTGACCAAGCGCGAGCAGGAGATCGTCCGTCTCATCGCCCTCGGCGAGGTCACGCCCGAGATCTGCGCAGAGTTGCACATTGCGCCCGACACCGTGCGTACGCACGTGCGCAACGCGATGGCCAAGACGGGTGCGCGAACCCGGGCGCAACTGATCGCGATCGCGCTGACCGAAGGCCTGATCGACGACTGAGACGATCCGAGACTCGGCGCCCGCCGAGCTGTGCAACCGCGGTACGCGCTATCCGGTGAATCGCGGCGCCGTCGCGACGAAGAACCGGTCGATGAGACGAGCGGTGACTCCGCCGTTGGCGCGTACGATCACCCGCCTCTGCCTCCGGGCGGCGACGGCCACGGCGCGGGTGTGGCCGTCCACGGTCTCGGTCACGAGGCAGCGCGATCCGGCGCGGAGGGCGGCGAAGTGGCGGGACCTCGAACCGGCGGCGGTGTGGCCGGCGATGCGGAACGCGAACGTCCTGAGCGGCCCGCCGCAGGCGACCAGGATGGCGATGCGACCGTGCCGGCGCGCGGCCGGACCGGCGACGGTCTTGGTCACCGTCAGCGAGCCCGGCGCGGCGCGGTACACGTTGAACAGATTCACCGGCACCACTGTGCCTCCGGCGACGGTCACGGTGCGGCTATTGCCAATCACTTGCACCCTGACGTTGACGGTGGCGCCGTCCGCGATCTCGGTGACGGTGCACTTCGCGCCGGCCGGGATCCCGTCGAAGCTGCGCGACACGCGGCCCGCCCGAGCCTTCGCGGGGATCACGAAGTCTGGCGCGAGCGCGATGCCGTTGCATGCCACCTGGATGGTGACCGGGCCTTGGCGGCCGACAAGCGGACCGGCGGTGGTCTTGCTGACGAGCAGAGACCCGCCCGACGACGTCTTGATACCCGCCACCGCGCCGGCAGGCGCGGCGCCGTAGCTGTCGGTGATGTCCACCTCGACGACCTGACCGGCCGGAACGGACGCAGTCTGGCCGTTCCCGGTGACGACCACCGGCACCGTGCTGGTGTGCCCGTCAGCGGTCTCCGTCACGGTGCACTTGGCCGGAGCTCTGATCTGGTCGTACTGCTTGCTCTGGTCGCCCGCGGGAGTCCCGGCGGGGATCACGAAGTCCGGGGTCAGGGCCTTGCCATCGCACACGGTGTGGATCCGGATCTCCCCTTGCTGCCCGGCAGCGGGACCGGCGATCGTCTTCTTGACGACCAGCGACCCGACGAAGTCATAGGTATCGGTGATGTGCACCGTCGCGGACCGGCCGGAGGGGATGGTCACCTCCTGCCCGGCGCCGACCACCACGACATCCGTGCCGACCACGCTGCCGTCGGATGTCTCCGTCACGGTGCAGACCGACCCGGCCGGGATGTCCTCGTATGTCTGCGACTTGTTGCCGGCGGGCGTCCCGGCGGGGATCACGAAATCCGGGGTCAAGGCCTCGCCATCGCACACGGTCTCGATGCGGATCTCTCCCTGCGATCCGGCCGCGGGTCCGGCAATCGTCTTCTCCACTACCAGCGAGCCGGCGGGCAGAAACTCCGCGTTGGCGTTCACGGTGGTTGTCAGCGTGCCCGCCTTGGCCAGGATCAGATGCTGTGCGTCGCTGACCCCGCCGGTGTTGTCGTCGTAGACGTAGACGTTGCCGGTGGGGACGGTTGCCTCTGCGGTGGCCGAGAGCACCACGGAGGACGGACCTGTCGACCGCACCCAGATCTTCTGGCCGGACGGTACCGAGGCTCCATCGGCAATCGGCTGCGTGGCGTCCGAGTCCGAGAACATGTCGCCGCCGGTAGCGGTGACTGTGGCGTGCGGAGTGCTCCGAGGGCGGCGGCCGTTGTTGGTGTTCACCGTGAACGGCCCGAGTACGCTCCCGGCGGGTCCACTGATCTGTGACGGGGTGATGGTGAGGCTGGGCGCTGGCTGCTCGGGCAGTGGCCCCGCATCGATGATGTGGGCGACGATGCCGGCCACAGTGGCGTGCAGCGGGTCGGCGGTGCTCAGCACGTACTTGTCGGTGAAGAACCAGATGGCCGCTTGCACGGCGGCGGCTCTTTGGCTGTCACTGAGGACGGTGCCGACCGGGTCCGTGGCCGGCGCGCCGGTGTTGGGGAAGGACTCGTTGAGCAACCGCGCGACGAAGTCCACGTTGGGGACTGTGCTGCTGTTCCATGTCCCCAGGACGTACCCGATCCCGCCGTAGGTAGCGGTCCTGATGTCGATGCAGTAGAGGTTCAGCTCCGCTCCGCCGCCGGTCGGCTGGCCACGGATGATGCCGGCGAAGCCCTCATTCAGCGGGCTGAAACCGTCAGTCGGATTGCTCGAGGGATACCCGGCCGTGACCGGGTCGAAGGGGTTGGTCGGGTCGGCGATGAACCCGGTGACCGCCTGGCCGGCCCCGGTGCCGGACATCACGAGCTCGGTGTTGGCCCTGATCTGTGGTGGCGAGGGCGGCCTGGGGCCGGGAACCGCGCGAGCGGGAGCGGCCTGAAGAAGGAGCGCTGCAAACCCGAGCAAAAACAGCACGGAGACCCGAGACCCGCTGCGGAGCATGGAACCGACACTCTTCGCTGGTAACGCCAAGCGCAAGGTGTGCACCCACCTGTGTGCGACGCGGCCTACACGACCCTGACTCGCCCTCGGGCCGGTGCTCACGCGTGCGCTCGCGGCGTACCGGTCCACCAAGGCGCACGCACGCTGGTCGGTGGCGCCGTGGGCTCCCGCCCACACGGCGCCGCCGCCAGCCCGAGACGTGGCAAACCCCCCTGGTGTGCCGCGCCCCGCCCCGGCCCCCCGGTCCGGTAGCTGCGGTATCGACATGCGACGACGCGGGTCTTGAGCACGAAAGCGACAAGATCGCACGGACGGGCGAGGCACGAGTCGCTCACGTCCGGGTGCGCCCCACGCGCAGCCATCGCGGCGTCGAACTCACCCGAGATCCGCACGATTGTGCGATGTGGTGGCATGGCGACGTCTGCCGATACGGAACTGGGCGCAGAGCGGAGCCGCCATCGTCCCGGGCCTTGGGGAACGGGCCGGGCCGCGGCGGCGCGACGCTCTGCGCCCTTCATTCTTGAACGCACCCACAGGGGGCCAGAACACATGACCTCCGCACCGCGCTACTACGTTGTACGCCGCGCCCGTGGCTTTGCCGTGGTCGACGCAACGACCGGCGCCGTCATCGGGACTTACCTGGCCCGTGTCGACGCGGTCCTCGCAGCCCTGTCGTCCAGCGGCTGAACACCGCCGTCCAGGCTCGAAACGCTCGCGGCAACCGGACTGCGGATCTCCGAGGCGATCGCGCTGCGCCGGCGCGACGTCATCACCGATGCCGAGCGCGTGCAGCGCAACGGCGGCTACATCGTCCTGCCGCCGCGCGTGTGCGTGCGTCGCGCGATCGTGCGTGGCCGCGTTGGCAAGCCGAAGTCCAAGTACGGGACGCGTGACGTCACGATCACGCCGGCGCTCGCGGGGCAAGCTTTCCGATCACCTCTCGCGGGTGGCCGACAAGAGCGACGACGCGCTCGTGTTCCCGAGCGAACGCAACACGCCGCTTGACCCGGACAACCTGCGCTCGCGGATGCTCAAGCCGCTCGCAGGCGAGATCGGCTGCTCGCGGGCGGGCTGGCACACGCTGCGCCACACCTACGCGTCGCTGCAACTGGCGCATGCCTAGTCGACCGGTTGGATCTCTCCGGGCCGCCAGGTCTTGTCGAACCACGATTCCAGCGGTCCGTAGATGCGCAGGATCGGGAACCAGCCCTTGTCGGGGCGGGTCTGGATCCAGTTGCCGTCGCGTCCCTCGGGTGCCGTCGGACCGAAGTTGATGATGAGGTCGCCGTTGGCCTCGGTGGCCATGCCGTCGGACCGGCTGTGGATGCTGGGGTAGGGGTTGTCGGTCTGCAGCAGGGAGCGCGTCTGGGGGTCGTAGATGTCGACAGCCCAGAACGTCTTGGCCGGGATGCCGGCGGGCAGGGTGAGGGTGTAGTCGCGCCCACCGTCCAGCCAGGCTCCGGTCGCGTCGCGCGCGGTGAACGCGTACTGGGAGCCGACCCCGACGCCGGCGTGGGTCATCGCGGGGGTGATGCCGGTCCCGACGTAGTGCATCATCGCGCGGGCGTCGAGCAGTCTGGCGCCGTTGGCCAGGAACTCATGGCTGCCGCCGACGAACGCCGTCGCCCACGTGCTGTCGGGGTAGAAGTAGACGTCGGACTCGCGGGGCGCGAACACGAGGCTGCGGACGATGCCGGCCCCGATCCGTGCCGCCTCGTCGAGGATCGAGCGCATCCGCTCGTCCGGGGCGAACGGCTGGCCGGCGACGATCCCGATGGCGGCGAGCTGCCCGGCGCGCTCGGGGTCGAGCGCGCCGGCGGGCTCGTCGGCGACGATCGAGGCGACCTCCTCGAAGTAGGAGAAGTCGTTGGCGTGGACACCGTTGAACGCGGCCTCGGAGAAGTTCAGGAACTCCGTCGGCGGCGGATCGTCGGCCCGGGCCAGCGCGTAGATCCGTGTGGTCAGAAGATCTTGCACGCCGCCGAGCGCGCGGATGACCAGCCAGTTCGAGTAGGTCGGGGACCGGGCGACGAAGTAGCCGTCGGGGACGTCGCCGTCGTGGTCGGGCGGGAGGATCAGGTACTTACCGCCCTTGCCCTTGTCGGGCCCGGCGAGGCCGAGGTCCGTGACGTAGCGCTGCCAGATGTCGTCGACGAAGCCCAGCGCGTTCGGGGGCGCCTCGATCACGATCGGTCCGTCGGCCCTGAGATCGAGATAGTTCGTGCCGTACGTGGTCTCGGTGTTCGCGGTGAGGACGACGTTGGCCGAGGTCGCCAGCGGGTCGGTGTAGCCCAGAACGTTCGAGGCGGTCTGCCCGATGCTGCGAAAGCCGTTGCGCATCGCGACCATCGACGCGCCCGGCATGCAGTTCAGGAACACCTCGACGCCGCGCATCAGGTCCAACGCGTCGTAGCTGCGCTTCACCGTGTCCGGCAGCGGCAGCCCGTCGAAGAACTCCATCGCGCCGAACGGCGAGTCCAACCGCCCGGGCATCCCGACCGACGCCTGCTCCTGCGCCGACACGCCCGGGCTCGACGCCTTCCTTGCGTGAACAGCAGCTTCCATGAGGCACCTCCGTCAGGCTGTTTCCGGCCGCTCACTCGCACCGCGAGCCATCGTCAGGCGCGCCTGGGTGATCGACCATCACCCCCCGTGGGTGAGGCACTCATCCGAACCAGGTCACCGCTGTCCAATGCTGCGCTTCGCCTAGCCAAGTCCGCGACACCGTCCCGAACACCGCCGCCGCCGCGGCAGGGGGTGCGATGATCCGGCCGGTGGCGGCCACGACGCTCGTCTTCGACGTCATGGGCACGGTCGTCGACATCGAAGGGTCGATCGCCGCGCAGGCGCGCGCCGCTACCGGCCTCGGCGACGAAGAGCTCAAGCCCCTGCTCGCCGACTGGGACGTCCGCCTCCAGCGCGCGATGGACGAGATCGTCGCCGGCCGGACCGAGTGGCGCCCGCACGAGCAGCTACGCCGGGAGGCACTCCCGGAAGGCCTGCCCGGCGCGCTCGCGGGCGTCGTCCACCGGCTCGACCCGTGGCCCGACTCGCCCGCGGCGCTCGGCCGGCTGCGCGAGCTGCGCACCGTCGCCGCGCTCTCCAATGCCGACCTGCCGGAGCTGGCCGACCTGTCTGCGCACGGCGGGCTCGCCTGGCACGCCGTCCTCTCCGCCTCGTCCGTGCGCGCCTACAAACCCGCGCCGGCGGTGTACGACATGGCGCTCGAGCAGCTCGGCGTCGCGCCCGAGCAGGCGATGCTCGTCGCCGCCCACCCGTGGGACCTGCGCGGCGCGGCCGCCCGCGGCTACCGCACCGCCTACATCGCCCGCCCGGGGGCCGTGCGACCCGCCGCGGACGACAGGTTCGACCTCGAGGCCGCGGATCTGCACGCGCTCGCCGACCAGCTCGCCTGAACGTCTAGGGTCGCTCCCGCCGCGCTCCGGGCGACCACACGATCCGGGATCGCTCTCCTGACATCGTCGCCCCGCCCATCGGCGGGCGCCTCACCCGTCCAGCTGCGCGACGATCGCCGCGACGGCATCCTCGATGCCGGCGTCGAGCGTCGACAGGCGCAGATCGGGATCCTCGGGCGCCTCGTACGGGGCGCCGACCCCGGTGAACCCCGGCAGGTCGCCCGCCCGGGCGCGGGCGTACAGGCCCTTGGGGTCACGCCGCTCGCACTCCTCGAGCGGTGTGTCGACGTGGACCTCGACGAACACGAGCCCGGCCGCCTCATGGAGTTGCCGCGCCACCTCCCGGTCGCGGCGCAACGGCGACACGAGCGACACGACGGCGACGACGCCGGCGTCGGCCATGAGCCGCGCGACGTGGCCGACGCGACGGATGTGCTCGGCGCGGTCGCCGGGCGAGAAGCCGAGATCATCCGACAGGCCGTGGCGGACGTTGTCGCCGTCGAGCAGGTACGCGGCCCGGCCGCGGTCGACGAGCGCGGCGCTCGAGCGCGGCCGCGATCGTCGACTTGCCCGACGCCGGGAGCCCGGTCAGCCACACGGTCGCGCCCGACTGGCCCAGCGCGTCCCAACGGTGCGCGCGGTCCAGGCTCGACGGGTGCCACGTCACGTCGGGCGGCGCGGTCTCGACGACGTCCTCGGCGGCCCGCGCGTCGAGGATGAGTCCGGCGCCGACCGTGTCGTTGGTGTGCTCGTCGATCAGGATGAACGCGCCGGTCACGCGGTTGTCGGCGTACGCGTCGGCGACGATCACCGCGCTCGTGCGCAGCGTGGCGCGCCCGATGTCGTTGAGGGCGAGTTCGGGCGGGTCGGCCTCCGTCTCGAGGCTCTCGGCGTCGACGCGCTCGTGGATCGCCTGCACCGTCGCGCGGACGGTGCGTGTCGTGTGCTTGAGCGCGTAGCGGCGCCCGGGCCGCAGCGGCGTCTCCGCCATCCAGCAGATCCGCGCCTCGAGCTCGCGCGCGGCGGCGGGCGGCGGGTCCCCCGCGGACACGAGCACGTCGCCGCGGCCGGCGTCGACATCGTCCGCGAGCTCGACCGTCACCGACAGCGGCGGGACGGCCGCCGTCGACCTCGGCGTCGAGCGCGTCGATCGCGACGACCTCGGTCGTGACGCCCGAGGGCAGCACGGTGATCTCGTCGCCGCGGCGCAGCGTCCCCGCGGCGAGCTGACCGGCGTAGGCACGCCCGCGCCCATCGGCCGGCCGCGCGACCCACTGGATCGGCAGGCGCAGGTGCTCGGTGTCGCGGTCGCCGGCGACGTCGACGGTCTCGAGATGCTCGAGGAGCGCCGGACCGTCGTACCACGGCGCGCGCTCGGAGCGCTCGACCACGTTGTCGCCGTGCAGCGCGCTGATCGGGACGACCGTCACATCGTCGATCCCGAGGCGGCCGGCGAGCACCCTCACCCCCTCGGCCGCCGCGCCGAACCGCGCCTCGTCCCACTCGACGAGGTCCATCTTGTTGACGCACGCGACGACGTGGCGGATCCCGAGCAGGGCCGAGATCTGCGCGTGACGGCGCGTCTGGGTCACGACGCCGCGGCGGGCGTCGACGAGCACGATCGCGAGGTCGGCCGTCGAGGCGCCGGTGAACATGTTGCGCGTGTAGCGCTCGTGGCCGGGCGTGTCGGCGAGGATGAACGAGCGCCGCGGCGTGGCGAAGAACCGGTACGCGACGTCGATCGTGATGCCCTGCTCGCGCTCGGCCCGCAGGCCGTCGGTGATGGCCGCGAGGTCGGGCTCCTCCCCGTCGCGCGTGACGGCGTCGAGCTGGTCGCTCAGCAGGAGCTTCGTGTCGAGCAGGAGGCGCCCGATCAGCGTCGACTTGCCGTCGTCGACCGAGCCCGCGGTCGCCAGGCGCAGCAGCTCGCGGGGCGCCGTGGCGGGGGCCGTCATCAGAAGTAGCCCTCGCGCTTTCGGTCCTCCATCGCGGCCTCCGAGGTGCGGTCGTCGGCGCGCGTCTCGCCGCGCTCGGAGATCCGCGAGGCCTCGACCTCGGCGATCACCGTGTCGACGTCCTGCGCGTCGGAGCGCACGGCGCCGGTCACGGTCAGATCGCCGACCGTGCGGTAGCGCACCGTCAGCTCCTCGACGACCTCGCCGTCGCGCGGCCGTGACCCAGCTCGGACTCGGCGAGCAGGATGCCGTCGCGCTCGATCACGCGCCGGCGATGGGCGAAGTAGATCGACGGCAGCTCGAGCTCCTCCGCCTCGATGTAGCGCCACACGTCGAGCTCGGTCCAGTTGCTCAGCGGGAACACGCGGATGTGCTCCCCGCGGCGGATGCGCGCGTTGTAGAGCGTCCACGGCTCGGGCCGCTGCGCGCGCGGCTCCCACTGGCCGAACTCGTCGCGGAACGAGAGCACGCGCTCCTTGGCCCGCGCGCGCTCCTCGTCGCGGCGCGCACCGCCGAACGCCGCGTCGAAGCGGTGCTCCTCGAGCGCGTCGAGCAGCGTCGTCGTCTGCAGGCGGTTGCGCGAGGCGCCCGGCGCCGTCGTCGCTGGACGCGGCCGCGCGTCGATCGAGTCCTGGACCGAGGCGACGATGAGCCGGTGGCCGGCCTCACGCGATCCGCCGGTCGCGGAACTCGAGGACCTCGGGGAAGTTGTGGCCCGTGTCGACGTGCAGGACCGGGAACGGCAGCGGCGCGCGGGCGGAACGCCTTCTCGGCGACGCGCAGCAGCGCGATCGAGTCCTTGCCGCCGCTGAACAGCAGCACGGGCCGCTCGAGCTCGGCCACGACCTCCCGGACGACGTGGACGGCCTCGGCCTCGAGCGTGCGCAGCTGCGGACGCGCGCGGCGACCGCGGAGGCGCTCACGCGCGCACCCCGGCCTCGGCGCGGTAGCGCTCGGCCCAGGCCTCGCGAGCGCGCGTCGCCCTGGCGGCGCATGTGCGGCTCGGGCACACCGTCCGCCGGCAGCCCGAGCTCCGCGAGCACGCGCGGCGGTCGTCGCGCGCGGCTCCGCCGCGAGGTCCTCGTAGGACACCTCGAGCGACCTCGCGCCCATGCGCCGCGAACCACCCCCGCCAGGCGGCGTCGTCGGCCTCGAGCTGGCGCCGGAGGTGGTCGATGCCCTCGATAGACGTACGCGACGCCGTCGGTCGTCGTCGTGTCGTGCGGCCCCGACTCGCCAGGACTGGGTCTGCACCGCGCGCCACAGCGAGACGGCCTGGGCGACCTTGTCGGCCCGCGTGACGTACACGAGCCGCAGACGTCGCCGAGGAGCGTCTGCGAGGATCCGCTGTCGAGGTCCGCGCCGGCGAGGCCGGGCAGCGCGCCGGCCCGCGCCTCGAGATCGTCGACGTGGCCCCACATGAGCTTGCCGCCCCAGACGCCGTTGGGCGTCGTACCGTCGGCGCCGGATGCGCGCCCACCACGCCTGCGCCGACTCGTCCGCGCGGCCCGGCACCGGCGGGCGCAGCGACGCGAGGCGATCGAGCACGCGGAAGTCCTCGACGCCCTCGAAGTACTCGCGCGGCTGGCGCGGCGCGCCCGAGTGGCGCGCAGGACCTCGAAGTGCTCGAGCGGGTGGCCGGCGATGCCGGTGGCCCGCAGCAGTCTCGCACAGCAGCGTGCTGCCGCTCCGCGGCGTGGCGCACACGAGATAGGCGCTGGTCCGGTGGTCTCAAGACGTAAATCCATAGTTTCTCGGTAGACAATGGGGAGTATACGGAATGCCGCCGAACATCGTCTACCTCCACTCGCACGACACGGGCCGCTACGTCCAGCCCTACGGCCACCAGATCGCCGACGCCGAACATCCAGCGGCTCGCCGACCAGGGGCTGCTGTTCCGCCAGGCCTTCTGCGCCGCGCCGTCGTGCTCGGGCAGCCGCGCGTGCCTGCTCACCGGCCAGTGGGCGCACGTCAACGGCATGACCGGGCTCGCGCACCGCGGCTGGACGCTCGACGACTACGGCCGCCACATCGTCCACCCGCTCCGCGCGGCCGGCTACTGGTCGGCGCTCATCGGCGAGCAGCACCTGTCCGGCGGACCCGACGGTGCTCGGCTACGACCACGTCGTCGACATCGGCACGACGAGGGTCCACTCGATCGCGCCGGCGGCGCAGCAGCTGCTGCGCAGCCGTCCGCCCCAGCCGTTCTTCCTGTCGATCGGGTTCTTCGAGACCCACCGCGAGTTCTTCGAGCCCAGCTCGGTGCGCGACGCGCTCTACGGCGCGCCGCCGGCGCACCTGCCCGACACGCCCGAGACCCGCGCCGACATGGCGTCCTTCAAGGCCAGCGCGCGGTCGCTCGACCAGGGCGTCGGCGCGGTCCTGCAGGCGCTCGACGAGCAGGGCCTGGCCGACGACACGCTCGTCGTCCTCACGACCGACCACGGGCTCCCGTTCCCGGGCGCAAAGGCGCACGCTGACCGACCGCGGCCTCGGCGTGCATGCTGATCATGCGCGGGCCCGGGCGGCTTCCTCGGCGGTCACGTGACCGACGCGCTCGTCTCGCAGGTCGACCTCTACCCGACGCTGTGCGAGCTGGCCGGCGCGCCGCTGCCCGGACGGCCTGCACGGCCGCTCGCTGCTCCCCCTCGCGCGCCGCGAGGCCGAGCGAGGTCCGCGACGAGCTGTTCGCCGAGCTGACCTACCACGCCGCCTACGACCCGCAGCGCGCGATCCGCACCCGTCGCCACAAGCTCATCCGCCACTTCGGCGAGCGCCTCGAGCCGGTGCTGCCGAACGTCGACGACTCGCCGTCGAAGGACGCTGCTGGTCGCCGCCGGCTGGGGCGGACGCTCGCGGCCGCGCGTCGAGCTCTACGACCTGCTGATGGACCCGGGCGAGATGCGCAACCTCGCCGCGCGACCCGCGCACGCCGACGCCGAGGCCGACCTCGACGGCCCGCCTGGAGGCCTGGATGCGCGACACCGGCGACCCGCTCCTGGACGGCCCGGTCCTCCCGCCTCCGGGCGCGACGGTCAACGACCCGGCGGGTCTGTCCGCGACCGAGCCCT
>CAWBIM010000016.1:0-696244 GCA_963788935.1 uncultured Actinomycetes bacterium | reverse complement strand
CAATCGCCGGGTAGCACCGAGTTCCTCCTGATGCCTCGTTCTTCCTCGACCTCCTCAACGCGGCGTCGGCGCGCGCCGCCGAGCGCGAGTACGAGCTCGTGATCGCCGCCTACGACCTCGATCCTCAACGCGCGCAGTCGCTCGCCATCGACGGCGCAGTCGTCGTCGACCCGAGCGGCGACGAGGTCCTGCTGCGAGAGATGCCCGATCGCGGGATCCCGGTCGTCACGACCAGCCGGCCGACCTCCGGGGCGATGCGCTTCCCATGGGTCGACAACGACCAAGGGGGGATGGCGATCCGCGCGCTCGACCACTTTGTGCGCATGGGCTACCGGCGGCCGGCCGTGATCGCGACGGCCCGGCGGCGGTCCTACGTCGCGGACATCATCGACGGCTACGCCAACTGGTCCCGGCGGCACGGAGCCCATCGTCGTCGAGCTCTCCGAGCCGCCGAGCGAGGCCGCTGCCGGTCGGGGGCTGCGCGGCGGCTGCTTTCCCGCGCGGACCCGCCCGACGCGTTCTACGCCACATACGACCGCCTGGCGCTCGGCGTGCTGCGCGAGATGCGCCGGATCGGGCTCGCGATCCCGCGCGATGTCGGGATTCCGCGAGCGCCGTCGACGGCGAGGTGTTCGCGCTGGGTCGAGCCCAGCATCACCGCGGCCGACATCAAGCCGGCCCTGCTTGGCTCCCACGCGATCTCCATGCTCGTGGACCTCGTCGAGGGGACCCCGATCCCGGCCAGCGTGCTCGTCCCGTCGCGCCTGGTGGTTCGGCAGTCGACGCGCCGGCGACACGAAGCCGGTCGGGCCTGACCGTCACGCGGCGCTCCGTTCGTTCGCGCCGGAGACGCGAGGCGCTCCTCGAGCCGGCCGAATCGCCAGACGGCGGCGGCAAGGGCCCAGGCCAGCGCGAACAGCGCCACGACCGCGTAGCCGACGAGGTTGAGGTCGATGCCGCCCGCAACGTCCCACAGCCCGCCCTGGAGCCCGAAGCGCTCGGCCGCGACGCCGGCGAGCTCGATGTTCCGATGACCAGCGCCACGACGATCGACAGGCCCGGTGGTGGTGATGTTGTAGAAGATCTTGCGCAGGGGATGAGGAACGCCCAGTTGTAGGCCTTGACATCAAGCACACCGTCGGTCGTGTCCATCACCGACATCCCGGCGGCGAACAGGAGCGGCAGGCAGAGTAGGCCGGGATGGGCAGGTTGCCGGCCGCGGCGCCGGCCGTCATCGCCATCAACGCGACTTCCGAGGCGGTGTCGAAACCGAGGCCGAACAGCAGGCCGAGGGGATAGAGCTGCCAGCTGTGGTTGATCATCTTCGACGCCGGCCGAACAGGCGGTTCAGAAGCCCGCGCTTGGCAAGGAGCGCCTCGAGGTGCGCATGACTGTCGTCCCCGGCCTCCGCTTGACGCCACACCCCGAGGATGTCGAGCAGGACGGGAGGTTGAGGATGCCGATGAGCCACAGGAAGGCAGCCCGATACGGACGGGCCGATGAGGCTGCCGACCTCCTTCATTTGCGGAATCTCGTTGACGAGGGCGCTGGCGGCGAACGCGACGGCGATCGCGAGGACCAGGACGACGGTCGAGTGGCCGAGCGAGAAGAAGAATCCGACGCCGAGCGGCCTCTTGCCCTTCTGCAGGAGGAAGCGGACGGTGTCGTCGATCGCCGCGATTGGTCGGCGTCGAAGGCGTGTCGAACGCCGAGTACGTACGCCCGTCACGCCCACCCCGGCGCTGAAGGCGCCACGGTCGTGCCGAGGTGCAGGTGCGCGGGCACGACGAACGCGAGCAGCACGCCGGAGCCGACGACGTGCAGGGCGAGCACGACGCCCGCATCGCCGCGACGGCAGTCCACTCCTCCGCGCTTGAGTGCGGTACGCAGGCGGGTCATGGCGGCCCGGCCACGCCGGCGTCGGCCCGCGCCGTCCGGCCGGGCGTGGTCGTGGACGGCGTGGCGCATGCGCCCGGTTGCCGTGGGCACCGGCCGCTGCCGCTGCATGTGCTCGTCCGGGTCGCCGTGATGGTCGTGGCCGTGGGGATGGTCGGGCGTCGCGGATCCGCAGCGGCGGGCCCGATGGTCGCGTCCGAGCGCAGCGCGGTACCGGCGACGGACGCCCGATCTCGAGCGTCGAGCACACGACCTTCGCCGGGTCGACACCCCGCGCTGACCAGGTCGCACAGCTCCCGCCGGCGGACGTCGAGGCCGTGGCCGAACGGCGCCGCCGTGACGTCGCGCACCGCGACCGACGGGTCGAGCCCGGCGTTCGCGGGCCAGCTGCGCAAGGGCGCCTCGAGCGCCCGGCGACGACGGCCCGTCCGGCGCTGCGATCGTCGCGCCCGTTGACCGCGACCGCGCGGGCGGCCTGCACAGCGCCGCCCCGCCGCCGGGCACGATGCCGCCCGTGATGGCGGCGCGGCCCGCCGCGATCGCGTCGCGGATGCGGTGCCGGGTCTCGTCCTGCTCGGTGTCGGAGTCGAGTCCGATCCGCACGACGGCGACCGCGCCGTCAGGCACGCCAGGCGCGTGCGCAGCTTCTCGCGCTCGTACTCGACTCCTCGTAGGCGATCGCGGCCCCGATCTCGCGCGCCCGGCGGCGGATGACGTCAGGGTCGCCGTGGCCGTCGAGGATCGCCGTCGTATCCGCCGTGACGACGACGCGGCGGGCGCGGCCGAGATCCGCTTCGATCGCGCGCTCGACCGCGCGGCCGGTCCCCGGGCCGAGCACCGTGCCGCCCGTGTGGACGGCGAGGTCCTCGAGGGCCGCGCTGCGATCCACGCCGAAGCGGGGCGCCTTGACCGCGGCGACCGGCAGTCCGCGCCGGCGGATGTTCACGACGAGGAGCCGGAGCGCCTCGCCCGACACCTCGTCGGCGACGATCACGAGCGGTCGCCGCTCGCGCGCCGCGAGCTCGAGGATCGGCGCGAGCTGGGCGATCTCGCTCAGGCGATCGGCCGCGAGCAGCACGTACGGCTCGTCGAACGTCGTCTCGCGGGCGGACGCGTCGGTCGCGAGCGCGGGCGAGACGAGCCCGTTCTCGAAGCGCATCCCCTCGTGGACCTCGAGCCGGATGCCGTAGGCCGGGTCGTCCTCGAGACGGACGACACCCTCGGCGCCGACGGCGGCCAGCGCCTCCGAGACGAGCGCGCCGATATGCCCGTCACGCGCGGCGACCTCGGCCACGCGCGCCACGGTCGCGGGATCGCCGCCCGGGCGACTGCGCGCCTCGATCCAGTCGACGACCTCCGCGACCGCATCGCTGATGCCCTGCGCCACCGCGTTGGGCTCGGCGCCGGACACCACCCGGGTGAGCGCGTCGCGGGCGATCGCGCGGGCCAGCAGCGCCGCGGTCGTCGTGCCGTCGCCCACGAACTGGTCCGTCGTCGCCGCGACCTCGCGGACGAGCTGGACGCCCTGGTTCGTCAGCGGCTCGTGCAGGAGCTCGAGCGAGCGCGCGATCGTGACGCCGTCGTTCGTGATCAGCGGCGGCGCGTCGAGGCGCTGCACCACGACGTGCCGGCCGCGCGGCCCGAGCGTGGGCCCGACGAGATCGGCGACGAGGTCGATGCCGCGGACGAGGGCGCGGCGGGCGCCGTCGCCCTCGACGTACAGCCGGCCGCGCATCTCAGAGACGGGCCTTCGCGTTGGCGAAGAGCATCTCGGAGATGACGCACCACGACGAGCTTGCCGGTGATGCCGCTGAGATCGTAGATCGGCGCCAGCTCGACGTTGTCGAACGCCGTGAACCCGCGTTCGCCGATGATCTTGGCCGCCGCGAGAATCTCGTGCGAGGTGAACCCTCCCGGCTCCGGCTCGGTCGTCCCGGGAGCGTGTGAGGCGTCCACCGAGTCGGTGTCCCAGGTGATGTACACCCCGTCCGTGCCGTCCCAGACACGATCAAGCGCGTCCTTGAGCACGGCCTCCATGCCGCGCTCCTTGACCTCGCGCATCGGATACATGTTGATCCCCCGCTCGCGGATCAATTCCAGCCACTCGCGCGGGTTCAACGTCCCCCGGACGCCGACGATCGCGACGTTCTCCGGCCGCACGTTGGGCAGCTCGGACGCGCGCGCGACGCCGGAGCAGTTGGTCTCCTTCTCGCCGTCGACGCTGTAGCCGGCGTCCATGTGCGCGTCGATCGCGAGGTAGCCCATGCGCTTGCCCTCGCCGAGGTGCTTGGAGAGCGCCCGCGCGCATGGGATCGGCAACGAGTGGTCGCCCCCGATGGTGATCGGCGTGGCGCCGGACTGCAGGAGCTTCGTGACCGAGGCCTCGGTGTTGATGTGGGTGCGCTCGGCGCTGCCGACCGCGATCTTCGAGTCGCCGCAGTCGACGAGACCGTAGGCCTCCTGCAAGTCGATGTCCCATTCGAACGACCAGCTGAAGTACTCCTGCGAGGCGATCCGGAGCCCTTGGGGACCGAGCGCAGAGCCCGGGCGGCCGATGCAGACGTTGGCACCGTCGTACGGGACGCCGAGGAAGGCGATCTTCGCGCCGGAGTCGGCCACCTCGTCCGGCGCGCAGTACGGCGCTCCGAGCATCGAGATGATGCCGTGGGCCATCGAGCTGAACAGCTGCTTCTTCCCGCTGGGAGCCATCATGGTGGGCGTCGCCTCTCCTCCGGCCGGGGTGGGTATCCTGTAATCCTAGGATCCCAAGGCTCCCACACGGGAACGTGCCCTCGGCACACTTCTTCGCCTCTGGATGTGTGGCCGATGCCCATACCGGGCACCGCGGCGGGCGTCAGCCGAGCGTGACGTCCAGCTCGACGGCGTCGGCCCGGTACACGAGGCGCGAGAGCTCCGCCGGCCGCGTGGCTCCGCGCACCGCGACGCGCTCGACGTAGCGAATGAGGAAGCACAGGCCGCCGGCCGACATCTGGAGCTGGATCGCCTCCCACTCCGAGACCGAGGCCGTCGCCACCGTCGCCGCCGCCGGGACGAGCCGCGGCGCCGACCGCGGCGCGAGCCGCGCGTCCGCCGCGACGACGGGGTTCGCCTGCACCGCCTCGAGCAGCCACGGCGCGCGCTCGGGGTCGACGAAGGAGTTGCACATCGCGACGGGCGTGTCGTCGCGGACGACGAGCGCGACGACATGCGCCACGCTCGGCCGCTCGCCGGTGAGCTCCAGGATGCGCCGGACTTCGGCATCCGCCCGCGGGGCGGTCGCCGTGAGGATCCGCAGCTCGAGTCCGGGCGGCCGCGGCTCGGAGAGCAGGCGCATGAGCCCGGAGACCGGCACGCCCATCTTCGGCGGGCTGACGAACGTGCCGCGGCCCTTGATGCGGACGAGCTGGCCGTCGCTCTCGAGGAGGTCGAGCGCCGGCCGGATCACGGTTCGCGAGACGCCGAACTCCGCGGTGATGTCGCGCTCGGACGGGAAGCGGTCGCCCGCATTCCAGCGACCGCCCTCGATGCGCTCCTTGAGGATCTCGGCGAGCTGGAAGTACAGCGGGACGGAGCTCGAGCGTTCGAGCCGCGTCGAGCGCGTGGTCCCGCCGCGCACGCGGCGGCTCGGTGGCGTTCGGAGATCCCGCATGCGACCTCTACAGTCTCGCAGGCGTCCACCCGAGGCCGACCTCCGGCGCTGGGCGTGGGGAGCCTTCACGTCGTGAACATCCGCGCGTCGGCGCGCCGGTGCGCCAGGAGCATCACGTCGAGCTCCGGCGCCGTCGCGCGGAGGCCGTCCGAGGTGGCGTCGACGGCCGCGACGGCGGCCGCCTCGAGCGCCGGAGCGAGCCCGAGGAGCATGAGTTGGGCACGCTGCGGCTCGACCCGTCCGAGCCGCACCGCGCGGACAGGAGTCCCGCCGCGGCGCCGCGCAGCTCGACGAGCACGGCGTCGCGCTCGCACGATGCCGAGCGCGCGCGCGAGCGCGCCCTGGACGACGGCGAGGTTGCCGTCCGTCCGGCCGCGCGGCATCGCGCGCGCACGAGCTCCGCGACGAGCGGGTCGTCCGGTCAGGCGCGGCGCGAGCGCCGCGAGCTGGCGGCCGCACGCCGTGCGACGCGCGCGCGCGGGCCGGCGCCGCGAGCTTGCGGGCGGTCAGCGCGCGGTCGAGCGCGAGCAGCTCGTCGCGAGCGCCGGCGCGGTGGGCGATGCGCGACGGACGGCGCCGTCGAGCGGCGCCACGCCGTCCCGGATGACGCGTCTCGACGAGCTCGGCGAGCTCGGCCTGCGCTCCGCGTCCGGGTGCGCGGCGAGCCACGCCTCGAGGCCGTGCGAGTGCACGAAGCGGCCGATCGGCAGCGCGCTGTCGCCGAGCTGGAGGGCGGCGAGGAGCGCGCCGCCTCAGCCATGCGCGTGCGCCGCTCGCGGCGGGCCGCGTCGGAGCGGGCGACGGCGCGCAGGCGCGACCTCGACGCTTGACCGTGACGCCGAGAGCCCGAGGCGCTCGACGGTGGCGCGCGCGATCGCCTCGCTCGTCGTGAGGGGCACGCGCGGACCTCGCCGCCCTCGACCTCGACCGGGACGTGCTGGTTGCCGAACGCGTGCCCGAGGCGCACGGCGCTGTGCGAGGAGCCGCTCGGGCGGGGCAGGGTCGGTCGAGGCGGACGACCAGCGCGGGCTCCGGCGTGCGCGCGACGACGACGATGCGCGTCGCCGTCGTCGGCGAGGACGGCGCCGTCGGCGCAGGAACGGCCCGCGCGCGAGGTCGATCGCGACGTCGCGTGCCGGCGTCCGTCGCGCGCGCGGAGCCGGCGCTTGCCGGCCTCGGCCGCAGTCGACGAGCAGGCGCTCGACCGCCCGCCCGCGAAGCGCGGCGTCGTCGCGCGTCGCCGAGGATCTCGCGACGGCCAGCACGTCATTTCGCCTCGTCGGCGGCGCGGAAGGCCGAGCAGGTGCGCCGCGCGGCGCCGTCCAGGCCGCGCGCACCGCCGCGCGCGCGAGCCTGCGGCGTCGGCGGCGAGGATCCGCACGACGACGCCGACCCCGCGCGGCAGCTCCCCTGCGGCGCCGCGCACGTCCCGGGCACGCCGGCCAGCGCGCCGTCGAGGCGCGGCGCGAGCGCGCTCGGCGTCGTGCGTCGGGCGCGCGCGGCGAGCGACCGCGACGTAGTCGTGGCGCCGAGCAGGCCACGCGCGCTCGGGCCGGCGCCGGGCCGGGCTCGAGCATCGAACGTGTCGACGCACAGCTCGCGGCCGTCGCCGCACGACGTCGGTTCGCAGCCGGACGCGGCTCGTATGCGAAGCGCTCGCCGCAGGCGCGCCGCCCGGGCGCGACGGTCTCGACGCCCGACGAACATCGCCGCCTGGCGCCGAGTCGATCCACGGTGCCCTGCGCGAGCGCGCTTCCGCCTGCGGGATCAGCAGCTCGGGCACGTACTCGACGTACGCCCGCGGCGCCGACCGCGAACGCGCATGTCCTGCGTCGCGCCTCGCCGTCCCATCCGGTACGACCTTCGTCGCCGACTGGCGTCGTCAGGTGCACGCGGGCGCCGGCCTCGGCCGTCGAGCCCGTCTCGAGGTCGGTCGCCGGCGAAGACGCCCGCCGGTCGGGTTCTGGACGTAGACGAAGGCCATGCCGCGGTCGCCGGGGTCGAGGTAGATGCGGCACGGTCGTCCGCAGCGGGAAGCGCTGCGGCGGGCTGGCCAGGCCCGTCCGGCCGTCGGCGCTCGCGCGGCGAAGCGCAGGTCGAGCAGGCCGTCGCCGAGGACGGCGCGTCACGACGCCGACAGCCGGATCGAACAGCGACGCCGTGGCGGAGCTGCTCGAATACGGCCGCGGCGCCGTCGTGCGCCGTGAGGTCGGTGAAGAGCGACGGCCGCTCCGGTCGCACGACGCGCGACGTCGGCGCGCATCCGCTCGAGGTCGGCGCCGACGTGCGGCGCGAGGTCGATCTTGTTGACCACGAGCAGGTCGGCCTGGAGCATGCCGAGGCCGCGCTTGCGCGGGATGTCGTCGCCGGCCGCGGTGTCGATCACGTAGATCCAGTAGTCGACGAGGTCGGAGCGTGAACGTCGCGGCGAGGTTGTCGCCGCCGGACTCGATCAGGATCAGGTCGAGCGGCCCGTGCTCGCGCTCGAGCCGCTCGGCCGCGTCGATGTTCGCCGACGGGTCCTCGCGGATCGCCGTGTGCGGGCAGGCGCCGGTCTCGACGCCGACGACGAGCGCCGGGCTCGATCAGGCCGCTGCGCCTGCGACGCGCTCGGCGTCCTCCGTCGGTCACGAGATCGTTCGTGATCACGGCGACGCGCAGCGCCGTCGCGCGTGCAGCAGCGGCAGCAGCCGCTCGATCAGCCGCGTCTTCCCCGACCCGACCGGCCCGCCGATGCCGACGCGGATCGGCCTCGGCGCATCTACTTCAGGACGTAGAGCTGCCCGAGCGGGACGCGCTCCACGGCTCGCAGGTGCAGAGCTCGCCGTCGACCTCGACGCGGTAGGTCTCCGGGTCGACGCGTGATCGTCGGGCAGCGCGTCGTTCCGGAGCATGTCGCGCCTTGCGGAGCGCGCGCGTGCCGCGCGGCGCGACGCAGCGCTTGCGCAGGCCGAGCCGCTCCGGCACGCCGGCGTCGATCGCCGCCTGCGCCATGAACGTCACCGACGAGCGTCCTGCCGCGCGCCGCCGAAGGCGCCCCACTGCGGCCGGTAGGTCAGCGGCTCGCAGGTCATCAGCGAGGCGTTCGACTCGCCCATCACCGACCACGCCGGGAAGCCGCCCTTGAACACGACCTCGGGCTTGATGCCGAAGAACTTCGGCTCCCACAGCACGATGTCGGCGAGCTTGCCGGGCTCGAGCGAGCCGATCTCGTGGTCGATGCCGTAGATCCGCGCCGGCGTTGATCGTGAGCTTGGCGACGTAGCGCTTGATGCGCGTGGTTGTCGTTGCCCGTGCCGGCGTCCTCGGGCAGCGACCCGCGCTCGGCCTTCATGTGCGACGCGACCTGCCAGGTGCGCGCGATCGTCTCGCCGATGCGGCCCATGCCCTGCGAGTCCGACCCGATGCCGCTGATCGCGCCGAGGTCGTGCAGCACGTCCTCGGCGGCGATCGTCTCGCGGCGGATCCGCGACTCGGCGAACGCGACGTCCTCGGGCACGCGGGGGTTGAGGTGATGGCAGACCATCACCATGTCGAGGTGCTCGTCGAACGTGTTGACCGTGTACGGGTTGGTCGGGTTCGTCGAGGACGGCAGGCAGTTGGCCTCGCCGCGACGCGGATGATGTCCGGCGCGTGGCCGCCGCCCGCGCCCTCGGAGTGGTAGGTGTGGATCGTGCGGCCGCCGATCGCGCGCGATCGTGTCCTCGAAGAAGCCCGGACTCGTTGAGCGTGTCCGTGTGGATCTGGACCTGCATGTCGAGCTCGTCGCCCGCGTCGAGCGACGCGTGGATCACCGCCGGCATCGCGCCCCAGTCCTCGTGGATCTTCAGGCCGATCGCGCCGGCCGCGGCCCTGCTCGAGCAGCGGCTCGACGGCGTAGGCCGAGCCCTTGCCGAGGAAGCCGAAGTTGAGCGGGAACGCCTCGGCCGCCTGCAGCATCCGCGCGAGGTTCACCGTGCCCGACGAGCTGATGCCGACGGTCACCGGGCCCGAGCCCGCCGCCGAGCATCGTCGTGACGCCGCTCGAGATCGCCTCCTCGCACAGCCGGCGGAGTCGAAGTGCACGTGGACGTCGATCGCGCCGGCCGTCGCGATCATCCCCTCCGCCGAGCGCACGTCGGTGTTCGGCGCCGACGACCATGCCCGGGTCGACGCCGTCCATGATCTGCGGGTTGCCGGCCTTGCCGACGCCGGCGATGCGGCCGTCCTTGATGCCGATGTCGCCCTTGACGATCCCGAGCACCGCGTCGATCACGAGCGACGTTCGTGATCACGAAGTCGAGCGCGCCCTCGGCGGCGGTGATCGCGCCGTGCGTGCCGAGGCCGTCGCGCAGCGTCTTGCCGCCGCCGAACACGCACTCGTCGCCGGGCACGAGCAGGTCCCGCTCGACCTCCGCCCACAGGTCGGTGTCGCCGAGCCGCACCCGGTCGCCCGTCGTCGGGCCGAACAGCTCCGCGTACTCGCGCGCGCGACATCCGCCGCCCCATCTCAGGCGCCCCCGGCGAAGCCGCGCGTCGCGGCGCCCGCGCGAGCGCGCGTCCCGAGCCGTCGCCGACGGCGCGCCCTCGGTCAGCCCGTTGAGCCCGTGCACTCGCCGCGCGCCGCCGAACGCGACGAGGTCGACCTCGCGCTCGTCGCCCGGCTCGAACCGGACCGCGGTGCCGGCCGGGATGTCGAGGTGCATCCCGAACGCCGCGCGCGGTCGAACTCGCAGCGCGCGGTTGACCTCGAAGAAGTGGAAGTGCGACCCGACCTGCACCGGCCGGTCGCCGGTGTTCGCGACCGTGCACGCGTCGCCGTCTCGCGTCCCGGCGCTCAGCTCGATCTCGCCCTCGGCGGCGACGACCTCGCCCGGCTCGACGCTCCTCGACGCGGCTCGTGCCCGGGCCGATCGGCGTCGTGCACCGTGACGAGCTTCTGGCCGTCGGCGAACATGCCCTCGACCTGCAGCGTCGCCACCAGCTCGGCGACGCCGGGCAGCACGTCGTCGGTCGTCAGGATCGCCGCGCCGAAGTCCATCAGCTCGGCCACGCGACCGCCCGTCGCGCGCGCCCTCGAAGATCTCGTCGGCGATCAGCGCGCGGGCCTCCGGGATAGTTCAGCCGCAGCCCGCGCGCGCGCCGCCGCCGCGCGAGCTCGGCCGCGAGGAACAGCAGCAGGCGGTCGATCTCCTTGGGCGTCAGATGCATCGGGCCGTTCCTCCTCCGTCAGGCGATCGAGAAGTCCTCGAGGTTGACGGCCCGCGCGCGGGCGTGAGGGCCGGGGCCGGTTCGCGAGGCCGATCGCACGGGACGATCCTCCATCGTCGAGACCCTAGGATCCTAGGACTGCAGGATCCATGTGATGCGGACACATGAAAGTGCCCTTGGGTATGTGGGGATTCACCTCCGGGTCAGGGCGTCAGGACGGCAGAGCACCCGCGTCCCGAGCGTCTCCGGAGGCGTGACGGAGCGTTGGGTCCTCGACAGTTTCGACACCGGTCCATCGCCGGAAGTTCGCGCGCCACCGCCGGCGCTACGCCGCGACGAGTCGCGCGACCTCCAGCAACGACTCCGGCATCGCCTCCGTCAGCTGCCACGTGATCTGCATGGGCCGTTCCCCGCGGTGCTCGAGGATCTGGGCCGGTCCGAGGAGCGTGAACGGCGCGCCTGCACCGCTGGCGAGGGTGGGACTCTCGCGGACGAAGAGCAGCACGTTCGTCTTGTCCTCGCGCTGGCGGCGATAGCGGCGACCCGTCGGACTGTCGGCGCTCGTCGTGCTCTGCGATTCCCAATGGAAGAGGTGCGGTCCGATCGCGAAGTCGCGATACCGCGTCGACGGCGAGTACTGGCGCTCGCTCTTGCGCAGGGTGACGAAGAAGACGTCCGTGCGCAGGCGTTCGAGGTACCGGACTCCCTCACGCGACGTTGGCGGCTTCGCGAACGTGCCGTCGCCGAGCGCGGCCAGCGCCTCGTCGCGCGTGTAGCGCGCGTGGACCGAGAGGGGGACATCGGGGAGGATGTCGAGCGGGCGCGGGGCGGCCTCTGACGCGTCGTCGAGGACCTCCAGCAGGTCCACGAGTTCGTGGCGGACCGCCGGGTTCGCCATCAGCAAGCGGATGGCATCGTCGAGGTCGCGGAACTTGTGGCGCCGGCCGAAGATGCCCAGCGCAAGCATGTTCAGGAGCGTCTGGTCGCGGTCGTCGGTCGACACCATCTGCGCGCCGTCGCCCGACAGGACGCGGCGATAGAACGTCACGCGCTCGGGGTCGTCCAGATGCTGAAGGCGGTACATCGCTCGCAGCATCACGGGCTCGTTCTCGTCGCCTGGCGGGACCGGAAGACCGGCGTCGCGCCGCAGTCGGGTCCATGACCGAGCGGCGTCGCGATACACATCGACCAGGCTGCGATCCGTTTGGGCGAGAAATCTCGGCCAGGGACACGTCGCCGACCCGGCGGAGGTCGTCAATGAGCAACGCCCACATGCCGGAGCCCGCGGCCGCCCGGAGGTTGGAGAGCACGATGTCGCGGCTGACTCGATCGAGGTTGATCTCGCAGCCGGCCGGCAGGTATGGGAATCCCTCGTCGGCCTGCCGCACGAAGGTGCCGTTCCGCGGATCGATCAGCGCGCGGAGCTTCGCGTCAAACCGGAAGCGACGGTGCTGCTGCCCAATGAGGTCGACGACGGTGAGCATCGACTTCTCGTTGTGCTGCCGCAGTCCCCGGCCGATCTGTTGGGTCAGAACCGCCGCGGACTGTGTCGGGCGAAGCAGAAGGACTGTGTCCACGGATGGGACGTCGACGCCTTCGCCGAGGACATCGACGCTGAAGACGCACCGCAGATCACCGCGTTCGAGGAGCCGAAGGACGCGTTCCCGCTCCACCGTGTCCGTCTCGCCGGACAAGGCGGCGCTGGGCAGCCCCCGCTCGGAGAACGCCCGAGCCATGAACTCCGCGTGGGCGACGGACACGCAGAACCCCAACGCGCGCATCGAGCGGGGGTCGAGCAGGACGCGCTCGAGCTCGCGGAGCAAGCGGACAACACGGGCGTCGTCGCCGGTGTAGAGACGGTCCAGGTCTTCGGTGCGATACCCGCCGCGTCGCCACTCGAGCGCCGAGAGATCGACGTCGTCGTAGACGCCGAAGTACTGGAAGGGCGCGAGATGGTGATCCTCGATCGCCTCCCACAAGCGCAGCTCGGCAGCGGTCCGACTCCCGAACCACCGCGTGATGTCCTGTCCGTCCATGCGCTCGGGCGTCGCGGTCAACCCGAGCAACTCATTGGGCTGGAGGTGCTCGAGCAGCGCCCGGTAGCTCGGCGCCGCCGCGTGGTGGACCTCGTCGATGATCACGACGTCGTAGGCGTCCGGGGAGAGCGCCTCGATCGCCTGGTTGCGCACCGACTGCACCATCGCGAAGACGTGTCGCCCGCCCTGAGGGCGTTCCCCGTCGCCGAGCAGCTCGCCGAAATGCGGGTCCTTCAGCACCGTTGCGAACGTCGCGCGACTCTGATCGAGGATCCGTCGGCGGTGCGCGACGAACAGCAGCGACAGATCAGTTCCGTACTGCGCGCGGAGGCGCCGGTAGTCCAGCGCTGCCATCACGGTCTTGCCGGTTCCGGTCGCCGCCACCAGCAGATTTCGGTGGCGGTCATGGCGGTCACGCTGGACCTGCAACTGCTCGAGCAGGCGCTCCTGGTGGTGGAGCGGATGGACGTCGAGCGGCACGTACCCACTGCCGATCGCCGGACGCTTCGAGTTCCGCTGCCGGCCGAGCGCCGCCTCGAGCCGCTCCGCGTCCTGATCCGGGTCGTAGCGCTCAAACGCGTCGTCACCCCAGTACGACTCGAAGGTCGCGCGCATGCGGTCAACGAGCGATCCCGCTTCGCCCTCGCTGAGACGCACGTTCCATTCGAGGCCCTGGTGCAGCGCGGTGAAGGACACGTTCGACGATCCGAGGAACGCGGTGGTCAGGCCGCCCGGTCGGTGCAGCAGCCACGCCTTGGCGTGCAGCTTTGTCCGATCCGCGTCGTAGGCGACGCGCACCTCAGCACCGGCCCGTACAAGTTCCGTGAGCGCTTTGGGCTCGGTTGCCCCCATGTACGTCGTTGTGATGACGCGCAAGCGGCCGTCGCGTTCGACGAGGTGCTTGAGCTCGTCCAGCAGAGTCCGCACGCCGCTCCAGATCACGAAGCTGACGAGCAGATCGACCCCGACCGCACTCGGCAATTCGCTCTGCAGCTGCTGACCGATCGCGGGCTGCCCGTGGCCGTTGACGAGCAGTTCGTTCGCGGAGAGCGGGATCGATGGACGGGGCGGGAGGTACGGGTCGCCCAGTCCGACGGGCGCGGCATAGATGCCCGTCAGGAGATCGGGCGGCAGAGCGAGGAGGTCTCGCTCATCGGCCTCGCCGGCGGCGAGAAGTTCGACCGCGCGGTTGATGATGCGTGCCTGGTCCTCGGCCGTGGCGGCGCGATCGTTGAGACGGCGAAGGACGCGCTGGGCCACTGCCGCGAGGTGGCGGGCGAGACGGTCGGGCGCGTCGGGCGCTTCGAGCTCGCTGCGATGGATGAGGCTGTCGTCCAGATCGCGCAGCGCGTCCCGCGCCGCGGCCGTCAGCACCTCGTCCCGCAGCCCCGCCGTCAAATCGGTCACGGTCAGGCAAAGTACTGGTGCATCGCGCTCAGCGTCTGCTGACTATGTGACGCGCAGAAGCAGGCTCACTGAACCATCCCGTGCTGCATCGCCCATAGCGCCGCCGCGGCTCGAGTCGACACATCGATCTTCGTGTAGATGTGCTGGATGTGGCTGTCGGCGGTCTTCGGCGCCACGTACAGCCGATCCGCGATCTCGCGCGTCGTCAACCCCTTCGCCGCCAGCCGCAACACGTCGACCTCGCGGCGGGTCAACCCGCCCGGGTTGTCGGCCCGCTTGCCCACCGGGCCGCGCGGTTCGCCGTGGCCCGCGGCCACCAGCACCGCCCGGCCCGCGCGCTGTTCGATCGCGCCCTCCGACATCAGCCGTCGGAGCTCGGCGGCGGCCTCGTCAGCCGAAAACGGCGGGCGGTCGGCGCGTTCGGCCGTCAGGCCGACGTAGACCTCCGTCGCCGCCAACACGCACGCCTCCAACGCGTCGCCGTCGGCGTGGGAGCGCTTGTGGTAGCCGGAGCCGTCGCACTTCTCGTGGTGCGCGCACGCGACCGGGTTCAGGGCCGCCAGCGCCGGGGAGCGGCGGAGCATCTGCTCGGTCAGCAGCGGGTGGAGCTCGACGCGGTCGAACTCCGTGCGCGTCAACGGGCCGGGCTTGTCCCAGATCGAGTTCGGGACGACCGTGGTGCCGAAGTCGTGGACCAGCGCGGCGCGGCGCAACCCCGCCGACCGCGTCGGAGTCGAGCCCGAGCACCTGGGCCGCGTCGCACGCGAGCTCCGCGCACCGCCGGCTGTGGCCCCCCATGAACGGCGACTTGAGGTCGATGAAGTCGGCGACGATCGTCAGGGCGTCATCAAGATCTGCGCCGGTGAGCATCCGGTGGGGCTCGGGCTCGAGGGCGAGGACGGCGTCCCACGGTTCGGTCTCGGCCAACCGGTCGAAGAACCCCCGACCGTGCTCGACGAACAGGTCGGCGAGCGCCGGGTCGTAGGTGCGGTCGCGACGGTCCGCGGCCGCCTCAAGCGCGTGGTCCGGCGAGAACAGGCGGCCGATCGCCTCCATGTCGTGGCTGAGGTGCACGACGCGCATGGCGACGGGGATCGCCTCGCCCGCCGACGTGGTCCGGGTAACCATTCCCGTTCCAGCGCTCGAACGTGTAGCGCAGCGCCTCGGAGACCGCCGGCGCGAGGTCGAGGCGCTGCACGAGCATCTCGGCCACCTCGCACCCCGACGAGAAGTTGTAGACCGCCCACTCGCGCGCGGTCTCCTGGATCATCCGCACGACCTCGTCGCGCTCCTCGGGGCTGCGGCCGGCGGTCGCGTAGGCCATCACGTCGCGCATGACCTCGGCCGGGTTGGCGGCGTCGTGGACGAGCGTCTGGGCGCGGATCGCGATCTCGTCCCCGAACACCGTCGCGACCTCGTGGGCGTGGCCGGTGCAGCCGATGTAGCGCAGCAGCGCGACCCAGTAGACGGTCTCGCACAGCTCGTCGTCGAAGTCGGCGGCCTCGCAGATCCAGGTGGCGAGCAGGCACGACCGCAGCTGCGACTCGAGCGGCTGGCCGAACGCGTTGTCCTGCGCGAGCGCCAGCGTCGCAACCAGCTGCCCGAGGCGCAGGGATGGCTCTGACAATGGGGTGATCTCCCGATGTTTCGGCTCCCAAGCCGGACGACACTCTCATACGACGCGTCGCAGATGTGACTGACAGAGCCAAATCAAGTGAGGACATCGTGGCGACATCGAATCCCCATTCAGGCGATCCCATCAAGGTGGGAATGATCGCCGAGCTGACCGGCCCGCTCTCGTTCGTGGGGCAGGCCAACGCCAACGTGGCCCGGATGGTCATCGGCGACATCAACGCCAAGGGCGGCCTGCTCGGACGCTCCGTCGAGCTGCACCTCGAGGACGGCGCGACCGACGACGCGACCGCGGCCGCCGCGGCCGAGAAGCTCGTCGAGCACGACCGGGTCGACGTCCTGTTCGGGGGCATCTACAGCTCGACGCGGCAGGCCATCAAGGAGCCGGCCGTCACCCAGGGCCGGACGCTCTACATCTATCCCGAGCAGTACGAGGGCCAGGAGTCCGACCCGCTCATCTTCTGCACCGGCCCGGTGCCCGCGCAGCAGGTGGACCCGTTCATCCCGTGGCTGATGCGGGAGACCGGGGCGAAGACGCTTCTACCTGCCGTCCGCGGACTACATCTGGCCGCACATCCTCAACGAGCGCCTCCGGGACGTCGTCACGGCCAACGGCGGGACGATCGTCGGCGAGGAGTACCACCCGCTCGACCACGTGGACTACCGCGAGACGGTCGAGCGGATCACCGCGTCCGGCGCGGACGTGGTGTTCAACACCATCGTGCCGCCCGGGGTCACGCCGTTCTTCGCCGAGCTGTACGAGTCCGGCTTCTCCCGCCGCGGCGGGCAGCTGATCTGCACCTACTTCGACGAGAACTTCCTGAACCTGGTGCCGGCGGCGCACGCCGAGGGCCTGTGGAGCTGCCTGGACTACTACCAGGCCGTCGACGACCCGTTCAGCCAGAAGCTGCTCGCCCAGTACGACGCGCTCTATCCCGGCCCCGCGGCCTTCACCGGCGGCGGCGCGTGCTCCGGCCTCTACCGCGGGCTGCGGTTCTGGGCCGCCGCGGTGACCGAGGCCGGCTCGCTCCGGCAGCCGGACGTGATCGCGGCCCTCGACCACGCGCAGATCGCCGAAGGCCCGGGCGGGCCGGCGGCCATGGTGCCCGGCGAGCACCACGCGCGCATGAACATGTACATCGCCCAGGCGCGCGACGGCCGCTTCGAGCTCGTCGAGAGCCTGGGGACGATCGAGCCGCAGGAACGCCTCGTCGGCACGCCGATCGTCACCGCCTGACCGCGGACCGACCGTCCGCGAAACCACCACCCACATCACCGAAAGGACAGCGCGATGCTCCTCGCGACGACGCAGATCGAGAACCTCGACCGGTTCCTCGATGTCTTCTCCACCAAGGGCGCCGAGAAGCGCAAGCAGCACGGCTCGAAGGGCGCGGTCGTCTTCCGCGACCCCTCCGAGGACGACCGGGTCTGGGTCATCTTCGACTGGGACCAGGAGGGCTGGAAGAACTTCGTGTCCGACCCCGAGGTCCCGCCGATCCTGCAGGAGGCCGGGCACAAGGGGCGCCCGGCGGCCGCGCAGTTCGCGGGCAGCTACGACGCCTGAGACCCGGCCCGACTCGGAGAAGCCCCGCACGGTGCGGGGCTTCTTCGCGTGTCGTACCGCGCGCTACGCAGCTCCCGGTCGGACTCGGTGTGCGACATGCGCCCGATCCCGGTCTGTGACCCATCGCACGGTGCCGGGCAACGCGCCGGATCCCGGAGTGCGGCTGACCCCCTTGCGGCGTCCCGGAGCGACCGCAGACGATTGCACCCAGCGTGCCGGGGGGTGCGCGATCAATGGCACGCGACGCAACGCAGACGACGGTCATCACCGAGGGGCTTCTCGAACGCTCCGAGCAGCTCGCCGCGCTCGCGGACGCCTACGACGCGACGCTGAGCGAGCGCCGCGGCCGGCTCGTCCTCCTCGCGGGCGAGGCCGGGATCGGGAAGACGACGCTGCTGCGCGCCTTCGCGGCCGAGCATCCGCAGGCGCGGATCCTCGCGGGCGCCTGCGACGCGCTCCACACCCCGCGGCCGCTCGGGCCGTTCGCCGACATCGCCGAGCAGGCCGGCGGCGACCTCGCGATGCTCGTCGCCGAGCAGGCGACGCCCGCGCAGGTCGTCCACGCGCTGGCGAGCGCCATCCAGGCCGGCGCGAACCGCCTGGCCGCGACGGTCCTCGTCCTCGAGGACCTCCACTGGGCCGACACCGCCACCCTCGACGTCCTCAGGCTCCTGGCCCGCCGGCTCGACGACCTCCCGGTCCTCGTCGTCGCCACCTACCGCGACGACGAGCTCGACCGGACGCATCCGCTGCGGGTCGCGCTCGGGGAGCTGCCGCGCGAGCGTGCGACGCGGATCGCCCTGCCTGCCCTCTCCCCCGCCGCGGTCGCCGCGCTCGTCGGGGACACGGACGCCTACGACTGCCGCGACCTCCACGAACGCACGTCCGGCAACCCGTTCTTCGTCACCGAGATCCTCGCCGCCTGCGACGGCACGGTCCCCGCGACCGTCCGCGACGCCGTCCTCGCCCGGGCCGCGCGGCTGGACCCCGGGGCCCAGAACGTGCTCGACGCCGTCGCGGTCGTCCCCCGCGGCGCCGAGCTGTGGCTGCTCGAGGCCATCACCGGCAACGACCTCGACGGGCTCGACGCGGGCATCGCGAGCGGGATGCTCCGGGCCGAGCGGGCGACGATCGCCTTCCGCCACGAGATCGCGCGCGTCGCGATCGAGGAGTCGCTCGCACCGCACGTCCGGGCCCAGCTCCACGCCCGCGCGCTCCACGCCCTCGCGAGCCCCCGGCACGGCCACCCCGATCCGGCCCGCCTCGCCCACCACGCCGAGGCGGCCGACGACGGCGCGGCGGTGCTCACGCACGCGCCCGCCGCCGGCGAGCGCGCCGCGCGGCTGGGGTCGCACAAGGAGGCGGCCGACCAGTTCGAGCGGGCGCTGCGCTACGCCGACGCCGTCGACCCGACCACGCGGGCCGATCTCCTCGAGCGCCTCTCCTACGAGACGTACCTCGTCAGCTGCATCGGCGACGCGATCGACGCCCGGCGGCTCGCCCTCGCCGAGCACGAGCGGGCGAGGGACACCCGGCGCCAGGGCGACGCGCATCGCTGGCTGTCCCGGCTGGCCTGGTACTCGGGCGACAACGCCGACGCGATGCGCGAGGGCGCGCTCGCGGTCCAGCTGCTCGAGGCGCATCCGCCCGGGCGCGAGCTCGCGATGGCCTACAGCAACCTCGCCCAGCTGCGGATGCTCGCGAGCGACCTCCCGGGCGCGACCCAGTGGGGCACCAAGGCGATCGCGCTGGCCGAGGAGCTGGACGAGACCGAGACCCTCGTCCACGCGCTGAACAACGTCGGCAGCGCGGAGCTCGTGCGCGGCGACGCGGCGGGTCGCGAGAAGCTCGAGCGCAGCCTCGCCCTGGCCCTCGACGCGGGCCTCGACGAGCACGTCGCCCGGGCCTTCACGAACCTCGGGAGCATCACCGCCGAGGCGCGCGACCTCACGGCCGCCGAGGCGTACCTCACGGCCGGGATCGCCTACTGCACCGAGCGCGACCTCGACGCCTGGGGCATCTACATGACCGGCTACCGCGCCCGGGTCGAGCTCGACCGCGGCCGGCTCGACGACGCGCGGCGCAGCGCCGAGTCCGTCCTCGAGCACCCCGGCGTGACGGCCCCGGTGCGGATCCCGCCGCTCGTCGTGCTCGGCCGGATCGCGGCGCGCACGGGCGCCGACCCGTGGCCCGTCCTCGACGAGGCGAAGGAGCTCGCGACGCGCACCGGGGAGCTCCAGCGCCTCAGCGCCGTCGCGATCGCGCGGGCCGAGGCGCGCTGGCTGGCGGGCGAGCCGGAGCGCATCGACGCCGAGACCGCGGACGTGCTGGCCGAGGGCATCGCCTGCGATCACGACAGGTGGGTCGTCGGTGAGCTGGCCCTCTGGCGCCGGCGCGCGGGGCTGCGCGACGACGACCTCCCCACGCCGGACGCCACGACGCCCTTCCACCTCGAGCTCGCGGACCGCCACGCCGAGGCCGCGCGCCTCTGGGCGTCCATCGGCTGCCGCTACGAGGCGGCGCTCGCCCGCGCCCACGCCTCCGACGAGGACGAGCAGCGCGGCGCGCTCGAGGAGCTGCTCGCCCTCGGCGCGACCCCGGCCGCGCAGCGGGTCGCGCGGACGCTCCGTGAGCGCGGCGTGCGCGGGCTGCGGCACGGCCCGCGGGCGAAGACACGGGCGAACCCGGCCGGGATGACCGCCCGGGAGCTCGAGGTCCTCGCGCACGTCGCGGAGGGCCTGCGCAACGCGGACATCGCGGCCCGGCTCTTCCTCTCGGAGAAGACCGTCGCGCATCACGTCTCGGCGATCCTGCGCAAGCTCGACGTGCCGAGCCGTGGCCAGGCCGGCATGGTCGCGGCCCGCCTCGGCCTCGTCGAAAGATAGGCAACGATTCCGATGCGCCCGGGCCGCAGCGGGCATACCGTGGACGTATGACGTCCCACAACGACAGGGAGCACCCATGGACACGTACGTGATCCTGCGCCGCAACGGCTGGCAGAACGGGGCCGACCTCGAGGCCGCCGCCGCCCGCTCGTCCCAGGTCGGTGACGAGGAGATGTCCGACGACATCCGCTGGATCCGCAGCTACGTCATCGACGAGGGCGACGGCAAGCTCGGCACCGTCTGCATCTACCAGGGCTCGAGCGCCGAGAAGGTCCGCGAGCACGCCGAGCGTGCCGGCCTGCCGGCCGACGAGGTCATCAAGGTCGCCGACACGGTCATCGTCCGCCCCGATCCCGAGCCGGCCACGGCCTGAGCCTCGACCCAACTCCGGCCGCCACGCGCGGCTTCGGCCGCCGGGCCCACGGGGGTGGGCGCCCGGCCGCCGTCCGGAGCCGGTGAACGCGCCTCCCTGCCTCGCGATCAGGACACGAGGCGGGGCAGGTGAGGCTGCGTCCGGCCCGGTTCGGTTCAGGCCGCGACGGGCGAGGCGACCGGGGCGGCCTCGCGCCGGACCGTGGCGGCGGGCGCGGCTGGGCGGCGCCGCCAGCCGCCCCGCGCCCCGCGGCAGCGAGAGCAGGGCCGCGGCCGCGATGACCGCGCCGCCGAGCGCGACCCAGAAGACCGCATCACCTGTCGCCGCCGCGGCCTGCGGGCCGCCCGCGCCGCCGGCCCCGAGCCCGTGGGCCCAGATCGCCGTCGCCACCGCGAACGCGATCGAGGCGCCGGTCTGGCGCAGCAGCATGAGCGTCCCCATGGCGGCGCCGATGCGTGCCGGCGCGACGATGCGGCTCATCGCGATCTGCAGGCCCGAGAAGGTCGGCCCGATCCCGAGGCCGAGCAGCGCCATGAACACGAGCGACTGCCAGTCGGGCGTCGACGCGTCGAACGTCGCGAAGCCGACCGCGCCGAGCGCGGCGACGGCCAACCCGACGAGCAGCGTCACGCGGAACTCCAGCCGCCGCACGATCACGGCCGCGCCGACGTTGACCGCGACGACCAGGCCGAGCAGCAGCGGGTAGATCAGCAGGCCCGAGTGGGTCGCGCTCACGTCGCGGACCGTCTGGAGGTAGCGCGGCAGCAGCAGCGCGCCGGCGAACAGGCCGAAGGCGCCGGTCGCCGCGGCGACCATCAGCGGGCCGGTCCGGCGGTTCACGAGCAGGTCGAGCGGGATCACCGGCGACACCGCCCGGCGCTCGGCGGCGACGAACGCGACCAGCACGAGCAGCGCGGCCGCGATCAGCCCGCCGGTCCGCGCCTCGAACCACCCCGGCACCGCGCCGCCGGCGGTCACGTGCGAGCGCTCGGAGAGCCCGACGAGCAGCAGGCCGATCGAGAGCGTCAGCAGCGCGATCCCGCGCACGTCGAGCGGGGTCGACCGCCGCTCGACCTTCCCGATCGACGCGGGCAGCGCCAGCGCCACGATCGCCAGGGCGGCCAGCCCGATCGGCAGGTTCACGGTGAACACCGCGCGCCAGCCGACGTGGTCGGTGAGGAAGCCGCCGACGAGCGGCCCCGCGATGAAGCTGAAGCCCATGACGCCCGCCAGCGCGCCCTGGAGCGCCGCGCTCCGGCGGCCGGCGAAGAGATCGGCGACGAGGATGAACGACAGGCCCTCGAGCGCCCCGGCCCCGAGGCCCTGCAGCGCCCGCCAGGCGATCAGCTGGTGCATGTCCTGCGCGGAGGCCGACAGGGCCGAGCCCGCGAGGAACAGGACCATGCCGATCAGCAGCAGCGCGCGCCGGCCGTGGCGGTCCGACAGCCGCGCGTAGATCGGCAGCGAGACGGTCGCCGGCACGAGGTACGCGGTGACGACCCAGAGGTACAGGGAGGAGCCGCCGAGCTCCCCCACGATCCGCGGCAGCGCCGTGCCGACGATCGTCTGGTCGAGCATCGCGAGGAGCAGTCCGGAGAGCAGCGCCGCGATCACGAGGCGCTGACGACGGGGAGACAACGACTCGGAGTTCATATGTCGAGATTTACATGTTGAACTCGATATGTCAATTCCGACGTATCCTGTGGGCAGCGATGTCCCTCCGCCACGCCGTCCTCGGCCTGCTCACCGTCCAGCCGTCCACCGGCTACGAGCTCACCCAACGCTTCGACAAGTCGCTCGCCAACGCCTGGCACGCGAGCCACAGCCAGATCTATCCCGAGCTGGCCAAGCTCCAGGACGAGGGGATGGTCGAGGTCGTCGGCGAGGGCGCCCGGCGCAGCCGGACCTGGGCGGTCACGGACGCCGGTCGCGACGAGCTGCGGCGGTTCATGACCGAGGCCGAGCCCGTGCGCAGCCAGCGCAACGAGACGGCCGTCCGCTGGTTCCTCGTCGACCTCCTCGAGCCCGCCGACAAGCGCAAGGCGCTCGAGCGCGAGCTCGCCTTCTGCGAGGCCGAGCTCGAGCGCCTCAACGCGATCGCCGCCGCGATCGACGCCTCGGACGGCCCCAAGCGCTTCCGTGGGACCGTCGACCTCGGCCTGCGCATGACCAGCGTCATGCGCGACTGGCTGCAGGAGCAGCTCAGTCGAGCTTGATCATCGCGTGCTTGACGCGCGTGTAGTCCTCGAGCGAGTAGACCGACAGATCCTTGCCGTAGCCCGACTCCTTGAAGCCGCCGTGCGGCATCTCGGACAGGAACGGCAGGTGGTCGTTGACCCACACGCAGCCGAAGTCGAGCTGGCGGATCGCGTTCATCGCGCGCCCGACGTCGCGCGTCCAGACCGACGCCGCGAGGCCGTAGGGCACGTCGTTGGCCCACCGGATCGCCTCGTCGTCGCCCTCGAAGCGCTGGACGGTGACGACCGGCCCGAAGACCTCGTTCTGCACGATCTCGGCCTGCTGGCCGACGCCCGCGACGACCGTCGGCTCGACGAAGAACCCGCGCTCGCGGCCGGCCGAGCCGCCGGTGAGCACGTCGGCCCCGGCGTCGGCCGCGCGGTCGAGGAAGCCCAGGACGCGCTGCTGCTGGCGGCCCGAGATCACCGGGCCCATCTCGACCTGCTCGCCCTCCGCCGGGTCGCCGACGACGAGCGAGGACGCGGCCGGGACGAGCTCCTCGAGCAGCGCGTCGTAGATGCCGGCCCCGGCGAGGACCCGCGAGCCCGCGGTGCAGTCCTGGCCCGAGTTGAGGAACGCCGCGACGCGCACGCCCGCGGCGACGGCGGCCGGGTCGGCGTCGTCGAGGACGATCACCGGGGCCTTGCCGCCGAGCTCGAGGTGCACGCGCTTGAGCGTGTCGGCCGCGTTGCGCGCGATCCACTTGCCCGTGGCGACGCTGCCGGTCAGCGAGACCATCGACACGTCGGCGTGCGTGACGATCCCCGCGCCGACCGGGTCGCCGTCGCCCGTGATCACGTTCAGGACGCCGGGCGGCAGCGCCTCGGCCGCGAGCTCGCCCAGGCGCAGCGTCGTCAGCGGCGTGAGCTCGGACGGCTTCAGCACGACGACGTTGCCCGCCGCGAGCGCCGGGGCGATCTTCCAGATCGCCATCATCAGCGGGTAGTTCCACGGCGTGATCTGGCCGACGATCCCGATCGGCTCGCGCCGGACGAACGAGGTGTAGCCCGCGTCGTACTCGCCCGCCGCCGGGGCATGGAGGGTGCGCGCCGCGCCGGCGTAGAAGCGCAGCTCGTCGACGCAGATCGGCATCTCCTCGCGGGCCAGCGACATCGGCTTGCCGACGTTGCGGGACTCGAGCTCGGCGAGCTCGTCCATGTCGCGCTCGAGGAGGCCGGCGAGGCCGAGCAGCGCCGCCTGGCGCTCGCCGGGCGTCGTGTCCCGCCACGGGATCCGGGCCTCGCGGGCGGCCGCCATCGCCCGCTCGACGTCGCCCGCCGTGCCGTCGGGCACCTCGGCGATGACCTCGCCGGTGGCGGGGTTGCGGACCTCGCGCACGGCGCCCTCCACCCCGTCGACGAGCTCGCCGCCGACGACGTTGCGGTACGGGCGGGTGGGGACGGTGGTCATGGCGCGGGCTCCTGGTGGGGTCGGTCGGTGCAGGGCCGAGCATCCGCGACCCGGGCCGCGGACGCAAGCCGCCGGGAGACGGCGCGGGCCCCGGCGCCGCCATCCAGCGCCGGGGCCCGCGAGCGCGCGGGCGGAGCCGCGCCGTCTGGGGGGATCCGATCAGCCGGGGTGCTTGGCCAGGTAGTCGTCGACGGCCGTCTGCATGGCCGCGGCGCCCTTCTTGGCGTTGGCGAGGTCGCCGCTCTCCATGCGCTGGAAGCTGTCCTCGATGTCGAGGTAGATGTCGGGCTCGTTCTTCTTGACCGTGCCCTCGATCGGCTGCCACACGGGCTCGAGGCCCTCGGCCGCCGCCTTCGAGCCGGCGCCGTCGGCCGCTGGCCGCGACCTTGTCGCCGACGCCCTTGAGCGCGGCGAGCCCGGCGGTCACCTCGGCGTCCGGGGCGATGTGGCTCTCGGGCGAGCCCTCGTCCTCGTCGCCGGAGCTCGCGCTGTCGGCGCCCTCGGGGTGCTTGGCGAGGTAGGCGTCGACCGCCTTCTCGAGGTCCTGCTCGCCCTGCTTGGCGTTGTCGAGGTCGCCGCTCGAGAGGCGCTCGAAGCTGTCCTCGACGTCGAGGTAGAGGTCGGGCTCGTTCTTCTTGACCGTGCCCTCGATCGGCTTCCAGACGGTCTCGAGGCCCTCGGAGGCCTCCTTGGACTCGTCGCCGTCGGGGGCGTCGGCGACCTGCTCCGCGACGCCCTTGAGCTTCACGAGCCCGGCGCCGACCGCGGCGTCCGGCGCGATCGTGTCCTCGGGGCTCGCGGCGGCCTGCGTCGTGGCGGCGCTGCTGCTCCCGCTCGACGCCGAGTCGTTGTCGTCACCGCCGCACGCCGCGAGCCCGGCGCTCAGCGCGACGAGCGCGGCGGCGAGCGCGAACCGTCCTCGAACTGTCGTCATCCAGTGCTCCTCCCGCCCGCGACCGGATGCGACCGCGGGGAATGCCGTAAGGGTTGCCTAACCTCGCTTAGGGCAACCTAACACGAACCCCGCCGGAAAGGCTACCCCGGCGGTATGGATTGGGAGAATCCCTGGAAAAGGGAGGGTATTACGCGCGCTACGCGGCGGCCTCGAGGGGCCGCAGCTCCTCGGCGTAGGAGATCGACGTGCGGCACAGGGTGCCGTCGGGCTCGGTCGTGTACGCCCCCATCCGCCACAGCGGCGGCGAGTAGGCGTGGATCGAGACCGCGGCGCGGTCCTCGTCCTGGCGCATCCGGTGGACGTGCGAGGCGTCGAAGTCGAACACCGCGCCGGCGCCGTGGCGCCGGGCGACCGTCCCGCCGCCGAGCACGAGCCGCTCCTCGAGGATCTCGCCCTCGACCACGGCGACCGCGCCGCTCGACCTGTCGTGGTCGTGGAAGCCCGTGTCGTGGCCGCTCATCCACGAGATCACCCAGATGTCCACGTGGCCGTCGCGCCACAGCTGGCGGAACTGGCGGCGCTCGGCGTCGAGCGACACGAGCGTCTGCCACGACCCGGGCGCCGCGGCGATCTCCCCCACCAGGCGACGGAGCTCCTCACGATCGAGGTCGTGATCGAAGCCGAGCTCGGGCAGGGGCGGACGCGGCCGCATGGGGGCCTCCTTGGCGGGCGAGAGAGGTCGCGACGGGTGCGCGCGGGCCGCCCACCGCAAAGCGGGCGGAACGCGCCCTGTACGCTCGTCTGAAGCGGTTCAGTGAATCGGTTCACTGAACCGGTTCAAGTCTAGGCGCCGTCGCGCCCGATGTCAACGGACCGCGCGGCGCGTGTCACCCGCCGCCCGGGCCATGGGTACGCTTGCCGCGGTGTCCTCGCGAGGCCGGCAGCGCCCGACGATCCGCCAGCTCGCCGAGTACACGGGTTTGTCGCCCGCCGCGGTGAGCTACGCGCTGCGTGGTCTGCACGTCTCCGCGGAGACCGAGGAGCGCGTCCGCGCCGCCGCGGCCGAGCTCGGCTACGAGGCCGATCCGATCGCGCGGGCGCTCGCGGGCGGCGACACCGGGGTCGTCGGGCTGCTCGTCGGCAGCCTCTCCGACTACTGGAACCAGGAGCTCGTCCGCGCCGTCCAGCGCGAGCTCCAGAGGGCCGACCGGAGCACCCTCGTCGCCGACGCCGACGGCGAGCCGGCCCGCGAGCTCGAGCTCGCCCGGCGGCTCGTCGACCACCGCGTCGACGGGCTCGTGGTCCTCCCCATCGGGCCGGCGAGCGGCGGCTGGGCGGCGATCGCCGAGCAGATCGCGACGGTCACGATCGGCGACGCGCTCCCCGGGGTCACGCCCGCGGGCGAGGTCGTCTTCGACAACGAGCGCGGCGTCGAGGAGACGCTGCGCCACCTCGGCGAGCTCGGCCACCGGCGCGTGACCGTCCTCTCGTGGGCGCTCGAGACGTCGCCCGACCGCGGGGCCGAGCGCGCGGTCCGGGCGATCGCGCGGGCCCTGGGTCTCGACTGCGAGATCGTCGCGACGGCCTACTCGCTGAACGGGTCGCAGCCGCTCGCGCAGGAGCTGCTCAGCGGGCCGGACCGCCCGACCGCCGTGTTCTGCCTGTCGGACTCGATCGCCTACGGCGTCTACGCCGCGTGCTCCGCGCTGGGGCTCACGATCCCCGACGACGTCGCCGTCGCGGGCTTCGGCGACCACCCGATCTCGCGGCTGCTGACCCCGCCGCTGACGTCCACGTTCTGGGACGTCGAGCAGGCCGCCGGCCTGGCGACCGGGTTCCTGCTCGAGACGCTCGGCGCCGACGGCGACGCGGCCGACGCTGCGCGAGGTCGTGGCCCCCGCGCTCGTCACGCGCGGCTCGACGAGCCGCTCCTGAGCGTCTCCGACGAGCACCTCGTGCAGCGCGGCCTTGCGCTCGATGCCGATGCCGGGCGCCTCGCTCGGGGCGACCCGCCCGCCCTCGACCGGCGTGTCGTCGGCGAACCCGCCGAACGGGCGGAACTCGTCGGGATAGGACTCGTTGCCGCCGAGCCGGAGGCCCGCCGCGATCGCCAGCGCGAACTGGTGGCCGCCGTGCGGGACGACCCGCCGGAGCGACCAGCCGTGGGCGCGGACGACGTCGAGGGTGCGCAGGAACTCGGTCAGCCCGTAGCCGAGCGCGGGGTCGAACTGCAGGACGTCGCGGTCCGCGCGCATCCCGCCGTAGCGCAGGAGGTTGCGCGCGTCCTGGTGGGAGAAGAGGTTCTCGCCGGTCGCGAGCGGCGGGGCGTACTGCTCGGCGAGGGTCGCCTGCAGCGCGTAGTCCAGCGGGTCGCCCGCCTCCTCGTACCAGCGCAGGCCGTAGGGCTCCAGGGCGCGGGCGTAGGCGAGCGCGGTCTCGAGGTCGAAGCGGCCGTTGGCGTCGACGGCGATCCGGGCCGGCTCGACGATCTCGGCGACGGCGTCGATGCGCCGCAGGTCGTCGCGCAGCGACGCGCCGCCGATCTTCAGCTTGACCTCGGCGTAGCCGCGGTCGAGGTAGCCCTGCATCTCCTCGACCAGCGCGGCGACGTCGCGCTCGGGCCGGTAGTAGCCCCCGGCGGCGTAGGTCCAGACGCGCTCGTCGGGCTCGCCGTCGCCGTGGCGGCGCGCGACCAGGCGGTGCAGCGGCTCGCCGGCGATCTTCGCGACGAGATCCCACATCGCCATGTCGAGGACGCCGACCGCGACCGAGCGGTCGCCGTGGCCGCCGGGCTTCTCGTTGGCCATCATCACCGCCCACGCGCGCCCGGGGTCGAGGTTCTCGCCGGTGTCGTCGAGCAGGTCGGCGGGGTCGGCCTCGAGCAGGCGCGGGATGAAGCGCTCGCGCATGAGGCCGCCCTGGGCGTAGCGCCCGTTCGAGTTGAAGCCGAAGCCGACGACGGGCTCGCCGTCGCGCACGACGTCCGAGACGATCGCGACGGTCGAGGCCGTCATCCGCGCGAACGACACGTAGGCGTTGGCCATGCCCGACGCCATCGGCACCGTGCGCTCGCGGATCTCGACGATCCTCACCGGACGGCCTCCGCCAGCAGCGCGGCGAGGAGCGTGAGCCCGCGATGGACCTCGGCGAAGCTCGTGCTCAGCGGCGACATCCCGATGCGGATGCTCTCGGGCTCGCGGAAGTCGGCGAGCACGCCGCGCGCCCAGAGCGGGTCCATGAGGTCGCGGAACGCCGGGTGGCGGACGGTCACGTGCCCGCCGCGCGACGCGCTCTCGCGCGGGGACACGACCCGCGCGCCGTGCGGGGCGAGCAGCGCCTCGACCGCATCGAGCGCGAACTCGGTCAACGCCACGGACTTCGCCCGGATCGCGGGCATCCCGGCCTCCTCGATGAGGTCGAGGCTCGCATCGAGCGGCAGCATCCCGAGGATCGGCGGGGTGCCGCTGACGACGCTCTGCAGCCCCGCGGCGGGGTCGTAGCCGGGACCCATCGTGAACGGGTCGCGCCGCCCGAGCCAGCCCCAGATCGGCTGCTGCAGCACGTCCTGATGCTCGGCCCGGACGTAGCCGAACGCGGGCGAGCCGGGGCCGCCGTTGAGGTACTTGTAGGTGCAGCCCACGGCGAGGTCGGCGCCCCAGTCGTCGAGCAGGACCTCGACCGACCCGGCCGAGTGGCTCACGTCCCACAGCGCGAGCGCGCCGGCCGCATGGGCGATGCGCGTGATCGCGCCGGCGTCGGCCACGTGGGCGGAGCGGTAGGCGACGTGGCTGAACACGACGAGCGCGGTGTCGGGGCCCACGGCGGCGGCGACCTGGTCGGGCGTGATCCCGCCCGCCGGGTCGGTCTCGACCCAGCGCAGCACGAGGTCGCGCTCGGCCGCGATGCCCTCGAGCACGTAGCGGTCGGTCGGGAAGTTGTCGCTGTCGAGGACGATCGCGCTGCGGCCCGGCCGCGCGGCGACGGCGGCGCGGGCGAGCTTGTAGAGCATCACCGTCGTCGAGTCCGCGACCACGACTTGGCCGGGCGCGGCGCCGAGCACGATCCGGCCGAGGCGGTCGCCGATCGTGCGCCCGAGCTCCATCCAGCCCTCGTCCCAGCCGCGGATCAGCCGCGCGCCCCAGGTCTCGCGGACGAAGCGCTCGAGCATCTCGGGCGTCGTCCGCGGCGGGCGGCCGAGCGAGTTGCCGTCGAGGTAGGCGACGACCCCGGCGTCGTCGCCGATCGCGACGAAGCGCTCCCGGAACGCCCGCAGCGGGTCGGCCGCATCGAGGTCGCGCGCCCGCCGCTCGAGGGCCGCGGCCGCGCCGGTCGTGGTGGCGGCGTCTGCCATCGGCTCCATCTTCGACCACCGCCCCGTCGGGGTGCGGCCTGCCTCGCGCCGACCGAACACCGGGCGGCGGGCTCCCGCACCCCCGCCGGGCGGCGGGCCCGGTGCCGCATTGGCTTGCTCGCCGTACGGCGCCGGGGGCCGAGCGGCGGCACGCTGGAGCCCATGACCGGATGGGCACAGATCGAGGCCGAGAACGCGTTCGCGAAGGCCGCACGGGCCCGCCGTCGGGCCGCGCTGCGCTGCCGCGTGCTGCGCCGTCGCGCATGTGGTTGTGGTCTGCTCACGGTCCACGAGGCGCACGCGCCGTTCCACCGCGCGGCCCCCGCCGACACCGGCCGGCGCGAGATCGCCGTCGACGCCATCACCGCGACGCTCGAGCCCAACCGGGCGGCGCACTTCGACGACGAGTTCCGCCCCGCCGCGCCGGCGAAGGCCCGCTGGCAGCGCGTGTGGCTGGCCGAGGAGCGCGGCGTGCCGCTGCCGCCGATCTCGGTCGTCCCGGTCCGCGGCGGCTACGCGCTGCGCGACGGCCACCACCGCGTCTCGGTCGCCCGGGCGCGCGGGCAGGTGACGATCAGCGCGGTCGTCGCGGCGGCATAGCCGCGAGAAAGGCGCGCAGCGCCGCGGTCGTCTCCTCCGGCGCCTCCTCCGGGAGGTGGTGGCCGCACGGCAGCGCCGCCCCGCGGACGTCCTGCGCCCAGGTCCGCCAGGTCGCCAGGACGTCGCCCCGCCCCAGCGGGCCCTGCTCCCCCCACAGGGCCAGCAGCGGGCAGGCGATCCGGCGGGCGCCGCGGTCCTCCTCGTCCAGTGCGAGGTCGATCGTGGCGCCCGCGCGGTAGTCCTCGCAGATCGCGTGGATGACGCGCGGATCGCGCAGGCAGCGGTGGTACTCGGCGAGGGCCTCCGGCGCGAACAGGGCCTCCCGCCCGCGGAAGTAGAAGCCCTCGGGGTCGGCCGCGAGCAGTCGCTCGGGCAGGTCGTAGGGCTGCGGGAGGAAGAACCAGTGCCACGCCCCGAGCGCCATCCGCATGTCGGTCCGCGCGTACATGTCGGCGGTCGGGATCACGTCGAGGACGGCGACGCGCTCGACCGCCTCCGGGTGGTCGAGCGCCATCCGGTAGGCGACCCGCGCGCCGCGGTCGTGGCCGGCGACGGCGAAGCGCTCGAACCCCAGGCGGGCCATGACCGCGACGCCGTCGCGCGCCATCGCGCGCTTGGAGTACGGCTCGTGGTCGTCGGTCGTCGGCGGCTTGGAGCTGTCGCCGTAGCCGCGCAGGTCGGCGGCGACGACCGTGAACTCCCGGCCAGGCGCGGCGCGACGAGGTGCCACATGGCGTGCGTCTGCGGATAGCCGTGGAGCAGCAGCACCGGCGGCCCCGCGCCGCCGCGGCGCAGATGGATGACCGCCTCGCCGGTGACGACGTCCTCCGTCGCGAACCCGTCGAACACGCCGGGGTCAGAGGCCGTAGAGCGCGGTCGCGTTGCCCGCGAGGATCGCGTGCCGGCCGTCCTCGTCGAGCACGTCGAGCAGCGGCTCGATCCCGCCGCCGTGGCGGTGCGGGTGGTCGCTCGCGTACAGCAGCATCTCCCCCACCGGCATCAGGTCCGGGAGGCGGGCGAGCACCGCGGGATCGGTCGGCAGCTGCGCGGGCGCGGTGGTCAGGCGGACGTGCTCGCGCACGTATTCCGACGGGCGGCGCCTGACCCACGGCACCTCGCGCCAGAGCGCCTTCCAGTCCTTGTCGAAGCGCCACAGCAGGAACGGCAGCCAGGCGAAGCCGCACTCGAGCAGCGCGACCCTCAGGCCGCCGAAGCGCTCGAACACGCCCTCCGACACGAGGCTCGTGACGTGCGCCTGCACGACGACCTGCGAGTTGGCCGCGTAGTCCTCGACGTAGGAGCGGGTGAAGCCGCTGGCGGTCGGCGCGTTGCCGACGCGGCCCCACGCGTGGAGGCCGAGCACGAGGCCGGCGCGCTCGGCCGCCTCCCAGACCCGGTGGTGGCGGGGGTTGCCGTACGGGGCCTCGGTGCGGATCGGGAGCAGCACCTGGACGAAGCCGTCGTGGCCGCCCAGGCGCTCGATCTCGGCGACGGCGGCGTCCGGGTCGAGCGTCGGCAGGACGAGCCCCGCGCGCAGGCGCGGGTCGCGCTCGAGGAACTCCGTGCGCAGCCAGTCGTTGACGCCGCGGCAGAGCGCGGCCTCGTAGTAGGCGTTGCGGCTCGTGTCGAACGGCGTGATGCAGCTGAGCACGGCCGTCGTCGCGGGCGAGCCGTCGAGCAGGTCCGCGCGCAGCTCGTCGAGCGTCGCCGGCACGCGCAGGCGGGTGCCCGGCTCGGGGCCGTCGCGGAACGCCGCCGGCGGGTAGGTGCCGTTCATCGCCGGCGACAGCGCGAGCTCGGAGTTCGCGACGTAGTCGGCCCAGTAGTCGTCCATGTGGGCGAGCAGGGGCTCGAGCGTGCGCGGCGCGACGTGGACGTCGCAGTCGACGAGCGCGGTCGCGGCGGGGGCGGCGGTCACGAGCCCGGCAGCCCGTACAGCCGGCACGCGTTGCCGGCCAGGATCTTCGCCTTGACCTCGCGCGACAGCGACCGCGGCAGCGTCTGCCCCGGGGCGTCGAAGTCCCAGTGCGGATAGTCGGTCGAGAACAGGATGCGGTCCTCCATGCCCGAGCGCGGCGAACGCGAAGGCGAGGTGCTCGGGGTCCTCGGGCTCCTCGATCGGCTGGGTCGAGAACCAGAAGTGCTCGCGCAGCTGCTCGGACGGCGCGCGGCGCATCCCGGTCGTCAGCTCCTCGCCGAAGGCGCGCACCGCGTCGTCGAGCGCCCACGCCATCGCCGCGGCCCACGCGATCCCGCACTCGACGGACACGACCTGCAGGCCGGGGAGCTCCTCGAACACCCCGCCGCAGATGAGCGACATCACCTGCATCGCCATCGTGTTGCCGTTCCACACGTGCATCTCGAGGTAGTAGGACGGCCACCCCGCGCCGCGGTGCATCTCGTTGCCGCCCGTGTGCAGCGCGACGGGCAGCCCCGCCTCGGCCGCCGCCCGCAGGATCGGGCGGTAGCGCGCGTCGCCGAGCCCCATCTCGGCCGTGCCGGGGAGCAGGACCTGGACGAAGCGCGGGTCGCCGGCCAGCCGCTCGATCTCGCGCACGGCGAGGTCGGGGTGCTCGTGGGGCGGGCAGATCGAGCCGAGCAGGCGCGGCTCCGCGGTCGAGCCACTCCTCGCGGATCCAGTCGTTCAGCGCGCGGCACAGCTCGTCCGCGAGGGCGGGCGCCTCGCCGCCGAAGCTCTGGGCCTGCATCGGCGTGAGGACCGCGTGGTCGATGCCGTACTCGTCGAGGTGCTGGCGGCGCATCAGCCCGAGGTCGCTCCCCGGGCGGCCCTGCTCGGGGCGGGCGTCGACGCGGAAGCCGCCGTTGCGCATCCGCGGGAACATCGCGTAGGCCCCGGCGACCCGCGGGCCGAAGGCCTCGAAGTGCTCGCGCGCGCGGGCGCTCAGGCGCGGCAGCAGCGACGCGGGCATCATCGTCGGGTGCACGTCGACGTCGACGAGGGTCACAGGGCCGCTGCTGATCGGCGATCGCTGTGGCAGCGCTAGACGTCGACGACGACATAGTCCTCCTCGACGGTGACCGAGAACGTCTCGGCCACGTAGGGCCCGGGCTCGCGCCCCGCGGCCTTGGCCTCCGGCGGGATCTCCGAGCCGCGCTCGACGGCGACGTCGTAGGCCTTGACCCGCGTCTCCCCCGGCCCCATGAACGACTGGCCGGTCTCGAGGTCGTACTCCCAGCCATGCCATGGGCAGGCGACGAGCCGCGGCGGGCCCTCCATGCGCACCTGCCCCGGCGCGCTCGCGACGGCCCACGCCGACAGGCGGCCCTGGCACAGCGGGCCGCCCTGGTGCGGGCAGCGGTTGCGGATGGCGAAGAACTCGTCCTCGACGCGGAACACGCCGATCGACCGCGCGCCCGCCTTGACGATCCGGCGCTCGCCCGGCGGGAAGTCGTCCAGGCGCGAGACGACGACCCTCATGCGACCGGCCGCCGGTAGAAGGCGGTCGCGTTGCCTCGCAGGATCGCCTCCACGTCGCCGGCCCCGAGGTCGCGCAGCAGCGCGCCGCCCGACGCGCCGTGGTCGTGGGGCGCGTCGCTCGCGTAGAGCAGCATCCCGGGCCCGACCATCTCGACGACCTGGGCGACCTCCTCCGGCACGCTCGGCAGGTGCGCCGGCGCGGTGGTCAGGCGGACGTGGCGGCGGACGGCCTCCGACGGGCGTCCCTTCACCCACGGCACCTCGCGCCAGACGCCCTTCCAGTCCTTGTCGAAGCGCCACAGCAGCGAGGGCAGCCAGGCGAAGCCGCACTCGGCGAACACGACACCGAGGTCGCCGAACGTCTCGAACACGCCCTCGGCCACGAGGCTCAACAGCTGGACCTCGGCGATGTGGGCGTTCGAGAGGTAGTCCTCGAGGAAGGTCGGCGTGAGGCCCGTCGTGGTCGGCGCGGCGCCGGCCTTGCCCCACGCGTGCAACGCGACGCGCAGGCCGTGCCGCTCGCAGGCGGCGTACAGCGGGTGGTAGACGCGGTTGCCGTAGGGGACGTCGGAGCGCACCGGCAGCAGGACCTGCACGAAGCGCTCGTCCTCGGCCAGGCGCTCGACCTCGCGCACCGCCGCGTCGATGTCGAGGGTCGACACGACGATGCTCCCGCGCAGGCGCTCGTCGCGGTCGAGCCAGCCGTCGCGGACCCAGTCGTTGAGGGCCGTGGCGACCGCGGCCGCGTAGTGCGGGTTGCGGTGCACGCCGTCGAGCACGACGCAGCTGAGCAGCGCCCGGCGCGTGCCCTCGCGATCGAGCACCGGCGCGAGCTCCTCGCACGCTGCCGGGCGTCGGGCCGCCCGTCGTCGCCGCCCCCGGCGGGTAGCCGAGGTGCGCGAGGCGGATCGTCGCGTCGTCGATGTACGAGCGCCAGTAGTCGTCGAGATAGGGCAGCAGCACGTCCATCGACGCGGGCGCGCAGTGGACGTCGCAGTCGATCGCGTCAGCCGGCATCGCGCACCCGCGGCAGGCCGTAGAGATCGCAGGCGTTGCCGGCCAGCACCTTCGCCCGGAGCTCCTTCGACATCCCGCGCGGCAGCGACTGCGTGGGCGAGTCGAAGTCCCAGTGCGGATAGTCGGTCGCGAACAGCAGCCGGTCCTCCATGCGCGCCTGGGCGACGACCTGCAGGAAGTGCGCCGGGTCGTCGGGCTCCTCCATCGGCTGGGTGTCGTACCAGACGTGCTCGTCGATGACCTCGGACGGCTTGCGGTCGAGCTCCGGGGTCTCGTCGCGCAGCCGGCGCCCACGCCTCGTCCAGGCGCCAGCGCAGCGCGGCCGACCACAGCGCGCCGCCCTCGGTGAGCACGACCTTGAGGCCGGGGATCGCCCCGAACACGCCCGAGCAGACGAGGCTCGTCGAGCAGGATCTGCATGACGACGCCGTAGGACGTGTGCTCCTCGAGGTAGAACGACGGCCAGCCCGTGCCGCGATGGCCGGTGTAGCCGCCGGTGTGGTAGGCGACCGGCAGGCCGTGCGCCGCCGCCGCCTCGTAGACCGGCCAGTAGCGCGGCGCGCCGAACGGCTCCTGGCCGCCGGCCGGGAACAGGACCTGGACGAAGCGCGCGTCGCCCGCGCGGCGCTCGATCTCCGCCACCGCGAGCTCGGGGTGGTCGTGCGGCACGCAGATCGACGCCCGCAGCCGGTCGTCGCGGTCGAGCCACTCCTCGGCGAGCCAGTCGTTCAGCGCCCGGTTGAGGTCGGCCGCCAAGCCCGGCGGGTCGTAGCCCGAGTCCTGGCCGTTGAGGCACAGGAGCACGCCGAAGTCGACGTCATGCTCGTCGAGGAGCTGCTCGCGCGCGAGCTCGTAGGAGCTGCCCGGCACCCCGCCCTCCGGCCACGCGTCCGCGCGCATGCCCTTGTTGCGCGGGCGCGGGTAGAGGTCGGTCACGTGCGGCGCCCGCCGGCCGTAGCGCTCGAGGTGCTGCGCCCAGCGGGTGCTGAGCCGCCGCCCCTGCTCGGCCGGCAGCATCACCGGATGGATGTCGGTGTCCACGAGGGACACCGCCCGCTGGGTCGCCGTCGGCTGTGTCTGGACCTCGGTCTGCGTCATTCCGCCCGTCACACCAGCGGCGAGGAGAGGTTCTTCATCACGTCCACGCCGCCCTTGGCGGCCTTGATCTTCACGGCCGCGTCGTAGGTCTGGCGCCACTCGTCGGGGTTCGTCTTGAGCACCTGCTCCTCGCCGTCCTTCGTCCAGGAGGTGACGAGGAAGTCGATCCACGACTTCGCGACCGCCGCGTCCTTGAGCTCCGGGAAGTCGTACTTGCCGCGCAGCTTCTTGATCGTGTCGGCGTAGCCGGACTCCTTGTCGGCGATCACCTGGCGCATCGCGCCCTTCACCGACTCGAGGTACGGGACGATCGTGTCCTTGCTCTCGGCCAGGCCGCGCTCGGAGGCGATGTAGTTCTCGCCGTCGTCGACGAAGTCGTAGGTGGGCATGAACGTCGCCTCGGGGACGGCCTGGCGGAACTGCTGCATCTGGGTCGCGCCGATGATGAAGCCGGCGAGGCGGCCCTTCTTGATGAGCTCGAACGTGCCCGGCGTGAAGCCGGTGACCTGGCGCGGGACGTCGTTCGTCTTCAGGCCGCTCGAGGCGATGAGCAGGTCGAGGGTCGTCTCGCTCGTGCCGCCCTCGGACGGGATGCCGATGCGCTTGCCCTTGAGGTCGGCGGGCTTCGTGAGCGGCGCCTTCTTGTCGGACACGATCGCCAGTGGCGAGCGCCGGGTCGGTGAACGCGACGGCGTGGATCGGCGCGCCGCGGTCGGCGATCGCGATGAGCGACTCGAGGCGGCCGCAGCGGCACATGAGCGCGGTCCCGCTCAGGACGCCCTGGATCGCCGGGGCCGAGCCGCGCGCGGTCTCGACCTTCACCGACACGCCGTTCTTCTTGTAGAAGCCGTCGATGTCGGCGATGTACTCCGCCACGTAGCCGAGCTGCGGCGGCAGGATGTTCACGATCGTCGCGCTCTTCGCGCCCGCGCCCGAGTTCGAGCTGCCCGCGCTCGAGCCGCCGGAGCGTGTCGCTGCCGCCGCACGCGGCGAGCAGCACGCTCGACCCGCTGAGGGCGGCGAATGTGCCGGCGGCGCGGCCGATGAACGTCCGCCGCGTCGTGCCCTCGGTCCCCTGTTCGTGGTTGAACTGCACCATCACCTGTTCCTCCCGTCGGTCCTGACCTGGTCCCCCGTCATGTGCTGGCCCGCGTGTGGTCGATCGCCGAGTCGTGCCACGGGATCAGGAAGCGCTTCAGCGCCACGACCGCCAGGTAGAGCAGGAACCCGAACAGCGTGAGGACGAGGATCACCGCGAACAGCGTCTCGGCCTCGAGGTTGTTCAGGCTCGTGACCACCCGGTAGCCGAGCCCCTGGTCGCCGCCGAGGTACTCCCCGACGACGGCGCCGACGACGGCGAAGACGATCCCGACCTCCATGCCGGCGAGGATGTACGGCAGCGTGCTCGGCAGCTCGAGGCGGCGGAACGTCTGCCACCGCGTCGCGTTCAGGCTGCGCATCACGTCGCGCTGGCCCGCGTCCACCGACCGGACCCCCAGGATCACGTTCAGGAGGATCGGGAAGAAGGACAGCAGCGCGACGATGATGATCTTCGACGTGATCCCGAAGCCGAACCACACGATGAACAGCGGGATCAGCGCCACCTTCGGCACGACCTGAGACGCGACGATCACCGGGCGCAGCGCCTGCTCGAGCCACACGACGCGGCCGAGCAGCGTGCCGAGCGAGAGCCCCAGCGCGAGCGCGATGAGGAAGCCGACGATCGTCTCGGTCAGCGTGACCCGCACGTCGGACCAGAAGCCGTTCGAGTTCATCAGGTCGCGCACGCCGCCGATGACGTCCTCGGGCTGCGGCAGCACGAACGGCGAGACGTCGAAGACCGCGATGACGAGCTTCCACAGGACGACCGTCACGACGATCGCGACGGCGGTCGACACCAGCGGGCCGAAGCGGCCCAGCGGACGCCGGCTCATTCGCTCACCCCTCCCGCGCGCGCGACGCGCTCCTCGTCCTCCGTCAGCTGGTTGCGCAGCCCGATGACCATGTCCTGGAAGCCCGGCTGCGCGGTGACCTCGAGCTCGCGCGGATGCGGCGCGTCGACCGCGGTGATCGACCGGATCCGGCCCGGCCGGGCGGACAGCAGCACGACGCGGTCGGCGAGGAACACGGCCTCCGCGATCGAGTGCGTGACGAGCACGACCGTCGCATGGATCAGCCCGGCGATGCGCTGGAGCTCCATGTTCATCTTGTCGCGCGTCATCGCGTCGAGCGCGCCGAAGGGCTCGTCGAGCAGCAGGATCTCCGGGTCGTAGCTCAGCGCCCGGGCGATCGCGACGCGCTGGCGCATGCCGCCCGACAGCTCGCGCGGGAGCGCCTTCTCGAAGCCCTGCAGGCCGACGAGCTCGCCGAGCTCGTGCGCGCGCCGGCGGCGCTCGCCCTTGTCGACCCCGCGCAGCACGAGCGGCAGGGCGATGTTCTCCTCGACCGAGTACCACGGGAAGAGGTGCGCGTCCTGGAAGACGAGCCCGAGCTTGCGCAGCGCGTCGTCGTCGCGGCGGTCGCCCTGCCAGAGCGGGCGGCCGGCGACGGTCACGTCGCCCGTCGTCGGCTTGATGAGCCCGGCGAGGATCCGCAGCATCGTCGTCTTGCCGCAGCCCGACTGGCCGACGAGCGCGACGAACTCCTCGCGGCGGATGCCGAGGTCGATGTCGGTGAGGGCGAGGGTCTCGCGGTCGCGCGAGACGTAGCGCTTGGAGACGCCGCGCAGCTCGATCTCCGCCTCGCCGGTCTCGAGCAGGCCGCTGACGGGCGTCGGGCGTCGGACGCGTCGGCCGTGCCGGCCGGGTCGCGGGCGGCCCGCGTGTACCGCGGCGGCTCGGTGCGCTCGTCGGGCGGGTGCAGCCCCACCGCCGCGCCCGAGCGCGCGTCCGCGTTCCGGTCACTGCGCATCGCTTGACGTCCTCCCTCCGCTGGTGGCGCCCGGGCGCACGGACACGGCGGAGCGTTCGAGACACCCGAGGGCAGGAAGGCGTCGGTGCCACCTTCCCCGGCCACGTGGCTACCCCGGGGCCTGCGGATGAACCGGCTGGGCGGCAGGTCTGCGCCCGGGGTCAACGACCCGTGCGCCGAGGGTCAACCGGCGGTGGCGGGCGCCGGGGCCTCGACGCCGCCGGTGCCGGGCACGACGACGGGCGGCGCCTCGGGAGCCGGTGCGGGTGCGGGTGCGCGGGGGAAGCGCGGGACGCGCGGGATCGGCGGCAGCGGCGTGAGCGGCCGGCGCAGGTAGCGCTCGATGACGTTGAGCGCGGGCCGTGCCCGGCCGTCGGCGGCGACGAGGCCCGAGTCCCACCGCGACCCGAGCGGCGCGCCGGTCCACTGGTACAGGTAGACGCGGGCGACCTTGCGCCGGGTGGCGATCGTCAGGACGTGGCGCGTGCTGCGCGCGGCGCGGCGCTCGTCATAGCCGAACGAGCGCGCGAAGCGCACGACCCCGCCCGTCTCCGTGAGCCACACCGAGCCGCGCCCGCCGGTCGCGCGGCGCAGGCGCGGGATCGAGACGTCGCGGTCGCGGTTGACGTCGACGTAGTTGTGCAGGCCCCAGATCCGCGCGCCCGCGGGCGGTCCGCCGGAACGTCCGGATCCACGTCGCGAAGCCGGCCTGGTCGAGGACGTCGGCGGCGACGATCCGGCAGCTGCGGCACAGCGCCCGCAGGGCGTTGAAGTACTGCGCGGCGCGGCGCGGGTGGCGCGCCGTCGGCTGCGAGGCGTGGTTGGCCTCGTTCCACGTCCCCAGGTCGCGGACCCACGGGAAGCGCGCCCGGAACGCGCGCATCGCCCGGGTGTAGGCGCGCACGCTCGGCAGCCGCGTCGAGGCCGCCGGGCCGTTGAAGGCGACGAGGACCCGGATCTCGCGCGCGTGGGCGGTGTCGAGGAACGGCGCGTACCGGGCGAGCTGCACGGGATCGAGCGCGACGTCGTAGGGCACGACGATCCGCGTGTCCTCCACGCCGAGCGCGGTGAAGCGCTCGTCGGAGAGCATCGCCGTCGACTGGTCGGCGATGCCGAGGACGAAGCGGGCCTGCGCCGCCGCGGGCGTCGCGGCCAGCGCGCCGGCGACGATCACGGCGAGGAGCGCGGCACGGGCGGGCACGACGCGGCACGGTAGCCCGCGGCGCGGACGGGCGCGTCGCCCGTCCGCGCCGAGGCACCGGTGGTTCAGGCGGTCGCGGTCTCCGCGGCGCGGACGGCGGCCCCCGTGAGCAGGTGCTCGACGAAGAAGTCGCGCGCCGCGCCCGAGGAGATCTCGAAGCCCGGGCCGACGTAGGCGTCGAAGTGGCCGCCCGGCACGAGCACGAGCTTCTTCGGGTGGGCCGCGGTCTCGTAGGCCGCGCACGCCACCTCGCCGGCGACGAGGCGGTCGTTCGGCGCGACGACCATGAGCAGCGGCGTCGGCGAGATCCGCTTGAGGTACTCGCCGGGCTCGTAGCCCCGGAACATCTCGATCGTCCGCAGCGTCACCTCGTTCTTCCACGACGAGCCCTCGTACGCGCTGAAGAACTCGTACGAGTCGGGCGTCGGCAGCGCCGACGGGGCGGTCGGGTCGGGGTCGACGACCGGCATCATCGCCGGCGGCTCGCCGCTCGCCCGGGCGATGCGGTCGCCGGCGAGCAGCTCCCACGTCGCGGCCCAGTTGTCGAGGCGGACGAGCATGTCGAACGCCCCACGGCCGGAGATGAGCGGGACCTGGCCACAGACGGCCTTGACGCGCCGGTCGATCGCCCCGACGACGTAGGTGTGCGCGCCCGAGTAGCTCGAGCCCCACACGCCGATGCGGCTCGCGTCCACGTCGGGCCGCATCTGGGCGTAGGTGATCGCGTGCTGGTAATCGCGGATCTGCTCCCAGGGATCGATCTCCTGGCGCGGCTGCCCGGGCGCCGCGTCGGAGGCGCCGAACCCGCGGTTGTCGTAGACGACGCAGGCCAGGCCCGCGTCGCAGAAGACCTCGGCGTAGTCGTCGAGGTGCATCTCCTTGATGGCCGAGAACCCGTGGGCCATGACGATGCAGGGCGCCGGGCCGTCGGTGTCCGGGCGGTAGAACCAGCCGCGCAGCGTGGTGCCGCCGGCGTCGAACTCGATGTCCTCGCGCAAGTCTCTCTCCTTAGGACGGGAAGGGCCGGGGCGAGCGTATGCCGCGGCCGGGGCCCGTGCCGAGAAAGTTCCGGGAGAACGCGAAAACGCCCCGGCGCCACTTGGGCACCGGGGCGCGATCGCGCTCGTCGCGGGCCTGCTCAGCCCGTGAACTGCGGCTGCACCTGCGCCGCTGGGCGGGCGCAGGTCCGGAACGACATGGTGAGCGTCCGGGCCGGACCGGCACCCGTGCGGAACTGCACGCGGGCGCGGACGCGATGGACACCGGTCCGCAGGCGCCGCGGATCGACCCGGGCGGTCCAGCGCCCGATGCTGTCGGCGCGCGTCACGGTGGCGACGCGACGGCCGTCGACGGAGTACGTCACGCTGCGGATCTGGCGGCCCTGCACGCGCAGCGGCACCGGGGCCGTGATCGGGCAGGTGCTGACCGCGGCCAGCCGGGCCGTGCCGCGGCGGACGGTGACGCCCTTGACGGCACCCGCGGCGGGCGCGGCGGCGACCGCCGCGGCCGGCTTCGGCGCCGGGGCGACGGGCGGATTCGGGTTCGCCGGCGGGTTCTCGGGCGCCGGCGGGTACTCCGGCTTCATCGCCCGGCAGGTCTTCACGTCGAAGCTCGTCCCCTGCGGGAAGACGTCGATGATGAAGTAGTCCTGGTTGCCGCCGTCGAGGTCGGAGGGGTCCTTCCAGTCCGCGTCCCAGATCTGGACGACGAACGGGACGGCGTCCCCGTCGGCGAACGGGCCGCTGTTGTACGTGTTGTTCGAGAGCGGCGAGACGTACCCCTCGCCGCACAGCCGGCGCCAGCGGTTGTCGGCGTTGCCCTGCGGCGCGAGGTAGTTGTAGATCTTGGCGCCGGTGATCTGGAAGCCCAGGTCCTCGTCCTCGAGCACCGGACGGTCCTCGAGGAACGGGTTGCCGTCCTTGTCCAGGCCGCCGCGCCCGTTGAAGCTCTCGCGCGTGGGCGTCGTCACGGGGACGTACGCGCCGTCGGGCGACGTGTCGGTGTCGCCGCTGCTGTCGCCCATCCCGCCGCCGCCGCTGCCCGAGCCGGTGTCGCCGCTCCCGATCGGCGAGACGTCCTGCTGGGCGATGTGCCGGCCGAAGGCGATGAAGTCCTGGCCCGAGCCGACCGGCTCGTCCCAGGTACAGCCCTCGTCGTCGGGCCGCGGGTGCGTCCCGAACCGCGGATCGGGGTCACAGTCCCCCGCGACGCCGTCCTTCGAGCCGCGGTCGCTCGCGATCTGGATGTTGCCCCCGATGATGGTCGTGCCCCCGTCGGCGGGCTTGGCGGGCGCCGCCTCGGCGTGGTAGTCGACCGCGCTCTGGCTCCCCGCGAGGATGACGTCCGTCCTCCCGAGGTCCGCCATCGCCGCCGCGGGCCCCAGCAGCATCAGCATTCCCGCCGTGGCCACGGCCCCGGCAAAGCGTCCTGTCATGGACACACCCCTCCGTGTGTCGTTTGTTGCGTGCGTGCCGGGCGGACACTGCGCTGTGGCCGGGGCCGCGTCAATCCGTCGGATGCGCAGGTCGGCGGCGAGATCGCGCACCGGCCCGTGGAGCGGACGATCGTGCGAATCCGTTCATCGAATCGACGCGGTCGCGAGGCGGATCTCGGCTCTGGCACGGGTTCGGGCCGTGCAGCGGGGCCGCAGCGCTTGTGCTGAATCGCGCAAGCGCGCCGGGAGACCCGCGCGCCCGCCTGCGATTCGACGCCCGCGGGCCGGCCGTTGCGGGCGAGGCCGTGTCGGGCAGGATCTGACCGATGCGCGCGCTCGCCCTCGCCGACCGGCCGTTCCACGCGGACGCCGGACGGCTGGCCGCCCAGCACGACCTCGACGCGGTCCTGTGCCTCGGCGACCTGCAGACCGCGTGGCTCGAGACGCTCGACCGCGTCCGCCTGCCGAAGTTCGGCGTGCGCGGCAACCACGACTTCGAGCCGTACATGGAGCAGTTCGGCATCGAGGACCTCCACCTGCGCCGCGTCGAGCTCGACAACGGGCTCAGCATCTGCGGCTTCGAGGGCTGCGTCGCCTACCGCCGCGACCACGGCGAGCACGGGCCCGCCTTCAGCCAGAAGCGGGCGGCGAAGCTCATGCGCAAGCTGCCGCCCGCGGACGTCGTCATCTGCCACTGCCCGCCCTTCGGGGTCAACGACGACCCCGAGGACCCCGCCCACGTCGGGTTCGCCGGCCTGCGCGACTGGGTCCTCGAGCACCGCCCGCGGCTCCTGCTGCACGGCCACACGCACCCCAACCCGGCGACGCTCGTCGACCGGCTCGGCGACACGCAGATCGTCTACGTCAACGGCGCGCGGGTCGTCGACCTGCCCGAGCCCGAGCCCGCCGCGGCCGGCGGCCGGCCTGCGCGCGGCGGCCGAGCGCCTCACCGGCCGCTGACCGCGCCGCCGCGGCGGTCGACCCGCTCGCGGATCGCCCGGACGTGCTCGGGCCGCGTGCCGCAGCAGCCGCCCGCCAGCCGCGCCCCCTGGTCGAGCCAGCGCTCGGCCTCGTCGGCGAACGCCTCCGGCGTGATGTCCTCGAAGACCCAGTGCGGGCGCTCCCAGCGGCCGTGGTGGGGGTAGGCGCCGCGCGGGCCGTCGTAGTGGCGCGCGACGAGGTCGAGCGTGGGCACCACCGCCGGAAGCTCGGTGTGCATGACGAGGACCGCGTCGATGCGCTCCCCCGCGCCGAGCAGCGCGGGGAGGTCGTCCTCGAGCGGGCGGTCGCTCTTGGGCCGCAGCGGCCGGCCGTCGGCGCCGAGGTCCGCCCAGATGCCGGCCCAGACCGGCAGCCCGGTCCGCGCGGCCGCGGCGAGCGCCGTGGCCCAGCGCGCGTCGAGCATCTCGAGCACGAGCAGGTCGGCGCCGGCGTGCGCGAGCATCTCGGCCTGCTCGCCGTAGACGTCGAGCAGGACCTCGTCCGGCGGCTGCTGCCAGCCCTCGTCGAACGAGCCCCAGAGCGACATCGACCCGGCGATCGCCACGTCGCGCCCGCCGGCCGCGCGGTCGCGGGCCTCGATCGCGGCGTGCACGGCGGCGCGGTTCATGTCGCCGACGCGGTCGCCGAACCCCGCCGCCTCCATCGCGAGCCGGTTGCACGGGAACGTGTTGGCGATGATGACGTCGGCGCCCGCGCGGATGTGGTCCTCGTGGATCGCGCGCACGAGGTCGGGCGCGTCGAGGTTGGCCAGGCCGCACCACGCCTCGTGGTCCATCGGCGCGCCGCGCGCCTCGAGCTCGGTCCCCATCCCGCCGTCGATCACGACGACGCCGCCGTCCCGCAGTCGTTCGAGCATCCTGTGCATCCTCGCGGATCCATGGGAAGGAACAGGTCATGAAGCCCTTCGTCGTCAACCGCCACGGCCGGCTCGTGTTCCCGTCGAACTTCCTGCCGGAGCTCGACTTCTCGGTCATCGGCGACCTCGACACGCTCGACGCGGTGATCGCGCGCGACTTCGAGGCCAAGGCGCCGACGGGCACCGACATCCTCGCGGCCGTCGAGGCGGGCGACTACGAGAGCCGCTACGACCTGATGCGCGCGGTGGCGCTCAACCTCGTGTGGGTCAACCGCTACGCGGTGACGATGTACGAGAAGCGCCCGGCGCGCTGGCGCGACGTCCCCCGCCGGCGCGACGACGTCTTCCTGCCCGTCCTGACGCCGTGGGAGGACGGCGAGCGCAAGGTCGCGGCGGTCGGCGCCGCCTACGAGGCGTTGCCCGCGGGCGAGGACCCCGAGGCCGAGGACCGCATCTTCCGCACGCTGTTCGACGTCTTCGCCCACCGCCCGCACCACGCGACCGAGCTGCCCGCGATCAAGCCGACGGTCGCCGAGATCCTCGAGACGCCCGACGCGCTGACGTTCTGCCTGGACGCCTACGACCCCGACTACCCCGTCTTCGGCTTCGAGGCGATCCGCGACTGCCGCGAGGCCGTGCCCGCGCTCGAGTCGCTGCACCGCATCGCCATGGTGCTCCACGACCAGTACCCGTGGGAGCGGCCGCGGACGAGCCTGAAGGCGGTCGGGACGCTCGACGACGACGACTTCGTGGTCGTGTTCGCCCCGCGCAGCGGCGACGTCATCGACTTCATCCGCCGGGTCAAGGCCGGCGAGAAGCCGCGGGCACGGCCCGTGGCGCCCGACGAGGCGCGCGCGCCGGTGGCGCCGTACCCGGCCGTCCGCGTGCGCGAGCGCTTCGCCGTGCGCCCGCGGATCGAGGCGCTGGCCGTCGTCAAGGGCGAGCACGCCTGCACGAACGAGGACCTCGTCCGCAACGGCGCCTTCAGCTGGTCGCCGATGACGGCCGACGACATCGCGCGCAAGACCGGGATCGAGGAGCGCCGGTACACGGAGCGCGGGCTCGACGAGATCTCGCTCGAGGCCGCCGAGGCCGCGCTCGCCGCGGCCGGCCGCGCGCCCGAGGAGGTCGGCGCGGTGCTCTTCTGCTCGTGCACGAGCACGCGCCTGATCCCGTCGGTCGCGACCTGGCTCTCCGGCCAGCTCGGCATCTTCCAGACCCACGCGTCGTTCGACCTGATCGCCGCGTGCGCCGGGTTCCCGTACGGGCTGAGCGAGGCGACGCGGCTGCTGCAGGAGGTCGAGCGGCCCGTGCTGCTCGTGTGCGCCGAGAAGTTCTCCGACAAGATCGGGGCCGTCCGGCCGTCGCGGATGATCTTCGGCGACGGCGCCTCGGCGGTCGTGGTCGGGCCGGCGGGCGCCGGGGAGCCGGGCGACGTCGACGTGCTCCAGACCTACGCGAGCGGGCCGTGCACGGAGGTCAACTCGATCATCTGGCCCAACCCGGAGTTCGACAACGACATCACGGTGTACGGCCCTGAGGTCCGCTCGCTCGCCGGGCGCTACCTCGCGCAGATGATGGGCGAGCTGCGCGACCTCCCCCACCCCGACGGCGGCGACGGCGCGCTGATCGACGCGATCGACCTCGTCGTCCCCCACCAGGCGAACAAGACGATGGTCACCGAGCTCGCGACCGACGCCGGGCTCGAGGCCGACCAGCTCTACTTCAACATCGAGCGCGTCGGCAACGTGTCGGCCGCCTCGATCCCGCTCGCCATCCACGACGCGGTCGCGGACGGCGTCATCGACCGGCCCCTGCGGGTCTTCGCCCCGGGCTTCGGGGCGGGGGCCGTCGGCGGCTACGCGGTGCTGCGGATCGATCCGGCGGTGGTCGTGCGCCCGGACGGGACCGGCGCGCGCGACGACGGCGGCGACGGCGCGAACGGCGCGGCGCGGCCGGGGGCGGGCTCGTCGTCCGAGGACGTCTGGGCCGCCTTCGGCGACTGACGCTCAGAACCCGTAGAGCCGCGCGGGGTTCGTGACGAGCACGCGGCGGGCCTCGTCGTCGTCGTGCGTCCACGCGCGCAGGCGTTCGAGCGCGTGCGCGTCGTCCACGGCGCGGAACGGCTCGACGCGGTCCGGGTCCCGCGCGCCGCCGCCGTGCGGGCCACCGCCGGTGTGCGGCCAGTCGCTGGCCCACAGCATCCGGTCGGGCGCGGCGTCCAGGAGCGCGCGCGCCAGCGCGGCGACGCGGTCGCCGTCGGGGTCGTCCGCGATCCGCTCGGGCGCGCTGAGCTTCACGTACGCCGCGCCCGACGCGGCGAGGTCGCGCAGGGCGGCGAAGCCCGGGTGCGCGGGCCCGTCGGCGGGGTCCGCGAGGCCGAAGTGGTCCACGACGGTGGGCGCCGGCGACGTCGCGATCGTCTCCTTCAGCGCGGCGACGACGTCGAGGCCCGCGTGGAGGTCGACGTGCCAGCGCAGCCGCGCGACGGCCCGGGCGGTCGCCCGCAGGACCGGCGCGGCCGCCTCGGGGTCCTCGGCGCCGACGCTCGCGAGGTTGACCCGCACGCCGCGGACCCCGGCCGCGTGCATCCCGGCGAGGTCGGCGTCCGCGAGCGCGTCGGGGTCGAGCGCGACGACTCCGCGGCCCGCGCCGTCGAGGCGTCGCAGCGCGTCGATCAGGGCGGCGTTGTCGGTGTCGTAGGGCGAGGCCGCGACGATCACGACGCGCTCGACGCCGAGGGCCTCGTGCATCGCGCGCAGGTCGTCGAGGCGCGCCTCGCCCGGCGTGTACGGGCGGTCGGAGGCCAGCGGGAAGCGGTCGAACGGACCGAAGACGTGCGCGTGGCAGTCGCACGCGCCGGCCGGCAGTTTCATCACCGCGCGCTCCACGAGGAGATCCGCGTCAGATAGCTCGCGCCCGACAGGACGCCCGCGAGGAGGTCCGCCATGAGCGCGAGACCGTAGCCCTTGTGGCCGCCGACGGCGAGCAGCACGTCGGTCGGCGGGGGGCATCACCGCCCGCCGGCCTGGGTCAGGTCGAACGCGGTCGTGTCGGCGAGCGTCTCGCCGAACCACGCGGCGATGCCGGCGGCGCGCCCGCCGACGGGCTCGGCCCCGCCGTCCGGGCCGGCCCGCAACGGGAGGTCGTGGCCGGGCACGAGCAGCGCGTCGGGCGTCGCGGCGAACAGGTCCCGCACGCGCCGGACCGACGCCTCGCTCGCCGGGCGGTCGATCGTCATGTCGACCTCGCCCGAGAGCAGCTCGGCGCGGTTCTTCACGGCGTCGCCCGCGAACAGCAGCGTCGTGCCGTCCGCCGCCGGGACGCGGTAGACGAGGCAGCCCGGCGTGTGGCCGGGGGCGGCGAACGCCTCGACGCCGGGCAGGACGGGGCCGTCGCCGTCGATGCGGCGCGTCCGCGGATGGCGGTCGAGCTCGCGCGCGTACAGCTCGGGCACCGGGTCGAAGCCGGGCTCGCGCGCGCACGCCCACTCGAGGTCCGCGACGCCGATCCACAGCGCCGCGCGCGGGAACAGCAGCGCGTTGACCGCGTGGTCGTAGTGGACGTGGGTGAGCAGCACGTCGGTCACGTCGCCCGGCGCCACGCCGTGGTCGGCGAGCGCCCGCGCGAGCGGCGCGCGCACGCCGAAGCCGCCGCAGTCGACGAGCATCGTCCGCCCGTCGCCGCGCAGCAGCGTGACGCCGCTCCAGCCCAGCCCGCCGTGGACGGTCGCCTTGCCGGGGAAGCCCTGGACGAGCGGCGTCCGCGGCGTAGCGCGGCGCGTCCGTCACCGGCACGCCGCCGTCAGGCCGGCCTCGTGCCGGGCCCGGCCTGGACCTCGGTGAGCGAGAAGCGCAGCCCGTCGGCGGAGCCGGCCGCGTCGAGGACGCCGAGCGCGGCGTCGACGAGTCGCCGTGCCTCCCACGGATCACCGCGATCTCGATCGCCTGCACGGCGTTGTCCCCGGCCTGGGAACCCGACTTCCTGAACACCTACCGTCCCCTCGGTCGCGATAAACGGCGGCCGTTCGCGCTGAACGGTCGCCGTTCGCGGCGCGCGGCGGGTCGGGACAACCGAACCCCGGCCGGGTCGTGGCACCACCCCTCTGCCGGGGGCTTCCTCGGTCGCGACGGCCCCGGCGCGGCCGTAGCTTGCATTCATGGCCGCCACCACCGTCCCGCACCAGCCGGCCGTCGCCCGTTTCCGGCTCTCGCGCCGGGCCGGGATGCAGATCGGCCTCTTCCTCCTCGCCTACCTCGTCTACAGCGCCGCGCGCTGGCTGACCGTCGGCGACCTCGGCGCGGCGAAGGCCCACGCCGAGTGGATCGTCCGCTTCGAGGATCACCTCGGCGTGTCCGACGAGGCCTCGGTCCAGCGCGCGCTGACCGGGACGTTCGCGATCTGGGTGCTGAACCACCTGTACCTCGCGGCCCAGCTGATCGTCGTGCCCGGCGCCCTCGTCTTCCTCTACCGCCGCTCGCGCCCGCTCTATGTGCGCCTGCGCAACACGATCCTCGCGACCTGGCTCATCTCCGTGCCGGTGTACGCGCTGTTCCCGGTCGCCCCGCCGCGCCTGGCGGGCATCGGCCTCGTCGACACGATCTCCACGCAGACCGGCTTCGCGATGGACTCGAAGCTCACGACGAGCTTCTACAACCAGCTCGCGGCCGTGCCGAGCCTGCACGTCGGCTTCGCGGTCGCCGTCGGCATCGCGATCGCGGCGGCCGTCCGGCACCCGGTCGCCAAGACCGTCGCCCTGCTCTGGGGCCCGACGATCGGCCTCGCCGTCGTCGCGACCGGCAACCACTTCGTGTTCGACATCGCCGCCGGCCTGCTCGCCAGCGCGCTCGGCTACGCCGCCGGGATCGCCGTGACCCGCGTGCCGCTGCGGCGCACGGGCGAGCGCGCCCGGCCCAAGGCATCGGCGCCGGCGCGCCGTCCGGCGCGGGGCTTCGGCGACGCGCTGCCCGAGGCGGCCTGAGCGCGCGCGGGCGGCTGCGGTCGTCGTCCGCTACTGGCGGTAGTTCTCGACGGTGCCCGCGTCGCGGGCCTCGGCCTCGTCGGGCTCGAGCCCGGCGGCGCGCTTGGCGCGGCGCTGGCGCAGCAGGTCCCAGCACTGATCGAGGGCGACGGAGACCTCCTGCAGCCGGGCACGGTCGCCGGCGAGGGCATCGTCGTCTGAGGCGTCGTCTGCCTCGCGGCGCAGGAGCGAGTGCTCCTCGTCGACGAGGGCTTCGATGCGGTTGAGGATCGACTCGTCCGAGGCCATCGGCCGACGGTACACCACCGGACGGGCCGCCCCGGGTCCCCGGCCGCCGGGGAGGAGGTGCAGGCGGCCGGGGGCGGGACGAGTGGGTGCTACTTGAGGAGGTCGCGGCCGTTCGCCACGAAGACCTTCGTGACGTCGCCGGTGAACTTCGCCTGGGCCTCGATGATCTGCGCGACCCACTCGACGTCGGTCTGCGCGGCGACCTGGCGCTGGATGCCGACGACCGACTCGGCGGCCTTCTCGGTCAGGGTCAGGTACTCGCCGGCGGCCTTCTTGGACGTCTCGAGGATGCGCTCGGCGATCTGCTGCGCCTGGGCGGTCGCGTCCTGGATGGCGTCGGTCTGGGTCTTGGTGGCGGTGGCCATTTCTTGGGTTCTCCTGGAGGTTCGAGATCAGGTGCTGTTAGCAGTTTAGCAACAGTCTCAGCTAACAGCAAGCACCCTGTCGCGCCGCGCCCATCCGCGCGGCCTCCTACGATCCGCCCCATGGCCTATGTGGTGACGGCGCTGTGGCACGCGAAGCCGGACAAGGTCGATCGCGTCGCCGCGGTGGTCGACGAGCTCGCCCGCACCTCGCGCGAGGAGCCGGGCTGCGTGCAGTTCCAACCGAACCAGCACGCCGAGGACCCGGTCCGCTTCCTCCTGTACGAGGAGTACGCCGACGAGGCGGCGTTCGAGGCCCACGCGGACTCCGAGCACTTCAAGCGGCTCGTGCTCGACGAGGCGGTCCCCGACCTGCTCGAGGACCGCGAGCGGATCTTCTGGCGCTCCGTCGGCGGAGGGTGAGGCCGGCCACGCGAGCGAGGACGCGGAGCGCGACAGCGCGACTCCGCGCCTCCGGCCGAGTTTCATCGGCTGTGATCCGGTGCATCGCACCACTCGTCGTGCTGCTCGCGTTCGCGCTCAGCGCGGCCCCGCCCGCGGGCGCGCGCGTGATGCTGACGGGCATCGCCGACGACGCGGTCCTGCTCGGCGGCGGCCCCGAGGCCGACGCCGCGGTCGCCGACTGGCAGGCGATGGGCGTCGACATCGCGCGGATCCAGGTGTCCTGGTCGCGCATCGCGCCGTCCCCCGAGTCCGCCGTGCCGCCGCCCGGCTTCCAGGCCGCGAACCCCGACGACCCGCAGTACTTCTGGGGCGTCATCGACGCCGCGGTCGACCGCCTCGTGCGCGCGGGGATCAAGCCGATGCTGATGATCGACGGGCCGCCGCCGCTGTGGGCCTCGGGCAATCCGGGCCGCGGCAACGCGCGCTACCGGCCGAGCGCGCCGGCGTTCGCGAACTTCGCCTCGGCCGTCGCGCGGCGCTACGGGGCCAACGTCGACCAGTACATCCTCTGGAACGAGCCGAACCTCCCGCTGTGGCTGCAGCCCCAGGCCGACTGCGGCAAGCGGCGCTGCACGCCGGTCTCGCCCAACGTGTACCGCGAGATGGTCCGCGCCGCGTACCCGGCGATCCACGGGGTCGACCCGGTCGCGCAGGTCCTCATCGGCGCGCTCGCCCCTGCGGGCGGCGACCTGCGCAGCGACAACGCGAACATGCGCCCGCTCGAGTTCCTGCGCGGCCTGGGCTGCTTCGACCGGACCTTCCACGCGGTGCGGACCGGCGCCTGCCGGAACTTCAAGCCCGCGTTCGCCGACGGGATCTCCTACCACCCGCACTCGACCCGCCACGCGCCGAGCCAGCCCTACGCGCATCCGGACAACGCCGACCTCGGCAGCCTGAAGAAGATCGAGCGCCTGATCGACCGCCTGCAGCGCTCGCACCGCCTGACCGGGACCTCGACGCCGCTGCCGCTCTGGCTCGACGAGTACGGCTACCAGACCAACCCGCCCGACAAGCTGCGCGGCGTGTCGCCCGGCGCCCAGGACCGCTACCTCCAGCAGGCCGCGTACATCGCCTGGCACGACCCGCGCGTGCCCCTGTTCGCCCAGTACCTCTGGAAGGACGAGCCCGCGCTGGACGGGCGCAAGTACACGGGCTGGCAGTCGGGCCTGCACGACGTCGACGGCGAGCCGAAGGCCGCGCTGGCGCACTTCGACGACCCGATCTGGGTCGACTTCCACGACAACGCGGTGTGGGGCCAGGTGCGGCCGGGCGGCGTGCACACGGTCACGGTCCAGCGGCGCGTCGCGGGCGCGGCGACGCCCTGGGAGACGCTCGCGACGGTGGCGACCGGGATCGACGGCAGCTGGCAGGTCCCCACCACGCCGGTGCCGTTCGCGACGTACCGCGCGGTCAGCGAGGACGGCCGGTCGAGCGCCGGCCTCGTCGCCGTCCCGCCGGGCCAGACGGCCGACGAGGCCACCAGCGACCCGGCCGACGACACGATCGTCGCCCGGCGCACGCTCGGCAACGTCGCCGGCGCGCGGGTCCCGCGCTCGTTCGCGGGCTTCTCGATGGAGTACTGGGCCGCGCCGAGCTACCTCGGCGGCACGCGGCCCAACCCGATCTTCGCGCGGTTGATGCGCACGCTCGCCGCGCCCGGCAACGGCGCGCCGACGATCCGCATCGGCGGCAACTCGACCGACCAGACGTGGTGGAACCCGGCCGGCGCGCCGAAGCCGCCCGGAGTCGTGACCGACCTCACCCCGGCGTGGCTGGCGGTCCTCGGCCAGTGGACCACGCTGACCCGCACGCCGATGATGCTCGGGCTCAACCTCGCCCTGCACGACCCCGCCAACGCGAGCGCGTACGCCGCCGCGGCGGCCGGCGCCGTGCCGCCGGGCTTCCTGGCCGCGCTCGAGATCGGCAACGAGCCGGACCTGTACTCCCAGGCGCGCACGTTCCGCATCGGCAACCGGGTCATCGCGCGCGGGACGCCACGGCCCACCGGCTACGGGTACGGCGCGTACCGCGGCGAGCTCGCGGAGATGCGCGGCGCGGTGGAGGCCGCGGCACCGGGGGCGCCGCTGGCGGCCGGCGGGTTCGCGACCGCGGCGTGGGAGGACAACGAGGACGACCTGCTCTCCCAGCCCGGCCCGCGGCCGGTCGGCTTCAGCGCGCACACCTACTCGCTGCACACCTGCGACCGCAGCCCGCACCGCAAGAAGGTCTCGTTCGCCAAGGCGCTGCTCGGCCCGAACGCGCTCGCGCCGCCGGTCGCGCGGATGGCGCAGCTCGCGGCGGTCGCCTCGGCCCACGGCTCGACGTTGCGCGTCTCGGAGATCAACTCGGCCAACTGCGGCGGCGTGCACGGTGCGAGCGACTCGCTCGCCTCGGCGCTGTGGGGCACGGACATGCTGTTCTCGCTCGCGGACGCCGGCGTGCGGGGCGTGAACTTCCACACGTTCACCGGCGCGTTCTACGCGCCCGTCGACTTCGGCCTGCACAAGGGCCACTTCGCCGGCTTCGTGCACCCGCTCTTCTACGCGATGCTCCTGTTCGACCGCGCGACCCCGAAGGGCGCGCGGCTGCTGTCGGCGGGGCCGAACCCGAGGACCGGCTCGTTCAAGACGTGGGCGACGGTCGACCCCGCGGGCACCCGCCGCGTCGTCGTGATCAACAAGAGCCCGACGAAGGCGCGCCGGCTCGTCCTCAAGGTCCCCGGCGCGGGCGGCCGCGCCAAGGTGCAGCGCCTGCGCGGGCCGTCGATCATCGCCACCGACGGCGTCACGTTCGGCGGCCGCGGCTACGGCGTGGCGACGCCGGACGGCCGCCTGCGGGGCAAGGCCCGCAGCGAGCACACGGGCCGGCGAAACGGCTCCTTCCGCATCGACATGCCGCCCGCGAGCGCCGCGCTCGTGACCATCGCCGCCGGCAGCTGACCGCTCCCATAGGCTCGCGGGCATGAGTCACGCGACGCCGACCTCCGCCGCCGCCGACGTCACCGACCCCGCCGACCTCGGCGTGCTCGCCGCCGCGGCCGAGCTCCGTGCGCGGCGCCTGTCCGCGGTCGAGCTCGCCGACGCCGTGCTCGAGCGGATCGCCGCGCGCAACGGCGGTGAGCCGACGTACGACGGGGCCGCCGACGCGGTCAACGCGTGGGCGCGCGTCTACCCCGACGCGGCGCGCGCGGCGGCCCGCGCGGCCGACGAGCGGCGCGCCCGCGAGGGCGACGCGACCCCGGTGCTGTGCGGCGTCCCGATCGGCCTGAAGGACCTCTACGCGGTCGCGGGCCGGCCGCTGACGGCGTCGAGCCGCGTGCTCGACGGCAACGTGGCGACCGAGGACTGCGTCGTCTGGGAGCGGCTGCGGGCGGCGGGCATGGTGCTCGTCGGCCACACCCACACGCACGAGTTCGCCTTCGGCGGCACCACCGACCAGGTCGGCAATCCCTGGGACCTCGAGCGCTCGGCGGGCGGGTCGAGCGGCGGGTCGGCCGCGGCGCTCGCGGCCCGCATGGTCCCGGCCACGCTGGGGACCGACACGGCCGGGTCGGTCCGCATCCCGGCGGCGATGTCCGGCATCAGCTCGATCAAGCCGACCCACGGCCGGGTCCCGATCGCCGGGATCATCCCGCTGGCGGCCACGCTCGACCACCCGGGCCCGATGGCCCGCACGCTCGCCGACTGCAGCGCGCTGCTCGAGGCGATGGCGGCCGGCGGGCCCGAGGCGACGGCGCTGATGCCGCCGCCCGCGGCGCTCGGGCCGATGCCGCTCGACGCCTCGCCCGAGCCGCGCCCCCTCGAGGGCCGGACGATCGCGGTGCTCGGCGACCCGCCGGGCGTCGCGCTCGACCCCGACGTGGCCGAGGGCCTCGAGGCCGCGGCCGCCGCGTGCGAGCGGCTCGGCGCGCGCGTGATCCGTGCCCAGCGGCCCGAGGACGCCTCGCTCGCGTCGTGGGCGCTCGTGGCGAGCGTCGACTTCTGGTCCTTCCACGAGCAGTTCGCCGACCGCGCGGACGGCTACCGCCCGTTCCTGCGCAAGATCGCGGCCGCGGTCCGCGACGCCGGCCCGGCCGCCGCCTACGCGCGGGCCCAGGCCGACCGCGGCCGGCTCGTCGCGACGTGGGAGGCGTGGATGGCCGAGCACGGCGTCGACCTGCTGCTCGAGGCGACGATCCCGGCGCCCGCGCCGCCGCGGACGCTCGGCTACGCCCCCGAGCTGCCCAACCCCGACCCGCACATCCTCCTGACGTTCCCGTGGAACGTCACCGGCTTCCCCGTCGCCACGCTGCCCGCCGGGCTCGGCGCGCGCAGCGGGCTGCCGGTCGGCGTGTCGCTGATCGGCCGGCGCGGGGCCGAGGTCGAGGTCGTGCAGGCCGGCATCGACCTGCAGGAGCACGCGCTCGCGCCGCCCGTCGCCCCCTACGCCACGCCGTAGGCGAGCTCGCCGTCCACGCGCCGCTGGACGGCGGCGACGGCGCGGAAGGCGTCCTTGAGATAGCTGCGCGTCAGCGGCGTGAGGACCTTCGGCGAGAGGTGGTTGTCCGGGGTCTCCCCCGCGCGGATCTGCTGGACCTGGTGGTCGAGGCGCAGCCCGGTGACGAGCGCGAGCGCCTCGGCCAGGACGCGCGCGTCGTCGTCGCTGAGGACGCCGGCGTCGCGGGCCGCGCGCAGGCGCTCGCGGGTCGAGATCGACGTCGCGCCCGCGACCATCCCGGCCCAGCGGGCGAGGTCGACGACCGGCAGCAGGCCGCCGTGCTTGAGGTCGAGCCGGCCCTTGTGCTCGCCGGAGTGCTCGACCACGATGTCGCGCAGGAAGCCGGTCGGCGGACGGTGGGCGATCGCGAACTTCGCCATCAGGCGCAGGAGTCCCGGGCGCGCGCGGGCGGCCCGGATGTGCTCGGCGAGCGGCGCGGCGCGGCGCACGCCCCACACCGGCCGGTTGTCGCCGACGATCGAGACGAGGATCAGCGCCTTCTCCTGCGTCGGCTCGTCGAACCACGAGTCGATGGCCTCGCCCCACGCATCGAGCGAGCGGGCGAAGAGCCGGTGAGCGGCGGTCGCGCCCTTCGGGTCGGCCTCGAGGCCGCATGCCTTCAGGCCGTCGAGCACCCGCCCCGCCGCCCGCAGGACGTAGTCGCGCGCCGCCGGGTCGCGGTCGTCGCCCTCCCACGCGACCGCGCAGTCGACGTCCGAGCTCGGGACGCCCTCGCGCCGCGCGAGGCTGCCCAGCGCGAGCCAGGCGAACGGCGCCGGCGGCTCGCCCAGGTCGGCGACCGTGAGGTCGATCAGGCGGCGCGTCAGCGCATCCGTGACGACCGAGATGATCGCCCCGATGTGGTCGGGCGCGACGCGCGCCTCGTGCAGGGCGACCACGGTGGGCCAGAGGTCCCGGGCGACGACCGTGAGCGTGCCCGCGTCGGGCGCGGCGGTGATCGCGGTGCGCAGGTGGAACGGCGTGCGGCGCTCGGCGGCGACGAGGTCGACGTCGTCGACGACGCCCAGCAGCGCGCCGGTGGCCGACAGCACCGGGAAGTGGCGGACCCCGCGGTCGAGCATCTCCACGAGCACGTCGCCGCCGAGGCGATCCTCGGTCACGGTGTGGGCCGGCGCGCTCATCGCCTCGCTCACGGGCGCGTCGGGCGACAGGCCGGCGACGACCACCCGCGTGCGCAGGTCGCGGTCGGTGAGGATCCCGACCGCCCCGTCGCGCAGCTCGACGACGGCGCACGTCTGGCCGGCCTCGGTCATGCGCTCCGCGACCGTGCGGATCGGCGTGGACGGCTCGCAGCGCACGGGCGCGGCGCGCAGGAGCGCGCCGACGGGCCGCTCGGCCGGGGGGCCCGCGCCCTCGGCGCGCGCGACGCCCGGGACCGGCCGGCCGAGGATCGTGCGCGTCACGTGGCGCAGGCTCTCCGGGCGGGCGAGGAGCGGGCGGGTCGCGTCGCCCGGGAGCCGGTAGCACGCCGTCTCGCCGTGCGCGCGGGCGGCGAAGCCCGTCGGCAGCTCGGCCAGCATCGACGAGAAGCCGAACAGCTCGCCCGGCCCGAGCAGGTCGAGGACCCGGCCGTGGTCGACGAGCTCGACCCCGCCCGAGCAGACGATCCACACGCTCGTCTGGGGCGCCGCGCCCTGGGCGAAGATGATCTCGCCCGGGGCGAAGGCGCAGGTCTCGGCCGCGCCGGCGAGCCGCTCGAGCTCGTCCGGCGCGACCGCGTCGAACGGCGGGTGCACCCGCAGGAACGCGGCGATCTCGTCCATCGCCCGTCCTGCCGGCGCGCCCGCCCGCTACCTCACGTGCTCGCGAGGGCGGCGTCGATCTCGGCCTTGTGCTCCGGCAGCGGCTCGGCCGCCTTGTCGCGCTGGACCAGCAGGTAGTACAGGCCGCCGGTGATCAAGAAGAACGCCGTGAACGTCACGCCGCCCCACTGGAAGTACCAGTGGTCGCCGCCGTAGACGGCCTCGCGCGGCCAGGCCAGGTTGATGATCGCGATGATCTGGTAGATGACCGCGACGACGTTGATCGCCATGCCGTAGCGCCCGAGCGAGAAGAACGGGCCGTGGTCGGCGCGCGGCCAGTCGCCCCGTCGCCGGGCGAGCAGCAGCGGCAGGGTCACGCACGTGTAGGCCAGGTAGAACAGGATGATCCCGACCGACACGAGCACGAAGAACACGCGCTGGTTGCCGATGTTGATGAGCAGCAGCAGGATCGTCACGCCGCCGATCACGACGGCGGGGACGATCGGGGTCTTCGACGCGCCGTGCACGCGGGCGACCGCGCGACCCGAGCGGCAGCCGGTTGTCGCGCGCCATCGAGAACATCATCCGGATGCCGGCCGTGTGGACGGCGAGGCAGCAGACGGTGATCGCCACCGCCGAGTCGATCAGGAAGATGTCGCCGAGGGTCTCGCCGAGCGTGTCCTTGACGATGTACGGCAGGCCGAGCGTCCCGATCTCCTCGGCCGTGATGTTGCCGACGGCCATCATCGCGACGAGCATCAGCAGGCCGCCCGCCAGCGCCGCGGCACAGATCGCGCGGATGATCGCCGGCGGAGCCTCCTTGCGGGGGTTGTTCGTCTCCTCGGCCAGGGAGCCCGCGGTGTCGAACCCGTAGAAGACGTAGGTGCTGACGATGCCACCGATGAGGAACGCGCCGAAGTAGCCCCAGTCGTGACCGGCGCCCGTCCCGTTCGTCTCCATGATGACGCTGGGGCCGCGCTTGATGTGGAACGCGAGCAGGATGATCAGCAGCGCGCAGCCGATGAGCTCGGCGGCCACGCCGACGTTGTTGATCCGCGACATCAGCTTGACGCCGATCATGTTCACGACGGTCGTGAAGATCACGAGGCCGGTGGCGAGGATGACGGCGTTCTTCGCGCCGTCCGGCGTCGTGTAGAGGCCCGCGTCGTCGCTGGTGCCCACGAACTGGAACCAGGTCGAGATCTGGGGCAGGATCACCTGGTAGGCGACCGCGACGGCGGCCACGGTGACGATCGAGCCGACGAGCAGCAGCCAGCCGGCCATGAAGGAGGTGGCGGCTCTCGCCGTCTGCTTGGACCACTGGTACACCGATCCGGCGAGCGGATACTGACCGGCGAGCTCGGCGAAGCAGAGCGCGACGAGCAGCTGCCCGACGAACACGATCGGCCACGACCACCAGAACGCCGGGCCGGCCGACAGGAACGCGAACCCGAAGAGCTGGAAGACGCCCGTCAGGATCGAGATGTAGCTGAAGCCCGCCGCGAAGCTCGAGAAGCTGCCGAGCGAGCGGTCCAGCTCCTGCTTGTAGCCGAATTGCGCGAGCTCATCCCGGTCCGCATGCGGCGCGCCGGGGTCCGAAACGGCACTCATTCGTCCTCCTCCGTGGGTCTGGGCGACCCAACCAGACCGTGGCAGCCCGTGTCAACCGCCGCGACGGATGTGAACGCGGCGCGCCGTGGGACGCGGAGGCAGGGAATTCGGGCCGATCGGGCCCCACGGCTCCGCGTGCGACGGCGCGCCCGTGGAGAATGCGCCTGTCGATGCCCCGTCGCCGCCGATCCGTCTTCTCGTCCCGCCCGTCCTACGGGCGCAGCGCCATGTGGCTCGAGCCCGGGATGCGCCGCCGGCGCGGCCCGCGCCGGATCCTCGCGCCGCTGATGGCGGTCCTCGCGCTCGCGGCCGCGATCGCCGCCGTCGTCTACGTCGTGATCGGCACGCGGGACCAGGACCCGCGCCCCGCGGCCGCGCGCGCGTACGCGGCCGCGTGGGCGAAGGGCGACCGCGCCTCGATGTGGAAGCTCATCGACGCCGACACGCAGAAGGCCTATCCGCTCAAGCGCTTCTCGGCGACCTACCGCGCCTCGGACAGGGCGGCGACCGTCACGTCGGTGCGCACCGGCAAGGTCGAGAAGACGCGCGGCGGGCGCTACCTCGTGCCGGTCGCGGTGCGCACGCGGACGTTCGGCACGCTCAACGGCAGCATCGTCCTGCCGATGGTCCGCAAGGGCGACGACGGCCGCGTCCACTGGCGCCCGTTCCTGCGCCTGCCCGGCCTGCGGCCGGGCGAGAGCGTGAAGCGCAAGATCCTCTCGCGCCCGCACCGCGCCGCGATCCTGGCCGCCGACGGCCGCCGCCTCGACCGCCTCACCGGCATCGGCGCGCTCATCGGCACGGCGCCGGGCGGCGACAGCCCCGGCAGCGGGCTGCAGCGCCGCTACGACGAGCGCCTCGGCGGCCGGCCCGGCGCGGAGCTGCGCTTCGGCCATCGGCTCATCCGCCGCGTGAAGGTCCGCCGCGGGCACACCGTGCGCGCGACGATCCGGCCGGGCCTGCAGCGCGTCGCCGTCCAGGCCCTCGGCAACCGCCTCGGCGGCGTCGCGGTGATCCGCCCGCGCGACGGCTCGGTGCTCGCCCTCTCGGGCCTCGCCGTCTCGGGCCCGCAGCCCCCGGGCTCGACGTTCAAGATCATCACGCTGTCCGCGGCGCTGCAGAACGGGATCGCCAAGCCGTCGAGCACGTATCCGGTCCGGACCGCGGCCCGCCTGTCGGGCGTGCTGCTGCGCAACGCGAGCAACGAGTCGTGCGGCGGGTCGCTGCCGACAGCGTTCGCCGAGTCGTGCAACTCGGTCTTCGCCCCGCTCGGAGCGAAGCTCGGCGCGCGCCGCCTCGTCGCCGCCGCCGAGCGCTTCGGCTTCAACGAGCGGATCCGCATCCCGATCGCGAAGGCCCCGCGGATCTCCCAGCCGAGCGCGCTGCGCGACAGCCTGGCCGTCGGCGCCGCGGCGATCGGCCAGGACCGCGACCTCGCCACGCCGCTGGCGATGGCGAGCGTCGGCGCGACGATCGCCGAGAAGGGCGTGCGCGCGAAGCCCCGGATCGTCCGCAGCGACCCCGTGATCCGCCACCGCGCCGTCCGCGCCTCCGTCGCCGCGCAGGTGCGCACGATGATGATCGGCGTCGTCCAGGGCGGCACGGGCACGGCCGCGCGGATCTCGGGCGTGCAGGTCGCGGGCAAGACCGGCACGGCCGAGCTGCGCCCGACCGCCGGCGGCCCGCCCGACCCGAAGAACACCGACGCCTGGTTCGTCGCCTTCGCCCCGGCCGGGAACCCGCGCTACGCGGTCGCCGTGATGCTCGTCGGCGCCGGGGCGGGCGGGGCCGCGGCGGCGCCGATCGCGCGGCGGGTGCTGCAGGCGGCGCTGTCGGGGTAGGGGGCTGCGCGCGTGGCGGCGGTCGCGTCGGCCGGGCGCCTCGACGGCGCATCGGCGCGAACGGACCGATGCTCGAATCGAGGGGAACGTCTCCTCCGCAATAGGGAGCAGATGTTCCTCTCGTCGCTTGAGCTCACCTCCGCCCGGGACTCGCGGCGATCTGCGCCGGCGGACCGATGCTCGAATCGAGACATCATTTCTCCGCCATGCGTGCGGCGAATCCACGTCTCGATCGTCAGCAGCCCGTGAACCCCGCGCGCCGGCGCCAAGCGCCCGTGCGCCCCGCTCGCCTCCCCTCGCCGCGCCGTCCGCGAACGCGCGAGGCACCACCAGCGCCGGAGCGGGACGCCACCGCCCGACGACGACGCCTACACCGCCGCGCCCACCCCCACGAACGCCTCCAGCGACGCGAGCACCGCGTCGCGCTCGATCCCGCGGGTGATGAAGACGATGCGGGTCCGGTGGTCGGCGTCGGGCCAGGCCGGCAGGTGGCGGGGGCGGTGGACGACGTGCTGGACGCCGTCGAGGACGACCGGGCCGGGCTCGCCGACGTCGAGGAGGCCCTTGACCCGCAGGACGTCGAGCCCGCGGCTGTGCAGGAGCATCGTCAGCCACACCGCGAACGCGTCCCAGTCGAGCGGCTCGTCGCGCACGAGCGTGAAGGAGCGGATGTCGCCGGCGTGGTGGCCGTGGTCGTCGGCCCCCGAGACCGACGGCACGACCGCCCGCGGCTCAGGCCGCGCCCGCGCCCCGAGCAGGACGTCCGGGGCGATCGCGCCGAACGACACCCGCCGGATCGGGGCGACCGGGTTCAGCGCGCGCAGGCGGGCCTCGAGCGCCGCGACGTCCGCGGGCGCGGCGGTGTCGGCCTTCGTCACGACGAGCGTGTCGGCCACCGCGGCCTGCTTGACCGCCTCGGCGTGGCGGTCGAGCGTCGACAGCCCGCTCACGGCGTCGACGGTCGTCACGACCGCCTCCGCGACGAAGTGGTGGCGGAGCACGGGCTCGCCGACGAGCGTCGACAGCACCGGCGCCGGGTCGGCCACGCCCGTGGTCTCGACGACGACGCGGCGGACGACCCCGAGCTCGCCGCGCGCGCGGCGGTCGAGCACGTCGCGCAGCTCGTCGCGGAGGTCGCCGCGCAGCGTGCAGCAGACGCAGCCGCTGTCGAGGACCACCGTGCGCTCGTCGACCCGGCGGACGAGGTGGTGGTCGATCGCGATCTCGCCGAGCTCGTTGACGAGCACGACCGTCTCCCCCATGTCCGGGTGCGCGAGCAGCGCCGAGATCAGCGTCGTCTTGCCGCTGCCGAGGAAGCCCGTGACGAGGACGACCGGCAGCCGGTCAGGCATCGCGGCGCAGGGCGGCGACGAGCGCCGGGTCGAGCGGGTCGAGCGGGCGGCCGGCAAGCCGCTCGGCCTCGCCCCACAGCGTCGTGAGGTCGTGGACGACCTCGGCGCGACCCTTGCCGTCGTGCAGGACGTAGGCCGTCCCGCCCCAGTCGCTGAGCGTCACCCCGAACCCGGCGAGCACCCGCCGGACGATCCGCGTGCGCATCACCCGCCCGCGCCGCGCGCCGCCGTCCTCGGGGTCGGACCAGTGCTCGGTCAGGAGCGCTCCGCACAGGGGGCACATGGGTAGGAGGTTCGCAAATTCAACCCGCCCGCCCGCCGAGCGACCGAAGGAGAGCACACGCCATGGCCAAGGAGATCCTCTGCGCGTACGGGGTCGACGTCGACGCGGTTGCCGGATGGCTCGGCTCCTATGCGGGCGAGGACTCGCCCGACGACATCTCGCGCGGCCTGTTCGCCGGCGAGGTCGGCAGCCCGCGGCTGCTGAAGCTCTTCGAGAAGTACGACATGACCACGACGTGGTTCATCCCCGGCCACTCGGTCGAGACGTTCCCCGAGCAGATGAAGGCCGTCGCCGACGCCGGGCACGAGATCGGCGTCCACGGCTACTCGCACGAGAACCCGATCGCGATGACCGAGGAGCAGGAGACGGCCGTCCTGCTGCACTCGATCGACCTCGTCGAGGGCCTGTCGGGGAAGAGGCCGACCGGCTACGTCGCTCCGTGGTGGGAGTTCTCGAACATCACGAACCGCCTGCTGCTCGAGAACGGCATCAAGTACGACCACAGCCTCATGCACGACGACTTCCACCCGTACTACGTCCGCGTGGGCGACGAGTGGACGAAGATCGACTACGGCAAGCCGGCCGAGGAGTGGATGAAGCCGCTCGTGCGCGGCGAGGAGACCGACCTCGTCGAGATCCCGGCCAACTGGTACCTCGACGACCTGCCCGCCGATGCTGTTCATGAAGAAGGTCCCCAACAGCCACGGCTTCGTCAGCCCGCGGGACATCGAGCAGATGTGGATCGACCAGTTCGACTGGGTCCACCGCGAGCACGACTACGCGATCTTCACGATGACGATCCACCCCGACGTGAGCGGCCGCCCGCAGGTGCTGCTCGCCCACGAGCGGATCATCGAGCACATCAACGCCCACGAGGGCGTGCGCTGGGTGACGTTCGACGAGATCGCCGAGGACCACCTGCGCCGCAACCCGCGCGGCGGCTGAGACGTGCTCGAGCTGCGCCCGAACTGCGAGGCCTGCGACCGCGACCTGCCGCCGGACAGCCCGGACGCGCGCATCTGTACCTACGAGTGCACGTTCTGCGCCGACTGCGTGGCGACGCTGCTGCAGAACGTCTGCCCGAACTGCGGCGGCGGGTTCGAACGGCGTCCGATCCGGCCGGTGACGGAGCGCCGGCCGGGCAACTCGCTCGCCCACGACCCGCCGTCGACCGAGCGGCGCCACCTGCGCTGGGAGCGCGAGGAGGTCGCCCGGTTCGCGGCCGCGGTCCGCGACGTGCCGCCGGCGGCGCGCTGACCGAAGGCGGCCGGCTCAGGCGACGAAGCGGGCGCGCAGCGCGGCGGCGTCCTCGGGCCCGAAGCCGTGCGCCTCGAGCCAGGCGGCCACGCCGCCGTGGCGCTCGTCGACCACGGCGAGGAAGCGGCGCATCGTCTCCGCCCGCGGACGGTGCGAGTCGTCGGGCCGGTCGCCGATGTCCTCGGCGTACGTCGGCGACGAGCGCAGCCGCGCGAGCAGCGGCCCGAGGCGGTCGGCCGTCGCGACGTAGTCGGCGACGATCGCGTCGCGCGGCACGCCGACGGCCGCCAGCGCGAAGGCGCAGACGACGCCCGTGCGGTCCTTGCCCGCCGCGCAGTGCACGACCGCGGCGCCGTCGCCGTGGGCGACGTCGCACAGCGCGGCGACGACCGAGTCCGGCCGGTCGCGCAGGTAGCTCAGGTAGGAGCGGACCGCCGGGCTCTCCTCGTCGTGGCCGTCGAGCGGCGCCTGCTGCCAGGGCAGGACCTCGTCGACCGAGACGTCGGTCCGGCGGCCCGACTCGGGGTACAGCGAGCGGTGGCGGACGTCGACGCGCCCGTCGGCCACGAGCGGGCCGGGGCCCTCGAGCTCGACCTCGGCGCCGGTGCGCAGGTCGATCACCACGCGCACGCCGAGGTCCTCGACCAGGCGGGCGACGTCGTCGTCGCTCAGGCCCTGGAGGTTGTCCGAGCGGAGCATGACGCCCGCCGCGGTCTGCCCGCCGCCGGCGACCTCGAGCCCGCCGAGGTCGCGCACGTTCGCGGCGCCGTCGAGGTCGACCCACCGCCCTTCCGTCGTTCCCGCTGCCATGCCTCCACGGTACGACGCCGCGGGCGCGCCTCCGCGCCGCTTCACCGAACCGCCACGCGGCCGGGCGCGGCGACGACGGCTACGACGAGTCGCCGAGCCGCTTGCGGTCCTCGCGCGCGAGCACCCGCGGGCTGTCGATGAGGATCCGCCGGCGGCGCAGGCCGGCGATCAGCGCCTCGGCGTCGCCGAGCGCGACGAGCGTCGCGTGCTCCTCGACCCGCGCGAGGCGCAGCTCGTCGGGCTGCTCGTCCTCGATCTGCCCGTCGAACTCGAGCCGCGCCCCGCCGTAGCCCGGCTCGATGTCCAGTTCGATCTCCGATCCCGGCCCGACGACCAGGGGCGGCGTGCAGCCGCCGTGCGCGGCGATCGGGGTCACGACGAGGCCGTCGCTGCTCCCCGCCAGGATCGGCCCGCCGGCCGCGAGGGTGTACGCGCTCGAGCCGACCGGCGTCGCCACGACGATCCCGTCGCCCGCGTAGCGGACGTAGACCTCGCCGTCGACCCGGATCTCGACGGCGACCTGCCCGGCGCCCTTGCGCACGACGACGACGTCGTTGAGCGCCACGCGCGTCGTCCCGTCGCCGTCGACGAGCCGGACCCCCGGCAGCCGCCGCGGCGACCACTCACCCGCCGCGACGCGGTCGAGCGCGTCGCTCAACTCGCTCGCCGCCACCGCCGTCAGCGCGCCGAGGCTCCCGCACGCGACGCCGAGCACCGCGCGGTCGTGCTCCGCCGCGGCGTGCAGCGCGTGGAGCGTCGTGCCGTCGCCCCCGATGGCGAGCACGAGGTCGCACGAGGCGGCGTCGCCGGCGTCGGCGACGACCCGGTCGTGGTCGCCGACCCGGATCTGCACGAGCTCCGCGCCGTGCTCGGCGGTCCACGCGCGGATCCGGTCGAGCGCGCCGTCGATCTCGCGCTTGGGGTGCACGACGAGGCCGAGGCGCCGGAGGGCGAGAGCCGGGCCCGCGCCGTCGGCGTCGGTCTGAGGGAAGGGTCGTCACGCGCATATCGTCGCGCACGCAGCGTCGGACGCGCTGTCGATAATTTGATTGACGCGTCAGTTAGAGTCGTCGGGACCGTGCCGACCCGCGCCTCCGCCCCCACCCGCGACACCTCCCACCGCCGCGGCCCCGGCCGCCCGCCGGGCCACGACCCGCGCCGCCCCGAGCGCCTCGAGCAGATCCTCGAGGCCGCGTGCGTCGCGATCCTCGACCGCGGCTTCCCCGCGACGCGCATCGCCGACATCGCCCGGGCCGCGGGCGTCTCGACCGGCACCGTCCACTACTACTTCGAGACGAAGGACGAGGTCCTGATCGCGGCGCTGACGTGGGCCTCGGGCCGGCTCTTCGCGCGCATCGAGGACGCGCCGGCCGACGACGACGCGGCCGCCCGGCTCGCGCGGCTGCTCGCCGTCTCGGTCCCGTACCCCGGGCCCGCGCGCGACGAGTACGTCCTGTGGATCGAGCTCTGGCTGCGCGTCCTGCACCAGCCCGACCTCCTCGCCCGCTGCGAGGCGATCTCCAGCCAGTGGCGCGGCTACTTCCACGACGCCGTGCGCCGCGGGGCCGCGTCGGGCGAGTTCGCCCCCGCGACCGACCCCGACGAGGTCGCCGAGCGCATCGTCGCCTTCGTCGACGGCGTCGGCTTCGAGACCGCGCTCGGCTACCGCTGGACCTCGCCCGAGCGCATGCACGAGCGCATCGTCGCCTTCGCCGCCGACCAGCTCGGCATCCCGCCCGCCACCCTGACCGACCCCGGAGACGGCACATGACCTGGGAGAACCTCCTCCGCCCGCCCCTGCGCGAGATCGGCGCCTACGAGCCGGGCGAGCCGCTCGACGAGCTCATGGCCCGCCACGGCCTGAGCACCGTCGACAAGCTCAACTGGAACGAGGGCCTGTGGGGCCCGCTGCCCGGCGTGCTCGACGCGACCGCCGGCGCGCTCGACCAGACCTGGGCCTATCCCGAGCACGCCTTCAACACCCTGCGCGAGGCGATCGCGGCCGACACCGGCGCGCAGCCCGGCCAGGTGCTGCCCGGCCACGGCATCCAGGCGCTGATCCTGACGCTCGTCAACGCGTTCGTCAGCCCCGGCGACACCGTCGTCGTCCCCGCCCCGACCTACGGCCTGTACGCGCAGGCCTGCCGCGTCGCGGGCGCGCGGGTCGAGCGCGTCGGCTCGCCCGAGCTGCGGCTCGACCTCGAGGCGATCGCCGCCGCCGTGCGGACGACCGGCGCGAAGCTCGTGTGGATCTGCGACCCGAACAACCCGACGGGCCTGCGGCTCGGCGCCGACGAGTGGCGGGCGTTCCTGGACGCCGTCGGCCCGGACTGCGTCGTGGTCGCCGACGAGGCCTACATGGACTACGTCGCCCCGGCCGAGCGCGTGCGGCGCGAGGACGACGTCGCCGCCGGGCGCCGCGTCGTCGTCCTGCGCACGTTCTCGAAGATCTTCGGCCTCGCCGGGCTGCGGCTGGGCTACCTGCTCGCCGACCCGGACCTCGTGCGCTACCTCAACAGCGTGCAGGAGCCGTTCAACGTCAACCGCGCGGCGCTCGCCGCCGGGGTCGCGAGCCTCGGCCGCGAGCGCGAGGTGGCCGAGCGTCGCGACCTCGCGGCCCGCGCCCGCGAGCGCCTCAGCCGCGCGCTCGTCGCCGGCGGCATGGCGCCGGTGCCGTCGTCGGCGAACTTCGTCCTCGTCGAGCTCGGCGGCGCCGACGACGTCGAGCTCGCGGAGGCGCTCGTCCGCCGCGGCGTGCTGATCCGCCCGGGGTCGGAGCTCGGCCTGCCGGGCTGGGCGCGGATCACGGTCGCGCCCGACGACGTCATGGACCGGGCCGCGGCGGCGCTGCTCGAGACGCGCGACGAGCTGCTCGGCGCCGGGGCGGGGGTGGTGTCATGACCGCCGTCGCGACCACCACCACCGGCGGCCGGGCGGTCGCCGACGCGCTCGCCGCCCACGGCGTCCAGGTCGTCTGGGGCATCCCGGGCACGCACAACCTCGAGATCTACGCCGGTCTCGGCGCCGCCGGGATCCGCCACCTCAGCCCGCGCCACGAGCAGGGCGCCGCCTTCGCCGCCGACGGCTACAGCCGCGTCACCGGGCGCGTCGGGGTGTGCGTCACGACATCCGGTCCCGCCGTCCTCAACGCCGCGACCGCCCTCGGCCAGTCCTACTCGGACTCGATCCCGGTGCTGCTCGTCGCCGCCGGGATGCCGCTGCGCGCGCCCGGGCTGGGCAACGGCGAGCTGCACGAGACGAAGAACCTCGTCGGCGCGCTCGACGGCGTCGTCGCCTACGCCCATCGTGTGACGAGCGTGGCCGAGATCCCGGTCGCGGTCGCGCAGGCCTTCGGGCGCATGGCGACCGGCCGCCCGCGCCCGGTCGTGATCGAGGTCCCGCTCGACCTCCTGGCCGAGGAGGGCACGGTGCAGGCCGCGGTCGCCGCGCCGCCGCCCGTCCTCGCGCCCACGCCCGCCGCCGTCGACGCCGCCGCGGCGTTCCTCGCCCGCGCCCGGCGCCCCGCGATCCTCGCGGGCGGCGGCGCGAGCACCGCCGCGGTCGAGCTGCGCCTCGTCGCCGAGCGGCTCGGCGCGCCGGTCGTGTGCTCGATCAACGGCAAGGGGACGATGCCCGAGGACCACCCGCTGAGCGTCGGGGCGGGCTACGCGGCCCGCGCCGTGCGCGAGCTCGTGGACGCCAGCGACGCGGTCCTCGTCGTCGGCAGCGAGCTCGGCCCGTCCGACCTCTGGTGGGGGCCGCTCGACCTCGCGGGCAAGGCCGTGCGCATCGACGTCGACCCGGCGCAGGCGGTCACGAACGCCGTGCCGGTCGTCAGCGTGATCGCCGACGCCACGCTGGCGCTCGGCGCGCTGCTCGACGAGCTCGGGGCCGGGGCCGGCTTCGACCCCGCCGACCGCGACGCGCCCGGGGTCGAGCGCGCCGCCGGGCTGCGCGACGCGTTCCGCGCGCAGGTCCGCGAGGAGGCGCACCGGTGGACGGACCTGCTCGAGAGCATGACCGCGGCGCTCGGGCGTGACGGGATCGTCGTCGCCGACAACGCGATGGTCGGCTACTTCGGCGCGCTCGGCAACGTCCCCGCCTACCACCCGCGCTCGTTCCTCTTCCCCACGGGCTACGGCACGCTCGGCTACGCGGTCCCGGCGGGGATCGGCGCGAAGGTCGGGCGGCCGCACGCCCGCGTCCTCGCCCTCAGCGGCGACGGCGGCCTGATGTTCACGGTCGGCGAGCTCGCGGCCGGCGCCCAGGAGCGCGTCGCGCTGCCCGTGGTCGTCGTCGACAACGGCGGCTACGGCGAGATCCGCAAGGAGATGGCCGAGCGCGGCGACCCCGCGCTGGGCGTCGACTTCGACTCGCCCGACTTCGCGGCGCTCGGCCGGTCGCTCGGCTGTCACGGCGTGCGCGCACAGACGCGGGCCGAGCTCGACGACGCGCTCGAGCGCGCGTTCGCGGCCGACCGGCCGACGGTCATCCACGTCCCCGAGTAGCGCGCGGCGGCCGGGCGGCGGGGGGCGCCGCCCGGCAGCACGCGGTCCGGTGTCAGCTCAGGGGCGCGCCCGCTTGGCCAGCTGCGCGACGAACGGCGCGGCGTCGACCGTGCCGAGGCCGCTCGCCATGTCGTAGCCCGCGACGGCCGCGAAGCCCGGGACGGTGAACTCGGGGTTCCCGTCGGCGTCGAGCTGCGTGAACGTGTTGTCGCCGAGCGTGACGTCGACGATGCCCGAGCCGCCGTGCCGGCCGGCGAGCCTGTCGTACAGCGCCGGGTTGATGCGCCCGAGGCGATGGCCCGCGGCCTGGTCGGCGATCGCGACGATGCCCGAGAACAGCGGCGTCGCCCAGCTCGTGCCGCCCACGATCGAGTAGCCGCCGGGGTCGCCGGGGAACGACTCGAACACGAGCGCGCCGCCGTCGACGGCCGCGCTCATCGAGATGTCGGGCGTCGCGCGCGCGTTGCCCGCGCCGGTGTTCGTGTGCGTCCTGGAAGTCCGGGCGCGGGAACACGTGCGACGGGCCGCCGCCGCCCGAGGCGTCGATCCCGATCGGGATGTCGTTCCAGACGTTGTCGGGCTGGAGGCGGTTGCCGGCCGCGTCGAGGTGCAGCTGCGTGCCGCCGACCGAGGTCACGAGCGGGTCCGAGGACGGCCAGCTGTTGACCTGCGTGCGGAACACGTTCTCGAGGTCGAGCATGAAGTCCGTCGGGCCCGTGTCGCCGGACGCGCCGAGCACGGTCACGTGGTGGCGCGCGGCGTTCTTGAACGCGCCCCGCAGGCTCAGCAGCGACGCCTTGCTCTGGAACGTCTCCTCGGTGGCGCCGAAGCTCTGCGAGATCACGTCGCCGAGGTCGTGGTCGATGACGAAGTTCTCGGCCGCCACGATCTCCGGGAAGCCCTGCTCGCCCTCGGTCTCGTCCACCGGGGTCTCGACGAGCAGGATGTTCGCCCCGGGCGCGATCGCGTGCGCCCACTCGACGTCGAGCGTCGTCTCGCCCGCCCAGCCGACCATGTCCTCGTCGGCGGGGTCGAACGGCGGCGGCGCGCCGGCCGGCGTGATGATCTTCAGCGACGGCGGGGCCGGCAGGCCGAAGTCGCTGTCGAACTGCGCGAGATCGTGCTCGATCGTCGGCGAGCCGAAGCTGTCGACGATGACGATGGTCTTCCCCGCCCCGTTCAGGCCGGCGCCGTAGAGCGGCGCGAGGTCGTAGGCCTTCTGCAGCTGGGCCGGCGAGTAGCAGGCGACCTGGAAGGCCGCCTCGCAGTCCGCGGTCGTCGGGGCCGCGCCCGAGTGCTTGACGAACACGTGGGGCACCTGATGCCCCGAGATCACCGGGTGCGCGGCGGCCCCGGCCGCCGCGAAGAGACTCGCCGCGGCCGCGCAGGCGGCGGCGAGGACAACGACACGTCGCTTCAAGTCTGACCCTCCCGAGTCGTCGGACGTACCCCGGCGGGCACCCTATGACCGGGCGTTGCGAAGCCTCGCATCGGCCTGTCCGCCGGCAGACCAACGGAGGTCTGATGCGATCTGCGTCTCCTGCCGCGCAACGCTGCGCGATCTGCGCTACGCCCGTGTCCGGACCGGTTCTAGATTCCGGTGCATGATCACCGCGGAGCACGCCATCGAGGTCGCCCACCGGCGTCAGCGCCGCGCGCTGCGCGAGGCGGCCGGCTTCGCGGCCGTGCTCGGCGAGCCGGTCCGGTTCGTCCGCCACGCGGTCGTGGGCGGCACCGTCTTCGAGGCCGTCGCCCTCGACTCCGCGCGGACGTGCGCGATCGTCGACGAGCGCGGCACGCTGCGCCTCGCTCCGCCGACGCCGCCGCGCGAGCCGTGGGAGTACGCCGGCCCGCTCGACCCCGACGCGGCCGCCACCGACCCCATGCGCCCCGTCGTCGCCCCGCGGTTCGGCTCACGCGCGGCGGCCGAGCGCGCGCTCGTCGCCGCGGCTCGCCCGAGCCCGCGCGACGACTGACCGCCGCGCGGGCCCGGAACCGCGATGCCGCGTCTCAGCGCGCGGTCACGCGGAACGTCGCCTGCTCGCCACCGCTCGAGCGGTCGTTGGCGAACACGTCGATCGCCCCCGGCTCGACGACGAACCGGCCGGTGTTGTCGTAGAAGCCGACGTCGTCCTTGTCGAGCGTGAACTGCAGGGTCCGCTTCTGACCCCCGTCGAGCGTGACGCGCTGGAAGCCGCGCAGGCGGCGCACCGGCTGCACGATGCTCGCGACCGGGTCGTGGATGTAGAGCTGGACCACGTCGTCCCCGGTCCGCGAGCCGGTGTTCTGCACGTCGACGGTCGCGGTGATGTGCCCCTTCGGGGACATCGTCGTCGCGGTGAGGTGCAGGTTCGAGACCGTGAACGTCGTGTAGCTCAGGCCGAACCCGAACTCGTACAGCGGGGTGACCGGCGCGTCGAGGTACTTCGACGTGAACTTGTTGTTCGGGTCCGCCGGCCGGCCCGTGTTCTCGTGGTTGTAGTACAGCGGGATCTGGCCGACGCTGTGCGGGAACGTCACGGGCAGCTTGCCGCCCGGGTTGACCTTCCCGAACAGGACGTCGGCGACCGCGTTGCCGCCCTGGCTGCCCGGGAACCACGCCTCGAGGATCGCCGGCGCATTCGCGTCGACGTCGTCGAGCGTGAGCGGGCGGCCGTTCATCAGCACGACGGCGAACGGCTTGCCGGTCGTCTTGATCGCCGCGATGAGGTCCTCCTGGCGGCCCGGCAGCGAGATCTCCGCGCGCGAGGAGGCCTCGCCGCTCATCGCCGCCGACTCGCCGACCACGACGACCGTCGCGTCGGCCGCGCTCGCGGCGCTCGCCGCGGCCGCGAACCCGCTGTCATCCGCGCAGTTGATGTCGCAGCCCGGCGTGAACGTGACGTTCGCGTCCGGGACCGCGGCCTTGATGCCGTCGAGCACGGGCACGACCGCCGCCGGGTCGCCCTTGCCCGACCACGGGCCGAGCAGGTCGGCCTGGTTGTTCACCGAGCGGGCCGACGACGGCGACGGACTTGACGTCGTCCTTCAGCGGGAGCGTCCCGCCCTCGTTCTTGAGCAGCACCATCGAGCGGCCGGCGACGCTGCGCGCCGCGGCGACGTCGGCGGGCTGCATCGTCTTCGCCGGGACCTGCGACTCGTCGACGAACGGGTGCTCGAACAGGCCGGCGCGGAACTTCACGCGCAGGATGCGGCGGACCGCGTCGTCGATGCGCTTGATCGAGACCTGGCCCGAGCGCACGAGCTGCGCGCCGAAGTCGACGACGTTCGTCGAGACCATCTCGGAGTCCGTCCCGGCGTTCAGCGCCAGGCGCGCGGCGTCGGGGCCGTCGGCCGCGAAGCCGTGGCCGCACGGGCCGGTGTCGGGGTTGACCGGCGGGCAGGCGCGGAGCTCGGCGACGGCGGTGTAGTCGCTCTCGATGAAGCCGTCGAAGCCCCACTCGTGCTTGAGGATGTCCGTCTCCGTCTCGGAGTTCGCGCACCCGGGCACGCCGTTGATCGCGTTGAACGAGCACATCGACGTGTCGGCGCCCGCGTCGACCGCGGCCTTGAACGGCGGGAGGTACATGTTCCGCAGCCGCTGCTCGGACATGTCGGTCGTGTTGTACTCGCGGCCGCCCTCGGGCTGGCCGTAGGCGGCGAGGTGCTTCGGGCTCGTGATGACCTTGTCGGGCGCGCTGTAGTCGCTGCCCTGGGCGGCGCGCACGCGCGTCGCGGCCATGACCGAGCCGAGGAACGGATCCTCGCCCGCGCCCTCGGCGATGCGGCCCCACCGCGGCTCGTGCGAGACGTCGACCATCGGGCTGTAGATCTGCTTGATCCCGGACGCCGCGGACTCGCGCGCGGCGATCGTGTCGTCGGTCGCGGCGACGTCGGGATCGAAGCTCGACGCCTGCCCGAGCGGGATCGGGAAGATCGTCTTGAAGCCGTGGATCGTGTCGAAGGCGAACAGGATCGGGATGTGCAGCCGCGACTGCTCCACCGCGATGTGCTGCAGCTGGTTGATCTTCGCCGGGTCGGTGAGGCTGAAGACCCCGCCGAGGCCCTTGCGGGCGTCGTCGGGCTTGACGTTGCCGTCGGCGTCGAGGACCTGGTTGTCCGCGAGCAGCTGGATCTGCTCGAGCTTCTCCTGCAGCGTCATCCGGCCGAGGAGGCGGTCGACGCGCTTCTCGATGTTCTGGTCGGCCGGCTTGCGCGTCGGCGTCAGCGGGTCGGGATCGCCGGCGGCGATCACCCCACCGGCGACGGCGCCTCCGATCGCGACGGCGCACGCACCGATCGCCACGACACGGGACCGCCACGGTCCTCGTGAGGACATGCACACTCCTCCCTTCGTGTGACAGGACACGAGAGGCAGGTCGGAGGGCGGCGGAACTGTATCCGCTGGCGCTCAGCGCCGCAGTCTGCGGACGGTCGCCCCCGTGAGCGCCACGAGGTCGCCGGGCGCGAGCTCGATCTCGAGGCCGCGGCGGCCCGCGCTGACGTAGACGGTGTCGTACTCGAGCGCGCTCTCGTCGACCAGCGTCGGGAGCGCGCGGCGCTGGCCGAGCGGGCTGATGCCGCCGGCGACGTAGCCGGTCGTCCGCTCGGCCTTGGCGGTGTCGGCCATGCGCGCCCGCTTGCCCAGCGAGCGCAGGTCGAGCTCGTCGGTCACGGGCACGATGCAGACGGTCAGCGTCCCGTCGAGGTCGGCGACGAGGGTCTTGAAGACGCGCGCCGGATCCTGGCCGAGCGCCTCCGCCGCCTCGAGCCCGTACGAGGCCGCGTCCGGGTCGTGGTCGTACTCGTGGACGCGGTGCTCGATGCCCGCCTTGCGGGCGGCGGTGGTCGCGGGGGTGTCGCGGCCGGCCATGGCCGCGACACCCTAGATGGTTGATTCCGCGGCCCGGCGCGCCGGGCGACCGCGACAATGGCGCGCGGAATCTTCCATCTGCAGCGCGTGCGTCAGTCATCGAGCGTCTCCCAGTGCCGCCGGGCGCGCTTGGCGGCGCGGTGCTCGCGGTGCAGCGCGCGGTGGACCTCGCGCTGGCGCTCGCGCCGCTCGCGTCGCTCGCGCTCCTTGTCCTCGACGTGCGGGACCGCCTCGTCGTGGTCCTCGAGCGGGGCGACGAGCCGCAGGCCCGGGGTGTCGACGAGCAGCGCGCCGCTCGGGAGCTCGACGAGCTCGCGGCGGACCGTCGTGTGGCGGCCGCGGTCGTCGCTCGCGCGGACCTCGGCCGTCGCCTGGCGCTCCTCGCCGAGCAGCGCGTTGAGCAGCGTCGACTTCCCGACGCCCGACGTGCCGAGCAGCACCGCGGTGATCCCGGGCGCCATCAGCGCGTTGACCGCCGACATCCCGGAGCCGTCCAGGACGCTCACCGTCAGGACGGGCGTGCCGCCGAGCGTCATGCGCAGGTCGTCGGCGACCCACATCGGGTCCTCGGCGAGGTCGGACTTCGTGAGCAGGACGACCGGCTCGACGTCGCCGCGCGTCGTGATCGCGAGGAACCGGGCGAGGCGGCGGGGGTTGAGGTCGCGGTTCATCGAGGTCGCGAGCAGCGCGAGGTCGACGTTGGCCGCGAGGACCTCGGCGCGGCCGCCGTCGCCGCGGCGGGCGATGACCCCGCGCCGCGGGAGGACCGCCCGGACGGGGCCGTCGGGGAGCACGGCGACGAAGTCGCCCGTGGCCGGCATGGCCGCGGTCTTCCGCAGCCGCCCGGCGAGCGGCGCGCTCCACTGGTGCGTGCCGGAGTCGACGACGGCGCGGCCGCGGTCGACGGCGGTGACGCGCGCGGGCACGAGCGCGGGATCGCCGAGCGCGTCGAGATGTTCCTGCAGGTTCGCGCGCCAGCCCAGACGCGCGAGAGGGTGATCGGACACTGCGTGAAGCTCCTTCGCTTCGAGAACGGACGGGACGACCGCCGGGACCGTGAGGTCTGGCGGGGTCGGGCGCGGGGACCGGTTCTCGCGGGGCGGGGGCGCGCTCGACGGCGCGCCCCGGCCGGGGCGGCTCAGTGGTCCGCGGCGGGCGGAAGCGTGAAGAAGAAGGAGATACGCATCGGCATCCGTCGAGGAACTTACAGCGTCCGGTGGCGCGGGGGAACGGGGGTTTTCCACACTCTTGAGAACGCCCGTCGTGTCCCCGGTGTGACAGGCATGTCCGCGCTCGGACGTGGCCCGCGGCCGGGCCGGCGTCGGAGGCGGGCGCGCCGGCGTGCCGCGCGCGGGGCGCTCGTAGAATCCGGCGACCGTGACGCCGCGCGGCACCGACTGGAGCCTGGCGCTGCTCGTCGCGCTCGGGCTGGGGACGGGTCTCGCGACGTGGTTCGCCGGCTCGCGCCCGAGCGCCTGGGTGTTCGCCGTCCACGCCGCGGGCGGGGCCGCGCTCGCGCTCGTGCTCGTCTGGAAGCTGCGGCGCGTGTGGCCGCGGATCGTGGCGCGGGCGCGGTGGGACGCGCGGACCGGCCTCGGCCTCGCCGCGCTCGGCCTGGTCGCCGCGGTCCTCGTCAGCGGCAGCGCGTGGTCGAACGGGCTCGACGCCGGCTTCGGCGGGATGTCGCTGCTCGGCTGGCACGTGCTCGTCGGCGCCGTTCTCGGCGGCCTCGTGCTCTTTCACGCGGTCGCGCGGGCGAGGCCCCTGCGCCGCGGCGACCTGCGCGACCGCCGGCAGTTCCTCGCCGCCGCCTCGGTCGGGGTCGTCGCGGTCGGGGCGTGGGCGGCGCAGCGCCCGCTGCAGCGGCTGCTCGGCCTGCACGGCGCCGACCGCCGCTTCACCGGCTCCTACGCCTCCGGGTCGTTCACGGGCAACGACTTCCCGGTGACGTCATGGGTGGCCGACCATCCGCGCCCGCTCGATGCCGCCGGGTTCGGCGTCACCGTCGGCGGCGAGGTGCAGCGGCCGGGCCCGGTCGCCCTCGCCGACCTCGACCGCGGCGACGAGCTCGTCGCGACCCTCGACTGCACCGGCGGCTTCGCCTCGACCCAGCGCTGGCGCGGCGTGCGGATCGGTCGCCTGCTCGACGAGGCGGGTGTCTCACGCGCGGGCGCGCACGTGCGCGTCGTGTCGGTCACGGGCTACCGCTGGAGCTTCGCCCTCGCCGACGCCCGCGACCTCCTGCTCGCCACCCACGTCAGTGACGAGCCCCTCACCCACGGCCACGGCGCCCCGTGCCGCCTCGTCGTCCCCGGCCACCGCGGCTTCCAATGGGTGAAGTGGGTGACGCGCATCGAGGTCCACGCCGACGCCGACCTCGGCGCGGCGGCGTCGACGGTCTGGAGCAGCCTCACGCCGGAGGGGCGCGGGGAGTAGGGGCGGGCGCCGCGGTGCCCGCTCAGCGGGCACCGGATGACACACGCCCCCCGAGGGCGGTCGCGATCGTCCGCGCCACGACGCCCGGCTCGCCGATGATCTGCTCGTCGGCGAAGCGCAGGATTCGGTACCCGGCGCGGACGAGGATGCCGTCGCGCTCCCGGTCGCGAGCGAATGCGGCGGGGCGGTGGTGGTAGCGCCAGCTGTCGGCCTCGACCAGCACGCCGCCCGGAAAGACGAAGTCGACCTCGAGGCCGAGCACCGGATGGTTGACGAGCGGGCGCGGCAGGCCGGCGGCGCGGCACAGCGCGAGGACGCGCTCCTCGAGCCGCGACCGCGTCAGCGTCGTCCCGGGGACGTGCTGGGCCAACGTGCGGCGCAGCGGTCCACAGCCGTGGTGGCCATGGTTCGCGGCCACCGTCGCGAGGATCGTCCGGACGTCGGTCAGCCGCTCGACCTCGACGCGGTCGAGCAGCCGCTCGAGCGCCCGCTCCGAGAGCACCGGCGCGAGGTCGAGGACGGTCCGCGCGGGGCTCGTGACCGGGATCGCGTCCCGGACCGCGCGCTCCTCGGCCGGCAGCGAGCGCGCCCGGTGCACGCGCAGCCGCTCGCCGCGCCGGGAGGATCCGCCCACGACGGTCACCTCGACCCGGGCGCCGTTGTGGGCGCGCATCCCCCAAAGCTCCGCGGCCGACGCGTGGCTCAGGACGGCCGCGGGTCCGCAGGCGAGGACGGCGGCGAGCCGACGCCCGTTCGGCCCGAGGACCGGATGCCCGACGGCGTAGACGGCGCGATGCACGCGGTGCAGACGCCCCGTGGCCACACGCCGGCCGACGGCGCTCTCGCTCAGCCCGAGCGCCGTCAGCTGCCCGCGCTCGACGACGCCGTGCTGCGCAGCCGCGAGGGCGGCGATGCGCTGATCAGGTGTCTGTGGGGCATCCGGTGCCCGGTATGCGGGCACCGCGGCGTCCACCGCGTCCATGCCGCCGAGCATGGCGGTCCGCGCGTGTCACGGGACCCCGCGATCGCACCAATTCGGCGACGGACCTGCGACGAGACTGCGGCCGGGCTCCCCGTGCCTACCGCGCCTCCGCCATCTCCACGACCGCCTCCGCCGCCTGCACCGCGAGGGCGCAGTCGATGACGGCGATCGGGTCGGCGGCGGGGTCGCCGCGGTCGAGCGCGTCGAGCGCCTCGTCCAGCGCCGCGCGGCGGGCGGCGAGCTCGCGGGCGGCCTGGTCGGCCGAGATCCGGGCGCGTTCGATCAGCATGCCCCTCACCTTGCCGGGGGCGGGCCGCCCGCGCCTCCGACCGGGCGTCGGAGAACGGCCGGCCGCGATCCGACCGCCGGGCCAGGCCGTCAGCGCGCCTTGAGGATGTGGCTGCGGATCTGGGGGTAGACCTCGCGCTCCCAGCGCCCGCCGCTGAAGACGCCGTAGTGCCCGGCGCCGGACTGGAGGTGATGGCGGCGGCGAAGCGGCGCGAGGCCGGTGCAGAGGTCGTGGGCCGCGGCGGTCTGGCCGACGCCGCAGATGTCGTCGCGCTCGCCCTCGACCGTGAGCAGCGCGGTCCGGGTGATGGCCGCGGGATCGACGACGCGGCCGCGCCACTCCAGCCGACCGCGCGCGAGCAGGTGGTCCTGGAAGATCGCGCCGACCGTCTCGAGGTAGAACTCGGCCGTCAGGTCGAGCACGGCGAAGTACTCGTCGTAGAAGGCCTTCGTCGCGCCCGCCCGCTCGTCGTTGCCGGCCACGATGTCGTCGTACAGGCGCCGGAAGGCCGCGCGATGGCGCTCCGGGTTCATGCGCATGAAGGCGGCGACCTGGACGAAGCCGGGGTAGACGCGGCGCCCCGCGCCCGCGAACCGCGGGGGCACGATGCCGATGACGTTGCGCTCGAACCACTCCCGGGTGCGCCCCGCCGCGAGGTCGTTGACGATCGTCGGGTTGATGCGGGCGTCGATCGGCCCGGCCATCAGCGTGAGGCTGCGCGGGAGCGCCGCGTCGTCGTCCTCGGCCATGAGCGCCGCGGCCGCGAGCGCGGGCACGCACGGCTGACAGACGGCGACGACGTGGGCCGCGGGGCCCATCGCGCGCAGGAACTCCATGAGGTGCTCGATGTACTCGTCGAGCCCGAACGGCCCGTGGACGAGCGCGACGTCGCGGGCGTTGTGCCAATCGGTGACGAAGACGTCGTGGTCGGGGAGCATCGTCCGGATCGTCGCCCGCAGGAGCGTCGCGAAGTGGCCCGACAGCGGCGCGACGAGCAGCACGCGCGGCTGCTCGGCGTCGCTGTCCTTGGCGAAGCGCAGCAGCGTGCCGAACGGCGTGCGGAGGACGGCCTCCTCGCGCACCGCGACCTCCCGCCCGCCGACCGTGACCGTGTCGATGCCGAACGCCGGGCGTCGATGCGTCAGGCCCCAGCGGGCGACGATCTCCGAGGTCGCGAGCGCGCTGCGGGTCATCCAGCGGTCCGTGACGCCGGGCGAAAGATCGGTGAGCAGCCGGGCCGTGGTGCCCGACATCGCGCGCACCGGCGCCATCAGGTCGGACTGGGCTTGGTACGCGGTGTAGAGCATCGTTGGACCGGCGGAACCTTATTGGACTGACTCGCTGGTCGGTACGGTTCCAGACGTGCCCGAGGCGACGCTCACCGTCACGAGCCGCAACTACGGCTCGTGGTCGCTCCGCGGCTTCCTGCTGTGCCGGCTCGCCGGGATCGACGTGGACGTCCGGGTCCTGTCGCCCGCCGAGGAGGCGGCGCGGGCCGAGCTGCTCCTGCTCTCCCCCTCCTTCCTCGTCCCGCGCCTCGATCACGACGGCATCGCGGTCTGGGACACGCTCGCCATCGCCGAGTACCTCCACGAGCTGCGGCCCGACGCGGGCCTGTTCCCGGCCGCCCCGGCAGCGCGGGCGCACTGCCGCTCGGTCTGCGGCGAGATGCACTCGGGCTTCGCGAACCTCCGCGCCGCGCTCCCGATGAACCTCCGGGCCCACCATCCGGGCTTCCGCGTCGTCACCGCCGCACAGGCCGACGTGGACCGGATCGCCGCGATCTGGCGCGACTGCCTCGCGCGGCACGGCGGCCCCTTCCTGTTCGGCGCCGAGCCCGGCGCCGCCGACGCGATGTACGCGCCCGTGTGCGCCCGCTTCGCGACCTACGACGTCGCGCTCGACGAGCCGTGCGCCGCCTACCGCGACGCGGTGCTGGCCCTCGAGGCGATGGTCGAGTGGACCACGGCCGCGCGCGCCGAGCCCGACGAGATCGAGGAGCTCGAGATCGAGTTCTGAAGGCGGCGCCCACCGGTCCCACCGGTTGGCAGCATGTCAGGCAGATGACAGCCTTCTGCCGCCGGATCGTCGACGCCCGCTGGTTCGACCCGCTCATCCTCGCGGTGATCTTCGTGAACGCCGTGACGCTCGGGCTCGAGACGTACGACTCGATCGCCCGCGAGATCGGCGACGAGCTGCGCACGGCCAACGCCGTCATGCTCGGCGTCTTCGTCGTCGAGCTCCTGCTGCGCTTCGGGGCGGCCGGGTTCGACCCGCGGCAGTTCTTCCGCAGCGGCTGGAACGTCTTCGACTTCGTCGTGATCGCGGCGAGCTTCGTCCCCGGCGTGCGCGAGAACGCGATGCTGCTGCGGCTCGTCCGGCTCGCCCGGATCGTCCGCGCCGTCCGGCTGCTGCCCGACCTGCGCGTCCTGACCGTCGCGGTCGGGCGGTCGATCCCGGGCGTCGCCAGCCTCGCGGTCATCACGCTGCTGCTCGTCTACGTCTACGGGATGGTCGGCTGGGCGATCTTCGACGAGCACGACCCGGCCAACTTCGGCAACGTCGGCCAGTCGATGGTGACGATGTTCGTCCTGCTCACGCTCGAGAACCTGCCGACGTACATCGAGAAGGGCCAGGAGCTCTCCGACTGGACGCTGATGTTCTACGTCTCCTACGTCCTCGTCGCGTCGTTCCTGATCTTCAACCTCTTCATCGGGATCGTCATCAACTCGATGGAGGAGGCGCGGGCGATCGAGCTGCACCGCGCCGAGCGCGAGCTGCTCGACGAGGACCACGCCAACGACGAGCGGGCGCACGCGGTCGTCCTGCGCGAGCGCCTGCACCACCTCAAGGACGCCGTCGAGGATCTCGAGCGCGAGCTCGAGGCCCAGAACCGCAGCCGCGCCGCCCGCTGACGCTCAGGGGTGGAGCGTCTCGCCGCGGGCGAGCATCGCGACGAACGTCTCGATCCGCCGGGCCCGGGTCTCCGGCCGCCGCGCCGTCTGGAGCCGGTGCAGGATGGCGTAGCGGTTCTGGGCCTTGAGCCCCGCGAAGAACTCCGCCGCGGCCGGGTTGGCGTCGAGCGCGGCCTTGAGATCGTCGGGGACCGTGGCGGCGCTGGGCCCGTCGTAGGCCGCGGCCCACCGGCCATCGGCCTTGGCCCGCTCGACCTCGCGCAGGCCGGCGGGCTGCATCCGCCCCGACTCGACGAGCGCCGTCGCGAACCCGACGTTGCGCTTGGACCAGATGCTCCGGGCCCGCCGCGGGGTGAAGCGCTGCAGGTAGAACCGCTCGTCGAACGAGCGCGCCTGGCCGTCGATCCAGCCGTAGCAGAGCGCCGCGTGCAGGGCCTCCATGTACGTGACGGTCGGGATCCCCGACGCCTTGCGGGCGAACTTGATCCACACCCCGCCGGGCGTGGTGTCGTGGTGCGTGCGCAGCCACGCCTCCCACTCCTCGGCGGTCGCGAAGGGCAGGACCTCGAGCTCGTCGGCCATCCCTCAGTCGTTCGTGCCCTCGAGCAGGCGGTCGATCTCACGCCGGATGAGCTCCAGGCGCGGCTCCTTGAGCAGCGGGATCTCGCGCCGGCGGCGACGGACGGCGGTGACGTCGAGCTCGGCGTGGACGATCGCCTCCTCGCCGCGCGGGGCCTGGGCGACGACCCGGCCCCACGGGTCGACCACGCGCGAGCCGCCCCAGAACGTCATGCCCGCCTCGCTGCCGACGCGGTTGACGAACACGACCCACGTCTGCAGGAAGCGCGCGTGGAAGCGGACGAGCTCGGCCCAGTCGCGCTCGAGCTCGGCCGGGTCGGTCCCGGAGTCGGCCTCGAGCGAGCTGCACACCGGAATGACGAGCAGCCGCGCACCGTCGTGAGCGGCGATGTAGGCCATCGGCGCCTGCCACGCGTCGTTGCAGATGAGCATCGCGGTGCGGCCGAGACGCGTGTCGAACGCCCGCAGCGCGGCGCCCTGGCTGTAGTGCTTGCTCTCCTCCCAGCGCCCGTAGGTCGGCAGGTGCGTCTTGCGCTGGACGTGGACGATCTCGCCGCGGTCGAGGAACAGCGCGCTGTTGTACACGTGCACGCGGCCCTGCTCGACGAGGCCGAGCACGACGGCGATCCCGTCGGCCGCCTCGGCCAGGCCGGTCACGATCGGGTCGTCGAGGGTCAGCGCGACGTCGTCGTTGAGCAGCCCGAGCGCGTAGCCCGTGAGACTCAGCTCGGGGAAGACGACGAGGTCGGCGCCGTCGGCCTTCGCGCGGGCGATCGCGGCATGCGCGCGGCGCGCGTTCTCCTCGACGTCGCCGAGGACGCAGTCGACCTGCGCGAGGGCGACGTTGAGGGTGGGGGTGCTCGTTCCGGCGCTCACCCGCGCATCATCGGGGTCGCGTCAACCCACCGTCACAGCCGCTGCACGTAGGCCTGGTACTCGGGCTTGAGGCTGGCGTCCGTCCCGAGGTACGCGTGCTTGGACATGTCGGCCGAGTAGTGGCTCGCCTCCGGGCTGCGCCCGAGCGCCTCGGCCATCGCCCGCACGTGGTGGGGAGCGGCGCCGCAGCAGAGCCCGAGGTAGTGGATCCCGAGCGCGAGCGCCTCGGCGGAGAAGCGGGCGACCTCGCCGCGCGTGCAGGTGAACGGGTCGAGGCCGGTCGGGAAGGCGCGGTGGTCGGGCCCGTCGGCGAGCGGGTCGCGCAGCGACTGCATGCTCGGCTCGGTGGCGTGCGTCCGGTACGGCACCGGCAGCGCCGCGACGTGGATCGCGACGGCGGCGCGGACCTCCTCGAGCAGCGGCAGCATCGTCGCCGGCCCGCGGGCGCAGTTCAGGCCGACGACGTCGGCGCCCGCGGCCTCGATCGCCTTGCACGCCTCGACGACGGTGAGCCCGTCGCGGGTGTCCGGGTCGCTGTGCGGCGTCAACGTGATGACCGCCGGCAGGCCGGTGGCCTTGATGACCTCGGTCGCGGCCAGCGCCTCGCCGGTCCAGGAGAACGTCTCGCCGATGATGAAGTCGACCCCGGCGTCGACCGCCCAGCCGACCTGCTCCTCGAACATCGCGCGGACGCCGTCGCGCGCGTCCTCGCCGGTCCACACGTTCGTGTTGCAGACGTTGCCGGCGAGCATCGTCCCGGTCTCGCGGGCGACGTCGCGGGCGAGGGCGAGGGCCTGGCGGTTGATCTCCTCGAGCAGGTGCTCCTTGCCGATGATCCGCAGCTTCTCGCGGTGGGCGTAGTACGTGAACGCCTCGACGACGTCCGAGCCCGCGTGGACGAACTCGCGATGCAGCTCGGTCACCTTCTCCGGGTGCGCGAGGACGACCTCGGGCACGAAGGCGCCCGCCTGCAGGTAGCCGCGCCGCTCGAGCTCGAACAGGTAGCCCTCGGCGCAGATGACGGGGCCCTCGTCGAGCCGTTCGAGCAGTCCGCGGGTGTCGGTCATACGGGTGTCCCTTCGGTGGTGGTCTGTCCGGCCAGGCGGGCCGAGAGCTCGTCCGCCCGGGCCCTGATCTCGCGGCCGGCCGCGTCCAGCCGGCGCCCGCCGAGGCGGAACGCCGGCGCCGAGACGTTGAGCGCCGCGACGATGCGCCCGCGGAAGTCGCGGACGGGCGCGGCGACGCCGGCGTGGCCGGCCTCGAACTCGTCCTCGGTCGCGGCGTAGCCGAGCTTGCGGGCGGCGGCGATCCGTTTCGCGAGGGCGTCGATGTCGCGCGGCGCGTCGGGCCCGGCGGGCGGCAGGTCGCCGTCGCCGAGCAGCGCGCGGAGCGCGTCGGCCTCGTGGTCGAGCAGGAGTGCCCGGCCCGCCGAGGTGCAGTGCGCGGGCACGGCCCGCCCGGTCCACTCGATCGCCCGCACGACGCTCGGCGAGGACTCGCTGAGGAGCGTGACGACGGTCGCGCCGTCGCGGCTCGAGAGGTGCGCCGTCTCCCCGAGCGCGGCGACGAGCCCGTGCAGCACGGGCGGGGCGAGCGCCAGCAGCCGCTGGTCGCCGACGCGCGCGGCCAGCGTGAACAGCCGCCATCCGAGGCGGTACTCGCGCGTCTGCTCGTCGCGCTCGACGAGGCCGGAGTGGTCGAGCGCGCGCAGCGCCCGCGACACCTGCGACTTCTCGCGCCCCACGAGCTCGGCGATCCGCACGACGCCCAGGCCGCCCGCGTCGGCCGACTCGGGCGCGCCGAGCGCCGTGAGGATGTCGATCATGCGCTCGAAGCGCATCTCGCCCGCGGCCGGCATGCGGGCGCAGTGTTGCGCGCCGGGGCGTTGAGCGCAACCCCTGTTGCTGTGAGAGCAACTAGGGCGAGACGTCCTCGAAGCGCTTGTTGCGCGTCTCGACGCCGAACATGCCGAGCACGGCGGCGATCACGAGGAACCCGCCGATCAGCGACAGCGCGCCGAGCGTGCTCATCTTCGGCACGAGCGGCGCGATGATCAGGACGCCGATGCCGCCGCCGAGGTGGCCGACGCCGTCGACGAGCGCGAACCCGGTCGTGCGCGCGCGGGTCGGGAAGTTCTCGGCCGAGCGCGCGTAGGTCATCGGGACCCAGAGGTTGAAGCCGAAGAACACGACCATCGCGCCGAGGAAGGCGATGATCCGCGTGTCGCCGCCGGCGGCGATGATCGCCCCGCCCGCCAGCGTGATCACGGCCGAGATCGGCAGCCAGAGCTTGCGGTCGAGGCGCTCGCCCCAGAGCGCCGCCGCGACGGCGCAGAGGATGAAGCCGAACGCGCCGACGGCGACGATCACGCCGGCCTCGGGCGGGGCGTAGCCGAGCGCGGTCAGCACCGAGGTGAAGCCCGACGAGAAGCCGTAGACGGTGACGTAGCCGAAGAACCAGACCGAGACGAGCAGTGCGATGCGGCGCGCGTAGGTCGGGTCGGAGAAGAGCTCGCGGAACGGGACGGAGCCCTGGCCCTCGGTGCGCTCGACCGGGACCTCGGCGTCGGGCTCGGGCAGCGGACCGTGCTTGGACGCCTTCTTCTCCATGTCGGAGACGACGGCGTCGGCCTCGTCGAGCCGGCCCTGCCCGACCAGCCAGCGCGGCGACTCCGGCAGCTCGAAGCGCAGCAGGATCGCGACCAGGGCGAGGAGCGCGCCGAGGGCGTACATCCAGCGCCAGCCGGTCTCGAACCCGGGGCCGGCCTGGGCGAACGGGAGCCCGTGCGGCCACGGCTCGGCCTCCGTCGTGAGGAACAGCCCGAGCCAGATGCCGAGCAGCGCGCCGACGGCGCTCATGGTGAAGATGAGCGACGTGAACCGCGCGCGCGAGCGGCGCGGGGCGACCTCGCCGACGAACGTGTTGACGATCGCGAGGTCCGCGCCGATGCCGAAGCCGGTGATGACGCGCGCGATGACGAAGTGCGTGTAGTCCGGCGCGAGCGCGTTGTAGAGCGAGCCGAGGCCGGTGAGCGCCATCGTCGCCATGAGCATGTTCCGCCGGCCGTAGCGGTCGGCGAGCGGGCTGAGGAACAGCGTGCCGACGACGTAGCCCGCGAGGTTGAGGAGCACCGGGAGCTTCAGCGCGTCGAGGGCCGTCTCCGGCGTGCAGCCCGGCTTCAGGCCGACGCAGGTCTGGATGAACGACACGTTGATGTCGAAGATGTCGTAGAAGGTGAAGAGGAACCCGGTCCCGATGATCCCGATGAAGAGGAACGGGAGCGACCAGACGTCGATCCGGTCCAGGCGGGCGAGGATCGAGGCCGCGGTGTGTCCGGTCTCCTTCGCCGATGCGGGCGAGCGCGTGAAGCGCTCGCTCTGCTGCAGGGAATGCGTCGCATCTGAACTCATGTCAGACCTGTACCCGAGGTCTGAATGAATATGCGGATTAGGGCGGTGCGCGAACGCCGGTGCGGAGAGCGAACAGTTTCGGTGCAGTTGGGTGGTTCCGCCGGCACGGGATGAGCGGCACGATCGGGCTCGTGTCCGATGCGTTCGACCTTGACCACAGCATGGGGTGCAAAGGTCGAATCCGTCTCGACGAAGCGGTCGCCGCGCTGGCGACTCGGCAGCATGGCGTGGTCTCGCGTCGGCAACTCCTCGCGCTCGGGATGCATCGCCGCTCCGTCGACCATCGCATCGCCGAACGGCGACTGCTCCCCGTGCACCGGGGCGTGTACGCGGTCGGCCACGAGGCGCTGCGGCGCGAGGCGGCGTGGATGGCGGCGACGCTCGTCAGCCCTCGGGCCGTGCTGAGCCACCGCTCCGCCGCGGCGCTCTGGGGCATCCGCGGCGGCGACCGGGCGCGCACCGAGATCACCGTCCCGCGCGCGCTGAAGCGGCGCGACCGGCTCGAGATCCACCGCGCCGGGCTCCCGGCGGACGAGGTCACGGTGGAGCGCCGCATCCCGGTGACCACCCCCGCCCGCACGCTCCTCGACCTCGCCGCGATCCTCTCGCCGCAGCACCTCGAACGGGCGGCGACCGAGGCGGAGATCCGCCGCCTCGGCAGCCCCACCTCCCTCGCCGACCTCGTCGCGCGGTACCCGGGCCGCCCGGGGACCCCCGCCATCAAGCGACTCCTCGAGCGCCGCGACATCGGCCGCAACATCACCAAGCGCGAGCTCGAACTGCGCTTCCTCGCCTTCCTCGACACCCACGGCCTCCCCCGGCCGCACGTCAACGCAAGAGATCCACGGCAAAGAGGTCGACGGCCTCTGGCCCGACCAGCACCTCATCGTCGAGCTCGACGGCTTCGCCACCCACGGCACACGGACGGCCTTCGAAGCCGACCGCGCCCGCGATCGCGCGCTCCTCGTCGCCGGCCACCGCGTCGTCCGCATCACGTGGCGCCAGCTGACCGAGGAGCACGGACGCGATCGCCATGCAGCTGCGGACGCTCCTCGCGCGACGCGCAGCCGCCTGACGCGGCCCGTATTCTCGCCGCGTGCCCGAGCCCGCCATCGAGCCCGGCGCCTGGGACGACGACCCGAGCCTCGTCGCGCTGCTCGGCGAGCAGGGGACCCGCGCGCTGCGCCAGCTGTTCGACCCGTTCCCCGACGCCGTCGGCGTCCTCTGGGCGATCCGCGACGACGCCGGGCGCATCGTCGACTTCGACTTCGGCTACGGCAACCCGGCGATCATGCGGCTCTTCGACCTCCCGCGGTCGCAACGGGGCCACTTCACGCTGCTCGAGGCGCTGCCCGCGATGCGCACCGACGGCGGCTTCGAGCACTACGTCCGCGTCTGCGACACCGGCGAGGCGTTCGTCGACGAGGTCACCTACGACGCACCGTTCGGCGAGGGCTGGATCCGCGGGACGATCCAGCGCCGGACGGCCAAGCTCGGCGACGGCCTGCTCATCCTCGTCACCGACGTCACCGAGCAGCGCCGGGTCGAGGCCGAGCTGCGCGGGTTCGCCGACCTCGTCGCGCACGACCTGCGCGAGCCGGTGACCGGCATCGCCCACCTCGTGACCCTGCTCGAGCGCCGCGCCGACGCGCCGCCCGACCCGGCGCTCCTCAACCTCCTGCGCGCGAGCACGGAGCGCGCGCGGGAGCTCATCGACGGCGTCCTCGCCTACGCCCGCGCGGGCGAGCTGCGGCTCGAGCCGGTCGCGCTCGCGACGCTCATGGACGAGGTCGCCGAGGACCTGCGGCTGCGCCTGGAGGAGGCGGGCGCGGTCGTCGAGGTCGAGCCGCTCCCCGAGGTCCGCGGCGACGCGCGTCAGCTGCGCCGCCTGCTGCAGAACCTCGTCGCGAACGCCGTGAAGTTCCACGGCGACGACCCCCCGCGGGTCACGGTCTCCGCGCGTGAGGGCGCCGAGCACTGGGTCGTGACCGTGGCCGACAACGGCACGGGCGTCGCGGCCGCCGACCAGGGCCGCATCTTCGGGATGTTCGCCCGCGCGCACCGCGAGCACGACGGCACGGGCATCGGCCTCGCCGTGTGCCGCCGTGTCGTCGAGGCGCACGGCGGGCGGATCTGGGTGGAGTCGCCGGGCAACGGCGGCGACGGCAGCGCGTTCAGCTTCACGCTGCCGCGCTGACCCGCCCGCGGCGGCGCCCGGCTCAGCCCAGCGGCACCGCCGCGTCGCGCCCGTCCGCCGCCAGCCACGGATAGCGGTCGGTGTCGCGGCCCGCGTAGTCGGGGTCGAGGTAGATGAAGCAGCGCTGGATGAGGAAATCGCGCACCTCGAAGACGTCGCACCAGCGGCCGGCGTGGGTCACCCCCGCGCGCCACACGCCGTCCTCGTGCTCGCCGTACGAGGTCCCCTCGCAGGCGAACGTGTCCGTGTGGGTCATGATCCAGTTGAAGTTCGCGTAGTCGTGGCGGATCGCCTTGAGCCGCCCGCCGACCGCCCCGAACATCTCGCCGATCTGCGCCTTGCCGTTCGCGACGCCCCACTTGGGGAAGTAGACCTGCGCGTCCTCGGCGAACAGGTCGAGGATGCTCCCGCCCGTCGACGTCACGCCGCCGTTGTCGAAGGCCTTCAGGTACTCCATCGCCACCGACTTGCGCTGCTCGTCGGTCATCGTCTGCACCGCGACCGCCACGTGGTCTCCTCTCGCTCTCCCGCTCGTCGCCGCGACCCTCTCAGCCCGCGGGCGCGAGCGTCAAGCCGCGCCGCGTTCACAGTCGCTGAAGCGACTGTGCAGCACTGATTGACGGCCCGCCGGGATGTGGATAGCGTCGCGGCCATGCCCCGGAGCACCGATCGCATCCTGACGACCCACGCCGGCAGCCTGCCCCGGCCCGAAGACGTGGTGGAGGTCATCTGGGCCGCCATCGAGGAGGAGCGCGCCCCGGACCAGGCCGAGCTGGACAAGCGCCTCGACCGCGCCGTGCCCGAGATCGTGAAGCAGCAGCGCGACGCCGGCATCGACATCGTCAGCGACGGGGAGCTGAGCAAGCCCGGGTTCTCGAACTACGTCAACGACCGCTTCACCGGCTTCGAGGGCCGCGCCGAGTTCCAGGCCGACGACGTCGCCGACTACCCGAACCTCGCGATGCGGCTGTTCAACACGCCCGCCATGGCGCACCTCGTGTTCTCCAACTGCACGAGCGAGGTCACGGTCAAGGACCCCGACGCGGTCCGGCGCGACGTGGACCGCCTCAAGGCCGCGCTCGGCGACACGCCGCCCGACCAGGCGTTCATGGGCGCGATCAGCCCCGGCCAGATCGCCTTCAACTTCCCCGACCACCACTACGGCAGCCACGAGAGCTACCTCGCCGCGCTCGGCGAGGCCCTGCGCCACGAGTACCGGGCGATCACCGACGCGGGCTTCAACCTGCAGATCGACTCGCCCGACCTCGCGATGGCCGCCCACTGCCGCTCGGTCGGCTCGAGCATCGAGAGCTGGGACACGCACCTGCCCCTGGCGATCGAGGCCCTCAACCAGGCGCTCGACGGCATCCCGGAGGAACAGGTCCGGCTCCACGTCTGCTGGGGCAACTACGCCGGCCCGCACCACAAGGACGTCCCGCTCGCCGACATCGCCGGCGAGGTCTTCAAGGCGAACGCCGGGACCTTCTACGTCGAGGGCGCGAACCCCCGGCACGAGCACGAGTGGGAGGTCTTCAAGGACATCCCCCTGCCCGACGGCAAGGACCTGATCCTCGGCGTCATCGACGTCAAGGTCAACGCCGTCGAGCACCCCCGCCTCGTCGCGCAGCGGCTGACCCGCCTGGCCGGCGTCGTCGGCCGGGAGAACGTCCAGGCCGGCACGGACTGCGGCTTCGACACGTTCATCCGCTTCTCGCAGGTCGACCCCGACGTCGTCTGGCTCAAGCTCCAGGCCCTGTCGGAGGGCGCCGAGATCGCGTCGAAGGAGCTCTGGGGCTGAAACGCCCCGGGCCGTAGGCCCGTCCGGTGCCGGCGCACCGGGCGGGCCGCTCTGGCCGTCTTCGCTAGAGCAGCAGCCAGCCGCCGTCGACCGCGAGGTTGACGCCGTTCACGCCGCCGTTCTCGAGCAGGAACAGGCACGCCCCGACGATCTCGCCCATCGTCACCGCGCGGCCGATGGGCGTGCGCGCGGCGACGTTCTCGAGCATCGCCGCGTTGTCGCGCCACATCGGGCTGTCGCCCACGATGCCCGGGTGGACGGCGTTGATCCGGATCGGCGCGAGCTCGACGGCGAGCGTGTGGACCATCCCGGTCACGCCGCCGTTGACGCTCGAGACCGTGGTCGAGCCGGGGTACGGGCGGTCCTTGGCCAGGCCGCCGAAGAGCAGGATCGAGGCGTTCGGCGCCATCGCCGGCAGCAGCTGGTGGATGGTCTCGGTGTAGCCGACGAGCTTCAGCGTCACGAGCGCGAGCGCGCGCTCGATGTCGTACTCGCGGGCCGTGTTCGCGTCGCGCTCGATCGCGGCGAGGACGAGGTGGTCGACCGCGCCGATCCCGGCCAGCCGGCCCGCGATCTCCCGCGGCTGCGAGAGGTCGAGCCCGACGCCGCGCGCCCCGCCGCCGATCTCGGCCGCGACGGCCTGCGCCGCGGCCTCGTCGCGGCCGGTCAGCACGACGTCGCGCCCGCGGCCGGCGTACAGGGCGGCGAGCTCGCGGCCGATCCCGCGGGTCCCTCCGACGACGACGACGCTGCCCTCTGGCACTCGAGACACCTCCCTCGACGTTGTGCGCTGGCACTGTACAAGGGGGCGACCTAGACTCCGCCCGTGGCCGAGCGGGTCCCTGCGCGGAGCGCCCTGAGCGTCGTCGACGACGACGTCCCGCGGCGGCTGCGGGCCGAGCGCGAGCGCCGCGGGATCTCCCTGCGCGAGCTCGCGCGGCGGCTGGACATCTCGCCGTCCGCGATCTCCCAGATCGAGACCGGCCGCGCGCGGCCGTCGGTCGCGACGCTGTGGGCGATCGTGACCGAGCTCGGGATGTCGCTCGACGACCTCTTCGCGCAGGACGCTGCTCCGGCCGCGCCCGCGACCGGTGCCCCCGCCCCGGCGCCGACCTCGTTGCCGGTCGTCAGCGAGGCCGCGCGCGAGGCGCTCCAGCTCGCCACCGGCGTGCGCTGGGAGCGGATGACCGCCGACGCCGACCCCGACGTCGACTTCATCTGGGTCGTCTACGAGGCGGGCGGCTCGTCGAGCCCGGACGACAGCATGATCCGCCACGCGGGCCGCGAGTACGGTCTCGTGCTCTCGGGCCGGCTCGAGGTGACGGTCGGCTTCGAGACGACGGTGCTCGGCCCGGGCGACTCGATCTCGTTCGACTCGACGACGCCCCATCGCCTGCGCAACGCGGGCGACGCGCCGGTCACGGGCGTCTGGGTGGTGGTCGGCCGCAACGCCGACCCGCGCTCCGCCCCCTAGCCGCCGAGCCGCTCGGCGAGGTGGTCCCAGTCGCGGTTGAAGCGGTAGGAGTGGTTGGCGGGCAGCTGCGGCGACTGCGTCTCGAGGAACCGGACCCGCGCCCCGCTCGTGTTCCAGAAGCCGTGCACGCAGCCGACGCCGCTCCAGAACACGTCGCCGGCGGACAGCGTGAAGCGCTCGCCGTCGGCCTCCGCCTCGACCTCGCCGGAGATGATCGTGTAGCTCTCCTCGAGCGGGTGGTCGTGCAGCTGGGCGGCGCCGCCGGGCTCGTACTCGACCATGAACATCTGGTGCAGCACGGCCCCGAGCCGCGCGTCGACGAGCATCTTCAGCGCGATCCCGCTGTAGGCCAGGAGCGCCGTGGCCATGCTGGCGAGACGGTCGGCGCGTCGACCGGCGCGCCGATGCGGAGGTTGTCGAGCTCCATCTGGCCGGGCTCGAGGCGGAAGAACGTGCGCGTCCGCGGGTCGCGGATGTCGAGCGTCTCGCCCGGGCCGCCGGGAGCCGCGGCGCCGGTGAAGAACGTGTCGGGCGACGGGTGGTCGGGCGGGCGCGGCGCGGGGGCGCTGGCCTCGATCCACCGGCACGGCTCCTCGCCCGCGCCCCAGGCGTGCTCGACGCCGAGCGGGACGAGGCCGCAGTCGTCGGGGCTCAGCTGCCAGGTGCCGCCCGTCGATCGTCAGCCGCGGCGCGCCCTCGACGACGTAGAAGCTCTTCTCGTAGGAGTGCACGTGCGCGCCGACGGTGCCGCCGGGGTCGAGGGCGCACTGCGTGATCCCGGTGTGGACCGCGCCGACCGCCGGCCCGACGACGACCGCGCGCCGGTGGCCGCGGCTGTGCGGCGCGTACGCCGCCGGCTCCTCGAGGGTGATCTCGTCCGCGCGACGCACGTGGTACATGGCGGCGGGAGTTTAGCGGCGCTGAACAGCGCGCAGGCGCGCCCGGTCGTCCGCTCCGGGCGCGGGGCGGCGTGCGGGCGCGCGGGTACGCTCTGCCCCCATGGCCGGGGAGCGCGACGTCGCCGCGATCACGGAGCTGATCGCCGGGCTCGCGGGCGGCGCGCCCGCGGGCACCGCGTTCGCGGATCTCGGCTTCGCCCGCGTCGACACCGGCCGCGAGGCCCGGCAGGGCGCGCCCGAGGCGATCCTCGCCGAGGGCAAGACGCCCGCCGAGATCGAGGGCATCGCGCGGGCGATGCTCGACGCGGGTGCGGGCAGCGTGCTCGTCACCCGCGCCGACGCCGAGGCCCGCGCCGCGCTGGGCCGCGTGGCGCCCGACGCCGAGGAGGACGAGCGCGCCCGCCTGGCGTGGGTCGCGCGCGACCTCCCCGCAGCGGTCGGCACGGTCGCGATCGTCTCCGGCGGGACCTCCGACGCACCGGTCGTCACCGAGGCGCGCGTCCGCGCCGAGCTGCTCGGGACGACGGTGCGCGTGCACGCCGACGCCGGCGTCGCGGGGCTGCACCGCCTCGCCCCGGCGATGGACGACCTGCGCGCAGCCGATTGCGTCGTCGTCGTCGCGGGCCAGGACGCGGCGCTCGCGTCGGTCGTCGGCGGCCTCGTCGCCGCGCCCGTCATCGGCGTGCCGACGAGCACGGGCTACGGCGCGTCGTTCGGCGGGGTCAGCGCGCTGCTGGCGATGCTCGTCTCGTGCGCGGCGGGCGTCGCGGTCGTGAACATCGACGACGGCTTCGGCGCGGGCACGATCGCCGCCCGGATCGCCCGGGCGGCGGGCGGCGCGGGGGCATGACCCGCACCGTCTACCTCGACTGCGTCGGCGGCGCCGCCGGCGACATGCTGCTCGGCGCGCTCCTCGACGCGGGCGCCGACGCCGCGCGCGTCGAGGCGGGCCTCGCCGGCCTGGGCGTGCCCGGCCTGCGCCTGCGCACCGCGCGCGTGACGCGCCACGCGCTCGCCTGCACCCACGTCACCGTCGAGGCGGCGGCCGACCAGCCGCGGCGCGACTGGCGCGCGATCCGCGAGCTGATCGACGCCGCGGCCCTGCCCGCCCGCGCGGCCGCGCGGGCCCACGAGACGTTCCGGCGGCTCGCCGTCGCCGAGGGCCGCATCCACGACATCGACCCCGAGCAGGTCCACTTCCACGAGGTCGGGGCGGTCGACGCCATCGGCGAGGTCTGCGGCGTGGCGCTCGCGCTCGAGGACCTCGACGTCGCGCGGGTCGTCTGCTCGCCGCTGCCGGTCGGGCGCGGGCTCGTCCCCGCCGCCCACGGCGTCCTGCCGCTCCCCGCCCCGGCGACGCTCGCGCTGCTCGAGGGCGCGCCCGTCCACGGCGTCGACGCGCAGGGCGAGCTCGTGACGCCCACCGGCGCCGCGCTCGTCGCCGCCTTGGCCGACGCGTTCGGCCCGCTGCCGCCGATGACCCTCGGGGCCGCCGGCTACGGCGCGGGCACGCGCGACGACCCGGCGCGCCCGAACCTCGTCCGCGCGGTCCTCGGCACCGCGGCCGGCGACCCGCCGCGGCCGGTCTCGCTCATCGAGGCCAACCTCGACGACCTGCTCCCCGAGCTCGCCCCCGACGCCGCCGCGGCCTGCTTCGCCGCGGGCGCGCTCGACGTCTGGACCGCGCCCGTGCAGATGAAGCACGGGCGGCCCGGCTTCGTGATGTCGGCCCTGACCCGCGCCGAGCACGAGCGCGCCGTGGCGACCGCGATGCTGCGCGAGACGAGCACGCTCGGCGTGCGCATCGCCCGCCTGGACCGCATCGAGCTCGAGCGCGAGCACCGGACCGTCGAGGTCGGCGGCGAGCCCGTGCGGGTCAAGGTCGGCCGCCTCGACGGCGCGGTCGTCAACCTCGCCCCCGAGCACGCCGACTGCGAGCGCGCCGCGCGGATCACGGGCGCGCCGGTCAAGACCGTCTGGGCGCGGGCGCTCGCCGCCGCGCACACGGAGGAGCCACGAGCGTGAGCGCCCTGCTCGGCACGCTCGAGGCGTCCGTCGCGCGCCACGGCAGCGCGATCGTCGCGTTCAGCGGCGGCGTCGACTCCTCGCTCGTCGCCGCGGTGGCCGCGCGCGCCCTCGGCCCCCGCGCGCTCGCGCTGACCGCCGTCTCCCCCGCCATCGCGACGGGCGAGCTGGACGGCGCGCGGCACGTCGCCGCCGCCGTCGGGATCGCCCACGAGACGATCGCCACCGACGAGCTCGCCCGCGAGGGCTACCGCCGCAACGGCCCGGACCGCTGCTACTTCTGCAAGACCGAGCTCTACGACCGGCTCGCGGCGGTCGCGCAGGCGCGCGGCTTCGCGGTCCTGCTGTCGGGCGCGAACGCCGACGACGCGGGCGACTGGCGCCCGGGCCTGCGCGCCGCGGCCGAGCACGGCGTCCGCCACCCGCTGCTCGAGGCCGGCGTCGACAAGGCGGCCGTGCGCGCGCTGGCGCGTGAGCTCGGGGTCCCGAGCGCCGAGAAGCCCGCGAGCCCGTGCCTGGCGTCGCGGATCCCCTACGGGACGGCGGTCGACCCCGACACCCTGCGCCTGATCGACCGTGCCGAGCGGGGCGTGCGCGCGCTCGGCTTCCCCGTGCTGCGGGTGCGCCACCACGGGATCATGGGTCGCGTCGAGATCGCCTCCGACCGCCTCGACGAGGCGCTGGCGCGCGAGCCGGAGATCGCCGCCGCCGTCCGGGCGGCCGGCTACCGCCACGGCGTGCTCGACCGCCGCCCGTTCCGCTCCGGGCGGCTGAACGCCATGTTGCGTCAGGGCACGACCGCCGCGCCGCCGCGCGCGGACGCCGCGTCGTAGGCTGCGGGCATGATCCCCCGCGCGCCCTTCGGAGCCACCGGCCACGAGTCGTCCCGCGCGATCTTCGGCGCCGCCGCCCTCGGCAGCGTGTCGAAGCGCGAGGCCGACGCGACGCTCGAGGTCCTGCTCGAGCACGGCGTCAACCACATCGACGTCGCGGCGGGCTACGGCGACGCGGAGCTGCGGATCGCGACCTGGCTGCGCCGCCACCCGGGCGAGTTCTTCGTCGCCACGAAGACCGGCGAGCGCACCTACGCCGCCGCGCGCGAGGAGATCCGCCGCTCGCTCGACCGGCTCGGGGTCGACCAGGTCGACTCGATCCAGCTGCACAACCTCGTCGACGTCATCGAGTGGGACATCGCCTTGAGCGCGGACGGCGCGCTGGAGGCCTGCATCGAGGCACGCGAGGAGGGCCTCGTGCGGTTCATCGGGGTGACCGGCCACGGCCTGTCCGTCCCGGAGGTGCACCGCCGCAGCCTCGAGCGCTTCCCGTTCGACTCGGTCCTGTGCCCGTACAACTACCCGCAGATGCAGGACGAGCGCTACGCCGAGACGTTCGACCGGCTGGCCGCGGTCTGCGCCGAGCGCAACGTCGCGCTGCAGACGATCAAGAGCCTCGCCTGGCGGCGCTGGGACGGCCGCGCGAGCACCGCGGCCACCTGGTACGAGCCGCTGCGCGAGCAGGCCGACATCGACCTCGCCGCCCACTGGGTCCTCGGCAATCCGCAGGTCTTCCTGCTCACCACCGGCGACGTCGAGATCCTGCCGCGGCTGCTCGACGCGGTCGAGCGCTTCGAGTCGCGCACGCCGGACGAGCGGATGGCCGAGCTCGTCCGCGAGCGCGAGCTCGCGCCGCTGTTCGTCTAGCAGGCGCCGCCGTCCGGCGCGGACGTGGTGGCGTGCGCGGCATGCGTACCGGCGTCAGCCCGTCACAGGAACGGGTGGCGACCGCGGCGCGGCCCGGCCCAGCCGCGCGGGCCCATCCCGCCGCGGAACACGCGGTTGACGAGCCAGGCGAGACCGAACAGCGCCAGCCCGACCGGCGCGAGCGCGATGGCCATCACGCCGAAGGCGATCGCGATGCTCAGCGCGACGGCGGCGAAGACGATCGCGAGCAGCGGCGGGAGCGCCGCGAAGACGAGACCGCCGAGCCCGACGACGAGGAGCGCGAACCCCACCGGGACCGCGGGCGAGGTGCGGCGGCGGCGGACCGGCAGCGGGCTGGGCACCGTCGGGCGGCGGGAGCCGCCGCGGTCGTCCAGGCGCGGGATGACTGCGCGCCCGCCGGGCAGGTCGCGCACGAGCACGGCGATGTCGGCGACGGTGGTGCCGGCGAACAGCGCTTCGAGGCGCTCCTCGAGCTCGTGCGGCGACAGGCGGCCGTCGCCGCAGGCGTCGCGCAGGAAGTCGGCCGCGCGCTGGCGCTCGGCGTCGGAGGTGCGCATCGAACCGGTCCGTGGCTGCATACCCACCCAGTGTGGCGGCGCGGGCGGGGTCACGCAAGAGCGAACTGGCCGCAAGATCGACGCGCGGGCGTCGTTCTCACCCACGATCGGCCGAACGAGCTTTCGCCAGGGAGCGGCCGGACAGTGGGCCGGGCCGGTTGAAAGACACCGGCCCGGCGTCCGGCGCGCGCGGCGCGGGTCGGAAGGATGCGGGCTGCTAGGAGCGGCGGGGCGGCGGCCAGAGACCGACGGGCGAGACCGCCTGCGCACTGCGCAGCGCCTCGACGTCGGACTGACCGACCGGCGCCGGGACGGCCGGACGGCCGGGCAGCGTCTTGCGGGCGGACTTGAGCATGAGTACATGGTTGCACGCAAGCGCGGATGCTCGAAATGAAACTCCTGCACCGTTTCCATGAGCAGAATCGATCGCTACGGCGTCAGGTCGGCGCGGAGTGATTCAGGACTTCTCCCGCGGTGGCGCGATCGCCGAGACGCCCGTGAGCGCGCGGCCGACGATCAGCGACTGGATCGAGTCGGTCCCCTCGAACGTGAAGACCGCCTCCATGTCGGCGTGGTGGCGGGCGACGTGGTTCTCGAGCAGGATCCCGTTGCCGCCGAGGATGTCGCGCGCGTCGGCGACGACCTGGCGCGCCTTCGCGGCGTGGTTCATCTTCGCCAGCGAGGCCATCGCCCCGGTCAGGCGGCCGTCCTGCTGCAGCGCGCTGAGGCGCAGGCACAAGAGCTGCATCGCCGTGATCTCGGCCGCCATCCGGCTGAGCTTGTCCTGGACGAGCTGGTAGGTCGTCAGCGTGTGGCCGAACTGGCGGCGCTCCTTCGCGTACGCGAGCGCGTGCTCGAACGCGGCGAGGGCGACGCCCAGGGCGCGCCAGGCGACCGTGTAGCGGGTGACGGTGAGGACCTTCGCGACGTCCGCGAAGCGCTCGCAGCCGGGCAGCCGGTTCGCGTCGGGCACGCGGACGCCGTCGAGGACGATGTCGGCCTGCCAGACCGCCCGCAGCGCGGTCTTGCCCGTCATGACCGTCGCCTCGTAGCCGGGCGTGCCCTTCTCGACCAGGAACCCGCCGACGTGGCCGTCCTCGCGGCGGGCCCAGATCAGCACGACGTCGGCGATCGAGCCGTTGCCGATCCAGCGCTTGCGCCCGTCGAGGACCCAGTCGCCGCCGTCGCGGCGCGCGCTCGTCTCCAGCGCGACCGCGTCGGAGCCGTGCTCGGGCTCGGTGAGCCCGAACGCGCCGATCGCCTCCAGGCGCGCCATCGGCTCGAGCCAGCGGTCCTTCTGCTCCTCGGAGCCGAGCATGTCGATCGACTGCATCGCGAGGTTCGAGTGCACGCCGAAGAACGTCCCGATGCTGCCGTCGGCCCGGGCCCACTCCATGCTCACGAGGCCCGCGGCGGTCGCGCTCATCCCCGGGCAGCCGTGGCCCTCGATGACCCCGCCGGCCAGGCCGAGCTCGGCGATCTTCGGGACGAGCTCGAACGGGAACTCGGCCCGCTCCCAGTAGTCGTTGATGACGGGCGTGACCTCGCGCGCGCAGAAGTCGCGCAGGCGGTCGCGGATCCGGCGCTCCTCGTCGGTGAGGAGCTCGTCGGACAGGTAGAGGTCGGTGGGCGACAGCTCGGGCGACGACATGCGCGCGGACGCTACTCGTCCGCGCCGCCCAGCGACCGCAGCCAGGCCTCGCTCGCGCCCGCGATGCGCGGCTCGACGCCGAGCTCGTCGAGCATGGCGCGCGCGGCGGCCATCTCCTCCGCCCGGCGCCCGGCGTGGCGGACGCTGCCCTCGACGAGGCGCGCCAGCAGCGCGGCGTCGGCGCCGGCGAGCGTCGCGGCGATGTCGTCGTACAGCTCGTCGCGCGCGCCGAGGCGCTCCGCGGCCTCGAGCGCCTCCCCGATCGCCGCGGCGAGGCCCTTCATGAACACGCTGCGCACGAGCTTGCGCGCGGCCGCGTCACCGGGCTCCGGGCCGATCGCGGTCACGGGCATCCCGAGGCCGCCGACGACGGCGGCGAAGCGCTCGGCCCCGGGGCCGCTGGCGAGCGCGGGCGTCCGCAGCCCGCGGCCGGCGACCGGGGCCATGAGCGCGACGTCGGCGAACCGCGCGCCGCCCGGCGTGACGACGGCGGCGACCGCGCGCTTGGCGGCGGGCGAGCTCGTGTTGAGGTCGGCGAAGACGGCGTCGCGGTCGAGGGCCGATGCGACCGATTCGGCGACGGCCACGGCGACCGAGGCCGCGTTCACGCTGAGCACGACCTCCGCGCCGCGGACCGCGTCGGGCGCCGCGCCCGCGACCTCGAGGCCGTCGAGGCGCGCCACGGCCGGGTCGAAGCCGACGACCGCCGCGCCCGCCCCGGACAGGTCCCGCGCGAGCTCCGCGCCCGCCTCCCCGAGCCCGATCACCGCGATCCGCGCCATGCCCGGGAGTATCGCCAAGCCGGATCAGGGTCACGACGAGGGACCGCCCCCGATGGCGCGCGGGCCCGCGTCCGCCACGCTCCTGTGGTGCACTCGCGAGGACCACGACCGGCGCCGCGGCCCGCCCAGGTGGGCAATGCCGTGGCGGCCCGGCGCCGCTCGTGCTCGCCGTCACCCGACCGGGCGCCCCGCGCCCGCGGGCGCCGGGTGCCGCACCTCGCCGGACCGCGCCGGAACGTGACGCGGACCGCCGGGCGCTGCGCGATCGCCGATGCGCAGCGGATCGCCCGCCTCGCCCCCTGAGCGAGCGCCGGCGCACCACCCCCCGGGTCAGGCGGGCGTCGCCCCCGCGGCGGCGCCCGCCGCGCCCAGGCGCTCGAGCTCCCGCGCGACCGCGACGCGCGAGGACACCCGGAACTTGGCGAAGATGTTGCGCAGGTGGGCCTCGACGGTCTTCTCGCTGAGGTACAGCCGCCGCGCGATCTCCTTGTTCGTGCGGCGGTCGTGGACCAGGCGGGCGACGGCGAGCTCGCGCTCGGTCAGGCCCTCGACGCCGTCATCTCCGGCCCGCGGCCGGGTCGCGACGCGATGGCCGAGGCGGCGCAGCTCGCGCGCGGCCTGCGCGCGCCAGTGCTCGGCGCCGAGGGTCGCGAGGTCCGTCTCCGCCGCGACGAGGGCGGCGATCGCGGCCGGGCGGTCGGTCCCGGCCGCGGCCAGCGCGCGGCCGAGGGCGAGGCGCACGCGCGCGGGCTCGAGCCGGGCCGCGCCGGTGAGATGGTCGAGCCCGGCGGTCAGGACGTCCACGGCGTCCGGGGCGTGCCCCTCGGCGACGAGCACGGCCGCGAGCGCCCGGGCGGCCGCGGCGGCCGGCGCGTCCAGGCCGTCGAGGCGCGCGGCGGCGGCGCGGGCGCGCTCGGCGTACCCGCGGGCGCCGGCGACGTCGTCGCGCCCGAGGGCGGCGTGCGCGAGCCGCTCCCAGGCGATGGGCCGGTCGACGGGCGCGACCCGCGACGCGTCCGGGCCGCCGACGGCCTCGAGCAGGACGTCGTGGCCGCGGTCGGCCTCGCCCGCCTCGACGAGCGCCTCGCCCAGCGTCCAGCCCGGGTCCGCGCCGGCGAGGACGTTGGCCTCGAGGCCGCGCGCGGCGTCGACCGCCTCGCGCGCCAGGCGCACCGCGTCGTGGACGTCGCCCGCGTGCAGCTCCGCGTAGGCGCGGGTCCACAGCGCCCACGAGATCTCCTGCGCGCGGCCCGAGAGCCGCCCGGCCTCGACGGCCTCCTGCGCGGCGTCGCGGGCGCGGGCGAGCTCGCCGAGGCCGAGGTGCGGCTCGACACGGCCGAGGAGCAGCGGCACGACGGCGCGGCTCGCCCCGGTCGTCCGGGAGACGGCTGAGGCCGCGCTCGATGTGGCGCAGGGCCGGCGCGAAGCGCTCGAGCATCGTCTCGGCCCAGGCGAGGAAGTGGAAGGCCTCGACGTGCGGGCCGAGGGCGGCGTCGTCGAGCGCGTCGACGAGGACGGCGGCCTGGTCGGCGTGGGCGCGGGCGGCGGCGAGGCGGCCGACGGCGGCGTCGCCCGCGGCGAGGACGGCGAGGGCCTCGGCCCCGAGCGCGCCGTCGCCGGCGAGCCCGGCCAGCTCGAGCGCCTCGGCCCCGAGGGCGCGCGTGCCGACGAAGTCGAGCTCGTGGAGCCCGTCGACCGCGAGCAGCAGCGCCAGGTGCGCGGCGTCCGCGCCGCGCGTATCGGCGAGCGCCTCGCGGGCGGCGACGAGCCGGCGGCGCGCCTCGGGCGCCCGCCCCTCCCACTGCTCCACCCGCGCGCAGGCGATCTCGAGGCCGACGCGGCGCTCGGGCGCGGCGTGCGCGGCCAGATCGCTCGCCTCGACGAGCGTCGTGCGGCTCTCGGCCAGCCGGCCGGCGGCGGCGAGCGCGCGGGCGCGGCCCTCGAGGAGGTCGAGGCGGCGGGCGGCCGTGCGGGAGCGGACGGGCAGCAGCCGCAGCGCCGCGGCGTACCAGCGCGCGGCGGTGGCCGGAGCGCGGCCGGCGCAGTCGCGCGCGGCGTCCTCGAAGAGGGCGATGGCGGCCTCGTCGCCGTGGCGGGCGGCGTGCTCGGCGTGACGGGCGCGGGCCGAGGGCGCCGCCTGGCGCGCGGTCAGGGCGGCCGCGGCGCGGGCGTGCGCGGCGATCCGCCAGCCCGCGCCGGCCGCCTCGTAGACGGCGTGGCGGACGAGCGGGCGGCGGAAGGCGAAGCGGCGCGGGACCTCGGTGGCGCGGACGAGGCCGCGGGCGGCGAGCGCGTCCAGCGCGGCGAGCACGTCGGCCTCGGTGCGGTCGGCGACATCGGCGACGAGGTCGGGCTCGAAGGGCTCGCCGGCGACGGCGGCGGCCTCGAGCACCGTGCGCACGTCCGGCGCCAGCGCGGCGAGCTCGCGGGCGAGCCCGGCGGCGACCGCGGCCGGGACGGCGGCGCCGGTGCGGGCGAGCTCCTCGAGGTCGAACGGGTTGCCCGCGCTGCGGCGGTACAGGTCGTCGGCCGTGGCGGCGTCGACGGATGCGCCGAGCAGCTCGCCCGCGGCCGCCCGGTCGAGCGGGCCGAGGTCGAGCGCGGCCGCGCGACCCTCGCGCACGGCGCGGGCGAGCGCGCCCTGCAGCGCGGGCGCGACGCCGCCGGTCCGCGCCGCCCAGGCGAGCAGCACGCCGGGGCCGGCGGGGCGGTCGAGCAGCGCGACGAGGAGGTCGATCGACGCCGGGTCGGCCCAGTGGACGTCGTCGAGGACGACCACGACCGGCCGCTCGCGCGCGAGCGTCTCGAGCAGCGCGCGCACGGCGCGGTGGGCGCGGTGGCGCTCGCCGGCGCCGGGGGCCGGGCCGGGCGGCGCCAGCGCGGAGGCGGACGGGAGGATCGTCGCGAGCGCGGCGGCGTGGGCGGCGGGCAGCCGCGCGGCGGCGAGGCCGCCCGCGGACGCGTCGAGGGCGTCGACGAAGACGCCGTAGGGCAGCGCGTCCTCCCACTCGGCGGCGCGGCCGCGGAGCACGGCGGCGCCCCGCTCGTCCGCGGCGGCGGCGAGGGCGGCGAGCAGGTGCGAGCGGCCGATGCCGGGCTCGCCGGTGAGCGCGACGACGTGCGGCGCCGGCTCCGGATCAGGGGTCGCGGCCGCGCCGGAATCGTCGTCCGGCCCGGCCGCCGCGGCCGCGAGGGCGCGCTGGAGCAGCGCGAGCTCGGCGTCGCGTCCGACGGTGCGGGGTGTGATGCGATCGGCCATCGGCCGCCGGACGTCGGCGGGCGCGCGCGGTTCCGGCCGAGATGGCCGTCCGCGCGCGCCCCGGACGAAGGGCTAGGCGATCTTCGGCATCACCGGGCGCGGCATGAGGCGCGGCAGGCCGCGGCGCGGGCGAGCCTTGGCGGAGCGGCCGCCGGCGCTGTGGAGCCGGAGCATCGCGACGACGTCGGCGGTCGGCACGAACGGGTCGGCGACGACGCGGCCGTCGTGGAGCGAGATGGCCGCGACGAGGCGGCCGCCTTCCTCGGCGACGACGGTCGTGCCGGTCAGCGGGCGGGCGCTGTCGAGCGCGGCCAACACGCTGAGCGCGGCGGCGTCGGAGGAACGGCCGCGGCGGACGACGAGGTTCCCCTCGACGGCGCCGTCATGGCTCGGGGTGGCGTATGTGAGGGAAGCGGGCATGGGAGTACTGTCGCGTCCCGCGGCCCCCGTGTCGGGGCAGGTGCCCGGTGTCCTGGCCGTCGCGTCTGCACCGTGCCCCGGTGCGGGCAGCCGCACGGAGGCCACACCGCCTTGCCGAGCATCGGACGGGAGTATGGTCGTCAGTCATGTGGAACGTGGGGCTCGTCGGCGTTCTCGCAGCCTGGGTCATCGCCGTCGGATGGAGAGCCCTGCGCGGAGCCCCGCCCGCCCACCCGATCCGCTTCGCGATCGTGGCCGCCGTCTCGGCCACGATCCACCTCGGCTTCCACGCCGCCGCGACGGCCGCGCCGACGCTCGACGCCGTCGCGCTCGTGCTCGCGGGCTGGACGACGTTCGGCCTGTGGTGCGTGTGGCTCGGGCGCCTGCCGAGCCGCGGGTTCCGCCCGAACGAGGACGACGGTCCCAGCGACGGCGGAGGCGGCGGCGGGCGCGGCCCCGACGACGAGCCGCCGGACGACGGCCCCCGCGACGGCGGCGTCGACTGGGACGTGTTCGAGCGCGAGTTCGCGGCCTACGTGGTCCGCGCGGAGCGCCCGGAGCCCGAGCCCGCCACCGACTGACCGTCCGGCTAGCCTCCGGCGCCATGCGCGACGAGGCGAAGGTCGAGGACACCGAGGTGGGGCGCGTGCCGGCCGACGACGGCTGGTACATCCTCAACCTCTCGGAGATCCGCTGGGCGACGGTGCCCGGCGGCGGGACGTGGTGCGGCTTCGGGTCGCCCAACCACCCGTCCGACCAGATCGGCATCGGCGTGCACATCCTCTGGCCGGGCGACGCGCCGGGCTACTACCACGAGGAGGACGACCTCGAGGGCTTCCTCGTCCTCTCCGGCGAGTGCATCGCGATCGTCGAGGGCCAGGAGCGGCACATGGGGCCGTGGGACTACCTGCACTCGCCGTCCGGCACGCGGCACATCATGGTCGGCGCCGGCGACGGGCCGTGCGCGATCCTCATGTACGGCACGCGCCACCCGGACGCGACGATCCTCTACCCGGTCGACGAGACCGCGGCGAAGCATGGGTGGTCGGTGGCGACCGAGACCGACTCCCCCGACGAGGCCTACCGCGACCGGCCGCCGATCGAGCGGATCCGCTCGCCGTGGCCGCTCGGGCCGCCCGCCGGCTGAGCGCACGCCTCAGAGCGCGGCGAGGAGCTTCGGCGCGACCTGCTTCTTGCGGCTCATGACGCCCGGCAGGTCGAGCGTGCCGTCTTTCACCGGCTGCCCGAAGACCCGCTCGAGCGGGCCCTGCTCGCCGGCCACGAGCATCTTCGTCCCCTTGGCCATGATGTCGGTGACCATCAGCGCGTAGAGGACGTGGCCGCGCGCGTCGCGCAGCTTGGCGAGCTCGTCGAGGATCTCGTCGCGGCGCTCGAGCACGGCGTCGCCCACCGTCTCGATCTGGGCGATCACGAGGCTCTGCCCGTCCCCCACCGCGTACTCCTTGGCGTCGCGCGTGACGATCTCCTCCGCGTCGACCTCGGACACGTCGGAGGTCGACTCGAACATCTCGCGCCCGAACTCGGTCGCGTCCATGGCGAGGACGCGCTCGAGGTACTCGACGGCGGCGTGGTCGCGCTCGGTGGTCGTCGGCGAGTTCAGGATCACCGTGTCCGAGAGGACGGCGCCGAGCAGGGCGATCGCCGTCGGGCGCGTCGGCTCCATGCCGTTGCGGCGGAAGCGCTCGACGACGAGCGTCGCCGTCGAGCCGACCGGGTCGAACGTCGCGCGCACCGGGATCGTCGTCTCGATCGAGCCGATGTGGTGGTGGTCGAGGATCTCGACGATCTCCGCGTGCTCGACCCCGACGACGCTCTGGGCCTGCTCGGCGTGGTCGACGAGCAGGACGCGGCGCGGCTCGGGCGCGAGCAGCTCCGCGTGGGTCACGACGCCGACGGGCCGGCGCGCGCCGTCGACGGCGACCGCGGCCCGGTAGTCCACGTTGCCGATCTGCGAGGCGATGTCGGCGACGAGGTCGTCGAGGCGGACCGTCAGCGGCTCGGCGTCCATGAGCGCGCGGCAGGGCATCGACAGCGTGACCATGCGGCTCGTGACGTAGCTGTCCCACGGCGAGGAGACGACCACCGTGCCGCGCTCCTCGGCGAGCGCCAGCACGTCGTCGGTCGGCCGCGTCCCGTTGCTCGTCACGAGCAGCGCGACACCCTGCTCGATCGCCCGGCGCTGCGCGTCGTCGCGGTTGCCGACGACCACGACGTCGCCGTCGCCGATGCCGTCGGGCAGCGAGCCGACGTCCATCGCCAGCACCCACACGCGCCCGGCCACCTCGCGCTCGTCGTCGCCGCGGACGAGCTCGCCGTCGAGCTGGGCGACGACGGCCGCGACCGTCGCCGCCGCGTCGGCCAGGCTCGTCACGTCGCGGGACTCGCGGATGTAGCGGCGGGCGAGCGTCCGCTCGGTCATGACCCCGGCGAGCGCGCCGTCGTCGTCGACGATCGGCATGAGCTCGAGCTCCCGGCGGGCCATCGTCAGCCCGACCTCGCGGATCGGGTCGCGGTGGCTGACGGTCGGGAAGCCGGCCTGCATCACGTCGCGGACGCGCAGCCAGACGTGGGCGAGCAGGTCGGGCTCCCGCGCGCTGCTGCGGTCGAGCACCCAGCGGGTCTGCGCGTTGAGGTCGCCCAGGCGCACCGGGACGTACTCGTTGCGCGGGTCCAGGCGACCCTTCAGCTCGGCGTAGCCGATCGCCGAGGCGATGGAGTCGGTGTCGGGATTGCGATGGCCGGTGACGTAGACGGTCGCCATGCAGGCGGCAGTCTGTCAGCCCCGGCGCCCGCGGCGGAGGCCGGTCGGCGAGATGCCGTGATGGCGCCGGAAGGCCTTGGCGAACTGCGCCGCCTGGCGGTAGCCGACGCGCTGGGCGACCTCGGCCACGCGCAGGTCCGTCGTCTGCAGCAGGACGGCCCCGTGCTGCATCCGCATCGCGGCCAGGTCCTCGCGGAAGGCGCTGCCCGCGTGCTCGGAGAAGACGCGCTGGAGCTGGCGGCTCGAGGTCGCGATCTCGCGGGCGACGTCGCCCAGGCCGAGGTCCGGATCCGGGTGGCGCTCCTCCATCGCGATGGTCGCCTCGGCCAGCAGCGCGCCGCGGCGCACCGGCGTCGAGGAGCGCTGGAGGTGGCCGCCGACCACCGCCGGGGCGAGCGCGCGGTCGTCGGGCTCGAGGCCGGGGCCGTACAGCGCGGCCGGGTCGTCGACGAGCTTCAGGCGCAGGGCGAGCGCCGTGTGCTCGAGGGCGGTGCGCACCGGCCCGCGCGGGCAGGCGAGCGTCGCGTCCGACCGCCGGCGGTGCAGGCGCCGCACGGAGTTGACGATGAGCGCCATCGCGTCGTCGTCGCTGGCGCGGGCGTCGCTGAGGTCGACGGCGATCGCCGCGTCGCTGCGCGCTGCGCGCGTGAAGGCGGCGATCATCGCGGGCGCGTTGTCCACGTCGACCGCGCCGCGGAGGACGAGCACGCGGCCGCCGTCGGCGCGGGCGTGGGCGATCGAGAGCGGCTGCGTGCGCCGGCGCCGGCAGGTGCGTGATGGAGGGCTGCTGCGGCAAGGAAGGCTGGACCATCGTCGTCATTCGTGACCTCTTCCGGACATGCGGCGGCGAACGCCGAGGGGGAACGGGCGGCAGGCACGCCGGGCGATATGGAGTTGTCGAGTGCTGGCGGCGATCGCGGACGCCGGCCGAACCCCGCGGCGTCACTGCGCTCCGAGGCCCCCGAGACCGCGTTCACCGGGATACGAGCGGCCCACGTGCCGCTTCGTTCCGCGTATTGATGTATCCGGTTACAGACCGGAACGCAAGGGCAGGACCCGCCGACCGCGCCGCCAGCCGCCGCCGCGAGGTTGGATTCAGACGCCGCGCGGCACGGTGTCCTCGAGCACGACCCGCATCAGATCGCGGATCGAGAGGACCCCCACGACGTCGCCCTGCTCGACCACCGGAAGGTGCCGGAAGCCGCCGTGGATCATGAGGACCGCGGCGTGCTCGGTGGTGTCGTCGGCGTCGAGCGTCTCGGGGTTCGCGGTCATGCGGTCGCGGACGCGCGTCGCGTCGTCCAGGCCGTCGGCCACGGCGCGCAGGATGTCGCGCTCGGTGAGGATCCCGGACAGGCGGTCGTCCTCGTACACGAGCACCGCGCCCACGTCCTTGGCGACCATCCGCTTGGCCACCTCGGCCACCGTGTCGTCCGGGGCCACCGTGAGCAGCTCGGTGGACATGTGGTTGCGCGCGACCGGCATGCGCGGCCGATCCTACGCGACCGCACGGCACGCGTGCAGGAGGGCGTCGAGCAGCGCCGCGCGCGGCCCCGGCTCGCGCGGCATCGCGAGCAGCGTGGGCATCGCGAGGGCGGGCTCCGGCGCCCGGAACACGACGCCGGGCGCCGCGGCGGCGAGGCCCTCGGCCTGCACCGCGTAGTACGCGGTCCACGTCGGCGGCCCCGCGGCGATCGCGGCGAGCATCTCCTGGTCGCCCATCGCCGGGGCGATGCGCGGCTCGAAGCCGGCCGCGCGGCACGCCGCGACGACGAGGTCGACGAGCGGCGGGTTGGCCGCCCGCTCCGGCAGCCGGACGGGCATGTCGCGCAGCGCCGCGAGCGGGACCGCGGCAGCCGCGGCGTCGGCGGCGAGCGGGTGCGCGGCGGGCAGCGCGAGCACGAGCGCGTCGGTCCACACCGGCTCGAGCCGCAGGCCGGCGCGGGACGCGACCCCGCGGATGAGGGCCGCGTCGAGCGTGCCCCCGGCGACCCGGCGCAGGCGCTCGTCCCCGCGCGGGCGGGCGAGCTCGACCGTCAGCTCCGGCGCGCGGTCGCGCAGCGCGGCGAGCAGCCGCGGCAGCCGGTCGCCCAGCCCGGCGCTCGTCCCGAGGCGCAGCGTCGCGGCCCGCGCCGCCGGCCCCGCGACCGCGTCCTTCGCCCGCTGGGCCGCGGCGAGCGTCGCGCGCGCCTCGGGCAGGAAGCGCTGCCCGGCCTCCGTCAACGCCACGCGGCGCGTCGAGCGGTCGACGAGCGTCACGCCGAGCTCGGCCTCCAGGCGGCGCAGCTGCTGGCTCACCGCGGGCTGGACGATGTGCAGGCGCTCGGCGGCGCGGCCGAAGTGCAGCTCCTCGGCGACGGCGACGAAGTAGTGCAGCTGGCGCAGCTCCATCGGGCGATCACGATCCGTGATGAGTCTACGGCGCGATTGGCCATTGCCGGTCCGCCCGCCGGGCGCTGACATGACCGCACGAACCCGCCGAACCCGACCGACTCAGGAGCACCGTCATGACCCACGAGCCCGAGACCGACGCGAAGGCCGTCCTGCGCCGCTACGTCGCCGCCGTCGAGGCCGGCGACGAGGCCGCACTCCGCGCGAGCTTCGCCGACGACGCGACCTGGACCCTCGCCGCCGGGGACCTGCCGATCGCCGGGACCTGGCGGGGCCGCGACGCGATCCTCGGCGAGTTCCTCGCCGGCGCGATGGCCCGCTACGAGCCGGGCTCCGTGCGCCTGGAGATCACCGGCATGGTCGGCGAGGGCGACACGGTCGTCCTGCAGTGGACCAGCCGCGCCCGCACGCGCGCGGGCCGCGCCTACGAGAACGGCTGCATCGGGGTCTTCACCGTGCGCGACGGCCGCATCCAGGCCGTCCGCGAGTACATGGACACGCTCTACGCCGGGGTCGTCGCGTTCCCCGACGTGCTCGCCGCGGCGGCCTGAGCGTGCGCGTGTTCGTCGCCGGGGCCACCGGCGTGATCGGCCTCCGCGTCGTCGCGCTCCTCGTCGCGGCGGGCCACACGGTCGCGGCCATGACGCGCTCGGCCGCGCGGGTCGCGGAGCTCGAGCGGCTCGGGGCGCAGCCGGTCGTCTGCGACGCCTACGACGCCGACGGGCTGCGCGCCGCCGTCGCCGCGTTCGCCCCCGACCTCGTGATGAGCCAGCTCACCGACCTCCCCGACGACCCGGCGCGGATCGCCGGCGGGGCCGCCGCCAACGACCGGATGCGCAGCGAGGGCACCCGCAACGTCGTCGCCGCCGCGGCCGGCCGGCGGCTCGCCGTCCAGAGCATCGCCTGGGAGGTGCCGGAGGACCGCCGCGCGACGATCGCGGCCCACGAGGGCGCCGTCCTGGACGCCGGCGGAGTCGTCCTGCGCTACGGCCGGCTCTACGGCCCGGGCACCTACTTCCCCGACGCGCCGCCCGGCCCGCCCCGGGTCCAGGTCGACGAGGCGGCGCGCCGGACGGTCGCCGCCCTCGACGCCCCGCCCGGGATCGTCACGATCGTCGACTGACGGCCAGCCGGCGCGCCGTCACCACCACTGGTCCGAGCGCGCCTCGTCCGTGCCGCCCGTCTCGTCGAGCGCGTCGAGGGCGGCCATGTCCTCGTCGGTGAGCGCGAAGTCGAAGACCTGCGCGTTCTCCACGATGCGCTCGCGGTGCGTCGACTTCGGCAGGACGACGATGTCGCGCTGCAGGCTCCAGCGGATGAGGACCTGCGCCGGGGTGCGGCCGAGGCGCTCGGCGATCGCGCCGACGCGGGTGTCGCCGAGGTGGCGGCCCGTGCCGAGCGGGCTGTACGCCTCGAGGACGATGCCGCGCGCCTCGCAGGCCTCGAGCAGCCCGCGGCGGAACTCGAACGGGCTGAACTGGACCTGGTTGACGGCGGGCGGTCCGTCGGTGATCCCGGCGAGCTCCTCGAGCTCGGCCACGCTGAAGTTCGACACGCCGATCGACCGCGCGAACCCGTTCTGCCGGGCGCGCTGCATGCCCTCCCACGCCCACGTCGGCCCGCCCTTGGGCCAGTGGATGATGTAGAGGTCGACGTGGTCGAGGCCGAGGCGGTCGAGGCTGCGCTTCGCCTCCTCCTCGGCGTCCTCGCGCTCGGGGTAGAACTTCGTCGTGACGAAGACCTCGTCGCGCGGCACGCCGCTGTCGCGCAGGGCGGTGCCGACGCTGCGCTCGTTGCCGTAGGCCTGCGCGGTGTCGATGTGGCGGTAGCCGGCCTCCAGGGCGAAGCTGACGGCCTCCTCGCACTCCCGGCCGTCGGGCACCTGCCAGACGCCGAATCCCAGGAGAGGGATCTCGTTGCCGTCGGCCAGGACGCGGGCGCGCCCGTCGGCCGTGAGTGTCCCTGCTGCCATTTCGGGCTCCTCGTGGTCGGTGGAGGGGACCGCCGATGGTAGGACGCGCGGCTCGCGGCCCCGGGGGATGGCCTACGGTGCGTGCGTGTCCGCTCCCCCGCGCCCCGACGCCCGCGGCGGCCCGCCCGCCCCCGGCGACGAGGCGACGGGACGCGACCCGCTGCCGTGGACCGGCCGCGGCGAGCGGACGGACTGGCTCATCATCGGGGGCATCGCGGTCAGCGGGTTCCTCCCGCTGGCGATGCTGCCGCTCGTGCCGGTGCTCGTGTCCTCGCATCCGGCGCTGCTCGAACTGCTGCGCGGATCGACGGCCTCGATCATCAACATGGGCGCCCGTCGCGGATCGGCCAGGCGTCGCTCGCCGAGGCCGTGCTGCTCGCCGTCCCGAGCCTGATGATGTTCGACTGGCTGTACTGGTTGGCCGGGCGGCGCTGGGGCGACGGCGTGTTCGTGTGGCTGCTCGGGGGGCCGGGGCCGAAGACCGTCCAGCGCCTGGACCGTCTGCACCGGATCGAGGCCCGCGCGGGACCGGCCGCGGTCGTCTTCGCCTACATCCTCCCCATCCCCTCCGCGCTCGTCTACGCAGCCGTCGGGGAGGGCGGCATGCGCCTCGGCGTGTTCCTCGTGCTCGACGTGCTCGGCACGCTGCTGTGGACCGGCCTGCTGTCCGCGGCCGGCTACGCCTTCGGCCGCAGCGCCGTGGACGTGGCCGAGGCGATCTCGCGCTACGGGCTGTGGGTCGCGCTCGCGATCGCGGTGGTCGTCGTCGTGCGGATGCGCCTGCGCCGACGCTGACCCCCGCCGCCGCCTACGATGCGCCGATGCCTGTGGTCACGGTCTCGGCGTCCTACGGCTCGGGCGGCAGCGAGGTGGCGCCCGCGGTGGCCGAGCGGCTCGGCGTGCCGTTCGTCGACCGCGTCGTGTCCCCCGAGACCGCCCACCGCCTCGCCCAGGCGGAGAACGCCGGCCTGTTCTGGCGCATCTGCCGCAGCATCTCGCCGGCCGGCGGCCTGACCGCCGGGAGCATCCACGCCGAGCGCGAGCTGCACGACCGCCTCCACGACCGCGAGACGCTCGAGGCGATGCTGCGCGACGCCGCCGCCGGGGGCGACGTCGTGATCCTCGGCCGCGCCGGGGCGCTCGCGCTGCGCGACGACCCGCGCGCGCTGCACGTCCGGCTCGACGGCCCCGCCGAGGCGCGCGTGTTCCGGGCGATGGAGATCCAGTCGATCGACGAGCAGACCGCCCGCGCGCGCCTGGCCGAGACCGACGTCGCCCGCGAGCGCTTCGTGCGCGACATCTACGGGCTCGACCCGACCGACCCCGGCCTCTACACGCTCGTCCTCGACGGCACCGCGTTCACGACGGCGGCGTGCGTCGACCTCATCGCCGCGGCCGCGCAGGCCCCGCGCCGCGACCCCGCGCCCGTCGCCTGACGCGCCGTCTCAGTGGGCGAGCGCCGGCTCGGCCGCCATCGCGACCTGCGGGACGCCGGAGCGGAAGACGATGCCGCACACGATGGCCCCGACGAGGAACACGGCCGACGAGCACCAGAACGCCGTCGTGTAGCCGTGCATCGCGGCCTCCAGCCCGAGCGTCGGGCTGCGCGCATGGCTCGTCGCGAAGCCGGTCACGGCGCTCGTGAAGATCGTGCTCAGCACGGCGGTCCCGATCGACCCGCCGACCTGCTGGCTCGTGTTCACCATCGCCGAGGCGACCCCGGCGTCCGTCGGCGCGACCCCGAGCGTCGCGGTGCTCATCGCCGGGGCGAAGATCAGGCCGAGGCCGACGCCCATCACGAGCAGTGCGGGCAGCACGTGCGCCGCGTACGTCGAGTCGATGGCGAGTTGGGCGAGCAGCGCCATCGCGACCGAGGCGAGGGCCATGCCGGTCGAGACGAGCGGCCGCGGGCCGAAGCGCGGCACGAGCTTCGTCGTCGCCGTCGTCGCGGTGACCATGATCATCGCGGACATCGGCAGGAAGCCCAGCCCCGTGCGGATCGGGCTGAAGCCGAGCGTCAGCTGCAGGTAGTAGGTCAGGAACAGGAAGACGCCGAACATGCCGGCGCCCGAGATCCCGATCGCGAGGTAGGAGCCGCCGCGGTCGCGGTCGAGCACGACCCGCAGCGGCAGCAGCGGGTGCGCCACGCGCTGCTCGACGACCACGAACGTGACGAGCAGGGCGGCGCCCGCGGCCAGCGAGATGATCGTGAGCGGCTCGCCCCAGCCGTGGGTCTCGGAGTTCGAGAAGCCGAAGACGAGTCCGAACAGGCCCGCCGTCACGAGCAGGACGCCGGGGATGTCGATCCGCGGCCGCTGCGGATTCGGCACGTTGACGAGCAGGACGAACGCGGTCACGGCGGCCGGGATCGCGAACAGGAGGTTCACGTACAGGCACCAGCGCCAGGACAGCCACTCGGTGAGGATCCCGCCGAGCAGCAGGCCGAGGGCCGCGCCGCCGCCCGCGATCGCGCCGAAGATGCCGAACGCCTTGCCGCGCTCGTCGGGGTCGGTGAACGTCGTCGTGAGCAGGCCGAGCGCCGACGGTGCGAGCAGCGCGCCGAAGACGCCCTGCAGCGCCCGGGCGCCGACGAGCACGCCGAACGACTGGGCCGCGCCGCCGATGGCCGAGGCCACCGCGAAGCCGATCAGGCCGACGATGAAGGTCCACTTGCGTCCGAAGAGGTCGCCGAGGCGCCCGCCGAGCAGCAGGAGGCTGCCGAACGCCAGCGCGTAGGCGGTGACGACCCACTGGCGGTTCTCGTTGGTGAACCCGAGCTCCTTCTGGGCCGAGGGCAGCGCGATGTTCACGATCGTCGCGTCGAGGATCACCATCAGCTGCGCGATCCCGATCATCGCGAGGATCGCCCACCGGCGGTCGTGATGCGGGTTGACCGGCCGGTCGGGAGCGCTCATCGCGGCCGGGATCCTACCTCCGCGCCCGTCGCGACCGGCGCCGCGGGCGGGGCCGGAGCGCGGGTCAGGTCGTGGTGACGTCCTGCGCCGCCGACCCGCCGCGGGCCGGGGCGCGCGGGACGAGCGCAGCCTTGGCGGGGCCGCCGTGGGCGCTGCGCGTGGCGTGGCGTGGTGGGGCCGCCGGCGGCGTGCGCCGCCGGGGCCCCGAGCGACGAGCCGGTGGCCGCGACGGCGGCCACGGCCAGGGCGGTCGGGAGGAGCCGCCGGTAGCGGCGGTTCGGTCGCGTCTGGTTGGGGAGGTGGGCTCGTGGGCTCATGCCGACAGGGTGCGCCCCGCCCGTGGGACGACCCTGGGTCGCGGCTGAGCGGTCACTGAGAGCGGTAGACGTCGGCCGCCGCGCGGTGGAAGCCGTCGGGCTGCCCGGCCGCGGCGAACGTCGCGGCGATCTCCTCCATCTCGGCGATCCAGCGCCAGCCCTTCGCCGCGGCGGCGCCGGCGGCGTCCTCCGAGCGGCCCGGCGCGTCGGGCTGCGATCGCGCCCATTCGGCCAGGAGGGCGTCCTCGACCCCGTTGGCCCGCGCCGTCGCACGGATCGCGAGGAGCATCGCGGCCGTCCCCTTCGTCCAGGCGGCGTAGGCCATCTTCAGCGCCGAGGCCCGCCCCGGCTCCGGGCCCAGGACCACCGCCTCGACGACGGACCCGGCGAACGCCGCCGCGACCGTCTCGGCCTCGGGGCCGGACAGGAACAGGCGGGTCGTGCCCTCGCGCTCGGGCGGCGGGCCGACGATCCCGCCGTCCACGAAGCGCCCGCCCGCGCCCTCGACCACGTCGCGGATCGCGAGCGCCGTCGCCGGCGAGACCGCGTTGGCGTCGACGAAGAGCCCGCCCGGGGCGGCCGCGGCGCGGGCGACGTCGAGGGCGGCGTGCGGCGGACAGACCGAGAGGACGAGGCCGGCGGCCCCGGAGACCCCCGCGGGGGAGCCGACGTCGCGCAGTTTCAGCGCGCGCCGCGCGGTCCGCGGTCGCCGCGCTGCGCCCCTCGCCCGCCCAGACCACGTCATGGCCCCGCTCCCGCAGACGCGCGCCGATCGCGGCCCCCATCTCACCCGGGTGCAGCACGCCGATGATCGTCATGGTCCTCAGCCTAGGCGGCGCGTACGTTCGATTCCGACGGCGCGCGGATCCCGAGGGACCGCTCGGTACCATTCACCGGGATGGACGTCGTATCCGAAGCCGGCGTCGGCGGTCGCCCGTCCGCGCGCGAGCGGATCCTGGACACCGCCTACGACCTGTTCAGCCGGCACGGCACCCGCGCGGTCGGGGTCGACCGGATCATCGCGGAGTGCGGCATCGCGAAGATGACGCTCTACCGCAACTTCCCCTCGAAGGACGACCTCATCCTGGCCTTCCTCGAGCGGCGCGAGGAGCGCTGGACGCGCGCCTGGCTGCAGGCCGAGGCGCAGCGCCGCGGCAGCACGCCGGCCGAGCGCCTGCTCGCGATCTTCGACACGTTCGCGGACTGGTTCGGCCAGGAGGACTTCGAGGGCTGCTCGTTCATCAACGTCATGATCGAGATCACCGAGCCCGACAGCCCGGTGCGCGTGGCCACGGTCCGCCAGCTCGAGGGGATCCGCGCGTTCGTGCGCGGCCTGGCCGAGGAGGCCGGCATCGAGGACGGCGACGCGTTCGCCCGCCAGTGGCACATCCTCATGAAGGGCTCGATCGTCGCCGCCGGCGAGGGCGACGCCCAGGCCGCGGGCCGCGCCCGCCAGATGGGCGAGCTGCTGCTCGCCCACCACGGCGTCACCGTCTGACCGCGCCGGTCAGTCGCCCCAGACCTCGGCCGCCGTCTCGACGACGAGCCGGAGCTTGTCCCACTGCTGCTCGGGCGTGAGCGCGTTGCCCTCGACCGTCGAGGAGAAGCCGCACTGCGGCGAGAGGCAGAGCTGGTCGAGGTCCACGTACTGCGACGCCTCCTCGATGCGGCGCATGAGCTCGTCGCGGCCCTCGAGCTCGCCGCGCTTGGTCGTCACGAGCCCGAGCACGACGACCTTGTCCTTCGGCACGAAGCGCAGCGGCTCGAAGCCGCCCGAGCGGGCGTCGTCCCACTCCATGAAGAAGCCGTCCACGGCGAGCTCGCCGAACAGCGCCTCGGCGACGAAGTCGTAGCCGCCCTCGGCCACCCACGAGGAGCGGAAGTTGCCGCGGCACATGTGCGTCGTGATCGCCATGTCCTCCGGCCGGTCGGCGAGGGCGTCGTTGATCGTGCGGATGTAGCGCTCGTGCTGGTGCTCGGCGTCGCCGCCGAGCTCGGCGATCATCGCCCGCTGCTCGGGGTCGTTGAGGTAGGCGAGGCTCGTGTCGTCGAACTGCAGGTAGGTGCAGCCGAGGTCGGCCAGCGCGCGGACCTCGGCCTGGTAGGCGCCCGCGAGGTCGGCCCAGAAGCCGTCGAGGTCGGGATAGACGTCCTCGGCGATCGAAGCCCGCCCGCCGCGGTAGTGGACCATGCTCGGCGACGGGATCGTGAGCTTCGGGGTCGCGGTCGAGACGCACGTCTGCAGGAAGCCGAAGTCCTCGGCGAAGATCGGCTCCTCGAGCGCGACCGGCGCATCGACGCGCAGCGCGGCCGGGGTGAACTCGAGCGTGCCCTCGGCGTTGCGGAACTGGACCTTCAGGCTGTCCTGCGCCCGGGTGACCCCGCCCAGGCGGTAGATGAAGTCCATGTGCCACGACGCGCGGCGGAACTCGCCGTCGGTCGCGGAGCGCAGCCCGACCTCCTCCTGGCCGCGGACGACCGCCCGGATCGCCTCGTCCTCGACGCCGCGCAGCTCGGCCGCGTCGATGCGGTCCTCGGCGAAGTCCGCGCGGGCCTGCAGCAGCTCCGGCGGGCGCAGCAGGCTGCCGACGTGGTCGGCCCGGAAGGGGGGCCGCGTTCGTGCGGTCATGGGTCGCTCCTCGCGCTCGGTGTCCGAGCGCGGTTCTACCCCGCCGCGCGGCTCAGGGCGTGGCCGTCAGCGCACCGAGTCCTGCCGCCTGGCGCAGGGTGTCGGCCTTGTCGGTCAGCTCCCACGTGAAGTCTTCGTCGTCGCGGCCGAAATGGCCGTACGCGGCGGTCTTCTGGTAGATCGGCCGGTGGAGCCTGAGGCTCTCGCGGAAGGCGCCCGGGCGCAGGTCGAAGTGCTCGTCGACGAGCGCCGCGATCCGCGGGCGCGGGACCTTCTCGGTGCCGAAGGTCTCGATCATCACCGACACCGGATGGGCGACGCCGATCGCGTAGGCGACCTGCACCTCGGCGCGGTCGGCGAGACCCGCGGCGACCACGTTCTTGGCCACGTGCCGGGCCGCGTACGCCGCGCTGCGGTCGACCTTCGACGGGTCCTTGCCGGAGAACGCGCCGCCGCCGTGGCGGGCCATCCCGCCGTAGGTGTCGACGATGATCTTCCGGCCCGTCAGGCCGCAGTCGCCCACCGGGCCGCCGATCACGAACCGGCCCGTCGGATTGACGAGGAAGTTCCGGCGCAGCTCGGCGGGGTCGTACAGGTCGTCGGGGAGCACCGGGGCCAGGACCTGCGCGAACAGGTCGGGCTTGATCTGCGCCTCGGAGTCGACGTCCTCGTGATGCTGGGTGGAGATCAGGACCTTCTCGATGCCGACCGGCACGCCGTCGCGGTAGCGGACCGTGACCTGGGTCTTGCCGTCCGGGCGCAGGTACGGCAGCGAGCCGTCCTTGCGCACCTCGGCCAGGCGCCGCGCGAGCCGGTGGGCGAGCGCGATCGGCAGCGGCATGAGCTCGTCCGTCTCGTTCGAGGCGTAGCCGAACATCATCCCCTGGTCGCCGGCGCCCGCCTCGTCGGGCGAGGCGCGGTCGACGCCCTGGGCGATGTCGGGCGACTGCTTGTCGATCGCGTTGATGACCGCGCACGAGTCGGCGCTGAAGCCGAGGTCGGCGTCCGTGTAGCCGATGGCGCGGATCGTCTCGCGGGCGATGTCCGGGATGTCGACGTACGTCTCGGTCGTGATCTCGCCGGAGACGACGACGAGGCCGGTGTTGACGAGCGTCTCGCACGCGACCCGGCCGCCCGCGTCCTCGCGCAGGACGGCGTCGAGCACGCCGTCGGAGATCTGGTCGGCGACCTTGTCGGGATGGCCCTCGGTCACCGACTCCGAGGTGAACAGGTACTCGTTGTCAGACGGCCGGGTCATGCCAGAGCGACTCCGCTTCGTGTCGGGTGCCGGAGGGGGTGATCTCGAGGAGGTAGGCGACCATCACGTCCTCGTCGCGGAACTGCAGGTGGTAGGCGTCGGAGAGGTCCTCGACGCGCTCGATCTGGGTCCTGCGCTCCTTGAACAGGTGGTGGAAGTCGAAGAACGCGAAGTCGACGACGTCCGCCGTGTAGCCCGCGCGCGCCAGCAGCTCCGCCGTCCGCGCCTGCCCGAGGATCGAGAGCTGCATGACGTACGCCGTGCCCGTCGCGGTCAGGAGGCGCGGCAGCAGCGTGATGAGGTGGTCGAGCAGGTTGCGGCCCCAGAAGTCGAGCGGCCGGTGCGAGTTGGGCTGGTCGTAGGGGTCGACCGGCATCTGGTAGAGGCTCGCGACGACGAGGTCGTAGCGGTCGCGCGGGACCCACGGGTAGAGGTCGACGGCCTCGCCCGTCATGCGGTCGGCGACCCCGTTGCGGAAGCCGTTGGAGAGCGTGTTCGCGACGGCGTGGCGGTCGATGTCGATCGCGTGCACGTGCTCGGCGCCGTTCAGCGCGAGCTGGATCGCGAGCAGGCCGGTGCCGCAGCCGATGTCCAGGCAGCGCAGGTCCTTCCCGAGCCCGGTGCGGAAGAGGTGCTTCCAGACGACGAAGCTGCCCTGGGTCGGAACGAACACCCCGGGGTCGCACACGATCTCGGGCATCTCGAGCGGGAACAGGCGGCGGCCCGCGTCGTCGCGCCACGCCTGGTGGGCGGCCTGGGGCGCGACCTCCGGCGCGGGGCCGCCGCCGGCGGCCGGGTCGGGCGGCGGCGGGGTCGCGGCGCGGCCGTCGCGGCGGCCGGGCGGGAGGTCGCGGACCCGCTCGCGGGCGGCCGCGATGTGCTCCGGGCGCGTGCCGCAGCAGCCGCCGATGATCTGCGCGCCCTCGCCGCGCCAGTGCTCGGCGAGGTCGGCGTACTCCGCGCCGTGGACGGTGCGGTCGAAGCTCCAGCCGTCGGCCGTGTAGTAGCCGAGGTTCGGGTAGACGCCGAGCGGCAGGTCGGTGAAGTCGCGCAGCCACGGGAGCATCCCGGGCACGTGGTCGGGCGGCAGGCAGTTGATGAGCAGCGCCCGGATCCCGAGCTCCTCGAAGCGGTGCACGGCGCGGCCGAACTCGTCGCCCTCGGGCCCGCCCCAGTGCTGGCCGAAGACGCCGCAGACGCCGTGCCGGCAGCGGCGGAAGCTCACCCACACCGGGATCCCGCTCTGCACGATCGCCTCGACGGCGGCGAACGTCAGGCCGTCGCGGACGAGGGTCATCGTCTCGAGCAGGACGAGGTCGGGCGGATCGTCGTCGAAGACGCGCGGGAGCAGCTCGAGCATCTCGCGGCGCGAGTCGCTGTCGACGTCGCCGTTGATGCTGAACGCCAGCGCGGCCTCACCGGCGCGGCCCGCCTGCTCGATCGCCTCGCGGCCGACGCGCAGCCCGCGGCGGGCGACGTCCATCCAGTGCACGGGGGTCGAGAACGCGGCGCCCGTGCGGCGGTCGAGCTCGCCGGTCAGGCCCCAGGTGTTCGTCGAGATGACGTCGCAGCCGACGTCGAGGTACGCGCGGTGCACATCGCGGACGGCGTCGGGCTGGTGGACGAGCGCCCAGGTGCCCCACAGCGCCTCGTCCTCGCGCGGGGTCGCGTCGGGGCGGCGACGGCCGAGCTCGGTGGCGATGCCGCCGTCGATGATGACGCAGCGCTGCTCGTGCAGCAGCTCCTCGATGCGCCCGTACGTCGTCATCGTCGCCGGCCCGTCCGCGATCGCCATGTCTTCCATCATGGGGAAGGTCTACCCCGCCCCACACCCCCCGACGGAGGGGTCTTGCCTGCCCCGACGGGAGGGATCAGGGCAGGGAACGCGGCGCGTCGCCCTCCCCCTGGCGCAACGACAGTCGCAGGTAGCGCGACGTCGCCTCGGCCCGGTTGGAGGCGTGGAGCTTGCGGAGGATGTTCTTGACGTGGAACTTGACGGTGCCCTCGGAGACGACGAGCGCCCGGGCGATGTCGGCGTTGGTCTCCCCCCGGACCATGTGCTCGAGCACGTCGAGCTCGCGGCGGGTCAGGAGATCGCGGAGCGCCGCGTCGCCGCCGCCCCCGCCGCGCGCCGCCTCGTCGCCGCCGGGGGCGTCGCGCTCGACGGCGAGGTCGATCGCGCCGTCGGACAGCTCGCTCGTGCGGGCGTCGGCCCAGCTCGCGACCTGGCGCAGCTCCTGGCGCTGGATGCGCAGCCGCCGGCGCAGGACGGCGCGCTCGAAGATGTCGGCGAACGCGAGGGCGAAGCGCCACAGGCCGTCGCGATCGCCCTCGCCCAGCGGCGCGCCGGAGGCGACCCGGTCGCCGTGCAGGAAGCCGATCACCCGGCCTTCGAGGACGATCGGGGTGGCGACGTGCTCGCCCCACCCCATGACGTCCGAGAACGCATGCCGGCCCGCCTCGTCGGGGCCGTCGGGCGCGTCGATCACGATCGCCCGCCGGCGGCGCAGCATCTCGGCCTCGGTCAACGGGTAGCCGAGCCGCACGGACGTCTCCTGCAGCGCCGTGAGCGTCCGCGCGGCGTCGCCGGCGGCCTCGGCGCAGTGGATCGCCTCGGCGACGAGCTGGCCGTCGTCGATGCGGCTCAGCACGCAGCGGTCGAGGCCGAGGGCGCGGCACGCCTCGGCCGGCGCGCGGTCCACGATCTCGCTCACCGGGCCGGCCTCGGCCAGGCGCTCGGCCGCGGCCTGCACGGCCTCGAGCACGCGCAGGCGCTCGAGGCGCTCCTCGACCTCGGCGGCCGAGAGCTGGTGCTGTCCGGGCGCGGCGCTCACAGGCTCGGACCCCGCCCACCCGGCCCGATGCCGCGCCCGTTGCCGCTCGCCTTGGCCGTGACCTCGAGCAGGTAGGCGACGACGACGTCGCGCTCGCCGACGGCCAGGTGGTAGGCGTCGCTGAGCTCCTCGACCCGCGCGATCTGCGTGCGCGTGTCCTCGGGCAGCGCCGGCATGCCGAACATCGACCAGTCGACGACCTCGGCCCGGAACCCGGCCGCGTCGAGCAGCTCGGCCGTGCGCTGCTGCGAGAGGACCGAGAGGTGCATGACGTAGGCGACGCCCTCGGGCGCGAGCGCGGCCGAGAGCTTGCCGATGAGCTGGTCGACGAGCTGGCGGCCCCAGTAGTCGACCGCGCGGTGGGTCGAGAACGCCCCCGCGGGGTCGGCGGGCCGCTGGTTGAGGCTCGCGACGACGACCTCGTAGCGCTCCTCGGGCAGCCACGGGAACAGGTCGACCACCGTGGCCGTGAGGCGGTCGTCGACGCCGTTGCGGAACGCGTTCGTCAGCGTGTTCGCGACGGCGCGGCGGTCGACGTCGATCGCCCGGACGTGCGCGGCGCCGTTGAGCGCGAGCTGGACGCCGAGGATCCCCGTGCCGCAGCCGACGTCGAGGCAGCGCTGGTGCGCGCCGATGCCCTCGCGGAAGAGGTAGCGCCAGACCATGAAGCTCGCCTCGCCCGGCGGCTGGACCCCGGGGTCGACGGCGAGGTCGGGGAACGGCAGCGGGAACAGGCGGCGCTCGCGGCCGTCGGCCCACGGCGCGGGCGGCCCGACCGCCGCGACGCCGTTGCCGCCGGCGTCGAGGTCGTCGAGGCCGCCGCGGCGGCGGTGGCCGGGCTTCGTGCCCGCGAGGCGCTCGCGCGCGGCGGCGATGTGGTCGGGCCGCGTGCCACAGCAGCCGCCGATGATCTGCGCCCCCTCCTCGCGCCAGGCGAGCGCCATGCCCGCGTACTCGTCGCCGCCGACGCCGGGGTCGAAGCGCCAGCCCGCGTCGGTGAGGTAGCCGAGGTTCGGATAGACGCCGATGGGCAGGTCGGCGAAGTCGCGCAGGTAGGAGACCATCCCCGCGACGTGGTCGGGCGGGATGCAGTTCACGAGCAGCGCGCCGACGCCCATCCGCTCGAAGCGCCGCGCGGCGCGGCCGAACTCGTCGCCCTCCGGGCCGCCCCAGTGCTCGCCGTAGACGCCGCACACGCCGCGGCGGCAGCGGCGGAAGGACAGCCACACCGGCAGGCCGACCGCGAGCAGCTCCTCGACCGTCTCGAACAGCGACGGCCGCACGACGGAGAGCGTCTCGACGAGGACGACGTCGGGCGGCTGCGGCTCGTCGGCGAAGAGCCGGGCGAGCAGGCGGATCGTCTCGCGGCCGTCGGGCGAGTCCACGTCCGCGTTGAGCGAGAACGCGACCGCGGGGCGCTCGGGCGCCTCCCCGGCCGCGGTGACGGCGAGCCGCAGGCCGCGGCGGGCGATGTCCATCCAGTGCACGGGCGCGCCCGCCTCGTCCCACACCCGCGGACCGTCGGCGGCGAGCGCCGACGCGAGCCCCCAGGTGTTCGTCGAGATCACGTCGCAGCCGGTGGCGACGTAGCGGCGGTGGACGTCGAGGACGAGGTCGGGGGCGTCGATCAGCGAGCGCGTGCCCCAGAGCCGCTCGTCCGGCGCGCGGGTCCGGCCCGCGCCGATGCGCGGCAGCTCGGTGCCGACCGCGCCGTCGAGGACGACCGGCCGGCCGTCGGCCAGGGCGTCCGTGATGCGCCGGTAGCCGGGCGCGGCGGCCGTCTGCCCGCCGCCTGCGTCGGTCGTGCCGCGCGCCTGCGTCATCGGGCCGGAGCGTACTCCCGGCCGGGCGGGCCGCGGCGCGGACGTCGGCTAGAGCAGGGTCAGCGGCCGGGCGGCGGCGGCCAGGCGACCGACGGCCTCGCAGCCGACGAGCGTCAGGCCGAGGCCGCGGCCGGCCTCGAGCAGCGCATGGCACGCCTCGGGGGCGTGGCCCGAGTCGAGCAGCGCGAGCCAGTGGTCCGCGCCGACGCGGACGACGAGCGTCGCCGCGCCCTCGACGGTGCCGGAGCCCAGGCCGCCGAGCGGCATGTCGGCGGGCAGGCCCGCCAGCGTCATGAGCGTGGCCGCCTTCGGCCCGATGAGCGACACCACGGCGTGCTCGTCGGTGATCTCCGCGGCGGTGATCGGGCTGCCGCCGATCACGGCCTCGCGGGCGATCCGGCGCCAGCGCGCGACGGCCCCGGACGGGCCGATGACGAGCGCGCGGCGCTCGTCGGCGCGGCAGCACCACGTGCCCGCGGCCACGACGGCGGAGCCGGGCTCGGGGACCCGGCCGCCGAGCGTGCGCGCGAGCAGCCGCTCGAGCCACGGTTCGCGGCCGCACACCTCGAGGATCCGCAACTCCGAGCGGACGGCGAGGCCGACCGACTTGCGGCAGACGGCGACCTCGGTCGCCACCGAGCCGTAGTGGGCCGTGACCGGGCGCCCGTCGCGGTCGACGATCTTCGCACCGGGGGGCGCCAGCGGGATCGCGGCGACGGGGCTCGGGGCAGGGGTGAACGTGGCGGCGTGCATCGCACCGAGGACGCTAGTCCGGCCCTCGCGCGCGCTCGCCTCCCGAAGGGTAGGTCTTCCCTCCCCCACCGGACAGGTCGGGGGGAGGGCGGCGCCGATCTGCCACCGTGCCGGGCGTGAGCGAGCCCCCGCCCTCCCCCGCCGACTACCCGCACCGGCGCGCGATCGCGACGCGCTGGAAGGACAACGACGTCTACGGCCACGTCAACAACGTCGAGTACTACTCGTTCTTCGACACGGTCATCAACGCGTGGCTCGTCGAGGAGGGCGGCCTCGACATCCACGGCGGCGCGGTGATCGGGCTGTGCGCCGAGTCGCACTGCACGTTCCACGCCCCGCTCGCGTTCCCCGAGACGGTGCGCGCGGCGCTGCGGGTCGGGCACCTGGGGCGCTCGAGCGTGCGCTACGAGATCGGGCTGTTCGGCGAGACCGGCGACGCCCCGGCCGCGACGGGCTGGTTCGTCCACGTGTTCGTCGACCGCGCGGCCCGCCGCGCCGTCGAGATCCCGCCGCGGCTGCGGGAGGCGCTCGAGCGCCTCGTGGTCCCGGGGTGAGCGGGCGGGCGACAACGGGAATGGCCTGACACGTGCCGCCGGAGTCGCGCCTCGTCGCCGATCGCTTTCGTGTGCTCCATCGTCTGGGCGCGGGCGCGATGGCGTCCGTGTTCCTCGCCGAGGACACCGAGCTCGACCGCCGCGTCGCGATCAAGCGCCTGCATCCCGACTCCGGGCCGGAGAGCGCCCCGCGCTTCCGCCGCGAGATGCGCGTCGCCGCCGGGCTCAGCCACCCGAACATCGTCACGCTGTTCGACGCGATCGAGGACGACGGCGCCGTGCTGCTCGTCATGGAGTACGTCGACGGGCCGAGCCTCGCCGAGCGCCTGCGCGACGGGCCGCTCGCCCCGGCGACCGCGATGGCGATCCTCCGCCCGCTCGCCGCCGCGGTCGACCACCTCCACGAGCAGGGCGTGATCCACCGCGACGTCAAGCCCGCGAACGTCCTGCTCGACCGCGCCGACCGCGTGAAGCTCGCCGACCTCGGGATCGCTTCGGCCGGCCAGGCGACCGGGATCACGCGCACCGGGTCGATGCTCGGGACGCCCGCGTACATGGCCCCGGAGCTGTTCGACGGCGACCCCGCGACGGCCGCCGCCGACGTGTTCTCCGTCGCCGCGATCGCCTTCGAGATGTTCAGCGGCCGGCGGGCGCGGGAGTCCGGGACGCCCGCCGCCATCGCCGTGCGCGCCGCCACCGCCCCGCCGCCCGACCTGCGCGACGACCGCCCGGACGAGCCCGCGCTCGCCGCGGTCCTCGCCCGCGGGATGGCGCGCGACCCGGCCGGCCGCCCGGCCACGGCGACCGCGCTCGTGGACGCGATCGCGGCCGCGCTGCGCGAGGACGAGCGGCCCGCGCGCCGCCGCGGCCGCGCCCGACCGCGCACCGCGCCAGGACGAACCGCCCGCCGCCGCGCCCGCGCCCCGCCGTGCGCCGCGGGAGGGCGAGCCGTCCGCCGCCGCGGCGCCGGCGCCCCGCCGTGCGCCGCGCGAGGACGAGCCGTCCGCCGCCGCGGCGCCGGCGCCCGCCGTGCGCCGCGCGAGGACGAGCGCGCCGCCGCCGCGGCGCCGGTGCCCGCCCGCGCGCCGCGCGACGAGCGGCCCGCCGCCGCGCCGGCGCCCGACCGCGCCCGCCGCTCTCCGGCCCTGCTGCTCGCCGCCGTCGGTGTGCTCGCCGCCGCGGTGCTCGCCGTCCTGCTGCTCACCGGCGGCGGCGATCCGAACTCCGGCGACCGCGCCGGCAGCGGGACGAGCGCGACGACGACCGGCGGCACCTCGTCGACGGGCGAGCGCACGACGAGCACCGGCGCGACGGCGGCGACCGCGGGGCCATCGACCCCGGCGGGCGCCGTCCGCGCCTTCTACACCCGCGCCGCGGCCCACCGCTACGCCGACGCCTGGGCGCTCGCCGCCCCCGACCTGCGCGCCCAGCTCGGCGGCTACGAGGCGTTCCGGCGCCAGTTCTCGACCGTCCGCTCGATCGTGTTCTCCCGCGCCGCCGAGGTCCGCCGCACGGACGGCGCGGCGACCGTCGCGATCGCCACGACGGCCACCCACACCGACCGCGTCGACCGCTGCACGGGCACCGCCGACACCGCCCCGGGGACCGGCGGCGGGTGGCTGGTCACCCACGTGAACGTCAGCTGCTGACACCCCGGGTCAGTCCGCTGACTAGCATCGCCTCGACGTGAAGACCTCTCCGCTCCCATCCCTGAGCCCCCGCGCGAAGGTCCTCGCGGTCGCCGCCGTGGTCGCGCTGGCCACCGCCGCGGTGGCGACGGCCCAGTCGTCGTCCTCGCGAATCGCCCTGCCGCGCGGCTGGCAGCCCGAGGGCATCGCGACCGGCGCGGGCAGCTCGCTCTACGTGGGCTCGATCCCCAACGGCGCCGTGCTGCGGGTCAACCCGCGCACCGGCCGCGCGCGGGTCGTGGTCCGCGGGCGCTCCGGGCGCATGGCGACGGGGGTCAAGGTCTCCGGCAACCGGCTGTGGGTCGCGGGCGCGGGGACCGGCCGGGCGTGGGTCTACAACGCCCGCACCGGCCGCGAGATGGCGCGCTTCGGCTTCGCCCCGCGCAACGTCGACACGTTCATCAACGACCTCACGGTCACGGCGCGCGGCGCCTACTTCACCGACTCGCGCCGCAACGCCATCTTCTTCGTGTCCAACGCGTTCACCACGCCCCGGCAGATCGACCTGCGCGGCATCCCGCTGCGGCCGGGCAACAACCTCAACGGCATCGTCGCCAGCCGCGACGGGCGCACGCTCGTGTCGGTGCAGACGAACACCGGGCGCCTGTGGCGGATCAACCCGCAGTCGGGGGCCGCGACCGCGATCGACCTCGGCGGGGCGCGGGTGACCAACGGCGACGGCCTCCTGCTCGTCGGCCGCACGCTCTACGTCGTGCGCAACCGGGACAACCGCATCGCCGTCGTGACCCTGTCGGCCGACCTCACCCGCGGGCGCGTGACGCGCACGATCCGCAGCCGCGGGTTCGACGTGCCGACGACCGTCGCGCGGATCGGCGGGCGCCTCTACGCGGTCAACGCGCGCTTCGGGACGACCGGGACGTCGCGGACGGCCTACTGGATCACGCGCGTCGCCCGGTAGGGCGACGGCGCGACGGCCGAGACGAAGACGGCGACCAGGGTCGGGTCGTAGCGCACGCCGGCGCCCCGGCGCAGCTCCTCGAGGGCCTCGGCCACCGAGCGCGCCGGCCGGTAGGGCCGGTCGTGGGTCATCGCGTCGTAGGCGTCGCAGATCGTGATGATGCGGGCGCCGAGCGGGATCGCGTCGCCGCTCAGGCCGTCGGGGTAGCCGGTGCCGTCCCAGCGCTCGTGCGAGGAGCGCACGAGCCGCGCGATCGGGTCGGGCTCGGCGCTCTCGTGGAGGATGAGCCAGCCGCCGATCGCGTGGCGGCGCATGAGCTCGAGCTCGTCCGCGCTGAGCTTGCCGGGCTTGTCGAGGATCGTGTCGGGGACGAAGACCTTGCCGACGTCGTGGAGCTCGGCGGCGCGGACGACGGCGTGGAGGTCCTCGCCGTGCAGGCCGATGCGGCCGGCGAGCGTGGCCGCCAGCTCGGCGACGGCGCGGTGGTGGCGGGCCATCCGCGGGATGCGCTCGGAGAGCGTCCGGCAGAGGCGGTCGGGCGAGCCGGCCGGAACGACGACGTCGGGCGCGCAGGCCTCCGGGCGTCGACCGACCCCCGCCCGGTGGGCGGCACGTGCGGCGCGCGCGAGCGGGGACCTCTTCCGCATGGTCCGGTGATCGGTCGCCTCTCGCGAGACTTGACGACACGCTCCGCCCCGATATATGCCTTGACATGTATATATCTGAACGGTTATGTTGACAGTCATGGCCGCCACGACCTTCGAGGTCCTCGCCGAGCCCACGCGCCGCCGCATCCTGGACCTCCTCCTGGAGGGCGCGCGCCCCGTCGGCGACCTCGTCGCGGCGCTCGGCGTGAGCCAGCCCGGCGTGTCGAAGCACCTGCGCGTGCTGCGCGAGGCCGGCTTCGTCGCCGTGCGCCAGGACGCGCAGCGGCGCATCTACGAGGTGCGCCCCGAGCCGCTGTCGGAGGTCGATGCGTGGCTCGCCCCCTACCGGCGGCTGTGGGCCGGGCGGCTCGACGCCCTCGAGCGCCACCTCGACGCGGCGGCCGGACCCCGAGACAAGGAGCAGGCATGACCCCCGAGACCGACATCACGACCAACCCCGCCGACGGCGTCCTCGAACGCGACGGCGACCAGGCGGTGCTGCGCTTCGAGCGCTCGCTCGCGCCACCCCGTCGACCGCGTGTGGGCGGCCCTGACCGAGCCGTCGGAGATACGCGGCTGGCTGGCCGACGCGGACATCGACCTCGTCCCCGGCGGCCGCGTCGAGCTGCGCTGGCGCAACACCGACCAGGACGGCAACCAGGCGGTCGCGACGGGCACGATCACCGCGCTCGACGCGCCGCGCCTGCTCGAGTTCGACACCGTCCCGCACGGCCGCCTGCGCTGGGAGCTACGCCCCGACGGCGACGCCACGCGGCTCACGCTGACCGTGACCGTCCCGTCCGCGGACGACACCGTCATGCTCGCGCTCGCCGGCTGGCACATCCACCTCGAGCACCTCGCCGACGCGCTCGCCGGACGGCCGGTCGACTGGCCGCGCTGGAACGAGGACCACCTCCCGCGGTGGGAGGAGATCCACGCGCAGTACGTCGCTCAGGCGAGCTGAGCCTCGAGGACGTCCGCCACCGCCGCCGGCCGTGAGAGGTACGGCGAGTGGCCGCCGGGCAGCTCGATCGGCCGGACCCCGAGGCGCTCGGGCGCCGCGCGCCGCGACCAGGCCGGGTTGACGATGCGGTCGTCGGCGGCGACGACGTACGCCGCCGGCACCGCGGGGAGCACGTCGAGCGCGCACGGCGCGAAGTACGGCGTCGAGGCCTGCGGGCGCAGCCGCGCGAACGCGGCCTCGGCGACCGCCTCCGGGCAGTCCTGGAACATCGTCTCGCGGGCGACGTCGGCGCGCTGCCACGTGCGCACCGGCCGCTCGTCCGCGGGCGCGAGCCCGGCCTCGTAGCCCGGCACGAAGATGTCGCGCTCGGCCTTCAGCTGGTCGACGAAGCTCGCGCCCGGCTGCGCGATGAGCGCGCAGAGGAAGACGAGCGCCCGGACCGGGCGGCGCGCGGCCACGAGCGGGATCGTGTGGCCGGCGAGCGAGTGGCCGACGACCACGACGTCCTCCCCCACGCCCGCCAGCGCCTCGACGACGACCGTCGCGTAGTCGGGGAACAGGGCCTCGGGGTCGGGGCACGGCAGGTCGACGACGACCGTGCGGTGGCCGCGGCGCTCGAGCTCGGGCGTCAGGCGCTCCCAGCACCAGCCGCCGTGCCAGGCGCCGTGGACGAGGGCGAAGGTCGTCACGGGCCGGCGAGCCTACCGGCGCCGCCGCGCGGCGCGGCCCGCCAGAATCCGGCCCATGGCGTCCCGGTCCCGCGCGCCCCGCCTCGCGGCCCCCGCGCTCGCGCTCGTGGCGGCCGCAGCTCGCGGTCGCGGCCTGCGGCGGGTCGGCCGCGCCGGCCGAGGCGCCGGGCGCCGGCGCGCCGGGCACGACCGCGACGGCGCCGGCCGCCGCCACCGGCACGGGCGCGGCCCCGGCAACCGCCGCCCCGGCCGCCGCTCCTCCGCCCGAGGTCGTCATGGTCCGCCGCGCGGGCGGCGTCCCGGCCGGCTGGGGCGAGCGCCTGCGCCGGATCCCGGGCGTCACCGCGGTCACCCGCGCCACCCGCGCCCAGGCGATGCTCCGCGCCACCGGGGCGCGCCCCGTCCGCGCCGGGTTCGCGGTCCCGCTCGACACGCTCGTGATCCGCCCGCACGGCTACGCCGCGATGCTGCCCGCGGCGCAGCGGTCGCTCGTGCGCCGCCTCGGCCCGGGGCGCGCGCTGCTGTCGGAGAGCTCGGCGCGCGTGCGCCGCGCGCGGGCCGGGACGCACCTGGTGCTCGCCGGCGGCCGGCGGCTGACCGTCGTCGGCGTCGTCCCCGACGGGCTCGTGCGCTCGGCCGAGCTCGTGGTCAGCGCGAGCGAGGGCGCCCGCCTGGCGGCCCGCGCGCCGTACCTCCTCGCCGCCGTGCGCACGGACACCGCCGCCCGCCGCGCGGCGCGGGCGTTCCGCGGCGCGCACGAGCCGCGTGAGCGCGCTCGGGCCGGCGCCGTGGGACGCCCGCGGCGTGATCGCGCGGCCGGTCGAGCTCAAGGCCCGCTTCGGCGAGTTCGCCGTCCGGCTGCCCTTCGGGGCCGACTTCTTCACGCCTGACCCCGCGTGGGTCGCCCGCAACATCCGCAGCGCGACCGTGCCGATCCTCGGCCGCGTCACCTGCCACCGGAAGATGATCCCGGCGCTGCGCCGCGCGCTGGCCGACGTCCGCCGCCGCGGCCTCGCCCACCTCGTCGACCCCGGCGACTACGCCGGCTGCTACGCGCCGCGCCGCATCCCGACCTCGGGCACGCTCTCGCTGCACGCCTGGGGCCTCGCCGTCGACCTCAACGCGAGCCGCAACCCGCAGGGCTCACCGCCCCACCAGGACCTGCGCCTCGTGCACGTCATGGAGCGCCACGGGTTCTCGTGGGGCGGGCGCTGGCCGACCGTCCCCGACGGCATGCACTTCGAGTACCACGGCGACGGCGGGCCCGCGGCCGACGAGCCGATCTAGGCGAAGACGACCTCCGCCAGCAGGTCGACCTGGGCCGGGTCGGCCGACGCCGGGAAGAGGATCATCTCGTCGGCGCCCGCCTCCGTGAACGCCGCGACCGCCGCGCGGATCGCCTCGGCGTCCTTCAGCGCGCTCGCCACGACGTTCTCGGCGTAGTCGCCGAGGAACGCGTAGTAGTCGCCGAGCGACGCGCGCGCCGCGCCCTCGGGGTCGTCGCCGAGGGCGAAGTACGCGAGCGTCGCGGTACGCGGCTCGCCGTCGCGGCCGGCGTCCTTCCACGCGGCGCGGACCTGCTCGCGCGCCTGCGCGAACGCGTCCGGGCCCGCGCCGCCGGCCGTCCAGCCGTCGAACTGCGCGGCGCGGCGGTACGCCTTCTCGTTCGCGCCGCCGATCAGCACGCCGGGCCGCCCGCCGGGCGACTTCGCCGCCGGGCCGAGGCCGCCCTCGCCGCCCCACAGCCCGGGCAGCGCCGCGAGCTGCTCGTCGAACGCGCGCCCGCGGCGGCGGAACTCGAGGCCGCTCAGCGTCGTAGTCGTCCTCGCGGCCGCCCGGCGCCAGGCCGAGGACGACGCGGCCGCCCGAGAGGTGGTCGATCGTCGCCGTCTGCTTGGCGAACAGCGCCGTGTTGGCCCGCAGCGGGGCGATGAGGATGTCGGTCATGAGCCGGATGCGCTCGGTGACGGCCGCCGCGGCGGCGAGCGCGATCAGCGACTCGTAGTTCGGATAGGCGATCCGGTCGAGCGTGCCCGAGCGCGGAGAACCCGGCCGCCTCGGCGCGCCGCGCCCAGTCGACGATGCCGTCGCGCTCCACGCCGCGCACCGCGTTGGGCAGGCCGATCCCGATGTCCATCTCGCGCTCCTCTCGGTTGTCGTGCTCAGGGGCGGCGGGAGCGCGCCTCACTCGGCGCGGCTGAACTCCCACACCGCGATCCCCAGCATGACGAGTCCGAGCAGCGCGACCACGCCCGCCTCGACGAGCGTCGGCACGCGCCAGCCGAACCACGTGACGCCCGGGTCGAGCGCCCGGCGGGCGGCCGCGCTGATGTCGAGGTGGGCGAAGACCGCGCGGCGGATCGGGTCGACCGCGTAGGTCAGCGGGTCGACCCGGTTGAGGACGCGCCAGCCAGGTCGGCAGGTTCGCCACCGGGAACAGCGCGCCGGAGATGAAGAACATCGGCATCACGAGCATCTGCGTCAGCGCCATGAACGACTGCATCTGCTTGATGCGCGCGGCCGACCATCACGCCGAACGCCGTGATCGCGAACGCGAGCAGCAGCTGGAGGGCGAAGATCTCGAGGATCAGCGCCGGCGTCGTAGGGCACGTGCGACGCAGCCCGGCCAGCGCGATGCACGATCAGCGCCCTGGAAGCTCGGCGACGGTCGCGCCGCCGAGGCACTTGCCGAGCACGATCGAGCCGCGCCGCACGGGCGCGACGAGCATCTCGCGCAGGAAGCCGAACTCGCGGTCCCACACGATCGAGGCGGCCGAGAAGATCGCGGTGAACATCACCGCCATCGCGAGCACGCCGGGGTAGATGAACGTGCGCAGGTCGACGCCGTGCGTGCCCGCCGAGCGCCAGCCGCGAGCAGGCCGCGCGCCGAGCACGAACAGGAACAGCAGCGGCTGCAGCAGCGACGTGACGATCCGCATGCGGTCGCGCGAGAAGCGGATCAGCTCGCGCTGCCAGACGATCTTCACCGCGCGCAGCGTCGCCGCGCGAGGCTGCGGGCGGGGACGTGGACGCGCGCGACCGGCGCCCGGGTCGCGTCGTGCGCGGTGAGCTCGCCCGTCGTCATCGGGCCATCATCCGCGCGAAGTTGCGGTTGCGGTCGCTCGCGGCGGCCTCGGCGTCGCGGATCGTCGTGCCGGTGTAGGACATGAAGACGTCGTCGAGCGACGGGCCGCGAGACGCTCACCGACCGGATCGGCACGCCGAGCTCGGCGAACAGCCGCGGCACGAACTCGCTCGCCGCTGTGGACCGCGATCGTGACGAGCGCCCTCGGCGACGGTCGCCTCGAGGCCGAAGCGCTCGCGCGAGCGCCGCGATCGCGGCCTCGTCGTCGTCGGTGGGGATCTGGACGCGGTCGCGTCCGACGCTCGCCTTGAGCGCCTCGGGCGTGTCGAGCACGATGATCTGGCCGCGGTCCATGATCGCGATCCGGTCGCAGTACTCGGCCTCGTCCATGTAGTGCGTGGTGAGGAAGATCGTGATGTCCTCGCGCGCCTTGAGCTCGCCGATGTAGCCCCAGATCGAGCTGCGCGTCTGCGGGTCGAGGCCGACCGTCGGCTCGTCGAGGAACAGCACGCGCGGCGAGTGCAGCAGGCCGCGCGCGATCTCGAGGCGGCGCTTCATGCCGCCGCGAGAACGTCATCACGCGGCTCGTCGCGCCGCTCCCACAGGCCGACCATCTCGAGGACCTGGCGCATCCGGTCGGGCACGAGCGCGCGCGGCACGCCGTAGAGCTCGGCGTGGAGGCGCAGGTTCTGCTCGGCGCTGAGGTAGCCGTCGAGCGTCGTGTCCTGGAAGACCAGGCCGATGTTGCGCCGCACCTCGTCGCGCTCGGCGACGACGTCGTGGCCGGCGACCGTCGCGCCGCCGCCGGTCGGGCGCACGAGCGTGCAGAGCATCCCGATCGTCGTCGACTTCCCGGCGCCGTTGGGGCCGAGGAAGCCGAAGGTCTCGCCCGCGCGAACGTCGAAGTCGATGCCGGCGACGGCCTCGACCTCGTCGTAGCGCTTGGCGAGACCACGGACGATGACCGCCGGCGGGCGCCCCTCGCCGCCGCCGGACGGCGGCTCGTGGCGGTGGTCGGCGCCGGCGGTCGTTGTCACTCAGCGTCCTCCTGGGTCTCGGGCTCGCCGTCCGCGAGGATCCGGTAGAGCGAGCGCCGGGTCTCGGCGAGCACCTTGCCCGCCTCGGCCACCTGGGCCTCGGTGCCGGCGTGGAGGACCTGGACGAAGGCCATGCCCACGTCGCGCATCAGCGCACCCGTCTTGGCGTGCTGGTCGCTGACGCTCTCGGTGAAGATCTCCCACGGGGCCGGCTGGTCGTCCGGGCGCTCGGCGACGTACTCCCGCCCGGCGTCCGTCAGATGGTAGAGCCGGCGGCCCTCGCTCTCCTCGGAGCGGATGAGACCCTCGTCCTCGAGCTGCTGCAGGGCCGGGTAGACCGAGCCGGGGCTCGGGCGCCACATGCCCTCCGAGCGCTCCTCGAGCGCCTGCATGATCTGGTAGCCGTTGCGCGGCTCCTCGGCGAGGAGGAGGAGCGCGGCGGTGCGCACGTCACCGCGGCGGGCCTTGCGCCCGCGGCCGCGGCCGCCGCCTCCGGGGCCACCCGGGCCGCCGAACTGGGCCGTCCAGGGGCCGAACATCCGGTTGCCGCCGAAGGGCGGGAAGCCGGGAGGGCCGAAGCCCGGACCGCCGCGGCCGGGCCCGCCGGGACCGCCGTGGTGGTGCCGGTGCCGGCCACCGCCGGACATCGCACGCAATGCGGCCGAGAGGCGCCGGGCATCGGGGCGGCCGAAGGACGGCCCTGCGAAACCTGCGTCGATTGCAGTCATCGACTGCTCCTTTCGTGTCTGTTTGTATCGACGATGCGTAACGATATATCGCCAACAGTCGGATGTCAAGACCGCGGCGTACTGGCGCTTTCCTCACGCGCTTGAATGCAAGCCATGACCTACGTCCCGGCCTCCGACCGTTACGAGCAGATGCGCTACCGGCGCTGCGGCCGCAGCGGGATCAAGCTCCCCGAGATCTCGCTCGGCCTCTGGCAGAACTTCGGCGAGGAGCGCCCGCTCGAGCACTCGCGCGCGATCGTCCGCCGCGCGTTCGACCTCGGGATCACGCACTTCGACCTGGCCAACAACTACGGCCCGCCCTACGGGTCCGCGGAGCGCGTGTTCGGCCGGATCATGGCCGACGACCTGCGCCCCCACCGCGACGAGCTGATCATCTCGACGAAGGCCGGCTACGACATGTGGCCCGGGCCGTACGGCGAACTGGGGCTCGCGCAAGTACCTGCTCGCGAGCCTCGACCAGAGCCTCGGGCGCATGGGCCTCGACTACGTCGACATCTTCTACTCGCACCGCGTCGACCCCGACACGCCGCTCGAGGAGACGATGGGCGCGCTCGACACGGCGGTGCGGCAGGGCAAGGCGCTCTACGCCGGGATCTCGTCCTACTCGGGCCAGCGCACCGCCGAGGCCGCCCGGATCCTGCGCGACCTGGGCACGCCGCTGCTCATCCACCAGCCGTCCTACTCGCTGCTCAACCGCTGGATCGAGGAGGACCTGCTCGACGTGCTCGGCGACGAGGGCGTCGGCGCGATCGTCTTCTCGCCGCTCGCGCAGGGGATGCTCACGACGAAGTACCTCGACGGGATCCCGGAGGACTCGCGCGCCGCGGTCCGCGACGGCTCGCTCTCCCCCGACCTGCTCACCGAGGAGTCGCTGCACCACGTGCGCTCGCTGAACGCGATGGCGCAGGAGCGCGGGCAGTCGCTGGCGCAGATGGCGCTCGCGTGGACCCTGCGCGACCCGCGCGTGACCTCGACGCTCGTCGGCGCCAGCAGCGTCCGCCAGCTCGAGGAGAACCTCGGCGCGCTCGAGCAGCTCGCGTTCACCGACGACGAGCTGCGGTCGATCGACGAGCACGCCGTCGAGGCCGGGATCAACCTCTGGGCGTCGTCGAGCGCGCACTGAGCGCCCGCACACGGTCCGCCGCCGGACTCCCCCACCCCCGAATCTGACACGACCCTGACCCGCCGCGCTCTACGCTGCGGCGCGTGATGGCCCGTCCGGTACACCGTGCCTCGCTCGTCGTCGGCCTGGCCGCCCTCGCGGTGGCCGCCTGCGGCGGCGGGAGCGACAGCTCGAGCGCCGGCGCCGACCCGCCGGCGACCACCGCCGCGCGGGCGTCCGCGACGACCGCCGCCCAGCAGGCGAGCTGCCCCGCGGGCGGCCTGCACACCGTCCAGGGCGGTCAGCTGCGCATGCCGTCGGGCGCCCAGCCCGGCCGCACGCCGCTGCTGCTCGTCGTGATCCCGGGCGGGGACGGCGACAGCAACGACCGCCTCGGCGTCGGGGCGGCGGGGACGAAGCAGGGCTTCGCGATCCTCTACCCGACCTCCGAGGGCAGCGGCTTCTGGCAGCTCAACAAGCAGTTCGGGACCTCGGACGTCACCGACGTCACCGGGCTCATCCAGCGTCAGGTCGCGACCGGCTGCTTCGACCCGAACCGGATCTCGATCACCGGCGTCTCCAACGGCGCCGGCTTCACCGCGCGCATGGGCTGCGAGCTGCCGACGACGTTCGCGGCCGTCGTGCCGGTCGCGGCGGGCTACAAGGCCCTCGACCCGTGCCCGGCGACCGCGCGCGCGTCGTTCCTCGACATCCACGGCACGGCCGACACGGTCGTCCCGATCAACGGCAAGAAGCCCGACCGCAAGGGCAACGTCGCCAACTACACGGCGAAGTGGGCCCGGCGCGACGGGTGCGACGCGACGCCGCGCACGACCACGCCGCGGCGGCTCGTGACCCACGCGACCTACCGCGGCTGCGACGGCGGAACGCGCGTCGAGCGCTACGCGCTGACCGGGACCGACCACGGCTGGCCGCGGACCAACACGACCGGCCGGCTGCCGAGCCGCAACCCGTCGCGCTTCGACGCGACGACCACCGTCCTGCGGTTCGTCCGCGACGCGCGCCGCCCCGGCGCCTGACGCGCGCGCGGCTCAGCCCGCGGCCTGCGCGACGAGCACGACCGGATGGCGCGCCGCGCGCCCGGCGAAGTGGCCGATCTGCTGGCGGCACGAGACGCCCGTCGCCGCGACGACGATGTCCTCGGGTTCGCCGCGCAGCGCCGGGAACAGGCGCTGCTCGCCGACCTGGCGCGAGAGGTCGTAGTGCTCGGCCTCGAACCCGAACGACCCCGCCATGCCGCAGCAGCCGGCGTCGAGCTCCTCGACCTCGGCGCCCGGGATCCGCTCGAGCAGCGCGCGGCTCGCCTCCGTCCCGACGCCCGGCCTTCTCGTGGCAGTGGCCGTGGAAGACGATCCGCCGCCCGGCGAGCGGGGAGTCCGCGCGCAGCACGAGGTCACCGGCGTCGATGGCCTCGACGAGCAGGTCGGCCACGAGCCGCGCCTGGCCGGCGACGGCCTCGGCGGCCGCGTCGCCCGGCAGCAGCGCGAGGTACTCGTCGCGCAGGGTCAAGAGGCACGACGGCTCGACGCCGACGATCGGCGTGCCGCGCCGCGCCTCCGCCGCGAGGCGGTCGACCATCGCCCGCGCCATGCGCCGCGCCGGCCCGAGCAGGCCCTTGGAGATGCTCGCCCGCCCGCAGCAGCCCGCGCTCTGCAGCCGCACGCGCCACCCGGCGCGCTCGAGCAGCTCGACCGCCGCGCGCCCGATCTCCGGCTCGGTGAACGTCGTGAACGAGTCGGCCAGGAGGATGACGTCGCCCCGCGGCGCCGGCCCGGTCCCCCGCGGACGCCGCGCGTCCCAGCGCAGCAGCGTCTCGCGCTCGAAGCGCGGCAGCGGGCGCTCGCGGGCGATCCCGAGCGTGCGCTCGAGCAGCGCCCGCGCCCCCGGCACGCGCGGGACGAGGTTCGACACCGGCGCGAGCGCCGCGCCGGCCCGGTTCAGCGCCCGGATCGCCCCGAACGCCCGCGAGCGCAGCGGCGTGCCGTGGATCTCCTGGTAGTGGGAGAGGAACTCGCTCTTGAGCGTCGCCATGTCGACGTCGAGCGGGCACTCGCGCCGGCACGCCTTGCACTCGAGGCAGAGGTCGAGGATCTCGTGCAGGCGCTCGTCGCCGAGCGCGGCGTGCGGGTCCGGCTGCGAGAGCGCCCGCACGAGCGCGTTCGCCCGGCCGCGGGTCGCGTGGTCCTCCTCGCGCGTGGCCATGTACGACGGGCACATGACGCCCGTGGTCGTCTTGCGGCACAGGCCGATGTTCATGCAGCGGTCCGCGGCCGTGCGCATGCCCTCGGGGCCGTCGAAGTGCAGGGTCGTGCGCAGCGGCGGGGCCGGCGGGAGCGCCGGGTCGCGGAGGTGCTCGGTCATCGGCCCGGCGTCGACGATCTTCCCCGGGTTGAGCACGCCGTGCGGGTCGAACAGGCGCTTGACCTCGCGCATCGCCTCGTAGAGGTCGTCGCCGAACATCCGCCGGTTGAACGGGCTGCGGACGAGGCCGTCGCCGTGCTCGGAGGCGTTGACCCCGCCGTAGCGGAGCACCATCTCGGCGACCTCCTCGGCCACCTCGCGCATGACCTCCACCCCGCCCGCCGCGCGCAGGTCGACGAACGGGCGGATGTGCAGGCAGCCGACCGAGCAGTGGCCGTAGAAGCCGGCCTCGAGCCCGCGGTCGTCGAGCAGCGCCTTCATCTCGGCGACGTAGTCGTTGAGCCGCTCGGGCGGCACGGCGGTGTCCTCGATGAAGGCCAGCGGCCGGCGCGAGCCCCGGCTGGCGGCCATGAGCAGCCCGAGCCCGGCCTTGCGCACCTCGAGCACCGCGGCCTGGTCGGCGGGCTCGACCGCGCGCAGCGTGTGGTAGCCGTGGCCGTGCTCGGCCCACGCGCGCTCGAGCGCGTCGAGCCGCCCGGTGACCTCGTCCGCGTCGTCGCCCTCGAGCTCCACGAACAGCAGCGCGTCGGGGTCGCCCTCGAGGATGGCGCCGAGCGAGCGGAACTCGAGCTTGCGGCGCGACAGGTCGAGGATGAAGCGGTCGATCAGCTCGACCGAGGTCGCGTCCTGCGCCATCGCATCGCCGGTCGCGGCGATCGCCTCGGCCGTCGAGGCGAAGTGCCCGACGGCCATGACCCGGTGCGCGGCCACCGGCACGAGCGCGACCTCCGCCTCGACGACGATCGCGAGCGTCCCCTCGCACCCGACCACGACCTGCGAGGGGTTGAACACGCCGTCGGCGACGATCCGTTCGAGGCGGTAGCCGCCCGCCTGGCGCCAGTGGCGCGGGTAGCCCTGCAGCGCGTCGGCGTGGCGCTCGACGATCCCCGGCAGCTCGCGGTGGATCGCGCCCGCCAGCGTGTCGGGCGCGGCGCGCTCCCGAGCGCGCGGCCTCGTCGACGGCCTCCAGGCGCGTGCGCGTGCCGTCGGCCAGCACCACGTCGAGCGCCTCGATCGCGTCGACCGTCATCCCGTACTTGATCGACTGGCTGCCGGCCGAGTTGTTGCCGATCATGCCGCCGAGCGTGGCCCGGTTCGCGGTCGAGGTGTTCGGCCCGAACTGCAGGCCGTGCTCGCCCGCGGCGCGGTTGAGGTGCTCCTGGACGACGCCGGGCTGCACCCGCGCCCGCCGCGCGGCCGGGTCGATCGCCTCGATCTGCCGCAGGTGGCGGGAGAGGTCGAGCACGAGCCCGGGGGTCACGCACTGGCCGGCGAGGCTCGTGCCCCCGCCGCGCGCGAGGACGGGCACGCCGAGGCCGGCGCAGATCGCGACGGCGGCGGCGACGTCGTCGGCGTGCCGTGGCTCGCAGACGCCGAGGGGCTCGATCGCGTAGGAGCTCGCGTCCTGGGCGTACAGGTGCCGCGTCCAGGGGTCGAAGCGCACCGCGCCGTCGAGCTCGCGCTCGAGCGCGGCCTGGAGCTCGCGTGGGTCGGCGATCCCGGCGGGCCGGGCGGTCGCGGTCACCGCGCGGCGGTCCCGGCCGTCGCGCCCGCGACGTCGGCCGCGGTCGCGGCGAGGTGGTCGATCGCGGCCTGCACGCCGCCCGGGCGGAACGGGACCCCGGCGTTCGCGAGGCCCATCTCGACCCCGGCCAGCGCGCCCGCGAGCCAGACGTCGTTGAGGGCGCCCAGGTGCCCGATCCGGAAGACGCGCCCGGCGAACCGGCCCAGGCCGGCGCCGAGGGACACGTCGTAGCGGTCGAGGATCACGCGGCGCACGTCGTCGGCGTCGTACCCGTCCGGGACGAGGACAGCCGTCAGCGACGCGGAGTGCTCGCGATCGTCGAGCGGGACGAGCTCGAGCTCCCAGGCGCGCACCGCGCGGCGCGCGGCCTCGGCGTGGCGCGCGTGGCGGGCGAAGACGGCCCCGAGCCCCTCGGCGAGCAGCAGGTCGAGCGCCTCGCGCAGGCCGTAGAGCAGGTTCGTCGGGGGCGTGTAGGGCCAGCCGCCGGAGGCGTTGGCCGCGAGGATCGGGCCCCAGTCCCAGTACGCGCGCGGCAGCCCCGCGGTCCGCGACGCGGCGAGCGCCTTCTCGCTGACGGCGTTGAACCCGAGCCCGGGCGGCAGCATCAGGCCCTTCTGCGAGCAGCCGACGGTCACGTCGACGCCCCAGTCGTCGTGGCGGAAGTCGATCGAGCCCAGCGAGGAGATCGTGTCGACGAGCAGCAGCGCGTCGTGGCCGGCGGCGTCCATCGCCGCGCGCACCTCGGCCACGCGGCTGCAGACGCCGGTCGACGTCTCGTTGTGGACGACGCAGACGGCGCGGATCGCGCCGGCGCCCGCGCGGTCGGCGGCGAGGCGCTCGCGCACGACGTCGGGGTCGGCGCCGTGGCGCCAGTCGCCCGCCACGAACTCGACGACGAGCCCGAGACGCTCGGCCAGGTCGCGCCACAGCGTCGCGAAGTGGCCGGTCTCGAACGCGAGCACGCGGTCGCCGGGCGAGAGCGTGTTCACCAGCGCGGCCTCCCACGCCCCGGTGCCCGACGACGGGTAGACGACGACCGGCCCGCGCGTGCGGAAGATCCACGGCAGCCGCTCGAGCACGTCGGCGGCGAGCGCGGCGAACTCCGGGCCGCGATGGTCGATCGTCGGCGCCGACAGCGCGCGCAGCACGCGGTCGGGCACGTTCGTCGGCCCGGGGATCTGCAGGAAATGCCGTCCGCTCTGTCCGCGCATCGTGGGCCGCAGTTTGGCACCCATTTCCGCCGGGAAGGCCTCCGCTGGGATGAGGGATACACGACGCGTCTCGGGACGGGCGTCGTTGTCGTTGGCACTGCTCGTCGTCGCTCTCTGCTCCGCCGCGCTCAGCGCGTGCGGGAGCGGGCCGGCCTCCGGCCAGCCGGGGGTGCTCACCTTCGCGCTGTCCGAGGACCCGGACCCGCTCGACCCGACGACGTCCAGCACGTTCGTGAGCCGGATCGTCTACGTCGACATGTGCGAGAAGCTCTACGACGTCGGCCCGAAGCTCCAGATCGTGCCGCAGCTGGCGTCGGCGCAGCCGCAGCTCTCGAAGGACAAGAAGACCATGACGATCCCGCTGCGGCGGGGCGTCCGGTTCAACGACGGCACGCCGTTCAACGCGCAGGCCGTCAAGACCACGCTCGACCACTACATCACCTACAAGGAGTCGAGCCGCGCGGGTGACCTGGCATCGGTCGCGTCGGTCGAGGTGGCCGACCCGTACACGGTCAAGCTCCACCTGAAGGCGCCGTCGGCCCCGCTCCAGTCGCTGATCGCCGACCGCGCCGGGATGATCCTCTCGCCGACCCAGCTGAAGAAGCTCGGCGGGGCGAAGTTCGCGACGAACCCGGTCTGCGTCGGGGCGTTCAAGTACACCGACCGCGTCGCCGGCGACCACATCACGCTCGACAAGTCGCCGTACTACTACGACCGCGCGAAGGTCCACCTCAAGCGGATCATCTTCAAGATCATCACCGACGGCCCCGTCCGCGCCTCGAACCTGCGCTCCGGGGACGTCGACGTGGCCGAGCGCCTCGAGCCGTTCGACGTCGTCTCGATCAAGGGCGACTCGAGCATCAAGCTCCAGGCGACGACCTCGATCGGCTACCAGGGCATCACGATCAACACCGGCAACACGCGGTCGATCGAGAAGGGCTTCCAGCCGGGCAAGGTCAAGACGCCGCTCGGACAGCACCCCGAGCTGCGCGAGGCGTTCGAGGCCGCGCTCGACCGCGACGTCATCAACAAGGTCGTCTTCTACAACCAGGTCACGCCCGACTGCGGGCCGCTGTCGCCCGTCAGCCCGTGGTTCGACAAGGGGCTGAACTGCCCCGGGCGCGACCTCGCCAAGGCCCGGCAGCTCGTGGCCAAGAGCGGGGTCAAGACGCCGATCCCGGTCAAGCTCCTGCTCGAGGCCAGCTCGCAGACCGAGCGCCTCGGCCAGGTCATCCAGGCGATGGCCAAGGAGGCCGGCTTCGCGGTCAACATCCAGCCGAGCGAGTTCACGACCGCGCTCGACCGCGGTGACCAGGGCGACTTCGACGCCTTCCAGATCGGCTGGTCCGGCCGCGTCGACCCCGACGGCAACCTCTACAGCCAGCAGCAGAGCGAGGGCGCCACGAACTACGGCGGCGAGGCCAACCCGGAGGTCGACAAGGCGCTCGAGGAGGGCCGCACGACCACGGACACCGACAAGCGCCGTGAGATCTACCAGCGCGTGATCGCGACCCTCAACCGCGACCGCAACATCATCTACCTCTACCACGACAAGCTGTTCACGGGCTCGCGCAGCGACGTGACCGGCGTCGAGGTCCGCCCCGACGGCCTGCCGCGCGTCGCGTTCGCCGGCGTCGGCGGCGAGGGAGGCACCTGACATGACCGGCTATCTCCTGCGCCGCGCCGGCGCCTCGCTGATCGTCCTGATCGTCGCGAGCATGCTCGTGTTCGGCGGCGTGCGCGCGCTGCCGGGCGACCCCGCCCTCGCGCTCGCGGGCGAGGACCGCAGCGCGAAGGCGCTCGAGGCCGTCCGGGCCAAGTACGACCTCGACAAGCCGGTCCCCGTCCAGTACGTCAAGTGGATCGGGCACGTCGTGCAGGGCGACTTCGGCTCCTCGACGCGCACGGGCCTCGAGCGTCGGGAGCACGATCCTCGACCGCCTCCCGGTGACGCTCGAGCTCGCGTTCCTGAGCCTCCTCGTCGCCATCACGATCGGGCTGTCGCTGGGGGTGCTCGCCGCCGTCCGGAGGGGGTCGGTCTCGGACTACCTCGGCAGCACGGCGGCGCTCGTGGGCCTGTCGGTGCCGCACTTCTGGCTGGGGCTGATGCTGATCCTGGTCTTCTCGATCGGGCTCGGGATCCTGCCCGCGTCGGGCTTCGTCGCCCTCACGGCCGACCCGATCGACAACCTGCGCCACATGCTGCTGCCGGCGATCGTGCTCGGCACCGGCTTCGCGGCGGTGATCTTCCGCCAGACCCGCGCGGCGATGCTCGAGTCGCTCGGCGCCGACTACGTCCGCACCGCGCGGGCGAAGGGCCTGAACGAGCGCGCCGTCGTCGGCAGCCACGCCCTGCGCAACAGCCTGCTGACGGTCGTCACGATCATCGGCCTGCAGCTCGGCCTGCTGATCTCGGGCGCCGTCGTCACCGAGCAGGTCTTCGTCCTGCCGGGCTTCGGCAAGCTCACGCTCGACGCGGTCTTCACGCGCGACTACCCGGTGATCGAGGGCGTCGTCCTGCTCACGACCCTCGCCTACGTGCTCATCAACTTCGGCGTCGACCTCCTGTACTCCGTGCTCAATCCGCGCATCCGCGTCTCGGGGGCCGAATCATGACGCGCGTCATTGCTCGACCGTCGTCTGTGGCGACTTCCGACGGGAGCGCTCGCGATGAGCGCCGTCGATGTCGCTGTCACCCCGCGCGTCCGCCGGCGCCGCCGCACGCTCACGCGCCTGCGCCGCCGCCCGATGGCGGTGGCCGGGATCGTCGTCGCCTCGCTGTTCGTCCTGGTCGCGCTGTTCGCGCCGCTCATCGCGCCCTACGACCCGGCCGACACGAACTTCGACGCGGTGCTGCAGCACCCCTCGAGCGCGCACATCATGGGGACCGACGACCTCGGCCGCGACGTCTTCTCGCGCGTCGTCTACGGCGCCCGGGCCTCGCTCGAGGCGGGCGTCCTGGCGACGCTGCTCGCGCTCGTGATCGCCGTCCCGCTCGGCCTCATGGCGGGCTACTACCGCGGCTGGTGGGACCCGGTCATCTCGCGCGTCAGCGACGTCATGCTCGCCTTCCCGTTCCTGATCGTCGCGGTCGGTATGGCCGCGATCTTCGGGCCGTCGCTGCGCAACGTCGTCATCGCCCTCGGCATCGCCGCGATCCCCTGGGTCGTGCGCGTGACGCGCGGCGAGGCGCTCGCCCTGCGCGAGCAGGAGTTCGTCCGCGCGGCGGTCGCCAACGGCGCCGGCGACCGGACGATCCTCGGGCGCCACCTGCTGCCGAACATGGCCGGGGTGCTGCTCGTCCAGGCGACGGTGTGGATCCCGCAGGCGATCATCGGCGAGGCCGTGCTGTCGTTCCTCGGCCTCGGCGTCCAGCCGCCGACCCCGTCCTGGGGATCGATGCTGTCGGCCGCCCAGCCGTTCATCTCGCTCGACGCGTGGCTGGCCGTGTGGCCCGGCCTGGCGATCTTCCTCGCCACGCTGTCGTTCAACCTGCTCGGTGACGGCCTGCGCGACGTCCTCGACCCGCGGACCCAGCGATGACCGCCGACGCCCCCCTGCTCAGCGTCCGCGACGTCACGGTGCGCTTCGACACCGACGACGGCGCCGTCCACGCGGTCGACAAGGTGTCCTTCGACCTCGGCACGGGCGAGGTCCTCGCGATCGTCGGCGAGTCGGGCTGCGGCAAGAGCGTCACGACGATGTCGCTGCTCGGGCTGCTGCCGGGGACCGCGACGGTCGAGGGCTCGGCCCGCTTCAACGGCGGCACCGAGCTGATCGGGGCGTCGGAGAGCGAGTTGCGCCGCATCCGCGGCCGCGAGGTCTCCTTCGTCTTCCAGGACCCGATGACGTCGCTCAACCCGGTGTTCACCGTCGAGCGCCAGGTCGGCGAGGTCCTGCGCCGGCATCTCGGGATGTCGAAGTCCGAGGCCCGCGAGCGGACGATCGAGCTGCTCGACCTCGTCGGCATCCCCAGCCCCGAGCGGCGCGTCGACGAGTACCCCCACCAGCTCTCGGGCGGCATGCGCCAGCGCGTGATGATCGCGATGGCGATCGCGTGCGAGCCGAAGGTCCTGATCGCCGACGAGCCGACGACCGCGCTCGACGTGACGATCCAGGCGGCGGTGCTCGACGTCCTGCGCGAGCTGCGCGAGCGCCTCGGGATGGCGATCGTGCTCATCACCCACGACCTCGGTGTCGTCGCCGACATCGCCGACCGCGTCGTGATCATGTACGCGGGCCAGAAGGTCGAGGAGGCGCCGGTCGCCGAGCTCTTCGCCCACCCGCAGCACCCGTACACCATCGGGCTGCTGGGGGCGGCGCCGCGGACGGCGGACGCGGTCCTCCCCGCGCACGGCAACGGCAACGGCGCGCGCCGCCCCGAGGAGCCGAAGCGCAAGCGCCGTCGGCTCGTCGAGATCCCCGGGCGCGTGCCCGCGCTGACCGCGCCGCCCGACCACTGCCCCTTCGCCGACCGCTGCCCGCGGGCCGACGAGCGCACCCGCTCCGAGGTCCCGCCGCTCGAGACCGTCCGCCCCGGGCACCTCGTGGCCTGCTTCCACCCCGGCGCGCGCACCGAACAGGAGACCCCGACCCCGTGACCGAGCCGATCCTCGAGGTCGACGGCCTCGTCAAGCACTTCGACGCCGGCCGCGGCGGTCCGACCGGGCGGCGCGTCGTCCACGCCGTGGAGGACGTCTCCCTGCGCATCGAGCCGGGCGAGGTCGTCGGGCTCGTCGGCGAGTCCGGCAGCGGGAAGTCGACCGTCGGCAACTGCATCCTGCGCCTGCTCGAGCCCACGCAGGGCACGATCAAGCTCAAGGGCCAGGACATCTCGCACCTCTCGCGCCGCGAGATGCGACCGCTGCGGCGCGAGATGCACATGGTCTTCCAGGACCCCTACTCGTCGCTCAACCCGCGGATGACGAACGGCGCGATCGTCGGCGAGCCGCTCAAGCTCCACGGGCTCGTGGACGGACGCGACGGGTTGGAGAGCCGCGTCGCGGAGCTCTTCGACCAGGTCGGCCTGAACCCCGAGCTGCGCCACCGCTATCCGCACGAGCTGTCCGGCGGCCAGCGCCAGCGGATCGGGCTCGCGCGGGCGCTGAGCGTGCAGCCGAGCCTGCTCGTCGCCGACGAGCCGGTGTCGGCCCTCGACGTCTCGGTGCAGGCCGCGATCCTCAACCTCCTCGCCGACCTGCAGGAGGACATGGGCTTCGCGTGCCTGTTCATCACGCACGACCTGTCGATCGTCGAGCACTTCTGCGACCGCGTCGTGGTCATGTACCTCGGGCGTGTCGTCGAGACCGGCACGCGCGAGCAGATCTTCGGAAACCCGCAGCACCCGTACACGCAGGCGCTGCTGTCGGCCGTCGTCCTCCCCGACCCGCAGGCCCAGCGCACGCGCTCGCGGATCGTGCTCGAGGGCGACCTGCCGAGCCCGATCGACCCGCCGTCGGGGTGCGCGTTCCGGACGCGCTGCCCGCTGTGCCACGAGTCGATGCCGCGCTCGCGCGACGAGATCCCCGACCTGCGCGACGTCGACGGCGACGGCCACCTCGTCGCCTGCCACCTCGCCCGGCGGGGCCGCGACGTGCCGCGGATCGCGGACCCCGCGGTGACCGGTAGCGTCGCCGCCCGATGAGATTCACCACCCGGCCCGAGCTCTCGGGCACCTTCGGCATGGTCGCGTCGACGCACTGGCTGGCGTCCGCGGCCGGCATGGCCGCCCTCGAGCAGGGCGGGAACGCGTTCGACGCGGCGGTCGCGGCGGGCCTGACGCTGCAGGTCGTCGAGCCGCACCTCAACGGCCCCGGCGGCGACGCGCCGATCATCCTGTACGACGCCGCGCGGGCGGAGCCGATCGTCGTCTGCGGGCAGGGCCCGGCCCCGGCGGGCGCGACGATCGCGCACTACCGCGACCTCGGCCTCGAGCTCGTGCCGGGCACCGGGATGCTCGCCGCGTGCGTGCCGGGCGCGTTCGACGCGTGGATGCTGATCCTGCGCGACCACGGGACGCTGCCGCTGGCCGAGGTCATGCGCTTCCCGATCCACTACGCCGAGCACGGCTTCCCGATGCTGCCGCGGATCTCCGAGGCGATCGCCGACATCGCCGGGGTGTTCCGCGAGGAGTGGCCGACCTCGGCCGAGCTGTGGCTCGACCGGGGCCGCGCGCCCGCGCCGGGCGGGATGTGGCGCAACCCGACGCTCGCGGCGACGTGGCGCCGGCTCGTCGCGGAGGCGGAGGCGGCCGGGCCCGGGCGCGAGACGCAGGTCCAGGCCGCGCGCGACGTGTTCCTGCGGGGCTTCGTCGCCGAGGCGATCGCGGACTTCGTCGGCCGCGCGGAGGTCATGGACAGCTCGGGCCGGCGCAACCGCGGCGTGCTCACGGGCGACGACATGGCCGCGTTCTCCGCGTCGTACGAGCCGCCGGTGACGTACGAGCACCGCGGCCTGCAGATCTGCAAGGCGGGCCCGTGGAGCCAGGGGCCGGTGCAGCTGCAGACGCTCGCGCTGCTCGAGGGCTTCGACCTCGCCGCCATGGGCCACCTGTCGGCCGAGTACGTCCACACCGTCCTCGAGTGCGAGAAGCTCGCGTTCGCCGACCGCGAGGCGTGGTACGGCGACCCGGCCTTCGCGGACGTGCCGCTCGCGACGCTGCTGAGCCGCGGCTACGCCGACGAGCGCCGCGCGCTGGTCGGCGAGGAGGCGTCGTTCGACCTGCGCCCGGGCGCCCCGGACGGCCGCGAGCCGCGGCTGGCGCACGTGCCCGCCGCCGAGCCGGTCGGCGGCCGGCTTCGGCGTGGGCGAGCCGACGCTCGGCGGTCGCGGCGACGGCCCGATCGAGGGCGACACGTGCCACGTGGACGTCGTCGACCGCCACGGGAACATGGTCTCGGCGACGCCGAGCGGCGGCTGGCTGCACGCCTCCCCCGCGATCCCCGGTCTCGGGCTCTGCCTCGGCACGCGGGCGCAGATGTTCTGGCTCGAGGAGGGCCTGCCGAACTCGCTCGAGCCGGGCAAGCGGCCGCGGACGACCCTGACCCCGTCGCTCGGCCTGCGCGACGGCGAGGGCGTCATCGCGTGGGGCACGCCGGGTGGCGACGGCCAGGACCAGTGGTCGCTGCAGTTCATCCTGTCGCACCTCGACTTCGGCCTGAACCTGCAGGAGGCGATCGACGCCCCGGCGTTCACCTCGACGCACTTCCCGTCCTCGTTCTACCCGCGCGAGTCCGAGCCCGGGCACGTCGAGATCGAGGCGCGGATCGGCCCGGAGGTGATCGACGGCCTGCGCGCCCGCGGCCACGACGTCGGGGTCGCCGAGCCGTGGTCGATCGGGCGGCTGAGCGCGGTGTCGCGCGGGCCCGACGGTGTGCTGCGCGCGGCGGCGAACCCGCGCGGGATGCAGGGCTACGCGGTCGGGCGCTGAGCCGGTTCCGCCTTGCTAGCTTCGGGCGATGCGCGAGCGCCTCGTCCGGGAGTCGATCCGCCGGCCGTCGGCGGTGCTGGTGGCGCTCGCGGCCGCGCTCGGGCTCGGCGTCGCCGGCCGCGTGGCGGTGCACGCCGGCGCACACGTTCCGCGCGGCGGCGACGAGCTCGCTGCGCTCGGCCGCGCCGTCGTCGCCCTCGGGGCGCCATGGCTCGCGGTCGCCTGGACGGTCGGGACGGTGTCGCGCGATCGCCTGCGGGCGGCGGCGAGCGGCGGCGCCGCGCTCGCCCTCGGCACGTTCGCCTGGTACGCGCTGAGCACCGTGCAGGGCGGCCCGCCGACCGGTTACGCGCGCGTCGCCCTGCTCTGGGCGGCCGTCGGCCTGGCGGCCGGCGCGGTGTTCGGCCTCGGCGGGGCGGCGTTCGTCTCCCGCTCGCGGCCGCTGCGGACGGCCGCGCTGGCCCTGCTCGCGGGCACGCTCGCGGGCGAGGCGCTGCTGCTCGCCAGCGAGTGGACCGGCCGCGCCGGCCGCGCCGCGCTCGTCATCGAGCTGGCCGCCGCGGGCGCGGTGCTGCTGGCCGGCGCGCGACGCACGGCGCCGCTCGCGGCGCTGGCGCTCACGGTGCTCGTCGCCCTGGGCGTGGCCGGGATCGAGGACGCGGTGCGCGACACCCTGCGCCTCGCGGGCTGGGGCGGCCCGTAGCGCGGCCTCCACCGCGCGACGGGAGGGTCGAACCCGTAGCCTCCGCGCCATGGCCAGCGCATCCCAAGACCAACTCCAGGGCTCGATCGTCCCGAGGCAGCGCGCTCCGCGGCCGATGGAGCCGGGCGTGACGATCGGCCACGTCCACCTCCGCACCGCGGACATCGACCGCATCCGCGCCTTCTATGTCGACCTCATGGGCTTCGACGTCGTGATGGAGGCGCGCGACGTGCCCGGCTGGGGCACGACCGGCGACGTCCTCTTCGTCGCGGCCGGCGGCTACCACCACCACCTCGGCTTCAACACGTGGAAGTCGGCGGGCGGCGGGCCGCAGCCCGACGGCGTCGCCGGCCTGCACCACGTCGCGATCCGCTACCCGACGCGCGCGGGCCTGGCCGACGCCCTGCGCCGCCTGCAGAGCGCCGACTGGCCCCTGCGCCAGATCTCCGACCACGGCACGCACGAGGCGATCTACATCTCCGACCCGGACGGCAACGACCTCGAGCTGTGCTGGGACCGCCCGTTCGACCAGTGGCCGCGGGACGCGGACGGCAAGGCCGACATGTCGCGCGCGTTCATGGGCGAGATCGACCTCGACGACCTGCTGAAGGAGCCCCCGATCGACTGAGGGGTCGGGTCGGGTCGGCGCCGGGTGGCGGGTGGCGCTCCGGCGCGAGTGCGGGCTGCTCGTGCTGACGCCGGCGGTCGGCGGCGAGGGAGGGTGAGGCCGGCGCCGTGGCGCGCAGCTCCGGCCGAGCGCCGCCACGCGTTCGACCTTTACCTCCCGATAACGAGTGAAAGGTCGAACGCGTCCCGCGCCGGCGGTCGACGAAGCGGCCACCGGCGCCACCCCCGCGCCCACCCCACACAACACGAAACGCCCGGCCGAGGCCGGGCGTTCGCGTTCAGGGGAGGAGATATATGTCGTTGTGGCACAGCGCCATGTATGTGGCCGACGTGGAGAGGGGGTTCAACCGCCGGCGGAACGCTGTACGACCATCGCTTTACCCGGAGTCGATCCAGATAGCCGAACCGCGTTCGGACGCGAACACTACGCCGGTTTCTAGGTCATGGCCGAGCGCAGGTGGCGGAACTCCGTGGGCGGTTCGCCGTGCAGGACGATGAGGCCGTCGGGCCGCCGGGAGATCGCGCCGCGCTCGGTGAGCGTGGCCAGGGCGCTGGTCACGGTCGGGCGCTGGGCGGAGATGAGGCTCGCCACGAGCTGGTGGGTCAGGTGCACCGGGACGACGCACCCGTCGCGGGCGCCCTCGCCGTCGTGATCGCCCCAGCGCTCGGCGATGTGCCAGAGCAGGACGAGCAGGCGGATGTCCACGCCGACGAGCTGGCCGATCGCGAGGTTGAGCAGCAGCGACCGCGAGCGGGCGATCGCGCGGCCGAAGAGCGCCGCGACGAGGTCGGGCCAGCGGCCGATGATCGTGGCGAAGCGGCGGTCGAGGACGGCGAGCCGCGCGGGCTCGATCACGTCCCACCGCGAGCCCGCGACGAACGGCTCGGTGTGGTCGGGCTCCCAGGGGTGCAGCAGGTCGCCCGGGCCGAGGAGCTCGGCCGGCGGCCGGTCGATCACGCGGACGTGGCGCACGAGGAACCCGTTGAGGATCAGCAGACCGAGGCTGCCGGCGGCCTCGTCGCCGTTCTCGCGCACCGGGTTCCACTCGCCGGGCTCGACCCAGTAGGTGTGGGCGAACGTGTAGACGGCCGCGTCGTTGCGGGTCGACTCCGGGATCGCCGCCGCCAGGCCGGGGTCGGCCTGCAGGATCTGGACCCAGTCGCCGGTCTCGGCCGGTGGGCGCTGAAGCATGGTGAGAAACCCCCACCGACCACGGTAATCACGCGGACCACCGCGATGACAGTCCTCCGGTCGGGCGGATGACCATTCCGGCCCCGATTCGGCCCCGGAAGGCCGCGGCAGGTGTGGGCGCCGTGCACCCAGGGTGGCCGGTGCCCGGTCGCGGCCACCCGGCAGGATGTGGCCCATGGCCTTCTCACGCACCTCCTCTCCCCTGCTGCGCCGGGTGGCGCTCCTGGCCGGGCTCGGCGCGCTCCTCGCCGCCGTCCTCGCGCCGGCCGCCCACGCGGCCCCGACCACGATCGCGACCGAGCAGCGCGCGACGCAGATCGCCGCCTGGGCCGGCACCGTCGTCTGGTCCTCCTACGACGCGACGACGAACGACTACCACCTCGTCGTCTCGCGCAACGGCGGCGCGCCGCAGCGCCTCGCGGTCGCCCCGAGCGCGAACGCGTTCGACGTCGACCTCGGCACGAACCGCAGCGGCTCGACGTACGCCGTCTACTCGCGCTGCACGACGCCGGCGACCGAGAACACGGTCCCGACCGGCTGCGACCTCTACCGCCTGAGCATCGCCTCGGGGATCGAGACGAAGCTCGACACGCTCTCGTCCCCGACCTGGGACGAGCGCGAGCCGACGATCTACCGCGGCGAGATCGCGTTCATCCGCGACGAGACGCACGGCGGCCGCAACGAAGACGTCCTGCGCATCGGCAACACGACCTCGGGCGCCCAGGGCACGACCGCGCTCGTGGTGCGCAACCGTCTGGGCGGCTCGCTCCAGGACCCGGAGCTCGCGCAGAGCCGGCTGGCGTACATCCAGTCCAACCGCAACGGGACCGTCCGCGACGTCCACGTCCGCACGCTGAAGGCCGGCGGGAGCGACAAGCAGGTCTACCGGGCGAAGTCCGGCGGCGCGAACTTCGCGAACGTCACCGGCCCCGCGCTGAGCGACACCGCGGGGTCGTTCTTCTGGGCGCGCACGAACAACGGATCCGAGACCGGCAACCGGGTCGTCCGCTACACGATCAGCTCGGGCAAGCTCGCCTACGCGATCGGCTCGCGTCTCTACCAGTACACGGCGTGGGCGAGCCAGGCGCTCGGCATCGCCGCCGTCGTCGACCCGTCGGCGACCGGCTCGTGCTCCACGAACGTCAACGTCCCGGGCGCGTGCACGGTCCAGCTGACCGGTCCGCTGCGCTTCGACGCCAAGCCGTAGCACCCCGAAACGCACAGCGGCCGGGACCGTGCAGGCGGTCCCGGCCGCGGCCGTTCGTTCAGCGGCCGGAACCTACCCCCGCCCGCGGACGGCCAAAACGCCCGCGAATCGGAGGGGTCAGACGCCGAGCCGCGCCCCCGCCGTGAGGCCCGCGTCCCGGGCGTACTCGCCGGCCTCGACCTTGTCGCCGTCGGCCCGCACGAGCCGGACCGCGATCGCGCCGCCGCCCGCCGCGACGACCAGCCGATCGCCGTCCACCGCGACCACCTCGCCCGGCGCCGCGCCCGGGTCGTCGTCCAGCCGGTCGGCGTCGAGGACCTGGACCTCGTCGCCCTCGACGGTCGTCCACGCGCCCGGGCGCGGGTTGGCCCCGCGGATCAGGTCGTGGACCGTCGCGGACCGGCTTGGACCAGTCGACCTCGACCTGGTCGTGGCCGCACCAGCTCTCGTAGGTCGCGTCGTCGTCGTTCTGCTCGCGCCTGGGCGCCTTGCCGTCGCGGACGAGGTCGACGCCCTCGATCAGCGCGTCGACCCCGATCGGATAGAGCTTGTCGAAGTACAGGCTGCCGAGCGTGTCGTCCGGGGTGATCTCGACCTCCTTGGTCAGGAGCAGCGGCCCCGTGTCGAGTCCCTCGTCGGGCCAGAAGATCGAGACGCCGGTCGTGGCGTCGCCCTGGATGATCGCCCAGTTGATCGCGCTCGGCCCGCGGTGGCGCGGCAGGAGCGACGGGTGGTACTGGATCGTGCCGTGCGTCGGGACGTTCAGGACCCGCTCGGGGACCATGAGGATCACGAACGCCATGACCATGAGGTCGGGCTCGAGCGCGGCCAGCTCGCCCGGCGCCTCGTCGGTCTCGAAGGACTCGGGCTGGTGCAGCTCGATCCCCGCCTCGCGCGCGGCCTCGCCCAGCGGGTCGGGCGGCCGGCCCTCCTTGTCGGGCGCGCAGTAGACCGCGACGACCTCCTCCCCGCGCTCCAGCAGCGCCTTGAGCACATCGGCGCCGAACGCCTGCTGTCCGTTCACGACGATTCGCATCGGTTCCGTCCCTCTGTCGCTGCCGCCCGACACGCGGACGTACTGCCCGTCGGGACGTGTGCCTATACCGGTTAGGGTCGCGTCGGCCCGACCGCGACCCTGGAGGATCGATGGCGCAGACGCACTACTTCCCGACCGACCGTGTCCACTTCCAGTGGGACACCGGCAACGAGCCGGTGCTCGAGATCGCGAGCGGCGACACCGTCATCGTCTCGACGCGCGACGTCAGCGACGACCAGATCGGGCCGGACTCGACGACCGACGTCGTCGCCGGCCTGGACTGGGATCGCGTCTACCCGCTCGCCGGCCCGATCGCCGTCAGCGGCGCGGAGCCGGGCGACACGCTCGCGGTCGAGATCCTCGACCTCCACACCCGCGGCTGGGGCTGGACCGCGATCCTGCCGGGTCTCGGCCTCCTGGCCGACGACTTCCCCGATCCGTACCTGCGCGTCTTCGACCTCTCCGACGGCGACTTCATCCACTTCCGCGACGACATCGCGATCCCGATCACGCCGTTCTTCGGGACGATGGGCGTCTGCCCCGAGGGCGCCAGCGCGCAGCCGGTCATGCCGCCCGGGACCTTCGGCGGCAACATGGACACGCGCCAGCTGACGAAGGGCACGACCCTGTTCCTGCCCGTCCAGGTGCCGGGCGCGCTGTTCAGCTGCGGCGACGCGCACGCGGCCCAGGGCGACGGCGAGGTCTGCGTGACCGGGCTCGAGTCGCCGATGTACGGGGCGCTGCGGTTCACCGTGCAGAAGGAGCGCACGATCCTCACGCCGCAGTACGAGACCCGGCCCGGGTCGCTGACGCGCGAGGTCGACCACGGCGGCTGGTACGGGACGACCGGCGTCGGCGGCGACCTCTACGTCGCCGCCCAGGACGCCGTCCGCGCGATGGTCGCGCACGTCTCGCAGACGTACGGCATGTCCGGCGAGGACGCGTACCTGCTGGCGAGCCTGTGCGTCGACCTGAAGATCTCGGAGATCGTCGACGCGGGCCAGTACATCGTGAGCGCGCTGCTGCCGCTCGCCGTCTTCACGGGGTGAGCACGGCGGAGGCCTGGGAGCTCGGCGCGGCCGAGGCCGCGCGCCGGATCGCCGCCGGGGACCTGTCCTCGGCGGCGCTCGTCGCGGCGTGCCTGGAGCGGATCGCAGAGCGCGAGGAGACCGTGCGGGCGTGGGCGCACCTCGACCCCGCCGCGGCCCTCGCCCAGGCCCGCGAGCGCGACGCGCAGCCGCCCGCCGGACCGCTGCACGGCGTGCCGGTCGGGGTGAAGGACATCGTCGACACGGCGGACCTGCCGACCGAGCGCGGCAGCGTCATCCACGCCGGGCGGCGGCCGGGGGCCGACGCCGCGTGCGTCGCCCGGCTGCGCGCGGCGGGCGCCGTGATCCTCGGCAAGACCGTCACGACCGAGTTCGCCTACTTCTCGCCCGGCCCGACCCGCAACCCGGCCGACCCGTCACGCACGCCGGGCGGCTCATCCAGCGGGTCGGCCGCCGCGGTCGGCGCGTCCATGGTCCCGGTCGCGCTGGGCTCGCAGACCGCCGGGTCGGTGATCCGCCCGGCGGCGTACTGCGGGGTGCTCGGGCTCAAGCCGACGCGCGGCGTCGTCGGCCTCCGCGGGGTCATGGCGCTCAGCGCGAACCTCGACACGCTCGGCTGGTTCGCGCGCGAGGCGGAGGACCTCGCCCTCCTCGGCCGGGTGCTGGCCGAGGGATGGCCCGCCGGCCAGGAGGCCGGCGAGGCGAACCGGCCGCTCGCGGTGGCGGTCGCCCGCACCCCGTGGTGGGACCGGGCCGACGCCGCCGGGCAGGCGGCCTTCACGGCGGCCGCGGAGCGGCTGGCCGCGGACGGCGCCCGCGTGCGCGAGTTCGACCTGCCCGAGCGCTTCGCGGGCCTGCCGGACGCCCAGGACACGGTGATGGCCCACGACGTCGCGCGCAGCCTGCGCCACGAGTACGAGCACCACGCCGGCGACCTCAGCGACGTCCTGCGCGCCTACGTCGAGCGCGGCCAGTCGATCCCGCACGCCGACGCCGAGGCCGGGGTCGCGCTCGGGGCCGAGTGCCGGGCGCTGCTCGCCGGGCTGCTCGAGCCGGGCGAGGTCCTGCTCGTGCCCGCGACCACCGGCGAGCCGCCGCTCCTCGACGACGGCGTCACCGGCGACCCGCTCTTCTGCCGCGCGTGGACGCTGCTCGGCGTCCCGGCCCTCGCCGTCCCGGGGCCGCGCGGGCCCGGCGGCGCACCGATCGGCGTGCAGCTCGTGGCCCCCGCCGGGGCCGACGCGCCGCTCGTCGCGGCGGGCGCCCGGGCGGCCGCCGCGCTCGCCTGAGCGCACGCGTGCGTTTCCCCGTGCGGAGCGGGGGGAAGTCAGCGAGCAAACGTCCCTTGGGAGGGGAGATGTCCCACGGCACCGAAATCGACGCCGACCAAGCCCGGCGTGATCCGCCGGACGCCGGCGAGATCGACTGGGAACGGATCGAGCGCTCGCCGGAGTTCCGCGAGCTGACGTCCAAGCGCCACCGCTTCATCGCGGTGGCCACCACGATCACGCTCGGCCTGTTCGCCGTCTACCTCGCGCTCGCCACCTACGCGATCGACCTCATGGGCACGACCGTCCTCGGCGGCGTGCCGATCGCCTGGCTCGCGGCGATGTCCATGGTCTTCATGACCTGGGCCGTCACGGCCGTCTACCTGCGTCGCGCCGACCGCGTGTTCGGCCCGATGGAGGAGCGCGTCCGCGAGCGCGCCACCGCCCGCTTCACGCGCGACGGCGACGACGGCGCCGCCCCGGCGACCGCCGACGCGCGCACCGCGCCCGCGGCGGCGGCGACGACCGAGGGGAGCGCGCGATGACCCTCGTATTCGCCGCCGGCGTCAAGGCACTGCCGCTCGCCATCTTCGGGGTCGTCCTCGCGGGCACCCTCGGCATCACCTGGTGGGCCGCGAAGCGGACGTCGACCGCCACCGAGTTCTGGGCCGCCGGCCGCTCGGTCACCGGCGTGCAGAACGGCTGGGCGATCGCGGGCGACTACATGTCCGCGTCCTCGTTCCTCGGCTTCGCCGGGCTCGTCTTCCTCTTCGGCGTCGACGCGTTCGTCAGCCTGATGGCCGCGCTCGTCGCCTTCCTGCCCGTCCTGCTCTTCCTCGCCGAGCGGATGCGCAACTCGGGCAAGTACACGCTCGCCGACGTCCTCTCGTTCCGGCTGCGCGAGCGGCCCGCGCGCACGGCCGCGGCGTTCGGCACGCTCTCCGTGCTGCTCGTCTACCTCGTCGCGCAGATGGTCGGCGCGGGCGTGCTGATCCAGGCGCTCGTCGGGATCTCGTTCGCCCCGGCGGTCGTGATCGTCGGCGCGTTCATGCTCGCCTACGTGATCTTCGGCGGCATGCTCGCCACGACGTGGGTGCAGATCATCAAGGCCGTGATCCTGATGGCCGCCGGCATCCTGCTCACGATCCTCGTGCTGGCGAAGTTCGGCTTCAACCCGGGCGAGCTGTTCACGCGCGCCGCGGCCAACCACGAGGCGAAGGACGGCTACCTGCATCCCGGCCTGCAGTTCCCGACCCAGCTCGGGATGCTCTCCTTCGGCATCGCGTTCGTGCTCGGCACGGCCGGGCTGCCGCACATCCTCGTGCGCTTCTTCACGGTGCCCGACGCGAAGGCCGCGCGCGGCTCGGTCGGCTGGGCCGTGTTCCTGATCGGCGCCTTCTACCTGATGGTCATGGTCGTCGGCGTCGGCGCGCGGGCGATCCTCGGCCAGGCGGGCGAGGAGGCGGCCGGCAAGGGCGGCAACCTCGCGATCCCGACGCTCGCCGAGAGCCTCGGCGGCGGCGCGGGCTCGAGCGGCGGCGAGATCTTCCTCGCCGTGATCTCGGCGGTCGCGCTCGCGACGATCCTCGCGGTCGTCGCCGGCCTCGTGATCTCGGCCTCCGGCGCCGTCGCCCACGACCTGTGGAGCAACGTCGTGCGCAAGGGCCGCGAGGTCTCCGAGCGCGAGGAGGTCTGGGTCGCGAAGCTCGCGGCGATCGCGATCGGCGCGCTGGCGATCGTGCTCGCGATCGCGGGCGGCGCGGGCTTCAACGTCTCCGCGCTCGTCGGCCTGGCGTTCTGCATCGCGGCGAGCGCGAACTTCCCGGCGCTCGTGCTCGCGCTGTTCTGGAAGCGCTTCAACACCGCGGGCGCGGTGACCGGGATCGTCACCGGCGTCGTCGTGTCGGCGGTGCTCATCCTGCTGAGCGATCCGGTCTGGCCCGGCACGGCGACCTCCTCGCCGACCCCGCTCGGCTCGCTGGCGCTCGACAACCCGGCGATCTACTGCATCCCGCTCGGCTTCCTGGGCTGCTTCCTCGGAACCATGCTCGGGCGCCGCGAGAGCGAGCACACCTACCACGAGCTGTTCGTGCGCTCGGAGACCGGCCTCGGGGCCGAGGGCGTCAGCGGCGTGCGCCGGCGCCCGCGGACGCCGGCCCGGCGCGGGGCCGCGGCGGTGGCGACGCAGGTGCTGCCGAAGTAGTGGGCGAGCCGGCCGGCGGGGTCGTCGAGCTCACCCGGGAGCTCGTCCGGACCGAGACGATCAACCCGCCGGGCAACGAGACCCGGGCGGCGGACATCCTCGCCGCCCGGCTCGAGGCCGCCGGCCTCGAGGTCAAGGCCCACGAGCTCGGCGGGCCGGAGCGCACGAGCCTCGTCGCCCGCTGGCCCGGCCGCGACGGCGACGCGCCCGCGCTGTGCCTGACCGGCCACCTCGACACCGTCCCGCTCGGCGGCAGCGACTGGGCCCGCGACCCGCTCGGCGGCGAGATCGACGGCGACCGCCTGCACGGCCGCGGATCGAGCGACATGAAGGGCGGCACGGCCGCGATCGTCGTCGCGGCCGAGCGGATCGCCGCCCTCGGCCGCGGGCGGGCCGGGCTCGAGCTCGTGCTCTGCGCGGGCGAGGAGACGGGCTGCGACGGCGCGGTCGCGCTCACCGAGGCCGACGGCGCGCTCGGCCGCGTCGGGGCGCTGCTCGTCGCCGAGCCGACCACGAACTACCCCTGCGTCGCGCACAAGGGCGTCGTCTGGCTCGACGCGCTGGCCGACGGCCGGACGGCCCACGGCTCGATGCCGCACCTCGGCGAGAACGCGATCCACAAGCTCGCCCGGGCGATCACGCGCCTGGACGGCTTCGCGTTCGACTGCCCGACCCACGAACTGCTCGGCGACCCGACGCTGAACGTCGGCACCGTGTCGGGCGGGATCAACATCAACTCGGTGCCCGACCGGGCGAAGGCCGGCCTCGACGTGCGCACGGTGCCCGGCCTCGACGCCGACGCGGTGGCCGCGCAGCTCGCGGCCGCGGCGGGCGACGAGGTCCGCATCGCGACGCGCCTCGCCCTCGACGCGATCGACACCGACCCCGCCGACGACTGGGTGCAGGCGGTCTTCGCGGTCATGGGCGGCCTCATCGACGAGACGCCCGAGCCCCGCGGCCTCGCGTACTTCACCGACGCCGCCGCCCTCGTCCCGGCCTACGGCACGCCGCCCGCGATCATCTGCGGCCCCGGCGACGCCGACCAGGCCCACCGCACCGACGAGTCGTGCTCGGTCTCGGCGCTCGAGGTGGCGGCCGAGGGGTTCTTCGAGGTCGCGCGGCGGTGGTGCGGGCTGTAGCTTCGCCCGCATGGCCCAGATCACCCTCACCGACCTCCCCGCCGCGACCCGCTGGGCGAACTGGGTCGGCAACCAGTCCTTCACCCCGGCCTACGCCGCCGCGCCGCGCGACGAGGAGGAGGTCGTCGCGCTCGTGCGCGCCGCCGCCGACCGCGGGACCCACGTGCGGGTGTCCGCCGCGACCCACTCGTTCACGCCGGTCGTCGAGACCGACGGGCTGCTCCTCGACCTGTCCGCGATGCGCGGGGTCGTCTCGACCGACGCGGAGCGCAAGCGGGCGCAGGCGCTCCCCGGCACGCTCATCCAGGACTTCTACGAGCCGCTCTGGAGCGCCGGCCTCGCGTTGCGCAACCAGGGCGACATCGACACCCAGCAGATCGCGGGCGCCGTCTCGACCGCCACGCACGGCTCGGGCACGGGCTACACGAGCCTGTCCGGGGCCGTCACCGGCGTCCGGCTCGTCACCGGGACGGGCGAGATCCGCGACATCGGCGAGGACGAGCCCGACCTCCTGCGCGCGGCCCAGGTCTCGGTCGGGATGCTCGGGGTCATCACCCGGCTCGAGCTCGCCGTCACCGACGCCTACCGCCTGCGCGAGCAGGTCGGCCTGCGCTCGTGGGACGACGTGATGGAGCAGTGGGACGAGCTCGTCTCCGAGCACCGCCACTTCGGCTTCTTCTGGCTGCCCACCGAGGAGTCCGCGGCGCTCTACAACCTGAAGTCCGAGCCGGGCCAGACGCTCACCGACCAGTGCTATCTGAAGCTCTACGACGAGGTCGGCGACGACGTCCCGGACGACGACACGCCCGACCGCCGGGTCGACCGCTGCTACCGGATCTTCCCGATGGTCTACGACCCGAACTTCCACGAGCTCGAGTACTTCGTCTCGCTCGACAAGGGCCCGGCCGCGCTGAACGCGATGCGCGAGCTGATGCTGAAGTCGCTGCCCGACTCCGTGTACCCGCTCGAGGTCCGGACGGTCGGCGCCGACGACGCGTTCCTCTCGCCGCAGTACGAGACGGACACGACCGTGATCTCGGTGTCGGGCAAGCCGGGCACCGACTACTGGGACTACCTGCGCTCGGTCGACGCGCTGCTCGCCGACTTCGACGCACGCGTGCACTGGGGCAAGCTGCACTTCCTCACGCCCGAGCGGCTCCACGCGCTGTACCCGAAGGCCGGCGAGTTCGTCGCGCTCCGCCGCGAGCTCGACCCCGAGGGCATGTTCCTCAACGACCACCTGCGCCCCCTGTTCTGGTGATGCCCGCGGGCGGCTGACACGCCGTCGAGTCCATGAGGGTCCCGCACTCCGCGAGTGCGGTTAACCGGGGGGCGTGAGCGCGGCATCCCGGCGAGCATCCGCAGCGTCCTAACCGAGAACCTCAGGGGGGTCTGAACGGATGCTGATGGACAACGCGCGAGCCGTGGACGTCGACGATCTGCGGGCGCGCTGCGAAGGGATGGTCGCCGCTCCGGGTGACCAGGCGTACGACGAGGTGCGCCGCGCCTGGAACCTCGCCGTCGACCAGCGGCCCGCGCTCGTCGCGGTGCCGGAGAGCGTGGCCGACGTCGTCGCCGTCGTCGGCTTCGCCCGCGAGCGCGGGATGCGTGTCGCGCCGCAGGGCACCGGCCACAACGCCGCGCCGATCGCGTCGCTCGAGAACACCGTGCTCGTGAAGACCTCGGCGCTCCGCGAGGTCGAGATCGACGTCGCCGGCCGCCGCGCCCGCGTCGGCGCCGGCGTCCTGTGGGCCGAGGTCACCGGCCCGGCGTCGGAGCACGGCCTCGCCCCGCTCGCCGGCTCCTCGCCGGACGTGGGCGTCGTCGGCTACACGCTCGGCGGCGGCCTCAGCTGGCTCGGCCGGCGCCACGGGCTCGCCGCCAACAGCGTGCTCGCGATCGAGCTCGTCACGGCCGAGGGCCGCGTCGTGCGGGCCGACCGCGACAACGAGCCCGAGCTGTTCTGGGCCCTGCGCGGCGGCGGCGGCAGCTTCGGGATCGTCACCGCGATGGAGTTCGTCCTCTACCCCGCGCCCGACGTCTACGCCGGGATGATGCTCTGGCCGTGGGAGCGGGCGGGCGAGATCCTCCGCGCCTACGTGGACTGGTGCCGCACGGCGCCCGACGCGATCTCGACCTCCGCGCGCCTGCTGCAGGTGCCGCCGCTGCCCGACATCCCCGAGCCCGTCCGCGGCCGGCAGTTCGTGGCCATCGACGGCGCCTACCTGGGCGACGCGGCCGCGGGCGCGGGCGTGCTCTCCGCGCTGCGCGCGCTCGAGCCGGAGATCGACACGTTCGCGCCGATCCCCGCCGCCGCGCTGAGCCACATCCACATGGACCCGGAGCAGCCGGTGCCCTGCCGCGGCGACGGCATGATCCTCGACGACCTGACCCCGGCCGCGATCGACGCGCTCGTGCGGGTCGCCGGGGCGGGCTCGGGCTCGCCGCTGCTGTCGGTCGAGCTGCGCCACCTCGGCGGCGCCCTCGCGGCACCGCCGGCGGAGCATGGCGCACTGGCGAAGCTGGGCGGCGCGTTCGCGTTCTTCGCCGTCGGCATGGCCATGGACCCGGCGATGGGCGACGCCGTCGCCGCCCACGTCGACCACGTCATCGCGACGCTGGACCCGTGGGACGCGGGGCGGCGGTACATGAACTTCACCGAGCGGGCGGGCGCGCCCGAGGCCTTCTTCCCCGAGGGCACGCTGCGCCGGCTGCAGGCGGTGAAGCGCGCGTACGACCCCGCGGACGTGTTCAGCGCGAACCACCCGGTGACGCCGGCGGCCTGAGCGGCCGCCCCTTCGGGGCGTCACGAGATCGACGGTCGAAGGGCCCCGCCGGTGGCGGGGCCCTTCGTGTTGGCGGGGCCGGTCCGTTCGGGGCGGCGCTCGACGGCTGAGCGGCGTGCCGCTCGAGCGCCGTCGATGCGCGATGCGTGAGCGGACGGCTCGGCGAGGGGTGAGCAAGATCGACCCCTCGCCCCCCTCCCCTCGCTGCGTCAGTTCGACCCCGCCGGCGTCACACCGAGCGCCCCGCAGAGGGCACCACCGACGTCACGACAGAGCCCGAGATGGCCGAAGGGCCCCGGCATCCTGGCGGGGCCCTTCGCGCTCTCGGGTGGGTTGGGGCTTAAGGCGTTGCGGTCGCTGCGGCCGAGTCGGCGTTCACGGCGGGGTCCGGGGCGCTCTGTGCGCCGGGCGTCGCTGCGACGCAGAGACCGGAGGCGATCGCCGCGGCGGCGGCTGCCGCCGGGTCGGCCGGGGCCGTCGGGGCGGTCGCGCCGCCGGCCGGGTCGGGCGTCGTCGCCGCGAGCGGGTCGACCGTGACGTCCGCCGGCGTTGCGTTCGGGTCGGTGGGCGCCGGGTCGGTCGCGGTCGTCGGCGCGGGCTCGGTGCCGGGCGGGCACGTCACGGGCGCGTTCGGGTCGGTCGCCGGCGTGCCGTCGGGGCTGGTGCCCGGATCGGCGGGCAACTCGTCCGCGGAGACGACGGTGCCCGGGTCGACCGTGCCCGGGTCGCTCGGCGCCGGGGTCGGGTCGGGCGCCGGGGTCGGGTCGGCGGCGGGCGCGGGGTCGGCCGCGGCCGCGGCCGGAGGCGCGCTCGTGCCGCCGCTCCCGGGATCGACGGCGGGCTCGGACGGCGGGCTCGCCGGCGCGGCGGAAGAGCCTCCGCCCGCCGTCGCGTTCGTCGACCCGCCCGAGGACGTCGAGGAGGACGTCGTCGCGGTCGTCGCCGTCCCGCCCTGGGCCGGCGCCGTCGTGGTCGTCGAGATCGCGGTGTGGGTCGCCGGCAGGGAGACGGTGGTCGTCGGCTCGTCCGGCAGGACCGGCTCCGGGGTCGCGGAGGAAACGGCCGTGGCCGGGGACTTCGAGGGCTTCGCGTGATGCGCGTTGACCTCGCGGGCGACCTGGGTCGTACCCGCGGCGGCGGTCGCCACCGCGACGACGGTCAGGGCCTTGGCGACGACGGTCTTGGCCGCCAGCGCGCCGAGGCCGCTCGCCGCGCCGGCGCCGGCGAGGCCGCTGGCGCCCGACGCGATCGCGGCGACCGCGCCGCCGCCTCCGCCGACGCCGCCCGCCGCGACGCCCGCGCCGCCGGCCGCACCGCCCGCGGAGGCGAGACCGGCCGCGCCCGCGCCGGCGCCGACGGCACCGCCGCCGGCGATGACCGCGCCGCCGCCGCCCGCGATCGACGCGCCGCCGCCGAGCATCGGGCCGAGGACCGACCCCTTGAGCCCGACCGACGGGACGACCGGCAGGACGATCGCCAGCGCGGCGCGCTGGCGGCGGACCTCGAGGTCGAACGCGGCGCACGCCGCGCAGCGGTCGAGGTGCCCGCGGACGACGCCGCGCCGCGGCAGCGCACGGGTGCGCGACGACAGGTCGCGGCGGATCTCGGCGCAGGGCGTGTCGCGGGCGGTGCGCGCGCGCAGCAGGCCCTCGCGGGCCTGGAAGACGAGCGCCTTGACCTTCTCGCGGCTCACCGACAGCACCTCCGCGATCTCGGCGTGCGAGTTGTCGCCCATCTCGAAGAGGACGAGCGCGGCGCGCTGGTCGTCGGGCAGGCGGTGCAGGTCGGAGACGAGGTCGCGCAGGTCGGCGCGCTGCTGGACGGCCTCGGCGAGGCCGGAGACGACGCTCGCGTCGGCCTGCTCGTCGTCGGTCGCCTCGTGCGGCCGACGGGAACGCAGGACGGTCAGGCAGCGGTTGCGCGCGATCGTGTACAGCCACGGCTTGAGCGCGATCGGCGGCGTGCCGTCACCCGTCAGCGCCCGGTAGGCGGACGCGAAGGTGTGCTGGAGGGCGTCCTCGGCCTCCTCCTTGCTCGAGAGCAGGTGGCGGCAGAACGCGAGCAGCCCGCGGTGATGGCGGTCGTAGACGGTCTCGAACGCGGCGGTGTGCCCGGCGCTGATCATCCGCACGAGGGCCTCGTCGGGCTCGTGCTGGAGGAACCGGCCGGGGTCTCCACCGGGGAGATCGAGGGCTACGACGTCGACTGCCACGGGACGAATCTCTCCAAAGGTTGTTGAACCGTCTCGTGCACCGGGCCTGGTGCACGTGGGTGCAGAGGTCCTCGGCCGAGGGGCACGGCCGAGGACCTGAGCGGCTCCGGCGTTGGGGGTAGGTGCGCTCGGAGCGTGAGCATCCGTGCCACGCCGACAACGCTAGTCCCCCGCGAGCGCCCGTGGGCCGCTATTGGCGGATTCCCGCCACGGGTGTGCGAGATCCCGCACCGCGTGGTGCGTGATCGGGCAGGAGCTGCGAGGTCCAGTTCGGGCAGCGACCCCGGGCGTTCCATGCCCGGGGGTCGCTGCTGCCCCAACGCCTAAGCCGGTGGCCGACCTCTCGGTCCGGTCGGCCCGTGGCCCCCCTTCATAGATGCAGGACGCAGCGCCCCGGCCAAGGTTGGCCGAGGTGCGAGAAAACTTCTTTCCTGGCGCGTTGGCGCTCGTCTATCGCTGGGCGACGCGCGTGTCGTCGCGGGCGTCCGCGGCGGCGTCGACCGTCCGCCAGGGCAGCGCGAGGCGGAACAGCGCGCCGCCGCCGGGCGCGTCCTCGACGGCGACGGTCCCGCCGCCGCTCTCGGCCACCTGGCGCACGATCGCGAGGCCCAGGCCCGAGCCCGGCCGGTCGCGCGCGCCGGCGCCGCGGTAGAAGCGGTCGAAGACGTGCGGGGCGTCGGCGGCCGAGACGCCCGGCCCGTGGTCGCGGACCGTCACCTCGCCGCCGACGACCGTGACGTCGACCACCCCGCCCGGCGGGCTGTGCTTGGCGGCGTTGTCGAGCAGGTTGTTCACCGCCCGCCCGAGCCGGTCCGGGGCGCCCTCGACAACACATGGCGCGACCCGCGCCTCGAAGACGACGCCGGGCGCGTGGCGGCGGGCGCGGTCGACGGCCTCGAGGACCAGCCCGTCGAGGCGGATCTCCTCGGCCGGCGCGGAGCCTTCGCCGTCGCGGGCGAGCTCGATGATGTCCGCGACGAGCTCCCCGAGCTCCTCGGCCTGCGCGACGACGTCGCCCAGCAGCGCATCGCGCTCCGGACGGCTGAGGTCCGGCGCCTCGCGCAGGACCTCGGCATTCGTCCGCAGGCTCGTGACCGGCGTGCGCAGCTCGTGCGAGGCGTCGGCGATCAGCCGGCGCTGGGCGTCGAGCGAGGCGCCGAGCGCCCCTTGGGTCGCCCCGAGGCGGTCGAGCATCGCGTTGAAGCGACGGGCGAGGCGGCCGAGCTCGTCGTCGCCCGCGCCGTCGATGCGCCGCTCGAGGTCGCCCGTGGCCTCGATGTGCTCGGCCGCCGCGGTGAGGTCGGCGACCGGGGCCATGACGCGGCGGGCGAAGAGGCGGCTCACGGCCGCGGCCAGGGCCGTTCCGACCACGCACAGGATCACGAGCACCCAGCGCAGGCGCGTGAGGACGCCGTCGACGCTGTTGAGCGAGCGGGCGAACACGACCGCCCCGGTGCCCGGCAGCGGCGCCGTGATGACGCGCAGGTGCACGCTCCCGTCGCGGTCCGACAGCACGGCGGCGGTGTCGTTGCCGCGGGCGGCGGCCACGTCGCCGGGCGTGATCGGGACGCGGACGTCGTCGCCGCGCAGGCGGACGGCCTGGCCGTCCGGGCGCACGAACTCGGCGAAGCCCGAGGCGAGGCCGACGCTCGGCGGCGGCTCGCCCGGCAGCGGCGGCGGGTCGTCGGGACGCACCCCGGCGCGGACCTGCACGGCGTGGGCCTGCGCGCGCAGCGAGTCGTCGATCTGGCCCCGCAGCGTCGCGCGCGTCGCCAGATAGGCCCCGAGCGACGCGAGCACCACGGTCGCCCCGACGGCGAACACCGACAGCAGGATCAGGCGCCGCCCGAGCGTCACCTCAGTGGTCCCGCAGGACGTACCCGACGCCGCGCACCGTGTGCAGCAGGCGCGGCTCGCTCCCGGCCTCGGTCTTGCGCCGCAGATAGCCGATGTAGACGCCCAGAGCGTTGGAGGTCGAGCCGAAGTCGTAGCCCCACACGCGCTCGAAGATCTGCGAGCGGGTCAGGACCTGGCGCGGGTGCTCGAGGAACAGCTCGAGCAGGTTGAACTCGGTGCGCGAGAGCTCGATCTCGCGGTCCCCGCGGCGGACCTCGCGCGCGACCGGGTCGAGCTCGAGGTCGGCGAAGCGCAGCACACCCGCGCGCGTGGCCTCGGTCCGCCGCAGCAGCGCCCGCAGCCGGGCCTGGAGCTCCTTGAGCGCGAACGGCTTGACGAGGTAGTCGTCGGCCCCTGCGTCGAGGCCGGCGACCCGGTCGTCGACGGCGTCGCGCGCGGTGAGCATGAGGACCGGGGTGCGGTCGCCCGCGGCCCGCAGCCGGCGGCAGACCTCGAGCCCGTCGACGTCGGGCATCGAGACGTCGAGGACGATCGCGTCCGGGCTGCGCTCGGCGAGGAGCGCGAGGGCCTCGGTGCCGTCGCCCGCCAGGCGGACGTCGTAGCGCTCGATGCGCAGCGCCCGCTCGAGCGCCGCGCGGACGCCCGGCTCGTCGTCGACGACCATCACGGTGGCGTTGGCGCCGGCGGAGGGCTGGGAGTCGGGCTCGATGATCGCGTCGCTGTCGTTGGACGGCCCCGGCGCCCCGAGGGTTTGGCTCAGGGCGGCGGGGACGTGGCGGCAGAACATCATGCGCAGATCAAGAACGCCTGAAGCGCCACCTAAAGGTTCCTGAAGAACGAACGGCGCCCCCGCGTCCGGTCGGACACGGAGGCGCCTGCGCCCTTGAGGGGTCGGGCGGTTGCGGGAGGCGGTCGCCTCCTCAGTTGGGACGGGTGCCGAGCTTGACCTTGACGTCGTTCGTCGAGCCGCCGCGCTTGACCTTGAGGGTCACGGTGTCGCCGGGCTTGTGGGCGTCGACGGCGTTGACGAGGGCGTCGGCGCTCGTGATCGCCTTGCCGTCGATCGCGGTCACGACGTCGCCGTTGCGCACGCCGGCGTCGGCGGCCGGGGCGCCGCTCGCGACCTGGCCGACGGTCGCGCCGCCGCTGCCGTCGCCGAGCTGGACGCCGAGGTAGGCGTGCGCGACCTTGCCGCTCGAGATCAGCTGCTGGGCGACGCGCTGGACGGTGGCCGACGGGATCGCGAAGCCGACGCCGTCGTTGCCGCCCGAGTCGCTCTCGATCTGGGCGTTGATCCCGACCACGTTGCCGTTCGCGTCGAGCAGCGGGCCGCCCGAGTTGCCGTGGTTGATCGCGGCGTCGGTCTGGATCGCGCCCGAGATCGTGAAGTTGTTCGGGGCCTGGATCGTGCGGTTGAGCGCGCTGACGATGCCGGACGTGACGGTGCCCTCGAGGCCGAACGGGCTGCCGATGGCCACGACGCCGGAGCCGACCGTGACCTGCTTGGAGTCCGCGAAGGTCAGCGGGTGCAGCTCGGACTTCGGCGCGTCGACCTTGATGACGGCGACGTCGGTCGAGGAGTCGGTGCCGACGACCTTCGCGCTCGCCTTGTGGCCGTTGGCGAAGGTGACGGTGATCGACGAGGCGCCGTCGACCACGTGCTGGTTCGTCGCGATGTGGCCGTCACCGTCGATGACGAAGCCGGAGCCCTCGGCCTGCGACTGCTGGCTCTGGCCGTTGCCGCCGCTGCCCGGGTTGCCGAAGTTGTCCGTCGGGGCGCTGCCGCTCGATGTCGTGACCTTGATGTCCACGACGCCTGGGTTCGTGCGCTGGTAGATCTGGTTGACGGACAAGCTGCCCGTGGTCTTCACGGCCGCGGCGGGTCGTACAGCGGCGGGCGCGGCGGCGGTGACGGTGGTCGTGGCGGCGGTCCCGCCGGCGTCGGCCAGCCCGTACACGGCGGCGCCGCCCGCGCCCGACGCGAGCGCGACGGTGACGACGAGGGCGGTGGTGCGGCGGGGGGTCATCGGATTCGGGTCTCCTGGATTCAGCTTCGGTGAAGGGACGGCGTGGTTGCATGGAACAACCGGCGTCTGAAAGGGGCCTCAGCTGCACATGAAGCCCGTGTAAGACCTGTACGTGGCAGGCGTCACGAGCCCGCGACGGCCCTCGCGCGCCCGGATACGCTCCCGACGATGCCGTTGTCCGACGCCAATGCGCCACGAAGGCGGCCGTCGCCCTGGGCGATGGTGGTGGCCGGGTCGGCCGTGATCGTCCTCGGCATCGCGCTCGTCCTCGGCGTCTGGTGGCTGGCCTCGAGCGAGAAGCGGATCGCGACGTACTCGGTGACGGGCGCGGTGAGCCGGGTGACGCTGGACCTCGGCGGCGCGAACGCGGTCGTCGTCGGCGGCGGGTCGGGGCGTGCGGTCCAGGTCCGGCGCACGGACAGCTTCTCCTTCGGCCGGCGTGCGGACGCGCGCCGGGCGGTGTCCGACGGCGAGCTGCGGCTGCGCTCGCGCTGCCCCGTGACCGTGCTCGCGTCGTGCTCGGCGAGCTACCGCGTGCGCGTGCCGGACAACATCCCGGTCACCGTGCGCACGAGCTCGGGGAACGTGCGCTTCAGCGCCTACCGCGGCTCGGCGAACATCAACACGACGACCGGCGACATCTCGGTCGGCGGCTACTGCGGGTTCCTGCTGCAGGCGCGCGCGGAGAGCGGCAACGTCCTGGCGAGCACGTCGTGCTCGCCCGAGCGGCTCGTGCTCCGCTCCCGCTCGGGCGACGTCCACGCGATCGTCCCCGCGGGCCGCTACCGCGTCGACGCCGACACGAACGGCGGCTCGCGGCGGGTCGCCGGGCTGACCGCGGCGGAGGACGCACCGTTCCAGATCCAGGCGCTGAGCACCGGCGGAGACGTCGACGTGGAGACGCCGTGAACGCCCACGCGCCGGTCGCCGTGTCCCAGCTCGAGCTCCCGCGGCGTATCGAGCGTGCGTTCCGCGCGCTCGCCTCGATCGCGCTGATGATCCCGCTCGGCGCGCTCGGGCTGCTCGCGATCGTGGCGATCGGCGTGGCCGCGCTGCTGAGCCTGCTGGGCGCCGGCGCGCCGGCGGCCCTCGCGATCCGCGGCGCCCGGCGCCTGGCCGACGCCCAGCGCCGCGCCGCGAACCGGCTGCTCGACGCGCACATCGCGCCGCTCCCCCGCCGCGCCCGGGTCGCGGGCGGCGCGTGGCGGCGGACCCGCCACGCCCTCGCCGACCGGCAGCTCTGGCGGATGCTCGGGCTGCTCGCGCTCGACCTCCCGCTCGGCCTGCTCATGCTCGTCGTGGCGGTCGTGCCGATCGCGCTGACGGCGGCGCTCCTCAGCCTCGGCGCGCAGGGGATCGGCGGGTACGGCGACGTCACCTACCTCGGCCCGTGGCGGCTCGAGGTCGCGGGCGGGATCCTCCTCTGCCTCCTCGCGCTGCCCGCCGCCGTGCTGGCGATCGCGATCCTCGAGGGGCTCGGCCTCGGCCTCGGCGCGCTCGTCGCCGCGCTCCTGCACTCCGGCCGGTCCTCCTCGGGGCCGGTGCGCGAGATGCTCGCGGAGAGCCTCGGCGACCGGACCCTGTCGATCGCCTACTGGCTGCCCGACCGCCGCACGTTCGTCGACGAGGCCGGGCGCCCCGTCGACCTGCCCGAGCAGGACAGCGGGCGGGCGTGGACCGCGGTCGAGCGCGACGGCGTGCGCGTGGCGGCGATCGTCCACGACGCCGCGCTCGACACCGGCCCGGAGCTCGTCCAGGCGGCCGCCGCCGCCGCGGCGCTCGCGCTCGACAACGAGCGGCTCAAGGCCGACCTGCGCGCGCGCGTCGAGGAGCTGCGCGTCTCGCGCGTGCGGATCGTCGAGGCCGCCGACGCCGCGCGGCGGCGCCTCGAGCGCGACCTCCACGACGGCGCCCAGCAGCAGCTCGTCAGCCTCGCGCTCGACCTGCGCCTGCTGAAGTCGCGCGTGCGCGACACCGACGCCGAGCCGCTCGTCGACGGGCTGGCCGAGAAGCTCGCCGTCGCGCTGGCCGAGCTGCGCGAGCTCGCCCGCGGCATCCACCCCGCGATCCTCACCGACCGCGGCCTCGGCCCCGCGATCGAGGCGCTCGCCAACCGCGTCCCGATCTCCGTCGAGCATCACGTCGAGGTCGACGAGCACGTGTCGGGCGCGATCGAGGCGGCGGCGTACTTCGTCGTCGCCGAGGCGCTGACGAACGTGGTCAAGTACGCGGGCGCGGGCGCGGCGCGGGTGTCGGTCCGCCGCGACCGCGACGCGGTCATCGTGATCGTCGACGACGACGGCGTCGGCGGCGCGCGGATCGGCGCCGGCACCGGCCTGCGCGGCCTGCAGGACCGCCTCGGCGCGCTCGACGGGACGCTCTCGGTCGACAGCCCCAAGGGCGGCGGCACCCGGCTGCGCGCCCGCATCCCCTGCGGCGCCGACGCGCTGGTGGCCGAGGCGCGCGACGTGACCCACGCCCGGCCCGGCCCGCCCGCGGACGGGCCCGACGACGCTCCGACGGAGGCCGATCCATGACCACCGGCCAGGCCGCCGCGGTCGCCCGCCCGCCCGCGCTCGACACGCAGACGATGTGCGACGCGCTGCGCACCACGATCGCCCACAACCGCGACCGCGTGGCGTTGCGCTCGGCCGACGGCGCGGTCGAGCTGACCTACGGCGCGCTCGAGCACGCGCTGGCCGCGACCGCCTCGATCCTGCACGCGATGGGCCTGCGGCGCGGCGACACGCTCGGGCTGATGCTCTTGAACCGGGTCGAGTTCCACGTCGTCGACGCCGCGGCGATGCTCCTCGGGGCCACGCCGTTCAGCCTCTACCAGACGTCGCCCGCCGAGCAGGTCGCGTTCGTCCTGGGCGACGCGGGCAACCGCCTCGTCGTCACCGAGCCGCGCTTCGAGGCCGTCGTCCGGGAGGCGGCGGGCGACGGCGTCCGGGTCGTCCTGCTCGACGAGCTGACCGGCGGCGACCCGTCGTTCGACCTCGACGCCCACGCCGCCGCGGTCGGGCCGTCGGATCTCCTGACCCTGATCTACACGTCGGGGACGACCGGGCCGCCGAAGGGCGTGCAGACGACCCACGCGAACATGCTCGCCGAGCTGCGCGGGATGCACGACGCGATCCCGCTGGCGAGCGGCGGGCGGCAGGTCTCGTTCCTGCCCTCGGCGCACATCGCCGACCGCTGGGCGTCGCACTACGGCGCGCTCATGACCTACGCGAACACGCTGACGCCGGTGCCCGACCCGGCGACGCTCCCGCAGGTGCTCGCCGAGGTCCGCCCGACCGTGTTCGGCGCCGTGCCGCGGGTGTGGGAGAAGTTCCGCGCGGCGCCTCGAGGCCGCCGCCGGCGCCCGGGCTCGCCGACGCCGCGCGCGCCGACCCGGCCGTCGGCGCCGCCATCCGCGCGCGGCTCGGCCTCGACGCCGCCCAGTGGCTGTGCGTCGGCGCGGCGCCCGCCCCGGTCGAGCTGCTCGAGTTCTTCGCCGCCCTCGGCCTGCCGATCTGCGAGGTCTGGGGCATGAGCGAGACCTCGTGCGTCGTCACGACGAACCGCCCGGGCCGCACGCGCTTCGGGTCGGTCGGCGAGCCGATCGCGGGCATGGAGCTGCGGATCGCCGACGACGGCGAACTGCTCGTCCGCGGCCCGCTCGTCATGGCCGGCTACCGCGGCCGCGACGACCTGACCGCGGAGGCGGTGGACGGCGCCGGCTGGCTGCACACCGGCGACGTGGCGCGCATCGACGACGACGGCTTCGTCTGGATCGTCGACCGCAAGAAGGAGCTGATCATCAACTCCGCGGGCAAGAACATGTCGCCCGCGAACATCGAGATGCGCCTGAAGGCCGCGGGCCCGCTGATCGGCCAGGCGTGCGTGTTCGGCGACCGCCGCCCGTACAACGTCGCGGTCCTCGTCCTCGACCCCGACACGGCCGCCGGCCTCGACCCGCTCGACCCCGCCGTCGTCGCGCGGGTGCAGGGCGAGGTCGACGAGGCCAACGGCCACCTGTCGCGCGTGGAGCAGATCAAGCGCTTCGCGCTGCTGTCGGCGGAGTGGCTGCCGGGCGGCGACGAGCTGACCCCGACGATGAAGCTCAAGCGGCGCGCGGTGGCGGCGAAGTACGGCCCTGAGGTCGACGCCCTGTACGCCTCCGGCTGACCCGCAGCCGCCCTTCCGCGCACCACCGCATGACCGCCAGCGCCCGCGGTCGTCCGGGTGGGTACTCGTCGCGCATCGACGCCGCGCCGTTCGGGATACTGCGCTCCCGAACCGGATAGGACAAAGCCTCAGACAAATGCGGACACAGGTCGGAATCGTCGGGGCCGGGCCGGCCGGCCTGCTCCTGTCGCACCTCCTCCACCTCGAGGGGATCCGGTCGGTCGTGCTCGAGGCGCGCAGCCGCGAGTACGTGGAGCAGCGGGTGCGCGCCGGGGTGCTCGAGCAGGGCACGGTCGAGCTGCTGACCGACACCGGCCTGGGCGACCGGCTGCACCGCGAGGGGCTCGTCCACCACGGGGTCGAGCTGCGCTTCGACGGCGAGGGCCACCGCATCGACCTGAGCGCGCTGACCGGCGGGCGGACGATCACGATCTACGGCCAGCAGGAGGTCGTCAAGGACCTGATCGCCGTCCGCGAACGCGACGGCGGCGACATCCGCTTCGAGGTCGAGGACGTCGCGGTCGACGGCCTGAAGACCGACCGCCCGACGATCGCGTTCACCCACGCGGGCGAGCAGCAGACCCTCGAGTGCGACGTCATCGCCGGCTGCGACGGCTTCCACGGCATCTGCCGCCCCTCGATCCCGGCCGGCGAGCTGACCGAGTACGACCGCACCTACCCCTTCGGCTGGCTCGGGATCCTCGCCCGCGCCGCGCCGTCGTCGGACGAGCTCATCTACGTCAACCACCCGCGCGGGTTCGCGCTGAGCAGCCTGCGCTCGCCCGAGGTCGTGCGCCTGTACCTGCAGTGCGAGCCCGACGAGGACCTCGAGAAATGGCCGGACGAGCGCATCTGGGAGGAGCTCCACACCCGCCTGGCGACGAACGACGACGACGTACGCGCTGACCGAGGGACCGGTCTTCGAGAAGGGCGTCGCGGCGCTGCGCAGCTTCGTCGTCGAGCCGATGCAGTACGGGCGGCTGTTCCTCGCCGGCGACGCCGCCCACATCGTCCCGGCCACCGGCGCGAAGGGCCTGAACCTCGCGGTCGCCGACGTCCGCCGCCTGTCCGAGGCCCTCGCGCAGCTGTTCGGCAGCGGGCGCTCCGACCTGCTCGAGGACTACTCGCGGGCCTGCCTGCGGCGGGTCTGGCGGGTGCAGCACTTCTCGTGGTGGATGACGTCCATGCTGCACCGCTTCGACGCCGACGACCGCTACCAGCACAAGCTGCAGATCTCGGAGCTCCAGTACGTGACCTCGTCGACGGCCGCCGCGACCACGCTCGCGGAGAACTACGTCGGCCTGCCCCTGTGAGGATGGAGGAACCAGCACCCGTGTCCGACACGAAGCCCCAGGCCCATCCCGACGTCGTCGCCTACGGGCGGCCGGACCCCGGCACGCACCCGCCGCTGCTGTATCCCGACTACGGCTCGACGGTGCTGCGCGCGCCGAACGAGCCGCTCGTCTGGCTGCCGCACACGCTGACCGAGGTCACGGGGCCGGTGCTCGGCGACCGCCCCCTGGGCGAGCTCGACCACGACCTCACCCGCCAGCACGACGGCGAGCCGATCGGCGAGCGCATCATCGTCCACGGGCGCGTGCTCGAGGGCGACGGCCGGCCCGTGCCGAACACGCTCGTCGAGATCTGGCAGGCGAACGCGTCGGGGCGCTATCTCCACGACGGCGACCAGCACCCCGCCCCGCTCGACCCGAACTTCACCGGCGTCGGGCGCTGCACGACCGATGCCGAGGGCCGCTACCGCTTCGTGACGATCAAGCCCGGCGCCTACCCGTGGCGCAACCACGACAACGCCTGGCGCGCCGCGCACATCCACTTCTCGCTCTTCGGCCGCGCGTTCGTCCAGCGGCTCGTGACCCAGATGTACTTCCCGAACGAGCACCTGTTCTTCCAGGACCCGATCTACCAGGCGGTCCGCGACGAGCGCGCGCGCCAGGCGATGATCTCGAGCTTCGACCTGGCCCAGACGGTCCCCGAGTGGGCGCTGGCCTACGAGTTCGACATCGTGCTCACCGGCCGCGACGCGACCCCGATCGACGAGGACCACTGATGGCGCTGCAGCTCACGCCGTCGCAGACCGTCGGCCCGTTCTTCTCGATCGGCCTGACGTGGGAGGACGGCGCGCTCGTCGTCCCCGAGGGGGCCGCGGGCGCGTTCTGGCTGCGCGGGCGGGTCTTCGACGGCGACGGCGCGCCGGTGCCCGACGCGGTCGTCGAGACCTGGCAGGCCGACCCCGAGGGCCGCTACGGCCACCCGGACGACCCGCGCGGCGCGGAGACCGGCTTCCGCGGCTTCGCCCGCTCGCCCACCGACCCCGAGGGGCGCTTCGCGATCCACACCGTCAAGCCCGGGCCCGTCCCCGGTCCCGGCGGCAGCACCCAGGCGCCGCACCTGGCGATGTCGGTCTTCGCCCGCGGGCTGCTCAACCGCGTCGTGACCCGCGTGTACTTCGCCGACGAGGCCGACCGCAACGCCGCCGACCCGATCCTCGGCGACGTCCCGGAGGACCGGCGCGCCACCCTGCTCGCCACGCGGACCGACGACGGCTACGCCTTCGACGTGCGCCTGCAGGGCGAGGATGAGACCGTCTTCTTCGCCGTCTGACGAGGCCGCGGGCGGCGGGCTGTTCGGCGGCGTCCTCGCCCGGGGCGGGGTCGCGGCGGAGGTCTCCGACCGCGCCTGGCTGCGCGCGCTGCTCGACGTCGAGGCCGCGCTCGCCCGCGCGCAGGCCCGCGCCGGCCTGATCTCCGTCGAGCACGCCCGCGCGATCACGGCGGCGGCCGCGGACACGGCCCGCTTCGACGCCGACGCCATCGGGGCCGAGGCGGCGAAGACCGGCAACCCGGTCGTCCCGCTCGTCAAGGCGCTGACCGAGGCGGTGGAGGGCCCGGCCGCGGGGCACGTCCACGCGGGCGCGACGAGCCAGGACATCATGGACTCCGCGGCGATGCTCGTGGCCCACCGCGCGCTCGGCCCGCTGCTCGCCGACCTCGACGCGGCCGCCGACGCCGCCGCCGCGCTCGCCGAGGCCCACCGCGGGACCGTCATGGCCGGGCGCACGCTGCTGCAGCAGGCGCTGCCGATCACGTTCGGCCTGAAGGCGGCGACGTGGCTCAGCGGGCTCGACGAGGCCGCCGCGCGCCTCGCCGAGGTCCGCCGCACGCGGCTCGCCGCCCAGTTCGGCGGCGCGGCGGGCACGCTGGCCGCGGTCGGCGAGGCCGGGCCGCGCGTCCTCGGCCTGCTCGCCGACGAGCTCGGGCTGGCCGAGCCGGTGCTCGCGTGGCACACGATCCGCACGCGCCCGGCCGACCTCGCCGGCGCCCTCGGCTCGGCCGCGGGCGTCGTCGCGAAGGTCGGGCGCGACATCGTCCTGCTCGCCCAGACCGAGGTCGGCGAGGTGCGCGAGGGCGTCCCCGGCCGCGGCGGCTCCTCGACGCTGCCGCACAAGCAGAACCCGGTCGCCGCGATCAGCGCGGTCGCCGCGGCGATGCGCGCCCCCGGCCTCGTCGCCGCGCTGCTCGGGGCGATGGCCCACGAGCACGAGCGCGCGGCCGGGCCGTGGCACGCCGAGTGGCGGCCGCTGAGCGAGCTGCTCGAGGCCGTCGGCTCCGGCGCCGCGTGGCTGCGCGACAGCCTCGCGCACCTCGAGGTCGATCCCGAGCGCATGCGCGCGAACCTCGATCTCACCCGCGGCGCGCTGCTCGCCGAGCGCGTGACGACCGCGCTGGCGCCCGCGCTCGGCCGCCATCGCCGCCCACGAGCTCGTCACGGAGGCGGCGCGCGCGGCGGTCGCGGAGGACCGCCCGCTGGCCGACGTCCTCGCGGCGCGCGACGACGTGACGGCGCACCTCGACGAGGCGGAGATCGCGCGGCTCCTCGACCCGGCAGGATCCCTCGGCGCCACCGACGAGCTGATCGCCCGCGCGCTGCGCGCCCATCGCGAACGAGGAGCCAGACCCGTATGAGTCCCGTGGACGTCCCCTTCCGCCTCGACGGCCCCGCCGACGGCCCGCCGCTGCTGCTGTCGAACTCGCTCGGGACGACGACCGAGATGTGGGACCCGCAGATCCCCGCGCTCGCCGAGCACTTCCGCGTGATCCGCTACGACACGCGCGGCCACGGCGCCGCGCCGGTGCCGGACGGGCCGTACGCGCTCGACGACGTCGGCGGCGACGCGCTCGCCCTGCTCGACCGCCTCGGCGTCGAGCGCGCCCACGTGGCGGGCGTCTCGCTCGGCGGGATGACCGGGATGTGGCTGGGCGTGAACGCCCCCGAGCGGGTCGGCCACCTCGTCCTCATCTGCACGTCGGCGATGCTCGCACGAAGAACATGACTGGCCCGCGCGCGCGAGGACCGTGCGCGAGCAGGGGACGAGCGCGATCGCCGAGGCGACCATGACGCGCTGGTTCACCGAGGACTTCGTCGCCGAGCAGCCCGACACCGTCGCGAAGCTGCGGCGCGCGCTCGAGGACACGCCGCCCGAGGGCTACGCCGGCTGCTGCGAGGCGATCGCCGGCATGGACCAGGTCGAGGCGATCGGCGCCATCGACGCCCCGACGCTCGTGATCTCCGGCCGCGCCGATCCGGCGACGCCGCCTCCCCATGGCGAGCTGATCGCCGAGCGGATCCCGGGCGCGCGGTTCGAGCTGCTCGAGGCGGCGCACCTCGCGAACATCGAGCGCGCCGACGAGGTCACGCGACTGATCCTCTCCCACCTGGAGGTGCGATGAACGACGCCGAACGCCACGCGCAGGGCATGGGCGTCCGCCGGGCGGTGCTCGGCGACGCCCACGTCGACCGCGCGGTCGCGAACACGAGCGAGCTGACCGCGCCGTTCCAGGACTTCATCACCCGCAGCGCGTGGGGCGACGTGTGGTCGCGCCCGGGCCTCGACCGCCGGACGCGCAGCATCGTCACGCTCACCGCGCTGACCGCGATCCGCGCCGAGAACGAGATCGCGATGCACGTGCGCGGGGCGATCAACAACGGCCTGACCCCGGCCGAGATCACCGAGGTCCTGCTGCACACCGCGATCTACGCCGGGGTCCCGGCGGCGAACGCGGCGTTCGCGATCGCCCAGCGGACGCTCGCCGAGCTCGGCCTGCCGGAGGCCGAGCCCGGCGGCGAGGGCTAGCTGCGGGCGGACACCGGGCAGACGAGCTTGTAGCGCGTCGCGTCCGGGGATCACCCGAACGGCGTCACGACCATCTCGTACGCGGCGAAGCGCAGGGAGGTGGGCGGGTGCGCCATCAGGAGCTCGACCTGCCGGCGGGTCTGGCGCTCGAAGCATGCGAGCTCCTCGCCATTGCCCTGCGAGCGGAACGTGACGTTCGCGTATGAGGAGGCGGCGGTGTGGTTGCGGCGGAAGGACATGAGGGGCTCCTTGTGGGCGGCGGCTCGGGATCTGTCTCCGAGCTTCCCGCGGACCGGGCTCGCGCCCTAGAGCCCCAAGGGGTGGACCGCGCCCCACCCCGGGCGCAACCGCGCACCCCCTCCGGACCGCGTGCTTTGCGGCCCGCGCGCCTTGACCCTCGTCGCCGCCGCCGGATACGGTCGCCGGGCGTCAACCGGGTGGTGTCGACCGTCCAGGGGGTGACCGGTGCGCCGCAACGCCGGAGTCGGGCTCATCGTCGCGTTGGTCCTCGCAGCCGTCGCGGTCCCAGCCGCCGCACCCGCCGCGCAGGGGGGCGACCCGCCGCCCCCTGCGGAGAAGGAAAAGGAAACGAAGAAGGAGCCGCCGGCGCCCTCGACGGTCGTCGTGCTCGAGGACCAGGGGGTCGTCCCGCCGGGGACCTTCGCGGGGTTCAGGCACACCTGCCCGGCGCGCGCCCCCAACCCGGTAGGCGGGACGTACGGGCCGCCGGACGGCGTCCAGCCCGCCGGCCAGTTCGTGCTCGCGGGGTCCTATCCGGTGGGCCGGAGGGCATGGCGCGTCCGGCTGCGGAACATCACACCGCTGCCGCAGCCGTTCTTCACGGGCACCGTGTGCGTCGGCTCGTCGGAGCGGTTCGCCTATCCCCGGACGACCGGCGTCGCCCCGCCGGCGTCCGACTCGGGCGTGAACGTGAGCTGCCCGCGCACCGCCCCGCGCGCCATCGGAGGGTTCTTCCGCCCGCAGAGCCCGGCCGACATCGGGCAGATCTTCGCCGACAGCGCGTTCCGGACCACTGAGGGCTGGGACATCGGGGTGCGCAGCATCGCGCCCCTGCCGAAGGGCTACGTCGCCGGGGCCGTGTGCGTGGGCTCCGGGCTCCGCACGGCGACGGTCTCCCGCGTGCGGACGATCGCGTCGGGCGCGAGCGTCCAGACGACCCTGCGCTGCCCGGCGCGGACGCCGCAGCCGGTCACCTCGGTCTACGCGGCGGCGGATGCCGCCGCGGCGGGCCAGATCGTCGCGACCGACGGCTTCCGCACCGGCGCGCGGACGTGGAACACCGGCGTTCGGAACGTCAGCATCAGGCCGCAGCGCGGCGGCGTCGGCGTCATCTGCGTGCGCTGACGACGCAGGCCCCGGAACGACGAAACGGCCGCCGCCCGGATGGGCGACGGCCGTCTGTCACTCCAGCGGATCCGGATCGGGCTAGGCGCCGGCCTGGATCTGCAGGATGTCGAGCGTGCTGGTCTTCACGGACGCCTCGAACGACGTGGCGTGCAGCTCGAAGAGGCTGAAATTCGGGTAGCCGTACATGGTGTTTCTCCTAGTTGGTGAGTGGTGAGTGGTGAGTGAACTTCGGTGCTGATGCTGGTGGGACTAGACGCCGGCCTGGACCTGCAGGATGTCGAGCGTGCTGGTCTTCACGGACGCCTCGAACGACGTGGCGTGCAGCTCGAAGAGGCTGAAATTCGGGTAGCCGTACATGGTGTTTCTCCTAGTGGTGAGTGGTGAGTGGTGAGTGGTGAGTGAACTTCGGTGCTGGTCCTGGTGGGACTAGACGCCGGCCTGGATCTGGACGATGTCGAGCGTGGTCGCCTTGACCGACGCCTCGTACGACGTCGCGTGCAGCTCGAAGAGGCTGAAATTCGGGTAGTAGGACATGGTGTGTCTCCTTGGTGGTGGTGGTGACGATGAGTGGTGAGTGGTACTTCGTTACAGCGAGGGGCCAGGATCGGGGCCGGCGCTATGCCGGCCCCGACCCGACAGTCCGGTCGGGACTAGACGCCGGCCTGGATCTGGACGATGTCGAGCGTGGTCGCCTTGACCGACGCCTCGAACGACGTCGCGTGCAGCTCGAAGAGGCTGAAATTCGGGTAGTAGGACATGGTGTGTCTCCTTGATGGATGGATTGATGGGTGGTTCCGGTACAGACCGGAGGGCACAGCGGGCTATGAGGACGTCACCCTGGTCGCGCGCCGGCGGTAGGAGCCCGATACAAAGCTCATGTCGGCTCAACTCCGGTCGCGCGGCGTCGGGTGGCGGGGAAAGTCTTGTGTGTCACCAATTCACGACGAGGGCGTCAATCGTGAGGTTGATGCGCTGGCTGAAATAGAAGTTGTGCGATCCGGTGCGTGAGATGTCGTGCGCCACGTAGTCGCCGGGCTGGTGAAGGGCGTGCTGGTACCACATTTCGCATACTCCTATCGGTAGTGACGGCATCTGGTGTCGCCGGGCGGCCCGCGGCGGCGGGCCGCCCGGCAACGGGTTGGTCAGCGCTCGCAGACCGTGCGGCGGACGGAGCGGTGCGTCACGCGGCCGTTGTCGTCCGTCCAGCTTCGAGGACAGCGAGCTGCCGACCTTGTGCGGATGGCTGCGCGGGCACTTCTTGCCGTGACCGTGATCACGTCGTCGTCGTCCGAGCGCGTCCACTTGACGTGTGGGACGTCGATGCTCGCGATGTCCGGGATCCTCATCCGGAACGCGCTGCTCTCGACGCTGCCGTCGCGGTCCTTGCCGCGGCCGGCCGAGCCGAGCGCGACGCCGGCCATGAGGACGGCGACGGCGGCGGCGGCCGCGAGGAGGATTGCGAGGCGTCGGGGTCTGGTGCGGTACATGATGTGCTCCTTGGCTGCATTCGGGCGGCGACCGGCCGCCCGGGCGGGAACGGGCTTGGGCATTCGTTGTCCTCCTCGAGAGGAGTCGGGAGTCAGGCGGCGAGCGGGACCTGGACCAGGCCCTCGGCGCAGGCCTTGAGCTTGGTGCGCAGGCGGTACGCCTCGAAGCTGGTGCGGCGCTCGTTCAACTCGAGCCCGCCGAGGAGCGCGAGCGCGTCCTCGAGCCGGTCCTCGGCGCCGGGCTCGGCGAAGAGCAGGGCGTCGGCCGCCTCGAGCAGCAGGTCGCGCTCCCAGGCGTGCAGCGGGCCCTGGCGATCGAGCTCGGTGCGGAGGGCGGTGTGCGCGATTCCGCGCGCCACCATGTCCTGGCTGTACGTGTCGGCGGCCATGGTGGTTCTCCTAGGCGGGCCAGATGGCCCGGTCGTCCGGCGCGCCGTCCAGGACCCAGTTGTGCGGGGCGCGGACGGTGCGGGTCGGGGTGGTCGTGGTGTTCATCTGGAATCTCCTGGCGGGTTCTTCCTGCGGGGCAAGGAGAAGGTCCCATCCGCACGACCTGTCCACCAGCGGCCCTAGGGCGGACGCTTCGTTCGCCGAGGGGTGGTCGCACTCACCCCCAGGGTCACCCCGGCCGGAGGGCGGGCGGCCGTTCCCGGCCGACATGGCGGCGGTCCGGATCCGGAGGCCCGGTTATCATCGGGAGCACTCGTCCCCTGTTCAGGCACTGCCCCCCCGGCACACCCACCAGGAAGGCGGCCTCGATGACGGATTTCGCGCTCGGTCACTCCTCGCCCGTCGAGATCGCGGCGCGGCTCGAGGCCGAGCGCGACGGGCGGCCTCACCTGCTGCTCCGCGACGGCGAGCAGGCGCAGATGATCGTCGCGCTCGAGGGCGGCGCGCAGCGGGTCACGATCGGCCGCGGCGAGGGGTCCGACGTGCAGGTGTGGTGGGACCGCGACGTCTCGCGCACCCACGCGGAGTTCGAGCGCGTCGGCGGCGTCTGGACGGTCTCCGACGAGGGGCTGTCGCGCAACGGCACGTTCGTCAACGGCTCGCGCGTGGCGAGCCGCCAGCGCCTGCGCGACGGCGACGTCCTGCGGATGGGCTCGACCGTGGTCGTGTTCCGCGACCCGCGCAGCGCCGGCTTCAGCGACACGCGGATGGGCTCGCCCGAGCTCGCCCCGCCGGTCCTCTCCGACGCCCAGCGCCGCGTCCTGCTCGCCCTGTGCCGGCCCTACAAGCAGCCGGGGCCGTTCACGACGCCCGCCACGAACCAGCAGATCGCGGGCGAGCTGTTCCTCAGCGTCGAGGCGGTGAAGACCCACCTGCGCGCGCTGTTCGCCAAGTTCAGCGTCGAGGACCTGCCGCAGAACCAGAAGCGCGCCCGACTGATCGAGCGCGCGTTCCAGACCGGCCTGGTCTCCGAGCGGGACCTGTAGGTCCCGAACGCGATGGCCGTCGGCGTCCCGACTCCCGGCACCCGCGCAGAGTGGCTCCGGTACGAGGGGCGGCACGCCGCCGTCGCGGCGCCGCCCGGGTCGTTCGCGGCGAGCCGCGCGCCGCACGTGCTCGAGGAGGCCGAGCGCACGGTGCTGGCGCTGCAGCGGCTGCTCGAGGTGCCCGCGCGGCAGGACACGGTCCGGGTGGACATCGTCCTCGTCGACGCGGCCCCCGCGCCGGCCGGGCTCCCGGCGACCGCCGCCACGGCGCCGCCGGCGCTCACGCCCGGAGCGGTGGCGCCGGTCGTGCGCGCGGTCAGCCCCGAGGGCTCGTCCGAGCCGCTGGCCCAGCCGATGGCGCGCGCGCTCGTGGCCCAGTGGTTCGGCGCCGACGCCGCGGCGGCGCACACGGTCGTCCGCGGGCTCGCCGGCATGGCCGCCGCGCGCGCGGGGAGCGGGCCGGCGCTCACCGACGCCGACACGTGGGTGCAGGCCCGGCTTGCCGACGGCACCCTCCCCTCCCTGTTCACCGGGCCGGCGGCCGTCCCGCCGCCCGCGCCGCAGATCACCGAGTCCGACGGGCCGGATCCGATCCTCGAGCGCCTGCGCCGGTCGGCCGCCCGGCCCGGCTACCACCTCGCGGTCCGCGAGGCGGGTGACGCGCGGCTCGTCGAGCTTCCGCCCGCGGGCTCGTTCGTCGTCGGCCGCGCGCCGGGCGCGGACCTCGTCCTCGACGAGGGCCGGGTCTCGCGCGAGCACGCCGTCATCACGACCGAGGACGGCCGCGCCGCGGTCCGCGACGCGGGAAGCCGCAACGGCACGAAGCTCAACGGCGAGCCGTCACCGAGGCCGAGCTGCACGACGGCGACCGGCTCACGATCGGCCGCTGGGAGCTCGTCGTCCTGCGCATCGACGCCGCCGGCGCGAGCCCCGCCGCCGCGCCCGCGGCGCCCAGCGCCGCCGACGGCGGCCGAGCGGGCCGGCGCCGACCTCGCGCTGACGTCGTTCGCCGCCTTCCTGCTCGACGCGTTCGGCGCCGAGGCGGTGCGCGAGTTCCTGCGCACGTTCGACCCGGTCCGCCAGGACACGCGCCGCGGTCGCCGTCTTCCACGCGCCGCTCGGGGCGCTCGAGGAGGACTGGCACAACCGCCAGCGCCAGCGCGCGGCCGGTGGCGCGCAGGTCCGCGCGTTCGCGGCGCAGATCATCCCGCTGCTCACCCCGCACAAGTGGCGCCTTGTCGAGCTGACGGTGCTCATGCTGCTGGCGACCGTCAACACGCTCGCCTTGCCCCTGGGGTTCCGCTACTTCGTCGACGAGATCCTGCTGGTGAGCGGGAGCACCCGCGACCTCTTCGTCTTCACCGCCATCCTGTCGGCCTTCTTCCTCGCGGGCACGCTCGTCGCGCTGCGTCGCACCTACGTCGCGAGCCGCCTGTCGGAGCGCATCGGGGTCGACCTGCAGGAGCGGATGTTCGCCCACATGCAGACGCTCTCGCACGGCTTCTTCAGCCGGGTCCGCGCGGGCGACCTGATCTCGCGCTTCACGCGCGACCTCACGGTCGTGCAGACGGCGATCGTGACGCTCATCACCGGCGGCGTCGCGCTCGTCGTGAGCGCCGCCGCGGCGTTCGTGACGCTCGCGCTCCTCAACGGCTACATCGCGATCCTCGTCGCGAGCGTGCTGCCGCTGTACGTGATCGCGCACCTCGTGCTCCACTCCCGCTTCCGGCGCCTCGCGTACGAGCGCCAGGCACAGGCGGGCGAGTCCACGGCGGTGCTGCAGGAGAGCACCGCCGCGCACGACCTCATCAAGGCCTACGGCGGCGAAGGCCGGTCCATGGCGGCCTTCAAGGTGCGCCTGGACCGGATGCTCGCCACCGCGTACCGGCTCGTCCTCACGGGCTCAGGGCTGCAGGCGAGCGTCGGCCTGATGGCCGCGATCGCCCAGATCGAGATCCTGTGCCTCGGCGGCTACCTCGTCATCAAGGGCCACATGTCGCTCGGCACGCTGCTCGCGGCCATCAGCCTCGCACCCGCGGTGATGCAGCCGATCAACCAGCTCAGCCAGACGACCCAGCAGGCGCAGGCGGCCGCGGGCTCGATGAGCCGGATCCAGGAGCTGCTCGACGAGCCGCCGGGCATCGCCGACCGCCCCGGCGCCGTCGCGCTCGAGCGCCTCGCCGACGAGATCACGCTCGACGCCGTCACGCTCGCCTACGGGCCGGGCCGTCCGGCGCTCGACACCGTCAGCCTGAAGATTCCGATCGGCTCGCACGTGGCGTTCGTCGGCCCGTCGGGCGCCGGCAAGACGAGCCTGCTGAACCTCCTGCTGCGCTTCTGGGACCCGACCGCGGGCCGCGTGCTCCTCGACGGCCACGACATGCGCGACCTGACCGTCGCGTCGCTGCGCAGCCAGTTCGGCGTGATCCTCCAGGACACGTTCGTGTTCAACACGACCGTGCGCGCGAACATCGCCTTCGGCCGGCCCGACGCGACCGACGAGCAGGTCGTCGCCGCGGCCGAGGCGGCCCGCCTGCACGACTTCATCGCCGCGCTCCCGGCCGGCTACGAGACCGTGCTCGGCGACCGCGGCGTGCGCATGTCCGGCGGCCAGCGCCAGCGCCTGGCGATCGCCCGCGCGCTCCTGCGCGACCCGGCCGTCCTCATCCTCGACGAGGCCACGAGCGCACTCGACGCGCGCACCGAGGCCGAGCTTCGGCGCAGCCTCGCCGACGCCGGCGAGGGACGCACGGTCGTGAGCATCAGCCATCGGCTCACGTCGATCGTGTCCTCGGACCAGATCTACGTGCTCGCGGGCGGGCGGCTCGCCGAGCAGGGCACGCACGAGGAGCTGCTCGCGATGGGCGGGCTGTACCGCCAGCTCTGGACCGAGCAGCAGGGCGGCGAGCCGATCGAGGTGCCGCTCGGCGTCGGCCCGGCAACGGCGCTCGCCGCCGTCCCGCTGCTCGCCCACGTGCCCCCGCCGGTGCTGCAGGAGCTCGCGAACGTCGCAACGCGCGAGCGCTACGCCGCCGGCGCCGAGGTCAGCGGCGACGACGACGCGCCCGGGCGACTGCTCGTGGTCCTCGAGGGCGAGCTCGAGTTCGTCCGCGAGGGACCCGGCAGCGCGGCGTCGCCCGAGCGGTTCGGGCCCGGCGACTTCGTCGGGGAGCTGTCGCTCGTGCGCGAGCAGCCGCTGCCGGCGCGGCTGCGGGCTCTCACGCCGGTGCGCCTGCTCGCGGTCGAGCGCGCGGACTTCCTCGCCCTCGCCCGGGACCAGCCCGAGCTGCAGCGCGCGGTGCTCGGCCAGCTCGCGCGCCGCCGTGCGGCGTTCGACTCCGCCGCGTCGGTGTCCGACGCCTACGACCGACCGGCCGACCGCTGAGATGCGCCGGCGCCGGACACGCCTGGTGAAGCCCCCGTCGACCAAGCCGCGCTCGCGGCGGATGTGGACGGCGATCGGGATCGTGGCGTCCGTGGCCATCCTGATCGGCGCACCGGTCGCCGTGCTCCTGCTCGCCTCCACGGACACCGTCACCGCCGAGGCGCCCGTCGTGCGCCCGGGCAGCAACGACGCCCTGCGCCCGTCGGCCCCGTTCTTCGCCAACGCCGGCGACGGCGTGCGGCCGGACGGTGTCGGGTGCACCGGCCCCGGCCGCGTCGCGGTGCGCGGCCGGGCGCACCTCGACGTCTTCGCCGACGGGCGGCGCGTCACCGTCCCCGGGGGCATCGGCGTGCAGCCGACGTGCGCGTACTGGCTGCGGACGACGCGGGACGACGGGATCGTCGCGATCGAGTCGCCGCAGCGGCGCGCGTTCACGCTCGGCGACCTGTTCGACATCTGGGGCGCGCCGCTGAGCCGCACGCGGGTGCTTGCGTTCCCGGTCGGCCCCGACCGGCCGGTCCGCGTCTTCGTGAACGGCCGCCGCATCACCGGCGACCCGCGGGCGACGCGCATCGTGGGCGGCCGCGAGATCGCGCTCGTGATCGGCCGACGGCCGTCACAGATCCCGTCGCGCTTCCCGGGCGGCTGACGCCGGCCGAGCCGTAGGGGTGGCGCGAACCACCCCGGCGCACGGCGCGGTGCAGCCCTTGGGGCTCTGTGCTGACGCGCGGCGCGCGCGCAAAGTGCGGGAGGTGAAACCCGACGAGGAGCGTCCCTGATGATGATCGTGATGGCCCCCGAGGCCCGCCCTGAGCACGTCGACGAGGTCGTCGCCCGCCTCGAGGCCACCGGCACCGTGCACGCCAAGGTGGTCCCCGGCGCGGAGCAGGTCGCCATCGCCGCCATCGGCGACGCCGGCGCCGTGCGTGGCATGGGCCTCGAGACGCTCAACGGCGTCGCCCGCGTCGTGCCGATCAGCCGCCCGTACAAGCTCGCGTCCTCCGAGCTGTCGCACAACGAGCCGACCGTCTTCACCGTCGCCGGCCGCCGCGTCGGACCCGACACGTTCTGCGTGATCGCGGGCCCGTGCACCGTCGAGTCGCGCGACCAGACGCTGCGCGTCGCCGACGCCGTCGCCCCGCACGCCGCGATGCTCCGCGGCGGCGCGTTCAAGCCGCGCACGAGCCCGTTCTCGTTCAACGGCCTCGGCGGTCCGGCGCTCGAGATTCTCGCCGAGGCGCGCGAGCGCACCGGCCTCCCGATCGTCACCGAGCTCACCGACCTCACCTACGCCGAGACCGTCGCCGAGGTCGCCGACGTGATCCAGATCGGCGCCCGGAACATGCAGAACTACGCGCTGCTGGAGATCGTCGGCCGGCTGGGCAAGCCGGTCCTGCTCAAGCGCGGCCTGTCGTCCACGCTCGAGGAGCTGCTCATGGCCGCCGACTACGTCCTCAAGGGCGGCACGGAGCAGGTCGTCCTGTGCGAGCGCGGCATCCGGACCTTCGAGACGGCGACGCGCTTCACGCTCGACCTCGGCGCCGTGCCCTGGCTCAAGCTCCACACCCACCTCCCCGTGATCGTCGACCCGAGCCACGCCGCGGGCGACCGCCGGCTCGTCGAGGCGCTGGCCCGCGGCGCGGCCGCCGTGGGCGCCGACGGCATCATCGTCGAGGTCCACGACGACCCCGACGCGGCGATGTGCGACGGCCCCCAGCAGCTCTACGCACGGGACTTCCCGGCCTTCACCGCGCAGGTCCTGGCCCACGCGGCGCTCGCCGGGCGCGGACCGTCCACGCCATGACCGGCGCGGCGCCGGAAAGCGTTCGTTGCGTGACGCACGTCGCACTCGAAACCCTTGCTCGCCGCGCACGAACCGGCGTAGCATCGACGTCGGGGGGTCAAAGCCCGCGGCGCGCGCAGCAGGCGGCCGGGGATCTGGGCCCACAGCGGACCGTGCCGGTCCAGACCGAAGGTGAGGGTTCTCGTGGCTGACTCGGGGGAGCGCCGGCGAGCACAACTTCCAAAGCTCGAACCAGGCTCCATGTTCGCCGGATACCGGATCGACAGCTTGCTCGACCGCGGCGGCATGGGCGTCCTCTACAAGGCGACCGACGTCGACCTCGACCGTGTCGTGGCGCTGAAGATCATCGCGCCGGAGCACACGCAGAACGAGACGGCCGTGGCCCGGTTCAAGGCCGAGGCCCGCCTCGCCGCCTCGATCGAGCACCCGAACGTCGTCCCGATCCACCGGGGCGGCGAGGACGGCGGCGTCCTCTACCTCGCGATGCGCTACGTGCCGGGCACGAACCTGCGCCGCATCATCGACCGCGGCCAGATGGAGCTCACGCGCGTCGCGCGGATCATCGGGGAGATCGCCGGCGCGCTCGAAGCTGCGCACGCCAAGGGCCTCGTCCACCGCGACGTCAAGCCGGCGAACATCCTCGTCAGCGGCAAGGGCGAGGACGAGCACGCCTACCTCGCGGACTTCGGCCTCACCAAGCGTGTCGGGTCCGCGATGGACCTCACGCGCGCCGGCGCCTGGGTCGGGACGCCCGACTACGTCGCGCCGGAGCAGATCCAGGGCCACACGGTCGACCGGCGCGCCGACGTCTATTCACTCGGCTGCGTGCTCTACGAGATGCTCACCGGCCACGTCGCGTACCCCAAGGACAGCGACATGGCCAAGCTCTGGGCGCATGTCACCGACCCGCCGCCCATGCCGAGCGCCGACCGGCCCGAGCTCATCCAGGCCTTCGACGACGTCGTCGCCCGCGCGACGGCGAAGGACCCCGACGAGCGCTATGCGACCGCCGGCGCGCTCGCCGAGGCCGTGCAGGCGGCCGTCCGCGAGCAGTCCGCGCACCAGGCGCACGAGGCCGCGCAGCCCACGCACGCGAGCGATCGCGCCCTCTCCGCCACACGCGGCGATTTGACCGAGGCCGAGGCCGGACTGGCCGGCGGTCTCGCGGGCGCGGGCGCCGCTGGTGCCGCGGCCTCGCCCGCCACCTCGGCCGACACGCCGCCTCCGCCGCAGACGCCGGCCCCGCCGGCGACGGACGCGCCCGCCGCACCGCTCCCGGTGCCGGTCGCCGCCGCGGCCGGCGGTGGCGCCGGTGGCACGCCCGCCACCCCGCTGCCGCCCGAGTCGCGCGGACGCGCACTCGGCATGCGGATCGCGCTGATCGGCGTGCTCCTCGCCGCCGCCGGGATCGTCGTCGCGGTCGTCGTCCTCGGCTCGTCGGACTCGTCCGGCGACAAGGCGAAGGCCGACTCGGCGCCGCCCAAGCCCACCGGCCTGCCGGTCAACGCCGAACTCGCGCCGGTCCCGACGAACCACGTCGACGGGGTCGGCGACGCGAAGGTGCGGCTCAACGGCCAGGACGTGACCGTGACCGTCAACACGACCGGCCTGCTCAACAACGTGCACGCGATGCACATCCACGCCGGGACGAAGGGCGTGTGCCCGCCCGGCAGGGCCGCCAAGGACCACGGCGGCCACCTGTCGATCAGCACGCTCGACGGCGTGCCGTGGTACGGGCCGCCGGTGACGGCACTCACGACGCGCGGCGACACGAGCAAGAGCAGCATCCTCGCGTTCAAGCGATTCCCGAGCGGCAGCGACGTCCGCTACAAGCGCACGATCCGCGTCAGCAAGGTCGTCGCCGCGCAGATCCGCACCCACAACGCGGTGCTGATCGTCCACGGCATCGACTGGAACCGCAACGGCATCTACGACAACGCCGCCCTGAACCGCAGCGACCTGAACCGTTCCCTGCCGGGCGAGATCACCGCGCCCGCCCTCTGCGGCGAGCTGATCCCGCAGAAGCAGGGGAGCTCGACGGCCGACGGCAACCAGACCGGTCAGGCCGGGTCCGGTCAGGAGTTCGCGGTGGCGTTCACGCGCGAGCCCGACTCGCCGGCGTGGCTGTGCCACATCCCGGGCGCGGTCGCGGGGGATCGCAAGTCGAGCGCATGAGCCGGCGCTCGTCGGTCGGGCTCGCCGCGGGTCTCGCCGTCGCGGGCCTCGCCGCCGCCGTCATCGTCCTCGTGCTGCTCGTCTCCGGCGGCAGCCGCCCGGCCCGCGGCCGCCGCGCCGCCGACGCGGACACGATCAAGAACGCCTCGGTCCCGCTCGACCAGCGCGCGACGGTCGCGGTCGCGCGGTCCAAGCTCGGCCGGATCCTGGTCGACGCCCGTGGCCGGACGCTGTACCTCTTCACCAAGGACAAGCACGGGCGCAGCACATGCACCGGGCGCTGCACCCGCGTGTGGCCGCCGGTGATCGTGGACGGCGCGCCGACGGCCGCCGCCGGCGTCGCCAAGGGCCTGCTGAGCACCCGCCGGCGCGCGAACGGCCGGCGCCAGCTGGTCTACAACGGCCACCCGCTCTACACACTGACCGCCGACACCGCCGCCGGGCAGATCAACGGCCAGGGGTTCGAGGGGACGTGGTTCGTGGTCTCGCCGGGCGGGCGTGGTGTGGGCCGGAGCAAGGCGGCGCCGGCGGGGTACTGAGGAAGGCGGGCGCCGCGCTACGAGGAGATCGCGGGCTCGCGGCGGTCAGCCGGTGACGGCCGGCTCGCGGGCCGCGCCCGCGAGCTTCTGCGCCTGGCGCTCGGGCGCGATCTTCGTCACGTTCCACGCCAGGCCGAGCTTCTGCAGGCCGCCGATGAGCGCGGCGGAGAGGTCGATCTCGTACCACTTCAGGCCGTGGCGGGCCGAGCGCGGGAACGCGTGGTGGTTGTGGTGCCAGGCCTCGCCGAGCGACGGCAGGGCGAGCCAGAACACGTTCGTCGACTCGTCCTCGACCTCGAACCGGCGGCGGCCGAAGAAGTGGCAGACCGAGTTGATCGACCAGGTCACGTGGTGCTGCAGGAAGATGCGCACGAAGCCGCCCCACAAGAGGCCGGTGAGCGCCGCCTTCGGCGTGAAGCCGCCGAGCACGAAGCCGATGGCCGAGCCCATCGCGAGGCCGAGCAGGACCCACCAGTGGAAGCGGCGGCTGACGCGGCGCATCCCGCGGTCCTCGATCAGGTCCTTGGCGTACTTCTTGCGCTCCGCCTGGCCGTGCTCGCTGAACAGCCAGCCCATGTGCGCGTGGAAGAGGCCCTTGAGCGCGCCCATCCAGCCCTCGCCGAACTGCACGTGCGGCGAGTGCGGGTCGCCCTCCTCGTCGGCGTGCGCGTGGTGCTTGCGGTGGTCGGCGACCCAGTCGATGACCGGGCCCTGGACGGACATCGAGCCCGCGATCGCGAAGCCGTACTCGATCGGCTTGTGCGTCTGGAAGGCGCGATGGGTCAGCAGCCGGTGGAAGCCGACGGTCACGCCGAAGCCGGCGATGAGGTACATGACGGCGAACGCGACGAGATCACCGACGCCGACGTAGCTGTTCCACAGCAGCACGACCGCGACGGCGAACGCCACGAAGGGCAGGACGACGGCGATCAGGTTGACGGTGCGCTCGGCCTTGGTCATGTCTTGCACCCTACCCCGCAATCCGGGGGGACTATGGAGGCTTCTGGTCGAACTCGACCGGTGGTTATTGGAGCCTGGGCACAAATTCCTTCGCAACCGCCCCCAGACGCGCCACGGCCTCGCGCAGCTGGGCGTCCGAGAGGTACGGGGCGGGGCCGAGCCGGAGGAAGCGGCCGCGGCTGTCGGTGGCCACGCCGCGGGCCGCGAGCGCGGCCTGGAGGTCGCCCGCGACCGGCGACTCGAGGGCGAGGAACCCGGCCACCCCGCCCGCCGGGACGGCCCGGTCGCGGGTGAGCACGGCGGGCGGCAGGTCGAGCGCGTCGACGGCCTCGGCGAGCACCGCGACCTGGTGGCGGTAGGAGGCCTCGAGCACCTCCGCCGTGAGCCCGCGGTCGGCGAAGAAGCGCAGGACGGCGACGGCGCGGTAGTGGCTCGTCGGGTCGTAGGTCGAGCCGGCGAAGCGGGCCGGCAGCCCGCCGTAGGGCACCGGGTCGCCGGGGCGGTGCGCGGCGGCGAGCGCGTCGAACTCCGCGTACCAGCCGGTGATCACCGGCCGCAGATCGGCCGCCTGCGGCGGGAGGCGCAGCCAGCAGTTGCCCTCGCCGTGCTGCAGGTACTTGTAGCCGCCGCCGACGACCCACGCGTCGGTCAGCCCGAGCGCCGGCAGCGCCACCCGTCGCGGCCCGACGAGGTGGTAGACGTCGACCAGCAGCTCGGTGCCGCGGGCCGCGCACGCCGCCGCGAGCGCGTCGAGCCCCGGCACGATCCGCGCCGTCTCGAACAGGACGGCCGAGACGAGCACGGCCGCGGTCCGCTCGTCGGCGGCGGCGGCCAGCCGCTCGGCCAGGGTCTCGACCGGCGCGGCCGGGACGCGCACGACGTCGAGGCCCGCCTCCCCGAGCCGGGCGAGCTGGCGGCGCAGCGTGTGGAACTCGCCGTCGGTGGTCACGAGCCGCGGGCGCGCGCCGAGGTCGAGGGCCGAGAGGAAGCGCAGGACGAGCTCGTGCGTGTTCGCGCCGAGGGCCACGGGCGCGCCGGGGTCGCCGAGCAGCGCGCCGACGGCGGCCCGCAGCTCGTCGGCCTTCGCGAACGCCCGCCCCCACTTCTCGTCGACGGCCTCCGCGGCGTCGGCGAACGCCTCGACCTGCCCGTCGAGGGCGACGTCCGGCCACGCCTGGTGCGAGTGGCCGGAGAGCAGGAGCCGCTCGCCGACGCGGAAGCGCGCGTAGTCGGCGGCGAGCGGGTTCGGGCTGCGGCGCAGGTCGGCGGCCGCGAGCGGTCCGCTCACAGCCGCGACCGGACCGCCCAGAGGTCCGGGAACATCGGCTGGAACAGCGTCGTGCGCAGGTACGCCGCGCCGGACGAGCCGCCCGTGCCCATCTTGTCGCCGATCGTGCGCTCGACCATCTTCACGTGGCGGTAGCGCCACTCCTGCACGCCCTCGTCGAGGTCGACCATCCGCTCGGTGACCTGCGCGGCCTCGCCGTCGCGGGCGTACGCGGCGAGCACGGCCTCCTGCAGCGCCTCCGAGGGCTCCGCCGGCCGGGTCACGTCGCGCTCGAGCACGCCGGCCGGCACGGCGAAGCCCTGCGTCGCGAGGTAGCGCGCGAACGAGTCGAAGAGCGAGGGCCGCGCCATCGCCGCCGCGATCCGCGCATGGGCCGGGCTGTCGGGCTCGTAGGCCGCCAGCGCGCGGTCGTCGCGGCGGCCGAGGACGGCCTCGAGCTCGCGGAACTGGGCGGACTGGAAGCCGCTCGCGGCGTCCAGCCGCGTGCGGAACGTCGCGAACTGGCCGGGGGTCATGGTCTCGAGCACGTCGATCTGCGCGACGACGGTCTTGAGGATCGTGAGCACGCGGCGCACGGTCGCGAGCGCCCGCGAGCCCTCCCCCGCCTCGAGCCGGCGCTGGAGGTGGCCGAGCTCGTGCAGGAGCTGCTTGAACCACAGCTCGTAGACCTGGTGGATCACGATGAACAGGAGCTCGTCGTGCTCGTCGGTCTTCGGCCGCTGGGCGGCGAGCACCTCGTCGAGCGCGAGGTAGGAGGCGTAGGTCAGGGCGGCGGACTCGGCCATCGTGCCCCGATCCTCGCACGGACGCCGACCGGGGTTGCGCGCGGCCCCGCGCCTCCGAGAGGATCGGCGTGGCCCCCCGCGTCCCTACACGAGGAGAGGAACGATGGCCACGACCACCCGCACGCCGCAGGAGGTCTTCCAGCACCACGCCGAGGTGCTGGTCGCCGGGGACATGGAAGGCATCCTCAGCGACTACGCCGACGACGCCGTCTTCATCACGCCCGCGGGATCGGTGCGCGGCCGGGACGGCATCCGGCAGGGGTTCGAGAAGGTCATGGGCGATCTCGGGAACGCCAAGCTCGACGTGCCGACCGTGATCTTCGACGGCGACATCCTGCTCATCGAGTGGACGGCGGAGGGCGACGGCGTCCACGTCGCGGACGGCATCGACACGTTCGTGTTCGAGGACGGGATGATCCGCGCGCAGACGGTCCGCTACACGCTGCGGCGCGACTGATCCGCGCGGGGCGCGCGCCCGCGCGTCAGTCCGATTCCGCGCGGCGCAGCTCGCGCGAGATCTGGGCCAGCCGGGCGCGCGCCTCGACGAGGTCGCGCACCGCGCTGATCATCGCCCGCTCCGCCGGCGGCGTCGCGCCGGGCCGGGCCGGCGGCAGGGCCAGCTCCGAGCGGAGCCGGTCCACGTTGGCCTCGCAGCGGCGGACGGCGCCGGCGACGTCGTCCCGGCGCGTGCGAAGGGAGCTGAGGGTGGTCGAGCGCGGGAGAGTGGTGGCGGTCATGTCCTGGCGATCGGAGAGCGAGCGAGCGCGGGCATCGTAGCCGCGGGCAAGGGCGATGTCGTGAACGTCAACGGATGTCGGAAGCCGAACTGGCGGAAACCGGAAACCGCGTGCGCCGGACCGACCGTTCGGCCCGCCGCAGGCGCCGTTCGGCGACGAGCGGGCCTGTGCGCGAGCCTCAGGTGCGGACCGGCGCGTAGCGGGCCGGTGTGTCGTCGTCGGCGACGGCGAAGAACCCGCCGACGGCCTCCTCGAGATGGTCCATCGACTCGGCCGCGTAGAGGACCGGCTGGTACTTCGTGATGTCGTACTCGATCGTGCCCATCTCGGCGAAGTCGAGCGCGCGGATCTCCATGCCGCGGAACTCCTCGATCTCGCCGTAGGAGGACAGGATCCCGGCGCCGTAGGCCTTCAGCTCGCCGTCCTCCCAGACGACGCCGAACTCGAGCGTGAACCAGAAGACGTCGGCGATGAACTGCAGCGCCTCCTCGGTCTGCACGCGGCGGGCGGCCTCGCCGGCCAGGCGCTTCATCTCGGCGAAGCGCGGGCTCGCCAGCATGTTCCCGTGCCCGATGACCTCGTGGACGATGTCGGGCTCGGGCGTGTAGAGCGGCTCGGACGGGTGGCGGACGTACTGCGTGGAGTGGAAGACGCGGTCGGCGAGCGAGCCGTAGAACTGGCGCAGCGGGACGAGGCCGGCGGCCGGGTGGTACTCGAAGCCGGTCAGCGGCCGCAGCCGCGCGGTGACCTCGTCGAGCTGCGGGACGCGGTCCTCGGGCAGGCCGAGCGCGGCCTTCGCCACGAGGAACTCGCGGCAGGCGTACTTCTCGTGCTTGACCCGCAGCTCGCGGGACACCGTGCGCCAGATCTCGTCCTCGGCCTCGGCGTAGGCGATGACCGGGGCGGGCTCGCCCGGCGACCAGAGGGTCGCGGCGGTCGCGATCTCGTTGCGGCGCTCGCGGTACGCGGGGTCGTTGAAGCCGGGGTGCTCCTCGCCCAGGTGCACGACGGCCTTGCCGTCCTCGTCGTGGGTGACGGGTGAGTACAGCTGGCCTTCCTCGAACATCGCGCTCTCTCCTTGCGTGCGGCGGGCTTCCGCGAATCACCTCAGCACTCCGGGCGGCAGCTTGCAACCGGCGCCTCGAAGGCGCGGCAGAGTGCACAATGTGTGCCTGAGCGACCACGGGATCCTGCACAACATGCCCAGCCCGATCGACGCCCTCGATGCCCGCATCATCACCTCGCTCCGCGAGGAGCCCCGGATCGGGGTGCTCGAGCTGTCCCGGCGGCTGGGGGTCGCCCGCGGGACGGTCACGGCGCGGCTCGAGAAGCTCCAGGTGCGCGGGGTCGTGACCGGCTTCGGCCCGGACCTCGACCCGGCCGAGCTCGGCTACCCGGTGCTGGCGTTCGTCTTCCTCGAGATCGTCCAGGGCCGGCTCGAGGAGGCCGTGGGCGACCTCCACGACGTGCCCGAGGTGCTCGAGGCGCACAGCGTCACGGGCGCGCGCGACCTGCTCTGCCGTGTCGTCGCGCGCGACAACGGCCACCTCCAGGACGTCATCAACCGGATGGTCGGCCACCCGGCGGTCCGGCGCTCGACGAGCTACATCTCGATGTCGCGCCAGATCGCCTACCGCGACGCGCCGCTCGTGCACGCCGCGGGCGAGGCGGGCTAGCGGGCACGCGGCCCGCTCAGCCGTCGACGACGAGCGCGTCGAACGGTGCGAGCAGACGGTCGACGTGCCGCGAGGCGGGCGGGAGCTCGAGCAGGTGGTGCGTGCGCGGGTCGCCACGGCGGGCGCGCTCGAGCTGCTCGCGGGCGATCGGCCGCCAGAGCTCGTCGACGACGGCGGCCGGGTCGCCCGCGACCTCTGCGGGATCGCGCTCGAGGTGCTCGGCCCACAGCCGCAGGCGCGTGTCGCGCGCGAGCGCCGGGTCGCAGGCGACGACGTTCATCTCGCTGTCGTTGAACAGCGAGTGGGCGTTGAGGTTCGCCGAGCCGACGGTCAGCCAGCGGTCGTCGACGATCCCGATCTTCGCGTGGACGTAGAGGCGCTCGACCGTGCCCCCGGTGCGGGCCGAGAGGGTCGCGGCGAGGAAGCGGCGGCGGGCGTCGCCCGCGCGGTCGGCGTCGGCGAGCACGGCGAGCTGGCCGCGGGTGTCCTCCTGGCCGTTGTTCGCGCGCGAGGGCAGCACGACGACGACGCGGAAGTCGTCGTGCGGCGGCCGGCGGAGCTTGCGCGCGAGGACGTCGACGACCTCGGGCGCCCAGAGGAACTGGCTCTCGAGGTACACGAGGTGCTCGGCCGAGCGCAGCGCGCGGACGTAGGCCTCGAGGATGCGGAAGTCGCCGTGGCGCACGGCGTCGTACTGGCGCTCGGGAAGGGTGCGGACGACCTGGACCTCGACGTCGCCCGCGGGCGGGGCGGCGGCGGGCGGCGCCGGGACCGGCGCGCCGGTGACCTCGCTCCAGCGCATCGCGAAGTGCCCGGCGACGTCGGCGACCGCGGGCCCGCGCAGGCGCGAGCTGGCGTCGTGCCAGCCGAGACGGCCGCGGACCGGGTGCGCGCTCGTGTCGTAGCGGTCGCCGCCGAGGAGGGTCAGGTCGATGCCGCCGACGAAGGCGACCTCGTCGTCGACGATCACGAGCTTCTCGTGGTGGCAGTGGACGGCGCGCGAGCGGGCGTCGCGCGCGACCTGCACCCGCGTTCCGCGGGCCAGGCCCTCCGCGGCGTCGCGGACCGTGGCGCGGTCGGGGGCGAACGTGCGCGGCGGGGCGCCGGCCCACATGAGCACGCGGACGTCGACGCGCTCGGCCGTCTCGGCGAGCAGCTCGCGCAGGACGACGGGCGGCTCGTCGCGGGTCAGGGGGAAGTGCGGCGTGATCGACCAGCCGGCGATGTGGACGTGGCGCCGCGCGCCGCGGATCGCACGCTCGATCGCGGGCAGCGCGGCGGCCCCGTCGACGAGCACCTCGAGCGCGTTGCCCGGCCGCGGCGGCGGGTCGCCCGCGGCCCAGAGGCGGCCGTCCGCGGGCGGGTCGACCGCCGCGGCGTGACCGAGCCGGCGCAGGCGGCGCCGGTGGTGGGCGGCCATCGTCCCCTCGACGAGGCGGCCGGCGAGGCGGTCGGCGTGGGCGCGCGCATCGCGGGGCATCGTCGGTTCGCTACCCCGCCCGGCCCGCGACAATCCGCAGCGATGACCGAGTGGCTACATGGCATCCGCGCGATGACGGGGTGGGCCGGGACCGCGCCCCTGCGCACTGGGCCGCCGGAGCGCGCGGCGGCGTGGCAGGCGTGGCTCGAGGCGCTCGCGGCGGCGGTTCCGGCGCATGATGTCGCCACGTCGCGGCGCCGCTCGACCGCATGTTCTGGCCAGGACGCCCGCGGGACGAGATCGCTCGACGAGAAATCCCCGGATAGCGGGGAGAAGTCGTCGCGCGAGCGCTCGCCAGCCCACGCGTTCGACGTTCGCCGCCGCTATCGCGGGAAACGTCGAACGCGTGGCGGCGGCCGAGCGCCGCGGTGTCTTGAGGCGCCTTCCGTCCGTCCCGGCGCCGTGGAGCCTTGCGCCGACGCACGCGTCCGCCTGGCGCTGGTGAACCGACGCAGTAAGGAGGAGGGGGAGCTGGCGGTCCGGTCGGCTGCCGGCGCTCGTCGCTCGACGAGAGGTCCCCGGATAGCGGGCACTTTCCGTCGAGCTCGCCCGGTGGTGCGCGTTCTGCCCGGATAGCGGGCAGTTCTCAGCCCGCACTCCGTCACCTGGGGCCTCGACGATCCGCACCGCGATCGAGATGCGCGTTTGCCCCGCATCTCGCGGGAACCCTGACCTCGATCCACAGCGGCGCAACAGAGGCCGCCACCCACGCCGGCACAACTGGCGCCGCGGCAAACCCGCTACCCCTCGGTGGGGCGGTTCGCGAGGCTTGGCCTGCGCGCGCGGCCGCGCATGGCGCCCCGGTCCCACGAACCATCCGGATGGCACACCCTCGACCGACACCGGCGCTTGCGACCCCTCGCGCCCGCGCGCTACAGTCGCCCCGACACGAATCGGCAATGCCATTGCCCTATGGGCAACACGAGGAAGCGAGTCCATGCCTCCCACTCTCCCCGCCTCTGTCAAGCACCTGGTCGTCGGCGCCGGCGTCCACGGCCTGTCGACCGCCTGGCACCTCGCCAAGGCCGGCGAGGAGGTGCTCGTCGTCGACAAGACGGGCGTCGCCGCCGGCGCCTCCGGGATCGCCTGCGGCGTCGTGCGCAACAACTACTTCCAGCCGGCGATGCAGGAGCTCATGGCCGCCTGCGTCGAGATCTGGGAGTCCGACCCCGAGGCGTTCAACTACCACGGCTCGGGCTACGTCGCCCTCGGGCCGCCCGAGCAGGAGTCCGACCTCGTCGCGGTGTTCGAGCGCCAGCAGCGCATCGGCTACCCGTCCGAGCTCGTCACCGGCGAGGCCGAGGTCGCGGCGCACATGTCCGGGCTGTACCCCGACTGGCGCGCCGAGGGCCTGACCGTCTGCCTGCACGAGCGCGCGGGCGGCTTCGCGTTCAACAAGGAGTCGATGCACGGCCTGGCCGACAAGGCCCGCGCCGCCGGCGCGCAGATCGTCGAGGGCGTCGAGGTCACCGGCTTCGAGAGCGACAACTCCGGCGCCGTCACGACCGTCCACACGAACGCGGGCGACATCGCCGTCGAGCAGGTCGTGGTCGCGGTCGGCCCGTGGGTCGCCTCGCTGTGGGAGATGCTCGGCCTGCCGGCGAAGCTCGACGTCACCGGTCCCGACGGCAAGGTCGCCGAGGACCAGGAGATGTGGACGTACTGGTACCTGCAGGAGGGCGAGGTCGCCGTCGACCCCGCGACGTTCACGACGTCCGCCGGCGCCCCGTCTCCGGTCCTCCACGTCGACAGCGCGGCGGAGCTGCGCGCCGACGACGGCTCTCAGATCACCGACCAGCCGTGGGGCATCTACTTCAAGCCCGACCGCGAGAGCATCCAGGGCGGCGCGGAGCCGATCCCGAAGGGCCACCGCTTCGACGTCGACCCCTACCCCACCGGCTCGGTCGACCCCGGCTTCGCGGACATGTGGTGCGCCGCGCTGTCGCACTGCCTGCAGCGCTTCGAGGGCGTGCGCCCGCAGTACCGCCAGGTCCGCTCGGGCGGCGTCGGCGCGTTCACGGTCGACAACTTCCCCGTCCTGGACTACATGCGCCCGAACGTCTTCGTCGCGGCCGACTCCAACCACGGCTACAAGATGATCGCCGTCGGCAAGGAGATCGCGCGCGTCCTCGGCGGCGAGCACTCGACCCTGCTGCACCCGTTCCGCTACGAGCGCTTCCAGACCGGCGACCTGCACCCGGTGAGCCACAGCCCGTACCCCTGGAGCTAGGGGGCGCGCTCAGCCGCCGAGCGCGCGCTGCACGTCCGCGGCGGCGTCCAGCAGCGCGGGCAGCACCTCCACCCGCCGCGCGGCCGTCAGCCGCGCGGCCGGGCCCTGGAGGCCGATGATCGCGTGAAGCTCGCCGGACCGGCCGAAGACCGGCGCGCCGAGCGCGTTGAGGTCCGGCTCGCGCTCGCCGGCGGCCTCGGCCCACCCGCGCGAGCGGACGGCGTCGACCTCGGCCGCGAGGGCGCGCGGGTCGACGATCGTGCGGTCGGTGCACGGCGCGAGCTCGGCGCCGGCCGCGGCGATCGCGCCGGCCCCGCCGAAGGCGAGCATGACCTTCCCGACCGCGGTGGCGTGCGCGATGCTCGGCCGCCCGAGGCGCGCGACGCTGACGACACTCGACTCGGCCGCGACGAAGTCGACCGTCACCGCGTCGACCGGGCCGGGGACCGAGAGCGTCGCCGTCTCCCCCGTCGCCGTGACGAGCGTGCGCAGCCGCGGGCGGGCGAGGTCGCGGACGTCGAGCCGCGCGAGCACGCCGTCGGCGAGCGCGACGAGGCGCAGGCCGAGGCGGTAGGGACCGGCGTCGGGGGCGCGCTCGACGACGCCGCCCGCCTCGAGCGTGGCGAGCAGCCGCGACGCCGTCGACGCGTTGACCCCGATCCGCCGCGCGAGCTCGTTGACGCCGAGGCCCTCGGGGCTCGAGCCGAGCTCGTCGAGCAGCCGCAGGGCCCGCGCCACCGAGGCGACGGGGCGGCTGCCGGAGCGCTCGGGGTCGGTCGCCATGGGCCGCGACGATAGTCGGGCGGCGGCCGACGTACGCTTCGGCGCGTGGACGAACAGAACTGGGCCGGCACCCACCGCTACCGCGCGCACCGGCTGCACCGGCCGGCGACCCTCGACGAGCTGACCGAGATCGTCGCCGGCACGCCGCGCGTCCGCGTGCTCGGCTCGCGGCACTCGTTCACCGACATCGCCGACTCCGACGAGCTCGTGTCGCTCGAGGCGCTGCCGGCCGACATCGTCGTCGACCGCGACGCGGGCACGGTCGCCTTCACCGGCCCGCTCCGCTACGGCGACCTCGCCGAGGCCCTCGCGCCGCAGGCGCTGGCGCTCCACAACCTCGCGTCGCTGCCGCACATCTCCGTCGCGGGCGCGGTCGCGACCGCCACCCACGGCTCGGGCGACGCCAACGGCAACCTCGCCACGGTCGTCGCCGCCCTCGAGCTCGTCACCTCGGCCGGCGAGCACCTGCGCGTCGCGCGGGGCGACGCGGACTTCGACGGCATGGTCGTCGGGCTCGGCGCGCTCGGGGCCGTCACCCGCGTCACGCTCGACGTCGAGCCCGCCTACGAGGTCCGCCAGCGCGTCTACGAGGGGCTGACCTGGGACGCGCTCGCCGCGCACTTCGACGAGATCACAGGCCTCGGCTACAGCGTCAGCGTGTTCACCCGCTGGGGCGACACGACCGACCAGGTCTGGGTCAAGAGCCGCGTCACCGACGCCCCCGAGGACGCCCCGGACGAGCTCTACGGCGCGCCCGCCGCGACCGTCGACCGCCATCCGATCCTCGGCATCGACCCCGTCAACTGCACCGCCCAGCTCGGCCGCCCCGGCCCGTGGTCGGACCGCCTGCCGCACTTCCGCATGGGCTTCACCCCGAGCGCGGGCGACGAGATCCAGTCCGAGTTCCTCGTGCCGCGCGCGCGGGCGCTCGAGGCCATCGACGCGATCCGCCGTCTCGGCCCCGTCGTGCGCCCCATCCTGCAGGTGACCGAGCTGCGCACGATCCCGGCCGACACGCTGTGGCTCAGCCCGCAGTACGGCCAGGACACCGTCGCGATCCACTTCACGTGGGAGCCGAAGCCGGACACCGTCTCGCGGGCGCTCTACGACGTCGAGGCCGCGCTGGCGCCGTTCGGGGCGCGGCCGCACTGGGGCAAGGTCTTCCACGCGGACGCCGCGGCGGTCGGCCCGCTCTACGAGCGCATGGGCGACTTCCGCGCGCTGGCCGAGCGCCTCGACGCGCGCGGCGCGTTCCGCAACGCGTGGCTCGAGCGCCACGTGCTCGGCGACTGACCGCCCGTCAGGCCGGGTTCTTCGGCGCGGGCGCGGACCGGTGCCCGCGGACGGTCCCGCGCCGCACGGGCGCGTTCTCGGGCGGCGCGGGGTTGACCTGCGCCGGGCGCTCGACGTCGAGGCCGCGCACGACGTGCAGGTCCATCCCGCCGGGGCCGAAGAGGTCCCGCGAGTGGTGGACGACCTCGCCCGAGGTCACGTGGATCGTCTCCTCGAGCTCGAGCACGGCCGTCGTGCGCGTCACGCCGAAGAGCTGGCCCACGCGCTCGCGCGGCGTGATCAGCCGCGGCAGGACGCGGGTCGTCGCGAACGCGATCGGCACGCCCTGGGCGAGCAGGACGTCCATGATCATCTCGCCGCGCTCGAAGGCGCGGCGCAGCGCGGACTCCGACGGCAGGGCGATGTCGGGGTGCACGACGTCGGCCATGTACGCGGCCGGCTCGCCGCCCGCCTCGACGAGGCGCGTGACGTGGGCGACCTCGGTCGCGGGGTCGAGCTCGAACTTCCGCCCCACCTCGGGGCCGATCGGGCGCATCCTGATCTCGACGTCGCGGACGCCGAGCTTCACGCCGCGGCGGCGGGCGAGCATCGAGTACGGCTCGAGGCGCTCGAGGCCCTCGACGAAGGCCGTCGGGGTCGCGACGCGGCCGACGAAGGTGCCGCTGCCCTGGCGGCGGACGATCTCCCCGCTCTCCTCCAGCCGCTGCAGCGCGGTGCGCAGGGTGCCGCGCGACACGCCGAGCATCGCCGCGAGGTCGTGCTCGGGCGGCAGCCGGTCGCCCGGCCGGTGGCGGCCGGGCGCGAGCCAGTTGCGCAGCGCCACCTCGGCGCTGTCGACCAGCGAGGGCCTGCGCTCGGCGGGCGCGCCGGCTATCGCGTCACCTCCTCGGTGACCTGGAGCGCGTCCTCGCGCGCGGCCGCGGACCGGCGGATGGCCTCGGCGGCGCGCTCGAGCCGCGGGTCGCCGCTGCCGGCGAGGTTGATCTCGACGAGCCGCGCCGCGGCGCGCGAGGAGCCCTCGGCGAGCATCGCGCCGGTGACGGAGTCGCCCTTGAGGTGCAGGTTGCCGACGCGCGCGGTCTCGGCCGCGAGCTCGGCGACGCGCGCGCCCGCCTCGGCGATCTCCAGGGGCACCTCCGCGGCGGCGGACTGCGCCGCCTCGAGCCGGGCGGCGCGCTCCGGATGCTGCTCGGGCATCCGCATCGCGGCGATGACGGGCTCGTAGACCTCGGCGTCGGCCTCGGCCAGCTCGAGCAGGCGGCGGCGCAGGACCTTGGCGTCGCGCCGCACGTCCGCCATCCGGTGATGGACGCCGGCGTACTTGGGCCGCGCCAGCGTGAAGCTCGCCGTCATCTCGACGAGGCCGGCGGCCAGGGCGCCGGACCAGGCCGCGGAGCAGCCGCCGCCGGGGGCCGGGCGCTGGGCGGCCACCGCGTCGATCACGTCGCGCAGCGACTGGTCGGCGAACGCCCCCACCGTGGCCCCCGTGTCGCCGGGCCCTAGAAGAGCCCGACGGTCCTTCCCTCGGCGTCGATGTCGACGTTCAGCGCGGCCGGGGACTTGCCCAGGCCCGGCATCTGCGTGATGTCGCCGCACAGCGGGACGAGCCAGCCCGCGCCGGTGTACGCGCGGATGTCACGCACCGGCAGCGTGAAGTGCTCCGGCGCGTTGAGCAGGTTGGGGTCCGAGGAGAGCGACAGGTGCGTCTTGGCCATGCACACGGGGAACGTCCCGAGCCCATCCTTCATGAACTGGCCGATCTTCTGCTCGGCCTCGGGATAGAAGTAGACGTCCTTGGCACCGTAGACCTTCTTGGCGACGGTCTCGATCTTGTCCTGGATCGTCCAGTCGTCCTCGTACAGCGGGTGGAAGCTGTTGGGCTGCTCGCAGGCCTCCACGACGGCCGTCGCGAGGTCGGCGGCGCCGACGCCGCCCTTGGCGAAGCCCTCGTTGGCCTCGGCCCCGAACGCGCCCGCCTCGAGCGCGAGGCGCTTGACGAGCTCGACCTCCTCGTTCGTGTCGCCCGGCCGGCGGTTGACCGCCACGACGGCCGGCAGGCCGAACTGCTTGATGATCGCGAGGTGCCGGCGCACGTTGGCCATCCCCGTCTCGATCGCGGAGATGCCGTGCTGCCGGTCGACCCGCGGATCGTCCGCGATGCCGCCGTGGTGCTTGATCGCGCGGACGGTCGTGACGAGCACGACCGCGCTGGGCTGCAGCTCGCCGAAGCGGCAGACGATGTCGAAGAACTTCTCCATGCCCATGTCCGAGCCGAAGCCCGACTCGGTCACGACGTAGTCGCCGAGCTTCATGCCGACGCGGTCGGCCACGAGCGAGTTGTTGCCGTGCGCGATGTTCGCGAACGGCCCGCAGTGCATCAGGCACGGCTGGCCCTCGAGCGTCTGGATGAGGTTCGGCTTGATCGCGTCCTTGAGCAGCACGGTCATCGCGCCCGCCGCCCCGAGGTCCTCGGCCGTGATCGGCCGCCCGCCGTCGAAGGAGTGCGCGACCGTGATCCGGCCGAGCCGCTCGCGGAGATCATGGACGTCGCTCGACACGGCCATGATCGCCATGACCTCCGACGCCGCGGTGATGTCGAAGCCCGACTCGCGCGGGTAGCCGTTCGCGCGGCCGCCCAGGCCGATCACGATCTGGCGCAGCGCGCGGTCGTTCATGTCCAGCGCGCGGCGCCAGCCGACCCGCAGCTGGTCGATCTTGTGCGGGTTGCCGTGCAGGATCGATGCGTCGAGCATCGCCGCCAGCAGGTTGTTCGCCGCGCCGATCGCGTGGATGTCGCCGGTGAAGTGGAGGTTCAGGTCCTCCATCGGCACGACCTGGGTCATGCCGCCGCCGGCGGCGCCGCCCTTGATGCCGAAGACCGGCCCGAGGGACGGCTCGCGCAGGCACGCCACCGGCTTCTTGCCGATCGCGCCGAGCCCCTGGGTCAGGCCGACGAGCGTCGTCGTCTTGCCCTCGCCCGCCTTCGTCGGGGTCATGCCCGCGACGACCACGATCTTGCCGTCCGGCCGCTCGCTCAGGCGATCGAGGACGCCGAGGCCGATCTTCGCCTTGTAGCGGCCGTACGGCTCGATGTCGTCGGGCTCGAGGCCACAGTTCTCCGCGATCTGATCGATCGGGATGAGCTCTGCTTCCTGCGCGATCTCCAGGCTGGACTTCATCGGACCCCTTCTCTGGTTCTCAGTGGCTGACGGCGGCGGCGGCGAGCTCGGAGACGAGCTTGTCCTCGTAGAAGCGCTCGAGCGCGAACGGCTGGATGAGCTCGGGCTGCTTGCCCGTGGCGACGAGCTCGGCGAGGGTCTGTCCGACGATCGGGGCGGCCTTGAAGCCGTACGTCCCCCAGCCGGCGCTGACGTGGAAGTTCTCGACCTCGGTCTGGCCGAGGATCGGGCTGTAGTCGGGGCTCAGGTCGCAGAGGCCGGCCCACGAGCGCAGCAGGCGGGCGTGCTCGAGCTGCGGGAACAGCTCGAGCGTGTGGCGGGTGACCTCCTGCAGGAAGTTGAGCGTCCCGTTCATCCGGTACGTCGTCCACGGCTCGATCTCGGCGCCCATGAGGAACTCGCCGCGGTCGGTCTGGCTGACGTACACGTGCATCTGCGAGGACACGATGACGACGTCGAGCAGCGGCTTCATCGGCTCGGTGACGCACGCCTGCAGGATGTGCGTCGTGATCGGCATGGGGACGTCGGCCATGTCCGAGATCAGCGTGCTCCAGCCCGCGGTGCAGTTGAGCACCTGGCCGGCCTTGATCGTGCCGCGGTTGGTCTTCACCGTCGAGACGCGCCCGTTCGAGCGCTCCATCCCGAGGACCTCGGTGTACGGGTGGATCTCCGCGCCGCCGGCGTCGGCGCCGCGGGCGAAGCCCCAGACGACGGCGTCGTGGCGGATGATGCCGCCGGGCGGGTGGTACAGCGCGCCGAGGATCGGATACGTCGCGTCGTCGGAGACGACCATCGCCGGCGCGAGCTCCTTGACCTCGTCCGGCTTGATCAGCCGCGAGTCGATCCCCGCGAGGCGGTTGACCTCGGCGCGGTTGGCCATGACGAACATCGCGCGGTCGGAGTGCGCGAGCGTCAGGTGGCCGCACTGCGAGAAGAGCAGGTTGAAGTTGAGGTCCTGGGACAGGCCCTCGTAGAGCTTCACGCTGCGGTCGTAGAAGCGCGCGCCCTCGGGCGTCTTGTAGTTCGAGCGCAGGATCGTGGTGTTGCGGCCCGCGGCGCCCGACCCGATGTAGTTCTTCTCGAGGATCGCGACATCGGTGATGCCGTGCTCCTTCTGCAGGTAGTAGGCGGTCGCCAGGCCGTGCGAGCCGCCGCCGACGATGACGACGTCGTAGGAGTCCTTGAGCTCCGGGCGCTTGCGCCACATGCGGCGCTTTCTGAAGATGTCAAGCACGGGAAGCCTCCTCACGGACCGGCGCGATCCCGATCGCGACCTCGTCGAGCGCGTCGAGCCCGACGGGCGAGCCGCCGAGGTGCGCGCCCGCGTCGGACACCGTCTCCCACACGTACGCGCCGACCGCCCAGCCGAACAGCACCAGGAAGCGGTCCTCGCCCTCGCGGACGACCATGCCCGGCGTGCGGGCGACCGAGCCGGGGCGGAAGCCCTGGACCGGCAGCACCTGCGGACGGAGGTCCACGGCGCTGAAGCGGGCGAAGACCTCGCGGGCGAGCGGCCCGACGAGCGTCAGCGCCGCGTACTTGCACGTGGCGTCGATGACGCTCACCGTCGCCGACGCGTTCGACGCGGCCTCCTGCAGGCGGTCGCGCAGGCCGGGGAGCGCCGCGGGATCGGCCACGACGACCGCGCGATCGGCGGTCAGCGGCAGCCACCACGCGTCGGCCGCGCGCGTCGCCGAGCCGAGCTCGAGCGTCGCGCCGTCGGCCGCCGCGGCGACGATCGCCGTCAGGTCGTCGGGGTTGGAGACGTGCAGCTCGAGCTTGCCGAGGTGCGAGACGTCGGCCCAGCCGGCGGTCTCGCGGACGGCCTCGCGTTCACGCTCGGCCGAGCCGTAGCCGACCGCGACGTTCCAGCCGTCGCGGACCTCGAAGCGGGCGCCGGCGGAGCGCGCGGCGCGCTCCATCGACGTGCGCGCGATCGGCGTGTGGCGGTCGTCGGCGACCGCGGCGTCGGGCGCCAGGAACTCCAGGCTCACGAGCGCAGCACCTCCCCCTCGGGGTCGTAGAACGGCTTGGTCCGGACGGTGGCGTCGTAGGTGGTGCCCTCGTCGGAGATCGTGATCGCCGCGTCGTCGGCGGCGAGGTCCTTCGGCACCCAGGCGAGGCCGATGACCTGGTCGAGCTGGGGCGAGTAGCGCGAGCTCGTCACCTGGCCGGCGGCGACGCCGGAGCGGACGACGACGGCGCCCTCGGTCGGCACGTGCCCGTTGGCCATGGTGAAGCCGACGAGCGCGGTCTCGGGCTCGATCTCGGCGTAGTGCTTCAGGGCCCACTTGCCGATGAAGTCGTCCTCCTTGTCGAGCTTCACGATCCACGGCATCGCGGCCGCGAACGGGGTCGACTCGGAGTCGGTGTCCTGCCCGATGAGGATGTGCATCTTCTGCAGGCGCAGCAGGCGCTGGGGCTCGAGGCCGAACGGCCGCAGCCCATGGTCCTTGCCCGCATCGAGCAGGGCGTCCCACAGGTGCTCGCCGTGGGCGGCCGGGTAGTGGATCTCGTAGCCGACCTCGCCGACGAAGCCGATGCGCAGGATCAGGCACGGCACGCCCGCGATCAGCGCGCGCTTGCCGTCCATGTAGCCGAACGCGTCGTTCGAGCAGTCGAGGTCGGTGACCTGCGCCATGATCTCGCGCGCCTTCGGCCCGGCGAGGTTGATCGCCGAGATCGCCTGCGTGACGTCGGTGAGGTGGACGTCCATCTTCCAGTCGGCCAGCCACCAGCCGAACCACTCCTCCATCGCCGCCGCGCCGCTCGACGTCGTGGTGACGTAGAACGTGTCGTCGTCGACGCGGCAGATCGTGCCGTCGTCGACGATGCGCCCGGCGTCCGAGCTGATCACGCCGTAGCGGATGCGGCCCGGCTTGAGGTTCGAGAAGCGGTTGGGGTACAGGCGGTCGAGGAACTGCCCCGCGTCCGGCCCGCGGACGAGCATCTTGCCGAGGGTCGAGACGTCGATCAGGCCGGCCGCCTTCTGGACCGCGACGGCCTCGCCCTGCGGGTCGCCGTAGTCGTAGGCGCGGCGCCAGTCGCCGGCCCACTGGACCCGCGCGCCGAGCTCGCGGTGGCGGCCGTGGATGGCCGAGCGCTTGGCGGGCTCGATCGGACGGCCGGCGAGCGCGCCCATCGGGACCGGCGTCCACGGCGGGCGGGCGGTCGTGATGCCGACCTCGCCCATCGACATCCCCGTCTCCTGGGCCATGACCCGGATCGAGGGCAGCTGGGAGAAGCGGCCCTGCGACGGGCCCATCGTCACCGTCGTGTAGCGCTTGGAGAGCTCGATCGAGTCGTAGCCCTCGGCGATCGACAGCTTGATGTCCTTGACCGTGACGTCCTCGTCGAGGTCGACGAACGCCTTGCCGCCCTTCTTGGCGTCGTGCGCGTAGGCGGGCGGTGCGGCGACCGGCGACGGCGCGGGCAGCGCGCCGAGCCGCTCGCGCTCCTCGTCGAGGCTCGGGGTGCGGGCGCCGTTGCTCGCGCGGGCGATCGCCTGCGCGGCCTCCGCGCCGGCGATCGCGCCGGACAGCTCGGCGGCGTCGGCGTCCTCGTGGCCGACGACCGCGCCGGCGGCGAACACGCCCGCGGGGAGCGCGCCGGCCATGAAGCGGGCGGTCGTCTCGTCGTAGCGGGCCTTCGCGCCGCCCTGGAGCAGCAGCGAGGTCGCGGGGACCGTGCCGGCCGAGACGCAGAGCAGGTCGCAGTCGAGCTCGCGCTCGGTGCCGGGGCGGGCCTTGCCCGAGGCGTCGACCTGGGCGACGACCGCGCCGGTGAGCGCCTTGCCGCCCGTCGCGCGCACGACCGTCGCCCCCTGGTGGAGCTCGACGCCGAGCTCCTGCAGCCGGGCCGCGTCGGGGGCCGGGCCGCCCGTGCGCAGGTCGGCCACGGCGCGGATCTCGACGCCCGCCTCGCGCAGCGCGAGGGCGGCGGCGAGGCCGCGGTCGCCGGTCGTCGCCACGACCGCGGCGCTGCCCGGCCGGACGCCGTAGAGCGCGGCCAGCCGCTGCGCGCCGCCGGCGAGCATGATCCCCGGCAGGTCGTTGTCGGCGAAGACGAGCGGCTGCTCGATCACGCCGGTCGCCACGACGGTGCGCGCGGCGCGGACCTGATGCAGCGTGTCGCCCTGCCACACCGGGACGAGGCCGTCGAAGAAGCCGAGCGCGGGGGCGCGGGTGAGGATCTCGACGCCGGCGACGCGGGCCTGCTCGGCGAGCGCGCGGGCGCGCTCGTGGTGGCCCTCGTGCAGCAGCGCGCCGCCGGGCTCGATGTCCTCGTCGCAGAGGACGACGTCCGCGCCGAGCTCCGCGGCGCGCGTCGCGGCCGCGAGGCCGGCGATGCCGCCGCCGATGACGAGCACGTCGCAGTGGCGGCGGCGGTACTCCGTGCGCCACTCGCGGTCCTCCTGCTGCTTGCGCAGGACGCCGAGACCGGCGGCGTGGCGGAGGACCTTCTCGTAGACCGGCCACAGCTTCCGCGGGCGGATGAAGGTCTTGTAGTAGAAGCCGGGCGGCGTCAGCGGGCCCGAGTAGTCGGTCGCGCGCATGACGTCGAAGCCGAGCGACGGCCACGCGTTCTGGTGCGTGACGACCATCCCGTCGCGCGCCGGCTCGCCGCAGGCGCGGACGCCCGGGCGCCCGTCGACGGCGACCATCGAGTTCGTGCACTGGCCGCAGGCGCACATCTCGCCGCGCGGGCGGTGGTACTTGAACGAGCGCGAGAACGTGCGCCGGCCGGCCGCGAAGAGGGCCGAGGCGATCGTGTCGCCCTCGTAGCCCTCGACGGGCTTGCCGTCGAAGGTGAAGGCGACGGTGCGCGAGCGGGTGAGGCGCTCGCCGGGCTGCTGCGGAAGCCGGGTCATGCCAGCGTCGCCTCCCCTCCGGTGTTGCCGGCCGGGACCTGCGCCCCGGGCTGCTCGCTCGCGGGGGCGTCGCCGGGCAGCGCGGTCCAGTGGACCTCGTTGTTGCGCGTGTCGCGCTCGGCGACGAACCACGCGCGGCAGCCCGACCGGTGGAACCACCACTCGCGCTGGACCCCCGCGACGTTGCGGCGGAAGTAGTTGTAGGTGTTCAGCTCGCGCCAGGACGGCTGCGACTTCGGGCGGGCGGCGATCTCGCCGCCGTAGCCGAAGTCGGTCACCTCGCGCACGCCGCAGTTCGGGCAGGTCAACAGGTAGGACATGAAGGAAGGCTCCGCGGGGGTCTCGACAGCCGGAGTGAGGACGATCCTAGACAAATAGGTACAACGAACGCAACCCGGTGCGTTCCGGTCGTCGTCCGGTGATCGGCGGTTGGTATATCAGTTGTGTTCATGGAAATGGGCGATGGATGCGGGGATCCCGCCCGAACGGACGGGAACTCCCTCCCTGACGGTGGGGGCGCCGATCAGGCGCCCGCGCCGTTGAGCCCGGGGATCCACGAGGTCCCGGCGAGGGGCACCTTGGCCATCGCCGCGGCCTCGATCGTGAGGGCCACGAGGTCCTCGGGCTCCAGGTTGTGCAGATGCGACTTGCCGCACGCGCGGGCCAGCGTCTGGGCCTCGAGCGTCATCGTGCGCAGGTAGTTGGCCAGGCGCCGGCCCCCGAGCTCGGGGTCGAAGCGCGCGGCGAGCTCGTCGTCCTGGGTGGAGATGCCGACCGGGTCGCGGCCCTCGTGCCAGTCGTCGTAGAAGCCGGCCGAGCTGCCGATCTCCTCGTAGCCGGCCTCGAACACGGGCGAGTTGTCGCCCAGCGCGATCATCGCGCCGACGCCGATCGAGACCGCGTCGGCCCCGAGCGCCATCGCCTTGGCCACGTCGGCCCCGGAGCGGATGCCGCCGGACACGATGAGCTGGACCCGGCGGTGCATGCCGAGCTCCTGCAGCGACTCGACCGCCTGCGGGATCGCGGCGAGGATCGGGATGCCGACGTGCTCGATGAAGACGTCCTGGGTCGCGGCCGTGCCGCCCTGCATGCCGTCGAGCACGATGGCATCGGCGCCCGCCTTGACCGCCAGCGCGACGTCGAAGTACGGGCGCGACGCTCCGACCTTGATGAAGATCGGCTTCTCCCAGTCGGTGATCTCGCGCAGCTCCTCGATCTTGATCTCGAGGTCGTCCGGGCCGGTCCAGTCCGGGTGCCGGCACGCGCTGCGCTGGTCGATCCCCTTCGGCAGGTCGCGCATCTCGGCGACGCGGTCGGAGATCTTCTGGCCCATGAGCATCCCGCCGCCGCCGGGCTTGGCGCCCTGGCCGATGACGACCTCGATCGCGTCGGCGCGGCGCAGGTCGTCGGGGTTCATGCCGTAGCGGGAGGGCAGCAGCTGGTAGACGAGCGTCTTCGAGCTCTCGCGCTCCTCGGGCGTCATGCCGCCGTCGCCCGTCGTCGTGCTCGTCCCCATCGCGCTCGCGCCGCGGCCGAGCGCCTCCTTCGCCGGCGCGCTCAGCGCGCCGAAGCTCATCCCCGCGATCGTGATCGGGATGTCGAGGTGCAGCGGCTTCGTCGCGTGGCGGGTGCCGAGCACGACGTCGGTGTCGCAGCGCTCGCGGTAGCCCTCGAGCGGGTAGCGCGACACGCTCGCGCCGAGGAACAGCAGGTCGTCGAAGTGCGGGACCTTGCGCTTGGCCCCCCACCCGCGGATGTCGTAGATCCCCTCGCGCGCGGCGCGCTGGATCTCGTGGATCGTGTCGCGGTCGAAGGTCGCCGACTCGCGCAGGCCCGGGTGCCAGCCGCCGTGGCCGTTGCCGTTGTGGCCCGCGCGCTTGGCGAGCGTGTCGAACTCGGTCATCGGGCTCCCTCCTAGAACGCGCCGGCGTCGTCGACCTGGAAGTTGTAGAGCCGCCGCGCCGAGCCGTAGCGGCGGAAGTCGCCGGGGTCGGCGTCGACGCCCGCGCGCTCGAGCAGCGCGCGCAGCTCGTCGACGTGCTCGTCGCGCAGGTCCTTCTCGATGCAGTCGGCGCCGAGGCCCTTGACCGAGCCGCGCACGTACAGGTGGGCCTCGTAGATCGAGTCGCCGAGCGCGTCGCCCGCGTCGCCGCAGACGACGAGGCAGCCCTTCTGGGCCATGAACGCGCTCATGTGCCCGACCGAGCCGCGCACGACGATGTCGACGCCCTTCATCGAGATCCCGCAGCGCGCCGAGGCGTCGCCCTCGACGACGAGCAGCCCGCCGCGCCCGGTGGCGCCCGCCGACTGGCTCGTGTTGCCCTCGACGATGACCGTCCCCGACATCATGTTCTCGGCGAGGCCCACGCCCGCGTTGCCCTTGACGCGGACCGTCGCCTGCTTGTTCATCCCGGCGCAGTAGTAGCCCACGTGGCCGTCGATCTCGACCTCGACGGGGGCGTCGAGGCCGACGGCGAGGGCGTGCGCGCCGCTCGGGTTGAGCACCCGCCAGCGCGCCGGGCGCGGGTCGTCCTGCCCGGCGAGCGCGTGCAGGCGGGCGTTGAGCTCGCGGCGCTCGGCGCTCGCGAGGTCGACGGTCTCGACGGCCACGTCGGTCCCGGTCGCCATCAGACCCGCTCCCGCTCCCAGACGTAGACCTTGGCCGGCTCGGGCTCCCACATCTGCGCGTCGTTCGCGCCCGGGAGCACCGCGATCGCCCGGTACTCGGACGCCATCGCGACCCAGTCGTCGGTCTCGGCCATGACCGCCGGCTTGCAGGCGATCGGGTCGCGCAGCACGGCGAACCCGTCGGCCGTGCCGACCGCGAAGGTGTAGAAGCCGTCCAGGTCGTCGAGGCAGCCCTCGAGGGCCTGCTCGAGCGTCAGCCCCTCCCGCAGCTTCCACGTCAGATAGGCCGCGGCGACCTCGCTGTCGTTGTCGGTCTGGAACTCGAGGCCCTCGCGGCGCAGCTCCATCCGCAGGCGGTTGTGGTTGGAGAGCGAGCCGTTGTGGACGAGGCAGAGGTCGAGGCCGGTCGTGAACGGGTGCGAGTGCTCGGTCGTGACGCGGCTCTCGGTCGCCATCCGGGTGTGGCCGAGGGCGTGGCTGCCCTGGATGTCGTCGAGGGCGAAGCGCTTGACGAACTCGGTCGGCAGGCCCATCTCCTTGTAGATCTCGATGCGCTCGCCGGCGCTCATGATCCGCAGGTCGGGGTGGTGCGCGCGCAGCCACGCCTGGGCCTCGTCGGCGTCGGTCCCGACCACGAACACCGCGTGGCTCGCGCGGATCTCGGGCTCCGCGTCACCGCCGAACGCGTCGGCGAGGCCGCGCTGCACGGCGCCCCAGTCCTCGGCCGGGTCGGCCGAGTACAGCGACACCTTGCTCGACCCGGTCGGCGCCGGGTCGCGGTACACCGCGACCCCCGCGCTGTCCGGACCGCGGTCGCTCATCTGGCCGAGCATCGCGCCGAGGTGCTCCCCCAGCCGCTCCTCGACCGCCGTCGACTTGCTGAACAGCCCGACGATCCCGCACATTCCGTGGTTCTTCTCCGTGCTCGCGAATCGCTTGACCCGCCGTCACCTGTCGGGCACGGCGAACCGGAGTCATAGAGGGTCGGAGCAGGCGGAAGCTATGTGGAGAGTTCACACATCGGCCCGATGCGGGCGCCTCGGGCGGCCCCTACAACCCCTGCCGGGCGTACACCGCCAACCGCCGCTGCGCCGCCGCGACGGCCCGCAACGCCTCCCGCAGCCCCGCGCGCCGCAGCGGCGGCAGCGACCCGGGGTCGACGCGGTTGTCGGCCGGGCGGCCGTCGGCGAGGCAGGCGGCGTGGTGCTCCAACCGGATCCGCGACACCGTCTCGAACGCCTCGCGCAGCGCGACCGCGGTCTCGGCGTCCAGCCCGCCGGTCTCCTCCGCCGCGACCAGCCGGTCGACCGTGCCCGAGATCGTGATCCCGTGCGAGAGCGCGTGGAAGCGGGCGAGGTTCGCGATCGGCAGCGCGCCGCCGATCTTCAGGTCGATCGCGCCCGTCGCGGTCGGTGAGGACCTGGCCGCGCCGGCCGAGGGCGACCTTCCAGTCCGTCGCCGTGCGCGCCAGGCGCGCGAGGAAGCCGGGATGGCGCTGCGCGTCGCGCACGACCGCCGCGAGCGGCGGGACGATGTCGAGGCCGCCGCCGACGTGGCGGAAGTCGAAGCTCACGGCCGCGCGGACGAGGTGCGAGCGGTCGGGCTGCTCGAGGCACTGCTCGAACACTGCCGTCCACGCGCTCTGCGACATCCGCCAGCGCGGGTCGCGCGCGAGGACCTCGGCGTGGTCCTCGCCCATGCCGCTGCGGGCCAGCGCGGCGTTGACGTCGGCCGCCACGCGCCCGAAGAACGCGTCGCCGTCGCGGGCCCGCCTCGTCGGCGTAGGCGAGCGCGTTGTCCTGGTCGGAGGCGAGCGTCAGCTCGCGCCGCGCGACGCTGCCGAGCGCGAGCCACGCCCACGCGACCGGCGCGGGGCCGTGGCGATGGAAGGCGAGGTCGACGAGCCGCAGCGTCGCGGTGTCGGACTGGACGGCGAGGGCGCGCGAGACGTCCGCCGGCGCCAGCCCGGCCGACAGCAGCGACGCCAGCAGCCGCGGCAGCCCGGCCTGCAACGTGGCGACGAGCGCGTCCTCGTCGGCGCGCCCGCGCGATCGCGCGGCGCAGCGCGAACGGCGACTGCGCGCCGCCGGCGATGTCCTCCACGCTGAGCAGGCCGACGATCCGCCCGTCGCGCGTCGGTCACGCCCAGCTCGCGGCGGTCGGCGTCGAGCAGGTCGACGAGCGCCTCGGAGGCGGTGCGCTCGGCGGGCGCGGTCAGCACCGGGCGGACGGCGACGCGCACCGGGTCGTCCGCCGAGCGCCCCTCGGCGAGCACGCGCTCGCGGAGGTCGCGGTCGGTGACGATCGCCGACGCCGTCGCCGGTCTCGACGAGCGCGGCGCTGGTGTGCGCGGCGGTCATCGCCGCGGCGGCCTCGCGGACCGGCGCGTCGGCGGCGACGAACACCGGCGGGCGGGCGACGAGCGCGCCGAGCCGCGTCATGCCCAGCTCGGGCAGGCCGTGGGCGGTGTGGCCCGAGCGCACGAGCCGGCGCCGCAGGCTCGACGCGAGGTACTCAGCGCCCGCCGGCTGGGCGAACACGCGCAGCGCGGCCGCGCGCGGCAGGACGCACCGTCGTCGCCGCCTCGCCGGCGTGGACGGTGAACGCCGGCGCGAGGCCGGTGAGCAGCGACGGGTGGCCGAAGCACTGCCCGGGCTCGAGCACGTCGACCAGGGTGCCGGCGTGGACGAGGTCCATCGCGCCCGGTGCGCCACGACGAAGAGCGCGTCGGACGGCGCGCCGTCCTCGACGAGCACGTCGTCTGCGCCGGCCTACGGCCCGGACCGCGGCCGCCGCGGCGACGTCCGCCAGCACGTCCGCGTCGAGGTCGGCGAACGGCGGATGGCGGGCGAGGAACGCCGCGATCTCGGCCGGGCTGGTCAGGCCGTCTGGTCTACCACGAGGAGGACCGGCACGCGCGCCCGCCGCCGCACGCGCCACGGCTCCTGGTGACCAGATGAAGCTGCGGATCAGCGGGTTGCGGATCGGGTCGGCCGCCATCACGATCGCGTCGCAGTCCAGGCGGCGCGCCTCGCGGACGATCCGCTTGGCCCCGGCCCGCGTCGCGACGACCCGGCCGTCGGCCTCGACGCCCTTGCGCTCCAGGCGGCCGATCGCCTTCTCCACGTTGTGGCGCTGCTGCGTCCCACTCGCCGCTTGGTCGGGTTCAGCCCCGGGTTGGGGAAGCCGAACGAGGTGCCCCAGATCCGGGCGATGGTGAAGACGTGGACGGGCGCCCCCGAGCGCTTCGCGATCCGCGCGGCGAGATCCACCGCGGCGGTCGGGATCTCGCGGTCCTCCGAGGCGAGCAGGACGGCGCGCACCGAGAGCGCGTCGGGGTCGGGCCCGTCGACGTGCGAGGCGCCGCCGGCGCGGCGCCCCGCGGTGGTCGCCGGCGTCACTTCGACGGCACGGCTCCCTGCGCCATGAGCGGGTCGGGCTCCTCGGGCTCGACCCCCAGCCGCTTGTCCTCGACGCGCGTCCGGTACAGGTAGAACGGGATGTACAGCAGCGCGACGCCCCAGCCGAGGAAGTAGTAGATCTCGGTGTCGCCGATGCGGGCGTAGCTGATCCCGCCGTACAGCCAGATGAACGCGTACAGCGCCGCCATGGCGAGCGCGATGTACTTGAAGAACTCCGGCAGGCGGAACGGCCGGGTCACGTTCGGGCGGTGCTTGCGCAGCAGGTAGTAGCCGACGAGCACGGTGAGGAACGAGCCCGTGTAGCCGACGTTCGAGAACGTGTAGATCTCGGCCGCGCCGCCGAGCAGGACGACGGCCAGCGAGCACACGACGTTGAAGCCCATCGCGCGGGCGGGGACGCCGTGCTGGTTGATCCGCTGGAAGAACCGCGGGAACTGCCCGTCGACGGACATCTGGTGCAGCGAGCGCGCGCAGCCCATGATCGCGTTGAGCGCCGAGAGCAGCAGCGCGACGATGAGCATCCCCGCGATGATCCAGTTCAGCGCCTCGCCGCCGGTGCCGAAGATCTTGCCCGCGAACGTGACGAAGATCGTGTTCGGGTCGACGAGGTCGGGGTTCGACAGCGCCTTCGCGCCGAGCACGGTGATGAAGGCGATCGGGATCAGCGTGTAGATGAGCAGGCCGTAGCCGCCCTCGAGGTTCATCGCGATCTTCGCGTCCTTGTCGGGATCGCGCGTCTCGCCGATGTAGCAGGCGGCCGCCTCCATGGCGATGACGTTCCAGGTCAGCAGGAAGCTGTAGCCCATGTACAGCGGGAACCAGCCGTTGCCGTCGAGGCTGGTGAAGAAGCCCGTGCCGTCGAGCTGGTGGAAGCCGGACAGCTGCCCCCAGTCGGCGTCGCCGGTGAAGAGGAACGCGACCGCCAGGAACGTCAGCGGGACCATCGAGATGATCCCGAGGACCGTCGCGAATCCGGCCCCGACCCGGATGCCCATATAGGCCGGGATGAAGAACAGCAGGATGCCCGACGATCGAGATGCCGAGCGTCCACCAGGCGATCGGGGTGTTGATCGGGGTGAAGCCCGGACGTGGTGTCGAGGCCGAAGCGGTCGGCCAGGTAGAACGACGCCAGGATCATGTTCAGCGGCGCGACCGGGAACCAGCCCAGCCAGTACATCCACGACGTGATCGCCGTTGATGTGCTTCGCGGCCCGCGGCCAGCGCTCCTTGTACGCCGGGTACGCGTAGGACGGCGCGCCGCCGGTGCGCTCCGGCATCATCGCCGAGAGCTCCGCGAGCAGGAGGCAGAGCAGGTAGCCGGTGATCGTGAGGACGACGATCAGCGGGATCGAGGCCGCGCCGAGCGTGGTGACCATGATCGGCGCGATGCCGGTGACGAGGATCGTCCCGGCCAGGCCGATGACGAACGCCCCCCACCAGTTCGTCTCCTTGGCGAGGCCGCCTCCGGCGTAGTCGAGCGCGTCGAGGGACGGCTGCGAACCGCTCGGCTCTTGGGCCATGCTCTCTCCTCCTCCTCCGTGGACCGCGATGCCAAGTGCGGAGCTACACAAGGCGGGACTTCCAGTCAAGTGTCTACAGCCCCGACCAACCCGCGTGCAAGGAAGTGTGTCGGCGCTCCACACCCCGCGGGGCGAAAACGTGGGCTTCGCGCCCATTGCCCACCGGTTCGCGCAACTGCGGATATATCTGCCGCCGGCAGCCCCTGGGCTGCGCGTGCCCGTCCATCGGCGGGCGGACCGGAAGCCGACAGGAGGAGACCCGGATGGCCGCGCTCGACCACGTCTCGATGAACGGGGGCGCTCCGTTCACGCCGCCCCAGACGGCCGACGAGGCGCGGGAGTACATCCGCGCGCAACGGCATCGAGTTCCTGTTCGCGCAGTTCGTCGACATGCACGGCAAGCCGAACGCCAAGCTCGTCCCGGCCTCGCACTTCGACGACCTCCTGACCGAGGGCGCCGGCTTCGCCGGCTTCGCCGCCGGCGACATCGGCCAGCAGCCGAACTCGCCCGACATGGCCGCGATGCCTGACGTCCGCACGCTCACGCCGCTGCCGTTCCGGCCGGGCGTCGCCCGCTTCGCCTGCGACGTGCACGTCGAGGGCGAGGAGTGGCCGTACTGCCCGCGCACGATCCTCCGCCGCCAGCTCGACCGGGCCAAGGCGCTCGGCTACGAGTTCAAGATCGGCGCCGAGCTCGAGTACTTCCTCGTGCGCAAGAAGGAGGACGGCACGATCGAGCTCGCCGACCAGCTCGACACCCTCGACCAGCCCTGTTACGACATGCGCGCCCTGACGCGCAGCCTCGACTTCGTGTCGCAGGTGGCGCGCAACATCACGGCGCTCGGGTGGGACAACTACGCGACCGACCACGAGGACGCCAACGGCCAGTTCGAGCAGAACTTCGAGTACGCCGACGCGCTGACGACCGCCGACCGGGCGATCTTCTTCCGCTACATGGTCGAGTCGATGGCCCAGGAGCGCGGGCTCATGGCGACGTTCATGCCCAAGCCGTTCGCGCACCTGACCGGCAACGGCTGCCACTTCCACATGAGCCTGTGGAAGGACGGCGAGAACGTCTTCGCGGCCGACCCGTCCGACGACCCCCACGGCATGGGCCTGTCGAAGACGGCCTACGACTTCATCGGCGGGCTGAAGGCGCACGCGAAGGCCTACATCGCCGTGACGGCCCCGACCGTGACCTCCTACAAGCGCCTCGTCACGAGCACGACGCTGAGCGGCTCGACCTGGGCGCCGGTCTACATCAGCTACGGCTACAACAACCGCACCCAGATGCTGCGTATCCCCGGCGCGGGCCGCATCGAGGACCGGACGGTCGACGGCTCCTGCAACCCGTACCTGGCGGCGACCGTGATCCTCGCCGCGGGCCTCGACGGGATCGAGAAGGGCCTCGAGGCCGGCGACCCGACGACCGAGCTCAACCTCCACCAGCTCACGCAGGGCGAGCTCGACGACCTCGGGGTCGAGACGCTGCCCGTCCACGCTCCTCGACGCCGCGCGCGAGCTCGAGAAGGACGACGTGCTCCGCGACGGCTCTCGGCAACACCGGGACCGAGGACTACGTCGACTACTTCGCCAGGATCAAGAAGAACGAGTTCAAGGCTCGCCCACGAGCAGATCACGCAGTGGGAGCTCGACCGGTACCTGCAGCTGTACTGAGGCAGACCGGCCACGCGTCCGAGCCGCGTGCGCCGGGTACGCCGCGCCGTGCATGTTGCCGAGGTTCCACCGACCATTCCACCGCCGGCGCGCCGACGCGGGCACCGCGGCGCCGTCGCCGCCTCCCCGCACGGGCGCGTTCCACGCTCCCGTGCGGCTCGCGCGCCGCGTCGCCAACTGGCCCCCGGGGACCCCGGTCACGATCGTCGAGCCCTTCGGGGGAGCGATCATGGTCGAGGTGTCCGACGGCCGCGGCGCGACGCTCGACGTCCTCGTCGTGCGGCGCACGCTGCTGACGCTCTAGGGGCCCCTAGGGGCTCTCGGGGTCGAGCAGCCCGAGCCGCCGCGCCAGCCACGGCGCGGGCACGGCCTGCACGACGAGCGTCGTGACGATCGCGAGCGCCACGACGCTCGCGAGCACGTCCACGCCGGGCACGCCGAGGCCCGCCAGCACCCCGACGAGCGCCGCGGGCACCACGCCGGTCTCGCGGGTCCACGCGAGGAACGCGAGCTCGGCCCGGGTCCAGCGCGCGCGGCGGTCCGGCGCCGTGCACGCCATCACGGTCAGCGGGCGGGCGACCAGGACCAGCACGGCGATGACCGCGAGACCCGGCAGCGCGTCGTCGACCATCGTCGCGAACGGGAGGTTCGCCCCCACGGCGAGGAACACGAACACGGTCACGACGTCGGCGAGCGTGCCGGCGAAGATCCGCATGTCGCGCTCGTGCTCGGAGTGCATCGCCAGCCCCAGCTGCTCCATGTTGCCCACGACGAGGCCGGCCAGGAACGCGCCGAGGTACCCGCTGCCCCCGGCGGAGTCGAGCGAGACGTAGCCGATCGCGACCACGCCGAGGACGGCGATCGGCGCCGAGTCGCGCCAGATGCCGGCGCGGTGGCTCGAGATCGTCGCCGACAGCACGACGCCGGCGAGGATCCCGAGGACGCTCGAGAGCGCCAGCTCGCTCACGAAGTCGGCCACCGGCGCGCCGATCGACGCGTCCCCGCTGAGCACGACCGCGGCGAGCGTGAGCGCGAGGACCGCGCCGGTCGGGTCGTTGAGCGCCGACTCGGCGACGACCGCCTGGGCGACCTTCTGACGCAGCCGCGACCCGACGAACAGCGGGATGAGGATCGCCGGGTCCGTCGGCGACAGGACCGCGCCGAGGAGCAGGCCCTGGTCGAGCGGCATCCCGAAGGCGACGCTCGCGGTGACGCCGACGACGGCGGTGGTCAGGACGACGCCGGCGATCGCGAGCAGGCCGAGACTGATCCAGACGCGGCGGAGCACGTCCAGCGACAGGCTGAGGCCGCCGTGGAAGAGGATCGCCGAGACGCCGAGCGTGAAGACGAGCTGTGCGCCGAGCGAGTCGAGCGGCACGTCGACGACGTCGAGAGCCGACGGCCCGAGCAGCGCGCCGGCCGCGACGAGCACGAGCACCTCGGGCACGCCGAGCGCCACGGCGAGCCCGCGCGCCGCCAGTCCGGCGCCGAGCAGCAGCCCCAGGGTCAGGATGACATCGCGTGTCACCGCGGCTCCGAGCCGGGCCCACGCGATTCGAGCGCCGCCCGGGCCACGTCCTGCGCGGTCACGAGGAGCAGGACGATCAGCACGGCGGCGCCGAGGGCGACCGCGATCAGCTCGCGGCGCGCCCGGCGCCGCTCCTCCGCCGAGACCCTTCGGCTGCGCTCCGCCTCGCGCGCCTCGTACGCGGCGAGCTGCGCCGCGGCCGACGCCATCTGCTCGAAGCGCGCGATCTCGGGCCCGAGGAAGATCTGCCGCACGCGCTCGGTCCGCCCCGCGCGGAGCGCCGCGATCGCCTCGTCGTCGAGCGCGAGGAACGCGGTCAGGCCCGTGCCGAGCCGGTCGAGCAACGCGCGCTCGCGCGGGTCGGTGAGCGTGCGCCGGGCGCGCGCGAGCGTCGCGGCGACCTCGCCTCGGCTGCGCACGAACTGCGGCCGGCTGCGACCCCCGTCGTAGCCGTACGCGGTCTGCCAGCCGTTGAGGTCCGTGACGCCGAACTTGAGCTCGAGCGCCAGCGCCTGGCGGGCGGCGCGGTCGGACACCTCGTCGGAGCGCGCACCGATCGCGCTCATCCCGTTCAGCGCGACCGCGATCGTCACGACCGGGCCGAGCACGGTTATCGCGATCGCTGCGTAGAGCTTCGCCCGGATCGTCATGGCTGGGCCTCTGCGCGCCGAGCCGGGCGCGCGAGGCCGCGATCCTCTCTCATCCGGTGGGGCCGCGCGCGGTTATCGTCACCGCAGCCGTGCTGCTCTTCGTCATCATCGGCCACGTTCCGATCGTCCTCCTGCTCGCGCAGGTCGGGATGCTCTACCTCGTCGTGCTCGACATGCGCGAGGAGGCGGACCTCGACTTCCAGGTCAAGGTCTGGTGGGTCCTGCTCGTCCTGATCTTCAACGTGGTGGGCTTCCTCGCCGAGAAGGCCTGGGTCATCGGACGTCGTCGTCGCCGCCGGGCCGCCGCGGGCGACCGCCGGCGCGCGCGCTGAGCCGCTCGGCACCCGCTCGACGCTCCGGAAAAAATCTCCACGGCGTGCCCGCCCGCGGATATATGTCCAATTTGTCCAAGACCGTGAAGGTCTTGTCGTCGCAGCAATGGCCGCCGTACCCCGGGCTGAGGAGACGAGATGGGCGCATTCGTGTTCGCGCAGGTGCAGGACCTGAAGGACGCCGCCAGCGCCGCCGGGCAGGTCCAGGACAGCGCGATCCTCGGAGAGCAGTTCTACTTCTTCACCGTCGTCCTGATGTGGCTGATCCACGCGGGCTTCATGTCGTACGAGGCCGGGATCGCGCGCCGCAAGAACGTCATGACGACGGCGATGAAGAACATCCTCACGATCGCCGTCGTGACGCCGACCTTCTACTACTTCGGGTGGTGGATCTACAACTGCAACCAGCCGGGTCTGCCGATCGGCCCGAACAGCAGCGACTTCACCTCCGTGGCGTGCCAGGGCGGCATCCCGTGGAGCGACGCGTTCGGCCCGAACCTGACGAACAACATCAACCTGATCTTCTTCCTGGCGTTCCTCCTCTTCTCGTGGACGACCGCCTCGATCCTGTCGGGCGCGATCATCGAGCGGGCGCGGATCAGCGCCTACCTCGTGCTCGCCTGTCTGCTCGGCTCGGTCGTGTGGATCCTCGACGCCGCCTGGGGCTGGAGCGCCGGCGGATGGCTGACGCTCCGCTTCGGCTTCCACGACTCGATCGCGTCGGGCGTCGTGCACGGCGTCGCGGGGGCGTTCACGCTCGGGGTGCTGTTCAACGTCGGGCCGCGCATCGGCCGCTACACGCGCGACGGCCTGACGCGGACGTTCAAGCCCCACAACCTGCACATCACCGCGCTGGGGCTGATGTTGATCTTCACCGGGTTCTACGCGTTCTACGGCGCGTGCCTGGTGATCGCCTCGACCTCGTTCCCGGGCTGGGCGAACATCTACCTCAGCCCCACGACCCTCGGCTCGATCACGATGGTGATCACGATGGGCTTCGCCGGCGGGTTCACCGGCGGCTACTTCGCGAGCCGCGGGGACCCGTTCTGGACGATCTCGGGCGGCCTCGCCGGCGTGATCGGCGTGTCGGCGGGCGCCGACGTGTACGCGCCGACGCTCGCCTACCTGCTCTCGATGCTCACCGCGGTGCTCGCGTACTACGCGGGGACGTGGATCGAGACGAAGATGCGCGTCGACGACGCCGTCGGGGCGGTCGCCGTCCACGGCTGCTCCGGGTTCCTCGGGATGTTCTGGGTCGGCGTCTTCGCCGCCGGCTACCCGACGGGCATCAACAACGTCGAGAGCTCGATCGGCGGCCAGATGATGGGCATCCTCACGTTCCTCCCGCTCGGCTTCCTGAGCGGCTGGGTGGCGTCGTGGATCCTCAAGAAGCTCAACCTCCTCCGCGTCCCGCCGGAGGTCGAGATCGAGGGCCTGGACCTCGCCGAGTACGACACCGACTTCTACCCCGAGCACGGGCGCGTCCGCGAGCGGATCGTCGAGCCCGACGGCACCTTCGTCGAGTCGGAGCCCGTGCTGCTCGGTGCGTGGGAAGAGACGAGGAGGTAGCGGCCGATGGTCGAGCTTCATCTTCAGCTTCGTGCTCATGCTGGCCGTCGTCGGCGGCCTGTCGCAGTGGATGATCCGGCGGGACCGAGAGCAGCGCGAGAGGAGGAGCACCGATGCCGGGAATCATCGATAGCGCCCCGGACTGCATCGCCCATGTCAAGGGCGCCCTGCCAGCCGACGACTCGGCCGACTTCATCATCCAGAAGGCCTACGAGAAGTGCGCGGGGATCATGACGTTCGGGCCCGGGTCGACCTACGGCGACGACGGGTCGGGCGCCGCCGGCTCGTACATGGTCCTCACGTGGATCGGGATCATCGTGATGATCGCCGTGCTCGTCGCCTGGGTCGTCTACGAGAACCGGCGCCTGTCGCACCACGCCGAACGCCTGCGCAAGGCCGGCGTGCACATCGAGACGATCACCTAGCGGGGGAATGGCCATGGCAACGCAACCGCAGCGCGGCGGCAAGCAGATCGAGTTCCCGCCGCTCCAGACCCACAACAAGAACTTCGAGCGCGCGATGATCATCCTCTCGATCCTCTGCATCGTCGTGGTGCTCGTCATCGTCTTGGCCACCGGCCTCGGGACCGAGTTCCGCCCGAAGGCGTGAGCGACGAGGGCGCGCGCGCTGGCGTGCGCCCCCGCGCGCAGCTCGACCGGCGCGGCGTCGTCCTGATCGTCGTGCTGTTCGCCGCGGCGCTCCTGTTCGCGCGCGGCTGTCAGGGCCGGCAGGTGCGCCTGACCCAGCAGCAGGCCATCGTGACCGCGCGGCAGCAGGTCGACTTCACGCCGCGCCAGACGCAGATCCGCCTCGTCCGCCAGGGCATCAACGCCCACCCGTTCTGGGCGGTCTCGTTCTCGGTGCCCGGCGCGAACGGCACCTTCCGGCGCCTGACCACCGTCCGCGTCGACGCCAACACCGGGGAGGTCGCGGCCGTCAACCGCGACAGCGTCGCACCCTGACCCGGCGGGCCCGCCGCCCGGCCGGCGCGGGCGGCGGTGGCAGAATGGTCGTCAGGAGCTCAGCGCGATGGCGACCGACCCCAGTCCCGAGACGGTGATCGCGTCCGCCGGCCGCCGAGCGGCGGGCCTGGACGGCGATGTCGCGCACCTGCAGAGCGAGACGCTGTACGCGGTCATCGGGGTCGTGGCCTCCGCCCCGGACCTCGACCGCGTCCTCGACGGCATCGTCGACCTCCTGAGCGAGGCGACCGACTGCCACGCGTGCTTCGTCTACCTGCGCGACGGCGAGCGGCTGCGGCTGCGCGCCGCGTCGCGGATCTACGCCCACCTCGTCGGCCAGGTCGACATGGGCCTCGACGAGGGCCTCGCGGGCTGGGTCGCGCGCAAGGGCACCCCGGAGTTCATCCGCGACCACGCCCTGGCCGACCCGCGGATGAAGTACTTCCCGGAGATCGAGGAGGAGCGCTTCCAGTCGATGGTCGCGGTGCCGATCCCGGCGCGGTCGGGCCCGGCGCTGGGCACGGTGGTCCTGCACACCGTCGCGCCGCGCGAGTTCGACGAGGGCGCGCTGACGTTCCTCGCCCACACCGCCTCGCTCGTCGCCGGAGCGATCGAGAACGCGCGCCTGTACGAGGACACCCGCCGCCGCGTCGAGGCGCTCACGCGCCTGTCGAGCCTCTCGCAGGCGATCGCCGCGGTCGACGGGCGCGAGGAGCTCTACCGCGTGGTGACCGCGGGCGTCCGCGAGGTCCTGGGCTGCGACGCCTGCCAGCTCTACCTGCTCGACCGCGGCACGGGCCGCCTCGAGCTCGCCGCCGCCGACCCCGCCGGCCGCGCCTCGCCCTGGGGCGACCAGGAGGGCACGGCCGTGCTGCTCGACCTGCTGCGCCGCCGCGGCCCGGCGCACCGGCGGCACGACGCTCGTGGCCCCGGTCGCCGCCGGCGACGAGCACCTCGGCGCGCTCGCGGCGTCGCGGACGAGTCCGCCCTTCGGGCAGGAGGCCGACGAGCTCCTGCGCGCGGTCGCCAACCAGCTCGCGGTCGCGCTCCACAAGGCCGAGCTCATCGAGCGCCTGACGGCCGAGAACATCGTCCGCGACCTGTTCGAGGCGCTCGCGAGCGGGACGACGGACGTCGCCGAGGCGCGGGCCCGCGCCGCCGGCTGTGACCTCGGCCGGCGCCATCTGCTCCTCCACGTCGAGGCCGCCCAGGGCCGCGGTGACCCGCGGCCGTGGCCGGCGGTGGCCGAGCGCACGGAGGCGCGGCTGCGCCGGCTCGCGCCCGGCGCCCTGTGCGACGCGGGCCGCGAGAGCCTGCGCGCGCTCATCCCCCTGCGCGTCGGCTCCGACGACGCGGACCGCGAGGAGATGGAGCACGCCCTGGCGGAGCTCGGGTCGGCCGAGCGCGTGCTGATCGGCGTGAGCACGATGCGCCGCGGGGTCGAGGAGGGCGACCGCAGCCTGCGCGAGGCCGCGGATGCGGCGCACATCGCCCGGGCGCTGATGCGCGGCGGCGGCGCGCTCGCCTACGCCGAGCTCGGGGCCTACAAGTACCTCGTCCGGCTGCCGCTCGACGAGGCCCCGCACGACCGCCACTGCGAGGCGGTCGAGCGGCTCGTCGAGTACGACCGCAAGCGCCGCTCGCAGCTCGTCGCGACGCTCGAGCAGTACCTGCGCGACCGCCGCAGCATCGCCACGACGGCGCGCGCGCTCTACATCCACCCGAACACGCTGCGCCAGCGCATGGACCGCATCGAGAAGCTCGCGGACCTCGACCTCGCAAGCGAGGACCTGCTCTCGCTCGAGCTCGCCGTGAAGCTCGTCCGGCTGCGGTCGACGGGGCGAGGCGCGAAGTAGTTCCTGCGCGCCCGGCCCCGCCGTCCGCGGCCGGTCAGAGCCGCAGCGTCTCGAGCGGGAACGGCGGCCGGGCGAACGGCCGGACCGCGATGCGCATGAGCGCGAGCGGGTTGTCGTCACCCGCGACGCGGTTCACGCTGACGGCCGAGCAGCCGCCGCAGCGGTGGACGAGCGCCCACTCGCCGTCCTCGCGCACGTGGACGGCGATCGGCTCCATGGCGCCCGCGCACGCCGCGGCGCGGTCGCCGGGGACGACCGCGTCGAGGTGCACGCTCCACAGGCACGTCGGGCAGTGGTTGCGATGGTTGGTGCCGGGCGCGTCGCCCGGGACGTCGAGCCGGCAGTGCCGGCAGCGGAACGAATCGGCGCCGGGGCGCCGGGAACGGCTGCGCTGATCGCGCGACAAGCGGACCTCCGGAGTGGTGACGGCGGAAACGGAAGACGGGCGTCGCGCGAGGGACCCGGCTAGCGGGCGGGGCGCGACGGGGCGTGTTCCGTGGCGGCACTCATCATTCGTCACCACCTGCCTTCCAGCGATGTCGGGGAAGGCGGTCCCGGCAGGCTAGCGGCCCGCGGCCGCGACGGCAACCGCGCCGCGGGCGCGACTATCGTGGCCGCCGATGCGCGCCGCGGTGGTCGCCACGCCGGTCCTGGAGCGCCTGCGCGCGGGACCCGTCGACGGGGTCGTCCGCGGGGCGACGGCGCGCGCGGCCTACCTCGACCTCGGCGGCTTCGTGATCGCCCTGACGGCACCCGGGATCCCGCTCATGCCCGACGGCGTGGCGGTGGACGCCACCGCCGTCCCGGACGGGCCGGTGCGCGCCGGACCCGACGGGATCGCGCTCGGGCCGACGACCCTGCGCCTCGACGGCGCGCGGGCCTGGGACCCGGTCCTGCCGCGGGCGGCGCCCGAGGCCGCGGCGACCCTGCGCGAGCGCGGCGCGGCGATCCTCGCCGCGCTCGGTCCCGCGGACGCCGCGGCGCCCGGCGGGCTCGCGGCCGGGGAGCGCGGGCGCGAGGGCCTCGCGCTCCTGCGCCGGGCGCTGGCGGGCCGCGACGCGGACGCCGCGGCGGGCGCCGCCGCGCTGCTCGTCGGCCTCGGCGGCGGTTTGACGCCCGAGGGCGACGACGTGCTCACCGCGACGGCGGCGGTCGTGGGCGCCGTCGCGGACGCGGCCGGCCTCGCGCCCGCCGAGCGCACGCGCCTCGTCGCGGCGCTCGTCCCGGCCGATGCCGCGGTGCGCACCACCGCCCTGTCGGCGACGCTGCTGGCGCTCGCGTGCCCGCGGCTGCGTGATCGAACCGGTGCACCGGCTGCTCGACCTCGCGGGCGGCGACGCGGGCTGGCGCGGCGCGCTCGCGACGCTCGCCGCGACGGGCGCGTCGACCGGGCGCGCGTACGCGGAGGCGGCCGGTTCGGCGCTCGTGCTGCTCCTCGGCGACGGCTGACCGTCGGTCAGAGCCCGAGCGCGGCGCCGTCGCCGCGCGGGTCGGCGGCGGCCTCGAGGCGCTCGGGGAACACCTGGATGGCCTGGGCGTGGCCCATCACGTCGGTCCAGTCCTCGACGAGCGAGACGTTCTCGTGCCCGCGCGCCGTGAGCGCGTCCGCCACCGCGGCGCCGAAGCGCCGCTCCAGCCGCAGGCCGCGATGTTCTTCGCCCCACGTGCGCCCGAGCAGCCAGCGGGGCGCGCCGACCGCCTCGGCCACCGACAGCCCGTGGTCGACGACGCGCGTCGCGAGCGCCGCCTGCGTCTGCGGCTGGCCCTCGCCGCCCATCGCGCCGTAGACGAGCTCGGGCCCGTCGTCGCCGATCAGCATCGCCGCCGTGAGCGTGTGCGCGGGGCGTTTGGCGGGCGCGAGGCAGTTGGGGTGCTCGGGGTCGAGCGAGAAGAAGCAGCCGCGGTTCTGCAGGAGCACGCCGGTGTCGCCGGCCACGACCCCCGAGCCCCACTCCTGGTAGATGCTCTGGATGACCGCGGCGGCGTTGCCGTCGGCGTCGACCGCGCAGCTGAACGTCGTGTCGCCCGCGGCCCGCGGCGCGACGAGCGCGCGCGCCGGCTCGCCCGCGCCGCCGAGCAGCGCGGCGCGCTCGGCGAGGTAGGCCGGGTCGAGCAGGCGCTCGAGCGGGATGTCGCCGGACGCGGGGTCGCAGAGATAGCGGTCGCGGTCCTCGAAGGCGAGCGCGGTCGCGCGGACGACCGCGTCGACGTAGCCCACGGGATCCTCGGCCAGCGCCGCGACGTCGACGTGCTCGAGCATCCCGAGGATCTGCAGCCCCGCGAAGCCCTGCGAGTTCGGCGGCGGCGCGACGACGCTGCGGCCGCGATAGGTGGTCCGAGCGGGCTCGACCCAGTCGCTGCGGTGCGCGGCGAGGTCGTCCGCGGTCAGGACGCCGCCGTCGCGGGCGAGCGCCGCGACGATCGCCGCGCCGACCGCGCCGGTGTAGAACGCGTCGCGGCCGCCGGTCGCGATCGCCTCGAGCGTGTCCGCGAGCCGCGGGAGGCGCACGACCTCGCCGCGGCGCGGCGGGGCGCCGTCGGGTCGCAGGTAGGCGGCGGCGGTGGCGGGCGTCGCGGCGAGCAGGTCGCGGCACTCGGCGGCGTAGCGGGCGGGCGAGTCCGCGAGCGGGAAGCCGCCGCGGGCGAGGTCGATCGCCGGGCGCAGGAGGTCGGCGAACGGCAGCCGCCCGAAGCGGGCATGGGCCTGGGCCCACCCGTCGACGGCGCCCGGGACGGTCAGCGCCGCGCGCGGGCCGCGCGGGGCGATCTCGCGCGCGCCGCCGGCGGCGTAGGCCTCGCGCGTCGCGGCGGCTGCCGCGCGGCCGGAGGCGTTGAGGACGTGCTGGGTGCCGGTGGCGGCGTCGTGGACCAGCCAGAACGCGTCGCCGCCGGCGCCCGTCATGTGCGGGTAGACGACGCCGAGCGCGGCGTTGACCGCGACCATCGCGTCGACCGCGCTGCCGCCGCGGGCGAGCACGCCGAGGCCGGCGACCGAGGCGAGCTCGTTCGGCGCGGCGACCGCGGCCCGGCGCGCGAGGAACGGCCGCCGGTGATGCGGCTCGGGCGGCGCCGCGGCCATCGTCAGGCCGCGTCGGCGAGCGGCGGGGCGAGCGCGTCGAGGGCCGCGGTGAAGCACGCCATCGGCGCGTGGGTCAGCCCCGCGCCGATCTGTCCGATCCCCGGCTCGCGGTGCGCGATGCCGGTCGTGATGACGGGCTCGAGGCCGGAGTCGACGACCCGGCGGACGTCGATCCCGACCGGGCTGCCGGCGAAGCCGAGCGCGGGCAGCTGGTACTCGCGGTGGCGGCCGACGGTGATCGTCGCCATGTCCTCGCTCGCGCGGATCGCCTCGGCCGGCGTGCCGCCGACGAAGCCGACGATCGCGGGCGCCGCCGCGAGGGCGAAGCCGCCCAGGCCGTAGGTCTCGGCGATCGCGCTGTCGCCGATGTCCGGGTTGGCGTCCTCCGGGCCGTAGCCGGCGAAGTACAGGCCGTCGATCTCGGCCGCCGGCGCGGTGAACCACGCGTCGCCGAGGCCGCTGACGCGGATGCCGACCGTCACGCCGTTGCGGGCGAAGGTCGTGACGACCGTCGAGCCCTCCACGCCGTGGCCGGCCATCGTCCCCAGCTTGCTCGCGACCATCGAGAAGTTCAGGAACCAGTAGTCGTTCGTGCGCAGGAAGTCGAGCGCCTCCGCCCCGCCGAGGTCGGTGTGGCGGGCGAGCCCGGGCGCGAGCGCGCGGGTCAGCAGCGCGCTCGACGCGACGTTGCGGCTGTGGCACTCGTCGCCCATCTGCAGCGCCTGGGCGGTGATCGCCTTGAGGTCGATCGGCTCGTCGAGCTCGCCCAGCGCGGCGCGGAGCGACGGGCCGAGGCGCTCGTTCATCCAGCGCAGGCGCTCCATGACGTCGTCGCCGAGCGCGCCGTAGCGCAGGCAGCGCCCGGCGCCCTCGTTGAGGTTCGAGTAGGCCCGCGCGCCGGTCGCCGGGTCCTCGGCGACGATCAGCGGCATCGACGCCGAGATGATCCCGGCCATCGGCCCGACGGCGTCGTGGTGGTGGCAGGGGGCGAACGCGATCTCCCCGGCGGCGGCCATGCGCTCGGCCGCCTCGGGCGTGTCGGCCCAGCCCTCGAGCAGCGCGGCGCCGGTGACGCCGGCGCGCATCGGCCCGCACATGTCCTCGTAGGCGATCGGCGGCCCGGCGTGGAGCAGCAGGCGCTCCTCGTCGAGCGCGGGCAGCACGTCGCCCGCGCGGGCCACGTCGACCCAGTGCGGGCGCACCGCGAGCATCCGCTCGAGCGCCTCGGCGTTGGCCGCCTCGATGCGCTCGTCGGCGATCAGGCCGGCGAGGCGCCGGCCGAGCGCGTCGTCGCCGTCGGCCGGCGGGCGCCAGTCGAGGCGGACGACGTCCGCGCCGTGCGCGGCGGGCGGCTCGGCGAAGCCGTCGACGCCGACGTTGACGAGGGCGGGCGGCCCGTCGAGCAGGCCTCCGAGCGTGGTCATGCCGCCACCTCCGCGGGGATCAGGGTCTCGGCCAGCGCCGCGGCGGCGCTGCTCGAGCCGGCGAGGACGGCGCCCGCGTCGCGCAGCGTGCGCTCCTGGCGGCGGCGGTCCTGGGGGTCGGCGTCGGTGCCCACGACGAAGCACACGACGTGCGGCGCGTCGTCGCGCGCCGTGATCTCCGCGATCACGGGCGCGAGGTCGCCGGCCGGGTCCTCGGCGGCGAGGTGGCCGAGCACGACGTCGAGCACGATCACGGCCGTCCGCGGGTCCTCGCCCGCCGCGCGCAGCATGTCCAGGCGCACGGCCGGGTCGATCATCGGGTGCGGGCGCCCGACGGTGAAGCGGTCGTCGCCGAGGTCGAGGACGAGGTGCGCGTCGGGCAGCGCCGCCGCGCGATCGGCGCCCGGCGGCGAGGCGTCGTCGGTCGTCTCGCCCAGGCGCGGCGCGAGCAGCAGGCCCGCCTCGTAGGCGAACGTGCCGCCGGCGTAGAGGCCGCGCAGCAGGCGGCGCGGGCCGCGCGGCGCGGTGACGTCCGGGGCGTCGGCGGCCGCGGGCGCCTCGTCGCCGGTGGACGCGGCGACGAGCAGGCGCGCGGCCTCCTCGAGCGTCGCGGCCATCGTCACGCCGTCGGGCGCGCCGTCCGGGTCGGCGCCCAGGAACGCGGCCACGACGGGCTTGCCGCTCGCCGCGGCCCGGCCGAGCACGCGCTCGGCGACCTCGGGGTCGGGCGGCTTGGAGACGAGGCCCAGCACCTTCGTGGCGGGGTCGGCGGCGAGCGCGTCGAGGGCGTCGAGCATCGAGATCGCGCCGACGGCGGCGCCGAGGTCGTGGCTGCCGACGCCGATGACCTGGCTCACGCCCGCGCCCCAGCCGTCGATCAGGCTCGAGACCTGCTGCAGGCCGGTGCCGGACGCGCCGATCAGGCCGATGTCGCCGGCGCGGACCTCGTTGGCGAAGCCGAGCGGCACGCCGCCGACGATGCCCGTGCCGCAGTCCGGGCCCATGACGATGAGGCCGCGTTCGTGCGCCTCGCGCTTGAGGGCGATCTCCTGCTCGAGCGGGACGTTGTCGCTGAAGACGAAGGCGTTGAGCCCGAGGCGCAGGGCCTTGAGCGCCTCGGCCGCGGCGTAGCGGCCCGGGGTCGAGATCACGGCGAGGCCGCCCGGCGCCTCGTCGTCCGGCCCGGCCGCCTCGGCCAGCGTGCGCGGGCGCCGGGGCTCGCCCCCGCCGCCGGCCGCGGCGGGCGCGGCCTTCGTGCTGAGCGCCTCCTCGGCGGCGGCGAGCGCGTCGTCGAGCGCGTCCTCGGCGCCGTCGACGGCGACCACGAGATCGTTCGGGCCGGCGTCCGCGGCCTCGCCCTCGAGCAGGCCGGCCGACGCGAGCACGTCCTTGTTGGACGCCGTCGCCATGACGAGGCTGGCGGTGCGCACCCCGTCGCGGCCGCCGATCTCGGCGGCGATGCGCATCAGCACGACCGAGTCGAAGTAGGCACCGGACCGGACGAGGCAGCGAACGGGCATGGGGCCGCACTGTACGAGCGCCCCCGGGAACGGTCATGGGCAGGTCCTGACAAGACGGAGGCGCGCGATCCGGCACGCCCTGCCAATGACGCGTCGCCTGCGGCCCGCAATGCTCCGCCGACGCTGCCACCGGGCATCACCCGGACAGCGAGGAGGGGAGTCCGCCATGGATCTGCTGATCACGAACGCCCGCGTCTGGGACGACCGCCCGCCCGTCGACATCGCCGTCGAGGGCGAGCGCATCACCGCGATCGAGCCCGGGATCGAGGCCGACGCCGGGCGCACCATCGACGCCGGCGGGCGCGCCGTGCTGCCCGGCTTCGTCGAGCCCCACGTCCACCTCGACAAGGCCCTGATCTACCGCCGCCAGCCGACGCGCGACGGCACGCTCGAGGAGGCCATCCGCCTCACCGGCCAGCTCAAGGCCGAGCAGGACCGCGACGACGTGCTCGACCGCTCGCGCGCGGTCCTCGACATGGCGATCGCCCACGGGACGATCGCGATCCGCGCGCATCCCGACGTCGATCCCATCCAGGAGCTCCTCGGGGTCGAGACGGCGGTCACGCTGCGCGAGGAGTACCGCGACCTGCTCGACCTCGACGTCGTCGCGTTCCCCCAGGAGGGGATCGTCAAGGCGCCGGGCACGAAGGAGCTGATGGAGGAGGCGCTGCGCACCGGCGCCAACGTCGTCGGCGGGTGCCCGTACAACGAGCGCACGTGGGAGGAGACGAAGGCCCACATCGACACGGTCTTCGAGCTCGCCCGCCGCTTCGACGCGCCGGTCGACATGCACGCCGACTTCGCCGACGACGCGAGCGATCCCGCGCTACGCCGCCGCGCGCTACATCGCCGACCAGACGATCAAGCACGGCTTCGAGGGCCGCGTCTCGCTCGGCCACGTCACGAGCCTCGCGTCGCTCACCCGCGAGGAGGCCGCGCCGGTCATCGAGCGCCTGCGCGACGCCCGCATCAGCATCGTCGCCCTCCCCGCGACCGACGTCTACCTCGGCGGCCGCGGGGACGAGCGCAACCAGCGCCGCGGCGTGACCCCGGTGCACCTGCTGCGCGACTCGGGCGTCAACGTGACGTTCTCGTCCAACAACGTCCGCAACGCGTTCACGCCGTTCGGCAAGGCCGACATGCTGCAGATCGGCAACCTGCTGGCACACGTCGCCCAGTTCGGCACCCCGCACAGCCAGGCCGAGATCCTGCGCATGGCGACCTACGACGCCGCCCGCTCCATCGGCCTCGACGACTACGGGCTGGCCGAGGGCCGCCGCGCGGACCTCGTGGTCTGCGACAGCCCGGTCGTGGCCGACGTCCTGGCCGACATCCCGCCGCGCCTGTGGGTCGTGCGGCGCGGCCGGGTCACCGCCGAGACCCGGCACGAGACGACCATCCACCGGACCGCCCCGGTCCCCGGAGCCTGAGGAGGAGACCGCATGGCTTCCGACATCACGACACCGCGCTACTCGCGCGACGAGCCGACCCCCGAGGCCGGCCCGGCGCCGTCCGAGCGCAAGCGCAGCTGGCTGAACCTGCCGAGCGAGATCTCGGCGTCGCTCTTGGCGGTCACGACCGTCCCGATCTCGAACGGGTCGCCCCACTTCCCGCCGTGGGCGGTGTTCATCTCGTGGGCCGGCACGTTCGCCGCGGGCGGACCGAAGCGCGACGTCATCCGCAAGATCCTGCCGGTCCAGGTGCTCGGCTCGTTCACCGCGATGCTGATCGTGCTGCTGTTCACCGAGGCCTCCCATCACTGGACCGGCACCTCGTTCACGATCGCCCAGATGGTGATCCTGTTCTGCCTGAACTCGGCGATGATCCTCGTCGGGCGGCTCGTGCCGGCGCTGAGCTTCGTGCCCGGCATGTTCTTCGGGTTCGCCTCGTACTTCGCGACGTACTTCGGCGGCTTCGGCCTGCATCCGCAGGACGCGTTCGCCTCCCTGTGGGCCGCCTGCGCGATGAACGCGCTCGGCGTCCTCTACGCCTGGCTGCAGCCGCGCCTGACGCGGCCGGCGGACCAGCACCACTAGCCGCAGTCACCCCACACCCCAAGCCGGACCGTCCAGCCCCGCGCCAGAGGAGAGCGCCCCCATGTCCCATCCGAGTCACGACGCCGAGCGCGTCGGCGGCATCGAGCTCGAGTCCGAGTTCGAGCAGTCCCCCGTTCCCGCCTCGCACCGCAAGCGCCTGTCGTCGGTCGCCGCCGTCTGGTTCGGCTTCCCGATGATCCTCACGAACGCGGTGCCCGGCGGCGTCGTCGTCGCGCTGCTCGGCTTCTGGCGCGGCGTCGCGGCGATCACCGTCGCGAACATCGTCATGCTCGTCTACGTCGGGCTGCTGAGCCACCGGGCCGGCAGCACGGGCCGCAGCTTCGCGCTGCAGGCGACGCAGACCTTCGGCCGCGTCGGCTACATCGTCGCGTCGGGCTTCCTGGCGACGATCGTCGTCGGCTGGTTCGCCTTCAACACCGGCGCGACCGGGGCGACCATCAACGCCTCGTTCGGGTGGAACCAGACGGCCGTGATCCTCGGCGCGGGCGCGCTGTTCATCGCGATCACGTTCGTCGGCATCCGGGCGCTGTCGGTGCTCGGCGCGATCGCGGCGCCGCTGTTCGTGCTCGTCGCGATCATCGCCCTCGTGATCGTCGCCCGCGACCACGACCTCGGCTCGGTCTTCTCCTACGGCGGCGTCGGCGGGGCCGCCGCCGGCTCGCTGAGCTTCGGCGCGGCGGTGTCGCTGATCATGGCCACGTTCGCCGACTCGGGCACGATGACCGCGGACTTCACCCGCTGGTCGCGCAACGGCCGCGAGGCCGTCCTCGCCGCGTTCACGGCCTTCCCGGTCGCGAGCATGGTCGCCCAGCTCACGGGCGGCGTGATCGTCGCGGCCGGCGCGATCGCCGCGCCGGCGACCGACGGCGGCAACTTCCTGCCGCTGGTCGCCGACGGCGCCGGCCCGCTGCTGAGCGCGCTCGCGATCGTCTTCGTCTTCGTGAACCTCGGCTCGGTCTGCTCGCATTGCCTGTACAACGGGGCCGTGAGCTGGAGCAGCATCGTCGGCGGCCGGATGCGCATCCTCACGCTGCTGCTCGGCGTGGCCGGCGTCGGCATCGCGCTCGCGGGCGTGTGGAGCCACTTCCTCAGCTGGCTCGTGATCCTCAGCGTGTTCGTCCCGCCGATCGGCGCCGTGCTGATCGCCGACCAGGTCCTGCTGCGCGGCGCGTCCGAGTCGCGGCTCGTCGGCGCCGTCCGCCCGACCGCGTTCGCCGCCTGGGCCGTCGGCGCCGGGTTCGCCGCCCTCGTGCACTACGAGGCGCCGCAGTGGTCGGACGCCGTCGTCGGCCTCGTCACCGGCGCGGTCGCCTACCTCGCGATCGAGGCGGTCGCCGCGCAGAGCCGCGTGACCGTCGCGCGCCGCGTCCCCGACGCGGTGGGAGCCGAGTGACGGATCCCTGCGCGCTCACGGCGGTCGACCTCGCCGCGGCGGTCCGCCGCCGCGAGGTCTCGCCGGTGGAGGTGGTCGAGGCGGTCCATCGCCGGATGGATCGCCTCGAGCCGCGTCTGCACGCCTTCTGCCACCGCGCCGACGCGGATGCGCTCGAGGCGGCCCGGGCGCTCGAGCGCGCGCTCGCCGACGGCGCCGACCCCGGTCCGCTGTGCGGCGTCCCGCTCGGGGTCAAGGACCTCGTCGCCGTCGCCGGGATGCCGATGCCCGGCGGCTCGCCGGCCTACCGCGACTTCGTGCCCGACGAGGACGACATCGTCGTCGAGCGCCTGCGGGCCGCGGGCGCGATCGTCCTCGGCAAGACCGCGGTGACCGAGTTCGGCTACAGCGGCGCGAGCCACAGCCCCGTGGCCGAGACGGTCCGCAACCCGTGGGACCTCGCGCGCACGAGCGGCGGGTCGAGCGCGGGCTCGGGCGCCGCCGTCGCCGCCGGGATGGGACCGGCCGCGGTCGCCGCCGACGGCGGCGGATCGATCCGGATCCCGGCCTCGTTCTGCGGGCTGTTCGGGATGAAGGCGTCGATGGGGCGCGTCCCGATGTACCCGTCGTGCCGCGACGAGCGCTATCCCGGCATCGCGAGCTGGGAGGGCCTCGAGCACGTCGGCCCCGTCAGCCGCACCGTCGCCGACTCCGCGCTCGTCCTGTCGGTCATCGCCGGCCCCGACGACCGCGACCGCCACTCGATCCCGGCCGGCGACGTCGACTGGCGCGCGGCCGCCGAGCCCGGCGACCTGCGCGGCCTGCGGGTCGCCTTCAGCGCGGACCTCGGGCGCGTCGCGGTCGACGACGAGGTCGCGCGGGTCGTGGGCGAGGCCGTCGGCGCGTTCGCCGACCTCGGCTGCGAGGTCGAGGCCGCCGACCCCGACTTCCCCGACCCCGGCGCCGCGTTCGCCGCCCTGATCGCGCTCGAGAGCGACCTGCGCGGGATGCGCGAGCTCATCGACCGCCACGGGCACGAGATGTCGCCGCACCTCGTCGACCTGATCTCCCGCCCGTGGACGGCCGAGGAGTTCACCGACGCGCAGACGATCCGCAAGGCGGTCGTCAACGGCATGTGGCGCTTCATGCGCCGCTACGACCTGCTCGTGACGCCGACGCTCACGACGGCGCCGTTCCCGGTCCACATGCAGGGCCCGGAGCGCGTCGGCGGCCGCCACGTGCGCGACACGGCGTGGCTGTCGTTCACCTACCCGTTCAACCTCACCGGCCAGCCCGCCGCGACCGTTCCCGCCGGCTTCACGCGCGACGGCCTGCCGGTCGGGCTGCAGATCGTCGGCGGCCACCTCGCCGACGGCCTCGTCCTGCGCGCGGCCGCGGCGTTCGAGGCCGCGCGGCCCTGGGCCCAGCACCGCCCGCCGCTCGACGAGGCGGCCGCGGCGTGACGCGCGCGGACTTCCTGCGCGGCGCGGGCCGTGTGCTCGCGCTCTCGCCGTTCGTGCTGCTCGCGGCGTGCGGTGGGGACGACCAGCCGTCCCGCGCGGCCGACACGGCCGGGGCCGGCGACGCCGCCGACCCGCGCGTGCTCGTGCGCGCCGCCGCCGCGGGCGACACCGCCGCGGTCCGCCGCCTGCTCGCGGCGGGCGCGGACGTCGACGGCCGCACCGCCGCGGGGCGCACCGCCGTGACGGCGGCCGCGCTCGGCGACCACGTCGAGACCGCGCGCGTGCTCGTCGACGCGGGCGCCGACGTCGACCTCCAGGACGACGACCGCAACAACCCGCTGCTCGTGTGCGGCGAGACCGGCGACGTCGCGATGCTCCGCGTGGTCCTGCGCGCGAAGCCCGACCTCACCGCCACGAACCGCTTCGGCGGGACGGCGCTGATCCCGGCCAGCGACCGCGGCCACGTGGCGATGGTCCGGGCGCTGCTCGAGACCGACATCGACGTCGACCACGTCAACAACCTCGGCTGGACGGCGCTGCTCGAGGCCGTGATCCTCGGCGAGGGCGAGGCTCCGCACCAGGAGATCGTGCGCGCGCTCGTCGATGCCGGCGCCGACGTCGACCTCGCCGACCGCGACGGCGTCACGCCGCTGCAGCACGCGCGCGGGCGCGGCTACGCGGAGATCGTCCGCACGCTCGAGGCCGCGGCCGCGAACTGATCCGCCGAATACGCCGCGGGCCGCCGCCCGAGGAAGGGCGACGGCCGGGGCGTCGTGCGGGGAGAGAGACCGGTGCCGCGGGTCAGGCGGCGTGGGCGGTGGCGACGATGCGCGTGCCCGTGCCGCCGTCGAGCGCGTCGGCGAGGTGGTCGGGGCTCGTGATGAGCACCTCGTCGCCGCCCGCCTCGAGGAAGCCGAGCGCCGCCTCGATCTTCGGGCCCATCGAGCCGGCGGGGAACTGGCCGTCGGCGAGGTGGCGGCGGGCCTCGTCGATGCCGACCACGTCGAGCGCGCGCTGGTCGGGGCGCCCGAAGTTCACGGCGACGCGGTCGACGCCCGTCGTGATGCAGAGCATGTCGGCGCCGACCGCGCGGGCCAGCAGCGCCGAGGCGAAGTCCTTGTCGATCACGGCCTCGACGCCCTGCAGGCGCCCATCGGCGTCCTCGACGACCGGGATCCCGCCGCCGCCCGCGGCGACGACGAGGAAGCCCGCCTCGACGAGCGTCTCGATCGCGTCCTGCTCGACGATCCGGACGGGCTGCGGCGAGGCGACGAGCCGCCGCCAGCCGCGGCCGGAGTCCTCCGCGACCGCCCAGCCGTTCTCGGCCGCGAGCCGCCGCGCGACGTCCTCGTCGTAGAAGCTGCCGATCGGCTTCGTCGGGGCGCCGAAGGCCGGGTCCTCGGGGTCGACGACGGTGTGGGTGAGCATCGCGACGACCTGCGGGTCGAGGCCGGCCGCGCGCAGCTCGCCCTGCAGGGTCGCGCCGAGGATGTAGCCGAGGCTGCCCTGGGAGTCGGCCACCGCCATGTCGAGGTCGAGCTGGGGCAGCCCGGGCTCGATGTCGGCGACGAGGTCCGACCGGCGCATGATGAAGCCGACCTGCGGCCCGTTGCCGTGGGTCAGGACGATGCGCCAGCCGTCGGCGACGAGGCGGCACAGCTGCGGCGCGAGCCTGCGCGCGGCGTCGAACTGCTCGGCGATGGTGGCGGGGCCGCCGCCGTCGAGGAGGGCGTTGCCTCCGACGGCGACGACGGCGGTGCGGGCGGGCGTCGGCATCGGCCGACTCTAGGTCGCGGACGCGTGCGGGTCATGGGCGCCTCGTGCCAGGAACGATGGCCTTCAGTTGGCACCCGGTGATAGGGTCGCTCGGGCCATGCCGCACGAGGGCGCCGATCGCGGACGGACGGCCGAGTCGGCGATCACCGTGCGCGAGGCGCTCGCGCTCGACTGCATGCGCGGCGCGACGATCGTCGCCGGCGCGGACGGCGCCGAACGGCGGATCCGGGGCGTGAACGTCATGGAGGACGCCGACATCGTCCGCTGGATGCGGGGCGGCGAGCTCCTGCTGACGACGGGCTACTCGATCCGCGAGGACCCGTCCGCGGCGCTCGCGCGGCTCGTCCCGGCGCTGGCCGAGCGCGAGCTCGCGGGCCTCGTGGTCAAGCTCGGGCTCTACCTCGACACGATCCCCGCCGACGTCGCGGCGCTGGCGGACGCGCTCGCGTTCCCCGTGATCGGCCTCCCGTCGCGGACGATGTTCGACGACGTCCTCTCCGAGGTGCTCGGGACGATCCTCAACCGCCAGGCGGTCGAGCTCGAGCGCTCGAGCGCGATCCACGCCCGGCTGACGCAGGTCGCCGTCGACGGCGGCTCGTTCACCGAGCTGGCCGAGACGGTGGCCGAGCTCGTCGGGCGCCCGGTCGCGATCCGCGACGCCCAGGGCGCGGTGCTCGCCGCCAGCGACGGCGTGCCCGACGACGCGCAGGCGCCCCAGGTCGTGCGCCCGATCCGGGCCGGCGACGCCACCCACGGCGAGGTCGTGATGTGGGCCGACGGCGTCGACGTCCTCCCCCACGAGCTGACGACGATGGAGCACGCGGCGACGGTGGCGGCGATGGCGATCGCGCAGGAGCGCTCGATGCTCGCCAGCGAGCAGCGCCACCGGACGCTCCTGCTCATGCAGCTCGTCTCCCACCGCCCGATCGACCGCGCCGAGATCGCGCGGTGGGCGACGGCGATGGGCTGGGACATGGACCGCGCGCGGGCGGTCGTGCTCGTCGAGCTGTGCGACGGCGAGGGCGAACGCGTCGCGGTCGCCGGGCGGCCCGACGAGGACCGCCTCGTCCGGGTGGCGCAGGACGCCGTGTCGTCCCAGCCGATCGTCTGGGCGCTGCGCTCGGGGATCGCGCTGCTCGTCGAGCCGCGGCCGTCGCTCGGGCGGGTCGCGCGCGACCTGCACGCCGCGCTGCTGCGCGCCGGGGTGGCCGAGGGCGTGATGGTGGCCGCGGGCGGCGTGGCCGAGGACGTCGACGCGCTCGGGCGCAGCTACGAGGAGGCCGCGTCGACGCTCGCGCTCGGCCGTGAGCTCAGCGGCCGCGACTTCGTCCTCGAGCACGAGGAGCTCGGCGTCTACCGGCTCCTGTCGCGCCTGCCGCTCGACGAGCTGCGCCGCCACCGCGCCGAGGCGATCGGGCCGCTGCTCGAGTACGACCGCGATCACAACGGCGCGCTCGTCCACACCCTCGAGGTCTTCCTCCGCTGCGAGCGCAACCGGGTCAAGGCGGCCGCGGAGCTGTTCATCCACTACAACACGCTGCGCTACCGGCTCGGCCAGATCGACCAGCTCACCGGCGGCCTGAGCGGCGACTCGACCGCGCGCCTGAACCTCGAGCTGGCGCTCTGCGCCCACCGCCTCGTGCTCGGGCGCGAGGACGCCTGAACCGGCGGCGGGCGGGTATGTTGCCCGCCCATGGCCCAGCCCAAGATCGTCGTCACCCGCCGCATCCCCGAGCCCGCCGTCGAGCTCCTCGAGGAGGCCGGCGACGTCTGGGTCTCGCCCGACGACCGGCCGCTCGAGGTCTCCGAGCTGCACGACGCGATCGCCGGCGCGGACGTCGTCGTGACGCTGCTGCACGACAAGGTCGACGACGCGTTCTTCGACGCGGCCGGCGACCAGCTGCGGGCGGTGTGCAACGTGGCGGTCGGCTTCGACAACATCGACGTCCCGGCGGCGACGAAGCGCGGCGTCGTGGTCACGAACACGCCCGCGGTGCTGACCGAGGCGACGGCCGACCTCGCGATGACCCTGATCCTCGCCGTGACGCGCCGCGCCGGCGAGGGCGAGCGCCTCATCCGCGCCCGCGAGCCGTGGTCGTGGCACATGTTCATGCTGCTCGGGATGGGCCTGCAGGACAAGACGCTCGGCGTCGTGGGCATGGGCGCGATCGGCCAGTCGCTCGCCCGCCGGGCGAAGGCGTTCGGGATGGCGATCGTCTACGCCGACGCGCGCCAGGCCCCGCCCGAGGTCGAGGAGGAGCTCGGCGCCCGGCGGGTCGAGCTGGAGGAGCTGTTGCAGGAGGCCGACGTCGTCTCGATCCACGCCCCGCTGATGGACGAGACGCGCCACCTCATCAACGCCGAGACGCTCGGGCTGATGAAGGAGTCCGCGTACCTCGTGAACTCCGCCCGCGGCCCGATCATCGACGAGGCCGCGCTGGTCGACGCGCTGAAGGCGGGCCAGATCGCGGGCGCGGGCCTCGACGTCTACGAGAACGAGCCCGAGACCCACCCCGGCCTCCTCGAGCTCGACAACGTCGTGCTCCTCCCCCACCTCGGCTCGGCGACGATCGAGACGCGGACGGCGATGGGCGTGCTGGCGGCCGAGAACGCGACGCTGGTCCTGCGCGGCGAGCGCCCGAAGACGCCGGTCAACCCCGAGGTCCTGGACGACGACGGGTCGCGCTCCTGACGGACGACGACCCGGTCGCCGCCTGGGAGCGCCGCCTCGCCGAGCGCGGGTGCGGGTCAACGTCCACCTCCCGGGCGCGATCGTCCGCAACGTCGACATCGTCCCCGGCGCCGGTCGCGGGACCTACGATGCGCGCGTGCACACGTTCCCGGTCAACCGGCCGCGGCAGGTGCGGACGTTCGAGCGGACCGGCGTCCCGGCCGACCGGCTCGGGGCGCTCGTCACCGAGGATCTGTAGCGGTGCGGGCGCTCACCGGCACGCCGCTCGGCCGCGCCGCGCTCCTGCTCACGGTTGCCGACGTCCTGCACGCGCTCGACCACACGCGCCAGGGCCGGACGCTCGGCTTCGAGGTCTACGCCGCGGGCGTGGCGGGCTGGGTCGCGCTTGCGGTGCTGCTCGTGCTCGTCGCCCGCGGCCACCGGCTCGCCGCGCCGTACGCGGCCGCGGTGGGCGCCAGTGTCGCGGTCGGCTTCGTCCTCGTGCACGTCGCGCCGCACTGGAGCGCGTTCAGCGACCCGTACTCGGGCTTCGACCCGGACGGTCTGTCGTGGGCGCTGGTGGCGATCCCCGTCGCGGCGGGCCTGTGGCTGGTGGTGGTGGCGGTGCGGGCGATGGGCGCGTCGGTCGCGGCGGGGCGCGCGCGGTCCGTCACATAGCGGCGCAGATTCGGCACGAACCGGTCCCCACGGGTCACAGATTTCCCGCCATCCTCGAGCGGTGTCCGCACGAGCCTCGGGGGTGTGTCGAAAAACGGACGCCAGACGTCCGGAATTCGACACACCCCCCTTGGATCAGCTCATCGCGGCGCTCGCGGCGGCCCAACACGGGGTGATCGCCGGCCGGCAGCTCAGCGCGCTCGGGCTCGGACCGCGAGCCGCCGCGCACCGCGCGGTGGCGGGCCGGCTCCACCGGGTCCATCACGGCGTCTATGCCGTAGGCCATACCGAGCTCAGCGAGCGGGGTCGGTGGATGGCCGCTGTTCTCGCCTGCGGGCCGCGCGCGGCCCTCAGCCACCACAAGGCCGGCGCGCTGTGGGGGTTGCGGCCGAGCAGCTCGCCGAAGATCGACGTGACGGTGCCGAACACCAACGGGCGCCGGCGAGAGGGCGTGCGGATCCATCGCTCGCGCGCGCTCGGCGCCGACGAGGTGACGGCGGAGGACGGCATCCCGGCCACGACGCCCGAACGCACGATCCTCGATCTCGCGGCCACGCTCTCCGTCGCCCACCTCGAGAAGGTGCTCGACCGCATGGAGATCCTCGAGCTCGCCGAATATCGGACCCTCGCGCAGCTCGCGCGGACGCGCACGGGCCACCGGGGCGCGGCGAAGCTCCTGGCCACGCTCGACACCTACCTCGCCGGCGAGCAACCCACCCGCAGCGACCTCGAGGTCCTCTTCCGCCAGCTCTGCCACGACCACGGCCTGCCGCAGCCCCGGGTCAACCAGCACGTGGCCGGCAAGGAGGTCGACTTCCTCTTCGCCGACCACCGCCTCATCGTCGAGGCCGACAGCTGGCGCTATCACAAGACCCGCCGCGCCTTCGAGTCAGACCGCACCCGGGACGTCATCACCGCCCAGGCCGGCTTCCGCACCGTCCGCTTCACCGACCGCCGGCTCGCGAACGACCCGGCGGGCGTCGCGACCGCCCTGCGTACCCTGCTCGGATGCGCCGCACCATCGTCATCGTCGTCGCCGCGGCCCTCGCGCTCACTGCGCTGACCGCGCCCGCGAGCGCCCAGGATCCCGCCACCTCGACGATCGCCACCGGCCTGCACGTGCCCTGGGGCATCGCGTTCCTGCCCGACCGCACCGCGCTCGTGTCCGAGCGCACGACCGGGCGGATCATGCGCATCACGCCGAACGGGCGCAAGAGCGTCGCGATGCGCGTGCCCGGCGTCGCCACGAACGCCGGCGAGGGCGGGCTGCTCGGCCTCGCGATCTCGCCGAACTACGCGCGGGACAGGCTCGTCTACGCCTATTACACGACCGCCCGCGACAACCGGATCGCCCGGTTCCGGCTCGGCGCGAAGCCGCGGCCGATCCTCACCGGCCTGCGCCGCGGCCAGATCCACAACGGCGGGCGGATCGCGTTCGGCCCCGACGGCAAGCTCTACGCGGGCGTCGGCGAGACGGGGAACACGAGCCTCGCCCAGAACCGCAGCGCCCAGAACGGCAAGATCCTGCGCATGAACCCGAACGGGAGCGTCCCGTCGGGCAACCCGTTCAAGGGCTCGCGCGTCTGGTCCTGGGGCCACCGCAACGTCCAGGGCCTCGCGTGGGACGGCGCGAAGCGGCTGTGGGCGACCGAGTTCGGCCAGAACCGCCTCGACGAGGTCAACCTCATCCGCAAGGGCCGCAACTACGGCTGGCCGACGGTCGAGGGCACCGGCTCGACCCAGGGCGGGCGCTTCGTCAACCCGCTCGTCACGTGGCCGACCTCCGAGGCCTCGCCGAGTGGCGACGCGATCGTCGGCTCCACCCTCTACGTCGCGACGCTCCAGGGCCAGGGCCTGTACCGCATCCCGATCGAGGGCACGAAGCTCGGCACCCCGACCCGCCTGCTCGCCGGCCGCTTCGGCCGCCTGCGCACCGTCGCGAAGGCGCCCGACGGCTCGCTGTGGGTGATGACGTCCAACCGCGACGGCCGCGGTCAGCCGCGCAGCGGCGACGACAAGATCATCCGCGTCGCGATCTAGTCAGTCGTACGTATAGAAGCCGCGCCCGGCCTTCTTGCCGACCGCGCCCTCGGCGACGAGCGCGCGCACCTTCGCGGGCACCTCGACCCCGAGCGACTCGCCGATCGCGACCGACACGTCGAGCCCGACGTAGTCCAGCAGCGCCAGCGGCCCCATCGGATGGCCGGCGCCGAGCGTCATGCACGCATCGACGTCGGTCGGGCGCCATGTCGTGCTCCTCGGCGAAGCGGACCGCGTCGAACAGGAACGGGAACAGCAGCCGGTTGACGACGAAGCCCGCCTGGTCGGGCACCTCGACCGCGCGCTTCTCGAGCAGCGCGGCGAGCGCGTGGGCCCGCTCGCGGGTCGTCGGCGCGGCGGCCTCCGGGAACGCGAGCTCGATGAGCTCCATCCGCGCGACGGGGTTGAAGACGTGGAAGCCGACGAAGCGCTCGGGCCGCCCGCTGGCCGCGGCCAGCGTCGAGACGCACAGCGACGAGGTCGTCGAGCCGAGCACCGCATCGTCGCCGAGCCGGCCCTCGAGCCGGGCGAACAGCTCGCGCTTGGCGTCGAGCTTCTCGGCGATCGCCTCGACCACGAACGTCCGGTCGGCCAGGCCCGCCTCGATGTCGGTCGTGATCCGCACGCGCTCGGGCGGGAGCTGGTCGGCGAACTTCGAGCAGACCTTCGCCACGGAGCGCTCGGCCCGCTCGGCCGAGGCGTCCGAACGCGCGACGAGCGTCACCTCGCCGTGCCGGGCCGCGCACGCCGCCAGGCCGCAGGCGATCGTGCCCGCCCCGACGATCCCGAGCCGCTCGCCCGCCACCGCGGCCATCAGGCCCTCACCGCCTCGCCGTCGTACAGGCGGTGCACCGCGACCATCCCCGGCGGCGCGACGGCGACGCACATGTCGCACAGGATGCACTCGTCGAGGTTGCGCTCGACGAGCTCGACGCGCCCGCCGGCGTCCGCGTAGATGTCGACCGGACAGGTCTCGGCGAGCTTCGCCGCGACGGCCGCGTCGCCCGCGACGCCGTCGTCGACCTCGACCCCGATGAAGATCGCATCGGCTCTCATGCCGCGCTCCTCTCTCGCATCCTCGACCGCATGATCTGCGGGATCTGGCTGATCTCCTCGGCCACCGTAATCCCCGCCTCGGCGAGCCGTGCGATCTTCTCGGCCGCCGTGTCCTCGCGCCCTTCGACGATCGTGCCGGCGTGGCCGAAGCTCATGCCCGGCATCTCGTCCATGAACCGGCCGGCCATGAACGCCACGATCGGCAGCCGCGACTCGTTCTCGGTCACCCACCGCGCGAGCTCCGCCTCCATCCGGCCGCCCGGCTCGGTGTAGATGACGATCCCCTCGGTCTGCTCGTCGCCCTCGAAGAGCGGCATCAGCTCCGCGTAGCTCGAGCCGATGATCGCGTCGCCGCCGATCGAGACCGCGGTCGACTGGCCGAGCCCGGCCGCGGTGAGCGTCGAGGACATCTCGGTCGTCATCCCGCCGGAGCGGCTGATGACCCCGATCGGCCCGGGCGAGTACGCCTTGGCCGCGTCGCGCGCCGGGCCGCCGATGCCGCCCATCTTCACGACGTCGGGGACGATGATCCCGAGGCAGTTGGGGCCGATGATCCGCGCGCCGCGCAGCGCGGCGAGCTCGACCATCTCGGCCACGTCGCGGCGCGGGATCCGCTCGGTGACGATCACGACGAGCTTCACGCCCGACTCGATCGCCTCGAACACCGCGTCCTTGCAGAACGCGGGCGGGACGGTCACGACGCTGCCGTCGATCGGCGCCTCGTGGTGGGCGACGGCCTGCTCGACGGTGTCGAAGACGGGCACGCCGTGGATCTCGCGGCCGCGCCGGCCGGGCGTGACGCCGCCGACGATCTTCGCGCCCTGGCCGTACTCGAGGCACTCGCGCGTGAGGTTCACGGCCTCGCGCCCGGTGATGCCCTGGACGATGAACGTCGTGGTCTCGTCGACGAGGATCGACATCAGGCCGCGGCCCCCTGGATCTTCTCGACCGCGCGGCGCGCCGCCTCGTGCATCGACACCGAGCGATCGGCGTACTCGACCCCGTAGCGCTCGAGGATCTTGTAGCCCTCGTCCTCCCACGCCCCCGGGATGCGGAAGATCGCGATCTTCTCGGCCGGGTCCATCCCGAGCTCGAGGCACGCCTTGATGACCCCGCGCGCGACGATGTCGACGCGGGTGTTCGAGACGATCGACATCATCACCGCGATCTTGTCGACGCCCGGCTTCTGCAGGACGAGCTTCGCCAGGCCGCACGCCTTCGCGACGCTCGGGTTGCCGCCGATCTCGCAGTAGTTCGCCGGCCGCCCGCCGTGCGCGCGCACGGCATCGAACAACGTCAACGACCCGCCGCCCGCGCCGATCACGAGCCCGAGGTCGCCGTCGAACTCGGTGACGTTGCCCGCGACCCCGCGGTGGTCCTGCGCGTCGACCTCCTCGCCGGCGAGCTCGAACGGCGTCGGCTCGCGGGCGAGGCGCGTCTCCTCGTCGGCGACGCCGAGCGCGTCGAGCAGGTCCTTCTGGCGCCCGCGGGCCTCGTTCTCCATCTCCATGTGCGCGTCGAGGGCCACGAACGAGCCGTCCTCGAGCTCGCCGAGCGGGTTGATCTCCGCGAGCGTCATGTCGCGCTCGAGGAACAGCTCGGCCAGCCGGGTGAGGATCGGGACGAGGCGGTTGAGCCGCGACCCGCTCACGCCGACGGACGCGATGACCTCCTTCGCGCGGAACGGCGACAGCGGCAGGATCGTCGAGAAGTGCCCGCGCCCGACGTGGTCGGGATGGGTCTCGGCGACCTCCTCGATGTCGATGCCGCCCATGTCGCTGAAGAGCATCACGGGGCGCTTGCGCAGCCCGTCCCACACCACGCCGGCGTAGAACTCCTGGACGACCGACGCCCGCGGGTCGACGAGCACCCCGCGCGGGAGGTGCCCGCCGATCTCCAGGCCCAGGACGTCGGCGGCGTGGCGCTCGGCCTCGGCCGGGGTGTCCGCGAACTGGATCCCGCCCGCCTTCATCCGGCCGCCGGTCAGCACCTGCGACTTGATGACGACGGGGCCGTCGATCCGCGCCGCGATCCGGGCCGCCTCGGCGGGATCGCGCGTGAAGCCGTAGTCGGTGACCGGGATCCCGGCCCGCCGCACGATCTCGCGCGCCTCGTACTCGTAGAACCGCATCTGCCTCCTCGGTCGTTCGGGCGGCCTGGGAGCCGGACGCTACCAGGGAACACCAACGTTCAGCTGAGGAATCCTTGCGGTCGATCAGATGTCCGCGAAGGGCGCGAGGACCCGGTCGCGCGCGACCCGGCGCTCCTCGAGCTCCCCGCCGCGCCGCCCCCGCGCGGGGCGCAGCGCGCCGTTCTCCTTGGCCTCGATCTGCTCGAGCTTCGCGAGCAGCGTCTCGGCCATCCGGATCGAGGCGGCGTCGATCAGCCGGCCGTCGAGCGAGACGGCGCCGCTGCCGTTCGCGGCGGCGTCGCGCATGGCCGCGATGATGCGGTGGGTCTTGTCGACGATGTGCGCGTCGGGGGTGAAGACCTCGTTGGCCAGCGCGATCTGCGAGGGGTGGATCGCCCACTTGCCCTCGTAGCCCAGGACGGCGGCGCGGCGCGCGGCGGCGAGGTAGCCCTCGGGATCGTTGAAGTCGCCGAACGGGCCGTCGATCGGGCGCAGCCCGTGGGCGCGGCAGGTGACCGCGATCCGCGACAGCGCGTAGTGCCACTGGTCGCCCCAGTGGGCCTGGCGCTCGGGCGTCCCGTTGGGGTCGGTGAGCATCGCGTAGTGCGGGTTGCCGCCGCCGATCGACGTCGTGTGGCTCTGCAGCGAGGCGGCGTAGTCGGCCACGCCGAAGACCATCGCCTCCATGCGCGCCGGGCACGCCGTCGCGATCTCGTCGATGTTGACCATGCCGATCGCGGTCTCGATGAGGACCGAGATGCCGATCTTGCGGCGCAGCCCGAACGCCTCCTCGATCTGGTCGAGCAGCGTCGCGACGAAGTGCACGTCGCCCGCGCACGAGACCTTCGGGATCATGATCTGGTCGAGCTGGTCGCCGGCCTCCTCGACCACGTCGACGACGTCGCGGTAGCACCAGTGGGTGTCGAGGCCGTTGATCCGCAGCGACACGGAGCAGGCCGACCAGTCCTGCTCGCGCAGGGCGTCGATGATGTTCAGGCGCGCCTGCGGCTTGTCGTCGGGCGCGACCGCGTCCTCGAGGTCGAGCATCACGATGTCCGCTCCGAGGCCGGGGGCCTTCTCGAGCATGCGGACGTTGCTGCCGGGGACGGCCAGCTCACTGCGGTGGAGACGCGGCGTGTGGGTCATCGAACACTCCTTGGAGAGACCGGGCGTGTGCCCGGACACGACGGGCACTACAGCGCTCGCGATCCGCTTACACAAGCCGTTCGCAGGGAATCTGTTTGGGACGATGGGTCCGCTCAATACATAGAGCGAACCCGTAGAAGCTCCACGGATTCCGTGGTTTCGCTCACAGTTTTCGACTAAGGTGCCCGCGATGACCCCCGCCAGTGACCTTCCGCGCCTCGATCCGCCGCAGCGCCTGCTCGCCGGGCCCGGCCCCAGCAACGTGGAGCCCGCCGTCCTCGCGGCCATGCAGAAGCCGATGCTCGGCCACCTGGATCCCGACCTGCACGAGATCCTCACCGAGCTGATCGGCTTCCAGCGCCAGGTCTACAAGGCCAAGGGCGGCCTCGTCTTCCCGCACCAGGCGACCGGGTCGTCGGGCATGGAGTGCGGGCTCGTGAACTTCCTCGAGCCGGGCGACACGGCGATCGTCGCCGTCACCGGCTTCTTCGGCAACCGCATCGCGCGGATGGCCGAGCGCACGGGCGCGAAGGTCGTCGAGGTCCGCGCGGACTACGGCCAGATCGCCCCGAACGAGAAGCTGCTCGAGGCGCTCGACGCGAACCCCGACGCCAAGCTCCTGGCGGTCGTCCACGCCGAGACCTCGACGGGCGTCCGGCATCCGGTCGAGGAGCTCGGGCGCGAGCTGCAGCGCCGCGGCGGCGACACGCTGCTGTTCGTCGACTGCGTGACCTCGCTCGGCGCCGACCCGATCGAGTTCGACGAGTGGGGCTTCGACTACGCGTACTCGTGCACGCAGAAGGCGCTCGCCGCGCCTCCCGGCATGTCGCCGCTCGCGATCTCCGACCGCGCGCTCGAGCGCATCGCCGCGCGCACGTCGCCGGTGCCGTTCACGTTCGACCTCGACCTGCTCGCCAAGTACTGGGTCGACCGGCCGATCACCTACCACCACACCGCGCCGATCCTCCACATCTACGCCCTGCACGAGGCGCTGCGCGGCGTCCTCGAGGAGGGCCTCGAGAGTCGCTTCCAGCGCCACCAGGACGCCGGCGCCTACCTCCAGGCTCAGCTGCGCGACCGCGGCCTCGAGCTGCTCGCCGACCCCGAGTACCAGCTCGCCCAGCTCACGGCGGTCCGCGTCCCCGACGGCGTGGACGGCAAGGAGGTCCAGGGGCGCGTGCTCAAGGAGCACGACGTCGAGGTCGGCGGCGGGCTCGGCCCGGACGCGCCGGACATCTGGCGCCTCGGCCTCATGGGCCACAACGCGCGCCGCGAGGCGGCCGACCAGGTCCTCAGCGCGCTCGACGCGGTGCTGGCCGACACGAAGCACCTCGCACCGACCGCCTGACCTCGAGAGCGGCGGATTCCACGCGTGCGACGCGCCCCCGCCGGGGGGCGCGACGCGAGCGCGTGGACGTCATGCCCGACGGTCGAGAGCGTCGCCGGCGACCGGATCCGAAGGACGACCCGGGCGCGACGCGCCTCCCGCCGTGTCCTCCCGGACGAACCGGGGGGCAGGACGGCCGACGACGGGATCCGCTGCGCCGCGGCACGCGCGCAGCGCGCCCGCGGCATCGGCCTCGCACTCCGGACAGCGTTCCCCGAAGCGCCGGCGTACGGCGCTGGACCACAGACGACCGCAGCAGGCGCAGACCCTCGTCGGCATGCGCCCGGTCCTATCGGACAATGGGTGCGAACGCGCCAACGCGGCAGCTTGCGGGACAGGTTTTCACCAATGAGTGGTGCATATCGTCCCGTTTTCGTCGGACACGCCCCGATCCGGTGCGTCGGCGTCCGGGCCGGGGACGGGACGCCTCAGTGGCCGCCGGCCGCCGCGGCCCGCTCGGCCCCGGCGTCCCGCGCGCGAGCGAGGGCGTGCCGGGCGGCGGGCGACTCGACGTACGCCATGAACGCGTCCACGACGTCGCGGACCGGGCCGGTCGTCGCGCGCACGACGTACCAGGAGCGGTGCGGCAGCCCGCCGCGCGGGCGGATCGTCGCGAGCAGCCCGAGCCCGAGCTCCAGCTCGACCGCCGCCCGTGACTGCAACGCGACACCGAGACCGACCCGCGCCGCCTGCTTGATCGCGCCGTTGGAGCCGAGCGTCAGCACGCGCGGGCGGATGCCGTGGTCGGCGAGGTAGTCCTCGCACAGGATCCGCGTGCCCGACCCTGGCTCACGGACGAGCCACGGGCGTCCGGCCAGCTCCTCCATCGCGACCCACCGGCGCTTGGACAGGGGGTCGCCGGGCGCGGTGATGAGCACCCACTCGTTGTCCATGAACGGCCGCCCCACGAGCCGGCCGTCCTCCGGCACGCGCCCGGTGATCGCGACGTCGACGTCGTGGTCGGCCAGGCGCTGGAAGACGTCGGCGCGGTTGCCGACGTCGAGGCTGATCTCGAGGTCGGGGAAGTTCTCGCGGAAGCCCTGGATGAGCGGCGGGAGGAGGAACTCGCCGGCGGTCGTGACGGCGCTGATGCGCAGTGTCCGCCGGCCGCGGTCGGCCGCCTCGCGCGCGGCGCGCGTGCCCTGCTCGAGCAGGCCGAGGACGTCGGCGGCGTACGGCGCGTACGCGGCGCCGGCGGGCGTCGGGCGCAGCGTGCGCCCCGCGCGCTCGGTCAGCGCGACGCCCAGCTCGCGCTCGAGGGCGGCGACGGCGGCCGAGACCGAGGGCTGCGTCACGACGAGCTCCTCCGCCGCCGCGGTCACCGATCCGCGCCGTACGACCGCGAGGAACGCGACGAGCTGGGTGAGAGTCACGGCCATGGGACAGCCGCGAATCATATAGCGAAGGCTATGACCCAGGTGGGCTGTTCGTGTCAGCTGTCACGCGTGCAGCGCGCTGTCGGCCCCCGTCGGCCGGGCGGGCTCCTCGCGGCCGTGGCGCCCGCCCACCGCCAGCGCGGCCCGCGCCGACACGAGGTGGTAGAGCAGGATGACCTGCACGAGCGCGAGCGACTCCGAGCGCAGCAGGTCGGTGCCGGCGGTGAACTCGCCGAGCTGGCGGACCCGGAGGTGGCTGGCGAAGCTCATCCGCTCCCAGACCGCCTCCTCCAGCAGCGCCGCGTGGCCGGGGTCGATGTCGCCCGGGATCCGCAGCAGCAGCTCGCGCTCGCCGCGCTCGAGCCGCGGGCCGTCGTCCGTGTCGTCGACGAGCGGCGCGAGGTCCGGGTGCGGCAGCGAGTCGCGCAGGATGATCTCCGCGTCCAGGCGCCGGGGATCGCCGCGGTCGCCGGTGTGGAAGCTCACGACGATGTCGGCGTGGGCCTGCTGGGGGCGGATGAACGCCTCGGCGTCGCGCTCGCGGTGGTCGAGCTCCCACAGGACCTGGTCGGTCGTGTAGCCGCGGCGCGTGCAGTCGCGCTTGAGCTTCCACGCCCGGCGCAGCTCCTCGGGCGGGGCGAGGAACACGCGCACGTCGTGCGCGAGGCGCAGCGTCTCGGTGTGGAAGCTCAGCAGCCCCTCGACGATGAGGTAGTGCGCGGGGTGCAGATGGTGCGGGCGCCCGAGCGTCCCCTCGCGGTGGTCGTAGACCGGCTTGAGCACCGACTGCCCGCGCCGGAGCAGCCCGAGGTGCTGGGTCAGGATGTCGAGGTAGTTGGCGTCCGGGTGCAGCGGCGAGACGCCGAGACTGCGCCGCTCGCGGCGGTCGTAGCGGTGGTAGTCGTCGGCGCTCAGGTGCGCGACGTTGCCGTCGCCGAGGACCCGGACGAGCCCCCGGGTGAGGGTGGTCTTGCCCGCTCCCGAGTCGCCCACCACACCGAGAACGATGGGACGGGCCATGACGGGCGGGAAGGCTACCGCCGAACGGGCGCGGGCGCGCCCAATCCGCGGTTGCCCTCTCCGCCGGGGTCATGTATCAATTTGTCCAATCATGACCTCGCCGATGAGTCGCCCGTCCGAGTTCAACCTGCCGCTGTCCGGCGTCGCGGTGACCGCCGGGCCCGACGGGATCGGCGAGACGCCGTTCGACGACGAGCCCCGCCCCGAGGCCCTCGAGATCGAGGGCGACGACCCGCGCGTCGCCCTGCGCCGCACGCTCGGCCTGTTCGCCACCGGGGTCACGATCATCACCACGCGCCAGGGCGAGCAGGTCCACGGCATGACGGCCAACGCCTTCATGTCGGTCTCGCTCGAGCCCCCGCTCGTCCTCATCTCCGGTCGACCGCCGGGCCAAGATGTGCGCGATGCTCCACGAGGGGAGCATGTTCGGCGTCAGCGTCCTGTGCGAGAGCCAGAGCAAGCTGTCGGACCGGTTCGCCGGCCGTGAGGCGGGCGAGGGCGAGCAGGCCGTCGAGCCGCGCTTCGATCTCGTCCACGACACGCCGCTCGTCGAGGGCGCGCTCGCGGGCTTCGCCTCGAAGGTCGTGCGCTCCTACTGGGGCGGCGACCACTCGCTCTTCCTCGGCCGCGTCGAGTACGCGCACACGGGCGAGGGCGCGCCGCTGCTCTTCCACGGCGGCCGCTACGAGCGCCTCGGCTCCGGCAACGGCGCCTGAGCCCGCGTGACGCGCGCGGCCGACGCCGTCGCCGGCCGACGCCTGGCCTGGGACGGCTGCTTCAACGTCCGCGACCTCGGCGGCCTGCCCGCCGCCGGCGGGCGCACGATCCGGCGCGGCGCGCTCGTGCGCGCCGACGCCCTCGACCGCCTGACCGCGGCGGGCTGGCGCGCGCTCGAGGCCCACGGCGTGCGCACCGTGCTCGACCTGCGCAACGACGACGAGCGCCACGGCGACGCGGCCCCGCGCCCCGCCGCGATCGCGACCGTGCGCGTCGCGCTGGACCGCATCGACGACCGCGCCTTCTGGGACCGCTGGAGCGCCGGGCCGGTCTTCGGCACGCCGCTCTACTACCGCCCCCACCTCGACCGCTTCCCGGAGAGCACGGCCTGCGTCGTCGCCGCGATCGCCCGCGCGGCGCCGGGCGGCGTCGCGTTCCACTGCGCGGGCGGCCGCGACCGTACCGGCATGATCGCCGCGGTCGTGCTGTCGCTCGTCGGCGTCGCGCCCGCGGACATCGCCGCCGACTACGCGCTCAGCCGGGAGTGCGAGCCGGCGCTCTCGACGGCGCGCGGCATCGACGACGCGAACCCCGCCATCGACGCGTTCCTGCGCGCGGAGGGCACGACCGCCGAGGAGGCGCTGCTCGAGTTCCTGGACGGGCTCGACCTCGAGGCGCGGCTGCGCGCGGCGGGGCTGGCCGACGCCGACCTCGACGCCCTGCGCACGCGGATCCTCGACTCGGCGCCCACGCCTGCTTGACTGCGAGCGCATGGCCACGGCGACCGCCGACCTCCTCGAGGAACACCGCGCGCAGCGCCGCGGCCAGGTGTTCGTCGCGCTCGCCGCGCTGGCGTGGTCGACCGCGGGCGTGCTGCAGCGCGGCCTGTCGGTCGACGCCGCGACGCAGGTCGCCGCCCGCGCCTTCTTCGCCGGCCTCGCCCTCGGCCTCTGGGTCGCGATCTCCGAGCGCGGCCGCGTCGTGCAGGCGTGTCGGTCCGTCGGCCTGGCCGGGATCGGCTTCGCCGTCGCGATCGCCTCGGCGTCGGCCTCGTTCATCGTCGCGCTGAACCACACCTCGGTCGCGCACGTCCTCTTCATCCAGGCGATGGCGCCCGTGCTCGCGGCCCTGCTCGCCTGGGTCGCGCTCCGGGAGCCGATCAGCGGGCGGACCGCAGTGGCGATGGCGGTCGCCCTCGCGGGCGTCGGCGTGATGATCGGCGGGCCGGGCGAGGGCGGCGGCGTCGGCGATCTCCTGTCGCTGCTGATGGCCTTCTCCTTCGCGGTCTCGATCGTCATCAGCCGCCACCGCCGGGACGTCTCGATGCTGCCCGCGACCTGCCTGGCGCAGATCCTCCTCGTCCTCGTGTTCCTGCCGTTCGCCGCGCCGGGCTCGATCCCGGGCGACGACGTGCCCGCGCTCGTCGCGCTCGGCGCGGGTCAGATCGGGCTCGGCCTCGCCTTCCTGACCGTCGGCGCGCGGCTGATCCCGGCGGCGCAGGTCGCGCTCATCACGCTGCTCGAGGTCGTCCTCGGGCCGATCTGGGTGTGGCTGGCCGTGGGCGAGAAGCCGAGCACCGCGACCCTGATCGGCGGCGCGATCGTGATCGCCGCCGTCGTGATCCAGGCGAGCGGGTCCCCGCGCCGCGCGGCGCGCGACGCGGCCGATCCCGGTGGTCTGATGGCGCGGCGCGGGATCTACCTCGCCCCGTTCGACGAGCTCGCCGACCCGCGGCGGGTCGCCGCGCTCGCCGCGCGCGCCGAGGAGCGCGGCTGGGACGGCTTCTTCGTCTGGGACCACATCGTCTACTCCGCGCCGGTCCGCGGCTGCGCCGACCCGTGGGTGACGCTCAGCGCGATCGCCTGCGCGACCGAGCGCCTGCGCCTCGGCCCGATGGTCACGCCGCCGTCGCGGCGGCGGGTGCAGAAGCTCACGCGCGAGGCCGTGACCCTCGACCACCTCAGCGGCGGGCGGCTCGTGCTCGGGCTCGGCCTCGGCAGCAACCGCCACGGCGAGCTCGCGCCCTTCGGCGAGGTCGCCGATCCGCCCGAGCAGGCGCGCCTCCTCGACGCCGCGCTCGAGCGGCTGACCGCGTTCTGGGACGGCGAGTTCGAGCCGCGCCCGCTGCAGACGCCGCGGATCCCGATCTGGCTCGCGGCGCGCTGGCCGCGCAAGCGCCCGATCCGCCGCGCCGCGCGCTTCGACGGCGTCTTCCCGATCGACCTCCCCGGCCCCGAGGCCGTCGCGGAGCTCGTCGCCGACGTCGCCGAGCTCCGCGGGCCGGACGCCGGACCGTTCGACATCGTCGTCACGAACCCGCCGGGGACCGACCCGGCGCCGTGGGCCGCGGCGGGCGCGACCTGGTGTCTCACCGGGTTCGACTCGACGCCCACGGAGGCCGGCGTCCGCGCGGCCATCGACGCCGGTCCCTGACCCCCGGGGGTGCGGTCTGCACCAGCACCGCCGGGGTCGCTGACCCGACCCCGGACACCGGGCTGCCCCACTGCAACGGATTCCCGTCTCGGGCGACCATGGGCCCATCAGGACACCAGCGACATCGCAGACGCCGCCCCCGCCGCACCGGTCTCGGCCAGACCGCGCGGCGGGCCGCGCCGGGGAGTCGGTAAGAAGCCGCGCCTCCGGGACTGACCACGCGTCCCGCACCCGCGACACGGGCTGCGATGCCATCGAGACCGAGGGAGTGCCCCTTGCCGATTCGCGTCCTCCGCGAGCCCTGAGCCGCCGCCCCGGCAGCTCGGGGCTCGCCCGCACCCTTCTGCGCCGTTCACGCGCCACTGAGGCGGCCTTTACCAACAAGTGCCACCCTGGTTGCAGTTCCCTCCTCCGCCACGTCCGAGAACGAACATGAAACGCATCGACCTCATCCCGACCGTCACGACCGACGGCCGGCACATCATCTTCCAGGCGATCCCGGTGCCGCCGCGCGAGCGCGCGCGCCGCCTCGCCGACAAGCTGCGCCCCCGTCGCGACCGCGACGGTCGCCGGACCAAGGCCTAGCGGCCGCCCGCGTCAGCCCTCGCCGTCCGTCAGCACGGCGAAGACCGCCCGGCCGCGGACGATCTCGCGGCCGTCGACGGTCAGCGAGCAGTCCGCGAACGCGAGCGTGCCGCCGAGCCGCTCGACCTCCGTGCGCGCCTCGACGAAGTCGCCCTCCCGGGCGGCGCCGAGGAAGTCGGTCGTGAGGCTCACGGTCGCCGCGCGCTGCCCGTCCTCGGCCGACGCGCGGATCGCCCGGCCGAGCGCGAAGTCGACGACGGTCGCGAGCAGGCCGCCCTGCGCCATCCCCGAGCGATTGAGATGCCGCGCCTCGATCCGCAACCCGACGACGTCGCCGTCGGCGAGCACCGGGCCGACGTGCTCGAGGAACGGGCCTGCGTCGGGGATCGGCGAGAAGCCCACTAGCTGCGCGGGCGCTCCTTCTTCGGGTCGTAGAACGGGATCGGCACCACCGTCGCGGGGATCCGCTTCTGGTGGCCGTCGAGCTTGCCGACCTCGACCTGCGTGCCGACCTCGGCGTAGGGGACCGACATCCGGCACAGCGCGATGTTCTTGCGCAGCGTCGGGCTGCGCGTCCCGGACGTGATGACGCCGATCTGCGAGCGCCCGCCCGCCTCGTGCACGCAGTCGCCGTGGCCCGCGGTCTCGTTGCCGGCGAGCTCGAGCCCGACGAGCGTGCGCTGCGGATGCGCCTTGCGCTCGAGCAGCGCCTCCTTGCCGACGAAGTCCTCCTCGATGTCCAGGTTCACCGTGAAGCCGACCCCGGCCTCGAACGGGTCGACCTGGTCGTCGAACTCGTAGCCGGCGAAGATCAGGCCGGCCTCGATGCGCAGCATGTCGAGCGCGTCGAGGCCGAGCGGGATCATGCCCTTCGGCGCGCCCGCGGCCGTGACCGCGTCCCAGACCGCCTCGGCGTCGTCGGGGTGGCAGAAGATCTCGTAGCCGAGCTCGCCGCTGTAGCCCGTGCGGGAGACGACGATCGGGACGCCGTCGTAGGTCCCGATCCGGCCGACGAGGAAGCGGAACCACTTGAGCTCCTCGAGCTGCGGCTGGGTCGGCGGCGCCCAGACGAACTCCTTGAGGATCTCGCGGCTGCGCGGGCCCTGGACGGCGATGTTGTGCAGCTCGTCGGTCGACGGCTTGACCCACACGCGCAGGTCGCGCTCCTCGGCGACCTTCTTGAGGTGCACGCCGGTGTACGGGTCGCCGCCGATGAAGCGGAAGTTGTCGTCGGCCATCCGGAAGACGGTCGCGTCGTCGATCATGCCGCCGGTGTCGTTGCAGACGGCGGTGTAGACGACCTGGCCGACCGCGAGCCGGCGCGCGTCGCGGGTGATCGTCGCCTGGATCAGCGCCTCCGCGTCGGGCCCGAGCACCTCCCACTTGCGCAGCGGCGAGAGGTCCATCACGACGGCCTTCTCGCGGCAGGCCCAGTACTCCTGGACGGCGCCCTGGTTGGTGAAGCAGGTCGGCAGCCAGTACCCGCGGTACTCGGTCACGTTGCGGGTGAGCTCCGACCAGCGCGAGTGGAAGCCGGTCTCCTTGGTCATGACGGGTTCGGCGTCGGGGGTGACGCGGTGCGCGATCGCCATCTGGAAGCGGTTCTCCGGGGAGTAGACGCGGACGTGGACGTCGGTGGTCTCCCAGCCGTTGGCGGGGTCGATGTCATCCGGGCAGGCCGAGGACGCGCAGACGAGGTCGTTCAGCGCGCGCAGGAGGACGAAGTCGCCCGGCCGCGACCACGGCTCGTCCAGGAACAGCACGTGGTCGTCGTCGAAGCCCGTGTTGTAGAAGAAGTTCAGCGCCTCCCAGCCCTTGCGCGGCGCGATCGCGAACGGGTCGAGCTGGGCGTTGAAGTTCTCCGTGCAGTTGACGTGCCCGAAGTAGCCCATGTCGTCGTAGTACTTGCGCGTGCAGGCGAGGGCGAACGAGTCGTGCCGGCCGACCGTGTCCTGGACGATCTGGCACAGCGGGTCCATGTCGAGGTCGTAGTACTTCGAGTGCAGGCCGACGACGGGGTAGGCCCGGCCCATCAGCGTGCGCGTCACCTGCGCGTCGAGCCCGCGCTCGACGCCCTGCTGGAGCTTCTCGGCGTTGAACGCGAGGAAGTCCGAGCACTGGCGGCCGCGGACGTCGATGATCTGGATGTACTCGCCCTCCTTGACCTCGTAGCTCAGCGCGCTCGCGCGGTCCACGCGGAAGTCCAGGCGCGGCTCCGCCAGCGGCGCCGGGAGCTCGATCTCGCCCCCGGTCGTCGGCGGCTCCGCGCGCTGGATCTCGACGGTCAGCGCCGAGGCCGGCCAGGAGCCCTCGACGACCCGCCCGCCGGGCGCGCCGACGACGACGGTCGCCGCGCGCGCGGCCGTGAACGACTGCGACGCACCCGGCGCCGAGTCGGTCCCGAACAGGCGGATCGCGCGCGGGTCGTGGGGCTTCAGCCCGCGGCGGTGCAGCTCGGCGAGGAAGCCGGCGGCGCCGCCGTTCTGCAGCGCGGCGACCAGCACCGTGGCGGGGGTGTCCGCGCGGGCGCCGAGCGCCGCCGCGTCCTCCCCGCCCTCGGCGTCGAGGACCGTGACCTCGGCCGGCTGACCGCCGTCGGGGTCGCGCACCGTGAGGCGGTCGCCCGGCCGGACGCGCACGACCGTGGCTCCGCCCGGCCTCACCCACCAGGACTCGAAGCCGGGGTCGACCGGCTTGAGGCCGGGAGTGAGGAGCGTGGGACGGTCGATCGCGATGGCCATGGTTTTCAGGCTAGCCCTCAGGCCGTGGTCTTCGGGGCCTTCTCCTCGTCCTTCTGGGCCTGCTCCATGAGCTGCTCCGCGAGCTCGCGCTTGGCCGCCGGGTCGAGCTTCTTGACCTCGTTCTCGACGACCCGCCGGTTGTAGGTCTGGTTCCAGTAGTCGAGGGCGTCGAAGCCGAGCAGGACGGCCTTGCCGACGAACTGGCGCAGGACCTCGTTCGTCGGGCCCATGACCCAGCCGGCCTTCGCGTCGCGCACGTAGCGCTCGAGCTCCATGTCGCGCTTGTAGCCGCTGCCGCCGCAGGCGTGCAGCATCTTGTCGACGTGGTGGGCGGTGTTCTTGGCCGCCTCGAACTTGATCTGCCACGCCCAGTGCAGGAAGTCCGCGCGCGCGGTCTCGCCCGGCTCGAGCGTCTTCGTGTTGTTGTCGGTCGCCCAGTCCATCGCCTGCGCGACGGACGCGACGAACAGGCGGCAGGCGTTCGTGTCCATCACGGCCTCGCCGACGTAGTCCTGGATCGTCGGGTAGTCCGCGACGCGCATGCCGACGTCGACGTGGCGCTTGCGGGTCGTGTGGCGCTTGGCGATGTCGATCGCGCCGAGGACGATGCCGTTCCACACCGACGAGGAGCCGATGAGGAACCACGGGTCGACGGCCTCGTCGTTGGACATCGCGCCGTCGCCGACCGGGCCGACGATCTGGCTGCCGGGGATCTCGACGTTGTCGACCTCGATCGGGCCGGACTGGTTGCCGCGCAGGCCGAGCGCGTCCCACAGCGAGGGCTGGGACTTCACGTGCTCGCCGTCGATGACGAAGACCGAGAGGTCGTCGTAGCCGGAGAAGTCCGGCGACGTCGTCTGCACGACGTAGAAGTCCGCGAAGCCGCCCGAGGTCGTCCAGGACGCCTTCTTGCGGACCTTGAAGCCACCGTTCGAGCGCTCCGCGCCGGAGCTGAACGGGTACCAGAAGTGCGATCCGGTCTCCGGGTCGGAGTAGGACAGCGTGCCGAGCTTGCCGCTGTTGAGCGGGCGGATGTACTTCTCGACCAGCTCGTCGGTCGGGCGCAGCATGATCGTCTGCACCGCCGCCATGTGCATCACGTAACACATGGCCGTCGACGCGCAGCCGTAGCGCGCGATCGTCTCGCAGGCCATCGTGAAGGCGACGTGGTTCTCGCCCAGCCCGCCGTACTCCTCGGGGACGGTCAGGGCCAGGAAGCCGTGCTCGCCCATGAGCTCGAGGTTGCGCCGCGGGTACAGCAGCTCGTCGTCCGAGCGCTTCGCGTTCGCGCGCATCTCCTTCTCGCAGAGCTCGATGAGCGTCTCACGGAGCTCCTTCTGGCGATCCGTCAGGACCCAGTTCGGATCCCACTCGTAGCCGAGGCCCCAGAACGGCTCTCCGCCCCACATCTTCTCGTCCGCCATCGGGCCCTCCTCTTTAATGGACCAATTCGTACAGACTGCGTGGCGAGTTCATACCGCAGGCGGCGGTCGCTGTCCACCGCAACCGGGGTCGACGCGTCAGCCGTCGGGCGCGACCCACACCAGGCACGACGCGTCCCGCCGCACCCGCCTGACGGCGGCGCGGTAGCGCAACCCGCGCACGCGCGAGCGGTCGGGGCCGAACACGAGCAGGCCGGCGTCCCGCTCGACCACGATCTGGAGCAGCGCGCGGACGGGATGTCGGGTCGTCACGCGCAGCAGCTCCGTCTTCACGCCGAGCGAGGCGGCGCGCGCCGCGGTCCCGCGGACCTCGTCGAGCGCCTCCTCGTGCGGGAGGGTCGCGTTCGCCGCGCCGACGAGCGTCACCGTCGCCGGATAGGGCGGCAGGTGCAGCATGTTCGCGATGACCAGCGGCACGCCCGCCTCGAGCGCGCTGGCGATCGCCATCTCCTCCGCCGCGGGGTCGATCCCGGCCGACAGCGTGCCGAGGACGACGGGCCGCGCGCGGCGCCCGGGCGCCGCCGGCGGCGCCTCCGTGCGGTCGCGATCTGTGACGTCGGCCATGCCGTCCTCCCCGGCCCCGATCATACGCCCGGCCCGCCCCGGTCCGGAAAAGGAGAAAAGGCACAGGTTCGGTTGACTGCTCGTTCGCGGCACGTGGTACAACCGCGCCGGCCCCGGGATGGGCCAATTTGTTCACTGTTATGCCCGCTCGCCGCGGACGGGGTGCGGGAGGAGGAGGAGAAGCAGTGGCTACTGCCCAGGTCGAGGAGAGACAGCTCCTCAAGGCCATGACGTGGTGGGACGGCTTCGTGGTCGCACTCGCGAACCCGGGGTTCCTCATCGCGGCGCTCGGAGGCTCGATCGGTGCGCTGGGCACCACCGGGGCGTTCCTGTTGTGGACGATCTCGATCTGCCTGGGCGCCCTGCAGAACAACATCCACGCGGAGCTCGCGTGCATGTTCCCGAACAAGTCCGGCGGCGTCGCCCTGTACGCGCACGAGGCGTGGCGGAAGTACCTGACGCTGATCGGCCCGGTCGCGACCTTCGGCTACTGGATCGGCTGGTCGGTCGTGCTGTCGGTCAACGGCCTCGTCGCGGGCGTGCTGCTGCAGTCCGAGTTCTTCTCGTCGGCCGACTGGTCGCACGCGGGCGCCGGCTTCACGGTCACCCTGCCGGTGCTCTTCGGCTGCATCCTGATCGCCGTCGTCTGGTTCTTCAACGTCTACGGCGTCCGGCCGGCCGTGTGGTTCGGCTACGTGACCGGCGCGCTGCTGTGCATCCCGGCGTTCGTCCTCATGTTCCTGCCGTACGTCACCGGTGACTGGCACAGCTCGAACATGACCTGGCTGATCGGCTCGGGCGGCGGCCTCCCGCTGGTCTTGACCTGGCTGTACTTCATGTGCTGGTCGGCGTACGGCATCGAGGTCGTCGCAACCTTCGCGCCCGAGTTCCACGACACGGAGAAGGACACGCCGAAGGCGCTGCGCTCGTCGGCGCTGTTCTGCGCCGCGGTCTACGCGCTGCTGCCGCTCGGTCTCGGCGGCACGCTCGGCACCGCGGCCGTGGCGAACGACGCGACCCTCATCTCGTTCTACTCCGACGCGTTCAACACGATCCTCGGCACCGCGCTCGGCAAGGTCATGATCCTCTGCATCGTCGCGGGCCTGGTGCTCTCGATGAACACGGCCACGATGGACGGCTCGCGCGCGCTGTACGGCATCGCCAAGGACGGCATGACGATCCGCCAGCTCGGCACGCTGAACCGCTACCACGTGCCGGCGGTCGCGATGACGATCGACGCGATCCTGAACCTGCTGCTCATCACCCGGTACGGGTCACCGCTCGAGATCCTGGCGGTGAGCAACGTGGGCTACGTCTTCGCGACGTGTACCGCGCTCTCGGCCTTCGTCCTCCTACGGCGCGACCGGCCCGACTGGCCACGGCCGGTGCGGCTGCCGAACTGGTACGTCCCGCTCGGAGCGCTGCTGGCGGGGATCAACTTCGTCCTGTTGATCTTCGGCGGCTTCATCTACTCCGGCGGGTTCCTCGGCATCGACGGCTTCGGCTACGGCTGGGACAAGACGCGCGTCGGCCTCGTGGTGCTGCTGGCGGCCTTCGTGCTCTACCTCTGGCGCCATCTGGTGCAGGACAAGATCCCGGTCCGGCTGCGCGAGGAGGTCCCGCTCACGCCGGAGGAGGAGGCCCGCAACCCGGAGCTCAGCGTCCAGCCGGACGCGGTGCCCACCTGAGAACTGCGACCCGCACTTCCGCTCCCGCGGGTTTGCGACGGGCGGGGCCCTCCGGGGCCCCGTCGTGTCTTAAGCGGCGGTCTTCCTGGTGCGGGTGGCGTTCCGCTCGGGCGCTTGCGGCCGGTCCGGCGCTTGCGGGCGCGGCGAAGGGGGTCGCGGCGCGGGCGTCGGTGGCGTCTCGCGCGGGGCGGCTCGGTGACGTCGGGCGAAGCGCCGGCGCTCGAGCGGGCGCGCGCCGTGGCGCGCATGTCGTGCGCCCCGACGCATGTGGGCCGATTTCCGGACGCCTGGCGACCACTTCGCGCCCCGCGGGTTCGCGCCCGCGTCGCGCACGATCGGATGAGGTTTGCCGCGATATCCGCGGCGAACCCGCGTCTCGATCAGACAGTGGCCGTCGTCGACAAATTCGGCCCACGTGCTCGCGCCGTCATCCTCGACCGCCACCGGCCACGGCGCCGGGCGCCACAGAGCCCGATCCCTGCTCCCCCTCGCCGAGCAGTCCGCGAGCGCGGCGTCCCACCCGCGCGAATCGCGCGGGGCGCCGCCACGGACCGCCTACTCCGGGTGCAGCTCCCACCGCGGCAGGTCGGCGATCGCCGCGCGGTAGCGCCGGCGGTGGAACGGGCGCAGGAAGACGAACCAGACGCTCAGCCCGACCGGGAGCAGGAAGAAGACGCTGAAGATGTTGCCGGTCAGCGTGAAGAAGACCGCGAGCCCCAGCACGAGCAGGCCCAGCGCCACGGGGAGCACGCGGAAGCGCAGCTGCGTGCGGCGGACGGCCTCGTACTGCTCGCGCGGGATCTGCCGCGTGTCCCAGCGGCGGCCGCAGGACTCGCAGGTCCAGGCCTCGCCGTACTGGAGGTCGTGCTTGACGCCGCACTCGCACGTCAGCGAGATCGGCGGGCCGCCGAGGACCGCGCCGGGCGCCTCCCACTCGCGCTTCTGGCGCTTCGGGCGGTTCTTCGCGCGCTCCCACCGCGTCTGGCGCGGTGCGGGAGAGTCGTCGCGAGACGAGTCGCCGAAGGCGTCAGCGCGGCCGCGGCTGCGCCGGCCCATGCCCGCCGGGATGATCGATGGCGACCCGCATGCCGCGCATGGTACCCCGGCCGCGCCAACGCCTTGCCAGTCTTTGGACAAACTGGTACAAGGCGAAGAGAAATGTACCTATTTGCTCAAAGCGACGATATAGTCGCGCCGCGCCCGCCACGACCGGGGCACCGAGCGCCGGCCTGAGGGGCCCGGCGAGGAGCGAACAGGAGGAGACAGATGGCAACGGAGACCTCAAGCGCCGCCACGAGCAACGGGTATGCCGGGCGCTTCGGCGGCACCGTGGAGACGGTGCTGAGCAGCCCGCGGATCGCCCCGCCGCCCGCGACGCTCGAGGAGGCGCGCAACCAGCCCGGCCGCCGCGAGCGCATCCAGGAGCTCGTCAAGCGCATCGAGTCCGAGGGCGTCAAGTACGTCTTCTTCCAGCAGGTCTCCGTCACCGGCCGCGTGATGGGCAAGGGCGTCGTCGCGAGCTTCTTCCCGCAGGTCGCCGAGAAGGGCTACCAGCTGGTCTACGGCGCGACCGCGAACCTCTTCACCGACCGCCACGGCAACTACATCGGCTTCGGCCCCGAGGAGTCCGAGCTCGCCGCGGTCGCCGACCTCGACACCTTCGCCGTCCTCCCCTGGGACAACCGCGTCGCGCGCGTGTACTGCGACTGCTACGACACGGAGACCGGCGAGCTGCTCGACGCCGACCCGCGCCAGAACCTCAAGCGGATCGCGCACGAGTTCGAGGAGGAGCTCGGCCTGCAGTTCCTCATCGGCATCGAGCCCGAGATGATGTGGCTCAAGAAGCCCGAGGCCGGGCAGGTGCCCGAGGGCGTCACGAAGCCCTTCTGCTACCACATCCACCAGTTCGAGGAGCTCCGTCCGGTCCTCATGGACGTGGTCGAGTACGGCCAGGCGCTCGGCCTCGACATGAGCTACGGCGACCACGAGGACGCCCCCGGCCAGCTCGAGCTGAACTTCCGCTTCGACCGCCCCGTCCGCACCGCGGACAACATCACGACCTACCGCCAGGTCTGCGCGGCGGTCGCCCGCAAGCACGGCCTCCTGGCGTGCTTCATGCCCAAGCCGTTCACCGGGGTGTCGGCCAACGGCCACCACCACCACTTCACGCTCTGCGACGACAACGGCAACAACGTCTTCCACGACCCGGACGGCCCGGCGCAGCTCTCGGAGACGGCCCGCTTCTTCCTCGGCGGGATGCTCGAGCACTTCCCGGCGCTGATGTGCGTGGGCAACCCGACGGTCAACTCGTACTGCCGCATGTGGGACACCGGCTTCTGGGCCCCGATCTACAAGAACTGGGGCTGGCAGAACCGCACGACGACGGTCCGCGTCGCCTCCGGCGGGCGCTTCGAGTACCGCGGCGTCGACTCGTCCTGCAACCCGTACCTGACCGTCGCCACGCTGCTGCGCGCCGGCCTCGACGGCCTCAAGAACAAGATCGACCCGGGCCCGCCGCAGCAGGGCAACACCTACGACCTCCTCGCCGAGGGCGAAGAGATCGAGAAGGTCCCCGACAGCCTGGGCGCCGCCCTCGAGGCGCTGGCGGTGGACGAGGTCGTCAAGAGCGCGCTGCCGGGCCGCCTGTACGACGTCTTCAACCACTACAAGCGCGACGAGTGGGAGCGCTACCTCGCGGCCGTCACCGACTGGGAGCGCGACGAGTACCTGGAGGTGCTGCCCTAGCCATGTGCGGGATCGCAGGGATCATCTACCGCGACGGCACGCACGACATCGGCCGTGAGATGACCCGCATGCTCCAGTCGATGAAGCATCGCGGGCCCGACTCGACCGGCTTCGCGCTGTACGGGCCGCCGCGGACCGACAACGGCACGTACGCGATGCGCGTGAAGCTCGCCGACGCCAACACGCCGCGCGACTTCGAGTTCCACGACCGGCTGCGCCGGCACCGGGCCGAGGTCGAGCGCCGGCTCGTGGCCGTCGGCGCGACGGACGCCGAGTACGAGGACTCCACCGAGTACGCCTTCAACGTGACGTTCGGCTACGACGGCGACCTGAAGCTGCTGGCCGACCGCGTGGAGAACATCCCGGGCGCGGAGGTGCTGTCGATCGGGCACTCGCTGCAGATCGTCAAGGACCTGGGCGACGCCGAGGAGGTCGCCGGGGAGTACAAGCTCGACCGCTTCGTCGGCAGCCACGCCATCGGCCACGTGCGGATGGCGACCGAGTCCGACGTCGACATCTCGGGCGCGCACCCGTACTGGGCGTACCCCTTCTCCGACATCGCGGTCGTCCACAACGGCCAGCTGACGAACTACTTCTACTGGCGCCGGCGCCTGGAGCGCAGCGGGCATCGCTTCCAGTCGGAGTGCGACTCCGAGATCATCGCCGTCTACCTCGCCGAGCGCATGGCCGAGGGCAAGTCCCTCGAGGACGCCATGCGCCAGAGCCTCGAGGAGCTCGACGGCGTCTTCACGTACATCTGCGTCACCGACGACGCGCTCGGCATGGCCAAGGACGAGCTGGCCGCCAAGCCGCTCGTGCTCTACGAGGCCGACGACCTGGTCGCGCTGGCCTCCGAGGAGGTCGCCATCCGCCAGGTCGTGGACCGGGAGATCGACACGTACGACCCGTACGAGGGTGAGGTGATGGTGTGGCAGCGGTAGGCGAGTCGCGCATCAAGTACGACGCACGCGGCCTCGTCGAGATCGACGGCGCCGCGCCCGGCGTCGCGGAGATCGACGGCGACACGGCGACGTTCGACGCGCGCGAGCTCACGACCCGGAAGATCAACGCCGAGCTGCGGCGCCTGGTCTACGAGGAGGGCGTCACCGACGTCACGATCGCGAACCCGGGCGCGAAGCACTCGCTCGGGGTCGGCATCCTGACCCGGTGCCGGATCACGTTCGACGGCAGCCTCGGCTACTTCGGCTGCGGGCTCATCGACGGCCCGGAGATCCACATCAAGGGCCGCGTCGGCTGGTCGTCGTGCGAGAACATGATGTCCGGCGTCGTCGTCATCGACGGCAACGCCGGCTCGCTCACGGCCGCGGCGATCCGCGGCGGCGACGTCCTCATCCACGGCCGCGTCGGCGCGCGCACGGGCATCGACCAGAAGGGCGGCACCGTCATCGTCGGCGGGAGCGCCGGCTCGATGACCGGCTTCATGATGCAGCGCGGCCGCCAGATCATCCTGGGCGACGTCGGCCCCGGCCTCGGCGACTCCATGTACGACGGGACGCTCTACGTCGGCGGCAAGGTCAAGTCGCTCGGCGTCGACTGCGTCCCGGGCGAGTGGACCGACGCCGACACCGAGTTCATCGAGCGCAAGTTCCGCATCTACGGGCTCGGCGACCCGCCCGAGCTCCAGAAGTTCGTGTGCGGCAAGCAGCTCTACAACTACGACACCCTCGAGCCGTCCGAGCGCAAGCTCGTGCTCTGAGAGGAGGACGCCACGATGGCTGACGAGACCGCACCCTCTCCGCAGACGATCCTCGGGCAGAGCAAGATCTTCACCCCCGAGGTCATCAACGACATCCACATGAAGGCCGAGCTCGGGCGCTACCGCATGCGCGGGTTCTCGCTCTTCAAGAAGATGCCCGGCTGGGACGACCTCGTGTTCCTGCCCGGCACGCTGACGCGCTTCGTCATCGAGGGCTACCGCGAGAAGTGCGAGACGAAGACCGTGCTCGGCGCGCGCTTCGCGAAGAAGCCGATCGAGCTCGACGTCCCGGTCTACATCACGGGCATGAGCTTCGGCGCGCTGTCGATCGAGGCGAAGATGGCCCTGGCCAAGGGCGCCTCGATGGCCGGCACGGCGACCTGCTCGGGCGAGGGCGGCATGATCCCGCCCGAGCGCGACCTGTCGACGAAGTGGTACTACCAGGTCATCCAGAGCCGGTACGGGTTCAACCCGCACCACCTGATGCTCGCCGACGCGGCCGAGTTCTTCATCGGCCAGGGCTGCAAGGTCGGCCTCGGCGGCCACCTCATGGGCCAGAAGGTCACCGAGCAGGTCGCGGAGATGCGCTCGCTGCCGGTCGGCATCGACCAGCGCTCGCCCGCCCGGCACCCGGACTGGCTGGGGCCGGACGACCTGTCGCTGAAGATCCAGGAGATCCGCGAGGCGACCGACTACCAGATCCCGATCCAGCTCAAGCTGGGCGCCGCGCGCGTGTACGACGACGTCCGCATGGCGGCCAAGTGCGGCCCGGACATCATCTACCTCGACGGCGCCGAGGGCGGCACGGGCGCCGGCCCGCACCTCGCCACCGAGGAGACCGGCATCCCGCTCATGGCGGCGATCCCCGAGGCGCGGCGCGCGCTCGAGGACGTCGGCCTGTCCGACCAGATCGACCTCGTCGTCGCGGGCGGCATCCGCAACGGCGGCGACATCGCCAAGTGCCTGGCGCTCGGCGCGAAGGCCGTCGCGATCGGGCACTCGGCGCTGATGGCGCTGAACTGCAACAAGGAGATCCCGGGCGTCACCGACTACATGGGGTCGATGGGCGTCCCGGCCGGCAAGTGCTACCACTGCCACACCGGCCGCTGCCCGGTGGGCATCACCACGCAGGACCCGGAGCTGCGCAAGCGGCTCAACGTGGACGAGGCCGCCGAGCGCGTCTACAACTTCCTCCACGCCCTGACCCTCGAGGTCCAGCTCCTCGCGCGCGCGTGCGGGAAGACCAACATCCACTCGCTCGAGCCCGAGGACCTCGCCGCCCTGACGGTCGAGGCCGCGGCGATGGCGAAGGTCCCGCTCGCCGGCACCGAGTACGTGCCCGGCGTGACCGAGGAGCGGACGCTCAGCGAGATCAAGACCCTCCTCGAGCGCTACATCGACAACCCCGTCGACTACCTCCCGCCCTCGGGCCCGGAGGCCGGCGTCGGAACGTCCGCCAACGGGGAGGCGGGCGCATGAGGGGCGAGCCCGAGAAGCAGCAGGGCCTCGACGCCGAGTACCTCGCGGGCAAGCGCTTCCCCTACCAGGAGGACGTGAGCCTGATCGAGGACGTCGACCTCATGGCGGCGACGCCGGGCGACGACATCAACTGGCTCGAGGACATCCACCTCCTGCAGGAGCAGGGCGTCCCGGCCGTGTTCGACCGCTACTCGAACTCGTTCCTGCGGATCTACTTCCCGATCCCGGAAGGCCGTGAGGACGAGATCGCCCGCAAGGTGCTCATCAAGCACCTGCAGGAGGGCAACTCCTACGGCATCCAGCTCAAGGAGAAGCACACGAAGTTCGCCCAGCCCGAGCTCGGCTCGTGGGTCGCCGGCTCCCGCACCGTCGGGACCGACTGGCAGCCCCCCGTGCTCGAGGGCTGGGAGCCGCCGCTGCACTGAGTCGCGTGGGACCGGCGGGCGCGCGGTGGCGCGCCCGCCGCGACGTTCTCGCCGAGCCCAACGCCGTCGGCGCTTCTCAGATAGCGTCGCGCCCCATGGCCATGGTCCTCGTCGCGCCCGACTCGTTCAAGGGCACCTTCAGCGCGGTCGAGGTCGCCGAGGCGATCGGGCGCGGGCTGAGCGCCGCCGGGCTCGAGGCCGAGCTCTGCCCCGTCGCCGACGGCGGCGAGGGCACGCAGGAGACGCTGCTCGCGTCGATCGGAGGCGAGGAGGTCGCGGTCGACGACGTCCGCGACCCGCTCGGCCGGCCGATCACCGCGCCGTTCGCGCTCATCGACGGCGGGCGCCGCGCAATCGTCGAGATGGCCGTGGCGAGCGGGCTCGCGCTCGTCACCGAGGAGGAGAAGGACCCCTGGGTCACGACGACCTACGGCACCGGCCAGCTCATCCACGCCGCCGCGCAGCGCGGGGTCGAGGAGATCATGGTCGCGGTCGGCGGCTCGGCGACCGTCGACGGCGGGCGCGGCGCGCTCGAGGCGCTCGCGGACCTGGGCGGCCCGGGCGACACGCGGATCGCCGTCCTCTGCGACGTGACCACGCCGTGGGAGCGCTGCGCCGAGATCTACGGGCCGCAGAAGGGCGCCGACGCGGCGATGGTGGAGCGCCTGGCCGAGCGCCTCGACGCCTACGCGACCGAGTTGCCGCGCGACCCGCGGGGCGTCGCGATGACCGGCGCCGCGGGCGGCCTCTCGGGCGGGCTGTGGGCGCGCTTCGACGCCGCGCTCGAGCCCGGCGCGCCGTACGTGCTCGACACCGTGCGCTTCGACGAGCGCCTGCGCGGCTGCGCGGGCGTCATCGCCGGCGAGGGCCGCATCGACGAGCAGAGCGTCATGGGCAAGATCGTCGGCGAGATCGGCGAGCGCGCCCTGAAGGCCGGGGTCCCGCTGTACGCGATCGTGGGGCGCGACTCGGTGCCCGAGGAGGCGGCCGACCGCATCGCGCTGCGCGGCGTGCACGAGGCGACGACGCTCGCGGAGATCGAGGCGACGGCCGAGCGCCTCGGGCGCGAGATCGCCGACGCCTGAGGCGCGGAGCGGCGGCGCGGGCCCTGAGCCCGTCCGCGGAGGCGCGCTCAGGACCCGCTTGTTCGCCGTCCGTCGTGCGGTCGGGGTGCGGGACGCATTGTCAGTCCCGGAGGCCCGGCTTCCTACCGAGTCCCCTCGATCCGCAGCAACGACTTGTGCTGACTGCCACGTCAACGGCAGGTCGCTACCGCGTTTCACGCGCCGCACCGGAATCCTGGACGAATATCGGACGGTCGCCGCGCCTAGAGCGGCGTCGCGAGCTCGAGGAGCGTCCCGAACGGGTCGCGCACGTACGCGACGCGCTGGCCCTGGGGCTTGTCCTGCGGCGGGGCGAGGGCCGCGCAGCCGGCCGCGAGCGCGATCTCGTAGGCGCGATCGACCTCGTCGTGGACGAGCACGATCTCGACGTTCGGCGGCGCCCCGTCCGCACCCGCCCGGCGCACGCCGCCCGCGAAGTTCCCCTCGCCGAGCGTGTACGAGGCGAACGCGAGCTTCGTCGCCCCCGTGTCGAGCTGGGCGTAGCTGCCGTCGGGCGCGGCGAACTCCCCCGGCAGGCCGAAGGTCCGCTCGTAGAAGGCCGCGGCCGCCGCCGGGTCGTCGACGTAGACGATCGTCCAGCCGAACTGCATCGTGATCGCGGGTGTGGTGTCGCTGGTCATGTCCACGATCGTCCCGCGATGCGGCCGCGGCGTCTTGAACGAAACGGCCAACCGCGCGCCGGCGCGCCCAATCCGGCGGAGGCCTACAGCCCGGGCCGCTGCTCGCCGATACTCCGACTGTCAGACAGCGAAGGCAACCCGAGGCTGAGACCTTCTACGAACGTCCCCTCCCCAATAACCGCCTGATCTTCTGATGGCCGAAGCCCGCGAGAGCGGGCTTTCGCCGTTAACGGGCGGCTACTCGGTCCACCACCCCTGGAGCATCTCGCCGTCGCCCTCGAAGTGGGTGCCGAGGGCGATGACCTCGATGCCGTCGGGCCCGGCCTCGATCTCGCGGACCGACGCGGGCGCCACGCGCACCACGTCGCGGGCCTTGAGGTCGACGAGGTCGTCGTCGACCTTGACCCGGCCGGTCCCGGCGACCACGACGTACATCTCCTCGGCCTTCTCGTGACGGTGGCCGAAGCCCGTGCGCTTGCCCGGGTTCATGCGGTAGTAGGTGATGCCGATCGCCTCGGCGCCGACGTCGTCGCGCAGGTAGCGCGCCTCGCCGATCTCGCCCATGCCGAACTTCGCGGCGAGATCCTCGACGTCGTCGATGTTGGTGTGTCCGTATCCGGTGCTCATCGCCCTGAATCTAGAGACGGCCCGGCCGGGCGTCTTGGAAGAATCCGCCAGGCGATGGACCGGCCCACGACATCGACGCGGGGCATCCTCGGGCCCGAGGCGATCGGCCGCGTCTTCACGCTGCGCCGCACGCCGCCCAGCACGGACCTCGCCCACGTCGTCGAGCGCCACTGGGTCGTGCAATGGGACCTGGGCGGCCGCCCCGCGCACCGCCAGGAGGTCGTCACGCACCCGTGCGTGAACCTCGTCTTCGAGCCGCACGGCGCCGCGGTCCACGGCGTCCATCGCCGCCGCGACGTCCGCATCCTGGCCGGGAGCGGGTGGGCGGTCGGCGTGAAGTTCCGCCCCGGTGGCTTCTCGGGCTTCCTCGGCCGCCCCGTGCACGAGATCACCGACCGCGCGGTGGCCCTGCGCCGACCTCTTCGGCCCCGCCGGCCGCGAGCTCGAGCGCGCCGCCGCGGCGGAGGCCGCGCCGGAGGAGAAGCTCGCGCTCACCGAGGCGTTCCTGCGCGCCCGCATGCCCGAGCCCGACCCCGACGTCGCGCTCGTCCAGGAGGTCGTGGCCGACATGCTCGAGGTCGAGCCCGGGACGAGCGTCGAGGCGATCGCGCGCCGCCACGCCGTGTCGACCCGCACGCTGCAGCGCCTGTTCCGCCGCCACGTCGGCGTCGGGCCGAAGTGGGTCCTGCGGCGCTACCGCCTCCAGGAGGCGGCCGAGCAGCTCGCCGCGGGCGAGCGCAGCGACTGGACCCGGCTCGCGCTCGACCTCGGCTACTTCGACCACGCCCACTTCATCCGCGACTTCCGCGCGGTGGTCGGGCGGTCGCCGTCGGAGTACGAGGCGGCGTGCGCGGCGCTCGCGGCGGCCTAGCGCCGTAACCGGTTGCCCCGGTCACGCGGCAAACGACCGCAGCGGGTCCGCGCCAACCGTCCACGCGCCAAAAGTTCGGGTGCGGCCGGCCGATTACCGGGCCGGCCATGCTCCACATCGCTGTCCCCCCCAGGCCCACCGATCGTGCCGCGCTCATCACGCGCGCCATCGCCGCTGCCTGGCCGGTGATGATCGTGATGACCGTCGTGTGGCTGCTCGTCCCGCACGCGGGCCGCGCGAACGACGCGGCCGTCGTCGTGCTCACCGCCGCCACCGCGCCGCTGTATCTCGCCGTCCTCCTGCGCCGCGCGATCATCGTCTCGCGTCCCGCGATGAACGTCGTCGCGGTCGTCGGGGCCGTCGCCGTGTCGGGGCTCGTCTACGCGGGTGGCGGTCTGCCCTCGGGGTTCTTCCTGCTCGCCCTGTGGTTCCTGCCGATCGTCGTCTGCACGCTCCCGGGCCGTGACGTCGCGCTGCACGCCGTGCTCATCGCCGCGGGCTGCGCCACCGCGTCGGCCCTGTCGGTGCACATGGGCGGGCCGTACAACGGCCACGGCAGCCTGTGGGGCCTCGGGGTCGTGGCCCTCGCGACGCTCGTGGTCAACACGACGCTCGTCGCCTACCTCTTCGGCCGCATGCGCGCGACCACCGACGACTTCCAGCGCCGCAGCGCGCAGGACCCCCTCACGGGCCTCGCCAACCGCACGGCGCTGCACGACCGCATCGACGCGATGGACCTGCGCGCCTCGCGCGCGGTCTACGTCATCGACGTGGACGGCTTCAAGTTCGTCAACGACTCGCTCGGCCACCACGCCGGCGACCGCCTGCTCGTGCTCGTCGCCGAGCGCCTGAGCGGCCACGCCCGCCTCGGCGACCTCCTCGCCCGTCCGGGCGGCGACGAGTTCGTCCTCGTGGCCGACGGGATCCGCGACGATGACGGGGCGCTCGCGGTGGGCCAGCGCCTCGCCGACAGCTGCGCCGAGCCGTTCAGCCTCGACGGCGAGGAGGTCGAGGTCTCCGTCACGATCGGCGCCCGCCGCGTCGCCGACGCCGCGACGGGCGAGGAGGCGCTGCGCGACGCCGACCTCGCGCTCTACGCCGCGAAGCTCGAGCGCCGCGGCACCGTGAAGCTGTTCGCCGCCTCGATGCGCGACGCCGCCAGCAGCCGCATGACGCTCGAGCGCCACCTCCGCCGCGCGCTGGACCGCGACGAGTTGCACGTCGTCTACCAGCCGGTCGTCGACATCACGGACTCGAGCATCGTGGGCATGGAGGCGCTGCTGCGCTGGAACTGCGCCGACCTCGGACCGGTCAGCCCGGCCGAGTTCATCCCGATCGCCGAGCGCACCGGCCTGATCCTGCCGATCGGCCGCTTCGTCCTGGCCCGCGCCGTCGAGCAGCTCGCGGCCTGGCAGGCGGCCGGCCACGACGTCCGGATGTCCGTCAACCTCTCCGCCAGCCAGCTCGCCGACGAGCAGCTGCCCGACCTGCTCGTCGAGCTCCTCGAGACCCATCGCGCCCCGGCCGAGCGGCTGCTGCTCGAGCTCACCGAGTCGGCCCTCATGCGCCAGGCGACCGACCAGCCGCTGCAGATGCTCGAGCGCCTGCGCTCCACCGGCGCGGGCCTCGTCCTCGACGACTTCGGCACGGGCTACTCGTCGCTCGCCCGCCTCAGCAGCCTGCGCCTCGCCGCGGTGAAGATCGACCGCTCGTTCATCGCCGCGATGGAGGCCGACGTCGGCGCCCGCGCCGTCGTCACCGCCGTCATGCAGATGGCCGGGCCGCTGGGCTGCGCGGTCGTCGCCGAGGGCATCGAGACCGAGAGCCAGCGCGACCTGCTGCTCGCGCTCGGCTGCCCGCGCGCCCAGGGCTACCTCTTCGGCCGGCCCGCGCCGGTGGACGAGGCGACCGAGATGCTCGAACGCGCCGCGGCCACGGCCGCCCCGGCGACCGCCTAGACCTCGAACTCCGCCGTGAACGCCGTGCCGGCGTTGGGGATCACGACGCGACCGTCGCGCGCCGCGACCCGCTCGCCGTCGACGACGACCGCCTCGGGCGCCGCCCCGTGGAGCACGAGGTGGAACGCCTCGCGGGCGAACTCGGGGTAGCCGTCGCCCTCGACCTCGGCGCGGAGCGTCACCGTGCCGCCCGCCCGGGCGACGGTGAACGTCGTCCGCCGGCGCGCCCCGTCGCGGGCGGCGAACGTGAGGCCGTCGTCCTCCTGCAGGAACGACGTGCGCTCCCCGTCGGCGCGCGGGACGAACAGGTGCAACTCGACCACCGCGGGCTGGTGGCCGCCGGCCGCCGGCGGCGCGTCCGGCCACATCGGGATCACGGCGCCCGCACGCGCGTGGATCGGGATGCGGTCCATCGGCGTCGGCGCGAGCACCCAGCCGGGCCCGGCGGGCTCGTCGGTGTGCCAGTCGTACCAGTCGCCCGCCGGCAGGTAGACGTGGCGGGCGGTCGTCCCGGCCGCGGTCACCGGCGCGACGAGCAGGTCGGGGCCGAAGAGGTACTCGTCGTCGAGGTCGCGGACGGCCGGATCGTCCTGGTGGTCGAAGACGAGCGGGCGCTGCACCGGCTCGCCCGTCTCGCTCGCGGCCAGGAACGCGGCGTAGACGTACGGCATCAGCCGGTAGCGCAGCGCGATCGCCTCGCGCACGAGGCCGGTGATCGTCTCCCCCCACGACCACGCGTACTGGTCGACGTTGCCGACCATCGAGTGGTTGCGGCAGAACGGCGTCAGCGTCCCGTACTGCATCCAGCGCAGCGCGAGCTCGGCGTTCGAGTCCCCGAAGAAGCCGCCGATGTCGGCCCCGACGAACGGCTGCCCGGAGAGCCCGAGACCCATGGCCATCGGGATGCTCACCCAGAGGTGGTCCCAGCGGGCCTGGTTGTCGCCCATCCAGTTCGCCGCGTAGCGCTGGATGCCGGAGAAGCCGGCCCGCGAGAGGACGAAGGTGCGCTCCTCGGGCCGCTCGGCGAGCAGGCCGTCGGTCGTCGCCATCGCCATGAGCAGCCCGTACTGGTTGTGGATGCGCTCGTGCGCGACGCGGCCGTGGTCGAAGCGCATCGCCTCGGGCGGATTGCGGCCGGTCGCGGGCTCGTTCATGTCGTTCCAGATCCCCGCGACGCCCGACCGCCGGTGCGCGGCGTTGCGCTCTCCCCACCATGCGCGCCCCTCCTCGGTCGCGAGGTCGGGGAACGCGGTGTCGCCCGGCCACACGTCGCCGATGTAGAGGTCGCCGCCCTCGGTCCGGCAGAGGACGTCGCGCGCGAGCGCCTCGTCGAAGACCGCATAGCCGGGCTCGTGCTTGACGCCCGGGTCGACGATCGTGACGACCCGGAAGCCGCGGTCGCCCAGCCGCGCGAGCATCCCGTCGGCGTCCGGGAAGGACTCCGTGTCCCAGGTGAACACGCGGTAGCCGTCCATGTGCTCGATGTCGAGCCACAGGCCGTCGCACGGGATCCCCTCGGCCCGGTGGCGCTCGGCCAGCTCCTCGACCTGGGCCTGCGTGTAGCGGTGCCAGCGGCACTGGTGGTAGCCGAGCGCCCACAGCGGCGGGATCGCCGCGCGGCCGGTCAGCGCGGTGTAGGCGCGCACGACGTCCGGCAGCCCGGGACCGGCGAAGACGTACTCGGTGTACTGCCCGCCGGCGAAGTGCATGCGGTACTCCTCGCCCGCCGAGAACGCGTACGCCGCCCGGTAGCCGTTGTCGACGAACGACCCGCCGGCCGCGCCGCGTGGCGGCGTCGAGGTGCGAGAAGAACGGGATCGAGACGTAGTACGGATCGAACTCGGCGCTGGTGCGGTCGCCGCGCGGGTCGCCCGGCGGCGCGGCGGCGGTGAACTCGGCCGTCGCGTACGGATCGAGGACGTCGGTGTTCCACAGCGTGAAATCGCGCCCCCGGCGGTTGTGCGGGCCGGTCTTCTCCCCCAGCCCGTAGATCGCGTCCTCGCGCCGGCAGCGGCGGCGGACGGTGAAGGCCCCGTTCAGCGTCGCGTACGGCCACGGCCGCCCGTCGGCGTCCTCGGCCGTCTCGATCACGGCCGACCCGTCGGGGCGGTGGACGTCGAGCCGGAACGGGTCGAGCCCGAGCGAGACGACGAGCGCGGTCGTGCTGACGCGCACGACGCCGTCGTCGCGCTCGACGTCGAACGGCGTGGCCGGCGCGAGCGGGTCGGCGCAGACCGCGTACGTCGGGGCCTCGTCGAAGGCGCCGCCGCGGGTGATCTTCAGCCGGACGACGTCCGCGGCGACGACGTCGACGCGCAGCCGCTCGCCGCGCTCGAGGTCGGCCTCGACGCCGTGCGCGGTCTCGCGCACCGCGCCGGCGCGCTCGAAGCGCAGGTAGTGGTCGGTGTCGATCATGCTCGGGCCTCCGCCGCCGGGGACGCCGGGATCCAAGCACGATCGGCCCGGGCGCCGGCGTGCGGCGCCCGGGCGGAATCGGACGGGCTAGACGCCGAGCTGCTCGGACGCCATCCGCGTGCCCTCGAGGCGCGCGGTGATCTTCTGCATCGCCACGTCGCGGGCGAAGTCGGGCGAGCCGTGCTTGGGCTTGAGGTCGCGGCTGAACGGCGAGAAGCCGCAGTCGTCGGTCGCGCCGAGGCGCTCCACCGGGATGTGCTTCGCCGCGGTGACGAGGTCGTCGCGGACCTGCTCGGCGGTCTCGACCTCGGGCGTCAGCGGGTTGATGACGCCCATGAAGCACACCTGCGCGACGCCGTCGGCGTCGTCACGGCTGTACTGGCCGCAGAGCCGGTAGACCTCCTCCTTGTCCTCCTCGCTGGCGCACTGGATGAGGAAGTAGCCGGCGTTCATCTGGAACATCTTCGAGAGCAGCTTCTCGTACGGCACCTCCTTGCTGTGCACGGAGTCGTTGTCGCCGCCGGGACAGGTGTGGATGCCGATGTTGCGCCGCTCGTCGGCGCTGAAGCGCGCGAAGAGCCGGTTGTTGAGGTCGATGAAGTCCCCGAGCATGTCCTGGCCGGTCCAGGGGTTGCGCGCGTCGTTCTTGTTGGCCAGGCGGCCCTCGGTGAAGTCGACCGAGACGCGGACGGCGCCGGCCGCGAAGCACTGGCGGATGTCCTTCTCGCACTCGCCCACGCAGTCCTCGAGGAACTGCTCGCGCGAGTAGCCCTCGATCTCGCCCTCGAGCGGATAGAGCAGCATCATCATCGACGGCGAGATGACGGCCTGCTTGACCTCGTGGGTCGCGATCTTCCTGTTCTTCTCGACGAACTCCGACGCGTAGGTCTTGTAGCGGAACGGGCCGCCGGTGAGCCGCGGCAGCTGGCGATGGTGGCCGTCGTCGAAGATCGCGAAGAACTGGCCGTCGCCCGCCAGGTTGTCCGCGAGGCCGGTGCCGGCCAGGGTGTCGGTGATCGAGTACGTCGCGAAGCTCGACTCGCGCTGCTCGCCGTCGGTGACGATCGGCTCGCCGGTGGCCTCGAGGCGCTTGATCGAGTCCTCGGCCGCCTCGTCCTGCAGGGCCTGCAGGTCCTCGAACGTGATCTTGCCGTCGTCGAGGTCCTGATACGCGTTCTGGAGCTTCTCCGGACGCGGCAGCGAACCCACGAGCTCCGTGGGGATCGGCATGGCTCTCTCTCCTCTTGCCGGGAAACGGTCCGGGAGGGCTGCCGGGAGCATGAGACTGACCGGTCTCCCTCCGCGAGTGCGAACGTACTACGCCCAGCGGAGAAGTCAACCGCGGCGGACCGCCCCGGCGCCGCGCGGCGACCCCGGCCTCCCCCGCCCATGCCGGCGTACCATGAAGCACCGCGCACAGGGGCGCGACGAAGATGAAGCAGCGCTTCCGGACCTTCCGCGTCTCGCCATGAGCGACGACGGCGCCGCCACCACCGGCGTGGCCCCGCTCGACGCGGCCCTCGACGGCCTCTACTGGGGCGACAACGTCGTCTGGGAGGCCGAGGAGGAGCGCACGGTCGTGCCGTTCTTCGCCGCCCTCGCCGAACACCGCGACAGCTACGACCTCGCGCTCTACGTCTCGCTCACCCGCTCGCCCGAGGAGGTCGCGGCCGCGTATCCCGGCTTCGCGGTCGTCGACGCCCGGGCCACCGGCGGCCTCGGGCGGCCGGCCCCGCTGCTGCAGGCGATCTCCGAGCGCTGCGACCGCGCCGAGCGCAGCGTGCTGCTCTTCGACCCGCTCGACGCGATGGCCGCGCGCTGGGGCACGGACACCGCGCGGGCGTTCTTCGTGCGGTGCTGCCCGCACCTGCTCGAGGTCGGCGCGATCGCGTACTGGTCCGTCGGCCACGGCGCCGCGCTCGCGACGCTGCGGCGGGAGATCGCCGAGGTGACGCAGTGCGTGTTCGCCCTGAGCGAGGACCGGCTGCGGATCGCGAAGGCCGAGGCGCGCGGCCCCGGCGTCGAGGGCAGCGTCTTCCGGATGCGCGTCGAGGACGGGCGCCCCGTGCTCGAGGCCGCGCCCGCGGCCGCCCGCCTGGGCACCGCGCTGCGGGCCGTGCGCACGCAGCGCAACCTCAGCCAGTCCGATCTCGCGCGGCTGCTCGGCATCTCCCCCAGCGCCGTCTCGCAGGCCGAGCGCGGCCGCCGGGGCCTCTCGCTCGAGACGCTCCTCGACGCGTGCACGAAGCTCGACCTCACGCTCGACGAGCTGCTGCGCGGCGACGTGCACCCCGGCTACCGCCTCGCCCGCCGCCACGACCCGCGGCGGCGCACCGACGGCCGGCCGCTGGCGCTGATCGACGACCGCCAGGTCGGGCTGCGCGCCTACCTGCTGACGCTCGCGCCGCGCCAGCAGGCGACGCCGCACCTCGCCCACAAGGGCGTCGAGCTCGTCGCGGTGGTCGGCGGCCTCGTGCAGGTGCTGCTCGACAGCGGGCGGCCCGTCCTGCGCCGCGGGGAGACGCTGCTCGCCGAACGCAGCGCCGTGCTCGGGTGGCGCAACCTCGGCGAGAGCGACGCGACGCTCTTCTGGATTCTCCGCGACACCTGAGGTCGTCCGCTCGGCGCCGCCCGCACCGTTCGCGGGCGGACCTGGAAGCAGCGCTCAACGATCCGGGCCCGGGGCGAGCGGCGCCGCGTGGTCCTCGGCGAGCTCGTCGCGGATCGTCTGCAGCCACACGGCGGGGCGGCCGAGCCCGTCGAGGCGGTGGAGCTCGTCGCGCATCCGCTCCGAGCGCCAGCTCACCGCGAGCAGGTCGAGGCCGGCGTGGAGCGCGAGCGCGTGGTTGGCGAAGACCATGTCGAGGATCTCCGCCGCGCTGCGCAGCCGCGGGTCCTCGCACGACGGCAGCTCGCGGCGCATCGCCGCGAAGCGCGAGATCAGCGGGCCGCCGCGGACGGAGAGCTCGCCGAGCTCGCCCTCGGCGCGCACCTCGGCCATGACCGCCTCGCCCTCGCGCTGCAGATCGAGCCCCTCGTCGGCGAGGGCGAGCAGCACGCGACGGTCGTCGCCGGACACGCGGCCGAGTCTACGCCGAGCCGGCCAGGTCGAGCGCCCGTTCGAGGTACTCGTCGGCCTTCGCGGTCAGGCGGACGAGGCCGTAGGCGTCGAGCACCGCGCGCTTGAGATCGTCGGCCCCGGCGATCGTCAGGCGCTCCATCAGCTCGGCGACCTCGTCGAGCGGGACCTCGTCGAGGCTGCGCGGCCCGAGCTCGCGCACGCGGACCGGCGGGCTGCCGGTCGGGCGCAGGACCTCCTCGCCCTGCGCGCCCTCCTCGGCGCGCACGATCTCGACCCGGCCGGCCATCCGCAGGCGGTACGCGGCCGACGACAGCGGCGCGCGGGCGATCGAGGTCAGCTTCTTGCCGCCCGAGGCCTTGTTGTAGAGGGCGTACGCGCGCGAGGCGAGGATCGGGCCCTCGGCGGCGACGATCTCGGCGAGCACCGGGTCGATGGCGCCGCGCCCGGCCGCGCGCGGGTCGGGCACCGGCCGCGGCTCCCACGCCGAGTACGGCGCGAGCGCGACATCGCCCCCCGTCGCACCGGCGGTGTCCGGCTCGGCGACGGCCCAGGTCGACAGCGGCCAGGCCGCGACCGCGCCCGACGGCGCGAGCGGGTCGGGCAGCTCGACGACGTCGGCCGCGCCCGCGTGCTCGCGCAGGACGGCGCGCTGGTCGGCGCCGCCCGGGCCGGCGACGACGACGGCCGCGACGGGGAGGCCGACCGACCGCGCGCCCTCGACGGTGAGCAGCGCGTGGCTGGCGAGGTCGGGTCCGCCGGGGGCGACGACGACGACCGTCGCGCCGCGGGCGCGAGCGGCGTCGCGCACGAGCCCGTCGCCCTCGCGCCGCGGGGCCAGCAGCCCGGGCGCCGAGCGGATCGTCACGCCCTCGGGGGCCTGGCGCTCCATGGCGCGCACGAGGTCGCGGGCGTCGAATCCCTGTGTCGTCGAGACCAGCAGCAACTCGGGCACGCGCGCAGGCTACCGCCGCGCCGCGGCTTCCCGGCGCGTCGCCCGCGGAGGGGTCGGCGCCGCGACCAGGCCGTCGTACACCGCGCCCGTCCGGCGGGCCACGTCGCCCCAGTCGAAGCGCCGGGCGTGGGCCCGAGCCGCCGCGGCCAGGCGCAGGCGGACGGCCGGGTTGGAGAGCACGAGCGTCAGCGCGGCGGCCAGCGCGCGCGGGTCGCGCGGGCGCACGCGCAGCCCGACGTCGTCGGGCACGATCTCGCGCAGACCGCCGGTGTCGGCGACGACGCAGGGGCACCCGGCCGCCATCGCCTCGAGCGCGACGAGGCCGAACGGCTCGTAGAGCGAGGGCACGACGCACGCGTCGGCGACCCGGTACAGCGCGTCCAGGCGCTCGTCCCCGACCCAGCCGAGGAACGCGCCGTGGGCGTCGAGCCCGAGCGCGCGGGCCTGCGCGCGCAACTCGGCCTCGTGCGGGCCGGCGCCGGCCACGACGAAGCGCACCCGCCCGACGCGGCGGATCACGGCCGGGAGCGCCGCGAGCGCGACCTGGAAGCCCTTCTCGTACACGAGGCGGCCGCTGAGCAGGACGAGCCGCTCGTCGGGGTCGGCGTGGGCGGCGCGCACCGCCGCGAGGTCGAGGGGCCGCAGCGGGCGCGGGGCGCGGCACGCCGTTGGGGATCACCGTGACCGCGGCCGCGGCGAGCCCGAACACCTCGGCGACGTGGCCGCGCATGAACGCGCTGCACACGACGACGCCGTCGGCCCGGCGGGCCATCCACGTCTCGGCCGCGTGGACGTGCGCCTGCGGATGGTGGGCGACGCGGCCGTCGTGGCGGCCGGACTCGGTCGCGTGGATCGTCGTCAGGTACGGCGCCCCGAGGCGGTCGGCGAGGGCCGCCGCGGCCGCGGCGACGAGCCAGTCGTGCCCGTGGACCACGTCGGGCGCGCCCGGGCCGGCGAGCGTCGCCGCCGCCGCGACCATGCGCGCGTTCAGCGCGTCGACCCACGCGAGGAAGGCGTCGAGGTCGTGCGGCATCGGCGGCGCGGCGAGCCGGTGCACGCGGACGCCGCCGCGGATCTCGGCCGCGGGGTCGGTGTCGCGCCCGCGGGTGACGACGTCGACCGCGTCGCCCGCGGCGGCGAGGTGCTCCGCCAGCGCGCACACGTGGCGCCCCAGGCCGCCCGCGACGACCGGCGGGTACTCCCAGGAGAGCATCAGCACGCGACGGGGCACGGGCGGCGCGAGGTGCGCTCAGCGCGCGGGCGGCGCCGCGGCCGCGAGCGCGGCCCGCGTCGCCGCGTCGGCGGGGACGAACTGCGTCAGGCGCAGGTCGGGATGGCTCGTCGGGATCGACTGCAGGTGATGGACGGTCAGGCGCCCGAGCTCCGGGTGCTCGATGACCTTCGTGCCGAGCTGCGCATCGAGGACCTCGTGGCGCGGCCACAGCTCGCGGAAGCGCTCGCTCGTGTCGAGCAGCGCCTCGATCAGCGCGCGGAAGCGCGGGTCGTCGTAGCGCCGCGCGTGCTCGGAGCGGAAGCGCGCGAGCGTCCGGCGGCCGGTGGCCTCCCACGTCCCGGCGTGCGGGCCGGGGGCGGTGAACATCCACCACAGCATGTTCGTGACGCCGTCCGGGGCGGCCGAGGGCGGGCCGAGGAGCGTCCGCGCCGCGGTGTTCCACAGGAGCACGTCGCAGCGCGGGCCGAGCAGGTAGGCCGGGTTGGGCTCGAAGCCGACCACGATGTCGCGCAGCTCGGCGGGCGCGACCGTCGGGTACGGCTCGGCCGACGTCGGGAGCGCCACGCCGGCGAGGTCGAAGAGGTGGGCGCGCTCGGCGGCGTCGAGCGCGAGCACGCGCGCGAGCGCGTCGAGGACGCCCGCCGACGGCGTGATGTCGCGGCCCTGCTCGAGCCAGGTGTACCAGGACAGCCCGACCCCGGCGAGCTGCGAGACCTCCTCGCGCCGCAGGCCCGGCGTCCGGCGCCGGCCGTCCGCGCTGAGCCCCACGCTCTCGGGGCGCGTGTGCTCGCGGCGGTGGCGCAGGAAGCCCGCGAGCTGCTCGCGGCGTGTGGGTGGTGGTGCGAGTCCCAGGATGAAGCCTCTTCTTGTGGGGGCGGCGGCCCTCCTCCAGTCTGCCAAGCCATGACCACGACCTCCTTCCTCGGGAACAAGCCCGTGCGCCGGATCGGCTTCGGCGCGATGCAGCTCGCCGGCCCGGGCGTCTTCGGGCCGCCCCGCGACCCCGACGCCGCCCGCGCCGTCCTCCGCCGCGCCGTCGAGCTCGGCGTCGACCACATCGACACGTCGCAGTACTACGGCCCGGACGTCGTCAACGACCTCATCCGCGAGGCGCTTCACCCCTACCCGGACGACCTGAAGCTCGTCACGAAGGTCGGCGCGCGCCGCGACGACGCGGGCGCGTGGCTGCCCGCGCTGTCGCCCGCGGAGCTGCGGGCCGGCGTCGAGGCCAACCTGCGCTCGCTGGGCGTGGAGCGCATGGACCTCGTGAACCTGCGCGTCATGGGCGACGACGGCGCCCCGGGTGAGCCCGAGCCCGAGCAGCTCGGCGCGCTCGAGGACCTCCGCCGCGAGGGCAAGCTCGACCTCATCGGGGTCTCGAACGTGACCGTCGCGGGGCTCGAGCGCGCCCTCGGGCTCGTCGACGTCGCCGAGGTCCAGAACGCCTACAGCATCCTCGACCGCTCGGGCGAGGCCGTGCTCGACCTCGCTGTCGAGCACGACGTCGCGTTCGTGCCGTTCTTCCCGCTCGGCTCGGCGTTCACGGGCGGGCCGCAGACGCTGGCCGACGACCCCGCGATCGCCGCCGTGGCCGAGAAGCACGGCGCGAAGCCGACGCAGATCGCGCTCGCCTGGCTGCTTCACCGCCACGAGCGGATCCTGCTCATCCCGGGCACGACGTCGGTCGCCCACCTCGAGGAGAACCTCGCCGCCGGCGACCTCGGGCTCGACGCCGAGGACCTCGAGCGGCTCGCCGCGGTGGAGGAGGCCGGGCACCCGACGCGCTGAGCCGCGGGCTCAGGCGCGCTCGAGCAGCGCCAGGCCGAATCCGGCGACGAGGTCGGCCACCGCGGCCTCGTCGCCGACATCGCGCTCGGCGCCGCCGAGCACGTCACGCCAGCGCCCGCCGGCGCCCCGGAGCGTCGCCCCGGCCGCCGCGCCCGGCCGGACGGGCACGACGACGAGGACCTCGCCGCCGCGGCCGTAGGCGCAGACGTCGGGGCCGGCGTCGAGCGGCTCGTAGGAGCCGGCGAACGCGGCTTCGCGGCGGCCGCGCAGGTCCAGCGCCTTCCAGATGAGGAAGAGCTTCATCGTCTCGTCGGTGGGCGCCGCGCCGCCGCGCAGTGCGTCGAGGGCCGCGCGGCGGCGGTCCCAGTCCACCGGCCGGCGGTTGTCGGGGTCGACGAGGCTGAGGGCCTCGAGCTCGTCGCCCTGGTAGACGTCGGCGACGCCCGGGACGGTGAGCTTGAGCAGGAGCTGGCCGAGCGCGCTGCGCCGCCCCTCCTCGGCGACCCGCGCCGCGAACGGCTCGAAGGCGGCGAGGAACGGCTTGTGGTCGAGGAGGGCGACGGCGAAGCGCTGCACCCGCGCCTCCCAGTCGTGGTCCTGCTCGACCCAGCTCGTGTTGCGCTTGGCCTCGCGCAGCGCCTTCTCGAGGTACGCCTCGAGGCGGTCGGCCGCGATCGGCCAGGCGCCGACGAGCGTCTGGTAGATCAGGTACTCCTCGTTGGCGTCGGGGGCGCCGTCGGCCCGCAGCGGCGCGTTGAGGTCGCGCCAGCGCAGCACCTGCTCGCGCCACTCCGCCGCCATCCCGGCGAGCGCGCCGATCCGCGCGCGGACGTCGCCCGAGCGCTTCGTGTCATGGGTCTGGGTGACGAGCAGGCCGCGCGGGAAGCGCTCGGCGCGGACCGCGTTCGCGGCGTGGAACTCCTGGACGCTCAGCCCGAAGCGGCCCGGATCCCCGCCCACCTCGTTGAGCGCGACCAGCCGGTTGTAGCGGTAGAAGGCGGTGTCCTCGATCCCCTTCGCGGTCACCGGCGGCGAGGTCTGCTGGAAGCGGGTGACGAACTCGTCGTGGCCGCGCTCGCGCAGCAGCAGCGCGTCGCGCAGGCGCCCGGCGATCTCGGCCTCGCTCGACCGCGGCCACGTCGTCGTCCTCGACCCGCCCCGACCACGGCTCGACGTACGTGCGGTAGACCGGCAGCGCGGCGAGCGCGTCGGCGAGGCCGGGCTCGTCGAGCAGCGAGCGCAGGCGGGCGACCTCGCGCGCGAACGTCGTCGTGGCCTGCTGGACCTGGGCCTCCAGCGCGACCTCGGCGAACGCCCGCGTCTCGCCCGTCAGCTCGGCGAAGAGGTCGGTCAGCTCGGCCTCGCCGGCCGGGTCGACGAACAGCGCCGTCGCGTCGTTGAGGAACTCGTAGCCGACGGTGCCCTCGACCGGCCAGTCGCGCAGGGCCTCGCCGGTGTGGAGGATCTTCTCCACCCAGACGTGCTCCGCGCCGGCGTCGGCCAGGCGGCGCAGGTAGCCGGCCGGGTCGGCGAGGCCGTCGGGATGGTCGATCCGCAGGCCGGCGATCACGCCGTCGCGCACGAGCTCGAGGACCTTCCCGTGGGTCACGGCGAAGACCTCGGGATCCTCGACCCGCACCGCGGCGAGGTCGTCGATGTCGAAGAAGCGCCGGTACCAGCCGTCCTTCGGGTCCCAGTCGAAGAACTTCGCGCGCAGCTCCTCGTCGGCCCACCAGCGGTTCTCGTCCGAGACCCCCATGTGGTTGGGGACGATGTCGAGCACGATCTCGAGGCCCGCGCTCGCGCAGCGCCCGCAGGCCGGCCTCGCCGCCGAGCGCGTCCGACACGCGCGTCGGGTCGACGACGTCGTAGCCGTGCGTCGAGCCGTGCCGCGCCTGCAGCGAGGGCGAGAGGTACAGGTGCGAGATGCCGAGGTCGCGCAGGTACGGGACGAGCTCGGCGACCGCGGCGAAGTCGAGCTCGGGGGTGAGCTGCAGCCGGTAGGTCGCCCTCACGCGACCCGCCGCAGGAGCTTCGTCGAGCGCGAGCGGACGCACAGCTCGCCGCGGGCCGGGAAGCGGTCCGCGTCGGGCTCGAGGCTCTGGTCGTACGTGCAGAACTCGTGCGTCCACTCGGCCCCGAAGCGGCGCGTCGGGATCGTGAACGTCACGTCCTCGTGGCCCGCGTTGAACAGCAGCAGGAACGAGTCGTCCTCGATCTGGCCGCCCTGCGCCGTGCGGTCGGCGATCTCCTGGCCGTTGAGGAACACGCCGAGCACGTGCGGCTGCTGCTCCCAGTCGCGCTGGGTCATGCGCCGGCCGTCGGGCCGGAACCACCACACGTCGGGCAGGCCCGAGCCCTCCTGCTCGCGCCCGGCGAGGAACTTGCCGCGCCGGAACACGGGATGCTCGCGGCGCAGGGCGATCAGGCGCTGGGTGAAGTCGTAGAGCTCGGCCTGCGGGCCGCGCAGGCCCCACTCGTACCAGGAGATCTCGTTGTCCTGGCACCAGGCGTTGTTGTTGCCGCCCTGGGTGCGGCCCAGCTCGTCGCCGCCGAGCAGCATCGGCACGCCCTGCGACAGGAACAGCGTCGCGAGGAAGTTGCGCATCTGGCGCGCGCGCAGCGCGTTGACCTCGGGGTCGTCGGTCTCGCCCTCGACGCCGCAGTTCCACGAGCGGTTGTCGTCGGTGCCGTCGCGGTTGTCCTCGAGGTTGGCCTCGTTGTGCTTCTCGTTGTAGGAGACGAGGTCGCGCAGCGTGAAGCCGTCGTGGGCGGTGATGAAGTTGATCGAGGCGAACGGCTGGCGCCCGTCGGACTCGTAGAGGTCGCTCGAGCCGGTGAAGCGCGACGCGAACTCGCCGACGCTCGCCTGCCCGCGCCAGAAGTCGCGCACGACGTCGCGGTAGATCCCGTTCCACTCGCTCCAGCCCACCGGGAAGTTGCCGACCTGGTAGCCGCCCGGGCCGACGTCCCACGGCTCGGCGATGAGCTTGACCTGCGAGAGGACCGGGTCCTGGTGGATGACGTCGAAGAACGCGCTCAGGCGGTCGACGTCGTACAGCTCGCGGGCCAGCGCGCTCGCGAGGTCGAAGCGGAAGCCGTCGACGTGGCACTCGATGACCCAGTAGCGCAGCGAGTCCATGATCAGCCGCAGGACGCTCGGGTGCACGACGTTCAGCGAGTTGCCCGTGCCGGTGAAGTCCATGTAGAACCGGCGGTCGTCGGGCATGAGCCGGTAGTAGCTCGCGTTGTCGACGCCCTTGAAGCTGAGCATCGGGCCGAGGTGGTTGCCCTCCGCGGTGTGGTTGTAGACGACGTCGAGGATCACCTCGATGCCCGCGCGGTGCAGCGCCTTGACCATGCCCTTGAACTCGCGCAGCTGCTCGCCGGTGGTGCCGGTGGCGGAGTAGTGCGCGTGCGGCGCGAGGTAGCCGATCGAGCTGTAGCCCCAGTAGTTCGTCAGGCCGCGCTCGTGCAGGAAGCTCTCGTCGGCGATGTGGTGGATCGGCAGCAGCTCGACCGCGGTGACCCCGAGCCGCTTCATGTAGCCGAGCGCCTCCTCGGAGGCCAGGCCGGCGTAGGTGCCCCGCAGGTCCTCGCGCACGGCCGGGTGGAGCATCGTGTAGCCCTTGACGTGCGTCTCGTAGATCACCGTCTCGTTCCACGGCGTGCGCGGCGGCGTGTCGCCTTCCCAGTCGAAGCCCTCGTCGACGACGATCGACTTCGGGATCGCCTCGGCGTCGTCCTCGTCGTCGGACTCGAGGTCCGCGTTCTCCGTGCCGTCGGGGGTGTAGGGCAGCGCGTTGGCCGCGTCCCAGCGGACCGGGCCCTCGATCGCCTTGGCGTACGGGTCGATCAGCAGCTTGCTCGGGTTGAAGCGGTGCCCGGCCGACGGGTCGTAGGCGCCGTCCACGCGGTAGCCGTAGCACTGGCCGGGGTGCACGCCCGGCACGTAGCAGTGCCAGATGTGGGCCGTGCGCTCAACGATCTCGTGCGTCTCCTCGACGTCGTCGGTCGTCGAAGAGGCAGAGCGTCACGCGCGTCGCGTTCTCGGAGAACAGCGAGAAGTTCGTGCCGCGGCCGTCCCAGGTCGCGCCGAGCGGGAACGGCTGGCCCGGCCAGACCTCGCGGGCCGCGGTGTCCTCGGGGCGGCTCATCGGACGAGCGCTCCGGCGCGGGCCGGCAGGTCGACCTGGCCGTCGTGCAGGCGTGCGCCGTCGTGGGTCGCGACGACGACCTCGAGCGCCTCGCCGACGGGCACCGACGCCGCGTCCGCCGCGAAGTTGGCCGCGAGCGTGAACGGGCCGCGGCGCACCCGCAGCCACGGCCCGGACGCGTCGCAGTCCACCGCGTCCGCGTCGGCGCCCGCCGGCAGGTCGCGGCGCACCTCGAGCAGGCGCCGGTAGAGCGCGGCCAGGGCCGGGTCGCCCGTGCGGGTGAGCTTCGAGCGGCGGAACGTCTCGGGGTCCTGCGGGTCGGGGACGTCCTCGGCCGCGAACGAGGCGAAGGCGGAGAACTCGCGCCGCCGGCCGTCGCGGGTGGCGTCGGCGATCTGCTTGTCGATGTGGTCGGTGAAGAACTGGAACGGGGCGTCCTCGCCGTACTCCTCGCCCATGAACAGCATCGGGACGTAGGGCGAGAGCAGCGTGCAGAACGCCGCGAGCGGCCGGACCTCGGCCGGGAGGCGGTCGCCGAAGGCGCGGTTGCCGACCTGGTCGTGGTTCTGGTCGAAGACGACGAACTGCTCGACCGGACGGTCGCCGGCGGGCGCGCCGATGCGGCGGCGGCGCACCGGCGAGTAGTCGCCGTCGTGCACGAACGGGCGGCGGTACGCCTTGGCCAGCTGCTCGACGTGGCCGAACTCGGCGTAGTAGCCGGCGTCGTCGCCCGTGAGCAGCACGCGCAGCGCGTGGTGGAAGTCGTCGGCCCACTGGGCGTCCATCCCCCAGCCGCCCTGCCCGCGGGGGCGGATCACCTTCGGGTCGTTGAGGGCGCTCTCGGCGATCAGCACGGCTCGGTGGTTGCGGGCGTGGACGCGGTCGGCCAGCTCCCGGAGGATGTGGGTCGCGCCGCTGTCGAAGATGGCATGGATCGCGTCGAGGCGCAGGCCGTCGACGTGGAAGTCGCGGACCCAGCCCTCGGCGCTCTGCAGGACCCACTCGCGCACCGGGTCGCTGTCGGCGTCGTCGAAGTTGACCGCCTTGCCCCAGAAGACCTGGTACTTCTCGGTGAAGTAGGGGCCGAAGGCCTCCATCGCCGCGATCCCGGAGGCGCCCAGGTGGTTGTAGACGACGTCGAGGACGACGCCGAGCCCGGCGGCGTGCGCGGCGTCCACGAGCTTTTGGAAGCCGTGCGGGCCGCCGTAGCTCGACTGCGCGGCGCTGAGGTAGACGCCGTCGTAGCCCCAGCCGTGGCGGCCCGGGAACTCGGCGATCGGCATGACCTCGATGTGGGTGACGCCGAGCTCGGCCAGCGCGGGCAGGTGCTCGATCGCGGCCTCGAACGTCCCCTCGTCGGTGAACGTCCCGACGTGCAGCTCGTAGAGGACGGCGTCGCGCAGGTCCGCGGCCGCCGGCCGGCCGCCGTCGGTCCACGTGAAGTCCCGCGGGTCGACGACCCGTGACGGGCCGCGCAGGCCCTCGGGCTGCCAGCGGCTCGCCGGGTCGGGCAGCTCGCGGCCGTCGACGACGAAGACGTAGTCGTCGCCGGCCTTGGCCTGGACGCGGGCGCTGCGGATGCCGTGGCCCTCGGGCGACAACGCGTGGTCGGCGCCGCCGACGCGGACGTCGACGCGCTCGGGATGCGGCGCCCAGACGCGGAACTCGACCGTTCCATCGCCGCCCGGGACCGCCCCCAGCGCACGCTCCCAGGGGTACTCGGCTGTGGCCATCGCCGCGTCACGTTACCCAGGAGACCCGCGAGGCCAACGCCCGGCCCGGGTACCGTCGGCGCCGTGCTCCTGGTGCGCGACGGCTTCCCGGACGATCCCGCCCTCGACATCGCCGTCGGGCACGCCCTGCTGGAGCGCGCCGCGGCTGGGGCGATCGGCCCGACGCTGCGGGTGTACCGCCCGGGCGCGACCGTCGCATTCGGGCGCCTCGACGCTCTGCGGCCCGGCTTCGATGGCGCGGTCGCGGCCGCGCGGGCGCACGGGTTCACGCCGGTGATGCGCCAGCCCGGCGGCCACGCCGCGGCCTACGACGAGGGCTCGCTCTGCCTCGACCACGTCCGGCCCGAGACGCAGGCGATCGGCGCGGCGCTGCAGGACCGCTTCGCCCGCACGGCGGACCTGTTCGCGACGGCGCTGCGCGCGGTCGGCGTCGACGCGCGGATCGGCCAGGTGCCGGGCGAGTACTGCCCGGGCGCGTGGACGGTGAGCGCGGGCGGGCGCGTCAAGCTCGTGGGCACCGCCCAGCGGGTCGTGCGGGGCGGGTCGCTGCTCGGCGCGGTCGTCGTCGTCCGCGGCGGGGCGCGGGTGCGGGCGGTCCTCGAGGACGTCAACGCCGCGCTCGGGCTCGACGTGGGACCCCGCGACCGCGGGCGCGGCCGAGGACGGCGTGCCCGGACTGTCGGTCGCGGCCGTCGAGGCGGCGGTGATCGACGCCTACGACGCCGCGCTCGGCCCCTTCGAGCCGGGCGAGATCGAGGGCGTCGCGCTCGAGCGCGCCCGCGCGCTGTCCGCGCGCCACCGGCTCAGGTGACGACCGGTTCGACGAGGGCGAACTCGCGCCCGTCGACGAGCCCGCGGTTCGTGAGCCGCAGCGCCGGGATGACGCCGAGCGACAGGAACGACACCATCATGAAGGGGTACTCGATCGTCGTCCCCAGGTCGGTGTAGGCGCGGTCGAGCGTGCGGACCTGGGCGGCGACCTCCCCGACGGGGCGGTCGGACAGCAGGCCGGCGATCGGCAGCTCCACGAGCGCCTTCGTCGCTCCGTCCTCGACCGCGATCATGCCGCCGCCGGCCTCGGCCAGGCGCTGCACCGCGACGAGCATGTCCTCGTCGTTCGTGCCGACGACGAAGAGGTTGTGGTTGTCGTGGGCGACGGTCGTCGCGACCGCGCCGCGCTCCAGCCCGAGCCCCTGGACGAAGCCGAGGCCGATCGTGCCCGGGCCGCCGTGGCGCTCGATGCTCGCGGCCTTGAGGACGTCGCGGTCCGGCGCCGCCGGGATCGCGCCGCCGTTCACCGGGACGTCGGCGATCACGCGGTGCTCGGTGGCGAGCTCGCCCGGGACCATGCCGATGGCGCGCACGGTCGCGGTGTCCGCGCCGTCCGGCGCGGCGATGCGCAGGTCGTCGGCGGTGAGCCCGCGCGGCAGGTGGACGGTGGTCCGGAACTCCGGCGGCGGGTCGAGGCGGGGAAGCTCGGCGGTCGGGTCGACCCGGACGCCGTCGGCGATCACGACGTGCGCGCGGAGGTCCTCGAGGTCCTCGACGAGGAGGATGTCGGCGCGGCGCCCCGGGGCGATCGAGCCGAGGTCGTGCCGGCGGCCCAGGTACTCCGCCGCGTTGACCGTGGCCAGCTGGATCGCGAGGAGCGGGTCGAGGCCGCACCCGATCGCGACCCGGACCGCGTGGTCGAGGTGGCCGCTCGAGACGAGCGTCTCGGGGTGCATGTCGTCGGTGACGAGCAGCGCGTGGCGGCTGTCGACGCCGTCCTCGGTGAGCACGCGGGCGCACTCGGCGACGTCGTGCCAGGCGCTGCCCTCGCGGAACTGGACCCACATGCCGGCGCGGAGCTTGGCCAGCGCGTCCTCCTTGCGGACGGACTCGTGATCGCAGTCGACGCCGGCGGCGGCGTAGGCGTGCAGGCGGTGGTCGGTCCAGCCGTGGAGGCTCCAATGGCCCGTGACGGGCAGCCCCGCGTCGAGCACCGCCCCGATCATCTCGTGCGTGCCCGGGTCGCTCTCGTAGACGCCCGGCATGTTCATCATCTCGCCCAGCGCGGCGACGCCGTCCCACGTGAGCGCCTCGCGGATGTCGGCGGCGTCGAGGACGGCGCCGGCGTCCTCGAAGCCGGGCAGCGCGGGGACGCACGACGGGACGGCGAGCAGGACCTTCAGCGGGAGGTTGCGGCCCTCCTCGAGCATCCAGCGGATCCCGTCGAGGCCGAGCACGTTGGCGATCTCGTGGTTGTCGATGAGGACCGTCGTCGTGCCGTGCGGCAGGACGGCCTCGGCGAAGCGGGCGACCGTCACCATCGCCGACTCGACGTGCATGTGCGTGTCGATCAGGCCGGGGACGAGATAGGCGCCGCCGGCGTCGAGGACCTCGGTCTCCGCCCCGCGGGTGTGCTTCGCGTCGCCGAACATGGCGATCCGGCCGTCCTTCACCGCGACGTCGACGCCGTCGAGGACCTCGCGCGTGTGGACGTTGACGAGCCGGCCGTTCTCGATGAGCAGATCCGCGGGCGTGCGACCCATGCAGACGTCGGCGAGGGTCTTCGTGGCGGCGGAGAGCGGCGGCATCCCGCCAGCCTATGCCGGGCGGTCGCCGATCCAGTAGCGCGGGCCGGGCCCGAGCTGGCCGGCGCGGTCCTGCGGGTTGGCCAGGCGGCAGCGGTCGAGCGACAGGCAGCCGCACCCGATGCACTCCGTCAGGCCGTGCTGCAGGCGCCGCAGCTCGGCGATGCGCTCGTCGATGCGCCCGCTCCAGCTCGTCGTGAGGCGCGACCAGTCGCGGCGGGTCGGCGCGCGGTCGGGCGGGAGCTTGGCGAGCTCGTCGCCGATCTCGTCGAGCGTGAGGCCGACCTTCTGGGCGAAGACGATGAACGCGATGCGCCGCAGCGCCCGCCGGCGGTAGCGGCGGTGGCCCGAGCCCGCGCGCTCGGAGGTGATGAGGCCCTTGTCCTCGTAGAAGCGCAGGGCGCTGGCCGCGACGCCGCTGCGGCGGGCGACCTCGCCGATGGTGAGCAGCTCGCTCGCCGGGGTCCCGTCGGTGTCGCTGGGATCCTTCGTCTCGGGCACTTGACTTCAAGCTTACTTGAACTTGTAGCGTGCCGAGCATGGAACGAGCAAGCAGGACGATCACGCGCGAGGTCACGTCGTGGCCGGGCGTCGAGGCCGGCCCCGGGAGCCGCGGCGAGTTCGCGTTCACCGTCGCCGGCAAGGAGCTGGGCCACCTCCACGGCGACCGGTCGGCGCACTTCGGCTTCCCCCGCGACGTCGGGGCGCAGCTGCGCGAGGCGGGCCGCGTCGGCCCCCACCCCGTGAACCCCTACTCGACGAAGATGGCCGCGCGGGCGATCGAGTCCGACGACGACGTCGCCGACGTCATCGCGCTGATGCGGCTGAACTACGAGCGGGTGGTGGCGTAGGCGCGGCGCGCACACCGGCCCTCACCCGCGCCCCCGACCCCGCCACCGGCGCCCGTTCGACCGTCCCCTCGATCAGGCCGTAGGGCTCCGTCGTCGGCTGGAAGATCTCGTTGTCGTTCTCGAGGCCGAAGCGGCCGAGGTCGAACAGCAGGTGGTGCTTGTTGGGCAGCGAGAACGAGATCCGCTCCACCTCGTCCCGGGCCGCCGAGCACCGCGTCGCCCATCCGGTGCAGGGTGAACTGGACCGACGGGCTGTAGTGGTCGCCGAAGCTCGTGAGGATCACGTCGCGGACGGCCTCCCACGAGGCGGTGAAGTCGATCTCCCCGGGCGCGGCGCGGTAGGTCCAGCGCGCCGTGACCTCGGTGGCCATGATGCGGTCGTCGGTCTCCGGCAGCGAGGTCAGCTCGTCGTGGTGGTAGCCCTCCCACCCCGACCCGGTCGTCTTCAGGACGACGAGGCCCTCGATCCCGGCCTCGACCGACACCGGCCCGCCCGCCCCGCCGGCGACGACGGCGATGCGCCGGCCGCCGCTGCCGCCCTGGAAGGCGTGCGGGTCCGGGGCCCCGGCCGCCGTCGCGAGCCGCGACCACGGCTGCGCCACGAGCCGCACGCGCGCGCCGGTCACCCGCGGCCCGGCGGCGACGAAGTGCTCGACCAGCCGCAGGCCGAAGCGCTCGAGGTCGGCGACGTCGTCGTGGCCCTGGGCGAGGGCGTAGACCGTGTTGCGCATCGTGTCGGTGGCCAGCAGGCCGGCGTTGTCGCCGGCGACGTGGGCGGCGGTGAAGTCGCCCTCGAGCGCGACGTCGACCGTGAGGTCCGTGAGCTCGTGGCGGTCGGGGCGGCGCGTGACCTTCACGAGCCGCACCTGCGACTTGCCGTAGCTGTTGTGGCCCAGGACGGAGGTCATGGTCGTGTCAGCTCCCTCGGTATGTGCTGTAGCCGTAGGGCGAGAGCAGCAGCGGCACGTGCTGGTGCTCCTCGCCGTCGTCGATCGCGAACACGACCGCGACCTCCGGGAAGAAGGCCTTGCGCCCGGTGCGCGTGAAGTAGGCGGCGGTGTCGAACGTCAGGCGGTAGCGCCCGCCCGCCAGGCGCCGGCCGTCGGGCGCGAGCGTGCGCTGGCGGCCGTCGGCGTCGGTCGTCCCGCGGCCGACGACCTCCCACGCCGCGCCGTTGGGGTCCGCGCGCTCGAGCACGACCGGGACGCCCTCGGCCGGGCGGCCGCTCGCGGTGTCGAGGACGTGCGTCGTGATCCGGCTCACGGCGCGTCCTCCGGGGCGACGAGGTCGTCCAGCCGCAGGCGGGCGATCTTCGCGATCTCGCCGAGCGCGATCGCGACCTCGTCGTCGCGCGTGTGCCCCAGCCGCTCCGCGCCCCACGCGAGGATCGAGGCCTTCGTGTGCTCGCGGACGCAGACGAGGAGCGGGAAGCCGAAGCGCTCGCGATAGGCGGCGTTCAGCGCCTCGAGCTCGCCGAGCTCCTCAGCGGTCAGCCGATGGAGGCCGGCCCGCGCCTGCTCGCTCGTCGAGGCCGCGGTCAGCTCGCCCGCGCGCGCCTCGCGGCCCGGCGAGCTCGGGGTGCGCGCGGATCAGCGCGATCTGGTCGTCGGCCGGGGCGGCCCGCATCGCCGCCTCGAGCGCGCCGTGCAGCTCGGCCACGGAGCCGAACGGACGGTGCGCGTACGCGGCCCGCGCCACCCACGGCGAGTGCTCGAACAGGTCGCCGAGCGCGGCGACGAACGCGGCCTCGTCCATCGCGTCGAGGTCGTCGAGGGTGAGCACGGCCGTCGACAGCCCGACGATGTGCTCGGGGCGGACCGGGACTCGCGTGAGGTCGCGCCCGGTGGCCGCGCGGAGCGCGGCGGCCACGGCGGGCGGGGTCGAGATGTTGGGGGGCTCCCCCACGCCCTTGAGGCCGTACGGCGCCTCGGGGTCGGCGTGCTCGAGGACCTCGATCCGCACGGGCGGCATGTCGAGCACGGTGGGCAGCAGGTAGTCGGTGAACGACGCGTTGAGGACCTTGCCGTCGCGGACCTGGATCTCCTCGAGCAGCGCCAGGCCGAGCCCCTGGGCGGTGCCGCCCTCGATCTGGCCCTCGAGCGCCTGCGGGTTCATCGCCCGCCCGACCTCCTGGGTCGTGGAGAGGTCGACGACCCGCACCAGGCCGAGCTCGCAGTCGACGTCGACGACGGCGCGGTGGGCCGAGAAGGCGAACTGCAGGTGCGCGTCGCCCTGGCCGTTCTCGTCGAGCGGATAGGTCTCGCGGTGGTGCCACTCGACCGTCTCCTCGACGACGTCGTCGCCGAGGACCTCGGCGAGGCGGTCGCGGATGGCGTCGAGCGACTCCGGCTCCGGGCCGCCCAGCCGCTCGGCCGCCAGCGCGAGCGTGCGCTCGCGGACCGCCTCGCACGCGGCCTTCACCGCCCCGCCCGTCACGTACGTCTGCCGCGAGGCCGAGCTCGAGCCGGCCGAGCCGACCCGCGTGTCGGCGTCGAGGACCGCGACGCGCGCGACCCCGAGCTCCGTCCGGGCGATCTGGGCCTGGACCGTCACGACGCCCTGGCCGACCTCGGCGGCGGCGGTGTGGACCTCGACGAGCGGCTCGCCGGCGTCGATGGACAGCCGCACGCGCGCGGTCGAGTAGTCGTCGAAGCCCTCGGAGAAGCCGACGTTCTTGAAGCCGACGCCGTACCCGACGCCGCGCGCGACGCCCTCGCCGTGGGTCGTGTTCGACACGCCGCCCGGCAGCTCGCGCAGGTCGCGGTCGCTGAGCGCCGGCGGCTCGGCCGGCAGCGGCATCGCGCGCAGGCGCTCGAGCAGCTCGGCCACCGGGGCGGGCTCGGGGATCAGCTGGCCGGTCGGCATGCGCGAGCCCGGCTTCATCGCGTTGCGGATGCGCAGGTCGACCGGGTCCATGCCGAGCGCGGCGGCCAGCTTGTCCATCTGCGCCTCGTGGCCGATCGCGACCTGGACGGCGCCGAAGCCGCGCATCGCGCCGCACGGCGGGTTGTTCGTGTAGGTCACGTAGCCGTCGATGCGCGCGTTGGGCACGTCGTACGGGCCGGCGGCGAAGCAGGCCGCGTTCGAGACGACGGCGGTCGACGACGAGGCGTACGCCCCGCCGTCGAGCACGATCCGCGCGCGGACGTAGACGAGGTCGCCGTCCTGCGTCGCGCCGTGCTCGTAGCGCATCGTGCACGGGTGGCGGTGGACGTGGCCGAAGAAGGACTCCTCGCGGTTGTAGACGACCTTGACCGGCCGCCCGGTGTGGAGCGCGAGCATGCACGCGTGGACCTGCATCGACAGGTCCTCGCGCCCGCCGAACGCGCCGCCCACGCCCGCGAGCGTGAGGCGGACCTTCTCCGGCGGCAGCCCGAGGCTCTCGGCGAGCTGGTCGCGGTCGACGTGCAGCCACTGGGTCGCGATGTAGAGGTCGACGCCGCCCTCGCCGTCGGGCACGGCCAGGCCGGACTCGGGGCCGAGGAAGGCCTGGTCCTGCATCCCGACCTCGTACTCGCCGGTGACGACGACGTCGGCGGTCGCGTCGGGGTCGCCGTGGTTGATGCGCACGTGGCGCAGGACGTTGCCGCCGAGGTGCACGCGCGGCGCGTCGGGCGCCATCGCCGCCTCGGCGTCGCTCACCGGGTCCGAGACCTCGTACTCGACCGCGATCGCGGCCGCCGCGCGGCGCGCGGTCTCGAGGTGGTCGGCGGCGACGATCGCGACCGGCTCGCCCTGGAAGCGGACGTTGTGCATCGCCAGCACGGGCTGGTCGGCGTGCTCCATGCCGTAGGTCTTGCGGCCGGGGACGTCCTCGTGCGTGAGGACGGCGTGCACGCCGGGCATCGCGAGCGCGGCGGCGATGTCGATCGACCAGATGTCCGCGCGCGGGTGCGGGCTGCGCAGGGTCGCGCCCCACAGCATCCCCTCGACGTTGAGGTCCGACGAGTAGGCGAACTCGCCCTTGACCTTCGGGATGCCGTCGATGCGCGTCGTCGTCACGCCGATCTCGTTCGGGCGCTGGATCGGCGCGGGCGTCCGCTCGCGGGCCGGCCGGGTCTGCGGGATCGTGCTCACAGGGTCGCCTCCACCTTCTCGGCGAGCCGCGCGCTCGCGCGGGCGATGTCCGTCGTGATCTCCTGCTCGGAGGCCGTGCGCAGCTCGGCCCCGGCGACGACCGCGCGGCCGCCGACGAGCAGCGTGTCGACCGGCCGCGGCGGGCCGAGGACGAGCGCGGCGACCGGGTCGGCGATGCCGGCGTGGGCGAGGTCGTCGACCCGCCACAGCGCGACGTCGGCGAGCTTGCCGGGCTCGAGCGAGCCGAGGTCGGCGTCGCGGCCCAGGCAGCGGGCGCCCTCGATCGTGCCCAGCGCGAGCGCGGCGCGGGCGGTCAGCGCGTCCGGGCCGCCGCGCAGGCGCGCGGCGAGCAGCGCCTGACGGACCTCGGCGGCGAGCTCGCCCGCCTCGTTGGAGGCGGCGCCGTCGACGCCGAGGCCGACCGGCGCGCCCGCGGCCGTCAGCGCCGCGACCGGCGCGATGCCGGCGCCGAGGCGCGCGTTCGAGCCCGGGCAGTGGGCGACGCCGGTGCCGGTCGCGCCGAAGCGGGCGACCTCGGCGTCGCTGAGGTGCACGCAGTGCGCGAGCCAGACGTCGTCGCCCAGCCAGCCGAGGTCGTCGAGGTACTCGACCGGGCGCAGCCCGAACTGCTCCTGGCAGAACGCCTCCTCGTCGAGGGTCTCGGCGAGGTGGGTGTGCAGGCGCACGCCGCGCCGGCGGGCGAGGTCGGCGGCGTCGCTCATCAGGCCGCGCGTGACGCTGAACGGCGAGCACGGGGCGAGCGCGACGCGGACCATCGCGCCCGGGGCCGGGTCGTGGAAGCGGTCGATCGCGGCCTCGCAGGCGGCGAGGACGACGTCGCGGTCCTCGACGACCTCGTCGGGCGGCAGGCCGCCGTCGGAGCGCCCGAGGTCCATCGAGCCGCGGCACGGGTGGAAGCGCACGCCGACCGACTCCGCCGCGCGGACCTCGACCTCGAGCAGGTCGCCGGCGTGCTGCGGGAAGACGTAGTGATGGTCGGTCGAGGTCGAGCAGCCGCTGAGCGCGAGCGCGGCGAGGCCGGCGCGCGCCGCCGCCCACTCGGTCTCGTCGTCGATGTGCGCCCACACGGGATAGAGCTCGACGAGCCACTCGAACAGCGTCGCCTCCTGCGCGAGGCCGCGGGTCGCCCACTGGTAGAGGTGGTGGTGGCAGTTGACGAGGCCGGGCGTGGCGAGGCGGCCGGCGCCGCCGATGCGGCGGGCGTCGCGGGCGAGGTCGCCGGGCGCGGGGCCGGCGCCGACGGCGACGAGGCGGTCGCCCTCGATCACGAGGTGGCCGTCGGCGTGCTCGGTGCCGGCCGCGTCCATCGTCGCGATCGCGCAGCCCTCGATGACGGTTCGTGTCATGCCGCGCGCTCCATCCGCGCGGCCGCGAGCCGCACCGCGTCGAGGATCTTCTCGTAGCCCGTGCAGCGGCAGAGGTTGCCCGCGAGCGCCTCGCGGATCTCGGGATCCGACGGCCGCGGATTGCGGGCCAGGAGGTCGTGGGAGGCGACGATCAGGCCCGGGGTGCAGAACCCGCACTGCACGCCCCCGGTCTCGACGAACGCGCGCTGGACCTCGTGCAGCCCGCCGCCCGGCGCGGCGATCCCCTCGACCGTGACGACCTCGCGCCCCTCGGCCTGGGCGGCGAGGACGAGGCAGGCGCAGACGAGCTCGCCGTCGAGGTAGACCGAGCACGAGCCGCACTCGCCCTGCTCGCAGGCGTTCTTCGAGCCCGGCAGGTCGAGGTGGTCGCGCAGGGCGGAGAGCAGGCTCTCGCCCTCCCAGACGCCGTCGGCCTCGCGCGGGGTGCCGTTCACGATCACGTTGAGGCGCATCAGGCCTGCTCCTCCCGGTACGCGGTCCATGCCCACACGAGCGTGCGCCGGGCGAGCACGCCGAGGGCGTGATGGCGGTAGGCGGCGGTGCCGCGGACGTCGTCGATCGGCCGCGCCGCGGCCTCGACCTTCGTCCCGAACGCCGTGACGGCGGCGGGCGGGATCGCCCCGCGCGACTCCCACAGGCCGTCCTCCTCGAGCACGCCGGCGATGAACGCCTCGGCCTCGGTGGCCCGGATCGGCGTCGGGCCCGCGGACCCGATGCACGCCTTCACGGCGCGCTCGCCGGCCCACAGCGACAGGGCGAGCGACGCCACCGCGATCACCATCGCGTTGCGCGTGCCGATCTTCGCGAACTGCTGCGGGGCGTCGGCCGGCGCGACGTGGAAGGCGGCGATCAGCTCGTCGTCGGCCATCGCGTTGCGCTTGGGGCCGACGACGAACTCGGCCACGGGGATCCGCCGCGCGCCGCGGACCGACGCGACCTCGACGACCGCGTCGGCGGCGTACAGCGGCGGCAGCCCGTCGCCCGCGGGCGAGGCCGTGGCGAGGTTCCCGCCGACCGTCCCGCGGTTGCGGATCTGCGGCGAGCCGACCGTCCGGCTGGCGATCGCCAGGCCCGGCAGGCGGTCGGCGAGCTCGCCGATGAGTCGCGTGTAGGTCACGCCCGACCCGATCCGCAGGACGTCGCCGGCCGCGTCCCACTCGCGCAGCGCCGCGACCCGGTTGAGGTCGAGGATCTGCGGCGGGCGGGTGCGGTCGAAGTTCAGCTCGACCATGAGGTCGGTCCCGCCCTGGATCGGACGGGCCTCGGGGTGCGCGGCCTTCAGCGCGAGGGCCTCGTCCCAGGTGTCGGGCTGCAGGATCTCCACCGCGGTGCTCCTCAGTCGCGCTCGGGCAGCGCGCCGATGGTGTGCTGGGCGAGGTCCTCGATGTGGGTGAGCAGCGCCGAGTGGTCGCGGTCGCCGCGGCCGCTCGAGCGCAGGGCCTGGAGCATCTGGTCGACCGCCGCCGTGTTGGGCAGCGCGACGCCGTACTCGCGCGCGGTCTGCAGCGCGATGCCGAGATCCTTGTGGTGCAGCTCGACGCGGAAGCCGGGCGTGAAGTCGTGCTCGAGGAAGTTGCGCCCGCGGACCTCCATGACCTTGTTCGCGGCCAGGCCCCCGGACAGCACCTCGATGATCGTCGCGGGGTCCACGCCGGCCTTCGACCCGAGGACGAGCGCCTCGCTCACGGCCTCGATCGTGAGCGCGACGACGACCTGGTTGCACGCCTTGACGACCTGGCCGGCGCCGACCGGCCCGACGTGCACGATCGTCTTGCCGAGCGCCTCGAAGAGCGGCTTGGCGCGGGCGAAGTCCTCCTCGGAGCCGCCGGCCATGATCGACAGCGTCGCCTCGCGGGCGCCGACGTCGCCGCCGCTCACCGGCGCGTCGACCCAGCCGATGCCGCGCTCGCGCGCACGCGGCCGGCGATCTCGCGCGTGACCACCGGCGAGATCGTGCTCATGTCGACGACCAGCGAGCCCTCGCTCGCGCCGGCCAGCAACCCGTCGTCGCCGTCGAGGACCTCCTGCACCTGCGGCGAGTCGGGGAGCATGAGGACGACGACGCCGGCCTCCTCGGCGACCTCGCGCGGGTTCGTGGCGGCGGTCGCGTGGTCCGCGTGCTCGGACACGAGGTCGTCGACCTTCGCGCGGGTGCGCGTGTAGGCGACGACGTCGTGCCCGGCGGCGAGCAGGTTGCGGGCCATCGGCGCGCCCATGACGCCGAGGCCGATGAATCCGACGCGCTCCTTGGCCATCACGCGCTCCTCTCCGGCATCCACGCGAGGCTCTCCTCGGTGGTGTCCGTGGTCGGGTTGTACTCGAGGCCCACCCAGCCCTCGTAGCCCGCCGCGTCGATCGCGTCGAGCACGAAGGGGAAGTTGATCTCGCCGGTCCCGGGCTCGCCCCGCCCGGGCGAGTCGGCGATCTGCACGTGGGCGATCCGCGGCGCGAACTCGGCGAACGTCGCGACGAGGTTCCCCTCCATGCGCTGCATGTGGTACGCGTCCCACTGGATCCGCACGTTCGGCCGCTCGACCGTCTCGATGAACGCCGCCGACGCGCGCGTGTTCGAGAGCAGGTACGGGCCGTTCTCGAACGTGTTGACGGCCTCGATCGTGATGGCGATGCCGAGCGGGGCGGCCTGGTCGGCGGCCCACGCGACGTTCTCGGCCGCGAGGCGCAGCTGCGCGGCGCGCTCGCCCGGGGCGCGTTCGACGCCGACGAGCGCGTTCAGGCGCTCGCAGCCGATCCGCTGGGCGAGGTCGAGCGCGACGGGCACGTTCTCGCGGAAGCGGTGGGCGCGATCAGGGTCGCTCAGCAGCCCGCGGTCGCCCTTCGGCATCTCGCCGGCGTCGAAGTTGAACAGCGCGACCGCGAGGCCCGCCTCGCGGATCGCCGCCTCGACCTCGTCGAGCGCCTCGCCCGCGGGCCACCAGAACTCGACGGCCGCGAAGCCGGCGGCGGCGGCACGCTCGAAACGCTCGAGGAACGGAACCTCCTTGAAGAGGATCGAGACGTTGGCGCAGAACTTCATCCACCCTCCTCACGTTCGGTCCCGGCGCATCTCGGACTTACGATTCCGGATCACGGAACTCACATCATGATCGACGACGCCACCATCCCCGACGCCACCGCTCGCGCGGCGACCGTCCTGCGCCGCGCGGACGCGCTCGCCGCCTGCACCGAGGAGCCCGGGCGCCTCACCCGCCGCTTCGCCACGCCGGCGCTGCGCGACGCGGGCGACCTCGTCCTCGGCTGGATGCGCGACGCCGGGATGACCGCGCGGCGCGACGCGATCGGGAACGTCGTCGGGCGCTGGGAACCCCCCGCGGCCACCGCCGCGCCCGCCGAGACCCTGCTGCTGGGCTCGCACCTCGACACGGTCCGCGACGCGGGCCGCTACGACGGGATGCTCGGCGTCCTCGTGGCCCTCGCGGTCGTCGAGGCCGCGCGCGACGACCTGCCGTTCGCGCTCGAAGTACTCGGCTTCGCCGACGAGGAAGGCGTGCGCTACGGCACCGCGTGCCTGGGCAGCACCGCCCTCGCGGGAGCGTTCGATCCCGCAGTGCTCGATCGCCGCGACGCCGACGGCATCGCGATGCGCGACGCGATCGCCGCGGGCGGCGGCGACCCGGACGCGATCGCCGGCCTGCGGCGCGACACCGCCGGGCTGCTCGGCTACGTCGAGGTCCATATCGAGCAGGGGCCGGTCCTCGAGGGCGAGGACCTCCCCGTCGGCGTCGTCACCGGCATCACCGGATCGACGCGGGCCGAGGTCGCCCTGACGGGCGTGGCCGGCCACGCCGGGACCGTGCCGATGACCGCCCGCCGCGACGCCCTCACCGGCGCCGCGGAGTGGATCGCGGCCGTCGAGGGCCATGCGCGCGGGGTCGACGGCCTCGTCGCGACGATCGGCGAGGCGACGGTCGCACCGGGTGCGAGCAACGTCATCCCGGGCCGCGTCGGGATGACCCTCGACGTCCGCCACCTCGACGACGCGGCGCGCGTGGCCGCCGTCGCCGCGCTGCGCGAGCGCCTGCACGCGATCGCCGACGCACGCGGGCTCGAGGCGACGTGGAGCGACGTGGAGGACGGCGGGACGGTCCCATGCTCGGAGCCGTTGACGCGCGCGCTCGAGGCCGCGGTCGCCGCCGCGGGCGTGCGCGTGCTGCGCCTGCCGAGCGGGGCGGGTCACGACGCCGCGGTGATCGCGCGCCTGTGCGACGTCGCGATGCTCTTCGTGCGCTGCGAGGGCGGGATCAGCCACAACCCCGCCGAGGCGGTGACGGCCGCCGACGTGACGGTCGCGATCGACGTCGCCCACCGCCTCGTCGACGGTCTGGCCACGGACCGGCGATGAGCGACTACGCCCTCGCGATCCGGGGCGGCACGGTCGTCGCGCCCGACGGCGTGGTGCGCGCCGACGTCGGCGTCGCGGACGGGCGGATCGTCGCCGTCGCCGAGGCCCTCGACGCCGCGGCGCGCGAAGAGGTCGACGCGACCGGCCTGCACGTCCTCCCCGGCGCGGTCGACGCCCACGTCCACTTCAACGACCCCGGCCGGGCCGACACCGAGGGCTTCGCGAGCGGGACCCGCGCCTGCGCGGCGGGCGGGACCACGACGGTCGTCGACATGCCGCTCAACGCCCTGCCGCCGACGGTCGACGCCCGCGCGTTCGACGCGAAGGTCGCGGCCGCGACCGGGGCGGCGCACGTCGACTTCGCGCTGTGGGGCGGCCTCGTGCCCGGCCCGGTCGACCGCCTCGACGAGCTCGCCGCGCGCGGCGTCGTCGGCTTCAAGGCGTTCATGTCGGACACCGGGACACCGGAGTTCGCGCGCGCCGACGACCTCACGCTCTACGAGGGCATGCGCCGCGCCGCCGCGCTCGACCTGCCCGTCGCCGTCCATGCCGAGAGCGAGGCGATCACGACCGCGCTCGCCGCCCGCGCGGTGCGCGCCGGGCGCCGGGGCGTGCGCGACTATCTCGCCTCGCGCCCGGCGATCGCCGAGGTCGAGGCGATCGGCCGCGCGCTGCTCCTCGCGCGGGAGGCGGGCTGCGCGCTGCACGTCGTGCACGTCTCGACCGGCCGCGGGGTCGCGCTCGTCGCCGAGGCCCGCGCCCGCGGCGTCGACGCGACGTGCGAGACGTGCCCGCACTACCTCGTCTTCGACGAGGACGACGCCGAGCGCCTCGGGGCCGTCGCGAAGTGCGCGCCGCCGCTGCGCCCCGCCGCCGAGCGCGACGCGCTGTGGGCCGCCCTCGACGACATCGCCTGGGTCGCCTCCGACCATTCGCCCTCGCTCCCCGAGGCCAAGGCGGGCGACGACTTCTTCGCGCTGTGGGGCGGGATCACCGGCTGCCAGGTGCTGCTGGGGGTCCTGCTCGACGCCGGACACCATGAGCGCGGCGTCGCGCTCGCGCGGATCGCGGAGCTCGCGGCCCGGGGCGCCGCCCGCCGGCTGCGCCTGCCCGGCAAGGGCCGGGTCGAGGCGGGCGCCGACGCCGACCTCGCGCTCGTCGACCTGGCGGGCGAGACCGCGCTCGGCCCCGACACCCTGCTCCACCGCCACGCCCACAGCCCGTGGGCCGGCCGTGTCCTGCGCGGGCGCATCGCGCGCACGCTGGTGCGCGGCACCACCGTCTTCGCCGACGGGCGCGTCGCCGGCCCCCCGGCCGGGCGCCTCGTCACCCCCGAGACCACCGAGGAGAGCTGAAATCCCATGTCGATGCTGTCGATCACCGCCGGGCCGTACACGTTCAAGGCGCGGCTCGAGGAGGAGCGCGCGCCGAAGACGTGCGCCGCGTTCACGCAGCTCCTGCCGTACGCGCAGAAGGTCATCCACGTGCGCTGGAGCGGCGAGTCGACGTGGATCCCGCTCGGCGAGTTCGAGTTCGGCGTCGGCTTCGAGAACCACACGAGCCACCCGGCGCCGGGCCAGATCCTGCTCTACCCCGGCGGCTTCAGCGAGACCGAGATCCTCCTGCCCTACGGCGGCTGCCTGTTCGCGAGCATCGTCGGCCAGCTGGCCGGGAACCACTTCCTCACGGTCGTCGAGGGCAACGAGAACCTGCGCGCGCTGGGCGAGATGACCCTGTGGGAGGGCGCGCAGGACATCGTCTTCGACCGGGCCTGAGATGCCGACGATCGTCCGCGCCCAGATCCTCCACACGCCGCGCGACCCGTTCGCCGAGGGCGCCGGCGCGCTCGAGGCGTTCTCCGACGGCGGGCTCGCCCACGACGACGCCGGGCGGATCCTCGCGACCGGCCCGTTCGCGGCCGTGCGCGCCGCCCATCCGGACGCGACGGTCATCGACGCGACCGGCGCGGTGCTCGTCCCCGGTCTCGTCGACCTGCACGTCCACTACCCGCAGGTCGCGGTCATCGGCGCGATGGGGCTGACGCTGCTGGACTGGCTGGCGACCCGCACGCTGCCCGAGGAGGCCCGGCTCGCGAGCACCGCCTACGCGCGCGACGTGGCGCGGGCGTTCGTCCGCGGCCTGGCCCGCAACGGCACGACGACCGCGCTCGTCTTCGGCTCGCACTTCGCGGGCGCGCAGGAGGAGCTGTTCGCCGAGGCCGAGCGCTCCGGCCTGCGGATCACGAGCGGGCTCGTGCTGTCCGACCGCAACCTCCTCCCCGCGCTGCACGCCGCGCCGGACGCCGCGCACGCGCAGAGCCGGGCCCTGCTCGAGCGCTGGCACGGCCGCGGCCGGCTGCGCTACGCCGTCACGCCGCGGTTCTCGCTGTCGTGCACCGACGCGATGCTCGAGGTCTGCGGCGCGCTGCTCGCGGACGCCCCCGACGACGTCTTCCTCACCAGCCACCTCAACGAGAACCCGGCCGAGATCCAGGCGGTGGCCGAGCTGTTCCCGGGGTCGCGCGACTACCTGGACACCTACGAGCGCCACGGGCTCGTCGGGCCGCCGGTCGGTGTTCGCCCACGACGTCCACGTGACCGACGGCGAGCTCGGCCGGCTCGCCGCGGCCGACGCGAGCGTCGCCCACTGCCCGTCCTCGAACGCGTTCCTCGCGAGCGGGATCTTCCCCATGACGCGCCACCTCGCCCACGACGTCCGCTTCGGGCTGGGCACCGACGTCGGCGCCGGCACCGGGCTGAGCCTCTTCAAGGAGGGGCTCATGGCCTACCACGTGCAGATGGTCCGCGAGGGCGGCGAGCTCATCGGCCCGGCCCACCTGCTCTACCTCGCGACGAAGGCCGGGGCCGACGCGCTCGGGCTCGGCGCGGAGATCGGCGACCTCTCCCCCGGCCGCAGCGCCGACTACGTGCTGCTGCGCCCGCCCGCCGACGGGACGCTCGCGACCGTGCTGCGCAACAGCCCCTCGGCCGAGGCGACGCTCGGGGCGATCTTCACGCTCGCCCGCGAGGAGTGCGTCTCGGAGGTGCGGGTCGCGGGCGAGCGGGTGTACGGGGCGCGCGAGCGGTTCTTCCGCCCGGCGCCGGCGCGCGCGGCCTGAGCGCCGCGCTCAGAGGCGCTCGGCGAGGAGCATCGCGACGTCGTCGCGGACGTGCGCGAGGTCGACCAGCCGCGCGACGAGCCCGTCGCGCAGCGGCGTGAGGTGCTCGAGGCCGACCGCCGCGTCGACCATCCGCGCGAGGCCGTCGTCGAGCCCCTCGCCCGGACGCTCGATGAGGCCGTCCGTGTAGAGGACGATCCGGTCGCCGGGGCCGAACGGCAGGCGCAGCTCGTCGTGGACGCCGCCCGCGACGCCCAGGAGGATCCCGCGGCGCTCCTCGACGAGCCGCGGCGGCTCGCCCGCGGGCAGGAGCAGCGGCGGCGGGTGGCCGGCGCGGACGACGCGCACCTCGTCGGCGGTGCGATCGATCGCGGCGACGCAGACCGTCGCCATCCCGGTCAGCCGCGTGGTGATGACCAGCTCGTTGAGCCGGGCCATCGCGTCCGGGAGCGTGTAGCCCTCGTGGGCGTACACGCGCAGGCTGTGGCGCAGCTGCCCGGCCTGCGCCGCGGCCGCGACGCCGTGGCCGGCGACGTCGCCGATCACGAGCCAGATCGCGTCCTCGGTCTCGATCACGTCGTACCAGTCGCCGCCGACGATCAGCTCGTGCTCGGCGGCGACGAACCACGCGTCGAGGGCGACGCGGTCCTGGCGCGGGAAGCGCTCGGGGAGCAGGCTCTGCTGGAGCGTGAGCGAGATCGTCCGCTCGCGCTCGAAGGCCTCGGCGCGCTCGGTCGCGGCCCGCCGCGCGAGCGTCACGTCGCGCAGCGTGACGACGCGGCGGGCGCCGTCGGGCGTCTCGCCCGGGATCTCGTCGATCCGCAGGCCGAACGTGCGGTCCTCGAGCGTGATCTCCTGCTCGCGCCCGGGGCCCGCCACCGCCGCCGCGAGCTGCGGCGCGACGTGGGCCAGCGGGCGGCCCACCAGGTCCTCCGGGGCCTGGCCCAGGAGGTCGGCGAAGGCGGCGTTCACGCGGCCCAGGACGCCCTGCGGGTCGATGACGGCGACGGCGTCGGAGATCGCGTCGAACGTGATCCGCCACTGCCGCGCGACCTCGCGGACCTCGCGCTCGGCCCGCCGCGTGCGCAGGAGCGCGCGGACGGTGGCGGCGAGCACGGGCGCCTCGACGGGCTGCGTGAGGTAGCCGTCGGCGCCGACCTCGAGGCCCTCGACCTGGTCGTCGGGGTTGAGGAACGTGGCCGACAGCAGCAGCACCGGCACGTGCTGCGTGGCGGGGTCCGACTTCAGCCGCCGGCACGCCTCGAAGCCGTCGAAGCCGGGCATCTTCACGTCGAGCACGGCGATGTCCGGCGGAGCGCGCAGCGCCTCGTCGACGGCCTGCACGCCATCGACGGTCTCGCGGACCTCGAAGCCCGCGCGGCGCAGCATCGTCGCGATGACGTAGCGGCCGACGTCGTTGTCGTCGGCGAGGAGGATCTCCGCCTCAGCGCCCATCCGTCCCCCGGATCGCGTCGGTGACGGCCGCCCGCAGCGTCACCTGCGAGGTGTTCGACTTGTCGAGGACCTGCGCGCCGTAGCGCCGCGATCTGCTGCGGACGTCGTCGGCCATGAGGCGCGAGGTGTGCACGACCACGGGCACGCCGCGGGTGCGCTCCTCGGCCCGCAGGCGTGCGAGCACGACGGTCCCGTCCATGTCCGGCATCGACAGGTCGAGCACGATCGCGAGGGGCAGCCCGCGCTCGCAGCGCGGCGAGCGCCGCCGACCCGCTCGCCGACCTCCGCGACCTCCCAGCCCGCGCCGCCGAGGTGGGCGCGCACGACGTAGCGCGCGGCCTCGTCGTCGTCGACGACGAGGATCATGCCGGACGGGTCCGGGACCTCGGCGGGCAGCACGGCGTCGCGGTGCGTGGGCAGCGAGACCTCGAACGTCGAGCCCTCGCCGACCGTGCTCTTCGCCGTCACCCGCCCGCCGAGGAGCCCGACGAGGCGGATCACCAGCGCGAGGCCCAGCCCCGTGCCCTTGCCGTGGCGCTGCAGCGCGCCCGGGATCTGGACGAACTCGTCGAAGATCCGGGCGAGGTCGGGCGCGGCGATCCCGATCCCGGTGTCGCTCACGCTCGAAGCCGCACGGCCGCACCGTCGCGCTCGGCCCGGACGATGATCTCGCCGGCCGGCGTGAACTTGATGGCGTTCGAGACGAGGTTGCGCAGGACCTGGACGAGCTGGCCCTCGTCGGTGTGCAGCGGCGGGAGGTCGGGCTCGGCGACGAAGTGCAGTGCGACCGCCTCGTCGCGGACCAATGGCCGCAGCTGCGCGCGCACGAGCGCGAACAGCTCGGCGACCGACACGTCGGCCAGGTTCACGTCGACGCCGCCCGGCCTCGATCTTGGCCATGTCGAGCAGGTCGCAGACGAGCCGCAGCTGATCGTCGGCCATCCGCCGGATGAAGGCGACCTGCTTGGCCTGCTCGGCCGACGAGGTGGGGCTCGCCGCTCGAGCAGCAGCTCGGTCAGGGCGACGATCGAGTTCAGCGGCGTGCGCAGCTCGTGGCTCATGTCGGCCAGGAACCGCGACTTGCGCTCGTCGGCGTCGCGCAGCTGCTCGGCACGGTCGTCGAGCTCGGCGTACAGCGCGACGACGCCGCGGTTGGTCTCCTCGAGCTCGCGGTTGAGGGCGACGCAGCTCCTCCGTCCGGGCGCGGACCTCGCCGAGGGCCTGCAGGAGCTCCTCGTTCTGGCGCGAGACCTCGTCGTACGGGCTCCGCGGCCGACCGGCGGGCGAGCTCGTCGCGCGATCGCCCGGTCGTCGGGCGCCGCATGGCGGCGGGATCGCTTGCGGATGACGATCCGCGTCCCGCCCTCGGCCGAGGTGTCGATCCGCACGTCGTCCATCAGCCGCTGCACGCCGACGAGCCCGCTGGCCCAAGCCGGTCGAAGACCGGTAGGCGCCGCGAGAGGACGCTGTCGAGGTTCGGGATCCCGGGCCCGTCGTCGCTGACCTCGATGCGCAGCGCCTCGCCGTCGCGGGCGAGGATCGACCTCGGCCGCCGCGGGCGTAGCGGTAGGCGTTGCGCGCGAGCTCGGAGATGGCGGTCGCGATCCGCGTCTGGTCGAGGCGGTCGAAGCCGAGGAGCTCGGCGAGTCGCGCGCGCGCTGGCGGGCGACGACGACGGCCTCGTCGTGGCGCAGCTCGACGCGCTGGTAGAGCTTCACGGCGGTCACGGCGCGACCGCCTCCGGGGCGCGCGCGACGACGACGCTCACGTCGTCGCGGCCGCGCTCGCAGTCGCGGACGAGCAGCGAGGCGACGACCAGCGGGTCGCGCCGCGTGAGCCCGGGGTAGCGCGCGCAGGTCCCAGTTGCCCGTCACGCCGTCGGAGTGCATCACGAGCAGCCCGTCGGGCTCGAGCGCGTGGTCGTAGCCCTGGATCCGGCGGATGTTATGGCCGAGCGTGCCGTTCATCGAGACGAGGGAGCGGGTCGATCCGCCCGTCGACGATCGTGGCGGAGATGTTGCCGACTCCGGCGAACCGCAGCGCCCCCGTCGCGAGGTCGATCCGCGCGACGGCCGCCGCGGCGCCCCGCGTCGGGCGCAGCGCGGCGTGCATGCGCTCGAGCAGGGTGTCGGGCGTCGACGTCCGGCGCGAGCTCCGCCGTGGCGGCCCGGGAGGCGCGCGCGGCGTCGACGCCGTGGCCGAGGCCGTCGGCGAGGACGATCGTCACGTGGCGCCCGTCGCGGACCTGGCGCCAGGCGTCGCCGCGATGCCTCCTGCCCGCGCATCGCGAGCACGATCCCGTCGACCGCGGGCGGCGCGTCGACCGCGCCGATCCGCGCGGCGAGGACCGTCCCCCGCCCCGGCGTGCTCTGCAGGTCGAACGTGCTCGACAGGCGGCCGATGGCGCCGAGCCCGGTGCCCGCGCCGCCGACGGTCGAGACGCCGTCGCGGCGGGCGCCGGCGACGTCGGACATTCCCGGCCCGCGGTCCCAGGCGATGACCTCCAGGACGTCGGTGAAGATCTCGCTCGGACGCAGCACGACCTCTCCGCCGCCGGCGTGGCGCAGGAGGTTCGTCGCCATCTCGGTCGCGACGATCGCCGCCTCGGCCTGGCAGCCGCTCGCGACAGCCGAGCCCGGCCGCCATCGACGCGGCGGTGCGGCGCACGGCCGCGACCTGGCTCTGCTCCTCGACCGCGCAGCCGCCCCGGCACCGTCAACGCCACGAGAGCACCCGGACGGTCGTGCCGCGCCCCGGCGCGGTGTCGAGCGTGAACTCGTGCACGAGGCGCTTGGCCCCGCCGAGCCCCAGCCCGAGCCCGTCGCCGGTCGAGAAGCCCTCGCGCAGCGCCTCGGTGACGTCGGCGATCCCGGGGCCCTCGTCCCGGAACTCGGCCCACACGCCCGTGGCGGCCGCCCTGGTCGACGACCCCAGCGGTCATCTGTCCGCCGCCGCCGTGGACGACGGTGTTGCGGGCGAGCTCGCTCACCGCGGTCACCAGCTTGGTCTGGTCGATGAGCCGCAGCCCGGCGTCGAGCGCCAGCTGTCGGACGACGTGGCGCGCGCGCACGACGTCCTGGTCGGACGTCAGCGGCAGGCGCTCAGTCGCCAGGGTCCCCGTCCTCCTGCGCCTCGCCGGCCTCGGCCTCGCGCGGGCCCGGGAGCAACGCCATGCCGCGCTCGACCGTCAGCGCGGTCCGGACGCCCGGCAGCGTCGAGGCCGAGCTCGACGAGGGTGATGGCCACGGCCGGGCGCATCCCGACGACCACCGTCGTCGCGTCGAGCACGCGGGCCATCGCCGCGATGTCGGCGAGCATCCGCCCGATGAAGGAGTCGACGAGCTCGAGACCCGGAGATGTCGATCAGCACGCCGCGCGCGCCCGTCTCGACGATGCGGTCCGTGAGGTCCTCCTGCAGGGTCAAGGCCATCCGGTCGTGCATGTCGACCTGGATGGTCACGAGCAGCAGGTGCCCGAGCTTGAGGATCGGGATGCGGGGGCCGCCGTCGTGCATGGTCAGCTCTGGGCAGCGGTGGCGCGCCGGCGTGATCTCGAAGCCCGTGCGCGCGAGCGCGACGATGACGGCGTCGGCTGAGGCTGGACTTCGTGGTCACCTCGGACAGGTCGAGCCCGAGGTGGACGATCGTCTGGGCGATCTGCGGGCGGATGCCGCTGATGATGCAGTCGGCGCCCATCAGCCGGGCGGCGGCGACGGTCTGCAGCAGGTGCTGGGCGACGAGCGTGTCGACCGTCGGGACGCCGGTGATGTCGATGATCGCGATCGTCGAGTCGGTCTCGACGATGCGCTCGAGCAGGCTCTCCATCACGACCTGGGTGCGCGCGCTGTCGAGCGTGCCGATCAACGGCAGCGCCACGACGCCGTCCCACAGCTTCACCACCGGCGTGGACAGCTCGATGAGCTCGTCCTGCTGGCGGCGGATGACGTCCTCGCGGCTGCGCGCAGGTAGGCCTCGGTGGTGAACAGGCCGAGCCGGTCGAGGAGGACGGTCGCGGCCCACAGGGCGGGACCGAGGTCGGCTGGGCGGTCGGCGAGTGCCGCCTGGACGCGGGCGAAGAGCGGCTGCTTGAGCGAGAAGACGAACGTCGCCGTCTCGGTCGGCGTGAAGCCCCGGGTCGCCCGTGTGCGGGACAGGTCGGTGAGCAGCTCGCGGACGTCACGCCACGCCGCGCCGGTGATGTCGCCGCCCGCGTCGTCCTCGGCGACGGCCGAGGCGAGCGCCGCGAGGAAGCGGTCGGCCTCGACGCGCAGCTCACCGGCGCTCAGCAGGTCCGGTCGCGCGCTGACGGCCGCGAGCTGCTCGGCCATCCAGGCCTCCAGCAGCTCGGCGCGATCGGCGCGCAGCACCGCCTCGACGTGCGACGTGTCTCTGTCCATCGGCTCCTCGTGACTCGACCGGTTTCGCGCGAGGACCCTACAGCTCGGCGGGGTGATCCGAGGTGTGGAAGGTCGCCACCCAGGTGGCCCCGAACGCGGGCTTCGCGGCGCCATCCTTCGGAGCACAGCACCTCACCACCACCGCCCCGGAGCCTCTCTCACCATGATCCTCTCCAGCCGCATCCGCAAGATCGTCTCCCTCACCGCCCTGAGCGCCGTCGCCGGCTCGGCCGCCCTGGCCGGCACCGCCTCCGCCGCCTCGATCGGCCAGCCGATCGTCTCCGGCCCGGGCGAGCGCATCCCGATCAACTTCGCCGCCTTCAAGGAGCCGGCCGACAACCACCTGCCGAAGAACTACCGCATCGTCAAGAAGCACATCGAGCTCACCCGCGGCGAGAAGGCCGCCACGGTCATGACCGCGCCGAAGGGCTTCGAGATCGTCACGATCGGCTTCGGCAACAGCCGGCAGGTCGGCGGCGTCGTCGACGACGTCCACTACTCGGGCAAGCGCTCGGTCCGCGTGAAGCTCTTCACGAACAACCGCGCCCTCGAGCAGGGCGAGACCGGCTCGGGCACGCTCTACATCCTCGCCAAGCGCGCGTAGGTCACCGGCGCGGCCGAGGCTTCCCTCGCAGCACCCACGGGCCGGCGGGCGATCCCGCCGGCCCGTTCGCGTGGTCTACGATCGATCCGTGACCGACCGCCTCCACTTCACCGAGTCCGACGAGGCCAACGCGCTGCTCGTCTCCGACCCGATGGCGCTGCTCATCGGCTTCGTCCTGGACCAGCAGGTCTCCGTCCAGAAGGCGTTCTCGGGCCCGCTCGTCCTCAAGGAGCGCCTCGGCTCCCTCGACGCGGCGACGCTCGCCGCCGCCGACCTCGAGCCGGTGTTCCGCGAGCGGCCGGCGATCCACCGCTTCCCCGGCTCGATGGCCAAGCGCGTCCAGGAGCTGGCCGCGCACGTCCGCGACCGCTACGACGGCGACGCCGCCCGTGTCTGGACCGACGCCGCCGACGCCGATGAGCTGCGCGCGAACCTCGCCGCGCTGCCCGGCTTCGGCGAGATGAAGATCAAGGCGCTCGGCTCCGTGCTCGCCAAGCGCCTGGGCGTCGTGACCGCGCAGGACCTGATCCCGTGGCACCCGACGCTCGGCGACGTGGACTCGGCCCAGGCGCTCGCCGACTACCAGGCGGCCAAGCGCGTGCACAAGGCCGAGTGGTCGCGGGCGCAGGCGCCCGCCGGCTGACCTACGCCTCCCAGCGCAGCCGCCGGGCACCCGCCGGCTCGGGCGCGACGTGCGCGCCGAGGCGGAACACGTCGTCGGGGTCGTACGCGCGCTTGACCGTCCGCAGGCGACGGAGGTTCGCGGGCGTGAACGCGGTGTCGACGCGGGCCGGGTCGGCGAGGAAGTTCAGGAACGAGCCGCCCGTCGCGACCGGGGCGAGCGCCGCCCCGAGGCCGGGCACGTCGGCGTCGGCGATGACCGACAGCGGCACCGCGCGGTGCCCGACGGGACCGGCGCCGGCCGCCGGCCGCGCCATCGCCCCGCCCCAGTGGCGGACCTCGACCGCCGCCGTCTCGCCCGCCGCGACGATCCCGGCGATCGCCGCGTCCGGCAGCCCGGTGACGAGGTCGAGGCGGCGGGGCGCGACGCCGCCCATCGCGGCGTCCGCGAAGCGCACCGGGCGCAGGCCGTCGTGGAGGACCGGGCCGGCGGCCGCGCGCAGCGGCGCGAGATGGCGCTCGGCCACCGCCGGGTCGAGCGTGGTCATCGCCACGAGCGCCAGGACGCGCCGCCCGCGGACCGCGGCCGGGACCCCCGGCGCGTGCGGGACGCGGAGGATGCGGACGGCGGTCGAGAGCTCGTCGGGCGCGTCGGCGATCCACGTGCGGTAGCGCGCGAGGACGTCCGCCGCGCGCCGCGGCGCGAAGTACGCCGCGCCGGCGTACACCTGCGCGACCGGGAACAGCCGCAGCTCCATCGCGGTCACGACGCCGAAGCTCCCACCGCCGCCGCGCAGCGCCCAGAACAGGTCGGGGTGCTGGTCGGCGCTCGCGACGACGATCGCGCCCTCGGCCGTGACGACCTCGGCGCGCACGAGGCTGTCGGCGGCGAAGCCGTGCTCGCGGGCGAGCCAGCCGACGCCCCCGCCGAGCGTGTAGCCCGCGACGCCGACGTCAGGCGACGAGCCGCACAGCGGCGCGAGGCCGAACGGCGCGGCCGCGGCGAGCACGTCGGCCCACCGCGCGCCCGCGCCGACGTGCGCGACCCGGCGCTCCGGGTCGACGAGGACGTGGCCCAGCCCGCCGGTGCGGACGAGGATCCCGCCGTCGGCCGGGACGCGCGTGCCGTGGCCGGTGGCCTGCACGGCGAAGGGCAGGTCGTACTCGCGGGCGGCGACGACCGCGGCCCGCACGTCGGCGGCGCCGTCGGCCGCGACGATGAGCGCCGGCCGGGCGTCGAAGGCGGGGTCGATCGTGCGGCGCCCCGCGTCGTAGCCGGCGTCGCCGGGGCGCAGCACCGCGCCCTGCACGTCGCGGTGCAGCCGGCGCGCGGCGCCGTCGATGCCGTCGTGGGCCCGGTGGGCGGGATGGAGCGCGGTGGAGCGATGCATGTCCACTCAGACCGCCGGAGGCGGCCGGACTCATCGCTCGCGCGCGACTCAGGCGCCGGCGGGGAGCGGCAGCTCGGCGTGCAGCGTCGTGCCCGCGCCGGGAGGGCTCACGATCCGCAGGTCGCCGTCGAGCGCGGCGATGCGGTCGTGGAGGCCGGCGAGGCCGATCCCGCCCGCGCGCGGCGCGGCGCCGCCGACCCCGTCGTCGGCGATCTCGACCGTCAGGACGCCGTCGCGCGCGCCGATCTCGACCCGCACCTCGCTGCGCCGCCGCGTGCTTGACCGCGTTCGTGAGCGCCTCGGAGACGAAGAAGTAGAGGCTCGCCTCGACGGGCGTGGGAAGGCGGCGGTCGAGGGCGCCGGCGACGGTCACGAGCACGGGCAGGCGGCCGGCGAGGGCCTCGACGGCGGCGCAGAGGCCGCGGTCGGTGAGGATCCCCGGGTGGATCCCGGCGGCGAGGTCGCGCAGATCGTCGATCCCCGTCCTCGCCTGCTCGATCGCGCTGCGCCGCAGGGTGGCCGCGGCGTCCGGGTCGTCGGCGGCGAGCTTGCGCTCGGCCAGCTGCAGGGTGAGGACCGCGCTGACGAACTGCTGCTGCGCGCCGTCGTGCAGGTCGCGGGTGAGCTGCTCGCGGGCGGCGTCGGCGGCCTCGATCATCCGCCGGCGGGCGGCGTGCAGCTCCTCGGCGCGGGCCCGGGCGACGTCGCGCTCGCGGGCGACGCGCTCGGCCTCGAGGTGGTCGGTGATGTCGGTGAAGGCGGTGACCGCGCCGAGCCCGTCGGGCAGCTCGAACGGCGCCGTCGAGTACGCGATCGGGAGGATCGAGCCGTCCTTGCGCACGAGCCAGTCCTCGTGCTCGACGTGCGTCTCGCCCGCCACGCGGGCGCGCGTCGCGGCGCACTCCTCGATCGGGTAGGGCCGGCCGTCGGGGGTCTTGTAGTGCACCGTCTCGTGGCCCTGGCGCCCGATGAGCTCCGACAGGTCGTCGTAGCCCAGCGCCGCGAGCGCCGCCGGGTTGGCGTAGCGGAAGCAGCCCTCGTGGTCGACGACCCAGACCGGCTGGGCCACCTCGGCGAGGATCGCGTCGCGCTGGCGCAGCGCCTGCTCGGCCTCGCGCTGGACCGTCATGTCGACGAACGTGACGACGATCCCGCGCCCCGACGGCAGGTCGATCGGGACCGCGGTGAGCGAGACCGGGAACATGCTGCCGTCGCGCCGGACGAACCAGTCCTCGTCGATGTGCAGCGGTCGCCCGGTCCGCGCCGGCTCGAGGACCCGGCACTCCTCGACCGGGAACGGCGAGCCGTCCCGGTGCTTGTAGTGCACCGTCTCGTGCCCGTTGCAGCCGCGCAGCTCCGAGGCGTCGTCGTAGCCGAGCGCCGCGACCGCCGCGGGATTGGCGAACAGCAGGGTGCCGTCCGTCTCGACGACCCACACCGGCAGCGCCACGTGATCGAGGATCGCCTGCAGCGCGGCGTTCGAGAGCGCGGTCCGCGGAGTCGCGTGTCGTTCCGGGATGCAGGCCGCGAGTCTACGCGGCCTGTTCCGTCCGGCACGAGCCACACGACGCCGAGCGGCGGCAGCTGGAGCTCGGCCGAGAACGGCTGGCCGTGCCACGGGACGTTCTCGGCGTCGACGCCGCCGAAGTTGCCCACGCCGGAGCCGCCGTAGACGTCGGCGTCGGTGTTGACCGCCTCGCGCCAGCGCCCGCCCCGCGGCAGCCCCATCCGGTAGTTGTGGCGGGGCACCGGCGAGAAGTTGCAGGCGGCGACGAGCACCTCGGCGTCGTTCTCGGAGCGGCGCAGGAACGACACGACGTTGTTCGCGGCGTCGTTGGGCTCGAGCCAGGCGAAGCCGGACGGCTCGAAGTCGACGTCCCACAGCGCGCGCTCGTCCTTGTAGACGCGGTTGAGGTCGCTCACGAGCTGGCGGACGCCCTCGTGCTGGGGATCCTCGAGCAGGTGCCAGTCGAGGGAGCGGTCGTGGCTCCACTCCTGCTCCTGGGCGAACTCGCAGCCCATGAACAGGAGCTTCTTGCCCGGGTGCGCCCACATGAAGGCGTACAGCGAGCGGAGGTTGGCCAGCTTCTGCCACTTGTCGCCCGGCATCTTGTCGATCAGCGAGCCCTTGCCGTGCACGACCTCGTCGTGGCTCAGCGGCAGCATGAAGTTCTCGGTGAACGCGTACACGAGGCTGAAGGTCAGCTCGTGGTGGTGGTAGCGGCGGTACACCGGGTCCTGCTGGAAGTAGGCGAGCGTGTCGTGCATCCAGCCCATGTTCCACTTGAAGCCGAAGCCGAGCCCGCCGAGGTAGACGGGCCGCGAGACGCCCGGCCACGCCGTCGACTCCTCGGCGGCGGAGATGATCGCCCTGCTCACGGCCGTGCAGGACCTCGTTGAGCTCCTTGAGGAACGCGACCGCCTCGAGGTCCTCGTTGCCGCCGAACTCGTTCGGGACCCACTGGCCCTCCTCGCGCGAGTAGTCGAGGTAGAGCATCGAGGCGACCGCGTCGACGCGGATGCCGTCGGCGTGGTACTCGCGGCACCAGTACAGCGCGCTCGACAGCAGGAAGTTCTTGACCTCGTTGCGGCCGAAGTTGAAGACCAGCGTGCCCCAGTCGGGGTGCGAGCCGCGGCGCGGGTCGGCGTGCTCGTAGAGCGCCGTGCCGTCGAACTTCGCCAGCGCGAACTCGTCGCGTGGGAAGTGCGCCGGGACCCAGTCGAGGATCACGCCGATGCCGCGCTGGTGCAGGCGGTCGATGAACTCGCGCAGGTCGTCGGGCGAGCCGAAGACCGGCGTCGGGGCGAAGTACGAGGTCACCTGGTAGCCCCACGACCCGCTGAACGGGTGGGCCATGACCGGCAGGAACTCGACGTGCGTGAAGCCGAGCTGGGTGACGTAGTCGCCGAGCTCGTCGGCCAGCTCGCGGTACGTCAGCGAGCGGTTGCCGTCGAGCGTGTTGCGCCGCCAGGAGCCGAGGTGGACCTCGTAGACCGAGACCGGCTTGCGCAGCGGCGGGCCGTCGACGCGCTCCTCCTCCATCCACGCCTGGTCCTGCCACTCGTGGCGCGAGCGATGGACCACGGACGCCGTCTGCGGCGGGACCTCGGCGGCGAACGCGTACGGGTCGGCGCGCAGCAGCAGCGAGCCGTCCTGCGCCCGGATCTCGTACTTGTAGCGCGAGCCCTCGGCCACGTCGGGGATGAACAGCTCCCAGATGCCGGCCGAGCCGAGCGAGCGCATCGGGTGCAGCCGGCCGTCCCAGGAGTTGAAGTCGCCGACGACGCTCACCGACCGCGCGTTCGGCGCCCAGACGGCGAACGCGACGCCCGGGACGCCGTCGATCTCCCGCACGTGCGCGCCGAGCTTCGCGTAGAGCTCCTCGTGCCGGCCCTCGCCGGCGAGGTACAGGTCGATCTCGCCGAGCGTCGGCAGGAACGCGTACGGGTCGCGCAGCGTGAACGTCCCGCCCTCGGAGTACTCCACCTCGAGCTCGTAGCGCAGCGGCAGCACGGCGCCGGGGACGGTGCCCTCGAAGACGCCGCCGGGGTGGCGCAGCTCGAGCTCGACCCGCGCGCCGCCCTCCGGGCGCGCGAAGACCGCCGCGGCGTCCGGGCGGAACGCGCGGATCACGACGCCGCCGTTCTCGGGGTGGGCGCCGAGCAGGCGGTGCGGCTCGGCGAGGTCGCGGTGGACGATCGCGTCGATGTCGGTGTCTACGGTCATGGCAGCGGCTCCTCCAGCAGACGCGCGATCCCGGCCACCGGGATCCGCACCCAGTCGGGGCGGTTGTTGAGCTCGTAGCGCAGTTCGTAGACCGCCTTCTCGAGCTCGAAGATGGTCAGCAGGGTGCGCGCGTTGGACTCGCCGGGCGGCATGAGCGAGCTGTCCACGGCGCCGAAGTACCCGGCGAGGAAGGCGTCGCGCGTGCGGTCCTCCCAGCCCTCGGGCGCCGACGTGCCCGCGCTGGATCTCGGCGGCCGACGCCGCGTAGGCGAACGAGCGCAGCATCCCGGCCACGTCGCGCAGCGGCGAGCGCTTGCGCCGGCGCTCGAGCAGCGGCCGTGCGGGCTCGCCCTCGAAGTCGAGGATGATCCATTTCGATTCCCGCCCGCCCGCGAGCAGCGTCTGGCCGAGGTGCAGGTCGCCATGGTGGCGGATGAGCCGCCCGCCGCTGCCGACGTGCGAGAGGAGCGACAGGCGGTCGCGCACCTCCTCGCCGCGGTTGACGATCGGCTCGAGCGCCGGGTTGTCCGACGGCAGGTCGACGAACAGGCGCTCGATCTGCTCGTCGATCGTCGCCGTGATCAGCGACGTCGACTCCTGGCTGGGCTCCTCGGGCGCGAACGCCGGGTCCGACCCGTCGGAGGCCAGCGCCGTGTGCATCTCGCCGATCACCGCGCCGAGCTGGCCCATCCGCGCGACGAACGCCTCCGGGTCGGTCCCGATCTCCTCGAGCGCGAGCTCCCAGCCGTCGCGGCCGCCCTCGACGAAGCGCTGGACGACGCCGAGCGTCGCCTCCATGAGCTCGCCCGAGTAGGCGATCCAGCCGGCGAGCTCGGCGATGTTCGGGAAGCCGCGGGCGGTCAGGAAGCGCAGCATCTCGAGCTCGGGGTTCTCGCCCGCCTCGAGCCGGCGGAAGAGCTTGAGGACGAGCGTGTCGTCGAGCACGACCGAGCTGTTGGACTGCTCGGCGCCCATCGCGCCGCACGGTCGCGTCGGGCCGCGGGCGGTCGAAGGCCTCGCCCCACCCGAAGTCGACGGTCGCGTTCGCGCCCTGGATCGTCGCGCCCTCGGCGAACAGCCGCGGGATCACCGCGGCCGCCTCGGGGTCGGCGAACGCGTCGTAGACGGTCTGGCCGTCGAGGTCGTCGAGGCGGTCGGCGCTCCAGCCGTCGCCGTCGACGCGCATCCCGAGCAGCAGCTGGTAGATCGCGTGGGTCCCGGTCGGGAAGCGCGCCTCGACGGCGGCGATCGCGACGGCCGGCGGCCCGTCGTCGAGCGTGACGACGTCGAGGACGTGCGTCTGGGAGACGTCCTCGGCCTTCGAGCCGAACCAGCGGCGCCCGAGCAGCCACGCGCCCAGGCGCTCCTCGTCGAGCGCGGTCAGGTCAGGCGTTGCCATCTCGGGACTCCATGTCGGCGTCGGGATCCTCCCTGAGCAGGAACCAGAAGAACCCGCGGGGCGCGAGGGTCAAGAGATACGGGAGCTCGCCGATCCGCGGGAACCGCGTGCGCCCGAACATCTCCTCGGGGGAACGTCCCTGGAAGGCTGACAGATCGAGCTCCACGGCCTGGGCCGAGCGGGCGAGGTTGTGGACGCACAGCGCGACGTCGTCCTCGTAGCGACGGACGTGGGCGAAGACCTTCGGGTTGCTCGGCGTGAGCGGCTCGTAGGTGCCCAGGCCGAAGACCGGGTGCTCCTTGCGCAGGGCGATGAAGCGCTTGAGCCAGCGCAGGAACGACGTCGGGGTGCGCAGCTGGGCCTCGACGTTGACGGCCTGGAAGCCGTACACCGGGTCCATCAGCGGCGGGGCGTAGAGCTGGGCGAAGTCCGCGCGCGAGAAGCCGCCGTTGCGATCGCCGGTCCACTGCATCGGCGTGCGGACGCCGTCGCGGTCGCCGAGGAAGACGTTGTCGCCCATCGCGATCTCGTCGCCGTAGTAGAGCACCGGGCTCCCGGGCAGCGAGAAGAGGATCGCGTGCATGAGCTCCATCTCGTCGCGCCCGCCGTCGAGCAGCGGGGCGAGCCGCCGGCGGATGCCGACGTTGATCTTCATGCGCGGGTCCTTGGCGTACTCCGCGTACATGTAGTCGCGCTCCTCGTCGGTGACCATCTCGAGGGTCAGCTCGTCGTGGTTGCGCAGGAACAGGCCCCACTGGCAGTTGTCCGGGATCGCGGGCGTGCGCTCGAGGATCTCGTAGATCGGCGCGGCCTCCTCGCGGCGGTGGGCCATGAACATGCGCGGCATCACCGGGAAGTGGAAGGCCATGTGGCACTCGTCGCCGTCGCCGAAGTACTCGACGACGTCCTCCGGCCACTGGTTGGCCTCGGCCAGCAGCACGCGGTCGGGGTACTCGGCGTCGACCGTCTTCCGCACCTTCTTGAGGAAGTCGTGGGTCTCGGGGAGGTTCTCGCCGTTGGTCCCCTCGCGCTCGTAGAGGTAGGGCACGGCGTCGAGGCGGAAGCCGTCCAGGCCGAGGTCGAGCCAGAAGCGCAGCGCGTCGAGCATCGCCTCCTGGACCTCGACGTTGTCGAAGTTCAGGTCGGGCTGGTGGGCGAAGAAGCGGTGCCAGAAGTACGCGCCGGCCTCCTCGTCCCACGTCCAGTTCGAGGTCTCGGTGTCGGTGAAGATGATCCGGGCGTCCTCGTAGCGGTGCACCGTGTCCGACCAGACGTACCAGTCGCGCTCGGGCGAGCCCGGCGGCGCCGAGCGCGCGCGCTGGAACCACTCGTGGTCGGAGGAGGTGTGGTTCATGACGAGGTCCGCGATCACGCGGATCCCGCGCTCGTGGGCGGCCTCGATGAAGGCGGCGACGTCGTCGATCGTCCCGTAGTCGGAATGGATCGTCTTGTAGTCGGCGATGTCGTAGCCGCCGTCGCGCAGCGGCGAGGCGTACATCGGCAGCAGCCAGATGACGTCGATGCCGAGCCACTGCAGGTAGTCGAGCTTCTCGGTCAGCCCGCGGAAGTCGCCGGAGCCGTCCGCGTTGGCGTCGAAGAACCCGCGCAGGTGGATCTCGTAGAAGACCGCCCGCTTGAACCAGAGCGGGTCGGACTCGAACCAGTTGCCGGCCGGAGGCGGCGGCGTCATGGCGCGTCGACGTGGAGGACGTGCCCGGCACGCTCCCACGGGTCCAGCCGCACGTAGTTGCCGCCGATGTGCCAGTCGTAGCGGCCGAGGTCGAGCAGGTCGGTGACCGTGAACGCGGGCGGGACGCCGAGCTCGTACGGCACGTTGACGAGCCCCTCCTGCGCGTTGTTCGGGTCGACGTTGACGACCGTGATCACGATGTTGCGCCCCTCGCGCTTGGCGTAGGCGACGAGCGCGTCGTTCTGGGTCTCGAGGAAGCGCAGGTTCTCGAGGCGCTGCAGGGCCGGGTTGTCGCGCCGGATCTGGTTCAGGCGCTGCACGAGCGGCAGCAGCGGGCCGTCGAGGCGGCGCTCCTTGATCTCGAACTTCTCGTTGTCGATGTACTCCTCCGCCCCGGGCCGCTGGACGTGCTCGAAGTTCTCGAAGCCCGAGTAGATGCCGTAGCTCGGGCTGAGCGTCGCGGCGAGGATGAGGCGCGGGGCGAACGCCGGCGGGCCGCCCTCGGCGAGGTAGTCGGTGAGGATGTCGGGGGTGTTGACGAAGAAGTTCGGCCGGAAGTACTCGGCCTCCTCGGTGTGGGCGAGCTCGTTGAGGTACTCCTCGAGCTCGAACCGGGAGTTCTTCCACGTGAAGTAGGTGTAGCTCTGCGTGAAGCCGAGCTTCGCCAGCGCGCGCATCATCGCCCGCCGCGTGAAGGCCTCCGCGAGGAACAGCACGTCGGGGTGGGTCGAGTGGATCTCGCCGATGAGCCACTCCCAGAACGGCAGCGGCTTCGTGTGCGGGTTGTCGACGCGGAACACGCGGACGCCGTGGTCGACCCAGTGGCGGACGACCTTCAGGAGCGCGTCCCACAGCGCCTCCCAGTCGTCCGTGTTCCAGTTCAGGTTGTAGATGTCCTGGTACTTCTTGGGCGGGTTCTCGGCGTACTTGATCGTGCCGTCGGGGCGGCGGTTGAACCACTCCGGGTGCTCCTTGAGCCACGGGTGGTCGCCGGAGGCGTTGATCGCGAAGTCGAGCGCGATGTCGATGTCGTGCGCGCGGGCGGCGGCGACGAGCGAGTCGAAGTCCTCGAGCGTGCCGAGCTCGGGGTGGATCGCGTCGTGGCCGCCGGTCTCGTCGCCGATCGCCCACGGGCTGCCCGGGTCGTCGGGGCCGGCGACCAGCGTGTTGTTGCGGCCCTTGCGGTGCGTGTGGCCGATCGGGTGGATCGGCGGGAGGTAGAGCACGTCGAAGCCGAGCGCCTGCAGGCGCGGGAGCTGCTCCTCGACGCCGCGGAAGCCGCCGAAGGAGCGCGGGAAGAGCTCGTACCACGCGCCGAACCGGGCCCGGACCCGGTCGACGTAGATCTCGTAGGCCTCCGGCATCTCGGTGACCTCGGAGCGCGGGGCGACGCGCTCGACGATCTCCGCGAGCTGCGCGTCGAGCGCCGCGGCCACCGGCTCGCCGCCCTCGAGCGCCGCCGCCGCGGCCTCGAGCGCGGCGCGGTCGTCGCCGGACGCGTGCGCGGCGACGTCCTTGAGCAGCACGACGCCCTCCGACGTCTCGCCGCTCATGTCGATCTGGCCGGCGTCGAGCTTGCGCGCGATCTCGTCGCGCCAGCCCGCGAAGACGTCGACCCAGGCCTGGACCGTCCACCGGGTCGGGCCGATGTGCTCGACGGGGAACTCGCCGGTCCAGCGGACGCCGTTGTGGTGGGCGTCGAGCGGCGTCAGCGGCGCCTCGTGCCACTCGCTCTCGCCGTTGCCCTTCCAGCGCACGACGGCGCGCAGCACCTCGTGGCCGTCGCGGAAGACGTCGGCCGACACGGCGACGACGTCGCCGGCGGTTCGCTTCACCGGCCAGCGCCCCTCCTCGATCGTGGGGCGCACGAGCTGGATGCAGATGCGCGACGGGGGCGCTTGGGTTCGCGGAGCGGCGGGCACGTCACGGCTCTCTTTCCGATTTGCTCGGTTCCTAACGTGATGCCCATGGAGATCGAACGAACCAGCGGCGTACAGCTGCACCTCACCTCGCTGCCGGGCGGCCGGCTTGGACCGCAGGCCTATCGGTTCGTCGACTGGCTCGAGGCTGCGGGGCAGGCGTGGTGGCAGGTGCTGCCGCTGGGTCCGCCCGATCGGGCGCGATCACCGTACAAGGCCCGCTCGGCTTTCGCGGCCTGGCCGGGACTGCTCGCGGACCGCTCGGCGCCGGTCGGTGCCGACGAGGTCGCCGCGTTCCGGGAGAAGCACGCGGCGTGGATCGACGATTGGGCCGCATTTGCAGGTGGAAAACGAGCTGTGAACGACCAGGTCCGCTTCGATCGCGAATGGGCGGCTCTGCGCTCGTACGCGGCCGACCGCGGGGTGCGACTGATCGGCGACGTGCCGATCTACGTCGCGCCCGGCAGCGCCGACCACGAGGCCCATCCGGAGCTCTTCCGCGAGGACGTCGTCGCCGGTGCGCCGCCGGACTACTTCTCCGAGAAGGGGCAGCTCTGGGGCAACCCGATCTACGACTGGCCGGCGATGCGCCGCCGCGGCTACCGCTTCTGGGTGGAGCGCTTCCGCCGGACGTTCGACCTCTTCGACCTCGCCCGGGTGGACCACTTCCGCGGCTTCACCGCCTACTGGGCGATCCCGCGCGACGCCCCCGATGCCCGCCCGGGCCGCTGGGTCCGCGGCCCCGGCCGCGCGCCGTTCGACGCCGCCCACCGCGCGCTCGGGACGCTGCCGATCATCGCGGAGGACCTCGGCGTCATCACCCCGCCCGTCGTGCGCCTGCGCGACGATCTCGGCTTCCCGGGGATGGTCGTCCTCCAGTTCGGCTTCAACCCCGACGACCCGAACAGCCCGCACGACGTCTTCCGCCACCACGAGCACCAGGTCCTCTACACGGGCACGCACGACAACGACACGCTGCGCGGCTGGTACGAGTCGCTGCCCGACCGCCGGCTCGCGGTGCTGCGCGACGCGGGCGTCGGCGGCCGCACGCCGTGGTGGGACCTCATCGGCATCGCCCAGCGGTCCCCGGCGCGCCTGTGCATGCTCCAGGTCCAGGACGTCCTCGGCCTCGGCAACGAGGCGCGGATGAACCTCCCGGGCACCGCGACCGGCAACTGGCGCTTCCAGCTGCGGCCCGGACAGCTGACGAAGCGCCACGCGGCGCGGCTGCGGGAGTTGTCGCAGGACGCGGGGCGGGTTCGGTAGGCGGCGGTCGGCGTGGCGCGCCGCTCGGACGCGTGTGTCGTGCGCGGCCTCGGCGGACGGCGCGGGTGAGGGGGTGGTCGGACCGGCGCCGGCATCCCGCGCGGCACGCCACCCCGAGTCGCCGCGCCCCCACTACGATCGCGCCCGCCATGCCCACGACCCGCGGCCTCGTCGCCCTCGGCGACTCGATCACCAACGGCCACGGCGAGCCCGCGCTGGGCGTCCACCCGCAGTCGTGGGCCCAGTGGCTGGCCGAGGCCCTCGAGCTGCCGTTCACGAAGCTCGCGGTCGACGGCGCGCAGGCGGCGGACGTGCTCCGCGACCAGGTCCCGCGGCTGCGCGGGCCCTACGACCTCGCGTGCGTGTACGCCGGCGTCAACGACGTCCGCTCGCTCGACTTCGACGCCGCGGTCTACGAGCGCGACCTACGCGCCATCGCGGCCGCGGCGGGCGCGGCCGCCGACCGGCTGGCGCTCTGCACGCTCCCGACGGACCTCGGGCGCCCGCGGGCCGCGCCGAAGCCGGCCGCCGCGAGCGCGATCGTCCGCCGGGTCGCCGGCGATCTCGGCGCGACCGTCGTCGCGCTCGACGACCTCGCGGGCTCGCCCTGGCTGCTGCCCGACGCCGTCCACCCCACCGCGCTCGGCCAGCTCGAGATCGCCGACCGGGCAGCGCGGGCGCTCGGGGCGCGGCTGCTCCCGTCGGACAGCGTCGAGATCCACGACTCGAAACGCGCCCGCACGCGCTTCGCGGCGCGTCACGGGGTGATGCTCGCCGGCGACGTGCGCCGACGGGTGCTGGAGCGCATCACGCTCGGCGCCTGAGAGGGTACGACGCAGATGATGCGGGTCACGTTCGCACGTCTGCGCACGCACGGGCGCGTGCGCGCAGAGGGTCGCGTCCGGCTCGGCCGCGGCGTGCGCTTCCACCTCGCGCCCGGTGCGGTCGTCACGCTCGAGGACCGCTGCGACATCGGCGCCGGGACCCGCTTCCACGTCCACGGCCACGCGCGGATCGGCGCGGGCGCGACGCTCGGCGAGCGCTGCGTCGTCGCCGCCCACGAGCGCGTCGAGGTCGGCGCCGGGGCGACGCTCGACGACGAGGTCGTGCTCATCGACTTCGACCACGGCATCGCCGACAGCGAGCGGCCGATCCGCCTGCAGGAGCTCGTCACCGCCCCCGTCGTCATCGGCGCGCGGGCCTGGCTCGCGGCCGGCGCGACGGTGCTGCGCGGCGTCGTCGTCGGCGAGGGCGCGCGCGTGCAGCCGCGCGGCCTCGTGACCCGCGACGTGCCCGCGGGCGCGACCGTCGGCGGCGTCCCGGCCCGCCCGGTCGCGATCTGAGAGACCGGTCACAAGACCCTGGCGCGCAGCCTCCGCCCCGGCCTATGATCGCTCGCGGGGGGCCGGCGTCCGGCCGGCCGCGGGGTGACGAGAGGGCGGTCGTATGCCGAGGATCATCGTGTTGGGCGGCGGAGTCTGCGGGCTCGCCGCGTCCATGCTGCTGGCGCGCGACGGCCACGACGTCACGGTCCTCGAGCGCGACCCGGCGCCGGTGCCGGACACGCTCGACGACGCGTGGTCGGCGTGGGAGCGCGGCGGGGTCGCGCAGTTCCACCAGCCGCACTTCCTCCAGGCGGCGGGCCGGGTCGTCCTCGACGAGGCGCTCCCCGACGTCCGCGTCGCACTCGCCGCCGCCGGCGCGACGACGTTCGACGCGCTCACGATCATGCCGCCGACGGTCACCGACCGCGCACCGCGGCCGGGCGACGAGCGCTTCGCCACGATCACCGCCCGGCGCCCGACGCTCGAGTGGGTGTTCGCCCGGGCGGCCGCGGCCGAGCCCGGCGTCGACGTCCGCCGCGGCGTCGCGGTCGAGACGCTCGAGACGACCGTCCACGACGGCACGCCGCACGTCACCGGCGTGCGCACCACGTCGGGCGAGACGGTCGCGGGCGACCTCGTCGTCGACGCGATGGGCCGCCGCTCGCAGCTGCCGCGGCTGCTGGCCGACGCGGGCGCGCGCCCCGTGCACGAGGAGACCGAGGACGCGGGCTTCATCTACTACACGCGCTACTTCCGCGCCCGCGACGGCGGCGCACCGCCCGGCTACCGCGCCGCGCCGCTCACGGCGATGCCGTCGTTCTCGGTCCTGACCCTCCCCGGCGACAACGACACGTGGTCGGTGACGCTCTACATCGCCTCCGGCGACCGCGCGCTGAAGGGCCTGCGCCACGAGCGCGCCTGGGACGCCGTGCTCGCCGCCTGTCCGCGCCACGCGCACTGGGCCGACGGCGAGCCGCTCACCGGCGTGCTCGCGATGGGCGGGATCGTCGACCGCCGCCGCCGGACGGTCGTCGACGGCCGGCCCGTCGCGACCGGGATCCTCGCCCTGGCCGACGCGTGGGCGTGCACGAACCCGTCGCTCGGCCGCGGCGTCACGTTCGGCCTGCTCCACGCCCGCCGCCTGCGCGACGTCGTCCGCTACCACCTCGAGCACCCGCCCGAGACCGTCGAGGTGTGGGACGCGGCGACCGAGGCCGAGCTGACCCCGTGGATCGACGCGACGATCGCCGAGGACCGGGCCCGCCGCCGTGCGCTCGAGGCCGACCGCGCCGGGGCGCCGCCGCCCGCGCCGCCGGATGATGCCTCCGCCGTCCTCGCGGCGCTGCCGCTCGCGGGCACGCTCGACCCCGACATGTTCCGCGCGTACCTCGCGATCCGCTCGTGCCTCGACCTGCCCGAGGACGTCGTCGCCCGGCCGGGGCTCGCCGAGCGCGTACGAGAGCTCGCCGCGGCCGCCGGGCCGCCGCCGCCGGGCACCCCCGACCGCGCCGAGGTCCTCGCGCTCCTCTGAGCGCCCGCGCTACGCCGGGGCCGGATCCGGGTCGCCGCGCGTGCGGGCGACGACCACGACGCCCACGAGCAGCGCCACGACCCCGCTGACCTGCAGCGCGGTCGGGTCCTCGCCGAAGATGATCGCGGCGAGCACGACGGCGGCGATCGGCTGGATCGTCAGCAGCACCGACGTGATCGCGGCGGGCAGCCGCGGCAGCGACACGGAGATCAACAGCCAGCCGAGGATCTGGGAGGTCAGCGCGAGCGTCACGAGCCACGCGTGGCCCGGCCAGGTCGGGACGACGTGCAGGTCGCCGATGACGAGGCCGCCGGCGAGCGTCGTCGCCGCGGCCGTGAGCGTGACGTCGAGGAGCGGCCCGGCGGGCGGGCGGCGGTCGGCGCTCGAGTGGCGCAGCACGAGGATGAAGCCGGCGTAGGCCAGGCCGGTGAGGACGCCGAAGATCGCGCCCGCCGTCGGGTCGCGGCCGTAGGCGCCCTGCTCGAGCGCGCCCGAGATGAGGACGATCCCGGCGATGACGACCGGCAGCATCGCCAGCAGCCGCCGCGCCGGCCGCTCGCCGAGCACGGCCCACGCCAGCAGCGGCACCGCGGCGACCTGGAGGTTCGCGAGCACGGTGCTGAGGCCGGCGCCGATGTCGGCGATCGACCGGTGCCAGAACAGGAGGTCGAGGCCGAGGAACACGCCCGCCGCGAGCGCGAGCCGCCGGTCGCGCACCGGCCGCGGCCCGAGTCGCCGGTCCTCCCGCCAGGCGAGCACGGCCAGGATCGGCAGCGCGTAGACGCAGCGGAACAGCGCGGACGTCGACGGCGTCGTGTGCGACAGGCGCACGAGGATGCTCGAGAAGGCGATCGTGAGCGCGCCGGCGACGGCGACCGCGCGCGGTCGCGCGGCGAGCTCCGCCGGCAGGGCGCGAAGGGCGGGAGCGGCGGTCGTCACCGGCTGCGCGCTGCCCGGCGGCCGTCAGCCGTTCCGTCCGCGGCCGCCGCCGTGACCGGCGAGCAGCGCACGCAGGCCGTGGAGCGTCGCGACGCCCCACAGCGGGATGCCGACGAGGACGAGGTCGGCGACGCCGAGCGCGACCTCGCCCGTGGCGAGCATCGCCACGCCGAGGACGACGAGGAGCAAGGCGGCGACGCGCATCGGCCCGGACATGCGCGGGACAGCCTAACCCGAGCGCGCCGCGGCCGGGCTACGGGACGACGCGGCGCGTCGCGTTGTGGAACACGTGGCGCACGAGCGCGGCCGACGGCGCGACGCCGGTCCGCAGCCCGTCGGCGCCCGCGGCCGACACCGCGGAGGACGAGGTGCCGGGCCCCCGGTAGCGGAACGGACGGCCGCCGAGGCGTCCCGTCGCGCCGCCGTCGCGCGTGAGCTGCACGATGCCGTTGGCACCCTTCGGGCCCTCGACGACGAGCCGCCCGGTGGTGCTCGTCTCGCCCGCGCGCAGCGTGCCCGTGACCCGCACGCCCGGCACGTAGGAGTAGTTCGTCAGGCGGACGGCCGCGCCCTGGTCGAACACGCGGAACCGGCCGCCGCGCAGGCCGCCGCCGCGCAGCGGCAGCGCGGCGTCCTCGTACTGGGCGGTGGTGACGACCGCGTCCTCGACGGTGTCGAGGACGCTGAACACGACGCGCCCGCGCGCGCCGCCGACGCCCGGCGCCGAGCGGAAGTCGCTGAGCGCGGTCGGCGGCTGCGGCAGCGGGCGGAAGCCGTTGTTCCGGCCCTTGCACGGGTTTCCGACCGTGCGCCGGGCGAGGAAGCGGTCGTACGCGCGGGCGATGCAGCCGGTGAGGTCGGTGTCCGTCGCGTCGTGGCCGTTGCCGGGCAGGGTCACGACGCTCGCGTGCGGCAGCTGTGCCGCCGTCGCCCGCGCGTTCTCGACCGGCGTGCGCAGGTCGAGGCGGCCGCCGAGGAGCAGCGCGGGGACGTCGGGCAGCGGGCCGGTGAAGGCCGGGCGCGCGAGGTCGTTGGGCCACTGCTCGCAGTCGTCGACGTAGCTCGTGCGCAGCACCGTCTGACCGTCGAACGGCGCGTACGTCGCCGGCGGGATCGCGGCGAGCGCGGCCTGCGCGATCGCCGGGCGGCCCTCCACGGGCGTCGTCGCGAGCGGGTAGGGCAGCGCCACGTCGAGGCAGCCCGTGGTCACGTTGAGGCCGAAGCTGAGATCGGTGGTGTTCGTGTGGCCGCCCTGGGCGACGCGGCGCAGGCGCATCAGCGCGGCCGTGTCGCCGCCGCGCGCGGCCGCGATCGCGCCCGGCAGCGCCGCCTGCAGCAGCGGGTTGAGGTCGCCCGCGATCAGCATGAACGCGAGCTCGTCGGGCGTGTGGAACGACGTCGGCCGGCGGTGGCCGTCCACGTCGAAGTAGGAGCCGCGCAGCGGGCCGGCGGTGTTGATCCGGCTCACCACGGCGGCGACGTCGGCGACGGGGTCGGTCGTCGCGCCGCGGCAGCGGCGGTTCGCGCACTGCTCGCGCAGCACGCGCGGCAGGTTGCGGAACGTGTCGAGCAGGAACGGGTCGGGGCCGTCGGGGCCGACGATCGAGTCGAGCATGAGCCGGTCGACGTTCTGGGGGAACGCCCGCGCGTACTGGAGCGCGACGTGCGTGCCGTAGGAGATCCCCATGAGCGCGACCTTCGAGGCGCCCAGCGCCTTGCGCAGCGCGTCGAGGTCGAGGACGGTGTCGGCCGTCGTGTAGAAGGCCCGCCGGGCGCCGACCTGCGCCGCGCAGCCGGCGACGGTCTGCGGCAGGAACGCGTCGAGGTCGCGCAGGGCCTGGACCTGCGGGCAGCGCAGCACGCCGGACTTGCCCGTCCCCCGCTGGTCGAGCACGACCAGGCGGTACTGGCGCAGCGCGGGCTCGAGCGCGATCGAGAACGACGTCGCCGCGTCGACCCCCGGCTGGCCCGGGCCGCCCGTGAGGGCGATGAGGATCTTGCCGTTGCGCGGGAACGACGAGCGCGCGGCGAAGTGCAGCGGCACCGTGCCGGGCACGCGGCCGGAGTAGTCGAGGGGCACGTTGAGCGTCCCGCAGCCGAACGAGGACTGGCCCGGGCAGCGCGTCAGCCGCGGCGCCTGCGCCCCGGCCGCCGGCGCGAGCGCCAGGAGCGTCAAGAGCGTGATGGTCAGGGCGAGAGCGGGAACAACGCTCGGGTGACGACGCGGAGGCGGGGGCACGGGCGCAGCACCGTACCGGTATCCGGGTCGCCATGGACCCGATCGGATGGCCGATCGGCCCGTCCGTCACGCGATCCTGGACCCTTCGTCCCTTGAACTGGACCTTACGTTTCTCCGCAATACTGTGACGATGTCCACGGGGGAGAGGCACCTGTACGGGCGCAACCGTGAGGCCGAGCAGCTTGCGCTCCAGCGCGAGTGGCGCCGGCTCACGCGCGCCGCAACCTTCGTCGCGCTCCTGACCAGCCCGGTCACCTTCGCGTTCTTCTACGTCGGGCACGACTGGCCGCTCCTCTGGGCCCTCCTCGCGACGATCGTCTTCGTCGTGATGTTCCGCGGGTTCATGGACGTGCTCGCGCACCGTCTGATCCCGCGGGCGAGCATGTACGGGGCGGGCCGCGAGCTCGTCGAGGAGGACATCGTCTCGCGCCGGCGCGTCTGGTACTGGCGCTCGAAGTTCAAGCACCTCTTCTGGCTCGCGCTCCTCGTCGCCGCGGCCCTGATGTTCATGTCGGTGTTCGGGATGTCGATCGGCGACGTCGGCGACTTCGTCGTCGCCGCGCTCCCGCTGCTCCTGATCTACGGCATCCAGCTGCCGCTGCTGTTCTTCGGCAACCTCCTCATCATGTTCGGGCCGCTGCTGTTCTTCGGCCTGAAGCAGATGAAGGGCTACGAGCCGGGCGACGCGGACTGGGGCGTCAAGCTCGCCGACGTGCGCGGGCAGACCGAGAGCAAGGCCGAGGTCGAGAAGGTCATCGAGCTGTGGTCGGCCGGCGACGAGTTCCGCGCCGCGGGCGGCAAGCCCGAGCGCGGCCTGCTCTTCATCGGCCCGCCGGGCACCGGCAAGACGATGCTCTCCAAGGGCATCGCGACGTCGTTCAACTCGCCGATCGTGACGATGCCGGGGTCGGGCTTCGCCCAGACGTTCATCGGCATGGACGTCATCATCGTCATGTTCCTCATCCGCAAGGCGCGCCGCCTCGCCCGCAAGTGGGGCGACACGTGCATGGTGTTCATCGACGAGATCGACGCCGTCGGCATGCGCCGCCAGGCCCTCGGGAACGGCGGGCGCTTCCAGCCGCTCTCCGGCGCCTTCGAGCCGGCGCTGTTCGGGGCGTGGGGCGCACGCAACCCGAGCGGCGACCTGACGCTCGAGGACTCGCACTGGCGCGAGCACGTCTTCGCCGCCCGCGCCGAGCAGCGCCCCGATGCGATGCCCGCGGGCCTCGCGAACGTCCGCGACCGCGTCAACGGCTTCATGTTCCCCGGCGGCATGGGCGGGATGGGCGGCGGGCTCGCGCTCAACCAGCTGCTCGTGCAGATGGACGGCGTCGACGAGCCGCCGTTCATGCGCAAGTTCTTCACGAACCGCCTGAACACGTTCCTCGACGCGACGTACTTCGTGCCGCGCAAGGTCGGCAAGCTCCCGCTGCGCCTCAAGCCGCCGCGGCCGCGCCCCGAGCAGGTCTACTTCATCGGCGCGACCAACGTGCCGATCGACGCGCTCGACCCGGCGCTCGTCCGTCCGGGCCGCATGGGCCGCCACATCTGGTTCCGCACGCCCACGAAGGACGACCGCGCCGACATCTTCGAGCTCTACCTCGGCCGCGTCTCCCACGAGCCCGAGCTCGACCGTCCGGAGCGCCGCGACGAGCTCGCCCGCATGACGAGCGGCTACTCGCCGGCCATGATCGAGCAGGTCTGCTCGATGGCGCTGACCTACGCGCACTCCGACGGGCGCCCCGAGTTCGACCGCGCCGACATCGTCGAGGCGATGACGACGATCGAGTCCGGCACCGCGGTCGGCGTGACGTACGTCGACGAGGAGACGCGCGCGGTCGCGATCCACGAGGCGGGCCACGCCGTCACGAGCCAGATCTACATGCGCAACACGATCTCGACGCGCCTGTCGATCCGCAAGCGCGGCGAGTCGCAGGGCCATCACGCGGCGATCGCCACCGAGGAGCGCTTCAGCAAGTTCCGCCACGAGATGGTCGGCGACCTCGTGTGGTCCCTCGGGGCGATGGCGGCGGAGCGCGAGTTCTACGGCGAGAACACCAACGGCGTCGGCGGCGATCTCCACAGCGCCACGTCGCGGGTCGCCTCGATGGTGGGCGCGGCGGGCATGGGCCCCGAGCCGCTCGACCTCCGCGGCCGCGTGCCGAAGGAGCTGCTCGAGGAGACCGAGCAGAAGCTGATGGAGCGCTTCGAGCGCATCGGCATCCAGATCATGAACCGGGCCAGCTCGGGCAGCGCGCTGCAGGGCGACTGGATCGCCGCGTCCCTGGGCGACCCGGCCAAGCGCAAGGCCGCGGCCCAGATCCTCGGCCAGGCGTACATCACGGCGCTCTGCTGCATCCGCCACAACCGCGAGGCGGTCGCGCGGATCGCCGAGGTCCTGGTACAGAAGAAGGAGCTCTACGGGGACGAGGTCGTGGACCTGCTCAAGGAATCCGACCTCGAGGCCCCCGTGATCGACGTCCTCGACGAGAGCATCTGGCCCAAGCTATGAGTGGAAGTGACCTCGACAAGCGCTCCCCGGACGACGAGGAGCGTCGTCAGCCTCAGGATCCGGCGGGCACCCAGCCGCGGTACGACCCGGCGTCGCTGCTGCCGGCCGCGCCGGTGCCCGACGACGTCGTCGACGCCGACGTCGTCGAGGAGCGCGAGGAGGAGCGCGAGGACATGCTCCCGGCGCGCCGGCAGGCGGGCGGGGCGGCCGAGCCGGTCGGGGCGGCCAAGCACTCGACGTTCGCCCCACGCTTCCACTTCCTGACCGGCGCGCTCATGGCCGTCGGCCTGGCCGCGCTCGCGGGCGTCGTGCTGTTCATCGTCGCGCCCAACAACAACACGAACGACAGCGGCGTGCGGAACTGGTCGAACTGGGCGCCCACGACGGGCGGGACGGCCGGCGCCGAGCAGATCGCGCAGCACGTCGGGGTCCAGTACAAGCTGGAGAACGGCCGCCAGATCGTGAACGTCGGCGTGACCGGCCTCGAGATCCAGGGCGTCCCGCTGTCCGTCGCCGTGCGCAAGGATCCGGCCCAGGGCGGCGACATCAAGGTCTTCGACGACTCGGGGATCATCTACCACCTCTGCGGCCTCGGCCAGTCGTGCGCCATCGACAGCGGCAAGGCGTCGATCGAGCGCGGGCTGCTCCTGCGCCGCGAGGCCCTCGAGCTCGCGCTCTACTCGTTCCGCTACCTCGGCGACGTCCACCAGATCGTCGTCTTCATGCCGCCGGTGAAGGGCAAGACCCCGACCCAGGCGCTGTTCTTCCGCGAGGGCGACGTCGCACGGGAGCTCGACCGGCCGCTGAACGCGTCGCTGAGCACGCACGTGCCGACCGTCACCGACGTCACCGGCTCGCCGGACGCGGGGCTCGTGCAGCAGATCACGTCGCCCAAGACGTTCGACTTCAGCCTCACGGGCGACCAGACGAGCCAGCGCGGCTTCATCGTGCTCGACCCGCCGACCGACCCGTCGGCGAGCAGCGGCAGCTCGGGCTCGTCGGGATCGTCTTCCGGCTCCTCGGGCTCCTCGGGCTCGTCGTCGGGCTCCGGCTCGTCGTCGAGCACGACCAACGGCCTGACGACGACGCCCGGCTCCGGCGGCTAGGCCGGAGCCCCGGCGCCCGGTCCGCCGGGCGCCTCGCCGGCGCCGTCCGCCTCGGACCGCGGCTCGTGGCCGCGGCACTCGAGGACGGGCATCCGCGGGTAGCGCGGGAAGGTCGGGTCCGCCCGCGAGCGCCGGCACAGCGAGAACACCGAGCCGCGCGTGTTGCGGACGATCTGCTGGTGCTCGCACGTGTCGCACAGCCCGAACGCCACCCGGTCAGTATCGCGTCGTGGGCGGCCGCGCGCCGGGACTCGCGCGGGACCGGGATGGTTGAGGCCGTCAACTACCATGCTTCGCCATGGCGACGTTCGGACGGCTCCTCGGGTTCCTGCGCCCGTACCGCACCGGCGTGGTCTGGTCCGGCCTGCTGGCCGTCGTCGCGCTGACGATGACCGCCGCGATCCCGTGGCTCACGGGCCGCGCGATCGACCAGATGCGCGACGGCGACAGCACGGCCTGCGCACGCTCGCCTTCGCCGTCCTCGCCGCGGGCGTGCTGCGGATGGCGCTGACCGTGGTCCGGCGCCTCATCGCCGGGCGCGTGTCGCTCGGCGTCGAGCTCGACCTGCGCACCCGCATGTACAGCCACCTGCAGTCGCTCGAGCTCGCCTTCTTCGACCGCCAGCAGACCGGCCAGCTCATGTCGCGCTCGACGGTCGACCTGCAGTCGGTGCGCTTCTTCCTCGGCTACGGCCTGATCTTCATGCTGCAGTCCGGGCTGACGATCCTGCTCGCGGCCGTGGCCATGTTCCTGACCGAGCCCGGGCTCGCGACGATCTCGCTCGCGCCGGTGCCCTTCGTCGTGTTCATCGCGGCGCGCTACGGGCGCCGCTCGCGGCCGGCGCTGCAGGAGGTCCAGCAGCGGATCGCCGAGCTCACGGCGGACGTCGAGGAGAACGTCAGCGGCGTGCGCGTCGTGAAGGCCTTCGCGCGCGAGGACCGCCAGCTCGAGCGCTTCCGCGGGCAGGTCGGACGCGTCTTCGACCAGTCGATGGTGACGACGCGCATGGCGGCGTTCTACAACCCGTTCATCGGGTTCCTGCCGCAGGTCGGCCTCGCCGCGATCCTGTTCTTCGGCGGGCGCCAGGTCATCCGCGGCGATCTGACGATCGGCCAGTTCAGCGCCTTCTACACCTACCTGCTGATGCTGCTGTCGCCGATGCGGACGCTCGGCATCTCGCTGAGCCTCGCCCAGCGCGCGACCGCCGCCGGCGCCCGGCTGTTCCAGATCCTCGACCGCGAGCCGCAGATCGTCAGCCCGCCCGGCGCACCGGGCCTGCCGCCGGGCAACGGCCGCGTCGAGCTGCGCGGCGTCTCGCTCGAGTACGGGGGCGCGAAGCGGCCGTCCGTGCGGGACGTGACGCTCGACGTCGCGGCCGGGTCCACCGTCGCGCTCGTCGGCGCCACGGGCTCGGGCAAGACGACCCTCGTCCAGCTCATCCCCCGCCTGTACGACGTCACCGCCGGCGCCGTCCTCGTCGACGGCGCGGACGTGCGCGACGTCGACGTCGCGGACCTGCGCCACGCGATCGCCGTCGTCGACGACAACCCGTTCCTGTTCTCGGCCACGATCGCGGAGAACATCGCCTACGCGCGGGCCGACGCGACGCCCGAGGAGATCGAGCGCGCCGCCCGCCGCGCGCAGGCCCACGAGTTCATCGCGCGCCTGCCCGAGGGCTATGACACGCGCGTCGGCGAGCGCGGGCTGACCCTGTCCGGCGGCCAGCGCCAGCGCGTCGCGATCGCGCGCGCGTTCCTCGCCGACCCGCGGATCCTGATCCTCGACGACGCGACGTCGAGCGTGGACGCGTCGACCGAGCAGGAGATCAAGCGCGCGCTGCGCGAGGTGATGGCCGGCCGCACGACGTTCGTCATCGCCCACCGCCTGTCGACGATCTCGCTCGCGGACGAGATCGCCGTCCTCGAGGACGGGGCGCTGCTGGCCCACGGCACGCACGACGACCTCCTCGAGGCCTCCGAGCTGTACCGCGAGATCGTCGAGAAGGGCCTGCCCGACCAGGTCTTCCTCACCCGCAAGCCGCGCGAGCGCCGGGTGGCGGGCCTGTGAGCGCCGGAGCCGACGCCGCCCGCGAGGGCAGCCGCCGCGACGACCTGCGCCGCCGGCTGCGGGGCACCGCCGGGCGCGGGCGCAAGCTCCGCGGCCTGATCGTGCTGCTCGCGCCGTACCGGACGCGCGTCGCGATGATGTTCACCGCGCTCGTGATCGGCACGGCCGCGTCGCTCGCGCCCGCGCCGCTGGCCAAGGCCGCCATCGACTCGGGCATCCTCAAGGGCGACGAGGGCACGCTCGACCTCGTCGTCGTGCTGTTCCTCGTGAGCGCGGTCGTGGTGTGGGCGGCGACCTACGCGCAGACCTACTTCGTCGGCTGGGTCGGCCAGCGCGCGCTCGCCGACCTGCGCCTGCAGATCTTCCGCCACCTGCAGGAGATGCCGGTCGGCTTCTACGAGCGCCGCCCCGCGGGGATGCTGATCTCGCGCATGACGAACGACGTCGAGGCGCTCGACTCGCTCGTCACCGACACGGTCGTGACGCTCTTCCAGGCGACGCTGACGCTCGTCGGGTCGGTCGTGATCCTGCTGCTGCTCGACGTCAAGCTCGCGCTGATCACGTTCCTGATCTTCCCGGTGATGCTCGGCGCGTCGCTCGCCTTCCGGGTCGCCAGCGCCGACGCCTACCGCCGCACGCGCGAGACGATCAGCGCGATCACCTCCTACCTGCAGGAGACGCTGTCGGGCATCCGCGTCGTGCGCGCGTTCGGCCAGGAGCCGCGCCACCTGGCCCGGTTCGCCGAGCTCAACGAGATCAACCGCGCGGCGAACATGACGACCGTCAACCTGAACGCCGCGTACTTCCCGGCGGTCGAGTTCCTGAGCGCCGTCGCGATCTTCGCGCTGCTGCTCATCGGCGGCGTGCAGGTCATCGAGGGCGACGTCGAGGTCGGCGTGCTCGTCGGCTTCATCGCCGCGCTCAACGGGTTCTTCGACCCGATCGGCCAGCTCTCGCAGGTCTACACCACCTACCAGTCGGGCATGGCGGCGCTCGACAAGATCTTCGACCTCCTCGACGAGCAGCCGACGCTGACCGACGCGCCGGACGCGATCGACCTGCCGCGCCTGCGCGGCGAGATCCGCTTCGACGACGTCTCCTTCCGCTACGGCGGCGGCGACGGCGAGGCGCCGAAGTACGCGCTCGAGGCGGTGACGATGACCGTGCCGCCGGGCCAGACCGTCGCGCTCGTGGGCGAGACCGGGGCCGGCAAGTCGACGTTCGCCAAGCTCGTCGCGCGCTTCTACGACCCGACGGACGGCCGGGTGCTCGTGGACGGCCACGACCTGCGGACGGTGCGGGCCGGGTCGCTGCGCTCGCAGATGGGGATCGTGCCCCAGGAGGCCTTCCTGTTCAGCGGCTCGGTCGGCGACAACATCGCCTTCGGCCGCCCGGACGCGACGGCCGAGGACATCGAGGCCGCGGCCCGCGCGGTCGGCGCGTGGGAGTTCATCGGGGCGCTGCCGGACGGGCTCGAGACCGAGGTCGGCGAGCGCGGCGTCCAGCTCTCGGCCGGGCAGCGCCAGCTCGTCGCGTTCGCCCGCGCGCTCATCGCCGACCCGCGGATCCTCGTCCTCGACGAGGCGACCTCGAACGTCGACCTGCACACCGAGGGGCGGATCGAGGCCGGGCTGCGGCGCCTGCTCGCCGGGCGCACCGCGATCGTGATCGCCCACCGCCTGTCCACGATCCGCCAGGCCGGGCGGATCGTCGTGCTCGACCACGGCCGGATCGTCGAGCAGGGCACGCACGAGGACCTGCTCGAGGCCGGCGGGCCGTACGAGCGGCTGTACCGCGACTGGGCCGAGCAGGCGGCGGCCTGAGCGCCGCCCGCGGCGGGCTACTCGATCAGGCCGTGGCGCATCGCCTCGGCGACCGCGGCGGCGCGGTCGGAGACGCCGAGCTTCTCGTAGAGCGTCTTGAGGTGCGTCTTCACCGTCGCCGTGCTCACGTGCAGATCCGTGGCGATCGTGGGCGCGCTCTGGCCCTGGACGAGGCCCGCGAGGACGTCGCGTTCGCGCGGGGTGAGGTGGATCTGCGCGCCCGCGGCGTTGTTGCGGATCGCCGCCGCGAGCCCGGCCTGGACCTCGCCGGGGAGGATCACGTCGCCGCGCGCGACGGCGAGCAGCGCGTCGCAGATGCGCTCGGCCGGCCACGCCTTCGACAGGTAGGCGCGCACGCCGGCCTGGACGGCGGCGTAGACGGTGTCGCTCTCGAGGTGCGCGCTGAGCAGCACGATGCGCGTGCCGAGCGCGTCGCGGTTGACCGCACGGACGACGTCGACGCCGCCCATGCTCGGCATCTCGACGTCGAGGACGGCGACGTCCGGGGCGTCCTCGCGGATCGCGCCGAGCGCCTCGCGGCCGTCCTGGGCCTGACCGATCAGCTCGAACTCGGGGCGCGCGCGGATGGCTCGCACCACCGCTTCGCGGTAGAGCGGATGGTCGTCGGCCACGAGGACCCTGATCCGGCCTGTGTCGTCGCTGTTCACCCTCATCGGCCGGTCGGCCCGGCCCCCCGACGCGACACTCTATTGCGAGACGAGCGCAGCGGGGACTAGCGCGCGACGAGGCGCAGCGCGACGTCGCAGATGTCGGCGCGGGCGAGCGCCTTGCTCAGGCACACGTCCGCGCCGGCCGCGCGGGCCTCGGCCTCGGTGACGTCGTCGATCGTGGCGCTGACGAGCATCACGCGGCAGTCCGGCGGCTCGTCCTGGGCCTGCAGGGCGCGCAGCACGCCCATGCCGTCGAGGTCGGGCATCCGCAGGTCGAGGATCACGACCTCGGGCTCGAGCTCGGCGATCGCGCGCAGCGCGGCGCGGCCGCCGTCGGCCTCGCCGAGCAGCTCGAGGCCGTCGCACGCCTGGACCGCGCGCGTCATCCCGGTGCGGAAGACGCGGCTGTCGTCGACGACGAGTACGCCGACCGGGCGGGCGCCCTCCGCGACCCGTCCGATCGACGCATGATGCGAACGAGCCGTCCCGTTCACGTGGCGCCGGCCTCCCCCCGGTGGCCGACGCCCGTGATGAACCGGCTCGTCGCGGTGGTGGCGCTGCCCCTAAGAAGCGCCGTAACGCGTCGCTCGAGGGTGCGCCCAGCGGCCGGGCTGCTCCCCTCGAGCGTCTGCGTCATCTCCCTCTCCCCGCTTGCCTTGTTCCGAAAGTCCGGCCCGGCGGCGCCCCCCATGACTCCGCCGGGTCGAACCTGAAATATGCACGGCGTGCCTTGAGTGCGCCATCGCCCCGGCGGATGCTTGTGCGGGGGAAGCCGACCTCCCCCGATCGGAGGAGGTCGCCGGAGCGGGCGGGTGCCAGGTTCAGTGGCGGCGCCGCATCCGCCCGTCCGCCAGGTCGCGCTCGGCCCGGCGCACGAGCGCCTCGGCGTCGTCGCCCTCGGCCCAGGACGCGGCGCCCGCCGACACGCTGACGGCCAGGTCCTCGCCGTCGAGGACGACCGGCTCGCGGTCGACCGCGCCGCGCAGGCGCTCGACCAGCGCGCCGACCTTCGCGCCCGCCGTGTCCGGCGCGACGACGAGCACCTCGTCGCCGCTCCAGCGCCCGGCGTCGTCCTCCTCGCGCAGCTGGCTGCGGACCCGTGCGGCGACGGCCTCGAGCACGCGGTCGCCGGCCGCGTGGCCGTGGCGGGCGTTGACCTCGCCGATGCCGTCGACGTCGAGCAGGACGACCGACAGCGGCAGCGCGTGGCGCTGGCTGCGGCTGACGAGCGCGCGCAGATGGTCGGCGGTCGCGCCGCGGTTGAGCAGGCCGGTCAGCAGGTCCGTGCTCACGAGCCGCTCGAGCTGGGCGTTGCGCGCGCGCAGCTCGTCGCGCAGCGCCTTCGTCCGCATCGCCGCGTGGACGCGCGCGACGAGCTCGGGCTGCTCGAACGGCTTGCGCAGGTAGTCGTGGGCGCCGCGGCGCAGACCGTCGGCGACGTCCTCGGGCTCGCTGTGGGAGGTCACGAGGACCACCGGCACCTCGCCGAGCTCCGGGTCCGTCTGCAGCGAGGCGAGCACGCCGTAGCCGTCGACGAGCGGGATCTGGCGGTCGAGCAGGATCACGTCGGGCCGCTCGCGCGCGGCGATCTGCAGGGCCTCCTCCCCGTCGCCGGCCTCGAAGATCACGTAGCCGGTGGCGTCCAGGAAGCGGCGCATCACCTTGCGCATCGTCGGCGAGTCCTCGACGATCAGCAGGCGCCGCTCGGTCGGGACGAGGCGGCCGGCGGGCCCGGGGCCGCGCGTCGGTTCGGTGTCGGGACGGTTCGCGATATGCGGATTCTGCCCATGTCGGCCTCCGGGCGATGGACTAGCGTTCTGTCCGATGGCGAGGGCGGTCCTCACGCTGGCATTGCGCACGCAGGAGGACGTGTTGCTGACGCGGCGCCGCGCCCGCGATCTGGCGGCGCTGCTGCAGTTCAGCCCGGCCGAGCAGATCGGCCTCTCCGCGGCCGTCTGGGAGGTCGCCCGGCTGGCCGAGCCGAAGGGCGAGGTCGAGCTCGCGGTCGTCGACGCGCCGCCCTCGGTCGCGGTGCGGATCACCGTCTCCGGCGTCCCGCGCTCCGTCCTGACCGTCACCGCCGACGGCCCGCGCCTGGACCTCGACGCCCTCGGCCGGCTCGTCGACCGCGTCGACGCGCGCGACGTCAACGGCAGCGCCGTCGTCCGCCTCAGCGCCGACGCCGGCCCCGACGCCTGGGTGCCCGGCGTCGACGAGCTCGAGCTCGTGCTCGCGTCGCTGACCCGCCACGACACCGGCGGCGGCGGCCCCGGGATCCTCGACGAGCTGCGCCAGCAGAACTTCGAGCTGCTCACCACGCTCGCGACCCTGCGCGAGCGCGAGCAGGAGCTCACGCACCTCAACGCCGAGCTCGGCGACACCAACCGCGCGGTCACCGCGCTCTACGCCGAGCTCGAGGTCCAGGCCGGCGAGCTGCGCCGCCGCGTGGAGGCCAACGCGAGCTTCCTCTCCTCGCTCACGCACGAGCTGCGCACGCCGCTGTACGCGGTGCGCGGCATGACCGAGGCGATCCTGCGCGACCACGAGGACGACCTCAGCGACGGGATCCGCCAGGACGTCACGCTCATCGACGGCGCGATGGTCGAGGCGCTCGAGCTCGTCAACGACCACCTCGACCTCGCGAAGCTCGCCGCCGGCCGGACGATCGTGCGCCTGTCGGACGTCGACGTGCCCGAGCTGTTCGCCACGTTGCGCGCGGTCGTCACGCGCCTCCCGGCCCACCCTGCCGTCGAGCTGCACTTCGACGAGGCGGCCGACCTGCCCCTCGTGCGCACGGACGGCTTCAAGCTGTCGCAGATCCTGCGCAACTTCATCGTCAACGCGCTGAAGTTCACCGAGCGCGGCAGCGTGCGCGTCGGCGCCGCGGTCGCCGCGGGCGGCGGCGTGCGCTTCGAGGTCGTCGACACGGGCCCGGGCCTGTCGCCCGAGGACCAGACGCGCGCGTTCGAGGAGTTCGTCCAGCTCGGCGCCGAGCGCCCCGGCGAGCTGCGCGGCACCGGCCTCGGCCTGCCCCTCACGCGCCGGCTCGCGGCGATACTGGGCGGAGCGGTCGGCGTGCGCTCGACGCTCGGCGCGGGCGCCGACGTTCTGGGTCGAGGTCCCCGCCCGCTACCCCGAGGGGATCGAGGGCGTGGACGTCATCGACCCCGACGCCTAGCCACCGGCCCGCAGCCCCCGCAAGGGGTCGCTATCCTCGGCCCTCGCAGTTGCGGGATGGTGTAATTGGCAACACGCGTGACTCTGGATCACGAATTTGGGGTTCGAGTCCCTGTCCCGCAGTCAACGGCCCCGGACCGGGGCCGTTTCTCGTGGTGGACTACGGTGCGGACCCCGTGCGCGTCATCGACCTCGGCCCCTGCCCCGCCCTCCTGCACGAGCACGACCCCGACCGCTGCGTCGTGGTCCTGCCCGGGCGGCAGTACTCGACGCAGGCGCCGCTCCTGTGGTTCGCGCGCGAGGTCGCCGAGGCCCGCGGGTGGAGCGTGCTCGAGGTCCGCGACGCGCTGCCCGACGGCGCCGACCCGGCCGGCTGGGCCCGCGACCGGGCGCGGCGCGCGCTCGACCACGTCGGCTCGGCCGAGGTCGTCGTGCTGGGCAAGTCGCTCGCGAGCGCGGCGGCCGGCCTCGTCGCCGACCGCGTCCTGCCGGCCGTCTGGCTCACCCCGCTGCTGAACCTCGAGCGCGTCGTCGACGACCTCTCGCGCGCCGGGCGGCCCGCCCTGCTCGTGGGCGGCTCCGCCGACGAGACGTGGGTCCCGGACGCGCTCGCCGACAGCGGCCTGCTCGAGATCGTCCACCTCGAGGGCCTCGACCACAGCCTCCAGCGCCCCGGGCACCCCGCGGCCTCGCTCGACGCGCTGCGCGCGGTGGCCGAGCGCGTCGACCGCTTCCTCGGCGACCTCGTCTGACGTGCCAGGCGGCGGGCACGTGCGCGCCGGCGCGCAGCGCTACCGCGCGCTGTTGTCGCTCCCCGCCGCCCGGGTCCCGCTCGCCGCCTCGGTCGCCGGGTCGATGCCGATCGGGATGTACGGCCTCGCGATCCTCCTGCTCGTCCGCGACGCGCACGGGTCGTTCGCCGTCGCCGGCCGCGTCGTGGGCGCGTTCGGGGTCGCCAACGCGCTCGGCGCGGTCGCGCAGGGCCGGCTGATGGACCGCTTCGGCCAGCCGACCGTGCTGCGGCGGGTGGCGCCGGCGCACGCCCTGATGCTCGTCGCCCTGGTCGTCGCGGCCGGCCACGACGCGTCCTCCTGGGTCCTCGCGATCTGCGCGTTCGGCGCCGGCGGCTTCCTCCCCCAGGTCCCCGCGGCGATGCGCTCGCTGTGGACCGCGCTCGTCGACGACGAGGACCTCCGCCAGACGGCGTACGCGCTCGTGACGATCGTCTTCGAGGTCTCGGTCGTCACGGCGCCGGTCCTGACGGCGGCGATCGCGGCCGTCGCGTCGCCCGCGGCGGCGGTCCTCACCGCCGCCGCCGTCGGCGCGTCCGGGGCGCTCGTCTTCGCCGCCACCGCGGCGTCGCGGCGCTGGCGCGGGGCGCCCCACGAGGTCGGCCCGCTCGGTCCCCTGCAGGCGCCCGGCATCCGCACCCTGTTCCTCGTGCTGCTCGCCTTCGGCACGGCCGTCGGCGTGCTGCAGGTCGCCCTCCCCGCCTTCGCCGCCGGCCGCGGGTCGGCCGAGGCCGGCGGCTTCTACCTCGCCGCGATCTCGGCCGGGAGCCTCCTCGGCGGGGTCGTGTACGGGTCGCGGGCATGGCCCGGGCGCCCGCCCCTGCGCCTCGCCGTCCTGCTCCTCGCCCTCGGCACGGGCTGCCTGCTCGTCGCGGCCGCGACCGTGCCGGTCGCGGTCCTCGTCGCGGCGCTGGCCGTCGGCCTCACGCTCGCCCCGACGACCGTCGTCTGCTCGTCGCTGCTGGACACCGCCGCGCCGGCCGGGACGGTGACCGAGGCGTTCGCCGTGACCGTCATGGCGATCGTCGTCGGCACGGCGATCGGCAACGCCGTCGGGGGCGCGATCGTCGACGCCGCCACCTACCGCTCCGCGGCGCTCGCCGCGGCCGGGATCGCCGCGCTCGGGGCCGTGTCCGGGTGGACGCGGCGGCGAAGCCTGTTGCGCTCCGGCTAGGCGCTACGCCGCGTCGCGGCGATCGCTCGAGAACTGCTCGGTGATGCTGTCCTCGAGGCCCGGGTCGAGGACGAGCAGGACCTCGTCGCCGTCGGAGATGACCGTGTCGGCCTTGGGCACGAAGCCCTTGCCGTCGCGCAGGATCGAGATGATCAGCGCGCCGTCGGGGAGCGTGATCTCGCTCACGCGCCGGCCGATGACCGGTGAGCCCTCGGGGACCTCGACCTCGATGATCTCGAGCTGCTCGTCGCGCAGGTCCAGCAGGTGCACGGTGCCGTAGGAGGGCACCTCGTGCTCGATGAGGCGGAGGATCAGGTCGGTCGCGCTCACGGCCGGCTGGATGCCGAGCAGCTCGAAGTACTGGCGGTTGCGGGGGTTGTTGACCCGGGCGATGATCCGCTCGCAGAGGTACTTCTCCTTGGCGAGCTGGCAGATGAGGAGGTTGTCCTCGTCGTCGCCGGTGACCGCGATCGTGAGGTCGGCGCGGTTGATCCCCGCCCGCTCGAGGACCCACAGCTCGGTCGCGTCGCCGTACTGGATGGCGTGCTCGAGCTCCTGCTCGACCGTGAGGTAGCGGGACCGGTCGCTCTCGACGACGGTCACCTCATGGCGCTTGGCCATCAGCTCGCGCGCGAGGTTCCAGCCGACCTTGCCGGCTCCGGCGATGACGACGTACATGGCCTAGACCTCCTCGAGCGCGCGCTCGAACATCTCGATCGCGTAGCTCGTCGGGCAGATGGTGTGCAGGCCCTGCTCGGCGTACCACTCGGCCCGGGCCGGGTCCATCACGCGGCAGATCACGCGCGGCACCTCGTAGTGCTTGCCGGCGATCTGCGCAATCGTCAGGTTCGTGTTGTCGCCGTCGGTCGCGGCGATGAAGACGTCGGCCTCCTCGATGCCCGCCTCGCGCAGCGCGTCGATCTCCAGACCGTGGCCGAGCGTGAAGCGCCCGCCGGCGTCCTCCCACGTCGTGTCCATGCCCGAGTCGAGGCGCTCGTGCGACAGCGGGTCCTCGTCCAGGACGGAGACGTCGTGGCCGTTGGCGAGCATCGTGCGGGCGACGGTGGAGCCCACGCGGCCGGCGCCGACGATCAGGATGAACGACATCGAGGCCGCACTCTAGATCATCGGTTGTCAAGCTCGGGTCGAGAGCTCGCGCGCGGCTCAGCGCGGCGCGGACTCGGCGGCGGGCTGCCCGTCGCCGTCGACCGTCGGCGTCGTCGCGGGCGGCTTCTTGCGCGACTCGCTCGCGGGCGGCGCGGTGAGGATCACCTGGCACGGCGCCTTGGCGATCACGTACTTCGTGACCTCCCCGACGAAGTTGTCGAGCGGACCGCCGCGGCCGCCGAGCAGCGCGCCGCCGCGGATCTTCGACGGCTCCTCGGCGCCCATCACGACCGCCTGCACGCCGCGGCGCCGCGCCTCGTCGACGATCGCCTGGCCGGCGCGGCGGGCGCGGACCGTCGCGGTCGCGACCTCGACGCCCTCGTACTCCTCCCCCACCGCCTTTGCCCGCGCGAGCGCCTTGCGGGCGCGCTTGAGCTGCTCGTCGGGCAGCGCGGCGTCGATCGGCAGCGACATCGGGACCTCGAAGACCCAGAGCGCCTCGATCGTCGCGCCGTGGTCCTCCTCGAAGGACTCGGCGTCCTCGTCGGCGGCCAGGCGGCCGGCGGTCTGGACGATGTCGTCGTCGAGCGCGCCGCCGAGGATCGGCACGAGGATCGAGCCGTACTCCGCGTCGCGGCGCTCGCCGCGCAGCGCGCGCTCGGGCACCACGACGCGCTTGAGCAGCGGCTTGCCCTGGGTCACGCGGTAGGTGACGTAGAGGACCACGCCGGCCGCCAGCCAGCCGAAGCCGACCCAGCGCGCGCCGCTGTGGGTGAGGATCACGCTGATCCACGCCAGGCCGGCGAGGATCGCGCCGAGGACGGCCGGGATCGGCAGGTCGCCGCCGCCGACACGGACCGAGAGCGGCATCCGGTAGGGCCGCTTGCGCCCCGGCTCGCGGTAGCGCAGCACGACGATCGACAGGTGCGCGATCGTCAGGCCGAGCAGCCCGCCGAAGGCGTACAGGCCGACGAGGAACTCGAGGTCGTGGGAGAAGACGAGACCGCCCGCGATGAGCGCCGCGAGCGTGATGACGACGTACGGCGTGCCGCGCCGCGGATGCAGGCGGCCGAGCGCGCTCGGGATCTGGCGGTTCGTGGACAGCGCGTAGGACAGCCGCGACAGGCCGAGCATCGCCGACCCCGCCGCGGCGATGAGCGTCGCCGTCGCCGCGGCCGCGATGACGTACTTCAGCGGGTCGGAGTACCAGCGCGGGTGGAAGGCCTCGGCGACGCCGACCATCGGGGCCTCGAGGTAGTTGCGCGCCAGCGAGGTCTCGTTGCCCACGACGGGCAGCGCCGACATCGCGATGACCGCCACGCCGACGTACAGGACCAGCACCGAGATCGTGGCCGACGCGATCAGGCGCTGCAGCCCGCGGCGGCCGACCCGCAGCTCGCCCGAGAGGCCCGAGGCCGACTCGAGGCCGGTGAAGACGACGGTCGCCACGCCGACCGCGAAGAACGCGTCGCCCCAGGAGGGCGTCTCGCCGAGGTGGATCGTGTCCGTGATCAGGTCGACGTCGAGGAAGACGATCACGCCGAGCACGACGAGGATCACCTGCAGGACGATGTCGACCACGACGACCGCCGCGATGCGCTGCACCCGCGTGCGGGCGAAGCCGCGGATCGAACGCCACGCGACCCACGCGAGGATCGCCAGCGCGACCACGTCCTCGAGCTTGCCGCGGCCGATCGGCGCCCAGAACGCGGCCAGGTAGTGCGTGGCCGTGAACGCCGTGACCGACAGCAGGATCACGTAGTCGAGCACCATCACCCAGCCGGCGATGAAGCTCACGAGCTCGTTGAAGGCGTAGCGGGCGAAGATCGTCGCGCCGGCGCGGTCCTGGTGCAGCGAGGCGCCCTCGACGTACGTCATCGCCGCGAGCAGGAAGAACACTCCGGCGACGAGGAACACGACCGGCGTCAGGCCGAGCGCGCGCTGGGCGACGACCCCGAGCGAGAAGTACAGCGCCGCCGCGACGACCGTGTAGATGATCGCGAAGAGGACGGGCTGCCCGAGCGTGCGCCGGAACATCGCCTAGTCGCCCCTCGCCACCCACAGCCGCCCGAGCCCGGCGGCGACGAACAGCGTGCCGAACACGACGCCGACGGCGAGCGCGCCGCCGCCGGCCGCCAGCGCGCGCACGATCAGCGCGACGCCGATCACGAGCATCGCGACGGACAGGAGCTGCGTCCCCCGGCGGTGGACGTCGCGGGCCTCGGGCACCGTCAGTCGCCGCCGCGCAGCGGCCGCGGCGGCGATGGCCTCGGCGCGGCGCTCGCGCGCCGCCTCGCCGCTGGTCAACGCGCCGTCGGAGTGGATGATGACCCGGCACGGGCGCTCGGCGAGCACGGTCTCGACCGTCTTGCCGAACAGCGAGCCGCCCGTCCGCCCGGGCAGCGGCAGCACGACCGCCTGGGCGTGCATGGCGCGCGCCTCGTTGACGATCATGCGCCCGGCCTGGCCGGGACGGACCTTCTCGTAGTGGCCGCTGACGCGCCGCCCGCCCTGGATGCGCGCCTGCTCGAGGATCGCCTGCGCGGCGAGCTCCTGCTCGGGCATCTCGGCCGTGATCGGCGACGATGCGGGCACCGGGATCGTGACGAGCACGTGGATGCCGCGCCGGCGGCGGGCCGCGACCTTGGCGGCGGTGGCGACGGCGCCCTCGGAGTAGTTCTTGACGTCGAGCGCGACCAGCACCGACTGGTACTCCGCCTCGTGCTCGGTCACCGGCGCGGGCAGCGCGACCTTCGTCGTCGTCGTGAGATCCAGGCCCTGGCCGTGGCGGTAGACGGTGTAGAAGACGATCCCGATCGCCAGCCACGCCGTGCCCGCGATCGCCACGTTGACGTGGAGGATCGTCACGACGATGAACGCCAGGACGGTGCCGAGCATCCCGATGAGGGCGAACACCGGCAGGTCGTAGCCGCGGATGCGCAGGACGCCCGGACCGCGGTACGGGCGCCGCCGGTCGGGCTGGGTGATCCGCAGGCGGATGACGGACGCGTGCGCGATCGAGAACGAGAGCATCGCGCCGAACGCGTACATGTAGCCGAGGAAGTCGGCCTGGCCCGGGAGCATCGCGATGCAGGCGACGGTGCCGAAGACGATGATCCCGATCCAGGGGGTCCCGAACTTCGGGTGCAGCTGGCGCAGCCGGTCGGGCATCTGGCGGTGCAGGCCCATCGAGTACACGAGCCGCGACACGCCGATGATGCCCGCGTTCGTGGCGATGAAGAGGATCGTCGCGGCGAGCAGGCCGACGTAGATCTCGGCCGGCTGCTGGAGCGCGCCGAGATCGAGCGTCTTGACGACGCCGAGGATCGGGTCGCCGGCGTAGCCGCCCTGCTCCTCGGTCAGGCCCAGGAGCGTCTGGTAGGTGCCGTCGGCGTTCTGGGTGACGGGCAGCGCGCTGAGCGCGACGGCCGGCAGGGCGGCGTAGATGACGAACACGGCGATCACGACGCGGTTGATGGCCGCGGGGATCGTCCGCTCCTCGTCCGTGGCCTCCTCGGCCATGTTCGAGATCGTCTCGATGCCGGTGTAGGCGATCATCGCCACCGGGATCGAGATGAGGAAGTTCTTCCACGTCGGCGCGACGCCGAAGGTGACGTTGTTGGCGAGCGTGTCGGGCGAGAAGACGAGCACCGCGCCGACGACGACGAGCAGCAGCTGCGTGCAGAAGTCGACGACCGCGAGCAGGATGTTGACCCCGGCCGACTCCTTCGCCCCGAGGACGTTGATGGCCGACAGGACCGCGACGACGATGATCCCGCCGACGATGTCGCCGGGCGAGTGGCGCAGCGGCGACCACAGGATCCCGCCGATGTAGTGCGGCACGAAGAACGCCGAGATGGCGATCGTGATCGTGTAGTTGAGCATCTGGCCCCACGCGGCGAAGAAGGACCAGAACTCGTTGAAGGCGCGGCGGGCGAAGCTCGAGGACCCGCCGGCCTCGGGGAACATCGCGGTCGCCTCGGCGTAGGTGGCGGCCGTGAGATAGAAGATGGCGCCGCTGAGGATGAAGACCAGCGGGGTCAGGCCCAGGGCGAAGCTCGCCACGAGACCGAGCGCGTAGTAGATCGACGAGCCGACGTTTCCGTAGGCGCTCGACGCCAGGGCGTACGTCCCGAGGACGCGCTGCAGTCCGTGAAGCCGGCGTTCAGCCATGTCTCAGATCATCAGTCTAGGCCGATGACGGGCGTCACAGCGGCGGATGATCGGCGGGCGGCCGGGACCCGGCCGCCCGCTGTGACGGTCGCTAGGTGATGATCGGGATGATCAGGATCGCGACGATGTTCGCGACCTTGATCATGGGGTTGATCGCCGGGCCGGCGGTGTCCTTGAACGGGTCGCCGACCGTGTCGCCGGTGACCGACGCGGCGTGGGCCTCGGAGCCCTTGCCGCCGAAGGCGCCGTCCTCGATGAGCTTCTTCGCGTTGTCCCACGCGCCGCCGCCGGCGGTCATGAGGACGGCGAAGAAGAAGCCGACGACGATCACGCCGATGAGCAGGCCGCCGAGCGCCTCGACGCTCAGCAGGCCGACGATGAACGGGATCAGGATCGGGATCAGCGACGGCAGGATCATCTCCCGCTGCGCCGCCTTCGTCACGAGGTCGACGCTCGTGTGGTAGTCGGGCTCCTCGGTGCCGTCCATGATCCCCGGCTTCTCGCGGAACTGGCGGCGCACCTCCTCGACGACCGCGCCGCCCGCGCGGCCGACGGCCTCCATCGACAGGGCCGCGAACAGGCACACCATGAGGCCGCCGAGCAGCAGGCCCATGAGGACCGGCGGGTCGTCGATCGCGAACACGACGCGCTGACCCTCCTCCAGGAGCTCGGCCTTGAAGCCGGCGAACAGCACGATCGCCGCGAGCACGGCGGAGCCGATCGCGTAGCCCTTCGTGACCGCCTTCGTCGTGTTGCCGACCGCGTCGAGCGGATCGGTGACGTTGCGGACGTCCTCGGGCAGGTTCGCCATCTCCGCGATGCCGCCCGCGTTGTCGGTGATCGGGCCGAACGCGTCGAGCGCGACGATCAGGCCGGTCAGCGAGAGCTGGCCCATGACCGCGACGCCGATGCCGTAGATGCCGACCGCGCCGCCGCCGGCGACCTTCCAGGAGGCGAGGATGCCGAGCACGAGCACGAGCGCGGGCAGCGCCGTCGCCTGGAGGCCCTGGGCGAGGCCGGAGATGATGTTCGTCGCGTGGCCGGTCTGCGACGCGGCGGCCGTCTTGCGGACCGGGCCGAAGCGCGTCGAGGTGTAGTAGTCGGTGATGACGAACAGGCACGCCGTCACGGCGATGCCGATGATCGAGCAGAGGTACAGGTCCCCGACGCTCGGGGCGTTGCCGTTGCCGCGCAGCGAGATGCCGTCCATCAGCCACTGGGTGACCGGGTAGAAGGCGATCGCGGCGATGAGGCCCGAGAGGATCAGGCCCTGGTACAGGGCCCGCTCGACGTTGTCGGTCGTCGTGCGGACCGCGAACGTGCCGATGATCGAGGCGATGATCGCCACGCCGCCGAGCACGAGCGGGTAGAGCGCGACCGCCGTCTGCTCCTGGAACGTCAGGACGCCGAGGAGCATGACCGCGACGGCGGTGACCGCGTAGGTCTCGAACAGGTCGGCCGCCATGCCGGCGCAGTCGCCGACGTTGTCGCCCACGTTGTCGGCGATCACGGCCGGATTGCGCGGGTCGTCCTCCGGGATGCCGGCCTCGACCTTGCCGACGAGGTCGGCGCCGACGTCGGCCGCCTTCGTGAAGATGCCGCCGCCGAGACGGGCGAACACCGAGATCAGGGAGCCGCCGAAGCCGAGGCCGATGAGCGCGTCGACGGCCTCCTTCTGCGTCTGGCCGGCGAACGCGGTGAGGATCCCGTAGTAGCCGGCGACGCCGATCAGTGCCAGGCCGACGACGAGCAGGCCCGTGATGGCACCGCCGCGGAAGGCGACGGCGAGCGCGGGCGCGACGCCGCCGCGCGCGGCCTCCGCGACGCGGGCGTTCGCGCGCACCGAGACGTTCATGCCGATGTAGCCGGTCGAGCCGGAGAGGATGCCGCCGATCACGAAGCCGACGGCCACCGACACGTTCTGGATGAAGATGAGCGCGATGGCCAGCACGACGCCGACGATCGCGATCGTCGTGTACTGCCGGTTCAGATAGGCACGAGCGCCCTCCTGCACCGCCCCGGAGATGCGCACCATCTCCGCGTTGCCCGGCGAGAGCGCCAGCAGCGAGCGGGTCGTCAGGACCCCGTACGCCACGGCGCCCATCGCGCAGACGAGCGCGACGATGACCCCGTGGTCGGTTAGAAATTCACTCAAGTCGGTTCCTCCGAGAAATATGTCAGCCGCGTGCGACGCGCGAGATCTGCGCGCCGAACGCGTGAGCGAACGGCAAAGAGCACCCGGAGGGTGCCGTGCCCCGGCTCAAGAGCGCCGATGATGGTATCGGGCGCATCGCACGGAACGTCCGTTCGCGTTCGACCGGCGACCCGGCGCGCCCCGGCCGGGGCGCGCCGCAGGGTCCCGGCGGCCGTGTCCGCGCGACTACTGGCCGGGCACCCAGAGGCGGCCGGAGCGCTGCGCGGGGCCGGGCTCGCCGGGCTTGACGTCGTCCTCCGGCCGGCGGCCTGGCCGGGTGGGGCCTGGCTCGGCGGGGCCTGACCGGGCGCGCCGGCGCCCGGGCCGGTCGGCGGCGCCTCGCCCTCCGCGGCCTCCGGCGGCGCCGCCCGTCTGGTTGACGAGCTGCGCGTAGGCCATCTGGAGGTTCGACACCGCGCCGCGGACCGCCGCCGCCTCGGGGCCGAGCTCGGCCTCGACGAGCGGCAACAGCGCCCGCGCGGCCTCGATCGCCTTGCGCAGCTGGCCGAGGTCGACCTCGCCCTCGCTGCCCGGCATCAGGCCGGCGCGCAGCGTGCCGAGGTTCAACAGCGGTCCGATCGTCTGGGCGATCACGTCTTCGACGCGCACCTGCTTGAGCTGCTCGGCGTACGCGCGCAGCTCCTCCTCGGACGGGGCGCCCCGCGGGTCGCCCTGGGGTGGTGGTCCCTGCTCGCTCATGCGGCCTTCGCCTCCTGGACATAGGTCTGTCGCGTGTCCTTCACAGCCGCGGCGTACACCTCGCGCATGTCGACGCCGGCCGCGATGGCCCGCCGCTGGCGCTGAGCGCCGTTGGCGGCCGGGAAGACCGGCTCGATCCCGAGCTCGGCGCGGACCGGCGCGGTCCACTGCAGCAGGCGGTCGGCGGTCGCCGCGGCGGGGTACTCGACCGCCCGGTCGAGGTCGATCATCCGGCCGTCGAGGCCATAGCGGATCGCGCGCCAGAAGTTCTCCTCGATCAGCCGGCGCGGAGGGTCCTCGAACGGCACGCGCTCGTCCTCGTCGCGGGCGGCCTGGGCGACCGCGGCGACGATGAGCGCGGTCAGCGCCTCGGCCTCCTGGGCGGTGGACTGCGCGTCGCAGATGCGCACCTCGACCGTCCCGAAGCTGAAATGCGGGCGGATCGACCACCACACCTGCGTGTACTCGACGATCGAGTTCGTCCGCACGAGGAAGTCGACGTAGTCGCGGTAGGCCGCCCACGTGCCGAACGGGTCGGGGATCCCGCAGCGCGGGAAGCTCTTCGTGAACGTCTGCGAGCGGGCCGAGTGCAGACCCGAGTCGCGCGCGTCGACGTAGGGCGAGTTCGCGCTGAGGGCGAGCAGCAGCGGGAGCACCGGGCGTAGGCGGTCGCAGACGCGGATCGCGCGGTCCGCCCCGCGGACGCCGACGTGGACGTGGATCGAGAAGGTGTTGTTGCGCCGGGCGACGTACTGCAGGCCGTCGACGACCCGGCGGTAGTGCTCGGTGTCGATGTTGTGCTGCTCGCGGTAGTCGCTCCACGGGTGCGTGCCCGTCGCCCCGAGCGCGATCCCGCGGCCCGCGGCGAGGCCGAACAGGCGCTGGCGCAGCTCGCGCTGGCGGGCCAGGGCGTCGGCGAGGTCCTCGCCGCGGCCGGAGCGGATCTCGATCTCGCTCGAGATCAGCTCGCCCGCGATCGCCTCGGACAGCAGCGGGTCCTCGGCCGCCGCGAGGTCGCGCAGCTCCTCGAAGCGCGGCACGAGGTCGAGCGTCCCGGCGTCGAGGACCGCGAACTCCTCCTCGATCCCGACCGTGAAGTCGGTCGCGGCCGCGAAGCTCTCCGCGGCGCGATCGGCGTCGATCGTCATGGCGGCCTATGTGAGGTAGAAGTAGAGCGCGTACAGCAGGTCGACCGCGGGGCTGGAGGTGTGGACCGTCACCTCGGGCGGGACCTGCAGCAGGGCGTCCGAATAGTTGAAGATGATCTTCACGCCGGCGTCGACGAGGTTGTCGGCGAGGGTCTGCGCGGCCGCCGTCGGGACGGCGAGGACGCCGACCACGATGTCCTCCTCCTCGACGACCTGGCGCAGGTCGTCGACGGGGCGGACCCGCTGCGCGCCGACCGCCTCCCCCAGCTTGGCGGGGTCGTTGTCGAAGATCGCCACGACGCGGAAGCCGTGGTCGGCGAAGATGTCGCTCGACGCGATCGCCTGGCCGAGGTGGCCGGCGCCGAACAGCGCGATGTTGTGCTGGCCGGCGGTCCGCAGGATCTTGCGGATCTGCGAGACGAGCGAGTCGACGTTGTAGCCGACGCCGCGCTTGCCGAACTTGCCGAAGCCGGACAGGTCGCGGCGGATCTGGGTCGAGTTGACGTGCGTGTAGTCGCTGAGCTCCTGGGAGGAGATCGTCTCCTTGCCCATCTTCTTGGCCTGCGTCAGGACCTGGAGATAGCGCGAGAGGCGCGCGGCGACGCCGAGCGAGAGGCGCTCGCCAGCGCCCGCGCCGTTGGCGGCGTCGGCGGCGACCGACGGGGTGACGTCCCCAAGGCTCATCCGCGATCAACTCTAGCGAGGCGCGCGCGCAGGTCGGCCTCGTCGACGACGTAGTCGTACAGCTCGTCGCCGTCGAGGCAGACGACGGGGATGCGGACGAGGTAGGCGCGCAGCAGGGCGTCGTCGCCCTCGATGTCCACGGTGCGCAGGTCGAAGGGCGCGTCGGACCGGATCCGCTCGAGCACCGCGAGGGCGTCGTCGCACAGATGGCAGCCGGGGCGGCCGTACACGGTCACGGTGGGCACGCGCCGGATCGTGCCACGCGCCGGACACGCCTCGTTCACCCCGTGCGTCCGATGCGCCTGATCGGATGCGGGGCATGGCCGTTCCGTTCCTGCGCGTCCTGAAGGGCAAGCTCACGGTCGTGGGCAAGAGCCCGGACGGCGACTCCATCCGCTTCATCCCGGCCAAGCCCGAGCTCCTCGACGACCTCTACCGCGGCGACCGGGTGCGGGCGTCGCGGGTCGACGGCAGCGTCCAGCTGCGCCTCGAGGGCATCGACTCGCCCGAGACCCACTACGGCAAGGACGCCCAGCCGCAGGGCGAGCCCGCCCGCGACTGGCTGCTCGAGCAGGTCGGCTTCACGGACGTCGTCTTCGACCAGAACTCGACGGTCCAGTCCGCCGACCCCGCGACCCGGCCCGCGACGATCCTGTCCAAGGGCGTCGACCCCAACGGGCGGCCGATCGCCTACCTCCTCGCCGGCGACGACGGCGACGGGCTGCGCGACGGCACGTGGACCGAGCTCGAGACCGCGCTGCTCGACCGGACGCTCAACGCCCGCTCGCTGGCCGCGGGCCTGTCCTACGTGACCCTCTACACCTCCACGCCCGCGCCGCACCGGACGCGCCTGCGCCGGATCGCCGGCCAGGCGCGGGACGCGGGCAAGGGCGTCTGGGCGGTGGACGAGACGGCGATGTTCAAGCTCGCCGACCAGGCCTCGATCTCGCCCCCGAACGGCGCGCTGATCCTGCCCAAGCTGTTCCGGCGCTGCACGGACTACCTCAAGGACCGCGCCGACGGCTTCCGCGGGACGCTCCCCGACTGGCTCGTGTCGGTGTCGGGCAGCGGGACGCGCCAGGAGAACGATCAGGTCCTCGTCGGCGGGCGCTCCGAGGTGCCGCTCTCCACCCTCGTCAAGCAGCTCAACGACAGCGTCAGCTTCACCGCGGACCTGCTCGACATCGTGTTCGTCGAGAAGTAGCGGCTCACACCCCGCGCTCGCCCGTCGCGTAGGCGTCGAGGGCGAGCGGGTCGGCGGCCGGCTGCACCCAGCGCGCCGCGCTGGCGATCATCGCCGCGTTGTCCGTGCACAGCTCGCGCGGCGGGATCCGCAGCGGCACGCCGAGGCCGGCCATGCGCTCGCGCAGCGGGCCGTTGGCCGCGACGCCGCCGCCGACGGCGAGCCGGTCGAGGCCGGACTGCTCGAGCCCGCGCTCGACCCGCAGCGCGAGCGCCTCGACGATCGCCCGCTGGTAGGACGCCGCGAGGTCCGCCCGGCGCTCGGCCGCCCCCTCCTCGCCGAGGTCGCGGATCTTGTAGAGCAGCGCGGTCTTCAGGCCGGCGAAGGAGAAGTCCAGGCCGGCGACGCGGCGCGCGATCGGGAAGGCGAAGGCGTCCGGGTCGCCCTCCTCCGCCAGCCGCTGGAGCGCAGGGCCGCCGGGGTAGGGCAGGCCGAGGAGCCGCGCGCCCTTGTCGAAGGCCTCGCCCGCCGCGTCGTCGAGGGTCGTGCCGAGGACGGTGTAGCCGTGGTGGTCCTCGACGCGCGCGAGGAACGTGTGGCCGCCGCTGGCGATCAGGCACAGGAACGGCGGCTCGAACGGCTCGGGGGCGAGGAAGTTCGCCGCGACGTGGCCCTGGAGGTGGTCGACCGGCGCGAGCGGCAGGCCGCGCGCGGCCGCGATCCCCTTCGCCGACGCGACGCCGACGAGCAGCGCGCCGACAAGGCCCGGGCCCTGGGTCACGGCGACGAGGTCGACGTCGTCGAGCGTGGCGCCGGCGGTGCGCAGCGCGTCGTCGAGCACGGGGTTGATCAGCTCGAGGTGGTGGCGCGCGGCGACCTCGGGGACGACGCCGCCGTAGCGGTCGTGGATGCCCTGCGAGGAGATGACGTTCGCGCGGATCTCGCCGCCGGCGGTGACGAGCGCGGCGCAGGTGTCGTCGCAGCTCGTCTCGATCGCGAGGATCACGGCGCGGGCGCCGTCGGCGTGACCGGGCCGGCGGCGGGGATGTCGTCCAGCGAGCCGTTCAGCGTCGCCGGCGTGCGCCACATGATGAGCGCGTCCTCGCCGTTGTCCTGGTAGTAGCGGCGGCGCAGGCCGGCGGTGCGGAAGCCGAAGCGGCCGTAGAGCTCGATCGCCGCGGCGTTGGACTGCCGGACCTCGAGCGTGTAGCGGGCGCCGCCGTCGCCGACGCGCTCGAGCAGCGCCTCGAGCAGGCGGGTCGCGACGCCGGTGCGCCGCTCGTCGGGGTCGACGGCGACGTTCATGATGTGCCAGACCGTGTCGTAGCGGCTGCAGACGATGTAGCCGCACATCCGCCCGTCGCGGCGGGCCGCCAGGCAGATCCCGCTCGGCTTGGACAGCTCGAGCACGAACATCGCCAGCGACCACGGCGTCGGGAACGCGCGGCGCTCGATCGCGATGACCTGCGGGAGGTCGGCGTAGGTGAGGCGGCTGATGTCGGGACGGGGGGTCATCGCTCCGCGCGCCGGCGCCGCGTCTGCTCGGCGTCGGGCAGCCGCACGTACTCCGGGACGAGCCGATCGCGCGCGACGGGTTCGCTTCTCGATGCGAGCCGGCAGATGGCGACAGCGCTCACGCGGTGACACGGGTTGCCGTCCGCCGGGACCCCCACGGCCGCCGGCTCCAGCTGGTCCCGAAATGCTAGCGCTCCGTCCCCCACGGCCAGCCAGGTCGCGGGCGGCTCCGGGCGCGTTCGGATCAGGTCCGGGAGCGCCTCGGGGCGGACCGCCACCGGGCCGAAGAGCTCCGCGTCTCCGTCGTAGCCCGCGGCGAAGGCCTCTCCGCGGCGGGCATCGAGGACCGCGAGGACCGGGCCGTCGTGCCCGGCGCCGGCGGCGAGCGCGCGCAGCGTCGACACCGCGACGGTGTCCGCCCCGCTGCCCTGGGCCAGCGCGCGCGCGGTCGCGACGCCGATCCGCAGGCCGGTGAACGTGCCCGGCCCGACGCCGACGCCGATGCGGTCGAGGTCGGCGAACGTCAGGCCCGCGCGATCGAGGAGCGTGCGCGCGAGCGGCAGGAGGCGCGACGCGTGGCCGGGCCGCTCGCCCGCGCCGGGCGTGTGGCGCAGCTCCTGCGGCTCGGCGTCGCCGGCGGCCAGGGCGACGACCGTGTCCGGGGTCGCGGTGTCGAACCCGAGGACGATGGTCATGCCGTCTCGATGCTCACCCGGCGCCGGTCGCCGCCGAGGTGCTCGAGGCGCACGCGCGCCGCGACGTGCAGCCCGGGCAGGCCGTCGCCCGCGACCTCCGGCCATTCGACGAACGCGACGCGGTCGGGCGCGAGCTCGTCGTCGAGCAGCTCGGGCTCCTCTTCGCCGAGGCCCTCCGCGAGGCGGAAGAGGTCGAGGTGCGAGACCGGGACGCGGCCGTCCTCGTAGCGCCGCGCGATCGTGAAGGTCGGGCTCGTCACCGGCACGCGCACCCCGAGCGCGCGGGCGGCGCCGCGGACGAAGGTGGTCTTGCCGGCGCCGAGGTCGCCCGAGACGAGGACGACGTCGCCGGGGCCGAGCGTGCGGGCGAGTTCGGCGGCGAGCGCCTCGGTCTCCTCCGCGGAGGCGGTCTCGGTGGACGGGTCAGCGGTCGGCATGCGGCCGGCGCCAGAGGGCGAGGCCGCCGAGCAGGAGCACGACGCCGGCCACCGCGACGGGGAGGACGTCGAAGCCGGTGCGGGGCAGCGTCGCGGCCGGATCGCCGGTCGCCGGCGGGGCCTGGGCCGTCGGCGCGGCGGCGGCCGCATCGCGGTCGTCGTGGTCGGGCGTCGGCTGGGGCGCTGCCTGCTGCTGGGCGGGCTGCGGCTGGGCGGGGGCCTTCGGCTTCGACGCGGTCGACGGCTTGGCCGGCGTCGAGGAGCCGAACGGGTCCTGGTACTGCGAATCGCCGGCCCCTCCGCCCCCGCTCTGGGCCGCGGCCGCCGACGGCGCGGCGAGGGCCAGGGCCGCGATGGACGCGGCGATGCGGAGCCGGGCCGGCATGAGGGGCGATGGTACCGTCGCGCCCGCATGGCGCCGGGGCGGCACATCCTGATCCTCGTGGATCGCGACTGGACGCACCCGCAGGCAGGCGGCACCGGGACGGTCCTCTTCGGCCAGGTGTCGCGCTGGATCGCCGACGGCCTGCGGGTCACCGTGATCGCCGGGACCTACCCGGGCGCCGAGCCGGTCTCGCGGCCGCACGAGCGCCTCGCGATCCACCGCATGGGCTCGCGCCTGACGGTCTTCCCGCGGGCGGCGTGGGCGACGTTCCGCGGCCTGGGCCGCGACGCCGACGTCGTCCTCGAGGTCGTCAACGGGATCTCGTTCTTCACGAGCTTCTGGCGCTGGCTGCGCAAGCCGCGCGTGCTGCTCGTCTTCCACGTCCACCAGGAGCACTACGTCACCGAGCTCGGGCTCGTCGGCCGGGCGGCGGCGCTCGTGCTCGAGCACGTCCCGCTGCGCTTCCTGTACCCGGGCGTGCCGGTCGTGACGATCTCGCAGAGCTCGCGGGAGGCGCTCGTCGGGCTCGGGCTGCCGCGCGAGCGCGTGCACGTCGTGTACCTCGGCCTCGACCCCGGCGAGCTGCGCCCGCGCGAGCGCGCGCCGGCGCCGACCCTCGTCTACCTGGGCCGGCTCAAGCGGTACAAGCGCATCGACCTGCTCCTCGACGTCGCGGCCGCGGTCCCGGCCGCGACGCTGCACGTCGCCGGCGACGGCGAGCACCGCGCCGCGCTCGAGGCCCGCGCGCGCGAGCTCGGCCTCGACGGCCGCGTCGTCTTCCACGGCCACGTCGACGAGGCGCAGAAGGCTCGGCTCCTGGGCGAGTCGTGGCTCGCCTTGACCGCGTCCTCGGCCGAGGGCTGGTGCCTGACCGTCATGGAGGCCGCCGCGTGCGCGACGCCGACCGCGGCGCTGCGCGTCGGCGGGCTCGCGGAGGCGATCGTCGACGGGCAGACCGGCGTGCTCGTCGACACCCCGCAGGAGCTCGTGACGCAGGTCCGCGACCTCGTCGAGACGCCCGAGCGGCTGGCCGCGATGGGCGAGGCGGCGCGGTCCCGCGCGCGCGGCTTCACGTGGGACAACACGGCATCGGGCACCCTGGAGGTGATGACGCGCACGATCGAGGCCGAACGGCCGCGGTTGCGCGACGCCCTGCGGCGCTCCGAATCGGGGAAGGCGGCCGGGCTCGCGGCCGCCACGCTGCTCAACAACGCGATCCAACTCGTGTTCACCGTGGTCTTCACGCGCCTGCTCGGCGCGAACGGCTACGGGACGCTCGCGGCGCTCATCTCGGCCTTCCTGATCCTGCTCGTCGCGGGCCAGAGCGTGCAGGTCGCCGCCGCGCGCGAGGCCGCGCTCGACCAGCTCGGGCACCCGGAGGCGCTGCGCGCGACGTTGCGCGCGTGGTCGCAACGGCTGCTGATCGGGCTCGTCGTGCTGACCGTGGTCTCGGTGCTCGCGCGCGACCAGATCGCCGCCGCCATCGGCACCGACGAGGCGCCGTGGGGCGCGGCCGCGATCCTGCCGACGGGCGCGCTGTGGATGCTCATCTCGCTGCAGCGCGGCGCGCTGCAGGGGCTGCGGGCCTACGCCCCGGTCGGCACGTCGATCGTGCTCGAGGGCCTCGGCCGCCTGGTCTGCGCGCTGCTCCTGTTCGCGGTCGGGCTGGGCGTGACCGGCGCGCTGCTCGGCACGCCGATGGCGTTCCTGCTCGTCGCGGTCGGCCTCGAGGTCGTGCTGCACCGGCGGCTCGGGCCGCCGGCCGACACCGGCGCGTCGGTCCGGTCCCTGCGCGGCCTGCTCGGCGACGGCTGGGTGCCGATCGTCGGCCTGCTGCTGCTGGCCGCGCTGCAGAACATGGACGTGATCGTGGCCAAGCACCGGCTGGACGACGACGCCGCGGGCTCCTACGCGGCCGCCGCGGTGGCGGCGAAGTCCATCGTCTGGGTCGCGATCGGGATCGGCCTGCACCTGCTGCCCGAGGCGACGCGCCGCGCGGCCGCGGGGCTCGACCCGCGGCCGGTCCTGCTGCGCGCGCTCGCGATCCTCGTCGCGATCGCGGCGCCCGCGCTGCTGATCTTCGCCGCCGCGCCCGACCTGCTCCTGCGGCTGGCCTTCGGGCCGGACCTGACGCTCGCCGCGAGCGCGCTGATCTTCCTCGGGGCGGCGATGACGCTGCTCGCGGTCGCCTACCTCACGGTCCAGTACATGGTCGCGCTGGGCGAGACGCGCTTCCTGTGGGTCCTCGCCGTGATCGCCGTCGCCGAGCCGGTCCTGCTGTCGGCGACGAATCTGAGCGTGACCGGGTTCGCCGGGATCGTGTTCGCGGTGCAGACCGTGGTCGCCGTCTCGGTGCTGGTGCTCGGGCTCCGTGCGCGGGCGCGGGCTGCCGAAGCGGTATGAGCTTCGCCGAGGCGTGGGCGGCCGCCTCGGGCGTGGAGGGATGGCTGACCGAGGCCCAGGGGCGGCGGCTGTTCTCCGCCGCGGGCGCCGTGCCGCCGGGCGGGCGGATCGTCGAGATCGGCTCCTTCCGCGGGCGGTCGGCGATCGTGCTCGCGCGCGGGGCGCGGCCGGGCGTCGAGGTCGTGTGCATCGACCCGCACGCCGGCTCGGACCGCGGGCCGCAGGAGATCGCGGCGCGGCCCGCGCTGGGCGAGGCCGACCTCGCGGCCTTCCGGGCGAACCTCGAGCGCGCCGGCGTCCACGACCGCGTCCGCCACGTCCGCGACTTCTCGGCGGTCGCGCTGCGGGCGTTCGACGGGCCGGTCGACCTGCTGTTCGTCGACGGTGCGCACCGCTTCCGCCCCGCCCGCGCCGACCTCGTGCGCTGGGGCGCCCGCGTCCCCGACGGCGGGCGGATGCTCGTCCACGACGCGTTCTCCTCGATCGGCGTGACCCTCGCGCTGCTGACGGTGACCGTGCCGCGGCCGTCGTGGCGCTACGCCGGGCGGGAGGGCTCGCTCGCCCTGTACCTCCGCGGGGCCGCGGCGGGCGCGCGCGGCTCGGGCCTGCGCGAGCTGCGGGAACTGCCGTGGTTCGCGGGCAACCTCGTGCGCAAGGGCCTGATCGCCGCCGGGTGGCGCGACGGTCCCTGGCCGCACTGACGGGTCCCTCGGGGCGGTCAGGCGCTGTCGATCGTGGTGAGGAAGTCGGTGAAGGCCCGGTGCGTGCGCATGGCGTCGCCGGTTGCGTCGAGGTCCATGAGGAGGCCGCGGATGACGGCGAGCACGACGGTGGCGAGCTCGGGTCGGCCGAGGCTGCGCATGCCTCGCTCGAGCGGTTCGAGCCAGTCGGTGGTCGCGGTGCGCCGGAAGCCGGGCCAGAGTGGCTCTCCCGCGGTGTCGTGCAGCCGGCCGAACATGCGCAGGTAGGGCGCGCCCTGCGGCCCGGAGATCGCCGGCCACGCGCGGGCCAGGGTGACCGTGTACGGCTCGTCGGGTCGCAGGCGTAGGAGGTCGGTGAAGGCCGCGACCTGGCGCTGCCGGGCCTGTCCCAGGACCTCGCGGAGCAGTCCGTCACGGGTCTCGAAGTGGTAGATCAACATCCGGCTCGAGGTGCCCGCGGCGGCCGCCAGCGGCCCGAGCCGGTCAGGGAGCCCGTGCTCGAGCGCATAGTCGGTGCACGCGTCGAGAAGCCGCTGCTTGATCTGCGGTTGGCGCTGCCTGCCCATCGGCAGGTCACCTTTTCACGTAACGAACGGTACGTCTACTGTTCGACTCGACCGCAGACCGAGTCACGCTGAGGAGCTGATGATGAGAGTCGTTTTCGTGCATGGGGCGTGCGTCAAGGACGGGTCGTGGTGGTGGCACCGAACCGCTGAGCTGCTGGCCGAGCGGGGCGTCGCCAGCGCGGCGCCGGTCCTGCCCAGCTGTGGCGAGACGGGTGAGCCGGTGGGGGCGCGAGGACCCGGGCTGGCCGAGGATGTCGCCTCGGTCCGGAACGTCCTGACCGCGAGCGACGAGCCGACCGTCGTGGTGGCCCTCAGCTACGGCGGCATCGTGACCGCGGAGGCGGCTGCGGGCGTCGAGACCGTGCGCCATCTCCTGCTGGTGTCGAGCTATCTGCCCGAGGTCGGGCAGAGCCTCTCCTCGTTCGCCGGTGAGGAGCCCGCCCCATTCCTCGACATCGATCCCGAGGGGGGCACGTTCACCGTCCGGCCGGAGGCCCTGGCCGGGACGTTCCTGCAGGACTGCGATCCGGAGATCCAGCGCCAGGCCATGGACAAGACGGCCCGCCAGAGCCTGGCGGTGCTGGAGCAGCCGGTGCAGTCGGCGGCCTGGCAGGACGTGCCCTCGACGTACCTCGTCTGCGCGCGGGACCAGGGCACACCGGCCGACCGGCAACGCGCGTTCGCCGCTCGAGCGGGCAGCGTCGTGGAACTCGACGCCGGCCACCACCCGTTCCTCTCCCGGCCCGCCGAGGTCTGCGACCTGATCGTCGGGCTGTGACCGCGAGCGCGCTGCGTCTCAGGGGCCGGGCCGGAAGACCTCGACGTGGCGCTCGGGCTGCCCGTGGGACACGTACCCGCACTCGGCCAGCAGCGCGTGCAGCGCCGCCTCGTCGCCCGGCCCGCGCTCCATGACGACGTCCTTGACCTCGATCGCGAGCACGCGCGGGCGCAGGCGGCGCAGGGTGCCGCGCATCCCGCGCAGGGCGAGGATCTCCGCGCCCTCGATGTCGATCTTCACGACGTCGAGGCGGTCGAGGCCGGCCTCCGCGGCCCACGTGTCGAACGTCGTCAGCGGCGCGGTGCCGACGACCTCGCCCTCGCCGAACTGCGAGCGCACGCCCGCGTCGAAGGCGCCGTAGCGCGGGTCGGCGCGCAGCTCGAGCGTGCCCTCCTCCTCCCCCAGACCGGCCCGGACGACCTCGACCGGCAGGCCGTTGCGGGCGGCCGCGGCGCGGATCGCGGCCGCCGAGTCCTCGGTCGGCTCGAAGGCGACGACGCGGCCGCCGCCGAGCTCCCGCAGCCGCCGCGCCGCCGTGAGCGCGTGGACGCCGACGTGCGCGCCGACGTCGGCCATGACGTCGCCCGGGCGCAGCTCGGCCTCGATCAGGTCGAGCAGCCCGGGCTCGTAGGTGCCGGTGAAGAAGAGCGTGCGCTGGAGGTTGTCGCGCAGGTCGAGGTGCAGGCGCAGCCCGCGGCGGCGGGCCGCGACCTCCGGGATCGGCTCCCACCACGCCTCGGGCACCTTCCACAGGTCGGGCATCGGGACCGGCCGGCGGCGGGCGACGCGGTACACGCCCTTCATGTAGCCGCGCGGCGTGCGCGCGCCGAGGCGCATCGCGGCGGCCGCGACGGCGCGGGCGGCCCGCGGGCCGATCAGCGGGGCGAGCCGCTCGAGCAGCCGGCCGAGCGCGCGCTGGAGGGCGCTGTCGCGCATCAGCCCGCCCGCCGCCGGACGCGGATGACGCAGTTCCAGGTGACGAGCTCGCGCAGGCCGGGGATCCGGCAGACGACGCGCAGCTGCGGCCAGTAGCGCGGCTCGACGCGCTCGACCTCGAGGCCGGGCGTGGCGCGCACGAGCCGCAGCGTCGGGCCGATGTGCCGCGCCCACAGCCCCGCGCCGTAGGGGTTCTTGCGCGGCGGGCCGTGGCGGCGCTCGTACAGCCGCGGGCCGAGCCGCGGGCCGAGGTAGTGGTACGGGCTCATGTCGTGCCCGCCCCACGGCGAGTACCAGTTCGTCCAGGAGATGTAGCCCCACCCGCCCGGCCGCAGCACCCGCTCGATCTCGGCGATGACCGGCGCCGCGTCGGGCGTGTGCTCGAGGAGGTTCGAGCAGAAGGCGCCGTCGACGCTCGCGGCCGCGAGGGGCAGCGCGCCCGCGTCGGCCAGCACCGCGTCCTCGGGCGGGCCGCCCTCGAGCGCCATCTCGGCCGGGTCGTTGTCGACCGGGATCACGGTCGCCCCCGCCGCGCGGAACGCGCGCGTGTAGTGGCCGGGGCCGCAGCCGAGGTCGACGATCGTCTGTCCGGCGAGCGGGCCGTGGCGGCGGTCGAGGTCGGCGACCGCCTCGGCCGCGAGGTGGCGGTAGAACGGGACCGGGTCCTCCTGCTCGGCGCGGAACAGCCGCCACAGCGTGCGGGCGCGCGCGAGCCCGCGGGGACGGGCGGCCGCCGCGTCGGTCACCGGTCGGGCGCGGACGGTCCGGTGGTCACGAGCGCGGAGCCTAGTGGCCGCGACTCGGCGGCCGGGCCCGCCCCGATGTCCCCCGGGGGCGGCGCGGCGCGGGCGCTCGCGAGCGTGCGCCAGAGCACGAGGCCGAGGGCGGTCAGCGCCGCGAGCGCCAGCCAGTGGCCGGCGATGCGGTCGTTCGCGTAGCCGCTGTCGTAGCCGCCCGGGTTGCCGCGGCTCGACAGCAGCGCGACGAGCACGTAGGACACCGGCACGGCGACCGCCAGCAGGGCGCCCGCGGCGAGCACGAGCACGCGGTCCGCGACGCCGCGCCACAGGGCCAGGCCGAGCAGCGGCCCGAGCACGACGCCGGCGCGCAGGCCGAAGCAGAACCCGAGCACGGCGGCCGCGACGACCGCGACGACGACGGCGCGGCGCGGGGCGAGCGGGCGCGGCGGGTCGGGCGCCGCCGGGAGCGGCGCGGGCGGCGGTGCGGGCGCGGGGAGGCGGCGGCGGCCGAGCACGAGCAGGGCGAGCAGCGCGAGGCAGCCGAGCGCGGAGACGACGTAGCCGATCGTCGCGGCACGCTGCGGGCCGTAGGCGAAGCGCACCGCGCGGCACGACGCCGGGGATCGGCCAGGCGTTCGCGTAGCCCTGCATCGGGCGGGGCGCGCCGAGGTCGCGCCCGTCGCAGCGCGCGCGCCAGCCCTTGTCGTAGCTCTGGCCGAGGACGAGCCACGACGGGCCGCTCGCCTGGATCCGCACGCCGTCGCGGCCCGCGTCCCCGCCCCGGCCGGCGTCGACGACCCGCCCGCTCCACGCGGGTGCGGCGACCGGCGCCGGGGCGGGCGAGCGCATCCGCACGCCGTCGACGCGCACGACCGGGCCGGCGCGCGTCCGTGAGCGTCGCCGGGCCGGCCGGGAGCGCGAAGCCCCGGGCCGTCCCGCACGGGCGCAGCCGCAGCGGCCGCCCGGCCTCGAACGCGCCCCGGTCCGACCACCGCCGCGAACGGATGCGCCCGGCCGTCGACCTCGACCTGCGCCGCGCCGCACGCGAGCCGCACCTCGCCGCCGCGCGCGAGCCGCACGCGCGGCATCCCGGCCCCGCGGATCTCGCCGATCCCGACGGCCCGGCGCTGCCGGGCGCGCGCGGGCGTCCCGGGCGCGAAGCGCGCGGCGAGGACGTCGAGGCGGAAGCGCGCGCCGCGGACCGGCCGCGGGAGCCGGACCGCGCCATCGGGGCCGACGGCGAGCGCCGGCCCGGGCCGCCCGTCGACCGTCAGCCGGACGCGCGTGGGGCGCCGCACGCGGACGGCGGGCGGGACGATGACGAACCGGCTGACGGTGGCCGTCCGCCCGGTGTCCCAGCCGAGCCACGCCGGACGCCCGGCGATCCACTGCCCGATCCACGCCCGGCCGCGGGTGCCGTCGAACGCCCCCGAGCCGCGGTTGCGCGGCAGGTTCTCGTAGCGCGAGGACGAGGTCACGTCCCCCGCCCCGCGCGCGCCGGCGAGGCGATCGAGGGCCGGGTCCGGGGCGCGCGGGTCGACGCTCCCCCAGCCGTCGAGCGCCCACCGGCGCGCGGCCGGCGGGGCGAACACGCGGCGCAGCCGGGGCTCGGGGTCCTGGGCGTCGCGCAGCTCGCCCGCCCCGCGCTCGCCCGCGTACCGGCCCTGCGTGCGCGCGACGTCCGCGACGTCGCGCTCGAAGAGGTAGGTCAGCGCGTCGGCCCGCAGGTCCGTGCCGCGCAGCGCCGACTCGATCGTCGTCGGCGGCCGCAGCGCCTCGGTCACGCGCACGCCGGGGATGCCCAGCTCGCGGATGCCGCCCGCGCCGTCGGAGGCGTGGCGCGCGCCCGTCACCTTCGTCAGGCGGACCGTGAGCGAGCCGACGTGCCGCAGCCGCACCGGGAGCCGGTTCGATCCCGCGGCGGACGGCGAACCGCCGGCCGCCGATCTCGACCTCGCGCACGACCCCGCGGCTGTCGGAGTACGGCAGCAGCGTCACGGCCGGGACGTCGCGCGGCGCCGTGAACGTGACCGTCAGGGCGTGCCGTGAGGTCGCGAGCGCGCGGTCGGCCATCCATGCGGTCGCGGGGTCGCCGTCGAGCGCGGCGAACGGCCGCCGCTCGGGGAACTGCGTCGTCTGGGGCGAGACGTCGGCGCTCAGCGCCCGGACGCCCCGCAGGACGGCGACGGTCTGGGCGCCCGGGTCCGTGCCGCCGAACGGGTCGAGCATCGCGCCGTCGAGGCCGGGGCCGCGGCCGGCGACGAGGACCGGCCCGCGCCCGCCGCGCGGGTGCGAGGAGGCGAACGCGCGGCGGCGGTCGGTGTCCGCGATGACGAACGACGCCCCGGCCCGGGCGGCCGCGCGCAGGCCGCCGCCCGCGGCGAGGTCGGGCGCGTAGGCGATCGGGCGGCCGGGATCGAGCGCGCCGTAGGCGGCGAGGCCGGTCAGCGCGCCCGCGCCGCCGTCGGCGACGGTGAGCGGCCCGCGCGGCAGCACGCGCACGATCCCGCCGGTGCGCACCGGGTAGCGCCGGAGCGCGGGCACCCGCGGGCTCGGGGTCGTCGTGGCCGCGTCGGGCGCGGCGCGCAGGGGCGGCCCGTAGGCGGTCGCCCGCCCCAGGCCGGCGAGCAGGCGCGCGACGTCGCCCGCGGGCGCCTCGCCGCTGCGCGAGCGGTCGCCGTCGGCCGCGACGACGAGGTCGCCGACGCCCATGAGGTCGAGCAGCGGCGCGAGCTGGCCGGGGCGCAGGCGCTCGAGGCCGATCAGGTCGTCGACCGCCCACTGCAGCTCGGTGGAGCGGCGGTCGGAGAACGGGACGATCCAGCGCGTCGCGACCGGGTGGCGCGTGAGCGCCGGGAGGATCGCGTCGATCGTCCCGCCCCAGCGGTAGTAGGCGAAGCGCTGGCCGGGCTCGACCAGCGCGCGGGTGCCGTCGGGGCGGGCGTCGAGGTCGCGCGCGAGGTCGCGCCAGTAGGACGGCACGGAGAAGGCGAGCTGGCGCTCGGGCGCCCGGCCGCTGACGAGCGGCCACGCCGCGAGGGCGGCCAGCCCGGCGGCGCCCACGGCGGCGGCCGGCCGCGCCCACGGGCGCCCCGCGGCGGCGCCGAGCCGGTCCCACAGCGCCGCGAACGCCGCGCCGCCCAGGACCGCGAGGCCGAGCGCCGGCAGCGCGCCCGCCTTGTAGGTCGTGCGCAGGAACTGGATCGACTCGACCCGGTAGTAGGCGAACGTCACCCCCCGGCGCAGCGGCGTGCCGTCGGGGAACCCGACCGTCATCACGAGCAGCCCGACGAGCGTCAGCAGCAGGAAGAACGGGCCGTAGCGCCAGCGGCGCGTCCAGCCGAACCCGGCCAGCGCCAGGGCGGGGACGACGAGGCCCGCGAGCACCACCGGCGCGAGGAACAGCAGCGCGTCGCCCTGGGTCGAGAACGGCCGCAGCCCGCCGCCGTAGCCGACGCCCACGTAGCTCGTCCAGAAGCCCATGAGCCGCAGCGACTCCGACAGCGAGGTCGTCGACCAGATCGTCCCGGGCTGCTCGCTGAACGGCAGGAAGCTCGGCGCCCCGCGCGCCTGCACGAGCACGGGGATCACCCACCACAGCTGCGCGACCGCGTTCACCGCGACCATCCGGACGAGGTACGGCCGCAGCGCCCCCGCGCCGACCCCGCCCCAGAGCCGCTCGTAGACGAGCAGCAGCGCCGGCCCGAGCAGCAGCCAGCCGGTCGTGCCCGCGTTCACGCCGCCGCCGGTGCTCGTCAGGACGAGCGCGAAGGCGGCCGGCCACCACCAGCCGCGCGGCGCGCGCAGGCCGCGGTGGACGGCGAGCAGGAGCCACGGCAGCGCGGCGTAGGAGAGCAGCGCGATGCTCGTCCGGTTCGCGTCGACGACGACGTACGGGTTGACGATGAACAGCGCCCCGGCGGCCGCGTGCAGCACGCCGCGCTCGGGCCCGTGGAGCGCGTCGAGCAGCCGCACGACGCCCCACGCGGCGACCGCGAGGACCGCCGCGAGCCACAGCCGGTGCACGAGCCAGACCGGCAGCCCGGCGAGATCGCCGAGCGCGAACCACGGCGCCATCGGGAACGCGTAGCCGCTGTACTGCGCGCCGAACACATGGCCGAGGTCGCTGGTCGGCGACCACACGCTGAGCACGTGGCCGAGGAAGCGGACCGGGTCGACGTAGAGGTCGACCTTCGTGTCGGCGACGACCGTCCCCGGCCGCTGCGCGAGGCCCAGCGCGAGCGCCAGCAGGGCGAGTCCGAGGGGGATCGAGCGGCGACGCATGCAGGGGTGGCGCGAGGCCGGTCTAGGCTATCCCGCAGATGCGACGGGGCGCCGTCACCGCACTGACCGCGGCGCTGCCGGCCGGCCCTGCGGTGCTCGCCTTCGCGAGCGGCGGCTTCTTCGCCCCGGCCCGGCTGACGGCATGCATCGCCGCGTGGGCGGTCCTCGGGCTCACGGTCCTGCTCGTCGACGACCCGGTGCTGCCGCGGACGGCCGCGGTCCGCGTCGCCCTCCTCGGCCTGGCCGCGCTCGCCGCCTGGACGGCGGTGAGCGCGACGTGGGCGCCGAGCCCCGGCCCGGCCCGCCAGACGCTCGAGCTCGCGCTCCTCTACCTCCCCACGCTCGCCGCCGCGGCCCTGCTCCTGCGCGACCGCGCCGGGGCCCGCGCGGTCGAGGTCGCGCTCGCCGCCGTCGCGTTCGTCGTGATCGGCTACGGCCTCGCCGGGCGGCTCGTGCCCGGGATCGTCCACCTGACCGCGAGCGCGCGGGCCGGCGGGCGGCTCGAGCAGCCGCTGACCTACTGGAACGCGACCGGCGCGCTGGCCGCGATCGGCCTCGTGCTCGTCGCGCGGCTCGCGGGCGACCGGACGCGGTCGGGACCGCTGCGCACCGCCGCCGCGGCCGCCGCTGCCCCGCTCGGCCTGGGCGTCTACCTCAGCTTCTCGCGGGGCGCGCTCGCCGCGGGCGCGGTCGGGCTCGTCGCCCTCGTCGCGCTCGCCCCGTCGCGCGCCCAGGCCCGCGCCGCGGTCGCCGCCGCCGTCGCGTCCGCCCTCGCCGTGGCCGCGGTCGCCCCGTTCGCGGGCGTCCGGGCGCTCGAGGGCGGGCTCGGCGACCGCGAGACCGAGGGCCTGCTCTGCGGCGCGCTCGTCCTGGCGATCATGGCCCTCGCCGCCGTCGCGCACGCCCGCGCCGCGCGCCGGATGGGCGGCGGGGCGCCGCTGCCGCGCCGGGTCCGCACGGCGCTCGTCGCGGTCGCGGTCGCCGGCGCGCTCGTCCCCTACGGCGCGGCGGTCGCCGAGCGCAGCGCCTCGACCTCGGCCGCCGTCGGCCGGCGCGTCGGCGGCGCGCCTGACCCAGGCCGGCAGCAACCGCGGCCGCTACTGGGCGGTCGCGCTGCGCGAGGTCGGCCGCCACCCGCTGGAGGGGATCGGCGCGGGCGGCTTCGGGGTCGCGTGGCTGCGCGAGCGGACGATCGACGAGCGCGTGCAGGACGCGCACTCGCTCTACATCGAGACCGCGGCCGAGCTCGGGCTCGTGGGCCTCGCGCTCCTCTCCTGCTTCCTCGGCGGGGTCGTGGCCGCGGCCCGGCGGGCGATCGGCTCAGACCGCGTCCTCGCCGCCGGGCCGGCCGCCGCCTGCCTCGTCTGGGCCCTGCACGCCGGCGTGGACTGGGACTGGGAGATGCCCGCGCTCACCGGCGTCGCCGTCCTCCTCGCCGGGATCCTCCTCGGCGGCTGCGAGCGCGCCGCGGCCCGCGAGGGCGGCGGCGAGCTCGCGGAGCAGGTCGCGCTCGAGGACGAGGCTCGCGCCGGTGACGACGGCGGCGAACAGCGCGACCTCGGCGAGCGCAGCGGCAGCGGCGTCGCCTGACCAGCCGGGCGCGAGTCGCAGCGCGACGACCGCGACGACGCCGAGCAGCGTCGGGACGACGGGCCGGGCGAGCACGTCGCGCGCCCGGACCGACGGCAGCAGCGCCCGGACGTAGCGCGCCCGCACGCCGAGCTGGACGAGCACCCCGGCGCAGCGCCCGACGACGAACCCGGTGAACCCGGCCGCGAGCAGCCCGGGCACCGCGAGCGCGACGAACGCGACCGCGCCCCAGACCGCCTCGACCGCCCCCGGGCGCGAGTCACCGTGCGCGCGGTAGAAGCTGAACCAGTTGAAGCCGATCTGCTGCAGCGCCGCGGCGACGGCGAGGCCCTGGATCAGCCCGACCGCGCCGTCCCACGAGCCGCCGAGCACGTGGTCGACGAGGGCCTGCGCGAACAGCACGATCCCGGCCGCGGCCGGCAGCGTCCACAGCAGCGTCGCGCGGTTCGAGCGCACGAACAGCTCGGTCAGCGCGGCGGTGCGGCCGCGGATCGCGCAGATCGCCGGGTAGATCGTCACCGTCACGATCTGGTCGGCGCGGTCGACGTAGCGGGCGAACGTCGCCGCGAGGGTGACGAACCCGACCGCGCGCAGGCCGTCGTGGAGGTCGAGCGCGAGGACCTGGCCCTGGAGCACGACCAGCGACGCGAGCGCCGCGACGAGGACCCAGGCCGAGAAGCGCAGGTAGCGCCGCGCCGTCGCGCCGTCCCAGCGCAGGGCGAGCGGGTAGGGCGACGCGCGGAGCGCCGCGATCACGCCCGCGAGGTTGCCCGCCGCCGGGCCGAGCACGAGGCTCCACACGCCGACGCCCGCCGCGGCCAGCGGCACGGTCACGGCGAACGTCACGACCGGGACCACGCCCTGCAGCAGCCGCTGGCGGGCGAAGTCCATGCGCCGGAAGAAGATCCACGTCGGCGCCTGCAGCGCGAAGGCGAGCGGCAGGTACGCGGTCGCGGCCATCAGCGCGAGCAGGCGATCGTCGCCGTAGACGGCCGCGACGACCGGGGCGAGCGCGCAGAGGATCAGCGCGAAGACGGCCGAGATCGCGAGCTCGAGCGTGAACGCGCGCTGGAACTCGAGCGCCTGGTCGGGCTCGTCCTGGGCGACGAACGCCTCGTCGACCCCGAGGCGCTTCAGCCCCACGACCGTCATCGCCGTCACGGTCACGATCCCGTACAGGCCGATCGCGGCGGGGCCGAGCAGCCGCGTGACGATCAGGCCCTGGGCGAGGACGAGCAGGTCGACGGCGGTGAGCGCGACCGCGTTGATCACCGTCCCGCGGACGATCCGCCGCCGCAGGTCGCCGCGCGCGACCGGCGGCCGGTCGGCGGTGGGCGGGTCCGGGGGCGCGGGCGGGGCGACGTCCATCGGCGCGCGGCGAAGCCTACGGACGGCCGCCGTCGGCCCGCCGCGGCGCAGCGCTCAGGCGGGACGCGGGCGGGCGCGCCGCACGCCGGGGCCGGCGCTCACCGCCAGGCACGCGAGCGCAGCCGCCGCGAGCGCCGCGAGCGCGCCGCGGTCGCCGAGCGCGCCGCTTGAGCAGGTCGGTCACGTACGGCGCGGCGAAGCCGAGGTAGCTCAGCGCGTAGAAGACCGAGACCGTCGCGCCGAGCTCGTCGGCGCCCGCGATCCGCTCGGTCTCGGTCAGGCCCGAGATCAGGCAGCAGCCGTAGCCGACGCCGAAGAACGGCGCCGCGACGAGGACGAGCGCGCGGCTGTCGCCGGCCAGCGCCGCGACGCCGATCGCGAGGCCGGCCGCCGTCGCGACGAGCCCGACCGCCCCGGCCGCGAGCGGGCGCCCGGCCTCGAGGCGCTTGGCGAACGGCTGGACCGCGACGCCGGTGAACAGCGTCAGCGCGCCGCCGGCGCCGGCCAGCAGCACCGTCGCCCCGCCGGTCTCGCCCGGCAGGACGGCGAACGAGAACGCCGCGCAGCCGAAGACCCACGGCGCGACGATCGCGACGGTGCGCACGAAGCGCGGCGAGCGCGAGACGCGCGGCACGCGCAGCAGCGGCCCGTCCGGCGCCCGTGGCGCGCCGACGTCGCGGGCCGGGCGCAGCACCAGCACGGCGACGACGCCGAGGGCGAGGTGCGGGAGGTACGGCAGCCACAGCGGCCCGGGCGCCCACTGCGCGAGGACCGACGCGACGAGCGGGCCGCACGCGAAGCCCGCGGTCAGCGCGGTCGCCGAGCGCCGCGCCGCGACGCCGGGCGCCGCGCCCGCCGACAGCTCGCGCACCCACGCGGTCGCGGCGCCGAAGACGACGCCTGAGCAGACGCCGGCGAGAAGGCGGGCCGCGCCGAGCCCGAGCGGCGCGTGGCGGAAGGCGATGAGCATGAGCGTCGCGACCGGCGAGAGGACGACGAGCGGGAGCACGACGGCGCGCCGCCCGTGCCGATCGGACGCGGCGCCCCCGACGAGCAGCCCCGGGATCAGCCCGACGGCGTACAGCGCGAACAGCACGGCGCGTCGTCCGGTCGGTCAGCCCGAGCTCGTCGCGGTAGACGACGAGCATCGGCGAGAACTGGTTCGCGCCCCAGCCGACGGCGAGCATGGCGAGGGTGACGCGATGCCAGGGCGCGATGCGCATGGCCGACACACGCTAGGCCCTCGACGCTTCGCCGCGGCCTGAACCGTCGCGCGCGGCCGTAAGCTCCCGCCACTCGTGAGCGCGCCCGCCCCGAACGTCGCGCCGCCGCCCGGCAACCCGCGCTTCCCGCTGCTCGACGGCGTCCGCGCGCTGGCCGCGCTCAGCGTCGTCCTGCTGCACGTCGGCGACGGCACCGGCTTCGCGCGCACGAACGCGCTCGGCGCGTTCACGGCCCGCCTCGACGCCGGCGTCGCGCTGTTCTTCGTCCTCTCGGGCTTCCTGCTCTACCGCCCGTTCGTCGCCGCCCGCCTCGACGGCCGCGCCGCCCCGCGGGCCGGGCGCTACCTGCGCCGGCGCCTGCTGCGGATCGTCCCGGCGTTCTGGCTCGCGCTCCTCGTCATGGGCGCGCTCGGGTGGATCGCGGTGCTCGACGGCGACTGGTGGCGCTACTTCGGCTTCGTCCAGAACCTCAGCGTCGAGACCGTGCTCGGCGGGATCCGGCCCGCGTGGTCGCTGTGCGTCGAGATGTCCTTCTACCTCGTGCTGCCGCTGTGGGCGCTCGCCTGCGCGCGCCTGCTCGGCGGCCGGCCGCGGGCCACGCAGGTCCGCGCCGAGGCGGTCGCGCTGGGCGTCGTCGCGCTCGCCTCGCTCGCCGTCCGGGCCGCCTTCTTCGACGCCGACCACGGCTCCCTGTGGCTCGTCACGCTGCCGGCGTTCCTGGACTGGTTCGCGGTCGGGATGGCGCTCGCGCTCGCCTCGGCGGCGACCGCCGGGCGCGAGCCGCGCAACCCGCTCGTCCGCCGGCCCTGGCTCGCGTGGGCCGCGGCGGCGGCATGTTTCGCGCTCGTCAGCCTCGCGGTCCCGCTGCCGCGCGGGCTCGTCGCCGCGCGCACGGTCGAGGCCCACCTCGCCCAGCACGTCCTCTACATCGCCGTCGGCGCGCTCGTCGCGCTGCCCGGGATCTTCGGCGTCCGCCCCGGGGCCGAGCCGGCGTCGCGGGCGATCGCGCGGTTCCTCGGCCATCCGGTGATGGCGTGGCTCGGGCCTCGTCTCCTACGGCATCTTCCTCTGGCACCAGCCGCTGCTCGACCAGCTGCTGATCCAGGACCTCCCCGGCCGCGCGCCGGTCCTGCCGTTCGTCACCGTCCTGGTCGTCACGACGGCGGGAGCGGTCGCGATCGCCGCCGCGAGCTACTACCTCGTCGAGCGCCCGTTCCTCGCCCTCAAGGACCCGCGGCGCCGCGACGCGCCGGCAGCGGCGCCGGCCCGGTCCATCGCGGGTTGAGCGCCCGCGCGCGGGCCTCGGCGCGGCGCGCGGCGGCGGGGTCGGCGCGCCGCTCGGTCGCCTCGAGCGCGACCCAGGCCGAGAACACGTCGGGCCCGCGGCGCGTCGCCGCGCGGGCGAGCGCGAGCGCGTCGGCGTCGCGGCCCGCGACGTAGAGCCCGGCCGCGCCGGCCGAGAGGTCGTCGACGTCGTGGCAGTCCGCGCGCAGCGTCCGGGCGTCGGCGGCGAGCGCCCCGGAGGCCGCCGGGGCCCCGCCGGCGGCGGCGAAGACGGCCCGCCGTGCGTCCTGGCAGGCGTCCTGGTCGCGGAGGCGGCCGGCGAGGACGACGATCGCGGCGACGCACACGGCGGCGATGGCCAAGCGCAGGGCCACGGCGCGCAACCTACACTCGCGGGGGTGCCCGACGCCCTCGCCGTCACCGCCCTGACCAAGCGCTACGGCACCACCCACGCGCTGCGCGGCGTCGACCTGACCGTCGGCGAGGGGGAGCTGGTCGGCCTCCTCGGCCCCAACGGGGCGGGCAAGTCCACGCTCGTGAAGATCGCCTGCGGGCTCGTGCGCGCGACCGGCGGCACGGCCGAGGTGTGCGGCGCGCCGGCCGGGACGGCCAAGGCCCGCGGCGCGCTCGGCTACCTCGCCGAGCTCTTCCGCTTCCCCGGGTGGGCGAGCGCCGACGAGCTCCTCGCCCTGCACCAGCGCCTGGCCGGCTCCGACGGCGGCGCGGCCGAGCGCGCCGAGCTGCTCGCGCTCGTCGGCCTCGCGGAGGCCCGCGACCGGCGCATCGAGACGATGTCCAAGGGCATGCAGCAGCGCCTCGGGATCGCCCAGGCGCTGGTCGGCAATCCGGCGCTGCTGCTCCTCGACGAGCCGACGAGCGCGCTCGACCCGGCCGGCCGGCGCACGGTCCGCGGCCTGCTCGACGAGCTGCGCCGCCGCGGCGTCGCGGTGCTGCTGAACACGCACCTGCTCAGCGAGGTCGAGCAGGTCTGCGACCGCGTCGCGATCATCGACCGCGGGGTCCTCATCGCCGCCGGCCGGCCGGACGAGCTCTCCCGCCCGCGCGGCGTCGAGGTCGAGACGGACGGCGGGACGCGGTCGTTCGCGGCGGCGTCGCGCGAGGACGTCCCCGCGATCGTCGAGCGGCTCGTGCGCGCCGGCGAGCGCGTCTACGAGGTCCGGCTCGTCCGCTCGACGCTCGAGGACGCCTACCTCGCCGCGGTCGAATCGGCCGACGCACGACGCGGAGGCCGCCGCGTGAGCGACGTCCTCGTCGTCGCCGGCCACGCGCTGCGCGAGTCGCTGCGCCGCCGCGTGTTCGCCGTCGTCGTCTGCCTCACGCTCGCGTTCGGCGGCCTCTACGCGTGGGGCACGAGCGAGCTGTTCAGCGACGTCTCGGACTTCGGCGGCAACGAGTTCGGCCTCGACCCGCGCGCCCTCGCGGGCGCCACGATCCTGGGCCTCGCGATGTTCGGGACGCTGTTCCTCGGCGTCGTGCTCGCGGTCTTCCTGACCCTCGGCGCGGTGCGCGGCGACGCCGAGCGCGGCCTGCTCCAGCCGCTGATCGTGCGCCCGCTCGGCCGCCGGCAGTACCTCGCGGGCCGCTTCCTCGCGGCCGGGTCGGTCGCCGGGGTCTACGTCCTCGTCGTCTACGCCGGCGCGGTCGTGGTGACCGGGGTGTTCGGCGACTGGTGGCCGAGCGACCCCGTCGGCGCGGGCGTGCGCCTCGCCGCGGCGGTGGTCGTCGTCGCCGCGCTCGCGCTCCTCGGCTCGATCTTCCTTTCGGCCAACGCGAACGGGATCGCCGTCCTGATGGTCTTCGGCGCCGGGCTGCTGGGCGGGCTGCTCGGCTCGATCGGCGACGCCCTGAACTCGAACACGCTGCAGACGATCGCGAACACGTCGTCGTGGCTGCTGCCCTTCGAGGCGCTCTACCGCGACGCGCTGCGCGTCCTCGTCGCCGAGGTTCCGGGCGTGACCGGCGCGATCGTCCAGCTCGGCCCGCTCGGCGGCTCGCACGACGCCGGCCCGCTGCTCGTGCCGTACACCCTCGTCTACCTCGCCGGTGTCGGAGCGGTGGCCGCGTGGACGTTCGCGCGCAGCGACCTCTGACACGGTGTCAGAGGCGTTGTCAGCGCAGGTTGCATTGCGGGGATGCCGCCGGGACGGCCTGGGTAACGGGCCGCCATGCTTCTGATTCTCGGCATCATCCTGCTCATCATCGCCATCGCGGGCGGGGTCATCATCCACCCCATCCTGTTCGCCCTGGCGGTCGTCGCCATCGTCCTGTTCTTCATGGGCCGCTAGGCCCGCCGCCGCACGAGCACCACGTAGTCCCCGTACCTCGCCGCCCGCCGGTAGCGGGCGGCGATCGCGCGGTCGAGGATCCTCACCCCCGACGACCGCGCGGACCCGTTCGGCTCGGTCGCGCGCGCGACCGGCGCCACCCAGCGGATCACCACCGGCGTCCGGCGCCGGTCGAGGTCGCGCGCCATCTCGCGCTGGACCGCGGCGGTCGTGACGACGCCGGGCTGCATGACGTCGTAGCGCGTCGGGTTCGGCCGCCGAAGCAGGACACCGAGCAGCGGGTCGCCGACGCGCACGCGGTCGAACCGCGGCGGCGCGACGAGGACCGGCCGCCCCGCCGGGCACCCGGCGGCGGACGAACGCGAGCACCCGCCGCAGCGCCCGGGCGTCCGCCGGATCGGTCCTGACCCCGTCCGCGACCGCCCCCGGGACGGGCGCCAGGCGCGGCGGGTGCAGCGCCTCGCCGGCGCGGCGCTCGAGGCCGTGGACGGCGATCACCGCGAGCGCGACCGCGAGGACCGCCCGCGCCGCCGTCACGCGCTCGGCCGCCGCCGCGAGCGCGAGGGCCGCCGCGAGCGCGGCCGAGAGCGGCAGCAGGTGGAACTCGTCGGCGCGGGCGAGCAGATAGCCGAGACCGACGACGAGCAGCGGCGCGAGCGCCCACGCGCGCGTCGTGCGGGGCCGCCGCCACAGCGCCCACGCCGCCCAGACCGCGGCGGCGAGCACGAGGAACAGCGGGAACAGCAGCTCGAGCAGCTTGTTCGGGTCGGCGCCCACGTGCCGGCCCGGGACGAGCGGCAGCCGCTGCAGGCCCTGATCGCCCGCGAACCCGAGGATCTGGCCGGCCATGTCGCCGCCCGCGACGATCGCGAACGGCGCCAGCAGCACCGCCGCGACGACCGCGAACGGGAGCAGCGGCTTCGCCGAGCGGGCCTCGAGGACCGCGCCCGCGAGCGCCGCCACGCCGACCTCGGGGCGGAACACGAACGCCAGGCCCGCGAGCATCCCGCCGCCCGCCGGCGCCCCGCGGGCGGCGAGCAGCGCCCACAGCGCGAGCAGCAGCGCCGGCGGCGTCGGGCCCGGCCCGGTCGGGAACGCCATCGCGCCGGCGACCGCGATCCACGCGGCGAGCGCCCAGCGCTCCCCCGCGTCGCGGCGCACGAGGCGGTAGGCGGCCAGCGCCGTGAGGGCATCGACCGCGACGCGCAGCACGCGCCAGGCCACCAGCGACGGGCCGAGCGCCTTCGTCAGCGCGGCGAGCAGCACCGTCTGGCCCGGGGCGTAGTTCGACCAGAAGTCGCGGTAGGGCCACTGGCCGTCGGCCATCCGCCCGGCCCACGCGAGCATGAGGCCCTCGTCGTGCGGGCCGTAGCCGCGCAGCAGCGTGAAACCCGACAGCGCGGCCGCGGCGGCGAGCAGGAGCGCCTGGAAGCTGGCGGTCGGCGGCCGCGGGCGGCGCGGGGCTACGGTTGCCACACCAGGCCGGCCGGGCGGCGCGCCGACCGGCGTCGGGGCGCCGCACCGCGGCTCGCGAGCGTCTGCGCGACGACCGCGCGGATCCCGTGGCGAAAGTGACCGGCGTCGAAGCGCGCGGCGTTGGCCACGCACGCGTCGGGGTCGACGGCGAGGGCGTCGAAGCGGCGCACGGTGTCGGCCAGCAGGAGCGGGTCGGGCCGCGCGTAGAACGCGCCCGTCACGCCGTCGAGCACGGTCTCGCGCACGCCCCCGTCGGCCAGCGCGATCACCGGACGCCCGGCGGCCTGGGCCTCGACGGCGGCGATGCCGAACTCCTCGGTCGCGGTGACGACGAGCGCCCGCGCCGCGGAGAGCAGGGCCGCGGCCTCCGCGTCGCTGACCCGCCCGGTGAAGCGGACGGTCGGGCCGGCCAGGCGGCGCAGGCGCCGGTAGTCCGGCCCGTTGCCGACGACGACGAGCGGACGGCGCAGCGCGTTGAAGGCCCGGATCGCGACGTCGATGCGCTTGTGCGGCATGAGCTCGGAGAGCACGACGTAGGCGTCGCCGACCGGCCCCGGCGCGAACCGGCCGGTCTCGACGGCGGGGTGCAGCAGGGTCGCGTCGCGGCCGAAGTAGCTCGCCACCCGCAGGCGGGTCGTCTCGGAGTTCGCGACGTACGCGTCGACGCGCTGCGCCGCGATCCAGTCCCACTCGCGCCAGCGCTGGAAGATCACCCCGAGCGCGGCGCGGCCGAGCGGGCCGCGGCCGGCGAGCGTCTCCTCGCGCGCGTTCCACGCATAGCGGAACGGGTTGTGGCAGTAGCAGACGTGCACCGCGTGCTCCGTCGGGAGCACCCCGTGGGCCCACGCGCTCGAGCTCGACAGCACGAGGTCGTAGCCGCGCAGGTCGAGCGACTCCATCGCCGACGGGTACAGCGGCAGCAGGGTCCGGAACGTGCGCGAGCTCGGGCGCAGCGACTGCAGGAAGCTCGTGTGGACCGTGCGGTGGGCGAAGCGCCCCTCGGTGCCGCGCTCGTCGTAGACCGCCGTGAAGAGGTCGGCGTCCGGGTACAGGTCGCACAGCGCGAGGAACACGCGCTCGGCCCCGCGCACGTCGACGAGGAAGTCGTGCACGAGGGCGACCCGCCCTCCCGCCGGCAACGTCAGGTCCGCCATCGAGCCCGCGAGGTTATCTGCCGGGCCCGGCGTGACGGCGTTATCGTGCCGCGCCCTATGCGGGTCGGTGTGGACGCGCGGCACCTCACGGCCGGGCGCGGCGTCGCCCGCTATACGCGCGCGCTCCTCGGCGCCCTCGCCGCCGCCCACCCCGAGGACGAATGGCTCGCCTTCGTGCCCGGCCGGGGGCCGGTGCGGGCGGTGCCCGCCGGCGTCCGGCTCGTGCGCCACGCGCTCCCGGGGCGGGCGCTGTTCGGCGCCGCGGCGGTCACCGGCCGCCCGCGCCTGGACGACCTGCTCGGCGGCGCGATCGACGTCGTCTGGGTCCCCGCGCCGGCGCCGCTGGCCGTCTCGCCCGGCGTGCCCCTGGTCCTCACCGTCCACGACCGCTCGTTCGAGGAGCGCCCGGCCGACTTCACCCGCTACGAGCGCCTGTGGCACCGGCTCGCCCGCCCCCGCGCGCTCGCCCGCCGCGCCGCGGCGGTCGTGTGCGACACGAGCGCGGGCCGCGACGACCTCGCCCGCGCGTGGGGCGTCGAGGCGACGGTCGTCTCCCCCGGGCCGCTGATCGACCGCACCGAGCGCGCGCGGGCCCGCGCGGCGGTCAACGGCGGCGCGCCGTACCTGCTGTTCGTCGGCGCCCTCGAGCCGCGCAAGGCGCCCGACGTCCTCGCCGACGCCTACGCCCGCGCCCGCGCCCGCGGGCTCGAGGCCGAGCTCGTCGTCCTCGGCGATGGACGGATGCCGATCGCCGGCACGGGCGTCCGGCGCGTCGCGCCCGCGGCGGACGACCGCGAGCTCGCCGCGCTGTACGCGGGGGCGCTGGCCGTCGTGGCGCCCTCCTGGCTGGAGGGCTTCGGCCTGCCGCCGGTCGAGGCGGCGGCGCTCGGCACGCCGAGCGTCGTGAGCGACCTCCCGGTGTTCGCCGAGACGCTCGGCGACGGGGCGCTGCGCGTCGCGCCGGGCGACGCGGCCGGCCTCGCGGACGCGCTCGTGCGCATCGCGGGCGACGCCGCGCTGCGGTCCGAGCTCGGCGCGGCGGCCCGGCAGGCCGCCGTCCGCTACGACTGGGGCCGCTCGGCCGAGGCGATGCACGCCGTCCTCGCCGCGGCGGCCGCGCGGTGAGCTTCACCGCGCTGGTCGTCATCCACGACTCCGCGCGGGCGCTCGAGGCGCTCCTGCCCTCGATCGAGCGCCACCTCGACCCCGCCCCGCAGGTCGTGGTGGTCGACAGCGGCTCGAGCGACGACGGCGTCGCGATCGCCCGCGCCCACGGCGCGCGCGTCGTGGCCCTCGACGGCAATCCCGGCTTCGGCGCGGCGAACAACGCCGGCCTCGCGTTCGCCGAGCACGAGGTGACCGTCCTGCTCAACCCGGACTGCGAGCTCCTCGACGGCGGCCTCGCGCGCCTCGCCGCGCTCGCCGGGCACGAGGACGTGCTGCTCGTGCCGCGCCTGCTCGAGACCGACCGCCGCGTGCAGCGCAGCGCGCACCCGCTCCCCGGCGGCCCGGACGCCCTGCTGCCCGCCCTCTGGCCGCCGCGGGCGATGCCGCGCGCCCTGCGCGAGCGCTTCGAGCCGTGGCGGTCGGGCGCGCCCCGGCGCGTCGGGTGGGCGGTCGCCGCCTGCGTCGCCGCCCGTACCGGCCTGCTGCGCCGGCTCGGCCCGTTCGACCCGGCCGCGTTCCTCTTCTACGAGGACCTCGAGCTGGGCCTGCGCGCCCGCGCCGCGGGCGTCCCGACCGTCCTGCGGCCCGAGGTGCGCGTCGTCCACCACGGCGGCCACGCGACGGGCCCGGCGCTCGGCGACGGCGTGCTCGACCTGCAGGCCCGCCGCCGCCGGGAGGTCGTCCGCGCCGGGCTCGGCCGCCGGGCGCTCGTGCTCGACGACGCGGCCCAGGCGCTCACGTTCGCCGCCCGGGCCGCCGTGGGCCGCCGCCGCGCCCACAACCTGGCCGAACTGCGCTCGCTGGGCCGCGCGCGCCGTGGGTAGTGCGGCCCAATGTCCGACACCGACACGCAGTTCTGGTTCGCCGCGTCCACCGAGGAGTTCCTCCCGTCCGAGATGCTCGAGCAGGCCCGGGCGGCCGAGGCCGCCGGGTTCGACGGCACGGCGAGCTCCGACCACTGGGCGCCCTGGTTCCCCGACGGCCGGGGCAGCCAGGCGTGGGTCTTCCTCGCCGCCGCGGGGGCCGCGACGACCGGCCCGCTCGGCACGAGCGTCACGCCGCTGGTGCACCACTACCACCCGGGTGTCGTCGCCCAGGCGTTCATGGGCCTCGAGGACCTCTACCCCGGTCGCGTCTTCCTCGGCGCCGGCTCGGGCGAGGCGCTCAACGAGGTCCCGCTCGGCCTCGACTGGCCCTCGGTCGGCGAGCAGCAGGAGCGCCTGGAGCAGGCGCTCGAGGCGATCACCCGGCTGTGGGACGGCGAGACCGTCACGATGGACGCCGGCTGGTTCCGCCTGAAGGAGGCCAAGCTCTACAGCCGCTCGGCGCGCCGCCCGGACCTCTACATCTCCGCCTTCGGCGAGCAGGCCGCGGAGATCGCCGCGAAGTACGGCGACGGGCTGTGGACGCTCGGCGACCCCGAGCAGGCGCCCGAGATCATCGCCGCGTACAAGGACGCCCGCGCGCGCCTCGGCCGCGAGCCGGGCGAGATCATCCTCCAGTCGGGCTTCCACCTCGGCCCGGACGAGGAGCAGGCCGTCGCGTCGTCGCGCAAGTGGAAGCCGACGCAGCTGCCCGAGGTCTACACCGACGACATCCACGACCCGGCCGAGATGGTCCGCCTCGCCGACGAGCAGATGAGCGACGAGGAGTTCGCCCACGAGGGCTTCCTCGTCGGCGGCGATCCGGCCGAGCACGTCGAGCGGCTGCGCGAGATGCTCGACCTCGGCCCGACCGTCGTGTGCCTGCAGGGCATCGGCGACGCCGACCCGCTCGGCTCGATCACGCGCTACGGCGACGAGGTGCTCCCCGCCCTGCGCGGCGCCCGCGTCTAGGGCGCCGGGAGCGTCGCCACCGTGAGGCTCGGGCCGGGCACGGTGAGGGCGAGCGCGCGGCCCCGCGGGCAGACGGTCCGGGCCGGGCGGTCGGCGACGCCCGTCCGCGCCGCGAGCGCGGGCGCGGTCGTCGTGCGGACGGTCGCGCACGGCCGCCCCGCGCCGGCCGCGATCCGCACGCGCAGGGCCTTCGCGTTCACGGCGGCGAGCAGCGCGACGCGGACCGTGCCGTCGGGCCCGGTCGTCGCCCACGCCCGCAGGCGGCCGCCGTCGGCGATCCGGACCGGCGTGAGCCGCGCCCCGCGCGGGGCGGCGCGAGCGAAGGCGAGCATCCCGGCCAGCAGCGGCCGCGCGGTCACCGCTGCGCCCGCGCGGGCGAACGGCGCGTAGACGGCGCCGTCGAACGTGTGGACGGCGGCGCGGTCGGCGCCCGCGCGCAGCAGCGCGAACAGCGCGTCGGTGACCCACAGGGCCGCGGCGAACGTGTTGCTCGCTCCGGGCGCGCCGCCGCACGGGGCCGAGTTGAGCTCGGCCACCCACAGCGGCAGGCGCCGCGCGTGGGCCACGGCGATCAAGGGCGCGAGGCCCGCCATCCGGTCGCGCGAGGCGGTCGTCGCCAGGAGCCGCGCGCGCTGCGCGTCGGCGTTCGCGGCGTCGAGCGCGCACGCCGCCAGGCCGTAGCGGTGCGCGGCGATCGCGCCGACCGTGCCGGGGTGCGCGGCCACGAGCCGCGGGAGCGTCGCGGCCCACCCCGCGCGGCCGGCGAAGCCCCCGATGACGAGCCGCGGCCGGACCGCCGCCGGGAGGCCGGCGCTGAGCGCCGCCAGGTAGCGCCCCGCGTCGCGGACGTAGTCGGCGGGCGTGTACGTCGCGCGCTTGCGCAGGCGGCGGACGGCGGGCGGGCCGAACGGGCGGGCCCGCGTGTAGAGGTCGGGCTCGTTGCCGATCTCGAGCGCCTCGAGCCGCGCGCCCAGGCTCCGGCGGGCGGCGCGGGCGAAGGCGAGCGCGTTGGCCGTGTCGCCGTCCTGGAGATCGAGGCCGAGCGTCACGCGCGCGTCGAGGCCGCGGGCGAGGCCGGCCAGGGCGCGGAGGGTGCCCGCGTCGATGTCCTGGCGCACCGCCGGGGGCCGCGGGCGGCGGTGGCCGGGGTTCCACCACGCCTCGTCGGCCGACGCCCCGCCGACGCGCACCGTCAGCGGCCCGCCCTGAGCCGCCGCGACCGGCCGCAGCAGCGCGACGATGCCCGGCCGCGCCGCGCCACCGAACGGCGCGACGCTCGTCCACTCCATCGACAGCCCGAGGAACGAGGACGGGACGGCGCGGCCCGGCCGCGCCGTGTCGACCGTGACCCGCGCCGGGCCGGCCGCGCCGCCGCCCGAGAGCGCGGCGCCGGCCGCGGCGAGGACGAGGACGCCGAGCGCGAGCGCCGTCGCCCTGGTCCGCCCGCGGCGCGAGCTCAGTCCAGGCGGATCGGGCAGGAGCCGAGCCAGAGCTCGTCGCCGGGGACCACGATGGCGCGCCCGACGCGGCGGTCGTCCCGCCACGTGCCGTTGAGCGAGCCGACGTCGAGGGCGAGCCACTCCCCCGGGCCCGCGGGCCGCAGCTCGAGGTGCCGGCGCGAGACGGTCGGGTGCTCGAGCACGACGTCGCAGCGATGGCTGCGCCCGACGAGCACGGAGCCGGCCGCGGGCAGGGCGACGGGCACCGCGGCCGCCGACGGCCGGGCCGCGCGCCGGAACCGCCGCCCGGGGCGCTCGCGGCTGACGTCGGCGACGACCCGCCGCAGCTCGCCGATGGTCCGCGCCGCGAACGTCTGCTCCACGCGCCGCTCGAACGTGTCGACGCTCAGATACCCCTCTGCGCAGCGGCGGCGCAGGACATCGAGGGCCTGCTCGCGGTCACGATCGGACGCCCGCATCCGGCGCCGATTCTCACGCCTGCGCGAAGCGGGGGCAAGGGCGTGTCCGCGCCGTCAGCCCAGCGCCCGCCGGTACGCGATCACGGGCAGGTCGATCCACGTCTCGGGCGGTCCGGAGACGTGCCAGCCGCGACGCTCGTAGAAGCGGCGCGCGCGGGCGTGCCCGGCGGGCGTGTGCAGCCGCGCGGTGCGGTAGCCGCGGGCCGCGGCCTCGGCCAGGAACGCGTCGTGCAGGGCCGCCGCCAGGCCGGTTCCCCACCACGCCGGCCGGACGAAGAGCTGCATGAGGTACGCCGCCCCGCCGGGCTGCCAGTCGGGGACGAACAGCGTGTGCCCGGCGGGCTCCCCCGCGATCTCGGCCAGGAGCGCCCACGTGAAGCGGCTGCCCAGGCGCTCCGTCAGCGCCTCGAGGTGGCCGGGCGGGGCGTGCGGCGCCCACGACCCGGGGGCGAACGCGCGGTAGGTCTCGATGCCCAGCTGCATCGTCCGCGCCATCGTCGGCGCGTCCGACGCCCGCGCGAGCCGGCTCGTCACGGCCGGCGATCGCACACGAACACCTCGCAGAGATAGGGCACGTCGACCGGGCCGTCGGCCGCGAGCGCGCGGACCGCGGCGAGGACCTCGGCCCGCGGGCCGTCGTCGAGCGCGGCCACGAAGCTCGTCGAGCCGACGCGGTCGGCGAGGGCGTCCGCGTCCTGCGGGCGATTGTGGGGGAACTCGCGCTCGTCGAGCGGCCCGAACAGGCTCGTGGCGTCGAACGCGTCGCGCCAGCGGCCGCTCGCGTGCCGCGGCGTCGCGCCGCGGTGGCGGGCGATGATCGCCTCGATCGCCGCGTGGACCGGCGCGTCGAGCGGCCGGCGGTTCCACACGAGCGCGAGCGCGCCGCCCGGGCGCAGGACGCGGTGGATCTCGGCCAGGGCGGCGGGGCCGTCGAACCAGTGGAACGCCTGCCCCACCGTGACGGCGTCCGCGCCGGCGTCCGGGAGGGGCATCGCCTCGGCCGTGCCCTCGAGCGTCCGCGCGGCGGCCGGCCCGATCCGCGCGCGCATCTCGGCCACCGGCTCGACCGCGACGACCTCGGCCCCCGTGGCGGCGAGCGGGCGCGTGAGCTTGCCGGTGCCCGCGGCGAGGTCGACGACGGTGCGGCCCGGGCCGAGCCCGATGCGCTCGGCGAGCCACGCGATCGCCTCGGCCGGGTAGTCCGGCCGCGCCCGCTCGTAGGCGTCGGCCGAGCGCGCGAAGCCGCGCGCGGCGGCCGCGTGGACGCCGGGCATCAGAAGAGGCCGAGCTGGAGGCCGGCCGGCTCGAGCTCGCGCTCGTCCGAACGCTCCTCGGACTCCTCGCCCGGCTCGTCCGCGTCCGCCTCCGCGTACGCCGCGGCCGGCTCGTCCAGGGCCACCGGCGCCGGCGCCGCGGCCGCGCTCGGCGGCTCCTCCTCCTCGACCGGCGCGACCGGCTCCTCCGCCCGCGACGGCTGGGGCGGCGGGTCGAGCGCCAGCAGCTCCGGGAGCCGGGCGAAGTCGGCCCGCAGCACCTCGACGTTCGCCGGCGTGTAGAGCGCCGCGGCCGGGTGGAAGATCGGATAGAGGCGGACGGCGCGGGCCCCGATGACCCGCACCTCCGCGCGGCCGTGCAGCCGCGTGATCCCGGTCGGGTCGCCGCGCAGCAGCTTCGTCGCGAAGTTCCCGAGCGTGCAGATCACGCGCGGCTGGATGAGCTCGACCTGGCGCAGCAGGTAGTCCTGGCAGGCCTCGATCTCGGCCGGGTGCGGGTCGCGGTTGCCGGGGGGCCGGCATTTCAAGACGTTCGCCACGAACACGTCCGCGCGCACCAGCGCGATCTCCCCGAGCAGCGTGTCGAGGAGCTTTCCGGCCTGACCGACGAACGGCAGGCCCTGGCGGTCCTCGTTCGCGCCCGGGGCCTCGCCCACGAACATGAGGTCCGCGTCGGCGTTGCCGTTGCCGAACACGACCGTGGTGCGGGTCGCGGCGAGCTGGGGGCACGTCGTGCACCCCTTCGCCTCGTGGTAGACGGCCTTGAGCGCCTCGCGGCGCTCCTCCTTCGTCGGCGGCACGAAGGCGATGGTAGACGCCCGCCCGGCGGGAGGAGCGCGCTACGCTTCGCGGACAACCATGTCGACCGGCACCCCGGAATCCGGGGGCTGGATCGGAATAGATGCAGAACACGATCGCCATCGTCGGCCGGGGCCGTGTGGGGCCCGCGCTTGCCGCCGCGCTCAGCGCCGCCGGCCGTCCCGTCCTCGGGCCGCTCGCCCGCGGCGCGGGCACGGACGGCGCGGACGTCGTGCTGCTCTGCGTCCCGGACGCCCAGATCGCCGCCGCCGCGATGGCGATCGAGCCGCGCAAGGGCCTTGTCGTCGGCCACTGCTCCGGCGCGACCGGCCTCGACGTCCTGCGCCCGCACGAGGGCCTCGGCCTGCACCCGCTCATGACCGTGACCCACGAGGGCGCGACGCTCGCGGGCGCGGGCTGCGCCGTCGCCGGCACCACGCTGCGGGCCCTGAAGCTCGCCGAGGAGCTGGCGACGGACGTCGGCATGACGCCGTTCCCCGTCGTCGACGACGACCGCGCCGCCTACCACGCGGCGGCGTCGATCGCCTCGAACTACCTCGTCACGCTCGAGGCCGCGGCCGAGCGCGTCGCGGCGACCGCCGGCGTCCCGCGCGAGGCGCTCGTCCCGCTCGTCCGCGCCGCGGTCGAGAACTGGGCCGAGCTCGGCCCGCGCGAGGCGCTGACCGGCCCGATCGCTCGCGGCGACGACGCCGTCGTCGCGCGCCAGCGCATGGCCGTCGCCGCCCGCGCGCCGGAGTTGCTCGGCCTCTTCGACGCCCTCACCGAGGCCACGCGCGCCCTCGCGCGCGGCGAAGACCCGGGCACGCCCGCCAACGGCACCGAGGTCGGGCCGTGAGGACCGTCCGCACCGTCGCCGACGTCCGCGCCGCCCTGCGCGACGCCCGCCGCGCCGAGCGCACGATCGGCCTCGTCCCGACGATGGGCGCCCTCCACGAGGGCCACCTCAGCCTGATCCGCGCCGCCCGGGCCGAGAACGACGTCGTCGTCGTCTCGCTCTTCGTCAACCCGGCCCAGTTCGACGAGGCCGCCGACCTCGCCGCCTACCCGCGCGACGAGGCCCGCGACGCCGCCGCCGCGGAGGCCGCGGGCGCCGACCTGCTCTACGCCCCGGCCGCCGACGAGGTCTATCCGCCCGGCTTCTCGACGACCGTCCGCGTCGCCGGGCTCACCGAGCACCTCGAGGGCGAGCACCGCGGCACCGCGCACTTCGAGGGCGTCGCGACCGTCGTCTGCAAGCTCCTGAACATGGTCGGCCCGGACGCGGCCTACTTCGGCCAGAAGGACGCCCAGCAGGCCGCCGTCGTCCGCCACCTCGTGCGCGACCTCGACATCCCGGTCCGCATCGCGGTGCAGCCGACCGTCCGCGAGCCCGACGGCCTCGCGCTCTCCAGCCGCAACGTCCACCTGAAGGGCGAGGACCGCGAGCGGGCGCTCGCGCTGCGCCGCGCCCTCGACGCCGCGGCGGCCGCCGTCGCCGCCGGCGAGCGCGACCCGCACGCCGTCGAGCGCGCGGGCCGCGCCGCGATGGCCGAGTTCGGCGTCCAGGCCGAGTACCTCGCCCTCGTGCGCCCCGACGACCTCCGCCCCGTCGCCGAGGTCGACGGCGACGTCCTCGTCGCCGTCGCCGCGCGCGTCGGGACCACGCGCCTCATCGACAACACGATCCTGACCCCCGAGCAGTCCTGAGAAGGAGCGCCATGTCCAGCCAGCGCCACATCGAGATCCCCTCCGACCCGTCGCGGCTGCCGGTGACCCTCCCGCGGCTCCACGAGAAGAAGCGCCTCGGCGAGCCCATCGTGATGGTCACGGCCTACGACTACCCGAGCGCCCGCGCCGCCGAGGCGGCCGGCGTCGACCTCGTCCTCGTCGGCGACTCGGGCGCGATGACCGTGCTCGGCTACCCGTCGACGGTCGCGGTCGAGACCGACGAGATGCTCGTGCTCGCCAAGGCCGCGCGCCGGGGCCTGAAGACCCCCTTCCTGATCGTCGACCTGCCCTTCGGCTCCTACGAGGTCTCCGACGAGCAGGCGATCCGCACCGCCATGCGCTTCGTCAAGGAGGCCGGCGCCGACGCCGTCAAGCTCGAGGGCGGCAACGCGATGTCGGTCGCCCGCGCCCGCGCGATCGTGAGCGCCGGGATCCCGGTCATGGGCCACGTCGGCCTCACGCCGCAGACGTCGACCGCGCTCGGCGGCTACCGCGCCCAGGGCCGCACCGGCCAGGCCGCGTGCCGCATCGCCCGCGAGGCGCGCGCCCTGCAGGAGGTCGGCTGCTTCTCGATCGTCTTCGAGGCGATGCCGAGCGCCGTGGCGGCCGAGATCATGCCCCACATGGACGCCGCGGTCGTGATCGGCATCGGCGCCGGCCCGTCGACCGACGGCCAGGTGCTCGTGTTCCACGACCTGCTCGGGATCCGCGAGGGCCTGGGCGCGCGCTTCGTCAAGCGCTACGCGAACCTGCAGGAGGAGATGGACGCCGGCATCGCGGCGTTCGCCGCCGACGTGCGCGCCCGCCGCTACCCCGCGCCCGAGCACGACTACTCGATCGACCCCGAGGAGCTCGACCGGTTCCGCACCGCACGCGCGGGCTGATCCTTCACAGGGCTTTCACCTACACTCGGCCGCGCCATGGCCCGGCTGGGTCACATCTTCAGCTCGCGCGACCGCGAGTTCTTCGATCTGTTCGAGGAGGCAGCCCGGAACGTCGTGCACGGCGCCGACCTCCTCGACCAGATGCTCGCTCACTTCCCGGAGCGGGCCGACCTCGCGCGCGACATCGTGATCTGTGAGCAGGAGGGCGACCGGATCGCCCACGACATCCACCACAAGCTGAACTCGACGTTCGTCACGCCGATCGACCGCGAGGACATCCTCGAGCTGACGTCCGACATGGACGACATCATCGACCTCATCGACGAGGTTGCCGACTACCTGGGCCTCTACAAGATCGAGGCGCCGATGGAGCAGTCGCAGCGGATGGCGCACATCCTGCTCCAGGCGACGCGACAGATCGAGGAGGCGATGCCGCGCCTGCGCAGCTTCCAGGACCTGTCGCACTTCACCGTCGAGGTCAACCGCCTGGAGAACGACGGCGACCGCACGAGCCGCCACGCGATCGCGTCGCTGTTCGACAACGGGATCGACCCGATGGTCGTGATCCGCTGGAAGGACATCTTCGAGCGCCTCGAAGAGGCCATCGACGCCTGCGAGCACGTCGCGAACACGCTCGAGGGCATCGTCATCAAGAACAGCTGACGGGTGAGCAGCGGCGACGTCATCCTCGTGATCGTCGTGGTCACGGCGCTCGCATTCGACTTCACGAACGGCTTCCACGACACGGCGAACGCGATCGCGACCTCGGTCTCGACCCGCGCGATGTCGCCGCGCTTCGCCGTCGCGATGTCGGCCGTGCTCAACTTCGCGGGCGCGTTCATCTCGCTGAAGGTCGCGGCCACGGTCGGGTCCGGGATCGTCGACTCGGGCGCGGTCACCACGACCGTCGTCTTCGCCGGCCTCGTCGGCGCGATCGCGTGGAACATCGCGACGTGGTGGGCCGGGCTGCCGTCGAGCTCGTCGCACGCCCTCATCGGCGGCCTGATCGGCTCGGCGTTCGCGGCCGACGGCGCGAGCGTCATCAACGTCGACGGGATCATCGAGACGGTCCTCGTGCCCGCGGCGGTCGCCCCGGTGCTCGCCTTCTCCGTCGCCGCGCTGGCGATCATCATCATCTACCGGATGGTCGGCAACGTCCGGCCCGGCCCGGTGAACCGCGGCTACCGGCTGGGGCAGATCGTGACCGGCAGCATGTTCTCGCTCGCCCACGGCACGAACGACGCGCAGAAGACGATGGGCATCATCACGCTGGCGCTCATCGCCCACGGCAACCTGCCGTCCGACAGCTTCGACGTCCCGTTCTGGGTCATCGCGTCGTCGGCGACGGCGATCGCCCTCGGGACCTACACCGGCGGCTGGCGGATCATCCGCACGATGGGCAGCAAGATCATCAAGATGGACCCGGCGCAGGGCTTCGCCGCCCAGGGCGCGGGCGCCGCGGTCGTCCTGACCGCCTCGCACCTGGGGTTCCCGCTCTCGACGACGCACGTGATCTCGGGCGGCGTCATGGGCGCCGGGGCGGCCAAGCGGCTGTCGGCGGTCCGGTGGGGCATCGCGGGCAACATCGCCATCGCGTGGATCCTGACGCTGCCGGCGGCGGCCATCATCGGGGCGCTGGTGTACGGCGTTCACCTCGCTCTTCGGCTCGGGCGCGCTCGGCCCGCTCGTCGTCGTGATCGTGCTCGTCGGGCTGCTCGTCGCCGTGCTCGCGCGCCGCGTCGTCAACCACCAGGTCGCACCGGCGCGGTGATGGCGGCGATCGACACCGGCAAGCTCTTCGAGCTCGTGTGGGCCGCGGTGCTCGCGACCGTCGCGGTCGCGATCTGCTTCTCGCTCGTGATCATCGGCGCCGCCCGGGCCGAGGACTGCCGGCGCAACCGGCGGTCGGGCTCGGCGACCGCCTACGCGACGCTGTCGGTGGTCGCCCTCCTCGCGTTCCTCGGCATCGCGGCCTTCGGCATCACGGTCATCACCGCGAAGTAGGCCCGGCGAGCCCGCGGCCGAGCACCGCGACCATCCGGGCGTAGCTCTCGTCGAGGTCGATCGGGATCCCGAAGCCGCCTCCCGCCTCGAGCGCGACGAACCCGTGGAGCGCGCTGCGGACCGCGCGGGCGGCGTGGATCGCGTCGTCCCCCTCGAGGCCGTAGCCGCGCATGATCGCGAGCACGACCCCGACCGCCTCGCCCCCGGCGGCGAGCATCTCCTCATCGCCCTCGGCCGGGGCGCGCTGGATCGCGGCGTAGCGGCCGGGGTGGCGCAGCGCGTAGGCGCGGTAGGCGTCCGCGGCGGCGACGAGCGCGTCGTCCCCCGCCCGGCCCACGGCCGCGTCGCGCAGCACGGCGGCGATCTCGCGCAGCGCGAGCAGCGCGACCCGCCGCCGGACGTCGTCGAGGCCCGTGACGTGGTTGTAGAGCGACGGCGTCCGCACGCCCGCCGTGCTCGCCACGCGGGCGAGGGTCAGGGCCTCGAGGCCCTCGGCGTCGGCGATCTCGGCCGCGCTCGAGACGACCGACGCCGTGCTCAGCCCGGCGCGCGGCATCCGCTCAGCGGCCCTCGGCCTTCGCGATCGCCGCGTCCATCGCGGCCCCGGGCGCGTCGACGACGCCACCGTGGCCGACCGCCACGCGCGGCGGGTCGAGCGCGCGCAGCGCCTTCGCGGTCGCGATCTCGGTCGCCTTGTCCCACGTCGCCATCCCCGGCAGCGGGAAGCGCGGGTTGATCTTCGCCGTCGTGGCCATGCCGCCGAGGGTCGAGAACGCGTCGCCCGCGATCAGCGTGCGGTCGCGCGTGTCGAGGAGGGCGACGTGGCCCGGGGTGTGGCCCGGCGCCGCGACGACCTCGAGCGAGCCGACGCGGTCGCCCGCGTTCAGCAGCAGGCCGGGCGTCGTCGCGAGCTTCGGGTAGCCGCCGCGCAGCTTGGACTGCGGCTCGTCCGGGTCGAGGCTCTTGTCGCCCGTGAGGAACCGCGCATCGCGCGCGGAGATCGCGACGGTCGCGTTGGGCAGGGCCGCCGCGAGCGCGTCGAGCGAGCCGACGTGGTCGGAGTGGGCGTGGGTCAGGACGATCCGGGCGATCGGCTTCCCGAGGTCGCGGGCGGCGGCGAGGATCGCGTCCTGGCTGCGCGGGAGCATCGTGTCGACGAGCGTCAGGCCGTCGTCCTCGACGACGAGGAACGCGTTGACCATGCCCAGGCGCGTGAGGCGGACGAGGTTCGGGGTGTGGCGGGTGACCTTCATGCCGGTGTGGTCCTTTTGCTAGGGATCGTAACCAGAAAACTAATGATGTTAGTCTAGCACGGACGACGGAAGACGCAACCCCGCGACGACGCGACGGCGGGGGCCGACCGCTACTCGGCCGCGCCGGCGAACGCGATCGTCCGCAGCACCCGCGCGGGCGCACCGGCGGCGATCGACCCGGCCGGGACGTCGGTCGTGACCACGCTGTTGGCCCCGATCACGCACCGGTCGCCGATCGTGACGCCGCTCGTCACGACGACGTTGGCCCCGCACCAGACGTTGTCGCCGATGCGGGTCGGCCCCTTCGACGTGAAGCCCTGCCACGTGACCGGCCGGCCGGGGTCGTCGAAGCGGTGGTTGCCGTCCGTGACGAAGCAGCCGTTGGCGAGCATGCAGTGGCTGCCGATCTCGACGAGCGCCGTCGAGGCGACCATGACCCCGATGTTCAGGAACGTCCCCTCGCCGATGCGCACGCGCGCCGGCGCGGGGGCCGTGATCCACACGTTCGGCTCGAACAGCGTGCCCGCCCCGACCTCGAGGCGGCCGTCGCGCAGCGCCTCGAGGACGTTGCCGTGGATCGGCCAGCGGGCGAAGGCCTCGCGCTCGGCGAGCGCCCAGTGGATGCGCGCACGGTTCCACGGCAGCGTGTCGCGCTCGTACCAGCGCCACTTCTGCCACCACAGGCGGGCCCGCCGCGCGTCCATGCCGGGATCATCGCTCACACGTAGGCGGGCACCCCCGTGATCGCCCGCCCCACGATGAGCGTGTTCATCTCCCGCGTGCCCTCGTACGAGTACAGGGCCTCGGCGTCGTTCCAGAACCGGGCCACCTTGTTCTCGAGCAGGACGCCGTTGCCGCCGAACAGCTCGCGGGCGCGGGCGACCGCCTCGCGCAGCCGCTCGGTGCAGAACAGCTTGGCCAGCGCGGCCTGCTCGTCGCGGCAGGCGTCGGCGTCCTGGAGCTGCGCGACGCGGACCGCCATGCCGAGCGACGCCGTGATGTCGCCGAGGATCCGCGCGAGATGGTCCTGGATGAGCTGGAACGAGGCGATCGGGCGGCCGAACTGCTCGCGCTCCTCGGCGTAGTCGACCGCGGCCTCGTAGGCCCCGATCATCACGCCCACCGCCGACCAGGCCACGCCGCCGCGGGTCATGCGCAGCACGCGGCCGGTGTCGCGGAACGACTCGGCCCGCTGCAGCCGGTCGGCCTCGGGCACGCGGCAGCCCTCGAGCACGATGTCGGCGTTCTGCACGATCCGCAGCGCCAGCTTGCCCTCCATCTTCGTCGCGGTGAAGCCCGGCGTGCCGCGCTCGACGACGAAGCCCTTGACGCTGTCGTCCGCGACGTCGCGGGCCCAGACGACGACGTGGTCGGCGAACGTCGCGTTGCCGATCCACCGCTTCGCGCCGTCGAGGACCCACTCGTCCCCCTCGCGCCGCGCCGTCGTCCGCAGGCCGCGGGCGACGTCCGAGCCGCCGTTCGGCTCGGTCAGCGCGAACGCGCCGATCTTCTCCATGCGGAACATCTCGGGCAGCCACCGGGCCTGCTGCTCGTCCGAGCCGCACTGGACGATGCTGCCCATCGCCAGGCCGGAGTGGACGCCGAAGAACGTGGCGATCGACGCGTCGACGCGGGCGAGCTCCAGCGACACGAACGAGCTCAGCAGGCGGCTGGCGGCGGGGCGATCGGGGCGGTCGTAGCCGAGGCCGACGATGTCGAGCGCCGCGAGCTTCGGGACCAGCTCGTGCGGGAACTCGGCCCGCGCCCAGTGGTCCTCGACGATGGGCGCGATCTCCTGCTCGGCGAAGTCGCGCACCCGGCGCACCAGGGCGCGGCCGTCCTCGTCGAGCAGGTGCTCGTAGCCGTAGAAGTCACCCCGCAGGAGCGGCAGGACCTCCTGCTCGCCGGTGCTCGACATGAAAATGGCCCCTCGGTCGCGTGATCGAGGGGCCATCATCCGCTTCGGGGCGCGCCGCCGCGGCGCGCGTGGCCGCTAGCGCTTGTAGCGGTTGACGACCGACTCGCAGTTGCGCATCTTCGGGTGCTTGCGGCCGACGAACACGGTGTCGAAGCCGGGGCCGCAGTCGATCGTGACCTTGGCGCTGACGACCGCGAAGACCGCGTCGTTGCCCGGGCCGCCGAACACCTGGTTCGAGCCCTTGCCGCGCAGGCGGATCTGGTCGTTGCCCGGGCCGCCCAGGATGACGTTCGTGCGCTCGCCGCCCTGGAGGTAGTCGTCGCCCTCGTTGCCGAGGATGCGGTTCGTGCCGCGGCCGCCGTAGATCGTGTCGTTGCCGAACCCGCCCTCGAGGAGGTCGCGGGCGCCGAAGCCGGTGTTGTCGTGCAGCTGGTCGCCCCAGATGACGTCGTCGCCGCCGTCGCCGAGGATGTGGTCCGAGCCGTGCTTGCCGAGGAGCGTGTCGTTGCGGTCGGTGCCGGTGTGGGTGCCGCCGCCGGCGCTCGACATCCACGTGACGCCCTTGGACGGGTCGGCGACCGGATCGGCCTCGATGACGTTCTCGCAGCCGGTGATCATGCCCCGGCGCAGCGCCTGGGCGTTCGAGATGCCGCCGGGCTTGCCGTACGGGTTGATGACGACCGTGTCGTTGCCGTCGCCGCAGTCGACGCTCGCGACCGCCGTGCCGTTGTTGACGTAGACGATGTCGTCGCCGGCACCGGCGTGGACGACGTCGGGGCCGGAGTCGGCGTAGACGACGTCGTTGCCGTTGCCGGCGTCGACCGTGTCGTTGCCCGAGCCGGCGTGGACGAGGTCGTCGCCGTCGCCCGCGGTGATCGTGTCGGTCGCCGCGCCGCCGTCGAGCGCGTCGTTGCCGGGGCCGCCGTCGAGCGTGTCGTGACCGAAGCCGCCGAAGAGGCGGTCGTTGCCGTCGCCGCCGCCGAGGCGGTCGTCGCCCGAGCCGCCGTCGACGACGTCGTCGCCGGCGCCGCCCTGCTCCGTGTCCGCGCCGGTCTCGCCGTAGAGGCGGTCCGGGCCGGCGCCGCCGGAGAGGACGTCGGCGCCCTCGATGCCGTGCAGCTCGCCGCCCAGCGCGGCGGTGACGCTCATGCGGTCGGGGCCCGGGAGGCCGAACTTCGGCTTCGCGGCGGGCGTCGGCAGGGCCGGGATCGCCGGGCCGACGGGCAGGCCGGCGACGGACGGGAACGTCCAGGCGGTCGGCAGGTCGACGGGCAGGGCGCCCGGGACGGGCGCGAGGGCCGGGTTCGCCGGGGTGATGGGCGTCGTGGCGGCGAGGGCCGGGGCGGCGCTCAGGGCGAGGATCGCCCCCGTGAGCAGCGCGGCGGTACGAGTCGGGAGAGAGGTCACGGCTCCTAGATCGGGCCGAACCCCCCGCGTCTTGAGCCCAGACGGCCGAACGGTCCATCCGGGCCCGTCCGGCCCGACGAACGGCCGGCCGGCGCGCCGGACGGCGGGCGGGCGGACGCGGTCGGCGGGGACGGCGTTCCTGGCGCGCCGGCGCCCGCCGCGGCCGGCGAGAGGCCCGTGCACGGCGCCTTGCAGGTCGACGGAACACTGCCGCGGGGGTTGCCCGGCCCGCGATTGCGGGTTAGGTGATGGACATGCTCCGCACCGCCCGCCTCGCCGGCGCCGCGCTCGCCGCCGCTGCGCTCCTGCCCGCCACCCCCGCTCTCGCCGCCGGCCACCTGGTCACGCCGGGCGAGACGCTGTCGGGGATCGCGGCCAACAACGGCCTGTCCACGAGCGCCCTGGCCGCCGCCAACGGCCTGTCCACCGAGCACTTCGTCGTGGCCGGCACGACCCTGACGATCCCGGCCGCCGGGACGACCGCGACCTCCGACAGCGACGGGCACATCGGGCCAGAGCACGGCGACGTCGACCTCGGGCGGCGGCCTGTCCGTCCGCTGGGGCGACACGCTCAGCGCGATCGCCGCGCGCAACGGCGTCTCGCTCGCCCGCCTGGCGGCCGCCAACGGCCTGGACCCGGCCCGCCCGCTGCTCGCGGGCACGCACCTGCGCCTCCCGGCCGCCGGCGGCGCCGGCAGCACGGCCGCGCCCGCCGCGACCACGTCGTCGGCGCCCGCCGCGCTCGGCGGCTACAAGGTGCGCGTCGGCGACACGCTCTCGGACCTCGCCGCCCGCAGCCGGATCCCGATGGCGCAGATGGCCTTCATGAACGGCCTCGACCCGAAGAAGCCGCTGCTCGCCGGCACGGTCCTCAAGCTCCCGACCGGTTCGCCGGTCACCTCGTCGCAGCCCGCGCCGCAGCGCACGATCGTCCCCGACGCGCCGCCGGACCCGACGCCCACGCGACTGAGCGCGAGCCAGATCGGCTCGATCGCCGCCCAGCACGGCGCGCCGTCGTCGCTGGCGACCGCGATCGCCTGGCAGGAGAGCGGCTTCAACAACGGGATGCTCTCGGGCGCCAACGCCCGCGGCGTGATGCAGGTCCTCCCCGGCACCTGGCAGTGGGTGCAGGCGAACCTGAGCCGCACGAAGCTCAACCCCGACTCGGCCGAGGACAACGTCCGCGCCGGCTCCCTCTACCTCGCCGACCTCCTGCGCCAGACCAACGGCGACCCGGCGATGGCGGCCGCGGCGTACTACCAGGGCCTCGGCTCGGTGCGCCGGATCGGGATGCTGCCGGAGACCCGGCGCTACGTCGCCAACGTCCTGGCTTTGCGCAGCCGCTTCGGCGGGTAGTCGTTCCGGCCGATGAGCCCCGTTCGTCGAAAGCGTCAGGACACGCCCGACGGACGCCCGCGAGGGCTTGTCGGACCATGCCGGGGGACGAGCGGGTCGACGGCCGGAACTGCCTGAGCCATCGGAACTCTCAACGCTGAAGGACGGGCCGCCGGGGCCGATTACCGGGGCGGTGTTCACGCCGACCCCGAATCACCTCCCCTCGCCGGGCGAGCCCGGCCCGCTGGCGCGCCTGCGCGGCCTCCTCGAGGCCGCGCGCGCCGTGCGTGCCGGCGGGGACCTGCAGCCGCTGCTGGAGGCGATCGCCCGCGTGATCTCGGTCTCGCTGGGGTTCGGCACCGTCGTCATCAACCTCCACCGCCCGGCGTGGGACGACTTCGAGGTCGCGATCGTCCACGGCAGCGAGGAGGGCCGCCGCGTCCTGCTCGGCACCACCCGCAGCTGGGAGAGCTGGCAGGCGCTGCTCGACCCGCGCTTCGAGCGCGGCGGGGCCTACTTCATCCCCCACGGCGAGTTCGAGTGGGACACCTCCGGCACCCTCTCCTACGTCCCGCCCGCCCCGGTCGCGCGCCGCCTGCCCGCCGGCGCGGACGCGGACGACCCGTCCGTCGAGCCGCTCGAGGACTGGCATCCCGAGGACGCGCTGCTCGTCCCGATGCGCTCCGCCACCGGCCACCTCCTCGGCATCGTCTCGGTCGACGAGCCGATCGGCGGGCACCGGCCCTCCGACGCGCAGCTCGAGGTCCTGAGCGCCGTCTGCGGCCACGCCGCGCTCGCGGTCGAGCACGCGCAGGCGACGGACGAGGCCGACCACCACCGCGCCGCCGTGCAGCACCTCCTGCGCGTCTCCGCGCGCCTCACGGGCCGCCGCTCGGTCGAGGAGATGCTCTTCGCCGTCGGCGGCGGCATCCGCGACGCCCTCGGCTTCCAGCGCGTCATCGTCTCGCTCACCGAGGGCCCCGACCACCGGCTGCGCATCCGCTCGAGCATCGGCTGGAGCCGCGACGAGCTCGCCGCGCTGCCCGACGTGCCCGTCTCGGCGATCTCCCGCCTGCTGCGCCCCGAGCACCAGCGCGAGGGCTGCGTCCTGCTCGCCCGCGAGGAGGCCGAGCTGCTCACGCCGCCCGAGATCCACGGCCTGCACCGCGGGCAGCGCAACGGCCGCGGGCCGTACGCCTGGCGCGAGCACTGGCTGCTCGTCCCGCTCCACGACCGCGACGGCGCGTTCACCGGGATCATCTGGGTCGACGAGCCCGACGACTGCCTGCTGCCGACGACCGAGGACCTCCAGGCGCTGCGCGCGTTCGCCAACCAGGCGATCAGCGCCGTCGAGTCGGCCCGCCAGCTCGAGCACCTGCGCCACCTCGCCGAGCACGACCCGCTGACCGGCCTGCGCAACCGCCGCGACCTCGAGCCGCGGATCGACGAGGACATCGCCGCGAGCGAGACGGTCTCCGTCCTCGTCTGCGACCTCGACGACTTCCGCCACGTCAACGAGATCCTCGGCCCGGAGGCGCTCGACGACGTGCTGCGCCGCTTCGCCGCCGTCCTGCGCCGCGCGACCCGCGGCTCGGACGTCCCGACGCGCCTGGAGGCGGGCGAGTTCGCCGTCGTCCTGCGCGACACCGACCGCGTCGCCGCGCTCGCCGTGGCCGAGCGCCTGCGCCACGCCGTGCGCGAGGAGTTCGCCGACGTCCCGGTGCCGATCTCGGTCTCGATCGGGCTCGCGGCGACCGGCCCCAACGCCGACACCGGCTCCGAGATCCTCCGCGCCGCGCACCGCGCGCTCGACACCGCCCACCGCCTCGGCCGCGACCGCGCCGTCCCGTACGACCCGCAGATGCAGGGCTTCGTCGACGGCCTCCGCGCCGGCCCGGCCGCGACCGGCGAGCAGCTCGCCGCCGCGATGCTCCTCGCGGAGACGCTCGACCTGCGCGACGTCGGCACCGCGCGCCACTCGCTGACGGTCGGCCAGCTCGCCGAGCAGACCGGCCGCCACCTCGGCTGGAGCGCCGAGCGCGTCGAGCGCGTCCGCGCCGCCGGGGTGCTGCACGACATCGGCAAGCTCGGCATCCCGGACGCGATCCTGCTGAAGCCGGGCGGCCTCGACGGCGACGAGTGGCGCGAGATCCGCCGCCATCCGGAGATCGGCGCCCGCATCCTCGAGCACGCCAACCTGGGCGACATCGCCCGCTGGGTCCGCGCCCACCACGAGTGGGTCGACGGCTCGGGCTACCCGTCCGGCCTCGCCGGCGCGGCGATCCCGGCCGAGGCCCGCGTCCTGGCCGTCGCCGACGCCTACGAGGCGATGACGGCCGACCGCCCGTACCGCCCGAGCATCGGCGCGAGCGCGGCGGAGGCCGAGCTGCGCCGCGGCGCGGGCTCGCAGTTCGACGCCGACGTCGTGGACGCGTTCATCGCCGCGCTCGCCGACGGCGACGACGGGCTGCCGAGCCCGGTCTGAGCCCGCCGCCGCTCAGGCGCGGCACGAGGCGGACGATCGTGCTGATCACGTAGTAGAGCGAGGCGGCGAACAGCACGCCGCCGATCGCGGCGCGCACCTGGTCCTCGGAGACCGGGGCACGGTCGGCGACGCGCGGCGCGGTCGCGTCGGCCAGGGCCTTGCGCCAGCCGACGAGGGCGGCGTGGCCGTACTGCTCGGGCTTGGGCATGCGGCGGGGCTACCCGAGACGCCGGACCGCGACCCGGCGGGTCAGTTCAGCCGCGCCCGCATCGCGCGGAGCTCCTGGCGCAGCGTGTCCTCGAGGCGCTCGTCGAGCGGCAGCTCGAGGCGCATCGTCGCCGCCGTGATCGCGCCGCCGATGTCGCCCCGCCGCCGGAACGAGGCGACGAGGTTGTTGAGCATCCGCAGCGCGATCTCGTGGGTGCCCCAGGGGCGCACGAGCGCCGCGGGCTGCTCGGCCTCGATCGGCGCGCCGCCGGCGAACGGGTCGACCAGCACCGGCGGCTCGGCGCCGAGGTGGCCGACGACGAAGTGGCCCCGCAGGCCGATCCCGGACAGCGCCACGGAGGCCCGCCGCGCGACCTCGACGTAGACGACCGACAGCAGGATCGGCAGCCCCAGGCGCCGTTCGAGGACCACGTCGAGCATCGAGTTCGCCGGGTCGTCGTAGCGCTCGGCGTCGCCGCGGAACCCGTGGCGGCCGCCGAGGACCTCGACGCACACGTGGGTCTCGACCTCGGGGCCGACCGGCTCAGCCTCGGCGCGGCGCTCCGCGAGCACGCGCCGCGACCTCCGCGCCCAGGCCGTCGAGCACGGCGAGCGCGGCCGGCACGTCCACGGCCCGGAACGCCGCGGCGATGCCCAGCGCGAGCTCGTCCAGCGGCGGGTCGGGCTGCCGGGCGAGCCCCGTGAACGGCTCCGGCTGACCCGGCCCGGTCAGGCGAGCTTCCCCGCCGGCGGCTGGACCGTGACCCACACGATCCACGATCGCGATCAGCACGGCGCTCAGCCCGAGCGAGGCGAGGGTCTGCCGGCGCCCGCCGCGCCCGGCCGCGTACAGCGCCCACAGCGCCGTCAGGAACCCGAGCCAGCCGATCACGAGCTGCGCGTCCCACTGCCAGGAGTCCGCGTAGGCGGTCCACACGTGGCCGGACTCGAACGTGTTGTCGCTGCCGTCGAAGCAGTTCTGGTGGCAGCGCGTCGTGTCGCGCTGGATGTTCATCAGCAGGACGACGAACCCGCTGAGCACGAGGCCGGCCGCCACCGCCCGGGCCGCCTTCTTCGCGCGGTCGGACCGGCGGACCCGCAGGTCGGCGTCGCGCCAGCTGACGTGGTCCTCGTCCGGCTCGGCGTCCGATCGCGGTGACATCGCCGTCATCCACCGGTCCTGGGCCGGCCGGCCTCAGGCGGCCGCGGCCACCTTCTTGCGCGTGCGCGCCGGCGCACGGCCCTTGCCGGCCGCCCGCCGCGCCGTGGGCGCCGCGGGCGTCACGAGCTCGGCCAGGAACGCCCCGGTGTGCGAGCCCGGCGTGCCCGCGACCTCCTCGGGCGTGCCGATGGCGACGACCTCGCCGCCCTCCTCCCCGCCCTCGGGGCCCATGTCGATGATGCGGTCGGCGGTCTTGATGACGTCGAGGTTGTGCTCGATCACCACGACCGAGTTGCCCGCGTCCACCAGCCGGTGCAGGACGTCGAGCAGCCGCTGGACGTCGGCGAAGTGCAGGCCGGTCGTCGGCTCGTCGAGGATGTAGAGCGTCCGCCCGGTCGCGACCTTCGACAGCTCCGTCGCGAGCTTCACCCGCTGCGCCTCGCCGCCCGACAGCGTCGTCGCGGGCTGGCCCGAGGCGGATGTAGCCGAGGCCGACGTCGTTGAGCGTCGACAGCCGTCGCCGGATCTTCGGGATGTGCTGGAAGAACTCGACGCCCTCCTCGACCGACATCTCGAGGATCTCGGCGATGTTCTTGCCCTTGAAGCGGATGTCGAGCGTCTCCTTGTTGTACCGCTTGCCGTGGCACTGGTCGCACGGCACGTAGACGTCCGGCAGGAAGTGCATCTCGATCTTGATCTGGCCGTCGCCGCGGCAGACCTCGCAGCGCCCGCCCTTGACGTTGAACGAGAAGCGCCCCGGCTTGTAGCCGCGCGCCCGGGCCTCCTGCGTCTTGGCGAACAGGTCGCGGATCGTGTCGAACAGCCCGGTGTAGGTCGCCGGGTTCGACCGCGGCGTGCGCCCGATCGGCGACTGGTCGACCTGGATGATCTTGTCGAGCTGGTCGAGCCCGAGCACCGCCGTGTGCGCCCCCGGCCGCGTCCGCGCCCGGTGCAGCCGGTTCGCGACGGCCTTGAACAGCACCTCGTTGACGAGCGTCGACTTGCCCGACCCCGACACGCCCGTCACCGTCGTCAGCACGCCGAGCGGCACGTCGACGTCGATCGCCTTGAGGTTGTGCTGGCGCGCGCCGCGGATCTCGACGTGCCCGGTGGGCGTCCGCCGCTCCTGCGGGATGTCGATCGTGCGCGTGCCCGCCAGGAACTGGCCCGTGAGCGACTTCTTGACCTTCTCGACCTGCTTGGCCGTGCCCTGCGCGACGATGTGCCCGCCGTGCTCGCCGGCGCCCGGGCCGAGGTCGACGAGGTGGTCGGCCGCGCGCATCGTCTGCTCGTCGTGCTCGACGACGATCACCGAGTTGCCGACGTCGCGCAGGCGCTCGAGCGTCGCGATGAGCTTCGAGTTGTCGCGCTGGTGCAGGCCGATCGACGGCTCGTCGAGGACGTACAGCACGCCGACGAGCGCGGACCCGATCTGGGTCGCCAGCCGGATGCGCTGCGCCTCGCCGCCGGACAGCGTCGCCGCCGCCCGGTCCATCGACAGGTAGCCGATGCCGACGTTCTCGAGGAAGTTCAGCCGCTCGTCGATCTCGCGCACGATCAGCCGCGCGATGTGGCGCTCGGTCTCTGAGAGCTCGACGTCCTTCAGCCACTGCAGCGCCCGCCGGACGCTCAGCGCCGAGAACTCGTGCAGCGCGATCCCGCCGACGAGGACGGCCCGCGACTCCGGCCGCAGCCGCGCGCCCTTGCAGGCGGGGCACGGCACCATCGACATGAACTCCTCGATCTTCTCGCGCGAGAGGTCCGACTCGGTCTCCTTGTAGCGCCGCTCGAGGTTCGGGACGATGCCCTCGAACCGGGTCGCGTACGACCGCCGCCGCCCGTAGCGGTTGCGGTAGGAGACCTGGATGCGGTCGCCGTTCGTGCCGTACAGGAAGAGCTCCCGGGCGTCCTCGGGCAGCGCGTTCCACGGCGCCTCGAGGTCGATCTTGTACTTCTCGGCGATCGCCTGGGTGATCTGCTCGTAGTACTGCGACGTGCTCGTCGCCCACGGCGCCAGCGCGCCCTCGCCGATCGACAGCGTCGGGTCCGGCACCACGAGCTCCGGGTCGATCTCCATCATCGACCCGAGGCCGGTGCACCGCGGGCACGCGCCGTGCGGCGAGTTGAACGAGAAGATCCGCGGCTCGAGCTCCGGGATGACGGGACCGTGGTCCGGGCAGGCGAACTTCTCGGAGTACAGGGTGACCTCGGGCTCGCCCTCGCGCGGCACGGTCTCGATCTCGACCATCCCGTCGGCCAGCGCGACGGCCGTCTCGATCGAGTCCGCCAGGCGCTTGCGCAGGTCGTGGCGCATCACGAGGCGGTCGATCACGATCGAGATGTCGTGCTTGAACTTCTTGTCGAGCACGATCTCGTCCTCGAGCATCCGCATCTCGCCGTCGACCTTCGCCCGCTGGAAGCCCTCGGCCCGCAGCTCCTCGAGCTGCTTGCCGTACTCGCCCTTGCGCCCGCGCACGACCGGCGCCATGACCATGAAGCGCGTGCTCTCGGGCAGCTCCATGACCTGGTCGATGATCTGCTCGGCCGACTGCCCGGACACCGGCTTGCCGCAGATGTGGCAGTGCGGGTGGCCGATGCGCGACCACAGCAGGCGCAGGTAGTCGTGGATCTCGGTGACGGTGCCGACCGTCGATCGCGGGTTGCGCGACGTCGTCTTCTGGTCGATCGAGATCGCCGGCGACAGGCCCTCGATCGAGTCGACGTCCGGCTTGTCCATCTGGCCGAGGAACTGGCGCGCGTACGCGCTCAGCGACTCGACGTACCGCCGCTGGCCCTCGGCGTAGATCGTGTCGAACGCGAGCGACGACTTGCCCGACCCGGACAGCCCCGTGATGACCACGAGCGCGTCGCGCGGGAGGGACAGCGAGATGTCGCGCAGGTTGTGCTCCCGCGCGCCGGAAATGACGATCGAATTCTTGTTGGGCGGCATCCCAGTCCCAGTGTACGGAGGGGAACAGACGTTCGCACGAAAGTGTTCGCGCACGTTGCGGGAAACGCCCGCGCCGACCGGGCGCGCACCCGCCCGGGTGCCCTACCCGTAGCGGCGCACGACGGTGCGGAACGCGCCGAACGCGGGCTTGTCCACGAACCGCCCGTCGGCCCGCAGCGTCCGCAGGCCCGAGTAGTCGAACGAGTTCTTGGACTCGCGGTCGACCGTCGCCCACGTGTACCAGAAGATGCGCCCGAGCCGGAGCGCGGAGCGGGCGCGGACGTACAGCCCGTAGGCCTGCGCGAGGCGCTGGGCCTGGCCGCCCTCGGTCGTCTCCCAGTTCTGCGTCAGCGGCGTCTTCCTCCCCTTCGCCGAGGACCACGTCAGCTCGGTCAGCCAGATCGGCTTGCGGGCGTCGCCGTTGCGGTTCATCACGTCGCGGTTGAGCCGGGTGATCTTCACGCTGTTCGAGGGCCGGCCGCTGAACGGATGGACCGCGGCGACGTCAAACCATCCCTTGACCCCCGCCCGGTAGGCCTTGCTCAGGTCGCGCCAGGAGAAGTTCGCCAGGCCGGCCATCACGACCGTCGCCCCGGAGTCGGCGCCCTTCACCGCGGGGTAGGCCGCGCGCAGGAGCCGGGCGTAGCCGTTCTGCCACGGCTGGACGTCCCAGTTGATCGCGATGTTCGGCTCGTTCCAGATCTGCCAGTTGCGCACCGGCCGGCGCGGGAGCGACGGGTTGGCCGCCCAGAACGTGCCCCGCGGGCCGTAGCGGCCGATCAGCGTCCGCAGGAAGGCGGCGTACGCGGCGGGGTCCTTCGGGGCCGAGAACGGGTTGCCGGCATCGGTCGCCGCCCAGCCGGGCGTGCGGACGACCAGGCCGAGCACGTCGACGTCGTTGCGCGCGGCGGCGGCGACCTTGCGGTCGATCGCGGCGAAGTCGAAGCTCCCCGGCTGCGGCTCGACGAGGTCCCAGGCGATCTCGAAGCGCTCGGACGCGACGCCCGCGCGGTGCATGGTCGCGCTCTCGGCGTCGAGGTCGACCGACGGCCGGTCGAGGACCCCGTTGACCATGACGCCGAAGAAGCGCGCAGGCGTCCGCGCAGCGGCGTGACCGGGCGCGGCGAGGGCGAGCGCCAGCGCGACGAGCGCGGCGAGCGGGGCGACCCGGCGCATGCGCCCGGATCCTAGAGAACCGCTCCGCCGGCGAGTCCGGCTACGCCCGGCGCAGGAGGTCGAGGATCGCGGCGGCGTGCTGGCCGAGCGGCCGCGGCGGCGCGGTCACCGGCGCCCAGCGCGCCTCGGCGATCTCGGCCCGCGCGAGGCGCAGGTCGGTCGTGCTCGGCCGGGCGGCGAAGCAGTGCAGCAGCGTGCGCTTGCCGTGCCCGGCGACCTCGATCGCGCCGGCCGCGCGCAGGCCGTCGAGCTCGACCCCGAGCTCCTCGCGCATCTCCCGCCGGACCGTCGCCTCGGGCGGCTCGCCGCGCCGGACGCCGCCGCCGGGCAGCTCCCACGCGTCCCGGTTGCCGTAGGTGTGGCGGACGAAGACGACGAGCTCGCCGTCGCCGATGATGCACTTCACGCCCTGCGTGTGGGGCCGGCGGACGAACCACCAGACGCGCAGCCCGGCGTGCGCGGCCCGGAAGCCGACGCGCGCGAGGGCGATGAGGCGCGGACGGCTCAGCCCTTCGGCGCGATCGCGTAGACCTGCTCGAGCAGCGCGGCGCGATCGGGCAGGTCGTAGTGCTCGGCCAGGTAGCCGTCGGTCTCCTCGCGCGGGCGGCCGTCCATCGCCCACTGCAGCGCGACGATCCGCGCGGCCACGGCGTCGGTGCTGCGGCCGACCAGCGCGGGGCCGGCCTCGGTCGCCTCCTCGACCGCGGTGAGCGCGGGCTCCTCGCCGACCTCCTCCTCGACCGGGTCCGCGGCCGCCGCGGTCTCGCCGAGCGTCGCCCCCAGGACGGCCGGGGCGACCTCCGCCGGCGGCGCCGAGGCGGGCTCGCCCTCCGAGTCCGCGACGCCGAGGCGGCCCGTGGCGTCGAGCAGGCCGTCGAGGTCCTCGCGCAGCCGCTCCGCGCCGGTGCGCAGCGCGCCGATGACGGCGGTCAGGTCGCCCTCGAGCGCGTCGATCCGGGCCCGCAGGCCGTCGGCCGCCGCGGCCACGCGGGCGACGTGCTCGCGGGCCTCGGTCGCCGCGCCCTCGCGGATCCCGGCGGCGCTGGCCTCGGCCGCCTCGATGATCGTGCGGACCTGCTCGCTCGTCTGGCCGGCGAGCGCGCCGCCCGGCGTGGACCGCCGCCGCAGCTCCTCGACCTCGTCGGCGAGCGCCGCCAGGTGCCGGTCGACGGCGGCCGGCTCGTAGCCGCGCCGCGCGGCCGGGAAGTCCCTGCGCGTGATGGATTCTCGGTCGAGCGCCACCGGGGCGTCAGCCTAGCGAGAAGCCGCCGTCCGCCGGACGGACGAGCCCGTCGCGGACCAGCCCCGCGACCGCGCGGTCGAGTCGCTCCGGGGCGATGTCGCCGGGCAGCCCGTCGCCGGCCGCGAGCGCCGCCACGACGCGCCCGCGGACCCAGCGGTTGGTGTCCTCGAAGCGCTCGGACCCGCCGCGCCCCGGCGCGGCGCGCGGCGCCACCGCCGCCCGGCCGGCGGACGCGCACCACCGCGCCACCGGGCACGCGTCGCAGCGCGGCGCGCGCGCCGTGCAGACCGTCGCGCCGAGCTCCATCGCCGCCTGATTCCACTCGGCGGCGCGGCCGGGCGGCAGCAGCGCGGCGGGTGGCCCGTGGCCCAGCCGCTCGGCCACGCGCCGGGCGTTCGTGTCGATCGCGGCGACCTGGGCGCCGAACGCGAACGAGCCCACGGCCGCCGCGGTGTACGGACCGACGCCCGGGAGCGTGCGCAGATCGGCCGGCCAGCCGTCGCGGGCGACCGCGGCCGCCGCGGCGTGCAGCGCGAGCGCGCGGCGGTTGTAGCCGAGCCCCACCCACGCCGCCAGGACCTCGGCGCGGGACGCCGCCGCGAGCGCGTCGGCCGTCGGCCAGCGCTCGATCCACTCGAGGTAGCGCGGCACCACGCGCGCGACCTGCGTCTGCTGGAGCATGACCTCGCTGACGAGGATCGCGTAGGGGTCGGTCGTCCGCCGCCACGGCAGGTCACGCCGCACGCGGGCGTACCAGCGCAGCAGCGCTCCGCGCAGCCCGTCCAGGTCCGTGGTCATCCGGCGACCGGTCTATCGCTTCGGCCGGACGCGCTCAGGGCCGCGGCAGCCGCCGGAGCTTCGGCGTGAGCGGGAGCGTCGGCGTCCGCTGATGCGCCGGCCGGCGCGGCAGGGAGGTCACCACGTCCGGCTCGTGCCGGGTCTTCTCGGCATGGTCGATCGCGGCCACGAGCGCCTTCGGCGCCGTCGTCGCGAGCATCGGCGTCGAGAACACGCGGGTCGCGGCGCGCCCGCACGCCGGGCACGCCGCCGTCGCGGGCGCCGTGCCCAGCGCCCGCGTGATCTCGAACACGCCGTCCGCGTCGCAGCGGTAGTCGTAGAACGCCACGTCCGCTCCCCCTAGTTCGCCGGCCCGCGGCACCGCCAGGCCCTGCTGGACCTGGTGCGGCGTGCCGCTCGTCGGGGCGGGGTCGAAGTCGAAGATCCGCCGCGGGATGTAGACCGTCGCGCACGAGTTCGGGATGTCGACGACCCCCGAGAACCGCCCTTCGATCGGCGCCGAGCCCAGGATCATGTACGCCTGGATGTCGCTGTAGCCGAACTTCATGAGGTAGTCGATCGCGTGGTGGCAGGCGCGCTCGTAGGACAGCTGCGAGTCGAGGTAGTGCTGCTTGCCGTCGAGGTCGACCGACACCCCGGAGAACGCGATCCACTCCGAGTACTGCGGGTCGCGCAGGCCCGGCATGAAGATGGCGTTCTCGGAGACGCCGTACGTCTCCATCCCGCCCTTGATGAGGTCGACGTGCAGGTCCATGAACCCGCCCATCTCGATCGCGCCGCAGAACGTGATCTCGCCGTCGCCCTGGGAGAAGTGCAGGTCGCCGAACGACAGGTTCGCCCCCGGCACGAAGACCGGGTAGAAGACCCGCGTCCCGGCGGTGAAGTTCTTGATGTCCTGGTTGCCGCCGTTCTCCCGCGGCGGGGCGGTGCGGGCCCCCTCGGACGCCACGCGGTCGAAGTCGCTCTGGTCGACCGCGCCGAGGATGGCGCTGTCCGGCAGCGGCGGCAGCGCCAGCGGCGGGACGCGGTCGGGGTCGGTCGCGATGAGGTCGGTCTCGCGCTTGGTCCACGTCGCGAGCAGCTCGGCCGACGGCGCCGTGCCCATCAGGCCCGGGTGGTGGATGCCGACGTACGAGCACTCCGGGATGTGGCGCGAGGTCGCGACGTCCCCGGTGAAGTCCCAGATCACCTTGTAGGCGTCGGGGAAGCGGTCGGTGAGGAAGCCGCCGCCGTTGCTCTTGGCGAACACGCCGGTGTAGCCCCATCCCATGCCGGAGAACGGCCCCTCGTCCTCCTGGTCGCAGGCATCGATCTCGAGGATGTCGACGATCAGCAGGTCGCCGGGCTCCGCGCCCTCGACCCGGAACGGCCCGCTGAGCACGTGGACCCCGGGCAGCGGCGCGTTGCGGACGTCGTCGGCCGAGTCGTCGTTCTTGATCGCGCCGTCGAACCACTCGCGGCAGTCGGCGCGGAAGACGTCGCCGGGCTTGACGCTGACGACGGGCGGGATGTCGGGATGCCACCGGTTGTGGCCGACGTGCTGCTGGTCGGTGAACTTCTTCGTGTTGTCCAGCGGGAACAGATTCTTCGGCATCTGCCGTCTCCTCGTGTACCTGGATTGCGGTGGGCCGATTTCCGATAGTTCGGAAAATCGCGGCCATGAATTCCCGACAGTGCCGATGATCTACGACACGACGCCCGCGGCGGAGAACATTTCGCCCCGCGCCGTCACCGACCGGGCCGCGCCTAGACTGCGCGGGATGACCGCTGACGCGTCGGACGGCCGCGCGCCGCGGGCGGCCGGGACGCACCACCTCCCTGCGGTCGTCCGGGCGCTGCGCGACCGCCTCACCCCCGCCCAGCTGCGGGCCGCCGCGATCCTCGCCGGCGGCGCCGCGGGCGCGGTGACCCGCGCGGCGGTGGGCAAGGCGTTCCCCGTGCAGGCCGGCGCGTGGCCGTGGGCGACCTTCGCCGTCAACGTCACAGGCGCGTTCGTCCTGGCGTGGGCCACGACCCGGCTGGCCGAGACGGTCGCCCCGACGCGCTACTGGCGGCCGCTGGTCGGGACCGGCTTCTGCGGCGCGTTGACGACGTTCTCCACGTTCCAGGTCGAGACCATCCGCCTCGCCCGCGACGGCCATGGCGCGCTCGGGCTCACCTACGCGACCGTGAGCATGGCGGTCGGCCTCGCCGCGGCGATCGCGGCGACCGTCGTCGCCCGGCGCCACCGCTACGGATGACCGGTGTGCTCGCGTGGATCGGCGTCGGGGCGTTCGGCGCGGCGGGCGCGTACGCGCGCTTCGCCCTCGCCGCCGCGGTCACCGCCCGGCGCCCCGGCGACTTCCCGGCGGGGACGTTCGTCGTCAACCTCACCGGCGGCTTCGCTCTCGGCGTGCTGACGGGCCTCGGGGTCACCGGTGACGCCCTGTTCGTCCTCGGCACGGGCTTCCTCGGGGGCTACACGACGTTCTCCACCTGGATGCTCGAGGCCCAGCGCCTCGGCGAGGACGCCGAGATCGGGCTCCTGCTCGCCTACCTGCTCGGCTCGATGCTCCTCGGCCTGGCGGCGACGGGCGCGGGCTGGGCGCTCGCGGGGTGGCTGCGATGACCGGCGCGGCGCTGCGGCTGTCGGTGTGGTTCGGCGAGTCGCTGACCGCCGGCCCGCACCTCGCCTCCGAGGCCCTCATCGCCGCCCTCGCCCGTCACGATCTCGCCTGCACGACGCTCCTGCGCGGCATCGAGGGGTTCGGCATCAACCGGCGCATCTCGGCCGAGCGCCTGCCCGACGTGTCGACCGACCTGCCGCTCGTCGCCACCGCGATCGGGCGGCGCGAGACCGTCCTCGGCGCCGCTCGACGACGTCGACGCGGCCGTCCCCCGCGGCCTCGTGACGCTCGAGTCGACGACGCTCGCGACCGGCGGCGACGTGGCCGGCCTCACCGCGCCCGAGGGCCCCGGCGACGCCGCGAAGCTGACGCTCTACTGCCGTGCCGGCGAGCGGGCGAACGGGCGGGCCGTCTCCCGGGCGGCCGTCGACGTCCTGCGCCGTGGCGGAGCGGCCGGCGCCATCGTCCTGCGCGGCGTCGACGGCGCGATCGCCGGCCGCCGCGGCCGCGCGCGCCTGTTCGGCGCCAACGGCGACGCGCCCATGACGATCATCTCGGTCGGCCCGCCCGAGCCGCTGCGCGCCTGCCTGCCCGCCCTCGCCGCGCTCGTCGCCGAGCCGGTCGTGACGTTCGAGGCCGTCGCCCGCGTCAAGCACGACGGCGAGCACCTCGAGCCGCCGTCGGCGCCGGCCCGCGCCGCGGCCGAGCGCGACGCCTGGCAGACGATCCGCGTCTACGCGCGCCGCACCGCGCACGTCCACGGCCACCCGCTGTACTCCGAGCTCACACGCCGCCTGCGGACCGCCGGCGCGGCGGGCGCGACGACGATCCTCGGCGACTGGGGGTTCTCCAGCGACGAGCACCCCCACGGCGACCGCTTCGGCCGGATCGCCAGCCACCGCCCGACGTACACGGTCTACATCGACCGCCCCGACCGCGTCGCGGCGGTCTGGCCGCTCATCGACGACGCGACGGCCGAGCACGGCCTCGTCACGTCGCGCGTCGTCCCCGGCTACCGCGAGCGCGCCGGGGACACGGAGCACGGCGCGCTCACCGGCGCCTGAGCGCCGGCGGGCGGGCTACGCCGCCGGCGCCTCGTTGCGCTGGATCTCGTTGAGCTCGCGCCGCAGCTCGCGGATCTCGTCGCGCAGCCGCGCCGCGTACTCGAAGCGCAGGTCCTCGGCGGCGGCGAGCATCTCCTCCTCGAGCTCGACGATCGTCTTCTCCATCTCGGGGAGCGAGAGATCGTCGGTCTTGATCCGCTTGCGGTCGCTCCGGCGCCGGCCCTTCGGGGTCTTGCCCTCGGCCTGCAGGAACTCCGCGATGTCGCTGATGCCCTTGACGATCGTCGCGGCGGTGATGCCGTGCTCCTCGTTGTAGGCGACCTGGATCGCGCGGCGGCGGTTGGTCTCACCGATGGCCGCCCGCATCGCCGCCGTCTCCTTGTCGGCGTACATCAGGACCGTGCCCTCGACGTTGCGCGCCGCGCGCCCGATCGTCTGGATGAGCGACGTCTCGCCGCGGAGGAAGCCCTCCTTGTCGGCGTCGAGGATCGCCACGAGCGAGACCTCGGGGAGGTCGAGGCCCTCGCGCAGGAGGTTGACGCCCACGAGCACGTCGTACTCGCCCAGGCGCAGGTCGCGGATGATCTGGATGCGCTCGAGCGTGTCGATCTCCGAGTGCAGGTAGCGCACGCGGAAGCCCATCTCGAGCAGGTAGTCCGTGAGGTCCTCGGACATCTTCTTCGTGAGCGTCGTGACCAGCACGCGCTCGTCCTTGTCGACCCGCAGCCGGACCTCGTTCATCAGGTCGTCGATCTGGTTGCGCGTCTCGCGCACCTCGACCGCGGGGTCGACGATGCCGGTCGGCCGGACGATCTGCTCGACGACCTTCGAGGAGTGGCCGCGCTCGAACTCGCCCGGCGTGGCCGAGACGAACAGGAGCTGCGGGGTGATCGACATGAACTCGTCGAACTTCTGCGGGCGGTTGTCGAGCGCGCTCGGCAGGCGGAAGCCGTAGTCGACGAGCGTCTGCTTGCGCGAGCGGTCGCCCTCGTACATGCCGCCGAGCTGCGGCACGGTCTGGTGCGACTCGTCGAGGAAGACCATGAAGTCGTCGGGGAAGTAGTCGAGCAGGCAGTACGGCCGGTCGCCCGCGTTGCGGCCGTCGAGGATCCGCGAGTAGTTCTCGATGCCGTTGCAGAAGCCCATCTCCCGCAGCATCTCCATGTCGTACTGCGTGCGCTGGCGCAGGCGGTGGGACTCGAGCAGCTTGCCCTCGGCCTCGAGCTCGGCGGTCCGCTCGTTGAGCTCGCGCGCGATCTCCTCGACCGCCGCCTCGATCGAGCCCTCCTTGACGTTGTAGTGCGTCGCCGGCCAGATCGCGACGTGCTCGAGATCGTCGGCGATGAGCTCGCCGGTCAAGGGGTCGAAGTGCTGCAGGCGCTCGATCTCGTCGCCGAAGAACGTCGCCCGGAACGCGGTCTCGGCGTAGGCCGGGAAGACCTCGAGCGACTCGCCGCGCACCCGGAACGTGCCGCGGCCGAGCGCGGTGTCGTTGCGCGTGTACTGGATCGAGACGAGCTTGCGCAGGAGCTTGTCGCGGTCGACGAAGTCGGCCTTCTTGAGCACCTGCATGTTCATGTCGTACGTCTCGGGCGAGCCGAGGCCGAAGATGGCCGACACGCTCGCGACCACGATCACGTCGCGCCGGGCGAAGACGGCGGCGGTCGCCGCGTGGCGCAGGCGGTCGACCTCCTGGTTGATGGCCGAGTCCTTCTCGATGTAGAGGTCCTTGCTCGGGACGTAGGCCTCGGGCTGGTAGTAGTCGTAGTAGGAGACGAAGTACTCGACCGCGTTGTCGGGGAAGAACGTCCGGAACTCGTTGCAGAGCTGGGCGGCGAGCGTCTTGTTGTGCGCCATGACGAGCGTCGGGCGCTGGACGCGCTCGATGATGCCCGCCATCGTCATCGTCTTGCCCGTGCCGGTGGCCCCCAGGAGGGTCACCATCCGATCCCCGCCGGACAGCGCCGCGGCGGCCTCGTCGATCGCCCGCGGCTGGTCGGCGGCGGGGGTGAAGATGGGATCCAGACGAAACTCGGGCACGACCTTTGAATGTAGCGGCGCGGGCGGACGGAATCTTGCTCGAGGAAGGTTCCGGTTCAAAGCGGCGCGCGTTCGGGCAGGTGGGGTCCAGCATCCCGCTGCCGAGGAGGACGGTATGGCCACCGCGACACGCCCAGGGCCCTGGGCCCGCAAGCCGATGGAACACCTCGCCCGAGAGACGGGCGGGGACGACGGGCTCAAGCGCGCCGTCGGCGTCCTCGACCTCACGGCGCTCGGCATCGGCGCCATCATCGGCACCGGCATCTTCGTCATCATCGGCGAGGCGATCGGGGACGCCGGACCCTCGATCGTCCTGTCCTTCGCGCTGGCCGGCATCACCTGCCTGTTCTCGGCGCTCTCCTACGGCGAGCTCGCGTCGTCGATCCCGGTCTCGGGCAGCGCCTACACGTACGGGTACGCGACGCTCGGAGAGCTGGTCGGCTGGATCATCGGCTGGGACCTGATCCTCGAGTACGGCGTGTCGGTCGCCGCGGTGGCGGTGGGCTGGGGCGGCTACCTGCAGAGCCTGCTCGACTCGCTGTTCGGCATCAGCCTGCCCGACTCGATCTCCGCCCCGCCGGGCGACGGGGGCAGCTTCAACCTGCCGGCGATGTTCCTCGTCCTGGCCGTGACGGGGGTGCTGATCTACGGCATCCGCGAGAGCGCGCGGGCCAACACGATCATGGTCGCCGTCAAGATCCTGATCCTCGCGTTCTTCATCCTCGTGGGCTTCGCCTCGATCAACGGCGACAACTACTCGCCGTGGGCCCCGAACGGTGTGAGCGGCACGGTGGACGCGGCCGCTCTCATCTTCTTCGCCTACATCGGCTTCGACGCGGTGTCGACGTCGGGCGAGGAGGCGACGAACGCCCAACGCGACCTGCCGATCGCGATCATCGGCTCGCTGCTCATCGCGACGCTGCTCTACATCCTCGTCGCGATCGTTGCGGTCGGACTGGTGCCCTCGAAGGTCCTCGCGGGCTCCGACGCGCCGCTCAGCGACGCGATCAAGATCGGCGCCGGGCTCGACTGGGCCGGCGACCTGCTGTCCTTCGGCGCGCTCGTGGCGATCACGAGCGTCACGCTCACGATCCTCTACGGCCAGACGCGGATCTTCTTCGCCATGAGCCGCGACGGGCTGCTGCCGAAGGTCTTCTCCCGGCTCACCGTGCGGCGCACGCCGGCGGTCACGACGCTCATGTTCGGCATCCTGACGGCGATCATGGCCGCGCTGCTGCCGCTGAGCGAGATCGCCAAGCTCGTCAACATCGGCACGCTGTTCGCGTTCCTCATCGTCAACATCGGCGTGATCATCCTGCGCCGGACGCAGCCCGACCTCGAGCGCGGCTTCCGCGTGCCGTTCGTCCCGGTCTTCCCGCTCATCGGCGCGGTGCTGTGCATCTACCTGATGAGCCGCCTCGAGCTCGTCACCTGGCTGCGATTCGGCGGCTGGCTGCTGCTCGGGCTGATCATCTACTTCGTCTACGGGCGCAACCACTCCCGCCTGCAGCTCGGCGAGGGCCCGGACGAGGAGCGCGCCAAGCTGTCGGTGTAAGCCGGGGCCGGCGGCCCGGGGCGCGTGTAGCGTGCCGGGCCGCCGATGACGAAGGTCGACTACGGACTCGACGCGCCCGGGGTCGTGCGCGGCTTCGCGATCGCCGGCGCGGTGCTCGCGGTCGTGACGGTCGTGCTCGTCGCGGCCGGGCTGCCGGTCGCGCCCGAGCTGTTCGGGCTGTGCGCGGTGATGTTCCTCGCGACCGTCGCCGCGATGCTCCACTCGAGCCGGCGCGGCAAGCTCCTCGAGCGCGATCGCCTGCTCGACGGCCTCGCGCTGCGGGGCGACGAGGAGGTCCTCGACGTCGGCTGCGGCCGCGGGCTCCTGCTGCTCGGCGCGGCGCGGCGCCTTCCGCGCGGGCGCGCCGTCGGCATCGACCTCTGGTCCGCGACCGACCAGTCGGACAACCGCCGCGCGGCGACATTGGCGAACGCCGAGGCCGAGGGCGTCGGCGACCGCGTCGAGGTGCTCGACGGCGACATGCGCGCGCTGCCGTTCGCCGACGCGCGCTTCGACGCGGTCGTCTCGTCGATCGCCATCCACAACCTGGAGGACGCCGCCGACCGCGAGCGCGCGTGCCTCGAGATCGCCCGGGTCCTGCGCCCCGGCGGCCGGGTCGCCGTGCTCGACTTCCGCGCCACGGAGCAGTACGCCCACGCCTTCGAGGACGCCGGCCTCGTCGACATCGCCCGCTCCGGGCGCTCGTGGCGCATGTATCCGCCGGTGCGGGTGGTCACGGCGCGCCGGCCCGCGGAGTGATCGGGGCGGCGGCGCGTGGCGATCCGCTCGACCGTGCCGGCGGGGGCGAGCGCGAGCGGACGGCGCGGCGAGGAGGAGGGGACCCGGCGCGGTGGCGGACTCCTCGGCGAATTGTGCCCGCCCAGCGGGCACTATCCGCCGAGAAGCGTGTGCTCGACGGAAAGTGCCCGCTCAGCGGGCAAAAGCCGTCGAGCAGACGGACCGCCCCGGCATCACGCTACGTCCCGTAGTCCGTGTGCATCAGCCGCCGCACCTCAGCCAGCGTGTCCGCGGCGATCGCCCGCGCGCGCTCGTTGCCCTCGCGCAGCACGCCGCGCAGGAGGCCGCGGTCGGCGGCGACCTCGGCGCGGCGGGCGCGCACCGGCGCGAGGCGCTCGTTGACCGCCTCGGTCACGAGCGCCTTCAGTGCGCTCGCGCCGCGGTCGCCGATCTCGGCCGCCACCGCCTCGGGCGCCTCGCCGCGGCACAGCGCCGCCAGCAGCACGAGGCTCGCGACCTCCGGGCGGCGCTCGGGCTCGTAGGTGATCCGGCGCTCGGCGTCCGTCCGGGCGCGGCGGATCAGGCGGGCGGTCTCGTCCGCGGTCGCGCGCAGCGTGATCGCGTTGCCCGCGCTCTTGCCCATCTTGCGCCCGTCGAGGCCGAGCAGCAGCGGGGCACGGCCCATCAGCGCCTCGGGCTCGGGGAAGTACGGGCGGTCCGGCGCGTAGCGCTCGTTGAAGCGCCGCGCGATCGTCCGCGTCAGCTCGAGGTGGGGCAGCTGGTCGCGGCCGACCGGCACGAGGTTCGCGTGGCAGAACAGGATGTCGGCCGCCTGGTGGACGGGATAGGCGAACATCAGCGCGCTCGTCCCGGCCCCGCCCGCGGCGGCGACCTCGGCCTTCACGGTCGGGTTGCGGGCGACCTCGGCGACGCTCACGAGGCTCAGGAACGGCAGCAGGAGCTGGTTGAGCGCCTCGACCTGGCTGTGGGCGAAGATCGTCGCCCGCGCGGGGTCGATCCCGGCGGCCAGGTAGTCGGCGACCTGGCCCTCGACGTCGTCGGGCAGCCCGCCCGCGGCGGCGCGGTCGGTGATCGTCTGGTAGTCGGCGACGAGGACGAGCAGCTCGACGCCCTGCGCCTGCAGGCGCACGCGGTTCTCGAGCGTGCCGAACAGATGGCCGATGTGCAGCGGGCCGGTCGGGCGGTCGCCCGTGAGCACGCGGAAGCGCGACGGGTCGCGCTCGATCGCGGCCTCGAGCTCGGCGCTGCGGCGGCGGGCGTCGCGCAGCGCGGCGGCCTCCGGCGACGCGGGGACGGGGGACGGCATGACGGACGACATGGGCTTCGGACCTCCTGGGAGCGGGCGGACGGATCGGGCCCCAGGGCGGTCGTTCGCAACGTCGCGTTCTCCTACCGAGAACGCAGCGGGCCGCCCGAGGGCGGCCCGTCGCACGGTGCATGAGCACGGGGCCGCCTTACTGCGGCCACCACCAGCACGTGTGCGACGAACGGGTCATCGCGGTCGATGGTACGCGCCGCGCCGGGGCGGCGCCAGTACGGGCAACCCAGTACGGCGATCGCCCGACGCCCGCCTACGGAGTTTCGACCCGAGCTCGCGCGCGTACGAGCGCCGGTACTCGCGCCGGGCGTCGAGGACGCGCTGGACGTAGGTGCGCGTCTCCGAGAACGGGATCGCCGCGATCGTCAGGTCCTCGTGGCGCGCCCGCGCCTCGGAGATCCAGCGGTCGACGTTGCCCTCGCCCCCGTTGTACGCCGCGAGCGCGAACGTCCGGTTGCCGTCGTAGCGGCCCATGAGGTAGCGCAGGTACCACGACCCGTAGGCGATGTTCACCTGCGGCGTGCCGAGATCCTCGACCGTGAACGCGACGCCGCCCGACTTGCGCGCGATCATCTGCGCCGTCGCGGGCGTGATCTGCATCAGGCCCTGCGCGCCGGCGGCGGAGGTCTGGCCGTCGCGGAAGTGCGACTCGGCGTAGATGACGCCGGCGATGAGCGCCGGGTCGAGATCCTTGTCGCGCGCCTGCTGGCGGATGATGTCCTCGTGGCGCAGCGGCAGCGCGATCTCGCGCACCGCGTGGTGGAAGCTCGGCCAGCTGAGGGCGACGCCGAGCCCCACGACGAGCGCCGTGCCCAGGATCGCCGCGACCCGCCGGCGGCGCACGACGCGCCGGCGCGCCTCCGCGCGCCGCAGGGCGCGCGGGCCGGTGGCGGGGTGGGCTCGGGTGCTCATGCCTGGTGCAGGTTCTCAAGCACGCGGGACAGCGCAAGGGTGAGATCCTCGACCGTGCCGCTGTTTGCGACCACGTACGTCGCGCGGGCCGCCTTCTCCTCCTGCGGAAGCTGCCGGGCCGCGCGCTCGTCCACCGCATGATGCCCGCGCGCGGCCGCGCGCTCACGCCGGACGTCCTCGTCGGCCACGACGGCGATCGTGGCGTCGTAGATGCCCTCCATGCCCGCCTCGAAGAGCAGCGGCGTCTCGACCACGGCGACCGGCGGGGCCGGCTCGGCGCGGGAGACCTCCTCGCGCCACTCCGCGACGCGCGCCCCGACCCGGGGCCACAGCAGGCCCTCGAGCCATGCGCGGTCCTCGGGCGTGGCGAACGCGGCCCGGGCGATCGCGGGGCGGTCGACCGTGCCGCCCGGGGCGACGTCCTCGCCCCAGCGCGCGACGACCGCGTCGCGCACCTCGGCGGTCGCGTACAGCTCGTGCACCACGGCGTCGGTCGAGATCGTCGCGGCGCCGAGGCGCTCCAGCGCCGCGAGCGCCGTGGACTTCCCGGCGCCGAGGCCGCCGGTCAGTCCGACGAAGGGGATGGCTCCCGGCTCGGCCAGCTACTCGCTGCCGGCGGGCTCCTCGCCCGCGGGCTCGTCGCCGGCGGGCACTTCGGCCACGGGCTCGTCCGCCACGGGCTCCTCGGACACGGGCTCGTCGGCCACAGGCTCCTCGGCCACAGGCTCCTCGGCCACGGCCTCGGCCACGGGCGCCTCGGCCACGGGCTCGTCGGCCACGGCCGCCTCGGCCGCGGGCTCGTCGGCCGGCGCGGGCAGGTCGTCGGCGACGGCGCCGCCGCCCCGACTCGCCGCCGGCGAAGACGTCCTCGCTCAGGCCGAGCTCGGGCACGTCGTCCAGGTCGACCGCAGGCGCGACGTCGCGGCGCGGCAGGACCTGGCCCTCGACGCGCTTGACCGACAGCGACAGGCGGCGGCGGTCCGAGTCGATCTCGAGGATCTTGACGCGGACGTCGTCGCCCGGCTGCACGACCTCGCGCGGGTTCTCGACGTGGTGGTTGGCCAGCTCGGAGATGTGGACGAGGCCCTCGACGCCGTCGAGGATCTCGACGAACGCGCCGAACGTGACGACCTTCGTGACGGTGCCCTCGAGCTCGTCGCCGACGTTGTAGGTGTCGACGACCCGCTGCCACGGATCCTCCTGGGTCTGCTTGAGACCCAGGGAGATGCGCTGGCGGTCGCGGTCGATGTCGAGCACCTTGACCTGGACCGTGTCGCCGATCGACAGGATCTCGGACGGGTGGTTGACGTGCGACCAGGACAGCTCGGAGATGTGGATGAGGCCGTCGATGCCGTTGAGGTCGACGAACGCGCCGAAGTCGACGATGTTCGAGATCTGGCCCTCGACGATGAGGCCGGGCTGCAGGCGGTCGAGGATCTCCTGGCGCTGCTCCTTGCGCTCCTCCTCGAGGACCGCGCGGCGGCTCAGGACGACGTTGTTGCGCGAGCGGTTGAGCTCGATGACCTTCGTCTCGATCTTCGTGCCCATGTACTCGTCGAGGTTGGGCACGCGGCGGATGTCGACCAGCGACGCGGGCAGGAAGCCGCGGACGCCGAGGTCGATGATCAGGCCGCCCTTGACCACCTCGATGACGGTGCCCTCGACGGGCTCGCCGCTCTCGGCCGCGGCCTCGATGCGGCGCCATGCCTTCTCGAAGCGCGCGCGCTTCTTGGACATGATGAGGCGGCCGTCCTGGTCCTCCTTGGTGAGGACCAGCGCGTCGACCTCCTCCCCCATCTCGACCTCGTCGTGGGGGTCGACGTTCTTGCGGATCGACAGCTCGTTGGAGGGGATGACCCCCTCGCTCTTGTAGCCGATGTCGACGAGGACCTCGTCGTTGTCGATGCGCACGACGCGGCCGGAGACGACGTCGCCCTCCTCGAACGGGGCGAACGTGGCGTCGTAATTGGGGACGATCTGGCCGTCGATCTCGAGGAGCAGGCCGTCGGAGCCTTCGACGACCTTTGCGTCAGAAGTCGGGATGGTGGTCTGGGACATGTAGCGGCGTAGGGTAGCGCAGTCGCCCCGCCTAGAATGCCGGGGCTCATGCCGGTTCGGGCCACCAAGCGCGGGTTGGAGCGCACGCCGCTGAGCGGCTCCTGGGACGTCCTCATCTGCGGCGCGAGCTTCGCCGGGCTGGCCGTCGCGCGGGAGTTGCGCGGAAGTGGCGCCCGGGTGCTCATGATCGACCGCTACGAGGTCGGGGAGCGCCAGACGTCCGCGTGCGCCGCGCCGACCGAGTGGCTCGTGAACCTCGGGCTGCAGGGATCGATCCGCCAGACCTTCGGATCGCTGCTCGTCCACACGCCCTCGCGGGACTTCCGCTGGCGGCTGCCGTTCACGTTCTCGACCTTCGACTACCGCACGCTCTGCGAGCTGTTGCGCGAGCAGGGCGACGCGGAGTTCGAGACCGCGAAGGTCGACGGGCGCACCGGCTTCACCGTGCACACCGACCGCGGCGACCTGTCCGCGCCGCTGATCGTGGACGCGCTCGGCTGGCGCCGGGTGCTCTCGGCCGCCGACCCCGGGATCCAGCCGCCGGAGGCGCGCCTGTCGCGGGGCCTCGAGGTCCACCCCAACGGCAACGGTGCCGACCTCGAGCTCTGGCTCGACCCCTCCTACGTGCGCGCGGGCTACTCGTGGAGCTTCCCGGCCGGCGACGAGTTGCGCGTCGGCGTCGGCTCCTTCGACCCGCGCGACCACGTCAAGGAGCCGACGGTCCGCCTGGCGGAGGACCTCGACGTGCCGGCCGTGCGCTACCAGGGCAACTGGATCCCGCACCAGATGCGCCGCCCGATCGAGGACGGGCTGTTCTACACGGGCGACTCGGCCGGCCACTGCCTGCCGACGACGGCCGAGGGCATCCGCACGGCGCTCTACTTCGGCCTCGCCTGCGGCCGCGAGCTGCGCGCGGTCGTCGAGGGCCGCCAGGACCGCGCGCAGGCGCTCGCCCGCTACGCGGCGTTCTGCGACAAGCACCGGCGGCCGTTCCGGTGGCTGCTGCGCGTCCAGAGCCTCGTCTCGCGCGTGAACCCGACGCCGCTGATGACGCCCGCGCTGCGCGCGATGAACTGGCAGCCCTTCATCGACTGGTCCTTCGGCCACTACCTGCGGATCGCCCCGCCCGCCTTCGCGCTCGAGGGCGGCGAGCTCCCGCCGGTGGGCGCCGAGCCCGAGCGCGCGGCGGCCTAGCCGCTACTTCGCGTCGAGCCAGCTGCGCCCGACGCCCGCGTCGACCGCGAGCGGCGGGGTGCGGTCGCCCCACGGCGCGACCATCTCGGTCTCGGCGATCGCGCGCACGTCGTCCATCTCGGACTCGGGCCCCTCGAAGAGGAGCTCGTCGTGGATCGTGAGGATCATCCGCGTCTCGAGCCCGCGGCGCTCGAGCTCTGAGTGGACGCGGATCATCGCGAGCTTCATGACGTCCGCCGCGGTGCCCTGGATGACCGTGTTGACGGCCAGGCGCTCGCCCAGCGTCCGCACGCCCCAGTTGCGCGCGCGCAGCTCGGGGATCTGGCGGCGGCGGCCGAACAGCGTCGTGACGTAGCCGGTCTCGGTCGCCTGCTTGATCGTGTCGGCCATGAACGCCGCCACGCGCGGGAAGCGCTCGAGGTAGGCGTCGATGAAGGCCTTGGCCTCCTCGCGCGCGATGTTCAGGCGGTCGGCGAGCCCGTAGTCGCTGAGGCCGTAGACGATCCCGTAGTTGATCATCTTCGACTTCGAGCGGTCCATCGGCGTCAGCTCCGACGGGTCCTTCTCGAAGACCTGCGCGGCGGTCGCGGTGTGGACGTCCTCGCCGCGCACGAAGATCTCCTTGAGCACCGGCTCGTCGGCGATGAACGCGAGCACCCGCAGCTCGACCTGCGAGTAGTCGGCCGAGAGCAGCACGTGCTCGGGCGCGGCCTCGAAGCAGTCGCGGATCTCGCGGCCGAGCTCCGTGCGGACCGGGACGTTCTGCATGTTCGGGTTCGTCGAGGCGAGCCGACCCGTCGTCGCGGCGGCCTGCACGAACGTCGTGTGGATGCGGCTCTGGGCGTCGGCGAGCTGCGGCAGGACGTCGAGGTAGGTCTTCTCGATCTGGTTGAGCTCGCGCCAGCGCTCGATCTTGGGGACGATCTCGTGCTCGTTGCGGATCGCCTGCAGGACGCGGGCGTCGGTCGAGAAGCCGGTCTTGCCGCGACGCTTGCGCGACAGCCCGAGCTTCTCGAACAGGATCTGGCCGAGCTGCTGCGGCGAGCCGATCACGAACTCCTCGTCGGCGAGGGCCCAGATCTCGCGCTCGAGGCTCCTGATCTCCTCGCGCACGCGGGCGTCGACCTCGGCCAGGCGCTCCTTGTTGAGCCGCACGCCGGCGATCTCCATGTCGCGCAGGACGCGCACGAGCGGCAGCTCGACCTCGGCCATGAGGCGGGTCAGGCCGCGGTCCTCGAGCTGCTCGCGCTGCCAGGCGGCGAGCGCCTCGGTGAGCACGGCCTCGGCCCCGACCGGGTCGGCGACGTCGGTTGCCAGGCCGCGCTCCTCGCAGATCTCGCGGAACGGGAAGCCGCGGCGGGCGGGCTCGAGCAGGTAGGCGGCGAGCAGCGTGTCGTGGACGAGGTTGGGCGGCACGAGGCGCAGCGCCTTGGCGTCGTGGGCGACGACCTGGCGGTCGCCGAGCGCGACGACGAACTCCTCCGGCCCGTCGCACGGGCCGACGAGCACGCGGTCGCCGGTCGCGACGGCGAAGCGCCACGGCTCGGTCTCGGCGAACAGCTCGCCCTCGGGCGGCGCGGGCGCGCGGACGGCGACCGCCACCTCGGCGTCGACGCCGAGGGCCGCGACGTCCGCGAGCGTGCCGGCCCGCACGCGGGCGGTGATCATCGTCTCGGCCACCGGCGCGGGCGCCGCGCTGTCGTCGTCCCCGAAGGCCTCCTCGAGGCGCTGCAGCGGCGAGCGCAGCTCGAACTCGCGGAAGACCTCGCGCAGCTTCGAGCGATCGGGTGGCCGCGCGGCCTCGGCGATCGGGTCGACCTCGACGGGGACGTCGCGCATGATCGTCGCGAGGACCTTGCTGACCCGCGCGTTGTCGGAGTGCTCGGTCAGGTTCTGCTTGCGCTTGGCCCCGGAGATGTCGTCGATGTGGGCGAGGACGCCCTCGAGCGAGCCGAACTGCTGCAGCAGCTGCGACGCGGTCTTGTCGCCGATCCCGGGAACGCCCGGGATGTTGTCCGAGGTATCGCCCTTGAGCCCGTAGAAGTCGGGGATCAGGTCGGGCGCGATGCCGTAGCGGTCGATCACGGCCTGGTGGTCGTAGACCTTCGTGTCGGTGATGCCGCGGCCCGTGGCCATCACGCGGACCTTCGAGTCCGGGTCGATGATCTGGAACGCGTCGCGGTCGCCGGTGACGACCATGACCGGGACGCCCTCGCCGCGGGCGCGCTCGGCGATCGAGGCGATGACGTCGTCGGCCTCGAAGCCCGGCGACGCTTGACGTTGCGGTAGCCGAAGGCCTCGACGAGCGGCTCGAGGTGCGGCCACTGCTCCTTGAGCAGGCTCGGGCGCGAGGTGCGCGTCGCCTTGTAGTCCTGGGAGACCTCCTTGCGGCCCGAGGAGCCCGCGTCCCAGACCACGACGGTCGGCTTGCTGCCGTAGTCGGTGAGGAGCTTCACGAGCATCGAGGCGAACCCGAAGATCGCGTTCGTCGGAAAGCCGGTGGAGGTCGCGATCGACTCGGGGAGGGCGAAGAACGCGCGATAGGCGAGCGAGTTTCCGTCGATGAGGAAGAGCTCGTCGTGCTGCGCGCCGTCCGCGTTCCCGTTGCCTGACATGGCGATTCACCCTAGCGTCCCGATCCACGGGATTGAGCGCGGGCGCGGGGCGCCGCGTATGTCCTTCTATGAGCGAATCGGGAGGCGGCATGCGAGTCACCCTGACGGGCGCGAGCGGGCTGATCGGCACGAAGCTCGTCCGCGCGCTGCGCGCGCGCGGCGACGACGTCACCGTGCTGTCGCGCGACCCGGAGAAGACCTCGGGCGCGCTCGGCGTGCCGGCCGAGCGCTGGGACCCGAACACCGGCCCGGCGCCGGCCTCGGCCCTGGCCGGCCGCGACGCGATCGTCCACCTCGCGGGCGAGCGCGTCGACCAGCGCTGGACCGATGCGTCGCGGCGCGCGATCGCCGAGTCGCGCGAGACCGGCACGCGCAACCTCGTCGAGGGCCTGCGGGCGGCGGACCCGCGGCCGGGCGTCCTCGTGTCGTCCTCGGCCGTCGGCTACTACGGCGCGCGGGGCGACGAGGTCGTCGAGGAGTCCGCGCGGCCCGGGACCGGGTTCCTCGCGGAGGTCTGCATCGCCTGGGAGCACCAGGCCGCCCGGGCCGAGGAGCTCGGGATGCGCGTCGTGCGCGTGCGCACCGGCGTCGTCCTCGACGGCGGCGGCGGCGCGCTCGCGCGGATGCTGACGCCGTTCAAGCTCGGCGTCGGCGGGCCGATCGCCGGCGGCGACCAGTACATGCCGTGGATCCACGCGGACGACCTCGTCGGCATCTACCTCGCGGCGATCGACGACGCGGACTGGACGGGGCCGGTCAACGGCTCGGCGCCCGAGCCGGTCACGAACGCGGTGTTCTCCCGGGCGCTGGGGCGCGCGCTGCACCGGCCGGCGCTCCTGCCGATCCCCGGCTTCGCGCTGCAGCTGCTCTACGGCGACATGTCCGACGTCGTGACGGAGGGCCAGCGCGCCGTGCCCCGCCGCCCGCTCGACCTCGGGTACACCTTTCGCCACCCCGACCTCGACGAGGCGTTGCGGGACGCGCTCGCCTGAGCGCCGCGGCCCGGCCGCGGCCGGGCGGCTACTCCGCCTTGGCGGCGCGCTCGCGCTGCTGGCGCTGACGCCAGGGCGAGTTCTCGCGCGGCGGCACGAGCAGCCAGATGATCGCGCCGATGAAGCTCAGGAGCAGGCCCGTGCCGAGGCCCCACTTCTCGCCGTAGCCCTTGCGCTTGGACATCTCGGCCGCGACGATCGCGGACGCCAGCCAGATCATCAGCAGGTAGAAGGCCTTGGCGCCGACGGCGGCGAGGACGAACGTGGTCATGGTCAGGTCCCCAGGTATGCGACTTGGACGCGCTCGTCGTTGCGCAGGTTCTCGGACGTGTCGGTCAGCACGACGTGGCCGGTCTCGAGGACGTAGCCCCGGTTCGACACGTCGAGCGCGTAGTTGGCGTTCTGCTCGACCAGGACGATCGTCGTGCCCTGGGCGTTGATCTCCCGCACGACCTCGTAGATGCGGTCGACGATGACCGGCGCGAGGCCGAGCGAGGGCTCGTCGAGGAGCAGCAGCTTCGGCTGGGCCATCATCGCTCGGCCGATCGCGAGCATCTGCTGCTCGCCGCCCGACATCGTCCCGCCCTTCTGGCGCTCGCGCTCCTTCAGGCGCGGGAAGAGCGTGTAGACGCGGTCGAGGTCCTCCTTGATGCCCTTCGCGTCGCGGCGGGTGAACGCGCCCATCTCGAGGTTCTCGAGGACGGTCATGCGCGAGAAGATCCGCCGGCCCTCGGGCGACTGGGCGATGCCGATCTCGGCCACGGTGTGGCCCGGCAGGCCCTGGATCTCGGCGCCGTTGAACACGATCCGGCCGGTGCGCGGCGGGACGATCCCCGAGATCGAGCGCAGCGTCGTCGACTTGCCCGCGCCGTTGGCGCCGATGAGCGTGACGATCTCGCCCTCGTTGACCTCGAGCGAGATCCCCTTGAGGGCCTCGATCGAGCCGTAGAACGTGTGGATGTCCTCGACGATGAGGACCGGCTCGTTGCCGTTGGTCGGCGCCGTCGCGCTCACGCCTGGCTCCCGAGGTAGGCCTCGATCACGCGCGGGTTGGCCCGCACCTCGGCGGGCGCGCCCTCGGCGATCTTCTCGCCGTGGTCGAGCACCGTGATGTGGTCGGAGACGTTCATGACCACCTTCATGTCGTGCTCGATGAGGAGCACCGAGATGCCGCGCTCGGAGCGCAGCGTCTCCATGAGCCGCCGCAGCTCCTCGGACTCCTGCGGATTCATGCCGGCCGTCGGCTCGTCGAGCAGCAGGAGCCGGGGCTCGGATGCGAGCGCGCGGGCGATCTCGAGCCGGCGCTGGTCGCCGTACGGGAGGTTCATCGCGATCTCGTTGTGGCGCTTGAGGCCGACGACCCGCAGGAGCTCGCGCGCCTTCTCGTAGCTCGCCTTCTCCTCACGGCGGTTGAAGGGCGTCCGCACGATCATCCCGCTCACGCGAGAGCGGAGCTGGCCGTGCATGCCGACCTGCACGTTCTCGATCGACGTCATCGTCCGGAACAGCTTGATGTTCTGGAACGTGCGCGCGACGCCGGCCTTGGTGACGAGGTCGGCGCGCTTGGCGGTGATGTCCTTCCCGTCGAGGAGGACCCGGCCGGTCGTCGGCCGGTAGAGGCCGGTGAGGCAGTTGAAGAACGTCGTCTTGCCCGCCCCGTTCGGGCCGATGAGCGACACGATCGCCTTCGGCGGCACGCGGAACGTGACGTCGTTGACCGCGACGAGGCCGCCGAAGATCTTCGAGATGTGCGACGCGTCGAGCAGGACGGCGCCGCCGTTGGTCGCCTCGTCGTGCGGCTCGGTTCGCTGCTCGGTCATGTCTCGCGCGTCTCGTAGTACTGGTGGTCGGACTGCGCGCCGATGTGGTCGGTCTCGTCGACGTCGGCGTGCAACTCGAGCTTGCGTCTGGACGATGGCAGGAAGCCCTCGGGGCGGAGCACCATCATCACGAGCAGGAAGAAGCCGAAGATGCCGAAGTTGATCGACGTCACGTCGAAGTCGAGGCCGATCTTGTCCGGGATGCCGTTGAGCTCCTTGAGCAGGTAGCGGTTCATCAGCGACAGCACGACCGCGCCGAGCATCACGCCCCAGATGTTGCCCATCCCGCCGATGATCACCATGCACAAGATGAAGACGGAGAACCCGAACTCGAACTGGTCGACGTTCACCGTGTTGTTGTACGTGCCGAGGAACGCGCCGGCGAAGCCGCCGAGCGAGGCGCCGATCGCGTAGGCCCACAGCTTCGTGCGCACGAGGTTCACGCCCATCGCGGCGGCCGCGACCTCGTCCTCGCGGACCGCGATCCACGCCCGGCCCAGGCGCGAGTCGCGCAGCCGGATGTTGACGAAGATGACCAGCAGGACCATCGCCAGCCCGACGAAGTACACGGGTTTCAGCTCGAGTGGATATTTGAGCGTCTCCGTGGTCCACGGGAGGTTGATCTTGTCGATCGGGGTGATCCCCTGGCGGCCGTTGGAGAAGTCCGTGCTGCCGATGCCGAGGATGCCGCTCGTCGAGTTCTCGAAGATGCGCGGCACGATCTCGCCGAACGCGAGCGTCACGATCGCCAGGTAGTCGCCGCGCAGGCGCAGGGTCGGCGCGCCGAGGATCACGCCCCAGATCCCCGTGAACGCGGCGGCGATGAAGATGACGATGAAGAAGTTGATGTGGATGCCGGGGACGTCGGACCCGAACGCGCTCTTGGCGCGCGTGAGGATGTGGATCCCGTTCCCGCCGGCGACGTCGGGGAACTGCTGCGACCCGAGCCAGCCGATGACGAAGGCGCCGATCGCGTAGAACGCGACGTAGCCGAGGTCGAGCAGCCCGGCGAACCCGACGACGATGTTCAGGCCGAGGGCCATGATCATGTAGCCGAGGGTCTGGATCGAGGCGTCGAGCAGGTCGTCCGGCGACGCCATGAGCTGGTCGAGGATGTACGGGTAGAGGATCGCCAGGGCGATGAAGATGAGGCCCCACGCCCAGGTCGGCAGGAGGCGCCGGACGCTCGCGGCGTTCGTGCGGAGGCTGGCGACGGCGGTGCTCATCCTTCCCTCGTCTCCTCGCCGAACAGCCCTTGCGGCCGGAACACCATCACCAGGATCAGGATCGCGAACACGACGGCAGGCGTCCAAACCTGGCCGTAGTGCGTGTCGGAGATCGACTGGATCACGCCGATGATCAGGCCTCCGACGACGGCGCCCTTGAGGTTGCCGATGCCGCCCATGACGGCCGCGGTGAAGGCGATGAGGCCGGCCGTGAAGCCCTGGTTGAACTGGATCGTGCCGTTGTAGAGCGCGTAGATCATCCCGGCGGCGCCGGCCAGCAGGCCGCCGAGCATGAACGTCAGCGAGATCGTGCGGTCGACGTTGATGCCCATCAGCCGCGCGGCGTCCGGGTCCTGCGCGGTCGCGCGCATCGCCTTGCCGTGGCGGGTCGACCCGACGAACCAGACGAGCGCGACGAGCAGCGGCACGGTGACGATGACGGCGAAGACGTCGGAGTGCTCGATCGCGACGCCGAAGATCGAGAAGTAGTCCTTCTGGGAGCCGATCAGGTCGGGCGCCGCGTCCGGGGTCGGGCGCCAGAGCAGGCCGACGTTCTGCAGGATGAAGCTCATGCCGATCGCCGTGATCAGGGGGGCGAGCTTCGGCGCGGTGCGCAGCGGCCGGTAGGCGACGCGCTCGATCATCGTGTTGAGCGTGCCGCTCGCGAGCATCGCGATGGCGAGGCCGCCCAGGATGGCGAGGATCGAGACGACGATCCCCGACTGCGTCCGTGACACCGAGCGTCGACCAGATCGAGACGGACACGAACGAGCCGATCATGAACACCTCGCCGTGGGCGAAGTTGATCAGCTCGATGATGCCGTAGACGAGCGTGTAGCCGAGCGCGATCAGCGCCCAGATCGTCCCGTTGGACAGGCCCGTCTTGACGTCGTCGAGGGTCTGCTTGGGGTCCTGGACGAAGAAGTAGACCAACGCCAGTCCGAGCAGCACCCACAGGATGTTTTCGCTGACCCACGCCACGGCCGAGTTGCGCGGGGGCGCGCCGGTCGGCGTCTCGGGGATCGATGCAGCTTCCATTGAACGTCCTCCCTCGGCCGGACTCTCTCACAACCGCGGGGGGCCGCGGGGGCGGCGCGTTGCACGCCGCCCCGCGGTCCGCCGTCAGGTCAATGGATCAGGAGGCGCCCTGCGCCTTGAGGACCTTGTCGAACACCAGCTTGCCGGACTCGACCTTGTCCGCTCCGTAGTCGGAGAGCGTGGTGTCGCCGTTCTCGTCGATCGAGTACTTGCCGAGGACCGAGTCGCGGTCCTTGATCTTGAAGAACGCGTCGATGACCGCCTGGCGGTCGTTGCCCTTGTCGCCCGCGTTCTGGATCGCGAGCAGGGCGACCTTCATGGCCTCGTAGCCGTAGATCGCGTAGGGCTCGGGGTCCTTGCCGTACTTCTGCTTGAACTTCGCGAAGAAGTCCTGGGCCGCCGGCGGGTACAGCTTGGGATCGAGCGTCGGGTTCGTGATGTACGTCTGCTTCTGCACGGCCGAGCTCAGCTTCGAGGTGAAGGGCGACTCGGCGACGCCGTCCGGGCCGAACAGCTTGGCCGTCGGGTTCGCCGCGTGGACGTCGCTGAAGACCTGCACGCCCTTGTTCTGGGTGATGCCGCCGAAGAACATGCAGTCCGCGCCGGACGACTTGATCTTCGTCGCGAGCGTGCGGAAGTTCGCGGCCTTCGTGTCGATGCCGTCGTTGCCCATGATCTGCAGGCCCTGGGCCTTGCCGATCGTCGCCACCTGGTCCGCGATGCCCTTCCCGTACACCTCCTTGTCGTTGAGGATGTACGTCTTGGTGCAGCCCTCGCCCTTCTGGTAGGCGACCTGCGCGGCCGCCTGGATGTGGTCGGCGGGGACGACGCGGCCGAAGGTGCGCTTGCCGGACGGGTAGTACTTGTCCGGCTCGCCCTTGTCCGCGCCCTCGGAGCGGGTCAGGCCGACGTAGGTGTTGGACGGCGAGACCTGCAGGATGCCGGCCTCGTTGGTGATCGGCAGAGCGATCGCCGACGCGCCGGAGTTGAACTCGCCGAGGTAGGCGATCGTCGACGGGTCCTGCGCGGCCTTACGGGCGTCGGCCGAGACCTGGCCCGGCTCCCACTTGCCGGCCGCCGCCGTGGCGTCGTCGAGGCTCTTGTAGGTGATCTTGAACTTGCCGACCTTGCCGCCGGCCTCCTCGAGCGCAAGCTTCTCGCCGTTCACGACGGACTCGGACTGCGGGCGAGAGTCGCCCTGCAGGGGCAAGCTCGAATAGATGGTGAGAGTGGTGCGACCTCCGCTGCTGCTACTCCCGCCGCCGCCACCGCCGTTGTCGTCGCCGCCGCAAGCGGCAACTCCAAGGGCAAGAGCGGTCAGGAGGCAGCCGGAAGCCGCCACTGAACGTACTCGCAAGGGTCCCTCCTCAGGAACGCGATACCGAAGGCGGTGGATTCTAGGGGGGCGGGAAGACGCGGCGCAATGTCCAATGCGTCGAGGCTCGTTAACCCTGAATGAATTCGCGCGCTTCCGGCGGCGCGCGACGGCGCCCGGACGGGCGCTCAGGAGCGCCGGTTGCCCGGCAGATACGGCGTGAGCATCCGCAGCGTCACGGCGACGAGCGCGATCAGCACCGTGATCATGAAGGCGTCGAACGCCTTGGCGCCGATGGCCCAGAGGACCAGCCAGATGATCAGGCCGAAGGTCGTTGCGAGGACGACGCCCATGGCGCGGAAACCTAGCGGACGCCGGGGCGGAGCGGCCCGGCGGGGTCCGTGTCTGGACGGGGGCGGACGAGCTGGTGCTCGGGCGTGCGGGAGTCCGTCGACGTCCACCCACCGTGGTCGTTGGGGGGCGCATACGGCCCCCTGGTGACCACGGTGCGGCGTGAGGAGCCGTCAGGCCCGCAGCGCGTCGGCCATGCTCCGCGACGACCTCGCGCACCGCGCCGGCGGGATCGGCCGACTCGCCGGCGGCGCGCACGAGGCGGCTGCCGACGATGACGCCGTCGGCCCCGGCGTCGGCGGCCCGGGCGGCGTGCTCCGGGGTCGCGATGCCGAAGCCGAGCGCCACCGGGACCGCCGTGTGCGCCTTGGCCCGGGCGACGACGTCCGCGTAGGCGTCCGCCAGACCGGTGCGCTCGCCGGTGGTCCCGGTGACCGAGACCGTGTAGAGGAAGCCGCGGGCGGCGGCCCCGATGGCCTCGAGGCGCTCGTCCGGGGTCGTCGGGGCCACGAGCGGCACGAGCGCGAGACCCGCCGCCTCGCACGCGACGCGCACGTCGGCGGCCTCCTCGAGGGGCAGGTCGGGGACGATCAGCCCGCTCGCGCCGGCCGCCGCCAGATCCGTCGTGAACTGCTCGACCCCGCGCGCGAGCACCTGGTTGGCGTAACACATGAGGACGACCGGGAAGCGCTCGGCGAGCGCCGTCGCGACCTCGAGCACGGCGCCGACCGTCGCCCCCGCCGCCAGCGCGCGGCTCCCGGCGGCCTGGATCACCGGGCCGTCGGCGAGCGGGTCGGAGAACGGGACGCCGAGCTCGACGAGGTCGGCCCCGCCGTCGGCGTAGGCCTCGCCGATCGCCCGCGAGGTCGCGACGTCGGGGAAGCCGCCCATGAGGTACGGCATCAGCGCCGCGCGCTTGCCCGAGCCCGAGAACGCGCCGGCGATCCGCTCGACGCCGGCGTTGGCGGCCGGGACCGTGCTCATCGCGAGCCCTTCCGCCGGAAGTCGCCGGCGGCGACGGTCGAGCAATGACGCGCTGTCACGGCTGCGCGAGCACCTCGGCGAGGTCCTTGTCCCCGCGCCCCGAGCAGCAGACCACGTCGACCTGGCTCTCGGCCGGCTGGAGCGCGAAGTGCAGCGCGTGGGAGGTCTCGAGCGCCGGGATGATGCCCTCGAGCCGCGTGACGCGGCGGAACGTCGCGAGCGCGTCGTCGTCGGAGACGGCCACGTACCGCGCCCGCCCCGAGTCGCGCAGCCAGGCGTGCTCGGGCCCGGAGCCGGGGTAGTCGAGCCCGGCCGAGATCGAGTGCGCCTCGCGGATCTGGCCCTCGTCGTCCTGGAGGATCGCCGAGAGCGAGCCGTGCAGGACGCCGGGGCGCCCGCCGACGGTGAGCGGGGCGCCGTGGCGGCCGGTCTCGAGCCCCTCCCCCGCGGCCTCGACGCCGACGAGCTCGACGCCGGCGTCGTCGACGAAGCCCGCGAACATCCCGATCGAGTTCGAGCCCCCGCCGACGCAGGCGATCGCGCGGTCGGGCAGGCGGCCGGTGCGCTCGACGAGCTCGGCCCGCGCCTCGTCGCCGATCACGCGCTGCAGGTCGCGGACGATCGCGGGATACGGCGCGGGGCCGACGGCCGAGCCGATGATGTAGTGCGTGTCCGCGACGTTCGTGACCCAGTCGCGGATCGCCTCGGACACCGCCTCCTTGAGCGTCCGCGCCCCCGCCTCGACGCTCACGACGCGCGCCCCGAGCAGCTCCATCCGCTGGACGTTGGGCTGCTGGCGGCGGATGTCCTCGGCGCCCATGTACACGACGCACTCGACGCCGAGCAGCGCGCAGACCGTCGCGCTCGCGACGCCGTGCTGGCCGGCGCCGGTCTCGGCGATGATCCGCGTCTTGCCCATGCGCCGGGCCAGCAGCGCCTGGCCGAGGGCGTTGTTGAGCTTGTGCGAGCCCGTGTGCATCAGGTCCTCGCGCTTGAGCCAGATCTCGTGGCCGGCGGCCTCGCTGAGGCGCTCGGCGAGGTACAGCGGCGTCGGCCGGCCGCAGAAGTCGCGGCTCAGGACGGCGAGCTCCTCGGCGTAGGACGGGTCCCGGCGGGCGGCCAGCCACGCCGTCTCGAGCTCGGCGAGCGCCGGCATCAGCGTCTCGGGGACGTACTGGCCCCCGTACGGGCCGAACCGGTGCTCGAGCCCCGCGGCCGCCATCACGCGCCCTCGCCGACGGCGGCCGGCACCGTCCCGGCGACCGCGGCGGCGAAGGCCCGCAGCTTCTCGGGGTCCTTGACCCCGGGCCGGACCTCGGTGCCGCTGGCCGTGTCGACGGCGTAGGGCTGGGTCGCGGCGATCGCGTCCGCCACGTTGTCCGGGTTCAGGCCGCCGCTGAGGATGAACGGGGTCGTCGTGCGGCGCCGGCCCACGAGCTCCCAGTCGAACGTCTCCCCCGTGCCCCCGTAGCGCCCGGGCTGGTGGGCGTCGAGGAGGTGCAGGTCGGTGTGGAACGCCTCGAGCGCGTTGATGTCCGCGCCGCCCCGGACGCGCGCCGCCTTGACGACCTTCGCGCCGGTGCGCCGGGCGACCTCGGCGCAGTAGGACGGGCCCTCGTCGCCGTGGAGCTGGACCATCGTCAGCCCGAGCCCGTCGGCGGTCCCGGTGACCTCGGCGAGCGGCGCGTTGACGAACACGCCGCAGATCTCGGCCTGGCGGCGCAGGGTCGACACGATCCGCTCCGCGTCGGGCAGCGGACAGCGCCGCGGCGAGCCCTCGAACAGGATCAGGCCGAGCGCCCATGCACCGGCCTCGACGGCGTGCTTGGCGTCGTCGAGGCCGGTGATACCGCAGAACTTGATGCGAGGCGGCCGGGGGGGTTGCACGCCTCCATCGTACGGGCTATCCGGTCCCGGAGGTCTGCGTCGGGCGGGCGGCGAGCGTGACCGTCATCGTGCGCTTCTTGCCGTCGCGGACGACGTCGATCGTGACCTTGTCGCCCTTCTTCCTGGTCGCGATCGCGTCGGCGAGGTCGTCGCTCGTGCGGACGCTCTTGCCGTCGACCGCGGTGATGATGTCGCCGCCCAGGCGGATCTGGTTGCCGTCGAGCTGGGCGACGATGTTGCCGCCGTAGATGCCGGCCTTCGCCGCGGGGCTCTTCGGGGTCACGGTCTGGACGAGCACGCCGCGCTCGACCGGGAGGTTGAGGTCGCTGAGCGAGGAGTCGATGGTCAGCGAGTCGACCCCGAGGAAGCCGCGGTCGACGCGGCCGTTCTTCTCGAGCTCGGGGAGCAGCCGCTTGGCCGTGTTGATCGGGATGGCGAAGCCGATGCCGACGTTGCCGCCGCCGCTGCCGCCGGTCTCGATCTGGGAGTTGATGCCGATCACGCGGCCGGCGGCGTCGAGCAGCGGGCCGCCCGAGTTGCCGGGGTTGATCGCCGCGTCGGTCTGGATGACCCCGTCGATCTCGAAGCCGTCGGGCGCCTGGATCGTGCGGCGCGTGGCCGAGACGACGCCGGTCGTCAGGGTGCGCTCGAGCCCGAACGGGTTGCCGATCGCGATCGTCGGGTCGCCGACCTGGACGCCGTTCGAGCTGCCGAGCGCGAGCGGGGTCAGCTCGCTCGACTTCGCCTTGACCGTCAGGACCGCGAGGTCGGTCGACTCGTCGCGGCCGAGGATCTTCGCCTCGACGACGTGCTTGTCGGCGAACTGGACGGTGACCTTCGTGGCCCCGGCGACGACGTGCGCGTTCGTGAGGATCGTGCCGTTGCGGTCGACGACGAAGCCCGAGCCCGTCGCCTCGCCGCGCTGCTGCTGGGGGAAGCCGAAGTCGAACGGGGACTGCGAGTCCTCGACGACCTGCGCGCGGATGAACACGACCCCGGGGCCGACGCGCTTGTAGATGTCGCGCGGGGTCAGGCCCTGACGGTTGCCGCTCGACGTGTCGTCCCCGCGCAGGGGCGCCTGCTGGACGACCGTGGTCGTGTGGCCCCCGCCGAGATCGAACTCCGCGACGATCGCGACGGCGGCGAGGCATCCGAGGGCGCCCGACGCCACCGCGACGGGCAGGAGGGACTTCCACCGCATGACCCGCAGTGTGTGACGAGCCCCTCAAGCGTCGCTAAACCGATTCTCAGGGTTCCTAAATGGCGCGGCGCCGCTCAGTAGACCTCGTCCGCCTCGCCCTCGTAGCCCGTCAGCTCGCGGCAGGCGGCCTCGGGGTCGTCGGCGCGCATGAGGCTCTCGCCGACGAGCACGGCGTCGACCCCGACGCGCTCGAGGTCGTCGAGCTGCTCGCGGGTGTGGATGCCGGACTCGGACACGACGGTCTTGCCCGCGGGCACGTCGGAGAGCAGCTCGTAGGTGCGCTCGAGGTCGACGGAGAAGTCGACGAGGTCGCGGTTGTTGATCCCGATGACGTCGGGGTCGGCGACCTCGAGCGCGCGGTCGAGCTCGTCCTCGCGGTGGACCTCGACGAGCACGTCGAGGTCGAGGCCGAGCGCCTCGCGGTGCAGCTCCGCGAGGTCCTCGTCGCCCAGGGCGGCGACGATGAGCAGGATCGCGTCGGCGCCCGCGACGGCGGACTCGTAGACCTGGTAGGCGTCGACGACGAAGTCCTTGCGCAGGATCGGCAGGACGGACGCGCCGCGGGCGGCGCGCAGGTCGTCGAGCGAGCCGCCGAAGTGCGGCCCCTCGGTGAGGACCGACAGGGCGACGGCCCCGCCGCGCTCGTAGGCGGTGACGACGTCCGCGACGGTCGCCCCCGAGCGGATCTCGCCGGCGCTCGGCGAGCGGCGCTTGTGCTCGGCGATGAGCGACACGCCGGGGCGCGTGAGCGCCTCGCGGAACGGGCGGTCGTCGCGCGGCGCGGCGAGCCGGCCCTCGAGCTCGGCGAGCGGGGTCTCCTCGCGCCGGCGGGCCACCGCCTCGCGGGTCGAGTCGACGATGCGGTCGAGGACGCTCATCGCGGCTCCGCCGGAGGTCGCCACCAAGCACGGTCGAGTAATGGCGCGCAGTCATGCGGCCGGCGCGAGCTCCCGGCTGAGCGCGATGTAGCCGTCGAGCGTGCGCTCCGCGGCGCCCGAGTCGATCGCCGAGCGCGCCGCCTCGACCCCGGCTGCGAGCGAGTCGGCCAGGCCGCCGGCGTAGATCGCGGCGCCGGCGTTGAAGGCCGCGATGTCGCGCGGCGGGCCGTCCTCGCCCTGGAGGATCGCGCGGGTCGTCGCGGCGTTGGCGTCGGGCGTGCCGCCGCGCACGGCGTCGAACGGCGCGAGCTCGATCCCGACGTCGGCCGGGGCGACCACGTAGCGCCGGAGGGAGTCGCCGTTCACCTCGACGACGTGGGTGGGCGCAGACGTACTCATCTCGTCCAGGCCATCTTCGCTGGACACTAGCAACGCCCGGTCGCACCCCAGGCGCGCGAGCGCTCCCGCCATCCGCTCGAGGTAGGCGGGGTCGGACACGCCGATGAGCTGGCGGCGGGCGCCGGCGGGGTTCGTCAGCGGGCCGAGGAAGTTGAAGATCGTGCGGACGGCGAGCTCCTTGCGCACCGGGACGACGAAGCGCGTCGCGGCGTGGTGGGCGGGCGCGAACATGAAGCCGAAGCCGGCGCGGTCGATGCAGCGCGCGACGGCGTCGGGCGCGAGGTCGATGCGGGCGCCGAGCGCCTCGAGCACGTCGGCCGAGCCGCTCAGGCCGGTCGCCGAGCGGTTGCCGTGCTTGGCCAGCGCGCAGCCCGCGCCGGCGGCGATCAGGGCGGCGGTCGTCGAGACGTTGAACGTCGGCTTGCCGCCGCCGGTCCCGGCCGTGTCGACGAGGTCGCGGCGGTCGACCGCGACGGGCGTCGCGAGCGCGCGCATGGTGCCCGCGAGGCCGGCGAGCTCGTCGACCGTCTCGCCCTTCGTGCGCAGGGCGATGAGGAAGCCCGCGATCTGGACCTCCGAGGAGTCGCCGCGCATGATCTCGCCGAGCACCGCGCCGGCCTGCTCGCGGGGCAGGTCGTGGCCGGAGCCGAGCGCGTCGATCGCGCGGGTGAGGACGTCGTTGGGCATCTACGCGGGCCCCTCGCGCCCGAGGAAGTTCTGGAGCATGGCCTTGCCCGAGTCGGTGAGGACGGACTCGGGGTGGAACTGGACGCCCTCGGCGGGCAGCTCGCGGTGGCGGATGGCCATCACGACGCCCCCGCCGCGGGCGGAGACCTCGAACGCATCGGGAACGCTGTCGTCGGCCACGACGAGCGAGTGATAGCGCCCCACCGTCAGCGGTGACGGCAGGCCGCGGAAGATCGTGCGGCCGTCGTGCTCGATGGTCGTCGTCTTGCCGTGCACGGGCTCGTGGCGGATCACGCTCCCGCCGAACGCCTGGGCGAGCGACTGGTGGCCGAGGCAGACGCCCAGGGTCGGGACGCCGGCCTCGGGGAAGCGGCGCACGGCCTCGAGCGAGATCCCGGCCTCGTTCGGGGTGCACGGGCCGGGCGAGACGACCACGCGGTCCCAGTCGCCCGCGAGCAGCTCGTCGACCGAGGCGCGGTCGTTGCGCACGACGGTCGAGCTCGCACCCGAGCTCGCCCAGGTACTGGACGAGGTTGTAGGTGAACGAGTCGTAGTTGTCGACGGCGAGGACCTTCACGGCCAGTCGGGCTGCTCCATGGCGAGCTCGATCGCGCTCAGGACGCCGCGGGCCTTGGCCTCGGACTCGGCGAACTCGTACTCCGGCTTCGCGTCGGCGACGGTACCGCCGCCGGCCTGGATGTGCGCGCGGCCGTCCTTCAGCACGACCGTGCGGATGTGGATGCAGGTGTCGAGGTCCCCGGTGTAGCTCAGGTAGCCGATGGCGCCACCGTAGCCGCCGCGCTTGACCGGTTCGAGCTCGTCGATGATCTGCATCGCCCGGACCTTCGGCGCGCCGCTCAACGTGCCGGCCGGCAGGACCGAGCGCAGCGCGTCCATCGGGCCCACGTCGGGGCGCAGCTCGCCCGAGACGTTCGAGACGATGTGCATCACGTGCGAGTAGGTCTCGACGGCCATGAACGAGTCGACCGTGACCGTGCCGTACTCGCACACGCGGCCGAGGTCGTTGCGCCCGAGGTCGACGAGCATCACGTGCTCGGCGCGCTCCTTCTCGTCGGCGAGCAGGCCCTCGGCGATCCGCGCGTCCTCGGCCTGGTCGGCGCCGCGCGGCCGCGTGCCCGCGATCGGGCGGGTCGAGACGCGGCGGCCCGAGACCGTGAGCAGCGGCTCGGGGCTGGCGCCCGCGATCTGGAAGTCGCCGAAGTCCAGGAAGTACATGTACGGGCTCGGGTTGACGACCCGCAGACCCCGGTAGATCGAGAACGGGTCGGCGTCGAGGTCCGCGCTCCAGCGCTGGGAGGGCACGACCTGGAACGCGTCCCCCGCGTGCACGTACTCGACGATCCGCGCGACCATCGCCTCGAACTGCTCGCGCGGCATGTTCGAGGCGAAGTCCGGCCGCGGGCGCGCGCCGGTCGCCGCGGGCGCGGGCAGCGGGCCGGCGAGCAGGCGCTTGGCCTCGGCGATCGTCGCGTGCGCCGCGTCGTAGGACGCGTCGACGTCCCCGTCGTCGTCGGCGTAGACGTTCACGAGGATCGTGATCGTGTGCTTGAGGTGGTCGAAGACCACGAGCACGTCGGAGAGCATGAGCGCCATGTCCGGCAGCCCGAGCACGTCCGGGTTGGGGTCGCCGAGCGGCTCGACGGTCCGGACGAGGTCGTAGCCGAAGTAGCCGACCGCGCCGCCGGCGAACGGCGGGAGGTCGGGCAGGTCGGCCTGGCGGTAGCGGCCGACCTCGCGGGCGGCGAGCTCGTACGGGTCGCCTTCGTCGCCCAGGGACCAGCGGATGACCGCGCGCGGCCGGACGCCGATGAAGGAGTAGCGCCCGACGCGCTGGCCCTGCTCGGCGGACTCGAGCAGGAAGGCGGGCGACTGCGGGTCGGCCCCGCGGAGCTTGAGGAACGCGGCGACCGGCGTCTCGCAGTCGTCGATGAAGGTGTGGCGGACGGGGACGAGGTTGTGCTCGCGGGCGAGCGCCCGGACCTCGTCGCGGCTCGGGGTCACGGGCAGCGACGAGGGCTCAACGGCGACGGCCATTGAGGACCTCCTCGGCGTCGGTGAGCGACCGGTCGCGGCTGTGGAGCAGCACCGTCAGGTGGTAGAGGACGTCGGCCGCCTCCTCGTCGACGCGGTCGTCGGTCTCCTCGCGGGCGGCGCGGGCGACCTCCTCGGCCTCCTCCTCGACCTTCGCGCCGATGCGCGGCGGGTCGTCGAGGAGCTCCACGGTGTAGGAGCCGCTCGGGCGCTCGCTCTTGCGGTCGACGAGCGTCCGTTCGAGCGCGGGGAGCGCCTCGTGCGGCGCGGGCGGCTCCGTGTCGCCGTTGTGGAAGCAGGTCCGCTCGCCGGTGTGGCAGGCCGGGCCGACGGGCTCGACGAGCGCGAGCAGCGCGTCGCCGTCGCAGTCCAGGCGCAGCGCGCGGACGTGCTGGAAGTTCCCGGACGTGGCGCCCTTGTGCCACAGCTCCTGGCGCGAGCGGCTCCAGAGGTGGAGCTGACCGGTCTCGCGCGTGCGCCGCACGGCCTCCGCGTTGGCGTAGGCGAGGGTGAGCACCTCTCCCGTGCGCCAGTCCTGCACGACGACCGGGACGAGGCCCTGCTCGTCGTAGGCGATCTCCACGGGGCGGATTGTGTCAGGAGGGCCGCGCGAAGGCCGGGTGCGCCTGGTCCAGGTACCAACCGAACGCCCGGTCGGTCAGGGGCTGGACGGCGAGGGCGCGCAGCGCGACCGTCAGCGCCCGCGGCGGGAGCGCCGGGACGAGCCGCTGGAGGGTGAGCGCCCGGCGGAACGCGGGGCGGTGGCGCTCGTGGAAGGCCGCGTAGGCGTGCAGCGCGGCGCTGCGGTCCTGCGTGCCCGCCAGCGCAGCGCCGATCTCGCGGCCCGCGGCGATCCCGAAGTAGAAGGCGGTCCGGATGCCCTCGCCCGAGAGCGGGAAGCAGTGGCCGGCGCTGTCGCCCACGAAGAAGACGTCGTCCTCGACGGCCGGACGCAGCCGGTGCGGGAACCAGTTGCCCTGGTAGCGGACCGTGTCCGCCTCCAGACGCTCGGCCAGCGCCTTCGTCGGCTCCTTGACGTGCCGGCGGGGGTCGTAGGAGCCGACCCCGATCCGCGCCTCGCCGCCGGCGGGCACGCGCCAGCCGTAGCCGCGGCGGACGAGGTCGCGCTCGACCCAGACGTCCAGGGCGTCCCCGTCCGCCTCGGCGTCCGTGTGCGGATGGACCTCGAGGCCGCGGCTGAGCGGCGCGTCCGGCGGCTGGTAGTGGGGGCTCGCGAGCACGCGGCGCCACCCGAGGGCGTCGACGACGAACGGCGCCCGCAGGTCGCCGCGGTCGGTGCGGACGACGATCTCCGCCGACCCGTCGCCCGCCGCGCGGCCCTCGACCTTCGCGGTCTCGAACCGCGCCGCCCCGCACTGCGCCCACAGCCCGGCGCAGAGGGCCTCGTAGTCGAACGCCGCCCAGCTCCACGGCAGGCGGAAGCGGACCGTGCCGTGCGGCGTCGAGAACGTCATCGCCGGAAGCTCGCTGCGGATCGCGCCGGCCACGCCCATCGCGTGCAGCCACGGCACCGGAGCGGCGCAGGCGGAGGTCGCCCGCTCGCCGATCTCGTAGCGGTCGACGACGAGCACGTCCGCCCCCGACGCCGCGAGCTCGCGGGCGACCGCGAGGCCGGCGAAGCTCGCGCCGCAGACGAGGACGTCGGCGCGCGTGCCGTGCAGCGGCGTGCGCTCCGCCCCGCGCCGTGTCGCCCGGACGGTCATCGGGCGGCGAGCACGGAGCCGGCGACGGCCCGCACGCCCTCCCACGGCGCCAGCGCGGCGCGCGCGCCGACGACGTCGTAGTCGTTGCGCTCGACGCGGTCGAGGACCTCGGCGTACACGCCCCGCGCCACCCGGATCCCGGGCCGCATGGCCGGCGCGACGGCCGGGGCCACCACGGCGGTCTCGGCGAACAGCGCGCGGGCGCGGGTGACGTGGTGGGCGACGCGCTCGCGCAGCGCGGCGGAGGCGGTCCGCGCGCGGAGGTCCGCGACCGGCAGGCCCGGCAGGTAGACCCGCCCGAGCTCCCAGTCGACGGCCACGTCGCGGACGAAGTTCGTCAGCTGGAAGGCGACGCCGAGGCGCGCGACGTCCTCGTGCATGCCCGGCGACGCGCCGAGCAGCGGGGCCATGATGCGGCCCACGGTCGCCGCGCTGCCGTCCATGTAGCGGTCGAGATCGGCCTCGCTCGCGATCCGCACCGCCGCGTCGCAGTCGACGCGCATCGAGGCCATGTAGCGGTCGAGGAGGTGCAGCGGCAGCCGGTGGCGCCCCCCCGCGTCGACCAGCGCGGCGATCACGGGATGGTCCGAGCGCCCGTCCGCCACCCCGCGGCGCAGCGCGTCGTGCCACGCGTCGAGCGCGGCCCGGCGCGGCGCGCCGGCCGGCGGACGGCCGGCGCCGTCGACGATCTCATCCGCGCCGCGGACGAAGCCGTAGAGGGCATGCACGGCGGGCCGGACGTCGCGCGGCAGGCACTGGGTCGCGCACCAGAACGTCGGGTCGTGCCGGCGCTGCAGGCGCCGGCACGTCCGGTAGGACTCCCGCAGTCGATGGTCGGAGGCGAAGCGCACGGTGTCGATGACGGTACGGACGGCCGCGGCGTCCGGGACGATCTACCCGCTGGACCGCGAGCTCATATTCGTGACCGGCAAGGGCGGCACCGGGCGGACGACCGTCGCGATCGCCCTCGCCATGCTCGCAGCGCGCGCCGGGCGGCGGACGATCCTTTGCGAGATCTCGGGCCAGACGCGGGCGACCCGGCTGCTGCACGGCCCGCCCGGGACGCCGGGCGCCGAGGTCGGGCTGCGCGACGGGCTCTGGGCGACGACCGTCGATCCGCCCGCCGCGCTCGAGGAGTGGGCGACCTCGGTCGTCGGCTCGCGCCGCGTCGCCCACGCGCTGACCGCGTCGAGCGCGTTCGGCGCGTTCCTCGCGGCCGCGCCGGGCGCGCGCGAGCTCGTCACGATCGCGAAGGCGTGGGAGCTCGGGCGCGCCGAGCGGTGGACGCGCGCCGCGCGGCGCTACGACCTCGTCGTCGTCGACGGCCCGGCGACGGGCCACGGGGTCGGCCTGCTGCGGACGCCCCGCACGTTCGCCGACATCGCCCGTGTCGGGCCGATCGCGACGCAGGCGCGCCGCGTGGCCGAGCTGCTCGAGGACCCGGCGCGCGCGGCGATCGTCGCCGTCGCCCAGCCGGAGGAGATGCCGGTCTCCGAGGCGCTCGACCTCGAGGAGCGCGTCTCGACGACGCTCGGCCGCGATCTCGACGCCGTCGTGCTCAACGCGGTGCGGCCGCGGCGGTTCTCGGGCGCCGAGGTCGCCCGCATCGACGCGGCCGGCGACCGCGTGCCGTCCGGCGCGCGGGAGGCGGTGCGCCGCGGCCACGGCGTCGTGGGCGAGCAGCAGCGCCAGCTTCGGCGCCTGCGGCGCGAGGCGGCCGCGCCGGTCGTGACGCTGCCGTTCGTCGCGTCGCCCGCGCTCGGGGCCGACGACGTCGAGCGGCTCTCGGAAGTGCTCGAGCGCCGGCTGGCACCCTAGGGCGATGCCGAACGCCATCGAGCGCCACACGAGCCCGGCCCTCTTCCCGCCGCCCGGCTACGCCCACGCGGTCGTCTCGCACGGCGCGACCACGGTCTGGACCGCGGGCGGCGTCCCGCTCGACCGCGACGGCGCGCTCGTCGGCCCGGGCGACGTGACGGCCCAGGCCGAGCAGGTGCTCGCCAACCTCACGGTCGCGCTGGAGGCCGCCGGCGCCACGCCGGCGGACGTGGTGCGGACGACCGTGTACGTCGTCGCGTCCGACCGCTCGGACCTCGGCGTGGCGTGGGACGCCGTCCAGGCCTCGCCCTACGCCCCGGCCGCGTCGACGCTGCTCGGGGTCTCGATGCTCGGGTACGAGGGCCAGCTCGTGGAGATCGAGGCGACGGCGGTGCTGGGCGGGGGCGGGTAGGGGCCGGCGGCGCGCGCCTACTCGATCCCCAGCCGGTCCAGCAGCGCGTCGTCCCCGCGCCACCCGCGGCGCACGCGCACCGACAGGTCGAGGTGGACGCGGCCGCCGAGCTCGCGCTCGAGCTCCTTGCGCGCGGCGGTGCCGACGGCCTTGATCATCCGCCCGCCGGAGCCGATGAGGATGCCCTTCTGCGATTCGGCCTCGACCCAGACGAGCGCGCGGACGATCGTGACCTCGCCGCGGCCGTCGATCTCCTCGACCTTGACCTCGACCGAGTGCGGGACCTCCTGGAACGTCCGCCGCAGCACCTGCTCGCGGACGAGCTCGGCGAGCATGACGTCCTCGGACTGGTCCGAGCGATCCTCGGCCGGGAACAGGTACGGCCCCTCGGGCATGAGCGTCGCGAGGTGCTCGCGCAGCGGCCCCATCCCCTCGCCCGTGCGGGCGGAGATCGGGAAGACGTCCTCGGCGAGCTCGAGCGCGGCGACCTCGGCGAGCACCTCGAGGGCGCGGCCGCGGGCCATCCGGTCGACCTTGTTGACCGCCACCACGACCGGCACGCCGGCACCGCGCAGGATCGTCGCGATGAAGCGGTCGCCCGGGCCGACGCCCTGCACGCCGTTGACGACGAACAGCGCGGCGTCCGAGTCGGCGACCTCGCTCTCGACGCGGCGCTGCATCCGCTCGGTCAGCGCGTCGCGCGGGCGCTGGACGCCCGGGCAGGTCGACGAGGACGAGCTGGTGGTCGGCGCCGGTCGCGACGCCGCGGATCGCGCGGCGCGTCGTCTGCGGCTTGTCCGAGACGATCGCGACCTTCCGGCCCACGAGGCCGTTCACGAGCGTCGACTTGCCGACGTTCGGCCGGCCGGCGAGCGCGACGAACCCGGCGCGGGTGATCCCGGTCGCCCCGCTCACCAGGTCAGGAGCTCCGCCTGGAGCGCGAGCATCTCGCCATCGTCCGTCTCGTGGTCCATGCCGGTGAGGTGCAGCGCGCCGTGGACGACGGCTTCGCGCAGGTCCTCGGTGTGCTCGGGGCATATGACGATGTCGCCCAGTTCGCGCGGGCCCACGGCGGCGCCCGCTTCGTCGATGGGAAACGACAGCACGTCCGTCGGACCGCTCTTTCCGCGGTGGGCCGCGTTGAGCTCCGCGATGCGCCCGGCGCGGACGAACTCGACGGCCACGTGGCCGTCCTCGACCCCGGCGGAGGCGAGCGCGAGCCCGACCAGGCGCTCGACCTCGGGCGGCGGCGGCGCGCCCGGCCCGCCGTCGCCGATGACCTCGACGTCGAGCACCTATGCCCGGCGACGATCGGCGGGCCGCTCGGCGGGGCGCAGCTCGGGCGCGGCCCGCTCGGCGTGCTCGTCGTAGGCCTCGACGATGCGCTGGACGAGGCGGTGGCGGACGACGTCGGCGCCGCCGAAGCGGACGAACTCGACGCCCTCGACGTCCTTGAGGATGTCGTTGACGACGACGAGGCCGGAGCGCTGGTCGCGCGGGAGGTCGATCTGGGTGATGTCGCCCGTGATGACCATCTTCGAGTTGAAGCCGAGCCGCGTCAGGAACATCTTCATCTGCTCGGGGCTCGTGTTCTGCGCCTCGTCGAGGATCACGAACGAGTCGTTGAGCGTGCGCCCGCGCATGAACGCCAGCGGCGCGACCTCGATCACGTTGCGCTCGAGGTGCGTCGCGACCTTCTCCGGGTCGATCATGTCGTGCAGCGCGTCGAAGAGCGGCCGCAGGTACGGGTCGATCTTCGCCATGAGGTCGCCCGGCAGGAACCCGAGCCGCTCGCCCGCCTCGACGGCGGGGCGGGTCAGGATGATCCGGTTGACCTCGTGGCGGCTGAGCGCCGCCGCGGCCATCGCGACCGCGAGGAAGGTCTTGCCGGTGCCGGCGGGGCCGATGCCGAACGTGATCGTGTTGCGGCGGATCGAGTCGACGTAGCGCTTCTGGTTGACCGTCTTCGGCGCGACCTTCGTCGAGCGGTGGCGCCAGACGACGTCCTCGAGGATCTTGCCCGGCGACTGGTGCTGGTCGAGCGCGCTCGTCACCGCGGCGATCGTGCCCTCGGCGATCTCGTGGCCCTGCTCGATGAGGTCCGAGAGCTCGCGCACGACGACCGCGGCGGCCGCCACGGCCTCGGCGTCGCCGTCGAGGGTGACGATGTTGCCGCGCAGGAACAGGTCGCAGCTGACGTGGCTCTCGAGCGCGCGCAGGATGTGGTCCCCCGCGCCGGTGAGCGCCTGGGCGACCTCGTTGGAGACCTCGATCTGGCGGCGCATCAGGCGCGCAGCGCCTCCTGCGCCAGGGCCGACACGCGCTTGCCGTCCGCGCGCCCGGCGACCCGCGGCATCGCGGCCTTCATCACCTGGCCCATGTCCTTCGGCGACGCGGCGCCGGTCTCGGCGACGGCGTCCGCCACGATCGCGCGCAGCTCCTCGTCGGAGAGCTCGGCCGGCAGGTACGCCTCGATGATCTCGGCCTCGGCCTCCTCGGCCGCGGCACGGTCGGCGTGTCCGCCCGAGCGGAACGCCGTGGCGGACTCGTGCCGGCGCTTGCGCTCGCGGCGGAGCACCGCGAGCTCGTCGCCCGCGCCCTCCTTCGCGTCCTTCTGAAGCTCGGAGAGCACGAGCCGGAGCGCGCCGACGCGGTCCTTCTCGCCCGCCTTCATCGCGGACGTCAGGTCCTGCTTCACCCTGTCGGCCAACGTCATCTGCCATTCAAGGATACGCGGTGGCGGGGCGGCGCCCGTGGCCCGGATGTGACCGCGGCTCAGCGCACGATGTGCATGCCCATGCGCGCCGGGACCTCCGCGAGCGTCCGCGCGGCGAGGCTCGGCGTCCGTCCGTCCTGCTCGGCCGCCTCCTTGGCGACGAGGGCGCGGCGGATGGCCGCCGCGCCGAGGACGCGGAACGGCTCGGGTGGGACCTTCGGCGGCGGGCCGACGATCGGGAGCGCCGCGGCGCCGTCGGTGCGCCCGAGGGCGAGCGCCGCGAGCGCCTTGGCCGCGACGTGCGTCGGCCCGACGCCGTTGCCGGTGTAGCCGAACGCCGCGTGCGCGCGGCCGCCCGGCAGCGTGGTGACGAACGGCATGTGCGTCGGCGAGACGTCGATCGGCCCGCCCCAGGCGCGCTCGACCGCTCGCCCGGCGAGCGCAGGGAAGAAGCGGACGAGGTCCGCCTTCGCCCGGCCGATCACGTCGGGGTCGACCTCCATCCGCCCGCCCGTGCGCGCGCCCATGGCCATCCGCCCGCCGGCCCAGCCGAACAGGATCCGGCCGTCCGGGGTCGTGCGCAGGTAGTGCAGCAGCGTGCGGCCGTCGCTGATCGCCTCGCCCCCGGTCCAGCCGATCGCCGCGACGACGTCGGGCACCGGCTCGGTCAGGACGATGTGGCTCGAGGAGACGGTCAGCCGGTTGCGCAGCGGGCGCAGCGCGCCGCTGGCCGGGCCGACCGCCACGACCGCGGTGCCGGCGCGCACGCGGCCGGCGTCCGTCCGCGCGACCGCGCCCTCGAGGCCGCGGACGCGCGTGTGCTCGTGGATGCGCACGCCGCGGTCGAGCAGCCGCTCGCGCAGGCCGAACCCGAGCCGCGCGGGCTGCACCGTCGCCCCGGCGGCGACCTCGAGGCCGCCGGTGAACAGCGGCGAGTCGCAGCGCGCGCGCACCTCGGCGGCCGAGAGCGCGACGACGCCCTCGCCCTCGACCGCGCGGACGAACTTGTGCTCCTGGCCCGGCGCGGCGTGGACGATCAGGTGCGGCGCGGCGTGGTACCAGGCGTCGACGCCCTGGGCGCGCGTCCACTCGCCGATCTCGCGCACCGAGGCCTCGGCCGCGGCGACGAGGTCCTCGGCCCCGCGCGCCCCGAACAGCTCCGTGAGCGTCGGGCGGCTGAGCGTCATGGCCTGGACGAAGCCGCCGTTGCGCCCGCTCGGCCCGAACCCGCAGCGGTCGGCCTCGAGCAGCACGATCCGCAGGTCGGCGTCGGCCTCGAGCAGGTGCCACGCGGTCCACAGGCCCGTGAACCCGCCGCCGACGATCACGACGTCGGCGTCGGTGTCGCCCGCGAGCGCCGGCAGCGGCGGCGGGGCGCCGGCCTCGGCGATCCACCAGCCGTGGGCGTCGTGCTGCATCAGGCGGTGCCCTCCGGCGGGTCGTCGGGCGCCGCCTCGCCGACGTCCGGGTCGGCCAGCGACGCGGGGTGGCCGAGCTGCCCGAGCTCGGAGAAGTCGCGCCCGAAGGCGAGCTCGACGTTCCAGTCGACGAGCAGGCGCAGCTTGCGCTTCACGCCGGGCATCATCGCGAGGTGGTAGCTGCGGGCCAGCACCCACGCGATCCGTCCGCGCCAGCGCAGGCCGACGGTCTCGGCGACGGCCTGGCCCTGACCCATGTCGACGAACACGCCGAGCGTCCGGTAGGAGAACGGCTTCACGCGGCCCGTCCCGAGCGTGGCGGCGACGTTGCGCCCGACGCGCCGGCCCTGGCGCAGCGCGTGCTGGCCGGTCGGCGGGCACGCGCTCTCGCGCTTCTTGGCCGGGTCGGGCACCGCGGCCGCGTCGCCGATGGCCCACACGTTCGCCCGGCCGTCGACCTGCATCATCTTGTCGACCACGATCCGGCCGGCGTCGTCGAGCGGGAGCCCGAGGCGCTCGACGACCGGATGGGCCTTCACGCCCGCCGTCCACACGCACGTCCGCGTCGGGACGGTCTCGCCGTCGCTCAGGCGCGCCGTGCGCGGCGTGACCTCCTCGAGCGTCGTCTCCGTCCGGATCTCGATCCCGCGCCCGCGCAGCTCGCGGCGGGCGAACTCCGCGAGCTGGGGCGAGACCTCCGGCATCACGCGGTCGGTCGCCTCGACGAGGATCCAGCGCATCCCCTGGGTGCGGCAGCGCGGATAACGGGCGATCGCCTCGCCGGCGAAGTCCTGGAGCTCGGCGAGGCCCTCGAGCCCCGCGTAGCCCGCGCCGACGAACACGTACGTCAGCCACGCCTCGCGCTCGGCCGGGTCCTCGAGCGTCTCGGCCACCTCGAGTGTCCGCAGCACGCGGTTGCGCAGCTCGATCGCGTCGGGCAGCGACTTGAAGCCGAGCGCGTGCTCGGCGAGACCGGGCACGGGGAGCGTGCGCGAGATCGAGCCGAGCGCGACGACGAGGTGGTCGTAGGAGAGCTCCTCGTCGCGGCCCTCGAGCGAGCGGACCCGCAGCACGTTGCGGTCCGGGTCGCCGCCGGTCACCGACCCGACGCGCAGGTCGGTGCGCTTGAGCGCCTCGCGCAGCGGCACGACGACGTGGCGGGGCTCGAGCGTGCCGGCCGCGGCGCCGGGCAGGAGCGGCGTGTAGAGCATGAAGTTGACGTCGCTGACGAGCGTGATCCGCGTGCTCGCGTCCGGCATCGCGCGTTCCAGCGCCCGGGCGGCGTGAAAGCCCCCGAAGCCGCCACCGGCGATCACCACGTGCCAGGCCATGGCCGCGACGCTATCGGTCCGGGCCGAGCAGCAGCGCCGCCCACTCGCCCTCGGTCCGCCGCGCCCGCTCGGCGAGCCCGCGCGCGGCGAACGCCGCGGCGATCTCGTCGGCCTCCGTGACGAGCAGCCCGCTGGCGATGAGCGCCCGCGGGACGTCGCCGGCGAAGCCGTCGGCGGCGACCCGGCGCAGCAGCGGGCCGAGCAGGTTGGCGAGCACGGTCGGGGCCGACGGGACCGGGCCGTCGCGCAGCAGGTCGTGGCGGCGGACGTCGACCGCGGCGCCGTTGACCGCCGCGTTCTCGCGGGTCGCCGCGACCGCCAGCGGGTCGTGGTCGATCCCCGAGCACGGGCGACCACCCGAGCTTCGCCGCGGCGATCGCGAGCACGCCCGAGCCGCAGCCGGCGTCCACGCACGGGCCGCCCGGCGGCAGCGCGAGCAGCAGCTCGAGGCACAGGCGCGTCGTCGCGTGCGCCCCGGTGCCGAACGCCTGCGCGGGGTCGATGACGATCTCGACCGGCGCGACGTCGACGCTCACCGGCGCGTGCCACGGCGCGCGCACGTGGACCCGCCCGCCGACCGTCACCGGATGGTGGAACTCGCGCCAGCGCTCGGCCCAGTCGTCGGCGATCTCCGTCGTCGCGACGTCGACGAGCGCGCCGCCGGCGGCCGCCCGCAGGTCGGGCAGCGCGGGCAGCTCGCCGGGCGCGCCGTAGACGGCGTACTCGACCGTCTCCGCGTCGACGTCGCGCTCCTCGACGCCGGCCGGGGCGAGCGCGAGCAGCTCGGCGAGCACGATCTCGGCGTCCGCGCGGCGCACGCGGAGCGCCAGGCGGATCATCCGCCGATGATGCGCTTGAGCTTGCCGACGAGCGACTCGTCGGTCTTGACGTTCTCGGACGTCATCGACTCGGCGAGCTTCTCGGCCAGCTTGCGCTGCTCGCGGCTCAGGCGCCGCGGGACGACGACGTTGACGACGACCCGCAGGTCGCCGTGCCGGCCCGGCCGCCGCAGGCGCGGCATGCCCTGGCCGCGGACGACGATGACCTCGCCCGGCTGCGTGCCCGGCGCGACGCGGACCTCGACGTCGCCGTCGAGCGTCGGCGCCTTGAAGCTCGCGCCGAGCGCGGCGTGCGGGGCCGAGACGTCGAGGACGGTGACGAGGTCGTCGCCGTCGCGCAGGAAGCGCTCGTCGGCGGTGATGCGGACGAGGACGTAGAGGTCGCCGGGCGGGCCGCCGCGCTCGCCCGCGTGCCCGCGGCCGCTGAGGCGGATGCGCTGGCCGTCGGCGATGCCCTCGGGCACGTCGACGCGCAGCGTCCGGCGCCGCACCTCGCGCCCGCGGCCGTCGCACTGCTCGCACGGCTCGGAGGCGACCTTGCCCTCGCCCTGGCAGACGTCGCACGCCGTCTGGCGCATGACCTGGCCGAACGGCGAGCGCGTCACCTGCTGCAGCACGCCGACGCCGCCGCAGCGCTCGCACGTGACGATCGGCGTGCCGGGCTTGGCGCCGTTGCCGTGGCAGACCTCGCAGGTCTCGATCGCCTCGAAGCTCAGCTCGACCTCGGTGCCGGTGGCCGCCTGGGCGAGCGTGATGTCGGCGTTGACGGCGATGTCGCGGCCCTGAGTCGGGCCGGCCGCGCCGCCGCCCCCGAAGCCGCCGAACATGCCGCCGCCTCCGCCCCCGCCGCCGCCGAAGAAGGCGTCGAAGAGGTCGGAGATCGAGCCGAAGCCCTCGAAGTTCGGGGCGAAGCCGCCGGAGCGCAGGCCGTCGTGGCCGTAGCGGTCGTACGTCGCCCGGCGCTCGGCGTCGTTGAGGATCTCGTAGGCCTCGGCGGCCTCCTTGAACTTCTCCTCGGCGTCGGGGTCGTGGCGGTTGACGTCGGGGTGCAGCTCGCGGGCGAGCTTGCGGAACGCCTTCTTGATCTGGGTCTCGTCGGCGTCGCGCTCGACGCCGAGGACCTCGTACGGGTCGCGGGGGCGGGTCGCCATCGTCGGCCGTTATCCCTCGTAGACGTCTTCGATGAACCGCGAAAGCTGCAGCGCCGCCTCGCGCACGGTCCGGATCGCGCCGGCGTAGTCCATGCGGACCGGGCCGATCAGCGACACCGTGCCCAGCTTGCGCGCCGGCAGTCCGTAGCCCGCCGCGACCATCGCCAGCGACTGCAGCGCCGGCAGCTCGTTCTCGCTGCCGATCCGCACGAGCACGTCGCGCTCGGACAGCACCGAGCGCAGCAGGTCGAGCAGCGCGACCCGACGCTCGAGGATGGTCATGAGCTCGTTGATCTGGCTGAGGTCCTGGAAGCGGTTCTCGGAGAGCAGCCGCGCCGCGCCGTCGACGTAGAGCGAGTGCTCGGCCGTCTCGGCCAGCTCGGTGAACGCGGGCGCGAGGCGCGCGAGGAACGCGTGCTCGCCCGCGCCGAGCGACGGATCGTTCAGGCGCGAGTGGAGCATCCGCGCGCCGAGGCCCATGCCGGTCAGGCGGTCGTTGAGGTACTCGGCCGCCCACTGCGCGAGGCCCGGGTCGACCGGCGACTGGAACGTGAAGACGCGCTTGGTGACGCCGCCGGTCGAGGTGATGACGACGACCATGAGGACCTGGGGCTGGAGCGGGAGGACCTCGATGTGGCGGATCGTGGCCGTGTCGAGCGGCGGCGCGGAGACGATCGCGAGCAGGTTCGTGACCTGCGACAGCGTCTCGGTCGTCGCGCGCATCGCCTCGTCGACCTCGCGGCGGACGAGCTGGAGGTCGAGGCCGCGGTCGCGGCGGGCGAGCGCGCCGCCCTCGCCACTGCCGAGCAGGCGGTCGACGTAGAAGCGGTGGCCCGAGTCCGTCGGCACGCGGCCCGCGCTCGTGTGCGGGTGGGCGAGCAGGCCGTGCTCCTCGAGCATCGCGAGCTCGTGGCGGATCGTCGACGGGCCGGCCTCGATGTCGGGGTCGGCGGCGAGGGCCTTCGAGCCCACGGGGACGCCGGTCGCCGTGTAGGCCTCGACGACCTTGCTCAGGATCAGTTCTTGACGCGGCGAGAGCACCGCTCCCGATTGTAGGAGGCGGCTCCCGGCGTCCGGCCGGGTCGCCGGCGGGCGCCGCGCTACTCGACCTGGAGCTCGGCCTCGGCGTTGCGGATGATCGCGCGGCCGTCCTGCTCGGCGACCGCGTGGACGGTCGCCACGCCGTCCTCGACCGTCGCGACGGTGCCGGTCACCGTGATCTCGGACTCGGGCACGCCCATGCCGCGGAACGTGACGCTCAGGCGCTTGAGCGCGTGCGGTCCGCCGGCGGCCTCGGTCTGGGCGCGAGCGACCTGGGCCATCGTCCACAGCCCGTGGAGGATCCGGCCCGGCAGGCCGACCTGACGGGCGAACTCGTCGTCGACGTGGATCGGGTTGAAGTCGCCCGAGGCGCCCGCGTAGCGCACGGTGAGGTAGCGGTCGGGCGTGACCGAGAGGGTCGGGATCTCGTCGCCCGCGTTCATTCCTCGCCTCCGCGCACGATGTTCGACCAGGTCCCGACGCACACGGTGTCGCCGTCCTGGTTCGTGGAGACCGACTCGAACGTGTAGAAGCCCATCTCGCCGCGGGCCGAGATGTCCGTGACCGTCATCGTCGTCTCGATCTCGTCGCCCGAGACGACGAGCGGCCCCCAGCGGAACTCCTGGGCGCTGTGCAGCAGGCGGGCGAAGTCGATCCCGACCTCGGGGTCGAACATGACCGGCCCGAGCGCGACGCCGCAGAAGACGACGCAGAACATCGGCGGCGCGACGACGTCGCGGTAGCCCTGGGCGCGGGCGTGCTCGACGTCGAGGTGCAGCGGGTTGGTCTCGCCGACGGCGTGCGCGTACTCGCGGATCTTCTCGCGGCCGACGGCGTAGGTGCTCGGCTCGTAGCGCTTGCCGACGGCCTCGGTCGAGATCGCCATGGCGGCGGATCCTACGGCTCAGCGGGCGCGCTGGGTCGCCGCCACGCTGGCGAGCACGACGAGCGCCGTGACGGCCGTGAACGCGCCGATCGACTCGCCGAGCACGAGCGCCGACCACACGAGCGTGAGCACCGGCTGGGCGAGCTGCACCTGGCCGACGCGCGCGACGCCGCCGCGCGCGAGCCCCGCGTACCAGGCGAAGAACCCGAGGAACATCGAGATGATCGAGACGTAGGCGAAGCCGAGCCACGCGGTCGTTCCGGCGTGCAGGCCGGTGGTCGCCGCGGCCACGGCGGCGACCGTCGCGCACACGGGCGCGCTGAGCACGAGCGCCCAGCAGATCGTCGCCGGCGCCCCGAGCGTGCGCGAGAGCGCGCCGCCCTCGGCGTAGCCCACGGCGCACAGCGCGGTGGCGACGAGGAGGTAGAGGTCGCCCGTCTGCGGCCCGCTGCTCAGCGCGTCGCCCTCGCTCGCGGCGATGAAGACGAGCACCGCGACGAGGCCGGCGCCGCTCGCCAGCCAGAACCGCCGCGACGGCCGCTCGCCCGCCCGGGCGACGGCGGCGACGGCGGTCGCGGCGGGCAGGAACGCGATGACGACGGCGCCGTGGCTGGCGGTCTGCGCCTCGAGGGCGAGCGACGTGAACAGCGGGAAGCCGACGACGACGCCGAGGGCGACGATCGCGAGCGAGCGCACCTGCGCGACCGTCGGCCGGGGCGCGCGGGTCGCCCGCAGGTAGATGGCGGCGAGGACGGCGGCGACCGTCGCCCGGCCGAAGGCGATGAGCCACGGGTCGAGGTCGTGGACGGCGAGGCGCGTCGCCGGCAGCGAGAAGCTGAAGCCGAGGATGCCGAGCGCGCCGAGGGCCACGCCGGGGCCGAGGGCGAGGCGACGGCGCGCCGGGGCTCGCGTTATCGGGTGCTGTTCGATAGCGTTATCCGCACTGCTCATGCCCGACGATAACGCAGTCGATCGCGTCACTCAAGCGTTGCGGGCGGCGGTCGCGGAGCGGGCCCCCGGCGACCGGCTGCCCTCGGTCCGCGACCTGATGGCCGCCGAGCGCGCCTCGCCGGTCACGGTCCAGCGGGCGGTCGCCCGGCTCGCGGGCGAGGGGCTCGTCGAGCCGCGCCCGGGCCGCGGGACCTTCGTCGCCGCGGCGCCCGGCCCGCCGCCCGCGGCGGCCGACCGCGCGCCCGATCTCTCCTGGCAGTCGGTCGCACTCGGCCCGCGGCTCGACGACGCCGCGCTCCAGGAGCTGGTCGCCCTCCCGCCCGCGGGCGCGATCCCGCTGTCGAGCGGCTACGTCGAGCCCGAGCTCCAGCCCCTCGCCGCGCTCGGCGCCGCGCTCGCGCGCGCGGCGCGGCGCCCGGGCGCGTGGGGCCGCGGGCCGGTCGAGGGCCGCGAGGAGCTCCGCGCGTGGTTCGCCCGCGAGGCGGGTGGCGGCCTGCGGGCGCACGACATGGTCGTCTGCCCCGGCGGCCAGTCGGCGCTGACGACCGCGTTCCGCGCGCTGGGAGCGCCCGGGGAGACCATCCTCGTCGAGGCGCCCGGCTACGTCGGCGCGATCGCCGCCGCGCGCGCCGCGGGGCTGCGGGTCTCGGGGGTCGCGAGCGACGCCGGCGGCGTGCGGCCCGACCTCCTCGCCGACGCGCTGCGCCGCACCGGCGCGCGGGTCGTCTGCTGCCAGCCGCTGTTCGCCAACCCACACGGGGCCGTGCTGGCCGCCGACCGGCGCGCGGCCGTCCTCGACGCCGTCACCGCGGCGGGCGCGTTCCTCGTCGAGGACGACTGGGCGCGCGACCTCGCGATCGACGGCGACCCGCCGCCGCCGCTCGCCGCCTCCGACCCCGACGGCCACGTCGTCTACGTGCGCTCGCTGACGAAGTCCGCCGCGCCCGGCCTGCGGATCGCCGCGGTCGGCGCGCGCGGCGCGGCCGGCGCGCGGCTGCGGGCCGTGCGGCTCGTCGACGACCTGTTCGTCTCCGGGCCGCTGCAGGAGGCGGCGCTCGAGCTCGTCTCCTCCCCCGCCTGGCGGCGGCATCTGCGCCGCCTGCGGGCCGCGCTGCGCGAGCGCCGCGACGCGCTGGCCGCGGCGCTCGACCGGCGGCTGCCGGAGCTGCGCGTCGCCGGCCGTCCGGCGGGCGGGCTGCACCTCTGGGCGGCGCTGCCGGAGGACGTCGACGACGTCGCCCTCGCGGTCGCCGCGGCGGCCCGCGGCGTGGTCGTGTACCCCGGCTCCCCCTGGTTCCCCGCGGAGCCGCCCGCGCCGTTCCTGCGCCTGACATTCGCCGCCGCGCCGCCCGACGCGCTCGACGAGGGCGTCCGCCGGCTCGCGCTCGCCCTCAGACGATGATCGCCACCGCGCCGCCGTCGACCGACCACGCGGCCCCGGTCACCATGCTCGCCCGCGCGCTCGAGAGGAACACGACAACGTCGGCGATCTCCCCGGGCTCGGCGAGGCGGCCGAGCGGGATGCGGCCCTGCTGGGCCTCGAGGGCCTCCTCGCGCGAGATGCCCTTCGCCGCCGCGCTCTGGTCGGCGAGCCCGCCGTCGGCCATCCACAGCGGCGACGTCACCGCCGCGGGCGCGACCGCGTTGACGAGCACGTTGCCCGTCGCGTAGGCGTCGGCGAACGTCCGCGACAGCGCCAGCTCGGCGGCCTTCGTCACCGAGTAGGCGGCGTTCGTCTGCGACGGCCGCTTGCCCGCGCTCGAGGAGACGTTGACGATCCGCCCGCCGCCGCGCGCGGCCATCCGCGGCGCGGCGGCGCGCATGAGGCGCATCGGCGCGAGGACGTTGAGCTCCCACTGGCCCTGCCAGTCGTCGTCCGTGAGCTCGTCGATCGTCTTCGCGAAGCTCGTGCCCGCGTTGTTGACGAGCACGTCGATGCCGCCCATCTGCTCGGCGCAGGTGGCGACGATGCGCTCGGCCGCCTCGGGCTCGGTGACGTCGACGGCCACCCAGTCGGCGTCGATCTCGCCCGCCGCGGCCTCGAGCCGGTCGGCGTCGCGGGCGACCATCAGCACCTGCGCGCCCTCGGCGGCCAGGCGCCGCGCGGCCTCGCGCCCGATGCCGCTGCTCGCGCCCGTCACGACGCACACCTTGTCGCCCAGTTCGAGGTCCATGGCGCGGGATCTTCGCGGCCGCGGCGGCGGCGCGCTGCGATGCTGGTCACATGCGCAGCCACACCCGCCACCTGACGTTCGAGACCCGCGAGCGCCGCGAGTTCGTGCGCATCACCGACGAGGTCCAGCACGCCGTCGACGAGTCGGGCGTCGCCGAGGGCATGGTCCTCGTCAGCGCGATGCACATCACCGCGGGCGTCTGGGTCAACGACGACGAGCCCGGCCTCCTCGAGGACACGCTCGAGTGGCTCGACAAGCTCGCGCCGCCGTCCTGGCAGGAGCCGGCCAACGACGTCGCGCGCGACCTGTCGCCCGACCCCGGCGACTTCCGCCACCACCGCGGCGGCGAGGACAACGGGGACGCGCACTGGAAGAACCTGCTCGTCCACCACCAGGTCGTCCTGCCGATCACGGAGGGCCGGCTCGACCTCGGCCCGTGGCAGGCGGTCTTCTACGCCGAGTTCGACGGCCGGCGGCCCAAGCGGCTGGTCATCAAGGTGCTCGGGGAGTAGAACCTGCGCGCCGCTGCACCAATCCAGCGAACGAGAAGGAGCATCCACATGCCGATGGCCGAACGCACCGCGAACACCGTCTGGGAGGGCAACCTGCCCAAGGGCAAGGGCACGCTGTCGCTCGCGAGCGGGGCGACGCCCGATCTCGAGGTCACGTGGGCCTCGCGCAGCGAGAAGCGCTCGGAGGGCAAGACGAGCCCGGAGGAGCTCATCGCGGCCGCCCATTCCTCGTGCTTCTCGATGGCACTGTCCAACGGCCTGTCCGACGCCGGCCACGAGCCCGAGCGCCTCGAGGTCTCCGCGACCGTCTCGTTCGACATGGTCGACGGCGCGCCGACGGTGACCGAGTCGAAGCTGACCGTCCGCGGCAAGGTGCCGGACATCGACGAGGAGGCGTTCCTCGAGGCCGCCCGCGACGCCGAGCAGAACTGCCCGGTCTCGCGCGCCATCAAGGGCAACGTGGAGATCTCGCTCGACGCGCAGCTCGAGGACTAGCGCGGCGCGGCCCGGCCACAGCGGCGGCTCGGCTCAGTTCGAGTTCGAGCCGTCGCCCAGCTCGAGCACCGCGAGGAACGCCTCCTGCGGGACCTCGATGCGCCCGACCTGCTTCATGCGCTTCTTGCCCTCCTTCTGGCGCTCGAGGAGCTTGCGCTTGCGGGAGATGTCGCCGCCGTAGCACTTGGACGTGACGTCCTTGCGGTAGGCCTTGACGGTCTCGCGCGCGACGATGTTCGAGCCGATCGCGGCCTGGATCGGGACGTCGTACTGCTGGCGCGGGATCTTCGCGCGCAGCTTCTCGGTCAGCGTGCGCCCGAAGCCGTAGGCCTTGTCGCGATGCACGAGCATCGACAGCGCGTCGACCGGGTCGCCGGCGAGCAGCACCTCGAGCTTGACGAGGTTGCTCGGGCGCATGCCGATGATCTCGTAGTCGAGCGACGCGTAGCCGCGCGTGCGCGACTTCAGCTGGTCGAAGAAGTCCAGGACGATCTCGCCGAGCGGGAGGTCGTAGGTGAGCTGCACGCGGTCGGCGCTCAGGTAGTGCATCCCGGCGTGCTCGCCGCGTTTGTCCTGGGCGAGCTCCATCACCTGGCCGACGTACTCCTTCGGCGTGATGATCGAGGCCTTGATGTAGGGCTCGCGCACCTCGGCGATCCGGGCCGGGTCGGGCATGTCGCTCGGCGCGTGGATCTCGAGCTCCTCGCCGTTCGTCAGCGTGACCTCGAAGCCGACCGACGGCATCGTCGCGAGCAGGTCGAGGTCGTACTCGCGCTGGAGCCGCTCGCGCACGATGTCCATGTGCAGCAGCCCGAGGAACCCGACGCGGAAGCCGAACCCGAGCGCGTCGGACGTCTCGGGCTCCCAGGTCAGCGCGGCGTCGTTGAGCGTGAGCTTCTCGAGCGCGTCGCGGAGGTCGGGGTAGTCGTCGGAGTCGATCGGGAAGACGCCGCAGAACACCATCGGCTTGACCTCGCGGTAGCCGGGCACCGGCTCGGTCGCCTTGCTCGCCTTCGTCGTCAGCGTGTCGCCGACGCGCAGCTTCGTGACGTCCTTGATGCCGGTGATGAGGAAGCCGACCTCGCCGGCGTGCAGCTCGTCGGCGCTCCTCATCCCCGGGCTGAAGAAGCCGATGTCGTCGATGTCGGCCTCGGTCCCGGCCGCCATCGCGCGGATCGCCTCGCCCTTCTTGAAGACGCCGTCGACGACGCGGATGTACGCGATCACGCCGCGGTACTGGTCGAACTCCGAGTCGAAGATCAGCGCCCGGGGCTCGGCGTCGGGGTCGCCGCTCGGCGGCGGAACCTTCGCGACGAGCTCCTCGAGGACGTCCTCGACGCCCTCGCCCGTCTTGCCGGAGATGCGCAGGATCGAATCGGCCGGCTCGCCGAGCAGGTCGGCGACCTCCTCGGCCACGCGCTCGGGCTCGGCGCCCGGCAGGTCGATCTTGTTCAGGCACGGGATGAGCTCGAGGCCGGCGTCGACGGCGAGGTAGGTGTTCGCGAGCGTCTGGGCCTCGACGCCCTGGCTCGCGTCGACCACGAGCAGCGCTCCCTCGCACGCGGCGAGGCTGCGGCTCACCTCGTAGGTGAAGTCCACGTGGCCGGGCGTGTCGATGAGGTGCAGCTGGTAGGTCTCGCCGTTGCGCGCCGTGTAGTAGACGCGCACCGCCTGGGCCTTGATCGTGATGCCGCGCTCGCGCTCGAGGTCCATCGAGTCGAGCACCTGGGCGCGCATCGACCGGGCGTCGACGGTCTTCGTCATCTCGAGGATGCGGTCGGCCAGCGTCGACTTCCCGTGGTCGATGTGGGCGATGATCGAGAAGTTGCGGATGTGTGCCTGGTCGGCCATGTCGTCTGCGATTCAGGATAGGCGGCGGGCGGGTGTCGGCCGGATCCGGGCGGGGCGGGCGTGCGGACCGCGTGTGGCCGGCGCGGCTCAGACCGGCGGGACGACCGGCGGCGCCTCGGGCGGCGCGACCGCGACGCCGTCGCGGCCGGCGTCCTTGACGCGGTACAGCGCGCGGTCGGCGCGGTCGAGGACGGCGCCGTCGGGCTCGCCCTCCTGCGGCACCGCGACGCCGATCGAGACCGTGACGCCCAGCTCCGCCGCGGCGACGGCCGCGCGCAGGCGCAGCCCGGCCTCGATCGCCTCGTCCGGGTCGCCGACGGCCAGCAGCGCCGCGAACTCGTCGCCGCCGATGCGGTACAGCGTGTCGCCGCGCCGCAGCGCGCCGGCCAGGGCGTGCGCGATCGACCGCAGCACGTGGTCGCCGTGCTGGTGGCCGTGGGTGTCGTTGACGCGCTTGAAGCCGTCGACGTCGACGAGCACCACCGCGGTCTGCGGGCGGCGGTGCGTGCGCGCGAGCGCCTCGTGGAAGGTCGCGTGGTGGCCGAGGCCGGTCAGCGGGTCGGTCGCGGCGCGCTCGCGCAGGGAGCGCACGAGGTCGGCCGTGCGCATGCAGGTCGCGGCGTGGGCGGCGAGCAGCTCGAGGAGCTCGAGGTCGTCGATCGAGACGGCCCGGCCGCTCGCTCCCGCGAGCAGGAGGGCGCCGCGGGCGTGGGCGTTGGCGCCCAGCCCGACGGTGACGAGCGTCCGTGCGCCGGCGGCGCGCAGCCGTGCGGCGGCGCCGTGGTCGGCCGCGGTCGCGGGGCGGTCGAGCGGGACGAGGTGGGCCGTGCCGTCGTCGGCGGCGAGCCGGACGGCGCCGGGCGTCGCGGCGAGGAGGTCGCCGAGCGGGCCGGTCGTGGCGAGCGGGCCGGCGCCCGCCACGACGACCGCCGCCGACGCGAGGCCCATGAGCTCGCATGCCGCGTCGAGGACCGCCGCGGCGATCGCGACGGGGTCGTCGAGGGCGGAGAGGCTGGCCATGTGGCGCAGCAGGCGCTGCGGCGCCGATTCGGCGGGCGGCCCGCCGAGCGCGGCGATCGCCGCCGCCCAGCTCGTCGGCGACACGCCGGAAGCGCTCCGGATCGCCCGCGCGCAGTGGCCGGGCGAGTTCGACGGCGAGCAGGCCGACCACCGCGCCGTCGCAGCGGATCGGCAGGCAGACCCGCCCCACGGCGTCAGCCGCGACGACCCCCATCGCCGCGGCGCCGTGACCGGCGACCCCCGTCGCCGGGTGGTCCGCACGCGCCGCCGTCAGGCGCGCCGCGCGGACCTCTGGCTCACCGGCGAACACGGCTCCCGCGCCGCGTCCGCCTGAACCTTCCCCCTGGTGATCCGCTGCGGCCGAGGACGTCGCCCCCACGACGTCCGCGCCCGGCGTGATCCCCGCGGTGCCCGGCCACTCCCCCTTCGTGGCCATGCACCGCAGCCGGCCGCCGCGCTCGAGCCATACGCTCGGCCGCAGCGCCGGGTCCACCGCGAGGTGGTCGGCCGCCGCGCGGCACGCGGCGCCGACCCCCACGCTGACACCCCCCGGTGCCACCCCCCGAATCGGTCTATCCGTGACCATGTTCCGGTCTCGTATCGGCAGGTGGCCGGGGGAACTTGAGGAGAAATTTCCGCTTGTGGCGCTGGGACTACCGTTCGCCGCGCCGGAGCAGCCGTCCGGCCAGCAGGTGCTCGATCTGTCGCGCCTCGGGAATCCGCAGCAGATGCACGGTGACGCCGTACGCGATCGCCCCCGCCGTGAGGCCGACGCCGACCGACAGGACCTCGCCGATCAGGCCACGCCCGAGGGTCTCGTCGAGCAGCTTCCAGACGCCGTAGCTCACCGCGGCCAGCAGCGCCGACGCGCCGAGCAGCTGGACGACGACCGCGGCCGTCCGCCGCACGTCCAGCCGGCCGTGCAGCTCGCGCCGCAGGAAGTGCACCTGCGCCGCGGTCATCGCCGCCGACGACGCAGCCGTGCCGACGACGATCCCGGGGATGCCGAACGGCTTGTAGAGCGCGACCGAGACCGCGACGTTCACGGCGAGGTTCAGGCCCGCGATGCCGGTCGTGATCCACGGCCGCTGGAGGCTGAAGAAGGTGCGGGTCAAGAGGAGGTTCACGCCCGAGAACGGCAGCGAGAACGAGAACCAGAAGAGCGCCGAGGACACGAGCTCGGTCGACGAAGGCCCGAAGGCGCCGTGCTGGTAGATCAGTCGCGTGATCGGCGTCGACAGCGCGAGCGTCGCCGCCGCCGCCGGGATGAGCAGCAGGAAGACCTGGCGCATCCCGGTGCCGACGAGGTTGCGCAGGCCGTCGTAGTCCTTGCGCGCGGCGAAGCGGCTCAGCGTCGGGAAGAGCACGGTCGCGATCGCGACGCTGAACATGCCCTGCGGCAGCATGTAGATGCGGAAGGCGGCGTCGATCGCGCGCGCGGCCTGGTCGGAGACGAGCGAGCCGAGCGTCGAGTTGATGAGCAGGTTGAAGTTGATGAGGCCGAGGCCGATCGTCACCGGCAGCATCAGTCGCAGGACCTGGCGGACGCGCGGGTCCCGGAACGAGAAGCTGATCTGGAGGCGGAACCCGATCCGGTTGAGCTGCGGGATCGCCATCGCGAACTGGACCGCCGTGCCGGCCACGACCCCGACGGCGTAGCCGTAGAGCTGCTCGTCGCCGCTCAGGATCTGGTTGCTCCCGATGAGGCAGCCCAGGATCACGAAGTTCCAGACGAGCGGGCTGAGCGCCGGGATCGCGAAGTGGTCGTACGCGTTGAGGATCCCGACGACGAGGCCGTTGAGCCCGAGGATCAGGACGACCGGGAACAGCACGCGGCTGAGGCCGACGGTCAGGTCGTCGAGCTGGGCCGAGAACGTGTCGCCCGTGAAGAGCGGCATGACGACGCCGGCCCCGACGATGAACAGCACCGAGATCGCGCCGAGGACCGTGAGGATCAGGAAGAACAGCGTGGAGGCCAGCCGGAAGGCCTCCTTGCGGCGCCCCTGCTCGAGCAGCTCGGTGAAGACCGGCACGAACGCGGCGCTGAGCGCGGCGTCGGCGAACAGGCTGCGCACGACGTTCGGGACCTGGAAGGCGATCGTGAACGCGCTGAACGCGCCGCTCGTGGCGAAGTAGCTCGAGGCCACGATCTCGCGGACGAGACCGGCGATCCGGCTCAGACCCGTCGCGATCGAGAAGATCGCGGTGTTGCGGGCGACGGTCCGACCCGTCGCGGTGGGCGGCGGCGCCGCCTGGTCCTGGGCCTGCGGGGTCGCCGTCGCGGTGGGCTCGCTCGACACTGGCCATGATGCTACGGCCCGGACAGGCCGCCACCCCCGCACCCATCGCCGGTGCCCGCCGCCCCGCTACACTCCACGACCGCCCCATGGCCAACATCCATTCACAGAAGAAGCGCATCCTTCGCGCCGAGCGCGAGCGTCTCGAGAACCGCCGCTACACGTCGACGATCAAGACGTACTTCCGCCGCCTGCAGGCCGCGGTCGGCGCCGGCGACGACGAGACCGCCGACACCGAGCACAAGGCGCTCGTGCGGACGATCGACAAGGCCGTCAAGCGGGGCGCCCTGCACCGGAACGCCGGCGCGCGCAAGAAGTCCCGCGCCGCGAAGATCCGCGCGGGCAGCAGCGCCGGCGCCGAGTAGCGCCGGCCTCACCCCACCGGCGCCATCGCGTCGATCGCCTGCAGCGCCGCCGTCTCCTCGCTGAGCTCGGTGTTGCCGCGGCTCGCGAGCTCGAGCTCCGCCAGCGCCTCCAGCGCGCGCTGCAGCGCTTCGACGTCGGTCGCCCGCGCCTCCTTGATGCGCCGGTCGGCCAGCCACGAGCCCATCCGCAGCGACGACTTCACCTGCGCGGGCGACTCCCCCGCCTCGAGCCGCATCGCGATCGCGAGCACGTCGCGGACCCGGCGGGCCATGAGCGGCACGAGCCGCGGCAGGGTCTCGCCCTGCGCGCGCAGCTCGAGGAAGGCGCGGGTCGCCTGGGCGCGGTCGCGCCCGACCATCGCGTCGATCAGCCCCCAGATCTGGCGTTCGGCCGACAGCGCCGCGGCGCCCTCGACCTCCTCGACGCCGATCGTCGCCCCCTCGCCGTGCTCGAGCGCGAGCTTCTCGAGCTCGCGCAGCAGCCGCTGCTGACGGTCGCCCACCTGCGCGACGAGCGCCTGCGCCGCCGCGTTCTCGACCTTCACCCCGAGCCGGTCCCCGGCGTCGATGACCCAGCGCGGCAGCTCGCGCGGCTTGAGCGTCGTCTCGGCGTCGACGTCGCCGCCGGCCTTCTTCACGGCCGCCACGAGCTTCGCCGACACCTTCGTCCGACCTTCCTCGCGGGCGAAGAAGGCGACCGTCGTGTCGGCGGTCATGTCGGCGAGCACCGGCGCCAGCGACGCCTCGATCTCGGCGTCCTTCCAGCGCTCGACGCCGTCCACGATGAGGAAGCGGCGGCCGATCGCGAACGTCATCGCGCACAGCGCGAGCCCGACCGCCTCGGGCGTGGCCGCGTCGCCCTCGAACACCTCGACCCCGCCCACGCCGGACTCCGCCTCGGCGAGCGCGCGCAGCTTCGCGCGGCGCTCGGAGATGCGGCCGTGCTCGTCACCGTGGATCAGGTACGCGGGCTTGAAGGTCGGCACCCGTCCGAGTCTAGATCCCGCGCCCGCCGGCACCGCGGCCATGGCCGTCCCTCCGCGCCGGCCGTCACGCATGCGTCGCCACCAGCAGGTCGTCGCCGCGCTCCTCGACGCGCACGTCGCCGTCCTCGTCCGTCCGATAGACCGCCGCGCCCGCGGCCCGGAGCGTCTGCACGGTGGCCGGGACGGGATGGCCGTAGGTGTTGTGCGCGCCGACCTCGATGGCGGCGAGCCGCGGCCGGATCCGCTCGAGCAACGCCGCGAGCCCGGGGTCGGCGCTGCCGTGGTGGGAGACCTTGAGCACGTCGACTTGACCGAGGTCGAGCGTGGCGAGGACGTCGGACTCGGCGTCGGCCGTCAGCAGCATCCGGAAGGGTCCGACGCGGGCCTCGGCCACGATCGCGCGGTCGTTGGGGTCCGCGCCGGCATGTTCCGCGGGGTCCTCGCGCACGGGCGAGAGCACACGCAGCTCGATCCGCCCGGCGCGCAGCGTCTGCCCGGCCTCCGGCGTCGTGACCGGCACGGCGCGGCGGCCGGCCTCGGCCACCATCCGCAGCCCGAGGGGATCGCGTACGCCGTCGCGGCCGTCGAGGACGAGCCCGACCGGCATCGCCCGCAGCACCGCCGCCGCGCCGCCGTCGTGGTCGGCCTGGGCGTGGGTCACGACGAGCAGGTCGAGCCGCGCGATCCCGGCGTGGCGCAGCCGCGCGACGATCCCGCCGTCGGGTGGGCCGGTGTCGACGAGCACGGATGTGCGCCGGTCCTGGATGAGCGTCGCGTCGCCCTGGCCGATGTCGAGGAACGTGACGCGCAGGCCGGCCGGTGGCGCCGCCGGGCCGGCCGGTGCGCGCAGCAGGACGAGGACGAGCGTGAGCACGGCGACGGCGCCCGCCGGGCCCGGACGCCGGGCCGCCGGGACCAGGATCGCCGCGACCGCCGCGAGGCAGACGAGGGCGACCAGGACCGGGGGCACGTCGACGGTCGCGTGCGGCAGCCGCGCGGCCGTGTCGCCGACCCATCCGACGAAGGCGAGCGGGTAGCCCGCGAGGGCCGTGAACGGCGCGGCCGCCGCGGCGCTCACCTGGCCGACGGCGGCCGCGGCCATCCCGAGCCACATGACGGGCGCCACCGCGGGCGCGGCGAGGACGTTGGCGGGCAGGGACACGAGCGACGTCCGTCCGAAGTGCACCGCGATGAGCGGCGCCGTCCCGAGCGTCGCGGCCACCGTCACCGCGGCGGCCTCCGCGAGGCCGGCCGGCACCCGGCGGTGGCGCCGCAGCGCCGCCGCGAGCGGCGCGGCGAGCAGCATGATCGCGACGACCGCGCCGAAGCTCATCTGCCATCCCGGCTCGGCGATCGACCGCGGGTTGATCGCGAGCGTCACCGCCGCCGCGAGCAGGACGGCATACGAGCGCGACGCCGGTCGCCCCGCGAGCGCCGCGGTGATCCCGGCGGCGCCCATGACGCCGGCGCGCTGGATCGACGGCCCGCCGCCCGCCAGCGGCACGTAGAGCGCGACCAGCGCGAGCGCGAGGAACAGCCGCGCGCGGAAGCCGAGCCCGACGACGGCCGACAGGCCGAAGACGAGCGCGCAGAGCAGCATCACGTTCTGGCCGCTCGCGGCCACGAGGTGGGCGAGCCCGGAGGTCTGGAAGTCCTCGCGGGCCGCCGGCGCCAGCGCCTCGTCCTCGCCGAGCACCATGCCGCGCAGCAGCGCGGCCTGGGGTGGCGGCAGGCCGCGGTCGAGTGTCGCCTCGGCGCGCTCGCGGAACCGGTCGAGCACCCCGGGGAGACCGCCCCGCCGGCGACCGGTCGGGACGACCCGCTCCGCGCGCAGGATGGCGTGGACGTTGCGCGGACGGAGCCACGCGTCCGCCGGCCGCAGCGCCTCGAGCACGCCGTCGACGGCGACCTCCTCCCCCACGCGGACGGCCGGCCAGCGCACGCGCGCCCCGGTGCGGACGAGCACCCGTTCGTCACCGAGTCGCGCGACAGCCGTACGGCCGCCGAACGGGCGCGGCCGCGCGGGCTCGATGAGCCACGCGTGCACGCTCGCGGCGTGCCCGAGCCGCTCCGTGAGGACCGTGTGGTCGAGGGCGGCCAGCCGCGCGTCGGCGAGCACTGCACCGCCGAGCAGGGCGACCGCGACGAGCAGTGCGCCCGCCGCGCGGCGGGCGAGCAGCGGGCACGCGAGGAGCGCCGCGAGGACCACGAGCGGCGCGCGCGGCCCGGCGACGAGCCCGAACACGAGCGCCGCCAAGGCGACGTGCAATGGCCGGCGACGCACCTCGCCCACCGCCGCCGCGAGCGCGGCGCGCCACCGGCCGACGACCGCCCCGGAGCCCATCTAGGGCTGCACCCGATCCTTGATCGCGGCGAGCTTCTTCGGGCCGATCCCCGGGACCTGGCCGAGGTCCGCGATCGAGCGGAAGCCGCCGTGCTGCGTGCGCCACGCGATGATCTTCTGCGCCGTCGCGGGCCCGACGCCGTCGAGCGTGTCGAGCTGCTCCGCGGTCGCGCTGTTCAGGCTGATCGGCGGGCCGGCCGGCGCCGCCCCGGCCGCGGCACCCGCGGGCGACGCGCCGGCGGGCGCGGCCGCCCCGCCGGTGCCCGCGCGCTTCGGGACGACGACCTGCTGGCCGTCGACGATCTTCGCCGCGAGGTTGATGGCGTTGACGTCGGCGCCCGGCCGGGCCCCGCCCGCGCGCCGGACGGCCTCCTGGACCCGGGCGCCCGCGGGCAGCCGGTAGACGCCGGGGCGCCGCACGGCGCCCGCCACGTGGACGACCGATCCCTGCGCCGCCGGGCGCGACACGCGCACCGCCGTCGTGGCGGCGCCTCTGTCGCGAGCGCCGCTCGTCGCGCCCGGGAGGGCCGCGGAGGCCGGCTGCTGGCGCTGCATGAACCGCACGCCGAGCACCGCGACGACGAGCGCGAGGGCCGCGTAGGTCGCGAGTTGGGTGCGGCTGAGCTGCGGCATGGCCCGAGGCTAGGCGGGCGCGCGTTACATGTGACCCCCGATTTGCACCAAAACTGTGTCGTCACTGCACCAAGTGACGCGCGATTCGGTCGAGCGCCTCCTCGGGCGTGGAAACGTGCTCGATCCCATGCACGTCCCACGTTCCGAGCCCGACGACCGGCCGCCCGAGCTTGAGCGCCAGCGCGACCTCCGACAGCGTCCCGTAGGCGCCGCCGACGGCCACGAGCGCGTCGGCCGCGCGGACGACGAGCCCGTTGCGCAGCTCGCCGAGGCCCGTCGCGATCGCGATCTCGACCCAGCCGTTGGCTGCTTCACGATCCTCGCCCGGGAGGATCCCGATCGTGCGCCCGCGCCGCGAGCGCGCGCCGCGGCAGGCGGCCTCCATCACGCCGCCGAGCCCGCCGGTGACGACGACCGCACCGGCGGCGGCCAGGCCGGCGCCGATGTCCTCCGCCGCGTGGAGCTCCTGCGGTGACGCCTCGCCCGGACCGACGACCGCGACGTACGGAGCGCGCGTCATCCGTCCCCACGCGCGGCGCGCACCGCGCGCCCTCAGCGAACGACGACGTTGACGAGCTTGTCCGGCACCACGATCACCTTGACGACGTCCTTGCCGTCGATGTGGGCCTGGACGTTCGGCGCGGCCAGCGCGAGCTGCTCGAGCTCATCGCGCGGGGCGCCCGACGGCGCCTCGACGCGATCGCGCACGCGGCCGTTGACCTGGCAGACCAGCTGGTAGGTGTCGCGCTCGAGGAAGCGATGCTCCGCCGCCGGCCACTCCTCCTCCCATACGCGGCGGCCCGTCAGGCGCTCGTAGCCGTCGGCCGCGGTGTGCGGGGCGAAGGGGAACAGCAGCGAGTTGGCGGTCTGCAGCGCGAAGCGCATCGCCCCGGCGCCCGCGCGGTCGCGCAGCCGCGAGGCGTCGTTCGTCAGCTCCATGATCGCGGCGATCGCGGTGTTGAACGCGAACCGGCCGGCCATGTCGTTGGTGACCTTCTCGATCGCCCAGTGCGCCTTGCGGACGAGGTCCGAGGTCCGGCCCGGCCGGATCGGACGGCACGGGCTCGTCCGGCGGTCGTGTCGGAGATCTCCGCGCTCAGCCGCCACAGCCGGCTCAGGAACCGGTGCACGCCCTCGGCGCCCTCGTCGGCCCAGTCGGCGTCCTGGTCGGGCGGCCCGATGAACAGGATGTACGCGCGGGCGGTGTCCGCGCCGAGGCGGTCGACGATCGCCTGCGGCGAGACGACGTTCCCGCGCGACTTGGACATCTTCGCGCCGTCGCGGGTGATCATGCCCTGGGTGAACAGCCGCGCGAACGGCTCCTGGACGTTCAGGTGCCCGAGGTCCGCGAGCGCCTTCGTGAAGAAGCGCGCGTACATCAGGTGCAGGATCGCGTGCTCCACGCCGCCGATGTACTGGTCCACCGGCATCCAGTAGTCGACGACGTCCTTGTCGAACGCGGCCTCGTCGTTGTCGGGGTCGCAGTAGCGCAGGAAGTACCAGGACGAGTCGACGAAGGTGTCCATCGTGTCGGTCTCGCGCCGGGCCGGCCCGCCACAGCGCGGGCAGGTCGTGTTGACCCAGTCGTCGGCGGCGGCCAGGGGCGAGCGCCCGCGCGGCGCGTAGTCCCGGATGTCCGGCAGCAGGATCGGCAGGTCGCTCTCGGGCACCGCGACGATTCCGTCGGTCGGGCAGTGGACGATCGGGATCGGGCAGCCCCAGTAGCGCTGGCGGGAGAGCAGCCAGTCGCGCAGGCGGTAGTTGATCGAGCGGTGGCCCTTGCCCTCGCGGTCGAGCCAGTCGACGATCTTCTGCATCGCCTCGCGGTTGTGCAGCCCGTCGAACTCGGGGGCCGAGTTCACGAGCACACCGTCGCCGGTGTAGGGCAGCTCGTCGTCGCCGTCGGGCGCCTCGATGACCCGCCGGATCGGCAGCTCGAACTTCGTCGCGAACGCGTAGTCGCGGACGTCGTGCGCCGGGACGGCCATGATCGCGCCGGTGCCGTACTCCATCAGCACGTAGTCGGCGACGTACATCGGCAGCCGCTCGCCGTTGACCGGGTTGATGACGTGCCGGCCCAGGAAGACGCCCGTCTTCTCCTTGTCCGCCGCCCCGCGCTCCTCGCTGGACTCGTTCAGCGCGTGGTTGACGTAGTGGCGCACCTCCTGCTCGCGGCCCGTGCCCGCGGCCAGGCGCTCGATGTCCGGGTGCTCCGGGGCCATCACGAAGAACGTCGCGCCGAACAGCGTGTCCGGCCGCGTCGTGAAGACCGGGTAGTCGATCCCGAGCTCGTCGCAGCGGAACGTGACCTCGGCGCCCTCCGAGCGCCCGATCCAGTTGCGCTGCATCGTCTTGACGTGCTCGGGCCACTCGACCGTGTCCAGGTCGTCGAGCAGGCGGTCGGCGTAGTCGGTGATGCGGAAGAACCACTGCTCGAGCTGCTTGGCCTCGACCTCCGCGCCGCAGCGCTCGCAGCGCCCGTCGATCACCTGCTCGTTGGCCAGCACCGTCTGGTCGTTCGGGCACCACTTGACCGCCGCCTCCTTGCGGTAGGCCAGGCCGTGCTCGTAGAGCTGCAGGAAGATCCACTGCGTCCAGCGGTAGTAGCGCGGGTCGTGGGTGCCGAACTCGCGCGACCAGTCGATCGAGATGCCCCACTCGCGGAACTGACGCTGGAACGCGGCGATGGCGGCGTTCGTCGAGTCGCGGGGGTGCTGGCCGGTCGAGATCGCGTGGTTCTCCGCCGGCAGGCCGAACGCGTCGTAGCCCATCGGCTGCAGGACGCGCCGCCCGGCGCGGCGGTGGAAGTGCGCGACCGCATCGCCGACCGAGTAGACCTTCAGGTGCCCGATGTGCGGCTCGCCGCTGGGGTAGGGCAGCATGACGAGGGCGTAGGCCTTGCGGCCGTCGCCGTCGCGCCCGGCGGTCGACGAACCGGGGTTGTCGACCTCCCAGGTGCGCTCGTCGGCCCACACCTTCTGCCAGCGGGGCTCGATCTGCTTGGGGTCGTAGCGGTACTCGGCCATACGGGGTCGTCAAGGATAGAGCCGGGAGCGTCGGCGCCCTCGACCGACCCGGGCCTGAGTCGTCCGGCCATGCCCGGTACAATCGGCGCCAGCACCGAGCTTGGGGCTATAGCTCAGCTGGGAGAGCGCCTGCATGGCATGCAGGAGGTCGCCGGTTCGAGCCCGGCTAGCTCCACTCCGCCGAGGCCACCCACCCGGGTGGCCTTCGTCGTTCTCGGATCGACGCGCTCAGCCCGCGACGCGGGCGGCGTCGGGCAGCTCGGAGAGCAGCTCGACGGGGTCGAGGTCGCTGCGGGGCACGTCGCCCCAGAGCGATTCGAGCCGGTAGAAGTCGCGGGTCTCCGGCGTGAAGACGTGGACGACGATGTCGAGGTAGTCCATGAGGATCCAACGCGCCTCGCGGACGCCCTCGACGCGCCGCGGCAGCAGGCCCTCATGCGTCTTGAGGCCGAGGTGGATGCCGTCGTGGATCGCCTTCGCCTGCCGGTCGGACGTGCCCGACACGATCACGAAGAAGTCCGTGTAGGCGGCGGCCGCGCGCAGGTCGAGGACGACGATGTCGGATGCCTTCTTGTCCGCGGCGAGCGCCGCGGCGGTGGTTGCGAGCCGCTCCGGGCTCAGGGTCATGCGGCAGGCCTCCCAGCAGGGGATTGGTACAGGCGGCGGGATCGGATGGCGGCGGCCACCGGATCGGGGACGAGGTACTTGAGTGGGCGTCCGCCGGCGACCCGATCGCGGATCGCCGACGAGGACAGGTCGATGCGGGGCATGTCGAAGAACACGACGCGATCGCCCCGGTGCAACGGCTCCAGCCGGGCCGCGATGTCCTCGCGGCGCAGTCCGTCCCGCTCGGCGACGGCCAGTCGCGCCAAGTCCAGGACGGCCTCCGGCTCCTTCCAGGTGGGGAGGCTGTCAGCCATGTCCCCGCCGACGATGAAGGTCAGGGCGTGCTCCGGTACGCGGTCATGCAGTGCTCTCAGGGTATCGACCGTATACGACGCACCGCCCCGCTCGATCTCGAAGTCGCAGACCGAGACGTCGGGCGCGTCGGCCACGGCGAGGCGGCAGAGCGCGAGCCGGGCCTCCGCGCCCGGGTCCGCCTCGGCCTCCTTGTGGGGCGGCTGGGCGACCGGCATGAGCACGACGCGGTCGAGCGCGAGCTGGTGCAGCGCCTCCTGGACCATCACGAGGTGGCCGACGTGGGGCGGATTGAAGGTCCCGCCCAGGATCCCGACCTCAGCCACCGGGACGGCCCGGCGCGCGGGGACGGCGGAGCGATGAGCGCGCCCGCCGGCCGCGGCCCCGCCGCGGGAGCGCGGCGACGGTCAAGGACGGATGTGGCCGTCGCCCTGGACGACGTACTTGAACGTGCACAGCTCGCGCAGCGCGATCGGCCCGCGCGCGTGGAGCTTCTGGGTCGAGTTGCCGATCTCGGCGCCCAGGCCGAACTCGCCGCCGTCGGTGAAGCGCGTCGAGGCGTTGATGTAGACACAGGCCGCGTCGACGCCCTTCTCGAACGCGCGCGCGGCGACCGCGTCGCGGGTCACGATCGCCTCCGAATGGCCGGAGCCGTGGGCGTTGATGTGCTCGATCGCCTCGTCGACCGAGTCGACGACCTTCACGGCGAGCACGAGCGCGAGGAACTCCGTGTCCCAGTCCTCGTCCTCGGCGGGCAGCAGCGAGCGCGACAGCTCCTCGCCGGCCGCGGCGCGGCTGCGGCCGTCCACGCGCAGCTCGACGCCGTCGGCCTGCAGCGCGCGCAGCGCGCGGGGCAGGAACGCCCCGGCCGCGTCGACGTGGACGAGCAGCGTCTCCGCCGCGTTGCACACGCCCGGCCGCTGGGTCTTGGCGTTGACGATGATCCGCTCGGCGGCCTCGAGGTCCGCGCCGGCATCGACGTAGACGTGGCAGTTGCCCGACGCGGCGTAGATCACCGGCACCGTCGCGACGCCCTTGAGCGCGTTCTTCAGGCCCTCCCCGCCGCGCGGGATGATGAGGTCGACGACCCCGTTCTGGGTCGCGAGCTCCGCGAGCTCCTCGCGGCCGCCGCCGGCGACCAGGGCGATCGCGCCCTCGGGCAGGCCGGCGGACTCGGCGGCGTCGGCCGCGATGCCCGCGAGCACGGCGTTCGAGTGGGCCGCCGACGAGGAGCCGCGCAGGACGATGGCGTTGCCGGACTTCAGGCACAGCGCGGCGGCGTCGATCGTGACGTTCGGGCGCGCCTCGTAGACGACGGCGATCACGCCCAGCGGCACGCGGACCTTGCGCACGTCCAGGCCGTTCGGCCAGCCGGAAGCCGTCGATGACCTCGCCGACCGGGTCCGGCAGCGCCGCGATCGAGCGCACGCCGGCGGCGATCCCGGCGACGCGCGCGCCGTCGAGCGCGAGGCGGTCGAGGAGCGCCGGCGAGAGGCCGTTCTCGCGGCCCGCGTCCATGTCGCGGGCGTTGGCCTCGAGGATCTCCGGCGTGCGGGCGACGAGGGCGTCGGCGATCGCGTGCAGCGCGGAGTTCTTCGTGGCGCTGTCGAGCGTCGCGAGCACCCGCGAGGCGTCCTGGGCGGTGCGGCAGAGGTCGGCGACGGACTGGGCGGTGACGGCCATGGAGAAAGAGTAGGCGGTCCGCGGCCGCGCTCACAGCCGGCGCCGCTTGGCCTCCCAGTTGCGCTCGAGGTTGTCGATGAGCGCCGGGCTGTAGAAGCAGTACGCCTGCTCGCGCGCGTAGCTCGCCATGTAGGCGCGGAACACGTCGAGCGGCTCCGCGGCGACGCGCAGCTGGCGGCGGTTGGCGACGAGGCTCGTCTCGCCGGCGCTCATGAGCTCCGTCGCCGCGTGTGCGATCGCGCCGTCGACGTCACCGGCGGACACGACCTCGTCGGCCAGCATCCGGCCCTCGGGACTGTCGGCGAGGAAGTCGCGGTTGAAGAAGATCGCCTGGCGGGTCGCGCGCTCGCCGACGAAGCGGGGCAGGCGCAGGTTCGCGCAGCCGGGGACGATGCCCTCCTTGCGCGCCGGCAGGTTGAAGTACGCCCCGGCCTCCGCGATCACGCGGTCCATGACGAGCAGGATCTGGCACGAGCCCCCGATCGCGAAGGACTCCACGGCGGCGACGAACGGCTTCTCGCGCCGGTCCTCGAGCGGCTGGCCGGGCGCGCCGAGGTCGTGGCCGCGATACATCTTCGCCAGCGCCCCGAGCTCGCGCTCGAGCATGAACTCGACGAGCGAGATCTTGCCGTAGTAGAGGTGCGTGAGGTTCAGGCCGGAGCCGAAGATCCGGCGCCCGGCGTACTTCGCGTGGGTCGCGACGCCGCCGCGCAGCACCGCGACGCGGATCGCGTCGTCGAGCAGCACGAGGTCGACCGCCGTCTCGAGCGCGGCGACCGACGGGTCGTCCTCGGAGTTGAGGAACGCGTCGTTCTGGGTCGTGATGAGCCCGACGTCGCCGTCGCGGTCCACGCGCGCGACGCCGAGGTCGACGCTGCCGGTCGCGCGGAGCGTGTCGAGGTGCTCGAGCGCGTCGGCCTTGGGCTGGGACATCGCGTGGAGCAGGTGCGGGCCGATCCGCGGGTGGGCGAGCAGGTGCGCGAGGAACACGCCCTGGTCGATCTCGAGGCCCTGCTTGTCCTTCTGGAGCAGCTCGCGCTCGGCGTCGATCGCCGCCCGGGTCGGGAGCAGGTCGGGATGGCGGTCGGCCGCCTCGTAGACGACCTCGGACAGGCGCAGCGACCGGCGCAGGCCGTCCGTCACCTCCTCGTAGACCGCCTCGGCGCGCGCGGCGATCCGCGCCTCGCGCTCGGCCCGCGCGGCGGGCGAGGTCGTCTGCAGGTCGGCCATCACGCTCTCCCTTCGTCCGGGCCCACGCGGCTCACGCGCCCGACACCATCGACTCGCGGCCCTCCCAGTACGGGGCCCGGAGCTCGCGCTTGAGGACCTTCCCGGCGCCCGACTTCGGCAGCGGCTCCTCGCGCAGCTCGATGCGCTTGGGCACCTTGTAGCCGGCGATCGACGCGCGGCAGTGGGCGATGAGCTCCTCCTCGCCCACGGCCTCGCGCGCGACGACGACGGCGTGCACGGCCTCGCCCCAGCGCTCGTCCGGGATGCCGAAGACCGCCGCCTCGCGCACCGCCGGGTGGCGGTAGAGGACGTCCTCGACCTCGGTCGAGTACACGTTCTCGCCGCCGCTCACGATCATGTCCTTCGCGCGGTCGACGAGGTAGAGGTAGCCGTCGTCGTCGAGCCGCCCGAGGTCGCCCGTGTGGTACCAGCCGTCGACGAGCACGGCCGCGGTCTGCTCGGGCTTGTTCCAGTAGCCGGCCATCACGTTCGGGCCGCGGACGGCGACCTCGCCGACGTCGCCGCGGGCCAGCGGGGTGCGGTCCTCGGGGTCGACGATGCGCACCTCGACGCCGACCAGCGGGCGCCCGCAGGTCGCCGCCTGCGGCGCGTCGAGCCGCGCCTCGAGCCGGCGGACCGCGGTGACGAGCGGCGCCGTCTCCGTCGCGCCGTACATCGTCATCAGCTCCGCGTCGGGGAACGCGCGGCGGGCGCGGCGCAGGGTCTCGGTCGCGCTCGGGGCGCCGCCGAAGGTCAGGAAGCGCAGCGAGGAGACGTCGCGCGGACGGGCGAGCTGCTCCTCGGTGACCGCCGCCAGCATGCTCGGGACGACCTGCGTCGCGGTGATCGCCTCGCGCTCGACGAGGTCGAGCAGGCCGGCGGCGTCGAAGGCGGGCATCAGCGTCTGGTGGCCGGCGTGCCACGTCGTGGCCAGCACGGCGAGCGTGCCCGCGAGGTGGAACATCGGCGCGACGAGCAGGAAGCGCGTGTCGGCGTCGAACGGCCACACCGCCTGGACGTGCATCGCGTTGGCCACGAGCGAGCGGTGGCGGAGCATGACGCCCTTCGCCGCGCCCGTCGTGCCGCCGGTGTAGAAGAGCCCGGCGAGGTCGTCCTCGGTGACGTCGTCGGGGAAGTCGGCCGCGTCCGCGCGGGCGAGCAGCGCCTCGTGGCCGTCGCCGGCGTCGACGACGTGCTCGACGCACGCGGGCAGGTCGGCGATCTCGCGGTCGGTGAACAGGATCCGCGCGCCCGAGTCCTCCAGCGCGTAGCGCAGCTCCGCGTCGGCGTGGCGGTGGTTGAGCGGCACGAGCACCATCCCCGCGCCCGGGACCGCCTGGTACAGCTCGAGGTAGCGGTGCGAGTTCCGGGCGACGACGGCGACGCGGTCGCCGCGCCCGGCACCGAGCGCGTGCAGCCCGCCGACGAGGCGGCGGCAGCGCTCCCACAGCTCGGCGTACGTCAGCTCGAGGCCCTCGAACGAGACCGCGGGCGCGCCCGGGGCGACCGCGATCGCGCGCCGCAGCGGCCAGAGCATCGTCGGGGCCTGGGTCACGGCCCGGACGCTACCGCCCGCCGCCCGCGCGGTGGGCGGGACCCGTCCCCCTCAGGCCCCCGACACCATCGACTCCCGCCCGGCCCAGTGCGGCGCGCGCAGCTCGCGCTTGAGGACCTTGCCCGCCCCCGACTTCGGCAGCGGCTCCGCCCGCACGTCGATCGTCTTGGGCACCTTGTAGCCCGCGATCGCCCCGCGGCAGTACGCGACGAGGTCCGCGCCGGTCACCGGGGCGCGCGGCACGACGACGGCGTGGACGGCCTCGCCCCAGCGCTCGTCCGGGATGCCGAAGACCGCCGCCTCGAGCACGGCGGGGTGGCGGTAGAGGACGTCCTCGACCTCGGTGCAGTACACGTTCTCGCCGCCCGTGACGATCATGTCCTTCGCGCGGTCGACGAGGTAGACGTAGGCCTGGTCGTCCATGTAGCCGAGGTCGCCGGTGCGGTACCAGCCGTCGACGAGCGCGTCGGCGGTCTGCTCGGGCTTGTTCCAGTACGCGCCCATGACGTTCGGGCCGCGGACGACGACCTCGCCCACCTCGCCGACCGGGGCGGTCCCGCCCTCGGCGCGCTGGATCTCGACGTCGACCCCGACCGCCGGCTGGCCGCACGAGCGCGCCTGCGGCGCGTCGAGCAGCGCCTCGACGCCGAGCAGCGACGTCGCGATCGGCGCGGTCTCGGTCGCGCCGTACAGGTGCAGCAGGCGCGCGCCGGGAAACGCCTGGTGGGCGCGGCGCAGCGTCTCCGTCGCGCTCGGCGCGCCGCCGAAGCTCACGACCTCGAGCGACGAGACGTCGCGCGGGCGCGCGAGCTGCTCCTCGTTCATCGCCGCGAGCATGCTCGGCACGACGAGCGTCGCGGTCACCCGCTCGCGCGCGACCAGGTCGAGCACGACCCCGGGGTCGAACGCGGGCACGGGCACGTGGCGGCCGGCGTTCCAGATCGTCGAGAGCACGGCGATCGACCCGGCCGCGTGGAACAGCGGCGCGACGACGAGCCAGACCGTGGCGGGCGAGAACGGCCACGCCATCTGCATGTGCGTCGCGTTGGCGACGAGGTTGCGGTGGGTGAGCATCACGCCCTTCGACGCCCCCGTCGTGCCCCCGGTGTAGAAGATCCCGGCGAGGTCCTCCTCGCCGATGTGGGCGGGGAAGTCGGCCGGCGCGGCGCCCGAGAGCAGCTCCTCGTAGCCCTCCCCCATGTCGATCACCGTGCCGACGCACGGCGGCAGGTCGCCGACCGGGCGCCCGGCGAACAGCACCTTGGCGCCCGAGTCATCCAGCGCGTAGCGCAGCTCGGCGTCGGAGTGGCGCGGGTTGAGCGGGACGATCACGAGCCCCGCGGCCGGCAGGCCGACGTACAGCTCGAGGTAGCGGTGGCAGTTCGGGCCGACGACCGCGACGCGGTCGCCCTCCGAGAGGCCGAGCGCCCGCAGGGCACCCGCGAGCCGGCGGCAGCGGTCCCACGTCTCCGCGTAGGTCAGGGTCACGTCGCCGCACGTGACGGCGGGACGGGCGCCGGCCACCTGCGTGGCGCGGCGCAGCGGCGAGAGCATGGTGGGCATGTCGCAGACCTCCGGCGACGTCGGGACGCGAGCGGGGAGCGCGCGGCCGACGGTACCTGAGTCGGCGCCCGGCGCGGAGCGGTCCGGCGGTCAGACGAGCACGAAGTAGTCGCGGTGCACGGCCTCGTCGGTCGCCCGCGGCAGCACCTCGCGCACCTGCCCGCTCTTCATGCCCATGACCCGGCGCAGCTCGGGCGCGGAGTAGTTCGTGATCCCCTTGCCGATCACCGCCGCGCCCTCGGTGACGTGCACCGCGTCGCCGACGTCGAAGCCGCCGCGGACGTCGATGACGCCGACCGGCAGCAGCGAGGTGCCGCCGTCGCGCAAGGCGCGGGCCGCGCCCGCGTCGACCACGATCGTCCCGTGCGACGGCTTGGCGTAGCGCAGCCAGAGCTTGAAGCTCGAGTAGCGCGCCTCCTGGGCCGGGAAGTGCGTGCCGACGCCGGCCCCGCCGCCGAGGATCGCCTCGAGCGCGCCCGCCCGCAGGCCGTTGCAGATCGTCGCGGGGATCCCCGCCGCGGTCGCCATCTCGGCGGCGACGACCTTCGAGCGCATCCCGCCGGAGCCGAGCGGCGACGTCGAGTGGCCGATCGCCAGGCGGCTGAGCGCCTCGAAGTCCGTGACCTCGGCGAGCAGCTCGGCCGCCGGGTCGGTGCGCGGGTCCGAGGTGTAGAGCCCGTCGGTGTCGGTCAGGAGCACGAGCCGGTGGGCGCCGATGAGGATCGCGACCTGGGCGGCGAGGAAGTCGTTGTCGCCGAAGGAGATGTCGTCGGTCGTCGTCGTGTCGTTCTCGTTGATGACCGGGACGACGCGCCACTCGATCAGCCGCCGCAGCGTCTGGCGCGCGTTGAGGTAGTGCGTGCGCGCGCTCATGTCGAAGAACGTCAGCAGCACCTGCGCCGACGTGATGCCGTGCCCGCGCAGCAGCTCGTCGTAGACGCGGTAGAGCTTGCCCTGCCCGACCGCGCTCGCGGCCTGGAGGTCCTCGATCGCGCGCGGGCGCATCGGCAGCGCCATCACGCGCATCCCGCGGGCGATCGCGCCGCTCGTGACGACGACCATCTCGTCGCCCGCGGCGTGGCGGGCGGCGACCTGGTCGACGATGCGGCCGAGGACCTCCGCGCGCAGGTCGCCCGAGTCCTCGGCGACGATGCTCGATCCGAGCTTGACGACGTAGCGGGCCACGGGGACGTTCTATCCCGGATCGAGCTCGAACACGACGCCCGCGATCTCGACGTCGTCGCCCGGCTCGAAGCCGGCGGCCTCGAGCGCGCGGACCACGCCCATCCGGTGCAGGCGGTGCTCGACGTGCGCGAGCGCCTCGTCGTTGTCGAGGTCGTGGCGGGCGAGCAGGCGCTCGATCGGCTCGCCCGTGACGCGGAAGCCGCCCGCCGCCAGGCGCTCGACGTTCCACCCGCGGTCGGCGGCCGGGCGGAACGTGCGGTGCTCGGCGAGGTCCTCCTCGGCGGCGAGGGCCTCGGCCGGCCGCGGCGCCTCCAGCGGCACGCGGTGCAGCAGCTCCGCCGCGAGCTCGTCCAGCCCGGCCCCGGTGGCCGAGGAGGTCACGAGCACCGGGACGTCGTCGCCGAGCCGCTGCGCCCACGCCGCCGCCGCCCGCGAGGCCTCCTCGGCGGGCACGAGGTCGGCCTTCGACAGCGCGAGCAGGCGCGGCAGCGCGGCCAGGCGCGCGGCGTGCGCGGCGAGCTCGGCCTCGATCGTCGCGAAGTTCTCCTCCGGGTCGGAGCCGTCGAGCGGCGCGAGGTCGAGGACGTGCACGAGCAGCCGCGTGCGCTCGACGTGCGCGAGGAAGTCGTGGCCCAGGCCCGCGCCCGCCGAGGCGCCCTCGATGAGGCCGGGGATGTCCGCGATCACGATCTGGCGGTCGTCGCCCTCGAGCGTGCCGAGCACCGGCTCGAGGGTGGTGAACGGGTAGTCGGCGACCTTCGGGGCGGCGCGCGTGAGACGCGAGAGCAGCGACGACTTGCCGGCGTTCGGCAGCCCGACGAGGCCGACGTCCGCGAGCAGCTTGAGCTGCAGGTCGACCCAGCCCTCGGCGCCGGGCAGGCCGCGCTCGGCGAACCGCGGGGCCTGGCGCGTCGGCCCCGCGAAGCGCTTGTTGCCGCGCCCGCCCGGCCCGCCGGCGGCGATGACGACGCGCGTCCCGGGCACGACGAGGTCGTACGAGGTCCCGTCCCAGTCCTCGACCACGGTCCCCGGCGGCAGGCGCACGACGAGGTCCTCGCCGCGGGCGCCGTGCCGCAGCGCGCCCTCGCCGTGGCGGCCGCGCTTGGCCTTGTGGTGCGGCCAGCGCTTGAAGCTCTGCAGGTCGCGCAGCGAGTCGTCGCAGAGCAGCACGACGTCGCCGCCGTGGCCGCCGTCCCCGCCGTCCGGGCCGCCGTGGGGGACGTGGGCCTCGCGGCGGAAGGAGCTGACGCCGTTCCCGCCGGCCCCGCCCTGCACGAAGATGCGAGCCTTGTCGTACAGCATTCGTGTCCCACTCTAGAAAGGACCCCATGGCCGACGACGAGCGCAAGGTCTTCCTCATCACCGGCGCGTCCACCGGGATCGGCGCCGCGACGGCCCGCATGGCGGTCGAGGCCGGGTACCGCGTCGTGCTCTCCGCGCGCTCGGCGGACAAGCTCGAGGCGCTCGCGGGCGAGCTCGGCGGCGACGACGTCGCCCTCGCCGTGCCCGCCGACGTCGCCGAGTGGGAGGACAACGAGCGCCTCGCGCAGGTCGCGATCGACCGCTTCGGCCGGATCGACGTCGTCTTCGCCAACGCCGGCTTCGGCGCCGAGCGCAGCTTCCTCGGCGACTCGCCCGAGCACTGGCGGGCGATGGTCCTCACGAACGTGCTCGGCGTCGCCTACACGATCCGCGCGACGCTCGAGGCGGTCCGCGACCGCCAGGGGCACTTCGTCATCACGTCGTCGGCCGCCGGCCGCCGCGCGCTGCCCGGCAGCCTCTACTCGGCGACGAAGCACGCCGTGACGGCGATGGGCGAGTCGCTGCGCCAGGAGCTGAACGGCACCGGCTGCCGCGTCACGCTCATCGAGCCGGGCATGGTCGACACGCCGTTCTTCGACAACCCGGGCGAGGGCCGCCTCGAGGCCGACGACGTCGCCGAGCTCGTGATGTTCGCGGTCAGCCGCCCGGCCCGGGTCGACGTCAACGAGATCTTCGTGCGGCCTACGGCGCAGGACGGCTGAGCGCGCCGCCGAGCCAGGCGCCGGTCGCGGCGCCCGCGGCGGCGATCCCGATCACGAGCGCCGAGCCCAGCGGCGGCAGCGACCGGCGGGCGGCGACGGTCGCGGCGAGGTCGACCGCGTCGACCGCCGCGCACGTGCGCTGCCAACGCGGCGCGACGTCGGGGTGGTCGAGCGTGTGCACGGCGATCCCGCCCAGCACGACGTCGCGCACGCCGAGCGCGCGCATCGCCACCGCGCCCGCGGGCGTCGCGGCGGGCGCGCCGAGCCAGATGCGCCCGAGCAGGCGCGGCGCCACGACGAGCGCGGCGCCGATCGCGACGCGCCCGGCGCCGTAGACGCGGGCGGCGTCGCGCGGCTCCACGGACGAGCGGGGCTAGTCGCCGGAGGCGGCCGCGCCGCTCTCGGACGGCGCGACGGACACCACGCGGCCGCGGCGGCCGACCGTGAACTGCACCTTGCCCGCGGCGCGGGCGTACAGCGTGTCGTCGCGGCCCATGCCGACGCCGTCGCCGGCCTTGAAGCGGCTGCCGCGCTGGCGGACGATGATCTCGCCGCCGGTCACGGTCTGGCCGGCGAACACCTTCACGCCCAGGCGCTTGGCGTTCGAGTCGCGGCCGTTGCGGGACGAGCCGAGGCCCTTCTTGTGTGCCATTACTCGGCCTCCTGCTTCTTCTTCGAATTGCCGGGGCCGACGATGTCCGTGACCTCGATGCGGGTCAGGTTCTGGCGGTGGCCGGTGCGCTTGCGGTAGCCGCGCTTGGGCTTGAACTTGAACACGCGCAGCTTCTCGCCGCGCAGGTGCTCGACGATCTTCGCGTCGACGCGCACCTTCTGGAGGTCGTCGGCGCCGAAGACGACGTCGTCCGAGCGGAACATGATCGGCTCGAGCTGCAGCGTGGCGCCCGCCTCGTCGGGCAGGCGCTCGACGAGGAGGGTCTGGCCCTTCTCGACGCGGTACTGCTTGCCACCGGTCTTCACGATCGCGTACATGGGATGTCTCAGTCTGCCTTGGTTGCTTCCGCCTTGGCAGCGGAACGGCGCCGTCCGCCTCTGCGGCCGCGGCGCCGAGGCTTCGATTCTACGGCATCGCCCTCGTCCTGGCCCTCCGGCGTCTCGTCGCCGTCGGCGGCGCTCGACGGCTCGGCCACGGCCTGGTCGCCGTTCTCGGCACCCTCCTCGGCGGCGGGCGTCGCGGGCTTGCGGCGCGTGCGGCGCTTCGGGGCGGGCGCGGCCTCGGGCGGCTCGGCGCCGGCCTCGTCGCCCCCGGCGGCCGTGTCCGCGGCCGCCTCGGACGCCGCGGCCGCGGACGCCGCGCCGGCCTCGGACGGCTCGTCGGCGTCGGAGGACGCCACGGTCGCCTCGGCCGCGGCCTCCTCGTCCGCCGTGGCCTTCTTGCGGCGGGGCCGCGCGGCGCGGGTGGTGGTGGACTTCGGCTTGGCGGCGGTCTTCGCGGCGGTCTTCGCCGCCGGCCCGGCGCCGTTGTCGACGAGCACCGCGGTCGCCGCGGTGCGGCCGGCCTCGACGATCCGCACGAGGCGCTTCTCGCCCACGTGCGCGCCGCCGCCGGCGACCGACACGATGTAGCCGTCGATCTTCGCGACCGCGTCGTCGACCTCGTACATGTGCGGCTCGACGATCGTGACGAAGACCTCGTCGCCGTCGCGGAACGGGATCGCCTCGTCGCGGATCTCGTCGAGGGCGCCCTCCATGACGACCTCGAAGTGGTCGAGCGGCAGGCCCTCCGAGCCGGTGAACAGGAAGTGCTTGCCGGTCTCGATCTCCATGAGGTGCAGCACGCGCGCGCCGTTGCCCGTGAACTGGCTCGAGACCCGCGGGTTCATCTGCACGAGGAACGCCTCGGTCTTGCGCGGCGCGCGGGAGCCGAGGTCGCGCAGGCGGCGCTCGAACTCGATCGCGACCGTCTCCTCCGAGAGGACGACGCCGTCGCCGTCGCAGGTCGGGCACGGCCGGGTCATGATCTCCCGGACGCCCTCGGTGACGTTCTGGCGCGTCATCTCGACGAGGCCGAGCTTGGAGATCTCCGCCGTGAAGGTCTTCGTGCGGTCCTCGTCGAGCGCCTTGCGCAGCGTCTTCAGGACGGCGTCGCGGTTGCGGGCGCGCGCCATGTCGATGAAGTCGATGACGATGATCCCGCCGATGTCGCGCAGGCGCAGCTCGTTGACGACCGCCTCGGCCGCCTCGAGGTTCGTGCGCGTGATCGTGTCCTCCAGCCGGGCCTGCTTGCCGCGGCCGACGAACGAGCCGGAGTTCACGTCGATGACCGTCAGCGCCTCGGCGTAGTCGATCATCAGGTAGCCGCCGCTGGGCAGGTCGACCCGCCGCGAGACGAGGCCGCGGATGACCTCCTCGACGCCGTAGGCCTCGAACAGCGGCTCGGACTCCTCGTAGAGCTCGACGCGGTCGACGAGCTCCGGCGCGGTGCGGGTGAAGAACGAGACGAGGCGGTGGTGCTGCTTCTCGTCGTCGACGACCGCCTTCTCGAAGTGCTCGGAGAAGATGTCGCGCACGACGCGGACCGAGAGGTCCGCCTCCTGGAAGACGAGCGACGGCGCCGGCGAGGTCTCGACGCGCTGCTCGAGGACCTCGTGGAGCTTGAAGAGGTACTGCAGCTCGCGCTCGAAGTCCTCGCGCTTGGCGCCCGAGGCGGCCGTGCGGATGATCGCGCCGCCGCCGTTCAGGTCGAGGCCCTTGGCGGCGCGGCGCAGGCGCTCGCGCTCCTTGTCGTCGAGGCGCTTGGAGACCCCGACGCCCTCGCCGGTCGGCGTGTAGACCATGTAGCGCCCGGCGATGGTGAGCTCCATCGACAGCCGCGCGCCCTTGGTCTTGAGCGGGTCCTTGACGACCTGGACGACGACCTCCTGGCCGGGCTTCAGCAGGTCGGAGATCTTCTTGCCGCCCTCCTTGCCCCGGCCGCGCCGCGGCGTCTCGACGCCGGGCAGGACGATCTCGTCGACGTGCAGGAACCCGTTCTTGTCGAGGCCGATGTCGACGAAGGCGGCCTCGAGGCCGGGCAGGACGTTGTCGACCTTGCCCTTGTAGATGTTGCCCACGATGGAGCGGTTGCCGCGGCGCTCGAGATAGAGCTCCGCGACCCGGTAGCCGGCGGTGGGGTTCGCCTTGCGGCGCCCGCGCCCACCTCGCGTCGGCTTGGCGGCCGGTGTCCCGGTCGCCTCAAGCAGCGCGACCCGGGTCTCTCCGCGGTCGACGCTGACGATGACTTGCTTCTTCACGCTTGAACATTCTCCTAGAGAGCCAGGACGCGGCCCTTGAGCGATGCAGCCGCGCGCCCCTGCGCGTAGATCGACTGCAGCAGGCCGACGGCCAGGAAAGTTGTCAGTACCGAGGATCCCCCGTAGCTGAAGAGGGGAAGCGGGATCCCGGTGATCGGCATGATCCCCACGTTCATGCCGACGTTCACGAAGACCTGGAACATCAGCATCGCGACGATGCCGCCGGCGACGATGGCGCCGAACAGGTTCTTCGAGACCGTCAATATGCGGAGCCCGCGCCAGATCAACAGGGCGTACATCGACAGCACGAACGCGGCTCCGACGAAGCCCCAGCGCTCGCCCACGACCGCGAAGATGAAGTCGGTGTGGTGCTCGGGCAGGAAGTTGAGCTTCGTCTGCGTCGCGTCAGGGCCGCGGCCGGTCTTCTCACCGGAGCCGATGGCGATGCGCGACTGGTTCTGCTGGTAGCCCTGGTCGGCGGGGTTCTCCGACGGCTTGAGGAACGCCGTCAGGCGCTCCTTCTGGTAGTCGTGCAGGACGGTCACGCCGACCTTCGGCGCGACCACGAGGGTCAGTGCGATCGCCACCGCCCCGAGCGCGAACAGCGCCGCGAACGGGCGCCAGCTCACGCCCGCCACGAACATCGTGGCGAGGCCGATGACGATGTAGACCAGGCCCGAGCCGAGGTCCGGCTGCACGATCACCAACGCGGCCGGGATCAGCGTGAGGAGCATCACCCGGGCCGGCGTGTCGCGGGCCTGCAGCCGTCGCGAGCGATCGACGATGAACGCCGAGAGCGCGACGACGAGCAGGACCTTGCCGAGCTCGGAGGCCTGGAACGAGAAGAACGGGGTGTCGATGGCGCGCCGCGAGCCACGGGCGACGGAGCCGAGCGCCTGGACGGCCAGGATCGTGACGATCAGGAGGCCGTAGACGCCGTACTTGAGCTCGCGCAGCCGTGAGTAGTCGACGCGCGAGAGCACGAGCGCGATGACCATCCCGACGCCGAAGAAGATCGCCTGGCGCGTCACGTAGTAGTGCGGCTGGCCCGCGATGTCGTCGGACGTCGCGTCCGCGATCGTCAGCAGCGAGCCCGCGCACAGCCCGATCACGGCCAGGAAGAGGATCGGATCGAACGGCAGCAGCATGCCCGTCGGCCGCGTGGTCGCGGGCGGGGGCGTGTCGATCACGTCCTGGATGGCGGGGTTCGGGGCGACGGTGCGGGGCGGCATATCAGCGTGTGTGCGACTTGCCGGCGATGAAGGTCTTCTTCTGCCCGAACCACTGCGCCAGCATGACGCGTGCGACCGGGGCGGCCGCCTCCGCGCCGAAGCCGCCGTCCTCGACGGTCACGGCCAGCACGATCGGGCGGCTCTTGTTGGGCACGAAGCACACGTACCAGGATTGATCTCCATGGCCCGCACGCTCGGCCGTGCCGGTCTTGCCGTAGACCGGGAACGCCTTCTGATTCCAGCCCTTGAAGACGTCGGCCGACGTGCCGTCTCCGGTGGTCGCCTCGTGCAGGCCCGACATGATCGCAGCGCGGGCGCCCGGATCCATCCTGACCCGCCGCGGCGCGCCCGGATCGATCTTCTGCAGCTCGCGGCCGTTCTGGTCCTCGACCGCGACGCCGAGGTGCGGGCGCACGACGCGCCCGCCGTTCTCGATCGCCCCGTAGGCGACGGCCATCTGCATCGGCGAGGCCTGCAGGTCGCCCTGGCCGACCGCGAGGTTCACGTTGTCGCCGACGGTCCACGGGCGCATGTCGGAGATCCCGCAGCCCACGAGCGCGGTCAGCGGGATGTGGCGGCGCTTGCGGCAGCGGCGCTCGCGGTCGCCGACCTCCGCGCGCCAGCGGCGGTCGGGCACGAGGCCGGGCCCCTCGCCCGGGAGGTCGATGCCCGTCGCCTCGCCGAGGCCGAGGCGGTGGGCCATCTTCTGCAGCGGCTGGCCGTCGAGCGGGTTGAGGTCGCGGCCCAGCGTGTAGAAGAAGACGTCCGAGGAGACCTGGATCGCGCGCGGCAGGCTGAGCGTCCCGTTGACCTCCTTGCCCGCGTTGCAGAACGACTGCTTCGCGGCGCCGATCTCGATGCAGCCGGGGTCGTTGATCGGCGTCGAGGGCGTGATGATGCCCTGGCTGAGCGCGGCGAACGCCGTGATCGGCTTGAACGTCGAGCCCGTCGGATAGAGGCCGCCGATCGCGCGGTTGAACCGCGGCGAGCCGGCGTCCGGGCCGAACAGCTGCTCGAGGCGCTTCTGGGTGATCGGGCGCGACAGGACGGCCGGGTCGTAGGACGGGTTCGAGCCCAGCGCGAGGACCTCGCCGTCGCGCGGGTCGAGCGCGACGAACGCCCCCGCGGTGCCCGGTCCGGACGCGATCGTGCGGTCGAGGACCGCCTCGCCGGTGCGCTGCAGGTCGAGGTCGAGCGATGTGCGCAGCGCGCGGCCCGGGACCGGGTCGCGCTCCTGCGGCGTGCCCTTCGGCCGGCCGAGCGCGTCGACCGTGATGCGCTGGGCGCCGTCGACGCCGCGCAGGTAGCGGTCGTAGGCGCGCTCGATGCCCTCCTTGCCGACGATCGTGCCCTGGCGCACGCCGCGGAAGCGGTCGAGCGCGAGCTCCGTCGGGCTGATCTCGCCGACCGTGCCCTCGATCTGGGCGCCGAGGTCGCGGTTGGGGTAGCGGCGCAGGTAGACCTTCTGCACGTCGACGCCGGGGAACTGCGCGGTGCGCTCGAGCAGGTAGTTGCGGACGGTCGCCGGGACGTCGGTCTTGACCGTCACGCTCGCGTACGGGACGAGCGTCAGGGAGCGCACGACCCGTTCCTGGATCGTCCGGGGCGACATGTTGAGCGCGCGGCCGAGGCGCTCGAAGCGCAGGACGAGGTTCGGGGTCGTCGCCTCGGGGATCGGGATCTGCGGGCCCTTCTTGCCCTTCGGCCGGCGGCTGCGCGCGGTGACCTGCTGGCCCCACGTCGCGGCGGCGTCGCGCTCGGAGACGGGCAGGCGCTCGGGGTCGAGCTTCACGACGGTCGCGACGCGGTTCTCCACGAGCGGCTCGCCGTTGCGGTCGAGCACCGCCCCGCGCGGCGCCTGGACGCTGAGCTCGCGGACGCGGTTGTCGCGCGCCTGGCGCAGGTACTGGTCGCCCGAGAGCACCTGCAGGTACCAGAGGCGGAAGAAGACGATGCCGAACAGGGCGAAGGCGATCACGCCGAGGACGGCGACGCGCAGCGCGAGCTGCGGGGTGATCGGCGGGACGCGGCCGCCGCTGGGCTCGAAGCTCATGAGCGGCTCAGCGGCGACAGGCCGCCCGTCGTGTAGGCGCGGCGCCGGCGCCGGCGCGGGTCCTCCGGCAGCGCCGGCAGCAGCAGGCGGCGCACGATCGCGTAGACGACGCCGGAGATCAGCGCGTTGAGCAGGATCGTCGCGAGGATCTCGCGCACGAGCAGGAAGCTGACCGGCGCGTCGACGCCGAGCAGGAACTCCATGATCGAGTAGCCGATCGTCGCGACCGCCGTCGCCGCCGCGCCGACCGCGAACGGGACGAGCGCGCCCTGCGGGTCGCGCAGCTCGAGCAGGCGCCCCGCCCAGTAGCCGATCCCGACGTACACGAGCGACGACAGGCCGAGCGTCTGGACGAGCGCGAGGTCGATGAACAGCCCCACGCAGAAGCCGAAGACGGCGCCCGGCAGCGAGCCGACCATGAGCCCGACCGACGCGATGACGAGCGGGGCGAGGTCGGCGTTCGTCCCGAAGAGCTCGATCTGCGAGACCGCGGCGATCTGGAGGATCACCATGGTCACGCCGAGCGCGACGAGCCGGGCGACGAGCTGCGGGGTGATCGGGATCACGTGGCGTTGCGCGTTCGGGTCAGCACCTGGACGAAGTCGAGGCGGCGCATGTTGGCGAACGGGCGGATGTGGACGAGCTGGTCGTCGGTCGCGGGATCGTCGACGCGGGTGACGCGGCCGATCGGGATCCGCGGCGGGTACAGCGACGTGACGCGGTCGGTCCGCGACTGGGTCCCGGCCGTGATGACGTTCTGGCCCGGGGTCACCTCGTCGTTGCGCGTCGTGAAGCGCATGACGAGATCGTTCGGGCGGCCCGCCTCGACCTCGATCACGCCGCCGACGCCGCTCTCGGCCACGCGCGCGCCCACGGCCGTCCGGTGATCGGTCAGCAGCGTCACGATCGCGGAGTTCGAGGCGGCGGTGGTCACGACGCCGACCAGGCCCTCGGGGCTGATCACGGGATGGTTGGGCAGGACGCCGTCGCTCGTGCCCTTGTTGATGAGCACCTGGCTCCACCAGACGCTCGGGTCCTGGCCGATGACGCGCGCCGCGACCGGCGCCTCGTCCTTCAGCCCCCGGGACTTGTCGAGGTTCAGCAGGCCGCGCAGCTGGTCGTTCTCGCGGGCCGCGGCGGCGCCGGTGACGGCCTGCTCGCGCAGCGCGTTGCGCTCGCTGCGCAGCTGCTTGACCTCGCCCTTGGCGTCGATCGTGTCGCCGACCCACCCGATGAGGTCGCGCACCGGCTTGAGCGCGCGGCTGGCGCCCTCCTGGATCGGCGAGACCACCTCGACGACGCCGCGCTGCACGGCATGCAGCCCGCCACCGGCGGACTCGCCGAAGTAGGCGGTGAGGAGGATCAGGGAGCCGGCGACGAGCAGTCCCAGAACTGCCCGGCGTCTGCGGACCGTCTTGTCGTACACGTGAATCGGTAACCCAAGGCTGGTGTGGAGTTGCGGGGCGCGCTACTGGTAGCGCCGCCGGCCGCGATTCCTCGAATTCTTGTTCGTGCGGTGGATGACCTCGAACTCCTCGAGCGACCGGCCCGAGCCCACCGCGACGCACGTCAGGGGCGACTCGGCCAGGTGGGCCGGCATCTGCGTCTCCTCGCGCAGGCGCTCGTCGAGCCCCTGCAGGAGCGAGCCCCCGCCCGCGAGCATGATGCCGCGGTCCATGATGTCGGACGCGAGCTCGGGCGGGGTGCGGTCGAGCGTCTCCTTCACCGCATCGATGATCTGCGACAGGGGCTCCTCGAGCGCCTGGCGGATCTCCTCGCTCGTGAGGACCACCGTCTTCGGCAGGCCGGAGACCATGTCGCGCCCGCGGATCTCGGCCTGCACCTCCTCCTCCATCGGGTAGGCGGAGCCGATCTCGAGCTTGACCTCCTCGGCCGTCTGCTGGCCGATGAGCAGCTTGTACTCGCGCTTGGCGTAGTTGATGATCGACTCGTCGAGCTCGTCGCCGCCGACCCGGATCGACTGCGACACGACGATGCCGCCGAGCGAGATCACGGCCACCTCGCTGGTCCCGCCGCCGATGTCGACGACCATGCTGCCCGTCGGCTCGCCCACCGGCAGGCCGGCGCCGATCGCCGCGGCCATCGGCTCCTCGATGAGGTACGCCTGCCGCGCCCCGGCGCTGAGGCAGGCCTCCTCGACCGCGCGCTTCTCCACCCCGGTCACCCCGGACGGCACGCACACGACGACGCGCGGGTGCGCCCAGCGGTTCTGGTGCACCTTCTGGATGAAGTGGCGGAGCATCTCCTCGGTCACGTCGAAGTCGGCGATGACGCCGTCCTTCAGCGGCCGGATCGCCGAGATCGTGCCCGGCGTGCGCCCCAGCATCCGCTTGGCCTCGATCCCGACCGCGTGCACCTCGCCGGTGCGCGAGTCGATCGCGACGACGCTCGGCTCGGACAGCACGATCCCGCGCCCACGGACGTAGACGAGGGTGTTCGCCGTGCCGAGGTCGACCGCCATGTCGCGGCCACCGAAGCCGGTGAGGTAGGAGAAGAAGCCCATACGTGAGAGGACGACCGCGCTCGTCCGCGGCGCCTGCCTGGGGGGCGCGTCGGCCGCGTGGCCAGTGTATCGGACCACCCCTCGTCGGCCCTCGCCCTGAATGGTGCATGGCGGGGCGCAAAACCGCCTGCAAAACCGCGGTCCGGACGGGGCGGTGCAGCCGCCGGACCGGCGTTCGCGGCCGGTGGCCGCGGTCGGACCGTGCGCTAGCGCGGCCCGATCCCGAGCAGGTCCGGCCAGAGCCGCAGAAGGGTCACGACCGGCAGCCCGACGACGTTGAGGTAGTCGCCGTCGATGCGCTCGACCAGGGCGCCGCCGCGGCCCTGGATGGCGTAGCCGCCCGCGCGGCCCTCCCACTCGCGGCTGGCCAGGTACCACTCGATCTCGGCGTCGTCGAGCGGGCGGAACGTGACGTCGGTGACCGCCTCCTCCGCGCGCACCGTGCCGTCCTCGGCGACGAGCGCGACGCCGCTGATGACGCGGTGGGTGCGGCCCTGCAGGTGGCGCAGCGTCTCGCGCGCCGCGGCCTCGTCGGGCGGCTTGCCCCAGATCTCGAGCCCGGTGACGACGATCGTGTCGACGCCGAGCACGACCTCCTCGGGCCGCGCCTTGCCGGCGACGGCCTTGCGCAGGGCGTTCTCGGCCGCGACGGCGACCGGCGCGCCCTCGTCCTCCTCGACGACGTCGACCGGGCGCAGCTCGAACGCCACGCCGAGCCCCTCGAGGATCGCGCGGCGCTGGGGCGACCGGCTGGCGAGGACCAGCCCCGGCACCGGGTCAGGCGTGGGTGCTCTGGAACAGCTCGGGGAAGAACAGGCCGGCCTCGCGCGCGGCGGACTCGGCCGAGTCCGAGCCGTGGACCATGTTCTGGCCGACGGAGATCGCGAAGTCCCCGCGGATCGAGCCGGGGGCGGCCTGGACCGGGTTCGTCGCGCCGATCACCTGGCGCGCGGCGGGGACGGCCTCCTCGCCCTCGAGCACCATGGCCACGAGCGGCCCGGAGGTGATGAACTCGACGAGCTCGCCGAAGAACGACTTGCCGTCGTGCTCGGCGTAGTGGCGCTTGGCGAGGTCCTCGTCCACCGTCATGTGCTTCAGCGCGACGATGTGCAGGCCCTTGCGCTCGAAGCGCGCGATGATCTCGCCGGTCAGGCCGCGCGCGAACGCGTCCGGCTTGACCAGGATGAGGGTCCGGTCCATGGGTGTTCAGTCCTTCCCGGGGATTCGTCAGTGGGTCACGGCGAGGGCGGCGTCTCGAACGACGCGGTGGCGCCCTGCTCGACCTCGCTGGTCGCCTGGCGCCGGCGCCGCCGGCGGGGCACCGGGGCGTGCCCGGGCACCTCGGCCTCGCAGTACGGGCAGATCGGCCACTGCGGGTCCAGCGGCTTGCCGCAGTTGGCGCACGGGTCCTTGAGCTTGCGCATGCAGTTCGGACACCGCAGGAAGTCCTTGTCCACGTGCTGCTCGCAGTGCGGGCAGACGAGATAGCCGCTCTCCTGCAGCCGCGCCTCGGCCGCCTGCATCTCGAGCTCGCGCTCGCGCACGTCGTCGAGGTACTCCGGCGGGCGCACGATCATGTAGACGATCGTCCCGACGTAGGGGAACAGCAGCGACGCGAGCGCGCAGCAGCCGACGATCATCGGATCGGCGATCCGGCGGCGGGCGTCGGCGAAGGTCCAGTAGACCAGCGCGAGCCATACGACGACGGCGAAGACGCCGAGCAGCTTGATGGCCGTGTTCAGGCCGTCGTTGTCGATTCCGAAGACGCCCAAGGGCAGCATGGTGCCCGGGACGTTAGAGGAACAATCGGCCGAATCCGTATCCCAGCCCGAAGAACACGAGGATCACGACGGCCACGACGATGGCCACCAGGGCGATCATCGCGGGCATCGACGGACCGTCTTCGCTCACAGCATCGACCTCCCTCGCGCCCCGGCCGGGCGCAGCAGATCGGCGATGAGGTAGATCGAGCCGGTGGCGACGACGACGCCGCCCGGACCGGCGGCCGCCCGCGCCGCTTCGAGCGCGCGCAGCGGGTCCTGGACCGTCCGGGCCGGCGGCCCGCCGACCTGGCCGGCGAGCGACTCGAGCGTCCCGGCCGGCAGCGCCCGCGGGTTCGCGCTCTGGGTGAAGACGACCTCGGCGCACAGCGGCAGGAGCTCGCGGAGCATCCCCGCGGCGTCCTTGTCGTCGAGCACGGACACGCAGGCGACGATCCGCCGGCCCGCCGCGAAGGTCCGCAGCGACCCCGCCAGCGACGCCATGCCCGCGGCGTTGTGGGCGCCGTCGATGACCGTCGCGGGCGCCTCCGAGACGACCTGGAAGCGCCCGGGCACGAGCGTCCCGGCCGCGGCCGCACTGACGGCGGCGTCGTCGAGCGGCCCGTGGTAGGCCTCGGCCGCCGCGCGCGCCACGGCGAAGTTGCGCTGCTGGACGGCGCCCTGGGCGAGCAGCTCGAGCCCGCTGTCGGCCGGCGCGACGACGAGCTTCGCGCCGCGCTCGGCGCACAGGGCCTCGGCCAGCGTCATCGCGTCCTCGTGCAGGTCGGCCCCGACGACGAGCGTCCCGCCCGGGCGCACGATGTCGAGCTTCTCGGCCGCGATGTCGGCGATCGTCGGGCCGAGCCAGCGCGTGTGCTCGAGGCCGACGTTCGTCAGGACCTGCACCTTCGAGGGGATCACGTTCGTCGCGTCCCAGCGCCCGCCGAGGCCGGCCTCGACGACGACGACGTCCGCGCCCGCCTCGGCCAGCTCGCTGTAGGCGGCGGCCGTCAGGGCCTCGAACTGCGTGACGCGATCGCCCTCCTCGAGCGTGCGGTCGACCTTCTCGGCCGCGCGCCGGGCCCGCGCGACGGCGGCGGCGAAGCGCTCCTCGGAGAGGTCGGTGTCGTCGACGCGGATGCGCTCGGTGAACGACACGAGGTGCGGGGACAGGTAGGCCCCGGCGCGCAGGCCGTGGCGGGCGAGGATCGCCGCCGTCATCCGGACCGTCGAGGACTTGCCGTTCGTCCCCGCGACGTGGACCGTGCCGTAGCGCTCCTGGGGCGAGCCGAGCGCCGTCATCAGGCGGCGCATGCGGTCCAGCCCGAAGCGCATCCCGAAGAGCTCGAGCGAGAGCAGGTAGCGCTCGGCCTCCGAGTAGGTCATGCGCGGACCACGTCAGAGCCCCTCGAGCTCGCGGCGCAGGCGGTCGAGCTTGTCGCGCTCGCGCTGCACCAGGTCCGGCGGCGCCTTCGCGACGAACCCGTCGTTGGCGAGCTTGGCCTCGGCCCGGGAGATCTCCTGCTGCAGGCGCTCGCGCTCGGCCGCGGCCTTGCGGGCCTCGGCCTCGCGGTCGACGAGGTCGCCCGCGCGGATCTCCACGCTGCCGCCGGGGATCGCCACGGTCGCCGTCGGCTCGCCCTCGGTGTCGAGGTCGAGCCGCGCCATCCGGGCCACGAGCGCCGCCGACCCGTCGAGGCCGTCGATGCGCGCGGGCAGGACCTGGCCGGGCTTCACGCCGGCCTCGTCGCGCCACGAGCGCAGCGCCTGCACGGCCTCGATCACGGCGGCGATCTCGGCCTCGGCCGCCTCGTCGCGCAGGGCCGCGTCGGGCTCGCTGCTGCGGGCCAGCGCGAGCAGGCCCTCGGTGCCCGGGACGTGGTCCCACAGCTCCTCGGTGACGAACGGGATGACCGGGTGCGCGAGCGCGAGCGTCTCGCGCAGCACGTGGAGCATCGTCGCCGAGAGGTCCTCGTCGAACTCGCGGCCCTTCGTGAACTCGAGGTACCAGTCGCACAGCTCGCCGTAGACGAAGTCGTAGAGGCCGAGCACGCCCCGGGCGAAGTCGAAGCGGGCGACGCTGTCGGCGAACGCCGCCTTCGCCGCCTGCAGGCGCGACAGGATCCAGCGGTCGTAGAGCGTCTGCGGCCGCGGCGCGGGGTCGACGTCCTGGACGTTGAGCAGGACGTAGCGCGAGGCGTTGAACAGCTTGTTCGCCAGGCGCTGGCCCTGCTGGACCTTCTCGCTGGAGTACTTGACGTCCTGGGTCGAGGACATCGCCAGCAGGCCGAAGCGGACCGCGTCGGCGCCGTGGCGCTCGATCTCGTCGAGCGGGTCGATGCCCGTGCCGAGCGACTTGCTCATCCGCCGCCCGTCCGGGGCCTGGATGACCGAGTGCACGTAGACGTCCGAGAACGGGATGTCGCCGGTGAACTCGAGCCCCATCATCACCATGCGCGCGACCCAGAGGAACAGGATGTCGCGCGCCGTCGACAGGACGTCGGTCGGGTAGAAGGACGCGAGGTCGGGCGTCTCCTCGGGCCAGCCGAGCGTCGCGAACGGCCACAGCGCCGAGCTGAACCACGTGTCGAGCACGTCCGGGTCGCGCTCCCAGCCGTCGCCGTCGGGCGGCTCGAGGCCCGCGTACACCTCCTCACCGCGGTACCAGACGGGGATCTGGTGGCCCCACCAGAGCTGGCGGCTGATGCACCACGGGCGGATGTTCTCCATCCACTCGACGTAGCGGCGCGACTGCGACGGCGGATGGATCCGGACCCGCCCGTCGCGCACGACCGCGATCGCCGGGGCGGCGAGCTCGTCCATGCGCATGAACCACTGCAGCGAGATGAGCGGCTCGATGCGCTCGCCCGAGCGCTGGCTGAACGGGACGGTGTGCGTGTAGAGCTCGGTGTGGCGGACGAGGCCCTGCTCGCGCAGCGCGGCGACGACGCGCTCCTGCGCCTCGCCCACGCCCAGGCCGGCGTACTCGCCCGCGGCCTCGGTCATGCGGCCGTCCTCGCCGATGACGGAGATCTCCTCGAGCCCGTGGCGGCGGCCGATCTCGAAGTCGTTCGGGTCGTGGCCCGGCGTGATCTTCAGCGCGCCGCTGCCGAAGTCGGTCTTCACGTAGTCGTCGGCGATGATCGGCAGGCGGCGGCCGACCAGCGGCAGGATCGCCGCCTTGCCGACGAGGTGCGCGTAGCGCTCGTCGGCCGGGTTCACCGCGATGGCCGTGTCGGCCAGCATCGTCTCCGGGCGCACGGTGGCGACCACGACCTCGCCCGTGCCGTCCTCGAGCGGGTAGGCGATGTGGAAGAGCGTGTCGGTCTCCTCGCGGTCCTCCACCTCGAGGTCCGAGATCGCCGACTGCGTGCCCGGGTCCCAGTTGACGAGGTAGTGGTCGCGGTAGATGAGGCCCTTGCGGTACAGCGCGACGAAGACCTCGAGCACCGCGCGCGCGTAGCGCTCGTCGAGCGTGAAGCGCTCGTCGTCGTAGTCGAGCGTCGCGCCGAGGCGCTTGAACTGCTCGATGATCTGCCCGCCGTAGCGCTCCCGCCACGCCCAGACGCGCTCGACGAACGCCTCGCGCCCGAGCGCCTCGCGGCTCGCGCCCTCGGCCTCGAGCTGCTTCTCGACCTGCTTCTGGGTCGCGATGCCGGCGTGGTCGGTGCCGAGGATCCACTTCGTCCGCATGCCCTTCATGCGGTGGTAGCGGATGAGCGTGTCCTGGACGGAGCCGTTGAGCGCGTGGCCCATGTGCAGCACGCCGGTGACGTTCGGCGGCGGGACGGCGATCGAGTAGTTCTCCGCCGGCGTGCCGCCCGGCTCCGGGTGGTGCAGCCCGGATGCGAGCCACGCCTCGGAGATGCGCGGCTCGACCTCGGCGGGCTCGAAGCGGGTCCGTTCCTGCAGCGTGCTCATGGGTGGGCGGAGTGTAGGGGGCTTCGCCCGGCCGCCCACCACGCGCGCGCGCCCAGCGTGAACGGCGCCTCGCCCTGCCCGAGGTGCCGTCCGAGCGCGTCGCGCAGGGCCTCGCGACGGTCCTCGGGCAGCGCGATCGCGTAGGCCCCGGTCGGCCCGACGCCCAGCGCGATCGGCCGCCAGAGGTCGTCGAGCGAGGCGTAGTCCGCGCTCGCGATGAACGACCCGGAGCGGATCTCCTCGAGCCCGGCCGCCGCGAACAGGCGCGCGAGGCCGCCCTCGTCGCAGTGCGGCATCCGCACCCCCTCGTCGAGCGGGGTCGCGTGCTCGGGGTCGAGCTCGATCGCCGCGTCCCAGAACGCGCGGATCAGCGTCATGCCCTCGGCGTAGTCCCACACCGACGCCGCGACGGTCCCGCCCGGCCGGGTGACCCGCAGCATCTCGGCGACGCCCGCCGCCGGGTCGGCCACGAAGTTCAGGACGAGCTGGGAGACCACGGCGTCGAAGGCGCCGTCGGCGAACGGGAGCTCCTCGGCCCGGGCGACGCGGACGTCGGCCCCGGGGACGCGGTCGCGGCACGCGGCGGCGAACGGCTCGGACGGGTCGACCGCCGCGACGTTCTCGGCCCCGACCCGCGTCGCCACCGCGCGGGTCAGCGGCCCCGGGCCGCAGCCGACGTCGAGCACGCGGTCGCCCGGCGCGAGACCCGCCGCGTCGATGAGCGCGGCGGCCAGCTGCGGGCCGTAGCGCCCGACGTGCGCGTCGTAGAGCTCCGCCGGGGCCTGGAAGCTCGCGGCATCGTCCGGCCTCACACGGGCGATTCTCGGCCGGCTCGCGCCGCCGGCGTCAACCGGCGGGGCCGCGGACGAACGGCTCAGCGGCGCCAGCCGCGCAGCCGGCGCCCGAACGGCGCGAGGTCGCGGGCGAGGCCGACCGCGTCGATCCCGGCCGCGATCCGCCGGAAGTCCCGGCGCTCCTCGCGCGTCAGCGCCATCGGGATTGCCCTTCGACTTGCGCGCCAGCCACGTCAGGCGGGCGCGGTCGTCGGGCGGCAGCGTGTTCCAGCGCGCGCGCAGCGCCAGCGCGGCCTCGAACACGAGGATCCACGGGATCTTGCGGCGGACCATCTTGAACATGCGGTCGGAGTCCCCGGGCGGCGCGCCCGGCAATCAGCGAGGTGCGCCGGCGGGCGGCGTCAGGCCGACTCGGCCTGCGGCCCGCTGTCCTCCTCGGGCGCCGCCTCGGTCACGAGCGTGGGCGTGATGCCCTTCTCGACCGTCTCGCGCGTGACGACGCACTTCTTGACGTCGCGGCGCGAGGGCAGCTCGAACTGCACCTCGAGGAGGATCTCCTCGATGATCGAGCGCAGGCCGCGGGCGCCGGTCTCGCGCTCGAGCGCCTTCTGGGCGACCGACGCGAGCGAGTCCTCGGAGAAGACGAGCTCGATGCCGTCGAAGGAGAAGAAGCGCTGGAACTGCTTGACGAGCGCGTTGCGCGGCTCGGTGAGGATCGTGATGAGGTCCTCGCGCGTGAGCTGGTGGACCGCGCTCATGACCGGCAGGCGGCCGATGAACTCGGGGATCAGCCCGTAGTTGACGAGGTCCTCGGGCAGCGTGTGCTGGAAGATCTCACCGGTGTCGCGATCGACGCGCGACTCGATCGACGCGCCGAAGCCGACGCCCTTGTGGCCGATCCGCCGCTCGATGACCTTGTCGAGGTTCGCGAACGCCCCGCCGCAGATGAACAGGACGTTCGTCGTGTCGATCGTGAGGAACTCCTGGTGGGGGTGCTTGCGCCCGCCCTGCGGCGGCACGCTGGCGGTCGTCCCCTCCAGGATCTTGAGCAGCGCCTGCTGGACGCCCTCGCCCGACACGTCGCGCGTGATCGACGGGTTGTCCGCCTTGCGCGCGATCTTGTCGACCTCGTCGATGTAGATGATCCCCGTCTCGGCCTTCTTGACGTCGTAGTCGGCGGCCTGGATGAGCTTGAGGAGGATGTTCTCGACGTCCTCGCCGACGTAGCCGGCCTCGGTGAGCGCCGTGGCGTCGGCGATCGCGAACGGGACGTTGAGGATGCGGGCGAGCGTCTGGGCCAGCAGCGTCTTGCCGCAGCCGGTCGGGCCGAGCAGCAGGATGTTCGACTTCTGCAGCTCGATGTCCGAGTCGTCGCTCTGCATCATCTGCACGCGCTTGTAGTGGTTGTAGACCGCTACCGAGAGCGTGCGCTTGGACTCCTCCTGGCCGACGACGTACTCGTCGAGGACGTCATAGATCTCGCGCGGCTTGGGGAGGTTCTCGATGTCGAACGACGGCGGAGCGGTGAGCTCCTCGTCGATGATCTCGTTGCAGAGATCGATGCACTCGTCGCAGATGTAGACGCCCGGGCCGGCGATCAGCTTCTTGACCTGCCGCTGCGACTTGCCGCAGAAGCTGCACAGCAGCTGTTCGTTCGAGTCCGTGGGGCGGGCCATTGACCTCTCCTGAAAGCAGCTTGCCCGGCGTACCCGGAGCTAATGCTCCGAGATCACCCGATCGATGATGCCGTAGTTCTTGGCCTCTTCGGACGACATGAAGTAGTCGCGCTCGGTGTCGTTGCGGACCTTGTCGTACTCCTGCTTGGTGTGCTTCGCGATGATGTGGTCCAGGCGCTGGCGGATGTCGATGATCTCCTTGGCGTGGATCTCGATGTCCGTGGCCTGGCCCTGGAAGCCGGAGCTCACCTGGTGGATCAGGATCTTCGCGTTCGGGAGCGCCATGCGCTTGCCCTCGGCGCCGCCCGCCAGCAGCAGGGCGCCCATCGACATCGCGATGCCGACGCAGATCGTCTGCACGTCCGGCTTGATGAACTGCATCGTGTCGTAGATCGCGAGGCCCGCGTACACCGACCCGCCGGGCGAGTTGACGTACAGCGAGATGTCCTTGTCCGGGTCCTCGGACTCGAGGTGCAGCAGCTGCGCCACGATGAGGTTCGCGATCTGGTCGTCCACGGGTGTCCCCAGGAAGACGATGCGCTCGTTCAGCAGCCGGCTGTAGATGTCGAAGGCGCGCTCGCCTCGCGACGTCTGCTCGACCACCATGGGGACTAGGGGGCTCATGGTCCTCGCTCTGTTTCGCTCGTCGGTCCGTATTCCTGCCGGCGATCCGCAAACGGGTTGGCGACGGCCTGAGAGAGCCTACCAACCGCCTTTTTCCGGACCTCGCGGTGCGTCGACACCGCTACAGACTCGGTACGGGGTCGTTACGAACCGGGGGTCCAGATCGGCTTTTCGATCCCCCGCGGATACTCCTTGTCGGGGGTCCACAGCTTGTCGCGCGCGCGGGCCTGCTCGACCGTCAGGGAACGCGCGTTCTCGGTGATCAGGTCGATCGCCTGGCGCTGGGCGAGGTCCTCGCGGATCTCGTCCAGGCGGCCGGCCTTCTCGAGCTGGTCGCGGAGCTTCTCCGGCGTCGTGCCCTCGCGCGCGGCCGAGGACTGGAGCGCGTCGAGCACGTCGCCGTCGGAGGGCTGGATGTCCTCCGCCGCCACGATCGCCGCGATCACGGCCTCGCGGCGCAGCGCCTGCTCGGCGTCCGGCCGCGCCTCTTCGAGGATCTCGTCCTCGGACTTGCCCGCGATCTGCAGGTAGTTCTCGCGCGAGATGCCCTGGTGGCCGAGCGAATGGATCATCCGCTCCCACAGCTCGCGGGCGCGCGCCTCGACGAGCGTCTCGGGGACCTCGACCTTCGCGTCGGCCACGACGGCGTCGAGCACGGCCTCGCGGAACTCGGCCTCGACCTTGCCCTCGTCGGCCTCGCGGAGCTTGGCCGCGATGTCCTCGCGCAGCTCGTCGAGCGTGTCGAAGCCGGCGGCGTCGGAGGCGAAGTCGTCGTCGAGCTCGGGCAGCTCCTTGCGCTTGACCTCGTTGACCGTGACGGCGAACTCGGCCTCGCGGCCCTTGAGCTCCTCGGCGCCGTAGTCGTCGGGGAACGTGATCGTCAGCGTCCGTTCCTCGCCCGCCTTCGCGCCCTTGAGCTGGTCCTCGAAGCCCGGGACGAGGCGGCCCGAGCCGAGCTCGATGAGCTGGTCGCGGGCCTCGCCCCCGGCGAACGGCTCGCCGTCGAGGGTGCCGAGGTAGTCCATGACGATGAAGTCGTTCTCGCCCGCGGGCTCGTCGACGGTCTCCAGGCGGGCCGAGCGCTCGCGCAGCGCGTCGAGCTCGGCCTGGACGGCCTCCTCGTCGGCATCCGCCTCGCGCTTGCCGACCTCGATGCCCTTGTAGGTGCCGAGCGTCGCGGCCGGCCGCACGCCGATCTCGACCGTGAAGGTGAGCGGCTGGCCGGGGTCGGGCAGATCGCCGATGTCGAGATTGGGGTCGCCGACCGGGTGGATCCCGGCGGCGTCGAGCGCGTCGAGGTACCAGCGGCCGATCTGGCCCCGGACGGCCTCGTCGACGACGGCCTCGCGGCCGACGCGCTGGATGACCACGGGCGGCGGGACCTTGCCCTTGCGGAAGCCGGGCATCCGCAGGTCGCGGCCCATCGCGCGGGCGGTCCGCTGGACGGACCGCTCGATCTCCTCGGGAGTCACCTCGGCCTCCACGCGCACGCGGGATTCGGGCAACTCGGTGACAGTCGTCTTCACGGCAGCGGACATCGCGGGGCAACGATAGCGTCCGGGCCATGACCCGCTTCTCGCTTCCGCCGCACGTGCGCGTCGCGGCGTGGGTCGTCACGGGGCCGGTCGGGCACCTGTGCGCCGGGGTCGTCGACTGGGCGGCGCTGCTGGGGCGCTACTGGTGGGCGCGGGCGCGCCGGCGCGAGCCGCGCTGGGTGCGGTAAGCGGTCGGCCCCGGCCGCGCCCCGCCCCCTGGACCACAGAGAGGCGGGGCGGCGGACCGGGAGCGGCTCAGGTCAGCAGGTGACCGTGAGGTGGAACGGCTCGTCCGTGGGCGCCGCGGCGGCCGCGAGGTCCCGCGTCACGACGTTGACCGTCTTGTTGTCCGCCGCGAGCGTCGCGGTCGCGAGCGCCGGGGCGGCGTTGGTCGTGGCAGTAGCGCCGAGCGCGCACTTCGAGATGTCGTCCGAGAAGGCGACGGTGTACGTCCCGGCGGCCGAGCGGGCGGCCGATGCGGCCCCGCGCTGGTTGCCGAGCGCCCCGGCCGCGGAGACCTGGGCGAAGCGGTTCGCGGACGCCGCGATGTCGGCCGCGTCCTGGCCGTCGACCTTGTCGGCGTTCAGGCCGGTCGCGACGCCGGTCGCGCTGGTCGTGAACGGCGCGGCGGTCGACGGGCCGTCGATGCGGCCGACCTCGGTGCCGGAGTTCGTGGCGAACGAGAACGCGCGGCCGTTGGACAGGTTGCTGCCCCGCAGGCACGCGTTCGTGCCGGTGCGGGCGCGGCAGCCGTAGATCGCGCCGCCGCCGCGGGTCGACTTGTTCGACTGGCGGGTGCCGTAGGTGCTGTTGTTGGCGATGATCTGCGTCTCGCGCGTGAACGAGAGCGACGCGTTCGGCGACGGGTTGCGGGCTCCGCCGCGCAGCGGGCGGTTCTCGCCGGCGGCGAGGGCGAACGGCGTGACGAGAAGCGCGACCAGCACGGACGCGATGACGATCCAGGGACCGTGGCCGCGGAAGTGCAGCCGCCTGCGGATGCTCGACAGCATCGGTGTGACCTCCTTGGGTCTGTGGACGGCAGGCGGCGCGGGCACGTGGTGCCGGGGGAACGCGTCCCTCCTGCCACTGACCCCTGAACAGGGGCGCGCGCCGGAAGGTTGCGGTGCTGCAAGACCGCTGTCAGAGGACCGCGAAGAGCGGCCAGCGTCCGGGCACGTCGCGCAGGTGGTGCGTGCCGCGGTCCTTGAAGCGCAGCCCGACGCCGACGACGGTGCCGTACACGGTCCCCGAGACGAGCAGCTCGCCGGGCTCCGCCAGCTCCGCCACCCGGGAGGCGATGTGCACCGCCATGCCCCCGACGTCGTCGCCCAGGACCTCGCACTCGCCGGTGTGCAGGCCGACCCGCACGGCCAGCCCGAGCGACTCGACCCCGGCGATGATCGCCTCGGCGCAGCGGACCGCGCGCGACGGCGGGCCGGCGAACGCGGCGAGGAACGCGTCGCCGATCGCCTTGACCTCGCGGCCGCCGAAGCGGTCGAGCTCGCGGCGCACGAGCGCGTCGTGGGCCACGAGCAGGTCGCGCCAGCCGGCGTCGCCGAGGCGGGCGGCGTGGCCGGTCGAGCCGACGATGTCGCTGAAGAGGATCGTGAGGAGCTCGCGCTCGCCCGCGCGGCGGCGGCCGCCGGTGAGGAACTCCTCGATCTCGCCGAGGAGCGCGGCGCTGTCGCCGACGCTCGGGAGGTTGTCGACGCCCTCGAGCTCCACGTAGCGCGCGCCCGGGATGTGCTCGGCCATGTAGCGCGAGTGGCGCACGTCGACGAGGCGGTCGCCCATGCGGTGGAGGATCAGCGTCGGGACGCGCAGCTCGGCGAGCTGGGCGCGGACGTCGAAGTCCGTCGCGCTGCGGGCCGCCCGGCGCAGCTCGCCGGGGCTCGAGGAGAGGCGCTCGAGACGCGCGAGCCAGGCCCGCAGGCGCACGTCGCCCGCGCGGCTCGGTGCGATCTCGTCGAGCATCGCCCCCGTGCCCCAGCGCTCGATCATGCGGTCGAAGGCGGCGGAGCGCTCGCCCGCGTCGTTGGCCCAGTCGTAGCCGGGCGCCGACAGCGACCGCGCGACGGCCGCGTAGAGCACGAGCGCCCGCACGCGCGCGGGGCGCTCGGCGGCGACCTTGATGGCGAGCGGGCCGCCGGTGAGGTAGCCGAGCAGGACCGCCGAGTCGCTGCCGGCCGCGTCCATCACGGCGAGCACGTCCTCGACCTCGTCCTCCAGCGTCAGCGCGCCGTCGAGCGGGTCGGACAGGCCGCTGCCGCGCCGGTCCATGAGGATCACGCGGGCGAACGCGGACAGCCGTTCGATGAACCCGGCCATCCCCGGGTCGTCCCGGACGTGCTCGACGTGGGAGATGATCCCGGGCAGGAACAGCAGGTCGAGCGGGCCCTCGCCGATCGTCGTCCAGGCCAGGCTCGCCTCGCCGTTCTGCGCATAGCGGGTCTCGCTCGGCACCGCGCCAAGTATCGGCGACGGCGTGCGGCGGGTAGGTTGCCGCTCGTGACCGACGCCCCTGATTCGTTCCGCGCGCTCGTCGCCGACAAGGCCGGCGACGACGTCCACCGCGAGCTGCGCGAGCTCTCGCCCGACGACCTGCCCGACGGCGAGGTGACGGTGCGGGTCGCGTGGTCGAGCGTGAACTACAAGGACGCGCTGGCCGTGAGCCCGAAGGGCCGGGTGGCGAAGGGCTATCCGCTCGTGCCGGGCATCGACCTGGCGGGCGAGGTGATCGCCGCCGACGGCGCCGCGGGCGTCTCGCCGGGCGACACGGTGCTCGCGCACGGCCACGAGATCGGGGTCGGACGGCACGGCGGCTACGCCGAGGTCGCCCGCGTGCCGGCCGACTGGGTCGTGCCGCTCCCCGACGGCCTGAGCGCCCGCGACGCGATGGCGCTGGGAACCGCGGGGTTCACGGCCGCGCTGTCGGTCGTGCGGTTGGAGGAGAACCGGCTCTCGCCGGACGACGCGCGGCGGCCCGGTGCTCGTGCTCGGCGCCACGGGCGGGGTCGGGTCCGTCGCCGTCGCGATCCTCGCGGCGCGCGGCTACGAGGTCCACGCGGCGACGGGCAAGGCCGCCGAGGCCGACTTCCTGCGCTCGCTCGGCGCGTCCGAGGTGCTCTCACGCGAGGAGACCTCGGCCGAGTCCGACCGCCCGATGGACAAGCAGCGGTGGGCCGCGGTCGTCGACCCGGTCGGCGGCGCCGCGACGGCGTTCGCGCTGCGCACCACGCGCTACGGCGGGTCGGTCGCGCTGAGCGGCCTGACCGGCGGCACGTCGCTCTCGACCACCGTCTTCCCCTTCATCCTCCGCGGCGTCTCGCTGCTGGGGATCGACTCGGTCGACACGCCGGGCGACGTGCGCCGCGAGGTGTGGCGCCGCCTCGGCTCCGATCTGCGCCCGAACGGCCTCGAGGACCAGATCACGCGCGAGATCGGCCTCGACGACCTCGACCCGTTCCTCGACGAGGTGCTGGCGGGGAAGGCGAAGGGGCGGACCGTCGTGCGGATCGGGGGGTAGGCGGGCCGACTCGGACGCTAGGCCCGCTCGCCGTCGGTCGCGTCGGCCCGCTCGGGCGTGGCCGGCAGGCCCGCCGTCCCCGGCGCCAACACCTCGGCGCGGCTGTAGTGACCGACCGCGTCGAACCAGCGCTTCGCGTGGAGGCCCGCGCGCAGATCGCAGTCGGCGATGACGATCCCCTCCTCGCCGCGCAGCGGGCCGGCGATCACGTTGCCCCATGTCGGCTCGATGATCGCGGCGCCGCCGTCGCCGAAGACCTCCTTGCCCTCCGGCAGCGGGACCGGGAAGTCGTCCGGGAACGCCGCGGCCGGGATGTACTGCGGCACCGAGACGACGTACGCGCCGGACTCGATCGCGATGTGGCGCACGCTCGCCAGCCAGCCGTCGCTGTCGTCGGCGGTCGGGGCGGCCCAGATCTGCGGGCCCTGGCGGTAGACGGCGTAGCGCGCCAGCGGCATCCGGTTCTCCCAGCAGATGAGGCCGCCGACGCGGCCGACGCCGTCGAGATCCGTCACCGCGAGGTCGTCGCCGGCGCCGAAGCCGTGGAACACGCGCTCCTGCATCGTCGGCATGAGCTTGCGATGCCGGTGCAGCAGGCCGCCGGGGCCGAGCGTGAGCATCGTGTTGTAGAGCGACCCGGGCCGCACGTCCTCGCGCTCGTTGACCCCGACGACGCAGTGGAGGCCGTGCTCGCGGCACGCCTCGACGAGGCGCGCGACGTGCGGGCCGGAGACGTCGACGCTCGAGTCCCACATCCGCTCCCACAGCTCGTCCCAGCCGCCGAACGCGGTCGCCGACCGCGCCCACGCGTTCGAGGGATAGAGCGACACGAACGCCTCCGGCAAGACGGCGAGGCGGGCGCCGCGACCGGCCGCCTCGGCGAGCAGTCCCGCCGCCTTCTCGATGGTCGCCTCGGCGTCGAGGATCACCGGCGTCGCCTGGATCGCCGCGACGCGGACCGTGCCGAACGCGGGCATGACGCGACACTAACCGGCGCGGCGACCGCCCGCGCCGGGTTGCGGCGACGCGTCTCAGTGGGCGTGCGCGTGGTACCGGTGCACGACCGCGTGGCCGCGGCCACGCGCGATGAGGTACCGGTTGACCGGATACGCGACGGCGCCGGCGATCAGCAGCGCGACCGCGAGGCTCGCCCAGAAGCCGAGGTCGGTGAGGCCGAGGTCCATCGCCCCGGGGATCAGCAGGACGATCGCGTTGTCGACGATCTCCATCGTCGCGATGCTCGCCGTGTCCGAGGCGAGGGCGAGCGGGACGACGGCGGCGAGGGCCAGGCCGGAGCGCAGCAGCGGCAGGCTCGTCAGGCCGTAGCCGAAGACGAACGCGAGCAGGACGGCGAGCACGATCGTCGCGAGGTTCGAGAGGCCGAAGGCGGTGCCGAGGACCATGCCGAGCACCTCGCCGATCGCACACCCGGTGAGGCAGTGCACGGTCGCGCTGAAGGCCAGGCGGTTCAGGCCGGCCGGAGGCTGGTGGTGGGTGGCGGCGGCAGAGGTCATGAAGCCGAGGGTAGCACCTACCCCTAGGGGGTATCTGCTACAACGCCACGAGCCGGCACCGCTCGGGCGCGAACCGCAGGTACACCTGCCCGCCGCGCTCGAGCCCGAGCCGCTCGACCTCGGCGGCCGAGCACTCGGCCACGAGCTCGCCGACGCGCACGCGCACGCGGTCGCCCTCGGGATCCAGCCCGGCCACCGTGCCGCCGATGGCGTTGAGCCCGTCGGCCGCCGGCGGGGCGACGGCGACCTCGAGCTCCCACGGATAGACCGCGATCCCGACGCGCCCCTCCCCCGCCTCGGTACTGCGCACGACGGTGCCGCCGTCCAGGCGCACCTCGGTCCCGCCCCCGGCGAGCGGCCGCGCCTCGCCCGTCAGCACGTTGCCGCCGGTGAAGCTCGCCACGAACGCGTCGCGCGGATGGCGGACGAGCTCGTCGGCCGTCGCGACCTGGCGCAGGCGGCCGTCGACGATCACGCCGATCCGGTCCGCCAGCGCGGTCGCGTCGCGGAAGTCGTGGGTGACCATGAGCGTCGGCAGCCGCAGCCCGGCGAGGAGATCCTGGAGGTGGGCGCGCACCGTCACGCGCGTGTGCGCGTCGAGGGCGGAGAGCGGCTCGTCGAGCAGGAGCACGCCGGGGTCGCGCGCGAGGGCGCGGGCGAGCGCGACCCGCTGGCGCTCGCCGCCGGACACGTGCCCCGGCTTCTCGCCCGCGAGGTGGGCGATGCCGAGGCGGTCGAGCAGCCCGTCGACGCGGCCGTCGCCGCGCGCGCCGAACGCGACGTTGCGGCGCACGGTCATGTGCGGGAAGAGCGCGTACTCCTGGAACACGAGCCCGACCGAGCGCGCGTCGGGCGGGCGGTTCACCCGTGCCGAGCCGTCGAACCACACGTCGCGCCCGAGCGCGATCCGCCCGCGGTCCGGCGTGCGCAGGCCGGCGACCGCGCGCAGCACGGTGCTCTTGCCGGCGCCCGACGGGCCGACGAGGGCGACCGTCTCCGCGCCGACGGTCAGACGGACGGCGAGCTCGTACGACCGAAGGACACAGGCGATGTCGAGCTCGAGCGTCTCCACGACGACAGCAGTTTGTAGGACAGCAGGACGGTCGCACTCAGGACGACGAGCAGGATCCCGATCGACAGCGCGACGTCGAAGTTCGAGTCGAGCTGCTCGTAGATCGCGAGCGTGAGCGTCTGCGTCTCGCCCCGCACGTTGCCGGCGAAGACGATCGTCGCCCCGAACTCGCCGACGCCGCGAGCGAACGCGAGCACCCAGCCCGCGAGCAGCCCCGCGGCCGCGAGCGGCAGCGAGATCCGGGCGAACGTGCGGGCGGGCGAGGCGCCGAGCGTGCGGGCCGCGTCGACGTACATCGGGTCGACGGCCTCGAAGGAGGAGATCGCCTGGCGCACGTAGAACGGCGACGCCACGAACGTCACGGCCAGCACGACCGCCCACTCGGTGAACGGCAGCACGATCCCCGCGTCGGCGAGCGGAGCGCCGAGCAGGCCGCCCGCGCCGAACGCCGCGAGCAGCGCGATGCCCGCCACCGCCGGCGGCATGACGAGGGGCAGCTCGACGAGCGTGATCGCGATCGAGCGCCCGCGGAAGGCGCGCGTCGCGAGCAGGTAGGCGACCGGCGTCCCGACGAAGACGATCAGGAAATTCGCGACCGCGTTCGTCCGGATCGTGACGGCGATCGCGTCGCGCACCGCCGGGTCGCGGAGGAGGTCGGGCACGCGGCTGAGCGGCACCTCCGTGAACAGCGCGACGATCGGCAGCGCGAGGAAGGTGAGGCCGATCCCGGCGGCGAGCGCGAGGCACGCGGTGAATGCCGCGCGCCCCACGCCCGCGCTCGCCGGTTGCATACGGCGGTCGCTACCCGCGCGGGGTGAGACCGAAGCCGAAGCGCTTCAGGACGCGCCGGCCGTTCGTCGCGAGCACCTTGCGCATGAACGCGTTGGCCGCGGCGGTGTCCGCGCCCGGGCGCTTGACGACGCACATCTGGTAGCGGACCGGCGGCTGCGCCCACGTCGGCAGGCGGAACTGGCGGAGCCGGCTCTGCGCGGCCAGGTAGTCCGTGTAGTAGGAGAAGCCGGCGTCGGCCGAGCCGAGGCCGACCTTGGCGATGATGCTGTTGACGTTCGGCTCGAGGCTGACCGTGTTCGAGCTGAGGATCGAGGTCAGCTGCATGCGGCGCAGCAGCTGGCGGGTGTAGCCGCCGATCGGCACGCCGGCCGTGCCGACGGCGAGACGCTTGCCGCCGGCGCGCAGGCCGTAGACGGAGCGCAGGCCGGCCGGGTTGCTGCGCGGCGTGACCATCACGAGGATGTTCGTCGCGAACGTGACGGGCCGCGTGCACCTGCCCTCGCGGAACAGCGCCGCGGGCTCGGCCGGGCTGGCCGACGCGAAGAGATCGGCCGGCGCACCGCGCTCGATCTGGAGCTGCAGCTGGTTGGAGCCGGCGAAGTTGTACGTCGGCGACTTGTCGATGACCGGGAACGCGGTGCTCAGCGACGCGGCGCCGTAGACCGTGACGGCCTGGGCGCCGGCCGGCGCAGCGAGCGCGGCCGCGGCGACGACGAGCAGCGCGACGCGCAGCCGGCGGGAGCGGATCAGGGGACGGGACAGCACGGGAAGGGGTCCTTTCACGAAACGGGGAAGTTCGGGGTGGTGACGAGCGTGTCGAGGGTCGTGCCCGCCTGCTCGAGCGACAGCGGGACCGGCAGGCCGGTGGCGGCGGGCGCGCCGCCGAGGCCGCGCAGCCACGCGAGCTGCTGGGCGTCGTAGGCGAGCAGGCGGCCGAGCAGCAGGCGCGTGGCGTCGTTCGCGGCGAAGGCCGCGCCGTTGAGGTAGACGCTCACGAGCAGCGACTCGATCTGCCGGCCCAGCGACAGCGCGCCGGCCTTGGAGGCGAACGCGTCGTCGTCGAAGGCGGCGACGAAGTCGCCGGGCTGGATGGCGTCGGCGCCGAGGCTCGCGTTGATCCTCGCGATGTGGTCTCTCTTCGCCGCCCGCGACTGCGCGAAGCGCCGGCGGTCGGTGCGGTCGAAGGCGGCCATGGCCGCCGCCCGCAGGTACCAGCCGGCGCTCGCGGTCTCGGCGACCGCGCCGAACGACAGGAAGCCGACGTCGTCGCCCTGGGGCGCGGGCACCGGCAACGCCGCCGCGGCGGGCCCGGCCAGCAGCCCCGCTCCGACGGTTCCCACGACACCCGCCACGCCGAGGCGCAGGAACTGCGCGCGGTTGATCTCAGCCACCCGCCACTCTCCTCATACATAGGTTCTTCATAGGCGGGGTGCATCCTACGCATCACCTAGGTGTCGCGGTCAAGGCTCTAGGATCGGGCAGATGGACCGGCGGACCCTGCCCGCGCTGATCGCGGCGGCTCTGATCGTCGCCGCATGCGGCGGTGGGACGACGTCCGGGCGCACCGCGTCGACGGCCGCGGGCGACGATGCGGCGGCGCGCCCGGCGCTCGCCGAGGCGCCGAAGCGTGCGGGCGAGATCCTCGTCCAGGGCCAGGCCTCCCCCGCCTCGCACGGCCCCGTCACGCTCGACGGCCGCTACATCGTCCGCTTCGAGCAGATCGCGCCGGAGGACCCGAACCTCGACTTCACCGGCCAGACGGCCTTCGTCGCGGTCCTCGCCCGGCACACCCAGCAGGCGGACACCGGGACGAAGCGGCTGTTCCGCACCGCCGCGCGGACCGGCCGGACAGAGGTCACGGCCCGTGGGCGGTACTGGATCGACGTGCAGTTCGGCGACTTCCCCTACGCGATCCGCCTCACGCCCACCGGCCGCCGCTAGGGTGACGCCAGACCCATGGACGACCTCATCCGGATCGGCGCCGCGGCGAGCGCGCTCGGGGTCAGCGTGGACACCCTGCGGCGCTGGGAGCGCGACGGCCGCGTGACGTTCGAGCGCCGCAGCAACCAGCGCTTCGTCCACGCCGCCGAGCTGACCCGCCTGCTCACCGAGCGCGCCGGCACCGGCCGCACGAGCGCCCGCAACCGCCTGACCGGCACCGTGATCTCGGTCAAGCGCGACAAGGTCATGGCCCAGGTCGAGCTCGCCTGCGGCAGCCAGCGGATCGTCTCGCTGATGTCGCGCGAGAGTGCCGACCAGCTCGAGCTCAAGCCCGGCGTCAGCGCCACGGCGGTCATCAAGGCGACGACCGTCATCGTCGAGCGGCCCTAGCGCCTACGATCACACGGCGATGACCGAGCCCGCCCTGATCCACACGCACGTCGACCGCGACGAGGCGACCGACCTCCTCGTCCGGGACGTCATGGTCCACCGCCCGAAGACGCTGCCCTCCGACGCGACCGTCGCCGACCTGCGCGCGATGTTCGCCAACCCGCGGATGCAGTGCGCGCTGCTGGCCGACGGCGGCCGGTTCGTCGCGGCGATCGCGCCGGCCGAGCTGCCGGAGGCCGCCGGCGCCGCCGAGCCCGCCCGCGCCTACGCGCGGGCCGACATCCCCACGCTCGGTCCCGACGCGCCGATGACCGAGGCGATCGCGCTGCTCGAGGAGCGCGGCGACTTCCGGCTCGTCGTGCTCGAGGCCGGCGAGCTCGCGGGCCTCCTGTGCCTCGACCACCGGCGCACGACGTTCTGCACCTTCACGCCGGCGCCGAGCCGGCGCCGCCCTCGCGCCCGCGGCGAGGCGGCCTCGACGCCGGACGGCACCGGGCCGAGGGCGCGCCACGCGCCCTCGATCCCGCCGAAGCGTCGGCGCAGGGTCCGCGGGCTCGGGCCCGCCCAGTACGGGCCGCTCAGGTCGGCCGGCTCCGGCCGGCGGCCCGTCAGCGCCCAGAACGCGGCGAGCGCGGACCGGATGCGCGCGTCGGGCCAGCGCTCGAAGCGCGGCGGCTGGCCGGCCTCGGCCAGCGCGGCGTTCCACGGGTCGTCGCGGTCGGCGAACAGGTGGCAGACGACGGCCGCGCTCGGCCAGCGCGGGCTCTCGGCCTCCCACCGCCCGGGCCGCGAACGCGACGGGGTCCAGTCGCGGTAGGACGGCGGCGCGCCGTGCGCGGCGCACCAGGCGCGGACGGCCTCGAGGACCTCCGGCCGCGTCCACGTCCGGGCGACGGTCGGCTCGTGGCGCGTGCAGCCCGCGCAGCGCTCGGCGCCGGGCTTGACCACCGGCCCGCCGCACCCCGGGCACGGGCCCGCGCGCAGGTAGTTGCCGGCCGTCGAGGTCGAGACGCCGAGGTGCGCGGCGACCTCGGCGACCGTCGCGCCGCCCGCGGCGAGACGCCGCGCCGTCGCGACCCGCTCGGCGACCGGGTCGGTGAACGTCAGCCGCCGTACGGGCAGGCCCGCCGCCTCGAGCGCGGCGCTCCAGGAGCCGAAGTGCCCGCGCACGCACGATCCGCTCGGCCACCGCGGGTGCTCGCGCATCCACTTGCGCTGGGCCGGCCCGGCGCGCTCGGGCTGCGTGCCCGACCACTCCTCCGACCGCGGCGGCGCGCCGGTCTCGGCCGCCCACGCGCGCAGCGCCGCGCGGATCGCGTCCGCGTCCCAGCGCCCGCGACGGCCCGGGTGGCGCATCGGCGCGTACCGGCGCCGGGCCGGGATCGTCTCGGGCTGGGCCGCCATCGGCGCGGACAATAGTCAAGACTTGACTACTGCCGCAAGCGGGCGGGCCGGGAGCTCCGGCCCGCCCGGCCCGCCACGCGGTTCAGAAGACGCGGATCGCCACCTCGGCGGGCGCGTCGAACAGCCGGTTGAGCTCGTCGTCGAGCTTGACGAGCGTCACCGACGCGCCGGCCATGTCGAGCGAGGTGCAGTACTCGCCGACGTAGCTGCGCGTCACGTTGATCCCGCCGTCGGAGAGCTGCTTGTGCGCCCGCCCGTACAGGATGTACAGCTCGGAGATCGGCGTCCCGCCGAGCCCGTTGATCATGAGCGCGACGTCGTCGCCGGACCCGTAGGGCAGGTCCGACGCGACCGCCTCGACGAGCTCGTCGATGATCGTGTTCGCGTCCGCCAGCTTCTCGCGGCGCCGGCCCGGCTCGCCGTGGATGCCGACGCCCATCTCCATCTCGTCGTCACCGAGCTCGAAGAGCGGGGAGCCCTTCGCCGGCGGCGTGCACGACGTCAGGGCCATGCCCATCGTGCGCGTCACCGAGTTGACGCGGTTGCCGAGGTCGACGAGGGACTGCAGGTCCGCGCCCTCCTCGGAGGCCGCGCCGACGGCCTTGATGACGAAGAAGTTGCCGGCCACGCCACGGCGGCCGACGGTGTACGTCGAGTCCTTCACGGCGACGTCGTCGTCGACGACGATCGTGCCGATGGTGATGTCCTCCATCTCGGCCAGCTCGCGGCCCATGTCGAAGGCCATCTTGTCGCCGGTGTAGTTGTTGATGATGTGCAGCACGCCCTTCGCGCTGTTCATGATCTTCGTCGTCTCGTAGACGTAGTCCGACGGCGGCGCCGCGAACACGTCGCCGGGACAGGCGGCGTCGAGCATGCCCGGGCCGACGGCCATGACGTGCGCCGGCTCGTGGCCCGAGCCCGACCCCTGGACGATCGAGACCTTGTCGTCACGCGGCGAGTCCGCGCGCATGATGAGGTTGTACTCCGGGACGTACTTGAGCTTGCCGGGGTTGGCGAGCTCGATCCCCTTCAGCATCTCGGGGACGAACTGCTGCGGATCGTTGACGAACTTCTTCACCTTTCTCCTCTCTCCGGTTCCCCGCTCCCTTGGGTCTGGACCGTCAGGCGGGCTCGAGCTCCGAGCCGCGCCACGCCTTGCTGACCGCCTCGAACATCACGGCCACGCCCATCGCGCCCGCGTCCACCGAGTCGCGGCTGCGGTCGCCGGTGTACGACGCGCGCCCGCGCTGGGCGAGCATGCCCTTCGTCGCCTCGGCGCTCGTCCGCGCGGTCGCGGCGGCCTTCTCGAGCGCGCCGGCCGCGCCGTCGCCAAGTGATGCCTCGAGCTCGTCGGTCGCCGGGACGAGCGCGTCGAGCAGCGTCTTGTCGCCGAGGTCCGAGTTGCCGCGCTGCTTGATCCCCTCGATCGCGGCGCGCATGGCGGCGATGACGTCCGCCTCGCTCGGGTCCGGGTTGCCCGACAGCGTCGCGCCCGCGCGCAGGAACGCGGTGCCCCAGATCGGGCCCGAGGTGCCGCCGATGCGCTTGGTCAGGACGAGGGCGGTCCTCTTGAGGAGGCCGCCGGCGTCGTCGTACTCGAGGTCGTCGAAGTCGCTGAGGACGATCTCGAAGCCGCGCGCCAGCGAGTAGCCGAAGTCCCCGTCGCCCGCCACGGCGTCGAGGTCGCAGAAGTACTTCTCGTTGTCGACCGCGGTCTGGGCGATCGTCTTGACGATCAGCTCCGCCTGGGACAGCGCCGTGTCGCTCATACAGCCTCCTTCTCGGGCAGGGGTTCGGCGAGGCAGGCCTCGAGGTCGGCGAGCGTCACCTGCTCGCCCGGGCGCGCCGCGCTGCGGTTGGCGAGGACACGGGCCGGCTCGCCGGGGTCCCCGAGGCTCGTCACGACGAGGACGGCCTCGCGCATGTCCTCCTCCGCCGTGTAGTTGCTGACCGTGACGACGCAGCGCAGACCGGCGCCGACCGCGGCCAGCAGGCCGTTGCGCGAGTCCTCGACCACGATCGCTTCTTCGCGCGAAAGGCCCATGCGCTCGAGGGCGAGGAGGTAGATCGCCGGGTCGGGCTTCTTGGCCGGGACCACGTCGCCGGCGAAGACCGCGAAGTTCGCCGCCATCTCGGCCCCGACGACGTGCTCGAGGACCGCGCGGACCGACTCCTCGGCCGAGGTCGAGGCGACCGCGAGCGCCCAGCCGGCGGCGTGGGCCTCGTCGACGATCCGGGCGATCCCCGGGCGGCCGGGCAGCTTGCCGGCCCGCACCAGCTCCTTGTAGACCGCCGTCTTGCGCTTGTGCCAGCCGGCGAGGAGCTCCTTCTGGCCCTCGGGGTCGGCGGGCAGGTCGTTGGCCCGCACGAACTCGTCGGTCAGCAGCGAGGCCATGCGCTCCTTGCCGCCGCCGATCTTGAGCTTGACCCCGTACTCCTCCTCCGACCACTGCACCGGGAGCCCGGCCTCGGCGAAGGTCGCGTTGAACGCCGGGCGATGCCCGTCGCGCTCGGTGTCGGCGAGCACGCCGTCGCAGTCGAAGATCAGCGCGGGCACGCGGTCAGGCGGCCGTCGACGTCGTGGTGGAGGCGCGGCCGGCGGACCCGAAGATCCGGATGTGGTCCTCGGCCATCTGCTTCACCGCCGCGCGCACGTGGGCGAGCAGCTTCGGCGGGTCGTGCTTGCCGGGGTTGGCCTCGAGGTACTCGCGGTGCGCGTCGACGAACGCGATCTTCAGCGCGGTCGAGATGTTCACCTTCGCGCAGCCGCGGGCGATGAGGTCGGTGAACTGGGCCTCGCTGAGGCCGGTGCCGCCGTGCAGCACCTGCGGGATCGGGTGATGCTCGACGATCTCGGTGACCCGCTCGGGCGTGAGCTTCGGCTCGCCCTTGTACAGGCCGTGCGCGGTCCCGATCGCCGGGGCGAACGAGTAGATCCCCGTCGCGGCGATGAACTCGTTGGACACCTCGACGGGATGGATGTCGCCCGCCTCGTCGGAGCCGATGCCGTCCTCGACGCCGAGGACGCTCTCGATCTCGCCCTCGACCTGCGCGCCGTGGGCGTCGGCCTCCGCGACGACCTCGATCGTCTGGCGGGTGTTCTCGGCGACGTCGAGCTCCGAGCCGTCGAACAGGACGGAGTTCCAGCCCTCGCGCAGGCAGATCGAGATCCACTCGCGGTCGGGACAGTGGTCGAGGTGCAGCGTGACCGGGACGGGGACCTCCGCGGTCCGTGCCCGCCAGATGGCCATGAACTGCCGCGCGCCGAGCGACTTCACGGTCTTCAGCGACGTCTGGACGATGAGCGGCGCCTCGAGGTCCGTGGCGGCCGCGAGCACCGCCTCGAGCGAGAGGTCGTCGACGACGTTGATCGCCGCGACGCCGTAGCGCTCGGCGAAGGCGGGGTCGAGGATGTCACGCATCGGAACGACTGGCATCGGACCGGCGCTCCTTTTCGTTGCGGGTTCGGGACGGCGGGATCCATCGCGGCAGGGCGATCCGGCCCGCGCCGCTGCGCCGACGCTAACCGGAGCGTGGTCCGGAGTGCAACATCGGACTACCGATGCCTCGGCGGGTAGCGTTCCCGGTGCCATGCCCCGCGATCGTCACGACCTCACGGCCGGGGAGTGGGCCGTCCTGGCGCTCCTGGCCGAGGCCCCGAGCCACGGGTTCGCGCTCGCCCGCGCGATGGGGCCCGACGGCGACGTCGGCCGCGTCTGGTCCGTCCGCCGGCCGCTCGTCTACCGCGCCGTCGACACGCTCACGGCGATGGGCCACGTGCGCCCCGGCGCGACCGTCGCGAGCCCGACCGGCCCGCGCCGCACCATCCTCGAGGCCACGCCGAACGGCAAGCGCGCGGTGACCCGCTGGCTGGGCACGCCGGTCGAGCACGTCCGCGACGGGCGCTCGCTGCTGATGCTCAAGCTGCTGTTCCTCGCGCGCCGCGACGCCGACCCGTCGGCCCTGCTCGGCGCCCAGCGCGAGGTCTTCACCGCGCTCGCGGTCCGGCTCACGGCCGCCGCGGACGCGGCCGAGGGCTTCGATCGCGCGCTCGCGCTCTGGCGGCTCGAGTCGACGACCGCCGCACTGCGGTTCGTCGAGACGATGCTGCACGCGCCGGTGCCGAGCGCGATGCACGGCGCCCACGCGGGCGGGCGGGCGTTCGCGGCGGCCGGCAGTAGCCTGCCCTCCGTTCCCGACCACGAGGAGTCCCGATGAAGATCAGCGCCCGCAACCAGCTCGCAGGCAAGGTCACGGCGGTCAACGAGGGGGCCGCGATCGCCAATGTCGAGATCGACGTCAACGGCCAGCGGCTCGTCGCGTCGATCACGGTCGAGGCCGCGCGCGAGCTCGGGCTGAGCGAGGGGACCGAGGTGACGGCGATCGTCAAGGCCTCGGACGTGATCCTCGCGACGGCTGACTGAGGCCGCGAAGCGCGGCGGGGCGGCGCTACGGGCGGACGGTGACGCTCGTGTCGTCCTGGAGGACGAACGTGAGGTGGTCCGTCGCCCAGCCGGCGCGGGCGAGGTGCTTGAGCTCGGCGGCGACGAGGGTCAGCGTGTGGGTGCGCTGCTCCATGCGCGGGCCGAGGTAGGCCGCGACCTCGGTCGGGGACCCGCTGAACACGGGCTCGGCCGGCTCCTCCCGCGAGGTCGCGGGAGCTCTCGAGTGCAGATCTGGGCGCAGGAAAATGTCCATCACTCCTTCATTCGGCACGAACCCCCTCCGACTTGAGGCGGCGGGCCGTGCCGGGGCGTGTCTGGCGCCCCCGCGCGCGGACACGGGCGCGAGGTCCGGGCCCAGAGACGACGACGGCCCGCCGAAGCGGGCCGTGCCAGGTCGTCGGAGTGCGTCCGGCGACGACTAGAGCGTGGTGACGTTGACGGCCTTCGGGCCCTTGTCGCCGGCCTCGGCGTCGAAGCTCACGCGGGCGCCCTCGGCCAGGGTCTTGAAGCCCGGCGCGTTGATGCCCGTGTGGTGGACGAAGAGGTCCTTGCCCGGGTCGTCCGGCGTGATGAAGCCGAAGCCCTTGTCGTCGTTGAACCACTTGACGGTTCCGGTGGCCATTCTTCTGGTCCCTCCTGGGATATCTGGTGCTGCGATCGCGGAGGACTCGAAGAGACGACGACGCGGACGCTGGCAACCTGTGTCGGGGTCCATCCCCGACCTTGGACGCGGAAAATATAGCTCGCGCGCGCCCGCGATGTGATCGGACCGTTGCGCCCGCCCCGGAGGGCGGGCGCGCAACGGTCTGTGGGTGAACGGCGCCCGCGCCGGGCGGAGAGGAGGAGGACGCCCGGCGCGGGCTCGATGGGTGGGAACGGCCGGCCCTCAGGGGGCGACGGGCCGGCTACCAGATGGTGGAGCCACCCTGCACGGCCACCGGCGGTCGCGGAGCCGGCCTGACGACCGGATGCGCGAACTGATGGGAGGCGGCGGCGGTGCGGGTTGCCATCGAGTTCATGGCGGGAACTCTCCCAGCGGCGGGTGGCCCCGCCGATGCGGCTGGCAGGCGTGTGCGCGCGCGGATCCCGTACGTCGCCGGGGGGCGGTCCCCCCAGGCCGGGGCGGGTGCTGGCCGTACCTCGTCCGCCGCCTACGCGGCGGCCGGGACCGCGCGCCGCGCCGGCCCCTCGTCCCCGGGCCGGAGCACCACGATCTCGCCCGGCGCTCGGTGCAGCAGCCACGCCACGTCCGCGGCGGTGAAGCCCGCGGCGCCCTCGGGCGCGGCGGCGACGACGATCTGGTCGTAGCGCTCGTGCGCGATCAGCTCGAGCAGCGCGTGGCGGTAGGTGCGCCCGCGCTCGATCCGGCTGTCGACCGCCACGCCCGCGCGCGCCGCCGCCTGCTCGACGGCCTCGAGCAGCGGCAGGGCGAGTTCGCACTCGCGCGTCAGCGCGGCGTCGAGCGGCAGGTGCAGCGGGACCGGCGCCAGGTAGGCGGCGACGAGGGTGGCGTCCTGGGCCCGGGCGATGCGCAGCGCCGCGTCGAGCGCGGGCTGCGACAGCGCGCGGCCGACGATCGGGAACAGGATCCGGGCGCTGCCGTGCGTATGCCCGCCGTGCCGGCGGCGGGTGGCCAGCGCGACCGCGCCGCCCCCGGCCGCCGCGGCCGCAGCGACGCTGACGAGGACCAGGGCGAGGGTCATCGGTCCTCCTTCGGACGCTGGGCGCGATCGGCGACGATGCGCACGTCCACACCCGGCAGGGCCTGCACGAGCCGGTCGACGATGCCGGGCCGGGCCAGGCGGGCGAGCGAACCGCGCGGGCCGGGCACGCCCATGAGCACGTACGTCGTCCCGCGCTCGCGCGCGACGCGTGCGACCGCTTCGACGACGTCGTCGCCCGGCTCGATGAGCAGGTGCGCGCCGAGCACGGACGCCAGGCGCCGAAGCGCCTCGATCTGCTCGCGGTCGGCGGCCTCGGGCGCGCGCTCGGGAGCCGAGACCCACAGCAGGTCGAGCTCGCCGCCGAGACGCTGGGCCGAGCGCCACGCGCGGCGCACGATGCGCTGCGAGCGCGGCTCGGGCGTGACGAGCGCGAGCAGGCGCTCGCCGACCGCTTGCGGCGCGACCTTCTCGGCAAGGCGATCCTCGAGCCGGCCCGGAGCGCGCTCGCGCGGCAGGCGGTGCGCCTCCACGCGCTCGGCCACCTGGCGCAGCGCGACCTCGCGCAGCGCGGCGAGGTTCTCGGCCCGGAAGAAGTTGTTGAGCGCAGCCGGCACGCGCTCCGGCGGGTACACCTTGCCCGCGCGCAGCCGCTCGATGAGCGCCTGCGGCGTGAGATCGACGATCACGACCTCGTCGGCCTGGGCGAGGAGCGCATCGGGCAGCGTCTCGCGCACCTTGACGCCGGTGAGCTCGGCGACCTGGTCGTTGAGGCTCTCGAGATGCTGGACGTTGACGGTCGAGAACACGTCGATGCCGGCGTCGAGCACGTCCTGGACGTCCTCGAAGCGCTTCGCGTGCTCGAGCCCGGGGGGGTTGGTGTGCGCGAGCTCGTCGATCAGGCACAGCTCCGGCGCGCGCTCGAGGACGGCGGGCAGGTCCATCTCCTCGAGCGCCGTGTCGCGGTAGGTGACGCGGCGGCGCGGGACGACCGGGAGGCCCTCGGCCTGGGCGGCGGTCGCGGGGCGCTTGTGCGGCTCGAGGTAGCCGATCACCACGTCGCGCCCCGCCTCGGCCTCGGCCTGGGCCTCCTGGAGCATCCGGTACGTCTTCCCGACGCCCGCCGCCATCCCGAGGAACACCTTGTGATGCCCCCGCGTCCGCGCCGCCGCGCGATCAGGCTCCGAGGATGTTGTGGACCACGAGGTCGACAAGCTTGATCCCGATGAACGGCGCGACGAGTCCGCCGAGCCCGTAGATGAGGACGTTCCGGCGCAGGAGCGCCGTCGCGCCGACCGGCCGGTAGCGCACACCGCGCAGGGCGAGCGGTACGAGCATCGGGATGATCAGCGCGTTGAACACGATCGCGGAGATGATCGCCGACCGGGGCGTGCCGAGGTTCATGATGTTCAGCGCGTCGAGCGGGCCCTTCCCGCCGGGGCGCGTCGCGTAGGTCGCGGCGAAGATCGCCGGCAGAATCGCGAAGTACTTCGCGACGTCGTTGGCGATCGAGAACGTCGTCAGCGCCCCGCGGGTGATCAGGAGCTGCTTGCCCACCTCGACGATCTCGATGAGCTTCGTCGGGTTGGAGTCGAGGTCGACCATGTTGCCGGCCTCGCGGGCGGCCTGGGTGCCCGTGTTCATCGCGACGCCGACATCGGCCTGCGCGAGCGCCGGGGCGTCGTTCGTGCCGTCGCCGGTCATCGCCACGAGGCGCCCGCCGGCCTGCTGGTCGCGGATCAGCTCGAGCTTGCGCTCGGGCGTCGCCTCGGCGAGGAAGTCGTCGACGCCGGCCTCCTCGGCGATCTTCGCCGCTGTGAGGCGGTTGTCGCCGGTGACCATGACCGTGCGGATGCCCATCGCCCGCAGCTGATCGAAGCGGTGGCGCATGCCGTCCTTGACGACGTCCTTGAGCTCGATGACGCCGAGCACCTGGTTGTCGCGGGCGACGGCCAGCGGCGTCGAGCCCTGGCGCGCGAGGCCGTCCAGCGCGGGCTCGAGCTCGGGCGGCGCCTGGCCGCCCTCCTCGGTGACCCAGTGCAGGATCGCGTCGCCGGCGCCCTTGCGCAGGCGCGTGCCGTTGAAGTCGACGCCGCTCATCCGCGTCTGGGCGGTGAACGGGACGAAGTGCGCGTCGCTGTGTCCCGAGCTCGTGCTCGCGGATGCCGTACTGCTTGGCGAGGACGACGATCGAGCGCCCCTCGGGCGTCTCGTCGGCGAGCGAGGACATCTGCGCCGCCTCGGCCAGCTGCGCCTCGGTGACGCCGGGCATCGGCACGAACGCGGCGGCCTGGCGGTTGCCGAGCGTGATCGTCCCGGTCTTGTCGAGGAGCAGGACGTCGACGTCGCCGGAGGCCTCGACGGCGCGGCCCGAGAGCGCGAGCACGTTGCGCCGGACGAGGCGGTCCATGCCCGCGATGCCGATCGCCGACAGCAGCGCGCCGATGGTCGTCGGGATGAGCGCGACGAGCAGCGAGATCAGGGTCGTCGTCGAGGCCTGCGTGTTCGCGAAGTCCGCGAACGGGCGCAGCGCGACGACGACCGCGAGGAAGATCAGCGTCAGGCCGGCGAGGAGGATGCCGAGCGCGATCTCGTTCGGGGTCTTGCGCCGGTCGGCGCCCTCGACGAGCGCGATCATGCGGTCGAGGAAGCTCTGGCCGGGCTCCTGGGTGATCTCGACGACGATGCGGTCCGACAGCACCCGCGTGCCGCCGGTGACGGCCGAGCGGTCGCCGCCGGCCTCGCGGATGACGGGGGCGGACTCGCCCGTGATCGCGGACTCGTCCACCGACGCGATCCCCTCGACGACAGTGCCGTCGCCCGGGATCAGCTCGCCGGTCTCGACGACGACCATGTCGCCGCGGTGCAGCTCGCTCGCCGCCCGCTGCGTCCCGTCCGGCATCGTCGCGACGGTCTCCGAGCGCATGGCGCGCAGCGTGGCCGCCTGCGCCTTGCCGCGACCCTCGGCGATCGCCTCGGCGAAGTTTCCGAACAGCACGGTCAGCCAGAGCCAGATGGCGACGGTGACCGTGTACCAGGCGGGGTCGGTCCCGCCCGGGGAGCTTCCGCCGAGCACCTGCACGAGCCAGATGACGGTCGTGATGACGGCGCCGATCTCGACGACGAACATCACCGGGTTGCGGACCATGTGACGCGGGTCGAGCTTGCGGGCGCTGTCGAGCACCGCCGGGCGGAGCATCTCCGCCGAGAACAGCGAGCGCTGCTGCGGACGATCGCTCATCGCCGGGCCTCCTGGATCGCGAGGTTGAGGTCCAGCACGTTCACGCCGGGCTCGCCGAAGAGGCCGAGCGCGCGGTCATCGGTGTTGTCCTTGACGAGCGCGAGGACGCGCGCCTTCGGGATCCCGGTCCGGGCCGCGACGCGGCCGGCCTGGATGCGGGCGTTGGCGACCGAGATCTGCGGGTCGACGCCAGAGGCCGAGGTCTGGACTGCGTCGGGCGGGATCTCTGCCCGCGTGAGGCCCGGGTTGTACGGCGCGTTGAGGCGCAGGTACGTCCGGCTGTACTTGGCGATGTTGTCGCGGAGGTCCTTGCTGTTCGGCCCGAGGTTCGAGAACGCGGTGCCGGCCGGGTTGTAGCCGGTCGGCGACGGGCGGGACTGGAACAGCGAGTGGTCGGCGCTGAAGTCCTGGCCGATCAGCCGCGAGCCGATCACCTTGCCGTCCTTCTTGATCTGGCTGCCGTCGGCGCGGCCGGGGAAGACGACCTGGCTGATGCCGGTGATGACGAGCGGATAGGCGAGGCCGAAGATCACGGTGAGCGCGACGACGGCGACGAGGGAGGAGGTGATGTCCTTGCGCATGGGTCTCAGAAGAGTTGGGGTGTCAGGCCCTGGACGACCGGGCCGAGGAGAAGGGCGGGGACGAACGTGAGGAGAGCGACGAGGAGGATCACGCCGATGAGCAGGACGACGAAGATCGGCGTGTCGGTGCGCATCGTCCCCGGGCCGAGCGGCGCGACGCGCTTTCGGACGAGTGTCCCGGCGACCGCCAGCGCGGCCAGCATGGGGAGGAAGCGCCCGACGAACATCGCCAGGCCACCCAGGATGTCGGCGTACGTGATCCCGAACGCGCCGGCGTTGCCGGGCGAGTCGGGCTGCACGTAGCCGGTGTAGCCGGCGAACGCGGAGCCGTTGTTGTTCGCCTGCGACGTGTAGGCGTAGAGGTGCTCGGAGAAGCCCTGCGGGCCCGAGTTGAACAGCGACGGCGCGCCGTACTTCGTCGCCGTCGCGAGCGCGACGGTGAACAGCACGAGCAACGGCATCGCGAGCGTCCCGATCATCACGAGCTTCACCTCGCGCGCCTCGATCTTCTTGCCGAGGTACTCGGGCGTGCGGCCCACCATCAGGCCGGCGATGAAGACCGCGAGCAGGACGAACAGCAACATCCCGTAGAGGCCCGAGCCGACGCCGCCGAAGGCGACCTCGCCGACCATCATGTTCGACATCGGGATCGCGCCGCCGATGCCGGTCAGCGAGTCCAGCGCGGCGTTCACGGCGCCGCACGACGTGACGGTCGTGATCGCGCTCCACAGCGCCGAGTTGGTGACGCCGAAGCGGGTCTCCTTACCCTCGAGGTTGCCGCCCGCGATGCCGGCCGCGTGCTGCGCGACCGAGCCGTGCGCCTCCGCGGCGTACACGATCGCGACGCCGACGATGAGCAGCGCGAACATCGCGACGTACAGCGCCCAGCCCTGACGGCGGCTGCCCACCATCCGGCCGAACGTGGCCGTCAGGCCTGCGGGAATGATGAGGATGAGGAACATCTCGAGGAAGTTCGTGATGCCGTTGGAGTTCTCGAACGGCATGGCGGAATTGACGTTGAAGAAGCCGCCGCCGTTCGTGCCGAGCTCCTTGATGACCTCCTGCGAGGCGACCGGGCCGACCGCGAGCGTCGACTTGGCGCCCGCGAGCGTGGTGAAGTCGAGGTTCGGCGACAGGGTCTGGATGACGCCCTGCGAGACAAGGAGGAGGGCGCCCACGACGGAGATCGGCAGCAGGATGTAGAGCAGCGTCCGGGTCAGGTCGGGCCAGAAGTTGCCGAGCGTGCTCGCGCTGCGGCGGGAGATGCCGCGGATGACGGCGACGACGACGGCGATCCCGACCGCGGCCGAGACGAAGTTCTGCACCGCGAGGCCGGCCATCTGGGTGAAGTTCGAGAGCGTCGTCTCGCCGGCGTAGAACTGCCAGTTCGTGTTGGTCACGAACGACGTCGCAGTGTTGAACGAGACGTCCCAGGTGCCGGACTTGAAGCCCTGCGGGTTGAACGGGTGGATGCCCTGCGTGCGCAGGACCAGATACAGCGCCAGCCACGAGACGAGGCTGAAGATGATCACGGTGCGCGCGTAGCCCTTCCAGTCCTGCTCGCGCTCGGGATCGGTTCTGAGCATGCGGTACATCAGGCGCTCGAGCGGGCCGAGCACCGGCGTGAGCAGCACGCGCTCGCCCGCGAACACGCGCGCCATGTAGCCGCCGATCACCGGCGTGAGCGCGGTCAGGATCACGAAGAAGACCGCGATCTGGAGCCAGCCCTGGGCGGTCATCTAGAGCTTCTCCCCGCGCAGCAGCGCGAACGCCAGGTAGGCCAGGACGGCCAGCGAGATCGCGAGGAACACGGCGTCGGAGGCGCTCATACGCGCTCCAGCAGGTCGATCGCGACGACCATCGCCGCGAAGAACGCGACGGCGATGGCGAGGGAGATGAGGTCCATGGTGGGTCGGTCCTTCGGTGGTCACAGGGCGTCGGTCGCGCGCCATGCGAGGCGGGCGAGCGCGCCGGGGTCGGCGGGGGCGTAGAGCGGGCTCGTGCCGTCGGTGACGAGCAGGCGGGCGCGAGCGACGCCTCGCGCCCCTGGGTGCGGCGCCTCCACGAGACGGTCGGCGAGGGTCGCGAGGAACGGCCGCGCGGCGACGACCTGGGCGCGCTGGATCGGGGCCCGCGCGGTCAGCGCGCGGGCCGGCGGGCGGTCGAGGTCGCCGAGGATCTCGGCGAGGCGGCCGGCGACCAGCCGCGCCTCCGCGGGCGTCGCGAGCTGGCGCGCCCGGAGCGCGAGGTCAGGGTGGCCGTCGGACGGCGCGCCGTCGGCCAGCGCACGGTCGAGCGCGCCGCGCCGGAGCCGGACGCGGAGGGCGAGGAACGCCGGCTCTGCGGCGCCCGGGAAGTGGTGCGGGAGCGCGGTGGAAGCCATGCATCCAAGGGTGCGCCCGGCCGCGTGGAGGCCGCGTGAGGATCAGCGGCGGCGGTATGAAGATTTCGTGAGGACGGTCGTCCCCGCCGAGCGCGAGCGCGCCGCGCCCGGTCAGGCCACGAACCGGTACCCGACGCCCGGGTCGGTGCGGATGTACCGCGGCGCGCCGCCGTCGGGCTCGAGCTTGCGGCGGAGGTTCGCGATGTGCGTGCGCAGGACGTCGGTCGCGTCGGCGTACTGCGGGCCCCAGACCTCGGTGAGCAGGGCGCGGTGCGTCATCAGGCGGCCGCGGTTGCGCACGAGGGTGCGCAACAGGTCGTGCTCGATCGGGGTCAGGTGGATCTCGGCGCCGTCGCGGCGGACGACGCGGGCGGCGAGGTCGACCTCGAGCCCGTCGGCGACGATCGTCGGCTCGTCGTCGCGGGTGCCCGCGCGGCGGAGCACGGCGCGCAGCCGGGCGATCAGCTCGCGCGGGCTGAACGGCTTCGTGAGGTAGTCGTCGGCGCCGGCCTCGAGCGCGAGGACCTTCTGGTCCTCCTCGCCGATCGCCGACAGCACGATGATCGGCATCTCGCTCCACTCGCGCAGCCGCCGGCAGACCTCGATGCCGCTCTCGTCGGGCAGGACGAGGTCGATGATCGCCGCGACGGGCGGGCGCAGCGCGGCGGCGTCCAGCGCCTCGCCGGCCGTGGCGGTGGCGACGGGCTCGTAGCCGGCGTCGCGCAGGACGATCTTCAGCGCGCGGAGGATCTGCGGCTCGTCGTCGCAGACGAGCACGCGCGGGGCGGGCGCGCTCACCCCGCGGCCTCGCCGACCGGGGCCGCCGGCCGCGAGCCCGACGGCTCGAGCGGGAACTCCAGCGCGAACGTCGTGCCCTGGCCGGGCAGCGACTCGACCCAGATCCGGCCGCCGTTGACCGTGACGAGCCCGCGCGCGATCGCGAGGCCGAGGCCCGAGCCGCGGTGACCGCCCGAGCCCTCGGTCCCGGCGCGGTAGAAGGGCTCGAAGATCCGCTCGCGCTGGGCGGACGGGACGCCCGGGCCGCGGTCGACCACGCGCATCAGGAGCCGCCCGCCGACGGCCCGCGCGCGCACCGACACCGGGTGGCCGCCCGAGTGGCGCACGCCGTTGTCGAGCACGTTCGCGATCGCCCGCTCGAGTTGGGCGGCGTCGGCGCGGATGAGCGGCAGGTCGCGGTCGAGCGCGAGCGAGAAGTCGGACTCCGGCCGGTCGAGGCTCTCGATCGCGCTGCGGACGACCTCGTCGAGCGCCACCCAGTCGCGCCGCGGCTCGGCCGCGCCGGCCTCGAGCCGGGAGAGGTCGAGCAGCTGGTCGACGAGCCGCGACAGCCGCCGCGCCTCGGTCGTGATGACGGCCGCCAGCTCGTCGCGCTCCGCGTCGTCGAGCGTCGGCGAGCCGATGGTCCCGGCGGCGGTGACGATCGCGGTCAGCGGCGAGCGCAGGTCGTGCGACACCGCGCGCAGCAGCGCGGTCTTCACGACGTCGCTGCGGCGCAGCGCGGCGGTCTCGACCACTTCGGCGAGCAGCGCCTCGCGCTCGCGTGCGGCGGCGAGCAGCGCCTCGAGCGACGGGACGACGCGCTCCTGCAGCCGCCGCAGCCCGGCCTCGGGCGTGTCGGCCGGGACCATCAGGGTGCCGAGCGGGGTCGTGCCGTCGCGCAGCGGGAAGGCGACCCGGCGCGGGTCGGCGGCGACCTCGTCGAGCTCGATCGCGGCCGAGGCCAGGTCGAGCGCCTGGGCCAGCCGCTGCGCCGCGGCCGGCAGCGCCGAGCGCAGGTCGTCCGTGCGCAGCAGCAGCCGCGCCATCTCCGCCGCGAGATCGGCCTCGCGGCGGCGCTCCCACGCCTCCGCCGCGCGCGCCCGGGCGAGGTCGGCGACCGAACTGGCCAGGAGCGCGACCGCGAGGAACACGCCGAGCGCGACCCAGTTCTGGCCGATCGCGATCGTGAACCGGCCGGTGGGCGGGATGTGGAAGAAGTTGAACGCCAGCGCGCTCGCGACCGACGTGACCGCGCCGAGGACGCTCCCCCACGCCGTCGAGACGACGAGCACGCCGATGAGGTAGACGACGCCGAGCGACGTCGCCGGGGCCACCTCGCGCAGCGGGAAGACGACGAGCGTCTCGAGCGCGACGAACGCCGCCGCGACCACGAGGCCGATGCCCGCCGGTGGGGGCGTCGGCCGCAGCAGGATCGACAGCGGGCGCGAGCGCACCCTGCGCACGCTACGCCCTGGGGCGGCCGTCGGCGCGCGGTCCCGCGCCCTGCCGTCCGGGCAGGCCCGAGCACCGGCGAACGGTAGGGATCGCGCGCTCGACGGTCGTTGAGTACCGCTCGTCGCCTCACCGGCGGCTGTCATCCGGGCGACACACCGCCCTCCGGTTCTCGCGCGCCGTCTGCGTGATTGCCGCCCCCGGTTCTGCCGCTTCGCCCCTCCTACGTCAGGACGCTGACCAGCAATCTGGGGCCCGCAGCCCCCCAAGGCGTCGATTCATCACTAGGAATTCATGCAACTCAGCCGTCGCGACCTCATGAAGTTCGGCGTCCTCGGGAGTGCCGCCCTGCTGCTCCCGATCGAGCGCCTCGCCCGCACGCAGCTGCTGCTCAAGGACCGGATGCCCAACAGCGGCCTGCCCAAGCCGTTCGAGCTCGACTGGCGCGTCCCGCCCGTCGCCGTCCCGATCGACACGAGCGGCAACATCGACCGCTACGTCATCCGCTCGCGCGCGGTGCAGGCCGACGTCCTCGGGCGCTACAAGAACCCGAGCCGGCCGCTCACCACCATCTGGGGCTACGACGGCACCACGCCCGGCCCGACGATCAAGGTCCCGCGCGGCCGCCGTGTCGCGGTGCGCCACGCCCAGGAGCTGCCGGACTCGCATCCCGACCAGCTCTATCCCGCGACGACGTCGGTGCACCTCCACGGCTCGGCCTCGCTGCCGCAGTTCGACGGCTACGCGAGCGACATCACCGCGCCGGGTCAGTACAAGGACTACTACTACCCCAACTTCCAGGACGCGCGGACGCTCTGGTACCACGACCACGGCATCCACCACACGGCGAACAACGCCTACATGGGCCTCGCCGCGCAGTACCACATCATCGACGAGGCGGTCGATCGCAAGCTCAACCTGCCGACCGGCCAGTACGACCAGCCGCTGGTCGTCCGCGACGGGATGTTCGCCAAGAGCGGCGAGCTCATCTACTCCGACAACAGCGAGTCGGGCGTCTACGGGGACGTCGTCCTCGTCAACGGCGTGCCGTGGCCGACGATGCCCGTCGAGCCGCGCAAGTACCGCTTCCGGATCCTCAACGCGAGCATCTCGCGCAGCTTCGCGTTCCGCCTCAGCAACGGCGCCCCGATGACGGTCTTCGCCACCGACGGCGGCCTGATGAAGAACCCGCAGGCGGTCAGGTCCTTCCGCCACAGCATGGCGGAGCGCTACGAGATCATCATCGACTTCAAGGGCATGGAGGGGCAGACCGTCCAGCTCCTCAACGACTCGCCCAAGAACAACATCGACTACGACAACACGAACAAGGTCATGCAGTTCGTCGTCGGCCGCACCCCGGTCAAGCGCGACGACGAGACCGGCCAGATCACCGGCAACCCGGCGAAGATGTACGCCGAGGCCGTCGACCCGCAGACCGGCGCGCGGCTCTACAACGACGAGGTCTGGGACCTCACGACGAAGATGGTCACGGCCAAGCGCTACTTCCGGTTCGAGCGCAAGAACAGCCACTGGACGGTCAACGGCGAGACGTGGGAGGAAGTCATCGAGAGTGGCTACGGCCACAACTCCGGCACGCCGAAGGCCGGCGCGGTGGAGCAGTGGACGCTCGAGAACAAGAGCGGCGGCTGGTTCCACCCGGTCCACATCCACCTGATCGACTTCAAGATCATCAGCCGCACCGACGGCAAGGTGAACGGCGTGCAGCCGTTCGAGCTCGGGCCGAAGGACGTCGTGTACGTCGGCGAGGGCGAGAAGGTCGACGTCCTCATCAAGTTCGACGACACCCGCGCCCGCGTCCGCGAGGCGCAGGAGCGCTCGGTGGCGCTCGGGACGACCGTCGCGCCGCTCGCCCAGCGCACCGGGCGCTACATGATGCACTGCCACAACCTCGTCCACGAGGACCACGACATGATGGTCCAGTGGGAGGTCCAGCCCAACAAGGACCTCCCCGGCCCGTGCCCGGAGAAGCCGGCCGTGCCGTGGTGCCCGAACGAGGGCGACTACCCCGGCGACGCGAGCCAGATCGGCAACAAGGACCCGCTGCCGAAGACCCGCCCGGAGCTCGCCGCGATGTCCGACGCCGAGGCCAAGCACGCCATCGGCCTGCCCGTCGAGAAGGACGAGCGGGAGTTCTAGGCGATGGCCTCCGTCGTCTCCCCGGCGCCCGCGCCGTCCGCGCCGCCCGCCGCCGCCGGGGCAGCGGCCGCGGGCGCGGCGCCGCGGGCGGCTGCTCTCGAACCGCGGCATCGTCGTCGCCGCGGCGCTGTCGGCCGGCGCCGGCCTCGTGCACCTCGAGGTCACGCCGACCCACTGGTGGCAGTGGTGGGGCTACGGCCTCTTCTTCCTGCTCACCGGCCTCGGGCAGCTCGCCTACGCCGCCGTGCTCGTGCGGTGGCCGGTCGCGCCGGTCCTGTGGTTCGGCGCCGTCGGCAACCTCGCGATCGTCGCCCTCTACGGCTACACGCGCACGAACGGGATCCCGACCGGCCCGGCCGTCGGCCACATCGAGGCGGCCGGCTCGGGCGACTTCATCACGACGGCCGGGGAGTTCGTCCTGGCCGGGATGCTGATCGCCGCCCTCGGGCCGCGCGCGCGGAGCGGCGCCATGACCGTCCTCATGCTCGCGGGCGTCGGGATCTGGATCCTGCGCCTGACGAACACCATCCTGTAGCCGCCCCGGCGGAGCGCGGACGGCCTCGACCTCGACGAGGAGGTCGGGCCGGAACAGCCCCGCGACCTGCACGAGCGAGCTCGTCGGCGGGGCGGCAGTGTCGAGAACGTCGCGCAGCGCGACGGTCGCGGCATCTCGCGCGCTGGCTCGAGTGCCGCACCGCGTCCGCGCCGAGCGCCCGCCGACGCGCGACACTGGACCCCCTCCCCCTCGCCGAGCAGTCCGCAGGCGGGACGCAAGCCGCGAAGGTCGTGAGCGGAGCGCCACTGCGGGGCGGGCCACGCGACCCGATCGGGTGGCCGTCGCCCGAGCGGCTGCCGCGCGTCCCTACGGTCGTCCGGCACCCGCTCCCCGCCGCCGCGCTCCCCGCGGCGGACCGACCCCCTCGCTCCCCCATGCGCCTCCCCCTCCTGCTCCTCGCCGCGCTGTGCGCGGCCGCCGTGGCTGCGGCCCCCGCCGCCGCCGCGACCACGGTCACGACCGCCGGCTCGCAGCTCGTCGTCGCCGCCACGCCGGGCGTCGACAATCACGTCACGATCGAACCGGGCGCCACGCCCGCGACGGTCCGCGTCGGCGACACCGCCGACCTCGTGACCAGCTCCGACCTCGCCTGCGTCGTCGTCGTCCCCGGCACGGTCGACTGCGCGGCGTCGAGCGCCCAGGTCGGCCTCGGCGACGGCAACGACACCCTCGCGGCCTCGACCGCGACCGTGCCGCTGACGGTCGACGCCGGGGACGGCAACGACGTGGTCCGTGTCGACGACGACGTCGCCGACACGGTCGTGTGCGGAAACGGCGCCGACGACGCCTCGGCCGCCGACGCGCAGGACGCGCTCACCGGCTGCGAGGAGACGCCCGCGACCGCCGGCGCCCCGGAGACGACGATCCCGACGCACCCGCTGGGCCTGACCCGGCAGACCACGGCGGCCTTCGCCTTCGGCGCGACCGAGCCCGCGACGTTCGAGTGCGCGCTGGACGGCGGCGCGTACGCCGCGTGCGGCGCCGCGAAGAGCTACGACGACCTGGCCGACGGCGGCCACGCGCTGCTCGTCCGCGCCGTCGACGCGATCGGCAACGTCGACACCACCCCCGCGACGTGGACCTGGACCGTCGACACCGTCGCCCCGGCCGCGTCGTTCACCGCCGCCCCGGGCGCGCTGAGCAACGATCCGCGCCCGGCCTTCGCCGTCGCGGTCTCCGACCCGGCCGCCGTGCTCACCTGCAGCGTCGACGGCGCGGCGTTCACCGCGTGCGGCCCGACGCCGTCCCTCCCCGCCCTGGTCGACGGCGCCCACACCCTGCAGGTCCGCGCGACCGACGCGGCCGGCAACAGCACCCTCATCACCCACCGCTGGACGCAGGACTCGGTGCGGCCCCAGACCGTGCTGACCGGCGGCCCCGCGACATCGGCCCCGGTCGCGAGCGCGACGGCGACGCTCGCCTTCACGTCGACGACCGCCGGCCGTTTCGAGTGCTCGCTCGACGGCGGCGCGTGGAGGGCGTGCACCAGCCCGGCGACGTACGGCGGACTGGCCGACGGCGCGCACAGCTTCGCGGTGCGCGCGGTCGACGCCGCGGGCAACGCCGACGGCACGCCCGCCACGCGGGCATGGACCGTCCGCGCCGACGGCTCGCCGACGGCCCGCATCGCGGTCACGCGCGAGGGCGACGGCTTCGCCCTCAGCGGCGCGGGCAGCACCGACCCCGACGGCGGCGCGCTGACCTACCGCTGGCTGCAGAACGACCGGCCCGCGGGCGCCGGCGCGACGATCCACTACGCCGCGCCGGACGCCGAGACCCGCGACGTGTTCACCCTCACGATCATCGACGCGGGCGGCCGCCGCGGCCAGGCGACCGTCGCGCTGCGCACCCGGGCGACGACCGAGCGCGGCGCGCGGGAGACGATGGAGGTCATCCCGTTCGCGGCGGGCACGCGCCTGGCCTCAGGCGCCCGGGCGCGGATCACCGCCCTGAAGCGCGCGCTCGCCGGCGGCGGGGCGACGGTCCGCGTCGACGGCTACGCCCGGCCCTCCGGGGCGGCGGCGCGGATCGCCCGCGCCCGCGCGCAGGCGGTCGGCCGCCTGCTGCTCGCGGGTGCCCCGCGCTCGACGCGCACGACCGTCGCCGGGCACGGCGCGGGCGGCGCAGTGGCGAGCAACGCCACCGCCGCCGGCCGCGCCCGCAACGACCGCGTCGTCGTGACGGTCCGCGCCACCGGCCCGGTCGCCCGCCTCGTCACCGAGCAGGAGGGCGACCCGGCGGTCAGCCGCACGAATGCGCCAGGGGCGGCGTCCGGCGGCGCCGGCCGAAGCCTGAAGCTCTTCGCCTTCTGGTCCAACGTCCCCGGCGGCCTGCGTCGCCTCGAGGAGGTCGGCTCGCGCGTGGAGGTCCTCGCGCCGAACTGGTACGCCCTCTCCCCCGCGGACGCCTCGATCCGCGGCGGGCGGCCGAACGCGCGGGTCATGGGCCTCTCGCGCCGCCTCGGCTTCGCGGTCTGGCCCGTGGTCAACGCGACGATGAAGGGCGCGCCGCTGCTCGACACCCCCGCCGGCCGCACCCGGATCGTCACGCAGATCACGGCGCTCGCCGCGCGCTACCGCCTGGCGGGCGTGACCCTCGACATGGAGGAGATGCTGCCGCGCCAGCGGGCGGCCTACAGCACGCTCGTCGCCCAGCTCTCCGGCGCACTCCATGCCGCGCACCGCAAGCTCGCGGTCTACGCCGTGCGCCGCACCGCGACCGACGTCGACGACGGCGCGGCCGCCTACGACTGGGCCGCGCTCGCGCGCAGCGCCGACCTCGTGCTCGCGTCGGGCTACAACGAGCACTCGGCGGTCACCTCGCCGGGGCCGGTCACCACCGGGGCGGGCTTCGCCGCGGTCGCGCAGTACGCGGCGGCGACGTCGAAGACGAAGATCGCGCCGGCGATGGGCGCGTTCGGCTACGAGTGGGCGGGCGGCGGCGCGCGGATGGTCTCGAGCGCCGACGCCGAGCGCCGCCGGCCGGTGGCCGCCGAGCCGGGCAGCGCCGACGGCCGTCACGCGACGGACGCCGCGGCGCCGACGTGGTACGAGTCGGCCGAGGACCTGTGGGCCCGCGAGCGCGCCGCCGCGCAGGCCGGCGCGCGCTGGATCGGGCTGTTCACGCTCGGCCGCGAGCCCGCCCGCTACTGGGAGCGCTCGGCCGCGCGCTGACCTACGCCGTCACGCGGTCGACGAAGTCCGCGACCCGCCCGAGGACCTCGTCGTTGTTGGTCTCGTTGAAGACCTCGTGGCGGGCGCCGTCGTAGATGACCTCCTCGAGCGCGGTGAACCCGAGCGTCTCGATCCCGGCGCGGGTCTCGGCGAGCGGGACGAGCTGGTCCTCCGCGCCGTGGACCCAGAGCGTCGGCAGCGCGCCGAGCTGCGGGCCGTCGTTGATCGTCCGCAGTCCGGCGTCGAGCGCCTCGAGCGTCGTGCGCTGGAACGGGCCGTGCCAGACGAGCTCGTCGGCGGCGTAGACCTCGCCGACGGCGGGGTCGCGCGAGAGCGTCGAGACGTCGAGCGGGTCGTCGGGGATCTCGTCGAGGGCGAGCATGTCGGTCGCCGCCGTCCACGTGCCGAGGACGGGGCCGGACAGCACGAGGCCCGAGAGCTCGTCGCCGTGGCGCTGCGCGTAGCGGGCGCCGATCATCCCGCCCATCGAGTGCCCGACGAGCACCAGCGGCAGGCCGGGGTGGCGCTCCTTCATCGTCGTCACGACCGTGTGCAGGTCGTCGACGACGAGGTCGTAGTCGGTGACGATCACGCGCTCGCCGCCGGAGCGGCCGTGGCCGACGTGGTCGGGGCCGGCGACGACCGCGCCGCGACCCGTCAGCACCTCGGCGACGTGGTCGTAGCGGCCGAGGTGCTCGCCGTAGCCGTGGACGAGGATCACGATCCGCCGCGGGTCGTCGTTCGGCCAGACCGACAGCGCGATCTCCTCCTGGCTGCCCTGGAACGTCTCCACGTCCGCCCGTCGGCTCATCCGGCGCCTCCTGTGTCGTCGTCGTGCCCCCGCGGGGGTCGTCCTGCCCGCTGCCTGCCCGGGCGCCACCCGCCGTAGTCCGTCCATGACCGGCTCGAGGACGCGATCGGCGCGCTCGGGGTCGCCCGCGGCGTCGCAGAAGCGCGCGACCTAGGATTCGTCGTCGAACCGGAGCTGTTCTCCGGTTCCGCTTCCACCGCCTCGACCCTCCAGGAGCGCGCGATGCCGCCGACCACGCCGATCACCACCCCCTTCGGCTTCGAGTCGACCGCCGCGGAGGTCGTCGCGGGCGTCGACCTCACCGGGCGCCGCGCGATCGTCACGGGCGGCGCGTCGGGCATCGGCGTCGAGACCGCGCGGGCGCTCGCGGGCGCCGGCGCCGAGGTCACCCTGGCGGTCCGCGACACGGCCGCGGGCGAGCGCACCGCGGCCGACATCGCCGCGACGACCGGGGGCGCCGCCGTCGCCGTCGCGCCCCTGGACCTCGCCGACCAGGACTCGGTCGCCGCGTTCGCCGCCGCCTGGAGCGGTCCGCTGCACCTGCTCGTCAACAACGCCGGCGTGATGGCGATCCGCGACCTGCGGCGCACGCCCGAGCGCTGGGAGATGCAGTTCGCCACGAACCACCTCGGCCACTTCGCCCTCGCCGTGGGCCTGCACGACGCGCTCGCGGCCGCCGGCGGCGCGCGGATCGTCGCGGTCTCCTCGGCCGCCCACCTCCGCTCGCCGGTCGTGTTCGACGACCTGCACTTCGAGTACCGCTCCTACGACCCCGCGCTCGCCTACGCCCAGTCCAAGACGGCGAACGTGCTGTTCGCGGTCGAGGCCAACCGCCGCTGGGCGGCGGACGGCATCACCGCGAACGCCCTGCATCCGGGCGCGATCGCCGACACCAACCTCTCGCGCCACATGGACCCGGCGGTCCTCGCGCGCCTGCGCGAGGGCGGGGTCTACCGCTACAAGACGGTCGAGCAGGGCGCCGCGACGTCGGTGCTGGTGGCGACGTGGCCGGACCTCGACGGCATCGGCGGGCGCTACTTCGAGCACTGCGCCGAGGCCTCCGTCGTCGACGCCCCGATGACCGAGCCCGGCGGGGCGGGCGTCGCCGCCTACGCGCTCGATCCCGGTCACGCCGAGCGGCTGTGGGAGGCCTCGACCGAGCTGGTCGAGGCGGCGCGGGCGGCCCGCCGGGTCTAGGCGCGAGCCCACACGAGCGCCGACTCCTCGTGCAGGAGCGGCGTGCGCGCCGCGGTCTCCGCGCGGCCGCGGCGCGGCCGGCAGCGGGCGACGATCTCGTAGCGCCAGGCCATCGTCCGCGCCTCGACCGCCGGCGGCAGGTGCGCCGGCAGCGCGAGGTCGAACCCCGCCCACGTCGCGTCGGGGTCGACCTCGAGGTGGGCGATGTGGCGCCACAGCCACGCCTCGCCCCACGACGGCACGCCACGCGCGCCGCGGGCCGGCAGCCGCCACGACTCGCGGCAGCCGACGGCGATGGTCATCGGGTGCGGGCGCCACGCGCCGTGGCGGTGCACGCGTCCGGCGATCCGGCCGCCGCCGTGGAGGGCGGCGTCGCTCAGCTCGATGTGGAAGCTGCGCGCGTCCCAGTTGGGGAGGAGGCGGTCGATCCGGCCGGGCGTGTCGTCGAGGTGCGGGCGGGCCGCGGCGCTGACCGCCAGCGGCGCGTGGACCCGCGCCGCCCCGCCGCCCGCCCGCACGCGGTAGGACAGTGCGCAGCGCGTCCCGGCCGCGGTCGGGAGCGCCTGGTCGGGGACGGCGAGCGCGAACGTCCCGTCCGCCGCCGGGGCGGCGCGCGCGACCACGAACGCGCGCCGCCCGTGCGGGCGCTCCTCCACACGCTCCAGGACGACCGGGGTCGCGGTCTCCGCGTTCACGACCCGGCCGCCGACCGCGTCGCCCGCGGCACAGCGGTCCGCCTCGAGGACGACCCGCGGCCCGGCGGAGTGTGCGTCCATCGGCGCCGGCCCCCGTTCAGCCGGCCGCGAGCGCCGAGCGGGCCTCCCGCGCGACCTCGCGGACGCTCACCCGCGCGCGGGCGTCGTACAGCGGGCTGCCCGCGCAGTCGCAGACGAGCCACGACGCGAGCGCGACCCCGCGCACGGCCGGGGCCTCGTGCCGCCGGAGCTCCCGGGCGAGCGCCACGAGCGGCCCGGCGGCATCGAGGACCCCGGCCCACGCCAGCGGCGAACCGACGGGCGGGCCGGCCGGGCACGACGCGGCGTCGACGGCGTCGAGGAGCGCCGTCGCGAGCGCCGCGCGCGAACGCCGGCCGATCAGGAGCTCGGCCCTGAGGCCGAGCTCGGCCGACGCCTCCGGCCGGCCGCCGTCGGCGAGCGTCCGGTCGAGCTCGAGCGCGCACATCCACACGCGGGCGCGCAGCCGGGCTCGGCCGAAAAGGCTCTCCGGCCCGCAACCGCCCGGGAGGGGCGGCGGTGGGCACGATCTCAGCGTGAGACGGCTCATCAACACCATCGGGGCCGCCCGCTATGCCGCGGCGTCCCGTCCGCCGGCGGGCGCGCCGGCCGTCTCGGCGTCCGCCGAGGGTCCCTGATAGGCGTCGTGGAGATCCCACCCGCACATCGGGCAGACCGATCCTTCGTCCTCCGCGACCAGCTGCGCGCATCTGGGGCAGGCCTGGCCGTCGGACTCCTGCTTGCGCTTGAAGAGCCGCACGTGCACCTCCGCTCGGACACCGCGTGACGATCGCACGGCGGCGCGCGTCTGCCCATGGGTTACGGAACCCCTTTTGCGCGCGAAGACGCGGCGGGCGCGTCATCCTGGGGCGGTGACCACCGCCGCCCGCCCGACGCCCGCGGCCCGGACCGCACCGCACCCGACCCTGCGGCCCGCGTCGCTCGCGTGGCGCGTCGTGCTGCTGAACTCGCTCGTCGTCCTCGTCGCGACGCTCGCCCTCGCCCTCGGCCCGGCGACCGTGAGCACGCCGCTCCACACGCGCGAGGCCGTCACCCTGCTCGTCGGCGTCTGCGTGACGCTCGGCGCGAACCTCGTGCTCGTCCGCCGCGCGTTCGCCCCGCTCGTGCGGCTGACGCGGCTCATGCACAAGGTCGACCCGCTCGTCCCGGGCCGACGCCTGCACGTCGACGCCGCCCCGCGCGAGCTGCGGGAGCTCGCCGACGCGTTCAACGCCATGCTCGAGCGCCTCGAGGACGAGCGCCGCGAGAGCGCGCGGCGCGCCCTGCGCGCCCAGGAGGCCGAGCGCCGCCGGGTGGCCCGCGAGCTCCACGACGAGCTCGGGCAGACGATGACCGGCGTGCTGCTGCGCATCGACGAGGCGATCCGCTCGCCGGAGTCGGCCGACCTCGAGGAGGCGCGCGAGGACGCCCGGCGCAGCCTCGACGACGTGCGCCGCATCGCCCGCGACCTGCGGCCCGACACGCTCGCCGAGCTCGGGCTCCACAGCGCGCTGAACGCGCTCGCCACCCGCTTCACCCGGCAGACGCGGGTCCCGGTCGACCTGCGCCTCGACGACCTCCCGCCGCTCGACGACGATGCGGAGATCGTGATCTACCGGGTCGCGCAGGAGGCCCTCACGAACGTCGCCCGCCACGCCGGCGCGGGCACCGTCGCGATGACGCTCGCGGACGTCGACGGCGCCGCCACGCTGACCGTCGACGACGACGGCCGCGGCGTCCCGGCGCACGTCGGGCGCGAGGCGCGCGGGATCACGGGGATGCGCGAACGGGCGCTGCTCGTGCGCGGGCGCCTGACGGTGAGCCGCCGGCCGGCCGGCGGCACGCGGGTGACGCTGCGGGTGCCGCTGCGATGAGCGCGCCGGCGACGACGAGCGTGCTCGTCGCCGACGACCACGCGGTCGTCCGCCACGGGGTGCGGAGCATCCTGAGCGCCCAGCCCGACTTCTCGGTCGACGCCGAGGCGGCCGACGGCGCCGAGGCCGTCGAGCGCGCCCTCGAGCTCCGCCCGGGCCTCGTGATCCTCGACGTCTCGATGCCGCGCCTCAACGGCCTCGAGGCCGCCGCCGAGCTCGCGCGCCGCGCGCCCGAGATCCGGCTCCTGATGCTCTCGATGCACGACGACGAGCAGTACCTCTTCGCCGCGCTGCGGGCCGGGGCGTCGGGCTACGTCCTGAAGTCGGCCGTCGACCGCGACCTCGTCGAGGCGTGCCGCGCGACGATGCGCGGCGAGGCGTTCCTCTACCCCGACGTGGCGGCCGCGCTCGTCCGCGAGCACGTCGCCGGCGGCTCGGCCGCGGACGAGCCGCTCGCCGATCCGCTGACCCCGCGCGAGGCCGAGGTCCTGACGCTGATCGCCGAGGCGTACACCACCCGCCAGATCGCCGAGGCGCTGTTCATCAGCCCCAAGACGGTCGAGAACCACCGCGGGCGGATCTTCCAGAAGCTCGGGATGCACGACCGCGTGGAGCTGACGCGCTACGCGATCCGCCGCGGCCTCGTGCGGCTCTGACCACCGCCCCGCGGCCGACATGGGGTCCTCGCCCCATGGTGGGTGCCCGCGCCGTCAGCGATCATCATGACAGTGACGATCCCCGTGCTACCCATGGTCGCTGCCACCCGCGCCGTCGCGTGAGCGAGGCCGGTCTCATCCTGCTCGGCGGCGGCCTGCTCGCCGCCGGCGTCCTGGCGTCGCTGCTCGCCGGGCGCGTCCGGCTGCCCGCGCTCGTGGTCCTGCTCGCGATCGGGATGGCGGCCGGCAGCGACGGGATCGGCGGCCTGCACTTCGACGACTACGACGCCGCGCGCCTCATCGGCGTGCTCGGGCTCGCGGTGATCCTCTTCGAGGGCGGTCTGGCGACCGGCTGGCAGGAGCTGCGCCCGGTGCTCCGTCCGTCGCTCGGGCTCGCCGTCGTCGGCACCGCCGTCACCGCGGCGGTCACGGGCCTCGCCGCCGCGTTCCTGTTCGACCTCTCGACGCTCGAGGGGCTGCTCCTCGGCTCGATCCTCGCCTCGACCGACGGCGCGGCGGTGTTCGCCCTGCTGCAGGGCTCCTCGCTGCGGCGGCGGCTCGCGCTCACGCTCGAGGGCGAGGCGGGCTTCAACGACCCCGTCGCCGTGTTCCTCGTCATCGGCTTCGTCGAGTGGCTGCAGCACCCGTCCCACGGCGTGCTCGACCTCGGGCTCCTGTTCGTGCGCGAGATGGGCCTCGGCGCGGTCGCGGGCCTGGCGGTCGGCGCGCTCGCGGTCGCGGCGTTCCGGCGCCTGCGGCTCGACACGCCGGGCCTGTATCCGGTCGCGTCGCTCGCGACGCTCATGCTCGCCTACGGCGCGGCGGCGACCGCGCACGGCTCGGGCTTCCTCGCGGCCTACCTCGCCGGCCTCGCGCTGGGCAGCGCGCGCATCCCGGCGCAGGCGTCGATCATGACGTTCCACCAGGGGCTCGCGTGGGTCGCGCAGCTGGCGATGTTCCTCATCCTCGGGCTGCTCGTCTTCCCCAGCCAGCTCGGCGTCGGTCGCGCTCGAGGGGACGGTGCTCGCGCTCGTCCTGATCCTCGTCGCCCGCCCGCTGGCGGTGGCGCTCGGGACGCTCGGCAGCGGCTTCGGGCGGGCCGAGCGGCTGCTCCTCGGCTGGGCCGGGCTGCGCGGCGCGGTGCCCGTGGTGCTCGCGACGTTCCCGGTGCTCGCGGGCATCCCGCAGAGCGTCGAGTTCTTCAACATCGTGTTCTTCGCGGTGCTGCTGTCGACGATCCTGCAGGGCACGACGGTCGAGCCGCTCGCGCGGCGGCTCGGGCTGACGGAGGAGGAGGCGCCCGACGCCGCGGAGCCGGCCGTGCCGGCGCTCGCGAACCGCTGAGCCGCCGGGTCAGGGGCGCGTGCGCTCGAGCGCCCGCGCGAGGTCGGCCCAGAGGTCCTCGACGTGCTCGCAGCCGACGTTCACCCGTATGAGCGCGGGCGGGACCTCGTCGCTCTCCTCCGTCCAGCGCTTGCGCCGCTCGAGGGTGCTCTCGACACCGCCGAAGCTCGTCGCGTGGGTGAACAGCTCGGTCGCGCGGCAGAAGCCCTCGGCGCGCTCGGCGCCGCCGGCCGGCTCGACGGCGAGGACCCCACCCGGGCCGCCCATGAACGCCCGCATCCGGGCGTGGCCGGGGTCGTCGGGCAGCCCGGGGTAGCGGACGCGTTCGACGTCGGCGTGGGCGGCGAGCCGGGTCGCGAGCTCGAGGGCGTTGGCCTGCGCGCGCTCCATCCGCAGCGGCAGCGTCCGGATCCCGCGCAGCGTGAGGTACGTCTCGAGCGCCCCGGGGGTCGCGCCGTGCAGGTGGCGGTGGTGGCCGAGGCGCTCGACGCGCGCGGCGTCCGCCGCGACGACGACGCCCATCAGCAGGTCCGCGTGGCCGCCGAGGTACTTCGTCGCACTGTGGACCGTCCACGTCGCGCCGTGCTCGAGCGGCCGCAGGAGCATCGGGCTCGCCATCGTCGCGTCGACCGCCACCGGCACGCCGGCCGCCGTCGCGCGGGCGCACAGCTCCGGCACGTCGGCCAGGGCGACGAGCGGGTTCTGCGGCGCCTCGATCCACAGCAGGTCCGCGCCGGGGAGCGCGTCGAGCGCGAGCGCGGTGTCGGGCAGGTCGACCCACCGGGCGACGAGCCGCCCGCTCGCCTCGGCCTCCTCGATGAGCTGGCGCGCGCCCATGTACATCGTGTGCGCCGCGACGACCGTGCCGCCCGCCGGAACCTGGGCGAGCACCGCGCTGCACGCCGCCAGACCCGAGGCGAACGCGACCGCCCGCCCGCCGTCGAGCGCGCCGACCGCGTCCTCCAGCGCCGCCCAGCTCTCCAGCCCGTCGCGCGCGTATCCGGACGCCGCGTCGACGTGCAGGGCGGAGGCGAGCGTGATCGGCGCGTTGAACGGCCCGCCCGGGACGCGCGGCGGCCGTCCGGCGGCGATCGCCACCGTCTCGCGGTGCGGCATGGGTTCGGTCACGGGGTCGTGCTCCTCTCGGCGGCGCGGGGCCGCGCATTGTCGCTCAGGGGCCGCCCGAGCCGCCGCCCAGCGCCGCGATCGCCGCGTCGAGCGCCTCGGCCGGCGCGCACGGGATGTCGGGCACGACGCCCGTGCCCTCCCAGTTGGTCCCGGTGACGGCGTCGACGACGCGGGCCTCGGGCAGCAGCGCGCGCACGTGGCGGCTGACGACGACGGGGGTGATGTGGTCGGCGGCGCCCGGGGTCCGCCCGCCGACGAGCCGGGCTCGGCCCTGACTCTGGAGGTGGTAGGCGAGCGCTTCGCCCGACGAGAACGTGCCCTCGCCGACGAGCACGCTGACCGGCGTCCCGCGCGGCGGCGCCCGGTCCGCGAGCCGTCCGGTCGTCCACCACTGCCGCGTGCGATCGCGGTAGATCACGTCCGAGATGTGCGTCGGCTCGCCGCCGAGCAGCCAGTCCAGCACGAGCGTCGCGGTCCCCGGATCTCCGCCGCCGTTGCGCCGCAGGTCCACCACCACGCCCCGGGCGTCGCGCAGGAGCGCGAACGCGGCCTCCAGGTACGGCGCGGCGAGGTACACGGCGTCGAGGCCGTCGAGCGCGAGCACGCCGACGCCGTCGGGCCGCCGCGCGACCTGGCCGACCGAGCCCGCCCGCAGCCGGACCTCGCGCGGATCCTGCGGCGGCCATCCCGGCGGCTCGGTGTCGGGGATCAGCGATCCGTCGGCGGCGAACTCGAGCGCCAGGTGGCGCGAGAACTCGTGCGCGACGGCCTCGACCTCCCGGCACAGCTCGTCCGTCACCGGGCGGGCGTCGTCGCCGAAGCGCTCGTCGAGCGCGCGCACGAGCCGCTCGGCGCGGCCGGTGTCGGGGAACAGGCGGTCGATCCAGGGGCGGAGCGCGGAGACCAGCTGGGCGGCGGTGCCGGCTTCGGGGGTCATAGCGCCGGCGCCGGCGGCCCGCGCGACCGCGGCTCAGCCGCTGCCGGGCCGCGTCCCGTCCGTGTCGGCCCCAGGCTCGAGCATGAAGCTCTCGATGGCGATGTCGGGGTCGATGTGGTTGGCGCTGAGAAAGGCGATCACCTGACGGCCGGTGATCTCTTCGACGCCGGCGCTGAGGTCGTGGCGCATGGTGTGCTGGTAGGCCCTGCGGGTCTCGAGCACGAGGTCGCGCCTTGCCGTCGCGGATGAGGCTGCGCTCGCCCTTGGTCAGGAGGTCCTGCACGACAACGGTGACGAGGTCGTCGTTGAAGTGCGTGCGGGCCCGTGTGGGGCCGCGGCCGGTGTACTCGCTGAGCAGCCGGACGATGAGATTGCTGACTGCCAAGCCGTGGGAGCCGGACGGGTCGAACCGAGTGCTGGCCATGGCCAGCTCCGTTCTCGCCTCCCTCCTCAGGGCAGAGTCGCGCGAAAGAAGGAAGGAGACGGAGGGGTCCGTCGGGCGACTCGCCGGGCCCGGTCACACCCTCCGACAGGCGGCGCGCCGGGGTCAACGCTCTCTGCACGCTACAGCAGCGGCCCACGCCGACCGCGAAAACTTAAGTGCAGGCGGGAGTGCGCCAACGCTACGATCACCGTGGACCCGGGCGTCGGAGAGGCGCTCGGAGCCGGTCCGACACCACGGATGCCCGCGGCGAGGAGTCGCGCGCCGACTGGTCAGCCCCGCCGAGCTGAGGTGTCCGCATGGCTGCCTTCTCCGACGCGTCTCCACCGTTCGACCTCACCGTGGTGCGCGAGGGCTCGGTCGCGACCGTGGCTGTCATCGGCGATCTGGACCTCTCGACCGCCCCGCGATTGTCGAGCGCCGTGAAGGAGCACAGCGACGCCGAGGTGCTCATCGTGGATCTGACCGCGACGACGTTCATGGACTCGAGCGGTGTGCACAACCTCGTCGAGGCCCACGGCCTCAGCGCTCGTACGGGCTTTCGCCTGGTCGTCGTCGTCGACGCAGGGCCGATACGCCGAGTGCTGGACCTCTGCGGACTCGATGACCGCCTGACCATCACGAGCGACGGCGCCGCGCATCGCGATCCGTCGGGGCACGAGGCGGCCGCGGCATCGGCCAACGGCGCGCGCCGCGACCTCGGGCGCTGAACTCGGTCCGGGCAGCGAACCGGTCGCGGGGCTCGCGGTGGAACGAGCCCCGCGCCGGTCACGGGAGCCCCGCTCAGGCGGGTCGGACCTGCACCGTCTGGCGCATCCACGGATGGATGATGCACTGGAAGAAGTGCGTGCCCACCGACAGGTTCGTCACGTCCCGGGACTGCCCGGGCGTCACGATCGTCGCGAAGCCGGGCAGGCACTCCGTGACGAAGTCGCGCAGCGGGAGCCCGAGCGGCAGCGTGAACTGCGGCAGGCAGCCACCGCCGAACTGCGGCACCTCGGTGAACGAGTGGATCTCGCCGCCCTCGTTCGTTCCCCGCAGCGTGTCGCCGACCCGCAGGGTCGTGACGCCGTTACGGCCGCCCGAGGCGTTGAACCACCACGCCCCGTGCCCGAAGTCCTTCGGGTTGATCCGCGCGAGGAACTCCTCGGCGGTGGTGTTGCCGGCGTCGCGGACGCAACCGCCCGTGGTCGTCGGGTTCGCCGTGAACGACACGAGGTCGCAGGTGTCCTGCAGCCTGATCGTCTCGGTCTTCGGGCCGGCCGCCATCGAGGCCGCCGGCAGCACAGCGAAGAGCGCGGTCACGGCGCATAGCGCGAATGACACGCGGGTCCGTCTGGTCATAGACCCCCCATTCTGGGATATCAGTGCAGGACGGAATTCGTGCCGGCGCGCCGACCGCACGGCGGCCTTGGGGGGCACGCCCCGGCACTGGTCCGTCCCTCACCCGCGAGCATCGCCGATCCGGACCGTCCTCCGGTATGGACTTTGGTCCTAATGATCGGGTGAAATTCGGTCGATCGGTCCTACGCCCATCGGCCGTCCGTCGTTGGGCGCGCGCGACCCGGGCGCGACGACCGGATTCTCCGCTCAGCGGACGCTGAACCGGAATGTTCCCCGCTGCTGTGCACCGTCCGCCGCCAGGATGACCCACCGCACGGTGTAGCGGCCCCGTCGCAGCGGCCGCGTGAAGACCTCTCGCAGGCGTTTCCTGTCCCCGGTCAGACCGGCGAGCCGCGCCCTCACCACCGCACCGTTCGCGTTCTTGACGCTGATCAGGCCGGTGAGGACCGCCTCGCCGAAGTGCACGTCGACGCTGCGAACGCTCGAGACCCGCGCGCCGTCGTGCGGCGACGTGCCGACGACCGGCGCGCGGCCGAGCGCCGACAGCGGGGAGATCGCGGCGGCAACCGATGCCGCGGCGACTACGGCGCCGATCCGAACCGATCGACAGCGTGTCTGCATCCGAGATCTCATCGCACCATCAACGATCCGGTGCGACAGCTCCTTCTTTCAGCGTCGTACGACCGCTCGCGCGAGGCGTGGCCCTGTGTCGTTTCGCCGGTCGGGGATCAATCACCGCCGCCCAACGCTTCAGAAAGCCGTTCATCGGGGAAACCGGTTCCCATCAACCGTCAGACACGCGCTTCCGGCGCGTCAGGCGGTCCGGTCCAGCTCGTCGAGTCGGATCTCGTCGAGTACGCAACGGAAAGGACATCCATGAGCTTCACCCTCGCTCGCCGCGGCGGCTCGCTACGCGCGCGCGGCGTCGGCACACTCCTCGCGTTGGCGCTGCTTGCGCTCGCGCTTCCCGGCTCGGCCTTCGCGCACACCGGGGCGGCGACCGTGTCCTGCACGGGCGCCAGTCTCCACTTCGAGCAGTTCGCTTCGGGCGCCAACACCGTGCACTACCGGATCACGGTCGACGGCACGACGGCAGACCAGGGCGCGTTCACGCTCAACGCCGAGGGCGGTCGGACCGGCGACCTGCAGGTTCCGCTCTCGCTCGACGGCACCCACACCGTCGAGGCGTTCGCATGGTGGGGCCCGGACCAGGTCGCCGACGGCGACACGAGGCCCGAGGATTCACCGGCCCTGGCCTCGCAGGCCGTCTATTGCGCAAAGACGCCCGTCCCGCCTCCCACGACCCCGCCGACCACGCCGACGCCGCCGGCCGCGAGCACGCCGCCGGCCACCGCGGCGAGCAGCAGTCCGGCCGCGCCGGCGCCCGCCCCGGCGCGTCAGGTCGAGGCGACGCAGTCGCGGTCGGCGACGGCCCGCGTGGCTGTGCAGCGGACCTGCGCCTCGCGCCGGGCGCGGGTGACCGTCTCCGCCCGACTGATGCGCCACGTGACGTTCTTCGTCAACGGCCGGCGTGTGCGCAGCGTGACGGTCCGCTCGGGCCAGCGGTCGCTGACGGTGTCGGTGCCGCTGCGGCGCTCGGGGTCGGCGCGCCAGACCATCACCGCGCGCGTGAGCTTCACCAACGGCGCGAACGCCCGCACCGTGGCCGCCCACGCCCGGCGCTGCGCGCAGGCGGCCGTCCAGCCGCAGTTCACCGGCTGAGCCACCTCAGGGGAACCTCGCGGCCGCCCATCGATTGGGCGGCCGCGCTGGCCACCTCCGACTACTTGACGGGCTGCGCGAGGTCCTGAGGTCCGCGGATGTCGATCTCGTAGTGGTCCTCGAACTGGCTGCTGAAGCCGGTCACCTCGATCAGCTGCCCGACCGCGAGAGGCCCGACGTCGACGTTCGTGCCCAGGTTCACGAACACCGTGATCTCGCCGGAGCCGTCGTCGATGGAGAACTTGTGGCCGAAGTCGCCGTCGACGATCGGGCCCTGGGTGATCACGCCGACGGCGCGCACCAACGAGCCCTCGGTCGACTCGCCGATCGACCCGGTGCGCACCCACATCGGCTGGATCGGCTTGTCCCTCCCCTTGACCTTCACGTCCTTGACGCTCGCCGGCGCGATCACGAGCAGGCCGGACGCGTCCTGCAGCACGCCGGTCACCTCCACGTGCCGCGGCGGCTGCACGCCGATGTCGGTGTCCGGGAAGCTCACGAAGATCCCGGCCGTCTCGTCCTGGACCGCGAACCCCTCGTCGAAGAAGCTCGACGCGAACACGCCGGACGGGGTGGTCACGGTGCCCTCGATCGTGACGACGGTGCCGAGCGCCATCGCGCGGGCCTCGGCGATCGTCGGCTGGTGATGTCCGTGGCCGTCGCGCTTGGCCGCGGCGGAGGTGAGCGGCACCGCGACGAGCGCCAGAAGCGCCACGAGGGCCGAGAGGACGACGACGCGAGAGCGGCGAGGATGCTGAGGCATACGAGAGAGCCTCCGGTCGGAGTCGCTGGACCGCCGGTGCGGCAGCCTATCCGCGCCGGCGGTGTCGGCGTGCGGTTGTAGGGTCGGCGCTGTGGAACAGCAGGTGCGCTTCTGCACCGCTGGGGATGGTGTCCGGCTGGCGTACGCCGTCCACGGCCGTGGACCGCCGATCGTGCGGACGGCGACGTGGTTGACGCATCTCGACTTCGACTGGGAGAGCCCGGTGTGGCGTCACTGGCTCGCCGAGCTGGGGGCGGGCCACACGGTCGTCCGCTACGACGAGCGTGGGTGCGGCCTGTCCGACCGCGAGCTCGGGGATCTCTCCGTGGACACGTGGGTCGCGGACCTGGAGGCGGTCGTCGCGGCGGCGGGCCTCGATCGCTTCGCGCTGCTCGGCGTCTCGCAGGGAGCCGCCGTGGCGCTCGTGTACGCGGCGCGACACCCGGAGCGGCTCACCCGGCTCGTCCTGTACGGGGGCTACGCGCGCGGCCGCCTGTGGCGCGGTGACGAGGCGCGTCGGCACGCGGAGGCGATGAGGTCGGCGATCCGCGCGGGCTGGACGGACACCAACCCGACCTTCCGCCACCTGTTCAGCATGCTGTACCTCCCCGACGGGACGCCGGAGCAGATGGCGTGGTACGACGAGCTGCAGCGGCGATCGACGTCGGCCGCGACCGCGGTGGCGCTGTACGAGGCGCGCAACCGCATCAACGTCGTCGACATCGCGTCGCGCGTGACCACTCCGACCCTGGTGGCCCACGCGCGAGAGGACCGGGTCGTGCCGGTCGAGGAGGGCCGGCTGCTCGCCGCCCGCATCCCGGGCGCGCGGTTCGTCCTGCTGGAGTCGGCGAACCACATCCTGCTGCCGGACGAGCCGGCGTGGCGGGTGTTCCGGTCCGAGCTCCGTGCCTTCCTCGGCACCGAACAGGCACCGACCGGCGACGAGGTCACGCCGCTCAGCCCGCGCGAGCTGGACGTCCTCGAGCTCGTGGCGGCCGGTCTGACCAACGAGGCGATCGCCGAGCGCCTGAGCCTGAGCGTCCGCACGGTCGAGCGCCACCTGTCCAACGTCTACGCCAAGCTGCGCGTCTCCGGCAAGGCGGGGCGGGCGGCCGCCGCCGTGCAGTTCTCCGAGATGCTGCGTGCAGACCGCCACGCGACCCCTTCGGGGTTGCGTGCTGACACCGATGCCGGGGCCGGCGACAGCCCGTAGCTTCGTCACACGCAGCACGAACGCCGGACCGCTCACCGAGCGGAAGGAGGCACGGAGATGGAGCGCACGCTCAGCGTCGATCCGACGGTGGAGAGCGAGCCGACCGCGACGCGCGACGTGCGCGGCGGCGGCGGGCTCAGACTGCACGTTCGGGAGTGGGGCGACCCGCAGGGACCGCCGATCGTGTTCGTCCACGGCTGGTCGCAATCCCAGCTGTGCTGGTCGCGGCAGACCGCCGGGCCGCTCGCCGACCACTTCCGGATCGTCACCTTCGACCTCCGCGGTCACGGCATGTCCGAGAAGCCGCCGGAGGCCGAGCACTACGTCGACGCGGCGCCTCTGGGCCGAGGACCTCAACGCCGTGATCGAGCTTCTGGAGCTGGATCGACCTGTGCTGGTCGCGTGGTCCTACGGCGGGTACGTCGTGACCGACTACCTCCGGGCGTACGGCCAGGACGCCATCGCCGCCGTCGACCTCGTCGGTGGCGCGGTGTTGCGCACGCCCACCTTCGACCACATCGGCCCGGGTCTCCTCGAGAACGCCGGCGATGCCTGCGGGCCGGACCTGCCGACCAGCATCGCCGCCATCCAGCGCTTCCTGCGCGCGTGCACGGCGAAGCCCCTCAGCGCGGAGGACTGGAGCGCGGCGCTGGCCTGGAACATGGTCGTGCCGCCCGAGATCCGAGGGGCGCTGTTCGCGCGCGAGATCGACGCCGACGACGTTCTGTCCCGCCTGTCCGTGCCCGTGCTGGTCACCCACGGACGCGCCGACGCGATCGTGCTCCCGTCGATGGGCGAGCACGTGCTCGAGGTCTGCCCGACGGCTCGGGCGTCCTGGTACGACGGCGTCGGCCACCTGCCCTTCGTGGAGGACCCGGCCAGGTTCGACCGCGAGCTCCGCGAGCTCGCCGACCGCGACACGTAGCCGCGCGCGAAGAGGCGTTCGTCGCCGGCTCAGGCTCGCGCGGAGAGGCCGAGGAGCGCGTCGATCTGGCCGACGCCGGCGGCCATGCCGGCCTCCATGCCCGTGGCGAGCGCCTCCTCCATCGCCTCGTCGCTCGCCCATGTCGTGGTGATCGTCATCTGCGTGGCGTCGCCGGCCAGCTCGGAAAGCGCGACGCGGATCACCGCCGTGGGTCCGTCGGGAACCGGGTTGCCGTCCGCGTCGGCGAAGCCGGCGTCGAGTTCCAGCGTGTGGGGCGGGTCGGCCGCACGCACGCCGAACCACCCGCCGTGCCGCTCGCCGTCGGGGCCCGTCATGACGTAGCTGATGGTGCCGCCCGGCGCCAGATCGTGCTCCAACACTTTCGCGGGATACATCGGCGGCCCCCACCAGCGCTCCAGCTGGCGCGGATCGCTCCAGACCTGCCAGACGCGGGCGATCGGCGCATCGAAGCGCGCGGTGACGGTCAGGGTCCTGGCCTCGGCGTCCTTGACCACGCTGATCACGGGCATTGCGGTGCTCTCCTGTCTCAGCGCGCGACCCGGATCTCGGACATCACGTTCCGTTCTCGGGCGCCCGAAGCGTCTGCCCCGGTGGTCAGGTCATCGTCGCGTCCGGCCTCGATCCGCGGCCACTGGGCGATCGGGCGGCCGTCCTGCCGGAACTGGCCACCGCTGGGAGCCCAACGCTGCGGCCAGCCCTCGGGCGAGTCCTCCCAGGACTCCTGCCGGCCGTAGACGGTCAGGTCCAGCAGGCCGTACGACGACCCCATCGGTTCGTTGCCGCGCGCGGCGCTCCGGTACGTCTCGTAGACCTGCTCACCGTCGCGGAGATAGCAGACCAGGAAGCCCGCGTCGGGGTCTCCGACCAACGGCTCCACGGCGTCCTCCGGCACCGCGTACCACGGGAACGTCCAGCCCATGAAGTCGCGATAGCGCGCGCTCTCCTCGTACGGTCCCTGGCAGAAGGTCGCGTAGGTCACGCCGCGCGAGTGCAGATAGGACAGCTCGTTGATCTGGGCGGTGTTGAAGGTGCAGCCCTCGCACTGCTCCGCGGCGGCCTTGCCGGTGTGCCACATGAGGAAGTAGGCGATCAACTGGGACCGACCGTCGAAGACGTCGATCAGCGCCACCGGCCCGTCCGCACCGATCAGCTCGATGCGCCGGATCGACCTCGACCATCGGCAGCCGGCGTCGCTCCGCGGCCAGCGCATCACCGGCGCGGGTGTGGGCCTTCTCCTCGACGCGGAGCTCGTCGATCCTCGCCTGCCACGTCGCCCGGTCGGTGACCGGCGGCACGGGACGATCGCTCGTCGGGGTCACGGTCATTGCGGTGCTCCTTCGGTCGGATCGGCGAGGACCTGGTCGATGCGGTCGATGCGCCCGCGCCAGAGCGCTTCGAGGTCGTCGAGCAGGTGATGGGCGGTCCGCAGCGTCGCGGGGTCGCCGCGTACGCGCTGCTCGCGGCCGTGGCGGGTCTTGGTGACGAGTCCGGCGCGCTCGAGCGTTGCGACGTGCTTGTGCACGGCGGCGAAGCTGATCGGATAGCGGCGGGCCAGGTCGGAGACCGAGTGCGCGTCGCGCAGGACCACGGCGAGGATGTCGCGGCGCGTGGGGTCGGCCAGCGCATGGAAGAGGGCGTCGGCACGCTCGCTCTCAGGCAGACCTACAACCATTCGGTTATACGTTAGCACGCGTCAAGCCGCGGGGTAGACTCGCGCCGTGCCCGAGGCGCGGCTCGACGATTTCGGCGCAGGCCTCGCGCCCGTCACCGACGGCTGGTTCGTCGTGAACGTGCGGGACGCCGAGTGGTGGACGTCGGAGCGGCGGGGCGCGCGATGTGCCTTCGAGTGCGAGTACCCGCCCAGTGGCACTCCGCCCGTCGAGTTCGCGCAGCTCGGCATCAACGTCACCGTCCTGGAGCCGGGCCAGTCGGGCCTCTACCACGCCGAGGCGGGCCAGGAGGCGTTCCTCGTGCTTTCCGGGGAGTGCAAGCTGCTCGTCGAGGGCGAGGAGCGGGTCCTTCGGCCGTGGGACCTCTTCCACGCTCCCCCCTGGACCGAGCACATCCTCGTGGGGGCGGGCGACGGGCCGTGCGTGATCCTGATGGCCGGTGCGCGGACCGGGGACCCAGCGTGTGCACTATCCGGTCTCGGAGCTCGCGGCGCGCTACGGAGCGAGCGTGGACGAAGAGACCTCCGACGCGAGCGAGGCCTACGCGACGGCCGAGCCGTCACAGCGACGGCGACCGCCGTATTGGCGTCGTCTCCCCTGGGCGTAGCTCGCGTCCTACTCGTCGGCCCACCAGTCGCGCCGGCCCTCGACGTCCTCGCGCGGGGCGTCGCCGAGATTGGGCGCCCCGATCACGAGGATCTCGAGGCCCTCCGGCCCGGCCTCGTAGCCTCGCCACGTCCCAGGCGGGACGCGCACCGCGTCCCACTCCTCGACCTCGACGATCTCGTCGTCGAGCTTCATCCGCCCGCTCCCGCGCACGACCACGTACACCTCCTCCTGCGTCTTGTGCGTGTGGCCGTACGGAAAGCGAGAGCCGGGCGGGACGCGCTGGTAGCTCAGCCCGGATCTCTCGAGCTCGAGCGCCACGGTCGCCAGGCGGAACTCGAGGTCCGGCGCGCCGTCGAACCTGGATCCGACGTCGTCCAGATCCTTCTTGATGTTCCTGAGCGTGAACGCCACGGCGCGATCCTATGGCGCCAAGGGCGGTGTGCTCTAGCGGTGCGGCAGTGTGTCCTGCGCGGGGAGCACGTAGGCGAGCACGGCGAGGATGCGGCGGTCGTCGTTCTCGCCCGCGGGCAGGCCGAGCTTGTTGAAGATCGTGCTCACGTGCTTCTGCACGGCGCCCTGGGTGATGACCAGGCGCTCGGCGATCGCCTTGTTGGAGCGGCCCTCGGCGACCAGCTCGAGCACCGAGCGCTCGCGCGGCGACAACGCGCCGAGCGGGCCGGCCGCCGGATCCGCCAGCAGCCCGGCGATGACCTTCGGATCGAGGGCGGTGCCGCCGTCCGCGACGCGCTCGAGTGAGTCGGCGAACTCGGCGGGATCCGTCACGCGGTCCTTCAGGAGGTAGCCGAGGCGCGCCGGCGCCTCGGCCAGAAGCTGGGTCGCGACGCCCACCTCGACGTGCTGGGAGAGGAGCACGATTCCGATCTCGGGATGGCGCCGGCGGATCTCGTGCGCGGCCTGGATCCCCTCGTCGGTCTGGGTCGGCGGCATGCGGATGTCCACGATCGCGACGTCGGGCTCGTGCTCGTCGACCGCGGCGATCAGCTCCTCCGGGTCCTCCGCCTGGCCGACGACGTCGATGCCTTCGCTGCGGAGGAACGAGGCGATGCCCTCGCGCACCAGCCGGCTGTCGTCGGCGATCACGACCCGCACGGCAGCTCCGCGGTGACCACCGTGCCGGCACCGAGCGGGCTGAGGATGCGCAGCGTGCCGTCGAGCGCGGCGACCCGGTCCGCCAGCCCTTGCAGGCCGGTGCCGGCCGTCTCGTCGGCGCCGCCGACGCCGTCGTCGGCGATCTCGATGGCCGCGGTGCCGTTCCGACGGATGACCCGCACCGACGCCGAGGACGCGTGGGCGTACTTCGCGACGTTGGCCAGGGCCTCGCAGGCGACGAAGTACGCCGCCAGCTCCACCTGCTCGGGCAGGCGCTCAGGGCTCTGGAAGGACACCGCGGTCGGGACGCTCGCGCGCGAAGCCAGCGAATCGAGCGCGGCCTTGAGACCGTGGTTGAGCACCGCGGGATGGATCCCGCGCGCGAGCTCACGCAGCTCGTCCAACGACCGGGAGAGCTCGTCGCCGGCCGCCTTGATCGCCTCGACCACCTCCGGGTCGCCCTGGACGCGGCGCTCGATCATGCGCAGCTGGAGCGCCACGGACACCAGGCGCTGCTGGGCCCCGTCGTGGAGGTTGCGCTCGAGCCGCCGCCGCTCCGCGTCGCTCGCGGCGACGAGACGCTCGCGCGAGGCGCGCAGCTCGCCGAGCCGCTCCCGGGACTCCGTCTGCAGCCGCGCGTCGTCGAGCGTGATCGCCGCCGCGGCCGCGACGGCCTCGACGAGCTCCGGATCGTCGTCGAGCGACGGGTCGTAGACGAGCATCCCCAGCTCGCGTCCGTCGCGCTCGACCGGCGCGACCGCCCGGTCGCCACCCGGCGCGGGCACCTCCACGGGCTGTCCGCGGCCGTCGAGGTAGGAGCGCTCGCCCGGCACCCGGTACGCCAGCACGAGGCCGGGATCGCCGAGCACCCGGGCCAGGCCCTCCTCGAGCCGCACGCCGCGCAGCGTGCCGAGCTCGCGGAAGAGATCCGCGAGCCCACCGCGCGCCAGCCGGGAGCGCAGCAGGCCCCAGGCCAACGCGGCCGGGACCGTGACCAGGGCCGCGTTCAGAGGCCAGTTGAGCGCGTCGATGGGTGAGCCGACGAGGAAGCTCGTGAGCGCCACGGCGTAGATCACGGCGCAGAAGGCGCCCCACAGGCTCGGGAGCAGCGCGCGGCGGAGGGGTCGCGACGCCGAACGCCAGCGCGCGGCGATCACGCCCACCACGGCGAGCGCCGCCACGACCCCCAGGACGAGGCGGGCGTTCAGCAGCGCGCTCGCCGTCCCGGCGTCGGGCGACACGAGCAGCAGGTTCCCCTCGACCGGCAGGTACAGGAGCCGGGCGAACGGCAGGACGAGGAGGTCCACCACGAATGCTCCGACGAGGATGACGTCGAGCGTCGAGGTCAGCCGGCCGCCCGTCACGAAGCTCAGGAACAGCGCGATGAAGAGGGCGATCCAGAGGTCGCCGAACAGCAGGTCCGCGGTGAACGCGGCGGGCGAGTCGAGCTGGGTCAGCACCGGGGACAGCAGGACGCCGAAGCCCGTGACGGTCAACAGGCGGCCGACGGCGCTGTCCGGCCGCTGGCGCCACGCGAGCAGGCCACACGCCATGAAGGAGATGCCGGCGAGCCGGTTGATCACGACGTATCCCGGAAGCGCCGGGCCGGTGTCGAACAGCACCGGGATCAGCGCGGCGAAGCCGGTGGCGGCGGCCGCGACCGACAGCGCCAGCCAGAACCATCGGCCGTGCGTGGGAGCCGTGAACCGGCTCATGGCCTGGCCGCGGCCGAACTTGACCGGACGCGACAACAGCTCGCGTACTCCGTCGTCCCATGGCATCGAGCGGATCATCCGGCTCAGCCGACTCTAATCCAGCGCTCGGAGCCGCACACGAGTACGGCTAGCCCCCCGCAGCTGCGACCAGCGCGCGGAGCGAAGGACGCGGGCAGGCCTGCTGGGAGGGCCGCGGTGTGAGCGGGAGTCTGGAGCACGTTCCGCACCCGCCCTTCCGCCTCAGCGAGGAGCATCGAAATGCAGGCCACAACGTCGATCGCGGCACCTGCCCCGGTCACACAACCACCCGCGGCGAGATCCACCGACCGCGCCGCCCTGCCGCAGTACTCGGTCCGGCAGATCCTTGTCATCTGGGCCGCCGCCGCGCTGCCCATGGGCGTCCTCGCCTGGATCGTCGCCCCCGCGGTCGCCGATCATCTGAGCGGGCCGGGCGCCCTGAGCCGCGCCCTGATCGTCACGCTGACCGGAGGGCTGGTCTGGCAGTTCGCGCTGGTCATGTTCCTCGTTGCGCGCGAGCAGGGAACGCTGCGGTGGTCGGTGCTGAAGGACGCGCTGTGGCTCCGAGCCCCACGCGCCCCACGCACCGGCCGGCGCGGAGGCCGCGCATGGCTCATCGTCCTGCCGCTGATCGTCGCCGTGGCGGCCGAGGAGCTCGTGCCCGGGCCGGCGAATCCCGCAGGCCGCGATCTCGCCGAGTTCCTCGGGTCGCACGCCGGGCACACGCTGCTGGCCGGATCGTGGGGCTGGTTCGCGCTCCTCGCCGCGATGTTCGTGTTCAACACCGTGCTGGGCGAGGAGCTGCTGTTCCGCGGATTCCTGCTCCCCCGGATGAACGGCGCATTCGGCCGGCGCGATTGGCTCGCGAACGGCGTGCTCTTCGCCGCCTATCACGTCCACGTGCCGTGGGTCATGCCGGCCGCGCTGCTGGACAGCTTCATCGTCGCGTACCCCTCGAAGCGCTACCGCAGCGCGCTGATCGGCATCGCCGTGCACAGCGCGCAGAGCGTCCTGTTCCTGGCGCTGACCCTCTCCCTCGTCCTGAACGGCTGAACGATGCACATGACGAAGAACGCAGCATTCATCGAACCTCCCGTCATCGCTCCGGCGGTCGCCCTGCGCGACGTCCGCAAGGTCCATGGCGAGGGCGACAGCGCCGTCGTCGCGCTCGACGGGGTCAGCGTCGGGTTCGCGCGCGGGTCGTTCACCGCCATCATGGGCCCGTCGGGATCGGGCAAGAGCACGCTCCTCCACGTGGCGGCGGGACTCGACCGTCCGACGTCCGGCACCGTCGCGCTCGGGGAGACCGAGCTCGAGGGCCTGAGCGAGCGGCGGCTGACGATCCTCCGGCGCGAGCGGATCGGGTTCGTCTTCCAGGCGTTCAACCTGATGCCCTCGCTCACGGTCACCCAGAACATCGGCCTGCCGTTGCGCCTCGACGGTCGCCGCCCGCGGCGCGCGGAGGTGCGCGAGGTCGCGGCCCGCGTCGGGCTCGACCAGCGGCTGCGCCACCGTCCCTCCCAGCTGTCGGGCGGCCAGCAGCAGCGCGTCGCGATCGCCCGGGCGCTCGTCACGCGGCCCGAGGTGGTGTTCGCCGACGAGCCGACCGGCGCACTGGACACCCGCACCGGACGGGGCGTGCTCGCCCTCCTGCGCGACGTCGTCGACACGGACGGACACACCGTCGTGATGGTCACCCACGACCCCGTCGCGGCGGCGCACGCCGACCGCGTCGTCCTCATCGCGGACGGCCGGATCGCCGGGATGCTCAACGCGCCCAGCGCCGACGAGGTCGCCGAGCAGCTCGCGCGCCTGGGGAGCTGAGCCATGCTTCGTCTCGCCCTGCTCAGCGGCCGCGGCCGCCTCGGCACGTTCACCGGCGCCCTGGTGGCGCTGATCGCCTCGTCCGCGCTCGTGATGGCCGGCGGCATGCCGCTCGAGGCCGCGCTGCGGACCCATCCGCCGGTCGAGCGCTACGCCGGCGCGGCCGCCGTCGTGACCGGTCAGCAGATCGTCGGTGCCGACCACGACGTGCCGCTCGGCGAGCGCGCCCGCGTGGACTCCGCGCTCGCCGCCCGCCTGGCGGCCGTTCCCGGCGTCCGGGCGGCGATCGCCGACGTGTCGGTGCCGGCCCGCCTCGGCCCCCGGCCCACCGTCGCCCACGGGTGGAGCAGCGCCGCGCTGACGCCCTACGCGCTGAGCGCCGGCCGCGCGCCCGCCGGGCCGGGCGAGGTCGTCACCGGCTACCGCGCCGAGCTCGGCGCGAAGCTGCGCATGGCATCGACCGAGAGCGCCCGCACCGTCACGGTGGTCGGCGTCGCCCGGCCCCGCCATCCCGTCCAGCAGCAGGTCGCGATCTTCCTGACCGACACCGAGGCCGCGCGCCTGGCGCGTCATCCCGGGCGGGTCGACGCGATCGGCGTGCTCGCCGCCCCCGGCTTCGATACCTCGCGCCTGCGCGCCGCGAGCGGCGGCGCGGCCGTGCTCACCGGGGATGCGCGCGGCAAGGCCGAGCATCCCGAGCTCCAGGAGGCGCGGACCACGCTGATCGCCGTCACCGCGTCGTTCGGCGGGCTGGCGCTGTTCATCGCCATGTTCGTCGTGGCCAGCACCATGGGCCTGTCGATCCAGCAGCGCGAGCGCGAGATCGCGCTCCTGCGCGCCGTGGCCGCGACGCCGGGCCAGGTTCGCCGCATGATCGCGTGGGAGGCGGCGATCGTCGGCCTGGTGGGCTCGGCGATCGGCATCTGGCCCGGGGCCATGCTCGGCCGAGCGCTCGCAGACGGGCTCGTGGACCACGGCATCGCCCCGCCGAACCTGACCGTCACCGCCGGCTGGCTGCCGATCGCGGCGGCCGTCGGCGGTGGCGTCGCGGCGGCGCTGCTCGCCGTCCTCGGGGCCGCGCGGCGCGCCGCGCGCGTTCCGCCGACCCACGCGCTGAGCGACGCCGCGGTCGAGCCGCGGCTGCTCGGCCCCGGGCGCATGATCGGCGGGCTGGTGGCGCTCGCCGGCGCGGCGCCGCTGTTCGCCGTCTCGGCCACGACGAGCGCCCCGGACACGGCCGCGGCGACGTCGGAGATGACGGCGCTCTTCCTGGTGGCGGCGGTCGGCTTCCTCGGACCGGTCGTGGCGCGTGTCGCCGCCGGGGTGCTGGGGCCGCCGCTCGCGCGGATCTCGCCGGTCGGCGGCTTCCTCGCGTCGACGAACCTGCGCACCGCCACGCGGCGCTTCTCGTCGGCCAGCACGCCGCTGATGCTCACCGTCGGCCTGAGCTGCACCCTGCTGTTCAGCTCGACCACGATCGACCACGCCGTCACCCAGCAGCGCCACGCCGGCGTGACGGGCGAGCTCGCCATCACGAGCACCGGTCCCGGGCTGCCGGCCGCGGCGCTGGCCGACGCCCGCGCCGTCCGCGGCGTGCGCTCAGCGGTCGCGCTGACCCCGACGACGCTCGGCCCGAGCCTCGGCGTCTCCGACGACACCATCCCCGCGCAGATCCTCAGCGGCGGCCGGGGCGGCGGGCTCGACGTCGGCGTCACCTCCGGGTCGCTCGCGGCGCTGCACGGCGACACGATCGCCCTCGGGGAGCGGCGCGCCGACGGCGCCCACGCGCGGGTCGGCGACCGCGTGCCGGTCATGCTCGGCGACGGGACCCGGGCTCGCGCCAAGGTCGTGGCGATCTACGAGCGCGCCCTGGGGTTCGGCGACGCCCTGCTCGCACCCGAGCTCGCCGCCGGCCACCAGACCAGCCCGCTGCTCGCGACGATCCTCGTCCGGACCGGCGAGCCGTCCGCGGTCGCCCGGCGCCTGCGGGCGCTCGCGCCGCGCTACCCGGGGCTGCGGGTCACCGACCGGGCCTCGGTGGCCACGGTGACCGACGCCGACCGCGAGACCAATCGCTGGCTGGGACCGCTGTTCGTCGCGCTGATCTTCGCCTTCACGTCGATCGCGGTCGTGAACACGCTGACGATGATCGCGCTGCAGCGCGGGCGCGAGCTCGGGCTCCTGCGGCTCGTGGGCGGCACGCCGGGCCAGGTGCGGTCGATGGCACGCTGGGAGGCCGGCCTGATCATCGTGATCGGCCTGGGGCTCGGCCTGGCGATCGCCGCCACGGCACTGCTACCGCTCAGCCACGCGCTGACCGGCAGCCTCCGTCCGCACGTGCCGCTCGACCAGCTCGGGGCGATCCTCGGCGTCTCGGCAGTCCTCGCGCTGCTCGCTCTGGCGCTGCCCACACGGCGGGCGCTGCGCGTGCGGCCGGTCGAGGCGATCGGAGTCGGGGAGTAGCGCGGGCTTCCGCCTCAGAGCGACGCGATCGCCGGCAAGACCTGCTCGCCGACGAGGCGGACCTGCGCTCCCAGATCGGGCAAGCCGTCGACGTCGATCCCGGCCCAGGCTCTCAGCGTGAACGGATCGGTGAACGAGACGAGCGCGTGGTTCAGTCCCGCCGGGGCGTAGGTCTCCGTCAGCCACCGCACCCAGTCCTCGGGCGTCCCGGCGACCATGATCCGGTCGGCGATGTCATCCGGCGTGGCCTCCAGCGCCCGTCGAACGTCGCCACCGGCAAACGCCGCCGTGATTCCCGCGACGGCTTCGGGCTCGATCCCATGCCGCTGGAGGAGCGCGGGCGGCATCGACGGGATGTAGAAGGCAGCGAGGATTCGTCCGGCGCGGCGAGCGACGTCGCCGTCGGGTGCGATCGCGCCCAGCAGAGAGTCACCGAGATCCAGATCGTGCCCTTGTCGTCCGGCGCGCTCTGCCCCGGCCTGGAAGTGCTCGACCGCGTAGCTCAGTGCTTCCGGCGAGTACGCGCACGCCGTGTGAAGGCCGTCGGCGATCTCGCCGGCGAGCTCCATCGACCTCGGGCCTCCCATCGCGCCGATCTTCAGCGGCAGGTGCTCCTGGACGGGACGCGATGCCGTCGTCACGCCGGTGTACCGGTAGAAGTCACCGGCGAAGTCGATGGCGCCCTCGTCGAGGACGGTGCGCATCACGTGGTGCGCCTCGCGCAGGCGGCCCATCGGCCGCGTCCCGCGCCACTCGACGCCGTACTGCTCGAGCATCGCGATGTTGCCGATCCCGAAGACGACCTCCGCGCGGCCGTCACTGAGCTCATCCAGCGTGGCGGCCAGCTGCGCGACGTACGTCGGCTCGCGCATGTAGATCGGCGCCACGCACGGACCGAGCCTGATCCGCTCCGTGCGTCGAGCGGCCGCGGCGAACAGCAGCCACGCGTCCTTGTGGTAGATCTCGTCGGCGCTGTAACAGCCGTAGTAGCCGAGCTCGTCGGCCGCCTCGATCGCGTCCAGAAGCTCGATGACAGGCTGCTCGGGAAGCATCTGAAAACTCACGCGCACTGGCGCCTGCTCAGGCGGTCGTGGTCCGGCGGTCGCCGTGTTGCAGTCCGGCGACCACGTTGTCGACGACTCGGGCGATGAACTCTCGCTCGATGGGCTCCTGGCCGGCGAGCGCGCCGAGGTAGCGGTAGTAGACCGGGCCCCAGAGCAGATACAGGGACAGATCGATGTCGACGTCGCCCGGGAGTTGATTCGACGCGATGCCGCGCCGCAGGACCGCTTCCAGAGGAGCGCGGCGCCGGCTGACGAGCGCTGTGAGCGCCTCGCGCGCCGCGGGGTCGAACGCGGCGTGTGCGCCAAGGATCGGGTAGAGCGTGCCGGCTTCGCGGATGAGCACGTCGGCCTGTTCCGCCAGCAGCTCGACGAGGGCGTCTCGGACGTCATCATGCGGCGGGACACCGAAGTCGTGGACCAGCCCGCGCAGCAGATGAACCAGCAGGGCGTCGAGGTTGGGCCACCGCCGGTAGACGGTCGCGCGCGACACGCCCGCGCGACGCGCAACCCCCTCCAGCGTCAGCGCGGCCAGCCCGCGCTCAGCCAGCACCTCCTTGGTCGCCTGGGCGATGGCCTCGTCGAGGCCGGGATCGCGCGGGCGTCCGCCGGAGGCGGGGCGCGAGGTGCCTTCCGATCGCCCCGACGCGGCCATGCGCGCGAACCATAGGCGACTGCCGCAGGCAAAAAGCAAGCCCAACCAGCCGAATCTTGCGTATGCGTCCGCGCCACGACCGCTCAGCCGGCGTCGGCCGCGTGAGAGGGCGACGGGGTCAGGACAGCAGTGCGAGCAGCGTGTGGGGGCGCAGTCGGCCCTTGGGCAGGAACCCGCGCGCCCGCGCACCACGGACGAGATCGTCGTTGACGAGCGCGTCGCCGGCGGACATCAACACCACGATCGGCGGCGCCTCACCCGCGGCGAGCCGGCGCGCGACTTCGATCCCGTCGAATCCAGGAAGCCGCACGTCCAGGAGCACCACGTCAGGCCGCCACGCCGAGGCCGCCGCGAGCGCAGCCGGTCCGTCCTCCGCCTCGGCGACGACCTCCAGCCCCGCCGACTCGACAACCCGCCGAGCCGCCTCGCGGAACCGCACGTTGTCGTCCACGATCAGCGCCGTCAGACCCATTTCTGAGACGATACGCATCGTATCGAAACTTTGCGCGCGCGCCACCTTCTCGAGGGTGAGGTGGGCCGTCGACAGCGCGTCGTGAGTGCTCAGCCGCGCTTCAGACGGGTTGCGCCGGAATGACCGTCGCTTGATCGATCAGCACTACTGAGTAATGCGCGGCTCGCCGGGTACTGCGCCGCCCGAGGCTCTTCGCGCCGATGCGACCATGATCTTCGACTCGTCCTACTCCATGCGCCTCATCGATCCCGATGACGTCGACGTCGTCGAACGTCTGCAACGGCACCTTTGGCAGCAGGCATCGTCCGTGCGCGTCGTACATGACGGCCGCGGCACGGTCATGTTCCTCTCGAAGGGTCCGGCGGCCCTGTTGCTCGACGATGTACGCGAGGCGCTCGAGGTCGGGCTCGGAACGTGGACCGAGCACCTCCAGCCGCCACACGACCTGGCTGTCCCGGCCGGCGCCGGCACGCGGCGCCCCTAGAAACGCCGCGGCGACGCAACCGACGGGGCTGGCCGCGCGCACCGCCGAGACATCGATGCCTTCTAGAGGCCTCGGACGAGATCAGGACCTCCAGCGAAGGTCGACGAGCGTCCGAAACCGCCGGTAGCCAACCGTCCTGCCGAGACCGAAGCGATCCATCACGTCCCGAGCGGACACCGCGCCGATGACCGCGACCCACCCGACCGACCGATCCCTGGCGGTAACCACGCAGTACTCCCCTCGACGAGCCTCTACGCATCCCGCCGAAGCCAATCACCAGGTTGGGACGTTGCTCTCCAGCCGACACCGCGCACCCGCACCGACGCTCTCTCCCTGCGTCCTTCAACCCCCATCAAAACCACCCGCCTCTCCCCCGCGTCACCGCACCCCGCCGCCGGCTCGCCCACCGTCCCGCTTGTCCTCTTCTCTGCTCTTCCTCTCGCTGCTTCTTCTCCGACTCACTTCACTTCTCTGTCTCTGTCATCCCTCCACCGCCGCACAGTCCATCCCGTCTCTCCAACAACACTTCTCCTGTGCAAACCCCCCTATTCATGGAGGGTCGAGTGTGGACACGAGATCCATAGCCGAGTCCCCAGCTCGGTCCGCTCCCGCAGTGCTCCGTTGCGTCTTCTCTTGCGACAGGGCCCGCCGGCACTGTCGCCTCTGCCTCATTGCGATAGCCACTTTCGTCGCTTGGTTCGATTCGGCACTTCCGGATCCGGCCGCATCGCGGCGGTGGCGTCACTGGCGAGCGGTCGGCGGTGATGTCGTCGGCCACGAGCTGCCCGAACAACCGCCACACCGCTGCGACCTGAGCGTCGACACAATCGGCGTCGACGCCCAGATCGCGCGCGCCGCCGGGCCGTCCGAGCGCGTGCAAACGCCGTCTGGTCGGCCTCCAGCGCCGGGAGATCGCGGAACAAAGCGCGGTAGCGCCCACGGTAGATCGGGGGCTCAACGCGCTCAGGCGCAAGGCAGTGGTCGCTGGCGATGCGCACGGCGCGCGCGCTCACGGCGCCGCCTCAGTACGCGGCGAGCCGTTGCTCGGCCTCGGCCAGGGAGCGCGCCAGGCTGACGACATCCGCCAGCCACGGCGAGCCGTCTCGCCGCGGGTCGATGCGGAGATGGAGGCGTCCCTCGTGCAGGACGGTGACCCCGATCAGCTCGTTGCCGCGCCAGAACTCGGCCTCGTAGTCATAGGCCTCCTCGGGGCCGGTGACGATCGACGTTGATCTCGGTCATCGCGCGACTTCGTGCGGCTGGGTGGCGAACCACGTGTCGAAGTCGATCGCCCCGATGCGAGCGCCGTCGCCGGGCGTCAGCTCGCCGCCCCTGAGCTCGGTGCCGAAGTAGCGCGCGTGCGGGTCGGAGACGACCGTCCGCTCGTCACCGGTGGCGGCGAACAGGCGCCGCGCCCAGTCGTCGATGCCCAGCGCCTCGGGCCCGCCGAGCTCGACGCGGCCACCGACCGGCGCGCCGATCGCCAGCTCGGTGACGGTCGCTGCGACGTCGTCGGCGGCGACGAGCTGCATCAGCCCGGGCGACAGCCGGACGCTGTCGCCCTCGGCGCCGGACTCGACGGTCTGCGCGAGGAAATCGAAGAACTGCGTCGAGCGCAGGATCGTGTAGGGGACGCGCCCGGCCTCGATCTCGGCCTCCTGGGCGACCTTGGCTCGCAGGTAGCCGCTGTCGGGCAGGCGGTCGGCCCCGACGATCGACACCGCGACGTGGTGGCCGACGCCGGCGTCGCGCTCCGCCGCGAGCACGTTGCGCGTCGAGGTGGTGAAGAACTCCAGCACCGCGTCGTCGTCCCAGACCGGCGCGTTGGCGACGTCGACGACGACGTCGGCGCCCATCATCACGTCGGCAAGGCCCTCGCCGGTGATCGTGTCGACGCCCGTGGCTGGCGAGGCCGGCACGGGGTCATGCCCCTGCGCGACGAGCCGACGAACGACGTTGCTGCCGATCCGCCCGCTCCCACCGATGACGACGATCTTCATGACGTTCCTCCTGTCGTTTGCTGACGACGTCGAAGATCGCCAAGAGCGGGCCAACGCGCATCCGTCGGAGGCCCCAGTCGGACGCCCAGTGTTCGCTAGGACGACACCAGCACCGGCCGGTCGTCCGGCAGCGCGCCTCGCAGCTCACGCCGAGAGCTGACGTCGAGCTTCGTGAAGACCTTGCGCAGGTGGTACTCGACCGTGCGGGGGCTGATGAACAGCTGCGCACCGATCTCGGGATTCGTGTGGCCATCGGCGGCCAGCCGCGCGATCTGCGCCTCCTGGCGGGTGAGGTAGTCGCGCGTCTCGGCGGTCCGCCGAGCCACGGTCTCGCCGGTGGCCAGCAGCTCGCGACGGGCGCGTTCGGCAAACGCCTCGGCCCCGGCGAGAGCTGAACATCTCGTGCGCAGTACGCAGCTGTCCTCGAGCGTCCACGCGGCGGCCGTCGCGTCGGAGCCATTCGCCGTAGAGCAGACGAGCGCGGGCGAGCTCGATGCGAATCCGGGTGCGCTCGAGCCGCTCGATCGCCTCACGGTAGAGGGCGTCGGCGTCCTCGCCCTTCGATCGATCAGCGCCCGTGAGCGCGCCAGGACTCCCAGCGCCCAATCCGTGCCCGCGGCGCGCGTCCGCTCTTCCAGCCGGGGCAGCGCGGCGGCAGCGACCTCCGGCTCGCCAGCACGGGTCGCCGCTTCGACCAGCTCCGACAGCGCTGCGCCGGAGTAGCCGAAGTCGCCGTCGTCGCTGGCGCGCTTGGCGCCGTCCATGGCCGCCTCGTAGCGGCACAGGCCGTTGTTGAGTACGGCGGACGCGTAGCCGGCCAGCGCCACCACCCTCCCCTCGCTTCGCCCGCTCGCGTTCTCGGAGGCCGGCGTTGATGAACTTCATGGCTTCGGCTTCGACGCCGCGCCAGGCGCCGACGAGCAGCCAGGCATACATGAGGCTCGCGTTACCGGTTGCGAGCGCGATCGCGTCCGCCTCCTCGACAAGCGCCGCGGCCGCGGCGAACTCCCCGCCGAACAGGTGCACGCCCGACCGGTAGACGAGCGCGACCGGAAGCATGGCGAGCGCGCCGCTATCCCGGGCCAGTTGCACCGCGCGCGTGGCGAGTGTGTGGAACGCGTGGTCGTCCCACAACTCGAACACGGTCATCGACTGGACGATCGGAGACAGCAAGAGCCAGCGCATGATCGCTTCGTGGCCATCGGGTGCCTCGGTCATGACCGCCTGGAGCGCGAGCCTCAGGGGCGGCACGCCCGCGCCGGGTCCCTCCGTGCACCGGCGCGCCAGGCCGTCGAGAACGAGGTCGATCGATCGCGGCGGCGCAGGCGCGACGGGGGCAGCTCGGGCCGCCTCGGCAACCTGCTGGACACCGGAGTCGGCATCGACGCGTCCGGCGTACATGGCCGCTCCGAGCGCCTCGAGATATGTCTCGCGTGCCAATGCCGGATCGAGTGCTTCGAGCCGTCTGGCGGCGTCGAGAAGGAGCGGCGGACCGTCGCTGCCGCGCGTGAAGACGAACGCGATCTGCGCGCGCAGTCGCTGCAGCAGCCCGCGCTGAAGCTCGTCCAGCGGAGCGAGCTCGGCGGTCGCGAGCAGCGTCTCGGCGGCCTCGCGGCTTCCCGCCTCGAGCTTGGCCTGCGCGGCGGCGAGCGCGCGCGCCCCGCGTCGTGCCGGGTCCGGGGTCAGCTCGGCCGCTCGCTCCAGGAACGCGGCCGCGGCCGCGACGCCGCCGCGGCGGCGGGCGCGGTCGGCCGAGCGTTCCAGCTCATCGGCGACCGCCTCGTCGAGCCCGGCTGCAGCGTGCGCGCGATGCCATGCGCGGCGATCCGGATCCTCCGCGGGATCCGTCGCTTCGGCCAGGGCGCGATGCACCGTCTGGCGTTCGGCCACGTTTGCCGCCCGGTACACGGCCGAGCGCACCAGCGGGTGGCGGAAGCGCACGCGGGCACCGAGCGCGATCAGCTCCGCCGCCTCGGCCGGCGCAATCGCTTCGGCCCCGATTCCGAGTCGCTCGGCCGCGCGCCACAACAACGTGACGTCGCCCACTGGCTCGGCCGCCGCTGTAAGGACCAGCTGCTGGGACTCGGGCAGCAGCATTTCGAATCGCCGCAGGAAGCTCTGCTCGATGTGGCCGGACAGCGGCCCTGCCTCCGGGACGCCGAATCCGCCCGCCAACTCGGCGGGCGTCAAGCCGCGGGGCAGCTCCATCAGCGCGAGAGGATTGCCGCGCGTCTCGGCGACGATCCTGTCCCGGATCCGCTCGTCGAGCACCCCCGGCAGCGCGGAAGCGAGAACGGCGCGCGCGTCGCTTTCTGCGAGCCCCTCGACGACGAGCTCGGGGAGACCTGCGAGTTCATCCGCCTGGCTGGGCTCGCGAACGGCGAACACCATCGCGATCCTCTCGGCGAGCAGGCGTCGCGCCACGAATGCCAGCGCCTGCGCGGACGCGCGGTCGAGCCATTGCGCGTCGTCGACGAGGCACACCAGGGGACGCGCCTCGGCCGCGTCGGCAAGCAGACTCAGCGCCGCAAGGGCGACCAGGAAGTGGTTCGGGGATCCGCCGTCCTGCACGCCGAACGCAACCCGCAGCGCATCTCGCTGCGGGTCGGGGATCCGGTTGAGGCTGTCGAATATCGGGCGCGCACAGCTGGTGCAGACCAGCGAAGGGAAGCTCCATCTCGGACTGCACCCCTGCGGCTCGCGCGACACGACACCCTGCCGCCTCCTCGGCGACGTAGCGCAGCAACGCCGTCTTCCCGACCCCTGCTTCGCCGCGCAGCACCAAGACCCGGCTCTGGCCGACCAGCACGTCGGCCAGCAGGCGGTCCACTGCCTCGCACTCAGCGCGCCGGCCCAGCATCCACGATCTGTGGGGCGGGCGGTTTACCACGCTCTGGCTGACGCTACTCCCGTCGACCGCGGTCGTCCACCAGCCGAGCAACCGGGACCCCAGACTGGGGCACTGACTAGTGACCGGCCCGGAGGAGCCGGGCGACCCGAAACGCAACGGTCTCCGTCGGACCCACTGGCGCTCGAGCCCCTCTCTCCCGTCGATTCGGGAGCACGAATCGATCGGCACCGGTAAAGGCGACTCCGAAGACACGAGCGAAAGGTGATGACATGACCACCGCCGAGCACGAGGAGATCGAGCACCTGGCCTTCGAGGCAGAGGTCGCAGTCGGCGGAGCGCTGCGCGCCGTCGAGGTGGCGGCCGTCGTCCTCGTCGGACTCCTGGTGTGCCCGCCGCTGGCGATCCTCGTCGTCGTCGTTGCCGTGCCGCTTCTTGTGACGGCGCTCGTGCTCGGACTCCTCGCGGCCGTGCTCGCGACGCCGTACGTGCTCGTCCGGCACCTCCGCGGGCACCCCGGACGGCACGTGGCGCTGCTGAAGCATCGCCTGCGCCGCGCCGGTCGCGCTCTGTTCGATCTCGCGCCACACCGGATCCACGCCGACACCCGCAGACTCACCCCGGGCCGGTGACCGCCACGGCCCGCCACCTGCGCCCGCGCAGCAAGGGCATCGCGCAGCCGACGACCACGGTCGAGCTGTTCTTCGACCTGGTTTACGTCTTCGCGGTCACCCAGCTTTCGCACCAGATCCTGCGCGACCTCTCCGTCGCCGGCGTGGCGCGGGCGGCGTTCCTGCTGCTCGTCGTCTGGTGGGCGTGGATCTACACGACCTGGATGGCGAACTGGTTCGATCCGACCTCCCCGGTGGTCCGCGCGGTGCTCACCGCGGTGATGCTCGCCAGCTTGCTGATGGCCGCCGCGCTGCCGACCGCGTTCGGCAAGCAGGGGCTCGTGTTCGCGGTGAGCTATGTCGCGCTGCAGGTCGGTCGCAACGCCGCAGCGGCGCGGCTACTGCATCGTCGCCACCGCCTGCGCGAGGTGTTCGAGCGGCTGGTCGTCTGGAGTGCCGCCGCCGGTGTGCTCTGGCTCGCCGGCGCGGCGCTCGACGGCGACCAGCGGCTCGTGCTGTGGATACCCGCGCTCGCGCTCGAGCTCGCCGCGCCCGCGGCGGGCTACTGGCTGCCGGGCCGCGGCCGCACCGCCACGGCCGACTACGACATCGAGGGCGCGCACTTCGTGGAGCGCTGCCAGACGTTCATCCTCATCGCGCTCGGCGAATCGATCGTGGTCACCGGAGCAACCGCGTCCGCTGCTGGGCTCAGATCGACGGTCGTGCTCTGCCTGATCGTCGCGTTCGTCGAGACCGCGGCGCTGTGGTGGCTGTACTTCGGCACGACGGTCGAACAAGCACTCGTCAGGATGAGCACCTGCGAGGACCCGGGTCGCCTCGCCCGCGACGCCTACACGTATCTGCACCTGCCGATCATCGCGGGCATCATCGCCACCGCTGTGGCCAACGATCTGTTGATCGCCCGGCCACACGAGACGCCCCGCGGAATCGCGCTGGCGATGATCCTCGGAGGCCCCGCGCTCTACCTGCTGGGCGAGAGCCTGTTTCGCTGGCGGATGACAGGCGTGCCGAAAGCGCCGCGCATGGCGGTCGCCGCATTGCTCCTCCTGCTGGCGCCCCTCGGCGGCCATGTCGAGGCGCTGCCATTGAGCATCGTCGTCACCGCGCTCCTGAGCGTGCTTGCGGTGTGGGAACTGAGGTCGGCTGGTCTCGTCGAGACATGGGCGCGTCCCCGGTGGCGATCCCTGGCGCCGGGACGCTCATGACACCCTCGGGTCGTGAAGACGCGCGCCGCTCGGTTTGTCGCTCCGATGTCAAGAAGTTGATCCGGCGAAGCCGGTCTTGATCGGGGTGGGCGCCGGCTGAAGGAGTCGCCAGATGCGTCGGGCGAGGTGGCGCTTGAGGCTTCGGATCGCCTCGCGAGTGGTCTTGCCTTCGGCCGTGCGGCGGGCGATGTAGTCCTTGGTCTCGGGATGGCAGCGCGCGCGTGTGACGGCAATGCGGTGAATGGCGGCGTTGATCTGGCGGTTGCCGCCGCGGTCGAGGCGGTGGCGGTTGGTCTTGCCGGAACTGACCGGGATCGGGGCGAGGCCGGCGGCGCGCGCGAGCTTGGCGTCGTTCTTGAAGCGGTCGGCGCCGGCGATCTCACCGACGAGCTCGGCCGCCGTCAACGGCCCGACGCCGGGCTCTTCGAGCAACTGCGGCGCGATCCGGCTGACCAAGCCGGCGATGTCCTTCTCGAGCGCGTTGATCGTCTGGCTGAGCTCGCGGATGCGGCGCAACTCGTCACGCGCGATCCGGACTCGCATTGTCTGCTCGGCCCGTGCGAGCCGCCTGGCGATCCGCGGCGCCCAACGGCCATAGAACAACGAACTGCCAGGCAGCTCGAGCTCGGGCCAGAGGTCGTGCAGATGCCACTGCAGCGTGCTGTTGAGCGCGACGCGCTGGCGGACCAGGCGTTCGCGGTGATCGACCAACAGCCGCAGATCAAGCTCGGGCCCATCCAGGCGGGCCATCGGCAGCTCGTCGACGCCTTCTCTGATCGCGGCCCGCGCGACGGCGACGGCATCGATGCTGTCGGACTTGCCTCGCTGCCTCGACCCGCGGCGCTCGCCGGCCATCAACGTCGTCGGCACTCGAACCACGCGCTCGCCGCGACCGACGAGGAAGCGCTCGAACGAGCCCGACACATGACGGCAGTCCTCGATCGCCCATACGCGCTGCTCAGCCAGACCACGCCCCCAAGACAACAACTCATCCAAGCCACGCATACCGACAGCGACAGTCTTCTCATCGCGCAACTCCCCCGTGACCGCCGCGACCGCCACGACGGTGTGCGAGCGCTTGTGAGTGTCCGCGCCGAGCACGATCATTGACGTCGTCCTCCTCGTGTCCCGTTGAGGTGGACCTCCGGCGGACACGGCTTGCTCGGGGCGGTGCCACGCTCCTATCAAGTCACGCCGGACATCCCCGACCGGCGACGAGCGACACAACAAAAGAAGGTCAGGCCCGGCCCGGGCCGACAGCCTCAAAGAGAGTCAGCTCGCCGCCGGTCGGGACCTTCTCTGCGGCGTCGGACATCACCGACGACGCCAATCACAACAGCAAGCCTCGAAGGAACACTCGCAGTGTTGCCCAGCGCGCTGCTGGTCGTCGTCCGGAGCGGCAGCTTGCCGTCTCTAGGCCGGTGCGACGGCGGGCGCTGCCCCTGGGCGGTCTTCGCGAGTGTCGGTCCGGAGGATCGGTGCCGACGGCCTGAAGCCCTTGAAGGTGCAGTAGATGCCGAGGAAGAGTTCCCACAGGAACTCCGGGATGGTCGCGATGCCTTGCAGTGAACGCAGCGCGTCGCTCGGGTCGTTGCCGGTGAAGAGGATGGCGGTGCCGGTCGCAATGAGCAGCGGCCCGCCGACGAGTCCCAGCCAGCACGCCCCTCGCGGGACCAGCTGTGAGCGGTACATCAGGTAGCCGAGGATCAGCCCGTTCCCCCAACCGACGACCCAGCCGGGGCCGAGGAGGAACGTCCAGTCCTTGATCGCCGCGAGCGTGTAGGCGACCGTGCCCTCGGCCGCGCCGGCGACCTGGTTGCGCAGCGTGATGACGCCGAGCACCGAGAGGATGCCGACGAGGATGAACGTGCATTCGATCACCCGCGCGGTCACGTAGCCGAGCGCCAACTCCTCGTTCTGTCGTCGGACGATCGGGAAGATCACGACCGCGGTGCCGATGTTCGCGATGATCAGCAGCAGCTCCAGCAGGGCTGCGAACAAGATCTGCGTGTCATGCCCAGCGCCTGCGATGTAGGCGACGGGATGGTCGAGGACAGGCTGGTAGAGCGCCAGCGCCGGGATCGACGTGACGTACGTGATGAGGAAGAGCACGCCAAAGACACGCGCTCTCTTCTGATCCAGACTCATGCCCGCTCGGCCCCCTTTCTCCGGCGATGGCACCAGGCCCATGCCCAGGCCACCAGACCGGAATACGGCATCAGCCTATGAATACGAGACCGGTCGCAGCAAGCCTGCCGCCTTGTCCGGTACGAGACAGCCGCGCGGGGACCCGATGGCCAGCTCTCGCCATCGCCTGGTTGCACCCGCCACGCGGCTCCGCGCCGACCGCTCCCTGCCTCAGAGCACCAGTCAGGCGCCCGATGAACTCGACTGGCCTTGCGGGCGTGACCTAGGCGGTGACTCTGGGGCCCGGGCTGAGGAGGACGTCTCCTGTTCGCGGTACCAGCGGACAGTCTGTTCGACGGCTTCGGTGAGGGGCGTGGCGCGCAGGCCGAGCTCGCTTTCGGCGCGGGACGCGTCGACGATGAACGGCTCGTCGAACTCGTAGCGCATCTCGTTGAGCTCGCGCACCGTACGGTTGACGAGGCCGAGCGCGCGGATCTGCCACGCCGGCGTGACCTTCAGCCGCGGCTCGGGTGCCGGCGGCCTGATAGACGAGCCCGACGACATCGCGCGTGGTGCGCGTCTCGGGGCTTGGCAGGTGCCAGATGCGTCCGAGCGCGTCGTCGCGTTCGCCGAGGGCGACGAGGTTCTCGCCGATGTCGGGGATGAAGGTATAGGTGTGCGGCATGTCGGGGTCGCCCATCACCGACGCGGGCTTGTCGGCGAGCGCGGGAGGGATGACCCAGTCGCCGATCAGCGACTGCTCGCCGGCGCGCGGCCCGAAGAAGTCCGACGCTCGCCCGACGGTGACCTGGACGCGCCCGGCGTCGTGGGCGGCCATGAGGTCGCGGGCCATGTCAGCGCGGACGCGGCCCTTGCGGGTGTGCGGGTCATAGGCGCGGTCCTCGGTGAACGGCCGTCCGTTGGCCCGCCCGTACATGTAGACGTTGTCCATCACGACCAGGCGCGCACCGGCGGCCTGCGCGGCGGCGATCGCCGCCGCCTGCAGGCCGGGGAACTCCTGCGCCCAGCGGTGATACGGCGGGTTCAGCGCCTGATAGACGACGCGAGCGCCGCGCGCCGCCGACGCCGCGAAGGCGGGATCGCTCACGTCGCCGGTGACGGACTGAACGCCCGCCACCGGCTCGCGCAACCCCGAGCGGTTGACGACCTGCACCGACGCGCCACGGGCGGCCAGCGCCTCGGCGACCGCCATGCCGACGGCGCCGGCGCCGAACACGACATGGTCGACGGCGTCCATCAGTCCGCCTGCGCGCGGGCGGGCGTGAAGCGCGCGAGGAGGAGGCCGCTGAGCAGCATGAACACGAGCGCGCCGCCGGCGCCGAACACGGTGAACTGGTCGTCAACGCCAATGCCTGTGACCGATGCCACGGACCAGCCGAGCGCGAAGAGCACCGGCATCGCGAGCGCCCACGGCAGCGCGAGCGCGCGGAGTCCCTGCCGGGCGAGAACGAGCCCTTGGGCGGCGCCGAGCGCCGCGCCGCTGACGAGGCCCATGACGGCCAGCGCGCCGAGGTCGGTGTCGTAGCCAACGAGCGCCGCGCCGGCCGCCAGCCCGACGGCGTAGCCGACGGCGCTGGAACCGATCCATGCTGCCGCGCGCCCAAGCGCCCCCTTGGCGGCCCACCACTGGACGGCGCCGAGGCCGGCGCCGGTGAGCGCGCCGCCAACCAGCGCGGCGTCGACGGCGTCCACGTGTCCACCGACCCCCCAGCCGATGTACCCCGCGACGGGGAAGGCGAGCCAGACTGCCACCCACCGCCAGCCGGGGAAGGATCGCCGCTGGGACGGGTCGTGAGCGGAATCGTGGGACGTCCGATCCGCGGTCGGTACTGCGCGGTGAGAGCCGCTGCGGGGTGGAGGCTGACATACCTGGCTCCTTGAACCTGGGTGAGGGCGCGGACCGCTGAGGGTCGACGCGCACAAGCCGGCCAGAAGTTAGAGCCGCAGAGATCGCCCGCCGTGCCGCTTCGGAGACGAGCGCAACACCGACTATACACCCGCAGAGCACGCGGCCGACGCAAATGACGGGCGACGGCTCACCCAGGGTTTGAGCCCGCTACTCATTTCCAGTGGGCTGGGCAGTACGGGACCGTAGGCCGCTCCGATAAAGCGCTGCTGCTCTCGCCGTAGCGGCGGTCCGCGGACACCGCTCCTCGTGCCTCGATGCGATAGCGAGCACTCGAGCGCCCGGACGCCCGCCTGTCGTCCATCGCGGTAACGATGAGCGAGCGGCCAGAGGGCGATGGTCGCTGCCTCTTGCGCGAACGCAGTTGCGCGCGCTCCTTCCGCGGAGCGCCGACCGAAGGGCCGGTGGTACGGGGCTGGGGACCGCGTCTCAGCGGTCGGCGAGTGGTCTCGTTGCGGGTGGCCGACCGTCGCCACGTCGCTCGGGTTCGAAGATGAAGTTCTCCATGACGACCCCATTGTCGGGGTCGCTGGCGCTGGCGAAGGCACGTACCGTGCGCCCGGTGATGGTCTCGACCGCGGCGATGAACTGAGCGGCGGTCGCGACCTGGAAGAACATGCGTTGCTCGCGGACGCGTTGCTGCTCGCCCATGTCGACCATCCTGCTCTCGGCTGGCAGGAGCGCGTCGTCCATGACGCACAGCAGCGCGTCGGCGCCGGCGAAGTGCGACTCGGACCCTGGTCGGGCCGCGCCCGAACTGCTCCTTGTGAAGCGCGACCATCGCGTTGGAGACGTCCTGCAGCAGCCATCCGCCGGGCTGCTGTTGGTGCTGGGTATCGGTGTGGGGGTCGGCCATGACCGCCCCTGTCCTCTCCCTCTGGGAGCGAGCCGCAAAGGGTGGAGGAAGATGAAGACCCGCAAGCGGAGGCTGCGTTAGCGAGTCTAGTCGCTCCGTGGGCCGGTCGTTCCCGCAGCGCGGCGTCGTTGCCGCGTGCGAATCGGGCAACGCTGCGCCAACGCGTGTGTTGATCGGCTGGCGTAACCGGGTAGCTTGTATGCCTAGGAAGCGTTTAGTTTTCCCGCGGCTCGGTCAGACTTTCAGCTGATTTCGGAACGCGCCAAGGCTGATTTCTTCGCCACGTCGGAGGAGATCCTTACGGGCCGCGCACGCGCGCTGGGCCGTCGAGGAGATCCGAGGGAGGTCGCGCATGCGACCGCACCAGATGCACGGACCGCCGCCCACGCGGGAGGCTCCGTCGCCCGGCGCGATCTCGGGCTATCTCGCCGGTCCGTTCGAGATGACGTTGCCCGCTGCGCCTGATGCGCCGGCGGTCGCGCGGGCGGCCGTCGGCGCCTGGATGGCCGGACACGTCAGCGAGACGATGCGCGCCGATGCGCAGCTGCTCGTCGTCGAGCTCGTTGCCAACAGCGTCCGCCACGCCGACGCACCCGCCGACGCGGTCGTCAGCGTCCGCGCGCAGGTCGGCGCCGATGTCCTGCGCCTGGAGGTGCGAGGATCGCGGCAGCAGCGGATCGATCGCGCGACGCGCGCCGGATCTGCAAAATGGCGGCGGCTTCGGGCTGAACCTCGTCGAAACCCTGTCCAGGCGCTGGGGCGTCAACCGCGACGTCGGCACGCGCGTGTGGGCCGAGATCGCCTTTCCGGCCGCCGGCTGAAACCCGTGACGAATCGAGACCCGGCCATGCAGCCCGACACCAACGACGCGAACGACGCGCGGCATGACGCCGCCAGCGCCGCGCAAGCACGCGCAGATAACGCTCGCGAGCGGGCGCTCGCGGCACGCCGAGCCGCCGAGCAGGCGACCACGGAGTACGCCCGCCGTTCCAACCATCGCACCGCCGACCTGCACGCCAAGCTCGCAGTCAGCCACGAGGACTTCGCGCGGAGGGTTTGCTTCGGCGGCGGCCGCGAGGGGGCGTGAGCGATGTGCTCGATCGAGACGATGCGGCTGGACATCGAGCGACGCATGCGGCGCGGCGAGCGGTTCACCGACGTCGAGGACGTCATCAACGCCAGCGACCTGACGGCCGATGAGAAGTCCGCCCTCTGGCTGCTGGGCTGGAGCTACGTTCACCCCAGAGCGCAGCGACGCGAAGCCAGCGCCCACCTCGACCACCTGACGGCCGTGACATCACCCCCGGCAATCAACCGCCCGCGGCATCTCCGCGTCGCCGGGTAACGCCGGCCGCGACAGCATTCAGCATGGACTTCCCCCGGTTCGGTGGCGGTTCCAGGGTCCGATCGAGAACAACCGTAATCGGCCCTGGTGCGGCGAAGTGCACACGCCTGGTGCCTCGTCCAGAGTCCTCGTGAAGGTCTCGCGATCGACACTCACCAGACGCCAGGGATCAGCCGCGCCGTCCGCCTCTGGTAGGCGCGGTAGGCGTCGCCGAGCACGCGGATCATCTCCGCCTCCTCGACCTTGATCCGCAGGAGCAATCCGGGCAGCGGCAGCAGGACGCAGATGCCCAGCGACCGCCAATTGCCGAGGGCCAGGCCGAATCCGCCGACGATCAGCAGCAGGGCGGCGTAGGACGGGTGGCGGATCCGTGAGTACGGACCGCTTGAGACGACGACCTGGTCGGGGTCGACCTCGACGGTCGTGCGAAAGCTCTTTCCCAGCGTGCTGATCGCCCAGATGCGCATGGCCAGCCCCAACCACATGATCACGAGCCCGGCCACCCGATCGGGATGACCGAGCCGCAAGGAGCGGTCCGGCGATGCGTTCACCGCGAGTCCGACCGCCGCCCCGATCGTGATCGCGATCACGACCCGCGTGAAGCGATCGTGACCGGTACGCCCGCGACCTTGCACGCTCTCGCGGACCCGCACGCCCAACTCGAGCACGAGCCAGCAGGCGAGCGTCACCGGCAGCGCGAAGTCGCTCAGCACCTCAAAACATCCAGCCGCGCGCTACGGCCTCGAATCGACCGACACAGCGGTCGGTGCGTCGATGCGCGCGGGCCACTCTTCGTCCGCAGCGGGCCCGCCAATCGCGCGACTTACGCGGCGGGCGTAGGGTCCGTCGAGATAGGCGCACGGAGCGAGGGGAGATTTGAGCATGGCGACGGCGGACAATCCGGCAAAGCCGACACTCCGCGAGCGCCTTCGAAGCTGGAGGCAGAAGCGTAGGGAGCGGGCCGCTGAGCGCGCGCGGACACGGCCCGATATGGAGTCGTACACCGAGGGTGCCGCGTTCCGTCAGGCGGGCGAGCGCAGCATCCGGGACCCGTAGGCCCGGCCCTCGCCAGGGCGCCGTTCCTCGGAGGCAGTACGCGCGCGCCGGTGTTCGCGCGGCCGCTTTCCATGCCTCAGTGCGAGCGTTGACCACGCATCTTCGCCCTCGTGGTGTCGACGGACACGTTCGCCGGGAGTCCACTCCTGCCGCGACTGCTCCACAGGACGCGCTCGTGGCGGGCCATCCGTCGTCCCGTAGCGACGTCCTGGCCCCTCGTCGCGGCCCTCCGATGGCCATGACAAGAAGCGAGCCGAACACAGGGCGACCAACAAGATAGGCCCCGAATAGGCCCCCACGGGCGCCCGCCGGGCCCGCTCGTCGGATGCACTAGGCGCAAAAGGCCCGCAAATGCGGGCCTTTCACGAGGGGTGAGCGACGGGACTCGAACCCGCGACCACCTGGACCACAACCAGGAGCTCTACCAGCTGAGCTACGCCCACCGCGCGCCTGGGAGTGTAGCCGTCAGGCGTCCTCGAACGGGAGGGCGTCGGCGACGCCCGAGATCTCGAACACGCGCCGCACGGCGCGGCCGCCCTGGCGCAGCCGCAGCTCCCAGCCGTCGTTCGCCGCGGCCGCCACGGCGTGCACGATCACGCGCAGGCCGGTCGAGTCGATGAACTCGAGGCCGGCGAGGTCGAGGACGACGCGGTCGCCCGGCTCGCGGCCCTCGAGCAGCGCGCTCTCGAGCTTCGGCGCGGTGCCGATGTCGAGCTCGCCGGTCGGGCGCAGCGTGCGCACGCCCCCGCCGGCCTCGTCGACGGCGACGGCGAACTCCGGCGGCGGCGGGGCGAGGGCGTTGAGCGCGGCGAGTGAGGCGAGCGCCTCGTCGCGCTCGCCGTAGACGCTGAGCCGCCGCAGCCGGCCGTCCGCGAAGTGGAAGACCCAGTGGTACTGGGTCTCGCGGGCGCCCTCGGGGCCCTGCATCCGCACGGTCCCGCTGGCCACGACGGTGTCCCCGGAGCCCTCGAGCGTGTCGAGGCGCGCATCGAAGGAGATGCCGCGGCTCTCCATGGCGGCGAGGACCGAGCGCACCTCGCCGGTCCCGTGGATCACCCGCCCGGCGCCGAGCTGCAGGAGGTACACGACGTCGTCGTCGACCCGGCCCAGGGCGGCCTGGACCCCGTCGCGCTCGAAGCGCTCCCAGAGCTCGCGAACGACGTCGACGGGGCTCAGCTCGACCATGGTCGACGCGTGAGGGTAGTGGTCGTTCTCGGCTAAGCCGGCCTGGCCGCCGGCGCGCGCCGGGCGGACGCCGGGATCTCCTCGGTCACGACCGCGCGCGTCAGGGTCGGGATGAGCTTCAGCAGGTAGTTCGCCATGCGCTCCTCCTGGCGGCGGTACTCCTTGGCGAGCTTCGCGGTCTCGTCGTCGTTCAGGGCAACGGCGAGCGTCTCGATCGCCGTGTAGTTGCCGATCTCCTGGTACTCGTTCCACAGCTCGTCCTTGGCGTTCTTCAGCTGCTTCTCGGACTCGCCGGTGCCGCGCAGCGCGTGCAGCGGGCCCTTCGCCGCGGCCACCGCCTTCGTCGCCGCCGCGGTCACCGCGCCCGCCGCCTCGACGGCGGCCTCCGGCCCGAGGACCGGGACCGGCACGGAGCGCTCGGCCTTGCCGCCCAGCGCCTTGATGCGCTTCTCGAGGCCCTTCGCCTGCGCCTTGGTCTCCTTGAGGTGCTCCTGCAGGCGCTTCTTGTACGGCGGGCGCTTGGCCAGCTTGATGTGGGCCTGGAGCGCGGTCTCGAGCTCCTTCTCCTTGCCGTAGGCCTCGTTCAGGTACTGGATCAGCTTCGCGTCGCGGGTCGACAGCTCGTCGGCCATGGGTCGTCCTTCCTTCGTCTCTGGATCCGGGCGTTCCTTCCCACATCGCGCCCGTTCCCAATCGCGTGATGGACGCGCGGCTGCGCGCCGTACGTGATAGCTCTCCCGGGGTGAGCGAGAACAAGAAGGACCCGATGGAGGTCGAGGCGGCGGTCGAGGCCCTGAACGCCGCGCTGCGCCTGCAGCACCGCTCGGCGCTCGCCTACACCCACCTCGCGGGCACGCTCGTCGGGTTCCAGTTCCACGGGCTCGCCGCGGAGCTGGCCGCGTTCGCGCGCGCCGAGATCGACGACGCCCGGCGCCTCGTCGAGAAGGTCACGACGCTCGGTGGGACGGCGACGGTCGAGGTCGCGCCGGTGCGCCACCACGACGAGTCCGAGGCGATGATCCGCTGGATGATCGACGCCGAGACCGAGGCCATCGAGGCGCTGCAGGACGTGATCCCGACGACCGGGCAGGAGGGCCGGTCGGAGGCGCTCGAGCACCGCCTCGAGCACATCATCATGCGCAAGCAGGAGCAGGTCGACGCCCTGATCCGCGCGGCCGGCGGGCCGTCGGGCGGGTAGGCCACCCCGGCCCGCCCTCGCTCGACCCCGCTCATCCGTGCGCCTGCCCCGGATCGCCGCCGACCTCACGCCGCTGCGCGCCTCGCGCGACATGCGGCTGCTCGTCGCGGGCACGATCGTGTCGGGCCTCGGCACGCAGGCGACGCTCGTCGCGCTCCCCTACCAGCTGTACGTCGAGACGCGGTCGGCGTTCATGACCGGCCTCCTCGGCGCGGTCGAGATCGTTCCGCTGGTCTCGATGTCGCTGTTCGGCGGGGCGCTCGCCGACCGCCACGACCGGCGGCGCATCCTGCTCGCCGTCCAGGGCGCGCTCGTCGTGACGGCCGGGCTCCTCGCGCTGCTCGCGTTCCTCGGCTCGCCGCCGATCGTCGCGCTCTACGTCCTCGGCGGGCTGCTCGCCGGGTTCGCCGCCGTCCAGAACGTCGTGCGCTCGGCGATCCTCCCGAACCTCGTCGCGCCGGCGCTCGTCAACCCGGCGATCGCGCTGAACTTCGGCCTGACGCAGCTCACCTACGTCGTCGGCCCGGGGCTCGGTGGCCTCATGATCGGCCTCGCGGGCGTCGGCGCCGCGTACACCGTCCAGGCCGTGACGTGCCTGGCGATGGTCGCGGCCGCGGCGGCGATGTCGCCGCAGCCGCCGATCGGCCGCACCGGCGCCGAGCCGCAGGCGGTGCTGCGCTCGATCGCCGAGGGCCTGCGGTTCGTGCGCGGCAACCAGGCGCTGCTCGGCTCGTTCGCGATCGACCTGCTCGCCATGACGTTCGGGATGCCGCGCGCGCTGTTCGCCGTGCTCGCCGTGAGCGTCTACGGCGCGGGGGCGGAGGGCACCGGCCTGCTGTACGCCGCGGTCGCGGCGGGCGCGACCGTCGCGGCCCTCCTGACCGGGTGGATCGCCCACGCCCGGCGCCTCGGCCGGATCGTGATCTGGGCCGTCGGCGTGTGGGGCGCGGCGATCGCGCTCGCCGGCCTGGCCGGGTCGATCTGGATCGCCGCGGCGCTGCTCGCGGTCGCGGGCGCGGCCGACAGCGTCAGCGCGGTCTGCCGCTCGGCGATCAACCAGAACGTGACGCCGGACCACCTCCGCGGGCGGATGTCGTCCGTGTTCATGCTCGTCGTCGCGAGCGGCCCGCGGCTCGGGGACGTCGAGGCCGGGAGCGTCGCCGCGCTCGGCGGCGCCCGCTTCTCGGTCGTCTCGGGCGGGGTCGCGTGTCTCGCCGGGGTCGCGCTGTTCGTCGTGCTGTTCCCCGCGCTGGCGCGCTACGACGCCGCCGAGCACGGCGCCGCGCGGGCGGAGCCGGCGGCGGTGTGAGGGGGATGCGGCGGCGGAGCGGTCGCCGACGGCGTGGCGTCCCGCGCGAACGCGGGCGGCATCGCGCGGCGCTCCGCGGAAGGCTCGGCGAGGCCGGCGGGCGAGCGCTCGTGGCTCGACCCGGCGCGGGATCGGACGTTGTGGTCGATTGTGGGGTCATCGGCCCCATTTGTGACCACAACGCCGCCGACACCACGCGCGGAACGCCGGAGGCTCGGGTGCACCTCCTCCTGACCCGCGCCGTCCGCGCACGCAACGCGCCGGCGCGAACGCCGGACCGGGACGCCAGCGACCGATCACCGGGGCCCGGCGGTGGGTAACAGCCGGGCGATGGACGAGGTCGAACACCGGCGCCTGAAGGTCCTCGTCGCCGACGAGCGTCAGACGTACCTCGAGCCCGTGTCGGCCGCGGTCGAGGACCTCGGCCACGACGTGATCGCCCACGAGGTCGCGATCGCCAAGGTCGGCGCGGCGACGGTCGAGCACCGGCCCGACATCGCGATCGTCGCGCTGCACGAGGACACCGAGCACGCGCTCGAGCTCATCAGCGAGATCGTCGACGAGGCCGTGTGCCCCGTGATCGCGCTCGCCGACGACGCGAGCCGCGAGTTCGTCGCCGCCGCGGCCGGCCGCGGCGTCTTCGCCTACATCGACTCGACCGAGGAAACCGAGATCCAGGGCGCCATCGACGTCGCGCTCCAGCGCTACCACCAGTTCTCCGAGCTGCTCAAGGCGTTCGAGCGCCGGGCCCGGATCGAGCGGGCCAAGGGCGTGCTGATGGAGCGCCACGGGCTCGGCGACCGCGAGGCGTTCGAGGCGATCCGCCGCGCCGCGCGCGACTCCCGGCGCCCGCTCATCGACGTCGTCGACGAGACGCTCGCCGCCGGCGACGACTGACCCGAACCCGACGCATGGCCGGCCGCGCGGCCGGGTAACGCGAAACCCGACCGGCCTAAGCCCCGCCGGCGAGCCCCTGTTCCCCGCTCGTCCCAGGAGGTCGGTCCCATCTCCACCCTCTCCGCCCTTGCCCCCGCGCCCCGGGGCATCCCGTCGCCCGCCACCGTCGACGCACGGTCGCCGCGCGTGCAGCGGCTCTTCCGCCGGCACGCGCGGTTCGGCGACACCGCCGCGCGCGACGAGCTCGTCGAGCGCTTCCTGCCGCTGGCCCGCGGGCTCGCGCGCCGCTACCACCGCGGCACCGAGCCCCTCGACGACCTGATCCAGGTCGCGAGCATCGGTCTCGTCAACGCGATCGACCGCTTCGACCCCGAGCGCGGCCGCGACTTCACGACCTACGCCGTGCCCACGATCATCGGCGAGCTCAAGCGCCACTATCGCGACCGCTGCTGGGCGATGAAGGTCGTCCGCTCCGACAAGGAGCGCGTCCTCGAGCTCGTCGCCGCGGTCGACCTTCTGGCCGCGCGCCACGGGCGCGAGCCGACGGCGATCGAGCTCGCCGCGCACACCGGCCTGACCGTGGATGCGGTCCTCGACGGCCTCGAGCTCGCCGCCGCGGCCCGGCCGGAGTCCCTCGACGAGCCGCGCCGCGGCGGCGCCGACGAGCCCGGCACGCTCGGCGACGCGCTCGGCGCCGCCGATCCCGCGCTCGAGCTGATCGAGCTGCGCGACCTCGTCGACCACACGGTGCGGGTGCTCTCGCCCCGCGAGCGGCGCGTGCTCCACCTCCGCTTCGCCGAGGACCTCACGCAGCGCGAGATCGGCGCGGAGATCGGCGTCACGCAGATGCACGTGTCGCGGATCCTGCGCCAGGCGGTCGACCGCTCGCGCGAGTGCGCCGCCGTGACCCGCGCGAGCACGCCGGAGGCGCCGTCCGCGTAACGTCCCCCGCGCCCGGACGGATGCCCCTGCGGATTGCCGCGCACACCGCCCACCCACACGCCACCGGACGACCCGGCCGCCCGCGACCCTGACGCGGCGCTCGTCGCCGCCCTCCGCACCGGGGACGAGGACGCCTTCGCCACGCTCGTCGCGCGCTACCACGGCACCCTGAAGCGCATCGCGCGCATGTACGTCTCCACCGACGCGGCCGCCGAGGACGTCGTCGCCGAGACCTGGCTGGCGGTGGTCGACGGCCTCGACCGCTTCCAGCAACGCTCCGCCTTCCGGACGTGGCTGTTCCAGATCGTCTCCAACCGGGCGAAGACCCGCGGCGTCCGGGAGCGCCGCTCGGTGCCGTTCGCCTCGATCGGCCCGGGCGGCGAGGACGACGAGCCGGCCGTGCCCGCCGACCGCTTCCAGCGCGACGGCGACGCGGCCCCCGGCGCCTGGGCCGCCCCGCCGCGCCCGTGGGAGGACCCCGAGCGGCGGCTCGCGTCGCTCGAGGCCCGCGACCGCCTGCGCGCGGCGATCGCCGCGCTGCCCGAACGCCAGCAGGCGGTGCTCACCCTGCGCGACGTCGAGGGCCTCGACGCCGACGAGGTCGCCGAGCTCCTCGACGTGAGCCCCGGCAACCAGCGCGTACTCCTGCACCGCGCCCGCGCGAAGGTCCGCGCCGCGCTCGAGGAGTACTTCGAGGACGACGGGCCGCCCTGACGGCCGGCGGGCTACGGCCAGTCGATCTGCGCGTCGGGCACGCCGTGGGCCCGGGCGTAGGCCTCGGCCTGCGCGCGGCCGTCGGCGTCGTCGCGCGCGTAGGCGAACACGCGGCCCGCGAACACGACGAAGCTGCGGTCGTCCGTGTGCAGGTCGACGTACCAGCCCGGCGTGTCGAGCACCTCGGCCAGCGCGGCGGCGAAGGGGGCGGCCCGGTCGTCCTCGATCTCGAACGCGACGAGGGTCCAGGTCTCGGCGAGCCCGTTCGCCCGCTGGTGATCCGAAAGATCGGCGCGCACGCGCTCGACGCGGGTCGCGGTGAACGGAGCGTCGTCGAGCGGCGCGCCGAGCCGGATGCTCTCCATGATCAGCGTGCCCGTGGCCATGGCGGCGCGGAGCGTAGCGGGACCGCTCGCGCCGGCTCCCGCCCGCTACCGTGAACGGTGGATGGAGCTCGTCGAGGAACGCCCCAATGTCGAGCTGCGCCGTGACGCCGACGGATCCCCGATCGTCGTCCTCGCCTTCCCCTACGACCCGCACGTCGTCGCCCTGGTCCGCCGGATCCCGGGCCGGCGCTTCGACTGGGACCGCCGCGAGTGGTACGCGCCGGTCGACGACTGGGCCGGGGTGCACGTCGCGGACGTCGTCGACCGCTTCCCCGAGCTCACGACCAGCACCGAGGTCGACGTGTGGCTGCGCGCCGTCGATCGTCGCTGGGTCGGGCGGATCACGACGGCCCGCCACGACGGCCACGGCTGGTTCGCGCTGCACACGCGGGCCGGCACGGTGCCCGAGCCGCTGCTCGAGGGCGCGGTCGAGCAGGAGGACGGCACGCTGCTCGTCCCGCTCACCCCCACCGCCGCCGAGACGATCGAGGAGCTCCGCTCGGCCCGCCTCGACGGCGCCGCCCGGCGCTGCGTGCAGGCCGTCCTCAACGGCCTCGACCCCGTGCCGCCGGCCCGCCTCGTCCTGCACCAGAGCGTCGAGGGCGAGCGCTTCAAGCTCGAGGTCCTCTGGGACCCGTCGACCGGGACCGCGTTCGAGAAGCTCCCCGGCGCCGAGCCCGCGGGCCGCGTCATGCCGCTCGACCCGTGGGTCGTCGACACGCTCGACGGGTTCCTCGCCCGCCACGGCGTCGCCATCCGCGGCAGCGCGGCGGAGGCGCTCGAGGACCTGCGCGTGGAGGCCGCCGAGGCGACCGAGGCGATCCGCCGCTCGCGCGCGACGACCGGCGACCCGATCCCGGAGGTCGCCGAGCGCCTCGGCGGGACGCTGCAGCCCTTCCAGTGGGCCGGTGTCCGCTACGCGCTCGACGTCCGGCGGACGTTCCTCGCCGACGAGCAGGGCCTGGGCAAGACGGTCGAGGCGCTCGCGACGCTCGAGGCCGACGACGCCTACCCGGCCGTCGTCATCTGCCCGGCCTCGCTGAAGCTCAACTGGGAGCGCGAGACGAAGCGCTGGCTGCCGCACCGCGAGGTCGCGGTCGTCGAGGGCCGCAGCGCCGTCCCGCACACGGGCGAGATCACGATCCTCAACTACGAGATCGTCGCCGCGCACCGCGAGGACCTCGCGCGGCTGCGCCCGAAGGCGCTCGTGGTGGACGAGTCGCACTACGCGAAGAACCCGCAGGCCAAGCGCACGCAGGCCGTCCGGCGGCTGGCCGGGACGCTCGACGACTCCGCCCTCCGGCTCGCGCTGACCGGCACGCCGGTCCTCAACCACGCCGACGAGCTCATCAGCCAGCTGCGCGTGATCGGCCGGCTCGAGGACTTCGGCTCGGGCGCGCGCTTCTCGCGCCAGTTCCAGGGGCCGCTGACCGAGGAGCGCCTGCACTGGCACCTGCGCCGGCGCTGCTTCGTCCGGCGCCTGAAGAGCGAGGTCCTCCCCCAGCTGCCGCCGAAGCGGCGCGTCGTCGTGCCCGTCGCGCTCGACAACAAGCGCGAGTACCGCCTCGCCGAGGAGGACGTGATCGCCTGGCTGCGCGAGCAGCCGCTCGACCTCGGCGAGCTCAACGCCCGGATCGCGGCGACCCTGCGCGCCGAGCGGCTCGCGCAGCTCACGACGCTCCAGCGGCTGGCGGCGCGCGGCAAGCTCAGCGCCGCGCTGCAGTGGATCGCCGACTTCCTCGAGTCCGGCGAGCCGCTCGTCGTCTTCGCCCGCCACGTCGACATCCAGCGCGCGGTGCTCGAGCGCTTCCCCGACGCGGCGCACCTCCTCGGCGCCGACGCGATCGGCGAGCGCGACGAGGCCGTCCGCGCGTTCCAGCGCCCCGACGGCCCGCAGCTCCTCGTCGGCGCGACCCGCGTCGCCGCGCAGGGCATCACGCTGACCCGCGCGTCGAACGTCGCGTTCCTCGAGCTCGAGTGGACGCCCGCGATGCACGACCAGGCCGAGGACCGCACCCACCGGATCGGCCAGCGCGACGCGGTGACGGCGTGGTACCTGCTGGCCGCCGACACGATCGACGAGACGATGGCCCGGCTCGTCGAGGCCAAGCGCAGCCACATCACGGCAGTGACCGACGGGCGCCGCCTCGACGGCGAGGGGCTCGTCGACGGCGTCGTGCGCGAGCTGCGGGACGGCCGGCCGTTCCGCCACCTGCGCCCGGTGGCGTAGGCGTCAGTCCGACAGCGCGTCGATGAGCTCCTTGCGGCTCATCGACGAGCGGCCCGGCAGCTTCTCCTGCTGCGCGCGCTCGTAGAGCTCGTCGCGGCTGAGGTCCTCGAGCCCGTCCTCGCCGGAGCCGTCGCCGTCGCCGTCGTCTTCCGAGAGGTCGAAGCCCTCGCCCGACCGCGCCCGCTCGAGCGACGCCTTCAGCGCCTCCATGATGTCCGGCGGCGGGCCCTCGCGGCTGTCGGAGGACGACTCGGGCACCGTGATCTTCCGGCCCTTGCGCTTGCGCTCGATCACCTCGAGCAGCCGCTCGCGGTAGCGGTCCTCGTAGGCCTCGGGGTCCCAGTCGGTCGCGAGCGCCTCGACGAGCTTCACCGTCGCGTCGAGCTGGGCCTTGGCCGGCTTGCGCCCGCCGGTGTCGATGCCCTTCGTCGGGCGCACCTCGTCGTGGAAGAGCAGCGTCGTGAGCGCCAGGCGGTCCTCCCGGACGCGCACGAGCACGAGGTACTCCTTGCTGCGCAGGACGAACCGGCCGAGGGCGGCGCGATCCGTGCTCGCGAGGACCTTCACGAGCAGGCGGTAGGCGCGCAGGTTGCCCTCGGCGTCGCCGACGGGGGCGAGGAAGTACGGGTGGTCGAAGTAGATCGGGTCGACGTCCTCGAGGTCGACGAACGCCTCGATGTCGATCGTGCGCGTCTTGCGCGGCGCGGCCGCGGCGAGGTCCTCGTCGGTGAGGATCACGGGCTTCTTGCCGTCCTCCTCGTAGCCGTGCGCGACGGCCTCGAAGGGCACCTCCTTGTCCTCCTCGGAGCAGAAGCGGCGCGTGTCGATCGGCGCGCCGTCCTTCTCGTGGAGCTGGCGGAAGTGGACGTCGAGGTCGCGGACCGCGCTGTAGAGCGCGACCGGGACGTTGACGAGGCCGAAGCTGATCGAGCCGGTCCAGAGCGAGCGGGCCATCAGCGGCCGCCCTTCGCGCCGTCGAGGCTGGCCTCGAGCGTGGCCATCAGGTCGGCGGAGTCGTCGGTGTCCGGCTCGTCCTCGGGCACGATCTCCTCGCCCTTGCGCTTGCGCTCGATGACCGCCAGCACCGCCTCGCGGTACTCGTCGTCGTAGTCGGTCGGGTCGAAGTCCGTGTGGAGGGTGTCGACGAGCCGCGCGGCCATCTTCACCTCCTTCTCCCCCGGCCCGCGGCCGGGCTCGGGGACCTCGATGTCGGAGCCGGGCACGAGCTCGTCGGCGAAGCGCAGCGTGTGCAGGACGAGCACGCCGTCGCGCGCGCGGACCGCGGTGAGGTACTCGCGGTCGTGGAAGGTGAAGCGGCCGATGCCGGCGCGGCCGGTCTTCTCGAGCGCGTCGTGCAGGAGCCGGTAGGCCTGCCCGCCGTCATCGCCCGCGCCGAGGTAATAGGTCTTGGCGAAGAAGATCGGGTCGATGGCGCCGGCGTCGACGAAGTGCTCGACGTCGATGCGGTGCGTCCCGTCACCGGCGGCGGCCGCGATCTCGTCCTTCTCGAGGACGACGAACTTGCCGTCGGACGACCTCGTAGCCCTTCACGACCTGCTTGTAGGGGACCTCCTTGTCCTCCTTGGAGCAGAACCGCCGGTGCTCGATGTGGGCCCCGTCGTCGATGTGCACCTCGCGGAAGGACACCGTCTTCGACTCGGTCGCCGTGTGCAGCTTCACCGGCACGGTCATCAGCCCGAAGCTGATCGTGCCGTTCCAGATCGATCGCGCCATGACCGGGGGCTACCCGGCCGCGCCCCGTCGCTCTCAGGCCTGCAGGAGGCTCAGCACCGCGACGCCGGCGACGATCGCGAGCACCCCGACCGTCTGGTGGCGCACGAGCCGCTCGTGGTAGAGCAGGAACGCGCCGACGGCGGCGAGCGCCGCGAACTGCGACGAGAGCACCGCGGCGATCGCGATCCCGTGCTGCGCGCCCGCGGTGTAGGAGACGAAGCCGAGCACCTCGCAGACGCCGCCGGCGACGACGAAGGGCGCGGCGGCGCGGGTGAGCACGAGGCGCCGCGCGACGAGCAGGGGCAGCGCGACGGCGACGACGCCCGCGAGGCGCGCGGGCAGCAGGATCCACGCGACCGGGAGCTCGCCGCTGAGGCGCCCGACGCCGTACAGGCTGATCCCGAACGCGAGCGCCGCGCCGACCCCGCACAGCGCCGCGGCGCGCGGGTGGCGCTCGCCGTCCGGCCCGTCGTCCGCGTCGCCCTCCCCCGGCCGCGACGTCACGACGATCCCGGCCACGATCACGACGAGCGCGACCCCCACACCGGCCGACAGCGACTCGCCCGCGAGGATCGCGACGAGCGCCGCGATCGCCCCCTCGGTCGAGGCGATCGGCGCGACGACGCCGACCTTCCCCAGGCGCAGGCCGCGGTAGACGAGCAGCAGGCCGCCGGCGTTGCCGACGCCGCCGACGACGAGCCAGGCGAGATCGGTCGAGCTCACGTCCCCCGGCCCCGGGCCGGCGACGAGCGCCGGGAACACCAGCACGAGCCCGACGATCATCACCCACGCGAGCACGGGGCCCTCGCCGATCAGGCGCGTCGACCGCGACGAGCAGAGCGTCGCCGTCGCCCACGCGAACGCGGCGCCCAGCCCCCCGAGGATCGCGAGCATCCCGGGATGTCTATCGCGCGGCGTCGGGCGCCTGACCGCGGCCCGGCGGAGCGCGGGTCAACCGCCCGTGGCAGGGGGGTTGACCCCACCCCGACCAGCGGGGTCAACCCCGCCGCAGGACACGGGCCTGCCGCATGGGCGCACGGGCCCCCGGGTGTGAATCTCCATCACGTGATCCCGTCCCGTCCCCAGGAGCTTCACATGACCGCCATCGACGCCCGCATCGAACTGCAGCGCCTCCAGGCCGAGCGGCTCGACGCCGCCGACGCCGGCCTGGGTGCCAACGAGATCTACATGGCCGATCTCGAGACCGACATCGCCGCCTCGCGCGTCGCCTACGTCGCCCTCGCCGTCACCGAGATCGCGACGCTCCGCGCCGAGCTCGACGGCCCGCTCCTCGGCTAGCTGTCCTGCCTGCGGGGTGCTGGACGCGGGGCGCTCGAGCCGCCGCGAGCGCTGCCGGTCACGCAGGCTGGAGAGCGGCGAGCCGGGTGCGGCACGTGGCGACGACGTCGGCTGCTCCGACGCGGTCGTACAGGCGCGCGTCGGGATCGGTCGCCTCCTCCGCGAGGCGCAGCGCGCGCCAGTAGGCGCGGCGCGCGGCGGGGGGATCCCCGAGCACCTCGTACGCGCGCGCGAGCTGCATCGCGACCACCGCGAACTCCGGATCGAGGTACAACGCCCGCCGCAGCGCCGATACGGCGGCGGCGGCGTCGCCGGCGCTCAGGGCGCGCAGGCCGGTTTCGAATGCTGCGTGCGCCTCGCCGTCGGGGGGTGGCGCGAGCGCCGCGGCGGGAGGTCCGCCGGCGCGCGAGCGAGGCGCCGGCCGGGCCGGGGCCCGACGCGCGCGCGGCCTCGTCGGGCGGCGCGGGGGTTCGGGCGGCGGTGCCGGTGCCCGGCTCTCCGGTGTCGCGAGCCGGTCCACCGTGCCGAGCACCAGCGTGCCTTCGGGCATGAGCGCCTCGCGCAGCGCGGCCGACACGAGCGCACGGGTGGGCCCGTCGAAGTAGATGAGGACGTTGCGGCAGACGATCAGGTCGAACGGCATCTCGCCCCCCGGCGGAACAGGGTCGCGCACGAGGTTGTGGCGCTCGAAGCGCACGACGGCCCGAAGCTCGTCGCCGACGCGCAGCCCGTCCTCCCCCGCCGTGAACCAGCGTCTTCGGCGCGCGCGGTCGACGAGACGCGTCGAGCGCGCTCCGTAGACGCCCCGCCGCGCGAGCCCGAGCGCCGTCGCCGAGATGTCGGTCCCAAGGATGTCGACCGCCGGGCGCGGCGTCTGCAGCGCTTCGGCCGCCTGCAGGGCGAGCGAGTACGGCTCCTCGCCCGACGAGCATGCGGCACTCCAGATCCGTGCCCTCCGCCCCGCGGCGGAGGCGCGCGCGACCGTCGCGGCCCACGGGATGTGCTCGAGCTCCCCGCCGTGACGCAGGAAGAAGGTCTCGTTGACCGCGACCTGGTCGACGAGGCGGTCGAGGCGGGTCTGACGGCGGAGGGGATCGTCGTCGAGCAGCACGTCGGCGGGCGACAGGCTCGGATCGACGCGGCGCAGGGCGGCCCGCAGGGATGGGAGCTGGACGTCGCGCAAGGCGATGCCGCTCATGCGCTGGACGACGACGGCAAGATCGCGCAGCGTGCCCCTCATGGCCGGCGACCGCCCGAGAGCCTCGCCAGCCGCCCTCCGATCTCGGCGAGGTCGAGGGGAGTCGCGCCCGCCTGGGCCGCGGCGGACGGCATGCCCGACAGGCGGGCGTCCTCGGGCCGTTCCACGACTGCGGCGCCGTCCACCGCGCAGATCGCGGCAACCCCCGCCGCGCCGTCCCGGCCCATCCCGCTGAGCACGACCCCGACCGCGCCACGGCCGCAGCGTTGCGCCAGCGACGCGAACAGCATGTCCGCGGACGGCCGGTGCCGGTCCCCGGCGGTGCCCCGGTCGAGCTGCAGGCGCCGCCCGCCGTCCTGGACCACGAGGTGGGCGCCGTCCGGCGCGATCGCGATGCCCGGCCCGGCGGGATCGCCGTCGCGCGCGAGACGGACCGGGAGGGCGACGATGTCGTCGAGCCAGGCCGCGAGCCCCGCCGCGAAGCCGGGCGACATGTGCTGCACCACCAGGACGGGCAGCGCGAAGTCCGCGGCCAGGGCGCCGAGGATCTCGGCCAGTGCGGGCGGTCCCCCGGCGGACGCGCCGATGCCGATCGCGCTCGCGACACCTCGGCGCGGCAGCCGCGCCGGTGCTGCGGGCGCCTCGGCCCGCGCCGGCCGAGGCCCAGGCGCGGTGGCCCGGGCGCCGGCGATGTCGCACAGCCGGGCACGCAGCGTGCGCGCCCGCGGCCCGGCGCGCTCGCCGAGGTGCAGATCGGCCTTGGACATGGCCGCCCCGGCGCCGGCGGCGAGCGCCCGCCTCACGACGTCCCCGTCGGACCCGACGGTCTGGCTGACCACGACGATCGGGACCGGGCGCGTGGCCATGATCCGCCGGATCGTCTCGACCGCGTCGATCCCGGCGAGCTCCAGGTCCATCGTCACGAGGTCGGGACGCACGTGCGGCAGCGCCGCGATCAGGCTCTCGCCGTCCGCCACCACCGTGACGACCCGCAGCTCGCCATCGGTCTCGAGAAAGCGCTGCAGGCCGGCGGCGTACGCGGCGGAGTCCTCGCAGATCGCGACGCGGAGGGCTGTGGGCTTCATGTCACCGCAGCCCGACGAGGCGGCCGACGGTGTCGAGCAGCGCCTGCTGGTCGAACTGCGACTTGACCACCCATGCATCGGCCCCCGCCGCCGCACCGCGCGCCCGCGCGCCATCGTCCTCGCGGGAGGTCACGATCACGACGGGAAGCGAAACGCGCTCCGGACGATTCCGGATCGCACCCAGGAGCTCGAGACCGCCCATGCCGGGCATCTCGATGTCGCTGACCACGCACTCGACGTCGGCCTCGTCGTCGAGGACGCGCGAGCGCACTGCGGCCGTTGTCGGCCGTGCGCACCCGATAGCCGGCTCCCTCGAGGATCGTGCGCTCGAGCTCGCGCACCGTGAACTGGTCGTCGACGACCAAGACCTTCGGCGCCTCGCGAGGACGCGCGCCGCCCGCGCGCTCGAGCGTCGGCGTGGCGGCGGCGGCAGCGGCGCGCACGAGGTGAGCGGGATCGAGCAGGAGCGCGATTCCGCCGTCGTCGAGGATCGCTGCACCGAGGTACGCCGCGAGCGGCTCGAGCAGCGGCCCGAGGGTCTTCACGACCGCGCTGCGATCGCCCACGAGCCGATCGCACCCGACCGCCGCTCTGCGCCCGCCGGCGCTGACGACGACCACGGGCGCGCCGCTCGGGAGCGCCGGCGCATCCGTTCCGAGCGCATCGGCGAGGTCGGCCAACGGCACGGTGGCCTCGTCGATCTCGAGCGTCCGAGCTCCGTGGAGCTCGTGCACCTTCCCGCCCCGGACCACCTGAGCGACGCTCGTGAGCGGCAGGCCGAACGCCTCGCCACCCCGTTCGACGAGCAGAATCGTGAGGACGGCGAGGGTGAGCGGCAGCAGCAGGGTGACGGACGTGCCCGAACCGGGCTCGCTCGTGACCTCGAGCGTCCCGCCGAGCGACTCGACGTGGCGCATGACGGCGTCCAGGCCGACGCCCCGGCCGGCGAGCGCGGAGACTCCCGTCGCCGTGGAGAAGCCGGCTTCGGCCAGCACCCCGGCCAGGGAGCCGCGGTCCCGGCCGCGTTGCAGCAGCTCCTCGGACACCCCGCGGCCGTCATCGGTGCACGACACGGCGACCAGCCCGCCGCGCGGCTCGGCGTGGAGCGTGATCGTGCCGGTGCGCGGCTTGCCCGCCGCGACGCGCTCGTCGGGCGGCTCGATGCCGTGCGAGACCGCGTTGCGCAGCAGGTGCACGAGCGGGTCGGCGATCCCGTCGAGGATCGACCGGTCGAGCGGCGTGTCGGTGCCGACCAGCTCGAGGCGCACGTCGCGCCCGGCCTCGGCCGCGATGTCGCGTACCGCGCGCGGCAGCCCGCCGACGATCGTCTCGAGCGGCAGCGTGCGTAGCCCGAGCACCGCGTCCTGCAGGTCGTTCACGAGCGCCTCGCCACGCTCGAGCTCCTGGTGGACGGACTCGTCGGCCTTCTCGCGTCCCGCGGCGAGGTGCCGCAGGCGGCGGCCGTGCAACGCGGTCTCGCCGACGGTGGCGAGCAACCGGTCGACCTTCTCGGCCCGGACGCGCAGCATCCGCTTCGGGGCCCGGTCCGGGGCCGGCTCGCCGCCGGGAGGCGCCCCCGGCGGAGCGACGGCGTGAGCGTGCGCGTCCGGAGCCGCTGCTGCGCCCGCGCGGGGCGCGGGGTCGAGCGGCGATTCGCCGACCGCCCGCAGCGCCGCGAAGGCCGGGGCGATGGCGCTCAGGTCGTCGCCCACGGCGCTGCGGATCGCGTCCGCGCCGCCGAGCAGCGCCGGGATCGCGCCCGCCGGCAGGGCTCCGCACTCGCGCGCGGGCGCGAGGATGTCCTCCATCGCGCCGGCCACCGAGCCCACGTCCGCGCGCCCGAACATGCCCGCGCTGCCCTTGATCGAGTGGGCGTCGCGGAACAGCTGCGCGATCGCGTCGGCCTCGCCGCTCCCCGCCTCGGCCGCGAGCAGGACCGTCGATATGCGCTCCACGCGCTGGAGCGACTCCTCGCGGAACGTCTCCAGCAGGCGCTCGTCCATCAGGCAACCGACGCGGATACCGCGTCGAGCAGGGCATGGACGTCGAGCACGCCGACGAGCCCGCCGCGGTGCAGCACCGCGCCGCGCGTGAGCGGGTGGCCGGGCGCGTCGGGCTCGGGGAGCTCACCGACGCCCTCCACCGCGTCGACGCCCAGCCCGGCACGGCGGCCCGCCTCGTCGACGACGACGATCCGCGCCGCCGCACTGCCGGGCGCGCCGAGCAGCCCGCTGAGGCCGATGACGGGCAGGACCTCGCCGTGCAGGTGGCGGATCCCCGTGACATTCGGACCCGCGCCGGGAACCGGGACCACGGCGCCGATCTCCGCGACCTCGTGCACCCGCTCGACGGCGATCGCGTAGTGCTCGCCGCCGACGGCGACACGCACGTACGTCTTCACGACGTCGGGTGCGGCGCAGCGCCGTTCTGCGGCGTCGCGCCATTGCGCGGCGGGGCGCCGTTGTGCCGGCCTGAGCCGTTCCGGCCGCGCCCGTCGTCCTGCATCGCGAGCCCGTGATCGGCGAGCAGGCTGCCGAGGTCGCCGACGAGGTCCTCGATGCGCTCGGTGGTGTCGAGCCGCCGGTCCTGCTCGGCCGCCAGCTGCTCCACGGCGCCGCGGATCTCGCCGAGCGCGACGGCGACCTGATCGGTGGCCGCGCGCTGCTGGTCGGCGGCGAGCCCGCTCGATTCGAGCTCGACGCTGGAGGCGTGCATGAGCTCGGTGATCTCCTCGGCCTGCTTCGCGCCGCGCTCGGTCGCCAGGATCGTGGCGTTCGTCCCGTCCTGGACGCGCGTGATGATCTCGCGGATCGAGTCCGACGACCGGCCGGAGCGCTCCGCGAGGTTGCGGATCTCGCCGGCGACGACGGCGAAGCCGCGGCCCGACTCGCCGGCGCGCGCCGCCTCGATCGCGGCGTTGAGCGCGAGCAGGTCGGTGCGCTCGGCGATCTCGTTGAGCAGCTGCAGGATCTGGCCGATCTCCTGGCTCGCGCGCCCGAGCTCGAGCGAGCGTTCGGCGATGGCCCCGACCTGCTCGCGCATGTCCTCCATGGTCGCGGTCGCGTGCTCGGCGGCGGCGGACATGGTCTTGGCCCCCATCGCGATCGAGGTCGCGCTCGAGCTGAGCTCGTCGGCCGTCGCGGCCACCTCCGTCACGGCGGCGGACTGCTCGCTGAGCGCCGCGGCGGACTCCTGCGCCGCGCTGCGCATGTCCAGCGTCGACTCGGTGAGCGTGCCCGCGCTGTCGCGGATGCGCTCGAACAGCCCGCCGACCAGGCGCACGACGTAGAACACGAGGCCGATCGTCGCGAGCGCCGCCAGCAGCGCGACCAGGACGGCCACCAGACGCGCCTGCTTCGCGTGGCTCGCCGCGGCGGCCGTGAACCGCGGAACCTCCGCCGCCTCGTCCGCCGCGTATGCCGCAACCCCCTGCTCGAGCGCGGTCTCACGGGCCGCGATGCGTCGGTTGGCAGCGGCGAACGCGGACCCCCGCGCCCGGCGGGCGTCCCGTCCGGCGGCGATGACGGCCGCGTTGAGCCGCTGGAGCTTCGCGAGCCCCTCGGGCCGTGTCGGCGTCGTTGTGACCGACGCGTCTCGACTCCTCGAGCAGCGGACCGAAGCGCGCCTCCAGACGCCCGAGGCGCGCATCCGTGGCCGGGTCGCGCGTCGCCAGGAACCGGTAGGCGGTGTTGACGCGGTCGAGAAGGTTCTGGCGGACGTCACCCAGGACGCGCAGCGTCTGGGACTGCTCGGCCACGCGCCGGTAACTGTTCTCAGCGCTGTGGAATCGCCAGATCGTGACGCCGGCCGTGATCGCGAGGAGCGCGACGATCGCGGCGCCGGCGGCCGCGACGCGGCGGGCGGGACCCTTCAGTCGGGGCAGGCTCATCCCGGTCCTCGATTCGTCATTGCCGGCTGGAGCGCATCGCCATCGCTCGCGGACTGGTCGGGAAGCGCGAGCGCAGAGCGCAGCGCCGCGGCCAGCCGCGCGAGCTCCGCGGTGTCGCTCTCACCCGGGGCGCGCAGCGCGAGGTCGAGTGCGGCAGCGTGCTCGGAGGCCGGACCGAAGCCGAACGTGCCGGCGGTCCCGGCCAGCCGGTGCGCGGCGCGCGCGGCCGTGAGGCGCGCCGCCTCGCCGAGCCCGCCGGTCCCGAGGGCGGCGACGGCCGCGTCGATCGTGTCGACACGCGCGCCGATCTCTCCGTGGTGCTCCGCCCAGACCTGCGCCAGGCGCGCGTCTAGCGCAGCCATCCGAGGGCCTCGTCGAGCTGATCGCCCAGGGTGGCGAGGTCGAGCGGCTTCCCGATGACGCCCGCTGCGCCCAGGGCGCGGAGGCGCACCTCGTCGGCGATATCGGCGGTCATGAAGACGACCGGGATCGAGGCCGTGGCGGGGTCTGCCCGCAGGGCACGCAGCGTGTCCGGGCCGTCGAGGTCCGGCATCGTCACGTCGAGCAGGACGGCGTCCGGGCGATGCTGCGCGGCGAGCGCGATCGCGGCGCGGCCCGAGCCCGTTGTGGTCACGGCCCAGCGATCCGGCCGCTCCAGGCCGATGCCGACGGCGAGGAGCATGAGCGGGGAGTCGTCGACCACGAGGATCCGCCGGGGCCGGCTCGCCGGCACGGGCGCAGAGCTGACCGGCGTCGGTGGTGCGGCAGTTGCGGCTCCCGAAAAGTCCACTTGATCAGCGTAGCATGATATAAAGATCAGGAATTCCGCGACAAGTATTCCATCTGTCGCCGGTGATTCCTCCCCTCGGATGACCACCTCCGCGCCCACCGCTTCCGTCCTATGACCGGCCTCGCCGGTCAGATCGGCGGTCGGCGCGCGGCGGTGCTTCTCATCGAGGACGACGCGATTCTGGCGGCGGCGCTCGCCGAGGTCCTTGCCGAGATCGCCGATGTGATCTGCGCGCCGACGGGCGAGGACGCGGTCGCCATGCTCGGCGCTGACCCGCGGACGTGGGACCTCATCGTGGCCGACGTCGAGCTGCCGGGCATGAGCGGGATCGAGTTCCTCGAGATCCTCAAGGCGCGCGCGCCGAAGGTGGCCACGCTGGTCCTCTCGAGCCACGCGAGCTTCGAGTACGCCGTCGCCGCGATCCGCGCCGGTGCGGACGACTACATGACCAAGCCGGTCGACCCGCAGGCGGCCATCGACAAGGCGGTCGAGCTGATCGCGCTGACGCAGCGCCGCCGGGCCGTCGGCCACGAGGTCGTGCTCGCCGTCGGCGCCCACCCCGACGACGTCGAGATCGGCTGCGGCGGGATCCTCCTGCGCCATGTCGCCGCCGGCGACGAGGTGTCGATCCTCACGCTGACCGGGGGCGAGGCCGGAGGCGTGGCCACCGAGCGCGCGCTCGAGGCCGCCCGCGCCGCCGAGCTCCTCTCGGCCCGCCTGTTCCTCACCGATCTCCAGGACATGAGCGTCGGCGACGGTGGCCCGACGATCGCCACGATCAAGCGCGTCATCGACGAGACGAAGGCCGACGACCGTCTACACGCACACCGCGCACGACGTCCACCAGGACCACCGCAACGTCAACCGCGCCACCTTCGTCGCGGCGCGCGGCGTCCCGCGGCTCCACTGCTACCAGAGCCCGTCCACGACCGTGGAGTTCCGGCCGACGCGCTTCGTCTCGATCGACGACTTCATCGAGCGGAAGCTCGAGGTGATCCGCGCGTACGTGTCGCAGACCTCGACGCGCCACTACCTCGACGAGGAGCTCCTGCGCGCGACCGCGCGCTACTGGGGCCGTTTCGCCCAGTCGCGCTACATCGAGCCGCTCGAGGTCGGGCGCGACAGCGACGCCGGCTCGGGCGCGGCGGTATCCATTCCCTACACACAGGAGGTCGCGGCCGATGCGCTCTGACCCCGCCACACGGGCGCCGCGGGTGCTCGTCACCGGCACCGGGGGCCCCTCGGGGGTCAGCGTGATGCGCGCGCTCGACGGCGTCGCCGTCGACGTCTACGCCGCCGACATCGATCCGAACGCCGCGGGCCTCTACCTCGTGGACGAGGACCGGCGCGGGCTGATTCCACGGGGCGACAGCGAGCACTTCGCGGCGTTCGTCCGTGAGTACTGCGCGAGCCGGGAGATCGACGTGTTGATCCCGACGGTCGACAGCGAGCTGCTCCCGCTCGCGATCGAGCGCGAGTCCCTCGCCGCGGCCGGCATCCGTCTCGTCCTGGCCTCGGAGCAGACACTGCGCACGTGCCTGGACAAGTGGGTCCTTCACCAGCGCTGCGACGGCTGGGTCCGCGTGCCCGAGTCTGTGGTCGCCGACGAGTCGTTCGATCCGTCCGCGACCGCTCTGCCGGTCATCGTCAAGCCCCGTGTCGGCAGCGGGTCACGCGGCATCCGGCTGATCGAGCGCGCTGAGGATCTCGCGCGCATCGAGCGCGACGGCTCGCTGCTCGTCCAGGAGCACCTGCCCGGGCCCGAGTACTCGCTCGACGTCCTGGCGCGCGCCGACGGTCGCGTCATCGCGGTCGTGCCGCGCGAGCGGCTGAAGGTCGACTCCGGCATCGCGGTCACCGGCCGCACGGTGCACGACGAGCGCCTCGAGGCCATCGCGCGGCAGGTGGCCGAGCGCATCGGGCTGACGTCGGTCGCGAATGTCCAGGTCAAGGGCGACGTCCACGGCGTCCCGGCGCTGCTCGAGGTCAACCCCCGCTTCCCGGGCACGATGCCGCTCACGGTCGCCAGCGGGGTCAACATGCCCGCGCTCTGCGTCGCGGAGGCGCTCGGCACGCCGATGCCGGACGGCCCGCTCCCGTTCGCGGACCTGGCCATGGTCCGCCATCTCGAGGAGCGCTTCTTCGGCTTCGAGGAGATCGCGCGGATGCAGGACGAGAAGGCGCTCATCGACGGCGCGGCGACGGTCGCGGCTCATGCCTGACACCCGCGTCGTCCACGACATGCACGTCCACTCGACGTTCTCGGACGGCCGCAGCTCGATCGCGGAGAACGTCGCCGAGGCCGAGCGCCTCGGCCTGGCCGCGCTCACCTGCGTCGACCACGTCCGCGAGAGCACGGAGTGGGTGCCGGCCTACGTCGCCGCGGTGGCGGAGGCGCGGCGCCACACCGCGCTCACGCTGTACTGCGCCGTGGAGGCCAAGATCCTCGACACCGAGGGTCGCCTCGACCTTCCGGCCGACCTGCGCGGGGTCGACGCCGTCTACGCGGCCGACCACCAGGTCCCGACCGCCGAGGGCCCGCAGGACCCGGCCGCGGTCCGCGCGCTGATCGCCGACGGCGCCGTGACGGCGGACGCGGTGGTCGAGGCGCTCGTCGCCGCGACGATCGCGGCGGTCCGGCGGTACGAGCACATCGTGATCGCCCACCTCTTCAGCGTCCTCCCGAAGCTCGGCCTCGCCGAGGACGCCGTCCCGCTCGGGCTGATCGACGACCTGGCGGCCGCCGCGGCCGACCGCGAGGCCCGCATCGAGGTCGACGAGCGCTGGCGCTGCCCGTCGGCGCGTACGCTGCGCCCGTTCCTCGCGCGCGGCGTCCCGCTGCTGCTGAGCACCGACAGCCATCGCCGCGAGACGATCGGCCGGTTCGCCTACTGCCTGGACGTCGTGCGTGAGCTCGAGGCCACGCCGACGCCCGTGGCCGGCTGAGCGCCCCCGGGGCCGCGGCGGCCGATGCGCGCCCTCGAATGGTTTCTCGCCGCGCTCGTGCTCGCGGGTGCCCTGCCGCCGGTCATCGGGTGCTACCAGTTCGCCCTCGCCGGGCTGCATCGCTTCCGCCGCCACCGCGGCTCGATCGACCCCGCGCTGCGGCCCCGCGTCGCGGTGATCGTGCCGGCCTGGAACGAGGCCGCCGTCATCGGCCGGACGATCGATCAGCTCGCCGCCCTCGAATACGCGCGCGACCGCCTGCGGATCTACGTCGTCGACGACGCGAGCAGCGACGCGACGCCCGAGCTCGTCCGGGCCAAGCGCACCGAGCACCCAGGCCTCGTCTTCCACCTCCGGCGCGAGTCCGGGGGCGAGGGCAAGGCCCACACGATCAACCACGGCCTGCGGATCATCCGCGCCGACGACTGGTACGACGCCGTTCTCGTGATCGACGCCGACGTGCTCCTCACCCCCGGCGCCCTGCGGCGGATGACGCGGCACTTCGCCGATCCGGCCGTCGGCGCCGTGAGCGGATACATCAAGGAGGGCACGCGGCCCGGCAACTACCTCAACCGCTTCGTCGCCTTCGAGTACGTCACCGCGCAGGCCGGCGCGCGCCGGGCGCAGAACGTCCTCGGCGTCCATGCCTGCCTGGCGGGCGGCGCCCAGCTGCTCACGCGCGAGACGCTCGACGCGATCGGCGGCCAGATCGACACGACGACCCTGGCGGAGGACACCGTCACGACGTTCGAGGCGCAGGTCGCCGGGAAGCGCGTCGTCTTCGAGCCCCACGCCGTCGTGTGGGCGGAGGAGCCGCAGGACGTCACCGGGCTGTGGAAGCAGCGGATGCGCTGGGCACGGGGCAACGTGCAGGTCACGTCGCGCTTCCGCCGGGTCTGGTTCCGGCGCGGGCGCTGGGGGCGTCTCGGCGGCGTGAGCTTCGGCCTGATCTGGTTCACCGTCACGCTGATGCCGGTCCTCATGGTCGCCGCGTCCACGGGCCTCATCGCCCTGTACCTCATCGACGCCAACCTCTCCGCCCATGTCTTCCGCACGCTCTGGGCCGTGAATCTCGCGACCTACCTGTTCATCACGCTGTCGAGCTTCTCCCTCGATCCCGAGACCGCCCGGCGCGCATGGCGCGAGGGCATCGCCTTCCCGGGGCTGATCAGCCTGGCGATCATCGTCTACGCGGGCTCGCCGCGCCTGTTCCAGGACGCCGGCGCCGCGCCGCACGGCGCGCTGCTCACCGCGTTCGTCCTCGCCGTGTACGCATGGCTCGCGGGCGGGATGGTGGTCGCGTTGCTCGTCGCGCGCCTCGCCGCGTCCGGGCGCGTCCGATGGCTCGTGGCGCCGTTGCTGTACGTGGTGGGCTACGGGCCGCTGCTGTGCGCGATCACCGCGGGCGCGTACGTGCAGGAGCTGCGCGGGGCGGACCTGCGCTGGGAGAAGACCGAGAAGGTCGGCCGGATCGGGACGGTGACGTGAGCGACCTCCAGACAACGCCCGCGGACCTGGCACCGGCCGAGCGCGTCGCGGGCGAGCTTCGGGCCGAGGAGCGCGTGGAGCGCGACATCTTCCTCCGCGAGATCGCGATCGTCCTGCTCGTCCTGGCCGTGGCCTGCGCCGGCGCTCTCGCCGCCTGAGCGCCGGGGCCGTCGACGGTGGCTCAGCCGTCGCCGAGGCGAAAGCCGAAACCCCGGACCGTGCGCACGAAGCGTGGATGACGCGGATCGTCGCCGAGCTTACGCCGGAGGTTCGACACGTGCACGTCGATGACGTGGTCGTCTCCGACCCGGTCGTCGCCCCAGACACGCGCGACCAGCTGACCGCGGCTCAGCGTCTGACGCGAGTGCTCGGCGAGCGTCGCGAGGATCCCGTACTCGAGGTGGCTGAGCTCGACGACTCCGCCGCCGACGCGGACCTCGCGCAGGCTCGTGTCGATCGTGAGATCACCGAAGCGGCGGACGGCGCCCATGTCGGCGGCGGTCCCGCCCGTGGTGCGCGGGCGGCGGAGCATCGCCCGCACGCGCGCGACGAGCTCGCGCGGAGCGAACGGCTTCGTCACGTAGTCGTCGGCGCCCGAGGACAGCCCGAGGACGCGGTCGAACTCGTTCCCGTGCACGGTGAGCATCACCAGGTAGGCGTCGGAGAAGGTGCGCAGCCGGCGGCAGACCTCCCAGCCGTCGATGTCGGGGAGGTCGATGTCCAGCAGCACGACGTCCGGCGCGAGCGACCGCGCCAGGTCCACGCCGCTCCGTCCGTCGAGGGCGACATGGACCTCGAAGCCTTCGTCCGTGAGCGTGATGCGGATCGCCTCCGCCATCTCGCTCGCGTCCTCGATCACCAGGATCCGCGCGGAGCCCGCACGCGGGACGGTGAGCGCTGCGGACACCGGCATCGTCATGTGGCCGGCGCCTCCTGGGCGAGCAGATCCAGCAGATCGCCGATCCGCCGGTTCCGGGCGAGCTCGTCGGGGACCGGAAGGTCGTGACGGACGGCGTAGTGGTTGCGCCGGCCGCGGCGCTCGCGCGTGACGTAACCGGCATCGGTGAGCTCGCTCACGATCCGATGGGCAGCGCGCTCCGTTATCCCCACCTGTTCGCCGATGTCGCGCAAGCGGATCGTGGGATCGCGGGCGAGGCACAGGAGCACGCGGCCGTGGTTGCTGAGGAACGTCCAGTCCGTCATGGCGTGTGACTGCGCAGCCTCCCCTGAATAGTTGACTGACTTTTCTTGCTTCCTATATCATGTTATCAGTCGCCGCGGGCGCGACAGATCCGGTCACCTCGGCCGTTTCCGCTCCCCGGGTACGCTTCGGCGCTGGCGTGGCAGCGACGCGTGAGTGGACATTCCTGAGCAACCATGGGCGGGTGCTGCTCTGCATCGCGCGCGATCCTGCGATCCGCCTGCGCGACATCGGCGAACAGGTGGGGATGACGGAGCGCGCCGCCCATCGCATCGTGAGCGAGCTCACCGACGCGGGCTACATCGCGCGAGAGCGTCGCGGCCGGCGTAATCACTACACCGTGCGTCACGACGTGCCGCTGCCGGACGATCTGGCCCGCAGCCAGAGGGTCGGCGACCTCCTCGAGGCGCTGACCGAGAGCGACGGCGCGGGCGACGACCTGCGGCCCTGACCTCGGGCTTCGACGTCAGGTGGTGGTGGGCGCTGATCGGGCATCGCCGCGAGCTCGGCCGGCGCTCGACCTCGGAGCACCTCTGCCGCCCGGTGCACGCGCCGGAGGACGGGGGCGCGGGCGGGACTCGCTCGCGGTTGTCACCCTCGATGCGCCGCTCGGCGCGATCGTCGACGCTCATGCCCACTCCCCGGCCGTCCGCCGTTCGCGGTGAGCGCCGTCGTGCCCTGCGCCGCGATCGTGCCGTCGACGGTCACGCGATAGCTGACGGTGTTGGCGCCCGCCGCGAACGCGGAATAGGTGACGTCGGCGCCGCTGCACGACACGGCCGCCGCGCCGGTGTGGGCGAGGGCCGAGGCGGGGAAGGCGAGCGCGGCGACCGAGAGGGCGGCGGCGCACGCGAGCCGCTGGGCACGATGGTTCCGCCGCGGAGGCGAGACGGGTGTTCGGAGCGCATTGGATGTCATGCCCTCTGCATCGGTCGCGCTGTTCTCGGCTCGGTTTCGCGCATCTCCAAGCTTGGTCAAGCCGAGTCGACGCGTCTCGGAGCCGGGTCGTGGGATCGGTGGGGCTATCCGGTCCGGGTCCAATCGCGGCCCTGGGCGAGAGCGGCGCGACCCGTCGCGCCGGCCGTGCGGCGCGCGGCGTTCCGGCGCGTGGCCGCGGACGATGCGCGTGCTCTCCTGCGCAGCGCCGTGGCGCTGCAGTGGCCGGCCAGACGCTGCCTGGTCGTCGCGGCGCGCAGGCACGCCCGGCGCTTCGACGATGCCATGCGCGCAGAGGCGTGCTTCGCGGTGCGCTGCGCCGGCACGGCCTGCGCCTGGCTGAGCGCGGACGGTGCCGAAATCCGTCGTGATGTCACGCCCGTCGTGTGGTCCGCCGGGACTCCCGCAACGGCGCCGATCCCGATCTCGCGGTAGTCGGCGGTCAGGATGTTCGTCCGGTGGCCCGGGCTCGCCATCCAAGCGGCCATGATGGCGCCGGGCGACGAGAGCGAGTCGGTTCCCCAGGCGAGGTTCTCGCCCACGGTCCATTCGTCGTCGGAGGCCATGTAGCGGCGGTGTACAACCGATCCGTCAGGTCGGCTCCATCGGGCGCGACGTGGCCGAAGTAGGACTCGGCCACCACTTCGTCGCGCGTAACGACCATCGATGCTCGGTCGACAGGATCGCCGTTATGGGACACGAGGCCGAGGCCGTGCTCGGCCCGCTCCGTGTTGATGAGGCACAGGGTCGTCACGATGTAGTCCGGCGGGACGGCTCCCGTGGGCACGAGGTCCGACCCGGCGCACGCGGCGAAGGCCGCCGGGCGGACACAGCGGCGAACACGAGGCCCAGAAGCATGGCTCGGCGGGTGCCGCGAGCGATGCGGGCCGACGGTGCATCGGAGCGGCAGACGCCCGAGCAGGTCCGACACGCGCTGAGGAACATGATCAACTCCTTCCGCGGCGGATGTCGGGTGGACCCCCCGGCTGAGGCGCCGTCTGCAATCAGCATCGACTGCGCGGGCAAGGAGCACGAAGGTATTCGGGTGCAGACCACCGCGGCGGTCTACGGATGGCGCATCGAATCCGGAGGCGGGTATGCGTCTGCCGCATCCGCCCCAGCGGTCGACGAGCGATGCGTGTCCAGCCCAGCGCCCGATCGGCGTGGGCGGTCACTCGAGGGTGGGCGCTCGAGCGGAGGTCGACGGTGTCACCCTCATCGGCGGACGCCGAGTTCCAGGGCGACCGTGACGCCGTCGTCCCTGCCGGCGATCGGCAGGCCCTGGACGATCCCGGCCCCGCCGTCACGGAAGCTCGGGTCGAGGAGGATCGCCCGGTGCGGCGGGCTCGCCATCCACTGGCGCACGATCAACGCCGGCTGGGCCGCCGTGCCGGTCGCCCAGGCCAGGTTCTCGCCGATTCGCCAGCTCTCCGCGTCCCGGAAGTAGCCCGTCGCACGCACGCGCTTCGTGGCCGTGCCGCCGTCCGGACTGACGTGGTTGAAGTAGTTGCGGCGTTGCATGTCATCGGCTTGGTGACGACCGGCGGCGACGAGCCGCAGATTCGGCTTGAGCGCAACGAGGTGGTGTGCCTTGCGGATCGCGTTGATCTCACAGCGGAACGCCGGACGGCCGTCCCTCGGGCAGCCGGCCGCAGGCGTGATCGCGACCTGGCCCTTCTCGGTGATGAACCCGGGGGTGGGCAGGAGCCAGATCGCGACCACGGCGAGCGCGGTGAGCAGCAACGCCAGCGCCAGGCGGGGAGCGATCCACTCGGGCACGACGCGCACCCAGAGAGGAGCGCCGTGGTGCTGCGACGTGCGCTGCTTGCGACGTGCGGCGTGCCCATAGGCGTAACTCTCGGCTGGTGAGAACCCAGCGATCGATCAGGATGCCGCGGACGCGCGGAAGAGCGTCTCGGCGTGTCCGGGTGGATCGTGGCGAGACGCCTGGCCGCAGATCGCAGCGTGGGCTCTGACGGCCGCGAGGCGACCTGGTCACGCAGTCCTCGAGAACTTCGATCGGGACGGGCCTACGCCGGAGGCAGAGCTATTACTGAGCTTACAGCAATACAGTTCACTAATTTAAATTACTCGTTGGATTCCTCAATTATCGATACACTGTCTCGACACTACGCCACCCGCCGAGGCTCGGACAGCCCCATTTTGGAGGTCGTTCATGCCCGGCTCGCGCCCGCTCGCCCGTCCCCTGGACCTGGTCCGGCGGCTCCGCCGGCAATCGGGATCGCGGCCGACGCTTGCTCCGCGTCGGACGAAGGCCCGCAACCTCGGAGCGCTCCTCGGCGGCCTGGCGATCGGCGGTCTCGCGATGGCGGTTCCCGCCGCCGTCGCCGCTCCGACGAGCGTGGTGGACCTCGGTCGAGGCATCGACCTACGCGGTGCTGAGCGGCGCCTCCGTCGGCAACACCGTCAGCGCCGCCGGCGCCCCGCACACCACGCTCCGCGGCGACCTCGGCGTGAAGGCGAACGCGCAGCCGACCGGCTTCCCCCCGGGCGTCGTCACCGGCACGACCGAGGTCGGCAACGCCGCCGCCGCCGCAGGCTCACGCCGACCTCGTCGCGGCGTACACCGAGGTCGCCGCTCGGACGGGCGGCGCCCCGCTCGCGGGCGCGCTCGCCGGCACGACGCATCCCGCCCGGGCCTGCACACCATCGCCGGCGCCGCGTCGAACACCGGAACGGTGACCCTCGACGGCGGGGGCGACCCGAACGCCGTCTTCGTCTTCCAGGTCACGGCGCCATGGCCTTGGCCGCCGGAAGCCACGTCGTGCTGACCAACGGCGCCCAGGCCTCGCGCGTGTTCTGGCAGGTCAACGGTGCCGGCGCCGATCGGCGCGCACGCCGATTTCGCGGGCACGCTGATGGCGCTCGACGCGGTCGCGATGGGCAACGGGACCGTGGTCAACGGCCGCGCGTTCGCCCGCAACGGCGCCCTCACGCTCGACGCCAACGAGTTCTACAGCGCCCCGCCCGTGGTCACGATCGCCGGTGGGGCCACCGCGATCACGACCGACACGACCCCGACGATCAGCGGCACGACCGACGTCGAGGCGCCGGCGGTCGTCACCGTGACGGTCAACGGGCAGACCCTCACCGCGACCCCCGCCGATGGCGCGTGGTCGGTGACCTCGGCGATCCTGGCGAACGCCACCTACCCGGTCGTCGCCTCGGTCACGCGACGGGGCCGGGAACCCGGGCAGCGCCACCCAGCAGCTGACCGTCGACACGGTGCTGCCGGTCGTCACGCATCGACGGCGGAGCCGTCCGTGACGACGAACGACCCGACCCCGACGATCTCCGGCACCAGCGACGTCGCGCCGGGCACGGTCGTCCGCGTGACCGTCGACGCGCAGACCCTGACCGCGCTCGTGCAGTCGGGCGGAACGTGGAACGTCACCCCGACCGCGCTGACCGACGGCACCCGCACCGTCACCGCCTCCGTCACCGACCCGGCCGGCAACGAGGGCACCGACAGCCAGGCGCTGACCGTCGACACCGCCGCACCCGCGGTGACGATCGCCGGTGGCGCGACCGCGCTGACCAACGATGCGACACCGGACATCTCCGGCACCGCGGACGTCGCGCCCGGCACGACGGTGACCGTGACCCTCGCCGACGAGACGCTGACCGGGCTGGTCCAGGGCGGCGGGACCTGGTCCGTGACCGCGGCCGCCCTCTCCGACGGCCCGCATCGCGTCGTCATGGCGGTCTCCGACGCTGCCGGGAACCCGGCGAGCTCCACCCAGACGCTGACCGTCGACACGGTGTCGCCGGTCGTCGCGATCACCGGCGGCGCGACCGCGACGACGAACGACGTCGACCCGACGATCACGGGGACCTCCGACGCCGCGCCCGGCACGACCGTCACCGTCTCGATCGCGGGCCAGACGATGACGACGCTCCTGCAGGCCAACGGCACGTGGAACGCGACGCCGACCGTCGTCGGCGAGGGCACGTGGCCGGTCGTCGCCTCGGCTCCGGATCCCGCCGGCAACGTCGGCAGCGCCAGCGCAGATCCTCACCATCGCCCCAGCGACGCCCGTGCCCCGGCGACGCCGGACGCCGACGCCGCCGCCGCCGGCGCGCCGCCGTACGCCGACGCCGGCCCCGACACCGGTCGGCGGCGGCTCGATCAACGCGGTCGCCACGACCACGGTCGCCCGCGACGGCAGCCAGAAGGTCAAGGGCTCCTCGCTGTCGATCGCCACGAAGGTGACCGCTCCCGCCGCAGGCCGCGTCGTCGCCACCGCGAACGGCACGGTGAAGATCAAGGGCGTCAAGAAGGCCATCAAGCTCACCAGCGCGACCGCGACGATCGCCGCCGGCCAGAGCGCGACGCTGAGGCTCAAGCCGAACGGCGCCAGGAAGGCGGCCGAGGCGGCGGTCAAGAAGATCAAGAACGCCGCCAGGAAGGGCAAGAAGGTGACCGCGACGATCACGGTCAGGATCGTCGACCCCGCCGGCAACACGCGCCGCGTCAAACGGACGGTGAGGTTGACGGCCTAGGTGACGTGCCTCGGGACGTACGGACGCGGGCTGAAGCGTCGTGGCAGCCCGGGGAAGTGTCACAGCGGGAAGCGGCACGGTCGATCATTCGTGTCCTCCTGGTCCGGCAGGGCCAGCTATTTCAAGGACCGGATCGTGCCGAGGTTCCATCCCACGCGCACCCGCCACCCTCGGGGGGTCAGGTCGACGCGTCATCGGCGATCCGACCCGGACCGCCCTCCTGCGAGGCGCTCGGGGCGGACGCGGGGCAGACGGGTCAGAAGAGCCTGAAGCCCACCACCGTCGTCGTGGTCGCGGCGACCGCGTTGCCACCACCGTCGGTGATCGTCGCGGCGGGCCTGAATGCCAAGGCCCCGGCGCCGACCGCGGTTGCCGCGCCGCCGATGCTGGTGACGCTGAGCGTCACCGTGGTCCCGGTCCCGACGCCGGTCAGGACCGTCGGTGCCGGCGGACGCCGCCGTCGTTCCGGACAGCGCGAGGTACGCGGCGCTGCCCGTGTCGAGGGCGCCCTGCGGTGAATCCGGGGATCGTCAGCGTCACGTCCTGAGCGCGCCGGGCGGGCTCTCCGTCGCGCCGCTGAAGGTCGTCGGCACGCTCGCGGACGCGAGGCTCTGGTTGAACGTCAGGACGAGCTTGTCGCCGATCTGCGAGCTCGCCGTTACCTGCCTATCCCCGCGGACTGCAGCGACGTGATCGCCGTCACACGCGGCCCGCCGGTGTCGACCCTCGCCACGTTCGCGGACGTGAAGGTGGCCTTGTTCCCGACCTTGTCGGAGACGACGTAGCGATAGTGGTAGCAGTTGCCGCTCGAGACGCTCGTGTCGGCGCCCGCCGACCAGGGTCACGGTGGTCGCGAAGGTGCCCGGGAAGCGCCGCAGGTCTCGGTCGTCGTGTTGAGCGGCGCGATCGTCGCGCCTCACGGTATGCGATGCTCGGGTCGATCCGGACAGCGGGTCGTCGCCGGTGATCACGGTGACCGGCACCGAGGTGAGTTGACGACGCCCGTTCGTGTAGCTGATGCTGCCGCCCGTCGGCGGCGTGATGTCGCTCGTGGAAGCGTGATGGAGCCGTTCGTGCTCAGCTCTTGCCCGGCCGCGTCGCGTGCCGATCGATCGTCTTGTTCGTCGGGGCGCCCGGGTTGGCTGTCCAGCTGAAGGTCGAGCGAGACGTAGGGCCCGCCCGCCGGCGTGCTCACCGTCTCGACGTCGTGCGCCCAGCCCGTCGTCGCGATCGCCGGGGAAGGTCGGCCGAGGCGGCCCGGATTCGGCGTCGGCGACCGCGTCGATGTGCGTGAACGAGCCGGCGGCATCGCCCTTGTAGTAGAGGTCGTCGCTGTCGGCGACTCGAGGCCGCCACGGTCGGCTGGTCCATGGTGATCGCGTTCGTCGGGCCCGACTGGAATCGGCCTTGACGATGTTCGCGCTCGTGTAGGTCGCCTGGTTGCCGACGTTGTCGGAGATCAGGTACCGGTACCGGTAGCAGGCGTTCGTGACGACCGGGAGCGAGACGGCCGACGCGGGTTCGTGGCCGACGGTCGTGAAGCGGTCCGAAGGTGCCGCAGGCGCCGTGCCGCGAGCGGACGCCGTCGAGCGTCTCGACGATCCCGGACGCCGCGTCGACGCCGGACCCGGCGTCGGTCCCCTTGCTGAAGGTGACGCTCACCGAGGTCCGGTGCGTGTAGCCGTTCGTGTAGATGACGCTGCCGCCGGTCGGCGCCGTCGTGTCGGGCGTCACGGTGAACGCGGCGCGTCGAGGTCGTGCCGGCGTTGTTCGTCGTCGTGCACGGTCTGGGCGCCGGCCGGGGCCGTCGGGTTCGGCGCCGCTCCAGCTGTAGCTCTGGACGCCGCGCCGCCGGCGGAGGCGCCGGTCCAGCCGGCCGGGCAGGGTCGGGAAGGCGTAGCTGGTCGTGCCGGACGTCGTGTCCGCCGAGTTGGCGGTGACCGTGAACCCGCCGCTGGCGGCGCCGGGGCGGTAGTAGACCGCCGTGCCGGTGCCGCTCCAGAGGTGTTGGTGAGGCTCGAGAAGCTGAGCGCCGGCGCGGGGGGGCGGCCGCGTCGACCTTGATGTCGGGGCTCGTGTAGGTCGTCTGGTTTCCGACCTTGTCGGAGACGACGTAGCGGTAGCGGTAGCAAGTGCGGTCGACGGGGACGGTGTCGGTCGCCGGCGAGGCCGGGTCGTCGGCGCCGACCTGCGCTGTAGGCGCCGTAGGTTCCGCAGTCCCGTTGCCGGTGCCGTCCGGGTCAGCGAGGCGGAGGCGCGCAGCAGCTGCGCGCCGGTGGCGGCGAGGCCCGCGCCGCCGTCGGTTCCCTGTGTGAAGGCGAGGCTGAGCGTCGTCGAGGTCGAGTAGCGCCCGCCGGTTCCGCCGAGGCCGATCGCATCGACGGAGCCGCCGCCGGCGCCGATGGCGTCCTTGACCACCGAGAAGGCGGTGGGGTTCGATGCGGGTGCTGCCGACGTTGTTGGTCGCCGAGAGCGCCTGCACGCCGGGGGAGGGGCTGGCGCCGTTGGCCGACCAGGCGTAGGTGGCTGCGGTAGGTCGTGCCGCTGAGCGGGCGCGGTCACGGCGCCGCCGCCGCTGAAGCCCGGCGATCGCCGGGAAGGTCATGTGGGAGATCCCGACGAACGGGGAGGCTGGCGGACGAGTCGACGTTGAAGCTGCCCGAGAGCGCCGGGTTGTAGTAGACCGTCGAGCCGGAGACCGACTGGGCGGCCGATGCCGCTGACCGGAGATGATCGTCGCGTCGGTCGGCCGCAGTGACGCGACGGTGGTCGTCTTCACCTTGATGTCGGGGCTCGTGTAGGTCGGCGACGTTGCCGACCTGGTCGGCGACGAGGTAGCGGTAGCGGTAGCAGGTCGTGTCCGTGGGCACGGTGTCGGAGACGGTCGCGCGCCGGGATCGACGGCTGCCCACCTGGCGCGTAGGCGCCGTAGGTGCCGCAGCTGCCGTTGGCGATGCCGTCGCTCGAGGTCAGCGCGGCGGACGCGCGCTGCAGCCTGGCGCGCGCGTCGCGGGCGCGGTCCGTCGGCCAGACCCGGAGCCGGCGTCGGTCCCCGTGGCGAGGCTCGAGGTTCAGCGTCTGCGACGTCGAATAGCGCGCTTCCGGTGCCGACGAGCCCGGTTGCGTCGACCGAACCGCCCGCGGGGGCGGTCGAGTCGTTGACGATCTGGCCGACGCCGGCCGTAGATGTTGTCGGCGACGTCGGTGAGGACGATCGTTTGGCGACGGCCTTCGAGGTCGTTCCGGCGACCCAGCTCAGCGGGTTGAGCACGAACGGGCCCACCGGCCGGCGTGCTCACCGTCTCGAGACGAAGCGAGAAGCCGACGTCCGTCAGCGCTGAGCGCCGAGGTCCCCACGGAAGCGACGCCGGAAGCCCCGGCCCGCCGGGGTCGAGCGCCACGACCCGGAAGCTGAACGAGCCCGGCATCGGCCCCGCGGTAGTAGGTCGTATCGGGTGACGGCTGTCGAGGTCAGGCCCCGCCCGTAGACGTTGGTGAGGTCGAGAACGCGACGGGAAGAACGGCAGCGTGGTGTCGATCTTGACCTCGAGCGTCTGGGTCTCACTCTCGTTGCCCGCCAGGTCGGCGACGTAGTACTTGAACGTCGTCGACGTCGCTGACGAAGACAACTGCACCGGTGGCGTATTGCGCGGTCGGCGAGGTCTTGGGATCGCTGCCGTCGTCGCGTGTACTTGGCGAAGGCGTAGCCGCGATCCGCTGCCGTCGTCGAGCGTCCCGTTGACCTCGACCGGCGCCGTGTTGTGCCAGCCGGCGGCGTTCGGAGCCGGAATCGTGAACGCGTTCGAGGGTCGGCGGCGACGGTGTCGATCGAGGATGCTCGCCTCGGCCTCCGCCGGGCCGTCGGGATCGTCTCCGATGACCTCGACCGTGTGCGAGCCGTCGGGGAGGCGTGCCGGGATCGTCAGCGAGGTGATCGTCGCGGTGCCGTCCGCGCCCGACGCTGGACGGGGATCCGGCCAGCTGGGTCGTCTCGTCGATCCAGTAGGTGATGCCCTCGTTCGGGCCCGAAGCCGCCGACCGAGCCGCCGGTCTGTGGCGGGGAGAGGGCGACGCCGAAGATCGTCCGGTCGAGTGTCAAGGTGACGGGGCCGGTCTGGACCGCGCCGCTGTGAAGGCTCTCGGCGCCCGCGCCAGTTGGTGCCGATCACCGGGGTCACCGTGTACGTCCAGTCGCCCGCCGGCATGCTGCTCTTCGGTGCAGCTGTTGCCCGGCGATCGTTCCGGTGCATTCGGTGAGCATTGTCTGCTCGACACCCGATTCCGCGTCGTAGCGCTTGACCACATATCCGTCGGCGGACGCGCCGTTGGTGGCCGAGCTCGGTGCCCCAGCTGATCACGATGATGCGTCGCCGTGCGAGACCACGGTCGGAGACGCGCCCTGGTTGAGCGCTCGTGCCGCGCGCCGCGGCGCCCTGACCCAGGGTTTCGTGGGCCGCTCCAGTACGCCCAGGCCGCGCCGCCGAGAACGGCGGCTATCGCGCAGAGGGCGAGTGTCGCCGCGACCGGCTTCCGGCGCGGCAACGAACGCCGCCGGGCCGCTCCTTGGCTGTCGTCCGGATCAAGAGCATCAGGTCGCGTCCAGGTAGACGGCGAAGGTCGCGCCTTGACAGGCTCGCAGTCGGCGTCGGCGCGTCATCGTCAGGTTGGCTCCGCAGGCTGATCGCGACGGAGCCGTCGATCGGAGCCGACCTTGGGCGGCACAAACCAGCCCGCCCCGCCGTTGGTCGCTCGGTCTCGAAATCGAGCGTCGAGAGGTCGCAGCTCGCTGTGGCCGGCGTCGACGCCGAACCCGTCCGTACCCGCAACCGGCGTCGAGCACAAAAGATGCCACGTGCTCCCGGAACCGGTTCGGGATTCGAGGACTACGACCTCGGTGTCGGACTCCCCACCTGGAGAGATCGAGAGAGCAGGACGACGCCCGGGCTGATGCTGAGCGGTTCTTCATCCGCAAGCGTGTGCCGTTGCCGTGCCGCTTCCCGACCCCTTCCAGTACGCCGCCGCGCCGGCGACGAGGACCAGAGCGCCACAGAGCGGCGATCAGACTGAGACGACCGCCGCGACCGCTTGGAAGGCGGCGTGTCATGAGCGCCTCGCCGGATCGACGTTGCCGTCGAAGTCAAAGTTCAGCGTCGCGCCCTTGCAGCCGTCCTGGTTGGACGGCAGGGTTCAGCATCGCGATCCTGGGCTGCTCGGCCGGCGAAAATCCGAGTTCGCTCAGACTGGCCGTGCTCGAGGCCGGCAGGGTGAACCCGTAGCCGCCGGCGAACTGCTGCACCTGCGAAGTCGTCCACCGCACAGGGATAGGCTCGGTGTGCGGAGCGAGGTAGCGCTGACGCGCCGCCTACGTCGCTACCTCATCGCAAAGCCGGTGATCTGAAGGTCCTCGTGCAGCCGCTGGTTCGCGAGGACGAGGTCCACGGGCTGACTGAAGCCCGGTCGGAGGGGCAGCCGCCGTCGTTCCAGCGATTGCGAACGCGCGCTCCGGAAGATCCTCGACCGTGGGCGGCGAGGTCGAGGGCCGATTCGGGCGTCCTGGGGCGAGACGATCGAGAGCAGACCGGAATTCGCGCGGAGCGGCCGGGCGCTGCGTGCTTTGAGCGACGCATGCGGTACGAGCCGAGGGGGGTGCTCCCCGTGGTGGCCACCGTCAGCTTCGTTTGGCGCGACCGGGTCGAGCGCTTCAGCCGAATGCTGGCGACGAAGCGGGCGGGGCGGGCAGTCCGCTCATCGAGCGCGCCGCAGCCTGAGCTCGCGCGCGCGGGCTCATCCCGCCGCGGCGAAGCCGCAACCTGTAGGTCGCCGCCTCGCCCGGAGCGACGCTGCTGGCGGTACGGCGTCGCCGTGATGCGAGATAGGACGGCCGTCGAAGTAGGAGCACGCGCGGGTCGCCGTGCCGGGCGCGGAGGCGGGTGCACTCCCCCCGCCGCTGCTGGTCGCGGCGAAGGCGTAGACCGAGCGCCGCCGAGCGCACGAGCAGAACTCGTCAAGGACGGTCAGTGCCGCCCTCGCTCTGGTGCTGCTGGCTATGTCGATTGGTCGTTTCACGAGAAAAGGTACTGTGTTGCAGCGGAGGCGGGTGCGGAGCCGCGCGAAGCGGCCGACCCCCGTCACTGTCATCTCCTGAGCTACCGCTCCTAGGAACTCGGAGAGGGTCAGGGTCAGGGTCGCGCCCTTGCAGGCGTCCTGATTGAGCGCCGTCTCGGCGAAGGCGAGGCTAGCCGTTGTTCGGCAGGGGATCAACCGTCGCGCCGGCGGGGACCTGGTGGTCCTGTGTCACATTCGCCATCGAGAAGTCGGCGGTCACACAACCTGCATGTCCGGCGTCAGCGGTGACGCCGACGAGGTGCACGCTGGTGACTCTGATTGCCGAGCTGCTCGGATTCGCGGCCGTGAAGCTGACCGGCAGTGCTGGTCGCCGGGGCTACGCCGTCGGTGACCACTCCCGTGAGCGTCACGGAGTTGCTGGTTCCTACGTCACCCGAGCCTGTGCCCGCAGCCTGAACCGGTCCAGTACGCGAACGCCCCGCCTGCGGCGGCGGCGTACCACAACCGCCACGAGGGCAGCGACCTTCTGGCGCAGCGTGAACCGGCTGCTGCGTCGTTCGTCGTTCGTCGTCGTCATCAGGTCCTGCTCCTCTCGACGGGCAGCGCATCGGTTGTTGGGTGCCACTGGCCTCGGAGGAGGCGGCAACGCTCCGTCACTTGGAGCATCGGCGACGCGGTCGACGCCGCCGACCGTAGTCGGCCCCATCCCCGCGGCGGAACTCCGCGGCCGTCGCGGCGGCGGCGGACACCAGGTCGAACACGAGGTCAGCGTCTCGCACGAGGCGATCGACCAGTCGCCACTGGATGGGCACGGCCGTCCGCGCGCCGTCAGGCGGCGGGTTGATGCCGCGGTTCCGACATCAAGCGCGTCGGCGACCGGCGTGATCGGCGGCGCAGCGGGCGAGCGCGGCACACAAGGCAGGTGTGCCGAGGCCCGCTCCAGGTGGTATCAGCGCCTGCGCCCGAACCTGGAACGCCCGGTCCAGCTTCACTCAGTCGTTGGAGGCGGTGCTGGACGCGGGTGTTGGTGGCCGGCCGCCGGCGGCGGAGTGTGGGCGCCAGCGGGTTGATGTGCCGAAGAAGCGCTCCAGCTTGCCGTTCCAGCGCGGCGTGTAGGACGGGGACGGATGTGCCGTGCGACGAGTTCGTCGAGCGTCCGGGCGAACATGTGGCCGCTGTCGTCGCGCAGGCTCAACCGCTAGCGCGCGCCGCCGGCGTCGCGCAGGTCCCAGAGCGTGCGCTGCTCGCCGTGGGTGAGCAGCCGGTAGCGCCCCGTCTTCTCGTCCCACACCGAGATCGTCACGTCGACGATGCTCGGCACCTCGCGCAGCGCGGCGATCGCCGTCCGCGCGTCGGCGTCGTCGGCCAGCACGCGGTGCGTCGTGATCTCGACCACCCGGAAGCGGCGCGGCCGCCGCGGCTCCGGCGGCTTCGGCGGGCGCGGAGCGGTCGGCGCGTGCACCCAGAGCTTCTCGCGCTCGCGCGGCGGGTCGGGCTTGGGCTCCTTGCGCTCGTCGCCGGCCGGGACGACGTTCGCGCCCGTGCCTTTCGTCGATGTCTCGAGGACCCATCGCTTCGCCATCTCCCATCCCAGGATAGGGCGCGGCGCGCGCCGGTCCTCACCTCTCCGCGTCGGCCACGAACCCGAAGAACAGGGGCGCCCAGCGCTCCCGCGCGTCCATGGCCGGGAAGTGGCCCGAGCCCTCGAACATCTCCATGACGACGTGGCCGCCGGCCGCGCGGTAGCGCTCGAGGACGTCGCGGATCTGGCTCACCATCGGCTGGGGCGGGAACGCCTCCTCGCCCGGCCAGCCGGGCACCGCGCCGAGTTGGCCGAGCGTCCCGATCTCCCAGGCGGCGCCGTCGGCGACGACGATGTCCGCGGTCCCGTGCGTCCACAGGACCGGCGGCTTGGGGTCGAGGGCGACGATGCCCGACCAGTCGCAGTACTTCGGCGAGAGCGCGTTGAGGATCCCGCGCGTGCCGGGGGCGACCGTCGGCCAGTTCCCGCAGGCGACCATGTCGCCCGGGTAGCCGTCGTCGCCGGTGACGGACTTGAGGATCTCGCCCAGGAGGAGCTCCTCGCGCTCCGGCGGCTCGCGGTGCGACGGCGCCCAGTACGACGTGTTCATCACGTTGCGCGGCGAGGCCGGGTCGTCCGTCGAGCGGTCGCCCGCGGCGATGCGCTGCGTGAACTCCGGGCTGCCCGTCCCGCCGCCGGAGCCGGCGAAGTCCGCGTGCACGGGCGTGCCGTCGCGGCGCACGGCGCCGTAGCCGAAGGGCGAGACCGGGTCGATGAAGGTCAGCGAGGCGACCGGGCGGTCGGCCGCGAAGGCCGCGATCGCCGCGCCCCCGGTCGACCAGCCCGCGAGGTGGACGGGCCGCTCGATGCCCAGGGCGCGCAGGAGCGCGGCGGTGTCGTCGGCCCAGTCGCGCAGGCCGCGGGTGGCGTCGATCGGGACGCGCTCGGTGTCGCCGAAGCCGCGCATGTCCGGCGCGATCAGCCGCAGCCCGGCGGGCGCGCCGGGCATCAGGTGCTCGTAGAAGCGCCCGGTCGAGAGGTTGCCGTGCAGCAGGACGACCGGCACGCCGTCGGCCGGGCCGGACTCGAGGTAGTGGACGCGCAGGCGGTCGGTGGCGACGGCCTGCGAGCGCACGCCGGGCAGCAGATCCATCGGGGGAGCCTATGACGCACGAAGCGGCGGCACGCACGGGGCGCGCCGCCGCTGCGCGACGGAACGGGTCGACGACCGTCCGGTCAGGCGATGACCACGCCCGGCGCGGTCTCGCCCTCGGGGGTCTCGATCGCCGAGTCCGCGACCTGCTCGCGCGTCTTGCGCCCGGCCACGTAGAACGCGACGCCGATGAGCAGGGTGATGATGATCGGGATGAAGACGACGAGCTCGAACGTGCCGCGCGAGAAGCCCTCGGGCAGCGCGTCGTCGTTGAGCAGGCCGCCGTCGCCGAGCCCCGGGAACAGGCCGACGACCGTGGCCAGCAGCGCCCAGCACGTCGTCAGGATCCCGCACGCCCACACGCCGACCATCCCGAACGGCACCTTGTACGGCCGGGGCACCTCGGGGTGGCTGTAGCGCAGCTTGATGAGCGTCGGGAAGATGAAGATGTAGGACATCGTCGTGAACAGGAGCACGACGTTCAGCACGGCGTTGAAGTACTTCTCGTCGTTGCCGCCGGAGAGCTGGAAGGCCAGCACCATGACGATCGTGGAGACCGTGCCGCTCAGGAAGTTGACGACGATCGGCGTGCCGTACTTGCTGGAGAAGTAGCCGAGCACGCGCGGGCCGGCGCCGTCGTAGCCGGCCACGGCCTGCGTGCGGTCGGAGCCCATGAGCCAGGTCGTGCCGCTCGAGAGCAGGACGAGGATGAAGCCGGCGGCCATGAGATCGCCGAGGACCTTGCCGGCGCCCGTGAGCGTCGCGCCGTCCTTGGTCACCTCGCCGCCGTAGACGGTGAAGACCGACTTCATGGCGTCGATGAACCCGCCGAGGCCGGTGATCTGGTCACTCGGGAGGACCATGAGGATCGCCAGGATCGGGATGCCGTAGAGCAGCACGGACGCGATCGTCGCGCGCATGACCGTGAACGGCACGTCCTTCTGGGGGTCCTTCATCTCGTCGCCGGCGGCGTTGGGCAGCTCGAAGCCGACGAAGTTGAAGAACAGCAGCGGCACGAGCGCGATGAACAGCGCGTAGGACGGCGAGAACTCGCCGATCCCCGGCGCGTGCAGGCCGTTCGAGAACGCGTAGATGACGACGCTCAGCGAGAAGAATGCCAGCAGCCCGATGCGGGCCCAGGCGCCGAGCGTCGGGATCCACTTGCCGACGCCGAAGGACAGGATCGCCGCCCAGACGCCGAACCAGATGAACGCCAGCGCGAACAGGTACTGGCCGATGTTGCCGAGGTCGCCGAAGAACGTGTTGAAGGTCGTGACCGCGGTGATGCAGAGCAGGCCGCCCATCCACACCGGGTTCGACAGCCAGTACAGGACGGTGTTGATCGCCGCCACGAAGCGCCCGAACGCCAGGCGCGTCCAGACGTAGCAGCCGCCCTCGCCCGTGAACGCGGAGCCGAGCTCGGCGGTCAGGAAGGCGTAGGGCACGAAGAAGAAGATGGCCAGGAAGATCAGCCAGGTGAAGCCCTCGGGACCGTTGTTCGCGACCGCGCCCAGCGTGTCCACGCCGACGAGGGTGCAGATCAGGAAGAACAACATGTCGAAGCGACCGAAGTGCTTCTTGAGCTTCGACTTCTCCTCGTTCGCCGCCAGGGTCTCCTGGTCGGCAGACAGGGCGACATGGTCGCCCGGCACTGCGGCACTCGACATACGGGGCTCCTCCTCGGGGGTACGAGAACCCGCCCTCCTGGCGGGCGTTCGCGCCGATGATGCCCGGATCTTCGTGCCGATTGCAACCGACAGATGGGTGTGCCGACGCCCGACCGGCTGTCCAGAATGGTCAGCGGCCGCGGACCGTCAGCGCGAACGCCGCGCGCGCGTCCGCGCCGGGGGCCACGAGCCGCAGCGCCTCGTGCGTCCGCAGCGCGTCGACCGGGGCCGTCATCGGTTCGAAACAGACGACGTCCTCCGCCGCCGGGGCGAAGACCTGGGTGTGGGTGAAGCCCTCCTCGAACGTCACGGCGACGTGCCGCACACCGTCGTCGACGGCGAAGCGCGCGGGCCCGGCGTCGAGGACGTAGAGGTCGTCGAACGTCCGGTCGGCGAGGGTGAAGGTCTCGGCCGGGTGCGGCGTTCGCGCGCCGGTCGGCAGCCCGCGGTCGTCGAGCGCGAGGTGCGTCATCGCCGGCAGCTCGACCTCCCACCCCGCGCGCGGCGCGCCCGGCGGCGCGAGGTACGGGTGGAAGCCGAAGGCGAGCGGCACCGCGTCGGCGCCCGTCGCGTGGATCGTGGTCTCGAGCCGCAGCGTGTCCTCCGTGAGCCGCGCCACGATCCGGACCCGGTGGGCGAACGGGAAGATCGCGAGCAGCGCGGCGTCCGCCGTCCAGTCGAGGTCGGCCGCGAGCCACGCGGCGTCGCCGTCGGCCCCGACGTCGGCCAGGCGCCAGTGGCAGGCGGTGGGCAGCGCGCCGTGGATCGGCAGGCCGTGACCGTCGGCGCGCACCGGCGCGCTCCCGCGGTCGATCGTTCACGGCGCGGCCCGCGGCCGCGTACTCCCAGGCGCCGAGCCGGTTGGCCCACGGATACAGCAGCGGCAGCCCGAACGTCTTGCCGCTCTCGAGGTACGCGCCGAGCCCGCCGCGCAGGCCGAGCAGCTCGTCGCCGCGGTGGGTCAGCGAGCAGCCGGCCATCCCGGCGCCCACGGCGAAGCGCGCCTCGAGGTCGCCGCCGGGGACGGCGAGCGTCGTGATCTGCAGGTCGCGCGCGGCGGAGTCGCTGCCGGTCGCCATGGCGCGATTGTCGCGCGAAACGCACGGCCGCACGCGCGTGCGTAACGTGCCGCGCGCGTGAGAGACGAAACCAGGTGACGGAACACGGAACACCGGTGGCCCCCCACGGGATGGCGTGCGCCGAGCTCGTCGAGCTCGTGACCGCCTACCTCGACGACGCCCTCACGCCGGGCGACCGCGCCGGCTTCGAGGCGCACCTCGCCGCGTGCGACGACTGCGGCGTCTTCGTCGCGCAGTTCCGCGAGACGATCGCGGCGCTGGCGGCCCTCCCGGCGGAGCCGCCGACCGCCGAGACGCAGACAGCCCTGCTGGGCGTCCTGCGCGGCTGGCTGCGCGACCGCGACTGACGCGGGACTACGCCTCGGCGGGAACGCCCGCGACCAGCGACTCGGCGACGGCCCCGAGCTCGTTGACGTTGCGCACGACCTCGACGCGGTCGACGATCCGCGCGTAGCGCGGCATGTCGCAGCCGCCGAGCGCCCACGAGTAGCGCGGCTCGGGCGTGAGCCAGACGACCTGGCGCGCGTGGCGGGCGATCTCCTCCAGCGCGTCCTCGCCCGGCCGGCGGCCGTTGTTGCGCCCGTCGCCGAGGATCACGACCGTCGTGCGGTTGTTCACCGCGCCGGCGTACGCGGCGACGAACTGCCCCGCGGCCCGGCCGAAGTCGCTGTTCTCGTCGACGTCGAGCAGGTCGCCGGCGAAGATCCGGTCGACCGCGCCGCCGAGCCGGTGCTCCTCGAAGAGCTGGGTCACCTCGACGAGGTCCGCGACGAACACGAACGTCCGGACCTTCGCGAACAGGTCCTGCAGCTGGAAGACGAGGTGCAGCCAGAAGCGCGCGATGTTGCGCGTCGAGAGGCTGACGTCGCAGAGCACGACGAGCCGCGGGCGCGACTCGCGCCGGCGGCGGAGGACGGGCTCGAACGGCACGCCCTCGTAGGCGAGGTTGCGCCGCAGCGTGTGCGGGAGGCTCACGCGCCCGACGCGGTCGCGCTTCAGCCGCCGCCCGCGCGCGCCGTGGATCTGGCGGCCGAGGCGCCGGATCGCGCCCTCGAGCTCGCGCTGCTCGGCGGCCGGCAGGTCGAGCAGCGTGCGCAGCGACCGCCGCTGCGCCGCGTCGTCGCGCGCGGCCGCCTGCTCCTGGAGCTTGCGCTGGCGCTCGAGGAGGGCCTCGAGCAGCTCGGGCATCGCGCGCAGGATGTCGTCGGCCCGCGCCGTCACCGCCTGGACGAGCTCCTCGTCGACGCCCATCTCGCGCAGGTCCGCGACGAGCTCGGCCAGCGCCGGCTCGGGCAGGTCGATCGGCAGCTCCTCGGCCCCGGTCTCCGACGCGATCCCGCCCGGCGTGAACGACCGCGCGCGCTGCACGCGCAGCTGGTGGGTGACGCGCGAGAGCGCGTCCTGCAGCGCGTCCGGGTTGCGCTGGAGGACGAGGTTCTGGCCGAAGACCGACAGCCGCAGGCGCTCGGTCTCGCCGTGGACGTCGTGGGACGGGCGCAGCTGGTCCTCGGGCAGGAAGCGGCGCAGGTCGACGGCCTGGGTGTCCTCGTCGGCGTGGCTGCGGTCCTCCTGCGGCGGCTCGCCCTCGAGGTCCTCGCCCAGGCGCAGCTCGGTCGGGGCGCTGCCGCTCTCGTGCACGTGCGGGTGGACCTGCGCGGCCGGCGGCGGCTCGGGCCGCAGGCCGAAGAAGAGGTCGAAGAGCCGGTCGTAGGTCTCGACGTCCTCGGCGTCCTTGACGAGCGTCGTGCGCAGCGTGTCGCGGACGAGCGACCGCTCGGCCAGCCCGGTGTGGCGCAGCGCCTCGAGCGCGTCGAGCCCCTCGGCCGGCGACACGCGCACGTCGTGGCGGCGGAGGAGCCCGATGAACTCGTTGACGATGCGGTCCACGCGGCCCTAGTGCTCGTGCGGGTGCTCGTGGTCGTGCGCGTGCGCATGCCCGTGGGCGTGCGCGTGCGTGTGCCCGGCACCGCCGTTGAGCGCGAGCGCCTGGCGCGCCTTGTCGGCGTCGCGGTCGTACTTGACGATCACGCTGAGCGTCTCCTCGATGAGCTCCTTGCTCAGCCGGTCGGCGCCGAGGACGACGAGCGCCTGCGCCCAGTCGAGCGTCTCGCCGATGCTCGGCGCCTTGCGCAGGTCGACCGTCCGCAGCCGCTGGATCGTCTCCACCAGCTCGGCCGCCAGCGCGTCGCGGATCCCGGGCGCCTTGAGGCGGACGATCTCGAGCTCGACGTCCTGGCTGGGGTAGCCGAGCTGCAGGTGCAGGCAGCGGCGCTTGAGGGCCTCGCTGAGCTCGCGCGAGCGGTTGCTCGTGAGGATCACGAGCGGCCGGTTGCGCGCGACGATCGTCCCGATCTCGGGGATCGAGACCTGGAAGTCCGACAGGAACTCGAGCAGGAACGCCTCGAACTCCTCGTCGGCGCGGTCGATCTCGTCGATCAGCAGGACCGGCGCGCGCTCGCTGCGGATCGCCCGCAGGATCGGGCGCTCGACGAGGAACGCCTCGGAGAAGAAGACGTCCTCCTGGCCGCGCAGGAGCTCGGCCGCGTCGTGCAGGGTCTCGGTGGGCTTGAGGAGGTCGCCGATCTTCTCCCGCAGCACCTGCGTGTAGAGCAGCTGCTTGCCGTACTCCCACTCGTACAGCGCCTTGGCCTCGTCGAGGCCCTCGTAGCACTGCAGACGGATCAGCTCGGTGTCGAGCGCGCTCGCGAGCGCCTTGGCGAGCTCGGTCTTGCCGACGCCCGCCGGCCCCTCGACGAGGATCGGCTTCCCGATCCTCGTCGCGAGGAACACGACCGTCGCCAGGCGGCGGTCGCACACGTAGCGCTGGTCCGTGAGCCGGGCCTGGACCTCCTCGATGCCGTCGAACACGCGGCTCAGGCTTCCACGACCGCGCCCGGCGGCAGCTCGGTCGTGCCCACGCGCGGCATGGTCGCGCCGACGCCGCCGTGGTTCGGCCGGCCGTCCAGCGCCGCGCCGACCTTCGAGTCCATGCCGTCGAACGCGCAGTCGCGCAGGATCTCCTTGCACGTCTCGACGGTCACCTGGCGCGGGTTGGCCGGGGTGCACAGGTCGTTGTACATGTGGACGGCCATCTTCTGGAGCTCGTCGTCGTCGGGCTCGATCTTCGTCGGGCGGTTCTCGTACCAGCCCTGGCCCACGCGCGTCTTCGGGTACTCGGCGGCGGACGACCAGTTCTCCGGGATCCCGCAGTCGCGCGCGAGGCGGATGACGGCCTCGACGGCCGCGTCGGCCTTCTCGATGCGCGACATGCCGGGCTTCGTGGCGTGCATCGCGTCGGCGATGTCGGCGAAGCGGTCCGGGCACGCGGGCAGGTTGTAGGTCCAGACGCGCGCGATCCCGACCCCGTTGTTCAGGCCGTGGTGGACGTCGTACCAGGCGCAGACCGCGTGCGAGAGCGAGTGGATGATCCCGAGCAGGCCCGAGGAGAACGCCTGCGCGGCCATGTACTGCGCCCACATCATGTTCGTCATCGCGTCGATGTCGCGCGGGTTGGCGTAGGCCTGGCGCAGGTTGTCCTCGACGAGCTCGACGGCCTTCAGCGATTGCGGCGTCGCCGAGTGCATCTGGATGCGGTTGACGTAGCACTCGGACGCGTGGGCCATCGTGTCGAAGCCGGTGTACGCGACGTACTCGGCCGGCTGCGTGAGCATCAGGACCGGGTCGTTGATCGCGAGCGTCGTCGTGCACGCCTTGTCGAAGCCGACCCACTTGTACGGGGCGTTGTCGGAGGTCGTGTCGGTGATGACGTAGGCGGGCGTGGTCTCCGAGCCCGTCCCGACCGTCGTGTTGATCGCGATCTGCGGCGGGTTGTCGAGCCGCTCGGAGACGTTGAGGCCGGCGAAGTCGTTGACGTTGCGCCCGTCGTGCGCGGCGACGATGCGCGCGCCCTTGGCGGTGTCGTGCGAGCTGCCGCCGCCGAGCGACACGAAGCCGTCGCACTTGGCCTCGGAGAACGCCTGGTAGGCGTCCATGACGTTGTAGTCCTTGGGGTTGGACTCGACCTTGTCGTAGACCGTGACCGCCACGCCCGCGTTCTCGAAGTTCGTCTGGACCTCGTCGACGATGCCGGTCCCCCGCAGCCCGGAGGTCACGATCAGGACGTGCTTGAGGCCCATCGCGGCGGACTCCGGCCCGGCGGCCTCGACCGCTCCGGGGCCGAGCAGGGCGCGCGGCTGGCGCCAGTGCTCGCGGATCGGGACCTCGAAGACCTTGGTGATATCCACGGTCGCTCTCTCTCCTCGTCGGGGGGAACTCCGATCGGGGCGATCGTACGCTTCGTCACATGTATGCGCGCGCCACGAACCGGTCCGGCGCGCCGCCGCTCGCGCTTTCCAGGCATTTGACAGGGATTCGCACGCTGCCGCACACTGACCGGCGCGTGAGGCGCCGCCGCACCCTGCTCGGAGTGCTGCTCGCCGGTGTGCTCCTCGGGCCCGCCGGTGGGGTCGCGGCCGCCCGCCCGGCGGTCGACCCCGACGCGCCGACACTGCTGCTGAAGGTGCGCCTGCACCAGCACGTGCGCCTGCACAAGCGCCCCGGCGGCCGGACCGTCGCGATCTACGGGTCGCGGACCGAGTTCGGCTCGCGCACGGTGCTGACCGTCCTCGCGCGCCGCGGCGCGTGGGCCCAGGTCTCGGCCTCGGTGCTCGGGGGCAAGCGCGCGTGGCTGCGGATCGACCACCGCGTCGCCCGCCGCGCCACCCGCTGGGAGATGCGGGCCGACATCTCCGCGCGGACGCTGACGGTGATCCACGACGGGCGGGTGCTGCACACCTACACCGTCGCCGTCGGCGCGCGGATCTCCCCCACGCCGGTCGGCCGCTTCCAGGTCACCGACAAGCTCAAGGGCCCGAAGTACGGCGCGAGCTACGGCTGCTGCATCGTCGCCCTGTCGACCGACCAGCCGCACCCGCCGCCGGGCTGGACGGGGATGGCGCGGATGGCCGTGCACGGCACGAACGTCGACGCGACCGTCGGGGACCCGGTGAGCGCGGGCTGCCTGCACGCCCACGCCGCCGCGATGCGCTGGATCATGCGCCACGTCCCGAACGGCACGCCGGTCGTCATCGCGCGATAAGTCGTCCGCGCGGCATGCTCCGCAACGTAGAGTTGCGCGCACCCACCGTGGTCGCCGAGGCTCATCCGATCGTGGCCGTCCCCGCCGAGGCCGAGCGCCTGCGGCGCCTCAACGACCTGCTCGGCCTCGTCGTGGAGCGCAACCCGTTCCAGCGCGACCGGCTGGGCGACCGCGTCCCGCTGCGGACCCTGGACGACCTCGCGGACCTGCCGTTCACGACGAAGGACGACCTCGTCGCCGACCAGGCCGCGCACCCGCCGTTCGGCACGAACCTCACCTATCCGGTCGAGCGCTACACGCACCTGCACCAGACGAGCGGGACCACCGGCCAGACGCTGCGGATCCTCGACACGCCCGAGGACTGGGCGTGGTGGCGGCGCAACCTCGGCATCGTGTTCCGCAGCGCGGGCGTCGGCCCCGAGGACCGCGTCGCGCTCGCGTACTCCTTCGGCCCGTACATCCAGTTCTGGGCCTCCTACGAGGGCGCCCAGGACGTCGGGGCGATGGTCATCGCGCTCGGCGGCATGGACTCCCTCCAGCGCCTGACGACGATCCGCGACTACGGCGCGACCACCCTCCTGTGCACCCCGACCTACGCCGTCCACCTCGCGCGGGTCGCCGAGCAGAACGGGCTCGAGGACGCGCTGGCGACGGTCGAGAAGGTCGTGTGCACCGGCGAGCCGGGCGGGTCGATCGCGTCCGTCCGCCGCCAGATCCAGCTCGGGTGGGGCGCGCGCTGCCTCGACCACGCCGGCCTGTCCGAGGTCGGCTCGTTCGCCTATCCGTGCGACGACTGCGGCGGCATGCACCTGCGCGAGGACGAGTTCGTCGCCGAGATCCTCGACCCCGAGACCGGTGCGCCGGTCGAGGACGGCGACACCGGCGAGCTCGTCGTGACCGCGCTCGCGCGCACCGGCTTCCCGGTGATCCGCTACCGCACCGGCGACATCGTCGAGCGCCGGCCCGAGCCGTGCGGCAGCGGCCACCCCGGCCGCTGGCTGCCGCAGGGGATCCTCGGGCGCAGCGACGACATGGTCGTGATCCGCGGCATGAACGTGTTCCCGTCGGCGATCGAGCAGACGCTGCGCGAGTTCGCGGGGGTCGGCGAGTTCCGGATCACCTTCTACAGCGAGCCGACGGCGATGGACGAGGTCAAGCTCGAGGTCGAGCTCGCCCGCCCGCTCGAGGCCCGCGCGATCCAGGCCCAGCTGCGCCAGACGCTCGGTCTGCGCGTGCGGATCGTCCCGCTCAAGCCGGGGATCCTGCCCGCCCAGATCGGCAAGGCGCGGCGTGTCGCCGACCTGCGCCCGCCGCTCGCCGACCGCCGGGCGCGGCAGGAGGGCTGACCGCGATGGGCGCCGATCCGCACGGGCGCGAGCGCCGCAGCATCTCCGAGCAGGTCGCCGACGCGATCCGCGTGTACATGCAGGCCGAGGGCCTGCACCCGGGCGACCGGCTCGGCCGCGAGGAGGACCTCGCCCGCCAGTTCGGCGTGAGCCGTCCGACGCTGCGCGAGGCCCTGCGGCTGCTGTCGAGCTCGCACCTCATCCGCGCCTCGAAGGGGCCGGGCGGCGGGATCTTCGTCGCGGCCACGCCCGAGGAGGGCATCGGGCGGACGGTCAGCGCGTCCGTCGCGAGCATGCTCGAGACCCACAGCATCTCGATCGACGAGCTGCTCGAGACGCGGATGCTGTTCGAGGTCCCGCTCGTCGGGCTCGCCGCCCAGCGCGCGACCGACGACGACGTCGCGCAGCTCAAGGCGATGCTCGCCGAGGCCGAGGCGAGCCCGGACGACAGCGGCCTCGTCGGGCAGGTCGACGAGCGCCTGCACCGCAAGATCTCCGAGATCGCGGGCAACCGCCTCGCCGCGGCGTTCACCGCCTGGGTCGTCGAGGTGCTGCAGCCGCCGCTGCGCGAGCTCGTCCGGCCGGCGGTCGTCGAGTCGGTGATCGTCGAGCAGCACCGCGACATCGTGCGCGGGATCGAGCGCGGGGAGCCCGCGGCGGCCGAGCGCGCGATGCGCGAGCACCTCGTCTACGTGCGTGACCTCGTGGCCGCGATCGCGGCCGCCGAGCCGCCTCAGTTCCCCTCGGGAAACTGACCTGACTTATTGCGCGGCGAACCGCTTCGGCGGCTCCGAGCCCCGTCAGACCGCAAGCGGATGGCGTTCCACGCGGGCGCTTGACCTTCCGGAAACGTCAGGCATATAGTCGCGGCCGGAGGTCGGTCGGGTGCGGCGTCTGCCGCACCTCGGGGATCGGAGAGAGGAGCACGACGTGTCCGACAGTCTTCGGAACGACGCAGGCGCGGTCACGCGCAGGTCGTTCCTGGTCAAGGCCGGCGGCGCCGGCCTCACCATCGCGTCGAGCGGCCTGCTCGCCGCGTGCGGCGGCGTGAAGAAGAGCGGCGGGGGCGGCAGCGCCGACACGCTCAAGATCGGCCTCGTGACGCCGCGCACCGGCCAGGCCGCCGGCTTCGGCGAGGTCGACCCCTACATCCTCGACCTCGTCCGCAAGGCGACCGCCGACGGCGTCAAGGGCGGCGACGGCAAGACCTACAAGGTCCAGATCCTCCCGCGCGACAGCCAGTCCAGCCCGCAGCGCGCGGCCGAGGTCGCCAAGGGCCTCATCAACTCCGAGCAGATCGACATGATGCTCGCGTCCTCCACCCCGGAGGTCGTCAACCCCGTCGCCGACGCGTGCGAGGCGGCGGGCGTCCCGTGCATCTCGACCGTGCTCCCGTGGCAGGCGTGGTACTTCGGGCGCGGCGCGAAGGAGGACGACAAGGCCGCCTTCAAGTTCACCTACCACTTCTCGTTCGGCGTCGAGAACTTCGCGACCGGTTACTTCGACTCGTGGAACTCCCTCAAGACGAACAAGGTCGTCGGCGCGTTGTATCCCAACGACGCGGACGGCAACGCGATCCGGGCGGGCTTCATCCCGGCGATGAAGAAGGCCGGCTTCAAGGTCGTCGACGCGGGCCCCTACAACGACGGCCTCAACGACTTCTCGGCCCAGATCGCGAAGTTCAAGCAGAACAACTGCCAGATCTTCAACACGTTCCCGCTGCCCCCGGACTTCGCCACCTTCTGGCGCCAGGCGGCGCAGCAGGGCTACCGCCCGATCATCCCCCAGATCGCGAAGACCGGCCTGTTCCCGTCGCAGGTCGAGGCGCTCGGCGACCTCGGCCACGGCCTCATCGGCACGGCCTTCTGGACGCGGACGTTCCCCTACCAGAGCTCGCTGCTGAAGAAGTCGAGCAAGGACCTCGCCGCCGGCTACGAGGCGACCGGCAAGCAGTGGACGCAGATGGTCGGCTCGACGGCGGCGCTGTTCGACGTCGGCATGGCCGCCATCGGCCACGCGCCGAACCCGAAGGACAAGGCGGGCTTCGCCGACTCGATCGCGTCGCTCAAGGTCGACACGCCGCTCGGCCACCTCGACTGGACCCAGGGCCCGGTGAAGAACGTCGTCACGACGCCGCTCATCAACTGCCAGTGGCTCCCGACGCCGAACGAGAAGTACCCGCTCCAGCTGACCGTCGTCGACAACGCGGACGACAAGAACGTGCCGGTGGCGGCGAAGATGAAGCCCTATCCCGACTTCGTCTCCTAGGCCGGCCCACCGAGGCATGGACGCGACGCCCCCGCGCGACACACCGGACGGAACCCCGCTCCTCGCCGCCGAGGACGTGCGCAAGCAGTTCGGCGCGCTCGTCGTCCTCGACGGCGTGGGGCTGTCGGTCGGCGCGGGCGAGGCGGTCGGCATCGTCGGCCCCAACGGCGCGGGCAAGACGACGCTGCTCGATGTGCTCGCGGGCGCGCAGCGGCCGAACGCCGGCACGGTCCGCTTCCGCGGCGACGACGTCACGCGGATGAACGCGGCCGGGCGCTGCACGCTCGGCGTCGGCCGCACCCACCAGGTCCCACGGCCGTTCGCGGACATGACCGTCTTCGAGAACGTCCTCGTCGGCACGACGACGGGCGGTGGCCTGCGCGGGCAGGAGGCCTACGACCGCACGCTCGCGGTGCTCGACTCGACCGGGCTGATGCCGGTCGCCAACCGCCGCGCGGCGGCGCTCGGCCTGCTGTCGCGCAAGCGGCTCGAGATGGCCCGCGCGCTGGCGACGGGACCCGTCGTGCTGCTCCTCGACGAGATCGCCGGCGGGCTGACCGAGGACGAGAGCCACGAGCTCGTCGAGTCGATCCAGGAGCTGCGCCGCGGCGGGCTGGCGATCGTCTGGATCGAGCACGTGGTCCAGGCGCTCGTGCAGGTCGCGGAGCGGCTCGTGTGCATGTCCGCCGGGCGGATCATCGCCGACGGCACCCCCGACGCGGTCATGAGCCATCCGCTGGTGATCGAGGCCTACCTCGGGAGCGCGGCATGAGCATCCTCGAGGTGCGCGACCTCGACGTCCGCCACGGCCTCCTGCAGGCGGTCCGCGGCGTCTCGCTGGCGCTCGAGGCGGGCGAGACGCTCGCGCTCGTCGGGGCCAACGGCGCGGGCAAGTCGACGCTGCTGCGCGCCATCGCGGGCGCGCCGCCGGCGCCGGCGGGCGGCGCGATCGTGTTCGACGGCACCGACGTCACGCGCAAGCACGCGCACGAGCGCGTGCGCGACGGGATCGCGCTCGTGCCCGAGGGCCGGCTGCTCTTCCCCAGCCTCACCGTCGAGGAGAACCTGCTCGTCGCCGGACGCCCCGGGCCATGGGATGTGGCGAAGGTCATCGAGGCGTTCCCGATGCTCGCCGAGCGCCGCCGCCACCGCGCCGCGACGCTGTCGGGCGGCGAGCGCCAGGCCACGGCGATCGGCCGCGCGCTCATGAGCAACCCACGCCTGCTGCTGCTCGACGAGGTCTCGCTCGGGCTCGCGCCGGTCGCGGTCGAGGACGTCTACCGCTCGCTGCGGACCGTCATCGAGAGCGGCACGACGGTGCTGCTCGTCGAGCAGGACCTCACGCGCGCGCTCGAGACCGCGCAGCGCGTGGTCTGCATGCTCGAGGGCCGGGTCGTCCTCGAGGGCGCGGCGGGCGACCTCACACGCGAGCAGATCACCGACGCGTACTTCGGCCTGCACCGCAACGGCACCGGGAGGGCCCGCGCATGACCTGGGTCAACGCCGTCGTCCAGGGGATCCTCCTCGGCGGCCTGTACGCGCTGTTCGCGTGCGGGCTCTCGCTGCTGTTCGGCGTCATGCGGATCATCAACCTCGCCCACGGCGACCTCGCGCTGCTCGGGACGTTCGGGGTGTTCGTGATCGTCGACAACCTCGGCTGGTCGCCGTTCGTCGCGCTGCTGGTCGTGCTGCCGGGCGCGGCGGTCGTCGGCTGGGCGCTGCAGCGGCTGATGTTCGACCGCGCGATGCAGGGCGGCGAGCTCGCGCCGCTGCTGGCCACGTTCGGCCTGTCGATCGTGATCGGGAACCTGCTGCTCGAGACGTTCTCGGCCGACACGCACGGCCTCAGCGCCGGCGCGATCGAGACCTCCGCCTGGCGGATCAGCGACGACCTCTCGATCGGCGCGCTGCCGGCGCTCATCTTCGTCGTCGCCGTCCTGTTGCTGAGCGGCCTGCAGCTCTTCCTGTCGTACACGTCGCTCGGGCGGAAGATGCGCGCGACGGCCGACGACCCGCAGACGGCCGAGCTCGTCGGCATCGACGCGCGGCGCGTCTACGCGATCGCGGCGGCGATCGCGCTGGCGACCGCGGCGCTCGCGGGCGCGTTCTTCGGCATGCGCTCCTCGTTCGACCCGACGCTCGGTCCGACCCAGCTGATCTTCGCGTTCGAGGCCGTGATCATCGGCGGCCTCGGCTCGCTGTGGGGCACGCTCGTCGGCGGCATCATCCTGGGCGTCGCGCAGGCGGTCGGGGCCGAGATCGACCCGGCGTGGTCGATCCTCTCCGGGCACATCGTCTTCCTCACCGTGCTCGCCTTCCGCCAGCAGGGCATCTTCGCGGCGCAGGAGGCGCGCGCGTGACTGCGCGTCATTGCTCGACCGTGGCCACCGGCGACTTCCGGCGGGAGCGCTCGCGATGAGCGCCGAGGCCACGCGCGAGGACACCTCCTCGGCGGGCGCGGGCGGCGAGGCGCAGGCGGCGCCGTCCGTCCACCGGTGGACGCGGACGTCGCGCACGTTCGTCTCGGGCGCCGGGCTGCTGCTCGTGCTGCTCGCGTTCATCCCGTTCGCGTTCACCCAGAACACGACCGAGAAGCTCACCGAGCTGTTCGTCCTGATCATCATCGCCGCGATGTGGAACGTCCTGGCGGGCTACGCGGGGCTCGTGTCCGTCGGCCAGCAGGCGTTCATCGGGATCGGGGCCTACGGGACGATCGTGTTCGCCGACCACGGGGTCAACCCGTTCGTCGCGGCGATGCTCGCGGCGCTCGTCGCGGGCGCGCTGTCGATGCCGGTGTCGCTGCTCGTGTTCCGGCTGCGCGGCGGCCAGTTCGCCATCGGCATGTGGGTCGTGGCCGAGGTGTTCCGGCTGCTCGTGACGAACGACCAGTCGGTCGGCGGCGGCACCGGGCGCTCGCTGACCGGGCTGAACGTCTACGACCCGGCCACGCGCCAGGCGTACACGTACTGGGTCGCGCTCGGGTTCATGGCGCTCTTCGTGATCCTCGGCTTCGTGCTGCTGCGCAGCCGGCTCGGGACGTCGCTGCAGGCGATCCGCGACGACGAGGCGGCGGCGGTGTCGCTCGGCGTCCGCGTGACGCGGGCCAAGCGCATCGTGTTCCTGCTGGCCGGGGTCGGCTGCGGGGCGGCGGGTGCGGTGACGATCCTGAACACGCTGCGCGTGCAGCCGGACTCGATCTTCGGCGTGCAGTGGACCGCCTACATGATCTTCATGGTCCTGCTCGGCGGCCTCGGGACGTTCGAGGGGCCGGTGCTCGGCGCGCTCGTCCTGTTCTTCGTCCAGCAGCAGTTCGCCAACGAGGGCAGCTGGTACCTGGTCGGGCCTCGGCGCGGTCGCGATCGTCGTGACGCTGCTGTTCCCGCGCGGCCTGTGGGGCGCGCTCGTCGACCGCTTCGAGCTGCGGCTGATGCCGGTCGGGTATCGCGTCCGAGACCTGGCCGCGACGCTCGGCAACGGGCGGCGCAGCGGCGGCACGTGAGCGCGGCGATCGACTACGGGCTCGCCGAGCGCGCCGCGATCGTCACCGGCGCGGGCACCGGGATCGGCGAGGCGGTCGCGCGGACCCTCGCGGCGTCGGGCGCCGCCGTGCTGATCGCGGACGTCCACGCGGCGTCGGCGCGCGCCGTGGCGGACTCGATCGCCGCCGGCGGCGGCCGCGCGGCGGCGTGGGAGGTCGACGTGACCGACCCGGCCGCGGTCGACGGGATGGTCGACGCGTGCCTCGACGCGTTCGGCGCGCTGCACATCGCGGTCAACAACGCGGGGATCCACGGCGACCCGTCCAACCCGCCGGTCGCCGACTACCCGCTCGACTGGTGGGACCGCATCATCGCCACGAACCTCAGCTCGGTCTTCTACTGCCTGCGCGCGGAGGTCCGGGCGATGCGGGCGGCGAGGACGGGCGGGGCGATCGTCAACACGGCCTCGATCTTCGGGATGGTCGCGGCGGCCGGCGTCTCCGGCTACATCGCGGCGAAACATGGCGTGGTCGGCCTGACCAAGGCCGCCGCGCTCGACCACGCCCCCGACGGCATCCGCGTGAACGCGGTCGGGCCGGGCTTCATCAAGACCGGCCTGGTCGAGCGCAACATCCCCGAGAGCGCCCGCCCGGCGGTCGCCGCGTTGCACGCGCTGAACCGGTTGGGCGAGCCGCAGGAGGTCGCCGACCTCGTCGCCTGGCTGTGCAGCGACGCCGCGTCGTTCACCACCGGCAACTACTACGCCGTCGAGGGCGGGTTGCTGGCGCAGGGCGCGGCGATGGGGTGAAGCTCCGCGGGGGCGAACATTCGCCACCGCGGGCCTACCGTCGTCGAGGTGGTGAGTGACACCAACAGGCTCGCGTATGAACTGAGCCGCTCGGCGCTTACAGATCAGTCCGAGCGGCTGAGTGACCTGCGTACATCAGCGCCACCAACGTCGGCGTGCTCGCCCGGTTGACCCACTGGTACATCGCCGCAGCCGTCGCACTCGGCATCGAAGTCAGCCTGTGGACCCTCGCCCTGACGACTTAGACTGGGAGTTCGGATGAGCGACAAACCCCGCCCGAATCCCATGCCCGCCGAACCGCCTGCGGACTTCGGTATCCCGGAAACGCGCGGCGGCGGCTCGCCGGCTCGCTGAAGACCGCGACCGAGCCCCGGCCTACTCCTCCTCGCACGCCACGTTCACGTACCCCGACCGGAACGGCTTGACCGCGCCCGACTCCGGCTCGTAGGCGTGGCGCCAGACGCAGCCGGTGTCGTTCGTCAGCAGGTGGATCGAGACCGACGTCTCGGGCGACGTCGTGCGGACGCGGTGGATGTCGTCGCGCGGCGGCAGCAGCGCGTAGAAGTCGCCGGGGACGAGCGCCCGGCGCTCGCGGAGGGTCAGGGCCTCGGGGTCGCCCGCGAAGATCTCCTCGTCCTGGGCCCCGCGGTACAGGCCGACGAGGCCCCAGGCGAGGTGGTCGTGGACCGGCGTCTGGGAGCCGGAGGGGACGACGAGCGAGAACAGCGTCAGCGACCGGTCGCCCGCGCGGAACAGCAGCCACTGCCCGATCCCGCCGCCCATGCCGCTCTCGGGCGCGTCGCGCGCGTACTCCGGCGCGAGCCACGTCGGGGTCGCCGAGGAGCGTGGCGAACGCGGGGCGGATCGCGTCGCACGCGGCCTCGGGCGATGCGGACGCGGCGATCGCGGTGCGGACGTCGGCGATGAACGCGCGGACGGTCGGGGTGTCGAGGACGTACTCGTCGGCGGTCATGCGGACGAGTCTGCGCGGAGCGCGGCGCCCGCGTCAAATCCGGGGCCGCCCGACTACCGGGCGCTCCGGGCCCCGCGCGGTGGGCACCTGAGCCGGGCGAAGCGGTCCTCCGCGAACTCCGCGACGGCCTCCCCGATCGCCGCCCCCTGCTCGTCGGCGAGCCGGAAATGGATCCCCGACCAGACGCGCGCGTCGACGATCTCCTCGATCGCCTGCGAGAACCGGGTGTAGGTCCGCGTGATGGGCATCTTGGCGGCGTTGGTCGTGCCGAACGTCGCCTCGTCCGTGCCGTAGAAGGCCTGCAGCGTCCGCACCGCGGCGCCGCCGAGGGCCGGCAGGCCGGACGGGTGATCGGGATACGGCGGGGTCGCGATGAGCGGCATCCACTTCGCGTCGGGCTTCGTCGCGGGGTTGCCGTCCTCGCCCGCCTCGTGGATCGCGGTGATCGGCCGCCAGTACGAGTAGCGCGCCTTGTCGATCCACGTCGTGATGAGGGCGTCGGCGCCCGTCAGGTAGAGCATCGCGAACAGCCGCGCGTTGTCGGCGACCGACCCGTCGCGATCGATCGCGAGCCTGCGGAAGATGTCGCTCCACGTGCCTGGCGCGTTCGCCAGGCCCCAGAACTGCGCCGCCTCCGTCTGATCGTCGGTGCGCGTCGTGCTGTCGGCAGCGCCGATCGTCTTGACCTCCTCGAACTCCTTGGCGTACTTGGCGCTCGTGAGCGGGTTCGGCGGCAGCGCCCCGGAACTTCGAGGCATCCCCGATCAGGAACGGCTTGACGTCCTTGAGCCATGCGCCGGGATCGCTGATGAAGTCGGGCACCTCGGGGCGCCACGCCCCGACGGTTCGGATCCGGCCGTGAACCGGAAGGGCCCGAAGCGGCCGTCGTCGGTGCGCGCCGCGATCATGGCGTCCGCGGCGGCGTTGCCCGTGGCGATCCCTCCGTCCTTCGCCGCACCGGGCGGGATCGTCGCGAGGGCGGCGTCGTACAGCGGCTTCAGCCGGGCGGCGAGCGCCGGCTGCTGCGCCGCGGGCACGACCGGCGGCCGGCTGTCGACGAGCACGCGATACGCGGCGGTCGCCGCGGCCGCGTCCCGCGAGTACCAGCGCCTCGCCGCCGGCGCCACGAGGTAGGGCTCGTGCCGACCGTCGATCGCGTTCACGGCGTCGTAGACCGCGCCGTGGACCATCGCCAGGTTGGCGATCGCGATCGCCCCCTGACCGCCGTCGCGGATCAGCGCGTCGGTGGCGATCTCGTTCCAGGCCGTGACGCTGTCGGCCCGCGCCGGGCCGGCGACGGCGAAGGTACTGAGCACGAGAACCACCAGGACCGACGCGCGGCGGGCACGATGTGCGCTCATGACGCTCTCCTCGGCTTGCGAGCGGCGTCGCAGGCCCCGGGCGACGGAACCGTGCGCTCAGCAGCCGCTCTGTCGACGGTGGTCCGGGCCGGTACGGCGGACAGCGGACCCGACCGACTATCTACCGCTCAATACTCAAAGTCAACGAAGTAATCCGGACGATCACGCACCGTCTCGCGGTCGATCACGCGGCCGCCTCGACCGCCGGGTCGCCGCGCCGGGGCAGGGTGCGCACCTCGGGCACCGCCAGGAACGCCAGCGCGCACGCGACGCCCACCGCGCTCATCGCCAAGAGCGTGGTCTGCGTCCCGAGCGCGGCGGCCACCGGACCGGCGACGGCCGTGCCGACCGGCATCAGCGCGGTCGCCGCCAGGTAGTCGAACGACGACACGCGCGAGAGCGCCTCGCCCGGGACGTGCTCCTGCAGCGAGACCTCCCACAGCGTGAAGAACAGGGTCACGCCGACGCCCGCCGCGCATTGCAGCACGCACGTCCCGACGAGCCCGAGGCCCGCGCCGTAGACCGCCGCCTGACACGACGCGCCGACGAGCGCGATCCCCGAGACCAGCAGCGCGTGGCGCGGGCGGAAACGCAGGAGCAGGAGGTCGCCGAGGATCGACCCGAGGCCGAACGAGACCACGACCGCCGCCCACGCGCCCGGGCCGCCGAGGCGGTCGGCGATCGTCACCGGCCCGAGGACGTAGACCGCCGGGAGCACGATCCCGTGATAGGCGCACATCGCCCCGAGCCCCGCGACGATCCAGCGCCGGCTGCGGACCTCGCGCCAGCCGCGCGCGCATCGCCGCGAGGAACGGCGGCGGGGTCTCCTCGGTCGCGGCCGCGGCCACCACCGGCCGCAGCCGCACCAGGCACGCGACGCTCACCGCGAACGACGCCGCGTCGAACAGCAGGGCCGCTCCCGCGCCGATCACGCCGACGAGCACGCCCGCGAGCGTCGGGCCCCGCGACGCTCGACACGGAGAAGCTCAGCCCGCGCAACGCGTTCGCCGCCTGCAGCTGGCCGGGGTGCGAGACGGTCTGCGGCAGCAGCCCGGTGAACGCGGGTTGGAAGAACGCGTCCGCGGCCCCGTAGAGCGCCGCGAGGACGCCGAGCGTCAGCGGCGTCGCGGCGCCGGCGACCAGCAGTCCGCCGCCCACGGCCTGGATCACGAGGCGCGCGACGTCGGACGCGATGAGGATCCGCCGCCGGTCGCCGCGGTCGGAGATGACGCCGCCGACGAGCGCGAAGAGCAGGAACGGCACGAGCTCGGCCGCGACGACGAGCCCGACCGCCTCGAGGTCGCCGCCCGCCTCCAGCACCGCGAACGGCAGCGCGACGAGCATGACGCGGTCGCCGATCAGCGAGAGGACCTGCCCGGCGAAGAGCAGCCGGAACTGCCCCTCGCTGCGCAGGACGTCGGGGACGAGGCGGCCGAGGCGGCTCACTGCGGCAGCGGGCCTCCGGCCACCGCGACGAGCACCCCCGCCGCGGCGGCGAGCAGCAGCGTCACCACGACGCCGCGGCGCGCGACGAGCACGAGCAGCGCGGCGGCCACGAGGACGGCCGCCTGCCACGGCTCGGCCAGCGCGGCGGCCAGCAGGACGGCCGAGCCGAGGATCGCGCCGATCGCGGCCGGGCCCGCGCCGTCGAGGAACGCGCGGACGCGCGCGTCGCCGCGCAGGTCGTCGAACCGCGGCGCGCCGAGCAGGACGAACGCGAACGACGGCGCGAACGCGACGACCGCCGCGAGCAGCGCGCCGCCCGGGCCGGCCGCGGCGTAGCCGACCGCGGTCACGGTGTGCACGACCGGCCCCGGCGTGACCTGCCCCAGCGCGACCGCGCCCGCGAACTGCGTGTCGGTCATCCAGCCGTAGCGCTCGACGGCGTCGCCCTGCATGAGCGGGATGATCACGAAGCCGCCCCCGTACGAGAGCGCGCCGACCTTGAACGCGACCCACGCGAGGGCGGCGAGGCCGCCGCTCCCGCCTGCCGCGGCGGCGGCGAGCACCGGCCAGGCGTGCACGGTCGCCGCCGCCGACCCGCGTCCCCGCCAGCGCCACCTCGACGACGCCGCACGCCACGAGGACGAGCACGAGCCACGGCCCGATCGTCGCGGCCGCCAGCGTGCCGAGGCCGAGGTAGACGCCCCAGCGCGCGCGGCTCCCGCCGGCCGCCGCGCCCACGCGGGCAAGGCTCCCGGGCACGAGGCTCCACCCCGCCTGGACCGCGACGGCCGCAACCGCCGCGCCGCCCCCGGCCGCCGCGCCCTGGATCGCGTCGGGCGGCGTGTCGGCGAGGAAGAGGGCGGCGAGGGCGAGCATCACGAGCAGGCCCGGGACGACGAAGCCGAGCCCGCCGAGGACCGCCCCCGGCCGCCCGCGCACGCGCCACGCGCAGAAGATCGCCATCTGCGTCGAGGCCGGCCCCGGCAGCAGGTTGCACGCGGCGAGGGCGTCCTCGAACTCGGTGTCGCGTCATCCAGCCGCGCCGCGTGACGCACAGGTCGCGCAGCAGCGCGATGTGCGTCGGCGGGCCGCCGAACGCGGTCCACCCGAGCCGCCCCCACTCACGCAGGACGGTGCCGGCCGACGCCTGCATCGGCCGGGGAGCGTACGCGGCCGCGCGGCGGCGCTATCTCCCGCGCGCGGCCGCCATCTCGCGCAGGCGGAAGCGCTGGACCTTGCCGGTCAGCGTCCGGGGCAGCGCGTCGACGAACTCGACGACGTGGGGGTACTCGTAGCGGCGCAGGCGGTCCTTGCACCAGGTGCGCAGCTCCTCGGCGAGCGCGGCGTCGGGCGGGGCGGGCGGGTCGAAGTCCGGTCGCACTCGACGTACGCCGCGATCCGGCTCGCGTCGTCGAGCGTGATGCCGACGACGCCGACGCCGAGCACACGCGGGTGCTCGAGCAGGACGTGCTCCATGTCCATCGGCGACACCCACAGCCCGCCGACCTTGAGCATGTCGTCCATCCGCCCGACGTAGACGTACGCGCCGTCCGCGCGGCGCTCGTAGCGGTCGCCGGTCGCGAACCAGTCGCCGCGCATCGCGCTCTTGGTCTTCTCGTGCTGGTGCCAGTAGAACGCCGCGCACGAGTCGCCCCGGGCCTCCAGGCCGCCGACGCCCGGGCCCTCGACGACCGCGCCCGTCTCGTCGACGAGCCGCAGCTCGTAGCCGGGCACGGCGAAGCCGGTCGTCCCGGGCACGACCTCGCCCGGGCGGTTCGAGCAGAAGATGTGGAGCATCTCGGTCGAGCCGATCCCGTCGACGATCTCGACGCCGAAGCGCTCGCGGAAGCGGGTGAACGTCTGCGGCGGCAGCGCCTCGGCGGCCGAGACGGCGAACCGCACGCGCTCGAACGCGCCCTCGGCATCCGGGTGGCGCACGAGCGCCCCGAACAGCGCCGGCACCGAGAAGAACACCGTCGGCCGATGCGTGCGGAGCGTCGCGAGGATCGGCTCCGGCCTCGTCGGGCCGCTCATCAGCACCGACGTCGCGCCGAACCACAGCGGGAACGACAGTCCGTTGCCGAGCCCGTAGGCGTGGAACAGCTTCGTCGTCGAGAACGTCACGTCGTCCTCGCGGATCCCGAGCACCTCCCCGGCGAAGCTCTCGCACGTGACCTCGATGTCGTGGTGCAGGTGCACCACGCCCTTCGGCTTGCCGGTCGAGCCCGAGCTGTAGAGCCAGAAGGCCATGTCGTCGCGGTGCGTGTCGGCCGGCGTGAGCTCGGCGTCCTGCTCCGCCAGGCCCGCGTCGAGCTCGACCACGTCGTCGCCGGAGGCCCCGCGCGCGACGAACAGGACGTCGTGGCCGCCGAGCACGCCGCGCAGGCGGGCGAGCGAGCCGGCGTCGGTGCAGACCACGCGCGCGTAGGAGTCCTCGACGTAGTGGCGGAAGTTCTCGTCGCGGTCGAGCGGGCTGACCGGCACGGGCACGGCGCCGATCCGCATCGCCCCGAGGAACAGGATCGGGAACGCCGTCGTGTCGTCGAGGACGAGCAGCACCCGCTGCTCGCGCGCGACGCCGAGCGAGCGCAGCAGGTGCCCGGCGCGGTTGACCTGCGCGCGCAGCTCGCGGTAGGTCAGGGTCGCGTCGGAGGCGATGAACGCCGCCTTGTCCGCGCGGGGCGAGTCGGCGTGGCGGTCGACGATGCAGCTCGCGTTGTAGCGCTCGGGCCGGGAGGGCGCGACCGCCGCGGTGACGTCGACCGTGCTCATGCCGACCGCCGGACGACCACCGACTTCTGGTCGGTGTAGTAGTCGAACGCCTCGGAGCCGTGCTCCTTGCCGTATCCGCTGCCGCCGACGCCGCCGAACGGCAGCTCGTCGTAGACCTTCGTCGGCGAGTTGATCCACGTGTAGCCCGCGTCGATCTCCGCGGCCGCGCGCTCGGCGCGATCGAGGCTCGGCCGTCCAGATCGACGACCCCAGGCCGAACGGCGAGTCGTTGGCCAGCTGGATCGCCTGGTCGAAGTCCTTCACCCGCCAGATCGGCAGGGCCGGCCCGAAGACCTCCTCGCGCGCCATCGGCGAGCCGTGCGGCGGGTCGACGACGACGGTCGGCTCGTGGAACCAGCCGCTCTGCAGCCGCGGGTCGTCCGGGCGCCCGCCGCCGGCGACGATCTCGCCGCCGCCGGACAGCGTCCGCGCGATCTGGTCCTCCATGATCGCCCGCTGGCGCTCGGAGTGCATCGGGCCGAGCTGGACGCCCTCGTCGGTCCCGAGGCCGACGCGCAGCCGCTGCGCCTTGGCCGCGATCGCCGCGATGACCTCGTCGGCCACCGACTCGAAGACGTAGACGCGCTTGATCGCCAGGCACGCCTGGCCGCAGTTGTAGAAGCGCCCCATGGAGGCCGCGCTCGCCGCCTTCGCGAGGTCGGCGTCGTCGCAGATGATCATCGGGTCGCTGCCGCCGAGCTCGAGGGTCACGCGCTTCGTGCCGCGCGCGGCGAGCGCCATGACGCGCTCGCCGGTCGGGGTCGAGCCCGTGAACGCGACCTTGCGCGTCAGCGGGTGGGTGACGAGCGCCTCCCCCGCCTCGGGGCCGGTCCCGGTGACGACGTTGAGCACGCCCGGGGGCAGCCCGGCCTCGGTGAGGATCTCGGCCAGGCGCAGCGTCGTGAACGGCGTCGTGTCGGCCGGCTTGGCGACGACCGTGTTGCCGCACACGAGCGCCGGGCCGAGCTTGTTGCACAGCAGCGTCGTCGGGAAGTTCCACGGCACGATCGCCGCGACGACGCCGAGCGGCTTGCGCAGCACGCGGCCGTCGACGCCGGGGTCGAGGCCGTGCACGTACGCGGCACGGACCTCTTTCGCCAGGCCGGCGTAGTGCTCGAGCGTGTCGGCCGCCTTGCGCAGCTCGATGCGCGCCTCGCGGACGGTCTTGCCCTGCTCGGCGACGAGCCCGGGGATGAGCTCCTCGACGCGGTCGAGCAGCGCCTCGGCGCCGGCGCGCAGCACCGCGCCGCGGTCGGCGTAGCCGCGCCGGGCCCAGTCGGCCTGCGCCGCGTGGGCCGAGCGCACGGCGCGGTCGACGGCGGCCGCGTCGGCCTTCGTCGCGTGGCCGACGACCTCGCCGGTGCCCGGGTTCGTGATCGTCAGGGTCTCCCCCGCGACGGGCTCGACGGCGCCGTCGACGAAGATCCCGCGCTCGAGGACGGTGGCGGTGGAAGCCATGGCTACGCCCCCACGAACGTCGGCGACCGCTTCTCGCTGAACGCCGTGAGGCCCTCGTTCGCGTCCTGCGAGCGGAACAGCTGCTCGACCAGCGCGCGTTCGAGCGCGAGGCCCTCCTCGAGCGTCACGTCGAGCCCCTGGTACACGGCGCGCTTGATGTTCGCGATCGCCAGCGGCGGCCCGGCGGCGAGCTTGTCGACGTGCGCGCGGAACGCGTGCCTCGTCGGCGAACAGCCCGCTGACGATGCCGAGGTCGCGCGCCTCGTCGGGCTTGACCTGGCGGCCGGTCAGCAGCAGGTCGAGCGCGGGGCCGCGGCCGATGATGCGCGGCAGGCGCTGGGTGCCGCCGTTGCCCGGCAGGAGCCCGAGCGTGACCTCCGGCGTGCCGAGCCGGAACCCGCCCTCGGCCGCGTAGCGCAGGTCGCAGGCGAGCGCGATCTCGAGGCCCCCGCCGAGCGCGTGCCCGGCGATCCACGCGACGAACAGCTTCGGCGAGCGGGCGATGCCCGCGAGCGCGTCGTGGGCGAGCGCGATCATCTCCATGTTCGCCTCGACGTCGTTGGCGAGGAAGCGCTTGACGTCCGCGCCGGCGCTGAAGAACTTCTCGCTCGCGCTGCGCACGACGACCACCCGCACGTCGTCGTGGCTGCTCGCCTCGCCGATCGTGTCGGCGAGGTCGAGCATGAACTGGATGTCGTAGGAGTTCGCGGGCGGCTTGTCCAGGGTGATCGCGCCGACCGCGCCCTCGGCGGAGAACGTGACGGCGGCCATCAGCCCAGGCCTCCCACGACGACGCTCTTGAGCTCGACGTAGCTGTCGAGCGCCTCCATCCCGTGCTCCTTGCCGAAGCCCGAATCCTTGACCCCGCCGAACGGCAGCTCGTCGTAGCCGTAGTGGATCTGGTTGACCCACGTCATGCCGGCGTCGATCTCGCGCGCGGCGCGGTGGATCTTGCGCACGTCGTGCGTCCAGATCGACGATCCGAGGCCGTAGCTCGTGTCGTTCGCCCGGCGGATCGCGTCGTCGAAGTCGCTGTAGCGGAAGACGGGCAGCACGGGCCCGAAGACCTCCTCGGTCACGAGCCGCGAGCCGTCGCCCGGCTCCGCGACGACGGCGGGCTCGAGGAAGAAGCCCTTGCCGTTCTCGCCCGTGCCGCCGCCGATGAGCACCTCGCCGCCGTGCGCGACGCCGTCCTCGATCTGCTCGAGCAGCTCGTCGCGGCCCGCGCGCGTGTGGATCGGGCCCATCCGCAGCTTCGGCTTCTCGGCCTTGACCGTGCCGTCGCCCGGCTCGTAGCGCCCGACGCGCTCGACGAGCTGGGAGACGAACTGGTCGTAGGCCGACTCGTGGACGAACACGCGCTTGCAGCCCAGGCACGCCTGGCCGGCGTTCCAGTAGCGGCCGATGATCACGGCCTTCACGGCGGCGTCGACGTCGGCGTCCTCGCACACGATCACGGGGTCCGAGCCGCCGAGCTCGAGCGACAGCCGCTTCATCAGCGGCGCGGCGATCGACGCGACGTGGCGGCCGACCGCGGTCGAGCCGGTGAACGCGATGCGGCGCACGTCGGGATGCCCGGTGAGGGCGTCGCCGACGACCGAGCCGCGGCCGGTGACGACGTTGAGCACGCCGTCGGGCACGCCCGCCTCGCGCGAAGATGCGCGCGACCTCGAGCGTCGCGAGCGGCGTCGTCGCCGCCGGCTTGGCGACGACCGTGTTGCCGCACACGAGCGCGGGCGCGACCTTCGTGCCGAGCAGCGTCAGCGGGAAGTTGTACGGCGTGATCGCCGCGCAGACGCCCATCGGGCGGCGGATCACCTGGCCGTAGGCGGGGCCGAACGCGGACGGCAGGTCCTGGTAGGTGCCCGTCACCTTCGTGGCCGCCTCGGCGTAGTAGCGCACGCCGTGGGCGAGGTGGGTGACCTCGCCGCGGGCCTCCATGATCGGCTTGCCCTGCTCGGAGGTGAGCAGCGCCGCGAGCTCCTTCGCGCGCTCCTCGATCAGGTCTGCGGCGGCCGCAAGGATGTGGGCGCGCTTCTCGGTGTCGGTCGCGGCCCACTCGGGGAACGCGCGCTTGGCCGTCTCGACGGCGAGGTCGACGTCGGCCGCGCCGGCGCTCGGAACGTTCGAGACGACCTCCTCGGTCGCCGGGTTGACGACCTCGATCTCCTCGTCGGAGGCGGCTCCGCGCCACTCCCCGCCGATCAGCATGGCAGCTTCCACGGTGCTCTCCTCGTAGTCATGTTCCCTTGAAGTCCGGTGCCCGCCGCTCGCGGGCGGCCGCGAGGCCCTCGCGGTGGTCGTCGGTCTGGAGCAGTGCGGTCTGGGCGAGGCTCTCGGCCAGCATCCCACTGCGCTGGTCGACGTCGGCGGCGAGGTGCAGCAGGCGCTTCGCCGCGGCGAACGACAGCGGCGCCCGGCCGAGCATCTTCTCCACGCGCGCGTGGGCGACCGCCGGCAGTTCCGCGGCGCTCGGCGCGAGCTCGCTCAGCAGGCCGGCGGCGCGCGCCGCGTCGGCGTCGAGGTCCTCCCCGCCGAGCAGGACCTCCTTGGCGCGGGCGAGGCCGAGCAGCTTGACGAGGCGCGTCAGCCCGCCGTGGGTCGGCACGAGGCCGACCCGGCCCTCGCGGAACAGCACGCGCGCCGTCGGCGCGCCGACCCGCCAGTCGCAGGCGAGCGCGAGCGCGAGGCCCGCGCCCGTGACGACGCCGTCGATCGCGGCGACGACCGGCTTCTCGAGGCGCTCGACGGACTCGACGAGGTCGGTCAGGCGGTGCGCGACGTGGCGGTAGGCGCGCGCGTCGTGGAGCTCGTCGAAGCGGGCGAGGTCGCCGCCGGCGCAGAACGCGCCGCCCGCGCCGGTGAGCACGACGCCGCGGACGGTCGCGTCGGTCGCGGCGGCGTCGAGCGCCGCCGCGAGCGCGTCGCGCAGCGCGGGGTCGATCGCGTTGCGCTTCTCCGGCCGGTTCAGCGTGAGCGTCAGGACGCCGCCGGCCCGATCGGAGTGCAGCAACTCGTCCACGGTGCTTGACCGCATGGGCGATAGACTATACGTTGTCGTCCGTCAGTCAAGTGTCACACGTTGACCGCGACGCCGACCACCAGGAGCCATCACCATGACCCCCACCGCCCTCCCGGTCGAGGAGCTCGCCCAGCGGACCGAGGACGAGGTCCGCGAGCACCTCGCCGCCGGCAAGCTCGTCGAGGGCCTGCAGCACATGTCCCCCGAGTACCTGAAGGGGATCCGGCGCATCCTCACGGTGTCGGCCGACACGGAGCTCGTCAGCGCCCCGGCCTACCTGCGCGCCGCGCAGCACGCGCCGGCGCTCAACAACTTCGGCTCGGCCGTCTCGATCATCCAGGACGAGCTCGCCCACGCGCACATCGGCTACCGGCTGCTCGGCGACCTCGGCGTCGACATGAGCCGGCTCATCTACGAGCGCGAGCCCTCGGCCTTCAAGTACCCCTACGCGTTCGACGTGGCGCTCGACTCCTGGGCCGAGCTCGTCATGGCCAACGCGCTCTACGACCAGGCCGGCTTCGTCCTGCTCTCCGACGTGCACGAGTCGAGCACGTTCGGCCCGTGGAAGCGCGCGCTCGCCAAGGTCGACAAGGAGGAGACGTTCCACCTCCGCCACGGCCGCACGTGGGTCAAGAAGCTGTGCGCCGACCCGGAGGGCCGGGCGCAGGTGCAGGCGGCGGCCGACTGGATGTTCATCTTGACCCTCGAGTGGTTCGGCCTGCCCGACGAGCGCAAGAAGCACGGCATCCAGCTCGAGTACGGCTTCAAGGGCAAGAGCAACGACGAGCTGCGCCAGACGTGGATGGCGGCCGTGGTCCCGTTCATGGACGAGGTCGGCGTCGACGTCCCCGCCCACTGGGACGAGGAGGCCGAGCGGTGGGTCGTCGACTGCCCGTTCCCCGCGCGCTTCGACGCCGCGACGAAGACGTGGATGCTCGACGAGGGCCCGATCTCGTGGGACGACGTGATGGTCCGCTGGAAGGGGCGCGGGCCGATGAACGAGGCCTACGTCGCGCGCCTGCAGAAGGGCTACCGGCAGCGGCTGGCGGTGGCGGCATGAGCGCGCGCCTCATCACCCGCGAGGAGGCCGCCGCCGAGGCCGCGGCCGCCGGCCCGCTCACGGCCGAGCAGGCCGTCGAGGCGCGCCTGTGGACCGCGCTGCAGGACGTCGAGGACCCCGAGATCCCGATCTCGGTCGTCGGCATGGGGCTGATCGTCTCGCTCGTCTACCGCGCGGACGAGCGCGCGGTCGACCTCGAGCTGACGTTCACCGCGATGGGCTGCCCGGCCACCGACTTCATCGAGGACGACATCCGCGAGCGCCTGCTGGCCGAGCCCGAGGTCGACACGGTCCGCATCGAGGTCGTGTGGGACCCGGTCTGGACGCGCAGCCGCATCCGCGAGGACGCGCGCGCGACGATGCGCACGCTGGGGATCGTGGCATGAGCGCGTCGACCCGCGCGGTCGAGAGCCGCGACCACGTCTGGGAGGTCTTCGCGCGCAAGGCCTACGAGGACCCGCTGCACCACGTCGGGACGGTGACCGAGGACGACGAGGACCTCGCGCTCGTCTCGGCCCGTTCGATCTACGACGAGCAGCCGTGGATCCACATGATCATCGTTCCGCGCGCCGCGATCCGGGAGGCGATCAGGCCATGAGCCCCGCCGTCGAGACCACCTCGCAGGAAACGCTCGCGACCGCCGCGATGGCCTCGCTCGTCGGCTCGCTGGCCGACAACAAGGCCGCCCTCGGCCGCCGCTACGCCGAGTGGGGCGTGAGCGCCCCGACGCTCGAGTCCGCCGTCGCCGCGGCGGCGATGGCCCAGGACGAGATGGGCCACGCGCGGTCGACCTACCCCGTGCTCAAGGCGCTCGGCGTCGAGGCCGGCGACGAGGGCCTCGCGGGCCGCGGGCACCGGCTCGTCCTGCTCGACGACGAGCTGCCCGACTGGATGGCGTTCATCGCCGCGAACCTGCTGATCGACGGCGTGCTGACGACGTTCGTCGCCTCGTGCGTGGACTCGTCGGTCACCCCGATGGCCCAGCGCGCGAAGAAGATCCTCCAGGAGGAGGGCTCGCACCGCGTGCACGCCGAGGCGTGGGCGAGGCGGCTCTGCCGCGCCGGGGGCGGCCAGCGCGACGCGCTCGTCGCCCGCCTGCTCGAGACGTGGGAGCACGCCGGGCGCTGGATGGGCCCGGACGACGACCCCGGCGTCGCCGCCGCGCTCGCCGAGGGGATGATCGCGCGGGGCCCGGCCGCGCAGCGCGAGCAGGTCCGCGCGTGGCTCGTCGCCCTGCTCGACGCGGAGGGCGTCACGATCGCGCTGGAGGAGCCGACGGACTGGTCGCGCTGGGACGCCGCGACGCGGCGGTACACGCCGTGAGCGTCCCGACGTGCCCGTTCTGCGGCGCCGGCGCCGTCGAGCGCGTCGGGCAGTGGGGCGGGCAGATCATCACCGCGCAGTGGCGCTGCCAGGCGTGCAACTCGTACTTCGAGGCCGTGCGCGAGGACTTCGACGACCCCGTCCCGGCCGACCCGCGCGAGGAGCCCTGAGCGCGGCGTGACCGCCGCGGCCGAGGTGTTCGCGCCGCCGCGCATCGTGCTCGAGCGCGGCGCCGAGGGCGCGCTCCTGCTGCGCTCCACCGCGCCGCTCGGGGACGTCGCCCCGAGCATGGCGCACCTCTTCCGCGCGGGCTCCGCGGCGCATCCCGACCGCGTGCTCGCCGCCCAGCGCCCGCGCGGCGAGGACGCGGGCTGGGAGACCGTCACCTGGGGCGCGGCGCGGGCCCGCGCCGACGGCATCGCCCAGGCCCTGCTCGAGCACGGCCTCGGCCCCGAGCGGCCGCTGATGATCCTCTCGGGCAACTCGATCGAGCACCTGCTGATGCTGCTCGGCGCCCACACCGCGGGCGTCCCCGTCGTCCCGATCAGCACCGCCTACTCCCTGCTCAGCCGCGACCACGAGCGCGTCCGGGCGATCACGGCGCGGTGCACGCCCGGGATGGTGTTCGCCGACGACGGCGCCGCGTTCGGCCCGGCCCTCGAGGCGGTCGCCGACGCCGTCCCGGCGCGGGTCGTCGCCCGCGACCTTCCGCCCGGCACGCTCGCGCTGGCCGACCTCGAGGCGACCGAACCGCTCGGCGACGTCGAGCGCGCGTTCGCGGCCGTCGGCCCGGACACGGTCGCGAAGATCCTGTTCACGTCGGGCTCGACCGGCTCGCCGAAGGGCGTCATCACGACCCACCGGATGCTGTGCTCCAACCAGCAGGCGCTCGGCGCGGTGTGGCCGTTCCTGCGGACCGAGCCGCCGGTGCTCGTCGACTGGCTGCCGTGGAGCCACACGTTCGGCGCCAACCACAACCTCGGCCAGGTCCTCGCCTACGGCGGCACGCTGCACGTCGACGCGGGCCGCCCGGTCCCCGCGCTGTTCGGTCGCACGGTCGCCGCGCTGCGCGAGATCGCCCCGACCGCCTACTTCAACGTGCCCGCCGGCTGGGCGCTGCTCGCCCCGCGCCTCGAGGCCGACCGCGCGCTGGCCGAGACGTTCTTCTCGCGGCTGCGGTTCATGTTCTACGCCGGGGCCGCGCTGCCGCAGGGCCTCTGGGACCGCCTGCGCGCGATCGCCGACGGCGTCGCCGACCACCCGGTCCCGCTGACCGCGTCGTGGGGCTCGACCGAGACCGCGCCGGGCGCGACGACCGCCCACTTCGCGTCGGCGCGGTGCGGCTGCATCGGCGTCCCGCTGCCCGGCGTCACGGTCAAGCTCGCGCCGATCGACGACAAGCTCGAGCTCCGCGTGCGCGGACCGAACGTCACCCCCGGCTACCACCGCGACGCCGCCGCGACCGCGGCCCTCTTCGACGCGGAGGGCTTCTACCGCAGCGGCGACGCCGCCCGTCTCGTCGATCCCGAGGACCCGAGCGCGGGCCTGCTGTTCGACGGGCGCCTGGCGGAGAACTTCAAGCTCGTCACCGGGACGTGGGTCGTCGCCGGCCAGGTCCGCACGGCGCTCATCTCGGCCGCGGGCGTGCTCACCGACGCCGTCATCGCCGGCCACGACCGCGACCACGTCGCCGCGCTGGCGTGGGTGAACCAGGGCGAGGCACGGCGCGTCTGCGGTGCGCCCGAGGGCACCGACGTCGCGCTCGACGACCCCGCCCTGCGCGCGCACCTCGCGGCCGCGCTCGCGACGATCAACGCCGGCCAGGGCTCGGCCGGGCGGGTCGAGCGGCTGCTGCTGCTCGCCGCGCCGCCGGACATGGACGCGGGCGAGATCACCGACAAGGGCTACGTCAACCAGCGCGCGGCGCTCGCGCGGCGAGCCGACGCGGTCGAGCAGCTGTTCGCCGACCCGCCGGGCCCGGCCGTGATCGTGGCGCCGGGCTGAGCTCAGGCGTCGGGCGGGTCGTCGCGCAGCGTGCCGAGGAGGGCGGCCGCGGCGGCGACCTCGACCGCCAGCACGAGGACCACCGCGTCGCCGCTCGTGGCCTTGACCGCCGCGATCACGGGCACGGCCCCGAGCGCGGCGCCCAGCCCCGGCCAGAGGGCGAGCCAGCCGAGCACGAGAAAGCCGCCGCCGGACGGGTCGGTCCCGACGGCGGTCGCGAACACGCTCTCGGACAGCCGGCCGCCGCGGCGCGCCGACATCGCGGCGCAGAACGTCACGACCGGCGTGACCACGACGGCGGCGAGCGCGGCGACGGCGCCCCGGCGGGACGGCAGGCCGCCGGCGGCCGCGGCCCCCAGCGCGCCGATCGCGGCCGCGACGACGACGAGGACGACCGGGACGACGAGGTGCGCCGCCACGATCCGGCCGAGCCGCGGGCGCAGCAGGATCCGGGCGCGCGCGGGGCGGTCGAGCTCGGCCCGCAGCGGCCAGAGCAGGCGCGCGGCGCCCGCGTAGACGAGCGCCATCGCGGCGGCGGCCGTCAGCACGCGGTCGCCGTTCGTGACGGCGAGGGCGACCCCGCCCGCGGCGAGGACCGCGCCCTCGGCCGCGCGCCCTGGTGTCCGCAGGACCGCCACCGCGTCGCGCCAGACGATCGCCGCCCAGGTCGCCCCGGTCCGCCGGCCCCGCGCGGCGACCGCCCGTCGCAGGCGGCGCAGCCCGCGGCCGCCCCGCGTGGCGCCGCCGGCGCCCGCGGTCTCCAGCGCGAGTCGGGCCGTGCGGGCGTCGAAGCTCATCAGCGAGGCGAGCGCGTTCGCCCGCGCCTCGGCCCGGCTCAGGTGGCGCTCGGCGTGGCCGTTCCCGGCGCCGCGCAGCGCGAGCGCGGCGGCCGCGGCCGTCAGGACGCGTCAGCAGCACGAGCGCCGCGGCCCAAGCGGCGCCCGGCTGGGTCGTCCCCGGCTGCAGCGCCCAGCCCCACGGCCCGCCCCACAGCGCGACCGCGCGGCCGCCCGCCCCCGCGCCGGACAGCGCCCAGAGGCCGGCCGCGACGGCGACGGCGGGCCAGATCGCCCGGCGGGTGAGCCGGTCCCAGCGCGCGGAGCACTCGACGGCCCAGGCCGCCGCGACACCGAGGACGCCGAGCTCGGCCACGCCGGCGACGAGCCCCGCGGCCCGACCGACCGCGATCCCGCGGCCCTCGCCCGCGAGGCCGACGACCAGCGCGCCCGCGGCCAGCGCGCCTGCCCCCGCCCCCGCCGCGAGCGCACGCGCCAGCCGCCCGGCCGCCAGCCCGCGACGGGGCAGCGGCGCGCCGAGCAGGTGCGTGACGTCGGCGACCGAGAACACGACCGGGCCCTGGTAGCCGCCCCAGCGCGCGGTCAGCAGGACGGCCACGAGCGCCAGCGCCGGGCCGACGTGCGCGAGCCAGGCCGGCCCGACGACCTGGGCCAGCGCGGAGCTTGCCGTCCCGTAGGCGAGCGCCCCGAGGATCCCGGCGCTCAGCACGATCGTGTAGAGCAGGTCGAGCCGGCGGCCGAGCGACGGCCCCGGGCGGACCGCGCCCCACCAGGCGCGCACGGCGCGCAGGCGCCCGGCCGAATCGAGCGTCGCGGCGGTCAGGAGGAGATCCACCCGCGGGCCTCGGCCCGCTCGCGCACCTCGGCCCACGACCCGGCGTCGGCGACCTCGCCCTCCTCGAGCATCACGGCGCGGTCGGCGAGGCCGTCGGCGAACAGCAGCTGATGGGTCGTGAGCAGCACGGCCGTCCCGGCGCCCTTGGCCGCGCGCAGGAGCTCGCCGAGCAGCGCCTGCGAGGGCGGGTCGAGCCCGACGACGGGCTCGTCGAGGACGAGCAGCTCCGCCGGGCGGACGAGCGCGCACGCGAGCTGGGCCTTCTGGCGCATCCCGCGCGAGAGCTCGCGCGGCATGAAGTCCGCCCGCGCGGCGAGCCCGAGCCGCTCGAGGAGGTCCTCGATCCGCGCGTCGAGGCCGGCGTCGTCGACCCCGTGGGCGAGCCCGACGAGCTCGAGGTGCTGGCGGACGGTGAGGTCGTCGTAGAGGACCGGCGTGTCGGGGACGAGCGCGAGCGCGGCGCGGGCCGCCTCCGCCCCGGGCTCCTGGTGCGGGTCGGCGCCCGGCGACGCGCACGCTCCCGCCGGTCGGCTCGAGCAGCCCGGCGATCATCCGGACGGCCGTCGACTTGCCGCTGCCGTTGGCCCCGATCAGGGCCACGCACTCGCCCGCGGCGATCGTGAGGCTGAGCTCGCGCAGCGCGACGAGCCGGCCGTAGCTGCGGCTCAGCGCGTCCGCCTCGAGCACGGTGGCGGCCACGGCCATCCGCCGATGATGGGCCATGGACGGCGGCGCGTGCGGCGCGCCGTCGCCGCGGGTGTCCCGCCCCGGACATCTCCGGGGCGATCACGCCGTGGCCGCGGCGTCCTCCTCGACCAGGCGGTTCCACTCGGCCTTGTCCTCGCGCCAGCCCTCCTCGGTCCGCTCGCGCTTCCAGTAGCCGGAGATCGACAGCGCCTCGCGCGGGACGCCGCGGTCGACCAGCAGGTGGCGGCGCACGGCGCGGACGGTCGCGGCCTCGCCGTGGACGAACGCGTGGACCGTGCCGTCGGGGAAGGCGAGCTCGCGGACGGCCCGGGCGAGCAGGTCCTCGTCGTCGGCGCGACGGTGCAGCCAGGTCAGGCGCAGGTCGCCCGGGGTCTCGAGCGCGACCTCGTCGTCGGGCCCGTCGACCTCGACGAGCACGTGGACGGGCACGCCCGCCGGGATCCGCGCAAGCGACGCCGAGATCGCCGGGAGGACCGCCTCGTCGCCGACCATGAGGTGCCAGTCGGCGTCCGGGTCGGGCGTGTACGCGCCGCCCGGGCCCATGAGCTGCAGGCCGTCGCCGGGCTGGGCGTTCGCCGCCCACGGCCCGGCGACGCCGGTGTCGCCGTGATGGACGAAGTCGATCGTCAGGCGCCGGCGCTCGGCGTCGTAGTCCTGCACCGTGTAGGTGCGCACGCGCGGCCAGTGCTCCTTCGGGTGGTGCGCCTTGACGTCCTCGGGGTCGAACGGCGCCGAGTACGGCGCGCCGGGCGGCGGCAGCTGGAGCTTGACGTAGTGGTCGGTGAACTCGCCGGCGCCGAAGCTCTCGAGGTCGTCGCCGCCGACGACGACGCGGATGAGGTGCGGCGTGAGGCGGCGGACCTCCTCGACGCGGGTCTGGATCATGCGGCGCTGTGCGGCGCGCCGGGGCGGGAGCGGTGTCGGTGTCGGTGTCGGCCATCGCGTTCGAGTGTATTCGGTGACCCTAATAGGCCTGTGCGGACCCCTTGCGAGCCCGGGATCACACCTCGGCGCCGGCGCGCGCCCCCTCGGCGACCGCGTCGAGCAGCGTGCGCGGGGCGAGGGCGTCGCCGGCCACCACGACCCGCAGGTCGGGCCGCAGCGCGGTCAACTCGTCGCGCAGACCGGCGACGGCGCGGCGGTGGCCGGCCATGACCACGAGGCCCACGCCCTCGCGCCGCTCGTCGCGCTCGGTGTAGAGGTGGCGCAGCGTGACGCCGCGCGCATCGCTCGACAGCCCGCGCAGGTGCGGCGTCATCACGACCCCGGCGAGCGCGAGGCGGCGGTACACGAACGGCTGCTGGGTCGCATCGATCTCCGCGCCGACGGCCGGGTGCGTGGTGACGATCTCGACGGTGAAGCCCTCGTCGACGAGGCGCTCCGCGGCCGTCGGCGCGAGGAGGCCGCCGTCGTCGTCGAGCACGAGCGCCGACCGCGACGCGGCCGCGCCGGTGCCACGCTCGAGCAGCGCGTCGACGTCGATCGCCGGCACCGGCCCGGGAGGCGCCGCCGAGGACCGGAGCTCCGACCCCGTCGCGACGACCACGGCGTCGGGCGCCTCGGCGAGCACGGCCTCCGCCGTCGCCGCGACGCCGTGGCGCAGCTCGGCCCCGGCGCCTTGCGCCTCGTCGCGCAGCCAGTCGACGTACCGCACCCAGCGCTCCCGGCCACGCCTCGCGGCCGCGAGGCGCGCCCGTCCGCCCAGGTGCGGGCGGCGCTCGAAGAGGACGACGTCGTGGCCGCGCAGCGCCGCGCCGCGGGCGGCCTCGAGCCCCGCCACCCCGCCACCGACGACGACGACCCGGCCCGGGGTCGCGGCCTGGGCCGGCGCGGCGAGGTCCGGGTCGCGGATGCCCGGGTTCACCGAGCACCACATCGGCCGGTCGGTGTACAGGCGGCCGATGCAGCCCTCGTTCAGGCCGATGCACGGCCGCGCGGCCCGGCCGGCGCGCGCCTTCGCGGGCAGGTCGGGGTCGGCGATGATCGCGCGCGTCATCGCCACGAGGTCGACCCCGCTCGCGACGCAGGCGTCCGCCATCGCGGGCTCGACGTTGCGGCCGGCCACGAGGACCGGGACGCCGACGGCCGCGCGGAAGCGCCGCGCGCGCTCGTTGTAGACGCCCTCCGGGAGCTCGTCGCCGGGCACGAAGTACGCGGTCGACAGCCGCGTCGCGCCCGTGCCGCCGCTCACGCTGAACAGGTCGATCGCCTCGCCCGCCGCGAGGCTGCGCGCGACCGCGATGAGCTCGTCGGGGCCCAGGCCGCCGGTCAGGCACTGGTCGACCGCCATCCGGAACCCCACGACGAAGTCGTCCGAGACCGCGGCGCGCACCGCCGCCAGCACCTCGCGCCCGAGACGGGTCCGGTTCTCGAGACTGCCGCCGTACTCGTCCGTGCGCGTGTTGACCCCGGGGTCGAAGAACTGCTCGATCAGGTGGCCCCCGAACGACGTCACCTCGCACCCGTCCCAGCCGCAGCGCTCCAGACGCGCCGCCGCCTCGGCGAAGCGCGTCACGATCGCCGGGATCTCGGACGCGCGCAGCGGGACCGGCACCTCGAGGTGGACGCCCTCCGGGAGGTCGGACGGAGCGCGCAGCGGGATCCCCGAGATCGTCGACGTCCCGCGCCGCCCCATGTGCGTCATCTGGGACATGCAGCGCGCGCCGTGGCGGTGCACGCCGTCGGCCAGCGCGCGGAGCGCCGGCTCGTTGCGCTCGTCCCAGAGCGAGATCGACCCGTACGACGCCGCCGTCGCCGGGTCCACCGACGCCGAGCCGAACGTCATGACGAGCGCGCATCCGCCGGCCGCCTTGCGCACGTGGTAGTCCACCTCGCGCGGATCGATCAGGCCGTCACGCCCCCAGCCGGTGGCGTGCGGCGTCGAGACGATCCGGTTGCGCAGCACCTGCCCGCGCAACTCGAGCGGCGCGTAGAGGTGCGGGAAGGCCGTCATCGCCGGCGGACGATAGAGCGCCGCACCGTCCATCCGTCGATCCCGGGCGCCGTCGTCTCCGCGCCGTCGCCCACGGCGCCGATGTCCGGGCCATGCCCCCCGTCCGCAGGCGCGCGGCCGCGACCCTCGCGGCGCTGGGCGCGATCGCCACGATCGCGGCGCCCGCCGACGCCCGGACCCTCACTCCCCGCGCCGCGACCTACGTCGACGTCGCCCGGCCGTCGGTCAACTTCGCCGACGCCGCATCGGTCAGCGTCGACGGCTCGCCGGTCCGCCGCGCGCTGCTGCGCTTCACCGTCCCCGCCGGGACGCGCATGTCGACGCTGCGCCTCTACGCCATCACGCCCGCCCGCCAGCGGGTGACGATCCGCGCGTCCGGCTGCGCCTGGAACGCGGCGACCGTGACCGCCCGAAATCGCCCGCGAACCGGCAAGGCCCTCGTCACGAAGGCCAAGATCACCAAGGGCTGGAACAGCTTCCGCCTCCCCGCCGGCGCGCAGCGCACGGGCGCTACGACCTGCCTCCAGGTCACCACCGCCGGCCGCGCGCGCATCCGCTTCCGGGCGCAGGACGCCGCCCATTCGCCGCGGCTCGTCGTCACGCCCGGCAAGGCCTCGAGCACGACGGCGAAGCCGAAGACGTCGAAGCCGGCGACGACCCCGGCGCCGGCCGGCCAGGGCCCGACCTGGACCTCGTCCCTGCCGCCGTCGACGCCCGGCTACTGCACCGCGACGGCCGGCGCGTGGACCGGCACCGGCCGCACGATCGCCGTGAGCCCCGGGCAGTCGCTCCAGGCGGCCGTCAACGCGGCCTCCCCCGGCGACACCGTCGAGCTCACCGACGGCACCTACACCCGCGTCCAGGCCACGATCACCAAGGCGATCCGCCTCCGCGCGCAGCACCCGTTCGGCGCCGTCCTCGTGGGCAACGCGACGCCCCGCACGGCGAACGACACGAGCGTCGGCACCCCGACCGGGACGGCGATCGCGGTGCGCGGCGACGGCGTCGCGGTCGAGGGCCTCGAGATCCGCTACTACGACACGGCGATCGCCGTCGACGACGCGACGAACACGCTCGTCCAGGGCAACCGGATCATCAGCAGCTACGGGGCCGGGGTCCAGCTCTGGGACACCCGCAACAGCGAGGTCCGCTGCAACGAGCTCCTCGATCCGTACCTGGCCGACGACCCGACGGCGACGCTCACGAGCCAGTCCATCGGCGACGCGCAGATGGACTACGGCGTGAACGCCTACGGCGCGATCAACCCGCGCGTCGAGCACAACTACTTCTCCGGGATCTTCAACCAGGCGCTCTCCTTCAAGGAGGGCAACCTCGACGCGTACGCCGGCTACAACACCTTCGAGGGCTTCAACCTCACCGCCCTGTTCTTCGGCCAGAACGTCCCGCACAACGGGCCCTACGACCACAACGGCCTCCCGGTCGGCCCGGACCGCGGGACGCTGGTCGCCGAGTTCAACGTGTTCCGCCCCGTGTACGGCACGCGCGGCGCGGCGAAGGTCGTGTACTACGCGCGCTCGCCGATCCGCGTGTGGCACGTCGACGCGACGACGATCCTGCGCGGCAACGTGGTCGAGGCGAGCGAGCAGGGGTTCCTGCTCGAGTGCCGCGCGGGCGCGAGCGCGGGCTGTGCCCGCGGAACGATCCTGCTGCAGGACAACGTCGTCGGCGGCCGTGTCCGCGACCTCGGCGGCAGCCTCACGACCGTCAACCGCAGCGCCGGCGTGCTGCTGTTCAGCGGCCTGCAGGCCGCCGTCACGCTCAGCCACAACCTCTTCGCGCTGGTCCCGACGGCGATCGGCAGCTCCAGCGACGGCATGAGCGGGACGCCATCGGTCACCCAGAGCGCCACGACGGTGATGACCTCCACCGCCGCGCCCCTCGCGCTGCGCGCCGCGCGAGCCACGACGGACCCGGACCTCTCCTACGCGGCGGGCCTGTAGGTCGAGCGACCGCGGGGCGTAGGGTCTCGGCGGTGCCCTGGACGCCTGAGCTCTTCACCGCCCCCGCCCTGGCGCGCGTGTGGGAGGACGAGCGCCTGCGCCGCCTCTCGCTCGTCCCGTTCTTCGACGGCCTGAGGACCGGGGAGATCGGCGCGCTCGTCGAGTCGTTCTCCGGCGTGCCCCAGGTCCACCATCCGGTGCGCGGGCGCATCACGGGCGTCGCCGCGTTCGAGCGCTTCGCCGTCACGCTCGGCGACTGGATGGCCGAGCACGACGCGACCACCGAGCAGGTCGGCTTCCTCATCACCCCGGGCCGCGGGGTCGAGGAGCTCGTCCTGCACGCCGACGGCGACGCGGGGCGTGTCGCGGTTCCCATGGCGATCGCCAGCGATCACGACGCCCACGGCCGCATCACCGAGCAGCGGGTCTACTACAGCCCCCGGCTGCTGAGCGGCCGGCACGCGGTCCGCCCGCCGCTGCTGCAGCCCGACGAGCTGGCCGGCGCCGCGGACGTCGTCGGCGACTACGGGCGCGCCCTCGCCGCCGGCGACGTGGAGGCGGCGGTCGCCGCCTTCGAGCCCGACGGCTATCTCCGCGAGCCGGCGGGCGAGGGGCACACGCACCGCGGCACCGCCGCGCTCCGGGCCCTGCACGAGCGGCTGTTCGCGAACGGCGGCGGGATCGCGCTCGAGCGCTGCGCGACCGTCGACGACGGGGTGGCGTGCGCGCTCGAGTACAACGTCGTCGCCTGGGGGCGGACGGCGCTCGCGCCCCAGGCCGGGCTCGCCGTCCACGTCCGCGGCGAGCACGGCCGGCTCGCGGCGCGTGCGCGTGTACGACGACGTCGACCCGCCGCTGCCCCCGCGCCCAGAGGGCTGACCGGGGGCGCGGCGGCTCGGGCGGTCAGGTCGGGAGCTCGGTCCCCGCCTGCTCGGCGGCCATGTAGGCGGCGTACCAGTCGGGCCAGTTCTCGTCGGCCTCGCCGGTGCGGCTCTCGTGCACGCCGTGGGCGACGGACGCGCGGCGCATGGCGCCGGCCAGGTCCGCGACGGTCGCGAACGAGGTCGCGTCGGCGTCCACCCGCCCCGGCAGCCGGGTCGTGATCTCCTGCAGCAGCCAGACGTTGCCGTCCGGGTCGCTGAACGACGCGAAGGAGCCGTACGTCGCCCGGTCGGGCGCGGCTCCCGCCACGTGACCGCCGGGATCGGCGTTGAACTGGGCCCCGGGCTCGGCGGCGTGGAAGGTCTCGCTCACCTCCGCCCCGTTCGCCGCGAGATCGGCCCGCGCGGCGTCGATGTCGGCGACGACGAGGTACATGTTCTGCGCCGTGCCCGGCGCGGCCTGCGTCATGCTCGTCCCGAACTGCACCGAGCACGGCGAGCCGGGCGGCGTGTACTGGACGATCCGGAAGCCGTTGTCGAAGGCGAAGTCGGCATCGAGCCGCCACCCGAGCCGCCCGTAGAACGCCTTCGAGCGCTCGATGTCCGAGACCGGGATGACCACGACCTCGAGCTTCGTGTCGACGTGGGCGGCGCCGGGGCCGTCGGTCGCCTGCTGGTTGCGGACATCGGTGGAGCTCACGGCTGCCTCCTTGGTTGGGGGAGGCCAGACCCTCGCGCGCCCAGCGAGGCGTCGCGCCCGTGGGTCCCCTGGTCTCCTCCCCGGGCACGGATCGGGCTGAGGTGACCGCACCGTCGGGTGAGCACGCTTCTAGCGACCGTCGCGATGGACGACTCGGAAGACCTTCCAGGCGCTAGACGCGCACGTGGTGGCCACCCGGCCGAACGCCACTTCACCGTCCGCCGGATCACGGGCGGCGGCGACCTCTGGGTGAGCGAGTGCGTGATCACCTATGACGGCGCGCCCACGTACGCGCTCAGCGTCATGGAGATCACCGACGGTCTCGTGACGCACGAGACCCAGTACTTCGCCGACCCGTTCGCCGCGGCGCCCGGGCGCGCCGCGCTGGCCGAGCCGATCCCGGCCGGCGACCCGGCGTGACGAGCTTCACATCGGCGCCCGCGGCCCGGTGGGACGGTTGAGCCTTCCCACATCGGACCTGCATCTGCCCGGGGGCGGTCCTCGGGGCGCAGGTCGGAAGGAGAGTCGTGATGAACACGACGACGAATGCCATCGATGCCGCGAGGCTCGAGCGGTTCGTCGGTCAGGCGGTGACCGACATGGGCGCGGCGATGAACGGCGTCCTGGTGATGATCGGGGGCGAGCTCGGGCTGTGGAAGGCGATGGCCGGGGCGGGCCCTCTGACGAGTGCCGAGATCGCCGAACGCAGCGGCGTGGCCGAGCGCTACGTGCGGGAGTGGGCATCGGCCCAGGCCGCGAGCGGCTACCTGGAGTACGAGCCCGACGGTGACACGTTCGACCTGCCGGCCGAGCACGCGCTGGTCTTCGCCGACGAGGACAGTCCGGTGTACCTCCTCGGCGGCTACCACATCGTCAGCTCGGCGTTCAAGGACCGCAAGCGGATCGCCGACCGGTTCCGCACGGGCCAGGGCTTCGGCTGGCACGAGCACGACCCGGAGCTGTTCGCCGGGACCGAGCAGTTCTTCCGGCCCGGATACCGGACGCACCTGGTGGCGGAGTGGATCCCGGCGCTCGAGGGCGTCACGGACAAGCTGACCGCCGGGGCGAAGGTGGCCGACATCGGCTGCGGGCACGGGGTCTCGACGATGCTCCTCGCGCAGGCCTACCCGGCATCGACGATCTCCGGATTCGACTACCACGGCGCGTCGATCAAGCGGGCCGGGCACCTCGCGGAGTCGACGCCGAACGCCCAGTTCGACGTCGCGGGCGCGAAGGAGTTCGAGGGTGGCCCCTACGACCTCGTGTGCTTCTTCGACTGCCTCCACGACATGGGCGATCCCGTCGGGGCGATGTCGCACGTCCGCGAACAGCTCGCCGAGGACGGGAGCGTGATGCTGGTCGAGCCGTACGCCGCCGACACGCTCTCGGAGAACCTGAACCCGGTCGGGCGGATCTACTACGCGGCCTCGACGCTCATCTGCACGCCGTCGTCGCTCGACCAGGAGGTCGGCCTCGCCCTCGGGGCCCAGGCGGGCGAGGAGCGCCTCGCCGCGATCGCGCGCGAGGCGGGCTTCACGCGCTTCCGCCGTGCGACGGAGACGCCGTTCAACCTGATCTTCGAAGCGCGTCCGTAGTCCGGCTGCGGCTGGCCCGCCGGCGACGTTCGGCCGGCGGGCCACCGCGACCCGCCTCGAGACTCAGAGCAGTTCGAGCCCGCGCTCGGCGAGGAGCAGCGACAGCTTGCGGCACGTCGTGCAGGTCGGCTTCTCGTAGACGACGAGGTCGGCCATGGCCCGAAGCCTGGTCGTGCGGCGCGTCCCCGCCGGGCGCTCCGGGAACATCCCGTCCGGCGTGGTGTCCGGGACCGACCCGCGGGTGCTCGACCCTTCGGCTTCCGCCGCCGGCCCGCCCGCGGCGGACCCCGGGCAGAACCGGCGGTGGAGGTGGGCGTTCGCGCTCGTGGTCGTCGCCGCCCTGGCGCTCCGCCTCGGCTATGTCGCGGCGACGCCCGGCTACGCGATCGTCCACGACGCCCACGACTACGACGTCCACGCGCGGTCGATCGCGGCCGGCCACGGATACTTCCCGCTCGGTCCGGGACCGACGCGGCAGACCGCGTTCCGGCCGCCCGGCTACCCGTACTTTCTCGCCGGCGTCTACACGCTGGCCGGCGAGGCGGGGCGGCCGACGCAGCATCGGATCGTCGCGGGCCGGATCGCGAACGCGATCGTCGGGACGGTGATCGTCGCGCTGCTCGGCGTGCTCTGCGCGCAGGTGTTCGATCGTCGGGTCGCGCTCGTGGCGATGGCGCTCGCGGCCGTCTACGTGCCGCTGGTCCTCGTCGGCGGCGCGCTGCTGTCCGAGCCGCTGTTCACCGCGCTGCTGCTCGGAGCGCTGGCCGCCGCGATCCACGTGCGCCGCGCGCAGCACCCGTACCGGTGGACCGTCCTGGCGGGGGTGCTCGGGGGCCTCGCGATCCTCACCCGCGCCAACGGCGCGGTGCTGCTGCTCCCGCTCGCGCTCGCGGTGTGGGTCGGGCGGCCGCGCTGGTCGCGCCGCGCGCTGCTCGCCCCGGTGCTCGTCGTCGCGGTGGCAACGCTGACGGTCGCGCCGTGGACGATCCGCAACGCGGTGCAGCTCCACGCGTTCGTGCCGACCACGACCCAGTTCGGCGCCGCGCTCGCGGGCACCTACAACAGCGCCGCCCGCGCCGACGACGTCAACCCGGCGTCGTGGCGCAGCCTGCGCCGGGTGCCCGACTACCGCTACCTGACGCGTACGCCGCGCTGGCGCGCGACGCCGGAGGCGACGCTCGATCGCCGGCTGCGCGCCGCCGCGCTGCGCTTCGCCGGGCACCACCCGGGCTACGTCGCGAAGGTCGTGTACTGGAACACCCGGCGCGCGCTCGACCTCGCCGGGCTGCGCTGGTCGCGGCACACGGCATCGACCGTCAGCGTCGGCCCGCGCCGGGCCGACCTCGGGGTCGTCGTGTTCTGGCTCGCCGGCCTGCTCGCGCTCGGCGGCCTGCTCACCGCGCGCGGGCGCCGGATGCCGCTCCCCGTCGCCGCGGTCCCGGTGCTCCTCTACCTCAGCGTCGTGTTCACGGCGTTCGAGACACCGCGCTACCGGACCGCGCTCGACCCGTTCGTCCTCATGCTCGCGGCGGTCGCGCTCGTGGCGGCCGCCGAGGCCCTCGCCCGCCGGCGCGCCGCCTGATCCCCCTTGTGTCCGCACCCGGTGGTTGGAGAGGATCGCCCGATGGAGAGCGCGGGCATCCCGAGCTCCGGCGGCCGGCTGTTGCTGGCGGGCGGCGTCGGCGCGCTCGTGGCCCTGAGCCTCGGGATCTACGGCAACGTCCACGACCCGGCGGCCGACCTCTCGATCACGCTCGGGTTCCGGGACACGATCACGATGAAGGTGTGGCTCGCCACCCTCGCCGTGCTCTTCGCCGTCGTCCAGCTCGGCTCGGCGCTGTGGATGTTCGGCAAGCTCCCGCTCGGCGCCGGCCCGCCGTGGCTGGGCTCGCTGCACCGGATCTCCGGGCGACTCGCGTTCCTGCTCAGCCTGCCGGTCGCCTACCACTGCCTCTACCAGCTGGCCTTCCAGGACACGCTCGACCCGGGTCCTGATCCACTCGCTGCTGGGCTGCGCGTTCTATGGGGCGTTCGCGGCGAAGGTGGTCATCGTCCGCTCGCGCGCCCTCCCGGGCTTCGCGCTCCCGCTGGCGGGCGGCGCGCTGTTCACCCTGCTGGTGGGGGCGTGGCTGACCAGCGCGTGGTGGTTCATCTCGACCAACGGGTTCCCGTCGCCCTAGCCGTGCTCGCGCGGATCGATCGCATCCTCGCCCCGCTGACGTGGGCGGCCGCGGCCTTCGCCGTGCTCGTGCTGTTCGCGGGTCCCGCGCTCATCGGCGCCAAGGACGATGACGGCGCCCCGGCGAGCGCACCGGCCGGCGCGGCCGCGGCGCCCTCGGGCAAGGCGGTCTTCTCCTCCGCCGGCTGCGGCGGCTGTCACACGCTCGCCGCGGCGGGCTCGTCCGGGACGACCGGCCCGAACCTCGACGACGCGAAGCCGAGCGCGGACACGGTCGAGGCGATCGTGACCTCCGGCTCCGGGGTCATGCCGTCGTTCGAGGGGCGCCTGTCGGACGCCGAGATCACGGCGGTCGCGCGGTTCGTGTCCGGGACGGAGGCGACCGCCCCGCCGGCGGCTGCGGCCCGCCCGCCCTCGGTTGCCGCCACGATCCGGGTCGGTCGCGGGCCGGACGGCATCACGGCCGCCGGGTCCGACGTCTGGGTCGCGGACGCCGCCGCCGGCACGCTCCTCCGCGTCGACGCGGGCTCCAACCGCCGCGCCGGCGCGCCCGTGCCCGCCGGCCGGCAACCCGACAACCCGGTCGTCGCGAATGGCGCCGTGTGGGTCGTCGCGTCGGGCGACGACGCGGTGCTGCGGATCAAGGACGGGCGGACGACGTCCGTCCCGGTGGGCCGGGCACCCGAGGCCCTCGCCGCCGGCGAGCGCTTCCTGTGGGTCACGAACGCCGGCGACGGGACCGTCTCGCGCATCGACCTGGACACGGCCCGCGTGACCGGCGACGCGATCAAGGTCGGTGGGCGACCGCTCGACATCGCCGCCGGCGAGGACGCCATCTGGGTCACGAGCTTCACCGACGGGACGGTCACGCGCCTCGACCCCCGGTCGGGTGAGGTCCAGGGCGAGCCGATCGAGGTCGGCCGCCGCCCGCGCGGCGTGGCCGTCGGCGAGGGCTCGGCGTGGGTCGCGAACGCCGGTGACGGGACGGTCACGCGGATCGATCCGATCGAAGGCGGCCGTCGTCGGCGACCCGATCCCGGTCGGTCGGAACCCGCGCGAGCTCGAGGTCGGCGAGGGCTACGTGTGGGTGGCCAACGCCGGCGACGGGACCGTCACGCGGATCGACCCGACGGGCAAGGTCGCGGGCGAGCCGATCGAGGTCGGCGAGGACCCGATCGGGATCGCGGTCGGCGCGGGCGCGGTGTGGACCGCGAACTTCCGGGCCGGAACCGTCACGCGGATCCGGCCGTAGCGGTTCTGGCGTCGCATGGACCCCGTCTACCGCGCGCCGATGCGCTCCCGGACACGTGACGCACCGTCCGGCTCGGGCGCCGAGTACGGCGTGGCGCACGGGATCGTGGGCATCGGCGACACGGCCGAGGCGCGCATCGATCGCTTCGCCGCCGTCCCCGACGGCGCGTTCGTGTGGACGCGCGACACCGACGGCAACTACTGGGTCGGCCGGATCGCCGGCCCGGTCCGGCCCGCCGGTCGCAATGCCCCGGGCCTGAGCCACGTGCGCCCCGCCGACTGGCTCGAGCGGCCGTTCGGCGAGCTCGACGTCCCCGCGGACGTCGCGGCGACCTTCGCGCGCGGCGGGCGCAACTTCCAGCGCACGCACGGCGAGGCGGTCGAGCGCCGCACCGCCGAGCTCTGGCTCGCCGCACGGTCGTGACGCGTGGAGGTCAGACGCCGACGCGCGCGTTCCCCACGTCGATCGGCGTCGGCTCGGAGCCCTTGACGAGGTCGGCCGCCTTCTCGCCGATGAGCAGCGCGGCCGTGTTCGTGTTGGCGGACACGATGTCCGGCATGATCGAGGCGTCGGCGACGCGCAGGCTCTCCACGCCGCGGACACGCAGCTCCGGGTCGACGACGGCGTCGGGGCCGGTGCCCATGCGGCACGTGCCGACCGGGTGGTAGTAGGTCCCCGCCGCGTGGCGCACGAAGTCCCGGAGGGCCTCCGGGTCGCGGACGCCCTCGCCGGGCAGCGCCTCGGCGCCGCGCCACGCGTCGAACGCGTGCGCGGCCGCGAGCTCGCGGGCCTGCTCGAGCCCGGCGACCATCGCGTCCAGGTCGGCGCGCTCGGTCAGGTACGCGGGATCGATGACCGGCTTGGCGGCCGGATCGCCCGAGGCGATGCGCAGCGTGCCGCGGCTGGCCGGCCGGACGAGCCCGACGGCGATCGTCCACGACCCCTCCGCGACGCTGTACGTCGGCAGGTGGAACGGGACGTGGATGAACATGAAGTGCAGGTCCGGAACGAGCGCGTCGGGCCGGCTGCGGGCGAACATCGACGACTCGGCGAGGTTGTACTCCGGCGGCGGAACCGGCTGGGCGGCCTCCCAGAGCACGCCCATGAGCAGGTGGTCGTGCAGGTTGCGCCCGACCCCGGGGAGGTCGACGCGGACGTCGACGCCGGCCCGCGCGAGCTCTTCGGCGGGGCCGATCCCCGAGCGCATCAGCAGCGACGGCGAGTCGACGGCGCCGGCGCAGACGACGACCTCGGCGGCCAGCAGCTCCTCGATCCGGCCCTCGCGCTCGTAGCGCACGCCGGTGCAGCGGTCGCCGGCGAAGACCAGCTCGTGGACATGGGCGCCGGTCACCAGCTCGACGTCCCCGCGCGCGACCGCCGGATGCAGGTACGCGACGGCCGCGCTCTGGCGCCTGCCGTCCTTGATCAGCAGGTCGTGGTAGCCGGCGCCCTCGAACTGCTCGCCGTTGAAGTCGTCGGTGACGGTGCGGCCCTGCTCGCGAGCGGCCTCGACGAACGCGGTCGAGATCGGATTCGGGTGGTCCGCCGGACGCGGGTCGATCGGCCCGCCCACGCCCCGAAAGCGGGCGTCGCCGTCCGGGACGTTCTCCATGCGCTTGAAGAGCGGAAGCAGGTCGCCGTAGCTCCATCCCACGCAGCCCTGGTAGGCCCAGGCGTCGAAGTCCGCGGGATTGCCACGGATGTACACCATGCCGTTCAGGCTGCTCGACCCGCCGACGACCTTCCCGCGCGGCCACTGGTGCACCTGGCCGGCGGCACCGGCCTGCGGGGTGGTCTCGTAGGCCCAGTCCACCTCGGACCCCCACATCGCGGGCCACGCCGCCGGGGTGTGGATGACCTCGAGGGAGTCCTCGCCGCCGGCCTCGAGAACGACGACCTTCGCGTCGCGGTCCTCCGACAGACGGGCTGCGAGCGCGCAGCCCGACGACCCGGCGCCGATGACGATCACATCGACGTGTGACACAGCTCGCTCCTCCTGCTCGGTGCGTCCGAACGACAGGTCTCTGACGTCCGGCGCGAGCCTCTCCGATGTTGACGATCAAGTCAAGAGCGTCACGGACATGTCTCACGTCCGCACGCCGCCGCGGATCACCTCGAGCGCGCGCTCGAGGACCGGCCGGTCGTCGTCCTGCCGCCACGCCACCGCGAGCTCGACGCGCGTGGTGTCCCGCACGAGCGGGCGGTACACCGCGCCCGCGATCGTCATGTTGCGCACGGACGCCGGGACGAGCGAGACGCCGAGACCCGCCGCCACGAAGCTCACGAGCGTCGAGGTCTCGGACACCTCGTGCGCGGCCGTCGGCGTGAAGCCATGGGCCGCACAGGCGTCCTCGACGGCGTCGTGCACCACGGACCGGAAGTGCGACGGATACGTGATGAACGGCTCACCTTCGAGCAACTCGAGCGGGATGGCGTCCGAACTCGCGAGCGGGTGCGAATCCGGCAGCACGGCGAGCAGCGGCTCCGATCGGAGCACCTCGGTGCTGAGGGCGCGATCGTGGACCGGCGGCCGGAGGAGGCCGACGTCGAGCGTGCCGTCCACGAGCCGCGCGACCTGGGCCGGTGTCAGCAGCTCGCCCTGAAGGTCGAGCACCACCCCGGGGAGCGCCCGTCCGAGGGCGGCGGCGAGCGCCGGCAGCATCGCGTACGTGCACGAGCCGGTGAAGCCGATCGCGAGCCGCCCGTATTCGCCGCGGGCCGCGCGGCGCGCGTCCTCGACCGCGGAATCGACGGCGGCGAGGATCTCGCGGCCGCGCTCGAGGAGGACCTCGCCCGCCGGCGCGAGCTCGACGCTGCGCGTGGTGCGATAGAGGAGCGGCTCGCCGAGCTCGGCCTCCAGGCGGCGGATCTGCTGGGAGAGCGGCGGCTGCGCGATGTGCAGCCGCTCGGCCGCGTGGCCGAAGTGACGCTCCTCGGCGACGGCGACGAAGTAGCGGAGGTGTCGCAGCTCCACGGTTCCCCTCTCAGCGATTCATATCGAAGTCATAGTCAATCAACACCTGATTGGTGTTGCTACGCCCATGCGGGTCGCCTAGCTTGGCCGGCATGGGACTGCGAACCGGCCCGGCCGCACCCACCGCCTCGCGAACGCTCGAGGGCGCGGTCCGGATCACCGCGGTCGAGGCGATCCCGTTCGTGTTGCCCTACCGCCGTACGCCGGAGTTCGCCTCGGGGCGCGTGACCACGCGCGGACAACGTGCTCGTGCGCGTGCACACCGACGCGGGGCTCGTGGGCCAGGCCGAGGCGCAGCCGCGCCCGTACACCTACGGCGAGACGCAGGCGTCGATCGTCGAGGCCGTCGGCGGGCCGCTGAACGACGCGCTGGCGGGCATCGATCCGCTGCGGCTCGAGCTCGTGGCCGAGCGCTGCGCGGGGATCGCGGGCAACTACGTCGCGCGCGGCGCCGTCGACCTCGCGGTCTGGGACGCCGTCGGCCAGATCGTCGGCTGTCCCTGCCATGTGTTGCTCGGTGGCTTCGCCGACGACGTCGCGGCCGCCCACATGGTCTCGTTCGGCGAGCCGGCGGCGATGGCGGACGAGGCCGTCGAGGTCCACGAGCGCCTCGGCGTCGAGACCTTCAAGGTCAAGGTCGGCCGGGACCCGGAGCTCGACGTCGCGGCGGTTCGCGCGGTCCGCGATGCCCTGCCCGGCGCCGACCTCTACGTCGACGCCAACCGCGGCTGGAGCTACGAGGACGCGCTGCGCGCGGGCGACGCGCTCGTCGATCCTCGGCGTCCGCGCCATCGAGGAGCCGATCTCGGTCGAGGACCGCGCGGGCCGGCTCCAGCTGGCCCGGCGCTGGGCCGTCCCGCTGGGCGGCGACGAGAGCTGCATCAGCCTCCCCCACGTCGCCCGCGCGCTCGACGAGGGCGCGGTCGGCGTCGTGAGCGTCAAGACGGCGCGGACCGGATTCACGGAGTCGCGACGGATCCTCGACCTCTGCCTCGGGCGCGAGGTCCCGGTCGTCGTCGGCAGTCAGTACGAGGGCGCGATCGGCGCGACGGCGACGATCGCGTTCGCCGCCGCGTTCGCCGCGACGGCGCGGCCGGCCGGCCGAGATCGCGAACTTCCTGGACCTCGACGACGACCTCGTCGTCACGGCGCCGCAGATTCGCGACGGCCGCGCCGCACCCTCCGACGCGCCGGGGCTCGGCATCGAGATCGACGAGGAGCGCCTGCAGCGCTACCGGGTGGACCGCTGATGCTGTTCCTGGCCGAGATGGAGGTCCGCCTCCCGCCCGACATGCCGGCCGAGCAGGCCGACGAGCTCAAGGCGGCCGAGCGGGCGTACTCGCAGGCCGCGCAGCGCGACGGCCGCTGGCCGCACCTGTGGCGCGTCGCGGGGCGCTACGCGAACGTGAGCGTCCTCGACGTCGGATCCGGCGACGAGCTCCACGACCTCCTGTCCGGGCTGCCGCTGTTCCCGTACCTGGACATCCGCGTCACGCCGCTGGCGCGCCACCCCAACGCCATCACCTGAGGAGAGAAGCAGTGTCCGACCGTGCCAACCAGATCATCAGCGACATCCTGCGGCGCGTCCACGAGGCGATCGTCGAGAACGACATCACCTACGAGGAGTACCAGGCCGCCAAGCAGTGGTTCATCGACGTCGGCGAGGCGGGCGAGTGGCCGCTCTTCGGCGACGTGTTCATCGAGCACGTGGTCGAGGAGCACGCGTTCGCCAACCGCGACGGCTCGCAGGGCACGATCCTCGGCCCGTTCCATCTCCCCGATGCGCCGGTCCTCGACGCGCCGTTCGAGCTCCCCCACCGTCCCGACGAGCCCGGCGATCTGACGGTCTTCTCCGGCCGCGTCACCGACGCCGACGGCAACCCGATCGCCGACGCCAACCTCGACGTCTGGCAGGCCGACGCCGAGGGCCGTTACTCGGGCTTCATGCCCGGCCCGCCCGAGGGAAACCTGCGCGGGCAGGTCCGCACCGACGCCGAGGGCCGCTACGAGGTCCGCACGGTCATCCCCGGCCCGTACACGATCCCGCTCGACGGGCCGACCGGCAAGATGACCGCGGCGGCGGACTGGAGCCCGTGGCGTCCCGCCCACATCCATCTGATCGTCAGCGCCGAGGGCCACGAGCCGCTCGTCACGCAGCTGTTCATCGACTCCAGCGATCACCTCGACAACGACGTCGCGAGCGCGGTGAAGCCCGAGCTGATCGTGCACCCGCGGCCGAAGGAGGGCGAGGAGGGCGTGTTCACGTTCGAGTACGACTTCGCGCTCGCTCCCGCGCGGACGCCGGCGGCAGCCTGAGGCGAGGCCGGTGGGTTCGCCCAAGGTCGCCATCGTCGGCGGCGGCATCGGTGGGCTGGTCCTCGCGCTCGCCCTGCGCGAGCGCGGGATCGGCTTCGAGCTGTACGAGCAGGCCGACGAGCTGCGCGAGGTCGGCGCCGCCGTGGCCCTGTCGGCCAACGCGACCCGTGAGCTTCGCCGCCTCGGCCTGGGCGAGCAGGTCGAGGCGGTCTCGGTCGTGCCGTCGGCGCTCGTCATCCGGCGCTGGGACACCGGCGAGGTCATCGCCGACCATCCGATGGGCCGCGACGGCGCGTACGAGGCGGCGTTCGGCGCGCCGTACTACGGCGTGCACCGCGTCGCGCTGCTCGCCGCCCTGGCCGACCGGCTCGGCGGCGAAGGGCTGCACCTCGGGCACCGCTGCGTCGGTGTCGCCGAGCGTCCGTCCGGCGCCGAGCTGCGCTTCGCCGACGGCGCGAGCACCGACGCCGACCTCGTCGTCGGCGCCGACGGCGTGCACTCCGTGATCCGCCCGCACGTCGCCGGGCCCGTCCGCGGCCGGTACTCCGGGACGGTCGGCTACCGCGGCCTCGTGCCGGTCGCGGACATGCCCTCGCTCCCCGACCCGACCCCGCTGCAGTTCTGGGCCGGCCCGGGACGCCACCTGCTGCACTACGCGATCGACGGCGGCCGGACGGTCAACTTCCTGGCGGTCGTCCGCGTTCCCGAGTGGACCAACGCGACGTGGATGGAGGAGTGCGCCGTCAGCGACGCCGTCGACGCGTTCGCCGGCTGGCACCCGGCCGTGACCGAGATGGTCGGCGCGACGCCCGTCGGCGCCCGCTGGGCACTCCATGACCTCGCGCCCCTCGAGCGCTGGCACACCGACCGCGCGGTGCTGATCGGCGACGCGGCCCACGCGATGGTCCCCCACCAGGGCCAGGGCGCGAACCAGACGATCGAGGACGCCATCGCCCTCGCCGACGAGCTCGCCTCCGGCGACGTCTCGACGGCGCTGGGCCGCTACGCCGAGCGGCGCCGCGGACGGACGGCCAGGGTGCAGCGGTGGTCGCGGCGCGCGGCCGACCTGATGCACCTCCCCGACGGTCCCGAGATCGCCCCCCGCGACGCCCTCTTCCAGGACCTCTACTCCGAACTTTCCTGGATCCACTCCCACGACGTCCACGCCGAGCACGCGCAGGACGGTCCGGCGCTCGGCGCGGGGCACGGCCGCGCGTAGCCGGGCGCCTGGACGCGCCCCGGGACAGCCGTGCGATGCACGACCCGGGACGCTGGTCGGATCCCGACCGCGTCGTTGCGACCACGACCGACTCCAACGCCTGGGGCGGCACGTCAGGCTCGTGATCCGCGAGGGCAAGAACCTGCGAGGACGGCTCCTCGCGCTGCTGTTCAAGACCGTCGCCCGCCCGCAACACCCGCTCGCCGAGGGCGCGGCATGGCCCTCGGCGAGCGCCGCCGTGCGCGGCCGGGCTCCGCGCCGGCCAAATGAGCGTCGGCGACCGTTCGGGCCGGTTAGGCTCGCGCCGGGATGACTGCCGAGCGCCTGCCGAAGCTGCAGGGCCGATCGGACGAGCACGCGCAGCTGGACCGGCTGCTCGAGAACGTGCGCGGCGGGCAGAGCGCGGTGCTCGTGATCCGCGGCGAGGCCGGGGTCGGCAAGACGGCGTTGCTGCGCCACGCCACCGACCGGGCGTCCGGATTCCGGGTCGTCCAGATCGCGGGAGTCGAGTCGGAGATGGAGCTGCCGTACGCGGGGCTGCACCAGCTGTGCGCGCCGATGCTCGAGCGGCTGGACGCGCTCCCCGAGCCCCAGCGGGTCGCTCTCAGCGTGGCGTTGGGCCTCGCGCCGGGCGACCCTCCCGACCGCTTCCTCGTCGCCCTGGCAACGCTCGGGCTGATGTCCGCCACCGCCGAGGAGCGGCCGCTGTTCTGCGTCGCCGACGACTTCCAGTGGCTCGACGACGCCACCGCGCAGGCAATCGGGTTCGTCGCGCGCCGGCTTCTCGCGGAGTCGGTGGCGCTCATCCTGGCCGTGCGGGAGCCGAGCGGCGGGCAACGGCTGGCCGGCCTGCCGGAGCTGGCGCTGCGCGGGCTCGACGAGGCCGACGCCCGCGCGTTGCTCGAGACGGTCGTCCCGGGCCCGATCGACGAGGCCGTCCGCGACCGGATCGTCGCGGAGACCCACGGCAATCCGCTCGCGCTCCTGGAGCTGCCGCGCGGCATGAGCGCGGCCGAGCTCGCCGGCGGCTACGCCCTCCCGGCCTCGCCCGGGTCGTTCTCCGGCCTCGAGGACGGCTTCCGGCGGCGGCTGGACGCCCTCCCGCCCGACACGCTGCGGCTGGTGCAGCTCGCGGCGGCGGACCCGGTGGGCGAGCCGCTGCTCGTCTGGCGGGCGGCCGAGCGCCTCGGCATCCCGGCGGAGGCCGCGACGCCGGCGGTCGAGGCGGACCTGCTCGAGATCCGCGCCCAGGTCCGCTTCCACCACCCGCTGGTGCGCTCCGTGGCGTATCGCTCGGCATCCCCCGCCGAGCGCCGTGCGCTGCACGCCGCGCTCGCCGAGGCCACCGACGTCGAGGCCCATCCCGACCGGCGCGCGTGGCACCGCGCCCAGGCGGCCGCCGGCCCCGACGAGGCGGTCGCGGACGAGCTCGAGCGCTCCGCCGTGCGGGCGCAGGCGCGCGGCGGCATCGCCGCGTCCGCGGCCTTCCTCGAGAGCGCCGCGACGCTCACGCCCGAGCCGGCCGAGCGCGTGCGCCGGCTGTTCGCGGCCGCTCATGCCAAGCGCGACGCGGGCGCGCTCGAGGAGGCCCTGCACCTGCTCACCGCGGCCGAGACGGGGCCGATCACGGCGCTCCAGGCGGCGGAGGCCGAGCACCTGCGCGGCGACGTCGCGTTCGACCAGCGCCGCGTCGGCGATGCCGCGCGCCTGCTCGGCGGCGCGGCCCGGCGCCTGGAGCCGCTCGATCCCGAGCTCGCCCGCGCGACGCACCTCGAGGCGCTGGGCGCGGCGATCTGGGCCGCTGACCTGGAGCACCCGGGCGCACTGGTCGAGGCGGCCGAGGCCGCGCGTGCCGCGCCACCGGCGCCCGCCCCGGCCGGCCCGGTGGACGTCGTGCTGGACGCGCTCGCGCTCCGGCTGGGCGAAGGGCACGCGGCGGCCGCACCGGAGCTGAAGCGCGCGCTTGCGACCGTGCTCGCGGTCGAGGCCCCCGCTGCCGACCTCGGCCAATGGCTGTGGCTCACCGGCGCACGGGCGACGGGGATGATCGCGCTCGAGCTGTGGGACGTCGACGCCTGGCACACGCTGTCCTCGCGTCAGGTGCAGGTCGCCCGCGACTCCGGCGCGTTCGTGCAGCTGCAGTTCGCGCTCAACTTCTTCGCCCGCAGCGTGATGGCCTCCGGAGAGCTCGCCGCGGCCGCGGTGCTGGTCGAGGAGGAGCGCGCGATCGGGCAGGCCATGGGCAACCCGGCGATCGGCTACGTGGATCTGATGCTCGCGGCATGGCGCGGCGAAGAGCGGCTCGCGTCCCAGCTGATCGAGCGGATGACGCAGGCGGCGAGCGCGCGCGGCCTGGGCCGGATGGTCGACATCGCGACGTATGGGAGGGCGGTCCTCTACAACGGCATCGGCCGCTACGACGTGGCGTGCGACGCCGCGCGCGCGGCGTTCGAGCACCGCGACCACGTGGGACACGGACAGTTCGTCGTCGGTGAGCTGGCCGAGGCGGCATCGAGGACCGGCGACCGGCCGTCGCTCGAGGCCGCGCTCGAGTGGGTGTCGGATCGCACGCGGGTGACGCGCACCGACTGGGTGTTGGGGATCGAGGCCCGGGTCCGCGCCCTGCTGGCCGAGGGAGCCGCCGCGGAGCGCGAGTACCGCGAGTCGATCGCGTTCCTGGGGCGCACGCGTCTGCGGATGGAGCTGGCGCGCGGGCACCTGCTGTACGGCGAGTGGCTGCGCCGCGATGCCCGCCGGATGGACGCGCGCGAGCAGCTGCGCACCGCGCACGAGCTGTTCGCTGCGATCGGAGCGCACGGGTTCGCCGAGCGCGCGCGCCACGAGCTGCTCGCGACCGGGGAGACGGTCCGCAAGCGCACCGAAGACACCCGCGACGACCTCACGCCGCAGGAGGAGCACATCGCACGACTCGCCGTCTCCGGCCGGACGAACCCGGAGATCGGCGCCGAGCTCTTCATCAGCCCCCGCACCGTCGAGTGGCACCTCAAGAAGGTGTTCACGAAGCTCGGGATCACCTCGCGCAGGGGCCTGCGCGACGCCCTGCCGGCGCGCGAGGGCGCGGTCGTGCCCGCGTAAGCGGGGGCGCTGGCGAACCCCCTGGTGTCGCGAGACCCGGGTGTCCCCCGGGTGCGACGACCGCGGCAACGCGTCACCGTCGTTCAGGCACCAACCAAGAGCAACGGGAGAAGCGAGACATGAACACCTACGAGCCCACGAACCGCGTGACCCAGCTCCACCCGGCTCCGGTCCGCTCACTCGCCGCCCGTCTCGCCGCCGCTCCCGGACTCGTCCGGGCCGGCGCCGCGAGCTGGGACGACAGCCGGACGCCGATCCATCCGCTCTCGCTGGAGAGCGCGTACGCCGACCCCGCGCTGCTGGAGGACCTCGGCGCCCGCGGCGCGCGATTCGCCCGCGACCTCGGCGTCGACGTCGTCGTCGGCGCCGAGACCGCCGGCGTCCCGCTGGCCGCGGCGGTGTCGCTGGCCGGCGGGCTGCCGTTCGCCTTCGTCCGCAAGCCGGGCTATCGCGGTCACGAGGCCGACGAGCCGCCGGTCCGTGGGGCCGACGTCGCCGGTCGCCGCGTGCTGCTGGTCGACGACGCGATCGCGAGCGGCGCCTCGGTCGAGCGCTTCGCCGCCGCCCTGGCGTCCGTCGGCGCCGAGGTCGCCGGCGTGTTCGTCCTCGTCGACATGCGCGACGTCGCCGAATCCGTCTCCCCCGTCGCCGCCTCGCTCCCGATCGAGTCGGTGAGCAGCTACCTGCAGGTCCTCGACCTCGCCGCCGCCGACGGCCTCCTCGATGCGGCCGTCCACGGTCTCACCGTCGACGCGCTCGTGAACCACTGGGCCGACGACGACCCGCGGTGGGACCTCCTCCCCATGGCGGCGTGAGCACACGTCCTCGATCCACCGAACGACCGCGAAAGGAACGATCATGACCACCGCCCAGCAGGACACCACCACGACCACCGCGGCGCAGGCCGCCGACGCGAAGGCCCTCCCGGCCCGGTTCGAGGTCACCACGCTCCCCGTCGCCGACGTCGACCGCGCCAAGGCCTTCTACCAGCGCCTCGGCTGGCGTCTCGACATCGACTTCAAGCCCAGCCCGGACACGCGCGGGGTGCAGTTCACGCCGCCGGGCTCGGCCGCGTCGATCCAGTTCGGCGAGGGGACCACCACGATGGCGCCGGGCTCGCTGCAGGGCCTGTTCATCGTCGTCGACGACATCGTCGCCGCCCGTGACGACCTGGTCGCCCGCGGCGTCGAGGTCAGCGACATCTGGCACATCGAGCCAGGCAAGGGCCGCGTGTCGGGCGTCGACCCGCAGCGCCGCTCGTACTTCAGCCGCGCCTCGTTCGCGGATCCCGACGGCAACACCTGGGTCCTCCAGGAGATCACGCAGCGCCTCCCCGGCCGCGTGGAGATGCACGACTCGGGCGCGCTCGCCCAGCTCCTCTTCGAGACCGCCAGGCGCCACGGCCAGTTCGAGGCCGTCGCCCCGCCGCACGACTGGTGGGACTGGTACGGCGCCTACATGGACGCGCGTCAGCAGGGCAGCACCCCGGAGGAGGCCGCCAAGGTCGCCGGGCGCTACATGGCCGAGGTCAAGCACGTCGTCGTCGCATCCGAGTGACGGCCTGACGGCGGACTAGCGCCGGAGATCCCGCCCTCGCGCGGGTCCTCCGGCGCTTGCCGTCGCCATCGCGTCCTGGTTTGGTTGCCCGTGCGATGGCCCGCGCCGAGCGTCCCTACGACGTCCGCCCGCAGCGCCTCTACACGCGCGACGACCTGATGCAGGGGTGGCGTCCCGGCGGCGACCACGCCACGACGCTCGACGGCCGGATCTACGCGTACGTCAAGGCGCACGGCGGTCGCGCCCCAGACGTGGAGGAAGGCCTCGCGCAGTGCACCCACGACCACTTCATCGACGTCGCGCTGGCCGGCTTCCTGATGCGCACCGGCCGCCAGGTGGTCGGCGTCATGGGCGGCTCGAGCACGCTCGCGACCGACCCCAACTACCGGCGCGTCGTGCACCTGGCGTCCTCGCTCACCGAGCGCGGATACCTCGTGGTCTGCGGCGGCGGCCTCGGGATCATGGAGGCCGCGAACCTCGGCGCATACCTGACGCATCGCTCGCGGGCGGAGCGAGATGACGCTGTGGACGAGCTCGCCGCCGCGACACCGTGGACGACGGAGCCGGCCGGCTACATGCGCACCGCCGATGGCATCCGCGAGCGCTTCGCCCCGGGCGGCGAGAGCCTGGCCATCCCCGCGTGGGTGAACGCCGGCGAGCCCATCAGCCAGTTCGCCTCGCACATCGCGAAGTACTTCTCGAACAGCATCCGCGAGGACGGAATGCTCGCGGTCGCCACTGCCGGCATCGTGTTCGCGCCCGGAGGCGCGGGCACCATGCAGGAGATCTTCCAGGACGCCGCCCAGAACGCGTACCGCACCTTCGGCCGCAGCCCGATGGCGTTCCTCGACACGCAGCACTACGACGCAGCGACCGGGCTCTACCCGGCGCTGCAGCGGCAGGCGGAGCGGCTCGGCTTCTCGGATCTGCTGAGCATCGGCGACGAGCCCGAGACGATCCTCGAGCGCTTCCCCGCCGGCCCTGCCCCGCCGAGCCTCGACGGCATGGCGCCGGAGATGCTCGTGCGCCGCATGCGCAACGCACGCTGAGGCCGGCGCTGGAGACCGCCATGCTCGGCGCGGACGCCACCGCACGCGCTGTCGTCGCGGCGAGCGCGCCGCACGGTCCGCAGCTGGGAAGGCGGGCTACGCGAGTTCGGTGACCGCGCGCTCGAGGAGCTCGATGAGGGCGGGGCGGTCGAGGCGGTCGGCCGGCCCGCTGAATCCGGGCATCGCGATCAGTCGCCCGTCGGGGTCGCGGACGGGCATCGGAGATCGACGCGAGGCCGGGCTCCGACTCCCCGTCGATCTCGGCCCAGCCTCGTTCGCGCACGCGTCGAAGGTCGGCAGAGGAGATCTGCACGGCGGGTGAGGGTTCGTGGCGTGTGGCGGCGGGGCCGTTCGCGCTTGATCCATGCGATCACCGCGCTGTCGTCGAGCTCGGCGAGGACGAGCTTGCCGGCGGCGGAGGCGTGCAGGTCGATGTGGCGCCCGACCCAGTTGCTGAGTCCGAGGAGACGCGGTCCGTCGGCCTGGGCGATGATCGCCATGCCGGGCCCGGGTCGAGGGATCGCGAGCATGGCCGATTCGCCGGCGGCGGCCGCGAGGTGTTCGAGCACCGGCCGCGCGCGACGGGCCATCGCGCGGTTGGGGTCGGCGCGCTGGGCGATCCGCACGAGGTCGCGGCCCACGGTCCAGCCGCTATCGCCGCGCTCGACCCACTGCTCGTCCTCGAGCGTCGCCAGCAGTCGACCCGCGGTTGCGGGCGCAAGCCCTGTCGCACGGGCGAGCGCAGCCGTGGTGGCGCCGTTCGGGAAGCGTTCCAGCGCGCGGAGGAGCCCGATGGCGCGGGTCAGCGACTGCGTCCGCGGAACGCTCATATCGTGAGCGATCCTATCCGTAGAGTGGGCGCATGGTCGTCAACGGCAATACCCCAGATGCCGGCCGTGTCGAGCCCGCGCGCCTCGGCGCGCTCCTCGCAGCGCCCGCGCCGGCGGCCGATTCCGCTGTACCTCACGAACGCGCGTCTGTTCGACGGCACCGGCGCGCCGGCCCGCGACCGCGCCGCCGTCCTCGTCGAGAACGGCGTCGTCGCGCGCGTCGGCGACTCCGGCGACGCGGCCCCCGACGGCGTCCCGCATCCTCGACCTCGCGGGCCGCACGCTCATGCCCGGCCTCATCGACGCGCACGCCCACGTCTACCCCCACGTCCCCGCCCCGGCGCCCGGCGCCGAGCCGCTCTGGCCCGGGACCGGCGCGCACTTCCTGGCCGCCGACCTGCGCGCGGCGCTGCGCATGGGGATCACGACGATCCGCGACGTCGGCTCCTACGGCGACCTCGTCTTCGAGGCCCGCCAGGCGATGCGCTACGGCGCATTCCGCGGCCCGCGGCTGCTCGCCTGCGGGCGGATCATCTCCGCCACCGCCCCGGGCGGCCGCTGGTTCGGCGACATGTACCGCGAGGCCGACGGCCCCGACGACGTCCGCCGCGCCGTCCGCGAACAACTCCGGCGCGGCGCCGACTTCATCAAGGTCATGACCACCGGCGCGCGCACGGTCGAGCTCGAGGACCCCAACCCCGCGCAGATGACCCGCGAGGAGATCGCGACGATCGTCGACGAGGCCCACCGGATGGGCCATCGCGTCGCCGCCCACGCCGAAGGCCTCGACGGCACCGAGATCGCGATCGACGCCGGCATCGACACCATCGAGCACGGCATGTACCTCAACCAGCGCCCCGACCTGCTCGAGCGCATGGCCGCCACCGGCCAGGTGCTCGTCCCGACGCTCGGCTGCTTCTACGGCATCGCCGGCGCCGCCGCCCCGGACGCCGGCCCCGACGCCAGGCCGGCGGCGAGCACCGAGGCGCCCGCGACGTGGTCGCACCTCCTGGTCGACCTCGCACTGCACAACCTCGAGCAGGCCGACCTGACGCTCAAGGCGGCCAACGCGGCCGGCGTCGCGATCGCCGCCGGCCACGACTGGGCACCGATCAGCGACCTCGGCCTCGAGCTCGTCCAGATGACCCACCATGGACTCAGCGCCCGCGAAGCACTCGTCGCCGCGACCCGCACGGCCGCGCACGCGCTCGGCCTCGGCGACCACGTCGGGACGATCGAGCCGGGCAAGATCGCCGACCTCGTCGTCGTCGACGGCGACCCGCTCCAGCGCGTCGGACTCCTGCGCGACCGCCGCCGCATCTGGCTCGTCCTGCAACACGGCACGCCCGTCGCCGGCACGACCACCGAACCCGCGCGCGTCGGCGACCTCGGCCCCCCTGAATTACCGGTCTTTTCGGCCTGCTAGAGCCAAATTCGGATACCTTCGGCGCACGGCGCGGAGTCACCCGCCGACCACGAGCGCAGCTGCGCGCACCGGCGACCCCGTGCCCGCCCGCATCTTCAGCGGCAATGCGCAGAACAGGAAGTCCTTGCCCTCGAGCCGGTCCAGGTTGCACAGCTGCTGGACCATCGGGATGCCCGCCTTCAGCCAGATCTCGTGCGTCGGCCACCACCATTCGGCGGGGTCGTCCATGCCGATCAGGTCGGTGCAGAACAGCGAGATGCCGCGGTCGACGAGCCAGCTCGCCGTGCCCGTCGGCAGGTAGGGCCGGTGGGTGTCGTAGCCGTCCTCGCCCCAGTAGGCGTCCGCCCCGGTCCAGACGATCGTCGCGACGCCTGGCCCGATCTCGCGGCCGGTCCTCGCCGCGGCCGCCTCCAGGTCCTCGGGGCTGATGGCCTCGCCGCGCGCCTTGTGGCGCAGGTCGAGCAGGTGGCCCGGGAGGACGAGCTGGGAGAGCTCGAGCTCGTCCGTGGAGGTCCCGCCCTCGACGAAGTGCGCGGGCGCGTCCAGGTGCGTGCCGCAGTGCTCGGGCATCACGATGAGGTTGCCCTGCATCGCGAACTTGCCGCCGCTCATCTCGCGCACGCCGGCGAACGTGTAGATCGCGCCGAACGTGACCGGGTTGCGGCCGATGTTCGGCATGCCGTCGAACAGCTCGTGGCTGAGGTCGACGACCTCGGTGACTCCCATGGCGGACGCCTCCTGCGCTTGCGGGGCGGTGGACTCGGTGGCGCTCATGCTGCCACCGGGCTCGCGGCCGCGTGGGCGACGGCCACGGGCTCGTAGGTGATCGTGCCGCCGCGGACGTTGACGCCGCGGGCCAGGCCGGGGTCGGCCTCGAGCGCCGCATCGACGCCACCGGCGAGCCGGCGGACGTAGGGCAGCGTCGCGTTGGTGAGCGCGCGGGTCGCGGTCACCGGGACGGCGCCGGGCATGTTCGCGACGCAGTAGTGGGTGATCCCGTCGACCGTGTAGACGGGGTCGCCGTGCGTCGTCGGGCGCGAGGTCTCGAAGCAGCCGCCCTGGTCGATGGCCACGTCGACGGCGAGCGCGCCGGGCTTCATCAGCGCCAGCATGTCGCGCGTCACGAGCCGCGGGGCGAGCGCGCCGGGGACGAGCACCGCGCCGATGACGACGTCGGCGTCGCGCAGGGCGTCCTGGAGCGCGTGCGCGTCGGACATCAGGATCCGGGCCCGCGGCCCGAAGTACTCGTCGAGGTGGCGCAGCCGGGCGAGCGAGCGGTCGAGGATCGTCACCTCGGCCTCGAGCCCGAGCGCGATGCGCGCCGCCTGCAGACCCACGACGCCGCCGCCGATGACGACGGTCCGCGCGCGGGCGACGCCCGCGACGCCGCCGATGAGCATGCCCGGGCCGCCGTTCGGCGCCTGGAGGTAGGTGGCCGAGGCGATCGCCGCGAGCCGACCCGCGATCTCGCTCATCGGCTCGAGCAGCGGCAGCCGGCCGTCGGGCGTCTCGACCGTCTCGTAGGCGATCGCCGTGGTGCCGGACGCGACGAGGGCATCGGTGAGCGCACGGTCCGGCGCGAGGTGCAGGTACGTGAACAGCGTCAGCTCGGAATGGATGAGCTCGTACTCGGGGGCGATCGGCTCCTTGACCTTGAGCAGCAGCTCGCTGTCGCCCCAGACGTCGCCCGCCGCCTCGACGATCCGGGCGCCGACGCCGGCGTACGCGGCGTCGGGAAAGCCCGACCCGATGCCGGCGCCACGCTCGACGAGCACGTCGTGCCCGAGCTCGGTGAGCTCCGCGGCGCCGGCCGGCGTGAGCGCGACCCGCAGCTCGGCCGGCTTGATCTCCTTCACGACTCCGATGCGCATGTGATCCTCCGGTGGTTCGTCGGGACGAGGCGTGCGGCGGCCGGGCTCACGGGAACTGGCCGGCGGGTGCGGTGCTCTTCCAGAACAGGGTCTGGCTGCGGGTGGAGAAGCGGATCGCCTCCTGGCCCTGCTCGGCGTCGCCGCAGCCCGAGTCCTTCCAGCCGCCCGCGGGGGCCTGGACCTCGAGCCCGGTCGAGGCGCGATTGATCGCGACCATCCCGACCTCGAGACGGTTGGCCAGCGCGCGGATCGCGTCGGCGTCGCGGCCGTACACCGAGGCGACGAGCCCGTAGGGCGTGTCGTTGGCGACCGCGGCCAGGTCGTCCGGCTGGACCGCGTCGAGGATCGCGAGGACCGGGCCGAAGATCTCCTCACGGGCGACGGCGAGTTCCCGTGACCGCGCGGCGAGCAGCGTCGGCGGGACGACCGCGTCGCGGCCCGGGTCCGGGCCCTCGGCCAGCACCTCGGCGCCCTCGGCCCTGGCGCCGGCGATCGTGTCCCGGATCTCCGATGCCTTGCGCGCGTCGATGACCGGCGCGCCCCAGACGTCGTCGCGGGCCGGGTCGCCCCAGGGCGCCTCGCGCGTCGCGACGGCCAGGCGCTCGGCGAGCTCGTCGCGGATGCCCGGGGTCGCGAGGACGACGCTCGTCGCGGTGCACTTCTGGCCGGCGAAGGCATAGGCGGCGTGGGCGATCTGGCCGGCGCACGCGAGGTCGGCGTCGTCGAGGACGATCGGCGACGTTCTTGCCGCCGAGCTCGAGCTGGACCTTGACCCCGCGCGGTGCGACGCGGGCGCGGATGGCGTGGCCGACGGCGGTCGAGCCCGTGAACGAGACGGCCTCGATCGGCCCGTCGAGCAGCGGGGCGACGGCGGCGCCCGAGCCGAGCAGGAGCGAGAGCGCGCCGCCGGGGACGCCCGCGTCGAGCAGACAGCGGGCCAGGGCGTGGGCGCAGCCGATCGCGGGCGAGGCGGGCTTCCACATCACAGGGTTGCCGCACAGCAGCGCCGGCGCGATCTTCCACGCGGGGATCGCGAGCGGGAAGTTCCACGGCGTGATGACCACCGTCGGCCCGATCGGGCGCCGCCGCGTGAGGAGCGCCACGCCGTCCTCGGCCGACGGGATCAACGCGCCCTTGGCCTGCGTCGCCTCGCCGGCATAGAAGTCGAGGATGACGGCGGTCCGCTCCACCTCGCCGCGCGCCTCGGTGATCGCCTTGCCGACCTCGCGGACCGCGAGGTCGGCGAGCTCGTCGGCCCGCTCGCGCACGAGCTGGGCCGCTCGTGCGAGGGTCCTCCCCCGCGCCACCCAGCCGAGGTCCGCATAGCCGGGCGCGGTCGCGGCGGCGGTGTCGAGCGCGCGCTCGATGGTCGCGGCGTCGACCCCGGTGCCGACGGCCACCGGGGTCTCGTTCCACGGGTCGAAGGAGGTGACCTCGGCGCCGTCGGTGTCGACGGGTTCGCCCGCGATCAGGCTCGTGACGGCGAGCGGCGGGGCGAGGCTGGGAACAGAGGACTCGAGCATTGCCCAAGCCTACATTTTGGATCCAAATAAGTCAATATCGGATCCATCTAGTGATTCGCTCCGGTTACCGATGGCCGCCCGGCGGGTGCCGGACGGCGCGCCAGAACCACGGGTCGTGTCCGGGGACGACGCGCGCGCCCGTGCGATCCGACTCACTCCTGAGGCGCTCGAGCGACTCGGGGGCGCGCGGGATGTCGGCCGGGTCGGCCGCGGTGCCGATCGGCGTGCCGTCGAACAGGTTCTGCCCGAGGTCGGCGACGTCGACGGCGAAGAGCCACGTACCCGTCTCGGGCAGCTCGACGCGATAGGACATGTGCCCCGGCGTGTGGCCCGGGGTGAAGATCGCCGATATCCCGGGGGCGATCTCGCCGTCGCCCTCGAGGATCCGCCACTCGATGTCACGCTCGGCGTAGTCGGGCCGGTAGTAGGCGACCTCGATGCCGGCGTCGCGCGCGAAGTCGAGCTCCTTGCGCTGGACGACCACCGGCACCCCGGCCTCGGCGAGCAGCGGGAGGCCCCCGGTGTGGTCGATGTGGAAGTGGCTGACGGCCGCGAGTGCGATGTCCTCGACCTTCAGCCCGACGTCCTCGAGAGCGTGCGCGAAGGGCTCGCCGGACAGCGCACGCGGATCGTGGCCCTCGCCGTACACCGCGGCGCAGGCCTCCCGGTCGTCGACGGCCTGGCGCGAGAAGCCGGTCTCCAGCACGACCCACCCGATGTCGGTCTCGACCGCGATGCCGACGACCGGCACCCAGCGGAGCTCCTCGTCGGCGCCGAGCACGGACCAGGACTTCGGGCAGAGCTCGGCACCGTACTCCAGGAGGAAGAGCCTTCGAGCGGGCATCAGCCGTCCGCGCCGCGGCCGGCGGCGGAGGGCACGAGCTCGTCCTCGAGGGCGGATACCTCGGTGTCGGCCGGCAGCGGGCGGTGCTCTGCCGCCGTGCCCCGCGACACCGCGCGCGTCATCTGTCCGCGAGCCAGCAGGTAATAGGCGAACGCGGCGACGAACAGTCCGACGATCCAGGAGATGTCGGCGCCGTCCAGCGAGTCGACCGCCCAGCCCTTCCACCACGTGGTGTTGATGAACGGGATCTGGGCGACCACGCCGAGACAGTACGCCGCCATGGCGTTGAGGTTGAAGCCGTGGCGCGTGCGCGTCGCCGGGTCGTTCATGTACGGCCCGGTCGGGTCGAAGAACGCCGCGATGTCGTACTTGCCGCGCTTGATGACGTAGAAGTCGGTCAGGTTGATCGCCGTCCACGGGACGAACGTGTAGACGAGCAGCAGCAGGAAGTTCTGGTAGTTCGCGATGAAGTTCGTCGTGGCCGCGAGCGCGAGGTACAGGCCGGCGGCGAAGACGACACCGATGCCGGCGATCCGGACCACCGCGCTGCGGCCGATGTCCCGGACGGCGCTGATGCCGGTGACGATCGAGAGCATCCCGCCGTAGAGGTTCATGGCGTTCACACCGACGACCGCGATGGCGAGCGTGTACAGCACGAGCCACTGCAGGCTGCCGCCGGCGACGGCCGCGACCGCCTCGACGGTGCCGAGCTTCGGGAACTGCGCGGTGACCATCGCGCCGAGGGCCATGACCCAGATCGCGCTCACCGTCGTCCCGATATACGTGAACCAGAACGGCGGCTGGTAGCCGACGGCCGCCGGCAGGTACCGCGAGTAGTCCGACACGTACGGCGAGAACCCGGCCTGGTAGACGGCGATGATCGCGACCGCCAGGAGCCACGGGCCGGCCGAGAATCCGGCGGTGCTCCAGTCCAGGCCGCCCTGCCGCGCGACGTCGACGGTGAGGACGACCAGGCCGATCAGCGCGACGTAGGTCGTCAGCAGCTGGGTTCGGTGGATCAGCTTGTAGCCGAGGATGGCGAGGACGAGCGACGGCACGCCGAGGATCAGCACCCCTGCGGTGTCGCCGAGCCCGTGATGGACCTGCGACAGGCTCTGCGCGGCCGGGATGACGCCGAAGGCCCAGAACCCGACGTACATCACCAACGCGAGGATGACCGGCAGGATCGCCCCGAAGTACCCGAACTGACCGCGGCTCTGGATGAGCTGCGGGACTCCGAGGATCGGCCCCTGGGCCGAGTGGGCGGCCATGAACAGCGAGCCGGCGAGGTTGCCGACCAGGATCGCGCCGATGGCCCAGAACAGGTTGTTGCCGACCACCACCGCCAGGGCGCCGGTGATCACCGTGGAGATGCTCAGGTTCGCGGCGAACCACACATAGAACAGGCTGCGCGGATGTCCGTGGCGCTCGTGCTCGGCGACGTGGTTGATGTGCGCCTGCTCGATCTGCCACCAACGCGCGTCCTCGGTGGCCGCGGACGGCGTTCGGACGGCGGTCTCAGTCGACATGGGCTCTCCTCCGGCATGTGGTGGGACTGGACGACAATCTCATATTGGATCCGAAATTGTCAAGTTCGGATCCTAAATGTTCGGGCGAAGCGCTCTCGACCACATCGGTCTGCAGTGCTCGCGTGAGCACGTCCGCGTCGACGTTCCCGCCGGAGATGACGGCCACGGTCACACCGCGTGACGCCGGCCGGACCGCGCCCGACATCAGGGCCGCCGTGGCGACGGCGCCCGCCCCCTCGGCCACGAGCTTGCCGCGCTGGAGCAGGAGGGTCATAGCCGCGCGGATCTCGGCCTCTCCGACCGTCACGACGTCGTCGAGCCACCGCTCGATCAGCCCGAGCGTGAGATCGCCCGGCCGCTTGATCGCGATGCCATCCGCGATCGTCGCCGCCGGCTCGACGGTCTGGGGACCACCCGCCTCGAGCGAGGACGGAAACGAGCGCGCACGCGCGGGCCTGCACCCCGACCACCCGCACCTCGGGACGCGCCTGTCGGACGGCCATCGCGACGCCCGCCGCGAGCCCGCCGCCGCCGACCGGGACGACGATCAGCGAGAGGTCCGGCACGTCGTCGAGCAACTCGATCCCGACGCCGGACTGGCCCGTGATCACCGCCTCGTCGTCGAAGGGGTGCACGAAGGCCAGGTCGTGCTCCTCGCCGAACGCGCGGGCCGCACGCACGCAGTCGTCCACCGTCGCTCCGCCGCGCCGGACCGTTGCGCCGAAGGCCGCGACAGCGTCCGCCTTGGACCGGGACGCGCCCGGCGGCATGAAGACGTCGCAGGGCACCCCGTGCGCCCGCGCCGCGTAGGCGAGCGCCTGCGCGTGGTTGCCGGCGCTGCCCGTGACGACGCCCCGGGCGTTCCCGATCGCGTCGAGTTTGGCGAGCGCGCCGCGGAACTTGAACGACCCCGTCCGCTGCAGGCACTCCGCCTTGACCGCGATGTCGCCGCCGCAGAGCGTGGCGAGGCTCGCCAGGCTCAGCGTCGGCGTGTGGCGCGCGACGGACGAGGCGCGATCGTGCGCCCGGCGCAACTCCGCGGGCGATGCGAAGCCGAGGGTCGCGCTCATGACGCCGGTCACCCCCGAGCCAGCGCCGGCGACGCCGCGCATCCGCGCGCCCGACGGGTCGTAGAAGGGCGTCGTGCTCAGGGTCGCGGGCTCCTCGCGCCCGGCCACGACCACCGACACCGGGCCGTCCTCAGCCGCGTCCGTCGCGACGAACGCGAGGCCGGCGGCGCTGCCGAGCGTGTAGGCGTAGGCGCCCGAGGTCAGCCGCCCGACCGGGACGCCGTCACGCAGCACCGGCTCGCCGCCCAGGAGGATCGGCTCGGGATCCTCGAGGCGGACGAAGACCTGGCGGCGGGCCGGCGGCTCCTCCGCGAGTCGCTCGAGGGCCGCCCGCCCGATGAAGTCCGCGTCCTTGGACAGGCGCACCGCGAACCCGAGACCCGACTGGAAGGGGTCGTCGTCGGGCCCGATGTCGTGCCCGAGGTGCCGGAAGCCCTTCTCGACGCGAAGGCTGTCGAGGGCGTGGTAGCCGGCGTGGGCCAGGCCGAGGTCCGCGCCTGCGGCGACGATCGCCTCGTAGACGCCGACCGCGTACTCGGTCGGGACGTACAGCTCCCATCCGAGCTCGCCGACGAACGAGATCCGCAGGGCAAGCGCGTAGGCGTCGCCGATCTCGATCTCCCGTGCGCGACCCCACGGGAACGACTCGTCGTCGAGGGCGTCGGGCGAGATGCGGCCGAGCAGTTCGCGGCTCGCGGGCCCCATGACGGCGAGCGTCGCGTAGCCCGACGTCGCGTCGTGGATGCCGAGCGGCGCGCCCGTCCCGGCGAGCCGCCGGAGCCACGAGACGGTCTTGTGCTGGCTGACGCCGGGCGTGAGGACGAGGAAGCGCTCGTCGCCGAGGCGGGCCACGGTCCCGTCGAGCTCGATGCCGCCGCGCTCGTTGCAGAACAGGGTGTAGACGACGCGGCCGACCGCGACGTCGACGTTCTGGGTGCATGCGCGCTGGAGCAGGTCGCAGGCGCCCGCGCCGGAGACCTCGACCTTGGTGAACGACGACAGGTCGAACAGGGCGACGCGCTCGCGGGCCGCGATGTGCTCGGCGCCGGCGTGCTCGAACCAGTTCTGGCGCCCGTAGCTGTAGCGGTACTCGGGCGTGACGCCCGGGGGCGCGTACCAGTTCGCCCGTTCCCAGCCGTTCGCCTCGCCGAAACAGGCCCCGGCCGAGGCGAGCCGGTCGTAGAGCGGCGTGCGCCGGACGTTGCGGGCGGTGACCGGTTGCAGGTTCGGCCAGTGCATCGCGAACACGCGTCCGAGGCCCTCGCGGGTGCGCTCGTGCAGGTAGGCCCGGTTCGCCTGGGCCCGCGCGAAGCGCGTGCAGTCGACGCCCGCGGCGTCGAACGTCGGCGCGCCCTCGACGATCCACTCGGCGAGGGCCCGGCCCGCGCCCGGGCCGAAGATCACGCCCTGGGAGTTCATGCCGCAGGCGGTGAACAGCCCGGCGAGCTCGGCCGTCTCGCCGAGCAGGAAGTTCGTGTCGGGGGTGAAGCTCTCGGGCGCGCAGAGGAAGCGCTCGTACGCCGTTGCGGCGAGCGCCGGGATGCGCTGCTCGGCCTCGGTGCGGATCGGCGCGAAGTGCTCCCAGTCGGGCTCGAACTCGCCGAAGGCGAAGTCGTCCCCGAGTGAGTCCATCGACCGCGGCTTGCCGTGGGGCTCGAACGCGCCGACGAGCAGCCGGCCGCGGTAGTGGCGCGCGTAGAAGTAGCCGTCGAAGTCGCGCAGCACCGGCAGGGAGTGGTCGATCCCGTCCATCGGCGCGGTGGTGACGTGGACGTGCTCGGCGGCATACAGCGGCAGCGAGACGCCGGCCGCCGCGGCCAGGTCGCGCGACCACAGCCCGCCGCAGAGGACGACGGTGTCGGCCTCGACCGTCCCGCGGTCGGTCTCGACGCCGGTCGCGCGGCCGTCGCGGTGGAGGATCCGGGTCACGGTGACGCCCTCGCGGATCGTGGCGCCGCCGTCGTGGGCGCCCTTGGCCAGGGCGACCGCCGCCCAGCCCGGGTTCACGGTCCCGTCCTCGCGGTGCAGGTAGCCGCCGACGACGCCGTCCGGGACGGCGAGCGGCCAGACGCTCGCGAGCTCGCCGGGCGACAGCTCGTCGACCGCCCGTCCGTGGTGACGCCCGACCGTGGCGACGAACCGCAGCTCGTCGAGGCGCCCCGGCGTGCGCGCGAGGCTCACGGCCCCGCACTGGTTGAAGCCGATGTCGACGCCCGTCTCCTCGCTCAGCCGTGAGTAGAGGTCGACGCCGTAGGAGGCGAGCTCGGTGAGCGCGTGCGACGCGCGGACGTTCGCGATGAGCCCGGCGGCGTGCCAGCTCGAGCCGGCGGCCACGGCGGACTGGTCGATGAGCAGGACGTCCTTCACGCCGAGGCGGACGAGGTGGTAGGCGACGCTCGCGCCGACGACGCCGGCCCCGACCACGACGACGCGGGCGCGCGAGGGGAGGTCCGCGCCCGCGGCGCCGGGGTCGAAGAGCGACGCGGAGAGCGCGCTCTGGAGGAGGTCTTCGTTGGGGGCCTGGGTCATGGTTCGTGCGCTCCTCGCGTGGTCGGGGACGTCGTCGGTCGCCTCGTCGCGGACGAGGGCTCGGATCGCGGCGGTGCCGCGCAAAAGGTTTCGGTGGGGCCGGGACTCAGCCCGCGGCTTCGGGCGGCGCTTCCGAGCGCGCCCGGAGGTCCGCCAGCATCTGGTCTCTCAGGCGCAGCGCCTCGTCGACCTGCGCCGGGTACGAGCGGCGGATCGACGCCTCGTCGTAGAGGCCGTCGAGCAGGTCGGAGGCGATCTGCGCGGGATCGCGGTCCTCAGGGGCGCCGAAGCCACCCGCGCCGCCGATCGTCATCTGCAGCTGCGTGCCGGCGGGCAGGCGGATGTTCGTGAACTTGCTGGCGCAGCGCACGCCGAAGCGGGTCCTGAAGTTCGCGAAGTCGTCGTCGCCGGGACAGCGCACGAGGAACGACGACACCGTGCCCTCCGCACCGCCGAAGAGGCCCCAGGGGACCAGGCGCTCGCTCGAGTGGTAGCAGGAGAACGTCATCTCCTCGCGGAGCTCGATCCGCCGCACGGTGCCCAGGCCGCCGCGCGAGCGCCCTGCCCCGCCCGAGCCGTGGTTCAGCCCGTAGCCGAGATGGAGCGACCGGGTAGCGCGTCTCGAGGACCTCGACCGGCGTGATGGGGCAGTTGCCGTTGGCCATGCCGACGGCGTCCCACCCGTCGCCGCGGTCCTTGCCGCCCCATCCCTGGGCCTCGAGCATCAGCGTGGCGAACGGCTCGCCGGTCCGCGGGTCCTTGCCGCCGAACGTCACGAGCATCCAGGTCTCCGAGGCGGCGGCGGCGACCCGCTCGGGGACCGCCGGCGCGAGCGCCTTCCAGATCAGGGTGACGATGTGCGGGTGCACCTCGGTGTTGCCGCCGACCGTCGCCGCCGGGTAGTCGGCGTCGACGACGCTCCCCGACGGCATCCGGACCTCGATCGGCCGGTAGCGCCCGGCGTTGATCGGGATGTCCGAGTCGGTGAGGTGGAGCACGGCGTTGAAGACCGCGCAGATCGTGGCGACGCCCGTCGAGTTGACCGGCCCGCGGCGCTGGGGATCGCTGCCGTCGAAGTCGGCCAGGATCTGCTCGCCGTCGACGGTCACCGCGACGCGGACCCGCGCGGGCTCGTCGTCGACGCCGTCGTTGTCGATCAGCAGCTCGTCGGCGACGTAGACCCCGTCCGGGATCTCTGCGATCGCGGCCCGCATCCGCCGCTCGGAGTAGGCGATGATCTCGTCCTTGATCTCGCGGTAGCGCTCGATGCCGTGGCGGCGCACGAGCTCGACGAGGCGGCGCTCGCCGACGTGCAGCGTGCCGACCATCGCCCGCAGGTCGCCGGCCGTCACGCGCGGCGTGCGGCCGTTGGCGAGGATGAGGCGCATCAGGTCCTCGTCCTCGACGCCGTCCTTGACGATCCGGACGGGCGGGATCCGCAGACCCTCGTGGAAGACCTCCTGGGCGTCGCCCGGAAAGCCGCCCGGCGCGAGGCCGCCGACCTCCGACAGGTGGCCGATGCAGGCGACGAACCCGACCCGGGTGCCGTCGTGGTCGACGGCCTTCATCAGCAGGTGCTCCGGCAGGTGGTTCATGCCGGAGAACGGGTCGTTGTGCAGGTAGACGTCGTCCGCGCTGATCGTCTCCGCGCCGAAGCGGCGCAGGATCTCCTTGACGGCGAAGGTCGAGGCCGCGAGCTGCGACGGGCAGAACTCGCCCTGGCCGATGAGCTCGCCCTCCTCGTCGAAGACGGTGCACGAGAAGTCGAGCGCCTCGTTGAACACCGTCGAGTAGGCGGTGTTCTGGAGCGCCAGGCCCATCTCGCGCGAGATCGTCGCGAGGTAGTTCGCGGTGACGGTCATCGTCACCGGGTCGACGACCCGGGTCTCGCTGGCGGCCATGTCACTCGGCTCCGTCGATGGTGATGAGCAGGCTTCCGGACTCGTGCACGGCGAGCGACGCGCGCGGCGGCACGAGCGTGGTCGACAGCGACTCCTCGACGATGAACGGCCCCTCGCCGACGTCGCCGGCGGCGAGGGCGTCGCGCGTGAGGATCGGCGTCTCGAGGAACCCGTCGGCGCCGAAGCCGACCGGGCGGGTCCGGGCCGGGGCGGCGCCGTCCGCGAGGCCGAGCGCTCCGAGGCCGGGCGCCTCGCCGGGGCTCGAGGCCGCCACCTGCGCGCCGACGATCTCGACGTGCTCCCACGGCTGCTGGTAGCCGTAGGTCACCTCGTAGTCGGCGTGGAAGGCCTGCACCGCGGCGCGCAGGTCGTCGTCCGTGAACGGCAGTGATCCGGCGATGGGGATCTCGCGGTGGTGGTTCTGCCCGTAGTAGCGCATCTCGAGGCGCTGCTCGACCACCGGCGCGCCGGTGGCGCCCTCGCGACCGAGCGTCTCCACGGCGCGGGCGCGCAGCGGGGCGAGCGCACCGTCGACGGCCCCGGCGGCCGAGGGATCGTCCACGCGCACGAGCAGCGTCGTCGACAGGTCGGTCCGCAGGCCGGCGGTGAGGAGCCCGTAGGCGGACGTGTTGCCGGGGTACGGGGGGACGATGACCGTCCCGATCCCGAGCGTGCGCGCGACCTCGGCGCCGTGCAGGCCGCCCGCGCCGCCGATCGCGACGAGCGCGAAGTCGCGCGCATCGATGCCGCGGTCGATCGAGATGACCCGCAGCGCGTCGACCATGTCGTGGGTCGCGAGCTCGAGCATGGCCTGCGCGGCCTCCTCGACCGACAGGCCGAGCGGCTGCGCGATGGTGTCGAGCGCGGCCCGGGCCAGGTCGACGTCGAGCCGGATCTCCCCGCCGCAGAACGTGTCCGGGTCGAGGCGGCCGAGGACGAGGTTCGCGTCGGCGATCGCGGGCTCGGTGCCGCCGCGCCCGAAGCACGCCGGCCCGGGCGTCGAACCGGCGCTGCGGGGGCCGACGCGCAGCAGGCCGCCGGCGTCCACCCAGCCGATCGAGCCTCCGCCGGCGCCGATCGTCGTGATGTCGATCATCGGCGCCTTGATCGGGATGCCGTGGTCGAGCTGGTAGCGGGCGACCCGGGGGATGTCGCCGCCGGCGACGAGGCTGACGTCGGAGGACGTCCCGCCGATGTCGATGGTCATGATCTGCTCGAAGCCGGCCTGCCGGGCGAAGTGGCTGCCGCCGAGCACGCCGCCCACGGGGCCGGAGACCAGGTAGTTGACGGGCTGCTCGGCCGCGGTGGCCGCCTCGACGACGCCGCCGTTGCTCTTCATCAGCACGAGGCGCGCGGCGACGCCGGTCTCCTCGAGCCCGCCCTCGAGGTTGCGCACGTAGCGGGCGAACATCGCCTTGAGATAGGCGTCGGCGACGACGGTCTGCCAGCGGTCGTTCTCGCGCCAGCGCGGGAACACGCGATGCGACAGCGAGGTCGCGAGGTCGGGGATCTCCGCGCGCAGGCGCGCCTCGAGCTCGAGCTCGTGGTCGGGATTGGCCTGGGCGAAGACCAGGCCGATCGCGACGCTGCGGATCCCCTCGGCGCGCAGGTGCGCGACGACCGCCGCGACGTCCTCGTCGTCGAGGGCAGCGACGACCTCGCCGTCGGCGTCGATGCGGCCGCCGACCTCGAGGCAGTCGTAGCGGGCGACGAGCGGCCGCGGCTTGTGCCACTCGAGGCTGTACAGGTCGCGCCGCGTGCCGTCCTGGATGAACAGGACGTCGCGGAAGCCGCGGTTGGTGACGAACGCGATGCGCGTCCCGTCGCGCTCGATCAGCGCGTTGGTGGCGACGGTCGTGCCGTGGACGAACAGCGAGACGTCGCCGGCCGCGAGGCCGGCCTTGGCGAAGACGGAGCGGACGGCGTCGATCGGCGCGGTCGGCGAGCTCGAGGCCTTGTGCACATGCACGCGGCCCGAGGTCTCGTCGACGGCGACGAGGTCCGTGAAGGTGCCACCGATGTCGACTGCGACCCGAATCCCCATGGCTGGGACTCTGCTGTCCGCGCGGCTCGGCAGGTAGGTATCGATCGAATGAAATCCCACCGGCCGTTCGGTCGTTGGTATGAACCGCGGCATGGCGATGACGATCGCGGACCTCCTCGAGGTCGCCCACCTGGGCACGACGCTCCAGGCCGGCGCGACCGGCACGGGCAACGAGGTCCGATGGGCGCACGTGTGCGACATGCCGGACCCGGCGGAGTGGCTCGGGCCGGGCGACCTCGTCCTCAGCACCGGCCGGGGCATCCCCGCCACGCCCGCCGACCAGGAGCGCTTCGTCGAGCGCCTGTCGGCGGCCGGGATCGCGGGCATCGCGATCAGCGCGGACATGCACGCGCCGGCAATCGATCCCCTGATGGTCCGTGCCGCCGACCGCTGTGCGCTGCCGGTCATGCTCACCGAGTTCGAGGTGCCGTTCGTCGCGCTCAGCCGCGCCGTCGCGGAGGCCAACCAGGAGATCCTCCGCGCCGGGGCCGAGCGCACCCAGCTGCTGTACAACGCCGTCCTGCGCGCGACGGTGAAGCGCGCCGACGAGGAGAGCCTGCTCGCGACGCTGGGCAAGATCCTCCAGTGCGACCTGTCCGTCGTCGACGGGGAGACGGGCCGGTCGTTCGAAGCGTTCCCCGGCCCACCCGATGGCCTGACGGAGCTCCTGCGCGCGCGGGCGTCGACCGGCTCGCTCGCGGCGCCCGCCGTCTTCCGTCTGAGCTGGGACGACCGGCCGGTGGTCGGGATGGTGATCCCGGCGACCCGCCCCGCCGTCCTCGTCGCGGTCGGCCGGGCGGCGTCCCACCTCGACAGCACGCTGCTCGCGCACGTATCGACGATCACCGCGCTCGAGCTCGAGCGCCTCTGGACCGCGCGCGACCGCCGGCGGCAGGCCGGCGCCGAGATCCTGCTCGATCTGCTCGACGGGACGCTCGGTCTCCAGAGCGCGGCCGCGTCGCTGCGCGAGCACGGGCTCGACGACGAGCGGCTCCGGCTGCTCGCCTGCGGCTCCTCCGCCGGCGGGCCACCCGCCGCGCACCCGCAGCTCCACCACCGCCTCGCCGACCGCGGGGTCGCGCACCTCCTCGCCGAGCGCGACGACCTGCTGTTCGTCCTCGTGCCGGCGGACGACGAGCAGCTCGCCATCGTGCGCGCCGAGCTCGATCCCGCCGTCGCCGTCGGGGTCAGCGACACCCTCGACCGCGGATCACACGTCCCCGACGCCCTCCACGAGGCGCAGCTCGCCCTGCAGGGCGCCCAGCACGCGGAGGCGATGATGGCGACGTACGGCGAGGACAGCTCGCTCGTGCCGTTCCTCCCCGCGACGCTCACCGAGGCGCGTCGCGTGGCCGACGTCGTCCTCGGCGCGCTCGTCCGCTATGACGACGCCAACGGGACGCAGCTGCTGCCGTCGCTGCGCGCGTTCCTGGTCCACAACCGCTCGTGGACCCGGTCCGCCGAGGCGCTGCACGTCCACAAGCAGACGCTCGTGTACCGGATGCGCCGCGTCGAGGAGGTGACCGGCCGGCGGCTGGACCGGACGCAGGACGTGGTCGAGCTCTGGCTCGGTCTCCGCGCCCACGACCTCGTGGGCGCGCCGGCCGGTCGCGCGGGCTGATCGGCTCAGCAGGCGCCGGCCCACGCCTCGCGGCGCAGGTCGGCGGCGGCGAAGACCCCGCCGTGGCGGTGATCGATGCCGGCGACGACGGTCGCCCCGAACGGCTGACCGCCGGCCGGCGCCCACGTCACCTCGTGACCGCGCTCGGCGAGGAGCGCAGCCGCCTCCGGCTCGAACCCCTCCTCGAGCACGAGCCGGCCGTCGGTCGAGCGCCAGCGACGCCGGTCCAGGGCGGCCGTCAGGTCCTCGCCCTCGGCCAGCACGGCGTCGAGGACCTGCGTCAGCGTCTGGACCTGGCCGTCCATGCCCGGCGTCGCCGCCGCGAAGGTCCGCGCGTCCTGCTCGACCAGGAGCGGCGACAGCGTGTGCACCGGCCGGACGCCCGCGACCTCGTTCGCCGGCGCGTCCGCCCCGAAGCCGACCATGCGGTTGTTGAGGAAGAACCCGCCCTCGGGAACGAGCGCGGCCGAGCCGAACTCGTCGAAGACGCTGATCACCATCGACACGACGAGGCCGTCCGGGTCCGCCGTCGCGACGGCGGTCGTGTGCGTCGCCGCGGTCGGACCGCCTCTCCCCTGCGCGACGTCGAGGTCGACGCCGAGCTCGGCCGCCAGCAGCCGCTCCTCGGCGCCCGGCGCCGTGATCTCCGCGCGATGCTGGAAGGCCGCTTCGATCGCCTCGACCCCGGCGTGCGCGCGGACGTCGCGCCGGGTGTCCTCGATGCCGTCGAGCGCCCCGAGCGCCATCAGGGCCAGGACCGCCTGCGACACCGGCGGCTGGGCGTGGACGACCGCGGCGCGGAACGGCCGCGCGAGCGGCGCGCGGCGCACGGTCTCGTGGGCGGCGAGGTCCGCGAGGCTCAGCGCGCCCCCGGCCGCGCTGACGGTGGCCGCGATCGCCTCCGCGATCGGGCCGCGGTAGAAGGCGCTCGATCCGCCGGCGGCGATGTCACCGAGCGTCCGGGCGAGCCGGGGCTGGCGCAGGATCGTGCCGATCTCGACCGCGTCCGGCGCGATGTCCCAGCCGGCCGCGCCGCGGGCGAGGCGCGCGCGATGGCGCGTGAGGGCGCGGAGAAGGGCCGGTCCGGCCGGGAAGCCGCCGGCTCCGAGCCGGACGGCCGGCTGCCACAGGCGCGCCCACTCGAGGCGGCCGAAGGCGCGGTGGCCGTCCTCGAGCCCGGCGACGAACCCGGGGACCGTCGCGGCGGCGGCGCCGTCGGAGGGGACGGGGCCGGCGAACGCGACCGGGGCGCGTCCGCTGCCGTTGAACGCCTCGAGGGCGCCGTCGCCGGCGCGGATCGTGAACAGGGCGTCGCCTCCGAGCCCGCATGCCTCCGGCAGGACGACGCTCAGCGCCCCGGCCGCGGCCACCGCCGCGTCGACGGCGTTGCCGCCGGCGCGGAAGACCTCCAGCGCGACGTCGGTCGCCAGCGGGTGCCCGGTCGCGGCCGCGCCGCGACACCCGCGCGCGACCGGGCGCGGCAGCGCGGTCACCGCGCGGCCTGCGCGATCGCGACCGCCGGCGTCAGCTCGGCGGCGACGTCGTCGAACGCCGCACGCAGGCGCGTCGCGACGAGCTCCATCTCCGCGTCGGTGATGACGAACGGCGGCGACAGCTGGATCGCGCCGCTCAGGCCGCGGACGATGCATCCGCGCTCGCGCGACCGCGTCGCGACCTGGAGCGGGAGCGTGGGCTCGCGCTCGAGCGCGCCGTCCTCGATCGGCACGGCGGCGAGCAGCCCGGCGCCGCGGATCGGGCCGGCGAGGTCGCAGTCGGCGAACGTCTCCTCCAGCAGGGCCCGGAACCGGGGAGCGATCGCGCGCACGCGCTCGACGAGTCCCTCGGACTGCAGGATGTCGAGGTTGGCCAGGGCGGCGGCACACGACACGGGGTGGCCGGCGTACGTGTAGCCGTGACGCAGCATCGGCGCGTCCTCGCCCTCCCAGAACGGCGCGGCGACCCGGTCGGAGGCGATGACGGCACCCATCGGGAGGTAGCCGGAGGTCAATCCCTTGGCGCACGTCATGAGGTCGGGCTCGACGCCGTAGTACTCGCAGCCGAACCAGCGCCCGAGCCGCCCGAAGCCGCAGATGACCTCGTCGCTGATGAACAGCACGTCGTGCTCGCGGCAGGCCGCCGCGACCGCGGGCCAGTAGCCGTCGGGCGCCGGGTACAGGCCTCCGGCGCCGATGACCGGCTCGCCGATGAACGCGGCGATCCGGTGCCCGTCGCGCGCGAGGACCGCGCGGAGCTCGTCGACCGAGTCCCACTCGACCAACTCGACCTCACGGATCAGCTCCCCGAAGCCCTCGCGGTTGGGCTCGATGCCCGCCACGCTCGTCCCGTAGCCGTTCATGCCGTGATACGCGTGACGCCGCGCCACGACGACCGTCTTCTCCGGCCGTCCGACGGCCGACCAGTAGCGCCGCGCGATCTTGCAGGCCGAGTCGACCGCGTCGGACCCGCCGCCCGGCGTGAAGAACACGCGCGCGTCGGGCATCGGGGCGATGGCCGCGATGCGCTCGGCGAGCTCGAGGGCGGGCTCGTTCGCGTAGACGTCGAAGGTGTGGAAGGACTCGATGCGCTCGAGCTGGCGGGCGATCGCGTCGGCGATCTCGGATCGGCCGTGCCCGACGTTGCAGTACCAGAGCGACGCGGTCGCATCGAGGTACTCGTTGCCCTCCCGGTCCCAGATGGTGGCTCCGCGACCGCGGGTGATCACGACCTCGCGCCCCGCGCTCTGAGCCATGGTTGCCATGCCGCGCCAGAGAGAAGTCATGATCGGACTGTAGCTGATTGGATCCAATCAGTCAATATTAGGATCCATAGTGCGATCGAGTCCGTATGATTTCGGATCCGATCGGGTCGCGAGTAGGATCCACGACATGGCCGCGAACGACGAAACGCCCGCCGCCGGGCGACAGCTCCACGGCCAGGCGCTGGTCGATCACCTCGCCCAGCAGATCCAAGCCCGGATCATGAGCGGTGCGCTCGCCCGTGGGACCCGTCTCCGACAGGAGGCGCTGGCCGACGAGTTCGGCGTCAGCCGCACGCCGGTGCGCGAGGCGTTGCGCCAGCTGCAGTCGAGCGGCATGCTGGTCGTCGAGCCACGGCGCGGCGCGATCGTGCATGGTCCATCGTCGCGCGACATCCGCGAGGCCTATCTCGTGCGCGCCGAGCTCGAGGGCATCGCGGCCGAGCTCGCGACCGAGCTCGTGAACGACGAGCAGCTCGAGCGGCTCCGGGGCGCCGTCGACCGCTTCCAGACCATGGCGACCGAGCTCACGGGCGCGGACCGGTCCGCATCGCTGGTCCCCGATGCCGACGTCGCCTGGGCCGCCGCGAACGAGACGTTCCACAACGTCGTCCTCGAGGCGGCCGACAACCACCGGCTCCGGGCGACGGTCGAGCACCTGTATCTCAGCGGCGCCATCCCGCGCGACCTCGCCTGGGCGGCGCTGAGCCAGAGCGCGCGGCTCCTCCACGAGGACGCCGAGCAGCACGCGCAGATCCTGGCCGCGATCGAGGCGGGCCGCGCCCCGCAGGCGCGCAAGCTGATGCGCCAGCACATCAGCCGCTCGGGCGAGCTTGTGGCGCGACTGCACGAGCGCAACGAGGACGTCGCCGCCGCGTAGGCGAAGCCGCGGTCCGGAACCGCGACGCCCCGGCAGGGGGTTACACGAGAGACCCGCTCCGGCGGCGTGTCTCGTTCAGAGCCGCACGTCCCACTCAGCGAATGAGGGGTCACCGCGGCATCGTCTCCTCGCCGGCGCGTGAGGCGCGGGGTGGCGGCCTCAGGCGGCTGCCGCAGGCCCCTCCAACCGAACGTGCTCCTCGCGTGCGGGTCGCCCCCTGTCGCGCAGCGCGCGCTCGAGCCGCTCGCGCTCCGCGACGATGCCCGGCACGCGCGACCGCGCCAGTAGCGGGCCGGGGTGACAGCCCGCCGCCGCGCAGAGATCGCCGGTGCGCACCAGGCGCGCGACATCGAGGAAGTCCGCCTCCACGTCGGCGAGTAGCCGGTAGGGATGGGCGAGCAGCAGGCAGCCGAGCAGCCGGCGGAGCCGGGACATCTCGGCCCGGATCGTCACCGCCTTCACGTTGGCGCCGTAGATCTCGAGCGCGAGCTCCTCGGCGGTGAGGCCCTCGGAGTGCAGCGCGAGCAACGTGAGGATCTCGCTGTGGCGAGGGCTCAGCTCGACCGTCCCGCCGATCTGCTCGAGCGCCGCTCGCGGCCGGCCGAGCGCGAGGATCCGGAGCGTCGGGCGCGACGGCACCGGACGGGCGCGATCGACCTTCCAGAGCAGGAAGGCCTCGCCGTTCTCGAGCGGCTCGAGCGCCACCTCGTCGCCCGACGGGAGCGTGAACCGGTCGGCGCCGGCGGGCAGCGTGAACGTCTCGCCGAGCCACGACGGCGGGCTCGAGACCAGCACGCGGCCCGACGTCGTCACGAGCGCGCTCGGCCGGTGCGAGTCGCGCATGACGAGCGCCAGATAGCGGTCGCGCAGGTGCGCATCTCGCCGGGCCGCGTCGAGCGCGAGGCGGGTCTCGACGAGCCGGGCAACCGCGGTCACCAACGACACGCTGTGCGGATGCGCGGTGCGGAAGTTCCCGGACAGGTCGATCGCGCCGAGCAGCACGCCGCTGACCGGATCATGGATCGGCGCGGCCGAGCACGTCCAGCCGTGGAACAGGCTCTTGAAGTGCTCGGCGGAGAAGATCTGGAGCGGGTGGTCGAGGTACAGCGTCGTGCCGATGGCGTTCGTCCCGGCCGCGTTCTCACTCAGCAGGGCGCCGGGGACGAAGTGATTCGCCGCCGCCGCCTCGAGCATCTCCGGGTGGCCCTCGGCGAAGAGCAGCAACCCGGCTGCGTCGCTGATGACGACGATATGCCGGGCGTCGCACGCGACGCCGCCGAGCATCTGGCGCACGATCGGGACGATCCCGCCGAGCCGGTCCGACGACAGCTGCTCGGCGGCCTCGCGCTCGCTGATGATCCGGGGCGCGGGGCGCGTCGGGTCGACTCCGGCGTCCACGCTGCGCAGCCACGAGTCGAGGACGAGCTCACGGACGATTCCGGGCCGGCCCCGGCCGTTGAAGACCGCCGCATGCGCCTGCCGTAGCAGCCTGGCCCGCTCGAGCGGGTCGGCGTCGACCGAGGCGCTGAGCCAGCGGCTGGCCATCGCGCTCAGGCGCCTCGCTTCCAGACGGTCTCTGCGCGTCGACCTGCAGGCGGCATCGCCCACGCTCCCAGCCGGACCGGCTTAGGCACCCCGAATTTCTACACGACCGGTGTGAGAATACACCCGAGGAGGCGCATACCACGGGTGCAGCGCCGTTTTCCGCGCGCCGGGCGGGGTCAGTCCTCGGCGGCGGCCTGGGCCGCCATCGGGCCGCGCAGCTCGATCAGGCAGCCCGCCGCGTCGGGGTCCTTCGGCACGAACGCCGCGAGCTCGGTCTCCGGGTCGAGTGCGTCGAGCAGGCCCCGCGTGATCCCGCGGTGCAGGCTGCAGACCACCGGCTGGCGCTCCCGCACCGCCTCCCGGTATGGGCAGTTGCGCAGCCGGTAGGTCAGCCGGTCGCCGGCGACCGCCTCGCGCTGCGGCTGGAAGCCCAGTGCCGCGAGAACCTCGTGCATGCGCTGCTCGCCGGTGACGCCGGTGTCGGTCAGGGCCAGTTCGCGACCAATCTCGCGCCCCGTCGCCTCGACGTCGCTGACGCTCGCGTCCTCGGACACAAGCGAACGCAGGAGCCACCGCGCAAGCTGGGCGTAGCCGGTGGGCGGGTCGCCCCCGGGCTGCGCGTCCGCGCTGATCGTCCACGTGTCGCGCGGGCGCCCGCGCGCCAGCCGCTCGCGGCTGCGAGCCACGAGTCCCACCTCGTGCAGCCGCTCGAGAATGGGTTCGCACGCCGTTCGGATGCAGCCCGAGGCGCTCGGCGAGCTCCTCGGTCGGCGCCGGACGGCGGAGGTCGCCGAGGAGCGCGAACAGCCGGGCGCGCGTCGGCTGGGCGAGCGCGTCACCCGGTCGGTGGGGGACGTCCATTGACCAAGTTTGTCAAAGCGGAGCGACAGAGACCAGTAAACACTTTGACACCGACAGAGATGAGGGCACACGACGCAGAGGGTGAAGTGGTGGGCGCCGCTGCTGCCCTAATGCAACCCCCCGAACGCGTGGACGGCGCGCACCGCATCCGCCTAGCTTCACGGTGCCGACCAGAGAGGAGGACGGACGAGGACGCGCACGAGAGGCTGCGGCGACACGGTGTCGCCGCTTTAAGGGCATTGCGGAAATTTGCACTGCGGTTCACGGAGTAGCGAGGAGAGAGCAGAAGGCATGGCAATCGATTTCACCCTGACCAAGGAGCAGCAGGAGATCCAGGCGATGGCGCGCGGCTTCGCCAAGGAGCACCTCGCGCCCATCGCTCCGAAGATCGACGCCGAGCCCGATCCATACGTCGGCTGGCAGCTGGCCAAGCCCGCGTACGCCGAGGCGTGCAAGCAGGGCATCGCGTGGTCGATGCTCCCCAAGGCCTACGGCGGCGGCGGGCTGTCCAACGTCGACTTCGTCATCGCCGCCGAGGAGATCCAGGCCATCGATCCCGGCTTCGGCACCGCCGTGCTCGTCAACGGCCTCGGCCTCATGCCGGTCTGGTACTACGGCACCGAGGAGCAGAAGCAGCGCTTCATCGGCGGCGCTACGAGCGACACAAGCAACGAGTTCATCGTCGGCTACGCCGCGAGCGAGCCCGCGGGCTCACCGGGCGGCACTGCCAACTTCGACGCACCCGCCATCGGCGGCGCCGGAATGGGCGTGACCGCAAAGCTGGACGGCGACTCCTACGTCCTCAACGGCAAGAAGTACTGGCCGTGCAACGTAGGCGGATGGGACAACAAGGGCGCGAACCTCAACCTCGTCGTCTGTCGCACGGACTCGAACCGCGGCGGGACCGAGGGCCTTTCGGCGATCATCGTCGAGCGCGGAACCCCCGGCGTGACGTACGCCAACATCAGCACGCTCGGCCAGCGGACCGCGCCGAACTTCGAGATCACGTTCGACGACGCGCGCGTCCCCGCCGAGAACATGATCGAGGGCGCGAAGGGCAACGGCGACCTGCTGATCAACCGCAACTTCGCCTGGTCCGGCCCGGTCGCCGGGATCGGCGCGGTGGCGGTCGCGCGCGCCGCGTACGAGGACGCGCTTCAGTGGGCCAAGACGTACACCGCCGGCGGCCCGAAGCCGATCATCCATTACCAGTACCCGGGCTACGTCCTCGGTGACGTCGCGGCGAAGATCGAGGCCGCGCGCTACTTCTGCTGGAAGACCGCGCACTACCTCGACCAGCACGACTACCACGGCGAGATGCTCGGCGCGATGTGCAAGATCCACTGCACCGAGATGCTGTTCGACTGCGTCTACAAGTGCATGCAGGTGGTCGGTGTGAACGCCGTCGACCGCAAGCACGACTTCGATCGGTACCTGCGCGAGGCCGCCGTCCTCCCGCTCTACGACGCGGGCAACTTCGGCATGCAGCGCCGTCGCGTGCACGGCGTCATGGCCGACCCGTCCTTCAACCCTCGCGCCGTCATGGACGACGAGGCGATCGAGTTCACGAAGGCGATGGAGGGGATCGACACAATTCCTGGCCCGACGGCGGACGACCGCGAGGCCGTTCCCGCGTGACGAGCCTCACCGGGCGGCGCTACCTCCAGGGTGGCACCGCCCGGCTCGGCTGAACGGGTTGTGCACGTCGGCCCGACGGTCTCGCCGTTACCCGCAGACGACCGCAGCGTCTGCGGTGGCCCGCCGCTACATCGAGCGCCGCGGCGACCGCGACGGCCTTGCGACATCCAGCGACTGCTCGACGCACCTGCGGATTCGAACCTGCGACTACGGACCTTGCTGGACAGTCCAGGACACAATCTGCGCTCCGTAGCCAGCGCAGGGGTCGCCGCCGGGAGGCGCCGTGCGGAGGGTCAGCGCGTTCTCTCGGTCGGCGCCTGCGAGTCCCATGGCCGTCCGGCCGGCGCGGCGTCGGCGCCCGTGAGGGTCATGTGCAGGCCGTGCGACGGTGACGGGCCGGGGAAGTTGGCCGGGTGCAAGCGTAGGTCGCGCGCCAGCCAGCGGCCGGCGACCAGCGCCGCGAGCAGCACGCCGGCCAACACGGCCGCCTCCCCGGGCGCGTGATTGCGCACCCCGGCGGCGAGCACGACCAGGGCGCCCAGCGCCACCATCAGCAGCGCGATGACGCGGTGAAATCGCCCGGCCTCCGAGTGCGGCCACGGGTCCAGCGGGCGGACGATCTCGCGGCCGCGGTCGGAGTCGGTGCACCGGTCTTTGAGCGGGCAGACGTTGCACGCGTGCGCCTTGGCGCGGTAGCGCACGAGGCGGCGCTGGTCGTCGTACTCGTGCGGCCACAGGCGCTCGCCCTGCGGGCATTCCCAGTGGTCGAGGTCGGCGTGGTAGGTGAATCCGGCGGTGCGGTAGCGCAGGGAGCGCCGGTGCGTGTGCGCCGACAGCCATTCGAGGACGAACGCGCCGAGGACGAGAAGTGCGGCGTAGCCGGCGGCGATCAGCGCCTCGGGGCTCATGTGATGCGCGCCGCGGTTGCTTCTTCGCGGCCGACCGCCGCCGCCGTGGTGTCGCCGGGCAGGTCGAGGTCGGTGAACAGGATGTCCTCGGGCTCGTCGAGCGTGACGCGCTTGACGGTGTGACGGATGCCCAGGTAGGCGATGTACAGCGCGGGCACGGCGCACCCGGCGATGAGCAGGATGTCGCCGGGCAGGCGCAGCCACTCGATCAGGCGGTTGGTGCCGTTGGTCAGGAACTCGAGTTGTCGCGCTTCGAAGTAGCCGGAGTCGACGGACTTGTACAGCTGCAGGATCCCGAGCGGCAGCAACGTGGCGAAGCACATCCACGCGAGGCCGATGTTCGCCGACCAGAAGCAGATCCGCGCCCACCTCTCCGGCCAGCGCTCGGCGGGGATCAGGTAACGCAGGCAGAACATCGCCAGGCCGAGGGCGAGCATGCCGTAGACGCCCATCATCGCGGCGTGGCCGTGGTTGGCCGTCAGGGCCGTGCCGATCTCGTAGTAGGAGACGATCGGCAGGTTGATGAGGAAACCGAAGATGCCGGCGCCGAGAAAGTTCCAGAAGCCGACCGCGACGAGGAACATGACCGCCCAGCGGTGCGGGAACGGGATCTGCGACCGCGACTCCTGGGCGGCGCCGAGTTGCAGGAACGACCACGCCTCGACGGTCAGGAAGGTGAGCGGGATGACCTCGGCGGCGGAGAAGAACGCGCCGAGCGCCATGTGCTCGGCGGGCTCGCCGGAGAAGTACAGGTGGTGCATCGTGCCGACGACGCCGCCGAGCGAGTACAGGACGATGTCGAGGAACACGACGGTCAGCGCGATCTTCTCGCGCACCACGCCGAGCAGCACGAACATGTAGGCGACCATCACCGTGGTGAACAGCTCCAGGAAGTCCTCCACCCACAGGTGCACGACCCAGAAGCGCCAGAACTCGGTGGTGGTGAAGTTGTCGCCGGTGCGCGCGAGCAGCCCGACGGCGTAGAAGGCCGGGATCGCGCACGCCGCCAGGAAGAACAGCCACGGCATGTTGCCGCGGTGCTCGGAGCGCAGCCGGCCGCGCAGCACGCGCCAGAGCATGAACACCCATCCGACCAGGCCGACCGACAGCAGGACCTGGAACAGCCGCGCGAGGTCGAGATACTCGAACCCCTGCAGCCCGAACCAGTTGGCGACGGTTCCGTCGAGGACGCCGTGGATGGCCAGGTAGGAGCCGATCAGCGTGCCGAACACGACGAAGGCGAGCGCGCCGAGCAGCGCGAAGGCGAGCGTGTCCTGATGCCTGGGCTCGCGCTTGGAGATCATCGGCGCCAGGAAGATCCCGGCCGCGACGAACGAGGTGGCCACCCAGAACAGCGCCAGCTGGACGTGCCAGGTGCGCATCAGGTTGTAGGGAAAGACCTTGGCCAGGTCGAAACCGAAGAAGTCGGTCAGCTCCGCGCGGTAGTGCTGTGAGGCGGCGCCGACGAGCGTCTGGATCACGAACAGCGCGGCCATGACGAAGAAGAACCACGCGGTCGCGCGCTGGCCGGGCGTGAGCGCGACGTCGCCCGGCGCGCGGAAGCTCAGCGTGGCCTGCTCGCGCCCGTGCCAACCCAGCCGCCGACCCCAGCGCCCGAACGCGCCGAACAGCAGGCCGATGCCGCCGAGCAGTGCGATCAGCGAGAGCACCGACCACACGATCACGTTGGCGGTCGGCGCGTTGTCCACGCGTGGCTCGGCCGGCCAGTTGTTGGTGTAGGAGTAGTCGTGGCCGGGACGGTTCGTCGACGCCGCCCACGCCGTCCAGGCGAAGAACGCGGTGAGCTGACGCACCTCGTTGGGGTTCGTGATCGCCTTGGGGCGCAGGCCGTTCTTGGTCGTCGGCTCGGCGAAGAAGCGCCGGTAGTACGGCACCAACTGCCGGTAGGCCACCGCTTGTGGCGCCGACAGGCGCAGCGTGTGAGTGCGCTCGTCGTAGCGGTTGGTGCGCATGTCGGCGATCGTCCGCCGCAGCGCCGCGTCCGAGCGCGGGCCGCCGTAGGCGCGCCGGACGATGTCCGAGGAACGGCGCAGGTAGTCGGCGGTGTAGTCGGGCCCGAGGTAGGCGCCGTGGCCGAACGCCGAGCCGTACTCCATCAGCCCGTTGTGCAGGAACACCTGCTGACCCTTTGATACGTCCGTGCCGGTGTACAGCACGCCGCCGCGCGCGTCGAGCACCCGGTCGGGCACCGGCGGTCCCGCCACGTACGTGCGGTAGGCGAGCAGGCCGAGAATGAAGAACCCGACGAGGAAGACCAGGACCGCCGCCTGGATCCAGATCCTGGATACCAGCAGGTCGCGCCGAGCGGGACTCTCCACGGTCACTCCTCGTCTTCAGCGCCTCCGTTGATCCATACCAGATCCGCCCGGGCTTTTCTCGGAATCGGGAGCGACGCCGCCGACGGCGTCGACCGCGGCGGCGATCGTCGGGAACGACGCGGTCAGGTCGTCCTCCTCTGTGATGCACCCGACCACGTCGCGCACCTGCCCGACGGCGCGAGCGACCACGAGCCGGACACCGCGGGTCCGCATCTGAGCGTGAGCGGACACGAGCATCCGGGAGCCGAAGGGCCGGAGGGGCGCTCGGCCGGGGGGCTGTTGCGATCCGTGCCTTCGGGCCTATCCCCCAGTTGGCACGGCCGTTCCGGCCGGTCCCAGAACGCCACGCGAGAGAGAGGTCTTTCGAATGAGCGCCACGCTGTCGCCCAGCACGTCGGTCGAGGAGCTGCTGCGGCCCATCGCCCGGTACTGGTGGCTGTGGGCCGCCTTCGGGGTGCTGAGCATCGTGGCCGGCGCGATCGCGCTGGCCGATCTGAACCTGAGTCTGGTGGCCCTCGGGGTGCTGTTCGGTTGCTGGCTCATCGCCGTCGGCTTCTTCGACGTCCTCGGCGGTGTGATTGCCGAGGACGCCGGCACGGCCCGGCGCGTCTTCGCGGTCCTGCTGGGCGTCATCTCCCTCATCGCCGGCGTGATGTGTCTCCGCCTGCCGGGCGTCGGCCTGCTCGCGCTCGTGATCGTCGTTGGTGCGTACCTCGTCGTGGCCGGCGTCCTGCAGATCGCGAGCGCGGTGGGCGACGACCAGCCATGGATGGGGTACGTGCTGGGTGTCGTGAACCTCGTGCTCGGGATCCTGATTCTGGCGCTGCCGGACCTCGGCATCGTCACGTTCGCCATCCTGTTCGGGATCGGCCTGGTCGTCCGCGGCGCCGTCGCGCTCTGGGTCGGCCTGCGCCTGCGCCGTCTGCGTCCCGCCGCGCGGGACCGGCCCGTCCGCGGATCGACTCCTCGCGCCGTCGGACCGTAGCCGCCGAGATCGGCATCGCGCCCGTTCCCCGCCGGCGCCCTCACGCCCGGCGGGAGCCGGCCGGTGGACGCGGCTCGTTTCGACGTGATCGCGTGCGGTGCGAACGAGCCCCGCACGCTGATCGCCGTCGCGGCTCCGCCGCCGGCCGTCAGGGCCCACGATGAGCCGGGCTGCTCGTCGTGGTCACGCGCCGGGCACCGGGCGCCCCGGCACCGGCGAGCACGTCGGCGGGCGCGTCGAGCCCCGGCGCACGCCGGCTGCGCTCGACGGGCAGTCGCGTCCCGCAAGAGGGGCAGTCGTCCCGGCCGGACCACAGCGCCGCGCTGTAGGTGCGCAACTCGCACCCGGGGCATGTCACATAGGGCACGCGCTGCGAGGTAGGCCGCCTGCTCGCTCTGTCACCGCAGCCGTCAGCGCGGGGGCCGCGGCGCGCGTCGCAAGATCTCACGAGGTCGCGTGCGCTCGGCTTCACCCGGCCGCCGCGCGGGCGCCGGGGCGCGTCAGCCCTGCTCGGGCGCGCCGCCCAGGCCCGGCTGGTCGCGCTCCACGACGCTCCACGCCGCCGCGAGGTCGACGACGGCGCGCACGATCGGATCCTTGTCGCCCGCCCGCCAGACGAGGCGGGTCGTGACGGCGGGGCCGTCGCGCAGCGCGACCGAGACGACTCCCGGGTGCTGCACGCCGCCCGCCGCCCAGGCGGGGAGCGTCGCGATCGCGCCACCGCCGGCGACGACCTCGATGGCGGCCGCGGCGCTCGTGACACCGTTGCCGACGAACACCGGAGGCCCGCCCCGGTGCTCGTCGAGCGTCCAGAACGCGCGCCACCCGACGTGGAGGTCATTGCCGTTGGGGAACGGCTGGTCGAGGACGTCCGCGACGCTCAGCTCGTGATGGCGGGTGAGCGGATGGCCGACGGCCATGACGACGACCATCGGGCTGGACTCGATCACGAGGGTGTCGAGCCCCTCCTCCGCCGGCGGCTCGACGAACAGGCCGAGGTCGGCGTCGCCGAGCGGCGGCCGGCCCGGCATCGGGAACCCGACCGGCTTCCAGGTCAGGGTGAGCCCCGGCTGCTCGAGGCAGAGGACGTGGAACAACGGGCCCCATCGTGCGACGGGCAGGAATCGATCGAATGCCACCGTGAGCTGCATCGGGTTCTCCGCAACTTGCCGACCGACGTGCAAGCCGATGTGCGCGGCCGAGGGCGACGCACGCACGGGATAGTCCGTCACGTTCTCGTCACATTTGAACCGCGGTCGCCTCAACGGCCGGTTCACGTTCCCCCGAACGTGATCCGGACGCCGATCGTCAGTTGCTTGTCACGGTGCTTCCCCGCTGAGCGCGTCCACTAGTCGCGGCGTGGCGCGCCGCCGGTGCGTGTTCCGGACAAGGACCCGGCGGCGCCTACGGCGCGAGCGCCGAGAACGTGTCGCAGGCGTTCGGGTCCCCCGCGTCGAAGCCGCGCGCGAACCAGCTACGGCGCTCGGCGGACGAGCCGTGGGTCCACGCCTCGGGGATCACGCGCCCGATGGTGCGCTTCTGGATGCGGTCGTCTCCGACCGCGGCGGCGGCGCGAAGCGCCTCGTCGAGGTCGCCGCGCTCGAGAAGCCCGCGGTCGTACGTCGAATGGCCCCACACGCCGGCGAGGCAGTCAGCCTGGAGCTCGAACGCCACCGACAAGGGGTTGCTCAGGTCGGGATCGGCGGCCCTCGCCTCGTCGACCTGCTGCGTGATCCCCGTCAGCGTCTGGACGTGATGGCCGAGCTCGTGGGCGAGCACGTAGGCCTGGGCGAAGTCGCCCGGCGCCCCGAACCGGACGGCGAGCTCGCGGAAGAAGCCGGGATCGAGGTACACCGTGTGATCGAGCGGGCAGTAGAACGGCCCGGTTGCGCTCGACGCCGGGCCGCAGCCCGACATCGTCGCGCGGTGGAAGATCACGACGGCGGCCGGCGCGTACCGCCGTCCGCTGCCGGCCAACTCCTGCTTCCAGAAGCCCTGGATGTCGCCGGTGACCGCTGTGAGGAAGCCGTCCAGATCCTGCTCTGCGCTCGGACCGGGAGCCCGCGATCCCTGGTTCGCCGACGGCCGCTGCGGGAAGCGGTTGAACGGGTCGTCGTATCCGAACGTCGCGCCCCGGGCGCCGACGACGAACGAGACGGCCAGCGCGACCGCGACGATCGCCGCCGCCAGCAGCGCGGCCGGGCGGAGCTGCCCTCCGCGGCGTGGCGCGGCGCCGCCGTTCACGCAGATGCGGGACGGCTCGCGCCGTCGGTGGTCGCCCCGTCGGCGGTCCCGCCAGCGACGGGCACGCCGAGATCGCGCAGGAGCACAGCGGCGCGGTCGGCGACGTCCGGGGCGACGACCAGCGCGTAGTGGTCGGCGACCATCGTCGGCACCGACGTGAAGTCACGGCGGCCGCCGGCGGCGTGGCCGAGCGCCCCGAAGAGGGCGCCGAACGCGGCGCCCGCGACGATCCCGTAGACGACCAGGAGCGGCAGCACCGGGTCCGGGCTAAAGGTGAAGATCAGCCCGAAGGCGAGCGCGAACAGCCCGCCGAGGGAGGCGCCTTGGAGCGCGCCGAGCGCGGCCGCGGTGGCGACGGTCATCCGGCCCGTCACCTGCTCGACGTAGCGGAGATCGCGGCCGACGATCGACACCCGGTCCACCGGGAAGCCGTGATCGGCCAGATGGTCGACCGCCTGCTGGACGGAGGGGTAGTCGTCGAAGGTGGCCAAGGTCACCGCGGGGGTACCGGGCGACGCGATTGGTCCGGGACGGGTTTCGGTGTCAGTCATCGGCGTTGGACATAGGACGGGACGGTGCCCGGTCAACCAGCGACGGCCACCGGCGGCGTGACGGTGGGTCTCGCACCTGTTGCCGCCGGCGTCGCGGCCTACCGGACGGCGCGACATGAGCACCCTCGACGTCCTCCTCGTCCTCTTCGCGTCCGTGCTCCTCGTCGCGCTCGAGTTGCTGTTCGTCATGGCGATCTTCGCCCCGCAGGCGGTCGTGCGCGCCGTGCGCCGCCTCGCGGGCGGTTGACGCCGACCCTCCCGCTGAGCTGCGTACCGGTCGCGACAGCTCTCCGTCAGAGGTCCGGCCCGGGCGTCAGCTGCGTGACCGCGGCGAGCACTTCGCTCGCGAGTTGTGGGCCGTCGCTCGGCCGTTCGGGCGCGGCGCGGACGCGGACCACGATGTCGTCGCCGTCGACCTCCTCGAGCGTGACGTTCGGCGGCCCGCGCATCGGGGTCCGGACAGCGTCGCGCAGGGTGTGTTCGACGTCGATCGGCGTGATCCCCGGCCGCAGCCGCGCCCGCAGCTCGACGCCCGGCGGCTCGCGCAGCGGGACCACCGCCACGCTGAGGACGACCGAGTTCGGGACCATGATCGCGTCCTCGCCCCGGGCGAGGGTCGTATACAGAAGGCCGAGCGAGCTCACGACGCCCTCGACCGTGCCCGCGAGCGGGCCGCCCTGTAACTGCACGCGCTCGCCGACGCGGAACGGCCGCGCGCTGAGCAGCAGGGTGCCGGCGAACAGGTTGCCGAGCGTCTGCTGCGCGGCGAGACCGACGACGACGGCGGTCAGCGCGCCGCCGAGCGCAAGCGTGTGCGGCGTCAGGCCGGCCACGCGCAGAGCGAGGCTCGTCGCCGCGACGACGGTCGCCAGCCGGAGCACGAACCCGACGGTCCCGGCCGTGGCGGGCTCCAGGCGGCGGAAGAGGAGCGGCCCGAACGAGCGGCCGATGTCGCGGGCGAACTGCCAGCCCATCGCCATGAGCGCGATGGCGGTGAGCAGCCGCACCGCGCCGTCCCACTCGGGGCCGAAGAGCGCTTCGCGCTGGTGGTAGACCTCGAGAACGGCGACGAGCGCCGGCAGCAGCACGAGCGACTCGATCCGCGCGCGGCGGACCGCGCGCCGGCTGAGGTGCCGGGCGAGGCCGACCTCGCGCACGACGTGGCTACGGGCCTCCGTCAGCCTCCGGCGCCCCGGGGTGTCGCGCGGCTCGGCACCGTGCCGGAGCAGCCGCGTCACCTCACGTGGCGCTGGTCGCCTGCATGGTCTCGTAGCGTCCCTCCGGGTCGCGCCGCACGCGCCCCTCCCGGAGCGCGGCCCTCAGCGCGGCGGCGAAGCGGCCGGGCCCCCAGTGGCGGCCGCCGACGCGCCGGCGCAGCTCCTCGCGCCCGGCCGCGCCGACCTCGTCGAGCGAGCAGGCGATGGCCTCGACCTCCCGGTCGTGCGCCTCGTCGGCGATCGCTGCGAAGCGGCTGCTCGTCCCGGCGCTGCCGGCCATCGCCGGCGAGAAGAAAACCGTGCCCACGCCAGGCCGGAAGCGGCGCATCCCCGCCCGCGCCCGCGCGCGCCGGGCGTCGATCCGCGCGTCGCGCGCGGCGGCGATCCGGCGCCGCACCTCGGGCTCGTCGTCCACGAGCTGCGCGTGGAGGCGCTTCGCCGCGGCGTCGTGACCGGCGGCGTCGTCGCGCTCCTCGGCGGCGAGGGCGAGCTGGCCGTGGGTGTGGGCCTCCTCCTCCTCGCGCGCGGCGCCCGCGGCGTCGCGCCGGGCGCGCGCGGCATCCGCGCGTTCGCGCGCCGTGCGGGCTTGCGCCCAGCGCAGCTCGGCGGCGTCGCGCTCCGCGGTCCCCGGCTCCGGCCGGGCGTCCGGTCCGACCGCGTGCTCGGCCGCGAGCGCGTCGGCGCGCGCGTCGTGCTCGCGCGCACGCTCCTCGCTGCGGGCGGCGCGGTCGAGCACTTCGCGGCGGACGACGTCGGTGGATGCCGTCCAGGCCGCGGCGCGCTGCTCGTGCGCCTCCGCGCGCTCGTCCAACGCCAGCGCACGGAGCTCGGCGATCTGGGCGCGGATCTCGAGCACGACCAGGCTGCCCGGGGGCGCGCTGCCCACGCCGGCGGCGGTCTCGTGCCGGGCGGCGCGGTGGCGCGCGGCGGCCGCGCGCCGGCCGGCCGCGCTCTCGCGAAGCGCGAGCGCTTCGTAGCGGTCGCGGTCGGCCGCGCCGTCCCGCCCGTCGGGCGGGCCGCTGTCGACGGCGCCCTGGCCCTCCGCCTCCGCGTCCGCCTCCTCGGCGGTCAGCGGCCTGGCGATGTTCTCGAGCGACTGCTGCTCGGCGCGGACACCGAAGCGCAGCTCCGCCAGGCCGCCGATCGCCATCGCGACGGCGCCGATGAAGAAGCCGGTGGCGACCTTGGTGGCGTCGCCGGTGTGGATGAGCGCGCCGAAGACGACCGGGCCGGCGATGCCGCCGACGGCCGTGCCGACCGCGTAGAACAGCGCGATCGCGAGCGCACGGGTCTCCATCGGGAAGACCTCGCTGACCGTCAGGTACGCGGAGCTCGCGCCGGCCGAGGCGAGGAAGAACGCGGCGACGACGAGCGCCATGAAGGAGACCGTGGTCAGGTGCCCCGCCGCGGAACAGGATGCCGAGAAGCGCGACCATCGCGGCCGAGCCGAGGTACGTCCCGGCGATCATCGGGATGCGCCCGACGGTGTCGAACAGGCGCCCGAGGAACAGCGGGCCCAGGAAGTTGCCGGCGGCGAACACGACGAACAGGTACGGCACGTGGCTCGAGCCGACGCCGAAGAAGTCGTGCAGGATCGTCCCGAGGTCGAACGTGATGGCGTTGTAGAGGAACGCCTGGCCGACGAACAGCGCGAGCCCGAGGATCGCGCGGGTCGGGTAGCGGCGGACGATCGTCCGCGCGAGCTCGCGGAACGGGATCGCGTCGCGCTGGCGGACCGTGATCGCGTCGCCCGGCGGCGGGCAGCTCCGCGCCGGTCTCGCGGCGCACCTCCTCCTCGATCCGCGCGACGATCCGCTCGGCCTCCTCCTCGCGGCCGTGGAGGAACAGCCAGCGCGGGCTCTCCGGGACGTGGCGGCGGACGACGAGGATGCCCAGACCGAGGATCGCGCCCGCGCCGAACGCCAGGCGCCAGCCGACGTCGCGCGGGAAGATCGCCGGGTCCAGCAGCAGGAGCGCGGCGAGGCCGCCGATCGCCGCCCCGACCCAGAAGCTGCCGTTGATCGCGATGTCGACGCGGCCGCGGTTCTTCGCGGGGATCAGCTCGTCGATCGCCGAGTTGATCGCGGCGTACTCGCCGCCGATGCCCATGCCCGTGAAGAAGCGGCAGAAGAAGAAGTACCAGGGGGCGAACGCGAAGGCGGTCGGACCGTCGCGCCGATGTACAGCACGAGCGTGACCATGAAGAGCTTCTTCCGGCCGTAGCGGTCGGTGAGCTGGCCGAAGAGCAGCGCGCCGAGACAGGCGCCGGCGACGTAGAGCGCGGCGGCGAACCCGATGTCCGCGCCCGTCATGTCGATCCCGCTGCCGGCCTCCGTGAGGCGCGGGGCGACCGCGCCGACGATGGTGACCTCGAGCCCGTCGAGGACCCAGACGGTCCCGAGGCCGATCACGATGCGCCAGTGGAACCGCGACCATGGCAGCCGGTCGAGGCGGCTCGGGATCTGGCTCGTGATCGTGCGGAACCGCTGCCCGCTCCGCGGCGCGGCGGCGGTCGACGAGGCGGTCACGGTGCTCATGGCTGGCGCTCCCGGGTTCCGGAGTACGGTGGTGTCGCATGCTGCGTTGCCGCCTTCTCGGCCACCGGTTCCGCTTCGCCGCCGACGGCGCGACGATGCGGTGGCGATGCGAGCGCGGCTGTGGCGCGGTCGGCGAGAAGCGCTACGCCACGGCGACGGAGGCCGAGCGCTACGCGCGGGGGTTCGAGCGCGAGCACGACTCCGCGGAGCGTCGGACCCCGCTCGGCGCGCTGCCGCTGCGCCTCTGGCGCGCGGCCCGCGGCGCGGCGGAGGACACCCGGCGCGATCGAGACGTACGAGGATCTCGCTGACCCGTCCACGGTCCGTTGAAGTAGGACCACCGGCTCCGCCGCCAACCTGGTCGCCCCGCGCCGCACGCGGTCTACCCACCGTAGGCGTGACCATCGGTACCTCCCTGTTCCTGATCGCCGTGGGCGCGATCCTCAAGTACGCCGTGACGGCCCACGTCGAGGGCGTCGACATCAACACCGTCGGGGTCATCCTGATGGTGGTCGGCGTCGTCGGGCGCGTCCTCGGCCTCGCGCTGATCCTGCGCGGGCGCTGGGCCACCCCGAGCCCGCCGGAGCTCCGGTGAGTCCGGCGCTCGACGGCGACGCACCGGTCGAGACCGCGGACCGCTCCGGCGCGTTCCCGCGGCTCGACGACGGCCAGCTCGCGGCGTTCGAGGCGATCGGCGAGCGCCGCCGCGTCCAGCGCGG
>CAWBIM010000015.1:0-136278 GCA_963788935.1 uncultured Actinomycetes bacterium | reverse complement strand
TCGGCCGCTCCGCCGCTTGTTTAACCGACTGACCTACTCCGGCGGGGGAGTAGCGGAGTGGAACGGCGTCGGGCGATCGCCGAGCGACTCGGCCAGGTCGTCGGGCGCCGCAGCGAGCACCACGCGCGTGCGCACCGCCCGCGCCATCGGCGTGGGCAGTGCGCACCCAAGGCTCAGCGAGCCCGGGACCTCGTCACTTCACCGTCGTGCGGTCCCGCGTACGCCGGACCCGCCTCGCCCCAGCCCGCCGGCCGCGAGCGCGGCGCTCAACCCCCGAACCCGCGCCGCTCGACAACCCAGTTACGCGCGGCGCCGCGCGGCGCCGCCGACGCACAACCGCGATCGCGCCGCCACCCACCGCGAGCAGGATGAGCCCGAGGAGCGTGCCCGCGCCGATGGCGGCGTCGGCCCAGTGGAACCCGTCGACGGTCGTGACGCGCGGTTCGACGAGCTTGACCACGACGACCTCCGGGCTGTTGGCGGTCCCGCGGCCCTCGGCGGCGTCGCGGGTGTCGGGGGATCGGCCGTCCTGCGCGACGGTCGCGGGCGAGAGGCGGCGTCGATCGCGTCCGGCGAGCGCAGGTCCGGCTGCGCCTGGCCGCCGGCGACCCGGGTGGATGACGAGGCGATCCGGCTCGGGCGACAGCCGACGGCGCCGCAAACGCGGCGATCGCCACGGCGATCGCGGCGGTGCGGGTGAAACGGTGGTGCATCATAGTGACTCCTGTGCGGTGCGGACCATCCGGGTGCGGTCCGTCGTGGGCACAGGCTGCGCGCGGGCGGTTGATGCCGACGGTCGCGCTCGGTATACGCGGCCGGGCCGGGACGGAGTGGTACGTTCGCTCGACAGGCGTGAGCGCATATGGAATTCCGGCTCCTTGGCCCCGTGGAGGTACGCGAGCGCGATCGCTCGCTTCCTCTCGGCGGGGTGAAGCCGCGCTCGCTCCTCGCGATCCTGCTGCTGCACGCCAACGAGGTCGTCTCGACCGATCGGCTGCACGCCGCGCTCTGGGGCGAGGCCGAGCCGGCGACGGCCGCCAAGAGCATCCACATCTACGTCTCGCGGCTGCGCGCGCAGCTCGGCCCGGACCGGCTGACGACCCGCGCGCCGGGCTACGTCCTGCGCGTGGAGCCCGGCCGAGCTCGACGCGGCCCGGTTCGAGCGACTGCGTCGCGAAGGCGCGCGCAGCGCCGAGCCCGAGGCGGCCGCGCGGACGCTGCGCGAGGCGCTTGCGCTGTGGCGGGGCGACGCGCTCGCCGACCTCGCGTACGAGCCGTTCGCCCAGGCCACGTCCAGCGCCTCGAGGAGCTGCGGCTCGTCGCGATCGAGGAGCGCATCGACGCCGACCTCGCCGCCGGCCGCGCCGCGCGAGCTCGTCGGCGAGCTCGAGGCGCTGATCGGCGCGCATCCCCTGCGCGAGCGGCTGAGAGGCCAGCTGATGCTCGCGCTGTACCGCTCGGGCCGCCAGGCCGAGGCTCTGAGCGCGTACCAACAGGCGCGCCGCGAGCTCTCCGAGGAGCTCGGGCTCGAGCCGAGCGCGGAGCTCCGGCGGCTCGAGCAGGCGATCCTCCGCCAGGACCCCGCGCTCGACGCGCCCGCCCGGGCATCCGACCGCGCCGCCCCGGCGGCGAAGCCGACCCCGGACCGGTCCGTCCTCGTCGTTCCCGGCCGCCCTCGACGGCCTCGACGCGCTGCTCCGCCTCGCGGAGCCGCTGGCCGCCGCGAAGCCCGAGCGCGAGCTGATCGTCGCGGCCGTCGTCGGCCCCTCCGACCTGCGCCAAGCGACGGCGGGGCTGGCCGCCCGTGCCGACGAGCTCCGATCGAAAGGCGTCGCGGCGCGCAGCGCGGCGTTCGCGTCGCCCTACCCCGGGCGCCGACATCGCCCGACTCGCAGACCGCGAGGACGCCGACCTGCTGCTGATCGATGCCGGCGACGCGCCGCTCAGCGCCGAGGCCCGAACAGTTCTCGAGCGGGCGACCTGCGACGTCGCGGTCCTCCTGCGGGCCGGCGGCGCGCCGCGCGACGGCCCGGTCGTCGTCCCCTTCGGCGCGGCCGAGCACGACTGGGCCGCGCTCGAGCTCGGGGCGTGGCTCGCGCGCGCCACCGGCGCCCCGCTGCGCCTCATGGGCGCCGCGTCCGGCGGCGATCACGACAACGGTCGCGATGCCAGCCGGCTGCTCGCCGACGCGTCGCTGATCGTCCAGCGCCAGGCGGGCGTCGTGGCCGAGCCGCTGCTCGCCCGGCCCGGCCGCCGGGGCGTGATGGCGCTCGGCGCGGAGGCCGGGCTGCTCGTCGTCGGGCTCTCCGACCGATGGGCCGAGGAGGGCCTCGGCGCGGTCCGCACCGCGCTCGCCGCCGCCCCGCCGGCTCCGACGGTCCTCGTCCGCCGCGCGCCGGCCGTCGACGGCCGCGCACCGCCCGACGCCGCAACGCGGTTCGGCTGGTCGCTGACCGGGGCGGCGTCATGACCGCCGCGATCGCCCCCGGCACGACGTTCGCCGGCTACCGGATCGACGCGGTCCTCGGCCGCGGCGGGATGGGCGTCGTGTACCGGGCGACCGACCTGACCCTGGACCGGCCGGTGGCCCTGAAGGTGATGGCGCCCGAGCTCGCCGACGACGCGCAGTTCCGCGCGCGGTTCCTCAAGGAGCCGAAGCTCGCCGCCTCGCTCGATCACGCGAGCGTCGTGCCGATCTATGGCGCCGGCGAGCAGGACGGTCGGCTGTACCTGGCGATGCGCTTCGTCGACGGCGACGACCTCGACACGGTGCTCCAGCACGAGATCGCGCCCGAGCGCCTCGCTCGGCATCCTCGCCCAGGTCGCCGGCGCCCTGGACGCGGCCCACCGCCGCGGCCTCGTGCACCGCGACGTCAAGCCGGCGAACATCCTCCTCGACGAGGACGACCACGCGTACCTCACCGACTTCGGCATCACGAAGCGGGCCGGGGGCGACTCCGGCGACGCCACGCGCACCGGTCAGATCGTCGGCACGCTCGACTACATCGCCCCCGAGCAGATCCGGGGCGAGGCCGTCGACGGGCGCACGGACGGCTACTCGCTGGCGTGCGTGCTCTATGAGGGCCTCACGGGCGCGCCGCCGTTCGCGCGCCGCAGCGAGGCCGAGATGCTGTGGGCCCACATGCAGCAGGCGCCGCCGCCGCTGCCGGATCCGGCGGTCGATGCGGTTCTGCAGCGCGGCCTCGCGAAGGAGCCGGGCGAGCGGTACCCGACCTGCGGCGGGCTGATCGAGGCGGCGCGCGACACGCTGGGGCTCGCCCCGGCAGGACCGCGGCCGACGTCGTCCTTCGGCCGCGGCCTGGTACGTCGGCGCCATGCCATCCTCGCGGCCGGGGCGGTCACGCTCGCCGTGGCGCTCGCGGCGGGGGTGGTGGCGCTGACCGGCGGCGGCGAGCGCGCCGCGGCCGCGCCGCTCGGCAGCGGGGTCGTGGCCCTCGACGGCGGCACGGGCGACCGCGCGTCGCTGATCGCGGCCGCGACCGCCCCGAGCAACGTCGCCGTCGGCGAGGGGCCGTCTGGGTGCTCAACACGCAGGACCGCACCGTCTCGCGCATCGATCCGCGGAGACCGGGCGGTCACGCGCACGTTCCGCACGCGCGGCGTCCCGACCGACATCGCCGCGGGCGGCGGCGCCATCTGGATCGGCAACGGCGGCGGCCGGAGCGACGGCAACTACACCGTCAGCATCTCGCGCCTCGATCCGCGCAGCGGCGAGGTCACCCGCACGGTGCGGCTGCCGGACAGGTCGGGCGGCGCGTTCGCCTCGCGCTACAACTGGGGCTACGCCAACATCGCGGTCGGTGCGGGTGCGCTCTGGGCGATCAACCCCGACCGCACCGTCTCCCGCATCGATCTCGACACGGGCCGGCGCGTGGCGACGATCGACGTCGTCGCCGAGCGGATCGCGGCCGGCCGGGAGGGGGTGTGGTTCATCTCCGAGGCCGACGTCACGCGGATCGACCCCCGCACCAACACGCCCGGCCAGACGATCCGTGTCGGAACCCGCGCGACGAGCGCGATCGCGGTGGGCGGCGGCAAGATCTGGGTGACGGCCGACCAGGAAGGCGTCGTGTGGCGGATCGAGCCGGGGCCGAGCCCCGTCACCAGCACGATCGACGTCGGTCTCGGCGTCACCTACACCGCCTACGGCGCGGGCGCACTGTGGACCGCGAACTACCTCCACGGCATCGTGACGCGGATCGATCCCCGCAGCGGCAAGGTCACGGCGACGACGCCGATCGCCGCGGTGCAGGCGCTCGCGGCCGGCGCCGGCTCCGCGTGGGTGAGCACCGCGGGCGGGACCCCGGCCGGGACCCTGCCGGGATCGGCGTGCGGCGAGCTCGTCGCCGGCGGCCGGCACGCCGGACGTCCTGATCGCCTCCGACCTCCCGCTCCAGGGACCCGGCGGCGCCCGCACGCGCGCGATCGCCGACGCGATCCGCCTCGTCCTACGCCAGCACGGGTTCAAGGCCGGGCGGATACTCCGTCGGCTACCGCTCCTGCGACGACTCCACCGCGCAGACCGGCAACTTCGAGAACCGTCGGTGCGCGGCGAACGCGAACGCGTATGCGGGCGTCAAGCGGCTCGTGGCGCTGATCGGCCCCTTCAACTCCGACTGCGCGCAGTATCGAGATCCCGATCCTCAACCGGGCTCCGGGCGGGCCGCTGGCGATGATCAGCCCCGCGAACACGTACCCGGGGCTCACCCGACGAGGCCTGCCGCCGCCGAATGGCTACCGCGGTGAACCCGACGTCTACTACCCGACGGGCGAGCGCAACTACGTCCGGCTGCTCCCGGGCGACGATCTCGCCGGGGTCGCGTTCGCGGTGCTCGCCCGCCGTCTCGGCCTGCGACAGCATGTACGTGCTCGACGACGGCTCGGACTTCTGGAAGGGACTGCTGTCGGACCCGTTCCGGCGGACGGCGAGGAAGCTCGGCCTGCGGCTCGCCGGCTCCGGCACCTACGACTCGCGGGCGCGGAGCTACTGCGCGGCTGGCCGACCGGATCGCGCGGTCGGGCGCCCAGGGCGTCGTCCTCGGCGGCGACCCGTTCGACGGCGGCGACCGACTCCTGAAGGCCCTACGCGCCCGCCTCGGCCCGCGCGTCCCGATCATGGCCGGCTTCTTCTTCGAGAACGTCCCGGAGGTCCTCAAGCGGGCCGGCCGGGCCGCGCACGGTCTGTACGTCGCCACCCAGGACCTGCCGCGCGCCGCGTTCTCCCTCACGCCGGCGGGCCGCCGGTTCGTGCGCGACATCGGCACCGGCGCGCAGTTCGTCGGGGTGCTCGAGGCGGCCCAGGCCACGGAGCTCGTGCTCGACGCGATCGCGCGCTCCGACGGGACCCGCGCCTCGGTGCTCGAGCGGCTGCGCGCGAGCAAGGTCGACGACGGCATCCTCGGCAGCTTCGGGTTCGACCGCAACGGCGACATCACGACGGCCTCGGTCCCGATCGTCCGCATCGTCGGCGCGACGCCGCCGGGGACCGCGCTCCCGAGCGAGTTCCAGGGCGCCGTCGTCTCGCACGTCGTGGAGATCCCGGCGCGGCTGATGCGCTGACCGGGCGGCGCCGAGGCCGAACGGCTACGAACGGACCAGCGGAAACGCCCCAAGCGCGCCGCGCCGACGGAGCCGGCCGGAGACCGGCGGGCGCATGTCCTTGACCGCGTGCAGCCGCTGGTCGGCGGCGCGCAGGAGGGCGTCGCGGTGACGGCCGTCGACCGGGTACGTCGCGGTCGAGATCGTCAGCGTCACCGGCGGGGCGCCCTCGACCGGGTACAGGTCGGCGACCGCGTCGTGCAGGGCGAGCGCGAGACGCGTCGCGCCCTCGCCGGCGGCGCCCGGGGCCACCAGCGCGAGCTCGTCGCCGCCGATGCGGGCCAGCGTGTCGGACGACGCGGATGGCGGCGCGCGTCCGCGAAGCGATCGCGCACAGCACCTCGTCGCCGACGGTGTGGCCGTGGGTGTCGTTGATCGACTTGAAGCGGTCGACGTCGATCAGCAGCAGCGAGAACGGACGACCCGCGGCGACGGCCGCATCGAGGGCGGAATCGAAGGCGCGGCGGTTCGGCAGGCCCGTCAGCGGGTCCTCGTGGGCCATCCGGCGCTGGCGGCGCTCGGCGGCCACGAGGTGCGACTTGAGGTACTGGATGGTCGCGACGAGCCCGGCGTAGGCGGCGCCGTACATGACCGTCCGCCCGACGAGCAGATGGGCCTCGGCCGAATCGGAGTAGAGGAACGGCGTGAAGTACGTCGCGATCTCGACGACGGCCAGCGGCCACGCGAGGCGGGGCGGGAAGAAGTACGCGACGTAGAGGGTCGGGAGGACGAGCACGGGCCCGAGGTAGGAGTCGACGCCCCCGCTCACCCACAGGCCGAGGGCGATGAACGGCTGCGCGACCAGGACCGCGACCGCGTGGTGCCGGAGCTCGGCGCGCTCCCACGGGATCCAGCCGCGCAGGCACGCGAGGCCGTACGCGATCACGAGGGCGATCAGGGCCCAGGCGAGCACCGGACGGGTGCCCGGCATCCCGGGCAGCGCCTGGCAGATCGCGGCGGCGATGCCGGCCGTCAGCCAGAGGAGCCCGGAGACCGGGCCCATGAGGCGGCTGTCGCCGACACCGTGATCGCGAGAGGACATCTCGCCCCCGTCATCGCCCGCAGGCCGAGGAAATGAAGGCCGGCCTCCGGCGAACACACAGCGCGCGGCAACGGGAGGTGCGGCTGTCCCCTCGGCGAGGTTCGGTTGTCCGTACCTCCAACGGACCCGTCCGAACTTCGTGCATCGGCCCGATGTGTGAGATCGCTCCGCGCGGGACACTGATGGTGATGACCTTGAACATCGGCCTCGGCGTCGCGCTCGCGTGCGCCTTCCTGACGCAGCTCGGCTTCCTCTGCAAGCACCGCGGCGCCAACCACGCGTGCGCCGTGAATTTCCAGAAGCCGTTCGCGAGCGCCCGGTCGCTCTTCACGACGCGGTGGTTCCTCATCGGCCTGGGGATCGGGTTCGCCGGCTGGGGGCTGCACGTCGTCGCGCTCGCGCTCGCCCCCCTGAGCACCGTGCAGGCCGTGCTCTCGACCGGGGTCGTGATGCTCGCGGTCCTCGGCAACCGGGTCTTCGGGTTCCACATCCCGCGCCGGCAGTGGGCCGGCGTGGCGATGACGGCCGGCGGCCTGCTGCTGCTCATGGTCACGCTGCCGCACGCGACGACGACCCATCACGCCGTCGCGCTGCCCGCGCTGCTCGGCTTCGAGGGCGGGATGCTCGCGATGGGCGCGCTGCTCATCATCGTCCCGAAGCTCGGCGCGCCGGTCCGCCACCACGGCGCGGTGCTCGGCGCGGCCGCGGGCACGCTGTTCGGCGTCTCGGACGTCGCGGTCAAGGCGCTCACGCAGGTCGCCCCGGACGGTCCGCTCGCCCTCATCGCGAGCCCGTGGCTGCTCGCCGCGATCATCGCGAGCGTCCTCGCCTTCCTCGCCTCCGCGCGCGGCTTCCAGCAGGGCGACGCGGTGCCGGTCATCGCGTGCACGTCGACGGCGGCGAACGTCACGTGCATCCTCGGCGGGATCGTCGTGTTCGGCGACGCGCTCGCCGGCGGGCTGATGCTCGCCGCCCAGCTGGTCGCGTTCGGACTCGTCGCCGCGGCCGCGCTCCTCACGCCGGGCCACGGCCACGGGCGCCCCGCGGCCGTCGCCGCCTGAGCGCAGTCGAAAGACCGCCACACGGCCAGTGGGGGCGGGAGTATGGTCGCGGCGGATGACCGAGGCCGCCGTCGAACCGGCTGTCCGTGCCCTCGTCGCCGCGCTCGAGGCCGAGCGCGACACGCTCGCGGACGACGTCGTCGCGCGCATCCGCGAGGCGGTCCCGGAATTCCGGCGCCTGCCGCGCGCCACCCTGCGCGGCGCGGTCCAGGCCACCATGACCCGCGAGCTCGCCGCGCTCCACGACGTCCGGCCGCCCAACGAGGAGGAGCTCGAGGCCTCGGCCGCGCTCGCCCGCGAGCGCGCCGAGCAGGGGCTCGCGGTCGAGGCGGTCCTGCACGCGCACCGGGTCGCGGTGAGCGTCATCTGGAACCGCTTCGGCGAGCTGGCGCGCGACGAGGGCGCCGAGGTCGGCACCGTGCTCGCCTTCAGCGAGACGCTCTGGCGCTGGGCCGACGCGGTGATGGACGTCGTCGCGGCCTCGCACCGCGAGGTCGAGCTCCAGCTCGCGCGTGAGGAGCAGCAGCGCCGCGACGCGTTCGTCCTCGCCCTGCTGACGGGGAGCAGCGACGCCGCCGAGCTGCGCCGCGACAGCGCCGCCTACGGGATCGACCCCGAGCGCGAGTACGTCCCGTTCCGTGCCCGCGCCCACAACGGGGATGACACGAAGCTCCTGTCGCACCGGACCGCCATCGCGCTGGCCGGCAACGATGGGCTCGTCACCGGACTCGACGGCGACGTCATCGGGGTCACGGCGCGCAAGCCGGTGGCGATCGCCGGGATGACGGTCGGGATCGGGCGCCGCTGCACGCTCGACGCGCTCCCGGCCGGCTTCACCCAGGCCAGCCGCGCGCTGCAGACCGCGCTCGCGTTCGGGCACGAGGGCGTGCACTCGCTCGCGGATCTGTCGATCCTGCCGGCCGTGCTCGTCGACCAGGCGCTGGGGGACGCGTTCGTCGCGCGGTACCTCGAGCCGCTCGGGAGCCTCGGGAAGCACGGCCCCGAGATCGAGGCGACGCTGCGCACGTGGCTCGACAACGGGATGCGGATGGACGACACCGCGCGCGCGTTGCACGTCCACCCGAACACGCTGCGCCACCGGCTCAAGCGCTTCGAGGAGCTGACCGGGGCGAGCCTGCGCAACGCGACCGAGGTCATGGAGCTGTGGTGGGCGCTCGAGCGCCGCCGGCTCGTCGGTGCGCCGCACGACGAGGCGGGGTAGGCCGCTGCCCGGACGTCCGTTCCGACGTTTCCGACCCTTCGAGCGAGGAGTGAGCCAGACGTGCGGATCTGCCTGATGATCGAGGGCCAGGAGGGCGTGGCGTGGGCGGACTGGGTCGCGCTCGCGCAGGCGTGCGAGCGGCTCGGCTTCGACGCGCTGTTCCGCTCCGACCACTACCTGAGCGTCGACGGGCGGGGCGAGCGCGGGTCGCTCGACGCGTGGGGGACGGTGTCGGCGCTCAGCGCGCTGACCTCGACGCTGCGGTTCGGGACGCTGGTGTCGCCGGCGACGTTCCGGCATCCGAGCGTGCTCGCGAAGGCGGTCGTGACCGCCGACCACATCTCCGGCGGGCGGGTGGAGCTCGGCATCGGGACGGGGTGGCTCGAGGCCGAGCACGTCGCCTACGGCTTCCCGTTCCCGCCGATGGGCGAGCGGATGGCGGTTCTGTCCGAGCAGCTCGAGATCATCCACCGGCAATGGACCGAACATACGTTCGATTTCGCTGGAGAGCACTACCGGATCTCCGGGCTCGACGCCCGGCCGAAGCCGGTGCAGCGCCCGCATCCGCCGCTGATCGTCGGCGGGGCCGCCGGCCCGCGATCGGCGCGGCTGGCCGCGCGCTGGGCGGACGAGTACAACACGGTGTACGTGACCCCGGAGCAGGCGCGCGAGCGGCGCGCGGGGCTGGACGAGGCGTGCCGGCGCGAGGACCGTGACCCGGGCACGCTGCGCTTCACGATGATGAACGGGTTCCTCGTCGGCGCCGACCGCGACGACCTCCACGACCGTGCCCGCCGGCTCGCCGAGTGGCGCGGGGAGACCGACCGGGCCGCGGCCGACCTCGACGGCTGGATCGCCGAGACGACGGAGCCGTGGCTCGTCGGGACGCCGGAGGAGATCGTCGCGCGCCTGCGCGAGTACGAGGCCGCCGGGATCGACGGGGTGATGCTCCAGCACCACCTCTACGGGGATCTCGAGGCGCTCGAGCTCATCGGGCGTGAGGTGATCCCGGAGGTCGGGACGGCCTAGGGCACGGCGCGGGTTCCGCGCTACCCCGCGGCGCGCGACGACGCGAGCGCCCGGCGCCACACCCGCAACCCGCCGCGCGGCCACTGCGCGACGAGGATCCCCGCTGCGACGAGGGCGGCGCCGGCGAGCTCGGCGACCGTCAACGGCTCGCTGTCGACGACGGCGCCGAACATGAGGGCCCCGAACGGGAGGAGGAGGGCGATGAACGAGATGGTCACCGCGGGCAGCTCGCGGAGGAGGAGGGTCAACGTGACGAAGGCGACGGCGGTGCCCATCGCGGCGAGGTACGCGATCGAGCCGATCGCGGCGGGCGTCCAGGCGGCGGCGCCCCAGTCCTCGGACAATCCGGAGACGGCGAGCAGCAGCACGCCGCCGAGGGCGGCGCCCCAGCCGTTGAGCACGAGCGCGTCGACGCCCGCGCCGCGGCGCTTGGTCGCCACGTTGCCGATCGCGGCGCCGAGCGGCGCGAGGAGCGATGCGATCGCGGCCGCGACGGCGAACCGCGAGTCGCCGAGCGCGACGCTCGCGGAGAACGCGAAGGCCAGGCCGGCGAGCGCGAGGACGACGCCGCCGAACAGCCGCGCGCGAAGCGGCTCGTCGCGCAGCGCGACCGACGCGATGAGGGCCACGTAGATGGGCAGCACGCCGAACAGGACCGCCGCGAGGCCGGAGGGCACGTATTGCTCCGCCCAGTAGATGACGCCGTAGGTGAACGCGAACGGCAGGACGCCGATGACGCCCGCGAGCACGCGGTCGGTCCGCAGCGAACGGCCGCTCACGCGCGCGAACACCAGCAGGCCGACGCCCGCGAGCGCGAAGCGGATGCCCGCGCCGAGCAGCGGCGGCATGTCGTCGAGGCCGAGCTTGATCGCGACCCACGTGCTCGACCAGATGAGGACGAGCATGGCGTAGAGCGACCAGACGACGGGACGGGGCATCGGCCTCGTCACGGTATCCGCCGCCGTGCACCCGCCGGCCCCTCCCACAAGCGATACTCCCGAGCGATGAGCGATCTCGACCGCGCCGTGCAGACCGTCGTGCGCCGGTGCCTCGACGTCAAGCCCGACGAGGACGTCGTGGTCGTGGTCGACGAGCCGCTCCAGGACCTCGGGGAGAAGCTGCGCGCCGCGGCGCAGGAGATCGGCGCCGACGCCGTCCTGACCGTGATGTCCCCGCGCGCCACGGACGGCTCCGAGCCGCCCGCGCCGGTGGCCGAGGCGCTGGCCGCGTGCGATGTGTTCATCGCGCCCGCGTCGCGCTCGCTGAGCCACACGCTCGCCCGCAAGCGCGCGAGCGAGGCCGGGGCGCGCGGGGCGACGATGCCCCACGTCACGGCCGACATGCTCGCCCGGCTGATGTCGATCGACTTCGACCTCCTCGGCGCGCGGTCGCACAAGCTCGCGGCGCTGCTCGACACGGCCGGCGAGGCGCACGTCACCTGCCCGCGCGGCAGCGACCTCACGCTCGACCTCACCGGGCGAAGCGGGATCGCCGACGACGGCGACCTCACCGGGCCGGGCGCCTTCGGGAACCTCCCGTGCGGCGAGGGCTTCATCGCGCCGGCGGGCGGCTCAGGGACGATGGTCGCCCGGTCGATCGCGGCGATCGGGCTGACGGACGGCGACGGGGCGACGCTCACGCTCGAGGACGGCCACCTCGTGCACGCGACCGGCCGCCAGGGCGAGCGGCTGCTGAGCATCCTGCGCGAGCACGGCGACGCGGGCACGAACCTGGCCGAGCTCGGGATCGGCACGAACGACAAGGCGACCCTGACCGGGAACGTGCTCGAGGACGAGAAGATCCTCGGCACGGTCCACGTCGCGTTCGGCGCGAGCATCGCGATCGGCGGGACGGTCTCGGTCCCGATCCACCTCGACTGCGTCGTCACCGAGGCGTCGCTCACGATCGACGGCACGAAGGTGCTGGACGAAGGCCGGTTCGTCCTCGCCGTCTGAGCCGACTGAACTACCCTGGAGCCGACATGGCGCAGACGAAGCGCAAACGACGCAGCACCAAGCACCGCGGCAACGCCGCCGGGATCGTCGAGCACCGCGGCCGCACGAGCCGCCCGCCCAGCCCGGAGGAGCGCAAGAAGGCCGCGCGCGCCGAGCGGATGAACCGCTACAGCCGTCCGCCGACCTGGCGCAGCGCGGCCAACCGCGCGCTCGTCGCGACGGTCCTGTTCATCGCCGTGATCGTCTTCGCGCTGGGCCAGCCGGTGCAGAGCGCCATCGCCATCGGCGGCTTCATGCTCCTGCTCTACATCCCGATCGGCTACTACACCGACTCGTTCTTCTACAGCCGCCGCCAGAAGCAGATCGCGGCGAAGAAGGGCGGGCGGTAGCGGGTGGACGTCCGCGCCTACACGGTCGGGCCGTTCCAGGAGAACACCTACGTGCTGCGCGCGGACGGCTCGGAGCAGGCGCTCGTCATCGACCCGGGCGACGCCGGCGAGCAGCTGCTCGAGGCGATCGGCAAGCTCGGCGCCACGGTCGAGGCGATCCTCATCACCCATTGCGACGTCGACCACGTCGGGGCCGTCGCGCCGCTCGCGAAGGCGACGGGCGCGCCCGTCTACTGCCCGAAGCTCGAGGTCGAGCAGCTGCGGGACATCATGGGTCACGTCCAGATGGAGGGGATCGGCCCGTACGAGGGCTACGACCCCGAGGAGCTCGTCGAGGGCGGCGAGGAGCTCGAGCTCGCGGGGCTGCGGATCGAGGTCGTGGCGACGCCGGGCCACACCGAGGGCCACGTGACCTACGTCTTCCCCGACGACGGCGTCATCGCCTCGGGCGACGTGCTGTTCCAGAACTCCGTCGGACGGACCGACCGCCCCAACGGCGACCACCAGACGCTCCTGAACTCGATCGCCACGCTGCTCGCCCGCTGCCCCGACGACACGCTCGTCCTGCCCGGCCACATGGGCACCACCACCCTCGGCCGGGAGAAGGCGTCGAACCCCTTCCTGGCCGAGCTCTCGCAGTGAGCGACCGGATCCAGGCGCCGCGCGGCACGTCCGACGTGCTGCCCGAGGACTGGCCCGCGCGCCGGAGCATCGAGGCCGTCGCCCAGCGCATCCTCGAGGACGCCGGCTACCGGCGCATCGAGACGCCGACCTTCGAGGCGACCGAGCTGTTCGCCCGCGGCGTCGGCGAGTCGACCGACATCGTCCAGAAGGAGATGTACACCTTCGAGGACGCCGGCGGGCGGTCGCAGACGCTGCGCCCGGAGGGCACCGCGCCGGTCGCGCGCGCGTACCTCGAGCACGGCATGCACAAGGCGCCGCAGCCGGTGAAGCTCTGGTACCTGTCGAGCTTCTTCCGCCAGGAGAAGCCGCAGGCCGGCCGCTTCCGGCAGTTCTGGCAGATCGGCGCGGAGGCGATCGGCTCGGCCGACCCGGCCGTCGACGCCGAGCTCATCCTGCTCCTCAACGCGATCCTCCAGGAGATCGGCGTCCGCGAGATCCAGCTGCGGATCTCGAGCCTCGGCACGCCCGCGGCCCGCGTCGAGTACCGCGAGCACCTGCAGCAGCACCTGCGGGCGCACGCCGACGAGCTGTCCGGGGACGTTCGCGCGCGCATCGACCTCAACCCGCTGCGCGCCTTCGACTCCGACCACCCGGGCACGCAACGCGTGATGGCGAACGCCCCGCGCCTGCTCGACCACCTCGACGCCGACGACGCCGCGCACTTCGCCGAGGTCCGCGCGCTGCTCGACGCCGCCGGCATCCCGTACGAGGTCGACACGACCCTCGTGCGCGGGATGGACTACTACACGCGCACGGTGTTCGAGTTCGTCTCGGGCGCGCTCGGCGCGCAGTCGGCCGTCGGCGGCGGCGGGCGCTACGACGGGCTGATCGAGATGATCGGCGGGCCGCCCACGCCCGGCAACGGCTGGGCGGCGGGGATCGAGCGCATGGCGCTCGCCGCCGAGCAGCGGCCGCAGCCGAAGCCCGTCGTCGACCTCTACGTCGCTTCGGCCAGGGCCGACAACGGGCACGTCGAGGCGTTCGCGCTCGCGGCCGAGGCGCGGCGGGCCGGGCTCGCCGTGCAGCAGGAGCTGGCCGGCCGGTCGCTGAAGGGGCAGCTCAAGCAGGCCGACCGGATCGGCGCGCGGTTCGTGGCGATCCTCGGCGACGAGGGCATTGCGCTCAAGGACATGGAGTCGGGCGAGCAGGAGACCGTGGAATCCGCCGCGGCGGCCGTCGCCCGCGCGTTGAAGGGACGGCATACGGCATGAGGCAGCCGCCGCGCTCGAACATCTACCGCGACGCCTGGTGCGGGGAGCTCCGCACCGACCGCTGCGGCACCGAGGTCCGCGTCGCGGGCTGGGTCCACCGCCGCCGCGACCACGGCGGACTGATCTTCATCGACCTGCGCGACCGCTCCGGCCTCGTCCAGCTCGTGATCCATCCGCAGGCGTCCGGCGACGCGTTCGCGCTGGCCGAGGACCTGCGCCCCGAGCACGTCGTCTCGGCCGAGGGCGAGATCGTCAAGCGCGCCGAGCAGAACGTGAACCCGAACATCGCGACGGGCGAGATCGAGGTCCACGTCCGCTCGCTGCAGCGGCTCGCGCCGTCCGAGACGCCGCCGTTCCCGATCGACGAGGACGTCGAGGTCGACGAGAACCTCCGCCTCAAGCACCGGATGCTCGACCTGCGCCGCCAGCGGATGCAGGAGGCGCTGCTGCTGCGCGACACCGTCGTCCGCACGATGCGCCAGGTGCTCGGCGAGCGCGACTTCGTCGACATCGAGACGCCGATCCTGACCCGCTCGACCCCCGAGGGCGCGCGCGACTTCCTCGTGCCCTCGCGCCTGCAGCCCGGCTCCTGGTACGCCCTGCCGCAGTCGCCGCAGCTGTTCAAGCAGCTCCTCATGATGAGCGGCTACGAGCGCTACTACCAGATCGCCCGCTGCTTCCGCGACGAGGACCTGCGCGCCGACCGCCAGCCCGAGTTCACCCAGCTCGACGTCGAGATGGGCTTCGTCGAGGAGGACGACGTCCTCGACGTCACCGAGGCCGTCATGCACGCCGTGTTCCAGGCGACGGAGTTCCCGCTGCCGGCGCCGCCCTGGCCGCGGCTGTCCTACGCCGAGGCGATGGACCGCTACGGGTCGGACCGGCCGGACCGCCGCTTCGGTCTCGAGCTCGCCGACGTCTCCGAGGCCCTGCGCGGCTCGGACTTCCGCGTGTTCGAGGGCGTCCTGGGCGGCGGCGGCGCGGTGCGGGCGCTGAACGCCGGCGCGCGCGAGATGTCGCGCTCGGAGCTCGAGGGCCTCAACGACGTCGTCCGCCGCCACGGCGGCAAGGCCGTCGCCTACGCGTTCGTCGAGGCCGACGGCTGGCGCTCGCCGATCGCGAAGTTCTTCTCGCCCGAGCAGCAGGCGGCCGTCACCGGGCAGCTCGGGGCCTCGGAGGGCGACCTCCTGCTGTTCGTCGCCGACCAGCCCCGCACCGCCGCCGAGGCCCTCGGCGCGCTGCGGCTCGAGCTCGGGCGGCGCTTCGGGCTGATCCCCGAGGGCACCCATGACGTCCTCTGGATCACCGACTTCCCGATGTTCGAGCCGGGCGAGGGCGACCGGTGGGGCGCGGTCCATCACCCGTTCACGGCCCCGAAGGGCTCGTTCGACGACCCGGGCGCGATGCTCTCGCGCGGCTACGACCTCGTCGTCGACGGCTGGGAGCTCGGCGGCGGCTCGATCCGTATCAACACCCCCGAGGTCCAGCGCGAGGTCTTCAAGGTCATCGGGCTGAGCGAGGAGGAGGCCGACCGCCGGTTCGGGTTCCTGCTCGACGCGCTGAAGTACGGCGCCCCGCCGCACGGCGGCATCGCGATGGGCATCGACCGCGTGGTGGCGCTGATCGGCGCCCGCGAGTCGATCCGCGAGGTCATCGCGTTCCCGAAGACCGCGAGCGGCGGGGACCCGATGACGGGCGCACCCGCGCCGGTCGACGACGACCAGCTGCGCGAGCTCGGGGTGCGGGTCGTGGTGACGCCTGCGCAGGCGTCCGGCGCGGGCGGCTGAGCGGCGCGGGCTGGGCTCACCCTCACCCGCCCTACGCCAGCCGCTCCGCCTCCTTCCGCACCGCCCCCCGCCCGAACCGGAGATACAGGACCGGGACCACGAACAGGTTGAGCAGCGTCGACGTGACGAGGCCGCCGAGGATGACGATCGCCATCGGGTGCTCGATCTCCTGCCCGGGCTTGTCGCCCGACAGGACGAGCGGCAGCAGCGCCAGGCCGGTGGCCAGCGCCGTCATGAGGATCGGCGACAGCCGCTCCCGGGCCCCGCGCATCACGAGCGCCGGGCCGAACGGCTCGCCCTCGTGGCGCTCGAGGTGCTGGAAGTGGGTGATCATCATGATCCCGTTGCGCGCCGCGATGCCCATCACGGTGTAGAAGCCGATCAGCGCGCCGAGCGAGATCTCCCCGATGCCGGCGTAGGCGGCCAGGAGCCCGCCGACGAGCGCCATCGGGAGCGTGAAGAACAACATCGCGGCGAGCCGCCAGCTGCCGAACGCCACCTGCAGCAGCAGGAAGATCAACAGTGCCGCGCCGATCGCGAAGGTCAGCAGGCGGCGCTGCGCGCTCTGGCGCTCGGCCGCCTCGCCGAGCAGCTCCGCGTGGTAGCCGAGCGGGAGCTTCATCCGGTCCAGCCGCTGCTGGATGTCGTGGGTCACGGCGCCGAGGTCGCGGGTCTTCGGCAGGTCGGCTCCGACGTCGATCCGGCGTGAGGCGTTCTCGCGCTGGATCACGTTCGGCGTCGGGTGGATGGCGACGTCGGCGAGCGTGGCGAGCCGGACCTGCCCGTGGGTGGGCGTGTCGATCGGCAGGTTGCGGATCGCCGTCAGGCTGTTGCGCGTCGTCGGCTGGCTCCAGACCATGACGTTGGTCGACACGCCGCCCTGGAACATGTCGCCGACCTCCTCGCCGGCGACGAGCGTCCCCGCGGCGCGGCGCACGTCGCCGGGCTTGACGCCGTAGCGGCGGGCGACGTCGAGCTTCACGCGCACGTCGATCTGGGGGACCTCGGCCTGCAGCGAGGTGTGCAGTCCCTCCATGCCGGGGATCGTCGACAGCGACTTGCTGATGCGGTCCGCGGTGCTCCGCAGGACGGCGAGGTCGTCGCCGAAGACGCGCACCACGATCGGCTCGCTCTCGCCGACGAGCACCTCGTCGATCCGCTCGCGCAGGTAGGTCTGGACGTTGCGGTACAGGCCGGGATGCAGGTTGGCGACGTCGTGCAGGCGGTCGACGGTCTTGTCGTAGTCGGCCTTCGGGTCGACGCTGACCCAGTTCTCGCCGAAGTTCGACCCCGCGATCTCCTCGCCGAGGAACGCCTGGCCGATGTGCGAGCCGAAGTCGCGGACGCCCGGCTGCGCGCGCAGCTCCCGGCTCGCCCGGGTCACGATGCGCCGCTCCTCGGGGATCGAGGTCCCCGGCGCGGTGATCCAGTGCATGAGGAAGTCGCGCTCCTTGAACCCCGGGAACAGCTCCTCGCCCAGGCGCGGGAGGACCGCGACGCCCATGAGCAGCACGGTGCCGACGGTCAGGAACGCGGTGGCCGGGCGCCGCATCACGAGGGCGAGGACCCCGCCGTAGCCGCGCTTGAGCCCGCGCACGAGCAGCGGCTCGCGGCGGCGCAGGCCGCCGTGCGACAGCAGGATGAGACTCAGCGCGGGCGTGACCGTCAGCGCGACGACCATCGAGACCAGGACCGCCAGGGCGTAGGACAGCGCGAGCGGCTGGAAGAACGACCCGGTGAGGCCGCCGACGAACAGGATCGGCACCACCGCCACGACGTTGATGAGCGTCGCGTAGAAGATCGCGCCCCGCACCTCGAGCGACGCGTTGAGGATCGTCCGCAGGAGCGGCTCGGGCGACGCGGCGGCGGCCCGCAGACGCAGGCGGCGGACGATGTTCTCCATGTCGATGATCGCGTCGTCGACGACGACGCCGACCGCCACGGCGAACCCCGCGAGGATCATCGTGTTGATCGTCGCCCCGCGCAGGGTCAGCACGACGCCGGCCGCCACGAGCGAGAGCGGGATCGCCACGAGGCTGATGAACGCCGCCCGCCACTCGAACAGGAACGCGACCAGCACGAGGATGACGAGCAGGCAGCCGACGAGCAGCGCGACCTTGAGGTTGTGGATCGCGAGCTCGACGAAGCTCGCCGGGCGGAAGATCGTCGAGTCGATCTGCACGCCGGGCAGGCCGGGCCGCAGGTCCTTCAGCGCGTCCTCGACGCCCTTGGTGACCTCGAGGGTGTTCGCGCCCTGGAGCTTCTCGACGACGAGCAGCAGCCCGGGGCCGTCGTTGACGACCGCGTCGCCGATCAGCGGCTGCGGGCCGTACACGACCTTCGCCACGTCGCCGATGCGCAGCTCGCGCCCGTTTCGGCGCGCGATCGCGACCTGGGCCAGGTCGTCGGGGCCGTGGATCGGCGTGACGCTGCGGGCGCTGATGCGCTGGTTCGGCGTCTCGAGGAACCCGCCCGTGCCGATCACCGCGCCGGGGGAGAACTGCAGGAGCCCGGCGTCGAGCGCCTGCGAGGTGACCTCCATGACCTTGTCGAGCGACACCTTCTCGGCGCGCAGCCGGCCGGGCCGGACGTTGACGTCCATGTCCTTGAGCCGCTCGCCCCAGATGGCGACGTTGGCCACGCCGGGCACGCGCAGCAGGCGCGCGCGGATCTTCCAGTACGTCGTCACCGAGAGGTCCATCAGGCCGATGGAGTTCGACGACAGGCCGATCTTCATGATCCGGCTCGTGGCCGAGACCGGCTGCATCATGAACGGCGGCGCTGCCCACGTCGGCAGCGTCGGCGCGACGGTGTTGAGGTGCTCCTGGACGAGCTGGCGCGCCTTGAAGAAGTTCGTGCCGCGCTTGAAGAGCAGCGTGATGTGCGAGAGCTGCGGAACGGACTCCGACCGGATCACCTCGACGCCGGGGACGCCGTTCAGCGCGTCCTCGAGCGGCACGGTCACGAGCTCCTCGACCTCGGCCGCGGAGAGCCCGAGGCACGCGGTCTGCAGCTCGACGCGCGTGGGCGCGAACTCCGGGAAGACGTCCACCTTCTCGCTCTGGAGCTCGCGCACCCCGAAGAAGACGAGCGCGACTGCGGCCGCCATGACGAGGAAGCGGAACCTCAGGCTCGATCCGACGATCCAGCGCATCGCGCCTCCGCCCGGTCAGTCCTCTTCGACGCCGTACTCGACGCCCAGCAGCTCCTGGGCGCCGACGGTCACCACCGGCGTCCCGGGCGGCGGCCCCTTGCTCAGGAGCGCGAACGGCCCGATGGCGCGGGCGACCGTGATCGGCGTCCGGAGGAACGTCAGCGGGCGCGGACTCGTGTAGGTGAACGCGTGCCCCTCGGCGTCGTAGATGATCGCGGCGTAGGGGATGACCGCGGGCTCGTGCTCACGCGCCGCCGTGGCACGCACGCGCGACATCGCGATGCCGATGCGCTTCGCGGCCTGCGCCGTGAGGATCACGCGCGGGACGTCGCTGCCCTTGACCGCCTCGAGCCGCGAGGGTCCCTCGTCGCTGGCGGCCTCGTTGTCGAACGTGGACGCCTTCCCACAGCCGGCGATCGCGAGGGCGGCGACGATCGCCGTGCCCGCCATCCGTCGTTTCCCGTGCAGCATGTCGATTCCCCCTCGGTGATCAGGTTCCGGGCAGCAGGTCGAGGTCCGGCCCCGCCGGTTGCGCCGCCGAGCGGTCGGCGCGCGCGGCCAGCGAGCCCCGCGCCAGGTGCAGGTAGAGCGCGGGCAGGACGAACAGGGTCAGGGCGGTCGAGGTGACGAGCCCGCCCATCACGACCGCGGCGGTCGAATGGGTGATCTCGTTGCCGGCGATGTCGCCGAGCACCGCGAACGGCAGCATCACCGCGGCGGTCGCCAGCGCCGTCAGCGCCACCGGCGCGGCCCGGTCCGCCGTGCCGCGCACGACGAGCGCCTGGTCGAGCCGCTCGGGCTCGCCGTTCTCGAGCTCCTGCAGGTGGCGCATCAGCATGAGGCCGTTGCGGACGGCGATGCCGAGCACCGTCATGAGGCCGAACGCCGCGCCGAGCGTGACGTCGCCGCCGCCGATGACGATGACCACGAGGCCGCCGACCAGCGCCGTCGGGAGCGTCAGGAAGAGCAGCGCGGCGAGCCGCCAGCTGCCGAGCGCGGCCTGGAGGAGCAGGTAGATGCCGACCGCGGCGGCCGCCGCCAGGGTGAGGAACGCGGACAGCGGCGACGCCTCGTCCTCGGACGGCTTGACCACCTCGGCGTGGTAGTTGAGCGGGAAGTGCATCGCGCGCAGGCGGTCGGTCACGTCGGCCCGCACGGCATCGACGTCCCGGCCGCTCACGGCGGCGCGGACGTCGACGTACCGCGAGACCGCTTCGTGGCGGAGGTCGACCGGGTTGGGCCGGATCCCGACCCGGGCCACGTCGCCGAGGCGGACCTGGGAGCCGTCGGGCGCGTCGATGCGCAGATCACGGATGCTGTCGAGGCTCTCGCGGACGTCGGGAACCCCGCGGACGATGACCTGGAAGACCTTCTGCTGCTCGAAGAAGGCACCGACGTCGAGCCCCTGCACCAGGGTGGCGGCGGCTCGGCGGACGTCGCCGGGCTTGACGCCGTGCTTCCGCGCCGTGTCGAGGTCGACCTCGACCTCCAGCGTCGGCTGCACCGGGGTCGGCAGGAGGTGTGCGTCGTGCACGCCGCCGACCCGGGAGACCGTCTCGCGGACCCCCCGCGCCTGGCGATCGAGGACACCGAGGTTCTGTCCGTACATCCGGACGGTGAGGCCCTTGTCAGCGGGGGTCAGCACCCCGCGCGTCCGGTCGCCCTCGTAGGTCAGGACGCTGCTGCGCACGCCCGGGTAGCCGCCGGTGACCCGCCGCACGGCGGCGAGCGTCCGCCCGTAGTCGGCCGACGAGCGCATCGTCACCCACATTTCGCCGGAGCCGCTGCCGGCCACCTGGTCGGACGTGATCGCCCGGCCGACGTGGGCGCCCACCTCGCGGACGCCCGGGAGCGTGCGCAGCTCGGCGGCGGCGCGGCTCGTGATGCGGTGCATCTCGGGCAGCGACGTGCTCGGCGTGGCATCCCACCGGACGAGGAGCTCGCGGTCCTTGAACGACGGCCGGAGCGCCTGCCCGAGGAACGGGAGCGTGGCGAGCCCGACCACGAGGAAGCCGGCGAGGGCGAACAGCGCGGGCCGCGGCGACCGCATCAGCCGCGTGAGACCGGCGGTGGTCGCCGCCGCCGCGCGCCGCGCGGCGCCGTGCTCGCCCGGCGCCCGTGGCGGGCGGGAGTACAGGACGAGCCCGAGGGCCGGGGTGACGGTGAGCGCGACGACGGCCGAGGCGATCACCGCGAGGCCGTACGACTGCGCGAGCGGGTGCAGGAACGCGCCGGTCAGGCCGCTGGTGAAGAAGACCGGCAGCATCAGGAGCAGCAGGATCAGCGTCGCGTAGCCCATGACGCTGCGCGTCCGGCGCGTGGACGCGAGGATGATGCTCGCGGTCGAGCGGTCGCCGCCCGACTCGCGCTCCTCGCGCAGCGAGCGCGCCATGCTCTGCATGTCGCCGGCCGCGTCGTCGACGAGCGCGCCGATCGCGACGAGGAGCCCGGCGACGACGAGCGCGTTCAGCGTCGCGCCGGTGAGGTCGAGCACGACGAGCGCCGCGACCAGCGACAGCGGGATCACGACGAGGCAGAGCACGACGGCGCGCCACTGCATGAGGAACGCCGCCAGCACGAGCACGACGAGGGCGGCGGCGATGATGAGCGCCAGCCGCAGATGGTCGAGGGCGCTCTCGATGAAGCCCGCCGGCCGGAACGCGCTCGAGTCGATCCGCACCCCGGCGAGGCCCGGCGCCATCTCCTTCAGCGCGTCGTCGAGCCGGCGGGTCAGCGCCAGCGTGTTCGTGCCCGGCAGCTTCTCGACGACGAGCTGCAGTGCGTCGTCCGGCTCGCTGCCGGCGGTGACCGCGTCGCCGATCAGGGGCGGGTGGTCCTCGACGACGGTCGCGACGTCGCCGAGGCGCGCGGAGCTGCCCTCGACGGGGACCTGGGCGAGGTCGTCCGGCTCCGCGAACGGCAGGATGTGCCGGACCCCGAGGCGCTGGTTGGGACCGTCCAGGAAGCCGCCGGTGCCCGGGGTCGACGCGTTGAGGAAGTTCAACGGCGAGACGAGCTGGGCGTTGCCCGCCGTGCGGACGACGTCCAGCAGGGAGACGTGGCGCCGATTGAGGTTCGCCGGGTCGACGAGCACCTGCAGCTGACGGTCGCGATGGCCCCAGATCGCGACGTTCGCGACGCCGGCGATGCCCATCAGCTTCGGGCGGACGGTCCACCGCGCGAGCACCGAGAGCTCGATCGGGCTCAGCTTCTGCGACGAGAGCGAGATCATCATCACCCGGCTCGTCGACGACACCGGCTGGATCATCTGCGGCGCGCTGCCGACGCTCGGGAACGCGTGCGGCTGCGACAGGCGCTCGGACACGAGCTGGCGGGCGCGCAGGATGTCGGTCCCGCGCTCGAAGAGCATCGTGATCGACGACAGGCTCGGCACCGAGTCCGAGCGGATCGTCTCGACGCCCTTGACGCCGTTGAGCAGGTCCTGCTCGAGCGGAACGGTGAGGAGCTGCTCGATCTCGGCGGCCGACAAGCCGAGCGCCTCGGTCTGGACCTGGACGTAGGGCTGCGTGTACTCGGGGAGGACGTCGACCGGCGCCTTGCGCAGCTGGGCGATCGCCGACGACCAGGAGGCCGGCGGCCAGGGCGACGACCAGCGCCCGGAACCGCATCATGCTCGCGATCCAGCCGGTCATCGCCTCGTCCCTCGCACGAGGTGTGCGCGCACACGACAGCACAACGCCATTCCGGAATCCCCCCTCGGGCCGGCTGCGCCCAGCGTCGACGCGACGGCGCACGAGATCGCACCCCACGGACCCCCCGATGGCGGTAACACGTGATGGCACGCGTGCGAGCGCGCCTATTCATGTGAAGTCAGAGTCTCAGCACACTCTGACTCGAGTTCACCCCATGTACGAAAATGTCGGGGCGCTTAGAGCTCTCTTAGAATAACCGCACCAGAGTTGCGTTGCAACCGCCGGTGCAAGATTCTAGGACCCCAGGTCACGAGCACCCGACATGGCCACCTCCCGAGCCGACATGCGCCTCCTGATCGTCGAGGACGACACGAAGCTCGTGCGCGCCCTCAAGCTCGGCCTGGAGCGGGAGGGCTACGCCGTCGACGCGTCGGAGGACGGAGACGAGGCCCTGGCCCTGGCCGAGGCGACGGACTACGACGCGATCGTGCTCGACCTCATGCTCCCCGGCCTCGACGGGTTCTCCGTGTGCGAGGCGCTCCGCCGCGGGGGGCGCTGGATGCCGGTGCTGATGCTGACCGCGCGCACGGGCGTGGCCGACCGCATCCGGGGCCTCGACGCGGGCGCCGACGACTACCTCGTCAAGCCGTTCGACTTCGGTGAGCTGCTCGCGCGCCTCCGGGCGCTGCTCCGCCGCGGGCCCGTCGAGCGGCCCGCGATCGTGTCGATCGGCGACCTCGTGATCGACTCGGACACGCGCGTCGTGACGCGCGCCGGCGAGGAGATCGAGCTCACGGCGCGCGAGTACGACGTGCTCGCGTTCCTCGCCCGGCAGCCGGGGCGCGTCGTCTCGCGCTCGGAGCTGCTCGAGGAGGTCTGGGAGGACTACGACGGCTCGCCGAACATCATCGACGTCTACGTCGGCTACCTGCGCAAGAAGCTGGGCCGGGCGCTCATCCGCACGGTCCGGGGATCCGGGTTCGTCCTGGAAGCCCCATGAGGCTCCCGATCAGAGTCCGGCTGACGGCGTGGTACATCGCGGTCCTGGCCGCCATCATCGGCGTGCTGGGCCCGTTCGTGGTCCTGCAGTTCCGGTCCGACATGCAGGCCGGGATCGACCGCGACGCACGGCGCGCGTGGGTGGCGCTGGCCCACGAGTACGCCGACGAGGGCCTGCAGCACTACGGCGACTACGGCCGCACCTTCCTGCCGCGCGACGGCGCCGCCCAGGTCTTCGACTCCGGCGGACGTCTCCTGGCCAGCTGGGGGGACGACATGGACGAGGGCGGCATCCTCGCTCCGGCGGGGCCGCGCGCCGATGCGCTCGCCGGGAAGGCGCGGCTGGTGACCGTCTCGCTGGGGGAGGACGGCGAGAAGTACCGCGTGCGCATCGCGCCCGTCGAGCGGCTCGGCGAGCGCCACGTGCTGGCCGTGGCCGAGTCGCTGCAGCCGGTCGAGGCGTCCGTGGCCCGCGTCCTGACGCTCCTGCTCCTCACCGTGCCGGCGGCGCTCGTGGCGGCATCGATCGCCGGCTGGTGGCTCGCGCGCAAGGCGCTGCTGCCGGTAAGACGGATGACGTCGAAGGCCGACCACATCGGCATCGACCGGCTCGACGAGCGCATCGCCGTTCCCCACGCCCGGGACGAGCTCGCCCACCTGGCCGTCACGCTCAACGCGATGCTCGACCGGCTCGAGCAGGGCGTGGCCGAGCACCAGCGCTTCGTGGCGCACGCGTCGCACGAGCTGCGCACGCCGCTCGCGGTGATGCGCGCCGAGCTCGACGTGAATCTGCGCGGGGACCTGCCCGAGAGCGGGCGCGCGGTGCTCGAGAGCGCGCGCGAGGAGGTCGACCGCATGAGCCGCACGGTCGAGAACCTCATGACGCTCGCCCACGCCGACGAGGGCCAGCTCCAGCTCCTGACGACGCAGGTCGACCTGACCGACGCGGCCGACGCCGCGATCCGCTCGCTGGCGCCGGCGGCGGCGAACAACGGGATCGACCTCCACGCCGAGGACGTCACCGGCGACCCGCCGATCGTCGAGGCCGACCCGCACCGCGTGCACCAGGTGCTCGTCAACTTCATCGAGAACGCGATCAAGTACACCGCTCCGGGAGGCGTGGTGCGGGTGCGCGCCTGGCAGCAGGGCGATCGCGCGGGGGTGACGGTGTCCGACACCGGCCGCGGCATCCCGCCCGAGGCCCGCGCCCACGTCTTCGACCGCTTCTTCCGCGTCGACCGGGCGCGGCAGCGGACGAGCGGCGGCAGCGGGCTCGGCCTCGCGATCTGCCGCGAGATCGCCGAGGCCCACGGCGGGCGGGTGTGGGTCGAGAGCGAGGTCGGCAGCGGCAGCGCGTTCTCGCTCGAGCTGGCGGCGGCGGCAGCGGTCAGCGACGCATACCGCGTGCGTCGCGGCGCCGGGTTGAAAACCGGCGGCGACAAGGTTACTCTAAGAGACTCCTAAGCAACCGTTTCCGGCCGTTTTTCTGACACAGTGTCAGAGAGAGTGACCGAGCCTCGGGGGGAAGTGACATGCGGTCTCTGGGGTGGGTTCGCCCGGCGGCGCTCGTGGTCGTCGCCGTCCTCGTGCCGGGTGCGGGCGTCGCGGCCTGCGGGTCGAAGGACGCCGAGGCGCCCACGCCGACGGCGCCCGCCGCGACCGCGGCCCCCGGCGGCGCCGCCGCGGCGCGGCAGGCCACCGAGCGGGACTTCGACCCGCGCAACTTCACCCACCCGACGCGCATCGACAACCGGTGGACGCCGCTGGTCCCTGGCACCCAGTACGTCTTCGAAGGGCGCGCGAACCGCGGCCAGGGACGGCGCCCGCATCGGGTCATCACGACGGTCACGGACCTCACGAAGGTCATCGACGGCGTGCGCACGGTCGTGATCTGGGAGCGCGACATCAACGCCGGCCGGCTGCTCGAGGGCGAGCTCGCGTTCCAGGCCCAGGACGACGACGGCAACGTCTGGAACCTCGGCGAGTACCCGGAGGAGTACGACGGCGGCCGGGTCGACGGGGCGCCGGACACGTGGATCGCCGGCGTGGCCGGCGCCCACGGCGGCATCATGATGCGCGCCGCGCCGGCGCCGGGCACGTCGAGCTACCGCCAGGGGTTCGCGCCGACCATCGAGTTCGCCGATCGCGCGAAGGTCCTGCGCGCCGGGCTGCACGACTGCGTGCCGGTCCGCTGCTTCGACAACGTCCTCATGACGGACGAGACGAACCCGAACGAGCCGGCGGACGGCCACCAGCGCAAGTCCTACGCGCCGGGCATCGGCACGATCCGCGCCGCCCCGGCCGGCGGTCGCGAGCGCGAGGTCCTGGTGCTGACCGCGCGTCGTCCGGCTCGACCCGGAGGCGCTCGCGGCGGCCCGCCGCCGGGCGCTGGCGGTCGACCGGCGCGGCTACGCGGTGAGCCGCACCGTGTACGCGCGGACGCCGCCGGCGGTTCCGGGCGCACCCGACGTCCCGTGACGCCCGGCCGCCCGGGACCGATCAGCGCACCGGGCGCACGCGGTTGATCAGACCGCGGTTCTGCGCTCGGAACCTCGCCTCGTACTCCGGCCGGACGACGGACTCGACGGGCTCGATGTCCTTCTGCTCGCAGGCGTTGTCGCGCCGCGCGATCGCGACCTCGTCGTGCTGCAGGCTCGCCAGCGCGGCGTGGTCGTAGGGCCGGGGCCGCTGGCCGGCGGGCGGACCGGTGGCGAACTGACCGGGCAGCGGCCCGACGATCTTCTCGGTGCGCCGGAAGAGGTCCGAGTCGATCTCGTCGGGGTCCTCGTAGCGGTAGCCCGCGACCGCCATGCACGCCGACCAGCGCTCGAGGGCCTTGATCATGCGGCGGTCCTCGAGGATCCGGTCGTCGAGCTCGTCGAGCTTGCCCTGCAGCTGCGTGAGGACCTGGGCGCCGCCGAAGACGGCCTCGGTGGCCTTCAGCGTGCAGCCCCCGAGACGGTCGAAGTGGCCGCTGTCGACGGCCTCGGAGAACGTGGCGCCCGTGTTCTCGCCCCAGAGCGCGCGGTCGTACGCGCGGCGATCCGCGGCCCCGAGCGTCGCCCTCAGCCGCTGGTTCGGGTCGGCCTGCGTGTTGCCGCGCCCCCACAGCGTGCTGATGCCGTAGCCGAACTGCTTGAGGAAGTCCTCGTCGCTGAGGCGGCTCGTGCCCACGAGCGCGGCCCGCTGGGCGAACGGGTCGATCGGGATGTAGTCGAAGCCCTCGTTCTTCATGCACTGGGCGATCGCCGCCTCGACGCGGCTCTGCCGCGCGAGGATCCCCGCCTGGTCGAACCCGAGCTGGTCCTCCACGGCGCCGGTCGTCTGAGAACCGCCGGACGAGCCCGTCGACGAGGTCGCCGCCGCGTTCGTGCCGCTGCCGCTCGAGTCGCCGCCGCACCCGGCGAGCGCGAGCGCGGCGCCCGTCAGCGCGAGCGCGATGACCGGGTGGGTCGCGCGCAGCGCCCCGGCCGGGAGGGAGAGGATCGAGTGGCGCATTCGGGGCCTCCAGGTGGGGCGTGGTCCTCAGGTGCCGGCGCGCAGGGCCTCGACCGGCTCGAGGGCGGCCGCGCGCGTGGCGGGATAGGTGCCGGACAGCAGTCCGATGAGCGCGCCGAGCAGCGGCGCTCCGAGCGGGACCCACGGGTCGAGGACCGGGGTCCAGGTGTTGGCGGCGGAGACGCCCACGATCACGAGCGTGCCGACGCTCGCGCCGATCGCACCGCCGGCCAGGCCCATCGCGGTGCTCTCGAGCAGGAACTGGGCGGCGACGTGACGGCGGCCCGCGCCGAGCGCGCGGCGCAGGCCGATCTCGCCGACGCGCTCGAGCACCGAGACGAGCGTCACGTTGGCGATCCCGATCGCGCCCACGAGGAGCGATACGCCGCCGAGGAGCAGGAAGAGCGCGTTGAGGTCGTTCTTCACCGCGCCGCGCAGGTCGCGCGGATCCGGCGGGGCGGCGACCTTCAGCAGGCGGGGGTTCGCCGGGCTGAGCGCCACCGGGGCCTGGCCGGCGATGAGGTCCACCGCGCCGATGCGCGTCTCGACCTGGGCGAGCGCGGGGGCGGTCAGGCCGAACTCGCGCCGCGCGGTGCCCTCGGGCATGATCACCGCGCCGAGCATCGTGGCCTGCCGGCGGACCGCCGACAGCAGGCCGATGACGACGTAGAGGCGGTCGCCGATGAAGATCGCCGGCTCCTGGTCGACCCGCGTGATGCCGAGGCGCCGCGCGGCGTTCGTCCCGAGGATGACCACGCGGTCGCCGCGGGCCGAGTGGCCGGCGTCGAAGAAGCGCCCGGCGGAGAGCTCGGCGTGCACGGCCTGGAAGAGGCCCGGCGACGCCGCCTTCATCGGCAGCTGCGTCGCCCCGGCGGCGAGCGGGTCGTTGATCGGGACCGAGCGCACCAGCGCCCCGCGCACGTCGACGTCGGCGAGCGTCCCGGCGGCGACCACGCCGTTGAGCCGGCGCAGGCGCGGCTCGGCGTCCCACGGCAGGACCGCGGCGCGGGCGCCGCCGGCGCGGACCGACGGGCTGACGACGATGTCCGTCGCCGCGAGGGCGTCGAAGTGGCCGACGATCTGGCTGCCGGCCGTCTTCGACAGCCCGAGCGTCGCGACGAGGGCGCCGACGCCGATGACGGTGCCGAGCACGGTGAGGGCGACACGGGCGGGCCGCGCGAGCAGCCCCGCGAACGCCTCGGAGAGGAGGTCGCGCGCGCCCATCCGCGGGCCGGGGTCGACCCTCGGCCGCCGCGCCATCACGCCTCCTCGGTGAGCACGCCGTCGACCATCCGCACGCGCCGCTCGGCGTGCTGGGCGACCTGGTCCTCGTGCGTGACCATGATGAGCGTCAGCCCGGCGCGGCTCAGCTCGTCGAACAGCGCGAGCACCGAGTCGGTGTTGGCGGAGTCGAGGTTGCCCGTGGGCTCGTCGCACAGGAGCATGCTGTGGTCGGCCATGAGCGCCCGTGCGATCGCGACCCGCTGCTGCTCGCCGCCCGACAGCCGGGTCGGCAGGAAGCCGGCGCGGTCCTCCATGCCGACGCGCTCCAGCGCGGCCATCGCGCGATCGGCCCGGCCCTGCCGCGCCCCGCCGCGGTAGACCTCGGCGAGCATCACGTTGTCGAGGACCGAGCGGTGGGCCATCAGGTTGAAGGTCTGGAAGACGAAGCCGATCGCCTCGCCCCGCAGCACGGCGCGGCGGGGCTCGTCGAGGCCTCCGACGTCGATGCCGTCGAGGAGGTAGGTCCCGCTCGTCGGGCGGTCGAGGCAGCCGAGGATGTTCAGCAGCGTCGACTTCCCCGAGCCGGAAGCGCCGACGATCGCCAGCGACGCGCCGTGCTCGATCGTCAGGTCGACGTCGCGCAACGCGTACACGCGCGGCTCGCTGCCGAACTCGCGACTGATCGCCCGCAGCTCGACGGCCGGGAACGCCTCGGGCTCCATGGGCTAAGCGCCTCCAACGGCTCCACGGCCTCGGTCAGGGCCGCCGCGGGCTCGGCGGTCATGGCCCGCCGCCGGCGGCCTGGATCGGCTCGCGCGAGCCCACGACCACGAGGTCGCCGGGGCGCAGCGCGCCGCGGGACGGCCGTACCTCGGCGAGTCCCTCGGCGGCGAGGCCCGGGTCCACGTGCACGAGCTCGATGCGCCCGCGGCGGGAGACCTGCACCCGCGACTTGCCGTCGCCGCCGATCGAGAGTGCGGTCACCGGCACCGCCAGGACGTCGCCGTGCGTGCTGCGGACCGAGATCGTGAGCTTGACCGACGCGCCGACCACCGACGGCAGGTTCGACGTGGGGACGACCGCGAGGTAGAAGCGGCTCGGATCGACGCCGTTGGTCCCGGGCGTCCGCGACACGCTGCTGACGCGGCCGTGCGCGGTGATCCCGAGGTCCTGGTCCTCGATGGTGACCCGATCGCCGACCCGGACGAGCCGCTCGTCGGAGACCGACATCGAGGAGTCGATCGCCAGGCGCGAGTTCGTGACGTTCATGACCCGGCCCGTGACCGTGCTGCCGCGCTTGGCCTTGACGGCGTCGACGCGGACGGGGAGGTTCGAGAAGAACAGGACCTCGTTCGCCGGCACCTGGATGCCGGTGTTCTGCGCGATCCGGCCGACCTCGGCGGCGGTGCGGCGCTCCTCGCTGGAGCTCGACGCGATGATCGCCCGCAGCGTGCTCGTGTCCACCTTCCGGGTGAGCAGGCGGGCCTTGCGGGAGGCGAGCCGGACCGCGCGCCGCGCGGTGACCGTGCCCTCCTGCGCGCGCCGGAGCTCGGCGGCGGCGACGTTGACGTCGCGGACGAGCTTCGCGCCGTCGTTGGTCGCGCGCGCGACGTCCGCGCCGGAGGCGACCGTCACGGCGTTCGCGGCGGCATTCGCGGCCGCGAGATCGGCCTGGGCCTGGGTGACGCCCTGGGCCGCGAGCTGCGCGCCGGCCTCCGCGGCCTGGCGGTCGGCCAGCGTCGCGTCGCCGCCCAGCTCGAACCGGCGCGCCTCCGCCTGGCGCGCCTCCTCGACGGCGGCGTTCAGCGCGCCCTGCTTGGCGGCCACGTCGGCGTTCGCCTGCGCCTGGTCGCGCTGGCCGTTGGCGGTCGCGACGGCCGTCCCGGACGACGCGTTCGCCGCCGCGGCCTGCGCGGCCTCGAGCCTGGCCTGCGCGGTCGCGACCCGCAGGCTCGCCGTCCCGACGGCGTCCCGGGCCGTGTTGATGTCGATGCGCGCCTGCGCGACGTCCGCGGGGCGCACGGTGCGCTGCGCCTGCTCGACGCTGCTCTGGGCCTGGAGCCGGGCGTCGCGCGCCTGCGCGGCCGCCGCCTCGGCGACGTGCAACTGGTCGAGCTGCGCGTCGGTCGGCCCGAACGGGTCCCAGCCCTGGCGGAGGTAGAAGCTCGAGACGGCCACCTCCGTGGCCGCGTCGTAGCGGCCGTCCACCGCACCGGTGGAGAACCCGAGCCGTCGCAGCGCACGCTCGAGCTGGAACACGTCCTGCCCACGGTCGCCGGGACCGAGGTCGCGGTGCATCGGGATGCCGCCGGGCAGCACGAACACCGGGCGGCCGTCGACCGTCATGGCGACCGACCCGGCGGCGAGCTCGGCGCGCGGCTTCGGCGCGCGGGTGACGATGTCGCTGCTCGCGCCCTGCTTGATCCGCGACGTGGCGAGGACGACCGCCTGGGGCGCGCCGTAGCGCACCGTGCCACGGACGATGACCTTGGCCGAGAGCGTACGGCGGACGACCGGGATCGTGATCGGGGACGCCTTCGGCGGGGCGGTGTCGGCCGCGACCTGGGCGGGCGAGCGGATCTGGCGCGCGCCGACCCAGCCGAAGATCGTGACGGCGACGAGCGTGGCGAGAGCCAGGGTGATGACACGGGTGCGCCGGGCGCCGGCCATCGCCGGTCAGGGCCTCGGCTCCCGCGGCACCGAGCCCCAGCGCCGCGCGGCGCCCGTCCCTCGGCGTGCTCGATCCCGACGGCCCGGCGTGTGCCGGCCGGCTCGTGTAACCCCCCACATGTCACCTTTCTAGTAACACCACGGCGCATCGCAACGCAAGCGATCCCGTGCCCTCGCAGTCGTTTGCGCGCGGGATTTAAGATTCGTCTCATCTGCCTCTCAGATTGAGGTGAGAATCCGGGACACATGCGAGTGCTGCTCGTCGAGGATGAACTGCGTATGGCGGCCGCGATCTCGCGCGCGCTGCGCGTGGAGGGCATCGTCACGGACGTCGCGCAGACCGGGACGCGCGGCGTCGCGATGGCGCACGGCGAGCAGTACGACGTGCTGATCCTCGACGTCATGCTGCCGGACTTCGACGGGATCGAGATCTGCCGGCGGCTGCGGCGCGACGAGGTGTGGGTGCCGATCATCATGCTCACCGCCCGCGACGCGATCGAGGACCGCGTCCGCGGGCTGGACCAGGGCGCCGACGACTACCTGACCAAGCCGTTCTCGCTGGCCGAGCTGCTCGCCCGGCTCCGCGCGCTCGCGCGGCGTGGCCCGGTCGCGCGGCCGACGGTGCTCGAGGTCGGCGACCTGCGGCTCGACCCCGCCACCCGTCAGGTCTGGCGCGGCGACGTCGAGGTCATGCTCTCGGCGCGCGAGTTCTCGCTGCTCGAGACGTTCATGCGCCGCCCCGGCCAGGTGCTCAGCCACCTGCAGCTGCTCGACGCGGCGTGGGACCTCGGCTACGAGCAGCGCTCGAACGTCGTCGAGGTGTACGTCCGGTACCTCCGGGAGAAGATCGACCGGCCGTTCGGCGTCAAGTCGCTCGAGACGGCCCGCGGGTTCGGCTACCGCCTGCGGCGGGACGGCGGCGCGTGAACCGCCTGCCGATCCGCGTCCGCATGACCATGGCGTTCGCCCTCGCGGTGATCGTCGTCCTCGCCGGCGCGTGCGGGTTCGTCTACGTCCAGCTGCGCGCCGACGCCGACGACTCGATCGCCGGCGAGCTCGACGCGCGCATGACGGCGGCGCTCTCGCTGCTCGCGCGCGGGGACGGGCTCGGGACGACGGACTCCGGGCTGATCGGCGAGCGCGACGACAGCATGGCGCAGCTGCTGAGCCCGGACGGCCGCGTGGTGGTCGCGCTCGGTGCCGTCCGCGCGCCCGCGCTCGACGGCGCGGACCTGCGACGGGCGTCGCGCGGGCGCGTCATGCTCGAGCGCCATCTGCCGGGGTTCGACGACGCGGCCCGCATGATCGCCCAGCCCGCGCGTGACCACGGCGTGCCGCGGATCGTCGTGGTGGGCGAGTCGCTCGTCGATCGCAACGAGGCGCTGCGGGCGCTCGTGCGGTCCTTCGCGGTCGCGGGATTTCTGGGCGTCCTGATCGCGTCGGCGATCGGCTACGCGCTGGCCACGGCGGGGCTCAGGCCGGTCGAGAACATGCGCCGGCGCGCATCGGAGATCTCGATGACCGGCGAGTCGGAACGGCTCCCGCTGGCGCCGGCACGCGACGAGATCCGGCGGCTGGGGGAGACGCTCAACGCGATGCTCGACCGGCTGCGGCGGTCCTTCGAGCGCGAGCGGCGCTTCGTCGCCGACGCCAGCCACGAGCTCCGGTCGCCGATCGCGGTGATCAAGACCGAGCTCGAGGGGGTCCTGCGGACCGGCGGGCTCGGGCCGGACGAGCGCGAGGCCATCGCCGCCGCGGCCGAGGAGTGCGACCGGCTCGCGCAGCTGGCCGAGGACCTCCTGGTCCTCGCGCGCGCCGCGGACGGCCGCCTCCCGGTGCGCCTCGGAGCCGCTCGGCGCCCGCGCCCTGCTCGAGGGCGCGCGCGACCGGTTCGCCGACCGCGCGGCGGAACGCGGCCGGGTGATCCGGGTCGACGCGCCCGCGGAGCTCGGCGTCATGGGCGACCCGCTGCGGCTGCGCCAGGCGCTCGGCAACCTGGTCGACAACGCGGTCCGCCACGGCGCCGGCGACATCGCGCTCGCCGCGCGGCCGACGGCGGACGGGGTGGAGATCGACGTCAGCGACCAGGGCGCGGGGTTCGGCGCCGATCTCGCCGAGCGCGCGTTCGAGCGCTTCACCCGCGCGAGCGAGTCGCGCTCCGGCGAGGGCGCGGGGCTCGGCCTCGCGATCGTGCGGGCCATCGCCGACGCGCACGGCGGGCGGGCCGAGATCGTCGAGACGCCCTCCGGGGGGACCGTCCGGCTCCTGCTGCCGGCGGTCGAGACGGATCGGCCGGCGCCCGTGCCTCCCCCGACGCTCGAGGGATCGCCGTCTCACGTGCCTCTCATCTAGCCCTCGTACGGTCGTCTGACCGTCTCGCGACGGGGGAGCAATGACGAGCGTCACACCGCGCGACCGATACGCAACCGTGGTGTCCACGAGGACACGGCGACCGGCCGGGCTGCTCGCGGCGCTCGTCCTCGCGGCCGTCTCGGCCATCCTGCTCACGGGCTGCGGCGACAGCACGGCCCTGAGCCAGGGCACCACTCCGCAGGGCCGGCTGCCGCGTGGCGGCGAGACGGTCCGCCTCGACCCGGCCGACTTCACGACGCGCATCGACAACCCGTACCTGCCGATGGCGCCCGGGAACCGCTGGGTGTACCGGGACGTCGAGGGCGGCGAGGTCCACCGGGTGGTCATCACCGTCACGCCGCAGACGAAGGTGGTCGACGGCGTCACCGCGCGCGTGGTGCACGACATCGAGCGGCGCGGGACCGAGACGATCGAGGACACGCTCGACTGGTTCGCCCAGGATCGTGCGGGCAACGTCTGGTACCTCGGCGAGGCGACACAGGAGTACAAGAACGGCCGGCCCCACTCGAGCAAGGGCTCCTGGGAGGCCGGGGTGGCCGGCGCCCAGCCCGGGATCGCCATGCCCGCACATCCGCGGCCGGGCCTGCAGTACCGCCAGGAATACCGCAAGGGCACGGCCGAGGACGCCGCCGCCGTGCTCAGCGTCGACGAGCAGGTTCAGGCGCCCCAGGGCCACTACACCCGCGCGCTTCTGACCAAGGAGTTCACCCCGCTCGAGCCGCGCGCGGTCGAGTACAAGCTCTATGCCCCGGGCGTGGGGCTCGTCCTCGCGTTCGGCGTCTCGGGCGATGCCTCCCGTCAGGAGCTGCTCCGATTCGAGAAGGGCGGTGGGTGACGACCGCACGAGCCATTCCCGCGAATAAGAGTGAAGACGGCTGACCGCGAACCACCGCGGCGGCCTTACGTCTGTCGTTGACAAAGAGGGGGGTTCCCATGTTCCGAGGACGGCTTCGTCCATCTCCGGCGATGGTGGTCGCCTTCATCGCCCTGTTCGTGGCGATCGGAGGCAGCTCGTACGCCGTCACACGGCTGCCGGCGAAGAGCGTCGGCGCCAAGCAGATCCGCACCGGCGCGGTCCGGACGGTCCACATCGCGCGGAACGCCGTGACCGGCGCGAAGATCAAGAACGCGTCGATCACCGGGGCGGACATCAAGATGTCGTCGCTGGGCGGCGTGCCGTCGGCGGCGGCGGCGACGCACGCCGGCGCGGCCGCGGGCCTCGACAGGATCACGTACGTGAGCGCAGCGGGCGGCGTCCCGCCCGCGCCGCCGTTGGACCCGGCGGGGAATCAGCCCACCGTGGTCGCCGGCGCCTCGGCCGCGTGCCCGCCGGGCACGCTCGTCTCGGGCGGCGGCGTCGGGGTGGTCGACAACAGCAACACGTCGGTCGTGGACAGCTTCCCCGAGCCCGGCGGTCACGCATGGACCGCGCGCGTCGACAACAGCGACCCAGGCGCGGGGCACGGATTCACGGTCGTTGCCGTGTGCGTCGGGGCGGCCGCAGCGGGCTGACCCCGATTCACCAGTGCCGGGCGTCGGCCCCCCGCGCCCGGCACGCATACTCGGGCGGGCCGACCGATCGTCCAGACCGGCCCCGATCGCGTTCAAGTTCCGCGCCCAGCGTCCGAACGATGGGCCGTGAGCCAGATCAGCCCGCCCTTCCGCATCGCCCTCCTCGCCATGCTCGCCGTGTGCGCCGTGTGGTTCACCGTGCTCAAGCCGAAGGCCCCGGCGCCGACCCCGGCGACGACCGCGCCCGGTGTGACCGGCCTCGCGAACGACGTCAAGGCCGCCAAGGGTGCGGCGAAGGCGAGCGACGCCGCGAACGCCAAGGTCCAGAACGCGACCGGGGGCACCGCCGCGCAGACCGACACGTCGGCCGCCGCCAAGGCGAAGACCCGCGCCACGCACGCCGCCGTCGCGGGCAAGACCGCCGCGACCGCCAAGGCCGCGCCGGCGAAGAAGGCGCCGGCCAAGAAGGCCGCCGCCGCTGACGCCTCGGCGCCGCTGCTCACCGCGCTCGGCGAGAAGAAGGCCGTCGTCCTCGTCTTCTACAACGCGAAGGGCAGCGACGACCGCGCCGTGCGCGCCGCCGCCGACCGCGTCAGCCATCGCCACGGGCGCGTGATCGTCAAGACCGTCCCGGTCGGCCGCCTCGGCCGCTACGCGCCGATCACGAAGGGCGTCGCGGTCGCGCAGACGCCGACCGTCATGGTCCTGGCCCCGGGCAACACCGCCCGCACGATCGTCGGATTCACGACCCAGAGCGAGATCGACCAGCTGGTCGGCGACGCGCTCACCGCGAAGGCCGGCAAGTAGCCGCCGCCTCGGCGAGCCAGCCGAGGATCAGCGCGCGACGCTCCGGCGTCAGCGCGTGCCCGCCGGAGAAGCGGGCGTGACGGAGGGCGCCGCGCGGGAAGCGTGGCGCCACGGCGCGTTCGATCTCGTCCGCGTCGGCCGAGTAGGCGTCGCCGGTGGCGGAGACGAGCAGCAGCGGCCGCGGCGCGATCAGGCCGACGACGTCGTCGAGGTCGGCCACCGCCCGGATGCCCGGGACCACCGAGGCGAGCTCGATCGGCGTGCCATCGGCGATCCGGCGCCGGTAGGTGCACGCGCAGCCGCTCGCCGCGACGAACCGCACGCGCTCGTCGAGGGCGGCGTGGAAGAGGGCGGTCGTGCCGCCGTAGGAGTGGCCGGCCAGGCCGACCGCGGCGGGGTCGACGGAGGCGTGCCCGGCCAGGGCCGAGAGCGCGGCGAGCGCGTCGCGCAGCACCGTCGTCATCAGCAGCCCGCCGCCGACGAGCCGGAACGCGAGCTCGTTGGCGTAGCGGCGGGCGTCGTCGTCGCGCGGGTCCGTGCCCGGGCCGGTCGCGCGGCGGTCCTCGAAGCCGGCGGCGTCGGGGGCGAGGACGACCAGACCGCGGCGCGCGAGGTCCGGGCCGAAGGCCTGCAGCGGCGTCGCCCGCGCGGCCGGCGACCTCGCTCTTGCCCAGGTGCCACTCGCTGTGGTGCTGGTGGTGGACGACCACGCCGGGGGCCGGCGCACGGTCGCCGGCGCCGTCGGGCACGAGCAGGTACGCGGGCACGTCGCCCTCCGCGCCCGCGAAGCGCACGCGCTGCTCGGCGTAGCCGTCGCGCGGCTGCGCGGCGAGGACCTCGATCGACGGCGCCGAAGCGGGCGGCTCCGCGCCGAGCAGGCGCGCCAGCCGCGAGCGCAGGTTGCCGGGCGTCATCCCGGGTAGCTTCACCGCACGAGCGACGAAGGGGAAGGGACCGGTCATGTGGCGGCTGTCCGACGAGCAGCGAGCGTTCCGCGAGCACCTGCGCGCGGTGGTGCTCGACGAGATCCGCCCGCGCGTGCGCGAGATCGACGAGCGCTGCGACTACCCGCACGACGTGCACCGCACGCTCGCGCGTGAGGGCTTCCTCGCCCTGGCCGTCCCGCGCGAGGACGGCGGGCGGGGGGAGACCGAGGTCTCGTTCTGCGCCTTCGTCGAGGAGCTCGCGAAGGTCTCGGGCACCGTGTCGCTCATGGCGGCGTACGTGAAGCTCGTCGCGCTGCCGATCGTCCTGGCGGGCAGCGACCGCCAGAAGAACGACTGGCTGCCGGGCCTCATCGACGGCTCGCTGTACGGCTCCTACGCGCTCACCGAGCCCGGCGTCGGCTCGGACCCGGCCGCGCTCGAGACCCACGCCGAGCGCCGCGGCGACACCTGGATCCTCAACGGCCAGAAGCGCTTCATCGGCAACGCGGGCATGAGCGACGTCTACGTCGTCTTCGCCCGCACGGGCGACATCGGGTCCAAGGGCATCAGCGCGTTCATCGTCGACGGCCACGCGCCCGGCATCAGCGTCGAGCCGCTGCGGACGATGGGGATGCCGGGCTGGGAGCTCGGGGCGCCGCGCTTCGAGGACGTCGAGGTGCCGGCCGAGAACCTCCTCGGCCGCGAGGGCGACGGCTTCAAGCTCGCGATGCTGACGTTCGACCGCTCGCGGCCCGGGGTCGCCTCGCAGGGCGTCGGGGTCGCCCAGGGCGCGATCGACCTCGCGCTCGACTACGCCCTGCGCCGCCACACGTTCGGCAAGCCGCTGCTCGACCACCAGGGCATCCAGTTCAAGCTCGCCGGCCTCGAGGCCGAGGTCGCCGCCGCCCGCGCGCTGACCTTCCAGGCCGCCACGTTCGTCGACGAGGGCGACCCGCGGATGACGAAGCTCTCCGCGATGGCCAAGCTCGTCGCGACCGACGCCGCGATGCACGCCACGACCGAGGCCGTCCAGGTCCTCGGCGGCAACGGCTACCTGCGCGACTACCCGGCCGAGCGCATGATGCGCGACGCGAAGGTCCTGCAGATCTACGAGGGCTCGAACGAGATCCAGCGGCTGGTCATCGCCCGCCAGATGATGCGCCAGGCGCTCGAGCGCGACCCGATCTGGCCGGAGTGCATGCCCGGCGCGCCCGGCGTCGAGAGCGGCGAGGGCGTGGCGGGGCCCGACGACGCCGGGACCCCGCACGCGACCGTCGGCGCGCTCGGCCTGAGCCCGCCCCGTCAGTCGGCCTGCGCCGCGGGCCGGGGCGGGGCACCGCCCCGGCGCGCCGGCCGCTCGGCGCTCGCGCTCGCGCTCCCGCCGCTCCGCCCGGATCGACGTCATCGCCGCCGTGCCGAGCGCGCCCGCGATGACGAGCAGGGTCAGGCCGATCGGCGGGTGCCACACGTCGACGAGGATCGAGCTTCGCCGCCACCCAGCCGAGGATCGCGGCCAGGCCGAGGTGCAGGTGGCGGAAGCGGTCCATGAGCCCCTCGAGCAGGAAGAACAGGCTCACCATGCCCAGCAGGCTGAACGCGTTCGCCGCGAACACGACGAACGTGTCGCGCGTGATCGCGAAGATCGCCGGGATCGAGTCGATCGCGAACATCACGTCGAAGACCGCGACCATGACGAGGGCCGACGCGGCCGGGGTCGCGGCCGGGGCGAGGCGCTTGAGGACGCGCATCGCGAGCGTCTTGTCCGGGTCGACCTGCTCACCGCCGTGACGGGCGATCTTCACCGCCGTGTACGCGAGCAGCGCGCCGAGCACGTACGTCATCGCGGAGAACGTGTCCAGCGCCGCGGCGCCGGCGACGATGAACAGCGCGCGCAGGACGATCGCGCCCGCGACGCCGTAGAGCAGCACGCGCTTGCGGTCCTCCGCCGGGACGGCGAGGAACGTGAACAGGACCGCGAAGACGAACAGGTTGTCGAGGGACAACGACTTCTCGATCAGGAAGCCGGCGAGGTACTCCTCGGCGGCGGTGCGGCCGTCGAACGCGAACAGCACGGCGGCGAAGCCGGCGCCGACCACGGTCCAGACGACGGACCACACGAGCGCGCGACGCACCGAGGGCGTGCCGCTCGAGCCGAGCAGCAGGTCGACGGCGATGGCGGCGAGGACGAACGCGCCGAGGGCGAGCCAGGGAAGCACTGCGGATCTCCTTCGAGTCGTGGAACCGGTCTCGAAGGTTTGGCCCGCGCTCCGCGAGGAGAGCCGGCGCGCCGGGCCCGAGGGCCGATATGACGACGCGCCGTTTGCAGGGCTACTTCCCTTGCGACACTCAGGGTATCGGCCGCTGAGGCCCGCGCCCCATGGGGTCGGGACCCCATCCCGGCCGGACCGCGCGCGAGACTGCCGCGATGGACATCACCGGCCGGGTCGCGATCGTCACCGGCGGCGCCGTCGGCACGGGCCGCGCCATCGCCGAGCGGCTGGCGGCCGAGGGTGCGGTGGTGGCGGTCGCCGACGTCGACGCCGCGGGCGCGGGCGAGACCGTCGCCCGGATCGCGGCCGCCGGCGGCCGGGCCGAGTATGTGCACGCCGACGTCCGCGCGGCGGGCGACCTCGCCGACCTCGTCGCCTTCGCGGTGCGCAACCTCGGCGGCCTCGACGTCCTCGTCAACAACGCGGGCGGCGGCGGCCACGTCCCCCCGCACTTCCCCGACGCCAGCCCGGCCGAGTGGGGCGCCACCCTCGACCTCAACCTCCGCGGCGCGATGCTGGCGACGCAGCTCGCGCTCGAGCCGATGGCGGCCGCGGGCGGCGGGGCGATCGTGAACGTCGCGTCGACCGCCGGCCTCGGGCTCGCGCCGTACGCGTGCCCGGAGTACGCGGCCGCGAAGGCCGGGCTCATCCGCTTCACGTCGACCCTCGACGGGCTGCGCGAGCGGATGGGCGTGCGCGTGAACTGCGTGGTGCCGGACTGGGTCCTGACCGAGCGGGCCGCGGCCGAGCTCGCGGCGATGTCGGCCGCCGAGCGCGCGGCCGCGCCCGAGCCGCTGCCGCTCGCCGCGCTCACCGACGCGGTCGTCGCGCTCGTCGCCGACGAGGCGGCCGCCGGGCAGGTCGTCGTGCTCCGCGGCGGCGCCCCGCCGCGCCTCCTCCCGCCCGAGGAGCACGACGCGCCATGATCGCCGTATGCGACGGGTCAACCTCCCCACCGCCGAGATCCCGGCGGACGAGCACCCCGAGGGCTACCGCCACGGGCGGCTGAAGGTCGCGCCGCTGATCGGCGCCGCGACGATGACCGGCAGCTACTACGTCCTGCCGCCCGGGCAGGCGAACTGCCCCTACCACTACGAGTCCGACGAGGAGTGGCTGCTCGTCCTCGAGGGCCGCGTGACCGTCCGTCACCCGGGGGCGAGGACGTCCTCGGGCCGGGCGACCTCGTCTGCTTCCCGGCCGGCCCCGACGGCGCGCACAAGCTGACGAACACGGGCGACGAGCCGGTGCGCATGTTCCTCGTCTCGACCGCCAACCTGCCCGCGGTCGCGGTCTATCCCGACAGCGGCAAGATCGGCGTCTGGACCGAGGGCCGCCGCGACAACATCATGGTCCGCCGCGACAGCGCGGTCGACTACTACGACGGAGAGGTGTAGGCCGTGCGCCACCTGAACCTCGACACGGTCGAGATCACCCACGACGCCTCCGATCCGGAGGGCTACCGCGCCGGCCGTGCGCGGCTCGGCCGGCTGCTCGGGGCCGAGCAGGCGGGAGCGAGCCTCTACGAGCTGCCGCCCGGCCAGGGCAACTGCCCGTACCACTACGAGGTGGCGCGACGAGGAGTGGCTGCTGGTGCTCGCCGGCCGCCTGACCGTGCGCCATCCCGACGGCGAGGACGAGCTCGGGCCCGGGCGAGATCGCCCTGTTCCCGGCCGGGCCCGACGGCGCCCACAAGCTCACGAACCGCGGCGAGGAGACCGTCCGCGTGGTCCTGTTCTCGGTCGGACCACACCCCCGCGGTCTCGGTCTATCCCGACAGCGACAAGGTCGGCACGTTCACCGGCGACCCGGCGGCGAACGTGATGGTCCCGCGCGACGCGGACGTCGACTACTGGCACGGCGAGGCCTGAGCGCGGCCGTGCGCCGGTGCAGCGGCGCGAAGCCGACGGCGGCCGGCTAGACCAGGCCGCAGGCGCGCCGGAACGCGCGGACGGCGGCCCGGCGGCTCGAGCGCAGCCGGCTCGGGCGGCGGCGCGCGGCCGCGGCGTCGCGCTCGCGACGCCAGTCGGCCAGCGTCACACCGGGCGGAACGTCGCACTCGACGTAGTGGATCTTGCTCGCCGGACTCATCGTCCCCCCATCGTCGACCGCAACGAGTCCGGGCCGGAGAGGGAAACGCGCATACTTCGGTGCGCGTGCCCGACGAGCGCTTCGCAGAACACCTCAGCCATCCGCGCGGACGCGGCAACCAGCCGCCCGGCGCGCACGCCGGCGCGGCCGGCGGCGCCGCGTGCGGCGACCTCGTCCAGCTGCGCGTCGCGGTCGCGGGCGACCGGGTCACCGCCGCCGGCTTCGAGGCCTCGGGCTGCGGTGCGACGATCGCCGCCGCGAGCGCCGCGGTCGAGCTCGTCGAGGGCGCGCCCGTCCTCGACGCCGCGCGCGTGAACAGCGCCGCGATCGCGGCGGAGCTCGGCGGGCTGAGCGTCGGCAAGCTCCACGCCGCCGACCTCGCGGCCGACGCGCTGCACCGCGCCCTCGGCGCCGCGGCCCGGGCCGACGCCGCGCTCGCGCCGAACCCCGGCCGCACGCTCGTCGCGATGAGCGGCGGGGTCGACTCGGCCGTCGCCGCGCTGCGGGCCGAGGGCGAGGTCGTCGCCGTCACGCTCGAGCTCTGGCGCGACCCCGAGAACGACGGCGAGCGGTCGTGCTGCTCGGCCGACGCCGTGCGCGGGGCCCGCGCGCTGGCCCACCGCATGGGCCTGGCGCACTTCACCCTCGACCTGCGCGACGAGTTCCGGGCCGGGGTCGTGGAGCCGTGGCTCGGCGCCCACGCCGACGGGCTGACGCCCAACCCGTGCGTCGGGTGCAACGGCCACGTGCGGCTCGACGCGATGCTCGCCTTCGCCGACCGCCTCGGGGCCGCGACGCTCGCGACCGGCCACTACGCCCGCCGCACGCCCGACGGCCTGCTGCGCCGCGCCGCCGACCCGGCCAAGGACCAGACGTACATGCTCGCCGCGCTGGGCCGCGCCTCGCTCGCCCGGCTGCGGTTCCCGCTCGGCGACCTGCCGAACAAGGCCGCGGTGCGGGAGATCGCGCGCGCCGCCGGCCTCCCGGTCGCGAGCAAGGCCGACTCGCAGGACCTCTGCTTCCTCGCCGGCACGGGCCGCGCGCGGTTCCTCGCCCGCCACGGCGGGCTGCGCGAGCGCCCGGGCGACATCCTCGACCGCACGGGCCGCCGCCTGGGACGCCACCGCGGCCACCACCACTTCACCGTGGGCCAGCGCCGCGGCCTCGGGATCGGCGGCGAGGACGAGCCGCTCTACGTGCTCGCGACCGACGCTCGCGCGAACACCGTGACGGTCGGGCCGAGGACGGCGCTCGCGACGACGACCGTCCGCGTCCGCGGCCTGCGCCGGCACACGGATGCCGCCGAGGTCGACGCCGTGAAGCTCCGCTACCGCGCGCCCGCGGTGGCGTGCACCCTCGAGGGCGAGACCCTGAACCTGGCCGAGCCCGTTCACGGCGTCGCGCCGGGGCAGATCGCCTGCCTGCTGCGCGGGGACGTCGTCGTGGGATGCGCCACAATCGTGGCGTGACTTCCGACGAGATCCGCGAGACCTTCCTGTCGTACTTCGAGCAGCGCGGCCACCGGCGCATGCCCTCGGCCTCGCTCGTCCCCGCGACGTTCGATCCGTCGGTGCTGCTCACGACCGCGGGCATGCACCCGCTCAAGCCGTACTTCTCGGGCATCGAGAAGCCGCCGCAGCCGCGCCTGACGAGCTGCCAGAAGTGCTTCCGCTCGACCGACATCGAGAACGTCGGCAACACGACGCGGCACCTCACCTTCTTCGAGATGCTCGGGAACTTCTCGATCGGCGACTACTTCAAGGAGGGCGCGTCCGAGTTCGCGCTCGAGCTGTCCACCGAGGGGTTCAGCTTCCGCGAGGAGGACATCTGGATCACGGTGTTCGGCGGCGACGACGAGCTCGGCCTCGGCCCCGACGACGAGGCGATCGAGGCCTGGCGCAAGCTCGGCATCCCGGACGAGCGCATCGTCCTGCTCGGCCGCGAGGACAACTTCTGGCAGTCCGGCCCGACCGGTCCCTGCGGCCCGTGCAGCGAGCTGTATCTCGACCGCGGCCCGGACTGGGGCGGCGAGGACGACCGCCCGGGCGACGACACCGAGCGCTTCCTCGAGTACTGGAACCTCGTGTTCATGCAGTACGACCAGGAGCCGATCGGCACGCTGACCCCGCTGCCGGCGAAGAACATCGACACGGGCCTGGGCCTGAACCGCATGGCCCTCATCCAGCAGGGCAAGCCGACGATCTTCGAGACCGACCAGTTCGCGCCGCTCATGGCGCTCGGCCGCGAGCGGGCGAGCCGGGACGACGACGAGCGCGCGCTGCGGATCCTCGCCGACCACTCGCGCGCGGCCACGTTCCTCATCGCCGACGGCGTCGTGCCGTCCAACGAGGACCGCGGCTACATCCTGCGCCGCGTCATGCGCCGCGCGATCCAGCAGGGCCACCGGATCGGGATCGAGGGGCAGGCGGGCCTTTTCCTGCCCGAGTTCGTCGACGTCGTCATCGACACGATGGGCGACGCCTATCCGGAGCTGCGCGCGCGCCGCCAGACGATCCAGAAGTGGGTCCGGGCCGAGGAGGAGGGCTTCGGCCGCACGCTCGAGCAGGGCACGCGCCTGCTCGAGGACCTGCTCAAGGCCGGCGCGGTCACGGGCCAGGACGCGTTCCGCCTCCACGACACCTACGGCTTCCCGATCGAGCTCACGCGCGAGATCGCCGAGGAGCGCGGCATCCCGTTCGGCGGCGACACCGAGTTCACCCGCCTCATGGACGAGCAGCGCGCGCGCTCGTCGGCGGGCGCGAAGGTCCGCGTCGGCGGCGGGGCCGACGTCGTGCGCGAGATCGGCGCCGAGCCGACGGAGTTCACCGGCTACGAGCACCTCGAGCAGCACACGACCGTCACCGGCCTGCTCGAGCGCGACGGGCGCACGCTGGTCAAGCTCGCGGAGTCGCCGTTCTACGCGGCGGGCGGCGGCCAGATCTCCGACTCGGGCGGGATCGAGTGCGAGGACGGCGACTGCCGCGTCACCGTCGCGGACGTCGTGCGCGCGGGCGACGACCAGGCGGTCGTCGTCGAGGCGGTCGAGGGCGAGCTGAAGCTCGGCGAGCGCGTCGTCGCGCGCGTCGACCCGGTGACGCGCCACGCGACCGCGGCCAACCACACCGCGACCCACCTGCTGCACGCGGCGCTGCGCAACCGCCTCGGCGCGCACGTCCACCAGGCCGGCTCCTACGTCGGCCCGGACAAGCTGCGCTTCGACTTCACGCACACCGACCGCCTGACCCCCGAGGACCGGATCGCGATCGAGGACCAGGTCAACGACTGGATCGCGCGCAACGACCCCGTGCGGCCGATCACGACGACGCTCGAGGAGGCCAAGCGCCTCGGCGCGACCGCGCTGTTCGGCGAGAAGTACGGCGACATCGTGCGGATGGTCGAGATCGCCGACGGCTCCTACTCGCGCGAGCTGTGCGGCGGCACGCACGTGCGCTCGACCGCCGAGATCGGCGTCTTCAAGATCCTGTCGGAGGGCTCGAGCGCGTCGAACGTGCGCCGCATCGAGGCGCTGACCGGCCCCGAGGCGGTCCGGCTCCTGCGCGAGCGCGACGTGCTGCTCGCCGGGGTCGAGGACGCGCTGCGGGTGCCGGGCGAGCGGGCGCTCGACGCGGTCGAGACGCTGCGCGCGGAGGTCAAGGCGGCGGCGAAGCGCACCGCGGAGCCCGCGGTCGACCCCGGCGCGCTCGCCGAGCGCGCCGGCGCGGTCGACGGCGCGAAGGTCGTCACCGAGGTCGTGGACGCGACGGACGCCAAGGCGCTGATGGACATCGCCGACCGGGTCAAGGGCAAGCTGGGCGACACGGCGGCGATCGTGCTCGGCACGGTCGTCGACGGCCGCGTGCACCTCGTCGCGGCGGTCACGCCCGCGCTCGTGCAGCGCGGCGTGAAGGCGGGCGAGGTCGTCAAGGCCGCGGCGCAGGTCGCCGGCGGCGGGGGCGGGGGACGGGACACGATGGCGCAGGCGGGCGGTCGCGATCCGGACAAGCTCCCCGACGCGATCGCCGCCGCGCGGGCGGCGATCGAGGCCGCGCTCGCCTAGGCGTTTGTCCGCCCCCGGCCGTCTTCCGTCCGGAGGGAGCCGCTAGCCTCGTGCGCGTGCTTGCCCTCGACTACGGCAGTGCACGCTGTGGCTGCGCGCTCAGCGACCCGACCGGCACCCTGGCCACACCGATCGACCCGATCGAGCGGCCCGCCACCCGACGCGGCTTCGCGCGGGTGACCGAGCTCGTCCGCGATCGGGGCGTCGAGCGGGTCGTCGTCGGGCTGCCGCTCGGCCTGAGCGGCGCCGACACGGCGCAGACGCGCGAGACGCGCGCCTTCGCCGATCGCCTGGCCGACGCGGTCGCCGTGCCGGTCGAGATGTACGACGAGCGCTTCACGACGGCGATCGCGGCCCGCTCGGGCGATCCGCGCACGAGCGAGGACTCGCGCGCGGCCGCGGTGCTGCTCGACGACTGGCTCGCCCGTCACGCCGGGGAGGCTGGAGGCCGGTGACGCCGCCGATCTTCGGCGGCCGCGACGGCGGCGAGCGCAGCGCCGCGGACCGCGAGGCCGCGCGGCTCGAGCGCGAGCGCCGGCGCGCCGCGCGCGAGGGGCGCCCGCTGCCCGACGAGCCGTCCGCCGACGAGCCGAGCGAGGACGATCGCTCCGCGCTCGCGTGGGACGCCCCGGGCGCCCACGACCCGCATGTCTCCGAGCCGCGCCCGTTCGCGGACGATGACGACGAGGAGCCCGAGCGCTTCGCCGACGAGCCCGAGCCCGAGCCCGAGCCGGAACCGGAGCGCTTCACGCCCGCCGCCCGCGAGCCTGACCGCGACGACGAGCCCGAGGTCGAGCCCACCGACGAGCCGTGGGCCGACGAGCCCGCCCGCGCGGGGTGGGACGCACCGACCCAGCAGCACGACGTCCCGGCCGCCGAGGGCTGGTCCCGCGGCGGCGGCGGGCCGGACGAGCACTGGGCGGACGGCAACGGCCACGACGCCGGGCCGCCCCTGGACCGCGACGACGCCGCGCACGACGACCGCGACCCGGCGACGGCCCGCGCACAGGCCAACGGCGCCGAGGACCCGCAGGCCACGCAACCGTTCGAGCCGCTCGGGACGACCGCCGCCACGCGGCGCACGGTCAGCCTCCCGCGCCCGCAGACCGACACCGGCGAGTACGACGCCCCGATCGGCACCGTGCGGGTCAGCCGCGGCGCGGGCGGCGGAGGTGGGGGCGGAGGCGGCCACTACCAGGCCCAGCCCGGCGCCTCGGGCTACCCGCCGTACCGCAAGCTCGCGGTGAAGCCGCGCCGGCGCTGGCTGCGGCGCATCGGGGCGATCCTCGCGCTCGCCCTCGCGGTGGCGGCGTGCGCGTTCGCGTTCCTGCTCTTCCAGCCGCGCCACGGCTCGGGGTCCGGCGCCGTCGTCGTCACCGTGCCCGCGGGCGCGACCGCGGGCGAGATCGGCGACCTGCTGGCCGACCGGGGCGTCGTCCAGTCGAGCTTCTTCTTCTCCCTGCGCGCCCGTCTCTCGGGCGATCGGTCCAAGCTGCGCTCCGGCCGCTACACCCTGCGCGAGGGCATGTCCTACGGCGCCGCGCTGGCCGCCCTCACGACCGCGCCGAAGGCCGCGCCGGTGGTCAACATCACGATCCCCGAGGGCCCGTCGCGGCGCGAGGAGGCGGCGAAGCTCCGCGCCGCGGGCCTGAAGGGCAGCTACCTCGCCGCCACGAAGCGCTCGGCCAAGCTCGACCCGCGCGACTACGGGGCCCCGCGCACGACGAAGTCCCTCGAGGGCTTCCTGTTCCCGTCGACCTACCAGCTGCGGGCCAGCCAGGCGACGGCCAAGCGGCTCGTCAACCGCCAGCTCGACGCGTTCCAGGACGCGTTCAAGCAGGTGAGCATGCGCCGGGCCAAGGCGCGCAACCTCAGCCGCTACGACGTGCTCATCATCGCCTCGATGATCGAGCGCGAGGCGCTCGTCCCGCGCGACCGCCGGCTCATCGCCGCGGTCATCTACAACCGCCTGCAGCAGGGCATCCCGCTCGGGATCGACGCGACGCTGCGCTATGCGCTGAACCAGTGGAGCCGCCCGCTGCGGGTCTCCGAGCTCAACAGCGGCTCGCGCTTCAACACCCGCCGGCGCGACGGCCTGCCGCCGACGCCGATCGGCAACCCGGGCCTCGCGGCGCTCAAGGCCGCGGCGAACCCGGCGAACGTGTCGTACCTCTTCTACGTCGTCCGGCCGTGCGGGAACGGCGCGCACGCGTTCTCCTCGACCGACGCGAAGTTCCAGAAGGACGTGGCCAAGTACAACGCGGCGCGCGCCAAGCGCGGCGGCAAGGACCCCTCGCGTTGCTGAACGACGCGGCCCGCGCGCTGCTCGAGTCCGCCGCGCTCGCGCACCTCGTCACGATCGGGGCCGACGGCAGCCCGCAGGTCACGATCGTCTGGGTCGGCGTGGAGGGCGATGACATCGTCTTCGCCTCGCTCGGCCCGCGCCGCAAGCTCGACAACATCGCCCGCGACCCGCGCGTCTCGCTGTCGTTGGAGGGCACCGAGACCAACGCGATGGGCCTGCGCGAGTACCTCGTCGTGCACGGCACCGCCCGGATCGTCGAGGGCGGCGGGCCCGAGCTGCTGCAACGGCTGGCCCGCACGTACATCGGGCCGGACGCGAAGTTCCCGCCGATGGACGACCCGCCGCCCGGCGTCGTGGTCCACATCAGCGCCGACCGCGTCGGCGGCGTCGGCCCGTGGGCCTGAGCCGCCTGGGCGTCCTCGGCTGGCCGGTCGCACACAGCCGCTCGCCCGCGATGCAGAACGCCGCGCTCGCGGCGACCGGCCTCGACGGCGAGTACGCCTACGAGCGCGTGGCGGTCGCACCCGAGGACCTCGCCGCGACGGTCGGCGGCCTGGCCGCCGCCGGCTTCGCGGGGGTCAACGTCACGATCCCGCACAAGGAGGCGGCGCTCGCGCTCGCGACGACCGCCTCCGACGACGCCCGCGCGATCGGGGCGGCCAACACGCTGACGTTCGGGCCGGACGAGGGCGCGATCCACGCCGACAACACCGACGCCCCCGCCCTGCTCGACGCGCTCGGCGCGCCCGCGCCGGGGAGCGCGCTCGTCCTCGGGGCGGGCGGCAGCGCCCGGGCCGTCGCCCACGCGCTGCGCTCGACCGGCGCCGCCGTCGCGGTCTGGAACCGCACGCCGGCGCGCGCCGAGGCGCTCGCCACGGACATCGGCGTGGCCGCGGTCTCCGGCGCTGTCGAGGCCGAGGTGCTCGTGAACTGCACGTCGGTCGGCCTGCACGACCCGGCCGCGACGTTCAAGGAACTGCCCCTGAACGCCGATGACATCGGGCGATACGCGTGCGTGGTCGACCTGGTGTACCGGGACGGCGGCACCGAGCTCCTGCGGGCGGCCGAACGCCGGGGCTGCCGGTGCGTCGACGGTCTCGAGATCCTGGTCCGGCAGGGCGCGCGGAGCTTTCAGATCTGGACCGGGCGCAGCGCTCCGCTGGACGTGATGCGCCGGGCCGCACGTGACGCCGAACCCCAACAGCCCCCACCTCCGAGCGGTCGCGACGGCGACCGCGACCGCCGCTGAGCCGGCGGCCGTCGCCGACGGCGTCACCCAGCCGCGCCAACGCCAGGGCGGCCCGCGGTTCCTCACCGACGTCATCGTCGAGCTGGGGTTCACCGACCGCGAGCGGGCCGAGTCCGCCGTCGCCGCCGCGCGCGAGGCGGCGAGCACGCCGGAGGAGGTCCTCCTCGGCTGGGGCGCGATCGACCGCGACCAGCTCGCCCGTGCGATCGCCGAGCGCAACGGCCTCGACCACCTCGACCTGCGCGCCTTCGCGGTCGACATGACGGCCGCGAACCTCCTCTCGAGCGCCGCCGCCAAGCGCTACGAGGCGGTGCCGGTCGCCTTCGCCGACGAGCGGTCCGTCATCGTCGCGATGGCCGACCCGACGAACGTCCTCGCGATCGACGACATCGGGCTGATGAGCGGCTACGAGGTGCGCCCGGCGGTCGCCTCGGCCGACGACATCGCCGCGCTGATCAGCCGCCTGTCGCACCTCGACGACGTCGTCCAGTCGACCTTCGTCGACGAGGCCGACGCGGTCGAGGAGGTCGTCGAGCTGCGCGAGACGGCCGAGGACGCGCCGATCATCAAGCTCGTCAACGGGATCATCGCCCAGGCCGTGGACCGGGGCGCGTCCGACGTGCACCTCGCGCCCGACGGCAACGAGTTGCGCGTGCGCTACCGCGTCGACGGCGTGCTGCACGACTCCGCGACCGTGCCGCGGCGGATGGTCCCCGGCGTGATCAGCCGCGTGAAGATCATGAGCGACCTCGACATCGCCGAGCGCCGCATCCCGCAGGACGGGCGCGTCGGGCTGAGCATCGACGGCCGCCACATCGACCTGCGCATCGTGACGCTGCCGAGCGTCCACGGCGAGTCGGTCGTCATGCGCATCCTCGACGGGTCAGGCGGCGGGGTCGACCTCACGTCGCTCGGCATGGGCGAGCACGAGCGCGAGCGCTTCAGCGCGGCGATCCACCAGGCCTACGGCGCCGTCCTCGTCACCGGCCCGACCGGCTCGGGCAAGTCGACGTCGCTCTACGCCGCCCTGGGCGAGATCAACACGCCCGAGAAGAACATCATCACGATCGAGGACCCGGTCGAGCGCCAGGTCGGCGGGATCACCCAGGTCCAGATCAACCCCAAGGCCGGCCTGACCTTCGCCGCCGGGCTGCGGGCGATGATGCGCGCGGACCCCGACGTGATCATGGTCGGCGAGATCCGCGACCGGGAGACGGCCCAGATCGCCGTCGAGGCCGCGCTCACCGGCCACCTCGTCCTCTCGACGCTGCACACGAACGACGCGCCGACGGCGCTGACCCGCCTCGTCGAGATGGGGATCGAGCCGTTCCTCGTCGCGAGCGCGCTCGACTGTGTCGTCGCCCAGCGCCTGGCCCGGACGCTGTGCCACTCCTGCAAGGCGCGGACGATCCTGCCCGCCGCGGTCCTGCGCGACCACGGCTTCAACACCGGCTACGACCTCGAGGTCTACGAGCCCGCGGGCTGCGCGCGCTGCGGCGGGAGCGGCTACAAGGGCCGCGTCGGCCTCTACGAGGTGATGCCGGTGACCGAGGAGATCCGCACGCTCGCGATCGAGCGCGCGTCGGCCGACCGCATCGCCGCGGTCGCGGTGCGCGACGGGATGCGGCGCCTGCGCGAGGACGGCCTCGACAAGGTCCGCCACGGCGTGACCTCGATCGCCGAGGTCGCGCGCGTGACGAGCGTCGGCTCGTAGCGCGGGCTCGTCGCGAAGGACTTGCCCGCCGCGACTTCTCTGACTAAGGTCAGAGGCATGGACGACGCCTCGGCGGTGCGGGACGTGCGGTCGTTCAACCGCACCGTGACCCAGCGGGTCGGCGCGCTCCAGGACGAGTACCTCGCGTCCGGACGGCCGCTCGGCGCCTCACGCGTGCTGTGGGAGGTGGGGGAGGCGGGCGGCGACCTGCGGGCGCTGCGCGCCCGCCTGGACCTCGACTCGGGCTACCTCAGCCGGATCGTGCGCGGCCTCGAGCGCGAGGGCCTCGTGACCGTCGAACCCGACGCGGCCGACCGGCGCGTGCGCACGATCCGCCTCACGGCCGACGGCCGCCGCGAGCGGCGCGCGCTCGACGTCCGCAGCGACGACCTCGCGCGCTCGTTCCTGGCCCCGCTGGGCGACGCGCAGCGCGCGCGGCTGCTCACCGCGATGGCCGACGTCGAGCGGCTCCTGACCGCCGGCCTCGTCGCGGTCGCGATCGAGGATCCGACGAGCGACGCGGCCCGGTTCTGTCTCGACGCCTACGCCGCCGAGCTCGACGCGCTCCTCGACACCGGCTTCGACCCGGCGCGCAGCCGCGCCGTCGACCCGGCCGGCCTCACGCCACCGGCCGGGCTGCTGCTCGTCGCCCGCCTGCGCGGCGAGCCGGTCGCCTGCGGCGCGCTGCGCCTCCCGCCCGGCGAGCCGGCGGAGATCAAGCGGCTGTGGGTCGCACGGTCCGCGCGGCGCCTCGGCGTCGCGCGCCGGGTGCTCGCGGAGCTCGAGGCCCACGCCGTGCGGGCCGGGGCGCGTGTCGTGCACCTGGACACGAACCGCCACCTGCACGCGGCGACGACGCTGTACCGCTCGGCGGGCTACGCCGAGGTGGCGCCGTTCAACGACGAGCCCTACGCCCACCACTGGTTCGAGAAGCGCCTCGTCCCGCCGGGCGGCGGCTGACGGGCCGCGAGAGGCCGCCCGGCGTGGCCGGACGGCATCGCGTGCAATGATTCGGCGCGCAAAGCTGTTTGGCGACGGACGGCACCGGCAGCCCTTCGGCGTCCGCTGTCCCAAACTCTTGTGGCGACCCCCACCGCCGTTCGGAGCCCTCCCGAGACGAGCGGCGGACGGTGGGTATGGCCGCCGTCCCGCCCTCCCACGGTCCGGGGCGGCGGCCTTCGCCACTCCCGAGGCTCGCAGTGATGTGACGCCGCAGGCCGCCGGACGTCACGCGAAAAGGCGCCCGCGGCAGCCAAAGTCGCCTTTCGCGACGTAGCAGGTTCGCGCCCGACGTTCGGACGATCGTCCGCTCGCCTCAAGCGAACGGCCCTCGAGGCCGATTCGCGGGACGTGACCTTTGACTTCGCCGACCTGCTCCTGGACGTCATCGCGCGTAACGCGTCCGACCTCCACCTGACCGCCGGTGCGCCGCCGATGGTGCGCGTCCGTGGCCGGCTCGCGCCGCTGGAGGGCTATCCGCGCCTGTCCACCACCGACACCCGCGAGATCGTCTACAGCATCCTGACGAACGACCAGCGCCAGAAGTTCGAGAACGACTGGCAGCTCGACTTCGCCTACTCGGTGCCCGGCCACGCGCGCTTCCGCGTCAACGCCTACATGCAGCGCGCCGCGATCGGCGCCGCCCTGCGCCTGATCCCCGCCACGATCCAGTCGATCGAGGCGCTCAACCTGCCGGCCGCCACGCACGAGTTCATCAAGAAGCCCCGCGGCTTCGTCCTCGTCACGGGCCCGACCGGCTCGGGCAAGTCCACCTCGCTCGCCGCGATGATCGACTCGATCAACAGCACGCGCGAGGAGCACATCATGACGGTGGAGGACCCGATCGAGTTCCTCCACTCGCACAAGAAGTGCATCGTCAACCAGCGCGAGATCGGCGCGGACGCGCAGAGCTTCGCCGCCGCCCTCAAGGGCGCCCTGCGCCAGGACCCGGACGTCATCCTCGTCGGCGAGATGCGCGACCTCGAGACGATCTCGACCGCGCTGACCGCGGCCGAGACCGGCCACCTCGTCTTCGCCACGCTCCACACCCAGAGCGCGCCGCAGACGATCGACCGCATCATCGACGTCTTCCCGGCCCACCAGCAGGACCAGGTGCGCACGCAGCTGTCGGTCGCCCTCGAGGGCGTCATGACCCAGCAGCTCATCCCGACCGCCGACGGCTCGTCGCGCGTCGTCGCCTCCGAGGTGCTCGTGCCGACGCCGGCCGTCCGCAACCTCATCCGCGAAGGCAAGACCCACCAGATCCCGTCCGCCATGCAGACCGGCTCGAACGTCGGCATGCAGACGATGGACGCGGCGCTCGTGAGCCTCGTGCGGGCCGGAAAGATCACCCAGCGCGTCGCCGAGGCCCGCTCCTCGACGCCCGACGAGCTCCGCCGCCTGCTCGGCATGGGCGGCTTCGGGGTCGCCGCCTAACGGCGCCCGCGCACCGAGCGACCACCACCGAACGAGAACCAGAGAGAACGATGGCTACGTACGTCTTCAAGGCGATGGACCTGACCGGGGCGAAGGCCACGGGCGAGGTCGACGCCGAGAACAAGCAGGTGGTCGCCGACCAGCTCAAGCAGCGCGGGCTGATCGTCCTCGACATCGCGGACAAGCACTCCTCCAAGGAGATCAAGCTTGCCTTCCTGCAACCGCATCAAGCCGCAGGATCTGACGATCATGACCCGCCAGCTCGCCACGATGGTGAGCTCGGGCATGACGATCCTGCGCGCGCTCTACGTCCTCGAGGCGCAGACCGAGTCCGAGCCGCTGACCGAGGTCCTCGTCAAGGTCCGCAAGGACGTCGAGGCCGGCCTGGCGCTGTCCGACGCGCTGGAGCGCCATCCGAAGACCTTCTCGCCGCTGTTCGTGGCGATGACGCGCGCCGGCGAGACCGGCGGCGTCCTCGAGGAGTCGCTCATGCGGGTCGCCGACCAGCTGGAGAAGGAGGACTCCCTCCGCCGCCAGATCAAGTCGGCGATGGTCTACCCGGGCGTCGTCCTCACCTTCGCCCTCACCGTGCTCATCGGCCTGGTGACGTTCCTCGTCCCGGTCTTCGTCGGCGTCTTCGCCCAGTTCGGCGGCGACCTGCCGACGATCACGAAGTTCACGGTCGCCCTGTCGAACAGCATCAAGGGCTACTGGTTCGTCTGGATCATCGTCACCGTCGGCCTCGTCTCGGCGTTTCGCAAGTGGAAGAGCACGTACCGCGGCCGCGGCCAGTGGGACGCGTTCCGCCTGAGGATCCCGATGAAGATCGGCGACATCGTCCAGAAGGTCGCGCTGGCCCGCTGGTCGCGCACGCTCAGCGCGCTCGTCAGCGCCGGCGTCCCGCTCCTCGCCGCGCTCGACATCACGGCGCAGACCGCGGGCAACCGCGTCGTCGAGAACGCGATGGCCGACGTCATCGAGTCGGTCAAGCGCGGCGGCACGATCGCCGACCCGCTCAAGAGCTCCTCCGTCTTCCCGGGCATGGTCAGCCACATGGTCGGCGTGGGCGAGGAGACCGGTGCCCTCGACACGATGCTGTCGAAGATCGCGGACTTCTACGAGGACCAGGTCGCCTCGGCCGTCAAGTCGCTCACCTCGATCCTCGAGCCCGTCATGCTCGTCGTCGTCGGCGGCATCGTCGGGTTCATCGTGATCTCGATGTACATGCCGCTGTTCAAGGTGTACGACTCGATCAAGTAGCCGCTGCGCGGGAGGACCGCGCCGTCCCTGGATCGCGTATCGGAAGACCGCCTCTCTCGGGCGGTCTTCGGCGTTGAGCGGCGGACCCTGTATCGTTCCGCCCGTGGCTCACAACAACGATCGTTCGTATGACGGTTGAGCTGCCGGTGCTCCCCGGCCCGGCGGCCGCGCGGTGCGGCCCGCCGGCGGTCGGGATCGACGCGACGCTGGACGCCGAGCGCATCGCCGTGGTGGCCAAGGCACTGGCCGAGCCGCTTCGGGTGCGCATCCTGGATGTCCTGCGCCGGAGCGCCGAGCCGGTCTGTCAGTGCGAGCTCATCGCGCTGTTCGACATGGGCCAGTCGCTGCTCTCCCACCACATCCGAAAGCTCGTCGCCGCCGACCTGGTCGAGGTCGAGCGCCGGCACAAGTGGGCCTACTACTCCGTCTCCCCCGACGCCTTCGAGGTGCTGAGCGCATGGCTGAGCTGACGCCGACCACGACCGAGCCGACCGAGCCGAAGAGCTCTGCGTGCTGTTCGACCGCGGCGCAGGCAGCGTGCTGCGAGCCGTCGGAGAAGGCGGCGTGCTGCGAGACCGGCGCCGCGGGCGGCACCTGCGGCTGCGCGGCCGGGCCGACCACCGCGACGACGACCGCCGCCGCCGGCATCCGCGAGACCGTGCGCGAGAAGTACGCCGCGGCCGCACGGGCGGCCGCCGGAGCGGAGGGCTGGTGCTGCGACGCCCGATTCGACACGGCGGCCGTGGGCGAGCAGACGTTCGGCCCGGCGCTCTACGGCGACGAGGCCGCGGGCGCCCCGAGCGCCGCGGTCAATGCATCACTGGGCTGCGGGGTGCCGACGACGGTCGCGGACCTGCACGAGGGCGAGACCGTGCTCGACCTGGGCTCCGGCGCGGGCGCGGACGTGCTCATCAGCGCCCGGCGCGTCGGTGTCACCGGCAAGGCCATCGGGCTGGACATGACCGACGAGATGCTCGAGCTCGCGCGGGCGAACGCCGCTCAGGCGGGGATGGAGAACGTCGAGTTCGTCAAGGGCTACATCGAGGACATCCCGCTGCCCGACGACTCCGTCGACGTGGTGATCTCCAACTGCGTCATCAATCTCGCGGGCGACAAGCGCAAGGTGCTCGCCGAGACCGCGCGGGTCATGAAGCCCGGCGGCCGGTTCGCGGTTTCCGACGTCATCGCCGACGCGGACATGGACGAGGCCACACGAGCGGACATGGCCGCCTACACCGGCTGCATCGCCGGCGCGCTGACCGAGGCGGAGTTCCGCGCCGCGCTGGCCGCGGCGGGGCTCGAGGACATCGAGATCCGCGAGACCCACCGCGTGCACGCCAGCGCCATCTCGGCCATCGTCCGCGCCCGCAAGCCCGCGAGGCGATAGGCACCGACATGGCCACCGCCTTGTTCGTCTGCCGCCACAACGCCGGGCGCTCCCAGATGAGCGCGGCGCTGTTCGAGCGCGCCTCCGCCGGCCGCCATCGCGCGCTCTCCGCCGGCACGACGCCGGCCGACCGAGTCCACCCCGAGGTCGTCGAGGTGATGCGCGAGCTCGGTATCGACGTCGCTGACCGCGTGCCGCAGCTGCTCACCCGCGGGCTCGCCGAGCAGGCGGACGTCGTCGTGACGATGGGCTGCGGCGACGAGTGCCCGTACATCCCGGGGAAGCGCTACGTCGACTGGGAGCTACCCGACCCGAAGGGGCGTCCCGTCGAGGAGGTACGCGCGACCCGGGATGACATCGCGCGGCGCGTCGCTGCACTCGTCTCGGAGCTCGACGAGGTCATGAGCAAGGCCTGACCGCTCCGTCCCGCGGTGCCGACGCGGCTAGGCGGCCACCCGGTCGGCGACCGCCCGCCGGCGCAGGGCCGGGTCGCTGAGCGCCGGCGAGCGCCAGGTGCCGTCGACCGTGAGGTTCGTGCCGGGCGGGACGATCTCGTCGATGCGGTCGAGCGTCTCGTCGTCGAGCGTGAGGGCCGCGTCGTCGAGCAGGCTCTCGAGCTGGTCGAGGGTGCGGGGGCCGAGGATCGCGGACGTCACCGCGCGGTGGGCGATCGTGAACGCGATCGCGAGGGCCGGGAGCGAGCAGCCCGCGTCCTCGGCGAGCGCGGCCAGGCGCTCGGTCGCGTCGAGCTTGGCGACGTTCTCCGGGCGCGAGAGGTCGAAGCGGTCGGGCTGGACCGCGGGACGGTTCATCGTGTCCGCGACGGGCCGCCCGCGTTGGATGCGGCCGCTCAGGAACCCGGAGGCGAGCGGGCTCCAGACGAGCACGCCCATCCCGTAGCGCTCGCAGACCGGCAGAACCGAGGTCTCGATCCCGCGGGCGAGCATCGAGTACGGCGGCTGCTCGGTGCGGAAGCGCAGCAGCCCGGCGCGCTCGGCGACGTGGTGGGCCTCGACGATCTGCTCGGCCGGGAACGTCGAGCAGCCGAACGCGCGGATCTTGCCCTGGTGGACGAGGTCCGAGAGGACGCCGAGCGTCTCCTCGATGTCGGTCGCCGGGTCGGGGCGGTGGACCTGGTAGAGGTCGATCCAGTCGGTCTGCAGGCGCCGGAGGCTGTCCTCGACGGCCCGCTGCAGCCAGCGGCGCGAGTTGCCGCTGCGGTTCGGCCCGTCGCCCATCGGGAAGTGGCCCTTCGTCGCGAGCACGACCTCGTCGCGGCGCGGTCCGAGCGCCTTGCCGACGATCGTCTCGGCCTCGCCCAGGCCGTACATGTCGGCGGTGTCGACGAAGTTGATGCCGCGATCGAGCGCGGTGTGGATGATCCGCGCGCAGTCGTCGTGGTCCGGGTTGGCGATGGCGCCGAACATCATCGTGCCGAGGCAGTAGGCGCTGACCTCGATGCCGGTGCGGCCGAGCGGTCGGTAGCGCACGGGGGGAGGTCGCCCGCCGCACCGGCCTGAGCGCCCACACGGTGCGCTTCTACGAGCGCGAGGGCCTCATGGCCGAGCCCGTCGACCGGGTGTCCGGGCGCCGCGTCTTCTCCGAGGACCACGTCGAGTGGCTGCTGCTGTGCGCGACCTTCCGGGCGACGGGCATGCCGCTGTCGGCGCTGCGTGCCTACGCGGAGCTCGTCCGCGAGGGCGAGGGGACCGAGGCCGAGCGTCTCGTGCTGCTGCGCGAGCACCAGGAGCGCCTGGCCGGCCAGATGCGCGAGCTCTCGCGCTGCCTGGACCTCATCGACTACAAGGTCGACATGTACGAAGGCGTCAGCGAGCGCGGCGAATCACACCGCGCGTGCCGGGCGCCGTCCCTGCCCGACGCGTCCGCCCCGGCGTAGGTCTCGCGCCGCCCGGACACCCGTCCACGTCCGCGGCCTCCGACGCTTGCCGCGCGCTCACCGCGCCGATACCGGGGGCATGGCTCAGCCCACCACCCGCCGCAACCGTCACCGCATCGCCGCCGTGCCCGCGCCGCCGGCCCCGCCGGTGGTCGGCGAGGACATCGAGGCCGGCGCCTTCGTCCGCCCCGCGCCGCCGCGGCCGCGCGCCGTCGTCGGCCCGGGCACCGGGCTGTACGCCCCGACCCCGCGGAACGTGAGCCGCCCCGCGCAGCTCAGCGACCGCTGCATGGGCTGCGGCGCGTCGACCCGGGGCCGCGAGACGATGGTCACCCAGCTCATCCAGGCCGGGCCGGTCCGCGCGTTGCGCGTCGTGTCCTGCTCGGCCTGCCCGGACAAGCGCGCGACCGAGGACTGACGCGTCCGCTACGCCGCCGGCGCGTCCTGCGCCGGCTCGGCCGCCGGGGTCACGAGCAGCGACGTCCCGTCGTAGGCCTCGAGCGCGACGCTGAAGCTGTGCAGGTCGTCGACGGTCCCGACGGGCTCCCCGGAGACCATGTCGGTGATCGCCGACCCCGGCGGCACGTGCTCCGAGCGCACGGTGCCGGTGATCGGCTCGCCCGAGAAGTTCAGCACCATGACCTGCAGCGGCCCGCCCGCGGCGCCCAGCCGGTGGACCATCACGAGCATCGCCCGCTGTGAGACGTCGGGGATGTCGACCTGGGTCGCGGTCGCGATCGCGTGCTCGCGGCGGACGGCGATGACCCGGCCCAGGCGACTGGCGAACGACCGCGGGTCCTGGAGCTGGGCGGACAGCGGGCCGTAGAGGCTGCGGCCCGCGGGCATCCCGCCCTCCGACTGCGTCGCCTCGCCGTTGACGCCCATGAGGTCGTGGGCGCCGCGGTTGATCCAGCGCGTGTCGCCGTCGGCGATGAGGTCGGAGACCGCGCCGCTGTCGAGCGTCAGCATCCCGGTCAGGTCCCACCCCGAGAGGGCGAACACGCCGGGCTGGAAGGCGTTGAACATCGCGAGCAGCAGGTGGATGCGCGTGACCTGCTCGATCTGCTCGGGCGTGATCGCCGCGAGGTCGCGCACGCCGAGGGTCGCGCAGATCACGGATGCGGTCGTGCAGGCGATCCCGTTCGTCGTGAAGGTGCGGTTGTACGGCGCGTCCGGGCCCGTGAGGTGGTCGACGAGGTCGGCCCGCACCCGCTCGGCGAGCGCGCCGCCGGTGATCTCCTCGCCCCCGTAGGCGTAGACGTCGTCCTTGTGCTTCGTCGCGAAGTGGACGAGCTCGTGCGTGAGCTCGTCGTGGTTCTGCAGCGCGTGCACGAGCGAGGCCGAGTCGATGCCGAGCTCGAGCGCGAGCCGGAGCGTGAGGCGCAGGAACTCGGTGTCGCCCATCACGAGGGCGTGGTGGTAGGCGGGGCGGGTGATGAAGTCGTAGGAGAGGTCGGCCCCGTCCTCGGACATCGTCTTGATGTCGTCCATCGTGAGGTTCAGCTCCTGGAAGCTGAAGCCGCCCATCTTGCGGATCATGCTCGCGATGAGCTGGTTGGCCGCCTCCGAGAGCGGATGGCCCTCCGACCACGCGGGCAGGTCCTCGGCGCTCTTCTCGACCCCGAGGAAGCCGTTGGCGTCCAGGCGCAGCGCGCCCGAGCCGAGGTCCGCGAGCGCGTGGAGCGCGTCGCCGATGACCAGGCGCATCCCGGCGAACGACGGGTCGAGCCAGTTGATCGAGGGCTGGCCGGACTTGAAGTAGTGCAGGTAGACCCAGCGGCGCTCGACGCCGTCGACGCCCTTGACCGCGCCTGTGGCGCTCCAGTTCGTCTCCTTGACGCCCGGCTCGTAGAAGATCACGCGCTGCAGGCGCCCGATGATGTAGCCGGCGCGCTCGAGCGCGGCCTCGGCCTCCGCGTCGAGGTTCACGGCGTCGTGGCCCTCGGGGATGTCGGGCAGCAGGTGCCAGTCCTCGGGGGCGATCCCGACCATGTGGTAGATGCCGGGGTAGTCGGCGTAGCCCATCTCGGCCAGGCGGAAGTCCGCCCCCTTGCCGGTGTGGCCCGGGACGATGTCGTCGATGACGGTGCCGTTGTACTCGGCCGCCGTCGCGCAGAGGGTGCGGAACTGCTCCTCGGTCCCGAAGGCCGGATCGACCTGCATGCTGATGCGGTCGAAATGGCCGTCGACGGACGGCGTCTGACGCCAGCCGTCGAGGCCGCCCGCCTGCTTGACCGGGCCGGTGTGGACGGCGTCGATCCCGATCTGCGTGAACGCCTGCCAGAGCGCCGGGTCGGCGAGGCCGGAGAGGAACGACTGCCCCGGGCGGGTGATGAACGACAGGGGGTAGGCGGTGAACCACACCGAGGCCCGCGCCAGCGCGGCGCGCGGGTTCGGGTGGGCGAACGGGTTCTGGAACATGCTCCCCTGGCCCGAGAGCTGGATCGCCAGCTGCTTGGCGTCCCAGAGCATCGACTCCTCGACGAGCCACTTCACGTACTTGCCGTTGCCCGCGCCCGCGTCGCCCTGGACCGCCTCGCGGACGCGGTCGCGCAGGCGCCGCCGCGCGACCGGCCGCAGCCGGGTCGGGCGCGCCGGGTAGCGCTGCTCGTCGTAGGTGATCTCGCTCGGGAGATGCTCCCCGCCCTCCTCCAGCCGGTGCTCGGCCGTGGCGAAGCGGCGGTCCTCCTCGAGGACTTCGGGGGCGGGGTCTTCGATGCTCTTCGTCAAGGCACGCTCCATGCCGCCGGGCTCGGCGGCGCACCGATTGCGTCGTGTGAGTGCCCGTTCGCGGCGGGCGAAATGCACGGTAGGAGGATTCGCCGCCGGCTGCGGTCCGGGTGGGACCCCGCCCGTCGCACCGGGCCGCACGCCGCCGCACGATCGGTCATCCTGCTGACAGAAGGCGGGAGGGTGGGAGGCCTAACCGCGTCTTTTTGCGCGGCCACGGAGCGGCCGCTGGGAGGAAAGAGGTACAGATGCGACGAGCCCTGATGGCGGCCGTCACGGTCGCCGTCCTCGCGCTGCCGGGCGTCGCCCAGGCCCGGGACGACTTCAACTCGAAGCCGTACCGGCAGAAGGTGACCGTCAAGAACATGCTGGTCCACGAGCGGGCGCTGCAGCGCTTCGCCGACCAGAACGGCGGGACCCGCGCCGCGGGCACGCCGGGCAACACCGCGACCACCGACTACGTGCTGAAGACGATGCGCGCGGCCGGATGGGACGCGAAGCTGCAGCCGTTCGAGTTCCCGTTCTTCCAGGAGACCGCCCCGGCGACGTTCGCGCAGACGAGCCCGACGCCCGCGACGTTCACCGAGGAGACCGACTACGCGCTGATGACGTACTCGGGCTCGGGCGACGTCACCGCCGCGGTGGCGCCGGTGGACGTGACGGTGCCGATGGACCCGGCCGCGCCCGCGAGCACGTCGAACTCGGGCTGTGAGGCCGCGGACTTCGCCGGCTTCCCGGCGGGCGCCGTCGCGCTCATCCAGCGCGGCACGTGCACCTTCGAGGTGAAGGCGAACAACGCCGAGGCGGCCGGCGCGAGCGCGGCCGTCATCTTCAACGAGGGCCAGGCGGCGAAGCCCGGTCAGGACGAGCGCCAGTCGCTCCTGCAGGGCGGGCTCGACGCTCCCGGGCACGGGATCCCGGTCGTCGGCGTGAGCTACGGGTTCGGCGCGGACGCCGTGACGGCCATCCGCGGCGGCGCGACGGTCACCTGGCATCTGGTCACGCAGACCATCGCCGAGACGCGCATCACGAACAACGTGATCGCCGACTCGCCGTTCGGCGACCCGGACCGCACCGTCGTCGTCAGCGCCCACAACGACTCGGTCCTCGCCGGGCCGGGCATCAACGACGACGGCTCGGGCACGGCGATGGACCTCGAGCTCGCCCGCCACCTCGGCAAGGCGGGCAGGACGCCGCGCAACCACGTGCGGTTCCTGTGGGTCGGCGCCGAGGAGCTCGGCCTGCTCGGCTCGCAGTTCTACGTCGACCAGCTCTCCGACGACGAGAAGGCGCAGATCATCGCGATGCTCGACTTCGACATGGTCGCGTCGCCGAACTGGGCGCGGCAGGTCTACGACGGCGACGGCTCGACCTTCGGACCCGACGTGTCCGGGCCGAACGGCTCGGGCTTCATCGAGTCGCTGTTCACGGGCTGGTTCGACCGCCAGGGCCAGGCCAACGAGCCGATCCCGTTCGACGGGCGCTCGGACTACGTCGCGTTCACCGACGCGGGCATCCCCGCCGGCGGCATCTTCACCGGGGCGGAGGAGAAGAAGACCAAGGAGCAGCAGGCGCTCTACGGCGGCATCGTCGGTGCGCAGCTCGACCCGTGCTACCACGAGGCGTGCGACACGATCGCCAACCTGAACCTCCAGGTGTTCGGCGAGATGAAGGACGCCGCGGCGGACGTGCTGTTCCAGCTCGCGAACACGCGCAACCCGATCGTCGACGGCGGCACGGTCAAGAGCCACGGGGACGCGGGCCGGCGGGCCGGCCGCGCGAACTTCAAGGGCGAGACCGAGCGCCGGTAGGCGCGGAGACGACGTCGCATCCGGCGCTCCCGGGGACCGTGCGGTCCCGGGGGTGCCGGTGCGGACGTCCACACCCCCGTCTCACCGGTCAGCCGCTCGCCCGTTCGGGGGGCTGGCGCGCTGTCAGGACGCGCGTCGCGCTGCGACAGTCAAGGCACAGTCCGCCCCCGCCGATAACAGGATCACCATGACCGCCGAGACGACCACCCTGACCCGCGAGCTCGACCGTCGCCTCAGCGATGGCATCGAGGTCCGCCTCCTCTGGCGCCCGCACGACGACGTCTGCATCGTCGCCGTCGCCGACGCCCGCACCGAGGAGTCCTTCGCCATCGAGGTCCGCGCCGGCGAGAAGCCGATGGACGTCTTCCATCACCCCTACGCCTACGCCGCGTCGCGCCCCAAGCTGGCCGCGGTCGCCTCGTAGCGCCGCCGCGTCCTACCGCCCTTCTGAAGCGCGCTACGCCGCGTAGCGCGCGGCGCTGCGGGCCCGCGCCTTGGCCGCCTCGACCTCGCGGTCCTTCGGCGGCGCCGTCGTGACGAGCTCGTCGAGGAGCTGCGTCGTCGCGGCCGTGATCGTGTCGACCGCGCGGGCGAAGGCCTCCTCGTTCGCGCGCGACGGCTTCGTGTAGCCGGAGATCTTGCGCACGTACTGCAGGGCGGCATCCCGTGCCTCCTCGGCGCTCGCCGGAGGCTCGAAGTTGTGGAGCGGGCGGATGTTGCGGCACATGCCCCAAGCGTAGGGGACCGCCGGCGCCGCCGGACCGGAGCCCCCCGGACCGGTCCGGCGGCGCAGCCCTCTCAAGTCAGTGCGCGGTGGCGGAGACCGCGGCCGCCGGCGACGCCGACGCTGGCGCCGGCCGCGAGCGCGCCCGCGGCGATGAGGACGACGCCCAGCGTGGTGACGCCGCCGTCGTCGGCGCCGGACACGGTGGTCCGCGTGTCGTCGCCGGTGGTCGCGTCGAGGCCGCTGTTGTCCCCGGTCGTGCCGGCGAGGCTGCTCGTCCGCATCTCGGAGCGCAGGTCGCCCGCGGCGGAGTGCCGGTGCGCGACCACCTTGGCGCTGTCCGCGGCGCCCTCGCCGGCGGGCAGGGCGACGCCGGGCGCGGCGGTGGCGAGCGCGACCGCGGTGGTCGCGAGGGCGGCGGTGATCGCGCGCGGGGCGCGACGGGGGTGGCGGGCGGTCATCGGACGGACTCCTTGGGATCGGCGGGCTCGTGCGAGGCGTCCAGACCGTACGTCCGCCCGGCCGCGCCGACCGTGCGCTCGGACACGCACCGCGTGTGTCGTACGACAACGTCGCCGTTCGGGCGCCCGGCCCGGGCGTGGGTAACGTCCGCGCGCGATGACCGATCCCCCCGCCCGCACCATCCACCTCGACGACCTCGACCGGATCCCGCTCGAGCACGGCTTCTGGCGCCCGGTGCGCCGGCCGTTCGGGATCACGGCGTTCGGCGTCAACGCCTACACGGCCGACGCCGGCGGCGACCCGCTGATCGAGCCCCACGACGAGGACAGCCCCGGCTCCGGCCGCCACGAGGAGCTCTACCTCGTCGCCTCGGGCGCGGCGGCGTTCACCGTGGGGGAGGAGCGGGTCGACGCGCCGGCCGGGACCCTCGTCTTCGTCCCGCCCGGCGTGCACCGCGCGGCGACGGCCGCGGCCGCGGATACGACCGTGTTCGTGATCGGCGGCCGGCCGCGCGCGGGCCTGCCGGTGTCGCCCTTCGAGTACTGGTACGCCGCCATCCCGTTCTACGAGGCGGGCGACTACGACCGCGCGATCGAGATCCTCGCCGAGGGCCTCGGGGAGTGGCCCGAGCACCCGCGCGTCCACTACATCCTCGCCTGCTTCCACGCGAAGGCCGGCCATCGCGACGATGCGCTGTCGCACCTGCGCTTCGCGATCGAGCGCGAGCCCGACGCGCGGCGCTTCGCGGCCGAGGAGGAGGACTTCGACGGCCTGCGCGACGACCCGGAGTTCCCGAGGTAGCTACGCGCGCTGGGCGACCGCGAGGCCGGCGGCGCCCATCGGCGCGCGCATCTCGGCGCCGTACTCGACCCCGGCCTCGCGGCGCAGGCGCTCGGACACCGCCCGCTTGAGATCGGGGAACGCCATCGCCCGCTCCTCGGCCTCGGCGAGCTCGGCCTGCAGGCGCGCGGCCTCGTCGTCGTTCCCGGCGCGGACGGCGTCGCGCAGCGCCACCGCCAGCTCCGGGCGCAGGTTCGCGATCCCGAGCACGGCGCCCGCCGAGCCCGCCCGCAGCGACTGCTCGAGCAGCGCGCCGAGCCCGACGAGCAGGGCGAAGTCGTCGCGGCCGGTGGCCCGGAGCGCCGCGACGTAGGCGTCGTGGTCGTCGGCGTCGAGCGTGCTGTCCTTGAAGCCCGCGAGGCCCTCGCGCGCGAGCGTGGCGAGCCCCGCGGGGTCGAGGACGTTGTTGCTGTGCGACGGGATGCAGTACGCGAGCGTGCGCTCCGGGCCGAAGGCGTCCATGAGCGCGCGGTAGTGCGCGAGGATCATCTCCGGCTCGAGCACGTGGTAGTAGGGCACGACGGCGCTGACCGCGACGGCGCCGGCGTCGAGCGCGCGGCGCCCGAGGGCGATCGTCGGCGCGGTCGCCGGGCGCCCGACGTGGGCGATGACCGGGACCCGCCCGTCGGCGGCGGCCACGACCGCCTCGACGACCTCGATCACCTCGTCGTCGGTCAGGTACGCGGTCTCGCCCGTCGTCCCGCACGGCATGATCCCGTCGACGCCCTGGTCGAGGAGCCAGGCGACGTGGGCGCGGAGCGCGTCGCGGTCGACGGCGCCGGAGGCGTCGTACGGGGTGAGCAGGGCGGGGATGATCGCGGCGCGGGCGAGGTCCATGGCCAGGAACGTACCCATCCCCCGACATACGATCGCCCGATGACCGCCCGGCCGTCCGTCCGCGCGATCGCCGCCGCCGACCGGGCCACCGTCGCCGGGCTGGTCGAGGAGCTCTGGGGCAGCCCGATCGCGGTCGTGCACGACACCGTCTTCACGCCCGCGACGCTGCCCGGCGTCCTCGCCGAGCGCGACGGCCGCGCCGTCGGCCTGCTGACCTGGACGGTCGACGGCGACACGCTCGAGGTCGTCACGATCGACGCGTTCCCGGCCGGCGCGGGCACGGGCACGGCGCTGCTCGAGGCCGCGGCCGAGGCGGCCCGCGTGGCCGGCTGCCGCCGGCTCGTGCTGACGACGACGAACGACAACGTCGACGCGCTGCGGTTCTACCAGCGCCGCGGCTTCCGGCTCGTCGCCCTGCGCCCGGGCGCGGTCGACGACGCCCGGGCGCGGCACAAGCCGGCGATCCCGGCCACCGGCGCCCACGGCATCCCATTGCGCGACGAGCTCGACCTCGAGCGGGCCGTCTGACATGGCCGACCCGCCGCTGCCCGCGGTCGAGGGCGTCGCGATCGAGCACCGGTGGGTCGCGCTCGCCGACGGGACGCGCCTGCACGTCGCCGAGGCCGGGGCCGCGGACGCGCCGCCGCTCGTGCTCGTCCACGGCTGGCCGCAGCACTGGTGGGCGTGGCGGCGGGTGCTGCCGGCGCTCGCGCGCGAGCGGCGCGTGATCTGCCCCGACCTGCGCGGCCTCGGATGGAGCGACGCGCCGCCGGGCGCCTACACGAAGGAGGGCTGGGCGACCGACGTGCTCGGCCTGCTCGACGCGCTCGGCCTCGACCGCCCCGACGTCGTGGGCCACGACTGGGGCGGGCTGGCGGTGCTGCTCGCCGCGCTCCGCGCCCCGGAGCGGCTGCGCAGCGTCGCGGCGGTGAGCATCGTGCACCCCTGGCCGCGCGCGCCGGCCCCGTCGCCGCGGGCGCTCGTCCCGCTCGCCTACCAGCTCCCGCTCGCCCTGCCCGTCGCCGGCGCCGGGCTGCTCGTACGGCTGCCGGTCCTCGTCCGCGAGCTGATCCGCCGCGGCAGCGGCCCGGGCCACCGCTTCACCGACGAGGAGCTCGCGACGTACGCCGACGTCCTGCGCGTGCCCGCGCGCGCCCGCGCGAGCAGCGCCGTGTACCGCACCTTCCTCCTGCGCGAGCTCGCGCCGCTCGCCCGCGGCCGCTACGCCGGCGACCGCCTCCGCGTCCCCACGCTGATGCTCACCGGCGCCGCCGACCCCGTCGTCGGCCCGTCCGCCCTGGACGGCCTCGAGGGCCACGCCGACGCGCCCGCGCGCACCGCGGTGATCCCCGGCGCCGGGCACTTCGTCCCCGAGGAGGCGCCCGACGCGCTGCTCGAAGCGCTCGGAACGCACCTCGCGGCGGTCGCCTAGCTCGATCCGCTCCCGCCGCCGCGGGCGGCCATGAGGAAGTCGAGCAGCGCGTCGAGCTCGGCGAACGTCATCCGCTGGGCGAAGTCCTGGGGCATGATCGTCCCGGCCCCGGGCCGCTGGATCTTCGCCGCGAGCGACGAGCGGGAGTGCTCCTTGAGCGCGACGTCGAGCGACGGCCCGATCTCACCGCGTGAGCCGGCGGCCTTGAGCGCGTGGCAGCTCCCGCAGCCCATCTGGGCGAAGACGAGCCGGCCGCCGGTCGGGTCGGGCTGGTTGGCCGCGACCGCGGCGGGCGTCGGCGCGGCGCTGTCGGACCCGCCGTCGCCGTTCGTGGCCACGAGCACGACGACGAACGCGACCGCGGCCACGAGGACGCCCGCCAGCAGCGGGATCGCGACGCGGCGCGCGGCGCCCGTCACGGCGCGGCCGCCGGGTCGGCGGTGCGGCCGGTGTCGCGGCGGCGCACGAGCAGGGCGGCCGCGAGCGCGGCGGCCAGACCGGCGAAGACCGCGACCGCGAGCGCGGCCGCGACGTTGCCGCCGTCGTCGTCGCGTTCGGCCGGGCCGTTCGCGCCCGCCGGGCCGGCGCCGGACTGTGAGCCGGGCACCGGGACCGCGGCCGAGGCGCCGATCGCGACCGGGGCGTAGAAGTGCGTCTGGGTGAAGCCGTCGTCGATCGAGTACTGCCAGCGCCCGGCGGACGGGAACACGACGTCGGCCGTGTAGGTCCCGGCCTTGCCGGCCCGCTTGGCCGCGAACGTGCGCACGGTCTGCCCGTCGGCGCTCGCGACCCGCACGGTCGGCTTCAGGTCGGACATCGGCGTACGACCGTGCTGGAGGATCGTCAGCGTCACGTGCCACGGCTTGCCCGGCGCGGTGCCGTCGGGCAGGGAGCTGAGGCCGACGGTCGCGAAGCCGCCGGCGCCCGCGACCGCCGGAAGGGCGAGGAGCGCCATGCCCGCCGCGAGCGCCGCCCGAATCACCGATCGCCTGACCATGCCGTCTCCTCCTCGTGCTCGCCGGCGCCCGGACGGCACCGCCCGACCCCTCTACACCGCCCCGGGCCGCGCGGTTCCCCGGTCAGGGGCTCACCTCGATGCGCCGCTCCGGCCCGACCCGCAGCGAGCGGCGCCCGGCGAGCAGCTCGAGCAGCTCGTCGCCGACGAGCTCGCGGCGCCAGCCCTGCAGCGTGCGGACCGGCGGCTCGTCGGACGCGCCGCGCGCGGCGGTCACGATCCGCTGGAGGTCGGCGCGGGCGGCGAGCAGCTCGTAGGCGAGCTCGGCCTCGGCCGCCCGGGCGCGCACGAGCGCCTCGGCCAGCGCGATCAGCGGGGCGTCGCCCGCGTCCGGCGGCGGGGAGCGCACGCCGTCCGAAGGGATCGGGTCGCGGCCGCGCCCGCGCTCGACCGCGGCGACGATCGCGTTGCCGCGCCGGCGCAGCGTGCCCTCGTTGAGCCCGCGGATCTGGGCGAGCCGGTCGAGGTTCGCCGGGCGGCGCTTGGCGATCTCGACGAGGGCGGCGTCGGCCAGGACGCTCGGCACCGGCCGGTCGCCCTCGCGCGCGGTCTCCTCGCGCCACTCGACGAGCTCCCGCGCGACGGCGCGCTGGGCGGGGTCGAGCGAGTTCACGCGCGGCAGACGGGCGAAGATCGCGTCGGGGTCGCGCTCGTCGGAGACGTCCTCGAGCGCGCGGCACTCCTCGCGGGCCCACCCGAGCCGCCCGCGGCCGTCGAGCTCGCGCTGGATCGCGTCGGTGAGCTCGAGCAGGTGCAGGACGTCCTCGCGTGCGTAGCGGACCTGCTCCTCGCTGAGCGGGCGCGCGTCCCAGCGCGTGAAGCTCGCGCTCTTGCGCAGGCGGACGCCGGTGAGCTCGGAGAGCAGCGCCTCGTATCCGAGCTGCGCCCGGCGGCCGGCGAACCCGGCGGCGACCTGCGTGTCGAAGATGTTCGTCACCTCGGTGGCCCACACGCGGCGCAGCAGCGCGACGTCCTGGCGGCCGGCGTGGAACACGATCTCGACGTCGGGGTCGGCGAGGACGGCGGCGAGCGGGCCGGGGTCGAAGTCGTGCTCGAGCGGGTCGAGCACCTCGACGCGGACCTCGTCGCCGTCCGGCTCCTCGACCACCACCTGCACCAGGCAGAGCAGCGGGCGGTACCGGCCCTCGCCCATGAACTCGGTGTCGATCCCGAGCCGTCCGGTCTCTCGCGCGCGCTGCGCGAGGTCGGTGACGGTGGCGTCGACGGTGGTCATACGCCCGACGATGCTACGGGCGCCGGGGCGGGCGGCGCGCCGCGCCTCCCGGTCCCGGCGACGAGCGGTGGGGATGCGGGGGCCGGCGGTGAGGGTCCGACGGCTCCTCCGCGGGCTCCTCGGCGGCCGCCGCGGGCGATCCCGGCGGCGGGGCCTCGTCGGGCCAGTAGCCGTGCTCGCCGTAGAAGTCGCGCGCCTCGTCCTCCGCGTCGCGCTCGCGCTCGCCCTGCACGCCGACGCGGAAGATCACGTTCAGGAGCCAGACCGAGGCGCCCGCCCCGATGATCGCGGCGCCGCCCTCGACGCCGGTCTCGCTGCCGCCGGTGGCGACGATCACGATCAGGCCGCCGGCGATGATCGCCAGCGGCAGCCACAGGCGGACGATGCCCATCATCGCGCCGCCTCCGCGACGGTCGTGAGGCGGGCGGGGGAGAAGCGCTCGACGAGCTCGGCCGCCGAGACCCGCTCGCCCGGCTCGGCGAGCCCGACGGATGCGGCGAGTGTCGCCAGGACGTCCTCCGCGGTCTCGCCGAGCGCCGCGCGGTCGGCGAGCGTGACGGCCCCGTGGCGCTTGGCCAGCCGCGCCCCGTCGGCGCCGAGCATCAGCGGCACGTGCGCGTGGGCGGGGGCGGGAAGGCCCAGGCGCGCGCCGAGCCAGAGCTGCCGGGGAGTGGAGTCCAGGAGGTCCGCGCCCCGCACGACCTCCCCGATCCCCTGCGCGGCGTCGTCGACGACGACGGCGAGGTTGTAGGCGTACGCGCCGTCGTTGCGGCGCACGACGAAGTCGTCGACGAGCCCGGTGACCTCGCCGGCGACGCGATCGGTGAACGTCACGCGCGCGGCGTCGGCCCGGACGCGCAGCGCCGGCGGGCGGCCCTCGGCGCGGCGGGCCTCGCGCTCGGCCGCCGTCAGCCGCCGGCAGGTGCCGGGGTAGAAGCCCTCGGGCAGCGCGCCGTGCGGGGCGGACGCCGCCTCGCGGATCTCCGCGCGGGTGCACCAGCACTCGTAGACGAGGCCCTGCGCCCCGAGCGCCTCGACCGCTCCCGCGTAGAGCTCGAGGCGGTCGGACTGGCGGACGACCGGGCCGTCCCAGTCCAGGCCGAGCGCGGCGAGGTCGTGGAGCTGCTCGTCGTAGAAGCGCTCGCGGACGCGGCCGGTGTCGAGGTCCTCCATGCGCATCAGGAAGCGCGCGTCCTGCGCGCGGGCGAACAGCCACGCGAGCAGGGCCGTGCGCAGGTTGCCCAGGTGCAGCGTGCCGGTGGGGCTGGGGGCGAAGCGGCCGTCGGGCGGAGACATCGCTGACATTGTGCATCGCCGGTCCCGCTAGCCTCATCGGCGCCCATGGCCGCAGACGTACCCCAGGGCGGCGACGCCGTCACCGACCCGCGCCCCTGCGCCCCCTGCCGGGGCACGGGGCGCGTGATCTCGAACCTCGGCGGCTCGCCGAACGAGGTCCCGTGCCCCTGGTGCGACGGGACGGGCGTCTTCATCCCCGACCACGACGCGCAGGCGGCGCGCCGCGGCGACACCGGCGGTGACGCCCCGGCCTAGCCGGGCTGCTTGACCTCGATCGTCCCGATCCGCTTGTTCGCGTCGCGGAGCGTCACCGCGAAGCGCCCGGGCCGGTCGGCGTCGAACACGAGCTTGGCGTCGATCCCCGGCTCGACGGGCTCGGAGACCCCGAGGGTCAGCACCTGGACGACGTCCCCGGCGTCGTGGGCGACGTCGACCTGGAGGATGTCGCCGACCTCGGCCTGGATGTCCTTGCCCGGCAGCCGCCCGGCGACGACGTCGGCCGGCGGTCCCGCGGCCGCCGGCGGGAACGGCTGCTCGGCGGGCGCGCGGCGCTCGCGTGGCACCGTGGCGCTCGCGATCGCCCCGATCACCACGAGCAGGAGGCAGAAGAGGACGATCCGGCGCCAGGCCATCAGGCTGCGGATGATCCCCGATCCGCCCGGATCTGGGGTCAAGCCCCTAGGACAGATGTCCAGATGCTCAACAGCGCCGGGGGTCGTGCCGATACCCGGGGCGTACAGAAGGCCAGATCCCTTCGGACGCCAAGGGCAAACCACTCGCGAGAGTGGGACGCAAAGCCACGGACCTCACGAGGAAGCCGAGCTGCCGGACCGGAGGCACGAGTGGAGCTGGTTTGTCACTGCAATCTGATCCTAGGAGGATCGAAATGCTGCGCAAGCTGCGCAATGACGAGTCGGGCTTCACCCTTATCGAGCTCCTCGTCGTCATCCTGATCATCGGCATCCTCGCCGCCATCGCGCTCCCGACGTTCCTCGGCCAGCAGAAGAAGGGCCAGGACGCTTCGGCCAAGTCCGACGCTCGTAACGCCGTCTCGCAGGTCGAGTCGTGCTTCGTCGACGAGCAGAACTACGCCAACTGCGTGAAGAGCTCCACGTCGACGTCGACGGGTCTCCAGGACGCCAACCTGCCGTCGAGCGTCACGGTCACCGCTGGTGGCACCGGCCTGGCCTACACCGTCGAGGCCACGTCCGCGTCGACCAACAAGTTCCGGATCAAGAAGACGACCTCCGGCACCTACACCCGCGACTGCGACACCACCGGCAAGGGCGCCTGCCCGTCGTCCGGCACCTGGTAGTCAGCCGCCCCATCACCTGAAGCACCACGAGGCGGGCCATGTGCCCGCCTCGTCTGCGTTCTGAGCCACTTCACCCCGACGCCCGACGAGACCAGCCAATGCTGCGCACCGCCCACGACGACCAGGCCGGCTTCACGCTCATCGAGCTGCTCGTCGTCATCTTCATCATCGGCATCCTCGCCGCCATCGCCCTTCCCGTCTTCCTCGGCCAGCAGAAGAAGGGCCAGGATGCCTCGGCGAAGTCGGACGCCCGCAACGCCGTCGTCCAGGTCGAGACCTGCTTCATCGACGAGCGCAGCTACGCGAAGTGCAACGACGCGGCCGACGCAGCGATGTACGCCTCCGAGATCGACTGGGACAAGATCACCGTGTCGACCAGCGGGATCGGCACGAACCTCTTCGAGGTCGACGCGGTCTCCGGCTCCGGGGGCCACTTCTTCATCAAGAAGTCCTCGGCCGGCACGTTCGGCCGGACCTGCTCGCCCGTCGGCAAGGGCGCCTGCACCGCCGCGGGGACCTGGTGACCCGCCTCCGCGAGCGCCGCGCCGCCGACCGGGTCGATCATCCGTCGAGCCGGGTTGCAGTCGACGGCGCCGCGGTCGATCTCCCTCCTGTGACGCCTGCGCCTCGACAGCTTGCTCGCGAAGACGGCTTCGCGCTCCTCGAGGTCATCGTGTCGGCCGCGCTGCTCGCGGTGATGATCATCGCGGTCTACACCTCCTTCGACTTCGCGAACCGCAACTCGGGCGCGAGCCGCTCCCGCGCGGTCGCCGCGTCGCTCGCCTCGGCCGACCAGGAGCGCCTGCGGGCGACGCCGGTCGCCGACCTCTCCAAGCTCGCCGACATCGGCGCCCAGGCGCAGCCCGACAAGACCATCGGCGGCGTCACGTACACCACGACGTCCCAGGCCGACTGGGTCGCGGACGCGAGCCAGACGCGGACCTGCACGTCGAACGGCGCGGGCGCCGACTACCTGAAGATCGTCTCGGTCGTCACCGCGAAGGACCAGCCGCTCAAGCCGGTCACGATCACGAGCGTCGTCACGCCGCCCGTCGGGACCTTCGGCGCGGGCCAGGGCAGCCTCGCCGTCTCCGTCGTCAACGCCGCCAACGCCGTCGTCCCCGGGGTCAGCGTGACCCTGAGCGGCGCGACGAACCAGACGCGCACGACCGACTCGTCCGGCTGCGCCTTCTTCGGCTACATGGCCACGGGCGGCTACACCGCCGGCGTCTCCTACCCCGGCTACGTCGACCCGGACGGGAACCCGGCGCCGATGAAGGCGGAGAACATCGCCAGCGAGGCCGTCTCCACCGAGAGCTTCAAGTACGACCTGGCCGACAGCGTCGGCGTCACGTTCGACACCCAGAACGTCGACAGCTCGGGCAACCTGCTGAGCACCACGAAGGCGACGACCGGCGGCTACGTCCGCTTCGGGCAGTCCGGGATGGCCGCCTCGCGGAGCTTCGGCGACGGCACGGCGAAGTCGTCGATCACGGCGGACAAGCTGTTCCCGTTCACCGATCCCTATTCGGTGTGGGCCGGCAACTGCGACGCGGCCAAGCCGACGACGCCGGCGACGATCCTCGCCACGGCGTCCGGCCCGCCGAGCGTCGTCGTCCGCGAGCCGACCCTCGTCTTCGCGATCACGAACAACGCCGTGAAGGTCGCGTCGCCGACCGTGAAGGTCACCGCGACCGGCGGCTGCTCGGGCACGACGACGCTCGCCAACACCACGGCCGGCACGGGCCGCCGCTGGGACGCCCTGCCGTTCGGCACGTACAGCTACTGCGCCTCGGACGGCACGAAGTACTACAGCGGCACGGTCACGAGCTCGAACGCCAACGGCACGCTCGTGACGGTCCCGGACCTCAAGACCAACGGGACGACGACCGCATGCTGAACCGCCGCCGGATCGCCGCCGAGGACGGCTTCACGATCATCGAGCTCCTCGTCGCGATGGTCGTGGGCCTCTTCGTGCTCGCTGCCGCGATGGTCCTGGTGAGCCAGGCGACGCAGGTCACGGCGTCCGCGCAGGACCGCGTCGACGCCACCCAGCGCGCCCGCCGCGGCGTCGAGGACATGGTCGTCGCCCTGCGCGCCGGCACGTGCGTCCCGCTCGTCACGACCGCGTCGCCGCTCACCACGGCGACCAAGGTCCCGCTGGTCGCCGGCGACAGCACGAGCGTGACGATGTACGTCCACCTCGGCACCGAGAACGCGCTGCCCGAGAAGCGCGTCCTGGCCTACGACGCGGCGACCCGCCGGATCACCGAGTCGCGCTACGCCGCGACGTCCGGTTCGACCGCGACCGCGGTGAGCTTCGCGACCACGGCGACGACGAGCCGTGTCCTGCTCGACAACGTCGTGCCGGTCACCGGCACCAGCGGCACGACGCCCATCTTCACGTACTCCAAGTACACCGTCGACAACACCGTGATCCCGCCGAAGGTGACCGGCCTGACCACGCTGCCGTCCACCGCGGCCGTGTCGGCCGCGGACCTTCCGCTGATCGTCCAGGTGAACATCTCGGTGCGCGTGCGGCCCGTCAGGGCGACCGCGGACAGCAAGAAGGACACGATCCTCCAGACGGCCGCGACCGCCCGCCTCGCCGACCCGCTCAACGCCCTCACCGGAATCCCGTGCTCATGACCCGCCGCCGCTCCGCCCGCCTCGCCGACGAGCGCGGCTTCGCCCTCGTCACCGTCCTCGCCGTGATGGCCGTCGTCGTCCTGTTCTCGGTCGGCGCGTTCGCCGCCGTCAACGGCGATCTGCCGGGCTCCGGCGAGGACGTCACGAGCAAGCAGGCGATGGCCGCCGCCGAGGCCGGCGTCGCGGACTACCTGTACCGGCTCAACAACGACAGCGCCTACTGGACCAAGTGCACCGCCGCCGGTCCGGGCCTCAACGACCCGTGGACGGGCACGACCCCGCCGAGCGGCACGAACTGGCGCACGGTCCCGGGCGCGACGACGCGCTACGCGATCGAGCTCCTGCCGGCCCGCAACTCCGGCTACACGAAGTGCGACCCCGCCGACGACAAGGTCGTCGACTCGATGCTCGATCCGGCGACCCGCAGCCTGCGGATCCGGGTCACGGGCGAGGCGAGGGGCTCCAAGGGCCTCGAGCGCCGCAGCGTGATCGCGAACGTCCGCCGGACGAACTTCCTCGACTACCTCTGGTTCACCGACTACGAGACCTCCGACCGCGTCTGGTGGCAGCGGACCGCGGCCGGCCACACGACGGTCGGCACGGGCTCGCTCGGCGATCTGCCGACGTGGGGCGCCAACAACTGCGCGCGCTACTACCGCGCGGCGCCGACCGGTGCGGGCTCGGCGGGCTACGACCGGCCGAACCAGAGCTGGTCGGGCTGGATCGACTTCGATGACGACGGCAGGGTCGACTACGGCGAGTCGATCACCGGCCTCTCGTGCTCGTACCAGGACATCCAGTTCGCCTCGGACGACGCGCTGCTCGGCCCGATGCACACGAACGACGAGTTCATGACCTGCGACGGCTTCACGATGGGCGACTCGAGCGACGACCGCATCGAGTCGGGCCGCTCGTGGCGCGCGTGCGACGGCAAGTCGAGCACGAAGCCGAACATCGTCGGCACGCTCATCGAGAACGCCCAGACGCTGAAGCTTCCGCCCACGGACGCCGCCCTGGGAACGGTCGCGTCGTCGGCGTACACCTTCACGGGCCGGACGACGATCGCCCTGAACTCGAACTCGACGATCACCGTCACGAACGCGAACGTCAACGGCGGCGCCGCGAAGACGATGGCCTACCCGACCAACGGCGTGATCTACGTCAAGAACGGGACCTGCGGCTACAGCTACCAGCCGCTGAACCCGTACAACCAGACCGGCACGGCCTGGAACGCGACGAACAACGTGCCCGCCGGCTGCGGCCAGGCCTGGGTCAGCGGCACGTACAACAAGGACCTCACGATCGCCACGCAGGACGACCTGGTCGTCAGCGCCGACATCGTCCGCCTTGTCGACCTCCGACGCCCGCCTGGGCCTGATCGCCGACAACTTCGTCCGCGTGTACCACCCGGTCGACCGCAAGTCGGACCCGACGGACTGCAGCGAGCCGTCCAGCGCCAAGATCAACAACCGGCGGATCGACGCCGCGATCCTGTCGCTGCTGCACTCCTTCATGGTCGACAACTACTACTGCGGCGACACGATCGGGACCCTGACGGTGAACGGCGTGATCGCGCAGAAGTTCCGCGGCGCGGTCGGCACCGGCAACGGCTCCGGCACCGGCTTCCTCAAGAACTACACCTACGACACACGGCTCGCGTTCAAGGGGCCGCCGCACTTCCTCGACCCGGTGCAGTCGGCGTGGCGGGTCATCGGCTACACGGAGCAGCAGCCGGCCCAGTAGGCCGGCGCGCCGCTCCTGAAGCTAGGGTCCGCCCGCCATGGCCGTCGTCGTCATCGCCGCCGCCGTCGCGGGGCTGCTCATCGGCTCGTTCCTCAACGTGGTCGCGTGGCGGCTCCCCCGCGGGGAGTCGCTGACGCATCCGCGCTCCCGGTGCCCCGGCTGCGGGACGCAGATCGCGGCCTACGACAACATCCCCGTGGTCTCCTGGCTGCTGCTCCGCGGCCGGTGCCGGCACTGCGGCACGCCGATCTCGCCGCGCTACCCGCTCGTCGAGGCGACCACGGCGCTGCTCTACGCCCTCGTCGTGATCGCCAAGGACGACGCGGTGGACGTCGCGCTCGGGCTCCTGCTCGTCACGGCGCTCATCCCGATCACGCTCATCGACCTCGAGCTGCGGCTGATCCCCAACCGGATCACGCTGCCGGCCGCCGTCGCGGCGCTGATCACCGGCGTGGTCCTCGACGTCTCGTTCGTGCCCGAGCAGCTCATCGCCGGCGCGGCGGCCGGCGGGTTCTTCCTGCTCGCCGCGCTGGCCTATCCGCGCGGCATGGGGATGGGCGACGTCAAGCTCGCCGGCATGCTCGGGCTCTACCTCGGCCGCGCCGTCGCGCCGGCCATCTTCGTCGGGCTCATCGCGGGCGTGGTCGTCGGCGCCGTGATCATCGCCCGCAAGGGTGCGCGCGAAGGCCGCAAGACGGCGGTGCCGTTCGGTCCCTTCCTGGCGCTCGGCGGGCTGTTCGGTCTGTTCTTCGGGGACGCGGTGATGGACGCGTACCTCGACCGCTTCTGACGCGCCAACTCATGGACACATGTCCGGTCAAGCGCCGGACTGGGGTTCAGGAATGCGCGGCTCGGCCGATCTCCGGGGGCAGCGGGACTTGCGGTCCCGGCCCTTTTCCTCAGAGAGAACATGGCAAAGCGCGTCAAGAACCTCGTCGGCATGGACATCGATCCGAGCGGCATCACCGTCGCCCAGGTCACCGTCGATGGCCGAGTCACCACCGTCCAGGCGGCCGCCCATGCGCCGCTCGACCCGGGCATCATGCGCGACGGCGAAGTCGTCGATCCGGACGGGCTCGCGGACGCGCTCCGCGCGCTGTTCCGCGACAACAAGCGCCTCGGCAAGAAGGTGCGCATCGGCGTGGCGAACCAGAAGATCGTCGTCCGCCCCGTCGAGATGCCGTACCTCAGCGATCCGAAGGAGCGCGAGGCCGCGGTGCGCTTCCAGGCGCAGGACCACCTGCCCATGCCCCTGGACCAGGCCGTCCTCGACTTCCAGCCGCTCGAGATCATCGAGAACGAGGACTCGCGCACGCAGCGGCTGCTGCTCGTGGCCGCGCGCCGCGACATGGTGCAGAACGTGCTGACCGCGGTCCGCGGCGCCGGCCTGCGCCCCGAGGGCATCGATCTCTCGGCCTTCGCGATGATCCGCGCGCTGTACCGACCGGAGTTCGCCGACGAGCACATCCTCTACCTCGCCGTCGGCGGCCTGACGAACCTCGCCGTGGCGCGCGGGACGACCTGCAGCTTCACCCGCGCGTCGGGTGGCGGCGTCGAGGCCGTCGCGACGGAGCTCGCCGAGAGCTGCCAGCTCACGCTCAACCACGCACGTGCCTGGCTCGAGCACGTCGGCCTCCTCGCGTCCGTCGAGGACATCGAGGGTGACGCCGAGATCGTCGCCACCGCGCGTCGCGTGCTCGTCGCGAGCGCCCGGCGGATCGCGGCCGAGGTCCGCAACTCGCTCGACTACCAGCTCGCCCAGGGCGGCGCCGGTCAGGTCTCGCGGGCGATCCTCGCCGGCCCGGCGAGCGCCATCCCGGGCTTCGACGCGGCCCTCGCGTCCGAGCTCGGCTTCCCTGTCTCCGTCGGCGTGATCGAGGGTGCCCCGGCCGGCCTGGAGGCCGCCCGCGTCGCCGTCGCCGCCGGCCTCGCCATCGAGGAGGCGCCGCAGTCATGAAGGCCGTCAATCTCATCCCCGCCGACGGCGCGTCGGCGTCCGGGTCGAAGTCCGGCATCGCGTCGTACGCGCTGCTGGCCGGCCTCGCGGTGCTCGTCGCGCTCTCCGCGATGTACACGCTCGCGAGCCGCTCGGTCGACCATGAGCGCGCCGACCTCGCCGCGGTGACCGAGCAGGCCCAGGCCGCCGAGAAGGCCGCCGCCTCCTACAAGCAGTACACGGCGACGGCCGACACGCGCAAGTCGCGCGTCGAGACGGTCAAGAACATCGCCGACACGCGCTTCGACTGGTCGGACAGCCTCCACGAGGTCGCGCGCACGCTGCCGTCCGGCGTGTGGGTCACGTCGATGCGGGCGACGGTGTCGCCGGCCGTCAACGTCGGCGGCGCCACCGATCCTCTGCGCGCCGCGCTCGCCGCTCCGGCGATCGAGCTGACCGCGTGCGCGAAGTCCCAGGATCGCGTCGCCATCGCACTCGCCGCGCTGCGCCAGATCAGCGGCGTCCAGCGCGTGAGCCTCTCGAAGTCGGCCCGCGAGAAGCAGAGCTCGGGCGGCAGCGGTCAGAGCGACTCGGCCTCCGCGTCCAGCGGCTGCGGGTCCGGGCCGATGTTCTCCGCGGCGGTCTTCTACGAGGCTGACGCCGCGACCCCGGCGACGGCCACCGGCGCGACGGGAACCGCCGCGCCGGCGACCGCCGCGACGGCTTCCACCCCTTCCACCACGGCCGCGTCCACGCCGGCCGGCTCGACGACCACCACCGGAGGCACGCGATGACCGCGCGCGACCGTACGATTCTGCTCGTCCTGGGCGCCGTCGTGGCCTTGGCGGGTTTCTGGTTCCTGGCCATCAAGCCCAAGCACGCCGAGTCCAAGTCGCTCGCCGCGCAGGTGACCAAGCAGCAGACGCGCCTGCAGGGCGCGCAGGCGACGCTTGCCGCCGGCGTCTCGGCGAAGGCGAACTTCGCCGACAACGCGGCGACGATCGCCGAGGTCGGCAAGGCCATCCCGGCCGACGAGGACGTCGCCTCGCTGCTGTACCAGCTGCAGAGCGTCTCCCACAACGCCAAGGTGACGTTCGACTCGATCGAGCGCGCCACGGCCACGGCCGGCTCGACGTCGACGAGCACCGGCTCGAGCACGCCGGCCGGGACCGCCGCGACCGCCGCGCTGCCGCCCGGCACCGTCGTCGGGACCGCGGGCCTCGTGACCGCACCGTTCTCGCTGAAGTTCAGCGGGTCGTACTTCGACCTGCGGCGCTTCGTCGAGGACGTCCAGACGTTCGTCCGGGCCAAGGGCGACCACGTGAGCGTCGCCGGCCGCCTGCTGACGATCGACGGCATCGCGCTGACGACCGGCGACGGTGGCCTCAAGCAGCTCGAGGCCGACGTCATCGCGACCGCGTACCTCTCCCCGAGCACGGGCTCGGGCTCCTCCAGCACCACGCCCTCGACCGGGACCACCACGACGCCGGACTCCGGCGCGACGGCGGCGAACCCGGCGCCCACCAGCAGCGCGATCACCGACGGAAGCAACTGATGAACTTTCCCCGCGCCATCATCCGTGACCTGATCGACCGCCGGCTCTGGCCGGTGGCGATCCTTCTCACCGTCGCGCTCGCGGCCGTGCCTGTGCTGCTCGGCCGCCAGGGCGATTCGACCACCGCGGTCGTGCCGGCCACGCCGTCCGCGCCCGGCGACACGGCGCAGAAGGCCGAGGTCACCCTCGACGCGAGCGTCCCCGCCGACCGCGACCGCGGGGGCGACGTCCGCAACCCGTTCAAGTCGCCGATCAAGGTCACGACGACCACGTCCGAGGCGACGCTGCCCACGGACAGCGGCTCCACGGGCCCGACGACCTCGACCGGCGACACCGGCGCCGTGAGCACCGGCGCCACCACCGCCGGCACCACGACCACCGGCTCGACCGGCGGCTCGTCGGACTCGAGCTCGAGCGACTCGTCCTCGCCGACGACGGGCTCCACGACGCCGACGACGAGCAAGCCGAAGACCACCACGGGCGTCGCCGAGGACGCGAAGGACACCTACCACGTGTCCGTGCGCTTCGGGCTCGACGGCGGCGAGCTCACCACGACCCGCGACGTGGCCCGGCTCAGCCCGCTCCCGTCCGCGACCGACCCGTTCTTCGTCTACCTGGGCGTCCTCGAGACGACGGCGACGAAGAAGGAGAAGCGCGCCGTGTTCGTCGTCACGTCGGACGCCACGCCGAACGGCGAGGGCGCCTGCCACCCGACGAAGAACGACTGCGAGTCGGTCGAGCTGACCGTCGGGCAGACCGCCTTCTTCGACTACACCGACGCCAACGGCAAGGTCAGCCAGTACGAGCTGCAGCTCGCCGGCATCCACAAGACGGAGATCAAGTCGGAGGCCAAGGCCTCCGCGGCGATCGCCCGCCACTCGGTCGCCGGCACCGAGCTGCTCCGCGACGCGGCGACGCGCAACGTGCGCTTCGCCGCGGGCGCCCGCGCCTACCGCTACCTGCCGGCCGCCGGCCTGCTGCGGCGGGCCAAGCGCGAGCACATCACGGCCAAGGCCGCGGCCGCCGGCGCCATCCCGGGCATCGAGCTCGTCGACGCCGAGGACCAGCCCGGCCTGCCGGTCTGGCGCTCGCCCAAGAAGCACAAGTAGCCGCCTTCCGCCGAACCTCACGCGAGCGCCGCATACACTGCGGCGCTCGCAATGAGTGCCGAGCTGAAGCTGATCACCGCCGGCGAGTCGCACGGCCCCGGCCTGACCTGCATCGTCGAGGGCCTGCCCGCCGGGCTGGAGCTCGACCGCGAGTCCATCGACGGCGACATGGCGCGCCGCCAGCTCGGCCACGGCCGCGGCGGGCGCATGAAGATCGAGCGCGACACCGCGCAGGTCACCGCCGGCGTCCGCCACGGCCGCACGCTCGGCGGGCCCGATCGCCCTCCAGGTCCAGAACCGCGACTTCGCCAACTGGGAGGAGCGGATGAACCCGTGGCCGGTCGAGGCCGAGGTGCCCGAGGTGCACCTCCCGCGCCCGGGCCACGCCGACCTCGTCGGGACCTGGAAGTACCGCACGACCGACGTGCGCAACATCCTCGAGCGCGCCAGCGCCCGCGAGACCGCCGCCCGGGTCGCCGGCGGCGCGCTGGCCAAGGGGTTCCTGCGCGCGGTCGGGGTCGAGATCCGCTCGCACGTGGTCCAGATCGGCGCGGTCCACGCCCCGGCGCTCGACCGCATGCTGACCGTCGCCGACTTCGCGGGCGTCGACGACGACCCGGTCCGCTGCCTCGACCGCGAGGCGAGCCGGGCGATGGTCGAGCACATCAACAAGCAGCGCAAGGCGAACGAGTCGATCGGCGGCGTCTTCGAGGTCATCGCCTTCGGCGTCGTGCCCGGCCTGGGCTCGCACGTCAGCTGGGAGGAGCGCCTCGACGGCCGCCTCGCCGGGGCGCTGTGCTCGATCCAGGCGTGCAAGGGCGTCGCGTTCGGCGACGGCTTCGACGTCGCCGGGCGCCCCGGCTCCGAGGCCCACGACGAGATCTTCTTCACCGAGGAGCGCGGCTTCTTCCGCGAGACGAACCGCTCCGGCGGCCTCGAGGGCGGCATGACGACGGGCGAGCCGCTCGTGATGCGCGCCGCGATGAAGCCGCTGCCGACGCTCACGAAGCCCCTGCGCTCGGTGGACATCGCCACGCGCGAGCCCGCCCAGGCGCTGCGCGAGCGCACCGACTCGGCCGTCGTGCCCGCGGCGGGCGTCGTCGGCGAGGCGATGGTCGCGTTCGTGCTCGCGTCGGCCTACCGGGCGAAGTTCGGCGGCGACCACATCGACGACGTCCGCGAGGCGCTCGGCCGCTACGAGGAGCGGATCGGGTGGCTGCGCCGCTGAGCCCGGCGCTCGTCTTCATCGGCTTCATGGCCGCGGGCAAGTCGACCGCGGCCCTCGAGGCGGCGGCCGCGCTGGGCGTCGCCGCCGCCGACAGCGACGAGCTGCTCGAGCGTGAGCTCGGCACCACGATCCCGGAGTACTTCGACCGCGAGGGCGAGGCCGCGTTCCGCGCCGCCGAGGAGCGGCTCGTCGGCCATCTCCTCGACCACGCCGACGGCGGCGTGATCGCGCTGGGCGGCGGGGCGATCCTCTCGGAGCGCACGCGCGCGGCCCTGCGCCGCCACACGGTCGTCCTCGTCGACGTCGACCTCGAGACGGCGTGGGCCCGCGCGGCGGGCGAGGGCCGCCCGCTGGCCCGCGACCGCGACGCGTTCGCGCGGCTGTTCGCCGCGCGCGCCGCGCTCTACGAGACGCAGGCCGACGCGGTGATCCCGGGCACGGGGGACCCGCACGTCGTGCAACGGGCGCTTCCCGCGGTGCGCGAGGCGCCGGACGGGCTGATGCTGCTGTGGGCGACGAGCGCCTCGGGCGACTACCCGGTCTGGATCGGCGCGGGCGCGGCGGCGCGCGCGCCGTGGCCCGCTCCGGGCCGGCGGTTCGTCGTCACGGACACGAGCGTCGCCGCGGCCCAGGCGGGCGCGGTCGACGAGGCGCACGCCGCGGCCGTGATCGCGATCGCGCCCGGGGAGGGGCAGAAGACGCTTGCGACGGCGGAGCGCATCTGGACCGCGCTCGTCGAGTCCGGGGCGACGCGGGCCGACCACGTCGTCGGGGTCGGCGGCGGGGTCGTCGGCGACCTCGCGGGCTTCTGCGCCGCGACCTACCAGCGCGGCGTCGCCGTCGTGCACGTCCCGACGACGATCGTCGCCCAGGTCGACTCGGCCTACGGCGGCAAGACCGGGGTCGACCTGCCCGCGGCCAAGAACTACGTCGGCGCCTACCACCAGCCCGCCGGGGTGCTGGTCGACCCCGACGCGCTGGCGACGCTCCCGCCCGAGGAGCGCGCCGCGGGCTACGCCGAGGTCGTGAAGACCGCGCTGATCGCCGGCGGCCCGCTGTGGGAGCGCGTCGCGTCCGGCGCGCCGGTGGACGAGGCCGTCATCCGGGCCTGCGCGCGCACGAAGCTGCGCGTCGTCGCCGCCGACGAGCGCGACGGCGGCCTGCGCCAGGTCCTCAACCTCGGCCACACCGTCGGCCACGCGATCGAGACGACGACCGGCTACGCGCGCTACCGCCACGGCGAGGCCGTCGGCCTCGGGATGCTCGCCGCGCTGCGGCTGTCCGGGCTCGAGGACCTGCGCTCGCAGGTCGCCGCGCTGCTCGCCGCCGCGGGCCTGCCGACCCGGCTCGACGGCGCCGACCCCGACGCCGTCACCGCCGCGACGGCCCGCGACAAGAAGCGCCTCGGGGCCGACGTGCCCTTCGTGCTCGTCCACGCCCCGGGCGACGTGCGCCACGGCGCGGCCGTGGATCCCGGCGAGCTGCGCGCCGCCGTGCGAGAGTTGACGTCCTGATGGGCGCACGCAACCGGATCGAGGTCATGCACGGCGTGAACCTCGACCAGCTCGGCCGCCGGAACCCCGACCACTACGGCGGCCTGAACTTCGACCGCCTCGAGCAGCGGATCGGCGAGTTCGCGCGTGAGCTCGGCCTGAACGCGCGCTTCTACCAGACGAACTCCGAGAGCGAGTTCGTCGAGCACCTGCACCGGATCCACGAGATGAGCGACGGCATCGTCGTCAATCCCGGCGCCTGGACCCATTACTCGTACGCGATCCGCGATGCCCTCGAGATCGCGGCCCTGCCAACGGTCGAGGTGCACCTGTCCGATGTCGATGCGCGCGAGGACTTCCGGCGCGTCTCCGTGGTGCGCGACCTGTGCATCGCGACGGTGAAGGGCCAGGGCGTCGACGGGTACCGTGCGGCCCTGACCCGCCTCAAAGAGGAGCTCCAGGCATGACCACGACCGCGAACGCCACGACCGCCCGGGCCGACCGCCTCAGCGACGCGCTGGGCGAGCGCGACCTGCACGCGCTGCTCGTCACCGACCTCAGCGACGTGCGCTGGCTGACGGGCTTCACCGGCTCGAGCGGCGCCGCCGTCGTCGGCGCCGACGGGACGCGGCGCTTCGTCACCGACTTCCGCTACCTGACCCAGTCCGCCGAGCAGCTCGACGAGAGCTGGTCGCGCGAGATCTCCTCCGACCTGCTCGACGGCGTCGCCAAGCAGCTCCCCGGCGAGGGCGAGCTGCGGCTCGGCTTCGACGACGCGAAGCTCAGCGTCCGCGACCACGCCAAGCTCGGGCGGCTCGTGCGCGAGGGCGTCGAGCTCGTCGCGGCCGGCGGCGCGGTCCAGGCCCTGCGCGCGGTCAAGGACGCGGGCGAGCTCGACAAGATCCGGGCGGCCGCCAAGCTCGCCGACGCCGCGCTGGCCGAGGTCCTGACCCGCGGGCTCGCCGGGCGGACCGAGCGCGACGTCGCGCTCGACATCGAGTTCACGATGCGCCGCATGGGCGCCGAGGCCGTGTCGTTCCCGCCGATCGTCGCGTCCGGGCCGCACGGCGCGCTCCCGCACGCGGTCCCGCGCGACGTCGACATCCCGGCCGGCACGCTCTGCGTCGTCGACTGGGGCGCGGTGCTCGACGGCTACGCCAGCGACTGCACGCGCACGTACGGCACCGGGGGCGACGTCGACCCGCGCGACCGCGCCGTCTACGACCTCGTCGCCCAGGCCCAGGAGGCCGCGCTGGCCGCCGTGCGGCCGGGGCCGACCGGCCGCGAGGTCGACGCCGTCGCCCGCGCGATCATCGACGACGCCGGCCACGCCGAGCACTTCGGCCACGGCCTCGGGCACGGCGTCGGGCTCGAGGTCCACGAGGGCCCGCGGCTGGCCAAGACGGGCGAGGACGCGCTCGCGGCCGGGATGGTCGTGACGATCGAGCCGGGCGTGTACGTCCCCGGCGCGGTCGGCGTGCGGATCGAGGACCTCGTGATCGTCACCGACGAGGGCGGCGAGATCGTCTCGTCGCTGCCGAAGGACCTGCAGGTCATCGAGTAGCCATGGCCGCGAAGGCGCGCCTCGTCGGGATCAACCACGTGGCGCTCGAGGTCGGCGACCTCGACGCCGCGCTCGACCTGTACGGGCGGCTGTTCGGCTTCGAGCTGCGCGGCCGCGTCCGCGGGATGGCGTTCATCGACATGGGCGACCAGTTCCTCGCGGTCGCCGAGGGCCGCACCCAGCCGGCCGACGACGACCGGCACTTCGGCCTGGTCGTCGACGACGTCGACGCCGCGCGTGCGGCCGTGGCCGAGGCCGGGCTGCGGGTGCTCGGCGGGCGCGGCCAGAGCTTCGACTTCCGCGACCCGTGGGGCAACCGCTTCCAGGTCGTCGGCTACGGCAACATCCAGTTCGAGCGGACGGACGGCGTGCGGCGCAAGCTGGGGATCGAGGGCCTCGGCAAGACGGACGCCGCGCGCCGCGAGATCGCGGATCGGGGGCTCGCATGACGATCTACCACGAGGGCTCGCGGGAGCTCCAGGACCGCTTCGACTCGCGGCGGATCGCCGATCGCCTCGAGGAGGTGAACGTGCGCGACACGTTCACCGACTACCAGCGCGAGCTCATCGGCGAGGCGCCGATGTTCTGGCTCGCGACGGCCGACGCCGACGGCTTCCCCGACGTCTCCTACAAGGGCGGCCTGCCGGGGTTCGTGCGGGTCGTCGGCGACGCCGAGATCGCGTTCCCGAACTACGACGGCAACGGCATGTACAAGAGCCTCGGCAACGTGCTCGTCAACCCGAAGGTCGGGCTGCTGTTCATGCGCTGGACCGACCGGCCGCGGCGGATCCGCGTCCAGGGGACGGCGTCGCTGCACCACGACGACCCGCTGCTCGCCGAGTGGGAGGGGGCGCAGCTCGTCGTGCGGGTGCAGGCCGAGCGGATCTTCCTCAACTGCCCGCGCTACCTGCACCGCTGGGAGCTCACGGAGTACTCGAAGTACGCGCCGCGGGCCGGCCACGAGCCGCCGGTGCCCGACTGGAAGCTGCGCCCGGAGTACCGCGAGGCGCTGCCCGAGCGCGACCGGGAAGCGCTCGACGCGCGCGGCCTCTGAGTCAGAGCACGAGCTCCCAGTCCTGCTCGGTGAAGTCCTGGCCGAACTTCTCGCTCGTCTCCTCGCCGACGAGGCGGAAGCCCGCGCGCTGGTAGATCCGGCGGGCGGCGCCGAGCGAGCTGTTCGTCCACAGGCGCACGCGCCGGTAGCCGGCCTCGCGCGCGAAGGCGACGCACGCGTCGACGAGGGCGGAGCCGACGCCCATCCCGCGCGTGCCCGGCTCGACGAGCAGCAGGCGCAGCTGCGCGGTCTCGTCGTCGTTGCGCACGCAGAAGATCGAGCCGACCGGACGACCGCCGGCCTCGGCGATCCAGGCCGCCTCGCGGGCGGGGTCGTTGTCCGAGGCGTAGTCGGCCACGACCCGCGCGACGAGCGCCTCGAACCCCGTGTCCCACCCGTGCTCGGCGTAGAGCGTGCCGTGGCGATGGACGACCCAGCCGAAGTCGCCGGGGCGCGGGGGACGCAGGACGAACCCCGGGGACCGGGGCGCGCCGTCGAGGACCTCGCAGATCGTGCCCATCGCCGCGAGCAGGCGGGCTCGGTCGCCCTCGTCGAGCTCGTCGAGGAGCGCCCCGATCTCGGCGGCCGAGCGCTCGTCGAGCGTCTCGTACGCCGCGCGGCCCGCGGCCGTGAGCTCGAGCCGCTGGCGGCGGCCGTCGTCGGGTGAGCGCTCGCGGGCGACGAGGTCCTGCGCCTCGAGCCGGGCGAGCAGGCGGCTCAGGTAGCCGCCGTCGAGGTCGAGGACGCGCCGCAGGTCGGCGGCGTCGATCGTCCCGCGGCGCCCGAGCTCGAACAGGACCCGCGCCTCGGGCAGCGGATAGGGCGTCGCCAGCAGGCCGTCGCGAAGCGCGCCGATGCGGGCGGTGTAGAAGCGGTTGAAGGCGCGGACGGCCTCGATCTGGTCGGTCGGGGCGGCGGTGGTGGGGGTCGTCGTCATCGCGGTGCGGATGATGGCCGGAACCGTTGCCTGAGTCAACGGTTCCGGCCGGCGAAGTCCGCGATCCGTGCCGGCGTGCCGGCGTCGAAGCCCGCGATGTCGAGCATCCCGGGGTCGGCCGGGTCGGCGATCGCGAAGCCGTCCGAGCGCAGGCCGACGACCACGAGGCGCGCGTCGATGCCCGTCGCCGCGCGGTAGGCCCGCAGCGCCTGGACGGGATGCACGTCGCCGAACCACGTCTCGTCGTCCGTGAGGACCACGAACGTGTCGACGCGGCGCTCGAGGGCCAGGGCGTAGAGCATCGGCAGCGCGCAGTCCGTCGCGCCGAACGGCAGGCCGTCGACGGCGTGAACGGCGTCCGCGAGGCGCCCGCGCGGGGCGACGTCGAGGCGCGTGAGGCCATCCGGGATCCCGGCGTAGCGGTGGCGGCCGCGGTCGCGGAACCACCCGCCCGCCGAGAAGGCGAGGATCGCGGGGCGCGACTCGGTCGCCGCGATCACGAGGGCCATCGCGGCGGTGACGTCGCGCGGGGTCAGTCCGGGCACGCCCGCGACGTCGCCCCAGGCCATCGAGGACGACACGTCGACGGCCAGGAGGATGCGCCCGCCGGTCGGCCGGACCCGGGGCAGCGCGGCGTGGAAGGCGGCGTCGAGCGTCGCGAGCACCTCCGGCACGGGATCGGGGCCGGCGGCATAGGCGCGCAGGGCGGCGAGGATCGCGATGGGGTGGGCGCCCGGCGTCGGGAGCAGGTGACGGTCGAGGTCGTCGGGCGGCGCGGGAGCGGTATGTGTGAAAAAAGGCATGGTGGGACCGCGGCAGTTCGTCACACTGTCGAAAAAGGAGTGAAAGCAACAAAAAAGGCGACCCTCTGGGTCGCCCTCGCGTGCTTCCGGTGCTGTACGGCCGATGCTTCTAGGGCATCGACCTCCGGGCGAGGGCAGGGGCGACCGCGATGAACGCGATGGACACGGCGCCAATGGGCATGGGCGTGCGCCAGTCGGACGCGGGCGTGCGACGATCGCCGGCGAGGGCGAGCGCGACGACGGGTCCGGCGTCGGCGTACTGGAAACGGGTGTGAGAGCTGAGACGCATGACGACTTCTTAGACCTCGCGAGGATAGTCCTCCGAGTGATCGCGCGCAAGGCTGTCACACGAGACTTTCTGTATGTGTGACATTCGTCCGCTTCGGTCCGCGGTCGCTAGCTTCCGCGCGCATGCTCGAGGTGACGTCGGCGGACGGGACGCGGATCGGCTGCGAGGTCGACGGCACGGGGCCGGCGCTCCTGCTCGTCCACGGCAGCACGGCCGACCGCCACCGCTGGGCCGCCGTCCGCGCCGCGCTCGCGGAGCGCTTCACCCTCGTGCTCATGGACCGGCGCGGCCGGGGGCTGAGCGGCGACGGGCCGGGGGAGGGCTACGCGCTCGAGCGGGAGGCCGAGGACGTCGCGGCCGTCCTCGCGGAGCTCGGGCCCGAGGCGCTCGTGCTCGCGCACTCCTACGGCGGGTCGTGCGCGCTCGAGGCCGCGGCGCGCGGCGCCCGGGCGGCGCGGCTGCTCGTGTACGAGCCGGCGTTCGGGACGCCGGAGGGCCCGGTCTTCCCGCTCGCCGCGCTCGCGACGGTGGAGGCGGCGCTCGCGCGCGACGACCGCGAGGCGGCGCTGGAGACGTTCTTCGCCGACGTGCTCGCCGCTCGACGAGGCCGAGATCGCCCCGATGCGCGGGACGGCGGTGTGGCGCGCGCGGGTCGCGTGCTGCCCCGACCCTGGCACGCGAGGCCCGCGCGGCGAACGCGTTCCGCCCGCGCGCCGGCGCCCTCACGGCGCCGGTCCGGTTCCTGCTCGGGACCGAGACGGCGCCGCCGCTCGTGCGCTCGACGCGCGCCGCCCACGCGGCGGTGCCGGGCAGCTCGTTGCGCGAGCTGCCCGGCCACGGTCACGCCGCGATGGACACCGGCCCCGACCTGTTCGTGGCCGAGGTCCTCGCGTGGTTCAGCGGTTCAGGTGGAACGTGAAGGCGAACTTCGCCCCGTTCTCGCGCGACTCGAGCGTCCATCTCGCCCTTCGCGCCGCGGTAGCGCCCGGTGCCGCCGGTGATGGCGAGCGTGCTGCCCTTCGCGTCGAAGAACGGGCCGTCGACGGTGATCTGGCCGCCGTCGAGGGTCGTGGTCCAGTGGCACTCGTAGGCGGCGCCCTCGCCGACGACGGTGCGCAGGCAGTAGCCGTTGTCGGTGCCGACCTGCTTCGCGTCCGCGGCGTCGAAGACCGCGTTGGCGAAGGTCAGGATGTCGCCGACGGTGTCGCCCTTGTCGCCGGTGTCGGTGGTCACGTCCGTCGTCGCGTGCTCGATGACGGCGATCGTGCGGCCCTTGCCGTGATGCTGGCCGCCGCCGCCGTGCTTCGTGGTCGACGGCGCGGCCCACGCGCTGACGGCCAGGATGAGCAGGACGACCGTCCCGAGCGGGACGATGGTGGTGATAGCGCGCCTCATGGCACCCCTCCCTCGTTGATTGGCGGGTGCGTGCCTAGCCGAGTGGTGTGGGGCGCGTCAAGCAGCGGGCTGAATTGGTGCGAAGGCGTCGCTCATTCGTGGTGCGCCGGCACGAATGGGTCGCCACCATCGAGGCCATGCGAGACGCGCGCCCACTTTCCCTCGTCAGTGGAGGGAAAGTGGGCGCGCGTGGCCTTGACCGAGCGATCGCGGACCTCGCCGGCCGGCAGCAGGGCGTGGTCGCACGGCGCCAGCTCGCCGCGCTCGGGCTCGGGGCGAAGGCGATCGAGTACCGCTTGCGCGCCGGGCGGCTGCACGCCGTGCACCGCGGCGTGTACTCCGTGGGCCACACCGTCCTCACCGGCGATGGCACGTGGCGCGCCGCGACTCTCGTCATCGAGGACGCGGTGCTGAGCCATCGGTCCGCGGCCGCCGTGTGGGGCATCCGGCCCGCGGACCGGGCGGCGGTCGAGATCACCACGTCGCGATCGTGGAAGAACCGCGCGCGCATCGAGATCCATCGGATGGCGCTTCGGGCCGACGAGGTGACGACCGAACGCGGCATCCCGGTCACCACCCCCGCCCGCACGCTCCTGGACCTCGCCGCGATCGTCCCGTACCACCACCTCGAGCGGGCGGCGACGGAGGCGGAGATCCGCCGCCTCGGAAGCCCCACCTCCCTCGCCGACCTCGTCGCGCGGTACCCGGGCCGCCCGGGGACGCCGGCGATCAACCGGCTCCTCGAGCGCCGTGACATCGGCCGCAACATCACCAAGCGGGAGCTCGAGCTCCGCTTCCTCGCCTTCCTCGACGCCCACGGACTGCCCCGGCCGCACGTCAACACCAGAATCCACGGCCGAGAGGTCGACGCCCTCTGGCCCGACCACCGCCTGATCGTCGAGCTCGACGGCTTCGCGACCCACGGCACGAGACGCGCCTTCGAGGAGGACCGCGCCCGCGACCGCGCGCTCCTCCTCGCCGGCTACCGCGTCACCCGGATCACCTGGCGCCAGCTGACCGCAGAGCCCGCCGCCCTCGCCGCCGAGCTCGAGCTGCTGCTCAAGGCCCCACGAAGTCGGCGACGAGCCAGTTGAACAGCTCGGGCTTGTCGGCGGGCAGGCCATGGCCCGTCCCGGGCAGGACGGCGAGCTGCGCGTTCGGCATCGCCCGATGCATCGCGTGGACGTGGTCGACCTCCACCTCCGTCTCCCCGTCGGCGAACACGAGCAGGGCCGGGGTCGCGATCGCGGCCAGGTCGGCGGTGGTGAGCGCCGGCGCGCGATGGTGCTCGGCGTCCAGGCGCGCCCACACGTCGGGCCAGTGGCCGGCGCCGTGCGGCGACACCTCGGCGTAGAGGCCGCCGAGGAACGCGAGCACGTCCTCGGGCAGCGGGTCCAGGACGCCGGGCAGCCAGCCGTCGTGGTGGAAGACGCCCTCCGAGAACACGAGCCCGCTCACGAGGTCGGGGCGGCGCTGGGCGACGAGCAGCCCGACCGGCGCGCCGATCGAGTGGCCGACGAGGTGCGCCGGGCCGCCGACGACCGTCTCGAGGAAGGCGATCGTGTCGTCGGTCATGCGGTCGAAGGTGATCGGGCCGCCGACGTCCGGGGTCCGTCCCTGACCGCGGCGGTCGAAGCGGAAGCAGCGAAAGCGCGCGGCGAGCCCCGCGAGGTTCGTGTCCCAGGCGCGGGAGTCCGCCCCGCCCGGATGGAGGAGCACGAGCGGCGCGCCGTCACCGTCGACGTCCCACCACGTCTCCACCTCGCCCAACGTCGTGTAGCTCATGCCGGGTGAGACCGCGCGGGGCCGTCGATCTCATCGCCCGCGCTCCGACTACCCTTAGCCCAGGCCATGATCAGCACGAACCAGTTCAAGAACGGCAACCACATCGAGGTCGACGGCACCGTCTTCAAGATCCTCGAGTTCCAGCACGTCAAGCCGGGCAAGGGCGGGGCCTTCGTGCGATCGAAGCTCCGGCGCGCCTCCGACGGCAACGTCATCGACCGCACGTTCCGCGCCGGCGAGAAGTTCCGCGCCGTCCGCACCGAGGCGCGCAAGATGCAGTTCCTCTACGCCGACGGCAGCGACGCGCACTTCATGGACAACGAGTCCTACGAGCAGATGGCGATCCCGGAGACGACCGTCGCCGAGGCGCTCAAGTGGACGAAGCCGAACGAGACCGTGGACGTGCTGTTCATCGACGGCGACCCCTCCGACCTCCAGCTCCCGGCGAGCGTCGAGCTCGAGGTGACCCAGACGGACCCGGGCCTCCGGGGCGACACCGCCTCGGGCGGCGGCAACAAGCCCGCCACGCTCGAGACGGGGGCGACGATCAACGTTCCGCTCTTCGTCGACGTCGGCCAGAAGGTGAAGGTCGACACGCGCTCGGGCGAGTACATGTCCCGGGCCTAGAGCGCCCGCCGCCCGCTGCCGTAGCCTGAACCCCGAGTTCCGATGTCCCGACGCAGCGACCAGCGGCGTGCCGCCGTCTTCGCCCTCTACCAGCACGACGTCACCGGTCGTGGGGTCGACGACGTCCTCGACCGCGACGCCTCGACGTTCACGCGCGCGCTGACGTACGCCGCCGACGACTACCTCCCGGACCTCGACGCCCAGATCGAGCGCCACTCCCACGGCTGGAGCCTCGACCGGATCGCCCCGCTGGAGAAGGCGATCATGCGCGTCGCGCTGCTCGAGATGATGCATCCCGACGTGGCGCCCGGCGACCGGCCGATCCCGCCGGAGGGCGCGATCTCCGAGGCGGTCGAGACGGCCAAGACCTTCTGCGGCGCGGACGCGCCCGGCTTCGTCAACGGCATTCTCGCGGCGGTGCTGCGCGAGATGCACGAGAATTCACGGACCCCATGACCGATCTCGACACCACCACGCTGGACACCCTCGTCGAGCGCCTCGAGCGCGCGGCCGAGCAGCTGCGCACCGGCGACCTGTCGCCCGACGCCGCCGCCGGCCTGGTGGAGGACTGCGCGGCGCTCGCGTCGCAGGCCTCGGCCGAGCTCGAGCGGATGGCGCGCGCGAGCGTCCAGGAGCCGGCCCCCGGCCAGGACTCGCTGCTCGCCAGTCAGGACACGCTGCTCTGACGGCCACGCGAACCGCCGCGCCCGGGTATCCCGACGCGCTCCGGGCCGACGTCGAGCGCCACCTGGACGGGCTGCGCTTCTCCGGCGCCGCGCCGGGGACGGCCGGCCTCGAGGAGGCGATGCGCTACTCGCTGCTCGCGGGCGGCAAGCGCATCCGCCCGGTGCTCGCGATGGCGACCGCGAAGGCGATCGGCGTCGATCCGGCCGCGGTCCTGCCGCTGGCGGGCGCGATCGAGCTCATCCACACCTACTCGCTCATCCACGACGACCTCCCGGCGATGGACGACGACGACCTGCGCCGCGGGCGGCCGACGTGCCACGTCCGCTACGGCGAGGACGTCGCGATCCTCGCGGGCGACGCGCTCTACGCCGAGGCCTTCCGCCATCTGCTCACCGAGCAGGCCGGCGAGCCGGCCCGGATCCTCGCCGCCGCGCGCGAGCTCGCCGCGGCCACCGGCGTGGACGGGATGGTCGGCGGCCAGTACGTCGACGTCACGAGCACGCCGGACACGCCCGAGGCGCTGCGCACCCTGCACGCGCTCAAGACCGGCCGGCTCATCGGGGCCTCGGTCATGTGCGTACTCCTGTTACATGGGGTTAACGCCGAGCCCGAGGCCGCGTATCGGCGGTACGCTGCCGAACTCGGCGTCCTGTTCCAGATCGTGGACGACATCCTCGACGTGACGGGCACCGACGACGCGCTGGGCAAGCCCCAGGGAAGCGACGAGCGGCACGGCAAGCGCACGTACGTGACCCATCACGGGCTTGACGGTGCGAGGCGTCTGGCGCGAGAGTGCCACGCGGCCGCGCGCTCGTCCCTGCGTGACGCGGCGCCGCACGGGGCGCCGGACCTCGAGCAGATCACCGACTTCATCCTCACCCGGACCGCATGACCGCCAACCCGCCCCGCCTCCTCGACCGCATCGACCGCCCGCAGGACCTCCACGCCCTCGACGAGGACCAGCTCGCCCAGGTCGCCCGCGAGGTGCGCGCCCACATCATCGACACGGTCGGCGAGATCGGCGGCCATTTCGGGGCCAACCTCGGCACGTGCGAGCTCGCGGTCGCGCTGCACTCGCTGCTCGACTCGCCGCGCGACAAGGTCCTGTGGGACGTCGGCCACCAGGCCTATCCGCACAAGGTCCTGACCGGCCGCCGCGACCAGCTGCCGACGATCCGCCAGTACGAGGGCCTCGCCCCGTTCTGCTCGATCGCGGAGTCCGAGCACGACATCATGGGCGCCGGCCACGCCTCGACCGCGATCGGCTACGCGGTCGGCCTCAAGGAGGGCATGCGCCTGCGCGGCGAGTCCGACGCCGGCAAGGTCGTCGCGGTCGTCGGCGACGGCGCGATGACCGGCGGTGTCGCGTTCGAGGCGATCCAGCAGGCGGGCGGCCTCGGCACCCCGATCGTCGTCGTCCTGAACGACAACGGCATGTCGATCGCGCCGAACGTCGGCGCGATGTCGCGCTACTTCACGCGCGTTCGCCTGAACCCGAAGCTCTGGCACGCCCGCGAGGGCGTCGAGGGCCGGCTCGCCGACCTGCCCGGCATCGGGGCCGCCTTCGAGCGCCTCGGGCCGCAGCTCAAGGAGTCGATCAAGGCCTTCTGGGCGCCCGGGCTCTGGTGGGAGGAGCTCGACTGGGCCTACGTCGGCGTCGTCGACGGCCACGACGTCCGCGCCCTGCGCCGGGCGGTCGGTGACGCGCTGACGGCCGACCGCCCCGTCGTCGTCCACGTCTCCACCGTGAAGGGACGCGGCTTCGCCCCGGCCGAGGACGGCGGCCTCGAGGGCATGGAGAAGTGGCACGCCGCGAAGCCGAAGTCGATCGCCAACGGCGTTCCGGCCCCGGCGAAGCCCGCGCCGAAGGTCCCCGCGCCGCCGCAGTACACCGCGGTGTTCGGCGAGTCGATGATCGCCGAGGTCCGCCGCGACCGCCGCGTCGTCGGGATCACGGCCGCGATGAACTCCGGCACCGGCCTGAACCTCCTGCAGAAGGCCGAGCCCGACCACTACTTCGACGTCGGCATCGCCGAGCAGCAGGCGGTCCTCTTCGCCGCCGGGCTGGCCCTGGACGGGCGCAAGCCGGTCTGCGCGATCTACTCGACGTTCCTCCAGCGCGCGTTCGACCAGATCGTCCACGACGTCTGCCTGCAGCGCCTGAACGTCGTGTTCGCGCTGGACCGCGCCGGCCTCGTCGGCGACGACGGCCCGACCCATCACGGCGTCTTCGACATCGCCTACCTGCGCTGCCTGCCGAACATGGTCCTCATGGCCCCGCGCGACGAGGCGATGCTCACGCGCATGCTGCGGACCGCGCTGACCTACGACGACGGTCCGATCGCCCTGCGCTACCCGCGCGGGGAGGGCGTCGGCGTCCCGCTCCCGCGGGCCATCACCCCGATCCGGATCGGGACCGGCGAGATCCTGCGCGAGGGCGACGGCAAGGTCGCGATCGCGGGCTACGGCAGCGGCGTCCAGAAGGCGCTCGAGGCCGCGGACCTGCTCGCGGAGGGCGGCATCGACGTCACGGTCGCCGACGCGCGGTTCGCCAAGCCGCTCGACGCGGCGCTGCTCGCCGACCTCGCGGCCGAGCACGAGCTGCTCGTGACCGTCGAGGAGGGCGTGCTGCAGGGTGGCTTCGGCTCGGCCGTGTGGGAGACGCTGTCCGAGGACGGCGTCCCCGTCCCGCGGATGCTCCGCGTCGGGCTGCCCGACCGGTACGTCACGCACGGCAAGCCGGCGCTCCTGCACGCCGAGGTCGGCTTCACGGGCAAGGCGATCGCCGCCCGGATCGAGGCCGCGATCGGGGCGTCGTCCGGCGCGCTCGCCGGCGCCTGACGGTGACGGCGCCGATCCACCCGCAGCTCACGGAGATGCTCGACGCGGCGGCGCTGTTCGAGGCGGCGACGCCCGAGGAGTTCCGCGCGATGCGGGCGGACTACGTCGAGGCGGCGATCAGGCTCGGGGGCGCGCTCGATCCCGTCGACCGCGCCGAGGACGTCGTCATCGCCCGCCCGGGGGAGGACGCCGCGCTCGCGGCCCGCGCGTACTGGCCGAAGGCCGTCGAGCCCGTCGGGGCGCTCGTGTGGTTCCACGGCGGCGGCTGGTGCATCGGCGACCTGGACGGCTTCGACCGCGTCTGCCGGTCGCTGTGCAACGCGGCCGGTGCGGTGGTCGTGAGCGTCGACTACCGCCTCGCGCCCGAGCATCGCTACCCGGCCGCGGTGCGCGACGCCGACCTCGCGGTCGCGTGGGCGACCGGCCACGGCGCCGCGCAGCTCGGGTTCGACCCCGCGCGCGTGGCGATCGGCGGCGACAGCGCGGGCGGCAACCTCGCGGCGGTCGCGTCGCTCCACGCGCCGGGCGCGGTCCGCGCGCAGCTGCTCGTCTACCCCGTGCTCGACGCGGCGATGGACACCGACTCCTACCGCGCCTTCGGCGAGGTCCCGCTCCTGACCGCCGACGCCGTCGCGTTCTGCTGGCGCACGTACCTCGGCGCGGACGGCTCGCCGCTCGGCGCCGAGCCCGACGCCTCCCCGCTGCGCGCGGACGACCTCTCCGGCGCCGCGCCCGCCTACATCGCGGTCGCGGGCCACGACGTGCTGCGCGACGAGGGCGTCGCCTACGCGCGGGCGCTCGAGGCCGCGGGCGTCGCGGTCACCCTGCGCGAGTTCGAGGACATGACCCACGGCTTCATCCGCTGGGGCGGGGTCGTGGACCGCTCGCGCGAGCTGCACGCGGAGCTCGGCGCGTTCGCGCGCGCCGCGTTGCGCGCCTGACGTCCGCCGGTCGAAGGCGCCGGTGAACGCGTCACACTGGTGCGCGTGAGGGTCGTCGCCGTCGTCGTCCTGGCCGCGTGCGTCGCCGTGCTCGGCGTCGTGGGCGCGGGGACGTTCGCGCAGACCCCGCCGCCGCCCGCGACCGTCCCGACGATGCCGTCGGGCCCGTTGCCGGTGCCGCCGCCGACGACGACCAGCAGCGTCGCGCAGCCCGCCGCCCCGGCCGGGCCCTCGCGCGCGGTCGGGCCGCCGTGGCACGGGCGGCTCGTCAACGGCGTCGAGCTGCCCGAGGTCGGCGGCGACTGGCTGACCTGGGATCCGGTCCTCAAGCAGATCCCGAACCGGCCCGAGCGCCGGTGGGGCACGGCGAAGCTCATCGCCACGATCCAGCGGGTGCTCGCGGCGTGGCACCTCGCGCACCCGACGATGCCGCAGGTCCTGATCGGCGACCTCAGCCGCCCCCACGGCGGCGTGTTCGACCAGCGCTACGGCGGCCTCGGCCACGCGTCGCACCAGAACGGGCTCGACGCGGACATCTACTACCCGCGGGCCGACCACCGGCTGCTGGCCGCCTACAAGCCCGACCTCATCGACCACGCGCTGGCCCAGGACCTCCTCGACCGCTTCGTCGCGGCCGGCGCGCAGTTCGTCTTCATCGGCACGCGGACGCACCTCCGCGGGCCGCGGAAGGTCGTCGAGGTGATCGCCCACCACAACGACCACATGCACGTCCGGATCCTCCCGCCGCGCGGACGCTGAGGCGCGGTCGCACAAAGAGAAACGGCCCGCCGATGGCGGGCCGCTTCAGGGGAGGAGAGATACTGCTATGTGGGTCCAGCTATGTGTTGATCGATCACTGAGCGAAGGTTCTTGAGTGGAGGACGAGCGCCGGGGCGCCACCTTCCTCCTCGCCGGTCTCGATCACTGCCCGGCGACTTGCATGCATGGTGCCCACAATCGGTCGGTTCATGTGTGATCTGCGTCACTCAACGTTCCCGCCGGTACGTTTCCCGGCCTATGGCGAAGATGCGCCTCGACACGCTGCTGCACCAGCGCGGGCTCTTCGAGTCCCGGGCGCGGGCCGCCGCGTCGGTCATGGCGGGCGAGGTGCGCCTCGGGACGGACGGCGCGCGGGCGGCCAAGCCCGGCCAGCTCGTGGCCGAGGACGTGGCGCTGGCGGTCGACGAGCGCCCGCGGTTCGTGTCGCGCGGCGGGATCAAGCTCGCCAACGCGCTCGCCGCGACCGGGGTCGATCCGTCGGGCCGGCGATGTCTCGACGTCGGCGCGTCGACCGGCGGCTTCACCGACTGCCTGCTGCAGGCGGGCGCGGCGCACGTGGTCGCGCTCGACGTGGCCTACGGGGAGCTCGACTGGCGCCTGCGCACCGACGACCGCGTCACGGTGATCGAGCGCACGAACGCGCGGGCCGTGGCGGCCGGCGACCTCCCGTACGCCCCGGACCTGATCGTCGCGGACGTGTCGTTCATCTCGCTGACGAAGGTGCTCCCGGCGGTCCTGGCCTGCGCCGCCCCGCGCTTCGACGCGCTGGCGATGGTCAAGCCGCAGTTCGAGGTCGGCCGCGAGCGGGTGGGCAAGGGCGGCGTCGTGCGCGACGCGGCGGACCGCCGCGACGCGCTCGTGGCGGTCGCGTCGGCCGCGTCGGACCTCGGCGCCGTCGTGCTCGGCTTCGCGCCGTCCGGGCTGCCGGGCCCGAAGGGCAACCACGAGACGTTCGTCTGGCTCGCCGAGAGCGGGCGCGACGGCGCGCTGACCGACCTCGCCGCCGCGGCCGCGGCGGCGGAGGCCTGACGTGCAGGCCCGCACGGTCACCGTCGTCAGCCACACGCGCACGGAGCAGGTCGCTCCGGCGCTCCAGGCGCTGATCACGGCCGCCCGCAACGAGGGCGTCACGCTGCGCTTCGACCCCGAGGAGACGGCCAAGCACGGCCTGACGCCGGGGGAGGGGCTCGCGCTCGACGCGCCGGTCTCCGACGACGTCGAGCTGTGCGTCGTCTTCGGCGGCGACGGCACGATCCTGCGCGCCCTGCGGCGCTACGCGGGCACGAGCGTGCCGGTCTTCGCCGTCAACTACGGGGAGATCGGGTTCCTCGCGACGATCGACCCCGACGACGACGGCGACACCCTCACCCATGGCATGGCGCGGGCCGTGGCGGGCGACTTCGAGACCCTGACGCTGCCCGCGCTCGCGCTCGAGACGCCCGACGGGCCGCACGCGGCGATCAACGACCTCGCGATCCACCGCCGCCAGGGCACGCGCGTGGCGCAGCTGAGCTACGCCGTGTCGGGCGAGGAGATCGGCAGCGTGCGCTGCGACGGGCTGGTCCTGGCCACGCCGGCGGGCTCGACGGGCTACAACCTCGCCAACGGCGGCCCGGTCATGGCCTGGGGCGTGGAGGGCTTCGCGGTGTCGTTCATCTCGCCGCACTCGCTGACGGCCCGCGCGCTCGTCGTGGCCCCGGACGACCTGCTGTCGGTCCACAACCGCTCGCGCGACCCGGTCGACATCTCGCTCGACGGCCAGCCGGCGGGGTCGATCTGCCCGGACGAGGCGATCACGGCGAGCTTCCTGCGCGAGGCCGCCGACCTCGCCCAGGTGCCGGGGTCGTCGTTCTACCGGCGGCTGCGGGAGAAGTTCGGACGGCTGGCGCGGTGACCGTGGATGTGCGACCCAGGAGGGCTGACGGATGGACGTGACGATCGCGGGCGGGCACGGGCAGATCGCGTTGCGGCTCGCCCGGCTGCTGACGGCGCGGGGCGACCGGGTGCGGGCGCTGATCCGCAACCCCGACCACGCCGCGGACGTGGAGGCGGCCGGCGCCGAGCCGGTCGTGTTCGACCTCGAAGGCGACGGTGACCTCGCCGCGGTCGTGTCCGGCACGGACGCGGTCGTGTTCGCGGCGGGGGCGGGGCCGGGCAGCGGTCCCGAGCGCAAGCGGACCGTCGACCTCGGCGCGGCGGTGAAGCTCATCGAGGCCGCGGAGGCGACCGGCGTGCGGCGCTACGTCATGGTCAGCTCGATCGGCGCCGACGACCCGGCGGGCGGCGGGGAGCAGATGCGTCCGTACCTCGAGGCCAAGGCGCAGGCCGACGCGGCGCTCGTGGCGAGCGGCCTCGACGGCACGATCGTGCGGCCCGGCCGGCTGACCGACGACCCGGGGACGGGCGCGGTCACGGCGGGGCCGGACGTGGCCCGCGCCGACATCCCGCGCGACGACGTGGCGGCGGTGCTCGTCGGCGTCCTCGACGACCCGGGCACGGTGGGCAAGACGTTCGTGGTCGTGTCGGGCGACACGCCGATCGCGACGGCTCTGTCACAACTCTGAGCCGACTCTGTGCCGTTCCGGCCGTTTTCGGCCGGGTCCGTCGGCCGCCGTTGGTACATCTGACCGCGTGCTGTCCGAGCTGCGTGTCGAGAACCTCCTGCTGATCGAGCGGGCCGAGCTGCGGCTCGGCCCCGGGCTGACCGTCCTGACGGGCGAGACCGGGGCCGGGAAGACCGTGCTCGCGCACGCGCTCGACCTCCTGCTCGGGGGCCGCGCGCGCCCCGGGATCGTGCGCCCGGGCGCGGCCGAGGCGTACGTCGAGGGCGTGTTCGAGCTCACCGACGCGCTGCGCGACACGCTCGGCGACCGGCTCCCGCCCGACGCCGAGGAGCTCGTGCTCGCCCGCCGGGTGACGGCCGAGGGGCGCACACGCGCGTACCTCGCCGGCCGATCGGCCACGGTCGCCGACCTGCGCGACGTCGGCGGCGAGCTCATCGCCTTCTACGGCCAGCACGAGCACCGGCGGCTGATGCTCGCGTCCGCGCAGCTGGCGATCCTCGACGCGTTCTGCGGGCCCGAGCACCTCGAGCGCCGGGCCGCGTTCGGGGCGGTGTACGCCCGGGCCCGCGAGCTCGAGGGCTCGCTGGCCGAGCTGCGCGACCGTGCGGGCGCGCGGGAGCGGGAGCTCGACCTGCTCGAGTACGAGCTCGGCGAGATCGACGCGGCCGCGCCGGACGAGGCCGAGGAGGCGGAGCTCCTGGCGGCCCGGGCGCGGCTGCGCCACGTCGAGGCGCTGCGCGCCGCGGCGCTCGGCGCCTCCGCGGCGGTGAGCGGTGACGGCGGCGGCGGGGGCGACGGGCTCGCCGGCGTGGGCGCGGCGCTGGCCGCGGGCGGAGCGGGGCTCGACGGCGTGAGCGGCGTCGACCCGGCGCTCGACGCGCTGGCCGAGCGCTGGCGGGCGCTCACCTACGAGGCCGACGACCTCGGCGGCGAGCTGCTGCGCTACGCCGAGGGCCTCGACGCCGAGCCGGGCGCGCTCGAGGCGGCCGAGGATCGGCTCGCGGTCCTCGAGCGCCTGAAGCGCAAGCACGGCGGCACGATCGCGGCGGTGCTCGCCCACGCGCAGGCGTGCCGGGACCGGCGCGACGAGCTGGCCGGGGCGGAGGTGGCGCTCGAGCAGGCGACGGCCGCGCTCGGGACGGCGCGGGCGGAGCTGGGCGAGCGGGCGGCCGCGCTGACCGCGGCGCGGACGGACGCGGCCCCGCGTCTGGCCGACGCGGTCCGCGAGCGCCTGGCCGAGCTCGCGATGGAGGGCGCGAGCTTCGAGATCGCCCTCGAGCCGCGGCCCGAGCCGGGCCCCGGGGGCGCCGACGCGGTCGAGTTCCTGATCGCGCCCAACCCGGGCGTCCCGGCCGGCCCGCTGCGCGAGATCGCGTCCGGCGGCGAGCTGTCGCGCGTCATGCTCGCCTTGCTGGGGGTGGCCAACGCGGAGGGCTCCGCGGCGCTCGTGTTCGACGAGGTCGACGCCGGCATCGGCGGGCAGACCGCGCGGGCGGTCGGCACGCAGCTGCGCGCGCTGGCCGCCGGCCGGCAGGTCCTGTGCATCACGCACCTCCCGCAGATCGCGTCGCTCGCGAGCCGCCACTACTCGATCGCGAAGGACCCGACCGCCGACCCCGCGCGGACGACCGTGACCCCGCTCGACGGCAAGGCGGTCGTGGCCGAGCTCGTCCGGATGCTCGGCGCGGACGCGGGCGACGTCGCCGCGCGGCGGCACGCGAAGGAGCTGCTGAAGGCGGCCTGAGCGCGGGGCCGCGCAACGACGAGGGCCCGCACGGTGGCGGGCCCTTCGGGTGCTGCGGATGGTCTGGGGGGCGGGCTACTTGCCCTGCTCGCCGGCCTTGAAGTCCAGCGCGCAGGAGTTGATGCACCAGCGCTCGCCGCTGGCGCCCGGGCCGTCGTCGAACACGTGGCCGAGGTGGCCGCCGCAGCGGGCGCACACGACCTCGGTGCGGACCATGAAGTGCGAGCGGTCCTGGCGTCGCTCGACGGCCTCGCCGAACACGGGGTCGGTGAAGCTCGGCCAGCCGGTGCCCGAGTCGAACTTCGTGTCGGAGCTGAACAGCTCGTTGCCGCACCCGGCACAGCGATAGACGCCGTCACCCTTCTGGTTGACGTACTTGCCGGTGAACGGGGGCTCGGTGGCGGCGTTGCGCAGGACCTCGAACTGGTCGGGGTCGAGCTGCTCGCGCCACTCCTGATCGGTCTTCGCGATCTTCTCGGTCTTCTCCATATGTCTCTCCAGTCTCGCGGCCGCCCGACACGTTACGCGTCGCGCGGAGGGGGCACACGTTCGTCGTCCGCGGCGCTGGGTACCTTGCCAACGATGCCTGTTGCCGCCGTCGTCGCCCGTCGCCGTGGCCTATCCTCGAGGGGAAGAGCCGATCGTGCCTGATCCTCGCTACGTCTTCATCACCGGCGGCGTCGTCTCGTCGCTGGGCAAGGGCATCGCCGCCGCGTCGATCGGTCGACTCCTCGTCGCCCGGGGCCTCACGGTCGGCCTCCAGAAGTTCGATCCGTACATCAACGTCGATCCCGGCACGATGTCGCCGTACCAGCACGGCGAGGTGTTCGTCACCGAGGACGGCGCCGAGACCGACCTCGACCTCGGCCACTACGAGCGCTTCACGAACACGAACACGACGCGCGCGTCGAACGTCACCGCGGGCGGCATCTACAACAGCGTCATCCGGCGCGAGCGCCGCGGCGACTACCTCGGCGGCACGGTCCAGGTCGTCCCGCACATCACCGACGAGATCAAGCAGCGCATCCGCCTGATCGCCGAGTCGGGCGACGTCGACGTCGTCATCACCGAGATCGGCGGCACGGTGGGCGACATCGAGTCGCTGCCGTTCCTCGAGGCGATCCGCCAGTTCCCGGTCGACGTCGGGCGCCGGCGCTGCATGTACATCCACCTCACGCTCGTGCCCTACATCGGCCACGCCGGCGAGCTGAAGACCAAGCCGACCCAGCACTCGGTCAACGAGCTGCGCCGCATCGGCATCGCGCCCGACATGCTCCTCTGCCGCAGCGAGTCGGAGCTCGGGCTCGACATCCGCAAGAAGATCGCGCTGTTCGCGTCGCTCGGGACCGAAGCGGTCATCTCCGCCAAGGACGTCGACAACATCTACAAGGTGCCGCTCTGGTACGCCGACCAGGACGTCGACGGCTTCATCATGGAGCACTTCGGGCTCGACGCCCCGGACGCCGACCTCTGCGAATGGCGCGACATCACGCGCCGCGCCGACGAGGCCGAGCAGGTCGTCCGCATCGCGGTCGTCGGCAAGTACGTCCAGCTCGAGGACGCCTACCTGTCGGTGAGCGAGGCCCTGCGCCACTCCGGCTTCCTCCACGGCGGCCGGATCGAGATCGACTGGGTCGACTCCGAGACCCTCGAGGACGCGGCCGTCGCCGAGTCCGTCCTGAGCGGCGCCGACGGCATCCTCGTGCCCGGCGGCTTCGGCGGGCGCGGGATCGAGGGCAAGATCCGCGCGGTCCGGGTCGCTCGCGAGCGCCGCATCCCGTACCTCGGGATCTGCCTCGGCATGCAGGTCGCCGTGTGCGAGTTCGCCCGCCACGTGGCCGGGATGACCGGCGCGAACTCGACGGAGTTCGACATCGAGACCGAGTGGCCCGTGATCGACCTGCTCCCGGAGCAGAAGGAGGTCTCGGACCTCGGCGGCACGATGCGGCTGGGGGCCGACCCGATCAAGCTCCACGGCGAGACGCGCGCCCGCGAGGCCTACGGCGAGGCGGTCGTCTACGAGCGTCACCGCCACCGCTATGAGGTCTCGATCTCGCTGCGCAAGCGCCTGGAGGCCGCGGGCCTGATCGTCTCGGGCACCTCGCCCGACGAGCGGCTCGTCGAGATCATCGAGCTCACCGACCATCCGTTCTTCGTGGCGTCGCAGTTCCACCCCGAGTTCAAGTCGCGCCCGGAGCGCCCGTCGCCGCTGTTCCGCGAGTTCGTCGCCGCCGCCCTGGATCGCGCCCGCGAGCGCGCGCCCGAGGGCGGCGAGGTCCGTGCCTCGCGCGCGGCCTGAGCGGGCCGCCGGGACCGGTCTTCTACCGTCGTCACGATGAGACCCGCCTCGGAGGTCGAGCTCCGCCGGCTGAACGACACGTTCGCCGAGCTCTGCGCCATCGCCAGCCCGTTCGGGCACGAGCGGCGGGTCGCCGACCGCGTCGCCGAGGAGCTGCGCGCGCTCGGCCTCGAGGTCGAGGAGGACGAGGCCGGCACGGAGATCGGCGGCGACGCGGGCAACCTCCTCGCGCGCCTGCCCGGCCGCAGCGAGCGCTCCGTCCTGCTCTGCGCCCACCTCGACACCGTCCCGCACGACGGCACGATCGAGCCGGTGCTCGTCGACGGCGGCTGGCAGAGCGCGGGGGAGACGATCCTCGGCGCCGACAACAAGGCGACCGTGTCGGTCCTGCTCGCGCTCGCGCACCGCGCGGCGGTCGAGGGCAGCCCGGTCGGCGTCGAGTTGCTGTTCACCGTCGGCGAGGAGAACGGCCTGCAGGGCGCGAAGGCCTTCGACGTCGCGAAGCTGCGCTCCGAGGTCGGCTACGTCTACGACCACGCGTCGCCGATCGGCGAGATCATCGTCGCGTCGCCGACCTTCTACCGGCTGCAGGCGCGCTTCCGCGGCCAGGCCGCGCACGCCGGCGTGCGGCCCGAGGACGGCCGCAGCGCGATCCTCGCCGCGGCGAAGGCGATCGCCGCGATGCGCCTCGGGCGCCTCGACCCCGAGACGACGGCGAACGTCGGCAACATCCACGGCGGCGCGGACGGGACGAACATCGTCCCCGAGCGCTGCACGCTGCTCGCCGAGGCGCGGTCGCTGAACGAGGACACGGCCGACGTCGTGATCTCCGACATGGTCGACCGCTGCTACGACGCGGCCAACGACCCGCTGTGCGAGTGCGACGTCGACGTGTCCGTCGAGCGCCTGTTCCGCGGCTACCGCCACCGGCCCTCGGCGCCGTCGGTCATGGCCGCCGAGGCGGCGCTGCGGGCGTGCGGCTACACGCCGAAGCGGGTGAACACGGGCGGCGCGTCGGACGCCAACGCGTTCGTCGCCGGCGGGCTCGTGTGCACGAACCTCGCCAACGGCACCGAGCGCAACCACGAGGCGACCGAGCGCGTGAGCCAGGCGTCGCTGCAGGGGATGCTCGACGTCACGTTCGCGTTGCTCGACGAGCTGTCGGGGTAGGGACCCGCGAATGAGCGCCGACGACCGTCGTTTCGAGCGGACCGGGAGCCGCACGATCTACGAGGGCCGGATCGTGACGCTCGTCGTCGAGACCTACCGCTTCGCGGACGGGGCCGAGGTCGAGCGCGAGATCATCCGCCACCAGGGCGCCGTCGCCGTCGTCGCGCACGACGACGCGCACCTCTACCTCGTCCGCCAGCCGCGCGAGGCGATCGACGACCCGGACTTCCTCGAGATCCCGGCCGGCCGTCTCGACCAGGCGGGCGAGGCGCCGCTCGAGGCCGCGCAGCGCGAGCTGGCCGAGGAGATCGGCAAGGCCGCGTCGCGCTGGGAGCGGATCACGAGCTACGTCTCGAGCGCGGGGATGTCGGACGAGGTCGTCCACGTCTTCCACGCGACGGGCCTGAGCGACCGCAGCGCCGAGTCGGACGAGAACGAGCGCATCGAGATCGTGCGCTGGCCGCTCGACGACGTCGCGGGCGCGCTCGCCGCCACGCGCGACGCGAAGTCGATCATCGGGCTGCAGTGGCTGCTGCTCGACCGCGGCTGAGCGGCGCGCGTCGGAACCTCTCCGGCATTGCCCGACGTATAGGTCCCACCCGTCACCACCGACCCGGAGGACCTCATGCCCGACCGCCGTTCCGCGCGCCCCGCGCGCCGCTCGCTGCTGCCCGCGACCCTGGCCGCCGGCGCGACCGCCGTCCTGCTGCTCGCACCGTCGGCCTCCGCCCAGGCGCCGGCCCCCGCGAACACGATCACCGCGATCGCGGCCGGACGCATCGCCGTCGACCGCGACGTCGCGCAGAACAGCAAGGCCATCGGGGCCGCGGTCGAGGCCGCCCACGACCGCGCCGTCCGGCGCGCGATCGCCAACGCCCGCGAGGAGGGCGCGCGGATGGCCGCCGCCGGCGGCCTGACCCTCGGTGCGCTCGTCTCGGTCGCCGAGGTCCAGCCGAACCCGTTCTTCGGCGGGCAGATCGGCGGCGCGTACGGCGGGGACGGGACCTTCGGCCCCGGGAAGTTCTGCGGGACGATCCGCACCGCGGTCCGCCGCCGCGACGCCTCCGGGCGCCTGCGGACCATCCGCACCCGCACGCGGTTCGGGTGCCGGATCCCGGGCGAGGTCGTGCAGTCCGTGAGCGCCACGTTCGCCGTCGGCTGACCCGCGCCGTAGCAGCCCCGACGGCCTCGCACCGCCCCCGCAACGGCGCCTGCAGCGCGCACGCGCCGTTGCACCGGCGAGGCTCGTCGGCGGCGACGGCGAACCCCGCTCCATGGCCGTCTACCCCGCCGCGGAGCCGCGGTCGTTCGAGCACCACGTGCTCGACTTCCTCGCCTACCTCGAGTTCGAGCGCGGGCTCTCGCGCAACACGCTCGAGGCCTACCGCTCGGACCTGCTGCAGTTCGGCGCGTTCCTGCGCCGCCGCGGCACCGACGTCGTGGCCGCCCAGCACGGCGATCTGGCCGCGTTCCTCGGCGAGCTCGCGGCGGGCGGCGAGGACCGTCCGCCGGTGGCGCCCGCGACGCTGCAGCGCAAGGCCGCGTGCCTGCGCTCGTTCTACCGCCACCTCCGGCGCGAGGGCGAGCTCGACCACGACCCGACCGCCGACCTGCGCGCCCCGCGCAAGAACCAGAAGCTCCCGCAGGTCCTGAGCCGGGGCGAGGTCGGGCGGCTGCTCGCCGCCCCGAAGGGCAGCGACCCGGGCGCGCTGCGCGACCGCGCGCTGCTCGAGCTGATGTACGCCTGCGGGCTGCGGGCGTCGGAGGCGATCGCGCTCGACGTGGGCGACATCGACCTCGAGATCGGCGTCCTGCGCGCCCGGGGGAAGGGGTCAAAGGAGCGCATCGTCCCGATCGGCCGCGAGGCGGTGCTCGCGACGCGGGCCTACCTCGACCGCGGCCGGCCCGCGCTCGTCGGGCTGCGCGACGAGCCGCGCCTGATCGTCAACCGCCGCGGCGGGGGCCTCACCCGCCAGGGCCTCTACAAGATCGTCCAGCGCTACGCCCGCGACGCCGGGCTCGAGGGCCGGATGAGCCCGCACACGCTGCGCCACACGTTCGCGACCCACCTGCTCGCGGGCGGCTGCGACCTGCGCTCGCTGCAGGAGATGCTCGGCCACGCCGACATCGCGACGACCCAGATCTACACGCACCTGTCGGCCGAGCGCCTGAAGGACGCGTACTTCCGCGCCCACCCCCGGGCGACCGCGGACGCGCCGGTGGCGGCCGAGTCGCCGACCGCGGGCTGACCACGCGCGCTGCCCCGAGATGGGGGCATCGGGGGGCGTAAACCCGGTGGTTCTCCCGATGTGCGCCCGGGCGCCCGCGCCTACCGTCGGGCCATGAACTCGCAGATGCTGCATGAGATGGCCCTCCTTCGCGCGGCCGACGCCGTCCGCGCCGCCGAGCGAGAACGCGCGAAGCGGGCCGCCCGCGAGCGGTCGGACGCGCCCGACGACCCCGGTGGCGGCGGCCGGCGCCTGCGCCGGCCGCGCTGGCGCCCGGCCGGGGCCTGAGCCGCCCGGCGACCCCGTCCGCGCCGAACGGCCCCGGTCCGGCAGAATCCGGCGGCGGATGAGCCGTCCGTCCCGCCACCGCCGCGCCGCCGTGATCGTCATCGACGCGTGCGGCGCCGGGGCGCTCCCGGACGCGGCCGACTACGGCGACCCGCCCGACGCGAACACGATCGCGCACGTGGCCGAGGCGGTCGGCGGGCTCGACCTGCCGACGCTGCAACGGCTCGGGCTCGGGTCGATCGTGCCGGTGGCGGGCGTCGCGCCGGCGGCCGCGCCCGCGCTGCACGGCCGGCTGCACCCCCTCGGCCCCGGCAAGGACTCGACGACCGGCCACTGGGAGCTCATGGGCGTCGTCGTCGACGCGCCGCTGCCGACGTATCCGGACGGCTTCCCGGCCGACCTCGTCGCGCGGCTCGAGGCCGCGACCGGGATGCGCTTCTGCGCCAACCGGCCGGCCGACGGCCTGGCGATCATCGACGAGCTCGGCGCCCACCACCTCGAGACCGGCGAGGTGATCCTCTACACGTCGGCCGACTCGGTCCTGCAGCTCGCGGCCCACGAGGACCGCGTGCCCGAGGCGGCCCTGCACGCCGCGTGTGAGGCGGCGCGGGAGGTCATGCGCGGCGAGCACGCCGTCGGGCGCGTCATCGCGCGGCCGTTCACGGGGGAGCCGGGGGCGTTCACGCGCACCGGTGGCCGGCGCGACTTCTCGCTCGAGCCGCCCCGGCGCTCGTACCTCGTCGAGATCCAGGACGCGGGCGTGCCGGTCCACGCGGTCGGCAAGATCCGCGACCTCTTCGCCGGCGTCGGCATCGACCGCAAGCACCCGGCGACGACGAACGCGGACGGCCTCGCGGCGACGACGGCGCTCCTGCGCGAGCTCGAGTCCGGCCTCGTCTTCACGAACCTCGTCGAGACCGATCAGGTGTACGGCCACCGCCACGACACGCGCGGCTTCGCGACGGCGCTCGAAGCGATCGACGCCGTCGTCGCCGGCTGGCTCGACGAGCTCCTCGGCCCGGACGACCTCCTGATCCTCACCGCCGACCACGGCGTCGACCCGACCGCCCCGCACACCGACCACACGCGCGAGTACGCGCCGCTGATCGCGGTGTTCGACGGCGCCGGCGGCCGCCGCCACGACGGCCCGCTCGCCGACGTCGGGGCGAGCACGCTCGCGTGGCTCACCGGCGGCGGCGTGCCGGACCTGCCGGGCGAGAGCTTCGTCGGCCCCTGACGCCGGCGGCCGTCCCGCCGCGCGGGTCGGGTAGCGTCGGCGACGGCCGCGGGACCGCCCGCGGGAGGACGAGAGAGGAGCACCACCGATGCCGCTGGACCCGCAGGCCGAGGCGCTGCTCGCGGAGATGCGCGAGGCGGGCGTCAAGCCGTTCGAGGAGATGACGGTGCCCGAGGCTCGCACCGCGGCCTGGGGCTATCTCGCGCTCGCCGGCGAGCCGCAGGAGGTCGCCGCCGTCCGCACGACGTTCATCCCCGGCCCGACCGCGGACATCCCGATCCGCATCTACACCCCGCAGGGCGACGGCCCGCGCGGCGGGATCGTCTTCTTCCACGGCAGCGGCTGGGTCATCGCGAACATCGACATCTGCGATCCGGCGGCGCGGTCGCTGGCCAACTCGACGGGCTGCGTCGTGGTCTCGGTCAACTACCAGAAGGCCCCGGAGCACCCGTTCCCGGTGCCGTTCGACGACTGCTGGGCCGCCACGACCTGGGTGAACGAGAACGTCGAGGCGCTCGGGATCGACCCGTCGCGCCTGGCGGTCGCGGGCGACAGCGCCGGCGGCAACCTCGCCGCCGCGGTCTGCCTCAAGGCACGCGACGAGGGCACCCTGCGGATCGCCTTCCAGGCGCTCGTCTACCCGGCGCTCGACCGGGACTGGGACACCCCCGCCGCGATCGAGAACGCCGAGGGCTACGGCCTGCAGCGCGAGACCATGCGCTGGTTCTGGAACCACTACGTCCCGAACCCGGCCGACGCCGACAACCCGCTCGTCTCGCCCCTGCGCGCCGCCGACCTCGGCGGCCTGCCGCCCGCGTTCATCGCGACCGCCGAGTTCGACCCGCTGCGCGACCATGGCGAGATGTACGGCGAGCGCCTCTCGGAGGCGGGCGTGCCGGTGATCGTCAAGCGCTACGACGGCATGATCCACGGCTTCTACTGGATGCTCGGGGCGCTCGACGCGTCGCGGCAGCTGCACGCGGATCTCGCCGAGGCCGTCGTGCCGGTGCTGACGCCCGTCGCCGCCGCGTAGCCCCCGGCGGGCGGGCGGGGCGAGATACGCGGGCATACTGGAAGTGATGCCCGAGCTGCCCGAGGTCGAGACGATCCGCCGCCAGCTCGCGCCCGTCGTCGAGGGGCGCGAGCTGACGACCCTCGACATCCTCGACCCGCGCTGGTGCCTGCCGCTCGAGCCCGGCGCCGTGCGCGACGCCTTCGAGGGCCGCCGCGTCGAGCGCCTCGCCCGCCGCGGCAAGTACCTCGTGTGGGAGCTCGAGGACGACGCCTTCCTGCTCATGCACCTGCGCATGACGGGCGTGCTCCTGCTCGACCCGCCGCCCGACGCGCCCTACGTCCGCGTGCGCTTCGTCCTCGACGGCGGGCGCGCACGAGATCCGCTTCTGCGACCCGCGGCGCTTCGGGACGGGCGAGATCGCGCTCGGGACCGCGGCCCGGGACGCGTTCTTCGCGCCCCGCCTCGGCCTCGAGCCGCTCTCGGACGAGCTCACCGGTACGGCGCTGCGGGCCATGGCGCGCGGCCGCCGCGCGCCGATCAAGGCGTTCCTGCTCGACCAGCGCCGGGTCGCCGGGGTGGGCAACATCTACGCCGACGAGGCGCTGTTCCGCGCGCGGATCCATCCGCTGCGGCCCGCCGGCGCGCTCAAGCGCGCGCAGTACGACGCCCTCGCCGTCGCCGTCCGCGAGACGCTGATCGCGGGGCTCGCGGCGGGCGGCGCGACGATCGACGACTTCCGCCACGCCGACGGCGTCAGCGGCGCGTTCCAGAACGAGTTCCTCGTCCACCGCCGCCGCGGCGAGGGCTGCCCGAACTGCGGCGGGGAGATCGTCAAGTTCGTGGCCGCGGGGCGCGGGACCTACGCGTGCGAGCACTGCCAGCCCCGGCCGCGCGTGCGGCGGTCGCGGCCTCGTGGTCGAGCAGCGCGCGCTTGACGTCCAGGCCGCCGCCGAAGCCGGTGAGCGAGCCGTCCGCGCCGACGAGGCGGTGACACGGGAGGACGACCGGCAGCGGGTTGCGGCCGTTCGCCGCGCCGACCGCGCGCGCGGCCCGCGGCGCGCCGAGCCGGTCCGCCTGCTCGCCGTAGCTGCGCGTCGTCGCGTAGGGGACCTCGGCCAGCGCGAGCCACGCGCGCCGCTGGAACGCGGTCGCGGCGCCGAGGTCGAGCGGGAGGTCGAACGCCGTGCGCTCGCCCGCGAACCACTCGCCCAGCTGCCGTGCGGCCTCGGCCAGCACGCGGTCGCCGGGCGCCTCCGCCGCGCCGTCGGGCGGCGGCCGGCCGGCGAACCGGATCTCGCGCAGGCCGTCGTCGGTCGCGACCAGGGTCAGCGTCCCGATCGGCGTGGCGACGCGGGCGAACCTCATGCCCCCGCCGCCCAGAGGTGGTGCGCGGCGTAGCGCCGCCAGGGCCGCCAGCGCTCGGCGCGGGCCTCGAGGCCGGCGGCGTCGTCGGGGAGGCCGAGGGCGCGGGCCGCGCGGCGCAGGCCGAGGTCGCCGGCCGGGAAGGCGTCGGGATCGCCGAGCGCGCGGAGCAGGACGTAGTCGGCCGTCCACGGCCCGATGCCCGGGACCGCGAGCAGCTCCTCCCGGACTGCGCCGGGATCCGCGGCCGGGTCGAGGACGAGGTCGCCCGCGGCCAGGCGGGTGCACAGCGCCAGCAGCGTCCGCTGCCGCGAGCGCGGCATGCCGACCGCGGCCAGGACCGTCTCGTCGGCGATGGCCGCCGGCCCGGGGAAGCGATGGGTCAGGGGCCCCACGGGCGCGGCGAGCGGCGGTCCGCACGCCGCGACCAGCCGGCCCGCCAGCGTGCGCGCGGCCGCGAGCGAGACCTGCTGGCCCAGGACGGCGCGCACCGCGGTCTCGGCCGGGTCGACGCGTGCCGGGGGCGCGCAGGCCCGGGCGCGCGGCGACCAGCGGCGCGAGCACCGGGTCGGACGCGAGGACGGCGGCGGGGGCGGCCGGGTCGGCGTCGAGGTCGAGCAGGTGGCGGCAGCGGGCCTCGGCGGCGGGGAGGTCGGCCGCATCGTCGAGTGCGAAGACGGCCTCCACGTGGTCCGCGGCCGGCGCGAGCGTCACGACCCCGGGGCCGCCGGGCAGGTCGAGCGTGCGGCGGTACACGCCGTCGCTCAGCGCCTCGACGCCCGGCACCAGGCGCGCGGCCAGCCACCGCAGGACGCCCGCGCCGTCGAAGGGCGGACGCAGGGCGAGGCGCAGGGTCGCGGGCGCGGCGGTCACGGCCGTCATCGTGCCGGTATGACGCGCGCGGCGGCGGAAGCGTGAGGTTCGCGCGGGTGCGGCGCGGGCGCGGCGCCTACGCCGCGGCCTGCGCGAGCTGCTCGAGCTTGCCGCTCATGTCGGCCTGCACGAGCTCGCGGAACCCGCCCAGCACATCGCCGTTGATGACGATCTGCGGGAAGCTGAACATGCCCGTCCTCTCGACCAGTTCGGCTCGTCCGGCCGGGTCCTTTGAGAGATTGATCTCCTCGTAGGCGTAGCCGCGGCGCGCGAGCAGCTCCTTGGCCCGAGAGCAGAAGGAGCAGGGTTCGGTCGAATAGACAGTGATCTCAGCCATCGCTTCAGAAAGTATAGCGACCCCGCCCGGGCGTTCCGGGCGGGCGTCCTGCTGACGAACATGCCCGGCCCGGTCAAGATGCAAGCGGTCGTCCTGCGCTCCATCCGCTACGGCGAGGCCGACCGGATCGTCCACCTCTACACGCCGGATCGGGGCCGGGTGGGGGCGATCGCGAAAGGCGCGCGGCGCGCCCGCAGCCGGTTCGGCGGCCGCCTCGAGCCGTTCTTCCGCCTCGATCTGATGCTCCACGAGGGCCGCGGCGAGCTCCTCACGGTCACGGCGGCGGACACCGTGAGCGGCTACCCGCGGCTGCGGGCCGACGGCCACGCGCTCGACACGGCCGCGCGGGCCTGCGACGCCGTCTCGCGGCTCTTCGAGACCGACGAGCCGCACCCCGAGGTCTTCAACCTGCTGTGCAACGAGCTCGCGCTCCTCGACGCGGAGCCCGCGCGGGCGACGCGCACGAACCAGCTCGCGTTCCGCCTGAAGCTGCTGCTCGCCGCCGGCTTCGCGCCGCAGCTCGCGGCATGCGCGTCGTGCGGGGCGCAGGACCACCTCACCGGCTTCTCGGGCGCCGCCGGCGGCGTCGTCTGCGGCGCGTGCGAGGCCGCGAGCTTCCCGCTCGACGCCGCGGCCCACGAGTTCCTCGCCGGCGCCCTCGGTGCGCCGCTCGCCCAGACGCCGGACGCGCCCGAGCGCGCGCTCCGGCAGGCCGAGCGCGCGATTTCCGACACTGTTGAACACCACGCCGGTGTTCGTTTGCGGGCAGCGGCGGCGGGATAGGATCGCCTCGCCATGGGGACCGAGGTCGCGACCAAGTGGGTCTACGAGTTCAGCGAGGGGTCGCGCGACATGCGCGACCTGCTGGGCGGGAAGGGCGCCAACGTCGCGGAGATGACCCGGGTGCTGGGCCCGGAGCGCGTCCCCGCGGGCTTCACCATCACGACCGAGGCCTGTGTCGCGTACATGCGCGACGGCGGCTTCCCCGACGGCCTCGAGGATCAGGTCTCGGGCGCGCTGTCCGACCTCGAGGAGCAGGCGGGCAAGAAGCTCGGCGACGCCGCCGACCCGCTGCTCGTCTCGGTTCGCAGCGGCGCGCGCGAGTCGATGCCCGGCATGCTCGACACCGTCCTCAACCTCGGCCTCAACGACGAGTCCGTCGAAGGCCTGGCGAAGCAGACCGACAACGAGCGCTTCGCCTGGGACTCGTACCGGCGCTTCGTGCAGATGTACGCGAACGTCGTCAAGGGCGTCGCGGGCGAGAAGATCGAGGACGCGATCAAGGCGCTCAAGAAGGACCGCGGCGTCGAGAACGACACGGACCTCGACGCCGACGCGTTGCGGGCGCTCGTCGACACCTTCAAGGGCCTGTACCGCGACGAGACCGACGAGGACTTCCCGCAGGAGCCGCAGGCCCAGCTCGAGGGCGCGATCCGCGCGGTGTTCGACTCCTGGAACGGCGAGCGCGCGGTCAGCTACCGCCGCATCAACCGCATCCCCGACGAGTGGGGGACGGCGGTCAACGTCCAGCAGATGGTCTTCGGCAACAAGGGCGACACGAGCGGCAGCGGCGTCGCGTTCAGCCGCGACGAGGTCACCGGCGCGCCCGAGCCGTCCGGCGACTTCCTCGTCAACGCCCAGGGCGAGGACGTCGTCTCCGGCGTGCGCAACACGCTCGACATCTCCGAGCTCGAGAACGTCATGCCCGACGCCCACAAGGAGCTCATGGAGATCCTCCGCACGCTCGAGGGCCACTACAAGGACATGCAGGACACGGAGTTCACCGTGGAGGAGGGGCAGCTCTACATGCTCCAGACGCGCGACGCCAAGCGCCCCGCGCAGGCCGCCGTGCGCTTCGCGGTCGACGCGGTCGAGGAGGAGCTGCTCACCCGCGAGGAGGCGCTGCTGACGATCGACCCCGAGACCCTCGACGCGCTCCTGCACCCGACCTTCGACCCCGAGGCCGAGTTCGAGATCCTGGCGCGCGGCGTCGCGGCGTCGCCGGGCGCCGCGGTGGGCGAGATCGTGTTCCGCGCGGGCGACGCCGTGGCCGCGGCGGAGGAGGGGCGCGACGTCATCCTCGTGCGTCCGTTCACCGAGGCCGACGACGTCGCCGGCTTCCAGGCGGCCAAGGGCGTGCTCACGAGCGAGGGCGGCAAGGCCAGCCACGCGGCGCTCGTCGCGCGCGGCATGGGCGTGCCGGCGGTGACCGGGGCGGGGCTCGAGATCGACCTCGAGGCGGGCGAGGTCCGCATGGGCGAGACGACGCTCAAGGCCGGCGACCGGATCGCGATCGACGGCACGAGCGGCACGATCACGAGCGACGACGTCCCGCTCGTGGAGCCCGAGGTCGGCGACTCCTTCGACACCGTCCTCAAGTGGTCGGACGAGCTCAAGACCATGGAGGTCCGCGCCAACGCCGACACCCCCGAGGACGCGCAGCGCTCGCGCGAGTTCGGCGCGACCGGCATCGGCCTGTGCCGCACCGAGCACATGTTCTTCGCCGAGGACCGTCACGAGAAGATGGTGGCCGTGATCCTCGGCTCGACGACCGAGGAGCGCCGCGATCGCCTCGAGGCGCTGCTGCCGCTGCAGCAGGGCGACTTCGAGGGCCTGTTCGAGGCGATGGAGGGCCTGCCGGTCACGATCCGGCTGCTCGACCCGCCGCTGCACGAGTTCCTGCCGTCGCGCACGCAGGTCGAGAACGAGGTCGAGCGCGCGCGGGTCGAGATGACCGACGACCTCGAGGAGCTCGAGGCGACGCTCGAGCGCGTGCGCGCGCTCGAGGAGGTCAACCCCATGCTCGGCACGCGCGGCGTCCGGCTCGGCCTGCTCTACCCCGAGATCTACGAGATGCAGGTCGAGGCGATGATGCGCGCCGCGCTGGCGGTGAACGAGCGCACCGGCCACGAGCCGCACCTCGAGATCATGGTTCCGCTCGTCGCCTACGAGGGCGAGCTCGAGGTGATGCGGAAGATGATCCTCGACGTCGGCGAGCGCGAGGGCCTCGACTACCCGCGCCACTACCAGATCGGCACGATGATCGAGCTCCCGCGCGCCTGCTTCATCGCCGACCGGATCGCCGAGTACTCCGACTTCTTCTCCTTCGGCACCAACGACCTCACCCAGACCGGCCTGGGCTTCAGCCGCGACGACATCGAGGGCAAGATCCTCGCCAAGTACATCGACCGCAAGATCTTCGACCGCTCGCCGTTCGAGACGCTCGACGAGCCGGGCGTCGGACAGATGCTGCGGATGGGCGCGTGGCTCGGGCGCAAGACGAAGAACGACATCGAGCTCGGCATCTGCGGCGAGCATGGCGGCGACCCGGACTCGATCGAGTTCTTCCAGCACTCGGGCATCGACTACGTCTCCTGCAGCCCCTACCGGGTGCCGGTGGCGCGGGTCGCGGCGGCGCAGTCGGCCGTGCGCGCGGCCGCCGAGACCGAGGATTAGCTCAGCAGCGTGATGAACGCGGCGAGGACGAACGCCCCCGCCCAGAGCTGGTCGGTGTTGAGCCACGCCGTGCGCAGGACCTTCAGCCCGAGCCGGTCGTAGACCAGCACGGCGACGACGCCCATCACGGCGAGCATCGCGATCACGTGGAGCGCGATGCCGACGGCGCCGACGCCGAGCGAGGCGTCGAGCAGGCTGAGGTCGGCGCGGTCGTGGGCCTGGGCGCCCGACCGGTCGACCGAGCCCTCGAGGCCGATCAGCACCGGCGCGACCATGATCCCCGCGCCGTGGGCGGTCGACATGAGGAACGACCACAGCGTCAGCTCGCGGTCGCTGACGCGCATCGAGGTCCAGCGGAAGTGCGCGTGCGGCTTGACGAAGCGGAAGATGCCGAACGCGAACAGCGTCGCCGGCGGCGACGATCCGCAGCGTGCTCGAGTCGGCGACCACCGACAGGCCGACGACGAGCGCGGCCACGAGCGCGATCGACATCTCGTGGCCGATGGCGATGGGGACGAGGGAGCGCAGCACGGCGCGCCGGCTGCGCTCCTGCATGCCCCGCGACACGGCGAACAGCCAGCCCATGGCCGGGTTGACGCCGTGGTAGGCGCCGAGCCCGATCAGGGTCAGCCACGCCGCGCCGTGGCTCACGACGGGAAGCAGTACGAGTCGCTCGAGGCGTCCCCGCCCTGGAGGCGGACCTGGTGGGGCCGCTCGCCCGAGTACTCCACGAAGAAGTCCGGGTCGACGGCGAGGTCGCCGTTGTTGTCGAGCTTGACCATCCAGCCGTCGATGCCCTCGGGGTAGAACTGGGCGTCCCAGCTGGCGTAGAGCGAGTTCGTGAGGTAGATGCGCTTGCCGTCGCGGCTCATCTCGACCATCTGCGGCCCGCCGTTCAGCGCGTCCGCGGCCGGGTGGCCGGCGTGGCGGACGATCCCGCCGAGGTGCACCGAGCCGGTCTCCTTCGGGTTGCGCGGGTCGGAGACGTCGTAGCGCTTGAGCTCGCCGGTGCCCCAGCAGGACACGAGCAGGGTCTTGTCGTCCACGCTCAGGGCGATGTCGGTGATGAGCGGCGGCACGGCGCCGAACGGCTGCAGGGCGGGCGGCAGCTGCTCGGTCTCGGCCGGCTCGGCGGGGATCGTGATGACCTTCCGGACCCCGACGCTGCCGTCCGCCTGGCGCTCCCAGAGCCACACCGATGCGCTGAGGTCGGCGGTCGAGACGACGACGCCGACGAAGCCGTAGGGCTTGGTCGGGTCGTGCGCGGGCCGGAGCTCGAGGACCATCTGGTACTCGGCGCCGAGGTCGATCGCCTGCTCGTGGCGGCGCTTCTTCATGTTCCAGACGTGGAGGTGATGGCCGTACTGGCCGAGAAGCGCGGGGTTCAGCCCGTCCTCGACCATGTTCGGCGTGCCCCACTCGCTCGTGAGGAGCGTGTCGTAGCCGATGTTCCACCAGACGTCGTAGGCCAGGTTCTGGGGGCCGCGGTCGATCTCCCACTGGCCGAGCGGGGAGAAGTCGTCGTGGTCGAGGAGCAGCACGCCGCCGGGGCCGTCGCCGGCCGGGTTGCCGAGGGCCGACATGTACAGCCCGTCGGGGCCGCAGTGGACGGTGTGCGGGCGGCTGTAGCCCGTGCGCCTCTCGAGCTCCTCGCGCTCGATGGTCTTGACCAGCTTGGGGTTCGCGGGGTCGTCCTTGACGTCGACGACGTGGATGCGGCTCGAGCGCAGGCCGGGGACCAGCAGGAAGCGGCGCTCGACGTGGGGGTGCGGCGCCCAGGGGCACAACGCGCTCGAGCAGGCGTTCCAGCCGAAGTGGTGGAGCTCGTCGCCGACGTTGGGCATGTCGAGCCGGCCGACGACCTGCCCCTTCGTCGACGAGCCGTCCTTGAGGTCGACGACGGTGAGCGCGTCGGGCTTGGCCTCGCCGCCGTTGGCGGGCGTGTTGAGCGTGACGACGTAGGCCAGCTCCTCGGGCGGGCCCTCCATCGCGCTCGCGGGCGAGGGATAGAACGTGGGATCGGGCTTGAGTGGCATGGGCAGAACCCTTCCAGAACGCCGATCGGCCTTGGGGGATTTTCAGTCGATGTGGAGCACGGCCTTGCCCGCGATGCGCCGGTCGAGCAGGGCGTGGATCGCGTCGCCCGCCTCGCGCCAGCTCGCCTCGAGGTCGATCTGGGTGTCGAGCTCGCCGCGGGCCACGAGGCCGGCCAGTCGCGCGAGGTCGGCGGCGCCGCCGCCGCGGACGCCGAGCTCGGGGAAGACGAAGAGGCCGCGGAGCGACGCGCCGGGCGCCTCGCGGAACAGCGCAGCGGTGGGGAAGACGACGTCGGCGGGGTCGCTGGCGGCGAACGAGACGATCGTCCCGCGCGACGCGACGCGGCGGATCGCGGCCGAGAGCGTGGCGCCGCCGACGCCCTCGACGATCGTGTCGAAGCGCTCGCCCTCGGTCGTGATCTCGTGGACGATCTCGTCGGCGCCGAGCGCCTCGAGGCCCTTCGCGCGCTCCGGGCTCGCGGAGACCGCGGTGACGTGCGCGCCGCCGCGCTTGGCCAGCTGGACGGCGAAGCGCCCGACGCCGCCCGACGCGCCGGTGACGAGGACGCGGCGGCCCAGCAGCGCGCCGCCGATCTCGAGGGCGTACAGCGCGGTCAGGCCGGCGACGGGCAGCGTGGCGGCCTGGGCGTCCGAGACCGCGTCGGGCAGCGGGGCGAGGATGCTGGTCGGGACCGCGACCTTCTCGGCCCACGCCCCTGCGAGCACGAGGCCGACGACGCGCGTGCCCTCGGCCGGGCCGCTGCCGTCGGCCGCGGCGCGCTCGACGGTGCCCGCGACGTCCCAGCCCGTCACGGTGCCGGGCGGGTGCGTCGGCAGGCGCCGGACCTCGCCGCGGTTGAGGGAGAACGCGCCGACCTTCACGAGGGCCTGGTCCGGCGCGGGCGCCGGATCGGGCACATCTGTCAGTTCGACGTGCGGGTCTGCGACCGAAGTGGTGAGTGCGAGCACCGGCGCAACCTACACAGCCGCGGTCACCGCTCCCGCGCTGCCAGAATGGGACGGGCATGGACCCGCACGCCCACCCCGGCCCCGTCGCTCGTGCCCTGGCGGGGCGCCGGCAGGCGTGGGAGGCCGAGCACCTCTCGCCGCTCGCGGCGCGCTCGTGGCCGGCGCGCCGGCGGGTGCCGGAGGACGACTGCGGGCTGCGCTCGCCGCTGCAGCGCGACCGCGACCGGATCGTGCACTGCAAGGCCTTCCGGCGGCTCAAGCACAAGACCCAGGTCTTCGTCGCGCCCGAGGGCGACCACTTCCGCACGCGGCTGACCCACACCATCGAGGTCACCCAGATCTCGCGGACGGTCGCCCGCGCGCTCGCCCTCAACGAGGACCTCACCGAGGCCATCGGCCTGGGCCACGACCTCGGCCACGCGCCGTTCGGCCACATCGGCGAGGACGCGCTCGACCGCGCGCTGGGCGACCGGTTCGGGACCGGCTTCCGCCACTACGAGCACTCGCTCCGGGTCGTCGACGTGCTCGAGCCCTCGCCGCGGACGGTGGGCGCCGTGGGCGGGGCGGTCGTGGCGCGCGTCGGCCTCAACCTCACCGACGACGTGCGCGACGGCATCGTCTCCCACTCGGGCCGGGCGCCGCTGCCGCGCACGCTCGAGGGGCGCATCGTCCGCCTCGTCGACCGCGTGGCGTACATCAACCACGACATCGACGACGCGGTGCGCGCCGGGGTGCTGCGCGAGGACGAGTTGCCGGCCGGGCCGATCGCGATCCTCGGCGACACCGGCTCGCGGCGGATCGACACGCTCGTGCACGACCTCGTCGAGACCTCGGAGGTCGCGGGCGACATCGTCCAGGGCGACGAGGCGGGCGGCGCGATGCAGGCGCTACGCGACTTCATGTTCGAGCGCGTGTACCTCGGCCCGGCGGCGCGGCGCGAGCACGCGAAGATCGAGTACGTCGTGCGCACGCTGTTCGACCACTACGTCGACGACCCCGCGCGGCTGCCCGACGGCGGCGGCGTGCCCGGGGCCGACCTCGCCCAGCGCGTGACGGACTACATCGCCGGGATGACCGACCGCTACTGCATCCGCGCGTTCGAGGCGCTCGCCGTGCCGGAGTCCTTCGCGGTCCAGTGAGCCGGTACACCGACGACTCCGTGCAGCGCGTCCGCGACGCGGTCGAGATGGTCGACCTCGTCGGCACGCGCACCGAGCTGCGGCGGGCGGGGGTGAACCGCTACGAGGGTCTGTGCCCGTTCCACGACGAGCGGACCCCGTCCTTCGGCATCGACCCGACCCAGAAGCTCTTCTACTGCTTCGGCTGCGGCGAGGGCGGCGACGCGCTGAAGTTCGTCCAGCTCACCGAGGGCCTCGACTTCAAGGGCGCGCTCGAGTACCTCGCCGACCGCTACGGCGTCCAGCTCGAGCCGGTGGAGGAGGACCCGGCGACCGCGGCGCGCCGCCAGGAGCGCGAGCGCCTGCTCGAGCTCCTCGAGCGCACCGCGACCTTCTACGTCCGCTACCTGTGGGACTCGGGCGAGGCGCAGCCGGCGCGGACGTACCTCGCCGACCGCGGCCTCGACGAGGCGGTGCTGCGCGAGTTCCGCGTGGGCTACGCGCCGTCGGCCTACGACACGCTGCTGCGCGCCGTCCGCAGCGCGGGCTTCTCCAACCGCGAGGTCTACGACGCCGGGCTCGCCCAGCGGGCGAAGGGCGAGGGGATGCTCTACGACCGCTTCCGGCGGCGGATCATGTTCCCGCTCTGCGACCTGCGCGGCCGCGTCCTGGGCTTCGGGGCCCGGGCGCTCGGCGAGGACCAGCGGCCGAAGTACCTCAACTCCTCCGACAACGCCGTCTACCACAAGGGCCGCAACCTGTTCGGCGCGGACATCGCGCGCGCCGCGGCGACGAAGGCGGGCAACGTGATCGTCGCCGAGGGCTACACCGACGTCATCGCGATGCATCAGGCCGGCCTGCGCAACACGGTCGGGCTGATGGGCACCGCGCTCACGGAGGAGCAGGTCGGCGAGCTCGCCCGGCTCGCGCCGCGGGTGCAGCTGGCGCTCGACGCCGACGGGGCGGGGCAGGAGGCGATGCTCCGCGCCGCGCGCGTGGCGGCCGGGCGCCGGCTCGAGCTGCGGGTCGTCCCGCTGCCGGCGGGCAAGGACCCCGCGGACCTCGTCTCGGCCGAGGGCGCGCGGGCGATGCAACGGCTCGTCGACCAGTCGGTGCCGTTCGTGCGCTTCCGCGTCGAGCGCGAGCTGACGACCGGCGATCTGACCAGCGCCGAGGGCAAGGACGCGGTGATCGCCGCGCTGCGCCCGGTGTTCGCGCAGATCCCGCCGAGCGCGCTGCGCGAGGAGCTGGTCGCCCTGGTCTCGGACCGCACGGACCTCGCGCCGGCGCTCGTCGGGTCGTGGCTGGCGCAGGGCGGGCGGCGCGGCGGCGGGTCCGACGCGCGCGGCCGCGGTCCGGCCGGCGGCGATCGCGGCGGTGGCGGTGGCGGTGGCCGGGGTCCCGGCGGCGGTTCCGGAGGCGGACGCGAGTGGGTCGGCGAGCCCGGCCCGCGCGACGAGCGCGGCGCCGGCGGCCGCTCGGCGGCGCCCGCGCCGTTCGCGTCCCTCGACGCCGCGGCGCGCGCCGAGCGCGCATTCCTCGCCCAATGCCTCGCGGTGCCGTCGGCCGGGAAGCCCGCGCTCGCGGAGCTCGACCTCGAGACGGCGTTCACGAGCGAGCTGACCCGCCGCGCCGCCGCGCACCTGCGCGACCACCTCGACGCGCCCGCCCAGGGGATCGCCCAGGAGGACGGGCAGCTCGCCGGCCTGATCGCCGAGCTGTCGGTGCGCGCGTCGCTCGAACGCGGCTCGACGGCGGCGCTCGAGGGCGAGTCGCTCAACCTCGAGCTGCTGCGCCTGGAGCGCGCGATCGCGTCCGCGCGGTCCGAGGGCCGCGGCGACGTGGCCCCGCTCGTCGCCCGTCGCGAGGAGCTGCGCCACCGGCGCGACCGCGCGATCGAGCGGGCGATGGCCGATACGCAGTCGCCGTCGCCGTGAGGACGGCTACGCCGTGACGACCGCGAAGAGGGCGGCGACGACGGCGGGGTCGAACTGGGTGCCCGCGCACGCGCGGCACTCCTCGAGCGCCGCCTCGGCCGACATCGCCTTGCGGTACGAGCGCGTCGTCGTCATCGCGTTGTACGCGTCGCAGCAGGCGACGATCCGCGCCTCGATCGGGATCGCCTCGCCGGCGAGGCCGTCGGGGTATCCGCCGCCGTCCCAGCGCTCGTGCGAGGCGCGGACGACGAGGCCCACGTCGCGCATGAGCCCGCCGACGCGGTCGAGCAGGCGCTGGCCCTCGACCGTGTGCGTGCGGATGAGCGCCCACTCGTCGTCGTCGAGCGGCCCGGGCTTGTTGATGATCGACTTCGGGATCGCGATCTTGCCCACGTCGTGCAGGAGCGCGCCGAACTCGACGCGCTGGCGGCCCGAGGCGTCCAGGCCCATCTGCTCGGCGACCTCGATCGCGAGGGCGACGACGCCCTTGGTGTGGTCGCCGGTGTACGCGTCGTCCGCCTCGACGACGTCGCCGAGGACGAGCGCCGTTCCGCGGTACGCCTGGCTCAGCTCGAGGACGTGATCGATCCGGTTCCGGCGCTCGTTGGCGAACATCGAGAGCAGGGCCGCGAGCGGCAGGACGAGGATCACGAGCCCCGGCCGGCCCGCGGCGGCGAACGCCGCGAGCAGGCCGACGGCCGAGAGGAGCACGTCGACCGTGTAGATCCAGCGGGCGTCGCGGAGCTGCTCTCGGGGCGGCGCCGCCTCGCCGTGGACCGCGTCGCGGATCCAGGACGCGACGAAGTCCCCCGTGAGCTGGGCGACGAGCGCGGCGCTGTAGAGCCACCAGTCGTCGACCGCCGCGATGCCGCCGCCGTGGACGGTGAGCAGCAGCGCGGGGCCGACGCTGAACCACGAGTCGCCGAGGCGCAGGGCCAGGCGGCTGAAGGGCTGGCGGCGCCGGACGACCTCCGGCACGCCGGACAGGACGAACCCGGCCGCGACGGCGGCGGGCACGACGTTGGCCGGCAGCAGGAACAGCATCGGCACGAACAGCAGCTGCGTCGGCACGGTGAAGCCACTGCCGACGTCGAAGCGGACGCGCGCGAGCACGGCGAAGCAGATGGTGAGCAGCGCGAACGTCCCCCACGGGATGGATCCCGTGACGGGGCCGACCGCCAGCAGCGCGCCGGCGGCGACCGCGAAGCCGCCGCCGACGAGGCCCTCCGCCACGAGCTCGCGGCGGTCGAGCGACCGGGAGCGGCGTGCGCCGGCCTCCTGCAGCCGCTGCTGGTCGTCGTGCGAGAGCCCGACGTCGGGCGCGCGGGTGGTGACGGGAAGGGAGGACATGGTCGGCCGGGCGTGGACGCGCCGTCCGGGTGATCGGCGTGTGGCCCCGGCTCTGTATGAGGCCTCGTACACCCGTCGAGTGGGTCTTCGGATTCGCGCCGCCGTGTGGCACAACTGTTCGGCCGGCACGGGGGTGCCGGCCTCGGGCCATGGACGGCCCGCTGTCAGTCAAGGAACGACTTAGGGGGAAACCAACACCATGCGAATTCGTACGCGCCTCGCCGGCGCGACGGTCGCTGTCGCGCTGTGCGCGCTGGCGGGCTCGCCGGCGTACGCCGCCGACGCGCCGGTCGCGGCGCCGGACGACGTCGCCGCGATCGTCGGCAGCGATGACGCCGGCCTCACGAACGAGACGGTCACGGCCGACGAGACCGCCGCCGGCGAGCAGACCTGCACCGACCCGACGCTCGCGACGCACCTCGCGGCGCTCGGCGACACGCGCGACTACTTCGTCGCTCCGGGCGGCGACTTCGAGCCCGGCACGACCGCCGGCTGGCAGTTCACCGGCGGGGCGTCGCTCGCCGGCGGCAACGAGCCGTTCAACGTCCTCGGCCGCGGCGCGTCGTCGCTCGCCCTGCCCGCGGGCAGTTCGGCCACGTCGCCCGTGTTCTGCGTGGATCTCAACTACCCGACGTTCCGCTTCCTCGCCAATCAGGCGCAGGCGGCCGCGGACGCGGGCCTGATGGTCGACGTGATCTATCCGGAGATCGCCAAGGGCAACGTCCACCAGGCGGCGTCGTACAAGCCGTTCAAGACGTGGGCGCTGACGAAGGACATCAAGCTCGAGCCGCAGCGCGCGGGCAAGCAGGCCGGATGGCGCAAGGTCGCGCTGCGCTTCCGCGTCCCGGCCACGAAGAAGGGCGCCGACTGGCGGATCGACAACATCCTGATCGACCCGAAGTGCCGCTACTGATCGACTCCGTGGCGCCGCGCCGACGCGGCGTCGCCTGAGACATGTGTCCCCCGCCGGCGTCGCGCCGGCGGGGGAGTCCACGGGTCCACTGCCTGGTCCGCCCGTGGTCGGCGGGTTGCTCGCGGCGCCCGGGCCGACGGGCTGCCACCCTGCGGTTCGCGGCTGCCCGTGAACGACGAACGCCCGATGGTTGTCGGGCGTTCCTCGACTCCGGGGGTGGGACTCGAACCCACAACCCTTCGGTTAACAGCCGAATGCTCTGCCGATTGAGCTACCCCGGACCGTCATCTGCGCTACCCCGGAGACGGGGGCGCTTGTCCGGATGTTACGGGAAGGACGCGAACGCCGAGTTCGACCTCTGTGTGGCAGTTGGCGCACAGCAAGACACACTTGCGCGCCTCAGCCCGGGCGGCCTCGATCGATCGGGTGACTCCGTCGCGCCCGAGGTGGAAGCGCTTCGTGGACGGATCGAGGTGGTGGAACTGGAGAACGCCGATACAGGCGCGGTAGCCGCACGAGACACACTCGCCGCCGGCCTCGTCGACCAGGATCTCCTTGATCTTGCGCCGGCGCTCGGTGACCGCCTGCGTCACGCACCGCGCGCAGCGGTAGTGCGTCTGCGTCCCGACCCGCCGGAACGTCGTCCATCCGTGGCGCGGACAGTCGCGCATGACCTCCGGCGCGGTACTGCCGTCGCGGCGCACGAGGCGGGCGGCATTGGTCTTCATGCCGTGGCGACGCAGCCAGTGGCGGACGGTCGTGGGGCTGCGATCCAGTTCGCGCGCGATCTGCCGCACGGACATCCCGACGGCGACGAGCGGTGCGAGGTCCTCGACCGCCAACGGCCCGCGGGCCGCGTGCCGCACGGCGTGGGTCGAGACGAGCGCATGGTGGTTCACCCAGCGGGCCACCGTCGACGGGTCGCTGCCCACCTCTCGCGCGATCCCCTCGATCGACTCCCCGGCCTCCAGCCGCGCCGCCAACCAGTCCCTGTCCATGGGGCGAACACTAGTTCGATGGTCGGACGGAAAAGGGGTGCAAAGGGCCGCGTTCTGCCGCGGGCCGACTTTTTCCGCTCCGTGCGAGAAAACGGCCCCGCGCTCCGTTGTTCCGGCAACACGGCCGCGCCCGCGCGGACGGCACTCGTTCCCCGACCCACCGTTTGGAGCCATGGCCACCCAGACGAATACCTGTGCGCTCACGATCTCCGGGGCGGACCGAACCGTCGAGGCGCTCGTCTCGACCGACACGCCGATCCGAGAGCTGGTGCCCGAGTTCGTCGAGCTCTGCCTCGACATGCCGCCGACCGCCGAGGAGGTGCGGCGCGGCTGGGCGATCATGGTCGACGGCGAGCGGATCCTGCCGGAGGACAGCACGCTCGCCGAGAGCGGCGTCCACGACGGGGCCGTCCTGTCGCTGACCGAGCGCGCCCCGACGCCGCCGACGCTCCGCGCGCTGCCGGCCCCGGAAGCCGGCGACACGACCCCGCGCGAGCGCACGCTCGATGCGCTGCCGTCGCGGCTGGGGCGGGGGAGCCGGTTCTGGCGATCGACCAAGGCCTTCCTCGACTCGCCCGACCCCGAGCCGCCGGACCCGAAGGCCGAGGCGCCCGCGCCGTCCTCGCGCGAGCTGCTGACCCGGCCCGACGCGCCGTCGGCCCGCCAGCGGGCGCGGTTCCGCTGGCGCGAGACCGACTACCTCGGCCGTCTCGACCGCCAGATCGTGGCCCCGCGCCTCACGCGCTGCGCGACGATCGCGGTCGTCTCGCCCAAGGGCGGGGTCGGCAAGACGACGCTGACCGCGCTGCTCGGCTCGCTGCTCGCGAGCACCCGGCGCGACCGCATCGTCGCCGTCGACACGAACCCCGACTACGGCTCGCTCGGCCGTCAGCTGACGCCCGACCACGACGTGTTCGTCGACGACCTCGTCGACATCCTCGACCGTCCGGACCTCAGCGTCACCGGGCTCGACCAGCACCTCGGGCGGGCGTTCGACGGGCTCATGGTGCTCCCGGCCCCGACCGACCCCGTGCGCATGGCCCGCCTCGACGAGGACGCCTACGCGCGCGTGATCCTGCGGCTGCAGTCGCTCGTCGGGATCCTCGTGCTCGACTGCGGCACGGGCCTGCAGGAGCCGGCCGCCCGCGCCGCCCAGGCCGCCGCGGACCAGATCATCCTCGTCTCCGACGCGCAGCCCGCGACGGCGTCCCTCGTCGCTGACGCCGCGGGGCTCCTGCGGACGGTCGGCGCGCCGCTGACGCTCGTCGTCAACAAGATGCCGACGCGCGAGCGCGAGACCCGGATCGACCTCGAGGGCCTCCAGGACCTCGTGCCGTACGCCCACGGGCTCGTCACGATCGAGGAGGACAGCCCGGCGGCGACCCGGGTCGCGGCCGGCGACTTCGCGTGGCGCGACGCGCCGGCCTCGTGGCAGCGCTCGCTGCGCGAGCTCGTCGTGACCCTGCAGGCCGACTGGCCGGAGCTCGCCCTGTCGAGCTGAGCGGCCCGCGGGGCCGTGAGCGGAAGGCGCGGCGACCGCGGGTCGGCGAGGATGCCGGGCCGTGGACCTCGAGCCGTCGATCGGCCCCGTGCCCGCCGCCTACGTCGCGGAGCTCGTCGCGCGCACCCGCGCGGTGCTCGGCGGCGACCTGCTCGCCGTCTGCCTCATGGGGTCGGGTGCCCTCGGCGACTACCGGCCGGAACGCAGCGACATCGACATCGCGGTCATCGCGCGCCGTGCGCTTGCGCTGCGCGCCCGCGAGGCGCTCGTCGGCGCGGTCGAGCACGACGCGCTGCCGTGCCCGGCCCGCGGCCTCGAGCTCGTGGTCTACGACCCCGGCGGACTCGCCGACGCCGACGGCCCCGCGTACCTCGTCAACCTCAACACGGGCCCGCGGATGGCGCACGACGTCTCCTATGACCCCGCCGAGAACCCGCGCTTCTGGTTCACGCTCGACGTCGCGATCGGCCGCACGCTCGGGCTGACGCTGACCGGGCCGCCGCCCGACCGGCTGTTCCCCGAGCTGCCGGACGCGCTCCTGCGCCGCGCCGCGCACGAGTCGCTCGAGTGGTGGTGGGCGAACGGCGGCCATCCGTTCACCGCCGTCCTCGCCGCCTGCGTCGCGTGGCGCTGGGCCGAGACCGGGACCTGGGCGTCGAAGGGCGCCGCCGCGCGCTGGGCGGCCGACCGCGGCCCCGAGCCCGAGGTCGTCCGCGCGGCCCTCGCGCGGCGCGAGGGCGACGACGAACGCCCGCTCGACGCCGCAGCGGCGGGCCGCTTCGTGGGCATGGTCCGCGACCGGCTCGCCGACTGACCCCGGCGAACGCGTCAGCCGCGCGCGAAGGCCTCGACCAGCGACGCCGCCCGCGCGGCGCCGTCGTGGGCCGCGTGCCAGTCGGCGAACGCGCGCGCCCGCGCGGCGCGGCGCGGGTCGGCCAGCGCCCGGCGCACGGCGAGGCCGACCGGCCCCGGCCGGCACCACCGCTGCGGCAGCCGCACGCCGACGCCCGCGCGGTCCAGGCGCGCGGCGTTCTCGTTCATGTCGCCCGCGACCGGCACGGCGACGACGACGCAGCCGCTCGCCAGCGCCCGGGCGACCGTCCCGTGCCCGGCGTGGCAGACGACGGCGGCGCAGTGCGGCATCGCGCGCGCGTACGAGAGCCACTCGACCAGGTGGGCGTTGGGCGGAACGAACGGCAGCTCGCCGGGCGCCCCGCGGTTCGTGCTCGCGAGCACCCGGACCGGCAGGTCCGCGAGGCCCTCGAGCGCGGCGCGCAGCAGCCGCCGCCGCGGGTCCTGCGACGTGGACGGGGCGATGAGCACCAGCGGGTCGTCGCCGGCGGGCAGGGCCACGTCGCCGGCGGGCGGCTCCCACAGGAGCGGCCCGACCACGTGCGTCCCGGCCGGCCAGGCCCGCGGGTACTCGAGCTGGGGGAACGTCGCGACCAGGCACAGCGCGCGCGAGATCCCGCCGTGGACGTGGGCGAGCGGCGGCAGGCCGAGGCGCGCGCGGGTCTCGTTCAGCTCGCGCCGCCCGGTCTCGAGGCCGATCGCGACGATGCCGTCGGTCGCCGCCCACATCCGCCGCCCGAGGCGGCGTCCGCGGCAGCCGCGCGCCGATCGAGTACGGCGGGAAGCCGGGGGCGCCGCGCGGGTCGAGGTGCGGGATGAGCGTCGCGACCGGGACGCCCTCGAGCTCGCCGGCGAGCGCCGGGGCCAGCGTGAGGATGTCGGCGACGATCGCGTGCGGGCGGACCTCCGCGACGAGCGGGCGCGTGTCGCCCGCCGCGCGCACGACCGCCTCGTAGGGCTTCAGCGGGCGCTCGCGCGTGGGGAAGACGTGGTACTCGGGCGCCGGGGCGAAGCGCATCCCCTCGGCGACGACGTGCTCCTCCCAGCGGCGCCAGGTCTGGAGCACGACGTCGTGGCCCCGCGCGGCGAGCGCGCGGCCCAGCGCGATCATCGGGAACGCGTGGCCGGGGTCGCCGAACGCGCCGAGGAGCAGCCGCAGACGGCCGGACCCGGCCGCAGCCGCCTCAGCCGGCAAGCTCGGCGACGAGGCGCAGCTGCTCGATGCGCTCCGCCTTCGACCCGGCCACCGGCGTGATGCCGAGCGTGCCGACGCCCGCGTCGCGGTACACCGCCAGGCGCTCGCGCACGCGGTCGGCGGGGCCGCAGAGGGTGACCGTGTCGACGAGCTCGTCGGGCACCGCCGCGGCGGCCTCGTCGCGCCGGCCCTCGAGGTAGAGGTCCTGGACCTTCCGCGCCGCCTCCTCGAACCCGTAGCGCGAGGCGAGCGCGTTGTAGAAGTTCTGCTTGCGCGAGCCCATCCCGCCGACGTACAGGGCGATGAACGGGCGCATGAGGTCGCGGGCCGCGCCGAGGTCGTCGTTGATCGAGACGTTGACCGTCGGGGCGATGTCGAAGCCGTCGAGCGAACGGCCCGAGCGCGCCGCGCCCTCCTCGAGCAGCGGGGTCAGCTCGCCGACGTTCTCGGGCGAGAAGAAGATCGGGATCCAGCCGTCGGCGATCTCGCCGGCGAGCTGGGTGTTCTTCGGCCCGATCGCGGCGAGGTAGATCGGGATCGCGTCCTGCACGGGCGCGATCGTGAGCTTCAGCGCCTTGCCGGGGCCGTCGGGCAGCGGCAGCTCGAGCGTCTCGCCGTGGAACTCGAGGCGTTCGCGGTTGAGGACCTTGCGCACGACGGCGACGTACTCGCGCGTGCGCTGGAGCTGACGGGCGAAGCGCTGGCCGTGCCAGCCCTCGGCCACCTGCGGCCCCGACGAGCCGATGCCGAGCAGCATGCGCCCGCCGCTGAGCTGGTCGAGCGTCGCCGCCGTCATCGCGGTCATCGCCGGGGAGCGGGCGGGCATCTGGAAGATCGCCGAGCCGATCTTGATCGTCGACGTCTGCCCGGCCAGCCAGCCGAGGATCGTGGCCGCGTCCGAGCCGTAGGCCTCCGCCGTCCAGACGCTGTCGTAGCCGAGGCGTTCGGCCTCCTGGACGATCTCGAGCTGGTCCTGGCTCGTCAGGCCGAGCCCCCAGTAGCCGATGTGCACGCCGAGCTTCATCGCCGATCCTTTCCGGGCCGTCGCGCACTTTCCAACGCGCGCGCGGCGGCGTACCGTTCAAAGGCGCGCAAGCCTATGTCACGTGCCCGCCCGCCGATCGACGACCTCCGCCTGGCGATCGACCGCCTCCCGCTCCGCACGCGCGCGGCGATGCTCGCGGGCATCCGCGACAGCGAGATCATCGTCGGGGCCTACTCCGACCGCGCCGGCGGCGTGTGCCCGATGCTCGCCGCCCACCGCCGCGGCGGGCGCACGGACTCGGTCTCCTTCGCCCGGGCGTGGGACCGCTTCGCCGGCGCGCGCCGCGCGCGGCGGGCGACCCCGGACGAGCTGGCCCTCCTCGCGGACGAGCTGACCGCGAGCCTCGCCCGCGACCACGTTGCGCCCGAGCCGATCGCGGTCCGCTAGGCTCGCCCGGCGCGGCCGGGGCCGCGTCCCGTCCGCGGGCAGGGCCGAGCCCACCCCGATGCCGTCCGTCGCACCCCCGCACCTTCTCCCCGCCCGGCGCACGCGGACCTCGGGCACCACCCCCGTCCACAGCGGGCGAGGGACCGGCCTGCTTGTGGGGGAAACCCGGTGGGCCTGGGAAGGAGGCTGCCGTGACGACCCACCCGCTCCCCGCCGCTCCGAGCCTGGAGCAGCTGCGCAACCGCGCCCGCGACCTGCAGCGCGCCCACCGCGCCGGCGACCCCGCCGCCCAGGCGCGCGTCGCGGCCCAGGCGCCCGACGCCGGCGCCGACGAGCACCCGCCGCTCAAGCTGAGCGCCGCCCAGCTCGTCGTCGCCCGCGAGCACGGCTTCGCGAGCTGGCCGCGCCTGAAGGCCTACGTCGACCGCGTCACCGCCCACGGCCCCGACCTGCAGTTCGCCTACCACGGCGACCTCGACTACTACGCGGGCCGCGCCGAGGGCCTGCGGGCGTCGGCGATCGACGGCACGCCCGGCGCGGTGGCCGCGTTCGCCCGCCACGGCCAGGCGGCCACCGCGGAGGGCGCGCGCACCGTCGTCGCGCGGATGCACGGCTTCCCGTCCTGGCCCGCGCTGCGCCGCCACGTCGGCGCGCTGCGCAACGGCGGCGGCGAGCCGTTCGCCCGCGCCTACCGCGCGCTCGAGGCGCACGACCACGCCGCCCTGGCGGCCGAGCTCGACCGCTTCCCGGGGCTCGTCGCCGCGGACGGCACGAACGGCAACGACCTCCTCGGCATGGCGACCGCGACCGGCGACGAGCGCACGGTCCGGCTGCTCCTCGACCGCGGCGCCGACCCCGCCCACCCGAACGCGCACGGCTGGACCCCGCTGCATCAGACCGCCTACTCGAACCAGACCCGCCTGGCCGGGATCCTGCTCGACGCCGGCGCGCCCGCGACCGCCGAGGCCCGCGGCGACGGCGGGACCCCGCTCGTCGCGGCGCTGTTCTGGGGTCACCGCGCGGTGTCCGAGCTGCTCGCCGAGCGCGCGGGCCTGCACCCGCGCAACCTGCGCGTCGCCGCCGGCCTCGGACGCCTCGACGTCCTCGACGAGCTCGTCGGCGACGACGGCGAGGTGCGCCCCGAGGGCCGCGCGCACCGCGGCTTCTACCGCCCGCACGGCGGCTTCCCGGCGTGGCGGCCGGGGGAGGGCGCGCAGGAGGCGCTCGACGAGGCGCTGTGCTGGGCGGCGCGCAACGACCGCGCCGACGCGCTCGATCTGCTCGTCGCCCGCGGCGCGGACCTCGAGGCCGACGTCTACCGCGGCACCGCGCTCGCCTGGGCCGCCGCCCAGGGGCGCACGGCGGCCGTCGCGCGGCTGCTCGCCCTCGGCGCGGACCCGAGCGGGGCCGGGACGTTCGGCGGCCCGAGCCACGGCGATGGCGTGACCCCGCTGCACCTCGCCGCCCAGGACGGCCACGTCGCGGTGGTCGAGCTCCTGCTCGCGGCCGGGGCCGACCCGACCGCGCGCGAGCGGCTGTACGGCGGCACACCCGGCGACTGGGCCGGGCACTTCGGCCACGAGACGGCCGCGGCGCTGCTGCGCTGAGCGGCCGCCTACAGCCCCTCGTCCGGCCGGGCGAAGGTGATCTCCGGGACGATGCAGTTCGGCGAGAGCCGCAGGAGGAAGCGGACGCCCTCGGCGACGTCGTTCGTCGTGATCATCTTCTCGGCCGGCACCTCGCCCTTGACGAAGTCCGTCATCGCGGTGTCCACGAACGCCGGGCACAGCGCCGTCGACTTGACCCCGTCCTTGGCCATCTCCTTGTCCATGGCCTGGGAGAAGTTCAGGATCGCCGCCTTCGTGGCCCCGTAGACCGACAGCCACGGCTGGCCGCTCTTGCCCGCGATCGAGGCCATGTTCACGACGAGCGCGTTGCGGTGCTCGGCCCCGGCCTCCCGGAGCATCGGGGTGCACTCGCGGTAGAAGAGGAACACCGAGCGCAGGTTGGTCTGCAGCTGCAGGTCGACCTTCTTCGTCGTCAGGCCGTCGACCGGCTCGCCGATCCCGACGCCCGCGTTGTTGACGAGCACGTCGAGGCGGCCGTAGCGCTCGCGGTGCGCCGCGACGACCCGCTGGACGTCCTCCTCGACGCCGAGGTTGCCCGCGACGGCCTGGACCTCGAGCCCCTCGCCGGCCAGTTCCTGCACCGCCGCCTCGAGCTTCTCGGGCCGCCGGGCGGCCATCGTCACCGCGTGGCCCTCCTGGCCCAGCAGCCGGGCGATCTCGAGCCCGATCCCGCTCGACGCCCCCGTCACGATCGCCGCTCGCTCGGCCACTCGGATCCCCTCCGTTCGTTGGTGCGCGTACCGGCGCGGTATCCAATCACCACCGCCTACACTCGCCGCGTGCGACGCCGTCCTCTCTCGTCGGTTCCCGTCGCGCTGCTCGTCGCTGCGTCGATCGCCGCATGCGGCGGGGCGGGCGCGGCATCGTCGCCGCCGCCGCAGCCCGAGCCGTCCGCGCGCCCGGCCGACTTCCCGGCCGCGCGCGGGCGCACGCTCACCGACCTGCGCTCGGAGAGCGGGCGCAGCCTGGTCTTCTCGCCGACGACGGTGAAGGCGCTGCGCCGCGGCCACAACCGCTACGGGTTCGCGCTCTACGACGTCGCGGGCAAGCAGGTGACGGGGGCGAAGGTCGCGCTGTACACCGCCCACGAGGACGGCAGCGGCCTGCGTGGGCCGTTCATCGCGCGCTCCGAGTCGCTGAAGGTCGACGGCACGTTCCAGAGCCGGACGACCGCGTCCGACAGCAGCGCGGCGAAGGCCGTCTACGTCGCCGAGATCCCGTTCCACCGCTGGGGGCGGCAGCTCGTCGCCGCGGTCGCCAAGCTCGACGGCCGGCTGATCATGACCAACCCGTACACGGCCTATGCGGTCAAGGACCCCGACGGGCCGCCGAACGTCGGGCAGAAGGCGATCCGCGTCCACACGCAGACGCTCGCCGACGTCGGTGGCGACGCCGGCCGCCTCGACACGCGGCTCCCGCCGGCGACGGACCTCCTGAAGACCGACCTGTTCGACGTCGTCGGCCGCAAGCCGGTGGTGATCACGTTCGCCACGCCCGCGCTGTGCCGCAGCCGTGTGTGCGGGCCGGTCGTCGACATCGTCGAGCAGGCGAAGGCGCAGGCGCCGCACGGCGTCGCCTTCATCCACCAGGAGATCTACCAGGACAACAACGCGAACAAGCCCCTGCAGGGGCCGGTCGCGGCCTGGCGGCTGCAGTCGGAGCCGTGGACGTTCGTGATCGACCGGCGGGGCCGCATCGCGGCGCGGTTCGAGGGCGCGTTCTCGGCGGGCGAGCTCGAGCGCGAGATCGCCAAGGTCGCGAAGACCTGACGACCCCCGAGACCCGTCCAACGCGGTAAAGAGCGAGTGGCTGCGGCCGATCTTGCGGGACGATGTCCGTCCCGTGCGAGCCCGCGCCTGCGCACGCCCCTGTCGGGGCGGCGCCCGCCGCTGCGCCGCCCGGCTCGCGGGCCGACCTCCTCGCCGCGCTCGGCCACGGCATCCCGGCCCTCGGCGCGGGCGAGGCGCTGCTCCTGCTCGTCCTCGACGTCGACGGTTTCCGCCGCTTCAACGCGGAGCACGGCTACGCCGCGGGCGACGTCTTCCTCGCGGATCTCGGCGCCCGGCTCGCTGCCCTCGAAGCCGCGGCGTTCGCGCTCGGGGCCGACGCGTTCGCGCTCGTGCTGCGCGACACCCCGGAGGCGCTGTGGCGCCGCGGCGCGCGCGCCCTGTGGTCGCTCGACCCGCGCGCCGGCGGCCCCGCGCTGCGCTGCTCGTTCGGCGCGGTCGTGGTCGTCGACCCCGCGACGCAGGCCGTCGCGGCGCTCGCCCTCGCCGAGGACCGCCTCGCCGACCAGCGCAACCGCGCGCCGTCGGTGGCCGACCGCTACGGCGAGCTGATCCTCACGATCCTCCGCGCCCAGCAGCCCGAGACCTCCGAGCACGCGCTCGACGTCGCGCAGCTCGCCGCCGGCGTCGCCGCGCGGCTGAACGTCGACCCGATCGACCGCGCGCTCGTCCGCCGCGCCGCCGAGCTCCACGACGTGGGCAAGATCGCGATCGACCCCGCGATCGTCGCCAAGCCGGGGCCGCTCGACGACGCCGAGTGGGCGCAGATGCGCCGCCACACGATCATCGGCGAGGAGCTGCTCGCCGCCGCGCCGCCGCTGCGCGCCGTGGCCCCGCTCGTCCGCGCCAGCCACGAGCGCTGGGACGGCCGCGGCTACCCGGACGCCGCCGCCGGCACCGACATCCCGATCGCGGCCCGGATCGTCGCGGCCTGCGACGCCTACGACGCGATGACGACCGACCGCGTGTACCGCCGCGCGATGAGCGCGGCCGACGCGCGCGCCGAGCTCGAGGCCTGCGCCGGCGGCCAGTTCGACCGCCGGGTCGTCGCGGCGCTGATCGCCGAGCTGCTCGAGCCCCATCGCCACCATCCGCTGGTGGACGCGGCGGCTGCCGCCGGCGCCCACGCGCCGCGCGAGGGCGGGTCGCTCGCCGCCTTCGCGCGCCTGCACTCGCAGCTCGACGCCGCCAGCCAGATCGAGAGCGCCGACGAGCTGCCGTTCGCGCTCGAGACCGTCGCCGCCGCCGTGGCGCGGACGCTCGGCTTCAAGGCCGTCGTCGTCAACCTCTACCGCAAGGCGTGGGACGACTTCATCGTCAGCACCGTCCACGGCGACGAGACGCTGCGCGGCGAGCTGCTCGGCGCGACGTACTCGTGGGAGGACTGGGAGGGGACGCTCTCCGAGCGTTTCCGCCACGGCGGCGCGTACCTCGTCTACGACGGCGAGCTCGACTGGGAGCAGCAGTCGGGCAAGCGCGTCGTCGCCGAGGACATCGTCATGACCGAGGGGCCGGACGCGTGGATGGCCGAGGACGAGATCTTCGTCCCGTTCCACCACTCGGACGGGAGCATGCTCGGCATCCTCAACGTCGGCTCGCCGCAGAGCGGCCGACGCCCGAGTGAGGAGGACCTCGAGGTCCTCACCATCGTCGTGCGCCACGCCGCGCGCGCGGTGCAGCGCGCCCAGGACGCCGCCAACGCCGCCGACCACAAGCGCGGCCTCGAGCAGCTCCTGCGGGTGTCCTCCAAGCTGACCGAGACCGTCTCGCCCGAGGCGGTCCTGCAGGCGATCTGCTCGGGCATCTCGCAGGGCCTGGGCTTCGCCCGCGTGCTCGTGCAGCTGCGCGCCGCGGACTCCGATCTGCTCGTCTCCTCGGCCGGCGTCGGGATCGAGACCGAGGACGTCTCGACCCGCTTCGTCCTGCACGACGACGACCTCGCGCGCCTGCTCGACCCGGTCTTCGAGCAGCAGGGCTGCTACCTGCTGCCGCTCGAGGAGGCCAAGCGCCGCGTCCCGAGCTACCACGACACCTTCCCGTCCGTCACGAACGGCCGCGGCCGCGCGGCGTGGGACCGCCACTGGCTCGTCGTGCCGCTCGTCGACCGCTCGGGCGCGCGACTCGGCGCGGTGTTCGCCGACGACCCGGCCGACCGCCTCCTGCCGACGCGCGAGCGCCTCCAGGCGCTGCGGCTGTTCGCCAACCAGGCGACGAGCGCGCTCGAGTCCTCGGCCCAGTACGAGACGATGCGCCACCTCGCCGACCGCGACCCGCTGACGAAGCTCCTCAACCGCCGCGCGTTCGTCCGCCGCCTCGACGACGCGGGCGTCCGCGCGCGTGAGACGGGCGAGCCGCTCGCGCTCGTCTACTGCGACCTCGACGACTTCAAGGGCGTCAACGACACCCGCGGGCACGCCGCCGGCGACCGGCTGCTGCGAGCCTTCGGCGAGGTGCTCATCGGCGCGGTCCGCCACGACGACGCGGTCTTCCGGATGGGCGGCGACGAGTTCGCCCTGCTGCTCGAGCACTGCCCGCGCGAGCGCGCGCTGGAGGTCGTCAACCGCCTTGTCGCGCGCCTCGACGCCGAGGCCGGATCCGGCGACCTGCCGGCCGGCGCGAGCTTCGGCGTCGCGGTCCTCGACCCCTCCGACCCGGTGGACAGCGACGAACTGCTGCGGCGCGCCGACGACGCGATGTACGCCGCGAAGGCGTCGACCGCCGCGCTGCGCGTCGTGGCCTGACGAGGAAGTGCGGCCGGGGCGGGCGGCGCCCCACCGTTGGCGCTCGCCCGCCCGGCCGTGCCGCCCGCTCTAGCTCTCAGCGAACTCGCGGTAGGTCAGCACCACCTGACCCACCAGGATCACGTCCCCGTCGCTGAGCTCGGCGCCGGTCACGCGCTCACCGTTGACGCGCGTGCCGTTGGCCGAGCGGTCGTCGAGGACCCGCACCGACTCCGAGGAGGCGAACACGATCGCGTGCCGCCGGGAGATCGCTGGGTCCTCGAGCCTGAGCTCCGCGCCCCAGCCGCGACCGATGTGGGTCGCGCCGGGCTCCAGGCGCAGCAGCCGGTGCTCGTCGCCGTCCTCGACGACGAGGTACCGGCCGGGAGCGGGCCGGGTCTCGGAAATCGTCCGCAGCCGCGCGCGGTACGTCATGCGCGGCAGGGCGTCCAGGCGCAGGGTCTCCGCCGTCGCGTCCGTCGCGCCGGCGCCCCGGGCCTCAGTGGGGGAGGGATGAGGCGTGAGGGGCATGACCAGATGGTTGCGCGCGAACCTGAGGGCCTCCGAAGAATTGACTGGGCCTTTACTAGGCTCCGCCGCGCGGGCCGGTAGCTCAGTTGGTCAGAGCAGCGGACTCATAATCCGTCAGACGAAGGTTCGAGTCCTTCCCGGCCCATGC
>CAWBIM010000014.1:0-47349 GCA_963788935.1 uncultured Actinomycetes bacterium | reverse complement strand
CACCGGACCGCCCACTGGGCTCACGGACGCCGTCAGCCCGTCGTGGCCGACACCGCGGCGGCGGCCGGCGGCGCGACGGCGAGGCCGACGGGGTCGAGCACGAGCCGCGGGCTCGGGGCGCTGCCGTCGAGCACCTGCTCGATCGCGTCGTTGACGTCGTCGAGGGCGCGGCCGCTCGAGACCGTCGTCAGGCCGCGGCGGTGCAGGTCGAAGACCTCCTCGAGGTCGAGGTGGGTGCCGACGATCGAGCCGCTGACGGTCAGCCCGCCGAGCACGGTCTCGAAGATCGGCAGCCGCATCGCGTTCTCCGCCGGCAGGCCGACGCAGACCAGCGTGCCGCCGCGGGCAGGGAGCCGAGCGCCTGCTCGAACGCGGTCGGGTTGACCGCGGTCGAGATCGCGGCCTGCGCGCCGCCGAGGCGCTGGATCGCGGCGACCGGGTCCTCCTCGCCGGCGTTGACGACGTGCTCGGCGCCGAGCGCGCGGGCGGCCTCGAGCCGCTCCTCGTTGACGTCCACCGCGACGACGGCGGCGCCGGTGATCGCGGCGTACTGGACCGCGAGGTGGCCGAGGCCGCCGGCGCCGAAGACGGCGACGAGGTCGGAGGACCGGCGCCGGAGACCTTCACCGCCTTGTAGGTGGTGACGCCGGCGCACGTGAGCGGCGCGGCGTCGAAGGGGTCGATGCCGTCGGGCACCCGGACGACGTGGCGGGCGTAGCCGACGGCGTACTCGGCGAAGCCGCCGTTCATCGAGTAGCCCATGTTGAGCTGGCACTCGCACAGCGTCTCCCAGCCGCTGTTGCAGTACCCGCAGTCGCCGCACGCGTAGCCGAGCCAGGGCAGCGCGACCCGCATGCCGCTCGTATCCCGTGGGCGTTGCCCGCGCCGACGCGCTCGACGATCCCGACGCCCTCGTGGCCGGGGATGAACGGCAGCGCGGGCTTGACCGGCCACTCGCCGCGGGCGGCGTGGATGTCGGTGTGGCACAGGCCGGAGGTCTCGATGCGCACGAGCACCTGCTCGGGGCCCGGCTCCGGGATGGGGACGTCCTCGATCGCCAGCGGACGGGTGAAGTCGTGGACGACGGCGGCCTTCATGAGCGGCTCCTTTTCGCGATTGGACACGTCCGGGACCGTCGCATCGGCCGGCCGGTGCGCGATCCGGGGCAGGCCCGCGGCCGCGCTCCGTACTCCTCCGCGCCAGGAGACGTGCGTTGCGCGGACGACGCGAGGCCGGCAGACGGGACGGTGAGTCGACAGCGCGCCGCGAGGCGGCGCACGATCTCCGAGGAGGAGTCATGAAGAAGATCGAGACCATCACCATCGGCGCCGCCGGCGCCTGGCGTTCCTCGCGTCGAGCCTTCGGCCGTCGCTGGCCGCCGACGCTGGTCCGCTTTGCCCGCTGGCAGCATCGCTGGCGCTGATTGCGCCAACGCGCCAAGACAACGCGGCGAGGAGGACGCAGACCGCCTGGTAGGTTCGCGGGGGCTCTTCCCTCTCGTGAACGCCGTTCTTGGCTGGCGAAACTCGACAATCGGCTCCTCGCGAGGAGCGGCTCCTGCGGCTGCTCGACGTCGGACGGGCGCTCGTGGCCGAGCTCGACAGCGAGCGCGTGCTGGCGTCGCGTGCTCGAGGTGGCCCGTGAGCTGACGGACGCGCGCTACGCAGCGCTGGGCGTGCTCGACGAGCGGCGGGAGCGCCTCGAGCGGTTCCTCACGGTCGGACTCGACGACGCCACCCACTCGGCCATCGGCGATCTTCCGCGCGGGCATGGGGTTCTCGGGACCCTGATCTCCGAGCCTCGCCCGCTGCGGCTGCCCGACGTCGGCCAGCATCCGCACTCCTACGGGTTTCCGCTGAACCACCCACCGATGCACAGCTTCCTCGGCGTGCCCATCCGCATCCGCGGGGAGGCGTTCGGGAACCTCTACCTGACCGAGAAGCAGGGTGGGGAGGAGTTCGACGACGGCGACGAAGAGGCCGTCGTGCTCCTGGCCGGGTGGGCCGCGATCGCGATCGAGAACGCGCGGCTGTATCGGGACGCGCGCCGCCGGCGCGACGAGCTCGAGCGCACGGTGACCGCACTCGAGACGACGACCGCGATCGCCCGGGCGGTGGGCGGCGAGACCGATCTGCAGCGGATCCTCGAGCTGATCGCGAAGCGCGGGCGAGCGCTCGTCGCCGCCCGCGCGATGGTGATCGAGCTCGTGCAGGGGCCGGACCTCGTGATCAAGGCGGCCGCCGGCGAGGTCGATGCGAACCTGCTCGACGACCACATCCCGATCCAGGGATCGCTCGGGGGGCAGGTCCTCAAGTCGCGGCGCCCCGAGCGCCTCAGCGACGCTCCGGCGCGCCTGCGCTTCCGGCTCGCCGAGCGGATCGGCGCGAAGACGGGTTTGCTCGTGCCGCTGGTGTTCCGCAACCAGGTCGTGGGCATCGTCGCCGCCTTCGACCGTGTGACCGGCGGCCCCGACTTCACCGCGGAGGACGAGCGACTCATGGAGGCGTTCGCCGCCAGCGCCGCGACCGCGGTGGCGACCGCCCAGACGGTGGAGACCCAGGCGCTGGAGCGCAGCGTCGAGGCCGCCGAGCTCGAGCGCCGCCGCTGGGCGCGGGAGCTGCACGACGACAGCCTCCAGGAGCTCGCGGCCGTCAAGCTGCGACTCGGCGCGCTGGCGCGCACCAAGCCCGAGAACCTGCCGGACGCGGTCGCGCAGGCCGTGGAGCAGGTCGACGCGAGCATCCAGGCGATGCGGAGCCTGATCACGGACATGCGCCCGGCGTCGCTCGACCAGCTCGGCGTGCAACCGGCGCTCGAGGCGCTGGTCGAGCCGTCCTCCTCGTTGTCGGGCGTCGCCGTGAGCCTGCACGTCGACCTGCGCTACGAGGGCCGAGGCGAGCAGAGCCGGCTGGCACCCGCGCTCGAGACGACGATCTACCGCGTGGTCCAGGAGGCGCTGACGAACGTCGCCAAGCACGCCGAGGCGACGCGGGCCACGGTGACCGTCGTGGAGCGCGACGGCGTCGTCGAGGTCGCGGTCACCGACGACGGCCACGGCTTCCCGGAGGGCGAGACCAGCGCCGGCTTCGGCCTCATCGGCATGCGCGAGCGCGTGCGCCTGGCGGCGGGTCGGTTCGACATCGAGACGAGCCCCGGGCAGGGAACGACCGTCCATGCCTGGCTGCCCGCAGCGCGGGCCGACGAGGACCGGATGCCGAGTGTCCGCGCCGACAGCGGCTGACCGTCAGCCGGCCCGTGGGACGACGCGCAGGTGGCCGGTCGGCGACGGCGTCGTGGATCGCTGTCGCAAGCGCGCTCGCCGGCGCGTCCTTCAGGACGCGACCCGCGGCGCCGTGCCGCATGGCGGCGTGACGGAACGACGGGTCGTCCACGACGGTCATCACCAGGATGGCCATCCTTGGACGGGCGTCGAGCAGCTCGTGCAGGGCCGAGACGCCGCGTCCCTCGAGCACGGCGACATCGACGAGCGCGACGTCCGGACGCCGCGTCCGGATCGCCTCCAGCGTCTGGCTGAGCCCGCTCGTCGCGGCGACGACCGCGATCTCCGGTTCCTGGGCGATCGCGTGGGCGAGCGCCCGGCGGACCGCGGCGTGCGGATCGGCCACGAGCACGCGGGCTCGACCCGGCGCGCCGCCGGGATCCGTGGAGGGCATCAGCTCACGGGCGCCGTTCAGTCTTCGAGCAGACCGTGGTCGAGCGCGTAGCGCACGAGCTCCGCGCGCGTCGACCGGCGGAGCTTCTGCTGGATGTGCGCGCGGTGCGACTCGACGGTCCGGATGGACAGGTAGAGCTGCTTGCCGATCTCCGCGTTGGTGTGGCCGAGCGCGATCAGGTGCAGGACCTCGAGCTCACGCGGCGTGAGGTCGTCGGGTGGACCGGGCGGCGTGGCGGGGGTCGCGGCGAGCGCGGCGCCGAGCTTCGGCGCGAGGTACGTCCCACCGGAGGCCGCGCGACGAACGGCCTCGACGAGCTCGGTGTTCGCCGAGTCCTTCAGGACGTAGCCCCGTGCGCCCGCCTGCAGGGCGGCGCGGGCGAACGACGGGTCCTCCTGCATCGTGAGCACGACGACCGATGTCTCCGGGGACTTCTCGCGCACGAGCGGGATCGCGTCGAGCGACGTGACGTCGCCCGGCATGTTGAGATCGAGGACGAGCACCGCGGGCTTGTGCCCGAGGACGGTGCGCAGGGCCGCGTCGGCGTCGGCGGCCTCGGCGACCACCGTGAACTCGTCCTCGACCTCGAGCAGGAGTCGCAGGCCGGAGCGCACGACGTGATGGTCGTCGGCGACCACGATCGTGACGGTGTCCTCGGCCGAGGGCGACGGAGCAGGGATTGTCATGGTGGCGAGCCTAGGCCCGCGCTGCGCGCCGCCCCTCCGGTCGCGGCACGCTGCGCGTTCCGTGGGAACTACTGAATCGCCGGTCGCGGGAAGCCGAGGCATCGCGTCGACCGCGCGGCGCACGGCTCCCGCGTCCGTGGTTTCCCACAGCGAGGCATCGGCCGGCCCCGGATGAGCGGGATGGCGCGGGCGGCGACGATCCGAGGATGAACGGCCGTCCGCCCATCCGCGTCCTGGTCGCCGGTGGCGGGATCGCCGGCCTCGAGGCGCTGCTCGCTCTGCGCCAGCTCGCCGGGGACGCCGTGTCGCTCACCCTCCTCGAGCCCCGCGCGGAGCTCGTCCTGCACGCGCTCGAGACGGCCGAGCCGTTCGGCACCGGCCGCGCCGGACGCCTGCCGATCGCCGAGGTGGCCGACGCCGCCGGCGCGACGCTCGTGCGGGCCGGCCTCGAACGGGTCGACGCCGACGGGCGCCGCGTCTACGCCACGGACGGCCACGTCCACGACTACGACGCGCTCCTCGTCGCCGTCGGCGCGCGTGCAGCGGTTGGCATCCGTGACGCGGTGACGTGGATCCCCGGCGGCGACCAGACCGCCTTCCGCGAGATCCTCGCCGGAATCGAGGCGGGCGCCGTCTCCCGCGTGGCGTTCGTCGTCCCTCCGCGGTGCCTCTGGTCGCTTCCCGCCTACGAGCTCGCGCTGATGGTCGGCCGCCGCTTCGAGGCGCGCGAGCCGCGCGTCGAGCTCTTCCTGGTCACCCCCGAGGCGGCGCCGCTGGCGATCTTCGGTCCGGCCGGATCGGGAGCGGTGGCGCAAACCCTCGGCGACGCGGGCGTCGGGTTCCTCGGAAACACGATCGCCAAGGTCCGGCGCGACGGCGGCGGTCTCGTCGTCGACGCGTGGCCCGGCCGGCGGCGCGTCGCCGTCGACCGCGTCGTGACGCTGCCGCGGGCGCTCGGGCCCGACATCCCCGGCCTTCGCGCCGACATCGAGGGCTTCATCGTCACCGACGAGCACTGCCTGGTCCGCGGCACGACCCGCGTGTGGGCGGCCGGGGACGCAACGAGCCGCACGCCCGCGACGGGTGGCCTCGCGGCACGGCAGGCCGACACCGCCGCGCAGGAGATCGCCCGGCTGGCGGGCGTGCCGGTTCCGGCCGGCGCCTACACACCGCTCCTGCAGGCGCAGCTGCGTACCGGGCGGGGAAGCCTCTGGCTGCAGCGCGACATCTCCGATCCGCTCGACCCGGGGAGCGCGAGCGGCGTGCCGCGGACGTCGCCTCCTGGGAAGATTGCCGCGCGCCGGCTCGGTGCCCTCCTCGCCGAACGCGATGCGCCCGGCGGTCTGCAGCTTGCGCGCGTCGGCTGACGCCGACAGCCACCCGTGACCCGACAGGAAAGGGAGTCGCCGTGACCGACTCGACCACGCCGCGGATCCTCGACGACGTCGCGCTCGGGCGCATCGACGCCTACTGGCGCGCCGCCAACTATCTGTCGGTCGGGCAGATCTACCTGCTCCACAATCCGCTGCTGCGCGAGCCGCTCCGGCCCGAGCACGTCAAGCCGCGGCTGCTCGGGCACTGGGGAACGACTCCGGGCCTGAACTTCCTCTACGCCCACATGAACCGCGCCATCCGCGCCCGCGAGCTCGACGCGATCTTCGTGACGGGCCCCGGGCACGGGGGCCCCGGGCTCGTGGCGAACACCTACCTCGAAGGCACCTACAGCGAGGTCTACCCGGACATCGGGCTCGACGAGGAGGGCCTGCGCCGGCTGTTCCGGCAGTTCTCGTTCCCGGGCGGGATCCCGAGCCACGTCGCGCCCGAGACGCCGGGCTCGATCCATGAGGGCGGCGAGCTCGGCTACGCGCTCACCCACGCCTACGGCGCCGCGTTCGACAACCCCGACCTGCTGGTCTGCTGCGTCGTCGGCGACGGCGAGGCGGAGACCGGCCCGCTGGCCGCGAGCTGGCACTCGAACAAGTTCCTCGACCCGGTGCACGACGGCGCCGTCCTGCCGGTCCTGCACCTCAACGGCTACAAGATCGCCAACCCGACCGTGCTCGCGCGGATCTCGCACGAGGAGCTGCGGTCCCTGATGGAGGGCTACGGCCACGAGCCGCTGTTCGTCGAGGGCTCCGAGCCCGCGGAGATGCACGAGGCCATGGCCGCGACCCTCGACCGCGCGCTCGACCGGATCGCCGAGATCCAGTCCGCCGCGCGGGGCAACCGCGGCGCGGGGCGCCCGCGGTGGCCGATGATCGTCCTGCGCACCCCGAAGGGATGGACCGGACCGAAGGAGGTCGACGGCCTGCCCGCCGAGGGCTCGTTCCGCTCGCACCAGGTGCCGCTGTCCGCGGTCCGGACGCGGCCGGAGCACCTCGCCCAGCTCGAGGCGTGGCTGCGCAGCTACCGGCCGGAGGAACTCTTCGACGAGCACGGCGCCCCGCGCCCCGACATCCTGCGTGAGGCCCCCGAGGGCCGGAGGCGCATGGGGGCCAACCCCCACGCCAACGGCGGGCTGCTGCTGCGCGCGCTGCGCCTGCCGGACTTCCGCGACTACGCCGTCGACGTCCCGAGCCCGGCCGCGACCACGGCCGAGGCGACGCGGGTCCTCGGCGCATTCCTGCGCGACACGATGCGCCTGGACGCCGAGCGCCGCACGTTCCGGCTCTTCGGCCCCGACGAGACGGCGTCGAACCGCCTGGACGCCGTGTTCGAGGCCACCGACCGGGCGTGGGACGCCGAGCGGCTCGACACCGACGACCACCTCGCGCCGGGCGGCCGCGTGATGGAAGTCCTGAGCGAGCACCTGTGCCAGGGGTGGCTGGAGGGCTACCTCCTCACCGGCCGTCACGGGTTCTTCAGCTGCTACGAGGCGTTCATCCACATCGTCGACTCGATGTTCAACCAGCACGCCAAGTGGCTGAAGGTCACGCGCGGGATCCCGTGGCGGCAGCCGATCGCGTCGCTGAACTACCTGCTCACCTCGCACGTCTGGCGCCAGGACCACAACGGCTTCAGCCACCAGGACCCGGGCTTCATCGACCACGTCGTCAACAAGAAGGCCGAGATCGTCCGCGTCTACCTGCCGCCCGACGCCAACTGCCTGCTGTCGGTCGCCGACCACTGCCTGCGCAGCCGCGACTACGTCAACGTCATCGTCGCCGGCAAGCAGCCCGCACTGCAGTTCCTGACGATGGACGAGGCGATCGCCCACTGCACGCGCGGCCTCGGGATCTGGCCGTGGGCAGGAACACCAGGCGACGGCGAGCCCGACGTCGTGCTGGCCTGCGCCGGGGACGTCCCGACCCTGGAGACGGTGGCCGCCGCACGGCTGCTGCGCGAGCATCTCCCCGACCTCCGGGTGCGGGTGGTCAACGTCGTCGACCTCATGCGTCTGCAGCCGGAGACTCAGCATCCCCACGGCCTCCCGGACGCGCAGTTCGACGCGCTCTTCACCACTGACCGCCCCGTCGTGTTCGCCTACCACGGCTACCCGTGGCTGATCCACCGGCTCACCTACCGGCGGACGAACCACCGCAACCTCCACGTCCGCGGCTACAAGGAGGAGGGCACGACCACGACGCCCTTCGACATGGTCATGCTCAACGACATGGACCGCTTCCACCTCGTGATGGACGTCATCGACCGCGTTCCCGGGCTCGGCGAGCGGGCCGCGGAGCTGCGCCAGGAGATGGTCGATGAGCGCCTGCGCCTGCGCCGCTACACGCGCGAGTTCGGCGACGACGCACCCGAGGTCAAGGACTGGACGCTGCCGGCCGCCTGACGGCGTGGACGTCCTCGTCGTCAACGCCGGCTCGAGCAGCCTGAAGCTGCGGGTCCTCGACGCCTCCGACGCGATCGTCGCGGAGGCCGACATCGACGCGCCGCGCGCCGCGGTCGACGACGAGGCCGTGCGTGGCTGGCTCGCGCAGGCGCCGCGCGTCGGCGCGGTCGGCCACCGGATCGTGCACGGCGGCGAGCGCTTCTCCGGCGCGGTGGTGGTCGACGACACCGTCGTGGACGAGCTGCGAGCGCTCACCGATCTCGCCCCGCTGCACCAGCCCAAGTCGCTCGCCGCGCTCGACGCCGTGACGCGCGCGCTGCCGTCCGTGCCCGCCGTCGCCTGCTTCGACACCGCGTTCCACGCGTCCCTGCCGCCGGCGGCCTCGACCTACGCGATCCCGGCGGCCTGGCGCGAGCGCCGGGGCGTCCGGCGCTACGGCTTCCACGGGCTGTCGCACGCCTACGCCGCCCGGCGGGCCGCGCAGCTGACCGGGGCCCGCCGTGTCGTGACGTGTCATCTCGGCGCCGGCGCCTCGCTCGCGGCGGTGCGCGACGGCCGCTCGGTCGACACGACGATGGGCTTCACGCCCCTCGAGGGCCTGGTCATGGCCACGCGGTCGGGGTCGGTCGATCCCGGCGCGCTGCTGTGGCTGCTCGAGCGCGAGGACGTCGGCGTGGGGGAGATGGCGGCGGCCCTCGAGCACGAGTCGGGCCTGTTGGCGCTCGCCGGGACCGCGGACATGCGCGAGGTCCTCGGGCGGGCCGAGTCCGACCCGGACGCCCGGCTCGCCCTCGACGTGTACGTCCACCGCCTGCGCGCGGGGATCGCGGCGATGGCCGCCGCGCTCGGGGGGCTCGACGCCCTGGTCTTCACGGGCGGCGTCGGGGAGCGCTCGGCGCCGGTTCGCGCCGCAGCGGCCACCGGCCTCGGCTTCCTCGGCGTCGCGGTCGACGAGCGGCGCAACTCCGCCGCCGACGGCGACGCCGACATCAGCGCGGCCGGGGCGGCGACCCGCACGGTCGTCGTCGCGGCCCGCGAAGACCTCGAGATCGCCCGGCAGGTTCGCGCGCTGCTGGGGGAGGCCGCGGGGCGGTGATCGCCGTCGCGTGTCCGGGGCCCTGACGACGAGGCCCCGGACACGCGATCCTTCAGCGTCGGCTCATGCGGTGGCCGGCGCCGTGGCGGGCTCGCGCTCGCCCGGCTGGCCGGTGGCGGCGCCGCGAGGGAGGACGAGGAGCGGTGCGTGTGCGGCCCGGCTGAGCTTGGCCGCGGTGCTGCCGATGAGCGTCCGGCGGACCGGGCCCCAGGCGCGCGAGCCGACCACGAGCAGGTCGACGGTCGCCGAGAGCTCGACGAGCTCGGCCAACGGCTCGCCGACGGCGACCTGGCCGGACGCCTCGACGGGAAGGTCCGCGATCCCGGCGTCGACGTGCTCCTGCGCAGCGGCACGGGCACGGTCGAGCCACTCGCTGTCGTACAGAGTGCGGTCGGCCGCGTTGACGTGGGTGGCCACGACCGACATCACCTCGAGCGTCGCGCCGGAGTCGAGCGCGACCGCCACGGCCGCCGCGAGCGCCTGCTCGGCCTCGGGGGTGGCATCGAAGCCGACGCCGATGCGCGTGATCGGGCTCCACTCGGCGTCGGCGAGCCCGCGCGGGGCGACGGCGACGGCGCACGGCGAGGCGTGCAGCGTGCCGACGACGTCGTCGCCCGCGAGCACGCGGCCGAGACCGGCATGGCCGGTCGAGCCGACGACGATGACGTCGGCGGCGACCTCCTCGGCCACGCCGTGCAGCGCACGGGCGGGCGAGGTGTCGCCGAGCACCCGCAGGTCGGCGGTGAGGCCGGCGTCGGCGACCTCCTGCTCGAGCCGGCGCCGCGCCTCCTCCCGGGCCATGGTGTTGTACTTCGGCGCGCCGGCGCGGACGACGAACTGGTCGAGCGCGACGACCTGCACGGCGACGAGCTCGCCGCCGGCGGCCAGCGCCAACCGGGCGCCGAGGGACAGGGCGTCGCGGCCGCCCTCGCGGCCGTCCACGCCGACGACGATCTTCTTGAACATGGGGACTCCTCCGTCCTTCTCGTTGGGATCAGGCCGAGCCCGCGAACTCGCGGGTCAGATCGGTCTGCACGGTCAGGCCGGCCGGCGGCGGCTCGTGGCCGACGGCGGCGGCTTCGTCGCGCTCGGCGAGGTACGGGGCGAGACGGCGGCCGGCGACCTTGCCGGGCGGCCACCACAGCGCGTGATCGGCGACCTCGCCGTGCCCGCCGCCGCCGCCGGCGACGTGGTGCATCCAGCGCTCGCCCTTCCAGGTGAGCAGACGGCCGCGGAGCACCGGCTTGAAGGGCTGCGGGGTGACGTCGGCGCCGGCCAGCTGGGCGATCGCCTCGGCGGCGGCGTCGGCCTGCTGGGCCGCCAGCCCGCCGAACTTCACGGGGAACGCGATGCCGTCGCCGGCGGCCCAGACGTCGTCGACGCCCGTGACCTTGCACTGATGGTCGACGTGCAGGAACCCGTCGTCATCCGCCGGGATGCCGGACGGGGCGCGCCCGACGAGCCGGGGCAGGGCGACGACGCGGTCGACCTCGATGCGGCGCGCGCCGGGGTGGACGACGACCGTGACGCCGTGGCCCTTCTCGAGCTCGACGTAGGAGGCCCCGTGGAAGCCGACGTGCGCCGCCTCGAGCTCCGCCCGGACGGCCTCCGTCGCGCGCGGTCCGAAGACCGCGAGGGGCGCGACCTCGGGGGTGATGAGCGTGACACTCGTCCCGGCCTGGGCGTCCCACGCCATCCGGGCGGTCATGAGGGCGAGCTCGTAGGCCGGCAGCGGCCAGCCCGGCCCCGGCGGGACGACGAACGCCAGGCGGCGGAGATAGCCCTGCTCGATGTCGCGCAGCAGCCCGCCGAGATGGTCCGCCGCGGAGCGGTCGTCCCAGGTCAGGGCCTCGGGGAAGGCGGGCAGCGCCTGGGCGCCGGTCGCGACGAGCACGGCGTCGTAGCGCAGCGTCTCGCCACCGGCGGTGCGCGCGGTGCGCGCGCCCGGGTCGACGCTCGTCACGTTGTCGGCGACGAGGTGGGCGCCGGCGTCCCGCGCGATGTCCCGCATGGGGTGGCGCCGGGCGATGCCCCGGCCGAAGGCCTCCGCGACCTTCATCGGGCGATACACGAAGTCCGCCTGGGCGTCGGCGAGGGTCAGGTCGACGCGGTCGCCCGCGAGCGCGTGCAGGGTGAGAAGCGCCTCGACACCGGCGACACCGCCGCCGGCGACCAGGACGCGAAGAGGTGAAGTCGTCATGGTCCGCACGCTATGGACGGCCGGCGGGCGCGCCATCCGCGCCGCGCGCGGCATCCGGCTGCGGGAAACCACGGACGCCGCGACGGCACGACCGCGCGCTCAGCTCGCCGGCACCGAGGCCGCTCCGGCGATGCCGACGACCGACGGCACGCGCTCCTCCGGCGCGCGACGCGGGAGAACGAGGACCGGGCCTCCGTGATTGCGACCGTCGACGTCCGTGGGATCCCCGGATGACGCGGCTGCGCGCCCGCGGGAGGCTCAGCACCATGAGCACGTGGCTCGCATCACCTGACAAACGTCCCCGGGTACTGATCGCCGGCAGCGGCGTCGCCGCCCTCGAGGCCTGTCTCCTCCTGCGCGACCACGTCACGGCGGACGACGTCGAGATCGAGCTCCTGACGCCGGCCCAGCACTTCACCTACCGGCCGCTGTCCGTGCTCGAGCCCGTCGGTGGTCCGCGGACGTGGAGCATGCCGCTCGTCCGCTTCGCTTCCGACCAGGACGCGGAGGTCGTGCACGACGAGCTCTCCGCGGTCCACCCCGACCGGCGGACGATCACGACGACCTCGGGTGTCGAGCGCCGCTACGACCTGCTGCTGGTGGCGATCGGCGCCCGGCCGGTCGCGCACCTGCCGGGCGCGGTGACCTTCTACGGCGCGGTCGACGCCCCGGCGATCCGGCGGATGCTCGACGACGCCGCCCGCATGCGGCACACGCTCGCCTTCGCCGTCGGAACGGCCACGTCGTGGCCGTTGCCGCTCTACGAGCTCGCCCTGCTCGCGGCGACGGACCTCCGCGCCCGGGGCGCGAAGGCCCGGCTCACGCTCGTGACGCCGGAGGCGACCCCGCTCGCGCTCTTCGGCGCCGAGGCGAGCAGCCTCGTCGCCCAGCTGCTCGACGACCACGGCATCGAGGTGGTGTGCGAGGCCGAGCCCCTGGCGGCCGAGAGCGGCCGTCTCCGGCTCGTCGACGGGCGCGGGCTGCTCGCCGACCGCGTCGTCACCCTGCCGCGGCCCGCCGGGCGCTTCGTCGGCGGCCTCCCGCACGACTCCGCGGGGTTCATCCCGGTCGACGCGCACGGCCGCGTGGACGCCGTCGAGCGCGTCTATGCGGCGGGCGACATCACGACCTTCCCGTTGAAGCAAGGCGGCCTCGCGACCCAACAGGCCGATGCCGCCGCCGAGGCGATGCTCGCCGACCTCGGCCTGCCGATCGATCCCCGGCCGTTCTCGCCCGTGCTCCAGGGGATGCTGTACGGCGGCGACGATCCGACCTACCTGCGAGCCCCGCTCGACGAGACGCACGGCGCCCCGTCGAGCCCCCGGACGTTCTCCCTGTGGTGGCCGCCCAGCAAGATCGCGGGCCGCTACCTGTCGTCGTACCTCGCGCTGCGCGCCGGCGCGCCGCGGACGCCCGAGGTCCGCCCGTCGGCCGACGTCGTGCCGGTGCGGGTCGAGCTCGGAGCCGCCGCCACGCCGGTCCCGCACGCGGGCGACACCGCGGGCTGAGCCGTGTCGGCGACCGCCGTCGGCGATCACACCGCGCTCGTCGTGGCGGCGATGCGCGACCCGCGGACATACCCGGGCGCGCCGGCGACGGTCGAGGTCGTCGAGACGCACTGCTCGTGGGTCTTCCTGGCCGGGGACCGCGCGTACAAGGTCAAGAAGCCGGTGACCCTCGGATTCCTCGACTACGGCACGCTCGAGCGCCGGCGCGCCCTGTGCCGCGAGGAGGTCCGCCTGAACCGGCGGCTCGCGCCCCGCATCTATCTCGGGACGCTCGCGCTCGTCCGTGCCGCGGACGGCTTCGCGCTGGTCCCCGACCGGGATCGCCGCGTCGACGACGACGGCGTCCTCGAGGTGGCGGTCGAGATGCGCCGCTTCGCCGAGGCGGACACGCTCGCGGCCCGTGCGGCCGCCGGCACGGCGACCGACGCCGACGCGGAGCGGCTCGGGCACCTGCTCGCCGGCTTCCACCTCGTCGCGCGCCGTCCGCGCGACGGGCACGGCGCGAGCCGGGCCCTCGCGGACGCGGTCCGCACGACCCTGGACGACCTCGATGCGGTGCACCCGGGTGCGGTCGACGGCGCGCGCCTCATCGCGCTGCGACGGTTCCTCGTCTCGTTCCTGGGCGGCTGGACCCCGGCGCTGGCGCGGCGCGCCGCGCGCGGCCTCGTGCGCGAGGGCCACGGCGATCTCCGGGCCGAGCACGTCATCCTGTCCGACCCGCCGCAGATCGTCGACTGCCTCGAGTTCGATCCCGCGCTGCGGATCGGCGACGTGGCGCTCGATCTCGCCTTCCTCGTCATGGACCTCGAGGCGCTCGGCGCGCCCGCGATCGCCGACCGGATCGTCGTCGCCTACCGGCGCTCGGGTGGTGATCCCGGCGACGAGGCGCTGCTCGCCGGGCTCGCGTGCTTCCGCGCCCTGGTGCGCGCGAAGGTCGCGGCCGTTCGTGCGACGCAGCCCGGAGCCGACGCCGACGACGCGGTCCGTGAGAGCGAACGCCTCGTGGCGCTCGCCGAGCGCCTGGCCTGGCGCGCCCGCGGACCGCACGTGATCGTGTGCTGCGGCCCGGCCGCGAGCGGGAAGAGCACCCTCGCCCGGCACCTCTCGCTCGCCGCCGGGTTCCCGCACCTGTCCTCCGACGTGACGCGCAAGCGCCTGTTCGGCCTCGCCCCGACGACCCGGGCCCCGGCCGCCGCCTACGCCCCGTCGGTCACGGCCGAGACCTACCGCGCGCTCGCCGCGCAGACGACGGAGGCGCTTGCCCAGAGCGGGGGCGCGATCGTCGACGCCACCTTCCACACGGCGGCCGAGCGCGCGGCGTTCCTGGAGGCGCTGGGCGGCTGCGCCGCACCGGTGCTCTTCGCGGAGTGCCGGGCGCCGGCCGAGGTCCTCGAGCGCCGCGCGATCCGGCGTGCGCGCGCCCCCGACCGCGTCTCGGACGCCACCGTCGACGTCATGCGGCGTCAGCTCGCCGCCTGGGAGCCGTTCGCCGGCATGTCCCACCGCCGGCACCTCGTCGTTCCCGCGGACCAGCCGGTGGAGGGCATGGCGGACGCCGTGCTCGCCTGGCTGGACCGGCGCCTCGAGGACAAGCCATCGACGCGGAGGAGCACACGATGACGTTCGTCTGGTTCGTGATCTGGCTGATCGCCGACAACGTGGGCGGTCACGAGCCGCTCGCCGCCGACCCGGTCAACGCCTGGACGGCGACGCTCATCCTCGCGATCGCGCTCGACCTCGGCCGGTCGCACCTGACGGCGGCGCCGGGCGCCCGGCGCTGACGCGCAGCGCGGCAGGCGACGCGGCCGTCGGTCAGGCGGCTCTGGTGTCCGCCACGGGCCGGGCGTCGTCGGCTGCGCCGCGCGGCACGACCAGCAGCGGGCAGTGCGCGGTGTGCAGGAGCCCGGCGGCGGTGCTGCCGACCAGCGCGCGCAGGGCGCGGCCATAGGCGCGAGAGCCGATGACCAGCAGGTCGACGTCCTCGGGACAGCCGCTCGAGGCCGGCCCCGGCAAAGCCGGCACGACCGCCGAGCGGACCAGGACGTCGGGCGCGGCACGTCGCGCCGCAGCGGTCAGCATGTGCTCGCTGCTCGCCCGCCGCTGCTCGTCGACGCTGCGCCAGGCACGGCCGTCCGGCGCCACCGCGAGCAGCTCCTCCACCGGTTCGCCCACGGCGACGAGGCGCAGGGTCGCGCCCGTGGACCGCGCGATCGCGGCGGCGCGGTCGAGCGCGAGCCGCGCCTCGGCCGAGCCGTCGAAACCGACGCCGATGACGCCGAGTCCGGTGTCCGCGGCGCCGCCGTCAGCGGCGCGCGGTGCGACGGCCACGGCGCAGTGCGCGCCGTGCAGCGCGCTCAACGCGGTCTCGCCCGCCAGGATGCGACCCAGCCGGGCGCGGTGCGAGGAGCCGAGGACCAGCAGGTCGGCGTCCAGGCGCCCGGTCGCCTCGCGCAGGGCGCGCCCCGGATAGCGCTCGCAGACGACGCGGCGCTCGGCGTCCAGCCCGGCGCGGTCGAGCTCGGCGTCGAGCAGCGCCTCGGACGGGCGCGCGTCGATCGGCGATCCCTCGCGGGCGTCGCGGTCCACGTGGATCGCGACGAGCTGGGCCGACGGCGCGGCCAGCCGCCGCGCGAGGGCGAGGGCGTCGCGGCCGCTGGAGCGGCCGTCGACGCCGATGAGGATGCGGGTGAACATGATGGTCTCCGAGCTTGGGAATGACAGGTAGGTCAGCGGCGCACGGCGCGCGCGATCCCCGCGACCGAGGCGTCGATCTCCTCGGCGGTCCCGCGGGGCAGGGCGAGGACCGGGCACCCGGCGTTGCGCACGATGGCGGCGGTGACCGAGCCGAGGACGATCCGGCGCAGCGGCCCGTAGCCGCGCGAGCCGACGATCAGCAGGTCGAGGTCGTGGCTCTCGGCGGCCAGCCGGTCGGCGGGCGTTCCCTCGACCAGCCGGGACTCGACCTCCACATCGGAGCCGGCGGCGACGACCGCCCGCTCGAGCGCGTTCCTGGCCGAGTCGCGTACGGCCTCGCGGACGGAGGCGGCCGACAGCCGGGCCACCGGCAGGCCGGCGCTCTCGTGCGTGTGGGCGACGGCCACCAGTCGCAGCTTGGCGTGGGCGCCGCGGGCGATCCGCGCGCCGATGCGCGCGACGCGCTCGGTCTCGCGGCCGCCGTCGACGGCCGCGCCGATGACGCCGGCGCGGTGAAGGTGCTCGTGCTCGGCGTAGCCCGGTGGGGCGATCGCCACGGCGCAGGGGGCGCCATGGACGACCTGGGCGGCGGTCGGCCCGGGCAGCAGCCGGCCGATGCCCGTGCGCTGCGAGGACCCGACGACGATGAGCGCTGCCGCGGCCTCGAGGGCGAGACCGTGCAGGGCGCGGGCCACGGAGGTCTCGGCCTTCGCGCGGAAGGTGACGCCCGGCGCGTCGTCGAGTGCGACGCGGGCCTCGTCCAGGATCTGCTCGGCGTGGCGGCGCCAGCTGAGCTCGAACGCCGCGTCGACCTCGACGTCGGAGGTGAGCGCCTGGTAGGGGTGGACGCACAGGACCGTGGTCTCGGCGGCCGTCGCCCGGGCCAGACGGCGGCCGAGCGCGAGCGCGTCACGACCCGACGGGGAGCCGTCGTAGCCGATGATGACGTCGGTGTACATGGGGTTCCTTTCTCGCGGGTTCATCGGTCGAGCCGGAACGGCGGGTACTCGTCGCGCATGAGCAGCACGTAGGCGGTCACGCGCAGCACCCAGCGGCAGATGCCGACCACGAGCGCGAAGACGTCGCGCGGGTAGCGCCCGGTGAACAGCAGGACGACCCCGGCGACGAGCACGAGGACGGTGAGCAGTCCGGGCGCGGCGAGCTCGCCGTTCCCCGAGGCCGCGCCGGCGTTCCACGAGCCGAGGAAGATGGCCACGACTACGTAGTGCGGGATGGCCAGGAGCCACCACTTCACCAGCGCCCGCCCGCGGGACAGCCGCTCCGGGTAGGGCACGTCGAGCTCGGCGGGGTAGTCGGCCGCATCGAGCGTGAACGGGGGATAGCGGTCGGTGCCGATGGCGCCGGAGGCGTAGAACCAGACCCGCCAGGTCCAGCGCAGGACCCCGAGGTTGAAGGCGAAGATCGCCCGCGGGTAGCGGCCGGTGGCCACGATGGCGACGAGCGCGACGACCCAGAGGACGGCGACGGCGAGCCACAGGAACGCGAGCACGATCCAGTGCGGGAGCGCGAGCAGCCACTTGACGAGCCACAGCCAGCGGCTGAGCGGCTCGTCCAAGCGGCCCTCGACCCTGACCGGGTACGCGGTCGGGCCGTCGATGCCGTCGAGCGAAGAACCACTCTCGGGTGTGGACGCGAGCCTGCCCGTGGGCGGCGCCGGCGTTTTCGGTGTGGTCGACATCAGGGCCCTCCGGAAGACGACTGGTCGCCACGGAGTCTCGGGACGCTCCGACCTCGCGGCATCGGGACAGGCGACGGATCGTGCGGCGCGGAAAACCGCGCGGGCCGTGCGGGAATGCCCGCAACGGTGGCGGGCTCGCCGCACGAGCGCGCGGTTCACCGGCCGGATCGCGGGCGCGCCGGCCGGCCGTGCTCGACGATTCGCGTCGCCTCGGTGGGGAAGAAGACGGACTCGTGGGCCTCGTCCCAGCGGACCCGGAAGTGCTCGTGGCCGCGGACGGCCGAGCACCTCGACGACCTGGCCCCGTCGCGGCGGCCGTCCGGGGAGCCCGGCGACCTCGAGCCAGTCGCCGGGCGCCGCGTCGCGCACCGGGTCACCGGCGCTCGCCGGCGGATGGTGCTCCACTCCCGGACGGCTCATCGCCGGCTCCAGGCGAGCGCCCCGGCGAGATCGAGCGTGGAGACCATGCCGATGGGCCGGCCACGCTCCACGACGATCAGGTGCGCGGTGCCGTGCTCGTCCATCGCCTGCGCCGCCGCGACGAGCGGCGTCTCGGGGCTGGCCGTGACGGGCTCGGTCGCGGCGAGGTCGGCCGCGGTCAGGTCCTCGATGCCGCTGAAGGCCGCGCGCGCGAGGTCCAGGTCGGAGACGACGCTCCAGACCACCTGCTCGCCGTGGACCGCGTCCCGGCGGACACCTTCGACGACCACGGCGTGGATGTGGTGCGTGGCCATCATGCGCGCCACATCGACGGCGGGCACGTCGGGCCGGCAGCTCATCACGCCCGCGCGCATGACGTCGGCGACGGTGGCCTGCGCGAACGCCGGCATCAGGTAGCTGCCCTGGTAGGGCTGGATCGGGCTGGTCATCGCTGCTCCTTGCGAGTTGGGGGCGATGGACCGAGCGTCGCGATCCGGCCTCCTCTGCGCATCCCATGTCGCCCGCGGCCGTGTGCGGGGAACTACGCGTCGCGTTCCATCCCGGATCGATACCGGAGAGCTACGGACGCCGATCCGCGTCCCGCCCCGATGGCGCGGCCACGCCGCGCGCCTAGCGTCGCGGGCTCCCGAACGAGAAGGAGTCCACATGCCCACCCGTGTCGCCATCAACGGCTTCGGCCGTATCGGCCGCGCCGTCCTACGTCTCGCCGTCGAGCGCGATGCCGATCTCGAGATCGTCGCCGTCAACGACATCACCGATCCCGGCGCCATGGCCCAGCTCCTGGCGCGCGACTCGGTCTACGGCCGCTTCGCGGCGGACGTCCGCGCGGACGGCGAGACGCTGCACGTCGACGACCGCACGATCCACGCGCTGCGCGAGCCCGATCCGGCCGGTCTGCCGTGGGCCGATCTGGGCGTCGACGTCGTGATCGAGTCCACCGGCCGCTTCCGGACGCGCGCCGACGCCGCGCTCCACCTCGAGGCGGGCGCACAGAAGGTCGTCCTCTCCGCCCCGGCGAAGGGCGCCGAGCCCGTCGACGCAAACGTCGTCCTGGGCGTCAACTTCGACGAGGTCTACGACCCGGCGATCCACCACATCATCACGAACGCCTCGTGCACGACGAACTGCCTGGCCCCGGTCGCGAAGGTGTTGCACGAGACGGTCGGCATCCGGCACGGGCTCATGACCACGATCCACGCCTACACCGCCGACCAGCGACTGCTCGACGCCCCCCACAAGGACATGCGCCGGGCGCGCGCCGCGGCGGTCAACCTCGTGCCGACATCGACCGGCGCGGCGAAGGCGCTCGGCCTCGTGATCCCGGAGCTCGCCGGCCGTCTCAACGGGTTCGCCGTCCGCGTGCCGGTTCCCACGGGCTCGATCGTCGACCTCACGATCGAGGCCGGCCGGCCCACGACCGCCGCCGAGATCAACGCCGCGTTCGCCGAGCGCGCCGCCCGCGCCCCGTTGGCCGGGATCCTCGAGTACAGCGAGGAGCCGCTCGTCTCGGCCGACATCGTGGGCTCGCCGTTCTCGGCGGTCTTCGACGCGCCGCTCACGAGCGTCGTCGACGGCACCCAGGTCAAGGTCGTCGCGTGGTACGACAACGAGTGGGGGTACGCGAACCGGCTCGTCGAGCTCGCCGAGCGCGTCATGGCGCCGGTGGCCGCCGGGACCCCGGCACTGATGTCCGCGCGGCCGTAGTTCGCCGCAGGGCACCGGCGGTCGAGGACCGATGGCGCGTGGCCGCACCGGACGTACGGTGCGGCCATGTTCGCCGACACCTCGCTCCACCACCGCCCGGACCCGATCACGGACGACCGGCTCGCCACTCCCGTGCGGGACATCATGCGCCCGGGCGTCATCGTGCTCTCCGACGACGCCTCGGTCGTCCAAGCCCAGCGCGCGCTGCTTGCGCACAACGTTCACGCCGTGCTCGTCGTGGAGGACGCTACGGGCCGTCCGATGGGCTGGGTCACGACCCGCGGCCTCCTGGGGTGGTGCGATCGCGACACCCAGCTCACCCGCGCCCGCCTCGCGGTGACCGAGCAGGCGCTGACGATCGAGCCGTCCGCGACCGCTCGCAAGGCGCTCGAGCTGCTCGACGGCACCGGAGCGACGCGACTGCTCGTCGCACGGCGCACGGAAGCCATGCCCGAGGGGGTCGTCGCCGACGTCGATCTCCTGCGCCTCCTCGCGCGCTGACCCGCGCGTCCGCCTGGTGGCGCGGCGGTAGGTCTCGCGGGGCGTTTCGCGCCGGCTTCTTCGCGGGCGTCGTGGCGCGCCGCTCGGGGCGCCGGCGGCGGGTCGCGGCCCGGTCGGCAGCGAGGGAGGCTGGGTCGGGCGTCGGCGGCGTCCACCGGGATGGGTACTGATGCGCGAGATGTCTTTCAGGCGCACAGAAGGCGCATCAGGCCCCCGAGACGCGCGCGGGCGACCGGCGACCTCCGGCCCGAGCCCTCCTCGCCGAGCCGGCCGCGAGCGCCACGCGCCCCGCAGCTCGACCGCGCTCGGCGCCACACGCGATCGCTGCGACGCGGCAATGCCCGCGGCGGGCGCCCTGATGCGCGAAATGTCCGGCAGGCGCACAGAGGGCGCATCAGTCCCGCCGCCCGAGGAAGTGAGCGCCACGAGCGCGAGCTCACGCGCAAGCGCTGTCGAAGCCCGCCGTGCGCGCGCGGTGCCTCGCGTCGCCGCGCCGGGTCTGCAAGGCTCGGCGCATGGCCGACGCCGACCAGATCACCGTCGTCCTCGCCGATGACCATGGCGTCGTGCGCTCGGGGCTCAGGCTCCTGCTCGACCAGGCCGGGATGCTCGTGCTCGCCGAGGCCGCCGACGCCGACTCCGCTCTGCGCAGCGTGCTCGGCCACAAGCCGAGCATCCTCGTGCTCGATCTCAACATGCCCGGGGAGCCGACGTCGCTCGACATCATCCCGCGCGTCGGCGACGTGTCGCCGGGCACCCGGGTCGTGGTCCTCACCATGCAGGAGGACCCGGTCTTCGCCCGCGCGGCGCTCCGCGCGGGGGCGCTCGGCTACGTCCTGAAGGAGGCGGCCGACGACGAGCTCGTCGAGGCGGTCCGTCGGGCCGCGGCGGGCGAGACGTATCTCAATCCGAAGCTGGGCGCGGCCCTCGCGACCGCGCCGCCCGAGCGCGACGGGCCGCCCGACGACCTCACCGAGCGCGAGGTCGAGATCCTCCGCCTGGTCGCCCTGGGGCATACGAACTCCGAGATCGCCGATCAGCTGTACCTGTCGGTCCGCACGGTCGAGTCGCACCGGTCGCGCATCGGGCAGAAGCTGCGGCTGTCGACCCGGGCCGAGCTCGTGCGCTACGCGCTGGACCATCGTCTGCTGGGCGAGCCCGAATGAGCGGCCCTCGGCCCGAGGCTTCAGCGCAACGGCGTGGTCCCGTGGCGCGCCGCAGCAGCGCTGCGGGCGAATACGGAACCGCTCGGCGGGTGGCCGCGGAGGGCGATCCGTGGGGCGCAGGGCAGCATCGGTGGCTGAAACGCGACCACCACGCAGGAGCTGATCCATGACGCCGCACACCCCCGCCGCCGAAGCCCTCGAGACCCCCGGACAGGCCGGCCCGCTGCCCCTCGCCGGGATGACCGGCTCGAGCATCGCCGCACGCGACGCCGCCCCATGGATCACGGACTTCCTGAACGCCTCCTACTACCGGCGCGGCAGCGATCGCGACGTCGATGACCTGCGCCTGGCCTTCTGCATCCTGACCACGTTCTGGTATCGCCGCGACGGCGGCCGGCGCCGCCTGCGCATCGCCGACGTCGTGCCCTTCCACCGCGCGTTCGGCGCCGACCGGTTCAGCACCGACGGCTCGGGCCGCGGCACCCTGAGCCGCAGCCAGCTGCTCGACGGCGCCTCCCGGCTGCTCGGCGAGTGGTTCCCCGGCGCCTACGCCGACGACGCGCGACGGGGGTGGGGCATCGCCTTCGAGACGGTGGACGAGCGTGCGGCGTACGCCCCCGAGCGTCGCCTGGCCCTCGCCAAGGTCGGCCCGCTCACCCCGGAGTCGGCGCCGCCGGCCGAGCAGGTCTGGCACACGTACCCGCCGGTGGAGATGCCGTCGGCCGACGCCGTCGTCGCGGCGCTCGTCCGTCCCGAGACGTGGCCGGACTACGCCAGCCCCATCGGCCGCTTCACGCCGCTGCGCGCGGGCGGGCTCGCCGGACAGACATTCGAGATCGAGGTCGCCGCCGGCACGGACAAGGGCCGCCCGGTGTACACCCGCGGGTACGTGACCATCACGCGGCTGGTGACGCCGGACGACCCCGAGGCGCTGGCCGAGTGGTTCGCCGCGCTCGAGGACGGGATGGCGCGCTACGGCAAGGACGAGCCGCGCGTCGTGCCCGAGGGCGCCACGCCGGTCGTCGGCTTCGACCTGACGACCCACCGCGGGCACTTCATGGGTTCCGGGCACAATCGGCTCGTGCTCTACACGACCGCCGACGGAAAGGCCTGGGTCAAGGCCGCCGGGACCTGGGACCCGATGCCCTGGCACCTCGAGCAGGCCTACCGCGTCGCCGGCCGCGACGCCCAGCACGCGTTCTGGGGGCAGGGCGACGACGCCGCGAAGAGCATGCTCCATCAGCTCGCGCTGCGGATCGCGTGACCCGCCGGGCGGTCGTCGTCGGCAGCGGCCCGAACGGCCTGGCCGCTGCCGTCCGTCTCGCCGAGGCCGGCCTCGAGGTCACCGTCCTCGAGGCCGCCGACGCGCCCGGCGGTGCGGTGCAGACCGCCGAGCTGACGCTGCCCGGCTTTCGCCACGACGTCTTCGCGGCGGTCTTCCCCGCGGGCGCCGCCTCACCGGTGTTCGCCCGGATGCCGCTGGCCGACCACGGCCTGCGCTGGACCCATCCCGAGGCGTGCTACGCCCATCCGCTGCCGGGCGGGGAGGGCGTGGCGCTGTATCGCGACCTCGACCGGACCGCCGCGGGGCTCGACGAGCTGTCGGCCGGCGACGGTGCGCGCTGGCGAGCGTTCGCCGCCCCGCTGCTCGCGGAGTTCGACGCGGTCCGCGCGACCATGCTCGGCGGCTTTCCGCCCGTTCGCGGCCCCTGGGCGCTCCTGCGCGGGCTGGGCCCGGTCGGCGCGGCGCGGTTCGGGCTGCTGCTGCCGGACTCCGCGGCCCGCCTCGGCGCGCGGCTGTTCCGCAGCGACGCGGCCCGGGCCTGGCTGTACGGATCGGCGGGCCACGGCGACGTCCCGCCGACCGGGCCGGGAAGCGCCATCGCGGTCGCCTACCTGAACCTGCTGGGCCACGCCGTCGGATGGCCGAGCCCCGCGGGCGGCGCGGGCGCGCTGACCGACGCGCTCGTGTCCTACCTGCGCTCGCTCGGCGGCGTCGTGCGCACGGGCGCGCTCGTCACCCGGATCGTCAGCCGCGGCCGGCGCGTCGGCGGCGTGGCGCTCGCCGGGGGCGACGGCCTCGACGCGGACGTGGTGATCGCCGACGTGATGCCCCACGCCCTCGTCCGGCTCGCGGGCGACGGGCTGCCCGGCGCGTACCGCAGGTTGCTGTCGCGCTATCGCTACGGCCCCGCCACGGTGAAGGTCGACTGGGCCCTCGACGGCCCGATCCCGTGGGCCTCTGCGGCTGTGCGGGGCGCCGGCACGGTGCACGTCGCCGGTCCCGCCGACGAGCTCGTCGAGACGGTCCGGGCCGCCGAGCGCGGGCTTCCGGACCGGCCGTACCTGCTCCTGGGCCAGCAGTCGATCGCCGACCCGTCGCGCGCCCCGGACGGGTGCCACACCGCCTGGGCGTACACGCACGGCCCGGCGCAGGGCGTGGACTGGCCGAGCGAGCTCGACCGCCACGTCGAGCGGATGGAGGCGCAGGTGGAGCGCTACGCCCCCGGCTTCCGCGACCGGATCCTCGCCCGTCACGTGATGGGACCCGCGGACCTCGAGGCCCGCAACCGCAACCTCGTCGGGGGGGACGTCGGCGGCGGGACGTACCGGCTGCCGCAGACCGTGTTCCGCCCGGCGCCGTGGCCGTCGCCGTACCGGACACCGCTGCGGGGGCTGTTCCTCGGCAGCGCGGCGGCGTTTCCGGGCGGCGCCGTGCACGGCGTGCCGGGCGACGCCGCGGCCCGCGCCGCGCTCGCCTGAGCCCGCGCACATCACGGCCGGAGCGCACGCAGGGCGTTGAGGATCACGACCACGTCGATGCCCTCCTGCAGCACCGCTCCGGCGACGGGCGTGATGTGGCCGAGCGCGGCGACGACCATCGCCACGAGGCTCAGGCCCATCCCCCCGAGGACGCTCTGCCGCGCGACCCGCAGCGAACGCTGTCCGATCCGCGCGGCCTCGAGGACGCGGTCCAGGCGGTCGACGGTGATGACGACGTCGGCGGTGTCCGCCGCGATCGTCGTGCCCGCGGCCGCGAGCGCCACGCCCACATCGGCGGCGGCGAGCGCGGGCGCGTCGTTGACGCCGTCGCCGACCATCGCGACCGGGCCCGCCCCCGGGCGAGCGCGGATCGCGCCCAGCGCGGCCACCTTCGCCTCTGGGGTGCAGTCGGCGATGACCTCGTCGGCGCCGGCCTGCGCGCCGACGGCCTCCGCGATCTCCCGCTCGTCGCCGCTGAGGACCACGATCCGGCCGACGCCGAGCCGGCGCAGCCCGGCGATCACGCCCGGGGCGCTCGGACGGATCGCGTCGGCCATGACGATCACCCCCGCCGGGCGGCCGTCGATCCCGACCAGGACGCGCGCGCGACCCGGCCGCCGGGTCGGCCGCCCGGCCGCCGTCGTGACGTCCGGCGGTGCCACTCCGCGTTCGTGCAGCCACGCCGCCGAGCCGACGACGACCTCGTGGCCGTCGACGCAGCCGGCCACGCCCTCGCCCGGGCGCTCCTCGACCCCGGTCGGCGCGGGCAACTGGAGGTTCGCGCGCCGGGCGGCCATGACGAGGGCCTGGGCGAGGACGTGGGGCGACATCTGGTCCACCGCGGCGGCGAGCCGCAGGACGCCGTGTCCGTCGATGCCGTCGAGCGCCTGGATGTGCTCGACCGCGGGCGTGCCGGCGGTCAGCGTCCCGGTCTTGTCGAACACGACGGTTCGCGCGCGGCCCAGCTGCTCGAGCGCGGTGCCGCCCTTGACGACGATGCCGCGTCGCGCGGCGCGGGAGACGCCGCCGACGAAGGCGATCGGCACGGCGAGGATGAGCGGACAGGGCGTGGCGACGACCAGGACCGCGAGCGCTCGCACCGGCTGTCCGCTGAGCGCCCACGCCGCGCCCGCCAGAACGAGCGTGAGCGGGAGGAGCACGGCCGCATAACGATCCGCCAGCCGCACGAACGGCGCCCGCTCGGCCTCGGCGGCACGGACGAGCCGGACCAGTGCCGCGTAGGCGCTCTCGGCGGCCGGGCGGTCGGCCCGCAGGTCGAACGGCGGCCCGGCGTTCGCGGTGCCGCTCCGGACGGGCTCGCCGCGCCGGCAGCGCACCGGCAGCGCCTCGCCCGTCAGCGCGGACTCGTCGATCACCGCCTCGGCCGAGACCACCGTGCCGTCGACGGGAACGATCTCCCCGGACCGCACGACGACGACGTCGCCCACGCCGAGGGCCTCGGCCGCGACCTCCTCGATCTCGCCGCCATGGCGTCGGTATGCCGTCTTCGGAGCCCGGCGCAGGAGCGCGCCGAGGTCCCGGCGCGCGCGGCGGGCGGCCGCCGCCTCGAGTGCGTCGCCGCCGCTCAGCATCAGGGCGATGACCGCCCCCGCGAGGTACTCGCCGAGCATGAGCGCGCCGCCCATGGCGAGCAACGCGATCGCATCGACGCCGACGCGACCGACGGCGAGCTTCGCCGCCACCTGCCCCACCAGGACGAGCAGGAGGGCCGCGACCGCCGCCGCCCAGATCGCGTCGGCGAGTGCCGTCGCCCCCGCGAGTGCGGCGATCGCCCCGGCGGCGATCGCGGCCGCGGCGGCCGCGGGCGCGACACGAACGCGCGCGCCCTCGGCGCGGAGCGCCCGGGCGGGACGCGGGATCCGTCGGGTCGGCATCGACCACGACGGTGACGGCTTCGCGCCCGGCGCCCATCCGCGCGTTCCCCGCACCGCATCCGGACGGACTACGGAGCGAGGTCACGTACCGCACGCGGTGCACGACGCGCCGGGCCGCTGGAAGTCTGATCAGCGTCATCTACGTCCTGTGAGGAGCCACCATGAGCAAGCTGTTCCGTTACGGCGGCGTCGCCGCCAGCATCGTCCTGATCGCCTTCGGCATCGGCGCCGTCGTCATCGGCATCGACGGTCGCGACCAGGTCCGCAGCGATCTTGCCCGCGAGCAGATCGTCGGCACGCCCGACTCGACGATCCCGGGCCAGAAGGTCGACACCGGCAGCGAGGCCCAGGCCTTCGCGAAGGTCATGCGCAAGCACACGCTGGAGGCCACGGGTGGCCAGACCTACGCCCAGATGGGGCAGTTCCTCGACAAGTCCGGCAAGCCGACCAGCGACGAGAAGGCGGCCGCCATCGATCCCAAGACGCAGAAGCCGGTCTCCAACCCGGCCCGTCAGATCTGGGTGACCGAGACCGCGCTGACCACCGCGCTCAACACGGCCTACTTCGCCGAGAGCGTCGCCCTCTTCGCGATCGTCGTGGGCGTGGCCCTCATGCTCGTCGGGGTCGGGTTCCTCGTCTTCCTGCTGATCGCCCTTCGCCGCCCGGCCACGGCGCCCGAGGCCCGCTGGGCGTCGTCGGAGGCGGCCCCGAGCGCCGGCTGAGCCGATTCGCCTCAGCCGCGGCGGCGCTCCGTCCTCCCGATCCCGCGCCGCCCAGGAGCCCCGCCCCGCCGTCCGGGGGCGGGGCTCCTCTTCGTCCGTCCGCCCGTCCACCGCTGGAGCCGTCCCTCGATGACCACCGCCGACTACCCCCGCGCGCTCGAGACCGATGTCGTCCTGCGCGACGGGTCCACCCTGCACGTCCGCCCGGTCCGGGCGGAGGACCGCGACGGGATGCTCGCGTTCCTCGAGGGACTCTCGCCCGATTCGCGCCTGTTCCGGTTCTTCTCGGCCGGCGGGCGGCTCGACCGGGCGGCGGACTGGGCCACCGACGTCGACTACGCCGGTCGCTTCGGCCTCGTGGCGACGGCCGGCAAGGATGGGCGCATCGTCGCCCACGCCGCCTACGTGCGGCTCGATGCCGCCCGCGCCGAGGTGGCGTTCGCGGTGGCCGACGAGCTGCACGGCCACGGCGTCGCGACGATCCTGCTCGCCCATCTCGCCGCGGCCGCACGAGACCGCGACGTCACGACGTTCATCGCGATCGTGCTGCCCGGCAACCACCGGATGCTCGAGGTGCTGCGCAACAGCGGCTTTCCCATCTCGGTCCGGTCCGAGCCGGGCCAGCTCGTCGTCGAGTTGCCGACCACACTGACCCCGGACGCCGTCGAGCGGTTCGCGCAGCGCGACCGCGTGGCCGCGGCGGCGGCGGTCGCCCGCGTCCTCGAGCCCGGATCGGTCGCGCTCGTCGGCGCGTCGGACCGCGCCGGGACGATCGGCGCGGCGATCACCCGCAACCTCCTCGACGGCGGCTTCGCGGGCGACATCCACCTCGTCAACCGGCGCGGCGGCACGCTCGACGGACAGCCGCTGTACCCGTCGGTGCTCGACGTGCCCGGGCCGGTCGACCTCGCGGTGATCGCCGTTCCCGCCGGTGCCGTGGTCGCCGTCGCCCGCGAGTGCGCGGAGAAGGGCGTAGGCGGGCTCGTCGTGGTCTCCGCCGGCTTCGCCGAGGTCGGGGCCGAGGGCGCCCGACGCCAGCGGGAGCTGCTCGCGGCCTGCCGGGCCGGGGGCATGCGCCTGGTGGGACCCAACTGCCTCGGCGTCCTCCGCGCGCCGACCGGGCTGAACGCGACGTTCGCCCCGACCTCGCCGCCGGCCGGCAACGTCGGCTTCATGTCCCAGAGCGGCGGCCTCGGGATCGCCGTCATCGAGCACGCCCGCGACCTCGGGCTCGGGCTGTCGTCCTTCGTGTCGGTCGGCAACAAGGCCGACCTCTCCGGCAACGACCTGTTGCAGTACTGGGAGCAGGACCCCGAGACGGACGTGATCCTGCTCTACCTCGAGTCGTTCGGGAGCCCGCGCCGCTTCGGCCGGATCGCGCCGCGGGTCGCCGCGCGCAAGCCGATCCTCGCCGTCAAGTCCGGGCGCTCGGCGGCGGGCGCGCGCGCCGCCGGATCGCACACCGGCGCGCTCCTCGGAGCCTCCGACGTGACCGTCGACGCGCTGTTCCGCCAGGCCGGCGTCATCCGCGCCGACACGCTGGGCGAGCTCTTCGACGTCGCCGCCCTGCTCGCCCGTCAGCCGCTCCCCGCCGGGTCCTCGGTCGCGATCCTCACGAACGCGGGCGGCCCCGGGATCCTCGCCGCCGACGCGTGCGGGGCCCACGGCCTCGACGTGCCGGTGCTCTGCGAGGCGACCCAGGCCGCGCTGCGCGCGTTCGTGGCGCCGGACGCCGCGGTCGGCAACCCGGTCGACCTGATCGCCGGCGCCTCGGCCGACACGTTCGGTCGCGCCCTCGGTGTCCTCATGGACGACCCGGCGGTGGACGCCGTCGTGACGATCTTCGTCCCGCCGCTCGTGACCCACGCCGAGGACGTGGCCCGCGCGATCACGCGGGCCAAGGCCGAGGCCGAGCGCGACGTGCCGGTCGCGGCGGTGTTCATGACCGCCGACGGCGCCCCGGCCGAGCTCCGCGCCGCCGGCGTGCCGGTGTACCCGTTCCCGGAGGATGCGGTCCGCGCGCTCGGCCACGCCGCCTGGTACGGCCGCTGGCGCTCGGCGCCGCGCAGTCCCGGCCCCGACACCGGACGGAATCCGCCGGTACGAGGCCGCCGCGATCATCGCCGACGCGCTGGGCCACGGTGAGGAATGGCTGCCGCCGGAGGCGCTCGCCGGGCTCGCCGAGTGCTACGGCATCCCGCTGGCACGCTCGCACGCGGCCGCCGGCGTCGAGGCGGCGGCCCGGGCCGCCCGCGAGCTCGGCGGCCCGGTCGCCCTCAAGGCGGTCGCGCCCGGGCTCGTCCACAAGACCGAGGCGGGCGGCGTCCGGCTCGGGTTGCGTGGGCCGAGCGCGGTGCGGCGCGCGGCGCGCGAGATGCGCGATGCGGTCGTCGCCGCCGGCCACGAGCCCCCGACCTTCCTCGTGCAGGCGATGGCGCCGGCCGGCGTGGAGATGCTGGTCGGCGTCGTCCACGACGCGCAGTTCGGCCCCGTCCTCGCCTGCGGGGCCGGCGGCACCGCGGTCGAGCTCGTCCGCGACGTCGCCGTCCGGATCACGCCGCTGGCCGAGGGCGATGCGCGTGCGATGGTCCGCTCCCTGCAGACCTTCCCGCTCCTCGACGGCTACCGCGGCGCGCCCAAGGCGGACGTCGCGGCGCTCGAGGACCTGCTCGTCCGCGTCAGCGCGCTCGTCGAGGCGCATCCGCAGATCGCCGAGCTCGAGTGCAACCCGGTCATGGTTGACGCCGGACGGCGCGACGTCGTGGACGTCCGGGCGCGTGTGCGACCCGTGACCGCGGGCCCGCCCTCGCCCTCGCTCACTGAGTCCGCCGGTGCGGACTTCTCCGGAGCACCCGGCGCAGCAATCACGGATGGCGCCGTGCATGGCCGCGCCGAGGCTCGACCGCCGTCGCCTCTCGCCGGCCCCGGTCAGCCCGACGGCGTCTGGTCGTCGGCCGGCGCGGGATCGAGCGTGGCGAGCCACGGCGCGAGCCAGTGCGAGGCGACCTTGGTCGGCGGCCACCACAGGCATTCCGCAGAGACGATCGCTCTCGCCGGCGCCGCCCGGGGGCTCGGCGCGCAGATAGCGCGGGCCGTCGTTCGTGGCCAGCACCGCTTGGAGCGCGGGACGGTACGGCTGGGGCGCGAGGAGCGCGCCGGCGCGGGCAGCCAGCTCCTGGGCGACCGCGTCGGCCTGCAGCGCGGCGAGGCCGCCGTGCTTGTACGCCCCGACGGCGCCGTCGCCGATGGCGAGGACGTCGGGGTCGTCGTCGACGTGCAGATCGGCCCCGACCGGGATGAAGCCGTCGGCGATCGCAGGGGAGCCCCGCGATCCGCGGGCCCGTCACGCCGGGCAGGTGCAGGATGCGATCCACCCGAAGCCGGTGGCCGTGGCCGGTCTCGACGATCCGGGCGCTCGGCACCTGGGCGGACGCGCCACACAGAAGCTCGATGCCGGCCTCGGCGAACTCGGCCCGGATCATCTCCGGCGACCGCCGGGCCGAACAGGTCAAGGGGTGCGCGCTCGGGCGTGACCAGCGTGACCGCGATCCGCCTCGGAGCGGCCGCATGGAGCATGAGGGCGAGCTCGTAGGCCGGGAACGGCCAGGGGCTGCGCGGCGGCACGACGACCGCGGCCGACCGAACGCGCCCCGCCCGGACGTCGGCGAAGATGGCGCGCCACGGTGTCGGCCGTACGAGGAGGATCGAAGAGCGTGCCGTGGTCGAACGCGGGGTACGTGATCCCGCCGACGGCGACGACCAGGACGTCGTAGGGCACCGTCGCTCCCGACCGCAGCCGCACCTGGCGGCGGGCCCGGTCGACCGCCGCGATCGCGTCGCGGCGATAGCCGACGTCCAGCGTCCGGGCGAGGGCCGCGATCGGAAAGCGGCGGATGCGGCTCGTGCCCGGCCGCCTCGTAGACGGTCAGCGCACGCAGTGCGAACGCCTCCTCCGGCGCGACGAGCGTCGGCGCGACGGCCTCGGGGGCGAGGCCGCGGAGCGCGACCATCGTCTCGAGACCGGCGACGCCGGCGCCGGCCACGAGCACGCCGAGCGGTCCTTCGTCCAGGTCGGTATCAGGCGCCATCCTCCGCAGCTTCGCGCGCGCACGATTCGCGGTCATCCGTCCGACCCCGCGGCCGACCACCGTGGTTTTCCCGGAGCCCGGAGCCGCCGGGCATGGTGCGCCGGGCGGATCCGTATTCCGCCACGATGCGGGTCGGGTGGGTTTCGCGGTCGCGCACGTTGCCCGTCGTGCGGGACCGTGCGGCCATGCGCTCGCACTCGCTCACGATCAGCCCGACCCCGGTCCTCGCCGACGACACCGATGGTCACGCCGTCGTCCGCGGCCATGGCCTCGTCAAGCGATTCGGCGTCGGCAGCTCCGCCGTCGAGGCCCTTCGGGGCGTCGACGTCGCGTTCGCGCCGGGCACGTTCACCGCGATCATGGGTCCGTCGGGCTCGGGCAAGTCGACGCTCATGCACATCCTCGCCGGCCTGGACCGCCCGACCGAGGGCTGGGTCGAGATCGACGGGACCCGCCTGGATCGCCTCGACGACCGCCACCTCACGCTGCTGCGCCGCCGCCAGGTCGGCTTCATCTTCCAGAGCTACAACCTGCTGCCGGTCCTCGACGCCGAGGAGAACATCACGCTGCCGCTGCGGATCGGCGGCACGCCCGTCGATCGCGACTGGCTCGAGACGCTGATCGACGCCGTGGGACTCGCCGACCGGCGCAAACACCGGCCCTCCGAGATGTCCGGCGGCCAGCAGCAGCGCGTCGCGGTCGCCCGGGCGCTCGTCACGCGGCCCGCGGTCGTGTTCGGCGACGAGCCGACCGGCAACCTCGACTCGGTCTCGAGCCGGGAGATCCTCACGCTCATGCGCCGGGCCGTCGACGACCTCGGCCAGACGATCGTGATGGTCACGCACGATCCGTCGGCGGCGACGTTCGCCGACCGCGTGATGTTCCTCGCCGACGGCAACGTCGCCGGGACGGAGGAGCGCCCGACCATCGACGCCATCCTGGATCACCTCAGGAGCGCGGCATGATCGCCATCGCGTTGCGCGGCCTCGGGCAGCGCAAGCTGCGCACCGCGCTGACCGCCGTCGCGATCCTCCTCGGCGTCGCGATGATCGCCGGCACCTACGTGCAGACGGACCAGATCCGGTCGGCGTTCGACGACATCCTCCACACCGCCAACCAGGGGGTCGACGCGAACATCGCGCCGCGCAGCGAGTTCACGAGCAGCTTCCTCTCGATCCCGACGATCGACCAGCGCACGGTGCAGCGCGTCGCGCGCGTCCGCGGCGTCGACCGCGCGGCCGGCGAGATCTACCAGCCCGGCGCGCTCGTGGTGAACGGCAAGGCCGTGCAGCCGCAGTTCGCTCCGGCGATGGTCCTCGCCATGGTCGGCGCGCCGTTCAACCCGATGAAGATCGTCTCCGGGCGCTTTCCGTCGGCCAGCGGCGAGGTCGTCGTCAACCGCAAGCTCGCGACGGACAACCACCTCGCGGTCGGCGCGCGCGTCGGCGTGACGAGCCGGACCGGGATCCACCCGGCGCGCCTCGTCGGGATCGCCGACTTCGGCGACGTCGCCTCGATGGGCGGCGCCACGATGATCATCGCGCCGCTCGCCGACGTGCAGGCGTGGAACCGCCTCGAGGGCAAGGTCACGAGCATCGTCGTGTCGGCAACGACGGGCGTGACACCCGAGCAGGTCGTCCGATCGCTGCGCGCCGTCCTGCCGCGCAGCCTCGAGGTCAAGACCGGCGCCCAGGCGACCGCGGACTCGTCGAAGCAGATCAACGACAGCATCGGCGCGTTCCTCAAGCCGGCGCTGCTCGCCTTCTCGGGCGCGGCCCTGCTCGTCGGCGCCTTCATCATCTTCAACACGTTCTCCATCACGGTGGCCCAGCGGCGCCGGGAGTTCGCGCTGCTGCGCGCCGTGGGCGCGACCCGCGGCCAGGTGCTCGCGGGGGTGGCCGTCGAGGCGCTGATCCTCGGCCTCGCGGCATCGGTGGCCGGCCTGCTCACCGGCCTCGGATTCTCCCGGCTCCTCGGCGCCCTCTTCGACGCGGCGGGCATGGGGATCCCGCGCGCCGGGGCCGGGCTCGCCCCGCGCACGATCGTCCTGGGGCTCACGGTCGGGATCGGCGTGACCGCCGCCGCCGCGATGATCCCGGCCGTGCGGGCGACGCGCGTGGCGCCGGTGGCGGCGATGCGCGACGAGGGCGAGGGTGGACCGCCGCCGGCCAGCCGGCGCCGGACGGCCCTCGTCGCGCTCGTCGGCCTCGGGGGCGCGGCGCTGCTGGCTCACGGCCTGTTCGGCGGCGGTCCGGCGTCGAGCCGGCTGGCGACGATGGGTGCGGGCTCGATGCTCCTCTTCGTCGCGGTCGCGATGCTCGCGCGCCACGTGGTCCGGCCGCTCGCGGCGCTCGTCGGCTGGCCCCTGGAGCGCATGGGGCACGCGACCGGCGAGCTCGCGCGCGACAACGCGGCGCGCAACCCGGCCCGCACCGCGATCACCGCCGCGACGCTCATGGTCGGCATCGGCCTCGTCGCGTTCGTCGCCGTGCTCGCGGCCGGCCTGAAGACCTCGTTCACCGGTGCCGTCGGCGATCGTGCCAGCGCCGACCTCATCGTCTCGAGCGACAGCACGACGCCCCTGTCGCGCGCGGCCGGCGCCCGCATCGAGCGCCTGCCCGACGTCTCGATCGTCGCCCCGCAGTTCCTCGACCAGGTCAAGGTCAACGGCCAGCCCGTGCACGGGGCGACCGACCAGGTCAACGGCATCGACCCGCTCGCCCTGCGCGACGTGTACCGCTTCCGCTGGCTGCGCGGCTCGGACCGCGAGCTGCAGCGGCTCGGCCCCGGCGCGGCCCTCGTCGAGGAGCAGTTCGCCAAGCAGCACGGCGTCACCGTCGGCGAGCGGTTCCGGATGACCGGGCCGACCGGCCACTCGGCGACGTTCGTCGCGATCGGCGAGTACCGCGACCCGCTGCTCATGCAGGGCGTGATGGTCGGCCTCCCCGGGTTCCGGACGCTGTCGGCGATCGACGACCCGATCGCCTACTACGTGCGCCTGCTCCCCGGCAGCGACGTCCACCGCACCGAGCACGCGGTCGCGCAGGCCATGAAGCCGTTCCCCGCCGCCAAGGTGCGGACGATCGGCGAGTACAACCGGTGGCTGACGAGCCAGCTCGACCGGATCGTCTATCTGCTCTACGCCCTGCTGGCCATGAGCGTCGTGATCTCGATGTTCGGGATCGCCAACAGCCTGTTCCTCTCCATCCACGAGCGCACGCGCGAGCTCGGGCTGCTGCGCGCGGTCGGCGCGACCGCCGGCCAGGTCCGGCGGATGATCCGCTACGAGAGCGTGATCACCTCGCTCATCGGCGGTGTCCTGGGCATCGCGGTCGGCGTGGCCTTCGCCTGGCTGACGACGTTCGCGATCAAGGACCTCGGCGTCGGGTTCAGCGTGCCGTTCGGCCAGCTCGTCGTGTTCCTCGTGCTCGCGGTCGCCGTCGGCGCGATCGGGGCCATCGCGCCCGCGCGGCGGGCCGCCCGCCTGGACATCCTCGACGCGATCCACAGCGAGTGAGGCGGGCACGCCGTGACGATCGGGGTCGCGATCGCTCTCGCGGTGGCCGCGGCCGCCGCGCTCGTCGCGGGCGTGCGGTTCGCCTTTCGCGGGCGGCGGCCGGTCGTCAAGCTCCTCGCGGTGCCACTCGTCCTGGCGGTCGGGCAGTGGGTCGTCCTGCCCGCGGCCGGCGCGGTCCTGGCCACGGTGTCCATACGCCACCCGGTCGACCGTGCCGCGACGCTCGGGATCCCGGGCGCCCGCGACGTGGTCTTCCGCGCGTCCGACGGCGTGCGGCTCGCGGGCTGGTGGGCGCCGGGGCGCAACGGCGCGGCGGTCGTCCTGGCCCACGGGTCGCACGGCGATCGCGCCGACACGCTCGACCATCTGCGGATGCTCTCGGCGGCGGGTTACGCGGTCCTCGCGTACGACGCGCGCGGGCACGGCCGCAGCGCGGGGCGGACGAACGCCCTGGGGTGGGACGGTGCGGCGGACGTCGCCGGCGCGGTGGCGTTCGCCCGCCGCCGGCGCGGCATCGACGGGGGGCGGATCGCGATGCTCGGGCTCTCGATGGGCGCCGAGGAGGCGCTGCGGGCGGCGGCCGCCGGCGTGCCACTGCGGGCGGTCGTAGCGGACGGCGCCGGCGCGTCGACGACCGGCGACCGCGCGGTCGTCGAGACCGGAGCGCCGGCTCCGATCGCGGCGACGACGAGCTGGGTGACGATGCGCCTCGTCGCGGGGCTGAGCGGCGCGCGCGAGCCCGTGCCGCTGAACGACGCCGTCCGGCGCATCCGCGTGCCCGTGCTCCTGATCGCGTCCGACCGCACCGGCGAGCACCGCTTCGACGCGGCGCTGCGCCGTCGGATCGGCCCTCGTGCCGCGCTCTGGTTCGTCGCCGACGCGCGCCACACGCAGGCGTTGCAGCGTCACCCGCGCTCCTACGCCGCACGGGTCCTCGGTCTCCTCCGAGCGGCTGTCGGCGCCGCGCGCGGTCCCGCCGCCTGACGCCCGGCGTCCGTGGTTTCCCGCCTACGGTTGCGCGTCGCGCCACGATGCCGGCGGGGTGGGCGCCGCCGAGAATGGCCGGGCGATGCTCCAGATCCGTATCCACGGCCGCGGCGGGCAAGGCGTGGTCACCGCCGCCGAGCTGTTGTCGGTCGCGGCGTTCCGCGAGGGCCGGCACGCGCAGGCGTTCCCGAGCTTCGGCTCGGAGCGCACCGGAGCGCCGGTGGTCGCGTTCTGTCGCATCGACGATGCGGCGATCCGCAGCCACGAGCCGATCGCCCGCCCCGACTGCTCATCGTCCAGGATCGACGCTGCTGCACCAGGTCGACGTCTTCGGCGGCCTGCGCGACGGCGGCTCTGCTGATCGACACCGGCCGGGACGTGGCCGACCTCGGCCTGGCGGACGTCGCGGGCCGGTTCCGTCTGGCGACGGTCGCGGCGACCGAGCGCCCGCGAGCACCTGGCCGGCCGATCCCGAGCGGCGCGCTGCTCGGGGCGTTCGCCGCGGTGGTGCCCGTGGTCACTACTGCAAGGGCTGCGGCTGTGCGCCGCCGAATGCCCGGCCGGCGCGATCGCGATGGAGCCCGAGGAGATCTGACGCGGCGGTCAGTCGCCGCCCACGGGAGGGGGGTCGGCCGCGTACAGCGCGCGGAAGCCGGCGATCAGGGTCCGCCGCTCGGCGGTGCTGAGCCGCGCGTCGCCGTGGACGAGCTTGTACTGGACGGGCGGCATGTCGCCGCCGTCGACGGTGTGCACGACCTCGTCGAGCTCCGGCTGTGGCTTGTCCCAGCGCGACAGGTTCATGTGGTCCCGGCCGCCCTTGACGTCGTTGACCACCAGCAGCGACGCCGGAGCGACGTTCGTGTACCACGGCCAGCGCGTGGCGTTGGAGTGACAGTCGGCGCACGCGCCGGCGAAGACGCGGGCCGCGGCGGGCTCGAGCACCGCGCGTTTGGTCGATGCCGGCGCGCCGTGGTCGTGCCCGTAGGGCACGAGCTGCAGGACGACGAACACGCCGGCCAGGACGGCGACGACGATCAGGACGGCGCGCCGGCGGCGCGCGCGGACGATGCTCGGCGTGTGGTGGGGTCGTCATGCGAGGTCCTCCGTGGGCCGGTGGTGGCGGCGGGCGCCGGCTGCGAGTTGAACGCGCGTCGTGTCGAACCCGAGCATCTCCGGTTCGCAACCGCGGCGAACGTCGTCGGCAGCCGGTCGGGGCATCGGCCCAGCCTCCGCGACGACCCTCGCCGCGCTCATCCGAAGTCGACCTCGGGCGCGGCACGCAGAGTACGGAGCGACGCGCCAGCCGCGCGCGGCCGCGGATCACGCGCGGACGCGGCGACACCGGCGACGTCGACCCGGATCGGGATCGCCGTCGGGGTCTCGGCGGCGGGCGTGCCGGCGCCCCGGGCGGAGAGGTACGGGCCCAGCAGGGACCCGGCGATCGGGCTCGGCGGCCACCAGAGCGCGTGGCCGCGGGTCGCGTCCTTCGTCGCGGGGCCCTCGGTGCCGATGGGGACATCCCGCCGCGCGCGCTCGTCGTCGGTGTGGAGGAGCCCGGTCAGGACGGTCGACGCGGCCGAGGGCCGAACGGGGAAGCCGAGCTCCGCGAGCATCGCGCTCGCGGCCGCGTCGGCCTGCTGCGCGGCGAGCGCGCCCTGCTTGAGCGGGAACGCGGTGGCGTCGCCGGCCGCGAACACTCCTGGGACGCCGTCGACCCGGCCGTACGCGTCGACGGGAAGAAAGCCCGCGTCGTCGTGGGGGAGGCCGTCGACGAAGCGTCCCACGGCCTGCGGCAGGGCGACAGCGCGGTCCGCGCGGACCGTCCGGCCGTCGGCCAGGCGCAGCTCTCCGTCGCCGGCGGCGATGGCGCTCGCGCGCGGGATGAAGGTCACCCCACGGGCCGCGAGCAGACGGGAAACGGCGGCGCCGGCCGACGCGCCCAGGAGCTCGAGTGGCGCCGCCTCGGGAGTGACGACCGAGACCTCCGACCGCAGACCGCGGTCACCCAGCTCGACGGCCGCGAGGAGCGCGAGCTCGTAGAGCGGCACGGCCCAGGACAGCCTGGAACCGACCACGAACGCCAGCCGCGGACGCAACCGGTGCGCGGCCTCGTCGATGATCCGGCGCACCGACGGCGCGTCGTCCGCGGCGCGCAACGTGACCGCCCCGGGGAGATGCGGCACCGCGCCGGCGCCGACCGCCACGAGCAGCACGTCGTAGTGCGCGCGGACGCCCGACGTCGTCTCGACCGTCCGCTCGGCCGGCACGACGCGGGCGAGACCGTCATGGACGAGCGTGACGTCGTGGTCGGCGGCGAACGTCTCGAGCGATGTGCTCCATCGGCGGGCGCCGCCGAACCTCGTGGCGACGGCCAGCGGGCGGGAGGAGAGCTCGCGGTTCGGTGCGAGGAGATCGATCGTGAGATCGGTGCCGGTCGCGTGGGCGCGCAGGAACAGGCACGCCTCGAGCGCGGCCACCCCGCCGCCCGCGATCAGCGCGTGGGGCGGCATGCGCCCCTGAGCCCGTTCCCGTACCCATGGGGCCAGCGTGGCGCTCGACCGCGCCGCAGGCATCGGGGAAAAGAACGGATCGGGAGTGGGGCCGACCACGAACATCCGGGGACGTCGCCCGGATGCCGCGGTCTCCCCGCGCGTGGACGATGGGGTCGTGACTGTCGTCGCGCCAGAGCGCCCGCCTGCCGTCGATCCCGAGGAGCCGCGCGACGCGCTCCTGGCCCACCTCGGCTCGAGCCGTGAGGGGCTGTCGGCGCGCGAGGCCGGCCGACGCCTGAGCCAGTTCGGGCCGAACGTCATCACGCGGGCGGCGGGCGTCAGCGCGCTGCGGCGGCTCGCGGCGCAGTTCACCCATCCGCTCGCCGTGCTGCTGTGGTTCGCCGGAGCGCTCGCGCTCGTCACGGGCTCCTCGGCGCTGGCGGCGGCGATCGTCGTCGTGATCGTGCTCAACGCCGTCTTCGCGTTCGCGCAGGAGCAGCAGGCCGAGCGGGCGACCGAGGCCCTCGCCGCGTTCCTCCCGCCTTCAGGCCACCGTGCTCCGGGACGGCGAGCGCGTCCAGGTGCTCGCGACCGAGCTCGTCCCGGGCGACGTCCTCGTGCTCGAGGAGGGCGACCGTCTCTCGGCCGACGCGCGCCTGATCGCGGGCTCGCTGGAGCTCGACCTCGCGCCGCTCACCGGTGAGTCGCAGCCCGTCGCGCGGACCGCGACGCCCGCGGCGCCGGCCGCGTCACGTCTCGAGGCGGAGGACCTCGTGTTCGCCGGCACGCTGTGCAGCGCGGGCGAGGCGCGCGCAGTCGTCTATGCGACCGGCATGGCGACCGAGCTCGGCCGGATCGCCGCGCTGTCGCAGCGCGTCAAGCCGGAGATCAGCCCGCTTCAGCAGCAGGTCAACCGCGCCGCGCAGCTCATCGCCGCGTTCGCAGTCGGCGCGGGGGTCATCTTCTTCGCCGCCGGGACCCTGTTCACCGGCCTGTCGATGGGCGATGCCGCGACGTTCGCGATCGGGCTGCTCGTCGCGAACGTCCCGGAGGGGCTGCTGCCGACGATCACGCTCGCGCTCGCCGTCGGCGTCCGCCGGATGGCCCGCCGGCGCGCGCTCGTCAAGCGGCTCACGGCGGTCGAGACGCTGGGGTCGACCGACGTCATCTGCACCGACAAGACGGGCACGCTCACCGAGGGGCGGATGGTCACCGTCGAGCTCTGGGCGGACGGGACGACCGTGCGCGCGGACGACGTCGCGGGCCTCGCCGAGCCCGCGTACTCGGGCCTCCTCCACGTCGCCGTGCGCTGCGCGAACGCCCATATCGCGGCCGACGACGACGGCTTCAGCCGGACCGGCGACCCGAGCGAGAGCGCGCTGCTGGTGACGGCCGCGCGCGCGGGCCACGACGTGCTCGGCGCGCAGGACCGTCGCGACGGCACGCGGCTCGCCCTGGCCCACTTCGACTCGCGCCGCAAGCGGATGAGCACGGTCGACGCGGAGCCGGACGGCCGATGGCTGCACACGAAGGGCGCGCCGCTCGAGCTGCTCGACCGGTGTACGACCGTGCTCGCACGCGACGGGCAGCAGCGGCCGCTCGACGACGCCGCGCGCGCGGAGGTCCGCGCGGCGTTCGAGGCCGGCGCGGGCCGCGGACTGCGGATGCTCGGCTTCGCGCGCCGGCCGGTGGCCGACAGCGAGGACCTCGAGCACGCGGTCGACCTCGAGCAGGACCTGACGTTCCTCGGTCTGGCGGCGCTGTCCGATCCCGCCGCGCGCCGACGTCTCCGACGCCGTGGCGCGCTGCCGCGCCGCCGGCATCCGGATCGTGCTCATCACCGGTGACCACGGCCTGACCGCCGAGGCGATCGCCCGCGAGGTGGGGATCGTCACCGGGAAGCCGCGCGTCGTCACCGGTCCGCAGATCGACGCGATGCCCGAGGCGGAGCTCGACGCGCTCCTGCGCGAGAAGGTCGAGCTGATCGTCGCGCGCAGCTCGCCCGAGACGAAGCTCCGGATCGTGGACGCCCTGCGCGCGGGCGGGCGGACCGTCGCCATGACCGGCGACGGCGTCAACGATGCGCCGGCGCTGCGGCGGGCCGACATCGGCGTCGCGATGGGGCAGAGCGGCACCGACGTCGCGCGCGAGGCGGCGACGATGGTGCTCACGGACGACAGCTTCGCGTCGATCGTCGCGGCTGTCTCGGAGGGCCGCGCGGTCTACGAGAACATCCGCAAGTTCATCGTCTACATCTTCGCCCACGCCACGCCGGAGATCGTGCCGTTCCTGATCTACGCGCTCTCGGGCGGCGCGGTCCCGCTCCCGCTCACGGTGCTGCAGATCCTCGCCATCGACCTCGGCACGGAGACGCTGCCCGCCCTCGCGCTCGGGCGCGAGCCGCCGGAGCCCGACGTCATGGGCCGACCGCCGCGGCCGCGGAAGTCGGGGATCCTCGAACGCCGCCATGCTCAGGCGCGCGTGGCTCTGGCTCGGGCTCCTCGAGGCGGCGCTCGTCACGGCCGGGTTCTTCTTCGTGCTCCACCGGGCCGGGTGGTCGCCGGGCGACGCCGTCGGGAGTGGGAGCCCCCTGCATCACGCCTATCTCCAGGCGACGACGATGACCTTCGCCGGGATCACCGCCTGCCAGGTGGGGACGGCGTTCGCCGCGCGCACGAGCCGCGCGTCGTTGCGCGCGATCGGGCCGCTGTCGAATCGCCTGCTGCTCTGGGGCATCGCGTTCGAGCTCGTGTTCGCCGCCGCGGTGATCTGGCTGCCGCCGCTGCAGTCCCTGTTCGGCACGCGCGGCCTCGGGCCCGCCGAGCTGGCGTTCCTCGCACCGTTCCCATTCCTCGTCTGGGGTTCGGACGAGCTGCGGCGGGCCGTGTTGCGCCGTCGGCGGGCCGGCGAGGGCGTCGGCGCGTGACCGTGGTTTCCCGCAACGCGCCTGCGTCGGGGCGCGGATGCCGCGCCGCTCCGTGGCGGGCAGGCTCGGGTCCGACCTTCCCGGCCCGAGAAGAACCCCGCGCATGTACACCGACCTGATCATCGGCTACGACGGCACGCCGGCCGGCCGCGACGCGCTCGCGCTCGACGCGGGCCTCTACGACCACGAGTGGATGGACGCCGCGATCGCGGACGCCGGTCGCGAGCGCGACCAGGCGCTGCGCGACGTCGGCGTCGCGCACCACGGCCAGGTGGTCGCGGGCCTCGTGGGCGAGCAGCTCGTGAAGCGAGCGTGACCCGGGCGCCTCCGAGGTGCTCGCCTGATCCCACTGCGGACGACTACGGACGAGGTCGTCGGCGGCGCCCCGTCGCCGTCCGGCGTCCCCGGCCGTAGCGTCGCCCCGACCCACCAGCCGAGAGGAGCCCCACCATGAAGACCATCCTGGTCGCCTACGACGAGACCGAGCCCTCCAAGCGCGCGCTCGAGCGCGCCGCCATGCTCGCCACCGCATTCGGCGCGAAGCTCGTGCTGACCAGCGTCGCCCCGGTTATGCACGGCGTCGGCCGTAGCGCCGGAGCCACCGACCCCATCGACTCACCCCAGCGCCACATCGAGGAGCTCGAGCACGCGCGCGAGTACCTGTCGGCGAAGGGGATCGAGGCCGAGTACCTGCCGGCCGTCGGCGACCCCGCGAACACCATCATGATGGTCGCCGAAGAGCGCGACGTCGACCTGATCGTGGTCGGCACCCGCGAGCCGGGCCTGATCGACCGCGTCCTGCGCCAGAGCATCAGTCGCTCGGTCGCCCACAAGACACACCGCGACGTGCTGATCGTCCACCCCGGCTGAGCCCGGGCGACACGCGTCCCCTCGTCCGACCCCGCCCGGGCCCGCGCCCGGGCGGACGCGTTTCCGGGGTCGCGCACGGTCCGTACTTCGCCCGCCCGACGTGCGGCGCGGAGCGGATGTCGCGCCGCGCCGCGGCCGCGATGCTGGGAGCTCACGACATCGACGGTGGCGACCGCTACGAGGCCGAACGCGAACAGCGGACGACGGCGACACCGAGCTCGGCCGCGGCCGCCCGCGCTGCATGTCCTGCCCGATCGAGCGCGACGCCGTCGCCTCCGACTCCTGAGAGGAACCATCACCATGACCACGCTCAGCCCCCCGCTCACGCGCAGCGTTCTGCGCGTCGCCGACCTCACCTCCGGAGAGCTCGATGCGCTCCTGACGCTGGCGGAAGCGATGAAGGCCCGGCCGGACAGCCGGTACGGCACGCTGCGTGCCGAGACGGTCGCCTGCCTGTTCACCAAGCCGTCGACGCGCACCCGCGCGTCGTTCGAGGCGGCGATCGTCCGGCTCGGCGGTGTGCCGATGATGCTGCGTCCCGACGAGCTCCAGCTCGGCCGCGGCGAGCCCATCGCCGACACCGCCCGCGTCCTGTCCTCCTACGCGGCGGCGATCGTGATCCGCACCTACGCCCAGCAGGACGTCGCCGCCGTCGCGGCGGCCTCCTCGGTGCCGGTGATCAACGCGCTGACCGACGACCACCATCCCTGCCAGGCGCTCGCCGACCTGCTGACGATCCGCGAGCGCTTCGGCGGGCTGGCCGGTCTGCGACTGGCCTACGTCGGCGACGGCAACAACGTCGCGCACTCGCTCATCGAGGCGGGCGCGCTGATGGGCATGGACGTCGCGCTCGGCTGCCCGCAGCACTTCGAGCCGCACCCGGACGTCGTGCGATGGGGCCGACTCACGGCCGCGGGCACGGGGGGGCGGATCGAGATCCACAACGATCCCTTCGCGGCCGTCGACGGCGCGGCAGCGGTCTACACGGACGTGTGGGCGTCCATGGGCGACGAGGATGAAACCGGACGCCTGCGGGCGCTCTCGCCCTACCGCGTCGACCAGCGGCTCATGGACGCTGCCGCGCCCGACGCGATCTTCCTGCACTGCCTGCCCGCGCACCGCGGCGAGGAGGTCAACGCGATCGTGATCGACGGCCCCGCGTCCGCCGTGTGGCAGCAGGCGGCCAACCGCCTGCCGACCGAGCAGGCCCTGCTCTACGCGCTCGTCACGGGGCGGTGGACCTGATGCGTGTCGTCATCGCACTGGGCGGCAACGCGCTCCGCAGATGCTCCAGCTGTCGCTGGATGAGCGGCGGCTGTACGAGTCGTGGATGCTACGCGTCAACTGCCACCCGGACGGCGGGATCGAGGTCGATCCCGGAATGATCTGTCGCCGTGATCCTGCACCCATCGGTGAACCCGACGGACGGGCTACAGGCCCGGGATGCCGCCGCCGAGCTTGGCGAGGGCGTCCTTCGGCTCGATGCCGAACTTCTCGAGGAGGCCTGAGTCGCGCTCGGGGTCGACGGTGTCGGGCAGCTCCTGGTCGGCCTGGTCGACCTGGTCGCCCTTGCCGTGCTCCTTGAGCAGTTCGAGGATCTTGTCCTTGGGGATCTCCATGGTGTGCCTTTCGTTCTGACCGCGGGATGGCGGTCGTGTCGCTGTGTCAGGAGCGCGTGCGGCGGGTCTGGTCGAGGGCCGCTACGCCGGTCGCGAGGGCGGAGCCGAGCCAGAGCGGGCTCGTCGCCCAGCCGGAGGACGAGCGCAGCAGCGTCCGCTCCTTCGGCGGATGGCTGTGGTTCATCTGGGCGAGGATCGCGTTGACCGCGACGAGCGCGACGCCCGTCGCGATGTTGGCGTTCGACAGGACGCCGATGCTGCGCTGGATGCGCGCGGCCTTGAGCGGCGTCTCGGGGGCCGGCGTCGTGCCGGTCTCGACCGGCACCGCGCCGCCGGGCGTCTGCTTGGCCAGGCGCGCGCCCTGCACGCCGCTGGCCACGCCGGTGAGGACCGCGGCGGCCATCAGCCCGTCCTTGGCCGTCGAGAGCGCCTGTTCGGTGCTCGACAGGTTCGTGGGCTTCGTCTCGGTGAAGCGGGCGGCCGTCCAGCCGAGCGCGGCGGCGCCGAGGCCGACGGCGTTCACGGCGTTGTAGCTGTTCCAGGCGGCGTTGGAGACGCTGCCGCGCTCGGTGTGGCTCGCGATGTTTCGCAGCGACGGGTTGTGGGCGAACTTGCCGAACATCGCGCCGCCGAGCCAGGCGGCCAGGCCGACGTCGTGGGCGGCCCGGGTGCCGTTGGCGAGGGAATCGTTGACGGTCATGTGTGTCCTGTCGGTTCCGAGGGTGTCCCGCGCGGGTCGGGCGCGGACGTGGTCAGGCCCGTGCGTGCGCCCGGCCGGAGCCGAGCGCACGAGGGGCGGGGACTAGGTGCTGGGGGACCCGACCGGCGCGCTGCCGGTGGTGTCGCCGTTGACCTTGGCCCGGGCCTGCTCGGCCTGGTCCTGGCCGCGCTGCTTGCCGGTCTCCAGGTCGCGCTTGACCTGGTCGGTCTGGCCCTGGGCCTTGCTGTAGGCGCCCGAGACGAGCTGGCCGGCGGTCTCGCGGCCGCCGAGGCCGAAGGCGAGGGCCATGCCCAGACCGAGCGAGCCGAGGAGCACCGCGTACGTGATCGTCACGATCGCCGGGGCGATGTGCAGCTGGTTGAGGATCATGAACGTGGCGATCGCCATGATCAGCAGCGGCGCCACGGTGGCCACGAGCTTGCCGGTCGGGGTGTCGCCCATCGTGCGGGTGACGAGGGTGGCGATCGCCCCGGCGACGACGCCGGCGATGACGAAGATGATCACGGCCGCGATGACGTTCGGCAGGTACGCGAGGACCTGGTTCATGAACGTCGTGACGGCGGGGATCTTCAGCGCGCCGATCGCGGCGGAGAGCACGAACAGGAAGATCAGCCAGAAGGCGACCGCGCCGATCAGGTTGGCCGGACTGGCGCCCGGCGCGAGCTTCTCGACGTATTGACCGCTGTGGCCGGAGTGCAGCGCCTTGTCGAGGCCGGCGCGCTGGAGCACCTTCACCAGGAGGCCCTTGACGACCTTGGCGATGACGTAGCCGATGATGAGGATGACCAGGAACCCGATGAGGTTCGGCAGGAAGCCGAAGAACGAGTCGAAGCCCTGTTGCAGCGAATCGCCGATCTTCACGGCGGCGAGCGTGGGCATGGAGAGACTCCTTGGAAGTAGGGGAGAGGGAGGGTGTGGCGGTGCTGATGGGGGCCGGCCGTCCGTGGCCGGCCACCACCGAGCGGGGAACGAGGTGCTTAGCGGGCGCCGTCGTCGGTGCCGCGGACGCCGTCGCGGCCCTCGGCGGGCTCGCCGTCGGCGTCGATCTGCTCGATCTGCTCCTTGCGGATCTGCTCGGACACCGAGCGCTGCTCGGTCACCGTGTCGGTGTCGAGGCGCACGCGCTCCTTCGGCACCGCGGTCTTCTCGACGACGACCTGCTCCTCGTGGAGCACGACCTCGTGCTCCTCCTCGGAGAGCTCGGCGCCGGACGTCGCTGCGTCGCGGTTGGCGTCGGTGATCGGCTCGCGCTCGACGCGGACCTCCTCGCGCTGCACCGGGACCGTCTGGGTCACGTTCTCGGTGACGACGTGCTTGCGCAGCCGGGCGCGCCCGGCTTCGCGCTGGGTGGTGCCGACGCGCAGCTCCTCCTCGGAGCGCGTCATCGCGGCGTCGGTCTCGCGGCCGCTGACGTCGTCGCCGACGACGCCGTCCGTGCGGTCACGACGTGTCGTCGTCGCCGTTCGTGCCGCCCTCGGGCAGCCCGCTGTCGGAGTGCGACTCGGTGTAGTCGAGGCCGTAATGCGAGTAGAGCGCCGCCTCGTCGCGCTGCGAGAGCTCGCCGTCGGCCTTCATCTTCGGGGCGTCCTTGACCTGCGCCTTCTCGAACGGCACGACGACCTTGTCGTCATCCGTGCTCGCCTCGGCGATCGGCACGAACGTCGACTGCGTGCCGAACAGGCCGGTGTGCACGAGCGCCCACTCGGGCTGCTCGGTCTCCTGGTCGAGGTAGATCTCCTCGATCTTGCCGATCTTGTCTCCGCCCGAGCCGACCATGGTCTGGCCGCGCCACTCGAGGACTTCGTTCACCGGGGGCATGGGCCCCTCCTTGTCGTATGGCGCACGTCGCGCCGATGGGACGCCGCCGTGGACAGGAACCGAGAGCCACCGGACCGCAAGTGAGACTCGTCCCGCCCCGCTGTGGGCAACGTCAAGCTGAAACGAGACTACCCGAGACACGACCAAACACGCGGCCGACCGGCCGATTCGCTTGAGGTTGGCGCAGGACCGGCAGTTTGGCGCATCGGAGACGGATTTCGCCTCCGCCCGGGCGGAATATGCGAGACTCTGCGTACCGCTTCGTCCCGAAGTCCGGACGCTATCGCGGTCCCGCGACCAGGAGTGACGCGATGGCCGAGTCGAAGACGGCGGGCGCGCAGCCGAGGGGCTCGGACGGCACGAGCGCGCGCCGGCGGCGGGCCGACGCCGAGCAGAACTACGCCCGCATCGTCGAGAGCGCCGCGCGGCTGCTCAAGGAGGATCCCGACGTCAGTCTCGACGCCATCGCCGCCGCCGCCGGCCTCGGCCGCGCCACCGTCTACCGGCACTTCCACGGCCGCCGCGAGCTCGTCGCGGTCGCGCGCCGCCACGCCAGGACGCGGCCGACGCCAACGAGCACGACGCGCTGCGCCCCGCCGGCGAGCTCGGCAGCGGCGGGCCCTCCCCGCTCGACGTCGCCGACGTCCTCAACAAGGTCCCGCCGCACCTGCTCGGCGAGCAGATCGTCGCCGAGGCGCAGCGCATCGCCGGCGTGTCCTCCGTCGCCCTGTACCTCGTCGACATCGACGGGTCGCGGCTCCTGCGCACCGCCGGCTCGCCCGAGTTCCCCGACGAGCTCGCCGCGCCGCTCGCCGTCGGCCCCGAGATCCCCCGTTCCGGCATCCCCAGCCTGCGCCGCCTGATCGAGCAGGAGCTGCCCGGCAGCGTCCCCGCCCCGCTGTACCTGCGCGGCCGCGCGATCGGCCTGCTGCTCGCCGTGCGCTCCCCGCAGGAGCCGCTCGCCCAGCTCGCCCGCCAGGCCGCCGCCGCGCTCGAGCTCGCGCGCGCCTACACCGACGTCTTCGACGTCGCCCGCCGCCGCAAGGACACCAGCGCCGCCGCCGAGGTCCAGCAGGCCACGCTCCCGCCGCGGATCGCGCGCATCTCCGGCGCCGCCCTCGCCGGCAACGTCCTGCCCAGCTACGACGTCGGCGGCGACTGGTTCGACTACGTCGAGAACCCCGGCGGGACGTGGCTCGGCATCGCCGACGCGATCGGCAAGGGCGCCACCGCCGCCGCCCTCGGCGCCATCGCCCTCGGCGCGTTCCGCGCCGCCGCCGCAGCGACGACGACCTCCGCCAGATCGTGGCGTCCATGCACGAGACGCTCGCGCAGGTCGGCGGCGCCGACGACTCCGTCGCCGTCACCATCGCGCGCTGGCACGGCGCCTCCTCGACCTTCAGCTGGATCAGCTGCGGCAACCCGCGCCCCATGCGCATCGACGCCGCCGGCGGCCTCGAGGTCCTCGGCAGCCAGTCGCCGCCGCTCGGCACACCGGAGGCGCACGCGTTCACCGTCGAGCGCATCCGGCTCTCCCCGGGCGAGCGCATCGTCCTCGCCTCCGACGGCATCCTCGACCGCCCCACCGGCCGCGGCACGCCCTTCGGGACCGACGGCATCCGCCAAGCCGCGGCGGGCGTCGCCCCGACGTCGGCGTCCGGCACCGTCAAGGCGATCGAGGACGCCGTCCTGCCCGCCAGCTCCGAGCCGCTCGAAGACGACGCCACGCTCATCGTCCTCGCCCCGATCGACACCCCCGCGCCCTAGGTGCCCCC
>CAWBIM010000013.1:0-43063 GCA_963788935.1 uncultured Actinomycetes bacterium | reverse complement strand
GTGTCGCCCACCCGCACGACCCCGGCCGTCAACCGCCCTCCCGCGAGCGGGACCTCGGGCTCGTTCACGTCGTCGCGCCGGGTGCTCACCCGGCGAACGGTAGGCCGCGCGGCGCGCGCCCGAGGGTGCACAATGCACGTATGACCGAGGACGCCGCGCTGAGGGACGAGCTGCGCACGGCGATCGAGACCCGGCGGGAGCTGGGCGAGGAGATGGAGCCGGCCGTGATCGACGCGTTCGTCGCCCGCATCGAGCAGCGGCTCGTCGAGCGCTCGGGCGACCGGGGATGGGCGCTGCAGCAGAAGCGCGAGCACCAGAAGGAGATGATCCTCGGGTCGATGGCGATCTCGATCCCGCTCTTCGCGATCGCCGCCGTCTTCGCCGGCTTCCCGGGCGTCGTCGCGGTCCTCGTCGCCCTTGTGATCATCGCCGTCGTGTCGACGAAGACCTGACGCGGGCGTCGGAGCATCGCCGGTCAGTCGATCGCTGGCAGCTCGAGGACGAAGCAGCCGCCCGGACCGGGCCCGAGCGTCACGTCGCCGCCGCACGAGCGCGCCATCCGCCGTGCGAGCGCGAGACCGAGCCCGGCTCCTTCGTGGTCGCTGCCACGGACACCCGGTTCGAACACGCGCTCGCCGAGCTCGCCCGGAACCCCGGACCCGTCGTCGCGGACGGCGACGCGTACCCGCCCGTCCGACGCGCTCAGGACCAACTCGACGCGCTCGCGGGCATGGCGGCGGGCGTTCTCGACCAGCGGGGCGAGCGCGCGACGGACCACATCCGCTTCGCCCTCACCCCGCGGCAGGCCCGCGGGCACCTGGACGGCGACATCGTCGACCTCGCGGGCGATCGCGGCCAGGTCGACCGACTCCGAGGTGGGGTCGGCCTCGCGGCGCGCGACCGCGAGCAGTGTGTCGATCGCTCCCGTGAGCCGGTCGACCTCGGCGACGACGAGATCGAGCGCCCGGACCCGCTCGGTGTCGCCTTCGGGGCCGGCGCGCAGTGACAGCTCGGCTCGCGCGCGCATGCGCGCGATCGGCGTGCGCAGCTCATGGGCGACCTCGGCGGCGAAGCGCTGCTCATGGCGACGCGACGCCGCGATCCGCGCCAGCAAGCCGTCCAGCGTCGCCGCGAGCCCCGTCAGCTCGTCGCGCGCCGGACCGAGCCCGAAGCGCTGGTCGAGGTCGTGCGCGCTCCACGTCTCGGCGTCCCGGGTCATCCGAGCGACGGGTTGGAGGGCACCGTCGATCGCCCCGCGCAGCGTCCACCACCCCGCAAGCAGGAGCAGCGCGGCGAAGATGAGCGAGCCGAGCAGGATCGATCCTTCGAGGCGCTCGACGGACTCGTCGGAGATGCCGACGACGACCGCCCCGATCCGCCGGTCGGCCACCCGGACGGGCTCGGCCCGCAGCCGCTCGCCGTGCCCCGCCTTGACCACCGAGGGGCCACCGGCCTGCCCGAGCCGCACCGCGGCCCGCTCGACCCCGGCCGGCACGCCGGCGGGTCGCTCGATCAGCCGCGCGCCGTCGAAGACCCACGCCGTGCGATCCAGGACGCGCTCGTCGGCGTTGCGGCGCACGGCGACACGCCCGCCGGCGACGTCCAGCGCGGCGATCTGCGCCTCGGCCCGCGCCTGCAGCAGGCCGCCCAGCTCGGCGTCGGCGCGAGCGCGCAGGACGGCGTTGCCGACCACGACCAACGCCCCGAGGCCCACGGCCAGGGTGAGCATCGACGTCGCGAGCAGGCGCCCGCGGAACGTCATCGCAACCGGTAGCCGACGCTCCGCACCGTGTCGATCTCGGCCGCCGATCCGACCTCCCGCAGCTTGCGGCGCAGGCGCCCGAGATAGACGTGCAGCGTGTTGTCGTGCACGACGGCCCCGTCGGGCCACGCGGCGGCGATGAGCGTCGCGTGACGCACGACGTCGCCGGGTGCGGCGGCGAGCGCGGCGAGGATGCGGAACTCCGTCGGCGTCAACGACGCCTCGTGATCGTCGTGGCGCAGCGAGTGCCGCCCAGGATCCAGCACGAACGCCGGCGGATCTGCCGGCGGCTCCTCCGGCCCCCGGCGCCGCAGCAGCGCGCCGACCCGCACCAACAGCTCGGCCAGGGCGAACGGCTTGGTCAGGTAGTCATCGCCGCCGGCGTTGAAGCCGCTCACGCGTTCCGTCACCGAGTTGCGCGCCGTGAGGAACAGGACCGGGGTCGTCACGCCCCGGGCCCGGAGCGCCTGGCAGACGTCGCGGCCGTCCGCGTCCGGCAACCCGATGTCGAGGATCAGCAGATCGGGCGGGCGCGCCGTGAAGATGTCGACCGCCTCGGCCCCCGATACCGTCGGGCGGACCGTCATCCCCGCGCGCTCCAGCGCGTCGCGGAGGATTCCCCGCAGCTCGTCGTCGTCCTCGCAGACGCCGACCGTGACCGTGCTGGGCTCGAGCACGACTCAGACGAAGTGGATGATGCTCGCCGCACCGACGAGCAGGCAGTAGTAGGCGAACGGGCGGAGCGTGCGGGTCTCGAACCAGCGGACGAGGAAGCGCACCGACAGGTAGGCGCTGAGTCCGGTGATGACGACGCCGACGACGACCTGGCCGTGGATGTGGTCGCCGGCGGAGCCGGCGAGGCTCGGAAGCTTGAGGACCCCGGCCGCGAAGATGACCGGGGTCGCGAGGAGGAACGCGAAGCGAGCGGCGTCCTCGTGGTTCAGGCCGCGCCAGAGGCCGCCGACCATCGTCACGCCCGAGCGGCTGATCCCGGCGAACAGGGCGAGGATCTGGAACAGGCCGACGATGAGCCCGTCGCCCCAGGGCAGTCCCGCGATGCGCCGGTCGGACTCGCGCGCGGCGGCCACCTCGGTCGCGGTCCGGCCGCGCGTGGCGACGGCGTCGTCCTCGGGATCGTGGTGCTCGGCGGTCGTCGCGACGGCCTCGGGCGCCGCCCGCCGCACTCGTTCCCCGGCGAGCAGGATCAGCCCGTTGACGAACAGGAACACGCTCGCGGCCAGCGGCTTGGCGAACACGGTCCGGAACACATGCTCGAGCGCGAGGCCCGTGATCCCGACCGGGATCGTCGCGATGACGATCAGCCACGCGAGGCGCTCGTCCGCGTCGCGAGCCACGATCCGCCGCGCCCGGATCGCCGGACCGAGGCCGCGCAGGAACGCACGGATGATCCGGACCCAGTCGTCCCGGAAGAACCACAGCAGCGCCACGGCCGTCGCGCAGTGCAGCGCGACGATGTACGCCAGGTAGAACGACGTCTCGCTCGTCGCCTGCGAGGACTGCGTGACGAGCGTCTGCCAGCTGCCGCCGATCCACGCAGGAACGAGCACCGAGTGCCCCAGGCTCGAGACCGGGAACAGCTCGGTGACGCCCTGCACGAGCGCGATGACCGCGGCCTGGAAGTAGGACACCGCCGGGACGGTAGGCACGCCGCCTGAACGCAACCTGACCGCGCCCGGCGGCTCGGCTCCGCGCCGGCCCGGTCAGACCGCGGCCAGGCGGCCGCGGAGCGTCCCGCGGTGGGCGCGGCGCGTCACCGTGAGCCACAGATTCCCCGTGCGGCTCGCGAGCGCGTCGGCCACCGTGGCCGGGACGCTCACGCAGCCCGAACGGCGAACGCGACGCCCGAGCCGCAGCACCACAGGGCCGTGGGCCCCTCGCCGTACGGCGACCGCCCGCAGGCCGGCCGCGCTCCCGAGCCCGGTGAGCCGCCAGCACGCCCGCCGGCCGGTGAGGGCGAGCGTCGCGTGCGCCCGTCCGCCGAGCCGCGCCGCGAGCCTCACCGAGACGCCCGGCGCCGGCGGGTTCGGCGCCGGCGCCGCGCCCGGCGCGAGCGTCGTGACCCCGATGGCCAGGAACGTCGCGTTGGGGCTGTGGTCGCGGTTCTGGACCACGATCGTGACGCGATGACGGGCGTTGTGCAGCACCGAGTCGGTCTCGGCGACGAACCCGTGGCCGGCGTAGAACGCGACCGCCGAGCTGTGGACGGCCGCGGCCGAGCCGGACTCGAGCAGCAGGACGCTCCACTGCCCGGCGGCGCCGGTCGCCGTCTGCAGCTCGCCCGCGGGAAGCGGCACGTCGGCCGGGAAGTCCGGCGGAAGCGCCACGCCCGCGGGTGTCGGGCCCGCGGCGGGCCCCCCGGCGACGGCCGGGGGGCCGGCCGTCGCGAGCGCCAGGGCGGCGAGCCCCAGCGTCGCGACGGCCGCGGTCCGCATCCGCCTCACCACGGGGCGGGCTCGAGCGGTCCGACGTTGCCTGCGCCCTCACCGTTGCGCAGGAAGGGCAGGTGCCACAGGTCGTTGGGCACCGCGGAGTCACCGGGGAGGACGTTCTCGGGGAAGATGAACTCGAACGTCGGGGCGGTGTACTCGCCGGCCTGCAGGCCGTTGGCCACGGTCGGCGCGTTGTTCAGGCACGTGTCGAGCGCGGCCTGGTCGGCCTGCGGCGGGCACAGCGACCGCACCGCGACGCGGATCGTCCGCGTCGGCTGGCTCAGCAGCCCGAGCGGCGCCTTCGTCGCCCGCAGCCGGGCGCGCTGCGGCTGGGCGCCGGTGAACTGCGTCGTGATGCCGCCGCTCGGGTTGCCGGCCTGGTTCTCGCCGGTCATCTCCCAGGGCGTCACCCAGCGGTTCTTCACGGCCCCGGTCGCCGGGTCCACGTCCTGGAGGTAGATGTCGACCGGCGTGCGGACGTCGGTCGTCTCGGCCTCGAGGAAGATCCGGTCCTGGGTCTCCTGCGCGACGCCGCTGACCGCGGTCGCGTTGGGGTCCGCGCTGCCGACCCCGAACTCGCCGATGGCGAGGTAGCTCGGCTGCGTGCCGGGCTGGGTGTAGACCCCGAGGTTGGCCTCGATCGTGTGCACGGAGATGGTGCCCGTACCGGGCATCAGCGTCCCCGACCACGTGATCTGGTCACCGACCTCGAACGGGGCCTGCTGGCGCGGGTCCGGGTCGCCGGCGGCACGAGCCGCGACGCTGGGCATGACCCACATCGAGCAGTAGACCTGACCGGCGCGCGGCTGGCTGAGCTCGCCGCTCGCCGGCAGCGGGACGACGCCCGCGTCGGTGAAGTTGCGGCAGTGACGCCCGGCGCCGGCCGGCTTCGGACGGTTGGCCTGCGGGCAGAGCGGATCGTCCGCCGTGGCCGGGTCGGTCCGCGGCACGCACAGCGGGTAGCCGGTGCCGGCGTGGATGGTCGGGTTCTGGTCGTCGACGCTGAAGCGCGAGTCGGGGCTCTGGGCGCGGCCGAAGCGGCCGTGCGGGTCGTTGATCTGCAAGACCGCCGGGCTGCTCGGGTCGCCCGTGTCGACGTGGATCTCGCCGGTGGCGTAGTCGATGCGGCTGATCGTGCCACTGCCGCCGTTGGTCGACTGCTGCGAGGCGAACATGAGGCCCGCGATGTGCTTGCCGTCGACGATGTTGCCGACGACGCGCATCTCGAACGACGGGTAGCCGCCGCCCTTCAGGGTGAGCGACGGCGCGCCGGCCTTGCCGACGACGTCCGCCCACGTGAGCGTGTTGGCCGGCATCTGGACGATCATGTTGCAGGGCACCGTGATCTTCGTGCCGTTCATCGTGATCGAGCCGCCCCAGCGGCTCTGCTCGGTGACGTCCGGGCAGGCGCTGTTGTCGGCGCTCACCGTCGCGTCCTGGATGAACCCGGTCTCGTCAAACCCGCGGATCAGGGCCGGGGCGACCGAGAAGGCGGGGTCGGGAAGGGTCGGGATCGGGTTCGGCGCGACGACGCCCTTGGCGGGCGGCTTGGCCGTACCGCCCCCGCCCTTGGCGGAGGCGACGACCGCGCCGGCGGCGAGAAGGACCGTGCTGAGGAGCACGACGAGCGCGGCGCGGCCCCGTGATGGCGGTCGGTGGTCTGGACGCCGCGCGCGGGCTTTTGTGCCGCGCGAGCGGTGAAATGAAGCGGTCATGTGATGTCTCCCTGCCGTTGTGCGGCCACTGAGGTTGCGGGGGCGCTCTGAGGTTCTACGGGCCCCGGGAGAGGGTCGGAAGGCTCGAAGCCGTCGCCTCGCGAGCCGGGTTTGCGCAGCCCTGCGTCACCCGTTCGGAGGACACGGGGACCGCACGGCACGCGCCTCAGCCGGGGCACGACGCGTCCGCTGCGCAGCGGCACGGCGGGGCCAATCGGCGCTCAGCCGGCCGCGCTGCTCGTCGTTACCGATCGGGCATCGGTACTACGGGCGCGCCCGGATCGCTTGATCCGGACGCGCCGGCGGCCCCCGTGCCTACGGGTGGTTCGGACCGTCGTTGTCGTTGTCGCCGTGGTGGTCCATGGCGTTGACGGCCGTGACGGTGAAGTCCTTGGACACCCTGGACCTCGACCTCGGCCCCGTCGGACTTGCGCACGATGTGCGCCTCGTAGGGCGCGCTGCCGTCGACGTTGGTCTCGAGGCGGTCGATGCTGCCGGGGACCTTCGCGAGAGCGGCGGCGCGGACCTTGGACGCGGTGGTCCCGGTCAGCGCCTGCTCGGACTTGCCGTTGACGGTGTGGCCGCTCTGACCGGCCGACCCGGAGGACGAGCCGTTCGTGGCGGCGCCGGCGACGGCGGCGCCGCTCACGGCGGTCGCAGCGACCGCAACGGCGGTCACGAGCTTGGTTCGCAGACTGGACATCGGGGCTCCTCTAGCTGGATTGGGTGGATGCGACGGAGCCGAGTGTGCGGCCGCTTCGTGTGGCGCAGATGTGAGCGTGCGGGGGCATGTGCCACAGCCCGTCCCGCCCCGATTCTCAGCGAGCTCTCAGCGGGCGGCGCCCCGCTGGGCGCGCGTCAGGCGCGGATCTGGCCCTCGAGCGCCGCAGGAGGGCCGAGGCGCAACAGCGGGAGACGCGATCGTCAACCGGTGGCCGGCGTCAGCAGCAACGTCAGGACGGGCTGCGGGCCGCAGTCCGTGACGACGAGCTGCCCGCCCTCGGCGTGGGCCAGCGACCGGGCGAGCGAGAGCCCGATCCCGTGGCCGTTCGACCCCGGCGCCCGTCGCGCGAACGCGGCCTCGGGGTCGTCGCGGAACCCGGGGCCCTCGTCGGCGACGTCGATCGCCGGAGCACCGCGCACGTCGCGGACGATGATCTCGACGGCGCCCTCCCCGTGGCGCAGGGCGTTGGACACCAGGACGTCCAGGACCTCGTCGACGACCAGCGGGTTCGCCCGGGCGACCGCGGGTCGCGCGTGGACGATCACCCGCAGCGGCCGCACCGCCGCGGCCAGCTCGCCGCGCCAGCGGTCCTCGGCTCGCTCGGCGATCACCACGAGATCCGCCCGCGCGTCCCCCCGCGCCCCGTCCCGCGCGACGCCGAGGAGCGTGTCGACCGTGCTCTGCAGGCGGTCGACCTGCGTCAGGGCCGCCGCGAGCTCGGCCGACGCGTCGCCATCGAGCTGCATCGCCTCGAGCTCCAGGCGCAGCGAGGCCAGCGGCGTGCGCAGCTGATGCGACGCGTCGGCGGTGAAGGCCCGCTCGCGCCCGACGAGGTCGCCCAGGCGCGCCGCCGTGGTGTCCAGGCTCGCCGCGACGGCGTCCACCTCGGGCACGCCGGCCCGCCCGGCGCGGACGGCGAAGTTGCCCTCGCCCAGGCGGCCGGCCGTGGCCGCGAGGCGTTCGAGCGGGGCCGTTAGCCGGCGCGAGAGCACGCTCGCGGCCACGGCCGAGAGTGCGACCACGACGATCGCCAGCGCGCCCAGGGCCAACCACGCGCGCCGCGCGCGATCCGCGACCACGGCGGCCGGACGTGTCGCCCGCACGACGCCGCGCACGCGTTCGGCGCTGACGAGCGGCACCGCGACCCGCAACGCGCCGCCACCGCCGGCGTCGGTCGGGCGCTCCGCGCGCAGCGCGGCACGCGACACGCCGTCGGCCCCGGCCGGCCCGGAGCCCGCTACGCGGCGCCCATTCGCGTCGTACACGGCGAGCCGGGCGCCGATCGACGGGAGCTCGACCGGGTCGTCGCGGGCCCCGAGGTCGATCTGGCGGGTCCCCGCCACGGTGTCGCGCTGCAGGCGCAGCAGCTCCTGCTGACGGTAGGAGCGCTGGAGCACGACACCGAGCGGCAGGGCGAACAGCGTGACCGCGATCGCCGTGACCGCGACGATCGCGAGTGTGAGCCGGCGCCTCACCCGACCTCCAGCCGGTAGCCGATCCCGCGCAGTGTCGTGATCACGTCCGGCCCGCCGAGCTTGCCGCGCAGCGTGAGGACGTGCGTGTCAAGCGTCTTCGTCGAGCCGACCCAGTCGGTGTCCCAGACCTCCTGCATGATCCGTTCGCGGCTCACGGCCCGCCCGGCCTCGCCGACCAGGAGGGCGAGCAGATCGAACTCCTTCGGGCGCAGCGCGAGCTCCCGGCGCTCCCGCCATGCCCGCCGCGCGGAGCGGTCGACGGTGATGTCGCCCGCGCGGTCGGGCTCCGGTGCGTCGAGGCCCGGCGCCGCGGCGGCGCGGCGCAGGTGCGCCCGCACGCGGGCCAGCAGCTCGGCCAGCCGGAAGGGCTTGACCAGGTAGTCGTCCGCGCCGGCGTCGAGGCCCGCGACGACGTCGAGCTCCTGGTCGCGCGCGCTGAGGATGAGGATCGCGAGGTCGCGACGGCGGGCGCGCAGCCGCCGGCACACCACGATCCCGTCGACGTCGGGGAGCCCGAGATCGACGATCGCGAGCCCCACCTCGTCGGTCGCCGCCTCCGCGGCGCCGGCCCCGCGCGCCAGACGGCGGGCGGTGAAGCCCTGACTCTCGAGGACGCGCACGAGCCCCGACGCGAGCGCGTCGTCGTCCTCGACGACGAGGATCGCGGAGCGGTCCACGCGGGCACCGTAGCCTGACCGCCGACGATCCCGGCGAAGTTTGACCTGGCGTTGACCGACGGCGGGGCCCCGCTTGACCGGCCGGTGCGACGGTCGCCGCATGACCCCCCGTCGCCTTCTCACGGCCGCCGGTGCGGCCGCTCTCCTCTGCGCCGGCTGTGGCTCGTCGTCGTCGGGCAGCTCATCGGGCAGCTCGTCGGGCGCCTCCGCCGCGCCGCCCGCATCGGCGGCGGCCGACAACAGTCCCCCCGGAGACATCCCGGACAACCAGGCCTACGTTCGCGTCAGGCCCGGCGGCGCGACGTTCTCGGTCACGGTTCCTGAGGGCTGGTCCCAGTCCAGCCCCCCGGGTGCCGTCGCGTTCACCGACAAGCTCAACACCGTCCGCATCGAGAAGGAGACACGCGCCACGGCCGCGCCGACCGTGGCCGCGGTGCGCTCCACCGTGGTTCCCCGGCTGGCGCGCACGGCGCGGGACTTCCGCCTGCAGACGGTGACCGTCGTGCACCGCAAGGCGGGCGACGCGGTGCGCGTGCGTTACCTCGCGCGCAGCCCCGCCGACCCGGTCACGGGACGCACGCGGCGCGACGCGGTCGAGCGCTACGTCTTCTTCCATGGGGGGCGCGAGGCGGTGCTGACGCTCAGCGGGCCCGACGGGGCCGACAACGTCGATCCCTGGCGCATCGTCACCGACTCGTTGCGGTGGGGACGATGAGCCCATTGCTCGTGGCCGACACGCTGTACCGCTTCTTCCACGCCGGCGACGACGAGACGCTCGCCCTGCAGGGCGTTTCCCTGACCCTCGAGCGCAGGGAGGTCGTCGCCGTGACCGGGCCGTCGGGCTCGGGAAAGTCCACGCTCGTCAACGTGCTCGCGGGCCTCGAGGAGCCCCAGGGCGGCACGGTCGTCCTCGACGGCGAGCGCCTGTCGCGCCGTCCCGAGGAGGAGCGCGCGCGCCTGCGGGCGCAGCGGATCGGCGTCGTCTACCAGCAGGCCAACCTCATCGGCCATCTGTCGGTCACCGAGAACGTCGCCGTGGCCCAGTCGCTCGGGCGCGGCCCGGACCGCGGGCGACGGGCCGAGGTGATCGAGCGCTGCGGGCTGACGGCACGCGCCGGCGAGCGGCCGTCGCGACTGTCGGGCGGCGAGCTGGCGCGCGCGGGACTCGCCGTCGCGCTCGCCAACGACCCGGTCGTCGTCCTGGCGGACGAGCCGACGGGGGAGCTCGACGACGCGACGGCGGCGCGGGTGCTCGACCTGCTCCGCGAGCGCGCCGACGGCGGTGCGGGGGTCGTCCTCATCACCCATTCGCCGCAGGTCGCGGCGACCGCCGACCGCGAGGTGCGCCTGCGCGACGGCCGCGTGCTCGCGTGAGCGCGCTCGTCGTGTGCGACGCCGCCGGACGCAGCCACGGGCGCGGGCGGACGGCGACGATCGCGCTGCAGCCGACCTCGTGCACCCTCGACGAGGGCGCCCGGGTCGCGATCACCGGCCCGTCCGGGTCGGGGAAGTCGACCCTCCTGCATCTGATGGCCGGCCTCGACGCCCCGACGGTTGGTCAGGTCACGTGGCCGGCGATCGGCGACCGGGCCGCGCTGCGCCCCGGCCCGGTGGCCGTCGTGTTCCAGGCGCCGAGCCTGCTCGCGCCCCTGACGGTCACCGAGAACGTCGCCCTGCCGCTGATCCTCGCCGGGGCCCGCGATCACGATGCGCGCGAGGCGGCCGGCCGGGCGCTGGCCCGCCTGGGCCTGGACGGCCTGGGCGAGCGCCTGCCGGAGGAGATCTCGGGCGGCCAGGCCCAGCGCGTCGCCGTCGCCCGCGCGCTGGCGGGCCGCCCACGCGTGATCCTGGCCGACGAGCCGACCGGCCAGCTCGACCGGGCGAACGCCGCGGCCGTCCTCGGCGTGCTGCTCGAGGCCGCCGGCGAGGCCGGCGCGGCGCTCGCCGTCGCGACCCACGACCCGGACGTCGCCGGCGGCCTGACCGAGCACTGGCCGATGCGCGACGGGCGCATCGAGACCCGGGAGGCGGCATGGTCGCGCTGACGCTGCTGCGGGGCCTCGTGCGGCATCGCCCGGCGCGGGTCGCCGGGACGGCGCTCGGGGTCGCGATCGCCGTCGCGCTGATGGCATCCATCGGCGCGTTCCTGTCGGCGACGAACGCGCGGATGACCACGCGTGCGGTCGCGCGGGTGCCGGTCGACTGGCAGGTGCAGGCCGGCCCGGGCGCCGACCCGGCCCGCCTCCAGGCCCAGCTCCGGCGCTTCCCCGGGGTGACGCGCGCCGTCCCGATGCGGTTCGCCCGCACCACGGGGCTGGCCGCGCGGACGGGGAGCACGGTCCAGCGGACCGGCCCCGGGCGGGTGCTCGGCGTCGGTCCCGACTACGCCACCGCCTTCCCCGGGACGATCCGCGTGCTGGCCGGCCGCCCGCGTGGGGTCCTGCTCGCCCAGCAGACGGCAGCGAACCTGCACGCGCAGCCCGGCAGCGTCGTCCGGATCGGCGGGGCGCGCGGGACGGCGCGCGTCCGGGTCGACGGCATCGTGGACCTCCCGTCGGCCGACTCGCTGTTCCAGCAGGTCGGCGCGCCGCCGGGCGCCCAGCCCCAGGCCCCGCCCGACAACGTGATCCTGCTGCCCCTGGCGGTCTTCAACCGCCTGGAGGGGACGGGCGTGACGCAGATCCACGTCCGCCTCGACCGCCGGCTACCCGGGAGCCCGAGCGTCGCCTTCAGCGAGGTCTCCAGCCGCGCGCGCAATCTGGAGGCGCGCCTGGCCGGGACGGGCCTGGTCGGCGACAACCTCGGCACCGCACTCGATCAGGCCCGCCAGGACGCGCTGTACGCGCAGCTGCTGTTCCTGTTCCTCGGCGTGCCCGGCGCGATCGTCGCCGGGCTCGTGACGGCGGCCGTCGGCGCGGCCGGCGGCGAGCGCCGCCGCCACGACGCGGCCCTGCTGCGCACCCGCGGCGCCTCGACGCGGAGCCTGCTGGGCGTCGCCGTCGCGGAGGCGGTGCTCGCGGCGGGCGCGGGTATCGCGCTCGGGCTCGCGGCCGCGCTGGTGATCGGCTCGACGCAGTTCGGGACGGCGACGTTCGGCGCGGGGACGGCGTCGGCCGTCCTGTGGGCGGCCGGCGCCGCCCTCGCCGGGATCCTCGTCGCGGCCGGCGCGATCGCGCTGCCCGCCTGGCGCGACGCGCTCGGGCTCACCGTCGCGGGCCAGCGCCGGGTGGTCGGCCGATCCGACCGCGCGCCGCGCTGGGCGCGCGGCGGCGTCGACGTCCTCTGCTTGCTCGCCGCGGCCCTCGTCTACCGCCAGGCGGCCGCCAACGGCTACAGCCTCGTGCTCGCCCCCGAGGGAGTGCCCCAGGTGTCGGTTAACTGGTACGCCCTGCTGGCCCCGGTGCTGACCTGGGTCGGCACCGGGCTGCTCGCGCTCCGGCTCGCCCGCCTGGTCCTGACTCGCGCGCGCCGGCAGGTCCAGAGCGCGATCCGCCCCCTCGCCGGCGAGCTGTCGGCCGTCGTCGCCGCGACGATGGCGCGACGCCACGCCGCCCTGGCTCGCGCGACCGCCCTGCTGGCCCTCACGGCGGCTTTCGCCGCGTCTACGGCGGTCTTCAACGCCACGTACGCGCAACAGGCCGAGGTCGATGCGCGCCTGACGAATGGGGCCGACGTGACCGTCACCGAGTCGCCGGGCGCACGCGTGGGCCCGCAGGCCGGCCGGCAGCTGGCCAACGTCGCCGGCGTGCGGAGCGTCGAGCCGATGCAGCACCGCTTCGCCTACGTCGGCGCCGACCTGCAGGACCTCTACGGGGTCCGACCCGCGAGCATCGGTCGCGGCGGCCGCCTGCAGGACGCGTGGTTCCAGGGCGGCACGGCGACCGGCCTCATGGGCACCCTCGCGCACCGGCCCGACGCGATCCTCGTGGCGGCCGAGACCGTCCGCGACTTCCAGCTCCGGCCCGGAGACCCGCTGCACCTGCGGCTGCAGGACGGCCGGACCAAGCGCCTCGTCACGGTCACCTTCCACTACGTGGGCGTGGCGCGGGAGTTCCCGACGGCCCCGACCGACTCGTTCCTCGTCGCCAACGCCGACTACGTCGCCCGGGCGACCGGCTCGCCCGCAATCGGGACGTTCCTGCTGCAGACCGGCGGGCGCTCGCCCGCCCAGGTGGCCGCGGGGGTCCGCAACGTCGTCGGCGCGTCGACGCAGGTGACGGACATCGAGACGTCGCGCCGTGTCGTCGGCTCCAACCTGACCGCCGTGGAGCTGTCCGGGCTCACGCGGGTCGAGCTCGCGCTCGCGCTCGTGCTCTGCGCCGCGGCCAGCGGACTGACGCTCGCCCTGGGTCTGCGGGAGCGGCGGCAGATGTTCGCGGTCATCGCCGCGCTGGGCGCACGGCGTCGCCAGCTCGACGCGCTCGTGTGGAGCGAGTCGGCGTTCGTCACGGCCGGCGGCCTGCTCGCGGGCGGCGCCATCGCCGTCGTGCTCACGCACATGCTGGTCAAGATCCTGACCGGCGTCTTCGACCCGCCGCCCGACCGTCTCGCCGTGCCGTGGCCCTATCTGCTCGCCGGCCTCGCCGTCGTCCTGGCCGCGGTCGGGACGGCGGCGCAGCTGGCGCTCGCGTCCCTGCGCCGCCCGCGCATCGAGGACCTGCGCGACACGTGAGGCGGGGCGGAACGGCCGTGTCCCCGCATCGGGGGACACCGGCCTGCAGGCTCGGGCGCAGGACGCTGCCTGAACGCCGCTGTCCTCCGGGCGGGCGCCGCTGCACTGTCGCTCGTGGTTCACACGACGTCCTCGGGAGGGACGAATGGATTCAAACCTTCTCACGGCGCGCGGCATCATCCGCAGGCGAGCGCGCGCCCTCATCACGACCGGGGTCGCCGCGCTGGCGGCGGGGGCGGTCGCCACCCCCGCCGGCGCAGCCGTAAGCGGAAACCACGTGATCGCGGCGCTGCCCGACTCGTCGGGCCTCGAGCTGACCTACCCGCCGCTGACCGCGCTCGACGTGACCGTCCTGCGTGCCGGGGTGACGCTCGGGGTCGCCCGGGTCACGACCGACGACCAGGGCGCGGCCGCCATCAACGGCGGCGGCGCGGACTGCTGGAGCACGGGCACCCCGGACATCCTGCCCGGGGACACGGTCGAGGTGACCGGGCCGGGCTTCGACGACACCATGACCGTCGCCGCCGTCGCCTCGGATCGGCCGGTCCTCGGCCCCGACCCGGGGACCGTGCTCATGCACGGCAGCGCCGCCGGCCGGCCGCCGGCGAGTCAGCTCGAGGCGCGGATCATCGGCGCGAGCGCCGACCCGTTCGCGGCCAACGGACGCCGCGTGCTGCGCGCCGGCACCGGCCAGCCCTACACGATCGACTACGACGGCCCGGCGGGCGGCGGGTGGACGGCGACCTTCACCGGCCTGTCGGCGGCCGACGTCTCGCGAGCCCTGAGCGCCAAGGACGCCCGCGGCGTCGTGATCCCCGCCCCGAGCGAGCTGACGATCGCCCAGAATCCCGCCGTCCGCGGGCCCCAGGCGCCGTGCAGCGCACCGCTGACGACGAACGCCGTGACGGCCAGCTCGCCGCGCGCGGTCAACCTCGCCCACGCGGGCGAAGACCTCGTGCTCACGGGCGTGGCGCACGACGCGCTCGCCGTCGCGGTGACGCTCGACGACGAGGACCCGGCGACGCCGGCGATCTCGGCCGTCGCGACCCTGTCGACGCCCGCCGGGGCCCAGAGCTGGACGTCCACCATGCCCGCCGGCGCGGTCGCCGGGCTGCGCGACGGCGCCCTCGTGGCCTCGGCGCGGTTCACCACCGGTTCCGGGACGATCACGGGCACGCCGCTGCCCGTCGTCAAGGACCTCAGCGCCCCCGATGCGCCGACGGCGACCCCAGGCCCCTCCGGCGGGCCGTTCGCCGGCCCGCAGGCCGTCGGCCTCGCCGACACCGACCCCGGGGCGGCGATCCATTGGACGCGCGACGGGTCGCCGCCCACCGCGGCGTCACCCGTCCTCGCGCCGGGCGCGACGATCGCCGTGTCCGCGTCGCAGACGATCCGGGCGATCGCCATCGACGCGGCCGGCAACGGCAGCCCCGCGGCCGTGTTCGCCTACACCATCACAGCACCGAGCGCGGCCCCCGTACCGATCGGGCCGGCCGGCCCGCCGCTCGCGCCCGCGCCGGCGATCATCGGCGCGATCCCGCTGCTGCTTCCGTCGCCGCCGGTGGTCGAGGTCCGTGGCACGCGCATCCGGGCGCTGCCGACCGTGCGCACCGTCGGCGTGCGTGTCCTCGGGGACCGGGCGCTCCGGGTCGCGGTCCGGACCGACGGCGCCGCGCGGGTCGTACGGCTGCGGATCTTCCGCGCGCAGGACGGTCGCGCGGCCGGCGCGCCACGCGCCGTGTTCACCATCCGCCACGCCGGCGCCGGCGGGCTCTACGCCGTGACCCTGCGCGGCGACACCATGCGCCGGCTCGCGGCCGGGCGCTACCTCATGGAGGCCCGCGCGGGCATGACGGCGGACCGGCTCGGTCCGGTCGTCCGCGCCCCGTTCCGCCTGCCCTGAGGCGTCACGGCGGCCCGCCGCGGCCCGGCGTGTTCAGGTCCCTGCCAGGGTCGGTGCGCCACCCTGCCAGGCGTGCCCCAGCGCAGCATCGCGTCCATCGCCTCGGCCATCCTCCTCGGATCCGCGGCAGTGGGCGCGGTGCTGACCGTGCGCCATCTCGGCGCCGGACGGATCGCGGACGGGGTGCTTGCCGCCGATCCGGCCTGGCTCGTCGTCGCGCTGGCGCTCATGTGCCTGGCGATGGCGGGCCGGGCCGTGTCCTGGCGGGCGATCCTGGCTGCCGCCCTGCCCGGCTCCGCCATCCGTCTCGGCGCGGTGCTGCGAGCGACATCGATCGGCGTCCTCCTCTCGGCCACCGTGCCCGCGCGGGCCGGCGAGCCGGCCCGCGCGATGGTCATGACGCGGCATCTGCCCTCGGCGCCCGCGGCGGCGCTTCCGCTCGTCCTCGGGACGATCGTGTCGCAGACGCTCATCAACCTCGGCGCGCTGGCCGGCCTCGGCGCGCTCGCGGTGACCACGAGTGTGGCCTCGCTCGGCTGGCCGGCACCGTCGCGCACGACGCTCATCGCCGCCGCCGCCACGATCGTCGTGGCCGCCGCGGCGCCGTTCGTCGTGCGCGCCACGGCCCGCTTCGGCCTCGGTCGACTCGCGACCCGCACCCAGGCGGTGCTCGCCCAGGCCCGGACCGGCCTCGCGGTGTTCCGGTCACCCCAGCGCACCGTCGAGGCGGTCGGCGCGCAGGTCGGGGCCTGGGGTCTGCAATGGCTGTCCTGCTGGGCCCTCCTCGACGCCTTCGGGCTCGGCCACCGGGTCGGCGCAGGGGCCGCGGCGGCCGTCCTCTTCGCGGTCAACGTGACCGCTGCCGTGCCGGTCACGCCCTCGAACATCGGCGTCTTCCAGGCCGCGTGCGTCGCGGTCCTCGGCGCCGCCTACGGCGTGCCGGCGACCACGGCGCTCGCCTACGGCGTCGTCCTCCAGGTCGTCGAGTTCGGCACGGCGGTGCTGATGGGCGCCCCGGCCCTCCTCGGCGAGGGCCTCATCCGCCGGCGATCGCACTCGGGCGCGGTCGAGAGCACCGCATGAGCGCTCGGGCCGCCGATCGTGCCCGGACCCTCGCGCGGCGCGCGGTCCGCGCGCCGGCGGTCCGGCCGCTCGCGCTCGCGGTCCTCGTCATCGGCGTCCTGGCGGCGCTCGCCAGCACGCACGCCCGCCCCGCGGCCGCCACCGTCGGCGTGCTCGGCGACGCGCATCCCGCGTGGCTCGTCGTGCTGCTCGGGCTCGCCGCGGTTGGTCCGCTGCTGCACGGCGGCCTGCTCCGAGCCGGGCAGGCGACGGTCGGCGCGCGGTTCGGGCGCTGGGAGGCGATCCGCGTCGCCGCCGGGATCCACGCCGCGAACCTCGCCGCGAAGTCCGGGGGCGCGGCCGGGCTGGCCGTGCTGCTCGTCGGCCACCGCGATCCAGCCGTCGGCGGCGCAGCGCGCTCGGCGGCCTACGTCCTCGGCCGCGAGATCGCGCACGTCTGCTTCGCTGCCGTCGTCCTCGTCGCGCTCGCGCTCGTGGCCGTCGACGGCCACGTCTCCCGGCTCGTCGCCGCGGGCGGCGCTCTGTTCTTCGCCTCGCGCATCGGGCACCTGATTGTGCTCTGGGTCGCCGCACGGCACCCGGCCCGCCTGCCGCGCTGGCGGCGCCTGGACGGACTGCGCGCGCACGCTCCCGCGTTCGCGGACGCGCTGCGCGGCGCCGCCGCACACCCGCGGCCGCTGCTACGGATCGCCGTGTGGGCGCTCGTCCTCGACGTCGTGCGCATCGCCTGGCTGTGGGTCGCGCTCCACGCCGTCGGCGCCCCTGCCCGCCCCGACGCTGCGGTGGAGAGCTACGGGATCGTCGCGCTGCTGTCGACGGTCAGCGTGCTGCCGGCCGGCCTCGGCGCGGTCGACGCCGGCCTCGTCGCCGCCCTGCATCACTCCGGGACGACGCTCGCCGCGGCCGCGGCGGCGGTCCTGCTGTTCCGGGTGGCCGAGCTCTGGATCCCGCTGCTGGCGGGCGCGCGCCCCGCGCTCGTGGCGCTCCGGCGGCGCGCCGTCCCCGCGCCCGTCCCCGCGCCCGTCCCGGCCGCCTGAGCCGTCGGCGCCGACGCTCAGCCAGCGTCGCGCAGCGCGGCCTCACGCGCCGCCGCCAGTCGCGCGTAGGCGGCATCGCCGACCTCGTAGACGGTGCGGAAGCCGCCGCGGACCTCGCCGTGACGGTTGCACAGCGGCACCTTGCGGCCGTTCATGCTCAGCGCCTCGTCGTAGGCCAGCCCGAGCGATAGCGTCCCCGAGCGCTGCTTGTCCACGATGAGGATGCAGCGGGTCGCGGGCGTGAGCGCGAAGCCGAAGACGTCACCGGCGAAGAGCGCCAGGTAGTCGCCCAGCGGCACGAGCTCGTCGCCGTGCTTGAGGACCATGCGGCTCGTGTACGGCGTCAGCCGCCGGTCGCCCGTGACGGATCCCCAGGGGTAGTCCCAGTTCGCCTCGCCGATGTGCAGGATCGCCCGTCCACCCGGGCGCAGCACGCGGCAGACCTCCTCGATGTGCCGCGCCTTGTCGCGCATGAAGCGGATCGTCACGGCCGAGAAGACCAGGTCGAGCGTCTCGTCGCCGTAGCCCAGCGTCGTCGCGTCGGCGAACTCGACCAGCGGGAGCACGAACCCGTGCAGGTCGGCGGGCGGGACGATCCGGTACTCCCGTGCGACGGCCCGCAGGTCCGCGCGCGACTGCAGCGGCGACTTGTAGCCGAGGTCGACGCCGCGGAACGTCACGTCGCGGTCGCGCAGGCGCCAGGCGAGCTCGAGCAGCGCGCGCCCGTGGCCGAAGCCGACCTCGAGCACGTCGATCGGCGCCCGCCGCTCGACGAGCGCGACGATCGCGGGCTCGACGCCGCCGGCGGCCTCGAGCAGCTCCTCGATCTGCGCGAGGCTGCGGGTGCGGTCCGGAGTGGGCATGGGCGAACGCTGGGCCGATCGGGGCCGGGCCCGTCGGCCCGGCCCCGTTCCGGGCCCTGGGGGTTCAGCGGCGGCTGACGTGCTCGCAGCTCGCCGCCACGCTGTCGCCGCGGTCGGCGACCACGGTGTCGTCGCCGGTGCCGCACGAGATGTGGTCGCGGCGATGGTCGCGCGCGAGGATGCGGTCGTTGCCCGCGCCGGCGAGGATCGTGTCGACGCCCTGGCCACCGGTGATGCGGTCGTCGCCGGCGTCGCCCTCGAGGTCGTCGTCGCCGGCCTGGCCGTTCTCGACGTCGTCGCCGCGGCCGCCGGAGATGCGGTCGTCTCCGGAGCCCCCGGCGAGATGGTCGTCGCCGTCGTCGCCACACAGGTCGTCGTCACCGGCCGCGCCGGAGAGATCGTCGTCACCCGCCTTGCCGTCCATCACGTCGTCGGAGCCCGACCCGTGCCGGTCGTCGTCCTGGTCGGTCCCCTCCCGGTCGCCGCCGTTGTCGTCGCCCTGATCATCCCCGCCGCCGGTCGTCGTACAGGCGGCGTGGTCGTCACTGGAGCGGTGGTGGCCATCGTCGGCCTGGACCGTGACGGCCCCGGCCGCGAGGGCCCCGAGTCCGCACAGGCACAGCACGAGAAGCAGTCGCTTCATGTTCGTCCTCCCGATGAGGTGGTTTTTGGCACGACCAGTGGGCGCCGGGCCCGACCGGCGCTCACGGATGTCATGCTGCGGACCGCAGGTGAACGGTGCCTGAATGCCGCTCACGACCATGCTGCGCATTCAGGCACGGGGTCTGCGGGGACGGACCTCACCGCCGCCCGGGGCGCGGCCTACGCTCGCAGTCATGTCGCCCGCCGAGCCCATCCGACTCGTGCTCGCCGACGACCATCCCGTCTACCGCTCGGGCCTGGTCGACGCGATCGCCCAACGCCCCGAGTTCGTGCTGCTCGCCGCGTGCGCGGACGGGCGGACCGCGCGCGACGCGATCCTCGCCGAGCGCCCCGACGCGGCCCTGCTCGACGTCCGGATGCCCGACCCCGACGGCATCGCGATCCTCGAAGCGGTGCGCGCGGCCGGCTGCCGCACGCGGGTGCTGTTCCTGTCGGCCTACGAGGACGGGGCGCTCGTGCACCGGGCCCTGAGCGCGGGCGCCGCCGGCTATCTCTCGAAGGACACCGACCGCGACGAGATCGCCGACGCGATCGTTTCCGCCGTGGCGGGTGAGCTCGTCGTCTCCGCGGCGCTGCCGGGCGCGCTCATGGGCCACCTGCGGCGCGAGGGCGAGCGGCGCGAGCGCTTCGGGCCACGCGAACGGCAGGTCATGCGCCTCACCGCCCAGGGCCTGAGCGGCCCGGAGATCGCCGACGCGCTCGGGATCGGCCCCGCGACGGTCAAGACCTACATGCAGCGCGTCTACCGCAAGCTCGGCGTCGCCGACCGCGCCGCGATGGTCGCCGAGGCGATGCGCCGGGGCCTGGTCGCGTGACCGGGGCGCTCAATGCCATCCGCGACGAGGGCCGGGCGCCGGCCCTCGTGGCGGCGCTCGCGCGCGTCGCACTGGTCCCGCTGCTGCTCGCGGCCGAGGCGCTCGAGTCCTCGCGCGCGGTGGCCGACCTGCCGCTCGCCGAGCCCGTCCTGGGGCTCTACGCGGTCTTCGCCGTCGCGTCGCTGGCCGCCGTAGGGGCGGCCCGGCGGCCGGTCGCGGCCGGCCCGTTCGCCGTCGCCGACGTCCTCCTGTTGGTGCTCCTCCTCCTCGAGGAGGGCGGCGCGACGGCCGACATGCGCTTCGCCCTCTCCGTCCCGGTCCTCGTCGCGGCGTTCGTCGCCGGGCCAAGGCGGACCGCGACCCTCGCAGCGCTGTCGGTCGCCGGATTCGTCGCCGCGGCGGTGGCGAGCCCGACCTTCGACCACGAGGTGCCCGCGCGGCTGGTCGCGGTGCACACGCTCGACGTGGCCTGGCGCGCCGCCCTCGCGGTCACGCTCTCGGCCTTCCTCACCCGCCGCTCCGCGCGGATCCGCGAGCTCGCCGAGAGCCGCCGCTCGCTCGTCGCGCAGGCCCTCGCCGCCGAGGCGCGCGCCCGGCGCGAGCTCGCGTACATGCTCCACGACGAGCTCGTCCAGGGCCTGCTCAGCGCGCGTCAGGACCTCAAGGTGGTGCGGCGTGGACGGGCCGAGTACCTCGACCGCGCCGACGCGGCGGTCGCCGACGCCGTCGCCCGGCTGCGAGCCGAGATCTTCCGCCTCCACCCCCACCAGCTCGAGGCCGCCGGCCTCGGGGCCGCACTGTCGGCCGTCGCCGAGGGACTCGAACTGGAGGACGACGCGCGTCCCGCCGTGGTCGTGACCGCGGCCGCGGCGGCCGCCGGAGCCGACGAGGGCCTCGTGTTCGCGATCGCCCGCGAGCTGCTGACCAACGCGGCCCGCCACGCCGGGGCGCGGACGGTCGCGCTGTCGGTGGACGCCACCCTCGACGGCGTCGTGGTGTGCTGTCTGGACGACGGCTGCGGCATGGCCGCCGGCCGCCGGGCCGAGGCCCTCGGACAGGGCCACCTCGGCCTCGCCGCGGTGAACGAGCGCGTCGTCGCCGTCGGCGGGCGTATCGAGCTGCGCACCGCACCCGGCGAGGGCACGCAGGTCCGCGCCGTCCTCCCGGTCGACCCCGGGCCGGGGGCGTCGCCACGGCGCGGCCCCGCCGCCGACGCCGTCGGGGTCACCGTGGCGGCGTGAGCGGCCGGCGCGAGCGCCCGCCGTTCAGGCGCCGGTCAGCCGACGCCCGCGATCTTCACCGGCACCATGGGCGCCGCCGGACCGATTGCTGCACAGTGCAGGCCCGCGTCCGCCACGCGGTCGAGGATCGCCGGCAACGCGGACACGGTCGCCCGCCACGATCCGGCGGCGGCGTAGTGGTCAGCGTCGTGGAGCAGGACGATCTCGCCGCCGGCGAGCCCGTCGGCGGCCCGGGCGGCGATGTCCGGCGCCGTCGCGCGCGCCTGCCAGTCGCGGCCCCAGCGGCTCCACAGCACCGTCGTCCACCCGCGGCGCCGGGCGTGCGCCAGCGCGGCCGTCGTGAGGATCCCGTAGGGCGGCCGGTAGAGCCGCGGGGCGTGCCCGGCGGCGTGGGCGATGACCGACTCGGCCCGCCGAAGATCGTCGCCGACCTGGCCGGGCGCGAGCCGCAGCAGATTGCGGTGGCGATGACAGTGGACGCCGATCGCGTGGCCCGCGGCGGCGATCTCGGCGACGAGGGCCGGGTCGCGCCCGACCTGCTCCGCGGCGAGGAAGAACGTCGCCCGCGCGCCGGCCGATGCGAGCACCGCGAGCGTGGCGGGCGTGCCCTGCGGGTGCGGCCCGTCGTCGAACGTCAGCGCGACCGCGCGGCGATCGGCGATCCGGTCGGCGACACCGAGCGCGCCCCGGAGCGCCGGTGACCACGCGCACAGGCCGGGGGCCGCGTGACCGGCCAGCACGACCGCGCTCGCAGCCAGCGCCGTGCTACCGCGGCCCGCGCCCATGAGCCCGGTCGTCCTCGGCGCCCTCGCGGCGTGCTCCGCGTCGGCGCTCTACAACCTCGGCGTGGCGCTGCAGGCCGCGGATGCCCGGGCGGCCCCGGTGGGACATGCCCTGCGTCCGGCCCTCCTCGTGCACCTCCTCCGGCGGCCGCGGTGGCTGGCCGGGACCGCCCTCGGGATCGCGGGCTGGCCGCTCCACGCCGCCGCGCTCCTGCTCGCCCCGCTCACCGTCGTCCAGCCCGCGCTCGCCGCGGGCCTCGTCCTGCTCCTCGCGATCGGAGCGTGCAGCCTCCACCAGCCCGTCACGCGGCGCGACGTCATCGGCGTCGTGGCGATCGTCGCGGGGATCGCGTGCCTCGCGGCGGCCGCCCCGGGCGCCGCCGATCAGGCCGCGGGCGGCCCCGCCGTGGTCCCCGCGCTCGTCGCGATCGCCGCGTGCGCCCTCGCCCCGTACGTCGTGCCGGCCGCTCGGCGGGCAACGCCGCTCGCCGCCGGGGCGGCGTTCGCCTGGAGCGGGATCGCGACGAAGTTCGTCGCCGACGCGCTCAGCCGCCACGACTGGGCGGCGGCCCTGGTCTGGACGCTCGGAACAGCGCTCAGCGCGGGGCTCGCGCTCCTCAGCGAGATGACGGCGCTGCGCCGGGCGCCCGCCGCCCGGGTCGCTCCGGTCGTGCTCGCCGCGCAGGTCGGGATCCCGGTGCTGACGGCGCCCCTTCTGACCGGCGAACGCTGGACTCATGCCCCGCTCGGCCCAGCCGGGATCCTGGCCGCCCTCGCCGCCGTCATCGCGGGCGGAGTCGTCCTCACCACCGCGCGCGGGGTGCGCTCGGCCGCCGGGTCGGAGAGCAGCGCCGACAGCGCGATCGCCGACAACCCCTGAGCGCGCAGCGTGCCGACGGCGGCGGCCGCACGCCCCGGTGACCCGGTCACGACGACCACGTCGCCGGCGGTCGGCCGGCGCTCCGCGGAGGCGCCGAGGCGGATGTTCCCGGCGACCGGTGAGGCGTCGAGCGTCCGGCCGAGCAGGTACTGCCCCAGCTCGAGCCCGGAATCGGGCACGAGGTAGCGGCGGTCGTGGCCGATGCGCGTCGCCGCGCGCAGCGCGCCTCGCGTCTCGAGCCAGCGCAACCGGCCCGCCGATGCGAGGTCGGGCAGCCAGTCGTCACCGAGCGCCCGCAGTCGCGCGGCGGTCCGGGCGTCGGGCGGCCGGTCCAGCGCGAACGAGGCGTGGCCGCCGGCCCGCGCGACCTCGCGCGCGACCGCGACCGTCCGGCCGGGGCCCGCGCGGACGACGAGCGCGGCCTCCGGATGCGAGACCGTCACGTGGCTGACCGGGCGCAACTCGAGCGACCGGGCGGCCAGCGAGTACGCGTCGTCGGTCGACAACCCCGCGCCCGCGACAGCCAGGCATGCGAGGCCGGTCGCCAGGCGCCCGGTCGCCAGTCGCCAGGGCGCGATCCGGCGGACGCGGGGCCGAGCGGACAGGACCACGGTCGCCGCCTCGATGCGGTCGGCGAACGCCACGGCCGGCCGTACGCCGCGCCCGCAGCGTCGACCGCAGCGCGTCGACCAGCCGGGCCCGGTCGGGGGCGACCGTGGCCAACCCGAGCCCGGCGAGCGCGCCGTTGTGCACGCGGATGTGGCCGATCGGGCTGCCGTAGGCGATCTGCGGGCAGCCGCGGCACAGGGCCTCGAGCGACGTCATCCCGCCCGTCGAGTGGATCACCGCGTCGGCGGCGTCGAGCAGATCCGCCATGCGGTCGGTGAAGCCGAGGACCCTGACCCGCGGCTCGGCGCCGAAGCGCGCGCGCAGCGTCTCGCGCGCCACCGGGTCGCGGCCGGCGAGCGCGATCACCCGCGCGCCACGGACGGCGAGGGCCACGTCGACCGCCCCCGCGAGGTCGCCGACGCCCCAGCCGCCCCCGGACACCAGGACCGCGGGGCCGTCGCCGACGAGGCCGAGGCGCGCACGCGCCACCGCCCGTTGCGACGGGTGCAGGAACGCGGCCGCCACGAGCGGGCGCACGAGCGCCGCGCTCCCCCGGCCCGCGATGCGCTCGACCGTCGCGACCGCGCTCTCGTGCATCACCAGGTGCAGGTCCACGCCGCGATGAGCCCAGAGCGCGTCGCCGCCGAGGTCCGTGACGGCCGCGCACACCGGGACGTCGAGCGCGCCGCCGAGCCGCAGCCGGCCGAGCGCCGCGGTGAGCGCCGGATGCGTCGAGACGATGACGTCGGGGCCGGTCTGGCGGACGAGCGCGATCAGTCGCCGCCGCGCGGCCCGCGAGAGGATCCGGGCGGCGAGTGCGCGGGCCGGTCGGACGCCGTGCGCCAGCCGGTAGAGGACGTCATACGTCCACGGCGCCCGTCGCAACTGGGCTCGGTATCCGTCCCGGATCAGGTGGGCGAGGAGCGGCCCGAACGCGGTCAGGCCCTCGCGTACGATGACCTCCACCCCGTCGCGACCGCCCAACCCCTCGGCGAGCGCGCGGGCGGCGGCGGCATGGCCCTCGCCCACGTCGGCGGAGAGCACCAGGACGCGCAGGTGGCTCGGCGTCCCGGTCTGCGGCATGACCCGCATGTTCCGTCCGGTGCCTGAACCGCTCCTGACCGCGTTCGCCGTGCGAGCGCGGCCGGAGCGCCTCGGCGACACGTGGGTCAGCCGGTGGCGGCGACCTCCGCCGGGGTCTGGTCGCGCCGGGTCACGGTCAGGAACGTCACGAGCACGGCGATGACCCCGAGGAAGATGTAGCTCGTCCCCGTCGCCCCGAGCCCGAGGCCACCGTACTTGTGGCTGTTCTGCGACATCTCGTCGCCGATCGACGCACCGAGCGGCCGGGTCAGGATGTACGCGAGCCAGAACGCCTGCTGGATGATCTGGATGAGCGTCGGACCGACCGCGTTGCCCGCGCTTGAGCCGTTGCTGCCCGTGGACGTCGGCGGCTTCGGACCCTGGACCGGCGCAGGAGGGGGCAGTGGAGCGATCGGCGCGGCGTTCGGATCGAACTGCTTGCCGGTGATCATCCACTGGTCGGTCGAGTTCCGGGACCCGTCCGGCGCCCTCACGGTCAGCGCGTTCACCGGCGCGAAGGTCGTCAAGCCGGTCAGCACGTCGAGCATGCCGACGTTGTTGCCGCCCGCGACCACGGACGTTCCTGCGCCGTTACCGAAGTAGCCAGCGGGCATCCCGGTGCCGTGGCGCTTGCGATCCCGTGGAGCTTTCTGCTCTCGGGCGGCGCGCTCATCATCGCCGCCGTGGTCGCCGCGGCGGCGCTCGCCCTGCACGGACTCCGCCGCCCCCGCATCGAGGAGCTGCGCGATCCGTAGCTCACCGGGAAGGTACGGCACCCGGCCGCCGCCTCACCGGGGCAGGTGCGGCACCCGGCCGCCGCGGCAGACCCACGCGAGGGTCCCGCGGCGCAAGTCGCGCGCGGCGCCGAGCCGCGCGCGGGTCGAAGGCGTCCTCGAGCAGCCGTAGTGGTCGATCGCCTGGGTCATCCGCGGGCCGGGTCGGACGTTCGGCCCGGCGACGATCGCGGCGATCCGCCCGCCTTGGGAGCCGCCGCAGCACCTGCGATCGGAATCGCCCTCGTCGTAGGTGACCACGAAGCGCGGTCGTCACCTCGCCGCTCGGGTCTCCGGCGCCGCACGCGGTGAGCGCCGCGGCGATCAGGACCGCGACGGCGAGCGTCTGGAGCCGGACATCCCGCGCCGGCACGATCGCGCGGCGCGACTGAAGCGGACCTGACTGCCGCACCCGCGTCCCTGTACCTCCCGGGATACCAGTGGGACCATGACCGCACCCAGAAGGGAGAAGTCATGGAAGCTTCCGGCTCCGGCACAGCCCGCGTCCTGGTCGTCGCGCACAAGACAGCGGCCACTCCGGCGCTCATCGACGCGGTCCGACGCCGCGCCGAGCGCGGCTCCGCGGAGTTCCATCTCCTCCGTTCCCGCCCCCCATCCGACGCTGCTGCACCACGAGGCGTCGCCGCCCGGCGTGACGGAGGGCGAGCAGGTGCTCGCGCTGGCGCTGCCGCTACTGGCAGAGGCGACCGGCGGGATCGTGGACGGGTCTGTGTCGCGCCGCCACGACCCAATGGACGCCATCGAGGAGACGCTGTACAACGCCGACTACGACGAGATCATCCTCTCGACGCTCCCACGCGCGGTCTCGCGCTGGCTGCACATCGACCTGCCGTCTCGCGTGGCGCACCTAGGCCTGCCGGTCACGACCGTTGTCGCGCACGAGTCGGTGGACGCCACCCGCGCGTGACGAGCCCTGACGCCGCGCCTCGGCGTTCGCTGGGCGTCGGTCGCGACGTGTCGCGTCGCGTGACAGGTACGTGACGAGGGCGAGGATCGGACGACAGCACGAGGTAACTCCGGGCGCCCGTCGAGGCAGCCGCCCACCGCGGCGCTCGCGACACGCCCGCCGCGCAGCGCCGGACGCTTGCGCTTCACGGCGGCGGATCTAGGCGGCGACGCCCACAGCCGGCTCAGAGCCCGATGCGCCTGCGCGCCGCACGGCCTCTCGAGCGCGTCCCAGCTGACGCTCGACCGTTCGCGCGGACATGCCCAGCCGCGCGCCGATCTCGGCGTGGCTGTGGCCCGACACGCGCAGCGTCGGCGCGGCGTGCTGGCGCGGCGGAAGCGTCGCAGGCGCCTCAAGCCTCATGCGGGCCTCGAGGCCAAGCTCGACCTCTCGGGCCGGGTCAGCTACTGGCTGACCGAGCGTGTGCAGCCGGCGGTCGTGGCGGGCAAGACGGACCGCCTCACGGCTCGCGACAACGCGCAGCCAGCCCATCGGGTTGATGCGCTCGGGCTAGCGGGCGACGAACTCGAGCCAGGCGAACGCGCAGGCGTCCTCGATGAGCTGCGGGCGGGCGCGCACGTCACGCGCCACGATGCCCAACAGCTGACGGTGGTGGCGGTGGCGGAGGTCCGCCTCGTCGCCACGCAGCGCGACGACGGCAGAGGTGGTCGGTCCGATGCGGGTTTCCTTCCGGTCCTGGGTGGAGCGCGTCCCGCGGCGGGGACGCGCCGGTCGTGGTCCGGGACGGAGCCGGCCGGCGAGCGCGGTGCCGCTGCGGTCATCGGGTGACGGCGACGGCGGTGCGCCGCCGCGACCGTCGGTCAGGCGGCGGGCCGGTCCTCGTGGCCGCCGGCGCGGAAGGTGAGCCACGTCGGCTGCCTCGCGCGCCCGCGGGCGGTCGTCCATGGTCGGCCCCTTGGTGCCCGTGCGCGCAGACACGCATCGTCGATGCCCTGACGGCGGGCACCGAGCGCTCGACTTGCCGCACGCGCCACCCATGACATCCCGGCGCGACCACGTTCCGGATTGCGTACCGCGGTCAGGACGCGCCGCGCCGTCGCGCAGGGCGGCCCCCGAGCACGGCGCCGAGCGCCAGGCCGAATAGCAGCGCGCCGACCATCACGCGCGGGCCTGACGCGCCGACGGAGCCGCCACGGCTCGCCACGTGGCGGGAGCGGTCGAACACCGTGCGCGGATCGGGGCGGCTTGGCCGGGCGGCGGGGACGCTCCAGCGCAACAACGGAGTCCGCCACGCTGCCTCGAACGCGATCGCCGAGGTGAGCTTGGACCGCCCGCGGACGCGTTCTCGAAACAGGATCGGCACCTCGACGACGCGAAGGCCAAGACAGAGCGCCCGGTAGGTGGTCTCGACCTGGAACACGTAGCCGTCGCCCCGCAGATCAGCGAGGCCGACGGACCGCAGTGCCGCGGCGCGGAAACACTTGAAGCCGCCCGTCGGGTCTCGGATCGGCATCCCGAGGGCGGCGCTCGCGTACGCACCACCGAAGCGGGACAGCAGGTGCCGGCGCAGTGGCCAGCCCTCCACGGCGCCGCCCGCGACCCATCGCGATCCCAACGCGACATCGGCCGTGTGGGCGGCCATGATGAGGCGAGGGAGGTCGGCGGCGTCGTGGGATCCGTCGGCGTCCATCTGGCAGACGTACGCCGCACCGCGTCGGAGCGCGTAGGTCATGCCCGCGGCGTAGGCGGCGGCGATTCCCGCCTTGCGCGGACGGTGCAGGACCTCGAGCCGCGAGTGCTGGCTTGCGAGCTCGTCGGCGACGACCCCGGTGCCGTCCGGCGAGTCGTCGTCCACGATGAGCAGGTGCCCGGCGAGCGGGGCCTCGAGCGACGACAGCGCCGTGAGCGCGGCATCGACCAGCGTTCCGACGTTTTCGGCTTCGTCGTAGGTCGGCACGATCACCCAGACGTCGCTGGCGTCCTCCGCCGCCTTGTAAGAACCCGCGGGCATTCACAGACGATCGCCGTGCGGCGGTGACAAGGACCTGAACAGACGAACGCGCGGGCGCGACGTTCAGGCCGGCGTCAGTCCCATCGTCTGAAGATCGCCGGGATGCGACGCCTTGCTTGTCCACGCACGCCGTGAGCGACGCTGACCCCGCGCGCGCCGCCGCGGGCCAACGCGGTTCGCGCGGGTTAGTAGCGGCCTTCGGCCGGATCACCGTGCGCACCACCCCGGATGCCGGCCGTAGAGGCCGTCGCCCGCCACAAGGCTGTGGCGGGTCCCAGGTCACGTTCGTGCCGCGCGCCGACGGGCCTGGCCGCGTGAGCTTGAGTTCGCGCACGACTCGGCCGGCGGGTGATCCGCCGGGGTGGCAACGCGGATGATCCGCGCGTTCGGCGCTGTGATTCCCGATCGGGCGCGCGGCGACCGTCGCGCTCGTCGGTCGAGGGCGGGTGCGGACGAGCGCCGAGGGGCAGCCGGTTCGCGGCGGCGTGACGGCGTGGCCGGAGCGACGGACCGGCGGTGGCTCGTCGGATGTGTCCTGCTGGCGGTCGTCCTGCGGATGCCCTTTCTGTCCTGGACCCTCGGACTCGACGAGGGCGGGACGGCCTACGTCGCGCGGCAGTGGCGCTCGCCCGGAACGTCGCTGTACGGCTCGATGTGGCTCGACCGCCCACCGCTGCTGCTGGCGCTGTACCGCCTCGCGGTCGTCGATGGCGCCCAAGGTGTGCGGGTCCTCGGCGTCGCGGCCGCCATCGCGATCGTCACCGCGGCGTTCGCCATCGGCCGGGAGATCGCGGGACCGACGGCCGCGCGGACCGCCGGGGTGCTCGCCGCGCTGCTGACCGGCTCGGCGGCCCTCGACGCCGTGATGACGCCCGGCGAGCTTCTCGCGGCGGGACCGTCCGCGTTGTCGGTCCTGTGCCTCCTACGCGGACGACGCGACCGCGAAGGCCGGTGGCTGGCGCTGGCAGGCGCGCTCGCCGTAAGCGCCGCGCTGATCAAGCAGTCGTTCCTCGACGCAGGCACGGCCGGCATGGTCTACGCCCTGCTGCGATGCCGGGAACACCGCACCCTCCGACCCTTCGGCGCATTCGCCGGCGGGGCGGCGCTTCCGCTCGTAAGTGCGCTCGTCTGGACGCAGGCCATGGACGTCAACCTCGACCAGCTGGTCTATGCCCTGGTCGGCTTCCGCACGGACAGCCTGCGCGTGCTCGCCACGTCCAGCCAGTCCCTGCCGACGCGCATGTGGGCGCTGGTGCCGCCCGTCGCGGGCTCGGGGCTCGTCATCGTGCTGGCCCTCGCCGGAACGGCCCTGCTGACGACGCGCATCCCGCGTCAGCTCCGTGTGCTGCTCGCAGCGTGGCTCGGCACGGCATTCCTCGGCGTGGCGGCCGGAGGCAGCTACTGGCACCACTATCTCATCCAACTCGTCGTCCCGGCTGTCGTGCCCGCCTGCATCCTGCTGGCCGCCCCTCCTCGTCGCCTCACCCGCGCCGCGGTCTCGGCCGCAGCGATCGTCGGCGTCGTGATGGCCGGGCTCCCGCCGGACGTCGTCATGGCTCGTCGCGGCCCGGAGTACGGAACCGAGCTCACGACCGCGGCCTACCTGCGTCAGCACGCCCGACCCGGCGACACCGCCTACGTCCTCTACGCCCGGGCCAACGTGCTGTTTTACGACGGCCTCCGCACGCCGTTTCCCTACGACTGGAGCTTGATGGTCCGCGCGGTCCCCGGCGCGCGGACGCAGCTGCGGCGCTTGATCGCGTCCCGACGGCGCCCGACGTGGATCGTCCAGTGGCATCCGACCACGCAATGGGGTCTCGATCGCGACGGGCGTCTCGCGGCCCTGCTGCGCCGTGAGTATCGCCCGGTCGGACCGTTCACGGCGCATCCGGTGCTGCTGCGACGCGACGTCCGGCGGCCCGCCGGCACATGACGCCCGGCCCGTCGGCCCTGGGCGACCGTGCGTCGGGCGTCGCCCGTGCCCGCCCGCACCGTCGCGAGCCGATGCGAAGCGCAGCAGCGTGCCCACGCCGGCCTGGACAGCGCCAGGCGCGCGGTGAGGCGACGGCCGGACCCGACGGCGCGTCACGCAGACCGCGGCGGTCACCGCGCGCGACGTCGTTCACCGCACGCGACGTGGAACTCGGACGCGGACGGGGCGGCGCGGCGCGCTTCGGCCACGGGCGGCATATCGACAGCGCGCCGCGGCCTGGTCGGGACGGCGCTCTGGAGGACGCGCCGTCCGTGGCCGCCGGTCAGGTCGCGGACTCGAGCGCCGGACGGGCGGCCACCGCGCGTTCGTACTGCTCCGACGCGACGCTGTAGACGCTTCGGACGCCGCCGCGGACCTGGCCGTGACGGTTACGGAGTGGGACGTTCCTCCCATCGTGAGCGTCAGCTCGAGCTCGAGCTCGAGCGTCCCCGACCGACACCGGCCCCTGGGGCATCACCGGGCCGGACGCCGGTCGATCGAGGTCCACGCCATCGGCATGACGGGACCCGGCAGCGCAAAGCAAGGCTGTCTTTACTAGTGAATGATTGAGTAATATCTGACTCGCGCTCGGTCCGAAGTGGTTCGCCAACGGTCCAAATATCGGCGATCAGCTCCACACGTCGCCATGCTCGCGGCCCCAACCTAAACAGACCCTGACCGCCACGGGGTCCCGGCGGCCCCGCAGGCTCGCTATGCGTCGCGCCGCACGAGCGCCGCTGCCGCGGCCGCCACGGCAGCGGCGGCATAGCCGAAGAACACGAGGAATCCGGTCCACGGCGCCAGGTGATGACTGTTCTCGAACGTGCTGGTCGTGACCGTGAAGCCGGCGTTCAATGGCAGGTACGGGTTGACGGAATCGGCGACCGACGACGGCAGGATGCCGGTGATCCCGGGCAGGACGAACAACAGGAACACGAACACCGCGATCCCTCCGGCGGTGCTACGCACGAGCGCGCCGAGCGCGACCGCGAGGGCGCCGAGCACCGTGAGGAACAGCGCGGTGCCGATAACGGCGCGCAGCGCGTGCGGATCGCCAATGGTGTGCTGCACGTCGTGCTGTCGCACGATGGCCTGAACCGCGAAGAACGACACGAACGACGCGACGAGCATCAGGACGAACGTCGCTGCCGTGAAGACGCCGAGCTTTGCCCACAGCACCGGCAGGCGGCGGGGCACGGCCACGAGGCTCGAGCGGATCATGCCGGTCGAGTACTCGCCCGAGATCACCAGGACGCCGAGGACGCCGATGGCGAGCTGCGCCAGGTGGTATCCGCCCACGCCCGTGTCGATCGAGTCGTAGACGGCCCGCTCGTGCGCCTCGAGGTGCGTCCAGCGGCTCATCTGCACGGCCGCGACGAGCGGTCCGAGCGCGCCCATCGCCACGAGCGCGGCGACGAACGACCAGCGCGTGGAGCGCAGCGTCCAGAGCTTCGTCCATTCCGAGCGCAGGACGTGGCGCTGCGTCACGCGCCCGCGGGGGGCGGTCGCCGGCGTCGCCGCGGTCGCGGCCAGGGCGCTCATGCGGCGGCCTCCAGTTCTTCGGTGGCGGTCGGGGGCGCCGCGGCCTGGTACTCGACCGCGTCGCGGGTCAGGCGCATGAACGCCTCCTCCAGCGAGGCGGTCATCGGTGTGAGCTCGTGCAGGACCGTGCCGGCGCGCATCGCGATCTCGCCGATGCGCTCGCTCGGCACGCCGTGGACCTCGAGGACGCCGCGCTCGTCGCTCTCGATCCGGCCGCCCGCGGCCACGAGCCGGTCGCGCAGCGTCGTCGGATCGGCCGTGCGGACGCGCACGGCGGCGTCGACCGAGGCCCGCGCGACGAGGTCGGCGACGGTCGTGTCGGCGATCAGCCGTCCGCGGCCGACGACGATCACGTGGTCGGCCGTCTGGGCGGTCTCGCTCATGAGGTGCGACGAGAGGAAGACCGTCCGCCCCTCGCCCGCGAGCCGCCGCAGGAGGTTGCGGATCCAGAGGATGCCCTCCGGGTCGAGCCCGTTGGCCGGCTCGTCGAGGATCAGCGTGGCCGGGTCACCCAGGAGCGCCGCCGCTATGCCGAGACGCTGGCCCATGCCGAGCGAAAATCCGCCGGCCCGCTTGCGCGCCACGGCCTGCAGGCCGACGAGATCGATGACCTCGTCGACGCGGCCGCGCCCGATGCCGTGGGTCTGGGCCATCGCCACGAGGTGGTGGTAGGCGGAACGGCCGGTGTGGATGGCCCGCGCCTCGAGCATCGCGCCGACCTCGTGCAGCGGCGCGGCGAAGTCGCGGTAGGCGCGGCCGTTGACGGTGATGCTTCCCGCCGTCGGCGCGTCGAGCCCGACGATCATGCGCATCGTCGTCGACTTGCCCGCCCCGTTGGGTCCGAGGAAGCCGGTGACCGTCCCGGGCTCGACTGTGAACGACAGGTCCTCGACCGCGATCTTCTCTCCGTAGCGCTTGGTGACGCGCTCGACCTCGATCATCCGCCCCGCCCGGCGCGACGTGGCGGCTCGAGACGACGCGGTAACCCAAGGCGAGAGGCCAGGTCCAGACGCGTGAGAAGCGGGGCTTGACCCATCCTCCGATGCTGACCGCAAAACATGAGCGGGGCCTGAACGCGAATTTCGGTGATGGTGGCGATGCCGTGACGACGACGTTGGCGGATGTCCATCCCCGCATCGCCGTCAGCCAAGCCCGCGGTGATGCGAGGGCACCGGCCGCGCCGCCGGGGGGTCAGCGCGGCCGGTCCCTGCGGCGCGAGCGCCTTACACGCTTGGCGCCGGCGCGGGGTCCTCCTGACGACGCGCCTGCGAGGTAATCTGCCTGACAACGGTGCCGCGTCCATGGGCAATTCAGGCTCTCCGCCTGCGGTCAACCGCACGGAACGCTCCGACCATGGTCGTACGACATGGGCTTTGACGGGGCGAGCTTCGAGTCTGTGGCGGGACGCGTGCTCGCAGGAGCGGGGTCGGCGAGGCCGAGGCCCCGCGTGCTAGGCGGGCTGCCGCTTTGATGCGGTCGCGGCGCGTCACCGTGAGGTAGGCGACGACGCCGGAGATGAGCGTGAGGAACAGCATGCTCGTGGCGGTCGTGCCGAGCTCGAGGCCCCCGGCCTTGCGCGGCTGCGAGAGGTAGTCGCCGATCGATGCGCCGAACGGCCGGGTTGGGATGTAGGCCAGCCAAGACGCCAGGATGGCGTTGAGCTAGAACACGAGGTGGGCGATCGCCACGGCCGCGATCGCGGCGCCGAAGACGAGCGCCGACTTCAGTAGCCGAGGCTGATCTTCTTGGCCAGAAGGTCGCCGGCGGCGATGCCGAGCGCGAACGTGAACAGCACGGTCAGCCAGTAGAAGGCCTCACGGCGTGTCGTCACGATCGTCTGGATCGACAGCGTCCGCTCGCTGGCGAGCCCGCCTCACGCTAGACGCTCGCGCGCGCCTCACCTCGATCGCCCTTACCGTCGAGTTGGGCGACGCGGAGCGGTGAACGGCAGCCCGGCCACCACTATCGCGTTTGCGCGAGGAGCGGACACCCGTCGCGCCGGCACGTGCCCGTGCGCGTGCCGTCCTCAGGTCACCGCGGTGAGGAACTCGCCGAACAGTTCGACGTATCGATCGACGTCCGACTCGTCATGGGCAACGGACACCGTCGGCCCGAGCCACCACCCCGATTCCCAGACTCCTCGGTTGGCCATGAACACTCGGATAAGCGCACGGAGGTCCGAGTCGTCGGCTGCGCGCGAACCCGCCGCGTCCCTGGGCGGCGCCGGCGCGAAGAAGTAGTAGGCGTGGCCGCCCGTCTGAGCGACGCTCCACCCGACCCCGGCCCGTGCGATCGCGTCCCGCAGCCCGGTCGCCATGCGCTCGCCGAGCACGGCCGTGCGCACGAACGCACCCTCGGTCAGGACCTCGATGAGGGCAGCGCGCCCAGCGGCCATCGAGAGGGCGTTGGCGAACAGCGTGCCGCCGGTCGAGACCTCCCCCACCACCACGCCTGAGACGACGCGAGCCTGCTCGGGGGGCGCGATCAGCGCCGCGATCTCGGCGCGCATTCCGTAGGCGGCCAGGGGCACGCCGGCGGCGATCGACTTGCCGACGACCAGCATGTCGGGTCCAGCCCCCACTTCCCGGTGAGCCCGCCGTAACCGCACACCAGCGAGTGCGTCTCGTCGAGCGCGAGCAGCGTCCCATGCTCGCGCGTCAAGCGCCGCAGCGCGTCGTGGAAGCCCTCGGCGGGCAGCAGCAGCCCGGCGTTGGTCATCGCGGGTTCCGCGAGGACGAGGGCGACGTCGTCGCCCTCGAGCGCCCCTTCGAGCGCCGCGACGTCGTTGAACGGGACGACGCGAGCTTCGCCGCTGATCCAACCGGGCAGGCCGCGCATCTCGGGAACGACCTCGCCGTCCTGCAGCACGACCAAAGTGGCGTCGGTCTCGCCGTGGTACTTGCCGTCGAACAGCAGGATCCGCCCGCGGCCGGTCATCTCGCGCGCGATGCGGATCACCTCGGTGTTCGCCTGAGTCGCAGACGAGGTGAACTGCCACTGCGGCAGCCCGTACCGCGTCGCCAGGTGCTCCGCGACGACGATCGCGTCCTCGGACGGGAGCAGGAACTGGTTTCCGCGCGCGATCTGAGCGCTTACGGCATCGACGACCGCGGTCGGCGCGTGCCCGCAGAACGCGCTCATGTCCGCGACGTACATATCCAGATAGCGATGCTCGTCGACGTCGGTGAAGAAGGCGCCTGCGCCGTGGGACACCCAGACCGGCGGGTGCTCATAGAGGTCGTCCATCCACGACATCGGAACGCCGCGCGGCATCGACCCGCGAGCCCGCTCCAGCAACGTCATCGACCGGGGGCGCTCGGCGACGAAGCGAGCGTTCTCGCCCTCGAGCAGCGCCCGAACCCGCTCCGCGTCGATCGCCGACAGATCGGCCATGACCACGCCGCAGTAAACCACCGCCTCGATCGCTCCGAACAGGGTCACCCGCATTCACCGGCACTGCGGCGAGCCGACTGACGAGTGTCACCTCGCGCGATGACCGACGTCCAGCCACCGCATCCCTGCATGTGGCGTCGCAGGGCCGCCCAGGACCCGTCGTGACAGCGAGAACGCTGGTGCTCTTCGCCCGACGGACGGGGCGGCCGCAGTTATGGCCCGGTTCGGGACTTCGTGCAGCGTGCCACTCGAGCACAGCTGCGAGGCGCCAGGCGGGTGTCCGGCCTCTAGGGTGTTCGCAGCGCGGCAGCGAAGTGCTCGACGATCGCCCCTGCCGGCTCAACGGCATCGATCGTGCCCACGCCCTGCCCGGCGTACATCGCCATCGCCTCGACGTCGCCGCGCGTGCTCGAGAGCGGGAGGTTGACCGCGTAGCGCGGTATGCCGTCGGCGACGTCCTGATCCTCGCGCGGGCGCTGCCCGTGAGGCGGGCGACCGGCGGCCTGCCAGAGCTCGTAGGTGCTGTTACGGAGCACCCGATGCGGCGCGGGCCAACCGACGTCAAAGAGCTCCGTCAGCACGGTGTCGCGACCCTCGGCCGCGAGCAGGCGCTCCTTGTAGCGCGGATGCGCGTCGCACTCCTCGCTGGCCACGAACCGCGTGCCCATCACGACAGCCGAGGCGCCGGCAGCGAGCGCGGCGCGCGCCGACGCCGGGTCCGCGATCCCGCCTGCTGCCAGCAGCGGCAATGACACGGCCCGGCGGACCTCGGCGAGAAGCGGCAGCAGCCCGACGACGCTCTGGACGTGGCCGCCGGCCTCGACGCCCTGCACGATCAGCGCGTCGGCACGCACGCCCGCCGCCGCTCGCGCCTCGTCGGCCGAGGCCACCTGCACCAGAACGCGCGCGCCGCCGGCACGCGCCCGGGCGATCAATCCGGCGTGGAGCCCGAACGAGAACGACACCCACGGAACCCGCTCCTCGACCACGACCTCAAGTCGCTCGTCCTGCGCGAAATCAAGCACGAGATTCACGCAGAACGGGCGATCAATGACGCGTGCGATCGAACGGATCTGCTCACGAAGCACCCCCGGCGCGGTCCACGACGCGCCCAGCGTGCCAACGCCGCCCGCCCGTGACACCTCACAGGCCAGCCGCGCCCAGCACCGCGGCCCAGCGGCGCCTGCATCAACCGCGACTCGCACCCCAACACACTCACCGCGCGAGCCTATCCGCCGCAGCGACCTCAAACCGATCGATCCGAGCACGACGAGCACGGCCCGAACACGGCGGACGATTCCTACGATCTCGCCGATCGCAATGCGCGAAGCGCGGCAGTGCGTGGACGCCCGCTCTCGCTGCTCCGGTGCGCGAGAAATAACGCTCTTCGCCGACCCGGTGTAACCCCCGCTGGCGCTGTGGAGGCCGGTCACGACGCAATGCCGCTCGAAGTACCAGTGGCCCTGCGGCGCGGATGTCACCGCGGGTACTTTGCGCCGGCGCGAGCGGCGGCGTCGGTGGCCACGAGGACGCAAAGGCCCAGAATGCAAAGCCGACCGGCTGACGACACCGTGCAGTACGAGCTCAAGTCCGTGCAAGCGCTGCGCGGACGAGAGAACAGCGCGAAGGCCAAGCGGCACAACCAGGCTGGGAGTTCGTCTCCGAGAACCGAGGGACGCTACGGACGGAGCTGAACTTCCGCCGGGCGAAGCCGAAGACGTTCGGTGCCCACCTGCTCAGCTTCGTCGCCACCTTCCGACGATTGCAGCCGAAGACGCAGTTGGCCGTGGTCGCGTCAGCCGCACTGATCTTGGTTGCCGGCAGCATCGGCATCGTTGTCGGGACACAAAGCAGAGAGGGCACCCCCAAACCGAGCGCGACGCAGACCACGGCTTCGACCACGCCACCCGCCGAACCGACGGAGACAGGCACGACCGTTTTGAGCTACTCGACGACGCGGAGCCGAGCGCGACGCCGAAGCCGAGCGAGCACCGCGCCAAGGCACGTGCACGCGCTCGTGCGAGGGCTCGGGCACGAGCTCCTAAGAAGCGACGCGAACAGGCCATTCAGCGAGTACGTCAACGCAACGCAGAAGGACCCGTATTCACCAATTGCGATGCGGCGTGGGCGGCCGGTGCGGCACCACTGCAGCGCGGCACCAAGGAGTACGAGGCCAACGCGAACCTCGATCGCGATGCCTGCGAGAGCTATCGCGTCCTGACGCTGTCGCTCTCCGCTGGCGAGGTGACGGTCGACAACCGCATCACGAGCCGGCCCCCGGGACGCCGGCCGCGATCGCTACTGCGACGACGCCCGCCAGCACGCCCACGCCCGGCCATCGCCAAGCGCGGGTCACGCTCGATGCTTGAAGAGGTGGTCGTCGGTTGACACGCCGCGAAGCGCGCGCCTCCTGCGCGTTGAGCACGGCACGTCTGGTCCGCCCGCGTCCCGCGCTCGGCGCTCCACGCGCGTGCCGTGTCGCGCGCAAGGCGACGCCCTCGACCGTGCTCGTCATACAGGGCCACCGCGGACAGGCGCCGTCGCGACCGAGCCTCGAGCGGGGCACGCGCGAGACTCGGAGCACGACGACCGACACCCGCCGGCGACGGCCTACTCGGCAGCGGCGACCTCCGCGGGGGTCTGGTCGCGCCGGGTCACCGTCAGGTACGTCACGAGCGCGGCGATGACCCCGAGGAAGATGTAGCTCGTCCCCGTCGCCCCGAGCCCGAGGCCACCGTACTTGTGGCTGTTCTGCGACATCTCGTCGCCGATCGACGCACCGAGCGGCCGGGTCAGGATGTACGCGAGCCAGAACGTGAGGACCGCGTTGGCATTGAGCACGAAGTACGCGAACGCGACGAGAGCGATCGCCCCGGCGAAGATCGCGATCGACACCGCGTAGCCGAGGCTGGCCTTCTCGGCCAGCAGGTCGCCGGCGGCGGTGCCGAGCGAGAACGTGAACAGGACGGCCAGCCAGTAGAACGCCTCACGACGGGTCGTGGTGATCGTGTGGATCGAGAGCGTCCGCTCGACGGCGTACCAGACCGCGAACACGATGGCGAGAATGGCGGCGAACAACGGCGTGCTCGTCGTCAGCGGCACGTTGTGCGCGTCGGTCATGTTGTCCGTGATCAGTGTGCCGAAGACGCTGATGACCACCACGACGGCCCAGTAGGCAGCAGGGACGTAGCGGCGCAGCCGGAACTGGACGAGCAGCAGCACGGCCAGGAGCGCGGCCGAGACGATCGTCGTGTTCGTCAGGCCGAACCCGAGGTTGTCGTTGACGTAGTCGGCCGCGGTCTCCCCGACCGTCGTGCACAGGATCTTGATGACCCAGAAGAAGACGGTCACCTCGGGGACCTTGTTGAGCATGCGGCGAAACGCCTGGCGGCGCGGATCGTCGGCCGGAGGCGCGGAAGCGGTGGTGGCAGTTGTGCTCATGCTCCCCAGGGTCGGCGCCGGCCCATGACGCGCACCTGAAAGGCTGCCTCGCCCGGACCACGCGCCGCGCAGGCCCCGACCGGCGCCCTGGCCTCCGGAGCGCCCGTTCAGGAGGCGTTCAGCGGCGGCGGCCGATCCTGCGCGGGTCATGCTCGCCTTCCGCCTGCTCGTGGTCGTCGCCGACCACGATCTCCGTCACCGTCTCACGCGCGCGCTGGAGCAGGACGGCTTCGCCGTGCAGTCCGCGCCCGACATCGCCTCGACCCTGGAGCACATCGATGCGATCCCGGACGCGATGATCATCGAGCAGTCCCTGCCGGACGGCGACAGCCGCGAACTGCGCCAGGCCCTCCGCGCCCGCGGGATCGACGCGTCGGCGCTGTTCATCGTCGACCGTGAGGCGGCCCCGGGCCGGCCGGCCGGGACCGGCGTCGGCGCCGACGGCTACCTCGTCCGCCCGTTCGCGCCCGCCGAGGCCGTCGGGCGCGCCCGCGGGCTGCTCCGGCGCGCCCACGCCGGGGCGCCGACCACGTTCGGCCCCGTGCGCCTCGACCCCGTCACGCTGGGCGTGCACGGCGAGGCCGGTGCGGTGGCGCTCACGCCGACCGAGTTCCGGGTCCTGACCGCGCTCGCTGAGCGCCGCGGCACCATCATCGGGCGCCGCGACCTGGTCCGGGCCGCCTGGCCCGCGGGCGCCGCCGTGTCCGACAACTCGCTCGACCAGTACATCGCCCGCGTGCGCGGCAAGCTCCGCCGGGTGACGGCCGACGCGACGATCGTGACGACCCGCGGGGTCGGCTACCGGCTCGAGTAGACCCGGTCAGTCGGCTGCGGAGATCGCCGGGAGCTCGAGGACGAAGCAGCCGCCGGGACCGGCGCCGAGCCGCACGTCGCCGCCGCACGAGCGCGCCAGCCGGCGCGCCAGCGGGAGCCCGAGCCCGGCACCCTCGTGGTCGCTGCCGCGGACGCCGGGGTCGAAGACCCGCTCGCCGAGATCGGCCGTCACGCCGGGCCCGTCGTCGCGGACCGCGACCCGGACCCGGCCGTCGGACGCGCTCAGGACGAGATCCACCCGCTCATGCGCGTGGCGTCGGGCGTTCTCGACGAGCGGCGCGAGCGCACGGCGAACGACGTCGGCGTCGCCCTCGCCGCGCGGGAGGCCCGTCGGCACCTCGACCGCCACGCCGTCCATCTCCCGCGCGATGGCGGCGAGATCGACGGACTCCGAGCTCGGGTCCGCCTCCCGCCGGGCGACCGCGAGCAGCGTGTCGATCGCCGCGGTCAGCCGCTCGACCTCGGCGACGACCGCCTCGAGTGCCGGGTGCGTTCGGTGTCCTCGTCCGGCCCGGCCTGCAGCGCGAGCTCGGCGCGCGCACGCATGCGCGCGATCGGGGTGCGCAGCTCGTGGGCGACCTCGGCGGCGAACCGCTGCTCGTGGCGGCGTGAGGCGGCGATCCGCGCGAGCAGTCCGTCGAGCGTCGCGGCCAGCGCACTCAGCTCGTCGCGTGCGGGCCCGAGCCCGAAGCGCTGGTCGAGGTCGTTCGCGCTCCACGTCTCGGCGTCGTGCGTCATGCGTGCGACCGGCCGCAGCGCGCCGTCGACCACGCGGCGGAGCGTCCAGAAGCCGGCGAGCAGCAGCAGCGTGGCGAGGACGAGCGAGCCGAGCAGGATCGATCCCTCGAGGCGCTCGACGGACTCGTCGGAGATGCCGACGACGACCGCCCCGATCTGCCGGCCGCCCACGCGGACCGGCGCGGCTCGCAGCCGCTCGTCGTGCCCCGCCTCGCGCGTGGCGAGCGAGCCGGCCCGGCCCATCCGCACCGCGACGCGCTCCACGTCGGCCGGCACCCCGCGCGGGCGTTCGATCAGCCGTGCGCCGTCGAAGACCCACGCCTCACGATCGAGGACGCGGTCGTTGGCGCTCGCGCGGACGACGACACGCCCGCGGCTCACGTCCAGCGCGGCGATCTGGGCCTCGGCCCGAGCACGCAGCAAGCTGCCGAGCTCCACGTCGGCGCGAGCCCGCAGGACGGCGTTGCCGACCGCGACCAGCGCCCCGAGGCCCACCGCCAGCGTGAGCATCGACGTCGCGAGCAGCCGCCCGCGGAACGTCACCGCAACCGGTACCCCACGCCGCGCACGGTGTCGATCCCCGCGGCCGATCCGACCTCGCCCAGCTTGCGACGGATCCGCCCGAGATAGACGTGCAGCGTGTTGTCGTGGACGCGCGCCCCCTCGGGCCAGGCCGCGCCGACGAGCGTCGCGTGGCGCACGACCTCACCCGGCGCCGCCGCGAGCGCCGCGAGGATGCGGAACTCGGTCGGGGTGAGCGATGTCTCGCGGTCGTCATGGCGCAGCGCGTGCCGCCCGGGGTCCAGCACGAACGCGGGCGGATCAGCCGGCGGGTCCTCGGGCGCCCGGCGTCGGAGCAGCGCGCCGACGCGCACCAGCAACTCGGCGAGCGCGAACGGCTTGGTCAGGTAGTCGTCGCCCCCGGCGTTGAAGCCGCTCACCCGCTCGGTCACCGAGCCCCGGGCGGTCAGGAACAGGACCGGGGTCGTCACTCCCCGGGCCCGCAGCGCCTGGCAGACGTCGCGACCGTCGGCGTCGGGCAGCCCGATGTCGAGGATCAGCAGGTCGGGCGGGCGCGCGGTGAAGATCTCGACCGCCTCGGCCCCCGACACCGTCGGGCGCACGGTCATCCCCGCCCGCTGCAGCACGTCGCGGAGGATCCCGCGCAGCTCGTCGTCGTCCTCGCAGACGCCGATCGTGACCGTGTCGGGCTCGAGCACGAGTCAGCCGAACGGGATGATGCTCACGCCGGCGGGCAGGCCGGCAGCGCCCACGGCCGGAGCGTCCGCGTCTCGAACCACCGTACGCGGAAGCGTACCGACAGGTCGGGGGGCGACGTTCGTGTACAGGCGCTGTTCAGCCGGCGCGGGCTATCCGTCCCCGGTGCCCGCACGTGCAACCGACACGATCCTCGCACGGATCCCGCCCTGGGCGGCGACCGCCGCGCTCGCGGCGCTCTGGCTCGTGATCGGGCCCGCGACGCCGGACCTCGCCGCGCAGGTCCACCGCGTCGACGTCTTTCACGTGCGCGGGTTCGCCGTGTGGGACGGCGCGTGGTACGCCGGCCACCACCTCCCGGGCTACTCGCTGTCCTTCCCGGCGCTGGGCGCGCTCGTCGGCGCCCGTCCCGCGGGAGCGCTGGCCGCCGTCGCCTCGGCCGCGCTGTTCGGCGCGGTCGTGGGCCGCAGGCGGCCCGCGGCGCAGTGGTGGTTCGCGGTCGCGTGCATCGCCGACCTCATGGTCGGGCGGCTCACCTACGCGCTCGGTGTCGCGGTCGGGCTGGCGGCGGTGCTCGCGATCGTCCGCGGCCGGCCGGTCGTCGCCTGCGCGCTCGCCGCCGCTTGCTCGGCGACCAGTCCGGTCGCCGGGCTGTTCCTCGCCCTCGCCGGGGTCGCGCTGGCGGCGTCCGGTGATGACCCGTGGCCGCTGCGACGGACCCCGCTGGCCGTCGCCGCGACCGCGCTCGGCACGGCGGCGGCGCTCGCGGCCGCGTTCCCGGAGGGCGGCGATCAGCCGTTCCCGACCCTCGCGTTCGCGGTCGCGCTGGCGGTGACGCTGGCCGCGGCGGCGGTCGCGCTCGGCGCGCTGCGGCGGGCCATCCTGCTCTACGCGGGTGCCGTCGTCGCGTGCGAGGTCGTCGCAAGCCCGATGGGCTCGAACGTCATGCGCCTCGGCGCCGCGTTCCTCGCGCCCGGCCTGCTCCTCGCGGCGGGGCCGACGCGCGGCGCCCGCCGCGCGGCCCTCGCGGCGACGCTGGTCGCCGTCGCGACCTGGCAGTGGGTCGACCCGCTCACCCAGGCGGCCCGGGCCTGGGGCGACCCGTCCGCGTCGCCCGCGTACGCCGCCCCGCTCCTCGCCCGGCTGCGCACCGACCCGCCGGGCGGGCGGGTCGAGATCCCGCTCACCCGCGGCCACTGGGAGACCGTGTCCGTCGCCGCCGCGATCCCGCTCGCCCGAGGCTGGGAGCGCCAACTCGACCGCCGCCGCGACCGGCTGTTCTACGGCCCGCGCCTCGACCCGACCGCCTACCGGCGCTGGCTCGCGGCCAACGCCGTCTCGGAGGTCGCACTCCCCGACGCGCCGATGGATCCGGCCGGCCGCGCCGAGGCCGAGCTGGTCGCGCGCCGTCCCGCGTTCCTGCGGCCGGTCTGGCACGACGCGCACTGGCGGCTCTTCCGCGTCCGCGGCGCCACGCCGGTGGCGTCGGCCGGCGCCCGCGCCCGGCTCGCGCCGGACGGCGTTGCGGTGACCACCGCGCGCCCCGGCCGCGTGCTCCTGCGGCTCCGCTGGACGCCCTACTGGCGGCTCGCCGGCGGCGAGGGCTGCGTCGTCCCGAGGCGCGGCTGGACCGTCCTCGACGCGCCCGGCCCCGGCCGCTACGTCCTCACCGCGCGGTTCTCCCTGGCCGGCCTCGTGCGGCGCGGCCCGGTCTGCGCCGGGTAGGCGACGCGATCTCCGCCGCTCAGGACGCGCGGGACCGGCGGAGCGCCGGCGAGG
>CAWBIM010000012.1:0-223248 GCA_963788935.1 uncultured Actinomycetes bacterium | reverse complement strand
CCGACGAGCTACCAGACTGCTCCACCCCGCGGCGGAACGACCAGTCTAGCAACGACGCGCGAGAGGGGGCAAGACGGCGGAGGGCCGGGGCCGGCCGGGCCGATTCGCCGCGCGGGCGCCCGGGTACCGGCCAGCCATGGACACCGAGAAGCGCGAGGAGCTGCCGCCCGACGACGGCGCGGTCGAGGAGACCGGGACCGGCGAGCTCGGCGGCGCGGGGGTGGCCGGCGGCGCGGGCGAGGGCTCGCCCGGCGGGCCCGACGGGGCCGCCGTTCCAGCCGGGCGAGGGCCCGACGGCGGACGAGGCGACCGGCATCACCGGCGACCCCGACGAAGGCTGACGGCGCGCGGGGCCGCGGGCGTGCGCGTCGCGGTCGTCGACGTCGGGACGAACTCCACGCGGCTGCTCGTCGCCGACGTCGAGCCCGACGGCGACGGCGGGGGTCGGATCAGCGAGCTCGACCGTCGCTCGACCGTCACGCGCCTCGGCCAGGACGTCGACGCCACCGGCCGGCTCGCCGACGAGGCGATCGGCCGCGTCGTCGAGGTGCTGACCGAGTACCGCGCGGCCATCGACGAGCACGGCGCCGAGCGGACCGTCGCCGTCCTCACGAGCGCCGTCCGCGACGCCGAGAACGGCGAGGAGTTCCTGCGGCGCGTCCGCGACGACTTCGGCCTCGACGCCCGCACGATCACCGGCGAGGAGGAGGCACGCCTCACGTTCCTCGGCGCGACGAGCGAGCGCGGGCCCGACGAGCCCGAGCCGGTCGTCGTGATCGACATCGGCGGCGGATCGACGGAGTTCGTCGTCGGCGAGGGCGGCGAGGTCGTCTTCCACGTCTCCACCCAGACCGGCGCGGTCCGCCAGACCGAGCGCCACATCCGGACCGACCCGCCGACCCCGGCGGAGGTCGAGGGAATCCGCGAGGACGTCCGCGCGATCATCGACGCGGAGGTGCCCGTGGACATCCGGGAGCGGACGAAGGCGGCCATCTGCGTCGCGGGCACCGCGACCTCGCTCGGCGCGATAGACCAGAAAATAGAGCCGTATGACCCGGCTCGCGTTCACGGGCACGTCCTGCCCCTCGACCGCGCCGAGGCGGCCCTCGAGATGCTCGCGGACATGACCGACGCGCAGCGGCGCGAGGTCCCCGGGCTGCACCCTGCCCGCGCCCCCGCGATCGTCGCCGGCGCGATGCACCTGGTCGAGGCGCTTCGGGCCTTCGGCCTCGATTCCACCGTGGTTTCCGAGCACGACATCCTCCGCGGTGCCGCCTTGGAAACGGTGTATCGGACCGACTGACGACCCGCGACACCGGGCCCCGCCGTCCTCTCCGAGGCGGCTTGATCGCCCTTCCCATCGGTGCTTGCGGCCGGTGCCCACCACGCGCGAGCCCATCGCCCCGTCCGTGGACGCCTCTGGACGAATGTTCGATTGCTCGGCCTCTTCGCGGAGGCAGAGACTGACGGCGCTGGCAAAAGGGGTGATCGTGCCGAAAGGCGTGGTGGTTCCTGCGCCGGCTCATAGGTTCGGGCGAAGCCGCATCGAATCGGCGCCTCCCGCCGTCCGAGCCGTCGAAACCGACCCCAGCAAGGCACGTACCCCTGCCCGTCCTGTCGGGGTCAAGTTTGGAAGCCGCTCCTTCGTGGGCGGCTTCCATCTGTGCGGCGGGCGCCGCTCAGGCGAGGTTCGACCGGCGCGGGTAGGCGACCGCCGGATCGGTCAGCACGTTCACGAGCGCGGGCCGCCCCGCCTCGAACGCGCGCACGAGCGCCGGCCGCAGGTCCGCGGGCCGCTCGACCAGCTCGCCGTGGCCCCCGAGCGCGATGACCAGCTCGTCGTAGCGCGTGCCCGGGCCGCAGGTCGGCGACGACCGAGTAGCCGTAGAGGAACTCCATCGGGTGCTTCTCGAGCGCCCAGATGCCGTTGTTGCCCATGACCGCGACGACGTTGACGCCGTGGCGCGCGAGCGTGTCGAACTCCATGCCGCTGAAGCCGAACGCGCCGTCGCCGACGAGCAGGACGACCTGGCGCCCGGGGTGCGCGAGCTTCGCGGCCAGCGCGTAGCCCGGCCCGCACCCGAGGCAGCCGTAGGGCCCGGGGTCCAGCCAGCAGCCCGGCTCGAAGGAGTCCATGACCCGCCCGGCGTAGGAGACGAAGTCGCCGCCGTCGCCGATGACGATCGCGTCGCGGTCGAGGACCGTCCGCAGCTCGCCGTAGAGGCGCATCGGGTGCAGCGGCGCGCGCTCGTCGGCGAGCTCGGCCGCCTCGCCCGCCCGGCGCTCGTCCTCCTCCTTGCGCAGGGTCGCGACCCACGCCCTCGTGTCGGTGGCGCCGCGCGTGGCGCTGCGCAGCGCGTCGAGGATCCCGGCGATCCCGCCGTAGAGCTCGGCCGCCGGCTCGCGCGGGTGCTCGTGGACCGGCTCGGCGCGGTCGATCGCGACGATCTCGGTCTCCTCGCCGAACGACTGCCCGAAGCCGAGCCGGAAGTCCATCGGCACGCCGACGACGAGCGCGACGTCGGCGCCCTTGAGCGCGGTCGAGCGCGCGCGCGAGAACGCGATCGCGTCGTCGGCGGGCACGCAGCCGCGCGCGAGGCCGTTGAGGAACACCGGGATCCCGCGCTCCTCGGCGAGCGCGCGCAGCGCGGTCTCGCCGTGGCCCCAGTACAGGTTCGAGCCGGCCATGACGACCGGGCGCTCGGCCTCGCGCAACAGCGCGATCGCCCGCATGAGCGCGTCGCCGTCGGGCTCCGGGCCGGCGGCCGGGTCGGGCAGCGGCGGCCCGGGCTCGGGCTCCTCGGCCTCGGAGAAGACGTGGTCGAGCGGGAAGTCGAGGAACGTCGGGCCCGAGTGCGCCGTCACCGCGGAGGCGAGCGCCTCGTCGACCAGGCCCGGGATCTCCGCCGTCGTCGAGGCCGTCATGGCCAGCTTCGTGACCGGCCGGACGAACGGGACGTGGTCGATCTCCTGCAGCGAGCCCTGGCCCCAGCGCCACGCGGGCGCCCGGCCGCCCAGGACGAGCATCGGCGAGTTGCTCTGCTGCGCACCCGCGAGCGCGCTCATCGCGTTCGTGACCCCGGGCCCGGCCGTGACCGCCGCGACCCCGGGCCGGCGCGTGACCTTGGCCCAGCCCTCGGCGGCGAACGCGGCCGCGGACTCGTGGCGGACGTCGACGAGATCGATGCCCTCCGCCCGGCAGCCGTCGTAGATCGAGAACAGGTGCCCGCCCGAGAGCGTGAACAGCTTCGTGACGCCGTGCGCCTTCAGCCGCCGCGCGATCAGCCGCCCGCCGTGCAGCGTCGTCGCGGGCTCGGTCCCGGTCTCGGTGCTCATCGGCCGCAGGCTAGTGCCGGCCGGTCATCGCCGCCGCGCCGTGGCGGGCTCGGCCCCGGCCGCCGGGTCGACGTCGGCGTCGAGCACCACGCGCGGCGCGTACAGGCGCACCTGCTCGGTCTTGCCCTTGAGCGGAACGGCGCGGCGCTCCTCGAAGCCGCCGTGCTCGCGGCGCAGCAGCCGCCGCGTCGCCTCGGTGATCAGCACCGCGTCGCCCGTGTCGCGCGTGGCCTCCTCGACCCGCGCGGCCGTGTTGACGGTGTCGCCGATCACCGTGAACTCGAGCCGCCCGCCACCGCCGACGGTGCCCGACACGACCTGGCCCGAGTTGACCCCGATGCCGGTGGCCAGCGCGCCGTCGTACGCCTCGCGCACGACCGCGGTGATCTCGAGGGCGGCCTCGACGGCGCGGTCGGCGTGGTCCTCGAGGCGGTCGGGCGCGCCGAAGACGGCGAGCAGGCCGTCGCCGACGAACTTGTTCGCGTGGCCGCCGTGGTGGCTGAGCAACGGCACGACGTAGTCGTAGAAGCGGTTGAGCTCGGCCACGACCTCCCGCGCGCTCGCGCGCTCGGCGAACGCGGTGAAGTCGCGGATGTCGACGAACAGGACAGTGACCTCGACCTCCTCGCCCTCGAGCGTCGTCCCCTCGGCGATCACGCGCTCCGCGAGGGCCGGGTCGACGAACGCGCCGAACGCCTCGCGCAGCCGGGCGCGCTCCTCGAGCCCGGCGACCATCTGGTTGAACGAGCCGGCCAGGCGCCCGGTCTCGTCGCTGCCGACGACCGGCACGCGGGCGGAGAGGTCGCCGGCCGCGACGCGCGAGGTCCCGGCCTGGAGATCCTGGATCGGGCCGACGATCGAGCGCAGGAGCAGCAGCGACAGCTCGAAGGAGATCGTGAACGCGACGCCCAGGGCGACGAGCACGCCGACGCCGAGCGTGCGCAGGCTCGGGTTGTCGGTCGCGAGGCCGACGACCGCGACGCCGGTGATCACGTTGATGACCGGCAGGCCCACGAGCAGCCGCCAGCGCAGCGGCACCGTCGCGCGGCCGAGGTCGGTGCCGTCGGGCACGTCGCAGGAGATCTGCTCGACCAGCGGGCGCAGCGCGAGCTCCACGGCGAAGAAGCGCAGGAACATCGAGTAGGCGAGCACGACGACGACGCCGGCCGCGAGCACGAGCAGCGCGGGCACGAAGGGGCCGCCGATCTCGAGCGCGAGATAGACCGAGATCGGGACGACGTTGAGGAGCACCGGCAGCCCGCGCGCGTAGCGGATGAGGTCGAGCGGCAGCCCGGCCAGCGCGCGCCAGGCGGCGACCGCCGTCGCGGGCGTGCGCTCGCCCCGCAGCCAGGGATCGGCGGGGGCGACGAGCCGGAACGCGACCCACACCGCGGCCCCGATCTCGATCACGACCGCGGCCTCGGTCACCGCGAGGATCCGCCCGAACTGGCCCGGCCCGAGCTCGACGTAGAGGTCGAGCAGCCAGACGCCCGCGAGCACGACGACCAACGCGAGCGGGAACAGCACCGCGATCATCACCCGCGGGTAGCGCGGGCCCAGCCTGTCGAGCAGGTGCCGCAGGAACGCGCGGAGCATCCTGGCCATTGTGCCGTCCGGCCGGACGCCGGGCCAGCCGGCCGGGCCTCACGCCGGGCCGGCGGAGCGCCGGCGCAGGCCCGCGGCGGGGGCCGCGGCCGCGGCGGCCGCCGCGACCAGCCGTTCCTCGCCCGCGAACAGCGTGCGGCCGACGATCGCGGCCGGCAGCTCGTCGGCGCCGCCGCGGAGCAGGCGCATCGCCGCGCGCTCCATGCCGTCGTCGCGGCCGATCTCGCCCGCGGCGGCGAGCGCGTCGTCGAGCGCGAGGCCGGCGGCCGCCGCGGCCTCGGCGATGACCTCGAGGTCGTCGAGGTCGTAGCCGCCGCAGAACGCCAGCCGGCCGGCGGCGAGGACGAACGGCGCCGCGTTGCCGCGCTCGGCCGCCATCGCCGCGACGCGCATCGCGCCCTGGCCCGCGCTCGGCCACGCGTCGGGCCACACGAGCGGCAGGCGCAGCTCGGTCGCGCGGCGCTCGGCCGCGGCGCGCCGCTTGTCCTCGCGCGGGTCGGACGCCGCCCGGGCGCCGAGCAGGATTTCGCCCGTCGCGGGCTGCCAGCGACAGCCGGGGAACAGCCGCTCGGCGCGCTCGGCCGCGAGGTACGTCCACGGCGAGGCGACGTCGAAGAAGAACGTCACACGCGCGCGCGGTGGTGGCGGCGCGGGGGTCGGCCCCGCGGCAGCGGCCGGAGCCGCGGCGGCGGCGCGGCTCACGCGGCGGTCCGTGAGAGAGATCAGCTCGCCCATCGGTCACTGAAACGTACGCCGACGCCGGATCTGGCGGTCACCGACCCCAGCTTCCGCACCAAGTTTGGGACCAAGTTCGACCATGAACCGGAAAATGCTTCCTCGATCCGCTGGTCGTTCGTCTAATGTACGCAATGGCGAGAGGCGTCAACCGTTCCCGCTGCCCATATAGGAGGCTCGCCATCTCCGCCATACCTCCCCCGAAGCGCCATCCCTACAACCAGTGGGCGCCCGACGCCCGCGCCCTCGATCTCGTGGGCGACAAGTGGACCCTGCTCATCGTGCGCGATCTCGCCGGCGGCCCACGCCGCTTCGTCGAGCTCCAGCGCGTGCTGCCGGGAATCTCCACGGAACAGCTGCGGTCGCGGCTGAACCGCATGGTCGCCGATGGATTGCTCACCCGCCAGCGGTACCGCGAGGTCCCGCCGCGCGTGGACTATGAGCTGACCGAACGAGCACGGGACCTGCTCCCTGTCATCGCTGCCCTGGGCCGCTGGGGCTATCGCTGGGCCTGGGGTCCGCCCCGTCCCGGCGAGGCGATCGACGTGGGCGCGATCCTGCGCTGCGTTCCCGGTCTCGAGGTGAACCCGACGCTGCGTGGCAGCGTCGAGCTGGTCGTGACCCGCGGGGTCGACACGGAGGACATCTACGTCCTGCACGTCGGCGACGGCGCGGTGACCTACCAGGAACGCAGCGCCCCGGAGGCTGACGCCCACGTGCTCGGACCCGAGCGCGCATGGGTCGAGGCGTTCGGCGCCGACGGCTCGCGCACGGAGCTCGAGTTCGCCGGTGACGCCCGTCTGGCCGAGGCACTGCTCGACGAGGTCGTCGAGGGGTTCGTCCGCAGCCGCGTGGCGGCCGCGTAGTCCTCGACGGAGGCAGTCCGGCCCCGCCGCGGCGGGGCCGGCTGGTCCCCGACGTCCGCGCGCCTCGGGAGCGCACCGGAGCTGCCCTACTTGGAGTAGTCGGCCCGTCCGATGTGCGGGTACTTCTGGGTGTTGCCGGGCGGCCACGCCGGCGGGTCCTGCACGAAGCAGCTCGGCGCGTCGTTCGAGTCGGGCGCCTGCGTCTGGCGCGGCCCGCCCGCGTTGTCGCAGTCGAAGTTCGGGAAGATCATCCCCTGCGCGCGCCTCTGCCCCGACAGCGCGCCCGGGTTGAGGTAGGCGTTGCCGCGGCCGGCCGAGGGGCGGTCGGCGGCCATCGCAACGCTCTCGGGGCCCACCGGCGCGAACTGGCGCAGGTAGTGGCCGACCTCGTTCGGCGTCGCGGTCGGCACCGTGTCGGCCAGCGTCGAGGCGCCGTTGGAGATGAAGTCCGCGGTGTCGAGCTGGTGGTACTCGAGGAACTGCAGCACCGGGTTGAGCTCCTCGAGGAACGGCTGCAGCTCGGCGAGCATCGGCTTGATGCCGTCGAGCGTCTGCGTCGTCGCGGGCAGGCCGGTCTTCGACGCCGTGATGAGCGGGTCGAGGTCCGCGAACGTCCGGCGCAGGTCCGGCGCGAGCGCGCGCACGTCGCGCAGCGTCGGGACCGCGTCGCGCAGCGCCGGCCGCAGGTCCTGGACGAGCGGGTCGGTCGCCTGCGAGAACGTCTCGAGCCGCGCGAACGTGAGCTTCGACTCGTCGAGGAACGTCGGGAAGATCTGGAACGTGTCGGCCAGCGCCCGCTGACGGCGCGCGGTCGCGTCGAACGTCTGCCCGGCCGTGACGATGAGGTCGTGGAGCTTGCGCTCGTCCTGGGTGAGCGCGCCGAACACGACGCCGGTGTTGCGGATGAGCTGCCGGGTCTGCTCCTTCTGGCCGTCGAGGACGCGCAGCAGGTCGGTCCCGTCGTCGGCGAAGGCGGGCAGCGTGCCCAGCGCGTCGTTGAGGTCCTGGCTGTGGCCGCGGATGGCCTGTGACGCCTCCTGCTGCCAGCCCTGGAACGCCCGCCGGGTGCGGGGGTCGAGCGCGTCGAAGATCTCGTCGAGCTGGACCGTGCCCTTGACCTGGCCGTCGGCGAGCATCCCGCCGTCCGGGACGGCGCCCGCGGCGCGGCGGTGCCCGGGCGTGAGCTCGACGAACGTCTCGCCGAGCAGCGTCTTCTGGCGCAGGATCGCGCGCGCGTCCTTCGCGATCGGGGCGTAGCCGGCGTCGACCTCGATCGTCGCGACCGTGCGGTTGCGGTGGCGCGGGTCGAGGCCCGTCGCGCGGACCTTCCCGACGCTCACCCCGGCGACGCGCACGTCGGCCTGCACGCCGAGCTGGGCGGCCTCGGGGAATGCGACCCGGAACTCGTAGCCCTTCGGCTTGAGCGGCACGGGGCCGCCGAAGCCGAGCCACAGGAACAGCAGCAGCCCGAAGCACGACAGCGCGAAGAGCACCATCGTCGCGACCTTCACCGGGGACGGGGTCGAGGTCTGCACCTAGCCGTTCCCGCAGACCTGCTGGTTGAGGAGCGCCGGCTGGTAGAGGAGGTTCAGGGGCGGGTTCTCGCCCGTGATCTCCTTGAGGACGCTGCACGTCCCGCCGATCGTCACCGGGCGGAAGGGGCCGTTGGCGTCGGACATCGAGAACAGCGACGCGCCGTTGTGCTGCAGCCAGGCCAGCCAGAAGAGGTAGCCCTCGTCGCGGCCGGCGACGGACGGCCCCTGGCGGCCCTGCTCGTTGTAGCCGGCGAGGTTGAGGAAGTGGTTGAGCGCGGTGAACGTGCTCGTGAGGTCGGGCGTCGCGGCGGCGAGGTCGGTCGCCGGCGCCTTCAGCGCGCGCACGAGCGGGCGGGCGTCGCGCACGAACGGCCGGACCTGCTCGCGGACGAGCGGCGTCGCCTCCTCGGCCAGCGGCTCGACCTGCGCGTTGGCCCGGTCGAGCGCCTTCAGCGGCGGGCGCAGGTCGTCGGCCGTCGGGCGCAGGACGCGCGCGAAGCGCTCGACCTTGCCCAGCGTGTCCGTCGTCTGCCGGAGCGTGCCGGGCAGGTCGCCCACGGCGCGGCCGAGGTTCTGCTGCTCGGCGGCGAACGTCCGGAACACCTTCGAGGAGGAGTCCACGAGCGCGGCGAGGTCGTCGTCCTTGTCCGCGAGCTCGGCGTTCAGCAGCCGGAGCGAGTGCACCAGCCGGCGCAGGTTGCGGTGGCGCTCGGCGACGGCGCCGTTGACGCGCTCGAGGTCGGCGTGCGTGGGCTCGTAGCGGCGGAAGAGGTCGCGCAGGTCGCCCCCGCGCCGGCGCAGGCCCTGGCCCGCGCCGCCGATCAGGAGCTTCAGGTAGTCGCGCGTGTCGTCGTCGAGGACGGAGAAGATCTCGTCGGGGTTGACGTCCGGCGCCGTGTTGCGGATCGGCACCGTCCAGCCCGCCTTCGCCCGCGGCGCACGGCCCGAGCCCGGGTCGAGCTCGATGAACATGTCCTTGAGCCCGGTCTTCGGCCGCAGGAGCGCGCCGGCGTCGGTGTGGATGAAGCCCTTGTATCCCGGGTCGAGGTCCATCGTGACGACGGCGCGGCCGTCCTCCAGGTCGACCTTCGTGATGTCGCCGACCCGCACGCCCGAGATGCGGACGGTCTGGCCCTGGCCGGGCGTGACGGCCTGCGCCGTGGCGAACTCGGCCTTGATCCGGAACGGCGCGCCCTCCCACGGGAACCGCAGGCGCTGGTTGGCGAGCACGTAGCCGCCGACGACGGTCGCGAGCGCGGCGAGGGCGACGATCGCCGCGATGTCGCGCGCGTGCTCGCGGATCGCGCGCCTCACCGGGTCAGCTCCTGGAGCTTGGCGGGGACGTCCGAGACCTTCAGGTCGAGGCCCTGCTGGCGGATCTGGGTGCGCAGCGCGTCGACCGCGTCCTCGAGCGGCTGCTGGAGCTGGTCGAGGCTCGGCGCCGGCAGCGGGAAGCCCTGCGGGCCGCTCTGCGGGATCGTGCGCAGGTCGGGCGGCGCCTGGGTCTCGCACGGCACGTCGGGCCGCAGCGGCGAGCGCTTGTGGTTCTGCGGCACCGGCGGGTTGACGCCCTGGATCGGGTTGCCGGCGAAGAGGAAGCGGTCGGCGCCGAGCGGATAGGCGATCTTCGGGGCCGTCACGAGCACGCGGAACCACTGCCCGTTCGCATCGCCCGAGCGGCTCTCGCCCGCGAGGCCGGGGAGCGGCTTCGTGGCCTCCTCGTAGACCGGGCCCTGGGCCGGGAACGCCTTGTCGGCGATCGTGTCGTGGCTCCAGGGCAGGACGACCTCGTTCTGACAGCTCGACGCCGAGCGGACCTGCTCGAGCAGCGGCACCGTGCGCTTCTCGAGCGCCGTCAGCGGGGGCACGACGGGGCGCAGGTCGCGCGCGAGGCCGCGCAGCTCGGGCTCGGACACGAGGCCGCGGACCTGCCGCACGAGCGGGACGGCCGCGTCGAGCGTCGGATCCGTCGAGCGGACGGCCGGGCGGGCGTCGCGGATCAGGCGGCGCACCGGCGGGAAGGCGGCGTTCAGCGTGCGCAGCGCGGGCTCGGCGGCGCCGAGCGTCCGCGGCAGCTCGGCCACCGCGGCGGACAGCTCGCGGTCGTGGGCGGCGAGCGTCGCCGCGGTCGTGTCGAAGTCGACGATGAGCGCCTTGAGCTGGGTGACGTGGCCGTCGAGCGTCTGGGCGACCTGGCCCTCGTCGCGGATGAAGCGCGAGAGGTCGTGGTCCTCGGTGCCCTGCAGCGCGTCGGTGACGATCGACGTGTCGCGGTAGGCCGGGGCCCAGAACGGGATCGAGCGGTTCAGCGCGCGGGCGCCGCCGTGGTCGAAGCCGGTCGAGAGCTCCTTCAGGATGCCCTGCAGGTCGCGGCGGGTCGGCGCCTGCAGCGCCGAGAGCACCTGGTCGAGCTGGACGGGCGCGGCCGTCTGGGCGAGCGGGATCCGGTCGCCGTCGCGCAGGCGCGGCGCCGAGGCCGAGCCCGGCTGCACGTCGACGAAGAAGTTGCCCTCCAGGAAGATGCGCGGGCGGATCTTCAGCGTCGCGTCGCGGTGGATCGGCAGGCCCTTGCGCTCGATCCGCATGGTCACGACCGCGGCCTGGGCGCCGTCCTCGGCGTGGGCGATCCGCGTGACCTTGCCGACGTCGACCCCGGCGATCCGGACGGGCGCGTTCGTGCGGATGTTGTTCGCCGAGGGGAAGACCGCCGACACCGTGTAGTGGTGGCGGAACGGGATCTCCTTCGTGAAGCCGAAGAAGGTCACGACGACGGCCGCGAGCAGGGTGAGGACGCCGGCGCCGAACGCGCTCGCCCGCCCGCTGCGGCGGCGACGGCGGGCGCGGCTCACGGGGTGCCGCCCTTCGGGACGTCGACGCCGTGGCCGCCCGGGACGGCGGTGAACGTCTCGCCGTCCGGCACCTGCGCCGGGCCGAGGCCGACGCCCTCGCCGTTGCGATCGAGCTGCTTGTAGGTCGGGCCGAGCGGGCCGTCGTTGGGGAAGCGATCGACCGTCGCGCGGCGGTACGGGTCGCCCGGGACGCCCTTCGCCCGGAACGGGTTGCCGGCCATCGTGTAGCCGGTCTGGCCGGCGCCGCAGTCCGCGCGGCCCCGGGTGTCGACGGCCGGGCCGTAGAAGGAGCCGTGGAGGTCCTCGCGCGCCGTGCCGGGGAGCTCGCCCTGGCCGTGGGCGAACTCGTTGGCGCCCATCGTCCCGATCGTGTCGCTGCCCGGCAGCCCGAGGCCGGTGTTCAGCAGCGCGCGCTGCGAGCTGCCCGTGTCGTCGGGCGCCGACAGATGCTCGGCCGCGAGCGTCCAGAACCAGTTCCAGCCGTTGCAGACCGTGACGTACGGGCCGAGGAAGCGGATCTGGGGCGCGACGGTGCCGATCGTCGCCTGCAGGCCGCGCAGCGACCCGTTCGTGGTCGGCGCCTCGACGAGCCCGTCGAGGGCGTCGAGGGCCTGCTGCAGCGGCTCGCTGAGCTCGTGCACGCGGCGCTGCACGGGCGTGGCGGTGGCGAGCGCGCGGCTCGCGTCCGGCAGCGCGCGGCGCAGCTCCACCGCCGCCGCGCCGAGGTCGGCCGACAGCGCGGCGGTGTGCTCGAGGAACGGGCGCTGGACGCGCAGCGAGCGGGTGCCGGTGTCGAGCGTGCCCGGTGCCTTGGCGATCGTGTCCTTCAGCGCCTGCTCGTCGGCGGAGATCGCGCCGAACGTGTCGGCCATCGTCGTGAACAGGCGCGCGTTCGTCTTCGACACCGGCGCCACCACGCGCGCGGCGTCGTCGAGCTCGGAGAAGAAGCCCTGGATGTTCGTCCGCGGGTCGGCGAGGTTCGCCATCACCGACGTCAGGCGGTCCTCGAGCTCCGGGAGCCGGCCGATCGTCTCGTTGATGTCCGCGCCGCGGCCGTTCAGGGCGTCGCCGAAGCCGACGAGGTTCTCCCCCGCGGCGCGGCGCGTCGGCGCGTCGAACATGTCGAGCACCTGGTCGAGCTCGACCGGGATGCGCGTCTGGCGCCGCGGCAGCGTCGCCCCGTCGGCCAGCGTCCGCTCGGAGCGGCCGCGGTCGAGCTCGACGTACTTCAGGCCGAGCGCCGAACGCGGGCGGACCGTGACCTGCGAGTCGGCCGGGATCGCGCCGAGCTTGCGGTCGAGCTTCAACGTCACCTGCGCCCCGACCGTGCCGCCCGGCAGTCGCACCGGCTCCATCGCCGACACGACGCCGACCCGGAAGCCGCCCGAGCGCACCTCGTTGCCCGGGACGAGGTTCGCGCCGTTGGCGAGGTCGACCTTGAGCTGCGTCGTGGGCACGAACGGCAGGCCGGAGTTCGCGTTGAAGGCGAGGAACACGGCGACGACGACCACGAGCACGGTGACGGCGCCGACGAGCACGGGGCTCGCGACGACGGAGGCGCGGTTCGTGCGGCGGCCGGCGCTCATGGCTTGAGCAGGTAGTCGAGGAGCTGCTGGGAGCTCTGCGCGCCGTTGCTCGACTGAGCCGGCGCCGCGGCGGCCGGCGGCGTCGTGCCCGCCGGCGTGCAGACCGGCGGCTGCAGCGGCGGCACGCACGGGATCGGGACGTTCGGCAGCTGCGGCAGCGCGGGGGTCGAGGGCGGCGTGACCGGCGGGACGGTGACGCCCGGCGGCGTCACGCCGCCCGCGCCGCCGACGCCCGGCACCGTCGGGGGGGCCGGCGCCGGCTCGTTGGCGGGCGGCTGCGGGGCGGGCGCGCTCGGGGCCGCGGGGGCGGGCGGGGCCGGGGCGGGCGGCGGCGTCCGGTCGGTGCGGCGCGCGGCGACCCGGCGCGCGGTGGCGGGGTCGGGCTCGTCGAAGCGCGTCGCGTCCGGCGTCGTGATGCCCGGCTGCGTCGGGCCGAGGTACGAGCTGCAGTCGCGGATGAGCGACGGGTCGTTCTTCACCGACTGCGCGTTGGCGTAGTTGCCGCACTTGCTCGCGAACAGGGCGATCTTGAAGATGTGGCTGTTCGCGTCGTACGTCGCGGTCGACGTCGTCTGGTCGTAGACGTACTGCAGCAGCGCCTCGAAGCCCGTGTAGCCCTGGCCGCCCGGGCTGCGCGGGTCCTTCTCCACCGCGTTGCCGCGGTCGTCGAGGTGCCCGAGCACGAGCGAGAGGTCCTTGGCCACCTCGGGCGTGCCCCGCGCGACGCCGTCGAGCAGCTTCACCGACGGGGCCGCGGCCTTCACGGCGCGGTCGCCGGTGATCGACGCCTGGCCCAGCGAGCGGATCGCCGGCCGCGACGCCGCGGCGAACGGCCCGAGCTCGTCGAGGAAGCTCGTGACCCGTTGCGCCGACGCGTCGAGGTCCTGGAGCGCGGGCGTCTGCTTGTCGGCGACCTCACCGAGCGACTTCATGGTCGGCTCGAGCTGTTCGAGGAAGCCGGGGAGCTTCTGCAGGCCCGCGGCGATCTGCGGCCGGCGCTCGGCCGAGGCCCGCGCCGTGGCGCCCGCCTCGTCGACGAAGCGCCCGACGTCCTTGCGGTTGGCGGCGAGGTCGCCGACGACGGTGTCCGCGTTGACGGCGAGGTTCGCGAGCGTCGTGTTCTGCTCGCCCAGGAGCTTCAGGACGCGGTCGGTCTCGCGCAGCGCCGGGCTCGCCCGGCGGATCGCGGCGTTGAGCTCGGGCCCGCGGCCGGCCACGCCCGCGCCGAGCTCGGACACGATGATCCGCAGGCGCTCGCGCTGGGGCTCGCGCAGGATGTCGTTGACGAGGTCGGGCGCGATCGTCGAGGACGTCTGCGCGACGGGGATCCGCGCGCCGGGCTTCAGCGCCTGGCGCGCCGTGCCCGGGAGGCAGTCGAGGAAGTACTCGCCGATCAGCGACTGCGGGCGCGACTCGCAGTGCACGTCGCGGCGCAGCGAGCCGAAGCCGCGCTTGTCGATGCGGAAGCCGACGAGCGCATGCTTCGTGCGCTTGTCGAGCCGGATGCTCGTGATCTTCCCGGCGCGCACGCCCGCGACCTTGAGGTCGCCGCCCTGGATGAGGCCGAACGCGTTGTCGAGCTCGACCTCGTAGGCGTTCTGCTTCGCGTCGTCGAATCCGCCCGTGAGGATCACGTACGCGCTCAGGCCCCCGACGAGGGCGAGGATGACCAGCGCGCGCCTCACTTGCCGAGCGGCCCCTGGGAAGCGTCGCACGGGAAGTCGGGCGCCGGCTTGAAGATCGCCCCGCGCTCGGCCGCGCCGGGGCAGCGCCAGCGCTGGCCGGTGCTCAGGCCCTGGCCGAGCGCCTTGGAAGCCGTCGTCGCGTCGAGCAGCGGCTTGAGGACGCCGTCGACGTTCGCGAACAGGTTCACGTACAGGCCTGCCCGGCTCGCCCCGCCGAGCGCGTCGTAGAGCCCGGAGTGGCTGAAGTCGTCGAACCAGCCCGTGAGGTCGGGCGCGTACGGGCGGGCGGTCGCGAGCTCGGGCGTCGCCTGCGCGAGCGCCTTCGTGGTCGCCGGGAACGCCCCCTCGCGGACCGCGCCGTCGCGCGGCGCGGTGCTGACGGCGATGTCGCGCAGCGGCTCGGCCGCGCGGGTCAGCTCGATGAGGTCGTCGTCCTCGCCGGGCGCGTGGATCGTCTGCGACAGGTCGCGCAGCGTCGGCCGCGCGTCGCGCACGAGCGGGCGCAGCTCGGCGAAGAAGGGGCGCAGCTTCTTCGCGACCGGCTTCGACTCCTCGACGAGCGGCGCGGCGTCGTCGAGCGTCGCGCGGAGGTTGACGAACGTCGTGTTCGCCCGGCGCATGAAGTCGGGCAGCTGCCCGATCCCGCGGCCGAGCGCGTCGCTCTGGCGCCCGAGGGCCCCGGTCGTCGTCGAGAGGTGGTCGACGAGCCCGGCGAGCTGCGTGCGGCGCTGCGCGACGTTGTCGACGAGCGTCGCGCTCGCGCCGACGAACCGCTGCAGGAGCGGCGTGTCGACGTTGACCTCCTGGAACAGCCGGTCGGAGGCCGCAAGCGCCGGGTTGAGGTACGCCCAGCCCGCGCCGGCCTGCTTGCCGCGGCCCGCGTAGATCTCGTTCTCGCCGCGGATCAGGCCGCTGAGGGCCGAGCGCGTCTTCGGGTCGAACGTGTTGAAGAGCTGGTCGAGGTCGACCGCCGTCGTCGTCTCGCCCTGGCCGATCACGCCCCGGTCGGGGATCGTCGCGGTCCGGTCGCCCGGCGGGAGCTGCAGGTCGACGTAGCGGTTCGCGACCCCCGACAGCGACGCCTGGCGGATGATCGCGCGGGTCCCGCGGCGCAGCGGCCGGTAGGCGTCGTCGTCGATCTTCATCGCGACCTCGGCCTGGCCGTCCTCGGTGAGCGAGATCCGGCTGATCGAGCCGACCCGCACCCCCGCGACCTGCACCAGATTTCCCTTGACCAGCTGGGCGGCGTTGGCGAAGCGCGCCCGCACGATGTAGTCCGGGCCGCCGGGGTTCAGCAGCACCGTCCCCACGACGGCGATCGCCGCGAGGACCGCGGCGACGACGAGCACTCTTCCGACCACGAACGACCGGCGCAAGGACCGATGTCCCCTCCTGCTGGACCCTCTGGTATGAGGGCCACTAACGGCCGCGCGGCGGGAAACTTGCGGCGATCGCCGCGCGCACGGCGGCCTCGTCGGCCCCCTCGACCCGCACGACCTTCGCCCGGCCGCGCTGCCCGCGCACCACGCTGACGCGCGACGGGGCGACCCCGGCCGCCCGCGCGACGAGGCGGCGGAGCGCGTCGTTGGCGGCGCCGTCGACCGGCGGCGCGGTCACGTGCGCGAGGTAGCCGCCGTCCGGCCCGGGCGTGATGCGCTCGTGCGCCGCGCGCGGGGTCAGGCGGATGCGCAGGAGCGTCGTGGGCGGCGCCGGCACGGCGCCCGATGCTCGCAGACGGCCGGTCAGGCGGCCGCGTTGAGCTGCGGCGCGGCGCCGGCGGCGAGGAGGCCCTCGAACTCGTCGGCGGACATCGGCGCGGCGAAGAGGTAGCCCTGCGCGCCGTCGCACCCGAGCTCGTGGAGCGCGTCGAGCTGCGCGCGGGTCTCGACGCCCTCGGCGATCGCGCTCAGGCCGAGGCTGCTCGCGATGTCGACGATCGCCGACACGATCGCGGTGTCCTCGTCCTCGGCGGCGAGGCCGTCGACGAACGAGCGGTCGACCTTGATCGCGTCGACCGGCAGGCCCTTCAGGCGCGAGAGCGACGAGTAGCCGGTGCCGAAGTCGTCGAGCAGGACGCGCACGCCGCGGGCGCGGAGCGCCTCGAGCGTCGAGCGCGGCGAGGAGACGTCGTTCATCAGCAGGCTCTCGGTGATCTCGAGGCCCAGGCTCTCGGGCGGCAGGCCACAGCGGCTGAGCGCGGCCTCGACCTCGTCGAGGAACTCGGGGCGGGCGAGCTGGCGGCCGGAGACGTTGACGGTCACCCCGAGCGCGGCGGCGTGCGGGTAGCGCTCGCGCCACTCGGCGACCTGCGCCGTGGCCCGCTCGAGCACCCAGCGACCGAGCGGGGCGATGAGGCCGGTCTCCTCGGTGAGGCCGATGAACTCGGCGGGGCCGACGATCCCGTTGCCCGGGCGGTGCCAGCGCACGAGCGCCTCGACCCCGAGCAGGCGCTGCTCGGCGACGTCGAAGATCGGCTGGTAGTGGACGCGGAACTGCTCGCGCTCGACGGCGCGGCGCAGGTCGCTCTCGGTCCGCAGGCGCGAGAAGGCGTGGCGGCGCATCTCCTCGTCGAACAGCTCGTAGCGGCCGCGGCCGAGCTCCTTCGCGCGGTACATCGCGGCGTCGGCCTCGCGGAGCATCGTCTCGGCGCTCTGCGGGCGGGTCGCGATCGTGATGCCGATGCTCGCCGACACGAAGATCTCGCCGCCGGTGCCGACCGGGATCGGGCGCTCCCAGGCGTCGGCGATGCGCTCGGCGACGGCGATCGCCTCGGCCTCGGACTCGACCTCGCAGCAGACGACGAACTCGTCGCCGCCGAGCCGGGCGACGGTGTCCGCGCCGCGGATGACGTGCTGCAGGCGGCCGCTGAGCGCGATCAGCAGCTCGTCGCCGGCCTCGTGGCCGAGCGAGTCGTTGATCGTCTTGAACTGGTCGACGTCGAGCAGCAGCACCGCGACGTGGGTCTCCGAGCGCTGCGAGCGGGCGAACGCCTGGCCGATGCGGTCGTAGAAGAGCGAGCGGTTCGGCAGGCCGGTCAGCGCGTCGTGGAGCGACTGGTGGCGGACGCGGGCCTCGCTCTCGTCGCGGTCGAGCGCGGAGGCGAGGAGGTCGGCCATCGACTGCAGCCAGTGCGCGTCGTCCTTGCTGAACGTGCCGATGCGCGGCGCGTGGACGACGATGGTCCCGAAGGCGCCGGTGCGCCCGCGGATCGCGGCCGCGGCGGTGCTGCGGACGCCGCGCTCGCGCAGCACGCCGCCGTCGAAGCGGCGCTCGCTGGCCCACTCCCAGACGTTGACGGGCTTGTCGCCGGCGACGACCCAGCCGGTCAGCAGGCGGTCCGCGGCGGGCAGGTCCTCGGGGTCGGCGTCGGGGTCGACGCCCGCGCCGGTGCCGGCGGCGAGGCGGACGCGGCCGCCGCCCTCGACGAGCTCGACGATCGCGCAGTCGGCGACGTCGAGGGTCCCGGTGACGAGCGCGACGGCCTCGTCGAGCAGCGCCTGGCGGTCCGGGACGCGCAGGGCCATGCGGCCGAGGCTGCCCATCGCGGCCTCGCGCTTGGCGCGCTCGGCCTCGGAGGCGGCGCGGCCGGACTCGAGCTCGGCGCGCTCGTGCTCGATGCGCAGGCGCTCGCCGTCGGCGGTGCGCAGCTCGCTCGTGAGGCGGTGCACCATCGCGCCGACGACGACGAGCGTCGCGATCGGGATGAGCCACTCGTCGAGGTGGGCGCCGACGATCGGGTCGGGGTCGACGAAGTCGTGCACGCCGACGAGCAGCAGGCCGGCGAACGCGCCCTGGAGGACGGCGTGACGCAGGCCGAAGACGAACGCGTACGGCGTGGCCCACAGGAACAGGTAGGCGAAGCCGTTGCCGGTCGAGTCGCTGACGAAGCACAGCGCGGCGACGAAGACGGTGGAGAGGGCGAGCAGGCCCTTGAGCACGGCGGGCGGGACGTCGTCGGCGACGCCGCGGACGAGCGCGAGGCCGAGGACGTGGGCCAGCGCGCACATCGCCAGGAGGGCCGGGACGTGCGCGGGCGCCTGGGCCTGGAACACGAGCCAGAGCTCGGCCATCACGGGCGCGCACAGGTAGAACCACCCGAGCGAACGGGAGGCGCGACGCCGGTCGGGCGCAGGGCTCATGGCAGGTCGGCTGGTGGTCACGGATCCCCTGCCAGTTCTTCGGCATCGCACCCCGATCCTTGAGGGCCGCCGTACGATCCGGACACCTGGCCCGGGTGGACAAACTGGCAAAGTCAGCGGCCTTAAAAGCCGTGCGCTCGCGAGAGCATTGCGGGTTCGATCCCCGCCCCGGGCACTCGCCGGCGCGCGCGTCTCGCGCCGGCCCTGACGTCTGAGGCCGATGCGACCGAGGTCGGTGCGGTCCTGGGACCTCTCCGTCGGACGGCCCACCGGCCGGTCGGACCAACGTCCTCTTGTGATGCGGACCGCGCGGGGCGCATTCTGATCCCACTGCAGCAACGCCCCCCAGAAACGGAGAACACCATGCAGAGCCGCCTCGCCAAGACCCTCCTGACCGCCTCCGCCGTCGTCGCTCTCGCTGCTCCGGCCGCCGCCCAGGCCAAGCACGGCGCCGACGACCCCGTGGGCCACGTCCGCCACGGCGTCCACCACACGAGCAGCAAGAGCTCGAGCGCCACGCACCGTCACCGTCACCGCCACGGCCACCACCACAGCCGCGTGTCGGACGACCGCGCGACCGGCCACAGCCGCGGCCGCGGCACGGACGACGGCCCGAACCACACCTAGTCCTTCCCCTTCCCCTTTCCACCGGGGGGATACGGCCCGGCGCGCCATGGATGGCGGCCGGGCCTTCCGCATTCCCGCGCCGCGGTCCGCAACGCCGCGCCCGGGTCCTGTACGCGATCGCGGCTACCCTGTGACTCGCAACTTCGGAGCGCCCGACCGTGTTCGTTTCACCGGGAGCTCCTCCCCACCGTTCCTCCGTGGAAGCGTCTGCCCTCACCCATTCCGGCGTCCACGGCCACGTCCGTGGCCCGACGCCGCTCCTGCGCATCCAGTCCGACGAGCGTCTCGTCGCGCTGACGCGACGCGGCAACCAGGCGGCCTACGAGGCGCTCGTGGCGCGCTACCAGTCGCGCCTGCTGGCGTTCTGCCGCCACATGCTCGGCTCGCGCGAGGACGCCGAGGACGTCCTGCAGGAGGTCTTCGCCGCCGCGTTCAACGCGATGATCGGCGACGAGCGGCCGCTGAACGTGCGGCCGTGGCTGTACCGGATCGCGCGCAACCGCTCGCTGAACCACCTCCGCCGGGCCCAGGCGATCGGCGTGGACTCGATGGACGTCCACCTCGCCGAGCACGGGACGACGACGGCGGACAAGGTGCACAAGCGCGAGGAGTTCCGCCAGCTCATGGAGGACGTGCAGGGGCTGCCCGAAACGCAGCGCACGGCCCTCCTGCTGCGCGAGATCGACGCGCTCTCCTACGAGCAGATCGCCGAGGCGATGGAGACCACGGTCCCGTCGATCAAGTCGCTGCTCGTGCGCGCCCGCGTCTCGCTCGCCGAGGCGGCCGAGGCGCGCCTGCTCACCTGCGACGAGGTGCGCGACGAGCTCGGCGAGGTGGCCGAGGGCCTGCGCCGCACGAGCGCCCCGGTCCGCCGCCACCTGCGCACCTGCGACCGCTGCGTCGCGTTCCGCAAGTCGCTGCGCGAGACGAACAAGGCGCTCGCCTCCGTCCTCCCGGTGGCCCCGCTGCTGCTGCTCAAGAAGCTGCTCCTCGCGAACCTCGGCACGACCGCCAGTGCCGGCGGCGGCGCGGCCGCCGCGGCGGGTGCGGGCGCGGCCGGCGCGGGCGCCGGCGGCGCGGTCTCCGCGAGCATGAGCGTCGTCGCCTCGAAGGCCGCCGCCACCGTCGCCGCCGCGGCGATCGTCACGGTCGGCACGGTCGAGGTCGACCAGGTCCGCCACCACCGCCAGGCCCCGACGCACGCCGCGAGCACCGCGAGGCACACCGCGCCGGCCGCGCCCGCGACGCCGGTCGTCGTCGCCTCGCAGGCCCAGCCCGCGGTCGCCCCGGTCTTGACCCACCACACCGCGACGCGGCGGGCGCCGGCCGTCACCGAGAAGGCCTCGTCGTCCACCGACACGGCGACCCGCAAGGCGAAGCACAAGCGTCTGAAGGACAAGCTCGCCGCCGGCGGCGCCGCGGACGATCCCGCCACGGTGGCACGGTCCGGCGGCGCCGCGGCCGCCAACCCCGCCGGCCCGCAGCAGGAATCCGACACCTCGACGCTGCCCGCCCAGCAGCCCGGCAGCGCCTCGTCCGGCGGCGTCGTCGCCCCGGACGAGCCGGCGCCCGCCGCGCCGGCCCCGCCGGCGACCACCACGCCGCCGGCCACGAGCACCCCGACGACGCCGCCGACGACGACCACGCCGACGACGCCCCCGACGCCGGGGACCACGACGCCCACCACCCCGACGACGCCGAGCGCGCCGACGGGCGGGACGTCGCCGGGCGGCGACGCGACGACGGATCCGGCCGCCTCCGGCGGCGCGAAGGCGCCGAACGGCTGAGCTCAGCCGACGCGGTCGCCGAGCGCGGCCTGCGGCTCGGGGCTGAGGAGGAGCACGCCCTCCTCGCTGTAGGTCCCGAGCACGAGGACCTCGGAGCGGACCGGGCCGATCTGGCGCGGCGGGAAGTTCACGACGCCGAGCACGAGCCGGCCCTCGAGCTCGTCGCGCTCGTAGTTGCGGATCTGCGCCGACGAGCGCTTGACCCCGAGCTCCGGCCCGAAGTCGACGCGCAGCTTCCACGCCGGCCGCCGCGCCTCGGGGAAGTCCTCGACCTCGACGATCCGCCCGACGCGGATGTCGACCGCGGCGAACTGGTCGAACGTGATCAGGCCGTCCTCGCTCACGGGCGCTCCGTGCCGAAGCGGAACGAGCGGATGGCCGTCTTGAGCGCGCCGGCGGCGGCGCCGATCGCGTCGACGCGCGGGATCGCCTCCGACCGCGCGGCGAGCATCGTGATGTCGACGCCCGCCTTGGGCGGCGTGTCGCCGCCGGGCAGGAGGATCGTGCGCCGCCCGTAGGTCGTGCGCCCGTCGATCTTCGCCTGGAAGAGGATCTCGTAGCCGGGCTGGCGGTTGTAGTTCACGCGACCGTCGCCGCGCCACACGAACCCGGGGATCGTCTGGCGCATCCGGCTGATCATGTTCGCCGAGGTGAGCGTGAGGATCCCCGTCGAATCGCCCTTGTAGGGCGGGAGCGTGTACGGCGTCACCGCGAACGACTGGGGGTCCTTCGCGCCGGCCGGCGTCTGCAGCCGCAACGTCTCGCGCCCCTGCGGCGCGACCCGCGCGAGCGTGGGCGGGTAGACGAGGTTGTAGGCGATCGGCTCGCGCACGACGGCCTGCAGCCGCCCGTCGTTCTCCTCCCGGCGCAGGAGGAAGAGCGCCGCAAGCACCACGACCACCGCCGCGAGCACGGCGAGCGCGACCTGGGCGATCCGGGGCAGCGCGCGGATGCGCGGCGCGAGGAGCTCGGGCAGCGTCGGGCCGAACTCGGGACGCACGACGGACACCGCGCTGAGTCTACGAGGCGGTGCGGTCTCGGCGGCGCGCTGAGAGCGGCGTCGGGGGCCGGGTCCCGGAGTGCGGGCGTCGTCGCCCGTAGCCCCGCGAATCGACGTCGAGCGGGCTCGCACGGCCGCCGGGACCGAAGGCGGCTCAGAGACACCGCGGCGCTCGGCCGCCGCCAGCCAAGACCCGCGACCCCGCCGACCCGCTCAGCCCCCGATCGAGAACATCGACTCGAGGTCGTGGCGGGAGAAGACCTCGAAGGCGACCATCGTCTGCGTCCGGCTGACGCCGGGCAGCTTGACGAGCTCGCCCGTCACCACGTCCGCGAGCATCTCGTGCCGGGGCACGCGGATGACCGCGACGAAGTCCCACTCGCCCGTGACGGAGTACGCCTCGGCGACCCCGGTCAGGTCCGCGAGCTGGCCGCCGAGCGTCTGCAGCGCGTCGCGCTCGGCCTCGATGAGCACGACCGCGGTGGTCATACCGTGTGCGTGTCGCCGGGGTTCAGGATCGCGACCTCGCCGGCGCCGGCGTTCTGCACGTCGGACTTGAAGCCCTCGACGTCGGTCTCGATCGGCGGGAACGTCCCGTAGTGGCACGGGATGATCGTGTCCGCGCCGATCCACTCGGCCGCGACGACCGCATCGAAGCGGTCCATCGTGTAGTGGCCGCCGATCGGCATGATCGCGACGTCGATCCGGCCGTAGCGCTTGACGAGCTGGAGGTCGCTGAAGAGGCACGTGTCGCCGAGGTGGTAGACGCGCTTGCCGCCGAGCTCGACGAGCATGCCGGCCGGGGTGCTGGCCGTGCCCTTCGGCGTCGTCGAGGTGTGCCACGCCGGGACCATCCGGACCGAGCCCCAGTCGAGCTCGACCTTGCCGCCCATGTTCGGGTCGAACACGGCGTGCGACTCGCCGAGCTCCTCCTGCAGCTCGTGCGCGATCTCCGTGATCGCGACGACGGTCGCGCCCGTGCGCTTGGCGATCGGGACGAGGTCGCCGAAGTGGTCGCCGTGGCCGTGGGTCAAGAGGATCGCGTTCGCGTTCAGCTCGTCGGGGTTCGCGGCGGCCTTGGGGTTGCCCGTCAGCCACGGGTCGATGAGCACGGTGGTCCCGTCGGCCTCGAGCTCGAAGGCGGCGTGACCGAGCCAGCGGATGTTCATCGCGAGGACCTGCCTCTCGGTTCGACGTCGACGATGGTCGAGCAATGGCGCGCTTCATGGAGGCTCCTCTCCTTGATCCTGGGTCTGTGCGAGCTCCTCGGCGAGCTCGAGCCCGACCGCGACGCCGACCAGCATCCCGAGCCGGGTCTCCTCGGCGACGAGCGTGCGCACCGCGCGCAGGCGCTCGTCGGGGTCGTCCTGGAGCGCCGCGGACGCGAGGTGGGCGTCGTGGGCCGACCCGAACCAGTCGCCCTCGGCGAGGGCCTGGGCGAGCACGCGCTGGAGGTTCGGGGCCGCGTGCGTGACGATCTCCTGGGCGTGGCCGAAGCGCGTCGCGTCGCCCAGTGCCTGGACGGCCGCGTCGACCTGCTCCGCGGTGTACCGGCGGCGGGCCACGGGTCCACCCTAGCCCAGCGGGATGCCCGGCGACGCCCGGGCGACCCGCGTCCGGACCGGCGCCGGGCGGCCGGCATTCCCGCCTCGCGGGCCGCCATCGCGGCCCGGCCCGGCCCTACCCGCCGAGGATCTCGACCGCGATGTCCGAGACCTCGGTCGGCGTACGCCCGACGCGCACGCCCTTGGCCTCGAGCGCGTCGGCCTTCGCCTGGGCGGTGCCGGAGGTGCCGGAGACGATCGCGCCCGCGTGGCCCATGGTCTTGCCCGGGGGCGCGGTGAAGCCCGCGATGTAGCCGACCACCGGCTTGGAGACGTTCTCGCCGATGTACTCGGCGGCCTCCTCCTCGGCCGAGCCGCCGATCTCGCCGCTCATGACGATGAGCTCGGTCTCGGGGTCGTTCTCGAACAGCTCGATGACGTCGATGAAGCTCGAGCCCGGGACCGGGTCGCCGCCGATACCGACGATGCTCGAGTTGCCGAAGCCGCGCTGGGCCAGCTCGTTGCCGATCTGGTAGGTGAGCGTCCCAGAGCGCGACACGACGCCGACGTTGCCCTCCTTGAAGAACGCGGCGGGGATGATCCCGACGTTCGCCTTGCCGGGCGACAGCACGCCCGGGCAGTTGGGGCCGATCAACCGCACGCCCGGCGTGCGCTTGAGGTTCGTGTAGACGCGCAGCTCGTCGTGGGCGGGGATGCCCTCGGTGATGCAGATGATCGTCTCGATCCCCGCATCCGCGGCCTCGAGCACCGAGTCGGCCGCGAAGCGCGGCGGGACGAACACCATCGCGGCGTTCGCGCCGGTCTCCTCGACCGCCTCGTGGAACGTGTTGAAGACGGGGATGCCGTCGACGTCCTGGCCGCCCTTGCCGGGCGTCACGCCCGAGACGACGTTCGTGCCGTAGTTCTTGTTGTTCGTCGCGTGGAACGTTCCCTCGCGCCCGGTGATGCCCGAGACGCAGAGGCGGGTGTCCTTGTCGATGAGGATGCTCATGTCGCTATGCCTCCACCGTCGCGCCGGACTTCGCGAGCTCCACGACGCGGTTGGCCGCGTCGAGCATCGTCGCCTCGACGTGCAGGCCCTCGAGGGCGGCCTCGGCCAGCAGGCGCCGGCCCTCCACGTCGTTCGTGCCGTCGAGACGCACGACGAACGGCACCGTCGGCTTGACGACCTCGAACGCCTCGATGAGGCCCTTGGCCACCTCGTCGCAGCGGGTGATGCCGCCGAAGATGTTGAACAGGACCGCCTTGACCTTGGCGTCGGACAGGATCACCTCGACCGCCGAGACGATCGCGTCGGCCTTCGAGCCGCCGCCGGCGTCGAGGAAGTTCGCGGGCTGCCCGCCGACCTGGGCGACGACGTCGAGCGTCGACATCACGAGCCCGGCGCCGTTGCCGAGGATCCCGATGTCGCCGTCGAGCTTGACGTAGGTCAGCCCGCGCTCCTTGGCCATCTGCTCCTGCGGATCCTCCGCGGAGGGGTTGCGCAGCGACGCGTTCTCCGGATGGCGGAACAGCGCGTTGCCGTCGAGCGTGACCTTCGCGTCGAGCGCGCGCAGGTCGCGCTCGGGCGTGACGATCAGCGGGTTGACCTCGAGGAGCATCGCGTCCTCGGCCACGAACGTCGCGTAGAGCTTGGTCAGGATCGCGCCGCACGGGCGGATCAGATCCGCCGGGATGCCCGCGTCGAAGGCCAGGCGCCGGCCGTGGAAGTCCTGGAAGCCGAGCAGCGGGTCGACGTGCAGCGACGCGATCGCCTCGGGGGACTCCTCGGCGACCGCCTCGATGTCCATGCCGCCCTTCGTCGAGAGCATCACGAGCGGGGCCTTGGCCGCGCGGTCGAAGACGATCGACGCGTAGTACTCGGCCTCGATCTGCGAGGCCTCCTCGATCCAGACCTCGTGCACGGTCAGGCCGCGGATGTCCATGCCGAGGATGGCGGTCGCGTGCTCGCGCGCCTCGTCCTTGTCGTTCGCGACCTTGATGCCGCCGAGCTTTCCGCGCCCGCCGATCTGCACCTGCGCCTTGACGACGCACGGGTAACCGATGGCGTCGGCGGCCGAGACCGCCTCGTCCACGGTGGTCGCCGGGCGCCCGTCGGGCACCGGGATCCCGTGGCGGGCGAAGAGCTGTTTGCCCTGGTATTCGAGTAGATCCATGTCAACCTTCCGGGGGGTTTCGGCATGGCCGACGGGACCCTCTCGCCGAGGGTCTCGTCGACCTGCAGCTGGTCGGGGGCCGGAAGACGCGGCCCCGACCGATTATCTCTCGCGGCGGGCCTTCGCCTTCGCCGCCTTGCGCGCCGCCTGGCGCTCCTTCTCCTCCTCCGCCGCGCCGGCGTACTGCAGCTGGATGCGGATGAAGTGGTTCGCGACCGGGTTGCGGTCGCGGATCCGGAACCACCAGCGCGGGGCGAAGTTCTCGTGCAGCCACCAGAAGCCGATCGCGAACGGGACCGCCACGAGCATCTGGTAGATGAAGAACCCGAGAATGCCGTTGGGCGTCGCGATGCCGTTGCCGGCGATCAGGTCGACGAACGCGCCGTGGACGACGCGGATGATCGGCCACGCGACCACCCAGACCATCGCGGCGCCCGAGACCGTGCCCATCGGGATCTTGCCCTTCGCGAGCAGGATCTCGTAGACCGCGCCGGCCGCCGCGAGCGGCACCGCCAGCAGGAAGCCGGCGACCAGCGTGATCGGGAGGGACAGCCCGGTGATGGCGAGCAGCCCTCCCGCGATCACGCCGCCGAGCAGCCCGATCGCCGCGCCGGGCGCGGACAGCTCCGCCACCTGGCGCCGGTCCAGGTCGCCGTAGGGGGTGGAGAGGACGCGCGGCTCGGCGGGGTCCATGCCTCGTTCTGCTCGGATCGCCTCCATCAGCCGAGGTCCGTGACGCCGAACTTGATCATCGAGTAGAAGAGCATCCCCAGGTAGGTGATGCCACCCAGCACCAGGAGCACCGTGACGATCATGTGCGGTCTGATCTTCTTCGGGAGCATCATCCGGTTCACCCCCGCCAACGTGAGGCAGTAGGCGCCCATCACGAACGTCGACATGAACGCCAGGACGTTCAGGATCCCCGTCGGCCCGTCCACCGGGCCGAAGTTGATGATCAGGATCCCGAAGATGATCACGCCCCACAGGAACAGCCCGTACAGGTGGGCCATCTTGAACTTCTTCGCGCCGGGCACGAAGTAGTACGTCATGTCCGACTGGCCGCGGGCGAACGCGTCGAACAACCCGACGCTCGCCTTCCAGCCGACGATCGAGATGAAGATGAAGAACAGCGTGCCGAGGATGTCCGCGGTCTCGTTGAACGCCGACCGCATCGCGGTGAGCGCGGCGTCGCGTTCACCGGCCAGCAGCTGCCTCTTCGCCTCCGGGTTGACTTCGGCGGCGTGCATGGCCAGGACCGTGAAGATGATCGTGACCAGCATCGTGATGCCGAAGAACAGCAGGATCGCGTCGTAGCGAACCCACTTGCGCCAGTTGTTCCACTTGCGCATCTCGTCCGGGTCGTCCGTGTCGAACATCGACCCGGTGTCCGGAATGGTCTCCTCCTCGCCGGCGTGGAGCATGCCGCGCACGCGCGGCATGTGCACGCCCATGCCCGCGCCCTTGTCGCGCAGCCACAGCGTGTACCACATCTGCTGCATGCCGGACGGGCCGGCGAAGGCGATCGACCCCACGAGGATCGGGAACCACGCGGCGGTGACGGCGGCGTGGGGCACGCCGAAGTCGAAGCGCACGAGCCCGACGAGCGTGTCGCCGAGGTCGGACAGGCTGCCGACGATCGCCGCGATGATCGCAGACCCGATCACGAGCACCCCGACGAGGAACGCCAGCACGGCTTCGACGATGTTGTAGACGAACTTCACGATCGTGAACATCAGCCCGATGATCACCAGGCCGAGCGAGGCGGACAGCTGCCACGGGATGCCGGTGAGCTCTTCGAGCGCGTCTGCGCCCGTCGAGATGTGGCCGGGCCAGATGTACACCGCGATCGCGGTCACGAAGAACAGCCACATGATCGGTTGCCAGACGCGCGCGGCGCCGAAGAAGATCGATTCTCCGGTCGCCATCGCGTAGCGGGCCATCTCGAGCATCACGACGGTCTGCAGCATGACGCCGACCAGGAACATCCAGCGGATGTTCGGGCCGAACACGATGACCAGTCGCGGCCAGAGGAACGTCTCTCCGAGGCCCACGCCGAGCGCAACGAGGATCATCGCCGGCCCGATGATGTGCGCCGCCTGCGGCGCCTCCGGCAGCTTGCGGATCGGCATCGGCGCGAGCCTGCCGGCGCGCCAGACCCGTTCGGTTCCGGAGCTGTCAAGTGTGACCGCGCCTTGGCTGCGGTCACCTGGCTGACGGTCGCTCTCAGTAACTTCCATCACTCTCCCCTATTTGTCCTACGGACCCGTCGGAGCGCGGGCGACAGCCGTCTGCAGCCGTCTCCTCTGCCCGCGCCCTTCCTGCCTTCCTCCTCAGACGTCTCCTCCTCCTTCTCCTTTCTGCACTCCTGCGGGACGGGGACTCACCGCTTGCGATCCAGCAGCCCGGCCATGCGTGCCCAGCGGTACTTCGCCGCGAGCACCTCGACCGGCGTCTCCGTCGTGTACGGGTAGGCGGGGACCCCGCGCTCGAACAGGTACTGCGAGGCCTCCTCGACCTCGACGTCCCCGGCGAGCGAGGCCACGATCGGCTTCTCGATCCCCTTGGCCTTGTATTCCTCCACGACCTCGGCCACGACCTTCGCGAAGGTCATGGGCGGGGTGATGATCGTGTGCCAGTAGCCGAGCACGAGCGCGTGGATGCGCTCGTCCTCGAGGCCCAGGCGAATCGTGTTCGCGTAGGTCTCGGGGGGCTCGCCGCCGGTGATGTCGACCGGGTTGCCGGCCGCGCCGAACGGCGGGATGAACTTCATGAACGCCTCGTTGAGGTCGTCGGGCATCTCCATCAGCTGGAGGCCGCCGGTGTAACAGGCGTCCGACAGCAGCACGCCCGAGCCGCCCGCGCCGGTGATGATCACGACGTTCTCACCGGTCGGGGTCGGCAGGACGGGCAGCGCCCGCGCCAGCTCGAGCAGGTCGCGCAGGCCGTTCGCGCGGACGACGCCGGCCTGGCGCAGGATGTCGTCGTAGACCTTGTCGTCGCCGGCCAGCGCCGCGGTGTGGGACGCCGCCGCCTTCGAGCCGGCCGGCGTGGCGCCGGCCTTGAGCACGACGATCGGCTTCTTCTGCGACACGCGCTGGGCGACCTCGACGAACGAGCGGCCGTCCTTGAGGTCCTCCATGTGCAGGGCGACGCACTGCGTGTTGTCGTCCTGCTCGAAGAACGTCAGGAGGTCGTCCTCGTCGATGTCGGCCTTGTTGCCGAGGCCGACGATCGCGGCGACGCCGAGCTTCGTCGAGCGGGCGAATCCGAGGATGCCCATCCCGATGCCGCCGGACTGCGACGCGAGCGCGGTCTGGCCCAGCACGTCGTACGGCGTGGTGAACGCCGCGCTCATCTTCTGCGGCAGGTAGTAGATGCCGTAGATGTTCGGCCCGATGAAGCGGACCCCGTGCTCGCGCGCGGTCTCCTGGAGCTTGTGCTGCAGCTCCTCCTCGCCCGTCTCGGCGAAGCCGGACGGGATGAGGACCGCGGCGGCGATGCCCTTGTCGCCGACCTGGGCGATCGCGTCCACGACGAACTTCGCCGGGATGCAGAACACCGCGAGGTCGACGCCGTCGGGCAGGTCGGCGATGTCGTTGTAGGCCTTCTTGCCGAGGATCGTCTCGGCCTTCGGGTTGATCGGGTAGATCTCGCCCTCGAACCCGCCGTTGACGAGGTTCTTCATGACGGAGTTGCCGATCTTGCCCTCGGACTCCGAGGCGCCGACGACGGCGATCGCCTTCGGCTTGAACATCCGGTTCATCACCCCGAGGATCTCCTCCTTGGAGTAGACCGGCGGGCGCGTGTCCTCCTGGGCGAAGTCGACGATGAAGCGCGCGTCGACCGCCGTCGCCCCACCCTCGGTGGCGAGCACCGGGTTGAGGTCGACCTCGGTGATCTCCGGGAAGTCGGTGACGAGCTCGGAGACCGCCTGGATGATGTCCGCGATCCCCTGGATGTCGACGCCCGGGCGGCCGCGGACCCCGTGCAGGATCTCGGCCGTCTTGATGCTGTCGACCATGTCGAGCGCGTCCTCGCCCGTGACCGGCGCGAGGCGGAACGTCACGTCGCGCAGCACCTCGACGAGGATGCCGCCGAGGCCGAACGTCACGACCGGGCCGAACGACGGGTCCTTGATCGCGCCGACGAGCACCTCGGTGCCCTCCGGGAGCATCTGCTGGATCTGGACGCCCGTGATCTTCGCGTCGGACTTGTAGGCCTTCGCGTTGTCGACGATCGTCTCGAAGCCCTGGCGGACCTCCTCGCCGGACTTCAGCCCGACGAGCACGCCGTTGGCCTCCGTCTTGTGGAGGATGTCCGGCGAGACGATCTTCGCGACGACCGGATAGCCCATGTCCTCGGCGAGCGACACCGCCTCGTCCGCGGACGTGGCGAGCCCCTCACCGGGGACGGGGATGCCGTACGCATCGGCGACCCGCTTGGCCTCCGGCGCGCTCAGGGCCTCGCGTCCGTCGGCGCGGACCTCGTCGAGCACCTCCCTGACCGTTGCCTGGTCGCGGGATGTGCCGGTCCGGTCCTGCGTCGTCGTGGTCGAAGCCATCAATCTCCCTCTTCTCGGGTTTCTCTTCTTCGGTCAGGTCGGTCGGGTGGGGCCGGCGGTCAGACCGCTCCGGCCTCGGACAGCTGGGTCACTTCGTCGGACTCGTACTCGAGGAGCGCCTCGAGGATCTCCGTGCTGTGCTCGCCGAGCAGCGGCGAGCGCTTGATCGACACGGGCGAGTCCGACAGCGTGAACGGGCAGCCGACGGTCGAGAACGCGCCCCGCTCGGGGTGGTCGACGTCGACGATCATCCCCTCGGCCCGCAGGCCCTCGTCCTCGAGGAGGTCCTTCATGCTGAGCACCGGCCCGCACGGGACGTTGATCGCGTTCAGCTCGCCGAACGCCTCCCACTTGGTCTTCGTGAGCGTCCACTCCTCGATCAGCCCGAAGATCTCGTCGAGCCGGGACAGCCGCGCCTCGGGGGTCGCGTAGTCGGGGTGCTCGACGAGCTCGGGGTGGCCGATCTTCGTCGCGAGCGCCTCCCAGACCTGCGGCTGGATGACGACGTACAGCCACGCGTTCGAGCCGTGGTTCGTCATCGGCTTGCAGCGCACGGCCCAGCCGGGCTGGCCGCCGCCGGAGGCGTTGCCCGAGCGCGGGACGAAGTCGCCGAACTCCTTGTTCGGGTACTCCTTGAGCGGCCCGTGCTCGAGGCGCTGCTGGTCGCGGAGCTTCACGCGACACAGGTTCAGGATGCCGGCGCGCATCGAGATCTGGACGCGCTGGCCGCGGCCGGTGTGCGTGCGCTGGAACAGCGCCGCGCAGATCGCGCCGAACAGGTGGACGGCGTTGCCGGAGTCGCCGATCTGGGCGCCGGTCGCCACGGGCGGGCCGTCCTCGAACCCGGTGGTGCTCATCGCGCCGCCGGTCGCCTGCGCGATGTTCTCGTACGCCTTGGCGGTCTCGAGCGCGCCCGGGCCGAAGCCCTTGAGCGACGCGTAGATCAGCCGCGGGTTGAGCTCGTGCAGGTGCTCCCACGTGAAGCCGAGCCGGTCCATGACGCCCGGGCCGAAGTTCTCGACCAGGATGTCGGAGCGGTCGACCAGCTTGCGGAAGATCTCCTTGCCCTCGTCGGACTTCATGTTGAGGGTGAGGCTCCGCTTGTTGCAGTTGAGCATCGTGAAGTACAGCGAGTCCACGTCGGGCAGATCGCGCAGCTGGGTGCGGGTCACGTCACCGCGGCCCGGCTGCTCGATCTTGATGACGTCCGCTCCCATCCAGGCGAGCAGCTGGGTGCAGACCGGACCGGCCTGCACGTGCGTCATGTCGATGACGCGGACTCCGTCGAGGGCCTTCGCCATAGCCATTCGAATGCCCTCCCCTACTTGTACATCGTCTGGTTCATGGTCCCCGGCGCGAAGGCGTTGGGGTCCACCCACACGTTGATGAGCGACGGCTTGCCGCTCTCGCGCGCCCGCTCGATCGCCGGCCGGATGTCCTTCGGCTCGGTGACCTCCTCGCCGTAGCCGCCGAGCATCTTGGCGAACTCGCTGTAGCGGACGTCGCGAGAGCTTGTTGCCGATGTCGCCCCGGTCCTCACCGTACTTCTGGATCTGGCCGTAGCGGATCTGGTTCATGTAGCTGTTGTTGCCGATGATCCCGATGAACGGGAGGTCGAAGCGCACCGCCGTGTCGAAGTCGAAGCCGGTCAGGCTGAACGCGCCGTCGCCGAACAGGCACATGACCTCGCGGTCGGGGTCGGCCTGCTTGGCGCCGATGCAGAACGGCATGCCGACGCCGATGGTCCCGAGCGGGCCCGGGTCCATCCACAGGCCGGGGCCCTTGGGCTGGACGACGCCGCCGGAGAACGTGACGATGTCGCCGCCGTCGCCGATGAACCGCGTGTTGTCGGTCAGGGCCTCGTTGATCTCGTGCGCGAGGCGCAGCGGGTGGATCGGCGCCGTGTCCTTCATGAGGCGCGGCAGCCGTTCTTCCTTGAGCCGCTTCTCCTCGTCGCGCAGTGTGGACGAGCCAGCCCTCGCGCGTCTCCCCGCGGCTGCGGCCCTGGGCGGCCTTGGCGACTTCGGCGAGGATCGCGCCGGGATCGCCGACGAGGCCGAGGCTGATGTCGCGGTTCTTGCCGACCGTCTGGTAGGCCATGTCGATCTGGATGACCTTGGCCTCGCGCGAGAGGCGCTTGCCGTAGCCCATCCTGAAGTCGAACGGGGTGCCGACGATCAGGATCACGTCCGCGTTGTTGAACGCGTAGCGGCGAGTCAGGTGAAAATGGTGCGGGTCGCCCGGCGGCAGCGTGCCGCGGGCGGCGCCGTTCATGTACGCCGGGATGTTGAGCTCGCGGACGAACTCGATCGCCTGCTCGTGACCGCGCGAGGTCCACACCTGGCTGCCGAGGAGCACGCACGGGCGCTCGGCGTTGATGAGGATCTCGGTGAGCTTGTCGACGTCGTTGGGATCGCCGATGCTCTTGGTCGACGCGCGGTAGCTGCTCGGCTCGCCGGGGATGACCGCGGACTCGAGCGGCACCTTGTTGTCGAGGATGTCGCGACCGATCTCGAGGAACGACGGGGCCCGGCGCGCCGGCGAACGCCTCGCGGAAGGCCATCGAGCACATGTCGGCCACTCGCTCGGTCGTCACCACGTTCGAGGCGAACTTGGTGATCGGCTTCATGATGTCGACGTGGGGCAGGTCCTGCAGGGAGCCCATCTTGTGCTGGTTCAGGGCGCCCTGGCCGCCGATCAGCAGGAACGGGCTCTCGGCGCGGAAGGCGTTCGCGACGCCGGTGATCGCGTCGGTGGTGCCCGGGCCCGCGGTCACGACGGCACAGCCGGGCTTGCCGGTGACGCGCGCATACGCGTCGGCGGCGTGCGCGGCGACCTGCTCGTGGCGGACGTCGATCACCTTGATGCCCTCGTCGACGCAGCCGTCGTAGATGTCGATGATGTGGCCGCCGCAGAGGGTGTAGATCACGTCGATCCCCTCTGCCTTCAGGGCCTTCGCGACCAGGTGGCCGCCGGAGATCATCTGGGTCTCGCCTGCGCCGTTGCCGGAGGCGGTCGATTCGGCTGACTGGGTCGTCGTGGCACTCACTCGGGGTGTCTCCTCTCGTCCCGCGCCCGGCGTAGCCGGTCCTGCGGGAACTCGCTGTCAGTCCAGGTGGTCGACCGTGTGTTCAACGTGGTCGGCCAGGTTCAAGGCGTGGTCGCGCACGAGGCGCTCGGCGAGGTCGCGGTCGCGCGCCTCGAGTGCCTCGATGATGTGCATGTGGTCGACGATCGAGCGCTCGGCCCGGTCGTCCTCGCCGATGGTCCGGCCCCGGATCGCGCGCACGTGCACGAGCAGGTTCTGGACCAGCTGAAGGATCATCGGCGACTGGCAGAGCTCGATGATGCGCTGGTGGAAATGCAGGTTCGCGACGGAGTACTCGTTGAGATGCGAGCGCACCTCGCCGTCCTCGAACCGCGAGAACAGCGTCCGCAGCGTCCCGATCTCCTCGTCGGTCGCGCGCTCACAGACGAGCCGCGCGGCCATCGACTCGAGCGCCGCCCACACCGTGATCATCTCGATGATCTCGGCCTTGCTCTTGCGGACGATGTAGACGCCGCGGCGCGGCAGGATCCGCACGAGGCCCTCGTGCTCGAGCCGCGCGAGCGCCTCGCGCACCGGCGTCCGGCTCACGCCGAGATCGGCCGCGAGGGTCTTCTCGTCGAGCCGCAGGTCGGCGTCTGAGTGGTAGACGTCCATTGCCAGGATCGCGTTGCGCAGGGCCTCGTAGGCGAGCTGTCCGACGCTCGTCTTCGCGTTCAGAGCCGGAACGACCAGTTGGCCGCTCAGTTGCTCGGGAACGAGCTCCGCGCTTGTCGCTTGGACCATCACCACAGATACAGCGTCTCTCTCCGAGCGCCGGCCTCCTCCAAGCCCGTTTGCGCGCTCTTGTGTTGTGTATACCAGGCACCCCATACCTCGTCAAACACGCCATGTCGTGCGTCGAACGCGCGCCACCGAGCGGTGGCGACGACGCTGCTGGGGTACCGGGTACGTGGGATACCCGCGACCCGGCGGGTGGAAGCGGGCGCCGTGCGAGGGCGTTGGCTACGCGCGTCCGGTGCGCGCCAGCGCGAGGCCGCAGAGCAGCCCGAGGGCCGCGCCGGCGAATCCCGCGATGGCGCTCGCCTCGGGCACGGCGAGCGGCATCAGCAGCAGCACGAGCGCGATGACGAGCGTCCCGAGGAGGTCGCCGTCGTACTCCTCCCCGCGGGCGCGGGCGAGGAGGTCGGGGACGGCCCACGCGCACAGCAGCCCGAGGCCGGCGCCGTTGCCGCCGAGGGCGAGCGGGCTGGGGTCGATCGCCGCGGTGAGGGCGATGCCGCCCGCGCCGCAGAGCAGGAACACGCCGAGCACCGTGAACGGGCCGTGGCGCTGCTCGAGCAGCCAGCCGAACGTCCCGATCGCGATGAGCGCGGCGAGCTCGTACCAGGCGCTGCCGTACACGAACGGCGAGGCGACGACGCGCCACCACTGGCCGTCGATCGGCCCGGCGACCGCGACGTCGGCGCGCGCGACGACCGACAGCAGCAGGTAGCCGAACAGCGACAGCAGGACCAGCGTCAGCGTCGCCCACGGGCGCGAATCGACCACGGAGCGCACGTCGGCGCGCGGCGCGGCGCGGCGATCGCGCGGCGCGGCGCGCCTTCTGCTTCTTGGGCTTCGGCTCGGAGACCGTGCCGTCGCGCTCGATCTTCGGCGCGCGCTTGCGCAGGCGCGTGCCGCAGTACGGGCACTCCGTGATGTACGGACTGACCTCGGAACCGCAGTTCTTGCAGACGACGAAGAGGTCCGGCGAGCTGGCCATCTACCGCCGATGATAGGGGTCGTGGGGACCCACGTCGGGGAGGTCCGGCGCCCGCCTAGAAGTCGCCGCCGCCGAAGTCCCCGCCGCCACCGAAGTCGCCTCCTCCGAAGTCCCCGCCCCCGCCGAAGTCGCCGCCGCCGAAGTCCCCGCTGCTGCCGGGATCCCCGTCGCCGCCGCCGTCCCATCCGCCGCCCCAGGCCGGGCCCGCGTCGAACGCCGACCCGAGCAGGAAGCCGCCGAGCAGGCCGGGCCCGAAGCCGCCGAACGCGCCGCCGTAGTAGCCCGCGCCGGGCGCGGACCAGTACGGCACCGAGCGGCCGGCGATGACCTCGGAGCGCGGGTCGGGCTCCTCGCCGCGCTCGAGCCGCACGGCGTCGGCCTGGCAGACGGGCACCGCGCGCGGCTCGCCGCCCGGCGGGGCGTACTCGACGTCGGCGACCGACGGCCCGTGGCGCGGGTCGAAGAAGCACGGCGGGCGGCGCTCGGGCACGGGGCGGCCCTCGAGCTCCGCGCGCGCGGCGGCCATCTCGTAGCGGCCGTCCGCGGCCGTCTCGGCCACCCGGCGCAGCTCGGCGACGTTCGTCGCGCGCCGCAGGTCCGTGTCCGCGCGCTGGTAGTGGTCGAGCGCGCGCATGTACGCCTGCTTGGCCGCGGGCGGCGCGCCGGCGGCCTCCACGTCGTCGTCGAGGTCGGTGATGTCGCTCGCGATCGCGGCGATGTCCTCGTCGGCCGTCCGGCGGACATCGGCGAACGCGGCCTGCTCCTCGGCGCGGCGCCGGCGCCCGCGGCTCACCGCGCGGAACACGAACAGCCCGGCGCCGCCGACGACGATCACGGGCAGCCACGGAAAGCCGCCGCCTCCGCCTCCGCCGCCGTCGCCGTTCCCGCGCCGCGACCGCCTCGCCCTGGACGCCGGGCTGCGCCGTGCGGCGCACGAAGTCCTCGAGCACCGCCGCGACGCCGTCGTCCGCGTGGGCCGCGAAGGCGGCGCGCGACTCGGCCCGCGCGGTGCTCATCGGCTCGGCGTTCGAGGCGACCCGGAAGCCCGTGCCGGTCACGACGGCGTAGGTCCCGCGCTTGCCGGTCCGGCGCGCGACGTCCACGACGACCTCGTCGGGGTCGCCGGCGGCGCGCGGCAGGAGCGCGACGAAGATCGGCTGCCGGCTCGAACGCACCTCGCGCCGCAGCTGGTCGAGCTCGCCCGAGGACAGCGCGCGCTCCGCGTCGGGATCCTGGAAGACGGGGTCGCGGGCGAGCGCCTGCGCCGCGCGGTCCACCACGGCCTGGTCCTGGGCGACCGCGGTCGCGGCCGGGACCGCGAGGACGACCAGCGCGACGACCAGGGCCGACAGCGCCCTAGGCACCGGTCGCCCCCACGATCTCGGCCATGACCTCGCGCAGGTCGTGGTTGGCCTCGTAGACGACGACCTGCCGGGCCGCGCCGTTCCCCCGCGCGATGAGGTCCTCGACCGCCTCGAGCTCGCGCCTCCGAGCCGAGGTCGCGCGCGTGGTCGCGCAGCCGGTCGACGAGCCGGCGCGCGAGCGCCCTCGTCGCGACGCGGTCGCTCGACGGCAGATCGACGAGCTCGCCGTCGAGGCCGTGGCGGGCGGCGAGCCACTTGTTCTCGTCGAGCATCTGCCAAGGGTAGGCGGCGAGCGCTCCGCCCGAGTCATGATGCTCGGCGAGCTCGCGCGACCATCGCCTGGATGAGCGCGGTGAGCGCGAGCGTGTGCTCGACGCGGGTCTGGCTGTCGCAGACGCGGATCTCGACGGTCCCGAGCGCGGGATGCGGGCGCACGTCGTACCAGAGGTAGGTCGGGTCCTCCATGACCCCGCTGCCGACCATGAACTCGACCTCGCGCTCGTAGTGGGCCCAGTCGTCCCACGCGGGCGGGACGCCGACGCGCGGGAACTGACGGAAGATCGGCGTCCGCGCCGACATGAGGCCCGTCGCCTGCGCGCGCCAGAACGGGGAGTTCGCGCTGAGGGCGAGGAGCACGGCGAGGTGGACGCGCATCCCGTTGGCGACGTGGATGGCCTTGTCCGGGTCGTCGATGCCGACGTGGACGTGCATCCCGAAGATCAGCTCCTGGCGCGCGACGAAGCGCAGCGAGGAGACGAGGTCGCGGTAGCGCTGGCGCGCGGCGATGCGCTGGTCCTCCCACATGGCGAACGGATGCGTCCCGGCCGAGCCGATGGTCAGCCCGCGGCGCTCGGCCGCCGTGCGGGCGTGGGCGCGCAGGGCGCGCAGCTGTTCGCCGGTCTGCGCCGCGTCGGACGCGGGCTTCGTCGCGATCTCGAGCACGGACTCGTGCAGCTCGGGCTTGATCTCGCCGTCCTCGTGCTCCGCGATCAGCGACTCGATCGCGTTGACGAGGTCGTACGTCTCCCCGTCGACGATCATGAGCTCCTCCTCGACGCCGAGCGTGTAGCTCGGCCCGGTGAAGTCGTGCTCCATGGCTTTCAACCTAGACTGAGCGGGGACAACCAGGCGACTGCAACGCGACGGAGAGAGGCACATGGCACTCGGTTACGACGGCAAGCTGTACATCCTCGCCTTCGACCACCGCGGGTCCTTCCAGAAGAAGATGTTCGGGATCGAGGGCGACCCGACCGACGAGCAGACGGCGACGATCTCCGACGCCAAGCACCTCATCTACGAGGGCATGCTCAAGGCCGTCGAGGCCGGCGGCGCGGACCCGACCACGCTGGGCGTGCTCGTCGACGAGCAGTTCGGCGCGAAGATCATCCCGCAGGCCCAGGAGCACGGCCTGAAGACCGCGATGCCGGTCGAGAAGTCCGGCCAGGACGAGTTCGACTTCCAGTACGGCGACGACTTCGGCCGGCACATCGCGGACTTCGGCTGCGACTTCGCCAAGGTCCTCGTCCGCTACAACCCCGACGGCGACCCGGGCATGAACCAGCGCCAGTCCGAGCGCCTCAAGCGCCTCGCCGACTGGCTGCACGACAACGACGGCAAGTTCCTCTTCGAGCTCCTCGTGCCGGCGACGGACGAGCAGCTCGAGTCGGTCGGCGGCGACAGCGACCGCTACGACGCCGAGCTGCGCCCGGAGCTCATGCGCCGCGCGATCGAGGAGCTGCAGGACTTCGGCATCGAGGTCGACATCTGGAAGATCGAGGGCGTCGACGAGCAGTCCGACGCGGAGATGCTCGCCGTCCAGACGCGCAAGGGCGAGGGCCGCGAGGGCGTCGTGTGCGTGCTGCTCGGCCGTGGCGCGAGCGACGAGAAGGTCGACCAGTGGCTGCGCGCCGCCTCGCCGGTCGAGGGCTTCGTCGGCTTCGCGATCGGCCGCTCGATCTGGTGGGACGCGCTCAAGGGGTTCCTCGACGGCTCGCTCTCGCGCGAGGACGCCGCGCAGCAGATCGCGGAGAACTACCTGCGCTTCATCCGGGTCTACGAGGAGGCGGCGAGCGCCGTCGCCTGACCGGACGTCCGTGGCGTCCGGCGCGCGGTCTGCGCCGGGCGACGCGCGACATCGCGAATTCTTCGCCCCGGGGCGGCCGCACTGGCCGCCCCGTTGTCTACGTTGACCGCGATGCCGCGCCGTCCCGCCGTGCTCCTCGCCGTCGCCGCCCTCGCGGCGCTCGCGTACGCGTGGACGGCGCGCGGCGGCGACGGCGCACCCGTCGGCGGCCCCCCGGGCGCGGCGGGCGACGTGCTCCGCGGGCGTGTCGTGCGCGTCACGGACGGCGACACGATCCGCGTCGCGCTGGGCAACCGCTCCGAGCGCGTGCGGTACATCGGGATCGACACGCCCGAGGAGGTGCGTCCGGACACGCCGGTGCAGTGCTACGCGCGGCGCGCGGCGGCCGAGAACGCCCGGCTCGTCGCCGGCCGCCGGGTGCGGCTGGTGCTCGACGTCGAGGCGCGCGACCGCTTCGGGCGCCTGCTCGCCTACGTCTACCGGGCCGACGACGGCCGGTTCGTGAACGAGGCGCTCGTGCGCGGCGGGTTCGCCCGCACGCTGACGATCAGGCCGAACGTGCGCTTCGCCGGGCGGTTCGCCGCGCTCGCGCGCGAGGCCCGCCGCGCCGGACGGGGGCTGTGGGGCGCGTGCGCGTAGTAGCCTGCACCCGCCGTGGCGATGCGCATGCGACAGAGCCTGTCCGAGCTCGAGCGGGCCTTCTTCGAGGAGGCCGAGGCCGACCGCGCCCGCCGCGAGCGCCTCTACCGCGAGGCGGCGCAGCGCTCGAGCAAGCGCCACATCGAGCGCCGGCACAAGGCCGGCTCGGCGCGATTCGTGGTCCTCGTGCTCGTGCTGCTCGCCACCGCGGCGCTCGTCACGGTGGCGATGTTCCGCGCGCTGTACATCGTGATGGGCTGACGCCCCGCCGGGGTGCGGCAGGGCTCGGGGAACGACGTGGCCGCGGCGCGCGGGCGCCGCGGGGGACTACTTGGAGCCGCCGAGGCGGTGGAGCGCTGCGTCGACCTCGGTCCGTGCGCCGGAGGCGGCGAGCTCGCGCCCGCGCTCCTGCTGAATCTCGAGGTACACCTCCTTGCGGAACACCGGGATGTCCCGCGGTGCCTGGATTCCGATCCGCACCTTCTCGCCCATGATCGAGAGCACCGACACCTCGATGTCGTCTCCGATCATGATGCTTTGATTCGACTTCCGCGTCAGGACCAGCATGGATGACCTCCCTGTTCCGCTGGAGCGGGTCCGCGCACGGTAACAGCGCGGCCCACGGCCGCGCAACCGGCGAACGGCTGATCTCCGGGCTGTTTGTATAGGCTGCGCGCCCCAGTTATGCCACGACGCTCACTGCGACCGCACCTCAACCAGATCCGCGGCTGGGTCCGCCAGGGCCGTACCGACGCCTGGATCGCCCACCAGCTGGAAGTCACGGTCCAGGACATCGAGGCCTTCAAGCGCCAGAACGAGCTGCTGCCCGACGGCGAGGCGCCCGAGGGTCCGAACCTGGACTTCGACGACGAGATCGACCTCCGGGCCGAGGACGACGCGGCCATCGCCGCCGAGCTCGAGGCCGCCGAGGCCGCGCGCCAGGAGGAGGAGCGGCGCGCCGCCGAGGAGGCCGAGCGCAAGGCCGCCGAGGAGGCCGAACGCAAGGCCGAGGAGGCCGCGCGCCGGGCGGAGGCGGGCGAGGACGCCGAGTCCGACGAGGACGAGGACGAGGACGAGCGACGACGAGGCGCCCAAGCCGCGCCGGCGCGGACGCCGCGGCGGCCGCGGACGGCGCAAGGCGACCGCGAGCTCCGAGCTCGAGGGCACGTTCGACCACGGCGAGGAGGGCTACGGGCTCTGGCTCGACCCCGCCGTCGAGGACAACGCCGTGTACGCCGAGCACTGGGCGGGCCACCGCCCGGTGGTCGTCACGATCGAGGAGGACCAGATCGTGATCCGGCGCGCCGGCGAGGACGACGACGGCGACGACGACGACTGACGCGGCCACCCTCGCGCGCGCCCTCGAGTTCGGGCGCCGCCAGATGCGCGCGTGCAGCGAGCAGGCGCTGGCGCACCCCTACGGCGAGGCGTTCCTGAACCCGAGCCTGCCGCGGGCGTACGCCCTGAACACGCTCTACGTCGACGCCGAGGTCGACGCCGACCAGCTCGTCGCGGCGCTCGACGAGCTCTACGCCGAGTACGGCCACCGGCGGGCGGCGGTGGAGCGCGACGACACCGGCGGGCGCCTCTGCGAGGAGATGCGCCGGCGCGGCTGGCTCGTCGAGCGCGACGTCTACCTGGCCCTCCGCCGCCCGCGCGACCACGAGCCGGTCCCCGGCCTCGCCCGCGAGGTCGACGCGCCGACGCTCCAGGCGGCCGAGCTGGCCAGTGTGCGCGAGGAGCCCTACGCGCGCGACGAGGACGTCGCGCGGGAGCTCGTCGCGATGCGCGCGAGGCTCGCGACCGGCGTCCCGACGGCGCGCTTCTTCGTGGGGCGGGCCGACGACGTCGACGCCGCGGTGACCACGATGTACTCCGACGGGCGCACCGCGCAGGTCGAGGACGTCGCGACGCTGCGGGCGTTCCGCCGCCGCGGGCTCGCGCGCGCGACGGTGACGGCGGCGATCGACGCGGCCGTGGCGATGGACCACGCGCTCGTGTTCATCATCGCCGACGCCGACGACTGGCCGAAGGACCTGTACGCGCGCCTCGGCTTCGACCCGATCGGCAGCGCGTGGGTGTTCACGCGGCCGGGGCCGGAGTACCACGGCGGCGACGGCGCCTAGCGCGCGACGCGCCGCCCGCCCGCGTAGTCGGTCGCCTCGCGGACGTAGCGGGCGAAGGCCGCGTCGGCGACGATCCGCTGGTCCCAGGCCCACGGCGCGCCGGGTGCGACGGAGACCGCGAGGTCGAGCGTCCAGTCCGTGCCCGAGTCGTAGAGGTCGGCGAGCTCGTCGGTCGTGAACGCGCCGCCGAGCCGGCGGCGCAGCTCGCGGTGGATGGCGTCGGTGACGCGCTCGAGCGCGACGCGCTGGGGCGGCGGGGCGTCCTCGAGCCGCCGCTCGCCCTCGCGCCACTGGTGGATCGCCGTGTCGAAGGACATCGGCGACCCAGGCTAGCGAGGCCCGGCTACGGGCCCTTCGGCAGGTGGTCGAGCGAGTACGGCCGCTCGCCGGGGCGCACCATCCCGAGGCGCCGCGCCTCGCGCTCGAGCGCGCTCGAGCCACGCAGCGCCTCGCGCCGCGCGCGCAGCTTCGCGTTCTCGCGCTTGAGCTGGGCGACCTCGGCGCGGCGCTGCTTGGCCTCGCGCACGGTGTCCCAGTACGAGTGCGCCGGGCCCGCGTAGAGGAAGACGAGCACCACGAGGACGACGAGCAGCGCGACCCGCGAGACGCGGTCCCAGCGGATCGCGGCGGCGCCGCCGGACAGCACGCGCGGACGGCCGCGCGGCGCGCGCCGGGGCGCCGCGTCGCGGCGCGAGCCGCTCGCGCGCCGGGCCGAGGCGGCGCGCCGGGGGGCGGAGTCGCGGCGGGGGGCGGTGTCGGGCCGGGGCGCACGGGCGCTGCGGGCGGGCGGCATCGGGGTCGGCTTCGCCCGCGACCGCCCGGTTCCTGCCCGCGCAGTCCGCCGTTCAGTGAAGCGGCGGCGGGGACGGCGGGTCCGGCAGGCCCCGCCGGCCGCGCGACTGGCGGGTCTTGACGTCGGTGCCGCCCATGAGCGACCACGCCTTGACCCGCACGACCGGCGCGCCCGGGCCCGGCGCCGGGCCTTCGACCTGCAGCTTGTTCCCGCCGAGCAGCGCGAAGCCCTCGAGCTCGACGTGGACGCCCTCCGGGACGGTGATGTCCGAGCCGCCCATCAGCGACCAGACGGTGATCTCGACCTCGGCCGTCTCGAGCACGGCCTCGCGGAGGTCGAGGTCCGCCCCGCCCATGATGTTCACGACGGTCGTCCGGGCCGGGACGTGCCAGCGGCCCTTGCGGTCGCCGCCGCCGAGGATGCCGAGGATCGTCGCGGACCGCCCCCCGGCCGCGACGCCGCCGCCGCCCGCCGGGCCGACGACCGGGCCCGCCCGCCGCCGCCGCGGGGAGGTCGGCCGTCAGCGGCTCGAGCTCTGCGTGCGTCCGGGCCGCGTACGCGGCGTCGATGCGCTCGGCCAGCTCCTCGACCGTCAGCCGGCCCTCGCTCGCGGCGTCGCGCAGCCGCGTGACGACCGCCTCGCGCTCGGCGTCCGACGCCCGCGTCACGAGCGGAACACGCTGCGCCCGGGGTACGTCGCGTCCGCTCCGAGCGCCTCCTCGATGCGCAGCAGCTGGTTGTACTTGGCGACGCGGTCCGAGCGCGAGGGCGCCCCGGTCTTGATCTGCCCGCAGCCGGTGGCGACGGCGAGGTCGGCGATGGTCACGTCCTCGGTCTCGCCCGAGCGGTGCGACATCACCGCGGTGTACCCGGCGTCGCGCGCGGTGCGGATCGCGTCGAGCGTCTCGGTCAGCGTGCCGATCTGGTTGACCTTGACGAGGATCGAGTTCGCGACGCCGTTCGAGATCCCGCGGCGCAGCCGCGTGGTGTTCGTGACGAACAGGTCGTCGCCGACGAGCTGGACGCGGTCGCCGATGCGCTCGGTCAGCGCGCGCCAGCCGTCCCAGTCCTCCTCGTCCATGCCGTCCTCGATCGAGAGGATCGGGTAGCGGCCGGCCAGCTCGGCCCAGTAGCCGGCCATCTCGTCGGAGGTGAGCGACCGGCCCTCGTGCTCGAGCACGTAGGCGCCGTCGTCGAAGATCTCGCTCGTCGCCGGGTCGAGGGCGATCGCGACGTCCTCGCCCGGGGTGTAGCCCGCCGCCTCGATGCCCGCGACGAGCATCTCGAGCGCCTCCTCGTTGGAGCCGAGGTCGGGGGCGAAGCCGCCCTCGTCGCCCCCGCCGGTGCCGAGGCCGCGGTCGTGGAGGGTCTTCTTCAGCGCGTGGAAGACCTCGGCGCCGGTGCGCAGCCCCTCGTGGAACGACCCCGCGCCGACGGGCACGACCATGAACTCCTGGAAGTCGACCTTGTTGTCCGCGTGCGCGCCGCCGTTGAGGACGTTCATCATCGGCACGGGCAGGACGTGGGCCGCGTCGCCGCCGAGGTAGCGCCACAGCGGCAGGCCCTCCTCGGCCGCGGCCGCGTGAGCGGCGGCGAGCGACACGCCGAGGATCGCGTTCGCCCCCAGGCGCGACTTGTTCTGCGTGCCGTCGAGGTCGATCAGCGCGCGGTCGAGGCCCTCCTGGTCGCTCGCGTCGCGGCCCGTGACGGCCTCGGCGATCTCGCCGTTGACGTTGCCGACGGCCTTCGTGACGCCCTTGCCGCCGAACGCCGCGCCGCCGTCGCGCAACTCGGTGGCCTCGAACTCGCCGGTCGACGCGCCGCTCGGGACGGCCGCGCGGCCGGTCGCGCCCGACCGCAGCGCGAGCTCGACCTCGACCGTCGGGTTGCCGCGGCTGTCGAGGATCTGACGGGCGTGGACCTGCTCGATCTGGCTCATGGTCATGACTCGCTTATTCGGGCGTGGGCATAGAAGGAGAGCTTGTCGTCGGCGGACAGGGCCGCCCAGTCGTGGCCGGCCTCGGCCGCGAACCGCTCGGCCGCCTCGATGCGCCCGCGGAACCGGCCGCTGGCCGAGCGCAGGGCGAGCTCGGGGTCGACCCGCAGCTTGCGCGCGACGTTCACCGCGGCGAACAGCACGTCGCCGACCTCGTGGAAGAGCGCCGCGCGGACCTCGTCGGGCGCGCTCGCGCCGGCCTCGGCCTGCTCGCCGGCGGCCGCGACCGCCTCGGCGAGCTCGGCCAGCTCGGCCTCGGTGCCGAGCAGCGGGCCCTCGACGCCGGGGAAGTCGAACCCCGACGACGCGGCGCGGCGCTGGACCTTGCGGGCGTGCAGCAGCGCCGGGAGGTTCTCGGGGACCTCGCCGAAGATCCCCGTCTCGCGGCCCGGCTCCTCGCGCTTGATCGCGTCCCAGTTGCGCAGCACCTCGCCGGCCGTCTCGGCCGCGGTGTCGCCGAAGACGTGCGGGTGGCGGCGGATGAGCTTCGCCCGGCAGTGCTCGGCGACGTCCGCGAGGTCGCCGGCCCCGCGCTCCTCGAGCAGCAGCGACAGGAAGTGCACCTGGAAGAGCACGTCGCCGAGCTCGTCGAGGAGCTTGGCGTCGTCGCGCGCGTTGGCCGCGTCGGCGAGCTCGTAGGCCTCCTCGACCGTGTGGGGCACGATCGAGCGCTCGTCCTGCTCGCGGTCCCAGGGACACTCGCGGCGCAGGCGGCGGGTCAGGTCGTCGAGGCGGGCGACGGCGGCGGCGACATCCGGGTCGGGCACCGGGCGAACCCTAGCCCGTCGCGGCGGGAGGGCTCAGCGTGCCGCGGCGGAGGCCGGCGCGGCGGCGCGGTCCGGGCGGACGTCGTCCGGCCAGAGCTCGAGGAAGGCCTCGACCAGCTCGGGGTCGAAGTGCCGGCCGCTGAGCGAGGCGATCTCGGCCAGGGCGTCGGCCGGCGGCCAGGGGTCCTTGTACGGGCGCGGCGAGACGAGCGCGTCGTAGACGTCGCAGACCGCGCAGATCCGCCCGGCGAGCGGGATCTCCTCGCGGGCGAGGCCGGCCGGGTAGCCGCCGCCGTCCCAGCGCTCGTGGTGGGTGCGTGCGATCGCCTCGGCGAGCTGGAGCAGCTCGGACGGCGAGTCGGCGAGCATCGCGGCGCCGATCGAGGCGTGGCGCTTCATGACCTCGCGCTCCTCGGGGTCGAGCTTGCCCGGCTTGAGGAGGACGCGGTCGGGGATGCCGATCTTGCCGACGTCGTGCAGCGCGGCGGCGTGGCGCAGGAGCTCGGCGTCCGCGACCGACCAGCCGATCTGCGCCGCCAGGCGCTCGCACAGGAGGCTCATCCGCTCGATGTGGGCGCCCGTGTCGCCGTCGCGCGACTCGGCCGCCTGGGCGAGGCGGCGGACGACCTCGAGCTGCGTCTGGCGCAGCTCCTCGGTGCGCTCGCGCACGCGGCGCTCGAGGACCTCGTTGTAGATCGTGACGCGGCGGCGCTCGGTCAGCTCGGCCAGGTAGCGGGCGGCGATCGTGCCCGTCGTGCCCATCAGGAGGGCGGCGAGCGGCCATACGACCGCGACGACCCACCCGGCGTTGAAGGCGAGCTGGGCGAACGCCAGCCAGCCGACGCCGACGAGCGGCGCGACGAGCGCGATCGCGAGCGGCCGGGCGCGCAGGCCCGCGAGGGCCGGCGCGAGCGCGAGCGCGATCACCGCGAGGAGGTCGAACCAGGCGGGCGCGCTCTGCAGCGGCAGGGCGCGCTTCGCCGTCCAGATCGCGTTGGCCTGGATCTCGGGGCCGGACATCAGCGAGTCGCCCGAGGTCGGCGTCGCGTGCACGTCCTGCAGCGACGGCGACGTCGCCCCGACCACGACGATCTTGTCGCGGAACACGCTCGCCGGCACCTTGCCGCGGACGAGGTCCGAGAACGACACGGTGCGGATCGTGCCCGGGCCGCCGCGGTAGTCGATCCAGGCGCCGTCCTTCTCGAAGTCCGACGGCTTGAGCTTCGGGCCGCCCCCGCGCTCGGAGGCGGCGAGGGCGAAGGTGTCGATGCCGAGCTCGGAGTGCGTGAAGCGCTCGAAGACGCCGCCGTCGCCGGTGGGCAGGTTGCTCGCGGCGGCGACGGCGTGCGCGGCGCGCAGGTTCTCGTCGCCGCCGAGGACGTTCGTCTCGCCGTTGGCGTCGGTCTCGGTGGTCGCGAGGACGACGTCGCCGGCCCGGGCGACGGCCTCGTACAGCGCGTTGTCGTCGCGCTCGTTCGTCGGCTCGGTGAACTGGACGTCGTAGGCGATCGTCCGCGCGCCGGCGCGGCGCAGGCGGTCGATCGCCTGGGCGTGCAGGCGCCGCGGGAACGGCCACTGGCGATCGAGGTCGGAGAACGTCACGTCGTCGATCGCGACGACCACGACGTCGTTGGGCCGGTGCGAGTCGCGGGCCTGGAAGCGCAGCGCGACCGTGTCGGCCTGGACGCCCGGCAGCAGGTGCGACGCCTCGCCGATGACGCCGACCACCGCCGCGATCATCCCCGTCACGAGGACCGCGGTGACGTGCGGGCCGCGCACGCGGCCCGAGTCCAGCAGGCGCTTGAGCGGGCGCGCCATCGCGCGGAGGCTAGCGCCGGCGCGCGAGGTAGCTGTGGCCCGCGCGCACGAGCACGGTGCGGTGGCGATGGACGTCGCGGACGGCGACGGCGCCGGCCTTGACGGTCGTGCGGGTGCCGCTGCAGGTGTCCGTGGTGATCCACGAGGTGCCCCGGACCGTCGCGACGCTGTTCGCGCCGTGCGTGCGGAAGCGCCCGCCCTTGTCACGGCCCCACAGCTGACGCTTCTTGGGCTTCTTCTTCGCCACGGCCGCGGCGCGCCCGGAGGAGCGCGACGAGCCGCAGGACGGCGCGGGGCCGCGGAGGTAGATGTCGGTGAGGCCCTTGCCGGTCTTGGACTGGCGCACCTGGAAGACCCCGCGCTCGAACGTCGCGGTCTGGGTCTTGCCGCCGGTGACCGCGGTGGTGAGCGCGACCTGGCCGTTGCGGGTGTCGACGACCGCGCCGGTGGGCACGGCGCCGCCCGTCGCGAGCGGGGTGTAGGTCGCCGCGCCGGGGGCCTTGACGAGGACATCGCCCTTCACCGGGGCGACGACGACGGACTCGCCCAGAGTCGGGACCGGCGCGCCGGTGGTCGGCGCGGGGGCCGGCGTGACCGGAGCCGGAGCGGTGACCGGGGCGGCGAGGGTCGTGAAGGTCACGTCGTTGCCGATCGCCACGGCCCGTCCCGGGTGCTGGGCGATGAGACGGACGTGGTACGTGGTGCCGGGCGTCAGGTCCGTCACGGTCACCGACACGGGACCGCCCTGGCCCGCGGGGACGACCGCCGGCGGGCTCGGCGCGAACTTCGCGGAGGGCACCGAGGTGCCGTAGCCGAACGTGTACGCCGTGCTCTGGCCGTTGGTGCCCACAAATCCGTTGAGCGTGGCGCCGGTCGCCGTGATCGCGGTCGCGGCGTCGGTGCGGGCGTACGGCGGGCCGGCGCCGTTGCCGTCGTGCGCCATGGCGGCGGACGGGATCAGCGCGAACAGGGCGCAGAGCGCGAAGGCGGGCAGGAAAAAGCGACGAGACATGGGCACGTAGCGATGATCGACCGGAACGGCTCCAGTCTTGAGCGTACCCGTCAGATGATCGTCCGCGGGCCGATCAGGCGCCTTGGCAGCCGGGCGCGCGGGCACCGCCGGCGCCGTCCCGGACGGGGTACGGCGGGCCGGCGGCATCCGGAGCATGGGGTTCCCCTAAGGCTGGGTGGTCGTGGGTGCGGTCGACGTCGCGGCGGTCGGCGTCTGCTGCTGCGCCGCGCCGGTCGACGTCGTCGGCTGGGTCTTCGGGCCGTTCTTGCAGTCGGCCGTGGTGTAGCCCTTGCGGCACGCCGTGTCGGCCTTCCAGCGCTTGCGGTAGTCCTTGCCGAACTGGTCGAGGGCCTTGCGCTGGTTGTCGCTCGTGAGGATCTGCTTGATCGACGCGGTCGACTGCTCGAGCGACTGCTGCTTGGCGTCGGTGACCTTCGAGACCTCGAGGACGTACCACCCGAACTGCGTCTTCACGGGCCCGACGAGCTTGCCCTTGTCGGCCTTGAAGATCGCGTCGTCGAGCGCCTTCTCCTGCTGGCCCTTCGCGACGCCGGTGAGCTTGCCGCCCTGGGCCTTGGAGGCCTGGTCGATCGAGTACTTCTTCGCGACCGCGCTCCACGACTGGCCGGAGTCGAGCGCCTTGCGCGCGGCGGCGGCGTCCTCCTTCGTCTTCGTCAGGACGATGCGCAGGTCACGGCGCTCGGGGGTCGCGAACTTCGACTTGTTCTTGTCGTAGTAGGCCTGGATCTGGGCGTCCGTGACCTTGCCCTGGGCCTTCGTGACCTTCTCGGTCAGCTTCTGCTGCAGCAGCTGGTTGCGCTGCTGGTAGAAGACGTCGGCCTCGGTCAGGCCCGAGCGCTGCAGGAACTTCTGGAAGTCCTGAGGATTCTGGAAGGCCTGCTTGACGGCGGCGTCGATCTGCTTCTGGACGTCCTTGTCGGTGACCTTGAGGTTCTGCTTCTTGGTCTCCTGCTCGATCCAGTTGCCGCGGATGAGGAACTCGAGGACCTGGTCGCGGAGCGCGTTGTACTCGGTCTGGCACTGGCCCTTGAGCTGCGCGGGCGTGGCCTCGGGCGTGCCCTTGGCCGGCTTCGCCGCGGTCGCCTTCTTCTGGGCGACGCACTTCGTGAAGTTCGGGGCGTCCGGGACCTGCGCCTTGGGCGTCGTCCCGGTGGTGCTCGTCTGCCCCGCGCTGGACACGGCGGCGATCTGCATCCAATGGTTGAACGTGTCGCGCTGGATCGACTGGTCGCCGATCTTGGCCACGGAATTGCCCGGGACATCGCTGCCGCACGCACTCAGCACGAGCGCGGGGAGCACAAAAAAGGCGCAGAGCGCCAGAGAGCGGTACTTCGAAGGCATGACGTGAAAACCCCTGTTGCTTGACCCCTGAGCGTAGCGTCTCATGCCGCCGCTCGCGTGACCGCAAGAAGGGCATTTGCCGCATGGACAACTGCGGGAAAGCGATGCTCGGGATCATCGGGAACCCGCACCGACAGCTGCGACTTGCCCGGTTCGTAGAGCGATTCCGGGATCTCCTCCTTCAGCCGGCGGGCCCGTTCGGCGTCGAGATCGATCGGCGTCACGGCCAGCCGGCCGCCGCGGAACGACACCGCCCGCGCCCCCGCCTCGCCGAGCTTGATGCGCGCCTGCTGGAGCGTGATGAGGTTCTCGAGCGGCGGCGGGAGCGGCCCGAAACGGTCCTCGAGCTCCTCGCGCAGCGTGACCAGCTCGGCAACCTCGCGCGCGCCGGCGACGCGCCGGTGGACGTCGATCTTCGCCTGCTCGTAGGGGATGAAGTCGGCCGGCACGTAGGCGTCAACGTTGACGTCGAGCCGAACTGGCTCGAAGTCGTCGTCGGCGAAGCCCTCGCCCTCGCCCGCGCGGACCGCCTCGTCGAGCATCGACATGTAGAGCTCGAAGCCGAGGGCCGCGACGTGGCCGGACTGCTCGTCGCCGAGGAGGTTGCCCGCGCCGCGGATCTCGAGGTCGCGCATCGCGATCTTGAACCCGGCGCCGAGCTCGGTGTAGTCGCTCAGCGCGCTGAGGCGCTTCGTCGCCTCCTCGGTCAGCGCGGCCGAGCTCGGGTACAGGAGGTACGCGTACGCGCGCTCGCGTGAGCGGCCGACGCGCCCGCGGATCTGGTAGAGCTGGGCGAGGCCGAAGTTGTCGGCGCGCTCGACGATGAGCGTGTTCGCCTGCGGGATGTCGATGCCCGACTCGATGATGCTCGTCGCGACGAGCACGTCGGCCTCGCCGCGCAGGAACGCCATCATCCGCTGCTCGAGGTCCTTCTCGTCCATCTGGCCGTGGGCGACCTCGAAGCGGATCCCCGGGCACAGGCCGCGCAGGCGCTCGGCCGTCTCGTCGATCGTCTCGACGCGGTTGTGGACGAAGAACGCCTGGCCGCCGCGCGCCTTCTCGCGCAGCAGCGCCTGCTTGACCAGCCCCTCGTCGTACTCGCCGACGTAGGTCTTCACCGGCCGGCGGCCCTCGGGCGGGGTCTCGATGACGCTGATGTCGCGCATCCCGGCGAGCGACATCTGCAGCGTGCGCGGGATCGGCGTCGCGCTCATCGAGATGACGTCGACCTTGAGCTTGAGCTGGCGCAGAAGCTCCTTCTGCTTGACGCCGAAGCGCTGCTCCTCGTCGACGATGATCAGCCCGATGTCCTTGCCGCGCAGGTCGCGGCCGAGGACCCGGTGGGTGCCGATGAGGATGTCGACCTGGCCCTCGTTGAAGGCCGCGACAGCCTCGCGCTGCTCCTTCGGAGCGCGGAAGCGGCTGACGTGGTCGATCGTGAACGGGTAGTCCTTGAGCCGCTCGGAGAAGGTGCCGAAGTGCTGCTGGGCGAGGATCGTGGTCGGGGCGAGGACGAGCACCTGCTTGCCGTCGTTGGCCGCCTTGAACGCGGCCCGCAGCGCGACCTCGGTCTTGCCGTAGCCGACGTCGCCGCAGATCAGCCGGTCCATCGGCTGGGGGCGCTCCATGTCGGCCTTGACGATCTCGATCGCGTCGCGCTGGTCGGGCGTCTCCTGCCACGGGAAGCCCGCCTCGAACTCGCGCAGCCAGTCGGAGTCCTCGGCGAACGCGTGCCCGACGCGGCGCCGGCGCTCGGCGTAGAGGTTCAGCAGCTCGCCCGCGAGCTCCTGGGCCGCGCGCCGGGCGCGCGCCTTCATCGTCTCCCACGACTTGCCGCCGAGCTTGGAGAGCGGCGGGTGGCTGCCGCCCGCGCCGACGTAGCGGCTGATCTTCGCGAGCTGGTCGACCGGCATGAAGACGCGGTCGGTGCCGGCGAACTGGAGCTCGAGGTAGTCGCGCGTCACGCCGCCGACGGTCTTCGTCTCGAAGCCGGCGAACTCGGCCAGGCCGTGGTCCTCGTGGACGACGATGTCGTGGGTGCGCAGGTCGGCGAACGAGCGCAGCGCGCCCCGCCGGCGGCCGGTGGGCTTCGGGCGCTCGGCGCGGCGGCGGCGGAAGAGCCGGTGCTCGGGGATGACCGCGAGGCGCAGGCCGGCCGCGATGAAGCCGTCGCGGAGGTTCGCCTGGGCGAAGCTGAGCTGCGGCTGCGCGGGCCGGGCGCCGTCGATCCAGGTCGCGCGCATCCGCGCGAGGTTGTAGGCGGCGCGCTCGCCGTCTCCCCGGCGCGGCCACGCGACGACCGTCTGGTAGTCGCTGCGGACGAGCTTCTCGAGCTCGGGCTCGGCCTCCTTCAGCGAGCGGGCGGCGACATCGGCCGCCTGCGCGCGGAACTCGAGCGGCTGGTCGGAGGCGATCGAGCTGAGGCGGATCCGCGCCCGGTCGTCGAGGACGCGCGTGATCTCGTCGGGCTTGACGTAGAGGTGGTGGGCGTCCTCGTCGTGGAAGGCGGCGCAGACGTCCTGCCAGTGGTCGGCGAGCGCGGGCTGCACGTCCTCCTCGGCGGCGATGATCACCGCCGCGTCGGCGGGCGCGAGGTCGAGGAACGCCTGGAAGCGGTCGACCGGGAGCAGCTCGGTGACGTCGGGGCGCGAGTCCGCGTCCTCGAGCGCGGCGATCTCGGCCATCTCGCGGTGCTCGGCGGCGAGCTCCGCCGCCGGCGCGATCTCGACGCTGTCGGTCTCCCCCAGGCTGCGCTGGGTGAACGTCGAGAACCAGCGGAGCGTCTCGATCTCGATGTCGAACATGTCGACGCGGATCGCGCGCTCCTCGGTCGCCGGATACACGTCGAGCAGGCCGCCGCGGATCGCGAACTGGCCGCGGTCCTCGACCTGGTCGACGCGCTCGTAGCCGGCCGCGACGAGGTCGGCGCCGACCTCGTCGAGGTCGAGCAGCTCGCCCTTTCTGAGGGTGAAGCTGTGCGGGCGGAGCTCGGGGTCGGGGACCTTCTCGCTCAGCGCGACGGCGGAGACGACGACGACGGGCGGCTCCTGGTCCGGGTGCTCGCCCTTGGCGTGCTCGAGGAGGGCGTCGAGCGCGGCGACGCGCAGGCCGACGAGGTGCGGCGGCGGCGCGAGGTGCGACTCGTAGGCGACGCCGCGGCTGGGGTAGAAGCGGACGGGCCGCGGCGCGAGCCAGTGGCGCAGGTCGGCGGCGAGGTCGCGCGCCTGGCGGTCGTCGCCGGCGACGACGAGCGCGGGCCGCCCGCTCGCGATGGCCTCGTCGACGCCGTCGAGGAGCGCGGCGACGAGGTACGGACGCAGCGACGCGGACACGAACGCGCGCCCGCCCTCGCGGGCGAGGGAGGTTCCGTCCTGGCTCGTCGCGAGCTGTCTGAGGAGCGGTCTGAGCGCCATCCGGGCATGCGCGGCGACCGCGCGTGGCTGCGCGGCCGGGGCCTCGACGGAGGGTAGCGCTCGGTCTCGGTCAGGCCGCGTCGCGTCGGTGAAGGGCGGTGCTCGTCGTCTGTGCGACGCGGGTTGATTCGGATTCGAGCTGGCGGTCGGTGAAGCGGAGGGTGCGGTAGCCGGCGGTGAGGTGGTCGCGTCGCGCGGCGATCCGCGTCGAACGGGCGCGGGTGCGGTGGTACGTCCAGCTGTCGATCTCGACGATGAGGCGGCGGTCCGGGAAGAGGAAGTCGACGGTGTGCTCGCCGATGCGCACGTTGACCCGCGGGGCGGGCAGACCGTGGGCGCGGCAGATGGCGAGGTAGCGGGATTCGAGGTCGCTGCGGGTCAGGGTGCTGCCGGCGAGGTGGGTGGCCAGCGTGGCGCGAAGCCGGCGGGATCCGCGATGGTTCGGGTGCGCGGACGCGATCGCTCCGAGCGCGCGGTAATCGGTGACGCGCTCCATCTCGACTTGGTCGAGTAGGCGCTCGAGCTGTCGCGGGGTGAGCGTGGCCGCGACGTCGAGCACCGTGCGCGCCGGGATCGTCACCGGGATCCGCTCCCGGACGGTGACCTCGTCCGCGCCGAGCGTCGGGCAGCGATGGATCCGCAGCCGGTCGCGGGCCGCGCGCCCGCCGGGAGTCGGCACGATCACGTCGGTGCGCTCGGCCGTGTTGGCGCGGATCCCCCAGAGCGCGGCGGCCGAGCGGTGGCTCAGCGCGGCGCGGTCGCCGCAGGCGAGGACGGCGGCCATCCAGCGCCCGAGATGGCTGATCTCGGCGTGGCCGACCGCGTACACGCCACGGTGCAGCACGTGCAGGCGCCCGGCGTCGGCGCGATGGCTCACCGCGCGCCTCGTCAGGCCGAGCGCGACGAGCTGGCGCGTCGCGACGACGCCGTGCTGATGGGTCGCGAGCGCCGCGATCCGCTCGTCGATCGGGGTCGCGACGATTTGGGGACGCAGGACGTCCCCTTCTCGTCGAGCGCTCGCCATGGCCTCGAGCATGGCGGGTCGAGGCGCGCGTGTGGCGCACGCGCTGTGCCAATTCTGCGACGACTTCGTTACGCCGCTGTGGCGTCGATGTTGAGCCGCACGTAGTCGATCACCGGGCGCTCGCCGAGGATGGCGAGGACGGCGTCGAGGTACGGGTCGTGCAGGTCGACCGGGAGGCGCTCGAGGTGGGCGCCGAGGTTGATCGTGCGCAGGTACTCGCGCGGGTCGTCGGGCTGGACCGGGCGTTCCGCGAGCCAGCACTTCGCCTCCGCGAAGCCGGCGCCGGCGAGGCGGTGCTCGGTCTCCTGCGGGGTCGCGAAGTTCCACGGGCCGCGCCAGCCCTCGAAGTGCGGGCGGAAGCGCGGCTCGTCGGCCGCCTGGTTGGCGGCGGCGTGGACCGCGGCGATGTTGCCCACTCCGCCGCACTGGGCGACGAGGCGCCCGCCGCCGCGGAGCGCGCCGCGCAGCGACGCGAACAGGGCGTCGTGGTCGGCGATCCAGTGGAACGTCGCGGTCGAGAAGACGACGTCGGCGGTGTCCCCGCCCAGGTCGAGCTCGACGAGGTCCGCGACGCGGAGGTCGACGTCGGGGCCCAGGCGCTCGCGCGCGGCGTCGATCATCGAGGCGGACTGGTCCACGCCGATCACCCGACCGTCCGGGACGCGCTCGCGCAGCAGCTCGGTCAGCCGGCCGGAGCCGCAGCCCGCGTCGACGACCGTCTCGTCGCCGCGCAGCTCGAGGCGGTCCATGACCTCGCGCCCGAGGCGCTCCATCGGCGTCGACAGCCGGTCGTAGGCGGCTCCGTCCCAACTCCGCGGCTCAGGCATGTCTGTACGTTATCGCGTACGGCCGTATGTTGCTACTTGCCGCGTCCGAAGAGGCCCTTGAGCCGGTCGAGCAGCCCGCCGCCGCCCTTGCCCGCCGATTGCGGCTTGGGCCGGCCGTCATCGAACCCCGGCGGGGCGATCGACTCCGTGCGTCCCTCGTCTTCGGGCTCGGCCGGGACCGGCTGGGTGAGCGGTCCGTCCGGGTCCTCCCAGCCGGGCCGGCGGACGGGCTCGTCGGCGGCCGGCGCGGGCGGCTCGGGGGCGGGTGCGGGTGCGGGCTCAGATGTCGGTGCGGCCGCGGAAGCGGAAGGCTCGGGGGTCGGGTCGAGCGACGGCGGTGCGGGCTCCGCGGGCGGCTGCTCCTCGCCGAGCCAGCCTTCGCGGGCGGGCGGGGCGGGCGGCGCCTCGGCCGGGGCGGCGGTCCTCGCCGAGCCAGCCCTCACGCGCGGGCGGAGCGGCAGGCTCGTCGGCCGGCGGCGGGTCCTCGCCGAGCCACCCTCGCGGGCGGGCGGAGCGGCCGGCTCCTCGGCCGGCGGCGGGTCCTCGCCGAGCCAGCCCTCGCGCGCGGGCGGAGCGGCACGGCTCCTCGGCCGGCGGCGGGTCCTCGCCGAGCCACCCCTCACGCGCGGGCGGAGCGGCGGCTCCTCGGCCGGCGGCGGGTCCTCGCCGAGCCACCCCTCACGCGCGGGCGGAACGGACGGCTCCTCCGCCGGCGGCGGGTCCTCGCCGAGCCACCCCTCACGCGCGGGCGGAACGGACGGCTCCGCGGCCGGCGGCGGGTCCTCACCGAGCCACCCCTCACGCCCGACCGGAGCCGACGGCTCCTCGGCCGGGGGCTGCTCCTCGCCGAGCCACCCCTCACGCGCGGACGGAGCGGACGGCTCCTCGGCCGGGGGCTGCGGCTCGGGCGGCGCCGACGGCTCCTCCGCCGGCGGCTGCGCCTCGCCCAGCCACCCCTGCCGCGCGGGCGACGCGGACGGCGGCTCCTCGCCCGGCCAGCCCGGCCGGCGCGGGGACGGAGCCGGCTCGGCCGGCTCGGCCGGCGCGGCGGGCGCCGGCTCATCGTCCGCGGTGCCCGCGTCCGGCGACGCCGGCGACGCCGGCTCCTCCGGGTCCGGCCAGTCGCTCAGCCAGCCCGTCCCGGACCCGCCACCCGACGACGCCGGCGGCTCGGCGGCAGCCGGCGGCTCGGTCGGCGGCGGGGGCTCAGCGGGGGCCACCGGCTCTTCGGCCGCAGCCGGCTCCACCGGCGGCTCGGGCTCCACCGGCGGCTCAGGCGCGCGCGGCGGCTCGCGCTGCACCGGCTTCCCGACGAGCGGCGGCGGCGACCCCGAGCGCTGCACGGGCGTCCCGATCAGCGGCGGGGGCGTCGACGACCGGGGCGGTGGCGGTGGGGCCGGAGCGGCGGGACCCTACGGCGAGGTCGTCGGCGCCGGGGGGCGCGGCGCTCGCGCTCGCGGCCTCGGCGGCGGCGCCGCCGGCCGAGGCGATGGCGGCATCAGCGAGGTCGGGGGTCTCGGCCGCATCCGCGACCCCGCCGCCGGTACCGCCTCCGATGCTCGTCTGCAGGCACGTCGAGAAGTCGCGCATCAGCCGCCGCGAGATGTCCTCGATCATCCCCGAGCGCCCGAACCGCGCCAGCCGGCCGGTGATGTGGAAGTCCGTGAGGACGTCGACGCTGGTCGCGCCGCCCTCCTCGCGCATCGTCGAGACGATCGTCGCGCTCGCGCCGCCCTGACCGCGACGGTCTGTGCCCTTCGCGCTCATCGTCACGGTGCGCGCGGCCTCGTCGACGGCCTCCATCCGCAGCGACCCCCGGTACGACGCCGTCGTCGGGCCGAGCTTCACCGTGAACGTGCCGCCGTAGGCACCGTCGGGCTCCTGGCCGGTGATCTCCGCGCCCGGGAGGCAGGGCGCGATCCGCTCGACGTCGATCAGCGCCGCCCAGACCTCGTCGATCGGGGCCTGCACCGAGAACGACTGCTCGAGCTTCATGCGCGGATCGCCTCCAGTTCCTCGGGGGTGTCGACGTCGTCCGGCCGCGCCAGATGCAGCGCTTCGACCCCACCTACCCGCGCATCGCGCAGCAAATCGCGCGCACCCACGTCGCCGCGCAGGTCGCCGACGCGATCGAGCAGTGACCGCGACAGCGCCACCGGGTGCCCGGCCCGCCCGCCGTACTCGGCCCGCACGGCGTCGACCTCCGGCCCGACACCCGCCATGACCGCCTCGATCGCCTCGGGCGTCACGCCGGGCATGTCGCCCAGCGTCACGACGACCCAGTCCGCCTCGGGCAGCTCGGCGACCCCGCAGCGCAGCGACGCCGCCATGCCCTCCTCCCACTCGCGGCACACGACCGGCTCGGCGCTGGCGAACTTCACCGCGGCCGCGACCTCCTCCGCGACGTTGCCGAGCACGACCACGACGCGGTCGAGCGCGGGGACGGCGAGCATCGCGTCGATCGCGTGCTGCAGCAGGGGGACGCCGTCGAGCTCGGCGAGCTGCTTGGGCGACCCGAACCGGCGCGCCCCGCCCGCGGCGAGCACGAGGCCTGCGATCACGCGTTGACCTCGCCGGTCACCTCGTGGATGCGGCCCCTCGCGTGCGCCAGACGTCCGCCCGGCCGGCCGCGGCGCAGGGCGACGATCTCGCTCATGATCGACAGGGCCGTCTCCTCCGCCGTCAGCGCGCCGAGGTCGAGGCCGATCGGCGCCGCCAGGCGCGCGAGCTCCTCGTCGGTGATCCCCTTCGCGACGAGCCGGTCGCGGCGCTTGGCCTGCGCGCGGTGCGAGCCCATCGCCCCGACGTAGGCGGCCTCGGAGCGCAGCGCGATCTCGAGCGCGGCGTCGTCGAGCTTCGGGTCGTGCGTCAGCACGGCGATCGACATCGCGCGGTCGATGCCGCCGAGCGCGGCGAACGTCTTGTCCGGCCAGCCGACGAAGACCTCCTCGGCGTCCGGGAAGCGGTCCTTGCGCGCGAAGAAGCCGCGCGGGTCGGAGACGTACGGCCGCCAGCCGGTCGTGCGCGCGAGCGTGCACAGCTGCGCGGCGAAGTCGATCGCGCCGAAGATGACCAGGCGCGGCGCCGGGAACGTCACGTCGATGAAGAGCAGCGCCTCGCCCTCCTCGCGCGCCTCCGAGCGCTCGGACCACATGAGCTCGTCCGCGTGGGCCGCGCCCGCGCGGTCGAGGTCCGCGTCGCCGAGCGAGCCCTCGGTCGTGCCGTCGGGGTGCACGAGCATCCGCGCGCCGAGGCCGGGCCCGCGCATCACGGTGACGAGCGCGCCGCGCCCGAGGTCCCGCGCGATCGCGGCGAACCGCCCCTGCGGCGTGAGCCCACCCCCGTTGCCGCCGGCGCCGTTCACGGCTCGTAGCGCTCCACCCAGACGTCGATCTCGCCGCCGCACGGCAGCCCGACGTCCCAGGCTTCCTCGTCGGCGATGCCGAAGTGCAGGAGCTGCGGCTCGCCGCCGTTGATGACCTTCTCGGCGACCTCGACGACGGCGCCCTCGACGCAGCCGCCCGACACGGCGCCCGACACCTCGCCGCTCGAGCTGATCGCCATCTTCGCGCCGGGCGGGCGCGGCGCGGAGCGCTTGACGCCCACGACCATCGCGATCGCGACCTTCTCGCCCCGGGCGGTCCAGGCGTCGACGTCCGTCAGAACGTCCCTCATACGAGTCCTCCTTCCAGCAGTTGCGCGAGCTCGGCCAGCGACCGCAGCGAGTTGCCGGCCATGAAGTGATCAGTATGCGGCAACGCCGCCGCCATCCCGCGGGCCAGCGGTTCGTAGTCCGGCGCGGCCTTCAGCGGATTGAGCCAGATCGTGCGATGCGCGGTGCGGCGCAGGCGCGCCATCTCGGCCCCGAGCAGGGCCGGGTCGCCGCGGTCCCAGCCGTCGGAGAGGATCACGATCACCGACCCGCGCCCGAGCCGCCGGCCGTGCACGCGGTTCAGCGTCGAGATCGCGTCGCCGATGCGCGTGCCGCCCGACCAGTCGACGACCGCGGCGCTCGCGCGCTCGAGCGCGCGGTCCGGGTCGCGGATGCCGAGCTCGTGCGTGACGCGCGTCAGCCGCGTGCCGAAGACGAACGCCTCGACGCGCCGGTGGGTCGCGACCGCGGCGTGGAGGTACTGCAGCAGGATCCGCGCGTACGGCGCCATCGAGCCCGAGACGTCGCAGACGAGCACGAGCTTGCGCGGTCCCTGGACGTGCTCGCGCCAGCGCCGGTCGAGCGGCTCGCCGCCGTGGCGGAGCGCCGCGCGGACCGTCGCCTGCAGGTCGGGGCGCACGCCGCGCCGGCGCGTCGCCCGCGTCCGCCGCGCCTCGCGCATCGGCATGTGCTGGGCGAGGCTCATGATGATCCGCCGGGCCTGCGCGCGCTCCATGTCCGTGTAGTGGGCGAAGTCCTTGTCGCGCAGCAGCTCGACCTCGCTGTAGGCCGCCGGGCGCACCTCCGACTCGCTGATCCGGTTCGGCTGCGCGTCCTCGGGTGGCGGGGCCGCGGCGCGCGGCACGACGAGCTCCGAGCCGGGTGGCATCCCGGTGTTGTCGGGTCCGGGCTCGGTGGCGGCGTCGCCGAACACGGCCGAGAAGGCGCTGTCGAACACCGGATGGTCCGTGCGCCGGGAGCACATCACGGCGCGCAGCGCGAGGTAGACGTCGCCGCGCTGGGAAGGGTCGATCGCCGCCATCGCGCGCGCCGCCGACTCGAGCTCGCCCGTCCCGACCCGCACGCCGCCCGCGCGCAGCAGCGCCGTGAGCGTCGTGAGGCGGTCCAGCACGGCGCCGCTCGCCCGCCGCGCCTCGGCGGGCAGCGCGGCGCCGGGGTCAGACACCCTCGAGCACCCCCAGCTCCCGCACCCGCTCGAGGTCCTCGCGGACCTTGAGCGCGACGCCGAGCGTGTCCTCGAGATCGCCGTTGGGGCCGCCGAGCGCGACGAGCGCCTGGGCCCACGCGATCGTCTCCCCGACCCCGGGGAGCTTGTACAGCTCCACGCCGCGCAGGCGCGCGACGGCGTCGCACACGCGCTCGGCCACCGCCTCGGCGACGCCCGGGATCCGCGCGCGGACGATCTCCGCCTCGCGCGTGCGCGTGGGGTAGTCGATCCAGTGGTAGAGGCAGCGGCGCTTGAGCGCGTCGTGCAGCTCGCGCGTGCGATTCGACGTGAGGACCACGAGCGGCCGGCGCTTGGCCGCGATCGTCTCGCCGAGCTCGGGGATCGTGACCTGGAAGTCCGAGAGGATCTCGAGCAGGAACGCCTCGAACTCGTCGTCGGCGCGGTCGACCTCGTCGACGAGGAGCACGACCGGCCCGTCGTGCTCGAGCGCCTCGAGCAGCGGCCGGCGCAGCAGGAAGCGGCGCGAGAACAGCTCGCCCTCGTCGACCCCGCCCTCGGCCGCGCGCAGCGCGAGGAGCTGGCGCGCGTAGTCCCAGTCGTAGAGGGCCTGGTGGACGTCGATGCCCTCGTGGCACTGCAGGCGGATCAGGCGCGCGCCGGTGGCCCCGGCGAGCGCCTTCGCCACCTCGGTCTTCCCGACGCCGGCCTCGCCCTCGACGAGCAGCGGCAGCCCGAGCTCGCCGGCGAGGAAGACGGACGTCGCCAGGGGGCGGTCGGCGAGGTAGCGCTGCTCGCGCAGCGCCTCGCCGACCGCGTCCGGTGACCGCAGGGCCCCGCTCAGGACGAGACCCCGGCCGCCTGCTCCAGCGCCCGCCGCGTGAGCACGCGGGCGAGGTGGCGCTTGTAGTCCGGCGTCGCGTTGAGGTCGCCCGGCGGGTCGGTGCCCTCGGCGGCCTGCTCGGCGGCGCTCGCGATGCTCTGCGCGTCGAGGCCCTGGCCCTTCAGCGCGTTCTCGACGGCGGTGGCCCGCAGCGGCGTCGAGCCCATGTGCGTCAGGCCGATCCGCACGTCCTCGACCGAGCCGTCGCCGGCCTTCTTGACGAGCGCGACGACCCCGACCATCGCCCAGTCCTCGGCGCGGCGGTTGAACTTCTCGTAGCCGAAGCCGTAGCCGTCCATGGACGGCAGGGTGATCTGCGTGAGGACCTCGCCCGGCCCGACCGCCGTGGTCAGGTAGTCCTCGAACACGTCGGCCGCCGCGACCTCGCGCGACGCGCCCCCGGCGCCCGTGATGCTCACCGTGCCGTCGAGGGCGAGCAGGACCGTCGGCAGGTCGGAGGCCGGGTCGCCGTGGGCGATCGAGCCGCCGATCGTGCCGCGGTTGCGGACCTGCTGGTCGGCGATGTGCGACGCCACCTCCGCGACGATGCCGAGCTCGCCGTTCGACCTGCAGATCGGCGTGGCGGGTCATCGGGCCGATCTTCCAGCCGCCGTTCGCGCGCTCGACCCCGCGCATGCCGGGCAGCTTGCGGATGTCCACGAGCAGCGTCGGCGCCGCGAGGCGGAGCTTCATGAGCGGCAGCAGCGAGTGGCCGCCCGCGAGGACCTTCGCGTCCTCGCCGCCGTCGGCGAGCGCCTTGAGCGCCTCGTCGAGCGACTCGGGGACGGTGTACTCGAACTCGGGCGGGATCACTGCGCACCTCCCTCGGACGGGCTGGTCGGTCCGGAGCCGGACGAGCCCTGCCCGTGCTCGCCGACCTCCTTGCCCTGCTCGGTCGCCGCCGGGCCGCCGGCGGTGTGGATCGCCTGCCAGATGCGCATCGGCGTGAGCGGCATGTCGACGTACGTGACGCCGAGCGGCCGCAGCGCGTCGATGACCGCGTTCGTCACGGCCGCGGTCGCCGCGATCGTCCCCGCCTCGCCGACGCCCTTCACGCCGAGCGAGTTCGTCGGCGACGGGGTCTCCGTGCGGTCGGTCTCGAACGACGGGATCTCGTTCGCCGTCGGCAGGGCGTAGTCGACGAACGTGCCGGTCACGAGCTGGCCGTCGGCGTCGTAGACGACCTGCTCGTAGAGCGCCTGCCCGATCGACTGCGCGATGCCGCCGTGGACCTGGCCGTCGATGAGCAGCGGGTTGATCGCGGGGCCGCAGTCGTCCACCGCGACGTAGCGCACGATCTTCACCTTGCCGGTGTCGACGTCGACGTCGACGAAGCACGCGTGCGCCCCGAACGGGAACACGAAGTTCTCCGGGTCGTAGAACGCGATCTCCTCGAGCCCGGGCTCCATGCCCTCGGGCAGGTTCAGCGGGATGTACGCCTCGCCCGCGATCTCGGCCATCGACATCGCCTTGTCGGGCGAGCCCTTGACCTGGAACTTGCCGTCGCGGACCTCGATGTCCTCCGGCGCCGCCTCGAGCTGGTGGGCGACGATCGCCTTCGCCTTGGCCACGACCTTGTCGGCCGCGCGGGCCACCGCCTCGCCGCCGACGGCCAGCGTGCGCGAGCCGTAGGTGTCGAGGCCCTCGGGCCCGGTCGCCGTGTCGCCGTGGATGACCTCGACCTGCTGCGGGTCGACCGCGAGCCGGTCGGCGACGATCTGCGCGAAGCCGGTCTCGTGGCCCTGGCCGTGCGGTGAGGTGCCCGTGTAGACGGTCACCGCGCCGCTGGACTGGACGCGCACCATGCCGGACTCCCAGCCGCCGCCCTGCACGCCGAACCCGGGCGGTCCGAACACGCGCGTCGGGGCGACGCCGCACACCTCGGTGTACGTGCAGAACCCGATCCCGCGGTGGACGCCCTCGTCGCGCAGGCGCTTCTGCTCCTCGCGGAAGCCCGCGACGTCGACGTGCTCGAGGAGCTTGTCGAGCGTGCCGTCGTGGTTGCCCGAGTCGTACATGACGCCGATCGCGGTCTCGTGCGGCTCGTTGTGCGGCGGGATGAAGTTGCGCCGCCGCAGCTCGAGCGGGTCCATCCCCAGCTCGTGGGCGAGCTGGTCCATGGTCACCTCGATCATGTGGGTGGCCTCGGGCCGGCCCGCGCCGCGGATGGCGTCGGTCGGGAACTTGTTCGTCAGGACGCCGATGACGTCCGTCTGCACCGCGGGGAACGTGTAGACGCCGCTCATGACGAACCCGCCGAAGGACGGGATCGACGGGGTCAGCAGCAGGTGGTAGGCCCCGAGGTCCGCGACGATCTTCACGTGGAACGCGGTGACCTTGCCGTCGCGCTTGGCGCCCATCTTCGTGTACGCGACCTGGTCGCGGCCGTGGTGCATCGTGGCCATGTCGTCCGAGCGGGTCGCGACCCACTTGATCGGCCGGTCGAGCTTGACCGCGGCCCAGGCGCAGAAGACCTCCTCGGCGTAGATCTGCAGCTTGGAGCCGAAGCCGCCGCCGACCTCCGGGGCGATGGCGCGCACGCGGTCCGTGCTCATGCCGAGCAGCGCGGCCACGATGTTGCGCAGGAAGTGCGGGACCTGGGTCGAGCTCCAGATGGTCAGGCTGCCCGCGCGCTCCTCGGCGAGCACGGCGCGCGGCTCGATCGCGGCGCCCGAGATGCGGTGGTTGACGATCCGGCGCTCGACGATCACGTCGGCCTCGGCGAAGCCCGCCTCGAGGTCGCCGCCGCCGAGGGACCACTCGTGGGACTTGTTCGTGCCGACGTCGTCGTTGATGACGACCTCGTCCTTCAGGGCCTCCTCGGGGTCGAGCACGACCGGCAGCGGCTCGTAGTCGACGATGACGTCCTCGGCGGCGTCGACGACGGCGTAGCGGTCGTGGCCGATGACCGCGGCGACCGCGTCGCCGACGTGGCGGACCTTGCCCTTCGCCAGCGGCCAGTGCTCGGGCGTGTTGACGGTGACGCCGGGCGGCGCCCACGCGGTCGGCATCGGGCCGCCCGAGTCCATGTCCTCGCCGACGTAGACGGCGACGACGCCGTCGCGCGCCTTGGCCGCGGACGTGTCGATCGACGTGATGCGCGCGTGCGCCTCGGGCGAGCGGACGAAGGCGACGAAGAGCGTCCCGGGGAGCGTGATGTCGTCGACGTACCGCGACCGGCCGGTGATCAGGCGCGGGTCCTCCTTGCGCCGGAGCGAGCGGCCGACGTGGCCGTTGCCGGAGCGGGTCTCTTCAGCGGTGCTCATGGTCAGTCTCCCGAGCCGGCGCCGACGGCGGAGCCGGTCTTCGCGGCGTCCTGCACCGCCCGCACGATGTTGTGGTAGCCGGTGCACCGGCACAGGTTGCCCTCGAGCCCGCTGCGGATCTCCGCCTCCGACGGGTCGGGGTTGCGCGCCAGCAGGTCGGCGGCGGACATGATCATGCCCGGGGTGCAGTAGCCGCACTGCAGCGCGTGGTCGTTCCAGAAGGCCTCCTGGAGCGGATGCAGCGTGCCGTCGGCGGCGGCCATGCCCTCGATGGTCTTGACCTCGGCGCCGTCGGCCTGGACGGCGAGCACGGTGCAGCTCTTCACGGCCTCACCGTCGAGATGGACGGTGCACGCGCCGCAGTTGGACGTGTCGCAGCCGACGTGCGTGCCCGTCAGCCCCAGGCTGTCGCGCAGCAGGTGGACGAGGAGCAGCCGCGGCTCCACGTCGAGCGCGTGTGGCTCACCATTCACGGTGATGGAGACCTGTACGGTGCTCATTCCTCTCCTCTCGAGTTCACATCGCCGGTCGGCCCGCGACCCTACCTGATCCGTTGCGCGGCCAAGGGGCGTCGTCCGGACACGATTTCGGGGCCGTTCTCGGCTCAAGGAGCCTGAATGCGGACCGATGACTGGAGCGGACATGCAGAGCTCCTTCGCCGCCACCGCCCAGGCCCCCGCTCGCGAGGTGCTCGTCGCACGCCAGCCCGTGCTCGACCGCGACCTGAACCTGCTCGGCTACGAGCTGCTCGTCGACGGCACGAAGGTCATCGTCGACGCACTCTCCGAGGTTGGCCTGCAGGCGCTCACCGGCGGGCACGCCGCGTGGCTGGCGGTCGGCCGCGACCTGCTGCTGCGGGTCGGCCCGGTGCCGGTCCGCTCCGACCGCGTCGTCCTCCAGCTCCCGGCCGCCGAGGGCGCCGACGAGGAGCTCGTCGCGGCGGTCCGCCAGCTCGTCGAGTGGGGCGCCTGCGTCGTCGTCGACGGCGTGACCGATATGGCCGGCGTCGAGCCGCTCGTGGACCTCGCCTGGGGCGTCAAGCTCGACCTGGCCACCCACGGCGCCGACGGCCTGCGCGCGCGGGTCGCCGCGCTGCACGGCCGCGACCTCGTCCTGATCGCGACCTCCGTCGACACGCCGGCCGACCTCGCCCTCTGCCGCGAGCTCGGCTTCGCCGCCTTCCAGGGCCGCTTCCTCGCCGAGCCCGAGATCGTCCCCGGCCGCGCGATCCCGACGGCGGGCCTCGAGGGCCTGTCCCAGCTCGCCGACCTCCAGGCGAGCGTCGAGTTCGAGGAGGTCGAGGGCACGATCGTGCGCGACGTCGGCCTGAGCCACAAGCTGCTGCGCTTCGCCAACTCCGCGCTGTTCGCCCGTTCGCAGCGGGTCGGCTCGGTGCGCGAGGCGATGATGCTCTTCGGTCAGCGCGGCGTCCGCCGCTGGGCGACCGTCCTCGCGCTGGCCGGGATGTCCGACCAGCCGCACGTGCTGCTGGTCAACGCGCTCGTGCGCGCGCGCATGTGCGAGCTGCTCAGCGACGACAGCGCCCGCGACGACCGCGCGTTCACCGTCGGCATGTTCTCGGTCATCAACCGCCTTCTGGGGCTGCCGATGCGCGAGGCGCTCGAGGCGCTGCCGCTCTCCGACGACGTCGTCGGCGCGCTGCTGCGCGGCGAGGGCGGCGAGGGCCGCAGCCTGCGCACCGTCCTCGCGTGGGAGCTCGGCGACTTCAACGCCGCGCAGTCCGTGCCGGGCGGCCCCGAGCGCGTCGGGCGCGCCTACCGCGACGCCGTCGCGTGGGCCGACGACGCCGCGGCCGCGATCCCGCGCTGAGCCGCACCGCGGACGCCGGCGACGCCTGACGGCGGCCGTCGGCTCGAGGACCGCGGGCGCTAGTTGCTCAGGCGCACGTAGCCGATCGCGTCGCCCTTGGCGTGGACGCGACGGGACACGCGGTCGGACGAGTTGCCCTCGATCGTCTGGATGCTGCCGTCCGGGCGGACGGACTCGACGATGCCGATGTGCTCGTCCCAGACGATGAGGTCGCCCGGGCGGGGCGGCTGGCCCGAGGAGGTCGGGATCGCGCGGCCGCTCTTCTGCGCCCACGCGTAGAGGGCGTCCACCGAGCCGAAGCCCTGGCCGTGGTCGCCGACCGGGACGCCCGCGCCGCGCGCGAGCCACGAGGTGAAGTACGCGCACCACGGGCCCGGGCCCGGCGCGCCGGCGGTGGCGCTGCGGTACTGGGCGATCCGCGGGGAGTTGTTGGAGCCCGGGGGCTGCTCGGCCTGGCCGACCTCGGCCTGGGCCATCGCGACCATGCGCGCGGCGGGCGAGTTGCCGGCCGGGGCGGCGACAGGGCCGACGGTGCCCGTGGCGGTCGTCGCGCTCGTCCCGGCGGCGCCGGCGCCGAGCGGGGTCAGCGTGCCGGCCGCGGTCCCGGTCGTCGAGCCGGTGACGGAGGCGCTGCGCAGCATCGTCGCGAACGCGTCGGTCGACGATGTGGCCGCGGTCGTCGCGGCGGTGGCGGTCTGCGCGGGGGCGGCAGCCGCGCCGCCGAGCAGGGAGTTCAGCTCGGAGATGCGGTTGAAGACGGAGTCCAGACTCATTCACCATCTACATCGGAGTCTGGGCGCGGACCTTTAATCCCCGCGTTGGCCGGCGTAGCGGCCGAGGCCCGCGAGCGGCGGCGCGGCGCGCACCGCCGGGCTCAGCGTTCCCCACAGCGCGAGGCCCAGGCCCATGGCCGCGATCGCGGCGACCGTCGCCCGCGCCGAGGCCGCGCTGATCAACGCCCCCGCGGCGAGCGGGCCGAGCGGCGCGATCGCGAGGGCGAGCGTCGTCGCCGCGCTGGTGACCCGCCCGAGGAGGCGGTCCGGCGTCAGTGCGACCCGCAGCGTCAGGACCACCGAGTCGGTGATCGGCGCGCACACCCCGAACGGGACGAGCATGGCCGCCAGCACGTAGGCGTCCGGGTGGGCGACGTAGACCCACAGCGCGAGCCAGCTCCACAGCTCGAGCAGGAGGATCGCGCGCGCGGGCAGCCGGCGGCGCACGAGGGGCGACAGCAGCGAGCCGACGACGGTCGCGGCGCCGACGAGGGCCACGAGCAGCCCGGTCCGCCCGCCCGAGAGGCCCTGGTCGCGCGCGCTGACCACGAGGGTCAGGACGACCGCCGGGACCATGAAGTTGCCGATGCCGTAGATCGCCGAGGTCGTCCGCAGGAACGGCTGGCCCCAGAGGAAGCGCAGACCGTCGGCGAGCTGCGTGCGCAGCCGCGTGCCGTCGTGCTCGCGCGCTTCCTGGAACGGCGTGCGCATCGCCAGGAGCGACACGGTCGAGGCGGCGTACGTCGCCGCGTCGACGACGAACGGCACGGCGTGGCCGAGCCCGAACAGCAGCCCGCCGAGCGGCGGCCCGAGCAGGAACACGGCGGCCCGCCGGCCGATGAGGATCCCCGTCGCGTCGGCGAGCTGCTCGGGCGGGACGACCGCGCGCAGCGCGCCGTTCTCGGCGACGCTGAACACGGAGATGCCGACGCCCTCCAGGACGGCGACGACGAGGATCGCCCACACCGGCGGCGTGCCGGCGACGAGCGCGGCCCCGAGCGCGCCGAGGGCGACGGCGCGCAGGATGTCGGAGGCGATCATCAGCCCGCGGCGGTCGACGCGGTCGGCCGCCACGCCCGCGACGAGGGTCAGCAGCGCGCTCGGCAGGAGGCGGGCGAACCCGACGAGGCCGGCCTGCGCCGGCGAGTGCGACGTCGCGAGCACGACGAGCGGGTAGGCGATCGTCGTCGTCTGCGATCCGGCCGACGACAGCAGCTGCCCGCCCTGGAGGAGGACGAAGTCGCGGTTGCGGCGCAGCGGGGGCATACGGGCCCTTGATGCTTAGCCGACGCCGCGGCGCCTGACGCTTAACGATCGCGGGCGGCCCGTGGGCCGCCCGCGCTCCTTCGGTCGGGTCCCTCCCTCAAAGGACCCGGCGTGTACCCGCTGCCTAGCCGCGCAGCAGGGACAGGACGCCCTGCGAGGACTGGTTGGCCTGCGCGAGCATGCTCGTGCCGGCCTGCTGCAGGATCTGATCCTTGCTGAACTCGACCATCTCCGAGGCCATGTCCACGTCGCGGATGCGGCTCTCGGACGCGGTCAGGTTCTCCTGGTAGGTGGAGATGTTGTTCAGGGTGTGCTCGAGGCGGTTCTGCACCGCGCCGAAGGTGGAGCGCATCGTGCTGACGTTGCTGATCGCGGCGTCGATCGCCGAGATCGCGCCGGCCGTGGACACGTCGATCGTGCCGATCTTCGTGCTGAGGGTCGACGTCGCGATGGTGATGACGTCGCCGTCGTTGGCGCCGACCTGGAACGTGATCGTCCCGGCCGAGCCGTCGAGCAGCTTGATGCCGTTGAAGTCGGCGGAGCTGCCGATGCGGGCGATCTCCGACTGCAGCTGGGCAGCCTCGGCGGTGATGGCCGCCTTGTCGGAGGTCGAGAGCGTGCCGTTGCCGTACTGGACGGCGAGCTCGCGGACGCGCTGCAGCATCGAGTGGACCTCGTTGAGCGAGCCCTCGGCGGTCTGCACGAGGCTGACGCCGTCCTGAGCGTTCCGCTGAGCCTGGGACAGGCCGCGGATCTGACCACGAAGCTTCTCGCTGATGGCGAGTCCGGCCGCGTCGTCAGCCGCACGGTTGATGCGGTAACCAGAGCTGAGGCGCTCCATCGACTTGCTGGCACGATCACTCGTGGCGGCGAGCTGGCGATGGGCGTTGAACGCCTCGATGTTCGTGTTGATGCGAAGGGACATACGTCGTCTCCTTGATGACGGAAGTGGGGGGTGGTCGATTCGGTCCCGAGGGCGACTCCCTGTCGCCCGTCGCCTACGTCATCGGCGGCGTGGCGCAGACCTTTAGGGAATTTCTGCCGAGCAGGGGAAATGCGGGCCGGCCGCCGCGGAAGCACCGCCGGCCCGCACCGAATCGCGTCATCTTGAGGAGAGAGACGAGAAGGGCGGGCGGTCCGAAGACCGCCCGCCCCCTCGAAAGTTCCGGTCGGGCCCGACCCTCTCGGGCCCGCCGGGTTCCGCTGGTTACTAGCGGAGGAGCGACAGGACAGCCTGCGGCGCCTGGTTGGCCTGCGCGAGCATGCTCGTGCCGGCCTGCTGCAGGATCTGGTCCTTGCTGAACTCGACCATCTCGCTGGCCATGTCCACGTCGCGGATGCGGCTCTCGGACGCGGTCAGGTTCTCCTGATACGTCGAGATGTTGTTGAGGGTGTGCTCGAGGCGGTTCTGGACCGCGCCGAACGTGCTGCGGAGCGTCGAGACGTTGCCGATCGCGGCGTCGATGCTGGAGATCGCGCCGGCCGCGGACACGTCGATCGTGCCGACCTTGCCGCCGAGCGAGGCGGTCGTGACGGTGATCGTGTCGTTGTCGTTGGCGCCGACCTGGAACGAAACGGTGCTGGCGCTGCCGTCGAGAAGCTTGATGCCGTTGAAGTTGGTGGTCGTGCCGATGCGCTCGATCTCCGACTGGAGCTGAGCGGCCTCGGCGGTGATCGCCGCCTTGTCCGACGTCGAAAGCGTGCCGTTCGAGTACTGCACGGCGAGCTCACGCACGCGCTGCAGCATCGAATGGACCTCGTTCAGCGAACCCTCAGCCGTCTGGACCAGGCTCACGCCGTCCTGCGCGTTGCGCTGGGCCTGGGACAGGCCACGGATCTGGCCACGCAGCTTCTCGCTGATCGCCAGGCCGGCGGCGTCGTCCGCCGCGCGGTTGATCCGGTAGCCGGAGCTCAGGCGCTCCATCGACTTGCTGGCCCGGTCGCTGGTGGCGACGAGCTGGCGGTGGGCGTTGAACGCCTCGACGTTGTTGTTGATGCGAAGGGACATTCGTCTTCTCCTTGATGACGTTTTGTTTGGGGTCCCAGGGCGACTCCATGTCGCCCCTCAAGCCCGTCATCGGTCCTGACCCCTCCGCCTTTAGGCCGAAGTGCGGCGCATTCGTCGCGGTCGTACGAACGTCCAGGCGCAGAGACCTCACGCGCGCGCCCGCGCGCGCTAGAACTCCGGGCATGGCGATGTTCCACGTCGTCGTCCGGCGCTCCGGCCCCGCCTACGACCCCGCCCGGCCGCTCGAGGAGCAGTCCGGCTGGGCGGCGCACGCCGCGTTCATGGACGGCCTCGTCGACGCCGGCTTCCTCGTCCTCGGCGGCCCGCTCGAGGACGAGGAGCGGGTGGTGCACGCGGTCTCGGCGGGCTCGCCCGAGGAGGTTCGCGAGACCCTCGCGCGTGATCCGTGGAGCGGATCGCACCTCGTCGTCGAGGTCGTGGAGGCGTGGACGATCCGCCTGGACGGGACGCGCCGTTGACGCGTGCGTGGCAGTATGAGCCGGGTTGGCCCGAAGGGTGGAGGGGCATCACGGGCATACGGTCCAGGTCGAACGGAGGAGAGCGACAACCGCATGACCTCCGAAGCGACATCCCTGGAGGCGCTGCGCCGATCCGGCGCGCTGGCCGGGGTGGCGCTCGAGGCGCTCCCGGCGACGAGCGTCATCGTGTTCGACCACGACATGCGCTTCGTGCTCACCGCGGGCCAGGCGCTGCGCAGCCACGGCTACGACCCCGAGCGGATGCGCGGCCGGCGGCTCGACGAGGCCGTGCCCGCGCGCCTGGCCGAGCAGCTCGCGCCGCACTACCGCGCGGCGCTGCGCGGCGAGCACCGCACGTTCCAGCACGAGGTGCCCGGGAGCGAGCTGTGCTTCGAGGTGTCGGTGACGCCCGTCGAGCACGACGGCGAGATCGTCGGCGGCATGGTCATCGCGCGCGACGTCAGCGCGCAGCGCGCCGCCGAGCGCGCCCGCGCGGAGAGCGAGCGCCGCTACCGCGAGCTCGCCGAGCACGCCTCCGACGTCGTCACGCGTGCGGGGCCTGACGACGTCTACCGCTACGTGTCGCCGTCGGCGAAGCAGCGCTACGGGTGGGCGCCCGAGCAGATGGTCGGCCGCGCCGTGACCGACTTCCTGCACCCGACCGACCACGCGCGCCACGCCGAGGTTCGCGCCGCGCTCGCGGCCGGCGCCGACGAGCAGGTCGCGGAGTGCCGCGTCGCCCGCGCGACCGGCGGATGGGTGTGGGTCGAGCTGCACTACACCGTCGAGCGCGACGCCGACGGAGCGCTGCGCGAGGTCCAGGCCGCCGCCCGCGACATCACCGCCCGCAAGGTCGCGGAGGCCGCGGGCCGGGCGGCCGACGCGCAGTTCCGCGCGGCCTTCGACAGCGCGCCGATCGGGATGGCCCTCGTCGCGCCGAACGGCGCCTGGCTGCGGGTGAACCCGGCGCTGTGCGCGATCCTCGGCTACAGCCACGAGGAGCTGCGCGAACGGCGCTTCCAGGACCTCACGCACCCCGACGACCTCGACGCCGACCTCGAGCTCGTCAGCCGTGTGCTCGACGGCCGCCTCGCGAGCTACCAGATGGAGAAGCGCTACCTGCACGCCGACGGGTCGGTCGTGTGGGCGCAGCTGTCCGTGTCGCTCGTGCGCGACGACGAGGGCCGGCCGCTGCACTTCGTCTCTCAGGTGACCGACATCTCCGAGCGCAAGCGCCTCGAGGCCGAACTGCGCCGCCTGGCCACGCACGACGACCTGACGGGGCTGCACAACCGCCGCGCCTTCGAGCGTGAGATCGACCGCCAGCTGCGCCGCGTGCGGCGCTACGGCGAGCAGTGCGCCGTGCTCCTCGCCGACCTCGACGACTTCAAGTCGGTCAACGACACCCTCGGCCACCACGCCGGCGATGAGCTGCTGCGGCACGTGGCGGGGCTGCTCACGCGGCGGCTGCGTGACAGCGACATCGTCGCGCGCCTGGGCGGGGACGAGTTCGCGGTGCTGCTCGCGCACACCGACCTCGCGGCGGCCGAGGCCCTCGCCCGCGCGCTCGAGGCCGAGCTCGCCGGCCACCCGCTGCGCATCGACGGCACCGAGGTGGTCGCGCACGCGAGCTTCGGCGCGGCCGTCCTCGACGCGGACGTCACGCCGGAGGACGCCCTGCGCCACGCCGACCGGGCCATGTACGCGGTCAAGCGCACCCGGCGCCTCGCCGGCCCGGAGCGTCGCGAGCGGCGGGACTAGCGCCGCTCAGCAACTCAGTTTGCCCTGCACGGCGGCGGTTTCCCGGTGAGAGCGGGATCCCGGTGCCGGGGCGCCCGGTCGCGGTTCGGTGCGGGCGCGGCCGGGGAGACTCACATCAGGTCCAGCCAGTGCGGCCGGGGAAGTGGCCGCAGCCGAAGACAGCACGTACCGCCGCCGGACGCCCAACCGTTCCCGCCGGGTGCCGAACGGCGTATGCCCATGAGACGTCAGGGACATCTCGCAGAGATCACGCCGCCGACCGCGCGCGACCGCGCCGGCGGGAGGAACGACCGTGGCTGAGCTCGACTGGGAACGGATCACCCGGGCCGCCTTGCATCCCACCCAGCAGGCGCTGATGGACCTCCTCGCCGGCGGGCGGATCGCCGCGCCGGTCGACCTCGAGGCGGAGCTCGGCGAGCCGCTCGGCGCGATCAACTACCACATGCGCCGTCTCGCCTCCCGGGGCTGGGTGCGGCTCGTGCGCACCGAGCCGCGCCGCGGGGCGACGAAGCACTTCTACGCCCGCACCGACGTCGCGCCCGCCGCGGGCGACGCGTCGCGCGAGCCGGTCGTGACCGACTGGGAGGCGCTCGCGCGCGAGACCCTGCACCCGATCCAGCTGCAGGTGCTGTGCCTCCTCGCCGACGGCCGCGTCGCCTCCCCGACCGACCTCGCCCCCGAGCTCGGGCTGCCGCTCTCGAACCTCAGCTACCACATCCGCCGCCTCGCGGCCTGGGGTCTGCTGCGCCCGGCCGGTGCCGAGCCGCCGGGCCGCAGTGCCACGCGTCATCACTACCGGTCGGCCGTGCAGGCCCGCCGGACCTAGGGTGGGGCGCCGCTCAGGCCCCGACGGGATACGGGCAGCGCTCGAGCTCGCCGCCGTCGTCGTCGCGCAGGTGCGCGGTGTCGCCGTCGACGACGACGTGGGTCGCGGTCGAGCCGAGCGCGAGGCCGGCCAGGTAGACCGCGCCGATGCGGTGCACGTCGCGCACGTGGCCGAGGGGCTCGAGCGAGCGCGTCTCGCCCGCGGAGGCGTTCGCGCCCGCGCGCAGCACGAAGCGCAGGTCGGGCGCGACCGCGCGGGCGGCGATCGTCACGGCGATGTTCTGCAGGTCGTCGTTGGTGACCGCCGCGAGCGCGATCGCGCGGTCCAGGGACAGCCGCTCGAGGAGCGACGGGTCCGCCCCGCGCCCGATGACGACCGGCAGGCCGCGCTCGCGCGCGTGACCGACGTTCTCGCCCGCCTCGCGGTCGTCGATCGCGACCACCGGGATGCCCGCGTGGCGCAGGAGCATCGCCAGGCGCAGCCCGACCTGCCCGAGGCCGACGACGACGACGTGGTCCGAGCGCGGCACGGCGCGCCGCCCGACAAGGCCGGTCAGCCGCCGGCCGATCAGGCGCTCGACGAGCCCGCCCGTGAACGCCGCGGCGAACAGCAGCGCGATGATCATGCTGACCGAGATCGTGACCTTGAACCACGCCGGGCCGTCCTCGACCTCGGGGTTCGGATCGACCGTGACCAGCGTCTTGACCCCGCCGTAGAACGCGTCGACGACGCTCTGCTCGAGGACGACCGCGGCGGCGAGCGTCTCGGAGATGAGCACGACCAGCAGGCCGATCGCCCCGAAGAAGACGAGGCCCGCGCTGCGGTCGAACGGGTGGGCGACCGCGGTCGCGAGCGCGCGGGCCCGGCGGACGTTGACCTCGGGCAGCTCGGCCTCCTCGACCGCGCCGTCGCGGCAGCGCAGGCCGACGGGGCGGTCGCCGTCGATGACCGCGCAGAGCGTGTCGCTCAGGCACGGCCCGGCCAGGCTCGGCGCGACGATGTCGGCCAGCGAGGTGATCGTGCAGTTGCCGATCAGGGCCTCGAGCTCGCGGCCGGTCTCGGGGTCGAAGATCGTCGCGACGATCGGCACGTCGCGGTCGAGGTGGCGCACGAGCAGCGCCACGCGCAGCGGCCACGCGTCGTGGTTGGACACCACGAGCACCGCGTCGGCGCCCGCCTCCAGGGCGTCGCGCAGCTCGTCGTGCGACGGGTCGGCGAGCCGGGTCACGCCGGCGTCCGCGGCCCGCAGCGCCTCCTCGGTCTCGTCGGTCAGGTCACCGTCGCCCAGGAGCAGGATCCGCTGCGACGGCATGGCCGGGCACCCTACCCGTCCCGGCCCGGGACGGCCGCCACCAGCGCGCGGGCGGCTGCGACGATGGCCCGATGCTCGCCTACCTGTTCTGGCACGAGCCGCACGAGGACGTGGACGAAGGCGCCTACGTCGAGCGGCTGCAGGCGTTCCACCGCGCCCTCGCCGCCGCGCCGCCGCCGTCGTTCCTGCGGTCCTGGAGCGTCCGGCTCGCCGCCGCGCCGTGGGCCGCGGGGCCGGCGCGGGCGCCGTTCGAGGACTGGTACCTCGTCGCGGACTGGCCGGCGCTCGGCACCCTGAACGAGGCCGCCGTCCGGGCGCCGCGCGACACCGCCCATGACGCGATCGCCGCGATGGCGACGAACGGCGCCGGTGGGCTGTACCTGCTGCAGCACGGGACGCTCGACGGCCCGGCGCCGTGGGCGGGGTGGGTCGTCAAGCCCCAGGGCGAGCCCTACGACGTGTTCGAGCCGCGGCTGCGCGCCGCGGTCGACGCGGCGGGCGGCGGCGCGGTGCTGCGTCGCCAGATGGTCCTCGGGCCGGCGCCCGAGTACGCGCTGCTCGCGGGGGCCGAGCCGGATCTGCCGTGGCCCGTGCGCGCGACCGGCCCGGCCCCGCTGTAGACCGGGCCGCCGCCCTCAGCGCCCGGCCGTCGACGCGGTCGCGGTCTGCGGGCTGCCCGCCAGCGCCGTCGCGTGCGCCCCGGCGAGCGCCGCGCGGTCCGCCGGGCCGCGCGAGCGCCAGGCGACCACCCCGTCCGGACGGACGAGCGTCGCGCCGCCCGCCGACAGCCCGTAGGCGGCGGCGAAGCCGTCGGCGTCGATCACGTGCGACGCGACGCCCGGCGGCGCCCAGTCGTCGACCCCGTCGCCCGCCGGGCGCAGCACGGCGAACCCGGCGCCGAAGTGATCGAGCGTCGAGCCCCCGCCGGCCAGCGCCACGTGCGGCGCCCGCGTTCCGGGCCGTCCGTCGAGCGCGGCCGGCGCCAGGTGCATGACGCCGTCGTCTCCGGGCTCGGCCTGGATGGCCGGGGAGCGCATGACGAGGCCGATCTCGAGCTCGATGTCCGGGATCGGCGGGTCGGCGTCGTCCGTCCCGCGCTCGGGGACGACCCGCGTGGCGTAGCGCGTGTAGGCCTGGCGGACCATCAGCTCGGAGAGCGGCAGCCGCTCCGTCTCGTAGGTGTCGAGCAGCGCCGGCGCGGCGTCGCCCCGGACGACCGCGGCGAGCTTCCAGGCGAGGTTCAGCGCGTCCTGGACGCCGGTGTTGCCGCCGAAGCCGCCGTTCGGCGGGACGACGTGGGCGGCATCGCCCGCGAGGAACACGCGGCCGTCCTGCAGCCGTTCGCTCCAGTTCGCCTCCGCGCGCCAGTTCGCGACGTGCACGATCTCCATCGCCAGGTCGGTGCCGATCGCCGTGCGCAGGAAGCCGAGCGCGCGCTCCTCGGTCAGGCCGCGCTGGACGTCGATCGCGGCGTCCTGCGTCACGTCCGCGCCGACGCTGTTGATGACGAGGAAGCCGGTGCCGCCGGTGCGGTCGAGGCGGAAGAACCCGCGCAGCTCGGGGTTGTGGACGTAGATCACGCCCTGGTTGCGGTCGCGCAGCAGCTCGCTGCAGTCGGCGCGGAAGTAGATCGTGATGCTCCGCGACAGCTCGCCGTAGCCGCGCATCCCGATCCCCAGGCGCGCGCGCATCGGGCTGCGGTTGCCGTCCGCGGCGACGACGTAACGCGCCCGCACGGCGCGCTCCTCGCCCGAGTCGAGGTCGCGCAGGGTCACGGTCGCGCCGTCGTCGTCCTGCGCGACCGCGACCGCCTCGGTGCGGTTGACGACCGTCGCGCCGAGCTCGACGGCGCGCTCGCGCAGCAGCGGCTCGAGCGCGTCCTGGTTGATGAAGACGCGGACGGTCGGGCTGAAGCCCTCGACGCCCTCGTTGAGCTCCTTGACGTAGGTCGCGAGCTCGCGGCCGGCGAGCGACTCGACCGCGACGATCCCGCCCGTCGGGCTGTACGTCCGCAGCGACGTCGTGCGCACGCGCTCCTCGAGCCCGACCTGGCGCAGGACCTCCATCGTCCGCAGCTGGAAGTGGCCCGCGCGCGGGTGGATCGCGGTGCCGGCGTGGCGCTCGACCGCGAGCGAGGGCACGCCGTGGTGGCCGAGGAGCATCGCCGTCGTCAGCCCCACGAGGCTGCCGCCGACGATCAGGACCGGGACGTCTGCGTCGCTCATGGCGCGACGCTAGTCGCGCGGCGCGAGCGCGCGTCGTCCGGAATCGGACAGCGCTCAGTTTCCGCTCCGGGGCCGGTCTCATACGACGGGACGACCACGACCTCGGAGGACGCATGGCACGCGGGACGGGCGACGGGCACGCGGCGGACGGCATCTGGCACCTGCTGGACGGCCAGGTCGCGTCGGGGCGGCTGCCGGGCTACGTCGCCGCGGTGCGCATCGGGGACGAGTCCGTGATCCGGGCCGGCGGGCGGACCGCGGTCGAGCCCGACAGCCCGCCGATGGCCGAGGACACGCTGTTCCGCATCGCGTCCGTGACGAAGCCCATGGGCGGCGTGCTGACGATGGCCCTCGTCGACGACGGCGTCCTCGGCCTCGACGACCCCGCCGCCCGCTGGCTGCCGGAGCTCGAGCGCCCGCGCGTCCTCGTCGCCCCCGACGCCGCGCTCGACGACACGACGGACGCCGTCCGTCCGATCACGGTCCGCCACCTCCTGACCTGCACGACCGGCTGGGGCGCGATCATGCAGCCGACGCCGCTGCAGCGGGCGATGATCGACCGCCGCGTCTTCCCCGGCGCGCTGCATCCCCCGATGACCGGCGACGAGTTCGTCGCGACGCTGGCCGAGCTGCCGCTCGCCTTCCAACCCGGCGAGGGCTTCCTCTACGACACCCCGATCGACGTCCTCGGCGTGCTGCTGGCGCGCGCGGCCGGGCGGCCGCTGTCCGAGCTGTTCGCCGAGCGGATCCTCGGCCCGCTCGGCATGACCGACACGGCGTTCCACGCCGTGGACCCCGCCCGCCTGGCGACGGCCTACATGCCGGCCGGCGACGGCCTCGAGCTCCTCGATCCGCCCGACGGCGAGTTCGCCCGGCCGCCGCAGTTCGAGGAGCTGAGCTCGGGGCTCGTGTCCACGGCCGCCGACGTCCTGCGCTTCTACACCGCGATGGCCGACGGCGGCGCGCCCGTCGTGCGCCGCGCGGCACTCGCCCGCATGACGGCCGACGCCCTGACCGACGACCAGCGGCGCGCGGCGGTCCCGATCGTCGAGCCGGGCTCGTCGTGGGCCATGGCCACCGGCATCGACGTCGAGGCGGCGCAGCCGTGGATGGCGCCCGGCCGCTGGGGCTGGACCGGCGGCACCGGCACGACCGCCTACGTCGACCCGAGCCGCGACACCGTCTGCGTGCTCCTCACGCAGCGCGGGATGGCCGGGCCGCGCGACGGCTTCGACGACTTCTTCGCGGCGGTGGCCGCCGCGGCCGCCTGACCGCCGCCGGTCGGACGAGGGGTCCACCCGCGTCTCTGCCTGTGGTCCATACCGGTCCGGCCGGACCGTGAGGACCATGCTGCCAATGGCATTCCACAGACAGGTCGGCGCATGAACCGGGCGGATCTCGTGGCGCTCGCCTCGCCCCCGTGCCATCGCTGCGGGCGCTCGGTCGAGCGGGTCGAGGGCCGCTGGCACCTCGACGAGGACAACACCTGGCGGCCGGGCCCATGGTTCATGGTCTGCGGCGACGGCCACCGCGTCCTGGTGAAGCCGCTGCCCTGAGGCTCACAGCGCGATCGTCGTCCCGACCGTGCTCATCACGAACGCGTCGGGGAAGCGCGCCGCCAGCCGGTGGACCGCGCGCCAGCCGGTGCAGTGCGCGGGGACGAGCAGCCCGGGCGCGAGGTCGGCGAACGCCTCGACCGTCGGCTCGATGACCGGCTCGAACATCGGCCCGCTGAGGTGGAAGCCGCCGATGACGGCGGCGATCGCGTCCTCGCCCGTCAGCCGTCGCGCGTAGCGCACGGTGTTGACGATCCCGGCGTGCCCGCAGCCGCTGAGCACGACCAGGCCGCGGTCGCGCAGGCGCAGGACGAGGGCCTGGTCGTCGAGGATCAGCGGGTCGGGCTCCCAGGCGCCGTCGCGCAGGGCCTCGTGGCCGCGGAAGCCGATCTCGAAGTCGGTCGTCCGGTCGACCTCCCCGGTGATCAGCGCCGCGCCGTCGAGCAGGAACGACGGCCGGCGGTCCTCGACGATCGCGAAGCCGAGGTCCTCGAGGGCGGCCCGGCTCGTCGCCGGCAGCTCGGCCGGGTCGAGCCCCGGGAAGCGGATCCGCCGCCGCGACCAGAACTCGGGGTGGATCATCGCCGGCAGCCGCGTGCGCCCGAGCACGCGGACGAGGCCCTCCATCCCGGTCACGTGGTCCCAGTGCCCGTGGCTGAGGACGATCGCCTCGATCTCGCCCGGGTCGATCCCCAGGCGGCGCATGTTCTCGACCATCCCGTCCGGCGACACGCCCGTGTCGAACAGCAGCGTGTGGCTGCGCTCGCCGAGGCCGATCCGCACCAGAGCCGAGAACCCGGGCTCGGCGATCAGCGCGTCGGGCACCCCGGTGGCGGGGCTCACGCGGCTGACGGCCCGGGGCAGCGCGCCGTGCAAGGCCCGCGGCCAGTTCACCCGCCGCACGGCGTCCTGGTCGACGAGCAGTGGGTCGGTCACGTTGTCGATGAGCACCGTGATCTCGACGCGGTCGACCGGTTCGAGCGCGATCGTGGTCATGCGTTCCCCGGCACCCAGAAGCGGTCGCCGCGCTCGGCCTCGAGCTTGGCGAGCTGCTCGCGGTGGATCTCGCGCACGCGCGCGGGCGTGATCGCGTCGGCCGGCTCGACCTCCTCGATCGCGAGGCTCGTCTTGTCCTCGTAGAGGTGCTCGCCGACGAGCCGGGCGCGGTCGTCGTAGGGCCAGATGAAGGCCTGGCGGCTGGCCACGTGGTAGAGCCGCTCCGGGTCCGGGACGTCGTAGCCGATCGCCTGGAGGTCCGCCCCCGCCGCGAGCTGGTGGAACGTGATCTCGTCGCAGATCCCCCAGTCGGCGACCGACAGGCGGTCGTCGGAGTGCCACAGGACCGCCTCGCCGACGCTGCGGTAGAAGCCGAGCACGCCCTCCTTGCCCTCGATGACCGCCGGGTTCGCGCCCCACGTGACCCGGTACACGGGCTGCTCGACCATCATGTCGGGCGCGACGATCCGCTCGAAGTCGCCCGCGCCCTCCAGGTGCACGTGGCGCCAGAAGTTCAGGAGCATCGCCCGGTGCAGGGGCACGGTCGTCCGGTCGAGGAGCTCCGCCGTCGGGATCATGCAGTCGTAGACGGCCTGCTCGAACCGGTTCATGCGCTGAACCTAACGCAGCCTCAGGGCACGAGTTGGCCGATGCCGAGCAGATTCCCCTCGCTGTCGTGGAACCAGGCGCCGCGCTCGCCCGAGGCGTGCTTGCTCGGGTAGTTGCCGTCGATGTCGGCGATCCCGTCGCGGGTGCGCAGCCCGGGCGCGTCGACCTCCTCGAAGACGACGCCGCGGGCCTTCAGCTCGGCGACCGTCGCCTCGATGTCGTCGACCTCGAAGCCCATCTGCGTGTGGTCGCCCGTGGCCCGGCCGCCGGAGGCGAACAGCGCGAACTCGGTGTCGCCGACGCGGTAGAGGATGCCGCCGGGCCGTTCGTCGGCGGGCTCGAGCCCCAGCTTCTCGGCGTAGAAGGCGCGGGCGCGGTCGAGGTCCTGGGCGGGCAGGCGGGTGGCGGTCTTGGTGGCGTCGCGAAGGGTCATGGCGGTTGGGACCGGCGTCGGGGCGCGAACTGATCGGCGGCCGTTCACGCCCGGATCGTCATGCGCGCGACGCGGTCGCCGTCGACGGTGAACCCGAAGTGGCTCGGGCCGTTGAACCCGTCGCCGCCGACCTCGGCCGTCACGACGGTCGCGTCGCCGTCCTGCTCGACCCCGCGGAGGTCGAGCGTCACCCGCTTGCCGATGAACTCCGCGTCGCTCCAGCCGCGGATCGCGTCCGGACCGGTGAACTCGCGGCCCCAGTCGTCGACCGTCCCGTCCGCGGTGAAGCAGCGCAGGAACGCGTCGGTGTCGTTGGCGTTCGCGGCGTCGAGGAGGCGGCGAACGGGCGCGGGGAGATCGGGCATGGTCAGTCCCGCAGCGCGGTCACGACCGCGCGGTGCTCGTGCATCGTCTCCATCCCGTCCTGGCCGGGTTGGCGGCCGAAGCCGCAGTACATCGCGACGCCGAAGTCGTCGAGGAAGCGCGACGCCGTGGCGTGCCGGCGGCGCAGGCCCGGCAGGCCGTCGATCGGCAGGACGATCCCGAGGTACACGCGCGTGTCGCCGACGTCGAGGTCGCGCAACGGCGCGAAGAAGCGCTCGTCCTCGCTGCGCAGGTAGCGCGGGCCGGCCATGTGGACCCAGTCGACGGTCCGGCCCGAGTTCGCGACCGCGTGGTTGGCCATGCGCACGAGCAGGCCGATGTCGCGGGCCTCGTACATCGGCCACTCCGGGAACGTGCCGTAGCAGAGGTGGTAGCCGACGAGCACGTCCTCGGGGATCAGCCGCGTGAGCCGCGCGACCGGGCCGGTGAAGCGATCCCACGCACCGTCGCCGCCCATCCACGCGATCACCCCCTCGAGGTCGAGGACCTCGTAGCAGACGTCCCACTGGATCGCGAGGTCGGCCGGCGGGATCGCCTGCGTCAGCCGCTCGAGCTCGCGCGCGACGAGGTCCTCGAAGCCGGGGGCGGCGGTCGCGTAGTCGCCCGGGAAGTCCGCCTTGAAGCCGTTGAGCGCGCTCGACGGGAACGGCAGGCCGACCTGGAAGCGCAGCCCCGCGGGGATGACGCCCTCGTCGCGCAGCGCGCGGAAGGTCGCGTAGGAGGCGATCGCGTCGTCGATCCGCGGCCACGCGTCCCAGTGCAGGCCGTCGGCCCCCTCGCGGACGCGGAACACCGGCGTCTCGTGGGCGTGGCGCGGGATGCCGGTCGGCGATTCCGTCACGCTGATCGTCTCGACGTCCGCGTTCGGGCGCACGAGCCGCTCGCGCTCGTAGCCGACCCACGCCGCGCGCGGCCCGGTCTCGCCGTCGGGGAGGGCGAAGACGAGGTCGGAGAACAGCTCGCCGCCCGCGCGCAGCGCGGCCTCGGTCGAGTCGGCCGGCAGGCTGCCGAGCAGCAGCAGATCGCTCGTGGCTCGACCGGGCATGGGCGTCTCCTCCTCGTTCGGGTTGCGGGGTACAGCATCGCTGACGCGGGGTCGGGCGGGGCGGGCGATCGGTGGTGCCCGGCGCGGTTTGCCGGGGTGGCGCGCAGATCGAGATGCGGATTCGCCCCCATATCCGGGGCAAAGTCGCAGTTCGCCATGCGAACGCCCGGCCATCGCCCGCCTTCCTCCGCACCGACGCCGGCTCCCTCACTCCCCTCGCCGCGTCCGTTCACAAGCGCCGCGGCAGCCACCGGCGACCGCGCAACGCGCCACCCCGAAGACGGGCCGCCGACCGCCCGTTGCCGACGACCGCGCGGCTCAGGCGGCCGCGCGCCCCGCCGCCTGCACCGCGGCAGCGACGGCCAGGACGTCGGCGCGCTCGTTGAGCTCGTGCCCGACGTGGCCCTTGACCCAGTGCCAGCGCACCGCCTCGTGCCCGGCCGCGGCCGCCTCGAGCGCGATCCACAGCTCGCGGTTCTTCACCGGCGCACCGGCGGCGGTCGTCCAGCCGCGGCGCTTCCAGCCGGAGAGCCATGAGGTCATGCCGTCGTGCAGGTAGCGCGAGTCGGTGACGACACACACCCGCGAGCCGGCGGGGACGCCGCGCAGGCCCTCGAGCGCGGCGGTCATCTCCATGATGTTGTTCGTCGTCTGCGGCGAGCCGCCGCTGAGCTCCTCGGTGACCCCGTCCTGCCAGCAGACGAGCGCGGCCCAGCCGCCGGGGCCGGGGTTGCGCTGGCACGCGCCGTCGGTCCAGACGAGGACTTCGCCGAGCGCCGCCTCCGGAAGCAGGCCGGGCAGGGAGCGCGAGGCGCGGCGGGGGCGGCGGGCGGCAGGCACGGCGCCCACGATAGGCCGCGCCGCGGACACCGGCGCGGCCGGGCCTACTCGGCGCGCACGCGCACCCGCGGGCGCGCGTTGTTCACGTAGCCCTTCGGGTTCCAGAGCGCGGCCTCGTCCTCGGGCTGGGTCGCCGCCGAGGAGTCCCACGCGCGCACGAGGATCTCGTGCTCGCCCGGAGCGAGGTCGACGGTCGTGCGCCACTGCCGCCACGCCCAGCGCCCGAGGTCCTCGAGCAGCTCGGCCTGCCGCCACGTCGCCCCGCCGTCGAGCGAGACGTCGACCCGCGCGACGTGCCGTTCGCCGCCGGCGAACGCGTAGCCGAGCACCTCGACCGGCCCGGCCGCGACCGTCGCCCCGTCGCCCGGCGCGAGCACGTCGGCGTTCAGCGCCACGATCCCGAGCGGCATCCCCTTCCCCGGGCCGGGCGTGTCGTCCTCGGGCAGCAGCCGGTAGACGACGTGCTGGAAGTAGCCCGGCCACGGCTCGGCGCGGACGTCGATGCGCTCGAGCCACTTCACGCTGCGCGCGCCGATGTAGCCGGGCACGACCACGCGCACCGGCGCGCCGTGGACGGGCGCGAGCGGCTCGCCGTTCATGGCCCACGCGAGCAGGACCTCCGGGCGGCGGGCCTTGTCGAGCGGGATCGAGCCTCCGAAGCGCTGCGCGGGCTTGGCCTCCGGGCACATGTCCGCGCCGTCGAAGCCGACGTGGGCCGCGTCGCGCAGCGGGCCGGCGAGGGCGAGCACGTCGGCCAGCGCGACGCCCACCCACCGCGCCGTCCCGGTCGCCCCCGGGCCCCACGGCGCCTCGCCGGGGATGTCGCGGATCGCGATCAGCCCGGCGCGGCGGTTGCCCGCGCACTGCAGCGTCGCGACGACCTCGCGCTCGCGGAAGGCCTCCTTCAGCGTCGACAGCGAGAGGTCGAGCTCGCGCTCCACGAGCCCGCCGACGTGCAGCCGCCACGCGCCCGGGTCGATGTCCGGCACCGTGCCGTGGCCGCGGACGTAGAACGCGTCGGTCGGGGTGACCGCGCTCTCGGCCAGCGCGGCGTGGCACGTCTCGGCGTTGAAGGGCTCGCGCTCGTGGACGATGACGTCGGCGCGCTTGCCGTACCGGACCACGCCGGCCGGCGCCGCGCTCACGAGGCCCCCGCCCGCTCGCGCTCGACGAGCACCCGCCGCAGGACCTTCCCCGAGGCCGACTTCGGGATCTCGTCGGTCAGCTCGACGCGCCGCACCTGCTTGTAGGACGCGACCCGCTCGGCGACGTAGGCCTTGACCGCCTCGACGTCGAGCGTCGCCCCGTCGGCCGGCACGACGAACGCCTTGGGCACCTCGCCGGCCTCCTCGTCGGGGCTGGCGATGACCGCCGCGTCGGCGATCTCCGGGTGCTCGAGCAGGACGGCCTCGAGCTCGGCGGGCGCGACCTGGAAGCCCTTGACCTTGATGAGCTCCTTGAGGCGGTCGACGAGGTAGAACCAGCCGTCCTCGTCGGCGTGGCCGATGTCGCCGGTGTGCAGCCAGCCGTCCGCGTCGAGCGTGTCGGCCGTCGACTGCTCGTCGCCGAGGTAGCCGCGCATCACCTGCGGGCCGCGGATCCACACCTCGCCGTCCTCGCCCGGGCCGAGGTCCTCCCCCGAGGCGACGTCGACGACCCGGCACGCCGTGCCCGGGACGGGCGGGCCGATCGATCCGGGCCGGTTCTCGGCGCGCTCGACCGGGACCGCGTGGGTCACCGGGCTCGTCTCGGTCAGGCCGTAGCCCTGGACGACGGTGCAGTCCAGGCGCCGCGCGCACGCGTCGGCCAGCTCGGCGCTCAGCGGCGCGGCCCCCGAGTTGATCCAGGTGAGCGTCGAGACGTCGTGCTCCGTCGACGAGCGGGTGCTTGGCCAGCGCGAGGATGATCGGCGGGACGAGGTGGGCCTTGGTGACCCCGTGGCGCTCGACGAGCTCGAGGAAGCCCGCGAGGTCGAAGCGCGGCATGGTCACGATGGTCGCGCCGGTGCGCAGGGCCTGGTTCATGATCACGGTCATGCCGTAGATGTGGAAGAACGGCAGGGCCCCGATGATCGTGTCGCCCTCGCCGACGTGCTGGACCTCGCGGACCTGGCAGAGGTTCGCGACGACGTTGCGGTGGGTGAGCATCACGCCCTTCGGCAGGCCCGTCGTGCCGCTCGAGTAGGGCAGCGCGACGAGGTCGTCGGGGTCGGCCTCGTCCGGCATCGGCGCGTCGCCGCCGGTCAGCAGGTCGTCGAACGACGGCTCACCCATCACGAGGACGTCCTGCGCCCCGGCCTCGCGCACGCGCTCCTCGAACCCGGCCGCCGCGACCGCGAGGCGGGCGTCGGCGTTCTCGAGCTGGAAGCCGATCTCGTGGGCGGTGTAGGCCGGGTTGATCGTCGTCACGACCCCGCCGAGCGCCGCGACGGCGTGGAAGGCGACGGCGTATTCCGGCCCGTTCGGCGCGCACAGGGCGAGCACGTCGCCGCGGCCGAAGCCGCGGTCCGCGAGGCCGGCGGCGAGCGACCGGACGGCGCGCGCGAGGTCGCCGTAGGTGAGCGTGCGCCCCGTCGGGCCGTCGATCAGGGCCGGGCGGTCGCCGCGCTCGGCCGCGTCCTCGAGGACGAAGGCCGGCAGGGTCACGTCGGGCACGGCGACGTCGCCGAGCGGGCTCTCGAAGATCATGCGTTCAACGTACCCCGCCGGTCCAGAGGCGCTCGAGCGCCTGCGCCATGTGCCGGTGGCCGAGCGTCTCGTAGCCGACCACGGTCACGAACGGGGCGCACATGAGCACGACGAGGCAGAGGGCCGTGCTGGCGCCCGCCGCGGCGAGCAGGACCGAGAGGGCCACCACCCCCATGGTGGCCGCGAGCAGCGCGACGTGGAACGGGTCGAACGCGCCCATGAGCAGCGAGTACAGGCCGTAGTACAGGAACACGTAGGCCCCCACCGGGATCGCGACGCTCAGGATCACGGTGCTGGTGGCGATCTCGGACTCGCCCTCCAGGGCGAACGCGGCGACGTGCAGCCCGCCGCCGATCCCCGCCAGCGCCGCGAAGACGAACAGGTGGCCGTAGCCGAAGATGAACCCGCGCTCGCGGTGGTGGACGAGCGGCTCGGCCCACGGCACGCTGAAGTACATCCACCAGCAGCCGAACGTCAGCCCGACGCCGGAGAACGCCAGGAGCGCCGCCTCGACGCTCCAGCCCGTCTCGCCGTGCACGAGCGCGTTGACCGAGGCGACCGTGCCGATGATGACCTCGCCGAGCGTGATGATCACGAGCAGCCCGTAGCGCTCGGCGATGTGGTGCGGGTGCCACGGCGTGGGCGCGCGGCGCTCGGCCCGACGCGGCGCCGCGAGCTCGTAGAGGATCAGCACGGTGATCGCGACGAACGAGGCGCCGACCGGCAGACCGACGATCGCGAGCACCACCCAGCCGACCTGGGCCGTCGCGATCGACCACATGTACACGCGCGCGGCGGGCGCGCGCTCGGCGTCGTGGCGCGAGACCTCCCACCACAGGAACACGAGCGCGGAGCGCATGATCACGTAGCCGGCGACCATCACCCGGTTGTCGAGCACGTCGCCGTGGTCGAGCGACGCGAACATCGGCTCGAGGCCGAGCGTGAGCACGATCACGCCGACCATCTGGACCATCGTCGCGAGGCGGAAGACCCAGTCGTCGGTGTCGTAGGCCGAGGCGAACCAGGAGTAGTTCAGCCACGCCCAGCTCACGGCGAACGAGGCGAACACGAAGCCGGCGACGCCGGTCCCGGTGTGGCCCTCGGCGATGAAGTCGGCCATCTGCTCGGCGGCCGTGCCGAACGCGACGACGATCGTGAGGTCGTAGAGCAACTCGAGCGGCGTCGAGGCGCGGTGGCTCTCACCCGGGTCGCGGCCGGTGAAGCGGCGGCGGTGGTGGGCGCGGTCCTCGAGGGCAGGCGGCATCGGGTGCGATTCTGACCGCTCGCACGGCGGCCGGGCGCGCCCGGTGCGACGTCGTCGGCCGGGTCAGCGCGCCGCCCACGGCGCGGCCGACCGCGCGAGGCGGTGTGCGGCGAGCGCGAGGCCCGCCGCGGTCGCGGTGGCGAGGCCGAGCGCCGCGGCCGGGCTCGCGTGCACGGTCAGCAGACCGCCGACCAGCGCGCCCGCGAACATCGCGAGGACCGCCCCGCCCCGCCGCAGCGGCGCCCCGCCGGGGCCGCCGGCGATGCGCGCCTCGGCCGCGATCGCCGTCAGCGTGAGCGTGAGGACGGTCGTCGTGAGGTCCGGCACCGCGACGGCGCGGGCGACGGCGTTCTGCCCGCCGAGCGCCGTCGCGAGCAGCACGACCACGATGTACCGGCGGGCACCCGTGACCGGCTCGTCCGCGCCGATCGCGGCGAGCAGCGCGAGGGCGAGGAGGACGACCTCGGCCGTGATCCCCGCCCGCGCGAGGGCGCCCCGGTGCGCGGTCCGCCGGCCGAGGACCCCACCGAGGGCCGCGCCGACGAGGAACGCCCCGGTCGCGGCGAGCGCCGCACCGACCGACAGGCCCGGCGCGCCCGCGAGCGCGAACCCGAGCAGCACGACGTTGCCGGTCATGTTCGCGACGAAGACGTGACCGAGCGCGATGTAGCTCACCGCGTCGACGACCCCGGTCACCGCGGTGAGAGCGAGGAGCAGGAGCGGCAACGGGCCGTGGTCGGCGTATGGGGCCACGCGCCCGGACCACCGGGCGGCGCCCGCGCCGGGCGCGGACGGGGGGACGGCGGCGTCGCTCATCGCCCGATTGTGCTGACCGGCGGCCGCGGCGTCCGCTTCGCCGTCCGGGGAAAGGTCCTCGGGATGGCCGGCCGGCCGTAGCGGCCGGCCGCGTCGTCGGCGTAGTGTGCCGCGGCGGTGACCGAGGCCCGCTACGAGACGATCGGCGCCGGCTACGCCCGCACGCGGCGCGAGGACCCGCGCCTGCGCGCCCGCATCCACGCGGCGCTGGGCGATGCGCGCACGGTCGTGAACGTCGGCGCGGGCGCGGGGTCCTACGAGCCGCGCGACCGCCACGTGATCGCGATCGAGCCGAGCGACGTCATGGCCGCGCAGCGCCCGCCCGATCTGGCCCCGGCGATCCGCGCCGCCGCGGACGACCTCCCGCTGCGCGACGACGCCGTCGACGCCGCGATGGCCGTCCTGACGATCCACCACTGGGACGCGGGCCTCGAGCGCGGCGTGCGCGAGCTGCGACGGGTCGCGCGCGGGCCGGTCGTGATCGTGACCTACGACGCGGCCGTCTCGGGCGCGATGTGGCTCATGCGCGACTACCTGCCCGAGAACGCCGCGATGGACCATCGCATCTTCCCCGCGCTCGACCGGCTCGCGGCGTGGCTCGGCGGGGACGTCACCGTCGAGCCGCTGCCCGTCGCGGCCGACACGCCCGACTGGACGCTCGGCTCCTTCTGGGCCCACCCCGAGCGCGTGCTCGACGCCGACGCCCGCGCCGCGACGTCGGGGTTCGCGCGCATGGCGCCGGAGGTCGTGGACCGCGTGGTCCGGGCGGTCGCCGCCGATCTCGACAGTGGCGCGTGGGACGCCCGCAACGGGCCCCTGCGCGCGCTCGCGGAGCTCGACGTGGGGATGCGGCTGGTCGTCGCCCGCTGACCGCCGGTTTCGCCCGCCGCCCGCACGGGCAACGCCCGGTCATGACGGCCGAACACGACGGCGACCCCCGCGACCCCGAGGAGATCGGCGAGCTCGTCGACGAGTTCGGCGACCGTTCGGGCCCCGATCCCGCCCGCGAGCCCGAGGTCGAGCCGCTCGCTGAGGACGAGCCGATCGTCGAGCCGGCGCGGGACGAGCCGGACGCGCCGTAGGCGCGCCGCGGACCTCAGGCCCGTCAGGCCCGGATGTCGAGCGTGCCGCCGCCCGCGGTGGGCGGCCGGCCGTCGCCGTCGGGGCGCGGCGCCGTGCGGGCGCGCTCGCGGCGGCGGCGCTGACGCTCGCGCGCGGCGTCCTCGCGCTCCTTCGGCGTGAGCCGGCGGATCGCGGGGATCGGCGGGGCGCCCTCCTCCGTGCGGCCGATCGGGCGGATCGGCTCCATCGTCAGGCGGCCCCGTCGCGGGCCGCGGCGGCGGCCTCGAGGCGCTGGCGCAGCTTGTCGGCCGCGGCGCGGGCCTCGGCGATGACGAGGTGGCGCCAGACCTGCACGGCGATGATCCAGGCGGCGACGTAGCCGGCGATCCCGCCGACGAGGCCGCGGATCGCGGCGTCGACGGGCAGCGCGCCCGCCTGCCAGGACAGCCAGGCGACGAGGAACAGACCGGCCAGGCCGCCGAAGCCCTTGGCCCGGCGGATCGCGTAGCTCGCGCGCGGGTGCGCCGAGACGCTGATCGCGTGCTCCGAGACGGGCGCCTTGCCCTTCTTCGGCTCCTTCGGCTTCTTCGGCTCCTTGGCCATCAGGCGTCCTTTGCGATCCGGGCCCGCTGCTGCTGGGCGAAGGAGAAGCGCACCATCCGCTGCTCGTCGCGCGCGGAGATCGACTGGATCCGCACGGCGCGGCGGCCGCGGTCGAGCTCGCGGACGACGACGACGAGCGCCTCGATGGCGGGCGTGCCGTCCTCGAGGTCGATCGCCACCCAGGCGAAGTCGCCGACGGTGAGGTGGGAGATGCCGGAGATCAGCAGGCCGTTGCCCGAGACGTTGAGCGAGAAGACCTCGTGGGCCGGGCCCTCCGGACCGCCGTCGCGGACGACGACCGGGACGTTGGCGCCGACGCGGACGAAGTCGCGGCGCTGGACGGCGGGGGCCTCGCCGGTCTCGGCGACGGGCTCCACGCGGACCGAGCCGCGGCCGTCGTGGCCGGCGATGCGGACGTTGATCGTCACGATGCCGCGCGGCGTCGTGACCTCGATCGCGGCCGACTGGCCCGTGTTCGGCGGGCGCAGCGGCGGCGTGAGCAGGATGAGCGTCGCGTCGTCCTCGCCGGCGGCGTCGACGCGCGCCGCGAGGTCGGCCGCGCCGGTCAGCCGCAGGAGGACCGTCTGCCCCGGCTCGAGGTGCTTCACGGCAGCACCAGCGCGGCGACCGCCGCGGCGTCGGCCAGTTCGAGGCCGTCCTCGAGGCCGGTGTCGCGGCCGATGAACGTCAGCGCCGGGCCGCCGGCCATCGTGAGCTCGATGACGGCGCCGACCTGCGGCGTCTCGTCGACGTGGGTCAGCGCGATGCCGGCCGGCTTGAGCGGCGCGAAGGCGTCGAGCAGGCGGCGGGCGGCGGCGGCGCTCAGCGTCGCCGGGATGCAGACGTGGACCTCGGCGCCCTTGAGGCGGCGCAGGTCGGCGGCCAGCGCCTTGACGCCCTCCTCGTCGCCCGGCGAGACGGCCGGGGTGTCGACGAGCACGAGGGCGCGGTCGGCCATCTCGGCGACGCGGGCCTTCGCCTGCGCGGCGGACTCGACCACCTCGACGGCGACGCCGGCCGGCGCGAGCAGGGCCTGCAGGGCCGCGCCGCCGTCGCGCGGACGCAGCGCGAGGACGACGACGTCGAGGTCGCTGCGCGCGGCGTAGGCGGCGGCGAGGCGGGCGACGGTCAGGCTCTTGCCCGCGCCGCCGGCGCCGGCGAGGACGAGCGTGCCGCCGCCGAGGGCGCGGGGGCCCTGGACGGGGATGCGGCGGGCGAGCGCCTGGCGGACGAGCCGCTTGAGCTGGCGGGCCGTGCCGAAGGGCAGCAGGTGCGAGACGGTCTCCTGGACGACCTCGGCGGCGAGCGCGGGGCTCAGGCCGCCCTCGACGAGCGCGATCTCCTGCGTGTCGGCCTGGACCGGGCGCGCCGGGGCGGCGGGCTCGACCTCGATCGCGGCGGCCGCGACCGGCGCGACCTCGGCGACGGCGACGGCGGAGGCGGGCTCCTCGGCCAGGGCGGCGGAGGCGGCCGGCGCGGGCGCGGCCGGGCGGGGCATCGCGGCGTCGGCCATCTGCAGCTGCTCGGCGAACGGCGCGGCGGCCTCGAAGAGGGCGCGGATGGCGGGCGACTCGAGGCCCTGGGCGACGGCCGGGTCGGCCGGCGCGATCGGCAGCATCCCGGCGGGCAGCGCGACGCCCGGCTGCAGGCCGGCGAAGGCGGGCGCGGTCATCGGCGTCGGCATCGCGGCGGCCGGGGCCGCGGCGGGGGCGGGGGCCGGCGCCAGGCGGGCGAAGCGCTCGTCGTCGATGTCCTCGATGGCCTCGAGCTCGTCCTCGAGCTGCTCGGCGAAGTCCGGGACCTCCTCGTCGAGCGCGGAGCGGATGTCGGCGTCCTCGGCGGCGCCCGCGTACGTGTCGACGCGCTTGGCGCCGGCGCGGGCGTCGACCTCGACGCAGCGCTTCTGGAAGAAGCCGCCGACGCCGCCCTTGAGGCCGTCGCGCTGGCGGAGGATGACGGCGTCGGCGCCGAGCTCCTCGCGGATCTGCGGGAGCAGCTCCTCGAGGCTCTGGCCGCGGAACGTCTTCACGCCGGGCTCGGTGGTGGGGGCGGTGGCGGGGGGAACGGTGGCGCTCATGCTTCGACGACTCCGATGGTCTCGACCCGGATACCGGGGACGATCTCGTTGTAGGAACAGACGGGCAGCTGCGGCAGGCTCTGCTCGCAGAGGCGGCGCAGGTGGCGGCGGACGCGGGCGGAGCAGATCAGGACCGGCCGGCGCCCGCGGGCGATGGCGGTCTCGAGCTGCCCGGCGAGCGAGGTCACGAGCGCCTGGGCGCGCGTGGGCTCCATCGCCAGGAACTCACCGTCGGCGGTGGCCGTGATCGACTCGGCCACCTCCTGCTCGATCCGCGGATCGAGGGTGATCGCCCGGAGGGTCTGCTCGGCGTCGAGGTGCGGGCCGCAGATCGCGCGGCCCAGGGCCTGGCGGGCGTACTCCGCCAGCAGCACCGGGTCGCGGGTGACGCGCGCCTTGTCGCCGGCGGCCTCGACGATCGAGCCGAGGTCGCGGATCGACACGCCCTCGTGCAGGAGGGCCTGCAGCACGCGCTGGATCTCGCCTACGGACAGAACGTCGGGCACAACCTCCTCAACGACAGCTGCGTTGTGTTCCTTGAGCCTGTCGAGCAACTGACGTGTCTCCTGACGCGTCAGCAGGTCGGCGGCGTGGGTGCGGATGGTCTCCGTGAGGTGGGTGACGATGACCGACTCGCCGTCGACCACGGTGTAGCCGAAGGCCTCGGCCTCGGTCCGGCTGGCCTCCGCGATCCACACGGCGGGCAGGCCGAAGGCGGGCTCGGTCGTCGGCACGCCGTTGACCGTGCCGACCGCGTCGCCCGGGTCCATCGCGAGCTGGTGGCCGGGGAGCAGGCGGCCGCGCGCGACCTCCGCGCCGCGGACCTTGACGACGTACTCGTGCGAGTCGAGCGCGATGTCGTCGTGGATGCGGACCGGCGAGACGACCATGCCGAGCTCGCCGGCGATCTGGCGGCGGATGACGCCCACGCGGGAGAGCAGCGAGCCGCCGGCGCCCTCGTCGACCATCGGCACGAGGCCGAAGCCGATCGCGAGCTCGAGCGGGTCGATCTGCAGCGCGCCGAGCGCGGCGTCGACCGGGGCGGGCAGCTCGGCGACGGGCGCCACGTCGCCCTCGACGACGTTCTCGTCCGGGCCGAGGATGCCGTGCTCGAGCGGGCCGCCCGGGCGCATGGCCCAGCCGATCGCGGCGAAGCAGCCGCCGATCAGGAGGAACGGGATCTTCGGCAGGCCCGGGACGAGCGCGAACAGGCAGATGACCGCGCCGGCGACCATCGGCGCCTTGCGCTGACGGAAGACCTGGCCGGCGATGTCGTTGCCGAGGTCCTTCTCGGAGGCCGAGCGCGTGACGATGATGCCGGTCGCGACGGAGATCAGGAGCGCCGGGATCTGGGCCGCGAGGCCGTCGCCGACCGTGAGGAGCGAGAAGTGCTGGGCCGCCTCGCCGAACGGCATCCCCTGCTGCAGGACGCCGACGACGATGCCGCCGAGGAGGTTGATCATGGTGATCATGACCGCGGCCATGGCGTCGCCCTTGACGAACTTCGAGGCGCCGTCCATCGCGCCGTAGAAGTCCGCCTCGCGGGAGATCTCCGAGCGGCGCTCGCGCGCCTGGTCCTCGGTGATCTGGCCGGCGTTCAGGTCGGCGTCGATCGCCATCTGCTTGCCCGGCATGGCGTCCAGGGTGAAGCGCGCGCCGACCTCGGCCACGCGCCCGGCGCCGTTGGTGACGACGACGAACTGGATGACGACGAGGACGAGGAAGATCACGAGGCCGACGACGACGTTGCCGCCGACGACGAAGTCGCCGAACGCCTTCACGACCTCGCCGGCGTCGCCGTGCAGGAGGATGAGGCGGGTGACCGAGACGTTGATCGCCAGGCGGAAGAGCGTGGTGAGCAGCAGGAGGCTCGGGAAGCTCGAGAACTCGAGCGCCTTGTTGAGGTACATCGTCGCGACGACGATGGCCAGCGCCGCCGAGATGTTCATCGTGATGAACAGGTCGAGCAGCATCGGCGGCAGCGGCACGACCATCATCACGACGACGAGGACGACGGCCCCGGCGGCGAGCAGGTCGGTGTGCTTGGTCAGCTTCTGGAAGGACGCGGCGTTCATGCGAAGGCCCTCCTGCGGGCCGTGCGGTAGACGTAGGCGAGGAGGCCGGCGACGGCCTGGTAGAGCTCTTCGGGGATGAGCTGGTGGACCTCGACCGAGGCGTGCAGGGAGCGCGCCAGCGGCGGGTCGGCGATCACCGGGACACCGCTGTCGGCGGCGATCTCGCGGATCTTCTGGGCGAGGAGGTCGGAGCCCTTGGCGACCACCTGGGGCGCGGCCTTCTCCGGGTCGTACTTCAGGGCGACGGCGAAGTGGGTCGGGTTCGTGACGACGACGTCCGCGGTCGGGACGTCGGCCATCATGCGGGCGCGCGCGGCCTGCATCTGCTTGCGGCGGATCGCGCCCCGGACCTCGGGCGGGAGCTCGGAGCTCTTGTGCTCCTCCTTGACCTCCTGCTTGTCCATCTTCATCGACTTCTCCATGCGGTAGCGCTGGTAGGCGTAGTCGACGAGCCCGATGACGAGGTACGCGGCGCCGGCGCGCTGGGCGATGCTGAGGACCATGTGCGCGATGGTCGACATGAGCTCCTCGGGGGGCATGCCGACGAGGGCCGAGAACTGGTCGAGCTTGGGGAGGACACCAAGAGCAGTAACGGCGCCGACGGCCGCGACCTTGAAGACGTTCTTGACGGACTCGAAGAGCGCGTTCGGCCCGTAGATGTTCTTGAAGCCCGAGAGCGGGTTCAGGCGCTTGGGATCGGGCTTGAGCGCCTGCACGTGCGGCTTGCCGCCGACCTGGATGACGTTGATGAGCACCGCGGCCGCGACGCAGGTGAAGATCACCGGCGCGGCGGCCAGCGCGGCCGACTTGGCCTGGGCGGAGACGAGCGGGCCGAGGCCGCGGGAGGTGACGACGTCGGGCGTGGCGATGAGCGTGAAGGCGTCGCGCAGCGAGGCCTGGAGGGCGGCGACGAGGTGCGGCGCCGTCGCGCTCAGGGCGAACAGGGCGGCGAACATGACGACCGCGCCGTTGAGGTCCTGGCTCTTGGCGACCTGACCCTTCTTGCGCGCCTCTTGGCGCTTCTTGGGTGTTGCCTTCTCGGTCTTGTCGCTGCCGCCCACGTCCTCACGCCACCTTCAGCGACTGCAGCGCGGCGGAGACGCTCTGCTGGAGCTGGTCGGAGATCCAGCCGGCCGCGAACGGCAGCGAGACCCCCAGGACGAGCAGGCCGACCGTCACCTTCGCGGGGAAGCCGACGGAGAAGACGTTGAGCTGCGGGACGACGCGCGCGACGACGCCGAACGCGGCGTCCGTGATGATCACGGCGATCAGGACCGGCGCGGCGAGCTCGACCGCGGAGACGAAGATCCCGGTGAACGCGTGCTGGACGCCCGCGACCATCGACCCGAGCGCCGGGTAGTCGACGAGCGGCACGAGGTCGTAGGTGTGGTTCAGGCCCTGGATGACCCAGGCGTCGCCGTTGATCGCGATGAACACCGCGATGCCGACGAGCGAGTAGGCCTGCGACAGGATCGAGGCGTTGTTGCCGGTGATCGGGTCGATCAGGGCGCCGAAGGAGAAGCCGATCAGCGTGTCCATCAGCGAGCCGGCGGCCGTGACCGCGGCGAAGAGGACCGAGATCGAGAAGGCGAAGGCGAGGCCGACGAGCAGCTCCTTCACCGCCAGCGCGCCGAGACCCATGATGTCGAGCGGGACGTGCTGGCCCTTCATCGCCAGCGGCGCGATGCCGACGGCGAGGCCGACCGCGACGATGCCCTTGACCCGCGCGGGGATCATCTTCGAGCTGAACATCGGCGCGATGAGGAACAGCGGCGCGATGCGGCCGATCACGAGCATGAAGCCCGCGACCTGCTGCTCGGAGAACTGCTGCAGGAGCGCGTTGACGTTCACGGACCGACCATCTGCGGGATCGAGGCCCACAGTGCCGTCGTGTACGTCTAGAGCTGGCCGAGCATCCACGGGCCGAAGATCGCGATGATCGCGACGAGGGCCACGACCTTCGGGATGAAGGCGAGCGTCTGCTCCTGGATCTGGGTGACCGCCTGGAAGACCGAGACGACGAGGCCGACGACGAGGCCGGCCATGAGCATCGGCACGGCGATCTTCATCGCGACCGTGATCGCGTCCATCGTGAGGGAGACGACGACGTCCTGGTTCATCAGTGGAAGCTCTCCACGAGCGATCGGGTGACGAGGTTCCAGCCGTCCACCAGGACGAACAGGAGGATCTTGAACGGCAGCGAGATGAAGACGGGCGGCAGCATCACCATGCCCATGCTCATCAGCGTCGAGCTGACGACGAGGTCGATCACGAGGAACGGCAGGAAGATCAGGAACCCGATCTGGAACGCCGTCTTGAGCTCGCTGATCACGAAGGCCGGGATCAGCACGTAGGTCGGGATGTCGGCGCGGGTCTTGGGCCGGTCGAGCTTCGCCATGCCGGCGAAGAGGGCGATGTCCTTGTTCCGCGTCTGGCGGAACATGAACTCGCGCATCGGGCCCTGCGCGCGGTCGAGCGCCTCGACCTGCGTGATCTTGTGCTGCTGCAGCGGGTCCCAGGCCTCCTTCTTGACCTGGGCGAACGTCGGCTGCATGACGAAGATCGTCAGGAACAGCGCGATGCCGACCAGGACCTGGTTCGGCGGCGCCGTCGGCGTGCCGAGGCCGCTGCGGATGAAGCCGAGGACGATGAGGATCCGCGAGAAGCCGGTGACGGTGAACAGCAGGGCCGGGACCAGCGTGATCCCGCCCAGCATGAGCAGGATCTGGATGGCATTTCCGCCCTCGACCTTCACGAGCGCACCGTGCGCTGCTGCAGGCGGCCGAACACGTCGCGCAGCGCGACGGCGGCCGAGGCGGCGCGTGGGCTTCGCGGAGGTCGTCTCGTCGGCCTCGATCGTGTCCGCCGTGCCGATGAGCCCGAGCGCGCGGGCCTCCTCCTCGCGGTAGGCGCGGATCGGCACGACCGCCTGGTCGGCGACCCCGAGGAGCACGAGCTCCTTGCCGGCGCGCACGAGGTGCAGCGAGCGGTTCGTGCCGAGCGGGATGCTCGCGACGGACTCGAGGCCCTGGCCGGAGGCCGCGGTCTCGCGGCTCGACTTGACCTGCTTGAGGACCCAGTAGAGGCCGTAGATGACGCCGAGGACGATGGCCAGGCCGACGAACGTGCGGACGAGGCCGCCGCCGCTCGAGGCCGTCGTGGCCTGCGAGCCGTCGGTGGACGGCAGGTTCAGCGGCGTCGCCTCACCCTTGTCGGTGGCGGCGACGGCGGCGGACGGCGCGGCGAGCAGCATGGCGAGGCCGGCCGCCAGGAAGGCGAGCTTGCGAGTGGGGAACATGTGGGGGGAGGTGACCCGGACGAGGGGAGGCGGGTCGCAAAGCTCATCGGCGCGCCGGCGCCGTGGCTTGAGCCCACCGGGCCCCCGAATGCGGGAGATCCGGTCCGACGCGCGTGCGCGCGGGAGGGGCGGTCGAACACTCGTCCATCGCCCTCCGACGCCACGCTCACGGGCCGATGACGCAGTCGTGAGCTCTCCTCACTTCACGTTCCGCCTCGAGCGGGTCCGGGCGCTGCGCGAGCGCGCCGAGGACCAGGCCAAGGAGGAGTACGCCGCGAGTGTCGCCCACCGCACGGCGGGCGTCGCCATGCTCGAGGCCGCCTCGGGCCTGCGCGACGAGGCGATCGCGACGATGCGGCCGGCGCCGGAGAGCGACGCCCTCAGCGGCATGGACTTCCTCGCCTCGCAGGCGTGGCTCGACCGTCTCGAGCTCGCCCGCCAGGCCGCCGAGCTCGAGCTCGACCGCCGCGACGCCGAGGTCGAGGCCCGCCACGTGGCCCTCGTGCGCGCCGCCCGCGACCGTCACGCCCTCGAGCGCCTGCGCGAGCGCAGCGCCGCCGAGCACCTGCTCGAGAGCAACCGCCGCGAGGCCTACGAGCTCGACGAGCTCGCCGCCGCCGGCCACCGCCGGAGGGCCGCGGCGTGAGCGTCGACGCCACCGTCGCCCGCGTCGCCCAGCTCGAGTCGATGCTCGGCCTGTCGCCCGCCGGCGCGCCCGTCACGACGACGACGAGCACCGCGGGCACGAGCGCGAACGACTTCGCCGCCCGGCTGGCGTCCGTCACCGGCGCCTCGCCGACGGCCGCCACGACCGACGCGAGCGCGACGACCGCGTCCGGCGCCACCGGCACCGCGGCCGGCACCGGGGCCTCGACGCCCTACGCGGCCGAGATCGACGCGGCCGCCGCGAAGTACCACGTCGACCCGGCCCTCCTGCGCGGCCTGATCCGCCAGGAGTCGAACTTCAACGCGAACGCGCAGAGCCCCGCCGGCGCGCGCGGTCTCACGCAGCTCATGCCCGGCACGGCGGCGGCGCTCGGCGTCGACCCGTCCGTCCCGGCCCAGGCGATCGAGGGCGGCGCGAAGTACCTGCGCCAGCAGCTCGACCGCTTCGGCAACGACCCGGCGAAGGCGCTCGCGGCCTACAACGCGGGCCCCGGCGCGGTCCAGCGCTACGGCGGCGTTCCGCCATATGCCGAGACGCAGAACTACGTGCGAAAGGTTCTGGGCTATGCGGCCGACTACAGGCAGGCAGCCCCCGCTTCGACCGCCACCGCCGCCGCCGCGTCCGTGACGAGCCCGCTCGGCGCCGTCGCGACGTCGCCCGTCACCAGCGTCTCCGCCCCGACCTCCGTCCTCCCCTACTCCACCACCTGATCCGAGAGCGCATGCGAACAGTCACGCAGCTCGCCCCCTCGGCGCCGGCTCCGCCGCCGCCGACAGGAGGGCGCTCACCAGAGGCGCAGGCCGCACCTTTCGCGGCGTTCCTCGACATCCACCAGGCCCGGACCGCCGTTGCGGAAGGCCACACCCCGAAGCGCCCGACCGGCGCCGAGGACCAGGCGAAGAGCTCGCCCGTCACGCCCGATGCGCGTGCCACGGCGGCCGACGCCCCGACGCCGGGATCCGGCGACGCCGAGTCGCCCGCGCCGGCCGACGCCGCCACGGAGCAGACCGCGCCCGTCGCCGTCCCGGCCCAGCCCACGCTGCCGGTCGTCGTCGACCCGGCCGCCGTCACCGCCGCCGCGACCGCGGCCGCCCCGGCGTCCGACGCGTGCGCCGCCCCGGCCGCCACGGGCGGGCGGGACTCCGAGGGCGACACGGCCGCGCCGCAGGCGCCCGCCGTCGTGCCCGGCACGCCGCTTGCCACCGTCCCGCTCGTCCCGGCCGCCCCGGCCGGTCCCGTCGCCCCCACCGTCCCGCCCGCCGGCGCGGGGACGGCCGTCACCCCCCAGACGGCCGTCCCCTCGACCGCGGAGCAGGCCGCCGGCGCCGTCGCGCTGCCGGCCGACGCCACGGCGACCACGCCCACGCCGGCGCCCGCCGACGCGGCCACGACCGCTGCTGCGGCCGCCGCCGCGGCCCGCCAGAGCGCGGGTGCGGGCACCGGGCAGGACGACGCCCGCCCGGGCGCCGACCGTGACCCGGCGGACGCGCGCCGCACGATGGCCACGGCCGCCGTGGGCGCCGCCCGCGCCGCCGCGCCCGCCGCCACGACGAGCGCCGAGGCCGGCGCCGCCGCCGCGGCCGCCGCGTCCGCCCCCGCCCCGACGACGACCGCCACCGCGACGGTCGCGGCGCCCGCCGCTCCCACGGCGAGCGCCGGCGTCCCGATGCAGCAGGCCGTCGAGACCGTCCGCCTCACGCTCAGCGCGGCCGCCCAGCGCGGCGTCACCCGCGCCCGGATCGCCCTGCGCCCGGAGGAGCTCGGCGGCGTCGAGGTCCACCTGCGCCACACGGCCGAGGGCCTGAGCGCCCGCATCGTGGCCGAGGCCCCCGAGGCCGCGCGCCTCCTCGGCCAGGCCGCCGGCGAGCTGCGCCGCACGCTCGAGGCCCAGGGCCTGAACCTCGTCCGCATCGACGTCGGCACGGCCGGCAGCGACGCCGCGGGCACCGGCGCCGGCGCGACCGGCTCCGAGCAGCGTGACGGCCGCCGCACCGGCGGCCAGACCGGCGACCACGACGGCGCCGAGACCGACCTGCCCATCGCCGACACGACGATCGAGCTGCCCAACGGGGCGCTCGTCGACGTCCTCGCCTGATCCCGACCCGGAGCCCTGACCATGGCCATCGACCCCACCACCGCCGCCGCCACCACGGCGACGACCAGCACCACGAGCACGAAGAAGGCCGACGCCGGCGGCAACCAGGTCCTCGGCAAGGACGACTTCCTGAAGCTCATGGTCGCCCAGATGAAGAACCAGGACCCGATGAACCCCGCCGACGACAAGGACAACATCGCCCAGATGGCGCAGTTCTCGTCGCTCGAGCAGATCACGAACCTGGCGACCGCGGTCCAGGACCTCTCCAACCGGATGAGCCTGACGCAGAACGTCGGCCTCCTCGGCCACGACGTGACCTACACGAAGGCCGACGGCAGCTCCACCTCCGGCGCGGTCGACGGCCTCCAGATCAAGGCTGACGGCAGCGCCACGCTGAGCGTCGGCGGCCAGGTCGGCATCGACCCGACGACGGTCACCACGGTGCGATGAGCCTCGTCGAGCACAACCCGGCGCTGCTGCCGCCCGGCCTCGCGCCGGCCGGCCGCCCCGCGCCGGCGAACGTTCCGGCGCCGACCGGCCCGTCGTTCGCGAGCGTCCTGGGCGCGACCGCGCAGCAGCCGGTCAAGTTCTCGGCGCACGCCCTGCAGCGCGTCGAGCGCCGCGGGATCGACACGAGCCCGGCCACGCTCGCGCGCCTCGGCGACGGCCTGGACCGCGCGGCCGCCAAGGGCGCCCGCGCCTCGGTCGTCTTCGTCGACGCCACCGCCTTCGTCGTCTCCGTCCCCAACCGGACGGTCATCACCGCGGTCGATCGCGACCACATGAAGCAGCAGGTCTTCACCAACATCGACAGCGCCGTCATCGCCTAGGGGCGCGACGGCAACCATCCACCAGCGGCCGGACCTCCCCGAGGAGGCCGCAGAGCACAAGGAACAGATGCACCCATGATGCGGAGCATGTACGCGGCCATCAGCGGCCTCAAGGTCCACCAGACCATGCTGGACGTCACGTCCAACGACATCGCCAACGTCAACACGCTCGGCTACAAGGCCCAGCGCACGACGTTCAAGGAGTCCCTCTCGCAGCTGCAGCGCGGCGCCGCCGCCCCGAACGCGTCGCAGGGCGGCTCGAACGCGATCCAGGTCGGCCTGGGCGTCCAGCTCGGCTCGATCGACAACAACATGTCGACGGGCGCGCTGCAGACGACCGGCAACCCGCTCGACGTCGCCCTCCAGAGCGACGGCAGCTACTTCCGCGTGGCGAACGCCGACCCGGCCGCCGGCGCCGGCTCGATCGCGAACATCCAGTACACGCGCTCGGGCAACTTCACGCGCAACCAGGACGGCTACCTGATCACCCAGGACGGCCAGTACGTCCTCGGCCGCTCCGCCGCGGGCGCCGGTGGCACCGACCAGCTGATCAGCATCCCGGCCGGCTCGACGAACCTCTCGGTCGGCCAGGACGGCTCGGTCTCCTACGACCCGGCCGCGGGCGGCGCGCGCGTGACCGCGGGCTACCTCTCGCTCGCGTCGTTCGCCAACGACGCCGGCCTGCAGCGCGTCTCGAGCAACCGCTGGGCGGCCTCGAGCGCCTCCGGCACGGAGAGCGTCGGCACGCCGGGCGGCAACTACTCGCTCGTGGCCCCCGGCCAGGTCGAGATGTCGAACGTCGACCTCGCCCAGGAGTTCACGAACATGATCAGCGCGCAGCGCGGCTTCCAGGCCAACTCGCGCGTGATCTCGACCGCCGACCAGATGCTGCAGGACCTGGTCAACCTCAACCGCTAGTAGCGGATCCCGCAGTGCTCCGGGGCGGCGCCAAGGCGCCGCCCCGACTCTGCCCTCCTCCCCGCCCCCCGGAGCCCCCCGATGATCGCCCTACACCGCCTCGGCCACCGCCACGAGCCCTTCCTCATCAACCCCGACCTCATCGAGAAGGTCGAGGCCCATCCCGACACCGTGATCATGCTGACCACCGGTGCGCGCTTCCTCGTCGACGAGACGCCGGCCGAGGTCGTCGCCGCGATCCGTGCCTGGCGCGCCGGGATCCTGTCAGATGCCTTGCACCGCCCTGAATCTTTCGCGCGAAATGCCGATGACGTTGGGGATCAGTCATGAAGGCCACCACCGCCATCGGAATCGTCGTCGCGTTCGTCGGGCTCGCCCTGGGCGCGACCATGGAAGGCAGCGCACTGCCGGCCTTCTTCAACGTGCCCGCGCTCATCATCATCATGAGCGGCACGATCGGCGCCGTCATGGCCTCGAACAGCTTCGAGGGCATGAAGGCCATCCCGGCGCTGTACAAGACCGCGATCGGCGGCGCCGTGCCGGACCTCAACGAGCGCGCCCAGCTGCTCGTCGGCCTGGCCGAGCGCGCCCGCCGCGAGGGCCTGCTGGCCCTCGACGACGAGGTCTCGAAGATCGACGACGAGTTCGTCAAGAAGGGCCTGCAGCTGATCGTCGACGGCACCGACGCCGACATGGTCGCCGAGGTCCTCGAGATCGAGACCGAGGCCATGGCCGGCCGTCACAACGTCATGGGCAAGGTCTTCAAGGACGCGGGCGGCTTCGCGCCGACCATCGGCATCATCGGCACCGTCATGGGCCTGATCCACGTGCTCGAGAACCTGGACAACCCCGAGACGCTCGGCCCGGCCATCTCCGGCGCCTTCATCGCCACGCTCTACGGCGTCGCGATGGCCAACGTCATCTTCCTGCCCACGGCGAACCGCCTCGCCGGCCTGTCCAAGGCCGAGGTCGAGCTGCGGACGCTCACGCTCGAGGGCATCCTCGGCATCCAGGCCGGCGACAACCCGCGCATCCTGGCCGAGAAGCTCCAGTCCTTCATCCCGCCCGCCCTGCGCAGCGCGGACGCCGAGGCCGGCGCCGGCTGCCGGCGCGCCGGCGGCCGGCGGCGCCCAGGTCGCGGCAGAGGCCGCCTGATGAGCGCGCGCGGCGGCCGCGGCCGCCGCCGTCGGGGCGGTCACGGCCACGACGGCGAGCACGAGAACGACGAGCGCTGGCTGCTCACCTACTCCGACATGATCACGCTGCTCATGGCGCTGTTCATGGTGCTGTTCTCGATCTCGTCGGTGAACACGTCGAAGTTCGAGTCGCTCCAGCGCGCGATGCAGGACGCCTTCTCGGGCAAGATCCTGTCCGGCGGCGAGTCGATCCAGCAGACCGGCGCGCAGACCGACGCCCAGCGGCCGGCGGCCACGCCGCCGATCCCGGCCATCCAGGCGATCACGCAGCAGCTCAGCGCGGCGAAGCAGTCGAAGGCCGCCGCGAAGGAGAACGAGGACTTCAAGTCGCTCAAGCAGCAGATCGACGCCTACGCCAAGGACCACGGCCTCAGCGACAAGCTCGAGACGACGGTCGCCCGGCGCGGGCTCGTCATCCGCCTGCTGACCGACAACGTGCTCTACAACAGCGGCAGCGCGACGCTCAACCCGGCCGCGACCCCGCTGCTCGACCGCATCAGCTCGCTGCTGCGGACCGAGTTCGACCACCCCATCGTGGTCGAGGGCCACACCGACGACCAGCGCATCGCGAGCAGCCAGTTCCCCTCCAACTGGGAGCTGTCCGCCGCGCGCGCCACGGCCGTCGTCCGATTCTTGATCCGTGATCACGTCGCGCCCGGCCGCCTCGCGGCCTCGGGCTACGGCGCGAACCACCCGCTCACCAGCAACGCCTCGGCCGACGGCCGGGCGCGCAACCGACGCGTCGAGATCGTCCTCACGCGTCAGAACTAGATCCCAGACCGCAGTCCCGGGCCGCCATGGACGGTGGCCCGGAAGTTCCGACATCGCCAGGGAGGCACCCCATGAAGTCCAAGCTCAAGTTCATCGTCCCCGTCCTGCTCCTCGTCCTCGGCGGGGCCTACAAGTTCGTGCTGGCCAAGCCGGCCGCGGCCGAGCCCAAGCCCAAGGTCGACGGCCAGGTCTACGTCCTGCCGAAGGAGTTCCTGATCAACCTCAGCGGCGGCCGCTTCGCCAAGCTGAGCGTCGGCCTCGTGCTCGACCACACGCAGGCGATCGCCTCCGAGGAGAAGGAGGCGCCCAAGCCGCCGGAGGGCTTCGGCACGCTCCCGCAGGAGGCCGTGATCCGCGACATCGTCACCGACCGTCTGACCGACGACAACGCGGAGAGCCTCGTGTCCGGGGAGGGCCGCGAGAAGCTCAAGAAGCAGCTCCTGCGGTCGATCAAGAGGAAGACCGACGTCAAGGTCGAGGATGTCCTGTTCACCGACGTCGCCGTGCAGTAGTCAAGGAGAACCGTCCCCGTGGATCCCGTAATCGCCGAGCAGCCGTTCGATGTCGCCCCCGACATGGGGGCGTCGTTCGACGCCGATTTCGCCGCCGAGCCGTTCGAGACCGTCTCCGGTCCCGTGGCCGGCGACGCCGACCTGGCCCGGCTCCATGCCGTGCCGGTCGAGCTCGCCGTCGAGATCGGCCGCACGCAGATGACCATCGGTGACACGCTCGGGCTCGGCCCGGGGTCGATCATCACGCTCAACCGCATGGCGGGCGAGCCCGTGGACCTTCTGGTCAACGGCCGCCCGATCGCCCGCGGCGAGGTCGTGGTGATCGACGAGGAGTTCGGCCTCCGCGTGACCGAGGTCGTCGGGTCGGCCATCACGGCCGGGCCCGCGGCCTAGCGGGAAGGGATCCCGGGGCTCGCCCCTGGGCGGTCATCATGAAGCGTCTCACGATCGGGCAGACCGCCGCGCTGTCGGTCGGCGACATGGTCGCCGACTGCCGGGTCGTCGCGCTCCCGGGCGGGGAGGCCGTGCTCGCCCCGCACGAGCCGGAGCTCGCCGCCCGGCTCCCGGCCGCCGGCGACGGCGCCTCGCTCGTGTTCCAGCACGGCGACAAGCTCGTGATGCTCCGCGGCGCGATGTACCGGGGCATGAGCGACGACGACCTGCACTTCGCCGAGCGCGCGGCGACCCGCGCGGCGCCCGTCGCCGCCGACCATCGCCGCAAGTCCGCGCGCCTGCCGGTCACCCTGCCCGCGATGATGCGGCAGCTCGACTCGGACGGCACGCCGTTCGGCGAGGAGCGCAAGCTCGTCACCCGCGACATCAGCCTCGGCGGCTTCGCCGTCGGCACCGGCGTCGGGGGCTTCTCGCCCGGCGCGCTCGTGGCGTTCGAGATCGTGCTGACGAGCGGCGAGACGATCGCCGGCACCGCGCAGGTCGTGCGCGCGGGGAGCGAGATGTCGGCGATGCGCTTCGAGCGCATCGACCCGGCCGCCCGGATCCGCCTCGTCGGGTTCCTGGCCGCGCTGCGGTCCCGGGCCGCCGTCAGTCGAGCGTCCGCACGAACCGCGTGATCGCGGTGTCGCGCGCGTAGCCCGCGGCCTGCCAGAGCCCGACCGCGTCCCGCTCCTCGTGCGCCACGAGCGCCGTGATCCGCGCCGCCCCCTGCGCACGGAGGTGATGCTCGCCCGCGCGCACGAGCGCCGTCGCGATCCCGCGCCGGCGCTGGCCGGGGTCGACCGCCAGCCGGTACATGTTCCCGCGCCACCCGTCCCACGCGGCGACGAGCGCGCCGACGATCGCGGCCTGCGGCCCGTGCTCGGCGACGAGGAGCGAGCCGGGCAGCGTGGCGAGCAGCCGCTCGACGGCCTCCGTCGTGTCCGGCGTGACCGCGGCCGCGCTGCGGGCGCGCGCCCAGAGCGCGAGGACGGCCGGCACGTCGGCCCGCTCGGCCGGGCGGATGTGGACGGTGGCGGCCACGCTTCGCCGGAACCTATCGCCGCTCCACGCCGGGTCGACGCCGCTCGTCCGCGCGCGGCGGGCACGGGCTCGCAACAAAGGGCACGAATTGCGTATGGTCGCGCCATCCCGCGCGGCGCGGGGTCGACGAGGCAACGCGGAGACGGTCGGAGGGTGCCGTGAAGGTGCGAGAAGCGATGACGGAGCACGTCCTGACGATCACGCCGGGGCGCACGCTGCGCGAGGCGGCGACGTTCATGGTCGAGCACAACGTGGGCGCGGCGGTGATCATGGATCCCGAGCAGCCCGGGCCGGGGATCGTCACCGAGCGCGACCTCGTCCGGTCGCTCGGGTCCGGCGAGGACCCCGACCGCGAGCTCGTCTCCAACCACCTGACGTCGCGGGCGACGTTCGCCGACGGCGAGTGGGGGCTCGAGGAGGCGGCCGACGCCATGGCGCGCGGCGGCTTCCGCCATCTCGTCGTCGTCTCCGGCGGCGAGGTCGAGGGCATCATCTCGATGCGGGACATCATGCACGTCTGGCGGCCGGGGTCCTGAGCCCGTCGGTCCTCGTCACCGGAGCGGGCCGCGGCATCGGGCGCGCGGTCGCGCTGCGCATGGCCGGCCGCGGGTGGGAGGTCCACGCGGGGGTCCGGCGCGAGGAGGACGGCGTGGCGCTGCGCAAGGCCGCGACCGGGACGGTCCACCCGGTCATGCTCGACGTCGCCGACGCCGCCCAGGTCGCCGCGCTGCCCGACGCGGTCGGCGGCGGCCTCGACGCGGTCGTCAACAACGCGGGCATCGTCGTCTCCGGCCCGGTCGAGGCCGTCAGCGCCGACGACCTGCGGCGCCAGCTCGAGGTCAACGTCGTCGCGCAGGTCACCGTCACCCAGGCCGTGCTCCCGCTGCTGCGCGCGACGAGCGGCCGCGTCGTGTTCGTCGGCTCGATCAGCGGGCGCGTCGCCTCGCCGTTCCTCGGCGCCTACAGCGCGTCGAAGTTCGCGCTGGAGGCGATCGCCGACGCCCTGCGGATGGAGCTGCGGCCGTGGGACATCCGCGTCGTGCTCGTCGAGCCGGGATCGATCGACACCGACCTCTGGCGCGGCGCGCTGGACACGGCCGACGCGGTCGAGGCGAGCATGTCCGGCGAACACCGCACGCTCTACCGCCGCCAGATCGCCTCGATGCGCAAGACGGTCGCGCGCATCCAGCGCCAGACCTCCCCGGTCGACAAGGTCGCCGACACGATCGAGATCGCCCTGACGACCGGGCGGCCGCGGGCGCGCTACCTCGTCGGCACCGACGCCCGCGTGCGCCTCGCGTTCCAGGCCGCGCTCCCGACCCGCGCGGTCGACGCCGCCGTGTCGCGGATGACGACCGGTCGCTGACGGGTTCCCCGCACCGCGCCGCCTGAGGCGATCGCGTACCACTAGGGGTGCATGGACGCCCTCCCCCGCGCCGCCCCGCCGACGGCCGCCGCCCCCGATGTCGACCGCCGCGCGGTCGACGCCGCGATCCGCGCCACGTACGCCGCGTTCATCGCGACCGGGTTCGCGTTCTCGACCTGGGCGTCGCGCATCCCGCAGGTCAAGGACCGCCTCGACCTCGGCCCGTCGGCGCTCGGCCTCGTGCTGCTGGCGATCGCCGCCGGGTCGGTCCCCGCGCTCCCGCTCTCGGGCCCGATCGTCTCGCGCTTCGGCTCGCGGCGGACGGTCACGGTGATGTCGATCCTCGCGGGCACGGCGCTCGTCGTCGTCGCCCTCGGCTACCGCGTCGGCGTCGCGCCCGTCGTCGTCGGCCTCTTCGCGTTCGGGGTCGGGACCGGGAGCTGGGACGTCGCGATGAACGTGCAGGGCGCGCTCGTCGAGCGCCGCCACGGCCGGGCGATCATGCCGCGCTTCCACGCCGGGTTCAGCCTCGGGACCGTCGGGGGCGCGCTCGGCGGCGCCCTCATGGTCGCGCTCGGCGTGAGCGTCACCGCCCACCTGCTCGTGGTCGGCGCGGCGATCGCGCTCGGCGTGCCCTTCGCGGTCCGGGCCTTCATCCCCGACCGCCCCGACGCGGAGGACCGCGCCTCGGCGGCGACGGGCGGCCGCTCGGCGTTCGCCGCCTGGCACGAGCCGCGGACGCTGCTCGTCGGCGTGTTCGTCCTCGCGTTCGCGTTCGCCGAGGGCTCGGGCAACGACTGGATCGGCGTCGCCATGATCGACGGCCACGGGACCGACGCCGCCGTCGGCACGCTCGCCTTCGCGGTGTTCCTGTCGGCGATGACGGCCGGGCGCTGGTTCGGCCCGGTCCTGCTCGACACGTACGGCCGCGTGCCCGTCATCCGCGTGCTGACGCTCACGTCCGTCGCCGGGCTCGTGCTCTTCGCGTTCGCCTCGAGCACGGCGCTGGTGTTCGCCGGGACGGTGCTGTGGGGCGTCGGGATCTCGCTCGGGTTCCCCGTCGGCATGAGCGCGGGCGCCGACGACCCCGCCCGGGCCGCGTCGCGGGTCAGCGTCATCTCGTCCATCGGCTACGTCGCGTTCCTCGCCGGCCCGCCGCTGATCGGCTTCCTCGCCGAGCAGTCGACCGTGCCCCACGCGCTCACCGCCGTGCTCGTCCTGCTCGCGCTCGCCGGGCTCGTGACGGGCGCCGTGCGACCGCTGGAGGAGGCTGTCTGATCGCGCCCCCGACCTCCCCGCGCCGTCCGACCCGTGGCTGACGACGTCGACCGCACCCCGTCCGAGTCCGGCGTCGACGGCCGCGCGATCGCCCGGCGCGCCGCGCTGTTCGTCGTCATCGCCGCGATCGCGGCCGTCGGGCTCAGCGCGCTGCCGGGCATCGACGAGGTCCGCGATCGCCTCACGGGCGCCGACCCGCGCTGGCTCGCCGCGGCGGCCGTGTGCTCGATCGGCTCGATGCTCGGCTTCGTCCGCGCGCTGTGGGCGGTGTTCGACCGGATCGTCCCCTGGCGCCGCGCGCTGGTGCTCGGCCTCGCCGAGCAGGGCGCGAACGTCCTGCTCCCGGCGGGCGGCGCCGGCGGGCCCGCGTTCGGCGCGTACGTGATGCGCCGGGTCGGCGTGCCGGCCGACTACGCCGACCAGCGCCATGCGGCGCTGTTCCTCGCCACGAGCGCGGTCGGATTCTTCGCGCTCGTCCTCGCGGGCACGGGCGAGGCGATCGGCCTGCTGCCCGGCGACGTGTCGCTCGCGGCGTCGCTGCTCCCGGCCGTGGGCGCCGCGGCCATGATCGTGCTGGCGGTCGTCTACGCCCGGCTGCCGCCCACGCCGGAGCCGCCGGGCGGCCGCGCGCGCGTTGCGCTGTGGCGGCTGCGGCGGTTCCTGCACCACTCGGTGCGCACGACGGTCGACCTCGTGCAGCACGGCGACCGCCTGCTCGTGCTCGGCGCGATCACCTACTACGCCTTCGACGTCGCGAGCCTCGCGTGCTCGTTCCAGGCCTTCGGCGGCGGGGCGCCCCCGGTCGGCGTCTTCATCCTCGCCTACACCCTCGGGCACGCGGGCGCGCTGCTGCCGACGCCGGGCGGCGTCGGCGGGACCGAGGGCGGCCTGATCGGCATGTTCGTCGCCTACGGCACGCCGCTCGACCTCGCCGCCGCGGCCGTGCTCGGCTACCGCGTCTTCCAGCTCGGGCCTGCCCGCGGTGCTCGGGGCGATCAGCCTGCTGCGGATCCGCTACGTGCTCGCCCACCCGCCCTCGCGCGAGGCGGTCGCGGCGCGGTTCTCCGCGGTGGTCGCGGACGGCGACGACGAGGACCCCGGCTGGCCGGCCCCGGGCGACCGTTCCTAGACTCCGGGCGATGCGACCGGCCGCCGCCCCGTCCCTCGCCCCCGCCGCGCTGCGGCTCGGCACCGAGGGCGCGTTCGCCGTCCTCGCGCGCGCCCGCGAGATCGAGCGGACGGGCCGCGACGTCGTCCACCTCGAGATCGGCGAGCCGGACTTCCCGACGGCGCCGCACGTCGCCGAGGCGGCGTTCGCCGCCGTCCGCGCGGGCGAGACCGGCTACTGCCCCGCGCCCGGGATCGCCGAGCTGCGCGAGGCCGCGGCCGCGGAGCTCGCGCGCACGCGCGGCGTGCCGATCGCCCCCGAGCACGTCATCGTCGCCAACGGGGCCAAGCCGTTCCTGCTCTTCGCCGTGCTCGCCACCTGCGAGCCGGGCGACGAGGTCGTCTATCCCGACCCGGGCTTCCCGATCTACGAGTCGGCGATCCGCTTCGCCGGCGCGACCCCGGTCCCGCTCGTCCTGCGCGAGCACGACGACTTCGCGTTCTCGGTCGACGAGCTCGCCGCGCGGGTCACCGATCGCACGAAGCTCGTGATCCTCAACTCGCCGCAGAACCCGACCGGCGGCGTGCTCGACCGCGCGACGCTCGCGGCCGCGGCCGCCGTGCTGCGGGACGGGCCGGCCTGGGTGCTCTCCGACGAGGTCTACGGGCGGCTGCTGTACGAGGGCGAGTTCGCGTCGATCGCGAGCGAGCCCGGGATGCTCGAGCGCACGATCGTCCTCGACAGCTTCTCGAAGACCTACGCGATGACCGGCTGGCGCTGCGGCTACGCCGCCGTTCCGGCCGCGCTGGCCGAGGTGCTCACGCGCTTCATCGTGAACTCGACCTCGTGCGTGCCGCCGTTCGTGCAGCGCGCCGGGGTCGCGGCGCTCACCGGCCCGCAGGACGGCGTCGCCGCGATGCTCGCCGAGTTCCGCGCGCGGCGTGAACTCGTCGTGTCCGGCCTCGCCGCGCTCCCGGGCGTGACCTGCCGCGCCCCGCGCGGGGCGTTCTACGCGTTCCCGAACGTGTCGGCCCTGCCGCTGGGCGCCGACGCCCTCGCCGACCGCCTGCTCGAGGAGGCGGGCGTCGCGCTGCTCAGCGGGACGGCCTTCGGCGCGGCGGGCGAGGGCCACCTGCGCCTGTCCTACGCCACCTCGCGCGAGCGTCTGGCCGAGGGGCTCGCGCGGATCGGCGCGTTCCTGGCCTCGCTGTAGCGGCGCGCCGGTCAGCCGTCGTCGTCCCACTGCGTCGGGGGCCGGCCGTCGTGGTCGAACGACCACGTGTGCCAGGCGAGCAGATATGCGGCGACGGTCTCGTAGTCGGCGCGCGGCTTGGGCGGCAGGGCCATCCGCTCGCGCTCGATGCCCGCGAGCACGTCGGCGAGGTCGTCGACCGCCTCCTCCCACACCCGGTCCGCGGACCTGCGCAGCGGTCCGACGATCGCGGGCAGGTAGTCGTCGTACTCGTCCCAGGCATCGGGGATGGACGCGACGCCCAGCGGGTCCCAGGCCGTCATGAGGATGCACCGCAGCTCGCGCTCCCCGCGCTCGCGCCACCAGCCGAGCCAGTCGCCGGCGGGCGCGGCCGCCGGCGGCCGGCGCCACAGTCGCTGGAGGGCTCCGCGCACCGCGCGAGGGTACCCCCGATGCGCCGATCGGCACGATTATCGACCCGCGGCCGACGCGGAGCGGCTACGGTGCGCAACAGACACACGCGCCCGGCGACGTCGGCGTCGCCGCGGTCCCCTCGGGTGGGCGCGCTCACAGGACGGCAGCGAAGGCCATGGACGGATCGATCGACACGCTGGCAGCGCTCCTCGCGATGGCGGGAGGCGCGGTGGCGAACGTGTTCCGCCGCTTCGACGTCCCGCTGCTCGCCGCCGGACTGCTCCTCCACCTCACGGCCGACCTCGTCCGCAACCGCGGCTGGTACGGCGTGCTGCGCGCCGTCGGGCCCGAGCACCGCGACCTGCGGGTGCGCGACGTCCAGGCCGCCGCCTTCGCGGGCGGCAGCGTCAACGCCTTCGTCCCCGCGCGCGCGGGCGACCTCGTGAAGCTCGCGGTGCTGCGCCGCCGCCTGCCGGAGTCGCGCATGCCGACCCTGATGGCGACGCTCGCGCCGGAGACGCTGTTCGAGTGGCTCGCGGGCGCGGTCCTGCTCTCGTGGGCGCTCGCCATGGGCTACCTGCCGATCGGCATCGCCGTCGATGCGCTGGCCGGGGCGGCCGACCATCCGGTCACCGCCGCGGTCGTCGCCGCCGCCGGCGCCGTCGGCATCGTCGCCGCGATCACCGTCATCCGCCGCTGGGCGCGACGGCTGTCGCACGAGCTCGCGGCCGGCGTCGCCGTCCTGCGCGAGCCGCGGACGTACCTGCGGACCGTCGTGAGCTGGCAGCTCTTGGCCCGCCTGATCCGGCTCGCGGCCATCGCCTGCTGCCTGACGGCGTGCAAGCTCCCGGGCGGGCTCGTCGCGGCGGCGGTCACCATGGCCATCGACGGCGGCACGCGCCTGCGCTTCGCGCCCGCGAGCACCGGGCTGCGCGTCGGCCTGCTCGGCTTCGCGCTGCCCGCCGCGACCGGCACCGCCGTCTCGGTCGGCGCCGTGATCGTCTACCTCGCCGTGATGAAGGCGACCCGCACCGCGTGCTCGGTGGCGATCGGCGGCACGGTGCTCGTGGCGACGTTCGGGGCCTGCTCGCCGCGCCGCGCGCTCGCGGCGCTGCGGCGCCTGCGCGAGGCCGCGCCGGTCGAGCCGGTCGCGGCCGAGGCGCCCGTCCCGACGCGCTGACGCGGACGGGCTCAGACCAGCCCGTCGAGCGCGGGCGCGGTCTGCGACGCGCGGAACTGGACGACCTCGCACGTCGCGACGCCGCCCGCCACGAACGGGTCGCCGGCCGCGAGCGCCTCGATCTCCGCGCGGTCGTCGCCGCGGGCGAGGATCACGCCGCCGGTCCGCGGGATCTGCCGGCCGGACACGAGGAAGCGCCCATCGGCGTAGCCCTTCTTCAGCCACGCCATGTGCTCGCGCATGAGCGCGTCGACCTCGGGCAGCGGCTTGACGTACGTGAGCAGGAGGACGAACACCGCGGCGACCGTACCGGCCCGCCGCCGTCGCGGGCGCGCGGTGCACAATGCCGCCATGAGCGAGCCGACGCTGACCCGGGCGCGCGCGGGCGAGGTCATCGGCGACGCGCCCGACCGCCGCGTCGAGATCCTCGGCGAGCACGACGGGATGCACGCCACCTGGTCGCGGTTCGGGCCGGGCCGCGACGGCGCCGACCCGCACGTCCACCGCCGGCACCACGACGTCTTCTACGTGCTCGCCGGCGAGCTGACCCTGAAGCTCGCCGAGGGCGAGACGACCGCGCCGGCCGGGACGCTCGTGCGCGTCCCGCCGATGGTCGTCCACGGGTTCCGCAACGGCGGCGCGGAGGACCTGCGCTACCTCAACGTCCACGCGCCGGGCACCGGCTTCGCCGACTACATGCGCGCGCTGCGCGACGGCGGCCCGCGGTCGTTCGACCAGGAGGACCCGCCCGCCGAGGGCACGCGGCCGTCGTCGGAGATCGTCATCGGCGGGCCGGAGATCGTCTTCGACGAGCCGGACCTCGGCGTCGCCCTGCTCACCGACGCCGACGAGATCGGCATCTCCGAGACGCGCGCCGCGCCGGGCGGCCCGCCGGTGCGCGCGCACGTCCACCGCCACCACGCCGAGGCCTTCTACGTGCTCGCGGGCGAGGTCACGGTGATCACCGGCGACCGCGAGCTGCGCGCCGGCGCCGACGAGTGGGTGAGCCTCCCGCCCGGCGTCCCGCACAGCGTCGCCCTGACCGGCTCCGACCCGGTCCGCTTCCTCAACCTCCACGCGCCGAGCCGCGGGTTCGGCGCGTTCATCCGCGCGCTGCGCGACACGGGCGGCGATCCGGAGCAGGCCGCGGCGCGGGCGCCGTTCGACGAGGAGAACGTCTAGCCGCGCCCGACCGCGTCGGTGTCGCGCTCGGTCACCGGGTGCTCGCCGACGATGTCGTCGAGGTCCGGCCGCGCGTAGGCGTCCGGCTCGGCGACGACGTCGATGAGGTTCTCGATGTCGCGCTCGTAGACCTCGCCGAGGACCGCGTGGAGCGTCGCGTACGCCGTCGGGAAGTCCGCGCAGGTGAAGGCGATCGTCCCCGGCTTCGGGGAGCTGACCTCGGGGTGGGTGGCGAGGACGAGGTCGACGTCGCTGAGCGGCTCGTCGCCCCACGCGCGGTCGACGAAGCGCTGGTTGTCGGCCACGCGCGCGCCGAGCGGCGTCGCCTCGACGGCGTCGGGCGAGAGGTCGAGCTCGATCGTCACGGGCAGCTCGACCTGCACGGGCCGGAATGCCGCCGCACCGCGTACGGCGTCGCGCGCGGTCTCCCGCAGGAGGCGGCGGCTCTGGTCGAGCGGCAGGTGCGTGCCGCTGAAGTAGCCGGTCGACGTCTTGACCTGGGCGTAGTGGACATCGCCCATCACCGGGCTCGCCTCGGCGATCACCTGGTCGTCGCCCGACAGCATCACGACCGGGACGCCGAAGGCGCCGGCGAGCCACGTGTTCAGCGACGGCTCCGGCACCGACTGGCCGTTGACGCGCACGTCGAGGAAGCTCGTGATCCACGTGTGCGACAGGATCGCGTTCTCGTTGCCCGCCTTGGCGTGGAAGCCGACGAGCAGCACCGCGTCGAAGTCGCTCTCGAAGCCCTTCATCTGGCACCAGCGCCGGCGCAGCTGCCCGCGCTTGAGCCGCACGCCCGGCAGGAGGTCGTCGGGGTTGATGTTGCACATGTAGCCGTGCGAGTCGCTGACGACGATCTCGTCCGCCCCGCCTTCGATCGCGCCGCGGACGACCGCGTTCGCGTCGCCGGCCATGAGCCGCCGGGCGCGACCGTAGCCGGGCAGGCCGCGGAAGATCTCCTCGAGCCGCTCGACGCCGCTCGTGCCTTCCATGTCGACCGAGATGAAGACCTTCACCGGTGCGCCTCCGAAATTCGGTTAGCTTGGTAGGATGGTAGGGCCAATCTAGTCCTCGCGCCGCTTGGCTGTCAAGCTGCGCCGTCGCCGGAGATCACGCTGCGTCCCAGACCGAACACCCCCGCGCTCCTCGCCGGCGCGGTCGCGAGCCCGCACCACACCGCGACCGAGGCCGGCGAGCAGGTGCTCGCGGCGGGCGGCAACGCCCTCGACGCGGCGATCGCGACGAATGCCATGCTCACCGTCGTCTACCCGCACATGTGCGGGCTCGGCGGCGATCTGTTCCTCCTCTACCACGAGGCGCGCACCGGGACGACACACTGCCTGAACGGCACGGGCGGCGCACCCGGACTGGCGACCCCCGCGGCGTTCGCCGAACGCGGCCTCGACGCCGTCCCCGTCCGCGGGCCGCTGTCGGTGTCGGTCCCCGGGACGGTCGGGGCATGGGAGGAGGCGCTCACCCGCTTCGGGTCGCTCCCCCTCGCCGACGCCCTCGCGCCGGCGGCCGACCGCGCCGCCGCCGGGATCGACATCAGCCCGCGGATCGCGGGCTGGATCGCGGCCGAGCGCGACGCCGTCGCCGCCGATCCGGTGTTGCGCGCGTGGTTCCTGGACGCGGCCGGGGCGCCCGTGCCGGCCGGCACCGTCGTGCGCCGGCCCGACCTCGCCGCGACGCTGCGCCGGATCGCCGACGCGGGCGCCGCCGAGCTCTACGGCGGCGAGCTCGGCCGGCGGGTCGCCGACGCCGTCTCGGCGGCCGGCGGTCTCCTGCGCGCGGACGACCTGCGCGCCTACCGTCCCGAGTGGACCGCGCCGGTCGCGGCGCGCCACGGCGGGCTCGACATCGTGACGACGCCGCCCAACAGCCAGGGCCTCACCGCGCTGCTCATGCTGCAGGCGATGCGCCCCGACGCCGCCCCCGGGACGCTCGACTACCTCGACGCCTTCGTCGCGGCCAAGGTCCGCGCCTTCGCGCTGCGCGACGCGCACCTCACCGACCCCGCGCACATGCGCGTCGGCGCCGAGGATCTCCTCGCCGGCCGGGTCTCGGGCGCCGCGCCCGCGACCGCCCCCGTCGCGGGCGACACCGTCTACGCCTGCGCGGTCGACGCCGAGGGCAACGCGTGCTCGCTGATCCAGAGCCTCTACTACGGCTTCGGCTCGTGCTTCGTCGCGGGCGACACCGGGATCCTGCTGCACAACCGCGCCCACTACTTCGCCCTGCGCCCCGACGCCGCGAACGTCCTCGCGCCGGGCAAGCGCACGCTCCACACGCTGATGGCCTGCATGGCGCTCGAGGACGGGCGGCCGCGGTTCGTGTTCGGCGCGATGGGCGCCGACGGCCAGCCGCAGGCCAACGTCCAGGTGCTGCACCGCCTGCTCGCCGGGGCGACGCCGGCCGAGGCCGTCGCTGCGCCGCGGGTGCTCCACGGGCGCTTCGCCCTCGAGGACGACGCCGACACGCTCCACGTCGAGGCCGACCACGCCCCCGCAGGCCCCGACGCGCTGGCGGCCCGCTTCTCCCGCGTCGCGGTCCTCCCGCCCCACAGCGAGCGCTTCGGCCACGCCCACGCGATCGCGATCGGCGCGGACGGCGACGGTCACGGCCGGGGCCGATCCGCGCAGCGACGGCAGCGCCGCGGTCGTCGGCCGCTGAGGGAGGCCGGAACGCGCGAGCGCCCGCCGCGCAGGGCGCGACGGGCGCTCGGACGGCGCGGGAGTGAGCGGGTCAGGTCGCGGTCGCCGCGGCCAGCCCCGGGGTCGGGTCGGGCAGCGCGTCGTCGTAGGCGTCGGTGACCTCGGACATCGTCGCGAACCACACGTCGTCGTGGTCGCGGACGTGCGCGAAGAGCCGGTCGAGGAACGTGAGCTTCATGTCGCGCCCGCAGCACTGCGGGTGCAGGATCGTGTTCCACACGCCGCCCGGGACGTGCTCGTGGCAGGCGTCGAAGCTGCCGGTGAAGTTGGCGAGCACCTGCTCGACCGTCCCGAACGGCGCCGGCGAGAACCAGGGGTTCTCCGGGTTGAGGTAGTAGCCGAGGAACTCGAACTGCGCGAAGTCGTTCGTGTCCCAGTGCAGCGGGATCTCGAGCAGCGGGGACTCCTCGCCGAACGTGACCGCGAACGGCTCCTCCATGGCGTAGGTGTCACCGAGGCGCAGCCGGTAGGGGTTGAAGTCGTGACCCTGCAGGCTGCTGTCGTAGGTGTAGCCGAACTCGATGAGCGCGTTGGGGACGTGCTCGCCCACCCAGTCGCCGATCGGCGAGCGGAAGCCGACTCGGCCGCCGGCCGGTCACGCGCTCGAGGATCTCGGTCTGCTCCTCGATGTAGCCGCGCTGGCGCTCGGGCGACGCGGGCGGGATCCCGCTCGTGGCGAGCCCGACCTCGTACGGCGCGTGGTACATGCTGTGGGCCGCGACCTCGTGCCCGCGGTCGGCGAGCGCCTTGACCGCGTCGGGGAAGACCTGGGCGGTGTGGGCGGGCACGAACCACGTCGCCCGTAGGTCGTGGCGGTCGAGCAGCGCCAGGATCCGCGGGACGGCGACGGTCGCGCCGAACTCCCCGCGCGACAGGGGGTTGGCCGTGTTGAAGCGGAACAGCCCCAGCCACAGCGAGAGGGCGTCGAAGTCGAAGCAGAGGCAACTCGCCATCCGCTTGCCCTCGGGCATGCGCACGGTTCCCATCTTGCTGGCTCCTTTCCAGACCGGGAGAGGACGGTCTGTTGGTCGAATGGTAGGACCATAGATCCACGCGGACGTGAGTGTCAAGCGCCCCGCTTCGCCCGCCCGCGCGAGTACCCTCGGCGCCGTGACGCCGGACTCCCCCGCGCCCGCCGACGCGTCTCCCCGTCCCGCGGGGTCGCTCGGCGCGGTGCGCCCCATGGAGCGCCGCCGGCTGCCCGACGACGTCGCCGCCCAGTTGCTCGACCTCGTCGCCGCGAGCTCCGGCTCCGAGGTCGCGCTGCCCGCCGAGCGCACGCTCTGCGAGCAACTGGGCGTCAGCCGCAACGTCCTGCGCGAGGCGCTCGCCGCGCTCGCCCAGGCGGGCGTGATCGAGACCCGGGGCAAGGCGCGCATCGCGCACGTCGGCCGGGCGCGCGCGAGCCGCGTCGCGCGGCTCGAGACCGCCGGCGGCCACGACGCCGACCCCGTCCTCGACCCGATGGAGGTCCGGCGGCTCCTCGAGCCGGAGGTGGCGTCGCTCGCCGCCAAGCGCGCCTCGCGCGACGCGATCGACGAGATGGAGCGCTACGTGACGCTCATGGAGGAGGCCGCCGCCCGCGGCGACTCGCTCGTCGACTACGACTCGGCGTTCCACGTCGCGATCGCCCAGGCGACCGGCAACGGCACGCTCGTCGCGCTCGTCCGCGCGCTCAACGACACGCTGCGCGAGACCCGCGAGATCTCGTTCCGCCCCGACGCCGCGCCCGCGCAGGCGATCAGCGACCACGCCGCGATCCTCGCCGCGATCCGCGAGCGCGACCCCGTCGCCGCGACGGCCGCGATGCGCCATCACCTCGACCGCGTCGAGGGCCTCATCCGCGCCTCGCTGCGCGCGACCGCCCCGACGGCCTGAGCCGCGCGTCAGCCGTCGTCCCGGACGCCGCGTGCGCTCAGTCCGCGAGGCCGAGGCGGTGCGCGACGGCCGCGGCCTGGGTCCGGCTGCGCACGTCGAGCTTGGCGAGGATCCGCGAGACGTGGACGCTCGCGGTCTTCTCGGCCATGTAGAGCTGGGCGCCGATCTGGCGGTTCGTCGCGCCCTTGGCCACGAGCGAGAGCACCTGGCGCTCGCGCGGGGTCAGGCCGAACGGGTCCTCCGCCGCGTCCTCGCCGGCGCCGTCCGCCGTGCCGTTCGCGGCGGCGTCCTCGGCGCCCGCGTCGAGGCGCAGGCGGGCGCGGGCGACGAGCCCCTCGATCTCGCCCGCGAGCCACCCGGCGCCGAGCCGGCGGGCGATCTCGAGCGCCTCGGCGGCGAGCGGCGCCGCGGTCTCGCGGTCGTCGGCGCCGACGTAGGCCTCGGCCTCGCGCCAGCGCGCCAGCGCGACGCGGTAGGGGCGCTCGATCGCGGCCCACGCGTCGCCCGCGTCGTGCCACAGCTCGGCCGACGGCTCGCCCGCCGCGCGCGCGGCGTCGGCGCGCGCGTTGGCCAGCCACGCCGCCTCGACGGGCAGCCCGCTGACCTCGGCCGCGGCCTCGACGCGCATGACGAACGCCTCGATGTCCCCCACCGCGCGTGTGACCTCCGCGTCGTCGCCGAGGTCGCGGCCGCGCTGGGCGCGGTCGGCCTCGACGGACACGCCCTCGGCCGACACGCGGGCCAGGCGCGATGCGTCCTCGGTGCAGAACTCGATGCGGTCGAGCGCCTCGTCGACCGCCTCGCGCGCGCCGTCGAGGTCGCCCTGGCGGCGGCGCAGCTCCGCGAGCAACGCGCCGTAGCCGCCGTGCCACTGCGACTCGGCCGATGCGGCGACAGGGTCCGCGAGCCGCGCGAGGTGCTCGGCCGCCTCCTCGTGGCGGCCGCGCCCGAGGGCCATCTCGGCGCGCTTGATGTCGACGAACACGCGCTCGCTGCCGAGGAACCGGCGGCTCTCCTCGGGCAACAGCCGCTCGGCATCGTCCCAGTCGCCGAGCTCGGTGAGCAGCTCGGCGATCGAGACGTCGAGCCAGACGCCGTGGTTGCCGCGCCCCGGCGCCTCGTCGCGCGCGGCGCGGGCGACCTCGAGCGCCTCGCGGTCGCGGCCGGCGAGGTGCAGCGCGTCGGCGAGGTTGACCTGCGCGCTCTCGAGCTCACGCGGGCGCCCCTGGTCGCGGGCGATCTCGATCGCGCGGCGCAGCGCCGCGGTGCCCTCCTCGACGGCGCCCTGGGCGGCGAGCGAGATGCCCATGCCGTTGAGCGCGCCCGAGAGCGCCGCGTGGTTGCCGGTCGCCTCGGCGTCCTCGATGGCGTCGCGGGCGGCGACGACGGCGTCGCGGTAGCGGCCCTGGAGCATCCGCGTCTTGGCGAACCAGGTGTGGATCGTCGCGCGCTCGGGCGTCGCGTCGCCGTCCTCGACGAGGGCGAGCGCGTGGCGCGCGGTGTCGAGCGCCTCCGAGGCACGCCCGGCGCGCCAGTGGGCCATGGCGAGGCGCTCGAGCAGGGCGGCGGCGCGCCGCGGCTCGGACCCCTCGTCGACCATCTCGAGCGCGGCGCGCAGCAGGCCGGTCGGGCGCTTGCGGTCGCCCGAGGCGATGAACGCGTCGCCCGCGCGGTGCAGCAGCGCGACCTGGTCCAGGCCGGCCACCTCGGCGGCGTCCGGGACGCGGTCCCACAGCTCGAGGGCGCGCTCGAACAGCGCGGCGGCCTCGCCGAAGGCGTGGACGGACTCGGCCGCCGTGGCGGCGCGGACGCTCGCGCGCAGCGCGTCGCGCTGGTCGCCGGCCGCGGCGTAGTGATGGGCGACGCCGGCGGCGATCTGCGCGCCGTCGGGACCGTCGCCGGCGCGGCGCTCGAGCGCGGCGGCGAAGGCGCGGTGCAGCTCGGTGCGCTCGCCCGGCAGGAGGTCGTCGGCGACGACCTCGCGCAGGAGCGCGTGGCGGAAGGTGTAGCGATCGTCGGACTGGGCGACGACGAGGTGGCTGGCGATGGCCTCGCGCAGCGCGGCCACGAGCGCGCCGCGGTCCATCCCGCTGATCTCGCCGAGCAGCCCGTGGTCGACGCGCTGGCCGACGGCGAGCACGCGCAGGACGTCCTCGGTGGCCGGGTCGAGCTGCTCGATGCGCACCATCAGCGCGTCGCGCAGGGTCACCGGCATCGCGCCGCGACCGTCGACGCCGGCGGCGAGCAGCTCCTCGGTGAAGAGCGGGTTGCCCTCGCTGCGGGCGTAGAGGCGGTCGACGAGGCCGTCGTCGGGTGCCTCGCCGAGGATGTCCTCGAGCGCCGCGGCCAGCTCGTCGCGGCTCAGCGGCTCGAGCGTGATGCGGTGGACCTCGGGATCGCGCTCGATCTCGGCCAGCAGCGGGCGCAGCGGATGGCGGCGGTGGAGCTCGTCGACGCGGTAGGTCAGGACGACGAGCACCCGCTCGCGGCAGAGCGAGCGGGCGAGGAACGCGACGAAGGCGCGGGTCGAGGGGTCGGCCCAGTGGAGGTCCTCGAGCACGAGGACGACCGGCGCCTCGCTGCCGAGGCGGTCGAGGAGGCCGAGCACGGCCTCGAAGAGGCGGCCCTGCGCGGGCCGGTCGGACCCCTCGTCCGACGGCGCCGCGCCGGCCAGCCCCGGGAGGAGGCGGGCCAGCTCGGCGCGGTCGCGCGGATGCAGCGTGTCGAGGGAGGGATGGCCGTCGCGGGCGAGACCCCGCAACGCCGACGTCAGCGCGGCGTAGGGCAGCTCGCCCTCGCCGAGCTCGACGGCGTCGCCGGCGAGGATCTCCGCGCCGGACGCCTCGGCCCGGCGCAGGAGCTCACCGACGAGCCGCGTCTTGCCGACGCCGGAGTCACCCGCCACGAAGGCGAGCGACGGGCGGCCGGAGGAGGCGGCCGCCAGCGCGTCCTCGAGCTGCTGCAACTCGGCCGCGCGGCCGATCATCCTGCTGCTCGTCACGCGCGTCGCCACCAGTCCAGTATGCCGCGACGGTCGGCTCGTCGGTGATGCGGAGGCCGCGGGTCGAGGCGAGCGTCGGGGAGAGGAGGTTGACCATGGAGGGGTTCCTTTCGGGCTGGTCGTGGTCACGATGAGATGGTCCCGCCGGGAGCCGTCGCGCACATCGGGCGGATGGAGCCGATCGGCCCCGCCGACCCCTTACGTGCGCGTCGGAACTCCCTTAGGCGGCGGGCCGCAGCCGGGGCAGGTGGAAACGCGGCCGGCGGCGGGTGCGGGCGGCGACCGGCGCCGACGCGGCGACGCGGGCCTGCAGCAGCTCGACGACGTCCGCGGTGGGCTCGAACGGGTCGGCGACGACGGCGCCGTCCGTCAGCGACGCGGCGGCGACCGGGCGGCCGTCGACGAGCGCGATGACGACGGGGCCGGCCGGGGCGGCGGCCGAGTCGAGGTGGGCCAGCTTGCGGACGATCCGCTCGTCGGCGTCGGTCGCGGCGGCCCGCATGGCGATGGTGCTCGAAGTGCTCATGGACAGCATGGTGGCCCTGAGGGGTGGGGTCGCACATCGGGCATCCGGAGCCGGTTCGGGCACCCGACCCCTTACGCGGCGCAGGACGACGCTCAGTGGTTCTGCGCACGCCGCGTCGGCTCCATTCGCGGACCATCGCCGATCGTGCCGGCGCCTCGAACCGAGGCGGCGAACGGGAGGGGAGCGAACGTTGACGGCGGAGAATCGGCGCGGCTCGGGCGTTCGTATGTCGACCAGCGGATTCTCGCCGCTATATCGCGGCAAATGCGCATCTCGACTGATCGGAGCGGCGCTTCGGTCGCGGTGTGCTCCCTCCGCGCCGCACCGCCACCTCCATACTGGATCCGGATGCGCTTCTGGTCCCACGACCGCCACGGCTTCCCGCTCCCCGCCGGGCACCGCTTCCCGCTGCCGAAGTACCGGCTCCTGCGCGAGGCGGTCGAGCGCGAGGGCCTGGGGGCGGTGCATCCCTCCGACGCCGCGCCCTGGGCGCTGCTGGCGGCGGTCCACGAGGGCGACTACCTCGACCGCGTCCGCCGCGGCGAGCTCAGCCGTCGCGAGGAGCGGGCGCTCGGGCTGCCGTGGTCGCCGGAGCTCGTCGAGCGCGGCCGGCGCTCGACCCAGGGCACCGTCCACGCGGCCCGTGACGCGCTCGCGCACGGCCTCGGGATGAACCTCGGCGGCGGAACGCACCACGCCGCGTACGCGCAGGGCCGCGGCTACTGCCTCTTCAACGACGTCGCCGTCGCGATCGCCGCGCTGCGCGCGGAGGGCGCGCTCGGGCGGGCGCTCGTCGTCGACTGCGACGTCCACCAGGGCGACGGGACCGCCGAGCTGCTCGCGGGCGACCCGCGCAGCTACACGCTGTCGCTCCACGGCGGCGCGAACTACCCCTTCCATCGCGCGACCTCCGACCTCGACGTCGACCTGCGCACCGGCACCGGCGACGACGAGTACCTCGCCGCGCTCGAGGACGCGCTGGACGAGGCCGTGCCCGCCGCGCACCCCGACCTCGTCTTCTTCCTCGCCGGGGCCGACCCCTGGGAAGGCGACCGGCTCGGCCGCCTCGCGCTGACGAAGGCGGGCCTGCGCGAGCGCGACGCGCTCGTCCTCGACGCCGCCGCCCGGGCGGGCGCACCGGTGTGCGTCGCGCTCGCGGGCGGCTACGCCCCGGACGTCGCGGACACGGTCGAGATCAACCTCGCCACGGCGCGCGCGGTGGCCGAGCGCGCCGCCGCGCCCGTGACCGACTGAGCCGGACCGCGGTCCGATCGCGGTCGGGCCGAGCGGGTAGAGGGCGGGTCATGCCCAACCCACCGCTCCCCGACGAGCTCCAGCAGGTGCTCGCCAAGCCGAACCCGTCGGTCATCGGCTCAGTCATGCCCGACGGCGCCCCGAACACCGTGGCCACCTGGTACCTCTGGGAGGACGGCCGCGTGCTCGTGAACATGGACGAGGGGCGCAAGCGCCTGGAGTACCTGCGCCAGAACCCGCGCGTGTCGATCACGGTCCTCGACGGCGACTCGTGGTACCGCCACATCACGCTGCACGGGACGATCACGCTCGAGCCGGACGAGGGCCTCGCGGACATCGACCGGATCTCGAAGCACTACATGGGCGACGCGTACTCCCAGCGCGACCGCGGCCGGGTCAACGGCTGGATCGAGGTCGAGAGCTGGCACGCCTGGAACGGCGGGCGGCCCTGGGCCCCCTGAGCGCCTAGGGCAGCCCGGCCCGCGGCACGTCGACCTCGCACGCGAGGAGCACGGCCTCGCGCGTGTCGCGGCGCTCGTGCTCGGCGAACGAGGGGGCGGCGCACATGACGAGCGTCCGCCCCTCGGCCCCGCCGAGCGCGCAGGCGAAGACGCCGGTGCCCGGCGCGATCTCCTCGGCGATCTCGCCGCCCGGGCGCACGCGCAGCACGCGGCCGCCGAGCGCGTCGGCCGCCCACACGCAGCCCTCGGCGTCGAGCGCCGTGCCGTCCGGCGCGATGCCGCCCGCCGCCAGCAGCTCGCCCATGTCCTCGGTGTCGACGACGGGGCTGAGCGTCGCCCACACGCGCCGGTTCGACAGCGTGCCGTCGTCGCCGAGGTCGAACGCCGTCAGCCGGCCGCCGAGCGTCTCGGCCACGATCAGCGTCCGGGCGTCGGGCGTGATGACGGTCCCGTTCGGGAACAGGAGGTCCTCGGCCGCGACGGTCGCCGTGCCGTCGGCGTCGACGCGAACGATGGCCGCCGAGCGGATCGCGCCGCCCGCCATGAGGTCGAAGCCGAAGTTGCCCACGAAGGCGCGGCCCTGCGAGTCGACGACCATGTCGTTGAGGTGCCACGGCGCGAGGTCCGTCAGGTCGGCGTGGACCTCGGGCTCGCCGCCGTCGCGGAAGCGCAGCAGCCGGCGGTCGCGCATCGAGACGGCGAGCAGCGAGCCGTCCGGCATCCAGCCCAGGCCCGACGGCTGCTCGGGCACCGTGGCGACGGTCTCGGGCTCGGCCCCGCCGTCGAGGTCGACCGCGACGATCGCGCCGGTGTAGAAGTCGGACACGTACAGGCGCCCGTCGTGCCAGCGGGGGCCTTCGAGGTACGACATCCCGTCGAGGACGGTGCGGATCGCGCGCTCGGGCATGCGCGCGACCCTAACGTCTGCGCGCTACGCCAGGCTGAACTGCCCGACGAGCTGCTCGAGCTGCTCGGCGGTCCGGGCGAGCTCCTGCGCGGAGGCCGCGATCTCCTGCGTCGACGCGCTCGTCTGCTGCGTCGAGGCCGAGACCTGCTGCGAGGAGGCCGAGGACTGCTCGGCGACCGCGGCGACCTCGGTCATGTCCGCCTGCACCTGCGCGGAGCTCGAGGCGATCTGCTCGATGGCGGCCGCGATCTGTCCGACCCGGCCGTTCATGTCCTGCACCGACGCGCCGAGCGTGAGGAACGCCTCGCGCGCCTGCTCGACGGTGGCGACGCCGTCCTCGGTGCGGCGGGCGCCGTCCTCGACGACCTCGACCGCGCGGGCGGTGCCGGTCTGGATCTCGCCGACGAGGGCGGAGATCGAGTCGGCGGCGCCCCTGGACTCCTCGGCGAGCTTGCGGACCTCGTCGGCGACGACGGCGAAGCCGCGGCCGTGCTCGCCGGCGCGGGCCGCCTCGATCGCGGCGTTCAGGGCGAGCAGGTTCGTCTGCTCGGCGATCGTCGTGATCGTGGCGACGATGCCGCCGATGCGCTCGGACTTCTCGCCGAGATCGCGGATCGCGACGCCCGCCTCCTGGGAGCCGGTGCGGACGGCGTCCATCGCCTCCGACGCGAGCGTGACCGCGCCGGCGCCCTGCTCGGCGACCTCGCGGGCGGCCTCGGCGGCGGCCGTCGTCTCGCGGGCGTGCTCGGCGCTGAGCGCGCCGGCGGCCGCGACCTCGGAGCTGGCCATGCGGGCCTGCTCGACCGCGCGGACCTGGCGCTCGGCGCCCTGGGCGACCTCGCCCACGGCGGCGGCGATCTCGCCGACGGCGCGGCCGGCCTCGTCGGACGTCGTCGCCATCTGCTGCGACGCGGCCGAGACCGTCCCGGCCGACCCGGCGACGTCGCCGATCAGGGCGGCGAGGCGGGCACGGCTCTCGCCGTAGGCGTGCAGCGACTCGACGGTCTTGGCCTGGATCTCGTTGAAGGCGCGGGCGACGTCGCCGATCTCGTCGCCGCCCGGGTTGTCGATCGGGGCCGTGTGCGGCTCGGCGGTGACGGTGAGGTCACCCGTCGCGAGCGCGCTCAGGCCGCCGTTGAGGCCGGTGACGTCGACGTCGCGCAGCGTGCCCAGGCGCTCGACGACGACCTTGAGCGGGCGGACGACACGGCGCGTGATGACCAGCGCGATGCCGGCGGCGAGGAGGATGCCGACGAGGCCCGCGACGAGGCCGGCGGAGCGCGCATCGCGCTCGGCCGCCTTCGCGTGGGCGACGTCGTCGGCGCGCTGGGCGGTGACGTAGGCCGCGATCTTGCGCTGCGCGGCGAGCGGCACGCGGACGAAGGTGTCGGCCTGGCGCAGCGCGGCGAGGGCGGCGCGGTGGTCGCGGCGGGCGACGGCCGGGAAGAGCCGCGTGTTGACGGCGGCGTCGTGGCGGTGGTCGGCCGCGTTCGCGGTCGCCGCGATCTTGCCGATGACGGGGTCGTGCAGCGCGTCGACGGCGGCGGCGCCGCGGTTGGACATCGCGACCCCGGCCTCCCACTCGGCCTTGTAGCGCGGGGCGCTCGTGGCGACGTAGAGGGCCTGGGCGGCCATCTGCTGCTGGGTGCCGCGCAGCTGGGTGTCGGCGCCGGCGACCGCGTGGTCCCAGGCGATCGCGGCGCGCCAGTCGCCGCCCGCGGACGCGGACAGGCTCAGGGCGACGCCGAGGGCGACGACGAAGATGGCCGTGACGGCGGCGAAGCCGGCCGCGAGGCGGCGACCGACGGTCCACTTCATGCGCGGGGAGTTCATGGTCCGCTGATCGGTCCCGGTGTCCGATGCTTGACACTCGTCCAGTGGAATTTGGACGGATTGGTCGAGCGCCCTCACCAACAGCGGGGTGGCGCGCAAACGCTGACGGCCGCCCCGAGGGGCGGCCGTCGCGCACTGCGGCTGCTGCGGAGGAAGGCGCCGGGCGGGCTACGCCAGGCTGAACGTCCCGACGAGGCCCTCGAGCTCCTCGGCGGTCCGGGCCAGCTCCTGCGCCGACGCGGCGATCTGCTGCGTCGAAGCGCTCGTCTGCTGCGTGGAGGCCGACACCTGCTGCGAAGACGCCGAAGACTGCTCGGCGACCGCCGCGACCTCCGTCATGTCCGACTGCACCTGCTGCGAGGACGACGCGATCTGCTGGATCGCCGCAGCGATCTGCTCGACCCGGCCGTTCATGTCCTGCACGGAGGCGCCCAGCTCCAGGAAGGAGGCGCGGGCCTGCTCGACCGTCGCGACGCCGTCCTCGGTGCGGCGGGCGCCGTCCTCGACGACCTCGACGGCCTTCGCGGTCTCGTTCTGGATCTCGCCGACGAGCGTCGCGATCGACGCCGCCGCCGACTGGCTCTCCTCGGCGAGCTTGCGGACCTCCTCGGCCACGACGGCGAAGCCGCGGCCCTGCTCGCCGGCCCGCGCCGCCTCGATGGCGGCGTTGAGCGCCAGCAGGTTCGTCTGCTCGGCGATGCCCGTGATCGTGGCGACGATGCCCTCGATCTGCTCGGACTTCGCGCCCAGCTCGCGGATCGCCTCGGTCGCGTGCAGCGAGCTGTCACGCACGGCGCTCATCGCCTCCGACGCCTGCGAGACGGCGCCCGCGCCCTGCTCGGCGACCTCACGCGCCAGGACGGCCGCGTCGGCGGTCTCCTGCGCGTTCTGCGCACCTGCGGAGCTGGCCGAGGCGACCTCCTCGGAGGCGAGCTTGGCCTGCTCGACCGCGCGCACCTGACGCTCGGCGCCCTGGGCGACCTCGCCGACGGCCGACGCGATCTCACCGACGGCGCGACCGGCCTCGTCGGAGGTCGTCGCCATCTGCTGCGACGCCGCCGACAGGGACTGCGCGGAGGACGACACCTTGCCGACGAGCTCGCCGAGCTGCGCGCGGGTCGCGTTGTAGCCCCCGATGGACTCGACGGTCTTCGTGTGGATCTCGTTGAAGGCCCGGGCCACGTCGCCGACCTCGTCGGCGGCCGGGTTCTCGATCGGCGGGGTCTGCGGGACGACGTCCTTGGTCAGGTCGCCGGTCGCCATGGCGGCGATGCCCTCCTGCAGGCCGGCGATGCAGATGTCGCGGAGCATCGCCATGCGCTCGACGACGACCTTCAGCGGGTTGACCACCGAGCGGACCACCAGGAAGGCGAGACCGACGGCGACGAGGATGGTGAGGAGCGCGACGACGATGATCGTCCGGCGGGCGCCGGCCGCGGTGCGGTGGTTGGCGGCCGCGGACTGCTTGACCTCGCGGCCGACCTCGGCGACGACGGCGGCGGCGGCCTTCTGCGCGGCCGCTCCGGCCGGGACGACCTCGCTGTCGTAGAAATCGCGCGAGCCGCTGCGATCCTCGGCGTTGCGCACGGTCTCGGCGCGTGAGAGGCGCACGGCCTTCGTGTAGGCGGCGACGAACTGCGCACGGGTGGACGCGAGGCGGTCGATCAGCGGCGGGAGGCGCGGGTCGTCGGCCGACTTGCGCAGGGCCGCGACGTTCGCGTTGCCGGCGCTGCGGACGGTCGCGATCTGCGCCGCGATCTTGTCCTGGGCGGCGAGATCGCCGTCGTGGACGTAGAGGTGGCTGAGGCTGAGGGCCGATGCGTTCTCGATGGCGGCCGAGACCTGGAGGGCCTTCTGCTGGCTGACGACGCTGTGGTCGCTCAGCGCGCTCGCGCCGTCGTCCAGCGCCGTGAGCTTCGCCACGGACAGCGCGCTGATGACGACCAGCGCGAGGATCATCGCGCCGAATGCCACACCGAGACGCTGCGCCAGGCGCAGGTTGTTGAAGCGGGTCATGCTTCCTCCGGAAAGCAGGAATGGACTGAGGGGGCGCCGGCAAAGGGGCGCGCCGGCACTCAGGTCATCGGCGGGCTTGGCGACAAGTTGAGTGCTCGGGCGTTTTGAGTGGTCGAACGTTCACCGTCGAACGCCGGAACGACGACGGCCCCGCCCCGGGAGATCCGGGACGGGGCCGTCGGCAGAGCAGCGGATGTGGCCGCGGCGCTACGCGAGCGCCTTGCCGACCGCCTCGATGACGCGGTCGGGCTGGAACGGCTTGACGACGAAGTCCTTCGCGCCGAGCTTGATGGCCTCGAGGACCTTGGCCTCCTGGCCGAGGGCCGAGCACATCACGACGCGCGCGGCCGGGTCGGCGGCGACGATCTCGGAAAGGGCGGTGAGGCCGTCCTTCTCCGGCATCGTGATGTCGAGGGTCATGAGGTCCGGCTTCAGCTCCTGGTAGCGCGCCACGGCCTCGACGCCGTTCCCGGCCTCGCCGACGACCTCGTGGCCGCCCTTCGCGAGGGCGTCGCTGACCATCTTGCGCATGAAGGCGGCGTCGTCGACGACGAGTACGCGGGCCATGGGGCTTGGTTTCCTTCCTGATTCCTGGACTTGATGTGCGATACCGCGAGGTGCGCGGCGCGGTCAGGTGATCGACCGCGCGGTGCGCGCCTTGAGGTTTTGATCAGCGGCGCTCACCGGTACCGATGTCGCCGACGACGTCCTCGATCCGGACGGCCCACTCGCCGCCCTCGGAGACGACGAGCCGGCCCGAGGCGAAGCGCATGCCGTTGACGAAGAGGTCGACGGGCTCGTCGGCCTGGCGGTCGAGCTCGACCACCGCGCCGGCGGGCGTGCCGATGAGCTGGCCGATCGGCATCCGGCTGCGGCCGAGCTCGGCCCACACGCGCACATGGATCGCGCGCATGCGACTCGTCGAGGCCCGCGCTGTCGACCTCGTGGGTCGGGGCCTGGTCGCCGAGGTACTCGGCGCCGAGCTCGTCGAGCGCCTTGGTCATGCGCATCACGAACGCGTTCGGGACGAGCTGGACGAGCCGGCACGGACGGCCGAAGACGGTGAACACGCCGGAGGTCATGTGCGCCGCGTCGTCCTGGCCGCGCAGCGCGTCGGCCATCGACGACACCACCCGGGTGTCGGGCGGGGCGATCTCGACCCCGGTGCCCAGGACGGCGCTCGTCGCGTTGGCGGCGGCGGCCATCATCTGGTTCATCGCCTCGCCGACGGCCGAGAGCTCGAGCTCGGTCAGCTCGGTCGCCTCGTCCTCCGGCGGGGCCTCGCCCATCATCGCGGCGGCGAGGGCGCGGGCGCCGTCGAGCGGCATGACGAAGACGTTGCCGCCGGTGACGCCGTCGACGTAGGAGACGCTGGCGGCGACGGCCGGGGTGGGCAGGCCCTGGAGCGGGTCGGAGTCCTGCCCGACGATCGTGACGGGCCCGGGCTGGGCCGCGTCGCCCGCGAACATCTGCAGGATCCCGGCGACCGCCTCGGAGGTGGACTCGCCCAGGCGGATGAGGGCGTCGTCGACGTTCATCGCGCGTCCTCCACCGGGCCGAGGATCTGGGCGGCGCGCTTCGTGCCGCTGCGCCCGGGGCGGGCGCGGTGGACGGGGACCTGGTCGGCGAAGATCGTGATGCCGTGGCTCGCCTGGCCGTCGAGGCGCAGGACGTCGCCGGGCTGGAGCGCGAGCACCTCGGCGACCGTCATGTTCCTGTCGGACACCTCGGCGCGCACCGTGATCTCGACGCCGCGCAGCGCGGCGTCGACCGCCTCACCGCTCGTGCCGTCGTCGTTCACGGGGCCGGCGCCGTCGCGCTGCGAGAACGCGGCCGAGACCGGGGCGATCGCGGAGAAGGGGACGAGGAGCGACAGCGTCGAGGAGGTCCGCGCGATGCGCGCCTCGACCGTCAGCGACAGCGTGGCCTCGCTGAACGGCGCGATCTGGGCGTTCTCGGTCGTGCCCTCGAGGACTCCGAGGGCGAGATCGACCTCGGCGACGTCACTCCAGATGATCGAGAGCTGCCCGACCATCGAGCCGAACAGCCGGCGGGCGAGCGCCCAGTCGATCTCGGTCAGGCGGCGGTCCTTGGGCGCGTTCTCGGGCGCGGCGCCGAGCAGCGCCTCGAGCGCGCACAGCACGAACGGCAGCTCCGCGCTGAGGAGCATCTGGGTGTCGATCGGGTTGATCTCGAGCACGGCGCAGACCGAGTTCGTCGGCAGCTGCGACTGCGCGGTCGACCACGTGAGCTGGGTCGAGGCGATGACCTCGAGCTCGATCGGGACGCGCAGCTCGGCCGACAGACGGGTCGACGCGGTGCGGCAGAAGCTCTCGAGCGACCGGCTCAGCCGGCGCTCCTGGTCGGCGGTGAACTTCGTCGGGCGGGCGAAGTTCATCGTGCGCAGGCGCGGGGCGCGCCGATGCGTGGCGGCGGGCGCCTCGTCCTGCAGCCCGCCGTCCTTCGCGGCCTCGACGAGGGCGGCGATCTGCTCAGGGGTGAGGGACTGGCTCATGCGCGTACTCCGGACATGAGTTCTATTTCGGCACCTCCGGCCTCTTTGCTGAGTACCGCGCCGCCGGGAAACACGCGGATGGTGCGTCCGCGCGACCCGCCGGTGGCCGATGCGACCACCGGGATGCGCTCCGCGGCGAGCAGCGCGCGGACCGCGGTCTCGTTGCGGGCGCCGATGTCGAGCCCGCCGCCCTTGCCCAGCGAGAACATCTGCGCCCCGCCGACGAGGACCGCCTTGAGCACGCCGCGCGTGGTGCCGAGCGCGGTCGTCTGCTCCAGGAGCTCCGGGACCGCGAGGTCGGCGAACTTCCCGGCCGGCCCGCCGCCCGGGATCGCCTCGGGCAGCATCACGTGGGCCAGGCCGGCGATGCCGCGGCGCTGGTCGACGAGCGCGAGGCCGATGCACGACCCCAGGCCGAGGGACACCAGCACGTCGCCGCGCGTCGACGACACCGCGATCTCGCCCATGCGGACGGCGATGTCGCCGACAGCGCTCACGCCTCGACGCCCATGCGGGCGAGGATCTCGCCCACGCCGCCCGGCTCCGGCAGCAGCAGGAAGGACAGCGAGCACTCCTCGCCCTCGACGCGCAGCTCGGAGTCGAGGATCAGGGCCGTGTCGGTCTCGTTCGCGCGGCTCGCCAGCACGGTCGCGACGATCGCCGCGAGCATGTCGGTGACCGTCTGCGGGGGCGTGAGGTCGAGCTCGAGGCCCGTCATCGCCGACAGCGAAGTGATGTAGGAGGCGCTGAGGATGTTGCCGATCTCGCCGAGGGCCGAGATCGCGTCCTCGGTGCCGGCCTCGACGCCGAGCATCCCGCACAGCGCCGCGCCGTCCTGCACGGGGAAGACGAGGAGCACGATGGCGTCCATGTCGCCCGCGAGCGGGATCGCCACGCCGGTGACCTCCTGCTCGGGCGGGCCGACGGCCTCGACGGCCTCGGCGAGCGGCAGCACGAGCGCGTTGGGCACGGAGATGTCGACCGAGCGGCCGAGCATCTGCGAGAGCGCGGTGCCGGCGGTGCCGGAGCCGATGTTGGCCAGCTCACGCAGGGCGTCGAGCTGCAGGCTGGAGAGGGTCATGGTGTTCGAGTCCTTTCGGAAGCCGTACTCAGGCGGCGATACGGGGCGCCCGAGCGGCGCCGGTGGGGTCGACCGCGTCGCAGTCGACGATCAGTGCGATGCGGCCGTCGGACAGCACGGCCCCGCCCGAGACGGCGGCGGAGCCGGCGACACCCGACGGCAGCGGGCGGGTGACCAGCTCGCGCTGGCCCACCAGCCGGGTGACGGCCAGGGCCAGGCGACGGTCCTGGCCACGGACGATGACGGCGTGGTCGGCGCCCTCCGCGGGGAGCGCGCCGAGGGCGCTCGCGCCGTCGAGCAGCGGCAGGACGCCGTCCCGGAGGACGAGCATCCGCTGGCCGGCGACGGAGCGGACGGTCTGGTCGGCGAGGCGCAGCGTGCGCTCGACGCGGTCCAGCGGGATCGCGTAGGGCTGGCCGCCGGCCTCGACGAGGAGGGCGGACATGATCGCCAGCGTCAGCGGCAGGCGGATCTGCGCGACGGTGCCGTGCCCGACCTCGGAGGTCAGTGTGACCTCGCCGCCGAGCTCGCGGATCATCGTCCGCACGGCGTCCATGCCGACGCCGCGGCCGGAGATGTCGCTCGTGACCTCGGCGGTCGAGAAGCCCGGCTGGAAGAGCAGCTCCGCGGCGCCGCGGCTGTCGAGCCCGGCGGCCGCCTCGGCGGTGATCAGGCCGCGCTCGACGGCGCGCTTGCCGACCTTCGCCGGGTCGATGCCGCGGCCGTCGTCGCGGACCTCGATGACGACGTTGCCGCCGGCGTGGCGGGCCGAGATCTCGAGCGTGCCGGTCTCCGGCTTGCCCGCGGCGGCGCGGTCGGCGGGCGGCTCGAGGCCGTGGTCGAGCGAGTTGCGGATGAGGTGGACGAGCGGGTCGCCGAGCGCCTCGACGACGGTGCGGTCGAGCTCGGTGTCCTTGCCGACGAGCTTGAGCTCGACGTCCTTGGAGAGCTTGGCCGACAGGTCGCGGACCAGGCGCGGGAAGCGCATGAACACGGCGTCCACCGGGATCATGCGGACCTGCATCACCATCGCCTGCAGCGCCTGCGAGGAGCGGGTCAGCTCCTGCATCGCCTGCGTCAGGCCCGGGACGTCGGCCTCGGCGGCGAGGGACTCGACGAGCGTGCGGTGGACGACGAGCTCGCCCATGCTGTGCATCAGGGCGTCGAGGCGCTCGGCGTCGACGCGGACCGTGGCGGCGGCCTTCTTCGGCGCGGCGGGGCGGTCGGGCTCGGCGGCCGGGGCGGTCGTGGCGGCACCGGGCTCGGCGGGCTCGGCGACGGCGGGCGCGGCGGCCTCCGGGGCGGGCGCGGCCTCGGCCGGCTCGTCGGCGGGCGCGGCGAGCTCGGTCGCGACGGCGCCGGCGACGTCGGCGACGCCGCTCACGGTCGCGACCACGGCCTCGTCCTCGTGGTCGGTGGCCAGCCAGGCCTCGACCTCGCGGCCGTCGAAGCCCTCGACGTCGTCGTGGTGCGGCGCGGAGGCGACGAGCTCGCCGTGCTCGGCCACGGCGGCCAGCACCATGTAGGCGCGCACGGCCGGCATGAGCGTGTCGTCGGTCAGGGTCGCGACGACGTGGACCACGCGGGCGCCGGCGGCGACGGCCGCGGCGGCCATCTCGGCCGGGTCGGGGCCGGTGGCGGCCTCGTCCTTGGCGGGCTCGGGGGCACGCACGAGCGTCTGCAGGCGCTCGTTCAGTGCGGCCGGGTCGAGGTGCTCGGTGCCGTCGGCCTCGATGCTGTCCACGGCGGCCTCGAGCGCGTCGAGGCACTCGAGCAGGACGTCGATCGCGGCGCGGTCCAGGCCGCCGCTGCGCTGCTTGAGCAGCTCGAAGACGTCCTCCATGTGATGGGTCAGGGAGGCCATGCCCTCGAAGCCCATCGTCGCGCTCATGCCCTTCAGCGAGTGCGCGATCCGGAAGATCTCGTCGACGGTCTCACGATCGTCGGGCGACTCCTCGACGCGCACGACGGCGAGGTTCAGCTCCTGGAGGTGCTCACGCGCCTCGGCCATGAACATGGGGAGGTACTGGGCGATGTCCATCAGATCTTCCGGTAGGTGAAGGGGTGGGTGGAGGCGAGGCCGATGCCGGCCGGATCGGACACGCGCTCGGTGGCGCCGACGACGAGGTAGCCGCCGGGCCGGAGCGCCGTGACGAGGCGGGCGTGCAGGGCGTCGCGCACCTCGTCGTTGAAGTAGATGACGGTGTTGCGGCACATCACGAGGTCGTAGCCCGCGGGCCGCGGGCGGACGCGCAGGAGGTCGCCGACCTCGAAGCGGCACATGCGGCGCAGCTCCGGCAGGGCCTCGAACGTGCCGTCCGGGCGCTTCGTGAACCAGCGGCTCATGACCCCGGCGTCGACGCTGCGGGCATCGCCCGCGGTGAACACGCCGGTCTTCGCGCGCTCGACCATCCGCGGGTCGATGTCCGTGCCGGTGATCGAGACGGCCGCCCGCGGCACCGCGGTCTTCGCGACGGCGGCGAGCGTGTAGGCCTCGGCGCCGTACGAGGAGCCCGCGCTCCAGATGCGCACGCGGCCGCCCTGCGCCAGCTCGGGCAGCACGACGCGGGAGAGGACCTCGAACTGCTCGGGGTGGCGCCAGAGCTGGGAGACGTTGATCGTGACGCGGTCGAGGAAGCGGTCGAGCTCCTCGCGGTCGCGCCGCAGGACCGACGCGTAGGCCGCCAGCGCGCTGTGGCCGCGCGTCGTGACGAACGTGCGGATCCGGCGCTCCATCTGGCCGCGCTTGTACTGCAGCAGGTCGATCGAGCAGAGGCGGCGGACCGCCTCGCAGAAGTCGGTGTACTCGTCGCGCGGGGCGCGCGGCGCGGGGGCGGCGAACGCGCTCACAGCCCGGCCTCGCGGGCGATGGCGGCGGGCATCTCGTCGAGCCCGTGGACGGCGTCGGCCAGGCCGGCCTCGGCCACGGCGCGCGGCATCCCGTAGACCGTGCAGGTCGACTCCTCCTGGACGAGGACGCGGCCGCCGTGGGCGCGGACCGCCTCGGCGCCGCGGACGCCGTCGTTGCCCATGCCGGTCAGGACGACGAGCAGCAGGCGGCGGCCGAAGAGCTTGGCGGCGTCCTCGATGCCGAGGTCGGCGCGCGGGCGCAGGCCGCCGATCGGGGCCTCCTCGGACAGCACGACGCGGCGCTCGGCGTCGAGGCGCAGGTGCAGGCCGCCCGGGCCGAGGACGACCTTGTCGGGCGAGAGCGTCTCGCCCGCGGCGGCCTCGACGACGTTCAGCTGCGAGGCCTTGTCCAGGCGCGCGGCGAGCGAGGTCGTGAAGCCCGGCGGCATGTGCTGGACGATCACCGTGCCGGCGCCGAGCGGCGCGGGCAGCTGGGGCACGAGCTGGGCGAGCGCGGCGGGCCCGCCGGTCGAGGACGCGATGAAGACGAGCGGCTTGGTCCCCACGGCGCCGGCGACGGCGCGGCGGGCGGGCCGGGACGGGGCGGCGGGAGCGGCCGGCGCGGCGGACACGGTGGCGCGGCCCCGCGCGGCGCGGCGCGGCGGGCGCGGCCGGGCGCCACGGCGGGGCGGCCGGCGGGGTGATCCGGTGGCGCATCGAGCCTGCGGCGGCGCGGACCTTGTCGGCGAGGTCCGCGACGAAGGCGGACAGCGTCTCCCCCGCGGCCGGCTTGGCGACGAGGTCGAACGCGCCCTCGGACAACGCGTCGACGGCGCGGGCGCCGTGCGCGGGCGAGAACGCCGAGACGACGATGACGGGGATCGGCGGCGCGCCCGGGCGGCGCAGCTCGCGCAGGACGCCGATGCCGTCGCGGCCCGGCATCGCCAGGTCGAGCGTCATGGCGTCCGGCCGCAGGCGACGGCAGAGGTCGAGCGCCTCGTCGCCGTCGGCGGCCTGGCCGACGACGTCGAAGCCCGCGTCGCTCAGGGCGTGCGCGAGCACCCGGCGCATCAGGCCGGAGTCGTCGGCGACGACGACGCGGGTGGGGGGCGCGGCGGTCATTCGGGCCCGAACTTAGGCGGCGGCGAGATCCGCGCCCGCGAAGATGCCCTCGGGGTCGAGCAGGATGACGAGCCGGTCGTCGATCTTCGCGATGGCCTCGATGGACGGGCTGCCCGCGGCCGGGACGGCGTCGAGCTGCGAGTCGTCGACGGTGAGGACCTCCTCGACGTCGTCGACGACGACGCCGGCCAGCATGTCGGTGGCGGACTCGACGATGACGATCTTCGCGCCCTCGCCGGTGCGCTCGGCCTGCAGGCCGAGGCGGGCAGCGAGGTCGTAGACCGGGACGATCTTGCCGCGGAGGCTGATCACGCCGCGCACCCACCCGGACTCGGCGGCGACCGAGCGGGGCTCGGTGTAGCGGATGATCTCGTGGACCTGGCGAATCGGGAGGGCGTACTCCTCGTTGCCGAGCGTGAACACGACGAGCTGGCGGCTGGTGGTATCGGTGGGCATGGGGTCTCCGGGAAGGCTGGGCGGTGCTCTCTGTTTGATCGACCGGTCGCGACCGCTCTTGAGCACTCACCGGTCGTGTCGGCAGATCCTGACCGGGGCTTCAGCCGGTGATCGAGAACGAACGCCGGCGCGCCCGTCCGCGGTCGCGACGGGCTACAGGGAGAGGCCCAGCGGGGGCAGCGCGACCGGGCCGTCGGACGACGCCGGCGGGGCCATCACGGGGCCCGTGATCTCGTCGAGCAGCGCGGCGGCCTCGTCGGCCGGCACCGGCGCGGCGGCGAGGCCCATGAGCCCCGCGTCCGCCTCCTCGATCGTGCTCGGCTCGTCCACGCGCTGCTGCAGGTAGCCCTCGATCGCGCCGCGCTTGGCGAGCGCCTCGTCGACGACGGGGTCGGCGCCGGGCTGGTAGGCGCCGATCGCGATGAGGTCCTCCTTCTCCTTGTGCGCGGCCATGAGCTTGCGCAGGTTGCGGCCCGCGTCCTGGATCTCGCGCGGGGCGATCTCCGAGGTGAGGCGCGAGACGCTCTGGAGGATGTCGATGGCCGGGTAGTGGCCGGCGTGGGCGAGGTGGCGGCTGAGGACGACGTGGCCGTCGAGGATCGACCGCGCGGCGTCGGCGATCGGCTCGTTCATGTCGTCGCCGTCCACGAGGACGGTGTACAGCGCGGTGATCGCGCCGTTCGGGCTCGTGCCGGAGCGCTCGAGCAGCTGCGGCAGGAGGGCGAAGACGCTCGGCGTGTAGCCGCGCGTGGCGGGCGGCTCGCCGACGGCGAGGCCGACCTCGCGCTGGGCCATCGCGACGCGCGTGACCGAGTCCATCATCAGCATGACGTCGGCGCCCTGGTCGCGGAAGTGCTCGGCGATCGCGGTGGCGACGAACGCGCACTTGATGCGCACGAGCGCGGGCTGGTCGGACGTCGCGACGATCACGACGCTGCGCTCGAGGGCGTCGCCGAGGTCGCGCTCGATGAACTCCTTGACCTCGCGGCCTCGCTCGCCGACGAGGGCGATCACGTTGACGTCGGCCGAGGAGGAGCGGGCGATCATGCCCAGCAGCGACGACTTGCCGACGCCGGAGCCGGCGAAGATGCCGAGGCGCTGGCCCCGGCCGCAGGGGATGACGCCGTCCAGCGCGCGGACGCCGAGCGAGACGCGGTCCTCGATGCGCGGGCGGCTCAGGGGATCGGGGGGCGAGCCGAGCGTCGAGCGCAGCGGCGCGGCGGTCGCCTCGGGCATCCCGTCCATCGGGCGGCCGAGGCCGTCCAGGACGCGCCCGAGGAGCTCGTCGCCGACGTGGACGCGCATGGCCTCGCCGGTCGCGGTGACCGTGCGCCCGGGGGCGATGCCGCTCATGTCGCCGAGCGGCATGAGGAGGGTCTGGCCGCCGCGGAAGCCGACGACCTCCGCGGGGACGTCGGGACGGCGCCGGCCGGCGGAGATCATGCAGACCTCCCCCACCTCGGCCTCGAGGCCGGTGGCCTCGACGGTGAGGCCGATGAGGTCGGACACGTGGCCGTGGCGGCGGTGCAGGTCGGCCTGGCCGATGGCGTCGGCGGCGATCTCGAGGACGCTCATGCGCTCTGCAGCTCCGACATGACGACCTCGCGGGCGCGGTCGAGCTTCGTGCGCAGGCTCGCGTCGACCTGGGCGGCGGGGGTGCGCACGATCGCGCCGCCGCGGCTGATGCGGCGCTCCTCCTGGACCTCGATGTGCTCGACGCCGCCGAGGCCGGCGGCGAGGTCGTCGATCGCCCCGCGCACGAGGCCGAGGTCGTCGGGGTGCACGAGGATCTGCACGCGCTCGCGCTCGATGAAGCAGCGCAGGCCGCCGCGGACGACGTCGAGGACGCGCTCGGGCTGGGCCGCGATGGCGCCGGCGACGATCTTCTCGGCCAGCTCGAGGGCGAGCTCGACGGCGCGCGCCTCGACCTGGTCGGCGAGCGCGCCGCGCTCGGCGGCGAGCGCCTCGGCGGCCGAGCCGAGCGCCTGGACGGCGGGGCCGAGCTGGGCCTGGGCCATCGCCTGCGCCGCGGCGGCGCCCTCGGCCTGGCCGGCGGCGAAGCCCTCGGCGCGGGCGGCCTCGCGGATCGCGTCGGCCTCGGCGCGGGCCGACTCGACGACGGCGAGCAGGTCGCCGACGTCGGGGATGTCGCCCGCGGGCTGGAGCTGATCGAGGACGAAGTCCTGCATCAGAGCATCTGATCCTCATCGCCGCCGCCGCGGCTGATGATGATCTCGCCGGACTCCTCGAGGCGGCGGATGGACCCGACGATGCGGCCCTGGGCCTCCTCGACGACGCTGCGCTTCTGCGCCGGCTGGAACTCCATCTCCTCGCGGAGCATCTCGGCGCCGCGCTCGGACATGTTGGAGAAGATCCGGGTCTTCGTCTCCTCGTTGACGCCGCGCAGCGCGAGCCCGAGGTCCTTGGCGTCGACGCCCTTGAGCACGAGCTGGATGCTGCGGTCGTCGAGCTTGACGATGTCCTCGAAGGTGAAGAGGAGCATCCGGACCTCGTCCGCGAGCTCGGCGTAGCGCTCGGCCAGCGAGTCGAGCACGTTGCGCTCGGTCGTGCGGTCGGAGTTGTTGAGGATGTCGGCCAGCGACCGCACGCCGCCCGCCGAGGAGTACTCGTGGGTGACGACGTTCGACAGCTTCTGGCGCAGGACGGCCTCGACGTCGCGCGTGACGTCCGGGCTGATCTCGGTCATCGTGCCGACGCGCAGGGCGACCTCGGCCTGCTGCTCGGGCGGCAGCTGCGAGAGCACCTCGGCGGCGAGGGTCGTGTGCAGGTTCGCGATGACGACGGCGATCGTCTGCGGGGCCTCGTTGCGCAGGAAGGCGAAGATCTGCTCCGGCGAGGAGCGGCGCAGGAACTCGAACGGCCGGCGCTCGATCGTGGCCGACAGGCGGCCGATCAGCTCGTTGGCGCGCTCCGGGCCGAGCGAGCGCTCGAGGACCTCGCGGGCGTAGTCCACGCCGCCCTCGGCGACGTAGGCCTCGGCCATGATGGTCTCGACGAGCTCGTTCCAGACGGCCTCGCTCGTGTCCTGCGGGACCTGGCGGGTCTTGGCCATCTCGAGCGACAGCTGCTCGATCTCCTCTTCCTTCAGGTGCTTGAAGACCGAGGCGGCGCGCTCGGGGCCGAGGCTCACGAGGAGCACGGCGGCCTTCGAGCGGCCCGGGATGGCGAGCTTCGGGCGGGGCAGGGCCGGGAGGCCGGGGGCGGCCGGGGCGGCGGGAAGCAGGTCGTTCATCGCCCTAGTCCTCCTGCATCCACTGGCGGATCTGCTGGGCGACGCGCTCCGGGTCGTTGTCCGTGATGCTCTCGGCGCTCAGGCGGGTCGCGCTCGGGCCGGGCATCTGCGCGGCCATGGCGGGCATCCGGGTCGTGCGGCCGGCCTCGAGGTCGGCGAGCGTCGTGGGCGACTCGATCTGGCGCAGCCAGGTCGGCTCGCCGAGCGACTCGCGCTCGCGCTTCTTGAGGTGGCGCATGACGAAGAACAGGAAGGCGAGCAGGCCGAGGCCGGCGGCGCCGTACTTGGCGTAGCCGAGCATCCCGCCCGCCGGGCCGGCCGCCGGCGTGGTCGTCGTCGCCTTGGCGAAGGCGACCTGGCTGACGTTGAGGACGTCGCCGCGCTTGGCGTCGATGCCGGCGGCGGCCGAGACGGTGTTCTTGAGCGCCGCGACCTGCGCCGGCGGGACCGACTTGTCGACGACGAGGCCGAGGCTCAGGCGGTTGACCTGGCCCGGGGCGACCTTCGTGCGCTGGACGGTCTTGTCGACGCCGAAGTCGGTCTGGGTCGAGGAGCGGTTGTAGTTCGAGTTGCCGCCGCCCGCGCCGCTGGCCGCGTAGCTGGGCAGGTTGCTCGAGGTGCCCGTCGAGCCGCCCGAGGTCGAGCCCCCGCCGCGCAGGCGCTCGGACTCCTTGGTCTGCTTGAGCGGGATGCCCTTCTTGGCGTAGGTGAGCTTGTCGAGCGTGGACTCGTCGACGTTCAGGTCGCTCGAGACCGAGACGCGGGCCTTGCCGGCGCCGAGCGTCTGGGTGAGCATCGCGTCCAGGCTGCCCTGGAGCTGGGCGTTGTAGCGCGACTGCGCGGTGAGCTTGCTCACGCCGCCGCCCGTGCCCGAGCCGCTGTCGGAGTTCGGCCACAGCAGGGCGCCGGACGCGTCGGTGATCGAGACGTTCGCCGGCTTGAGGCCCTTCACCGAGGAGGAGACGAGCGAGGCGATGCCGCGGATCGAGGACGGGTCGAGGTTCGTGCTCGAGCCGCTGAGGAGCACGGCCGCCGTGGCCGGCGTCTGGTCCTCGGAGAAGAGCTGGTCCTCGGGGAGCACGAGCGAGACCTGCGCGCCCGAGACGCCCTGGATCTGCCCGATGGTCGAGGCGATCTGGCCCTCCAGCGCGCGCTGGTAGGTGACCTTCTGCTGGAAGTCGGAGGCGCCGAGCTTCTGCTTGTCGAAGAGCTCGAAGCCGGGCTGGCCCTTGCCGGGGAGCCCCTTCTCGGCGAGCGCGATGCGCGCCTGCGGGACCTGGCTCTTGACGACCGCCAGGGCGGTGCCGTTGTTCTTGATCTCGTAGCCGACGCCGCTGGAGTCGAGCGCGGCGGTGATCTTGCCGGTCTCGGCGGGATCGAGGCCCGTGAGCATCGTCGCGTAGCTCGGGGCCGACGCGATCTTGAACATGACGAGCATGACGGCCAGCACACCAAGGGCGGACGCGGCCATGACGACCTTGCCCTTCATGGTGGTGTTGGCGAGGAGGGAACGGAAGGGCATGGGGAACCGGGGTCAGGTTGAGGGGGCTAGACCGACGTGCGGAAGACTTCTTGGAGCGCCTCGACGCCCTTGGTGCGGATCTGCGAGGCGAGCTGCATCGCGAGGCGGGCGCGCTCGATCGTCATGACCGTCGCCGACGGGTCCGTCGCCTGGCCGGTGGCCAGCTGCTGCGAGGCGGTCGCGGCGTCCTGCTGGAGCGAGTCGAGCTGACCGATCTGCTTGGCCAGCGCGTTGCCGAAGCCCGCGCCGCCCGAGCCCGAGGTGCCCGAGGTCGCGCCGGCCTGGTCGACGGAGCCGACGTTGCCGATCTGCCAGTCGCCGCCGGAGACGGCCATGGTGGGATCGATCGGCATCAGCGGAGGAGGTCGAGGGTCTTGGAGAACATCTGCTTGGCGGTCTGCATCGCGGTGACGTTGGCCTCGTAGGAACGGGACGCAGTGATCAGATCGACCATTTCGGTCACCGGGTTTACATTCGGCATCGAGACATAGCCCTGAGCGTTCGCATCCGGATGCGACGGGTCGTAGACCAGGCGGTTCGGGGTCTGGTCCTCGGTGACGGCGGTGACCTTCACGCCGCCCTGCGGGCCGCCGCCGCCGCCGGCCGTGCCGACGCCCGCCGCACGGGCGGACGCGAGCGCGCCGGCGAAGCCGCCGTCGCCGTTGGCCTCCTGGACGACCTCCTTGCGGCGGTACGGGCCGCCGTTCGCGGTCCGGGTGCTCTGGGCGTTGGCGAGGTTCTCCGCCGTGACGTCCATCCGCAGGCGCTCGGCGCTCAGGGCGCTCGCCGAGATGTCGAGTGAGCCGAAGAGCCCCATTACCTGGTGCCCATCGCCGACTCGATGATGTCGATGCGGCCGCGGGCGACCTGCACCAGGGCCTGGTACTCGAGGCCGTTCTCGGCCATCTTCGCCGACTCGACGTCGACGTCGATGCCGCTGCCGTCCTGGCGCATGACGTTGTCCTGCGTCGTGGTGGCGAAGCCGGCGCCGGCGACCTCGTTGCGGCTGCCGGTCGCGAACGCCCGCTGGAGCGCGGAGTGGAAGTCCACGTCCTTCGGCTTGAAGCCGGGCGTGTTGGCGTTCGCGAGATTGGAGGCGAGCGCCGTCTGGCGCTGCGCGGCGCCCTCGATGGCGCGCTGGAGGCCGAGCTGAGTGGTATCGAACAGTTCCATGGCAGGGGCGAAGTAGTGGCGTCCGTCCCTGGACTGTCCGTGCACCCGTCCATGGGTGCTGCCTGGTCATCGGCGTTTGGGCCGGATACTTGAGTGGTGGCGTTGGTCGAGAAGCGCGGCCAGCTCGGCGGCGACGGCGATCGCGTCGTGGTGGAGCTGACGCCACGTGATGCGCACGACCCGCCAGCCGGCGGCCGTCATCTCTCGATCGCGGGCCCGGTCTCGTTCGAAGCTGCGGCGCGTCGTGTGGATCCCGAAGCTGTCGAGCTCGACGATCAGGCGCTCGTCGGCCCAGACGGCGTCGACCTCGTGTCCGCCGACCTTGCCGTTGGTCCGCGGCCGCGGGAGACCGTGCGCGTCGACGAGCGCCAGGAGGTCGATCTCGAGCTCCGAGCGCGTCCGCGTCCGCCCGATCTCGCCGGCGTCGAGGAGGATCGTCTTGAGCGCGGCGACCCCGCGGTGGTGCGGGTGCCTTGCGACCAGGTCGGCGAGCGACGTTGGGCTCCCGAGCCGCCGCCCCTCGGCCTCGGTGATCGCCGCCTCGAGCTGCTGCGGCGTGAGGACGCCCGCGAGGTCGAACAGCGTCCGGGCCACGGTTGTGACCGGGATGTCGTGGTGGATCGTGACCTCGTCGGGCGGGAGGACGATGTGGCGGGCGCCGATGCCCGGCCGGTCGACGCGCCGAGGAGCGATCACGTCGACGTGCCTCCGGCGGTCGCCGCGGATCTCCCAGAGCGCCGCCGCGGACCGATGGCTCAGCACCGCGTCGGGGCCGGCGGCGAACACGGCGGCCAGCCACGCGCCCTCCCGCGAAACAGACACGTTGTGCCCGACGGCGAACACACCGCGGTGGAGCACATGGAGCCGGCGGAGCGCGATGCGATGGTCGATGCGTCGTCAGCGACGCCGAGCGACCTGAGTTGCGCGCGGGCCACGACGCCGTACTGACGCGCCGCCAGCGCGCGATGGCCGCGTCGACCGATCGAGACGTCAGTTCGCCGCATATATGCCGGCGAAATGACCTCTCGATCTCCACGCCCGGAGCGTGCCGGACTCAGATGTGCCGGGACACCACGAGTTCGCGCCGCCTCCGCACCAATCCGGCGACAGGCGGCGCGCCCCTACCCCCGCGCAGCGACCCGCGGCGCCCGCGGCGCCGACGGGAGGTACGCCGAGACGGCGTCGCGGCCCTGCTCGAGGCGTACGGCCTCCGAGCGGACGGACCGCAGGGCGGTGCCCAGGGCCACGGTGGCCTCGGTCTGCGCCGCAGCGGCGCGGCGCAGGTACGGATGGGCCTCGGCGGGCGCCTTGGGCGGCAGGCCGGCGATCAGCGCGGCGCGCTCGCCCTGGACGGCGAGCAGCTCGTCGATGTGGCCGGCGAGCGCGAGGTCGCGCTCGCTCTCGGCCAGCTCGGCGAGCCGCAGGTAGCGGTCGATCACGCGCCCGCGATGGTGGCCCACGACGCGCGGAGCTCGCGCATGAAGCGCGCGACCTCGTCGACCTTCTCGGCGTCCTGCTTGAGGCGGGCCGACATCAGGTGCTCCTTGAAGAACAGGTAGAGCGCCTGGAGGCGCTCGGCGACCTCGCCGACGGACATGTCGAGCGTCGCGAGGAGCTCGTCGATGATCGCCTCGGCGCGGCGGAGCTTCTCGCCCGCGAGGCCGGCGCGGCCGTCGCGCATGGCGATGGAGGACTGGGTCAGGAAGCGGTTGGCGCCGTCGTAGAGCATCACGACGAGCTGCGCGGGCGAGGCCGTCAGGACGGCGCTCTCGCGGTAGGCGTTGGGGGCGGGGGCGTACGCGGGCATGGGCCTCGTGGGTGTCGGGGGGACGGAGGTATTCCTAAGATCGGCAGGAACGGCCGGGAGTTGAGCGTCGATGTGGGGCGCTAACCGAGCTGCGACGTCAGCCAGGAGCCCTGCGACTGGCTCTGCGCCAGCGCCTGCTCCATGGCCGTGAACTGCGCGGTCAGGCGCTCCTGGCGCTGGGCCAGGCGGGCCTCGAGCGCCGCGATGCGGTCGTCGATGTCCGACGACTCGTCGCCGGCCTCGTTGGCGCGGACGTCGATCAGGCCGGTCGAGGCGCGGCTGACGGGGTCCAGCAGGCCGGTGAGCTTCGCCGCGATGCCGTTCGTCGCGTCCGTGAGGAACGACTTGGCGGCGGTGCGGTTGTCGGTGAGGGCGTCGGTGAGCTTGTCGACGTCGAGCTTCAGCTTGCCGGCGACCGCGTCGGCGTCGGAGGCGCCGCCCGAGGCCGTGCCGGTCGAGACGCCGATGTCGGCGAGCGACGTGATCGCGCCGCCGATGCCCGTCTTGTCGCTCATCGCGCTGCGCAGCTGCGACAGCAGGCCGGTGAGCTGCGGGTCGGCGAACAGCGCGCCCTTGCGGGCGTCCGTGTCGCTCGAGGCGTTCGGGACGCGCTTCTCGGTGAGCTTCGACCGGATCAGGTCGATCGTCGAGTTGTACTGGTCGACGAACGCCTGGACCTTGGTCTTGATCGCGTCCTGGTCGGGGGCCGGCGCGCCGACGGTCACCGACGTCGTGCCCGTGCTCTTCAGCGTGAGCTGCAGGCCGGGGACGGCGCTCTTGACGACGTTGCTGCGGCTCTCCTGCTGCGTGCCGCCGTCGACGGTGAACTTGGCGTTGACGCCGGCCGCGTAGGTCTCGCTCGAGGTCCAGGCGGCACCGGCGACGGCCATGTCGCCCTGCTGGTACTCGCCGGTGTCCTTGCGGGTGAGGACGAGACGGTCCTTCGTCGTGTCGCCGAGCGGGTCCTGGACGAAGACCGCGTAGACCGGCGAGTCGGAGTTCGAGTTGATCTTGTCGGCCGCGGCGGCGCCGTCGTCCGAGGCGCTGAGCGAGATGTTCGCCGCGCCGATCTGCAGCGTCGTGTCGCTCGCGGTGTAGGCGTAGCTGCGCTGCTCGGCGCGGGCGAGCGACGTGACGTTGATCTCGTGGCCGCCCGGCGCCGCGCCGCTGAGGCGCGTCGCGGTGATCTTCGAGCTGTCGGAGACCTCGAGCGACTGGGTGTTCGCCCAGGTCGCGGTCGAGCCGAGGTCCTTGACCGTGCTCGAGAGGTTGCGCAGGCGCGTGCCGATGTCGGTCAGCGCGTCCTTGCGCGCCTGCAGCGCGGACTGCTGCAGCTTCATGCGCGTCTCGGGCGCACGGTCGATCGCGATCAGCTGATCGACGATCGACTGCGTGTCGAGGCCCGAGGAGAGGCCCCCGAGGCTGATTCCGGCCATGGGTTAGTCGTCCACCCTTTGGTTGGCGATGTCGACGACCTTCGAGGACGGGACTTCCCTGATGACGTTCCCGTCGAGGTCTTGGAGGAGGATCTTCACGCGCCCGGAGTCCATCGAGAAGTGCAGGGTGCGGCCGCGGTCGTACATCTCCTGGATCGCCCTCTGGGCGGCGAGCACCTGGTCGCGGACCTCGGGCGGCGGAGACGCGGGCATCGTGTCGACCATCGCGTCCGGCTGCTCGACGGCGTCCGGCCGCGCGGCGGCGCCGGCGTCGGCACCACGCACGGGGGCGCGCTCGGGCACGAGGCGCACGCTGCGGGTCTGGTCGATTGCGTTGACATCGAAGCTCATGGCGGCTCCTGACGGCGTCCGTGGCTCGGGATCCCGCCCGAACCGATTCGTACCGCCCGTCATCGGCCGCGTCAGACGGAACTTGAGAGACCGGCCGCCGTCTCCATCCGCTCGGCCAGGCCGGCCGCGGCGGGATGGGTGGGGTCGAGGGTGGCCGCCTCGCGGGCGAAGACGACCGCGTCCTCGTGCTCGCCCATGCCCCAGGCGACCTGGGCGAGGCCGACGAACGCGTCCGCGTCGGGGCCGGGGCCCTCGTTGCAGACGGTCATCCACTCCTCGAGCGCCGACTCGAGGAAGCCGCGGCGCAGGTAGACGTTCGCCAGCAGCTCGCGGCGGCTGCGGACCGGGAGGGCCGAGCGCTCGATCGCCTGGAGGACCGGGGCGACCGCGTCGAACTCCTGGACGCGGAGAAGCGCCTCGAAGGCGACCGCGAGGACCTGGACGCCGTCGGCCGGGACCGGGAGCGGCGGCTCGCCCGCGGCGATGCGCCGCCAGGCGTCGTAGCCGGCGAGCTCGGCGGGGGCGAGGTCGGCGGCGGCGCGGGCCGCGGCGGCCGCGGCGGCGGACTCGTCGCCGGCGACGATGCGGGCGAACAGCTCGGTGCGGCGCGCGGAGTCGGCGAACGGCGCGCCCTCGGCGACGCCGGCGGCCGCCTCGGCCGCCTCGGCCCACCGCCGCTGGGACAGCAGCGCCTCGCCGAGCGCGACGCGGGCGCCCGCGTTCTGGGGCTGCGCGGCGACGACGGCGCGGAACTGCTCCTCGGCCGCCTCGGTGTGGGCGGCCTCGTACAGGGCCGTGCCGATGAGGAAGCGGGCGCTCGAGGTCAGCTGCGGGATGCGGTCCTCGACGTCGGCGAGCAGCGCCTCGGGCGTGACGCCGGACGCGAGCATCGCGACCGCGTACGGGCCGACGGCGCCGATGTACTGCGGGTGATCGGAGAGGCAGCGGGCCAGCAGGCCGGCGGCGGCCCCGGCGTCGCCCGCCTCGCGGCGCAGCGTGGCCAGCGCGACGAGGGCGAGGTAGCTGCCGCGGCCGGCGGTCGCCGAGTACCTGCTCGGCGCGTCGCCCATCTCCAGGCACTTCTCGTACAGCGCGATCGCGAGGTCCTGGCGGCCCGCCTCGGCGGCGGCCTGGGCCTGCTCGTAGACGAGGTCGGTGAAGCCCGGCAGCAGGCGCAGGCCCTCGTCGGCGAGGTCGACGGACTCCTGCAGCTTGCCGGTCAGGCGGCGGGCGCGGACGAGCCGCGCGACGAGCGCCGGGATGTAGCCGTAGGCGGCCAGGTCGGGCCGGCCGCGCATGATCTCCCACGAGGTCTCGAAGCTCGCGCAGGCGTCGTCGTTCTCGCCCAGCGCGGCGTACTCCGAGCCGAGGTTGAAGTGCAGGAAGCCCGAATCCTCGCCGGCCTCGTCGCGCTGGCGCTCGAGGAGCTCGATGTTGCGGCGCGACTTGTCCTTCGCGTCGCGGACGACGCCGAGGTAGCCGTAGTGCTCGACGCGGACGTCGGTGATCTCGATGCGCTCGGGCTGGCCGCTCGGGAGGTTGTGGGCGATCTGCTCGTGGATGCGGCCCTCGAAGCGGTACTCGGGGCGGTTGCGGAACACGCGCAGGGCGTTGTGGGTGACGGCCGTGCCGTCGCCCAGCTCGCCGGTGAAGTTCGTCTCGACGAGGTAGAAGGCCTCGCGCCAGGTGCGGCCGAGGATCTCGCGCAGGCGCTGGGCGTCGTCGGCGACGAGGACCTCGTCGGCGTCGAGCCACATGACCCAGTCGCCGGTGGCGGCGTCGAAGGAGACGTTGCGGGCGTCGGCGAACGACCCGGTCCACTCGCGCTCGATGACCTTCGCGCCGAACGACTCGGCGATCTCGATCGTGCGGTCCGTCGAGCCGGTGTCGACGACGATGATCTCGTCGACCGCGTCGCGGACGGCGGCGAGGGAGCGCGGGAGCATCTCCTCCTCGTCGCGGACGATCATGCAGAGGCTGAGCGTGAGGCCGGTGGCGGGCTGCGCGGCGGCGGCGACGCGCTCGGCGCGGCGGGCGAGCTTCGGCAGCACGGCGGCGACGGTGGCGGGCAGGTTCGGGCGGCGGCCGCCGCGGCGCGACGCGACGAGCGCGTCGAGGTTCTCGCGCACGTGGGGGAGCGTGGGGCTCAGGCGGTGGGCGGCGCGGAAGAGCGCCTCGGCGGCCGCGAGCGAGCCGAGCTCGTACAGCGCGACGCCGGCGTAGTTGAGGAACAGCGGCTCGCGCGGCTCGTCCTCGAGCGCGTCGAGGGCGACACCCGCAACCGCCGCGAAGCGCTGCGCGATCGCCTTCGGGCTCTCCGTGGCCGGGCCCTGCAGGCCCGCCTCGAGGAGCGCGCGCCGCGTGGCGTAGCGCGCATGCACGTTGTCCTGGCCGGCCGTCTCGGCGAAGACCGTGCGGTACGCCGCGAGATCCTCGCGGAAGAGCGCGTTCGACGCGGCCTCGCGCGGATCGACGGGCGCGGCGGTGGGACGGGTGACGCGGAGGGCCATGGGGGGAGTGGACCTTTCGGGGGGAGCGGGACGACGCACGGCACAACCCGCGGACGGGCTGCACTCCCTCTATCGGTCGCTGGGCGCAGAACCTGAGTTCCCCGCCGGCCATCCCCAGAACTGGGGAGGGGGCCATGGACACCTGAACCTCAATGGTCGGTCACATGGAGCCGATACGGCCTCCAAGCAGCACGCCCCCCGACTTCTTTCCGGAGCCCTCCACCCAATGCAGACCGACACCCACCGCCGCCGCTGGATCGCGTCCGAGGACGCGCAGCAGCTGTGGAAGGACTACCACCGTACGCAGGACGTCAGTCTGCGCGACCGGCTGATCATGACCTACGCCCCGCTGGTCAAGTACATCGCCTACCGCAAGGTGCGCGAGCTGCCGGCGAGCTGCCAGGTCGAGGACTTCATCTCCTGCGGCCTCGAGGCCCTCATCACGGCCATCGACCGCTACGACCCGGACAAGGGCGCCACGCTCGAGCAGTTCGCGTGGACCCGCATCCACGGCGCGATCCTCGACGAGCTCCGCCGCCAGGACTGGGCCCCGCGCTCCGTCCGCCGCTGGGAGCGCGACATCGAGGCCGCCCGCCGCAACTTCTCGGGCGTCCACGGCCGCCAGCCGACCCGCGAGGAGCTCGCCGACTCGCTCGGCACGACCGCGGACGAGCTGCGCGAGCGCGAGCAGAAGATCGCCACCTCGGACCTGACGTCGCTCAACGCGATCGTCCCGGGCGAGGAGGACTCGAACGTCGAGCGCGTCGACACCCTGACGGCCGACGACATCTCGACGAACCCCGAGCACGTCGCGTCGCTGGGCGACGCGAAGGACCGCTTCCGCAGCGCCTTCGGCCGGCTCCCGCGCCGTCAGCGCGAGATCGCGATCCTCCTGTACGTCAAGGAGCTCACGCTCCGCGAGATCGGCGACGTCCTCGGCGTCTCCGAGAGCCGCGTCTGCCAGATCCACACCGAGCTCAAGCGCTCGCTGCGCAGCGCCCTCTCCGAGGACGAGGCGCTCTTCCGCGAGGTCGCCTAGCCGCGCGACGCCTTCGCGTCGAGCCGGTAGGCCCACACGAGGGCCTCGGCGACCGCGGTGTAGAGCTCGGGCGGGATCGTCCGCCCGACGTCGAGCTTGGAGAGGGCCTCGACGAGCGCCGGGTCGCGCCGCACCGGCACGCCGGCCGCCTCGGCGGCCTCGAGGATCTTGTTGGCGATCTCGCCCGCGCCGGTCGCGACGACCTCCGGCGCGTCCGCGCCCTCCGCGTAGCGCAGCGCCGTCGCGCGCCGGCGGCGCTCCTCAGGCATAGAAGTCCACCCGCGGCTTCGGCGTGCGCCCCACGACGCGCACGGTCGTGGGCAGCCCGGTCGCCTCGGTGAGCGTCCGGCGCAGCGTCTCCGCCGCGGACCGGGCCTGCTCCTCCGGCGGCCCCGCGCCCGCCCCGATCGTCACCTGCAGGCCCGCGCCGCCGGGCTGCTGGACGAGCCGGAGGTCGAGCGTTCCGAGCGCGGGCGAGTCGTACGTGAGCCCGACGCTCACCGGCTCGTCGGCCCCGCGCTGCTCGTCGGCCTTCTCGGTCACCCGCACCTCGGCCTGCCGCCCGCCGGGCAGCGGGAGCGCGACCTCGGGCGGCGGGGTCGTCGTCTGCGTCGCCGCCGCCGCCGTCTCGACCGTCCGCAGCACGACCTGCTCGCCGATGTCCTCGACGCGCAGGCGCAGCCGGTCGCCCGCCTTGAGATCGTCGGGCAGCTGCGCGGCGAGCGGCGTGCCCGCGAGCATGAGCAGCCCCATCTGGCCGTGACGCTCCATCACGCGGCCGGGGAGCGTCATCCCGGGGCGGAGCGTGAGCTCGGGGAGTTGGGCGCGCAGCAGCGCGGCCTCGACGCGGAGGAGATCCATTCGCCTCAAGGATCATGCCGCAGGGCCGATGAAGGTGACATGGAACGTGGCCTCTACATCGCCGCGTCGGGCATGGTCGCCGAGATGGCGCGCCAGGACCTGATCGCGAACGACCTCGCCAACTCCTCGACGGCCGGCTACAAGTCCGACCGCGCGATCCAGGGAAGCTTCGGCAACCTCCTGCTCCAGAACACGCAGACCGGCCAGCAGATCGGCACGCTCGGCAACGGCGCGCGGATCGAGGAGCAGGTCACCGATCTGAACCCCCAGGCGATCAAGGAGACCGGCGAGGACCTCGACTTCGCCATCGCCGGCGAGGGCTACTTCGCCGTCCAGACCGCGCAGGGCACGCGCTACACGCGCAACGGCCAGTTCACGCTCGGCGCGAACGGCCGCCTGCTCGACCAGATGTCCAACCCCGTCCTCAACCAGAACGGCCAGCCGATCACCGTCGGCGCCGACGGCAAGGTGCCCGAGGGCCAGGTCGGGGTCTTCGCCGTGAACAACGCGCGCAAGACGGGCGACAACTTCTTCACCGGCACCGCCGGCGGCCGCGGCACGGGCCAGGTCCGCTCCGGCGGGCTCGAGGGCTCGGGCGCCGAGCCGACGCGCGCGATGACCGACATGATCGCCTCGCTGCGCGCCTTCGAGTCCGGCCAGAAGGTCATCACGACCATCGACTCCACGCTCGGCAAGGCCGCCAGCCAGGTCGGCTCGATGTCGTAGCGGTCCGGGCGGCGCTCCGCCGCCCGTCCAGGCCCACCGCCCGGGGCTCAAGTTCCACGACGAGCGGACGATCTAAGGGACGAGAACCGTAAGCCACGGCTGGACCGCATCGCGGAAGCCGGGCTCCAACTTCAGGAGACCCATGCTGGAAGGTCTGTACAGCGCCGCCGCAGGCATGCAGGCGCAGCAGCAGCGCATCGACTCCGTCGCCAACGATCTGGCGAACGTGAACACGAACGGCTACAAGCACGAGCGTGTGGCCTTCCGCGACCTGCTCTACGTCGACGACGCCTCGGGCAACGTGCACAGCGGCGCCGGCGCGGGCGTCACGAACATCGGCCGCGGCTTCGCCCAGGGCTCCATGCGCGAGACGGGCAACTCGCTCGACGTCGCGATCGAGGGCCAGGGCTTCCTGCGCGTCCGCCGCGCGGACGGCACCGAGGCGCTGACCCGCGACGGCCAGCTGCGCATCGACGCGCAGGGCCGCCTCGGCACTCAGCGGGGCGAGCTCCTGCAGCCCGCGATCACGGTCCCGGCCGGCACGAAGGAGTCCGACGTCTCGATCGGCCAGGACGGCACGGTCACCGCGAACAACCGCGCGCTCGGCAAGATCCAGCTCGTCGACGTCCGCTCGCCGCAGGCGCTGCAGACGATCGGCGACAACCTCTACCGCACGACGGCCGCCAGCGGCGCCGCGACGAACGCCACGGGCGCTCGCCTGACGTCGGGCACGGTCGAGGCCTCGAACGTCGACGTCGGCGACTCGATGGCGGAGATGATCGACGCGCAGCGCAGCTACCAGCTCGCCAGCCGCGCGGTCCAGATGCAGGACCAGATGCTGCAGATCGCCAACCAGGTGAAGTCGTGAGCGACATCAGCGGCCTCTCGTCGGCGACCGGCGCCGCCGTGCCGATCCCGGCCGACGTCCGCGCCGCGGGCAAGGACGCCGAGACGACCTACCGCGCCGCGCTGGGCTTCGAGCGCCAGCTCCTCGAGCAGCTCACGAAGTCGATGGCGAAGGACATGACCGGCGGCACCGGCGACAGCGACGACGAGTCCGGCGAGGGCGGCGCGAGCGCGGCGACCTCCGCCTACAACGACATGCTCCCCGGCACGCTCGCCGACGCCGTGACGAACGCGGGCGGCCTCGGCCTCGCCCACGACCTCTTCCTCTCGATGCGGAGCGCGACGTCATGAACGCCGGCACGACCACGGTGATCGGCGCCGAGGTGCTCGACCACCTCCAGGCCCAGATCATCTCCGCGGAGCGCCTGCTCCAGTGCATCCTGCGCCAGGGCGCGGCCGTCCGCGCCCGCGAGGTCGAGGGCGTCCTCGCCGCGATGACCGAGATCCAGGCCGAGATGGGCGCCCGCTCGCGCATGGAGCACGAGCGCGCCGCGCTGCTGCACCGCGCCGGCGCCGCGCTCGGCCTCAACCCGGCCGGCGTCACGCTCGAGGCGATCACCGCCCTCATGGCCCCGGCCGAGGCCGAGCTCGCCCGCGCCCGCAGCGCCCAGCTGCGCGGCCTGCTGGCCGAGATCGCCCGCGAGCACGGCGTCAACCGCGCGCTCATGCGTCAGGAGCTCGCCTTCCTCGACCACCTGACCCGCCTGATCGGCGCGGAGCCCCAGACGGGCTACCGGCCGCCCTCGCCCGCCGGCTCCGGGCCGGCCGCGGCCCGCCCCGCCTCGTCCCCGCACCGCGTCCTGAACGTGCAGGCCTAGCCATGGCGTCGATCTCCACCTTCTCCGGCATCCAGACCTCGCTGCGCGGCCTGCTCGCCCAGCAGCGCAGCCTCGACGTCACGTCGCACAACATCGCCAACGCGAGCACGGTCGGCTACACCCGCCAGGAGGCCACCCTCGCCGCGACGCGGGCGATGAACGTCTCGGCCGGCGGCATGGCCAACGGCGGGCAGCTCGGCACGGGCGTCGACGTCCAGAGCTACCGCCGCGTCCGCGACCAGTTCCTCGACGTGCAGTACCGCGCGCAGAACATGCAGCTCGGCGACCAGACCGCCCGGTCGGACGCCCTGCAGAACGTCGAGCTGTCCTTCGCCGAGCCCGGCGACTCCGGCATCCAGAACGCGATGGACGAGTTCTTCGGCGCGTGGGCCGACCTGTCCAACAGCGCCGACTCCGGCGCCGCCAAGCAGGCGGTCATCGACAAGTCGCGCACGCTCAGCCAGCAGATCAACGACCTGCAGGCCAACCTCGCGTCGCAGCGCCAGGCCGCGGCCGACGAGTACACGCAGACCGCCGGCGCGGGCGGCGAGATCAACCAGATCTCGACCGACCTCGCCGCGACGCTCAACGCGATCCGCAGCGCCGAGAAGACCGGCGCGCAGCCGAACGACCTCTACGACCGCCGCGACCTGCTGCTCGACCAGCTGTCGACGATGGGCCAGGTGTCGGTCACGAACTCCCCGGCGGCGGCATCGACGTCAGCCTCGGCGGCGTCACCGTCGTCGACTCCGACGACACGACCGGCGCCGCGTCGGTCCCGGCCGGCTCGTTCCCGCTGACCTACACGACCTCGCCCGGCGGCAAGCTCGGCGCGCTGCTCGACCTGCAGTCGGCGACCGGCCCGATCGCGTCCTACCAGACGGCCCTCGCCACGGTCGCCCAGACGCTCGCGACGTCCGTCAACGGCGTCTACAACCCGAGCGGCACCGGCACGGACTTCTTCACCTACGGCACCGGCCCGACCGGCCTGCCGCAGATCGCGTTCAACGAGCCGGCCGTCAACGTCACGAACCTGAAGGGCGGCACCGCCGGCCCGGCCGACAACTCGATCGCCCTCGGGATCTCCCGCCTGCAGGGCGGCAGCGCCGACCAGACCTACAAGCAGCTCGTGACCCGCATGGGCAACGAGGTCGCCGCGACCAAGCGCGGCGAGGCGAACGCGCAGGTCCTGACCGACAACGTCAAGGACCGCCGCGACAGCGTCTCCGGCGTCTCCCTCGACGAGGAGATGACGAACATCATCCGCTTCCAGCGCGCCTACCAGGCCTCGGCGCGCGCGATGTCGACCACCGACGAGATGCTCGACACGCTGATCAACCGGGCCGGAAGGGTTGGGCTCTAGACCATGAGCACGCGCATCACCAGCAGCATGACGACGCGGTCCGTCCTCTCGGACCTCAACCGCATCTCGGCGCAGCAGGACCTCACGCGCCGGCAGATGGCGTCGGGCAAGCAGATCACCAAGCCCTCCGACGACCCGTACGGCGCCGCCCGCGCGATGGCCCTGCGCACCGACCTCGCGTCCGTCAAGCAGCACCAGCGCAACGTCAACGAGGCGCAGAGCTGGATGTCGGTCACGTCGACGACGCTCGGCTCGATCACGGACCTCGCCCAGCACGCCCGCGAGCTCGTCGTGCAGGGCTCGACCGACACGCTCGACCAGTCCGGCCGCAACGCGATCGCCGACCAGATCGACCAGATCATCGCCGGCATGAAGCAGGAGGCCAACACGACGTACGACGGGCGCTACGTCCTCGGCGGCGCCCAGACGAACACCCCGCCGTTCGACGCGACGCTGACGACCGGCGCGACGCCGAACGACGCCTACAGCGGCGACGCCGCGTCGCAGCTGCGCGAGATCGGCCCGGGCGTGACCCTCGCCGTCAACGTGCGCGGCGACGAGGTCCTCGGCGGCGCGTCGGGCTCGAGCGGCAACATGCTCGCCGTCCTGCGCGACGTCTCCGCCCATCTGCGCGCGGGCGACACCGCGTCGCTCGGCACGAGCGACCTGAAGGCCGTCACCGGCCAGATCGACAACCTCCTCGCCGTCCAGGCGCGGGTCGGCGCGGGCATGAACCGCCTCGACACCGCCTCGTCGCGCCTGGCGGAGGTCGAGGAGTCGACGACGTCGATGCTCACGAACACCGAGGACGCCGACATGGCCGAGGTCATCACGAACTACTCGACCCAGCAGGCGGTCTACCAGTCGGCCCTGAACGCCGGCGCGCGGATCATCCAGACGTCGCTGCTCGACTTCCTCCACTAGCCTTCCCGGGTACTCCCATGACCCAGACGCTCAAGAGCACCAGGTTCGGCGACGTGGAACTCGAGGACGAGGCCGTCGTCGACTTCCCCAACGGCCTGATCGGCCTGCAGGGCACGCGCTACGCGCTCGTCCCGCACGACGACACGGGCACGTTCCTGTGGCTGCACTCGATGGAGGACCCGGACCTGGCCCTGCCGGTCACGAAGCCCTGGACGTTCTTCCCGTCGTACGAGGTCGAGCTCTCGGACTCCGAGGCCGAGCGCATCGGCGTCACGGACCCGGCCCAGGCCGAGGTCCTCGTGACCGTCCGGGCGACGGGCGAGCCGAAGGACTTCAGCGCGAACCTGCGCGCACCCATCATCATGTCCGCCGGCCGCGGCTTCCAGGTCATCAACGAGGCCGAGGAGGCGCCCGTGCGGGCGCCGCTGTTCGCCCAGCCGGTCGGCTGAGACCGGCACGCGCATAGACCCTCCCGCCGAGCGGCGGGCCGGGGACCGACGGAATCCAAGGAGGAACCGCGATGCTCATGATGACCCGCCGTGCCGGACAGAAGATCGTCGTCGGCGACGGCATCACGATCGAGGTCGTCGAGGTGTCGGGCAACACCGTGCGCCTGGGCGTCGATGCGCCGCGCTCGGTGCCGGTCTACCGCGAGGAGATCTGGACGGCGGTGCGCGCCGAGAACGAGGCGGCCGCGACGGCCGCGACGAGCGCCACCGAGCTGCCGTCGGCTCCGCCCCCGCCCGCGGGCGGCGGCGCCGCGTAGGCGGCGCCCGGCCGGAGTCGTCTCAGAGCGCCGTCTCGCCGAGCACGATCCGCTCGGCGGCGTCGGCGGCCGCGTCCACGAGGCCGCCGACCTCGGCGTCGCTCTGGCGCCAGCGGCCCAGCACGTAGGCGGCGACGATGTCGGGGTCGCTCGAGTCCGGCCGCCCGACGCCGATCCGCACGCGGGCGAAGTCGGGCGAGCCGAGCCCCTGGCGCAACGACTTCAGGCCGTTGTGGCCGGCCAGCCCGCCGCCGACGCGGCTGCGGATGTCGCCGAACTTCAGGTCGATCTCGTCGTGGAGGACGAGTACGCGGTCGAGGTCGACGTGCAGCGCGCCCCGGGCCGGGCCGGCCGAGCGGCCGGCCTCGTTCATGTAGGTCTGCGGGCGGAGCATCGCCACGCGCGGGCCGCCCGGGCCGGTGCGGCCCTCCGTGAACAGGCCGGCGTAGCGGGTCTTGGGCCGGGGCAGGTCCCAGCGGCGGGCCAGCTCGTCGGCGACGGCGAAGCCCACGTTGTGCGGCGTGCGGGCGTAGCGGTCGCCCGGGTTGCCGAGCCCGACGATCAGCCAGTCGACCGGCGCGCCTCCGCCGCCGGAGCCGCCGCCCAGCAGGCGCCGCACCGCGCGGCGCTACTCGGCGTCTTCGTCGCCCGACGACTCGCCGGAGGCGTCGCCCTCGGCGCCGTCCTCGCCCTCGCCCTCGGCGCCCTCCTCGCCCTCGCCGACGAGCTCGGTCTCCTCCTCGAGCGCCTCCTCCTCGGCGTCGACGTCGACGCTCGGGGGATTGAGGGTGGCGATGACGGTCTCCTCGAGGTCGTCGAGCAGCGTGACGCCCTCCGGCGCGGTGACGGCCGACAGGGTCACGGTGTCGCCGATGACCAGATGGGAGACGTCGTACTGGATGGACTCGGGGATCTCGCCCGGGAGCGCCTCGATGTTGAGCTCGCGCGTGACCTGCTCGAGCACGCCGCCCTCGATGATCCCGGGGGCCTCCTCGGCGCCGGTGAGCTCGAGCGCGGCGGTCGCGTGGATCGCGACGTCGAGGCGGACGCGGAGGAAGTCGACGTGCAGCGTGTCGCCGCGCACGGGGTCGTAGTGGGCGTCCTTGAGGACGGCCGGGGTCGCGTCGTCGCCGATCGCGAGTTCGAGCACGGCGCCGCGGGCGGCGAGCGCGTGGCGCAGTTCGCGGGCGTCGACCTCGAAGGCGACGGGGTCGCTGCCGCCGCCGTAGACGACGCCGGGCACGCGGCCGGTGCGGCGCAGACGCCGCGTGGCGCGGGAGCTTCCGGCCTCGCGCGGGGTGAGTGAGAGCTTCGTGGCTTGACTGCTCATGGGCGACGGATGATGGTAGCGGGGCGGTGGGGCCGGCCGCCTGCCGGCCCGCGCCCGCCTCAGGTCGCCGGGACGGCCCCGATCTGCGGCGTGGCCTTGTAGATCCGCTGGACGTCGCCGAACGCCGGCTTGCGCACGCCGTCGAACGTGACGAGTCCCTTCTGGTGGATCGGCGGGTTGGGCCGCGGGTTGTTGCCGTCCCAGTTCGGCCGGACGCGGAACTCCTGCAGCGCGAAGTAGATCGCGCCCGACAGCCACGGCTTCTGGGCGTAGATGCCGAGGTGGTAGTTCACGAAGTCCTGCTGGAAGGAATAGGTGCCCTTCTCCTCGATCGGGCCGTCGCGGTTGGCCTCCGCGCCGAACTCGCTCACGACGATCGCCTTGTTCGGGTAGCAGGCGTGCACCTGGTCGAGGTAGTCGGAGAGCAGCGTCCGGTCGGCGATCTGGCCGCCCGGGCCGGGATACCAGCCGAAGTAGTCGTTGACGCCGATGACGTCGAGCGGCCCGTAGCGGGCCTGGCAGCCCACCGACGGGTAGCCGGCGACCGCGTAGCCGACCGGGCGCGTCGGGTCGAGCGCCTTGGCCGCCTTCGCCGCGCGCTGGATGTAGTCGCCCTGGACCGGGCCGGGACGCGCGCTGAGCTCGTTGCCGATCGACCAGACGATCACCGACGGGTGGTTGCCGTTGGCCTCGATGTTCGACTCGAGCTCGCGGGCGGCGAGCTGCCGGACGAGCTTCTGCTTGAGATACCGCGCCTTGACCGAGTAGACCGGCACCTCGGACCACTGCATGATCCCGAGCGCGTCCGCGCGCTCCTGGGTGTACGGGTGGAGCGGGTAGTGGCTGCGGATCATCGTCGCGCCGAGTTCCTTGACCCAGGCGATCTGCTGGTCGCGGTCCTTGTTGTCGATCGCGAAGCCCTTGACCTTGCTGTCCTCGTGCAGCGCGACGCCGCGGAAGTTCAGCGGCCGGCCGTTGAGGAACAGGTGCCCGCCGACGACCTTGATCGAGCGGATGCCGGTGCGCAGGGTGTAGCGCTGCAGCGTGTTGCCGCCCGAGGTGATCCGCAGCGGGGCGCTGTAGAGGTTCGGGCTGTCCGGCGACCACAGGCGCGGCTTGGTGATCCGGACGCTGCGCGTGAACGTCGCGAACCGTTTCGGCCCGATCGCCTTCGTCCCGAGGTTGACCCCGCGGCTGCCGAACCGCCCGCGGACCGTGACCCGCCGCGTCTTGTCGCCGTAGTTGCGCAGCGTGACGCGGTACTGGATGTTCGCGGCGCACGTCGCGCACGCGAGGTTCGGGCGGACGACGACCGTGTTGAAGTCGACGTCGTTGATCTCGCGCAGGTAGACCTCGCGCAGCAGGCCGCCGTAGTTCCACCAGCCGCCGGTCGGGACGCCTGTCGTCGACAGGCCGGCGGGCGGGAAGTCGGTCGGCAGGCGGCGGCTGTCGACGCGGATGACGAGGTGGTTCACGCGGCCGCGGCGGATGAGGCCCTTCGGCAGGCGGAACTCGAACGGCAGGTAGGCGCCGCGGTTCGTGCCGATCGGCCGGCCGTTGAGCCACGCCTTCGAGCGGTAGTTGACCGACTCGAAGCGCACGACCCAGGAGCGGTTGCGGTTGTTGCTCGGGAAGCGGAAGTCCTTGCGGTACCACCCGACCCCGCCCGCGAAGGACGCGTCGCTGTCGTCGCCCGCGTTCCAGGCGTTCGGCACGGCGACGCGCGTCCAGCCGGCCGTGCCCGTCTCCTTCTGCGGGCCGCTCTGGCGGTTGTCGAGCTTGCGCAGCCAGGTGCCGTCCATGAGGAAGCGCCCGGAGGGGCCGTTCTTGTAGAGCGTCTTCGCGGTCGGCGTCGAGACGACCGACTGGGCCGCGGCGGGGGCGGCCGTCGCGGCGAGCGCGGCGATGGTCAGGAGCAGGGTCTTGATCTTGGGCAGGCTCATCCGGGAGGCGGAAACACGCGGGTCGGGCCGGCGATGCGGCATGGAGGCCGGCGCTGTTCAGCAGGTGCCCTGCCGGTCGATCGGCGGGCTGAGGGCGCGCAGCCTAATGGCCCGTCCGGCCAGCACCGTTCCCGTGCGCTGGACGTCGACGCACTGGACGACCGGCAGACCGCGGTCGATCACGGTCCATGCGACGCGGGTCGGGCCGCGCGTGCCGCCGAGCGCGTAGGACGTCTGCGAGTCGTAGGCGAGGATCTTGACCTCGCCCGCGCGGCGCAGCCGGGCGGCGTTGCGCGTGGCGGTCGCGCGGCAGCGGGGATCGGCCGCGCAGCCGTCGAGCCGGTCGATCATGGCGGCGGCGTCGCCGCGGGCCTGGTCCTTGAGCAGGTCGAAGACGGCGTTGCGCTCCTGGGTCTCGGTGTTCAGGTAGCGCGCGAGCTCGAACGAGACCGCGAGGAACACGACCACGCCGAGGAGCACGAAGGGGGCGATGCGGCGACGGCGCGACACGGGCCGGGCAGGCTAGTGGGCGGCGGCGTGAGGGCCGCCGGTCTGTCCGAGGCCGCGCTAGGCGGGGGGCGTCTCGGGCGGGTCGCCGCCGCTCAGCTCCATGAACCGCCGCACGGACGCCTCCTGGTGATCGAGCCGTTCGGCCATCCGCAGCGCGTGGTCGGCCGCGCGCTGGGCGAAGTCCTCGAGGCAGCGCTCGGGGTCGTCGGGCAGCGGGTAGACGTGCGCGACGTCCTGCTGGGCGCACGCGATGCCCATCGGCGGGCGGCCCTCGGCGAGCGTCCGAGCCCCGCAGACCGGGGCGATCGTGAGGTGGCGGTCGGGCGCGACGAGCGCGACCGGCATGAGGCGGTGGGCCGGCAGCCTGACGCCCAGGTCGATCGACCGGCTCACGGCGATCTCGCCCTCCGCGAGGTCGGCGAGCGGCGCCTGCCAGATCGCGAGCACGGTGTCGGCGGCCACGAGCGCGTCGCGCAGCGTCCGCGCCTGTTCCACGTAGGCCTCCTCGGCCTCGTCGCGCGACTCGGCGTCGCCGAGGTCGAGGTCGCACGGGACGCGCAGCAGTTCGCCCGCGCCGATCGCGGTGCCGGCGCCGCGGCCGCCGTGGGCGACGTACGTCTGGATCGTGCCGAGGTCGCTGCGGCCGTGGAACACGACGGTGAGCGCGTCGGCGAGGGCGAGGCCGTTGACCTTCAGCGCGACGGCGACGGACGCCTCCGGGTCGATCAGCGCGCGCCGCAGGATGTCGTCGGCGTCGTCCTCCGGATGCTGCTCGCGCTGCTCGTCCATCGTTCCCTCCTGGTCTGCCCGCCGTCTCCCAGTGCGAAGGGTGCACGACCGGGGTACCCATGATTATCGCCCGATCGGCGGGAATCGGGCGCCAACCGGTCCAACCCGCCGGGCAAGGACCCGACGAGGACTGCGAGGATGGGCGGCCATGAAGATCCTGTACAAGCCATTCGGCATCGTGCTCGGCCTCGTGGCCGGCCTCATCAGCCAGAAGCTGTTCAACGCCGTCTGGGGCATCTTCGACAAGGAGGAGCCGCCGAAGGCGACGACGGAGGAGGCGGCCTGGGTGAAGGTCATCGGCGCCGCCGCCGTCCAGGGGCTGACCTTCCGGGTGACCCGCGCCGCGGTCGATCGTCTCGGGGCGCAGGGCTTCCGCTACTTCACCGGGATCTGGCCCGGGGACAAGAAGCAGGAGAAGAGCCAGGCGGCCGAAGCGGTGCGGTAGGCGCGCCGTCCTCGGGGCGACGAGCCGTCAGCGCGCGGCGACCGGCGCCGCGAGCGACACGACGTTGCCCTCCGGGTCGCGGACGAACCCGACCCGCTCGCCCCACGGCATGTCCACCGGCGGCTTGAGCACGCTGCCGCCCGCGGCCTCGACGCCCGCCACCGCGGCGTCGACGTCGTCGACGTAGACGAACAGCTCGTGGCGCGGGCCCGGCCCGGGCTCGATCCCGGCGAGCATCCGTGGCGACTCCTCGGTCGCGACCGCGAGCTCCGCGCCGTCACGGCGCAGGCCGATGAAGCCGGGCGTGCCGTCGGGGCCGGGCAGGCGCGCATGCTCGGAGAAGCCGAGGCTCGCGTAGAAGCTCGCCACCCGTTCGACGTCGGCGGCGTAGAGGACCGGGAACGCGCGGAGGGGCATGGCCGCGAGCGTAGCGGCGCGCAGGGCGCGTGCTACGCCGGTGTCAGTGAGCGCTCGAGCACCGCGACCTCGGCGTCGGAGTGGCCGAGCGGCTCGCGCTCGCCGGTGGCACGGAAGCCGCTGCGCTCGTAGAGCCGCGCCGCGCCGTCGTTGCCGACGGTGACCGCCGTCCGCAGCGCGCGTGCGCCATTGGCGGCCGCCCAGCCCGCGACGGCCTCGACGAGCGCGCCTCCCGCGCCGGCCGCCCGCGCCTCGGGCGCGACCCACATCGCGTACAGGTGCGCCACCTGCGGGTCCTCGGGCCGGATCACCCCGGACGCCACGCCGACGGCCGCCTCGTCGTCGCCGACGGCAAGGAACAGCGCCTGGCGTGCACCCGCGGCGCTGTCGGCCGCCCACGCCGCCCAGGTGGCGTCGGGATAGCGCGAGCTCGCGGGCGTGGGTCGAGCCGAACGCGAGCGGCGCGTCGGCGAGCGCGCGGAGGCGGACGGCGCGCAGCACGCTGCCCTCGTCGGCGCGGATGCGGCGAACCCGCGGGGCGTCGGTGCCGGTGCCGGTGCCGCCCGGCGGCGCGCCCGGTCCGGCGCCGCTGCCGCACCGCGGAGCGTCGGGCCGGCGCCCGCGTCGCCCGCGGCGCGCTCACGACTCTTGCGTCGGGCCGCCGCCGCGCAGCACGAAGCCGCGGTCGGCGAACGTCGCGAGGTCGTCCTCGAACGCGCCGTAGTCGCCCGCGAGCAGATGGTCGACCGGTCGACCGGCCGGGCCACTCGCGCGCAGCCACCGCCGCAGGACGCCCTCCCCCACCCGCTCCGCCGCCTCGCCGGTCAGCGCGAGCAGGATCGGCAGCTGCGGCTTGTCGTCGAGCTCGCCCGCGATGACGCTGAGCGGGTCGACGTCGAGCGCGCGGCAGAGCTCGTCCTCGCTGAGGCCGAGGCGATCCATGAGGAGCGCGGCGGCGGTGGAGGTCAGAACAGCTGGTTCTCGCCGCCGAAGACCTCGGACACGCTGTCGTCGGTGAAGATCCGGCGGATCGAGTCGGTGAGGAGGTCGGCGACCGAGAGGACGCGGACGTTGTCGGGCGCGCCGTTGCGCAGCGGGATCGTGTCCGTCACGACGACCTGCTCGAAGCCCGACGACGCGAGGTTCTCGTAGGCGTTGCCCGAGAGGACCGGATGCGTCGCGGCGGCGTAGACCCGCGCCGCGCCCTCGTCCAGGACGGTCTGCGCGGCCGCCTTGAGCGTGCCGGCCGTGTCGATCATGTCGTCGACGATGATCGCCGTCTTGCCGCGCACGTCGCCGATCACGTAGCCGATCTCCGCCACCTGCTGCGCGGGCCGCTCCTTGTCGAGGATCGCGAGCTCGGCCCCGATCTTCGACGCGAACTTCTTGTTCAGCTTGACCCGGCCGGCGTCCGGCGCGACGACGACGAGGTCGGTCAGCCCGAGGTCGTCGAAGTACTGCGTGAGCATCATGACCGCGGTCATGTGGTCGACGGGGATGCTGAAGAAGCCCTGGACCTGGCCGGCGTGGAGGTCCATCGTCACGACGCGGTCGGCCCCCGCCGCCTCGAGCATGTGCGCGACGAGGCGCGCGCTGATCGGCTCGCGCGGCGCGGACTTCTTGTCCTGCCGGCTGTAGCCGAACCACGGGCAGACCGCGATGACCCGATGGGCCGACGCCCCGACGGCGGCGTCGATCATCTCGAGCAGCTCCATGAGCGCGTCGTTCGGGTTGATGCCCGTGGCGGGGTTGCCGCACGTCGGCTGGATGAGGAAGACGTCCGCGCCGCGGATCGACTCCTCGTAGCGGCAGTAGACCTCGCCGTTGGAGAACGTCTTGAGCGTGACCGGCCCGAGGTCGACCCCGATCTTGTCGGCGATGCGGGCCGCGAGCTCCGGGTTCGCGCGCCCGGAGAACAGCATCAGCCGCTTGTCGTAGTCGATGGGGAGGCTTGTCGCCATCGCCGGATGGGTCTGGACGCTCATCGACACCGCCAAGTGTAGGGAGGGCTCATGACGGCGTGGCGTCGTCGGGCGCGCGGCGGCGCTTCGCGTAGTCGTCGATGTTCGTCTGGCGGGCCCGCGCGATGGCGAGCGCCCCCGGCGGCACGTCGTCGGTGACGACCGAGCCGGCGCCGGTGTAGGCCTCGTCGCCGAGCGTGACGGGCGCGACGAGCGTCGTGTCCACCGACGTCCGCACGCCCGCGCCGATCGTCGTGCGGTGCTTGTTGCGCCCGTCGTAGTTCGCGGTGATCGTGGCCGCGCCGAGGTTGGTGCCCGGCCCGACGTCCGCGTCCCCGACGTAGCTGAGGTGCGGGACCTTCGTGCCCTCGCCGATGTCGGAGTTCTTGATCTCGACGAACGTGCCCGCCTTCGCCCGCTCGCGCAGGAGCGCGCCGGGGCGCAGGTACGCGAACGGCCCGACGGTCGCCCCCGCCCGCAGCTCGCACTCCTGGATGTAGGAGTGCACCACAGAGACCTCGTCGCCGAGGGTGGCGTCGATCGCGGTCGTGAGCGGCCCGACCGTGCACCGCTCCCCCACGACGGTCGTGCCGCGCAGGAACGTCGAGGGCTCGATGATCGTGTCGGCGCCGATGCGGACGTCGATGTCGATCACCGTCGACTCCGGGGAGATGATCGTCACGCCGGCGCGCATGTGCGCCTCGAGGATGCGCTGCTGGGCGATCCGGCGCACGCGCGCGAGCTCGACGCGGTCGTTGACGCCGAGCAGGAGCGAGTGGTCGTCGACCGCCATCGCCGCGACCGGCGCCCCGTCGGCCCGGAGCACCTCGAGCGCGACGGGCAGGTACAGCTCGCCCTGGGCGTTGTCGGTCCCGACGCGGCCGAGGACGTCGACGAGGCCCTCGCCGCGGAACGCGAAGACGCCGGTGTTGACCTCGGCGATCGCGAGCTCCTCCTCGGTCGCGTCGCCCGGGCGCTTCGTCTCGACGACGCGCTCCACCCCGCCGTCGGCATCGCGGACGACGCGGCCGTACCCGCTCGGGTCCTCGAGCGTCATCGTGACGACCGTGGCCGCGGCGCCGGTCGCGCCGTGAGCGTCGATGAGCGCGCGCAGCGCCGACGCGGTGACGAGCGGCGCGTCGCCGTTGAGGACGAGCACGGGTGCGTCGCCGTCGATCTCGTGCGCGGCCGCGAGCAGCGCACCGCCGGTCCCGTTCGCCTCGGGCTGCACCGCGAGCACGACGCCGTCCGGCAGGCGCCCGTCGAGCGCGCCGTCGGGCGAGCCGACGACGACGACCTTCGCGGCACCGGCCTCGAGCGCGGCGGCGACGGTCCAGTCGATCATCGGCCGGCCGCAGATGTCGTGGAGCATCTTCGGCGTGCGCGAGCGCATGCGCGTTCCCTGGCCGGCCGCCAGGATCACGACGGTGGGGGCGGTCACGGGACGCAGGTTAGAGGGCGCCCGGGCCATCGGATTCGTAGGCTCGCCGCCACTTGCGGACCGCGTTGTCGCTCACGCCGTAGCGGCGCCCGACGCCGGCGTAGCCGAGGGCGTCGATCTCGCGCACGAGCTGCTCGTAGGGCGGGCGTATGACGCGGCGTGCGCCCGGGCGTGCGGCGCCTGGTCCCGGGTCGCCCGCTGCCCGCACGCCCGCGAGCAGTAGCGATGTCCGCGGGCTCCGGGGGAAGAACGGCGCGCCGCAGTGCAGGCAGGCGCTCTCGGCCTGCGGCAGCCTCGTGTTGCGTGCCGCAATGCGTGTCGAGCGTCGCGTTGCAGTTCGGCGCAGACGATCCGGAGGTTCTCGAGCCGGTTGTCGTCGTGCACGCCGTTGACGTGATCGAGGATCGAGCGCCATCCGCCGGCCGTGCCAGATCTCGCCCTGATCGCAGAGTTCGCACCGTCGCGCCTTGAGGCCCTCGGCGAACAGCCGCTCCTTCAGGCCGCGATCGCTGATACGTCGAGCCCGCGACGAGGATCTCCGCAGCGGCACCGGCGCTCGCGCGCCAGCGACGCCCGCGCGCACCGCGTCGGGGTCGAAGTGGTCAATCGGGATCCGCCAGACCTCCTCGGCGTAGCGGCGGATCGTCCGGTGGTTCCCGCCGGCGGCCCGCATGCCCGAGCCGGCGCAGCGCCTCCGAGTACGACCGCGACTCCGCGATCGCCGCGCGGGCCTGCGCCTCGGTGTATCGCGGACCTGTCCCTCTCACGATACGAACACTAGTTCGATCGTCGGACAGAAAAGCAGAGTTGGGGAGCGAGGATTCGAACCCCGGCCTCCAGGACCAAAACCTGGCGTGCGACGCCAGCTACACCACTCCCCAGCGCGCGCCGGAAGGGTATCCGGCGCGCGAGCGCGTCCTAGCCCTCCTCGTCCGCGTCCGGATCATCCTCCGACGTCCGCACGGTGTCGCTCTCGCCGTACTCCGCCTGCGCCCGATCGTCCTCAGAGACGCGCTCGGCGTCGACCGCCGGCGACGGGCCGCGGAAGTTCTCGGCCCGCTCGACGAGCTCGGCCTCGGCGAGCTCGAAGCCCTCGGCCTCGCCGCCGCCCGCCTCCTCGACCACGCGCCGCGCCGGGTCGGCGCTCTCGCCGGGTGGGATCAGATCGTCGTCGCGGCCCGGGACGCGGCCCGGCTCGGCACCGATCGCGGCCGCCTCGGCCGCGGCTTCGGCCTCTTCGCGGCGTTCGAATTCGCTCTCACGTTCCATTGCTGGTTCCTACCGCATCGGCCGCGGCGGTGAAACGGGCAGCTAGGCTCGCGCCCGCCATGGCCCGCGGACTCCTGCCCCCACGGACGACGGCCGAGCGCGACGCGATCCTCCGCGCGAAGGCGCGCCTCGACCGGCTGACGCTCTATCCGCGCCCGGTCGACATCGGGCGCGTTCGCATCCTGCACGTCCCGCGGCTTGTTCGAGCTGCCGTGGTTCCGGCGGTTCGACGGCTACGAGGCCGGCCCGTTCATCTTCCTGCGCCGCCCGCTCGCCGAGACCTCGGACGACCTCGTCTGCCACGAGCTCGTCCACGTCTGGCAGTCCCAGCACCGCATGATCCGGCTCGCGCTCTCGTATCTCTGGCAGGGCTACGCGAACAACCGCCACGAGATCGAGGCGCGGTACGCGACGGACGCGACGCGCGCGAGCTAGCCGAGGATCGCCGCGAGGTCGGGCGGCGTCATCGGATCGAGGGCGAACGCGCGCACGTCCGCGGCGCTCGAGAGGCGCCGGTGATGGGCGAGCATCCCGAGGGTCAGGCCCATCTCGCCGAACTTCTGCAGCACGCCGCCGACGAAGCCGCTCGCGGCGAGCTCGAGGAGCTCGTCGTCCGGGCGCGGGAGGGCGACGAGGTACGGCAGGGCGTCGTGGGCGACGCCGACGACGACGTCGCAGCCCGCGGCGAGGTCGTCGAGGGCGACCCGCGCGACGGCCTCGTCCAGGGCGGGGACGTCCGGCGCCGCGAGCAGGAGCGGGCCTGTGTGCCCGTGGACGGCGGCGGCCGCCGCCGCGACCGAGGTGGCCTCGTAGGCGTTGCCGGGCGCGACCGCCGCGGCCCAGCGCCGCGCCCGCGCGCGCAACTCCGCGGCCAGCCGCCCGGCCCGCTCCTCGCCGAGCAGGGTCGCGAGCTCGGGGTCGGGCGGCCCCGCGAGCGCCTCGACCACGACAGCCGCCGGCTCAGTCCCAGGCGAAATGGGTCCCGACCGGCTCGAGGTCCGCGCCGTCCAGCCGCGGGAGCGCCGCCGCGAGCGTGCGGGCGAACGCCTCGGTGCTGGCCCCGATGAGGCGCACGAGCTCGGCGACCGGCGTCGGGTCCTCCGGCTTGACCCCGTTGGCGTAGTCCGTCGCGTAGCCGAGCAGCGCGTAGGGGATCTTCGCCTCCCCGGCGAGCACCGTCTCCGGCCCCGCGGTCTGGCTCACGGCCGTCACGCCCGCCTGCCGGAGCGCGCGGATCTCGGTCCGCGTGTTGAAGCGCGGCCCGTCGACATGGCCGTAGCAGCCGCCGTCGCGCACCGGGTGGCCGACCTCGCCCGCGGCATCGACGAGCGCGCGGCGCAGCGGCTCGGCGAACGGGAGGTCGAAGATCCAGTGCCCGCGCCCCGGCGCGCCGGGCTCGGCGTGGAGCGTGCAGATGGAGCCGTCGGGCAGGCGGTTCGTCAGGAAGTGCAGGTCGTCGAAGACGACGAGCGTCCCGAGCTCGAGGTCGGGGTCGAGCGCGCCGCACACCGTGACGGCGAGGATCGCGTCGGCCCCGCGGTCGCGAAGCGCGGCGATGTTCGCGCGGTGCTCGACCTGGCTCGAGATCCGGCAGGTGGCCGTCGCCGTGACGGGCGACGTGCAGGACATCGGCGCCCGCGAAGCGCCCCTCGGTCACGACGGCCGCACCGAAAGGCGTCGCGACCTCCTGGGCCGGCCCGGCGTCGAAGTCGGGCAGCGCGTAGGTGCCCGACCCCGTGATGATCCCGATCCGCATCGGTCGCGGATCGTATGCCCGCGACCGGCGCGGCGCGAGAGGTCGCTGCGGCGCTAGTGGCCGCGGCGGCCGTCGTGGCCGCGGCCGTCGCCGCGCCCCTGGCCGCCCTGCCAGGCGGGCTGCGGGGCGGGGGCCGGTGCCGGCGTCGCGGCCGGCGCAGGGGCTGCCGGGGCCGGGGCCGGCGCGGGCGCCGCCGAGCGCGGGGCGCTCCAGCGGTCGCGGCGACCGTCGTGGCCGCCGCCATGGCCGCGGCCGTTGTTGCCGGTGGCCTGCGTGGGCTGGGCGGGCGCCGCCGGGGCGGGCTGCGCCTGCGGGCGAGCCTGCGCCGGGGCCTGCGTGGCCTGGCGGTTGTCGTTGCCGCGCCGACCGTTGCCGCCGCGGTTGCCGCGGTCGTGGCCCCGGTGATCGCCGCGATCGTCGCCGCCGCCGGTCGTGGCGGGGCGCTGGACCACGGTCGGCGTGCTGTTCGCAGCGAGGCTGCGGTCGCTGCCGCTCGCGGAACCGCTGGTCTGGCTCTCGTCGTTGCGCGTCCAGCGATGGCCGCGCCGCCCGTGGCGATCACCGTCGTCGTGCTTGCTCGAGGACGAGGAGGAGGCGCCGCTGGTCGAGGTCGAGGTCGCCTGGCGGCTCGTCTGCGCGGGCGTCGCGGACGCCGTGGCGGTGGGGGTCGGGGTCGACACGGCCGCGACGGCCGCGGTCGTCGCCGGAGCGGCGGGCGCGGAGGTGGTGGGCGCGTCGGCCGTGCCCTGGCGCGCGTCGCCGACGCTGCGCGACGAGCCCGCGGACGACGGGGCGCGACGCGTGCCGGCCGAGCGGTGCGAGGAGCCCTTCGCGACCGAGCCGCGGACGATCGCCGTGCGGGCGGCACGGGCGCGGGCGGGGACGGTCACGCGGGCCGTCGTGGTCCCGGAGACGAAGATGGCGGGGGCGAGGCGGCCGGTGCTGAGCGGCGAGGCGTGGGAGACCGAGGCGATCTGCGGCGGCGCGGGCGGTGGGGAGGGTCTGCTCGGCGTCGAAGCGGCTCGTGTCGCCGGACCAGCCGCTGAACGGCAGCACGTGAGAGGTCAGCGCCACGAAGCCGGTGCCGATGCAGCTCGCGGCCGCGACGAGGCCGACGGCCGATGACATCCAGTGAGCGCGCATCCAGGGGTTGAGTCGGTCCGTATCCACACTGGACGTATCGGCAAACGGGGCAGTTCCTCAACCCCAATCCGGCCTAGGACAAGCGTCCAGGTCCGCTGTCCGGCGGGGTTTTCGCGACGGACGGCGGGCTGTGCGCGCGGGCGGCCTCCCGGCCGTCCGACGGTGCGTCGCGCGGTGGCTACGAGCCCGACGAACCGGAGCCCGACGAGCCCTGGCCCGAGCCCGAGGAGCCCTCGCCGGAGCCCGACGAACCGGAAGCGGTGGGCGCCGGAGCGGCCGTCGGCGCGGCGGCGGCGGCCGGCGGAGCGGCCGCGGGCTGCGGGGCCGGGTGCCGGCTGCGGGGCCGGAGCGGGCTCGGGAGCCGGAGCCGGAGCGGGCTGCGGAGCCGGCGCGGCGGCCGGCTGCTCCGCGGGGGCCGCGGTCGCCGTGCTCGCCGCCGGAGCGGAGGAGCCGGTGTCGGCCGCGCCGCTGCCGGACTCGTCGTCCGACGCGCCGGAGTGACCCTGGCCGCGGGTGGCCGGAGCCGTGGTCGCCGTCGTCCGCCGGGGTCGCGCTCGCGGGCGCGCCCGTGGACGATGCGTCGGCCGGAGCATCCGTGCTCTCGGCCTTGACCGTCGCGTCGTCGTCCTCGGACGCCGCCGGCGCCTCCGACGCGGACACCCCCGCCGCGTCGGACGCACCGGCCCCACCCTGCGTCGTGTCGTTCGCGGATCCGTCCGCGCTGTGCGAGTCGTCCCGACCGTGGTTGCGGTCGCACTCGCGCGAGCCGTCGTGGCCCGCGTGGCTGCTGCCATGACCGGAGTCCGCCGACCCCTCGCCGCCCTGGTCTGACGAGGGGCCGGAGGCCCCGTGGCCATGCGAGCCGTCCGAGCCGCCATGGCCCGTCGTCCCGCCACCCCCGGACGTGCCACCCGAATCGTTCGGGTTCGAATCTCCTGTGCCGCCCGGCGCGCCCTGATGCGGGGCCGGCGCGGGGTCCACCGGCGCCGGGTCCGACGGCGCCGGGACCGACGGCGCCGGGTCCGCCGGCGCGGGCGTGCTGGGCGCCGGAGTCGACGGCTCCGGGCCGGACGCGCCGCCGTGATCGTCGCCCGGCTCGGCGGGCGGCGCCGGCGTGACCGGCGGGGCCGGCTCGACCGGCGGCGCCGGGGCGTCCGCGACGAGCGGGTTGCGCCCGACCGCGAGCTCCGCCGACGTCGGCGTTCCGTCGCCGTCCGGATCCTCGGCACCGTCCGTGGTGCCGTTCGCATTGCTGTCCGCGGACGAAGGCGAGGTGCCCATGGCGATCTCCGTGCCATTGGGCACCCCGTCACCGTCCGTGTCGGCCGCGCCGTCGGCGGTGCCGGGCGTGGTCTCGCCCGTCGCCGGGTCGAGGCCGAGGCCGATCTCGGTGGCGTTGGAGAGCCCATCGCCATCGCTGTCCAGAGATCCGTCCGCAACCCCCGTCCCGGCGGAATCTCCATTGGTCGGGTCCAGGTCCAACTTCTGCTCGGCCGCGTTGGACAGGCCATCGCGGTCCGCGTCATCGGCGCCGTCAGCTCGACCGTCGTGGTTGGAGTCCGCGACCTGGGGGTCGTCCCCCACGCGGAACTCCGTGACGTTCCGAAGGCCGTCGCCGTCGGAATCCTGCGCGCCGTCCGCGCTGTCGCGCGGATCGAGTCCGTTTCGCTGCTCCCAGCCGTCCGGCAGTCCGTCGCCGTCGGTGTCCTTGACCGCTGGGTTCGTCCCGGCCGCGCGTTCCGTCGCGTCCGGGATCCCGTCGTCGTCCGAGTCGACCTGGCGCGGAACGCCAGGCTGGCCGAGATTGCCGGTGCCGGGCGCCCCTGCCGTCGGCGTGCCCACATCGAGCCCGCCGACCGCCCCGTTCGCACCGGTACCCCCGGTCCCCCCGGTCGTGCCTCCCGTCGTGCCCCCCAACGTGCCGGTGACGCCGCCGGCCCCCCCGGCGGTCGTCGGTAGCACGGGGATCAGCGGCGAGCCGGTCGCGCCCGGGATGCCGGGCGTGCCGAGCGTGCCGCTCACGGACCCGCTGCCGATCGCGGTCCGGGGCTCGGCCGGCAGCTCCTGCTGCACGACCGCGGGCTCCGGCCCACTCGACCATCCGTCGAAGGACAGCACCGAGCGGTTCAGGGCGATCAGGCTGCCACCGATGAGGGCGAGAGCAGCCACGATGCCGAGCACCGTGGCCCATCTTGCGCGTCCCCGGACGGTGGCCCAACCCAGGTCCATGGGTGGCTTATCGGCGGAATCCACCGGTTCTGAAGCGCTTTTTCACCGTCGCGGCCGATCCGAAATCCGGTTAAGCCGTCGGAGAGCCGAATCTCGTCGGCGACTCTGCAGAAGTTGGCGTGTGTCCGCTCTCAAGTTCGCGTGCGCGCGGCCGACTAGGTCCGGCGCGGCACGCGGCCGCCCTCGGCGCCCGCCTCGCGGGCCGGCCCGCCGCGGTGGGAGATGCCCAGCACGCGCATGGCCTTGAGCCCGAGGCTGAGCTTCTCGCGGCCGTCGGTCGAGCCCACGTCGAGGCCGGTGAGCTCGCGCACCCGCTCGAGGCGGTAGCGGATCGTGTGGCGGTGGGTGAACAGCCGCTGCGCGGTGCCGGCGACGTTGCCGTCGGCCTCGAGGAACGCCTCGACGGTCTGGACGAGGTCCGTCTCGTACTGGTCGTCGTAGGCGACGAGCGGCTCGACCGTCTCGGCGTAGAAGCGCTGGAGCTCGCCGGGGTCCTCGCTCATCGCCGAGAGCAGCAGGCGGTAGGCGCCCGTCTCCTCGAACGCGAGGACCGGCCGGTCGGCGTCGCCCTCGGCCACGTTCGCGGCCAGGAGCGCCTCGCTGGCCGCCCGATGGAGATCGTTCGGGTCCGAAGCGACGCGGCTGCGGCCGATCGCGAAGGTGTGGCCGGGCAGCGCGGTCTGCAGTTCGCGCGCGAGCGCGTCGGCGGTGCGCGCCGCGATCCCGTCCTCGGTCCCGGGCAGGAGGACGACGACCTCGGCCCCGGGCCGGTCGTCGCGCTCGCCGAGCGCCGCGACGGCCCGGCTCACGACCGCGCGCACGCCGCGGTCGGCGACGGCGAGGACGCGCTGGCGCCAGCCGTCCTCCGTCGGCACATGGGAATGTGCGCGCGCGACGACGACGCAGACGCCGTCGTCGAGGTCGAGTCCGATCTCCGCGGCGCGCGCGACGATGTCCTCGCGGTCGCTCAGCTCGCGGCTCATGATCGCCCGCAGGAAGCTCGCCGAGCGCCTGCTCCGAGGCGCGCTCGGGCGCCCGGACGCGCTCGACCTCCGAGGCGACGAGCGTCGTCACCAGGCGCAGGAGCGCCGTGCCGGGCTCGCCCCGCGAGCGCATCCGCAGGGCGCCGACCGGCTCGTCCGCGACGCGCAGGTCGATCGTCTCGACCCCGGCGGCTCCGGCCACGAGCGCGTGCTCGTCGGCGGGTGAGCGGGCGGCCGCGGCGAGCACCGTGCCGCCCCGGTCGAGGAGGACGAGGCTCGCGTCGAGGGCACGCGCAGCCGCGCGGATCACCGCGGGAAGGCCGGCCCCCGACTCGACGGCGTCCGTGATGGCGTCAAGCGCGCTGAGATCGAGCCCGGCCCCGTTCGCCTGGGCCGGAGTGGTCATGAGCAACCCGATTGTAGGCGGGTGCGGCGGGTCCGCCCCGCGCAAGCCGCCCGATCGTCAGGTGCCGAGGCGATCCCAGAAGTAGATGATCGCCGCGCCCCCGGCTACGCCGAGGATGATGAACCCGGCCAGCACGTAGAGCGTGAGGAACGTCGCGGCGAAGCGCTGCCAGACGCGGCTGTAGGCGCCCCAGGCGGGGACGACGATGAAGGCGACGTAGGCGATCAGGCCGAGCGCACCGCTGCCGATCGCGACCGTGTAGATGATCTGGTCGTTCGTCATGCCGAGGGCCGGGTCAGGCCGGACTGGCGCCCATTGTGGCGCACGTAGGAGACGACCAGCGCGAGGGCCCCGCACAGCGAGAACAGCCCCGCCGCGAGCCCCGCGCCGCCGGTGACGTCGCTCAGCCAGTGCGCGCGCAGGTAGACCCGGCTCAGCCCGACGGCGACGGCGATCACCACCGCGACCGTGACGACGACGAACCGCGAGGCGATGCCGGGCAGCACGCGGCTGACCGTGACCGCGACCGCCACCCACGCGACCGCGTACGCCGCGTGGCCCGACGGATAGCTCGAGAGGTCGGTGGCGACGAGCGGGTCCGGCGGGCGCAGCCGGTCGGTCGCCGCCTTCGTGATGTGGACGCCCGCGTAGGTCAGGGCCATGCCGACGCCGAGCACGAGCGCCTCGACGAACTCGCGGCGCGAGAGCAGGAAGACGATCGCCCCGACGACGAGCACGAGCACGATCGGCAGCCAGCCGAGGTAGGTGACCAGCTTCGCCGCGTCGACGAGCGGCGCGGCCTCGAGGCGCTTGACGAGGTCGTAGGCCATCGAGTCGCCGATGGGCGTCTCCCCGGCGCCGAGCCGGACGAGGTGGGCGACGTACGCGTACCCGCCGACCGCCGCGACCGCCGCGACCGTCGTCAGTTCGAGGCCGAGGTCGCCCGGGGTGACCCGGTCCCACACGAACCGCGCGGGCCGGGCGCTGCCGCGGACGACGGGGCGCAGGACGCGCGCGAACGGCCGCAGCACCGGCCGCTCGGCCTCGCGGTCGAGCCGCTCGCGCAGCCGTCGCCGGTTCTCCGGCTGGCGCAGCCAGCGGACGAGCCAGATGATCCCGACGACGAGGACGATGACCGCGGCGAGGGCGAGCGCGCCCTTCTTCGCGTAGTCGACGAGCGTGCTGAAGCTCTGCCAGAAGACGTAGCCGAGCAGGACGAACGTCGCGCCCCACAACCCGGCCCCGACGATGTCGTAGGGCAGGAACCGCCGCAGGCCCATGCCGCTCGATCCCGCCAGGAACGGGGCGATCGCGCGGACGAGGCCGACGAAGCGCCCGATGAGGATCGCCTTGCCGCCGTGGCGGTCGAAGAAGCCCTCGACGTGGTGCAGGCGCTCCTCGGTGATCTGGACCTTGCGGCCGTGCTTGACGAGGAACGGGCGGCCGAGGCGGCGGCCGAGGAAGAAGCTCGTGAGGTCGCCCGCGACGGCGCACGCCCAGACGATCCCGATGAGCGTGACGACGCTGATCTGCCCCTGGCCGGCGACGAGGCCGCCGAGGAGCATCGCGGTCTCGCCCGGCGCGACGAGGCCGATGAACGCGCCGGTCTCGAGGAACGCCAGGGCGCCGACGAGGACGTACGTCCACGGGCCGAGGGTCTCGCCGACGCTGATGAGCGACTCTTCGAGGTTCGGCAGCTTGACGAGGCCCGTCCCGTAGACCGCGGCGACGACGGCGACGATCGCGCCACCGACGAGCAGCGTCGGCTCGAGCTTGCGCCGGCGCCAGACGAGGAAGGCCGCCAGCGCCGCGGCCGCGACGAGCCAGACGGGCTTCATGCGGCCGCCACTCGGGTCGCGGTGCTCCGCCACGGGGTCGCGACGACCGGGCGCGGCGTGCGGTCGCCGAGGCGTACGGCCGCCGCGCGGGCGGCGTCGACCGTGGCGAACAGGCCGGCGACCGTCGGCCCCGACCCGCACAGCAGCGCGATGTCCGCGCCGGCGGCGCGGACGGCGTCGAGCGCGGCGGCGACCGCCGGGCACAGCGAGCGCGCGGCGGGCTCGAGGTCGTTGACGACGAGGTCGTCGGGCAGGTCGGGGCCGTGGTCCTCGACCGCCCGCAGGCGCGCGGCGAGGTCGTCCGCGTCCCGGGCGAGGCCCATCTCGTCGGCGCGGCGGTAGACGTCGGCGGTCGCGAGCGGCTCGTCCGCCGCCAGGACGAGCACGCCGTAGTCGACGGACGGGCCGCGGAGCGGCCGCAGGACCTCGCCCGCGCCGGTCGCCAGGTAGCGCGCCGGGCGCACCTGGGCCGGGACGTCGGCGCCGAGCCCGAAGGCGACGTCGCGCAGCACGTCGTCGTCGTCGACGCCGGCGACGCGGGCCGCGAGCCGGAGCGCGGCGGCGGCGTCGGCCGAGCCGCCCGCCATGCCCGCGGCGACCGGGATGCGCTTGTCGATGCGCAGCCGGACCGCCGGCCCGGCCCAGCCCGTGCGGGCGCGGAAGGCGCGCAGCGCGGCCGCCGCGAGGTTCGCCTCGGGCGGTCCCGCGACGCCCGGGCACGAGACCTCGTCGGCCTCGGCCCCGAGCGGGGCGGGCTCGAGCGCGACGCGGTCGGCCAGCGTCAGCGGCTGGAACACCGTCACGAGCTCGTGGCGGCCGTCCGACGGCCGCCGCGGCCCGAGGAACAGGCAGACGTTGAGCTTCGCCGGCGCGGCCTCGTGGAGCGCGTCGGTCACCGCAGCGCCGCCTCCAGCGCGCGGAAGTCCTCGGGCGACAGCCGCTCGGCGCGGACGTCGGCGGGATGGCCCAGCGCGACGAGCGCGGTGCGGGCGCGGTCGCGCACCGCCCCGCCGAACGCGGGCGACAGCGCCAGGGAGCGGGCGAGCGCCTTGCGGCGGTGGGCGAAGCCGGCCTGGACGAGGGCCCGGAGCGCGGGCGGGGCCGCGGGGCCGCGGCGGTCGAGCACGACGAGCACCGAGTCGACGTTCGGCACCGGGTGGAACACGGTCCGGGAGATGGCGCGGTGCACGCGGACGTCGCACGCGAGCTGGGCCAGGACCGACGGCACGCCGTAGGCGCCGCTGCCGGGCGCGGCGGCGAACCGCTCGCCGACCTCGCGCTGGACCATCGCCACCCATCGCGTGACGCCGTCGAGGTCCTCGATCGTGCGCAGGATCGCCCCCGCCGCGATCCCGTACGGCAGGTTCGCGACGACCTTCGTCGGCGCCGGGTCCAGCGCGTGGAGGTCGAGCGCCATCGCGTCGGCGACGTGGAGGCTCGTGTTCGGGTGGGGCGCGAGCGCGTCCTCGAGCGCCGGGACCAGCGCGCGGTCGAGCTCGACGACGTGGACGTGGGCGCAGCGCGGCGCGAGGTACTCGCTCAGGACGCCCAGGCCGCCGCCGATCTCGAGGACGACGTCGGCGGGGTCGAGATCCGCGGCGCGCTCGATCACCCCGAGGATGTTCGAGTCGATGAGGAAGTTCTGGCCGAGGTCGCGCCGGGGCCGGATGCCGAACGCGCGCATCCGGCGCAGCGTGGGCTGCGTCGGGAGGTCGGCGGGCGGGCTCGCCAGCGCGCTCACCACCCGAAGAGCTCGGCCGCGTTGCGCTCGACGACCCGCTCGAGCTCCCCGTAGCTCACGCCTCTTCGTTCGGCCACGAACTGTGCCGTATGGGCCACATATGCAGGCTGATTGCGCTCCTTGCGGACGACCTGGGGCGTCAGGTAGGGCGCGTCGGTCTCCACCAGCAGGCGCTCGTCGGGCACGCGCTCGGCGGCCCCGGCGAGGTCCTGCGCCTTCGGGTAGGTCACGTTCCCCGCGAACGAGATCCACCAGCCCTCGGCCAGGCACTCGTCGAGCCGGCCGGGCATCGAGAAGCAGTGGAGGATCACCGCGACGCCGTCCGCGCGCGAGCGCAGCGTCGCGATCGTGTCGTCCTCCGCCGCGCGCGTGTGGATGACGAGCGGCTTGCCCGTCGCGCGCGCGAGGTCGATCTGCGCGTGGAAGGCCCGCTCCTGGTCGGCGCGCGGCGCGTAGTCGCGGTAGAAGTCGAGGCCGGTCTCGCCGATCGCCGCGCAGCACGAGTGGGCGAGGAGGTCCTCGAGGTCCGCGAGCGCGGCGTCGTCGAAGCCCGTGGCGTAGTTGGGGTGCCGGCCGACGGCCGCGTAGACCTGCGGGAACGTCTCGCTCGCGGCCAGGGCGGTCCGGCAGGTCTCGGCGTCCATGCCGACCGTGAGGATCCGCGTGACCCCGGCCGCGGTCGCCGCGGCGACGAGCTCGTCGTTCGGCGGCGCGCAGCTGTCGAGGTGCGTGTGGCTGTCGATCACGAGGGCTTGGGGAACAGCGGCTCGAGCGGGCTGACGTGCTGCACCCGGGCGCCGTCGAGCACGGCGCCGGCCAGCGACAGGTCGGGTGCGCCGAGCGCGTCGAGCAGCTTCACGCTGCTCTCCGGCAGCCACGGCGACAGCAGCACCGTCACCACCCGCAGGCCCTCGGCCAGCGTCCGCAGGACGCGGTCGAGCTCGCCCGCGCGCGCGTCGTCCTTGGCGATCTGCCAGGGCGCCTGCTCCTCGACGTACCGGTTCAGCCGCCGCACCCGCTGCCAGATGACCTCGAGCGCCTGTGTCAGGTCGCCGCGGTCGATGGCCGCGCCCACCTGGTCGGCCAGGCCGTCGAACTCCGCGGCGAGGGCGGGGTCGAGCTCGCCCCCGGGCAGCTCGCCGTCGCGGTAGCGCGTGATCATCGCGATCGTGCGGCTCGCGAGGTTGCCGAGCTCGTTGGCCAGCTCGCCCTCGTAGCGCGCGCGGACCGAGTCGATCGACGTCGAGCCGTCGGCGCCGAAGGTGACGTCGCGCAGCAGGTAGAAGCGCAACGCCTCGGTCCCGTAGCGGTCGATGACCTCGAACGGGTCGAGCACGTTGCCCAGCGACTTGCTCATCTTGCGCCCGTCGGCGCCGAGCAGGAAGCCGTGGACGAAGACGTGCTCGGGCAGCGGCAGGTCCGCGGCGAGCAGCATCGCCGGCCAGAAGACCGTGTGGAACTTGAGGATGTCCTTGCCGATGACGTGGAACGTCGCCGGCCAGAAGCGGTCGGTCAGGTCCTCGCCGTCGCGGGCGAAGCTCAGCGCCGTGTAGTAGTTCAGCAGCGCGTCGAACCAGACGTAGAAGACGTGCGACGGGTCCCACGGCACGACGACGCCCCACGTCAGGCGCCCGCGCGAGAGCGAGATGTCCTGCAGGCCGGAGTCGATGAACGCCTTGGCCTCGTTGTAGCGCTCGCGCGGCATGACGAAGTCGGGCTGCTCGGTGTAGAGGCGCTCGAGGTCGGCCTGGAACGTCGACAGGCGGAAGAACCAGTTCTCCTCCTGCTGGCGGACGAGCTCGATCTCGTGGATCGGGCAGCGGTTGCCCTCGGCGATCTCGTTCTCGACCTTGAAGTCCGCGCACCGCGGGCAGTACCAGCCCTCGTACAGGCCCTTGTACACGTGGCCGTTGTCGTGGACGCGCTGGAGGACCTCCTGGACCTTCGCGCCGTGCCGCGGATCGGAGGTGCGGATGAAGTAGTCGTTCGACACCCCGAGGCGCGGCATGAGCGCGCGGAAGCGCTCGGCGTTGCGGTCCGCGAGCTCCTTCGGCTCGAGGCCCAGCGCCTTGGCGGCATCGGCCACCGGCTCGCCGTGCTCGTCGGTCCCGGTGAGGAAGAAGACGTCCTCGTCGCGCTGGCGGTGGTGGCGCGCCATGACGTCGACGGCGATCGTCGTGTACGCGTGCCCGAGGTGCGGGGCCGCGTTGACGTAGTAGATCGGCGTCGTGGCGTAGAACGAGGACATTGCCGAACACGCTACAAGCGCAGGCCGCGACGGCTGTCGCCCGGCGGTGACGGCGGGCGCGCCGTCATCGCGCGACCGCGGCCGCGCCGGCCGCGCGGGTGGCCCGGCGGCGGCGCCGGTGGACGAGGCCGCCGAGCGGGACGCCGGCGGCGAGCAGGACGAGCCCGGCCCAGGCGAGGCCGGGGATCGCGGGCGCGGCGTCGGCCGGGCCGGCCGCCGGACGCGGGCGCGGGTCGGCCGCGGGCGCTGAGAGGGGGCGGGGCGCGCCGGCCGGCCGCACGAGGCGAGGCGCATTCGCCGGGCGGGGAGGCGCGAGCAGCGGCGACCGCCCGCGGGGCACGGGAGCCGGGGCGGGCCCGGCCGGAGGGCCCGGGTCCTGGTCGCCCGCCAGCAGGGCGAGCGGGTCGACGTAGCCGAAGCGGGCCGCGGCCCGGCGCGCGCCGAGGCGCATCCGGCCGGACGGCCCGACCCGCCCGAGCCGGTCGCCGGCGGCGACGACGGCGCCGCGGCGGACGGCGGGACGGTCGAGCCCGAGGTGCGTCGCGACGAGGGCGCCGCAGCGCACGGACACTGCCCCGCCGCGGCCGGGCACCGGGCCGGCGAACGTCACGCGGCCGCGGCACGCCGAGCGCACGACGGCGCCCGGTGCCGCGGCGATGTCGACCCCGCGGCGCTGGGCGGCCGCGAACGGGTGACGGGGGGCGTAGCGGAACACGCCCACGAGCTCGCCGTGCACCGGCCATCGCCAGCGCGCGGACGGGCCCGCCGCGGCGGGTCGCGGGAGCAGCAGCGCGAGCAGGACGAGCGCGGGCGGGAGGAGCAGGAGGGCGAGGCCGGGCCGTGGAGGTGGCATGGCGGCGACCGTAGACGCGCACGGCCGCGCCGAGACCGATCGCGCGTCTCTTGTTACAAAGGCGCTACTGATCCGGCACAGTCAGCGCGCGGTAGAGCGCATTTGCGCTCAGCCCCGTCAGGTCCGCCACCACCCCCGCGGCCGGCCGCGCCCGGGCGCCCGCATCGACGAGCCGGCGCAGCGCGTCGAGCCCGGCGGTGAGCGCCGCCGCGGCCTCCGGCGCGGGCCCGACGACGAGCACCACCTCGCCCTTGACCTCGGCCTCGGCGTAGCGCTCGGCGAGCTCGGCCGCGCTCCCGCGCACGACCTCCTCGTGGATCTTCGTCAGCTCGCGACAGACCGCCACCGGCCGGTCCGGATCGAGCGCGGCGAGCACGGCGAGCGACGCGCCGACGCGCCGCGGCGACTCGAACGCGACGAGCGTCTCGGGCACCTGGAAGGCGGCCTCGATCGCCGAGCGCTTGCGCGGCAGGAAGCCGACGAAGCGCCACGTCTCCGCCGGCAGCGCGCTCGCGACGAGCGCGGCGAGCGCCGCGCTCGGGCCCGGCAGCACCTCGACCGCCAGCCCGGCGGCGACGCAGGCCTGGACGAGCACGAAGCCGGGATCGCTCACGAGCGGCATCCCCGCGTCGCTGACGAGCGCGACGACCTCCCCCGCCTGCATCCGTTCGACGAGCCGCGGCGCCACGCGGCGCTCGACGTTCGCGTCGTAGCGGACGCGCTCGGCCGACACCCCGTATCGGTCCAGGAGCACCTTCGTGGTGCGGGTGTCCTCGCACGCGATGACGTCCGAGTCGCGGAGCGCCGAGAGCACGCGCAGCGTCACGTCCTCGAGGTTGCCGATCGGGGTCGGGCAGACCACCAGCCGTCCGGTCATGCGAGCATCATCGCGCCCGCCGCCCATGCGCCGTCCCGTCCTGACCGCCCTCGCCGCCGCGGCGCTCGCCGCGACCGTCGTCGCCGGGGCCGTCGCGGGGGCCGTCGCGACGACCGGAGGCGAGCGCCCCGCCCGGGCCCAGGCCGCCGGCCCGACCGCCTACGCCGCGACCCTCCACGTCACGCGCACCATCGGCCCCCGCCCGTCCGCGAGCGCCGGCGAGCTGCGGGCGCACCGCTACGCCGCCGCGCAGTTCCGCGCCGCGGGGCTGCGCGTCGGCTACGAGCGCTTCGGCGTGCCCGGCCGCGGCCGCTCGCGCGACGTCGTCGGCGTCGTGGACACCCCGGCCCGCTGCCTGACGATCCTCATGGCCCACGCGGATTCGTTCCCCGGCCGGCCCGGCGCGAACGACAACGCGTCCGGGGTCGGGGTGCTCGTCGCGCTCGCCGGGCGCATCGCGCGCGGGACGACGAGGCCGGCGTGCGACACCTGGCTCGTCGTCACCGGCTCGGAGGAGCGCGGGGTCACCGGCCGCCCCGACCATCTGGGGGCGCAGGCGCTCGTCCGGCGGGTGACGCGCCTCGGTCGCCGCGGCGACCTGCGTCTCGCGCTCTCGCTCGACGAGGTCGGCCGCGGCGGGCGCTTCTACCTGCAGTCGCCGCATCCCGCCGCCCGCGCCGGCGTGGAGGGCCTCGTGCTCGGCGCGGCGTCCGCCGCGGGCGCGACGGTCCGCTTCTCGCCCGACTCGGGCACCGGCAACTCCGACCATCGCGAGTTCGAGCTGAGCGGCCTGCCGGGAGCGAAGCTCGGGCCGTGGCAGGGCGCCGAGCCGTGTCGGCACACCGCGTGCGACACGTGGCAGCGCCTCGACCGCGCGACGCTCGACGCCGCGCTGCGGATCGCCGCCGGGGTCACCGAGGCGGCGGCCGCGGGCTGACCCGGCCGGGCTCAGCCGGCCACGAGCTCGGCCGCCTCGAACGCCATGGCGGCGGCGCCGAGCATCCCGCTCTCGTCGCCGAAGCGCGCCGGGACGATGCGCACCTGGTCGCGCGCGGGCACGAGCGCCCGCTCGGCCACCACCGCGCGCGCCGGCGCGAGCAGCAGGTCGCCGGTCGCGACGAGCCCGCCGCCGACGACGATGACCTCGGGGTTGAAGACGTTCACGAGGCTCGCCATCCCGATGCCGAGGTGGCGGCCGAGCGACCGGATCGCCTCCTGCGCGGCGGCGTCGCCGTCGTGGGCGAGCTCGTTCACGAGCGGCCCCGTGACCTCGCGCCCGCCGGCCAGCGCGCGGCCGAGCCCCGAGTCCGGCTCCGCCTCGGCCCGGGCCCGGCCCGCGAGCGCGAGCGCCGGGCCGGACACGAACGACTCCAGGCACCCGTGGCTCGGGCAGTTGCCGGGGCACCTGGGGCCGCTCTCGTCGATGACGATGTGCCCGAGCTCGCCGGCCGCGCCCGTGGCCCCGCGGACGATCCGCCCGTCGACGAGCATCCCGCCGCCGACGCCGGTCCCGATCGTGAGGATGAGGACGTTGCGCGCGCCGCGCGCGGCCCCGAAGCGCCACTCGGCGAACAGCGCCGCGTTGGCGTCGTTGTCGACCACGACGGGCAGCCCGATCCGCTCCGTGAGCAGGTCGCGCAGCGGCACGTCGAGCAGGTCGAAGTGGTTGCAGGCCATCACCGTCCCGCTCACCGGCTCGATGAGGCACGGAACACCGACCCCGACCGCCCGGACCTCGGCCCGGGTGGCCTGGCGCGCCTCCTCGACGGCCTCGACGATCGTCTCGACGACGGCCTCCGGACGCGACAGCCGGTAGGCCCGGTGGTGCACACGCAGCTGCGCGTCGACGGTCCCGGCGAGGAGCTTCGTGCCTCCCAGGTCGACGCCGATCACACAGGCGTCGGCCATCGCCCTGCCACCATACACCGCTCATGCCGGAGCCCACCGACACGGCCGCACCGCCCGACTACAAGCTCTACCGCGCCCGCCCGCGCCTGCTGCAGCGCGACCGCGACGGCGAGTCGCTGCTCGACGAACTGCGCGGCACACCGCCCGGCGCGGAGCCGCCGAAGCGGCGCCGCCGCATCACCGTCGGGCGCGTCCTCACATGGCTCGCGCTCGGTGTCGTGGGCTGGCTCGTGCTCTCGCTCGTCCTGTTCCTCATCAGCGCGACGCTCCAGCAGGACGCGGTGCCCGACTCGGCCCAGGCCCGGCTCGCCGGCGGCGGCGTCGGCCTGACGAGCCCGCAGACGACGCTCGTGCTCGGCTCCGACCGGCGCACGGCCGGGACGAAGGAGCCGGGCGCCGACGTCGGCGGCCCGAGCCGGTCGGACAGCATCCTGCTGCTGCGCTTCGGCGGCGGCCACAGCTCGAAGCTGTCGATCCCGCGCGACACCGTCGTCGACATCCCCGGCCACGGCCGCAACAAGATCAACGCGGCGTACGCGATCGGCGGCCCGGCGCTCACGATCCAGACGATCGAGCAGTACCTCGGGATCGACGTCGACCACCTCTTCCTCGTGAACTTCGCGAACTTCCCCGACCTCATCGACGCGATGGGCGGGGTCGACTACACCGGCGGCTGCGTCGTCTCGAAGATCAACGGCGGCTACAAGAACGGCGGCGTCACGCTGCGCCTGCGTCGCGGCACCACGCACATCGACGGCAAGCAGGCGCTGGCGCTGGCCCGCACACGCCACAACGAGTGCAACCCACGCGAGGACGACCGCACCCGCGCCCGGCGCCAGCAGAAGATCCTCTCGGCGATGAAGGGCCGCGTGTTCTCCCTCGGCGGCTTCGTCCGCCTGCCGCTGATCTCGTGGAACGTCCCGAAGTCCGTGCAGACCGACATGGGCGGCCCGAAGCTGCTCGGCTACGCCCTGGGGCTCGCGTTCAACGGCAACGCGCCGACCCGGGTGCTCAAGCCCAGCGGGTTCGAGACGCTGCCCGACGGCGGCTCCGGCCTCGACGTCTCGGACGCCGAGAAGCAGGCCGAGGTCCGCCGGTTCCTGCGCTAGCGGCCCGCTAGTCCTTCTTCGCGGCCTTGCCCGACGAGGAGCCCGAGTCCTTGGTCTTCGCGGAGCCGGAGTCCTTGGTCTTCGACTTCGAGTCGCCCGAGCCCGAGTCCGAGCCGGAGCTCGAGCTGTCCGAGGAGGACGACGACGAGTCCGAGCTGTCCGAGCCGCTCTTGCCCGAGCGCTCGAGCTCGCGGTTGCGGCGCTTGGTCCCGTAGTCGGTGTTGTAGAAGCCCTTGCCCTTGAAGTGCACGGCAACGGGATGGAAGACGCGCTGGACCGGCGCCTCGCACGTGGAGCAGACGGACACGGGATCGTCGGTCATCTTCTGGAGGACCTCGAAGGTGTGGCCGTTCTCGCAGCGGTACTCGTAGATCGGCATGGCACTCCGAGTATAGGAGTGCCAACGGCCGCTTCCGGCCCGGCCGCTCTAGGATCTTGCGTCCATGCCCGACGACCTCGCCACGATGGACAAGATCGTCTCGCTGTGCAAACGGCGCGGCCTCATCTTCCCCGCTTCCGAGATCTACGGGGGAATCGCGAACACCTACGACTACGGGCACTACGGCGTCCTGCTCAAGCGCAACGTCGTCGACGCCTGGTGGCAGGCCATGATCGGCGACCGCGACGACATCGTCGCGCTCGACTCGGCGATCATCCAGCACCCGCGCACCTGGGAGGCCTCCGGGCACCTCGCCGGGTTCACCGACCCGCTCGTCGACTGCCGCACCTGCAAGCAGCGGTTCCGTGCCGACCACCTCGACGCCGAGCACGACGTCCGCTGCCCGCGCAAGCCGAGCGTCCTGCCCGGCGAGGGGCCGGAATGCGACCTGACGCAGGCGCGCGAGTTCAACCTCATGTTCGAGACGACGATCGGCCCCGTCCAGGAGGCCGGCTCGACCGTCTACCTGCGGCCCGAGACGGCGCAGGGCATCTTCCTCGACTTCAAGACCGTGCTCACCTTCGCGCGGCGCAAGCCGCCGTTCGGCATCGCCCAGGTCGGCAAGTCGTTCCGCAACGAGATCACGCCGGGCAACTTCATCTTCCGCACGCTCGAGTTCGAGCAGATGGAGATGGAGTTCTTCGTCCCGCCGGACGACGCCGAGCGCTGGTACCGCCACTGGCTGCAGGCCCGCATGGACTGGTACGAGAGCCTCGGCATCCGCGGCGACCACCTGCGGCTGCGCGCGCACGACCAGGACGAGCTCAGCCACTACTCGAGCGCCACGAGCGACGTCGAGTACCTCTACCCCATCGGCTGGCAGGAGCTCGAGGGCATCGCCAACCGCGGCAACTTCGACTTGACCCAGCACGCCCAGCACTCCGGCGAGAAGATCGAGTACTTCGACCAGCAGTCGGGCGAGCGCTACGTCCCGCACGTCATCGAGCCGGCCGCGGGCGTCGGACGCGCGACGCTCGCGCTGCTCTGCGACGCCTACGACGAGGACGAGATCGGCGGCGAGGCGCGGACGGTGCTCAAGCTCCATCCGCGGATGGCCCCGGTGAAGGTCGCCGTGCTGCCGCTCGTGCGCAAGGACGGCCAGCCCGACCTCGCCCACGAGGTCCGCAACCTGCTGCGGGGGCGGATGCAGACGGAGTACGACGAGGGCGGCTCGATCGGCCGCCGCTACCGCCGCCAGGACGAGATCGGCACGCCGTACTGCGTCACGATCGACCACCAGTCGCTCGAGGACCGCACCGTGACGGTCCGCGACCGCGACACGCTCGTCCAGGAGCGCGTCGCGATCGACGAGATCGCCGACCTGCTCGCCGAGCGGCTCGCCGCGCCCTGGACGTCGCCCAAGCTCGCCGCGGCGTAGCGCGCCGCGGCCCCCCGCCGGACCCCGCGGGCTACGGGGTCGTCGGCGTGGGCGCGGGCGTGGCGGGCGTCGGGGCCGTCGTCGGCGGCGCGGCCGGGGCGGTCGTGGTCGCGGGCGGCGCGGCGGGCGCGCTCTGCTGCGCGGGCGGCACGGTCGGGGTCGTCTCCGTCGGTGCCGGGGTGCTCTCGGTCGACGGCGTCGTGGTCGTCGTCGGCGTCGTGGTCGTCGACGTCGTGGTGTCCGTCTTGTCCGTCTTCGTCTTGGTCTCCGACGACGTGCTGCGCTTGACCGGGACGAACGTCGTGCGCCGGGACGACGACGTGACCGACTTTCCGAGGACGAGCTCGGAGCTCGTGAGGAAGATGCCCGCGATGACGAACGCCACGAGCCCCGTGGCCACGGCGGCCAGGACGCGCGGGCGCGGCATGTGCAGCCCGAAGCGGCCCCGCTCGGGGGTCGCGCGGTGCACGCGCCGCTGCGCGGCGGCCGCGGCGGGGACGGGCGCGGGTCGGGCCTGCTCGAGGTCGCCCTCGCGCAGCCCGGCGCGCCCCTCGGCGACGGGGTCGTAGCGTCCGGTCCGCGTCTGGCGCACGGTGTCGATCGCCCGGGCGGGGCGATGGAGTCCCTCGGAGACGAGCGCGACGATCACCGGGGTCATCGCCGCACCGAAGAGGGTGCCGCCGCCCCACAGCCGCCCCACGACGAGGGCCGCGGCCAGCGACGAGGCGCTGGCGATCATCAACGTGCTCACCGAGAGGCCGCCGGACTTGGCCTGCTTTCGGTCCTGGGTCACGTCCCGACCTACAGTAGCGCTCCGCGTCGCGCTCATGACTCGTCCAGTGAGGTCAGCAGCGGCCGCGGGTCCTCGGCGTGTCCGCCCGTGTACCAGCCGGGGCTCGTCCACTCCTCGAAGTGCAGATGGCAGGCCGTCGCGTCGCCGGTCCGGCCGACCTCGCCGACGTTCTCCCCGGCGTCGAGCGCGTCGCCGACGGACACGTCGACCGCGCTCAGGTGCATGTAGACGTAGTCCTGGCCCGAGTCGCCGTCGTGCAGGACGACGTAGCGCCCGGCGGCGGCCTGGGTCGCGACCTTGCGGACCTTCACGTCCTTCACGGCGCGCAGCGGCGTCCCGCAGTCGGCCATGATGTCCTGGCCCTGGTGGCCGCGGCCGTCGCCGAACCCGTCGCCCCAGTGATGGTCGCCGTCGACCGGGAACGTGCCGGAGCCGTCCGCCTCGCCCTGGTCGGTGCCGTCCGCGGGGCCCGTGGGGCGCGGTGGGCCGTCGCTCCCGGCCGGATCCTCGTCCGCGCTCGCGCCGGGCTCGCCCGACCCGGCCGCGTCCGGCTGCTCGCCGGCGCGGCGCTGCATCCCGTGGACCTGGCCGGGCGAGACGACGCCGTCGACGGTCAGGTCCTCGCGGCGCTCGTAGGCCTCGACCTGGTCGACCGTGCCGTCGCCGAAGACGCCGTCGGTCTCGGTGTCGAGGTCGAGCCTCGTGAGCAGCTGCTGCAGCGCGCGCACGTCGTCGCCCCGATCGCCGCGCTCCAGGGTGCGTTCGCCGAGTTCGGCCGCGCTCGCCTGCGCGACGGGGACGGCGGCCACCAGGACGGCGACCAGGGGGACGGCTCGGGACAGGGCTGCGCGCACGCGCGGACCTCCTCGCGTTCTCTGTGGGGGGCTTGTCGCCACCGCGCGCGAACACCGGCACGGCGGCTTGCGGCAGGGCCGCCGACACCCGGCACCCTGCCCGCGGCGCGCACGGTAGCGACCCCGCCGGAGGGACGTCGCCCGGAACCGCCCGGGCGCCTACGCACACCGTTCGATGTGTGATCCATGTCACACGACTGGTGACTGGCTGGTCAGTCAAACTCCGGCCCATGGCCGTCGAGACGCATCCCCCGGCCCCCTCCGTCGCCGCCGACGCGGTCTCCTACGAGGACCTCTACGCGCGCTGGGAGCGCGGCCACTGGCGGGCGACCGAGATCGACTTCAGCCGCGACCGGGTCGACTGGCAGGAGCGGCTCACCGACGACCAGCGCCGGAGCGCGCTGTGGCTCTACGCCCTCTTCTTCCACGGCGAGGACGCGGTCACCGACGACCTCTCGCCCTACATCGACGCCGCCCCGCGCGAGGAGCAGAAGTACTTCCTCGCCACCCAGCAGGCCGACGAGGCGCGCCACAGCGTCTTCTTCAAGCGCTTCCTGCACGAGGTCGTCGGCCGCGGCGACGGGACCATCGGCGGCGTGCTCGCCGCGACCGAGGCCGAGCTGACGTGGGGCCACCGCCAGGTCTTCGCGCGCCTGCGCCGCATGGCCGGCGAGTTGCGCGCGGACCACTCGCGGGCGAAGCTCGCGGCCGCGGTCACGCTCTACCACGTCGTCGTCGAGGCCGGCCTGGCCCAGCCCGGCCAGCACATGATCGAGGACTACCTCGAGCGCTACGACATCCTCCCCGGATTCCGGGCGGGGATGCGGCACGTCGCCCTCGACGAGCAGCGCCACATCGCCTTCGGCGTGAAGCTGCTCGCCGACCTGCACCGCGAGGCGCCCGAGGAGGTCACGGAGGCGATCGCCGGCGTCATCCGCGAGGCGCTGCCGTGGTCGATCGCCGTGCCCAAGCCGCCGAACTGGGACCGCCGCTACACGGAGTGCTTCGGCTTCACCTTCGAGGACCTCGCCGAGGCCGGGGCCGCCTCGCTCGAGCAGAAGCTGCGCGCGATCGGCCTCGACGTGCTCGCCCTGCCGCGCTTCCCGCTGCCGATGGACGTCTCCGCGCGCGAGCGCGCCCTCCGGGGCCAGACGCTGCTGCGGGCGAACCTCATCGGCCCCGGTGACGGGCCGGTCTCCCAGGATCCCGAGGCCGTCGCGATCCTGTTCGACTCGCTCGCCCGCCAGGCGGACACCCGCGCCGTCGCCCCCGGCACGACGATCGCGTGGGCCTTCGAGGACGCGCCCTCGTGGCACCTCGTGCTCGACCCGGGCGGCTCCGCCGCGGTCGCGGGCGCCCGCCCCGACGCGGACCTCACGCTGGGCTGCCGCTTCGCCGACTGGGCCGACGTCTTCGCCGGGCGAGTCGACCCGCGCGCCCTCATGCTCCGTCGCCGCCTCCGACCGCGGGGGCGGCTGCGGGTGCTGTGGGCGCTGCCCAGGGTCTTCGCGTAGAAGGCCTGCGCAGCGCCCGCGATCAGCACTCCCAGTGGCCCATGATTCGGATGAGTGTTCAGGAGCCTCGGGACCGGCGGGCCTGCCACTGGTCGAACGCCACCGCAGCCAGGATCAGCGCGCCGATGATGATCTGCAGGTAGAAGGAGTTGATCGCCAGCAGGTTGCCGCCGTTGTTCAGCACGCCCACGATGAGCGCGCCGGCCGCGGCGCCGAACGCGCCGCCCTTGGCGCCGAACAGCGACGCGCCGCCGATGACGCAGGCCGCGATCGCGTTGAGCTCATAGCCGGTGCCCGCGGTCGGGACGCCCGCGTTGAGGCGCGAGGTGAACAGCACGCCGCCGACCGCGGCCAGCAGGCCCGAGATCGCGTACACCGCGACGAGCACCCGCGTCACCGGGACGCCGGCCAGGCGGGCGGACTCGGGGTTCGAGCCGACCGCGTAGACGTAGCGGCCGAACACCGTGCGCCGCAGGACGAACGACGCGATGACGACGACCGCGACGAAGATCCACAGCAGGTTCGGCAGGCCGAGGAAGTCGCCGTTGGCGATGTTGCCGAACGACTCCGGCAGCGGTTGGACCGTGCTCGCGTCGGTGAGGACGAGCACGACCCCTCGCGCGATCCCCAGCATCCCGAGCGTGACGATGAACGGCGGCAGCTTGCCGTAGGCGACGAGCGTGCCGTTGAAGACGCCGATCGCGGCGCCCGCGACCATCGAGATCAGGATCGCCGGGACGATCCCGGTGCCGTGGACGAGCAGCTCGGCCGCGATGCAGCCGGTGAGCCCGAGCACGGAGCCGACCGAGAGGTCGATGCCGGCGGTGAGGATGACCAGCAGCTGGCCGACGGCGATGATGCCGAAGACCGCGACCTGGCGGGCCAGGTTGGCCATGTTGTCGCCGGTCAGGAACTCGTTCGAGGCCAGCGTCATCCCGCCGAACAGGACGAGCAGGACGATCAGGCCGCCGGCGTCACGCCCGAAGACGTCGCCGAAGGTGAGGATGCGCTCCTCGGGCTCGGCCGCCGCCGCGGGGGCCGGGGCGCCGGCGCCGGCGGTCGCCGGCGTCGGCTGTTGGATGGTGCTCTTGACGAATCGCATGTCGTGTCTCGCTCTCTCTGTCCCGGTCAGTTCTTCGCGCTGCCGCCGCTGGCGATGTGCAGCACGTCTTCCTCGGTCGCGCCCTCGGCGGGCAGCTCGCCCGCGACGGTGCCCTCGCGCATGACGAGCACGCGGTCGGCCAGCCCGAGGACCTCGGGCAGGTAGGACGACACGACGACCACGCCGAGCCCCTCGGCCGCGAGGTCGCCGATGACCTTGTAGATCTCGGCCTTCGCCCCGACGTCGACGCCCTTGGTGGGCTCGTCGAACATCAGGACCTTCGCCTTCGTCGCCAGCCACCGGGCGAGCAGCACCTTCTGCTGGTTGCCGCCCGACAGCGACGACACCGGCTGCTCCCACGATCCCGCGCGGAGCTTCAGCCCGCCGAGGTACTGGTCGACGATCCCGCGCTCGCGCTTGCGATCGACGATCCAGAACTTCGAGATCTCGTCGAGGTGGGCGAGCGACGCGTTCTCGCGGATCGACAGCTCGAGCAGCAGCCCGAGGCGCTTGCGGTCCTCGGTCAGCAGCCCGAGCCCGGCCTGCACCGCGCGGCGCGCGTCGCCGGAGCGCACGCGCTTGCCGTCGACCTCGATCTCGCCGCCCTCGACGGGGTCGGCGCCGAAGATCGCCCGCAGCAGCTCGCTGCGGCCGGAGCCGAGCAGGCCGGCGATGCCGACGATCTCGCCGGCGCGCACCTCGAAGTCGATCGGCGCCGGCCGCACCCTGCGGCTTGAGCCCGCGCACGGTGAGCCGGGGCTCGCCGATCGTGCGGTTGGTCGCCGGGTACAGCGACTCGATCTTGCGGCCCACCATCGAGGCGATCAGCGAGTCCTGGTCGAAGTCGCTCATCGGCTGGCTCGTGACCAGGCCGCCGTCGCGCAGGACCGTGACGCGGTCGCCGATCTCGAACATCTCCTCGAGGTGGTGGGTCACGTACATCACGGCGTGACCCTCGTCGCGGAGCTGGTGGATCCGCGCGAGCAGCGCCTTCGTCTCCGACTCGGACAGCGCGGTCGTCGGCTCGTCGAAGATCAGCACCCGCGGCGACGCGCCGAGGACCTTCGCGATCTCGACGAGCTGCTGGGTGGCGAGCGACAGCGTCGCGACCTCGGTGCCCGGGTCGAGCCAGTCGAGGCCGACGCGCTCGAGCATCGCCGTCGCCTGGCGGCGCAGCTCGGCCGGGCGGGTGACGCCGCGGCGCGCCGGGAGGTGCCCCATCAGCAGGTTCTCGCCGACCGACAGGTCCGGCAGCAGGCTGAGCTCCTGGTAGACGACGCCGATGCCGCGATCGCGGGCCTCGGCCGGCGACGGACTGCCGACGTCCTCGCCGTCGATCAGGTACTCGCCGCTGTCGCGCTTGATCGCGCCGGTGAGGATCTTGATGAGCGTGCTCTTGCCGGCGCCGTTCTCGCCGGCGAGGCACATGACCTCGCCGGCGCGCAGCTCGAACGTGACGCCGTCGAGCGCCTGGATCGGCCCGTAGGCCTTCGCGGCGTTCCGCAGCGAGACGACCGGGGTCTGCGTCGGGGCCTCGGGCGTGCGCTCGGTGACCGTGGCGCCCATCAGCCCTGCGCCTTCGCGGTCGGCGGGTTCAGCAGCGGCTGGACCGCGGGCGTGGCCATGTTCGCCTTGTCCGCGACGACCGCGCCCGGGTCGAGGTTCAGCGGCGGCAGCGTCTTCACCGCGGCCATGCCGGCCTCGACGACGCCCTGGTAGCCGAAGAAGTACGGGTTCTGCACGACGAGCGCGTCGATCGAGCCGTCCTTCAGCGCCGCGTTCTCCTGCGGGTCGGTGTCGAAGGCGACGACGGGCAGGCGCTGGGCGGCCTTGTTGTCCTTGATCGCGCGGGCCGCGCCGGTGCCGGAGGTGTTGTTGTCCGCGAAGATCCCGATGAGGCCCGGGTTGGCGGTCACGACGTCGTTGACCTGGCTGGCCGCGGTGTTGATGTCGTTGTTGTTGAACCGCGGCGAGGCGACCTTGACCTGCGGGCACCCGGCGGCGAGTCCCTGGCGGAAGCCGTTGTCGCGGTCCTTCAGCGTCTGGATGCCGGCGACGGAGGACTCGATCATCACCACGCCGGAGCTCTTGCCCTGCTGCTTGACGAGCCGGCACATGCGCTCGCCCGCCTGCTGGCCCGCCTTGACGTTGTCGGTGCCGATGAAGCCCTCCGCGGGCGTCGTCACCGCGGTGTCGGCGAGGACGATCTTGATCCCGGCCGAGCGGGCGCGCTTGATCGCGCTGTTGAGCGCGTTGGAGGAGTTCGGCGCGAGCACGATCGCGTCCGCGCCGCGGGAGATCGAGTTCTCGACGAGCTGGACCTGCTCGTTGACGTCGGTCTCGGACGTCGGGCCGAAGAGGCCCACCTTCAGGCCGTAGTCGCCGCCGGCCTTGCGCGCCCCGGCGAGCATCGTCTGCCAGAACGACGAGTCCGAGGCCTTGATGATCACGTCGACCTTCTTGCCGGCGGCCGCGCCGCCGTTGCCGCCGCCGGTGCTGGCGGCCGAGTCACTCGAGGTCCGGCCGGCGACGACGCCGATGACCGCGGCCATCAGGGCGATCACGGCGACGAGCGACAACGAGAACTTCAGCCTCGTCTTCTTCTTGGACATGCTCTCTCTCCACTCCCTCCCTCAGCTCTCCGTCCGAGCTGAGAGAACGTTTTCTCAATGTCGGGCAACGTACCCGGCGAGTTGTACCGTGTCAAGAAATTCGCATTCCCACGCCGAATGCATTACGTTTCTCCGCATCATGGGACCTACGACCACGCCCGACGCGGAACAATGAGCGAAACGTTTCCTGACGCCCGAGACAACCACCACGCGGCCGGCCGGCGCCCGACCATGCGCGAGGTCGCGGCCGTCGCGGGCGTCAGCCTGAGCACGGTCTCGCGAGCGCTGAACGACGACCCGAAGGTCGCGCCGGATCTGGCCGAGAAGGTGCAGCGCGCGGTGACGATGCTCGGCTACCGGCGCGACGTCACGGCCACGACGCTGCGCCGGGCCGACCGGCTCTCGGCGAGCATCGGGCTCGTCTTCGACGATGTCGCCAACCCGTTCCACGCGACCGTTCACCGCGGGATCGAGGACGTCGCCCGCGCGTACGGCGTGCTCGCCTTCGCGGGCAGCTCCGACGAGGACTCAGAGCGCGAGCGCGAGCTCGTGCAGGCGTTCCTCTCGCGCCGCGTCGACGGCCTGATCATCGTCCCCGCCGGGGCCGACCACGGCTATCTCGTCCGCGACCGCGACGCCGGCGTCGCGCTCGTGTTCGTCGACCGCCCGCCGGGCTACATCGACGCGGACGTCGTGATGTCCGACCACGCCGGCGGAGCCCGCGCGGCCACCGGCCACCTGCTCGCCGCCGGCCACCGCCGCATCGCCTATCTCGGCGACCGGCGCCGGATCCACAGCGCCGTCGAGCGCCTTCGCGGCCACAGCGAGGCGCTCGCCGCGGCCGGGGTCCCGTACGACCCGGCGCTCGTGCGCATGGAGCTCGAGGACAGCGCGATGGCGCGCCGGGCGACGGAGGAGCTGCTCTCCGGCGAGAATCCCCCGACCGCCGTGTTCGCCGCTCAGAACCTCATCACGATCGGCGCCGTCGCCGCGCTGCGCGCCCGCCGGCTGCAGCACGCGGTCGCGCTGGTCGGCTTCGACGACCTGACGCTCGCCGACATGGTCGATCCGGGCCTCACGGTCGTGGCGCAGGACGCCGGCGGGATCGGGCGCGCCGCGGCCGAAGTCCTGTTCGGACGGCTCAACGGCGGCGCGGATCAGCCGACGCGGACGGTCGTTGTCCCGACCACGCTCATCCCGCGCGGCTCGGGCGAGATCACGCCGGGGGCGGCGGCATGACAGCGCGTCATTGCTCGACCGTCGTCTCGGACGACCTCCCGCGGGAGGGCTCGCGATGAGCGCCGACGGCGGCGTGATCCTCGTCGGCGGTGAGGCGCTCTTCGACGTCGTCGCGGGCGACACCGAGGCGCTCGAGGCCCATCCCGGCGGCGCCGCGTTCAACGCCGTGCGGACGATCGCCCGCCTCGAGCAGCCGGCGGCCTACCTCGGGCGCCTGTCGACCGACCGCTTCGGCCAGCGGCTCGAGCGCGTCCTCGTCGAGGACGGCGTGAGCCTCGAGGCGGTCGTTCGCACCGACGACCCGACGACGCTCGCGCTGGCCGAGCTGGGCGACGGCGGGAGCGTCGCGCGGTACCGCTTCTACAGCCAGGGCACGTCGGCGCCGGGGCTGACGTCGGAGGCCGCGCTCAGCGCGCTGCCCGACAAGGTCGCGACGCTGTTCGTCGGCACGCTCGGCCTCGTGCTCGAGCCGATGGCGAGCGCGTACGAGGCCGTCGTGGACCGGCTGTCGGGCACGGGCACGCTGGTCGCGGTCGATCCCAACTGCCGCCCCGGGGTCATCCCGGACGTCGCGGCCTACCGCCGGCGGCTGCAGTGGGTCCTCGAGCGTGCGCACCTCGTGAAGGTCTCCGAGGAGGACATCGCGTTCCTCGACCCCGGCCGGGATCCGATCGCGGCGACGCGGGCGCTGCTCGCCGACGGCCCCGTCGTCGGGCTGCTCACGCGCGGCGGCGACGGCGCGGTCGTCGTCACCGAGGACCGCGAGGTCGTCGTGACCCCGCCGCGGGCCGAGGTCGTCGACACGATCGGCGCGGGCGACGCGTTCGCGGGCGGCTTCCTGTCCTGGTGGCGGGAGCGCGACCTCGGCGCGGACGACCTGGCCGACCTGGACACCGTCGTCGCCGCCGCCGACTTCGCCTGCCGGGTCGCCGCGAAGACCTGCGAGCGCGCCGGCGCATCGCCCCCCTACCGTCGCGAGCTGTGACCATGGAGATCGAGCGCAAGTACCTCGTGCCACAGGCCCCTGACGACGTCGACGCGCACCCGTCGACCGTCATCGAGCAGGGCTACCTCGCGATCCACGACGATGGAACCGAGGTGCGCATCCGCCGGCGCGACGGCGTGTCGACGATGACCGTGAAGTCGAGCGGCGGGCGGACGCGCGCGGAGGAGGAGCTCGAGCTCGACGACGCGACGTTCGAGCGCCTGTGGCCGCTCACGGAGGGCCGACGGATCGAGAAGGTCCGCCACGTGATCCCGACCGACACGCCCGGGGTCGAGATCGAGCTCGACACGTACGGCGGCGACCTCGACGGGCTCGTCGTCGCGGAGGTCGAGTTCCCCGGCGAGGCCGAGGCCGATGCGTTCGAGGCGCCCGCGTGGCTCGGCCGCGAGGTCACCGACGACAAGCGCTTCAAGAACCAACGCCTGGCCGTGCACGGGCGCCCGGACGAGGCGTAGCCCCGGGTGCCCAGCGCGTCGCAGATCGCCCACGCCGGCCTGCCGTTCGCCAACCCGATGCGCGAGGCCGACGTCGACCGCGCGCTCGGCGCGCTGAAGCTCGGGCCCGGCGCGCTCATCCTCGACAGCGGCTGCGGCAACGGCGAGATGCTCCTGCGCGCGCTGGCCCACGACCCGACGTGGCGCGGCCTCGGCGTCGACCTCGACCCGGACGCGATCGCGGCGGCACAGGCCGCCGCCGCCGAGCGGCTCCCGGGCCGCGACGTGCGCTTCGAGGTCCGCGACGCCGCCGAGGTGACGGGCCGCCACGACGCGGTCCTCAACGTCGGCTCCTCGCACGTCCACGGCGGCTACCCGGGCGCGCTGCGGGTCCTGCGCGGCCTCGTCGCGGACGGCGGCACGGTCGTGCTCGGCGAGGGCTACTGGCGCGAGCCGCCGTCGTCCGCCTTCCTCGCCGCGCTCGGCGGCGCGACCGAGGACGAGCTCGACAACCTCGGCGGGCTGCGCACCGCGGTCCTCGACGCCGGGTTCGACATCGCGTCGCTGACCGAGGCGGGCGAGGCCGACTGGGCCGCGTACGAGGAGACCCTCGCCGCGAACGCGGAGGCCGACGGCGGGCCGGAGACGGCCGCGTACGCCCGGCGCATCCGCGAGCGGCGGGCGCTGCCGGACGGGACGACAACCCTTGGGTTCGCGCTCCTGGTGCTCCGGGCGCGGGCGTAGCGCTCGGCTCAGGCGGCGGGCGTCCGCGCCTGGGCGAAGGCGACGAACGCGTCGATCGCCGTCGGGTCGGCGAGCGCCTCGCGGCTGGCGACCCGGCGCTGGTCGGCGCCGCGCAGCATCCGCTTCACCGGCAGCTCGAGCTTCTTGCCGGTCAGCGTCCGCGGGATCGCCGGGACGGCCTCGACCGTGTCGGGGACGTGGCGCGGCGAGAGCTCGTGCCGGAGGGTCGTGCCGATCCGGGCGCGCAGCTCGTCGTCGAGCTCCGTCCCGTCGCGCAGCACCACGAACAGCAGCAGCTCGCCCGCCCCGCCCTCGGCGTCCTCGAGGTGGACGACGAGGCTGTCGAGCACCTCGTCGAGCTCCTCGACGACCTCGTAGAACTCGCCCGTCCCCATCCGCACGCCGCCGCGGTTGAGCGTCGCGTCCGACCGGCCGGTGATCACGCACGACCCGCGCTCGGTGAACAGGATCCAGTCGCCGTGGCGCCACACGCCCGGGTAGTCCTCGAAGTAGGCGGCGCGGTAGCGCGAGCCGTCCTCGTCGCCCCAGAAGCCGACCGGCATCGACGGCATCGGCGCGCGGATCACGAGCTCGCCGAGCTCTCCCAGCGCGACCTCGTCGCCGTCCGGGCCGAAGGCGGCCGTGTCGACCCCGAGGCAGCGGCCCGCGATCTCGCCCGCGAAGACCTTCTGCATCGGGCTGCCCTGGACGATCCCGGTGCAGACGTCGGTCCCGCCCGAGCCGCAGTTCAGGAGCACGTCGGGCCCGAGCTGCTCGTAGACCCACGCGTAGCCCTCGGTCGGCAGCGGCGAGCCGGCGGCGCCGAGCTGGCGGATGCTCGACAGGTCGAGTTGCGTCAGGTCGAGGCCGGCCTTGCGGCAGCCCATGAGCAGCGCGGGGCTCGCGCCCATGAACGTCGGCCGCGTCTCCTCCGCCAGGCGCCACTGCATCGAGAGGTCCGGGTAGGCCGGGTTGCCGTCGATCATCACGATCGAGGCCCGGTGCAGGAGCGACGTGACGAGCGCGTTCCACATCATCCAGGCGGTGGTCGAGAACCACAGCAGGCGGTCGCCGGGCTGCAGGTCCCAGCTCAGGCCGAGGTTCTTGAGGCCCTCGACGAGGATCCCGCCGTGGCCGTGGACGATCGGCTTGGGCAGCCCGGTCGTGCCGGACGAGAACAGGACGCACAGCGGGTGGTCGAACGGCACGGGGTCGAAGCGCAGCTCCGCGGGCTCGGCCAGGAGGTCGGCCCAGCCGATCGCCCCCGGCAAGCCGTCGCTGTCGCCGCCCGCGTACGGGACGTGGACGACGTGCTCGACCGTGCCGAGCTCCGCCCGGATCGCGGCGACCTCGTCGCGGCGGTCGACGTGCTTGGCCCCGTAGCCGTAGCCGGCGACCGCGAGCAGGACGGTCGGCTCGACGATGCCGAAGCGGTCGATCACCGCGCGCGCGCCGAACTCCGGCGCGCAGGTCGCCCAGACCGCGCCGAGGCTCGCCGTCGCGAGGAACGCGACGAGCGTCTCGGGGATGTTCGGCAGGTAGGCGACGACGCGGTCGCCGGGGCCGACGCCGAGGCGCTCGAGGCCGGCCCGCGCGCGGGCGACCTGGTCGCGCAGCTCGCCGAAGGTCACCTCGAACGGGTCGCGCGACTGCGAGCGGGCGACGATCGCGACGCGGTCGGTGTCCTCGTCGAGGCCGACCATGTGCTCGGCGTAGTTGAGCGTCGCGCCCTCGAACCAGCGCGCGCCGGGCAGGACCGGGGCGCTCAGCACGCGCTCGTACGGCGTGTGCGAGCGGACGCCGAAGAAGTCCCAGATCGCCCCCCAGAAGCCCTCGAGGTCCTCGACCGACCAGCGCAGCGCCGCGTCGTAGTCCGGGAGATCGACCCCGCGCTGCGCGGCGAAGTCCATGAACCGCCCGACCTGCGTCGTCGTCCGCACGTCGGCGGGCGGGGTCCACAGCACGTCGCCCAAGCTCACAGCCATGCCAGCAGCTCCTCCACGCCGTCGATCACCGCGTGCGGCCGCCGCTTCTCGGGCAGCCGCGACACGTCCATGTCCCCCGTGATGCCCGTCCGCACGAGCACCGTGCGCGACCCGCCGAGCAGGCCGAGCCCGACGTCCATCCGCACGTCGTCGCCGGTCACGAGCAGGTCCTCGGTCGGGACGCCGATGCGCTCGCGCAGCTCCTGCACCGCCGCGCGCGACGGCTTGCCGACGACCGTCGGGCGGACGTCGGCGGCCTTCGCGATCGCCGCCGTCACCATCGCGCCGCGGCTGAAGATCGGGCCGTTCGCCCCGGCGTACGCGGGCAGGTAGTTCGCCGTCAGCAGGCGTCCGCCGCCCACCACCGCGCGCGCGGCGGCCTCGAGGTCGGCGATGCTCGTCTCGTCGACGTGCAGGACGAGGACGACCCGGGCGGCGTCGCCGTCGACGACGTCGATCCCCTCGTCCACGAAGAGCTCGCGCACGGACGGCTGCGCGAACAGCATCACCGGCGCGCCCGCGTGACGGCGCCGCAGATAGGACAGCGCGCTGCGCACGGGCGTGACCATCTCCTCGTCGGCCACCGGCAGCCCGTCGGCGCGCAGCTCGCGGGCGAACTGCTCGGGCGGCATGTGGCTGCCGTTGGAGAAGATCGCCAGCGGGCGGCCGGAGGCGCGGATCGCCTCCAGCACCGCCACCGCGCCCGGCAGCGGATGCACGCCGTCGGGGAAGCGCCGGACGAGCGTGCCGTCGACGTCGAACACGAAGCCGCGGACGTCATCGAGGCGCATGGGTCTCCTCCGGCGGCGAACGGCGGTACTCGACCAGCGTGTCGTCCTTCTCGAGGCGCAGGTAGCCGATCGACGGGCGGCGCGCGACCTCGTCGAGCAGCCGGACGACCGGGTCGCGGCCGGGCTTCGGCGGGCGCGGTCGCTCGCCGCGCGACGCCTGCACCATCGCGTCGACCTGCTCCGCCGGCATCGTCAGGCGCAGGAGCAGCTCCTCGTCGGAGATCCGCGTCCCGAGGCGCTCGCGGGCGCCGTCGAGCGACAGCGGCTCGAGCGCCCGCAGCTCCTCCGCGCGGGGGAGCGACAGCACGCGATCGGCGACCTCCGGGTCGGGCGGGGCCGGCGGCGCGCCGAAGTGGCCGAGGAAGTACACGATCACGTCGTCGGGGATCGTCGTGTAGCGCTCGCGGTCCATCACGTTCATCACGGCCTGGGTGCCGACGAACTGCGAGAACGGCGTGACCATGATCGGCCAGCCGAACTCGGCCCGCACGCGCCCGGACTCCTCGAGCGCGGCGTCGAACAGCTCCGGGCGGCGCATCTCCTGCAGCTGGCGGCGCATCGTCGTGACCATGCCGCCCGGCATCTGGTGGGCGTAGTAGGCGGCGTCGTAGTCGGCCGGCGCGCCGAGCGGCAGGCGCTTGTCGCGCGCGAGCGCGCGGAAGTGCTCCGAGGTCGCCGCGAGCGCCTCGACGTCGAGCGCGTGGTCGAAGCCGGTCGCCGCGAGGTTGCGCAGCGTCGTCTCGGCCGCCGGGTTCGACGTGCCGTTGGCGACCGGCGCGACGGCCGTGTGGAGCGTGCCGAAGCCGAGCCGCGCGCCCTCCATGTACATCGCCGGGGCGAGGCCGATGGTGCCGTGGCTGTGGAGCTCGACCGGCCGCGGGGCGAAGCCGTCGAGGAACAGCGGCGCGAGCTCGCGCAGGCGCGTGACGTCGACGAGGCCGCCCGGGTCCTTGAGGTACAGGCGGTCGACGTCGGGACACGCGCCCATCGCCGCCGCGCGCTCGCCGTAGTAGGCGTCGGTGTGGACGGGGCTGACCGAGTAGGTCAGGCCGATCACGACCTCCTCGACGCCCTCGGCCTTCGCGATCGCCGGCCATCTGCGCGAGGTCGGCCGCGGCGTTCATCGGGTCGGCGATCTGGACGCGGCGCAGGCCGTTGCGCACGGCGGTCCGGAACACGAGCGCGACGACGTCCTCCGCGCACGGCCGCCACGAGATGAAGCGCTTGCCGGTCGTGATCATCGACAGCGGCGTGGCGGGCATCGCCGCGCTGACGAGCCGCAGCCGCTCCCACGGGTCCTCCTGGTGGAAGCGCACGGAGACCGCCATGTGCGTGCTCGAGGTGAAGTCGCACGCGCGGTAGCCGACGCGGTCCATCGTCGGCGCGATCGCGAGGACGTCGGGCGTCGTCAGGCCGGTCGCGCCCCACAGCGACTGGTTGCCGTCGCGCGTCGTCGTGTCGACGATCTCGATCGTCCGGCTCACGCGAGCGCCGCCTCCTCGAGCCAGCGGGTGGTCACCGCGCCATTCGCGAAGTCGTCGCTGCGCGAGGATCTCGGCCAGCAGCGCCCGGTTGGTCGCCACGCCCTCGACCTCGAGGCCGTCGAGGGCCGCGCGCAGGATGCCGACGGCGCTCGCGCGGTCCGGGCCGCGGCCGATGAGCTTGGCCATCAGCGAGTCGTAGTGGGGCGGGATCAGCGTCCCGTCGGCGCAGTGGGTGTCGACGCGCAGGCCGGCGATCTCGGGCACGGCGAAGCGGTCGAGCCGGCCGGGGCTCGGGCGGAACCCGTGGGCGACGTCCTCGGCCGTCAGGCGTGCCTCGACCGCGTGGCCGTCGAGGACGACGTCGTCCTGCGCGAAGCCCAGCGCCTCGCCCCCCGCGATCCGCAGCTGCTCGGCGACGAGGTCGCGGCCGGTCACCGCCTCGGTCACGGGGTGCTCGACCTGGATGCGGCAGTTGCACTCGAGGAAGAAGTGCTCGCCGGTGACCGCGTCGACCATGAACTCGACCGTGCCGAGGTTGACGTAGCCGATGGCGCGGGCGAAGGCGACGGCGTCCGCGGTCAGCGCCGCGCGCTGCTCGGGGGTGAGCGACGGCGCGGGCGCCTCCTCGATGACCTTCTGGTAGCGGCGCTGGACGGAGCAGTCGCGCTCGCCGAGGTGGACGACGTGGCCGTGCGCGTCGGCGGCGATCTGGACCTCGACGTGGCGCGCGGCGGCGACGAAGCGCTCGACGTACAGGCGCGGGTCGCCGAAGGCGGCGTCGGCCTCGGCGACCGCGACGCCGAACAGCGAATCGAGCTCGTCGGGGTCGTGAGCGAGCTTGATGCCGCGCCCGCCACCGCCGCCCGCGGCCTTGAGCAGCACCGGGTAGCCGGAGTCGCGGTCCGCGAACGCGCGCGCGTCGTCGAGGCTCGCCACCTCGCCGCCGGGGACGAGCGGGAGCCCCGCCCGGGCCGCGGCGTCGCGGGCGCGGAGCTTGTCGCCCGCGAGCTCGATCACCTCGGGCGGCGGGCCGACGAACACCACGCCCTCGTCGCGGGCCAGCGCGGCCAGCCGCGGGTTCTCCGACAGGAACCCGTAGCCGGGGTGGATCGCGTCGCAGCCGGTGCCGAGCGCGGCCTGCACGATCGTCTCCGGGCGCAGGTAGCTCTCGCTCGCCCGCGCCGGGCCGATGCAGACCGCGCGGTCGGCGAGCCGTGCCGCGGCGCTGTCGCGGTCGATCTCGGAGAACCCGACGACCGCCTCGAGCCCGAGCGCGCGGCAGGCCCGGACGATGCGCACCGCGATCTCCCCGCGGTTGGCCACGAACACGCGCGCGAGCGTCATGCGGCGGGGTCGACCCGGAACAGCGGCTCGCCGTACTCGACGAGCTCGGCGTTGCCCGCGCACACCTCGACCACCGTGCCCGCGACCCCCGCCTTGACCGAGTTCATCATCTTCATGACCTCGATCAGGCAGACGACCGTGTCGGGCGCGACGGTCGAGCCGACCTCGACGAACGGCGTGGCCCCCGGCGCGCTCGCGCGGTAGAAGGTGCCGAGCATCGGCGCGTCGATCGTCGTCGCGCCGTTGGCGGCGGCGGGCGCGGACTCGCGCTCCGGCGCCGGCTCGGACGCCGGCGCGGGCTGCGTCGCCGGATCCGGCGCCGCCCCGCCCCGCCGCACGTGCAGCCGGAAGCCCTGCATCTCGATCCGCAGCTCGTCGAGCTCGGACTCGTCGATGATCCGCAGGATCTCGCGGACGTCCTCGTCCGTCAGCCCCACGCTCAGCCCCCGGCGCCGCCCGCGCCGAACCGGTTCATCACCAGCGACAGCGCCGACATCGGCGCCGCCTCGGGCTCGTCCGCGGTCGCCGCGGTCGCGGTCACCGGCCGCGACTGCACGACGTACAGCGCGCCGTCCGGCCCGATCGCCCACTCGACGTCCTGGTGGCCGCCGAAGTGGCGCTGGACGACCCGGGCGACCGACACGAGCTCGGCCAGCTGCTCCTCGCCGAGACAGGGCTCGGCCTGGCGCGCCTCGGCCACGGGGAGCCGCTCGGTGCCGCCGCTGTCCGCCGGCCGGTACTCGACGTGCTTCGCGCCGATGGTCTGGCGCACGATCTCGCGCGTCACCCGCGAGACGAAGAACTCGTCGGGCGTGACCTCGCCGCCGACGACGCCCTGGCCGAGGCCCCAGCTCGCGTTCACGGCGATGACGCTCGGGTCGCCGCTCACGGGGTTGCAGGTGAACATGACGCCCGAGACGGTCGCGTCGACCATGAGCTGGATCGCGACGCCCATCTGCGGGCGCGGGTCGTCCCCGAGCCGCGCCCGGTAGCTCATCGCCGGCGTGCTCCACCCGCTGGCCCAGCAGTCGCGGACGGCGGCGCACACGGCGTCGGCCCCGCGGACCCAGAGCGAGGTCTCCTGCTGGCCGGCGAACGTCGCGGTCGCGCTGTCCTCGCCGACCGCGCTCGAGCGCACCGCCACCGGCACGTCCTCGCCGCCGCCGGCCTCGGCCGCCAGCGCGGCGTAGCCCTCCGCGATCTCGGCGCACACCTCCTCGGGGACGGGCGTCGCCGTCACCGCCGCGCGGATCGCCTCCGCGGCCGCCTGCACGCTCCCGATGTCGCGGGCGTCCATGGCCTCGAGCGCCTGCGCCACGCGGCCCTCGAGGCCGGCGGCGGCGAGAAACGCGTCGAACGCCGTCGTCGCCAGCGCGAACCCCGGCGGCACCGGCACCTCGGCGTGCAGCAGCTCGCCGAGGCTCGTGCTCTTGCCCCCGAAGCGCGGCGTGTCCTCGGAGCGCAGGTCGGCCAGGAGCCGCGTGTGGCCGCCGCTCAAGACGCGGACCCCGCCGGCTCGCCGTCGAGGACGGTGACCGTGCCCGCGCCGCCGTCGACGCGGATGCGCTGGCCGGTGCGGATCTGCGCCGTCGCGCGGCCGGTGCCGACGACCGCGGGCAGCCCGTACTCGCGGCAGACGATCGCCGCGTGCGACATCACCCCGCCGATGTCCGTGACCGTCGCGCTGATCCGGTTGAAGATCGGCGTCCACGCCGGGGACGTGCTCCCGCACACGAGGATCTCGCCGTCGCGGACCTCGCCGATCTGGTCCACGCTGCGCACGACGCGCGCCGGGCCCTCGACCACGCCCGGCGCGGCGGCCGAGCCGCGCAGGTCGATGCTCGCCCCGTCCTGCGCGCGCGCCCACTCCTGCAGGCGCTCGGGGGTGATGCCCCAGAGCATCACCGTGATCGGGTCGTTCGTCGTCGCCTCGGGCATCGTGCCGAGGGCCGGCGGCGGCGTCCAGTCGGCGAGCTTGGCGAGCAGCGCCTTGCGCCGCGCGGCGATCGGCGGCCAGTGGGTCGACCCGAGCGCCAGCCCGCCGGAGGCCCAGTGCAGGACGAGCTCCTCCAGCGCCTGCAGGACCTCGTGGCGCGAGAGCTGGAAGACGTCCTCCCCGTCCTCGAGGTAGCCGTGCTCGGCGAGCAGCGCGCCGAACTCGCGGATCTTGTTGTACCAGCGGGTGAGGAACCAGTAGTCGCAGTAGAACTTGTGCTCCTCGACGTACGGGAACACGGTCCGCGACAGGCCGAGCAGCTCGCGGAACGCCCCGCGCTGCTCGTCGGAGAGCAGCTCGGCGTAGCCGTCGGCGAGCCGGTCGCGCTCGGCCGCGAGCGCCTCGGTCGGGCGCTCGACGAGGCGGCCGTCGCGCAGCGCGCTGATGTGGCCCGCGATCGAGGCGTACGGGATGCCCGGGTCGTCGTACCAGCTGCGGTAGTAGTGGTACAGGCCGTCGCCCGTGCCCATGTTGAACCACGGGTCCTTGACCTTCTCGAGCTCGGCGAGCCACGCCCGGCCGGCCTCGCTCTCCGCCAGCTCCGCGTCGACCTCCGCCGGCGAGCGGCCGTCCGCGAACGCGCCGTCGACGCCGGTCTCGACGGCCAGGCGCGCCAGCCGTCGCAGCTCCTCGTCGGGCTTGAACATGATCACGTCGATCCCCGCGACCATCTGGGCGATGTGCTGGTCGGGGATGTCCGGCAGCGCGCCCTTGCAGAAGTCCGAGAACGTCAGGTACGCGCCGTAGCCGAGCAGCAGGAACTCGAAGTGGTGCTGCCACATGAGCTCGCACATGCGCAGCGTGCGCGAGTAGGCGTCGATGACCTTGTAGAAGCTCGTGTTCTCGTCGCCGAAGACGACCTCGTCGGGCTCGTACTCGGGCAGCGTCGGGACCTCGAGCGCGGTGAGCTCGGCGAGGAGCCCCTCCATCTTCGTGCGCCATTTCCCGTACAGCTCGTCCCAGTTCTGGAAGTAGTGGCCGGCGCGCTTCTGGAAGAACTCGGCCCGCTCGGCGATCTTCGCCGGGTCGGTGACCGGGTTGACCGAGATGTAGATGTAGGAGTTGACGACGCGGTAGTCGATGCCCATCGCGGGCGGGACGGCGAAGGCCCGGTTCTGCCAGGCGCCGAGGGCGTAGTACGGGCCGTCGATCGACGTGACGTCGAAGGCGGGCATCGGCACCGGGAAGTGCATGGAGTTCCAGAACCACAGCCGCGCCTCGTCGGGCTCGCGGCGCTCCTCCGCGAACAGCGCGTAGTGGGGGTACATCTCCTCCCAGCCCTCGCAGCCCTCCGGCGTCTCGATCTCGAAGGGGCTGGGGAAGGACCCCGCGCGCGCCGCTGTCGCCATGTGCCGTCTCTCCTCCTCGTGGTCCCTGGACCGAAAACTACATATCCATAGACCTGTGGTGGCGGGACCGGGCGCGTCCGCCCGCCTACCATCGCGGCCATGACCCACGACACCGGCGGCCGCGCCGTCCTCGTCACCGGCGGCTCACGCGGGATCGGCGCCGCGATCGCCCGCGCGTTCGCCGCGACGGGCGACCGCGTCGCCGTCCATTACGGCCGCAACGCGGCCAAGGCGGAGGCGGTCGCGGCGGGGCTCGCCGGCTCCGGCCACACCGTCGTCGGTGCGGACCTGCGCGACCCCGAGGCGGTCCGCGCGATGGTCGACGCCGCGGCCGAGCGCCTCGGCGGGCTCGACGTGCTCGTCAACAACGCGGGCATCTTCGCGCCCCACCCGATCACCGAGACGACGTACGAGGAGTGGCAGGCGGGCTTCCGCGACACGCTCGGCGTGAACCTCGTCGGTGCGGCGAACGTGACCTGGTGCGCGGTGCGGCACATGCTTCGCGCCGGCGGCGGGGCGATCGTCAACGTGTCCTCGCGCGGGGCCTTCCGCGGCGAGCCCGGCCAGCCCGCCTACGGGGCGAGCAAGGCCGGGCTGATCGCGTTCGGCCAGTCGCTCGCGCGCGACCTCGGGGCGCACGGGATCACGGTCACCGCGGTCGCGCCCGGGTTCACGGAGACCGACATGGCGACCGAGGCGCTGGCGGGCGAGCGCGGCGCCGCCCGGCGGGCGGAGAGCCCGCTCGGGCGGGTCGCGGCCCCGGAGGAGGTCGCCGCGGCGGTCGTGTTCCTCGCCTCGCCCGAGGCCAGGATGACGACGGGCACGGTGCTCGACGTCAACGGGGCCTCGTACCTGCGGATGTGAGCCCCACGCGGCCGCGCCGGGAGACGGCACGCCCACCGGGGCCGGCGCGAGCGCGTCGGCGCGCCGCCCGAGGCGCTCGCCGAGGAGGCCGAGCCCGAGTCCGCCCGCAGCCCACGCGCCGAGCACGACGAGCGGGGCGAGCGTCGCCGACCAGTCGAAGTACTGGACGTTGCGCACCGCGGTCACCGCCGCGCCCGGCGGCAGGAGCTGCGACACCGCGCCGTAGAAGCCCGGCTCGAACTGGTAGCCCACCGCGCCGCCCGACGAGCTCAGCCCGATCAGGACGAGCGTGACCACCGCGGCGAGGACGCCGGGCGCGCCGCCCGCGTGGCCGAGGCCGTGCGCGGCGGCGGCGACCGCCAGCGCGAGCAGCCCGGCGACGACCGCGATGCCGGCGAACTCGCCGTTCAGCGCCCCGACGACGACGTCGACGTCGAAGGCGACGACGAGGCCGGCGAGCACGGCGTAGGCGACGACCGCGGTCCAGCGCACCCGGGCGGGGAGCGCGCGGCCGAACACGGCGAGCAGCAGGCCGAAGACGAGGCTCGGGATGAGCGTCGCGATGACGGTGAAGAGCGAGGACAGCCCGCGACGGTCGCTCGCCGGCAGCGGGCGGAGGTCCTGGACGACCGCCCGCGCGCCCGCGGGCCGCGGGAGCGCGCGCAGCGCGCCGGTGACCGCCTCGGTCGGCGCGACCCCGGTCGCCCCGGCGACGAGGATCAGGTCGCCGCCCGCGCCGGGCACGAGGACGCCGTGCACGTCGGTGTCGAGCAGGGCGGCCCGGGCCTGGGCCTCCGTGGCGTAGCGGCGGACGTCGAACGCGCCGCGGTCGGCGGTGTCGAGGGCGCTCTGCACCCGCGCGGCGACCGGCGGCCCACCGACGACGCCGACGTCGTAGCCCTTCGCGCGCGGCGCGTGGTAGGCGGCGACGTAGAGCGCGGTGAAGGCGAACAGCAGCGCGAGGCCGCCCGCGACCATCCGCGCGCCGTCGCGCGCGTCGCGGCCGAGCCGCGGGCCTGGCGGCCACCGGGCGGGGCGGCGTCCCGTTCCGGTTGCGTTCGTGGGGATGCTCCTGCGTGGCGTGGTCATGGGCCGCGACCGTAGGCCCGGCCGGGCACGCTCGCACCAGCGAGATCGCCGGGATCGGCCGGGGCCCGCCGCTGTGGCACCGCCCCGCCGGCCGCCCGGTGCAGCGACCGGCGACTCCACCGGTGCGAGCGCCGCGCCCCGGCGCGAGCCTGCCGACGATGCCGATGCCCGCCCACTCCCGCCGAGCGTCCGGCCTCCCGGCCGGGGAGGTGCGCGATGCCCCGTGAGGTGCTCTCGGCCGTCGACGTCGCGCTCGTCGACGCCGCGATCGACTCCTACGTCGACTGGCGCGAGCGGTCGGCCGCGGTCCGCCGGGCCTACCGGTGGTGGCGCGCCGCCGACACCGAGGACCGGCCCGCCGCGTTCGCCGCGTACCACGCCGCCCTCGACCGCGAGGAGCGCGCCGTCGCCCGCTACCGGCACGCCATCGAGTACTGCGCCGGCCTGGGGGTCCCCGCCGCTCCCGAGCGGCCGCGCTCGCGCTGGACGGCCGTCCGCCCCCGCCGCCGCCGGCGCGCGGAGAACTGACCACGACCCCGGAGGATCACGATGAAGGTCTTCGTCGCAGGGGCGACCGGCGCGATCGGCGCCCGCCTCGTCCCGCTGCTTGTCGCCGACGGCCACGAGGTGGCCGCGATGACGCGCACGCCCGACAAGCAACCGGCGCTGCGCGCCCTGGGCGCCGAGCCCGTGCTCGCCGACGGCCTCGACGCCCGCTCGGTGATGGAGGCCGTCCGCCGGGTCGAGCCCGAGGTCGTCGTCCACGAGATGACCGGCCTGCGCGAGACGGCGAGCCTGCGCAACTTCGATCGGGCGTTCGCCCTGACCAATCGGCTGCGAACGCTCGGGACCGACCATCTGCTCGCCGCCGCGCGCGCGGCGGGAGTCCGCCGGTTCGTCGCGCAGAGCTTCGGCAACTGGAACTACGAGCGCGCCGGGACGGGCCCGAAGAGCGAGCAGGCCCCGTTCGACCCCGACCCGCCCGCCCACCAGCGCGAGTCGCTCGCCGCGATCCGCCACGTCGAGCGCGCGGTCCTCGGGGCCGACGGGATGATCGGCATCGCGCTGCGCTACGCCAACTTCTACGGCCCCGGGACCGGCTTCGCCGCCGACGGCGACATCGTCGGGATGGTCCGCAAGCGCGGGTTCCCGCTCGTCGGCGACGGCACCGGGGTGTGGTCCTTCGTCCACGTCGACGACGCCGCCGCGGCCACCGCGGCGGCCGTCCGGCGCGGCGCGCCGGGCGCCTACAACATCGCCGACGACGACCCCGCGCCCGTCGCGGAGTGGCTGCCGGAGCTCGCGCGCGGCCTCGGCGCCCGGCCGCCCCGCCACGTCCCCGTGTGGCTCGGCCGGGTGGCCGCGGGCGACGTCGCGGTCTCGCTCATGACCCGCATCCAGGGCGCCTCGAACGCGAAAGCCCGCCGGGACCTCGGCTGGACGCCGAAGCACGCGACCTGGCGCGAGGGCTTCCGGACGATCCGCGGTCGCCGCGCCTGAGGGCGCGGCCACGGATCCCGCCCGCCCGGGCTGGGAGACTGCGCCCATGTCGGACGCCGAGCCGCGCCGGGGGCCGAGGACCCGCACGCCGCGGACCGGACGGCGGCCCGGCGACTCGGGCTCGCGCGCCGCGATCATCGACGCCGCGCGCCGCCTGTTCGCCACGCACGGCTACGTCGGGACCTCGATGCGCGCGATCGGCGCCGAGGCCGGCGTCGACGCGTCGCTGATCGTCTACTTCTTCGGCACGAAGGCGCAACTGCTCGGCGAGGCGGTGCAGTGGCCGTTCGAGCCCGAGACCGAGATGCCCCGCATCGCCGCGGCCGGGCGGTCGCGCGTCGGCGCGGAGCTGACCCGGCTCGTCGTGCGCACCTGGGACCGCGAGGGAGACCGCAACGCGATCATGACCCTCCTGCGTGCGGCGACCGTCGAGCCGGCCGCGGCCGAGCTGATGCGCGGCTTCATCCAGCGCGAGCTCTTCCCGCCGCTGCTGCGCGCGCTCGGCTCCTCGCACGCCGAGCTGCGCGGGAACCTCGCCTCCTCGCAGCTGCTCGGGCTGGGGATGGCGCGCTACGTGCTCGGCCTCGAGCCGCTCGCGCGCCTGACCGAGGACGAGGTCGTCGCGTGGATGGGCCCGACGCTGCAGCGCTACCTCACCGGCCGCGCGCCGGCGGCGTCGAAGTCGAGGTGAACGAGCTGCATCCGCGAGCTGATGTCGAGCTTGCGGAAGATGTTGCGCAGGTGGAAGTCGATGGTCCGCGGGCTGAGGAACAGCTGCGCGGCGATGTCGCGGTTCGTGTGGCCCTCGGCGACGCGCTGGGCGATCTGGCGCTCCTGGGCGGTGAGCTGGTCGAGCGTGCTCGGGTCGCGCCGGCGCGCGCTCTGGCCGCTCGCGCGCAGCTCCACGCGGACCCGCTCCACCCACAGGCGCGCACCGAGCGCCTCGAACACATCGAGGGCCGTGCGCAGGTGGCCGCGCGCCTCGCGGCGGCGGCGGGCGCGGCGCAGGTGCTCGCCGAACGCGAGCTCCGTGCGGGCGCGCTCGAACGGCCGCTGGGCGGTCGCGTGGAGGGCGAGGGACTCGGCGAACAGCGCCGCGGCGGCGTCGCTGTCCTCGGTCAGGAGGGCCTGCCCGTGCCGGGCGACCGCGCGGGCCCACGCGGACCCGCTCGCCTCGGCCCACGCGGTGAACGGCTCCAGCGCGGCCCGCGCGCGGCCGGTCTCGCCGGCGCGCGCGGCCGCCTCGACGCGGTCGAGCGCGTCCCAGAACTCGAGCCCCGGCATGACGGCGAAGGCGGCCGAGCGCGCGAGCGCCTCGTCGCAGCGCCCGAGGCCGAGCTCCAGCGTGACGAGCGCCGAGTTGGCGATGTAGGAGACGTAGCCCACACCGCATTCCGAAGCCATCGCGAGACTCTCCGCCGCGAGGCCGCGGCAGTCGGCCTCCTCGCCCCGCAGCGCGGCGACGATCGCGAGCTCGGAGAGCAGGAACGCCTCGACGACCCGGTAGCGCTGCGCCCGCGCGAGGTCGAGCGCCTCCCGCAGCCCGGCCGCGGCGGCCGACCAGTGCCCGGCCCAGATGTCGCTGACCGCCAGGCGCGGCAGCGCCCAGGTCAGCGTGCCGAGCGCGCCGCGGTCGCGGGCGACGGTGACCATCCGGCGGTGGAGCTCGTGGACGGCACGGTCGTCGCCGAGGAAGAGCCCGATCGCGGCCGCGATGTGCACCACGTCGGCGGCATCGGCCTCGAGCACGTCCGCCGTGGCGAGGTCGAGCGCGGCGCGGAGGTCGGGGGCGGCCGCCGCGAAGTCGCCCGCGTGGTAGGCGCCGACGCCGCGCAGATGGCGGACCAGCAGGCGGTCGACCGGCGTGTCGCCGGGCGCGATCCCCGCGGCCGTGGCCCCGACGGCGACGATCGCGTCGCGGTCGGAGGCGAACGTCGCCGCGAGGCTCGCGATCCCGAGCAGGCGCAGCGCGCGGCCGCCGTCGGCGGGGGCGACGGCCTCCGCCGCCGACCGGGCGAGCGCCGCGGCGTCGGCCGGCCGCCCGCCGGTCAGGCCGACGAGCGCGCGGACGCGGTCGGCGTCCGCGCGCAGGAGCGCGTCGGTGGTCCCGCCGCGAGCGCCGTCGAGCAGCGTGAGCGCGCGCTCGCCGCGGCCGGCGAGCCAGGCGTCGTCGCCGGCGGCGGCGAACAGCCGCGCCCGAGCCGCGTCGTCGCCGGTCAGGCCGGCGGCGCGCTCGGCCGCCAGCGACGCGGCCACGTAGGCGCCGCGCCGGCGCGCGCGGCGCGCGGCGTCCTCCAGCGCGGCGACCGCGCCGGGGTCAGGCGCGGCGGCCGCGGCCGCGCGGTGCCAGGCACGCCGGTCGGCCTGCGTCTCGCCCACGAGCGCCTCCGCGAGCGCGGCGTGCGCCCGCCGGCGGCGGGACGCAGGCGCCCCGTGGTAGACGGCCGACCGCAGGAGCGGGTGGCGTAGCGCGACCTCCGTCCCGCGCACCCGTGCGAGGCCGGCGCGCTCGGCGGCGTCGAGCGCCTCGGCCGGCGCGCCGAGGCTCGCGCCCGCGGCGAGCACGGTCGCGAGGTCGGCGCTGTCGTCGGCGGCGGTGACGAGCAGCAGCATGCGCGCGGCCTCGGGCAGGCGCCGGACGCGCGCGAGGAAGGCCTGCTCGACGCGCCCGCTGACCGCCGGCGGGTCGAGGACGGGCTCGGCGCCGGCCCGCTGGGCGGGCGTCAGGCCGGCCGCGAGCTCGCGCAGGGCGAGCGGGTTTCCGGCCGTCACCTCGACGAGCCACGCGCGGACGCCGGGCGCGACCGTGCCGCCCGTCGCGTCGTCGAGGAGCGCGGCGGCGGTGGCCGGGTCGAGGCCGCGGAGGCGCAGCTCGGGCAGGTCGGGCACGCCGGAACCGGCCGGCTCGGCCTCGCGCTCGGCGAAGAGGAACGCGATGCGTTCGGCCTCGATCCGCCGCGCGACGAACGCCAGCGCCTCGGCCGAGGCCGCGTCGATCCAGTGGGCGTCGTCGACGAGGCAGAGGAGCGGCGCGGCATCGGCGGCCTCGGCGAGCAGCCCGAGGACCGCGACGTAGACCACGAACCGATGCTCGCCGGTGTCTGGGCCGAGCCCGAGGGCGCCGCGCAGGGCCTGGGCCTGGACCGCGGGGAGCGCGTCGAGGCCGTCGAGCACCGGGCGCAGCAGCTGATGCAGGGCGGCGAACGGCAGCTCCGACTCCGACTCGACGCCCGTGCTCGCGAGGACGGTCATGTCGGCGGCCCGCCGGCGGGCGGCCAGGAGCAGCGTGGACTTGCCCGCGCCCGCGTCGCCGCGGACGACGAGCGCGCCGCTGCGGCCCGCGCGCGCGGCGTCGAGGACCGCCGCGATCCGCTCGAGCTCGGCCTCGCGGCCGTGGAGGACCTCCGTGTCCGCGTCGGTCGTCCCGGGCGCGGCGAGGTCGGTGGCGGCCATCGCGCTCGTCCCCTTTCGTCTCGGCGGGCGGCGCCCGTTCTTCGGGAGCGCCGCGTGAATTCATGGGCGTTGATTTTACAGCGTTGACTTCTTGTCCGTCAACCCCGGCGGGATCACCGGTGCGACCCCCCCGCGCCTGCTCGTACGGTGCCGCGCGCAACGACCGAAAGGCTGGTCCCGATGCCCTCCGTGACCGTGTCCACGACCATCCACACCCCGCGCGACCGCGTCTTCGACCACCTCGACGACCTCGCCCGTCACGAGGCGTTCACCGACCACTTCCTCGTGGACTGGACGCTCCTACGCGCGAACTCGACGGGCGTCGGCGCCGCGGCCCGGATGCGGGCCAAGGGCGCAGGACGCCATCCGTGGGTGTCCATCACCGTCGTCGAGAGCATCCGGCCCGAGCGGACGGTCGAGGAGGGCCGCGGCGGCCGCGACGGCCGGCGCCGGACCCGCGGCATCTACGAGCTCGCCGACGCGCCCGGCGGCGCGACGCGGGTGAGCTTCACGAACGAGTTCGCTCCGGCGGGCCTCGCCGAGCGCCTGCAGGCGCCGGTCGCGCGCGCGTACCTGCGCCGCCAGAACGCGCGCGCGCTCGCCCGCCTGAAGGCGATCCTCGAGGCGGCCTGACCGTGCGCCTGCTCGTCACCGGCGGCACGGGCGTCCTCGGGCGCGCGGTCCTCCCCCTCGCCCGCGCGGCGGGCCACACGGTCGCCGCGCCGCGCCACGCCGACCTCGACCTCTTCGACCCCGCCGCCGTCGCCGACGCGGTCCGCGGGACGGACGCGGTCCTGCACCTCGCCACGCGCATCCAGCCGCTCGACCGCCTCGAGGCCCTAGATGCCTGGCGCGAGAACGACCGCCTGCGCGACGAGGCGGCGGCGATCCTCGTCGCCGCCGCGGCCGCTGCCGGCACCGCGGCCTACGTGCAGCCGACGGTCACGTTGGTCTACCCGGCCGAGGGCGCGGTCGACGAGGACACGCCGCTCGCCGACCCGTCGCCGATCCTCGCCTCCGCGCTGGCGGCGGAGGCGCACGCCGCCCGGTTCACGCGCGCGGGGCGGCGCGGCGTCGTGCTCCGCCTCGGACTGCTCGACGGCCCGGGCACCGGCCACGACGACCCCGTGGCCACGTTCGGCGCGACCGTGCACGTGGCCGACGCGGCGCGCGCGCTGCTCGCCGCGCCCGCCCTCACCGGCGGCGTCTACAACGTCTGTCGCGACGGCGAGCGCGTCTCGAACGCGCGCCTGCGGCGGGTGGCGGGCTGGCGCCCGCGCCACTGACGCACGGACCGCGGTCGCAGCCGGGCCGCGCTCACGCCGCCCGTCGGACCGGCGCCACGAACCCGGCCCGCCACGACCGGTGGGCCGGCGTCCAGCCGAGCTCGTCGCGGGCGCGGCGGTTGTCGGCCCCGCGGGCCCAGGGCGCGCGGTCGCCGGAGGCCGGCGGCCGCGGGGCGCCGAGCGCGGCGCAGAAGACGGGCACCCACTCGAGGCCGGGCGCGGGCTCGTCGTCACAGACGTTCACGGCGCCGGTCGGCCAGCCGAGCGCGTCGGCCGCCGCGGCCGCGGCGTCGTCGACGTGGACGAAGCTCGTGACGTCCGCATCGGCGGGCAGACGCCCGGCGCGAGCGTCGTCGGCGCGGGCGCCGTCCGGCGCGAACCACGTGTCCGGGCCGTACAGCAGCCCGAAGCGCAGGACGACCCACTCGGGCAGCTCGCGGGCGGCGAGCTCGAGCGCGCGGATGCCGTACACCGTCGTCTGGCGCGGCTGGGGCGCCTCGAGGTCGAGCGGCACCGACTCGCCGGCCGGCGTCTCGCCCGGCTCGTAGGCCCACGCGACGCTCTGGGCGACGATGCGCCGCACGCCGGCCGCGCGGGCGGCGGCGACGAGGTTGCGCGTGCCGTCGATGCGCAGGGTGGCGTTCGCCCCGGAGTCGCCGGCGGCGAGGTCGGTCAGCTGGTGGACGACGACGTCGGGCCGCGCGGCGCGGACGGCGGCGACGAGGGCCGCGCGGTCGAACGCGTCGGCGACGACCGGCTCCGCGCCGAGCCGCCGCAGGGACGCCGCCCGCTCGGGGCGACGGGTCATGGCCGTCACCGCGTGGCCGCGGGCGGCGAGAAGCGGGGTCAGCCGGCGTCCGATGACGCCGGTCCCCCCGGCGAGGAAGATCCGCATCGGCCGACGGTACGGGCGGCCCCGCGCCCACCGCACCGGCGATGTCGCCGGGTCGTGGCGCCTTGACCGGTCCCGCCGCCCGGTGAGAGGGTCGGGCCGGATGGCCGCCGCGCCCCGCGGCGGTCGCGCGAGCCCGAAGGATCCGCGATGTCCGACGTCATCGGCCGGGTCACCCAGGTCGCCGCCGGTCAGCCCGGCCGATCGTTCTGGGGGCCGGGCGACCGGTACACGTTCCTCGTCACGGGCGAGGAGTCGGGCGGGACGATGTTCGCGCTCGACTGCCTGGTAGGCCCCGGCGGCGGGCCGCCGCCCCACCGCCACCTCGCCGAGGACGAGCTGTTCGCCATCACGGCCGGGAGCGTCACGTTCACCGCCGGCGGCGAGACCCGCGCCGTCGCGGCGGGCGAGTCGGTCTTCGTGCCGCGTGGCGCAGCGCACAGCTACACGACCGACGGCCCGGACCCGGCGCGCATGATCGCCGTCTATACGCCCGCCGGGATGGAGGGCTGGTTCCGCGAGGTGTGCCCGCCGGTCGACGACCCGCTCGCGACCCCGCCGCCGGTCACCGACGAGCTGCTCGCGCGGATGCTCGAGGCCGGCCCGCGGCACAACGTCGAGTGGCTGATCTGAGCGCCGGTCACGCGACGGCCTCCTCGAGGCCGCGGGCGGGCAGGACGCGCCGCAGCGGCGCGGGGACCCACCAGTTCCACCGGCCGAGCAGCTCCATCGCCGCCGGGACGAGCACGAGGCGACGGCGGCCGCATCGACGGCGATCGCGACTGGGCCAGGCGTCGACGATCGGCGGGCGAGCCGGAGGCGTCTTTCTCGGGCGGGGCCGAGTTCCGGACGCCCCACGACTGTTTTCTCGCCCCACCCGCGGCGCGAGCGGCGCCGGCGCGATCGCTCGACGAGAGCTCCCCGCTATCCGGGAACAACTCGTCGCACGACGCACGAACCCACTGAGAGCCCGCAGGCGCCCCGCCTGCCCGACCAGGCCGTACGCGACGGCCACGCCCCCCGCGTCAGTCGATCAGCGCGCGGATCGCCCGGATGCCCGCGGCGACGGAGGGCTCGAAGTCCCGGTCGCGCTCGGTGAGCATCCGCATCGCGATGCCGTCGGCCATCGAGAACAGCACGTCGGCGACGGCGTCGGCCGGCCCGTGGAGGCGCAGGACGCCCTCGGCCTCCTTGCGCGCGAGCAGCTCCGCGACGTGGTCGCGCGTGCGGCGCAGGAGCTCCGCGAACTCGGCGGCGATCTCCTCGTTGCGCAGCGAGACGCTGAAGAGCTCGAAGATCAGCGTGATGAACGCCGGGTCGTCGACGACCGACTCCTTCAGCGACTCGACGAGGCCGTCGAGCACGTCGTCGGCGCTGCGGGCGCCCGCGAGCTGGGCGTCGATGAGCGCCATCCGCAGGTCGCAGTCGCGCCGCACGACCTCGGCGAGCAGGCGCTCCTTCGTGCCGAAGTAGTAGTGCAGCAGCCCGCGCGACACCTGGGCCTCGCGGGCGACGTGGTCGAACGTCGAGGCGGCCACGCCGCGCAGCGCGACGCTCGCGCGCATGGCGTCCACGATGCGCGCCGCCTTGTCGCCCTCGATGGCCCGTTGCCGGGACGCCGCCTCCACCGGTCCAGCGTACCCCGCGGCCCCGGACGGACGGATACATGCCGAGTTCCAGGGCGATCGGGTCAAGTTCCGCCCCCGCGGGCCGATTGAGGGACCGTGTTCCCCACCCACCAGGGATCGACCGACCCCGTGAGCGTCCCGGGCCCCGCACCGCGGCGGCCGCTCCTCGCTCGCCTGAAGAGGAGCCTGCGCGCCGCCCTGCCCGAGGGCCGGATGCTGCCGGCGCACCTCCTCGAGCGGCGGCACCGCACGATCGTCGCCGTGCTCGCGGCGCACGTCCCGGCCCTGTTCCTGTTCGGCCTGTCGCGCGGCTACCCCGTCGGCCACATGCTCTTCGACGTCGGCCCGGTCATCGCCCTCGCCGCCCTCGCCGCCAGCCCGCGGATCGCGCTGCGCGGCCGCATGGTCGCCGCCTGCACCGGCCTCGTGACGTGCTCGGCGCTCCTCGTCCACCTCTGGGACGGGACGATCGAGGCGCACTTCCACTTCTTCGTGATGATCGGGCTCCTGACGCTGTACCAGGACTGGGTCCCGTTCCTGCTCGCGATCGCCTACGTCGTCCTGCACCACGGCGTCATGGGCGTCCTCGAGCCGCATTCGGTCTACGCCAACCCGCAGGCCGCCGCGCACCCGTGGCGCTGGGCGCTCATCCACGGCGGCTTCGTGCTCGCCGCGAGCCTCACGCACGTCGCCTCGTGGCGGACGAACGAGCAGCAGCTGCTGCGCGACCCGCTCACCGGCCTGCCGAGCCGCCTGCTGCTCATGAGCCGCCTGCAGAGCGCGCTCGCCCGCATGGAGCGCAGCGGCCGCGGCGTCGCCGTGCTCTTCATCGACCTCGACCGCTTCAAGGTCGTCAACGACAGCCTCGGCCACCACGCCGGCGACCGCCTGCTGCTCGCCGTGACCGAGCGCCTGCGCACCGCCGTCCGCCGCCACGAGACGCCCGCCCGCTTCGGCGGCGACGAGTTCGTCTTCGTGTGCGAGGACATCGACGAGCCCCAGGACGCCGTCGTCGTCGCCCAGCGGATCCTCAAGGCGCTCTCGCAGCCCTTCGAGTTCCAGGACGGCTCGGCCTTCATCGGCGGCAGCATCGGCATCGCGATGACGACCGACCACACCGCCGAGGCGGCCGACCTGATCCGCGACGCCGACGCCGCCATGTACCGCGCCAAGCAGGCCGGCGGCGGCCGCTGGTCGATGTTCGACCAGATCGTGCGCGACCGCGCCGTCGCCCGCCAGGCGATCGAGGCCGACCTGCGCGCCGCGATCACCAACGACGAGCTCGTCGTCCACTTCCAGCCCGAGCTGGCCGTCTCCTCCGGCGCGGTCGTCGGTGTCGAGGCGCTGGTCCGCTGGAACCGCCCGGGCGTCGGCATGGTCTCGCCCGCCGACTTCATCCCGATCGCCGAGGAGACCGGCCTCATCGTCCCGATCGGCGCGTGGGTCATGCGCGAGGCCTGCGTCCAGGCGATGCGCCAGTTCGACGACGGCCACATTGTCGTGCGCGTCAACGTCTCCGCCCGTCAGCTCACCGAGCCGGGCCTCATCGACACCGTCGCGGATGCCCTGACCGAGAGCGGGCTCGCGCCCGAGCGCTTGTGCCTCGAGGTCACCGAGAGCGTCGTCCTCGAGGACGGCGACCGCTGCGTCGCCGCGCTCCAGGCGCTGCGCGACATCGGCGTGAGCGTCTCGCTCGACGACTTCGGCACCGGCTACTGCTCGCTGAGCTACCTGCGCCGCCTGCCGATCGACAGCCTGAAGATCGACCGCTCGTTCGTCCGCGGCCTGGGCAGCGAGGCGGACGACGACTCGATCGTCACGTCGGTCATCGACCTCGCCCGCTCGCTCGGCGTGTCGGTCGTCGCCGAGGGCGTCGAGACCGAGGAGCAGCTCGCCGGCCTGCGCGCCCGCGGCTGCGACACGATGCAGGGCTTCCTGTTCGCCAAGCCCGGCCCGGCGGCCGACGTCGCCGCGCTCGTCGGCGAGCGCGACGCCTCGGTCACGGCCTAGCGGTCACACCCGAGAACGACGAAGGCGCCCCGGAGGGCGCCTTCGCGAAGCCTGTTGCCGCGGGTTCCGCGCGTTTACGTCGACGCGGTCGCCGCCGGGGTCGGCGACGGGGGCGCGGTGGTCGAGGTGTAGTCGAACTCCTCCTCCTTGCCGAAGAGGAGGTCGAGGACCTTGTTGCGGACGTCCTCGCTCAGGGCGATGGCCAGCCCGCCGCCGATGATGGCGAGCAGGATCAGCTTGCCCAGCCCACCGCCGCGCTTCTTCTTGGGGCCGTCACGCAGTGCGGTGCCGGCCTCCTTGAACGACTCGGCCGACTTGTTGACGTGCTTCTGGAACTTCTTGTCCTCCATGACGACCTTGGAGGCCGACTTGCCATTGTTCAGGCGGGCGTATGCGCTCCGGGCGTTCTCCAGGGCGTCCCGCACGTTCGCGCGCAGTTCGTCGTCCTGGACGAACCGCTGAACGTACTCGTTGCCCCACGCGCCCTCGGCGGCAGCCTTCGCCTGCTGGGGCTTGCTCTTCGCCATCCTGCTCCACCTTGGGTCGTTTTGCGTGATCTCGGGCGATCCTATACCCGAGCCTTCGGTGTCGCACGCGGGCGCTGTCCGCGTCTGGCGCGCGGCGCACGGCCGTTCGTCGGCGGCGCTTCGAGCGCCGCGTCGAGCACCTCCGGCACCCATTGGACGAACACGAACGTCAGGTCGCGCCGCAGGTGCTCGGGAATCTCGTCGGCGTCCGCCTCGTTCTGCGCGGGGGCGATCACGGTCGTGACGCCGTTGCGCTGGGCGGCGAGCGCCTTCTCCTTCAGGCCGCCGATCGGCAGCACCTGGCCGGTAAGGGTCACCTCGCCGGTCATGGCCACCTCGTCGCGGACGCAGCGCCCGCTGATCAGCGACGACAGCGCGGTCACCATCGTGATGCCGGCGCTCGGCCCGTCCTTCGGGATCGCGCCGGCGGGCACGTGGATGTGGAGGTCGTGCTCGGCGAACCAGTCGTCGCTGAGGCCGGGGGCGATCTCGCCGTAGTGGCCGCGGACGTACGACAGCGCCGCCTGGGCGGACTCCTTCATCACGTCGCCGAGCTGGCCGGTGATCGTGAGCTTGCCCTTGCCCGGCATCGCGGTGGCCTCGATGAAGAGCACGTCGCCGCCGACCGGCGTCCACGCCAGGCCCGTCGCGACGCCCGGCTGCTGCGTGCGCCGCTTGGCCTCCGAGTGGAAGCGCGCGCGGCCGAGCAGCTCGCGGGCGCGGTCGGGCCCGACGCTCACGCGCCGCGGCTTGCCGTTGCCCTCGGCGACCGTGCGGGCGATCTTGCGGCAGACCGTCCCGATCTCGCGCTCGAGGTTGCGCACGCCGGCCTCGCGCGTGTAGTCGGAGATGATCACCCGCAGCGCCTTGTCGGTGATCGTCAGCCAGCTCTTCTTCAGGCCGTTGCGCTCGATCTGGCGCGGCACGAGGTAGCGCTTGGCGATCTCGAGCTTCTCCTCCTCGGTGTAGCCCGCGAGCTCGATGACCTCCATGCGGTCGCGCAGCGGCCCCGGGATCGTGTCGAGCGTGTTCGCCGTCGTGATGAACATGACGCGCGAGAGGTCGAACGGGACGTCGAGGTAGTAGTCGCGGAAGGACGTGTTCTGCTCGGGGTCGAGCACCTCGAGCATCGCGCTCGACGGGTCGCCGCGCCAGTCGCTGCCCATCTTGTCGATCTCGTCGATCATGAACAGCGGGTTCTTCGACCCGGCGTCGCGCAGCGCGCGGATGATCGTGCCCGGCATCGCGCCGATGTACGTCCGGCGGTGGCCGCGGATCTCGGCCTCGTCGCGCATGCCGCCGACGCTGATGCGCTCGAACTCGCGGCCGAGCGCACGGGCGATGGAGCGCCCGAGCGAGGTCTTGCCGACGCCGGGCGGCCCGACGAAGCAGAGGATGCCGCCGGGGGCGTCGGGCTTCAGGCGGCGGACGGCGAGGAACTCGAGGATGCGGTCCTTGACCTGCTCGATGTCGTAGTGGTCCTCGTCGAGGACGCCGCGCGCGTGGGCGAGGTCGAGGTTGTCCTCGGTCATCGTGTCCCACGGCAGCGACGCCATCCACTCGAGGTACGTGCGGATGACACCGTGCTCGGCCGCCTGCGGCGGCAGCTGCTCCAGGCGCTTGAGCTCGCGGTCGACCTGGCGGCGGACGTCCTCGGGCAGCGCGATCGCGTCGAGCTGCTGGCGCAGCTCGCTGGCCTCCGCCGCGGACTCGTCGAACTCGCCGAGCTCCTTGCGGATCGCCTCGAGCTGCTGGCGCAGCACGTACTCGCGCTGGCTCTTGTCGAGCTCGGACTGGACCTGGCTCTGGATCTCCGAGCCGATCGAGATGACCTCGAGCTCGCGCGCGAGGATCTGGACGAGGCGGCGCAGGCGCTCGACGACGCCGGTCTCCTCGAGCAGCTCCTGCTTCTCCTCGGTCTTCAGCCGCAGCGAGCCGGCGATGAGGTGGCTCAGCGCGCTCGGGTCGTCGATGTTCGCGACGGCGTACTGCAGCTCCTCGGGGAGGTAGGGCACCGCCTCGACGATCCGCGAGAACGTCTCCTGGACGTTGCGGGTGAGCGCGGTGAGCTCGGGCGACTCGGCGACCGTGTCGGGCCGCTCGGTGATCTCGGCGGAGAGGTACGGCGTCTCCTGCGTGTAGCGCTCGGTCGCGACGCGCTGGGCGCCCTGGACGAGGATCCGCAGCGTCCCGTCGGGCACCTTCATCATGCGCGCGATCGAGCCGACGACGCCGACGCGGTAGAGGTCGTCCGGCCCGGGCTGCTCGAGCTCGGGGTTCTTCGACGCGACCATGACGAGCATCCGGTTGCCGGCGAGCACGTCGTTGACGAGCTGGACCGAGCGCTCCTGGCCGATCGCGAGCGGCGTGAGCGTGTCCGGGAGCGGCACGGTCTCGCGCAGCGGCAGCACGGGCAGCTCGCGCGGCAGCGCCCGGAGCGCGCCGACCTCGACCTCGCGCCCGTCGCCGCCGCCGCTGATCTCGATCATCGTTGCTCCAGCACGTCGTCGCCGCGCGCGACCTCGATCGGGACGCTGCGCGAGCGCGCCTCAGGGCGCGCGAGCGGCAGCTCGATGCGCAGGATGCCGTCGGTGTAGGTCGCGCGCGCCTGAGCCGGGCACGACCTCCGCGCCGAGCGGGATCACGCGGCGGAACGGGCCGAAGTCGATCTCGAGCTGCTGGTAGAGGCGGCCCTCGGCGTCCTCGGGGCGGCGGTGGCCGGCGATGACGAGCTCGCGGCCCTCGATCTCGAGCGTCAGCTCGTCCGGGTCGATGCCGGCGAGCTCGGCCTGGACGACCGCGCGCGGCGGGTCGCCCGCGTAGAAGACGTCGACCGCGGGAGAGAAGCCGCCGCGCCGGGTCGGCGCGAGGCCGGTGCGGTCGAAGACGTCGCCGAACAGCTCGTCCATCTCGCGGCGCATGCGCTCGAAGTTCGCGAACAGGTCGCGTTCGGGAGGCATGAGCCTCACTGTACCCGCCGCGGAGCCCGGACAAGGGCCCGCCCGCGAGGCCGTCAGACGGTGTAGACGGCGCCCTCGTGCGCGACCAGGACGGGCCCGCCGAAGGTCTCCTCGGCCTCGGCCTGCGCCCACCGCTCGTCGAGCTCGTCGGAGATGTGGGTGATGACCAGGCGGTCGACGCCCGCCCGCGCGCCGTGCTCGCCGGCCTCGCCCGGCGTGAGGTGCCCGCGCGGGCCCTCGCGCTCCGGGCGCGGCAGCGTCGCCTCGATGATCAGCAGGTCCGCGCCGTCGGCGAACCGCACGAGCGCCTCGTTCGGGCCGCTGTCGGCGCCGTAGGTGGCGCGCCCGCCGCCGTTCGCCGACGAGATCCCGACCGCGTACGTCGTCGTGAAGTGCGGCACCTCGTGGAAGCGCGATCCGCAGCGTGCCGACGTCGAGCGTCGCGTCGGGGCCGTACTCGACGAGGTCGAACGCCCGCTCGATGAGGTCCTCGCTCCCCCACGCGCCGACCACACGGCGGAACGTCTCGGCCGCCCCGCGCGGGGCGTAGAGCCGCGGGCGCGCGGGCGAGTCGGTCCCCGGCCAGGTCGGCGACCGGCACCGGCTGCTGGCGCGGCGCGTAGATCAGCGCGTAGGCGAACGGGACGAGGTCGAGGAAGTGGTCGGCGTGCAGGTGCGAGATCACGACCGCGTCCACGTCGACGTAGTCGCGATAGCGACGCAGCTTCGAGAACACGCCGTTGCCGCAGTCGAGCAGCAGGCACGCGCCCTCCTCCTCGACCAGGTAGCCGCTGCAGGCCCCGTCGGCGTCCTGCCACGCCGGCGACTTGCCGAGCACCGTGATCTTCACCGTGGCTCCTCCTCTGGAACGTCTGAGACTGTACCCCGATGACCTCGACCGAGACCGCCCTCACGGTGCTCGGCGCGCTGCTCGTCGGCGGCGCGCTCCTCTCGGGCGTGGCCCGCCGGAGCTTCGTGTCGCTCATGGCGCTGTTCGTCCTCGCCGGGGTCGCGCTCGGGACCGGCGGGCTCGAGGTCCTCGAGTTCGACCCCACGGGCGGCTTCGTCGGCACGCTCGCGATCGTCGCGCTCGTCGTGATCCTGTTCCGCGACGGCCTCGAGATCGAGGGCGAGATGCTGCGCACCGAGTGGCACCTGCCGCTGCGCAAGCTCGTGCTCGGGATGCCGATCACGGCGGCGATCGTCGCGGTCGCGGTCGCGGCGCTGACCGACCTGTCGTGGACGGAGGCGTTCCTCGTCGGCGCGCTGCTGTCGCCGACCGACCCGGTGCTGTCGTCGAGCGTCGTGACCAACCCGCGCGTGCCGCGGCTCATCCGCCACTCGCTCAACCTCGAGTCCGGCCTCAACGACGGGCTCGCGCTGCCGCCGGTGCTCGCGCTCGTCGCCGCCCTCGAGGTCTCGGGCGGCGACTTCGTGTGGTGGCGGTTCGTGCTCCAGGACGTGACGCTCGGCTTCGCCACCGGCATCGCGATCGGGCTGCTGGCCTCGCTGGCGCTGCCGCGCGGCGACCGGACCGAGAGCCTGCCCGAGCACCAGCGGGCCCTCTACGCCCTGGGGGTCGCGTTCCTCACCTACGGCGCGACGACGCTGCCGCCCCACGGCAACGGGTTCATCGCCGTCTACGTGTGCGCCATCACGCTCGGGATCCGCCGGCCCGACCTCCGCGCGGTGTTCGAGGACCGTGCGGACGACATCGTCGAGCTCGTCAAGCTCGGGATCTTCGTCGTGTTCGGCTCGCTCCTGACCGTCGACGGGCTGTTCACCGACGGCTGGGCGGCCGTCGCGATCGTCCTCGTCACGCTGCTCGTCGCGCGGCCGGTGGCGATCGCGGTCGCGCTGGCCGGGACGAGCGTGTCGCGGTCCGCGTTCGCGTTCATGGCGTGGTTCGGGCCCAAGGGCGTCGCGACGATGACGTTCTCGCTGCTCGTGCTGGGCTCCGGCGTGCCCGCGGGCGAGCGGATCTTCGACCTCGCGGCGCTCGTCGTGGTGTGCTCGATCGTCGCGCACGGCGTGAGCGACACGCCGGGCAGCGAGTGGATGGCGCGGCGGGCGGAGGAGGAGGGCGGCGACGACTACGACGAGGGCAGCCGGTACTCGTCGGGCAGCACGAAGGGCGCGACGGTCTCGCCGTCGACGTCGGCGAAGCCGTAGCGCTGCGCATAGGTCGCCGCCTGCGCGCCGGTGCCGCTCAGGGCGGCGCGCTCCGGGTCGGCGAGGACCCATGCGACGGCGCGGCCGACGAACTCGGGGGAGTGCGTCTCGGGCGGCGGCTCCGCGCCCTGCGCGGCGAACGCCGCCACGACGGCCTCGGTGCGCGTGAAGCCGGGGTACACGCCGACGGCGGCGACGTCGTGAGGCGCGCAGCTCGTGGGCGAGCGCGACGACGAGCCGGCTCGAGGCGGCCTTGACGACGTCGTAGGCGACGTTGCCGAGGTAGAAGCCGGCGAGGTCGGTGCCGCCGGTGACGACGAGCGCGCTCCCCGGCGTGGCGATCAAAGCGGGCGCCGCGGCGCGCGCCGTCGTGAACTGCGCGCGCAGGCCGCTCGTGAACATCGCGTCCCAGCGGGCCGGAGCGCCCTCCCAGAACGGCCGCGCGAACTCCGCGCCGACGTCGCCCTCGTAGCCGCCCCACGCGTTCGCGACGACGAGGTCGAGGCGGCCGTCCTGCTCCTCGGCCACGCGGGCGAACAGCGCGGCGACGCGGTCGTCGTCGGTGTGGTCGGTCGGGGCGGCGATCCCGCGCCCGCCGCGGGCCGTGACGGCCTCGGCGGCGTCGTCGACGGTGCCGGGCCCGGCCGGCTTCGCGCCCGCCGCGCGCGTCGAGCGCCCGGTCACGTAGACCGTCGCGCCGCAGTCGCCGAGAGCGAGCGCGATGCCGCGACCGACCCCCCGGCTCGCCCCCGTGACGACTGCGACGCGCCCGCGCAGGTCGGGCGCCCGCCAGGTCATTCCCGCCCCGGCGTCAGCGCCGCAGCGCGGCCTGCTCCTGCGCGGTGGGGAACGCCCACGCGGCCTGGGTGCGCCGCTCCTGGCGGAAGGTGAACCGCAGCTGGCGCGGCGGCCGTAGACCATCGGGATGGTCCGGACGGAACGTGGCGCAGGGCTCGTCCAGGTTCAACGCACAAAGGAGATTGCACTTGAAGTAGCAGTCCTCGCACGAAACCTTCTTCGCGGCAGCCCGAACCTTCGCCATGTTCCTGCACGACCTCCTCGTGGTGAACCCCTCGCCAACCGGACGAGCACGATCCAACCACCGCACGGGACGGCCTGCAACGCGACACTTCGCAAATGCCGCAGATTTCTGTCCGCTACCGAAGAACGCCCGGAAATCGCTGATTTTCACTCGGCCGAACCGGGAACTTCCCGCACCTTCCGTACGTTTTCGGTCTCGTTCTATGCCCCGCGCGCCAGCTCTTCCATGAACGTCCTCGTCACCGGCGCCACCGGGGCGATCGGCGCCGACCTCGTTCCGCGCCTGGCGGCCGCCGGGCACCGCGTCCGGGCCTTCGCGCGCGACCCCTCGCGGGTCACCGACCCGGCCGTGAGCGAGGTCGTCCGCGGCGACGCCGTGGCCGGCACCGGCCTGGCCGAGGCGCTCGACGGCGTCGAGGTCGCGTACTTCCTCATCCACTCCATGGAGACCGCCGTCGCCGCGACCGATGCGGACGGCGGGGGCTTCGCGGCGCGCGACCGGCGGGCGGCCGAGCTGTTCGCCGCCGCCGCGACGGCCGCGGGGGTGCGGCGCGTCGTCTACCTCGGCGGCCTCGTGCCCCGCGGCGCCGCCTCCCCGCACCTCGCGAGCCGCCTCGAGGTCGAGGAGGCGCTGCTCGCCGCCGCCCCCGAGGCCGTCGCGCTGCGCGCCTCGATCGTCATCGGGGCGCGGTCGCGCTCCTTCCGCTTCCTCGTGCGCCTCGTCGAGCGCATACCGGTCATGGCTCTCCCCGACTGGCGCGAGAACCGCACCGCGCCGATCGACGCCCGCGACGTGACGGCCTTCCTCCTCGCCGCGGGGACGGCGGACGTCGTCGACGGCCCGATGTCGCTCGACATCGGCGGCCCGGAGGTCATGACCTACGCGGCGATGATCGAGCGCATCCGCGACGCACTGCTGCTCGGCCGCCCGCGGCTCGACCTGCCCATCCGCCTGACCGCCGTCGCGAGCCGGATCGCGGCCGCGATCGCCGGCGAGGACCCGGCGCTGATCGCGCCGCTGATGGGCAGCCTGGGCGGCGACCTGCTCCCGCGCGACGACCGCGCCGCCGCGCTGTTCGGCGTTCGCCGGCACGGCTTCGACGCCGCCGTGGACCGCGCGCTGCGCGAGTGGGAGGACGCCGAGGACCTCGCCGGCCGATGAGCGCGCCCGCCCCGTTCCGCACCCGTGTACTAGCTTGCGAGCGCAGATGAGCGAAGTCGAGACGAGCATCGACATCGCGGCGCCCCCCGAGCACGTGTGGACGATCGCGATGGACCCCGACCGCCTCGAGGACTGGGTCACCATCCACCGTCACCTGCACGATCACTCGGGCGGGCGGCTGCGGCGCGGCTACGAGATGGAGCAGACGCTCAACCTCCGCGGGGTGAACTTCAAGGTGCACTGGCAGCTCGTGCGCTGTGAGCATCCCTTCCACGCCGAGTGGCACGGCCGCGGCCCGGCCCGCTCGCACGCGGAGACGGAGTACCGGCTCACCGCCGACGCCCGCGGGGGCACCCATTTCGACTACCGCAACGTGTTCCACGCCCCGCTCGGCCCGCTCGGGGCGATCGCCAGCCGGGCGATCGTCGGCGGGCTCCCGCGCCGCGAGGCCGACGCCTCGCTGCGGCGCCTCAAGGCGATCGTCGAACGCGACGGGCGCTGACTTTCAGACACTGACAGTCAGGGCTGGCGCATTTCGACTGTTGACGGGTTAACCCGTACGTGTACAGTCGGCCCTCACATGACCGACTTCCTGGAAGAGAAGAAGCGTGAGATCAACGCGCGCCTGAAGGAGCTTCGGCCGCTCGTTGACGAATATCACCGCCTCGAGGCGGCCGCCGCCGCGCTGGACGGGGTCGGCAGCACCGCGACGACCAGCCGCGCGGCGACCACGCCGCGCCGGCGCGGATCGGGGGGCGGCGCGCGCCAGAGCGCGGGGTCGGGCAGCGGGCGCCGCGGCCGGCCGCGCGGCAGCGGCACGCGCTCCAAGCAGGCGCTCGAGCTCGTCCGCACGCGCCCGGGGATCTCG
>CAWBIM010000011.1:0-68019 GCA_963788935.1 uncultured Actinomycetes bacterium | reverse complement strand
TGCGGTCCGGCTGCGAGGGCGGTCGTGCTCACCAGATCGAGGCCGGCCCGACCGAGGAGCTGCGTGAACTCTGCTTCGGTGCGCTCGCGGCCGCCCGCATAGGCCAGCATGATCAGGTCGAGCAGGGCCGCGGAGAGCGTCGGCCCGCTCGGTGTCATGCGCTCGGGAAGGAGCACCTCGATGATCGCCAGCCGCGCGGATCCGTCCATCGCGGCGCGGCAGGTTCGCAGGATGGCGACGCAGCGATCGTCGTCCCAGTCGTGCAGGACGCTCTTGAGGACGTAGACGTCGCCCCCTGCCGGGACCGACGAGAAGAAGTCTCCCTCCACGAGCTCGCAACGGTCGGCCACCCCCTGATCGGAGAGGTATCGGCCGGCGAGCGCGAGCATCCCCGGCCGCTCGACGCAGGACGCCATCGATCTCCGGACGATGGGCCAGGACCTTCGCCAAGAGGGTCCCGGTCCCACCCCCCACATCGACGAGCGTGCGTGCGTCACGCAAGACGTCGGACCCAGCGAACTCGGAGGCCGCGGGGAGGGTGCGGGCCAGCATGCGTGCCGCCGCGCTCGCCTCCACCTCCGGGTTCGCGGCGTAGTACTCGAAGAGCGGAGCGCCGTAGACGACGTCGAACGCCGTCTCGCCGGTGCGGACGGTGTGGAGCAGCTCGCCGAACGAGCGATACATCTCCTCGCCGAAGTTGATCACCACATCACGGATGCGGCCAGGCGCGTCGGCGCGCAGCGCTGCGGCCGCGTCGTTGTTGGCGAAGCGGCCGTCTTCGAGCTCGGTGAAGACGCCGGCGGCGACCAGGGCGCGAAGGACGCGGCGCAGCACCGGCGCGCGTACGTCCACCGCTTGGGCGATGGCCTCCGCGTCGAGCGCGTCCGAGCCGAGCACGTCGGCAACACCGAGCTTCGCGGCCACGTACAGCGCCTGCGAGAGCTGGTAGCCCCGGCCGATCTGCAGCACTGTCTCCTCGGCGCGCTCCACCGGAGCCGATCCTATGCTGGGCCTCGTCGCGACCTCCGCCTTGACCCCAACGCCGGCGGGTGCACGGTCGACACGCCGGCTCGCCGTATCGCCCGCTTCGGGTGATGGAGGACGTGTTGATCGCTGGGACGATCGCCGGGCGGAGGGGTCGTGTGCCCCTCCATTGGTCTGCTAGGAGAGATGAATTGTCCGAGTCGATGGGCGTCGAGCGTGAAGTGCTTCCGATCCCGGATCGTGCCTACGACGGCCCGGTCTACGAGGACGCCAAGGATCCCGCCGCCAGGTTCGCGCCGATCGAGCCGCTGCGGCCGCCGGCCGGCGCGCCGAACGTGCTGGTCGTGTTGATCGACGACGCCGGGTTCGGTTGTGCCAGTGCGTTCGGCGGCCCGTGCCACACCCCGACGGCCGAGCGCCTGGCCGCTGACGGCTTGAAGTTCACGCGCTTCCACACGACGGCGCTGTGCTCGCCCACGCGCGCGGCGCTGCTCTCCGGGCGCAACCACCACTCGGTCGGGATGGGCGGGATCACGGAGATCGCGACGTCGGCGCCGGGCTACAACTCGATCCGCCCGAACACGTGCGCGCCGCTGGCGGAGACGCTGAAGCTCAACGGCTACGCGACGGCGCAGTTCGGCAAGTGCCACGAGGTGCCGGTGTGGGAGACGAGCCCGCTCGGGCCGTTCGACTCGTGGCCGAGCGGCGGCGGCGGGTTCGAGCACTTCTACGGCTTCCTCGGCGGCGAGACGAACCAGTACTACCCCGCCATCTACGACGGGACGACGCCGGTCGAGCCCGACAAGACCCCGGAGGAGGGCTACCACTTCACCGAGGACATGACCGACAAGGCGATCGGCTGGATCCGCCAGCAGAAGGCGCTGATGGGCGACAAGCCGTTCTTCATGTACTTCGCGCCGGGGGCCACGCACGCGCCGCACCACGTCCCGCCCCAGTGGTCGGACAACTACAAGGGCAGCTTCGACCAGGGCTGGGACCGGCTGCGGGAGGAGACGTTCGCCCGCCAGAAGGAGCTCGGCGTGATCCCGCCGGAGGCCGAGCTGACCGAGCGGCCCGATGAGATCCCGGCCTGGGACGACATCCCCGACGACCTGAAGCCGGTCCTGGCGCGCCAGATGGAGGTCTACGCCGGCTTCCTGGAGCACACCGACTACCACGTCGGGCGGCTCGTCGACGCGCTCGACGACATCGGCGCGCTCGGCGACACGCTCGTCTACTACGTCATCGGCGACAACGGCGCGAGCGCCGAGGGCGACGTGACCGGCAGCTTCAACGAGCTGATCAACCTCAACGGCGCCGCCGCGATCCAGACGACCGAGTTCATGGCCGAGCGGATCGACAAGTTCGGCACCCCGGAGGCCTACAACCACTACGCCGTGGGCTGGGCGCATGCGATGGACACGCCGTATCAGTGGACCAAGCAGGTCGCCTCGCACTGGGGCGGGACGCGCAACGGCACGATCGTCCAGTGGCCCAACGGCATCCGCGCGCGCGGCGAGGTGCGCCACCAGTTCCACCACGTGATCGACGTCGCGCCCACGGTCCTCGACGCGGCCGGCCTGCCGGAGCCCAAGACGGTGCACGGCGTGGAGCAGAGGCCGATCGAGGGCGTGAGCATGCGCTACGCGTTCGACGACGCCGCGGCCGCCGAGCGCCACGAGACCCAGTACTTCGAGATGTTCTGCAACCGCGGGATCTACCACGAGGGCTGGACCGCGGTCACGCGGCACTCGATCCCGTGGGTGATGGAGCCGCTGCCGCCGTTCGCCGACGACACGTGGGAGCTGTACGACACGAACAAGGACTGGAGCCAGGCGCACGACCTCGCGGCGGAGATGCCGGAGAAGCTCGAGGAGCTGAAGGCGCTCTTCATGGAGGAGGCACGCAAGTACAACGTGCTGCCCCTCGATGACCGCCGGGTCGAGCGCTTCAACTCCGACATCGCCGGGCGGCCGACGCTGATCAAGGGCAACACGCAGCTGCTCTTCGGCGGTATGGGGCGCCTCACCGAGAACGTCGTGATCAACGTCAAGAACAAGTCGCACTCGGTGACCGCGGAGGTGATCGGTCCCGGAGGGCGGCGCAGAGGGCGTGATCATCGCCCAGGGCGGCGCGTTCGCCGGCTGGAGCCTCTACGTCAAGGACGGCAGGCCGAAATACGCCTACAACCTGTTCGGCATGCGGCAGTTCCACGTCGAGAGCGACGCGGAGGTGCCGCCGGGCACCCACCAGGTGCGCATGGAGTTCACCTACGACGGCGGAGGGCTCGGCAAGGGTGGCGATGTCGCCCTGTACGTCGACGGCGCCAAGACCGGGGAGGGCCGGGTCGAGGGCACCGTCCCGATGGTCTTCTCGGCCGATGAGACGTGCGACATCGGCTCCGATACCGCGTCACCGGTCAGCGACGACTACAGCGTCGAGGCCAGCCGCTTCAACGGCACCGTCGAATGGGTGCAGCTCGACGTCGCCGACGCCGCGGAGGACCTCGACCACCTGATCTCCCCCGAGGAACGCCTCAAGATCGCCATGGCGCGACAGTAAGGACGAGTCACCCGGCCTCGGCGCGAGTCTTGGGAGGCGCGTCGAGGCTTACGATGCGCCCGAGGCGGATGCGGATCCTGGTCATCGGCGCGGCGGGGATGTTGGGCGGCAAGCTCGTGGAGCGGCTGGTCCGCGACGGCTGCCTGGGGTCCGAGCGCATCTCGCAGCTGACGCTCGTCGATCTTGTCGTCGCGGAGCCGTCGGGGGATCCGGGCTTCGTCGTGGAGAGCACGGCGGCCGACCTGACCGAGCCGGGGGTTGCGGCCTCGATCGTGGCGGGCCGCCCCGACGTCATCTTCCACCTTGCGGCGGTGGTCTCCGGCGAGGCGGAGGACGATCTCGAGAAGGGCTACCGCGTGAACCTCGATGCCACGCGGATGCTGCTCGACGCCATCCGCGCCTGCGGTGAGGGCTACCGGCCGCGCGTGGTCTACAGCTCGTCGATCGCCGTCTTCGGACCACCGTTTCCAGACGTCATCGGCGACGACCACAGCGTCACGCCGGCCACCAGCTACGGCACGCAGAAGGCGATGATCGAGCTGCTGCTGTCGGACCATGCTCGTCGGGGCTTCGTCGATGGCATCGCCATCCGCCTGCCGACGATCTGCGTGCGGCCGGGCAGGCCGAACCTGGCGGCGTCGGGCTTCTTCTCGAGCATCATCCGCGAGCCGCTGAACGGTCAGGACGCGGTGCTGCCGGTGTCCTCCGACGTGCGTCACTGGTTCGCGTCGCCGCGCTCGGCGATCGGCTTCCTGCTCCACGCCGCCACGATCGATGCCGCCGGGCTCGGCGATCGCCGCTGCCTGACGATGCCCGGCGTCTCCGCGACGGTCGCCGACGAGATCGAGGCGCTGCGCCGCTTCGCCGGCGAAGACGCGGTGCGCCGTATCCACCGCCGGCCCGACGAGGCGATCATGCGCATGGTGGCGGGCTGGCCGCGGGACTTCGACCCGCGCCGCGCCCGCGCCCTCGGCTTCTCGGCGGAGGCCGACTTCGACGAGATCGTCCGGGTCTACGTCGAGGACGAGCTCGGCGGCTAGCACGAGGAGCGTGGTGCAGGGAGGTCGGCGGTAGGGTGGCTCGATGGATCCTGATCGCGCCCGCCAACTCCTCGCGCTCGAGCGCGAGCGCATCGAACAGGAGATCTCCGGCCTGGCGCCCGAGGCGTCAGGCGAACAGGACGATCCCGGCGAGGACGGCTCGCAGGCGCTCTATCAGCAGGAGTTCGACGTCGGCCGGACCCAGGACCTCAAGGACCAGCTGGCCGCCGTGGAGCGCGCCGAGGCGCGCCTGGCCGACGGCACCTACGGACGCTCCGTCGATACCGGCACGCCGATTCCCGACGCGCGGCTCGAGGCCCTCCCGACGGCGGAACGGACCGTCGAAGAGGAGGAGAGGGCGGGCGCCGGTTGTCCCGGGCTGCACCAGGTCGACGAGACGGCTCATGTCCGCGAGCGCCTCCTCGCCTGACCGGCGGATCCGGGCGAAGCGCTCGACGTCGTCGTGCTCGTCGGCCGCGATCCGACCTGCTCCCGCCTGCACCACGATTACCGCGAGGTGATGCGCAACGATGTCGTGAAGCTCGCGCGCGATCCGTGCGCGCTCGTGCGTGACGGAGAGGCGCCCGAGGGCGTCCTGCTCGGCGGCGAGCTCGCTCGTGCGGGCCTCGAGGGCAGCCACCAGCTCGTCGTGTGAGCGCAGGACGCGCCCGGCAATCCACGGTCCGGCGGTGCAGAGGACGACCGGCACGATGCTGCCTCCGCCGGCGGCGAGCGCAGCGAACAGGCCCAGCGCACCGGCCGCTCCGGCACGCGGCTCGGCGTAGCGACCACAGCCGTAGGCGGCCGCCGCGACGCCGAGGGCGAGCACGTCGGGAAGGTCGAGGTCGAGGAGCGCCGCGGCGAGGAGGAGGCCGCCGGCACCGAACGCCGCCGCGACGGCGATGAGCGAGCGGTCAGGCATCGGAGGTCGCGAACGGCAGGCGAGCTCGGACCAGCAGGCGGCCGGCCCCCTCTCGCACGGTGTCGAAGCTGCCGCCGTGCGCCGTGACGCGCTCGCGTGCCGCGGCCAGCGCGCCGACCGAGGCGCCGTCTGGGAGCGAGCCGTGGACCTCCAGCTCCAGCGACGTCCCCCCGTAGCGCAACATGACGTGGGCCGGCCCGTCTTCGCCGCCGGCCGCGAACGCCTCGAGGGCGAGTTCGATCATGCGGTAGGCGGCGAGCTCGACCCCCGCCGGCAGCGCCCGCCGCCGGCCCTCCACCCCGAGTGCGACCAGTCCGCGGCCGCGGTCCGGCCGTAACAGCGTCTCCAGCTGCGCGAGCGTCGGCCGCGGCGACATGTCGTGCCTGTCGCTGCGCAGCACGCCCAGCAGCTCTCGCATCGCGTTGAGGCACGCGCGGCCCTCGGTCTCGATGGCGTGGAAGGCCGCGATGGACTCGCCCTCGCCCCGCTCGGCGGTGGCGGCGCGCTCCACGAGTGAGCGGATACGCTCGCGAACCGCCACGTCAAGCGTCGAGGCGAGCCTCGCCCGCTCGATGTCGACCGCGAGCGCGGCGGTCGCCTCGCGCGTCTGCTCGAGGTCGTGCGTGCGCTGGGCGAGCCCGGCCGCCACCCGCATCCTGGACCTCGCGAAGCGGCCGGCGGCCCACACCCCGGCGGTGATCGGGAGGAAGAATGCCCCGCCGTCATCGAGCACCGGGTCCGTCAACAGCAGCACACCGAGCCCAGCCAGCACCGCCGCGAGACCTGCGAGCGCGCGGCCCGTCTCCACGCGGGCGCCGAGGCTGAACACGATCAACAGCGCCGCCGGAATGGCGACCCCGCAACGGGTCTGGTCGAAGGTCGGGATCCCGCTCACGAAAACGCCCACGCCGAAGGCGACCGACGCCGCCAAGGGCGCTCGCCAACGCCAGATCACCGGCAGCGTCACGGTCGGGATCAACAGCGTCCCGACGATCGCTCCATCGCGGGCATCCGGACCGAGCGTTATCGCGACGCCGATCACCGTGAGCGCGGCGGCGAGGGCGAGATCGACCCGGATGCCGCGCTCCCGGAGCATGGCCGGATCCTAGTCCCGCACCAAGCCGTCGACCTCATCCCGCGGGGCGAACCCGTTCTGCTCCCTGAGGGTGAGGCGGACGCCCCGCCCCGCCGTTACGGTCCAGCCATGGATCCGGCCGATGCGAGCCAGGCTGAGCCCGTCTCGGTCCTCGTCGCCGACGACCAGGCCCTGGTGCGCGCCGGCTTTCGCTCGATCCTCGACGCGCAGCCCGGGATAACGGTCGTCGGCGAGGCCGAGGACGGCAGGGACGCCGTCGACCTCGCGCGGAAGCGGCGGCCCCGGGTCGTCCTGATGGACATCAAGATGCCCGACCTCGACGGCATCGAGGCGACGCGCCGCATCCTCGCCGACGCCCACGACGAGACCGCGGTGCTGATGCTCACCACCTTCGACCTGAACGAGTACGTCTACAACGCCTTGCGCGCCGGCGCCAGCGGCTTCCTGCTCAAGGACGTGCCGCCTGAGCAGCTCATCGACGCCGTCCGCATCGTGGCCCAGGGCAACGCACTGATCGCCCCGGCCATCACCAAGCGCCTGATCGAAAGCTTCATCCGCACCGCGCCGCCGGACTCGCCCCCCGCCGCGCTCCACGACCTCACCCCACGCGAGGTCGAGGTCCTGACGCTCGTCGCCCGCGGCCTGTCCAACGCCGAGATCGCGGCCGACCTCGTCCTCAGCGAGGCCACCGTCAAGACCCACGTCAAACACGTCCTGGCCAAGCTCAACGCGCGCGACCGGGTCCAAGCCGTCGTCTTCGCCTACGAGGCGAGCCTGGTCACGCCACGAGGCCGGGCCTGACGCGCCACGTCACCAGCCGCCGAGTAGCGTCCGGGCGTGGAGTTCAGCCGCGAGTTGCGCGACGACGTCCTGGCCGGCGACATCACGTTGTCGGTCCGGCTGTGGAAGCGGCCACAGGTCAAGCAGGGCGGCCGCTACCGGGTCGGCCTCGGTCTGATCGAGGTCGACGCCATCGAGCTCGTCCCGTTCGCGGCGATCACCGAGGCGGACGTCCGACGGGCCGGCGAGCCCGACCGCGAGACCCTGCGCGGCCGCGCGGCGCACGCGGGGCCGATCGACGAGGACACGCTCGTCTACCGCATCGAGCTGCACGCGGTCAGCCCCGAGGACTGAGCCGGGCGTTAGGGTCGCGTGGGATGCGAGCGCTTGTGACCGGCGGCGGCCGTGGGATCGGAGCGGGTATCGCGCGGGCACTGGCGAGCGACGGCTGGGACGTTGTCGTGGGCGCGCGCAGCGACGCGCAGGTCCAGGCGGTCGCGAGTGAGATCGGCGGGAAGTGGGTGCAGGTCGACGTCGCCGATCGCGCCTCGGTCGAGCGGATGGTGGCCGAGGTGGGCGAGGTCGACCTGCTGGTCGCCAACGCGGGTGTCAGCGAGGGTCATGCGCAGCGGTCGTCGTGGGAGATCGACCTGGACGAGTGGTGGCAGATCTATGAGGTCAACGTCCTCGGCGTTCACCTGTGCTGCCGGGCCGTGGTCCCGGGCATGCTCGAGCGCGGCCGTGGTCGGATCGTGATCACCGGCAGCGGCGCGGCCTACCTGCCCGGCGGCCAGAGCACCGCGTATGCGCCGAGCAAGGCCGCCGTGTGTCGCTACGGCGAGATGCTGGCCAACGAGCTCGCCGGGCGGATTCCCGTGTTCTTCTTCAGCCCCGGCCTGGTGAAGACGGACCTGAACGCGGGCGCGTTGCCCGACGATGCGCCGTGGACGCCGCCCGAGCTCGCTCCGGAGCTCGTCCGCAAGCTCTCGACCGGCCGGTACGACCCGCTCGCCGGCCGCTACCTGCACGCCGAGCACGACGACGTCGACGAGCTGCTGGGCCGGCTCGATGAGCTCCGCGAGCGCGACCTCAACGCGATCAGGCTTCGCCGAGGACCAGGATGAGCTGGCGGATTCGTGGCACGTACTTCGAGTCGTGCAACTGCGACGCGATCTGTCCTTGCCGGCGGATCGATGGGGTCGGCGGCGGCCGGTCCACGCATGGCGAGTGCATGGGCGTGCTGTCGTGGTTGATCGAGGAGGGCGCGGCGGATGGGATCGACCTGGCCGGGTCGCCCGTCGCGATGGCGATCCGATACAGCGACGATGAGCCGGGGTCTCCGTGGACGTGGATCCTGTACCTGGATGCAAACGGTTCGGTGGAGCAGCGCGACGCGCTCGAGGGCATCTTCAGCGGGCGGCTCGGCGGCGACGCGGAGCGCCACTTCCCGTGGACGTGGAAGGCGAGCGAGCTCGTTGCCGTGCGCCCTGTCTCGATCGACGTCGACCACACGCGTCAGCGCCAGTGGCTGCGCATCCGGGACCGGGTTAGCGTCCGTATCCGTGACCGTTTTCCCGGCGACGAGACCGTCACGTGCGTGATCCCCGGCCACGGGCAGGCCGGCGAGGAGCTCGTCGCCGACCAGCTCGTGGTCGACGATGGCCCGCTGGCGTTCAGCTACAGCGGCGTCTGCGGCTATGGCTCGAGGTTCGACTACGCCGGATAGGTCGCGTGCGGATCGATCCCACGCATCATCTCCTGGGACGATGACGACCGAGATCGCCCGGTTCATGCGCAAGCTGGAGGGCAGGTGGGATGACCACCTGGAGGCGCTCTTCACTCGCCGGGACGTCGACGCGGCGATGGCCGACATGACGGCCGCGACCTCGGTCCGGCACCTCCCCACGATGACCGGAGCGGACGGACGGCCCGATGTCGAGCGCTTCTACCGCGAGGTGGTGCTGCCGTGTCTGCCCGGTGATCTCGGATTCGCCCGACGCTCACGGACCGTGGATCGCTTCCACCTCGTCGATGAGCTCACCGTCTCGTTCGTGCACGACTGCGAGATGACGTGGCTGATCCCGGGGATCGAACCCACCGGGCGCCACGCGTCGGTGGCGGCCATCGTCGTCGTTGATTTCGACCGTGGCGCCATCGCCTCCCAGCGCACGCTGTGGGACGGCGCCTCGCTGGCCGCGCAACTGGGTGTGACCGTCGGCCCGCCGCAAGCAACGCGCCGCGGATGACGGGCGCATAGGGCTTGGTCAGCTCGGGGGCAGCAGCGGGCTCGCGTGCCGCGGCTCGTACAGCCCGAGCCGTCCCCCGCCGGGCAGGTCGATGGTGGTGATGAGCCCCCAGCGCTGCTGCGTCACGCCGCTGCTGAACTCGACGCCCCTGGCTTCGAGCTCGCGAACGGTGGCCTCGATGTCGTCGCACATCAGATAGAGCTCATAGCCGCCGCCACCGACCGAGGCGGGGTGCGCGGCCAGCTCTGCCGGGGGGAGGGCGAAGATGAGCCAGCCGTCACCGGCGTCAACCGATTTCAGCCCCAGGACGTCGGCGAAGAAGGCCCGGTCGGCGGCTGCGTCTTCGGTGTAGAGGATCGCGTGAACGCCGGTGATCGCCATCAGGTCGAGTGCTTCACAGCCCCGTTGCGTCGTCGGTGTCGGAGCGGAGTATCGCGCCTCATCGCCTGCGCAGCTCCAGCCCGACCGCGCCGAGCACCAGACGCCGCTCCGACGAACGCGCCGGCCCAGAGCGGCTCGTCGAGCACGGTCGCGCCCATGACGACGCCGACAAGCGGTGTGACGTAGGCATACGTACTCACCAGCGGCGCAGGCGCGCCGGCCAGCAGGCGTGCGTAGAGCATGAAGCCGACGAGCGAGTCGAAGACGAGCAGAAACACCGCTGCCCCGACGGACGTCACGCTGACGTCCGACCAACGAGCCGGATCGAGCTCGCCGAGCGACAGCGCGAACAGCAACGACACCGTGCCACCGGCGAGCAGCTGAACCGCGTTGGCGACCATGCGATCGGCCGGTCGGTCGCCGTGCGCCGTGAGCAGGCTCCCCGCGGCCCACAGGATCGGCGCGACGACGAAGGCCGCGACCGCCCACGGCGCCCCGCCGATCGCGCTGTGCGGCGCCGTCAGCACCACGATCGCGATGCCGCCGAACCCGGCCCCGAGCCGCACCTGCGACGCGACCGACACAGGCGTGCCGATCAACCCGCTCAAGAGAACGACCCACAGCGGGATCGTCGCCGCGAGGATCGCGCCGAGACTGGCGGTCACCTCGGTCAGCGCCACGATCGCGAGCCCTTGCCCACCCACCAGCAGCAACACGCCGGCGCCCGCCGAGCGCCGCAGCTGCACGCGCGTGGGCATTGGCCGCCCACGCGCCGCCACAGCCAGCACCAGCCCGGCGACCAGGAAGACCAGCGCCGCCCCGCCGAGCGGCGGCACCGTATCGACCATCAGCTTCATCGCCGGAATCGCCGAGCCCCAGCAGGCATAGAGCGCGAGCAGCAGGAGCAGAGTGCGGTCGGGGGCCTCGACCCGCTGTGGTGCTCCGGGAGCCCATCGTGTCGTCCATCTGCCGTGAGCGATACGACCATGCTGGAGCTGAGAGCGCCCGATCACATCGGGCAAACGCCGCCACCTCACCTATGCGAGGCCTTACCTCGGGCCGGGTATGGCCCCCGGCGGCAAAGCATGCTCGCGCGAGGCGCCGCTGTCGGCCATGATCGCTCCATGGACACGCTGCGGGAAGGGCAGAAGGTCTGGGTCGAGCAAGCAGACGGGTCTCAGCGCGCGGCCATCTTCGTGGGCGAGGCCGAAGCGAGCTGGTTCGGCGGTGCGCCCGGCGTCTACGTGGTCTATCCAGACACCAAGGCGGGCGAAGAGGTGGCGATCGTGCGGGTCATCCCGCGCGACGACGACGAGTGAGCAGTCGAACGCCGGTCTGCCGTCGCCGACAACAGTCACATCATCGCATCGCGGTGCGCCGGATCCTGGGGAGTTAGCCACATTCGCGCACGTGGACCGCCGCGTACGCTGCCGATCATGTCGCGAGCTGCTGCCGAGGGCATCGAGGTCGAGGGCCTCGTCCGAGAGTTCAAGAACGGCCCCCGGGCCGTCGACGGGATCGAGCTGGCGGTTTCGCCGGGCGAGATCTACGGCTTCCTGGGGCCGAACGGTGCGGGGAAATCCACGACGGTGTTGATGCTCACCACGCTGCTGCCGCCGACCGCGGGTACGGCGCGCGTGGCGGGGCACGACATCATCCGCGAGGGCGCCGCGGTGCGGGCGTCGATCGGCGCCGCGCTGCAGGAGGCTGCGCTCGATCCGCTGCTGACGGGCCGCGATCACATGCGCCTGCAGACGACGCTGCAGGGCGTCCCGAAGGCGAAGCGGCGCGAGCGCGGCGACGAGCTGATCGATCGGGTCGGGCTGACCGACGCGGCCGATCGCAAGGTCGGCGGCTACTCGGGTGGGATGAAGCGTCGCCTCGACGTGGCGCTGGCGCTCGTGCACAGCCCCCGGGTCCTGTTCCTCGACGAGCCGACCACCGGGTTGGATCCGTCCAGCCGGGCCGACCTGTGGGCCGAGGTCGCGCGGCTCGCGCGCGACGACGGCGTGACCGTGTTCCTCACGACGCAGTACCTCGAGGAGGCCGACGTCCTCGCGGACCGGGTGGGGATCATCGACCGCGGCAAGATCGTCGCCGAGGGCACGCCGGAGGCGCTCAAGGCGCAGATCGGCCGGCCGTCGGTCGAGGCGGTCCCGGCCGACCCCTCCGATCGCGACGCGCTCGCCGCGCGTGCTGAGCCGGTTCGGCGCCGTCGTGCCCTCGCCGCCCGGCCACGCCGCCGTGCGGCTCGAGAGCGGCGAGGATCTGGTCGCGGTGGTTCGCGCGCTCGACGCCGCCGATCTGCGCGTGGCCGACCTCCAGCTGCACCAGCCGTCGCTCGACGACGTCTTCCTGGCCAAGACCGGCCGCAAGATCGATCTCGACGAGACGCCGGAGGAGGTCGCGGCTTGACGCTCTGGCAGCAGACCTACGAGATGGCGCGCCGCTCGGTCCTGCAGACGCTGCGCCAGCCGGCGATGGTGATCCCGCCGGTGCTCTTCCCGCTCATCTTGATGGGCATCAACGTGTCCGGGCTCGACGCCGCCACGAAGATCCCGGGGTTCCCGGCCGACAACTATCTGGATTTCGCGATCGCGTTCCCGTTCGTCCAGGGCTCGCTGTTCGCGTCGATCAACGCGGGCAGCTCGATCGCGCGCGATGTCGAGACCGGGTTCTTGAACCGGCTCGCGCTGACGCCGATGCGGCGCGCCGCGATGCTGCTCGGGCAGCTCGCGGGCGTGCTGGTGGTCGCCCTGATCTCGGGCCTGATCTACCTGGCGGTGGGCTTCGCCGCGGGGCTGCACGTCAAGGCAGGCTTCTGGGGCGTGGTCGTCCTGCTCGTGCTGGCGATGCTGATCGCGCTGGCCTTCGCGTCGCTGGGGGCCTTCATCGGGCTGCGCACCGGGTCCGGTGAGGCCGTTCAGGGCGTGTTTCCGCTGTTCTTCGTGTTCCTGTTCCTGTCCTCGAGCTCGCTGCCCCGCAACCTGATCGAGCACGAGTGGTTCCGCACGATCGCGACCTACAACCCGGTCTCGTATCTGTTCGAGGGCCTTCGATCGCTGATCATCTTCGGCTGGCAGGGGAAGGCACTGGGGCTCGGGTTCCTGTTCGCCGGCTCGATCGCGCTGATCGGCGTGACGGGCTCGTCGACCGCCCTGCGCAACAGGCTGGCGCGGACATGAGGCGCTTCTGGGACGTGGTCGCGGGTGTCGCGTGGCGCTCGATCAAGAAGTTCGCGACCAACCCGCAGCTGCTGCTGCCGTCGCTGATCTTCCCGTTGTTCTTCTTCGTCGCGTTCGCGGGCGGCCTGTCGAGCGTGGGGAACGTGCCGGGGTTCGACTTCCCATCGGGCTACACCGCGTTCCAGTTCGTGTTCGTCCTGCTGCAGGCGTCGGCCTTCGGTGGCGTGTTCACCGGGTTCGGCATCGCGTCGGACTTCGAGAACGGCTTCTCGCGCCGGCTGATGCTGGCGGCGCCGAACCGGCTCGGGATCCTGTTCGGCTACGCGCTCTCGGCGATGATGCGGGCCGCGATCGTCGGCGTGCTGCTGTTCACCGTGGCGATTGCGACCGGGATGCAGGTCCACGGCGACGGCGTCGACCTGTTCGGGCTGATCGTGCTGGCGCTGATCGTCAACTTCACGGCCGGGATGTGGGCCGCGGGCGTGGCGATGCGGCTGCGCACGATCCAGGCCGGGCCGGCCATGCAGATGCCGGTGTTCATCGTGCTGTTCCTGGCGCCGGTCTACGTGCCGCTGGATCTGCTGGCGGGCTGGGTCGAGGCGGTTGCGCACGTCAACCCGTTCACGACGCTGGTCGAGGGAGGCCGCGACTTCATCTCGGGGCAGGACTTCGACGTGTGGCTGATGTTCGCGATCGCGATCGGGCTCGGCGCGGTGTTCCTGGCCTGGGCCGTGCGCGGCGTGCACCGCGCGGAGATGGCCGGCGGCTGAGTTTCACCGGCGGTGACAGCGATGAGTTCCGCGGGGAGGGCCGGTCGTAACGTACGGACCTCGACGGGCGGCCAGCCATGATCGACGACCTCCCGCGACGGTGACCTGACGAACGACCAACGGAGGCGAGCAGTGCCCGAGCACAAGATTGGAACCCGCGCTGACTGGCAGGCGGCTCGCGAGGAACTCGGGAAGCTCGAGGCGGAGTACGCCGAGCTCGGCCAGAAGGTGAGCGAGCAGCGGCGTCGGCTGCCCTGGGTTCCCGTGGAGAAGGACTACCGGTTCGACACCGAAGACGGCAAGAAGGCGCTCTCCGAGCTCTTCGACGGGCGCTCGCAGCTGCTGGCCTACAACATCATGTTCGGGCCCGACTACGAGAACGGCGCCTGCCCGGGATGTTCGAACCTCGCCGACGAGCTGGACGCGACCCGCGTGCATCTGAACCACCGCGACGTGACGCTGATCTGCTTCTCGCGCGCGCCGATCGATCGCCTCATCGCGTACAAGGAGCGGATGGGCTGGCAGTTCCCGTACGTCTCGACGTACGAGACGGACTTTCCGTTCGACCTCGGGCTCGCCCTCACGCCCGAGCAGGCGGAGGAGATCCCCGAGGTGAAGAACATGGTGGACGACCCGCCCGAGTGGCTCGCGGACTGGGGGCGGCAGGTCGGCGCCAAGCTCGAGGACGGCCTGCGCGAAGGCCCCGGCTTCATCGCCTTCGCGCGCGAGAACGGCACCGTCTACCACACGTACACGGCGACGGCCCCGGACCCCTTCGTCGCGCCGTACCACGAGTTCCTGCTCGACCGAACGCCGAGGCCCGGGGCCGCGGAGCCTCGCGCCTGGCGCAAGGACGAGTACCCGGACTGATCGCCGCACCCGGGCGCACGTGACCGACGTCTCGATCGAGCCGTTCGCACGACCGCACCTCGACGGGCTGATCGCGCTCCTCGCGGCGGAGGGCTGGACCGAGTACACGGATGATGTGGAGCGGACCTACCGTGCGCTGACCGCCCCCGGCGTGACGACGCTTGTCGCGCTCGTCGCCCGGCGGGTCGTCGGCGCGATCCAGCTGCAGTCGGACGGCGTCATCCAGGCCCATCTCTCGATGCTGTTGATCGATCGGCACCGGCGAGGAGCCCGGCTCGGCTCGACGCTTCTGCGCGAGGGCCTCGAGCGCGCCGGCGGCCTGCAGCTCGACATCCGCACTCGGACCGAGGGGTACTACGAGCGGTTGGGCGCGAGCCGCTCGCTCGGCTTCCGCCTCACGCGCGAGAACCTCGGGCTTCGTGACACGGACGCCGGCTAGGTGACTCCTTCGCGCAGACGCCACCGCGGATGGCCGCGTTATGGTTCGGCGCACGCGAGCCGACGAGCCGGGCAGAGCGATCGAGGACGGGCGAGCGGCCCTCGCACGCGGGGGTTGGGCTGAGGCGCGGGTACGGTTCGCCGACGCGCTCGCGCAGGAGGAGACGCCGGAGGCGTTCGAAGGGGCGGGTCTGGCGGCCCGCTACGAGCTCGATGCCAAGGCCGCGATCGAGGCGCACGAGCGCGGCTACCGCTTGGCCCGGTCGCGTGGGGACGCCGCTGCCGCGGCCCGCCTTGCGATCCAGCTCTGCCTGGACGCGTATGCCTTTCGGGGGCCGGCCGAGGCCTCGGGCTGGGTCGAGCGCGCCGCGCTGCTCGTCGAGGGCGAGCCGCCGAGCGTCGCGACCGCGTGGGTGTCGGTGATCCGCGCGCAGTTCGCGCTTGCCGACCACCGCCCCGATACGGCGCAGGCCGAGTCGGCGCTCGCGGTCACGCTCGCGCGCGAGGTGGGAGCGGTGGACGTCGAGATGCTCGCACTCTCGGTCAACGGCCTCGCGCTGGTGAGCACCGGCGAGATCGAAGGTGGGATGCGGCGGCTGGACGCCGCTGCCGCGGCCGCGGTCGGCGGCGAGATGACCGATGCGGACTCGATCGAGACGGTGTGCTGCCACATGATCGATGCCTGCAAGCTCGTTCGGGACCTCGAGCGGGCGACGGAGTGGTGCCTCCGCGTGCGCGAGATCGCGACACGGTTTGCGGACCGCCAGATGTTCTCGATCTGCCGCACCGCGTATGCCGACGTGCTGCTTTGGCACGGCGACTGGGAGCGCGCCGACGAGGAGCTCACGAAGGCCGTCGAGGAGCTCGGCGCCCTGCGGCCGGGCCGCGACGTGGATCCGCTCACCCGGGTCGCCGAGCTCCGCCGCCGGCAGGGGCGGATCGGCGAGGTGGAGGCGCTGCTGGCCCGCGTGGAGGCGCATCGCTTCCACGCGCTCATCGTCGGACAGCTGGCACTCGACAGTGGAGACACCGCGACGGCGCTCGAAGCGGCCGCCCGATTCCTGCGCCGTGTCGGCGAAGCGGACCGTTTCGAGCGGGTCGCGGGCCTTGATCTGCTGGTGCGCGCGGCGGTGGCCGGCGGCGACGAGGCGGCCGCCCGCGCGGCCGCAAGCGAGATCGCCGCGATCGCCGCGGGATGTCCGACCGCGCCGCTTCGCGCCGCGGCGCTGCTCGCCGAGGGCCGCGTCGCGGCTGCGGCGGGCGAGGCTGCGGCCGCGAGTGCGCTGCTCGAGGACGCTGCGGACCTCTTCGACACCGCCGGCGCCCGGTACGACGCGGCGCTCGGGCGGCTCGAGCTGGCCGCCGTCCTGCGCGTCCTCGGCCGGGACCGGCCGGCGGCGGAGGCCGAGGCGCGAGCCCGCAAGGCGCTGGCGGAGCTCGGGGCGCGGGCGCCGGACGCGCGGGTCGGTGGGCTCTCGGCGCGCGAGGCCGAGGTGCTCCGGCTGGTCGCACGCGGACTGGGGAACGCGGACATCGCCCGGGAGCTCGTGCTGAGCGTGCGGACGGTCGAGCGGCACGTGGCCAACGTCTACCTCAAGATCGGCGCCTCCGGCCGCACGGCGCGGGCGGTCGCGACCGCCTGGGCCCATTCGCACGGAATTGCGTAGCGGCGGACCGCACGTTGGGTGCCGGCACCGATGCGGCCCGGGGCGTGCGCGCCTAGCTTCGAATGCGAGCCCGGTGCGGGCACGCCCACGAGCCGCAGGAGCCGCGAGATGCCGAACCCATCGAGACCGAGATGAACTACACCCTCGCCTACGCGATCGGCTTCCACCCGTGGGAGGACCTGGCCGCGCATCCGCCCTTCGCGGGCAAGCTCCTGGAGCTCGTGGCCCGCGAGGAGGCCGGACGTGTGCCGCCCTACGGGCCGGCGCTCGACCTCGGCACCGGCAGCGCGGTCTGGGGCGTGCAACTCGCCCAGCGCGGCTGGCAGGTCACCGGTGTCGACATCGTCGAACGGGCGCTGCGCCGCGCCGTCAAACGGGCCGAGGAGGCCGACGTCGAGATGCGCCTGGTGCGCGGCGACGTCACGGCGCTGCGGCAGGCGGACGTCGGCTCCGGGTTCCGGCTGGTGCTGGACACCGGGACCTTCCACGGGCTCAGCGACGTCCAGCGCCGGGCGATGGGCCGCGAGGTGAGCGCAATCGCCGCCCCCGACGCGACGGTGTTGCTCGACTGCTTCGCTCCCCTGCGCAGGGGGCCGCTCCCGCGCGGCGCCGGCCGCGCCGACGTCGCGGCGGCCTTCCCCGGATGGCACGTGACCGACGTCGAGGACGCGGACACCGAGCCCGACGCGCTGGCACGGCTGTTCCGGTTCGACGAGCGCTTCTACCGGCTGCGCCGCGAGGAGGCCACACTGTGACCGCGAGATGCGAGTCGAGCTGACACACCACTTCGCGAGCCCGTTGCGAGACGGCTTCGACTACATCACCGAGCCGCGCAACTGGCCCGAGTACTGGCCGGGACTGATCCGCGTGGAGCCGGGCTCGCGCTGGCAGGCGCCCGGGGACCGGGCCCGCGTCACGATGCGGCTGCTCGGCCGCGCCGTCGCGCTCGAGATGACGCTCCGAACCTTCGAGCCCTGCGAGCTCGTCGAGTACACGAGCGTCCAGCGGGGCCTCCCCGATGCGCGTCACGAGCGTGCCTTCTCTGCCGCCGGCGACGGCTTCGACTACCGCCTGGCGGTCGAGTTCGCACCGCGGGCGTCGCTGCGCGGAGTTCTCGACCGCGTGGTCCTACGCCGCGCGATCGAGCGCACCTTGCAGCGCACGGTGGCGAACCTCGATGGCCGCTTGCGGTCCTCGTACTAGCGGTTTGCGGTGCAAGGACGGGCGCCCCACGAAGCGCCGGCGCGCGACCCCGGCCGTGCGGCCGGGATCGCTGGCGTCGGGGCGGTGCGGCGGCGCCGGCTCGGGTCAGTCGGCCGGGATGAGGCCGAGCTGCTTGAGGGCGGTGACGCCGTCGTCGAGGCCGATCTCCTCGGTGATGAGCCCGTCCTCCACCTTGAGCACGGTCATGCCGGTGAACTGCATCCGCCGACCGGTGCCGGCGGGCAGCGAGCCGACGGGGATGTCGTCGAAGGCGTCCCCGCTCTGGGTGCCGCCGCCCTTCCACTGGCCGACGACATAGTCGCCCTCGGCGATGAGATCCGCGGTGCCCTCGAATCCGAGGTCGGGGAACGCGGCGCGGAACCTGCGCGCGAACTCGCGGACCTCCTCGCGGCCGCGCAGCGGCGCGTGCATCGAGTACTCGAAGCGGATGTCGGGCGCGGCGAGCTTGTCGATCACCGCGGGGTTGTAGTCGGGACCCCAGAACTCGGTGAACCAGCGTGCGACGACTGCCTTGTTGTCGTCCTCGGCGGACATGCGTCTACCTCCTGTGGTGGGTGGTGATGAACGGCTGTGGTGCCGGAGGAACTCGACCTCGCTGCGACGACCGCCTCCGCCACGCAGGCCAGCCACGGACGATGGAGGGTCCCCGCGTGGCGGATCGGGCTGTAGCCCGGGACATCACGGTGAGCGACCGGCCGTCAGGCCCCGTATCGGCGGGCGTACAACCACGCGCACGGATCCTCGGAGGTGAAGGTCACGTCTCTGCGGTGCATGTGCGTTGAACGCCGCAGCACCGCCGCGCGTGAGGTCCGGTGTTCGTCGAGCAACGCGCCGCGAGGAGTAGCCTCGGTGCATGAGCCCGATCCCCGGTGAGCCACTGGACCCCAAGCCCCCGGAGCTGAAGATGGGCGACGGGCGGAAGGTCAAGATCCGCGTTCCGGGTCTCAAGCCGCCGCCGAAGCCCGGGCGGACCGAGGAGCGCGGTAGTCCCGAGCCCCCTCGCGACGATCCGCGGCCGATCGTCAACCCGCACCACGTCGGCTTCTGACGGCCGGCGGCGTCGTGGGCGCCTCGCGCCCACGACTGCCGCAGCCGGCGGCTAGGCCGCCTTCAGCCACTCCTCGAACGTCGGGCCGGCGAGCGTCGCGCCCGGGTTGGGCAGCGCGGCGCCCTCCGCGTAGGCGTCGGCGTCGGGGTCGCCGGGCTGCGCCAGCAGACCGCCGCGGGTCTCGCGGACCTCGATCGAGTCTCCGCGGCTGGCGAACAGCACCGCCGCGACGTCGGCGAGACGCTCGGGCTGCGGGCCTCCGACCTCGGTGATCCGGCCGTTCTCGATCTCGGGCTCCTCGGCGGCGTCGGCGAGCGCTTCGGCGACGCTGCGGGCCGAGACGAGCTGCGTTCGCATCTCGGGGACGTGCGCGACGCCATCCTGGATCGTCCACCCGAGGAGCGGGTCGACGAACTCGTGGAACTGGGCGGCGCGAACGATCCGGACCGGGAGCGGGCCTTCGAGCAGCGTCTGCTCGTGCGCCAGCTTCGCCGCGTTGTAGCCGCTGTGGAACTTGTCGATGCCGATGATCGAGACGACGACGATCCGCTTCACGCCGGCGGCGGCGCCGGCGCGCTGCACGTTCCGCGCCGCGGCGGTGAAGAACGCCGTCGCCTGCTCCTCGTCGGGCGAGGGGCCGGTCGCCGCGTCGATGATGGTGTCGACCCCGACGAGCGCCTCGTCGAGACCCTCCCCGCTGACCACGTCGACGCCCTTGGAACGCGCGATCGGGACCACGTCGTGGCCCCGCTGCGCGAGGATCTCGACGAGGTGGGGTCCCAGGCGACCGGTGGCTCCCGTGACCGCGATCCTCTGGCTGCTGTTCTCGGTACGCATGGTCTTCCTTTCTCTGCGCCGGGCTCTGCACCGGCGAACTCGATCTGTCCCTCCCTCGACCCGCGGCGGCGCGAAGATGTGACCGATGTCGTCTAGGGTGCGGCGACGATGACGGGAACCCGTGAGATGGCTTCAGGACTGAGCGTCCGGACGCCCGGTGGCGGCTCGGCCGTCCTGGAGCGCTGGGGGATCGACTCCGAGTACGGCGTCCTGCGGGACGTGCTGCTCGGAGGGCCGGAGTCGTTCCGGTGGCTCGGAGAGGAGAACGCGCAATACAGCGCGCTCGTCCGCGAGACCCTCCGCCGGGGCTACCGGTTCGACCGTGACGCCGCGCTGCGCCAGCACGCGGAGATGGTCGACGCCTACCGCGAGGCGGGCGTGGCCGTGCACACGCTCCCGGCGCAGGACGAGCTCGCCTACGGGGTCTACGTGCGCGACTCGAGCGTCATGACGCCGTTCGGGGCGATCGTGACGCAGCTCGCCAACCCTCGCCGGCGGGGCGAGTACGCGAGCGCGCTGCGCTTCTACCTCGAGCACGACATCCCGGTCTACGACCTGGTGAGTGCCGGCAACTTCGAGGGCGGCGACTTCAACATGATCGCCCCCGGGCGCCTGTTGCTCGGGTACACCGGGATGCGCACCGAGGAGGTCGCGGCCCGGCAGGTCGGCGACTGGATGGCGGCCGAGGGGATCGAGGTCCACTACGCGCCGATCGACGAGTTCTACGTGCACATCGACCTGATGGTCTGCATGCTCGCCGAGAAGCTGTGCGCGGTGTGTCTCGAGACGACCGACCCCGACGTCGTCCGGTGGCTCGAGGGCCTCGGCATCGAGATCGTCCCGGTGGGGTTCCGCGAGACGATGGCGCTCGGCGGCAACGTCGTCGCCCTCGGCGACGACCGGGTGCTCTCGACGAGCGCGGCCCCGCAGCTCAACGAGCGCCTGCGCGCGCTCGGCTTCACCGTCTATGACCCGGATTACAGCCAGTTCCTGCTGGCCGGCGGCGGTGTGCACTGCTCGTGCCAGCCGCTGCGTCGCGACCCCGCATAGTCCGGGCTGTGGCTCGCTGAGCTTCGCGTCGTCAGGCGACGAGCGCCAGGCGCCGCGTCGCGCCGCGGGCGGCGTCGACGAGGCCCTCGAGCAGCGCGGCCTGCCGCGGGTCGTGCGTCAGCAGTTCGGCGTGCCATTGGACACCGAGGCAGAAGCGGGCGGCGGGATCCCACAGCGCCTCGACCGTCCCGTCGGGCGCCTGGGCACAGACGTCGAGCCCGGCGCCGATGGCGTCGGCGGCCTGGTGATGGAAGCTGTTGACCGGCAGATCGGGCGCGTCGGAGAGGCGGTGCAGGAGCGATCCGGGTGAGACGACGACGGGGTGCGCCGGGACGAACGGCTCGTGACCCTGCAGGTGGTTGAGCGCGGTGACGTCCGGGAGGTGCTGGCGCAGCGTCCCGCCGCGCGAGACGTTCAGCGCCTGCATGCCGCGACAGATGCCGAGCAGCGGGAGATCGCGCTCGGTCGCGCCGCGCAGGAGGGCGAGCTCGTACTCGTCGGACACGCGGTCGACGTCCGGGCCGAGCTCCGCGTGACGGTCCTGCCCGTAGACGGCCGGATCGAGGTCCGGGCCCCCGCTGAAGACGAGGCCGTCGAGGCGGTCGAGCAGCGCGGCGGTGTCGTCGACGTGGCCGTGCGCGGGGAGGACGACGGCGAGGCCGCCGGCCTCCTGCACCGCCTGGGTGTACGAGAGCCGCAGCGCGAGCCGCGGCGGCGCGAGGTCGCGCTCGCTGCGCCCGGGCATCGGGGCCCAGGCCGGGTCGGTCTCGGCCCGCAGCTCGTGCGTGACGATCCCGATCAGCGGCGAGGCGGGACGCGGCGGGCCGATGGCGCGGAGGGTCGTCATCGCTCAGCGGCCGCGTCGCCGAAGCAGGCCCGGGCGCCGGCCGCCGGCCTCGGCGCGCGCCTTCTCGCCGCGCCAGGAGGACAGCGTCATCCCGGCGGGGACGTCGCTCTCGACGTAGGAGAAGGTGTGGTCGGGGGTGGTGGACGGCATGGTTTCAGTGTTCCGGCGCGGCGCGGCCGCGCCCATGTGGGCAGCCCCGCGTCAGTGCGGTGGATCACGCGACGTCCCGGTGCGGTCCACTGGGGGCCCGGGTGGGGGTTGCACCGGCCTCGGAGTGGGGGCACCCGGCGGGTCTGTGGTTCGTAGCCGCGGTCCGAGCCAGTTCGACTGTCCCGGTCGCCTTGGCGCGGTCGGCCAGGCCGCTCTTACCCACGGGCTGACACACCCGTCTGCGCGACGGTCGTACGCGCAGGACGACCTGCCAGAGTGGCCGGGTGCGCGTGGGGCTCCTGGGACCGCTCGAGGTCGCCGACGGCGACCGCCCGATCGAGGTCGGCGGGGCCCGGTTGCAGGCGCTGCTCATGCGGCTCGCGCTCGACGCCGGACGCACGGTCTCGCTCGGCGGGCTGGTCGACGCGGTCTGGGAGCAGGACGTGCCCGCCGACGAAGTCCATGCGCTGCAGTCGCTCGTGTCGCGGCTGCGGCGGGCGCTGGGCGACGCGGCGCTCGTGGCCCAGACGCCGGGCGGCTACCGGCTCGCGCTCGAGCCCGCCGACGTCGACGCCCACCGCTTCGAGCGGCTGGCTCGCGAGGGCGCGAGCGCGCTGCGCGCCGGCGAGTCCGGCCGCGCCGGGCAACTCCTCGGCGAGGCGCTCGCGCTGTGGCGGGGCCCGGCGCTGGCGGGCGTGGCGGGCACGCGCGCGTTCGCGACCGCCGCGGCCGCGCGGCTCGAGGACGTGCGCCTGGCCGCGACCGTCGGCCGCATCGAGGCCGACCTGGCCGGCGTCGCGCCCGGAGAGCTCGTCGCCGAGCTCGAGCGCCTGGCCGCCGACCACCCGCTCGACGAGCGCGTCGCGCGGCTGCAGGTCCGCGTGCTGCACGCCGCCGGCCGGCAGGCCGACGCGCTGGGCGCCTACGAGCGCATCCGCGCCGCGCTCGACGACGCGCTCGGGGCGTTGCCCGGCCCCGAGCTCCAGGCCGCGCACCTCGCGGTCCTGCGCGGCGAGGTCGCCCCGCCGCCCGCCCCGGCCCCGACGCCTGCGCCGGAGAACGCGACCGCCGGGCCGACCCGCACGAACCTGCGCGCGCCGCTGACGCGCTTCGTCGGCCGCGCCGAGGAGCTCGCGCGCGTCGCCGAGGCGGTCCGCGACCACCGGCTCGTCACGCTCCTCGGCCCGGGCGGGGCCGGGAAGACCCGGCTGGCGGGCGAGGCCGGGGCGCACCACCTGCCCGACGCGCCCGACGGCGTCTGGCTCGTCGAGCTCGCCCCGGTCGTCGAGGCCAGCGGCATCGGGCCCGCGATCCTCGCCGCGCTCGGCCTGCGCGAGACCGCGCTGCTCGAGCGCGCCGCCCCGCCGGGGATGGCGTCCTCCGACGCGCTGCACCGCGTCCTCGACGCGCTCGCCGACCGCGCCGCGCTCGTCATCCTCGACAACTGCGAGCACCTGATCGGCGACGTCGCCGGCGTCGCGGACGAGCTGCTCGGGCGCTGCCCGCGCGTCCACGTCCTGGCGACGAGCCGCGAGCCGCTGGGCATCGTCGGCGAGCGGCTGATCGAGGTCCCGCCGCTGGCCTGGCCCGGCCCGGACGCCGGCGTCGACGAGGCGCTCGCCCATCCGGCGGTCGAGCTCTTCGCCGATCGCGGCGCGGCGGCGGCGCCCGGGTTCGAGGTCGACGCGGAGAACGTCGCCGCGGTCATCGAGATCTGCCGCCGGCTGGACGGCCAGCCGCTGGCCCTCGAGCTCGCCGCCGCCCGGCTGCGCACGCTGGCGCCCGATCAGCTCGCCCGGCGCCTCGACGATCGCTTCCGGGTCCTCACCGGCGGCAGCCGCACGGCCATGCCCCGCCACCGCACCCTGCGCGCCGTCGTCGACTGGAGCTGGGAGCTCTTGACCGAGCGCCGAGCGCACGCTCGCCGAGCGGCTTGCGGTCTTCCCCGGCGGCGTGACGCCGCAGAGCGCCTCCGCCGTCCACGACGGCTCGGCCGTCGAGGTCCTCGACCTCCTCGCGGCGCTGGTCGACCGCTCGCTGCTGCAGGTCGTCGACGCGGCGGCCCCGCGCTATCGGATGCTCGAGACGATCCGCGAGTACGGGATCGAGCGCCTGGCCGAGGAGGGCGTGCTCGACGCCGTCCGCGCGGCGCACGCGCACCACTTCGTCGCGGTCGTCGACGAGCACGCTCCCCGCCTGCGCGGCGGCCATCAGATCGGCGCGTTGCACCTGTTGGCCGCCGAGCGCGAGAACGTCGTCGCGGCGCTGCGTCACCTCGCCGACACCGGCGACGCCGCCCGCGCCGTGCACCTCGCGTGCGAGATGGTGTGGTTCGCGGTGCTCTCCGGCAACGCGGCCGACGGGCTGGACTGGATCCGCGTCGCGCTGCGGGTCGACGGCGACGCCGATCCGGCCGAGCGCAGCTTCGTGCGCAGCGTCGTCGCGGTGGCCGATGCGCAGGACCGCGACATCGCCGGCGAAGAGGAGGCGCTGCTGGCCGACGTGCTCGCCGAGCTGGAGGCCGTCGACGCCGTCGGCTGGCCGCCGATCGTGCTGTTCCGGGCGATCCTGTCCTGGCTCGTCGGCGACCGCGACGCCACCGCCGAGCTGATGCGTGAGGCCGACGAGCACCCCGAGCCGTGGGTTCGCGCGGCGGCGCCGCTGATCTCCGCGCAGCTGGCCGAGAACGACGGCGACCTGGCGACGATGCGCGCGGATCACGAGACGGCGCTCGCGCGCTTCCGCGAGGTGGGCGATCGCTGGGGCGTCGCGATCGTGCTCGTCTCGCAGGCGGGCGTGTGGATGATCGACGGCGAGCTCGACGCCGCGGCCGGCGCGCTCGAGGAGGCGCGGGCGCTGACGGGCGAGCTCGGCGTCCCCTCCCAGGACGTCTTCCTCGACATGCGCCTGGCCGAGCTGTGGACGCGGCGTGGCGATCTCGCGCGGGCCCGCGAGCACCTCGACCGCGTCGGCGACGAGCGCGACCTCAACCGCGAGGAGGCCGTCGTCATCGACGCGCTGCGCGCGCGGCTGCTGTGGGAGCTCGGCGACCAGGCGGCCGCCCGCGCACTGCGCGATCGCCTCGTCACGGCGGTCGCCGGAGGCTTCGGCGGCCGGGCCGAGCGCCGCCACGCGCGCGCCATGGCGCTGACGAGCGTCGGCCTCATCGCGCTCGGCGACGGGGACATCGCCGGCGCGGCCGAGGCGATCGACGGCGCCTTCGCCGCGGCCGTCGAGTCGCGCGACATGCCGATCGTGGCGATGACGGGCGTCGCGGGGGCGCAACTCGCCGCCCGCCAGGGCCGGCCCGTCGACGCCGCGGAGATGCTCGGCGCGGCCGCGGTGGTGCGCGGTGCGCAGGACGAGGCGAACCTCGAGATCGCCGCGGTCACCACCGAGCTGCGCGAGGCGCTCGGCGAGGACGCGTTCCGGGCGGCGTACGCGCGCGGCCTCGGGGCCGAGCGCGACGCCGCCCTGGCGCGACTGGCGCCGGCGGGCTCAGACGCGGCGACCGTACGCCCGTAGGGCGAGCGGCACGAAGACCGCCAGCAGGCCGGCCATCCAGCCGAACGTCCACAGCAGGTGCGAGCCCATCGGCGCGCCACCGAGCAGCGCCCGCTCGGCGCCGATCAGGTGGGTCAAGGGGTTGACGTCGACGACGGCCTGCAGCCAGCCCGGCATCGTCGAGGTCGGCACGAACGTGCTGCTGGCGAAGCTCAGCGGCAGGACCAGCAGCATCATGATGCCCTGCACCGCGCCCGGCGTCCGGGCGACCATGCCCACGAACACCGCGCCCCAGCAGAAGCACAGGGCGAACGCGACCGCCAGGAGGCAGCCGGCGAGCACCTCGGGCGCGTTCGTCCCGGCGCGGTAGCCCAGGACGTAGCCGAAGCCGACGATGACGACGCAGACGATCACGTAGCGCACGATGTCGGCGAGCACGGCGCCGACGAGCGGCGCGGAGCGGGCGATCGGCAGGCTCCGGAAGCGGTCGAAGACGCCCTTGTCGATGTCGGTGTTGAGGTTCACGCCGATCGCGATGCCGCCCATGGCGATCGTCTGGGCGAGGATGCCCGGCAGCAGGAACTGCAGGTAGTCGTGCTGCGAGCCGCCGGAGATCGCGCCGCCGAAGACGTAGGTGAACAGCAGCAGGAAGATGATCGGCTGGGCCGTCACGTCGGCGAGCGCCTCGGGCGTCCGCAGCGTCGTGATGAGGCCGCGGCGGGCGAGCACCAGGCTGTGGCGCAGGAGCGCGAACCGGCGCGGGCGGGCCGGCGCGGCGGCCGCGGGGGCGGGGATGGCGAGCGCGCTGTCATGCCGCCACCGCCAGCTGGTCCTCGTGGTGGGTGAGGGCGAAGAAGACCTCGTCGAGGCTCGGCAGTCGCAGCGACAGCTCGATCACCGTGATGCCGGCGTCGTCGAGGCGGCGGACCGCGGCGCCGAGCGCCGCGTCGTCGGCGACGGGGGCGCTGATGACGCCGCGTCCCGGCGAGTCCGGCGTGGTCCGGGCGATGTCGCCGACGATCGCGCGGACCTCGTCGATCCGGGTCGGGTCGAGCGGGCGCACGGTGAGCGTCTGGCCGCCGACGATGCGCTTGAGGCCGTCCGGCGTGTCCTGCGCGATGACCCGGCCGTGGTCGATGACCGTGATCTCGTCGGCCAGCGCGTCGGCCTCCTCGAGGTACTGCGTCGTGAGGAGGACGGTCGAGCCGTCGTCGACGAGCGAGCGGACGACGCTCCACATGTCCTCGCGCTTGGCGGGGTCGAGGCCGGTGGTCGGCTCGTCGAGGAAGACGACGGCCGGGCGGCCGACGAGGCTCGCGGCGAGGTCGAGCCGCCGCCGCATCCCGCCGGAGTACGTCCGCGCGGGGCGGTCGGCCGCGTCGGTCAGGCCGAACCAGGTGAGCAGTTCCTTCGCGCGGGCGCGCGCCTCGCGCCGCGGGAGGTCGAGCAGCTGCCCGATCATCACGAGGTTCTGGGTGCCGCTGAGCGTCTCGTCGACGCTGGCGTACTGGCCGGTCAGGCCGATCGTCTGGCGGACGGCCTCCGGCTGGGCGACGACGTCGAAGCCGCCGATGCTCGCCGTGCCCGCGTCGGGCTTGAGCAGCGTGGCGAGGATCCGCACGGCGGTCGTCTTGCCGGCGCCGTTGGGACCGAGCACGCCGAGCACGGTGCCGCGCCGGGCGACGAGGTCGACCCCGTCGAGCGCCTGGGTGTCGCCGAAGCGCTTGCGCAGCCCCTCGGCCTGGATGGCAACGTCCATATCGTGTCCTTTCTCTGTGGGGCTCACTGCCGGTACTGTCGGCAGGGGCGCTCACGGGACACGCGCAGATCGCTCACAGCGGGCTGCGAGCGGCTCACATCGTCTTGATCAGACCGCCGTCGATGACGTAGTCGGAGCCGGTGACGTTCGCCGTCCGCGGCGAGGCGAGCAGCGCCACGAGGGTCGCGACCTCCTCGGGGGTGCTGAAGCGGCCGGTCGGGATGCCCTGGTCGATGACCTGCGTTCGGATCGCGTCGGGGTCGGCGCCGGTCGCGCGGCCGATCGTCGCGGCGACGCCGTCGTCGCCGAGCCACAGGTCGGTCGCCACCGGTCCGGGCGAGACGCTGTTGATGCGGATGCCCTTGGGCGCGAGCTCCTGCGAGAGCGCCTTCGCCACGTTGAGCAGCGCCGCCTTGGCCGCGCCGTAGTCGACGACCGCACCGTCGGGCTCGAAGAACGCGTTCACCGAGGCGACGTTGACGATGGTCCCCTCGCGGCGTTCGAGCATGTCGGCGACCGCGGCCCGCGTGGCCCGCAGCGCAGCGAAGAAGTTGAGCTGCATCGATGCCTCGAACTCGGCGTCGGTGATGCTCAGGAACCCGTCGACCCGCGGATGCACGCCACCGACGTTGTTGACGAGCACGTCGACGCGCCCGTGCAGATCGATCGCGTGGGCGACGAGGCGGCCCGGCCCGTCCGGATCGACGAGATCGACGGCATAGGCCGTGACGCGGTCCAGCCCGTCGAGGGTCTCGGTGCTGCGGGCACCGGCCACGACGAGGGCGCCCTCGTCCGCGAGCTGACGCACCACAGCCAGTCCGATGCCCTTGCTCGCGCCGGTGACGACGGCGACCTTGTCGCGCAGTTCCAGATCCATGACGGCGACCCTACGGGCTCGGCGCTCGCGAAGGGCATCGCGACGGCCAACGCTCGTGGTTGCTGCAGTTCTCTCCGGCCGGCTGACCACGCCGTACGCGATCACCCCCGGCGAGCTGGGGCCGCCGCCAGCCGCGACGGCTCGACGCGCAGGACGCGGGCGGGCCAGCGCGGCAGCCACCAGTTCCAGCGGCCCATGAGCGCGATGACCGCGGGCACGATCAGCGCGCGGATCACCGTTGCGTCGAGCAGGATCCCGGCCGCGAGCCCTGTCGCCAGCATCTTCACGTCGGTGTCCGGCCCGGAGGCCATCGACGCGAAGGAGAGGAACAGGATCAGCGCCGCACTCGTCACGAGCCGCCCGGTCCGCCCGATGCCCTGGACGACGGCGGTCTCGGTCGAGCCCGTCCGGTCGTACTCCTCGCGCATCCGGCTGAGGATGAAGACCTCGTAGTCCATCGACAGGCCGAACAGGAACGCGAACACCATGAGCGGCATCCACGACGGGATCGAGCCGGTCGCCTGGATGCCCCAGATGGCCTCCGAGCCATACCCGTGCTGCCAGACGAGCACGAGCACGCCCCACGCCGCGGCGACGCTGAGGATGTTCAGCAGGATCGCCTTGGCCGGCAGCAGGAGCGAGCGGAACGCCCGGGCGAGGAGCACGAACGTCGTGATCGTGATGAGCGCGATCATCAGCGGGAAGCTGCCGTAGACCGCGTCGACGAAGTCGGCGTTCGCCGCCGGCTGCCCGCCCACGCGCGTCCCGGGCGCGGCGGCGTGGGCCGTGTCGCGGACGCCGTCGAGCGTGCGCCCGCCGGCCCCCGAGCCGCTGTCCGGGCGCGGCACGGCCTCGACGATCGCCGACCCGCCGCGCCGCCAGGCCGCGCCGTCGGGGGCGACGGCCCCGTGGACGCCGGGCACGGCGCGCACGGCGGCGGTCACCCGGCCGGCGTCGCCCGCGCGCGCCACCAGGATCTCGTGGGGCAGCAGGGCGCCCTCGCCGATCCCGGACCGCTCGAGCGCGACGAGGCCCTGGCGCGCGTCGCCCGAGCGGGCGATCGTGTCGGCGTCGCCGCTGCCGAGCTGCAGGTCGGTCGCGGCGAAGGCGAGCGCCGCCGCGACGGTCAGGCCGCCGACGGCCGCGACCCAGCGCCGGCCGGCGACGAGGGTCGCCCAGCGCGTCCACGCGCGGCTGGCGCGGTCGTCCGTGCGGCGGTGCGGCCAGTCCAGCCGGGGCCCGACGGTCGCCAGGACGACCGGCAGCAGCGTGATCGCGACGAGCGTCGAGACGAGCGGGATGAGCATCCCGCCGTAGCCCATCGAGCGCAGGAACGGCAGCGGCAGCGCGATCAGCGCCAGCAGCCCGATCGCGACGGTCACGCCGCTGAACACGACGGCACGGCCCGCGGTCTCCATCGCGTGCTGGACGGCGTCGTCGCCCGTGCGGCCGTGGGCGCGCTCCTCGCGCCAGCGCGACACGATCAGCAGCGCGTAGTCGATCGCCACGCCCAGGCCGATCAGCGCGATCAGGAACTGCACGATCGGCGACACCGAGGTGACCTGGGTGAGGCCGAGGAGCGCGAGGAACGTCGTCAGGATCGCGACGACGGCCATCACCAGCGGGACGACGGCGAGGAACGACGCGAACACGAAGCCGAGCACGACGAGCGCGCCGGCGGCGCCGAGCACGGCCTCGAGCAGGACGCCCGGGCCGCCGCCCCCGCTGCCGCTCTCGTCGGCGAGCGCGTCGAAGCCCGTCAGGCGCACGGGGCGCCCGCCGACCGTGACGCCGGCCAGTGCCGCGCGGGCGGCGCGCTCGGCGCGCGGGTTCTCCCCGAACGTCGCGTCGGGGTCAGGCCGCGGGTGGATCATCGCGAACGTGGTGCGGCGGTCGCGCGAGACGAAGGCGCGGTCGCCCGTCGAGGCGAACGACGCGATCCGTGCGCCGGGGAGCGCCCGGGCGAGGCGGGCGTCGAGGCGCCGCAGATCGGCGCGGACGGCCGGCGCGTCGACCGTCGTGCCGGGCGCCAGCGTGACGACCGGCAGCAGCGGCGCGCTGTCGCCGCCGGTGCCGCCGTAGCGCTGGGCGATGGCGACGTTCGTCTCCCAGCCCTCGCGGTTCGGGACGGAGAACTCGGGGTCGAGCGCGCGCGACGCCGGGCCGGCGGCCATGGCCCCGGCGATCGCCAGGAGCAGCCAGAGCAGGACGACGGTGCGCTTGTGGGCGAGGACCCAGCGGGTCAGGGCGGACACGGGAGGCTCCCTTCGGTCAGGCGGCGCGGGCGGGGACGGACGCGGCGGCCCGGCGCGGCGCACGGCGGTCGCGCGCGCGGCCGGGCTTGAAGACGGACAGCCACGACGCCGTGCACAGGGCGAGGACGTCCCAGCCGCTGCCGACGATCAACGCGGTGGTCGAGCCGTCGCCGGTCTGCGCCATGGCGCTGGTCTGCGGCCCGAGGACGAACGCCCCGACGCCGATCACCGACAGGATCAGGACGAGCTTCGCGGTGACCCAGCGGTAGCGCAGGACGCCCCACTTCGAGCCGAGCCCGAGCGCGATCCCGGAGGCGAGCGAGGTCAGGCTCAGCGGGATGCCGAAGAGCGTCGGGAACATCCCGAGCAGCTCGTACGCGGCGCCGGCGAGTTGCGGGTCGGAGGTCGTCGCCGCGCGCACGTTGAGCGCGACGATCGCCGCGCACGAGCCGAGCAGCCCGACGGACGACACGATGTGCACGGTCAGGACGGCGCGACGCGTGCCGGGCGCGAGGCGGCGGGGCGGACGGGTGGAGGAAGGAGCGGCGTTCATGACGCCCGGAAGGCTCCCGGGCCGGCGGCCGTTCGTCGTCGGCCGCGACGGCGAACCGGGGGTCGTCCGCGCGGGCGGCGCCGCGGCGCATCTCCTCCTCGCGGAGGAGGCGCGCTTCCTCACCGCGGCGGACGAAGGCCGGCCCCGGCCGCGTTACCGTCCGGGGCGGTGAGCGGACTGCACCGGATCCTCGCGCGGCTCGGCCGCGGGCCTGCGGCCGACGCGGCCGCCGCGGGGCTCCTGGCCGCCGCCGGCCTCGCGGAGGTGCTGACCGCGTCCATCGGCGCGGGCGACGACCGCACCGTCAGCGCGATCGCCGTCGTCGCCGGCACGCTGCCGCTCGCCTGGCGCCGCTCGCGCCCGCTGGTCCCGCTCGCCGCGATCGTCGCGGCCCTGCTCGGCCAGGCGGCCCTCGACGGGTTCCTCGTGGGCGAGACCGTCACGCCGCTCGTCGTCCTCGCGATCGCGCTCTACTCGGCCGGCCGCTACGCCGAGGGCCGCGCCGGTGTCGCCGGCGCCGCGGCCGGCGTCGTCCTCGCGGCCGTCGCGCGGGTCGTCGCCGACCCGGCCGTGCGCTCGCCGGGCCATGTCGCGCTCACGCTCGTCGCCGTCTCCTTCCCCGCCGTCGTCGGGCGGTGGGTGCGCGGCCAGGCGCTCCTGCAGCAGCGCTTCGCCGAGCGCACGCGCCGCCTCGCCCGCGACCGTGACCGCGAGGCCCGCGCCGCGGCGGAGGAGGAGCGGATGCGCATCGCCGGCGACCTCCAGCGCGCGATCGCGGGACGCCTGCGCGACATCGCCGCGCGCGCCGATGCCGTGCCGGACACGCTGCGCGCCGGCGACACCGCCGCGGCGCGGGCCGCGCTGGCGCACATCGCCGCGACGGCTCGCGACGCGCTCGCCGACGTCCGGCGGGTGCTCGGGATCCTCCGCCGCGACGGCCAGGCGGCGCCGCGCACGCCCTCCGTCACGCGCCCGGGAACCGCCGCCGCGCCCGCGTACCCCGAGCCGCCGGCCGTCGCCGCGGACCCGCCCGGCGACCGGCGTCGCGGGGCGCTTCGTCTCGGCGAGCGCGCCGCCGACCGGCTCGCCGCGGGCGCCGTGCTCGCCGGCCTCGCGCTCGAGCTCGTGCTCACCGTGCCCGCCGGCGACCGGGTGCTCGCCGCGCTCACCGCCGTGCCCGTCGCCGCCGCGCTGCTGCCGCGCCGCCGCCACCCGCTCGCCGCCGGCGCCGCGCTGCTCGCGGCGCTGGCGGTGCAGAGCACGCTGCTCGACCTCGACGAGTTCCCGGTCCTCGACATCGCGGCCGTCGTCCTGGCCACGTACGCGATCGGCGCCTACACCGGGCGCCGCTTCGCGATCGCCGGGCTGGCCGGCGCCGTCGCGGGCGCCGCCGTCCACGCCGCGATCTTCTACCCCGACGGGATCGTCGCCGCCCTGCTCGGCGGCGTCGCGGCCCCGTGGACCGTCGGGCGGGTCGTCAGCGGCCACCGGGCGCTCACGAGCCAGGGGCGCGACGAGGCCGTTCGCGCCGAGCACGCCCGCACCCGCGACGCGCGCGCGGCCGTGACCGCCGAGCGGATGCGCGTCGCCCGGGAGCTGCACGACGCCGTCGCGCACAGCATCAGCGTCATCGCGATCCAGGCCGCCGGGGCGGACGGCATCGCCGAGCGCGACCCCGAGCGCACGATCCGCTGCGCGGAGCTCGTGGCCGCGATCGCGCGCGAGGGCCTCGCCGAGCTCGGCCGGCTCGTCGGGCCGCTCGACGACCCCGCGGCCGAGGCCGCGCCGCCGAGCCTCGCGCACGTCGGCGCGCTCGCCGCCCGCGCCCGCGACGCGGGCCAGCCGGTCGAGCTGCGCGTCGAGGGCGAGCCCGCGACGCTGCCCGGCGGCGTCGATCTCGCCGCCTACCGCATCGTGCAGGAGGCCCTGACGAACGCGTCCAAGCACGCCGCCGGCGCCCGCGCCGAGGTCGTCGTCCGCTACGCCCGCCATGCCGTCGAGGTCGAGGTGGCCGACGACGGCGCGGCGGCCGCCGCGGCGCGCGCGGGATCGGCCACCGCGACCGGCGGCGGCCACGGGCTGATCGGGATCCGCGAGCGCGTCGCCCTCTACGGCGGCACGCTCGACGTCGGCCGGCGCCCGACGGGCGGCTTCCGCCTGCGCGCCCGCCTGCCGATCGGGGGCGCGTGAGCGTCCGCGTCCTGCTCGCCGACGACCAGTCGCTCGTGCGGGCCGGCTTCCGGCTCGTGCTCGAGAGCCACGCCGACATCGAGGTCGTGGGCGAGGCCTCCAACGGCGAGGAGGCCGTCCACGGCGTCGGGCGCCTCGAGCCCGACGTGGTCCTGATGGACATCCGGATGCCGCGGCTCGACGGCATCGCCGCGACCCGCGCGATCACCGCCGCGCACCCGACCCGCGTGCTCGTCCTCACGACCTACGACCTCGACGAGTACGTCTACGACGCGCTCCAGGCCGGGGCGAGCGGGTTCCTGCTCAAGGACACGCCGCCCGAGCAGCTCGCCGACGGCATCCGCGCGGTCGCGGACGGCGAGGCGCTGCTCGCCCCGACCGTCACGCGCCGCCTGATCGAGGAGTTCGCCCGCTTCGGCCCGCAGCAGCGCCGGACGCAGCCGAGCGCGCTCGACGAGCTGACCCCGCGCGAGCTCGAGGTCCTGCGCCTGCTCGCCCGCGGCCTGTCGAACGCCGAGATCGCCGAGACGCTCGTGCTCGGCGACACGACGGTGAAGACCCACGTCGCCCACGTGCTCGGCAAGCTCGGGCTGCGCGACCGCGTCCAGGCCGTCGTGCTCGCCTACGAATCGGGCCTCGTCGTCCCGGGCGCGCCCGAGTAGCGCCGGCGACGGCGTCGCGGCCGCGGATAGTGTGCTCGGGTGAGCGCCGCGCCGCACGCCGCAGACCCGCCGGTCGACCCGCCGGCCCGCCTCGGCGTTCCCAGCGCGCGGACCCTCGGGGTGCTCGCGGTCGTCGGGCTCGTCGTCGGGTTCTCGTTGAGCTCGACGCTCGTCAAGCGCGCCGAGTCGCCGGGCGTCCTCGTCGCCTTCTGGCGGATGGTGACGGTCAGCGTCGTGTGGAACGCCGTGCTGTGGAGCACGGGGCGGCGGGTCACGCTGCGCGACGTGCGCCGCGTCCTCGTCCCCGGCGTCTTCTTCGGCCTGAACCTCGCGGTCTTCTTCGCCGGAGCAACGCACAACAGCGTCGCGAACGCCGCGCTGATCGGCTCGCTCGCGCCGTTCTTCATCGTCCCGGTCGGCGCGTGGCTGTTCGCGGAGTACCTCGACCGCCGGGCGCTGGCGTTCGCGGTGCTCGCGTTCGGCGGCGTCGCGCTCGTCCTCTTCAGCGCGCCGGCCAACGGCGACGCCTCGCTGGAGGGCAACGTGTTCGGCCTGGTCGCGATGCTGCTGCTCGTCGGCTACGTCGCGTCGACGAAGCGCTTCCGGCGCGACATGGACGTGACGACGTTCATGGCCACGATCTGCCCGATCGCGGCCGTCGCGGTGCTGCCGCTGGCGGTCGTGAACGGCGACGTGTTCGGGCTGAGCGGCACGGGCTGGACGTACATGCTGATCCTCACCTTCACGAGCGGGGTCGCGGCCCAGGGGCTGCTCGTCTACGCCCAGAAGACGATCCAGATCGGCACGATCGGCATCGCGCAGGTCGCCCAGCCGGCGCTCGCGGTCGTCTGGTCGTTCCTGCTCCTCGGCGAGGTCGTCAACGCCCGCCAGGTCGCCGGGATCGCGATCGTGATGGTGGGCCTCGCCGCGTTCGTCGTGCTCAACGGGCGCGGCGACCGGCGCCTCAGGCGGTCTGCCTGAGCGAGCGCGCGTCGGTCCGGTCGCGCTCACTGACGAAGTGCGCCGCGGCCGCCATGCGCCGGTCGGCGGCCTCCGCCAGGCCCGCCGCGGCGGCGTGGTCGCCGGCGGTGGCCGCGAGCCGGGCGAGCGCGTCGAGCGCGAAGACCTCGACGGGCGCGTCGCCGCCGGCGCGGGCCGTCGCGAGGATCGCGCCGAGCCGCGCCTCCGCGTCCGGCGCCCCGGCCTCGGCGTCGAGCGCGGCGAGGAGGCAGTCGCCGAGCGCGGCCTGCTCCCCGCCGCCCGCGTCGCGGTGGAACGCCGCCGCCGCCTCGAGCGCCGCCCGCGCGCCCGCGGTGTCGCCGAGCGCGCGCCGCACGCGGCCGAGGTGCACGCGCGCGAGCGCCGCGAGCCGCACGTCGCCGATGCGCTCGGCCTTCTCGATCGCGCGCTCGAGCGTCGCCGCGCCCGCCGGGTAGTCGCCCGCCTGGCACTGCGCCCGGCCGAGGCTCGACACCTGGTAGGCCTCGGTCTGCAGGAACCCGAGCCGGGCCGAGGTCTCGGCCGCTCGGGCGACGTGGCGGACGGCCTCGTCGAAGCGGTGCTCGACCCGCGCGAGCTCGCCCAGCATCGCATCGCGCCGCACGTGCAGCCACGGGTCGTCGACGACGGCGAGCCACCGCTGGACCTCGTCGCGGGCCTCGTGCGCCCGCGCCCGGTCGCCGGCCGAGATCGCGGCGCGCGAGGCGAACAGCGCGTTGGCGGCCTGGTCCCACGGGCGGTCGAGGGGGTCGTAGAGGGCGCGGCTGCGGGCGGTCAGCGCGAGCGCCTCCTCCCACTGCCCGTGGTGGGAGACGACGTAGGCGAGGTGGTAGGCGGCGCGGGCGCGGAGGTCGTCGTCGCCGGTCGCCTCGGCGATCGCCTCCGCGGCGGCGACGTGACGGCGCGCGGGCTCGAGGTGGCCGGTCGAGGCCTCGATCCAGGCGGCGAGGAGCAGCGCGCCGGCCCGGTCGCGCGCGGGCGCCGCGTCGCCCGCGGCGTCCAGCGCGGTCAGGAGGCGCTGGGCGCCGCGGCTGTCGCCGAGGACGATCCACGCCCAGCCGAACCCGGCCACGATGGCGAGCGCGCGCCGCGGGTCGTGCGCCGCGGTCCAGGCGAGGGCGGCGTCGATGTTCGAGCGTTCGGCCCGGGCGAACGCGAGGTGCTCGGCCTGGCGGGCGCTGCGCACGCCCGCCGTCGACCCGGCCGCGGCGGCGGCGTACCACGCGGCGTGCGCGTCGCGGGCGCGGGCGGTCAGCCCCGCCGCCTCGAGCGCCTCGAGCGCGAACGCGCGGATGCTGTCGAGCAGGCGGTAGCGGGGCGCGGGGGCGGCGTCGTCGACGATCACGAGCGAACGGCCGGCGAGGCGGCCGATCACGTCGATCCCCGCGGCCGGCGGCACGTCGAGGGCCGCGAGGACCGACTCGAGCGCGGCGAGCGGCGCCCCGCCGCTGAACGCGGCCAGCGCCCAGAGCCCGCGCTGGTCGTCGGGGAACAGCAGGTCGTAGCTCCAGCCGATCGTCGCCCGCAGCGCGCGACGGCGCTCGGGCTTGCGGCTCGTCGGGTCGTGCAGGACGGCGAAGCGGTCGTCCAGGCGGCGCGCGATCTCCTCGACCGGGAGCGTCCGGGTCCGGGCGGCGGCGAGCTCGATCGCGAGCGGCAGGCCGTCGAGCGCGCGGCACAGCTCGTGGACCTCGTCGGGGTCGCCGGCCCGCGTCGCGCGGCGGGTGAAGAGCTCGACGGCGTCGGCGAGCGCGAGCGGTGCGAGCTCGAAGAGCACCTCGCCGTCGACGTCCAGCGCGGCCTGGCTCGTGGCGAGGACGCGCAGCGCGGGCGCGGCGTCGAGCAGGCGCTCGGCGAGCGTGGCGGCCGCGTCGGCGACGTGCTCGCAGTTGTCGAGCACGAGCAGCCCGCCGCCGCGCCGGACCCGCTCGAGGAGCGCCGCCTCGCCGCCGGTCACCTCGAACGCCGCGACGACGGTGTCGAGCACCTCGTCGGCCGTCCGGGCGCCCTCGAGCCGCGCGAGCCAGACGCCGCCCGGCGTCGCCGCGAGCGCCCGGCCGGCGGCGAGGGCGAGCGCGGTCTTGCCGATGCCGCCGGGGCCGACGACCTCGACGAGGCGGTGGTCGGCGAGCAGGGCCTGCAGCCCGTCGAGCTCGGCGTCGCGGCCGACGAGCGCGGGCGCGAGGGACGGGAGGTTGCCGGCGGGCGGCGGTGGGGCGGCCGCCGCGGGGGCGGGGGCGGCGGTCGCGGCTCCTGGCGAGCGCCGGGTCGTGGTCGAGGACCCGCCGCTCGAGGGCGCGCAGTCCGGGGCCGGGCTCGAGCCCGAGGTCGCCGGCGAGCCGGTCGCGGACGCGGCGGTAGGCGGCGAGCGCGTCGGCCTGACGGCCCGCGCCATAGAGCGCGGTGATCAACAGCTCCCACAGCCGCTCCTGGTACGGCGCCGCCGCGACGGCCGCCTCGAGCTCGCCCACGACGTCCTCGCCGAGGCGCAGCCGCGCCGCGGCGCGGGTCTCGAGCAGTGTCGAGCGCGCCTCCTCGAGCCGGGCCCGGAACGGGGCGGCCCAGTCGCCCGCCGCGGGGAGCAGCTCGGCGCCGAGCGGGGCGAGCGCCTCGCCGGCGAGTGCGGCCGCCCCGGCGTCGTCGCCCGCGCCGAGCCGCCGCGCCGCCTCGGGCGCCGCGGCGAGGAGGCGTAGGGCGTCGACCGCGTCGGGCGCGACCGCGAGCCGGTAGCCGGCGTCGCCGTGCTCGACCGCGGCGGGGTCGCCGAGGGCGCGGCGCAGCCGGGCGACCATCGCCTGCAGCGCGTTGCGGCTGATGCCCGCGCCGCCCCACAGGTCGTCGAGGAGGCGATCGGCCGTGACCGGCGCGCCGGCCTCCAGCGCGAGGCGGACGAGCAGCTCCGCGGTCCGGCCGCCGGGCACCGGGAGCGCCCGCGCGTCGCGCGTGACCTCGACCGGGCCGAGCACCGAGATCCGGAGCACGGCGCGAGTCTACGTCCGCGTCAGCGCGGTGTCAGGGCCGCGTCAGCGCCGCCCGGGATGGTCGCCCCATGCCGTCGACCCAGCCCCGCGACCTGCTCCGCCGTCTCGTGGTCGGCGACGACGCGGCGGTCGCCGCGATCGTCGCGGCCGCGGGCACGAGCGACGACCCGCTCGTCCTCGTCGCGGCGGCCCTGTTCGCCCCCGACGCCGACCGCCTGCTGACGCGGGCGGCCGAGGTCGCGGCCACCACCCGCGACCGCCAGCTCGTCGCGATCGCCGCCGCCCACCGGCGGGGCGACCGCGACCTCGTCGACGCCCTCGCCCGCGACCACCTCGTCGACCACCCCGACAACGTCCTCGTCGCGTGGATCGCCGACGCCGGTCACGACCAGCCCACGACCAAGGAGGGGCCATGAGCCCACGCCGCACCGCCGCCCTGCTGATCCTCGCCGCCGTCCTCGCGAACGTCGGCTTCACGGCCCTCGGGTCGATCTTCGACTACCCCGACGTGCTCGACCATCCGGCCGGCGACGTGCTGGCCTCGTTCCGCGCGCACCAGAACGCGGTGAGCGCCTGGTTCGTCGTCCTGGCCCTGTCCGCCGCGCTGTTCGCCCCGATCGCGGTCGGCGTCGGCCGCCTGTCGTCGGCGCCCGCGATGCGGATCGCGGTGCGCGTCGGGATCGCCGCCGCCGTCGTGCAGGTCGTCGGCCTGCTGCGCTGGCCGCTGCTCGTGCCCGGCTACGCCGCGGACGCCGCGAGCGGATCCGCCGCCGTCGCCGCCGACGCCCGCGACGCGTTCACGACGGCGAGCGACATCCTCGGCACGGCGATCGGCGAGACGCTCGGGTACCTCCTGACGGCGACGTGGACCGTGCTCGTCCTCGTCGCCCTCGGCCGGCGCTTCGCCGGGCGCTGGTTCGTCGTCCTCGGGGGCGTCGCGGCCGCGCTGGTCCTCGTCGGGGTCGTCTCGCCGCTCGACCTCCCGGCCGTCGACACGGCGAACTTCGCCGGCTACGTGCTGTGGAGCCTGTGGCTCATCGCCTTCGGGGTCGTGCTGCTCGTGCGCGAGCGCGCGCGCGTCGCGTCGACGGCGTCGTGAGCGGGGCCGGGGCGGCGCTCGGCGACGGCCTGGCGTCGTCGAAGCGGGCGCCGGCCTGGCCCGTGACCTCGACGCCGACCTGAGCGCGCTGCAGTGGGTCGTCGACGCCTACACGCTCGTGTCCGGCGACCGCGAGCAGCAGCTTGTCCTGGTCGGCGGGTGACAGGCGCACCGCGCGAACCTAGCGACGGGCGTCGCGCCCGCCCATGGACCCGACGGCGGACGTGGCTGGACCGGCGGTCGAAACGGACCGCGGGCGGACCGTCCGGGCTCAGGCGGAGCGGTCGCGCCGCACGACGGGGAGGTCGTCGTAGCGGCGGTCGATGCTCGTGCCGCGCTGCTCGATGTCGGCGCCGTACACGTGGATCGAGATCGCGAGGTCGCGGCCGGCGGCCGTCACGGTGTGGATGTCGCCCTCGGGCGGGATGAGGGTCTCGACGTGGCCGCGGGCGGCGAACACCGTGCCGGCCGGCTCGAGCCACTGGCGGCCGTCGGCCTCGACGAGGTCGAAGCGCTCCTCGCGCTCGACGCCGCGGTAGACGCCGACGATGCACCACGAGACGTGGTCGTGGACGGGCGTCGTCTGGCCGGGGAGCCAGACGAGCGACACGATCGAGAGCTGCCGGCACGGCGACACGTGGAGGACGTGCTGGCGATAGGAGTCGGTTCCGGGCGCACGATCCTCGGGCGCGAGCCAGTCGTCGCGGCGCAGGAGCTGCGTGAGATGCGCGGCGATCGCGTGGGGCTGGTCGACGAGGGCGTCGGCGGTGCGGGCGAAGCTCGCGAACGCCGGCGACTCGGAGGTCGCGGAGAAGGGAGAGGGGGAGGCGAAGGGGGGCACACCAGGACTGTCCCATCGGACGGCCGGTGCGACCGGGGAGAGAACAGGCGTCGCCGGGTGCGGGTAGCGCGACGGCCCACGGGCGGCTGGGTCGAAAGCCGCCCGTGGGTCGGCCCGCGGGGGTGGGGGTTCGGCGATGGGGTTCGGTGAGGCGGGACGGGCACAGCATCCGAGCTGTTGCAGAGCCCGCCCCGCACACCACCAGGGGGACCATGAATGGTGCCGGGACCGGACCTGACCGGTCAGCGCAGAATTCGCGCAACGCCGCTGCGACAACCCGCACGGCGTCTACGACGTTGGTCGGCGACCAGCCCGATTGCGGCGCGCTGCCGCTCAGATCGGCGTCGCGGCGGCGGTTGTGGCGGCCGTCTAGCGGTAGATGCCGCGGCGCGCGACGCCCGCCGAGGCACCCTTGCGGGTGCCGCCGAGACCGAGAGCGAGGGCGGCGGCGACGCGGTCGCGCTGCGAGCCGGGCGCGGCGGGGGCGACGCCGGGGCGGCAGGCGCCGCGCCGCAGGGCGAGGCCGACGAGCTCGCGCTGGGACTGGGGGAAGGACTGGCTGTTGGCCTCGGGCATGGTGGCCGAGCATCGGCGCGTCATGCCGGGTTCTTGACCGTCGGGGGCGCGTTCTTACCGAAAAGGGACCGGGCCGTGACCTTGTGGCGCTACGCGCGGGCGGGTGGGGCGTGCGGGGCCTGCGCTTGCGGCGCTATGCGCGGTGGGCGTGCGGTGTGCGCGGGCTGAGGGTCGGGTAGTGGCGTGCCGCTCGGGCGCTCTGGGTGCGGCGCGGCGTTTGCGGACTGCGCGGTAAGGGGTGCGGGTCGGAGGCCGCGGCGGGGGCGATCGCGGGCTGATGCGCGTTCTGTCTGCCAGGCGCACAGAAGGCGCATCAGGAGGTCTGAATCGCACGCCGCAGCGCTCGCTCACCTCCCCCTCGCCGCTTCAGTTCCCGAGCGCCCGCGGGACGCGCGCGACCGCGCATGGCGCCCGGCCGCCCGACGCCCGGGGACCGCCCAGCGGACCTCAGGCCTCGACGCCGCCGACCACCGACGTCGTCCAGTCGATGACCGACGCCGGCTTGACCACGTGGCGCTGCATCCCGAGCTCGTCGGGCTCGAGCCCGAGCGCGAGGCCGAGGAGCTGGGGGAGGTGCAGCACCGGCATGTTGAGGTTGCGGCCCATGACGCGCTCGGCCAGCGGCTGCTGGAGGTCGAGGTTGAGGTGGCACAGCGGGCACGGGGTCACGAGGCAGTCGGCGTCGGCGTCGACGGCGTCCCCGAGGTGGCGCCCGGCCTGCTTGAGCGACACCTCCTTGTTCATCGTGATGATGGGGAAGCCGCAGCACTTGTACTGGCCCGCGTACTCGATGACCTCGCCGCCGAGGGCCGCGATGACCTCGTGGAGGTACGTGTCGCGCGGGTGCTCGCGGTCGATGCCCAGGCGGTCGGTCGGGCGCACGATGTAGCAGCCGTAGAACGGCCCGACGCGCAGGTCGGTGAGCGGGCGCTTGACCCGCGACTTCAGCTCGTCGAGGCCCATGTCCTCGACGAGCAGCCAGAGGAGGTTCTTGTTCGTGAGCCCCTTCTCGTAGGCGAGGCCGTCGGCGCTGAGGGTGCCGTTGACGTGGTCGCGGTAGTCCGCGTTCGCGTCGAGGCGCTCCTGGCACTCGGTCTGCGCGCCCTGGCAGGTCGAGCAGATGTTCATCATCAGCTCGGCGCCGTCGACCTGCTGCGCGAGCGCGAACGTGCGCGCGTTGAGCGTGTCGGCGAGCTCCTGGTTGTGCTCGGCGATGACGCCCGCGCCGCAACAGGACGCCCGGTCGAGCTCGACGAGCTCGAGGTCGAGCAGCGGCGCGACCTTCGCCATCGAGCCGTGCAGCTCGGGGGTGAAGCCGCGGCTGACGCAGCCGGGCCAGTAGGCGACCTTCATCGGGTGGGCGACTCCTCGGGGCTCTGGCCCGGCTGGCCGGACTCGGCGCCGGCCTGGGCGCTGCCGGCCGCGGACGACGCGCTGGCGGTCGCGCCGCCCGAGTCGTCCTCGTCGTAGCCGGAGATGTACAGGTTCAGCTCGTAGCGGTCGTCCTTGCCCTCGACCGTCTCGAAGATCCGCTTCACGGACTTGAGGTCCGGGCCGGGGATCTTGTGGCCGCGCAACGCCTTGCCGGGGGTGACCTTGCGGCGCAGCAGCGCCTTCGTGATCACCGGCAGGGAGTCGACGAGCTCGAGCCCGGCCGACGGGTGGAACTTCGCGAACCACGAGTAGCCGCCGTAGGAGCGCGGCAGCATCTCGGCCTCGTACAGGAGGCCGTAGTCGCGCACGAGGTAGGTGATCGCCTTCTCGTGGCGCTCGCCGTTGTTGCGGTCGTTGATGTGGTGGTCGCTGCCGGCGCGGCGGCGCAGGCGCATGATCTGGCTCATCGGCGCGACGCCCTTCGGGCACGCCTCGATGCACTTGAAGCAGTGGGTGCAGTCGTAGATGCCGGCCGGGTCCTCGGCGAGGTCCTTGAGGCGCTCGAACTGCTGGGCGTCGCGCGGGTCGCCGACGAAGCGGTAGGCCTTGGCCAGCGCGGCCGGGCCGATGAAGTCCGGGTCGACCTCCATCGAGAGGCAGTCCGAGACGCAGGCGCCGCACTGGATGCAGGCCATCGACTGCGTCACGTCGACCATGTTCTCGTGCGGGACGATGTACTCGCGCTCGGGGATCGGCTCCTTGTTGATGAGCCACGGCGTGACGCGCTGGATCTTCTTCCAGTGGACCGCGTCCATGTCGACGATGAGGTCCTTGATCACGGGCATGTTGCCCATGGGCTCGACCTCGATGACCCCGTCGTGCGCGCCCTCCTTGGCGATGTCGAGGTGCGTGTGGCAGGCCAGGCCGGGCTGGCCGTTGATCCGCACCCCGCACGAGCCGCAGATCGCGGCGCGGCACGAGCAGCGGATGCCGATGGAGCCGTCGAAGCGCGCCTTGGCCTGGAGGATGCCCTCGAGGACCGAGCGGTGGGGCTCGAGGTCGATCGTGTGCTCGTCCCAGTACGGGGCGTCGCCCGACTCGGGGTCGTAGCGGCGCAGCCGCAGGGTGAAGTCGGCCATGACCTAGTACTTCCTCTCTTCCGGCTGCCACTTCGTGATCGTCACCGGCGAGTAGCTGATCTCGGGCGTGTCGTCCCCGTTGCGGTTGAGGTCGATGTGCTTGAGCCAGTCCTCGTCGTTGCGCTCCGGGAAGTCGGTGCGGAACTGCGCCCCGCGGGACTCCTTGCGCTCGATCGCGGCGACGACGATCGCCTCCGCGCAGTCGAGCATGTACCCGAGCTCGATCGCGCCGAGCACGTCCTGGTTGAAGACGGTGCCGCGGTCGTCGATGTACGCCGTCTTCTCCTCCTCCTTGAGGCGTCGCACGACCTCGTGGGCCTCGCGCAGCCCGGCCTCGTCGCGGAACACGGCGCAGTGGCGGTTGAGGACGGTGCCGAGCTCGTCCTTGATCTCCGAGATCCGGCGGCCGCCGCGGTCGCGGGCGATGATCGCCTCGATCATCCGCTCGTCGTCCTGGAGCGCGGCCCGGCCGGCGTCGGGCATCGCCGATCCCGGCCGCGCGGTGGGCGGCGTGCCGGCCCGAGCGCGCGCCGAAGATCAGCGTGTCGAGCAGCGAGTTCGCGCCGAGGCGGTTGCCGCCGTGCACCGAGACGCACGCGACCTCGCCGGCGGCGTACAGGCCCGGGATCGAGGTGCGGCCCTCGATGTCGGTCTTGACCCCGCCCATGATGTAGTGCTGGCCCGGGCGGATCTCGATCGGCTCGCGCGTGATGTCGACGCCCGCGAAGTCCTTGCCGATGTTCACGATCTCGCGCAGGGCCTCGAGCGTGCGCTTGCGCGGCACGACCGTGATGTCGAGCGAGATACCGCCGCCGTTCTGGCCGACGCCCCGGCCCTCGTTGATCTCGGTCTGCTCGGCCCGCGAGACGACGTCGCGGGAGGCGAGCTCCATCTTGTTCGGCGCGTACTTCTCCATGAAGCGGTCGCCGTCGGCGTTCAGGAGATGCGCGCCCTCGCCGCGGGCGCCCTCGGTGATGAGGAAGCCGTTCTCGGCGAGCGTCGTCGGGTGGTACTGGATCATCTCCATGTCCATCAGCGGCGCGCCCGCGCGGTAGGCCTGCGCGATGCCGTCGCCCGTGCAGATCAGCGCGTTCGTCGTCGGCTTGAAGCATTGGCCGGCGCCGCCGCTGGCGAGGATCACGTTCTTGGCCGTGAACGTCTCCATCGCGCCGCTGCGGATGTCGCGCGCGACGCAGCCGACGCACGTCCCCGTGTCGTCGAGGATCACCGAGGTCGTGAACCACTCCTCGTAGCGGTCGACGCGATCGGAGTACTTGAGCAGCTGCTCGTAGAGGACGTGGAGGATCGCCTGGCCGGTGATGTCGGCCACGTAGTAGGTCCGCGCGGCGGAGGCGCCGCCGAAGGCGCGGGTGCCGAGCTCGCCCTTGTCGTTGCGGTGGAAGGTGACGCCGATGTGCTCGAGGTGCAGCAGCTCGTCCGGCGCGGCGCGGCACATGACCTCGATCGCGTCCTGGTCGCCGAGGAAGTCCGACCCCTTCACGGTGTCGTAGGCGTGCGACTCCCACGTGTCCTCGGGGTTGAGCGCCGCGTTGATCCCGCCGGCGGCCGCCACGGAGTGCGAGCGCACCGGGTGGACCTTGCTCATGATCGCGACGGAGGCGCCCTCGTCGGCGGCGGCCAGGGCGGCACGCTGGCCGGCGAGGCCTGCTCCGATGATCAGGACGTCGTGTGCTGGCATGGGGGGCGAAACTGTATCGGTCGCCTCCCCGGAGCCGACCCTCCCCCGGAGGGCGGCGGACCGCCTGGCGCGGCGGGGGTCAGGTCTCGGTGACCGGGTCCCGGACGGCCCCGGCGAGGGCGCGGCGGACCTGCTCGATCGTGACGACGCCGCACAGCCGCTGCTCGGAGTCGACGACCATGAGCGCGCCCATGCCCCGCAGCGTCTCCGAGCCGAGGAGCTGCTCGATCGGGGTCTCGCGCGGGACGAAGGAGTTCTCGTCCGGGCGGCCTCCGAGGACCTCGCCGACCGTCATCGTCGGGCGGCCGTCGTTCACCGCCCCCTCGACGGACTCCTCGCGCAGGATGCCGAGGAAGCGCCCGAAGCCGTCGACGACCGGGAACCACGGGAAGCGGTAGCGCAGGAAGAACTCGTCCTGGGCGTCCCCGACGCTCAGCTCGCCCGGCACGGTCACCGGCTGGGTGTCCATGACGTCGGCGACCGTGACGCCCTCGAGGCGCTCGGAGAAGCGGCTCGACACGACGGCCCCGCGCGCCGCCTGGGCCAGGAACCAGCCGAGAACGAGGAACCACAGGCCGCCGAACGCGTCGCCGCGCAGGATGACGTACGCGCCGAGGCCCATGAGGATGTACGCGAAGCCCTGGCCGATCCGGGCCGAGAAGCGCGTGCCGCGGTTCGGGTCGCCCGTGATCTTCCACGCGATCGCGCGCGCGATCCGCCCGCCGTCCAGCGGGAACGCGGGGACGAGGTTGAAGACCAACACCACGAGGTTGATCCCGGCCAGCCACGAGAGCAGGCCCTCGACCGGCGTCGTGGTGACGAACGACAGCGTCGCGGCGTCCACGAGGTCGCCGACCCCGAGCGCGACGAGCGTCAGGCAGCAGGCGACGAGGACGAGGAACGTCACGAGCGGGCCGGCGGCGCTGATGCGGAAGTCGACGCCCGGCGTCGTCGGGTCGCGCGTGAGCTTCGCCAGGCCGCCGAAGAACCACAGCTCGATGCTCGAGACCCCGATCCCGTTGCGCCGCGCGACGAGGGCGTGGCCCAACTCGTGCAGGATCAGCGAGACGAAGAACAGCAGCGCGCCGACGACGGCGACGACGTACGCGGTGTCGTTCGAGTAGCCCTCGAGCGAGTCGTCGAAGACGCCCGACAGGTAGTAGATCATCAGGAACAGCACGACGAACCAGCTCGGGCTGGCGCCGATGCGAATCCCGAACAGGCGGGCGAGCTGGATGGATCCTCCGCCCATGGCGCCCACATCGTCGCACGCCGGGGGTCGTGCCCGCGGAGGCCGCGCCGCGCCGTGCCGGGTCTAGGCCGCGGGCGGGGTGTGGCGGGCGACGATCGCGGCCGTCGCGACGCCGGCCGGGAGCGTGCCGTAGGCCAGGCCCCCGGACCCGTCGAGCCGCGCGGCGCAGAACGCGTCGGCGACCGCGGGCGGGGCGTGGCGGACGAGCAGCGACGCCTGCAGCGCGAGCGCGAGCGCCTCGACGACGCGGCGCGCGCGGTGCTCGAGCTCGTCGGGGTCGGCGAGCGCGGCACGCAGGCGGGCGGTGAACGCGTCGAGGCGCGCGTCGGCTCCGGCGGCCTCGTCGACCTCCGCCAGGAACACCTGCAGGGTCTCCGGGGCCGAGCGCAGCGCGCGCAGGACGTCGAGCGCCATGACGTTGCCCGAGCCCTCCCAGATCGACCCGAGCGGCGCCTCGCGGTACAGGCGCGGCATCCCCGAGGCCTCGACGTAGCCGTTGCCGCCCAGGCATTCGAGCGCCTCGGCCGCGTGGCCCGGGACGCGCTTGCAGACGTGGTACTTGGCCGACCGCGGTCGCCAGGCGCTTGAACAGCTCGGCGGTGCGGTCCTCGTCGGCCTCGTCGTACGCGCGCGCGAGGCGCATCGCGGTGACCGTCGCCGCCTCGGCCTCGATCGCGAGGTCGGCGAGGACGTTCGCCATCGCGGGCTGGTCGGCGAGGCGGGCGCCGAACGCGCGGCGGTGGGCGGCGTGCCAGGCGGCCTGGGCGACGGCGGCGCGCATCCCGCCCGCGGCGCCGATCACGCAGTCCAGGCGGGTGTGGTTGACCATCTGGATGATGGTCGGCACGCCGCGGCCCGGCTCGCCGACCATCCGGGCCCATGCGCCGTGGAACTCGACCTCGCTGGACGCGTTGGAGCGGTTGCCGAGCTTGTCCTTCAGGCGCTGGATCCGGAAGCCCGCGTTGCGGGTGCCGTCGGGCAGGACGCGCGGCAGGGCGAAGCACGAGACGCCCTCGTCCGTGCGCGCGAGGACGAGGAAGAGGTCGCACATCGGCGCGCTGCAGAACCACTTGTGACCGGTGAGCTCGTAGGCGCCGTCGTCGAGGGCGCTCGCGGTCGTCGTGTTCGCGCGCACGTCGGAGCCGCCCTGCTTCTCGGTCATGGCCATGCCGCACAGCGCGCTCGGCTTGTCGGCGGCGGCCTTCAGCTCCGGGTCGTAGGCCGGGTGCGTGAGCCGCGGGACCCACTCGGCCGCGACGTCGGGCTGGGCGCGCAGCGCGGGGACGGCGGCGAAGGTCATCGTCAGCGGGCAGCCGAAGCCGGCCTCGGCCTGGACCGCGCACTGGTAGAGCGCGGCGCGGGTGACGTGTCGCGCCCGGCTCGTCGGTCGTCCACGGCAGCGCGTGCAGGCCGTCGCGGGTCCCGGCGGCCATGAGCGCGTGCCAGGCGGGGTGGAACTCGACTTCGTCGCGGCGGCGGCCGAAGCGGTCGTGGGTGTGCAGCACCGGCGGGTGCTCGTTGGCCTGCGCGCCCCAGGTCATCGGCTCGCCGCCCCAGAACGCGCCGGCGGCGTGCAGGCGCTCGGTCGCGTGGCCCGCGCCCTCGCGCTCGAGGGCCTCGCGCAGGGGCGCGTTGTCGGCGAAGAGGTCGCGACCCTCCAGCGGCGGCGGCTGGTTCGTGACCTCGTGGGTCGCGGCGGGGGCGCTACGGGCGAGCGTGGACATCGCGGCGGTCCTCCTCGGTGACGGAGCGCAGGCAGAACGCGACGAGCGTCGCGGTGAGCGCGTCGGGGTCGGCGCGGGGCGCGACGGGGGAGAGGGGGCCGACGAGCGCCTCGCCGAGCGCGCCGACGAGCGCGGCCCCGACGACGTCGGCGTCCTGCTCGGGCAGTTCGCCGCGGGCGATCCCGGCGCGCAGGATCGCGGCGAAGTGCGCGGCGTGGGCGCGGCGGAACACGAGCCGCTCGGCCTCGACCGCGGGGTCGACGGGCTCGGCCAGCAAGGCCCACGCCTGACGGCGGGCGCGCAGGGCGCGGCGGGCGAAGGTCTCGATCGCGGCCCGCAGCCGCGCGGTGGCCGTGTCCTCTGTCGCTCCGGCCGCCTCCGCGGCGCGCCGCGCGGCGTCGACCTCGCCCTGCGAGACGCTCCGGAAGACCTCGGCGAACAGGTCGGCCTTCGACGGGAAGTGGCGATACACGGTGCCGGTCGCGACCCCGGCCCGCGCGGCGACCGCGGCGACCTGCGCCTCGCGGTAGCCGCCGTGGGCGATGAGCTCGCGGGCGGCCGCGACGACGCGCTCGCGGGTCGCCGCACGTTTGCGCTCGGTGTTGACCGTGGGGCGGTAGGGCATCGGGTTCGTGCGCTCGGTATAGAAGTGAATCACGGTTCATCTCTTGGTGGCAAGCCATCATTGGCGCGCAGCCATGTTGTCCGGCCCGACCGATGCTGGTTGGATCGCCGCGGGGATGGTGGGAGACGGGCATTTCGACGCCCTCGTGGCGCCGACCGACGACGGCTGGTGGGTCTGCGCGCGCGACGCGCGCCTCGTCTTCCGCGACGGTCAGACCGACATCGAGGTCGCCATCGACCCGCCGCTGCGCTGGACGCGCGACGGGCGGGCCACCTCGTTCGACGACGCGCTCGCGACCGTGCCGGAGGCGCTGCACGGCTGGATGGCGCTCGCCGCGCTGATCGGCCTGCGCCACTGCGTCGGCGGGCTGGCGACCGGGGCGTCGCTGCCGGCCGGGATGCAGGAGTGGCCGTGGATGGCGCGCCGGGCCGCCGCGCTCGAGCCGTGGATGCTCAGCCTCGCCGAGCTCGACGGCGTCGACCTTCCGGTCGTCCCGGACGGGATCGACGACGGGCTCGACGACGGCTGAGCGCCGCGGGCGCCTGGCTCCCCTCCGCTCGCGACGCCGTAGGGCCTCGCGCGCGGCGCACGCGTGGGTCTCACGCAGTGAACCGACGCAGTAAGGAGGAGGGAGGACCGGTGCGCCGCGTTCGGCGGCGGCCGTGGTCGCTCGACGAGAAACCCCCGGATAGCGGGGAGAAGTCGTCGCCCGACCGCCCGAGTTCACGCGTCCGCCGTTTCCCCCACTATCGGGGCAAACGTCGGTCGCGTGGCCTCGGGAGCTCCGGGCGCCGAAACCACCTCCCCTCGCCGCGCTGTCCGCCGGCGCACCGCCCCGCCTGCCCGCGCCCGAGCGGGACGCCACAACCCGGCCCTAGACCGGCCCCGGACGCCCGAAGTGGAACCCCTGCCCGAGGTCGATCCCGAGCCCGCGCAGCACGTCGGCCGCGGCCTGGCTCTCGACGAACTCGGCGATCGTCGTCACGCCGAGCGCGCGGGCGGAGTCGGTGACCGCCTGCACCAGCGCGCGGTCGCGGTCGACGCCCTCGATGTCGCGCGTGAAGCTCCCGTGGATCTTCACCGCCGTCACCGGGAGGCTCCGCGCGTGGTACAGCGAGCCGAAGGCCATCCCGAAGTTCAGCAGCAGCAGTTGGCAGCCCGAGTCGGCGAGGCGGTGGGCCGTGCGCCGCAGCGGCAGCGCGTTCTCGGCGCCGAGGATCTCGATGATGAGGCGCTCGGCGATCGCCCGGTCGCCGCGGAGCAGGTCGACGGCCGCGTCGCCCGCCGAGCGGTCGCCGAGCGTCGCCGCCGACAGGCGGACGGCGAAGCGCTCGTCCGGGCGCTCGGCGAGCAGATCGCGCACGCGCCGCAGCAGCCACTGGTCGATCGCGGTGATCATCCCGGTGCTCTCGGCGACGGGGAGGAACACGGCGGGGAAGACGAGCTTGCCGTCCTCGTCGTGCATCCGCAGGCTGAGCTCGGTGAACTCGACCGCGCCGGTGTCGAGCCGCGCGACGGGCTGGCCGTGGACGAGGAAGCCCGCCTTGTCCAGCCCGCGGCGCAGGCGCGTCTGCCAGCTCAGGCGCTTCGCCGCGCGCTCGCGCGCCGCCCGGCCCGACAGCGCCGCCGCCGTGCCGCCGCGCAGCGCGTCCTCGAGCGCGACCCCGGCCGAGGTGTAGAGCGCCTCGGCGCGCTCGTGCTGGCCCGGCTCGCACGCCGCGACGCCCGCCGCGAACGCGATGGGCGCGCCGCTGCGGGTCGCCGCGACCGGCTCGGCCGCGATCCGGTCCAGGGCGGCCTTCGCCGTGGACAACGCCTCGCGCCCGGTGGCCTTGAAGCACGCGGCGAACTCGTCGGCGCCGACGCGGGCCAGGCGGGCGTCGGGCGGGAGCGCGGCGTTCAGCCGCCGCGCGCCCCGGTCGACGAGCTCGTCGCGCGCGGCGTAGCCGTGGACCGCGCCGACGTCCTCGGCGGCGAGCAGCTTCAGGCGCACGACCGACAGCGGGAGGTCCTCGGCCACACGGCCCTGCAGCTCGCGCAGGAACGCGGGCTCGATGAGCAGGCCGGTCAGCGGGTCGACGCTGCCGCCGAGCGCCGAGCGCTGCGCGCGCTTGCGGTCGGTGATGTCGACGGCGTGGACGAGGAAGAAGTGGCCGTCGGACTCGCCCTCGATGAGCGACAGGTGGATCGCCGCCCAGACGATCTCGCCGCCGGCGGTGAGGAAGCGCTTCTCGTACTGGAAGACGTCGGCCGCGCCGCGGGCGACCCACGCCGCCACCCAGCGCCGCTCGTGGGGCATGTCGTCGGGGTGGGTGACGTCGGCGACGTCGGCGCCGACGAGCTCCTCCTCGTGGCGGCCGAGCATCCGCGCCAGCGCCCGGTTGACCGCGACCGCGGTGACCGCGCCCTGCTCGTCGGCGCGCACCACGGCCATGCCGACCGGCGCGCCGTCGAAGGACAGGCGGAAGCGCTCCTCGGCCGCCCGGCGCGCCTGGCCGAGCATGTGCTGGCGGGTGATGTCGATCCCGACGCCGACGATGTGGGTGACCTGGCCGTCGTCGTCGGCGAGGTGTGAGAAGCGCCAGCGGATCCGGATGCGCCGGCCGTCGCGCGCGATCCACTGGTGCATGTAGTCGCTGGGGAGGTCGCCGCGCCAGAGGCGCTCGAGGACGTCCTCGGCCTCCGCGCGCTGCTCGGGGGCGATGCGCTCGAGGATGCTGCCGGCGAGGAGCGTCTCGCGGTCGAAGCCGGTGACCTCGGTGGCAGCCTTGTTGACCCAGACCGGGACCCCGGCCGGGTCGATCACGACGACGAGCACGGCGGCCGCCTCGAGGGCGGCGGCGAGCACCCGATCGCTGTGCGGCGGCAGGTGGATCTTGGCCGTTCCGGCCATCACCTCCCAATCGATCTGGTCGCCGTCCACGCGGGGCACATTGTCGCCCAGGTCGTGCCGCGCGGGCGAAGACTCCAACCTCCGGCGCGATGGACGGCGGAGGGGGGCGGATGGACGGCCGTCGGAGGCGGTCGGGAACGGCTGGTGGCCGCCGCGCGCCGTCGTCCCGGGGGGCGAGGACGGCGCCGCGCGGCGGCGGGGAGCCGGGCCTAGGCGATCAGGCCGAGGCGGAAGCCCACGGCGACCGCATGGGCGCGCTCGTTGACGCCGAGCTTGGCGAAGATCGCCTTGCTGTGCGAGCGGACGGTGGCCTCCGAGATGCCGAGCATCCGGGCGATCTCGGGCCGGCTGGCGCCCTCGGACATGTAGCCGAGGATCTCCTGGTGGCGGGGGTTGAGCTGCTCGGCCTGGCCGGCGATCTCCTGCAGGCGCGGCGAGAGGTACGGCTTGGCCTGCGCGGCGTGATGCAGCGCGCGGCGCAGCGAATGGAACGAGTCGCGGGTCGCGTGGAGGACCGCGATCCCCTGCTCGCGCGCGGTCCGGACGATGCCGGGCCGCTCCTTCGGGCAGGTCATCACCAGGCGCGCGTCCGGGCAGCGCCGGCGCAGCTCGGTGACGAAGGCCCAGCTGTCGGCCTCGCCGCCGTCGAGCAGCCACGACAGGACGATGATGTCCGGGGCGGCCGTCTGGGCGTCGAGCATCTGCAGGGCGTCGTGCGTGGTGGCCGCTTCGCCGTCCGGGATGAAGGCGGCGTCGCGGCGGACGATCTGGGCGATGATGGTCCGCTCGGCGGTCTGGCCTTCGACGACGAAGACGCGGAACTCGCGCTGGCGGGGCATCGATGGGCGGTGGGCGGGAACGAGATGCGTGGGCATGTGTGGGTTGAGCGCCGTGGTGGGGTTGGGGGGAACGAGACGAGGCCGACCACCGACTACCTCGGTGGCGATCGCCGCCGGCGAGGCCGGCAGGGATCTTCATGGCGATGCGGTGCTGCTGCTCTCTCGGCCGGCGGAGACCGGCGGGGCGGGGAGGAGCGGCGTCTACCACGGCGCTGTGGGCTCCCAATGCCCTCGGGCCGATCCTTCGGCCCGCACGGAAAGAATGGCAGTGCTCTACTTCCAGGGCAAGTAAGACCGACGGGCGACCCCGCCCGCCCGCCGAGCGGCGCTCAGGCACCGTTCAGCGGTCGTCGACCTGAGCGTCTACTCAGAATTGGGTAAGAGTTTCTACGCGCCAGAACGGGCGGCGACGACCGCGCAGCTTCCAGCGCGCACGGCCGCGTTCCCGCGCGCGCGGGAACGAGATGCGACAGGCCGTGCGGAGGAGGAGGCGGGCGCGCGCGGCGCCCGCGGGCGGGGTCAGCGGGGCGTGCGCCCGACGCGCTCGACGAGGAACCGGGCCGCCTCGCGGGCGGCCGCGGCGGTGGGCGGGTCGTCGGGATCGACGCCCGGATCGTCGGCGCACATCGCTCGCAGGCGCTCCTCGCAGATGCCCACGAGCCGTTCGTCAGAGCCGGCCGCGGCACGCCAGCCGCAGCCGCACAGCATGTGCGCGTCGCAGCCGACGCCGGCCTCGAGCACGAGCTCGAGCGGCAGGTCGTCGTCCGCGGTCTGAAGCGCGGAGAGCATCGCGACCAGCGGCAGGCCGGTCTCCTCGTGGAGGGCGAGCGCGAGCAGGCCGCCGCCCGCGCCGCACCAGTACCAGCCGGCGACGGCGCCGAGCGGCCCGCCGCGATGCGGCGCCGCCTCGGTCTCGGTCAGCGGGTAGCGGTCGAGCTCCGCGCACGCGGCGGGCGGCAGCAGGCGCTCGGTGTCGATCGGCCGCGCCATACGATCACGCCGCCGCCCGGACGGCGGCGGCGATCTGCTCGCACACCGCGGTCGCCTGCTCGCAGGACGGCGCCTCGGCCATGACGCGCACGAGCGGCTCGGTCCCGCTCGGACGCACCAGGACGCGCCCGCTGTCGGCCAGCCGGCCCGCCGCCTGCGACACCGCCTCGCGCACGCCCGGCGCCGCCGCGACGGCCGTCGCCGCGCCGCGGACCGGGACGTTGATGAGCTGCTGGGGCAGCGGCGCGAAGACCCGCGCGTGCGCGAGGTCGCGCCCGCCGAGTGCCTCGAGGGTCAGGAGCGCCGAGGCGATCCCGTCGCCCGACGGGGCGAAGCCGAGCTCGATGATGTGGCCCGACTGCTCGCCGCCGAGCGCGTAGCCGTGCTCGCGCAGGGCCTGGAGGACGTGGCGGTCGCCGACCTTCGTCGAGACGACCGTGATCCCCGCGTCGCGCATCGCGCGGTGGAAGCCGAAGTTCGTCATCACCGTCATCGCGACGCCGTCGCCGGGGAGGCGGCCCGCGGCCTTCAGGTGCACCGCGGCCAGCGCGACGAGCTCGTCACCGTCCGCGATCCGGCCGTCGCGGTCGACCGCGACGACGCGGTCGCCGTCACCGTCGAAGGCGAAGCCGATGTCGAAGCCGCCGTCGCGCATGCAGCCCTGGAGCAGGCCCGGGTGCGTCGACCCCACGTGCGCGTTGATGTTGCGCCCGTCCGGGCGGTCGGCGAGGACCGTGACCCTGGCGCCCAGCGCGCGGAAGATCGCGGGCGCGGCGCGGTGGGTCGCGCCGTTGGCGCAGTCCAGGAGGACGCGCGTGCCGGAGAGGTCGAGGCCCGAGAAGCGCGCCCGCAGCGCGGCGAGGTAGGCCTCGAGCATCCGCGGCGCGCGCCGGAGGCGGCCGACGGCGGCGGTCGTGAGCGGGGTCCTCGATCGAGCGCTCGATCGCCTCCTCGGCCGCGTCGGAGAGCTTGTCGCCGCCGGGACCGAAGAACTTGATCCCGTTGTCGTGCCACGGGTTGTGCGAGGCCGAGATCACGGCCGCGAGGTCGTAGCGGTCGCGGAGGATCGCCAGCGGCGCGGCCGGCGTGGGGAGGACGCCGCCGAGCGTCGCCTCGCCGCCGGCCTGGGCGACGCCCGCGGCCAGGGCGGACTCGAGCATCTCGCCCGACTCGCGGGGGTCGCGGATGATGAGCACGCGCGGGGCGCGGGCCGGGGACAGGGTGGTCGCGGCGCGGCCGAGGGAGCGGGCGAGATCGGCGGTGATCTTCTCACCGACGACTCCGCGGACCCCGTCGGTGCCGAAGAGGGTTCGTGCCATGGGCGCCAGCATGGGGCACCAGCGGCGGCGCGCCGAACGGCGTCCGCCCGATCGGGCGGGGGGCGGCGATCCGGTCGGGTGGCGGTCCGTCCCCGGCGCCGGCGCGCGGGTCTACACCTCGCCGCCATGAGCACCTACCACCTCCCCACCGCGGTCCTGCCGCTCGTCGACTGGACGGCGAGCTACGCGGTGCGCCGCCGGCTGTCGGCCGGCCCGATCCGCCGCCGAGCTGGCTGCGGCACGCTCGCGACGCGCTGCGCCCGGGCCGCCCTGTGACCGGTTTGACCCGATCGGGCTGAACGCTCTGGAAGCCGGATCGAGCACCGGTACAACTCCGGCCAGGGAGTGAACCCCGACTCCCCGACCTCCGCCGGGCCCGCCCCCCAACTGGCCCGGCGTCACCCACCCAGACGCACCGCGCACTCCTCGCATCCCCAGCGAGGAGTGCGCGGCTGCGCGCCCCTGCCGCACCCGCCGCACGTCGCGGCGACCCCGCACTCGCACCGCTCCCGACCCCCCATCCCACACTCCATGAACCCAGTTGCCACCCCCGCCGAGCTGACACGCTCCGACGCCCGGTCGGCCGCCGCCGACCTCAGCGTCGCCGTCGTCGGCATGGGCTACGTCGGCCTGCCGACCGCGATCGCGCTCGGCGTCGCCGGCCACCCCGTCATCGGGCTCGACATCTCCGCGCGCCGCCTGGCGGCCATCGCCGCGGGCGACGCCGAGCTCCTCGACCACGAACAGCTCCAGCTCGCCCGCCACCTCGACGACGGCACGCTCGCGCTGACCGCCGACCCGGCCGACCTCGCCGCCGCCGACGCGATCATCATCGCGGTCCCGACGCCGGTCGACGAACGCCGCCAGCCGGACCTGCGCCCTCTGCGCGGCGCCTGCGACACCGTCGTCGACCACGCCCGCGCGGGCCAGACGATCATCCTCACCTCGACGACGTCGATCGGCTCGACCCGCCGGATGCTGGTCGAGCCGCTCGCCCGCCGCGGTCTCGTCGCCGGCGAGGACGTGTTCGTCGCCTTCGCCCCCGAGCGGATCGACCCGGGCGTCAAGGCCCACGCCCAGCAGGCGACCCCGCGCGTCGTCGGCGGCGTCAGCGAGGAGTGCTTCAAGCACGCCGCGCGCGTCCTGCGCCACACCTGCTCGGAGATCCACGCGGTCTCGAGCCCGGAGGCGGCCGAGATGGCGAAGCTCATGGAGAACACGTTCCGCGCGGCGAACATCGCGCTCGCGTTCGAGTTCGCCGAGGCCGCGCGCATCTACGGCCTCGACGCGGTCGAGGTCATCGACGCCGCCGCGACGAAGCCCTACGCCTTCATGGCCCACTACCCGTCGGCCGGTGTCGGCGGCCACTGCATCCCGGTCGACCCCTACTACCTGCTCGAGCCGCTGCGCGCCGACGGCGTCCACATGCCGGTCATCGCCGCCTCGATGGAGCAGGTCGCCAAGCGCCCGGGGCGGTTCGTCCAGCGCGCCCTGGCGGAGGTCGCCGGCATCGAGGACCCGCGCGTCCTCGTCGTCGGCGTCACCTACAAGCCGGGCCTCGGCGACCTGCGCGAGTCGGCCGCCCTGGAGATCGTCCGCGACCTCCACATGGCCGGCGTGCACGTCGACTACCACGACCCGCTCGCCCCGGCCTTCGAGCAGGAGGGCGTCCGCTTCACGTCCGTCCCGCCCTCGGCGCGCGGCTACGACGTCGCGATCCTCACGCTCGTCCACCCCGGCCAGGACCTCTCCTGGCTGCACGACTGCCCCGTCGTCATCGACGGCACCTACCGCACGCCCGTCGGCACGCGTCGCGAGGTCATCTGAGCATGATCCGCAACCGCTCCCACATGCGGACGCTGAACCGCCGCCTGCGCGGCGCCCACCCGGGCGCGACGTGGCCGGCGGCGCCCGCCGACCACACGCCCGCACGCCACGAGGCGACGGCCGTCGCCACCGCCCCCGTGCGCGAGCGCCGCGTCGCCCCGCCGATCCACGTCGAGCTCCCGGCCGACTTCGACCTGTCGATCTTCGACGCGCCGGCGCCGTTCGACGCCGAGGCCGAAGCCGAGATCGCCGAGCTCGAGGCCCTCGTCGCGGCCGACCCGCCCGCCCCCACCGCGACCGCCGCCCCGGTCATCGACCGGCCGACCCGCTACGGCCGGATCCTCGACCCGCTCCTGCGGCTCGTGGCCTTCACCTACCTCTGCGTGATCGTCGCCGGCGTCGTCATCTACAAGGCGGCGTTCATCCAGATGCTCACGATCGACCCGTTCTTCGCGACCTACGGGCTGATCGTCTCGGGCTACATCGTCTCGCGCTTCGTGATCTCGCTCTTCTACCGCCCGGGCAAGCCGGCCGGGATCGAGCCGCACGTCGCGATCGTGATGCCCGCGTTCAACGAGGAGGCGGCGATCGCCCAGTCGCTGCGCTCGCTGCTCGCGCTCGACTACCCGGCCCACAAGCTGCAGATCGTCGCGATCAACGACGGCTCGTCGGACGGCACGCTGCGCGAGCTCAACACCGTCGCCGCGCACGCGAACGGCCGCGTCGAGGTCATCGACTTCCCCGAGAACCGCGGCAAGCGGGCCGCCATGGCCGCCGGCATCCGCGCCACCGACGCCGAGATCGTCGCCTTCGTCGACTCGGACTCGGTCCTCGAGGAGGACGCGATGCGCGTGCTCGTCCAGGGCTTCGCCGAGGAGAAGGTCGGCGCGATCTGCGGGCACGCGGACGTGCTCAACATCCGCGCGACCTGGCTGACGCGGATGCAGGCGGTCCGCTACTTCGTGGCCTTCAAGGTCCTGAAGGCGGCCGAGTCGGTCTTCAGCGCCGTCACCTGCTGCAGCGGCTGCTTCTCCGCCTACCGCCGCGAGGCGATCCTGCCCCACCTCGACTGGTGGGAGAAGCAGATGTTCCTCGGCGTCGAGTCGACGTTCGGCGACGACCGCTCGCTGACGAACTGCGTCCTGCGCGATTGGAAGGTCCGCTACGAGGAGAAGGCGGTCAGCCACACGATCGTCCCCGAGACCTTCCAGCAGTTCATGAAGCAGCAGACCCGCTGGAAGCGCTCCTGGACGCGCGAGTCGCTCATCGTCGCGACGTTCATCTGGAAGAAGAACCCGATCGCGGCGATCGCGACCTACGTCTCCGTGGTCCTGCCGCTGGTCGCGCCGATCGCCGCGGTCCGCGCGGTCGTCGTCGAGCCGCTCCTGCACGGCAGCGGCATGCCGATCGTCTACCTGCTCGGCATCTACGCGATCGCGCTGGTGTACGGGCTGTACTTCGCCTTCCGCCAGCGCCGCTACGACACGCTCTGGCTGTCGGGCATCCTGTTCGTCTTCTTCTACCTCGCGTTCCTGCTCTGGCAGACCTACTACGCGATCCTCACGTCGCGCACGCGGTCCTGGGGCACGCGCGGCGCCCAGCCGGCGGAGGTGGCGTCGTGAGCCTCCTCGCCCGTCTCAAGCGGCACACGACGTGGGCCTTCGCGCCCCTCCTCCTGCCGCTCTCGATCATCCCGATCGTGTTCATGGCCCCGGCCCTGGCCGAGTCGCACGCCTCGTTCAAGCGGCTGTGGCTCAACCGCGAGACGGTCGCCGCGCCGGCCCTGACCCTGACCCCGGCGCAGCGCGCGGCCTGGACGCCGCTGCCGACCTTCCGCGGGGCCGTCCCGGTTCTGACCTACCACGGCATCGACCCGCGGATCGACAGCCCGTACACGATCACCCCGCACGCGTTCGCCGAGCAGATGGCGATGCTCCAGCAGGCCGGCTTCCACCCGATCTCGGCGGCGCAGTACGCGAAGTACCCGGGCGGCTCGGCGAAGGACCTGCCGTCGCGCCCGATCCTCATCACCTTCGACGACGGCCAGCTCGACAGCTACCGCCATGCCGACCCGATCCTGCGGAAGTTCGGGTTCCGGGCGACGATGTTCGTGATCACCGACCCGGTCGACCGCGGCAACCCGTTCTACCTGCGCTGGGACGAGTTCCGGCGGATGCGCGACTCGGGCCGCTGGGACCTCCAGCTCCACGCCGCGGCGATGCACAAGATGGTCCGCATCGACGCGAAGGGCACGAAGGGCGCCGCCTACGCGAACCGGATCTGGGCCGACGGCCGGCTCGAGTCGTGGGCCGCCTACCGGCGCCGCGTGACCGGCGACCTCGAGCTCGGGATGCGCCGCCTGCGCAAGGAGCTCGGCCCGGTCCCCGCCGACCTGTTCGCCTATCCGTTCTCGGCCGACGGCAGCTGGCAGACCAACGACCGCCGGATCCCCGGCTTCCTCGACGCCGCCCTCCACGACCGCTTCGGCGAGGTCTTCGAGGACGGCCATCCGCGCCAGCCGCCGCGCACCGCGCAGCGCAGCCTGGAGCGCAAGGAGGTCAACACCACGACGACGGCCGCGGACCTCTACGCCTGGCTGGCCATCGACCCGCGCACGGGCGCGTGAAGCACCACCGCCCGTAACCCCACCCCACTCACCGAGAAGGAACGGACACCCTCCCCATGTGCGGAATCATCGGATACGTCGGCCACCGCGCGGCCCAGCCGCTGCTGCTGGACGGCCTCGCCACCCTCGAGTACCGCGGCTACGACTCCGCGGGCATCGCCCTCGAGCGCGCCGGTCGCGCCGAGCGCGTGCGGTCCGTCGGCAACCTCGCGAGCCTGCGGGCCGCGGTTGCGACGGCCGAGCGCGTCCCGGCCCTGGCCGGCGGCGGCGTCGCCCTCGCCGAGCGCGAGCCGACGGCCGGCATCGGCCACACCCGCTGGGCCACGCACGGCCGGGTGAGCGAGGCCAACGCCCACCCCCACGACGACGCCTCCGGCCGCATCCAGGTCGTGCTCAACGGCATCGTCGAGAACCACGCCGAGCTGCGCGAGGCGCTCGAGGCCGGCGGCCAGGAGTTCACCTCCCAGACCGACGCCGAGGCCGTCTCGCAGCTCATCGGCGCGCTGTACGAGGGCGACCTCATGGCCGCCGTCCGCGCCGCCTACGCCCAGCTGCACGGCCACTTCGCGTTCGTCGCGATGGCGGCCGACGAGCCCGGGCTCCTGGTCGGCGCGCGCCGCGAGGCGCCGCTCGTCATCGGCGCGGGCGACGGCGAGCAGTTCATCGCCTCGGCGATCTCCGCGTTCGCCGACTCGACCGACCAGCTGCTGCTCGTCGAGGACGGCGAGCTCGTCGCGCTCCGGGCCGAGGGGATCGAGATCTTCGACAGCGCGGGCACCCCGGTGGCGCGCGCGCCGCAGACGATCGACGTCGCGCAGGAGGCGGCCGACCGCGGCGGCTACGCGACCTTCATGCTGAAGGAGATCCACGAGCAGTCCGCGGCCGTCGCCCGCACGCTCGAGGGCCGGCTCGTCGACGGCCGCATCCGCCTCCCCGAGCTCGGCCTGAGCGACGCGGAGCTCGCCGACCTGAAGGCGATCCGCGTGCTCGCGTGCGGCACCTCGCTGCACGCCGGCATGATCGCCCGCTACGCGATCGAGCGCTGGGCGCGCGTGCCGGTCGAGGTCGAGGTGGCGTCGGAGTTCCGCTACCGCGACCCGGTCCTCCCCGAGGGGACGCTCGTCATCGGCATCACGCAGTCCGGCGAGACGGCGGACACGCTCGCGGCGATGCGCCTCGCCGCGGCCGAGGGCGCGACGGTGGTCGCGGTGACGAACGTCGACGGCTCGCAGGCCACCCGCGACGCCGACGCGACGCTGCTGACCCGGGCCGGGATCGAGATCGGCGTCGCGGCGACGAAGACGTTCGTCGCGCAGGTGGCGGCGCTGTACCTCCTCGGGCTGAAGCTCGCGTCGGTCCGCGCGACGCTCGCCCACGAGGAGCTCTCGCGCCTGTGCGCCGAGCTCCAGCGCATGCCGCAGCTCATCGACCAGGCCGTGCAGCGCAACGCGCAGCCGGCGGCGTGGCTCGGCGAGCGGCTCGCGAAGTCCGAGCTGTTCATGTTCCTCGGCCGCGACATCGCCGCCCCGGTCGCGATGGAGGGCGCGCTGAAGCTCAAGGAGATCACGTACCTGCCCGCGGACGCGTACGCGGCGGGCGAGATGAAGCACGGCCCGATCGCGCTGATCGGCGAGGACACGCCCGTCGTCGTCGCCGCGACCGGCTCGCCGCTGCACGACAAGCTCGCCTCGAACATCGAGGAGGTCGCCGCGCGCGGCGCCCGCGTCATCGCCGTCGTCGACGACGAGGACAGCCCGGCCGGCCGGCTCGCCGCGCACCGCTTCACGGTCCCGGCGGTCGACTGGCTGCTGTCGCCGCTGCTGTCGGTGGTGCCGATGCAGCTGCTCGCCTACGAGCTCGCGGTCGCGCGGGGGCTGAACGTGGACCAGCCGCGCAACCTCGCCAAGACGGTCACCGTCGAATAGGGATGAGACGGAGGCGTTCGGCGGTCGCGCTCGCGGCCGCCGTGACCATGGTGGCGGCCGGCGCCGGGAGCGCGCCGGCCGCCCCGACCGTGTCGCGGCCCGACCGGTCGCGGCCCGGTCGCCCCGGGCACCTCGGGATCTCGATCTCCGGGCGCCGCGCGGTCGTGAGCTGGACCGCCGCCCGCGCGGGTCGCTCGCGCATCGCCTTCTACCGCGTCGAGCGCGACGGCCGTCCGCTGCGCCGCGTGCGCGGCACGCGCGTGACGGTCCGGGTGCTGCCGGGCGCGCCGCAACGTCTGTCGGTCCGCGCGGTGGACGCCCGCGGCCGCCGCTCGGCCGCCGCGACGATCAGCACGGCATCGGCGCGGGAGGCACCGCAGCCGCCGTCCGGCCTGCGCGCCGTCGCGGTCTCGGCCACGGCCGTGACGCTCGCCTGGCGGGCCGCACACGCCGGCTCGGCGCCGGTCGCCGGCTACCGCGTGTTCCGCGACGGCCTCGCGCTGGGCCAGGTCGCGGCGACCCGGATGGCGGTCCCGCGGCTGTCGGTCGACGAGGCCTACACGTTCACCGTCGCCGCCGTCGACACCCGCGGCCACGTCTCGCCGCCCTCGCGCGCGCTGACCGTGGCGACCGACGCCCCGCCGCCGTCGACCGGTTCGCTGCACGCGTTCGTGCTCGCCTCGACGGGCGCGTCGTTCGAGGACTTCAAGGCCCACTACACGCAGATCGGGACGATCCACGCGACGTACTTCGAGTGCAACCGCGTCTACCGGCGCCGTCGAGGGCGCCGACGTCCCGCAGATCACGAGCTTCGCGCGGCTGCGCCAGGTCGAGGTCTTCGCGCGCTTCGACTGCCAGGACACGGCCACGCTGCATCGCGTCCTGACGGAGCCGGCGCTGCGCGGCGCGTGGCTGCGGACCATCGTGGAGCAGGCGGTCGCGCACGACTACGACGGCGTCAACGTCGACTTCGAGACCGGCCTGCCGGGCGACCGCGCGGCCTACACGAGCTTCGTCACCGACCTCGCCGCCCGCCTGCACGCGATCGGCAAGAAGCTCGCCGTCGACGTCTCGGCGAAGACGGCCGACGACCCGACGCACCCGCGCTCGGGCCTCTACGACTACCCGGCCGTCGCCGCGGCCGCCGACGTCGTGTTCGTCATGGCGTGGGGGATCCACTGGACGACCTCCGAGCCGGGACCGAACGCCGACATGGCGTGGCTGCGCGCGGTCGTCCACTACGTCAACACGCTCCCCGACCGCGAGAAGTACGTGATGGGCACGCCGCTGTACGGCCTGGACTGGCCCCGCCCGGCCGGACCCGGCGCTCCGGCCCGCGCGCTCGAGTGGTCGGACATCGCGGCGCTCTCGGCGCGGGTCGGCGTGCCGGCGGCGTACGACGCACTCGCGCACGAGGCGCACTTCTCCTACGTGGCCGCGGACGGCGTGCGCCACGAGGTATGGGCGTCGAGCGCGGCCGCCGTGCTCGAGCGGATGCGCCTGTTCCGCGCCAACGAGTACGGCGTCGGGGTCTGGCGGCTGGGCCGGGAGGACCAGGCGCTGTGGGCGGACCCGGTGGTGGCGGGGTAGGGACGGGGTGGCCCGGCGCCGCGGGTGCCGTGGTGACTAATGGGGTTATAGGCCCCCTTACTGACCACAGCATCCCGCGTTGAGGCGCCCGGGCGCCCCGCCCACCTCCCCCTCGCCGAGCAGTCCGCGAACCCCGCGACCCGACCAGCCGGCCGGAGCGGAGCGCCGCCAGCCCGACGCAGCGCTACGGCGACGACGACGGACCGGCGGACGGCGGCGACGGCGGATCGGCCGGCCCGCCGGCGCGGCCTCCGCCAGGCGGCGGTGCAGCCGCTCCCGCAACTCGGCCGGGTCGTACTCGCGCTGGGTGCGCCGCCGGCGGGCGACGACGACACCGGTCGCCGCGACGCCCGCGACGCCGGCCAGGCCGAGGACCTTCCAGGGGACGCGCATCGCGCCGTACGGTACGCGGCGTGGCCCCCGACCGCGACCCTCGCCCTCGACGACGCCGTCGCCACCGCGGCGACCGGCGACATCTGGCTGTTCCGCGGCCGGTCGCTCGCGGACGTCGCGATCCGCACCGTCACGAACAGCCCGGTCAACCACGTCGGCATGGCGGTGGCGATCGACGACCTCCCGCCGCTGCTCTGGCACGCCGAGCTCGGCCGCTCGCTCGAGGACGTCTGGAGCGGGAAGCGCCAGCGCGGCGTGCAGCTGCACCTCCTCGCCGACGCCGTGCGCACCTGGCACGACCGCTACGGCCAGCGCGCGTGGGTCCGCGCGCTCGAGGGCGGCACGGTCACCCGCGAACACGAGGACCGCCTGATGGAGGTCATCGACCGCTTCGACGGCCGCCCGTTCCCGACGACGCTCGGGCTCGCGCGCGGCTGGCTCAACGGCCGCGTCCGGCGGTCCACCGCGCTCGAGACGGTCTACTGCGCCGAGCTCGTCGCCACGACCTACCAGTACATGGGCCTGCTGCCCGCCGCCCGCCCGGCCTCGTGGTACGACCCGGGCCGCTTCTGGAGCGGCGACCGGATCGCCCTCGTGCCGCCGTTCGCCCTCGGCGGCGAGGTCCCGGTCGCCTACCTCGCCTCGGGCTCGGTGTCCGCCTCGACCGGGGCGTCGACCGCGCGCTTGAAGTAGCGGAACGGGAACCACGTCCCGACCGCGACCCAGCCGTCGCGCTCGAGGCGGCGCTGCGTCGCGCGCGAGGGCAGCGTGAGACGCCGGTGGCGCCAGCGGCGCGGCGAGCGCTCGAGCACGAGGTACAGCGGGCCGAGGTCGACGAGGTGCCAGCCGCGCGCCCCCTCGACCTCGAGCACGCCCATCTCGCTCAGCGCGGTCACGCCGGAGACGACCCGCCGGTCGGACACCGCAGAGCCATCGTCGCCGTCCGGCACCGCCGCGCCGCCGTCGGCCGACGCCGCGAAGCGCTGCTGCGCCGCCTGGCGGCTGACCCCGAGCAGGCGCCCGATCGCCTCCCAGCTGTGCCCCGCCTGGCGCGCGCCGGTCACCGCGACGCGCAGCAGGCGATCGGCCTCCTCGGCGCCGACCCGCGCCGCGGCGACGAGCGCGAGGAAGCCGGCCGGGTCGGTGCCGAGGATCTCGCGCAGGCCCTCGGGGCCGCCGACGATGGCGTCGGCGACGCCCTCCCGCACGCGCTCGGCGTCGGTCTCGGCGAGGCCGACGCCCGCGCCGGGGGTCACGACCGCTCGACGGCGCGGCGGTCGCGTTCGGCCTCGCTGCGCAGGCCGGCGACGAGCACGCCCTCGAGCATCGCGAGCACGAGCAGCGCCACGATCAGCAGCGCGACGGGCGCCGTGCCCGCGTCGCCCGCGCCGGCCAGGAACGCGGCGGCGACGAGGAGCAGGGCCAGCCCGGAGAGGGCGAGCCCGATCTGCAGCGCCCGACCGGTGTCGTTCTTCGTCGTGGAGTCCATCGTGTCAAGGTTGCCTTGACAACAGCCTCGTGTCAAGGGCGCCTTGACAACGACGAACACGGCGTCAGGGGCGCGTGGCGGCGTGGCGCTCCGCGTAGCCGGCGACGTTCGTCTGGCGGCTGCGGGCGATCGCGAGCGCGCCGTCCGGCACGTCTTCGGTCACCACCGACCCGGCCGCCGTCCACGCGCCGTCGCCGACCGTCACGGGCGCGACGAACATCGTGTCGACGCCGCCGCGGACGCCGCTGCCGATCGTCGTGCGGTGCTTGGCCCGCCCGTCGTAGTTGGCGGTGATCGTGCCCGCGCCGAGGTTCGTGCGCGCGCCGACGTCGGCGTCGCCGATGTAGGAGAGGTGGGGCACCTTCGTGCCCGCGCCGATGTCCGCGTTCTTGATCTCGACGAACGTGCCCGCCTTGGCCCCCTCGCGCAGCCGCGCGCCGGGGCGCAGGTAGGCGAACGGGCCGACGGTCGCGCCGTCGTGGATGTCGCAGGAGTCCAGCCACGACTGCCGCACGACCACGCCGTCGCCGAGCAGGGCGTCGGTCAGCGTGCTGTTCGCGCCGATCCGGCAGTGGGCGCCGACGAGCGTCGCGCCGGTGAGCGAGCAGAAGGGCTCGATGACCGTGTCGCGCCCGACCGCCACGTCGGCGTCGACCGTCGTCGAGGCCGGGTCGACGATCGTCACGCCCTCGCGCATGAGCCGGTCGTGGATGCGCGCCTGGGCGATCGCCCGGACGGCGGCGAGGTCGGCGCGGTCGTTGACGCCGAGGGTGAGCGTCGCGTCGGCGACGACGTGGGCCGCGATGGTGAGGCCGGCGGCGCGCAGCAGCGGCAGGACGTCGGGCAGGTAGCGCTCGCCCTGCGCGTTGTCGGAGCCGATCAGCGGCAGCGCCGCGCGCAGCGCGCGGGCGTCGAAGGCGAAGATCCCGGTGTTGACCTCGCGGATCGCGAGTTGCTCGCCGGTCGCGTCGCCGCCGCCCTTGGCCTCGACGACGCCCGTCACCCCGCCCGCGTCGTCGCGCAGGACCCGGCCGTAGTCGCCCGGGTCGTCGAGCAGCATCGTCGCCATCGTGGCGGCCGCGCCGCTCGCCGCGTGGGCCGCGATGAGCTCGGCGACGAACGCCTCGGTCACGAGCGGGACGTCGCCCGACAGGACGATGACCGCGCCGTCCTCCGGGAGATCCGCGGCGGCCGCCTCGAGCGCACCGGCGGTCCCGTCCGGGCGTTCCTGCACGGCGAGCAGGACGTCCTCCGGGAGGTGGCCGTCGAGCGGCCGCGCGGCCGAGTCGACGACGACGATCCGGCCCGCGCCGGCGGCGCGGGCGGCGTGGATCGGCCAGTGGACGAGGGGGCGGCCACAGAGCGGATGCAGGACCTTCGGGAGGGCCGAGCGCATCCGGGTTCCCTGGCCGGCGGCGAGGATCACGACGGTGGGGGCGGTCATGGCGCCGAGGCTAGGCAGGCGCCGCGCGGCCGTCGCCCGCGCCACCCCCGATCGGGCGATCGCCCGCTAGCCTGCGCGGCCGACCTTCAGGAGACCCCATGGCCAAGATCAAGGTGAACACACCCGTCGTCGAGCTCGACGGCGACGAGATGACCCGGATTATCTGGCAGTTCATCAAGGACAAGCTGATCGTGCCGTACCTCGACGTCGAGCTCGAGTACTACGACCTCGGCATCGAGCACCGCGACGCCACCGACGACCAGGTGACGGTCGACGCCGCCAACGCCATCAAGCAGTACGGCGTGGGGGTGAAGTGCGCCACGATCACCCCCGACGAGGCGCGGGTGCAGGAGTTCGGCCTCAAGGAGATGTACCGCTCGCCGAACGGCACGATCCGCAACATCCTCGGGGGCGTCATCTTCCGCGAGCCGATCGTGATCTCGAACATCCCGCGCCTCGTGCCGGGGTGGACGAAGCCGATCATCATCGGCCGTCACGCCTTCGGCGACCAGTACCGCGCCACCGACCTCGTCGTGCCGGGCGAGGGCTCGCTCACCTTGACCTTCACTCCCAGGAACGGCGACGCGCCGATCGAGCTGGACGTGTACGAGTTCGAGGCCGCCGGCGTCGCCATGGCGATGTACAACCTCGACGGGTCGATCCGCGACTTCGCGCGGGCGTCGATGCGCTACGGCCTCGACCGCGGCTTCCCCGTCTACCTCTCCACCAAGAACACGATCATGAAGCGCTACGACGGGCGCTTCAAGGACATCTTCCAGGAGGTGTACGACGCGGAGTTCAAGGCGGATTTCGAACAGGCCGGGCTCACCTATGAGCACCGCCTGATCGACGACATGGTCGCCGCCGCCCTGAAGTGGGAGGGCGGATATGTGTGGGCGTGCAAGAACTACGACGGCGACGTGCAGTCCGACACCGTCGCGCAGGGCTTCGGCTCCCTCGGCCTGATGACGAGCGTCCTGATGACCCCCGACGGCCAGACCGTCGAGGCGGAGGCCGCGCACGGCACCGTCACCCGCCATTTCCGCCAGCACCAGCAGGGCAAGCCGACCTCCACGAACCCGATCGCCTCGATCTTCGCGTGGACCCGCGCGCTCCAGCACCGCGGCCGCATGGACGACACGCCGGACGTCAGCGCGTTCGCCGAGACGCTCGAGCGGGTCTGCGTCGAGACCGTCGAGGACGGGAAGATGACGAAGGACCTCGCGCTGCTCGTCGGCAGCGACCAGGACTTCCTCACCACCGAGGAGTTCCTCGACGCGCTCGACGCCGGGCTGAAGCGCGCGATGGCCTCCGACTGACGTGTCCCCCCTGACTGACGAATTGGAGAATCCCTGATGCCCACGACGGTCACCGTCACCGGCGCGGCCGGCCAGATCGGCTACGCCCTGCTGTTCCGCATCGCCTCGGGCCAGATGCTCGGCCCCGACGAGGAGGTCGACCTGCGCCTGCTCGAGATCCCGGACGCCGTCAAGGCCGCGGAGGGCACCGCCCTCGAGCTGTTCGACTGTGCCTTCCCGCTCCTGCGCTCGGTCGAGTGCACGGACGACGCCGGGAAGGCCTTCGACGGTGTGAACGTCGCGCTGCTCGTCGGCGCCCGCCCGCGCTCGAAGGGCATGGAGCGCGCCGACCTCCTCGAGGCCAACGGCGCGATCTTCAAGCCCCAGGGCGAGGCGCTCAACGCGAATGCCGCCGACGACGTCCGCATCCTCGTGGTCGGCAACCCGGCCAACACGAACGCGCTCATCGCGATGAACAACGCGCCGGACATCCCGGCCGAGCGCTTCACCGCGATGACCCGCCTGGACGAGAACCGCGCGGTCGCCCAGCTCGCCCAGAAGCTCGGCGCCGGCGTCGCCGACGTCCAGGACCTCGTGGTGTGGGGCAACCACTCGCCCACGATGTTCCCCGACCTGTTCAACGCGAAGGTGAAGGGCGAGCGCGCCGCCGACCAGGTCGACATGGACTGGTACGAGAACGAGTACATCCCGCGGGTCGGCAAGCGCGGCGCGGAGATCATCGAGGCGCGCGGCGCGTCCTCGGCGGCGTCGGCGGCCAACGCGGCGATCGACCACGTGCGCGACTGGGTCGCGGGATCGGACGGCCTGCGCTCGATGGTCGTGCGCTCCGGCGGTCAGTACGGCGTGGAGGAGGGCCTGATGTCCTCGTTCCCCGTGCGCTGCGCGGGCGGCGACTACGAGATCGTCGAGGGGCTCGAGGTCGGCGACTTCGCCCAGGGCCGGATCGACCGGACCGTGGGCGAGCTCATGGAGGAGCGCGACGCGGTGAAGGGGCTCGGGCTGGTCGGCTGACCGCCCGGCGGAAGGACGGCCCTCAGGCCGCCTCGAGCGGGTGCCAGCCGCGCCCCTCCTTGCGCACGAGGCCGTCCTTCTGCAGCCCGGGCAGGACGCGGTAGAGGTAGTTCTGCTGGATCCCCATCGCCTCGGCCATCTCGGGGAT
>CAWBIM010000010.1:0-42222 GCA_963788935.1 uncultured Actinomycetes bacterium | reverse complement strand
CGACACCCACCTGGTCGTCGTCAACGTCGTCGACCGCCGGGCCGGTCGCGGACCGGCCGACCTCGGCGACGCGCCGGCCGTCGCCGCCGCGCTGCGCGAACCGCTCGAGCTCGCCCTCGACGCCGGCGTCAACGCGCTGGGCCTCCGCGTCTGCGCCATCCACCCCCGGCAGGCCCTTGTCGAGACCGCGCGCGAGCACGCGCCCGCGCTCCTCGTCCTCGGGACCGATCACGCTCGCCGCCCTCCGACGCGCGGCTCCCGCCGCCGCTACCGACGTGCAGTCCGGGCGCTCGAGGCCGAAACCTCCTGCCTCATCTGGACTCGCCGAACCGTCACTGGGCGCCCGGGCTGGAGTGTTCTGGAGGTAGCCCAGGAGGGCTCGACGCAGCCCTACCAGTGCTCGTGGTGGCAGCCCGCAGCGGACGGGGGGATGTCGAGGGTCGGGTTGCGATCGAAGAAGCCGACCGGCTGGAGCGCGAGCCCGGCCTTGGTCATGGGCATGATCGGCCAGTCCTCGGGGCGGACGAAGTGGGTGACGCCGACCGTGTACCAGAGGACGACGTCCTCGCCGTCGAGGGGACGATCCTGGCTGTAGGCGGGCAGACCGCCCGGCTCCGCGTGCTGGTAGGGGTACGCGCCGGCGGGGAAGCGCTCGTCGGCGTCGTACGGGGTGACCCACAGCGTGTGGCGCGCGAAGCCCGCTCGGCGGTCGACGCTCGAGCCGGGCTGGGCGAGCAGTGTGGCCGTCCCTTGACCCGGCACGAGCCGGTAGCCCGTGTGCCGGCCGTGGGCGTTGGTGTGGTCGGCGCTCGTGACCGCCCACACACGCGAGGCTGACTCGTCGGCGTTGCGGCGGGCCTCGGACTCGGTTCGCAGCACAGTCACCCGGGGGCGGAAGGCGTTGCCGTGAGGATTCGAGGGACCAGTCGGGACGCGCTCGGCCTCGATCTCGCTCACGGCGTTGGCCGTGCCGTCGACGTCGAGATCGAGCCGGAAGCAGAACATGTGCTGGTGGTGCGGGGCGGCGAGGCCCCGGTCGACGATGTTCGAGCCGGCCGGCGGGTCACCACCCTCCCCGAGGGCGATCGTCGAGACGATCCCGTGCAGTTGGACTTCGATCTCGATCGAGCCGTCGAGGCCCAGGTACCAGCGGAACGCGTACTCGTAGTTGCCGACGGTCGCCATGGCATTGACGACGAACCGCCGCCCGCGTCGCGTCTCGACGTGCCCCGTCGCGTAGTCGGTGTGCTTCCACAGCAGGCCCGCGTCCTCCTCGTGCAGGCAGATCGCGTTGGCGATCCGTCGCGGCGCGCCGGATTGGTCGGCCAGGTGGGCGTCGAGGTAGGTGATCTCGCCGAGGCAGTCGCAGCCGAGCTCGAGCGAGTTCAGGCACGCGCCGAGTCCGTACTCGCCGGCGTCGAAGTACGTGCGCCAGTTGTGCATCGGGTCGGGCTCGCCGTAGGGGACGATCATCTCCGCGCACGATCCGCGGTAGAGGACCGGCCGGCCGTCGTAGCGGAGGTCGTGCAGGACGAGCCCCTCCTGGGGGTCGATGGCGGGCACGAGGGTCCAGCGGTGCCACCGGACTTCTCCGCCGTCGACGCTGAACGAGACGCCCTCGGGCTGGGTCAAAGAGAACGGCCGCAGGTCGTCGCGGGGTGGGACGACGCCGGCGCGGTAGTCGCCGTCGGCGTCCGGGATCGGGCGGCGCTCGCCGTCCTCGACCTCGAGGACGCGGTGGGCGTCGAGGTCGACGTACGCGATGAGGTGCTCGATCGGGCGGGCGTACGCGTTGTCGTACGGATCGCGGCGCAGGTAGGCCACGGCGCGGCCGAAGCGGTGGCCGGCCTCGAGCGGATGGCCGAACACCCCGCTCGGCAGGACGTCGATCTGCACGAGGCCGATGTCGTCGACGCCGCGCGCTCGCAGCGCGGCCCGGACGCGCTCGTCCTCGAGCACGCAGGCCGCGGCGGCCTCGTAGTCCTCGGGGGTGATCGGCGGCCGCGCCCCCTCGATCGTGCGCCGGGAGCGCACCTCGCCGTCCGGGAGTCCGACGACGACCTCCTCGACCCCGTGCTCACAGGCAAGGACGACGATCGCCTCGCGCGCCGGGCGCGGACCGTCGCCATCGCGCCACGCGAGGTACTCGGCCTTGACCGGCTCCCGGCGTGCCGCGCTGACGACCCGGGCGCCGGGGACGGCGGCGAGCGCCGCGCCCGTCGCGCGGGCGAGCTCGTCGGCGTGGAGTGGGGCGAGGGGATGCGTCGTCGCGATGCCGGTCATCGTCGCGCAGTCTCCCGCGCCGGGCGCGGGCGTCAATGGGCAGTCACGCGCCGCTGCATCGGCGCATCCGAACCAGCGCGACCAGAGCACCGATCAACGTCGCCCGCATCGCATCGTCGATCATCTCTCGCGCAAACGCATTGGCGGGGCGGCGGAGACCGCCGACACTGGGGCCGCGGAGCGCCCGCTCCGGGCGACACGAGCGAGGGAGAGACCGTGATGAGTGTGGGGACCGCCGCCGGCGTGGATGACTTCGAGGCGCAACAGCGCCATCGGCTCGTCAAGAGCATGCGCCTGTTCGACCTCGTCTTCTTCGGGGTCGCGACCGTCGTCTCGCTCGACACGATCGGCTACATCTCGAGCTTCGGGGCGCAGACGTTCACGTGGATGCTCGTGCTCGTCCCGCTGTTCGTGCTGCCCTACGCGCTGCTGATGGCGGAGATGGGCGGCGCGTTCGTGCGCGAAGGTGGCCCGTACCACTGGATGCGGCTGGCGTGGGGGCGCGTGGCCGCGGCGCTCGGGGCGGTCCTCTACTGGATCACGAACCCGCTCTGGCTCGGCGGCTCGCTGGCGTTCCTGGCCACCGAGGCGTGGAGCAGCAACCTCACGAAGATCGAGGCGGGCTCGGTGGGGGACTACGTCTTCAAGCTCGTCTTCATCTGGATCGGGATCCTCGTCGCGATCATCTCGCTCAAGCGCGGCAAGTGGATCCCGACGATCGGCGCGTTCGTGAAGATCGCCCTCGTCGCCATCGTGTGCGTGACGGTCGGCATCTATGCCATCGAGCACGGCATCCACGGCTCCGGCGCGGGCGACTTCTCCCCGACGCTCGCGGTCTTCCTCGGCGCCGTTCCGCTCCTGATCTTCGCCATGAGCGGCTTCGAGTGCAGGACGGCCGCGGGCGAGGAGATGCGCGACGCCCAGCGCGACGTGCCCCGCTCGATCGGCGCCTCCGCGATCGTGTCGGTCGGCTGCTACCTGCTCCCGATCGCCGCGATCCTCGTCGTCATGCCCGCGAGCAAGGTCTCGAGCGTCGCGGGCTTCATGGACGCCGCCACGCGCAGCTTCAGCGTCTACGGCGCGGCCCAAGACGTGCTCGTCGACCTCGCCGCCCTGGCCTTCATCTTCACCCTGCTCACCCAGGGCGCCGCGTGGATGATGGGCTCCGACCGCGTGCTCGCCGCCGTCGGCATGGACGGCACGTTCCCGCGCTCGCTCGGCGTCATCAGCGACCGCTTCGGCACGCCCGTGCGCGTGAACCTCATGTCCGGCGTCGTGGCGACGGTCTTCTCGATCGTGGCGATCAACCTCGCCTCCGGCAGCGCCGCGACGACCTTCGAGATCGTGCTGACGATCGCGATCTCGACCGTCCTGCTCTCCTACCTGATCATCTACCCGTCGGCCGTGCGCCTCCGCCGCCTGTACCCCGACGTCCACCGCCCGTTCGTCGTGCCCGGCGGCAGCGCCGGCCTGTGGATCTGCACCGTCCTCGCCACCGGCTTCATCGCCCTTGGCTCGTGGGTCGCGGTCTTCCCGGGCACGCTCGAGAACCTGCTCGGCGTCGACTTCGACTTCGAGGACACGTGGGGCGTCTCGCGCGCGCACTTCGAGGCGCTGACGATCGGCACGCTCGTGGTCATCGGGGCGATCGCGGTCGCCGGGCTGGTGCTCGGCGCGCGCGAGCGCCGCCGCCAGCAGCCGGCACCGGCCACCGCCCTCGCGGCGCGGCCCGTGAACGAGATCGCCTGACCGTCACGTGCTCATGCCGCACGCCCGCTCGCCCAGCAGCCGGTCGATCATCCCCGCGACGAACGCCTCGCCGGCGGCGAGCTGGTCGACCGTGATGAACTCGTCCGCGGTGTGGCCCTGGGCCATCGACCCGGGGCCGCAGACCGCGACCGGAACGCCGAGACGCTCCTGGTAGAGCCCGGCCTCGGTCCCGAAGTCCACGGCGCCGCCGTCGCCGTGGCCGGCGATCAGCCGACGCGCGCGCCGAACGCCCGCCCTCCGGGGTCGGCGTGAGCGGCGGGTAGCCGGCGACGCGGTCCACGTCGGCGCCGGCCTCCGGCGCCGTCGCCGTCATCTCGGCTCCGATCCGAGACGCGACATCGCCGATCCGCTCGACGATCGCGTCGAGCGGCTGCCCGGGGAGCACGCGCGTCTCGACCTGCAGCGTGCATCGGTCGGGCACGATGTTGACCGCGACGCCGCCGTTGATCGGGCCGATGCCGATCGTGGCGTGCGGCATCGAGAACGACGGGTCGCTCGCCTCCGTCGCCAGCTGGCGCTCCAGGTCCTCGAGCGCGACGATCAGGTGCGCGGCGGCGCGCACGGCGTTGACGCCGGCCGACGGCGTGGCGGAGTGCGCTGCGCGGCCATGGAGGGTGATGTCGAGCGCGGCCTTGCCCTTGTGGCGGTCGACGACCCGGAGCTCGGTCGGCTCGCCGACGACCACGCCGGCGAGCGGCGCGGCGATCCCGCCGCCGCCGAGCGCGTCGAGCAGCGGCGCGATGCCCGCGCACGCGAGCTCCTCGTCGTGCGAGATCGCCACGTGCAGCGGCGCGTTCAGGGACGACGGCTCGGATCGCGCGATGGCGGCCAGCGTCGCGGCGATGAAGCCCTTCATGTCGGCGGCGCCGCGTCCGTGGAGCCGGCCGCCGTCGGCGCGCAAGGCGAACGGGTCGCTCGTCCAGGTCTGGCCCGCGACGTCGACGACGTCTCCGTGCGCGGCGAGCAGCACGCCCCCTGGCGCGTCGGCCGGGCCGAGCACGGCGTGCAGCACGTCGTGCCCGGGCGCGTCCCGTCGTGCACGCGGACGTCGGCGCCGGCCTCGTCCAGGACCGTCGCGATGTCGGCGATCAGCTCGCGGTTGCCGCCGCCGGCGATCGACGGCCGGGCGACCAGGCGGGCCAGGAGCGCGGTCGCGTCAGGCGCCGCCATCGCCGAGGCCAGGGACCGTCCCGGCCCCGATCGCCGCCCGGCAGTGCTGTTCGAAGGCCTCGACCAGCCGCGTCGGGCGAAGGCTCTCCAGCCGGGCCAGCCCCATGATCATCGGCCGTGGCTCGCCCGCGATCGGTCGGGTCACTAGCGGCCGGCCGTCCAGCGCGACGTCGATGTGCGGCCGCGCGTTGATGATGGAGTAGCCGAAGTCGTTGCCCACCATGGTGCGGATGACCTCGGGGTGGATCGAGCGGTGCGCGATCGTCGGCTCCACGCCCGCGGCCGCGAACAGCGCGCGGAAGTACTCGCGCGAATGCGGCAGATCGAGCAGGACCAGTGGCTCGCCGGCCAGCTCCTCGAGCGTCACCGACTCCTTCGCCGCCAGCGGATGGTCGGCCCCGAGGAGCGCGAACGGCGGGAGCGAGGCCAGCGGCGCGAACGTCAGGTCGGCGGCCAGGTCCAGGTCGTAGGTCAGCGCGACGCTGAGCTGGCCCGAACGCAGACCGGTGACCAGATCGGCCTGCCCGGCCTCGACCATCTCCAGGCTCACCGCCGGGTGGCGCTCGCGAAAGCCCTGTCCCAGACGCGGCGTGACCAGCGGCGCGAGCGTGACGAGGCACCCGAGGTGCAGCGTGCCGCTCAGCTCGGCGGTCAGCTCGGAGGCGAAGCGCTCCAGCTCGTCCGCGTCGCGCAGCAGCGCGCGGGCGCGATCCAGGAACTGGCGACCCTCGGCGGTCGGCGAGATGCCCTGGGCGTGGTGGCGGATGAGCAGCTGCACGCCGAGCGCGGCCTCGAGCTGCGAGATCGCCGCCGACACCGACGACTGCGCCACGGGGATGTTCAGGGCGGCGTCGGTGACGCTGCCGGCCTCTGCCGCGGCGACGAAGTACTGCAGCTGGCGCAGCGTGAAGCGCATGGCGGACACGGTGGCGAGTGTCTCACCCGCTCGGTGATCACTGCGCGTCGCCGTCCCTTCGCCCGGGACGCCGTAGGCGGGCGCGGAAGCGGGGTCGAGCGCGCGCGTCACGTAGTCGTCGCGCTGCGGGGCCCAGACGTCCCAGAGCCGCGCCAGCTCGGCGATCGGCTCGGAGCCTCCCGCCGCCCAGTCGACGCGCAGGTCGGTCACCGGCCAGTCGACCGCGTCGGCCACGAGCAGGCCGGCCGAGCGCAGCGGGCCCTCCTCGCCGCCCGCCTCGAGCCCGGCCTCGAGCGCGGCGATCAGCCGCGCCTCGAGCTCGGATTCGCCGGCCGACTCGGAACGCCGCGCCGAGCGCGTCGAGCACGGACTCGGAGGCCAGCATGTTGCCCGCCGCCGCCCAGCCGCGACCGGTCCGGGTGCCGTGCACGCCGAGCGCGCGGGCGCCGCTCCACGCGGCGCTGCGGCCCTGCGCGTCGACCACCGCGAGCTGGCGGTGCTCACCGGCGGCGCGGCCGCGGCGATCGTCGAAGCGCGGCGTCCGCCGTCGCGCCGCCCTCGAGTTCATCCAGGAGCTGCGGTCCCAACCGCGGATCGGTGACGTTCTGCGAGGAGGCGACCCCGACGCCGGCGCGCACGTTCGCGCACCGCGCCGCGACCGCCGGGCTCGACGACGAGATCGCCATGCCCAGCCGTCCCGTCCGCTCGCAGCGCCCGAGGATCGCGAACGTCACGCGAGCACCGCGGTCGCGTCGATCTCCACCAGCCACTCCGGCCGGGCCAGCGCGCTGACGACGATCCCCGTCGACACCGGGTGCACGCCCTTCAGCCAGCGACCCATCACGCGGTAGACCGGCTCCCGGTAGCGCGGGTCGACCAGGTAGACGGTGACCTTGACGATGTGCTCCAGCCCGCCGCCGGCCTCCTCGAGCAGCATCTCGATGTTCTTCATCGCCTGCTCGGCCTGCGCCTCCACGTCGCCGACGCCGACGTTCTCCGAGGTGTCGAGGTCCTGGCCGATCTGACCGCGCAGGTAGACGGTGTTCCCGGCGACGACCGCCTGGCAGAGGTCGTTGTCGAGGTTCTGCTCGGGGTAGGTCTCGCGCGTGTTGAACGGGCGGATCCGCCGGTGCACCGTCATGCGCGCACCGCCACTCGTCGCTGCCTCGTGGACGCCGAGGCTCGTACGCCAGGTAGCCGTTCTGCGTCGCGATGTGGTCGGCGACGTGTCTGGCGTCGTGCCAGACGCCCCAGATGAACGTCGATCCACGTCGTGACTGCCACGGCAGGCCCAGGAAGTACACCCCGGGCTCGGACGACACGCCGCGGCGGTGATCCGGCTTGCCGTTCTCGTCGAACGCGTCGACCTGGAGCCAGCTGTAGTCGGAGGTGAACCCGGTGGCCCAGATGACGGAGGTCACGCCTGCGCCGGCGAGGTCGAGCTCGCGGACGGGATCGAGGGCGGCGGCGGGCAGCGGCCCCAGCTCGCGGGCCTCGGGCTCCTCCGGGAGGTCGAGCCCCGCGCGGGCGACGTACGCGTCGGCCTCGTCGAGCAGCGACAGATAGTTGGCGTCGCCCTGCGCGATGTTCTCCGCGAGGTCGGGCGCGAACCGGATCGTGCCATCCTCGAACGAGGTCATGAACCCGACGAGGGTCATGCCGCGGCGTTCGAGGTCGCGGAAGTCGACGGTGTGGCCGCCATGCGCTCCGCTGACCGCGATCGTGACGTGCGCGGCGCCGGGCTCCGGCGCCTCCGCATCCCACTTGTTGAGCACGCCGAGCCACCAGCAGAAGTCGCGGCCGCGGTAGCGCCGCGGGGGACGGTCGTGGGGCCCGACGGAGAGGTAGACGCTCCGCCCGGAGCGGCGCAGCTCGTCCGCGATCTGCACGCCGGACGACCCCGCCCCCACGACGAGGACCGCGCCGTCGGGCAGCTGGCCCGGGTTGCGGTAGCCGCTCGAGTGCATCTGCACCACCCCCGCGTCCGCGGGCAGGATCGGCGGGATCAGCGGCTGCTGGAACGCGCCGGTCGCCGCGACCACGTAGCGCGCTTCGATCGTGCCGTCGGTCGTCTCGGCCCGGAAGCCGGCCCGGCCCGCGTTCCGGCGCACCGAGAGCACCTCGACCCCGCAGCGGATCGGCGCCTCGATCTTCTGCGCGTAGGCCTCGAAGTACTCGGCGACCTGCTCCTTGGAGGCGAACGCGTCCGGATCGAGGTCGAACTCCAGCCCGGGGAACCGGTCGTGCCACGCGGGCCCGTTCGCGACCAAGGAGTCCCAACGCTCCGACCGCCAACGCTCGGCGATCCGATGCCGCTCGAGAACGAGATGCGTCAGGCCGCAGGCGCGCAGGTGCTCGCTCATCGCGAGGCCCGCTTGGCCACCGCCGACGACCAGCACCTGCACCGCTTCGTTCGACATTCCTCGCCCCGCTCGCAATCGATGTGCCGGTTCCGTCCCGGCCTGTCGAGATCTTGCGGGCCGCGGTGCAGCCGTTCAACACATGTTTCCGACCTTCCGCCTGCGTTTTTCCGATTCAAGCGGCGAGTGCTCCAGCCGCTTCGCCGCGCGACTCGCGATCCGCGCGACGACGTAGGGTGACGGCGGACCGCTTCCCTGCGCTCGCACCGATGTCTGGAATCACGTGGAACTGGGCCGATGCGCGACGCGGGTTCGTGGTCGCCGTCCCGGCCCTCCCGATCGCGGCCGCGGCGAATCTCAGCCTCGGTGTCGTCTTCGCGCTCGGCACGCTGCCGGTTGCGATGCTCGGTCTCCCGACGACGCGCCCCGCCCGCGCGAAGCTCTTCGCGGTCGGCCTGCTGTTCGCGGTGTCCTACGCGGCCGGATGTGTCGTCGGCCAGGTCTCGCTCGTGGCCATCGCGGCGATGTTCCTCGTCGCCGGCGCAAGCGCGCTGGCCGCCGGATCACGGGGTCGAGCCGCCGCCGTGCTGCCCGCGCTGGCGACGCCGGCGTTCGCGCTGGGCATGAACCACCCCGCCCCCGACGGCTTCAAGCTTGCCGCCGTCTTCCTCGCCGGCGCCGCGTGGACGACGCTCGTCAACCTCCTCTGGCCGCTGCCCGCATCCGGCGCTGCCACTCGGCGACGCCACGGGCAGGGACCACCGCAGATGCGCGATCCCTCGGCGGTGCGCACCTACGCGGTCCTCTTCGCGACCGCCGCCGCGGTCGGGATCGCGGTCGCCTACGTCCTCGACCTCTCGCACCCGGCATGGGCCGGTGCCGCCGCGGTGTTCGTGATGCGCCCGGACCCTGACCTGCTGACCAGCCGCGCCATCGGGCGCGTCTGCGCCACCGTCGGAGGCGTCCTCCTCGCAGCCGTGCTCTACCGGCACGGCGTCGGGGAGGTCGCGGTCGCGGTCATCGCCGTGTGCGCGGTGACCGCGATGGTCGCGATCCGCACCAGCCGCTGGTACGTCACCGCGGCGGGCAGCGGCCTCGTCGTCCTCCTGATCAGCGGCGTGTCGAGCACCGAGGCGTTCCAGCACGCCTTCGGTGATCGGATCTTCGAGACGCTCCTCGGGGCAGCGCTCGCGCTCGTCCTCGGCGTCGTGGTCCCGCGGCTTCTCAAGGCTCACCGCCGCGCGAGCCCAGCGCCATTGATCACCCAGGGTGGGTGAGGCGCGCGCCGGGCTGCGCGTGGCGGCTCTCGGGGAACCGGGGCAGGCCGTCGTCGGGCAGCGCCTCCCATGGCGCGGCGTAGCGCACGAACTGGCGCACGGTCGGCCGGATCCCGGGGTCGCCGTCGAACGCGCCCATGCGAATCCCGATCGGGTCGGCATGGCTGGGGTTGCGGCCGAACAGCGCCGACCCGCACGTTCCGCAGAACCATTTCTCGCCGCCGCCCTCGGGCTGCCAGACGCGGGAGATGGTCCTCGCCGGCGACGATCCGGAACGTCCCGGGCGCCGGGTGGGCGTTCGCGGCCGCGGCGGCGCCGCTGCGGCGCTGGCAGCGCTTGCAGTGGCAGTAGCTCGCGACGGCGAGGGGAGCGGTGACCTCGAAGCGGACGGCGCCACAGTTGCAGCCGCCGGTGAGAGGAAACTCGGGCATCTCGGCGCACCTCCCGCTCAGACCGTTCGCAATGCCACCGTCGGCGGCATCCGAGATGCTCGCACGGCCGGCATCAGGCCGGCGAACGCGCCGATCAGGATGGCCGCGGCGATGCCGCCCGACCATGCCTCGACGGGGATCACGATGGCCCAGTGCTTCGAGCCGGCGTAGACGGCCGTCGCCGCGATCCCGGCCAGCACGCCGACGACGCCGCCGATGAGCGCGAGCAGGATCGACTCCGTGAGGAACTGCGTCCGGATCTGGCTCTTCGTCGCGCCGAGGGCGCGACGCAGCCCGATCTCCGAGCGGCGTTCCAGCACCGAGATGATCATGATGTTGGCGACGCCGACGGCGCCCACGATCAGGGCCACGATCCCGAGCCCGAGGAAGAGGCTGTCGAAGGCCCCGGCCGCGGCGGCGCGCGCGGTGAGCACGTCGGAGGGCTGGCTGACGTTGACCTCGTCGGGTGCCTCGGGGTTGGCGGTCGGCGCGAGCAGCGCCTGCACCGCGGCCTCGTGGCCGGTGGCCGTGCGCACGTAGATCGTGCTGGGAGGGCCGGCGGTCTGCTCGCCCTGGGCGATGCTGACGTACCCGAGGTACTTCCGGGCGGCCGGGTAGCCGACCAGGGCGCTGGTGTCGATGTCGGTCGCCAGCGGCGAGGGCTCCAGGATGCCCGCGACGTTGAACCACTGGCCTCCCAGCCAGATCCGCTGATCGGCGTGGACGCGGTCGATGCCCAGGCGCTCGGCCGCGACCGCGCCGAGCACGGCGACCGGCTCGCGGGCGGTGCCCGCGTTGAGCCAACTGCCGCGGGCGACGCCGGTGCCGAGCACCGGGAGCAGGTTCAGGCTCGTGGCCCGCACCTCCAGGCCGCCGCTGTTGGCCACCGGGATCAGCGAGCTGCGGTAGACCTTCTCGTCCTTCATCAGGCCGGTGTGCGCGAGCCGCTGGACGTCGTGGAGGAGGGTGATCCGCCCGGGCGCCTCGACGGGCAGCTTCGCCGCTCCCCCGGTGAGCCGCTGTCCGGCCTCGACGGTCAGCAGGTTCGTGCCGAGCCGGTCGATCTCCGCGAGCAGCCCGGCCTGTGACGACGAGGACAACCCGAGGACGGCCACGATCGCCGCCGTTCCGATCGCGATCCCCAGCGCGGACAGCGCGGCGCGCAGCGGCCGGGCGCGCAGCCCGACGCTCGCCACCCGCAGCCCGTCCTGCACCCGTAACCGTCCGCCGGCGGAGCTCATGCCGAGACCACGTGGCCGTCCAACACCCGGATCTGGCGCGGCAGCTGCGCGGCGAGGCCCGCGTCGTGCGTGATCATCACGATGGTCGCGCCGCCGGCGTTGAGCTCGCGGATGAGGTCCATGATCGACGCGCCGGTGACGCTGTCGAGGTTCCCGGTCGGCTCGTCGGCGAGGACGATCGCCGGGCGCCCGACGAGCGCCCTTGCGATGGCGACCCGCTGCCGCTCCCCGCCGGAGAGCTTGGTCGGCTTGAACGTCGCGCGGTGGGACAGGCCGACCCGTTCCAGCGCCTCGTCCGCGCGCCGGTACCGCTCGGCGGCCGGGACGCCGGCGTAGAGCAACCCGTCGGCGACGTTCTCGCGCGCAGTGGCGTGCTCGGCCAGGAAGAACTGCTGGAAGACGAACCCGATCTCCTGCGCGCGCAGCAGCGAGAGCTCGCGGTCGCTCAGGCCCGCGACGTCGACCCCACCGATCCGGACCACGCCGCTGCTGGGTCGCTCGAGCGTCCCGATGACGTGCAGGAGGGTGGACTTGCCCGACCCGGAGGGCCCCACGATCGCCACGAGCTCGCCCCGCCGGACGGAGAAGGACACCCCGCGCAGCGCGGCCACCGGCGGCTGCTCGCCGTAGACCTTGGTCACGCCATCGAGCTCCAGGACCGGGTCGCTCACAGCGACGGCACCGCGACCCGATCGCCGGCGCGCAGGTCGCCCTCGACCTGGACGCGCCCGCCGGCGGTGTCGAACAGGCCGACCCGCACCGCGACCAGGTCGCGTCGTTCGCCGGCGCGGACCACCTCGACCGCGAAGCCCCCGCCGGACCTCCCCACCAGCGCGGTGACCGGAACGCTCAGCGCGCTGTCCACGCCCGCGGTCGTGATGTCCACGCCGACCGGCGCCTGGTCGAGGCCGCGTGCCTTGCTCGGGTCGTCGAGGCTGATGTAGGTGGGGATCGTCGCGTCCGCAGCGCTGCCGTCCTGCCCGGCCGGGGTCTCGGCGACCGTTCCGAACCCGTCGACCTTCCCCGTCACCGTGGTGCTGCCCGGCAACGTGATCTGCGCGCGATCCCCCCGCTTGACCTGACCCTGCTCGGACGGATCGAGGTTCACCCGCACGTGGAGCGTGCCGGAGGTGGCGTTCAGCGCCCGGGCCCCCGGCTGGGCGGACGCGCCGAGTTGGCCGGTGACCTTGGCGATCCGCACCGGATCGGGCAGGAAGACCGCGTCGCCGAGGGCCAGCGCGCCGTTCGCGTGAACGCCCTTGCGGCGCTGGAGGGCCCTGAGCGCCTGCTTCGTCTTCGGGGTGAAGGCGGCGCCGGCGCCGCGCACGTGGAGGTTGCGGTTGAGCTGACGGACGTCCCGACCGGCATCGCCCACGTGCAGCGCGCGGTAGGCCGGGACCGTGCCGCACAGCAACAGCACCGGCCGGTCGTCCACCCGATACAGCACGCCGCCGCAGCCGACCTCGTCTCCCACCGCGGGCAGCTCGGTGTACGTCCCGCGGGCGTGGTTGATCGCGGAGAACGGCGAGCCGTCCGGCCGCGCCCGGTAGGTCAGGGTCCCGTCCTGGGAGACCGCGGCCGACAGCTTGCCCTCCTGCACCGTCGCGGTGTCCGCCGACGCCGCCTGCGCGGTCGCGGTCGCCTGGTCGTCATCGGACAGCACGACCACGCCGCCGATGACAGCGACGGCGACCACGACGGCCGCGCCGGACAGCACCCAGCCCTTCGGCCTCACCGCTGACCCCCCACTGCCCGTCCCAGGATCGACCCGCACTTGTGCGTCGCGGCGTTGAGGATGGTCATGCCCCCGGGCCGGTCGGAGGACGGGATCCGCGTCGTGTCGATGAGGGGCTCACCGTTGGCCGGGTCCGGGAAGTCCTTCACGCCGTTCTCGCGTACGCACTCGGCGAACCTGAGCGCTGCCGACTGCTGCTTCGGGCTCCGCTTTCCGCTGAAGGCGCCCGGTGGCGCCAGGTCCTTGCACGCGTCGACGGCCTTCCTCCACACCGCGGGGCTCACGTCGATCCCGAAGGCGAAGTCGCCCTTCGCGTCCGGGTCCGGGAAGTGGGGGACGCCGTGCGCTCGGATGCACTCGGCGAGCTTGACCGCCTTGTCCTGAGCGGTGGCCTGCTTGGTCCTGCCGGTGCTGCCCGCGCTGCCGGAGTTGCCGGCGGTGCTGGTCTCCGAGGGTGCGTTCGAGCCACAGCCCGCGATGATCAGAGCGACCATGGCAACGGGGGCCAGCAGCCGAAGGGTTCTTCTCATGGTGTTGGTCACTGCTGCATCCTTGGATCCTGGGTCGGGTCGGCGTACATGGAGGGGCAACCGCGATCGATCGCTTCGGGGCGCAGTTCGAAGTGCCAGGGCTCGTTGCCGTAGATCCGGCAGAGCCCGTAGGCGGCGCCGCGTGCCGCCAGCCACTGCGTGGCGGCGGAGGGCCCGATGTCGACCGCGTCCCCCGACACGTGCGCGGACGTGTTGGGCGTGGCCACCCATCGGGTGGCTTCCGCTTCTGAGCCGTACTTCGAGATCGCCTCACGGAGGAGCCGCTCCTGGTACTCCGGGGAACGCCAGCCGCTGTCGACGGAGAACTCGACCCCGTCGCCTGCGGCATCGGTCGCAGCCCGGCGCAGGGCACCGAGGAGGGCTGGATCGAGGTTGGCCACACCCGGAACCTCGTCGTCGAAGACCGGCGTGCCGTCGGGGACGGCACCGTCGGCCTCGCCGAGCGGACCACGCTGCTCGGGGCGTAGGACGCCGACACGTGACGAGGACGAGGGCGCCGTCGGCCACGAGGACGCCACCGACTGGTACCCGAGGGCAGCGATCGCCGCGATCGCCGCGATCGCGACGAGCAGGCCGGCGACCCGGAGCCTGCGAATCCGAACCCGACCGGTCGTTGTTCGTACTGGTGCGCTGGAGGTCACGCCGCCAGTGAAGCCAGCGCGGCGTTACCAGCACGTATGCGGTTTTCGATACGCCGACGATAAGCGCCCGCTCGTAGCATCCGAGTGTGCGCGTGCTGATCGTCGAGGACGAGCCCTATATGGCGGAAGCCATCCGCGATGGCCTGCGCCTGGAGGCGATCGCGGCTGACATCGCGGGCGACGGCAACGCGGCTCTGGAGCTGCTGAGCGTCAACGCCTACGACATCGCCGTCCTCGACCGCGACATCCCCGGGCCCTCCGGTGACGAGATCGCCAAGCGCATCGTCGCCTCCGCCAGCGGCACGCCGATCATCATGCTCACCGCCGCCGACCGTCTCGACGACAAGACCACCGGGTTCGAGATCGGCGCCGACGACTACCTCACCAAGCCCTTCGAGCTGCAGGAGCTCGTGCTCAGGCTCAGAGCGCTCGACCGCAGGCGCGCCCACAACCGGCCGCCCGTGCGGGAGATCGCCGGCCTGCGGCTGGATCCGTTCCGCCGCGAGGTCTACCGCGACGACCGCTACGTCGCGCTGACCCGCAAGCAGTTCGCCGTGCTCGAAGTCCTCGTCGCCGCCGAAGGCGGTGTCGTGAGCGCCGAAGAGCTCCTCGGACGAGCGTGGGACCAGAACGCCGACCCGTTCACCAACGCCGTGCGCATCACGGTCTCGGCACTGCGCAAACGCCTCGGCGAACCCTGGATCATCGCCACCGTCGCCGGTGCCGGCTACCGCATCGACACGCAACACCACCCCGGGCGTGAGGGAGAAGACCGTGGATAGAGCCCCCGGGTTGAGCGTTCGCCTCAAGCTCACCCTCAGCTACGCCGGTTTTCTCATGCTCACCGGTGCCGTGCTGCTGGCCGCCGGCTACTTCTCCCTTTCGCGGGGTGCGCACCCCGGGGTGATCTTCCTGGTCCGCAGCCACGCCGACCTCCTGCGCTATTTCGCTCCGATCGCGGCCGTCGTGATGGCGTTCCTGCTGGTGTTCGGTCTGCTGGGAGGGTGGTTTCTCGCCGGCCAGATGCTCGCCCCGCTGGATCGCATCACCGACGCCACGCGTACCGCCGCGGCCGGATCGCTCGCCCACCGAATCCGACTCCCGGGCCGTCGCGACGAGTTCCGCGAACTCGCCGACGCCTTCGATGCCATGCTCGCGCGCCTCGAAGCACACGTCGCCGAACAGCAGAGATTCGCGGCCAACGCCTCCCACGAACTGCGCACCCCGCTGGCCGTCACGCAGACCCTTCTCGACGTGGCCCGCAAGGATCCGAACCGCGACAACGGCGAACTCGTCGAACGCCTCCACGTCGTCAACACCCGGGCGATCGACCTCACCGAAGCCCTGCTCGTGCTCAGCCGCGCCGACCAGCGGTCCTTCGCCCGGGAACACGTCGACCTGTCCCTCATCGCGGAGGAAGCCACGGAAACGCTGCTTCCCCTGGCCGAGAAACGCGGCCTCAGCATCGAGACCTCCGGCGACGTGACCCCCACCATCGGCTCACACGCGCTCCTGCTGCAGGTGGGTACGAATCTCGTGCACAACGCGATCGTCCACAATGTGCCTGGACAGGGCACCGTGTGGGTCACGACCAGCGTTCACCCCGACAGCGTGGTGCTCACCGTCGAGAACACCGGCGAAAAACTCACCTCACAGTTGGTGTCAACGCTTGTCGAGCCGTTTCGTCGCGGCGCCGAACGCATCCGCACCGACCACGCAGGCGTCGGCCTGGGGCTGGCAATCGTCAAGAGCATCACCCAGGCACACGACGGGACCCTCACCCTCACACCCCGGGCCACCGGCGGGCTCTGCGCCACGGTGCAACTCCCCGTTGCGCCACCGCACCCGTAGCGCTCGTTTCGCAAAGGAGCAGCACATGGCCTCACTGGTCCTCAAGATGTCCGTCTCGCTCGACGGCTTCGTCGCACCGGCCGACGGGAGCTCCGACTGGGTCGCCGCGGGACGCTCCGATGACGGCGCCCGGTGGACGGTCGAGACCTTGAGCAACGCCGGCGCGCACCTCATCGGTGCCGGCACCTATGCGGCGTGGGCCGGCTACTGGCCCGGCGCCTCCGGGCCGTTCGCCAAGCCGATGAACGAGATCCCCAAGGTCGTGTTCTCGAACTCGCTCGCGTCCGCCGACTGGGGCGAGACGACGATCGCCACCGGAGACCTGGCCGAAGCCATCACGCGGCTCAAGGAGGAGCGCTCCGACGGATACCTGCTCGCGCACGGCGGGACACGGTTCGCCCGATCACTGGTCGAGACCGGCTTGATCGACGAGTACCGCCTGGTCACCCACCCGGCCGTCCTGGGCGCGGGCGAACGGCTCTTCACCGCGCCGCTCACCATCGAGCCGGTGAGCACCACCGTCTTCAGCGGCGGAGCCGTCGCCCACGTCTTCGCGGCGCACCCGTGATCGAGCGTGCTCGACCGATGACGCCCATGGCGCGCGGGATCTTGGGTGCCTGTCCTCACAGACAGCGGCGTCGGTGCGGCCTACCGTCGCAGCGACCCCGCGTCAGGAACAAGCATGCCGATCAGCACCCGCACCTACGACGAACTGCGAATCCGCTTCGAGCCGGCCGACGGCGCGTACCGCGTGTACGTGACGGCGCCGTGCGGAGAGGCGTCGGGGCGGTTCGAGCTCCCGTTCGGGAGCCTCGAGGTCGAGAACTTCGTCCTGCGCGCGAGTCGGGGCCGACAGGCGCACCGGCGCATGGAGTCGTCGCAGACGGAGCACGCACGGATCTTCGGCGGCCGGCTGTTCGGGGCGTTGTTCCAGGACCGGGTTCGCGACGTCTACCAGGGCGCGATGTCCGACGCGGACCGCAGCGGGCACGGACTCCGCATGACGCTCTCGCTCACCGACACGCCGGAGCTCATGGACCTCCCCTGGGAGTTCCTCTACGACGAGCCGAACTTCCTGGCGATCTCCGTCATGACGCCCGTCGTGCGCTATCTCGACCTGCCGCGGCAGCGCCGGCCGCTGACGATCGAGCCGCCGCTGCGCATCCTCGGGATGATCAGCAGTCCCAGCGACGCCGCTCCGCTGGACGGCGCGCGCGAGCGCGCGAATCTCGAGCGCGCGCTCGGCGGCCTGATCGACGCGGGGCTCGTCGAGCTCCGCTGGCTCGAGCAGGCGACGCTGAGCGCGCTCCTCGACGAGCTGCGCACGGACGCGTTCCACGTCTTCCACTTCATCGGCCACGGCATGTACGACCACGAGGTCGACGACGGCGTCCTGCTGCTCGAGGACGAGCACGGGCGCGCCCGCCCCGTGAGCGGCACGGAGCTCGGCACCATCCTGCACGACTGCCGATCCCTGCGACTCGCGGTGCTGAACGCCTGCGAGGGCGCGCGGACCGCGCGCGACGACCCCTTCGCCGGCGTTGCGGCGAGCCTCGTCCAGCGCGACATCCCGGCGGTCATCGCGATGCAGTTCGAGATCACCGACCGGGCCGCCGTCGTGTTCGGCGAGGGCTTCTACGAGGCCGTCGCGGCGGGCTTCCCGGTCGACGCCGCGCTGGCCGAGGCGCGCAAGTCGGTCTTCGCCGACCACAACGACATCGAGTGGGGCACGCCCGTGCTGTTCATGCGCGTGGCCGACGGCAAGATCTTCGAGGTGCCCGGCGACAGCGTGCCGGCGCGGGCGCCGCGGCTCGCCGTCGGCCTGTCGGTCACGCCGCCGGTCGCGACGCCGGGCGAGCTCGTGACGTGGCGGCTCGGCGTGCAGAACCTCGGGCGGTCGCCGCTCTCCTCGCTGATCGCCGTCAACGGCGAGGGGCGCCGCCTGTGTGGCGCCGTCGAGCTGGCGGCGGGCGCGACGCACGAAGCGACGTGGACGGCCGCCGCCGAGACCGACACCGACCAGACGGTGACCGTCGGCGCCGAGACCGCGCGCGGCGACAGGGTCAGCGGGCAGGCGAGCGCGCATCTGACGGTGCGGGCTCGCCCGGAGGCTCGTCCTGCCCCGCCGCGCGAACGCCAAGCCGAGCGCGATCCGCGAGCCGGCAGCGAATCGAACCGCCGCCGCCGCCGGTCGAGTCGCCGTGGCACGTCGGCGCGGGGGTCGTGATCGGCGAGGGCCTCGCGCTCCTCGGCGCGGCGACGATGCTCGTCGTCGATGCCGACAAGCACGGCCTGCACCGCCATCTCGACGGCCTCGCGCAGACGCCCGCGAAATGGGGCTGGATGGTGCTCGGCGCCGTCGTGTGCGCCGTGCTCCTCCGGACCCTCGCGGGGCTCTTCGGGGACCGCGGGCCCGTCGGGGTCATCGGCTCGCTGCTCGCTGCGCTGTTCGTGCTCGCGGTCAGCCTGGACCTGATCCGCTTCATCACGGCCGATCTCGCGTTCAAGGAAAACCACGGCTACGGCGCGCTGGTCGCGCTCGGCGGCGGCGCGGTCGCGGCGCTCGGCGGGCTCGTCGCGGTCCTCGGCGGGTTGGCCGCGATCGCGGAGGGGCAGCGGCGAGCGCGAAGGCGGACGGCGCGGCCCGCGTGAGCGGCGCCTCGCGCCGCGCCGCGCCTCCGGGCGGCAGGCGTGACGCGCGCGCTTGCAACGCCGGCCGCGAGGAACGACAGTTGCGGGCGGAGCATGCGCACGTATTCGCACATCGTCGTGGGCGCGGGCGCGCTGGGCAGCGCCGCCGCCTATTGGCTGGCGAAGTCGGGATGCAGCGATGTCCTCGTCCTCGAGCAGTTCGAGTTGGGCAACGACCGCGGCGCGTCCGAGGACCACTCGAGGATCATCCGGCACTCCTACCACTCGGCCGACTACACGGCGCTGACGCCGAGCGCCTACGAGAGCTGGGAAGAGCTCGAGGAGGAGACCGGGCTGCGGCTGGTCCTCCGGACGGGCGGCCTCGACCTCGCGACCCTCGGCACGCCGGGCGTGGACGAGCTCGCGAACTACCGGGCCGCGCTCCGCGTCGCCGGGATCCCGTGGGAGGACCTCGACGCCTCCGACGTGCGCTCGCGTTATCCGCAGTGGCAGATCGAGGACGACGTCGTCGGCATGTACCAGGAGGACACCGGCGTGCTCGACATCCGCCGTGCGTGCGCCGCCCAGATCGCTCGGGCACGCGAGAATGGGCGTCACGTTCCTCCCGCACACGCGGGTCACCGCGCTGCGCTCCGCGGCCGACCACGTGACCGTCAGCACCGACGCCGGGGACTTCGCGGCCGAACACGTCATCGTCTGCGTCGCATCATGGCTCGAGCGCCTCGCCCCGTCGCTCGACATCGGCTGGAACCTCACGCTGACGCAGGAGCAGGTCACCTACTTCGCGACGCCGAAGGTCCGTGAGTTCACGCCGGATCGCTTCCCGGTGTGGATCTGGCACGGCGAGAGCCTGTTCTACGGCTTCCCCGTCTACGGCGAGGTCGCGGTCAAGGTCGCGCGCGACATGCGCGGCGCCTGGACCACGTTGGACGAGCGCAGCTACGACACCGACCCGGCCGAGGAGGACCTGCTCCGCGGCTTCCTGGAGCGCCGTCTGCCCGCCGCCGTCGGACCGGTGCTGGCCAGCAGGACGTGCGTCTACGACATGCCGCCGGATCGCGAGTTCATCCTCGACGTCGTGCCGGGCCACCCACGGATCGTGCTCGGCATCGGGGCCGGGCACGCCGCCAAGTTCGCGTGCCTCATCGGACGGATCCTCGCCGAGCTCGCGATCGACGGAGACACCCGGTACCCGATCGCGCCGTTCACGATCGACCGACCGGCTCTCACCGACCCGGACTTCGTCCCGACATTCCGCCTGAAGGGCACCGCGGCCGCCTCGACCGGCGACTGACGCCGGCCGCTGGTCAGCTCATGATCCCGGCGCCGCCGACGGCGCAGCTCGGCGCGTGGGGCTGGGCCGCCGGGATCGGGATCCAGGCCGCGAGCCTGGCCGGCCGGCTCGCGTTCGGGCGCAACCGGAAGGTCGGCGTGCCGCTGCTGCTGACGATCACCTGGCTCCTGCCGCTCGACCTCGGCGCGATGCAGTGGCTCGCCGGCGGCTGGCACGCGCCGTACCACGAGCTCCTCCTGCTCTCCCTGATCCTGGGCTCCGCGTGGCTTCCGCTCCGGCGCTTCGCCCCGTTCGCGACGATGGTGGCCGTGGTCGCGCTGGCCCCGGCGGTGTACGCCCCCGACCGCGACGCGCTGCTCGGCGTCGGCACCGAGCTCGTCATCTGGCTCTTCGTCAGCTCGGCCCTCGCCATGCTCATGACGCGTGTGCGCGGCCAGGCGCGGCTTGCGCGCCGCGACCCGCTGACGCGCCTGGGCAACCGGCGCGCGCTCGACGAGCGCTTCGTCGCGCCGCGGACGGGCGACCTCGTCCTCGGCATCGGCGATCTCGACCGCTTCAAGCAGATCAACGACCGCCACGGGCACCTCGCGGGCGACGCGTGCCTGAAGGCCGTCGGCGCCGTGCTCGCCGAGCGCGCCCGCACCGACGATCAGGTCTTCCGGTGGGGTGGCGACGAGTTCGCGGTGCTCCTCCCCGCCACCGACCCGGGCGCCGCCCGCGACGTCTTCCTCCGGCTCGAGTCGGCCGTCGCCGACCTCGTCCGCGATCCCGGTGGCGCGCCCGTCGGCATCACGTTCGGCTGGGCGGCCGGCGGGCCGGAGACCGACCTGCGGACGATCACCGAGCGCGCCGACGCGGCGCTGCTGGCGCGCAAGCTCGCGCGCCCCTCCGCCGCGGCGGCGTAGCGAGCGGCGTCACGGACCGGCGGCCAGGCGCTCGATCTCGTAGCGCAGGGTCAGGAACCGGCGGCCGCCGAGCGAGAAGCTGTGGTCGGTCCGCAGCTCCGCGCCGGCCATGTAGACGTGGATGCGCTCCTCGAAGTACAGGAGCTTGAGGACCGTGAGCGCGTCGCGGTCGCTGTCGACGGAGCTCAGGTAGTGGCCGGGGAAGTCGAGGTCGCTGCGCGACGTCAGCTCGAAGTCGTGCTCGCCGATGTTGCGGGGCAGCAGCGTCGCGGTGAAGTTGGCGCTCGGGATCGGGAACCCGACGCTGACGTAGCCCCGATCGTCGTGACGGAAGCTCGTGTAGATGCCGACGTAGATCGGCTTGCCGGAGTCGGCGAACGTGCGGATCCAGCCGCGGATGTCGATCTCCTCGTCGCCGTCGAGGTCGATGGTGTCGATCGTGCTGACCATCCCGCGCTGGGCCTCTTCGATGTTGGACGGGATCGCGGCCTGGCCCAGCGGCTCGGCGACGACCCGCTTGAAGAGCTCGTACGCGGGCTTCATCCAGGGCCGCCACTCGGGCGTGATCGAGAGCTTGAAGCGGCTGGTGTGCTCGTAGAACTCGCGGATGAGCGGGTGCACGCGGGCGGCGTCGAACGTCGGGCCCTGCAGGCTGTCGAGCGACGCGAGGATCCCGACGTCGGGCGGGTTGCGACGGAACGTGCCGCCGCGGACGTGCGCGAGCTGCTCGACGTAGTCGGCGCCGACGTAGCGCGAGCGGGCCTCGAACGGCACGACGTAGCGCAGCTCCGAGGCGGGGACCTCCGCCGCCATGATCGCGACGAGCGGTCGATTGCGGTAGACCGCCGCCGCGATCACGCGGTACGCGAGCGTGACCGCGGCGGCGACCAGCGCGGGCGCCACGCCCGCGTCGAGCGCGTGCAGGCCCGCCCCGACGGCGGCGCCGACCACCAGCCCGAGGGCGACCTTCGCCGGCCGCAGGCCGAGCAGTCCGAGGAACCCGCCGCTGACGACCCCGATCAGGACCGCGTGACGCCCGAGGACGAGCCCGACCAGCCAGCCGAAGACCGCCATCACCAGGACGCTGCCGAGGGTCCGTTGCCACAGCGGCTTGGGCTGCGCGGCCGGCCGGTCGCGCGTCGTCAGGACCTCGAGGGGCGCGTACACCGCGGCGCCGATCACGGCGCCGAGCGCCGCCCCGACGCCCGCGACCCCCGCGCCGAGGGCCGCGCCGCCGGCCGCCCCCGCCGCGACACCCCACACCGCCGCGTCGCGGAGCCGGCCCGAGCGGCTGCGCCTGCGTCCGTCGCTTCCGGCCATGGATGTGGACTATCGCGGCGCTGCACGCCTGCGCATAGGCCCTGGCGATCGGTGTTTACAGCGGCTTCTCGTAGACGACGAAGTCGCACCCCGTCGCGAGCTGCCGGGCGAGCTCGGGATAGAGCTCGTCGAGGCTCGTGCGGCGCACGACGCGGTAGCCGATCCGGCGGTACCACGCGTCGAGGAAGACCTTGCTCGGGTGGCTCCACGCGCGCGGGACGAGGAGCTCGAGCTGCATCGCCGTCATCCCCTGCGCGCGGCAGCGGTCCTCGGCGAACGCGACGAGCTCGCGGCCGATGCCGATGCCGCGGTGCGCGGGGTCGGCGGCGAGCATGCCGAACTCGCCCGTACGCTCGGAGAGCGGCTGCACGCGCACGGCGCCGACCACGTGCCCGCCGAGCCGTGCGACCGCGATCTCGCCGGCGGCGACGAGCCCGGCGACCTCGGCGGCGGTCGTGCGTGTCGCCGCGCGCTCCCAGATCCCCTCCTCCGACGCCGCGTAGACGACGTTCACGAGCGCGGTGACGCGCGCCACCAGGTCCGCGTCGGCCGCGGCCGCGGGGTCGAGGAGCTCGATCGCGAGGGCCGCGGTCGTGTCGTCGCCGTCCGGTGCGGTCATCGGCATGGCCCCGAGGGTGGCGGGCGGGATTCAGCGTGGCAATACATCGTTCTCACGGCAGTGATCTGGGCGGGGCGAGTTCCGGTCGCCAGACGTCCGTTTCTCGGCCCACTACCGCCGCTCGACGAGGAATCCCCGGTATCCGGGGAGAAGTCGTCGCGCGATCGGCGCACGCGTCCGCGCCGGGCGCCACCCACGCCAATCCCCTTCCCTCACCGCCGCGGTTCACCGACGCCGATCCCGGCGCGCGCGACCGCGCATGGCGCCCCGCCCGACCACGGATGGCGCTCGCGCAACCGTTCTACGCGCAAGCGCGCGCCGACGCCCGGCGCCTCAGCCGTCGCCCATGACCCGCAGGATCACCGGCCGGCTGGCCCGCGCCGCGGCGTCGAGGACGACCGCGAGCTCGTCGTCGCGCAGCTCGTCGGCGGCCTCGACGACCACCACGAGGGGCTCGACGCCGGTCCCCGCGTGGTCGATGACGCGCCGGACCTCCTCGGGCTCGCGGGTGAGGCTCTCGGGCGACGGGACCGACAGGACGACCTCGCCGGCGTCGGGCGGCTCGAGGCGCCCGGCGGCGTCGGCGGGACGCGTGTCGAGCGCGACCGAGCCGTCGGAGACGGCGGCGGGCGGGGCCTCCCGGAGCCGGCGCTCGGCGGCGCCGCCGCGGGCGATCTGGAGGACGAGACGGGCTTCGCGGGCCATGGGGCGGACGCTACCGATCCGTGGCGGCCGGCCCGCGCGGCTAGGCTCGGGCGATGCCGCGGCGGCGCGACCTCCGGCGGTTCGGCCCGGGCCCGTTCCTCCTCGGGCTCCGGCGCGAGCCCACGCTCTGGGGCAGCGGCTTCCCGTACGACGTTCCGGCCGTCGCGGCGGTCGACGGCCTCGATCTCGGCGCGGGCGTGACGCTCCTCGCAGGCGACAACGGGAGCGGGAAGTCGACGATCGTCGAGGCCGTCGCCGAGGCCATGGGCTTCGCGGCCGAGGGCGGCGAGCTCACCCGCCTCGGCGAGCTGCCCGCGGTCCCGCGGCCCGCGCTCGGCGGCGCCCTCGAGCCCGTGCTGGGGCGGACGAAGCCGCGCAACGGGTACTTCCTGCGCGCCGAGAGCTTCTTCGACATCGCGAACTTCGTCGACGCCGGCGGGCAGTTCTCGCCGGACCTCTCGCTCTACGGCGACGTGCCGCTGCACGAGCAGTCCCACGGCCAGTCGTTCCTCGCGCTCGCGTCCAACCGCTTCGGCGGCGAGGGGTTCTATGTCCTCGACGAGCCGGAGGCCGCGCTCTCGGCGAGCGGCGCGCTCGCCCTCCTCGCGATCCTCGTGCGCGCCGCGCGGGAGGGCGCGCAGTTCGTGGTCGCGACGCACTCGCCGATCCTGCTCGCCTGCCCCGGCGCCCGCATCTACGAGCTGGACGCCGGCGGCCTCGCGCCGTGCGCCTACGACGACGTCGAGGCCGTGCGCCTCACGCGCGGGTTCCTCGAGGCGCCCGAGCGCTACCTGCGCGCCGCGCTCGACGCGAGCGAGGCTCCGGGGTAGACGACCGGCTCGGCGGATTCACGCGGCCGGCGGCAGTTCGTCCGGGGCCGGTTCGGCGACCCAGCGCGCGTAGTAGGCGAAGTGCTCGCGCAGCCGCTGCGCGGTCAGCTCGGCGTCCCGCGCGCGGAGCGCGTCGAGGATCGGGACGTGCGACTCCGCGATGTAGTGCAGGTCGCCGTAGCGGATGAAGGTGATCATCGTGCGCGCCTCGACGTGCAGCGAGGTCCACAGGTCGATGAGCGTGCGGTTGCCCGACGCCTCGACGATCAGCCGGTGGAAGCGCACGTCGTGGGGCATGAAGGCGTGGGCGTCGCCGGCGTCCGCCGCCCGCCGCATCGCGGCGATCTCCGCCTCGAACGCGCGCACGTCGCCCCCGAGGCGCGCGGCGGCGGTGCGCGCCGCGACCTCCTCGAGGCCGGAGCGCACGGGGTAGATCTCGCCGAGCTCCTCGGGGCTGACGGCGCGCACGCGCACGCCGACGAACGGCTCGGAGGTCACGAGGCGCAGGCTCTCGAGCTCGCGCAGCGCCTCGCGCACCGGGCCCTGGCTGACGCCGAACTCGCGCGCGACGCGCGTCTCGACGATCCGCTCGCCGGGTGCGTAGACGCCGTCGAGGATGCGCTCGAGGAGCACCTCCTTGATCTGCTCGCGGTACACCGACCGCGTCAGGCTCTGCTCGGACACCGCTCCGCGTCCCTCCCGATCGTGCCGCACCGTTCAGCGCTCGCGGCTTGCAAATCATAAATGATTTTGGAAGGCTCGCCGGACGGCCCGCCCCCCAGCGCGCCCGACGGCCGCCCCCAGCGCCGGAGGCGGAGGAGAGACCATCGGAGGTACCCGTTGAAACCGGCTCCGTTCGACTACGTCGCGCCGCGCACCGTCGCGGAGGCGGTCGACCACCTCGCCCGGCACGGCGACGACGCCCGCGTCCTCGCGGGCGGGCAGAGCCTCGTCCGGCTCATGAACACGCGGCTGGCCACGCCGGCCGTGATCGTCGACATCAACCGCGTCGAGGGCCTGGACGCGATCGGCGCCGAGAACGGCTCGGTCCGCATCGGGGCGACCGCCCGTCAGCGCGCGGCCGAACTGCACGACCTCGTGCGCTCCGGCGCGCCGCTGTTCGCCCAGGCCGGCGCACATGTCGCGCACCCGCCGGTCCGCCGGCGCGGGACCGTCGTCGGCAGCATCGCGTTCGCCGACCCGTCCGCCGAGCTCCCGGCCGCCTTCCTGGCGCTCGACGGCGAGGCGGTCGTGACGGGCCCCGACGGCGAGCGCACGGTCGCCGCCGCCGACCTCTTCACCGGCGCGTTCCGCACCAGCCTCGCCGCGGGCGAGCTCATCACCGCCGTGCGCGTCCCGCGCGGCGGCGACGGGCCGACCGGCTCGGCCTGGACCGAGGTCTCCCGCCGCCAGGGCGACCTCCCCGTGTGCGGCGCGGGCGCGGTCGTCACGCTCGGCGACGGCGGCACGATCGCCCAGGCGCGCGTCGCGCTGTGCGGCGTGGGCGCCACGCCGGTCCGGGCGACCGCCGTCGAGGAGGCGCTCGCCGGCGCCGAGCCCACGGAGGATGCGATCGCCGCCGCCGCCGACCGCGCCGCGCGCGACCTCGACCCGCCGAGCGACCCCCACGGCTCGGCCGACTACCGCCGTCATCTCGCCGTCGTCATGACCCGCCGGGCCGTGCAGGAAGCGGCCGACCGCGCCCGGGAAGGAGCCCCGAATGCCTGAGAAGGTCCGCCTGCAGGTCACCGTCAACGGCGTCGAGCACGACGTCCTCGTCGAGCCGCGGATGCTCGTGCTCGACTTCCTGCGCGACGAGCTCGACCTCACCGGCGCGCACGCCGGCTGCGAGCACGGCGTCTGCGGCGCGTGCACCGTGCTCGTCGACGGCGAGGCGACGCGCTCGTGTCTCATGTTCGCCGCCCAGCTCGACGGCGCCGACGTCCGGACGGTCGAGTCGCTCGCGACCGCGAGCGGCGAGCTGCACCCGATCCAGCAGGCCTTCACCCAGGAGCACGGCCTGCAGTGCGGCTTCTGCACCCCCGGGATGCTCATGGCCACGGTCGAGCTGCTCGAGCACACCCCGCTCCCGCAGCCCGACGACGTGCGCGACGCGCTCGGCGGCAACCTGTGCCGCTGCACCGGCTACCAGAACATCGTCAACGCCGTCTGCGCGGCCGGCCCGCTGGTCGCGGCCGGCCAGGGGACGGCCACCTCGGCCGCCCAGGAGGTGTCGCGATGAGCTCCGTCGAGCAGCCGGTCGGGCCGGACCCGACCGCCCTCCAGGACCTGCGCTGGGTCGGCAAGAGCGTCCCGCGCAAGGAGGACCCGAAGCTCCTCACCGGGCGCGCCCAGTACGTCGGCGACGTCACCGTCACCGGGATGCTCCACGGCGCGGTCCTGCGCAGCCCGCACGCCAACGCGCGGATCCGCTCGATCGACACCGCGCGCGCGAAGGCGCTCCCGGGCGTCGTCGCGGTCCTCACCGGCGCCGACGCGGCCGAGCTGATCGAGCCGATGACGGCGTTCTGCGCCGAGCCGGTCCCCCAGCACGCGATCGCCGTCGAGCGCGTGCGCTTCCCGGGCGAGGCGGTCGCGGCCGTGGCGGCGACGAGCCGCTACATCGCCGAGGACGCCTGCGCGCTGATCGACGTCGACTACGAGGTCCTCCCGGCGATCGTCGACCCGGTCGCGGCGATGGACGCCGAGGCGCCGCTCGTGCACGACACCCTCGACAGCAACGTCGTGTTCGCGCGCTCGATCGACTTCGGCGACGTCGAGACGGACTTCGCCCAGGCCGACCACGTCATCCGCCGCACTGCGCGCTGGCACCGCATGGGCGCCCAGCCGATGGAGACCGCGGGCACGCTCGCGTCGTGGGACCCGTTCGCCCAGTCCATGACGCTCTGGTCGAACACGAACTTCTACAACTTCCTGCCCTGGACGTTCGCGAACATGCTGCGCGTCCCGAGCAACCGGCTCAAGGTGATCCCGTGCACGGTGGGCGGGAGCTTCGGCAGCAAGCACCTCATCAACAAGGTCATCGCGATCGCCGGGGTGCTGACGAAGGCGACCGGGCGGCCGGTGAAGTTCATGGAGGACCGCGTCGACAACCTCGCGGCGAACGACAACGTCGGCCCGGACCGGCTCTACGACGCCGCGCTCGCGGTGCGCGGCGACGGCGAGTTCCTCTCGCTGAAGCTCGACATCGTCGACGACTACGGCGCCTACTTCCAGTTCGCCCACGGCCAGCACGGCAACGCGCTGTCCCAGCCGACCGGCCCGTACCGGATCGGCAGCCTGCGCTACGGGATCCAGTGCGTGCTCACGAACAAGGTGCAGCAGGGCTTCTTCCGCGGGGCCGGCGCCGACCCCGGCAACCTCATCCTCGAACGGCTCGTCGACGCCACCGCGGACGAGCTCGGGACTCGACCGCGCCGAGATCCGGCGGCGGAACTTCATCCAGCCCGAGCAGTTCCCGTTCAAGGTCCCGACCGGCAACACGTACGACAGCGGCGATTACGAGGCCGTGCTCGACAAGGCGCTGAAGCTCGCCGACATGGACGGCTGGCGGGCCGAGCAGGAGAAGGCGCGCGCGGAGGGGCGCTACATCGGCATCGGCCTGGCGAGCTGCCAGGAGCGCTCGGGCTACAACGCGACCGAGTGGTGGTTCCTCTACGACAAGCCGCCGCTGCCCGCGAGCTCCACGCCCGAGAGCGTGAAGATCGACGTCAGCGCGTTCGGCCAGGTCCGCGTCGAGCTCGGCTGCCCGCTGTGGGGCAACAGCCCCGAGACCGTCGTCAGCCAGGTCGTCGCCGAGGAGTTCGGCATCGAGCCCGCCGACGTCGCGGTGACCTACAGCGACTCCTCCTCGGGCGCGATCTCGGCCGGCCCGGGCGGCAGCCGTCTGACGATCATGCTCTCGGGCGCCGTGCGCGGCGCCTCGAAGACGATCAAGGACAAGATGATCCGGATCGCGGCGCACTCGATGGAGGCCGACCCGGCGGACGTCGAGCTCGTCGACGGCCAGCTGCGCCCGAAGGGCTCGCCGAGCAAGGCGATGGGCATGGGCGACGTCGCGATGCTCGCCCATCTGTTCAAGGAGACCAATCCGGAGGGCGAGGACTCGGGCCTCGTGACGACGTTCACCTACGACCATCCCTTCGTCTCGCTGCCGAGCGAGGACCGCAAGGACATGGGCGCCTTCTATCCGTTCGTCTCGCACGCCTGCCACATCCCGGTCGTCGAGGTCGACGTCGAGACCGGCGTCGTGAAGATCCTCAAGTACTACGCCGTCAACGACTGCGGCACGCTCATGAACCCGAAGATCGTCGAGGGCCAGGTGATGGGCGGCATCGTCCAGGGCATCGGCGCGGCGCTCATGGAGGAGTACCGCTACGACGACGAGGACGGCACGCTGCAGACGGGCACGCTCCGCGAGTACCTGCTGCCCTCGATGCACGAGGCGCCGGAGATCGTGATCGACCACCTCCAGACGCCGTCGCCGTTCAGCGAGTACGGCGTCAAGGGCGCCGGCGAGGGCGGCCGGCTCGTGGCCCCGACGGCGATCGCGAGCGCGATCGACGACGCGCTCAAGCCGTTGGGCGTCACGGTGAACGAGCTGCCGATGACCCCGGAGCGCGTGGTCGCCGCGATCGCCGCGGCGCGGACCTCCGGGTCGGGTGGCTGAGGGGCCGGGCGGCGCCGGCGGGATCGTGCGGCCGGGGACCCCGGCCGCCGCGGCCGCCGCGCCGTCGCCCGAGCACGTCCTCGCGGGCGCCCGCCTGATCCGCGACGGGCGCCTGTTCCGCCTCGCCCGCGAGCGCTTTCCGGGGATGCCGCTGTTCCCCGGCCACCCCGCGTTCTCCGTGCTCGCCTACCGCACGCCGCAGGGCCTGCGGGCGACCGGCGAGCGCACGTGGGGCGTCGACAACGACGCCTGCCTGGGCTACATGAGCGAGCTCGTCATGGGCACGACGCACTCGGGCGCGCACATCGACGCGCACGCGCACATGACCGTGGGCGCGGAGGATCGCTGGCACGGCGGCTCGGCGCGGACCGACCTCGGCGACTTCGGCCCGCTGCGGGGCGACGCGTCAGAGATCCCGCCGCTCTGGCGGCGAGGGGTCCTCTACGACGTGCCGGCCCACCGCGGCGTCGACGCGCTCGGCGCGGGCGAGCCGGTCACGGCCGAGGAGGTCGACGCGATCGAGGCGGCCACCGGCGTCGCGGCCGGCGCGGGCGACGTCGCGCTCTTCCGCACGGGCTGCCTGCGCTACTGGCCCGACGCCGAGCGCCTCGCGGCCCACAAGGGCGCGGGCCCGGACATCTCGGCCGCGCGCCTGCTGGCCGACCGCGACGTCGTCGCCGTCGGCTCGGACACCGAGACCTTCGAGGTCCAGCCCGCGCCGGACCCCGGCGTACCGGCCAACCCGCAGCCCGTGCACACGCTGCTGCTCATCCAGCGCGGCATCTACATCATGGAGGGGCTCGACTGCGAGGAGCTCGCGGCGGCGGGCGTGCGCGAGTTCCTGTTCGTCGCCCTCCCGCTGGCGATCCGCGGCGCGACGGGGTCGATGATCGATCCGGTCGCGATCACCTGAGCGGCGGCTGTCGATTTCGGCCTCGCCCGTTCGTCTCAGGGGCGACCACGTCCCACACCGACCCGGAGGTCGCCCCGCATGCTCGGCCGGAAGACGTACGAGAAGGACTACATCGACGCGTGCCGCGCCCGCGTGGACGCCCAGCTCGCGGCCTACGACGCGCTCGCGACGACGGCCCGCAACGGCGGCGGCGACGGCCCCGCCGGGGCGGCGCTCGACGCGTTCGCGCCGCAGTTCTTCAACCACATGGTGCTCGCGCTCGACCAGTACTTCGTCCACCGCCTGCGCGGCCAGGAGGGCAAGGACGGCAACCCCGCCAACGAGGTGCGGCTCCTGGCGGCGTCGATCACGGAGAACGACGGCCGCCTGGTCGCCGACACGCAGATCAGGCTCACGCCGGAGTCCTCGGTGCTCGGCCTCGCCGCCGGCGACGCGGTCCGGATCGACGAGGACGGCTTCCGCCGCCTCGCCGACGGCTACTTCGCCGAGATCGAGAAGCGCTTCAGCTGACGGCGGGACCGGCCCCGGCGAGCGGGATCGCGGCCGACACGCACGTCCCGCCGCCGGGCGGGCTGTCGAGCGCGAACCGCCCGTCGAGGGCCTCGACGCGATCGCGCAGGCCCTCGAGGCCCGAGCCCGGGCCCGCGGTCGCGCCCCCGACGCCGTCGTCGGAGACCTCGATGCGCAGGCGGTCGCCCGTGACCGCGGCGGTGACGCGGATCGTCGTCGCCCGCGCGTGCTTCTGGGCGTTCGTCACGGCCTCGGCGAACACGAAGTAGGCGGTGGCCTCGACGGTCGCGCCCAGCCGCCGGTCGGTGAGCGCGCCGACCGCGATCGGCACGGCGGACCGGTCCGCGACGGTCCGGATCGCGCCCGCGAGGCCGAGCTCCGTCAGCACGGCGGGGTGCAGCCCGCGGGCCAGCTGCCGCAGCTCGTCGATGGCGAGCCCGAGCTCGGCGCTCGCCGCCTCGAACAGCTCCGCCGACCGCGCGGGGTCCGCCTCGCTGTCGGCGGCCGCGCCGTGCAGCCCGACCGCGAGCGCGGTCAGCCGCTGCTGGGCCCCGTCGTGGAGGTCGTGCTCGAGCCGCCGGCGCGCCGTATCGCCGGCCTCGACGAGCCGGACGCGCGAGGCGGCGAGCCGCCGGGTGACGCGCTCGCGCTCGGTCACGACCGCGGCCAGGCAGAGCGTCGAGAGCGCCGCGACGGCGATGTAGAGCTGCGTGCTGAGCACGGTGCGGGTGATGGACTCGAACTCGAACGGCCCGTCGTAGTTCGCCGTGTCGTAGACCGTGAGGCTGACCGCGATGGCCACCGCCACCGTCGCGCCGCGCTGGCCGAAGCGCAGCGCGGCCCAGATCAGGGCCGGGAACACGATGTAGGTGAGCCGCGCGTCGGTGCTGAACGCGAGGTCGCTGAGCACGGCGACGGCCAGCGCGACCAGCGCGACCTCGAGCCGGCTCCCGCTCCAGGTGTCCGGGACGACGGGCCGCACCCATGCGATCGCGAGCGGGACGACGACGAGCGCGCCCGTGAAGTCCCCGAGCCACCACGTGCGCCACACGTCCAGCATCTGTCCGCCGTCGACGACGCCGCCGAGCCGCAGGGACGCCGTGCCGACGGTCGCGCTGACGATCGTCCCGGCGGCGAGGGAGAAGAGCATGATCCCGAGCGCCGCGCACGCTTCCCAGCGGCGACGCGCCGCGCAGCAGGCGGCGCATGAGCACCGTCGCGACCAGCATCTCGAGCACGTTGCCGGTCGTCTGCCCCAGCGCCGACCCCACCGGGAGGGTCGCGTAGTCGTTGGCGAGGAGATCGCCGAGGACCACGCCCGGCCACAGCCGCAGGCCGCCGAGGTACAGGAAGCTGATGCCGACACCGACCGGGAGCCACAGGATCGCGGCCACCGGCCCCGCGAAGTCGAGGGCGTAGCCGAGCTGCGCGGCGCCCCAGTAGGCGAGCGCGAGCGCCATGACCCCGACGGCCGTGCGCGCGAACGACGGCGAGGCGGCGGGGATCGCCGTCCGGTCCGGTCCTGCCTCGATGACGGCGCCCAAGCGCATGTCGCTGCGGACCCTCCCACAGCGGCGCCACGCTCACCACTCAAATAACCCGGTCTTCACACGCCCGCGCCGCCGACCGGCCGGATCACGCCTCCGAACGGTGGCGCCGCCCGAGGTTGCCGACGAGCAGCGCGATCACGGTCACGAGGTACAGCTGGCCGATCAGCATCTCGAGCACCGCGAGCAGACGGCCGATCGCGACCGCGGGCGTGAGGTCGCCGAAGCCCGTGGTCGTGAGGGTGGTGAAGCTGAAGTAGGCGCGACGGCCCACCCCCGCGCCGCCGGTGCCGGCGAAGTAGGCCGTGTCGAGCACGGAGGCGATCGCGCCGATGAGCGCCGCGAACGTCAGCCCGACGAGCAGGTAGACCGCGACCGCGCCGAGCACGGCCTGCACGACGACCCCGCGGGCGAGGACGAGGCGGACGAGGCCGCCGGCCATCACGGCGATCGTGGCGGCGCTGAGCAGCGCCGTCGCGGCGAGGATCGCCGCCGGCCCCGGGGACCCGACGGCGTCGAAGAGGATGCCGGCGGCGACGAGCACGACCAGCGCCGCGGCGACCGCGTGCCGCGTCCGTCGCGGCGCCTCGGACGTGACCACGCCGATCGCGAGCGTCGCGCCCGCCAGGAGGAACGCCATCGTCCGCGTAAAGGCGCCGTCCGGGACGATGAGGGACCACACGAGGCTCATGACCACGAACGCCAGGACGAGGCCGTAGCGATGCCGGCCGACGCGGGCCTCGCGGGCGCTCAGCCGCCGCGCCCTCACCGGGTCACGACCGGGTCGAGGGCGAGCGCGCCGCCCGGGCTCAGCACCCGCACCGTCACCCCGGGCGCCTGCTCGGCGACGAGTCGCGCAAAGGCCCGTGGCGGCTCGACGAGCGCCGCCGGGCGCAGGCGCGCCAGGCCACGCGGGAACAGCGTGCCCCAGTGGATCGGGACGGCGATGCGGGGGCGCACCAGTGTGGCCGCGTGCGCCGCGGCAGCGGGGTCCATGTGGCCGGGGCCGAGCGTCGGCCCCCACCCCCACACCGGCAGCAACGCGACGTCGATGCGGCCGGCGAGCGCCGCCATGCCGTCGTAGACGTCGGTGTCGCCCGCGAAGTACACGGTCGAGGCACCCCGGACCTCGAAGCCGATCGCCTCGGCGACCGCTCCGCCCCGGCCCGGGGAGCGGCGGCCGTCGTGGATCGCGGTGACGGCGCGGACCCGCGCGCCGCCGACGGCCGCCTCCTCGCCGACGGCCAGTTCGCGTACGCGCGTGAACCCGAGCCGCTCGAGGAAGGCGCCCGCGCCCCGCGGCACGTACACCGCGACCGTCCGGTCGAGCCGCCGCAGGGACGGGACGTCGAGGTGGTCGCGGTGCAGGTGCGAGACCAGGACCGCGTCGAGGTCGGCCGTGGCCGCCGGGTCCGGCGACGGCCCGTGGCGGCGCAGGTGCGCGATGCGATCGCGCAGGAGCGGATCGGTGAGCAGGCGCGCTCCGCCGATCTCGAGGGCCACGGTGGCGTGGCCGAGCCAGGTGAGTCGCTCGTCGGCGGCCACGCCGGGATCGTCCCTGCTCGCGGGGCGACCGCGCCATCACCCACGCGGGTGAGGCCGCGTCACCCGGCGCCCGGTAAGGGTGGACGCGGTCAGCGATCGTCGACCGAGAGAGGCAGGGTGGCGACAGGCCCGACACCGCCCGGGTCGCCGGGCGACTTCGGCGGCGCCGGCCCCGAAGTGCAGGACGAGGGGTACGCCCCGGTGTTCTGGACCGCGTTCCGGCGCTCCTCGAACCCGATGATCCTCACCGACCTCACCCGCCGCATCGTCGACGTGAACGAGGCCGGCGTGCGGATCAGCGCGCGGCCGGCCGAGGCGCTCGTCGGCATGCCGTTCGTCCATCTGCTCGACGACCCGGCCGAGGCGCTCGACGACGACGCGTGGCACGCGCTGGTCGTCGCCGGCGAGTCGTACGGCCACCGGTCCATCCGGCGTCCGGACGGCTCGACGATGGTCATCGACTTCGCGATGCGCGCGGCGCGTGTCGACGGGCGCGTCCTCGTCCTCGGGGTCGGCCTCCACATCTTGGCCGAGCACGAGTCGAACGCGGCCCACGCGCCCGCCGCCCTGACCCCGCGCGAGCTCGAGATCCTCCACCTGATCGCGCTGGGCCACGTGACACGCGAGATCTGCGCCGAGCTCCACGTGGCGCCGGACACCGTCCGCACCCACGTGCGCAACGCGATGGCCAAGACCGGGGCGCGGACGCGCGCGCAGCTCATCGCGATCGCGCTGGGCGACGGGCTGCTCGACGGCTGAGGCGGGCGGCCCGGAAGATCGCACGGACGTGCGATCGACACCCCGTCGCGACGTTGCCAGGGTGTCGCCGTGCCCCGGTGCAGACCGTGCGACCTCGACGACCGCGAAGGCGAGGAGGAGGCCGAGCGGCTCGCGCGGGTCGAGCCGGTCCTGGCGCTGGTCGTGCGCGACCTCGCGTGGCCGCCCGAGCACCCCGCCGCCGCCGACCTCGACCTGCTGCTCACCCAGCCCCCCGGGGTGATCGCGCTGTCGCCGTCGGCGGACGTGCGGATCTGGATCGTGCTCGACGGCTGCGCGCCCGCGACGCGCGACGCCGCCCGCCGGCTCAGCACGGGTCCGCTCCCGCGCGGGGTCACGCGGATCCGGGTGCACTGAGCGGCGTCCCCCGGCCTGCCCGACGAGCCGGGGGACGCCCGGGCTCCGGTACGCCTCGTGGCGGGGTCGGCCGCTCAGCCCTCGAGGGTCGAGCCGCGGAACACGACCTCGCCGCCGACGACGGTCAGGACGACGGGGTCGTGGATGAGGTCGTCGGGCGCGATCTCGACCGGGTCCTCGGCGAGCACGGTGATGTCGGCCAGGAACCCGGGCGCGAGGCGGCCGAGGCGGTCCTGGTCGCCCGTCGTCAGCGCGCCCTGCGACGTGTAGCCGTGCAGGGCGGTCAGCGCGTCGATCGCCTGGTCGTCGTACGGGCCGCGGTCCGTCAGGCCCGGCGGACGGCGCAGCTGCGCGGCGGCCATCCCCTCCCGCCAGTCGTACCGGGCGACGGGCCAGTCGGAGCCGAGGGTCACCGTCGCGCCCGACTCGAGCAGCTCGCGCGTGCGGAAGGCGCGGTCGCAGCGGTCGCCGCCGCCGAGCCGCCGCGACCAGTTGTCCGAGCGGTCGGGCTCGAGCCACATCATGTGCTGCGGCTGCATCGAGGCGATCACGTTCTCGGCCGCGAAGCGCGGCAGGTCGTCGGGCTGGATCGTCTCGATGTGCTCGACCCGGTGGCGGATCCCGGGCGGCGAGCCGGCGCTGCGGTAGGCGTTGAGCGCCTCGCGCACGCCGCGGTCGCCGCACGCGTGGGTGATGACCTGGAAGCCGTGGCCGGAGAAGAAGTGGACGGCGCGGACGTACTTGTCGAAGTCCGGCCAGAACGGCGCGAGCCCGTCGCCCTCGCTGTCGGGGTCGACGAGCCAGCCGGTGCCGGAGTCGATCACGCCGTCGATGAAGAGCTTCGCGACGCCGGTGCGCCAGCGCTCGCCCGCCTCGTCGCGGTGCTCGGCGTAGGCCTCCCAGGTCTCCTCGGGCGTCTCGGGCTGCGACCAGTAGGGCATGACGAGGCGGATCGCGAGGTCGCCATTGCCTTCGAGGCGGCGCAGGAGGTCGAGCGTCTCGAGCGTGCCGTCCATCCCGTGCGCGCCGGTGATGCCGACGGCGGCGAAGCGCCGCAGCTGGTCGACGCAGTACTGGTAGCGCTCCTCGTCGGTGACGGCCGGCATCGCGGAGCGGACGAGGTTCATCGCGCCCATCTCGCGCAGCTCGCCGGTCGGGGCGCCGCCCGCGTCCAGCACGACCTCGGCGTGCTCGGTGAACGTCCGCGGCCCGTCGACGCCCGCGAGCTCGAGCGCCCGCGGCGTCGCCAGCGCCGTGTGGAAGTCCATGAACGTCATGATCGCCGGGGCCCCGCCGGCCGCCTCGGCGATGAGGTCGCCGCTGATCCCCGTGTCGGCGAAGACGTTGTAGTCCAGGCCGTAGCCGAGGACCCACTGGTGCGGCTCGCAGCGGGCGCGCTCCTCGGCGACCCGCGCGCGGACGTCCTCGAGCGTGCGCGCGTCCATGAGGTCGGCCCCGCGGGCGTCGAGCGCGCCCAGGAACGGATGCAGGTGGCTGTCGATGATCCCGGGCGTGACCGCCGCGCCGCCGAGGTCGATGACCTCCGTCGTCGCGGAGGCGGCCTCGCGGACCTCGGCGTCGTCGCCGACCGCGACGATCCGGTCTCCGGCGACGCCGATCGCGGTCGCCGCGGGGCGGTCGGGGTCCAGCGTGCGGACGCGGCCGTTGACGAGGGCGAGGGTGAGGGAGGAGGTCACGAGGGCGTTCCTTGGGTCGGGACGCGCACGGCGCGCGTCGGCTTCCATCCGGGCCGCGGCACGCTCGCGCGCAGCAGCTGCGTGTACGGCTCGCGGGGGTGGTCGAGGACGTCGCCGGTCGGGCCCTGCTCGACGACGCGTCCGCGGTGCATGACGATCGCCTCGTCGGTGATCTGCCGGACGACCGCGAGGTCGTGGCTGATCAGGACGTAGGAGATCCCGGTCTCCTCGCGGATGTCGGCGAGGAGGTTGAGGATCTGGGCCTGGATCGAGACGTCGAGCGCGGCGACCGACTCGTCGAGGATCAGCACGCGTGGGGCGGCCGCGAGCGCGCGGGCGATCGCCACGCGCTGGCGCTGGCCGCCGCTCAGGGCGGCGGGCCGCGCGCGGAGCTGGCGGCCGTCGAGGCCGACCAGGTCGCCGAGCTCGGCGGCGCGGGTCTCGCGCTGCTCCTTCGACGCGCCGGACCCGTGCAGGCGCAGGACCTCGTCGATCGCCTGCTCGGCGCTGTGGCGCGGGTCGAGGCTCGAGTAGGGGTCCTGGAAGACGATCTGGACCTCGCTGCCGCGCCGGCGGCGCTCCTTCGCCGACCGCGCCGGGGCCGAGCGGTCCTTGCCGCACGCGGTGATCGTCCCCGCGGTCGGCGCGGTCAGGCCGACGAGCATGCGCGCGACGGTCGTCTTGCCCGACCCGGACTCGCCGACGATCGCCAGCGAGCCGCCGGGCGCGACGTGCAGGTCGACGCCGTCGACCGCGACGACCTCGCCGAACTCCTTGCGCAGGCCGGTCGCCTCGAGGACGGCCTCAGGCATGGCGCGCGACCTCCGGCAGCTCGGCCCGCAGCTCCGCGGCGCGGATGCAGCGGACGAGGCCGCCGTCGAGCTCCTCGACCGGCGGGCGCGTCGCGCGGCACGCGTCCTGGGCGAAGAGGCAGCGCGGCGCGAACGCGCAGCCGTCCGGGGCCTCGAACGCGCTCACCGGGCGCCCCGGGATCGCCGTCAGGCGGTGCACCGTCGCCTCGATCGTCGGCCGCGCGCTGGCCAGCGACGCGGTGTACGGGTGCAGCGGGCGGTCGTGCAGGAGCGCGCTCGCGCGGGTCTCGACGATCTGCCCGGCGTACATGACCGACGTGCGGTCGCAGACCGCGCCCGCGAGCTCGAGGTCGTGGGTGATGAACAGCAGGGCCATGCCGCGCTCGCGGCGCAGGTCGTCGAGGATCGCCATGACCTCGGCCTGGGTCGTCACGTCGAGCGCGGTCGTCGGCTCGTCGGCGAGCAGCAGGCGCGGCTCGGTGAGCAGCGCGGAGGCGATCATCACCCGCTGCAGCAGGCCGCCGGACAGCTCGTGCGGGTACTGGCCCAGGCGCCGCGCGCCGTCGGGGATCCCGACGTCGGCCAGCGCCTCCGTCGCCCGGCGCCGCGCCTCGGGCCGGCCCACGTGCCGCAGCGTCCGCAGCGCCTCGGTCATGAAGTCGCCGATCGTGCGCACCGGGTTGATGTGCGCGCGCGGGTCCTGGAAGACCATCGCGACCGCGCCGCGGAAGTCGCGCAGCCCGCCGCCGCGCAGCGCCCCGACGTCGGCGCCGTCGAAGCGGATCTCCCCGCCCGTCGCCGCGCCCATGGGCAGCAGCCGCGCGACGGCGCGGGCGGTCATCGACTTCCCCGAGCCCGACTCGCCCACGAGCCCGACGGCCTCGCCCGCGCCGATCGCCAGCGAGACGTCGTGCAGGACGGTCCGCATCTCCCCCTCGACCGGGAGATCGGCCGAGAGGTGGTCGACCTCGAGGAGCGCCCCGGTCACGCGGCCGCCTCCTGCAGCCCGAGCGCCGGGCGCCGCGCGGGGACGTCGAACCACGGCCGGACCTGCTCGAGCGCGGCTCCGATCCGGAACGGCGTGAGGTCGTCGTACGAGCGGCCCGCGATCTGCAGGCCGGTCGGCACGCCGTTGTCGGCGAAGCCGGACGGGACGTTGAGGACCGGCAGCCGCGACATGATGTTGAACACCGGCGTCAGGGCGGCGTCGAAGTAGCGCTCGATGTGCCGGCCGCCGACGTCGAGGCCGTGGCCGACGTAGTCGTCGCCCGCGACCAGGCCGCGCATCCCGACCGTCGGGCACAGCAGCGCGTCGTAGGTCTCGAGCAGCGCGCCGACCGGCGCGTACACGCGGGCCTCGATCTCGAACTTCTCCATCTGCGCGCCGTCGCCGGCCGCGGTCGTCATCTCGCGCCCGAACGCGTCGGCGTAGGCGGTGACGAGGTCCGGGTGCGCGGCCGCCTCGGCGGAGATCATCGCCCCGAAGCCGAGCCGGTAGTGCAGCGCGGCGGCGCGCATCACGAGCTCGTTCGGGACGTCCACGGCCACCTCGTCGACGATCGCGCCGGCCTCGCGCAGCGCCGCGGCGGCGTCCAGCGTGTTGCGCCGGATCTCCTCGTCGACCGGCCATGACCCGTCGAGGTCGACGGAGACCGCGAGGCGCAGGCCCGCGATGCCCGCGAACGTCTCGGGCAGCTCGTACTTCGGCCGCAGCGACACGATGTCCGTCGGGTCCGGCCCGGCGAGCACGTTCTCGTAGAGCGCCGTGTCGGCCACCGTGCGCGCGAGCGGCCCGCAGTGGCAGTAGGTGTCGAGGTTGAACGGCGGCGCCTGGGGCACGCGGCCGTAGGGCGGCTTGAACCCGACGACCCCGTTGAACGAGGCGGGCGCGCGGATCGAGCCGCCGATGTCGCTGCCGGACGCGAGCGTCGTCGTCCCGGACGCGAGCGCCGCGCCCGCGCCGCCCGACGAGCCGCCGACCCCGAACTCCGGGTTCCACGGGTTGCGGGTGACGCCGTGCAGGCGCGAGTGCGTGAACAGCGCGCAGGAGAACTCGGGCGCGGTCGTGCGCGCGTGGACGATCGCGCCGGCGTCGAGCATCCGCTGGGCGAAGTTCGACGACTCCTCGGCGACGAGGTCCTTGTAGATCAGCGAGCCCTGGGTCCAGGGCTGGCCCGCGACGGCCTCCTCCTCCTTGATCGCGAGCGGGATGCCCTCGAGCGCCCGCGGCTCGCCGTCGCCGCGGCCCGCGTAGCGCGCCTCGGCCGCCCGGGCCTCCTCGCGCGCCGCGTCGTAGCGCTCGTGGCAGAGCGCGTTGACGGTCGGCTCGACGGCCTCGGCCCGCGCGATCACCGCGTCGAGCAGCTCGACGGGCGAGAGGCTCCGGTCGCGGAAGCGCGCGAGCGCCTCGGTGGCCGAGATGTAGTGCAGGTCGTCGTTCATCGTCCCTCGCTGTCCTTGGCCGCCAGTCGTTCGCCGAGCAGGTTCACCGCCACCACCACGACCACGATGGAGAGCCCGGCGGTGAGGGACTCCATCGGGTAGCCCTGCAGCACCCCGGCCTGGCCGCTCGCCACCATCACGCCCCAGTCGGCGGTCGGCGGCTGGACGCCGAGGCCGATGAACGAGATGGCGGCGAAGTCGACCATCGCGTAGCCGAAGAGCAGCGTCGCCTGGGCGACGATCAGGGCGGTGAGGTTCGGCACCAGGTGCCGCGCGCAGATCCCGAAGGCCGAGAGGCCCTGGACCTCGCACGCCGCGACGTAGTCGCGCGCGCGCTCGCGCAGCGCCGCCCCGCGCAGGACGCGGGCGACGTACGGCGTGTAGGCGATCGCCAGCGCGAGCGTCGGCGCCGTCAGGCCCGCGCCGAACACGGCGGACGCCAGGACGGCGAGCAGGATCGCCGGGAACGCGAACAGGATGTCGAGGACCGTGGAGATCGTCGCGTCGAGCCAGCGCCCGGCCCACGCGGCCGTCACCGCGAGCGTCGTGCCGAGGGTCACCGACACGAGCACGACGAGGAACGGCCCGGCCATCGAGGTCCGCGCCCCGGTCAGCAGGCGGCTGAAGAGGTCGCGGCCCTGGCTGTCGTAGCCCAGCGGGTGGCCGGCGACCGGGCCCACGTAGGCGTTGCCGAGGTTCGCGGCGTCGGGGTCGTGCGGGGCGAGCAGCGGGCCGAAGGCCGCGAGGAACACGGCGAGGGCGATGATGACCCCGCAGCTGATGACGAGCACGTTGTTGCCCGCGAAGCGCCGGCGGCGCTCGCGCGCGGCCTCGAGGACGACCGCGGGGGTGCTCACGTCGCCCGGCTCCCCATCGCCACGCGCGGGTCGAGCACGGCGTAGAGCAGGTCGACGAGCACGTTGGCGATCACGAACGCCGCCACGAAGATCAGCGAGATCCCCTGGACGACCGCGAAGTCCTTGGACAGCGCCGCCTGCACGAGCGCGGCGCCCAGGCCGTCGAGGCTGAACGCGCGCTCGACGACCGCCGACAGCGCGATGAGCGACGTGATCGTGATGCCGACGACCGTCGTCACCGGGATCGCCGCGTTGCGCAGGACGTGGCGGCGCACGAGCAGCGAGTACGGGATCCCGCGGCTGACCGCGGTCTGTACGTGCTCGCGGCCCATCTCCGTCCGCACCGCGACGCGGGTCACACGCACGACGATCGCCATCGCCGACAGCGCGAGCGCGATCGCCGGGAGGGTCAGGTGCCAGATCCCGTCGAGGAACCCGTCGCCGGAGCCGAGCGCCGGGAACCAGCCGAGGTTCACCGAGAAGACCGACAGCAGGATGATCGCCGCGACGAACGAGGGCACCGCCGCGAGGACGCTCGTCGAGGCCACGATCCCGGTGTCGAGCGCGCCGCGGCGCAGGCCCGACAGGACGCCGAGCCCGACCCCGAACAGGATGATGAGCAGCGACGCGTACGCGACGAGCGCGATCGTCGTCCCGATGCGCGCGCCGATGAGCGACGTCACCGTGCCGCGGAAGGCGATCGAGTTCCCGAGGTCGCCGTGCAGCACGGCGTTGCCGAGCCAGTCGACGTAGCGCACGAGGAACGGGTCGTCGAGGTGGTACTGCGCGCGCAGCGAGGCGACCGCCTCCGGCGGGAGGGTCCGCCCGCCGGTCAGCGTCGCCAGCGGGTCGCCCGGCGCGAGGTCCAGCGAGCCGAAGATGATGAAGCTCGAGACGAGCAGCGCCGCGACGAGCATCGCGGCGCGCCGGGCGACGAAGCCGCGCATGTCAGCTGCCGCTGCCCGTGCTCCCCAGGAGGTTCGCCCACGGGCCGCCCATGTAGGCGAAGGACACGGGCGCCCCGGTGAGCTTGCTCGTGGTGATCAGCGTCGTGTTGATCGCCGCCATCGGGATCCACGGCAGCTGGTCCATGATCCGGTCGCCGGCCTGGGCGACGAACTTCGCGCGCTCGGCCGGGTCGGCCGCCGAGCGGGCGTCGTTCATCGCCTTCGTGATCTGCGCGTCGCCGAAGCCCGAGTAGTTCTGGCTGCCGTCCGGCATCACGATCGTGTTGTAGAACGCGGCCGGGTCGGCGTAGTCGGGGTAGTTGACGGTCGGGAAGCCGTCGATGCCCTCGCGCGCCTTGGGGTCGGTGAAGAAGTTGATGAAGTTCTGCGCCGAGACGGCCTTGAAGTTCACCTTCAGCCCGATCGCCTGGCCGGCCTGACGGATCGCGTTGGCCGCCGTGTTCAGCTGGGCCACCTCGGTCGTCATGCCGAGCGTGATCGTCTTGCCGGCGGCGCCCGCCTGCTTCATCAGGTCCTTGGCCTTCGCGATGTCCGGATTCGGGTCGGGCAGCTTGTC
>CAWBIM010000009.1:0-321351 GCA_963788935.1 uncultured Actinomycetes bacterium | reverse complement strand
GATCCCGCTGTTCGTCAAGGGCCCACACCAGCGCGCCGCCCGCGTAGATGATGGGCCCGCGCAGACGATCGACGTGCTGCCGACGATCGCGTCGATCGTCGGCGTGCCGGGCGGCGCCGGCGACGGCGTGCCGCTGACGACCACGCCGCCAACGGCCGTCCCGAGCGTGCGCAACGGACGGCGGGGGCGCTTCGTCAGCCTCGGGAGCCTCGACGCATTCGTTCGCGCGCGCGACGCTGAGCTTGCCCGCCAGCGCGCCATCTTCCCGCGCGGGCTGGCCTCGGTGCTCCAACCCGGCCCGATCGTCAGCCTGCTAGGCAGGCGGCTGACGACGCTGCGGGTCCGCGAGGCGACCGAGCGCGCGCATGTCGATGCGCCTGCGGCCTTCGCCGGCGTCAGGCGCGCGTCCGGGGTGCTTCCGGTCTACGTCACCGGAGAGCTCAGCGGCGGAGCGCCGAACGCTCGATCGCTCGCGGTTGCTGTCAACGGGCGCATCCGCGCCGTCGGCCGCAGCTACGCTTCGGGCCCCCGCCAGCGCTTCTCGATGCTGGTGCCGCCGGCGAGCCTGCGCTCCGGACGTAACACGGTCGACGTGCTCGCTGTTCAGGGCGACGGTCAGGTCGTCCGGCTGGCGCACGCAGGCCCGTGAGGCCTGCGGGTCCCGGGCGCGACCCAGACCGCGCGAAGGAGGCCGTCCGTGCCTCAGCGGCCGGTGTGCGCGAGCGGGCGCAGCCCGTTACCGCGCTGCACTGCAAGGAACATCGACCGTGTGGAGCCCGCCGGCAGGCTCGAGTGAGGGACGATCGCCGAGAAGCGCGTCTGCCCGCCCGCACGGTAACTCCGCGTGACCGCGCGGATGCGCCCGTCGATGGCCACGGCCAGCGGGAGCCCGGCGGGCTCGCGGTGGGCGGGGCGGCCGGTGACGAACGCCGGCACGACGCCGGTCCACGGATCGACGCGCCGTAGCGCCGGGCCGGTCGACGGCGCCGGCGCCTGTCCCGGCTGGCGGCCGAGGGCCGAGACCCGTCGGCCGATCAGGCGCGCGTTGGGACCCACCCGGTACAGCGACGCGCGTCCCGGCGGGAACAGTCTGATCTGCTGGGCGAGCTGTGCGTCGCGGGGGCGAAGGAAGGAGCGGAACCCGACGGTCTTGTCGCGGCGCTCGTTGTGGTTGTTCACCCGCACGGTCGTCGGCGGTGGGCGGGTCCGAGCGGGGCGCCGTCGAAGCGCCAGCCGCGCCCGCGGCCGACCGTCTCGGCGATCGTCGGGAGCATGTCGATCGTGCGCGCGAGGCGGTCGTCCACGCGCCCGGCCGCTGGCCCGGGCGCTTGACGAACAGCGGGACGCCGGCGATGTCGGCGAAGTTGGCCGCGGTCACCGGGCGGCGGGCCTCGGGGCCGGAAGCTCGCGCCGTGGTCGGCCACGACGACGACGAGCGCGCGGTCCCAGAGGCCTGCGCGCTTGAGGTTACCGATCAGCCGGGCGAGCAGCCGGTCGGTGAAGCCGACCTGCAGGAGGTGGCGCTGAGGCCTGGCGGATGAGGTAGTGGTTGGTGCCCCAGCCCTTCGGTGGCGAGGCCGGGCATGCCGCGGGCCCGGCTCCAGGTAGCGCACGCCGGCGGGGAGGTAGCGCCACGGGACGTGCGGCGCGACGACGTGGATCACATGTAGCGGCGGGCGGCGGCCTGCGGGCGGACGGCGGCGATGCCGCGCTCGGCCTCGGCCACGCGCTGGGCCCACCAGTCCCCCCGCGGCGCTCACGGGCCCGGACGTCGCCGAGCTTGCGGCCAGGCCGCGCTCGATCCCGCCGAAGTCCGCCCAGCCACGGTCGATCGGCGGCAGCGAGTCGCGAGGTCGTCGGGCAGCAGCAGATGGCCCGAGACGATGCTGAGGTCCGACGCGAGCGAGCGCATGCGGCCGCGGTGCGGCGCGCGTGGCGTGGGCGCAGATCGCCGGCGGGCAGATGTCCGTGACCGGCTCGAGGACGTGCTGGTCCCAGCGGTCGCCGAGCAGCGTGAACACGCTCCGCGGATAGGTGCGGCTCGTCGCCAGCCGACGCCCTCGCCGGGCCGCAGGCCGGTGAGGATCGCGGGCACGGCGCGCGTCGTGCTGTCGGAGACGGTCGTGGCGTTGCGGTACCACGTCGCCTCGCGCGCCAGCCGGGCGAATGCGGGGTAGCGCTCGGCGTCGACCGCGCCGCCCGGCCCCATGAGCGAGATGGCCGGCAGCTCGTCGAAGACCACCAGCACGACCGGCGTCCGGCCGGGCGGCCCGGTCGCCGCCTGGACCGTGGGCTCGGGCCGCAGCAGCGTCGGCACCGGCGAGACGACCAGGAACAGCACCAGGAAGATCAGCGGCGCCGGCGCGAGCACGGTCACGAACGAGCGCACGGCCGGCGCGCGCGCGTAGGCAGCGCGAACGCGACGCCGGCGAATGCGGCCGCGGCCAGCAGCACGGCGCTCGTCCGGGGAGCGCCCGCTTGAGCAGCTCGAGCACGAAGGCGCCGGCCAGCAGCGCGACGAACGCGAGGTGCAGCGTGCGGCGGGCTCGTTGCGAGACCAGTCCCGCCAGCGCCTCGGCGGCCACCAGGATCGCCGGCGGCACGAGCACCAGGACGAAGGCGAAGCGCAGGATGTCGCCCGCCGTGTTGCCGCGCGCGACGAAGAAGTCGGCGTTGTGCGAGAGCAGGTCGAACAGCGGCTGGACGAAGGCGAACGACCACAGCGCCGCGAGGTGTAGCGCGGCGACCGGCCACGAGGAGCAGGGCGACGCGGTCGAGCGGGCGGCGGCAGCGCTCATGCACCGCGGGGGGACGCCTCGAAGAGCACCCGGGTGCCGGAGGGCAACCGCACGCTCCGGCGAACGTCGAACGCCCTGCGCGAGCAGCCGCTCGAATCGTTCGAGCTCGTAGTCCTCGTGCGCGTCCTCGCGCTTCGCGGCCAGCAGTCGCTGCACCATCGGGTCCTCGCGCGTGGGGAACTCGACGACGAGCTCTCCGCCGAGGCCGGCGAGCCAGTCGACGAGCTCGGTCGAGCGGGACGTTGCGCGTGATCGCGAGGTGGTGCACGAGCGCCAGGCAGAGCATGAGCTCGCGGCCGGCCGCGCTCCGTCAGCGAGCGCCGCTCGCGCCCGCGCCAGCCGAGCCCCGGCGACGGGTCGCAGACGTCCATGACGAGCGGCAGGACGATGCGGCGCTCCTGCTCGTCGCGCAGCGTGCGGTAGAGCAGCTCGACGGTCGGGTGGTCGGCGTCCATCGCCACGACGCAGTCGGCCGTCTCGGCGGCGATCCGCGCGTACTCGCCGTCGTTGGCGCCGAGGTCCCAGGCCAGGCGCCGGCGCCGCCGCGCCCGCGGCCTCGCGCACGAACGCCGCCTTGACCTCCCGGTCGGCCTGCGCGTAGCCGTCGCTCTCGCCGTACCCGGTCCAGGCCGAGGCGCCGGGCTCCCACCGCAGCCGGTCGACCAGCTTGCGCATGCGCCGCACGTTCGCCTTGACCAGCTCGGCGCTGAAGCCGGCCGAGCGCAGCTCGCGCCGTACCGTGCGTCCTTCGACCCCGGCGTAGCGGCGCTCCAGCCGGGCGTGGAGGACCACGTTCGTCATGCACGCCGCGGCGCAGCCGGTCGCGCGCCGCGCAGCACCCGCGCCGCATCGACCGGCGGATGCCTTCGAGCGAGCCGCGCAGCCAGGGCTGGAACGGCACGCCGAGGTAGGCCTGAAGCATCAGCGGATAGAGAAACAGCATGCAGAACTGGCGGTAGCCGACCCACGGCTCGGCCTCGCGCAGGCGCTCGAACGAGCCGACGTCGATGAACACCGGGCGCGGCGCCGCGCCACTGCACGTTGTACGGCGAGGCTGTCCTTCAGCATCAGCGACTCGGCGAGCGCGCGCTCGAGCAGGTCGAGCTGGAGCAGCGCGGCGTCGCGCAGCATCCCGAACGTCCACTCGTAGGGGTAGGAGACGAACGGCACCCGCTCGTGGCGCAGCACGGCGGCGCACTCGACTCCCTCGAGCCCCGGAACGGCGTCGCGCTCGACCGCCTCGGTCGCCACGAGCGTCCCGCCCGCGGTCGCCTCAGCGAACAGCGCCGCCCCGCTCAGCTGCAGCCAGTCGTCGCGGCCGCGCTCGCTGAGCAGGCGGAAGACCGCATCCTCGGTGAGGACGACCCGGCTGTCGGGATCGCGAAAGGACCCGGGGTCGAGGGCCATCGCGAGCCTGGGTCAGTCGCCGGCGGTCGGATCCGCCTCGGTCTCGCGCGGCCCGCGCGGACGGATGTGGAGCAGACGCAGCAGCCGCTGCCACCAGAGCTTGACGCTGACGATCGCGGCCGCCGCACCGCCCAGCACGAGCTGGACGATCATGCTGCCGCTGCCAGCGTCGAGATACGCGATGATCGCTGCCACAGGCCCTCCTCGGGAGCGGGGAGGCGAGCCTAACACCGTTTTCACGCGCGCCGGTCCTACGCGGCGGCTTCAGGACGAAGTGCGAGACCCGGACTCGAACCGGTCCGGACGACGTCGCCGGTCATGGCACGCATGCGCGAGAGCGGAGGCGATGGCGAGACCCGGACTCGAACCGGGGACACCACGATTTTCAGTCGTGTGCTCTACCAACTGAGCTATCTCGCCGTGGAGCCGAGAGCGTAGCGCCTGCATCGGGGCCGATGAGGGCTACCGTTCCGGCGATGTCCCGGCGGATCATCGCGCTCATCGGGGTGGCTGCAGCGGCGATCGTCGCGGTCGGCGTCGTCCTTCTGCTGCGTGGCGGGGACGACAAGCCGGCGGCGACCAGAACGCAGGGGGACACGCGGGCCGAAGCGTTGAGCTACGCCCCGCGCAACGCGCCGGCGCTCGTCGGGGTCGACACCGGGTCGGCGGCGGCGAGCCTCGTGCTCGGCGTCGTCGTCCCGCAGGTCTCGGGCGGGGCGCTGACGGCCAACGACGTCTCGCCGCTGCTCGGCAACGAGGCCGTCGTCGCCATCCTCGACCAGCAGCGCGCGCAGCTGTCGATGGTGGCCAAGGATCCCGACGCGCTGCGGGCGCTGACCCGCCGGCTGAACAGCAGCGGCAGCTACAAGGGCGCCACGCTCTACCGCGCGGGCAACGGCGCGACGATCGGCGTGAAGGGCGACACGATCGTCGCGGGCTCCGACGCCCCGACCGTGACGCAGGCGATCGACACGGCCGCCGACAAGGCGAAGCACGTCACCCCGCCGCAGTTCGACCGGCGCCTCGCCGGCCTGCCCGACCGACGCCGGCATCCGGGCGGTCTTCGACCCCAAGCGCATCGTCGTCGCCACGCGCCTCCCGGGCGTCCTCAACACCCGCTGGGGCCGGTCGCTGACGAACGGCGCCGCCGTGCTCGAGGAGGGCGGGCCGGGGCTGCGGCTGCCGTTCGTCCTGCAGACCGACGCCGCGCGGATCAACGACCAGGACCTCCCGTTCGGGACCGGCACGACCCCGCCGCAGATGCGCGGCCGCGGGCCGCTGCTCATCGCCGCCAAGGACTTCGCGCGGCTGATCGCGTTCCTGCGCAAGGCCGACCCCGAGCGGCTCGGCGGGCTCGACTCCCTGCAGAGCGGCCTGCCGGGCTTCCTGCGCATCAACATCGACGGGCTGCTCGGCGGCCTGCACGGCGACGGGACGGTCTCCAGCGACGACGGCCTCTCGCACTTCGCCGCGCGCACCGACCCGCCCGACCCGGGCGACTGGCGAACGCCGCTCAACCGGCTGTCGACGCTCTCGAGCGTCCTGCAGCGCCTCGGCATCGACAACATCAAGCTCGACGAGGAGCCCGGCGACGCCTACCGCCTCGAGATCGACGGCAAGCTCACGGCCCGGGTCGGGATCTTCGGCCCCACGCTCGTGATCACCGACGACGCCGACACGAACCTGCGCGCCACGGCGACGGCCCCCGTCGTCCCGCCGCCGCCGGGGGCGAAGGGCGGCCTCACGCTGCGCCTCCAGGCGAGCGAGGGGCGCCGCCTGCTCGGCAGCCTCCTCGGCGTCGACGCCGGCCCCCCGGAGGAGGGCGGTCTCGGCGGCGGCGCCATCCTGGCCCGCTTCGGCGAGCTCACCGGATGGGCCCGCGCGGCGACCGACGGCGTGCGCGGCGAGCTCGACCTCGGCCTGCGCTGAGCGCCGCCCGGCCTAGACCGTCGGGTCCCAGGCCTGCAGGTCCGGCAGCGGGTCGATGAACGTGCTGGCGCTGCTCACGCGCCAGCCGTTGACCCAGATCTCGAAATGCAGGTGCGGGCCGGTCGCGTCGCCCGTGTGGCCGACGAGGCAGATCTGCTGGCCGGCCGCGACGGCCGCGCCCGGAGCGACGCCGATCGACCCTGCCTGGCAGTGGGCGAAGAACATGTCGCGCCCGTCGGCGGTGTGGAGCACGATGTACCAGCCCGCCGCCGACGGCTGGTTGTCGACGTACAGCACGGTCCCGGCGAGCGGGGCGACGACCGGCGTGCCCTCGGCGGCCGCGATGTCCTGGCCCTGATGGGTGTGGCCGGTGCGGGCGGCGCCGACGCCGTCGCCGTAGGTGTGCGCGCCCGCGACGGGGAAGACGCCCGTGCCGGGCGCGACCGGCGTCGGGGTGGGCGGCGGCGCCGGGGCGCGGACGGTGACGGTCGTCTTGCCCGAGGCGCGCGCGCTGCGGGCGAGGACGGCGTTGCCGAGGCCGCGGACGATCAGCTGCACCTTGTAGGTGCCGGGCGCGAGGACGCTGCCGGCCGGCCAGTTGACCGCGAGGCGCTTCCCGGTCGCGATCGAGCCCGCATCGACGCGCACGACCCCGGCGCCGGGCGTCTGCGGGAGGAACACGAGCCGCGCGCGGACCGTGCCGGCGCCGGGCTGGTCGACCCGCACGCGCAGGCGCGGCAGCCGCGGCGCGACGACGACCTTCGGATTGACCGTGAAGACCGAGGCGACCGGCCGGACGGGATGGACCTTCGCGAGCGCCGCGCCGTACTCGGAGCCGCCGGTCTCGGACGGCGCGGGCGTGCCGCCGGCGTAGGCGACGGCGGCCGGTGCGACGCCGACGACCATCGCGGCCATCGCCACGGAAATCCCTGCAAGCACGCGGATCCGTCCCATACCAAGGACGGTCGACCCGGCGCCGCCACCCGTGAACCGCGATCGAGCGAATGCGCAACTTCCGCGCCCGGAACTTGCACGCCGCCGCGGCCGCGCAAGACGGCGCCCAGAATGGGCCCGCTCAGCGCTCGAGCATGCGCGCCATCACCTCGAGCGCGCCCGCCTTCTCGAGCGGCTCGTTGAGGTTGCCGCACTTCGGCGACTGCACGCACGACGGGCACCCGGACTCGCACGGGCACTCGGCGATGAGGCGGTGCGCATCGCCGACGAGCGACTCGAAGCGCAGGAAGCCCTGGCGGGTGATCCCGACCCCGCCGGGGTGGCCGTCGTAGATGAAGATCGTCGGGCGGCCGGTCTGCGGGTGGAAGTTCGTCGACAGGCCGCCGATGTCCCACCGGTCGCACATCGCCAGCAGCGGCAGCACGGCGATCTGCGTGTGCTCGGCCGCGTGCAGCGACCCGAGCAGGACCTCGAGCGGGAAGTCGTCGGCGAGCAGGTCGTCGGGGACCTCGTACCAGAGCGCCTGCGTCGCGAACGACTGCGGCGGCAGGTCGAGCGCCTGGAGGTCCATGATCTCGTGGTCCGGGAGGCGCTTGCGCTGGTAGGCGTGGACCTCCTCGGTCACCGTCACGCGCCCGAAGCTCAGCGTCACGCCGAGCGTCTCGCGGCGATCGAGCAGCTGCTCGATCTCGGTCATCGTCTCCTTCTTGGGCTGCGTGTACCAGTTGCCGTCGAAGGGCGTGACGAGCGCGCGGCGGGCATCGAGGTCGAGTTCGCGCACCTCGAACGAGCGCCCCATGTGCAGGTACACGGCGCCGTCGTGGATCGTGGAGTGCGCCCGCGCGGTCTCCACCGTCCCGAGGATCTCGCCGCCCTCGACGTCGACGACGGCGAAGTTGTCGGGCGACGCCGAGCGCAGCGACACCCGCGCCGCCGGATAGTCCTCGGGGCTGCGCAGCAGGTACTTCTCGCCGCGCTTGACGAGCAGGCCGTTGGCGACGAGCAGGTCCGCGTACGCCTGCCAGCGCGGGCCGAGAACCTCGGCGTCGGCGGCGTCGAGCGGGCCCTCGTGCGCGGCGCAGAGCAGGTGCGCGAGGTGGATCGGCTCGTTCTCGTGCCAGACGATCGCCGCCTCGACGGGCCGCTCGAGGAAGTCGTCGGGGTGGCGGCAGAAGAACTGGTCGAGCGCGTCCTCGCCCGCGATGTAGACCGCGAGGCCGCGCCCGCGCCGGCCGGCCCGGCCCCACATCTGCCGCAGCGACGCGACCGTCCCGGGGAACGTCACGCAGACGGCCGCATCGAGCGCGCCGATGTCGATGCCGAGCTCGAGCGCGTCGGTCGTGACGACCGCGCGCAGGTCGCCGTTCGTCAGCTTCGCCTCGAGCTCGCGGCGCTGCTGGGGCGTGTAGCCGGCGCGGTAGGGGGCGATACGGTCGGCGAGCGGGCCGCCGGCCTCCGGGTCGGCCTCGCCGTCGAGCTCGAGCCGGGCGAGCCGGGCGACGAGCTCGACCGCCTTGCGCGACTTGATGAAGCAGATCGTGCGCGCCCCCTGGCGCACGAGCTCGGCGACGAGCTCGGCCGCCTCCGCCAGCGCGCTGCGGCGCAGCTGCAGCGCCTCGTCGACGACCGGCGGGTTCCACATCGCGATCTGCCGCCGGGCGCCGGGCGAGCCGTCGCGGTCCACCAGCGTCACGTCGTCGAAGCCGGTCAGGCGCTCGGCGAGCTCGACCGGGTTGGCGATCGTCGCGCTGGCGAAGAGGAAGCGCGGCTCCGTGCCGTAGGCGCCCGCGACCCGCCGCAGCCGGCGCAGGACGTTGGCGACGTGGGCGCCGAACACCCCGCGGTAGACGTGCGCCTCGTCGACCACGACGACGGCGAGGTTCGCGAAGAAGTCGCCCCAGGCGCCGTGGTTGGGCAGGATCCCGACGTGGAGCATGTCGGGGTTCGTGAGGATCAGGTTCGACCGCCGGCGGATGGCCGAGCGCTCCTCGCGCCGGGTGTCGCCGTCGTAGATCGCCGGGCGGATCTGCTTCGCCAGGCCGAACGCGTTCAGCGCGCGCGCCTGGTCCTGGGCGAGCGCCTTCGTCGGGTAGAGATACAGCGCGCGGGCGCGGGAGTCGCCGCAGAGGACGTCGAGCGTCGGGAGGTTGAAGCACAGCGACTTGCCCGAGGCGGTCCCCGTCGTGACGATCGTCGGCCCGGCCCAGGCGGCCTCGAGGGCCTCCGCCTGATGGGCGTAGAGCCGGTCGATCCCGACCCGTGACAGCCCGTCGCGGACGGCCGGGTGCAGATCGGCGGGCACCGGCACCAGTCGCGGCTCGCGCGCGCCCTCGAACGCCTCGCGCACCAGTCGCTCGTCGGCGCGCCCGGCGTCGAGGAGATCGGACCAGGGCTCGGTGCGGCGGGTGACGGCCATCCCCGTCCCATGCTACGAGCCGCCGCGCGGGCCGCTCGGACCGTCGCCCGATCCTGGAGGTGGAACAGTGCAACCACCGGACCCAGGGCGTTGACAGCGGGGGTCGAGCATGGCACCGTCGGAGTCGACGGGAAGTCGATCTTGGGGGTGAACATGACCGCGCAGGCACGGCGCAGGAGCGCCGCAGCCGCCGTTTGGCGCGAGCGGTCCGACGGAAGCGGCGACCGGCCGCGCGGGTGGCGCCTCGCCCGTGCTGGATCGGATTCAATGATGGCGTGCATGTCCGCGGTTGCGGATAATGCGCAAGGCAAGGGCGGCTGGTCAGGGAAAACCAACCGATCAAGGAGAGAGACGGTGGCGCAGGGAGCGGAGACACGCGCGCGCGAGCACGACGGGCAGCGGGCGCCCGTCGCGGGGAAGGGCCCGACATGAGGGCGGTGATCCTCGCCGGCGGGCAGGGGACCCGCCTGCGCCCGTACACCACGGTGATCCCGAAGCCGCTCGTGCCGATCGGCGAGCGGCCGGTGCTCGAGCACATCATCCGGTCGCTCGCGAAGGCCGGGACCGACCGCGTCGACCTGTGCGTCAACTACCTCGGCGACCTGATCCTCGTCTACCTCGCCCAGATCGACCTGCCGCCCGAGCTGCGCCTCGCCTTCCACTGGGAGGACGAGCCGCTCGGCACGGCCGGCGCCCTGCGGACCGTCCCGGACCTCGAGGGCACGTTCATCGTGATGAACGGCGACGTGCTCACGACCCTCGACTACGAGGACCTCGTCGCGTTCCACCACCGCCAGGAGGCGGCGCTGACGATCGCCATGCACAGCAAGCGCGTCGACATCGACCTCGGCGTGATCGAGTCCGAGAACGGCCTGGTCCGCGACTACATCGAGAAGCCGTCGCTGCGCTATCAGGTGAGCATGGGGATCTACGTCTACGAGGACCGCGTGCTCGAGCACATCCCCGAGGACGGGCCGTGCCAGTTCCCCGACCTCGTCCTCCGGCTCGTCGAGGCGGGCGAGCGGGTGGCCGCGTACGAGTGCGACGCCGACTGGTTCGACATCGGGACCGTGCACGAGCACGAGCGCGCGGTGGTGGACATCGAGCAGTTCCCCGAGAAGTACGATGTCGACGCGCCGATGCTCGACCCGCATGACCTGTTCCGGACCCTGGAGTGACGCTGCTGTCCTCGCCGCCGCGGCCGGGCGTTCGTGAGGACCGGACGCACGGCTCGAACGCCATCTTTCAGCAGCCCTGGTGGCTCGATGCGGTCGCGCCCGGACAATGGGGCGAGGTGACATGCGAGGAGGGCGGGCGGGTCGTCGCCCGGCTGCCGTACGTCGTGCGCGGGCGGCCGCGCTTCCGGGTGCTGACGCAGTCGAGCCTGACCCAGACGCTCGGGCCGTGGATCGAGGCCACCGACGCGAAGCCCGTCCGGGCCTTCGCGCGCGAGCAGGAGATCCTGACCGAGCTCGAGGCCCGGCTGCCGCCGGCGCAGGCGTTCCAGCAGCAGTTCTCGCCGCTCATGCTCAACGCGCTGCCGTTCCACTGGGCCGGCTACCGCCTCGAGGTCGGCTACACGTACCGGATCGAGGATCTCGCCTCCACGGACATGATCTGGGACGGCCTGCGCGACAACATCCGCCGCGAGGTCCGCAAGGCCCGCAAGCGGGTGGAGGTCGTCGAGAACCTCGGCGTCGACCGCTTCTACGACGTGCTGTCGCAGACCTACGCGCGGCAGGACATCCCGACGCCGCACACGCTCGCCGAGCTCGAGCGGCTCGAGGCGGCGTGCGCGCGCCACGACGCCGGCACCATGCTGTTCGCCCGCGACGACGCCGACCGGATCCACGCCGTCGCGTGGATCGTCTGGGACCGTTCCGCCGCGTACTACCTGCTGGCCGGGGCGGAGCCGACCCTGCGCACGAGCGGCGCCGGCAGCCTGCTCGTCTGGGAGGCGATCGTGCGGGCGGCGGCCGTCACCGACGTCTTCGACTTCCACGGGTCGATGCTCCAGCCCGTCGAGCGCTTCGTGCGGGCGTTCGGCAGCCGGCAGACGCCGTACCTGCGCGTCACGCGGACGAGCCCGGCGGCGCGCCTGGCGCTCGCGGCCCGCGCGGCCTCGCAGCGCATCGTCGCCCTTACTCGATGAGGTACTTGCGGAGGATCTTCCCGAGTGGGCTCTTGGGGATCTCTTCGCGGAACTCGACGATCTGGGGCACCTTGAAGTTGGCCAGGCGATCCCGGCAGAACGCGATGACGTCGCGCTGGTCGCAGCCGTCGAGCGGGACGATCGCCGCCTTGACGATCTCCTCGCCCTCGCTCCGGCCCGGGACGCCGACGACGACCGCCTCGCGCACGTGCGGATGGGCGGCGAGGACGTCCTCGACCTCGACGGGGTCGACCTTGTGGCCGGCGACCTCGATGAAGAGCTTCTTGCGGCCGGTGATGAAGACACGACCGTCGGCGTCGACGCGGCCGAGATCGCCCGTGAGGTACCAGCCGTCCCGGAAGGTCTCGCGGGTGAGCTCCTCGTTGTCGGCGTAGCCTCGCGCTACGCCCGGGCCGCTGACCGCGATCTCGCCTTCGTCCCCCTGCGCCAGCGAGGTGCCGTCGTCGTCGACGACCTCGACCCGGACTCCCGGCGCCGGAGTCCCGACGGACGCGGACGTGGCCACCGGATCGGGGTCGACGTTGATGGTCATGACGCCGGTCTCGGTGGATCCGTAGAGCTGGCGGACGGCGACGCCGTGCCGGTCGCGGAAGCCGAGGAACGCCGACTCGGGGAGGGCCGTGCCCGCGGAGTAGCACGCGCGCAGGCTGGACAGGTCCGCAGGGTCCTCGAGATCGGCGAGGAGGCGGAAGTTGAACGGCACGCCCGGGAAGATCGTCACGCCATGGCGCGCGAGAAGCTCGAGCGCCCGCGCCCGGTTGAGGACGAACGGGTTCGGCTCCTCCATGATCACCAGCGCGCTGCCCGTCCGCACGAGCGTCGTGAGGCAGTTCCCCATCCCGTAGGTGTGGAACAGGGGGATCGCGCAGAACAGCCGGTCGGCCGGCGTGATGTCCATGGCCACCATGTAGGAGTCGGCCTCCGCCCAGCACTGGCCCTGTGTCCTCGGCACGCGCTTCGGCCGGCCCGTGGACCCGGAGGAGTACTGGAAGACGACGTCCTCGGCGGCCGCACGGGAGGCGTGCCGTCCGCCGGCGTTCTCCTCGATGACCCGGTCGAACGAGCGCGCGCGGCCGCGCGCCGGTCCGGTCGTGATGAGCTGCACGCGGTCGTCCCACCCCTCCACGATCCGCTCGGACACCGCGGTCCCGGCTTCGTCGCCGATCACCGCCCGGACGCCGCTGTTGCGGAAGTAGAAGTCGAGCTCGTCGCGCTTGAAGAGCGGGTTGAGCGGAACGACGATCGCGCCGATGGCGGCGACGGCGAGGAAGCTGATGACGAACGCAGGCGAGTTCGGGAGCAGCAGCGCGACCGGATCGCCCGCGGCGATGCCGTCGGCCGTCAGCCCGTGCGCCAAGCGGTCGACGCGGTCCGCGAGCTCCGCGTAGGTCAGGCGTTCCTCGCCGTAGACGATGGCAACCTGGCTCCCGCGCGCGTCGGCGTGCGCGTACAGATCGTCGATCAGCAACCCGACCTCCGCGGCGACGGCTCAGTGATCAATCGCGGCGCCCGATGAACCCGATCACGCCGCGTGGCCCCTGGAGCTCTCGCCTGTGGCGGAGCAGTCCCTCACCCTCCACGAGCACGAACCGACGCAACACGCGATGGGTGTGGCGGCGCTTTACGACCGTGTAGCCGCTGGTCGTCCACAGCCAGCGGGCCGGCATGTTCGTCGCGTCCACGAAGCCGTACATGCGCCGGTAGCCCAGTCGCACCAGCTCGGCCTCCACGGCGGCGACGAACGCCGCCGGCGTGCCGTGCCCGCGGTGCTCCGGCGCGATGAAGAGGTCGTCGCCGTAGACCTCGCCCTCGGCCAGGGCGACGCCGAAGCGGCTGAGGTAGCAGTCGTTGGCGGCGTACGAGTCGTCGTGCCACCAGATGTAGCCGATCAGCGTGTCGTCGCGGAAGCCCAGCAGCGCCCGCTTCCCTTCGGACATGCTCGTGGTGAAGCGATGGGTCCGCGTCGCGTTGCACTGCCGGTGGTTGAACTCGGCGAGCATCGGGAGATGGTGGGGCTGCGCCTCCTCGAGCCGCATGGTGCCGGTCGCGGCCGGCTCGGCGCGCGGCAGGTCCTTGGAGATGACGATCTCGTCGCTCTCCGTGTAGAGCTGGGCGCGGGCGATGGCCCGCGCGTACGTGAGCGCGGCCTTCGGGCCGAACTCTCGCCAGTGGCGCGAGAGGTCGCGCGCCGTGAGTCGGAGGGCGCTCATCGGCCGCGCGACCGGAATCCGCGCCGGCCGGACGGGACGGCCTCGGCCTGCTTTCGGCCGACGTAATCCGCGAGCTGACGCAGCGTCTGGAAGTTCTCCGGGACCAGGTCGGCGTCCGCGACGCGGAACTGGTAGCGCGACTCGCAGAAGTCGACCAGCATCTGTACACCGAGCGAGTCGACGATGCCGCGCTTGATGAGGTCCTCGTCGGCGCTGATCGCGCCCACGCCCTCGCCCGACGCGAGCTCGCTGACGATGAAGTCGCACAGGTCCTGCTGCACGGGCGTCAGTTCGGTGGAATTCGAGGTGGAACCGCTCATGGCTTCAGCCGACGACCTTTCCCATCAGTGACACGAAGGCGACGATGTCCCGCGCGAAGGCACCGAAGTCCGACACGGCGATGAGCTGTGGCGCGTCGCACAGCGCCTGCTCCGGCGCCGGGTGGACCTCGACGATGATCCCGTCCGCGCCCGCCGCGACGGCGGCGCGCGCCAGGGCCGGCACGAGCTCTCGCCGGCCCGCCGCATGGGACGGGTCGACGATGACCGGCAGGTGCGTCTCCTCCTTGAGCACCGGGATCGCCCCGATGTCCAGCGTGTACCGGGTGGAGCGCTCGAAGGTGCGGATGCCGCGCTCGCAGAGGATCACCCGCGGGTTGCCCTCCTTGAGGATGTACTCGGCCGCCATCAGGAGCTCCTCGACCGACGCGGACGGCCCGCGCTTGAGGAGCACCGGCTTGTCGCCGCGGCCGACCTCCGAGAGGAGGAAGAAGTTCTGCATGTTGCGGGCGCCGATCTGGACGACGTCGGTCGTCCCGATCACCGCCTCGACATGCCGGGGGTCCATGAGCTCGGTGACGAGCGGCAGCCCGGTCTCCTCGCGCGCCTCGGCGAGGATCTCGAGGGCCTGCGTCCCGAGCCCCTTGAAGCTGTAGGGCGACGTGCGCGGCTTGAAGGCGCCGCCGCGCAGCATGCTGACCCCGGCGTCGTTCACCGCCCGGGCGGTCTCGAGCGTCTGCTCGCGGCTCTCGACGGTGCAGGGGCCGGCGATGAACCCGAAGTGGTCCCCGCCGATCCGGCGCCCGCGGACCTGGATCGTGGTCGGTTCGGGTGACGTCTCGCGGGACACCCACTTGTACGGCCGCTGGACGGGGAGGACCTGCTGTACGCCGGCGAAGCCTTCGAGGGCCAGGCTCGCGAGCTCCTCGCGATCGCCGATCGCCCCGATCACCGTCGATTCCCTCCCCGGGGCGACGCGGCCGCGGGCGCCGATCCGGTCCAGGCGCGACAGGACCTCTTCGACCTGTTCGGGCGCCGCGCGCCGGCTCATCACGACGAGCAGCTGCAGCTCGGCGGAGTCTTCGGCGGTCATCACCGCGTCGTCGTTCGGCATGCCTTCAATCGGGCCGGGCATGGGCGGCCTCCCCTCGTGGTCGGCGGCCGGCGGCCGCGTCGCGGGCCCAGTACCGGCGAAGCTCGCGGCAGAGCAGTGGAGTGATCTCCTCGTCCGGGCCGACGACCGTGCCGTCGCAGCCGCGCACCGGCTCGATCCCGCGGACCGCGCCGGTGAGGAACATCCCGTCGGCGTCGCCGAGCCGCTCGAACGCGACGGACTCCTCGCGCAGCGGGATACCGAGCTCGGCGGCGAGGAGCAGGACGCGGCGGCGCGTGACTCCGGGCAGGATGCGCCCGTCGGCGGGCGGGGTCACCAGCGTCCCGTCGTGGACGACGAACAGGTTGCCGCGGCTGGCTTCGAGGACCGTGCCGTCGCGATCGAGGAGCAACGGCAGCCGCGGCGCGAGGGCGGCATCCGCGCCCGCGAGCAGCCGACGGTCGGCCCATTTGTGGGCGCCGATCCCACCGGCCACGACGCGCGAGGCGAGCTCCACGCCCCGATCCCAGCCCGGCATGACCAGGGCCGCCTCGACGGGCGCGACGACGACGTCGGCGGCGAGCCCGCCGTCGCCGTCGGGGGCGACGGTCAGGCGCAGGCGGGCCAGCGCGGCGCCGCGCGCGCGGTCGAGCACGAGCCGCGCCGCGGCGGGCGGGCACGGAGCGCCGAACAGCGCGCGGAGCGATGCGTCGAGGCGGGCGAGGTGCGCGTCGAGCTCGAGCGGCCGGCCGTCGGTCACGAGCAGCGTCTCGAACACCCCGAGCGCCGGGTCCGGACGGACGTCGCCGGGCGCGCCGACCGGCGTGCCGGCAATCGTCGCCGAGCGTGCGTGCGCGGTTCCGGACGAGCTAGACAAGGTACTTGCGGAGCACTTCGCCGGAGGGGCTCTTGGGGATGTCTTCGCGGAACTCGACCATCTGCGGCGTCTTGTAGTTCGAGAGCCGCTCACGGGCGAACCGGATCAGCTCGCGCTCCTCGCAGGCGCCGTCCGGAACGATCACGGCCTTGATGATGTCCTCGCCCTGGACACCGGTGTCGACCCCGACGACGACGACCTCGCTGACCTTGGGATGCACCGCGAGCACGTCCTCGACCTCGACCGGATCGACCTTGTCGCCCTTGACGTCGATGAGCACGCGCTTGCGACCGGTGAGGTGCAGGCGCCCCTCCTCGTCGAGGCGCCCGCGGTCGTTCGTGAGGAACGTGCCGTCGCGGAACATCGTGCGGTTGAGGTCGTCGAGCCCGGTGTAGCCGCGCGTCACGGCCGGGCTGCGGACGGCGACCTCGCCGATGTGCCCCGTCTCGGCCGGCGCGCCGTCCTGGTCGAGCACCTCGATCTCCACGCCCGCGAGCGGCCGCCCGACCGAGCGCCACGTGGCGGCCGGGTCGTCGTCGACGTTCGCGGTCACGGCGCCCGCCTCGGTCGACCCGTACAGCTGCCGGATGGGCACGCCGAAGCGGTCGAGGAAGACGTCGAACGTCGGCCGCGGCAAGGCGGCCGCGGCGGAGAAGCACAGGCGCACGCCGGACAGGTCGCCGGCGCCCGGCGCGTCGGCCAGGAGCCGGAGGATGAACGGGACCGCCGGCAGGACCGTGACCTGCTCGCGCGCGGCGACCGCGAGCGCGTGGTCGCGGCGGAGCACGAACGGGTGGGCGTCCTCGAGGATGACGTGGGTCACCCCGCCCGCCAGCGAGGCGAGCATGCACGTCCCCATCCCGTAGCTGTGGAACAGCGGGATCGTGCTCATGAGGACGTCGGACGAGGTCAGGCCGAGCGTCGCGACGAGGCTGTCGGCCTCGGCGCGCAGCTGGGCGTGGGTGCGCGGGACCTGCTTGGCGCCGCCGGTGCAGCCGGCCGAGTACTGCAGGACGACGTCTTCGTCCGGCCGGGCGCTCTCGAACGACATCGCCGAACTCGCGGCGATCAGCCCCTCGACCGTCGGCGCGCCCGGGCCCGCCTCACCGGCGGCGATGATCTCGACGCCCGCGTCCCAGGCGGACACCAGGTCGCGGCACAGGCCCGCCTTGTCGCCGTCCGCGATGACGGCGCGCACGCCACAGTCGCGCAGGCAGAAGGCGAGCTCCGCCTCCTTGAAGTGCGGGTTCAGCGGGACGACGCGGGCCTGCAGGCCGGCGACGGCGAGGAAGCTCACGACGAACGCCGGCGTGTCGCGCATCACGAGCGCGACCCGATCGCCGGGCGAGACGCCGAGGCCGGCGAGGCCGTGGGCCAGGCGGGCGACCCGCTCTGCGAGCTCGTCGTAGCTGACGCGCTCGTCGCCGCAGACCAGGGCGGTGTGGCCGCCGAGGCTCTCGGCGGCGGTCTCGAGCAGCTCGGTGAGCGCGCCCGACGCCGTCGTGGCGCGCTCCGGCCGCCCGTCGTCCGCCGGCGACCGCTCCTGCACTGAACGATGCGTGCTCATGACCTCACCGTGCTCGCGTTCCCCGCCCGGACGGCGGTCCTGTCGCGCTCGGCCTCGTCGGGCGATCGCGCCGCGCGCCGCCGCTCGCCGGCGGCTGCGAGGCGGATCGCGCGCATCGGGGCTCGCGCCTTGAGCAGGATCTCCTCGTACTCTTCCTCGGCGTCGGACTGCATGACGATCGCGCCGCCGGTCCCGATGCACGTCGTGGAGGCGTCGCTCACGACCGTGCGGATGACGATGCTCAGGTCTGCGGCCCCGCTCAGGCCGAGGTAGCCGATCGCGCCCGAGTACACGCCGCGCGACTCCCCCTCGAGCTCGTCGATGATCTCCATCGTCCGCTTCTTCGGCGCGCCGGTCATCGAGCCGCCCGGGAAGCAGGCCCGGATGCACTCGGGCACGCTGACGTCCGGCCGCAGGTGCCCGGCGACGGTCGAGACGAGCTGATGCACCGTCTCGTAGCTCTCGACCTCCATCAGGTGCGGCACGTGGACGGTGCCGATCTCGCAGACGATGCCGAGGTCGTTGCGCAGGAGGTCGGTGATCATCAGGTTCTCCGCGCGGCTCTTCTCGTCCGTGCGGAGATGCTCGCTCAGCCGGCGGTCCTCCTCCTCGTCGCGACCGCGGTTGATCGTGCCCTTGATCGGCTTCGCCTCGGCCCAGCCGTCACGGTGGATCTTCAGGAAGCGCTCGGGCGAGGAGCTCATGATCGCGACCTCGCCGAAGCGCAGGAACGCGGAGAACGGGGCCGGGTTGATGTGCCGCAGGATCCGGTAGAGCCGCAGCGGGTCGATCTCGACGTCGGCCTCGGCCCAGACGCGGTTCGTCAGGCAGATCTCGTAGCTGTCGCCCTCCGTCAGGTAGTCCTTGCACCGGCCGATGGCGGCGAGGTACTCGTCGCGGTCGCGGCTGAGCCGGAACTCGACCGGGGCGTCGGCGCCGTCGTCCGGATCCAGATCGAGCGCGGGCAGCCGCGGGAGGCCGTCGAGGGCCGCGCTCACCTCCTCGATCCAGCGCTCGCCCGCGGCCGCGCCGGCGGCGTCGGTGAGGCAGACGACATAGGTCGATTGCTCGAGATGGTCGAAGGCGATGAGCCGGTCGGCGAAGACGAACGCGGCATCCGGCACCGACGATCGATACGGGAAGTTGCCCTCGCAGTCGGCCTTGAGCTCGTATCCGAGATAGCCGACGAACCCGCACGTCAGGTCGAACGGCAGGTCGTTCGGGACGCTGCCGAGCCGGCGCATCTCGCGATCGAGGTAGTCGAAGATCGACTCGCGGTGGACTTCGGCCGCCTCGGGGCGCGCGACCCGGACCTCGCCGGCGGCCACGTCATAGGTCACGACCGAGCTCAGCGGGCCCCCGCTCGCGCCCATGAAGGAGAACCGCGAGCGGGCGTCGGACGCCTTGCTGCTGTCCAGCCAGAAGGCGTTCGGCTCCTCGGCGAAGAGATGGCAGAAGACGCGCTCCGGGTCGTGCAGGCGCTCGAGCCTGCGGACCTGGAGTCCCAGGCCCCGGGGCCGCTGCGGGCCCTCGGCCGGCCCGTCCGCGGGCGGCCCGGCGACCGAGCGGCCCCTCGATCGGCGGCCGAGTCGCGTGGGCGCCTCGCCGCTGACCTGCTCGGTCAGGTCGCGGAAGTTCTGGACGAGCTGACGCCCGTCATTGGTGCAGATGGACTCCGGGTGGAACTGGACGCCCCACAACGGCCGCTCACGGTGCGCGACACCCATCACGACGGCGTCGGCGGTCCACGACGTGACCTCGAAGCACGCGGGGAGCGGCTGCGCCACGCACAGCGAGTGGTACCGGACCACCTCGAAGCCCTGGGGGATGCCGGCGTACAGCGGCGACTCGTCGTGGAACACCGCGCTCAACCGGCCGTGCATCACCTCCGGGGCATGGACGACGGAGCCGCCCCAGAAATGCGCGAGCCCCTGATGGCCGAGGCACACGCCGAGCAGCGGGACCTCGGCGGCCTCGATCGCGTCCTTGCAGACCCCGAAGTCCTTCGGGTGCTCTGGGCGGCCGGGCCCGGGCGAGATCACGACGTTGTCGAAATCCAGGCCCTGGAGCTCGGCCCACGTGGCCTCGTCGTTGCGGACGACGATCGGATCCTCGCGATTGACCGCCGCCAGCAGCTGAAACAGATTAAACGTGAACGAGTCGTAGTTGTCGATGAGGAGTGTCCTCATCGTCACGCCCCCGCGTTTCGACTCTGCATTTCCCCGATATCCCCCTCCGAGTCGCGCGTCTGGGCCGGTCCGACCCAGTTTGCGAACTCCACCGCTCGGCCGATGCTTGCAGGGGCGCGGCCTCGAGGCAAGCCGGATGTACGGTCACCGGAACGGCGGGGTGCGGCATGTCGCGCGTGGCAACCGCGGATGACGGGGCGCCACCGGTCGAACATGTTGGCGTGTGCGTCCACGCTCCGTGCGGGTGTTGGCGCGGCGGCGCCGGGCGGCGATTCGGATGTCACGAAACGGGGCGGGCCCCGGCGCGAAGTCCGCTGGTATCGCGGCTTGGCGCCGCGGCGTCTGCCGATCGGCGGCGGTGATCCGGCGTCTTGTGCACCTGCGCTTGACGACCGGCCCGGGAGGCGTCGGGACGGGCGGTCCTGCGCCGCACCTGACGCGAATGTGTCAGCCGGGGCGCCGGTTGGTGCGAGGTATTGCCCAAAATGTCTGCGTCATTCCGCAGGGCCATCGGGTGAGAGTTCGCATCAGCATTTGCTCCCGGACTGAACACCCGCCCATAATCCGCCGGGCCGGCGCTGTGCCGGCACCGCCCACAGGGGAGAGAGCCACCGTGCGACAGGCAATGCACGCGTGCGGGCGCACGATGAGCACCGACGACATGTCACCTTCGCGGACCGAGTGCGCGAACGCGGTGTTCCAGCAGCCGTGGTGGTTGGACGCGGTGGCTCCGGGGCGGTGGGACGAGGTGACGTGCGAGGAGGGCGGGCGGGTGGTGGCCCGGTTGCCGTTCGTGGTGCGTGGTCGTCCGCGTTTCCGGATGCTTGCGCAGTCGAGCCTGACGCAGACGTTGGGGCCGTGGGTGGAGTCGTCCGACGCCAAGCCGGCGCGGGCGTTGGCGCGTGAGCATGAGTTGTTGGCCGAGCTCGAGCGTCGGCTTCCGTCCGCGCGGGGATTTGCGCAGCAGTTTTCGCCGTTGATGCTCAATGCGTTGGCGTTTCATTGGGCGGGTTACGGGTTGGGCGTGCAGTACACGTATCGGCTCGAGGGCCTGGGGTCGGAGGAGGCGCTGTGGGCGGGGATGCGCGACAGCGTGCGGCGGGAGATCCGCAAGGCGCGCAAGCGCGTCGAGGTGGTGGAGGGACTGGGGGTGGACCGCTTTCACGCGGTGCTGTCGATGACGTATGCGCGTCAGGGGATCGCGACGCCGCATTCGCTGGTGGAGCTCGAGCGGCTCGAGGCGGCGTGTCGGTCGCGTGGTGCGGGGGCGATGCTGTTCGCGCGTGACGAGGCGGGGCGGGTTCATGCGGTGGTGTGGGTGGTGTGGGATCGCTGCGCCGCGTATTACCTGTTGGCGGGGGCGGATCCGGATCTGCGCAACAGCGGGGCGGGCAGCCTGCTGGTGTGGGAGGCGATCATGCGCGCCGCTGCGGTGACCGACGTGTTCGACTTCCACGGTTCGATGCTGGCGCCGGTGGAGCGGTTCTTCCGCGCGTTCGGCGCGCGCCAGACGCCCTACCTGCGCGTCAGCCGGACGGACGCCGCCACGAGCCTGATCCTCGCGACGCGCCCCGCGTTGCAACGGATCGCCAGGCGCCGCTGACCCACTGGCCGCCGACGCGACGCCACACTGCCGGCCACAGCTTGCCGCGCAGGAACGGCAGCGGATCCTCACGGGCCAGGCCGCAGATCGCGCAGCCGCGCATCCAGCGCAGCCACGCCAGCGGTGCGAGCCCGGCCGCGTGCGCCGCGCGGAGATCCTGGAGCGGATCGCACCATGCGACGCCTCCCGGCGCCTCGCGGGCCGGGGGACGCTCGGTCCCCGTGAGGTCGGCGTGGACCATGGCCGGGAGGTTCACGCCGGCGAGGGCGCCCGGGTAGTGCCAGAGGTTGAACCGCGGATTGATCTCGAGCAGATGCAGCCGGCCGCCCGCGTCGCGCTTGAAGTCGAGCTTGGCGACGCCGCGCAGGCCCAGGCGGCCGACGACGTCGCGACCGAGCTCGGCAACGTCGGGAAGCCAGACGATCTCGACGGCGGTGCTCATCCCGTAGTCGGCCGGGAAGGTGCGGATCTTGCGGCCCGTGAACTCGCCCGCGACCGCCCCCGAGGCGTCGACGTAGACGTGGAAGCTCTCGATGCGCGACTCGGGCCCCGCGATGAGCTGCTGGGCGAGGAACTCGGTGCCGACGCCCGCGAGTCGCGGCCAGAGCGCGCGGAGCTCCTCGGCGTCATACACCCGAACGGCCTTGCCCGCGCCGGCGAACTCCGCCCACGCCGGCGAGCGCGTGAGCGGCTTGACGATCACCGGGTACGGGATGTCGAGCGCGGGGCATGGCGCGCCCGCCTCCGGTCGGAGCCGCTGGGCGCGCGGGACGGGCAGCCCGTGGCGCTCGGCGAGCGCCTGGAAGAGCTCCTTGTCGACGAGCTGCTCGACGATCTCGTGATCGGCGAGGATCAGCCGCAGGGCCTGCCCGAGCCGCTCGCGATGGCGCGAGGCGAGCAGCAGCGTCGCGTCGGTCTGGGGAAAGAGGACCGGGGGCCCGGGCAGCGAGCCGGCGAGGTCGAGCAGCGCGTCGACGATGTCGTCCGGGCGTTCCCACTGATCGATCCACGGCAGCGACACCCGGACGTGGCGCGAGAAGCGCGCCGCGTCGTCGGCGTAGCCGAAGAACGCGCTCGAGATGCCGGCGACGCCGAGCGCCCGGACCATGTCGACGTCGCCCATCACGACGGCGAGCGCGCCGTCGCCGTTCGCGGACATCACGCGCCCCGCCGCAGCAGCGAGCCGGCGAGATCGACGTAGGCGGTCAGATCCGACCGTCGCGGCCGCAGGTCGGCGAGGCGCGCGCCCGACTCGGCCGCGAACGCACGGAACGCCACGATGACGGCGACGATCCCGCTCGTCGAGGCGGCGATCGCGGCTCCCTTGGCTCCCAAGGTCGGCACGAGCGTGACGTTCAGCACCGTGTTGACCACCAGCGCCGCCGCGACCACCCGGAACATCGACACCGGCTTCTCCGCCTGGACCTGGAAGAACGAGTAGAGCGGCCTGACGGCGGCGAGGCACAGCACGTTCGGGGTCAGCAGCAGGAGGAGCACCGGGACCTCGCCGTAGCCGGGACCGAGCACCCATGGGAGGACGACGTAGCTGGCCGGGACGACGACGACGCTCGCCGCCGCGGCGAGCAGCACGCAGTGGCGCATGGTCCGGATGCTCAGCGCCGCCGACGCCTCGCGGGAGCCGAAGCTGATGCGGTTGAACGTGCTCAGCGCCAGGGCCTCCGTCGCGAGCAGGAGGACCTCGGTGGCCGCGACGGCGATCGAGTAGACGCCGACCGTGGCGTCCGAGGCGAAGATCGCGAGGAGGAGCAGTCCGTTGCGCTCGTTGAGGACCTCCACGATCCGGAAGCCGGAGATCGTCAGCCCGTACTTCGTCACGCGCCGGTAGATGGTGCGGTCGCGCGGAAACCGTGGGCTGCCGATGAAGACCCGCAGCCGGAACCAGGCGGTGATCGCCAGGACCACGAAGGCGAGCTCCCAGATGACGATCGTCGTGCGGATCGGCGCGTCCGCCAGCAGCGGCGGGAGGATGAACAGGAACGGCAGCGAGGCGCGGCCGAGGCGCAGGACGTTCACGGCGCGGACGTGGCCGAGCGCCTGCCAGATGCCCTCCTGGTACGCCCGCAGGAGCACGAAGGGGGTGATCAGCGACGGCAGGGCGAAGACCCACCACTTGTCGCCGAACAGCGGCGATATCGCGAGGGCGACGAGGCACGTGACCGTGCCGCCGAATGCGGCGACGACGACCGAGACGCCGAACACGTCGCGCGGTGTCGCGCGCTCGCGCGCGAGCTCGACCGCGTTGGCGACCCACACCGAGCCGAACGGCACCTGACAGATCCCGACGCTCAGCGAGGCCAGGGCGTAGAGGCCACGGCCGGAGGGCCCGAGCAGCCGGCCGGTCAAGACGACCATGAGGACCTGCGAGACGAGCTCGCCGGCCTTGAACAGCAGGGCCTCGAACCCGCCCGACGCGATCGACGGCGGCTGGAAGGTCGGCGCTTCGTCGCCGGCGGGCGCGCCCTCCCGGACGCGTCGACGCGCCACTGTCAGGCCTGCATCCGCGCCGCCCGGACGACGCGCTCGAGCTCGTAGAGGGCCCGGACGCGCTCGTCGATCCGTCCGATGACGCCCCGCAGCGGGAAGGTCGCGCGCACGAGGGCACGATAGGGCTGCCGGTAGAACGCCTCGAGGCCGACCGAGGCCTTCTCGAAGCCGAACGTCCGCTCGAGGAACGCCTGGAGCTCGGTCTCGTGCTTGAGCGAGCGGAAGCCGTCGTTGACGTAGCCGACCCGGCCGCCACCGAGGTAGTGCTCGTTCATCGCGTGGAAGAGGGCGTACGACGTGTAGCGGCGCAGGTGCTCGGGATCGAACTTGAGCGACGAGTACGACGCCTCGGTGTCGCCGAACACGTAGGTCGTGCTGTAGCCGGCGAGCGTGCCGTCGCAGAAGACGCCCCAGTGCTGGAGCACGTCGTCGAAGCCCTCCCCGGCCCGCGTGTGCGCGGCGAAGAGGGACTCCGCCACCGGCGTCTCCGCGCCGGTGTAGCGGTCGAACGCGCGGCGGTACACCCCGTAGCCGGCGGTCGCGACGTCCTCGCAGGAGATGCGCCGGACCTCGCAGTTGCGCATCGCCCGGCGCAGCTTGCTGCGGGCGTTCGACGAGGCGACCTCCTCGATCGGCGTGAACCGGCGGCAGACGACGGCGTACCAGTCGTCGTCGTCATCGCTCCCGGGCCGGAACCCGGTCGTCGTGCGCAGCACCGTCCCGCCGAGCGTCCGGAGCGCCTGCGCGGCGTCGCGGGCCGAGAGCGAGTAGTCCGCGGCGATCGGGCCGAACGGCACGACCATGTTCGAGTAGAGGCGGTAGATCACGCCGTCGATGACGGTCGCGGGCTCGCCGCGCCGTTCGAAGAGCGCCATGAAACGGTCGGGGTAGCCCGCGTCCATGCCGGTATGATGACGACGCCGCTCGGGCTTGGGGTCGCCTGGGGTGGGTCACGAGGGAGGATGCCGCCAATGGGCCACCCGGCCGGGATGCCAGTGGTCTGGATCGTCAACCAGTACGCCGGTTCTCCACTGCACGGCATGGAGTACCGCCACTACCACCTCGCCCGCGAGCTGACGCGGCGCGGGCACCGCGTGGTCGTGCTCTCCGGGAGCCGTTCGCACCTGTTCACGCACCGCCCGGAGGTGTCGCGGCCGTTCACGCTCCAGACCATCGACGGGATCACGTACTGCTGGGTCGCCGGCCCGGCCTACGACCGCGCCATCAGCGTGCGCCGCGTCCTGAACATGGCGGCCTTCGCCGCGGCGCTCGAGGCGCTGCCGACCGGGCGCCTGCCGCGCCCGGACGCGATCCTCGTGTCCTCGCCGTCGCTCTTCCCCGTCCCGGTCGCCGCCCGCTGGGCGCGCCGCTACGGCGCGCGCCTGGCCTTCGAGGTCCGCGACATCTGGCCCCTCACCCTGCAGGAGCTCGGGGACCTGTCCGACCGCCACCCCCTGATCGCGGTCATGCAGCGCATCGAGGACTACGGCTATCGCGTCGCGGACGCCGTCATCTCGGTCCTGCCGGCCGCGCGCGAGCACATGGTCGCGCGCGGGATGGACCCCGCGAAGTTCTCCTACCTGCCCAACGGCATCGACCTCACGCCGCAGGCGGACGGGGGCCCGCCGCCCGAGGTGGAGAGCGCCGTCCGCGACGACGTGTTCACGGTCGGCTTCGTCGGCACGCTCGGCCACGCCAACGTCCTCGAGACGCTCATCGACGCCGCGAAGCTCCTCGATCCCGGCGAGGCGCAGGTGGTCGTCGTCGGCCACGGGCCCGAGCGCGACGGTCTGGTCGCGCGGGCGGCCGGCGTCCCGAACGTGACGTTCACCGGGCCGATCCCGAAGGCCCGGGTCGGGTCCGCGCTCCGCCGTTTCGACGCCTGTTACGTGGGCTACCGGCGCAGCCCGCTCTACCGCTTCGGCGTGTCGCCGAACAAGCTCTACGACTACATGGCGGCGGGCCGGCCGGTGCTCTTCGCCGCCGACGCGGCGAACCAGCCCGTCCGGGACGCCGACTGCGGGCGCACGATCGCGCCCGAGGATCCGGCCGCGCTCGCCGCGGCGATCCGCTCGCTCATCGCCGCCTCGCCGTCCGACCGCGCGCGCCTGGGCACGAACGCGCGCGCCTACGTCGAGCGCCACCACGACTACGCGCGGCTGGCGGAAGAGCTCTCCGGCGTCCTGGTGGGCCGCGCGTGACGTCGCACGACCTGCTGCGGGCCCGCGTCGGCGAGATGATCGGCGTGCCCGCGGAGCACGTGACGCTCTTCTGGCGCGGTCGGGTGGCCATGTACGCGCTCCTGCGGGCCCTCGGCGTCGGTCCCGGCGACGAGGTGATCGTCCCGGCATTCACCTGCGTGGCCGTCCCGAACGCCGTGCTCTACACGGGCGCGACGCCGGTCTACGTCGACATCGACGAGGCGACGTACACGGCCGACCCCGCCGCCGTCGCCGCCGCGATGACCCCGCGGACGCGCGTCGTGCTCGCGCAGAACACGTTCGGCCTGTCGGCCGACCTCGACGCGCTCACGGCCGCGGCCCGCCCGCACGGCGCGGTCGTGATCGACGACTGCACCCACGGCCTGGGCGGCACGTACAAGGGCCGGCCGAACGGCGCGGCCGCCGACGCGTCGTTCTTCTCCACGCAGTGGAGCAAGCCGATCTCCACGGGCCTCGGCGGCTTCGCGGTGACGAAGGACCCGGCACTGGCACGGGAGGTCGCCGCGCTCGAGCGCGCCGCCGCCGAGCCGGGCGCCGTCGACCGCGCGCTGCTGGCGGCGATGCTGGTCGCACGCGAGCGCGTCGCGACGCCGCGGGTGCTGCGCGCGGGCCGCGCCGTCTACCGCCTCGTCAGCCGCGCGGGCGTCGTCCCGGGCTCCTCGGGCGGCGAGGAGCTCGAGGGGGCCGAGATGCCGGCGTCGTTCGTCAGGCGGATGGCCCCGATCCAGGCGACGCTCGCGGCCCGGCGGCTGACGACGCTGCCGCGCCTCGTCGACCGGCGGCGCGCCGTGGCCGGGCGGTACTCGGCCTGGCTCGCCGCGCACGGCGGCACGGCCGCCCACGAGCCTGTCGACACGGGCCACGGGTTCCTGCGCTACCCGCTGCGCGTTCGCGGGCGCGACGCCTTCGCGGCCGAGGCCGAACGCCGCGGGGTGCTCATCGGCGACTGGTTCCACTCGCCCCTGTATCCGATCGCCGGAGACCTCACGCCCTGGGGCTACCGCCGCGGCGCGCACCCCGTGGCCGAGCGGGTCGCGGGCGAGATCGTGAACCTTCCGACGGACCAGGAACCGGACAGCCGCGAGCAGCACGCCGTCGACGCGCTGCTCGAGGCCTGTGCCGACCAGGTCCTGTGACCGGCATGGACTGCGTCGGCGTGAACCCGCGATCGGTACATTCGGCCTGATGAATATGCGGCCGAGCGCTACGGGAGGACGGGACCGCATCCAGCGGTTTCGGCGTCCGATGCTGGCCGGATGCGGCGCCCTGGCGGTCGTTCTCCTGACGGCGACGTGCTCCGGCATCAACGAGCGGGCGAGCAGCGCGGCCACGACGAGCGGCGCGCACCGGGCCGGCTCCCTGGTCCAGGCCGACGCCCTCGGCAACACCGTCATCGGCGGCCGCGACGAGACCGCACTCGCGTTTCGCTTCCGCGCGGCGTGGACCGGCTCCGCCGTGGCCGCGCGGTTCTACATCATCCAGAACACGAGCCAGCGCAGCGGCTACAGCTCCGGGACCGGCGGCACGATGCGCCTGACGCTCCGGGCCGATTCCGGCAGCGCGCCGCACCGGCCGGTCGGCCCCGCGCTCGCGAGCACGACGTTCCGCCCGGCGACGAGCGGCGTCTTCCCGCTCGTCCAGTTCGGACGCCGGGCACACATCGTCGCCGGCCGCTACTACCACGTCGTGTTCCAGAACATCGATTCGCAGCCGCAGCGCAACTACGTCTCGATCAACGGCCTGTTCTCCTTCTCGCGGATCGGCCGCGGGCCCGCCGTTCCGAGCGGGATGGCGGTGCTCGAGAAGGACCGCGGCAGCGGCTGGTTCCCCCGCCGCTCGCGCCCGCACGAGTTCTACCTGCCGATCCTCGAGATCGTGGGCGCGCGGCCGTCGCAGCGGGCCGGGCTGGGCTACATGGAGGTCTGGGACCCCAAGCCGGTCGGCGGCGACGCGGGGGTCCGCCAGCTCCTGCGCACGCCGGCGGGGCGGACCACGCGGGTCAAGGGGGCGTGGCTGCGCATCAAGCGCGAGCGCGGCACCGACGCCCCGCTCGTGATCGGGCTCGGGCGCTCCGACGGCGCGGCGCTCGCGTCGGCGACGCTCGCCCCGAGCGCGGTGCCCACGAGTGACGCGGGCTGGGTCCACGCGACGTTCTCCCGGCCGGTGTCGCTCCCCGCGGGCAGCGAGGTCACGCTCTCCGCGTCGGCCGGACCGCCCTCCTCGTACGAGGCGTTCCCCATCCGCAAGGGCGTCGACTACGGCTTCGACACATCGACGTACTTCGACAGCGGCTACGCGCAGTTCAACACCGGCAGCGGCTGGCTCGGCTGGGACCAGTGGGGCGGGCACGACCGCCACGACAGCGACCTCCAGTTCGCCCTCGACGTCGGCTAGGGCGTGAGCACACGGGCCCTGAGACCGGTCGTGACGGCTCCCGGCTGGGCCGGGGCGGGACTGCTGGTCGGCGTGCCCCTGGTCGCGGCCGGCGCCGCGGTGGCGGTCGGGCCGGTCGCCATCGCGATCCCGTTCCTCGTGGTCGTCGTCGCGTTCTTCCTGCGCGAGCCGACCGCCCTGCTCGCGCTCTACCTCGAGGTCGGCCTGTTCAAGAACGAGGCCGTCGTCAGCTCGCTGCCGGTGGACGCGACGCTGGCCCTCGGCATGCTCGTCGCGCTCGTGTGCGGGGTGCGGCTCGTCGCCGGCCGGGTCACCGCCCCCCCGTACGGGTTCGCGCTCACCATCGTCGTCGTCAGCCTGAGCCTCCTCGCGAGCCTCGCCTGGACCTCGGCGCCGGCCTACGGCAGCTCGAAGGTGACGACGTTCCTGACGGTGACCATGCTCGCCATCGGCGCCCCGTTCTTCTTCTTCGAGGGCTGGGACGACCTGCGCCGCTTCTTCATGTGGACGGTCGTCATCGCGGTCCCGGTCGCGATCCTCGCGCTCGCCCATCCCTCGACCGACACGGGCCGCCTCGCCGGCGACAACACGATCGGCACGTCGCGCCTGCTGTGCGTGGCGTCCCTGATCCTCCTGCTCGGGGCGCTCGGGCGCCCGCGCTGGCGGATCCCGTCCGCGGCGCTGGCCGCGACGTTCATCGCGGTCGCCGTCGCCGTCGGATCGCGCGGCCCGGTCGTGAGCTTCGCGCTGGCGCTCGCGGTGGCGCTGACGGCGTGGCTCCTGCGCGTCCCGCGCAAGGCGGCGCCGGTCCTCGCCGTCGCGGCGGTGTGCGTCGCGGTCGTCCCGTTCGTGTCGCTCCCGGCGACGTCGAGCGAGCGCATCTCCCAGGCCGCGCGCGACCCCCTCGCCGCCTTCCGCGAGGACGACCGCTCGTTCCTCGTCAAGCAGGGGCTCGACCTCGTCGACGCGAACCCGATCCGCGGCGCCGGGGTCGGGGCGTTCAGCACCGTCAACCCGACGGCCAAGTGGCCGCACAACCTCTTCATCGAGCTGTGGGCCGAGCTCGGCCTCGCGGCGCTGGTCGTCGTCGCGGTCGCGAGCGGGGCGGCATTGGTGGGGCTGTTCCGGCTCGCGTGGGTCGCGGCGGAGGAGCCGGGGCGGCTCGACCTCGTATACATCCTTCTTGCGGTGTTCTCGTTCAACCTCATGGCCGTGCAGGTCTCCGGCAACATCAACGACAACCGCGACTTCTGGGGGATCCTCGCGATCACCTCGCTCGTCGTCGCGGGAGGCCTCGACGCGCGCCGTCCCGCGGAGCTGAGCGAGCCGTGAGCGACGCGATGGTCGCGTTCCGGCGCCGGGGCATGACGATCGGCGAGGCGTACTTCGACCCGGCGGCCGCCGACGCGCCCGGCGTCGGGCGGGTCGACCTCGTGCGGATCGTGGCGGCGCCGGCGCCCGCGTCGGGCCGCGGGTGGCGGCAGCGCCACACGCTCGTCCTCGACCTCGGCGACGACGAGGACGCGCTCCTCGGCCAGATGCAGAAGGACACGCGGTCGAAGATCCGCCGCGCGGCCGAGCGCGACCCGGTCGAGGTCGCCGGGACCGCGACCCCGACGGACGCCGACGTCGACGCGTTCGCCGAGTTCTACGACCGCTTCGCGGGGATGCAGTCGGTGGCCCCGGTGTTCCGGCCGCGCCTCTACGCCCTCGCCGCGAACGGCGCGCTCGTGATCACGACCGCCGCGGACGCGGACGGCGAGGCCCTCGTCCGCCACGCCTACGTGGCCGTGCGCGGCCGCGGCTACATGCTGTACTCGGGGTCCGTCCTCGCGGAGTCGGACGACAGCGGCGCGCGCAACCTCATCGGCCGGGCGAACCGCTACCTGCACTGGCACGACATCCGCCTGTTCAAGGAGCGGGGCTTCGACCTCTACGACTTCGGCGGCCTCGACGTCGACGAGCGGACGCCGAAGACGGCCGGCATCGCGCGCTTCAAGCGCGGGTTCGGCGGCCGGGTGCTGCCCGTCTGGTCGCTCACGAAGGCCCGCTCGCTCAAGGGCGCCGCGGCCCAGCGCATCCTCAGCTTCCGGGGCGTCGACTTCTAGGGTGGTCCTCCGCTGCCACTGCTGCATCATTGACGGCGGATGGCGTCCCGTACACGTCTCCCGCCGCGCTCGAGCGAGACCGAGGCCGAGGCCTGGGTCCCCGGCACGATCGACCTCGTGCGCGCCCTCGCGCTGGGCGAGATCCCGGTCGTCGTGATCGCCGAGCGCCACGACCCGGCGCGCTGGTCGCGTTGCGCCGTCGCCCACCTCGACGTGTCGCCGGACCTCGGGGCCGAGGCGCGGGCCGACGCGCTGCTCGCCCTCGCCGCGGATCGCCCGGAGCCGCCCGTCCTCTACTACGACGACGACGAGGACCTCCTGTTCGTCTCCCGCCAGCGGGACCGGCTCGCTCGCGGGTTCCGGTTCGTGATCCCCGCCGCGGACCTCGTGGAGGACCTCGTCGACAAGGCGCGGTTCCACCCGCTGGCCGAGCGGCTCGGGCTGCCCGTGCCGCGCACCGTGCGGTGCGCGAGCGACGCGCTCGACGACGACCACGGGCTGCGCTTCCCGCTGGTCGTCAAGCCCGTCAGCCGGCACGGCGGCGCCTGGGCGCGCGTGGTCTCGGGCAAGGCGGCCAACGTCGACGACCGCCCCGCGCTGGCGGCGCTCGCCGCCCGGCTGGCCGACGCGCGGCTGGACCTCCTCGTCCAGGAGGCCGTGCCCGGCCCGGAGAGCCGGGTCGAGAGCTACCACGTCTACGTGGACGAGCAGGGCCGGATCGCCGGCGAGTTCACCGGGCGCAAGCTGCGCACCTATCCGCAGTCGTGCGGGTTCAGCACGGCGGTGACGATCACCGACGACGCCGAGGTGCGGGCGCTCGGGCGGAGGATCACGGGCGAGCTCGAGCTGCGCGGGGTGGCGAAGCTCGACTTCAAGCGCGCCCCGGACGGGGCGCCGCAACTCCTCGAGGTCAACCCGAGGTTCAGCCTTTGGCACCATCCCGGCGCGCTCGCCGGCGTGAACCTCCCGGCGCTCGTGTACGACCGGCTGCTCGGGCGCCCCGCGCCGGCGCCGCGGGTCGCGCGCGCGGGCGTGACCTGGTGCAGCTCGCACGATCTGCAGGCGGCGCGCGCCGCCGGCGTCGGCCTCGTGCCCTGGGCGCGCTGGGTGGCGGGCTGCGATGCGATCTCGGGCCTCGCGTGGAACGACCCCTTCCCCCTCGTGCGGGCGGCGGCCTGGCGCGCGCGCGGACGTCTGAGCGGCGCCCCCGCGTGACCGTGCGGTACGCGCTCCTCGCCGACGTCCACGGCAACCTCGACGCGCTGCGGGCCGTCCTGCGGGCGGTGGAGGAGCAGGGCGTCGACGGGTACCTGTTCGCCGGCGACCTCGTCGGCTACGGCCCGTACCCGAACGAGTGCATCGAAACGATGGCGGCGTTGCCCGCGACCTGCGTGGCGGGCAACCACGACCTGATCGCCCTCGGCCTCATGTCCGACGACCGCTGCATCGAGCTCGCCCAGCGCAGCCTGCACTGGACCAGCCAGGTCCTCGGCGCGAGCGAGCGGGCGTTCCTCGAGGCGCTGCCCCGGCGGGTCACGGTCCCCGGCGGCGTCGTGATGGCCCACGGGGCGCTCGACGACCCGCAGGAGTACACGACCACCGAGCCGCAGGCCGCGGCCCAGCTCGCCCGGATCGAGGAGGAGGACCAAGCGGAGGTGCTCGTCCTCGGGCACACCCACCGCCCGATGGCGTTCGCGCGGCGGGCCCGGTGGCTGCCGGTCGGCGGTGCGACGCCGCTCCCGGCCGGCGACGCGGTGCTCGTCAACCCGGGCGCGGTCGGACAGTCGCGCGAGCTCCGTGTCCGCACGCGGTTCGCGATCCTCGACCTCGACGCCCGCGAGGTCCGCTTCTCGGCGATCCCCTACGACGTCGGCGCCTGCCGTGACGCGCTGCGCCGCGTCGGGCTGTCGCCGCAGTCCTGCCACCTCCGCCCGTCGGTGCCGCGGGCCGCGGCCCGGGCGATGCGGGCCTCCGTGCGCCGGCGCCAGGCGTCGCTGCGTGGCTGACCCGCCGCAGCCGTGGCGCTGAGCCTGCGGCCGATCGCGGCGGACGACCGCGACTGGGCGCGTATGGACGCGTCCTCGGACCGCGTCGTCTTCCAGACGCGCGAGTGGCTCGATTTCCTCGGCGCGACGCAGGGCGCCGAGCCGGTCGTCGCGGCCGTCGTCGACGACGGCGAGGACGTCGGCTGGTTCACCGGGGCGATCACCCGGCGCTTCGGCCTGCGCATCCTCGGCAGCCCGTTCCCGGGGTGGACGACCGAGTCGATGGGCTTCAACCTGCGCGACGGCGTGGACCGCCACGCCGCCGCGGCGGCGCTGGTCCCCTTCGCGTTCCGGACCCTGGGCTGCGCCCACGTCGAGCTCAAGGACCGCCGGCTCGAGCCCGCCGACCCGGGTGCCCTCGGCTACGCCGCCGAGCCGACGCTGACGTTCGAGATGGACATCGCCGACGACGAGGCCGCGATCCTCGGGCGGATGTCGAGCGCGTGCCGGCGCGCGCTGCGGCGGGGGGAGAAGGTCGGCCTCACGGTCGAGCAGGCGACCGGGACGGCGTTCGCGGACGAGTACCACGCCCAGCTCGTCGAGGTCTTCGCCCGCCAGTCGCTCGTCCCGACGTACGGCGTCGAGCGGGTCCGCGCGCTGATCGCCCACCTCGAGCCGACCGGGCACCTGCTGCTGCTCCGCGCCCGCGCGCCGGACGGGCTGCCGATCGCGACGGGGATCTTCCCCGCGTACAACGACACGGCGTACTTCTGGGGCGGCGCGAGCCTGCGCGAGCACCAGATCCACCGCCCGAACGAGGCCATCTTCTGGGCGGCGATCCGGTACTGGCGCGAGCGGGGCATCAGCTACCTGGACCTCGGCGGAGGGGGCGAGTACAAGCGCAAGTACGGGCCGCGCGAGGTGCGCGTGCCGCACCTGCGCGCGTCGCGGTTCCCGGGCCTCTCGGCGCTCCGGGGGCTCGCGCGGTTCGCGACCGAGCAGGGCAACGCCCTGCGCGGGCGCCGGCGGCGCCGTCAGGACGTGCCGCCGACGCGCACCTTGTGAGCGAGCCAGAGGCGCTCGAGCCGCGACCGCTCGCGGTCGCTCAGCGTGTGCGTGCCGGGGTCCGTCTTCGCGAGGAGGTGGTCGAGGAGCGTCGTCACCGGCACGAACCAGCCGCCGAGGGCGCTGACGCGGCGCATGACGCGGACGAACCGGGGATCGAGCTCGCCGCCCGGGGCGAAGCCCGAGGCGAAGTGCGTGTACATGATGCACGCGCCGCCCTCGGCCGCCAGGCGGTCGAGGTTCGCGTCGGACAGCTTGTCGCAGAACGTGCGCACGTCGGGCCCCTCGGTGGAGGCGAACCAGTGGTTGACGTAGGGGCGCTGCGGGTCGTGGTAGGGCATCGTCGGGCAGAAGCGCAGCGTGTTGATCTCGCCGTGGACGAAGTTGCGGACGTACTTGACGCGGCTCTGGCAGACGTCGCCCCAGAACAGCGGGCTCGACTCGACGTGGCCCTCGAAGGCGTTGGCCTTGCCGCGGTGGCTGAGGACGCCGTAGACGGTGCGGTTCAGCCCCGACACCCGGTCGGGCCCCCAGTAGATGTTCTCGCGGCACCGGCTGTGGTTGACGTGCATCGACGGATCGGCGCCGAAGATCTCGCGGTACCGCTCGATGCCCGCGATCGTCCGGGCGCGTGACGACGTGCGCGGCGCGACGTTGTGCAGCGCGATCTCGAAGCCCTGCTCGTGGAGGCGCTCGACCCACGCGCGGTAGCCCGCGTCGTCGCACGCGAGCCCGTCACGGGCGTCACCGCCGATGGTCCAGACCGACTTCGTGGTCAGGATGCCGAGGTCGGCGAGCAGCGCGTAGACGGGCGGAGCGTTCTCGAGCGTCGAGTGGTCGGTGTCGTCGACGACCGTGAACGCGAACGGCTTGCCGTCCGGCCAGTCGATCCGCGGCGCCGTGGCTGGCGGCGTCGCGTCGTCCGGCCGGGACGAGCGGGGTGGGGGGCGATGAGTCGACCGGCGATTCACCGCAATGATCCATTCTTATGGCGGTGACGACCGCCTTTACTGGAGAAGGATCATTGTGCCAAAGATCGCGCGGCCGTGCGCCAAGAAGGTCAGCCGCCCGACTCCGCCACCGCCGCGATGAGCCCGGCGTACCAGCGCTTCTCGCGATCCGTGCGCAGCAGCGTGTTGTTGTGCCAGAGGATTCCGAGGCGAGCCGCGGTGGCGCCGGCACTGCGCCGCCACGTCGAGGACTGCCGCGCGTGCGGCGTCGGGCGTGAGCCCGAGCGTCGACAGCAGCGTCACGTCCATGACCTGGAACGGCCGCTCGCGCAGGTGCAGGGCGCGGCGCTCCTCGAGGTCGAACACCCGGAAGTCGTGGCACGTACCGGTGCGAAAGCCGACCGCCTCGGCGTAGGCGAGGGTGCTGTCATAGCTCAGCCCCGCCGCCTCCCAGTTGCGCCACGTGACCGGGTTGGCCCAGCGCAGGTAGTGCTGGCGGCCGCCCCACGCGTCCTGGGCGACGCCCTCGGCCGCGGCGACGCGCAGCAGCCGGGCGTGCTCCTCGCGCGTGCGCGCGACGTCCTGGTACGTGCAGAAGCTCGGGTGCAGACCGACCTCGTGGCCGCGCCGCGCGACGTGCCCCACGAGCTTGCGCACCCACGGGTGCTCGAAGAGATACGCCCCGTCGTGCACGTGCTCGCCGCGGTAGGGGAGGAAGTAGAAGGCGCTGCGCAGCCCGTGGCGCTCGCTCGTGTCCATGAGGAAGTCGAACGTGTTGTGCGGATCGGACCGCCGGTCGCGGAGCGCGAGGGCCCGCGCCCGGCGGGCCGCGAGGCGCGGGTCGCGGCGGCGCACGAGGTCGCCGGCGAAGTTGCGCGCGACGTCGCGCGGCCCGTGCCCGACCGTCGACAGCGGATCGTCGACGTCGTGGGAGAGGAGGACCGCGAACGCCTCCGGCCGGCGCCGCAGCCGCGGCCACGTACGCTGCAGCGCCGTCCACAGGAGCTCGACCCAGGCGTCGACGACCGGCACGCCGAGGAAGCCCTCGCGGCCGGCCACCGACGCGGCGGCCGGGAAGCGCCCGTACTGGTCGCGGTCGGCGACGACGAGCTCCTCGTAGCGCGTGAGCATGAAGAAGGCGCTGCCGAACACGTCGACGTCGAGGGTCGCCGGGTCCGGCGTCGCCGCGGGCTCGCCGTAGAGGACGGGGAGCCCGTCGCGCACGCGCACGGACGGCATCGAGGCCGGCGTCAGCCAGTCCTCGGTCGGGGTCGCGAAGAGCCCGTCGGGGAGGCGCACGCACGGGCCGTCGGGGTCGTCGGCCCGGCTGATGCGGACGTCGCGGCGATCCGCCACGCGCAGCGTCCAGTCGAGCCCGAGCCGGTCGCCGAGGACGACGTCGAGGACGTAGCGACGCTCGGGCTCGTACGCGGCCGGCGCCTCGACCAGCAGCGTCACGCGACCCGGCGGTACAGCGCCTCGAGCTTGACGAGCTCCGCCTCCCAGTTGTAGCGCTCGGCGACCGCCCGCCGCCCGTTCTCGCCGAGCCGCCGGGCCAGCGCCGGGTCCTCGTTGAGGCGGCGGATCGCGTCCGCGATCGCGGCCGGGTCGCGCGGATCGACGGCGATCCCGCAGTCGGCGCCGCCCACGATCTCGGCCCACAACGGGAAGTTCGAGCACACGACCGGCAGCCCGCGGGCCATGTACTCGAACATCTTCGTCGACCACGCCTCGAGGTAGTTCGGCCGCGGGTGGTTGAGGACGATGCCGGCCCGCGCGCCGTCCATCGCCTTCACGATCTCCGCCCGGGGCACCTGGCCGAGGAACCGCACGCGCTCCCAGCCGGGCATCGTCGCGACCTCGCCCTCGAGCTCGGCCGGCATGAACCGCCCGGCGATGGTGCCGGTCATGCCGTCCGGCAGGAGCGCGAAGGCCTGCGCCATCTCCCGCACGCCCTGGATCTCCATGAGGCCGCCCGTATAGACGAACGCGTCGTGGCGGTCCTCCGGCGGGGCGGGGTCCCGGGTGAACGAGGTCTCCGGGAAGTTCTGCACGACGACCGTCGCCGGCCCGGGGAACTTCTCGGCGATCGACGGGGTCGCCGCGACGATCCCGTCGACGATCCGGGCGGCCAGCCCCTCGACGACGGCGAAGGCCCGCGACACGAGCGGCCGGACCGGCGCCGGGATCCAGTGCTTGCTCATGATCTGCTTGGGCACGTCCTCGTGGACGTCGTAGACCACGCGGCGGCCCCGGAGCCTGAGCAGCACCGCGACCCAGAGCAGCTCGGGATCGTGGAAGTGGTAGAGGTCGGCGCGCTCGGCCGCCGCGGCGCGGTAGGCCCGCCACGCGACCTTCAGCATGCGATCGAGCCGGCCCTGCGGGCGGTCGAGCGCCACGATGCGGATCCCGTCGACGACCTCGCTGCGGTCGTGGCACGCGATCAGGCCGACGTCGTACCCGAGCGCCGCGAGCCCGCGGCACTCCTTGTGGAAGATTCGCGGGTCGCTGATGGTATGAACCGTCGTCACATGGCGGACCTTCTGCGGCGGCACGTCGGCATTCTCTCGCTCTCGCCGCCGCTCGTGCGGAGAACCCTGCGCGAGATCGCCGGCCGGACCGCGATCGTGTACGGCCACCAGGTCGGCGCGCCGGCGCCCCACCTGGCCGCCGTGGGCGGGGCGCTGCCCGCCGAGGACCTCGACGCGCGCCTCACGCAGCTCGGCCGCCACTTCGCGTTCGCCCCGCTTCAGGAGGTGCTGGCGGGCGGCGGCGACCGCCGGCTCGCGGTCACGTTCGACGACGGGTTCGACCCCGTCGCGGGCGGCGCGCTCGACGTGCTCAACGCCCATGGGGTCCCGGCGACGATGTTCGTCCTGACCGACATGCGCGGCAATCGCGGGCTCATGTGGCGCAACAAGCTGAGCGCGGTCCTCGCCCTGCGCCCGGCCGAGACCTGCCTGCGGGCCTACAACGCCCTCGCCGACGGCGTCGGGCTGCCGCGGATCGCCCGGGAGTCGGAGCTCATGGCCGCGGCCATGGCGTGGGACATGGAGCGCAAGGACGAGCTCGCCGACGCGCTCTGGGCCGCGTGCGACATGCCGCCGCTGGCCGAGTACCTCGACGAGCACCGGCCCTACATGACCGCCGAGACCGCGGCCCGCTGGCGCGCCGACGGGCACGCGATCGGCCTCCACACCCGGACCCATCCCGACTGCTCCCGGCTCGACGCCGACGGCCTGCGGCGCGAGATCCTCGAGCCGGCGCGGAGCCTGTGCGACGAGCTCGGGTGCGCGTCGGTCGCGTTCTCGTATCCGTTCGGTCGCCGCTGCGCGCCGGCGCACGAACCCCTGCTCGCGGAGTCCGGGCTGCTGGACTGCGCGCTCGGGATCTCAGGCCTCTCGCCGCGGGGCACGGACCGCCTGCGGCTCGAGCGCGCGTCGATCGAGGGCGACATGCGCTTCTCGGTCTACGGCAAGGCGTTTCTCGGGATTCCGCGTACAACCTGAGCGAACAACGCGATCGCGACCTATGCTTCAGGGCGACGATGACGGGTTACCTCGAGATGGACCTCCCGCGGTTCCTGAGCGTCCTGCGCGCACGTCGCCTGCTGGTCCTCGGGATCGTGGTGGCGGCCGCCCTGCTCGCCTTCGGCTGGTCGGTGACGCAGCCGAGCCGCTACACCGCCAGCGCCGACCTGCTGTTCGGCCGCACCACCAACGCCGACGCGATCATCACGGGGGCGACCGCCGACCCCGGCACCGTGCCGGAGCGCGACGCCGCGACGAACCTCGCGCTCGCCTCGCTCGACAGCCTCGCCGTGACCGTGAAGCGCAGCTTCCCGACGACCGCGACGGCCGAGGACCTCAGGAAGGCCGTCGGGGTCAGCGCGCAGGGCGACTCCGACGTGGTGACCGTCACCGCGGAGTGGGACTCGCCGCGATCGGCCGCCACGCTCGCGAACGCCTTCGCGGCGCAGATCGTGGCCAAGCGCCGCGAGGCCGCGCAGGCCGAGATCCAGCGGGCGATCGACGCGCTGACGGCCCGGATCCCGCCCAATCCGCGGACGGCTGCCACCCGCGCGCTGCGTGACGACCTGCAGGGCAAGATCGCCGACCTCGAGGCCCTCAAGCAGACGACGACCGGCAACGTCCGGATCGTCGAGGGCGCGACGCCGAACCCGGACCGCAGCTCGCCCAAGCCCGTGCGCAACGCCGTCATCGCCGGGTTCGTCGCGCTGCTCCTCTCGCTCTTCGGCGTCGTGCTCCTCGCGCGCGTCGACGGCCGCATCGACGACGAGGACGAGCTCGCGGCGCTGATGGGCACGTCCGTCCTCGCGCGGATCCCGGAGATCGGCCGCTCGCGGCGGGCGACGCACGTCTGGGCGACCGACCAGAACCCGTCGTTCCTCGAGGCGTTCGAGTTCCTGCGCCTGAACCTCCAGCTCGTCAGCTCCGATCGCCGCACCCAGGTGGTCGCGGTCACGAGCGCCGCGCAGGGCGAGGGCAAGAGCACGGTCAGCGCGTGGCTGGCCCGGTCGCTGGCGCTCAACGGCGAGGAGGTCATGGCGGTCGACCTCGACCTGCGCAAGCCGGAGCTCCACGCCTACCTCAACGCCGACCGCGAGCCCGGCGCCGGGGTGCTCGAGGCCCTGCTCGCCTCCGACGAGGGCGGCGAGGAGCGCGAGGCGCGCGCGCTGCTGTCGGACGTGTCGGCCGGGCGGTCGGAGCCGCGCGAGCAGGCCGCCGGACGCCGGCAGTACACCGACGAGGACGTCACGGTCGGGCTCACCGAGCTCGCGCGCGTCGGCGGCAACGCCCGCCGCGCCGCCCGCGCGCTCCGGGACGCGGGCCGCGACATCTCCGAGTCGACCCTGCGCCGCTGGAAGGACGTCCACGCCGAGCTGTACGCCGAGATCCGCACGGCCCGCCTCCAGGGCACCGCGGTCGCGCCGCACCTGCGGCTGCTCGGCGGCGGCAAGCACGAGCTGGCCGCCGGCCTGATCGGGCGAGGTCGCCTGCAGCACCTCTTCGCGCAGCTGTCCCAGGACGCCGACTACGTCCTCGTGGACACGTTCCCGGTGTCGACCGTGGCCGACGCGTCCGCGATCGCGGCGGCGGCCGACGGGGTGATCCTCGTGATCGACCTCCCGCAGGCCCGGCGGCGCCAGCTGCTGAGCGCCAAGCGCCAGCTCGCGAACGCGAACGCGAACCTCATCGGGATCGTGGTGAACCGCGCGGGGGTCGACTTCCCCGTCTACCACATGCACGAGGACGTGCCGGTCACGTCCCGCCCCGCCCGGACGTAGCCCGCCGACGCGCGGCGGGACAGGTCAGTGGCGGTGCCGGGCGCGCCCGGACGGCGCCGTCCGACGCCGCGCCCGATCGCCCGGCGTGCGGGCGAGATCGCCGTGCAGCGGCCCGTGCTCGCGGCCGGCGACGTCAGCGCGCGGTTGCGGCCGGCGTACGTCGCCGCGGCCGCCGGCCGCGTCGTCCGGCGGCGCGGCGGCCATGGTCGCCACGAGCAGCCCGAGCGTGGACATCCCGATCGCGAACGCGCACAGGATCATGGCCGAGCGGTCCCCGGCGAGGATCCCCTCCGACCGGGACGCCGCGTACGCGATCGCCGCGGCGACCACCGAGCCGGCGGTCCCCCATCCGACGACCCAGTCGGGCGGCGGCAGGGCGGGGGTGTCGGGCCCGGGCCCCTCGACCCGCGCCAGGACGGCGAGGCCGGCCGCGCCCCACACGCCGGCGAGGAAGATGCCGCCGAGCACCTCCGACGGGTAGTGCCACGTGAGCGCCAGCGTGGCGAATCCGAGCGCGACGGCGTAGCCGCCGGCGGCGAGGGTGACGACGCCGCGCCACGCGGGAGGCGCCACGATCACCGCGGCGATGGCGAGCGCGGTCACCGCCGCGGCGTGCCCGCTCGGCCAGCCGATCTCCTCGACGCGGAAGCCCTCGCCGAAGCTCGGGTCGCGGGGGGTCGCGAGCAGATGCTTGAGCACCTGCGCCGTCCCCCCGCACCGATGAGCACGGCGGCGACGGTCGCCGCGCGCCAGTAGCGACGCTGCGCAGCGCAGATCCCGACGAGGACGAGGGTGGCGCACGCGAACGGGACGGGGTCGACCGAGAGCGCGAGCTCGCGGATGGCCGGGTCGATGGCGGAGCGATCCAGCCCCGTGAACCCGTGGAGCATGACCGCATCGCGCGTTCGGCCGGTGAGAAAGGCGAGGCCGACGACGCCGACAGTGACCATCGCGACCGCGCTGGCCGCAGCCGTCGCGGCGGCGACGCCCCCGCGGGTCAAGCCGCGGCGCCTACCCACGATTGCGCACCATGCGGCCGACGGCGTGCCGGGCCTGCCGGGCCGCCATCGCCGGATGTGCCTTGAGACCCGTCTTGTGGATGCAGAAGTACGGCGTCTGCCGGCCGCCGAACGCGCGGACGTAGTGCTCGACCTGCTTCACCATCGAGCCTTCGAAGTCGAACACCTGGGAGACCTCTGACGCCATGCGGATAGCTTCCCAATACAGCAGCGTGTTCGCGCCGAATGCCTGGAACTCGGGGTCTCGCGCGTTCACGAGCGCGTAGAAGGTCCGGTCGTCCCAGACGACGTAGAGCGCCGCGTGCGTCCGGCCCTGTGCGTCGACGGCGCCGAGGATCCGCCGCGCCCCGCGCGCGGCGCACTCCGCATCGAGCCGCCGGAACATCTCGTGCGAGTGCGGGAGCTTCAGCCCCTGGCGCTCGTAGGTCTTCACGTCGAGGCGGAGCAGATCCTCGAGCGGGTAGTCGTGATCGACCTCGACCGCCTTGCTCGCCTTGCGGATCCCGCGGCGGACGTGCTCCTGGAACCCGCGCTGGACGACGTCGAGGTCGGTGAGGTCCTCGATCCGGTACGTGTAGCGGACCGTCGCCTCGAAGCCGGCCCAGTAGAAGGGGAGCCAGTTCGTCAGCGACGTCGCGCAGCACTGGCGGAAGATGTCGAACGGCGGCAGCATCTCGATGAGCTGGCCCAGCAACGCCCGCTCGGTGTCCGCGCGCCGGGAGGGCTTGCCCTCCGTCGGCGAGACCCACGGACCGAGCGTCTGGGTGAACAGCGGCTGGACGATCGTCATCAGGCCGAGCCGCCGGCGGCGGGCGTAGGGCAGGCGCGCGACCACCTCGTCGCCGCGCTTGACCTCGGCCGCTCCCCATGCGCCGGGTGCCACGATGTCCAGCCACCACGGCTGCTCGAACAACGAGTTCACCGCCGGGATCGATCCGTTCTGGGGCGCCACTTCGGTCACGTCCTTGTCTCCGATCGTCTGATTCCGCGCCACGTCTTGTCGGCGCCGAGCAGGAGGTCCTCGAGCAGCCAGCGCGCCGCCGCGGGGCTGCGCGTGACGTCGCGGATGCCGTATGTCGCGCCGCGGTCCCCGAACGGGACGTAGGCCCGCACGGGCACTCCGAGGCGCCGGGCGGTCAGCAGCGGGCGGCGGAAGGGCAGGCCGAAGAGCAGCTCCGCCGAGCACGGCGTCCCGCTGTCGGTCAGGCGGCGCAGCGAGCCTTCGAGCAGGTCGGTGTCGTGCGTGGCGACCCCGACGCTCCCCGGCGCGCCGCGGAGCCGTTCGACCACCCGGGCGAAGCCGTCGGCGGGTTCCGGGCCGCCGCCCGGGGCGTCGTCGGCCCACTGCCCCTTCACCACCCGGATGTGGAGGCCGAGGCCGGTCATGCGGGCCGCGTCGTCGACGCTGCGCGCCCACCGGCCGGGGAGGGTCGCGCCGAGGTGGCCGCCCGGGGCGGCCTTCTCGAGCAGCGGCCAGGTCGCGTCGACGGTGTCAGGCGCGAGCGCGTCGACGTGGAGGATCCGCCCCGACGCCACGGCGGCGGCGGCGAGCTCGTCGAAGAGGGCGGCGTCGAAGGCGAGCGCGGACAACTTCACCGAGACCATGCAGTCGAGGTTCTCGCCCGCCAGGCGGTCGAAGGCCGCGAGGTGGACGTCCGCGACCGCCCGGGGACGCTCGCCCGCAGGGGCCGAGTAGCCGACCGTGGAGCGCATGCCGTAGGCCGCGAGCCGCCGGCACGCGTCGAGCGCGTCGTCGAGGCCGGGCCCGGCGCCGTACGCCGCCGCGCGGCGGCGGCGCAGCCGACCGGACAATCTCATGGACAAGACCACCCCCAAGTACCCGGCCGGATCCTACGCGGGACCGGGGGCGACCCGTCGGCTCGTCGTTCGATTCCGCGCCGGGCTCTCGCAGGTCGGGCCACCGTGGGCCGGCGGCCGGGTGCTCCGCGCGCACCGCGGCGCGGCCTATGCTTGGCCTGCGTGTGAACGGTTACCTGGGCATGGACATCCCGCGCTTCCTCGCGCTGGTCTCCGCGCGCCGGCGCATGATCGCCGGGATGGCGATCGGCGCCGCGGCGCTCGCGCTGATCGCCTCGCTGACCCAGACCAAGGAGTACCGCGCCGGCGCGGACCTCTGGTTCGCCGTCCCGACGCCCGCCGAGGCGCTCGTCCCCGGCGCCACGGATCCGGTCGTGCGGCCGGAGCGGGAGGCCGCGACGAACCTCGCGCTCGCCTCGCTCGACACCGTCGCCGCGCGCGTCAAGGCGCGCTTCGGCGGCCGGGCGACGGTCAAGGAGCTCAGGGACGCGGTCTCGATCGAGCCCCAGGGGGAGTCGGACGTCGTCACGGTCAGCGCGCGGTCCGGCTCCCCGGCGCAGGCGGCGCGGGTCGCGAACGCGTTCGCCGCCGAGATCGTGGCGCTCCGCCGCGAGGCCGCGCGGGCCGACGTGCAGGGCGCCATCGACGCGATCGCCGCCGCGATCGCCGCGCGCGCGACGACCGTGCGGCGGCCGAACGCCCGCACCCTCGATCTCCAGAGCCGGCTGGCGGCGCTCGAGCTGGCCAAGGCGCTCGAGTCGGGCAGCGTCCGGCTCGTCGAGCGCGCGACCCCGCCGCGGCATGCCAGCTCGCCCCGGCCCGGGCGCAACGCGGCGCTGGCCGCGTTCGTCGCCGTCGCGGTCGGCCTGCTGCTGATCATGGCCCTCACGCGCGCGGGCGACGGCGTGGGCGACGAGGACACGATCACGGAGCTCATGGGCGCCCCCGTGCTGGCCCGCATCCCCGCGCGGCCGCGGCTCCGCGTGCGCCGGCGTGGGGCTCCCGCGGAGAGCGAGGAGTTCCGCGAGGCGTTCGAGTTCCTGCGGCTGAACCTCGAGCTCGCCGTGGCGGGCGACGAACCGCCCGTCGTCGCGATCACGAGCCCGACCGCGTCCGAGGGCAAGACCACCGTCACCGCGGGGCTCGCCCGGTCCGTCGCGCGGGCCGAGGGCGAGGTCGCGGCGCTCGACATGGATCTGAGCCGGCCCGCGCTGGACGCGGCGCTCGCGCCCGAGATCCGGGATCGCGTGCGCCTCCTGACCGGCCGCGACCAGCTCGGTGTGCGGCCCGGCCTCGTCTCCAAGGCGCGCATGGAAGACCTCTTCGCCGACCTGCGCGACGAGGTGGACATCGTCCTCGTCGACACCGGCCCGGTGTCGCTCGCCGCCGACACCACGGCCGTCGCGGCCGCGGCCGACGGCGTGGTCCTCGTGATCGACGCGCGGCGTGTCCGCCGGCGCGATCTGCTCGCGGCCCGGCGGCAGCTCGACAAGGCCCGCGTGTGGGTCGTCGGCATCGTGCTGAACCGCGATCCCGGCTATCGCGCCGCCGTCGGGCGGCGGCGGGCGTCGCCGGTCTCGCGGGCGTCACGGACCGCGCGGCGCACGGCCGGCGCGGGCGCCGCCGCCGAGCATCAGAATTCTTGACCTTCGCGGCCGCGAGCGCACTAGAATGCGCGATTCGGCAAGAACGTCGGAACCAAGGAGAGAGGGATGCAGGGAAGCAACGGGTTTGCCTTGTCGTGGCGCAGCGTCCGCCGGCGCGCGCTTCCACTCGTCGGGGGGGTCGTCGTCTCGCTGGTGGCCGTCGCGCCCGCGAGCGCCACGCTGCGGGTGGAGAACTTCAACGATCCGGTAGGGGATCGGACGGCGATGAGCTACAGCATCACGGGCGGCAACCTGCCGGCGCCCATCGTCTTCTCGCTGCCGCTGGGCGAGGGGACCCACGCGGGCGAGTCGAGCTATCGGCCCGCAGACCGGGACCTACGTCATCCAGTCGACGCCCGCCGCCGGCTGGCGGGTCGCCGACATCCAGTGCGTCAGCAACAGCCTGTCGCCGAACGTCTTCACCATCGACGTCCCGAACGGCCGCGTGACGGTCAACCATTCGGGCACCGCGGACGACACGTGTGCGTTCACGAACCGCCGGATCGGGGCGGCGGCGACGGGGTCGGCGGGGGCGAGCGCTCCCGGCATCGCGCCCACGCCGCCCGCGTCCGAGACGGCCGGGGTCGCGCTCCCGAAGGCCGCCGCCGTCCTGCGCGTCGCGACCGGGCGTCGGTTCGCGAGCGGGACGGTCCGCGTGTCGCGACAGTCCGTCATCAAGGGTCAGCTCCTGCGCGGCAAGCGTGTCGTCGGGTCGGTGCGCCTCGTGCGCTCCGCCGGCACCCACGTCGTGCGGGTGACCATCAGCCAGTCGGCGCGCCGGGCCCTCGCCCGGTTGAACCAGCCGGTCCGGCTCACGCTGCGTATCAGCGTCTCGCCCGTCGGTGGGAAGGCCGCGCAGGTCTTCCGCTTCGGCGTTCGCGTCAGGGCCCGCTAGGGCTACGAGGCCGTCACCGTCGCGCCGGGGCCGCCCAGCGCGACGGTGACGGGACGCGCCTGCCTGGCGTCTCGGACGTCCGCGCGGTGTCCTTGCGTGGGTCGCTCGCGTCGGGACCCGGGCCGCCTCGGTCCGTTCCGTGGGGCGAGAAGGAGACGCGTGGCGACCGCAATTCGCCCCGCCTCGCGTGAGCGGTTCGAGCGCTCGGGGAGGCACTCTCGCGTTCGCCCGGGCTCCCAACCTCGCCGAGCCGCCCGCGGGGCGTCACGCGCCTCCGGGGAGGGGTCGCGCGGGGCGCCGTGCGCGGTGCTCGCTGCGTCCGGTTGACGTCGCGCGCGGGCGCCGGTCGCGTCACCACGTGGGGCGAGAAGGAGACGCGTGGCGACCGCGATTCGCCCCGCTCTCGTGAGTGCTGCGTTCGCCCCGCCTGTCGGAGCAGTCCGCGGGCGTCACGCGCTACGTGAGGCGGTCGTGCGGGGCTCCACAGCCGCGCGGGGCGGCGCGGTGGCTTCGTGTACCGCGGCGCCGGCGCCGAGGCTCACGCCGGCCGGGGTGTGGGGCGAACAGCAGACGCGTCGCGTCCGCGATTCGCCCCACCCCGGCATGCACCACCAAAGGCGCCGGGGTGCCGCCGGTGTCGGACCAGATCGGTGTCGGGGGCGCGTGGCGACCGTCTCGACGAGGGGGCGCCGCCTGCCGCGGACAGCGCCGTCGAGACCGGGCGAGGCTGCGGCGAGACGCGTCTTCCCGACGCCTCTACTCGCCGCAGCGCTGCTCGCCGCGCGCTCCTGACCCCGAATCTTGTCGTCAGCCGGTCAGCGCCTCCTCGTCCGGCGAGGTCACCACGTCCTCCTCCTCGGCGATCACCATGTGACCGTTCTGGTAGGAGGCCGCGATCCCGTTGCCGTTGTGGTCGTCGGCGTCGTCGTCCGTGTGGGCGATGTGGCCGTTCGTACCGTTGGCGTTCAGGCCGTTCACGCCCTCGACGGCGTGGCCGTTCGTGCCGTTGTGGCCGTTCGCACCGTTGCCGTTGTGGCCGTTCGTACCGTTGCCGTTGTGGCCGCTAACGCCGTTGAGGGCGTGGCCGTTCGTGCCGTTGTGGCCGTTCGTACCGCTGCCCGCGGACGCGATGACGGCCGCTTCGCGCGGCTCGAGCGTCAGGCGACCGACCCACTTCTCGGGCGCCTTGCGGTCGCCCACGGCCGTCGCGACGGTCCGCTGGCGGCCCCAGCCACTCACCGTGACCAGGGCACTCGCCACGCGCCGCCCCTGGGCGGTCGTCGTGTCGAGGCCGAGATCGACCGCGACGAGCGCGGCCTCGGCGTCATCGAGGCGGTGCAGGACCGCCGCGAGGTCGACCGACCGGCCCAGCAGACGAGCGTCGCTGACGACCAGCGCGCTCGCCTCACCGGCGGCGATCCGTTCCAGCGCGTGCGAGATCCCGGACTCCTCGTCGAGCGAACTGCCCTCCGGGTCGTGCACGATGTCGACGAGCGTCCAGCCGCCGCGCTCGCAGACGCGTTCGATGGCGCGGTCGGATGCCGCCGTGTCGGAGGCCTGGAGGCTCCCCGGACCCGGCACGTACCCGATCACGTTGCTGTGTGCGGCGTACCGTCCGACCGTCGCGGGCGGGGGCGCGACGGGGGTGACGACGGCCGGTTCGACCGTCGGCGGCCCGGTGGACGACGTCGTGGCGAGCTCCGCATCGGGCGCGACGAGCGCCGGTGCGGTCTGCGTCCGGCGCGACCGCCGGTACGTCGCGGCCCGCGCGCGGCGCTCGTAGCGCGCCAGCGCGACCCCTCCGAACGCCACGACGAGCGCGGCGATGAGACCGAGAAGCAGCGGGCTCCGCCACCAGGCGGCACCCGGATCGACACGCAGAGGCGTCGGCTGAGACTGCGCCGCGGGCGCCGGATCAGGCTGCGCGGAAGGCGCCGGCTGAGGCTGCGGCGACGGCTGGACGGCCTTCGCCGGGGTCTCGGTCGGCGTGGTCGACGGGCGCTGCGAGGTCTTCGACGCGGACGACTTCGTCCCCGCGTGACGGGTGCGATGCGCCCGTCGGGTGACACTCGCCGAGGTCCGGCGCAGCGCTGCGCGCGTGCGCGGGCCCACGATCCCGTCCACCTTGAGGTGGTGACGGGACTGGAAACGGCGGACGGCGAGCGCGGTGCGCGGGCCGAAACGCCCGTCCGCGCCCTTGCGGCCGACGCTGTATCCGCGCCGCACGAGGGCGCGCTGCAGCGATTGGACACGCACGCTCGGCCCCGCGACCAGGCCCGTGCCACGCTTCAGCACGTGCGACGACTGGCTGTCGGCCGCGTGCGCCGGGGCCGGCGCGGCGATCAGCAGCAGCAGGGCGGAGGCCGCGAGCACGGCCGTTGCGGTGATGAATCTCGTTCCGGTGAACGCCCGGAACACGTCGGTGGTCATGTGAAACTCCCTTCAGAAGCGGCAGGAACAACCTCGGACGTCCCAGTACCGAGGCAGGCTGGAAAACCCCGAAGGGGGTGTCAGCCAGGCCGCTGCTGAAGCGAGAAGAAGCCCTCCGGCCCCGCCATCACCGGCGCGAGCCGGAACCGGCGGAGGGGCGGGCAGACCGCGAGAAGGAGGAATCCGGTGAGGATCGCGCAGACCACACCAGTGGCTGCAGCACCTCCCGGAGCGCCGCTGCTGCCGCCGACGAAGCCGCGGCCGGGAGGGCCGAACGGGGTCTGCGGCTGCGGCGCGGGGCCGCCGCTCCCGCCCTGGTGGGCGGTCGGGGCGCCGGCTGCGCCGGCAGAGGCGCGCCGCTCGGCGTTGCGCAGCAGGCCGGACCGCGTGTCGGCCGGGGCCGTCACGGGGCCGGTCCACGGCGCCTGAAGACCGGCGGAGCCGGCGGAAGAAGAGGTGGGCGAGAGGACGCCCGGAGCGGCGGACTCGTGCGCCGAGCGGCTGTGCCCGGCGGCGTGGGTCCGGCCGATGCTGAGCCCGCGGCGCGCCTGCTCGGTGATGGTCACCGGGGCGGTCGGCCAGACGGTCACGGTCGCGTACGACCCACGGCCGACGCCGCGGTGCGCGACGACGGTGTGCGTGGGAGCGGGCGATCCGGCCGTGTCCGGGACCGCGGGAGCCTGCGGCGTGGCCGGGGCGCTCGTCGCGTCGGTGGCCGGCGGGACGAGGCTCGAACCGGTGGTCGGGGCCGGGACCGTCGTGTCGTCGGCGGGCGGGAGGCCCTCCGCAGACGTCTCGGTGTCCGTGCCCGTCACGGGAGTGGTGCCGTCGCCCTGGCCGTCGCCGGTACCGGAGCTATTGCCGGGGACCTGGCTGCCGGTCGTCGGCTCGGTGGGATCCGTTCCGGGGACCGTGGTGCCGCCCTGGCCGGGAGCCGGGACGCGCGGGCCGTGGCCGTCGCCGCGAGGCCGCGACGGGCCCTGGCCCGGGACACGGTCCCTGCGGCCGGGGCGGCTCGTCTGCGGAGTACGCGAGCGCGCCGGGCTCTTGGAGCCGGACGTGCCCGGGCGCTGCGCGGACTTGCCGCTCGCTGCGCTGCCGTTGCCGGTGGGCTTGCTGCCGGAAGAAGTCTTCGTCGTGCCGGCGGTCTTGGCGCTGGACCCGTTCGCGGCACTGGTCGTGCTCTTCGGGCTGGTCGCGCTCTTGGAACCGCTCGCGCCCTTCGACGTGTCGGCGGGCGCGGTCTTGGCCGTGCTCTTGCCGGACGACGGGGTGGAGGGCTTGGAAGTCGTGGTCGACGAGCCGGCCGGCGCCTTGGTCGTCGAGTCGGACGGCGCCTTGGGCGCAGTCTGGGCCGGAGCGGCGGGCTTCGCCGTGGCGGGCGTCTTGCCGGCGGCCGTGGTCCCGGTGGTGCCCGGGCTCGTGGTCGTGGTGCCGGTGGTGGTGGCCGGAGTGGTGGACGTCGGGTTCGACGACGGGGACGTCGTGGTGGCCGTAGTCGTGGCCGTCGTCGTGGCGCCCGAGTTGCCGGAGCCCTTGCCCGAGCCACTGTTCGAGCCGCTGTTGCCGCAGTTGGCCGCGCTCGCGGCGGCGGTCGCGGCGGCCGTCGTGCCGGCCGTTCCGGCGCCGTCGCCGGGCTCGCACTTGGCGGCCGCGCCGGCGGTGGTCAGGCTCGTGGCGACGATGGTGAAGGCGGCGCCGAGCAGCACGCGACGAAGCCCGTGGCCACTCGTGGTGCCACGGGTCGAACCAGGCCGGTTGGGCCTGGTTCTACGCACTGCTGCTCGTTGCGTTTCGATTCAAGAAACGTCCTGGCCGTCTGACGGCCGATACCGACCGTCGGGCGAGTGTACCCAGACCGGGTGTCGAACTGTCGAAGATCTTGTTCGATGCCAACGGACCGTTCGTCGGCAAATCGGCCCGTTTAACAGAATTCCAGCACCGCTGGCGGCAACCCTCGTTGACGTCGAGCGGTAGCCGCTCGTCGGGGGGCGGTCGGGGCGGCGCTGCGGGCGGGCGTCAGGCCGGGCGCCGGCCCGGCTCGGCGTCGGTGCGCTCGCCCGGGTCGCGCGGAGGCCGGCTGTCGCCGCCGGTTGCCTCGCGACCGCCTGGCCCCGGCTCGGGCCGCCGGCGCAGCGTGAGGGCGCCCGTCGCCCGGTTGACGGCGATCGGCTGGCCGGTGAGGGTCACCGCGGTCGCGATCATGATCTTGACGTCGCGGATGAAGCTCGGCCGGCTGGCGTAGAGACGGTCGAGCGCGACCTTCTGCGGCATGACGGCGCTGAGGTAGTGCGTACGGGGATCCTGCGGGTCCAGGATCGCGCCCTCGCGCGCGTACGCGATCTGGGTGAACCCCGTCAGGCCGGGACGGACCTGCAGGATGACCTCGTAGTCGTCGGGATACAGCGCCACGAACGTCGGCGACTCGGGCCGCGGCCCGACCAGGCTCATCTCGCCGGTGAGCACGTGCCACAGCTGCGGCAGCTCGTCGAGGTGGCTCCGGACCAGCCGCCGCCCGAGCCGGGTCAGCCGCTCGTCCTCCGCGGTCGTGAGCGCGCCGCCCTTCGCGTCCGCGCGCATCTTCCGGAACTTGAGCATCCGCAGCCGCCGGCCCTGGTACCCGACGCGCTCGGCGCGGTAGAAGACCGGCCCGCGCGAGTCGAGGACGACCAGCACCGCGATCACCACGAGCGGCACGGCGAGCACGACGAGCGCCGACGCCGCGACGATCACATCCACCGCTCGTTTCAGCATCCCGCTCCCGCCTCCCCCTCGGTCCTGCCGTGGCCGGGCGCGGAGGCTAGGGCAGCGTGGGCGCGGCGCGCAAGGACGGGTTTCAGGCCCGCCACGCAATTGATAGACCTATCAGAACTGTGGGAAATCGCTGCGCAGGGGCCGAAACGGTCAGATCACGTAGTCCGACGCGCGGTAGCGCTCGGCGTTGCGCTCCATCCACGCGATCGTCTGCGCGAGGCCCTCGGACAGCGGTACCTCGGCCCGCCAGCCGAGGACCTCCTCGGCGAGGAACGGTCCCGAGATCAGGCGCACGACCTCGCTGGCCTCCGGCCGGACCCGGCGCGGATCGGTCTCGACGGACAGCTCCCGGCCGAGGACCTCGCCGACCAGCCGCACGAGATCGCCGACGGAGACGTCGTGGTTGGCGCCGAGCTGGATCGTGCGTCCGACGGCGTCCTCCGCGGTGGCCGCGGCCACGAACCCGGCGGCGGTGTCCGCGACGAAGGTGAGGTCGCGCCGCGGGGTGAGCGACCCGAGCCGGAGCGTCGAGCCGGCGAGCGCCTGGCTGATGATCGTCGGGATGATCGCCCGCGCGGACTGCCGCGGGCCGTAGGTGTTGAACGGCCGCACGACGCAGGCCGGGAGGTCGAACGAACGGTGGTAGCTGTCGATCAGCTTGTCGGCGGCCAGCTTGCTCGCGGCGTACGGGGACTGCGGCTCGAGCGGATGGGCCTCGGTCATCGGCACGGTCTGGGCGCTGCCGTAGACCTCGCTGGTCGACGTGTGCACGACCCGCGTCACGCCGTGGCGCCGCGCGGCCTCGGCGACGTTGAGCGTGCCGAGGACGTTGACCTCCACGAAGTCCCGCGGGTTGACGTAGGAGTACGGGATCGCGATCTGCGCGCCGAGGTGGATCACCACGTCCATCCCCGCGACCGCGTCCGACACCGACTCGACGTCGCGCAGTTCGCCGAGCACGACGTCGAGGTCGGCCGTGACCTCGGCCGGCAACCAGTCGAGCGTCCCGCGTTCGTTGCGCGAGTTGTACCGGCAGAGCGCGCGGACCCGCGCGCCGTCGCGCACGAGGCGCTCGACGACGTGGCCGCCGATGAAGCCCCCGGCACCGGTGACGAGGACGGATCGTCCTGCGAGGCTGAGCATCGGCGGAAGCATTCCACGATCGCGGCGGGCGCTCGCTACGGTTGCCCCATGGCTCAATGGTCGGTGCCCCTGTCGGACCTCGTCGTGAGCGAGGACGACATTGCCGTCATCGCCGAGATCTACCGCTCGGGGTGGCTCAGCATGGGCCCGGAGACCGAGGCGTTCGAGCGCGAGTTCGCCGCCTACGCCGGCACCCGGCACGCGCTGGCGGTCGCCAACGGCACCGCCGCCCTGCACCTCATCTGCGCCGCGGCCGGCCTCGGCCCGGGCGACGAGGCCGTCGTGCCGTCGATGACGTTCGTGGCGACCGTCAACGCCATCGCCTACACCGGCGCGACGCCGGTGTTCGCCGACATCGCCGGCCTCGCCGAGCCCTGGCTCGACCCGGCCGCCGCGGCGGCGGCGATCACGCCGCGCACGAAGGCGATCATGAACATGACCTACGGCGGCCATCCCGGCGCGACCGAGGCGCTGCGCGCGCTCGCGCAGGCGCGGGACCTCGTGCTCCTCGAGGACGCCGCGCACGCGGTGGGCTCGTGGCTCGGCGACCGCCAGCTGGGGACGTTCGGCACCGCCGGCGCGTTCAGCTTCTTCGCGAACAAGAACCTCGCGGTCGGCGAGGGCGGCATGGTCGTCACCGACGACGACGACGTCGCGGCCCGTATGCGCCTGCTGCGCTCGCACGGCATGACCACGCTCACCTGGGATCGCCACCGCGGCCACGCGGCCGGCTACGACGTCGTCGACCTCGGCTTCAACTACCGCATCGACGAGCCGCGCAGCGCGCTGGCCCGCCGCCGGCTCTCGCGCCTCGACGCGGAGAACGGCGCGCGGGCCGAGCTCGACGCGCGCTACCGCGAGCGGCTCGCCGGCGTCGACGGCCTGGCGACGACGCTCGCCCCGGGCGCGGACGCCCGGCGGGCCCACCACCTGTTCACGGTCGTCCTCGACGAGGGCGTCGACCGGGAGGCCTTCCGCGCCCGGCTCGCCGAGCGGGGGATCCAGACGAGCGTCCACTACCCGCCCGCGCACGAGTTCGCGATCTACGCCGGCGGGCCCTCGCTGCCGCTGACCGAGGCCTACGGCAGGCGCGCGGTGACGCTCCCGATGTTCGCGACGATGACCACGGCGCAGCAGGACGAGGTCGTCGCGGCCGTCCGCGCGGCGCTCGACGTCGCGCTCGTCTGACGGACCGCGGCGCCCGGGCGGCGGGCGCCGTCACTCACGGTAGAACTGCAGGTACAGGCGCTCCTGACCGTCCTCGCCCAGAACCTTGCGTGTGCGGACCTTGCCCTCGCGGCGCTCGGCCTGAGCGACCGCGCTCGCACGGAACGTCGCCGGCTTCCCCTTGAAGTCCTCGCCCGGCGTCAGCTCCCACACGCTCCCGTCGAACCACTCGTCCCACGGGTAGTTGCTCTGGACCGGCGCATCGGGGAAGCGGTCGATCCTCTGTGCCACGGCGAATCCTCCCTTTTTCGTCTGCGACGTCACCGTGGGTGCCGCGGATGCTGCACCCCCGCCGCCTGCATTCCGCGCGGACGGCCTGGGCGAAGCATGCCATCCCGGGAGCCTGCGGCGGGGGGGAAACGTCACCCATTGGTCCATTCGTCGGTTGCACGGCGACCGCGAGCGGCGGATGCCGGACGTCCCGGCCGCCGTACGCGCAATGATGCGCCGCCCGTGCGCTGCCTCTATCTCGATCTCGACGGCACCCTCCTCGGCCGCGGCGGATCGCTGCTGCACGACGGCGACGGCACGACCTCGCTGCTCGCCGTCCGCGCCCTCGAGGCCTGCCTGCGGGCGGACGTCGAGGTCGTCCTGATGTCGGGCCGCCGGCAGGAGACGGTGGCGAGTCCCTCGCGGCTGTTCGGCCAGACGGCCTACATCTTCGAGGTCGGCTCCTGCCTCGTCCTCGACGGCGAGGAGCACTGGCTCACCGGCGACCTGCAGCCCGGCGAGCAGGGCTCGATCTTCGACCAGGTCCAGGCGATGGGCGCGCCGGACCTGCTGCTCGAGCACTTCGCCGGCCGCCTCGAGTACCACCACCCCTGGCACCGCGGCCGCGAGGTCTCGCACCTCTTCCGCGGCCACGTCGACGCCTTCGAGGCCGACGCCGTCCTCGCCGAGCACGGCTTCGGCGCGCTGCGCCTCGTCGACAACGGCGCGATGCATTCCGGGACGCACACGCTCGGCGACCTGCCGCAGGTCCGCATCTACCACCTGATCCCGGCCGGCGTGTCGAAGGCGAAGGCGGTCGCCGCGCACATGCGTGCGCGCGGGCTGCGGCGCGAGGACTGCATCGCGGCCGGCGACTCGCGCGAGGACCTCGCCGTCGGCAGCGAGGTCGGGACGTTCTGGCTCGTCGCCAACGCGATCGAGCGCGACCCGACGATCCGCGAGGCCGTCGCCCGGCTCGACGGGACGGTGCGGGTCACGGAAGCAGGCTACGGGCCGGGCGTCTACGAGGCCGTCGTCACGACCCTCGCCGAGCGCCGATGACGCGCCTGCCGGCGGCCCTGGCCGCGGCGCTCGCGGTGGCCCTCGCCGCGCCCGCGACCGCGACCGTCGAGCAGGCCGCACCCGCGCCGCGGATCGAGCGCCTCGGGCGCTCCGTGCAGGGCCGGGCGATCAACCTCGTGCGCATCGGCGACCCGGCCGCGCCGCGCAAGGTCGTCGTGGTCGGCGCGATCCACGGCGACGAGCCCGAGGGCCGCAAGATCGTCGACCTCCTGCGGACGGCTACCCCGCCGCCCGGGGTCGAGCTGCTGCTCGTCCGGAACCTCAACCCCGACGGCCTGCAGCGCCACACGCGCCAGAACGCCGACGGCGTCGACCTCAACCGCAACTCGTCGCAGGGCCGGCGCTTCCTCGGCGGTCCGGGCAGCCGGTACTACGCGGGGCCGAAGGCGTTCTCCGAGCCCGAGACCCGCGCCGTCCGCGCGCTCATCCTCCGCGTGCGCCCGGCCGTGACGGTCTGGTACCACCAGCCGTTCGGCCTCGTCGACCGGCCCGAGACCGGCGGCGAGGGGATCTCGCGCGCGTACGCGCGCGTGAGCGGCCTGCGCTTCTCGCCGCTCGCGCCGCGGCCGGGAAGCATGTCCGCGGTGGGAGAACGTGCGCGTCCGTCCCGGGAGCTCGATCGTCGTGGAGCTGCCCGGCGGGCCGCTGCCCGCGGCGGCGGCGCAGCGCCACGCGGCCGCCGTGCTCGCGCTCGCCGCCGGCGCGACGGCCTGAGCGCTCAGACCACCGCCGCGAGCGAGCCGGACACCTCGGCCTCGATCGCGGCGACCGACCCGGCCACGACGATCCGCTGCAGGTCGAGGATGCGCGTCGCGAAGAGGTCGAGCGCGAGGTCGGCCACGACGGCGTGGCAGGGGACGCCGGCCTGACGCGCCCGGATCGCGATCTCGCCCTCGGCCGCTCCGCGCAGCGCGCGGTCGTCGAGCCGGCCGGTCCCGACGACGACCGCCCGCGCCGCGCGCATGCGGCGGTCGACGTCGAGGGCCTCGAGCACGAAGCGGGTGCCGGACTCCGCGACGGCGCCGGCGGGCAGGTCGGGCTCCGGCGCGCCGGGGCCGGTGAGGACGACGACGCGCGGCCCGCGGGCGGCGGCCAGCGCGCGCGCCACGTGGTCGGGCGCGGCATCGGCCGCGGCGAGCACGACGACCGCGGGCCCGGCGGCGATCGCGGCGGCGAGCCACGCGGCGGTGGTGTCCGCGTCGGGGCCGGGCTCGACGATCGCGGTCCCGCCGCCCTCGACGAGCGCGAACCCGTCGCCGGTCTCGCCGCCGAGCGCCGGGAGCAGGACCTCGATCGTCCCGGCGCCCCCGCTCGTGACCGGGCAGCGGTCGGGCGGCGGCAGCCCGGCGGCCTCGAGCGCGCGGGCGATCGCGGCCGCGACGACGGGCGCGCGGAGGTCGCCCCCGAACGGCGCCGGGGCGACGAGGACCGGGCGCTCGCTCAGGCTCGACAGCGGCATCAGGCCGGGCCGCGATGCGCGGCGGCATGGCGGGCGACGCGGGCGCGCGTCCCGCACGTCGGGTCGCACCAGACCTGGTTCGGGCGCTCCGGCGCGTAGAACTGCCCGCAGCTCGGGGCGTCGCAGAAGTGCACCGGCGCGCCGGTCCCGACGAGCTCGATCGTCGCCGCCGCGACCCGGGCGAGCAGCGCGTCGACGGCCCCGGCGCGCGCGACCGGGACCGAGCGCAGCTCGCCGCGCGCCCGCCCGAGCTGGCCGACGACCGGGACCGCGCGCACCCGCGCGTTCAGGCGCGCGGTCGCCCGCGCCGGCAGCGGCGCATCGTCGACGACGGCCCGCAGGAGGGCCTTGATGTCGTCGCGCACCTCGAGGATCTCGTCCATCCGCCGGCCGGCGGCCGCGGCGCTCACGGTCGGCACGTCGGCCGGCTCGTGCTCGCACCAGGCGGCGACGTCGGCGCCGGTGCGGAAGTACTCGCGGTCGACCATCCCGACGCGGCGCGTGCTGTTCGCGAAGTCCATCGCGAGCGGCTCGATGAGCCAGGACCAGACCGGGAGCTCCATCAGGAAACGCGAACCATAGCGTGTCGCTGCCTAACGGCTTCCGCGTGAAACCCGTTAGTACGGGTATGGCCGGGTCATGCCCGCGATGATCGCCCTCCTGTGCGTCGCCCAGTTCGTCGTCGTCCTCGACGCGACGATCGTCGCGATCGCGCTGCCCGCGATCCAGCGCAGCCTCGACGTCGCCCCGGCGGATCTGCAGTGGGTCGTGAGCGCGTACACGCTCGCGTTCGCCGGGTTCCTCGTGCTCGCGGGGCGGCTCGCCGACCTGCGCGGGCGGCGCACCGTGTTCATGGCCGGTCTCGCGCTCTTCGCGGGCGCGTCCCTCGCGTGCGGGCTGAGCCGGAGCGCGGGCGTGCTCGTCGCCGCGCGCGCCGTCCAGGGACTCGGGGCGGCCGCGGTCGCACCCGCGGCGCTCGCGACGATCACGGCGGTCGTCCCGGACGGCCCGCGCCGGCGGCAGGCGCTCGGCGTGTGGACGGCGGCCGCGGCCGGCGGCGGCGCCTCGGGCTGGCTGCTCGGCGGTGTCATCACCGAGCAGGCGGGGTGGCCGTGGGTGTTCCTCGTGAACGTCCCGATCGCGGTCGCCGCGTTCGCCCTCGCGCCGCTCGTCGTACCGGAGACGCGCGACGGGGCCCGCGGCCGCAGCCTCGACACAGCGGGTGCCGCCACGCTGACCGGCGGCCTCGCACTGCTGGTGCTCGGGCTGACCCGCGCGCAGATCGACGGCGCCGGGTCGCCGCTCGCCGCCGGCGGGACGGTCGCGGGCGTCGCCCTCCTCGCGCTCTTCATCCGCATCGAGGCCCGCGCCGCCGACCCGCTGCTCCCCGCGGCGCTGCTGCGCGCCGACGGGCTCGCCGGGGCGAACCTCGCCGCCGCGGCGATCACGGCGTCCACGACCCCGCCGCTGCTGCTGTGCGTGCTCGCGCTGCAGGGCGCCCACGGCCACTCCGCGCTCGCCACCGGCGTCCTGTTCGCCCCGTTCAACGTCGCCGTCATCGGCGGGTCGTTGCTCGGCGCGCGGGCCGTGCGCGCGATCGGCACGCGGGCTGCGATGACGGGCGGCCTCGGGGGCATCGCGGCGGGCGTGCTGGGGATGCTCGCGTTCGGGGGCCCGGACGCGGCGCCGGCGGTGCTGCTCGTGGCGTTTGTCGTCATGGGCTTCAGCCTGGGGTGCGCGTCCGTGGCCTCGACGACGGCCGGGACGGCGGCAGCCGGTCGAGCACGCGAAGGGGTGGCATCGGCGTTGCTGAACACGGCTGCGCAGGTGGGAACCGCGCTGGGAGTCGCGGTGCTCATCAGCGTCGCGGCGACGGCCGGAAGCAGGGCCGCCTTCGTGGGCGCGATCGCGGTCGCCCTGGCGGGCGGCGCGGCGGCCTGGCGCGCGCCTCAGCTGTCGAGCTGACCCATCACGCACTCGCGCGGCGGCTTGTCGTCGCGCCAGCGCTGGACCTTCGCCCCGTGGCGGATCCGCCCGCCCGAGGTGTGGTCGAACGTGACCTCGACGACGAGCTCGGGCCGCAGCATGACCCACTCGAGGTCGCGGCCCATCGTCCAGCGCGAGGGCTCGCCCGAGCCGCGCTCGCCGGTCTCGTACGGCGCGAGCTGTCCGACGAGCTCGCGCTTCTCCTTGGCGGTGAAGCCGCTCGAGTGGCCGACCTCGCGCAGGCGACCCTCGTCGTCGTAGAGGCCGAGGATGAGCGCCCCGACCGTGTTCTCGGCCTTGCCCGGCCGCCAGCCGAGGACGACCGCGTCGATCGTCCGCACGCGCTTGATCTTCACCATGCCGACGCGCTCGCCCGGCTGGTAGACCGCGGCGGCCTCCTTGGCGATGACGCCCTCCGCCTCCTGCAGCCAGTGCTCGGCCTCCTCGGCCGTCCGCACCATCGGCGTCAGCTCGATCGGGTCCGTCGACGAGCGCCTCGAGGGCCGCGCGGCGCTCGAGGTAGGGGAGCTCGAGGAGGACGTCGTCGTCGCGCGCGAGGAGGTCGAAGGCGATGAAGACGGCGGGGGTCTGCTCGGCGAGCATCGTGACCCGCGACTTCGCCGGGTGGATGCGCTGGCCCAGGAGGTCGAAGTCCTCCCGGCCCGACTCGCCGTGGACGACGATCTCGCCGTCCAGCACGTAGCGCCCCGGAGCGAACTGCAGCTCGGGGAAGTAGCGGGTGAGGTCGCGGCCGTTGCGCGACTGCAGCCGCGTCTCGTCGCCGTCGACGAACGCGATGGCGCGGAAGCCGTCCCACTTGGGCTCGTAGGCCCAGCCGTCGCCCTGCGGCAGGCTCGCCCGGGACCGGGCGAGCTGCGGCATGAGCGGGGACTTCAGCGGAAGGGCCACGAGCCGCACCATAGCCTGCGGCCGAGCCGCGGCGAGCGGTGCGGAGCGAGGGGTCAGTCGGCCGGCCAGGTCTCCACGCCGGCGTGGACGGCCGTGCGGGACACGGACGCGGCGGCGACGAGGGCGGCGGCGATCACGGCGATGATGACGAGAGCGGTCACGGCGGGATTCGGGTTCGTGGTTTCTAGAACTTGCGGCCGTCGTCGCGGCGCGTGTCGGCGCCGTAACGGAGCGCCAGCGCGGCGCCCGCTGCGAGGGTCGCCATGAGGGTGACAAGGGAGATCATGTTCATATGATCGGCACGAACAGGCGAAGGCGATAGCGTCACTTACCTCCAGGACCTCAAGGATACGCCTTGACGTTACAACAGCTCGAGTACTTCCTCGCCGCCTACCGCCACGGATCGTTCAGCGGGGCCGCGGAGGAGATGCACCTGGCCCAGCCGTCGCTGTCCGAGCAGGTCCGTCGGCTCGAGGCCGAGCTCGGCGTGCAGCTCTTCGCGCGCCTCGGCCGCGGGCTGCGCGCGACGGAGGCGGGCGAGACCCTGCGCCCGCACGCCGAGCAGACGCTGGCGGCGGCCGAGGCGGCCCGGGAGTCGGTCGTCGCGGTGCGCGAGCTGCGCGGCGGGATCGCCACGTTCGGGACGTGGTCGACCGCCCGCTACTACCCCGGCACCGAGATCGTCGCCGAGTTCCGCCGCCGCCACCCCGAGGTCCGCGTGCGCGTGATCGGGCAGAACTCGGCCGAGGTCGTCGACGCCGTCCGCCGCGGGGAGATCGAGGCCGGCATGGTCGCGCTGCCGATCGACGACGCCGGCCTCGACGTCCAGCCGATGATGCGCGACGAGATCCTCTACGCGAGCGTCGAGCCGCGCCGCCTGCGCCGCACGATGACGATCGAGGCGCTGGCCGAGGCGCCGCTGATCCTGTACGACGCGAGCTGGGGCACGGCCGACCCGACGCGCCGGCAGCTCGCCGACCTCGCCCAGCGCGCCGGCGTCACGATCGCGCCGCAGATCGACGTCGACGACGTGGAGGCCGCGGTCGAGCTCACGATCGCGGGCCTCGGCGACACGATCGTCGCGCGCGCGATGCTGCTCGCGCTCGGGCGCCGCGTCCCGCGCCGCCTCGGCTGGGTGCCGTTCGAGACGCCGATCTACGACGAGTTCGCGTTCATCGCCCGCCGCGGTGCGCGGCTGTCGCCGGCCAGCCGCGAGTTCCTCCGGCTGGCGCAGGAGCGCCTCACCGCCCTCACGGAGACGCTGGAGACGCGGCCGCCGCGGCGCCGGCGACCGGCGTGATCTCGACCGCGACGGCGTCCGGGCCGAGCGTCCGCCCACGCAGGCGGGCGACGACGGCCGCGAGGCCGGCGGTGAGCGCCGCGGCCGCGAAGCCGGCGCCGGCGCCGTGGGCGGCGGCGAGCGCGCCGCCGAACGCCGAGCCCGCGGCCAGGCCCGCGCCGAGGCCGGTCGTCAGCCACGTGAAGGCCTCGGTGACCGTGCCGGGCCGCGCCACCTCGGCGGCGACCGCGTAGGCGACGGCGAACGCCGGCGCGATCGCCAGCCCGGCGACGACGAGCAGCGCCCCGAGGGCGAGGGGACCGCCGGCGGCGAGGAGCAGGGCGTCGCCGGCGGCGAGCGCGGCGAGCATCGTGACGAGCCGCCCGACCGGGTCGCGCGGCGCGCCCGCGCGGACCGCGAGCGCTCCGCCGGCCATGCTGGCGAGACCCCAGGCCGCCAGCAGCGGGCCGATCGCGCCCTTCGCGCCGGCGTCCTCGGCGAACGCGACGGTCGCCACCTCGATCGCGCCGAAGGAGATCCCGACGAGCGCGTGGAGGACGAGCAGGGTGCGCACGCCCGGGGCGGCGAGCGCGCCGGTGAGCCCGCGGCGGACGCCGGCGACCGGCCGCCACGCGCGCGAGGCCGGCGCGGTCGCGAACGCCGCGGTGCCGACGATCAGCAGGCCGGCGCAGACGACGAGCGCCGCGGCGGCCGAGGTCGTCGCGATCGCGCCCACGAGGACGAGCGGGCCGAGCACGAAGGCGACCTCGAGCGCGGCCGACTCGAGGGCGTACACGGCGTGGCGGCGCTCCGGGTCGACGAGCAGCATCGGCCACAGCGCGCGCAGGCACGCCGCGAGCGGCGGATGGGCGCCGCCCGCGACCGCCGCCAGCGCGAGCAGCACGCCGAGGGGCGTGCCCGCGGGGACGGCCGCCAGCGCGACGAGCGCCGCGGACACCACGACGGTGGTCGCCGCGAGCACGCGGGTCTGCCCGCGCACGTCCACGATCCGCCCGACCAGCGGACCCGTGGCCGCGAGGCCGAGCGAGAACGCGCCCGCGGCGAGCCCGCCGTCGCCGTAGCCCCCGCCGAGCTCGCCGACGCGCAGGATCAGCAGCAGCCCGATCGCCCCGGCCGGCACGCGGCCGAGCAGCGAGGCGGTGAACACGCGGGCGACGCCGGGGGTGGTGAGGACGCTGCGGACCATGCGCCACTGTGGCCCGGCGGATCGGGGTCGGCCAACCGATTCGGACCCACCCGAATCGGTCGCGGCAGTCGACCGGGGGTGCGCGGGAGCGCGCGGTGCGGTACACGAGGGCCGTGATCCGCTACCGCTTCGGCCAGGACGACCTCCTGCGCACCCGCTTCGCGGTCTCGCCGCTGTTCGAGATCGTCTGGAGCGCGCACGTGCTGCGGCGCCCGGCCCGGGCGCCGCTGCACCGCCCGTGGATCGCCGACGCGCGCGAATGTCTTGCCGGGCTGGACTGGTCGCTGCTGGACTGGGTCGCCAACGGCCACGGCGAGTTCGGGTTCGTGCCCGACTTCATCACCCCGCCGCCCGCGACCCCGCTGGCGGATCTCGACGGCGAGCTCGAGCGGGTCCGCGCGACGCCGCCCGAGCAGGTCGCGCGCGAGGTCTCGTGGCGCTTCGAGGGCGAGGAGATCCCCGCCGTCGTGCGCCCGCTCCTCGACGATCCGGCCACCGGCCTCGACCGCCTCGTCGACGTCATGCGGGCCTACTGGGAGCGCGCGATCGAGCCGTGGTGGCCGGAGCTGCGCGCCGTGCTCGAGGACGACATCGTCCACCGCGCGCGGCGCCTGACCGCGGGCGGGACGATCGAGGTCTTCGCCGGCCTGCACCGCGGCGTGCGCTGGCGCGACGGCGCGGTCGAGGTCGAGCACCGGCTCGACGCCGACGTCGACCTGCGCGGGCGCGGGCTGCTGCTCGTCCCGACCGTGTTCGCCTGGCCCGAGGTGTTCGCGATGATCGACGAGCCCTGGCAGCCGGCGCTCATCTACACCCCGCGCGGCGCCGGGGCGCTGTGGGCGCCGCCGCCGGAGGACGACCCCGGCGCCCTCGACGCGCTCCTCGGCCGCCGCCGCGCCGCGATCCTGCGCGCGCTGCGGGCGCCGGCGACGACCCAGGACCTCGCGCAGCGGCTCGCGGCCTCGCCCGCGGGCGTCTCCGAGCACCTCGGCGTCCTGCGGCGCTCGGGGCTCGTGCGCGCCCAGCGCGACGGCCGCCGCGTGCTCTACGTGCGGACCGCGGCGGGCGAGCAGGTGCTGCGCACGCCGGGCTGACCCTCAGCGCGCGTTGCTCTGGCGGATCCAGTAGAAGAGCACGAGGCAGGGCAGGACGAGGCCGCCGATGCCGAACACGAGGAAGTCCCAGAACGTGTTCACGTGGCGGACGAGGTAGCCGAAGTTCTGGCCGAAGAACCCGGTCACGAACGTCAGCGGCAGGAAGACCGTCGCGAGGATCGTCAGCTGACGAATCGACTCGTTCTGGCGCACGCCGATCCGCGTCTGCTCGACCGAGATCACGGCCATGTTCGCCTCCAGGCAGGTGGTCAGCATGTCGCGCTGGGCGGTGACCTCCTCGTTGACGAGCCGGAGGTGGTCGTGGACGTCGCGGAAGTAGGGCCGGAGCGCGTCGTCGACGTCGGCCAGCATCCCGCGCTCGACGCCCGCGAGCGGGGCCAGCAGCGGGTGGACGGCGCGGTAGAAGTCGGTCACCTCACGCCGCAGCGAGTAGATGCGCTCGGTGGGCGCGACCGTCCCGGCGAACACCGTCTTCTCGACCTCCTCGATGTCGCTCTCGAGCCCCTCGACGACGGGCGTGTAGTCGTCGACGACCGTGTCGAGGATCGCCCACAGCACGGCCGCGGTCCCGCGCTGCAGGAGCTCCGGATGCTCCTCGAGGCGCAGGCGCGCGTCGTGGAGGTCGCTCGCGACGCCTTGGCGGACGGTGATGACGAAGCTCGGCCCGACGAAGATCGAGATCTCGCCGAACTCGACCTCCTCGCGCTCCTCGTCGTAGCGGGCGGTGCGCAGGATCACGAAGCTCACGTCGCCCGCGTACTGCTCGATCTTCGGGCGCAGGTGATAGCTCTGCGCGTCCTCGACCGCGAGCTCGTGGAGGCCGAAGTTCTTCCGGACCTCGTCGAGCTCCTCGGGGCGCGGCTCGAACATGCCGAGCCACACGAAGCCGCCGAGCCGGCAGCGCGCGGCCGCCTCCTCGAGCGGGATCGCGCCCGCGTCCTGGCGCCGGCCGTCTCGGTAGTGAGCGCAATCGAGGATCATCGCCGTCCTTTCGCCCGCCTTCGCCGTCCGGCCGCCGATCACGCCGTCATGACCGCTCCGCGCCCGGACGTGCATGCACGGTCGCCGACCCTAATACGATGGCCCCATGGCAGATGTGACCGTCGCGGAGGAGGAGTACCTGCAGAGCCTGTTCTGGCTCCAGGAGGCGGGTTTGCCGATGACGGGCGCCAACGTCGCGCGGGCCATGCAGCTGTCGCCGCCGACCGTCCACGAGATGATCGGGCGCCTCGAGCGCGACGGCTACATCACGCGCGCGAGCGACAAGACGATCTCGTTCACCGCGAGCGGCGAGGGCCATGCCGAGGGCATCGTCCGCCGCCACCGGCTCATCGAGCGCTTCCTCACCGACGTCCTCGGGATCCCGTGGGACGAGGTCCACGAGGAGGCCGAGCGCCTCGAGCACGCGATGTCCCCGGTGCTCGAGGAGCGGATGCTCGCCGCGATCGGCGACGCGAAGACCTGCCCGCACGGCCATCCGATCGTCGCGGGCACGCGCATCCAGGGCGTCCCGCTCGCCGACGTCGAGGAGGGCGCGAGCATCCGCGTCCTGCGCTTCGAGAACGAGGCCGAGGAGCTGCTGCACTACCTCAAGAAGACCGGCCTCGAGCCGGGCCTCGAGGGCACCGTGGGGAGCCCCGAGGACGGCGACGTCGTCGTCCGCGCCGGCGACCGGACGATCTCGGTCGACGGCACGATCGCCGAGACCGTGTCGGTCGTCGCCGACCCGTCGCCGGAACCGCGCGTCGCGCTGCCCGAGCAGCTCGTGATCTCGCGCGACCGCTACGGGCGCTGAGCTACGCCGCCGCCGGCGTCCCGCTGAGCGAGTTGTACGCCTCGGCCAGGCGCGAGATGCCCTCGTCGATCTGCTTCGGCGTCACGCCCGAGTAGGCCAGGCGCAGCGTGTTGCGCCCGCCGTCGAGCAGGAAGTCCGTGCCCTTGACGAACGTGACCCCGCGCTCGCCCGCGGCGGAGAAGAGCGCGTCCACGTCGACGCCCTCGGGCAGCTCGACCCACATGAAGTAGCCGCCCTCCGGCGCGACGAAGTGCGCGTCGGGCAGGTCGCGGTCGAGCGCCGCGGTCAGCGCGGCCACGCGGTCGCGCAGCGCGGTGCGGACGGTCTCGATCGCCGTCGGCATGCCGCCGCTCGACGCGAACTCGTAGACGATGCCCTGGGCGACCATGTTCGGGCTGATGTAGGTGTTCGTCGCCCGCTTCTGGATGCCGGCGATGATCTCGGCGGGGCCGACGAGGTAGCCGACGCGGATACCGGGGCACACGGTCTTCGAGAACGACGACGCGTAGACGACCGTGTCGTCGTGGTCGAGCGACAGCATCGTCGGCAGCGGGTCGCCCGAGAAGCGGATCGCGACGTACGGGTCGTCCTCGAAGATCGTCATCCCGTGCTCGCGGGCGAGGGCGAGCAGGCCGTCGCGCTTGTCGCGCGAGAGCGTGTAGCCGGCCGGGTTCTGGAAGTTCGGGATGACGTGGGCGAGCTTCGGCCGGACGCCGTCGGAGATCAGGCGGCCGACGCCCTCGACGTCGATGCCGTCGGGCTCGAGCTCGATCGGGCGGATGTCCGCCCCGCGCTGGCGCAGGCCGAGCAGCGTGCGGTCGTAGGTCGGGCGCTCGACCACGACCGGGTCGCCGGCGGCGACGAGGTGGTCGAACAGGAACGCGTCGGCCTGCATCGAGCCGTTCGTCACGATCACCTGCGACGGGTCGACCTGGTGCTGGTCGGCGATCCACTGGCGCAGCGGCGGGTAGCCGATCGCCGTGCCGTAGCCGGTCAGCCCCGCCGGGTCGTTCTCGAAGGCGCGCTTCGCCGCGGCCTTGAGCCCATCGACGTCGACGATGTCCAGGGACGGCGCCCCGCGGGCGAAGGAGATGGTGTCGGCGGCCATGGGCCACAGGGTAGGCGACGAACCGCCGCCGGGACCGCTCGCACTGACCGCAACGACAGTCTCGAGTCGTGCACGGCCTGCCAACTCCTAGAATGGCCGCGCTGATGCCACTTCCCTCCAAGATCACCTTCGTCACCTTCGATGTCTACGGCACGCTGATCGACTGGGAGTCAGGCGTGTACGACGCCTTCAGGCGTGAGGCGTCGAAGGACGGATTCACCATCGACGACCGCGACGAGATCATCCCTCGCTTCCACGAGTACGAGCGCGAGATCGAAGGCGGCTCCTACGAGCTGTACGCCGAGGTCCTGCGCCGCGTCGCGGTGCGCATCGCCAAGGACATCGGCTGGCCGCTGGAGCCCTCCCGGGCCGGCTTCCTGCCCGACTCCGTCCAGCGCTGGCCCGCGTTCCGGGAGACCAACCCGCAGCTCAAGAAGTTCAGCGACAAGTTCCAGACCGGCCTGATCTCGAACATCGACGACAAGCTGCTCGGCTTGACCCGCCGGCACATCCCGCACGACTTCGACCTCGTCGTCACCGCCCAGCAGGTCCGCTCCTACAAGCCGGACCCGGCCCACTTCACCGAGTGCGCGCGGCGCATCGGCACGAAGAAGGGATGGGTGCACATCGCGGCGAGCTACTACCACGACGTCGAGCCGTGCCTGAAGCAGAAGGTCCCGGTCATCTGGGTCAACCGCAACAAGGAGGAGCTCGACTCCGGCCAGAAGAAGCCGACGGCCGAGGTCAAGACGCTCCTCGAGGCGGCCAAGCTGCTCGGCGCGGCGTAGCCGGCCATGCAGGCCGTCAGCCTCGACGCTGACGTCGTCGTCGTCCGCAGCGCGTTCTGGCAGACGAGCTGCACGATCGTCCACCGCGCCGGCGCCGACGGCACGGGCGAGTGCTTCGTCATCGACTCGCCCGTGTTCCCGCACGAGCTCGAGGCGCTGCCGATGGTCGTGCAGCAGGCGGGCTGGGAGCTGTCGGGCCTGTTGTGCACGCACGGCGACTGGGACCACCTGCTGGGCCGCTTCGCGTTCCCCGACGCGGCCCTCGGCTGCGCCGAGACGACCGCCGCGCGCCTGCGGGCGCGGCCGGGCGAGGGCCAGCGCGAGCTGCGGGACTTCGACGACGAGAACTACGTCGAGCGCCCGCGGCCGCTGTCGCTCGGGCAGGTCCAGGCGCTGCCGGTCCCCGGCCACGTCGAGATCGGCGACGCCGAGATCGAGCTGCTGCCGACGGACGGCCACACCGAGGACGGGATGGCCCTGCGGATCCCGTGGGCCGGGGTCGTCGTGTGCGGCGACTACGTCTCGCCGGTCGAGATCCCGTGGATCTCGGAGACCGGCAGCCGCGACGCCTACCTCGCGACGCTCGAGCGCCTGCGGCCCTGGGTCGAGGAGGCGACGTGGATCGTCCCGGGCCACGGCTCGCCGATCGACGCCCAGCGGGCGCTCGCGATCCTCCGCGAGGACGTCGCCTACCTCGAGGGCCTGCCGGACCCGGAGACGCCGCTGCCGCTCGCGCGGCGCACGGGCGCCCAGCGCAAGATCCACGAGGAGAACCTCACCCGGGTGGCGCCGTGAGCCTGCAGCACACGAGCCTCGAGATCCGCCGCGAGGACGAGGCGGCCGAGATCGCCTTCTGGGCGCTGCTCGGCTTCGCGCACGTCGACGTCCCCGAGGGCCTGCGCGGGGTCGCCGCGTGGGTCGCGCGCGACGGCACGCACATCCACCTGCTCTACGACGACGCGCCGACCGTCGCACGGCGCGGCCACGTCGCGGTCCTGCCCGACGACTACGACGCGACCGTCGCCGCCGTGCGCGCGGCCGGCTTCACGTTCCGCGACGACGCCGAACTGTGGGGCGTGCCCCGCGGCTTCGTCCGCTCCCCCGCCGGTCACCGGGTGGAGATCATGTCGGGCCCGCCGCCCCCGTAGGATCCGACCGATGGACCGGGCCATCGCCGTGACCGGCGCGACCGGCGGCCTCGGCGGCCGCGTGGCCGCGCGCCTCGCCGACCACGGCGTGCCCCAACGCCTGCTCGTCCGCGACGCCGCGCGGGCGCCCGACCTGCCCCACGCCGAGGTCGCCACCTTCGAGGGCTACGACGATCCCGGCGGCCTGCGCGCCGCGCTCGACGGGATCGACACGCTGCTGCTCGTGTCGGCCGCCGAGCACCCCGACCGCGTGTCGCTGCACCGCGGCGCCGTCGACGCCGCCGTGGCCGCCGGCGTCGCGCGCATCGTCTACACGTCGTTCCAGGGCGCCGCCGCCGGACTGCACGTTCACGTTCGGGCGCGACCACTTCCACACCGAGGAGCACATCAAGGCCACCGGCGTCGCCCACACGTTCCTGCGCGACAACCTCTACGTCGACTTCATGCCGCTCCTGTGCGGGGCGGACGGGGTCATCCGCGGGCCGGCCGGGGACGGCCGGGTCGCGGCCGTCGCGCGCGACGACATCGCCGACGTCGCCGTCGCCGTGCTCACCGGCGAGGGCCACGAGAACCAGACCTACGACCTCACCGGCCCGGAGGCGTTCACGCTCGCCGAGGCGGCGGAGGAGATCTCGCGCGCGAGCGGGCGGCTCGTGACGTTCGAGAACGAGACGGTCGAGGCGGCCTACGCCTCACGGCGCCCGAGCGGCGCCGCCGACTTCGAGATCGACGGCTGGGTCTCGACCTACACGGCGATCGCCGCGGGCGAGCTCGAGACGGTCAGCGACTGCGTCGAGCGCTTCCTCGACCGCCCGCCGATCGGCCTCGCCGACTGGCTGCGCGCGAACCCGGAGAGCTTCCGGCACCTCGCGCACACGGAGTGCAGCCCCGCGCCGAGCGCCGCGTCATCCCGGACGCGGGCCCGCCTCCGCGGGCTGGAACAGCTCGATCGGGTTGCCGGCGGGGTCGTCGAGCAGGATCTGGCTGCCCGCCCGGCCCGCTGACGATGTCGTTGCGGAAGCTCACGCCGGCCGAGCGCAGCCGCGCGACCTCGTCGGCGATGTCCTCCACGATGAAGTGGATCCGGTTCCAGCCGCCGGGCTGCGGGACGCGGCCGTCGGGCATCGGGCGGCCGGCCGAGCTGGCCGGACCGCTGAGCAGCAGGCGGAGCCTCCCGCGCACGACGTCCGCGAACGCGGGCGCGGCGCTCATCCGCAGGCTGAAGCCGAAGTGGGTGGTGTAGAAGGCGACGGCGCGCTCGACGTCGTCGACCATGTAGCGCACGGAGACCAGGTCATCAGACACGGTGGGTCACCTCGTGGTCGGTAGTGGGGTCGATCGCCTCGATCAGGAAGGCGATACGGGTGGCGAGCTCGGCGGCCGTCCGCTCGAACGCGGCCACGACCGCTGCGTCATCGCCCGGCTCGCGAGCCGGGTCCGGCACGCTCCAATGGACCAGCTCGGGCTCGCCGGGGAACTCGGGGCACACCTCGCGCACGCGATCGCAGAGGCTGATCACGCGGTCGAACCGGACGCCGGCGAACCGGCTCAGGTGCTTGGGTCGAGCCGACGCGATGTCGATGCCGCGCTCGCGCATCACCCGCACCGCCGCGGGATGCAGCGGCTTCGGGTGGCTGCCCGCGCTGGCCGCGCGCACCGCGCCGTTCGAGAGCCGCTCGCAGAGCGCCTCCGCCATCTGCGACCGCGCGCTGTTCCCCGTGCACACGAACAGGACGTACGCGACCGACGAGCCGCGCGCGTGCCGCTCGGTCGGGCCGGCCGCCAGCCCCGGGTGCAGCGATGTGCCCGCGCCGGCCAGGAGCTCGCCGCACCGCACGAGATCGATCGCGTAGTAGGTGTCGCGGGCGTCGGCGGCGCTGCGACGGGTGGTCACGAGTCCGGCGTCGCGCAGCCGTCGCAGGTGGTAGGAGACCAGGCTCTGTCGGCGGCCGGCGAGCGTGGAGAGCTCGCCGACGCGCCGGTCGCTCAGCGCCAGCTCACGCAGCAGCCGCCAGCGAAGCGGTTCGGCCGCGAGCCGAAGGAACGGGGGTGGGCCGCTGTCGATCCGGGCGCCGGCGCCGGCCATGGCCCGAACAATACATCAATGGAGATTGATGTATTGCCGGGCGCCGCTCAGTCGACGTGCAGGCGCATGTAGAGGTCGCGTGCCCCGTAGGCGTTCGCGGTCGCGCTGAAGCCCGCGCTCTCGTACAGGCGGATCGCGGTGTCGTTGGCCTCGTTGACGTCGAGCTCGACCCGGCGGCAGCCGCGCGCGCGGGCGCGGTCGAGCGTCGCGTCGATCAACGCGCGGCCCAGGCCGGCGCCGCGGGCGCCCGGGTCGACGAACAGGTCCTCGAGCAGGCAGTCCCCGCCGGCGCGCCAGACGCCGTAGCGGAACCGCAGCTGCGCGACCCCGGCGGGCGGCGCACCGTCTTCCGGGGCGGCGAGGAGGAACTCGGTGTCGGCGTCGCCGAGCAGCCGTGCGACGCCCGCGGCCATCTCCTCGTCGGTCGGCGCCGAGAGCGTCAGGTGGTCGCGGAAGGCGGCCATCAGGCGGGTGACCGCGGCGGCATCGGGGGGTTGCGCGATGCGGACTGAGGGCACGATCGCACCCTAGAGTGCCCGAACGGATGGCCGAACCTCGAGACGTGTACCGGCGGCGGCGCCTCGGCGCGCTCGCCGTCGTCGCGGCCGTGTCGCTCTTCGCCGGCGTGGCCGTCGGAGCCGGCGGGGGCGGCGGCACGGACGGGACCGGGGCCGGCGCGACGAGGGCGGCCGCGAAGCAGGCGACGCCCCCCAAGCCGCCCGAGCTGCCGCTCGGCGGGCGCACGATCTTCCCGAACTTCCGCGTCGTGGCCTACTACGGCGCGCCGCAGAACCACGAGCTCGGCGCGCTCGGGATCGGCTCGCCCGACGCCGCCGGGCGACGGCTGCGCAAGCAGGCCACCACCTACGCGCGCAAGACCCGCCCGGTGATGCTCGCGTTCGAGCTGATCGCGACGGTCGCGAACGCCGACGCGGGCGAGGACGGCCTCTACCGCACCCGCCAGTCCGACGCCGTCATCCGCCGCTACCTGCGCGCCGCGCGACGGGCGAAGGCGCTCCTCCTCCTCGACATCCAGCCGGGCCACGCCGACTTCATGGACGAGGTCCGCCACCTCGACCGCTGGCTGCGCGAGCCCGACGTCGGCCTCGCCCTCGACCCCGAGTGGCACACGCCGGACGCCCAGCCCGGGTCGGTCATCGGCTCGGTCACGGCGGCGACGGTCAACGACGTCTCCGCCCACCTGGCGAAGATCGTGCGCGACGGCAACCTCCCCGAGAAGCTGTTCGTCGTGCACCAGTTCACGGCGAACATGATCCGCGGCAAGGCGCAGGTCGTGCAGCGCCCGGGGCTCGCGACGACGATGAACGTCGACGGCTTCGGCGACCGGGCGAACAAGGTGGCCAAGTACCGCGAGTTCACCCACGACGGCACGCACTTCCGTCGCGGCTTCAAGCTCTTCTACGAGGAGGACTCGGGGCTGATGCGCCCGCGCAGCGTCGTCGCGCTGCAGCCGCCGCCGGACCTCGTCGTCTATGAGTGAGCCGGCGGGCGCGCCCCGCCGGCTCACTGCACCTCCTCCCGAGCGGTGCGGGATCTGCCGCAGCCGAACGGGCGTCTCCCTGCTCCTGAAGACGCCGGGCGGCCGGGAACCTTCCCGCCGCTCGTGACTATTCGCTCGAGGTGATGACGGCGATCGTCGCGCCGGAGGTGACCGGCTCGCCCTCGGCGACGGCGAGCTCGGAGATCACGCCCGCCTTGTGCGCGGTGATCTCGTTCTCCATCTTCATCGCCTCGATGATGCAGACGAGCTGGCCCTCCTCGACGGTCTGGCCCTGCTCGACGAGCACCTTCCACATGTTGCCCTGCAGGGGCGAGACGAGCGTGTCGCCGCTCGCGCCGCCGCCGGGGCCCCCGGATCGTTCCGCGCGCCGGGGCCGCGAGCGGGCGCCGGCGGTGGCCGCCGCCGGCGCCGCGCCGTTGACCGTTGCCGCCCCGGGCGGGCCGATGACCTTCACGTCGAAGCGCCGCCCCGAGACCTCGACGGTGTAGTCGCGCTCCACGGCGTCGTCGCCGTCGCCGTCGGCCGGGGCGGGCGGGGGGAACGCGAGCGCCTTGAGCCACTCGCGGTCCTCGACGAGGTCGCGGCACGTCTCGCCGTTGCGCCACTGCTCGGTCTGCAGCAGCGCGGTGTGGAACGGGATCAGGGTCTTGAGGTCCTCGATCTCGTACTCGCCGAGCGCGCGGATCATGCGCCGGGTCGCCTGCTCGCGGTCGGCGTCCCAGACGATGAGCTTGGCGACCATCGGGTCGTACATCGGGGTGATCTCGCTGCCCGGCCCGACGCCCGAGTCGACGCGCACGCCCGGGCCGGCGGGCTCGCGGTAGTGGCCGATGCGGCCGGGCGCGGGGGCGAAGCGCTTCGCGGCGTCCTCGGCGTTGATCCGGCACTCGATCGCGTGGCCGCGCAGCACGATGTCGTCCTGCGTGACGCTCAGCGGCTCGCCGGCGGCGGCGCGGATGCCCTCCTTGACGATGTCCACGCCGGTCGTCATCTCGGTCACGCAGTGCTCGACCTGCACGCGCGTGTTCATCTCGAGGAAGAAGTACTCGCCGTCCTCGGAGAGCAGGCCCTCGATCGTGCCCGCGCCGACGTAGTCGACCGCCCGCGCGGCCTCGACGCCGATCGCGCCGATGCGCTCGCGCAGGGCCGCGTCGACGGCCGGCGCCGGCGACTCCTCGATGAGCTTCTGGTGGCGACGCTGGACGGAGCAGTCGCGCTCGCCGAGGTGGATCGTGTTGCCGTGGCGGTCGGCGAGGACCTGGACCTCGACGTGGCGCGGGTCGGGGAGGTAGCGCTCGAGGTAGACCGTCGCGTCGGAGAAGAACTTCTCGCCCTCGCGCGCGGCGCCCTCGAAGGCCGCCTGCAGCTCGTCGGCCGAGAGCGCGACGCGGAAGCCCTTGCCGCCGCCGCCGCCCGCCGCCTTGACCGCGACGGGGTAGCCGATGTCCTCGTCGATGATGCGCCGGGCGTCCTCGACGGTCTCGACCGGCTCGGTCGTGCCGGGGACGATCGGGACGCCGGCGTCGCGCATGAGCTCGCGCGCGCGGGTCTTCGAGCCCATCGCGTCGATCGCGCTCGCGGGCGGCCCGATGAACTCGATCCCCTCGGCAGCACACGCGCGCGCGAAGCCCGCGTTCTCGGCCAGGAAGCCGTAGCCGGGATGGATCGCCTCGGCCCCGGCCTCGCCCGCGACCGCGAGGATCCGCTCGACGTTCAGGTAGCTCTCGGCCGCGGTCGGCCCGCCGAGGAGGTAGGCCTCATCGGCGCGGCGGACGTGCAGGGCGTCGCGATCGAGCTCGGAGTACACCGCCACCGAAGCGACGCCGAGCTCCTCGAGCGCGCGGATCACGCGCACCGCGATCTCGCCGCGGTTGGCGACCAGGACCTTCGAGAACATGCGGCCGGAGACTAGTCAGTTGCAGAGCGTGCAGCGGCCTTCGGCACACGTGCACTCGATCTCGATGGACTCCAGGCAGGCCGGGCCCCAGCGCTGGACCCATGCGCGGCCGGGCGGCTCGGTGTGGTCCGCGTGGCCGCCGGGCCAGCACCACGAGCGCAGGTGGTCCGCGAGCTGTGCGTTGTCCGCGGGCGTGCGCCGCGCCGATGCGGCGATGTGTGCGGCGGCCGTGCGGAACCGGTGGTCGTCCATCGCGAGCCGGGTGGTACCCGGCATTTCGGTGCGTCAAGCACAGCTCACGACGGTTGTCGCGACGGCCGCGCAAGTTTCCGCGCCGGCGTGCGTTGGAGCTGCCATGGGCCGTCACGACTCCCCATTCACGGTCGCCTGCGCGGCCCGTACCCGACCGACGGCCCTGGGCCTCCCCCCAGCGCAGGCGACCATTCCCCCCTCCAGCGGCACGACGCCGTAGGGGGCTTCTCCTCCGCAGACCGCACAGCAGGGGTACCGAGCGAGAAGCAGGGCGGCGGGGCGGGTTCGCGACCGTTCCCGCCCCGCCGCCTCCTCTACTCGACGAGCCGCCGTTCGGCCGCCCAGCGCGACAGCTCGTGGCGGTTGGAGAGCTGCAGCTTGCGCAGCACGGCCGACACGTGGGCCTCGACCGTCTTGGCCGAGATCCCGAGCCGCAGCGCGATCTCCTTGTACAGGTAGCCGCGCGCGAGGTGGCGCAGGACCTCGCGCTCGCGGGGCGTGAGCTGGTCGAGGTCGGGATCCGGGCCGCCGCCGGCGTCCCCCGCGGCGGCCCGCGGCGGCGCGGCGGGCGGGGCGCCCGCGAAGGCGTCGAGGACGAACCCGGCGAGCTTCGGGGAGAAGACCGCGTCGCCCTCGTGCACGCGGCGGACCGCGTCGGCGAGCTCGGCGCCCGAGATCGACTTCGTGACGTAGCCGCGCGCGCCCGCGCGGATGACGGCGATGACGTCCTCGGCGGCGTCGGACACCGAGAGCGCGAGGAAGCGCGGCGGGGCGCCCTGGGCGGCCGCGCGGCGGATGACCTCGACGCCGCCGCCGTCGGGCATGTGGACGTCGAGGAGGACCACGTCGGGTGCGAGCGCGGCGATGTCGCGCACCGCGTCCTCGACCGTCGCGGCGTCGCCGGCGATGTCGACCAGCCCCTCGAGCTCGCTGCGCACGCCCGCGCGGAAGAGCTGGTGGTCGTCGACGATCAGGACGCGCGGCCCGGCGGCGGTCGTCACGGCGCGCTCCGGGGCAGCGTCAGCTCGACCTCGGTGCCGGCGCCCGGCGCCGAATGGATCTCCGCGCGGCCGCCGTGGCGCGCCATGCGCCCGACGATCGACTCGCGCACGCCGCGGCGGTCGGGCGGCAGCGCCGTCGTGTCGAACCCGGGGCCGCGGTCGCGGACGTAGACCTGGATCTCGCCGTCGAGCGCCTCGGCGTAGACGTCGACGGTCGAGCCGCCGCCGAACTTCGCCGCGTTGACCATCGCCTCGCGCGCGGCGGCGACGAGCGCCTCGCCCTGCGCGTCGAGGTCGGCGTCGCCGACCGCCACGACCTCGACGGCGACGCCGTGGTCGCGCTCGACCTCGCTCGCGGCGGTCTCGAGCGCGGCCGCGAGCTGTGGCGGCTCGCCCTCGGCCGGGGCGCGGCGCGACAGCCACGAGCGCAGCTCGCGCTCCTGGCGGCGGGCGAGGGCCGCGACCGCGCGCGGGTCCTCCGAGCGCTGCTGGACGAGGGCGAGCGTCTGCAGGACGGAGTCGTGCAGGTGCGCGGCCATCTCGGCGCGCTCCTGCGAGCGGATGCGCTCGGCGCGCTCCTCGGTGAGCGATCGGACGAGCCGCAGCACCCAGGGGAAGAAGATGACGGAGAGGACGACCGCGACGACGAGCACCGACAGCACGACGTCGCGCGCGGCGCTCAGGGCGCCCGTGGCGCTGAGGAACGCGATCCCGGCGGCGATGACGAGCGCGATCCCGAGGCTCGTGCGCGAGACGAGCGCGGCGCGCTCGGTCGAGGTGCGCGGCGCGGCCGGCAGCGGAGGCCGGGTCGCCGCCGCCGCGGCGGTGGCCGCGGCGGCGCTCGCGCCCGGCACGCCGGTGGCCGGCGCGGGCGCCCGCGCGGTGCCCGTGCCCGGGAGCCCGCCGCCGAGCCACTGGCGCCAGAGCAGCGCGCCGCCCACGGCGACGAGCACGAGCGGCCAGACGATCACGTCCGAGAACAGCAGGCCGAACGCGCGGAAGGTGAGCAGGACGCTGAGGGCGAGGAACCCGATCCCGAGCACGACCTCGATCGTCCCGCGGCTCGTGCGCAGCCACACCGGGCCGGCCGGCGCTTCGCCCGCCGGGAGGAAGACCCACGCGAGCAGGTAGACCGCGACGCCGACGCCGCCCGCCGTCGCGGCCGCGACGAACGCGACGCGCACGATGATCGGGTCGACGCCGAGATGCCGCGCGAGCCCCGCGCACACGCCGCCGAGCATCCGGTGCTGCGTGTCGCGGCGCAGGACCGGGGCCGGGCGGGGGCGAGCAGGGCGCGTGGCCATCTTCGCGTCCATGATCCCAGCGGGCGGGGACTAGCCGCGGCGCACGAGGCCCGTCGCGAGCAGGACCGCTCCGAGGACCGCGCACACCAGCGGCCCGAGGGCCGCGAAGCGCAGCGTCAGCACGTCGAGGCGGTCCAGCAGCAGGACGGTCCCGAGGACGACGATCGCGAGGCCGGCGACGAGCGACGGGATGTCCAGCTCGCGCCTAGCCACGGACGCCTCCGATGCACGCCGCGTTGCCGCGCTGACGGTCGGCGATCGAGCGCCCGCGGCTGAAGTCCTCGTTGTTCGGGTCGTCGTAGGTCACGTCGAGCACGCCGACGCCGATGTCGCCGTCGATGACGAGGCGCGTCGTGCCGGGCAGCACGCGGCGGTCGTCGCGCCAGTCGACGTCGAGGCCGCCCGAGCCGTGGTCGAACAGGTTCACCTGGCCGGCGCCGACGTGCGCGGTCGAGGCGACGCACACGTCGCGTGGGACGGCGATCGACACGGCGCCGGCGCCCATCGCGACGTGGATGCGGCGGTTACCGGGCGGCAGCTTCACGTCGCGCAGGTCGAGCACGAGGTGCCCGACGCCGAGCTTGTACTCGGGGCGCACGTCGCTCGCGGTCACCGGGCGGTACTGCCGGTCCCCGACGCCGCCGTCGACGTCGAGGTTCGCGGCCGACACGACGCCGGCGGGCAGCGCGAGGGCCAGCGCGGGCAGGACGAGCCAGCGCGCGCCGCCGAGGAACGCGCCCGCCACGAGCCACAGGCCCGCGACGATCACGACGACCGCGACGATGGTGCCGCCGCCCGCGGCCGTGGCCCACGCGCCGGCGATGGCGAGGAGCCCGCAGACCGCGAGGATCGCGACGCCGAACCCGGCGCGGCGCAGGACGTCGCGCGTGCCCGACGCGGCGGGATGCTCACCGGAAGCCACCCACCAGAGCCCGAGCCCCGCAAGGCCGAGGACGACGAGCGACAGGAGCGGGCCCGCCCCACGACCAGCCCCCGAAAGGACCATTCCAAAAGGGCAGGATCGTGCAGACCGCGAGGACGAGGAGGACCGTGCCCGCGATCGTCGCGGTCCGGCCCGCCAGCCCGGTCGCGACCGGCTCGCCGTCGGCCGACGGGACGAGCAGCCACGCGGCGAGATAGGCGAGGAAGCCGGCGCCGCCCGCGAACACGAGCGCGATCGCGACGATCCGGACGATGAGCGGGTCGATGCCGAAGTACTCGGCGAGGCCGCCGCAGACGCCGCCGATGACGCGCTCGTCGCGCGAGCGGTACAGGCGCCGCGGGCCGCCGGGCTGCTCCGTCGTCGGCGCGTCGCCGGCGTCGGGCGCCGGGCCGCGCTCGGTCGGCGCCTCGGCGGGGTCGGGGGCGCCGGCGCGCTGGGTCGGGGCCTCGGAGGGGTCGGGGTCGCCGGTGGGCGGGGTCGGGTCCTGATCGTGCGATTCCATGCCACGAGTGTCGTCCTCCCGGGGAGGGCGCACCATCCGGAATCATCCCTAGGGGACGACCCCGGGAACCCTCGGGGACGACGGGCGCTCCGTGCCGGGAGCTTGCGAGGGCCACGGCACGCGCCTCCGCCCCCGCCGGGACCGTTCGACGTACTGCGTCGGTTCACCCAACGCGAGCGCTGCGCATCGCCGGCGGAGGCCCCACGCGCGGCGCGGCGTCAGCCGCCCGCCGGCGACGGCGCCGGCACGATCATCCCGGCCCCGACGGTGTCGTTCGTCGCCTCGTCGATCACGATGAACCCGCCCGTCGCGCGGTTGCGGGCATAGGGATCGAACGCGACGGGCCGCGCGGTCCGCAGCCGCACGCGGCCGATGTCGTTGAGGGCCAGCTCGCCCGGGGCGGGCTCGCGGTCGAGCGTGTGGACGTCGACGCGGTCGAGGATCTCGTCGACGATCACCGCGACCGTGTGCGCGGCGTGCTTGACGAGGTAGCGGCCGCGCGGGCGCAGCGGCGCGTCGGCCATCCAGCAGACGTCGGCGGTGAGCTCGCGCTCGAGCGAGGGCCGGTCGTCCGGGCCGCAGATGAGGTCGCCGCGCGAGATGTCGAGGTCGTCGGTCAGGCGCAGGGTCACGCTCAGCGGCGGGACGGCCTCGTCGAGGGAGCCCTCGAGGGTGTCGATCGCCTCGACCGTCGTCGTCTGCCCGCCGGGCAGGACGAGCACCTCGTCGCCGGGGCGCACGACTCCGCTGGCGATCCGGCCCGCGTAGCCGCGGTAGTCCGAGGCGTGGTCGCGGATCACGTACTGGACCGGGAAGCGCAGCTCGTCGAGGTTGCGGTCGGCGGCGATCTGCACGGTCTCGAGGTGCTCGAGCAGCGGCAGCCCCGCGTACCAGTCCATCGCCTTGGAACGCTCGACGACGTTGTCGCCCTCGAGGGCGCTCATCGGGATGAAGGCGATGTCGTGCACGTCGAGGTTCGTCGCGAACGCCGAGAACGCGGTGACGATGTCGTCGAAGACCTGCTCGTCGTAGTCGACGAGGTCCATCTTGTTGACCGCCAGGACCATGTGCGGGATCCCGAGCAGCGCGGCGATGAACGCGTGGCGCTTGGTCTGCTCGACGACGCCGTTGCGCGCGTCCACGAGCACGATCGCGAGGTCCGCGGTCGAGGCGCCCGTGACCATGTTGCGCGTGTACTGCACGTGGCCGGGGGTGTCGGCGAGGATGAACGAGCGGCGCGCCGTCGCGAAGTAGCGGTAGGCGACGTCGATCGTGATCCCCTGCTCGCGCTCGGCGCGCAGGCCGTCGGTCAGGCGCGACAGGTCGAGCGAGCCGTCGCGGCCGTGGAGGTCGTCGAGCTGGTCGGCGAGGATCGCCTTGGCGTCGTGCAGCAGGCGGCCGATCAGCGTGGACTTGCCGTCGTCGACCGACCCGGCGGTGGCCAGGCGCATGAGGTCCGAGCGCAGCAGGGCGCGACGGCCGTTGCCGTTGCCGTTCCCGTTCGCGCTCCCGTACGGATCAGAAATAGCCGGCAACCTTCCGGTCCTCCATGGCGGCCTCGCTGACCCGGTCGTCGGCGCGGGTCTCGCCGCGCTCGGTGATCTTCGTGGCGGCGATCTCGGCGACGACGTCGCTCAGGGCGCTGGCGGTCGAGGCGACCGCGCCCGTGCAGCTCATGTCGCCGACCGTGCGGTAGCGGACGCTCTCGCTGAACGGCTCCTCGCCGTCCAGGAGCTCCACGTGGGCCGAGAGCGCGTACAGCATCCCGTCGCGGCGGAACACCTGGCGCTCGTGGGCGAAGTAGATCGACGGGACCTCGAGGCGCTCCTTGGCGATGTACTGCCAGACGTCGAGCTCCGTCCAGTTCGAGAGCGGGAACACGCGCACGTGCTCGCCCTTGCGGATGCGCCCGTTGTAGATGCTCCACAGCTCCGGGCGCTGGCGGCGCGGGTCCCACTGGCCGAAGTCGTCGCGGAAGCTGAAGATCCGCTCCTTCGCGCGGGCGCGCTCCTCGTCGCGGCGCGCGCCGCCGAACGCGGCGTCGAAGCCATGTTCTTCGATCGCGTCGAGCAGCGTGGTCGTCTGCAGCCGGTTGCGCGACGCGCGCGGCCCGGTCTCCTCGACGACGCGGCCGCTGTCGATCGACTCCTGCACGGACGCCACGATCAGGCGCTCGCCGAGCTCGGCGACGCGGCGGTCGCGGAAGTCGATGACCTCCGGGAAGTTGTGGCCGGTGTCCACGTGCATGAGCGGGAACGGGAACGGCGCCGGACGGAACGCCTTCTCGGCCAGCCGCAGGAGGACGATCGAGTCCTTGCCGCCGCTGAAGAGCAGCACCGGCTTGGAGAGCTCGGCCGCGACCTCGCGCATGATGTGGATCGCCTCGGCCTCGAGGACGTCCACGTGCGTCAACTCGTGCGTGCCCATGCCGCCACCGGGACCTTTCGGAATTGGAGCCGATGCACCATCCACACGACCGCGCCGGCCGCCGCGGGGATCCCGACGATCGTCCAGACCGGCAGGTCGAGCCCGGCCTTCGTCAGGACGCCGAGCGCCGAGCCGAGCAGGACGCAGCCCAGGGCGGGCCGCAGGAACCCGACCGGAACGCGGTCGACGAGCGCCGCGCCGATCCACACGCCGGGGACGGAGCCGAGCAGGATGGTGCCCATCAGGGCGAAGTCGATGTTGCCGCCGACCCAGTGCGCCAGGCCGGCCGCCCACAGCAGGATCGCGGCGTGGAAGACGTCGGTGCCGACGACGCGCCGCGGGGTGAGGCGGAAGAGGAGGATCAGCGCGGGGCCGATCAGGGCGCCCGAGCCGACCGACGTCAGCCCGAGCAGCAGGCCGAGCACCGCGCCGATGGCGACGGCCGACACCTTCGCCCGCGGGTCGAGCGCGACCTGCTCGCGCTCGCGCGGCCGGCGAACGAACGCCGCCCGCGCGAGGACCGCCAGGGCGACGATCATCAGCGCGACCGCGACGAGGGTCAGCACGACCGTCACGTCGAGGTCCAGGCGTTCGAGCAGCACGACGCCGAGCACGGCGCCCGGCACGCTGCCGAACGCCAGCCACTTCGACACGCCGAGGTCGACGGTGCCACGCCGCAGGTGGCGCCAGCCGCCGACGGTCTTCGTGACCGCGCCGTAGGCGAGGTCGGTGCCGATCGCGACGACGGGCTGGACGCCGATGACGATGATCAACAGCGGCGTCATGAGCGAGCCGCCGCCGATGCCGGTGAGCCCGATCAGGATGCCGACGCCGAGGCCGAAGAGGACGACGAGCGGGTCCATCAGACGTGCAGCCCGCACTCCGTCTTGTCGCTGCCGGCCCAGCGGCCCTCGCGGCCGGAGCCCGGCTGGGTGCACGGCGCGCAGCCGATCGACGCGTAGCCGTGGTCGTGGAGCGGGTGGTAGGGCAGGTCGCGCTCGTGGATCCGCCGCCAGAGGTCCTTCTCGGTCCACGCGACGAGCGGGTTGAACTTCCACATCGAGCGCTTCTCGTCCCACTCGACCGGCTCGGCGGTCGCGCGGGTGGGGCCCTGCTCGCGGCGGATGCCGGTGATCCACGCGTCCGCGCCCGCGAGTGCGCGCTCGAGCGCGGCGACCTTCGCCGGGCCGCAGCACTGCTCGGGGCCGGTCCACGGGCCGGTGGCGTCCTCGACCTCGACCTTGACGCCGAAGCGGTCCTCGAACGCCTTCCACGTCGCGAGCGTCTCGGGGAAGAGGACCCCCGTGTCGATCGTGACGACGCGGGCGTCGGGCGCGAGTCGCACGAGCTCGTCGACGAGCACCGACTCCTCCTTCTGGAAGGAGCACAGCAGCACGAGGCTCGGGTGGTGGCGCTCGACGGCCTGCGCGAGGACGTCGGTGACGGTCGGGCTGTCGCTCAGACCGCGCATTCGCCCTCGCCGCGCTGCACCTCGAACGGCGCGTCGCGCTGCCAGTCGATGAACGTGTTCATCGTCTCCAGCGAGAACTCGATCGGGAGCGCGAGCTCGCGGACCTCGTCCTCGAAGCGCTTGGTGCCCACGCGGGCGGCGAACGCGTTGAAGGCCTCGCCCTCGAGCCGCTCGGCCTCGTACATCCGGACCCAGCGCTCGACGGCGTCCGGGACGCGCTTGGCCGCGAGGCGGACCTTCAGGCGCGCGCCGTAGACGACCTCGCCGCCCTCGTAGTTGCCGGCGACGTGCGCGACGTAGGCCGGGATCGTGTGCTCGCCGACCTTGATCGAGGCCCCGTAGAAGCCGATGTTCGCGATGTGGTGCTGCGAGCAGCCGTTCGGGCAGCCGCTCATCTTGATGTGGATGCGGCGGCTGAGCGGGTCGGTCACCTGCATCTCCGCGAGGCGCTCGCGGATCGCGGCGTTCAGGCCCATCGAGCTCGTGATGCCGAGCTTGCAGCTGTCGGTGCCGGGGCAGCTGACGACGTCGTCGATCTCGTCGGCGCCGGGCGCGCCGAGGTCGAGGGCGAGCAGGCGCTGCCAGACCTCGTAGACCGACTCGTCGCGCACCCAGCGCAGCACGAGGTTCTGGTGGACGGTCGTCCGCGCGTAGCCGCCGCTGTAGTCGCGCACGATGTCGGCCAGGCCGCGGAACTGCTCGGGCGACAGGTCGCCGCGGGGCACGTGCACCTGGACGGCGCTGAAGCCCTCCTGGCGCTGGGCGACGACGTTGGCGCGGCGGAAGCGCTCGAACTCGGAGACGTCGCCGTTCGGCCTCGCGTAGGACGCGAGCGCCTCCGGGGCCTTCGCCTCCTCGTCGTCGACGAAGAGGATCGGGTCGAGGTCGAAGTTGCGCTCGGCGACCCAGTCGCCCGCGAGCTCCTCGTCGACCATCCGGCGGACCTCGTCGATGCCGACCTTGTCGACGAGCACCTTGATGCGGGCGCGGGCGCGGTTGACGCGCAGCCAGTCCTGGCGGTCGAAGACGCGCAGCATCGCCTCGGTGACCTTCAGGAAGTCGCCGTTGTCGGCCTCGACGAAGTCGAACAGCGTCGGGGCGATGCGCGGCATGATCGCCGTGCCGCCGCCGACGCGCATCTCGAAGCCGCGGACGCCGTCGCGCTCGCGCGCGAGGAACGCGACGTCGTGGATGCCGGTGATGGCGCGGTCGTCGTCCGTGCCGGTGAACGCCGTCTTGACCTTGCGCGGCATGAGCTGCGTCGTCGGGTGCCGGACGAAGTAGCGCACGTAGGCCCCGGCGTAGGGCGTGGGGTCGAAGACCTCGTTGTCGCAGACGCCGGCCCACGGGTCGCCGGTCACGTTGCGCACGGTGTTGCCGCAGCCCTCGCGCGAGGACAGCCCGCTCGGGGCGAGGACGCGCAGCACGTCGGTCGCGACCTCGAGCGGGATGTGGTGCATCTGGATGTTCTGTCGGGTCGTGATGTGCCCCTTGTTCAGGGGCACGTACTGCTCGATCGCGTCGGCGAACGCGTCCATCTGCTCGGGCGTGATGCCGCCGAAGGGGAGCTTGACGCGGATCATCTGCACACCGGGCTGGCGCTGGCCGTAGACGCCCTGCTTCAGGCGGAAGCCGATGAACTCGTTCTCGGGCGTCTCGCCGCCGAGGAACTTCGTCGCCTCGGTCTCGAAGTCCTCGAACTCGCGGTCGAGGATCGGGATGATGTGACCGGGGACGTCCTCGCGGACCTCCGGGTTGTCGAGGGACCCTGCGCGTCCGGGCCGCTTGCCCTGGAGGGCGGATGGTTCCATGTTCGTCGTCTCCGGGAGGGAACAGGTCGTCCGACGGAACGAGTCAATATACCCAAAGCCCGATCGCTCTTATCGGTTTTCGGGCCGGAGGGCGGTGACGACGGCTAGCGCGGGGCCAGCGCGGCGCGGCGGCGCTCGAGCTCGGCGCGCTCGACGGCGTTCGTGCTGAGCGCGATCGCGTCGTCGTAGGCGGCCGCCGCCGCGGCGGCGTCGCCCGCCCGGCGCAGGAGGTCGGCGCGGGCCGCGTGGAACGGTTGGTACCCGGCCAGGCGGCGGTCGTCACCGAGCGCGTCGAGCACGCACAGGCCCGCGCGCGGGCCGTCCGCCATGCCGATCGCCACCGCCCGGTTGACCTGCACGACGGGCGAGGGCGCGTGGTGGGCGAGGCGGCCGTAGAGCTGGGCGATCTGCGGCCAGTCGGTGTCGTCGGCGGTGGCGGCGGTGGCGTGGAGCGCCGAGATCGCCGCCTGCAGCTGGTAGGGCCCGGGCCGGCGCAGGCGCAGCGCGCGGTCGAGGACGCCGGTGCCCTCCGCGATCCGGGCGGCGTCCCAGCGCGCGCGGTCCTGGTCGGGCAGCGCGACGAAGCGCCCGTCGGGGCCGATGCGGGCGGCGCGGCGGGAGTCGTGGAGGAGCATGAGCGCGAGCAGGCCGGCGGTCTCGGCGTCGTCGGGCATGAGCCGCGTCAGGAGGCGGCCGAGGCGGATCGCCTCGTCGCACAGCTCGGCGCGCACCAGGCGGTCGTCGTCGCGCGCGGCGTAGCCCTCGTTGAACACGAGGTAGACGACGGCGAGCACGCCGGCCAGGCGCTCGGGCAGCTGCTCGTCGGCCGGCACGCGGTAGGGGATCCGCGCGGCCGCGATCTTGCGCTTGGCGCGGACGAGGCGCTGGGCCATCGTCGCCTCGGGGACGAGGAAGGCCCGGGCGATCTCGGGCGTCGTCAGCCCGCCGAGCGTGCGGAGGGTCAAGGCGACCCGCGCCTCCATGCCGAGCGCGGGGTGGCAGCACGTGAAGATGAGGCGCAGCCGGTCGTCGGGCACGGCGCTCTCGGGCCCGGGGTCCGGCTCGGCCTGGTGTTCGAGGTCCATGAGGATCTGCAGGGCCTGGACGCGGTCGGCGAGCACGCGCTCGCGGCGCAGCCGGTCGATCGCCCGGCGGCGCGCGGTCACGGTGATCCACGCGCCCGGGTTGCGCGGCACGCCGGTGCGGGCCCACGTCGTCAGGGCCTCCGCGAGCGCGTCCTGCAGCGCGTCCTCGGCCAGCGCGAAGTCCCCGCCCAGGTGGCGGATCAGCGTGGCGAGGACGCGCCCGGACTCCTCGCGGAAGGCGCGATCGACCGCGCCCGCGCTCACATCTCCGGCAGTTCCATCACCGGCCGGACCTCGATCGCGCCGTGGCGGGCCGCCGGGATCCGGGCCGCCTGCGCGGTCGCCGTGTCGAGGTCGGGGCAGTCGAGGACGTAGAAGCCCGCGAGCCACTCCTTGGTCTCGGCGAACGGGCCGTCGCTGAGAACGGGGTCGCCGCCGTTGCCGTTGACCCGCACGGTCGTCGCGGTGTCGCTCGTCTGCAGCGGCGCGCCGGAGACGAACTGGCCCTTCTTGCGAACGTCCTCGGTGAAGACGTTGTACTCGCCGAACTCGGCCATGGCCTGCGGGCTGTCCGGCGCGGGGGCCGAGGTCCCGTCCTCGTAGATCAGGAGCATGTATTCCGGCATCGTCTCGCCTCCTGGGGCGGTTCGGGCCGGCGCCGTTCGCCGGCCTCTCACCCTGACGTCGAACGACGCGGGCGAGAATCGACACTATCCCCAGGCGTCGTGGTCCGGGTGGCGGTCGACGGCCTCCAGACGGGCCGCGCGGACCCACGGGTTGGGCGGCGGCGCGGGCGGCGCGGGCGGCGGCGCGGTGTCGCGCAGGAAGCGCTCGACGGCGGCGACGACCGCGGCCGCCTCCTCGGGAGAGGCGGCGGGCGCGACGATCTCGAGCTTCGGGCGACGGTTGGGCACGCGCCGCGGATGATGGCAGCCAGCGGGGCCTGGACGGGTACCTTGGAAGGCGTGCCGCCGGAATCGCTGAAGCCGCGCCTGCGGGGCGTGTTCCACCAGTGGGCCTTCGTGGTCTCGCTCGTCGCCGGCGCCGTGCTCGTCGCGGCGGCCCCGACGGGCCGTTCGGCCGCGGTCGGCGCGATCTACGCGATCGCGCTGGCCGGGATGTTCGGCGCGAGCGCGCTGTACCACCGCATCGCGTGGCGCCCGGAGCTGCAGCCGTGGTTCCGGCGCCTGGACCACTCGATGATCTTCGTCCTGATCGCCGGCACCTGCACGCCGGTGACCGTGCTGAGCCTCGACGGCGTCCTGCCGGTCGTCGTGCTCGCGATCCTCTGGGGCGGCGCGCTCGTCGGCGTGCTCCTCAAGCTCGTGTGGCTCGGCGCGCCGCGGCAACTCGTCGCGTCGGTCTACGTCGTGCTCGGCTGGATCGGCGTCGTGCTCCTGCCCGAGACCGTCCGCTCCGCCGGCCTCGCGCCGGCGCTGCTGTTCATGACCGGCGGCGCGCTCTACACGGTCGGCGCGGTCATCTACATGCGCCGCCGCCCGGACCCGCGGCCGGCCGTCTTCGGCTTCCACGAGATCTTCCACCTCTTCGTGATCGCGGCCGCGCTCGCGCACTTCGTCGCGATCGCGGCGTTCGTCGTCCCGCGCGGCTGAGGCGTCAGCGGAAGGCGCCGGCGTGCTCCTCGGCCCACGCCCGGAACGTCCGGGGCGGGCGGCCGAGCACCTCCTCGACGGTCGGGTGGACCGTCGTCTCGTCGACCGTGCCGTCGACGAAGAAGGCGAAGAACGCGTCCACGTACGGCTCCGGCATGGCCGCGAGCATCTCGGCCCGGGCCTCGTCGTCGGGCTGCGGGCGGAGGGTGAGATCGCGGCCGAGGACCTCGCCGAGGATCTGCAGGCGGTCGGCGGGCCGCAGGGCCTCCGGGCCGCTGAGGCGCAGGATGCGGCCGTCGAGGTCGCCCGCCGTCAGCGCGCGGGCGGCGACGGCGGCGATGTCGCGCGGGTCGATGACCGAGACGGCGACGCCGGCGAACGGCGCCGCGACGGTGTCGCCCTGCGCGAGCTGGTCGCGCCACTGCAGCGTGTTCGACATGAAGCTGTTGGGCTGCAGGAACGTCCACGCGAGGCCGGAGGCGCGGATCGCCGCCTCGGACTCGAGGTGGTAGCGGGCGACCGCGTTGCTCGTGCCGTCGCTCGCCACGGCGCTGCTCCCCGACTGCAGCGTGACGCGCTCGACCCCCGCCGCGCGCATGCGGGCGAGCGTCTCGGGCAGGCCGCCGTAGCCGGCGAGCAGGTGCGCGCCGCGCACGCCGTCGAGCGCCGCGGCGACCGCCGCCGGGTCGTTCAGGTCGCCGACCGCGACGTCGACGCCGTCGGGGAGCCGCGCCCCGCGCGCGGCGTCGCGGACGAGCGCGCGCACCGGCTCGCCCTGCTCGGTGAGGGTCCGGACCAGTTCGGCGCCGACGTTCCCTGTCGCGCCCGTGACGAGGATCATGACCGGGTGCCTCCCGCGCTTTGACTATGCATGGCGCATAGTCTACGCCTCGGGTATGCGACCTGCATAGTCAGTCGGCGCGTCGGCGTACCATCGCGGCGCGATGGCCGGCGACGACGACAGGCTCGTGAACCTCCTGGGCGCGTTCGGCCTCGCCGTCGCCGATCGCGTGCGGGCCGACACGGAGGCGGCCGTCGGCCACTCGGGCGCCGCGGCGGCGGCGCTGGTGATGATCGCCCAGTTCCCCGGCCGGACGGTCGAGTTCCTGCGCCGGGCCGTCGGCCTGTCGCACCCCGCCGCCGTGCGCGTCGTCGACCGCCTCGTCGACGACGGCCTCGTGCGGCGGCGGGTCGCCGGGCCCGGCCCGGCGGTCGCGCTCACGGCCACCGCGAAGGGCCGCCGCGCCGCCCGGCGGGTGCTCGACGTCCGCGGCGCGGTGCTGGCCGATGCGCTGCCGGCGCTCTCGGCCGCCGAGGCGCGAACGGTCGCCCGGGTGCTCGAGCGGGCGCTCGACGGCCTCGCCGACACGCCCGGGACGACGATCTGCCGCCTGTGCGACATGCGCCGCTGCCGCGGCGGACCGGACTGCCCGGTGGAGGGGCGCCAGGTCGCGCTCGGGGTTCCCCCGCCCGCCTTCGTGGCGGTGGAGGACGACGGCTGAGGGTGCGTTACGCCGCGGCGCGCTCGGCCGCGTCGAACTCGGTGCGCAGCCGCAGGTCGGTCGCGATGCGGCCGAGGTCCTTGGCCTGCTCGGCGCCGAAGAACGTCACGCCGATGCCGTTGCGCCCGGCCCGGCCGGTCCGCCCGACGCGGTGCACGTAGCCGTCGCGGTCGGCGGGCGGGTCGAAGTTGATGACGTGCGAGATGCCGGTGACGTCGATGCCGCGGGCGGCGACGTCGGTCGCGACGAGCGTGTCGATCGTGCCGGCCTCGAAGCGCGACAGCGCCTTCTCGCGCTGGCGCTGGCTCTTGTCGCCGTGCATCGCCACGGCCTGGACGCCGGCGTTCGCGAGGCGGCGGACGAGCCGGTCGGCGCCGCGCTTCGTGCGCACGAAGACCAGGGCGCGGTCGCGCTCGCCCCGCAGCTCGCCGACGAGGGCCTCGATGCGCTCGTCGCGCTCCACCGCGACGAAGCGGTGCTCGATCGTGCCGGTCCGCGACTGGTGCGGGGTGTGCTCGTGGCGGCGGGCGTCGCGGGTGTACTGCTTGGCGATGCGGCCGGCCTCCCCGTCGAGGGTGGCCGAGAAGAAGAGCGTCTGGCGGTCGCGCGGGCAGGCGGCGACGATCCGGTCGACGGCCGGGCGGAAGCCCATGTCGAGCATCCGGTCGGCCTCGTCGAGCACGAGGATCTCGACGTGCGCGAGCGTCAGCGCGCGCCGGGCGAGAAGGTCCTCGAGCCGGCCGGGCGTCGCGACGAGGATGTCCGCGCGGCCGGCCGCGCGGGCCTGCTTCTCGATGCCGACGCCGCCGTAGACGGCGGCGACGTTCAGGCCGCGGGCGCGGGCGACGGCGCGCGTCTCGTCGACGATCTGGCCGGCGAGCTCGCGGGTCGGGGCGAGCACGAGTGCCCGCGGGCCACGCTCGCCCGGGGCGATGCGCTCGACGATCGGCACCGAGAAGGCGAGCGTCTTGCCCGACCCGGTGGGCGACTTGGCGAGCACGTCGTGGCCGGCGAGGACGTCGGCGATGACGAGCCGCTGGATGGCGAAGGGCGTGGTGATGCCGCGCTCGGCGAGCGCGCCGCGCACTGCGCGGGACACGCCGAGATCGGCGAAGGACTGCTGGGACATTGGGAACTGCTCCTTGCGGCACTGCGGGCCGCGGACGATTCGGGAGGCTACGGCTGACCCGAACCGCCGAGGGGCGGGACCCAAGCAAGCTGCCTCGCGGCTGACAGAGTGTCAGGCCGCGAGGTTCAGCCTAGCAGCGTGCGGCCCGGCCCTACCGGGTCGTCGCCCACCCGGCCCGCGGGTCGGGGAGCGGCGTGAGGACCTGCTCGATCTCCGCGCGGTGCGGCTCGAGCTTCGGCGGCAGGATCACCTTCGACCCGAGCTCCTCGAGCGGGACGTCGACGGTGAAGCCGGGGCCGTCGTCGGCGATCTCGAAGAGGACGCCGCCGGGCTCGCGGAAGTAGATCGAGTGGAAGTAGTGGCGATCGATGATCGGCGAGGACTGCACGCCGGCCTGGCGGATGCGCGCGAACCACTCGGGGTGCTCGGCGACCGTGGTGCCGAAGGCGACGTGGTGGACGGTGCCCGCGCCCTGCAGCCCGCGCTGGTCCGGGGCGGCGTCGAGGCGGTAGTGGCCGCCGCGGCGCTCGCCGCGCAGCTCCCAGGCGCCCTCGCCGTCCTTCTCGGCGGAGAGGAGCCGCTCGAGCACCGCCGCCGTCGCGTCCGGGTCGAAGCTGTAGGCGCGGACCGCGTCGAAGCCCTGCAGGGCGAACGCGGCCGGGACCTCGGGGTGCTCGGCCGACAGCGGCTCGTCCCCGGACGTGTTGACGGCGAGCTCGTGGCCGAGGCCCTCGGGGTCCTCGAAGCGCAGGACGGCGTCGTCGCGCTCGGTCGCGACGCCCTCGGCCTGCAGGCGCTGCTCCCAGAAGTCGATCGCCTCCGGGCTCCCGACGCGCCACACGATCGTGTGGACCATCCCGGGGCCGGTGCGCCCGCGCGGCGAGCCGGGGTACTCGAAGAACGTGATGTCCGAGCCGGCGCGGCCGAGCTCGTCGGCGTAGAACAGGTGGTAGACGCTCGGGTCGTCCTGGTTGACGGTCTTGGCCGCCAGCCGGAGGCCGAGGACGCGCGTGTAGAAGTCGACGTTGCGCGGCGCGTCGCCGGTGATGGCGGTGATGTGGTGGATGCCTTCGAGGTTCATCGTGCGCTCCATAAGTAGTTGCACACACAACTATAGCGTGCGCGGCGCACTCATTCCAGTCGCTCGAGCACGACCACCGGGATGTCGCGATCGGTCCGCTGCTGGTAGTCGTCGTACGCGGGCCAGACATCGGTCATCGTGCGCCACAGGGCCGGCTTCTCCTCCGGGCCGGCCGTGCGCGCGCGGGCGCGGAAGCGATCGTCCCCGACCTGCACCTCCACATCCGGGTTGTCGGTGAGGTTGCGGTACCACGCGGGCGGCTCGTCGCTGCCGCCCTTGGAGGCGACGACGAGGTGGTCGCCGTCGTGCGTGCCGTAGATCAGGGGCGTCGGGCGCGGCTGCCCGGAGCGACGGCCCGTCGTCGTCAGGATGAGGGTGTAGACGCCGGGGCGCCACTCGTGGCCCTCCGCGCCGTTCGTCTCGCGATAGCGCTCGACGTGTTCCTGGCCGAACAGTGCCACGGCGGTCCTCCGTTGGTTCGGGTGCTTGACGCCCTCGGCGCTACCCGTCGCCGGGCGCCGGTTATGCCGGCGGCCCGTTCACGCCCTTGATCGTCTTCTGCCCGCGGGCCACCGAGTACGTGAACCCGGCCGACGGGAGCTTCGCGCGCGAGCGGCGCTTGATCGTCTGCATCCGGACGAGGTCGCAGTCGAAGCGGTTCTGCGTCGCCGTCACCCGCGCGTAGCCGTGGTGGTCGAGGTCGGCCTGGTCGGTCCAGGGGTTCAGGCCGCGCAGCAGGTTGATGAGCGCCTCGCCCGAGTTCGGGTTCTGGTCGTTGCCGGGGAGGATCCCGCCCTCGCCCTCGCCGATGCCGCGCGAGGTGATCGACCCGCCGACGAACTCGACCGCGACGCTCGGCCCGAGACCGCCGGCCGTGCGGACGTCGCCGGCGACGAAGGTGTGGATGTCGCCCGTGATGAACACGACGTCCGCGATGTTGTTGGCCTGGATGTAGCCGAGCAGCTGCTCGCGCTCGACGGGGTAGCCCTGCCACTGGTCGAACTGGGCGAAGGCGCCGTTCGGGAGCTTGACCGGCATGATCATGACCTCGTTGGCGAGCACCTTCCACGCCGCCTGCGAGGACTTCAGGGCGTTCTGGACGAAGCTCATCTGCGGCGCGCCGAGGAACGCGCGCGGGAGCGGGAGGTCGGCGCAGGCCGGGGCGATCGCGTCGTCGCACGGCTGGTTGGCGCGGTACTGGCGCTGGTCCATGACGACGAGGTCGACGGTGCGGCCGAACTTCAGCGTGCGGTACACGCGGTCGCCGAACGGCGGGGAGTAGGGGACGGACTCGAAGAACGCCCGGTACGCCGCCCGCTTGCGCGCGTTGCTGTAGCGCTTCTCGGGCGGCAGGCCGCCGTCCGGCTCGCCGCCCGCGTAGTTGTCCTGGACCTCGTGGTCGTCCCAGAGCATCACGGTCGGGAAGCGGGCGTGGACGCGGCGCAGGGCCGGGTCGGAGCGGTAGAGGCGGTACTTGGACCGGTAGTCGTCGAGCGTGATCGCCTCGCGCGTGCCCGTCGGGCCCGTGCTGCCGATGCGGTCGGCGCGGACGGCCGTCGCCCCGCGCTCCTCGGTCTCGGCGTAGATGTAGTCGCCGAGGCAGACGACGAAGTCGAGGTCCTCCTCGGCCAGCACCTCGTGGGCGTTGTAGAAGCCGTGGGTGAAGTCCTGGCAGGACCAGAACGCGAAGTGCACCGGCTGGCGCGAGTCGGGCGGCAGCGCGGTGCGGAAGCGCCCGACGGGGCCGTCGGTCGTGCGCGTGGAGAAGCGGTAGTAGTACTGCTCGTGCGGGCTGAGGCCCGTGACGCGGGCCTTCAGCGCGTGGCCCTTGGCGCTCGTCGTCGACACGCGCCGGCGCGCGACGACGCGGCGGAACTCACGGTCGCGGGCGATCTCGAGCTCGGCGCTGACGCTCCCGTCGACCTCGTGCAGGCGCGACCACAGCGTGATCGCCCGCGGCGTCGGCTCGCCGGACATGACGCCCTCCGAGAAGCGCCCCCCGCGGGCGAGCGGCGCGGGCCGGGCCTGCCCGAGCGCCTCCGGGGCGAGGATGGCGGCCGCGGCGGCGGTGCCGGCGGCGGCGACGAACTGACGGCGGGTCTGCACGGTGCGGTCTCCTCCCTCGACGGAACGCGCGGGCACCCTATCCGGCCGGGTGGTGGGACGGTGTGTGCGGAGCGTTGTCCGGGCGCGTGGCGGTCCGCTCGGGCGCCTGCGGCGCCGGAGGCACTGTGGTCACTAATGGGGTCTATGGCCCCACAATCGACCACAGTGCCCGCGCCCGACCCGTGCGCCGCGGCCCCCTTCCCCTCGTCGCCGCCGTCCACGAGCACCGCGAGGGTCGCCGACGTCCGAGCGGAGCGCGCGGGCGATCCGCTCGGGCGCTTGCGCGTGGTTGCGGCGTAGGCGGACGGCGCACCGAGGGGAGGCGGGACCGGCAGGCACTGTGGTCACTAATGGGGTCTATGGCCCCACAATCGACCACAGTGCCCGCGCCGCCACCTACAGCGGGATGTTCCCGTGCTTCCGCCGCGGCCCCGGCTCGCGCTTCGTCAGCAGCGTCTCGAGCGCCGTGATGATCTTCGGCCGCGTCTCGTGGGGCACGATCACGTCGTCGACGTAGCCGCGCTCGGCGGCCGTGTACGGGTTCGCGAAGCGCGCCTTGTAGTCGTCGATGAGCCGCTGCCGGCGCGACTCGGGCGTCGGGGACTTCGCGATGTCGCGGCGGTAGATGATGTTCACCGCGCCCTCGGGGCCCATGACCGCGACCTCCGCCGTCGGCCAGGCGTAGTTGAAGTCGGCGAGCAGGTGCTTGGAGGACATGACGTCGTAGGCCCCGCCGTACGCCTTGCGCGTGATGACCGTGATCTTCGGGACCGTCGCCTCGGCGTAGGCGTACAGCAGCTTCGCCCCGTGGCGGATGATCCCGCCCCACTCCTGCGCGGTTCCCGGCAGGAAGCCGGGCACGTCGCAGAGCGTGAGCAGCGGGATGTTGAAGGCGTCGCAGGTGCGCACGAAGCGGGCGGCCTTCGCGCTGGCGTCGATGTCGAGCACCCCCGCGAGCTGGGCCGGCTGGTTGCCGACGACGCCGACCGTGTAGCCGTTCAACCGCGAGAACCCGACGACGATGTTGCGCGCGTGGTGCTCGTGGACCTCGAAGAACTCGCCGTCGTCCACCACCAGCCGGATGACGTCGCGCATGTCGTAGGGCTTGTTCGGGCTGTCGGGGACGACGCGGTCGAGCTCCTCGTCCATCCGCATCGGGTCGTCGGACGGCATGACCCGCGGGACCGTCTCGAGGTTGTTCTGGGGCAGGAAGCTCAGGAGGTAGCGCGTGTCCTCCAGGCACGCGTCCTCGTCCTCGGAGGCGAAGTGCGCGACGCCCGACTTCGTGTTGTGCGACATCGCCCCGCCGAGCGACTCGAAGTCGACCTCCTCGCCCGTGACCGTCTTGATGACGTCGGGGCCGGTGATGAACATGTGCGACGTCTCCTTCACCATGAAGATGAAGTCGGTGATCGCCGGCGAGTAGACCGCGCCGCCCGCGCACGGCCCCATGACGAGGCTGATCTGCGGGATCACGCCCGAGCAGCGGACGTTGCGGGTGAAGACGTCGCCGTAGGCGCCGAGCGAGACGACGCCCTCCTGGATCCGCGCGCCGCCCGAGTCGTTGATGCCGATGACCGGGCAGCCGATCTTCGCCGCCAGGTCCATGATCTTGCACATCTTCTCGGCCATCACCTCGCCGAGCGAGCCGCCGAAGACGGTGAAGTCCTGGCTGAAGACGCACACCCGGCGGCCGTCGATCGTCCCGTGGCCGGTGACGACGGCGTCGCCCCAGGGCCGGTTGTCCTGCATGTGGAAGTCGAACGTGCGGTGGCGGACGAACGTGTCGAGCTCGTTGAACGAGCCCTCGTCGAGGAGCTTCTCGACGCGCTCGCGGGCGGTGTACTTGCCGCGGGCGTGCTGCTTCTCCTCGGCCTCGACGTTCGAGTGGACCGCGGCCTCGCGCAGTTCCTGGAGCTGCGCGAGGCGCTCCTCGAGGGTCTCGGGGTTGTGCCGGCGCTGGGTCATCGCGGCGCGGATCCTAGTCCGCGGCCGCGCCCGGCCGGCGGCGCGCCGCCGCGATCAGGCCCAGGCGGGCACGGCGCGCATGGGCGGCCGGAGCACCGGGACGCCCGCGGGCAGGACGACCCGCGCGGTCGTGCCGCGGCCGAGCTCGGAGCGCAGCTCGACCCGCCCGTGGTGGGCCCGGACGAGCTCCCGCACGACGGCCATGCCGATGCCCGAGCCGCCCGTCGCGCGCGAGCGCGAGCGGTCGCTGCGCCAGAAGCGGTCGAAGACGTGCGGCAGGTCCTCGGGGCTGATGCCGATGCCCGTGTCGCGGACCTCGACGATGCACGTTCCCATCGACGCGCGCACGTGCAGCTCGACCGTGCCGCCCGGATCCGTGTAGCGCAGCGCGTTCGAGAGGAGGTTGTCGACGACCTGCTCGAGCCGGCGGTCGTCGCCCTGCATCGGGGTCGGCTCGGCGTGGGTCGTGAACGCGATGCCCTTGGCGGCGAAGAAGTCCTCGTACATCGCCGCCCGCCGGCGGCAGGTCTCCGCGAGGTCGAGCCGTGCGCGTCGAGAGGACGAGGTCGGGGCGCTCGGCCTCGGCGAGCTTGCCGACGTCGTCGATGAGCGCGGCGAGGCGCAGCGCCTCGGCGTGCATCGCCTCGAGGTTCTCCGCCTCGTCGGCCATGACGCCGTCCTGCGCGGCCTCGATGCGCGAGACGATCCCGGCGACCGGCGTGCGCAGCTCGTGGGCGATGTCGGCCGCCGCGGCGCGGCGGACCTCGTCCTCGCGGGCGAGCGTGGAGGCGAGCTGGTTGAAGGCGTCCGCGAGGCGCTCGAGCTCGGCGCCCCCGCCGACCCGCGCCCGGGCGGTGAGGTCGCCGCGGGTCATCCGCTCGGTCGTCTCGGTGAGCCGCCGCAGCGGGCGCACGAGCGTGGCGGCGACGAGCGCGGCCGCGAGCAGGGCGAGGCCGAGGGCGAGCGCGGCGCACACCTCGAGCAGCCCGTTCAGCTGCCGGTGCAGCGAGCGGCTCTCCGTGCCGAACACGTCGTTGCGGACCGGTCGCAGCTCGAGCCGGCCCACCGGGCGCCCGGTCGCGACGATCGGGGCGCTCGACGTGAAGCGCGGCTGTGCGACGCTCGGCGCGCCGGTCAGCGGGTTCCCGCGCAGGTCGGTGACGGTGATGTCGAAGCCGGCGACGCGGGAGCGCTCGACGAGCTCGGCGAGCGAGCGCTGCGACCAGCCGCCGGCGGTGTAGCGGTCGGCGGCGATCGCCGCCACGCGTGCGGCCGAGCTGTCGACGTGTGCGACCGCCAGGCGGTTCAGGCGGCCGTCGAGGGCGTGGTAGACGAGCGTCATCGACAGCGCGACGGCGGCGATCGCGATCGCGCCCATGGTCAGCGCGAGCCGTCCGACGAGCGAGAGCCGCGGAAGCCTCATGGCACCGGCACCGGCGTCGCGAGCCGGTAGCCGACGCCGTGGACGGTCTGCACGTACCGCGGCGTGCCCGCGTCGGACTCGATCTTGCGGCGCAGGTTCTTGACGTGCGCGTCGATCGTGCGCTCGTAGCCGTCGTAGTCGTGGCCCTGGACGCGGTTGATGAGCTCGAAGCGCGAGAACACGCGTCCGGGCGAGCGCGCCAGGGCGAGCAGGAGCTTGAACTCGGACGGCGTCAGCTCGACCGGGCGCCCCTCGACGACCGCCTGGTGGCGCTCGGGGTCGAGGCACAGGCGGCCGTCGTCGAAGCTCAGCGCCTCCTCGGCGGCCGGCCGGCGCTCGCCGGTGCGGCGCAGCAGGGCGCGCACGCGGGCCACGAGCTCGCGCGGGCTGAAGGGCTTGACGAGGTAGTCGTCCGCGCCGAGGTCGAGCCCGCGGATGCGGTCGTCCTCGGTCGACTTCGCCGTGAGCATCACGATCGCGACGTCGGAGTCGCGGCGCAGGGCCTCGCAGACCTCGTCGCCGTTGAGGTCGGGGAGCATCAGGTCGAGCACGACGAGGTTGGGGCGCAGGGCCTGCGCGAGCGCAAGGCCGTCGCGCCCGCCGATCGCGGAGACGACCTCGTAGCCCTCGCGTTCGAGGTAGGCACGCGCCACGTCGTGGACGGAGCGTTCGTCGTCGATGATCAGGATGCGGTCCGGCACGTCTGACCGGATGGTCCTGCCGCGCCAACCCCTCTGGTAGGGCGGAACGACGCTCGCGGGGCTGCGACTTTCCGCAACAGCGGTCCCGACCGGCGAGATCCCGCAAGCAAAGTCGCAAGGTCTGCGGGTGTCGATCGCCCGCGCGTGGCCCACGATCCTGGACGTGCCCGCGCTGATCGGACTCGGCCTCTCGCACCGCACGGCCCCGCTCGCCGTCCGCGAGCGGCTGGCCCTCGCCCCGGACGAGGCGGTCGCGCTCATGGCCGGGCTCGTCGCGACCGACGCCGTCGACGAGGCCGTCGCGCTGTCGACGTGCAACCGGACCGAGCTCTACGTCGCGGGCCCGGACGCGGCCGCCGCCGAGCGCGCCGCCGTCGCGGCGCTCGCCGCCCACGCGGGCATGTCGGTCGCCGCGCTCGCCCTGCGCCTGAGCGCCCGCCGCGGCCGCGGGGTCGCCGAGCACCTCTTCGCCGTCGCCGCCGGCCTCGACTCGATGGTCCTCGGCGAGGCCGAGATCCTCGGCCAGTTGCGCCGCGCCCACGAGCTCTCGCGCGAGGCGGGCGCGTGCGGGCCGCTGCTCGACCGCCTCGTGCGCGACGCCCTCGGCGCCGGCCGCCGGGCGCGCGCCGGCACCGGGATCGCCCGTGCGGGCGTCTCGGTCTCGTCCGCGGCGGTGGAGCTCGCCCGCGAGGCGCTCGGCTCGCTCGCCGACCGCCGCGTGACGCTCGTGGGCGCGGGCAAGAGCGGTGAGGTCACCGCCCGGGTCCTGCGCGGCCACGGCGTGCGCGTGCTGCGCGTCGCGAACCGCACGCCCGAGCGGGCCGCGGAGCTCGCGCGCCGCTACGGCGCCGAGGTCGCCGGCGACCTCGAGGCGCAGCTCGCCGACGCCGACCTCGTCCTCACCGCGACCGCCTGCCCGCACGTCCTCGTCGACCGGGCCGCCGTCGAGCGCGCGGTCGCGCGCCGCGACGGACGGCCGCTCGTGATCGTCGACCTCGCCGTCCCGCGCGACGTCGACCCCGCGGTCCGCGCCGTCCCCGGCGTGACCCTGCTCGACCTCGACGACGTCCAGGCCCGCGTGACGCGCAACCGCGCGGCGCGCCAGGCCGACGCCGGCGCGGCCGAGGCCGTGGTCGCCGCCGAGGTCGAGCGCTTCGAGCGCTGGCGGGCGGCCCGCGCCGCGACCCCGACCGTCGCGGCGCTCCACGGCGCCGCCGAGGCGGTCGTGGCCGATGTCCTCGACCGCAACGCGCCGCACTGGGAGTCGCTGTCGGACGCCGACCGCGAGCGCGTCGAGCAGCTCGCGCACGCCGTCGCGCGGCGGCTGCTGCACGCCCCGACGCTCGGCGTCAAGCAGGCCGCGGCCGAGGGCGACGACGGCCCCGAGCGCGCGCTCCGGGCGCTGTTCGGCCTGGCCGCCGCGGACGTCGCCGAGGAGTCCGCTCCGGCGGCCCCGCGGCTCGCGCGCGGCGCCTGAGCCGCCGCCGGCGCCTACCCGTGAGGTAATCGACGGGCCGCCGGGCCGCCGTCACGGTGTGCGGCGTTCACCCGATCCCCACGGAGGCCACCCATGGCAGACAGCACCGCCGTCGTCGAGCGCTACATCGCGATGTGGAACGAGACGGGCGCCGACGCCCGCCGCGCGATCATCGCCGAGACGTGGACCGACGACGCCGCCTACCTCGACCCGCTCATGGCCGGCGAGGGCCCCGACGGCATCGACGCGATGGTCGCCGGAGCGCAGCAGCAGTACCCCGGCGTGCGCTTCGAGCTCACCGCCGGCCCCGAGCAGCACCACGACCGCGTGCGCTTCGCCTGGCGCATGGTGGGCGGCGACGGCGGCGCGGAGCTCGCGCGCGGCGTCGACTTCGCCACCGTCGCCGACGACGGCCGGCTGCGCAGCGTGACCGGCTTCCTCGAGCCGGGCGCCGCGGCCGCGTAGCCGCCGGACCCGGGCGCTCCGAGACGGACGGCTCAGCGGTCGAGCAGCCAGCTCGACGCGCGGCCGACCGGCACCCGGAGCGCCTGGAAGGCGGCGACGGCGGCGAGCGCCGCGAGCGGCACGCCGGCGATGCCGGGCACCACGCTCACGACGGCGAAGGCGACGGCGAGGCACGCGAGCGCCATGAGCGCCATGAGCGCGCCGGCGGCGTGGAGGCTGAAGTCCCGGATGGTGGAGGTGGAGCGCATGTCCGAGGTCTGCATCGGCAGGCCGGGGCCACCCGACACCACGCCTGGACGTTCGTACGAGGGGCCGGCGACGAGCCCGTCCGTCATGGACGCGCTCGTCGCCATGAACCCCCCAACCTCAGGTGACGGCGTGCTCCGTGGCCCAGCAGGCGAGCTGCGTGCGGCGCGCGATCCCCGTCTTCGCGCGGATGTGCGCGAGATGGCTCTGCACGGTCCGCGGCGAGATGTAGAGCGTCGCGCTGATCTGCTTGTCCGTCCGCCCCTCCGCGACGAGCCGCAGGACCTTCAGCTCGCTCACCGTGAGCGCGCCGGTCGGGCTCATGCCCGTCGTGCCGGGCTCGCGCCGCAGGCCGCGCATCAGGTGGCCGAGCAGGTCGGGGCTGATCGCCGCCTCGCCGCGCTTGACCGCGTGGATCGCCTCGCACAGCTCGGCGCCCGTGATGTGCTTGGAGATGAAGCCGGCCGCGCCCGCGGCGACCGCGTCCACGACGCTGTCGTCGCACGCCAGGTCGCTCACCACGAGCACGCGCACGGACGGCAGCTCGGCCGTCAGCTGCGTCAGCGCCATGAGCCCGCTCATGCGCGGCATGCGCAGGTCGAGCAGCAGCACGTCCGGCTTCAGCGCGCGCGTCTTCTCCAGCGCGTCGACACCGTCGACGGCGAAGCCGACGACCTTGATGGTCGGATCGCGTGCGAGTGCCGCCGCGAACCCGTCCCGAACCAGCGGAAAGTCATCCGCCACCAACACCTTGGTCATATCCCACCCCCGCGAGACGACCTGGAACCCCGGTCTGATTTGCGGCGGCAGTGTGGCCGAGACCTGTGAAGAATGTTCGAAGACGCTGTGCTTGTTCCGTGAAGCGGCGCCGCAAACGGCTCGCGTACGCCGTTGCCGCCGACGCGTCGTGAGGTTTCTGCAGACCTCGCTGCGGGGTTTTGCAGACCTGCCCCGGACCCGTTGGCAAGCGGCCTCGCGCCCGGTATCAACCTTCCTATCGAGCTTCGACCTCGGCCGGGACGGCTGAGGCGCCCAGGGGGTGGGTGTTCGTGCGCAGGTTCAACGGGGGTAGTGCGTCCGCGTTCGCGGTCGCGACGACGGGACGACGGATGGCGCTGCGCGCGGCGATCGCGCTGGCGCTCGCATGCACGGGGCTCGTGGTCTGGGTGGCGGCCGGCGGGACGACCGGCTCGGCCGGTGCCCGCAACACGCCGATCCTGGCGTCGCTCGACAGCTCGCCGGTGCCCTCGCCGCCCGACGAGACGACGTACATCCGCGACAACACGAGCGCGGTCAAGCTCGGCAAGGCGCTGTTCTGGGACATGCAGGCCGGCAGCGACGGCCGGACCGCGTGCGCCACGTGCCACTTCAACGCGGGCGCCGACAACCGCTCGCGCAACCAGCTCAACCCGCGGATCGGCCCGTTCACCACGAGCGGCCCCAACGCGCAGCTGACGGCGGACGACTTCCCGTTCCACAAGCTCGCGAACCCCGACGACGCGAAGTCCGCGGTGCTGTCGGACACGGCCAACGTGGCCGGCTCGCAGGGCGTGCGGCCCTCGACCTTCACCGGCATCAAGGCCGGCGACCCGGTCGACGAGACGACGCTGCCCGGCGCGCCCGACCCGATCTTCAGCCTCGACGGCATCGACGTCCGGCGCACGACCGGGCGCAACACGCCGTCGGTCATCAACGCGGTCTTCAACTTCCGCAACTTCTGGGACGGCCGCGCGCAGAACGAGTTCAACGGCGTCGACCCGTTCGGCACGCGCAACCCGGCCGCCCGCGTCGGCCAGGTCGACCCGGCGACGGGCACCGTCGCGAAGGTGCCGGTGAAGATCACGAACGCCTCGCTCGCCTCGCAGGCGGTCGGCCCGCCCGGCAACGACACGGAGATGTCGGCCGCCGGCCGCAACCTGTCGGACATCGGCCGCAAGCTCCTGTCGCTGCGCCCGCTGCGCACGCAGATCGTGAGCCCGGAGGACAGCGTCCTCGGCTCCGACGTCGACACGACCGGCCGCGGCATCAAGGAGTCCTACGCCGACCTCATCAAGTCCGCGTTCCAGCCGCAGTGGTGGGACTCGAACGCGAAGGTCGACGGCAGCGACTACGACCTCATGGAGTTCAACTTCTCGCTCTACTGGGGCCTCGCGATCCAGGCGTACGAGTCGACGCTCGTGTCCGACGAGACGCCGGTCGACCGCTTCTTCCGCGGCGACACGAACGCGCTGACCCCGGCGGCCGTCCGCGGCCTGGGCATCTTCCAGGGCAAGGGCGACTGCACCGAGTGCCACCGCGGCCCGGCGATGACGAGCGCGACCACGCTCGAGATCGCCGGCGGCGACCCGGCCGAAGGCGAGAACGGCACCGAGCTCGACAAGCTCGGCCGCTGGACGGACGACGGCTTCGCGAACATCGGCGTGCGCCCGACGGACGACGACAAGGGTCTCGGCGGCACGGATCCGGCCGGCAACTCGCTGTCGATCACGCGGAACACGCCGGGTGAGACGCCCGACGCGATCGACGGCACCTTCAAGGTGCCCGGCCTGCGCAACGTCGACCTCACCGCGCCGTACTTCCACAACGGCAGCCAGATGACGCTGCGCCAGGTCGTGGAGTTCTACAACCGCGGCGGCGACTTCGCGAACACGGAGCTGAGCCCCGACCTGCAGCCGCTCGGGCTGAGCGAGTCCGAGAAGGACGACCTCGTCACCTTCCTCGAGGCGCTCACCGACCCGCGCGTGAAGGACCAGTCGGCGCCGTTCGACCACCCGGAGCTGTACGTGCCGGTGGGCGAGAAGACCAACACGGACGGCAGCGTGATGACGTCCGGCGGCCAGGCGGTCGACTGCTTCCGCCAGGTGCCGGCCACCGGCACCGCCGGCGGCGCGCCGCTCGTGCGCTTCCCCGGCTTCGGCGGCGCGTCGTGCGACGACGCGCCCGACGTCCACAACCCGCCCGCCGTCCCGCGCCCAAGTCGGCGACCCCGGTGGCCGCCGCGGCCCCGGCCGCCGCGCCGGCCGCGCCCGCCTGGTCGGTCGCGGGGTCGGCCGTCCACAGCCCCGCGAAGTGCGTCGTGCCCAAGCTGCGCGGCCGCACGGTGGCCAAGGCGAAGCTCATGCTGGCCGGCTCGCGATGCAAGCTCGGGCTCGTCCTCAAGACCAAGCGCGCGAAGGGCCGGCTCGTGATCTCGAGCCAGCGCCCGAGCGCCGGGGCGCAGCGCCCCGCGGGGACGCGCGTCGCGGTGCGCGTCCGCGCGAACAGCAAGCGCTGATCGCCAGAAGATCTGCGGCCGGCGGCGTCTCGCCGCCGGCCGAGGCTTGATCGCTACCCGCGCGAGAACGGGCGGTGGTGGGCGGAGCCGAGGTCGTCGAGCACGCCCACGAGGATCGCTTCGGCCCGCCCCGCATCCAGCGGGACGGGCGTTCGCGTGTCCGGGGCGTCGTCGGTGACGACCTCGGGCTCCCGGGCCGGCTCGGGGGTGGGAGCCGGCTCGAGGACTGCCACTGGGGCCGGGTCGGGCTCCGGGGCCGGTTCGGGCTCGGGGACCGGGTCCACCCGAGCCACGACCGGCTCGACCTGCGGATCGCGGTGGCGGCCGAAGAGCCGAGCGAAGAACCCGCGGCGCCGTGCGGGTTCGACCTTCGGCTCCTCGCGCGCCGTGACGGCCGGGGCCGGCTCCTCGCGGGCCGGCTCCGCCAGGACCGGCTCCTCCGCGGCCGGCTCCGGGTCCGCGTCCGTCGCCGCCGGCTCCTGCGCGCCCGTCGTCTCCGGCCCGGGGGTGGGGTCCGGAGCCTGGTCGCGCGGCGGCTCGGCCGCGATCCGCGCCGTGAGCGTCACCTTCGTGCCCCAGCCCGTGGGCTCGAGCTCCACCGTGCCGCGCGCGCGGTCGCCCTCCCAGGCGACGGTGGTCTCGGGCTCCAGGCGGGTGATCCGGATCTCGCCGAACGCGCCGAGGTGCCCCGCCAGGGCACTCACGTCGCTGACCTCGGCCCACAGCTCCGGTGGGCTCTTGACGAGGGTCCTCTGCGCTCTCGGATCGTCCATCGCGCGGTGACTTCGCCCGCGCCCGGCGCACTCCTGCCCGGTGACGGCCGTTACGGGCGCTGCAATCCGGCGCCCGCGGTCAGGACCGTCCGGCGCGCCGGTCGCGGTCCTCGCTCGCGCCGATCTCGAAGAACACGACGGCGACCGCGAGCACGCCGGCGACGCCCAGGAGCCCGAGCGCGACGGCGTCGGCGGCCACGCCGTCGCCCCCTGCGGCGAGGACCACGAGGCCCGCGACGAACAGGACGAGCGCGGGCAGGAAGCGGCGCAGCGTGAGCGGGTGCCGCCGGCGCGGCGCGGGCATCAGAAGGTCGGGGTGTAGCGCCCGAACACGTCGGCCATCGCCTCGCAGACCTCGCCCATCGAGCACCGGTCCTTCAGCGCCTGGCGGATCGCGGGCAGCAGGTTGTCGGTGCCCCGGGCGCCGTCGCGCAGCTCGTCGAGGCGGCGCGCGACGAGCTCGGTGTCGCGGTCGGCCTTGAACGTCTTCAGCCGCTGCACCTGGTCGTGCTCGGACTGCGGGTCGACGCGCAGGAGGTCGGGGACCTCGGGGTCGTCCTCGACGTGGGAGTTGACCCCGACCACGACGTCCTGGCCCGTCCGGTAGCGCTCCTGATAGCCCCAGGCGGACTCGTCGATCTCGCCGGTGATGAACTGGATCGCGTTCACCGACCCGCCGAGCTCGTCGACCTTCGCGATCAGCTCGTCGGCGCGGGTCTCGATCTCGTCGGTCAGCGCCTCGACGAAGTACGAGCCCGCGAACGGGTCGACCGTGTCGGCCGCGCCGGACTCGGCCGCGACGATCTGCTGGGTGCGCAGCGCGATCTTCGCCGACTTCTCGCTCGGCAGCGCGAGGGCCTCGTCGAAGCCGTTCGTGTGCAGCGACTGCGTTCCGCCGGAGACCGCGGCGAAGGCCTGCAGCGCCACGCGCACGATGTTGTTCTCCGGCTGCTGGGCGGTCAGCGTCACCCCGCCGGTCTGCGTGTGGAAGCGCAGCTTGAGCGAGCGCGGGTCGCTCGCCCCGAAGCGCTCGCGCATGATCCGCGCCCACATCCGCCGGGCGGCGCGGAACTTCGCGACCTCCTGGAAGACGTTGTTGTGGCAGTTGAAGAAGAACGCCAGGCGCGGCGCGAAATGGTCGACCTCGAGGCCCGCGTCGATCGCCGCCTGCACGTAGGCGATCCCGCTGCACAGCGTGAAGGCGACCTCCTGGACGGCCGAGGCGCCCTTCTCCCGGTAGTGGTAGCCGGAGATCGAGACCGTGTTCCACTTCGGGATGTGCTCGGCGCAGTACGCGAACAGGTCGGTCGTCAGCCGCATCGTCGGCTGCGGCGGGTAGATGTAGTTCCCGCGGGCGATGTACTCCTTGAGGACGTCGTTCTGGGTCGTGCCCCGGAGCTTCTCGGACGGCACGCCCTGCTCCTCGGCCACGAGCTCGTAGAGCAGCAGCAGCACCGCGGCCGGCGCGTTGATCGTCATCGACGTCGAGACCTGGTCGAGCGGGATCTGGTCGAAGGCGATCTCCATGTCCTCGATCGTGTCGATCGCCACGCCGGTGCGGCCGACCTCGCCCAGGCAGCGCGGGTTGTCGGAGTCCAGGCCGAGCTGGGTGGGCAGGTCGAAGGCCATCGACAGGCCGGTCGAGCCCTTCGACAGCAGGTAGCGGTAGCGCTCGTTGGACTCCTTCGCGCTCGCGTAGCCCGCGTACTGGCGCATCGTCCAGAGCTGCTTGCGGTACATGTCCGCGTGCACGCCGCGGGTGTACGGCTCCTCGCCCGGGGCGCCGAGACGGTCGGCGAGGTCGGCGGGCAGGTCGTCCTCGGTGTAGACCGGCTTGACCTCGATCCCGGAGTCGGTGAACCGGCGCGGATCGTCGGGCCCGACGATCGGCGCGACGGTCAGGCGTTCCTCGGTGGCCATGACCCTGAGGTTACGCTCTGGGGCATGGGTCTCGGGGTCACAGGGGTGAGCGAGCTGGTGCTCGAGGTCGTCGACCTCGAGGCGGCCGAGCGCTTCTACGCGGACGTCCTCGGCCTGCCCGTCGTCGAGCGCTGGGAGGACCGCGAGGCGATCTGGGTGATGGCCGGCGACCGCACCCGGATCGGGCTGTGGCGCCCGCAGGTCGGGCTCGCCCGCGGGCGCGGCGGCATCCACGTCCACTACGCCATGCATCTGCCGCCCGACCGCTACGACGCCGCCGTCGCCGCGCTGCGCGAGCGCGGCCAGGAGGTCGAGGAGCACGCCTTCCCGGCCTACCAGGACAGCCGCGCCGCGTACGTCGACGATCCCGACGGCAACGTGGTCGAGCTGTGGACCTGGGACGTCGCCGAGCACCTGCGATGACCGTCACCGTCCGCCTCTTCGCCATCCTCCGCCAGCGGGCCGGGCGCGACCGGCTCGAGCTCGAGCTGCCCGAGGGCGCGTGCGTGGCCGACGCGCTCGCCGCCGTCGAGCACCTCGCGGGCGGCCTGACGCTCGTCATGGCGGTCAACCGCGAGTACGCCGCCGCCGACCATCCGCTGGCCGCGGGCGACGAGCTCGCCCTGATCCCGCCGGTGAGCGGCGGGGCGACGACCGCGCCGCACGTGGCGATCCGCGACGAGCCGCTCTCGACCGATGCCGTCGTCGCGCGCGTGCGCGACCCGCGCGCGGGCGCCGTCGTCGTGTTCGAGGGCGTCACCCGCGACGTCGGCTGGCTCGACTACGAGGCGTACGCCGAGATGGCGACCGAGCAGATGACCGCGATCGTCACGGCCGCGATCGAGCGCCACGGGCTGTGCCGGGCGGCGGCCGAGCACCGGGTCGGCCGGGTCCCGCTCAGCGAGCCGTCCGTGATCGTCGCGGTGTCGGCCGCCCACCGCGGCGAGGCGTTCGCCGGCGCGCGCGAGATCATCGACGAGATCAAGGCGCGGGCGCCGATCTGGAAGACCGAGGAGGGCGAGTGGGTCGAGGGCGCCCCGCCCCCCACGCCGTCGTGACCGCGCTCGAGCTGACCTACCTCAACGGGCCCGACGTCGAGCGCCTCGCGCTCACCGACGACGAGATCCTCGACGCGGTCGAGGCCGCGCTGCGGGCCCAGGGCGAGGGCGCGACCGTCCTCGAGCCGCGGATGCACCTCAAGCCCGACCCCGCGGTCGACGGGCACTTCAACGTGCTGCGCGGGGCGGTGCGCCCGCTCGGCCTCGCGGGCGTGAAGGTCGTCGGCGACTTCCACGGCAACTACCGCCACGGCCTGCCGTCCGAGATGGGCCTGCTCGCGCTGTTCGACCCCGGCACGGGGCAGCCGCTCGCCGTCGTCGACGCGGCCGGGATCACCGACATGCGCACCGGGGCCGTCACCGCGCTCGGGGCCCGCCACCTCGCTCCGCGCGGCGCGCGCGTGCTCGGCCACATCGGGGCGCGGGGCACCGCGTACTGGAACGTGCGCCTGCTCGCGCGCGTGCTCGGCGACCTCGAGGAGATCCGCGTGCACTCGCGCCGCCCCGAGAGCCGCGACGCGTTCGCCGCGCGGCTCGAGGCCGACCTCGGCCGGCCGGTGACCGTCACCGACGACTGGGAGTCGTGCGTCCGCGGGGCCGACGTCGTCGTCGAGGCGAGCCGCCTCGAGGCGCCGGAGCCGCTGCTGCGGACCGAGTGGATCGCGCCCGGGGCGCTCGTCGTGCCCTACGGGACGATGAGCGCGATCGAGCTGTCGCTCACCTCGATCATGGACAAGGTCGTCGTCGACGACTGGGGCCAGGCCGGCGCGGGGCCGTTCGGCGCGCTGCGCCGGCACGTCGACGAGGGCCTCGTCACCGCCGAGAGCCTGCACGCCGAGCTCGGCCAGATCGTCGCCGGGCTGCGGCCGGGGCGCGAGTCCGAGGACGAGACGATCCTCTTCTGGCACCGCGGGCTGTCGACGACCGACGTCGCCCTCGGCCACGCGCTGCTCGCCAAGGCCGAGCGCCTCGGCGTGGGGCAGACGCTGCGCTACCGCTGAGCCGCGGGGGCGGGCCGCCTCAGTGCGGCCCGTTGCCGTTGCGGCGCTGGTGCGGGTCCTCGTCCATCGAGAAGGACCGGAACGGGCCGTCCTCGTCGCTGTCGTCGTCCTCGCGCAGCACGAACGTCACGTGGTCGTCGGCGACCTGGGCGTCGAGGAGCTTGTCGTCCAGGAGCTCCGCCGCACCGGGGTCGAGGTAGACGGTCGCGCCCTCCTGCTCGACGGTCGCGTCGGTGGCCTCGGGCTCGCCGACGAGCGACAGCTCGAGCTCCACGCCCTCGGGGGCGCCCTCGCTCGCGGCGATGCGCAGGCCGCCGGACTCCGGCGACTCCGACTGGTCCACGAGCGTACGGACGACCTCGGCGGCCGTCGGGGTCAGCGTGAGCACGCGGCCCACCTCCTTGGCGAAGACGACGCGCACGCTGTACCCCACAGCGGTTCAGCCGACACGACGCCCGGTTGCGATTCCAGCCGCCAGTGTGTCGTACACCCGCACCGGGAGGCGCGGGAGATCGCGCAGGTCGCCACCCGACGTGATCAGCTTGGTGATGATCGCGCCGAGGAGGATGTCGATGACGAGGTCGACGTCGAGGTCGTCGCGCAGCTCGCCGCGCTCGATCCCGCGGCGCAGGATGACCCCGAAGCCCTCGCGCCGCGGGCGCAGGACGGCCTCGTCGACCGCCGCGTGGAGCGCGGGGTCGTCGCCCCCCTCGGCCAGCAGCTTCGGGAGCACGCGGAACGCGTCGGTCGAGAGCCGCCCGACGCCGGCCCGGGCCGCGGCCGCGAGGTCGCCGCGGACGGTGCCCGTGTCGGGGACCTCCGGGATCCGCGCGATCGAGCGCAGCGCCTCCGCGATCAGGTCCTCCTTCGTCTTCCAGCGCCGGTAGATCGTCGCCTTGCCGACCCCGGCGCGGGCGGCGATCGCCTCCATGGACAAGCCGTGGAGCCCGTCGGTGGCGACGAGCTCCACGGCGGCCTGCAGGATGGCCGCGTGCGCCTCCGGGCTGCGGGGGCGGCCCGGACGGCGCGTGTCGGCCGCGTCGGTCACGCGGGGGTCGGGACCGCGACCGGCTCGATCGTGCGGGCGGCGCGGGGCGCGGGGGCGGGCGCGACGGTCGTCTCGCGCGAGGGGAGCAGCAGCAGGGCGACGAGCGCGCCGGCGGCGGTGACGGCCGCCGCGACGAGCATCGCGACCTGCATGCCCTCGACGAAGGCGAGGTTCGCGGTGTGGTGCAGCGCCTGGCCCGCGACGCCGCCGATGGTGTCGGCGACCGTGCTCGCGCCGGCGATCGAGTCGTGCGCGGCGTCGCCGGCGCCGGCCGGGAGGCCCTGCGTGGCGCCGTCCATGCCGTCACGGTAGTGGCTGGAGAGCACGGATCCGAGGACGGCCACGCCCAGCGCGCCGCCGACCTGACGGACGGTGTCGTTGAGGGCCGAGCCGACGCTCGCGCGCTCCGGGGGCAGCGTGCTCATGATCGAGTCGGTCGCCGGCGTCATCGCCAGCCCGATGCCGAGGCCGAGGATCGTCTCGGCGCCGCCGATCAGGGCGAACGGGGAGTCCGGGCGGGCCGTGGCGTACAGCGTCAGGCCGCCGGCGACGATCGAGAGGCCGCCGGACACGACGACCTTCGCGCCGAAGCGAGCGCTCAGCTTGGCGCTGAGCGGACCGCCGACGGCGAGGCCCGCGGCGACGGGGAGCGACCAGACGCCGGCCTCGAGCGGGCTGAAGCCGTGCACGCTCTGCAGGTACTGGGTCGTGAAGAACAGGACGCCGAACAGGCCGAAGAAGGCGAGGCCGATCGCGCCGCTGGCGGCGGAGAAGCGCGGGTTGCGGAACAGGCGGACGTCGAGCATCGGGGTCGGGGTGCGCAGCTCCCAGGCGGCGAACAGGCCGAGGATCGCGATGGCGGCGGCGAACGCGCCGACGATGGGGCCGGTGGTCCAGCCGCGGTCGGGGGCCTCGATGACGGCCCACAGCAGCGCGGTCAGGCCGAGCGTGGACAGCGCGGCGCCGGGCAGGTCGATGCGATCGGGCTTCGGGTCGCGCGACTCGGGGACGAGGACGCGGCCGGCGGCGAGGGCGAGGACGGCGATCGGGATGTTGACGAGGAAGACCCAGTGCCAGTCCGCGTGCTCGACGAGCCAGCCGCCCGCGATCGGGCCGAGCGCGATGCCGAGGCCGGCGACGGCCGTCCAGGCGCCGATCGCCTTGGCCCGCTCCTCGGCGGGGAAGACGGCCGTGAGGATCGAGAGGGTCGACGGCATGATCAGCGCGCCACCGACGCCCATGAGCGCGCGGCTGGCGATGAGCTCGGTGGTGGTGCCGGAGAGGGCGGCGAGGACGGAGCCGCCCGCGAAGACGAGCAGGCCGGTGGTCAGGGCGCGCCGGCGGCCGAACCGGTCGCCGAGCGATCCGGCGGTGAGCAGCAGGCCCGCGAAGACGAGCATGTAGGAGTCGACGACCCACTGCAGCTCGCTCGAGGAGGCGTGGAGGTCGTCGGCGATCGACGGCAGCGCGACGTTGAGGATCGTGTTGTCCAGCGAGACGACGATGAGGCTGATGCTGAGGACCGCGAGGGTCCACCAGCGGCGGCGGTGGATCAGCTCTTGGGACATGGTCGTGGGCTCCGTGGGGGTAACGAGACGTTGCTGTATCGGAACGTCACCGTACCGATACGGATGCGTATCGGAAGTGTGGCTGGCCGTACATTTGCTCGCCATGCCCGAGATCCGAGAACTCGCCGAGGGCGAGACCCACCGCGCGGCGCTCGCGCTGCTCGAGCTGCGCCCGCACCGCGGCCCGGCCGCGGCGCTCGTCGCGCAGGCCGACGCCCAGCGCGCCGCCGGCTACCGCATCGTCGCGTCGTTCGAGGAGGGCGAGGAGGACGCTGCCGCGGTCGCCGGGTTCCGCCTGGCCGAGAACCTCGCCTGGGGCCGGCACCTCTACGTCGACGACCTCGTCACGCGCGCCGACCGCCGCGGGCGCGGGCACGGCGGCGCGCTCATGCGCTGGGTCGCCCGCGAGGCGTGCCGCGCCGGATGCGACGAGCTGCACCTCGACTCGGGCGTCGGCGCCGACCGCCAGGACGCCCACCGGCTCTACTTCAACACCGGGCTGCGCATCGCCTCGTACCACTTCCAGCGCCCGGTGGGCGCGGGCGACGCGGCGTAGGCGGGCGGGCGGGGCTCAGACTGCGCCGCCGGCCGCGGCGGGCGCGGTCGCGTCCTCGCCCTCGGACTCGGGGTGCTCGCGGGCGAGGAAGTCCTCGGCGAACATCGGGTTCTCGCGCGAGCGGTCGACCACGCGCAGGAGGTCGGTCATCGAGGCGACCTCCTCGATCTGCTCCTTGATGAACCACTGCATGAACTGCTCGCTCGAGTAGTCGCCGTGCTCGCGGGCGAGCGCGGCGAGCTCGTGGATCTGCCCGCTGACGCGCTTCTCCTGCTCGAGCGCGACGCGCACGGGCTCGACGATGTCGCCGAACTTCGAGCGCGGGGCGTCGATGCCCGGGATGACGACGTCGGCGTCGGCGTCCATCAGGTACTGGACCATCATCATCGCGTGGTTGCGCTCCTCGAGCGCCTGCGCGTAGAAGAAGGCGGCGAGGCGCGGGAGCGTCTCGTTGTCGTAGTAGACGGCGGCGGCGACGTACTGCTGCGAGGCGCCGAACTCGTAGCCGATCTGCTGGTTCAACCGGTCGACGAACGCGGGGTCGGGCATGGGCGGGCAGGTTACCGGCCGCGCATGTCGCCATGCGGCCGGGCCGCGCGCGCTCATCTGACATCCGCGACGCGCGCGTTAGGTAACCCGAATACACTGCTCCGCCCCGTGGCCAAACTCGTCAAGACCAAGCGCCGCTGCTGCAAGAGCAGCCCGCGCTGCAAGAAGTGCCCCGTCGTGTGCAAGCGCCTCGAGCAGAAAGGTCTCGCCGAGCGCCTCGACCTGCGGGTCTACAAGGTGGCGGGAACGGTGTCGAAGAAGCAGCTGAAGGTGGTCCGCGCGCGCTGAACGGTGGGCGGCGCGTTGCGAGCGGCACGCGACCCGCCGTACGTCGTACCCTCTACGTCCATGGCCACCTGCCTCGTGACCGGTGGCGCGGGCTTCCTGGGGTCGCACCTGTGCGACGAGCTCCTGCGCCGCGGGCACCGCGTGATCTGCGTCGACAACCTCGAGACGGGGTCGCTGGGCAACATCGAGCACATCCGTGTGCCCGAGTTCCTGTTCCTCCAGAGCGACATCGTCGAGCCGTACTTCATCGACGAGCCGGTCGACTTCGTCTACCACCTCGCCTCGCCGGCGTCGCCGATCGACTACCTGCGCCTGCCGCTGCACACGCTGAAGGTCGGCTCGCACGGCACGCACCACACCCTCGGCCTCGCGAAGGCCCACCGCGCCCGCTTCCTGCTGGCCTCCACGAGCGAGGTGTACGGCGATCCGCAGGTGCACCCGCAGTCCGAGGACTACTGGGGCCACGTGAACCCGATCGGCCCGCGCGGGGTCTACGACGAGGCCAAGCGCTACGCCGAGGCGCTGACGATGGCCTATCACCGCCAGCAGGGCGTCGACACGTCGATCGTGCGGATCTTCAACACGTACGGCGCGCGGATGCGCCCGCACGACGGCCGCGCGATCCCGACCTTCCTGCGCCAGGCGCTGACCGACCGCCCGATCACGGTCTTCGGCGACGGCGGCCAGACGCGGTCGTTCTGCTACGTCGACGACCTGATCCGCGGCCTCATCGCCCTGGCCGAATCGGGCGAGCACCTGCCGGTGAACATCGGCAATCCGGACGAGTTCACGCTCCTCGAGCTCGCCGAGGCGGTCGTCGCGGTGACCGGCTCGCGGTCGGAGATCGTGTACGAGGCGCTGCCCACGGACGACCCCAAGCAGCGCCGACCCAACATCACGCGCGCACAGGACCTCCTCGGCTGGGAGCCGACGGTGGGCCTGCGCGACGGCCTGCAGCGCACGATCGCGCAGGCCGGGGTCGAGGCATTGGCCGGGGTCGGGCGCTAGCGCGCCGGGCCCGCAACTTGCACGAGGTCAGCGGCGTTTGAGCGTCAGAGGCCCATCAATGTCGAGCGCACGCGGAGGAACGGACGCACCCACGCGTCCCACGCCCCCCGGAGGCGGGCCGCCGCCGGGTGGACCGCTCGTGCCCGTCCGGCCCGTGCGCGGCGACCCGCACGACATGCGCCGCAAGCGCCCCCCGGCGCTCGCGTTCGTCCTGCGCATGGACACGCTGCGGCGGCTGGCGCGGGTCGCGTCGCTGCTCGCGCTCGACTTCGCCGGCCTCTTCCTCGCGATCTTCACCGCGCTGTGCCTGAAGGCGTGGGCGCTCGGCGCGCTCGACCGCGCCGCGGTCGAGGGCGCGCTGACCCAGGCCCGGCACCTCATCTCGTTCGCCGCGCTCGTCACCACGCTGCTGTTCGCCCGCTCCGGCCTGTACGCCGGGCGTGCGCAGCGGCCGGGCCTGACGCGCATCGTCGCCGGGCTGTTCCAGACGACGGTCGTGGCGCTGCTCTTCGCGCTCGTCAACGGCCTGGACTTCCAGAGCTACTACATCTTCTACGGCTCGCTCTTCTTCGCCGTCGCGTACATCGGCCTGTTCCGCTTCGGCTACGAGTCCATCACCGGGAGCGTGCTGCGGGCCGCGGGCTACCGGCGCCGCGCCGTCCTCGTCGGCACCGGCGAGCACATCGACGCCGTCGCGCACGCGCTGACCCGCGGCGGCGACTCGCCGGTGAACATCATGGGCTTCGTCTCCCTCGCCGAGCGCCCGGACAACGGCCTCTCGTCGCTCGGCTCGGTCGACGACATCGGCGACATCGTCGAGGACCACAAGATCGACGAGGTCATCATCGCCGACCCGGCCTTCCCCGAGCAGGAGGCCATCGAGCTCGTCGACCAGTGCCACCAGCGCGGGGTCACGGTGCGGATCGCGCCGTCGACGATGGAGATCCTCGTCCACCGCGCGGAGTTCGTCCCGGGGCAGTCGGTCCCGCTGTTCGAGCTGCGCCCGCCGGTGTTCGAGGGCTTCGACTACCTGCTCAAGCGCTCGTTCGACCTCGTCGGCGCGTCGCTCATCCTGCTCGTCCTCAGCCCGTTGCTCGCCGCCTGCGCGCTGGCCGTGCGGCTGACCTCGCGCGGGCCGATCCTCTACCGCTCGCTGCGGCCGGGCATCGGCGGGGTCACGTTCGCGTGCTTCAAGTTCCGGACGATGTACGAGGACGCCGACGCGCGCCAGGCCGACCTCGAGGACCTCAACGAGGCCTCGGGCGCGCTGTTCAAGATCCGCGACGACCCGCGGATGACGCCGGTCGGCCGCCTGCTGCGCCGCTACTCGATCGACGAGCTGCCGCAGCTCTTCAACGTGCTGTTCGGCCAGATGTCGCTCGTCGGCCCGCGCCCGCTGCCCCAGCGCGACTACGACCGCCTCGAGGACTGGCACAAGAAGCGCTACCTCGTGCTGCCCGGGATCACCGGCCTGTGGCAGGTCTCGGGCCGCGCGGACCTCGACTTCGACGACCTCGTGCGCCTCGACTTCCTCTACCTCGAGCGGTGGTCGGTGTTCCTCGACCTGTCGATCCTGCTCAAGACGCTCCCCGCCGTCTTCACGAAGCGCGGGGCGTTCTAGCCGCCGCGCCCGGACGGGCGCTTCTAGACTCGCGCGATGCCCGACCTCGTCGCCGCCGCCCGGGACGCCGCGGGGTACGCGGAGCGGTGGCTGGCGTTCCGCCGCGACTGGCTGCGGGTCCCGGGGGTGCAGGCGGCGGTCTGGGCCGACGGCGACCTGGCGCTGTCGGTCGCGCACGGCGCCGCGGACCTGGCCGCCGAGGTCGCGCTCACGCCGGCGCACCTGTTCCGCATCGCGTCGCATTCGAAGTCCTTCACGGCGACGGCCGTCGTCCAGCTGGCCGAGGCCGGTCGGCTGGGGCTGGACGACCGCGTCGATCGGCACCTGCCGTGGACGGCCGAGGCCGGGGTCGGCGACCGCACGCTCGCGGACCTGCTCGGCCACGGCGGCGGCGTGCTGCGCGACGGCCGCGACGCCGACCACTGGCAGCTCGTGCGCCCGTTCCCGGACGGCGACGGCCTGCGGGCCCTCGCGGCGGACGGCGCGGTCTGCGGCGTCGACGAGCGGTTCAAGTACTCGAACGTCGCGTTCGGGCTGCTCGGCGCGGTCGTCGCCGCCGTCACGGGCCGGTCGTACCGCGACCACGTCGCCGAGGCGGTCATCGCGCCCGTCGGGCTGACCGACACGTCCCCGGATCTCGTGGTCGAGCGGCTCTCCGACTACGCCCGCGGCTACACCGCGCGTGGCTATGCCGAGCGCCGCGTCCCGATCGAGATGGTCGACACCGGCGCGCTCGACGCCGCGACGGGGTTCACCAGCACGGCCGCCGACCTGGCCCGCTGGGGCGCGGCGCATCTCCCCGGGGACGAGCGGCTGCTCGGCGCCGCGTGGCAGCGGCGGATGCGCCGGCCGGGCTTCGACGTCGACGAGCACGACGCGGACGCCGGCCGCTACGGGCTCGGCTTCGACCTGCGCACGGTCCACGGCCGCCGCACGTTCGGCCACGGCGGCGGCTACCCCGGCCACGCGACCCGGCTCACGGTGCTCCCCGAGGACCGGCGTGTCGGTCGCGGTCTGCACGAACGCCGTGGACGGGCCGGCCCGACCGCTCGCCGACGGTCTCGTCGCGCTGGCGGTGCTCGCCGCGGGCGAGCCCGACGGGGCGCCGGTCGACGCGACGGTGGACCGGTACTGCGGCCGCTACGCGACGCTGTTCGGCGTCGAGGACGTCGTGCGCCTGGGCCGCCGGCTGCTCGTCCTCGACCCGGCCGCGGACGATCCGGCCGCGGCGTACGTCGCGCTCGAGCCCGACGGACCGCACACGTTCCGCGTCGTGCGGACGCCGGGGTACGGCTCGCACGGCGAGCGCGTCCGGTTCACCCTCGACGACGACGGCCGGGTGGCCTCGGTCCGCCTCGGCGGCGTCACGTGCTGGCCGGTCGAGCGCATGGCGGCGTTCGTCGCCGGCCGTGACGAGGTCCGTCTCGGCGACCTCGCGCCGGGCGACCCGTCCTAGCGCCGCTCAGCGGAGGTCGACGACGGACGCTGCCGGCCATGCGGGCAACGGGCCGGCGTTTTGATGGTTTGGGGGGCGTCGGCTGACTGGCAAAGCCGGGCGAGAGGCGTCCAGCGCAGTCGAAGTCGGGTCGGATCCTGGCGGGTCGGCGCCGAGTGCGCAAGCGCCGGGGTGGTTCGGTGAACGCCCGCTACGGCGTGATCAGGGCGCCGAGCCGCGCGGCGTACGCCTCCCGGGTCGCCGGGTCATCGTCCTCCGGCGGGACCAGGACGCGCGCCGGGAGGCCGTCGAGGCGCTGGGCGATCGCCGTGCTGTCGGCGAGGACGACGTCGGCCTGGTGCCAGTGGCGCGGGATGCGGTCGACGGGCACGTGGACGTGCAGGACGGCGTGCGTGCCGCGCAGGGCGGGCAGCAGACGGCCGCAGACGGTCGAGTTGAGGTAGACGATGTCGAAGCGCTGCGCGAGCCGCAGCGCGCGCGGCCACGACGCCACGGCGCGGGCGCCCTCGCCCTGCCCGAGGCCGCCGACGTCGAGGTGGACCCAGGGCAGCCCGATCTCGGTCGGCGGGCCCTCGCCGGGGGTCGAGATCGTCGGCTCCCAGCCCTGGTCGCTCAGCCTCCGCAGGGCGTCGAGCAGGCGCAGTTCGGGCTCGCCCGGCACGTCGACGGCGTTGACGGCGAGCAGGTTCACGCCCTGGGGAACATAGTGAGCGGCGTCATCTGGCACCGTTGCCACCCGTGGAGCCCTGGCGCGAGGCGGTGTGGCGGGCGGTGCCCGAGGACGCGCGGCCCGAGCGGTTCGCCGCGCGCCGCGCGTTCCTGCTGGAGCACGTCACGCCGGGCGACCGCGTGCTCGACCTCGGCGCGGGCGACGGCGCCTTCGCGGCGGACCTCACCGCCGCCGGGTGCGCCGTCGTCGCCGTCGACGTCGCGCAGGAGGCGCTGCGCCGCGCGCGGGCACGCGTCCCGGGCCTCGATGCGCGCCTCGCGCCCGAGGACGGCCCGTTGCCGCTCGACGAGGACGCCGTCGACGTCGTGTGGGCGGGCGAGGTGCTCGAGCACGTCGCCGACGTGACCGGGCTGCTCGCGGAGGTCCGGCGCGTGCTGCGCTGGGGCGGGCGGCTCGTGCTGACGACGCCCTACCACGGGCGGGTGTCGGTCGCCGCGCTCGCCCTGCGCGGCCGCCTCGACGCGCACCTGGACCCGCGCGCGGACCACCTGCGCTTCTTCACGGCGGCGACCCTGCGCGGGGTGCTCGCCGACGCCGGGTTCGCCGAGGTCGACCTGCACGCGGTGGGCGGGCCCCCGCTGCTGCGGGCGGCGTTCCACGTCGTCGCCCGCTAGGGCTTGCGCTTCTCCTTGGCCTTCGCACGCGCCTGGGCGGCGTCGGAGCGCCGCTGGGCCTCGGCGCGGCTGGCGTCGAGGTAGGTCTGCTGCACGATCGGCGAGCGCGGGTCGAGGTACAGCGCCGGGCCGATCGCGCGCAGGGCGGCCGGCGGGTTGCTCTGGTCGAGCTCGAACTGGGCCAGGCGCAGCCACGGCTCGCTGCTGGCGGGCTGCATGTGCACGGCCTGGGCGTACAGGCGGCGGGCGCCGCCGATGTTCCCGGCGGCCTGCTCGACCGTCGCGCCGACGTAGTACGGCGTCGTCGACAGCGGGTCGGCGTCCCGGGCGCGCTGCACGTCGGCCCGCGCGACGGGGAGCTTGTTCGCCTCGACGGCCTCGAGCGCGCTGTCGGTGGCGTCGACCGAGCGCTGGGGCTGCCACGTCGCCCAGACCGCGGCGATCGTCAGGACGACGAGGCCGAGCGCGCCCGCGATGCGCCACGACTCATGGCGCATCGTCGCCGCCCACTCGGCGCGGCCCAGGCGCGGGCCGACGGCCTCGGTCAGCGGCCCGCGGCCGGCGAGCCAGCCGGCGCACAGCAGCGCGGGCACGGCGTTGCCGGGGACGATCCACGTCCAGTCGACGAAGGAGTGCACGCCGAAGACGAGGACGATCGCGGCGAGGCTGAGCATCCCGATGCGCTCGGCCGTGTACGGCGCCCGCCGCGCGGCGGCCGGGAGCAGGCCCGTGGTGCGCGCCGCGGCCGCGAGCCACGCGACGAACAGCGCGAGGCTGATCGCGAGCCCGACGAGCCCGAGGTCGGCCATCGTCTGCACGACGTAGCCGTGGGCGTGGCGGACGTTGAGCGTGTCCTGGCGGATGCGCAGGCGGGCGGTGCGGTAGCCGCCCGCGCCCACGCCGACGGCCTCGTGCTCGCGCCAGATGTGCAGCGCCTCGTCCCAGTAGCGCGCGCGGACGCTCCCGATCGCCGTGAGGCGCGTCGGGTCGTTGGAGGGCACGGCCGCGTTGGGGTTCGTGAGGTCGTTGAAGCCCTTGGAGATGCTGCCGGTCAGCCCCTGCGGCGAGGTCGCGAGCACGCCGGCCGCGGCGACCGGGACGAGCACGAGCGCGACCAGCGCGATCGCCCCGACGCCGCGCCGCAGCGACAGTGCCGGCGCACGCTCGGCGAGGGCGAAGTTCACCGCGAGGCCCACGATCAGCAGGACCAGGAGCATCGTCACGACGAGGATCCCGAGGTCGTGCCCGGCGGCGACGCGCTGGGCCAGGGGCACGCGGTCCTGGCTGAGCGCGTCCTGCCCGAAGGCCCACAGGCCGACGACGATGCCGGCCAGGCCGCCGGTCGCCAGGACGGCGACGCCGCGCAGGCGCAGCGGGACGAGCACGAACCACAGCGCGCAGCCGAGGCCCATGGCCAGGACCGAGCCGCGCGAGTAGGCGAGCAGCAGCCCGACGACGAGGAGGGCGAGCGCGGGATAGGCGAGGGCGTTCAGCGCGGCGTGGCCGGAGCGGCGCGCCCCGAGCCACAGGCATGCGGGCACGGCCATCGCGGCGAGGATCCCGACGGAGTTCCAGTAGCCGAAGGGCTCGCGCAGGCGCGAGTAGATCTCGTCCGGGTCGAGCGCGCCGGGGAAGACCTTCGTCAGGACGGCGTAGCCGCACACGATCACCGCGGCGAGGACGACGCCGCCGAGCAGCGAGTCCCAGCGCTGCGGTGCGACGCGCGCCAGGACGAGGCCCAGGGCGAACGCGGCGAACCAGGCGAGCGTCCGGTTGACCTCCACCCACGCGTCGTCGGGATCGACCGCCCAGATGATCGAGGCGGCGGTGAACGCCAGCAGGATCGCGAACAGCACGAGCGGGATCCCGCCGTGCAGCCGGCGCGCGGGGGCGAGCAGCAGCGCGGCGACGCCGGCGACGCCGGCCAGGATCTCGAGCGCGATCTCGACCGAGGTCAGCGGCCCGAGCTGGAGCCCGCCCGCGCCCTCGAGCGCGATCGCCGCGAGGATCGCGCCGAAGGCGATCGTCGCGAGGCTTCCGGCGGCGACCCGCGGCAGCGCGATGCGCCGCGTCACGCCGCGCGGGTCAAGCGATGCGGCGAGCGATGACACGGTGCCAGAGGACGGCTCCGCCGGCGCCGAGCGCGCAGACGGCCAGGACGATCAGCATCGCGAGGATGGACGAGGGGAGCTTCCGGTCGTCGCTGGCGAGGCTCCCGACGGCGCCGGGCTGGACGAGCTGCCCGCCGACCCGCACCGGGTCGGCGCCGCTCGTGATGGCCTTCTGCACGGCCTGCTGCTCGGCGGCCGTGGGCGCGGCGGGCGCCGCGCTCGATCCGGAGCCGCCGCCCGAGGAGCTGCCGCTCCCGCTCGAGCCGGAGCCCCGGGCACTCCCGCCGCCGCCGGAGGACGACGAGCCGCCGCCGCCCGTGCCGCCGCCGCCGGTCTGGCCGCCGCCGCTGCTCGACTGGCGGCGGTTGTTCAGGGCGGCGAGCCGGGCGCGGTTGATGACGTCGCGGCACGCGGTGTACTGGTCGCTGTCGGCCGGCAGCTGGCTCAGGGCCTTCTTGTACGTCCGCTGCGAGTACGTGCCGTCGACCTTCTCGTCGCGGCAGGCGTCGACGAGCAGATCCGAGGCGTTGTCGCCCGCGACCGCGTGGGCGGCCGGGAGCAGCAGGAGCAGCAGGAGTGTCGCGGTGACCAGTCGTCGCATAGGGCAGGCGCAGAGGCGGTTCCCCTGCCGGAGCGTGCATTTCACGCTAGCAGCACTCCTCGGGGGTCGCGCCGTCGAGGGCGGCCGCGAAACCGGCGGCCCACGCCTCGTAGGAGTACGCCGCCACGGCCCGAGACCCTGCCTCGGCGAGGCGCTCGCGCAGGGCCGGATCGTCGTGCAGGCGCCGGATCGCGGCGGCGAGGGCGCCGGGGTCGCCGGCCGGGACGACGAGGCCGGTCGCGCCGTCGCGGACCAGTCCGCCCGCGGCGGCTCCGACGGCATCGGTGGCGATGACGGCGCAGCGCTGGTTCATGGCCTCGTTGGCGACGAGCCCCCATGGCTCCACGAAGCGCGGCGAGGGGATCGACGGTATGGCCACAACGCCGGCGCCGGCATAGAAGTTGCGCAGATTCTGTGCATCGAGCGCGCCGACGACCTCCACGCCGGGGACGCCGCGCGCCGCCCGGTGGCCCTCGCCGGCGACCACGAGCACCGCCTCGCGGCGGTCCAGTCCCGCGGCCCGCCACGCCGCCAGCAGCGGCGTGACGCCCTTCTCGGGCGTGTCGCGCCCGACGAACAGGACCTGGAACGGCGCCCGGCGCTCGCGGCGCGTCGGCCGGGGCGGACCAGAAGGCGTTGTCGACCGGCTGCGGGGCGATCTCGACCCGGCGGGCGCCGTGGTCGCGGGCGAACGCCGCGACGTGCGGCCCGTAGGCGACGACGGCCGCGGCGTCGCGGTAGATGGCGGCCATGAGCGGGCGCGCCGCGAGGTGGGCCGGGGTCCGCAGCTCGGCCCAGAGCGCGCTCCACAGGACGAACGGCACGCGCGCGCGGCGGGCGCCGAGCCAGGCCGCGGGCAGCGCGGTGCGCCCGGCGGTCCCGGCGACGACGGCGCGGTAGCGGCCGCTGGCGGCGAGCGCGTGGACCGCGCGCGGCGTGACGTGGCGGTGCGGCACGCCGGGGTCGGCGACGCCGGCCGTGGCGTGGTGGACGCGGCCGCCGAACAGTGCGAGCTCGATCGGCGTGCGGGCATGGAGCGCCGCGAACGCGCCGGCGCGGTCGGGCGGCACGCGGTTGGTGACGAACAGGACGGGCCGGCCGGTCACCGCAGCGCGTCCTCGTACGCGCGGACGGTCGCGGCCCCGCAGCGCTCCCAGGTGAACGCGGCCTCGACCGTCGCCCGCGCGGACTGCGCCGAGCGCGCGCAGCGCGGCGCGGTCGGTGAGCAGCCCGTCGATCGCCCGCGCGAGCGCGGCGGGGTCGCGGGGGGCGACGAGCCGGATGCCGTCGCCGGTCCGCGCGATCTCCTCCGGGCCCGGCTCCCCGGCGCAGCCGATCGCGGGCAGCCCGCCGGCCATCGCCTCGACGTACGCGACGCCGAACGCCTCGTCCACGCTCGGCAGGACGAACACCCCGCCCTCCCACGCGCGCCGGAGCGCCTCCGCGTGCGGGAGCTGCCCGGTGAACTCGACGCGCCCGGCGAGGCCGAGCTCGCCGGCCAGGCGCTCGAGCGGCGCCCGCTCGGGGCCGTCGCCGATCACCCGCAGGCGCAGCGCGGGGTGGCGGTCGCGCAGCAGCGCCATCGCGCGCAGCACGTCGGCGTGGCGCTTGCGGGCGACGAGGTGGGCGACGGTCACGAGCAGGTCCTCGTCGCCCGGCCCGGCGGCCGGCGGGAGGTCGGTCCCGAGGTGCACGACGCGCGTCCGGCGCGCGCCGAGGGCGCGGCTGGCCGCCTCGACCCCCGCGCTGTTGGCGAGCACGAGCCGCGCCGCGCCGAACGCCCGGGTCACCGCCGCGCGGCCGGCCGCGTGGTTGGGCGCGGCGTGGAAGACGTCGCTGCCGTGGACGGAGACGACGAGCGGCGCGGCGATCCGGGCGCGCAGCACCGCGTCGCCCGCGGGCACCGCGTTGTGGGCGTGGACGAGGTCGAACGCGAAGCGCCGCCGCAGGCGCCGCAGCGCGACCGCGAGCGACGGCGCCGCCCAGGCGCCCCAGGACCCGTACGCCCGCGGGCGCGGGGGCGAGACGAAGCGCACGTACTCGACCTCGAGGCCGTCGAGCATCGCGCGGCCCGGCTGGCGCAGGAGGCGCCGGGTCGCGGGGAGAAGCTCGCGCGGCGGCGTCGAGAGCGGCGGGATCGGGCGGTAGAGGACGAGCACCCGCACGTCGGCGCCGGCGTCGCGCGCGGCGAGCGCCTGGCGGTGGGCCCAGACGCCGAGGACGGGGTCGGAGGCGCGGGGGTAGTACTCCGAGACGACCGCGACCTTCACCGGTGCACCTGCACCGTGCGCACCTCGTCGCGGCGCACGTACGGGCGCTCGGCGAGGAACGCCCGCGCCTCGGCGATCGCGGCGTCGTGCCCGTAGCCCGCCCCGACCGGCGCGATCGTGTGGCCGACGGGCGTGGCGTCGACGATCCCGATCGGCCAGCCGTGCTCGCGCGCGACGGCGGCCCAGTGGGCGTCGAGGCCCCAGCCCATGCGCAGGTCGGGGAAGGGCAGCAGCGTGGCGAACGTGTCGCGGTGGAAGGCGGTGAGCGGGCCGATCTCGACGAACGTCGTCTCGCGCACCGTCACCCCCGGCCGGCGGCGCGTGACCGCCCACGCGGCGTGGGAGTGCAGGCGGTGCGCGGGCTGCGCGAGCTTCAGGCCGGCGGACTCGGCGGCGTGCAGGAAGCGGTCGAGGAAGCCGTGGGGGAGCGCGACGTCGTCGTCGACGACCAGCAGCCAGTCGAAGCCGTCGGGCGGATGGGCGGCGAGCAGCGCGTTGAGGTTCTCGAACTTCCCGCGCGTGCCGGGCGGCGCGGTGTGGATCTCGACCTCGTGCCGGCTGCGCAGCAGCTCGGCCCGCGCCGCGTCCATGATCATCGCGGGCCGCTCGATCCCGAGCGCGAGCACGCGGCGGCGGGGCGGGCTCGCCGCCGCGGCACGGGCGAGCCGCGCGCGCCGCCCGGTGACGGTCTCGCGCACGTCGAGCCAGGCGTCGCGGGCGCGGCGCAGCGTGCCGCGGCGGCCGCCGACCGTCCCGCTCGCGCCCGAGAGGAAGTCGTCGCCCCCGCGCGGGACCTGCGGCTCGCGCAGCGCGGCCCGGATGCGCCCGACGCTGTGCGCGGTCATCGTCACGCCGTTGAAGCAGCGGTACCGCGGCCCGTGCAGCACGCAGCCGGCCAGCACGCGCAGCTCGGCGGAGAGCGACGGCCGGACGCCGCCGAGCTCGCCGAAGCGCCGCGCGGCGCGGCCGCGGTGATAGGCCGCGCGGGCGAGCGAGCGCAGGCGGGCGTCGTCCCCGGCGCGGCGGTGGGCGACACCGGCGGCGGCGACGTACCGGATCCGGCCGCCGCGGGCCGCCCAGCGCGCCTGCCACTCCTCCTCGTCGCCGCCGTTGACGAGGTCCTCGGCGAAGCGCCCGACGACCGCGAGCGCGCTCCGGCGCACGGCGAAGTTCGCGCCCCAGCCGCGCGCCGTGTCGACGTCCTCCGGGCCGAGGTCGAGGAACGTGATCGGCGGGCCCTCGCGGCCGCACGAGCGGTACCGGTGGCCTTCGATCCGCGGGCGGATCGGGCCGGCGAGGACCCCGACGTCGTCCGGGCACGTGTCGGCCGCCCGCAGCAGCGCTTCGAGCCAGCCGGGGTCGGCCTCGACGTCGTCGTCGACGTAGGCCAGCAGCGGCGCCTCGGTGACGTCGACGGCCGTGTTGCGCGCGACGTTGATCCCGCGGGGGCCGTCGTGGGCGACGTAGCGCGCGCCGTGCCGTCGCGCGACCGCGCGCGTCTCGGGGTCGGGGCCGTCGTCGATCACGACCACCTCCGCGCCGTGCGCTGCCGCCTGCGGCGCGATCGAGGCGAGCGCCACGTCGAGGTAGTGCGGGCGGTTGCGGGTCGGGACGGCGATGCTGGCGCGCGGGACCATCGGGCGCCAGCAGGGTAGCCTCGCCCGCCGCGTGATCCTCCTCCTGCACAACCGCTACCGCGTGCCCGGCGGCGAGGAGCGCGTCGTCGAGGAGCTCGCCTGGCTCGTCCGCGAGCACCTGGGCGAGGAGGTCGAGGTCCTCGAGCGCGACTCCGCCGCGGTCGGCCGTGCCGAGGCGGCGGCCGGGACTGCTCGCGGGCGGCCTGCAGCCGGGGGAGGTCGCGGCCGCGGTGCGGCGGACCGGCGCGCGCGTCGTCCACGCCCACAACGTCAACCCGACGCTCGGCTGGCGCGCGCTGGCCGCGGCCCGCGCGGCGGGCGCGCGGGTCGTGCTGCACCTGCACAACTACCGCCTGGTCTGCGCGGTCGGCACGTGCTTCAACGCCCGCGGCGAGGACTGCACCCGCTGCCACGGCCGCGACACGCGGCCCGGCGTGCGCCTCAACTGCCGCGGCACGGGCGCCGAGGCCGTCGCCTACGCCGCGGCGCTCGCGCTCTGGCAGCGGCGGCTCGTCGCGCAGGCCGACGCGCTCGTCGTCCCGAGCGCGTTCGCCATCGAGCGCCTGCGGACCCTCGGCGCGCCGATCGGCGACGTCCCCGTCCACGTCGTGCCCCAGGTCCAGCGCGCGTTCGCGCCGCGCTCGGCCGCCGCCGACGGCGAGTACGCGCTCGTCGCGTCGCGCCTGTCGCGCGAGAAGGGCGTCGACGTCGCGCTCGACGCGTGCGAGCGCGCCGGGCTGGCGCTCGTCGTGGCCGGCGACGGGCCCGAGGCCGCGGCGCTGCGCGCCCGCGCGGGCGACCGCGTGCGCTTCGTCGGCCATGTGCCGCCGGCCGAGGTCGCCGCGCTGCGCGCCCGCGCCGCCCTGGCGATCGTGCCGTCGCGCTGCTCGGAGGTCATGCCGCTCGCCGCGGTCGAGGCGATGGCCGCGGGCGTGCCCGTGGTCGCGACGGCGATGGGCGGGCTGCCCGAGCTCGTCGGCGACCCGGCCGCGCTCGCCCCGCCCGACGACCCGACCGAGCTCGCCGCCGCCGCGCTCGCGCGCTACGGCGACGCCGCCGCGGGCGAGGCCGGGCTGCGGCGGGTGCGGGAGCTGAGCGCGCCGGCGGCCGTCGCGGCGCGGCTCGCGGAGGTCTACGGCTCCTAGCCGGGGGAGGTTTCCTGCACCACCGGCACGGATGGGAGAGGATCGGCCACCAACCGAAGCCGGAGGGGGATCTCCATGCCGCACTACCTGGGTCAGTTCCGCTACACGAGCGACGCCGTGCGGACGCTGATGAGCAGCCCGGCCGACCGCAGCGCGGCCGCGAAGGAAGTGGTCGAGTCGCTCGGCGGCTCGGTCGTCGGCTTCTGGTTCTCGTTCGGGCGGTTCGACGGCACGTACATCGCCGAGCTGCCGGACAACGCCGCGGCGACCGCGCTCGCGATGGCGATCGGCAGCAGCGGTGCGATCGCCGACGTCGAGACGACCGTCCTGCTGGGGATGGACGAGGCCCAGGAGGCGATGCGGCGCGCCGGCGAGGCGACCTACCGGCCGCCCGGCGGCTGATCGGGCGCGCCGCCCGGCGCGGGCGCCTCCCGGCCGAAGCGCTCGCGGCGGGCCGCCTCGACGAGGCGGTCGGCCTCGCGCCGCCGGCGCTCGATGTAGGCCTCGACCTCCTTCTCGCGCGCGGCCCGCAGCGCGGCGACGTCGGCCTCGGTCTCGGCGAGCCGGGCCGCGACGAGGCGCTCGCCCTCGGCCCGCGCGTCGGCGACGATCCGCTCGGCCTCGCGCCGGGCCGCGTCGACCTCCGCGGCGGCCTTGAGGCGCGCGCCCGCGAGCGTCGCCTCCGCCTCGACACGCTCGCCCTCGGCCGCGCGCCGCGCCTCCTCGACCCCGGCCGTGGCCGTCCGCTCGCGCTCGAGCAGCTGCTGCTCGGCCTCGCGCGCGGTGCGCCCGCCGCGGCCCGAGGCGAACCACTCGCTGACGAGCTGCAGATGGCGGTCGACCTCCTCCGGGTCGTAGCCGCGCCGCACCCGCCGAAACGCCCGCTGGACGACGAACAGCGAGCGGGAGTCACTGCCGGAGGGCATCCCTCCGGCGTTCGCCGGGCGCGCGCGCACTCCTGCGGACGCACAGCCGACGCACAGCGATCGCACAGCTTCCGCCGCTACAGTCGCCCGCCATGCGCGCCCTCGTGACCGGCGGAGCCGGCTTCATCGGATCGAACCTCGTCGACGCCCTGCTCGACCGCGGCGACGAGGTGACCGTCGTCGACAACCTCGCGACGGGCCGGATCGGCAACCTCGACGGCGCCCGCCGCCGCGGGATCTCCTTCCACGAGGTCGACATCACCGACGCCGAGGGCGTGGCCAAGGTCTTCGTCGGCGCGCGGCCCGACATCGTCTTCCACCTCGCGGCGCAGATCGACGTGCGCAAGTCGATCGAGGATCCGTCGTGGGATGCCGGGGTCAACGTCGGCGGGACGATCAACGTGCTCGAGGCGGCGCGCCGGTCGGGCGTCGCGCGGGTCGTGAACACCTCGACGGGCGGCGCGATCTACGGCGACGTCGAGCCGATCCCGACGCCCGAGACCGTCGCCCCGCGCCCGATGGCCGCGTACGGGACGAGCAAGCTCTGCGCCGAGACGTACTGCGGGTGGTACGAGCGGCTCTACGGCCTGTCGGCGGTGACGCTGCGCTACGGCAACGTCTACGGCCCGCGTCAGGACCCGCTCGGCGAGGCCGGGGTCATCGCGATCTTCTGCGGCAAGCTCATCGCCGGCGAGCAGCCGACCATCTACGGCGACGGCCGCCAGACGCGCGACTACACCTACGTGGCCGACGTCGTCGCCGCGAACCTCGCGGCCGCCTCGCATCCCGAGGCCCACGGGGTCTACAACGCCGGCACCGGCCGCGAGTCCTCGGTGCTCGAGGTCCTCGCCGCGCTGCGTCGCGCGGCCGGCCTCGGGGACGACGAGCTGCAGCCGGAGTTCGCCCCGGCCCGCCTCGGCGAGCTCCAGCGCAGCGCGCTCGACGTGAGCCGCGCGCGGGCCGAGCTCGGCTTCAGCGCGGAGGCCGGCCTCGACGACGGGCTGCGGCGCACGCTCGAGTGGGCGCGCGAGACGGCGGCGGCCGGCTAGTCGCGTGGCCGGGCCCGCCCCCGGCACGGGCGAGTTCTACGAGGAGGCCTACGCGCCGACCGCCGACGACGAGCGCCACGGCCGCTGGCGGGCGCTGTCGGCCGAGGCGAAGGCCGACCACGTGATCGACCTGGCGCACGCCATCGGGCTGCGCGCGCCCGCGTCGGTCGCGGAGATCGGCTGCGGCGACGGATCGGTGCTCGCCCTCCTCGGCCGGCGCGGGTTCGGCATGCGCCGGGTGGGCTTCGAGATCGCCGCCGCCGCGGTCGAGATCGCCGCGGCGCGGCCGGAGATCGCGAGCGTCGAGCCGTTCGACGGCGACCACGTCCCGGCGCCCGACGACGCCTACGACCTCGTCTTCGCCACGCACGTCCTCGAGCACGTGCCGGCCCCCGCCCGGCTGCTCGCGGAGCTGACGCGCGTGGGGCGCGCCGTGGTGATCGAGGTCCCGCTCGAGGCCAACCTCGCCGCCCGGCGGCCGGCGGCGCGGGCCGCGTCGGCCGCCGCCGGGCACATCCAGCACTTCGACCGCGGGCAGGTGCGGCGCCTGGTCGCCGACGCGCACTGGACGGTCCGCGCCGAGCGCGTCGACCCGCTCGCCCGGGCGGTCCACCTCTTCGATCGCACGACGCCCCGGGCTCGCGCCACCGGTCTTGCGAAGTGGGCGGTGCGCCGGGCCGCGGCCACGGTGCCGGCCGTCGGCACGCGCCTGTTCACGATGCACTACGCGCTGATCGCGACGCCGACCTAGCCTCGGCGCTGCGCGATCAGCGCCGCGACACCGTCGAGGACGCGTTCGAGGCCGAAGACGAACTCGTCGTCGGCGGCGTCGTCCTGGTCGAAGGCCTCGGAGGCCATCGCCCGGTGCAGCGCGGGGAAGCGCTCGGCGTCGGTGACCCGCCGCAGCACGTCCGACCACCCGGGCATGACCTCCGCGCCCGACGCCGCGACGGCCTCGGCGATGTCGGCCGCGAGCGTCGCCTCGTTGCGCACGAAGCCCGACACGAGCAGGATCACCGACAGCTTCTCCGGCTCGCTCAGGCCGGTGCCGGCCAGCGCGGTGAGGCCGTCCTCGAGCCAGCGGACCTGGTTGGGCGTGACCGGCGGGCCGCTGATCGGCACGCGCAGGACCCACGGGTGGCGGCGCAGCGCGTCGTGGTACGTCCACGCCCAGCGCTCGATGCCGGCGCGCCAGTCCTCGTCCGCGTCGGGCGGCGCGTCCGGGAGCACGAGCGCGGCGTCGACCATCAGTGCGAGCAGTTCGTCCTTGGCCGCGACGTAGCGGTACAGCGACATCGCGGACGCGCCGAGCTCCTTGGCCACGCGGGCCATCGACACCGCGCCGATCCCCTCCGCGGCGGCGAGCGCGACCGCCGCGCCGACGATGCGGTCGAGGCTCAGCGCCGGCCGGGGGCCCTTCGCCGGGCGCTCGCGCAGGCCCCAGGCGGCCTGGATGCTCGCGGGGAGGTCGGGGTCGTTCTTGACGCTCATCGCCCTACTGTGTATAACGTACGCAGATATGCGTACGCAATACGCAATAGAGCCGACCGACGGGGTGACGATGACCGACGAGCCGGCGATCGAGACGATCGCCCTGGAGAAGTCCTACGGCGACGTGCGGGTCCTGAACGGCGTCGACCTGCGCGTCGAGCGGGGGACGGTGTTCTCGCTCCTGGGCCCCAACGGCGCGGGCAAGACGACGACCGTCCGGATCCTCGCCACGCTGATCCGCCCCGACGGCGGCAGCGCGCGCGTGGCCGGATTCGACGTCGGCACCGAGCGCCGCCGGGTCCGCCGGGCGATCAGCCTGACCGGCCAGTACGCGGCCGTCGACGAGCTGCAGACGGGCGTCGAGAACCTGCGGATGATGGGCCGCCTGTGCGGGCTGTCGGGCGCGGCGGCGACGGCGCGCGCCGACGAGCTGCTGGGCCGCTTCGACCTCGCCGACGCCGGCCGCCGCCGCGTCGGGCACCTACTCGGGCGGGATGCGGCGGCGCCTGGACCTCGCCGCGAGCCTCGTCGGCCGCCCGGAGATCATCTTCCTCGACGAGCCGACCACCGGCCTGGACCCGCGCAGCCGCCAGGCGATGTGGGACGTCGTCGGCGAGCTCGTCGGCGCGGGCGTGACCGTCTTCCTCACCACGCAGTACCTCGAGGAGGCCGACCGCCTCGCGGACCGGATCGCGGTCATCGACGGCGGGCGCGTGGTGGCGGAGGGGACGGCGGCCGAGCTCAAGCGCCGGGTCGCCGACCAGCGCCTCGACCTCGTGATGGCCGACGCCGAGGCGTTCGCCGCGGCCGAGCGGATGCTCGGCGACCGGACGCTGCGCCGCGACCCGGCCGGCCTCACGCTCGCCGTCGCGACCGACGGCAGCGCCGGCCACGTGCGCGCCCTGCTCGACGCGCTCGATCCCGACCGCCGCTCGGTCGCGCGCTTCGCCGTCCACGGCGCGACGCTCGACGACGTGTTCCTCACCCTCACCGGCCACCCGGCCGAGACGACCGACGATGCCCTGGAGGCCTGCCGTGTCTGATGCGCTCACGATGTCGGCGCGGTCCGTCCGCCTGTCGATGCGCCACCTCGACGCGCTGCTGACCTCGCTGCTGCTGCCGGTGCTGCTCATGCTCATGTTCGTCGAGCTGTTCGGCGGCGCGATCGAGGCCGGCACGAAGGACTACGTCACCTACGTCGTCCCGGGCGTGATCCTGCTCTGCGCGGGCTTCGGGTCGGCGACGACCGCGGTGAGCGTCTCGCAGGACATGTCGGGCGGGATCATCGACCGCTTCCGCTCGATGGACGTCGGCGGCCCGGCCGTCCTGACCGGCCATGTGGCGGCGAGCGTCGCGCGCAACATCGCGTCGACCGTGCTCGTCATCGGCGTCGCGCTCGTGCTCGGCTTCCGGCCCGTCGGCGACGTCCTCGACTGGCTCGCGGTCGCCGGGATCCTGCTCGCGTTCGTCGTCGCGGTGTCGTGGCTGGCTGCCGCGATCGGCCTCGTCGCGGGCTCGCCCGAGGCGGCGAACGGGTTCACGTTCCTCGTGATGTTCCTGCCCTACGCGAGCAGCGCGTTCGTCCCGGTCGACACGATGCCCGCGTGGCTGCAGGGCTTCGCCGCGCACCAGCCGGTCACGCCGGTCACCGAGACGCTCCGGGGCCTGCTGCTCGGCACGTCCGTGGGCGACGCCCCGTGGACCGCGCTGGCGTGGTGCGCGGGGATCCTCGCCGTGTCGGTCGCGGCGGCCGCCGCCCTGTTCGGGCGGCGCACCGCCTGACCGCTACCGGCCGCCCTCGCAGTAGGCGAACACCGTGCCCGTGAAGCGCCCGTCGTGGTTGCGGTCGGCCGCGGCCTGGACCTTCGGGCGGACGGTGTGCTGCGACAGGATCCGCCGGCCGTTGACCGCGAGCGCGTCGGCGCCCTGGTAGCCGTAGCCGGTGACCGCGCCGCTCGGGCACGTGAAGCGCAGCCGCAGGCCCGAGTGCTGGGGCGTGCTCACGCGGACGCGCATGAGCGACTGGCCGCGGTGCAGGCGCTCGCCGGTGTGCAGGAAGGCGTGGGGGTCGCCGCCGTGGATGGCCACCGGCGACACCGCGGGCGCCCGCAGCGTCGGGAGGTAGTGGGCCGACTGGCCGGCGCCGGCGAGCGCGGCGGCGGGGGCGACGAGGGCGCCCGTGAGGACGAGGGCGGGCAGGAGGGCTCGGGGCTGCATGGTGTGACGCACCTTCCGATCGTTGGACCGTGTCCGCCTCGAGGCTGCCGGTCCGGGTCCGGCCTGCCAGCCGACCCAAGGTGTCGCGTTTCGCCACCTCGGCGTGATATCCGAACCTCGGTGCACCGGTTTCTGGTTCCGACCGGTCCACCCGCCATCATCCGCGCCCGCATGGAGACCACCACCGACGCCACCACCGCCACCTTCGCCGCCGAGGCCCTGCAGTCCGAGGCCCCGGTCGTCCTCGTCGACTTCTGGGCGCCGTGGTGCGCCCCGTGCCGGGCGCTGACCCCGGCCCTCGAGGCGCTCGCCGCCGAGCGCGACGACCTCAAGGTCGTCAAGGTCAACACCGACGAGGAGACGTCGCTGGCGGCGAGCTACGGCGTCATGGGGCTGCCCACGGTGGTCATCCTGCGCGACGGCCGCCAGGTCGGGACGATCACGCAGGCCGCGCCGAAGCGGCGCCTCGCCGCGCAGATCGACGCCGCGATCGCGGCGTAGGTCTCGCCGCGCGCCGAGTCGCGTCGAGTCCCGTCAGCGCCGGGCGCGATGCGCGACGTACTGGCGCGCGAACGCGGCGACGAACAACGGGTTGTACTTCGCGTAGCGCCGCCAGAGCCGCCGGGGCTCGCGCACGAGGCGGTAGGCCCACTCGAGGCCGCGGCGCTGGATCCACTCCGGCGCCTGCGCGACGATGCCGGCGTGGAAGTCGAACGCGGCACCGACGCCCGCGAGGATCGGCGCGTCGAGGCGGTCGCGCATGTCCGCCATCCACTTCTCCTGCTTGGGCTGGCCGGTGCCGACCCACACGACATCCGCCCCGCTCGCGTTGATGCGGGCGGCGACCTCGTCCTGCTCCTCCGCCGTCAGCGGCCGGAACGGCGGTGACCAGCCCCCGACGATCCGCAGGCCCGGGTACCGGGCGAGCAGCGCCTCGGTCAGCGCGGCCAGCGCCTCGTCCGAGCGCCCGCCGTAGAGGAACATCGTCGTCCCGGTCTCGGCGCACCGCGCGCAGTAGGCGGCCATGAGGTCCGGGCCGTAGACGCGCGACGCCTCGGGATGCCCGAGCGCACGCAGCGCCCACACGAGCGGCACGCCGTCGGGCACGGCGAGCGCGCGGTCGACCGCGCGGCGGGTCTCCGGGTCCTCGCGGGCGACCATGACGAGGTGCACGGCGGCGGCGGTGACGCACGTGCGGCCACGCCGCCGGATGACCTCGTCCATCCAGTCCATGGCGCCGCCGTAATCCGTCAGGGCGAGCTCGGTGCCGAGCACGCCGCGCCGCGGCATCGGCGGCAGGTCCGAGCGCGGATGGACGTCTGGGGCGGGGCGGGATTCGGTCTGCGCGGACATGGGCGGCGGAGGGGTGGTGCTGAAACGCACGTCGGACGCCGAAGTCGCGCCCGGCGCGACCGTCTGACCCCCGGGCGCCCGTTGAGGGTAGCGGAGCCTCCGGCGGCCTCGCGCGCGAGAAGGCCCCGTCGGCAGGCCGGATGCTTACACTGGCGGCGCTATGACGATCGGAATTATGGGCCTTGGATATGTCGGGTTGCCGCTCGCGGTGGCGTTCGCGGAGGCGGGCCACGACGTGATCGGCTTGGACACGGATGTGCGCAAGGTGGAGAGCGTCCGGGCGGGGGTGTCGTACATCGAGGACATCCCGTCCGAGCGGTTGCAGGCGGTGGCAGGGCGGGTGGACGCGACCACCCATGTGCAGCCGCTGGCGCGGTGTGACGCGGTGCTGATCTGCGTGCCGACGCCGCTGACGGCCAATCGGGAGCCGGATCTCGGGCCGTTGATCTCGGCGGTGGTGGCGCTGGGCGGCGTGCTGCAGTCCGGGCAGCTGGTGGTGGTCGAGTCCACGACCTATCCGGGCACGACGCGGGAGCGGGTGGCGCCGTTGTTGGAGGAGGGGTCGGGGCTGGTGGCCGGCCGGGACTTCAACGTGGCGTTCTCGCCCGAGCGGGTGGATCCGGGCCGCACGGACTTCACGTTGCGCACGACGCCGAAGATCGTGGGCGGGGTGACGGAGGCCTGCGGGGACCGCGCGCAGGAGTTGTACGAGGTCGTGTGCGACCGGGTCGTGCGGGTGTCGACCCCGGACGCGGCCGAGCTCTCGAAGCTCCTGGAGAACATCTTCCGCTCGGTGAACATCGCCCTGGTCAACGGAGATGGCGATGCTGGCCGACCGCATGGGCATCGACATCTGGGAGGTCGTCGACGCGGCGGCGACGAAGCCGTACGGGTTCATGCGCTTCGACCCCGGCCCCGGCATGGGCGGGCACTGCCTGCCGGTCGATCCGTTCTATCTGTCCTGGCGGGCGCGCGAGTTCGACATGACGGCGGAGTTCATCGAGCTGGCGGGCAAGGTCAATCAGAACATGCCCTATCACTGCGTCGCGCGGGTCGAGCGGGTGCTCAACGATGCGGCGAAGGCGGTGCGCGGCAGCCGGATCGCGGTGTTCGGCGTGAGCTACAAGGCCGGGGTGGGGGACATGCGCGAGTCGCCGGCGCTGAAGATCATCGGGGTCCTGAGCGGTCTCGGGGCGGACGTCGTGTACCACGACCCGCACGTCCCCGATCTCCCCGAGCACGACCTGCACAGTGTCGGGGTCGACGAGGCGCTGGACGGCGCGGACCTGGCGGTGATCGTGACCGCGCACCCGGGCGTCGATCACGACGCGATCGTCGAACGCGCCCCGTTGGCCCTCGACCTCCGCGGCGTCACCCGGCGCAGCAAGGACCGCAGCACGGTGCAGCTGTGACGGACGCGGACGGCGCCCCCCGCCGGGTCTCGGTCGGGGTCGTCGGTCTCGGGTACTGGGGTCCGAACCTCGCCCGCAACTTCGGCTCGCTGCCCGACGCGGAGCTGCGGTGGTGCTGCGACGCCTCCGACGCGATCCGCGCGCGGGTCGCGCCGCGCTTCCCCGGCACGAAGTTCACGCCCGATCTCGACGACCTGCTCTCGGACCCGACGCTCGACGCGGTCGTGCTCGCGACGCCGGTCCCGACGCACGGCGCGCTGGCGGCGCGGGTGCTCGAGGCGGGCAAGCACTGCTTCGTCGAAAAGCCGCTCGCCCAGACCGTGGCCGAGGCCGAGCGCGCCACCGACGCGGCCGCCGCGACCGGCAAGCTGCTCATGGTCGGGCACCTGCTGCAGTACCACCCGGGCGTCAACAAGCTCAAGGAGATCGCGGCCTCGGGCGAGCTCGGCGACATCCACTACATCTACGGCAACCGCCTGAACCTCGGCCAGCTCCGCGCGGAGGAGAACGCGCTGTGGAGCCTCGGAGCGCACGACGTGTCGGTGCTGCTGCACCTCACCGACGAGGAGCCCCACCAGCTCAGCGCCCGCGGCGAGTCCTACATGCGCGAGGGCGTCGAGGACGTGGTGTTCGCGTTCATGCGGTTCCCGTCGGGCGTCGCCGCGCACCTGCACCTCTCGTGGCTGGACCCGCACAAGGAGCGGCGGTTCACCATCGTCGGGTCCAAGCGGATGGCGACCTTCGACGACATGGATCCGGAGCGGAAGGTGACCGTGTACGACAAGGGATTCGACCAGAAGGCCGACACCTACGGCGAGTACATCACCCGCTCGGGCGACATCTGGTCGCCGCGCGTGCCGAACGACGAGCCGCTGCGGCTCGAGTGCCAGCACTTCGTCGACTGCGTGCGCGAGGGCCGTCCGCCGATCTCCGACGGGGCGAGCGGCCTGCGGGTCGTGCGGGTGCTCGAGGGCCTGCAGCAGTCGCTCGACGAGAGCCGCCGGGCGGGTGTCGCCCGCGGCGGGGCCTGAGAGGCGGTTCGCGGATGCTGCGTCCCTGGAACAAGGCGCGCGGGCTGATCCTGTGCGACGACGTGACGCTCGGCGACGGGGTGCTGTTCGGCCCGAACGTGCTCGTGGAGGAGGGCACGCGGATCGGCGAGGCCTCCGTGATCGAGGGCGGCACGCTGCTGGGCAAGGTGCCGCGCCTCGCCCGCACGTCGGCGAGCCGGGCTGAGCCCCTGCCGGCCCTCCGGCTCGGCGTGCGGGTGACGATCTGCGCCGGCGCGATCGTCTACGCCGGCTCGGTCATCGCCGACGAGGCGATCATCGGCGACCAGGCCCAGGTCCGCGAGCGCTCGGTCGTCGGGCCGCAGACGGTCATCGGCCGCGGCTCGGCGATCGACAACGACGTGATGATCGGCGCGCGGGCGAAGATCCAGAGCAACGTCTACATCACGGCGTTCAGCGTCGTCGAGGACGACGTGTTCGTCGGGCCCGGCGCGTCGACGACGAACGACGACACGATGAGCCGTCACGACCGCGCCTACGAGCTGCGCGGCGCGACGCTGCGCCGCGCGTGCCGGATCGGCGGCGGCGCGGTGCTCGTCCCGGGCGTCGAGGTGGGCGAGGAGGCGTTCGTCGCCGCCGGCGCGGTCGTGACCAAGGACGTCCCGCCGCGCGCGCTCGTGATGGGCGTCCCGGCGCGGCAGGTCCGCGAGGTCCGCGACGACGAATTGCTCGAGCGCTGGCGGTAGCGCCCGCGGGGGGCGGACGCGGCAGCGCCCACCCCCGCGACGTGGCGGTTCAGGAGCAGGCGACGCTCAGGGGCCGCGTCGTCCGCACCGTGCGGACGTGTCCGGCGCGGGTCCGGAACCGGCTCGTGATCCGGACGTTGTAGTTGCCCTCGGTGCGCTCGCGCAGGTCGACCGTGATCGACCGGCCGCGAACGCGGAGGCGCTTGCCGCGCAGGGTGGCGCGGACGCCGAGCAGGCGCTCGCTGCCTCGTCGTGCGGCGTGGATCACGCGCAGCTCGTCGCCCTTGCACGACCGTGACCGCGCCGCGGCCGTCCCCACCGGGCGGGCGTTGACCGGGACCGGGACTCGGACGATCGTGGTCGTGCCCGGCGCGCCGCTCGCCCCGCCGCTCGCCCCGCAGTTGAAGCAGAAGCGTCGTGCCGTTGACCGTGAGGTCGGTGACGAGGGCGGCGAGGTCCGCGCCGCCCGTGAAGCCGGTGGTCACGTAGATGCCGGACACCACGTCGTTGCCGTGGTTGGCCACGACGTCGGACCATGGCTGCTGGTCGGGCGGCACGCCATCGCACCCGTCGTCGTCGTACCGGACATCACCGCTCGTGACGTCGAAATGGTTCGGCGTGTTCTCGGGCGGGACCACGGTGCCGCACTTGGTCGCGTCGAAGATCACGTCGACGGCGTCGTCGTTGAGGAAGATCCGCAGGTACGGCGCCGCGATCGGGCTGTCGTCGCTCGAGCTGTGGTTCTCGGTGAAGGCGAGCTGCGTGATCTGACTGAGCTTGAGCCCGTTCGCGCCCGAGTAGAACAACGAGCCTCCGGCAGTTCCGCCGTTGCCATAGGGCCCGAAGTGCACGCCGTCGCCCGTCTCGACGACGGTGACGTTGGTCGCCCCGAAGGGGGCCGAGAGCGACCCGACCGGGACGGTCGCCGCGGACGCCGACGCAGGAAGCTGTCAGCGCCGCCAGTGCGGCGGCGAGTGCCAGCCTCTTCATGATGTACCTCCATGTCGCTTGCGCCGCGATCCCACGCCGCGGCGCGCAGGACGCGGCGACGCGCAAGCCTCCCGGCACGGTCGTCGCCTGTCCCGTTACTCCACATTTCCCGACCGTCGGAAAGCTGAACGGCAGGTGTTCGACGACGATCGGTCGGTTGGCGACCTCGGGCGGCGGTCCGCCACGCCCGCCGGGCGGGGCGATGAGTTCCGGCGCGCCCGTGAGTCTTAAGGCCATGAGCGACCGAGAGCCCATCCACACGAAGAACCTCGACATCTACGGGCACGACGCGCTGGAGTGGGCGCGCGTGCGCGCGGATCTCGACGGTCCGCCGAGCGCCGACATCGCCGCGTTCCTCGGGACCGTGCGTCCCGACGGCCGCCCGCACGCCGCGGGCATCGGCCCGGCGTACCTCGACGGCGACATCTACGTCACGAGCAGCCCGGAGGCGCGCAAGGCGAAGAACCTCGCGGCCAACCCGGCGTGCACGCTCTCCCTGCGCCTGCCGACGATCGACGTCGCGATCGAGGGCGAGGCCGTCCGCGTCACCGACGCCGAGACGCTCGAGGCCCTCGCGGCCCGGTACCGCGAGGGCGGCTGGCCGGCCGAGGTCGACGGCGACGCCCTGACCGCGCCGTTCAGCGCGCCGAGCGCGGGTCCGCCGCCGTGGCACGTCTACCGCCTCGCCGTCCACACCGTCTTCGGCGTCGCGACCGCGGAGCCCCACGGCGCGTCCCGCTGGCGCTTCGCGGCCTAGCTAGGCCTGGGCGGCCGCGGCCGGCCGCGCGCCCCGGTACGTCCGGCGGTACGCGGTCGGGCGCGTCGCCGTCGCCCGCGCGAAGTGCGGGCGCAGGGCGGCGGCGCTCGCGAAACCCGAGCGCTGCGCGACGTCCTCGACCGGCAGGTCCGTCGTCTCGAGCAGGCGGCGCGCATGGTGGACGCGCTGGGCCGTGAGCCAGCGCTTCGGGGCGTGGCCGGTCTCGGCCCGGAAGCGGCGGGCGAACGTGCGCGGGCTCATGTGCGCGTGGCGGGCGAGGGCCTCGACCGTCAGCGGCTCGTGCAGGCGCTCGAGGGCCCAGGCGCGCGTCGCGGCGAGGCCGCCGCCGTCCCCGTCGGGGACCGGCCGGTCGATGTACTGCCCCTGGCCGCCGTCGCGGTGCGGGGCCACGACGTTCCAGCGCGCGATCGCGGTCGCCGCGGCGGCGCCGCGGTCACCGCGCACCACGTGCAGGCAGAGGTCCATCCCCGCCGACAGCCCGGCCGAGGTGAGCACGTCGCCGTGGTCGACCCAGAGCACGTCGGGGTCGACGTCGATCGCCGGGAACTCGTCGCGCGAGGCGGTCGGCGTAGCCCCAGTGCGTCGTCGCGCGGCGGCCGTCGAGCAGGCCCGCGTGGGCGAGCACGAACGCGCCCGTGCAGATCGACATGACCCGCGCGCCGCGGGTGTGCGCGGCCCGGAGCGCGTCGAGCGCCGCGCCCTGCCCGGCGATCGTCGCGGGCGTGCACCCGCCGACGATCACGAGGTCCGCGGCGGCCAGCGCCTCGAGGCCCGAGGTCACCACGACCGGCAGCCCGGTGGCGGTCGCCACCGGCCCGGGCGCGGCGGTCGCGAGCGTGAGGTCGTAGCCGAGCTCGGGGCGGGCGGTGCCCGGCCGCGCGGGCCCGAAGACGGTCACGACCGTCCCGATGTCGAACAGCACCGAGCCCTCGAGGACGAGGAGGGCGACGCGGGTCCGAGAGCCGTGCGGGGTCATGTGGCAGAAAACTAGCGAACATTGTCTTTCCTGCCACTCGCAGTCGCGCCGGCGACCCGCGAGGCTTCCCGCCATGCACCGCGCCTGGCTCGTCGCCGCCGCCGGCTTCGTGGCGCTCCTCGCCGCCGCGGCGATCCGCGCGACGTTCGGCATCCTCATGGAGCCGCTGATGACGGAGTTCGGCTGGAGCCACGGCGCGATCTCGACGGCGGCGTCGATCAACCTCCTCGTCTTCGGCCTGTCGGCGCCGTTCGCCGCGGCGCTGACGGAGCGCGTCGGGCTCACGCGGGTCGTCGTCGTCGCGCTCGGCCTGATCATGCTCAGCGCGGTCGCGATCACGCAGGTCACGCAGCTGTGGCAGCTCTACCTCGTGTGGGGCCTCGTCGCCGGCGCGGCCACCGGCGCCGTCGCGCCCGTGCTGGCCGCGACGGTCGCGGGCCGCTGGTTCGTCGCGCGGCGCGGCCTGGTCGTCGGGCTGCTGACGGCCGCGAACTCGACCGGGCAGCTCATCTTCCTGCCGCTCATGGCGCACATCACCGAGCACGGCGACTGGCGCTGGACGATGGCCGTCGTCGGCGGCGCCGCGCTCGTCGCGCTCGTCTGCGTCGTCGCGCTCCTGCGCGACCGGCCGTCCGACCTCGGCCTCGCGCCCTACGGCGGCGAGGCGGAGGCGCCGGCGGCGCCCGGCCGGCGCCTCGCCGCGACGGCGGTCCTGCGCCGGGTCGGCCGCGATCCGGTGTTCCTCGCGCTGGCCGGGTCGTTCTTCATCTGCGGCGCGACGACGGTCGGGCTCATCGCCGTCCACCTCATCCCGGCCGCCCATGACCACGGGATCCCGGCGGGCCAGGCCGCGGGGCTCATGGCCGCGATGGGGGTCCTCGACATCGCGGGCACGACCGGCTCGGGCTGGCTGACCGACCGCTACCCGGCCCGGCGCCTGTTGCTCGTCTACTACGTCGGGCGCGGGATCTCGCTGCTGATCCTGCCCGCGGCCCTCGCGGCGCAGGGCCCGACCCTGACGGCGTTCACGGTCTTCTACGGCCTCGACTGGATCGCGACCGTCCCGCCGACCGTCGCCCTCGTCACCCAGCGCTTCGGCCGCGAGATCGGCATCGTCGCGTTCGGCTGGATCTTCGCCGCCCACCAGATCGGCGGCGGGCTCGCGGCGTGGGCGGCGGGCTTCGTCCGCGACGGCTCGGGTACCTACGACGGCGTGTTCGTCGCTTCCGGCCTGCTGTGCTTCACCGCGGCGCTCATGCTCGCGGCCGTCCGGACCCCGCGCCGCCGCCTGGTCGGCGCGACGACCTGAGGCGCGGCGGCCGTCAGGATGGGCGGGGATGCGACTCCCCGCCGCCTCCCACACCGCCCGCCCGTGGCGCATCCACGCGCTGACGCCCGACTTCCGGCTCGAGGACGTGTGGGCCCTGCCGACGCCGGGCGGGCCCGACGACTTCCCGCGGCTCGTGACGGTGCTGGCATCGGGCGGGACCGGCCGCGACGCGCCGCGCACCGTGCGGGCGCTGTTCGCGATCCGCTGGGCGATCGGGCGGTTGTTCGGGTGGGACGGTCCGGCGGACGGCGACCGCGACGCACCGTCGCTCCGCGAGCGGCTGCCGGCGGACCTCCGCGCGGCACCGGCGCCGGCCCGGGCCCCGCGGCCTTCACCCCGCTCTACGAGCTGCCGGACGAGTGGGCGGGCGAGCTCGTCAACCGGACGATGCACGGCGTGCTGCACCTCGGCTGGGTTCCCGACGGCGCGAGCGGGCATCGCGGCCAGATGGCGGTCCTGGTCCGGCCCGAGGGCCGCCTGGGCGCGCTCTACATGGCCGCGATCCGGCCGTTCCGCCACCGGCTCGTATATCCCGGCCTGCTGCGCACGATCGAGCGGCGCTGGCGGGAGGGAGCCTCGGCTCCGCGATGAGTTCGCGGTCGTGACAGGGTCTGCACCGGCGCATCCTGAACCCGCCACCAGCGAATCGGAGGTCTGACATGGGAGAGGTCCACGTCCACGAGTTCATGAGCCTCGACGGCGTCATCGACGCGCCGTCCTGGACGTTCGAGTACGGCTTCGACCCGAAGATGGGCGAGCACCTCGCGGCCGTCACGGGCCGCTCGCGCGCCATCCTGCTCGGTCGCACGACGTATGAGATGTTCGAGCCGGCGTGGTCGACCCGGACGGTCGAGGACGACCCCGGCGCGCCGTTCTTCAACGACACGACGAAGTACGTCGTCTCCGGCACGCTCACGGAGGCCACGTGGCGCAACTCGGAGATCATCGGCCCGTACGACGCCGACCGGCTGCGGCGCCTGAAGGACGAGGTCGACGGCGACATCTACATGAGCGGCAGCGCCCGGCTCGTCCGCGCGATGCTCGCCGACGGCCTCATCGACGGCCTGCACCTGTTCGTCTACCCGCTCACCCTCGGCGGGGGCGCGCGCCTGTTCCCCGACGGCGATCCGCCGGTCAAGATGGCGCTCTCCACGGCGGCGTCGTACGACAACGGCGTGGTCTACCTGCACTACGCGCCGCAGGCCTGACGCGGGCGGGCACCGGCGACTCGGACGCGCGCCGCCCGAGTCGCCTACGCACCGCGCGCATCACCGAAATCCGTCGTTCACGAGGCGTCAGTCACCCGGCTGACCGCCGTCCTGCAGTTCCTGCAGTTCCCGTCACCGCGCTGACCGTCTTGGCGCATCGGCGGTGCCCTGGGTGACAGCTCAACGGCACATCTCGCACCGGAAAGACGGTCGTTTCTCCGATGGCGCGGGACCTGGACGAGAGCAGAATCCTTGTCGTCCACACCAGACCGTGCGTCCCGACAACGCACACTCCTCTGCGTCGGGTGTGGCCATCAATCGCCCCCTTTTGTTGTTTTCCCGGCGCCGCCCGTGATGGGGCGGCGATGCACTGAGCTGGAGGAATTAAAGGGAGAAGGATGGGCAAGACTCAGAACATTCGACTGACGCGTAGGGACATGCTCAAGTTGGGTGCCGGCGGCGCGGGCATGTTCATGATCAGCGCCGGCGGGCTGGCGATTCCGAGAGGCCTTGCGAAGGGCGGCGGCGGTGGTTCGCTGTACATCGAGGCGTTCCCCACGAGCCCGCTGATCCTCAAGCCGTTCAGCGACCCGCTCAACATCCCGTCGGCGATGCGTCCGGCGAACATGGACACGTGGGACACGCTCGGCGGTAAGCCCGACCCCAAGGTCCAGGACTGCATCGGCTCGACGACGAGCACGGTGTACAAGGACCGCTACGGCTGCAACCTGGGTGAGCATCAGCTCTGGCCCGGCGACGGTCCCACGGCCAGCTACAACTGGCTGAGCAAGGAGCCGGTCGTCTACCAGATCAAGGCCGAGGTCGCCGGCCACCGCTTCACCTCCTCGCAGGTGCAGCCGATCAACAGCTTCGGCAAGAACGTCGCGCCGCCCGGCACGAACAGCGTGAACCCGCGCAACCTGCCGGACAGCACGATCTACGGCTTCAACGGGACGTTCCCGGGCCCGCGGATCAACGCCGAGTACGGCCGTGCGTCGCTCGTGCGCTTCGAGAACCACCTGGACAACGCGAACGGCTATGACCGGATGGACTTCGGCGCGCCGAACTACTCGTTCCTGACGCACCTCCACAACGGCCACACCGCCCCGGAGTCCGACGGCCAGCCGCACTACTCCTACCACCGCTTCGCGCCGCTCAACCGCTTCACGCACGAGGCGGCGTGGGAGCCGGGCGAGTTCGTGGACCAGCTGTACCTCGGCTATCCGGCCGGCGGCGACGAGCGTGAGAAGCAGTCGTTCTTCTGGTTCCACGACCACGTCCACGGCCACACCGGGGCGAACGTGTACAAGGGCATGGTCGGCCTGATGCCGATCTACGACCCGGTCATCGACAACGGTGACGAGACCAAGAAGGACGGCCTGCGCCTCCCGGGTCGCCGCAAGGATTACGGTGACGGCACCTTCGACGTCGACTACGACATCCCGCTGGCGTTCTACGACTGCCGGCTGGACGACGGTGTCACGCCGCACAAGGACGCGCACAACGGTTCCGGTGAGACCCACCCGGAGTGGTGGGGGAAGACGTATTTCCGGCACTTCCCGAATCACGGTTTCGTGGGTGACATCTTCACCGTCAACGGCACGGCGTACCCCACGATGCACGTCAAGCGCCGCAAGTATCGCCTGCGGTTCCTCGACGCCTCGATCTCGCGCATCTACGACTTCAAGTTCATGACCGGGCACCCGAAGGCGGCGCGCGACCTCGGCTACACGGGCGACGAGCTCCAGGGCCAGTACCGCCTGCCGGACGGCAAGCAGTGCATGAAGATGGTGGAGATCGCCAACGAGGGCGGGCTGCTGCCCAAGCCGATCCTCCGCGACAACTTCGAGCTGTGGCCGGCCAAGCGCCGTGAGGTCGTCGTCGACTTCACGAAGTACATGGACGGCTCCTACACGAAGCCCGGCGACGAGCTCTACCTCACCAACACGATGAAGATGACGACCGGCCGCATGTGGGACTCGCAGGACTCGAAGTACCTGGTCCCGGTCATGAAGATCATCATCGACGGTGACCCGCCGGAGCCCGACTACAGCATCATCCCCGCCTACCTCCGCGAGGTGCCGCCGATGGTCGACGGCTACCAGACGGCGGTCAAGGACAAGAACCTCCCGGTGTTCGAGCTCCAGCGCGGCAGCTCCAACGCGGACCCGGAGACGGAGTGGCTCATCAACGGCCAGCAGTTCGAGCCCGACAAGCCGCTCATCGGCGTCCCGAAGGACTCCGGCCAGATCTGGCGGATCCGCAACGGCGGCGGTGGCTGGGTCCACCCGTTCCACCTCCACATGGAGGAGCACCGGGTCGTGGCCCGCAACGGCAAGACGGCGCCCGACGGCCGGCACCCGGACGACACGGGCAAGGAGGACGTCGTCGCGCTGGACCCGAGCGAGGAGGTCATCATCTCCCGCCGGTTCCGGACCTTCACCGGCCCGTACGTGGCCCACTGCCACAACCTCGCCCACGAGGACCACAACATGATGTTCGGCTGGGAGATCCTTCCCAAGAATCCGAGCACGTGACGGCGCGGTCGCCGCGGCTGAGGCCATCTCCGCGGCGACCAGACCCGGCCGGCATCGCGCCGATGCATCGCGATGATTCTGCCTCCCCTGAATCGGGATCAGGGGAGGCAGTCGGCCGTTCGGGGCCCGCCTTGCCGGGCGGGCCGGGAGGTGGCACCGTGATGGGCGTGGGCCGGCTGGGGCACATCGGGCGCAAGGGCTGGCTCGTCATCGCCTTCGTCGTCGTCTTCCTCACCGTCGGCCTGCCGCGCTTCCTCAACAACGACGACGCGTCACCGACGAGCTCCGATCCGGCCGCGGCCTTCACGAAGGTCTGCCGAGAGCACGGAGGGACGCCGCGGACGCAGAGCTCGGGGACGAACGCCCCGCCGGAGCAGTTCTGCACGGTCTCCTACGGCGGCCGCGTCTACCGCATGGACGCGATCACGGCCCGGGGCTTCGATCGCGACACCGCGAAGTTCCAGCGCCAGGGCTGCGAGCAGGCCGCAGGTCAGGCCGGCGACGCCGGCGATGGCGATCAGCGCTTCGTGTACCACCCGACGACCGGAGTCTGCGAACGCCGGCCGTGAGGTGCGCCTGCACGCCAGTCGGCCGAGATTCACCGTGTTTGCAGGGAAAACGTGCGAGCGGCCCGCGGAAGCGGCGACCCGCCCGCGCGCGGGAACGCGCAGCCGGCGCCTTCCGGGACTCGCGCGAGGTCCCGCAGTCGCACCCGAACCCGATGTATTGGGGCTGACGCCGGAAAACTGACCGACGTCTCCTGCATGACATCGACGTAGGGCTTTCTCGCACCTGCGAAGAGTCGTTTCCTCGATGGCGCCCGTCCGGGCGACGGGCACAATTCTCGTCGTACCCACCGCCGGACGGTGCGCGCCCGATGCGCACCACCTGCTCCCGGTGACTGGGACGCCCCCCTCGTGGTGACTGTCGGCGCTGCCCGTACGGCGGCGATGCATCGAGCTGGGCGAATTTCAGAGGAGAAAGATGGCCAAGGCAGAAAAGATCCGACTGACGCGAAGGGACATGATGAAGCTGGGCGCCGGTGGCGCCGGCATGTTCATGCTCGGCGCCGGCGGACTCGCGGTTCCGAGGGGCTTCGCCGGTGGCAGCGGAAGCGGCGGCGGTGGCGGTGGCGGCTCGCTGTACATCGAGGCGTTCCCGACCAGCCCGCTCATCCTCAAGCCGTTCACCGACCCGCTGAACATCCCGAAGGCGCTCGCGCCCGTCGACCCGACGAAGTGGGACTCGCTCGGCAAGGACGTCCCTGATCCGGCGTCGTCGGACTGCATCGGCGAGGGTGAGAGCAAGTACAACGACCGGTACGGCTACAAGATGGGCTGCCATCAGCTGTGGCCCGGCGACGGTGTCACGGGCAACTGGGACGGCTGGCTGAGCAAGACGCCGCTCGTCTACCAGCTCAAGCTCCAGGTCGCCGGCCACTCGTTCACGTCGTCGGCCGTCCAGCCGATCAACAGCTTCGGCAAGAACGTCGTGCCGCCCGGGAGCAGCAACGCGAACCCGCGCACCCTGCCCGAGAGCACGATCTACGGCTTCAACGGGACGTTCCCGGGCCCGCGCATCAACGCCGAGTACGGCCGCGCCTCCCTGGTCCGCTTCGAGAACCACCTGGACAAGGACAACGGCTACGACCGGATGGACTTCGGCGCGCCGAACTACTCGTTCCTGACGCACCTCCACAACGGCCACACCGCGCCGGAGTCCGACGGCCAGCCGCACTACGCGTCCTACCGCTTCGGCCCGCTGAACCGCTTCACGCACGAGGCCGCGTGGGAGCCGGGCGAGTACGTCGACCACATGTACCTCGGCTACCCGGCCGGCGGCGACGACCGCGAGAAGCAGTCGTTCTTCTGGTTCCACGACCACGTGCACGGTCACACGGGCGCCAACGTCTACAAGGGCATGGTCGGCCTGATGCCGATCTACGACCCGAAGATGGACAACGGCGACGAGACGAAGGGCTACCGCCTGCCGGGCGTCCGGCGCAACAACCCGGACGGCTCCTTCGACGTCGACTACGACATCCCGCTCGCGCTCTTCGACGCGCGCCTCGACGACGGCGTCACGCCGCACAAGGACGCGCACACCGGCAGCGGCGAGACGCACCCGAACTGGTGGGGCAAGACGTACTTCCGCCACTTCCCGAACCACGGCTTCGTGGGCGACGTCTTCACGATCAACGGGACGGCGTACCCGACCCTGACCGTGAAGCGCCGCAAGTACCGCCTGCGGTTCCTCGACGCCTCGATCTCGCGCATCTACGACCTCCAGCTCATGCACTCGAGCAAGGGGCCGCAGGCCGCGCGCGATCTCGGCTACACCGGCGACGAGCTCCAGGGCCAGTACCGCCTGACCGACGCCACGCAGTGCATGAAGTGGGTCCAGATCGCCAACGAGGGCGGCCTGCTGCCCCAGCCGATCGTGCGTGACAACTTCGAGCTGTGGCCGGCCAAGCGCCGCGAGTTCATCGTGGACTTCACCCGGTACATGGACGGCACGCCGACGAAGTCGGGCGACGTCATCTACCTCACCAACACGATGAAGATGACGACCGGCCGCATGTGGGACGCGCAGGACTCGAAGTACAAGGTCCCGATGATGAAGATCGTGATCGGCGACGACCCGCCGGAGAAGGACATGAGCCTGATCCCGTACGCCATGCGGCCGACGCCGGACTTCGTCGACGGCTACAAGACGGCGGTCAAGGACAAGAGCCTCCCGACGTTCGAGCTCCAGCGCGGCAGCTCCAACGCCGACCCGGAGACGGAGTGGCTGATCAACGGCCAGCAGTTCGAGGCCGACAAGCCGCTGATCTCGGTGAAGGAGAACTCCGGCGGCATCTGGCGGATCCGCAACGGCGGCGGTGGCTGGGTCCACCCGATGCACCTCCACATGGAGGAGCACATGATCGTGGCCCGCAACGGCAAGACCACGCACGACTCGCGCCGCGCGGACGACACCGCGAAGGAGGACGTGGTCGCGCTGGACCCGAGCGAGGAGGTCATCATCTCCCGCCGGTTCCGGACCTTCTGCGGCCCCTACGTCGCGCACTGCCACAACCTGGCCCACGAGGACCACAACATGATGTTCGGTTGGGAGATCCTCCCGTGAACATCGGGACGGCACGATCGCTCCCGCTCCAGGCGCCGGCCCGGCCGGCCCGGAGCGAGGACGTGCTCGACGCGGCGGCTCTGCTGAGCCGCCGCGAAGCCAACCTTCGCTCCGTGGCCACGGCGTGCCTTGTCGGCATCGCCCTGGTGCAGGCGATCGGGCTGCCCTTCCTGCTCCGGCAGGAACCGCAGCTGGCCGTCCTTTCGATCGCGACGATGGCGGTGTGCGTCGGGCTCGGCCTGATGCTCGCCGCCACGACCGCAGAGACCGCGCGCCAGCTCTGGCGCGCGGTCGCCGCGGCCGGCGTGCTCGTGCTCGCCGGCTGGGCGGCGCCGCGGGTGTTCTCCGTGCCGGACCTGACCGACTCCCAGGGCAAGTGGACGTCGATGCCCGGCGCGCTCTGCGCCGTGTTCGCGGTCGGCGCTCTGGGCCTCGCCGTCGTCGCCCAGCGTCCCACGCGGGGCTCGATCCGCGGCCTGCTCACCGCGGCGGCCGTGATGCTCGCCCTGGCGCCCGGCGCCGGCGTGCTCCTCGTGGCGACCGGCCCGGGCACCTTCGGGGGCGAGACGGTCCTCGCCGCCGGCGCCCACATCCACTCGCACGGCTCGCCCGAGAGCGCGATCGTGTTCCAGGCGCTGCCCGGCGGCAAGGGCGGCCACTACGTCTACAAGACCGTCGCCGCGCCGCGGCAGACCGGTTTCGAGGTCGCGCTCATCGTCGCGGCCGGCCTGATCTTCGTCTACGGCGCCGTCGGCTTCCTGCGCCGCCGCGTCGCCGAGCCCGACGGCTCGGAGCGCGACACCGTCGACCTCTCCGGCGCTCCAGGGCGGCACCGCATGACCTCGCTGCGCCGCACGCTGCTCTGCGCGCTGCTCGCGCTCGGCCTGCTCGGCGCGAGCGCCGGCCCGGCGCTCGCCCACGCGACGCTCGAGGGCGCGACGCCCGGCATCAGGGACCGCGACGTCTCCGAGGGCCAGCAGTCGGTGACGCTGCGGTTCTCCGAGCCGGTGCAGATCCTCAACCGCTCCGACGTGAGCGTCGTCAACCAGCGCGACCGCCGGGTCGACACGGGCGCGGCGCACACGGTCAAGGGCGATCCGCGCCTGCTCATCATCCCGGTGCGCGGCCCGCTGCTGCCCTACAGCTACACGGTCCGCTACCGCGTCGTCTCGTCCGACTCGCACGCCGTCTCCTCGGCGTTCGTGTTCGGGGTCGGCGGGGCGAAGCTGACCGAGCCGATCCTCGCCGGCTCCGGCGGCCTCTCGGACTCGAGCCCGGCCTCGGTCGCCGCGCGCGCGGTCGAGCTCACCGCGCTCGGGCTGCTCGTCGGCCTGCTCGCCTTCCGCGCCCTCGTCTGGGGCCCCGCGGTCGAAATGGCCGGCGGCCTCGGCGCGGCGGAGCGCGAGCGCGCGCTCGCCCAGGGCAGCCGGCTGTTCTGGCGCTCCTTCTGGGGCCTCGCGATCCTCGCGGGGCTCGCCGAGACGGTCGTGCTCGCGGCCAAGACCGCGGTCGTGTTCCACACCGGGCTGCTCGCGGCGCTCGTGCACCCGTCGGACGCCTACCGGCTCGTCGCCGCGTCGCGCTTCGGCGATCTCCTCGGCTGGCGCTGCGGCGCGCTGTGCCTGCTCGTGGCGATCGCGTTCGTCGTCTGGAACACCGAGACGGCGGAGCCGCCGTCGGCCGGGCGCCGCAGCGCGATGGCCGGCATGGGGCTGGTCGGCCTCGCGGCGCTGACGTTCCTCGCCGACCAGGGCCACGCCTCGCAGGCGCCGCTCGCGCCGCTGCAGGTCGCGGCCGACGCGGTGCACCTCGCGGGCGCGGCGATCTGGATCGGCGGGCTGCCACTGCTGCTGCTGGTGCTGGTGCGCGCCCCCCGGGCGCTGCCCGAGTCGGGCCGGTCGCTGGCGTCGGCGACGCTGCGGCGCTTCAGCAAGGTCGCGCTGTGGTCGGTCGTCGTGATCTCGGTCACCGGCCTCGCGCGGATGCTCGGCGAGCTGTCGTCGCCCGCCCAGCTGTGGGAGACCGGCTACGGCCGCGACCTCATGCTGAAGGCGTCGCTGCTGCTCCCGATCCTCCTGATCGCCCAGCGCAACCGCCGCCTCGTCGCCGCGATCGCCGGCGGCCTGACCCCGAGCGCCGCCCGGCTGCGCACGGTCGTGCGGTCGCTGCAGATGGAGCTCGCGATCGCGATGGCGATCATCGTCGTCGCCGCGGTCCTCGTCGCGCAGATCCCCGGCCGCGCCTGATTTCTCGGCCCCGGCCCCGCCGTCGCTCGTCAGAGCGGCGGCGCGCCGAGGGCGACGAGCATGAGCCAGAGGTCCTTGAGGTGGGTCAAGACCTCGGCCGGTGCGCCCCATCCCCGCCAGCGGTCGGGTGCGCGGACGGCGTCGACGGCGGCCGCGCCGATCGTCGCCGCGTCGAGCCGGCCGTCCGTGCCGTGCGCCGTGACCACGCGGTCGGCCAGCCGGTGGGCGCGGCCGCCGGCGCAGAGCGCCTGCCAGCGCCAGACGGCATCCGCCGGGGCCTCGCGCGGGACGCGGGCGAGCGGCAGGACGAGGCCGTCGTTCCAGGCCGGCGCGAAGCCGTGGCGCTCGGCCGCGGCGGCGAGCAGGTCGCCGGTCGGCGTGCCGGCGAAGGCCGGGTCGGCGACGAGTGCCTCCACGTCGGTGCCGAGGCGGACCGCGCCGTGGACGTGGGCCTCGACGTAGTCGTCGAGCGTGTTCGCCATCGCGGGGGCGAACAGGCCGCGGCCGGCCGCCGCGTCGCCGTCCAGGACGCCCGCGACGAACTCCGCGATGCCGAACCCCCCACGCCCGAGCGCGCCGTCGCCGGACGCGAGGTGCTCGAGCAGGGGCGCGAGCACCGGGGCGAACGCGTCGGCGAGGCCGATCTCCGTCGGATGCGCCGCGCTGTCGCCGAACAGCAGCGTGGCCCGCTCCTTCGCCGCGGGTCGCAGCTGAAGATGACAGGAGCCGAACCGTGGGCAGGCGCCGTTTAGCCAGCGCATGAGGTTCAGCCCGCCGTACCGCGGCCGCTCGGCCGGCGCGACGCCCGCCGCCTGGTAGGCGCCGGCGAACAGCGCCTGCTCCCAGCGGTCGCGGTCGCCGCCCGGGTAGGCGGTCAGGCCGCCGTTCGAGATCCGGGTCTCGAACTGGGTGCGGTAGACGCCCTCGTCCAGCAGCGCCCGCGCGACCGGGCGCCCGTCGGCGAGCAGGCGGTCGGGGTGGAAGTTGATCGTGAGCGGCCCGGCGGCGGCCGTCGCGGCCACGAGCGTCGCCGGGTCCGCGTCGGCCCCCGCGGCGGCGAGGACGGCGGCGATGCGCGCGAGGTCCCGCGGGCGGTCGCGTTCGGCGGCGGCGCGGACGGCGGCCAGCGCCGCCCGGTTGGCGCGGCTCAGCGCCCCCACGCCGGCTGCCGGGCCCCGCGGACGATTCGCGTCGCGCGCCCGCCCGCGACCGGCACCCGCCAGATCGACCCGCTGCGCTCGAACGCGACGAAGCGGCCGTCGGGGGAGAACACCGGCCCGCCGTCTCCGGGCCCGCGGGTCAGCTCGCGCACGACGGCGCCGGTGGCCGCGTCGAACAGGACGATCGCGCCGGCGTGGTCGATCGCGAGGTCGGCCCCGGCGGGCGGCGCGTAGGCGGCGGCGACGACGAAGCCGGCGGTCGGGAGAGACGCTCGGGTGGCGCAGGTGGCGCGCCGGGTCGCGCGCGAGGAGCCGGCCGCAGACGCCGTTCGTGGCGGTGGCCGGGTCCGGGAGACAGAGGCTGTTGTCGGGCGCGAGCGGTGGCGTGTCGGCCGGCGGCCCTTCGCGCACGATCGTCGCGGCGTCGTACCAGGCGACGAACGGGCGGCCGCCGTTGGAGGCCACCTGCCGCGGGCTCGCGCCGGTCACGGTCGCGACGTAGCGGCGGAAGTCCGAGCCGCCGAACGTGACGTTGATCCGCGTCTCGACCCACGCCACGCGCCGGCCGTCCGGGCTGATCGCGGCGTCGAACTGCGTCGCGTCGCGTGCGCCGCCGGGCGCGGGCGCGATCCGCGTGCGGCGCCGCAGGCGCGCGTCGGCGGTGAAGACGCGGCCGGGGTCGCCGACCTTGAAGGCGATCCGCCGGCCGGCGCGGTCGATCGTCGGGCGCGAGTAGCCGCCGACCCGCGCGCCGTCGCGCGTGAGGCGGACGCGATCGCGCCCGCGGTCGTCGCTGCGGCACAGGTCCTTGCCGCAGACGAAGACGAGCGTCGACGCCTCCGCGCTGGCCGCGGCCCCGAGCACCAGCGTCGCCGTGAGCAGGCCGATCCTCCCCGTTCGCATGCGCGTAGTGTCGCGTCCCGCGCGCGGGCGCGCGTGCCAGACTGGGCGCGTGGGAGCGGACCGGGAGTACTTCGGCGAGCGCGTCGCGGCGGACTACGACGCGCACTCCGGGAGCATGTTCGAACCGGCCGTGGTCGGCCCCGCGGTGGACCGGTTGGCCGAGCTCGCCGGCGACGGCGCGGCGCTCGAGTTCGCCATCGGCACCGGCCGCATCGCGCTGCCGCTCGCCGGGCGCGGCGTGCCCGTCGCGGGGATCGACACCTCCGAGGCGATGCTCGCGCGCCTGCGCGACAAGCCGGGTGCCGAGGGGATCGACGCGCGCGTGGGCGACATGGCGACGACCCGCGTCGCGGGCGACTTCACGCTCGTCTACCTCGTCTTCAACACGATCTTCAACCTGACGTCGCAGGACGGCCAGGTGGCGTGCTTCGCCAACGCGGCCGCGCACCTGTCGGGCGGCGGACGGTTCGTGATCGAGGCGCGGGTGCCCGAGCTCCAGCGCCTGCCGCTCGGCCAGACGGTCCTCCCGTGGCGCGCCGACCCGCGACGCGCTGTCGTTCTACGTCTACGACACCGTCGAGCAGCGCCTGAGCGGCCGCCACTACTACGTCGAGGACGACGGCGCCCTGCGGCCGAGCCCGATCGAGATGCGCTACGTCTGGCCGTCGGAGCTCGACCTCATGGCCCGGCTGGCGGGCATGCGGCTCGAGCACCGCTGGGGCGGCTGGGGGCGCGAGCCGTTCACCGGCCTCAGCCCGTCGCACGTGTCGGTCTACGTGAAGCCCTGAGCCGCGCTCAGGCGCCCATGATCTCGATGACGTGGCCGTCGGGGTCGGTCACGTAGGCCTGCTGCACGCCGTCGCCGCGGTCGCGCGGGCCGCCCTCGATCTCGATCGCGTGGTCGCGCAGCCGCGCGAGGTACGCCCCGAAGTCGGCCACCTCGAGGGCGAGGTGGGTGCCGTAGCCGCGGGCGAGCTCGTCGGCCCGGTAGCCGGGGTGCAGCTCCCGGGCGCGGCCGGCCTCCGCCTCGCCGATGATGTGCAGCTGCTGGTCGCCGACCGCGACCCAGAGGCCGGGGAAGTCGAAGTTCGACGGGCGCGGGACCTCGGTCAGTCCCAGTGCGCCGACGTAGAAGTCGCGGGCGCGCTGCTCGTCGGCGACGAGCAGCGCGCCGTGGTCGAGCCGGGTCGGCGCCGCCGGCGCTCCGTCGGATGCGGTCATGGTCCCGGACCGTACCGGGCGCCACCGGCGACCGCGCGTCGCGTTCAGCCCACGCCGGCGCCCGTCGGCGCGCGCTGCGCCTCGGTGCTCTCGGCGCTGCGCGTCGCGCGGCGCGGCTCGCCGCGGCCGTCGATCTCGCGCAGCGGCGTGGCGTAGGTCTCCCGCGTCGTGGCCACCGCGATCGCCGCCAGCGCGCACGAGACGAGGACGTAGATCGCCACCGGGACCCAGCCGCTCGCGCCGTCGCCGTCGATCGCGGCCGCCGCCGTCGGCGCGAAGCCGCCGATGGCGAACCCGATCTGCGTGCCGATCGCGACCCCGGAGAGCCGCACGCGCGTCGGGAACATCTCGCCGTAGAGCGCGGGCCAGACGCCGTTCTGGGCGCTGTAGACGACGCCGGACATGAGGATGCCCGCGAGGAAGATCAGCACGTAGTCCGCGCTGGCGATCGCGCCGAGGTAGGCGAACATCAGCACGCCGCTGCCCAGCGCGCCGAAGATGAACACGGGCTTGCGGCCGACGCGGTCGGCGAGGATCGCCCACAGCGGGATCGCGGCCAGCGCGACGACGTTGGTCGCGATCGCGACCCACAGCATCGTCGTCTTGTCGAGGCCCACGGTGTCGACGGCGAAGGTCAGCGCGTACACGGCGAAGATCGTGCTGACCGTTGATGCGAGCGCCCCGAGCGTCACGCGCACCACGTCCGCGCGGTGGTCGCGCAGCAGGACGGCGAGCGGCACGTTGTCGGGCTCGGTCTGCGTCCGGGCGCGGAACGCGGGCGGCTCCTCCAGGCGGCGGCGGATGATGAGGCCCGCGACCACGACGACCGCGCTCAGCCAGAACGGGATCCGCCAGCCCCAGCTCTGCAGCTGGTCGTCGGGCAGCGCGCCGATCGGCAGCCACGTCGCGGTCGCGATGACGAGGCCGGTCTGCGTGCCGCTGAGCGTGAAGCTCGTGAAGAACGCGCGCCGGCGGTCGGGGGCGTGCTCGAGGCTGAACGAGTTCGCCCCCGCCTGCTCGCCCGAGGCGGCGAAGCCCTGGAGCAGGCGCAGCGCGACGAGCAGGATCGGCGCGAGGATCCCGATGTCGTCGTAGGTCGGCAGGCAGCCGACGAGGAACGTCGCCGTCCCCATCAGCAGCATCGTCAGGACCAGGACCCGTTTGCGGCCGTAGCGGTCGCCGATGTGGCCCATGAAGAACGCGCCGATCGGCCGTGCGACGTAGCCGACGCCGAACGTCGCGAGCGACAGCAGCGTGGCCGTCCCCGGCGCGGAGTCCGGGAAGAAGACGTCGCCGAAGACGAGCGCCGCGGCGGTGCCGTAGATGAAGAAGTCGTAGTACTCGAGAACGCTGCCGATCCAGCTCGCGATCGCGGCCTTCCGCGGCGTCTTGCGGCCGTCGTCGGCGTCGTAGGTGTAGCGGTTGTGGGACGGGGTGGTCACGGTCTCTCCTCCGGGACTAGCGGTACGTCACGAGTGGTTCGGGCCGGCGCTGGGCGGCCACGCGGACCGGCGCGTTGGCCGCGCCGTAACCGTCGTAGCCGCCGCGGCGCTCGACGGCCTCGAAGAACAGGCGGCCGGCGATCGGCGGGGTGTAGAAGTGCAGGAGCTCTCCGCCGCGGTCGTCGCGGTCGTAGAGGACGCCGAGCCCGCGCAGCGCCTCGACCAGCTCGGGGTCGAGGTCGAGGCGGGCGGCGAGGTCGTCGTAGTAGTTGTCGGGGATCGCGAGCGGCGGGGCGCCGCGCTCGGTCATCCGGCGGGCGAGGGCGAGCGCGTCGGTGCAGGCGAACGCGACGTGCGACAGGGCGGTCGACTCGCCGGTCCCGGCCGCGAGGACGGGGACGTTCAGCGCGAACCGGACGCGGCCATCGGCGCTCGTCACCGCGCGGCTGCGCACGAGGCCGTCGGGGGTCGCGAGCTCGAGGCTGTCGCGCGGCTCGAGGCCGAGGACGGACCGGTAGAAGAGGACCGCCTCGTCGAAGGAGTCGAACGGCTGCGCGAGCGCGACGTGGTCGACGCGCTCGAGCAGCGCGGGCTCGTCGTCGTCGCCGGCGGCCGGCTCGAGCGGCGCGAAGTCGTGGCGCCAGCCGTCCGGCCCGCGGTCGTCCGTGCGGCAGAAGAAGACCGACGTCCCGTCGGGGGCGGCGATGGCTGCCAGGTCGGCCTCGCCGGGGCCGCGCCGGCGCGGGAGGATCGGGGCGAGCAGGGCCTCGGCGCGGGCGGCGGCCGCGGGCGGGTCGGCGCTCTCGACGGCGATCGCGGCGACCCCGGCGGCCTGCGGCGCGGCGGCGTTGAGCAGCACCCGCACCGGCGCCCTGCTGCCAGAGCGTGACCGGCTTCGTGCGGTGCTGGGCGTGCGGCGCGCAGCCGAGGGCGTGGAGCACGCGCTGCGTCTCGCCGACCGACGCGGGCTCGATCGCGAGCTCGACGAAGGCGTAGCCGTCGAGCCGCGTGGCCGCCGGCAGCCGCCGCGGCGCGTGGCGCGGCGCGAGCGCCTCCTGCAGGATCAGCAGCGAGCGCATCGCGTCGACCGCCATCCGCGCGGGATCGGCGCGCCGGAAGACGTCGTTGAAGACCTCGAGCGACAGCGGGCCGTCGTAGCCGGTGTCGAGGACGCGCGTGACGAAGTCGGCGAGGTCGAAGCCGCCCTGGCCCGGGAAGCAGCGGTAGTGCCGGCTCCACTGCAGCACGTCCATGACGAGGTGCGGCGCGTCGGCGAGCTGGAGGAAGAAGAGCTTCTCGGCCGGGATCGCGGCGATCGTGTCGAGGCTCGTGCCGCGGGAGAGGATGTGGAAGCTGTCCAGGCACGTCCCGAGCGCCGGATGCGCGGCGCGCTCGACGATCCGCCACGCGTGGTCGTACTCGTCGACGTGGCGGCCCCAGGCCAGCGCCTCGTAGGCGATGCGCAGGCCGCGCGCGGCGGCGCGGTCGGCGAGGAGGGCGAGCTGCTCGGCGGCGAGGTCGTCGTCGTCGACGGCGTCGGGCGCGACGTTCGAGCAGACGAGCATCGTCGTCGCCCCGACGCGCTCCATGACGTCGAACTTCGCCTCGGCGCGGCGCAGGTTGCGCGCGAGCTGCTCCGGGCCGACGGCCTCGAAGTCGCGGAACGGCTGGTAGAGGTCGACGCTCAGGCCGAGCTCGGCGGCGCGGAGGCGGACGTCGTCCGGCGAGAGCGGCGAGGCGATCAGGTCGGCCTCGAACAGCTCGACCCCGTCGAAGCCGGCCGCGGCCGCCGCGGCGAGCTTCTCCTCGAGGGTGCCGCTCAGGCAGACGGTGGCGATCCCCGTGCGCACCGCTAGCGCTCCTCCTGCGCGGTGGCGAGGGCGGGTGTCGTGCCCGTCAGCTCGCCGAAGTGGCGCAGCATTCGTCCCACGTCGGGTTCGATCCCGGTGAAGAGGGCGAACGAGAGCGCGGCCTGGAAGACGGCCATGCCGCCGCCGTCGAGGGTGCGGCAGCCGCGCTCGCGCGCGTCGCGCAGGAGCTCGGTCTCGAGCGGCCGGTAGACGACGTCGGCGACCCACAGCTCGGGCCGCAGGAGCTCCGGCGCGACCGCGCTGCCCGGATGGCCCTCCATGCCGACCGGGGTGGCGTGGATCAGGCCGTCGGCGGCGTCGAGCTCCGCGCCGAGCGCATCCGGGTCGGCGGCGCCGGCGCGGTCGGGCCCGAAGCGCTCGCGCAGCGCCGCGGCGAGGGCCTCGGCCGGCTCGGGACGCGTGTCGACGACGACGAGCCGGCCGACGCCCAGCCCGAGCGCGGCGTGGGCGACGGCGGCACCGGCGCCGCCGGCGCCGAGCAGGACGACGCGGCGGGTCGCGACGTCGGGCAGGCCGCGGGCGAAGTTGCGCTGGAACGCGGGCAGGTCGGTGTTGTGGCCGGTCGCGCGGCCGTCGGCGAACACGACGGTGTTGATGGCGCCGAGCGCCTCGGCGTCCGTCGACAGGTCGTCGACGTGCTCGACCGCGATCTGCTTGCACGGATGGGTGATGTTCAGGCCGGCGTAGCCGAGATGGCCGGCCGCCCGGAGCAGCTCGCCGACCCGCTCGGGCGGGAGGTCGAGGGCGGCGATGTCGATGCGTTCGTAGACGTACGCGAGGCCCTGGCGGTCGGCCTCGCGCTCGTGGAGGGGCGGGGTCAGCGACGGGCCGAGGTCGGCGCCGATCAGGCCGACGAGGTGGCGGTTGCGCACGGGTCAGGTCTCTCCGGGTCCGTAATGTACGAACTAGTACGTTATTTACCGCGGATGCGAGAATCCAAACGGCCCGCTCGTACACTTCGCCGCTCCGGCGGACAAAGGACCCAGATGGCTCGCCCGGCAGTACCGGACGCGGCGCCGGTGCGCCGCCGCGACGCGGCCCGGACCCGCAACGAGATCCTCGACGTCGCGACCCGCGAGTTCGCCGACCGCGGGTTCGCGGGCGCGCGGGTGGACGAGATCGCCGAGCGCACCCGCACGACGAAGCGGATGATCTACTACTACTTCGGCGGCAAGGAGCAGCTCTACGTCGCCGTCCTCGAGCGCGCGTACGCGACCGCCCGCGAGGCCGAGCGCGAGGTCGACGTCGACCATCTCGAGCCGAGCGCCGCCATCCGCCGGCTCGCCGAGCTGACCTTCGACCACCACGAGTCCCACCCGGACTTCATCCGCCTGGTGAGCATCGAGAACATCCACCACGCCGAGCACCTGGCGCAGTCCGAGCGGCTGGCCAACCTCAACAACCCGGCGATCGAGCTCATCGCGCGGATCCTCGAGCGGGGGCGGGCGGAGGGGGTCTTCCGGCGCGACGTCGACCCGGTCGACCTGCACGCGATGATCAGCGCGTTCTGCGTCTTCCGCGTCGCGAACCGCCACACGTTCGGCGCGCTGTTCGGCCGCGATCTCACCGACCCGCGCCGGCGGGAGACCTACCGCACGATGCTCGGCGACATGGTCGTCGACTACCTCCGCGGCGCGCCCTCCTGACCGCCCGCACCGCGGTCAGTGGGTCGGGACGCGCCGCACCGACGTGATCTCGTCGTCGCGCACGAGCACGCGGTAGCTCGGCCCGTTCTGCGCGTCGGCCTTGTTCGGCCCGATGTACGTGTCGCACGTCCAGCGGTGCGGCGCGTCCTTCCCCGTGGCCTGGCCCGCGACGAACTCCTCGTTGCAGAGCGTGACCTGCACCTTGCCCGCCGGCCGCTTGGCGACGGCGCGCTCGATGTCCTCGCGCGTCAGGGGGTCCCGGCCGAACGGCGAGTCGATGAGGAACCACGCCCCGACCCCGAGCACGGCGCCGGCGGCCAGCGCGAGCAGCATCCGCACGGCGGGGACCGTAGCGCGCCGCCCGCGGGGCGGCGCGCGGTGGGGTCAGCTCAGCCGCGCTCGGCGGCGTCGAGCCAGCGGGCGAGCGCGTTGCGGCCGGCGAGCGTGATCTCGCCGTCGGCCGACAGCCAGTCGCGGACCCGTAGCTCGCGGACGAGGCCGAGGGCGTCGCTCGGGCCCGGGCCCTCGCCGTAGACGGCGAGCGTGCTCGTCCCCGGCTCGAGCCGCCAGCGGCCCGAGTCGAGCGCGGCGAGCGCCAGGCCCTGCTCGGCGGTCGGCAGGTCGAGCGGGTGCGGGCCCGCGTTGCGCAGCGGGTCGTCGGCCGCGGGCGCAGACGCGGCGGGCCGGTCGGCGACGGGCCGGTCGGCGGTCGGATCGGGCGCCGGGTCCCAGCCGAACGGCATCCCGCCCGCCTCGCCCTGCTCGCGCAGCTTGCGGCCGAGCTCGTCGAGCCAGTGCTTGGCCCGCTCGGCCTCGGCGCCCGCCGAGCGCGTGATCTCGTCGACGTCGATGTGCGACAGCCGCTCGACGGCGCGGTTGACCTCGTCGTAGAGGGCGCGCGCCACGTCCTCGAAGCTGTTGCGATCCGGCTCGTTCTCGGGCATGCACCGATGATGGCAGCCGGGGCCGGCCGGCGGCGCCGCTCACCGACCGCCGGCGCGGTTGAGCGTGTCGACGACCCGGAAGGCGTCGCCGCGCTTGTAGAAGTTGATGGCGACGAGATTCGGGACGTGGTCGCGGATCCGCGCGCACTCCCGCACGCGCCGCAGCAGCGGGCCGTAGGCGTTGACCTTCGACGCGTCCGACGGCCGCGGGACGGGGTCCGTGCTGATCCAGTGGTTGATCAGGAACAGCGGCGCGCGCTTCGGCCCGCGGTTCGGGCGGCAGCTCGCGGGCACGCGGGCGGGGTCGTTCAGCAGCGCGACCTTCCCGAACGTGTACGGCGTCTCCTCCGTCAGCGTCTTGTAGGCGGGGCGGTACCACGGCGCCGCGCCCGCGTGGTTCTCGGCCAGGAAGACGACCCGGCGGCCGCTGTCGATCATCTCGCGCAGCGTCGGCCACTGGCCGTCGGCGCCGGCGGTGGAGACGAAGCCCCCCAGGCCAGCGTCGCCGACCGCGCGGACGAAGTCCGGCGGGGTCACGTAGTCCTGGTTGATGACGACGACGACCTCGTCGGGATGGGTGACGAGGAAGTCGTGCAGGTCCGCGAGGACCGACGACAGCGACGTCGCCCCGAGCTCGCAGAAGGTGTGGCAGAGGTACATGCCGCGCGTTCCCCGGCCGGCGAAGCCGAGGCGGTCGCGGATGCGCAGCGCCGCGTCGACGGCCTCGGGGCTCACGCCGTCCTGGGCGGCCTGACGGCGCTCCTCCTCGGGGCTGCCGAAGTACGTGCGCAGGCGGCCGTTGGGGAGCCGGTCGGCGTAGTGGGTGTCGACGAGCAGGCCGCGGACGCCGTCCTCGAGCTGGCCCTTGATCGGCCGCTCCTGCTCGGACGAGAACCAGCCCGGCAGCGGCACCGACATCGCGTTGTGGGTGGCGACCAGCGCGACCTCGTCGAGCGGGCGGTCGCACAGCTCCGCGTGGCCGTTGCAGGCGTCCGTCCGGGGCGCGGCCGTCGACGCGCCGCCGGTCGACAGGAACGCGGCGACGGTCACGACGACGAGCGCGCCGGCGGTGAGGCCCGCGGCGATGAGCCGCCCGCGGCGCCCGCCGGCCGCGGGCCGCGCCTCGGCCTCGACCTCCGCCTCGATCTCCTGCGCGACGCCCGGGCGGTAGATGAGCCGCAGCAGCGCGTTGACGCCCGCGTAGACGAGGGCGACGCCCAGGAGCGTCACGGCGAGCGAGACGACCGCGTCGCGGGCGACGATGACGACCACGCCCGCCGCGACGAGGGTGAGCGCCCGCAGCGCACGCAGCGTCGGGGTGACCGGCTCGGCCACGAGTCGTCCGGCGGTCTCGCGCAGCGCCTCGCCGGCGTTCAGCGGGCGCAGGAGCGAGGTCGCCGCGGCCGCGACGACCGCGCCGCACGCCGCGAGGATCCAGGCCGCGGTGCGCAGGTCGCCGAGGAACGCGTCCCACACCGCGCCCGCGGCCGCGCGGGCCTCCGCGCCGTGCACCTCGTGCAGCGTCGCCGTGCGCGCCACGCCCAGCGCGACCACCACGACGATCCCGGCCCCGGCCGCCGCGGCTCCGAGCTCGGCCACGGTTCGCCGCCGCTCCGGCGAGACCCACAGCGCTCCGGCGGCGAGCGCGAGCGCCGCGAGCGGGAGCACGATGCTGAGCAGCCGCACGGCGTCCGCGTACCGCGGCAGCGTCGCGCCGAGGCTCGCGCCGCGGCGCTGGACGACCTCGACCGGTCCGGCGTCGCGCACCTCCCGCGCCAGCGACGGGCGGAAGCGCTGCAGCGCGGCGGCGAGGACCGTGCCGACGTCGGCGACCGTCAGCGTGACCGTCCGCTCGTCGCGCTCGAAGACGGCCCGGTGGACATCGCGGACGGCCGAGCGGAACAGGCCGCTGAACGCGCGTCCGCCGACCACGCCCGAGACCGCGGACTCGATGATCGGGCGCGCCGCGAGCAGGTCGGCCTCGTTCTTCAGCACGACCTCGTCGGTGACCCTCTCGGCGATCAGCGTCCGCACGCTGTCGTCGCGCAGCGCGACCGTGGCGCGGTTGGCGAACTGGTTGGAGTTGACGGCGGCATGGCGGGCGTAGCCCGCGACGAGCGCGAGCGCGGCGACGATCGCCGCGAGCACGACGAGGACCCGCGCCCCGACGGCGCGGGTCGCACTCGGCGCGGCCGGCGGCGAGGCTGCTCCGGGGTCGGGCGGGGCCACGGCGCGAACCTACTCGCCCGGCCGGTGGCCGGGACGGCGGCGCCGTCGGCCTGGCATGCTCTCGACCATGCCGATCTACGACTACCGCTGCCCGGCGTGCGACGAGCGCTTCGAGGAGCTCGCCCGCAACCCGGACGTGATCGTCGCCTGCCCGGCCTGCGGCGCGGCCGAGACCGAGCGGCTGCTGTCGGTGTTCGCCGGGATCGGCGGGTCGCGGACGGCGGCCGGCACGCCCGACCTCTCGCGGATGCCCGCCATGGGCGCCGGGGGCTGCGGCCCCGGCTGCGGCTGCCACCACTAGGCGGCGTCGGCCCGCGGCCGGCGGGCGTGGACGATGAGGCTGAGCCCGGCGGGCAGCGTGATGCGCCGCTCGACCGGTCGCCACAGCGCCAGCAGCGCCTCGTACGCGCGCAGCGAGGACGAGCCGATGCCCCGCGCGCCGGTGCGCCCGCGCGCCCACCAGCCGAGGACGCCGAGCGCGTTGAACGAGAAGAGGCGCTCGACCGTGAGGCCGGCCCCCGTCGTGATCGCGCGCAGGCGCTCGCGCGTGTAGCGGCGCTCGTGGCCGTACGCGCGGTCCAGGGAGCCGTAGAGGCGTGGGTGCGCGGGGACGAGCGCCATCAGGCGCCCGCCGGGCCGAAGGGCGGCGGCCATCTCGCGCATCGCCGCGGCGTCGTCGGGGATGTGCTCGAGGACGTTCTGCGAGAGCACGAAGTCGAACGTCCCCGCGCGTTCGCGCAGGGACGGGGCGCCCGGCAGCGTCTCGGCGCGCACCGCGACGGCCGGGTCGGCCGCGAAGCGGCGCTCGAGCTCGGCGACGCAGGCGGGCTCGGGCTCGACGAGGAGCAGCTCGTCCGCGCCCGCCTCACGCAGGCGGGCGCTGAACGTGCCGATGCCGGCCCCGACCTCGAGGACGCTCCCGCCCACGCCGGGCGGGAGCTGCTCGAACATGAAGTCGCACAGCCGTCGCGCGCGGGCGAGGTTGCGCAGATCCCAGAGGTCGGTGGCGGCCGGTGGTCCTACGACGTGGAGGGCGACCCCGCGGGCCGATCGGTGGTGGAGTCCTCGCCGTTGAGCGACGTGTCGGAGCCCGGCGCGGACTTCGGCGGCGTCACGGTCGCGGGCGTCGCGACCGGGCCGACCGAGCTGCCGTACGGCGTCGCGGGCTGGTCGCCGGAGCCGGAGCCGGAGCTGAGCTTCTTGTACGCGGCCAGGCCACCGCCGACGGTGATCGGGATGACGAGCAGCTTGGCGCCGCGCTTGCTGACGAACTTCACCACCTTGTAGGAGGCGAAGGCCTTCGCGCCCTTCTTGGCGCCCTTGGTGGCCGTCTTCGTGAGTTTCAGCGAGGTCCAGGTCTTCGCGGCGCCCTTGGCGACGCGGGCCGGCCGGGACTTCCGCTTGCGGGTCGGAAGCGCGATAGCAGTCATACCTCGGAGCTACCCGACGGTTCGCGTGGGAAACAGGTTGTCGCCGGACGTGCGTGCCGGCGCTCAGACCGCCGCGCCGCCGACGACGCCGCGCAGCCAGTCCGCGGTCTGCCGGATCCCCTCGCGTACGCCGATCTGGGCCCGCCAGCCGAGGAGTCGCTCGGCCTTCTCGACGCTCGGCCAGCGGCGGACGACGTCGACATCGAACGTCGGGAGATGCTCGAGCGCGAACGCCTCGGGGTCGCGGCCGGTCTCCTCCCAGATGATCCGGGCGAAGTCGGCGACCGTGAGCTCCTCGCTCGCACTGATGTTGAAGTCCTCGTTGACGGCCGTCTCGGAGGCCATCGCGGTGACGATCCCGTCGGCGATGTCGTCGATGTGGGTCAAGGTCCGCGTGTGCGTGCCGTCGCCGAAGATCGGCAGCGGGGCCCCGTCGGGCAGCGCCAGGCACTTGCGGATCAGGTCGGGAACCGCGTGCGCGATGCCCGGCTCGTCCTCGGGCATCTCGCCCGGGCCGTAGGCGTTGAACGGCCGGCAGATCGTGTACGTCAGGTCGTGCTCGTCGTGCGCGGCGCGGACGTAGACCTCGCCGGTGAGCTTCGAGAAGCCGTACGCCGACCGCGGCGTCGGGCAGTCCCAGATGTGCTCCTCGGTGGTCGGGTACTGCGTCGCGCGCTCGAAGACCATCGAGCTCGAGACGTAGACGAAGCGCTCGACGTCGTGGTCGAGCGCCGCCCGGACGACGCCGTTGTAGAGCGCCGCGTTGACCTCGGTGAGCGTGTACGGGAGCTTGTGGAAGTTCGCGATGCCGCCGACGATGGCGGCGAGGTGGATGACCCGCGAGCAGCCGTCCGTCGCCGCGCGCGCCTCGTCGAGGACGCGGAGGTCGCCGGTGCGCACCTCGCACGACTCGCGCATCCACTGCGGCGGCGTGCGCTGGTCGGAGACCCGGACCTCCCAGTCGGGGTCGCGCAGCAGCCGGCGGACGACGGCCGCGCCGATGGTGCCGGCGCCGCCGGTGACGAGCACGCGGTTCATGCCGGGCGCGGCGCCATGGCAGCCAGCTCGGTCGCGTAGCCGAACACCTGCGCGGCCCCGAACGTGTTCCACGGGTCGGCGATCACCGCGTCGCGCTTCGCGCTGTCCGCGATCGCCGCGAGGACGCCGCGGCCGCGGAACTCGGTGTGGTTCGTCGCGATCACGACGGCCTCGGCGTCGAGGACGGCCTCGGCGAACGACGCCGTCGGGGTCTGGACGTGGGGGTCGTGGACGACGACGTCGGCGAGGTCGCGCTCGAGCAGGCGCACGAGCTTGTGCGAGAGCGAGTCGCGCTCGTCGTCGGTGTCGGCCTTGAACGCCAGCCCGAGCACCGCGACCTTGCGCCCGGAGAGCGACCCGAGCCGCCGCTTCAGGCCCTCGACGATGAAGAGCGGCACGGATTCGTGCACCCGCGAGACGGCGAGCAGCATCCCCGGCGCGGGCGAGCGCTCCTCCGAGAACGTGAAGTCCTTGCGCAGGCACGTCCCGGCGGTGAAGCCCGGGAGCTTCATCCCGCCGCGCGGGTAGTCGCGGTTGATGAGGTCGATGACCTCGAAGACGTTCGCGCCGTACTGCTCGCACTCCATCATCAGCCGGTTCGGCAGCGCGAACTCGGCGTAGCGCAGGATGTTGGTCCAGATCTTCGCGAGCTCCGCCTGGATCGGCGTCGTCGTCACGATCGGCGCGCCGAAGACCGCGAAGAGCTCGCCGACGACCGCGCCCGAGCGCTCGCCGACGCCGCCGACGATGCACGGCAGCGAGACGATCTCCGCGAAGAAGCGCCCGGCGGCGATGCGCTCGGGCGCGTGGGCGACGAACACCTCGGAGCCGATCTCGAGGTCGCGGTGCTTGCGCAGGTAGCCGGCGACGAACTCGGTCGTGCCCGGCGCGACGGTCGAGCGCAGGGTCAAGGAGTGGCCGGGCCGGAGCAGCGGCAGCAGGTCGTCGAGCGCGCCGCGGATGTCGCGCATGTCGATCTCGATGTGCGAGAACGACGGCGTGCCGAGCGTGATGACGATGTGCTCGGCCCGGGCCGCGTCGGCGACGTGCTCGGACCACGCGATCGTGCCCGCCGCGGTGACGCGCTCCAGGACCTCGGGCGCGCCCGGCTCGTCGAACGGCATCCGCGCGGCGCGCACGGCGGCGACGCGCTCGGGGTCGTTCTCGATGCCGATGGTGCGCAGCCCGCGGTCGGCGAACGCGAGCGCGAGCGGCAGGCCGACCCGCCCGCAGCCGATGATGGCGACGTCGTACTCCATGACGGACCTCAGGCTATCGGCGCGGGGCGCCGCCCAGCCCGGCCTCTACCATCAAGCCGCTCATGAAGCGCGCGCTGATCACCGGAATCACGGGGCAGGACGGCTCGTACCTCGCCGAGCAGCTGCTCGACAAGGGCTACGAGGTGCACGGAATCATCCGTCGCTCGTCGTCCTTCAACACGGAGCGCATCGACCCGCTCTACCGCGACCGCCACGAGCAGGACGTGCGCCTGCTCCTGCACCACGGCGACCTCAGCGACTCGAGCCGGCTCGTGCGCCTGCTCTACGAGCTGCAGCCCGACGAGGTCTACCACCTGGGCGCGCAGTCCCACGTGCGCGTCTCGTTCGACGTGCCGGAGTACACGGCCGACGTCACGGGGATGGGCACGCTGCGGCTGCTGGAGGCGATGCGCGACGCGGGCGTGGAGGCGCGCTTCTACCAGGCCTCGTCGAGCGAGATGTACGGCGCCACGCCGCCGCCGCAGAACGAGGAGACGCCGTTCCATCCGCGCAGCCCGTACGCCGTCGCGAAGGTCATGGGCTACTGGGCGACCGTCAACTACCGCGAGAGCTACGGGCTCTTCGCGTGCAACGGGATCCTCTTCAACCACGAGTCGCCCCGCCGCGGCGAGACGTTCGTCACCCGCAAGATCACGCGCGCGCTCGCCCGCATCCAGGCCGGCCTGCAGGAGAAGCTCTTCCTGGGCAACCTCGACGCCAAGCGCGACTGGGGCTTCGCGCCCGACTACACCGACGCCATGTGGCGGATGCTCCAGCAGGACGAGCCGGACGACTACGTCGTCGCCACCGGCGAGATGCACACGGTCCGCGAGTTCCTCGAGGAGGCCGCCGGGCACCTCGGCATGGACTGGGAGAGCGTGGTCGAGTTCGACGAGCGCTACCTGCGCCCGGCCGAGGTCGACGCGCTGCAGGGCGACGCATCGAAGGCCCGGGAGACGCTCGGCTGGGAGCCGACCGTCACGTTCAAGGAGCTCGTCCGGATCATGGTCGACGCCGACGTCAAGACGCTCGAGGACGAGCTCGCCGGCCGGAACGTGCGCCTGTGAGCCCGCCGCCGAGCCCGGAGTTCTGGAGCGGCAAGGCCGTCGTCGTCACCGGCGGCGCCGGCTTCCTCGGCACGGCCGTGACCCGCGACCTCGCCGCCCTCGGCGCGGACGTGCGCGTCACCCGCTCGGCCGAGCACGACCTCCGCGACCCGCGGGCCACCCGGGCGGCGGTCGACGGCGCCGAGATCGTCGTGCACCTCGCGGCCAACGTCGGCGGCATCGGCTTCAACCGCCGCAACCCCGCGCCGCTCGTCCACGACAACCTGATGATGACCGGCAACATCTTCGAGCAGTCGCGCGCCGCCGGCGTCGCGAAGCTCGTGTCGGCGTGCACGGTCTGCGCGTACCCGAAGTTCACGCCGGTGCCGTTCAGCGAGGACGCGCTGTGGGACGGCTACCCGGAGGAGTCCAACGCGCCGTACGGGCTCGCCAAGAAGATGATGCTCGTGCTGTCCGACGCCTACCGGCGCCAGTACGGCTTCGACTCGTGCGTGCCGATCGTCGCCAACCTCTACGGGCCGCACGACAACTTCGACCTCGAGGACTCGCACGTCATCGCGGCGATGATCCGCAAGTTCGTCGAGGCCCACGACCGCGGCGACGAGCCGGTCGACCTGTGGGGCACGGGCTCGGCGTCGCGCGAGTTCCTCTACGTCGACGACGCCGCGCGGGCGCTGCTGCTCGCCGCCGAGCGCCTCGACCGCTCGGAGCCGGTGAACGTCGGCACCGGCGTGGAGACGCGGATCCGCGACCTCGCCGAGCTGATCCGCGAGCTCGTCGGCCACGAGGGCGAGGTCCGCTGGGACCCCTCCAAGCCGGACGGCCAGCCGACGCGCTACCTCGACGTGGCCCGGGCCCGGGACTGGATGGGCTTCCGGGCCGAGATGCCGCTGCGCGAGGGCCTGCGGCGGACGATCGAGAGCTTCCGCGAGCACCACGCCATGGCGGCGTGATGGCCGCGCGCCGCGCCCTCGTCACCGGCATCTCCGGCCAGGACGGCTCGTACCTGGCGGAGCTCCTGCTCGGCAAGGGCTACGAGGTCTTCGGCATCGTGCGCGGCTCGCCGACGGCGCACTACGAGAACCTCACCGCGATCCGCGACGACGTCACGCTGCTGCAGGGTGACCTCCTCGACCAGATGACGCTGCTCGAGGCGATCAACACCGCGCAGCCCGACGAGCTCTACAACCTCGCCGCCACGTCGTTCGTCCCGGCGTCGTGGCACCAGCCGGTGATGACCGCGCAGTTCACGGCGGTCGGCGTCACGGCGATGCTCGAGGCGATCCGCATCACGAAGCCGGGGCTGCGGCTCTACCAGGCGAGCTCGAGCGAGATCTTCGGGGCGACGACGCAGTCGCCGCAGAGCGAGACGACGCCGCTGCACCCGCACAACCCCTACGGCGTCGCGAAGCTCTACGGCCACCTGATGCTCGGCGCGTACCGCGAGCGCTACGGCATGCACCTCTCGAGCGGGATCGCGTTCAACCACGAGTCCCCGCGCCGGCCGCCCGAGTTCGTCACGCGCAAGGTCACGCGCGCCGCCGCGGCGATCAAGCTCGGCCTGCAGGACGAGCTGCGCGTCGGCGACCTCGCGGCGACCCGCGACTGGGGCGCCGCGCCGGACTTCGTCGAGGCGATGTGGCTCATGCTCCAGGAGGACGAGGGCGGCGACTACGTGATCGCCACCGGGCGCAGCCGGTCGGTCGGCGAGCTCATCGAGGTCGCGTTCGGCCACGTCGGCCTGACGCCCGAGGACCACGTCGTCGTCGACGCGCAGTTCGTCCGCCCGCCCGACCCCGTCGTGCTCGTCGGCGACCCGTCGAAGGCGCGCGAGCGGCTCGGCTGGGCGCCGCGCACGGCGTTCGAGGACCTCATCGGCGGCATGGTCGAGGCCGACCTCGCGCTGCTGAGCCGGGGCGCGTCGGTCTGAACCCGTGGCCGGGCCGGTCTCCTTCAGCGTCGTCACGCCGTGCCTGGACGCCGAGGCGACGATCGCGGCGGCGCTGGCCAGCGTCCGCGACCAGGGCTACGCGCCGCTCGAGCACGTCGTCGTCGACGGCGGATCGACCGACGGCACGATGGAGGTCGTACGCGCGGGCGGCGACCACGTGCGCTGGGTGTCCGAGCCCGACCGCGGGCTGTCGGACGCGATGAACAAGGGCATCGCGATGGCCCGCAACGACGTCGTCGGATGGCTGAACGCCGACGACGTCTATCTCGCCGGCGCGCTCCAGCAGGTCGCGGACGCGTTCGCGCGCCGCCCGGACGCCGAGTGGGTGACCGGGCGCTGCCTCATCATCGACGCCGACGGCAACGAGATCCGGCGCGGGATCACGCGCTACAAGGACGCGCTCCTGCGGCGCTGGTCGTTCCCGCTCTTCCTGACCCAGAACTTCGTCTCCGCCCCGGCCACGTTCGTCCGCCGCGGCGCGCTGCAGGCCGTCGGCGGGTTCGAGGAGCGCTTCAAGTACTCGATGGACTACGACGTCTGGCTCAAGCTCGGCCGCCGCTCCGCGCCCGTCGTGATCGACGCGCCGCTGGCCTGCTTCCGCATGGCCGAGGGGTCGCTGAGCATGAGCGGCTTCGAGCGCCAGTTCCGCGAGCACGAGCAGAACGCCCGCGAGCACGGCGCCGGGCACCCGGTCGCGGTCGCGGCGAACGCCGGGATGTCGCGCGCGATCGTCGCGGCCTACCGCGCCATGCGGGCGGTCAGGACCCGGCGGTAGACGGCGACGTGGCGGTCGGCCACGTCGTCCCAGCGGAACTGCGCCGCCCGCTCCAGCCCGGCGGTCCGCAGCCGCGCCCGCAGCGCGTCGTCGGCGACGATGCGCCCGATCGCGTCCGCGATCGCCTCCTCGGACATCGGGTCGAACGCGAGCGCCGCGTCGCCGCAGACCTCCGCGATCGCGCCGCGCGCGGACGCGGCGACCGGGCAGCCCGACGCCATCGCCTCGACGAGCGGCATGCCGAAGCCCTCGAACAGGCTGGGGAAGACGAGCGCGGTCGCGCGGCGGTAGAGCGCCGGGATCAGCGCGAAGTCGATGTGGCCGAGGTGATGGACCCGCGCGCTCGGAGGGCCCCGGCAACGGCTTGCCGTACGTCTGGCCGGTGAGGACGAGGTGCACGTCCTCGGTCACGCGGGCGAACGCGCGCAGCAGTCGCTCGTGGTTCTTGTGCGGCCAGAGGTTCGCCGGATAGAAGACGAAGCGCTCGGGCAGCGCCGGCAGCGCGGCGTCGTGCTCGTCGGGCGTCGGCGTGAAGCGGTCGTGGTCGACGGCGCAGGGGATCGCGGTGACGCGCGCGGCGTCGATGCCCAGCCGCGCGACGATCTGGCCGCGGGCGTGGTCGGACAGCGTCAGGACGTGGTCCGCGTGTTGCGCGGCGCGGTCGTAGGCGACGCGCCGGAACGTCCGCTCGCCGCGCGAGAAGAACTCCGGCAGCTCGTGGTGCTGGACGTCGTTGAGCGAGACGACGCGCGCCGCGCCCGGGACCCGCGGGATCGGGATCGTCACCGGGTGGTGGACGAGGTCGATCCCCGCCGGGACGTCGCGGGCGAACACCCGCGGCGCGAGCAGGGCGGACGACATGGCGAGCAGCCGCGTCGCGGGGCTGTCGCCCGTGCGGTAGTCCGCGACGACGTGCACCGGCGGGTGCGGGGCGTCGAGCGTCGCGGCGACCCGGCCGCTCGCGAGCACGGTCACCCGCTCGCCGCGCGGGTCGCGGCCGAGCTCGCGCACGAGTGCGCGGGCATAGGTCTCCGTGCCGCCCGAGCGGCCCGGGAACAGCGTGAGGAGGCCGAGCGCGAGGTGCACGCGGGGCGATGGTAGAGCCGGTTGACGGCGTCCCTACACTCCCGACGCTATGCACATCGGAATCATGGGCCTGGGCTACGTCGGGCTGCCGCTCGCCGTGGCGTTCGCGGAGGCCGGCCACGACGTCACCGCACTCGACACGGACGCGCGCAAGATCGACAGCATCCGCCGTCGCGAGTCGTACATCGAGGACATCCCGTCCGACCGGCTCGCCGCCGTCGCCGATCGCATCGAGGCGACCCGCCACGCGCAGCCGCTCGCGCGCTGCGACGCGGTGCTCATCTGCGTGCCGACACCGCTGACGGCCAACCGCGAGCCGGACCTCGGCCCGCTGATGTCGGCGACCCGGGCGCTGAGCGGCGTCCTGCAGTCCGGCCAGCTCGTCGTGGTCGAGTCGACGACGTACCCCGGCACCACCCGCGAGCGGATCGCGCCGCTGCTCGAGGAGTGCGGGCTCGTCGCCGGCCGCGACTTCCACGTCGCGTTCTCGCCGGAGCGGGTCGATCCGGGCCGCACGGACTACACGCTGCGCACGACGCCGAAGATCGTCGGCGGGTTGACCGACGCGTGCGCCGACCGCGCCGTCGCGCTGTACGAGGCGGTGTGCGACACGGTGGTCCGGGTGACGACGCCGGACGCCGCGGAGCTGGCGAAGCTGCTGGAGAACATCTTCCGCTCGGTGAACATCGCCCTGGTCAACGAGATGGCGATGCTCGCCGACCGCATGGGCATCGACATCTGGGAGGTCGTCGACGCCGCCTCGACCAAGCCCTACGGCTTCATGCGCTTCGAGCCGGGCCCCGGGATGGGTGGCCACTGCCTCCCGGTCGATCCGTTCTACCTCTCGTGGCGGGCGCGTGAGTTCGACATGACGGCGGAGTTCATCGAGCTGGCGGGCAAGGTCAATCAGAACATGCCCTACCACTGCGTCGCACGGATCGAGCGCGTGCTCAACGATGCGGCGAAGGCGGTGCGGGGCTCGCGGATCGCGGTGTTCGGCGTGTCGTACAAGGCCGGGGTGGGCGACATGCGCGAATCGCCCGCGCTGAAGATCATCGAGGTCCTCACGCGGCCTCGGGGCGCGACGTCGTCTACCACGACCCGCATGTGCCCGAGCTCCCCGAGCACGGTCTGCGCAGCACTCCGATCGACGAGACGCTGGACGGCGCGGACCTCGCGGTGATCGTCACCGCCCACCCGGGCGTCGACCACGACGCGATCGTCGAACGCGCGCCGCTCTCGCTCGACCTGCGCGGCGTCACGCGGCGGCGCGTCGACAGCCGCAGCACCGTCCAGCTCTGACGCCGGGTTCAGCGGACCTCTTCGGCCGTCGAGTCGACGACCGTCGGGCCGGACGGCGCGTGCGGCGCCCGCGCGCGGCGCACGGGCTGCGGGTCGGCCCCGGACCCGAGGGCGGGCGAGCGGCGGAACGGCATCTCGGGATAGCGCTCGACGACCTCGCGGCCGGCGTCGACCAGGCCGCCGAACACGGCGGCGATCGCCCCGACGAGGCCGATCATCGCGCCGATCTCGGTCGCGACGGGGTCGGCGATGTCGGGCGGGAACACGATGCGGCGCAGGATCAGCAGGCCGAGGACGACGCCGATGACCGCGCGGGCGGCCACCACGGGCCGCGACTGGGGAACGACCGACGTCACGAGCAGCGCGACCGCGCCGAGCAGGATCACCGCGCGCAGACGCGGAAAGGTGTCGAACCCGGACGAGCTCTCGACGAGCCCGTTCTGGCGGGTGACGTGGTACCAGGTGGCGAACAGGCCGGCGGCCAGCAGGACCGCGCCGGCGGCGCTCAGGAAGCGACCGAGCCGTTGGCTGATCACGTGCTGCCTCCTTCCGAGCTGGGGAACGGAAGTACCACAGGGAAGCACACGCGCCGCGGACGGCCGGGTGCCGGGGGTCGGCTCAGGCGACCCGCCGGCGCGGCGGATCGGGCACGTAGCGGCTCGGGTTCGGGATGACGGAGCGGCGCAGCCGGCAGCGCAGCAGCGTGTGCAGGACGCGCAGCCCGTCGGTCGCGCGGAGCTTCTTGCCCTCCTCGCGGCTGCGTGCCTGGTAGGTGATCGGCACCTCGAAGATGCGCACCCCCGCGGCGAGCAGCCGGGCGGTGATCTCGGCCTCGACCCCGAAGCCGGTCTCCCGCAGCGGAAGCGCGCGGAACAGCGCCGTCGGCAGGACCTTCTGGCAGGTCATGATGTCCGACAGCCAGGTGTTGAACAGGATGTTCGCCGCCATCGTGACGAGCTTGTTGCCCACGACGTACCAGAAGCTGTACGCCGAGCGGGCGTCGAAGCCGCGCACGCCGTAGACCGCGTCGGCCTCGCCGCGGAGCAGGGGCTGGAGCAGCGCCGCGATGTTGCACGGGTCGTACTCGAGGTCGGCGTCCATCACGGTCGCGTACGTGCCCCGCGCGTGCGGCAGGGCGGTCGCGATCGCCGCGCCCTTGCCGCCGTTGTGCTCGCGCATCACGACGCGCACCTGCGGCGGCAGGTCCCGCGCGCGCAGCCATTCGCGCGTGCCGTCGGTCGAACGGTCGTCGACGACGACGAGCTCCACCTCGTCGACGGGCAGGTCCGCGGCGAGCACGCGATCGACCGCCGCGGCGATCGTCTCGCGCTCGTTGAAGACGGGCATGAGGACCGACAGCTCGGGAGCCATCGTGGCCATGATGTCCAAGGATGCCGCTCGTCTAAGCGGTGGTTCCGACGAGCGCGTCGCGCAGCGCGCTCGTCACCTCGCGCGGCCTGCTCGGCCGTGAGCACCGGGCTCATCGGGATCGCCAGGCCGGTCCGGGCGAGCTCCTCGGTCGCCGGGAGCTCGATGCCCGGCGCCCCACTCGGCCATCGCCGGCTGACGATGGGCGGGCACGCGGTAGTACGCCTTGTGGCCGATGCCATGCGCGGCCAGCGCCTCGGCGACGCGCTCGATCTCGGCGTGGCGGATCGTGTACAGGTGCCAGGCCGGCTCCGCGCCCGCCGTCGGCCGCGGGAGCGTGACGAGCGTCCGCCGAGGCCGCTGCGCTCGTAGTGGGCCACCGCGGCGCGGCGGCCGTCGGCCCACGTGTCGAGGTGCGGCAGCTGGACGCGCAGGATCGCGGCCTGCAGCTCGTCGAGGCGCGAGTTGTAGCCGACGTGCTCGAACGTCGTCTTGTCGTAGGAGCCGTGGAAGCGCAGCATCCGGCACCGGTCCGCGATCTCGGGGTCGTTCGTCGTGATCGCGCCGCCGTCGCCGAAGCACGCCGAGGTTCTTCGACGGGAAGAAGCTGAACGTCGCGGCCGTCGCGAGCGACCCCGGCCGCCCCGCGGCGATGCGCGAGCCCGCCGCCTGCGCGGCGTCCTCGAGCACCGGGACGCCGAGCGCCTCGATCTCGGCGACGGGCGCGATGTTGCCGTACAGGTGGACCGCGATCACGGCCTTCGTGTGCGGCGTCAGGGCCGCCGCGACGGTCTCGGGCGTGACGCAGCCCGTCTCGGGGTCGACGTCGCAGAACACCGGGCGCGCGCCGATCGGCGGGATCGCCTCGGCCGACGCGTAGAAGGTGTACGACGGGACGACGACGTCGTCGCCCGGGCCCGACGCCCATCGCGCGCAGGGCGATCGTCAGCGCGTCGGTGCCGTTCGCGACGCCGATCGCCTGCCGGGCGCCGCAGGAGGCGGCGAACTCCTCCTCGAAGGCGGAGACCTCCGGGCCGAGGATGAACCGGCCGCCGTCGACGACGCGGGTGATCGCGTCGGCGATCTCCGCGCGGAGCGGATCGAGGGGGGTCGACGTGTCGAAGAGCGGGACGGCCATCGGGACACAGTAGATGGTCCGTTCCGTGGCTAGAGTCACCGACCCGATGGATGACCGAGGACAGCCGGCGCGCTCGTCCCGGCCCCGCTTCACCGCCGAGATGCGCGGCCTCGACGGCGGCACGCCGCAACTGGGCCGGGCGGAGGACCGCCGCGGCCACGAGGGAACGATCGCCTACCGCGCGGTGGCGGCGGTGGCGCGCGTGCCCGGCCTGCGCAGCGTCCTCGGCGCCGTGCCGCCCCGGCCGGGCGGGCGCGCCTCCGGCCTCGCCGGCGACCCGGACGCCCTGGTCGCCTCGCCGCTCTACGAGCGCCTGCTGCGCATCCGGGCGAGCGACCGCTACGCGCGGCTCGTGCGCGCGCCGGTGCGGCGGCTGCGAGGGCGGCCCGTAGCGCCCGCGCCTGCCGCCGCGCCCGCGCTCCCTGCGCCGCCCGCCGCCCCGTCCTCCGAGATCCGCCTCGGCCCCTGGGCGTCCCGACGCACCGACGACGCGCTCGCCTTCCTGCGCCGCGTCCCGTTCGACGAGCTCCAGCGCCGCGGCTGGCACCTGCAGCCCAACCACTTCTACGTGCCGCTCAACGACGTCGCGTTCCTGCGCGCGAACCCGCAGCTCTGGCACGACCGCGGCCTGCCGCAAGGGCGTCGACTGGGACCTCGACGGCCAGCTCGAGGTCGCGCGCACGGTCGAGCGCCACCGGGCCGAGCTCGACGACGTGTCCTTCGAGCCGCAGCCGGGGCGCGGCGCAGTACATCTGGAACAACGGCGCGTTCAGCGGCGCCGACGCGATCGTCTACTACGGCCTCGTCCGCGACCGGCGCCCGCGCCGCGTCGTCGAGGTCGGCTCGGGCTGGTCGAGCCTGCTGCTCGCCCGCGCGCTCGAGCGCAACGGGCCCGAGGCGCCGTGCGCCGTCACGCTCGTCGAGCCGTTCCCCAACGAGCAGGTCTTCGCCGGGCTGCCGCGCGAGTGGGAGGTCCACCGCCAGATCGTCCAGCACGCCGACCTCGGGATCTTCGAGCGTCTGCAGGCGGGCGACATCTGCTTCTACGACGGCTCGCACTGCGTGCGCACCGGCGGCGACGTCAACTGGTTCCTGTTCGAGGTGATGCCGCGGCTCGCGCCGGGCGTGCTCGTGCAGATCCACGACATCTTCCTGCCCGACGACTACCACGACGACTGGGTCTACGACGAGGGCCTGAGCTGGAACGAGCAGTACCTCGTCCAGGCGTTCCTGATGCACAACGACGCCTGGCGCGTGCGGATCGCGAACCACATGCTCTATCGCGAGCGGCCCGACGCGCTGGCCGGCCTCTACAACATGGACGGCGGCAGCCTGTGGCTCGAGCGGGTCACGTGACCCCGGCCGTCAGCGTCTGCATCCCGGCGTACAACTACGGGCGCTTCCTCGCGCGGGCGATCGACAGCGTGCTCGCGCAGGAGTACCGGGACTTCGAGCTGATCGTGGTCGACAACGCCTCCGAGGACGACACGCCCGCGGTGCTCGCGCGCTACGGCGAGCGGATCCAGGCGCACCGCAACGAGCGCAACGTCGGCCTGTTCGGCAACTTCGCCCGCTGCCTCGAGCTCGCCCGCGGCGAGCAGGTCAAGTTTCTGGCGGCCGACGACTGGCTGCACCCGGCGTACCTGACCGAGGCCGTCGCGCTGCTCGACGCCCACCCGAGCGCCGCGATCGTCTCCGGGCCGGGGTGGTTCGTCGACGAGGACGGTCGCGTCTTCGGGCGCGGGACGACCGGCGTGTTCGCCCCCGGGCTGGTCGCCGGGCGCGAGGCCCTCCGGGCGCAGGCCGACCTCCTGAACGTGATCGGGATGCCGAGCAACACGCTCGTGCGGCGCGCCGCCCTGGAGGAGGCCGGCGGCTTCGACGCCCGCTTCGCCCCCGCCGCCGACGTGCACCTGTGGGGCAAGCTCCTCGCCCGCCACGACCTCGCCTGGATGGCCCGCCCGCGCTGCTATCTGCGCATCCACCAGACCAAGGCCCACGACTACGGCCTCGATCCGAGCGAGTCGACGTTCCTGGCCTGGGAGGCGCTCGGGACGCGAGACCGGCGTCGCCGGCGACGTCGTCGCGCGCGCGCATCGACGCGGAGGCCGAGCGCAGCCTGCTGCACGCGGTGGCGAGCGTCCTCGCCGGGCGGCCGCGCGCCGCGGCGCGGATCCTCGCGTTCACCGGCCGCCACGTCCGCTGGCCGCGCGCGCTGGGGCGCTTCGCGCTGCGGCTGCCGACGCTCGCCCGCGCGCAGGTCGCGCGCGTCGTCGCGCGCCGCCGCGGCCGGCTCGTGGAGTACGCGCCGCTGCCCCGGCTCGGCCCGTCGCTGTCGTCGGTGGACGGGGCGTGATGCCCGCGCAGGCCGACGCGCCCGGCCTCGAGGCGGCCGCCGGGCCGGTGCCGCCGCCGCTCGTCGCGCACGAGAGCAGCACCGCCCGCTCGTCGGTCGTCGTCTCGGTCAGCTTCCTCGCGGCGAACGTCTTCGGCGGCCTCCTCGCGCTGCTGATCGCGGTGATCGTCGGCGAGGGGCCGCAGACCGACGGCTTCCTCGCCGCCTACTCCGCCTACCTGACGTTCCTGCTGTTCGGCTCGACGCTGCGCGTCGCGCTCGTCCCGCTCTTCGGGGCGACGTCGGACGAGGCGGCGTTCCGCCGGCGCGCGCACGACACCGTGGCGCGGCTCGTGGCGGCCGCGGCGGTGATGGCCGGCGTGCTCGCGCTGTCCGCGCCGCTGCTCGGCCGCGCGCTCGTCCCGTCCGCCTCGGGCGACGCGCAGTCGACCGCGGTGACGAGCGTCGCGATCCTCGCCGCCGCCGCGTGGTGCCAGATCTGGGCCGCGGCGCTCGCCGCGGTGCTCGCGGCGTCGCGGCGGTTCGTCGCGAGCGCGGCGCTGTACGCCGCGGCGAGCGCGTTCACCGTCGCCCTGGCCGCGGCGCTGATGACCGCGGTCGGCATCACGGGCGCGGCGGTCGCCGTGGCCGCGAGCGCGATCCTGCTGCTCGCCGCCCACCTGCTCTACCTGCGCCGGCTCGGGTTCCGGGCGGGGCCCGAATGGCGCGCGATCGGCCGCGGCGCCACGTGGCGGCTCGTCGCGCGCGCGGCCGCCGGCGCGGCGATCCCCGTGACGTTCCAGGTGAACCTGTCGATCGCGCTGGCGGCCGTGTCGTCGCAGCGCGGGGCGGTCACCGGCTACACCTACGCGTACCTCGCGGCGGTGATGATCAGCGGCGTCACGTCGGCGACGCTCGGGCTGACGACGATGCCGTCGCTCGTCGCGGCCCTCCACGAGCGCGGCCGGGCGGTCGCCCGCGAGTACCTCGACGCGATCTCGCCGTTCTCGGTCTTCGTCTACGTCCCCGTCGCGGCCGGCTACGCCTGCTTCGCGCACCCGCTCCTCGACGCGCTGCTCGGCGGCTCGCTCACGCCGCAGACGCTCGACCTCCTGTGGGACGCGTCGCGCGTGTTCCTGCTCATGGCGCTCGGGTGGGCGCTGCTCGCCCCGCTGACGACCCTCGCGTTCTCGCTCGAGCTGTTCTCGGGCCTGGCGGCCGTGAGCGTCGCGACGATCGCGACGCAGGTCGTGCTCGTGCTGGTCGCGCGGCCGCACGGCCCGTTCGCCGTGTCGGTCGCGCACGCGGTGACCGGCGTCGTCCTCGTCCTGCTCGTGCTCGTGCTCGTGTTCCGCCGCGCGGCGCCCGCCGCCGGCGCGCACGCCGTGATGCTGTCGCTCCCGGCGCCGGCGCTCGCGCTCGTCTTCCCGGCCGTCGCGGCGCTCGGCCTCGACGGCTCCGTGCCGGCGGCGATCCTCGGCGCGCTGATCGCCGGGGCGCTCTACGTGGCCCTGGCGCTCATGCTCTGGCCCGCGGTCGCGCGCCGGGCGCTGGCGCTGCTGCGCCGTTGACGCCCCAGGCCAGCCGCGAGAGCTTCGCCCGCGTGGCCGCGTCGGCGTCCTGCCAGTCGCGGGTGCGGTTGTCGGCGATCAGCAGTTTCGCCTGCTCGCCGGCGCGGAACGTCGCGCTGGCCGGCCACGCCGGCGGCTCGTGCACGCCGCCGTCGCGGTCGACGACCACGGCCCGCAGGCCGCGGGCGCGGACCTGCGCCGTCATGCCCGCGTGCCCGCTCTCGAGCTCCCACGCCTGCGCCTTCGTCCGCACGTCGGGCCAGCGCAGGTCGCGAAACAGGTCGCGCCCGACGATGAACCCGTTCGTCCGGATGTGCGGGTTCGGGAACCGCGGCCACTTGCGGCGCCGCAGCGGGTTGATCGAGTGCGGGCTCTCGTAGGAGCCGGTCGCGCCCGCGAGGCCGACGCCCGGCTCCGCGAGCGCGCCGTGGAGCGCGGCCAGCCAGCCGTCGGCGAGCACCTCGGCGTGGGAGTTGACGAAGCACAGGTGCGCGGCGTCGAGGACGCGGGCGGCGTGCGCGTAGGCGGGCAGATCGAGCGTCGGTTCCGGCGTCCGGACGGTCTCGTGCTCGATGCCGTCGAGCGCGCGCAGGTGCGTGGCGGCGTCCTCGTCGGGGCCGAAGCCGTTGAGGAGCACGACGAGCCGGTGCGCCAGACCGGCCGGATGTGCCCGATACGATGCGGCGAACCGCTCCACCGGCTCCGGCCCGAGCGGTGCCCACACGAGATGGACGACATCTACCTCTGCCATCCCGGCTGCAGTCTAGGAGCGAAGTGACCACCACCACCGTCGCCTGCTGGGCCTGCGGCGCCGCCGCGGCCCCCGATCCGGCGTGGCTGCCGATCGAGCTGCACCGCTGCCCGAGCTGCGGCCTGCTGTTCGCGCCCGACCGCGACGGCCGAGGACCTGCAGCGCCTCTACGACGCCGGCTACTTCGCCGAGTACCCCGGCGGCGAGGGCTACGAGGAGGACCCGGCCCAGCGCCGCTACGAGGCCGACCGCCGCATCGAGTGGATCCGCGGCTACCGCACCGACGGGCGCCTGCTCGAGATCGGCGCCGCGGCCGGGCACTTCGTCGAGGCCGCGGCCGAGGCCGGGTTCGAGCCGACCGGCGTCGAACCGGCCGAGGACCTCGCCCGGCGCGCGACCGAGCGCCTCGGCCTGCCCGTGCTCGCGGGGTTCATCGAGGAGGTCGACCTGCCCGAGGCGAGCTTCGACGTCGCCTGCGCCTGGCACGTCGTCGAGCACCTCTCCGCCCCGCGCCCGGCGCTCGAGCGGGTCGCCGCCTTCCTGCGCCCCGGCGGGCACTTCTTCGTCGAGGTCCCGAACATCGCGAGCGTCTACGCGCAGCGGCGGGGCAAGGGCTGGGCGAACCTCGACATCCGCCACCACGTCGGCCACTACACGCCGATGGCGCTCCGCGCGCTGCTCGAGCGCTCCGGCTTCACGGTCGTCGCGACCGAGACGTTCCCGATGCGCGGCTACCTGCGCCCCGGCCGCGCGGTGAAGCCCAGGGAGCTGGCGGCGGCGGCGAAGGAGGCCGCGCTGCTGCGCACGCACCCGCTCCGCGCGCACCCGTGGCGCCACGAGATGCTCCGGGCCGTCGCCGTCAGGCAGACGGCGTAGCCGGGCGACGCACTACCCTCGCCCGTCGTGAAAGCGGTGATCCTGGCGGGAGGCCTCGGCACGCGCCTGGCCGAGGAGACCTCCGTCCGCCCCAAGCCCATGGTCGAGATCGGCGGCATGCCGATCCTCTGGCACATCATGAAGCTCTACTCCGCCCATGGCGTGAACGAGTTCATCGTGTGCCTCGGCTACAAGGGCTACCTGATCAAGGAGTTCTTCGCGAACTACTACCTCCACACGTGCGACGTCACCTTCGACATCGCGCAGCGCTCGATGGAGGTCCATCACTCGACGGCGGAGCCGTGGCGCGTGACGCTCGTGGACACGGGCGACAACACCATGACCGGCGGGCGCATCAAGCGCGTCCTGCCCTACGTCGGCGACGAGCCCTTCTGCATGACCTACGGCGACGGCCTGGCCGACATCGACATCGGCGCGCTGCTCGCCTTCCACCGCGATCACGGCCTCAAGGCGACGGTCACCGGCGTCCAGCCGCCGGGCCGCTTCGGCGCGCTCGAGGTCCCGGACGGGTCCGACCGCGTCACCGGCTTCCTCGAGAAGCCGCGCGGCGACGGCTCCTGGATCAACGGCGGCTTCTTCGTGCTCAGCGCCGATGTCGGCCGGTACATCGCGGGCGACGACACGGTGTGGGAGCAGGAGCCGATGCGCGGCCTCGCGGAGGACGGCGAGATGGCGACGTTCCGCCACCTGGGCTTCTGGCGCGGCATGGACACGCTGCGCGACCGGGGCGTCCTCGAGGACCTCTGGGCGTCGGGGCGCGCGCCGTGGCGCAAGTGGTAGATCCGGGCTTCTGGCGCGGGCGGCGCGTCCTCGTCACCGGCCACACCGGCTTCAAGGGCGCGTGGCTGACGCTCTGGCTCACGGACATGGGCGCCTCCGTCACCGGCCTGTCCGACCGCGTGCCGACCGAGCCGTCGCTGTTCGCGCTCGCCCGCGTCGGCGAGGGGATCGACGACGTCCGGGCCGACATCCGCGACCCCGACGCGGTCGCCCGCGCGGTCGCCGGCCACGAGGTCGTGATCCACATGGCGGCGCAGTCGCTGGTGCGCCGCTCGTTCCGCGACCCGCGCGAGACCTACGAGACGAACGTGATGGGCACGGTCAACGTGCTCGAGGCCGCGCGCCGCGGCGACGACGTGCGCGCGGTGGTCAACGTCACCTCGGACAAGTGCTACGACAACCGCGAGCAGGGGCGGCCGTTCGTCGAGGACGACCCCAAGGGCGGCCACGACCCGTACTCGAGCTCGAAGGGCGCGGCCGAGCTCGTCGCCGACGCGTACCAGCGCTCGTTCTTCGGGCCGGATCCCGACGGGCCGCGGCTGGGCTCGGGGCGGGCCGGCAACGTGATCGGCGGCGGCGACTGGAGCGAGGACCGGCTGATCCCGGACATCATGCGCGGCGCCGTCGCCGGCGCGGAGATCCGCGTACGCAACCCGACCGCGGTGCGCCCGTGGCAGCACGTCCTGAACCCGCTGGCCGGCTACCTCGAGCTGGCCCAGGCGCTGGCCGCCTCGCCCGACGCCGCCGGCGGCTGGAACTTCGGCCCGGCGCTGGACGACGTGCAGCCGGTCTCGTGGATCACCGACCGCATCGCCGAGCTGTGGCCCGACGAGCTGCGCTGGGTCGTCGATCCCGGGCCCCACCCGCACGAGGCCCACTTCCTCGCGCTCGACTCGACGAAGGCCCGCGAGCGGCTCGGCTGGACGCCGCGCTGGGATCTGCACGAGGCGCTGCGGCGCACCGTCGACTGGTACCGCGCGGTCCGTGACGGGGCCGACGCGCGGGCGACGACGCTCGAGCAGATCGACGCCTACGCGAGCGCCGCCTCTACCCTTCCGCAGCGATGACGCCCGCCGCCTGCCGCTTCTGCGGCGCCCCGATCGAGACCGTGTTCGCCGACCTCGGCATGTCGCCGCTGGCCAACAGCTACCTGCCGCCGGAGCGCGCGAACGCGATGGAGCCGTTCTACCCCCTGCGCGCGCTCGTCTGTGAGCAGTGCCTGCTCGTCCAGCTGCAGCAGTTCGAGTCGCCCGAGGCGATCTTCTCCGACTACGCCTACTTCTCGTCGTACTCGACGACGTGGCTGGAGCACTCGCGCCGCTACGTCGACGCGATGGTCGAGCGGTGGGGGCTGGGCGCGTCGAGCCACGTCGTGGAGATCGCCTCCAACGACGGCTACCTGCTGCAGTACTTCGTCGAGCGCGGGGTGCCCGTGCTCGGGCGTCGAGCCGGCGGCGAACGTCGCGGCGGCCGCGGTCGAGCGCGGGGTCCCGACGCTCGTCGAGTTCTTCGGGGTCGCGACGGCCGAGCGCCTCGCGGCCGAGCGCAAGGCCGACCTGCTGCTCGGCAACAACGTCCTCGCCCACGTCCCGGACCTCAACGACTTCGTCGCCGGGATGAAGGTCGTGCTCGCCGACGACGGCGTCATCACGATGGAGTTCCCGCACCTCCTGCGGCTCATCGAGGACAACCAGTACGACACGATCTACCACGAGCACTTCTCGTACTTCTCGTTCCTCACCGCGCGGCGCGTCTTCGCCGCCCACGGCCTGCGCCTGTTCGACGTCGAGGAGCTCGAGACCCACGGCGGATCGCTGCGCATCTACGGCGCCCACGAGGACGACGCCGCCAAGCCCGACACCGATCGCGCGCGGGAGCTGCTCGCCCGCGAGGAGGCGGCCGGGCTGCACGACCTCGCGACCTACCGCGGCTACGCCCAGCGCGTCACCGACGACAAGCGCGCCGTGCTGTCGCTGCTCATCGACCTCAAGCGCCAGGGCCGCTCGATCGTCGGCTACGGCGCGCCGGCGAAGGGCAACACGCTGCTGAACTACTGCGGGATCGGGACCGACTTCCTCGACTACACCGTCGACCTCAACCCGCACAAGCAGGGCCACCTGCTGCCCGGCAGCCACGTGCCGATCCGCCCGGTCGAGGCGCTGCGCGAGACGCGGCCCGACGTCGTCGTGATCCTCCCGTGGAACCTGCGCGCGGAGATCATGGAGCAGCACGCCTACGTCCGGGAGTGGGGCGGCCGGTTCGCGGCGCGGGCGCCCGAGCTGCAGCTCCTGCCGTGATCTTCCGCGAGACGCCGCTGCACGGCGCCTACGTCGTCGAGCAGGAGCGCCACGCCGACGAGCGCGGCTTCTTCGCCCGCACGTGGGCGGTCGAGGAGCTCGAGGCCCACGGCGTCGACGCGCGGGTCGCGCACATGAACACCTCGTTCAACGCCCGCGCCGGGACGGTGCGCGGCCTGCATTACCAGTCAGAGCCCCACGGCGAGGCCAAGCTCGTGCGCGCGACGCGCGGTGCGGTGTGGGACGTCGCGGTCGACCTGCGGCCGGAGTCGCCCTCGTATCGGCGCTGGCACGCGGTCCCGCTCGACGAGGACTCGGGCGTCGCCTTCTTCATCCCCGCCGGCTGCGCGCACGGCTTCATGACGCTGACCGACGACTCCGAGGTCCTCTACGTCATGTCGACGCCGTACGTCCCGGACGCCGCGCGCGGCGTGCGCTGGGACGACCCGGCGTTCGGGATCGAGTGGCCTGCGCCGCCGGCGGGCGGCCTGACGATGTCCGAGCGCGACCGCACCTGGCCCGACCACGCGCCGTGACCCGCGTCCTCGTCACCGGCGCGACCGGCTACATCGGGCCGCACGCGACCGCGGCCCTGGAGCGGCGGGGCGTCGAGGTCGTGGCGGTCGGCTCGCGGCAGGCCGACCTGCTCGCGCCCGGACGGGCCGGAACGCGCGGTCGCCGCGGCGCGGGCCGACACGCTGCTGCACCTCGCCTGGTACGCCGAGCACGGGCGCTTCTGGACCGCGCCGGAGAACCTCGAGTGGGTCGGGGCCTCGCTGCGGCTCCTGCGCGCGTTCGCCGCGGCGGGCGGCCGCCGGGTCGTCATGGCCGGGTCCTGCGCGGAGTACGGCTGGGACGGCCTCGACGGGCCGTGCGTGGAGGGCGTCACGCCGCTCGCGCCCGCGACGCTCTACGGCGCGGCGAAGCACGCCACGCACGTCGCGGCGGAGGCGTTCGCCCGCCAGGAGGGCCTGAGCCTCGCCTGGGGCCGGGTGTTCTTCTCGTTCGGGCCGGGCGAGGCCCCCGGCCGTCTGGTGGCGGCCGTCGCGCGCGGGCTGCTCGCGGGCGAGGACGTGCCGGTCAGCGAGGGCTCCCAGGTCCGCGACTTCATCGCGGTCGAAGAGCTCGGCGAGGCCTTCGCGGCGCTGGTCTGCAGCGACGTCGACGGGGCGGTCAACGTCGCGTCGGGCCGGGGCGTGGCGGTCCGCGACCTCGTGGCGCTCGTGGCGCGCGAGACCGGCCGCGAGGACCTCGTCCGCTCCGGCGCGCTGCCGCCCCGCCCCGACGACCCGCCGTTCCTCGTCGCCGATACCGGCCGCCTCGAGCGCGAGGCGGGCTGGCGCGCGCAGGAGCCGCTCGAGGACGGCATCGCCCGGGCGGTGGCGTGGTGGCGCAAGGCGGCTCCCGGCGGCGCCCGGGACAGCCGCTAGCCTGTTCTCCGGCAAAACAGGCGCAACCCTGTGCGACGCCCGGCGTTCTAGTCGGTGGCGTCCCGCCTCCCGTCCCGTGAGCACCCACCTCGCCATCGTCCCCGCCTACAACGAGGCCGGCGCCATCGCCGGCACGATCGCGGACATCCATCGCCACGCGCCCGACTTCGACGTCGTGGTCGTCGACGACGGCTCGACCGACGCGACCGCGCAGGTCGCCGCCGGCTCGGGGGCGACCGTCGTGCGCCTGCCGTTCAACCTCGGCATCGGCGGCGCGATGCAGGCCGGCTACCAGTACGCGCTCGAGCACGACTACGACGTGGCCGTCCAGGTCGACGGCGACGGCCAGCACGACGCGCGCCACATCAACGACCTGCTCGCCGAGCTGCGCTCGCACAGCGGCGTGAACATGGTCACCGGCTCGCGCTTCCTCGCCCCCGACGGCGAGGGCTACCGCTCGTCGGTCTACCGCCGGCTCGGGATCCGGGTCTTCGCCCGCGTGCTGTCGATGATCACCGGTCGCGACGTCACCGATCCCACGTCGGGCTTCCGGATGACCGACCGCCGCGGGATCGCCCTGTTCGCCCACGACTACCCGCACGACTACCCCGAGGTCGAGGCGGTCCTCATGGTCCACGCCCACCGTCTCGTCGCGACCGAGCTGCCGGTGCAGATGCGCGCGCGCACGGCCGGCCGTTCGTCGATCAACTCGACGCAGTCGGCCTACTACATGCTCAAGGTCCTGCTCGCCGTGTTCGTCGGCATGCTCCGCGCCCGGCCCGCGGTCGACGCGGGCGACGACGCTCCCGTCTCCGCCCAGCCTACGATCTGACCATGCAGCTGCGCCTGCAGATCGTCTCGATCATCGCCACGCTCGGCCTCTTCGGGCTCGTGTTCGAGCTCGTCCGGCGCCGGCGGCTCATGGAGCGCTACGCGCTGCTGTGGATGTTCTCGACCGCGATCCTGCTCGCGCTCGCGGTGTGGAAGCCGCTGCTCGACCGCGTCGCGGTGGCGATCGGGATCTTCTACGCGCCGTCGGCCCTGTTCGCCGTCGCGCTCGGGTTCATCCTCGTGATCCTCCTGCACTTCTCGCTCGTGCTCTCGCGGCTCTCGGACCAGAGCAAGGTCCTCGCCCAGCGCATCGGGCTCCTGCAGGAGCGCATCGACGTCCTCGAGCGCGAGCGCACCGCCGCCTTCGAGGACGAGGACGAGCGCCGCGAGCTCACGCGCATCCCCTGAGATGGTCCAGGCGAGGTCTGCGCGGCGCGGGCGGGCGGTGCCCGCGGCCCCGCGCCTCACGCGCCCGCCCGCGGCGCTGAGCGCGCTCCTCGTCGTCGTCGCGATCGTCGGCGTGGCGTGGGCGCTCGTCACGCCCGCGTTCCAGGCGCCCGACGAGAACTCGCACTTCGGCTACGTCCAGACGCTCGCCGAGCGCTTCGCTCTCCCCGGCCAGCCCGACCGGCCGCCGCTGTCGCGCGAGCAGATCGTCGCCGGGAGCCTGTCGAACTCCGACCAGACCGCGCAGCAGCTCCAGGCCCGCATGGAGTGGAGCCAGGCGGTGTACGACCGCTGGCGCGCGCAGGCGGCCCGCCTCCCGCACAAGGCGCGCACGGACGGCGGCGGCGGGAACCCGGCGTCGTCCAATCCGCCGCTCTACTACCTGTACGAGTCGATCCCGTACCGGATCGCCGAGGGCGGCGACCTCTTCGCGCGGCTCACGATCGCCCGGCTCGCGTCGGTCCTGTGGCTGCTCCTGACCGTCGCCGGCGTGTGGCTGCTCGCCGGCGAGGTGTTCGCCCGCGACCGGCTGGCCCAGCTCGCGGCCGCCGGGACCGCGGGGCTGCTGCCGATGGTCGGCTTCGTGTCGGCCTCGCTGAACCCCGACGCGGCCCTGTTCGCGTTCTGGTCCTTCGCGCTCTGGCTCGGCGTGCGCCTGCTGCGGCGGGGCGTGAGCGTCGGCGGGGCGGTCGCGCTCTTCGCGGTCGTCGGCGCGGCGTGTGTCGTCAAGGCGACGAGCTATGCGCTCGTGCCGGCCGCGGCGTTCGCCCTCGCCGTGGCGCTGTGGCGCGCGCATGGGCGCCGCCTCACCGCCTGGCTGCCCACCGCGGTCGGGGCGGGCGCCGCGCTGGTGGCCACCCTCGGCGTCTGGTTCGTCATCGCCCGCCTGTCGGGCCGCGCGGCCGCCGCGCAGGTCACCGACGCGACCGGGCGCTCGGTCGGCTTCAACCTGCGCGAGCTGCTCTCCTACCTCTGGCAGTTCTACCTGCCGAAGCTGCCGTTCCAGAACAGTCGTTCGCGATCCCCGGCACCCACCTGCCGGTCTACGACGTCTGGCTCTCGACCGGCTGGGCGGCGTTCGGCTGGCTCGAGGTCCGCTTCCCGGACTGGGTCTATGTCGTCTTCGCCCTGGTGACGATCGCCGTCGCCGGGCTCGCGCTGGCCGCCCTGTGGCGCGCGCGCCGGCGCGTGGACCTCGCCGTGGTGGCGTTCCTCGCCCTCGTCGCCGTGATCCTGCTCGCCGGCCTGCACTGGACGGAGTACCGGATGCTCGCGAGCGGCCAGGGGCCGTTCAACAACGGGCGCTACCTGCTGCCGCTCGTCGGCATCGCGGGCCTCGCGGTCGCGGCGGCGCTGCGGTGGCTGCGGCCCGCCGCCCGGCCGCTCGGCGTCGCGGGCACGCTCGCCGCGCTGCTCGTGCTCAACGTGCTGTCGCTGGGCCTCTGCCTGGAGCGCTTCTATGCGTAGCGCGCGGGCCGTCGTCGCCGGGGTCGTGGTCGCCGGCGTCGTCCTCGTCGCGGCGATCGCGCTGCTGCACCGCACGTCGCTCGCGTTCACGCAGGGCGTCGCGCCGGCCACGCACCGTCGTCGCGCTCGCACCGGCGCAGCAGGCGTGTCAGCAGCCCGTCGACGTCCCGGGCGGCGGCGCCTTCGACGCGGTGACGGTCGTCGTCGGCGCGCGCGGCGGGAGCGCCCCGCCGCTGCGCCTCGCCGTGCGGTCGGGCGACGGCCGCGTCCTGGCCGCCGGGCGCGTCGCCGGCGGCTACGGCGCGCGGGCCGAGCGGCGCGTGCGCCTCGACCGCACGGTCCGTCCCGGCCGGGTGAGCGTCTGCCTGCAGAACGCCGGCCCCGGCCGCGCGGCGGTGTACGGCAACGCCGACGCCGCGGCGCGGACCTCGACCGCGCTCCGCGACGGCCGCCCGCTGCACGCCGACCTCGCGTTCGTGTTCCAGCGCGCGCCGCGGTCGCTCGCCTCCGAGCTGCCCGACATCCTCGACCGCGCCGCGCTGTTCCGCGTCTCGTGGCTCGGGTCGTGGATCTACGTGGTGCTGGCCGCGCTGCTGCTCGTCGTCGCGCCGTGGATGCTGGTGCGCGCGGTGCGGGCGGCCGAGCGCGAGACGCCGGCCGACTAGCCGTTCGCCGCCAGCCAGTCGACGAGCCCGCGCATGTAGGTCTCCTGGTCGTCGTACATCGCCAGGTGCGAGCCCTCGGTGTGCAGGTAGGTCCCCCGCGGCAGGCGCTCGGCCATGTCCCGCAGATGGGCCGGATCCATCGTGTCGTGCGTCCCGCCGATCACGAGCGCCGGCACGTCGATGCGCGCCAGGTCCGCCACGCGGTCCCAGTCCGTCAGCAGGCCGGAGGCGCCGAGCTCGCTCGGGCCCTGGAGCGGGACGTAGATGTCCTTGTTGATGCGCGCGAACGAGCGCACGACCGGCTCGGGCCAGTCCTCGACCGGCAGCCGCAGGACGTGCTTGACGTAGTGCTCGCGCATGAGCAGCTCGTCGTAGCGCGGGTTGTCGGTGTCGCCCGCGGCCTCGAGCGCCTTGACCTCGGCGATCGTGTCCGGGTCCTGGCCGGGGATGAGCACGTCGTTCGCGTACGCGTTGTAGGCCGGGATGCTCGCCATCATGTTGCTGATCACCAGGCCCTTGAGGTGCTCCTGGTGGGCCAGCGCGTATTCGATCGCGAGGATCCCGCCCCACGACTGGCCGTAGAGGACGAAGTTCTCGCGCGTCAGCCCGAGCGCGAGGCGCACCTGCTCGACCTCGTCGACGAACCGCTCGATCGTCCACAGCGACGGCTCGTCCGGCTGGTCGCTCCAGCCCGAGCCGAGCTGGTCGTAGTAGTAGAACTCGACGCCCGCGCCCGGCAGGAAGGAGTCGAAGCCGAGCAGGTACTCGTGCGTGGCGCCGGGCCCGCCGTGGAGCAGGAGCATCTTCGTGGCCGGGTTGTTGCCCGTCCGCTTCGTCCACACCCGGTGTTGCCCCGCGGGCGTGGTGATCGGCACCATGCGCTCGCCGCCGCCGAGCACGTCCGTCCGCCCGGCGTTGTCGAAGTAGCTCATGGTCGGAGCGTACGAGCCGATAGCGTCGGCCGTCATGCCGTCGAGCCGGGTCTGCCTCACGTTCGACTTCGACGCCCTGTCGGTCTGGTTCGGCTACGACCGCGTGACCCCGGCGATGCTCGGGCGCGGCGAGTACGGCGCCCGCGTCGGGGTCCCGCGCCTGCTCGAGCGCCTCGGGGCGCTCGACCTCCCGGCGACGTTCTTCATCCCGGGCCACACGATCGAGTCGTTCCCCTCGCCGTGCGAGGCGATCCTCGCCGCCGGGCACGAGGTCGCCCACCACTCCTACGCGCACGTCGACCCGAGCGGGCAGACGCCGGCCGAGGAGCGCGCCGACATGGAGCGCGCGCTGGCGGCGCTCGACCGGCTCGGGGTGCGGCCGGCGGGCTACCGGTCGCCCTCGGCGGACGTGTCAGCCGCCACGCTGGGGCTGCTCGAGGAGCACGGCTTCCTCTACGACTCGAGCCTGATGGCCGACGACTTCGCGCCCTACCGCCCCCGGATCGGCGACCGGGTCAGCCGCGACCAGCCGTTGCAGCCCGGGCGCGACGCGCGCCTGTGGGAGCTGCCGATGTGCTTCGAGCTCGACGACTGGCCGCATTTCCAGTTCGCCTTCGGGCCGCCCTACCGGGCCGGCCTCTCGGCGCCGAGCAAGGTGCTCGAGATCTGGACGGAGGAGTTCGACTGGATGGACCGCCACGTCGACGGCGGCCTGCTCACCGTCTGCATGCACCCGCAGGTCATCGGCCGCGGCCACCGCATGGCGATGCTCGAGCGCTTCGTCGAGCACTGCGCCGCCGCGGGCGCGGCCTTCGCGCGGATGGGCGACGTGGCGCGGGCGCTGCCGGCCCTCGCCTAGAGGTCCTCGGCGATCCGCGGGGCGTCGCGGTTGAAGCGCCAGAAGCCGAACCCGGCGACGAGCACCACGATCGCGCCCGACAGCATCAGCCGGCCCGCGCCGCCGGCGGCCTGCGCCGCGGTCGGCGCGTTCGGGTCGATGACCGCGTGGCGCATCTGCTCGAGGATCGCGGCGAGCGGGTTGAGCATGATCAGGTGCTTGATCCAGTCCGCCTTGTCGAGCGAGTCGATCGTGTAGATCACCGGCGTCGCGTAGAACAGGGCCTGCGAGAACACGTCCCAGATCGGGCGCATGTCGCGGTAGCGGACGTACAGCGACGAGAGCAGCATCGCCGTGCCGGTCGTCAGCACCGCGAGGATCGCGATCAGCGGGATCGCCTGGAACCAGCTCCACATCGGCGTGACGCCGTTCGCCAGCGCGAAGACCAGCACCACGAGCCCGTTCAGCCCGAGGTTGAACGACGCGGTCAGCACGACCGACACCGGGATCGCCATGCGCGGGAACTGGATCTTGCGCACGAGCGCCTCGCGGTCCACGACGGACGTCACCGCGCCGCCGGTGCCCTCGAGGAAGAACGTGAACAGCACGATGTTCGTGAGCAGCACGACGGGATAGAGCTCGACCGCCGAGCCGAGGCGCACGAACTCCGTGAACACGAGGTACAGCACGCCGAACAGCAGCAGCGGCCGCATGAGCTGCCACAGGTAGCCCAGCGCCGACCCGAAGAACCGCAGCTTGAACTCGTTGATCGCGAGCGTGGTCGCGAGGTGCACGAAGCGCCGCGGATCGCCGCCGAGGGCCGACGGGCCGGTGATGGGGCGCAGGCGCGGGCCGGCGGCGCCGGCCGCGACGGGCGGCTGGGGAGGGGCGGTCGCGGTCATCGCGGGGCCCGGCCCATGATATGACGGGGTCGCGCCATGGCCGCCGACGACCAAGGTCCCTCCGTCGTCAGCGAGCGCGACGACTTCCTCGACCGGCACCTGGCCGAGGTGCTCGAACGCCTCCGCATCGAGGTGGTGGTCGACGTCGGCGCGAGCTGGGGCCAGTACCGCGGCCTGCTGCGCAAGATCGGCTTCGCCGGGCGGATCGTGTCGTTCGAGCCGGTCGGCCGCCCGTGGGGGCACTGTGCCGCGCTCGCGGCCGAGGACCCGGGCTGGGACGTGCACCGGATGGCGATCGGCGCGCGCTCCGGGCAGCGCACGATCAAGGTCGGCAGCAGCGACGACTTCAGCTCGTTCCGGCCGCTGAGCGCCTACGGCCGCGAGACGTTCGAGGAGCTCGACGTCACGGGCGAGGAACGGGTGCCGGTGCGGCGGCTCGACGACCTGTGGCCGGAGCTGATCGGCGCCGACGCGCGGCGCGTGTTCCTCAAGACCGACACGCAGGGCTGGGACCTGCACGTCTACCGCGGCGCCCGGCGGCACCTCGACCGCGTACTCGGGACGCAGTGCGAGGTCGCCGTGCAGCGGCTGTACCGCCGCATGCCGGGCTACCACCGCTCGCTGCGGTCCCTCGAGCGGCGCGGCTACGCGCTGACCGGGATCTATCCCGTCTGGCGCGACGGGGCGCTGCGCATCGGCGAGCTCGACTGCGTGATGGCCCGGCCGGAGGCGATGGGCCCGGCCTCCTCCTGAGCCACGCTCATCCGGTGCGGGAGGTCGACGAGGCCGCCGGTCACGCGGCGGCCGGTCACGACGGCCGAGCGGATGCGCGGGAGGCGGTCCATCACGGCGGCGCCGCCGGAGTGCACGACCCACGGCGTGACGTGGATGCGCCCGGGCGCGAAGACCACGTCGAAGTCGACCGCGAACGTCAGCTCCGTGCCGGCCGCCTGCGGTCCGGGGAGCGCGTCGGCGTCCGCGCTCGACGTCGCGAACAGCGGGCGGTGCATGTCGTCCTCGATCACGACCGCGAAGTTCGGGTCGGCGTCGCGGCGGAAGCGCACGCGCGTGCAGAGCCGGCACGGCGCCCCCTGGCGCAGCACGTCGGTCCGCTCGCCCGTCTCGTCCTCGAACCACACGTCCGTGATCTGGGCGGCCTGGTCGCCGAGGCGATCCTCGAGCGCGTCCTCGCCGCGCGCGCCGCCCTCGAAGTGGTCGCGCCCGAAGTTCAGCTCGATGTACTGGTCGCCCACGGCGTCGGGCTCGCCGATCATCCGCACGTCGCCGCGCTCGATCAGCAGCGCGCGGTGGCAGAAGCGCCGCACCGCGCCCATGTCGTGGGTGACGAAGACGACCGTCCGGCCCTCCTCGCGGATGCGGTTGAAGACGTCGAAGCACTTCTGCTGGAACGCCGCGTCGCCGACCGCGAGGACCTCGTCGATGAGGAGCACGTCGGCGTCGACCTGGATCATCACCGAGAACGCGAGCCGGACCTGCATGCCCGACGAGTAGTTCTTGAGCTTGAGGTCGACGAACTCCTCGAGCTCGGCGAACGCGATGACGTCGTCGACGCGGCGGCGCGCCTCGCGCGGCGAGAGCCCGAGCATGATCCCGTTGAGGACGATGTTGTCGGCGGCCGCGAGATCCGGGTTGAAGCCGACGCCGAGCTCGATGAACGTCGACAGCCGGCCCCGGACCGCGATCGAGCCCCGGTCGACGGCGTAGATCCCGGCCAGGCACTTCAGCAGCGTGCTCTTGCCCGAGCCGTTGCGCCCGACGATGCCGAAGAACTCGCCCTGCTCGACCTGGAAGGAGACGTCGCGCAGCGCGACGAGGTCCTCGGCGTTGCGGCGGCGCAGCGGATGCAGCGCGCGCTCCTTGAGCGTGTGGACGCGCTCCGCGGGCATGCGGAAGCGCTTGCCGACGTTCTCGACGAGGACGGCGGGCTCGGCCTCCGCGCGGGCGCTCACGAGGGTGAGGCTAGCGGCCGCGCCCGTCGCGACCTGCGCTCACTTCGCCTGCTGGTAGGCGAAGAAGGCGGGCTTGCGCTGCAGGTTGTACGTCAGCAGGCCCGTGGTGCGGTTGAACGGCGCGAGCGGCTCGTCGAGCAGGCCCAGCCACCCGACCCCGGCGACGTAGCTCGTCTTGCCCGCCTCGCGGAACGCCGCCGCGATCCACCGCCCCTGGTCGCGCTGGGAGACGTAGAAGTTGAAGTCCTGCGAGCCGTGGTCGGCCTGGATCGTGAACTCCGACACCCAGATCCTCGGCCCCCGCCGGCGGAACTCCGGGTAGGCGCGGCGGTACGTCTGCCGCAGCTGCGCCTCCATCGTGTCGAGGTCGGAGAAGTCGTAGTTGTTGTTGTTGGCGAACGGCTCGTTGCGCAGGTCGCGGGATGCGCGTGGAGAACGGGTTGTGGCCGTACCAGTCCAGGCGCGGGGGCTTGCCGTTGGGCAGGCGCATCCACTTGATCCACTCGCGCGGGCGGATGTCGCCGGCGGTGAACGACATGCCGCCGATCACGATGTCGTTGCGCGCCGCCCGGTGGATGCCGCCGTAGGCGGCGTCGAGGATGCGCGCGTAGCGGCGGGCCGCGGACGGATGGCGCGGGATCTCGGGCTTGAACTGCGTGCGCCGGGTCGGCTCGCCCCAGATCATCCAGCGCTTGACGCCCGGGGTAGCGCTTGGCGGCGGCGAAGGCGAAGTCGCCGAAGTCGCGGGCGTTCGGCGCGTAGACCGGGTCGTGACCGCCGTTGGCCCACGACGGCGAGCCGGTGAGCATGACGGTGACGGTGTAGCCGAACTGGCGGCCCTGGCCGACGTACCCGTCGACGGATCCCGGCCAGTGGTAGGCGGGGTCGTTCGGGTCGCGGGGGTGCGCGGGGCGCTTCGGGGCGATCGTGTTCCAGGTGATCGCGGTCTGCACGTCGTCGACGCCGAGCGCCTTGTACGTCGGGCCGGCGGACTGGTCGTTCGGCAGGCTGAGCGGGCCCCAGATCGACTTGAGCGGCGCGGCGGACGCCGGCGCTTGGAGGATCAGCAGGACCGCGAGGGTCGCGAGGAGCAGGGTCAGGCGACGCACGGTGGCAGTGAACACCGTCCGTCGGCGGGAAGTTGCGCCGCGATACCGTCGCTGGGGTGCCGGCGCCGCCTCGTACCAGCGTGATCATGCCCGCCTACCGGGCCAACGCGACGATCCGCGCGGCGGTCGAGAGCGCGCTCGCCCAGACGGTGGAGGAGTTGGAGGTCATCGTCGTCGACGACGGCTCGCCGGAGCCGATCGCCGACGCGCTCGCCGACGTGCGCGACGCCCGCCTGCGCGTGCTGCGCCACGACCGCAACCGCAAGGCGCCGGCCGCGCGCAACACCGCGCTGCGGGCGGCGCGGGCGCCGCTCGTGTCCCAGCTCGACGCCGACGACGCCTGGGAGCCGTCGTACCTCGAGCACGTCCTGCCGTGCTTCGACGACCCCGGCATCGGCCTGGCCTACACGAACTGCCGCATCGTCGGCCACCCGCTCGGCCACGAGGACTACATCGGCGACCCGTCCGTGCACCCGATCGACCGCTTCCCGAAGATCGCCGAGCAGAACCCGGTCCCGGCGCTGACGGCGACGATGCGAACCTCGGCGGTGCGAGCGGTGGGCGGCTGGGCGCAGTGGCTGTGGGTCTGCGACGACTACCACCTGTACATGAAGCTCGCGGCCGCGGGCTGGCGCTTCGCCTACGTCCACCGTCAGCTCGCCCGGTACCGGTGGCCGTCGACGGAGAGCGGGCAGAGCTTCGACCGCCCACGGGCGGAGCGCGACGAGCTGAAGATGTACGCCGGCTTCATGCTGCGCCACCCGCTGACGCCGGGGCCGCGACGGCAGGTGCGGGTGCGCGGGAGGCGCGAGGTCGAGCGGCTGGTGGCGCGGGTGCGCGGCCGGCGCTGAGTCCTAGACTGCGCCCGCATGGCAGGCTCGAACCTCGACGCTCCCACCGTCGCCGGCTTCGGCGAGGAGTGGAGCCGCTTCGACCAGTCCGACCTGTCGGAGGCCGAGCGGCGCGCGACGTTCGAGCAGTACTTCGCGGTGTTCCCGTGGGATGAGCTGCCCGCGCACGCCGAGGGCTTCGACCTCGGCTGCGGCTCCGGCCGGTGGGCGGCGCTCGCGGCCCCTCGCGTCGGGACGCTGCACTGCGTCGACGCGAGCCCGGACGCGCTCGCGGTCGCCCGCACGACGCTCGCCGGCCAGGAGAACTGCGCCTTCCACGTCGCGAGCGTCGACGCGCTGCCGTTCGCCGAGCGCTCGATGGACTTCGGCTACTCGCTCGGCGTCCTGCACCACGTGCCCGACACCGCCGCTGCGCTGCGCTCCGCCGTGCGGCCGCTGAAGCCGGGCGCGCCGCTGCTCGTCTACCTGTACTACGCCTTCGACAACCAGCCGCGGTGGTACCGCACGCTGTGGCGCGCGACCGACGTGGTGCGGCGGGCCGTGTCGCGCTCGCCGGTGCGGGTCAAGGTGGCGGTGACCGGGGCCATCGCGGCGCTGGTCTACCTCCCGCTCGCGCGGCTGTCGCGCGTGCTCGACCGGCTCGGGGTGGGCGTCGACGCCATGCCGCTCTCCTTCTACCGCGACCGCAGCTTCTACACGATGCGCACCGACGCCTTCGACCGCTTCGCCACGCGCCTCGAGCAGCGCTTCACGGCCGACGAGATCCGCTCGATGATGGCGGCCGCGGGCCTGCGCGACGTCGTCGTCTCGGACGGGCCGCCGTACTGGTGCGCCGTCGGCCGCCGGGCGGACTGAGCGCGCCGTGGCGACGCCGCCGCGCGTCCGCGTCCTGCGCGTCATCGCGCGGATGAACCTCGGCGGGCCCGCGTACCACGTGAGCCTGCTGAGCGGGCGGATGGACCCCGCGCGGTTCGAGACGCTCCTCGTCGCGGGCCGGGTGCCGCCGGGGGAGGAGTCGTCCGCCGACCTCGCCGAGCGCTACGGCGCGCGCCTCGTCGGCGTGGAGCACCTGAGCCCGGCGCTGAAGCCCGCCGACGACCTCCGCGCGCTGCGCGAGGTCGCGCGGATCGCGCGGGCGTTCAAGCCGGACCTCGTCCACACCCACACCGCGAAGGCCGGGATGATCGGGCGGCTCGCCGCCGAGGTCGTGCGCCCCCGGCCGATCGTCGTCCACACGTACCACGGCCACGTCCTCGAGGGCTACTTCAGCCCGCCGGTCGAGCGCTTCTACCGCCTGCTCGAGCGCGGCCTCGCGCTTTCGGACCGATCGGCTCATCGGCGTCAGCGGCGCGGTCGTCGACGACCTCGTGCGCCTCGGCGTCGCCGACCGCTCGAAGTTCGAGGTGATCCCGCTCGGCCTCGAGCTCGACCGCTTCCTCGCGCTCGCGCCCGAGCCGGGCGGCCCGTTCCGCGACGAGCTCGGCGTCGGCCCCGACGAGGTGCTCGCGACCTTCGTCGGCCGCCTCGCGCCGATCAAGCGCGTCGACGTCCTGCTGCGCGCCTTCGCCCGGGCCCGCCAGCTCGGCGCGCCGGTGCGGCTGGCGGTCGTCGGCGACGGCGAGCCGCGCGCCGAGCTCGAGGCGCTCGCGGCCTCGCTCGGCTGCGCGGGGGCGGTGACGTTCACCGGCTACCGCCGCGACCTCGACGCGATCGTCGCGGGCACCGACATCGCCGTGCTGTCCTCCGACAACGAGGGCACGCCGGTCTCGCTCATCGAGGCCGCCGCCGGGGCGCGGCCGATGGTGGCGACCCGCGCGGGCGGCGTCCCGGACGTCGTCGCGCCGGGCACCGGCCTCCTCGCCGACCGCGGCGACGACGAGGCGCTCGGCGTCGCCCTGCACGAGCTCGCGCGCGATCCGGGGCGGCGGCGCGCGATGGGGGCGCGGGCGCGGGAGCACGCGGCGGCGCGGTATCGGTGGGAGCGGCTCGTGGGGCGGATGGAGGAGTTGTACGAGCGGCTGCTGCCGAGCGGGGCCGCGGGCCATGATCGCGCTGCGGCGCGTGTGGCACCTGCGGCGCGCGTGGCAGCTCGCCGCCGACGGCAGGGTGCCCGCCGCTCGGCCGGCTCCGCGTCGTGGGCGCCGCCGCGCGGCTGGCCGGCAGCGACCTCGCCGGCCGGCGCGGCCGGTCGCACCGGCTCGCGCTCGGCGAGCTCGGCACGATCGAGGTCGCACGACTTCAGCGAGCTGCTCGTGCTCTGGGAGGTCTTCGTCGCCGAGGTGTACGACGTGCCCGGAGCTGCCGCACGAACGCCGCGCTCGTCCTGGACCTCGGCTGCAACGTCGGCGCCTCCCTGCTGTGGTTCGCCCGGCGCTATCCAGGCGCGCGGATCGTCGGGCTACGAGGCGGATCCGGCGACCGCGAGCGTCGCCCGCAGGAACACCGCGCAGGGCGCCGAGCGTCGAGGTGCACAGCGCCGCGCTCGCCGCGACGGACGGCGAGATTACGTTCTGGCGGATCCCCGGGCCAAAGCTGGGCATCGGGCACGTTCGACCGGCGACGGCATGTCCGATCTCGCGTGCCGGCGGTTTCGCTGGACACGGTGCTCGCAGGCGTTCGACCGGCCGGTCGACGTGTTGAAGCTCGACATCGAGGGAGCCGAGCATCCCGGTCTCGCCGCGGCGCGCCGTCTCGATCGCGTCGATGACGATCCTTGGCCAGTATCACGACGTGGCGGAGGCGTCTCTGGGACACGCTGCGACCGCTCGCTCGCAGGGCTTCGCCGTGCGCCCACGATGCGCCGGACGACAAGGGCCGCCCGTTCGTCGCCGTCCGCGAGTCCGCGGGCACGCCAGCGGCTCAGCCCGGCAGCCGCAGGACGCGCAGCGAGATAGCGGACCGCCCGCCGCCACGCGGCGCCGAGGGGCAGCATGACGACGCGGCCGGGCGCGAGCCGGAGCGCACGCCGCACGTGCCCGCACCGCGAGTCGGCGGGCTCGCTGCAGCAGCGCATCGCTACGGCGAAGCGGCGTGTACAGGTTCGCGAGCCCGCGCCGGCGCATGGCCGCGTCGTCGCGGCGATCGCCGCGGGAGAAGACGAGGTCGTAGATCACGTGCACGTCGCGCTCATGCACGTCGAGGTTCGCGTGCATCTGCGAGCCGTGCATCCGGTACAGCACGAGCGGAGCCCGACGCTCGCGACGCCCCCGTAGCTGCGCCGCGCGCCATGCCAACTCGAGCGTCGGCGCTGATCGACAGCGCTCGTGGAAGCGTCAGCTCCGATGCCGAGCGCGCTCGCGCCGCACCATGCCCGTCGACGAGAGCGCCGGTCCGTTGCCCTCGAGCAGGATCCAGCCCTGGAGGTCGCCGGCGAGCACGACCTCGCGCGTCCGCAGCGCCTCGTCGGTGATCGCGTATCCGGTGAAGGCGATCGCCATGTGCCGGGTCGCGTCGAAGAGCTCGAGCTGGCGCTGGAGCTTGTCCGGGCATCCAGACGTCGTCTGCGTCGAGGAACGCGATGAACTCGCCCCGCGCGTGTGAGATCATGCCGGGTTGCGGGCGGCGCGCGACGCCACGATTCTCCTGGGTCACGACCCGGATGCGCGGGTCCTCCGACTTCTCGGCCAGGATCGCCGGCGTGCCGTCGGTGGAGCCGTCGTCGACGACGATGAGCTCGAGCTGCGCGTGCGTTTGGGCCATCACGCTGGCGATCGCGTCCGCGAGAAAGCGCTCACCGTTGTGCACGGCGCACACGACGCTCACGAGAGGGGAGGACGGCCGGTTCACCGTTCTGCACGCTATTGATCGCCGCGCGGAGCCTGCGGTCAGCCGCCGGCGGCACTCTGCGCGAGCTCGGCGCGCGGCGTCGCCGTGCCACCGTGGCGGATCCGCTTCTCGAGCGGCTGCTCGACGAAGGCGTACAGGCAGTAGGCCGCGACGATCGAGGTCCCGTACGCGGCGAGCATCACGACGAGTCGGCCGGCCGCGCCATCGACACGGCCGTCGGCGGCTCGAACGAACGCCGACACGACGAGGGCGTGCGTGAGATAGAACGCGAACGACCACTGCCCGAGGCGCACGAGCAGCGGGGAGTGGAGGCCATGGGCGAAGCGCCCGCTCAGGTCGGACTCGGCGCACGCGAAGATCAGCAGGGCGAACGGAATCAGCGTGACGGCGCTGAGCATCAGCCGGTCGGGCGCCCACCCGGCGATCACGTACGCCGCGATCGCGAGCGCCGCCACCGCGGACACCGGGGCGCGCAGGCGCACTCCGTCGATGAGCAGCAGGCAGAGGACGACGCCGATCACGAACTCGACGAGCCGGAAGACCGGGTCCACGAAGATGAACCAGAAGTCGTGCACGAACACCGGCACGAGGATTCCCACGGCGACGAGTCCGACCAGGAGGCGCACGAGCGCCTCGCGGCGCAGCGCGGCGATCGGCCCGATGAGCAGCGGGAACATCGCGTAGAAGAAGACTTCGTCCGACAACGACCAGCTGACGCTGTTGCCGCCGAAGTAGAACGGCTGCGACGGGATCCACGACTGCAGGAGCGTGAGCGGCACCAGTCTCGTCACGAGATCGTGCACCGACTCGATCGGGTTGTACGTCAACGGCGGCACGATGAGCGCGACGATGCACATCGTCCAGTACGCGGGCACGACGCGTGCGAAGCGTCGCCGGTAGAACGCGCGCGGCGAGTCGTCCGGTCGGCGCGACCACGCGAGCACGAAGCCGGACAAGATGAAGAAGAACGAGACGCCGGTGACGCCCTGGGGCGAGATCCGGGCGAAGAAGCCGCTCAGAGAGGTGCCCGCGAACAACCGCTCCGCGTGGCTCAGGAACACCGCCGACGCGGCGAACCACCGGAGGCTCGTCAGCGACGGCATGCGCGCCACCGGCCGCTGCGAGGAGCGGATCGTCTCGGTCATGTTCAGACGGAGGCGGCGAGCCGTCGCCAGAGCTGCACCGGCAGCCGCGCGATCCGCCCGAAGTCTGCGGGGCCGGGAAGGAAGCGGACGAGCGACGCATGACCGTCCGCGAACCGCCGGTGACCCGCCAGCGCGATCGCGGTGCCGATGACCGACGACGTCAGCGACGCGATCGCGGCGCCCATCGCGCCCTCAGATGGGAACGAGGGCGAGGGCAAGCACGATCATCGAGACCAGCGAGGCCGCCGACGACACGGCGAGGAGTCCGCCGCGGCCTTGCGCGGCCCACAGCCGGCACGTGATCCACTGCAGTCCGTGGAGGATGCCCCCGGGGACGAGCACGAACGCGATGTCGACCGCCTGTGAGAACCCGGGTCCGAAGAGCAGCGGGAGCAGCACGGGCAGCGCGGGCAGGAACACGACAGCCGAGACCACGCCGGCCGCCACAGCGGTCCGGCCGGCGCGCTCGATGAACGGCACCACCTCGGTGAGGCGGAAGCCGGCCGCGACGGGGAAGCTGGCGGCGGACAGCGCGACCGGACCGTAGGCGACGACCTGACCCATCGTCAGCGCGACGCTGTAGTAGCCCGTGATCGTCGCGCCCTTGATGACCTGCACGATGAGCAGGTCCGCCCGCGCGGCCAGACCGACGAGCGACGAACGAGCCCTGGATCGGCAGACCGAGCCGGAGCGCTTCGCGCAGGAAGCCGGCGCTCCAGCGGGGCCGGGCGACCACGCCCCGCTTGCGCCACAGCCACCCGATGCACAGCAGCGCACCGACGACGAACCCGCCGGCGATGGCGGCAATCGCGCCGGCCGACCGCGAGCTCCATCTGGAGCACGAAAACCGCGGTCGCGACCAGCGTCACGAGCGCGATCACGACCTTGATCGCGCTGGTCGCGAGCAGCCCGCCCTCGGCCTCGATGAGCAGCGCGAGGGTGTACCACGTCGCCAGTGCCGGCACCGCGACGATCGCCGAGAGCGTGGCGCCCTCGAGGTGGTCGAGGTCGTTGCTGAACTGCAGGACGATGAAGGCCGACGAGGAGCGCCGCGCCGAAGACGCTCGCGAGCGCGATCCAGACGACGCTGGCCTGAGCGGCCTCGCGCAGCGAGCGGCCGTGGCTGCGCGTGAGCGTCACACCGGCCTCACCGAGCCCGAACGTGACGGCCGGGCCCGACGAGCGCGGCCAGGTAGCCGATCGACGAGACCATGCCCTTCCCGGCCGCCCCGAGATGGCGGGCCACGATGACGCCGGTCACGAGCGAGAACAGCGCCCATACCGCCTCCGCCAGCGATCGGGCCACCGAGCCGGCCGCGACCGTGGTCCGCTTCGCGGGCGCGATCGGCTCCGCGCTCGCCGCCTCGAGCTCGGTGGACATTCGCGCTCACGATACGACGCGGGCCCGAGCGCACGTGCTGTCGGTTGCCGCGTGCGTGGCGGCCGGGCCGCGGCGAGCCGCCGTTATCGTGGGGCGACGTACCGCTCGCCGATTGTTCTCTCAGGTCGCCGGGCGCGGCCCGAGCAGACCTGAATGTCGGACGCCTCCACTCAACGACCGAACCTGATCGCGCGGGCGGGCCGCTGGGCCCTCGGACATCCCGTGGCGTTCGTGGCCCTCATCGCGCTGCTGCCGCGTCTGATCCTGGCAATCGTTCCGCCCGTCGTCTCGGACCGCTACCTCATCCCCGACGAGGGCCAATACGTGGCGATGGCGACGGCGATCGCCCACGGGATCTCGCCGAACCAGTGGTATCCGGGCTACGGACAATCGCTCTATGACTCGACGTGGGTGTTCAGCGCGCCCCTGTCGCTCATGTTCGAGGCGCTCGGCCCGTCCCGCGCGATCGGGTCGGCGTACTCGGCCGTCGTCGGTGCCGGCGTCGCGGCGATCACGACGGCCATCGGCCTGCGCTTCCTCCCGCGGCGGTTCGCGATCGGTGCCGGCCTCGTCGTCGCGCTCAGCCCGTCGCAGGTGCTGTTCTCGTCCGTCGTGCTGCGCGAGGCGCACGTCTGGATGGGGCTGGCACTCGTCGGGCTTGGCGCGGTGTACCTCACGCGCACATCGTGGCGGCCGGTCGCCGGCGGTCTCGCGCTCGCGACCGCCGGCCTCCTCGTGCTCGCCTGGCTGCGGCCCCAGTCCCTGCTCGCCGCGGCATGGGCGCTGGGCCTCGCGATGCTGATCGCCCCCCGCCGCGGCTACGCCCCGCGTCTGGCGGCGGTGCTCGCGGTGGTCGCGGTCGTGCCGTGGGTCGCCGGGTTCGGCGTGGGCGGGCTGGCAGCTTGCGAGCTCCGCGCTCCCGCGCCTGGGCGCGACGCGCGCGACGTTGGCGGTTGGCGCCCAGTCGGCGTTCGGGGAGCCGACCCCGCCGAAGCCGACCGGCGGCGCGGCCGGCAAGGCCGGGGCGGAGGCGATCGTGGCGAACACGGAGCGCGACAAGAGCATCACGTCGGGGTTCAGCAACCTGCCTTCCGGGTTGGTGAACGTCACGCTGCGCCCGTTCCCGTGGGAGTCCTCGCCGAGCCTGTCACTCGCCCTGGCGCGCATCGAGACCTTCGGCTGGTACCTGCTGTACGGGTTGTGCGTGCTCGGCGCGGTCGTCTCCGTCCGGCGCCGCGAGGCGCGGCTCGCCCTCCAGTTCCCGATCCTGCTGCTCGGCATGATGGTCGGCATCGCCGCCGTCACCCAGGGCAACCTGGGCACCGCGTTCCGCCATCGCGAGCAGGTGCTCTGGGTGCTCGCGCTCGGTGCCGCGGCGGGCGCGGAGTGGCTATGGTCGCGCCGACGGGTGCCTCGGCCCGGCGCGCCGTCCGCGGCGACGCCGAGCCGGCCGGACGAGCCCTCGGTGGCTGTCCGCCCCGGCCCATCGCTGACGTCCAGCGGCCGCGACTGACGCTATCGTGGACGCGCGTCGGGCTCGCCCGGCTGCCGCTCCACGACACCGCGACAGAGCAATCTCTCGACGAGCGATCCCTCCCGCAGACCGGGCGACGGCCCGCGCACTGCGGCTCCTGACGGCGCATCCGATCGCCGCCGTCGTCGTGAGCGCGCTGGTCGCGCGGATCGCCCTCGCCGTCGCGGCGGTGCTCGTCACCGACAGGTACACGATCCCGGACGAGACGCTCTACCTCGAGCTCGGGCGCAACATCGTCCACGGCATCTCGCCGAACGAGTGGTATCCCGGCTACGGCCAGTCGCTGTACGACTCGATCGAGACCTACAGCGCGCCGCTCGTGCTGATCTTCCGGGTCTTCGGCTCCACGCGGCTCGTCGGCGCCCTGTTCGCGGCCGCTGTCGGGGCGGCGGCCGCCGGGCTGACGGTCGCGATCGCGCTGCGCTTCCTCCGCCCCGCATTCGCGCTGATCGCCGGCCTCGTGGTCGCGCTCGTGCCGTCCCAGGTCCTCTTCTCCGCCGTCGTCCTGCGCGAGGGCCACATCTGGCTCATGCTGACGGTCGTCGGGCTCGGCGCGGTCATCCTGCTCACCGGAACCGACTGGCAGCGCCTCGCCCTCGGCGCGCTCCTCGCCGCGGCCGGCCTGCTCGGGCTCGCCTACCTGCGCGACCAGACGATGCTCGCCGCCGCCTGGGCGCTCGCGCTTGCGGTCGTCCTCAGCGTGCGTCAGATGTGGCCGGCGCGCGTCGCGGTCGGTCTCGTCGTGGTGCTGGCGGTGCCGTGGCTCGCCGGTTCCGGGCTCGGCGGATGGAACCTCGTCCGCAACAACGCCGACCGGCTCGCGCAGACCCGCGCGACCCTCGCCGTCGACGCCAACTCGGCGTTCGGAGGAGCCACACCGCCGCCGGCGTCGGGCTCCGGTGCCGGGCCGAACGGCACGGTCTCGTCGACCGCGCGTGACGCGGCCAATCGCGACGACAGCGTCCGCTCGAGCATCCGTCACCTCCCCGCCGGGCTCGTCGACGTGACGTTGCGTCCGTTCCCGTGGTCGTCGACGGCGGGCGTCAGCCTGCTCCTGGCGCGGGTCGAGACCATCGGCTGGTACCTGCTCTACGCCCTCACGATCGTCGGGATCGTCGTGTCGGTCCGCCGCCGCGAGTCCCGGCTGGCGCTCGAGTTCCCTGTGCTGCTGATGGGGATGCTGCTCGGGATCGCCGCGCTCACCCAGGGCAACCTCGGCACCGCGTTCCGCCACCGCGAGCAGATCCTGTGGGTCCTCGCGCTGTGCGCGGCGGCCGGGCTGCAGTGGCTCCTGCTCGAGTCTGCCGTGGGCGCGCGCGGCGGCACGGGGTCGGATCGACGGCGCCGACCCACGTCGGCGCCGACGCCGGACGCGACCGTCGGCTCGCACCGAACGTGTCCTGACCCGCTGACGCGCGGGCTGTCCTCGGCTCTCAGCCGCCGGATCGGGAAGACGAGCACGTTCGCGTCGAACCACGGCGCATCCACGCCGTTGGCCCGGAACGCGCGCTTGAGCGCGGCGGTGTCCTCGGCCGAGTGCTCCAGGCCTTCGGCGCGAAAGCGCTCGATCCAGTACGTCTGTGGCTGCTCGTTGATGTGCCCCCAGCCACCCTGCCCGGGGGGAGCCGCGGTGAACACGACGCACGGCGCGACCCCCGCGAGAAACGTCACCAGGCGATCGCCGAGCTCGGCCGGGAGGTGCTCGGCCACCTCGAAGCAGTAGGCGAGGTCTGCCTCATGGCCGGTCGGTTGGCTGTACGCGAGGTCGAACGGCACCGCCTGCGCACCCTGGGCTCTCGCAAGCGCCCGACCCACCCGGCTGCGCTCGAGCGCGGTCGCCGGTTTGCCGCGGCGCTGTGCCTCGGCGGCGAACGCGCCGCTTCCGGCGCCGACGTCGACGTAGCTGCGGGCGTCAGGGAACGTCTCCGCGAGAGCCGCGATCACCGGACCCGCGTCGCGGCGCGCCATGCGGTGGTACGACCACATGGTCATCGGGTTGTAGGTGAGCCAGTCCCAGCCGCGCCGTTCCCCGAGCCGCGAAGCGCGCGTCCCGGCGAAGTCGGAGGCCCGGAACGGCAGCGTGTGAAACGGGCGCAGCCGCTCCAGCGTCGTCTGGACGCGGCTCATGTCGGGAGCCTGGAGACGACGAGGGCGTGGGAGAACGACGCGAGGCCGGTGGAGCGGTAGTCGTCGGACGGGAACACCTCGTACTCGCACGGCAACCCGAGCTCGCGGTAGAGAGCCGCGTAGTCACGCGGATAGCGGTGGAAGTCGAACCCGTGGCTCGGCCCGTGCAGCTCGAAGTGCACGATCGCGACTTGCGCGATCCGGTGGATCTCGCGCACGACGCCCGCGACCTTGTCGTGCGGCACATGCATCAGCACGCCGCTCGTATAGACGACGTCGATGGACCTGTCGGCGAACGACTCGAGCTCATAGAGGCTGCCGACGCGCAGGTCCGCGTCGGGGAGGTGTTGTGCCGCCTGACGAATCGCGGAGCCGCTGATGTCCAGACCGTGGAGCCCAGCCTCGGGAGCGCGACGGCGCAGCGCGCTTAGGTTTCGGCCTGCGCCGCAACCGAGCTCGAAGAAGGAGGACCCCAGGGGAGACAGCACTTCGCCGGCCAGCCACTCGCTGACGCGGTGGGCCACGGGGTCCTGCTGCTCGAGCTCGCGATGCTCGTGGTAGTCCTCGACGCTGCCCCAAAAAGCCTCGCGGCTGTCGGCCGCGGGCGAGCCCTCGATCGGCAGCAGCGAGTACGAGACGTCGTAGTTCGCAATCCCGTATTCGTGCGCGCCGAGGGTCGTCCGTGTTCGGAACGCGGCGGGGTCACCGCCGCGTTCGAGCGTGGCCACAAGCGAAGCCGACCCGCGGCCCAGCAGCCGCCGCGCCGGTTCGCCGACACGATTGCGCAACCGTTGCCCGCGCAACACGAGGCTGCCGTCCGATCCCGGGGTGAGGACGATGCGGCGCGGGCGCCCGAGCGCGTCGTGCAACTCGCCGGGGATCTCGATGACGCTGTCGTGCGTGCGGGCATGAGTCGAGGCCATGGCCTCACACGCTAGCTGCGGGTCGCGGGCACTATCCTGGCCGCGATGAGCGCGAGCGCCCCGCGGTCGACGTGACGCCCGCGCCGCCGACTGCGGTCGCTCTACGTCTGCTACCTCTCCCTCGATGACCCGCTCGTCCGCACCCAGGTCGTCGCGTACCTGGCCGGCCTCACCGCGCAGGGCCACGTCGTCCATCTGCTCACGTTCGAGACGAGCCGCCTCACGCGCGCCCGCCGGCGCGAGTTCCGCGAGCAGATGCGCGCTGAGCGGATCCACTGGCACGGGTTGCGCTACCACAAGCGCCCGAGCCTGCCGGCGACGGTCTTCGACACGCTGCTCGGCGCGGCGGTCGTCGCCGGGCTTGTGCGGCACTTCCGGCTTCAGGCGGTGCACGCGCGCTCGCACATCCCCGCCGCCATGGCGCTGCTCGCGCGGCGCGTCGCGCCGTTCGAGCTGCTGTTCGACATCCGCGGGATCCTGGCCGAGGAGTACGTCGACATGGGCAACTGGCGCCGCGGCTCGGTCCCGTTCCGGTTGACGAGTGCCGTCCAGGACGCCGGCATCCGCCGCGCCGAGGGCCTCGTCGTGCTCACGCACGCGGTTCGCCGCGTTCTGTTCGCGCCTGACGACCCGCGCGTCGAGGTCATCCCATGCTGTGCGGACATAGAGGCGGTCGAGGCCGCGCGGCCGCGGCGCGACGAGATGCGCGCCGCGCTCGGCCTCGAGGACCGCACGGTCCTGCTCTACGTCGGAAAGCTCGGCGGCTGGTACCTGCAGCGCGAGATGGTCGAGTTCTACGTGCGCGCGAAGCGCCAGATCCCCGACCTCCACCTGCTCGTGCTCACGCAGAGTGACCGCGCGCTGATCGACTCCGAGTTGGAGGCCCTTGGCGTCGCCGCGAGCGACTGCACCGTGCGCTCGGCGCCCGCCCCGGAGGTGCCGGCGTACCTGGCCGCCGCCGACGCTGCGCTCGCGTTCATCCGCCCGACGTACTCGAAGATCTCCTCCTCGCCGACGAAGATCGGCGAGTACCTTGCGGCCGGCCTGCCCGGTCGTGACCGGCCGCGGCGTCGGGGACGTCGATGCGGTCCTCGAGCGCTACGGCACCGGCGTCGTGCTCGACGACTTCGAGCCCGCGGCGCTCGAGCGCGGTGCGGACGCGCTCGCGTCGGTAATCGGCGACGCCGAGCGAGGCGGAGCGTGCCCGTCACTGTGCACGCGAGGAGCTGTCTTTGCGAGACGTCGGTATCCCGTCGTACGCGCGGCTCTACGCGCGCCTCGCCGTGCGTTCGGAGGAAACACGAGCAAGCCGATACCCTCCGGCGGATGCCTGAGCCCCGTGCCCGGCGCCGCCTCGTGCACGTGCTCGATGGCGACTTCGCGAGCGGCTACTTTCCGGACCTCGCCCGGTTCGCGGACGGCGAGCGCTATCAAGTTGTCTTTACCTCGCTGCATCGGCTCGCTGAGGATCGCGCCGAGTTGCTCACGGTGCCTGGCGTGTCCACCTATGTCGCGCTGGATGAGGCGCCGAGAGGTCACACTTCAGGAACGGGACATCTCGGCCGCGGCGGCTGGGCGCTGGCGACGGAACTGCAGCTCGCGCGATTTGTCTCACGACTCCGGCCGGACATCGTTCACGCGCACCTTTACGAACCGGCGCTGCTCGGAACATTCGCCGCCGCGGTTCGCGATACCCGAGCGCGCATCGTTGGCCGCCACCACAGTGACCTGCTGCATCGAGGCGGTCGTCGACTCCACGTACGCGCTGACCAGCTAGCAACGAAACTCAGCCACGCGGTGATTACCAACTCCGAGTTCACGCGGTCGGTCATGATGGAGCGCGAGGCCGCGCCGCCCGGACAAGGTCCGTGTTGTCTATTACGGGCTCGACATCGAGCGACTTACGCCGCCGACCCGGCTGAGCTTGCCTCGAGCCTTAGGCGTCGAACTACGAGCTTACGGAGACCAGCTCGCGATACTCGTCCCAGCGCGCCTTGATCGGGAGAAGGGGCACGAGCACCTTTTCGATGCGCTGCGCGGCTGCACGCGAGAGCGTATCGGACCATTCACGCTCCTTGTCGCTGGCGATGGCCCCGACCGCGAGCACTTCGAGTGACGAGTCGAGGAGCTCGGCATTCAGGACGCGGTCACGTTCTCTGGGACATCGGCGCGACTTGCCCTCGTCTACCAAGTCGCCGACCTCACAGTGCTGCCGAGCCTGAGCGAGGCGTTCGGTCAGGTGCTCATCGAGTCGCTGTGCCTCGGCACGCCGTCGTCGCGACGCGCGTTGGGGGCATTCCCGGAGATTATCGAGGACGGACGCACGGGCCTGCTTGTCGCCCCGGCCGATCCAGCGACCTTGCTCGAGCGCTGCGCGCAAGCGCCGAGCAGCCCGGGCGTCGCGAGGCAATGGCAGCGCCGGTCAGACCCATGTCCGCGAGGCCTTCGACAGCCGGCGGACGGCACGTGAAAACGAGGCGGTCTACGAGGACCTGCTGGCGCGCGCTGGCGGGGGGGCGGCGTGAGCACGGCAACGCGAACCTTCGCCGCCCTGTGGTCATCAGGCCGGGGACGCTCTGGGCGTGAACGCACACTGCGCCAAATGCTCGCTGACTACCGCGACGCTGGCGCAGGCTCCAGTCGTAAAGTCGCGCTCGTTGTTTTCCTAGCGGCGAACGGGCTGCTCGAGGGCCTCGCGCTCGCGGCACTTATCCCGGCACTCAATGCTGGGTTCGCATCCTCGGCCGAGCCGGGGTTCCTCGGGCGGTTACTAGGAGCCGGTCCGGGTGCCAACCCGGACACAGTGATCCTCCGTTCGATCGTGCTGTTCGCGATTCTGGGCGTGGGATCGGCGCTAGCTACGTTTGTTGTTGGCCGGCTAACGATCCAAGTCCGCTATCAGATCGAGGCGGACCTACGCCGGAAGATGACGCGGGCTCTGCTCGACATGCCGTGGCTACCGTTCCTTGAGATGCGCCTCGGCGACATAACGAAGACTGTCCTCCTCGACGGCTCGCAGGCGGCGATCGGTGTTGTCAGCCTTCTGCAAGCGGTAGGCGCAACCGCTGTGACCGGCGTGTTTCTCGTCGTCGCCCTAGCGATATCGGTGCCGATGACTCTGTTCACGTTGGCGTTCGGCGCGGTCGCGGTGCTCGCTTACAAGCGCGCTTCGGCACGTGCGAGCGCCCACTCGGCGGAGCTGTCGAGCGTCACTGACGAGCTGAGCCGCGAGACCACCGAAGTGTTCGGGGGCTTCAAATATGTGCGAGCTACCGGCCTAGCGGAGGAGGCGTGGAGCCGCACAGCGGCACTCGTCGAGAAGTTCCGCGATAAGTCAGTGAAGTCCATGACTCCATCGACGGTCGTGCGCTTCCTCTACGAGGGGAGCGGCATTCTGTTCGTCGCGTGGATTTCTAGCATTGTCGCTCGTTGCGGCTTCGGCCCAGATCGGCACTTCACTGGTCTTCCTCGCCGTCTTCTACCGGCTTGCGCCGCGGCTCACGCTGGTGAACGACTCGCTGTACCTCGCGCGCATCCTCCAGCCGTGGTACGAGAGCTGGCGCGAAGTCCACCGCGTGGCGTCGGCGGTGAAAGACCAGCCGGGCGGTGCGCGACGTCTACCGCGATTCGCCTGCATGAGCGCCCGCGGCGTCGACTTCGCCTACCCCACGACCGGTCCGATCCTGTCCGGCATCGACCTCGACCTGCGCAAAGGAACGTGCACGGCGATCGTTGGCGAGTCCGGCAGCGGTAAGACGACTCTGATGGACCTCCTTGTCGGCCTGCTTGACCCGCTCGGCGGGGAGGTGACCGTCGACGGCGTTGTCTTCGCGCGAGGTCGACCGTGCGTGGTGGCGCAGCCAGCTCGGCCTGGTTATGCAGGACAGCACGATGTTTTCGGGAACCGTCGGCGAGAATGTCGCGATCGGCGACGGGCAGCCCGACCGTGAGCGCATCTTGCGCTGCCTTCGAATGGCGGCCGCCGCTGATTTCGTCCTTGCGACCCCGGACGGTCTCGATTCGCACATCGGCGAGCGCGGCTCGAAGCTTTCCGGCGGTCAGCGCCAGCGGTTAGCACTGGCTCGGGCGCTTTATCGCGATCCCGGGCTCCTCTGCCTCGACGAGGCGACCGCTGCGCTCGACGCGGATTCCGAGGCCCTTATCATGCAGGCCGTTGGCGAGATCAAGCGCGATCGGGCAGTCCTGTTGGTCACTCATCGCGCTCACACGCTAAGCGTCGCGGACCAGATCGTCGTCCTTGAGGGGGGCAGGATCGCGGAGGTCGGGTCGTGGGAGGAGCTGACCTCCGCGCCGACTCGTTTTCGCCGGATTCTCGAGAGCCAATCGGTGTAGCCCGAGGCCAAGCCGAGCCTCTCGCTGTACCGTCCTCATCCGAGCCATGCTGAATAGCTTTGCCTTCATGTCCTACCGCTCCGAGATCCCGTGGATTGGGCGGCTGGCGCGGGAGTTGCGCCGCCACGGCATCGGTAACGAGCTGTGGATCGTCGATCCGATCGAACGCGATGTAGCCGAGGCGCAGGGCGACGCGTTCGACGCGATTGTCGACCTACGCGGCGACTGGCGCCGCCCGGCAGCTAATCAGCACCAGCCGCCGGATCCAAACGTACTTGCCGCCGCAGCTCAGCTTGAAGAGGAGCTTGGTTTCGGGCCCTTCCTGCACCGCGAGGCAAGTGTGGACCGCATGCTCACCGGGGTGAACCATCTCGAGTTGCCACCGCTGGGCCTCGCGCATCGTTGGGTGTGGGAGGACGTGTGCCGTTTGAGTACAACGATCGCTGAGACGGTGCGTGGGCGTCTGCAGAACGGGCCCCCGCGCGCGGTCGTTGCGGAGCCAAGCATGTTCTCCGCGCGTCTCGTGGCTCGCGTCGTGGCCGCCGAGGGCGTGCCATTCCTCGGTCCGATGAACCTGCCGTACCTCCCTGGGCGCATACAGTTTGCGGAGGGCTTAGAGGGCCAATGGAGCGAATGCATCGAGACCTATGCGGCGCTTGAGCACGCACCGCCTCCAGGTGCTGCGACTGCGCACGCGCGCAAGACGCTCACAGCTATCCGCGCCGGCTCCACTCTCGTGGTGCCGCGCGATTCGGTCTCAAACTACTTGGACAGTCCGAGGGAGCGGTTCGGACCGCGCCGCGTACTCAACCTTGCCGCCGACTGGCGGGTCGCGCGGACGCCCGACGCCGTCTCTTCACCGCACAGTACGTATCCGGACTTGCTTCGGCCTGCGAGCCGATTAGCGCGCAAGGCACGTCGCCGACTGCTGCGTGACGCGTTCGATCGCGAGGCGACGAGCACCCTCCCGGGTGGGCGTTACGCCGCATATTTCATCCACTCGCAGCCTGAAGTTACGGTGGAGGGCTGGGCCCACGAGTTCCAGGACCAGGTGGCGACCATTCGTAACATTGCGGCCGCCCTTCCTGCTGATTTGCCGCTAGTGGTCAAGGAGCATCGCGTTCAGGCCGGCTGGCGCGACCCAAGCTTTTACAAAGAGCTGCACTCCGTGCCGGGCGTGCTCGTGCTAAGTGACGCGGTGCCGTCAAGTGACGTGATCCGCGGCGCTGAGATGGTTTTCACTTTGACGGGAACCATCTCGATTGAGGCAATGTGCCTTGGCGTGCCGGCGGTTCTGTTTGGATCCGTGTACTACGAGCACTTCGACGGCGTCGAGCGTGTGATGTCTTGGGAGCATCTCAGAGAAGTCGTCGCCCGTCGTCACACATTTCAAGCCGGCCAGCGACGAGAGCTGCCTACGCGCCCTCGCTGCCCGCTGGTTGGCGTCCCGGGTCGGCGGCTGGGAGTCGGGCGGTCGCTCGCCTGCCGACGCCGCGGTGACGGCGCAGACGCTCATCGAAGAGGTCGCCGCGATGTCGACCGCGAAGCCAGTGTGATCGGGAACACTTACTCGGCGCGCGAGGCGCCTAGCCGTCTCTGTGGTCCTTTCGGAGCGCACATTTCGCGTGGTCGGTCGCACGCTTGGTCCTGAGCTCGCGGGCAAGCTCTGCGCACGACTGATCACGTCGGCCGACGGGCTCCGACCTGCCTGCCTATGTATAGACCGCGACGTTTTCGGCAAAGACATTGCGCAGTTGCGCGCGCGAACGACGCGCGCGCTGGCCGTCATCCGCCAGCAGCTCGTTTACCTTTTCGAGCAGGCGTGGTTGCCGCACCACTTTTTCGTCCAAACCGCATTCCAGGCTGAGCTGCCGAAGGTGCCCGCGGCGAACCATCCGCCGGGCCGAGCGATTTGCTGTCAGCTTCCTACAGGCCGCGCGCCACGGTCACGGAATCGAGGCGGTGCTGACCGGAAGTGTCGATTACGCGCCGGACGAATTCCTGCGTCGTGCCGGTCGAAGCGTGGGCATGCCCTTCCTGGCGCTCTGCAAGGAGCACGCGGTGACGGATTACGGCCACCGCGCTTTTGCCGCGAGTCTCTCCGGTTTCCGTTACTACGGCGCGGCGTTGCGGTTTTCGGGCCGCGAAGCCGCGACATTCTCGCTGACCAGGGCGTCTTTCCTCCCGAGCAGGTCTGGGTCACGGGAATGCCGCGCCTCGACGAGTGGGTCGACCTGACGGTGCCCGACACGCGAGACGTCGCGGTGCTGTTCTCCTTTTCCAACGACTGGCAGCACGGCTAAGCGACCTTCCCCGAGGTCCTCGCCGCCTTCGCCGACGCGGCGCGAGGTGCAGAGGATGGAACCCGCTTCATCGTGAAGTGCCGTGACCCGTACGAGGAGGTCGTCGTGCGGGAGATGGTCGCCCGCTCGGGAGCCCCGCTCGAGGTCACGTCCGAGACACCCGTTCCGGAGCTTCTGCGGCGGGCGTTCGTGGCCGTCGGGTTCTGCACGCTCGCGTTGACCGAGGCGTTGCTGTCGCCGGCCGAGGTCGTCGCCGTGCGGTTCGGCGCGTGTACGAACGACGTCGACGCGCAGTTCGACGAAGCCGATGGGTCGGTCGGGCGCGTCGTGCGGTTCGCCCGGTCGGCGCAGGAGGTGACGGACATCGTCCGGCGCGCCGTCGGCTCCGAGCTGTCGCCGGAGGACGTCGCGGCGCGCCGCGCGCTGATCGAAGAGATGTTCTGCGAGCCGACGCCGACGTACAGCGCGCGCGTCGACGCGTTCGTCGACGCCGCGATCGCCGGCACCGTCAGCGCAGGGCAGCCCGCCGCTCGAGCGTCAGGCTGACGCCGTCCGCTGCGGCGTCCCCGTAGCCGGCGGCGGGGAAGGCGCGCAACGAGGGTCGTTCTCGCGCCGGATCGTCGCGACGAGGCGGCTGACGCCGATGGCCGCGGCGGCCGCGCCCGCGAGGTCGAGGATCGGCGTTGCGAGCCGGCGCCCGCGCGCCTCCGGCGCCAGCCGCGATCGAGATCTGCGCGGTCCCCGGGTCGCCGCCGCGGTCGATCCGCACGAAGCCGACCGGCACGCCGTTCTCCTCGACGATCCAGAGGGCGCGCGCCGGATCGGCGAGGACCGCGGGCGAACCACGCGGCGTGGCCGGCCGGGTCGGCGGCGCCGGTATCGACGCCGAGTTGGCGACGGCCACGGGGTCGTTGCGCCAACGCAGCACGCGGTCGCTGTCGGCGGGCGCCGCCGCGGCGCAGCGCGAGCCCGACGGCGACGCGGCGCCCTCCGCCGTGCGCCACGCGCGCCGCGTCGATGACCGCCAGCACCGAGACCGCCTCGGCGCCGAGCTCGCGGGCGCGCGGCCCGTGCGGACCGCGTCGAGGAACTCGGCGAGCTCGCGCGCGGTATGTCGGCGCGACGTCGCGCGGCGCGCGACGTGCCGCGCGCTCGCCGGCCGGCGTGGACGACGACCTCCTCGGCGGTCCACTCCCACGCCACAGTCCCGTCCGCGCCGACGACGCGGCAGCCGCGGTGGTAGGCGCGGTCGAGGTAGTCGAGCGTGATCGTGGCCGGCACGCCCGAGGCGAGCTCGAGCTGCAGCAGCGCGACGTCCTCGACGTCGAGCTCGAGGTCGGACACCGTCGGCAGCGTCGCCGGACACGCGTGGCGCGCCGGACCGAGCAGCCACACGAGCTCGTCGACCTCGTGGATCGCGTCGAGCAGGATCGCCGCCGCCGAGCGCGCGCCGCGCGCTGTAGGTGCGCCGGTAGTCGGTGCCGGGCCGCCAGCCGGGCAGCCACGACCCGCACCAGACCGCGGCGCGCAGCGGCCGGCCGATCTCGGGCAGCGCGTCGCGCACGCGCGCGCACGCCGGGGTGGTGGCGCAGGTTCATCGCGACGGCGAGCGGCACGCCGGCGCTCGGCGGCGAGGCGCTCGAGGCCCGCGGCGCCGGCGCGCGTCGAGCGCGAGCGGCTTCTCGACCAGCACCGGGACGCCCGCGCCGACGCAGGCCTCCGCCTGGCGGGCGTGCTCGCTGCTGGGGCTCGCGACGACGACCGCGTCCGCGCCGGCGAGCGCCGCCGTCCTCGGCTCGGCGCCGACCCGCCCGGCTGACGGGTCGTAGGTGACGACGTCGCAGCCGAGGTCGCGCAGCAGCCCGGCGTGTCGCCGCCCGATCGACCCCTGGCCGAGGACGGCGACCCTCAGACCATCTCCCACGTGACGATGTCGTCGAACTCGATGTCGACCGCGCGCGGTGCGCCCGACGACGCAGCGTCATGTGCTTCGGCGCGATGCCGTAGCCCGGCCGCTTGACGGTCAGCATGCTCGCGCGCGATCGTCGTGCCCGCCGGGATGTCGGCCGCGGCGACGATCGACGCGGCGCGCGAGCGTGTACATCTCCTCGCGCCTCGGCCTCGCGACGGGCCCTCGAGCCGCCCGTTGCCCATCGCCGCCTCGACGTCGCGGATCGCCGGCGACGAGCGCGCGCAGCTCGTCGGGCTCGATCGCGAACGGGTGGTCGGGGCCCTGCATCGCCGCGGTCGAGCGTGAAGTGCTTCTCGAGCAGGTCCATGCCGAGCGCCGCGGCGCCGGTCGGCGACGCGCGATGCCCTCGGTGTGGTCGGACAGCCCGACCGGCACGCCGAACGCCTCGCGCATCGTCGCCATCGCGCGCAGGTTCATGATGTCCGGCGGCGCCGGATAGAGCGACGCGCAGCGCAGCAGCGCCACCTCGCGTCGCGCCGGCCGTCGCCGCGGCGTCGAGCGCGTCCTCGATCTCGCCGTACGTCGCCATCCCGGTCGACAGGATCAGCGGCACGCCCCTTGCGCGCGCCGTGCGCGATCAGCTCGAGGTCGACGAGCTCGAAGGAGGCGATCTTGAACGCCGGCACGCCGACGGCGGCGAGCTCGTCGACGGCGTCGGCGTCGAACGGCGTCGCGAAGAACGCGATGCCGCGCGCGCGCGCAGTGCGCGGCGAGCTCGGGCAGCCACTCGCGCGGCAGCGCGGTCGTCGTCGAGGAGCTCCTGCGTGTCCTTGTCGGAGACGTCCTCGAGGTAGTCGAAGCGCGGCGTCTTCGACGAGTACAGCGCCTTGCCGGAGTAGACCTGGAACTTCACGGCGTCGGCGCCGGCGTCGGCGGCGACGTCGATGAGCTCGCGCGCGATGCCGAGGTCGCGGTTGTGGTTCGCGCCCGCCTCGGCGATCACGTAGCACGGGCGCGCCGCCGCCGACCGGCCGGCCGGCGATCTCGAACGCTCGCGAGGCCGCGGCGGCTCATCGCACCGGCCGGAAGACCTGGCAGACGGGCGGGCCCTCGAGCATGCGCCTCGACGTCGTCGGGCAGCGCCGTCGGCGAGCCGCTCGAACGCCGCGCCGTACGCCGCGACCGCCTCGTCGATGTCGCGCGTCGTCGTGCGCGTAGGCAGATGAAGTTCGAGCCGTTGTAGAGCACGCCGCGCTTGAGCATCTCCTGCTGCAGCAGGCTCTTGGCGGGCAGCGCCTCGGCGCTCGGGTGCGGCTCGCGCACGGTCACGAGCGTCCACGGCGCCGCGCCGCCGCACGCTGACCCAGTCCGCCGACGCCGTGGCGCGCGATCTGCTCGCGCACGCCGGCCTGCAGGCGCTCGCCGAGGCGCCAGAGGTGCTCGTGGACGCGGCTCGGCCGCCATGACGTCGAGCGTCGCGGCGCGCGGCCGCGAGCGACAGCGTCTCGCCGCCGTGCGTGCCGGAGAAGAAGACGTCGCTCGAGCACGTCCATGTGCTCGGCGCGGCCGGCGAGCGCGGAGATCGGCATGCCGTTGCCGAGCGCCTTGCCGAAGCAGGCGAGGTCCGGGAGCGACGCCGTAGCGCTCCTGCGCGCCGCCCAGCGCCACGCGGAAGCCGCTGATGACCTCGTCGAAGACGGCGAGCGCGCCGTGCGCGGTGCGCTGCGTCGACGAACGCCTGCGAGGTCGCCGCGGCGCGGCTCGTCGCACGCCGACGGCTCGAGGATCACGCACGCGACCTCGCCGGCGCGCGCGCCGAGCGCCGCCTCGAGCGCGTCGAGGTCGCCGGGCGCGAACGGCGTCGACGAGCGTCGCGCGTCGCCTGCGGGCACGCCGAGGCGGCGCGACGTCGACGCCGATGTACCAGTCGTGCCAGCCGTGGTAGCCGGCGACGATGCACGCGGTCGCGGCCGGTCACCGCGCGCGCGACGCGGATCGCGGCGCTCGTCGCGTCCGAGCCCGACTTCGCGAAGCGCACGCGCTCGGCGCACGGCACCGCGGCGCGCGATGCGCTCGGCCACCTCGACCTCGAGCGGGTGCGGCAGCGTGAAGGTGATGCCGTCGTCGAGCTGGCGGCGGATCGCCTCGTTCACGGCCGGGTGGGCGTGACCGAGGATGATCGGGCCGAGCCCCATCGGGAAGTCGAGGTACCAGCGGCCGTCGACGTCCTGCACGCGCGCGCCGCGGCCGCGGCGCGAGGTAGGCCGGGCGCGACGCCCTGGACCCACTGCGTCGGACCCTTGCTCATCGTCTGCGACTGGCCCGGGATGAGCCCGCGGGCGCGGTCGAGCAGGCGCGCGGACTCGGTCAGTTCGGGATGGCCTCGGTCACGGGGCTGAGGGTACCTGTGGCAGCATCCGGCGCCGTGCCCGCCGCCGACGCACTCGCCGTGATCCAGGCCCGGATGTCCTCGACCCGGCTCCCGGGCAAGGTCCTCGCCGACGTGGGCGGGGAGACCATGCTCGCGCTGCTCCTGCGGCGGCTGGAGGCCCCGCCGAGTGTCGCACGGATCGTCGTGGCGACGAGCGATGACGAGTCCGACGATCCCGTCGCCGAGCCCGCGCGGGGCGCGGTGCGCGATGTCCACCGAGGCTCGCTGACCGACGTGCTCGCGCGCTTCGTCGGCGCCGCCGAGGGGCACGGGGGCCCGATCATCCGGATCACGGCGGACTGCCCGCTGACCGACCCGGCGGTCGTGGAGGCCGTCCTCGAGCGCTTCCGCATCGACGACCGGGGGCGATGTACGCCTCCAACGTCGAGGAGCGGACCTACCCCGACGGCCTCGACGTCGAGGTGTTCAGCCCGGAAGCGCTGGCGCTCGCCGACGCGCTCGCCGACGAGCCCGCGGACCGGGAGCACGTGACCACGCTGATGCGCCGCCATCCCGAACGCTTCCCGCCGGCCTCCTTCGTGGGGCGCGAGCACCTCGGCGATCTGCGCTGGACGGTCGACGATCCCGCCGACCTCGAGTTCGTGCGCGCCGTCGTGGCGCGTCTCGGGAATCGCCGGCACGCCGCTACGATGGGCGAGATCCTGGACGAGATACGCCGCGCTCCCAGCCTCGCCGACATGAAGGATTGCGCGGCTGAACGACCGAAACTCTGCGGGTCAGACCCCGCGTTGGAGACGCACGAATGCCAGATCCGATCGAACAGCTCAACTCGCTCAAGCGCTGCACCCGCTGCGCCCTGCCCGAGACCCACGAGTCGATCACGTTCGACGCCGAGGGCGTCTGCAACGTCTGCCGGCAGGTCGAGTTCAAGCAGGAGCGCGATCGACTGGGACGGCGCGCGGCGGGCGAGCTGGACGCGCTGATCGAGCAGTACCGCGGCAAGCACGACTACGACTGCATCGTGCCGTTCTCCGGCGGCAAGGACTCGACGTTCACGCTCTGGTACCTGGTGCGCGAGTACAAGGCTCAAGCCGCTCGTCGTCTCGCTTCGACCACGGCTTCTACCGCCCGAACCACGCTCGAGAACGTCGAGCGCACGATCACGACGCTCGGCGTCGACGTACCTGCGCTTCACGCCCGAACTGGAAGGTCGTCCGCAAGCTCATGCTCGAGTCGCTCGAGCGCAAGGGCGACTTCTGCTGGCACTGCCACACCGGCATCTTCTCGCTACCCGATGCAGATCGCGGTCAAGTTCGAGGTGCCGCTGATCTTCTGGGGCGAGCCGAGCGCCGAGTACACGAGCTACTACTCCTACGACCAGGAGATCGAGGAGGTCGACGAGCGCCGCTTCAACCGCTTCGTGAACCTCGGCATCACCGCCGAGGACATGGTGGGCATGCTCGACGACTCCGTCGACGATGCGCGACCTCGCGCCCTTCACCTATCCGAAGATGAAGGACCTCACGCCGCGTCGGCGTGCCGCTCGGTGTGCCTCGGCTCGTTCATCCCGTGGGACGTCAAGCAGCAGGTCGAGCTCATCAAGCGCGAGCTCGGCTGGCAGGAGGACGTCGTCGAGGGCGTCCCCGACGGCTACGGCTACGAGAAGATCGAGTGCTCCATGCAGGGCGTGCGCGACTACATCAAGTACCTCAAGCGCGGCTACGGCCGCACCGCGCACCTGGCCTCGATCGACATCCGCAACGGCCGCATGGACCGCGAGACGCGCCGCGAAGCTCATCGACGAGCACGACGGCAAGCGCCCCGCCTCGCTCGACGTGTTCCTCGAGTACGTCGGGATCGACGAGGAGCAGTTCATGGAGGTCGTCGCCAAGCACGTCGTCGTCGCCGTGGCAGCAGCCCGACCTCATCCAGATCGAGTCGGCCGCGGAGCTGTGGGACCACCAGATGTGGGAGCGCCGTCCGGCCGGGATGTCCGCGCCGCGCGAGGTCGTGCCGAGCGCGCTGCAGCAGGTCGAGAACGCGCTGCCGATGGCGGCCGAGCACGGGACGTTCAGCCAGGCGACCGCCGAGGCGATGGGCGCCGCGGTGCCCAATGGCGGGAACGGCGCGCGCAACGGCGGCCGAACGGCCGCGAGGCGCACCGCAACGGCACCTCGGTGCCGCCGGTGGCCGCCCCGGCGCCGCCGGACGAGAGCGACTAGCCGTCGCGCTCCGCCGCCGCCGTGATCGCCGTCGTCGACTACGGGATGGGCAACCTGCGCTCGATGGCGAAGGCCATCGAGCACGTCGGCGGCGAGCCGGTGCTGACCTCCGACGAGGCCGAGATCCGCGCGGCCGAGCGCATCGTCCTCCCGGGCGTGGGCGCCTTCGGCGAGGCCATGGAGAACCTCCGCTCGACCGGCCTGGTCGACGTCTCGAGGACGAGGTGCTGGGCCACGGCAAGCCGTTCCTCGGCGTCTGCCTCGGCATGCAGCTGCTCGCCCGCTCGTCCGTCGAGCACGGCCGGCACGACGGCCTGGGCTGGATCGCCGCCGACGTCGCTCCCGCTCGCGATCACGGCGCCGGAGATCCGGGTGCCGCACACGGGCTGGAACGACATCGAGCTCTGCGCCGCCGCCGGCACGCCGCTCGCGCGCGTGCGCCCGAGCGAGGCGTTCTACTTCAACCACTCGCTGCACCTCGTGCCCGACGACGAGTCGGTGATCGCCGCGCAGACCTGGCACGGCGAGCGCGTCGTGGCCGCGATCGCGCGGGACAACGTCTGCGCGACGCAGTTCCACCCCGAGAAGAGCCAGCAGGCCGGGCTCGAGCTGCTCGCGGACTTCGTCTACTGGGAGCCTGCGACCGCCGCTCACGCGATCCGCACGTCCACGCCGTAGGTCTTCATGTGGGCGCGCGCCTTGATCACCGACTGATCGGTGAAGTGCAGCATCGACGCGCATGACACGGCGTCGGCGTGACCCTCGGTGACGGCCTCGACGAGGTGCTGCAGCGTGCCGCACCCGCCGTGGGCGATGACCGGCACCGTCACGGCGTCGGCGACCGACCGGACAAGCTCGAGGTCGTAGCCCTCCATCGTGCCCTCGCGATCGATCGACGTGAGGAAGATCTCGCCCGCGCCGAAGTCGACCGCCTGGCGCGCCCACTCGACCGGGTCGAGCCCGGTCGCCTGCCGCCCGGCGTGCGTGAAGACCTCCGGACGCCCGTCCGGCGCGCGGCGGACGTCGATCGAGAGCACGACGGCCTGGTCGCCGAAGCGCCGCGCGGCCTCCTCGATCAGTTGCGGGCGCTCGACCGCGGCCGTGTTGATGGACACCTTGTCGGCGCCGTTGCCGAGCAGGAGCCGCACGTCCTCGACCGTCCGGATGCCGCCGCCGACGCACAGCGGCATGAAGCACTCCTCGGCGACGTGGCGGACGATGTCGAGCGTCGTCTCGCGAGCCTCGGCGGTCGCGGTGATGTCGAGGAAGACGAGCTCGTCGGCGCCCTGGGCGTCGTACACGCGCGCGGCGGTCAGCGGGTTGCCGGTGTCGCGGAAGTCGCCGAACTGCCGACCCTTCACGCAGCGGCCCTCCTTGAGGAGGAGCGCGGGGATGAGGCGCTTCTTGAGGCTCACCGCTCCTCCCGGAGCACGAGCCCGAGCATCCACTGGTCCTCGACGCCGCCCTCCCCGACGAACTGCGCCGGACGTCGCCCCTCGTCGGCCCACCCGTTGGCGAGGAACGCCTTCGCCGAGCCGACGTGGCTGCCGTAGCACGACGCGGTGAGCTTCCGCGCCCGCAGCCGCTCGGCGGCGAGCTGCGTCGCGAGCGCGATCGCCTCGCGGCCCGCGCCACGGCCCCACCATGATCGCTCGCCGATGATGAGGCCGACGTCGGCCGTCCCGTGCTGCGGGTGCAGCGGGCCGACCTTGATGTTGCCGATGTGCCGCTCGTCCTCCTCGAGCGCGCAGATCGCGAGCAGCAGCGTGTCCGCGCGGTCAGCGTTCGCCCGCACGAACGCGAGCAGCGAGTCGCGGGTCTGCTCGGTGAAGCGCGCCTCGAGGTAGCGCAGGACCTCGCGGTCGCGCATCCACGCGAGATAGCGCTCGCCGACGTCGTCCTCGCGGAGCGGCCTGAGGCCGATGAGCCGCCCGACGGCGACCAGCGCGCTCACGTGCGCGCGGCGTCGACCTGGTGCGCGTCGACGGGCAGGCTCAGCAGCCGGCGGATCTCGGTCGCGACGCGGTCGACGTCCGCGTCGCGTCATGGCCGGGAAGATCGGCAGCGACAGCGCCTGCTCGTAGTAGCGCCTGCGCCTCCGGCAGCGCACCCATCGCCTCCGGCCCGTAGCCGAGATCGCGGTAGAGGCCGTGCAGCGGGATCGGGATGTAGTGCAGCTGCGTGCCGATGCCCGCCTCGCGCAGCCGGTCGAACATGAACCGCCGGCGCGCCGCGCCCTCGGTGAAGCGCACGACGAAGAGGTGGTAGCCGTGGACCTCGCCGTCGCGGGCGCGCGCCGGGAGCCGCAGACCCGTCGACGTCGCCGAGCAGCTCGTGGTAGCGCGCGGCGATCTCGTTGCGCCGCTCCACCCAGTCCGGGAGGTGGCGCAGCTGGCTGCGGCCGAGGGCGCACTGGAAGTCCGTGATGCGGTAGTTGAAGCCGAGCCCGTCGATGTCGTAGTGCCAGCCGCCGAGCAGCACGTCGTCGGCGTCGCTGCGGCGGCGCATGCCGTGCGTGCGGAACGTGCGCAGCGCGTCGGCGAGCGCCGTCGTCGGTCGTCGTGACGACGCCGCCCTCGCCCGTCGTCATGGCCTTGACCGGGTGCAGCGAGAAGATCGTCATGTCGGCGAGGCCGCCGGCGCCCACGGGCTCGGCCCGGCGCGCGGCCGCCGAGCGCGTGGCAGCCGTCCTCGATGACGATCACTCCGCGGTCGCGCAGCGGCTGCAGCGGCTCGAGGTCGACCGGCAGGCCGGCGAGCGAGACCGGCAACACCGCGCGTGACACCGTCGGCGAGGCCGCGCGCGAGCGCCGCCGCGGTGTCGAGGTTCGCGGTGCCGGTCGACGTCGGCGAAGCGCGGGCGCGCCCCCACGAACAGCGCGCAGTTCGACGAGGCGACGAAGCTCAGCGGCGTCGTGAGCATCTCGTCGCCGGGACCCAGGCCGGCGGCCGCCGCGGCGCCGTGCAGCGCCGCCGTGCCGTTCGCGAACGCGACCGCGTGCGGCGCGCCGACCGCCTCGGCGAAGGCCGCCTCGAACGCGTCGACCCGCGGGCCCTGCGTGATCAGCGGGTCCGCGCAGCGCCTCCGCCACGGCGGCGACGTCCTCGTCGTCGATCTGCTGGCGGCCGTAGGGGAGGAACGGCTCGCGTCATGCCACCGGCTCGAGCGACGGGAGCATCGCCCGCAGCTCGTCCGCCGTCAGCCAGCGCGTCGTTCGTGTCGCGAGGCGTAGCGGAAGCCGTCGCGCGAGCGGCGCGCCGTGGCCGTACGGCGCCGTGCGCCACGTCGGGAACTCGGGCAGGATCACGTAGCGGTCCTCGAGCTCCTCGCGCGTGGCGCGACTCGTCCTCGGTCAGCAGGACCTCGTGGAGCTTCTCGCCCGGGCGGATGCCGATGACCTGCCGCTGCGCGTCCGGGCGCGATCGCGCTCGGCGATGTCGGTGACGCGCATCGACGGGATCTTGGGCACGAAGACCTCGCCGCCCTCCATGAGCTCCAGCGACGTGAGGACGAACTCGACGGCCTCGGGCAGCGTGATCCAGAACCGGGTCATCCGCTCGTCGGTGATCGTCAGCGTGCCGGTCTGCGCCTGGCGGAGGAACAGCGGCAGCACCGAGCCGCGGCTGCCGACGACGTTGCCGTAGCGCACGTTCGCGAAGCGGGCGTCGGAGTCGGCGGCGTACGTGTTCGCCTGCGTGATGATCTTCTCGGCGGCACAGCTTCGTCGCCCCGTACAGGTTCACCGGGTTGACGGCCTTGTCCGTCGAGAGCTGGATCATGCGCGGGACGTCGTTCTCGATCGCCGCCGTGACGATGTTCTCGGCGCCGACGATGTTCGTCTGGACGGCCTCGAACGGGTTGTACTCGCACGCCGGGACCTGCTTGAGCGCCGCCGCGTGGATGATCAGGTCGACGCCACGCGTGGCGCGGATGAGCGCGCGCGCGGTCGCGGACGTCGCCGATGAAGAACCGGATCCGGTCCTCGTCCTTGTAGCGGACGGCGCATCTCCGACTGCTTGAGCTCGTCGCGGCTGAACACGCGGACGACGGCCGGCTCGTGGTGTGCGAGCAGCGCTCTCGACGCACGCCTTGCCGAACGAGCCCGTGCCGCCGGTGATGAAGATTGTCTTGTCTTTGAGGTCCACTGGGTTGGAAGCGTGTTGGAGGGCAGAGAAGTTGCGCCCGAGGCTAGCCGCTCGCGGGCTTGCGACCAGCCGCGCTCTCGGACGCCGCGAGGCCGGGACCGGCCCATCGCTGCTCGATCTCCCGCGCCGCGCGGCCCGCCCCGCGCCCATCGAAGGCGCGCGGGCCGGCATCGGCCATGGCGCGTCGCACCGCCGGGTGCGTCAGCCGCCGAAGCTTTCCCTCGAGCTGTTCGGCCCAGTCCGATCGTAGCCCGTCGAGGCCGAGGGCGACGCCCGCCTCTGCGCACGCGCGTGCGACGCGCTGCTGGTTCTCGACCAAGGCCACGACGAGCGCCGGCACCCCGGCGCAGGCCAGCTCGTACGCCGTGACGCCGGCCGCGGACACCGCGAGGTCGACGCCGGGGAGCACGTCCACCAGCGCGACCGGCGACGGGAGCGGCTCGACCCGCGGGCCGTCGGCGGCTCCGTCGGGAACGAGCACCGTCGCCGCCGGGAACGCACGCGTGACGTACTCGACGATCGTCGGCACGAGCCGTCTCGCGGGCGCCGACCCACCGACGGTCACGAGCACGCGCGCGACGGACGCGCGGGGCCGGCGCGCGGCGGCGAGGCGCGGGTCGAGCGGCGCGTACTGCGGGCCGGCGACGACGCGTTCCGAGGGGAGGTTCGCGAGCGCCGCCGCTCGGGGCGTCGAGGTGGTAGTCGAGGACCACGCCACGCTCGGGGCAGCGGCGGGCCTCGCCCAGCGTGGCGACCGCACGGGCCGTCGCGGCGGCGCAGAGCTCGTCCTCGGGCTCCGTGTAGGTGTCGATGACCGCAGCGTCCCAGCCGTCGCCGAGGCCGCAGGGGCCGGGCGTCGGCGATGCCCGCGGGAGCCCGCTGCGATCGAGCAGCCACCGCGCGAGGCTCGAGTACGCGCCGACGAACACCGGGTCGAAGCCGCGCTCCGCGAACGCGGCGGCGAGCGGAAGGCAGCGGGCGACGTGCCCGGCGCCGATCTCCGCGTCGCCGTCGCACCGGAACGCGAGCGACCGGCTCACCGCAGGCCGAGCCGGCGGAGCGGCATCCGCGCGTACCAGCCGAGTGCGGCCGGATCGCGCGCGACGCTGCGCGCCGTGGCGCGAAGGAAGCCAACCGGCGCGCGCTCTCGGAAGTACGAGCCCGCGAGCATTCGGTGCAGGTTCGCCTCGGCGCGGCGCCGGCTGTCGCGCACGATCCGCGCGGCAGGTCGTCGCGCGCGAACAGCTTCCCGAACGCGTACGTCATGTCGCGCTCGAGGAGCGGGACGTTGCGGCTCATGTTCGCGCCGTGCACGCGGTAGCGGACGAGCGCCTCCGGTACCGACGCGACCGGGCCGGCGAGCAGAGCGCGGGCGAGGAACTCCCAGTCGGCGGACTGACTGAGGCGTGGGTCGAAGCCGCCGAGCTCGTCGAACAGCGCCCGCTCGAGCAGCGCCGTCGAGCTGCACGAGACGGTCTGGGCGCCCTCGAACAGGACCATGTCGAGGAGCGTGCGCGGGCCGGGCTCCATCGCGGCGTGGCCGATCGTGGCGCCGGTCGCGTCGTCGAAGAGCTCGAGCTCGCAGATCACGAGCCCTGGGCGCGGCAGCGCTGCCGCGGCGGTGAGCTGGCGCTCGAGCTTCCGCGGTGCCCAGGCGTCGTCGGCGTCGAGGAACGCGACGCGCTCGGCCGTCGCCTCGGCCGCGCCGCGATTGCGCGCGGCCGCGACGCCGGCGTTGGCCTGGCGGATCAGGCGGACGGGCGCGCCGAAGCGGCCGACGACGTCGGGCGTCGCGTCCGTCGAGCCGTCGTCGACGACGATGCACTCGGCGACCGGGTGCGTCTGCGCGAGCACGCTCTCGATCGCGTCGGCGACGAACGCGGCGCCGTTGTACACCGGGATGATCGCCGCGACGGACCGGTCCGCCGCGGCGCCGGTTTCACCAGCCCTCACGGCGCAGGAACACCTCGAGCGTCAGCAGCGTCCACAGCGTGTGGCCGTTGTTGCGAGCGCCCGCCATGTGCTCGGAGACGATGCGCTGGAGCGCGCCGTCGTCGAGGTGGTGGCGCACCCGCGACGCGTCGCTGAGGAGCATGCCTTCGGCGTAGGAGCGCAGGTCGGTGCGGAACCAGCGGTCGAGCGGCACGCCGAAGCCGCGCTTGCCGCGGGTCAGGATCTCGGCGGGCAGCACCGGCCGCACCGCGTCGCGCAGCACGCGCTTGAGCGTCAGGCCGCGGGCCTTGAACGTCGGGCGCAGGCCGGCGGCGAACTCGACGAGCTGGTGATCGAGGAAGGGCGAGCGGACCTCGAGCGCGTGGGCCATGCTCATCCGGTCGACCTTCACGAGCAGGTCGTCGAGGAGGTACGTCTCGAGGTTGAGGGCGAGCAGGCGGTCGAGGGTCGTCTCGCCCGCCGTGCGGGCCCACGCGGCCTCGTAGTCGGCGACACCCCAGCCGTTCGCGCTGCCGGTGAGCGCGCGGGTGTCCTCGTCGGGCACGTAGCTGATCCACTGGCGGAACGCCGTCGGCATGCCCGCGCCGGCGCGAGAGGCGAACCGGCGCACCTTCGGGACGATCGGGACGCGCTGCGCCGGCGGGACCGACAGCGCGCCTTCCACTGCTCGTCGCGCGACAGTCGGAAGCCGCTCGTACGCGCCGGCGGCCACCCCGCCGATGAAGCGCTCGTAGCCGGCGAAGACCTCGTCGCCGCCGTCGCCGGCCAGCGCGACCGTCACGTGCTTGGCCGTCATCTCGGAGAGCAGGAACGTCGGGATCGCGCTCGAGTCGCCGAAGGGCTGGTCGTGGAACCAGACGAGGCGCTCGACGAGGTCGATCGCGTCCGGGTGGACGACGAACTCGTGGTGGTTCGTGTTGAAGGCCTGCGCGACGGTCTTCGCGTACGGGCGCTCGTCGAATCCCTCGTTGTCGTCGAAGCCGATCGTGAACGTCTCGACGGGCCGGTCGCTGAGGTCGGCCATCGCGGCGACGACGGCGCTCGAGTCGATGCCGCCGCTGAGGAACGCGCCGAGCGGGACGTCCGAGATCAGCCGGCGCTCGACCGCGTCGCGGAGCCGCGTGCGGACCTCGGCCACGGCCTCGTCGTACGAGATGTCGGCGGGGGCGTCGCTGCGGCGGGGCGTGTGCCAGTAGCGCTCGACGCGCGGCTCGCCGCCGTCCTCGATCGTCAGCACGCAGCCGGGCGGGACGCTCTTGATGCCGCGGTAGATCGTGCGCGGCGACGGCACGTAGCCGAACGAGAGGTACGGGCCGATCGCGTCGTCGTCGAGCTCGCGCGGGACGTCGGGGTGGGCGAGCACGGCCTTGAGCTCGCTGCCGAAGACGAAGGTGTCGCCGCGGTGGAAGTAGTAGAGCGGCTTCTTGCCCAGGCGGTCGCGACCGATGACGAGCCGGCGGTCGCGGTTGCGCCAGACGGCGAACGCGAACATGCCGTCGAGCTTCTGGGCCAACGCGACGGGGTCGAGCTCTTCGGCGAGATGCGCGATGACCTCGGTGTCGCAGCGGGTCGCGAGCGTGTGGCCGTCCGCGCGCAGCTCGTCCTGGAGGCTCGGAAAGTTGTAGATCTCGCCGTTCTGCACGACCCCGATCGAGCCGTCCTCGTTCGTGATCGGCGGGTCGCCGCCCTCGACGTCGATGATCGAGAGGCGGTTCTGGGCGATGAGTGCGCCGTTTCCCTCCCACCAGCCATGGGCGTTGGGACCACGGTGGTCGAGCAGCGTGATCTGCCTCTCGACGATCGGGACATCGCGCGCGGGGTGGTCGGTCAGGAAGCCGGAGATGCCGCACATGGAGATGGCATGATGGCAGCGTCGATGGCGACCCCCTCTTCCCTCGAACCCGCTCCGGCGGCCGGTGGGTCGCCGCTCGACGGCCTCCGCGTCGGCTACGCGCCGCTGTCGCCGAGCCTCGAGCAGCCGGGTGACCGACGGCGCTTCGTGTACTACGCCCAGCGCCGCGGGATCGAGTTCGAGATCGCCGATCCGGCAAAGGACTACGACGTGGTCGTCGTGTCCCAGCGAGCCGACATCGTGCGCTGGGCGGAGCACGGGCGTCGGGCGCGTCTCGTGTACGACCTGATCGATGCGTACCTCGCGGGGCCGTCAGGCGACTGGAAGTCGCGCGGGCGCGGCCTGGCGAAGTACGCGATCGGCGAGATCGCGCGGCCGGTCCCTGACTACCGCCGCGCGATCGAGGCGATGTGCGCGCGAGCGGACGCCGTCGTGTGCTCGACGGTCCAGCAGAAGCGCGACATCGAGCGCTTCTCGCCGAACGTCCACGTCGTCCTCGACGCGCACTTCGAACTGGGCGACGTCGTGAAGTCGCGTCACGAGGCCGGCTCGGTCCTGAACCTGCTCTGGGAGGGCCAGGGCGAGAACATCCCGGCGCTCGGCGTGGTTGCGGAAGCGCTGCAGGAGAGCGCGCTCGCGGACCGGACCGTCGTGCACCTGTTCACCGACCTCGAGTACTTCCGCTGGCTCCGGCGCGTCGGTCGCCGCAGTTCGGTGAAGCTCGGGCGGGCGATGTTCCCGCGGGTCTATCTTCTACGAGTGGAACCCGTACCTCTTCGCCTCCGTCGCGTCCGGCTGCGACCTCGCGCTCGTCCCTGTCGACCTCACGACGCCGCTCACCGCCGGGAAGCCGGAGAACAAGCTGCTGCTGTTCTGGCGGCTCGGTGTGCCCGCGATCGTGTCGGCCACGGACGCGCACCGCCGGGTCATGGCGGAGGTCGGGCTGGAGGAGATGGCCGCGCGCACTGCCGCGGACTGGCGCCGCGCGCTCGAGCGCTACGGCCCGGACGCACCGGCCCGCGCAGTCGGCGGCCGAGCGAGGCCTGCGGTACGTGCACGAGCAGCACAGCGAGGGACAGCTGCTCACGCGCTGGGACCGGGTCTTCGCGAGCGTCTCGGCTAGCGGCTTCGTGCGCCGCGGTCGGGGCGCAGACGCCGGCGGGCGCGACGCGGACACCGAGCATCGCAGCGCCGACACTCCGCCCGGCGAGCGGCGACGAGCCCGTGATGAGGAGCGCGAGATCGCGGGGTCGCCCCGGTGACACGCACGCGAACGTCGTGACGGTGTCGGCGCGGCCGCGGTGAACGCCGACGGACACGTCACGCTCGCCGCCGTGCACCGTCACCCGCCGTCCGAGGGTCACATCAGGCGGCGCGGTGAGGGCGATCGTGACGCGAAGGCGTTGGCGCGGCGTTCCCGTCGTCGGATACAGGCGCACGACCGGCGTCGTCCCCGGTGTGCTCCATCCGTCGGGGGCCATGCCCGTCGCTGCCCAGCGAGCGCGGATCTGCCGGCCGACGTGCACGAGCTCCAGGCTTCCGTTGCGGGCGACGGTGCGCCCGATCGGCGCGAAGCGGCGGTCGTCCGAAGAGACGACGAGATACGGCAGCGGGTGCGGCACGTCGATCGTTCCTGGGTCGAACCGCAGGAGCGCCTTCTCGTCCGGGAACCCGCTGTCGGTCCAGGCGGGGTCGAGCGCGTACATGCGCGTGATCGACTTGTTCCAGAACTCGGCGTCCCACCAGATCTTTCGCGTGGAGGCGATGTCCGCGACGAGCGCCGGAGCGAACGCGGCGTGTGCCCCGGCGGCAGCGCGCGATCGACCCAGTCCCCGCCGCCGCTGTCGGAGTCGGGGCGCAGGCCGATGATGTTGTCGCCGGCGCGGGGGTGCAGCGCGCGGTTGTAGTCGAACGCCGACGAGCCGAGCAGGAACGGCACGATCGCGATCGCGAACGCCGCGACGGCGATCGTCGGTGTCGCGCGGCGGAGCAGCAGCGCTGCAACCGCGCACACGGCGATCGCCGCGGGGACGAGCAGCCATGTCGGCGGACAAGTGCTCGATTCCGTGCGACTCGCCCAACCTGCTGGTACCCGGCCGACGAGCACCTGCCCGACGGGCGCCGCGTACGAGTAGTGGTGCCCGGCGGCCTGGGCGAACGCCGTCACGCCGACCAAGGTGATCGCGAGCGCGGTCGCAAGCGCCGCGCGCACGGCCCGCGGGCGCTCCAGGAACTGCACGGCGAGCGGGACGAGCAGCGGCACGACGTAGAAGGAGAAGCGCTCGTGGATGAGCGCGTCGAGCCCCCGCACCGTGTAGGACGCGTTGGAGATCACCAGGGTCACGAGCGCGATCGGAGCGAAGATCGAGAGGGCGGTGGCGCTGAGGTTGCGCGGCCGCGCGATCCCGGACACGGCTCCCGCCAGCCCCAGGGCCACCGGCGCGATGCCGGACATGACGACCAGCACCGCGAATGTCTGACGCGAGCTGTCGAGGACGTCGCCGACGACGCGCCCGCTGGCCCGGAGACGGGCGGCCGCCCACTGCACGCCGCCGTCGGCGCCGACGGCCGTCAGCAGGAACACGACGACGATGCTCGCGGCCAGGCACGCCCAGAGCATGCGCCGCTCGCGGAGCGCGAGCCAGATCGATCCGCCGGTCCGCCGCGCGCGTCCGACGTCGAAGATCACGGCCGTGAGCATGAAGATCGGCACGAGCGCCAAGAACTGCGCACGCGCCGCGGTCGCCGCGGCGATCAGGCCCATGGCGATCACCTCGTGGCGGCGCGTGGGGTGGGCGACGGCACGCACGATCGCCCAGGCCGCGAACAGAAACAGCACGTACGCGAGCGACTCGGTCATGAGGAACATCGACATGACCGTCCACGGGAGGATCGGCACGATCGCGGCGGTCAACAGCCGGCCTGTCGCGCGAGAGTCCGATCTCACGCCCGAGCAGGTAGCCCGGGATCGCGGACGCGGCGACGAGCAGGGAGTTCAGCGCGTGCGCGACGACGAACGCTCCCGGCATCGAGAGCAGCCCGAAGATCGGCGCGATCAACGTGGGGTAGAGGAGCTTGAACTCCGGCAGGTACTCGCCGCGGACGTGTGGAATCGGCGAGCCCGTATCCGCTGTGTGGAGCGCGAGCTTCACGTACAGCATCTCGTCCGTCATGAAGCCCCACTCGCGGACGCGCAGCGTCCACACGGCGCTGAACATCGCGGCGGCGGCGACGATGACGGCGAGCGCGACGGCGTCGCGCGACAGCGCCGCTCGGATCCGGGCCACGGCGGCGACTATAGCGGCGGGTCCTGCGGCGTCAGCCGCCTTCGCCGCGGACGCGCTCAGGTCTCGACGAGCGTCGCCGGGGCGCCCGCGTCCACGTAGTGCTGCGCGGTCCGCGCGAGCCCGTCCTCGAGGCTCACGTTCACCCGGTAGCCGAGCTCCTCCTGCGCTCGCGACGTGTCCGCCAGCGAGTGGCGGACGTCGCCGGGACGCTGCTCGCCGTACCGCGGCTCGATCGGCCGGTCGACCACCCGTGCGATCGTGGCGACGAGGTCGTTCAGCGAGGTGCGCTCGCCGCAGGCGATGTTGTAGGCCCGACCCGCGACGCCCTCCGCGGACATCGCGAGGAGGTTGGCCTCAACGACGTTCTCCACGAACGTGAAATCGCGTGACTGCTCCCCGTCGCCGTGGATCATCGGCGCCTCGCCGCGGAGCGCGGCGGTGATGAAGTTCGGCACGACCGCGGCGTACGCCGACAGCGGGTCCTGGCGCGGGCCGAAGACGTTGAAGTACCGCAGCGCGACGGTCTCGAGGCCGTAGACCTCCGTGAACGACCGGCAGTAGCCCTCCCCGGCGAGCTTCGCGACCGCGTAGGGCGAGATCGGCACGGCCGGCATGTCCTCGCGCTTGGGCAGGTCCGGGTTGGCGCCGTAGACCGACGACGACGACGCGAACACGACGCGGCGCACGCCGCTGTCGCGCGCGGCGAGCAGCACGTTGAGCGTCCCGATGACGTTCGAGGCGTTGCTCGTCAGCGGATCCTGGACGGAGCGGGGCACGGACGGCATCGCGGCCTGGTGGAGCACGATCTCGCACCCGCGGACGGCGTTGTGCGCGCGCTCGTAGCTCTGCATGTCGCCCTCGACGAGTTCGACGTCGTCGATGACAGCGTCGAGGTTCCGGCGATGGCCGGTGGTGAAGTTGTCGAGCACACGGACGCGGTGGCCGTCGCGGGCCAGGCGCTCGACGAGGTGGGAGCCGATGAACCCTCCGCCTCCCGTGACTAGCAGCTGCAAGCGCGCCACTCCTTCGCGGTCGTTTCGGTCGGCCACGATAGCCGCCGGACCCGTGAGACTCGATCCATCCTCCGCGAGGGCGGTCGACGGGTGCGTGCCGTAGCGTTCGGGCGCATGGCTGCCGTGTCCCCAACGTCGGCGTCGACCGAGCACCTCGGTCACCTCGCCCGGCGCAGCGACCGCGTCCACTTTCCGCTGCTCGAAGGGCTTCGGGCGTTCGCCGCGCTCGCCGTCGTCGCCTACCACTTCTGGTTCGTCAATGCCGGGGGCGGCGTGGACACCTTCGCGGAGAAGGCGATCCGCGTTTGCGGGACGGCAGGCGTCGCGGTGTTCTTCGTGCTGTCCGGGTTCCTGCTGTACCGACCGTTCTCCGGGGCGGCGCGAGGGCATCACGCACGCCCGGCGACGGTCGCGTTCTATCAACGGCGGGCCGCACGCATCCTGCCCGCGTACTGGATCGCCTTCGCGGTTGGTGCGCTGTGGATCGGCCTCGAGGGCGTGACGCGCTCGAACGCCCCGATCTACGCCGCGCTCCTACAGGACTACACGGACGCCACGCGCTACGGCGGCATCGTCGCCGCGTGGAGCCTCAGCATCGAGGCGACGTTCTACGTCCTCCTCCCGCTGGGTGCGCTCGTGCTCGCGTTCGGCGCTCGGATGTCGCGGTGGGGGGAGGCGCTGCTGCTCGCGTGCGCGGGTCTGGTCCCGTTGCTGCTCGAGGCCGCGCGCCCCGGGACTCCGGAAACGATCCTGACGCACCTGGACTGGTTCGCGGCCGGGATGCTGCTCGCCGCGCTGAGCACCTCCTCACGAGTCGGCTGGCTCGACGACGGGCTCCATCGGCCTCGGGCGACCGCTGGCATCGTCGCGGTCGTGCTCGCCGCGTACCTCGTGGCGATGGAGACGACCGGGATGGCCCGCGAGTACGCGTTCGCGGTCTTCGGTGCGGCCCTCGTGGGATGGGGGGCGAGCGTCCGGCCGGGCGTCCCTGCGCGCCGGGTCCTCGGGACGGCGCCGGTCGCCTGGCTGGGACTCATCTCCTATGGCATCTTCCTCTGGCACTACCCGATCCTGGTCCGGCTCTCGAAGGAGGGGCTGGACGGTGCGGCCCTGCTGGCAGTCGCGCTGCTGGCGACGGTCGCCGCCGCGGCTGCCAGTTACTACCTGGTCGAGGGCCCTGTTCAGCGTTGGGTTCGCCGCCGCGGCGCAGGGCGAAAGCGTGGGCCGCAGATCGCCGGCGACGCGAACGAAGCCCCTCGCGCCCGCGCGCCCGCGGGGGCCTGACGGCGATCGCGAAACTTCTTCCGCCGGCAGGCGTCTTACAAAGGGGCGCGCCGACTCTCGCCCGCTGAATGTCGTCGCCCGCGCGACTTGACCCGCCGCCGCTACCCTTGCGCCCCATGCCTTCAGGAGATTCCCCGATGCCCGCCTCGCTCGGACCCGACTCGACCGTCCTCGTCACCGGCGGCGCCGGCTTCATCGGGTCGCACCTCGTCGAGGCGCTGCTCGGACGGGTCGCGCGCGTGGTCGTGCTCGACGACCTGACCACCGGGGACCGCGCGAACTTCGACGGCGACTGGGCCGGCGAGCGCGTCGAGCTCGTCGTCGGCTCCACCATCGACGCTGAGCTCGTCGAGCGGCTCGTCGCGGATGCGGACGTCGTCTTCCACCTCGCGTCGGCAGTCGGCGTGCAGCTCGTCGTGTCCAACCCGCTGGACTCGCTCCTGAAGAACACGCGCGGCGCCGACAACGTCATGAGCGCGGTGGCGCGGCACGACAAGCGCCTGCTGTTCACGTCGACGTCCGAGGTCTACGGCAAGAACTCGAGCGGCGCGCTCAACGAGGACTCCGACCGCGTGCTCGGCTCGCCGTTCAAGGCGCGCTGGTGCTACGAGACCTCGAAGGCGTTCGGCGAGTGCCTCGCCCACAGCTACCACCGCGAGAAGGGCACGGCGAATACCGTCGTGCGGCTCTTCAACACCGTCGGCCCGCGGCAGACCGGCCGCTACGGCATGGTCGTCCCGACGTTCGTGCGCCAGGCGCTCGCCGGCGAGCCGCTGACGGTCTACGGCGACGGCAGCCAGACGCGCTGCTTCGCCCACGTCTACGACACCGTGCGCGGCATCCTCGCGCTGATGGACACGCCCGGCTCCGTCGGCGGCGTGTTCAACATCGGCTCGGGGAGCGAGATGCCGATCGTCGAGCTCGCCCGCCGGGTGATCGACCACACCGAGTCGGACTCGGAGATCTCGTTCGTGCCCTACGACGAGGCCTACGACCAGGGTTTCGAGGAGCTCGGGCGCCGCAAGCCCGACACCACCGCGCTGCGCGAGCTGACGGGCTGGGCGCCCGAGCTGACCGTCGACGATGCGATCCGCGACGTGGTCGCATTCGAGCGTGCGGGCGGCGGGGGTTCGGCGGTTGCCGCCTGAAGCAAGGCTGGCGCTCGGGCTCGTCGTCGCCTCGGCGATCGTCTACAGCGCTACCCCGCTGGCCATCCGGGTCGCCGCCCGGCTGCACTTCTACGACAAGCCGATCGGGTACAAGGGCCACGCGCGCCCGACGCCCTACCTCGGCGGCTCGGCCGTCATGGTCGGGTTCCTGCTCGCGCTCCTCGCCGTCTCGGTCGAGGACTGGTCGCGCACCGCGCCGCTCATCGGCGGCATGGCGGTGCTCTGGGCCGTCGGCACGATCGACGACCGCCACAACCTCGCGCCGGGGCTGCGGGCGGCCATCGAGGCCGTGCTCGCCGCGATGCTCTGGTACGTCGGCCTGGGCTGGGACCTCGGGCTCGGCGGCGCCGCCGACCTCGCGCTGACGGTCCTGTGGGTCCTCGCGGTCGTCAACGCCATCAACCTGTTCGACAACATGGACGGCGCGTCGAGCACGATGGCGGCCGTCGTCTCCGCCTGCGTATCCGTCGTGGGCCTGGTCGTCGGCGACAACTGGCTCGCGATCGCCGCGGCGACGCTGTGCGGGGCGTGCCTGGGCTTCCTCCCGCACAACATGGCCACGCCGGCCCGGATCTTCCTCGGCGACGGCGGCAGCATGCCGATCGGCTTCGGGGTCGCGGCGCTCGTGATGATCGGGGCGGCGGAGGCCGTGCCCGCATGGCAGGCGCTGGTCGTCGGCCTGCTGCTCGTCGGCGTCCCGGCCCTCGACACGAGCCTCGTCGTGATCTCGCGCCGCCGCCGCGGGATCTCGATCCTCACCGGCGGCCGCGACCACTTGACCCACCGCACCCACCGGCGCCTGGGCACCGCGCGCGGGGTCGCCGTCGCGCTCGGCGGCGTGCAGGCGCTCGTGTCGGCCCTCGCGCTCTTCGCGATCAGCGGCGGCTCGTCGTCGATCGTCGTGATCGTCGTCCTGTACCTCGTCGCCGCGGCGACCGCGATCGCGCTGTTCGAGGCCGCCGAGCGCGAGCCCGAGACGCTCGTCGAGTCCGCGATGCCGGCGCTCGCCGTGGCCGGCGCGCCCGCGCGGCCCTGGTATCGCGTCAAGCCGGCCGTCGCCGTGAATGCGCTCGTGCTGTCGTCGTTCGGCCTCGTCGCGGGCACCAGCGCGTTCTTCTCCGGCTTCTACCGCCCGGGCGAGTGGGTGCCGATCGGGCTCGGCCTGCTCGCCGTGGCGACGGCCGGAGCCATCGCGCACCCGCCGCGCATGTCGCGCCCGCTGACGCTCGCGCTCGTCGCGCTGGGCGGCCTGGCCGCGTGGGCCCTGGTGTCGGCCGCCTGGGCACCGTCGATCGAGCAGGCGACGATCGACGCCAACCGTCAGTTCGTGCTCGCCGCGGGGTTTGCCGCAGCGCTCGTGCTGGTGCGCACGGACAACCTCGCGACGTGGCTCGTCGGCGGCCTCGCGGCGGGCGTCGGCGCGGTGGCCGTGGCCGTCCTCGCGCGCCTGTTCGGCAGCGACCCGCTGACGCTGTTCCAGACGGGTCGGCTCGCGGAGCCGCTGGGCTACGTCAACGCGATGGGCGCGATCTTCGTCATGGGCTTCTGGCTGTGGTTCGCCGCCGCGTCCCAGCGCCGGCCGCCGGTCGCGGGGATCGGCGTAGGCGGCGCGACCCTGATGGCCTGCCTCGCGGCCCTGACCGAGTCCCGCGGCGTGGCGCTCGCCGCGATCGCGTCGCTGGTCGTGGTCATGGCGATCGTGCCCGGCAGCCGGCTGCGGCGGCTCGGCGGGCTGGTGGCCGTGGCCGGCGGCGTGCTCGTCGCCCTGCCCGCGCTGCGCGCGATCAACGACGCCGGCTCCACGCGCGTCACCGTCGACTCGGCCCACGACACCGCGCTCGCCGTCCTGCTCGCCTCGATCGGCGCCGGGGTCGTGTGGGCGCTCGCGACCGCGGCCCACGCGCGCCTGACCGCCGACCGTCCGGACCGCCAGCGGCTGGTGACCCGCGCCGCCGTGGCCGCCGTCGTCTGCGCCGCGATCGCGGTCGCCGGGGTGGCCGCGGTGTCCGCCGGTCGCATCCAGGACCGCGTCTCCGCGCAGTGGACGACGTTCCGTCTCGGCGAGGGCGCCGCGGCCGGAACCTCAGGGGAGGGCTCGCGCCTCGTCTCGGGCGCCGGCGCGCGGTCGGACTACTGGCGTGTCGCCTGGCACGCGTTCGTCGACAAGCCGCTCACGGGCGTCGGCGCGGGCAACTACGACCGCCCGTACTTCAAGGCCCGCCAGACCGCCGAGGACGTGCGCCAGCCGCACTCGATCGAGTTCCAGGCGCTGTCCGAGCTCGGGATCGTCGGCGGCCTCCTGCTCGCCGGCTTCGTGGCGGCGCTGGCAGCCGGCGCCTGGCGAATGCGCCCTGCGGCGCTCGAGGGTGCGGTGGGGCAGACGCTGATGGTCGCCGCCGTCGGCGGGGTCACGGCGTGGCTGGTGCAGACGAGCGTCGACTGGCTGCACCTGCTGCCCGGCGTCAGCATGATCGCGCTCGCGCTCGCCGCGGTGCTCCTGCGCAACCGGACAACGCCGACGGTCCCCGCGCTGGCGACCGGCGCGGGGGAACCTGGGCTGTGGCGGACGCGCCGCGCCGCGCTCGCCGGCACCGCGCTCGTGGGCATCGCGCTCGCCCTGGCCGCGGGGAGCCTCGGGCGCCAGGGCCTTTCGGACTACTTCCGCGACCGGGCGTCGCACGCGCTGGGCACGAACAAGCCGCTGCAGGCGATCGTCGAGACGAACCGGTCTCTGCGCCTCGACGCCGAGAACCCCGAGACGTACTACCTGAAGGCGGCCGCGGTGGCGCGCTTCAACCAGGCCGATCTCGCCCGCCGCACGCTCGTCGAGGCGCTGCACAAGGAGCCCGACAACTTCGTCACGTGGACGCTGCTCGGCGACCTCGCCGTGCGTCGCCAACGCTTCGGGGAGGCGAAGCGCAACTACACCCGCGCCTTCGCGTTGAATCCGAGAGACAGCGGCCTGCGCGCGCTTGCAGCGGACCCTCGCGCGACGGCCACGCCCTAACCTGAACCCGGATGCGGCGCTCCCTTCCCGCCCTGCTCGTGCTTCTGGCCGCCCTCGTGCCGGCCGCGAGCGCGTACGCGCAGAGCACGACGCCCGGCGGCGTCACGGTCGACCCGAACTCGCCGTCGGGCACCGAGTACGACATCCCGGTGCAGAAGGCGCGCCGCGACGCGCAGGGCACGAAGACGAGCAAGCAGAAGCAGTCGGTGCCCGCGCAGACGAGCACCAGCACCACCGGCACCGATTCGGCTCCGCTCTTCGGACAGGGCGTGCAGCCGGACACGACGACGACCACGACGCCGACGACCACCACGCCGGCGAAGCCGAAGGCGTCGGAGAAGCCGAGTCACAAGTCCAAGTCGTCCACGACGACCACCTCGGTCCCGTCGACCGAGACCACGATGACCAGCCCGGCCCCGTCCGAGCAGCTGCCCCCGCCGGCGGAGGTCCGCGACGCGCAGCTGGCCGCGAAGACCGCAGCCGCCGACAACGGCCCGACGCCCGCCCTGGCCATCGCGGGCGGCGCCGTCGTGCTCCTGCTCGCCGGCCTCAGCGGCTGGTGGCTGCGCCGGCGCTCCGGCTGACGAGCGGCCCGCGCGACGGCTCGGCCAGGAACGACCGCAACGCCGCTTCGACCTGGTCGCCGGCGCGCTCCCAGGTCAGGCCTTCGACGAAACCGCGCGCCCGCTGCGCCATCGCGGCCGCCTCGTCGGGCCGGTCGAGCACGGCCTGCAGCGCGTCGGCGATCGCGTCGGGGCGGGGGTCCGCGAGCATGGCGCGCTCACCGGAGCGGCCGAGCGCCGAGGCCACGTTGTCCCCGTTGAGCTCGACGAGCGGCAGCCCGCTGGCCATCATCTCCTGGGCGACCAGCGAATGCGTCGTCAGCGAGAACACGACGCCTGCGCTCGCGCGCCGGTAGAGCGCCGCGAGGTCGGCCGGCGGGCGCACGCCGAGGTTCGTCGCGGGCACGGGGGAGTTCTGTTTCGCGTTCGAGCCGAAGAGCGTCACGCGGACGCCGGGCCGGCGCTCGAACAGCGTCGCGATGCCCGCCATCGCGAGGTCGACCGCGCGCCGCTCGGTCTCCCGCCGCGCGTAGACCGCGATGAGTCCCGGCTCGCGCGGCTCGTCCCCGAACGGGTACGTCTCGAGGTCGGTGCCGCACTCGAACCAGCGGGCCTCCATGCCGTAGTCGCGCGCGAGCAGGCCGGCCATCCACGGCGTGTAGGCGATGCCGCGGTAGCCCATCCGGTACGTGTCGGCGGCCCAGATGCTCTGCGCCGAGGTCGCCTGGAACTGCGTCTCGTCGTCCTGCACGAGGTAGGCCTTCTCGCGGCAGCCGGGCAGGTCGCGCAGCGGCCAGGCCGTCCACCAGTTGGTCGCGATCCCGACGTCGGCGCCGAGCCACCGGTCGAGGCCCTTGAACACCTGCGCCTCGACCGGGATGAAGCTGGTCCGGATCTCGGTGCGGATCTCCTCGGCCGACCGGGGCTCGTAGTTGAACGGGTCGAAGACGTAGATCGCGCATCGGTGCCCGCGCTGCTCGAGCTGGCGGATGAGCCGGAAGATCGTCGTGTGCCCGCCCGAGCCGACCTTCCATGGCGGGACGAGCCAGGCAAGGGTCATCGGGCCGTCGCTCCGGCCGGTGTGGGGCTCGAGCGCGAGCGGGCGCATCGGGTAGCTCGTGCGGATGAACTCCCACGCCCAGGTGCGGTTCGCCTTCAACGGCGCGCCGTCGCCCTCGTTCTCCGCCGGGACGAGCGGGCTGGCCGGGACGTCCGCCGGGACGAAGGAGTCACGGTTCTCCAGCGACAGGCGCCGGCGCACGGCGGGTGGCATCCGGTCGGCGCGCGAGCCGAGGATCGCGCCCGCCTGGCGGATCGTGTGGTGGCGGGCGGAGACGGCGAGCGCCTTGACGAGCTCGGAGCCGTGCACGTCGTGCCGGCGCAGCCAGCGCTCGTCGGCGCGCAGCAGCCCGCGGAGCACGCGCTGGTTGCGCCACGCGCCGGCGGGCTCGACGTGGTCGAGCACCTCCCGCAGCGACCGGAACTCGTCGAAGTAGCGGCGCAGGAAGTCGGCGGGGGGATAGTCGTGCGAGTGCACGACGGCCGCGTCGGGGTGGAAGACCTTCGCGTAGCCGGCCTCGATGAGCTCACGCCCGAGCAGCTGGTCCTCGGCGTAGGGGACCTCGCGATACGGCACGCGCTGGAGGGCCCACTTCGCCACGGCGCAGTTGACGTCGGAGAGGAATGTCCACCGCCCGGGGAAGTCGCCGTAGAGCGCGAGTCCGGCCGGCGAGCGGTCGAGGCGCTGCACGTCGATCGTCCGCCCGCCGTCGCCCCACGTGGCGAAGTGGCGCTCCATCTCGCACTTGATCATGTGACTCGCGTCGGGGCGCGGGATGTGCGGGCCGAAGACGGCGGCGACGTCGTCGGCGATCGCGAAGCCCTCGAGCAGCGCCGCGAGCCAGCGCGGGGAAGCCGGGGTCGCGTCCTGCGTGATGAACGCGACGTGCTCGCCGCGCGCCATCGCGGCCATGCGGTTACGGGTGCCGCCGTGGGAGAACTCGCGCTTGGGGATCTCGTGGATCCGCGCGCCGTGGCGCCGCGCGATGTCGAGCGAGCCGTCGGTGGAGCCCGAGTCCCAGATCAGCAGCTCGACCTCACGGTCGACCTCCTGCGCATCGACGGCGGTGAGGACCTCGTCGAGGTAGCGGGCGCCGTTGAGGACGGGGATGGCGACGGTGACCGTCGCCATCACGGTTCCCAGCGGTCCTTGAGCCAGCGGGCGGCGCGGAACGCGATCCAGTAGCGCTTCACGACGAGCTTGCGCGCGAAGCGCAGCGGGAACGTGCCGCGCCACATGGCAGTGCGCTCGATCGCGTCGATCCGGCGGCGCAGGGTCTCGGCCTCCGCCTCGAGCGCCGGCGTGGTGGCGGCGATCGCGCGGAGCCGGTCGCGCTCGGCCTCCAGGACGGCCCGCTCGGACCCCGTGCCGGCGAGGGCGGGGGCCGCGTCGCGGGCGGCGGTGTCCCCGTCGGCGTGCACGCGCCCAGGGTAGTGCGTCGTCCTGGCGCGACGGCCCGCGGGTAGGGTCCGCGGCCGAATGCGCGTCGCCTTCGTGGTGCCAACGCTGAAACGCTCCGGCGGGATCCTGGTCGTCGCGCGACACGCGCGGTTGCTGCGGGATCGGGCCGGCGTGGACGCGGCGCTCGTGGTGCTCGACGAGCCGGAGTCGACGGACCGCGAGGACGATGGCCTCCGCGTCCTGGGCGCGGGTGTCGCCGCTCGACGTCCGTGGGACGTGGCGGCGTGGACGTGGTGGACGACGATGGACGTCGCGCTCGAGCTCGAAGCGCGGCGGCGCGTGTTGATGCTGCAGGGGGTCGACGAACGCTTCTACCGCTGGTGGGAGCCGTTCGACCGGCTCGCCGCGGGCGCCGCGCTCGCCGGTGCCGACGCGGTGGTGACGGCCAGCGCGTACCTCGGCGACGTCGTCCGCGCCGTGCGGCCGGATCTCGACGCGCACGTGGTCCCGGTCGGCCTGGACCGTGCGGTGTTCGCGCCGCGGGTGCCGCGCCCCGTTGCCGACGGTCCCCTGCGCGTGCTCGTCGAGGGGCAGCCGAGCCTGTGGCTGAAGGGCGTCGACGACGCGCTCGCGGCCGTGGGTGCGATGCGCGAACCGGTCGAGACGACGCTCGTCTCGCTGGACCCGGCTGCGGCCTCGCGGGCTGCCGGTCACACGGGTCGTGGGCGGACTGACGCCGCCCGAGATGGCCGAGCTGTACGCGTCGACCGACGTCCTGCTCAAGCTCTCGCGCGGGGAGGGCCTCGGCATGGCGCCACTCGAGGCGGCCGCGGTCGGGACGCCGAGCGTCGTGACGCCGTACGGCGGCGCAGGCGGACTGGCTGCGCCATGGGGTCAACGGCGTCCAGGCGATGTTCGACGACCTCGGTGGGACCGCTGCGTGGCTCGACGTGCTCGCGCGGGACCGGGCGCTGCTGCGTCGACTGGGCGAGGGCGCGCTCGAGACGGCGACGGCGTGGCCGTCCGATGAGGAATCGGTCGACGCACTGGCCACCGCGCTTTCGGCCGTGCTCGAGCGCGAGCCGCCGTCCGAGGACGCGCGCCGCCGGGCGCTCGCGCGGGCGGTCGCGCGCAACGTCGACCTCGGCCGCCTCGCGTTCGCGCGGCGCACCGGCGAGGTCGCGCAGGCCGAGCGACACCTCGAGCTCCTCGTGTCGTCGACCACCTATCGGCTGGCGGAGCGGGTGCGGCGGGCGTGGTGGACGGTTCGCGCGCCGCTCGCTCGGCGCCGGGGGCGGCGCTGATGCTCGTCGCGAGCGCGGTCGACGGGCCCCTCGTGGAGGGCGCGACGCCGGAGGGAGTGACGATCGCGGTCGGTGAGGAGCCGGCCGAGAACGCGGCGATCCGGTTCGGCGCACGTCGGCTCGGAGCGGCGGAGCGGCTCGTCGCCCCGTCAGGCGAGGGGCTGTGGCGGCGCGCGCCGTGGCCTGCGGCGGACGAGTTGTTCGAGCTCGGGTTGCCGGCGCCGGATGCCCCGGCCCTGGTCGTGGACGTCGATCCATTCTCGGCGCGCCGAGGTGGGGCGGTTGCTCGAGGAGCACGGTGTGGCCGTGCGCCTCGCCGACCGACTGCGACGCGCGGATCTCGAGGCGGCGGGCACCGTCGTCTATCCGGACGAGGGCGGCTTCCCGGAGACGCTGCCGGCCGTTGCGGCGGCGGGGCGGCTGGCCGTCGTCCGCTCGCTGAGCCCGGCGTTCGGCTGGCAGGACGGCATCGACTGTCTCGTCGCGCTGGACGCCAACGAGCTGGTCGTGCTCGCGCAGGCCGCGGCGACTGCGCCCGCTCGCGTTCGATGCGCTGCGGCGCATGGCGCGGCTCACCGCGCGGGCCTCGCGGGCGTCGGACGTCTACGCCCGGCTCGCGTTCGACGCGTCAGTCGGTGTCGGCGGCTGACGCGCTTCGGCCGCAACGCGTGGCCCAGGCGACGCAGCGGCGCGGTGACACGCCACGAGACCGACTGCTCGCGATGACTCAGGACCTCACGCAACTCGGCGACCTCGCCCTCGAGTGCCTTCGCGCGCTGGGCGGCGGCCCAGGCGTCGTTGCGCTCGCGGAGGAGGGTGGTGTCGTCTGAGGTGGTCTCGGGCATGACGTCGGCCTGATTCAAGCAGGGTCTCCTACCCTGTGGCCGCCATGGAGCAGATCGCCACCGAGCTCGACGGGCCGGTCCTCATCCAGCCCGCGCGCTTCGGCGACGCGCGCGGGTTCTTCGCCGAGACGTTCCGCGAGTCGACGCTCGGGGAGCGGTTCGGGATAACGGCCCACTTCGTCCAGGACAACCACTCGCGGTCGGCCCGCGGGGTGCTGCGGGGGATGCACTTCCAGCCCGAGCCCCCGGCGGCGAAGCTGGTGCGGTGCGCGCGCGGCGCGATCGTCGACGTGCTCGTCGACATCCGCCCGGACTCCGACACGTTCGGCCGCTGGGAGGCCTATCCGCTCGACGACGAGAACCTGCGGATGCTCTTCGCGCCGGTCGGCTTCGCGCACGGGTTCTGCGTAGTGAGCGACGTCGCCGACGTCATCTACAAGCAGACCGCGTACTGGTCGGCGGATGCGGATCGCGGCTTCGCCCCCGACGACCCCGAGGTCGGGATCGAGTGGCCGATCCGGCCCGAGGAGCGGATGCTGTCCGAGCGCGACCGCACCGCACCGCCGTTCGCCCAGGTGGCGGCGGCGTTGCGGCCCGCGTAGGACCGCCTGCCGACGGCGCCCGCTCCGGCCGGGGGGAGGCCGGAACGGACGCAGTGGCGGAGGGCCGGCCGCGGCGGATCAGCCGCGGACCGTGACCTTCCGGGTCTTGGAGGTGCCGCTGAGGAACGGGAAGCCCGCCTCCTCGCGAACCCTCGCCCGGAAGACGTAGGTGACGCGCCCGTGCGTGCGCTTGAACCGGTAGGCGTACGAGAAGCGGCCCTTCTTCAGGCGGGTGGTGGCGAACGTCTGCCAGCCCTTGCCCTTGCGGACCTGCAGCTCGACGACCTTCTTGGCGTTCGCGGGCGCGCCGGCGATCGAGCCGGAGAACCGCACGCTCTGCCCGTTGCGCAACGAGCCCTTGTCGGTCTTGAAGCTGATCCTCGGGAACACGCCGAGCTGGAAGTCGATCGTCTTGGCGAAATCGACGTCCTCGAGATTGGCGCGGTAGCCGAAGCGAACGGTCCGCGAGCGGGTCGCGACGGTGGTGTAGATGAAGCGGCCCTGGGCGTCCGTGGTGACCTCACCGACGGGGACCATCGTCGCCCCCACGGACTTGTCCTTCGCCAGCACGCTGATCTTGGCGCCGGCGATCGGTGCGCCGCCGGGGGCAAGGACCTGGCCGGCGAGCTGCACCTTCTTGCCGTACGCGGCGCGGACCTTGCCGCTGACGGAGCCGACGAAGCGGGCCTTGATGGCAGCCTGCGCCGAAGCGTTGGTGCCGTTGCGCGTGAGGATCGTGGTGAGGCCGGCCGCCCCGGTTGCGCCGGTGGCGCCGTTGTTCCCGTTGGGCCCGGTCGGGCCGACGACGGGCTGAGCCGGAGCCGGGTCGGGGATGTTGTCGATCGTGACCGACTGCGGGGTGGTGGTCGTGGTGTTGCCTGCGGCGTCGGTGACGCGAGCGGTCAGGGCGTATGTCGCCGTCACTGACGAGCCTCGTATTCACGCTGAAGTCACGCTGTCTGTGACGGCGTCGCACGCGCGCCACGACTCGTAGGCGCACGTGCCGACCTTCTGCTCGCTCAGCGGTCGGCTCCAGTCGCGGTCATAGTCGACCGAGGCAACGACCTGGTCGTCGAGCATCACCTCGATCTTCCGGACGCCGGAGTCGGTGGTCGCGTGCCCTGAACCGTGACGGTCTTCGGTCCTGCCTGTGCGACTGCGGCGCAGCAGTGTGCCGCCAGCGATGGACGCGCCCGGGGCGACGTTCTCGGACGAGGATCGTCTGCACGCCGTTGACCGTGAGGGGAATGCCGCCGTTTGGCATGCAGCCAGGCCAGACCCGGCGCAGGCAAGCGAGAGCGTCACAGTGCTGCGTCGGGTTCGAGTGCTCGCTAGCCGGAGTGCAGCGGTGTAGTTGGCGGTCGGCCCGCCTGACCACTCCGCGTGCTTGGACGCCGTCCTTCCAGATACCGTCGCCGTGATCGGACCCGCTGGGCATAGCTCGTCGCAGTGGCGCGTCAGCGCGTGGTCAATGTCCACCACGTCTTCATCCCGCTGATCGAGAATGTTGGAGTTGTCCTTGCGACGAGCGTGAGATTCGACGCGAGAATTCGCACCGAGATATCCCGCCGGCGGTAGGTGCCGAACTCGTAGCCCGCCGGGCCGACCGCGCCTCCGCACGCGGACCAGAGGTTGGTGCCTGGCGTACGCGTATGCGGCGGTGATAGGTCCAGGGCCCGTGGTTGCCGGTCTCGTGGCCGGCGACATGGCAGTTGTACATGTGGTACGTCCCGGCCTCCGCCGTCGCGGGCGCCAGCACGGCGGCCAGCGCGCTCAGCGTGGCGATCGCCGCGACCGCCATCCGCCGGATTCGCGCCGGTTCCCGGCGCCTCTTCTTCTTGATCTTCATCTGCTTCGGCCCTCCTGGCCTGCATTTCGATTTCGTCAGGGCGCTTACACCCACTTCACCTAGCCCGTGGTCGGCGCGACCTCGCCCCCGGTTCGGACGAAATCGAACGGATGTCCACGACCGCAGCGAGGGAAGGCCGCAAAGTGCGACAAACGAGGCCGGACCGCCTCCGGTCGTCATGCGGCATCCTGTAGGCCGCATGCGCGAGCGCTTCGCCGTCAGCCCCCGCACGTACTTCCTCGTCACCGCCGTCGCCCTCGGGGCGCTGACGCTGATCGTCTTCACGGGCGCCGCGGTGCGCGTCACCGGGTCCGGGCTCGGGTGCCCGAGCTGGCCGCGGTGCTACGACAACGGGCGGCTCGTCGCCGAGACGAACAGCCACGCCCTCATCGAGTTCGGCAACCGCACCCTGACGAGCTTCGTCGCGCTCGCCGCGGTCGCGGCCGGGCTACTCGCCTTCTTCCGCAAGCCCTTCCGCAAGGACCTCGCGGTCCTCGGCGTCCTGCTCCCGCTCGGCGTCGTCATCCAGGCGGTCATGGGCGGGCTGACCGTCGTCTACGGGCTCGCGCCCGGCTGGGTCATGGCCCACTACGGGCTGTCGATGCTCATCCTCGTCGCGGCCGGGACGCTGGCCTGGCGCGCCCGGCCCGACTACGGCCCGAGCGAGCCGCGGACGGCCGACCTCGCGACGGCGCGCGCGATCTGGGCGATGTTCGGGCTCGGCGCGGCGACGATCTTCGTCGGCACGGCCGCGACGGCCGCGGGCCCGCACGCGGGCGGCTCGGGCACCGGCGACATCGTCAACCGCCTCAGCTTCGAGGGCGCCGACACGCTGAACTGGCTCATCAACCGCCACGGCTGGTTCGCCACGGCGCTCGGACTGCTCGCGGTCGCGACCTGGTGGCTCGCCCGCCGTCGGAACGCGCACCCCGAGCTCCAGACGCGCCTCACGCGCATCTGCCTGCTCATGGCGCTGCAGGGCGTCATCGGGATCGTCCAGTACCGCCTGAAGCTCCCGGCCGAGATCGTGTGGGTGCACGTCGCGACGGCGACGCTGCTGTGGGTCGGCATCGTGCTCGCCGCGGTGCAGGCCGGCTCGCCGGTGCGCGAGGACGCCGAGGCCGCCATCGGGGCGAGCGGCGCGCCGGCCTCAGCCGTGCGGTCATAGCCGCGCCGGCGCCTCCGCCATGTGCCGGTGCCCGAGCGGGACGCCGTCGAGGCTCGGGACGCGCGCGGCGTCGGAGGAGGTCGGACACACGAGCGCCCCGTCGAGCGGGGCGCAGGTATGACCGAACGGTGCGGGTTCGCATGGCCGCGGATCGTGGACCGCGGCCATGCGAGGAGCGGGGCTAGGCGCGCTCGGTCTCCGCCTCGATCTTCGCCGGCTCGAGGTCGGCGTCGACCTTGCCGGTGATCGAGTCCTTGAACTCGCGCATCCCGCCGCCGAGCGAACGGCCGAGCTCGGGCAGCTTCTTCGGGCCCACGACCAGCAGGGCGATGGCGAGGACGATGACGAGTTCCATGGGGCCGATCGACGGCATGTGCTTCTCCTTGGGTCAGTGCAGGTGCGGCGCCGATCGGCGCGGCGGTGAATGGCTTGATCGAATCGTCGCGGGTGCAGGGCGCGGCGGGAAGGCGCGAACCGCTCTCGCGCGCTGCGTGTTCCCGCAGATCGGTGTCCTGGAAGCGATGCCGCCGCCGGCGGCTCAGCGCAGGCTGCCCCAGCGCGACGGGGGCCAGACGCGCGCGACGGCGCGGCCGATGATGCGGTCCGTCGGCACCGCGCCGAAGTCGCGCGAGTCGTCGGAGTTCGCGCGGTTGTCGCCCATCACGAAGACCGTGCCGGGCCGCACCCTCACCGGGCCGAAGTAGACGCTGTCGATCGCGTCGGGATCGGCGTAGGGCTCGCGGACCTTGCGGCCGTCGACGACGAGGACGCCGTCCTCCAGGCCGACCGTGTCGCCGCCGACGGCGACGACGCGCTTGAGCAGGATCTCGCCGGTGCGCGGCGCGTGGAAGGCGACGAGGTCGCCGCGGTGCGGGGTCTTGCCCGAGAGCTTGTTCACGAGCGTCTGGTCGCCCGGCCGCAGCGTGGGCGCCATGCTCTGCGACGGGATCCGGAACGGCTCGGCGACGAAGACCTTGACGACGACGAGGAGCACGACCACGGCGATCGCCACCGTCAGGACGGACGGCCGGCGGCGCCGCGACGGCGCGCCGGACGACGAAGCGCCGGCGGAGTCCTCCGCCGGCGCGCCCGACGCCGCGTCCCGGGAGGGACTGGCGACGCTCATACCAATGGGTTGTTCGTCAGGCGGAGGAACCACAGCGCGACGCCGACCGCCAGCAGCAGGTTGATGATCAGCCGCCGGCTGGTGGTGCCGACCATACCCAGCAGGAGCCCGACGAGGACGATCTCGCCGCCGGTGCAGCCGAGGTCGATGAGCGTCGCCTTCTCGACGATGCCGGTGTGCGGCCCCATCGGGATGCCGTAGGTCCGGCTCATCACGTACATGCCGACGATGGCGAGGTTCCCGGCGATGCCGACGATGGCCGTCCACCGGGTCGGCCACTTGAGCATGGCCGCGGCGAACAGGCCCTGGAACAGGCCCGAGACCAGGAAGAAGGCCCCGTACGCCCACCAGTCGCGCCAGTGCGTCGAGACGTAGGCGAAGTGGATCCACCCGCCCGCGAGCGACAGCAGGGCCGCGGCGAGCGCCGCCGTCGACCACCGCGCCGAGTTGGTGCGGTGGCCGGCGACGACGCGCAGCGGCGTGACGGCGAGGCCGGCCACGGCTAGGACCGGCCGCGGCGGCTCGCGAGGGTCTTGCGGGCCGGCTTCTTGGCCTTCGGCTTCTTGTGCGTGACCTTCGCCTTGGGCTTCTTGTGCGTGACCTTGGCCTTCGGCTTGCGCGTGACCTTGACCTTGCGCTTCTTCGGCTTGGTCTTCTTGACCTTGCTGCCGAGGACCTTGACCTGCGGGGCCGGCGCGGGCGCCGCGGGCACCACGATCGTGCTCGAGCCGCCGGGGGTCGACCCGTGGCCGCTGTTGTCCTCCCGCGGGATCTCGAACAGCGGGCCCATCCTGTCCTGGCCCTTGCACGGATCGGCGTGGATCGGGTCGTCGCCGCCGTCGCCGACCTCGAACTGGACCATCATGTCGTGGTCCTCGTGGACGAGGTTGTGGCAGTGCATCATGTACTTGCCGCGCTGGTTCTCGAAGCGCATGATCACGCGGACCTTCTCGTTCTCGCCGACGTACACGACGTCCTTCGGGCCCTGCTCGTAGGGCTCCGGCGGCCGGCCGTTGCGGTCGAGGACCTTGAAGTCGACGAGGTGGATGTGGACCGGGTGGAACCAGCCGCCGCTCGGGTTCTCGAGCTCCCAGATCTCGACGTCCCCGTAGGCCGGGTTCGCGACGGTGAGCTCGTAGTCGCTGTTGACGACGTCCTCCCACGTCTGCCCGTTGACGGTCCAGCCGCCGTGCTTGCGCTCGAAGCGCATGTTGCGGGTCACCGACGCGTCGGACGCCTTGAGGTCCATGACGCGCATGTTCGGGTTGAGGTCCTGGGGGATCTCGTTGTTGCGCGGGTCGGTGACGTGCGAGCCGACGACGAAGGCGCACACGATGTCGGTCGTGTCGAAGTCGATGTTGTTCTCCGGGCTGTTGTTCTTCATGACGACCCGCTGGCCCGGCTGGTACTTCGAGAAGTCGATGACGACCTCGTAGCGCTCGGCCATGCCGATCTTGACGTGGGCGCACGGCTGCGGGTGGGGCATGAGACCGCCGTCCGTGCCGATGACCGTCAGCGGCTCGCCGGTGTCGAGCGAGAGGTCGTAGGAGCGCGAGACCGAGGCGTTGAGCATGCGGAAGCGGTACTTGCGCGGCTCGACCTCCATCTTCGGCCACGGCACGCCGTTGACGAGGACGACGTCGCCGTAGATGCCGTTCTCGTTGTTGTCGTCGATGACCAGGTCGCCGCTGTCCTGGAACATGACGTCCTTGAGGATGAACGGCAGGTCGTACTGGCCGTGCGGGATCGGCAGCGCCTGCTCGACCGGGTCGTGCAGGATGTACTGCGCCGCGAGGCCCATGTACGCGTTCTCGGCGGTGATGTGGACGCCGTGGTCGTGGTACCAGAGCGTGCGGGCGTCCTGGATGTTCGGGTAGCGGTAGTCCTTGAACGAGCCCGGGGTCGTCGTGTCGCTGGCGTAGCCGTCGTACTGGGGCAGCGAGCACGAGCCGTGAAGGTGGGTCGAGGTCCAGACGTTGTAGCCGAGCTCCGGGTGGCGCTCGGGCAGCGCGCAGATCTGGCGGACGACCGCCGGCCGGTGCTGGTCGACGTAGATCGTCGGGCCCGGCGTGACGCCGTTGTAGCCCCAGATCGTCGTCTGACGGTCCGGAAGGATGTTCACCTTCGTCTGCTGCTGGGTGATCGTGAAGTAGTCGACCCCGCCGATCGTCGTCTTGGGCGCCGCGGGCGGCGTCTTCCAAGGAAGCGTGAACGGCTCGGGCAGCTTGCTCTGCGGCAGACGATTCGCGACGGCGAGCTTCGTACGGGCGACGCGCTCGGCCGGCAGCATCAGTGCTGCGCTGCTGAACAGACCCACCTTGAGGAGGTCGCGACGACTGAGTTCCATGATTCCCTTCGAGTCTTCAGTGCAGGACGGCGGGGGGCGCGAGGTGGGGGGACACGTAAGGTGGCTGACACGCCCTGGTCGGCGAAGCGCGCAAGACGCAGGTTTGCGGTGCATGTATTCACCGACGGCGCTGCGGGAAATACGCACGCCCCGCAAACCGCCCCGCGACTGCGGCGGTCCGCCGGGGGACGCGCGCCGTCGCGCGCCGCGACGCGCGGCCGGCATCCGCGCCGCGGCGGCCGGCGGCCACGGCCGCCGCAACCCGCGAATTCCGCATGGTTGTCGGCGATTCGCTCCACCGGCCGGGCGCGCGGCCGCGATGTCGCCGCGTCCGGCCGACCCGGTGTGGTGTCGGCCCGGCGCGAAGCACGGCGTCCATCCGTGCGCCCGCGACTGCGAGCGCGCCAGCCGCGACCTGCGGGATCGTGCATGGGGGTCCGTCGGCCGCACGGTCCCGCGCGCACCCGTAGGTCGCCGGGATGACGTCAGGCGAACGGGTGGTGAGCGGGTGATGAGGGCCGCGTCAGCCGGCGATGCGCTCGGCCACCGCGGCGCCGAACGCGGCGGCGGCGGCGAGCAGGAACGCGAGCCGCGGCCAGAGCTGGGAGCGACGGCGGATGCGCGCCCGGCGGCGGGCCAGGCCGCGCCGGGACAGCTCGCTCACGTAGACGGAGGGCCGCTCTTCCATCGCGTTCGCGGCGGATGACAACCGGGGCCGCCCGGACCGTCAATGCCGCGCCGCGATGTTCCCGCATCGTCCGGACGTTTCCGCCCGGGCGTGCCTAGGCGGCGTCTGACCGGTCGGATCCGACGGCGACGAGCGACGCCTCCCCGCCGGGCCCTCCGGACGCCTGCAGGACGAGCAGCGCGACGTCGTCGCGCTGCGGGCCCTCCTCGAAGGCGACGAGCGCGCTGTCCACGCGGTTGGCGATCTCGTCCGGCTCGAGGCCGCTCGCCGCGGCCAGGACGTCCGCCAGGCGCTCGGTCCCGAACCGGCCGTCGGCGCCGCGCGCGTCGGTGACGCCGTCGGTGTAGAGGACGAGGCTCTCGCCCGGCCCGAGCCGCACCACCGTCTCGGGCCAGGCGCCGGATTCGAAGGCGCCGAGCAGCGGGCCGGCCACCGCGACGGGCTCGGCGCGGCCGTCGTGCAGGCGGAACGGCGCGGGGTGGCCGCCGCAGGCGACCGTGATCTCCGCCGAGCCGTCGGCGCCGGCGACCATCCGCGCCGCGATGACCGTGCAGATCTGGCGGCGGTCGGCGTCGACGACGAGCGCGGCGTTCAGCCGCTCGAGCACCCCCGACGGCGACGCCTCGTACACCGCGGCCGTGCGCATCGTGTAGCGCGCGAGCGACGTGATCGTCGCGGCCTCCGGGCCCTTGCCGGTCACGTCGCCCATGACGACCATCCACGAGCCGTCGACGGCGAACAGGTCGTAGAAGTCGCCGCCGACATCGGTCGCCTCGCCCGCGGCGCGGAAGCGGGCGGCGATCGTCATGCCCGGCACGGCGGGCAGCCGCGGCGGGAGCAGACTGCGCTGCAGCGTGGCGGCGATGTGCGTGCGCACGCCGTGCACGCGCGCGTTCTCGACCGCGACCCCGGCGCGCACGGCGACCTCCTGGGCGAGGTCGAGGTCGGCCGGGCCCAGCGGCCGGGCGGAGCGGTCGGTCGCGAGGGTGATGGCGCCGATCGTCCGGTCGCCGGCGAGCAGCGGCACGATCGCGACCGACCGCAGGCCGGCGGCCCGGAGGACGTCGCGGCCGGCGTCGTCGCGTGCCATGGCGTCGAGCCGGGCCTCGTCCACGCGGGCGAACAGCCGCGGGCGGCCGTCGCCGATCACGCCGGCGGGGCCGTCGTCGCCGCGCAGGTCGAACGCGGCGCGGAGCGCATCGAGCTCGGCGCGCCGCTCCTCCGGCGCGGCGAGCGCCCGGCGCTGCAGGCGCCCGCGCTCGTCGAGCACGTCGACGCAGCACCAGTCCGCGAGCTCGGGCACGATCGCCTCCGCCGCCTGGGCGAGCGTCGCGTCGATGTCGAGCGAGGAGGACAGCAGCTTGCTCGCGCCGGCGAGGAAGCGCTGGTGGTGCTCGGCGCGGCGCACCTCGGTGACCTCCTCCATGATGTTCACCGCCATCACGACCCGGCCGTCGCCGTCGTGCACCGGCGAGGCCTTCACGAGCATCCACCGCTCGTGGCCGGTCGCCCGGGAGATGCTGCGCATCAGCACCGGCTCGGGCGAGTCGCCGGCGAGCGCGGCTCGGCCGGGCAGCCGCGCGTAGTCGAACGGTCGCCCGTCCTCGTCGAGGGCGACGAAGCGCTGGAGGATCTGCGCCATCGGCGTCGACAGCACCTCGGCGGGCGACGCGCACTCGAGCAGCCGGGCGGCGGCGTCGTTGACGTAGACGAGGTTCAGCTCCGGGTCCTGCACGGTCACGGCCGCGGCGAGGCTGCCGAGCACGGTCTCGAGCTGGTTCTCGGCGGCGCGCAACTCGGCGAACAGGCGCGCGTTGTCGAGCGCGGCCGCGGCGCGGCGGGCGAGCTCGACGGCCAGCCGGACCTCCTCCTCGCCGTAGGCGGGGCGCCCGGCGCGGCGGACGAAGGCGAACACGCCGAGCGTGCGCCCGCGGGCGAGGAGCGGGACCGCGATCCCGCTCGCGTAGCGCAGGCGCTTCATCTGCTCGAGGTGCCCGGGCGAGAGCGAGGCCTCGTCGAGGTGCTCGGGCGACATCGTGGGCACGAGCTGCGGCGCACCGGTCCGGGCGGCGATCGCGACCGGATGCTCGCTCGCCGGGTCGATCGGCCAGCGCCGGCGGGCGTCGAGGACGGCCTCGGCGACCCCGGGCTCGGAGGCGTCCGCCGCCCCGGGGCGCAGGGTGCCGTCGGGCTCGAGCAGGTCGACCGTGGCGACGTCGGCCATCTCGGGGACCGCGAGCCCGACGACCTGGGCGAGGCGCTCCTCGGGCTCGAGCGTCGTGGCGAGCAGCTCGCTCGCCCGGGCGACGATGTTCGCCTCGATGCGGGCGGCGCGCTCGCCGGCGAGGGCGGCCTGGGTCGCGCGCTCGGCGCGCTCGTAGCGCTCCCGCGCCCCGGCGGCGGCGACCGCGAAGAACCCGCCCGCCAGGACGACGACGCACTGGACGATGTGCTGGGCGGCGAACAGCCCCTCGTCGATCGGCCCGAGGGCGATCGCGAGGACGAGCGACAGCGCCGCGACCGCCGTCGTCGCGCGCGGGCCGCCGCGCACGGCGGCGATGAGCGGGCCGACGACGAGCAGCGGGATGAGCACCGCGTTGGCGGCGATGATGACGTCGGCGACCGCCAGCACGACGACCGCCGCCGTACCGGCCACGGCCGTCGCCGTCGCGTCCATGCGATCGAGCAGGTCCCTCACTGTCCCGCGGATGCTAATCGCCCGCCCGCCCGACGCCCGGCGCCGCGCTCGGAGGCGCGGCGCCGGGGCGGGGGAGAGAGACGGGGCTAGGCGGCGATCGCCGGCGCGCGCACCGGCTCGAGCGCGATGTCGAGGACCTCGCCCACGGTCATGACCGGGTGGAAGGTCATCTGCTCGCGCACGTCCGCGGGCACGTCGTCCAGGTCGCCGCGGTTGCGCTCGGGGAGGATCACGTCGGTGAGGCCCGCGGCGTGGGCGGCCAGCACCTTCTGCTTCAGCCCGCCGATCGGGAGCACGCGGCCCTGGAGCGTGACCTCGCCGGTCATGCCGACCGTGTGCTTGACGGCGCGGCCGGTCAGGAGCGACGCGAGGGCGGTCGTCATCGTGACGCCGGCGCTCGGGCCGTCCTTCGGGATCGCGCCCGCCGGGACGTGCACGTGGAACTCGCGGTCGTCGAAGGCGTCCTCCGGGATCCCGAGCTCGCCCGCGTGCGCTCGCACGTAGGTGAGCGCGATGCGCGTGGACTCCTTCATCACGTCGCCGAGCTGGCCGGTGAGCGTGAGCCCGCCGCTGGTGCCCTTCATCGCGTTCGCCTCGACGAACAGCACGTCGCCGCCGGTGCCGGTGACCGCGAGGCCGGTGGCCACGCCGGGCACCGCGGTGCGGGCCGCCGACTCCTGGAACACCTTCTGGCGCCCGAGCGCGTCGCGGATCGCGTCGAGGTCGACGGTGACCGGGGCCTCGACGGTCCCGGACGCGATCCGGGTCGCGGTCTTGCGCAGCAGCGTCCCGAGCTCGCGCTCGAGCTGGCGGACGCCGGCCTCACGCGTGTACTCGGCGACGACCACCTTCAGCAGGTCGTCGGAGACCTCGACCTCGTCCTCGCGCAGGCCGTTGCGCTCACGCTGGCGCGGCCACAGGTAGCCGCGGGCGATCGCCGTCTTCTCGGCCGTCGTGTAGCCGTCGAAGCGGATGACCTCCATGCGGTCGAGCAGCGGGCCGGGGATCGTCTCGGCCTGGTTCGCCGTCGCGATGAACACGACGTCGGACAGGTCGACCTCGACGTCGAGGTAGTGGTCGCGGAACGTGGAGTTCTGCGCCGGGTCGAGCACCTCGAGCAGGGCCGCGCTGGGGTCGCCGCGCCAGTCGGCGCCGACCTTGTCGACCTCGTCGAGGAGGATGACCGGGTTCATCGTGCCCGCGTCGCGCAGCGCGCGGACCAGGCGGCCCGGGAGCGCGCCGATGTACGTGCGCCGGTGACCGCGGATCTCGGCCTCGTCGCGCACGCCGCCGAGCGACATGCGGACGAACTCGCGGCCCATCGAGCGGGCGATGGACTCGCCGATCGAGGTCTTGCCGGTGCCGGGCGGGCCGATCAGGGTCAGGATCGCGCCGGACTTCTTGTCCGCGGTGATGCCCCGCTCCTCGCGGAGCTTCTTCACGGCGACGTACTCGACGATGCGGTCCTTGACGTCCTCGAGACCGGCGTGGTCGGCGTCGAGCACCTCACGGGTGTGGACGGGCTCGAGCTGGTCCTCGGAGCGCTTGCTCCACGGCACCGAGATCAGCCAGTCGAGGTACGTGCGGATCATCGAGGACTCGCCGCTCGGACTCGCCCATGCGCTCGAGGCGCCCGAGCTCGCGCTCGGCCTGCTCGCGCACGGCCTCCGGCATGCCGGCCTCTTCGATCTTCGTGCGGTACTCGTCGACGAACGAGCCGTCGTCCTCGCCGAGCTCGCGCCGGATCGACTCCATCTGCTTGCGCAGCACGTACTCGCGCTGCTGCTTGCCGGCGCCCTCCTCGACGTCCTCGCGGATGCGGCGCCGCACCTGGAGCTCGGCCAGGCGCTCGCGCTGGAAGCGCAGGGACGTCTCGAGGCGCTCGGTGACGTCGGTGGTCTCGAGGAGCTCGACCTTCTGCTCGAAGGTCAGGTCGGGGGAGTAGCCCGCGGTGTCGGCGAGCGCGCCGGGCTCCTTGATGGCGCGCAGCCAGTTGGAGATACGGCCGTCGTCGCCGCGCTCCTCGAGGATCTCCTCGACGGTCGCGCGGTACTCGCGCTCGAGATCACGGCTGCGCCCGTCGACGGGAACGTCGTCGGGGTGCTCGACGACCTCGACCCGCAGGCGGCCCGAGGGGTCGGTGTGGGCGGCGCCGGCGATGCCGCGCGCGACGCCTTCGAAGTGCGCGCCGCGGGCGCCGCCGGGGAGGCGGACGCGGTTGGCGACGCGAGCGATGGTGCCGACCCGGGCGTATTCGCCCTCGTGGCGCGGGACGAGCAGGACTCGGTCCTCGTCACCGGGGTCGACGGGAAGGGTGACATCCATCGTCGGGAAGACGACGGTGTCGTCGAGAGGGATGAGCAGAAGCGTGGATGCCATGGTCAACCTTTGCCAGGTTCAAACTTTGCGTCCGCTCATGATACCAACGACCTGAGTCCGCCCGACGCAGATCTTCGACGAGACGGCAGCGCGCCCCCCGGCCGGCCGGGCCGGGGGGCGCGCGTCCTACGGTGCGGCGCTAGCGCACGCGCTGGATCGTGGCCGTGGTCAGGCCGCCGCGCGTCGACTCGACGGTCACGCAGCTCGTGCCGCCGGCGCACGCGGCCGCCGAGACGGGCACGTTCGAGTCGCGGGCGTCGACGGCCCAGGTGCCGGCCGTCGCTCCGGTCGGGCACCACATTGGCCCGACCGATCACCGGACCGGTCTTCGTCGGGCCCGCGTGCACGGTCACCTGATTGGCGGTGAGCATCGTCGCGGTGCCCGAGACCGTCCACCGGGACTTGCTCGACTCGAACCGCGATGCCGTCACGGCCAGCGTGTCGGTGATCGGCCGGAGCACGATCGTCGTGGCGTTCGTCACGCCCTGCGGATTGGTCACCGTCAGGCGGAACGTGAGCGCGTTGCTCGTCTGCGGGAACGTGAACGACAGCTTCGCCGTGTTCAGGGCACCGAGCGTGATGGCCGGGTCGCCCGCGGCCTTCACGTACTCCCACTTGTACGTCTGCGCCCCCGTCGAGCCGCTGCCGTCGAGCGTGATGACGGAGCCCTGCTCGACCGTGGCGACCGGAGCGATCCGGGCCACCGGCGGGGCGATCGGGTTGACCTTGACCGTGACGTTCGCCGTCGACGTGCCGCCGGCGCCCTTGATCGTCAGCGTGAACACGAGGTCACGCGTCGACGTCACCGGGTTCAGCGCCGGCACGGTGAACGTCGGGGTCGCGGTCTTGGGGCCGTTCAGCGCGACGTCCGCCGGGCCGGTCCAGGAGTAGCTGTCGATCGTGCCCTCCGAGCCCTCGGCGCTGAGCGTGACCTTCGCGCCCTGCTCGGCGGTGGCCGGGCCGGTGGCGACGGCCTTGAGCGCGATCGGCGCGGTCGTCTCGCCGGTCACGTCGACCTCGGCGGTGTCCGAGCCGCCGGCGGCCGAGTTGACCTTCACCGACGGGGGCGGGACGGCCACGTTCTCGATCGTCACGCTGCCGGTCGCCCCGACCTCGGGGTCGCCGAAGCCGACGACGTTGAGCTTGGGCGTCGCGCCGGTCTTCTTGTCGCTGGAGACGGCCGTGACCGTCAGCGTCTTGGCGACCGCGTCGTAGACCGCGCTCTTGACGGTCACGACGTCGCGGAGCTTGACGACCTTCGCGCTGTCCGGCTCGTCCGTCGTGTTGACGACGGTGACCTCGGCCGGCAGGTCGGTCGCGCTGACGTGGGCGAAGTAGTTGCCCTGGCTGCCCGTGAGCTTCGTCACGGGGAAGCGGCGGTCGGCGGTCCGGTTGCCGTCCTGCACGACGATCTCCTGGCTGCCCTTGGAGCGGCCGAAGATGTCGATCGTCGTCTTGCCGTTGGCGTTGCGGCCGTACGAGGCGCGGGTGGCCTCGAGGTCGCCGGCGGTCGACAGCTTGCCCATGACGGCGAACTGGTCCGTGATGAGGCAGTCGTTCGGGTCGCCGGCCCAGAAGCCGGGGGCCGAGGGATTGGTCGGGCACGTCGTCGCGGCGGTGCGGCCCGCGCCCACCCCGGTGCCGGTGATGCGCACGTAGTTCTGGCCGAACGCGCTGCCGATGACCTTGTGGTCGGTGTTGGGATCGCCCAGGTAGCCCGCCGGCGGCTTGTCGTTCGCGTCGGCCGGGTTCGGCGCCCAGCGCAGGAACGGGCCGACGCGGCTGCCGAACGCGGCGGTGAAGTTGCCCGCGATCGCCCCGACGTCCTGCGTGAAGTTGATGTTCCGGGTGTCACCCGTGGCGACGAACTCGTCGGTGCCGCTCGGGTGGGTGATCGTGTACTTCGTGCCGGCCGTCAGGCCCTCGGCGCGGATGCGGATCCGCCCGAACACCATCTGGTCGCCGTCGACGACCTCCTCGTTCGCCCAGGTGCCCTCGAGGGCCGACTCCCAGTCGAGGTCGACGCCGCCGGCCGCGACGTTCGCCGCCGACTGCGCGTAGAAGAACTCCTCGTGGAAGTTCTGGGTGGCGACGCTCAGCGGCGCGTCGGGATCCGGCAACGGCTCGGTGAGGCAGAACGAGTCGCCGGGATCGATGCACGGCTCGACGTCGACGGAGTCGTACGCCGTGCCGGTCGCGGTGTCGACGAAGCCGGCGTCTCGGTACCAGCTCGGGAAGCCGTAGGCCGACGATGTCGGGCCGGCGGCGATGAGCTTGTCCTTGGTGCCCTGCGTGATCGTGGCCCCGGCGACGACGCTCGAGGCGACGACGAGCAGGCCGGCAAGGATGAGCGGCGTGAACGGACGGGCGCCGAGGCGCCCGCGGACACGCGTATGAATGCTGCGCGCAGACGATGCCGCGACCCCATCGCGGCGACGAATGATGCGTCGCAAGATGTACCCCCACTGTTCGGGAACGGACCGTCATCCTGTAAAGCGGGGAGTCGCGCTCCCAGGGCAGGCCCCGCCATCTCCGTTACCGCGGGCTGCAGACACTCGCTGCGAGTTCACGCAATCAATGTGCGGAATTGCACCGGGCGGGGTCCGCGCGCCGCCCCCGCCCGGTGCCGTCGGCTACGAGCCCAGGTACTGGTTGAACCAGGCGAACACCCGGCGGCCGGCCTCCGCCGCCGCGGGCGGGTTGAAGCGCGCGCCGGTGTCGTTGAAGAACGCGTGGTCGGCCTGCTGGAAGACCACGATGTGGTTCTTCAGCCCGGCCTTCTTGAGCGCCGCGCGCGCGGCGGGCCGGGTGGCCCCGACCCGGGCGTCGAGGCCGCCGTAGATCCCGAGGACCGCGGCCTTGGCCTTCGTCAGGTCGCCGTTCTCGGGGAACGGGCCGTAGAACGGCGCGGCGGCCGAGACCCGGGTCTCGCCCGCGGCGAGCAGGCGCCAGACCATGCCGCCGCCGAAGCAGAAGCCCACGGCGCCCGACCTTCTTGCCGCGCACGCGGCGGCGCAGCTCGGAGACGCCGGCCTTCATGTCCGCGTCGAAGCGCGTCGGGTCGGCCTGGGCGAGGATCGCGGCGACCTGCGCCTCGTCGCCGATCTTCGCCGTGCCGCCCTCCTCGGAGAGCAGATCGATGGCCAGCGCGGACCAGCCGTTGGCCGCGAAGCGGCCCGCGACGTTGCGGATGTGGTCGGTCAGGCCGCGGTTCTCGTGGATGACGAGGACCGAGCCGCGCGGCTTGGCCGCCGGCGCCCAGGCGCCCTGCAGCGTCCCGCGGGGGCCCGTGAACGTGATCGCCTGCGTCCCGACGACGGCCCAGCCCTCGAGCGTGCCGGACCCGTCCCCGGACTGGGCCGCCTCGGCGGCCGGGGCGCTCGCCTGCGCCGCGGCGGCGCCGAACGCCGTCAGCATCGTCGTCGCGGCGCTCGCGCCCAGGCCCAGCAGGCCGAGCCGGCGCATCGCCTCCCTCCGCGTGATGATGCCGTCGGCATGATCCTCGGCGACCTCTTCGGCGAGATAGCGCTGGAGCTCGGTCATGGTTCCTCCCAGGACGTGACGGTGGGCCCGATTGCGCGCGCAATCGTGTCAGGCACGTGACAGCGACGCGCCGGTTCTCGGTGGGCTCAGAGCAGCGGTTCGAGGTCGGCGTCGTCGGCCAGGACCTCGCGCAGGTCGGGGCGGCGGGCGAGGAGGCCGTGGAGCGTCTCGCCGGCGCGCTCGGCGTCGCCGCGGGCGAGCGCGAGGAACGCGGCCGCGACCTCCGCCACCGGGCCCTCGGGCTTGACCGTGCGCAGGTCCTCGAGGATCGCGATGGCCCGCTTGGGGTCCGAGCGCAGGTACGGCCGCGCGCGCTCGATCCACTCGGAGTCCGACGGCGAGAAGACGGGCGGGCCGCCGAGCGCGAGGACCGCGGTGCCGGGCTCCGCCGCGACCGCGCTGCGGTACACGCCGGGGTCGTCGACGACGACGAACGTGCCGGCCGGGGCGTCGACCTCCGTGCCGTCGAGCACGGAACGTCGCCCGGCCGCGCAGGACGACGTAGACCTCCTCGTGGTTCATGCCGTCCACGGACTCGGTATGGCCCTCGATCACGACCTGGCCCGCGCGGTCGGCGGTGTAGCCGCCCATGCCCACGATGCGGGTGCCGAGCGTGCCGCGCACGGGGCGCCAGACGAGTTCGGTGTCGCGCCAGGGCACGGCCTCGATGTCGTCGAACGCGACCGCCTTCCAGCCTGCCCCCTCCGCTGCCACGGGCGCCAGCCTAAGCGCGTGGCCCGACGGGCGCACCGGCGCGCTGCACCATGTCGCGCAGCGCGAGCGCGTTGCGCACGGCGAATCCCTCCCAGTCGTTGTTGAAGTAGGCGAGGATCTCGGCCTCGGCCGCCGTGTCCGCGAGCCGCTGCGCCCACGCGCGCAGCTCGGTGTCCGAGTAGTTCCCGCGCCGCCCGCGCCTGCCGTGGTGGAAGCGGACGTAGGCCCAGTCCGCCGTCAGCACGAACGGCTGCCACGGCCGCTCGGGATGGTCGCCGATCGCGAGCGCGACGCCGTGCGCGCGCAGCAGGTCGTAGACGGGGTCGCAGAACCAGCTCGGGTCGCGGAACTCGAAGCAGTGGCGCCCGTCGGGAAGCAGGTCGAGCGCGCGCCCGAGCACGTCGTCGTCGCGCGTGAACCACTCCGGCAGCTGCCACAGGACCGGGCCCATCTTCGGCGTGCCGGTGAGCGGCCGGATGCGCTCGTAGAAGCGCCCGATGCCGTCCTCGATGTCGCGCAGCTTCTTCATGTGGATGAGGTAGCGGCTCGCCTTGAGGGCGAAGCAGAAGTCCGGCGGGACCTGCTCGACCCAGCGCGCGACCGCCTTCTCGGAGGCCAGGCGGTAGAAGGTCGAGTTGACCTCGACGGTGTCGAACACCTCGGCGTAGCGCGCGAGCCAGCGCGCCTGGCCGAGGCCCTCGGGGTAGAGCACGCCGCGCCAGTCGCGGTACTGCCAGCCGCTGCAGCCGATGCGGACGGGCCGGGCGCTCACAGCGCATCCCGGAGGGCCCGGGCGTCCTCCTCGAGCGTGCCACGCAGGCGCGGATTGCGCAGCGCCGCGGCCGGGTGGAACATCGGGAACAGGGTCCGGCCGTCGCGCTCGATCACCCGCCCGTGGGTCGCGGTGATCTTCACGTCCGGGACGAACCGGGCGAGCGCATGGCGGCCGAGCGGCACGAGCAGCTTCGGGCGGATGACGTCGAGCTGGGCCTCGAGCCACGGGAGGTGGTGGGCGACCTCGTCGGCCTTCGGGTCGCGGTTGCCGGGCGGGCGCGCCTTGACGACGTTCGTGATGAACACGTCGCCGCGCTCGAGCCCGGCCTCGGCGAGGAGCGTGTCGAGCAGCCGGCCCGCGGCGCCGACGAACGGGCGGCCGGACTCGTCCTCCTTGGCCCCGGGCGCCTCGCCGACGAGCATGACCCGCGCGGTCGCGCTGCCCTCGCCGGGCACGAGGTTCGTCGCCTGCTCGCAGATCGCGAAGCCGCACGGGACGTGCTCGCGGATCTCGGTCGCGATCGCGTCGAGCAGGCGCTCCGGGTCGCGCCGGGAGCTCACGGGGCGACCACGATGCGTCCGGCCATGGGGGCGCGCTACCCGCGCGGGCCGTCGCCCAGCACACTGTGCGACGTGCGCCCGCGCTCCGCGATTCTCGCCCTCGCCGCCGGTGTCGCCCTGGCCGACGGCTCGATCGTCACCCTCGGCCTGCCGCAGATCCTCGGCGACCTCGACACGACGGTCGAGGGCGTCGCCGCGGTCATCGGCGTCTACACCCTCGTGCTCGCGGTCGCCCTGCTGCCGCTCGAGCGCGCCGCCGGCGCCGTCTCCGTCCGCGCGATCGGCGCGGGCGGGCTCGCGCTGATGGCCGTCGCGTCGTTGGCGTGCGCGCTGGCGGGCGACCTCACGACGCTGCTCGTCGCCCGCGCGGGCCAGGCGCTGGGCGGGGCGGGCGGACTGATCGCGGTGTTCGCGATCCTCGGCGGCGGCGAGGGCCCCGGACGGCGGCTGTGGGCCGGCGCGGCGGTGCTCGGCACGGCGATCGGCCCCGCGCTCGGCGGCGCGCTGACCGAGGTCTTCTCCTGGGAGGCGATCTTCATCTTCCAGGCGCCGATCGCGGCGCTCGCGGCGGTCGCGGTGCTCATCGGCCCGGCCCCGGCGCACCTCGCGATCCCCGGGTCGCCGCCGCCGTTCTCGTGGCGCCCGGCGCTCGCCCTCGCGCTCGTGTCGGCCGCGCTCAGCGCGGTCCTCTTCCTCCTCGTCCTGCTGCTCGTCGCGGGCTGGAGCGTGTCGCCGATCGCGGCCGCCGCGACCGTGAGCGTGATCCCGCTCGGCGCGGTCGTCGGGACACGGGTGCGCGGGGACGCGCGGGTGCGGGCGGCGGTCGGCAGCGCGCTCATCGGCGCCGGCGTCCTCGCGCTCGCCTGGCTCCCGGACGCGAGCGTCGCCTGGACGTTCGCGCCGCAGGCCGCGGCGGGCGTCGGGATGGGCATGGCGCTCACCGCGCTGACCGGCGAACTGCTGCCCGAGCACACCACGCACGACGCCGCGCGCACGCTGGCGGTGCGCCACGCCGGCATCGTCGTGGCCCTGCTCGCGCTCGCGCCGGTCGTCGCCCACCAGCTCGACGTCGCCACCGACCACGCGCGCGAGCGGGGCGTCGCGCTCGTGCTCGACGCGCCGATCGCGCCGGCGCAGAAGCTCGACCTCGCGCCGTCGCTGCTCGCCGGGGTCGACGCGCAGGACCCGCGCGACGGCCTGCGCCGGGCCGTCGCGAGTGAGCGCCACCGGTTCGAGGGCGCCGAGCTCACCGCCTACGACCGGCTCGGCGTGCGCGCCGACGAGACGCTGATCGCGGCGGTCGCCGACGCGTTCCACGTGGCGTTCCTCGTCACGGGGGCGCTCGGCCTGCTCGCGGCGCTCGTCGTCGCGCCCTGGCCCGCGCCGCGGCGCGCGGCACCGGCCCTCGCGGCGGCGGTCGTCGTCGCGGTCTGCCTGCCCGCCGCCTACGCCGTCCTGCACCACCGTCTCGCGCCCCCCGAGGTGCGGATCCTCGACCCGTGCGATGCCAAACGGAAGCTGCCGGGGACGGGCGGCCTGGGCGGGTTCCTCCAGGACCAGGCCCTGCGCCTGCTCGACACGACGGCGTGCCGCTACCACTCAAGCCGCGAGGAGCTCGTGCTCGCCCTCACCGACGACGCCGACGCCAAGCGCTTCGAGGAGGAGCACGGCGTCGACCCGCGCAAGATCGGCGGGCTCCTGCGCGCGATCCTCGGCGGGTGAGCGCCCCGGCGGCCGCCCGAGAGCGGTACGGTCGGTCCCACGGAGGGCCGTCGGCCGAAGGAACGGGTGTCATGGGCGTCCACGGGGAGAGCGACGAGGTGCTGCTCGCGGCGCGCGACGCGGCCTCGTTCGAGCGCTTCTACCGCCGGCACGTCGACGAGCTGCTCGGCTTCTTCGTCCGCCGGACCCGCGACGCGGAGCTCACGGCCGACCTGACGGCCGAGACGTTCGCGACCGCGCTCGCGACCCGCCGCCGCTACCGGCCCGAGAAGGGCGCCGCCGGCGCGTGGCTGTACGGGATCGCGCTCGAGCAGCTCGTCGAGGCCCAGCGCCGCGGCTCCGTCGAACGCCGCGCCCAGCGCCGGCTCGGCATGGCGCGCATCGAGCCGACCGACCGCGACCTCGCGCGCATCGACGCGCGCGGCGAGGGCCGGCCGGCGACGCTCTGGGTCGGGCTGCGGGCGGTGCGCCGGCGGACGGGAGGCCGGGGATGACGGGCGAGGACTTCACGACGCGGCTGCGCCTCGAGCTGCGGGCGGCGGCCGAGCGCGAGGAGCATCGCGGGCGCTTCGCCCCCGCCGCGACCCTCGTCCGGCCGCGCCTGCGTCCGGGCGCGCTCGCCGCCGCCGCGGCCGCAGCGACCGCCCTCGCGCTGGTCGTCGTCCTGCTCGCGGCCGCCCCGGCCGGCCTCGGTCCCGAGCCCGCGGCGCCCGGCACGGGGCCGCGCGTCCTCCGAACGTCGCGCTCGCCGATGGCCTCGGGCGCAGCTCGCAGGTCGCGTTCGGCTCGGTCTGGGTCAATGCGACGAACGACGGCGACGTGCTGCGCATCGACCCGCGGACGCGGCGGGTCACGGCGCGGATCCGCGTCGGGGTGGACGTGAACCTCGGCGCCGGCGCGGGGCGATCTGGGCCATGCCGCGGCGGCCGGGCGTGACGACGACCCCGCTGCTGCGGATCGACCCGCGGACGAACCGCGTCGTCGCGCGGATCCCGATCAACTCGCCGGGCGCGCGGTTCCCGTTCGGCGGCGCGTCGATCGTCGGCCGCCGCGCGGGTCTGGGTCGTCAGCGCGACTGGGGCTCGTCGCCGTGGACCCGACGCGCAACCGCCCGGTCCGCGAGATCGTGCTCGGCGGCGACTTCCAGGTCGACGACGCGCTCGTGCGCGGCAACGAGCTGTGGGTCAGCCGGGCGGACCGCTCGCTCACGCGGTTCGACGTCGTGACCGGGCGGCGCCTCGGCCGCGTCCCGTGGACCGGGCCCGCCGGCTTCGTCGTGTCCTACGGCGACCGGATCGTCAAGGTCGGGCGGCGTTCGGTGTCGCTCGTCGACGCGCGCGGGCGGCCGCTGTGGCGCACCCAGCTGGGCACGCAGCTCAACCAGGCGGGCCTGGCCGGCGGCCGGCTGCTCGTCGAGGGCGTCAACGGCTCCGCCGCGCGGGACACGCTGTGGGAGCTCGACCCGCGCACCGGCCGCATCCTCGGCGCGCTCACCGTGCCGGGCTTCAGCGTCAACGCGCTGCTCACGGTCGGCCGCGAGGCGTGGCTGATGACGGCCGACGGCCACGCGATCGTCGTCGCGCCGTGACGGCGCGCCGTCGGGCTCAGGCGGGCGGTCTGGCGGCCGCGGCGTCGGCGAGCTTGCCGGGGTTGAACATGTCCGCGGGGTCGAGCGCGTGCTTGATCGCGCGCATCATCGCCACCGCGTCCGCGCCGTGCTCCTCGAGGAGGAACGCGGCCTTGCCGTAGCCGACGCCGTGCTCGCCGGTGCAGGTGCCCTCCATCGCGATCGCGCGGCGGACGAGGCGCTCGTGGAAGGCCTCGGCCCGCTCGACCTCCGTCGGGTCGGCCGGGTCGAGCAGGACCGCGGTGTGGAAGTTGCCGTCGCCGACGTGGCCGACGATCGGGGCGGGCAGGCCGAGCTCCGCGATGTCGGCCTGGGTCTCGCGGATGCACTCGGCCAGGCGTGAGAGCGGGACGCACACGTCGGTCGTCAGGCCCTGGCTGCCCGGGCGGGTCGCGCGCGCGGCGTCGTAGGAGGCGTGGCGGGCGTGCCACAGCCGGCGGCGCTCGGCCTCGTCGGTCGCCCACGCGAACTGGCTCGCCCCGTGCTCGAGGGCGATCTCCTGGACCTCCGCCGCCTGCTCCTCGACCTCGTTCTGGGCGCCGTGGAACTCGAGGAACAGGGTCGGGGCGACCTCGTGGTCCATCTCGTCGTGGCGGTTGATGGCGTCGATCTGCGCCGCGTCGGCGAGCTCGATCCGGGCGATCGGGATCCCGAGGCGCAGCACCGCGACGACGCACTCGACCGCGCCGTCGAGCGTCGCGAACGGGCAGACGGCGGCGGCCATCGCCTCGGGCGTCGGGTGGATCCGCAGCGTCGCCTCGCAGACGAGCCCGAGCGTGCCCTCCGAGCCGATGAACAGCCGCGTGAGGTCGTAGCCGGCCGACGACTTGCGGGCGCGCGAGCGGGTGCGCACGACGCTGCCGTCGGCGGTCACGACGAGCAACGAGACGACGTTCTCGCGCATCGCCCCGTAGCGGACGGTCGTGGTGCCGGACGCGCCGGTGGCGACCATGCCGCCGATCGTCGCGTTCGCGCCCGGGTCGACCGAGAAGAACACGCCCTCGGGGCGGAGCTTGTCGTCGAGCTGCCGTCGGGTCACGCCGGCCTGGACGGTGACGTCCATGTCGTCGATCGACAGGCGCAGGATCGCGTCCATGCGGCTCATGTCGACCGACACGCCGCCGCGCAGGGCGGCGATGTGGCCCTCGAGCGACGTGCCCGCGCCGAACGGGACGATCGCGGCGCCGTGCTCGGCGCAGAGGCGCACGACGCGGGCGGCCTCCTCGACGTCGACGGGGTAGACGACGAGGTCCGGGGGCGCGGGCGCGTGGAACGACTCGTCGGTGCCGTGCTGGCGACGGACGTCCTCGCCGTTCAGGACACGATCGGGGGCGAGCGCGGCGGCGAGCGCGTCGCCGAGCGCGCTCACCTCGGCCTCGGCCAGGCGGCGGGTCTCGGTCGGGGCGCTCACGCCCGGGAGTCTGTCACTTACGCAGCGGGGGGCCCGGTGTCCGGGTCGACGGTCTCGGGCGCCCGGCGCACGGGCACGACGCGCGGGGCGGCGGGCGCGCGGCGGCGCAGCTTGAGCAGCTCCTCGCGCACGACCGCCTCCCACGCCTGGCCGTCGCGGCGGCGACGCGCGGGCGGCTCGGGACGGAACGTCACGTCGGACATCGGATCGGACATCGGGACTCCTTGGACCGGGGTGCCGGCCGGGAATACCCAGGCTCGCGGCCGGACACGCCGGTGCAGTCCGCCGCCTGGCACGGCAGGATGGGTCCATGCGCGCAGGACGTCGCAATGTGCGGATAACGCATCCCGACAAGGTCCTGTTCCCCGACGGGACGACGAAGGCCGACCTGGCCGAGTACTACCGCGACGTGGCCGGAGTGATGCTGCCCCACGTCCGCGAGCGGCCGGTCTCGATGCAGCGGTTCAACGGCGGGATCGGCCACCCGGGGTTCTTCCAGAAGGACATCCCCAAGGGGGCGCCCGAGTGGGTGCCGACGGTGAGCGTCCCGAAGAAGGGCGGGGTCGTGCACCACGTGCTCGCCAACGAGACCGCCACGCTCGTCTGGCTCGCGAACCAGAACTGCATCACGCCGCACGTCTTCACCGCGCGCGCCGACCGCCTCGACCGCCCGGACCGGATCATCTGGGATCTCGACCCGTCGGGCGAGGACGAGTTCGCGCTCGTGCGCCGGACGGCGCTCGCGCTCGCGGCGCTCCTGCGCGAGGCGGGCAGCGAGCCGTTCGCCATGGTCACGGGCTCGCGCGGGATCCACGTCGTCGTGGCGCTCACGCGCCGCTGGTCCTACGAGGCCGTCCGCGACGCGGCGCTCGCCGTCGCCGACGCCCTCGCCGAGCAGCATCCCGACGAGCTCACGACGGCCTTCCGCAAGGAGAAGCGCGAGGGCCGGCTGTTCCTCGACGTCAACCGCAACGGCCGCGCGCAGACCGCGGTCCCGGCCTACGCGGTCCGCCCGCGGCCGGGCGCGCCCGTCGCGACGCCCGTGCACTGGCCGGAGGTCGAGGACGACGGCCTGCGGCCGGACGCCTGGACGCTCGCGACCGTCCGCGACCGCCTCGCGGGCGACGGTGACCCGTGGGCGGATCTCGCCGCCGCGGCCGGCGCCCTGCCGCGGCTGCGCTGAACGATCCCGGACGATCCCGTGCGTCCCGGCGCCGAAGGTCGGGCAGAATGCGGTCATGGAGTCGCTGCGTGGCCAGCTCCTCATCGCGTCGCCGAAGATCGTCGACCCGAACTTCCGCCGCGTGGTCGTCTACATGGCCGAGCACACGGAGGAGGGGGCGATGGGCCTCGTCCTCAACCGGCCGGCCGAGACGACGGTGACCGAGGCGGTCCCCGATCTCGAGTGGCTCGCCGGAGAGGACGACTCGGGCATCTGGGTCGGCGGGCCGGTGTCGCCCGCGTCGGTGATCGTGCTCGCCGAGTTCGCGGACCCGTCGAGCGCGGCGCTCATCGTCGACGGCGACCTCGGGTTCGTGCCCGCCGAGGTCGAGGACCGCGACACGTTCGCCGCCGGCGTGCGGCGCGTGCGCGTCTTCGCCGGGCACAGCGGCTGGGGGCCGGGACAGCTCGAGTCCGAGCTCGAGGAGGACTCGTGGATCATCGAGCCCGCGCAGCGGGCCGACGTGTTCACGGCCGAGGCCGACGCCCTGTGGGCGGAGGTCCTGCGCCGCAAGGGCCGCGACTACCAGCTGCTCGCGACGATGCCGGTGGACCCCTCGCTCAACTGAGCGGGCGGTCCCGCAGCGCGGCCCGCAGCCGCCGCTCGTAGTCGTGGCGGGCCACGAGCCGCGCGCCGAGGCGCATCGTGTGGTCCGTGGGCATCTGCAGATCGGCGAAGTGGAAGCCGCGCTCGGCGAGGTGGTCGAGCGTGCGCGCGACGAGCACGTTGCCCGCGTGCGAGACCCAGTGGGTCATCGACTCGAGCATCGCGGCACGGCCGATCAGCACGGCGAGCATCCCGGCGCCGAGCGTGTCGCCCGCGTAGACCTCGAAGGTGTGGGCGTGCCCGGCGCGATGGAGGCCGCGGTAGAGCGCGGCCAGGCGCGGCGTGATCCAGACGCCGTCCTCCGGGTCGCGCGGGCGGGCGCACGCGTCGAGGACGCGCTCGAACGCCGTGTCCGTCGTCAGCCGCCAGTCCGCGCCGGCGCGCAGGCTGCGCTGCACGCGCCGGCGCAGCCGGCCGCGCGTGCCGGGGTCGAGCTCGAACAGCGCGCGGTCCTCGGCGGCATAGAACGGCAGCGGCCCCGCGCCGTCGTCGGGGTCGTCCATCGGGAAGAACCCGGCGGCGTAGAGGGAGAGGGCCTGGTCGACGTCGGAGGGGTGCAGGGCCCCGACTCTAGAGGGGCTCCGGACGCCGTCCCGCTACGCTCCGGGCGCCCCCGAACGCGGATGGAGGTCCGGCCCCCCACATGCACGAGGTGCTCCCCGGTGTGCTGCACTGGACCACACACCACGAGGGCATCGGGACAGAGGTCCACTCGCATTTCGCCGTCGAGGCCGCGGCGCTGATCGACCCGCGCCTGCCCGAGGGCGGCGTCGAGGAGGTCGCCCGGTACGGCCGCCCGGATCGCATCCTGCTGTCCAACCGCCACCACCTGCGCCACAGCGAGGAGTTCGCGGCGGAGTTCGGCTGCCCGATCCGCTGCCACGAGGCGGGGCTGCACGAGTTCGGCGACGGCCCCGACGTCCAGCCGTTCCGCTTCGGCGACGAGGTCGCGCCGGGCATCACGGCGCTCGAGGTGGGCGCGCTGACCCCGGAGGACACGGTCTTCCGCCTCAGCGCCGGCCCGGGGGCGCTGCTGTTCGCCGACGGCCTGATCCGCGGCCGCGACGGAGCGCTCGCGTTCGTCCCGGACTCGCTCATGGGCGACGACCCCGAAGGCGTGAAGGCCGGGCTGCGCGCCTCGCTGCGCCGTCTGCTCGACGAGGACTTCGACGCGCTGCTCTTCGCCCACGGCGACCCGATGCCGACCGGGGGCCACGCGGCCCTGCGGGCGTTCGCGGGCTGAGGCCCCGCGTCAGCGTCGTCGCTTGTCCTCGACGATCGAGTTCCCGCCGTCGACCACCACGACCTGCCCGGTGACGTAGGACGCCGCCGGGAGCGCGAGCGCCGCGACGACCGCGGCGACCTCGTCCGGGCGCCCCGGACGGCCGGCCGGTGACGCGTCGCCCGCGGCCCGCTCGTCGTCCGTCGACGACGGCGTCGCGATCCAGCCCGGCAGCACCGCGTTGACCGTCACGCCCTCGGCGGCGACCTCGACCGCGAGCGCCCGCGTGAGGCCGACCATGCCGGCCTTCGCGGCGTGGTAGGCGGCGTCGCCGGGATAGGCGGCCACCGGGCCGGACACCGAGGCCACCGCGATGACGCGGCCCGCATCCGAGCGCAGCAGGTGCGGGATCGCCGCACGGCTGACGTGGAAGGCCGTCGAGAGGTTGCGGTCCAGCGCGCTGCGCCATTGCGCGTCGGTCGTCGCCTGGAGCGCGGCGGTGACCTCGGGGTCGGACACCGACGTCATGCCCGCGTTGTTGACGACGACGTCCAGGCGGCCGAAGCGCGCGACCGTCGCGGCCACGAGCGCATCGGCGGCGGCGGGGTGGGTGAGGTCGGCCGGCAGCGCGTCGGCGTCGACGCCGGCCGCGCGCAGCTCCGCGGCGCGGTCTCCCGCGCGCGCCGTCGTCGACGTGACCATGACGGCGGCGCCGAGCGAACCGAGGCGCCGAGCGCAGGCGAACCCGATCGCCCCGGCGCTGCCCGCGCCCGTCACGAGCGCGACCCGCCCGGCGAGGTCGAACGCGGGCAGCGGGTCGCCGCCGGCGGTCACGCGGCGGTCGCGTCGAGGGCGGCCTCGAGCGCCCCGGCGAGCACCGGCACGTGGGCGGGCTCGAACGCGAGCGGCGGGCGGATCTTGATGACGTTGCCGTGCCGGCCGGACGTGCCGACCAGGACGCCGAGGGCGCGCATCCGGTCGCGGACGGCCGTCGCCCGCGCGCCGTCCGGCGCGCGCGTCCCCGCGTCGGTGACGAGCTCGACGCCCCAGGCCAGGCCGACGCCGCGCACGTCCCCGACCACCGGCCGGCCGGCCGCGACCGCCGGCGAGCGCGTCGCGCAGCGCGGCGCCCGTCCGGCGGACGCGGTCGAGCACGCGCTCGTCCTCGATCACGTCGAGGACGGCGAGCGCGGCCGCGGCGCTGACCGGGTTGCCGGCGAAGGTGCTGAACAGCGTCGTGCGCCCGACGAGCTCGGCGACGAGGTCCCGCCGCGTGATGACCGCGGCGACCGGGTGGCCGTTGCCCATCGGCTTGCCAAGGGTGACGAAGTCCGGGACGACGCCGAAGCGCTCGAAGCACCACAGCGCGTCGCCGGTGCGGCCGTGGCCGGCCTGCACCTCGTCGGCGATCCACAGGCCGCCCGGCCTCGTGCGTGCGGCGGACGAGGTCGCGCACGTAGCCGGGGTCGAGGTCGGCGATGCCGTCGCTGGTGACGAGGCCGTCGAGGATCGCGGCCGCGGGCGCCTGGCCGCGCGCGGCGAGGTCGCCGAGCGCCGCGGCGAAGGCGTCCGGGCCGAGGTGGCGCCCGCGGTAGGTGTCGGGCGCCTCCCACGTCGCCACGTGGCCCGGCGCCGCCCCGTCGAGCCAGCTCTCGGGCGAGAGCGCGGCGGTCGCCTCCGTGGTGCCGTGGTAGGCGAACGCCGTGCACAGCGCGCCGCCGCGCCCGGTGGCCATCGTCGCGATCCGCCAGGCCCAGTCGTTGGCCTCCGAGCCCGAGTTGACGAACAGCACGGTGTCCAGGCCGGGCGGGCAGGTCGCGGTCAGCCGCTCGGCCAGCTCGATCGCGGCGGGGTGCGTGTAGCGGATGTGCGTGTTGATCCGCCGCCCCTGGCGCGCGATCGCCCCCGTCACCCGCGGGTGGGCGTGACCGACGCACGGGACGTTGTTGTAGGCGTCGAGCAGCCGCCGGCCGGCGGCGTCGGTGATCCAGACGCCCTCGGCGCGCGCCACCTGGACGGGCTCGTCGTAGAAGAGCGGGTCGATCGCCGGGCCGAACGCGGCGTCGCGGCGGGCGGCGAGCGACGGGTCGGGCCGCGACGGGCCGGGGGCGCCGAGCGCCCGCGCGACCTCGTCCCAGCCCGCGTCCTCGAGCGTCTCGATGATCCGCAGGCACTCGGCGTTGTAGCGCTCGGCGAAGCCCTGGTCCTCGAGGCCCTGCGCCACGCGCCAGGAGCTGATCGCGATCGTGATCGCGCCGCGGGCCGCCCACGCGACGCCGAGCACGTCGAGCTCCACGTCCTCGAGCACGATCCGCCGGCCGTAGCCGTCGAGCACGAGCCGCGCGAGGCGCAGGAGCTCGTCGCCCTCGCGCCCGCTGCCGAGCGAGTCGAGCACCGACGCGAGGTCCGCGACCAGCGCCGTGTGGCTCATGTCGCCGAAGTCGATGATCCCGGTGACGAACCCGGCGTCGTCGGTGAGCGTGTTGTCGACGCTCAGGTCGGTGTGGGCGACCTGCGCGCGCAACCGGCCCCAGACCGGCGTGATCCGCGCCTCGAAGGCGTCGAGCGTCCGGGCGACCGCGCCGCGGGCGCGCGGGTCGCGGATGTCGTCGAGCATCGCGCGGGCCGACAGCGCGTGCTGGACGTCCCAGAGCATCGTCCGGCGCGCGCTGGGGTGGAAGAAGCCGCGCATCGCCACGGCCAGGCGGGCCGCGGTCTCGCCCCACGCGACGAGCGCGGCGTCGGACAGGTCGGTCGCCGCGATGCGGCTGTGGCCCGGCAGGACGTCGTAGAGGCGGACCTGGTGCGCGACGTCGCCGTCCCGCCACGCCGCGCGCAGCCGCGCCGGATCGTCGTCCGGGCGGGCCGGGCCAGGGTCGCCCGTCGCCACCGGGCGCCACGGCAACGCGACGCGCAGGCCCGGGTCGACCGCCGTGACGTGCTGCGCCACGGCGGCCTCCATGTCGAGCACGGCCTCGTCCTCGGAGGCGTTGGAGACCTTCAGCACCGCGACCGGCTCCGCCTTCTCGTCGAGCAGGGCGAAGGTGCGGTCGCGCTCGCTGCCGAGGTCGCGCGCGGTCGCGGCGGGCACGCCGAACGTCGTCGCGCCGATCCCGACGGCGTCGGCGTCGGTCAGGCGCGGGCGCCGGGCGGTCAGCACGGAGTCCATGCCCGCCGACGCTATCCGAGCGCGGGGCTACACCGGCTTGGTGTGGACGTCGAGGGCGCCGTCCGGCGGGTCGGTCCCGGGGACGTAGTCGCGCACCCAGAACTCGCCGGTCTCCGGGAACTCGTTGATGTCCGGCGCGTGCATCGTCGAGACGATCAGCACGCGCACCGGCTCGCCGCTGTCGTTCGTCAGGCGGTGCGCCCCGTCGCGGCCCGCCGGGCAGGCGACGACCTCGCCGGGCTCGAGCACGCGGGTCTCCGTGAGCGTCTGGAGGGTCGGGCGCCCGGCGAGCACGACGAGCAGTTCCTCGTTGGCGTAGTGGACGTGCAGCGGGAACGACGCGGCGCCGGGCGGCACCTCGAAGAGCGACGCGCCGAGCTGTCGCGCGCCGGTCTGCCGGCCGATGCGCGCGCGCTTCCAGACGTACGGCGGGGCGTCGCGCTCGGCGTCCCATTCGGGCTCGTAGACGTTGGCCATGGCGCCCATCATGAAGGGGGGCGACCGGCATCCCGCGGTCCCCGACTAGATTGTGCGGCGATCCCAGGCTCAGGGAGAGCAGATGCACCCCACTGACGTAGACCCGCAGGAGACCCGCGAGTGGCTCGATGCCCTCGACGCGGTCGTCGCCACCGACGGCGTGCAGCGCGCCCAGCAGCTCGTCGAGAGCGTGATCGACAGAGCGCGCCGGGTCGGCGCCCCACCGCCCGACCAGGGCCCCACGCCCTACGTCAACACGATCCCGCCGCAGCTCCAGACGCCGTTCTCGGGCGACCTCGAGCTCGAGCACCGGATCCGCTCGGCCATCCGCTGGAACGCGATGGCGATGGTCATGCAGGCCAACAAGGAGTCCTCGGAGCTCGGCGGGCACATCGCGAGCTTCCAGTCGGCCGCCACGCTCTACGAGGTCGGCTTCAACCACTTCTGGCACGCCCCGTCCGACACCCACGGCGGCGACCTCGTCTTCATCCAGGGCCACTCCTCGCCGGGCGTCTACGCCCGCGCGTACCTCGAGGGCCGCCTGACGGACGCCCAGCTCAAGCGCTTCCGCCAGGAGCTCGACGACAAGGGCCGGTTCGACGGCCAGGGCCTGTCGTCGTACCCGCACCCGTGGCTCATGCCGGACTTCTGGCAGTTCCCGACCGTGTCGATGGGTCTCGGCCCGATCATGGCGATCTACCAGGCGCGGTTCATGAAGTACCTCCAGGGCCGCGGCATCGCCAACACCGAGGGGCGCAAGGTCTGGGCCTTCCTCGGCGACGGCGAGACGGACGAGCCCGAGTCGCTCGGCGCGATCTCGCTGGCCTCGCGCGAGCGCCTGGACAACCTCATCTTCGTCGTCAACTGCAACCTCCAGCGCCTGGACGGGCCGGTGCGCGGCAACGGCAAGATCATCCAGGAGCTCGAGACGGTCTTCCGCGGCGCGGGCTGGAACGTCCTCAAGGTCATCTGGGGCCGCCGCTGGGACCCGCTGCTCGAGGCCGACCGCGAGGGCCACCTCGTGCGGCGGATGAACGAGGCCGTCGACGGCGAGTACCAGGTCTACAAGGCCCGCAGCGGCGCCTACGTGCGCGAGCACTTCTTCGGCCGCTACCCCGAGCTGCGCGAGATGGTCGCCGACTGGTCCGACGACCAGATCTGGGCGCTGAACCGCGGCGGCCACGACCCGTACAAGGTGTTCGCCGCGTACGCCGCGGCCGTCAACACGACGGGCCGCCCGACCGTGATCCTCGCCAAGACGATCAAGGGCTACGGCATGGGCGAGGCCGGCGAGGGCCAGAACATCACCCACCAGCAGAAGAAGATGACGAGCGCGTCGCTGCTCGCGTTCCGCGACCGCTTCCAGCTGCCGCTCACCGACGAGCAGGTCGCCGAGGGCGCGTTCTACAAGCCGGCCGACGACAGCCCCGAGATGCACTACCTGCACGAGCGCCGCGAGGCGCTCGGGGGCTACCTGCCCCAGCGCCGCCGGACGGCCGAGCCGCTCGCGGTCCCGCCGCTCGAGGCCTTCGACGCCCAGCTCAAGGGCACCGGCGACCGCCAGGTCTCGACGACGATGGCGTTCGTCCGGATCCTCAACACGCTCGTGCGCGACAAGCAGATCGGCCGCCACGTCGTCCCGATCGTCCCCGACGAGTCGCGGACGTTCGGCATGGAGGGCATGTTCCGCCAGCTCGGGATCTTCAGCCAGCTCGGGCAGCTGTACCAGCCCGAGGACCGCGAGCAGCTCATGTTCTACAAGGAGGACAAGAAGGGCCAGATCCTCCAGGAGGGCATCAACGAGGCCGGCGCGTTCTCGTCGTGGATCTCCGCCGCGACGGCGTACAGCAACCACGGCATCCAGATGCTGCCCTTCTACATCTTCTACTCGATGTTCGGCTTCCAGCGGATCGGCGACCTCGCCTGGGCCGCCGCCGACAGCCGCGCTCGCGGGTTCCTCCTGGGCGGCACCGCCGGCCGGACGACGCTCAACGGCGAGGGCCTCCAGCACGAGGACGGCCACAGCCTCGTGCTGGCCGCGACGATCCCCAACTGCAAGTCCTACGACCCGACCTACTCCTACGAGCTGGCCGTGATCATCCAGGACGGCCTGCGGCGCATGGGCCAGGAGCAGGAGGACGTCTTCTACTACCTCACGGTCATGAACGAGAACTACGCCCACCCGGCGATGCCGGAGGGCGCCGCGGAGGGCATCCTGCGCGGCATGTACCTGCTGCGCGAGGGCGAGGGCGACGGCCCGCGCGTGCAGCTCATGGGCTCGGGCACGATCCTGCGCGAGGTGATCGCCGGCGGCGACCTGCTGCGCGAGGACTTCGGCGTGAGCGCCGACGTCTGGAGCGTCACCTCGTTCACCGAGCTGCAGCGCGACGGCATGGCCGCCGACCGCTGGAGCCGGCTGCACCCGACCGAGGAGCCGCGCGTGCCGTTCGTCGAGCAGTGCCTGGCCGGGCGCGAGGGCCCGGCGGTCGCGTCGACCGACTACGTCCGCACGTTCGCCGACCAGATCCGGCCGTTCGTGCGCGGGCGCCGGTACGAGGTGCTCGGGACGGACGGCTTCGGCCGCAGCGACTACCGCGTCAAGCTGCGGCGCTTCTTCGAGGTCGACCGCCACCACGTCGCGATCGCGGCGCTGCGCGCGCTCGCCGACGAGGGCGCCGTCGAGCGGTCGGTCGTCGGGCAGGCGATCGAGAAGTACGGCGTCGACGCGGACACGCCGCCGCCCTGGACGGTCTGAGGAGCGAGGGAGATGGCCGAAGTCAAAGACGTCCTCGTCCCCGACATCGGCGACTTCGCCGACGTCCCGGTCATCGAGGTGATGGTCTCCCCCGGCGACACGGTCGCCGAGGAGGAGCCGCTCGTGACGCTCGAGTCCGACAAGGCGACGATGGACGTGCCCTCGCCGTTCGGCGGGGTGGTGCAGGAGCTCAAGGTCACGACGGGCGACACCGTCTCGGAGGGCTCGCTGCTGCTGACCCTGCAGGTCGAGAGCAACGGGGCGAGCGCCGACGGCGCGGCCGCGGCCGACGCCGCGCCGGCGGCCACGACGCCGGCGCCGGAGGCCGGGGCGGCCGACAGCGTCGACACCGCGATCCAGGCCGAGGCCTCGGCCGAGGCGGCCGACGAGCCCACGCCGCCCGTGCGCGAGCCCACGCCCGCCGGGGGCGGGAACGGCGCGTCGGCGGACGCGTCCGCCGGAGAGCGCACGAGCGAACAGCCGGCCGCGGGCGGGCCCGTCTACGCGGGCCCCGGCGCGCGCCGCCTGGCCCGCGAGCTCGGCGTCGACCTCGCCGCGGTGAAGGGCACCGGACGCAAGGGCCGCATCCAGAAGTCCGACGTCGAGGCCGCCGCCAAGGCCCCGGCCGCGCAGCCCGCCCGGGACGCCGCGCCCGCGGGCGCGAGCGCCGACGGCGCCGCCCTCGGCCTCATCCCGTGGCCGAAGGTCGACTTCGAGAAGTACGGCGAGATCGAGCGCGTGCCGCTGTCGCGGATCAAGAAGATCAGCGGCGCGAACCTGCACCGCAACTGGGTGATGATCCCGCACGTCACCCACTACGACGAGGCGGACATCACCGACCTCGAGGCGTTCCGCAAGCAGACCAACGAGGCGCACGCCAAGGAGGGCGTGAAGGTCACGATGGTCGCGCTGATGATCAAGGCGGTGACGGCGTCGCTGCAGGCGATGCCGGACTTCAACGCCTCGCTCGACGGCGACGACCTCGTCCTGAAGCGCTACATCAACATCGGCTTCGCGGCCGACACCCCGAACGGCCTCGTCGTGCCGGTCATCAAGAACGCCGACCGCAAGGGGATCCTCGACATCGCCCGCGAGCTCACCGACCTCTCGGGCGCCGCCCGCGCCGGCAAGCTCAAGTCGGCCGACATGCAGGGCGGCACGTTCTCGATCTCGAGCCTCGGCGGCATCGGCGGCACGGCGTTCAACCCGATCATCAACGCCCCCGAGGTCGCGATCCTGGGCGTCGCGAAGTCCGCGACGAAGCCGGTGTGGAACGGCACGGAGTTCGTCCCGCGGCTGATCGTCCCGCTCTGCCTGTCCTACGACCACCGCGTGATCGACGGCGCCCAGGGCGCGCGCTTCTGCGCGCACCTCGCGCAGGTCCTCACCGACCTGCGGCGCGCGCTGCTCTAGAGGAGAGACCGTGGCTGACCCGCTCGAGGTGCGCGTCCCCGACATCGGCGACTTCGCCGACGTGCCGATCATCGAGGTCCTCGTCTCCCCCGGCGACACCGTCGCCGAGGAGGACCCGCTCGTCACGCTCGAGTCCGACAAGGCGACGATGGACGTCCCGTCGCCCGCGGCGGGCACCGTGGGCGAGCTCAAGGTGGCGGTCGGCGACGCGGTCTCCGAGGGCACGGTGATCCTCACGCTCGAGGGCGCCGGCAGCGACGGCGCGGCCGAGGCCGCGGGCGACGGCGCGGCCGAGGAGTCCAAGGAGCAGGTCGCCCAGCCCGCGACGGCCGAGCCGGCGAGCGGCGACGGCCAGACCATCGAGGTCCACGTCCCCGACATCGGCGACTTCTCCGACGTGCCGGTCATCGAGGTGATGGTCCACCCCGGCGACACGGTCGCCGAGGAGGACCCGCTGATCACGCTCGAGTCCGACAAGGCGACGATGGACGTCCCGTCGCCCGCGGCGGGCACCGTGGGCGAGCTCAAGGTGGCCGTCGGCGACACGGTCTCCGAGGGCACGCTGATCCTCACGCTCGCCGGCGCCGGGGCGAACGGCGGCGCGCCCGACGAGCAGCGTCCGCTGCCGTCGGTCCCGGCCCCGTCCGTCGAGGGCACGGCCGACCACCACGCCGACGTCGTCGTGCTCGGCTCCGGCCCGGGCGGCTACACCGCCGCGTTCCGCGCCGCGGACCTCGGGCTGAAGGTCATCCTCATCGAGCGCTACGAGCGCCTCGGCGGGGTCTGCCTGAACGTCGGCTGCATCCCGTCCAAGGCGCTCCTGCACGTCGCGCGGATGATCGCCGAGACCGAGGAGGCCAAGGGCCAGGGCATCGCGTTCGCCGAGCCCGAGATCGACCTCGACGGCCTGCGCGACTGGAAGGAGTCCGTCGTCGGGCGCCTCACGAAGGGTCTCGACGGCCTCGCCAAGCAGCGCAAGGTCGACGTCGTGCGCGGCGTCGCGCGAGTTCACCTCGCCGAACGTCCTGCGCGTCGAGGGCGCTCGAGGGCGCGACGACCGTGTCGTTCGACCGCTGCATCATCGCCGCGGGCTCGAGCGCCGTGCGCCTCCCCGGCCTGCCCGACGACCCGCGCGATCATCGACTCGACCGGCGCGCTCGAGCTCGAGGACATCCCGAAGCGGCTGCTCATCGTCGGCGGCGGGATCATCGGCCTCGAGATGGCGACGGTCTACGACGCGCTCGGCTCGGCGATCACGGTCGTCGAGCTCATGGACCAGCTCATCCCCGGCGCGGACAAGGACCTCATCCGCCCGCTGCAGAAGCGGATCACGGGCCGCTACGAGGCGATCCACCTCGAGCACGAAGGTCGCCGCGATCGAGTCGGCCGACGACGGCCTGCGGGTCACGTTCGAGGGCGACAACGCGCCGGAGGCGCAGGACGTTCGACCGCGTCCTGCTCGCCGTCGGGCGGCCGGCCGAACGGCCCGCTGATCGGCGCCGAGGCGGCGGGCGTCCTCGTCGACGAGCGCGGCTTCATCCCGGTCGACCGGCAGCTGCGCACGAACGTCCCGCACATCCACGCGATCGGCGACATCGTCGGCGAGCCGATGCTCGCCCACAAGGCCACGCACGAGGGCAAGGTCGCCGCGGAGGTCTGCGCCGGCCATCACGCGAGCTTCGACGCCCAGACGATCCCGTCGGTCGCCTACACCGACCCCGAGGTCGCCTGGATGGGCCTGACGGAGACCGACGCGAAGGCGCGCGGGGTCGAGGTCGAGAAGGCGAGCTTCCCGTGGGCCGCGTCCGGCCGGGCGCTGTCGCTCGGCCGCGACGAGGGCGTCACGAAGCTCCTGTTCGAGCCCGGGACGCGCCGCCTGCTCGGGGCCGGGATCGTCGGCCCGAACGCGGGCGAGCTCATCGCCGAGACCGTCCTCGCGCTCGAGCTGGGCGCCGACGCCGAGGACCTGTCGCTCACCGTGCACCCGCACCCGACGCTGTCGGAGACGATCGGCTTCGCCTCCGAGATGGCCGAGGGGACGATCACGGACCTGATGCCGCCGCGCCGCCGCTGACGTGGCGGTCGTCGCATCGCTCGCCATCGCGCCGGTCAAGGGCATGCGGCTCGTCGGCGTCGACGCCGTCGACGTCGGCGCGACGGGCCCGGCCGGCGACCGCGCCTTCCACCTGCGCGGAGCGGACGGGAAGGCCGCGCTCACGACGCGCCACCCGAAGCTCGTCCAGATCGTCCCGGCCTGGGACGCCGTCGCGCGCGAGCTCACGCTGACGTTCCCCGACGGCACGCGGGTCGCGGCGCCGGTCGAGCCCGGCGCCGCGGTCACCACCGCGTTCTACGACGGCCGCCCCGTCCCCGGCCGGGTGGTCGAAGGGCCGTTCGCGGCCGCGATCTCGGAGCACATCGGTGCGCCGGTCGACCTGGTCGCCCGCGCCGGCGAGGCGGTCGGCGCGGACGATTTCCCGGTGACGCTGATGTCGCGGGCCTCGCTCGCCGCCCTGCGCGGCGCCCTCGGCGACGACGCCCTCGACGGCCGCCGCTTCCGCATGACGATCACGATCGAGGGCGTCGAGGCCTGGGACGAGCACGGCTGGGCCGGGCGCGAGGTCGCGGTCGGCGACGCGGTCCTGCGGGTGGCCGAGCCGACGCCGCGCTGCGTCGTCACGACGCGCGACCCCGACAGCGGCCGGCGCGACGCGCCCGTGCTCAAGACGCTGGCCGATCTGCGCGGCAAGGACGACGTCACGTTCGGCGTCTGGTGCGACGTCGTGGCCCCCGGCCGGGTCCGCGTCGGCGACGCTACGGTCCTCGCGCCGTCCGGCCGATGAGAAGCCCATGGGCTCACTCCGCGCACGGCTGCTCTCGTGGCCGGTCCTCCTCGCCGTCCTCGCCGTCGCCGTCCTCCTCGGCGTGCTCGTCCAGCGCTCGAGCGGCGAGTCGCTGACCCCGACCGACCAGGCCTTCGCCAAGGTCTGCCGCGACCACGGCGGGACGCCCACGTTCGCGCCGGGCTCCGGCGACTACGTCAAGGACGCGCGCGGCTGCACGATCGAGTACGGCGGCGACGCGTACGAGATGTACGCGGTGCACCCCGAGGGCTTCAGCCGGCGCGAGGCGGCGCAGGCGCGCCGCGCCTGCACGATGCTCGCCCGCCAGAAGCGCGCGGAGGCCGCGCGGGGCGACGTCGTCGGCTCCGTGCGCGTGGTGTGGCACCCGCGCGCCGCGATCTGCGAGTCGCAGCCCTAGTCGCCGCGGCCGGCCACGTGCCGGTCGAAGAACGCGTCGATGCGCCGCAGGGCGTCGGTCGCCGACGGCTCGTGCCGGCCGATCCCCGTGACGCGGTCGACGAGGAGGAGGAACCGTCCGTCGTGGTCGTTGAGCAGCGAGTGCGACGCGCCGGCGTACTCGACGACGTCGTGGTCGACCCCGTTGGCGGCGAGCGCCGCCTCGAGCTTCGCCGCCGCCCGCGGCAGCATCCGGTCGCGCCCGCCGTAGGTCCCGACGACCGGGCAGGCGCCGCGCAGCAGCGCCGGGGCGTCGCGCGGCACGACGCCGTAGTTCACCGACGCCGCGGCGAAGCCTCCGGACGGCGCGGCCAGCAGGGCGAAGCCGCCGCCCATGCAGAACCCGATCACCCCGACCCGGCCGGTCGCGTCGGCGCGCTGGGCGAGCGCCGCGCGGGCGGCCTCGATCGCCGCGAACGCCGGCCCCGAGCGCGACGCGAGCGAGCGGAACGCGCCGAGGACGCAGACGGCCTTCGGGCGGCGAAAGGAGAACAGGTCCGGCGCGAGCGCGACGTAGCCGCGCGCGGCGAAGCGGTCGGCGTGCCCGCGGATGTCGGCCGTCACCCCGAGCAGCTCGTGCAGGACGACGACGCCCGGCCACGGCCCGTCGCCCGCGGGCAGCGCGAGGTACGCGCCGACCTCGCCGGCGGGCGTGCGCAGCGTCGTCTCCGGCATCGCGCCGGGTGACGCCTACTTGCCCGGGTCGGCGAACGCCAGGCTGGTGAGGCCGATCGTGATCGCCAGGAGGATGACCGCGATGATGACTGCTGTGCCGACGCCCATGGCCGCACCCTATCCGGAAGGCGGTCCGTCGCGCCACCGGTCCCGGTCGATCATCCCCCGCCGCTCGGCCGCCGCGAGCGCGGCCCCGGCGACGAGCATCATCACGCCGTAGGCCCCGGCGACGACCGCCGCCCGCGCGCCGAAGGCCTGCTCGGCCAGCGCGGCGGCCACGGCGAAGTCGCGCATCCCGACGCAGAACGCGGGCGTGAGGTCGTCGGCCCGGCGCAGCACGGCGAGCGCGACGAGCGCCGACGTCGCGAGGAACGCCGCCCCGGCCGCGACCGCCGGGCCGAGCGCGCCGCCCGTCTCGGCCGCCCCGCTCAGCGCGGCGTACACGAGGGCGGCGATCACGAGCGCCCCGCCGGCGCCGTACTCCGGCTCGGCCCGCCCGAGCGCCGGGAGCGCCGCGCGCGCCGCGAGGCCGGCCGCGAGCGGGAGCAGGACGACGAGCGCGAAGCTGCCGAGCAGCGGCCCGAGCGCGATGTCGCTCGACCCGCCGAGCGCGGCGAGGACGACGGGCCCGAGCGCCGCGCCCGCCACGAGCGAGCCCGCGACGGCCGCCAGGGCGAGGACGGCGTCGGCGCCCGCGAGCGCGACGAGGCCGACCGCCGCGACCTCCGTCGGCGCCACGCCCAGGGCGAGGACGCCGTCGCGCACGGCGCCGTCGAACGCGCGCGAGAGCAGCCAGGCGAGCGGCGCGAGGACGACGAACGGCCCGACCGACAGCCCGGCGACCGCGCCGGGCCGGCGGCGCAGCGCCTCGAGGCGGCGCGGCTCGATCCCGAGCGCGGTGAGCAGGACGAGCGCGGCGAGGAGGAGGTCCGAGCGCTCGGCGACCCCGCCCGAGGGCGCGGCGAGCGCGGCCGCCGCGGCCGCGAGGGTCAGCGGGAGGACCGCGGCCGCGATGCGGTCGGCGACGCGGTGCACCCGGCGCATTCTCGGCGACGCGGCCGCAGACCGGATCCTGGCGCGGAGTGCGATGCTTGGCTGCACCGAACACGCGATGTGGGAGAGAGCACTCGTGGACCAGTCAGCGGGCGACCTCGCCCTCCAGCCGTCGGCGTCGTACAGCATCACCATCCGCGTGCGGATCCCGCAGCGGCCGGGCTCCTTCGCCCGCGTCGCCGGGGTGATCGGCAATGCCGGCGCGATCCTGGGCGCCATCGACCTCGTGCGGGTCGAGGGCCACGAGGTCCTGCGCGACATCACCTTCCTGTGCGCCGACGCGGCCCACGGCGAGTCCGTCGTCAACGCCGTCCGCTCGCTCGAGGACGTCGACGTCGTGAGCGTCTCGGACCGCACGTTCCTGCTCCACGTCGGAGGCAAGATCGAGGTCGTCCCGCAGTCGCCGGTGCGGACCCGCGACGACCTGTCGATGGCCTACACGCCGGGCGTCGCGCGCGTGTGCACGGCGATCGCCGAGGACGTGTCGAAGGCGTGGACGCTGACGATCAAGGCCAACTGCGTCGCGGTCGTGACCGACGGCAGCGCGGTCCTCGGCCTCGGCGACATCGGCCCGCACGCGGCGATGCCGGTGATGGAGGGCAAGGCGATGCTCTTCAAGGAGTTCGCGAACGTCGACGCCTTCCCGCTGTGCGTCAGCACGCAGGACGTCGACGAGATCGTCAACTTCGTGCGGCTCGTCGCGCCGACGTTCGGCGGCGTGAACCTCGAGGACATCGCCGCGCCACGCTGCTTCGAGATCGAGCGGCGGCTGCGCGACGAGCTCGAGATCCCGGTCTTCCACGACGACCAGCACGGCACCGCGATCGTCGTGCTCGCCGCGCTCCTCAACGCCCTGCGGGTCGTGGGCAAGCGGGCCGAGGACATCCGCGTCGTGATCGTCGGCGCGGGGGCGGCGGGCATCGCGTCGGCCGAGATCATCCTCGCCCACGGGGTCGGCGAGGTGCTCATCGCCGACATCGACGGGGTCCTGTATCCGGGGCGGGCGAACATGGACGCGATCCACGAGGAGCTCGCGCAGCGCACGAACCCGTCGGGCAAGCAGGGCACGGCCAACGACGTGATCCCGGGGGCGGACGTCGTCATCGGCCTCTCGGGGCCGCGCTCGATCTCCGCCGCCGCCGTGCGCCAGATGGCGCCGGACGCGATCGTCTTCGCGATGGCCAACCCGGTGCCCGAGATCCAGCCCGAAGAGGTCGCCAAGGACGTCGCGATCATGGCGACGGGGCGCTCGGACTACCCGAACCAGATCAACAACGTGCTCGCCTTCCCGGGCGTGTTCCGCGGCGCGCTCGACGTCCGCGCCTCGGCCATCAACGAGGAGATGAAGCTCGCCGCGGCGCGCGCGATCGCGGGCGTCATCGGCGACGACGAGCTGCACGCGGAGTACATCGTCCCGAGCGTCTTCAACCGCCGGGTCGTCGAGGCGATCGCCGCGAGCGTCGCCGACGCCGCCGTCGCCACCGGCGTCGCGCGGCGCACGCGTGAGCAGGTCGCCGAGCAGGAGCGCGCGCTGCCTGGGTGAAAACTGAGGAAGCCTTCACCTGATCTTCAGTAGGCGCCTCTACAGTCGTTGTCATGAGTCTGACAATCGTGTGGCTGCTCTGCATGGGGGTTCCGCTCCTCATGGGCCTGTGGGCACAGAACAAGGTGAAGCGGACGTTCGCGCGCTGGAGCGAGGTTCCGGTGCACAACGGGATGACGGGCGCGCAGGCCGCCGCCGAGGTCATCCGGGCCTCCGGGCTGCCGAACGTGGAGATCCGCGCGGTCGAGGGGCGCCTCAGCGACCACTACGACCCGCGCAACCGGACGCTGAACCTCAGCCCCGACGTCGGCCAGGCGTCGACCGTCGCGGCCCTCGGGGTCGCGGCCCACGAGGCCGGCCACGCCATCCAGGACGCCCGCGGCTACTGGCCGATGCGCGTCCGCCAGACCTTCGTGCCGGTCGCGTCGATCGGCTCGTCGCTCGCGTTCCCGCTCATCTTCCTGGGCTTCATCCTCGGGTCCCTGGGCCTCGTGAACGTCGGCCTCGCGCTGTTCACCGCGATCGTGCTCTTCCAGCTCATCACGCTGCCGGTCGAGTTCGACGCCTCCCGCCGCGCGCTCGTCGCGCTCGGCGACGGCGGGCTGCTCACGAGCGAGGAGCTCGGCGGGGCCAAGCAGGTCCTGGGCGCGGCGGCGTGGACCTACGTGGCGGCGTTCGTCGCCTCGGTGGCGCAGCTCCTGTACTTCTTCCTCGCCTCGCGGCGCTAGCCGCGAGGACCCTCGCGCTCTCCGGCCCGGCTACATCGGGTCGGAGAGGCCCTGGGTCTGGGCGAGCAGGGAGCTCGCCGCCGAGATCGAGCGCAGCGCCGGCGCCTCGATGCCGGTGAGGTCCGCGAGCTCGACGACCGCGCCGATGATCGCGGCGAGCTCGAGCGGCTTGCCGGCCTCGAGGTCCTGGAGCGTCGAGGTCTTGTGGGCGCCGACCTTCTCGGCGCCCCGCAGGCGCTTCTCGATCGAGATCTGCGGGTGCGCCCCCACGGACTCGGCGATCTCGAGCGTCTCGCTCATCATCGTCGAGACGAGCGTCCGCGTGTCCGGGTGCTTGCAGATCTCCTCCATCGTCGCCCGGGTCAGCGCGCTGAGCGGGTTGAACGCGACGTTGCCCATGAGCTTGACCCAGATCTCGTCGCGGACGTCCTGCTCGATCGGGCACTTCAGTCCGCCCTCGATCATCGCCTCGCTGAACTCGCGGCAGCGGTCGGAGATCGTCCGGTTCGGCTCGCCGATCGTGAAGCGGGTGCCCTCGAGGTGGCGGACGACGCCCGGTGCCTCGAGCTCGGTGCCGGCGTAGACGACGCAGCCGATCGCGCGCTCGGGCGGGATGACCTTCGTGACGCAGCCGCCGGGGTCGACGGACTCGATCTGGCGCCCGGCGTAGGGGCCCTCGAGGCCGTGGAAGTACCACCACGGGATGCCGTTCTGCGCGGCGACGACGGCGGTGTCGTCGTCGAGCAGCGGGTTCAGGAGATCGCCGCAGGTCGCGTACGAGTTCGCCTTCAGGCCGAGGAAGACGACGTCGACCGGCCCGATCTCGGACGGATCGTCGGTCGCCGGCGGCCTGGCCTCGAAGTCGCCGCGGTCGGACAGGACCTTGACGCCGTCGCGCTGCATGGCGGCGAGGTTCTTGCCTCGCGCGACGAGGTGGACCTCCGTCCCTCCGCGCGAGAGGGCCGCGCCGACGTATGCGCCGATGGCGCCTGCTCCGAGGACTGCGACTCGCATGCGGCGGCATGGTAGCCATAAACGTCACGCAATGCATTCCACCTGCATACGTGATGTGACCCTATGCGTTGGTCAGCGTGTGGCGACCGGTGACGCCGGTCCGGCGGCCCCGACGCCGCCGCGGTCGAGCACGCGGCAGAGGGCGTCGACCACGGCCGGGTCGAACTGCGTTCCGGCGTTGCGGCGGAGCTCCGCGATCGCGAACTCCTGGCCCGGCGCCCGGCGGTACGGGCGGTCGGAGGTCATCGCCTCGAACGCGTCGGCGACGAGGATGATCCGCGACTCGAGCGGGATCCCGTCGCCGCACAGGCCGTCGGGGTAGCCGCCGCCGTCGTAGCGCTCGTGGTGGTGGCGGACCCAGCGCGCCTCGTTGGGCAGGTCGGCGGCGCGGACGATGTCGGCGCCGAGGAGCGCGTGGCGCTGCATGACGGCGTACTCGCCGTCGGTCAGCTTCGCGGGCTTGTTGAGGATCGCGTCGGGGACGCCGATCTTGCCGACGTCGTGCAGCAGGCCCGCGAGGCGCATGCGGCCGAGGCGCTCGCCGGTGAAGCCGAGCTCCGCGGCGACCGTGGCGGCCAGCTGCGACACGGTCTGGCAGTGGCTGCGCGTGTAGGAGTCCTTCGCGTCGACCGCGTGGGCCAGCGCGCTCGCGAGCGTGCGGGTGTGGTGCTCGTCGGCGCCGCCGTCGGCGTCGGCCGCCGTCTCGAGGTCGGGCCCGTAGATCGCGACGTCCTGGCGCACGCGCTTGGCCCCGATCAGCGCGAGGTCGGCCTCGCGGACGAGGTCGTCGCGGGAGCGCAGGGCGAGCGCCTCGGCGACGCCGGCCGTGGCGGTGAACGCCGGGCCGCCCTCGGCGCCGTCGCGCGTGCGGGCGCGGACGCGCTGGGCGAACTCCATGGCCCCGAGCGCGCGGGCGCCGGGCAGGATCACGGCGAACTCGTCGCCGCCGATGCGGTAGCCGCAGTCCGTGGCGCGCTGGGTCGCGCGGATCGCGTCGGCCAGGGCCTGGAGGCGCTCGTCGCCGGCCTGGTGGCCGTCCGTGTCGTTGGCGAGCTTGAGGTCGTCGACGTCGAGCAGCGCGAGCGCGAGCGGCTCGCCCGTGCGCCCGACGCGCCCGAGCTCACGGGCGAGGTCCTCCTGGAAGGCGCGGTGGTTGCGCAGGCCGGTGAGCGGGTCGGTCATCGCGATCTGGGCCAGGCGCGCGACCTCGGCCGCGCGGGCCGCCGCCAGGCGCCCGCGCAGCCGCAGGAGCAGGCGGGTCAGGGCGGCGAGCAGGCCGATGCCGATGGCGAAGGCGAACGTCGTCGCGACGAGGATGTTGCCCTGCAGGCGGCGCGCCTCGGCGGCGTGCGCGAGCCCCGCGGCGGTCGAGGCGCGCGCGGCGCGGGCGATGCCGTCCTCGAGCACGCCGTAGGTCGGGTCGATGACCTCGTGCTCGAAGTGCTGCTCGCCGCGGAGGTCGCCGGCGTCGACGGCGGCGAACAGGCGCCCGCTCGCGGCACGGTAGGTCCGCTGCAGGGCGAGCAGCCGGGCGACCTCGCGGGCGGTGGCCGGCGACGGGTCGAGCACGGTCGCGCGGCGCAGCGCGGCGGTCAGGCGGCGGGCGTCGGCGGCGTGCTCGGAGCGGACGCGGTAGGAGCCCTCGAGGCGGTACTCGCGCTCGGTCGACTTCTCCTCGCCGACCCAGTGGCGCGCGCTCTGCAGCGTGGCCGCGAGGCAACCGGCGGTCTCGGCGCGCTGGGCGAGGTCAGTCGTCCGGCGCTGGGTGACGAGCGAGAAGCCGCCCAGCGCGAGCAGCACGGCGAAGATCGCCGTCACTCCCGCCCGGATGGCCCAGCGTTCGTTGATTCGTTCCAGTCTCGACATCCCGCGTGCCCGTGATCGGCACGGGGCGCCCGGACTTGACGGCCAGGGCGTGGGAACGGACAGGTCAGTCTCGGTAGGCGACGAGGTCGACCTCGACCCGCGCGCCCGCGGCGAGCGCGACGACCCCGATCGTCGTCCGCGTGGGCAGGAACTCGCCCAGGTACTCGGTGTAGATCCGGTTGAACGCGTCGTACTCGCCGAACTCGGTGAGGAAGGCGCGGGCCGAGACGACGTCCGAGAGGGCGAAGCCGGCCGTCTCGAGGACGATCACGAGGTTGTCCATGACGCGCCGCGTCTCGGTCTCGATGTCGCCGAAGACGTACTCGCCGGTGGCCGGATCCGCGGCGACCTGGCCCGTGACGAAGAGGAAGTTGCCCGCGCGCGCGGCGTGGCAGTAGGGCGCCTGGTGGAACGTGCCCGGGGCCATGAGGCGTTCGATCATGGCCGGGGCTTCGCCCGCCGGCGCGGGCTTCCTGCCCGCCGCGCGGGTCAGGCGGGCGTCGCGGCGCCCGCGGCCGCCGGGTCGGCGGCGTCGAGGCCGAACGCCTCGGCGATGAGCTCGTAGGAGCGCCGGCGGGCCTCGTGGTCGTGCGTGATCGTGACCACGATGGCCTCCTCGGCCCCGTACTGCGCGGCGGCCTCGACGAGGCCCGCGCGGACCTGCTCGCCCGTGCCGACGACCGTCCGCCGGCGGGCGGCGGGGCCCGAGCCGTCCTGCGTGGCGAGGAAGCGCTCGGCCTTGTCGGGCGGCGGGACCGGGATCAGGCGGCCCTGCCGCAGCAGGGTGAAGAGCATCTTGCCGCTGGCCGCGAGGTGGCGGGCCTCCTCCTCGGTGTCGGCCGCCAGGGCCCAGACGGCGACCGCGGTCTCGGGCGCCCGCAGACGGTCGGAGGGCGTGAAGCGCTCGCGGTAGAGCGGCACGATCTCGGCGCCCTCGCCGTTGATGAAGTCGGCGAAGGCGTAGGGCAGGCCGATGTCCCCGGCCCAGATCGCGCTCTGCGCCGAGGAGCCGAGCAGCCAGGGGACCGGGACCTCGGGCCGCCCGGGCAGCGTCGAGACGTAGCGGCCGAGCGCGTGGCCGTCGGGGAAGCTGTCGTCGAAGTAGGCCAGGAGCTCGGCGAGCTGCTGGGGGAAGTCGTCCGGCGCGGCCTGGCGGCGGTCGCGCTGCAGCGCGAACGTCGTCATCGGGTCCGTGCCCGCGGCGCGGCCGATGCCGAGGTCGATGCGGCCCGGATACAGGCCCGCGAGCACGCTGAAGGACTGCGCGACCTTGAGCGGCGAGTAATGCGGGAGCATCACGCCGCCGCTGCCGACCCGCAGCCGCGAGGTGGCCGAGGCGATCGGCCCGATCAGGACCTCCGGGCTCGGCCCGGCGAGCGACGGGCCGCCGTGGTGCTCGGCGACCCAGTAGCGGTGGTAGCCGAGGCGGTCGGTGAGCCGCGCGAGGTCGAGCGTGTTCTGCAGCGCCTGCGAGCCGGTCGAGCCCTCGGCGACGGGGGACTGGTCGAGGACGCTGAGACGGAGCAGTTCGGTCACGGAACCGACGCTAGCAAGCGCCCGGGGCGGGGCCGCGGCGGTGCCCGGCGGCGCCGGTCGTCCAAACGTCGTATGCGCGGGATCGTTCGACCAATGACCCGATCGGGTCACAGGACCGTCACAACTGCTCCCGAGGCCTGTCCTCACGCCAGTAGGCCCCAACACGAAGGAGCAGAGCCCGTATGTCCCATCGACGTCACGGCCACCACCGCCACGGCATCAAGGCCCTCAAGCACGCGGTCGCGGCCGCCCCCGCGGCGAAGTCGACCTCGGAGAGCAACTCCGACAGCAAGAGCGTCTCGAAGTCGGAGTCCAACGACGACTAGCTGATCGCCGCGTCGGCCGGCCCCCGCGGGTCGGCCGGCGCCGATGACCGGGGGCACGCGTGCGCGCGTGGTTGACGCGGCTGCGAGCCGCGTTCGTCGTGCAGGGCGGGGGTGCCGGGCCGGTGGCCGAGGCGCCGCCCGTCGCGCTGCGCGCGATCGCCCGCCGGTTCTGGCCCTACGCGCGCCCGTATCGGCGCCGCCTGGCCCTCACCGGCCTCCTGATCGTCCTCGACGCCGCGATCGAGACCGCGGCGGTCTGGCTCTTCAAGGTCCTCGTCGACGAGGTCCTCGTCCCGCGCGACACCGGCGCCCTCGTGTGGGTCGGCGCGCTGTTCGCCGCGGTGACGGTCGCGGGCGGGGCCGTCAGCTTCGCCGACGACGTCCTCTCGACCTGGATCAGCGAGCGCTTCCTGCTCGACCTCCGGGGCCGCTTCTACGCCCATCTGCAGCGGCTGCCGCTCGACTTCTTCGAGGGCCGCCGCCTCGGCGACGTCCTCTCGCGCCTGACCGGCGACATCCAGGCGATCGAGTCCTTCGTCCTCTCCGGGGTCGCGGACGCCCTGAGCTACGCGCTGCGCGTGGCGTTCTTCGTCGGCGCGCTGTTCTGGCTGCAGTGGGACCTCGCGCTCGTCGCGCTGATCGTCGCCCCCGTCTTCTACGTCGCCGCGCAGCGGACGGCGAAGCTGCTCAAGCGCGCCTCGCGCGAGAAGCGGCGCCGGTCGGGGTCGATCGGGGCCGTCGCCGAGGAGGGCCTCGCGAACATGGCCCTCGTCCAGGCCTACGGCCGCGAGGCGACCGAGGCGGCGCGCTTCCAGGAGCAGAACCTCGCGTCGTTCCGCGCGCAGATGACCGCGACGCGGCTGCGGGCGGCGTTCGGGCCGCTCGTCGAGGTGATCGAGCTGACGGGCGCGCTGCTCGTGATGGGCTACGGCACGTACAAGCTGGCGCAGGGCGCGCTGTCGCTCGGCGGCCTGCTCGTCTTCCTCGCCTACCTGTCGAAGCTGTACAGCCCGATCCGCGGGATGGGCCGGCTGACGACGGGCCTCTACAGCGCCTCGGCCGCGGCCGAGCGGGTGATCGAGTTCCTCGACGAGGAGCCGTCGGTCGCCGACCCCGCCGACCCGCTGCCCGCCGGCCGCCGCCGAGGGGAGATCGTCTTCGAGGACGTGCGGTTCACGTATCCGGGCGCGGCGGGCGAGGCGCTGCGCGGGGTCGACCTCGCGGTCGGCCCCGGCGAGGTGCTCGCGCTCGTCGGGCCCAGCGGCGCGGGCAAGTCGACGGTCGCGCGGCTGCTTCTGCGCTTCGCCGACCCGTCCGCGGGGCGGGTGCTGATCGACGGCGAGGACGCCCGGGACTATGCACTGGCCGACCTGCGCGGGAACATCGCGGTCGTGCTGCAGGAGACGCTCGTCCTCGACGCCACCGTGCGGGAGAACATCGCCTACGGGCGCGCGGGCGCGAGCACGGCCGAGATCGAGGCCGCGGCGGCCGCCGCCGACGCCGACGGCTTCATCGCCGCGCTCGCCGACGGCTACGAGACGCGCGTCGGGCAGCGGGGGCGCAAGCTCTCGGGCGGCCAGCGCCAGCGGGTCGCGATCGCCCGGGCCATGGTCCGCGACGCGCCGATCCTCGTGCTCGACGAGCCGACGACGGGCCTCGACGCCCGGACCGCGCAGCGGATCCTCGGGCCGATGCGGCGGCTGATGGCCGGGCGCGCGACGATCGTGATCGCCCACGACCTGCTGACCGTCCGGGAGGCGACGCGGATCGCCGTGCTCGACGCCGGCCGCGTCGTCGACACGGGCACCCACGCCGAGCTGCTCGGGCGCTGCCCGCTGTACCGCACGCTGTGGGAGGCGCGCGGGGGCGAGGTGGTCGACCTCCCGGTGGAGGCGGCGTCGTGAGCGCGCCCGCGGTGGCGTGCCCCCCGCCGCTCGAGCCGGGCGACCCGCTCGCCCCCGGCTACGTGGTCGAGGAGCACCTGAGCCGCAACAAGGTCCTCGACGTCTACGAGGTCTGGAGCGCGGAACGCGACTGCCCGTGCGTCGTGAAGGTGCTGCGGCCCGACTGCCGCCGCCACGCCCGCCGCGTCGCGCGGCTCGAGCTCGAGGGCGAGCTGCTGCTCGAGCTGGCGCACCCGCATCTCGTGCGCGCCTACGAGGTCGTGCGCGACCCCGAGCTCGCCGTCGTCCTCGAGACCCTCGGCGGCGAGCGGCTCGACCACGTCATCACGCACGGGGCGCGGCGGCTGCCGGCCGCGGAGATCGCCGAGCTCGGCGTGCAGCTGTGCTCCGTCGTCGGCTACCTGCACCGTCAGGGCTGGCTGCACCTCGACCTCAAGCCGACGAACGTGATCGTCGACTGCGGCATCGTGCGGCTGTTCGACCTGTCGCTGGTCCGCCGGCCGGGGCCGGGCAAGGGGCGCTACGGCACCGCGGGGTGGCTGTCGCCCGAGCAGGAGCGCGGCGACGCGTTCGGCGCGGCGACCGACGCCTTCGGGGTCGCGGGCGTCCTGTTCGCGGCGGCGACGCGCCGCGCGCCGTGCCCGTGGCAGCGGGCCGGCGAGGGCGGCGGCGCGACCGCGCCGCCGCGGGTGCGGAGCCTGCGCCGGCTGCCGGGGCCGCTCGCGGAGGCGATCGACGCGGGGCTGGCCGGCGACCCCGCGGCCCGGCCGAGCGTGCGCGACATCGGGGCCGCGTGTGCGGCCGTCGCGGCGCCCACGGGCTAGAACCGGGCGTGACCCCGCGCGGGCGGGGCCGTCAGGACAGAGAGTGCCGCCCAGAGCTTCCGTGCTCTGGGCCGCACCCCTGTTGAGCCTCGATACTGATCGCCGCAGCAGGGGGGTGGTGCCACGACGGCAGGGGTACCAAGGCTCTACGGTCCTTTCCCGCGGCGCGTGCGGATAATCGGCCTGGACGCTGGGAATTCGACGCCGACCCCGCGCGCGGGGTCAGTCGTCGGCGTCTTCGGGCGCCCCGGAGCCGCGCCGCCGCGGGGCCGGCCAGGCCACGCGCATCGCGTAGAGGCAGAGGCCGACGGCCGTGACGTTCAGGGCGACGGTCGCGATTCCGCGGGTCGCCCCCGAGACGATCAGGCACAGCAGCGACAGCGTCATCGTCACCGAGATCCGCCAGTTGACCGGCTCCCAGCGCCGCTCTCGTTCCTCGTCCGGATCCGGAGCACCGCCGTAGCGCGGATCGGGGGTCGAGATCAGGCCGAACATCGCCGTCCGACACTAGTCCGGCCGGGCGGCCCTGCCAACCCCGATCGGCCTGATCCGTGGACGCCCGGGGGTCAGACGGTGCTCTGCACCAGGCGGATCGAGTTGCCCGACGGGTCGCGCAGGGCGGCGTCGACGCCGTAGGGGCGGTCCGAGGGCTCCTCGGAGAACTCGACGCCGCGCGCCTTGAGCTCCTCGTAGTCCCGGCGGCAGTCGTCGGTCGCGAGGAAGAGCGTGCCGGCCGCGCCCTTGCCCATCAGCGTCCGGACCTGCCCGGCGGTCTCGTCGTCGAAGACGGGCGCGCCGGGGATCGCCATCAGGGCGACGTCGAGGTCCTGGCCGGGGACGCCGACCGTCAGCCAGCGGAAGTCGCCCAGCTCGGCCAGCGAGACGTCCGCGCGGGTCTCGAGCCCGAGCTTCTCGGTGTAGAAGGCGTGCGCCTCGGTCTGGTCGTGGACCCACAGGGAGACGGTGCCGATCGCGTTGAACATGTGATTCCTCCGGGTGGTTGCGGTGGGGACGCCTGGGAAGCTAGACCGAGGCGCAGGGCCCTGGCTTCTCCAAACGTGCTCACCCGGTCAGGGGCCGCTGCTGGTGCCAGCACCAGCACGGATGCTCGGGATGACGGGGCCGCGGGCCACGGGGCTGCCGCCTCGACGCGGGGCCGCCGCGGCGCGATCGTGGAGGACAGCGAAACCCCACCCCGATCCCCACCAGGAGAACTCCACCATGACCGCCCCCGCCGCCCCCGCTCTGACTCCGTCACCGACGCCTCCCTCTCCGGGGCCCGCGCCTGGTTCGCCGAGCGCGGCCTGTCCCGTCCCCGCGACGGCCGCGTGATCGCCGGCGTCAGCGCCGCCTTCTCGCGCCGCTACGGCGTGAACCGGCTCGTCGCCCGCCTCGCGACGTTGTCGATCGCGATCCTCTTCACCCCGCTCGCGTACGTCGCGATGTGGGTGCTGATGCCCGCCGAGCAGTAGCCGCGGCGGCGTCAGCGCTCGGCGAACCGCGCGAACGCGTCGATCATCAGGTCGCGCATCTCCGCGTTGCCCGTGTGGCCCGAGCCCTCGACCGGATACAGCTCGGCGTCGGGCCACACCTGGGCGAGCTCCCACGCGGTGTGCAGCGGCCCGCCCATGTCGAGGCGCCCGTGGATGAGGACGCCCGGGATCCCTTCCAGCCGGCCGGCGTCGCGCAGGATCGCGCCCTCGTCGAGCCACGCCCCGTGCGAGAAGTAGTGCGTGCAGATGCGGACGAACGCGATCGCGGCGTCGGGCGGCCGGTCGCTGTAGGCGTTGCGCCGGCCGCTCGGCTCGAGCGAGATGACCGCGTCCTCCCACGCGAGCCAGTCATGGGTCGCGCGCTCGCGCACGGCCGCGTCGGGGTGCTCCATGAGGCGCGCGTAGCCCGCGACGAGGTCGCCGTCGCGATCCTCCTCCGGCAGGCCCTCGCGGAAGCGCTGCCACTCCTCGGGGAAGAACCGGGCGACCCCGCGGTAGAGCCAGTCGGTCTCGAGCCGCCGGGTCGTCGTCACGGCCACGATCACGATCTCCGAGACGCGCTCGGGGTGCCGCTCGGCGTAGGCGAGGATCAGCGTCGAGCCCCACGACCCGCCCGTGAGCAGCCACTTCTCGATGCCGAGGTGCTCGCGCAGGCGCTCCATGTCGGCGAGCAGGTGCTCGGTCGTGTTCACGCTCATGTCGGTCGCCGGGTCCGACGCGTGCGGCGTGCTGCGCCCGCAGCCGCGCTGGTCGAAGAGCACGACCCGGTAGCGCGGGTCGACGCGGCGCATGCCGGTCGAGCAGCCCGACCCCGGCCCGCCGTGCACGACGAGCGCGGGCTTGCCGTCCGGGTCGCCGCACGTCTCCCAGTAGACGAGGTTGCCGTCGCCGACGTCGAGCATCCCGTGGTCGTAGGGCTCGATCGGCGGCGGCGGTTCAGGCACGGCGCGGACGCTAGCGCGCCGCGGCCCGCAGCGGCTTGACCGGGCCGCGCGGGTCGGTCTACCCTGTGCTGGCAATCGATTGCCAAACGCAGAGTCGGAGGAGCGACGCCCATGGCGACCAGGCAGCGCATCAGCTACGTCCCGTTCGAGGCCATGACCGCGGACATGCAGGCCGAGATGGAGCGCTGCGCGCGCGTCGGCACGCCGCGGCCGGAGAGCTCGGCCGTCCGCGCCCACGTCCCGGCCGCGTTCTGGGCCTTCGCCAACAGCTGGCGCGACCTGTTCCACAGCGGCGTCTGCGACCACGCGACCAAGGAGCTGTGCCGCGTCTACATCTCGCGGTCGGTCAAGTGCGAGTACTGCGGCAACCAGCGCTCGGAGCAGGGGCGCGAGAAGGGCCTCGTCGAGGGCCAGTACGACGAGCTCCTGAACTTCGAGAGCGCCGCGGTCTACGACGACCGCCAGAAGGCCGCGCTCGCCTACGCCGAGGCGATCGCCTGGCACCTCGAGACCGACGACGCCTTCTGGGACCGGATGCACGCGCACTTCTCCGAGCCCGAGCTCGTCGAGCTCGGCTGCGCGATCGCCCTGACCCTCGGCCAGCAGAGCTGGCTGCGGATGCTGAACATCGACCACCACGAGGTCATGCCGGGCACGAGCGCCTCGATGGCGCCGGGATTCGAGACGCGCGAGGAGCTCGAGCGCACGAAGGCCGGCGAGGGCTACTGGGCCCACGCCTGACGCCGCGCGGCCCGGTGGCGCGGCGGCCGACGATCCGCGACGTCGCCGCGCGGGCCGGCGTCCATCCCGGGACCGCCTCGCGGGCGCTGAACCCGGCGCTCCCGGGGCGCATCGCCGAGGGCACCGCACGCCGGGTCCGGGCGGCGGCGCAGGAGCTCGGCTACACGCCGGACCCGACGGCGCGCAGCCTGCGCACGCGCCGGTCCGGGGTCGTCGGCGTCGTCGTGCCCGACCTGACGAACCCGGTCCTGCCGCCGATCGTGCGTGGGATCGAGGAGACGCTCTGGGCGGCCGGGATCGCCTGCCTCGTGGCCGACACCGACAACGACGCCGCACGCGAGGCGGTCGCGGTCCGCGAGCTGCTCGCCCGCCGCTGCGAGGGTCTCGTGATCGCGACGGCGACGCGGGCGAGCGCGACCGTCCGCGCGCTCGCCGCCGCCGAGCCGCCCGCGGTGCTCGTCACGCGCGACGTCGACGGCGCCGGGCTGCCGTTCGTCGCCGGCGACGACGCCGGCGGGGTGCAGGCCGCCGCCCGGCACCTGCTCGAGCTCGGCCACCGGCGGATCGCCTACCTCGCCGGGCCGCCCGACCTCTCGACCACCGCCACGCGGCGCGCGGCGGTCGAGCGCGCCCTCGCGGGCGCGGACCTCGTCGTCGCCGCGGCGCGGACCTACGGGATCGCCGACGGCCGCGCCGCCGCCCGCGGGCTGCTCGCCGCCAGGCCGCGGCCGACCGCGATCCTCGCGGGCAACGACATGCTCGCGCTCGGCGTCTACGAGGCGCTGGCCGAGGCCGGGCTGCGCTGTCCGGCGGACGTGTCCGTCGCCGGCCACAACGACATGCCGCTCGTCGACCGCGTCGACCCGCCGCTGACGACCGTCGCGATCCCGCGGGCGGAGATCGGTGTGACCGCCGCCCGGATCCTGCTGGAGCGGTTGGGCGGCGGGGCGGACGTCGGCGGTGCGCGGCGGACGCTGCTGCCGACGCGGCTCGTGGTGCGCGGGTCGACGGGGCCGCCGCGGGCTGCGGTCGGGTGAGTCCGCGGCGTCGGGCCGTCGTTCGGTGCGGCGTCCCGCGCGAGGGGGTCTGCGGTTGCCGCCGGGCCGGCGGACGGCTCGGCGAGGGGAGGGTGGGCGATCGTCTGCGGCGTGCACCCGGACCGCCCTGATGCCCGAAATGTGCGCCAGGCAGACAGAAGGCGCATCAGCCCTCGAGACGCATCGGTGGAAAGCCCGCCACGGTGGTGCGACACCGCCGCCCGACCCATGCGTGGGGCACCGCCCCGACCGATAGGTGGGGCATTGCCCCACCCCGCGGCCGGGGGCGCACGCGCGCGGGACGCCACCGGACCCCAGCGACGCGACCGCCGCCGCGGCCGATCGTGGGGCCATGCACTCCACCCGACGTCCCGACCCCGCCCCGGACGGCCTGCTGGCCCGCGCCGTCCGCCGCGTCGCGCGCGGCTCCGCGCGCCGCCCGAAGTCCACGATCGCCCTCTGGCTGCTCCTCGTCGTCGGCTTCACGGTCGGCGGCGGGATGGTGGGCACGCAGTACCTCGACTCCTCCGATACCGGCACCGGCGAGTCCGCCCGCGCCGACAAGCGCCTGACCGCCTCCGGCCTCGGCGATCCCGCGGTCGAGCAGATCCTCGTCCGCTCGGGCGACGCCACGAAGACCGCCGCGGCCGCCGCCGAGCTCGAGCGCAGGCTCGACCGGCTCTCCGAGGTCGCCGCCGTGACCGGTCCGCGCGACACGCCCGAGCTGTCGACGAACGGCGGCCGGACCGTGCTCGTGCAGGCGCGCCTGCGCGGCGACCCCGACGACGCCCAGGACCACGTCGCGCCGATCGTCGCGGCGGTCGCCGCCGTCGATCGCGGCCACGCCGGCGTCACGACCCACGAGGCCGGCACCGGCACGGTCACCAAGGCGTTCGACGACGTCGTCGCCGAGGACCTCCACCACGCCGAGATCGTCTCGCTGCCGATCACGCTCGTGATCCTGTTCCTCGCCTTCGGCGCGATCGTCGCCGCCTCCGTGCCGCTGCTCCTGGGGCTGACGTCGGTCGCCGCCGCGATGGGCGCGCTCGGCCTCGTCTCGCAGGTCGTCCCGAGCGACCAGTCGGCCGGCTCGCTCGTCGTCCTCTTCGGCCTCGCCGTCGGGGTCGACTACTCGCTCTTCTACATCCGCCGTGAGCGCGAGGAGCGCCGGGCGGGCAAGGGCCCGGACGCCGCCCTCGACGCGACCGCCGCCACCGTCGGTCGCGCGGTCGTCGTGTCCGGCCTCACCGTGATGGTCGCGCTCGCCGGGCTGCTGTTCACCGGCCTCGCGGTGTTCACCGCGATGGCACTCGCGACGATCGTCGTCGTGGCGATCGCCGTCGTCGGCTCCGTCACCGTCCTGCCGGCCGTGCTCGCGAAGCTCGGCGACCGCGTCGACCGCGGCCGCCTGCCGTTCGTGGGCCGCATCCGCGCACGCCGCTCGGGCCCGGGCGTCTGGGGCCGGCTCGCCGGCGCCGTCACGCGCCACCCGGCCAGCGCCCTGATCGTCGCCGTCTGCGTCCTCGGCGCGCTCGCCGTCCCGGCCATCGACATGCACCCCGCCGACCAGGGCACGGCCGCCCTGCCCGAGAAGACCCCGATCCGCGTCGCCGAGCGCCAGATCGACCGCGCGTTCCCCGGCGCGCCGAACGAGGCGAAGATCGTCGTCACCGGCCGGAACCTCGACCGCGAGCAGGACGGCCTGCGGTCCCTCGGCCGCCGCGCCATGGCCGTCACCGGCGGCCGCGGCTCCGTCGACGTCCGCACCGCCCGCGACGGGCGCACCGCGGCCGTCACGGTCCCGATGCCCGATCGCGGCATCGACGCGCAGAAGCGCACCGTCGCGGACCTGCGGGCGGCGTTGCCGGCCGCCGCCGAGCGGATCGGCCCGGGCACGGACGCGCTCGTCACCGGCGACGCCGCCGGCAGCCTGGACTTCTCGAACCGGCTGCGCACCGCGACCCCGCTCGTCATCGCGTTCGTGCTCGGCCTGACGCTCGTGCTGCTGTTCGCGGCGTTCCGCTCGCTCGCGCTCGCGGCGACCGTGGTGGCGCTGAACCTCGTGTCGGTCGGGGCGACCTACGGCGTCCTCGTGGCGGTCTTCCAGCGCGACTGGGCCGAGGGCCTGCTGCACTTCACGAGCACGGGCACGGTGACCGACTGGGTGCCGCTGTTCGCGTTCGTGATCCTGCTCGGCCTGTCGATGGACTACACGATCCTCGTCCTCGAGCGCATCCGCGAGGCGCGCCGCGACGGGCACGCGCCGCGCGCGGCGGCCGCGATCGGCGTCGGCGCGACGGCGGGCGCGGTGACGAGCGCCGCGATCGTGATGGTCGCCGTGTTCGCGATCTTCGCGACGATGTCGTTCCTCGACATGAAGGAGCTGGGCGTCAGCCTCTCCGTCGCGGTCCTGCTCGACGCGACGATCGTGCGCGGCATCGCGCTCCCGGCGGCGGTCGCGCTGCTCGGCGACCGCTGGCGGGTGGACCCGCGCCCGGCCGCCGGTCGCGGCTGGGATGATGCCCGGGCCGGCGCCGCCGCGGCCGGGCGGGCGGTGACGGCCAGTGGCCATGCGCGCTGAGGAGCTCACCACCACCACGACGACGATGTCGCAGGGGGCCGCCGGCAGCACCGGCGGCCCCGTCGCGCCCGCCGGGCTCCGCGCGGGCTCCGACGCCGGGCGCATGATCGCGCTCCAGCTCGCGATCTGGGCGATCGCGGGCTTCGCCACGACCGTGATCTGGGCGCTCGGCGACGGCGGCTACTACTGGCCGGTCTGGGTCTGGTACGGCTTCGCGATCCCGGTCGCCCTGCACGTCGGCCTGCGCTGGGCGTGGGCGAAGCCCCCCGGCTTCAAGCGCCGGATCGCGGTGCAGGCGGCGCTCTCGGCCACGCTCTTCGCCTGCGAGTGCGTCGCCTGGGCGATCGCCGGCCAGGGCGGGGTGTTCTGGCCCGTCTACTCCGGTACCGCGTACCTCGTCCTGCTCGGCCTCCACGCCGCGATCTGGGGCCGGATGTCGCCCGAGCGCGAGGCGGCGCTCGCGGACCGGATCGACCAGCTCACGCGGACCCGGCGGGGCGCGCTCGACGTCCAGGCCGCCGAGCTGCGGCGCATCGAGCGCGACCTGCACGACGGCGCGCAGGCCCGGCTCGTCGCGCTCTCCATGCAGCTCGGGATCGCCGAGGACAAGCTCTCCGACCAGCCCGAGGTCGCCGCGATGTTCCGCCGCGCGCGCGACGAGGCGGGCGCCGCGATCGCCGAGCTGCGCGACCTCGCGCGCGGGATCGCCCCGCCGATCCTCGCCGACCGCGGGCTCGCGGCGGCCGTCGAGTCGCTCGGCAAGCGCTCGGCGATCCCGGTCGAGGTCGAGGCGGACGTCCCCGGGCGCGCGCTGCCGGTGCTCGAGACCGCGGCGTACTTCGTCGTCGCCGAGGCGCTGACGAACGTCGCCAAGCACGCGCCGCAGGCGTCGGCCCTCGTGACGCTCGACCTCGACGACGAGCGGCTGCTCGTCGTCGTGGCCGACGACGGCCCCGGCGGGGCCGACCCGCACGGCGGCGGGCTGACCGGGCTGCGCCACCGCGTCGAGGCCCTCGACGGGCGCCTCACCGTGACCAGTCCGGCCGGCGAGGGCACCACGATCCGGGCGGAGCTGCCATGCGCGTCGTGATCGCCGAGGACCAGGCCCTCCTGCGCGAGGGCGTCATCGCGCTCCTGCGCGAGTACGACATCGACGTGGTCGCCCACGCCGAGGACGGCCCGGGGCTGCTGCGGATCGTCAACGGCCACAAGCCGGACCTCGCGATCGTCGACGTGCGGCTGCCCCCGACCTTCACCGACGAGGGCGTGCGCGCGGCGATCGAGGCGCGGGCGCGGCATCCCGGCCTCGGCATCCTGATCCTGTCCCAGTACGTCGAGCCGGCCTACACGGCCGAGCTGCTGGCCACCGGCGAGGGCGGGATCGGCTACCTGCTCAAGGAGCGCGTCGGCGAGGTCCGCACGTTCCTCGACGCCGTCGAGCGCGTCGCCGCGGGCGGCACGGCCCTCGACCGCGAGGTCGTGGCCGAGCTCGTCGGCGCGCGCGGCCCGTCCGGCCGGGACGCGCCGCTCGCGTCGCTGACCCCGCGCGAGACCGAGGTGCTCGAGCTCATGGCCGAGGGGCGCACGAACGCCGCGATCGCGCGGGCGCTCGTCGTCACGCTCGGCGCCGTCGAGAAGCACATCTCGAACATCTTCGGCAAGCTCGACCTCCCCGCCACCGACGACGACCACCGCCGCGTGCTCGCCGTGCTCGCCTACCTGCGGGCGGGCGAAGGCTGACGCGGCGGGCGTCACCCGCGGGGCTGATGCTCCCTCACTGGGTCCGTCGCGACCGTGAGGTGGCGGGCGCGCTCAGGGCCGGACGATGCAGCGGAACCCGATGTGGCTCGTCGACGTGTCGACGGCCTCGGCCTGCCGGGCCGCGGGCCGGTAGCGCAGGCAGTAGTTCGCCGCGCACAGGTGCGAGCCGCCCTTCACGACGCGGCGCGGGATGTGCGCGCCCGGCCGCCCCTCGGCGAGGCTGCCCGCCGCGGAGGTCACGCGCGGGTTGTGCGGCACGCAGCAGCTCTTCGTCACCTCGTCCGGATGGCGGGGGCTGAAGAAGTCGGCCGTCCACTCCCAGACGTTGCCGGTCATGTCGTGCAGGCCGAAGCCGTTGGGCGGGAAGCTCTCGACCGGCGACGTCCCGTCGAAGCCGTCGCGCCGCTCGTTGCGCCACGGGAACTCGCCCTGCCAGAAGTTCGCCAGGAAGCGGCCGCCGGGCGCGACCTCGTCGCCCCAGGCGTAGGTCGCGCCGTCGAGGTCACCGCGGGCCGCACGCTCCCACTCGGCCTCGGTCGGCAGCGCCTTGCCCGCCCACGCGGCGTAGGCCTCCGCGTCCTCGGGCGCGACGTGCACGACCGGGTGGCGCGCGCGGGTGTAGGTGTCGCTGCCCGGGCCCTCCGGGCGGTCCCAGCGGGCTCCCGGCACCCACTGCCACCAGTTGGCCACGTCGCCGAGGTCGACCGGGCCGCGGGTCGGATGGAACACGAGGGCGCCGGGGACGAGCATCGCCGGGTCGGCGCCCGGGTAGTCGGCCGCGTCGGGCGCGCGCTCGGCGAGCGTCCGGTAGCCCGTCGCCTTCACGAACCGGCGGAACTGGGCGACCGTCACGGGGTGGCGGTCCATCCAGAAGCCGTCGACCGCCACGCGGTGGACCGGGCGCTCCTCGGGATAGAAGTCCTCGGAGCCCATGCGGAACGTGCCGCCGGGGACGAACACCATCTGCTCGTCCGGCGGCGCGGACGGGCCGGCGGGACCGGGGCGTTCGATCGCGGTCACGGCCCCTCACCCTCGTGGGCGCGCGGGTGACGGGGCATCACCCCGGCGGGTGAGCGCCGCGCACGGAGGCGCGCGTCGATCAGCGCCCCGCCCGCCGTCGCGACGACGAGCACGACCCCGCCCCCCACGAGCCAGCTGAGGATCGCGAAGGCGACGCCGATGCCGCCGAACTGGGCGCCCGTCGTCGCGACCGAGTGCGGCATCCAGAGCGCGCCGGCCAGCCCGAGCCCCGTCATGCCGACGCCGGTGAGCGCGGCGGTGGGCCACAGCCGTCGCCAGTCGACCCGCCGCCCGAGGAGCACGTACGGCGTGACGAGCCACAGCAGACCCGAGATCACCATCGTCAGCACCACCTTCGCGACCCCGTGGACCGCGCCGAGGAGGATGGGGCGGATGGTGAGCGTCACCACGACGAGCACGAGCCAGATCAGCCCGAACTTCGCGGCCCGGACGCCCAGCGAGGTCTCGCCCCACGCCAGCTGGTAGAGGCGCTGGAGGGCGCGGGTGAACGAGAGCGCCGAGACGACGAGCAGCAGCCCGCCGATGACGCTCACCTGGCTCTCCACCGCGCCCGGCGGGGCGAAGGCCTGGCGCACCGTCGCCGCGGCGGTGCCGTGCAGGTGGAAGATGCGGATGAGCTGGTCGGCGAAGTCCTGGCCGCTCGCGCGCGAGGTGACGGCCGCGTAGACGATCAGGAGCGGGATCAGCGCGGTGAACGCCTGGCCCGCGAGCGCGACCGCGCGGTCGAAGCCCTGCAGGCCGATGAAGCCGAGGAACCAGTCGCGCCCGAAGCGGACCGGCCAGGCGACGAGGCGGGCGAGCGGCCCCGGCGGGCGCGCCGGCATCGCGTCCCCGCTCACGCGCTCCTCGCCGTCACGCGGGCGCCCCGGCGAGCTCGGGCGCCGCGCCGTATCGCCGCCGGTGCAGGATCCAGGCGACGCCGCCGATGGGCAGCGGCAGCCAGTACGACGCCATCCGGTAGGCGAGCACCGCGACGGCCGCCGCCGCCGCGGGGACGCCCGCGAGCGCCAGCGTGCCGGTCATGCCCGCCTCGACGATGCCCAGCCCGCCGGGGGTGATCGGGACCTGGGCGAGCAGCTGCGCGGCGCAGTAGGCGAGCAGCGCGAGCGTCAGCCGCGGCCGCGCGTCGACGGCCTGCAGCGCCGCCAGAAGGGTGAGGAAGTCGAACAGCCACCGGCCCACGGCCGCGGCGACCGCGACCGGCCAGCGGCGACCGAGCGTGCGGCGCACGAACAGCCGCTGCTCGGACAGGCGCTCGGGCAGGTCCGGCGGGCCGGGATGCCGGGGGCGGACCCGCCGCAGCGCGGCCGTCACCGTCCGGCCGACCCAGCGCACGACGCGATCGCTGACCACGAGCAGCGCGCCGAGGGCGAACAGGAACGCGAAGATCACGAGGGCGAGCGCGCCGGCGTTCAGGAGGCCGTCGGGGATCCGGCGGCCGGCGACGAGCGCGGGCAGCGCCAGGAGGGGCAGCGCGGCGAGCGCCGCGAGCAGGAGGATCGACCCCGCCGCCAGACCGGTGGCGACGGCCGGCCGCGGCAGCGCGGCCTGCCACAGCATCCGGTACTGGAGCGCGGCCGCGGCGGCCGCGCCGCCGGGGACGACGCGCCCGAGCGCGCCGCTCGCCAGCTGCGAGGTGGCGATCGCGAACCAGCCGCGCGCGTGCATCGCGAGGCGCTGCACGGCCCACAGGCACGCCCAGCCCGCGACCTGCGTGACGAGGACGGCGATCCACCACCCGGGCGCGACCTCGTCGAGGTTGCGCCAGCCGCCGAGCACGTCGACGACCGCCGGGCCGACGCCGTACAGCGCCAGCGCGGTGACGGCGAGCCCGAGGATCCGGCGTCGCATCGCCCGCCGGCGCTCAGTCCGGCAGCCGCCGGACCTCGATGAGCTCCAGGCCGAGCGACTGGACGCGTTCGATGATCCCGTGCAGCTCGGCCTGGTCGCGGATCGGCCCGTGGAGGACGGTCTCGACGCGCTCCACGTCGCGCTCCAGCATCTCGAACCGCGCCAGTACCGGCTCGCTCAAACGGCCGCGGATCCGGAACTCGTACTTCGACGCGGCCATTGCGGGAGTGTTCCGGCGCCCCGGGTGAGCCCTCGTCACCCGCGGGGGTGAACGTCCGCGCGCCTAGGCCCGGCCGCGCCGCGTGGCCGATCACCCCTCGGGGGGAGGCGCGGTCACCCGCCCGCGGGCGAGCCTGGGCGGCGTTCCCCGAGAGGAGGCGATCATGGCGACGGGCACGGCGGACGACCACTACGCCGAGGCGGCAGAGACGATGCGCGACATCACCGGGTTCTGGTGGCTGTGGCTCATCACGGGCACAGCATGGATCTTCGTCGCAGTCACCGTCCTGCAGTTCGACCAGGCGTCGGTCACGACGGTCGGCGTGATCATCGGGCTGATGTTCCTGTTCAGCGGGGTCGAGCAGTTCGCCGCCGCCGGGCTGGCCGAGGGCGGCGCGCGGTGGCTCGCGATCGGCTTCGGCGTGCTGCTCGTGATCGCCGGGGTCATCTCGCTCATCAACCCGAAGAGCACGTTCGCCGGGTTCGCCGACATCCTCGGCTTCCTGTTCCTGATCGTCGCGGCCGGGTGGATCATCGGCGCGCTCATGAGCCGCGACACCGACGAGCTCTGGTGGCTCACCCTGCTCGCCGGGATCCTCATGGTGATCCTGGCGTTCTGGACCGGCGGGCAGTTCCTGATCGACAAGGCCTACCTGCTGCTCGTCTTCGCCGGGATCTGGGCGCTGATGCACGGCGTCACCGACATCGTCCGCGCCTTCGGAGTCCGGCGTGTGCATCGCGCGCTGGACTGATCCGGGCGGATACGCTCCCGCAGAGCACGAAGGGGGCCTCATTGGACGACGACGCTGCAGGCCGGATCCGGGTCGCGGTCGCCGATGACTCGTACCTGATGCGCGAGGCGATGCGCCAGGTGCTGGCGCGGCTGCCGGACGTCGAGGTCGTCGCGATCTGCGAGCACGGCGACGAGCTGCTCGACGTCGTCGATCGCGAGGCCCTCGACGTCGTCGTGACCGACGTGCGCATGCCACCCTCGGGCGACGACGAGGGCATCCGCATCGCCCACCGGTTGCGGCGCACGCACCCCGGCGTCGGCGTCGTCGTGCTGAGCCAGTACTCGGACGCGCGCTACGGCATCGGACTGCTCGAGCAGGGCGCCGAGGGGCGGGCGTACCTCCTCAAGGAGCGCGTCGCCGACCCGGCCGGGCTGCGGGCGGCGATCGACGTCGTCGCACGCGGCGGCTCGCTCATCGACCCGGAGATGGTGCACGCGCTCATGAGCGCCCGCAGCCGCGCCGACTCGCCGCTCGCCCAGCTCACCGGGCGCGAGCTCGAGGTTCTCGCCCAGATGGCCCAGGGCAAGAGCAACGGGGCGATCGCCGATGCGCTCGTCCTGTCCAAGCGCGCCGTCGAGAAGCACGTCGGCGCGATCTTCCTACGCCTCGGGCTGACCGGGGAGGAGGTCGTCAGCCGCCGGGTCACGGCGGTGCTGCTGTACCTCGGAGACCCGGACCGACGGGCCGGCTGAGCGGCGGGCGGCGAGCCGCGGCCGCCCAGCGGCTATCGCCGCAGACACGCAGGTATTTCCGCAGCGACCCGGGGGACGATACGCCAGATTCCGGGCCGTGCCGACCCGTGCGCCCAGGCACGTGCGGACCACCCCGTCCACACACTGGCGCGCGCCATTGCGCCTCCCGCGCGGGGAATGCGACCGTCGTCCCGTGGCGACGCGCGACGGGCGAGCGGCGACGATCCCTGCGGCTTCGGGCGAGGGCGCGGCCCGGGGCGTGCCGGTCGCTCCGTGCGCCACCGTTCGGCGCGGACGCCTCGAGCGCGCGCTCGACCGCGAGGCCGCGCACGCGCTGACCACCGTCACCGGTCCGGCAGGGGCGGGCAAGACCGTCCTCCTCGCCGGCTGGGCGACGGCGCGCGACGCCGCCTGGCTGTCGCTGCGCCCCGAGCACCGTGACGTCACCCGGCTGTGGTCGGAGGTCGCGGGCTCGCTGTCCGCGGCCGGCGTGCGGGTGGCGGCGCCGGCCCGCCGCAGCGCCCGCGTCCCGACCCCCGACGGTCTCGCCGACGAGCTCCGCCGGGCCCTCGCGGACGCGCCCGGCCCCGCCACCCTCGTCCTCGACGACCTCCACGTCCTCCGCGGCCCGGCGCTCGCGTTCGTCGACGCGCTGGCCACGGCGTGTGGGGATGTGCTGCACCTGGTCGTGGCGTCGCGGTCCGACCCCGACCTCGCGCTCGGCCGGATGCGCGTCGAGGGCCGCCTCGGCGAGCTGCGCGCGACGGACCTCGCCTTCACCCCATCGGAGGCTCGCGCCCTGCTCGCCGAGCACGGCCTCGCGCTCCGCCCCGACCAGGTCGAGCGGCTCGTCGAGCGGACCGAGGGCTGGGCCGCGGGGCTGCGGCTCGCCGCGCTGTCGCTCCCGGGCGAGGCCGACGCGGATCGCTTCCTGGCCGAGTTCGCCGGTGACGACCACGCGGTCGCCGACTACCTGACCGGCGAGGTGCTGGCCCTCCAGAGCCCCGAGACGCGGCGCTTCCTCCTGCGCACGAGCGTCGCCGACCAGCTGTGCGGCGAGCTCGCCGACGCCCTGACCGACGGGACCGACGGCGGCCGCATGCTCGCCGGCCTCCACCGCGGCGGCGTGTTCCTCACGCCCGTCGACCGCCATGAGCGCTGGTATCGCTACCACCCGCTCTTCGCCGAACTGCTGCGCGCGCGGCTGCGGGTGGAGGCGCCCGGCCTGTGGCGGAGCCTGCACGCGCGGGCCGGACGCTGGCTCGCCGACCACCAGCGCGGCCGCGAGGCGGTCGCGCACGTCGTCGCGGCCGGCGCGTCGCCCGGGATGCTCGACGTCCTCGCCGACCAGTGGCTCGACCTCCTCCTCGGCGGCCAGGCGCCCGACGCCGTCGTGGCCGCCGCGCAGGCGCCCGCGGCCGACCGCCGCCTCGCGGTCGCCGCCGCGGGCGCCTGCCTCGGAGCGGGCGAGCCGGGCCGCGCGGAGCTGCTGCTCGCCGGCGTCGCCGACGGCGAGGACGACGTCGCCGCGCTCGCCGCGCTGCTGCGCGCCCGGGCACGCTCGGACGTCGGAGCCGCCCGCGCCGCCGTCGGCCGGCTCGTCGGGCGCAACGGGGCGGGCGAGCGCTTCGCCGTCCCGGTCGACGACGCCCGCCGCTCGCTGGCGTTCCTCCACCTGGGCGTCACCGAGTTCGCCGCCGGCTCGCCGCAGGCGGCCGCCGACGCGCTCGACGCCGCCTCCGCGCTGGCGGTCGACGGCCGCCGCGACCGGGTGCTGCTCGAGTGCCTGGGGCGGACGGCGGCCCTCGAGCTCCTCGCGGGCCGGCTCACCCGCGCCGCGGCGGCGGCCGAGGCGGCGCGCGCCCTCGCGGCCGAGGCCGGGTGGGAGCGCACGGCGGCGTGCGCGTGGGCGGGCGCGGCCGAGGCGGCCGTGCACTGGCTGCGCGACGAGCTTCCGGAGGCCGAGGCCTGCGCCGATCGCGCGACGGCTGCCGCCTACGCGGCCGCGGACGTGCCCGCCGCCCACGCGCTGCGCGCGCTGCGCGGGCACCTCGCCGCGGCGAACGGGGACGCGGCGCGCGGCCGCGCGCTGCTGCGCGCCGTCCACGACGGGCTCGCGGCCACCGGCCCGGTCGTCACCGCGTGGATCGGCGCGCTCGGCCCGTGCCCGTGGCTGCGCGAGGACGGCGAGGACCCCGACGACCCGCTCGCCGTCGCGGCGCTGCGCCTCGCGCACGGCGACGCGCTGTCGGCCGAGCGCCGGACGGCGGCGCTGCGGGAGTCCACGCCCGCCCTGCATCCGACCGGCCGGCTGCACGCGTGGCTGATCGCGGCCGTCGCCCGCCAGTCGCTCGGTCAGGCGCGCGATGCGTCCGAGGCCGTCGAGCGCGCCCTCGAGCTCGCCGCCGCCGACGGCTACCGGCGCCCGTTCGCCGAGGGCGGCGCCGCGGTCCGCCGCCTGCTGGCGCGCCACGCGACCCTGCCGACGGCGTACGCGCCGCTCGTGGCCGAGCTCGTCGACGCCCTCGAGCCCGCGTCGGGCCGGCCGCCGGGGCTGCTCGAGCCGCTCAGCGAGCGCGAGCGCGACGTCCTGCGCCTCCTGCCGACGCTGCTGCCGAACACCGAGATCGCCGGTGAGCTCTTCGTGTCGGTCAACACGGTCAAGACCCACGTGAAGAGCATCTATCGCAAGCTCGACGTGTCGTCGCGCCGCGAGGCGGTCGCGCGCGCCCGGCAGCTGCGACTGCTGTGAGGCGCGGGATCACCCGCGCGGGTGATGCACGTCCACCCGATCCCGGCGGATCGTCCGGGAAAACGGCGTCCCAGAGGAGGACCTGCCATGAGCGAGTACCCCGGTGCCGGCACGATGCCCGACTACGCTGAGCGCGACGCGCCGCAGGTGTCGGGCTGGGCGGTCGGCGGGATCGGCTTCGCCGCGTCGCTGTTGACCCTGGTCGGCACGTTCCAGATCGTCGCCGGCCTGACGGCGATCTTCAACGACGAGTTCTTCGTCGTCGCCCGCAACTACACGTTCGATCTGGACACGACCGCGTGGGGCTGGGTCCACCTGATCCTCGGGATCCTGATCGTGGCGACCGGCTTCGGCCTGTTCGGCCGGCGCGCCTGGGCGGGCGTCACGGCGATCTTCCTCGCGATGCTCAGCGCGCTCGCCCAGTTCATGTTCATCCCGTACTACCCCTTCTGGGCGATCACCGTGATCGCGCTGGACATCTGGGTGATCTGGGCGCTCACGCGTCCGGGCGCGATCGAGACCTGAGATGCCAAGCGGCGCGCCGGGCCCCACCCGGCGCGCTGCCCGGCGGCGGTGCCGCGAGCGCGGCCCCGCCACTCGCCGCTAGGCCGCGGCGCCCGCGCCGGCGAGCGCGTCGCGCAGCGCCTGCTCGGTGTCGCTCGGCAGCGACGTCTGGATGACCTCGCCCGGGATCTTGACCTCGGCCAGGATCTTCTCGGGGTTCATCTTGCGCACGAGCACGATGAGCGCGGCGCCGTTGACCGGGAGCTTCGCGCCGAGATCCTTCATGAACTTGTCGTCGACCCCGGCGTCCGTCATCGCCCCCGCCGCGGCCCCGCTGGCCGCGCCGATCGCCATGCCGAGCAGCGGCGCGAGGAAGATCAGCCCGATGAGCCCGCCCCACAGGGCGCCGCCGGCCGCGCCGACGCCGGCCATCGACGGCTGGTGGAGCTTGATCTTGCCGTTGTCGCGGTGCTCGGCGATGACCATGTCGTCGAGTTCGATGAGGTGCGCCTTCTGCGCCTCGCCCACGTTGCGCGCGACCTCACGGGCCGTCTCGAGGTCGGGATAGGCGATTGCTACGAGATCGCTCACGGGCGACTCCTTCGGTTCGCTGGGCAGACTCGCTCGCCAGGCGGGCGAGCCTGGCGATCGTCGATCCGTCCGGGGTGAGGACGCATCACCCCACCGGGTGAGGGCGGACCACCCGCGCCGCCTCGACGCTGGCGCGCACCCCCGACCGTCGTGAGGAGCGCCACCGTGCCCGACACCCCGCAGCCGAACATCCTCGTCATCTGGGGCGACGACATCGGCATCACGAACCTGAGCGCGTACAGCGACGGCGTGATGGGCTACCGCACGCCCAACATCGACCGGATCGCGAACGAGGGGATGCGCTTCACCGACGCGTACGGGGAGCAGAGCTGCACCGCGGGGCGCTCGGCCTTCATCACCGGCCAGAGCGTCTACCGGACCGGCTTGAGCAAGGTCGGTCTGCCGGGCGCCGATCTCGGCCTGCGGGCCGAGGACCCGACGATCGCCGAGCTGCTCAAGCCGCTCGGGTACGCCACCGGGCAGTTCGGCAAGAACCACCTCGGCGACAAGGACGAGTTCCTGCCCACCGCGCACGGCTTCGACGAGTTCTTCGGCAACCTCTACCACCTCAACGCCGAGGAGGAGCCGGAGCTCCCGGACTATCCGCCGGCCGACGAGTTCCCCCACTTCCGCGAGCGCTTCGCGCCGCGCGGCGTCATCCACAGCTGGGCCGACGGCGAGGGCGGGCAGCGCATCGAGGACACGGGCCCGCTGACGAAGAAGCGCATGGAGACGATCGACGACGAGGTCTTCGGCCACGCGGTCGACTTCATCGAGCGCACGTCCGGGGCGGGCACGCCGTTCTTCGTCTGGTTCAACACGACGCACATGCACCTGCGCACGCACCCGAAGCCGGAGAGCATCGGGCAGGCCGGGCGCTGGCAGTCGCCCTACCACGACACGATGATCGACCACGACAACCTGGTCGGCGCGCTCCTCGACAAGCTCGACGAGCTCGGCATGGCCGAGGACACGATCGTCGTCTACTCGACCGACAACGGGCCGCACATGAACACGTGGCCGGACGGGGGGATGACGCCGTTCCGCAGCGAGAAGAACACGAACTGGGAGGGCGCGTTCCGCGTCCCGCAGATGATCCGCTGGCCGCGTCACATCCCCGCCGGCGTCGTGTCGAACGAGATCGTCGCCCACCTCGACTGGCTCCCCACGCTCGTCGCCGCCGGCGGTGACCCGGACGTCAAGGAGAAGCTGCTCACCGGCCACGAGGCGGCGGGCAAGACCTTCAAGGTCCACCTGGACGGCTTCAACCTGCTGCCGTACCTCACCGGCGAGGTGGACCGCAGCCCGCGGCAGGCGTTCTTCTACTTCTCCGACGACGGCGACCTGCTCGCCGCGCGGATGGACAACTGGAAGATGGTCTTCCTCGAGCAGCGCTGCGTGGGGACGCTGCAGGTCTGGGGCGAGCCGTTCGTCCACCTGCGCATCCCGAAGATGTTCAACCTGCGGACCGACCCGTACGAGCGCGCGGACGTCACGTCCAACACGTACTGGGACTGGGTCATGGACCATGCGTTCCTGGCGGTGCCGACCCAGGCGATCGTCGGCGAGTTCCTCCAGTCGTTCGTCGAGTTCCCGCCGCGCCAGAAGGCGGCGAGCTTCACCGTCGACGAGGTGATGGAGAAGCTCGAGGCGACCATGACGTCGGGCCGGTAGCCGGCGCCATGGCCGATCCGCTCCCCACCTGGCACGACGGCCCGACGAAGACCGCGATCCTCGACTTCGTCGCGCGCGTGTCGACGTCCGGCGGCCCGGACTTCGTGCCGCCGGCCGAGCGCGTCGCCGTCTTCGACAACGACGGGACGCTCTGGTGCGAGAAGCCGATGCAGGTCGAGATCGGCTTCCTCCTCGAGCGCCTGCAGGCGATGGCCGAGGCGGACGCCGCGCTCCGCGACCGCCAGCCGTGGAAGGCGGCCTACGAGCACGACTACGCCTGGCTCGGCAACGCCATGACGAAGCACTACGAGGGCGACGACAGCGACCTCAAGCTCGTGATGGGGGGCGTCGTGCAGGCCTTCGCCGGGTGGACGGTCGAGGAGTACATCGCGGCGGCGGGCACGTTCGTGCGGGCCGGCACCCATCCGTCCCTCGGCCGGTCGTTCCTCGACTGCGCCTACGCGCCGATGGTCGACCTCCTGCGCTTCCTCGAGCACCGCGGCTTCACCGTGTACATCGCCTCCGGCGGCGACCGCGACTTCATGCGCGCGGTCACCGAGGAGATCTACGCCGTGCCGCCCGAGCGCGTCATCGGCAGCTCGAACGCGCTGCGCTTCCAGGAGGAGGACGGCGGCGGCTCGCTCGTCTACCTCGCCGAGCCCGACTTCTTCGACGACGGGCCGGTGAAGCCCGTGCGGATCTGGAGCCGTGATCGGCCGCCGCCCGATCCTCGCGTGCGGCAACTCCAACGGCGACGTCCCGATGCTGCGCTTCGCCGGCGGCCCGGGCCGGCCGGCGCTGCGCCTGCTCGTGCACCACGACGACGGCGAGCGCGAGTTCGCCGACTCCACCGGGGCCGACCAGGCCCTCGCCGCGGCCCGGGACGGCGGCTGGACCGTGGTGAGCGTCAGGGACGACTGGACGACGGTGTTCGCGGACCTCGCGGGCTGAGCCCGGCCGGCGCGTCCGGCCCGTCCGCGTCGTCGCCTCGGCTGCACCGCCTGGTCGAGCCGCGCGTCGACCGGCACCCGCGGGACGATCCCGGCGCGTTCGAGCAGCCGCCGCGTCCGGGCATGGACCCCGGTCAGCCGCAGCGCGATCCCGTCACGCGCGAGCGCGGCCTCGAGCTCGGCGACCGAGTCGAGGCCCTGGACGTCGAGGTCCGGGCTCGTGCCGAGGTCGAGCACGACGGTGTGCGGGCGCGGCTCGGCCGCGGCGGCGAGCGCGACCACGCGCTCCTCGACGTTGACGGCGTTGCCGTACCAGAGCGGCGCGTCGGTGCGCGCGACGAGCACGCCCGCGAACGTCTCCCAGTCCGGGTGGACGTCGAGGCGGCCCCACGCGCCGGTCGCCGGGTCGCGGGCGAGGACGCCGACCGGCGGGCGGCTGAGCCGCTGCACCACGACGACGAGCGACAGTCCGGCGGCGACCAGGAGGCCGGGCAGGATGCCGAGGACGATCGTCGCCGCGAGCGCGACGACCGCCAGGATGATGGCGCTGCGCCGCAGCGCGACGTAGCGGCGCAGCTCGCCGACGTCGAAGAACCCGGAGACGGCGACGACGACGATCGCCCCGAGCGCCGCCTGCGGCAGGTCCGTGAACAGCGGCGCCAGGAACGCGCCCGTGAGGAGGATCAATCCGGCGGCGACGACCGACTGCAGCTGGCTGCGGCCACCCGCGTTCTGCGCGGCGGCGGTCTGGCTCGCGCCCCCGGACTGGACGAAGCCCGACGACGCCCCGGCGAGGAGGTTCGCGGTCCCGAGGGCCATGAGCTCGCGACTCGGCGTGACGCCGTAGCCGTCCTTCGTCGCGATCGCGCGCGCCACCCCGACGGCCTCCGTGCTCAGGATCATGACCCCGAGCGCGGGCCCCACCAGCTCTCCGACCTCGTGCCAGGACACGTCCGGGACCGCCGGGTCCGGCACGCCCGAGGGCAGCGGGCCGACGACGTCGACGCCGTGATGGTCGAGCCCGAGCAGCGCCGAGACGACGATCGCGACGACGAGGACGACGAGGATCCCGGGCACGTGCCGGCGCGAGCCGCCGCAGCGCGAGCAGCAGCACGATGCTGCCGAGGCCGACCGCCGCGGTCGCGGCATGCACGTCGCCGAGCTGTCCGGCGAGCGTCGAGACCTGGTCCAGGACGCCGTCGCCGCCGCCCTTCACGCCGAGGACGGCGGGGAGCTGGCCGACCGTGATCGTCAGCCCGAGCCCGAACAGGAAGCCGGTCATGACCGGCTTGGAGACGAGGTCCGAGATCGAGCCGAGCCCGAGCGCGCCGCCGGCGACGAGCACCGCGCCCGTCACGAGCGCGAAGGCGGCCGACAGGGCGGCGAAGTGCGCGGTGTCGCCGCCCGCCAGCGGACCGACGGCGGTGGCCGACAGCGCCGACGTCGCGGTGGTCGCGCTCACGACGAGCGTCCGCGACGTGCCGACGAGCGCGTAGCCGATGAGCGCTCCCGGAGCCGCGATCAGCCCGGCGACGGGCGGCAGCCCGGCGATCTGCGCGTAGGCGACCGCCTGCGGCGTGACGACGCTCCAGATGACGATGCCGGCGACGACGTCCGGCCGCAGCCATGCGCGCCGGTAGCCCCGCACCCACGCGGGCAGGAGTCGCGCGGGGCTCACCCGCGGTGGGGCGTCGATCGCGGGTCCACCCCGGCACCGCTCGCGACCGCGTCGACGGCGGCCTGGACGGTCGGGAACGTGCGCACCGGCGGGTGCCCGTCGTCGGCGCGGCTGAGCACGTCGCGCACCTGGCCGACGTCGCGCGCGAGGACGAGCAGGACGCCCGTGCGCTCGAGGTCCTCGGCCAGCGCGGTGAGCATCCGCGCCGCGCTGACGTCGACGAAGGGCATGGTCTCCGCGTCGAGGATGACGGCGCCGGTGTCGCGCGCGACGTGGCGGCGCACGACCCCCCGCACGTGCTCGGCGTTGGCGAAGAACAGCCCGCTCTCGACGCGGAGGACGACGATCCCGTCCGGGACCTCGTTCTCGGGATGGCGCTCGATGTCGCCGTACTGGCCCGGCGTCCCCCGGACGTGGCCGAGCTCGGCCACGCGCGGCCGCGACACGCGGTAGACGAGCAGCAGCAGCGAGCTCGCGATGCCGATGAACAGCCCCGGCAGGGTGTCGAGGACGAGCACGCCGAGCATCGCCGCGACCGCCGCGATGAAGTCCGGTCGCGCCGCCACGCCGAAGGCGCGCCCGAGGGCGCGGGTGTGGACGCGATAGAGCGCGACGAGCGCGCCGACGTCCACGAGCTCGATCACCGCGGCGATCACGACGGCGGCGAGCGTCGCCTCGGGCAGCTCCTCGAAGAGGCCGGTGAGGAACAGCAGCGTCAGGACGGTCAGCGCCGCGCACACGAGGCCCGAGATCTGCGACCGCGCCCCCGCCGACCCGTTGACCGCCGTCTTGGACAGGCTGCCGTTGACGACCATGCCGCTCACCAGGCCGGAGGCCATGTTCGCCGCGCCGAGGCCGAGCAGCTCGCGGTTGGCGTCGATCTCGTAGTGCGCCTTCGCCGCGTACGTCTTCGCGGCCCCGAGGCCCTCGGCGAAGCCGACGAGCATGACGCCGAGGGCCGGCCCGACGAGGTCGCCGAGGTCGCCGGTCGAGACGTCGGGGAGGCCGACGTCCGGCAGGCCGCTCTTGATGTTCCCGACGATCTCGACGCCGTGGTCGTCGAGGGCGAACGCCTTGACCGCGAGGACGCCGAGCGCGACCGCGACGAGCGAGGCGGGGACCACCGGCGCGACGCGTCGCAGGCCGAGCACGAGCGCGAGCGACAGCGCGCCGACGGCGAGCGTCGCGCCGTTCGTGTCGCCGAGCTTGGTGAGGAGGTCCCAGAGCTTGGCGAAGAAGTCGCCGCCGCCCTTGGAGACCCCGAACAGCGCGGGGAGCTGGCCCATGATGATCGTCAGGGCGAGCCCGACGATGAAGCCCTTGAGCACCGGCTCGGAGATGAAGTTCGCGAGGAAGCCGAGGCGGCCGAGGCCGGCGACGAGCGCCACCGCCCCGACGACGAGCGCCAGCGCGGTGGTCATCGCGGTGAACGCGCCGCTGTTCGGGGCCACGAACTGCGCGACGGTCGAGGCGGACAGCGCGGCGGTCGCCGACATCGGCCCGACGACGAGGTGGCGCGAGCTGCCGAAGGCGGCGTAGAGCACGAGCGCCGCGGGCGCGGCGTAGAGCCCGACCACCGGAGAGACGCCCGCGATCGTCGCGTAGGCGAGCGCCTCGGGCACGAGCACGGCCCACACGGTCAGCCCGGCGACGAGGTCGCCTGTGAGCCAGGTGCGCCGGTAGGCGCGCAGAGAAGCGAACGCCCACACGCGCGGCGACCGTAGGCGCGGGCGGGGTGAGCGCTCGTCACCCGCGCGGGTGACGCCCGGGGCCGACGCGCGCCGCCCGAACGGGCGGCGCGGCGGCTGCACTAGCCTGCCGTCCCCGTGCCCCCGCCCGAGCTCGACCTGCTCGACTTCAAGCGCCGCGTCCACGCGCTCTACGCGCGCGTCCGCGCCGAGCCCGACCCCGCCCGCGGCTTCGCCGCGTGGGTCGCCGAGCGCGACGACCTCTACGCCCACCACCCGCAGTCCGCCCTGCCGCCCGAGCGCCGCGACGGCTTCGGCGGGCTCGCGTACTTCGACCACGACCCGGCCGGCCGCGTCCTCGCCGACGTCGTGCCCGCCGAGCACCGCCGCTACGACATCGGCGCGAGCACGGGCGACACCATGGCGTTCGACCGCGTCGCCGTCGCGCGCTTCGCGCTCGGGGGCGAGCCGTGCGAGCTCGAGCTGTACTGGCTGGCCGGCTACGGCGGCGGCCTGTTCGTCCCGTTCGCCGACGCGACGGCGGGCGAGGAGACCTACGGCGCGGGGCGCTACCTCCTCGACACCGTCAAGGGCGCCGACCTCGGCACGCGCGGCGACCGGCTCGTCCTCGACTTCAACCTCGCCTACAACCCGTCCTGCTCGTACGACCCGCGGTGGAGCTGCCCGCTCGCCCCGCCGCCGAACCGCCTCGCGATCCCGGTGCGGATGGGCGAGCGCCACGTGGAGGCCGCGTGACCACCCCGCCGACCGCCGTCGACCTCGGGCTGATGCAGGGCGCGCCGCCGGCCCCCGAGCGGCTCGTGACGCCCGACAACTGGATCGAGGGCCCGTTCAACCGCTGGGGCTTCCTGCACGTGCGCGAGCTCGCCCGCACCGCGCGGATTGCGCGCGGCGACGGCCCCGTGCACGCCCTGGAATCCGACCCGGCCGGCCTCGAGGCCACGCCGGTCACGTTCGAGGGCGAGACCGTCCCGCTCACCGAGGCGCTCGACCGCACCTACACCGACGGCCTGTGCGTCGTCCACGACGGGCGGATCGTGTTCGAGCACTACGTCGACGGGATGCGCCCCGACGACACCCATCTGCTGATGTCGGTCTCGAAGTCGCTGACCGCGACGCTCGTCGGCGTGCTCGTCGGCGAGGGCGTGCTCGACCCCGGGGACCTCGTCACCGACCACGTCGCCGCGCTGCGCGGGACCGCGTGGGAGGGCTGCTCGCTCCAGCACCTGCTCGACATGCGCGCGGGCACGCGCTTCGACGAGGAGGACTACGAGAACCCCGACAGCGACGGCGTCGTCATCGACGAGATCTCCGGCTACCGCGCGCGCCGGCGCCCCGACCTCCCCGCCGAGGACACCTACGACTGGATCCTGAAGCTCGAGAACGAGCGGCCGCACGGCGGACGCTTCCAGTACCGCTCGATCCTCACCGACGTCCTCGGCTGGGTCGCGTCGGAGGCGACGGGGGAGCGCTTCCCGGACCTCTTCTCCCGCCTCCTCTGGAGCCGCATCGGCGCCGAGCGCGACGCGGAGATCATCGTCGACGTGGCCGGCTTCGCCGCCGCCGAGGGCGGCATCTGCACGACGCTGCGCGACCTCGCCCGCTTCGGGCTCATGCACCTGCAGGACGGCGTCCTCGGCGGCCGGCGCGTGGTGCCGGAGGCGTGGATCGCGCGGCTGCGCGGCCGCGACGACGAGCTCGTCTCCGTCTTCGATCGCGACGGCTTCGACACGTCCCCGGACGCCTTCTACCACGACCAGTGGTGGGTCCTGGACGGCGACGCCGGCATCTACAGCGGCTTCGGCATCCTGGGCCAGCAGCTCCTGATCCATCGGCCCACGCGCACGGTGCTCGCGAAGTTCTCGACCTGGCCGACGCGGTCGGACGAGCGGTTCCAGCGGTACAGCGAGGCGATCAACCTGGCAGTGCTCGCGCAGCTCGGTTAACCGCTCCGGACAATCGCTGTCAACATTGTTGACTTCGCTGTGGACATCCGGGTACGGTGCCGCGCCATGGCGGAGGAGAGCCCGGCCATCGAGTCCCTGGACCAGCGTTCCCGGGGACGGCTCGACCGTGAGCTGATCCTCGACGCGGCGCAGGCCATCGCGGACCGCGAGGGCCTCTCGAAGATGACGATGCGCCGCATCGGGGCCGAGCTCGGCGCGGACCCGACGGCCGTCTACCGCCACTTCCGCGACAAGAACGAGCTGCTCGTGCAGCTCGCCGACCGGCTGTTCGGGATCGGCCCCGATCTCGACCCCGCGCTCGGGTGGCGGGAGACGATGAAGATCGAGATGCGGTACGGCCTGAACCGCTATCGCCGCCATCCCGACCTCGCGCTCCTCCTCGCCGTCCAGCCGGACGACACCCCCAGCCTCGAGCGGATCGCCGACCGCGAGATCGGCCTCCTGCTCCGGGCCGGGCTGACGCTCGAGCAGGCCACGGCGTTCTTCCAGATCATCGAGAACCACGTCGTCGGCACCGGGCTCTACTACAGCCTCGTCGAGAGCAGCGCCGACCGCCGCATCGCGGACCCGGAGGCGATGCGGCGCGCCTACGCGCTCCTGCCCGCCGACGAGTTCCCGCACGCCGTCGAGGCGTCGCCGTACCTGTTCCCCGACTTCGACGAGAGCTTCGACCGCGCGTCGGACCTGATCCTCGACGCGATCGAGCGGACCGCCGAAGCGAACTCCCGCCCTTCCGTCCCATCCACTCCCGACGACGGAGCAGCATCATGATGCGAGTCCCCCTCGCGCGCGCGGCGGTGGCCGCGCTCGCAGTCCTGGCGGTCGCCGCGTGCGGCAAGGCCGCGCCCGGCACGTCGAGCCAGGGCAGCAGCACGGCCACGGCGGGCGCCGGGAGCGCGCTCAGCCCGACCACCCCGGCCGCGACCGGCAACGCCGGGCGGATCACCTGGGCGACGTACCGCGACGTCGGCACGATCGACCCGATCCAGGCATTCGACTATCCGGAGAACACGGTCATCACGGCGCTGTGCGACTCGCTCCTGCGCCAGGCGCCGGACGGCACGATGGGTCCCGGGCTCGCGACCTTGACCCACCCCGACGACAAGACCACGGTCATCACCCTGAAGGACGGCCCGACGTTCTACGACGGCAAGCCCGTCACGGCCGACGACGTCCTGTTCAGCCTGCAGCGGGCGGCCGACCCCAAGGGCGGCGGCTTCTACCCGCAGGTGTTCAGCCGCGTGGCGTCGATGAAGAAGACCTCGGACAAGGTCGTCACGATCAGCCTCAAGGAGCCCGACTTCTGGCTCGACGGCGAGCTGTCGCAGATGCCCGGCGTCGTCGTCCAGAAGGCGTTCGCCGAGTCCAAGGGCCGCAAGTTCGGCACGCCGCAGGGCGGGACGATGTGCGCCGGCCCGTACAAGGTCGGGAGCTGGAAGGCCGGCTCGACGCTCAACGCCGTGGCCAACAAGGACTACTGGGACACGAGCCACAAGCCGAAGGTCGCCGAGATCGACTTCAAGGGCGTGCCGGACGACTCGAGCATGACGAGCGGCCTGCTGACCGGCGGCATCGACGGCTCCTACGTCCAGGCGCTGTCGACGATCGACCAGCTCAAGGCGGCCAAGGACAAGGTCTCCGTCTTCGAGGGCCCGTCGTTCGCGTCCGACGCGATCGTGCTCTCGAACCTCAAGGGCGCACTCAAGGACGTGCGGGTGCGCCAGGCGCTGTCGCTCGCGATCGACCGCAAGGCCTACATCCAGAACGTCTACCACGGCGCCGCGCAGCTGCCCAGGACGCTCGCCAACCCGGGCACGTGGGGCTACGGCAAGGACGTCTTCCAGGCCGACTGGGACAAGCTGCCCGACCCGAACCCGGACATCGCGAAGGCCAAGGACCTGATGAAGCAGGCGGGCGCCGCCGGCAAGACGATCACGCTCGGCATGACGACCGAGGTGGCCCAGCTGAACACGGCGGCCAACGCGATCCGTCAGGCCGGCCAGGCGATCGGGCTGAAGGTGAACTTCAAGGCCGTCTCGGCGCAGAACTTCATCAACTTCTTCACCGACCCCAAGGCGCGCGAGGGCATCGACGGCTTCCCGACCGTCAACTACCCCGACTACGCCGACCCGGCCGCGTTCTACAACACGATCGTGATGCCGGACGGCAGCCAGAACTACTCGGGCTTCGGCGACGCGCAGATCACGAAGGCGATGAACGACGCCCGCTCGGCGGCCGACCCGGCCGAGCGCGCGAAGTTCGTCGCCCAGGCCGGCGACCGGATCATGGACCAGCTGCCGTGGATCCCGATGGCGGCGATCAACACGACGCTCATCACCACGAGCAAGCTCACCGGGGCGCCCGTGTCCTTCGCCTACATGGGCGGCCCGTGGGCGAACCTCCTGGGGAGCACGGGCAGCGGCAGCTGACATGCGCGGCTTCGTCGCCCGGCGCGCCGCGATGCTCGTCGCGGCGCTGCTCGTCTCGAGCTTCATCATCTTCGGCTCGCTGGACCTCGCGCCGGGCGACCCGCTGGCGACGCTGACCGGCGGGCGGACCCTCCCGCCGGAGGCGGTCGCCTCGCTGCGCGCGCAGTACCACCTCGACGACCCGTTCCTCGTGCGCTACGTCGACTGGCTCGGCAATGCCGTGCTGCACGGCGACCTCGGGAACTCGATCGCCTTCCGCGGCACGGTGACGTCGCTCATCGGCGCGCGCATCGGGACGACGATCGCGCTCGTCGCGTACGCGTCGCTGCTCATCATCCTGTTCGGGGTCGGGCTCGGCGTCCTGTCGGGCCTGCGCCGCGGCGCGCTCGACACCGGGATCGTGGCCTCGACGAGCGTCCTCGCGGCGGTGCCCTCGTTCGTCGCGGCGATCATCCTGCTGTCGGTCTTCTCGGTGAACCTCGGCTGGTTCCCGGCGCTCGGCTCCGGCGACGGGTTCCTCGACGGGATCTGGCACCTGACCCTCCCGGCGATCGCGCTCGCGCTGTCGGCGATGGCGATCGTCGTGCGCGTGACCCGCGTCGCGGTGCGGACGGAGATGGGCCGCGAGCACGTGCAGACCGCGGTCAGCCGCGGGATCCCGTACTCGCTGCTCGTGCGCCGCCACGTCCTGCGCAACGCGGCGATCCCGGTGACGACGGTCGTCGGCATCACGATCACGTCGCTCATCGCGCTGTCGGCGGTCGTCGAGCGCGCGTTCAGCCTCGACGGCCTCGGCGCCGCGCTCGTGCAGGCGGCGCTGTCCAAGGACTTCGCGGTCGTCCAGGGGATCTCGCTGATCTTCGTGGCGGCGTTCGTGATCGCCAACGTGCTCGTCGACCTGCTCTACGCCGTGCTCGACCCGCGCGTGGCGATGGGGAGCCGGGCGACGTGAGCACCCCCGCGGTCGTCCTCGAGGCCGCGCGCGAGCGCCGCCGGCGCTTCGCGGGCAACAACGTGCTCGTCATCAGCTGCGGGGTCATCATCGCCCTCGCCGTGTTCCTCGCGGCCTTCGGCCCGCTGCTCGCCCCGCACGACCCCGACGCCGCGAACCTCGGCAACGCCTACGTGGGCCCGGTCGCCGGCCACCCGCTGGGCTACGACAGCCAGGGCCGCGACCTCTTCAGCCGCCTGCTGACCGGGGCGCGGACCTCGATGGCCGGGCCGTTCCTCGTCGTGCTCGTGTCGGTGACCCTCGGCACGACGCTCGCGGTGACGGCCGCGTGGGCCGGGCGCTGGCTCGACGCGACGATCTCCACGGTCCTCGACATCCTGTTCGCGTTCCCGGCGATCCTGCTCGCCGTCCTGGCGTCCGCCGTGTTCGGCGCGGGCCTGACGGCGCCGACGCTCGCGCTGGCGATCGCCTACACGCCGTACGTCGCCCGCGTCCTGCGCGGGGCGGCGCTGCGCGAGCGCGCGCGCGACTACGTCGCGGCGTGCGAGGTCCAGGGCCTCTCGGCCTTCGGGATCTGCGCGCGGCACCTGGTGCCGAACCTCACCGCCCTGATCGTCGCCCAGGCGACGCTGCTCTTCGGCTACGCGATGGTCGACTTCGCCGCCATCTCGTTCATCGGCCTCGGCGTCCAGCCGCCGACCGCCGACTGGGGCGTGATGGTGGCGAGCGGCCAGGCCGGGGTGCTGCAGGGCTACCCGATGGAGTCCCTCACCGCCGGGCTCTCCATCGTGGTCGTGGTGGTGGCGGTGAACCTGCTCGGCGAACGACTGGCGGCCAAGGACAGCGAGGGACGATGAACGACGACCTGCACTACATCTCGGCCACCGAGGCGCTCGCGCGCTTCCGCGACCGGAGCCTCTCGCCCGTCGAGCTGCTCGACGCGGTGATCGCGCGGGCCGAGGCCGTCGAGCCGACCGTCAACGCGCTCTGCCACGAGCGCTACGACGCGGCGCGCGAGGAGGCCCGGGCGGCCGAGGCGCGCTACGCGGGCCGCGGCGACGGCGAGCCGCGGGCGCTCGAGGGCATCCCGCTCGCGATCAAGGAGGAGGAGGCCGTCGCGGGCCAGCCCTGGACCCAGGGCTCGCTGATCTACAAGGACCTCGTCGCCGAGGAGTCGTCGAACTTCGCCCAGCGGATGCTCGACGCCGGCGCGATCGTCCACGCGCGCACGACCGCGCCCGAGTTCTCCTGCGCGCTGTTCACGCACTCGCGCCTGCACGGCGTCACCCGCAACCCGTGGAACCCGGAGTTCGGGGTCGGCGGCTCGTCGGGCGGCGCGGGCGCGGCGCTCGCGTCCGGGACGACGACGCTCGCGTCCGGCAGCGACATCGGCGGCTCGATCCGCGCGCCCGCCTCGTTCAACGGGGTCGTCGGGTTCAAGCCGCCCTACGGCCGCGTGCCCCAGGCGCCGCCGTTCAACCTCGACACCTACTGCCACTGCGGGCCGCTCGCGCGCACGGTGGCCGACACGGCGCTCTACGAGAACGTGCTCGCCGGGCCGGACCCGACGGACATCGTGTCGCTGCGGCCGAAGTACGAGCTGCCCGAGACGTTCGCGGGCATCGCGGGCCTGCGCCTCGCGGTCTCCGTCGACCTCGACGGGTCATGGCCGGTCGACGAGGAGATCCGGCGCAACACGCTGGACGCCGCCGCGGCGCTGCGCGAGGCGGGCGCGATCGTCGACGAGGTGGCCGTGGACGTCCCGAACGAGCTCGTGATGCGCGCCGCCGCGCTGCACTACCGGCTCGGCTTCGGGGCGATGATCTCCGCCGAGGCGGCCGCGCACCCCGACCTCGTCACCGCCTACGCCGACGCGTTCGGGCGCGAGATGACGACCGCGGCCGGCGACGGCGCGCAGATGGAGAAGTTCGAGATCGAGGCCCGCGTGTACGCGCCGGTCGGCGCGCTGCTCGAGACCTACGACGCGCTGCTGTGCCCGACGGTCGGGATGCGCGGCCTGGTCGCGGGCGACGACTACGTCGGGCACGGCCTCGACGTCGGCGGCCGGCACATCGAGCGCTACTTCGACGCCGCCCTGACGCCGGTGTTCAACATCATGTCGCGGCTGCCGGTCCTCAACGTCCCGTCCGGCTTCGCCGACAACGGCGTGCCGACCGGCCTGCAGATCGCGGGCCGCTCGTACGACGACCTCACGCCGTTCCGGATCGGAGCCGCGCTCGAGCAGGTCCGGCCGTGGTTCGACGTCCCCGAGCGGCGCCCGGCGCTCGGGCTGCAGGAGGCGGCCGCGTGACCGGGGCGCTCCTCGAGGTCGACCACCTCTCGGCCGATCTCCCGGTCGAGGGGGAGATGCGGACCGTCCTGCACGACGTCTCGCTGGCGATCGGCGCGGGCGAGGCCGTCGGGCTCGTGGGCGAGTCGGGCTCGGGGAAGTCGATGACCGCCCGCGCCGTCGCGCGGCTGCTGCCCATGGGCGCGGCGACGGGCGGGGAGATCCGCTTCGACGGCGCCGACGTCGGGGCGCTGCGCGGCGGCGGGCTGCGCGACTTCCGCGGCGCGGTCGCGATGGTCTTCCAGGACCCGCGCGCGCACATCAACCCGGTGCGCACGATCGGCGACTTCATGACCGAGGCGCTGCGGACGCTGCGGCACGTGGGCCGGCCCGAGGCGCGGCGCCGGGCGACGGAGGCGCTGGCCGACGTCGGGATCCCCGACGGCGCGCGGCGCCTGGGCCAGTACCCGCACGAGCTGTCCGGCGGCCTGCTGCAGCGGGTGATGATCGCCTCCGCGCTGCTCACCGAGCCGCGCCTGCTGCTCGCCGACGAGCCGACGACCGCGCTCGACGTGACGACCCAGGCCGAGGTCATGGCGATCCTCGACGACCTGCGCCGCGAGCGCGGCATGGCCCTGCTGTTCATCACCCACGACCTCGAGCTCGCGGGCGCGGTCTGCGACCGCACGTCGGTCATGTACGCCGGGCAGATCGTCGAGACCCGCGCGAGCGCGCTCCTGCACGACCGCCCGCTGCACCCGTACACCGCGTCGCTGGCCAGCGCGCGGCCGACGATCGAGGCGACGGTGCACCGCCTGACGGCGATCCCGGGGCGCCCGGTGAGCGCGTTCGAGGCCCCGGACGGCTGCGCGTTCGCGCCGCGCTGCCTCTTCGCCCAGGACGCGTGCCGCGCGACGCGCCCGCCGGTCGAGGAGCTCGACGGCGGCCTCGTCCGCTGCATCCGCGCCGCCGAGCTGCGGGCCGAGCTGCCGGAGGTCGCGCGCCATGCCTGAGGCCGTCCTCGAGGCGACCGGCCTGCGCAAGGAGTTCGGCGAGGTCGTCGCGGTCGACGGCGTCGACCTGCACGTCGCGCCCGGCGGCTCGCTGGCGATCGTCGGCGAGTCCGGGTCGGGCAAGACGACCGTCGCGCGCATGCTCGTCGGCCTGACCGCGCCGACCGCGGGGACGATCACCGCGTGCGGCAAGGACCGCTCGGCCCCGGCGCGGTCGGCGAAGGAGCGCCGCCGGCGCGGCAGCGAGGTCCAGATCGTCTTCCAGGACCCCTACTCGAGCCTCGACCCGCGCCACAGCGCCGAGCAGGCGATCGACGAGGTCCTGCGCCTGCACGGGTCCGGCGCGTCGAAGGAGCAGCGCGAGACCCGCGCCGCCGAGCTCGGCGACCTGGTCGGCCTCGACGGCCGCCAGCTCCGCGCGCGGCCCGCCGCCCTGAGCGGCGGCCAGCGCCAGCGCGTGGCGATCGCCCGCGCGCTCGCGGCCGCCCCACGCGTGCTGATCCTCGACGAGTCGGTCGCCGCGCTCGACGTCTCGATCCAGGCCCAGATCCTCAACCTCCTCGCCGACATCCGCGAGGAGACCGGGATCTCCTACGTCCTGATCAGCCACGACCTCGCGGTCGTCCGGCAGATCACCGACGAGGCGATCGTCATGCACCGCGGACGCGTCGTCGAGCAGGGCCCGACCGGCGACGTCCTCGACCACCCCCGCGAGCCGTACACGCAGTTGCTGCGCGCGAGCGTGCCGCGGCCCGGATGGAAGCCGACGCGCGCCGTGCGCGTCCCGACCCAAGGAACGCCCTCGTGACCTCCTCCCTCACCCTCGCCCTCGTCAACGGCCGCGTCCGCACGCTGGACCCCGACCGCCCCGCGGCGACCGCGATCGGCGTCGCCGGCGACCGGATCGTCGCGGTCGGCGACGACGCCGAGGTCCGCGAGGCCGCCTCCGCGACGACGGAGGTCATCGACCTCGGCGGCGCGGCGGTCACGCCCGGGATCATCGACAGCCACCTGCACCCGTTCCTGGGCGCGCTCGACGCCCGCGGGGCCGACCTCATGGACGCGCGCACGCTCGAGGACGTCCGCGCGCGGGTCGCCGAGGAGCGCGCCCGCTGCGAGCCGCACCAGTGGGTGCTCGGCTACGGCCTGGACTACAACGTCTTCGCCGACACGGGGATCAGCGGCGACCTCATCGCCGACGCGGCCGGCGGCGCCCCGGCGATCATGACGTTCATGGACTTCCACACGGCGCTGGCGACGCCGCGGGCGCTCGAGCTCGCGGGCGTCGACGGGCCGCGGACGTTCACCGAGCACGCCGAGGTCGTGCTGGACGCGGGCGGCGCCCCGACCGGCGAGCTGCGCGAGATGGGCGCGATGAACCTCGTCCGCTCCGCGATGCCGGCCGTCACCGACGAGGAGCGCTACCGGTACTGCGTCGACCAGCTGCGGCGCTTCGCCGCCGTCGGCATCACCGGCGCGCACGGGATGGACGGCACGCTCGAGACGCTCGACCTCCTGCGCCGCCTCGAAGGCAATGGCGACCTCGCCATCCGCCTCGTCATGCCCTACTGGTCGCAGCCCGAGACGCCCGAGGAGACCTGGGAGGCCTACGCCGAGCACCGCGACGAGGCGGGCGAGCGCTGGCGCACCGGCGTCGCGAAGCTCTTCATCGACGGCGTGATCGACTCCGGCACCGGCTGGCTCGTCGACCCCGACAGCGAGGGCGACGGGCTCGCGCCGTTCTGGCCGGACTTCGACAAGTACGTCCGCGCCGTCCACTTCTTCTCCGGCCACGGCTTCCAGGTCATCACCCACGCGTGCGGCGACCGCGGCGTGCGCGAGGCGCTCAACGCCTACCGCAGCGCCGGCTCGCCGCCCGGGATCCGCCACCGGGTCGAGCACATCGAGACGATCCAGCCCGACGACCTGCCGCGCTTCGCGGCCGAGAACGTGATCGCCTCGATGCAGCCGCAGCACATGATGTGGCTCGAGCCCGACCGCTCGGACAACTGGTCGCGGCGGCTCGGCGGCGGCGACCGCTGCGACCGCGCCTTCCGCACGCGCGAGCTGCTCGAGTCGGGCGCGACGGTGACGCTCGGCTCCGACTGGCCCGTCGCCCGGTACGACTGGCGCGAGGGGATGGCCGCCGCGCAGCTGCGCCGTCCGCCGGGCCTGACGGACCGCGGCCCGTACGACGACCAGGCGATCGACGCGCTGACCGCCCTGCACGGCTACACGTCGCAGGGCGCGCTGACGACGGGCGACCAGGACCGCCTCGGCCGCCTCGCGCCCGGCTTCCTGGCCGACATCACCGTGCTCGCCGAGGACCCGGTCGAGATCGCGCCCGACGACCTCGTCCACGACCCGGTCGTCCTGACCGTCGTCGGCGGCGAGGTCGTGTTCCGCGGCTCGACCCTCGACGGCTGAGCGGCCGACCCGCCACGAGGCGTACCGCGCCCGGGCGTCCCCCGGCTCGTCGGGCAGCCGGGGGACGCCCGCTCAGTGCACCCGGATCCGCGTGACCCCGCGCGGAAGCGGACCCGTGCTGAGCCGGCGGGCGGCCTCGCGCGTCGCGGGCGCGCAGCCGTCGAGCACGATCCAGATCCGCACGTCCGCCGACGGCGACAGCGCGATCACCCCGGGGGGCTGGGTGAGCAGCAGGTCGAGGTCGGCGGCGGCGGGGTGCTCGGGCGGCCACGCGAGGTCGCGCACGACCAGCGCCAGGACCGGCTCGACCCGCGCGAGCCGCTCGGCCTCCTCCTCGCCTTCGCGGTCGTCGAGGTCGCACGGTCTGCACCGGGGCACGGCGACACCCTGGCAACGTCGCGACAGGGTGTCGATCGCACGTCCGTGCGATCTTCCGGGCCGCCCGCCTCAGCCGTCGAGCAGCCCGTCGCCCAGCGCGATCGCGATGAGCTGCGCGCGCGTCCGCGCCCCGGTCTTGGCCATCGCGTTGCGCACGTGGGTGCGGACGGTGTCCGGCGCCACGTGGAGCTCGGCGCAGATCTCGCGTGTCACGTGGCCGAGCGCGATCAGGTGGAGGATCTCGAGCTCGCGCGGGGTCAGCGCGGCGGGCGCGTGGGCCGCGTTGGACTCGTGCTCGGCCAAGATGTGGAGGCCGACCCCGAGGACGAGGACGCGCCCGTCGACACGCGCCGAGCGCATCGCGAAGTCGATGACCATCGTCGAGCCGTCCGGACGCCGGATGGACCGGTGGCCGTACGACTCGCCGGCGACGACCAGCGCGTGCCACGCGTCGTCGTCGAGCGCCTCGGCCGGGTCGTCGAGCAGATGGACGAACGGCATGCCGACGAGCGCCTCGGCCGGCCGCGCGCTGATCCGCACGCCGGCCTCGTTCACGTCGACGATGCGGCGGGTGAGGTCGGTGAGGATCATCGGGTTCGAGGAGCGCCGGAACGCGGTCCAGAACACCGGGGCGTACCCCTCGTCCTGCGCTTCGGGGCCGGCGCCGCCGAAGTCGCCCGGCGACCCGGGCGGTGTCGGGCCTGTCGCCACCCTGCCTCTCTCGGTCGACGATCGCTGACCGCGTCCACCCTTACGGCCGCCGGGTGACGCGGCCTCACCCGCGTGGGTGATGGCGCGGTCGCCCCGCGAGCGGGGACGATCCCGGCGTGGCCGCCGACGAGCGACTCACCTGGCTCGGCCACGCCACCGTGGCCCTCGAGATCGGCGGAGCGCGCCTGCTCACCGATCCGCTCCTGCGCGATCGCATCGCGCACCTGCGCCGCCACGGGCCGTCGCCGGACCCGGCGGCCACGGCCGACCTCGACGCGGTCCTGGTCTCGCACCTGCACCGCGACCACCTCGACGTCCCGTCCCTGCGGCGGCTCGACCGGACGGTCGCGGTGTACGTCCCGCGGGGCGCGGGCGCCTTCCTCGAGCGGCTCGGGTTCACGCGCGTACGCGAACTGGCCGTCGGCGAGGAGGCGGCCGTCGGCGGCGCGCGGGTCCGCGCCGTCACCGCGATCCACGACGGCCGCCGCTCCCCGGGCCGGGGCGGAGCGGTCGCCGAGGCGATCGGCTTCGAGGTCCGGGGTGCCTCAACCGTGTACTTCGCGGGCGACACCGACGTCTACGACGGCATGGCGGCGCTCGCCGGCCGCATCGACGTCGCGTTGCTGCCGGTGTGGGGGTGGGGGCCGACGCTCGGTCCCGGCCACATGGACCCCGCTGCCGCGGCGCACGCGGCCACACTGGTGCGCCCCCGTGTCGCCGTCCCGATCCACTGGGGCACGCTGTTCCCGCGTGGCCTGGCGCGCCTGCGCCCGGCGGC
>CAWBIM010000008.1:0-429807 GCA_963788935.1 uncultured Actinomycetes bacterium | reverse complement strand
CCGAGGTCGTCCGACCGCCCGGCCTCCAGACGCGACCACTGGGACGTCGGGCGGCCGCCGGTGCGATACGGGTGCCCGCCCCCGCTCCCCAGCGGCTGCGGCCAGCCGGCCGGTGAGTCCTCCCAGCGCTCCTGGCGCCCGTAGAGCGTCATGTCCAGCAGCCCGTAGCTCGGGGCGAGGGGCTCGACGCCGCGGCCGCGGGTCGTGTAGGTCTCGAACACCCGGTCGCCGTGGCGCAGGTAGCACGCGAGGTGGAACGAGCCGACGAGGCGGCCGGCGAGCAGCCTGTCGGCGGACGCCTCGGCCGAGTACCAGGGCACGTCCCAGCCCATGAAGTCGCGGTAGCGGACGCTCTCCTCGTAGGGGCCCTGGCAGAACGTCGCGTAGGTGACGTCGCGCGAGTGCAGATACGCGAGTTCGCGGACCTGGCCGTTGTAGTGCGTGCAGCCCTCGCACTGCGCCTCGGCGGGCTCGCCGTTGAACCACATGTGGTAGTAGGCGATCAGCTGCCGGCGGCCTTCGAACGTGTCGAGCAGCGTCACCGGCCCGTCGGGTCCGGTCAGGGGGATCGCGGCGTCGACCTCGACCATCGGCAGCCGCCGGCGGGCCGCGGCGATCGCGTCGCCCTCGTGGGTGTGCGCCTTCTCGCGGAGCCGCAGCTCCTCGATCTCCGCCTCCCAGGCGGTGCGGTCGACGATCTGCGGGAGGTTCTCTGTGCTCTCGTGCATGGCAATCGTCCTCTCGTTCGTCAGATCGGCCGCGGCTCGCGGACGGCGGGGTCGAGGCGGACCGCGACGGCCTGCAGCACGCGGGCGGTCGCCCGGCGCCGGCGCGGGGCGCGCTCGCGCTTGGCCTCGTGGATGTGGCGGTGGGTCGACTGGGCCGCCATCTGGACGGCGATCGGCTCGGCGATCATGGGGAACTCCTTTCGGCCTTTACCAAGACGTCGCAGGCCGACCGGCGATTTGGACACGCCCGGACGCGCGGCGCGCGCGGAGTCAGTCCAGTTCGCGCCGGCGCCGCTCGAGCTCCTCGCGCTCGACGGCGTTGGCGGTGAGCGCGATCGCCTGCTCGTAGGCACGCGCGGCGCCCTCGGCGTCACCGGACCGGCGCAGCAGGTCGGCGTGCGCGGCGTGCAGCGGCTGGTAGCGCTCCAGCGCGGGCTCGCCGAGCAGCGGCTCGAGGAGGTCCAGACCGGCGGCGGGGCCGTCGGCCAGCCCGACGGCGACCGCGCGGTTGAGCTCGATGACGGGCGACGGATTCAGCGCCGCCAGCGCGCCGTACAGCTCGGCGACCTGCGCCCAGTCGACGGCGTCGCTGCTCGGGGCCTCGGTCTCGAGGGCCGAGATCGCGGCCTGCACCTGGTACTCGCCCGGGCGCCCCAACCGGATCGCCCGCTCCAGCCGCTCGCGGCCGGCGCGGATCCGGGCCTGGTCCCACAGCGAGCGGTCCTGGGCGTCGAGGGCGATGTACCGGCCCTCGGCGTCCACCCGCGCGGCGCGGCGCGCGTCGTGGAGGAGCATCAGCGCCGACAGCCCCCAGACCTCGGGCTCGTCGGGCATCAGCCGCGTCAGCAGCTCACCGAGGCGGATCGCCTCCGCGCACAGCTCCTCGCGCACCAGGCGGTCGCCCTCGGTGGCGACATAGCCCTCGTTGAAGATGAGGTAGACGACGCGCAGCACGCCGCGCAGGCGCTCGGGCAGCTCCTCGTCGGCCGGCACGCGGTAGGGGATGTGCGCGTCCGCGATCTTGCGCTTGGCGCGCACGATCCGCTTGCCCATCGTCGGCTCGGCGACGAGGAACGCGCGCGCGATCTCGCCGGTGGTCAGGCCGCCGAGCGCGCGCAGCGTCAGCGCCGTCCGCGCGGAGATGTCGAGCGCGGGATGGCAGCAGGTGAAGATCAGGCGCAGCTGGTCGTCGACGATCGTGCTCTCGGTGTCCATGGACGGCTCCTCGGTCTGCTCGTCGAGGCGCATCAGCTCGGCCAGGCGCTCCGCGCGGTCGGCGACCGAGCGGTTGCGGCGCAGGCGGTCGATCGCCCGCCGCCGGGCGGCCGTGGTGATCCATGCGCCCGGGTTGGCCGGCACGCCGTCGCGCCGCCAGGCCGTCACGGCCTGCTCGAAGGCGTCCTGGACCGCGTCCTCGGCGAGCTGGAAGTCGCCGACCTGGCGGATCAGCGCGGCCAGCACGATGGTCCGCTCCTCGCGGAACGTCTCCGTGACGGCGGCGGAGACCGCGTCGGCCGGCGGAGTGGCGCCGGTCACGCGGGGTCTTCGGCCGCCTCGTCCGCCCACTCGGCCGGCGGGATGACCGGGCGCACCTCGATCGTCCCACTGCTGGCGCCGGTCAGGGTCGAGGCGACCTTGATCGCCTCGTCGAGGTCCGCGCACTCGACGAGGTAGTAGCCCGCCAGCGACTCCTTCGTCACCGCGAACGGGCCGTCGGTGATCTCCGTCTGGCCGTCACGCACGCGGACCGAGGTCGCGCTGTCCACGGAGCGCAGCCGCTGGACGTCGAGCAGGATCCCCGCCGCCCGCAGGTTGCGGTGCAACTCGTGCAGCATCGCCATCCCGGCCTCGCCGTCGGCCTCCTCCTCGCCGGCCGGGTCCACCTCCGGCTGGCAACACATCAACAGGTACTGGGCCATCGTCCCTCCGACGGTTGGGTTCAGCGATACGTCGCAGCCCGCCGGGCGATTTGGACAGCCACGGCTACGCGGTCCACGGGTCGTCGACCGGCTCGCCGTCGCCCGGGTGGTGCGGGCCGAAGGCGATGAACTCGAGCCCCTCGTCGCCGGCCTCGAACGCCCGCGCGGTGCCCGGCGGCACGCGGATCGCGTCGAGGCGCGTCACCTCCACGATCTCGTCGTCGAGCTTCATGCGGCCGTGCCCGCCGATGATCACGTACGTCTCCTCGGCCGCCTTGTGGCGGTGGGTGAACGGGCTGCGCTTCCCGGGGAGCAGGCGGAAGTGCGTGACGCCGGTCGCCTCGGCCTCCAGCGGCTCGCGCGCGACGCGCGCCTCCCAGCGGTCCCCGAACCCGTTGCCCGGCGCCGCGTCCTCGACGTCGGCGAGATTGAGGTGCGTGAACGGCTGCGGCATCGGCCCTCCCGTGTCGATCGATCCTCGCTCGATGATGGCAGCCGCCCGGCATAGGCTGCCGCCGTGCGCGCCGTCGTCTACGAGGCCTTCGGGCGGATGCCGACGGTCGAGACCGTCGCCGACCCGGAGCCCGCGCCGCACGGCGCCGTGATCCGGGTGCAGGCCACCGGCCTGTGCCGCAGCGACTGGCACGGCTGGATGGGCCACGACCCCGACATCCGCACGTTCCCGCACGTCCCCGGCCACGAGTTCGCCGGCGTCGTCGAGGCGGTCGGCGAGCGCGTGTCGCGGTGGAGGCCCGGGGAGCGGGTGATCGTCCCCTTCGTGTGCGCGTGCGGGACGTGCGCGCAGTGCGCCGCCGGCCACCACCAGATCTGCGACCGCCAGACCCAGCCGGGCTTCCATCACTGGGGCTCGTTCGCCGAGCTCGTCGCGATCGACTGGGCCGACGTCAACGTCGTCGCGCTCCCCGAGACGCTGGACGTCGACGCCGCCGCCGCGCTCGGCTGCCGCTTCGCGACCGCGTTCCGCGCGGTGCTGCAGGTCGGTCGCGTCCGCCCCGGCGAGTGGCTCGCGGTCCACGGCTGCGGCGGCGTCGGCCTCTCCGCGGTGATGATCGGCGCGGCCGCCGGGGCCCGCGTGATCGGCCTCGACGTCTCGGACGCCGCCCTCGACCGCGCCCGCGCCGCCGGCGCGGAGATCGCCGTCCCGGCCGGCACCGACATCCGCGAGCTGACCGGCGGCGGCGCGCACGTCTCGCTCGACGCGATCGGCAGCGAGGCCGCCGCGGCGGCGGCCATCACCGGCCTGCGCAAGCGCGGCCGGCACGTCCAGGTCGGGCTCCTCGCCGAACCGCCCCGCCTCCCGATGGACCTCGTCATCGGCCGCGAGCTCGCGCTGCTCGGCTCGCACGGCATGGCCGCGCACGCCTACCCCCGGATGCTCGACCTCGTCGCGTCCGGACGGCTGCCGGCCGGGCAGCTGGTCACCAGCCGGATCGGCCTCGACGAAGCGCCGGCGGCGCTCGCCGCGATGAGCGACGGCTCCCCGGCGGGGATGACGGTGATCCGCCCGGGCGGCGGTTGAGGCGCGAGTGGCTCAGGCGCCGATCAGCGCGCGCAGGCCGTCGAGCGACGTCTCGTCGTAGCGCGGCAGCCCGCCGTGCTCCCGGCGCGAGAACACGGCGTCGACGCCCGCGGGCGCGGCCTCGACCGCGAGCAGGTCGGCCGAGCCGTCGTCGTCGAGCCCCGCCGCGGCGACCGCGGGGAGCAGGGCGCCGGGGTCGGCGGTCACGATCACGAGCGTCGCGTCGTCGGCGCCGGAGACGACCGAGCCGTACGCGCGCAGCAGCGAGGGGTCGGCGATGAGCTCGTCGGCGAACGCGAGGATCGCGACGCGGCGCGCGTCCTCGAGTCCGGCCCGCGCGGCGGCGCGTTCGAGCGCGGTGGCGCGCTCGACGCCCGCGTGGTCGCCCGCGAGCACGCGGTCGCGGCGCAGGATGCCGGCCAGGCGCCCCAGCGTCGCCGCGCGCTCGACGGGCACCGGCCCGCCGGAGCGCATCAGCGCCTGGGCCTCGGAGACGAGCGCCGCGACCTCGCCGACGGGCACCCCGACGTGGGCGGCGGTACGAGTGGCGTCGAGCGTCGTGTCGCCGCGCACCGCGTGCACGACGGCGATGTCCTCGAGCGCCGCGGCGAGCGCGGCGACGCGCTCGGCGTCGGCGGCCCCGGCGCGGAAGAACGGGATCGGCGCGACCCGCGGGTCCGTGGCGCGCCGGCGCGCGACCTCGACCCCGCCCGCGTGCACGCGCGTGTAGCCGAGGCGGTCGACGACCTTCACCGAGCTGCAGGACCTCGTGATCGACATCGCGACCGCCCGTGGAACTGGGCGGCCGAGTTCGGAGCGGCGCCCGAGGGCGGAAGCCGCTGGAACCCCGGCAAGGACCTGTCCTTCGTGCCGCTGCGCCCGGAACGGGTCGTCGAGGTGCGCTACGACTACATGGAGGGCGCGCGGTTCCGCCACCCGCCGCAGTTCGTGCGCTGGCGCCCGGACCGGGAGCCGGCGTCGTGCGGCTTCGCTCAGCTCGAGCGGCCGGTGCCCTTCGACCTCGCCGACGTGCTCGCGGGGCGGACGGACGACGCCGCCCGGGCGTGACTGTGCCGGCCGGCGCCCCGGTGCCGGGGGGCCGCCTGCGCTGCCGACGGGCTCAGGCCGCCGCGAGCTCGGAGACGAGCCCGCACAGGTTCGACCCGTCCACGCGCGGCACGCGGTGGAGGCAGCCCGGCAGCTCGCGGCGGGTGTAGACCGCCTGCAGCGGTGTCAGCAGCAACACCTCGGGGCTCTCGCACGCGTGAACCAGCACGTCGGCGGCGTCGCCCGTGTCGAGCCCGGCGCGATCGGCAGCCGCCGAGACCGCCGGCTGAGCGCCTCGGCGTCGCCCGGCTGAATCGCGATCACCAGTGTGACCGGGTCGGCGCCGGTGATGGCCTCCGCGTAGCGCACGAGCAGGTCTGGTTCGGCGGCGATCACGTCCGCGAACGCCACGATCACGGCCTCACGAGTCTCTGGCCTTCCACCACTCCGCGCCAGGCTCTCGCTCAGGCGCTCGCGACGCGCCACCGCGACGACGAGGTCCGCGCGCGCGCCGCCGTCGAACGGATTCCGGGCGAGCGCTTCGACGTAGATGCGGATCGCCTCGTCGAGGCGCCCTGCGTCCATCGCCGCGCGCGCGTCGGCGCTGCGGCTGTCCGCCGCGGACCGCTCGGCGGCCCGCACCGCGTGGAGCTCGGTCGGCCTGACATCGAGCTCGAGGGCGGCCCGTTCCGTACGGGACAGCATCGTCTTCGTCGCCGCGGCGAGGTTCTCCGCCGGCTCGTCCGCCACGTCGAGCGTCGGAACATCCAGCGCTGGGCACGTTGTTGGCTATCCGAGAAGACTTGCGCCGGTCCGCCCAGGCCCATGTTCGACCCATGCTGGTGGAGCTGGTTCACCGACCTGTCGAAGTGGTCGATCTCGGCCCTCTGCGCAATGCCCGCGGCGATGTACCAGTCGGGGTACAGCACCTCCGCGGCCGCGGCGCAGCTCGTCGAGGAACGCGCGACGGAAGACGCTTGCGCCACCGGAGACGAAGTTCTGGGCGATGAGCCGGCCGAGCACGCGGCCGCGGCGGACGTCGAAGCCTGAGTACGCGAAGAACGACTCGTGCATCACGCCGCCATGCACGTCGACGACTGCCATGTCCCCGTGCACCAGGCCGACCTCCGCCCGGTCCACGAGCACGGGCACCTGGCGGCTGAGCTTGTCGAGCGGCCAGCTCGTCGGCGTCGAGGATCACGACGAGCCGCCCGCGGGCGGCGGCGATGGCGCGGTTCGGATCGCCGGCGAGCCGCAGTTCTCCTGCTCGATCACCGTGACGCGATGGTGCTCGGCGAGCGCTCGTCGAGCGACGGCCGGTCGTCGGTCGACCCGTCGTCCACGACGACCAGTCGAGCTCCGTCGGATAGCGCTGCCCGAGGACGCTCTCGACCGCCTCGGCGACGATGCGGGCGTGGTTGAAGCGGTGACGACGCAGGTCACCGTGGGGAGGGAACGAGGCATCGCCATGGTGATCGGCGCCGCGCACGCGAAAGTTGAGGGCCACGCGATTCGACCCTCAAGTCTGCCGCGCCCCCGCCGATCACACGATCGATGACGCTTTCGTTCCCCACGTCGCCGGCCGCGCGCGACCCTTGCGCCGAGCCCGCGCGCGCACGACCCTCGAGATCATCGCCCACCGCGGTTGTCGACCGAGCCCTCCGAGCGCAACACGCTCGCGGCGTTCGAGCGCGCCTTCGCCCACGGATGGGGCGCCGAGTTCGACGTTCGCGACCTCGACGGCGACGCTGGTCGTCAGCCACGACCCACCTGTCCGCGGGGCGCTTCCGCTCGCCGATGTCGTGGACGCTTACCGCGCCGCCGGCCAGCCCGGGCGGCTCGCGCTCAATGTCAAGGCCGACGGCCTCCAGGCACTCGTCGCCGCCGCCCTCGCCGACGTGCGCCCGTCCGCCTGGTTCACGTTCGACATGTCCGTGCCGGACGCGCTCGTCTCGCTGCGCCACGGGCTCCCGATCTTCACCCGCCACTCGGACGTCGAGCCCGAGCCCGTTCTCCCCGACGCGGCCGAGGGCGTCTGGCTCGACGACTTCGCCGGCGGCTGGATCACCGAGGCGCGCGTCGCAGCGCACCTCGACGCCGGCCAAGCAGGTCGGCGATCGTCTCGCCCGAACTGCACGGCCGCGATCACCGCGCCGCGTGGAGCACCTGGCGAAACTGGGACGTCTGGACGCGGCACGGCGTGTCGCTGTGCACGGACTATCCCGCACGAAGCCCTGGAGGCACTTCGCATGATCAAGGCGGTCGTCTTCGACATGGACGGCGTGCTCATCGACGCTCGCGAATGGCACTACGAGGCCCTCAACCGGGCGCTCGGGCTGTTCGGCTACGAGATCACCCGCTACGACCACCTGAGCACCTACGACGGGCTTCCCACCCGCATGCAAGCTGCGAGATGCTGACCGTCGAGCGCGGGCTGCCCGCCGAGCTGCACGCCTTCATCAACGGGCTCAAGCAGCAGTACACGATGGAGTTCGTCGCACACCCGCTGCAAGCCGGTCTTCCAGCACGAGTACGCGCTGCGCGCGCCTGAAGGCGGACGGCTACCGGCTCGGACGTCGCGTCGAACTCGATCCGCTCGACGGTGCGTCGAGATGATGGACCGGAGTGCGACCTGCGCGGCTATCTCGACGCGATCTTCTCCAACGAGGACGTCGCCCGGCCCAAGCCCGATCCCGAGATCTATCGCAAGGCGATGGCCGACCTCGGCGTGACGCCGGAGGAGACGCTCGTCGTCGAGGACAACGAGAACGGCATCGCGCCGCGACGGCGTCCGGCGCCCAGTCCTCGTCGTCGAGGTCCGCGGACGTCACGCTCGACGCGATCCGCGCGCGGATCGTCGCCGCCGAGCGGGCGACGAGGCGGTGGCAGCGTGAAGCTCCTCGTGCTCATGGCCGGCGACAGCGACGCCTTCGAGGAGGCCGGCCACACCTACCCGAAGAACCTCGTCGAGATCGACGGACTGCCGCTCGTCCAGCGCGTCGTCGAGAACCTCTCGCCGGTCATTGAGCGCGCGAGCCGTGCGATCTTCCTCGTGCCGCAGGACGAGGATCGCCGCTTTCACACCGGCGACGTGATCCGTCTCCTCGCGCCCGAGCGCCGACGGTCATCTCCGTCCCCGCGCTCGAGTCCGGCGCGGCCTGCACCGCGCTGCACGCGATCGCGCACATCGGCCGCGACGAGCCGCTGCTTGTGCTCAACGGCGACCAGATCCTCGACGGCGATCTCGCCGGCGATCGTCGCCGGCTTCAGCCGAAGACCGCGACGGCAGGCGTCGTGCGTTCGACGCCGTGCATCCGCGCTGGTCGTACGTGCGCTCGGCGACGAGGCCGTCATCGAGGCGGCCGAGAAGCGGCCCGATCAGCCACGTGGCGACCGCAGGCGCGTACTGGTACCGCCGCGGCGGCGACTTCGTCGAGGCCGTCATGAGCATGATCCGCAAGGACGCGTCCGTCGAGGGTCGCTTCTACGTCTGCCCGGCGTTCAACGAGCTGGTCCTGCGCAGGCCAGCGGATCGGCACGCGACTCATCGACCGCGACCGGTACTTCTCGCTCGCCACGCCGCACGGGGTCGCGATGTTCGAGGAGCTTCTGGCTCGTCGACGCGCCATGATCCGCTGCATGAAGGTCCATCACCTCGACGACATGACCCGCGGCTGGTTCGTCGGCGACTTCGAGCCGACGCTGTAGCACGGACGCCGTCGAGGTCGCGGTGAAGCACTACATCGCCGGCGACGCGCGAGGAGCGGCACGTGCACCAGCGTCGCCACGGAGCTGACGGCCGTCGTCTCCGGCACGGTACGGATGGACGGCCGCGAACTCGGCGCCGGGCGACATCGTCACGCTCGAGCCCGGCGAGCCAGCGGACTTCCTGGCGGTCACCGACGCGGTCGTCGTGGCCGTCAAGCTGCCGGCCGTGCCCGGTGACAAGTACGTCGTGGAGGACGATTGCTGAACATCGTGATCCCCATGGCCGGCCGAGGCAGCCGCTTCGCCGACGCCGGCTACGACACGCCCAAGCCGCTGCATTCCGGTCCACGGCGTGCCGATGATCGAGGTTGTCGTCGCCAACCTGCGGCCGTCGCGTGCCGTCACCGCTTCGTCTTCCTGTGCCGCCGCGAGCACCTGCGAGGCCTACGGGTTCGAGCGTCGCTGCGCGAGGTCGCGCCCGGCTGCGCGATCGTCCCGTCGACGCCGTCACGAGGGCGCGGCCTGCACCGTGCTGCTGGCCGAGTCGGAGATCGACCCGGACGACGGCTAGTGATCGCCAACAGCGACCAGTGGGTCGACGTCTCCATGGACGCGCACCTCGCGGGATGCGCGACAGAAGCGCTCGACGGGCTGATCATGACCATGAAGGCCGACCACCCGAAGTGGTCGTACGTCGCACTCGACGAGCGCGACCTCGTGAGCCGAGGTCGTCGAGAAGGAGGTCATCTCCGACGAGGCGACCGTCGGCATCTACGCCTTCGCGCGCGGGCGCGACTTCGTGCGCGGCGGCAGAGGCGATGATCGCCGCGGACGAGCGGGTCAACAACGAGTTCTACGTCGCCCCGGTCTACAACCGGCTCATCGACGAGGGAGCGGCCATCGGCGTCGACAACGTCGGCTCGGTCGGCGACGGGATGTACGGACTCGGCATCCCGGAGGACCTCGCGGAGTTCCTGGCCCTGCCGATCTCGCGGCGCGCGGCCGGCGTCGGCGAATGAGCGACGCGCTGCAGTTCTGGCTTCAGCCGGATTGGGAGTCGCCCGCCGAGGCGATCGGCATCGTCGACGAGTACCTGCATGCGGCGCGGCCCGTCGACCCAGTACAGCTTGCCATCGCGTCGGGGTCGCTGACCGAGGAGGACGCCGGGGAGCGCATCATCGAACTGCTCGGCGAGCTGCCGTCCTTCAGCCGGTACGCGGGGCCGCATCTGCCCGACCTCACCGTGTTCGAGGGCGAGATCCCTGCGGACGTCGCGGCGGAACACCGGTTGGGATCGCGGGCAGCGGCCGCCGCGGCCCTCCATGCTCTGCGCGCACGGCTTGCGCCGTTCGTCGCCATCACGCCCGCGTATAACCGCGCCGAGTGGGCGCGCGGATGGCGGCCCGAGCCGGGGTTCCGCCATCTCGTCGTCGACAACGCCTCGACCGACGGGACCGGGGACCTACTCGAGGCGGCGGGCGCCGAGGTCGTGCGCCGCTTGCACACGATCGAGCGCGTGCAGAACTGGCGCGCGACGCTCGAGGCCGCCCGGCGACCGCACCGACGCGCCGTGGTTCAAGTGGCTGTTCGCCGGCGACGAGCTCCTGCCGGGCGCCGCCGACTTCTTGCTGCGGGCGTTCGCGCGCACCCGGAGGCGCGGCTCGTCGTGTCGGATTCGTGTGGCGCTCGGCGGACGGCACCACGCGGCCGTGGCGCACAGTCCGCGAGACGCGGATCGTCACGCCGGCGGAGGCCATGCGCCGCGCCTGCGACGACAACTGGTTCGCGGCCCAGTCGCCCTCCGGTGCCCGCGGTCTCGTCGTCGACGAGGTGAACAGCGCGCAGCCGGGGGTCGCCGACTGGCAGGCCGTGCTTCAACATCGCCAAGCGCCACCCGGTCCTCTACGTCGCCGAGCCGGTCGGCGTGCTCAACCTCGACATCGCCTTACCACCAGTCGCTCGGACCGGCTGCGCAGCGTGACGCAGGACTGGACGATCCGCTCGAGGCGCTCGATGTGCTGCGCGGGCTCGAGCCAGGGCGCGAGACTGGCGAGCTCGAGCACGCAATGCACACGCGCATGATCCAGGACTGCATCGCCGTGGTGAACGCGGAGCGGGCCCGCGCGGGCTAAACGCGCGGCGCGCTGCTACCGCGCCGCGAGGAGGCCGCGTAGCTCGGCACGGGCGAGCGCGGTGCCTCCCATGGTCTTGCGTTCGAGGACGCCTATCGTGGGGTCGCGCACGAGCGTCGGCCCGCGCATCACCGTTTCGAGGAGCTGTGCCTCCCAGCCCGCGCCGGCTCGCCGGAGCGTCGACAGGTCGGCCTCGGATGCGCGCCAGTCGCCGCTCGCGAAGCGGTCGAGGAGCTCGGCTGCGGCATCCGCGTCGCCCTGGCCTCGGGCACCGGCGTCGAGGTCGAGCCACTGCTCGTGGTCGTAGAGCGTCGGGTCGGGCACGGCGCGCTTCACGTACGCGTATTTCGGGCCGGACACGCCGTACTCGAGGTAGCGTCCAGGATCACGACGTCGGTCGCGAAGGAGCGCTCCCTCGCCGCGAGTGCCGCGGGCGTGAGGTCCCGACGTGGTCGCGTCCGATGCTCGGATCCACGCGCCGCAGGCGCTGAGCCAGAGGTACTGCTCGAGCGCCACGCCGTGTGCGCGGGCTCGGCGTCGAAGATGCGGCCGATCTCGGTCGCCGGCGGTCGCCGCGCGCCTGCTCCGCGGTCATCAGCGGGGCGCCGAACAGCCGGAGGAGGTCCTCGCGGGTCCCCATGCACGACCAGTCCGTCGGGTGGAAGGCGAGCGGCGCGAGGTACGTCGGCGCCGCACGAAGATGTTGGGACGAGTATCCGCTCGTCGAACACGTCGCAGCGCCTTCGCCTCGGCGGGCAGGCGGTCGCCACTCGCGAAGCAGGCGACGAGGCCGCTGTAGACGGTAGCTGCGCATGACCTTCGCGACGGGCGGCCGCGAGACGTCGATCTCGGCCAGCGTGCTGACGAGCTGCCGGTTGACGTTGGCGTTCGAGGGGTTGGTGCCGACCGGTCCTGGGTCCTCCGACAGCACGAGCGCGTCATACGGGATCTCTTTCGGGTACGTGCCGGCCCACGTGGAGAGCACGATCTCGGCGCCGGGGAAGAAGGCACGCAACGCGGCGCAGGTGCGGGCGGTCCAGGCCGGCCGGCCGCCTCGACCGGTCCCTGCACGACGAACGAGACCTGCTCCGTCCGCGCGCCGCCGTGCGCCTCCGCGGGCCCGTCCCGGACCCACTCGGCGACGCCCGGGCACACCCGTAGGCGCACGGAGCGCGTCCGGAAGGACGGCGGCGAGCGCGTCCAAGCGTGCCAGCGGTCGACCGCCGCCCGCGCCCGTTCGGCCCGCGCACGCCACTGCGACGTCCCTAGCGCCGATCGCTGGTGCGCGAAGCGCTGCGGTGTCCGCTTCGCGCCACCGGGCCGCGGCCGTCGGCTCCTCGCGTCGCGCGGCCTCCGGGACCGGCTCGTCGGTCTGCGGCACCACGGCCGCGAGCCCCTCGGCCAAGAGGTCCTCGTGGGCTCTGGTCGCGGTTGACGACCTGCATCTGGCATCGCCTCGTGCACGCGTTCCCTGCGGCCGCGGCGCGACGAGGGTCGCCGCCCGGTAGAACCCTGGTCGCAGTCGGTGTAGAGGCGTCATCGCGATGTGGATGTCCGGCACCGTCCGCGGGTCCCGCCCCACGGAGCGAATCAGGCGCTCGATCATCGCGGCGATCATGGGCGCCGAGTACTCGAGCGACGATCTCACCTTCAGCAGAGGCTGACGTCCTCGTGCTCGGCGATCTCCGCGACGAACGCCCGGACCGTCGCGTCCCAGCCGGTGCGAAGCTTCCAGTCAAGGACGGCGAGGAAGCGGAACGCCCGCGCGTCGGCGAGCTTGAGTGGCGGGACGGACGGGCTGAAGCGGTCGGCCTCGACCGGTGTCGGACGACCGTCAGCCGCGCGGGATCGATCCCCGCAGCCGCGAACTCCACGGCGGCGGCGACGGTGGGGACCCAGAGACGGTCTGCGGCGCCGTAGAGGTTCGTGAGCGCCCCGGGCTGGAGCCCACCGACCGGAGCCGTCCGCGAAATGGTCCTCTCGCCGCGGCCGAGCGCGAGCGCCGGCGGGCCTGCGACCAGCCGCGCGGACGCCGACCCGCGTGCGGTGAGCGGGCCACCCACCGGGTCGGCCTCTCCCGGGACCGTGCTCCATCCCTCGACGTGGACGTCGATCCCGGCGTGTACCAGCGCGGCGCCGAGCAACCGAAGGTCCTCCGTCGCTCCCACGTCGCCCGGTCCGACCTCGACCGCAACGGAGTTCAAGGGCACGCGGGCGGCAGGTAGACGGCTCGACGGGCACAATGACCGCCATGGCCGGTCGCATCGTCCTGACGTCCTTCGGCTTCCGCGATGCGGGCGGCGGCACGATCGTGCCGCGCAACGTCGCGTTCGAGCTCGCCCGCCGCGGCTGGGACGTCACGGTCTTCTACGCGGGCGTCGGCCGGGCCGGGAAGGGGACGCCGTACGAGATCGTGGAGTCGCGTCGACGAGGGCGTGAAGCTCGTGGGCGTCTTCAACCGCCCCCACGGGCTGCTCGACCTCGGCCACCCGCACCGCGAGATCGACGACCCGCCGATCACGGCGGCGTTCGGTGCGCTGCTCGACCGCGTGAAGCCCGACGTCGTGCACTTCCACAACCTGCACAACCTCGGCGCCGCGCTGATCGACCAGGCGTTCGCGCGCGGGCTGCCGTCGTACTTCTCGACCCACAACTACTGGCTGATCTGCGCGCGCAACTACCTGTTCACGGGCGAGTTCGAGCTGTGTCCGGGGCCGGGCGACCGCGGTGGGAACTGCGCGCCGTGCGTCGGCAGCGGCGACCGCGCCGGCTACGAGATGCGCCTGCGCGAGATCCGCTCCCGGTTCACGCGCGGGATGAGCGTCTGTCTCGCGGTCTCCGACGCCGTGAAGCGCACGCTCGTCGGCGCCGGCTACCCGGACGAGATGATCGACGTCGTCCGCCAGGCGATGCCCGCCGCCGAGGCCGTGTGGGACCAACTGGGGCGCGAGCGGGTGGGTGGGCGCGCCGTCCCCGGCGGCCCGCTGCACCTCGGGTTCTTCGGCTCGGCCTACGCGCACAAGGGCCCGCAGCTGCTCGTCGAGGCCGCGCAGGGCACGACCGCCGACGTCCGCGTGACGATCTACGGCGAGGTCCCGGCGAAGTTCGCCGAACGCCTGAAGCGGATGGACGCGCGCGGGGTCGTCGAGATCCGCGGCGCGTTCGGGCCCGACGACCTCCCCGCCCTGCTCGCCGAGGTCGACGCCGCCGTCATGCCGTCGATGTGGTGGGACTGCGCGCCGCTCATGGCCGCGGAATGTCTGGCCGGGCGGGTGCCGCGTGCTCGCGCCGCACCTCGGCGGGATCCCGGAGTGGGTGCGCGACGAGCGCGAGGGGCTGCTCTTCGACGGCCGCAGCGCCGCCGATCTGACGCGCGTCATCGAGCGCCTGGCCTCCGAGCCCGGCCTGCTCGAGCGCATCCAGGAGACGATCGAGCCGCCCGCCGCCGTTCGCGGCCTACGTCGACGAGCTCGAGGCCTACTACCGCGGGGAGCGGCCGTCGCGGGGCGCCCCGGAGAAGCTGGCCGGCCCCGCGGTGCGGTGGGTCGGCGACCACACGCTCACGACGAGCCTGTCGATCATCAACCGCGCGGTCGCGGCCCGCCTCGAGGACGACGGCGTCCTCGTCCAGCGCGTCGAGCGCACCGGCATGAGCGCCGACGCGCCGCTGCCGCACGTCGCGCAGGCCGAGGTCCGCCACCAGTGGCCGCCCGACTGGGGCCCGGCGCCGTCGGGGCGCCTCGCGGTGATCCAGCCGTGGGAGTTCGGCGCGATCCCGCGGGAGTGGGTCGGCCCGATCGTCGAGAACGTCGACGAGGTCTGGGTCCCGAGCGCGTTCGTCCGCCAGATGTACGTCGACTCGGGCATCGCGGCCGACCGGGTCCACGTCCTGCCCAACGGCGTCGACCTCGAGCGCTTCACGCCCGACGGCCCGCCACTCGAGCTCGACGCCCCCGGTCTGCGGCTGCTGTTCGTGGGCGGCCTCACCCGCCGCAAGGGCCCGGACGTGCTGCTCGAGACCTACCGCAAGGCGTTCGCCGGGCGCGAGGACGTCACGCTCGTCATCAAGGACTTCGGCGCGGCGGGCGTGTACAAGATGACCGACCGGGAGGGCGTCCGCGCGTACGCCGCGATCGGCGCGCTGCCGCGCGTCGTGCTGCTCGAGGACGACCTGTCGGGCGAGGACATGGCCGCGCTGTACCGCGCCTGCGACGTGCTCGTCCACCCCTACCGCGGCGAGGGCTTCGCCATGCCGGTGCTCGAGGCGATGGCCTCCGGGCTGCCGGTGATCGTCACCGGCGGCGGGCCGACCGACGAGTTCTGCCCGCCCGAGGCCGGGTGGCGCATCCGCTCGGAGCGCAAGATGCTGCCGGGCGGGCTCGTGGACGGGACGGTGTGCGCCGCGCCCGCGTGGCTGCTCGAGCCCGACGCCGACCACCTCCACGAGCTCTTGCTCGACGCCGCCGCGGCCGGCCCCGAGGAGCGCGAGCGCCGCGGCCGCGCCGGCGCCGCGGCCGCCCGGGCGCTGTCGTGGGACGCGGTCGCCGCGCAGTACCGCGCGCGCCTGGACGGCCTGCTCGCGCGCGAGCCGCTTGCCGCCGCGCCCCGCGAGGACGCGCTCGAGCTCGAGGGCGACGCGGCCGTCCGCGTGCTCGCGACGCCGGCGTGGCACAGCGCGGACGACCGCGTCGGCGAGCTGCTCGCCGCCTGGGTGCGGGCCGCCCCCGCCGGGACCGACGCCTGCCTGTACCTCATGGCCGACAGCCGCGTCGACGGCACCGTCGACGAGCTCGCCGAGCGCGTCATGGCGACGGCCGCCGCCGCGGGCGTCGACCTCGACGCGGCCGCCGACATCGACCTGCTCGTCCGCCCGCTGGCCGCGGGCGACGACGACCGGCTCCTGCACGCCGCGGTCGACGCCTACGTCCCCCTGCACGCGGCCTGCGCCGGGCACATCCGCCACGCGCGCGCCGCCGGGACGGCGGTGCTCCCGCTCGACGGCGGGGGCGGCGAGGCGCTGCTCGAGGCGGTCCAGGGGCTCGCGGGTCAGGCGGCGCGGCCGTAGCCGCGGGCTACCCCACGACCGCCGTCACCTCGATCTCGACCTTCGCCTCGGCCTCCATCAGCGCGCTGACCTCGACCGCCGACATCGCCGGGAACACGCGCCCCATGACCGAGCGGTAGACCTCGCCGATCGCCGCGGCGGACGCGAGGTAGTCGGCGCGGTCGACGACGTACCAGGTCATCCGCACGATGTGCTCGGGGCCGGCGCCGGCCTCGGCCAGCACGGCCAGGACGTTCTCGAGCGCGACCCGGACCTGACCGACCAGGTCGGGCGACGGGAACGAGCCGTCGGGCGCCCAGCCGATCTGGCCGGCGACGAACACGAGCGTCCCGCCCGCGGGCACGGCGACGCCGTTGGCGTAGCCGCGGGGGCGCGGCCAGTCGGGCGGCTGCAGGGCGCGCACGGGCTAGGACTCCGCCCGGTCCATCGCGCGCAGGTGCGTGCGCTGCACCTTGCCGGTCGTGGTCCGCGGCAGCGCGTCGAGGAACTCGATCCGGCGGGGGTACTTGTACGGCGCGATCCGCGCCTTGACGTGGTCCTGGAGCTCGGTCACCAGCGCGGCATCGGAGACCGCACCGGACGCGAGGACCACGAACGCCTTCACCACGTGCCCGCGCTCCTCGTCGGGTGAGGCGACGACCGCGCACTCCCCGACGGCCGGGTGCTCGAGCAGCGCGGCCTCCACCTCGGCGCCCGAGATGTTGTAGCCCGAGGACACGATCATGTCGTCGGTCCGGGCCTGGAACCAGAAGTAGCCGTCGTCGTCCATCCGGAAGGCGTCGCCGGTGAGGTTCCAGCCGCCGACGACGTAGGTCGACTGGCGCGGGTCGTCGAGGTAGCGGCAGCCCGTGACGCCGCGGACGGCCAGGCGGCCGATCTCCCCGGCGGGCAGCTCGTGCATGTCCCCGTCCACGATCCGCGCCTCGTAGCCCGGGACGGCGGTGCCGGTCGAGCCCGCGCGGGCGTCCTCCGGCCGGGAGGCGATGAAGATGTGGAGCATCTCGGTCGAGCCGATCCCGTCGATGATGCGGACGCCGGTGCGCTCGAACCACGCGTCCGACACGGTCGCCGGCAGCGTCTCGCCCGCGGACACGCAGACGCGCAGCGAGTCGAGCGCCGACGGCGCGCCCGCGGACTTCTGCAGCAGCGCCCGGTAGCCGGTCGGCGCGGTGAACAGCGTCGTCACGCCGCGCCGCGCGATCCACTCGAGCATCGGCTCAGGCCCGGGCTTCGCGCACGGTGCGGTCGACGCCCCGAAGCGCAGCGGGAAGAGCACGTGGCCGCCGAGCCCGAACGTGAACGCGAGCGGCGGCGTCCCGGCGAAGACCTCGTCGGGCTGCGTGCGCAGCACGTGGCGCCCGAAGGTGTCGCACGTCGCGAGCAGGTCGCGGTGCAGGTGCATGCAGCCCTTCGGCTGCCCCGTCGTGCCGGACGTGAAGGCGATGATCGCGACGTCGTCGGCGCCCGTCGCGACCGACGCGAACGCCGCGTCGCGCCCCTCGACGGCCGAGAACGGGCGCACCGTCTCCAGCACCGGCTCGAGCGCCCGCGCCCGGTCGACCTCCTCCACGAGCGCGTCGGCGACGAGGGCGTGCGTCACCCGCGCCTTGGCGACGACCTTGCCGAGCTCGCCCGCGCGCAGCAGCGGCATCGTCGCCACGACGATCCCGCCCGCGCGCAGCACCCCGAGCCACGCCGCGATCAGCTCGGGCGTGTTCGGCCCGTGCAGCAGCACCCGGTTGCCCGGGACGAGCCCCATCTCCTCGACGAGCACCCGCGCGACGCGTCCGGATCGCTCGCGCAGCTCCTCGTAGGACCACACGAACCCGTCGCCGTGCACGCACGGCGCTTCCGCCGCGCCCCCGGCGAGCAGCGCGTCGGCCGCGTTGAGCGCATCCGGGTACGACAACCCGCCGTCGAGCAGGTCGGGCCACGCGGCCCGCGCCGGGAGGTGGTCGCGCGCGAAGGGGTCGACGTGGGTCGTCGCGCCCGCGTTCATGCCGGGCTCCTCGTCTCGTCGCGATAGGCGGCCAGGGCGGCCCGCCCGATGATCAGCTGCTGGACCTCCGAGGCCCCTTCGTAGATCCGCAGGGCCCGGACCTCGCGGTACAGCCGCTCCACCACGCTGCCGACCGTCACGCCGAGGCCGCCGAAGAGCTGGACCGCGTCGTCGACGACCCGCTGCGCCGTCTCCGTCGCGTGGAGCTTCGCCATCGCCGCCTCGCGCGTCACCCGCCCGCCCGCGAGGTCCTTCGTCCACGCCGCGCGGTAGACGAGCAGCGCGCTCGCGTCGACGCCCAGCGCCATGTCGGCGAGCTTCGCCTGCACGAGCGGGAGCTCCGCCATCGGCGCGCCGAACAGCTCGCGGCGGCTGACCCGCCCGAGCGCCTCGTCGAGCGCGCGGCGGGCGAAGCCCAGCGCCGCGGCGCCGACCGTCGAGCGGAAGACGTCGAGGGTGGCCATCGCGATCTTGAACCCCTCGCCCGGCGCCCCGATCAGGTTCGCCGCCGGCACGCGGCAGCGCGTGAACTCGAGGCGGGCGAGCGGGTGCGGCGCGACGACCGGGATGCGCTCGGCGACCGTGAGCCCGGGCGTGCCGGCGTCCACGACGAACGCGCTCAGCCCGCGCGCCCCGGGGGCCTCGCCGGTGCGCGCGAAGACGGTGTAGACGTCGGCGATCCCGCCGTTGGAGATCCACGTCTTCGTGCCGTCGAGGATCCAGTCGCCCGAGCCGTCGCGGCGCGCGGCCGTCGTGATCTGCGCGACGTCCGATCCGGCCTCGGGCTCGGACAGGGCGAACGCCGCGACGAGGTGGCCGTCGGCGACCCCGGGCAGGTAGCGCAGGCGCAGGTCGTCGTCGCCGAACAGCGAGATCGCGCCGCTGCCGAGCCCCTGCATGGCGAAGGCGAAGTCGGCCAGGGCGTGGTGGTAGGCGAGCGTCTCGCGCGTCAGGCACAGCGCGCGGACGTCGATCGGCTGGCCGGTGGCGGCCGCGAGCCAACCGCCGTCCGCGAGCCGCCGCACGAGGTCGCGGCAGTGGGCGTCGAGCGCCGCGTCCGACGGCCCCGGCTCCGCGAGGCCCGCCACCTCGGCCAGCGCCCAGACGGCGAGCTCGTCGGCGAGCGCCCGGTGCCCGTCGTCGAGGAACGGCCAGCCGAGGTACGAGCGGTCGGCCATCAGTCGCCCTCGAACACGGGCCGCTCGTGATCGAGGAACGCCCGGTAGGCCCGCTCGAAGTCGCGGGTCTGCATGCAGATCGCCTGCGCCTGGGCCTCGGCCTCGATCGCGGCGCCGATGCTCATGTCCCACTCGTGGTCGAGCATCGTCTTGGTCATGCCGTGGGCGAACGTCGGACCGCTCGCGAGCGACGCGGCGAGGCCGCGCGCCTCGGTGGCCAGGTCGCCGGGCTCGACCAGGCGGTTGAAGAAGCCCCACCGCTCGCCCTCCTCGGCGCGCATCGAGCGCCCGGTGAACAGGAGCTCCGCCGTCCGCCCCTGGCCGATGATCCGCGGCAGCAGCGCGCAGACGCCCATGTCGCAGCCGGCCAGCCCGACCCGCGTGAAGAGGAACGCGACCTTCGCGCCCGGCGTCCCGAGCCGCAGGTCGCAGGCCGTCGCGATCGCCGCGCCCGCCCCGACGCATACGCCGTCGATCGCCGCGATCACGGGCTGCGGGCAGCCGCGGATCGCCTTCACGAGGTCGCCGGTCATCCGCGTGAAGCGCAACAGGCCGCTCATGTCCATCTCGGTCAGCGGGCCGATGATGTCGCGCACGTCCCCGCCGGAGCAGAAGTTGCCCTCGGAGCCCGTGACGACGACGACCTTGACCTCGTCGGCGTAGGCGAGCTCGCGGAACGTGTCGCGCAACTCGGCGTAGGAGGCGAACGTCAGCGGGTTCTTGCGCTCGGCCCCGGTGAGCGTGACGACGCCGACGCCGTCCTCGAGCGCCCAGTCGAAATGCCGCGGCGCGATCGCGCTCATGCCTGGATCCCTCCTCCGTCGAGCACCAGCGTCTGGCCGTTGATCGCCCCGGCCTCGGGCGCGGCGAGGAACGCGACGGCGAACGCGACCTCCTCCGGTTCGAGCAGCCGCCCGAGCGGCGTCATCGCCGCCAGCGCGCCCTCCGCCTCGGCCTCCGACCGCCCGGTGCTCGCCACGATCCGCTCGACCGACTGGGCCGTCATGTCCGTCCGCACGAAGGCGGGACAGACGGCGTTCGCGGTCACCCCGCTCCCGGCGACCTCCGCGGCGACCGCCCGCATCAGCCCGACCGCGGCGTGCTTGGACGCCGTGTACGCGGCGGTGTACTTCGCGCCGGCGCGGCCGGCCACCGAGGCGACGGTCACGACCCGGCCGGAGTCGCGCTCGCGCATGCCGGGCAGGACCGCGCGCGTGCACAGGAACGCGCCGGTCGCGTTGACGTCGAGCTGCGCGCGCCAGTCCGCGAGCGAGGTCCGCGCCACGTCCGCGCTGGCCGACACGCCGGCGTTGTTCACGAGCACGTCGACGGCACCGATCCCGTCGAAGCACGCCGCCACCGAGGCCTCGCTCGTCACGTCGCAGTCCGCGCGCCCGAGCGCGACGACCCGGTCGCCCGCGGCGCCGAAGCGCGCCGCCACGGCCCGGCCGATCCCGCGCGTGCCGCCGGTGACGACCACGACGCGGCTCACGCCGACACCCGCGGCCGCCACCGCGCCGGGGGCGCGTCGTCGGGCGGCGCCGCGTCGAACCGGCGCACCGGCGCCCGCCGGATGCCGTCGTCCTTGCCCGTCGGCGGCGGCCGCTTCCCGGAGCGGTACTGCGGGATCCACTCGACGTCGTACCCCTGGTCGGCCGCGGCATGGAGCGTCCAGTGCGGGTCGTGCAGGTGCGGGCGCGCGAGCGCGCACAGGTCGGCGCGGCCGGAGAGGATGATCGTGTTGACGTCGTCGTGGCTCGAGATCGCGCCGACCGCTATCGCCGGGATCCCCGCCTCGTGGCGGATGCGGTCGGCGAACGGCGTCTGGAAGCTGCGCCCGTAGGCGGGCTGCTGGTCGGGCGAGACCTGGCCGCTCGAGACGTCCACGATGTCGCACCCGGCGGCGCGCAGCAGGCGGGCCAGGGCGACCGCGTCGTCGTCGGTGAAGCCGCCGTCGCACCAGTCGTGGGCCGAGATCCGGACCGACATCGGGCGGTCCTCCGGCCACACGGCACGGCAGGCGGCGAAGACCTCGAGCGGGAAGCGCGCGCGGCCCTCGAGCGAGCCGCCGTACTCGTCCGTGCGCACGTTCGTCAGCGGCGACAGGAAGGTCGACAGCAGGTAGCCGTGGGCCATGTGGACCTCGAGGAGGTCGAACCCGGCGGCGGCCGCGCGCCGGGTCGCGGCCACGAAGTCGTCGCGCACCGTGTCCATGTCCGCGCGCGTCATCTCGCGCGGGACCTGGTTGACGCCATCGCGGTAGGCCAGCGCGGACGGCGCGAGCAGCGGCCAGTTGTCCTCGTCGAGCGGCTCGTCCTCGGCGATCCACATGAGCTTCGTCGAGCCCTTGCGCCCCGAGTGCCCGAGCTGGCAGCCGATCTTCGCGTCGCCGTGGGCGTGGACGAAGTCGACGATCCGCCGCCACGCCGTCGTGTGCTCGTCGCGGTACAGGCCGCCGCAGCCCGGCGTGATCCGGCCGTCCTCCGACACGCAGATCATCTCGGTCATCACGAGCCCGGCGCCGCCGATCCCGCGCGCGCCGAGGTGGACGAGGTGGAAGTCGCCCGGCGTGCCGTCCACGCACGAGTACATGTCCATCGCCGAGACGACCACGCGGTTGGCCAGCTCGAGCCCGCGCAGCCGGTAGGGGGTGAACATCGGCGGCCGGCCGTCGAACGCCGCGTCGACCGACGCGATGAAGCCGGGGTCGCGCAGCTGCAGCTCGGTGTAGGTGATCCGGCGGCTGCGGGTCAGGAGGTTGAAGGCGAAGATCCGCGGGTCCTGGCCCATGTAGCGCTCGATGCCCTCGAACCACTCGAGGCTGCCCTGGGCCGCGCGCTGCGTCGACGCGACGATCGGCCGGCGCTCCTCCTCGTAGGCCTCGAGCGCCGCTGGCACGTCGTCGGCGTCCCGGTCGCGGAACGCCCACGCCAGCGCGATCGCGTCCTCCATCGCGAGCTTCGTGCCCGACCCGATCGAGAAGTGCGCGGTGTGCGCGGCGTCGCCCAGCAGCACGACGTTCCCGTGGCGCCACGACGCGTTGCGGACGGTGACGAAGTCGATCCACAGCGAGCGGTTGGCGACGAGGCGGTGGCCGTCGAGGAGGTCCGAGAACAGCTCCTCGCAGCACGCGAGGCTCTCCTCCTCGGACATCCGGTCGAGCCCGAGGCCCTGCCACGCCTCCGGCGTCGTCTCCACGATGAACGTGCTCATCGTGTCGCTGTAGGGATAGCCGTGGACCTGCAGGACGCCGTGCTCGGTCTCCTTGATGAAGAACGTGAAGGCGTCGAGGACGAGGTCGGTCCCGAACCAGACGTACTTCGCCCGGCGGCGGTCGAGCGCGGGGCCGAACGCGTCCGCGTGCCGGCGGCGCAGCGTCGAGTTCACGCCGTCGGCGGCGACGACGAGGTCGAACTCCTCCTCGAGGCCGGCGCCGTCGACCTCGGTGCGGAAGCGCAGGTCGACGTCCAGGCCGGCGGCCCGGCGCTGGAGGATGCCGAGCAGGTCGACGCGGGCGAGCGCGGAGAAGCCGTGGCCGCCCGAGGTCAGCACCTCGCCGCGGTAGTGGACGTCGATCTCCGCCCAGCGCGCGAAGCGGCGCGTGATCTCGTCGTAGGTCTCGCGGTCGGCGGCCTCGAACGCGGCGAGGGTCTCGTCGGAGAAGACGACCCCGAAGCCGAACGTGTCGTCCGGCGCGTTGCGCTCGTAGACGACGACCTCGTGGGTCGGGTCGAGCTTCTTCAGCAGGATCGAGAGGTAGAGCCCGCCCGGTCCGCCGCCGACGATCGCGGTCCTCATCGTCACGCGACTCTATAGCGTTTCTGTTGCGATCGTCAAGCGCAGCGCTATGCTTCGCGACCGTGCCGCGGTCGCTCCTGATGACCTTCTTCGGCGTCTTCCTCCGGCGGCTCGGGGGCTGGATCGCGGTGGCGGACCTCGTCGCGCTGATGGGCGACCTCGACCTCGACGAGCAGGCCGTCCGCTCCGCCGTGTCACGTCTCAAGCGCCGCGGCGTGATCGCCTCCGATCGCAGGGCCGGCGCGGCCGGCTACCGCCTGACGGCGCCCGGCCTGGCGATCCTCGAGGCGGGCGACGCGCGCATCTTCGGCCGCGCCCCCGCCCGCCCCGACGCGTGGCTGCTCGTCGTCTTCTCGATCCCGGAGGCCCGCCGCGCGCTGCGCCACAAGCTGCGCACCCGGCTCGCGTGGCTCGGCCTGGGCACCGTCGCCGCCGGGGTGTGGATCGCGCCCGCGGCGGCCGAGGCGGAGGTCCGGCGCGTGATCGACGAGCTCGGCCTGGCGGGCCACGTCGAGCTCTTCCGGGGCGATCACCTGGGCGGGCCGGAGGCGGTCGCCGCGTGGTGGGACCTCGGCGCGATCGCGGCCGAGTACCGCGCCTACCTCGCCGCCTGGGAGCCCGCGCTGCGCCGCAACGGCGGCCGCCCCGCGGGCGCGAGCGCGTTCGCCGCCCACGTCCGCCAGCTCGACGCCTGGCGGCGCATCCCGTTCCACGACCCGGGGCTGCCCGCGGCGGTGCTGCCGGCCGACTGGCCGGGCGCGCACGCGTGGGACGTCTTCCGCGCGCTCGACCGCCGCCTCGGCGCGGCGGCGCTGCGCCACGTCGAGGCGCGCACGGCGCGCTGAGCGCCCGCGATGAAAGGATCGCGGGATGGCGGACGTGAGGCTGGCGCAGGTCGACGAGCACCCGTTCGGGATCTCGTGGGTGATCGACGAGCCCGCGGCGCGCGCCTCGCACGCCCTGAAGGTCGACGGCCGGGTCTACATCATCGACCCGGTCGAGCACCCGGCGGCGCTCGAGCGCATCGAGGTCCTCGGGCCGGTCGCGGCCGTCGTCCAGCTCCTCGACCGCCACAACCGCGACTGCGCGGCGATCGCCGAGAAGCTCGGCGTCGCCCACCTGCGGATGCCCGAGGCGATCCCGAACACGCCGCTCCAGGCCATCCGCGTCGTCGACCTGCGGCGCTGGCGCGAGGTCGCGCTGTGGTGGCCGCGCCGCGACGTCCTCGTCGTGCCCGAGGCGCTCGGGACCTCGTCGATCTGGACCGCGGACCACGGCGTCGTCGGCCTGCACCCGATCCTCCGCCCGCTGCCGCCGAAGGCGCTGCGCGGGTACCGCCCCGCGTACCTCCTGACCGGGCACGGGCCGCCGGTCAAGGGCCCGGACGCGCGCGACGGCGTCGAATGGGCCTACGACCGCGCGCGCGCGGACATCCCGCGGCTCGGGGCGATGCTCGGCCGCATGGCGATCGACGCCGTGCGCCACCGCTGAGCCGCCGCGGCGGGGTCAGATCACCCGCGCGGCGAGCAGCCGCCGCAGGAAGCGCTGGGTCTCCGGGCGCTGCGGCGTGTCGAGGACGTCGGCCGGCGCGCCGCGTTCGAGGATCCGGCCCTCGTGCAGGAAGCAGACCTCGTCGGCGACGTCGCGGGCGAAGCCCATCTCGTGGGTCGTGACGAGCATCGTCGTCCCCTGCGCCTTGAGGTCGCGGACCACCTCGAGCACCTCGCCGACGAGCTCGGGGTCGAGCGCGCTCGTGATCTCGTCGAGCAGCAGCGCCCGCGGCCGGGTCGCGAGCGCCCGCGCGATCGCGACGCGCTGCTGCTGGCCGCCCGAGAGGTTGTCGGGCCGCTCGTCCTCGCGCCCGGCGAGCCCGAAGCGGTCGAGCAGCTCCTTCGCCCGCGCCCGCGCCTCCTCGCGCCCGACGCCCTGCGCGCGCACCGGGGCGAGCGCGACGTTGTCGATCGCCGTCAGGTGCGGGAAGAGGTTGAACGCCTGGAAGACCATCCCGAGCCGGCGCCGGACCGCCACCGGCTCGACGGCCGGGTCGGTGACGACCGCGCCGTCGAGCAGCACGTCGCCGTCGTCGATCGGCTCGAGGAGGTCGATGCACCGCAGCAGCGTCGACTTGCCCGACCCGCTCGCGCCGATGAGCGCGACGGCCTCGTGCTCGCGCACGACGAGGTCGATGCCGCGCAGGACCTCGGCGTCGCCGAAGGCCTTCGTGACCCCGCGGACCTCGATGACGGGCTCGCTCATCGCGGCCGGCGCTGCATGTGGTCGAGCACGCGCGCGAGCGGGATCGTCACGCACAGATACAGCGCGGCGGCGGCGAGCAGCGGCGTGTAGTTGAACGTCGAGGAGGCGTCGATCTGCGCGACGCGGAACGCCTCCTGCGGACCGAGGATCGCCACCAGCGCGACGTCCTTCTGCAGCGAGATGAAGTCGTTGAGGAGCGGCGGCAGGACGCGGCGGACGGCCTGCGGGAGGACGACGAAGCGCAGCGCCTGGCCGCCGGTGAGGCCGACCGCCAGCGCGGCCTGCTGCTGGCTGCCGTGTACGGAGTCGATGCCCGCGCGGTAGACCTCGGCGACGTAGGCGGTGTAGCTCAGCGTCAGCGCGATCCCGCCGAGCAGGACGGGGTCGGTGGGCAGCCCGGACAGCTCGAGGGCGGGCACGCCGAAGCCGACGAGGTAGACGACGAGGATCGTCGGGATCCCGCGGAAGACGTCGGTGAAGACGACCGCGAGTGCGCGCAGCGGGAACAGCGCCGGGGCGCTCGTCGTGCGGACGAGCGCGACGACCAGCCCGAGGATCAGCACCGCGATCTCGACGAGGACGAAGATCTTCACGTCGAGCCAGAAGCCCTTCAGGATGTCCGGGAACGCGGTGGTGAACGCCTCGCGGTCGAAGAAGGTGTCGCGGACGCTGTCCCACCCCGGGCTCGTGACGAGCAGGGCGACGAGGCCGCCGACGACCACGACGGTCGAGCCCGTCGCGATCAGCAGGCCGCGGCGCGAGCGGCGCCGCGCGGCGGCCGCGCGGACCGCGCGCCGGTCCTCGGGTGCGACGGCCGCCACCGGGCTACTTCAGGACCGGCGCACCGGCGGCGGCGCCGAGCCAGCGCTGCTCGAGCGATCCCAACGTCCCCGCCTCCTTGAGGTCGGCGATCGCCTGGTTGACGCACTCCGTCAGCGGCGAGTCCTTCTGCATGAGCGCGCCCCACGTGTCGCCGCCCGGGGCGCTGAACTGGCCGACGATCTTCGCGGTCGGGACCTGCGCGGCCGTGAGGAAGAACGCGGTCGGCAGGTCGACGACGACCGCGTCGACCTGCTTCTGCTTCAGCGCCGTGACGACGTCGTTGGAGTCGTTGAAGACCTTCGGCTGGCTGCTCGGCTTCACGACCTGCTGGACGGCGTCGAGGCTCGTCGTGCCGATCTGGACCCCGAGGTTTGCGTCCTTGAGCTCGGCGAGCGACGTCGCGTTCGCCGCGCTCGCGCTCTTCAGCGCGACGAGCGCCTGCGGCGCGGTGTAGTACGGCGTCGAGAAGTCGACGCGCTTCGCGCGCGCGGGCGTGATCGAGATCTGGTTGACGTCGAAGTCGAAGTCCTTCGGTCCGGGCGCGTAGGAGGAGTTGAACGGCTCGGTCGTCCACTTCACATCGGTCTTGGCGAACCCGAGCTTCTCGGCGATCGCGTAGGCCACGGCGCTCTCGAAGCCCTTGCCGTTCGTCGGGTCGTCGTCCTCGAAGTAGGGCGGGAAGGCGGGCTTGTCGGTCGCGACCGTGAGCGTCCCCGGCGTCCGGGTCTTGAGCTGGTCCTTCGTGCACTGGTTCGCCGCGGCGGCCGTGCTGGTCGAGCCCGAGGCCGCCGCGGACGAGGACGAGGACGACGAGCCCGAGTCGTCGCTCGACCCGCACGCGGCGAGCGCGAGGGCGGCGACGGCGAGGGCGAGCGGGAGACGGACGGAGCGCATGCGGCCAACCCTAACCGGAGCGCCCACCCGGCCCGTACCGCGGCTAGGACACGATCTTCACCGCCGAGGCGAAGCCCGTGTCGAGCGACTGCTGCACCGCCATGTGCAGGTAGCCGAGCGCCTCGAGCTCGCGGGCGCGGGCGAGCGGTCCGACGTCGACCGCGCGCATCCCGCCGTCCTCCACGAGCCGGCGGACGGTCGCCTTCGCCCCGTCGTCGTCGCCCGCGAGGAAGACGTCGAGCGGCTGGCCGGCGACGCTGCCGTCGGCGAGGGTGCCCGCGAATGTCGTGTTGAACGCCTTCACGACGTTCGCGCCGTCGGGCGCCGCGCCGGCGATCTCCTGGGCGGCGGAGCCGGCGTCGAGCGTGAGCGGCTCGAAGGTCGAGAAGTCGACCGGGTTCGTGATGTCGACGATGACCTTGCCCGCGAGGTCGTCGCCGTGCGCCTGCAGGATGTCGGCCGCGGCGGTGTACGGGACGGCGAGGACGACGACGTCGCCGGCCACGCCGTCGGCGGCCGTCGCCGAGCCGCCGAGCTCGCCGGCCAGCGCCTCGGCCTTCGCGCGCTCGGTGCCGATGAAGGCGACGTCGTGGCCGCCCGCGAGCGTGCGCGACGCGATCCCGCGCGCCATGCCGCCGGTGCCGATGATCGTGATCTGCATCAGGGAATCTCCCGAGGGGTGGTGGTACGGGGTGGGCGCGGACGGCGTCGTTAGGGTGGCGCCATGGACGCGCCCCGCTTCTCCGTCGGCCTACCCCAGACGATCGAGGCCGACGACCCACGACCGATCGTGGCGTATGCGCAGCGCGCCGAGCACCTCGGGTTCACGGGCCTCTGGGTCCTCGACAGCGGCGCCGGCGGGGCGCTGTCGCACTGGCCGCTGCTCGAGGGCACGCAGGTGCTGTCGTTCGCGGCCGCCGTCACGCGCGAGATCCGGCTCGGCATCGCGGTGATCGTCATGGGACGCCGCCAGCCGGTGCTGCTGGCCAAGGAGCTGGCCTCGCTCGACCGCCTCTCCGGCGGGCGGCTGACGGTCGGGGTCGGCCTCGGCGCGCCGGCCGACGAGGAGGTCGCCGCGCTCGGCTTCCCGGTCGACCGGCCGGTCCGGCGGCTCGTCGAGGGCGTCCGGATCATGCGCGCGCTGTGGTCCAGCGACGCGGCGCACCACGACGGCGAGCTCTACCGCTTCGCCGACGTCGACCTGCAGCCCAAGCCGCGGTACCGCCACGGCCCGCCGATCTGGTTCGGCGCGGGCCGTGAGCCGGCGCTGCGCCGCGCCGCGCGCCTGGGCGACGGCTGGGTCGGCGCCGGGTCCTCGTCGGCCGAGGCGTTCGCCGCCCAGGTCCCCGTCGTCCGCGAGGAGCTCGCGGCGGCCGGCCGCGACCCCTCCCGCTTCGCGATCGCCAAGCGCGTGTACCTCGCCATCGAGGACGACGAGACCGTCGCCCGCCGCCGGGCCGCGGCGGTGCTCGACGCGATGTACCGCGCCCCGGGCCTCGCCGACCGGTGCGCGGTGTGCGGCCCGCCCGAGCGCGTCGCCGAGACGATTCGCGCCGTGGTGGCCGCGGGCGCGCAGGAGGTCATGCTCACGCCGGTCTACGCCCACCTCGCGCAGCTCGAGCGGCTGCCTGAGGTGGTGCGGCTCGTGCGCAGCGGCTAGGCGAGCGCCTCAGGCCGGCGCGCCCGCACGCGCGCGCGCCTTGCGCTCGCGCGAGAACTCCCACCACGGACGGGCCGGGCCACCGTCGGCCCAGCTCACCGCGGCGACGAACGTGTCGAGCAGGCACGGGTCGTGGCGCCGGCCGTCCTGCGCGCAGAGGCGCTCGAAGAGCGCCTCGGGATCCTGTCCGCGGAGGTCGTCCGGGCCGCGGACGTCAAGTGTGCGGAGCTTGCGCGCGACCGCAGGTCCGACGTTCGGGATGGCGGTCAGCGCGGAGAGGGTGCTGTCGTCGGGCATGGGGACATGGTCGGACGACCGGGACGCGCCGTCTTGAACAGAACGGTCGCCGCCAGGCGGCGCTCATCCGCCGAAGTCGGCCGTGACCGTCGCGGCGCCGTCCATGCCGACCGGCGACCCGGACGCGACGCCGAGGCCGATCTTGCGGAAGCCGCCGAGGACGATCTCCCGGTGCGGCGGGGAGTTCATCCACCCGTTCACGATCGCGGCAGGCGTCGCGAGCGAGCCGGACCCCCACCCCAGGGTCTCGCCGAGCAGGCCGCCCGGGTAGCCGGCCGCGCGGGCGCGCTTGCCGAGGGTCGAGCCCGACGGCGACACGTGCGCGAAGAACTGCTCGCGCACCATCGACGCCGAGAAGCGCGAGGCCGCGCGGGCGAGGCGGCGGTCGTGCGAGAGGGCACCGAGTCCGGCCGCGGCGCGCTGCTCGTTCACGAGGCATTCGACGGCATGGTTGTAGGTCGCGGACGCGACCTCGCCCGGCTCCGAGCTCTCCGCGGCGCACGCGAAGGCGCTCACGGCGGGTAGCGCGACGAACGCGAGAACGACAAGGCACACCACGGACAAGCCCTTGGCCACAGCACTCAACCCCCTTTTCGTGCCTGCGGGGTTAGCTGTCGGGCTCGCGCGAAAGGGCCGCGCTACGCCGGTTCACACCGGTGATTCGCCCCCGGCCACCAAGGTGGCCACTGGGTCCCCCGCCCCCCACCGGTAGGGCCGGTAGGAGTTCGGCTGGTCACAACGACGCGCATCACCCTACACAGATTTGCGAGCGCGTAAACGCTCTCTTGCCGTCTTCTTTCCAAAACGGTCCGAAAGGGATCCCGGGCGCCATTTCGCGCCCGGAAGCACCGCCGTTGTTTGGCCGCGGGGGCGACGCGCGACAATGCTCCTGTGACCCATCACGCCGACATCACCCTCCGCGTCAACGACACCGAGCACCGGCTGCACCTCGATACGCGCGCGACCCTCCTCGACGTGCTGCGCGAGCACCTCGGGCTCACCGGATCCAAGAAGGGTTGCGACCACGGGCAGTGCGGCGCGTGCACCGTCCTCGTCGACGGCCAGCGCGCGAACGCGTGCCTGCTGCTCGCCGTCGCCCAGGACGGCCTCGACGTCACGACGGTCGAGGGCCTGGCCGACGGCGAGGACCTCCACCCGCTGCAGGCAGGCCTTCATCGCCCACGACGCGTTCCAGTGCGGCTACTGCACGCCGGGCCAGATCTGCTCCGCGGTCGGCATGCTCGCCGAGGCCCGCGACGGCTGGCCGAGCGCGGTGACCGCCGATCTCGCGAACGGCGCGCCCGTCCTCGACGAGCACGAGATCCGCGAGCGCATGAGCGGCAACCTGTGCCGCTGCGGCGCCTACGCGAACATCGTGCCGGCGATCGCCGAGGTCGCGCGATGAGGCCCTTCGCCTACGAGCGCCCCGACGACGCCGCGGGTGCCGTCGCGGCCGCCCGCCGGCCGGGGACGATGTTCCTCGGCGGCGGCACGAACCTCGTCGACCTCATGAAGCTCGGCGTCGAGGCGCCCGAGTGCCTCGTCGACGTCTCCCGCCTGCCGTTCGACGCGATCGAGGAGACCCCCGACGGGGGCCTGCGCATCGGCGCGGCCGTGCGCAACAGCGCCGTGGCGGCCGACCGCCGCGTCCGCGAGCGCTACCCGCTGCTCGCGCTCGCGCTGCTGTCGGGCGCCTCGGGCCAGCTGCGCAACGTCGCGACCACGGGCGGCAACCTGCTCCAGCGCACGCGCTGCTCCTACTTCCAGGACGTCTCGAAGCCGTGCAACAAGCGGCGCCCGGGGTCGGGCTGCCCGGCCCGCGAGGGCGACCACCGCAACCTCGCGATCCTCGGCCACTCGGCCGAATGCGTCGCGACCCATCCGTCGGACATGGCCGTCGCGCTCGCCGCGATCGGTGCCGAGGTCCACGTGATCGGGCCCGAGGGCGAGCGCACGATCCCGATCCCCGGCCTGCACCGTCTCCCCGGCGACGACCCGGCGCACGACACGGTGCTCGAGCCCGGCGAGCTCGTCACGGCGCTCGCGGTCGAGCCGCTGGCCGCCGGCCTCGCCGCGCACTCGACGTACCGCAAGGTGCGCGACCGGGCGTCGTTCTCGTTCGCCGTCGTGTCCGCCGCCGTCGCGCTCGAGGTCGCCGACGGCACGGTCCGCGACTGCCGGATCGCGCTCGGGGCGGTCGCCCACGGGCCGTGGCGCGCGTGGCGCGCCGAGGAGGAGCTGCGCGGCGGGCCGGCGACGCCGGAGCGCTTCGCCGCGGCGGCCGAGGCCGAGCTCGCCCAGGCGCGGCCGCTGCCCGACAACGCGTTCAAGGTCCCGCTCGCCCGGAACCTCCTGACCGCGACCCTGACCGATCTCGCGGAGGAGGCGGCCTGATGGCGACGACGATCGCACCCGGCGTCCTGGGCGCCGAGCAGACCCGGATCGAGGGCCGCGAGAAGGTCACCGGCCGCGCCGTGTACGCCTACGAGTACGAGGTCGAGGGCACCGTCTACGCCTGGCTCGTGCAGGCCACGATCGCCCGCGGCACGGTCCGCGCGGTCGACGGCTCCGAGGCGCGACGGCGCGACGGCGTCCTCGCCGTGATCTCGCACGAGAACGCGCCGAAGCTGGGCGAGCCGGACGAGCGCGAGCTGCGCGTCCTGCAGTCCCCGCGCGTGCACTACCGCGGCCAGATCGTCGCGATCGCGGTGGCCGAGACGCTCGAGGGCGCCCGCGAGGCGGCCGACCTCGTCCGCGTGGAATACGACGCCGAGGCGCACGACGTCGCCCTGCGCGACGACCACCCCAAGCTCTACACGCCCGAGAAGGTCAACCCGAACTTCCCGAGCGAGACGGTCGAGGGCGACGTGGAGGCGGCGCTGGCCGGTTCGTCCCTGCTCGTCGACGAGACGTACACGACGCCGGCCGAGCACAACAACCCGATGGAGCCGCACGCGTCGCTCGCGGTCTGGAGCGGCGGCGACCTCACGCTCTACGACTCGACGCAGGGCGCGCCCCGCGCGCGGGACACGATCGCGGGCGCGTTCGGGATCGACCCCGAGCGCGTGCGCGTGATCTCGCCGCACGTCGGCGGCGGGTTCGGCTCGAAGGGCATCCCGCGCCCGACCGCGATCGCCGCCGGCCTCGCCGCCCAGGCCGTCGACCGGCCGGTGAAGCTCACCGCGACGCGGATGCAGATGTTCAGCCTCACGGGCTACCGCACGCCGACGATCCAGCGCGTGCGGCTCGGCGCCGACGCCGAGGGGCGGCTGCAGGCGATCGACCACGTCGCGATCGAGCAGACCTCGACGCTCAAGGAGTTCGCCGAGCAGACCACGGTGCCGACCCGGATGCTCTACGCCGCCCGCACGCGCCGCACCGGCCACCGCCTCGCCGCGCTCGACGTCCCGACCCCGTCGTGGATGCGCGCTCCCGGCGAGACGCCCGGGGTCTACGCGCTCGAGTGCGCGATGGACGAGCTCGCCGCTCGCGGCCGGCATCGACCCGATCGAGCTGCGCGCCCGCAACGAGCCGGAGCTCGACCCGGAGACCGGCCTCGCGTTCAGCTCCCGCGGCCTGCTCGAGTGCATGCGCGTCGGGGCCGAGCGCTTCGGCTGGGCCGACCGCGACCCGACGCCGGGCGTCCGGCGCGACGGCCGCTGGCTCGTGGGCACCGGGGTCGCCTCCTCGACCTACCCGGCCCGCCGCGCGCCGTCGACGGCGTTCGCCCGCGCGCACGCGGACGGCACGTTCGTCGTCGGCATCGGCGCGGCGGACATCGGCACCGGCGCGCGCACCGTGTTGACCCAGATCGCCGCCGATGCGCTCGAGGTCCCGCTCGACCGCGTCCGCGTCGACATCGGCGACAGCGACCTGCCGATGGCGATGCTCGCGGGCGGCTCGATGGGCACGACGTCGTGGGGCTCGGCGATCGTCAAGGCGATCACCGCGCTGCGCGAGGACATCGACGCCCACAACGGCCGGGTGCCCGAGGGCGGCCTCGAGGCGCAGGCCGGGACCGCCGACGACATCAAGGCCCAGGAGCCGTTCGCCCGCCATGCGTTCGGCGCGCAGTTCTGCGAGGTGGCCGTGAACGCGACGACCGGCGAGGCGCGCGTGCGCCGGATGCTCGGCGTGTTCGCGTGCGGGCGGATCCTCAACCCGCTCACCGCGCGCTCGCAGTTCCTCGGCGGCATGACGCAGGGGATCTCCATGGCGCTGCACGAGGAGAGCGTGCTGGACCGCGAGTTCGGCGACTACCTCAACCACGACTTCGCGCAGTACCACGTCCCGGTGTTCGCCGACATCGAGGACATCGAGGCGACGTGGATCGAGGAGGACGACCCGCACCTCAACCCGATGGGCGCCAAGGGGATCGGCGAGATCGGGATCGTCGGGACCGCCGCGGCGGTGGCCAACGCCGTGTTCCACGCGACCGGCGCTGCGCGTCCGCGACCTGCCGATCCGCCTCGACCGCGTGCTGGCCGGGCTGTGAGACGGCCGTCGGCGGCGCGATGATGCGCGGGTGGCGAACGAGGGCGTCGACCGGACGAAGCTCGAGGCGCTGGGCGCGCTCATCCGCGCCCGGCGCGGCGCGTCCGGGCTCTCGCTCCGCGACCTGGCCGAGAGGACGAAGGTCTCCAACGCCTACCTGAGCCAGATCGAGCGGGGCCTGCACGAGCCCTCGCTCTCGGTCCTGGGCGCCATCGCGGTGGCGCTCGAGGTGCCGCTCGCGACGCTCCTCGCCCGCGCCGGCGTGCTCGACGAGGACGACGACCGGCCCGTCGACACCGAGGCGGCGATCGAGAGCGATCCCGCACTGTCGGCCCCGCAGCGCGTCGCGCTGCTGAGCATCTACCGCAGCTTCGTGCCGACCGGCCGTCGCTTGACTGATTGACAAATCACGCGTTGATTGAAATACTACGCGCATGGAACTCATCGACTGGCGCGAGCTGTACGCCGCGAACCGGGCGGTCATCGACGGCCACCGGACCCCCTCGACCCCGCCGCGGCCCCGTGGCGCGATGCACGACCGGCCGTGGGGCGGGGTGACCCGCTCGGGCGGCCCCGACCGGCAGGTCGAGGTCGACGCGCCCGGGCGGCCGCCGGTCCGCGTCCACGTCCCGCCGGGCACCGACCGCGAGACCGCGCGGCCCCTGGTCGTCGCCCTGCACGGGTGCACCCAGACGGCCGCGACGTTCGCCGCGGGCGCGCTGCTCGACCGCGAGGCCGACGAGCACGGGTTCGTCGTGGCCTACCCCGAGCAGACGCGCCAGCACAACCCGCAGGGCTGCTGGAACTGGTTCACGGGCGAGCACCACGCGCGCACCGGCGGCGAGCCGCGCTTCATCGCGGATGCGGCCCGCGCGGTCGCGGGCGGCGGCGACGACTGGACGATCGACCCCGGCCGGATCTTCGTCGTCGGGATGTCGGCGGGCGGCGCGATGGCCGGCATCCTCGCGGCCACCCATCCCGACCTGTTCGCCGGCCTCGCCGTGCACTCGGGCCTGGCCTTCGGCGCCGCGCGGACGATGCCCGCGGCCCTGCAGGCGATGGCGCGCGGCGGCCCGGACCCCGCGGGGCTCGCCCGGGCGGCGCACGCGGCGATGGGCGCGGAGGCCCGGCCCGTCCCGACGCTCGTCATCCACGGGACCGACGACGCGGTCGTCCACCCGGACAACGGCGAGCAGGTGGCGCAGCAGTGGCTCGCGACGAACCGGCTCGCCGCCGGTGACACGAGCCCGGGCTCCGACCGCCCCGACGCCGTCGTGCGCGACGACGCCGCCGGCCGCCTGCCCGTCGTCCGCCGCACCTGGACCGACGGATCGGGACGGGTGCTGGTCGAGCACCACGCGGTCGAGGGCCTCGGCCACGCGTGGTCCGGCGGCGCCCGCGGCGGCTCGTACACCGACCCACGCGGCCCCAGCGCGAGCGCCGCCATCTGGGGCTTCTTCGCGCGGGTCGGCGCGGCGACTCCTCCCCTCCTCACCGCCTGACGACGACCTCGTACACGGGCGGGCGGCCCGTGTACCAGTAGGTGAAGCGCAGGACCGTGCAGTCGGGCCCGTGCGTCGCGAGGACGCGGGCCAGGCGGGAGCTCAACGAGCGCTCGTCGCCATCGATGATGCGGACGACCTCCATGGCCGCACGGTAGGGCCGCGGTGCCCGCAGCGCACGAAATCTCATCCTTCGGTCGGGCCGTCCTCGACCGCCGGTCGACCCGATCGGGCGTCAGGCGAGGACGGAGACGAGGCGGCCGTAGCGCGGCCCGTCCGGGACCCGGGCGAACCGGGTGTAGGCGCCGCCGGCCGGACCGGGGGGATCCGGCACCGGCGGCTCCTCCACCAGGATGCTGTCGACGATCTCCGCGTCCTCCCAGCCGGGGGGCCAGGCGCTCGGGGCGATGCGCTGGATGCTCGTGATCACGACTGGGCGAATGGTGGCGAACCGTCCGCAGCGGCTGGAGAGCACGATCCGCCGTCCGCGCTGCTCGTCCCCGCACATCGCGCTGCACGGACCGGCACGCGCACTCAGACCGCCCGCGGGATCAGCCAGCGGACCATCACCGGCGCGAGGAGGACCATCACGAGCACGCGCAGCCCCTGGACGGCGATGATGAACGTCGTGTTCGCGCCCGCGCCGAACGCGACCGCGAGGACCGCGTACAGGCCGCCGGGCGTCGTCGCGAGATAGGCGTCGAGCAGCGACGCGGACGTCGTCAGGTGCAGCAGCACGGCGAGGCCGAAGCACGCGACGAGCAGCCCGAGGATGCAGAGCGTGACCGGCAGCGAGGAGGCGACCGACGAGGCGCACCGTCGCGACCGTGAAGCGCAGCCCGATCCGCAGGCCGATCACGGCGAACGCGGTCTCGCGCAGCACCGGCGGCACCGTGAAGGCGGTGACCGCGGCGAGCGTCACGACGCCCGAGAGGATCATCGGCCCGAGCAGGGAGGCGGCGGGCACGCGGAGCCACCGGCCGACGACCGCGCCCAGGACGGCGAGCGCCGCCGTGACCAGCCAGTCCCGCGGATGGCCGAACACCGGCCCCGCCCCGGCCGCCGCGCCCGCCCCGCCCGTGTGATGGCCGGCGAAGAAGACCGGCACGAGCAGCGGCGTGACGAGCACGACGATCAGCACGCGGGCGTACTGCATGAACGCGACGAGGCGGTCGTCGCCGCCGAGGTCGTCGGCCATCCCGACGATGCCCGACGCGCCGCCCGCGACCATGCCGAGCGCGGCCGTCCGGGTGTCGGTCGCCGTGAACCGCGCGAGCGCGACGCCCGCCGCGAGGCTCGCGACGAGCGTCGCGGCGCTCGCGAGCAGGACCGGCAGCCAGTCGTGCCCGACGGCCGAGAGCGCCGAGGACTGCAGGTACGCGCCGAGGGTCACGCCGGTCACGGCCTGCGCCGCGGCGAAGCCGCGCGACGGGACCGCGAGGCGCTCCGGCCACGCGATCGCGACGACGAGTCCGAGGAGCAGCGCGCCGAACAGGTACGACGACGGCACCCCCGCCTCGCCGAGCGCCCAACCCGCGGCGCCGGTGGCGGCGGCGAGGACCGCCCATGGCGCCAGGCCGCGCATCGCGGCGAGGCTACCCGCGCGCCGGGGGCGCGCCATGCCGACGCCGGACGGCGCGCGGACACGCGGTCGCTGCGCCGTCCGCGGCGCCCGGAAGCTACCGTTCGGGTTCCGACCACCGCCCCGAGGACCCATGAGCGACATCACGCCCCGCCCGAACCGGACCCCGCGCCGCAACCGTGAGGAGCGCGCCTACAAGCTCGTGCTCGCCGGCGGAGCCGCCGGCGTGATCGCCGTCGTCACCTTCATCCTCGCGATCGTCGGCGTGATGGGCTTCGGGATCCCGGTGCTCGCGGCGCTCGTCGCCGTGCTCTGCGGCTGGCTGTTCCGCCGCACCGTCGGCTGACTCAGGCCGCGTCCGCCAGCCAGGCGAGCACGTCGGCCGCGTTCTGGTCGGGCGGGAACACCGGGTAGAAGGCGTGCTCGATCCGCCCCTCGCGCGCGACGAACGCCAGCCGTCTTGTAGAGCGTCAGCCCGCCGGCCTCGAACGTCGGCAGGCCCAGAGCGGCGGCCAGCACGAGGCCCTCGTCGCTGAGCAGGGGGTACGGGATCGCCTCGCGCGCGGCGAACTCGGCCTGGTCCTCGGGTGACTGCGCGCTCACCCCGACCACCGTCGCGCCGAACGCCGCGAAGTCCGTCAGGTGGTCGCGGAACCCGGCGTTGTGCGGCGTGCACCCGCGCGCGCCGGGGATGTCGTCCCAGCCCTCGATGTTCGGGACGCCCGGCTTGCCGGTGCGCGGATAGACGTAGACGACGAGCCGGCCGGGGCCGGCCGCCGCGGCGGCGAGATCGACCTCGCCGCCCATCGTGGACGCCAGGCGCACCGAGGGCACGTCGGCGCCGGGCAGGTGGTCGGCGGCGCCGTCGTCCTCGGGGACGGGCAGGTCGGGCGGGAGCGAGCGGTAGTCCGAGGGCATCGGTCCGATGGTGCCACGCATAGGATCGCGCGGCCATGCCCGGCATCCACCACCTCGACCTCGTCGTCTCCGACCTCGAGCGCAGCCTCGCGTTCTACCGCGGCCTGCTCGGCCCGCTCGGCTACGTCCGCGAGGGGCCTATCGTGGGCGAGCGCGGCGAGCACGTCGTCTACCTCGAGCACACCGGAGGCGACGGCGCGATCGGCCTGCGCGAGCGCCAGTCGGACCCCGCGTCCCGTACGACCGGTACGCCGTCGGCGTCCACCACGTCGCGTTCACGGCGGCGGAGCGCAGCGTCGTCCACGAGCGCGCGGCCTGGCTGGACGCGCAGGGCGTGGCGATCGAGAGCGGCCCGCGCGAGTACGACTACAGCCCTGGCTACTTCGCGGTCTTCTTCCACGACCCCGACGGCATCAAGCTCGAGATCGTCCACGTGCCCACGGATCCGCAACTCGCCGCCGAGGTGCGACGGCTCGCCGAACGCGTCGACGAGCTGCTCGAGGGCCGCCGGCCCTGACGCGCGACGCGCCGGGGTCCGCGAGGACACCGGCGCGCCGCACTGCGAGAGAGAGTCCGACGGTGGAACTACGCCGGCTCGGGCGCGAGCTCGGCGGCGATCCGCGGGGCCTTGACCGTCGAGCGGCGGATCAGGGCCGCGGCGGCGACGGCGCCGACGAAGGCGACGGCCGCGCCGACCCAGAGGGCGTCGTGGAGGCCGTCGACGTAGGCGAGGTGGCGGGTCGGGTCGAACGCCGCGCCGGCCGGGACGAGCGCGCCGAGGGCGGCGACGCCGATCGCGATGCCGGCCTGGCGGAACGTGTCGTTCGTGCCCGCGGCGAGGCCGCTCTGCTCGACGGGCGCCGAGCCGAGCGCGACGGCCGTCAGCGCCGGGTTGAACAGGCCGGTGCCGACGCCGGCGACGAGCATGCCGGGCAGCGTCACGGTCCACGAGGACTCCGCCCCCGCGAGCGTGAGCAGCGCCATGCCGATCGCCACGAGGACGAGGCCGCCGCCGATCATCACGTGCGGGGCGATCTTCTCGCCGAGGGTGCTCGTGGCGCCCGAGACGAAGAAGATCACGACCGTCGCGGGCAGGTAGGCGAGGCCGGCCTCGATCGGCGACATCCCGAGCACCTGCTGCAGGTACAGCGTGGTGTAGAGGAAGACCGCGAAGAACGTGGCCGAGATCGCCGCCGCGGCGATCTGCGCGCCGGTGAACGACGGGTTGCGGAAGAGCTTGAGCGGGAGCATCGGCTCCTTGACCCGGCTCTCGATCGCGACGAACGCGATCAGCAGGGCGGCCGCGCCGCCGAGCGACGCGACGATGATCGTGCTCCCCCAGCCGTCCTCGTTGCCGCGCAGGAAGCCGAAGACGAGCAGGAACAGCCCGGCCGCGAGCGTCGCCTGGCCGAGCCAGTCCACGCGCGGGGCGCGCGGGTCGCGCGACTCGGTCACGTAGGCGCGGGTCAGCCACAGGCAGAACGCGCCGAGCGGCAGGTTGATGAGGAAGATCCACTGCCAGTCGAAGCCGCTGGTCAGCGCGCCGCCGACGAGCGGGCCGAGGGCGAACGTGCCGCCGATCGTGGCGCCGTAGGCGGCCAGGGCGCCGGTGCGCTCCTTGGGGTCCGGGAAGGCGTTGGCGAGGATCGCGAGCGAGACGGCGAACATCACGGCCGCGCCGACGCCCTGCACCGCGCGGGCGATGTCGAGGAAGACGATGTCGGTCGACGCCGCGCACGCCGCGGAGGCGAGGGTGAAGACGACGAGGCCGGCCGTGAAGAGGCGCCGGCGGCCGAAGCGGTCCGCGAGCGACCCGGCGGTGAGCACCGTCGAGGCGAGCGCGAGCGTGTACGCGTCGACGACCCACTGCAGGCCGGTGAGGCCGGTGCCGAGGTCCTCGGCGATGCGCGAGAGCGCGGTGTTCACGACCGCGATGTCGAGCATCAGCATCGCGGTGGCCGCGCACACCACGACGAGGGTCCAGCGCTTGGGATTCATGAAGAGCAAGGTCCTCCGAGGTCAGGTCCGAAGTCGGAGAGGGACCTTCGCGTGGACCGAGGGGGGCGGCCAGGGAGGTACCCGCACCGACCGAGGCCGGGGTCCTCCCCAAGCGCGTGTGAGTTCCCCGAAGGCGCGGGTCGTCAGTTCTCGGCCGCGGCCGCCCGCGAGCGCAGGGCGCGCCGCCGCGGCCGGCGGACGCGCAGTTCCTCGGCCAGGACGTAGGAGCCGAACACGATCACGAGCGCGGCGACCTGCGCGCCGAGCGACTCCCACGTCGGGAACGCGCCGAGCCACGTTCCGGCCCAGTACGGGATCTGCACGTCGACCGGCGTGATCGGCAGCCAGCCGATGCCCTGCAGCGTCCGCGCGGTCGTCCCGACCATCACGACGAGCACGAAGGCGAGCAGCAGGCCCGTCGCGATCAGCATCCGCTTGTACGGCAGCTTGCGCTGGAGCTTGAAGGTCACGATCGCGACCACGCCGGTCAGCGCGAGGCCGAGCAGCGCGCCCTCGACCACCGTCGAGGCGTCGGTCGCGAGCTCCGAGCGACTGCAGGAAGAGCACGGTCTCGAAGCCCTCGCGGTAGACGCTCGTGAGGCCGAGCAGGCCGAAGCCGAGCACCTGCGCCGACCAGAACCCGACCCGCGCCCCGCTGTCGGACTCGCCGATGAGCCGCTTGCGGCGCTTGTGGAACTTGCGGATGTGCTCGGTCCAGTAGACCCGGTGGAAGAACCAGTTCATGACGAGCAGCAGCACCGCGATCGCGATGAGCCCGACCACCGCCTCGAGCTTCTCGCCGTAGCCCGAGAGCGACTCGAGCACGAGCTGCGCGAGCATCCAGGTCAAGATGCGAGGCGACGAGGCCGAGGCCCGCGCCGATCATCACCGGCCGCCGCCGCTGCGCGAGCACGCCGACCATCGAGGCGGTGATCGCGGCGAGGATGAGGACCGCCTCGAGGCCCTCGCGGAAGACGAGGATCGCGGCGTTCGTGACGACGGTGAGCCGGCTCTCGCCCTCGCCGAGCGTCGCGCGCGCGTTGCGCAGCGTCTCGTCGAGCGCCAGGCGCGTCGGGCGGAACTGCTCGCGGTCGGCGTGGCCGGCGATGAGCTCGGCGAGCCCGCGGTGCCCGCGCGCGCCGAACCAGACGAGCCCCTCGATGTCGAAGGCGAGGCCGGGGTCGAACGAGCGCAGCTTGAGCTCCGGGCCGAACTCGATGAACGCGTAGACCTCGAGCCGGGCCTGCTCGGCGAGCTTCCACTGGCCGCTCGAGACGGCGGCGTCGAGGCGCGTGAGCGTCAGGTCGACGAGGTCGAGGTCGGCGTCGTCCGTGCGCTGCTTCCACGCGGCCGGGAACGTCGCCTCGAGGTCGCGGGTCATCCCGTCGGCGAGGCCCTTCACCGTCGCCTCGGGCGCCGCCCGGCCCGAGCGCTGCGCGGTGGCGATGATCGCCTTCATGCGGTCGAGCGCGCGCCCCGCGGCCTCCGTGCGCGCGCGGTCGCGGCGCGCGAGCTTGCCCTGCAGGTCCGAGAACGCGGCCGCGGCGCCGTCACGGAACCCGACCGCCTCGGCGATCTCGAAGTCGAGCGTGACCCGGCGGCCCTTGACCCCGCGGCCGTACTCCACCGGGACGAGGTCGACGAACCGCAGCAGCTGCTGGGCGCGGCGCGCCTCCTCGGCGGCCGTGAACGGCGCGGCGACGAAGCCGCGCAGCGCCCGGTCGATCCCCGTGCGAGCGGCGGCGAGCGGCGCGGCGTCGGCGCGCGCGCCCGCGCGGGCGTACGCGTGGAACGCGTCGTCGGCGCGCGCCGTCGCGGCCGCGCCGAGGTCCTGGCGGTAGCGGTCGCGGAGGATCCCCCAGTAGCCCGCCGCCTGCGCGCTCGAGGCGGCCGTCCGCGGCCGGAAGCCCTTGTCCGCGGCCTCGGCGGCGTCGTCGAGCAGCTCGCGGAGCTTGGCCTGGTAGGCGTCGAGGAGGTCCTTGGCGACCGTCAGCCGCGCGGCGGCCGGACGGACACGGCCCGCGGCGAGGCCGTCGACGGCCCGGGTCGCGTCGACCCCGGGACGGGTGAAGCGCGTCGCGGTGCGGAAGTCGCGCAGGAGCAGGAACGTGCCCGCCGCGCGGGCGTCGCCGCGGCCGGCGGCGGCGAGCGCGGCCGTCGCCGAGGCGCGCAGCAGCGCCGCGCGGGCGCGGCCGCGGGCGCCGGCGAGCGCGACCGGGTCGGCGCGCCCCGCGGCCCGGGCCGCGTCGGCGATCGCGGCGCGGGCGGCCGTCGCGGCCGCCGGATCGGCCGCCGCGAGCCCGGCGTCGAGCGCGGCCGCGGTGGCCGTCCGCGCCGCGCGGACCGACCGCCGCGCGGCGGCGCGGTCGGCGAGCAGGGCCTCGTCCTGCGCGTCGAACAGCCGCTCGCCCGCGCGCTGGGCCGCCTGCCACACCGGGTCCGGCGCGGCGGCGCCCGCCGTCGACGGCGCGGCCGCGGGCACGGCCGCCGCGACCGCGGCGACGAGGGCGAGCGCGGCGCCGCGCCGCACCGTCAGGCCTCGACGTCCACGTTCAGCTTCGCCGCCGCCTGCGAGACCTGCCCGGCGATCGCCTCGGCGCGCTCCTGCGCCTCGGAGCCGAGCGCGTCGGCCTGCTCGGGGGTGAAGCGCTCGCCGTCGGCCTCGCGATCGCGCAGGTCCTCGGCGAACGCGCGCAGCTGCGTGAGGCTCGAGCCGGTCTGGTCGGCCTGCGCGCCCGAGGCGCGGGCGACCATCGGCCGCACCCCGGCGTACACGCGCTCGAGGCCGGACAGGATGTCGGTGATGTCCGACAGGCGCGAGGTGCCGACGAAGCTCGCCTCCTTCGCGTCCGACCCGGCGACGAAGCGGCTGTTCTTCCACGCGCCGAAGTACTCGCTCATCGTCGGCGTCATCACCACGAGCGCCGTGAAGACGTCGCTTGCGTTCGGCGTCCACTTCCGCGCCGACGCGTCGAGCTCGCGCGCGTTGCGGGCGAAGTCGCGCGCGGCGGCGACGAGGTGGTTGGCGTCCGGCAGCGCCTCGCCGTAGGACACCTTGCCGTCGTCGTCGAGATCGGCCTTCACGTCCGCGGCGGTGAACTTCGCCTCGGTGCCCCAGAGCGCGGTCTCGGTGAGGAAGAAGAAGTTGCCGGGGCGCTTCTCGACCTTGCCGTCCGGGCCGCTTGAGGTCGAACGGCACGGCGCTCTCCGGGTCGTCGGCGGCGGACGAGCCGGCGTCGAGGATCACGTCGTAGTCGGCGAGCTCGGGCACGCCCGCGACGACGCCCTCGGCCTGCTCGTAGAGCGGGTTCGCCCGCCGCCACGTCGCCTGCATCCCCTCGACGAGCGAGCGGACCTCGTCGCGGTGCTCGTCGAGCAGCGCCTCGTAGTCGAAGTTCTGGGCCTTGGCGAGCGCGTAGTAGCGATCGGCCTGGCGCGAGAGGTCGGCCGTCTGCTGTGCGAGCGGGCCGGTGTGCCCGAGCAGGTACGTCTTGACGTCGGCGAACTGCCCGCGCGCGGGCGTGGTGGCGGCCGTGGACGCCGACGACGACGAGGCGTCGTCGTCGCCGCCGCAGCCGGCGGTGACGAGCGCCGCGACGCAGGCGAGGGCGAGCGCCGCCGTCCGACGGGCGGTGCGATGGCTCATGAGGACTCCTGGAGAACGAAGGACCGGGGGGACGGTTAGGGGACCCTAACACGAAACCGCACCGAACCAATAGCCCTCATTCCGGCACGAGACGCGCCTGCATCGTGCAGATCACGAGCGCGGTCCCGAGGACCGCAAGACATCCGACGACGACGCCGTTCCAGCGCCAGTGCTCCCAGGCGAGCCCGGGAAGGTACCCGCCCAGCGCCCCGCTCGCGTAGTAGACGCTGAAGTACATCGCGCTCGCGACGCCGCGGTCGGCCGACGTCGACGTCGCGCTCCCGAGCTGCGCGGCGGTGACGCCGCAGAACATCGACGCCGCGAGCAGCGCGAGCGCCGGGATCAGCGTCACGGCCGTCGCCGGCAGCGACAGGGCGACCCCCGCCGCACCGCAGGCGAGCGCGACGAGAACGACCCGCCGCCAGCCCGACCGGTCGGCCGCGCTGCCCGCGAGCGGGCCCAGGGCGCCGAGGCCCCACATGAGGAAGATCAGCCCGCCGGCGGCCTGGCTCCAGTCGAAGGGCGGGCGCTCGAGGCGGAAGGTGACGAACGAGAAGACGCCGACGAAGGCGAAGAACAGCGCGCTCGCGGCGGCGGTCGCCTGCTGCAGGCCGGGGTTGCGGATGAGCCGCCGGACCGCGTCCCAGCGCCGTGCGGTGACCTCCTGGGCGGGGGCGTGCGGGAGCGTGCGCGCCATCACGACCGCGCCCGCGGCCGGCAGCAGGGCCAGCGCGCCGACCGGCCAGCGCCAGCCGGTCGCGGTCGCCACGAGCGCGACCCCGACCCGGCCGATGATCCCGCCGCTCACGAGCGCGGTGATGTAGAGCCCCATCGCCCGTCCCCCGAGCCGCGGCCCGAAGACCTCGACGACATAGGGCGCTCCGACGGTCAGCAGGCCGGGCATGCAGAGGCCCTGCACGGCGCGGCAGGCGAGCAGGACGCCGAACGTCGGCGCCAGGGCGGAGGCGAGCGTCGGCACCGAGACGAGGGCGCTCGCGAGGACGAGCGTGTTCTTGCGCCCCCACCGGTCCGACAGCGGCCCCCACACCCACGCGCCCGCGGCGAGCACGAGGATGACGATCGAGACCGTCAGGCCGGCCTGCGCGGCCGAGACGCCGAAGTCGCGCGACAGCTCGGGCAGGATCGCCTGCGTCGAGTACATGACGGCGAACATCCCGGCGGCGCCCATGAGGAAGCCGGCCAGCGCGGCGCGCGTGTGGCCCATCTCGGGATCGGTACCCATGCGCGGACGGCGCCCGCGCACGCGCGCGGGCTACTTGATCAGCACGGGCGAGCCGACCGGCACGCGCCCGAACAGGTCGATCACGTCGGCGACGTGCATCCGGATGCAGCCGTGCGAGGCGCGCGTCCCGATCGACCAGTCCTCCGCCGTGCCGTGGATGCCGACGCCGTTGGCGATCCCGAGCCAGCGGGCGCGCAGCGGGTTGTTCGCCGCGCCGCCCGGGATGACCTGGCCGGCGAGCGACCCCGCCCACGCGCTGTTCGGCACGTGCCAGGCGGGGTTGACCTGCTTGTTCTGGATCGCGTAGCGGCCGGCGGGCGTGTCGAGCCCGGCCATGCCGACGGCGATGCCATAGCCCTTGCGGAACTTCAGGCCCTTGAAGAGGCGCAGCTTGAAGTTCTGGCGGTCGATGGTCACGACCGTGTTGTAGACGCGGGCGAGGTCGGCGAACGTGACCTTCGGCTTGGCCGTCCGCAGGCGCACGTGGACGTTGCGCGGCGCGGCGGGGTCGTCGAGTTGCGCGTCGATCGCGGCGCGCGTCGCCTTGATCGGGAGCACGCGGCCGTTGCGGGAGTGCTCGCGGAAGATGTGGCGGACGGTGATCTTGATGTTCGCGTTGCGCGGCGCCTTGCGCACCCGGCTCGCGACGCGCTCGACGAACTCGCGCACGGCGGTGCGCGAGTGGACGATCGCGGGCGGGACGGCCGTGACCCCGGCCTTCGCGTAGAGCGCGCGCTTCGCCGTGCGGACCGAGTCGAGCTTCAGCCCCGCCTGGGCCATCGTCAGCTTCCACGGGATGCCCGCGGCGCCGAGGGTCATGTCGCCCTGCAGGTTCGGGGCGTACGTCTGGTCCAGGCGCGCGGCCGCCTGCTCGACGGTGAGGCCCGAGAGGTCGACCCCGGCGGCGCTGATGCCGGGCTTGATCGTGCGGACCTGGCCGGTGGCCGGGACGGTGAGGACGAGGGGCAGCGCGGTCAGGGCGACGACCAGCGCCAGGCGGCGGCGAGACATGGCCGAGCAGGGTAGCGCTGCCTAGGTGGGGGCGGCGCAACGGCCGTGTCAACCGCGGTGGACGGTCGGCGTCACGCCGTGGGAGGCTTCCCCGATGGCCTTCCCCGCGCTGCTCTCCGAGGTCTCGCTCGGTCCGGCCGTGCTGCGCAACCGGGTCGTCTCGACCGCGCACCAGACCGGCCTCGTCCACGACCATCTCCCGACCGACGACCTCGTGGCCTACCACGAGGCCCGCGCGCGCGGCGGCGTCGGCGCGGTCTTCATCGAGGCGACGGCGACCCACGAGACGGGCCTGCTCACGGCCCACACGATCGGCGGCTACCTCCCCGGGATCGTCGGCGCCTACGAGCGCCTCGGCGCGGCGGTCCGCGGCCACGGCGCGCGGCTCTTCGTCCAGCTCCTGCACAGCGGCCGCGAGCAGATCGCCGACCCCCCGCTGCCGCCCGCGATCGCGCCCTCGGCGGTTCCGACCTCGCGCTTCCACGCCGAGCCGCGGGCCTTGACCCAGGCCGAGATCGACGACCTCGTCGCGGGCTACGCGACGGCCGCGCGCCTGGCCCGCGAGGGCGGCATCGACGGCATCGAGGTCTCGATGGCCCACGGCTACCTCGCCGCGCAGTTCTTCGCCGCCGCCTCGAACACGCGCGCGGACGGCTACAACGGCGCGCTCGAGGCCCGGCTGCGCTTCGCCCGCGAGGTGCTCGCCGCGGTGCGCGCCGAGGCGGGCGAGGGCGTCGCGGTCGGCGTGCGCCTGGCGGCCGACGAGATCACGCCGGACGGCTTCGGCCCCGAGGCGTGCGCGGCGATCGCGGCCGCGCTCGTCGCCGGCAGCGAGGTCGACTTCGTCTCCGCCGCCCTGGGGCACTCGTCCACCTACCGCGGCTCGACGTACATCGTCCCGCCGCCGCCCGAGCCGCGCGAGGCGATCGCCGGGCCGGTCGCGGTCATGCGCGCGGCGATCCCGGGCGTCCCGCTCATCGGGACCTCGCGCGTGGCGGACCTCGACGCGGCCGAGCGCCTCGTCGGCTCCGGGGCCGTCGACCTCGTCGGGATGACGCGCGCGATGATCGCCGACCCCGACCTGCTGGCGAAGGCGGCGGCCGGCCGCGTCGACGAGGTCATCCCGTGCATCGGCTGCAACCAGGGCTGCATCGGCCACTACCACGCGGGCCTGCCGATCGCGTGCACGGTGAACCCGCGGACCGGGCGCGAGCGGACGCTCCCGCGCCCGCGCCCGGCCGACGGCGCGCGGCGGCGCGTGCTCGTCGTGGGCGGCGGCCCGGCCGGGGTCGCGGCCGCGCTCGAGGCCGGCGCCGCGGGCCACGCGGTCGTGCTCGCCGAGCGCTCGGCGCACCTCGGCGGCCAGCTGCGCGTCGCGGGCCGCGCGCCCGGCCACCGCGAGTTGTGGGAGCGCTACGAGCGCTGGATCGCCCACCGGCTCCTGACGGACGGGGTCGAGGTCCGCCTCGGCACCGAGGTCACGGCGGCCGAGGCGGAGGACTACGACGCGGTCGTCCTGGCGACGGGGGCGCGCCCCTACCGGCCGCCGCTGCCCGCCGACCCGCCGTTCGCGGTCGTCGACGCGCCCGCGGCGATCCTCGACCCGGCGGCCGTGGCCGGGCCGGTGCTCGTCGCGGACTGGGGCGGCGGCTGGACCGGCCTCGACGCGGCCGAGACCCTGGCCGAGCACGGCCACGACGTCACCTACGCGTGCGCGGGCGCGGCGATCGGCGAGGGCGTCCACCAGTACCAGCGCAACCTCTACCTCGGCCGCCTCGACCGCCTCGGCGTCGCCCTCGTCCACCACACCGAGGTCGTCGCGCCCGCGGGCGAGATCGTCCTGCGCCACGTGTTCTCCGGCCGGATCTCCCCGCTCCCGGAGGGCGTCGGGACGCTCGTCCTCGCCCAGGGCCGCGTGCCCGACGACGCGCTGTGGGCCGAGCTCGAGGCGGGCGGCCGCTGCGTGCGCGTCGGCGACGTGCTCGGTCCGCGCAGCGCCGAGGAGGCCGTGCTCGAGGGGACGCTCGCCGCGCGCGAGGTCGGCGCGGCGGCGCGGGTCGCCGTCTAACGCGCCGGCGCGCCCGCGGGCTCGCGCTCGGGAGCCTCGCTGCGCCCCTGGGCGGCGACGAAGTCGCTGCTGCGGATCAGGAGCGCCGACAGCACGCCGCCGGCGATCGCGACGACCGCCCCGACGATGAACAGGTCGTTGAGCGCGGACGTGAACACGGTCAGGTAGGCGTGCTGGGCCTCCGGCGACGGCCCCGCGACCCGCGGGGAGCCGGTCGCGAGCACCTCGGCGGGCACGCGCGCCAGCGCGCCGGTCGCCTTGTCGGCGAGCAGCGCCTGGAACAGCGCGCCGAGGCCCGCGATGCCCGTCGCGATGCCGACCTGCCGGAAGGTGCTGTTGATCCCCGAGCCCATCCCGGCGCGTTGCGGCGGGACGACGCCCACCGCCGTCGAGGCCAGCGGCGGGTTGATGAGCCCGACGCCCACGCCGGCGATGAGGAACCCGGGCAGCAGGACGGTCCAGGCGGAGTCGGCGTCCAGTCGCGCCTCGAGCAGCAGCGCGATCCCGATCAGGAACAGCCCGCCGCTGATCATGATCCGGACCGGCACGGTCGAGGACAGCTTGCCCGCGATCGGGGCGACGAAGAACGACACCAGCGTCGTCGGCAGGAAGCGCAGGCCCGCCTGCAGCGGGGAGTAGCCGAGCGCGTTCTGGATGTACAGCGTCATGTAGAGGAACAGCGAGAACTGCGACGCCGACAGGGCGAACGCGGCGATCGACGCTCCGGCGAAGGCCGGCTTGCGCAGCAGCGAGAGGTCGAACATCGGGCGCGACTGACGGCGCTCGACGACGACGAAGGCGATCAGGAGCACGACCGCGCCGACCAGGAACGACACGATGAGCGGGCTGCCCCAGCCCTCGGGGTTGCCGCGCACGAGAGCGAAGACGAGCAGGAAGAGGCCGCCCGAGAACGTCACCAGGCCGGCCCAGTCGACGCCGGCGGCGTCGGGATCGCTCGACTCGTCGACGCGCAGGAGCGTCGCGACGATCGCGGCGATCCCGATGGGGACGTTGAGCAGGAAGATCGACTCCCACCCGAATGACTCGGTGAACACGCCGCCGACGAGCGGACCGACGGCCACGGCGGCGCCGGTCGTCGCGCCCCAGGCGCCGAACGCGGTACCGCGCTCGCGGCCGGAGAACGACGCCGCGAGCAGGGCCAGCGACGTCGCGAACATCGCGGCCGCGCCGACGCCCTGCAGCCCCCGCGCGATGTCGAGGAAGAACGGCGAGGTCGCGAGCGCGCAGAGCAGCGAGGCGGCCGTGAAGATCGCGAGGCCGAGGACGAACACGCGGCGGCGGCCGAGGAGGTCGGCGAGCGACCCGGCGGTCAGGAGCAGCGCGGCGAGCGACAGCGCGTAGGCGTCGACGACCCACTGCAGATCGGAGAACGACGAGCCCAGGTCCTTCGCGATGTCCGGCAGCGCGACGTTCACGATCGTGATGTCGAGCAGCAGCATGAACGTCGCGACGCAGACGGCGCCGAGCGTCCACCAGCGGCGGTCGGAGGGGGTGGTGGTCTCGGGAGAGGTCATGCCCGTCCGTATACGGGGATGTGGGCGCCGCTGGTCACGCTCGCGTCATCCGAGCAGAGGAACGCGATGACGCGCGCGATCTCGGCGGGGCGGACCCAGCGGTCGTGATCGGCGTCGGGTTGCGATTCCCGGTTCGCCGGCGTGTCGATCACGGACGGCATGATCGCGTTCGCCCGGATCCCGTCGTCGCGGTATTCGGCGTCGAGGACGTCGACGAACGCGAGCACCGCCGCCTTGGCCGTGATGTAGCCCGCGGCGCCGGAGAACGGCTGGACCGCCGGCCGCGCCGAGACGCACACGATCGACCCGGACCCCGCCGCGAGCATCGCCGGGAGCGCGGCGGCCGACATCAGGTAGGTCGGGCGGAGGTTGAGGCGCAGGAGCCGTTCGAAGTCGTCGATCGGGGTCTCGTGGAGGCGTTCGCCCATGGCGAACCCGCCGACGAGGTTGACGAGCGCGCCGAGGTCCGCGCCCGCGGCCTCGGCCACGCCCGCCGCCGACGCGGGGTCGGTCAGATCGGCCTGCACGAGGTCGAGCCGGTCGTGCGCCTCGACGCGCTCGAGCTCGCGCTCGGCGAACCACGGCACGACCACGCGCCAGCCGTCCTCGAGCAGCCGCCCGCGTGACCGCCGCGCCCAGGCCGCCGGTCCCGCCCGTGACGATCGCCGTCCGCCCCATCGTCAGGTCCACCTCTCGTCGCGCGACTTGATCTCCATGTTCATTCAGCCTATGCCGTCCGCGCCCGCCCCTACGGTCTCACGCATGTTCGTGCGGGACCTCCAAGAGGGTCAGGATCTCGACCAGGTCCTGCTCGTGCGCGCCGCCGAGATCCGGCAGCGGCGGGAGGGCGGCACGATCCTGCGCCTGTCGCTCGGCGACCGCAGCGGCCAGGTCGTCGCGATCGCGGAGGAGGACGTGGAGGCGCTGCTCGAGCGCTGCGTCCCCGGCCGCCCGGTGCGCGTCGCGGGCCGCTACGAGCGCCACCCGCGCTACGGGCTGCAGGTCGTCGTCCGCGCGCTGAGCGAGCCGCTGCCCGGCTCGTTCGACCCCGCCGACCTCGTCGACGGCCCGCCCCGCAGCGCGAACCAGATGGAGGCCGACCTGCGCGAGCTCGTCGGCACGATCCAGTGCCCGCACCTCCGCGCGCTGCTCGAGCGGATCCTCGGCGAGCACACCGAGAGCTGGCGCCGCTACCGCCGCGCGCCGGCGGCCAAGCACTACCACCAGGCCTACGCCCACGGCCTGCTCGAGCACTCGGTCTCGGTGGCGCAGGCCGTGCACGGCATCGCCGCGCACTTCCCGGGGATCGACCACGACGTCGCCGTGACCGGCGCGCTCCTGCACGACATCGGCAAGCTCGAGGCCTACACGGCCGACGCCGCCTCGATCGACCTCACCGACGCCGGCCGCCTGCAGGGCGAGATCCCGCTCGGCTACTACCGCATCCGGCGCGAGATCGAGGACCTGCCCGGCTTCCCGCCCGACACCGCGCAGGCCGTGCTCCACATCATCCTGAGCCACCACGGCTCGCTCGCCCACGGCAGCCCGGTGGTGCCGTGCACGCGCGAGGCGACGCTCGTGCACCACATCGACAACCTCGGCGGCCGCCTGGGCAGCTTCGACCGGCTCGAGAAGGAGCTCGCGCCCGGCCAGAGCTGGACCTCGTACGACCGCGGGATCGGCTCGAGCGCGTACTTCGGCCCCGCGGTCGAGGCCGAGCGCCGGGCGGCGTAGCACACCCGCCCGGCGGCGTTTCAATCGCCGTCGCGCAGCCAGGGTTGCCTGGTATGCCAGTTGCGCAGACGAACGTTTTTGCGCCCGAACGGCGGGGTAGCCGAAAGCCCACACCACCGTCGTCGCACACCCCACCTCGGCGGCCCGGTCGCCCGTGCGGCACCCATTTTGGCCCGGGCCGCTCCCAGCGGGAGGAGAGAGTTTCATGGCAAGCGCTGCAGAGCGCCTCGGCGGAGAACGCCAAGGTGACACCCAGTCGTTGCGTCAGGTCGCCCTGGCCAGCTTCGTCGGTACCGCGATCGAGTGGTACGACTTCTTCCTGTACGGCACGGCCGCCGCGCTGATCTTCGACGACCTGTTCTTCCCGAACGTCAGCCCGACGGTCGGCACGCTCGCGGCCTTCGCGACGTTCGGCGTCGGCTTCGCCGCCCGCCCCGTCGGCGGCATCATCTTCGGCCACTACGGCGACCGCGTCGGGCGCAAGTCGATGCTCGTGATCTCGCTGCTGATCATGGGCCTCGCCACCGCCGCGATCGGCGTGCTGCCGTCGTACGCGTCGATCGGCATCGCGGCCCCGATCATCCTCGTCGTGCTGCGCCTGGCGCAGGGCATCGGCGTCGGCGGCGAGTGGGGCGGCGCGGTCCTCATGTCCGTCGAGCACGCCCCCAAGGGCAAGCGCGGCCTCTACGGCAGCTTCCCGCAGATGGGCGTCCCGGCCGGCCTCCTCGGCGCGACGGTGATCTTCGCGGCCACCCAGGCGCTGACGACCGAGTCGCAGTTCACCTCGTACGGCTGGCGCATCCCGTTCCTGTTCTCGATCGTCCTCGTCGCCGTCGGCCTCGTCATCCGCACGCGGCTGATGGAGTCCCCGGCGTTCCAGGAGGTCAAGGACAGCGGGACCGAGGCGCCGAAGCCGATCGTCGACGTCATCAAGACGCACCCGCGCGAGGTCCTCGTCGCGATGGGCATGCGCATCTCCGAGAACGGCATCTTCTACATCTACACCGTGTTCGTCCTGGCCTACGCGGAGGACACGCTGAACCTCGGGAAGTCGACCATGTTGACCGGTGTGGCGATCGCCGCCGCGATCGGCCTGGTGACGGTTCCGCTGTGGGGCTCGCTGTCCGACCGCTTCGGCCGTCGGAAGCTCTACATGACCGGCGCCGTGTTCTCGACGCTGTTCTGCTTCCCGTTCTTCATGCTGGTCGACACCAAGGAGACCGTCCTCGTCTGGTTGGCGATCGTCCTCGGCGTCAACGTCGGCCACGACCTGATGTACGGCCCGCAGGCCGCGTACTACTCCGAGTTGTTCGGTACGCGCGTGCGCTACTCGGGCGCATCCCTCGGCTACCAGCTGGCGTCCGTCCTGTCGGGCGGCTTCGCCCCGCTGATCGCGGCCGCGCTGCTGGCCGCGAACAACGACTCGCCGACGCTCGTCGCCGCGTACATGGTCGTCATGGGCGTGATCACCGTCGTCGCGACGTACTTCGCGCGCGAGACCTACCAGGACGACATCTCGGGCGACCGCGAGCAGGAACGCCGCTTCTTCCGCGAGGGCGAGGGCGAGGAGGTGCGCCCGTCGCGGCAGGCCGAGACCGTCGGTCGCTGACACGGCCCCCGTTCCCCTGCTGTTCCCGCGCGCGGCCCTGGTGGCCGCGCGCGGTCGTTGTGGGGCCGCGCCTCGAGCCGAGAACTCAGCGCACCGCGTCCAGCAGATCCCGCATCTCGCGCGCGGCGTCCCCGATCCGCTCGATGTACTCCGCGCGCTCCTCGGCGGACATCTCGTCGCCGCGGCGGGCGAGCGCGTCCGCGAAGCCCTCGACGATCGTCAGCGGGGTCCGCAGGGCGTGGACGAGCGGGCCGAGCTGCGCCTCGCCCTCAGCGGCCATCGTCGTCGAGCTCGATCTCCCCGCGCATCAGCGCGAGCGCGATCGCGTGGACGCGGTTGCGCGCCTGGAGCTTGCGGATCACGTTGCGCACGTGGGTCCGCACCGTCTCGACGGAGACGTTGAGCTCCTGGCCGATCGCCTCCGCCGTCCGGCCCTCGGCCATCAGGTGCATGATCTCCCGCTCGCGCGGCGAGAGCTGCGGGACCTGCGCGGTGGCCCGCGGCGAGAGCAGGATCCGGTCGAGGCGCGGGTCGACGTACGAGCCGCCGGACGCGATCCGCTCGATCGCCCCGACGAGCTCGGCCATCGAGCCGGCCTTGAGCGCGTAGCCGCGGGCCCCCGAGTCGAGGCCGCTGTAGAGGCGCTCGGCGTCGCTGTCGCCGGTGTAGAGGATCACGCCGAGCTCCGGCCGACGGGCGATGAGCTCGCGCGTGAGGTCGATGCCGCTGCCGTCGGGCAGCTGGATGTCGACGAGCGCGATGTCCGGCGTGGCGTGCTCGACGATGTCGAGGCCGGCCGCGACGTTGCCCGCCGCACCGACGATCTCCAGGCCGTGACTCGCCAACAGCGCCGCGAGGCCCTCACGGAGCGCCTCGTGGTCGTCGACGATGACGAGCTTCGTCATGGTCGGGACCTTATCCGCGTCCATGAATGCCGCGTAGGCTCACCCCCCGACGGGACACCCCGATCCGCGCGATCGCGCCGGATGTCACGCGGTCGACGCCAACTCTGCGCAGAAAGACCGCAAAGAGCGGGCCTATTCTGCGACGCGGGGTCGCGCGCGTGCGGCCCGTTCTATCGTGACGACGAATGGCGAAGGACACCGAGAAGCTCATCCGCCAGCTCTCCCTGATCTCGTACCTGATGGCGGAGCGTCGGCCGGTCACGGCCCTCGAGATCCGCCGCGACGTCGAGGGCTACAGCGGGATGAACGAGGACGCCTTCGCCCGGCGCTTCTACGCCGACCGCGCCGAGCTCGACTCGCTGGGGATCCAGCTGACCGTCGACAAGCCGCTCGACGGCGTGGCCGAGCAGGAGAACTACTCGCTGCGGCCGGAGAACTTCCATCTGCCGCCGATCGCGTTCTCCGACGAGGAGCTCGCGTCGCTGCAGTTCGCCTTGACCCTGCTCGACGGCGAGTTCGCCTACGCCGAGCCGCTGCGGCTCGCGCTCCAGCAGATCTCCTGGGGGCGGCCGAGCCCGCACCGCGCGCCGGACCAGCGCACGCTCGGTCTCGGCATCACCGGCTCGGCGGGCGGCCACGAGCTGTCGCAGCGGCTGGCCAAGGTCGAGACGGCGATCTTCCGCAACAAGACCATCACCTTCGAGTACTTCACGATGGAGCGCGGCGACGTCAGCGCGCGCAAGGTCGACCCCTACCACCTGCTCTTCCAGGGCGGGCAGTTCTACCTCCTCGGCCACTCCCACGAGCGCCAGGCGCTGCGCGTCTTCCGCCTCTCGCGGATCCGGGGCAAGGTCGCCTACGCCACGAAGGCCGAGCACGACTTCAAGCGCCCGCGCGACTTCGACCCGCGCGCCTACGCCAACCGCGCCGAGTGGCAGTACGGCGACGAGGTCGGCACCGCGCGCGTCCACGTCTCCGACCGCCTCGGCTGGCAGGTCGAGCGGCACTACGGCCGCTTCGGCCAGGTCACCCCGGCCGACGACGGCGGCGTGGTCTTCGAGACCGCCTACGCGAACATGCGCCTGCTCGTCGCCTGGATCCTCGGGCTCGGCGAGCACGCGCGGGTCGAGGGCCCGCCGGAGCTCGTCGCCGACGTCGAGGAGCGCCTGTCCCGGCTCGCCGAGCGCCACGAGTCCGGCCCCGACCTCGCGCCGCCGGTGCCGCCCGCCCCCGAGGACCTCGAGGAGCACGTCCCGGAGGCCAACGGCAACGGCCGCCGCGACCCGGCCGCGATCCGCCCCGAGCGCTTCGCGCGCCTCGTCACGCTCGCCTCGATCCTCATCGACGCCGGCCGCGCGGGCCTGCGGCTGCGCTCCGAGGACGTCTGCGAGCGCCTGCAGATCACCGACCAGGAGCTCCGCGAGGACGTCAACGTCCTCAACGTCGTGAACTTCGGGGGCGGCTCGTACGTGCTGTACGCCGAGGTCGGCGACGACGGCTGGGTGGAGATCGACCCCGAGCCGTACTCCGACAACTTCGCCCGCCCGGCGCGGCTCCTGCCGGTCGAGGCCAAGTCGCTCGTCGCGGCGATCGACCTCATCGGCGAGCACCTGCCCGAGGGCGCGCTGCAGTCGGCGCGCGAGAAGATCGTCGGGGCGCTCGGGTCGGACCCGGCGCAGCAGGGCCTGCAGATCGCGACCCTCGGCGGCGACGACCCGTCCGTCGCCCGCCTCGTCAACGAGGCCGTCTCCGGCCACCGCCGGCTGCGGATGGAGTACTACAAGCCCGACGAGGACGAGCTGACCCGGCGCACGATCGAGCCGTACGCGCTCTTCAACGGGCGCGAGGGCTGGTACGTCGCCGCGGTCGACGTCGCCAAGGACGACCTGCGCCACTTCCGCCTCGACCGCATCAAGGACGCGACCCTGCTCGACGAGACGTTCGAGCCGCGGCCGGAGATCGACGCGCTCGGCGACGTCGAGGGCTGGCCGCGCACGGGCGAGGTCCCGGCGTCGCGCATCGCGCGGGTGTGGTTCTCGCCCGAGCGGGCCCGCTGGGCCCGTGAGGACCTGACCGTGGCCGAGGAGCTCGCCGACGGCGCGGTCGTGGTCGCGCTGCCGTTCGCGGGCACCGACTGGCTCGTCCGGCGCGTGCTGGCCGAGGCCGGCGACGCGGCGGTCCTCGAGCCCGAGGACGCCCGGCACGCGGTCCGCGACGCCGTCGTCCGGCTCGCCGCCGCGGTGTGACCGGGCGGCTAGGGTCCCGGCCATGAGCCGGCGCGACCAGATCCGGATGTCCGACGCGGAGGTCCTCGCGTTCCTCGACGAGGAGCGGACCGTGATCTGCGCGACGAACGGCCGCCGAGGCCGGCCGCACCTCATGCCGCTGTGGTACGTGGTCCGCCCCACCGGCGACGGCGGCGCGCCCGAGCTGTGGGCGTGGACGTTCGCCAAGTCCCAGAAGGCCGTGAACCTCGGCCGCGACCCGCGCGCGACGCTCCAGGTCGAGGCGGGCGAGCGCTACGAGGAGCTGCGCGGCGTGATGCTCGAGTGCGACACGGTCGTCCACGACGACGTCGAGACGATCGTCGCGTTCGGGCTCGAGCTGTTCGCGCGCTACGGCGGCGTGGACGACGACGTGCGCGCGATGATCGAGCAGCAGGCGCCCAAGCGGATCGCGATGCAGTTCGTCGAGTCCCGCCGGGCGACGTGGGACCACCGCAAGCTCGACGGCGTTTACTAGACGCCCATGGAACCGCTGAAGGGCCTGATCCTGTCGGGCGGGCGCGGCACGCGCCTGCGCCCGATCACGCACACGAACGCCAAGCAGCTCGTGCCCGTCGCCAACCGGCCGGTGCTCTTCTACGGCATCGATGCGATGGCCAAGGCGGGGATCGAGGAGATCGGGATCATCATCGCCCCGGAGACCGGCGACGAGATCCGCGCGACGGCCGGCGACGGCTCGCGGTTCGGGGTCAAGCTGACCTACATCGTGCAGGACGAGCCGGCCGGTCTGGCCCACGCGGTACTGACGGCGGAGCCGTTCCTCGGCGATTCGCCGTTCGTGATGTACCTCGGCGACAACCTGCTGCAGGGCGGGATCGACGGCCTCGTCGAGACGTTCCGCGAGAACGCCCCGAGCGCGCTGATCCTGCTCACGCCGGTCGACGACCCGCAGCACTACGGGGTCGCCGAGCTCGAGGACGGGCGCGTCGTCCGGCTGGCCGAGAAGCCGCCCGAGCCGAAGACCGACCTCGCGCTCGTGGGCGTCTACATGTTCACGCCGGCGATCCACGACGCCGCCCGCGCGATCCGCCCGAGCGCGCGCGGCGAGCTCGAGATCACCGACGCGATCCAGCACCTCGTCGACAGCGGCGCGCGGGTCGAGCCGCACATCGTCCGCGGCTGGTGGAAGGACACCGGCCGGCTCGAGGACATGCTCGAGGCCAACCGCCTCGTCCTCGACACGATCGAGGCGCGGGTCGAGGGCGAGCTCGTCGAGTCGCGCTGCGACGGCCGCGTCGTCGTCGAGCCCGGGGCGCGGCTCGAGCGCTGCATCGTCCGCGGTCCCGCCATCATCGGGGCCGGCGCCCGGCTGAGGGACTGCTACGTCGGCCCCTACACCGCGATCGGGGCGGACTGCACGATCGAGCGCGCCGAGGTCGAGCACTCGATCCTCCTCGACGGCTGCCGCGTGTCCGACCTCGACGGGCGGATGGAGTCCTCGCTGCTCGGGCGCAACGTGACGATCCAGCGCGGCGACGGCCAGCCGCGCGCCTTCCGCTTCATGGTCGGCGACAACTCGGAGATCGGGATCCTCTAGGCCTCGGGCGGCCGGACCGGCGCCGGGGGCAGCGCCGCGCTCGCCAGTGCGGCGAGGATCGACCCGACGCCCAGGACGACGAGGATCGTCCCGTAGCCGCCGGTCTCGTCGAACAGCGCGCCCGCGGCGACCGGCGCGGTGATCCCGGCCAGGCCCCAGGCGGTGAAGATCCGCGCGTACACGGCCGTCGTGTGCCCGGCGCCGTAGTAGCGCGCCGCGGCGACCGGGTAGCCGACCGCGACCACGCCGTAGGCGATCCCCGACACCGCCAGCCCGGCGGCCGCGACCGCGGGGCCGGGACCGGCGGCGAGGCCGAGCAGCGCGACGGCCGCCAGCCCCGAGCCGCCGACGAGGATCGCGCGCACGCCGAGGCGGTCGGCGAGCGCGCCGGCGCCGAGGCGCCCGACGCCGTTGCCGGCCGCGGCCAGGCTCGCCCCCAGGGTCAGCACCGCGGCCCCGCCGCCGAGCGCCTCGACGATCGCGGCGCCGTGGCCGATCACGACGAGACCGGCCGCGCTCCCGCCGAGGAACCCGGCCCAGAGCAGCCAGAACACGCGGTCGCGGGCGAGGACCGCCCAGCGCACGGCCGCGCCCGCCGCAGGCCGTGGGAGGCGGCGCTCGGCGGGGCCGAGGACGGCGACCTGCACGACCGCGACGGCGAGCATGAGCGCGGCAGAGACCGAGAAAGGCGGTCGGCAGGCCGGCGTCGCGGGCGGCGAGCGACAGCAGCGGGGCGACGAGGCTGCCGCCGACGGCGTAGGCGGCGACCATGAGCCCGGCGCTCGCCCCGGTGCGCCCGGTCGTCGCCGCGATATGGACGGCGAGGCCGTAGCCGAGGCCGTTGGCGGCGGCGAAGAGGACGCCGTAGCCGACGAACACCGCCCCGGCCGCGGGCACCGCGCAGAGCGCGAGGCCGGCGGCGGCGAGCAGCGCGCTCCCGGTCCCGATCGCGACCGCGGGCAGCCGCCGGTGGGCGGCGGGCTCGAGCAGCATGCTCGCCGCGAAGACCGCCGTCGCGAGCGCGTAGACGGCGCTGACGGTCGAGCGCGAGACGCCGAGCGCGTCCTGCAGCGGATCGACGAGCACGCTCCAGGCGTGGAACGTCCCGAGCGCCCCCATGAGCAGGGCCGCGGCCCACAGGGGCCCTCGTGCGCGATCGGCCGCCACAGCGCGCACGATGCCAATTTGCGCGACCATGTGGTCGATGCGGTTGCTCGTCCTCGGTAGCGGCGGGATGCTGGGGCGCGCGGTCGCCCGCGACGCCGCACGCCTCGGCCACGACGTGGTCGCGCTCGAGCGGCGCGACCTCGACATCACCGACGCCGACCACGTCGAGCGCGTCGTCGCCGCCGCCGAGCCGGGGGCGGTCATCAACTGCGCCGCGTACACCGACGTCGACGGCGCCGAGACCCACGAGGCGCTCGCGCTGCGCGTCAACGGCGACGGCGCCGGCCACGTCGCCCGGGCGGCCGCCGCCGCGCAGGCGCGCGTCGTGCACGTCTCGACCGACTACGTCTTCGACGGCGCCAACCGCGAGCCGTGGGTCGAGTCCGACCCCGTCGCGCCGCTGCAGGCCTACGGGCGCACGAAGCTCGCGGGCGAATACGCGGTCGCCGAGGCCAACGCCGAGCACGCGATCGTCCGGACCGCATGGCTGTTCGGCGCGGGCGGGCGCAACTTCGTGACGACGATGGTGGGCCTCGGCCACGAGCGCGACGAGGTCAGCGTCGTCACCGACCAGCGCGGCGGACCGACCTGGACCGGCCATCTCGCCCCGGCGCTGGTCGAGATCGCCGAGCGCACCGGCGACGTCGGCGTCTTCCACGCCACCGGCACCGGCGAGTGCTCGTGGTACGAGTTCGCCGTGGAGATCTTCGACCAGGCCGGGATCGCCTGCCGCGTCGTGCCGACGACGAGCACGCAGTTCGCGCGCCCGGCGACGAGACCGGCCTACAGCGCGCTCGGCACCGAGCGCGAGCCGGGCGTGTTCCTCCCGCGATGGGACCGCGGTCTCGCCGCGTACCTCGACGAAGGGAAGGCACTGGCGGCATGAGGCTCCTCGTCTGCGGCGCGGCCGGCTTCATCGGCTCGAACTTCGTGCGCATCCGCGTGCGCGACCACGGCGACGAGGTCACGGTCCTCGACAAGCTGACCTACGCCGGGCGCCGCGAGAACCTGCACGACGTCGACCACGACTTCGTGCACGGCGCGATCGAGGACCCGGACGCCGTCGCCCAGGCCGTCGAGGGCGCCGAGGCGATCGTGAACTTCGCCGCCGAGACGCACGTCGACCGCTCGATCTCGGGGCCCGAGGCGTTCCTGCGCACGCAGATGGACGGGACCTACACGCTGCTCGAGACGGCCCGCGAGCGCGGCCTGCGCTACGTGCAGGTCTCGACGGACGAGGTCTACGGCTCGATCGAGGAGGGCTCGTTCACCGAGACCTCGCCGCTCAACCCGTCCTCGCCCTACAGCGCGACGAAGACCGGCGCGGACCTGCTCGTGGCGAGCTACGTGCACACCTATGGGCTGGCGGCGTCGATCTGCCGCGGGTCGAACGCGTACGGGCCGTATCAGTACCCCGAGAAGCTCATCCCGCTGATGGTCCTCAACGCCATGCACGGCGACCGCCTGCCGGTCTACGGCGACGGGATGCAGGTGCGCAACTGGCTGTTCGTCGAGGACTTCGCGCGCGGCATCGGCCACGTCCTCGAGCACGGCGCGCCGGGCGAGGTCTACAACGTCGGCGGCCCGGACGAGGCGGCCAACCTCGACGTCGTGCGCCGGATCGTCGGCCTCACCGGCGCCGATCCCGGCCTGGTCGAGCACGTCACCGACCGCCCGGGCCACGACCGCCGCTACTCGCTCAGCTCGGAGAAGGTCCGCACGCTCGGCTGGGCGGCGCAGGTCCGCTTCGAGCAGGGCCTCGAGCGCACCGTCGCCTGGTACCGCGACAACGCCTGGTGGTGGGAGCCGATCCGCTCGGGCGAGTACCGCGCGTACTACGAGCGCCAGTACGGCCGCGCGCTCGGCTGAGGCCGCGGGCTCAGAGCCCGGCGATCTTCCAGCGCCGGTTCTCGCGGACGAGCCGGAACGTCGCCCGGCGGTCGTTCTTGCCCGTCTCGAGCTTCACGCGCGCGGTCGCCTGATCGCCGCTGACCTGCACGCTCTCGACGGTCATGTCGATGCTGTCGGCATCCTTGATGGCCTCGTCGACGCCGTCGGTGCAGCTGCCCCCGGCGGAGGCGATCCGGCCGGCGAACGCCCGCGCGAGCAGCTGGTCGCAGATCTCGGCCTCGTCGCTGTCGTTGGCCGCGGACTGGAGGTCCTCGACCGTCTGCGCGGCGAGGCGGGCGTCGCCCTTGAACTTGCTCGTGCTGTTGCTCGAGCTGTCGGTCGAGGGGGCGCAGCCGGCGGCGAGCAGGGCCGCCGCGAGGACGGCGGCGACGAGCGCGGGCAACGTGCGGGCCGGGTGTGACGTCATGCGGACGGGGAGGCTACCTACCATGGGCGGCGATGGCCGACCCTCGCCCGACCGTCTCCGTCCCCCGCGGCCGGCACGCGCCGCCGCTCGACGTACGGCTCGGGGTCCAGCGCCAGCGCCTGTTCGAGGCCGCGGCGGCCGTCTTCGCCCGGGTCGGCTACGCCGAGGCGAGCGCCGAGGCGATCAGCCGCGAGGCCGGGATGTCGAAGGCGACGTTCTACGAGCACTTCGCCAACAAGGAGGAGTGCATCCTCGCGCTGTTCGACGCGGCCGCCGCGGAGGTCACGCACGCGATGGCGGCCGCCGGGCAGGAACGCAAGTACGGCAGCTACGACGAGCACGTCGCGGCCAACGTCCGCGCGTTCCTCGACACGCTCGACGACCACCGCAACTCCGCCCAGACGCTGCTCCTCGAGATCATCGGCGCCGGCCCGCGCGCCGCGGCTCGCCGCGACGCGATCCTCGAGGCCTTCGCCGACGGCCTGCACCGCGACAACGCGCGCACGGCCCCGCGCTACGGCGCGCCGACGTTCGCGACGGCCGACGACGCGTTCGCGGTGATCGGCGCCGCGGTCGAGCTCGTCGCCCGCCAGCTGCGTACCGGACGGCCGGACAGCCCGACCGCGCTCGAGCCCGTGATCACGCGGCTCATGCTCGGCACGCTGGACCGCGGCCGCCGCGGGTGACCGCGCCGGCCGGGGCGGCCACGGACGCCGCCGCCGTCGTCGCGGCCGCCGCGCGCGCCCCGACGCTCGCGCGCCTCGAGGCCGGGATCGTCGCCTGCCGCGCCTGCCCGCGGCTCGTCGCCTGGCGCGAGCAGGTCGCGCGCGAGCGCCGCGCCGCGTACGCGACCGAGGACTACTGGGGCGCGCCGATCCCCGGCTTCGGCGACCCCGCGGCGCGGGTCCTGATCCTCGGCCTCGCGCCCGCCGCCCACGGCGGCAACCGCACCGGCCGCGTGTTCACCGGCGACCGCTCGGGCGACTGGCTGTTCGCCGCGCTGCACCGCACGGGCTTCGCCAACCAGCCGACCTCGACCCGTCGCGACGACGGGCTGCGCCTGCACGACGCATGGATCGCCGCCGCCGTCCGCTGCGCGCCGCCCGCCAACCGGCCGACGCCGGCCGAGCGCGACACCTGCCTGCCGTGGTCGGTCCGCGAGCTCGAGCTGCTGCCCTCGGTCCGTCTGATCGTCTGCCTCGGCGGCTTCGCATGGGACGCCGCGCTGCGCCTGCGCCGCGCCGCGGGCCTCGAGAACCCGCGCCCGCGGCCGCGCTTCGGCCACGACGCGCTGTTCGACGGCGGCGACCGGCTGCCGCTCCTGGGCTGCTTCCACCCGTCCCAGCAGAACACGTTCACCGGGCGCCTGACCGAGCCGATGATGGACGCGGTCCTCGCCCGCGCGCGGGACCTCGTCGCACGCTGAGCGCTGCGTGCGACGACGCACACACCGGAAGGGTCCCCGCGTGCAAGCGTCCTCGGGGTGTGTCGCCGGTTCCGCCGGCGGCACGCCGTTGACCATCGACACCACCCCGGGGACCCGACCATGCGCACGACCGACACCACCACCTCCGACCGCGAAGACGACCCGCTGACCGAGCGCCTGCTGGCGGACGCCGGGGTCGGACCCGGGATGCGCGTGCTCGACCTCGGCACCGGCGCGGGCGACGTCGCGCTGCTCGCGGCGCGGATCGTCGGCCCGTCCGGGCGGGTGGTGAGCGTCGACCGCGACCTGCGCACCCTCATGCTGGCGGCGGTGCGCTGCGAGCGCGAGGAGATCGAGCACGTCGACCTCGCCGTCGGCGACCTCGCGGTGCCGGTGCTGCCCGAGGGCGGCTTCGACGCCGTCGTCGCCCGCTCCGTCCTGCTCGACCTGCCCGACCCGGCGCGGACGCTGCGCGCGGCCGCCGCCCGCCTGCGGCCGGGCGGCGTCGTCTGCGTCCAGGAGGCCGCGGAGAGCCCGCAGGAGGCCGCGCCGCGCCTGCGCCGCACGTTCGCCGCCGCCGGGCTCGCCACGCCGGCCGTGCGCGACGGCTCGGGTTCGGCCGTCGGCGCGTGGGCGCGGGTCGCCGCCGCCTGACGCCGCCTCAGACCGGGACCGCGGCGGGCGCGAACTCGGTGTCGATCGCGCGCGTGCGGTGGCCGTCCGCCCGCCACATGATCGGGAAGAACGCCTCGTCCATCTCGACCTCGCCCGGGCGGCGGTACTTCGAGTAGATCGCGTGCGAGTGCGCGGGGTTCCAGCGCGTGTCGGTCGAGATCATGTGGCTGACCATCGCCCGGCGCTCGGCGTCGTCGCGCTCGTTGACGGGCGAGCCGTGGAACGTCCAGCCGTCGTGGAAGGCGGCGCCCCCGGCCGGGACCTCGATCGGCACGAGCTCGAGCTCGGTGTCGGGCGGCATCGAGGCGCGGACGTGCGCGAGCCAGTCGTCCGGCGCGTGGAAGTCGCCGCCGAGCGGCGCGCGCGGCCAGTGGTTCGAGCCCTTGACGTAGTAGATCGTGCCGCTGTCGGCCGCCGTGTCGTCGAGCGCCATCCAGCACGTGGTCATGTTCTTCGGGTCGAGGAAGTCGGTGTAGGCCGCGTCCTGGTGGCAGAGCAGCGCCTTGCCCGACGGCGGCTTCCAGATGAGGTTGTCCTGCAGCAGACGCAGCCCGGTGACGCCCGCGAGCGCGGCGCCGAACTCCGCGTTGCGCGCCGCGAGCACCGTGGCGGCGACCGTGCGGTCGGCCTTCCACGCGTTGCAGAGCTGGCGGGTGAGGTCCGGCGGCGTGCTCTTCGGGTCGTAGTTGACCTCGTCGGGGCGCAGGCCCGTCTCCCACTCGTGGGCGAAGCAGGCGGCGAAGCGCTCGCGCAGGCGGGCGACCTCGTCGTCGGAGAGGAAGCGCTCGACGACGAGGAAGCCGTCACGGCGATAGGCGGCGATCTGGTCAGGCGTCGGCTCCATGGTCTAATGTCTAGCACTTAGCCCTTTTCATGTCCAGAGCCGCTCCCGCCATCGCCCGAGACCTCCTCCTGTCGCCCGTCGAGCCGACGGGCGCGGTCGAGCAGGTCGTGCGCCGGATCGGGGAGGCGATCGGCGCCGGGCTGCTCCCGCCCGGCGAGCGGCTGCCCGGCCAGATCGAGCTCGCCGAGACGCTCGGCGTGGCGCGGATGACGCTTCGGCAGGCCCTCGCGGTCCTCGAGGACGCCGGCCTGATCGAGATCCGCCGCGGACGGACGGGCGGCGCGTTCGTCGCGCCGGACCCGCCGCCGCCGGCGCTCGACCCGCCCACCGCCGAGCAGCTCCGCGCGCTCACGGACTGGCGCCGCGCCGTATCGGGCGAGGCCGCCGCGCTGGCCGCCGGGCGCCGCACGCCCGGCGAGCTCCCGCGCCTGCGGGACGCCGCGGCGGCGGTCGAGGCCGCCGCGGACGATGCCGCCGCCTATCGCCGCGCCGACGCGCGCTTCCACGTGCTGATCGCCGAGCTCGCGCGCTCGCACCGCCTCGTCGCGGCCGAGGCCCAGCTGCAGGTCGAGCTCGGCGAGGTGCTCGCCATCACCCCCGGTCCGGCCCGCGCCCGCCGCGTCTCGCAGGCCGGCCACGGGCCGATCGTCGCCGCGATCGCGGATGGCGACCAGGACGCCGCCCGCGCCGCGACGATCCGCCACGCCGAGGCCACGCACGACTGGGTGCGGGGGCTCGCGCGCGGGCTGCGGAGCGGCTGACCCCGGAAGGGCGGAAAACCGAACATGTGTACGTGCGGGGCGGGGGTACGCTCGTTGGACGTGGCTCCCTCTCCGCTATCCGCCTTCACGCCCGTCGTCCGCGAGTGGTTCGAGCGCGCGTTCGAGGGTCCCGACGCCCGCCCAGGCGCAGGCCTGGCCGGCGATCGCGGGCGGCGAGCACGTGCTCATCTCCGCCCCCACGGGCAGCGGCAAGACGCTCGCCGCCTTCCTGTGGGGCCTCGACCGCCTGAGCCGCGAGCCCGCCGACCACACGCGGCTCGTCTACGTCTCGCCGCTCAAGGCGCTCAGCTACGACGTCGACCGCAACCTCCGCGCGCCGCTGCGCGGCATCGGGGCCGACCTCAAGGTGTCGGTGCGCACGGGCGACACGCCCCAGCGCGAGCGCGTCGCGATGCGCCGCGAACCGCCCGACATCCTCATCACGACCCCCGAGTCGCTGTACCTCATGCTCACCTCGCAGGCGCGCGAGATGTTCCGGGGCGTCGAGGCGGTGATCATCGACGAGATCCACGCGGTCGCCGCGACGAAGCGCGGCGCGCACCTCGCCTTGACCCTCGAGCGCCTCGCCGCGCTCAACGACGACCGCGACCCGCAGCGCATCGGCCTGAGCGCGACGCAGAACCCGCTCGAGGAGGTCGGCCGCTTCATGGTCGGCCCGCGCCGGACGGCGAAGGTCGTCGACGCCGGCGTGCGCAAGCCGCTCGACCTGCAGATCCACGTGCCGGTCGAGTCGATGGTCGAGCTGAATTCGACCCCGCCCACCCCGACCGCGAGCGACCCGCTCGATCCGCTCGATCCCCTGGCCGGGGGCGAGGCGACCCGCCGCTCGATCTGGCCCGCGATCTACCCCGAGCTGCTCCGCCTCGTCCGCGAGCACCGCTCGACGATCGTCTTCGTCAACAACCGCCGCGGCGCCGAGCGCCTCGCGCTGCGCCTGAACGAGCTGGCCGAGGAGGACATCGCCCGCGCCCATCACGGCTCGCTCGCGCGCGAGGAGCGCGTCGTCGTCGAGGAGATGCTCAAGGCCGGCGAGCTGCCGTGTCTCGTCGCCACCTCCTCGCTCGAGCTCGGCATCGACATGGGCGCGGTCGACCTCGTGCTCCAGGTCGAGTCGCCGAAGTCGGTCAGCCGCGGTCTGCAGCGCATCGGCCGCGCCGGCCACCACGTCGGCGACGTCAGCAAGGGCCGGATCTTCCCGAAGTTCCGCGGCGACCTGCTCGAGTGCGCCGTCGTCGTCAAGCTCATGCGCGAGGGCCGCATCGAGCCGACCGTCGTGCCGCGCAACCCGCTCGACGTCCTCGCCCAGCAGATCGTCGCGATCACGGCGTCGGCCGAGCCGGACGCGGTCGGCGTCGACGACGTCCACGCCCTCGTCACCGCCACCCACTCCTACGCCGAGCTGCCGCGCGAGCTGCTCGAGAACGTCCTCGACATGCTCGACGGCCGCTATCCGTCGCAGGAGTTCGGCGAGCTGCGCCCGCGGATCGTGTGGGACCGCGTCGCCGGGACGATCCGCGCGCGCAAGGGCGCGCGCCAGCTCGCGGTCACGAACGCGGGCACGATCCCCGACCGCGGCCTGTTCGCCGTCGTGCTCCCGGACGGCCGCCGCGTCGGCGAGCTCGACGAGGAGATGGTCTACGAGGCCCGCCCCGGCCAGACGTTCCTGCTCGGCGCGTCGTCGTGGCGGATCGAGGACATCGGCCGCGACCGCGTCACCGTCTCCCCCGCGCCGGGCGTGCCCGGCGCGGTGCCGTTCTGGAAGGGCGACGGCGTCGGGCGCCCGAAGGAGCTCGGGCGCGAGATCGGCGCGTTCAGCCGCTGGGCCGTCGACCAGAGCGCGAAGACCCTCGAGGAGGACTACGACCTCGACCCGCTCGCCGCCAAGAACCTCCTCGACTTCCTCGCCGAGCAGCAGGCGGCCACCCGCGTCGTGCCGAGCGACCGCACGATCGTCGTCGAGCGCTTCCGCGACGAGATCGGCGACTGGCGGCTGTGCGTCCTCAGCCCGTACGGCGGGCGCGTCCACGCCGCCTGGTCGCTCGCCCTCAGCGCGCGGATCCGCGACGTCTTCGGCCTCGAGTCCGACGCGATCTGGTCCGACGACGGCATCATCGTCCACCTCCCCGACGCCGACGAGCCGCCCGGCGCGGACCTCGTGATGCTCGAGCCGGACGAGATCGAGGACGCCGTCGTCGCCGAGCTGTCCTCGAGCGCGCTGTTCGGGGCGCGGTTCCGCGAGAACGCCGGCCGCGCGCTGCTCATCCCGCGCGCCTACCCCGGGCGGCGCACGCCGCTGTGGCAGCAGCGGCTGAAGTCGCAGTCGCTGCTCGAGGTCGCCCAGCGCTACGCCGACTTCCCGATCATCCTCGAGACCTACCGCGAGTGCCTGCGCGACGTCCTCGACGTCCCCGGCCTCGTCGACCTCCTGCGCGGGTTGCACCGCCGCGAGCTGACGATGGTCGAGGTCGAGACGCCGACCGCGTCGCCGTTCGCCTCGTCGCTGCTGTTCGACTACGTCGCGACGTACATGTACGAGGGCGACACGCCGAACGCCGAGCGGCGTGCCGCCGCCCTCTCGCTCGACCGCGACCTGCTGCGCGAGCTGCTCGGCCAGGAGGAGCTGCGCGAGCTCATCGACCCGGGCGCGCTCGAGCAGGTCGAGGCCGACCTCCAGCACCGCTCGGACCGCACGCGCGCGACGAGCGCCGACTCGCTCGCACGACGTCCTGCGCCGCGTCGGCGACCTGAGCGCCGACGAGGTGCGCGACCGCGTGCTCGCCGGCGTCGACGCCGCGGCGCTGCTCGACACGCTCGAGGCCGACCGCCGCGCGATCCACCTGCGCGTCGGCGGCGAGCAGCGGTGGATCGCGGCCGACGACGCCGGCCTGTACCGCGACGCGCTCGGCGCCGTCCCGCCGGGCGGCCTGCCGGAGGCGTTCCTCGCCGACGTCGACCGCCCGTTCGAGGTCCTCGCCGCCCGCTACGCGCGCACCCACGGCCCGTTCACGACCGCGGAGCTGCGCGGCCGCTACGGCGTCGACCCGACGAGCGCGCTCGGAGCGCTCGAGCGCGGCGGCTCGCTCGTCCGCGGTGAGCTGCGCCCCGGCGGGAGCGAGCGCGAGTGGTGCGACCCCGAGGTCCTGCGCCGCCTGCGCCGCGCGTCGCTCGCCGTCCTGCGCCAGGAGATCGAGGCCTCCGACCAGCGCGCGCTCGCGGCCTTCCTGCCGAGCTGGCAGGGCGTCGACCGCCATCCGGCGGCGGGCGCCGGGGTCGACCGCCTGCGCGAGGTCCTCGTCCCGCTGCAGGGGATCGCGCTGCCCGCCGACGTCTGGGAGCGCGACGTGCTGCCGCGCCGTGTCGGCGCCTACTCGCCGACGTGGATGGACCAGCTCTGCGCGAGCGGCGAGATCGTCTGGGTCGGGGCCGGGTCGCTCGGGCGCAACTCGGGCAAGGTCGCGCTCTACTTCCGCGACGACGCCGAGGCGATCGGCCCGCCGCCCTACAAGGGCGAGCCGCCCGCCGACGAGCCGCACGAGATCCTGCGCGAGCGGCTGAAGCTCTCACCCTGCTTCTTCACCGACTTCCTCGCCGAGCTCGCCCTGAGCCCCGAGGAGATCCAGGAGGCGCTGTGGGACCTCGTGTGGGCCGGCGAGGTCACGAACGACGCCTGGGCGCCGCTGCGCGCCCCGCGGCTGACGCTCGCCCGCGCGCAGCGCTCGACGCTGCGCGACCGGGGCCGCGCCGGCCGCCGGTTCGGCACCCGCCGCAGCGGCGCGCACGCGCAGGTCCAGGGCCGCTGGTCGCTGACGACCCCGATCTTCCGCCGCGAGCCCGAGCCCGGCCAGCGCCGCCGCACCGTCGCCGAGCTGCTGCTCGAGCGCTACGGCATCGTGAGCCGCGAGCAGGTGCTGGCCGAGGGGATCCCCGGCGGCTTCTCGATCCTCTACGACGCGCTGTCGCAGCTCGAGACGCTCGGCACCTGCCGCCGCGGCTACTTCGTGGAGGGTCTCGGCGGCGCGCAGTTCGCGCTCCCGGGCGCGGTCGAGCGGCTGCGCTCGGCCGGCTCGGGCGAGGAGACGCCGCCGATCGTGCTCGCCGCGACCGATCCGGCCCAGCCCTACGGGGCGGCGCTGCCGTGGCCGAAGCGCGATACGGAGCACCGCAAGCCCCAGCGCGTCGCCGGCGCCTACGTCGTCCTCGCCGGCGCCGAGCCCGTCGTGTACGTCGAGCGCGGCGGCCGCGGCCTGACCTTCCTCGTCGATGCCGACGACCCGCGCGTGCGCCCGGCGCTGTCCGCGCTCGCCGACTTCGTGACCGGCGACCGCGCGCGCCGGCTGTCGCTCGAGCGCGTGGACGGCGAGCCGGTCGTCGGGTCCGCGTGGGAGAGCCTGCTCGTCGAGATGGGCTTCCGCCAGGGCCCGCGCAAGCTGACCCTCAGCGCGTAGCCCGTCCGTACGCTGGGCGACGGCATGCCCGAGGGCGACACCATCCACCACGCGGCGAACAAGATCCGCCCGGTCCTCGCCGGGCGCGTCCCGGACGAGATCGCCACGCCCCACCCGCGCTTCGGCAAGGACCGCTGGCCCGAGCGCCTCGGCGGGCGGGTCGTGGAGAGCGTGGACGCGCACGGCAAGCACCTGTTCATCCGCTTCGCGGGCGACCTCGTCATCCACTCGCACCTGCGGATGACGGGCTGGTGGGGCGTGTTCGCGGAGGGTCAGCGCTGGCGGCGCTCGCCGCGGCGCGCGTGGCTCGTCTTCCGCGCCGAGGGCCACGAGGTCGTGCAGTTCGACGGCCCGGTGCTCGAGCTCATGACCGCCGGTCGGGCGCGGTTCGACCAGCAGCTCGCCGCCCTCGGCCCCGACGTCCTCGCCCCCGAGTTCGACCGCGACCGCTTCCTGCGGCGCCTCCGCGAGGACGACCCGACGCGGCCGATCGGCGACGCGCTCCTCGACCAGCGCACCGTCGCCGGGCTCGGGACGATCTGGCGCACGGAGGGCTGTTTCGCCGCGGCCGTCGACCCGTGGCGCGAGACGCGGCGGGTGGGCGACGACGAGGCGATGGCCGTCATCGACGCCGTCCGGCCGCGGATGGCCCGCAGCGCGACGGTCGGCTTCGACCGTGGCGCGATCGCGATCTACGGCAAAGCGGGGCAGCCCTGCCCGCACTGCGGCGCGCGGATCCGGTCAAGCGGGTTGGGCGAGAACAACCGTCGGACATACTGGTGCCCCGGATGCCAGACCTGACCCCCCGGACGCTCAAGCGCATCGGCCACAAGGGCGCCGACCTCATCACGCCCGGCAACACGCTCGCGAGCTTCGACGCCGCGCTCGAGGCCGGCGTCGACATGGTCGAGTTCGACGTGCTCCCCGAGCACCGCGACGGCTCCGGCGGGCTCGTGCTCGCCCACGACTACGGGGTCGTCGAGCGCGGGGCGGCGATCACGCTCGAGGAGGGGCTCGCCCACTTCGCCCAGGACGCGTGGGCCGGCGTCGAGCTGAACGTCGACATGAAGCTCGCGGGCTACGAGCGGCGCGTGGTCGACGCGCTGCGCGAGCACGGGCTCGCCGAGCGGGCGCTGATCTCGACGATGGAGGAGTCGAGCCTCCCGGTCGTGCGCGAGGCCGACCCGCGGATCCGTCTGGGGTGGTCGGTGCCGAAGATCCGCCGCAACCCGCTCTCGAGCCGCTGGACCCGCGTGCCCGCGCTGGTCCTCGCCCGCTACGCCCAGCTCATCCTCCCCGGCCGGGCCGGGACCGCGATCCGCTCGGGGCGCATCGACGCCCTCATGTGCCACTGGGCGCTCGTGACCGCACGACTCGTGCGCACGATCGACGACGCGGGCGGCGAGCTCTACGTCTGGACGGTCGACGACGCCGACCGGATCGCCAAGCTCGAGCGCCTCGGGGTCACGGGCGTCATCACGAACGACCCGCGGCTGTTCGGCGGGGCCGCCGCCTAGCGCGCACCGGCGGCTCAGGCCGCCGGCCCGGCCGCCAGCAGCACCGGGTTGCCCGCCGGGTCGCGGACGAGCACGCCGTCCTCGCGGGTCTCCGGCTCGGCCCCGACGGCGGCAGCCGCCGCCGCGAGGCGCTCGACGTCGGCGCCGGCCGGCAGCACGACCGTCATCTGCTCGAGCGTCGCGTGACCGGGCGGCGCCTGCCCGCGGCCGCGGCTCTCCCAGGTGTTCGCGCCGACGTGGTGGTGATAGCCGCCGGCGCTCATGAACGCCGCCTGCGCGCCGAACGCGGCCATCAGCGCGAAGCCGAGCGCGTCGCAGTAGAAGGCGGTCGTCGCGGGGATCTCCGCGACGCGCAGGTGCACGTGGCCCATGACCGTCCCCGACGCGAGGGCGTCGAAGGGCTCGGTGCGCGGGTCGTCGAGCACGCCGAGCAGGTCGCCGACGTCGAGCGGCAGCGTCGTCATGCGCTCGGAGACCTGGCCCTCCCACACCTCGCGCGGGCGGTCCCAGTAGACCTCGATCCCGTGCTCGTCGGGGTCGGAGAGGTAGATCGCCTCGCTGACGTAGTGGTCGGCGACGCCGACGATCGGCACCTCCTCGCGGGCGGCGTGGGCCAGCCAGCGGGCGAGGTCCTCGCGCTCGGGCACGAGCAGGGCGAAGTGGTAGAGGCCGGCGTACCCGAGCGCCGGGCGCGCGCCCGGCTCCTCGCGCAGGACGAGCAGGTCCTCGCCGCCCGCGCCGAGCGCGACGCGGCCGTCGACCCGGTCGTGCACGCGCAGGCCGATGGCGCTCTCGTAGTAGGCGGTCGAGCGGGCGAGGTCGGCGACCGACAGGTGCACGGCGCCCATGCGGGTCGCCTCGGGCACGGCGGCGACGGCGGGCGCGCCCTTCGCCGTGACCTCCTCGGGATCGCGCGGCGCGGTCATGGCTCGGCGTCAGCGCGTGATGACGCAGGTCGGCAGCGAGACCGCGAGCAGTGGGTCGACGCTGCTGCGGTGGTTGCCATGGGTCGTGATCTGCGTGCGCGAGACGACGCGCCGGCCCGAGCGCCACTGGACGTCCACGAGCCCGCGGAGCTTGACCTGACGGCCGGCCGCCGGCGGCGTGAACGTGAACGTGGTGCCGCCGAAGACGCGACCGCCGCCCTCGCTCAGCTTCGTGAAGCCCGCGTCGCCGCCGGAGCGCACGACGCGCCACGAGCCCAGCGTGCCGTCGAAGAACTGGATGCGGATGCGGACCCACTGCGCGGCGTCGCGGCGGTTGGGGACGGAGACCCGGACCCCGACGCTCCCGGGGTCGTCGGCGGGATCGCAGGCGTTGATCGTCGCCCACGGGTTCGGGACGAACTGCGCGCGTGCGGCGCCTGCCCCGACCGCGAGCGACAGCAGCAGCGTCGCGGCGAGAGCGAGGGCGAGGAGCGCGGCGCCGCGGGGGCGGGCTGCGTCGAACGGGCTCACGCGCCTCACCGTATCGAGCATGTCGCCGCGGAGAAGCCCTCGGGGTCGGACCCGACCGTGTCCGGATGGCCGGCCGCGGTGAGCTTGCGGACGCGGCGGACGACCGTCCCGTCGCGTCGCCATTCGAACGTCACGAGGCCGCGGAGCACGAACGCCGGCTGCCCGGACCCGGGCGGCGAGAACGTGAACGTCCGGCCCGCCTGGCGGACCCGCGCGCCGCCGTGGCCGAGGTCGACGAACCCCGAGTCGGCCCCGCGGCCGAGCGCGCGCCACGAGTTGTCCGAGCGGCGCAGGAACTGGACCTGGACGCGCAGGAACAGCTCGTCGTCGCGGTCGCCGGTGCCCGGCATCGACCCGCGGATGCCGATGCCGTCCGGGTAGCCCGCGGTGTCGCAGACGTTGACCGTCGCCCACGGGCCGGGGTCGCGGGCCCCGCCCTTGGCCGCGTGGGCGCCCGTCGCGGGCGCGGCGATGCACGCCGCGACGGCGAGGGCGACAGCGGTGGCGCGGCGTGGGGGCACGCCTGTCGAACACCGCGGCCGCCGCGGGGTTTCGGTCCCGAACGGTCGGCCGCGGTGTCGGTGTTCAGCGGCTCAGCACGACGCCTTGTAGGCGGCGGCCTGGTTCTCGGCCAGGTTGTCCTTCGTCAGGGACACGAACCCGGTGCCGATCTCCTTCTTCGTCGGCTTGTTCGTGAGCGCGGCGTAGGCCTGCTGCACGCCCTGCGCGCCGATGTCGGCGGGCTTCTGGGCGATGAGCGCCTGGACCGTCCCGGCCTTGAGGTCGGCGACCTGCTTCGGCCCCGCGTCGAAGCCGACGATCTTCACCTGGTCCTGCTTGCCCGCCTCGCGGACGCCGGTCGCGGCGCCCTCCGCGGAGAACAGGTTGGCCGCGAAGATGCCCTTGAGGTCGGGATTCTTGGCGAGGATCGACTTCGTGATCGCCGCCGCCTTCGCCGGGTCGTCGTTGTTGAACTGCTGGCCGAGGTACGTCAGCCCGGCCGCCTTCGCGCCGGCCTCGAAGCCCTTCGCGCGCGCGTCGGTCGTGGAGATGCCCGGCTGCACGTTGTTCACGAAGACCTTGCCCTTGCCGCCGATCAGCTTGGCCAGCGTCTCGGCCGCCTGCTTGCCCCCGCCCTCGTTGTCCGAGGAGATCTGCGAGACGGCCATGTCGGGCTGATCGAGCGTGGTGTCGACGAGCACGACCTTCGAGCCGCCGTCGGCGAGCTGCTTGATCGGGGCGAACAGCGCCTTCGTGTCCGTCGGCGCGATGAGCACGGCGTCCGGCTTCTTCGCCGCGACGGCGTTCGACGATCGGGATCTGCTGGTCCGGGGCGAACTTGTCCGGGCCCTGGAAGTTCAGGCTGACGCCGAGCTTCTTCGCCTCGGCCTGGGCCCCGCAGTTCATCGTGATGTAGAACTCGTCGCCGCGCACGCCGGCGATCAGCGTCATGTTGTACTTCTTGCCGCTGCTCGCGCTCGAGCTCGAGCCCGACGAGGAGCCGCCGTTGTCGTCCCCGCCGCACGCGGCGAGGACCAGCGCGGCGGACAGCAGGCAGGAGACGAGCACGCCCGCGTGCCCTCGCCTCCGCCGTGTTGAGAACGTCATGAGAGAGGACCTCCTCCTCCGTTGGGGATGTGACCCGTGTGTCCGGTGGTGCGATTCATCGCTGATGCTGCGAGCGCCGCCGCAGCTGGTCGAGGTAGACGGCGCCGATGAGCACCGCGCCGACCGCGACCTGCTGCCAGAAGGGCTGGACGCCCACGATCACGAAGCCGTTCTGCAGGACCGCCGGGATGAAGACCCCGAAGACGGTCCCGAGCACGGTCCCGACGCCGCCGAAGAGGCTCGTGCCGCCGATCACGACGGCCGCGATCGACTGCAGGTTGTCGGTGTTGTGGCCCCCGAGCGTCGTCGTCGAGAAGCGCGCGAGCGACAGGAAGCCGGCCAGCCCGGCGAGCGTGCCGGACAGCGCGTAGACCTTGATGAGGTGGCGGTCGACCTTCACGCCGGCGCGCCGCGCGCCCTCCTCGTTGGAGCCGACCGCGTACGTGTAGCGCCCGAAGCGCGTCTGGGCGAGGACGATGCCGAACACGAGCGCGACCGCGAACGCGATCAGCACGAGGTACGGCACCTGGTCGAAGAGCCGGCCGCTGCCGATCGTCGTGACGAGCTTGAACGGGACCTCGCGCTCGTCCACGCCGCCGGTGATGAGGAGCGCGGCGCCGAGCGCCATGCCGAGCGTCCCGAGCGTCACGATCAGCGGCGGGATCCGCGCCTTCGCGACGAGGAAGCCGTTGAAGCATGCCCCACGCCAGCCCGGCGGCGAGCGCGCCGGCGAGGCCGGCGAAGATCGTGCCCCAGTTGTCGCCGCCGACGAGGTCCATCGCCTTGACGGCGATCACGCCGCTGAAGACGAGGACGGCGCCGACCGACAGGTCGATGCCGGCCGTGATGATCACGTACGTCATCCCGGTGGCGATCACGAGCAGCACGGCGGCGTCGGTCGCGATGTTCCGCGCGTTCGCGGCCGACACGAAGCTCGAGTACTCGAGGGCGGAGAACGCGAGGATCAGGGCCACGAGGATCAGGCCGATCCACGTGCTCGACCCGGTGACGAAGCGCTGCCACCAGGGGACGCGGTCGGGCCCCTCGACCTCGTCGGGCCCGAACTGCGCCTCGTCCTCCGGCGGGATGTCGTCCGCGGGCCGCGGGTCGGCGCCCGTGCCGGTCTCACTCATCGCGAGCGCTCCCGCCGGATCTCGCCAGTGGCCATGGTCGAGCAATGACGCGCAGTCATGCCGCCTCCTCGTGGCGCAGGGCGCCGGTCATCGCACCCACGATGTCCTCCATCGAGACGTCGCCGCGCCGGAACCGTGCGACCCGCTCGCCGAGGCGCAGGACCTCGATGCGGTCGGCGACCTCGAGGACCTCGGGCATGTTGTGGCTGATCAGGACGACCGCCAGGCCGCGATCGCGCACCCGCAGGATCAGGTCGAGCACGTGCCGCGTCTGCACGACGCCGAGCGCCGCCGTCGGCTCGTCCATGAACACGACCTTGCTCGCCCACGTCACCGCGCGGCTGACCGCGACGCCCTGGCGCTGGCCGCCGGACATCGTCGCGACGGTCGCGCTCGAGTCCTGCAGGCCGACGCCGAGGCTCTTGAACGCCTCGTCGGCGCGCCTGTGCATCTCGGCGTTGTCGAGGAACCCGAGCTTGCCGAGCAGGCCGCCGCGGCTGATCTCCCGCCCGAGGAAGAGGTTCGCCGCCGGATCGAGCTCGGCCGCGAGCGCGAGGTCCTGGTAGACGGTCTCGATCCCGAGCGCACGGGCCTCGACCGGCGAGCCGAGCGTGACCTCGCGACCCTCGAACAGGATCTCGCCCGTGTCCGGCGGCTGGACCCCGGCCAGGCACTTCACGAGCGTGCTCTTGCCGGCGCCGTTGTCGCCGACGAGCGCGACGACCTCGCCGGGGAAGACGGTGAAGTTCGCGCCGCGGAGCGCGCGCACGCGTCCGAAGCTCTTCACGATGCGGCGGGCTTCGAGGAGGGGCTCGGCCATGTCAGGCGGTCCTTCCGGCGGGGACGGGGATCGGGGGCAGCGCGTCGATGCTCGAGTACAGGCCGGCGGCCACGCCGGCGAGGAGGGCGGCCCCGCGGCAGCCGGCCTCGACGACGGCCGGGGTCTCGATCGGCCCGAGGCGCCGCTTGGCGGCGAGCACGGCCTCGTCGCGCGCCCAGCCGCCGGTGACCACGAGCCGCCGGCGCGCGCCGGCGACGGCGTCGACCCGGGCGAGCTGGCTGTCGACCAGGGCGGCCGCCTCGTCGAGCGTCGCGCGCCACACGCGCTCGGGCGGGACGTCGTCGGGCAGGTGCAGCGGCGGGCGCTCGAGCGCGCGGAAGTCGAGCTCGAGCGCGGGCACGTCGCCGGGAGCGGTGGCGATCGCGCCCGCGTCGAGCTCGGCGCGGTCCTCGTCGCCGATGCCGAGCGCGTCGAGGACCTCCTTGTACGCGAGGCCGGACCAGAGGCCGTCGAGGATCGCCTGGCGGCCGTCGGCCACGTGCCAGCCGACGCTCGGCCCGGCCTCGACCACGCGCTCGATCGCGTCGGCGTCGAGCGGCGGCGCCACGACACGGACGAGCGCCTCGGCGGTGCCGCACGAGTCGAGGACGTCGCCCGGGGCCACCACCCCGACCCCGACCCCGGCGCCGAGGTGGTCGTGGCCGGCGACGGTGAGGACGGCACCCTCCGCGCCCGCGAGCGCGTCGCCGGCCCGGCCGGCGGGCGTCCCGGCGAGCACGCGCTCGGGGAGGAGGTCGTCGCGCAGGCCGGTCCAGGCGAGGACGTCGAGGTACGGGTCCTTCGTCGCGAGGTCGAGCAGCCCGGTCCGCGAGGCGAGCGACAGCTCGGTCACCTCGTCGCCGCCGAGCCCGCGCACGACCCACTCGCCGACGTTGAGCCAGCGGCGCGCGGTCAGCGTCTCGGGCCGGTTGGCCGTCAGCCAGCGGAGCTTCGGCGCGCTGCACAGCGCCGTGACCGGCAGGCCCGTCGTGCGGATGAACGCCCGCTCGCCGATCTCGTCGGCCAGCAGCCGCGCCTCGTCGCCGCCGCGGGCGTCGTGCCAGGCGATCGCCGGGGCCAGCGGCGCGCCGTGGTCGTCGAGCAGGACGCCCGTCTCGGCCATGCCCGTCACGCCGATCCCGCGGACGCGGCCCGCCGGCGCGGCGCGCAGGGCCGCCCGGGCGGCGGCGAGGACCGCGTCGAACAGCGCGTGGGGGTCGATCTCGGCGCCGGTGTCGACGCGCTGCCAGGGGGTCGGGGCCTGGCCGTGCGCGCGCTCGGCGCCGTCGGCGTCGACGACCGCGGCCTTGCAGGCCGAGGTCCCGACGTCGATGCCGAGCAGGAGGTCGCTCACGGGCCGCCCCCGTCGGCGGGCGGACGGCAGGCGATCGCCTCGATCTCGCCCTCGAGGTGGCATGGCCCGGCCTCCCACGGCACGAGCACCGTGTCGCCGCGGCGGACCGGCAGCGGGTCGCCGTTCTCGGACAGCAGCGTCCCCGCGCCGGCGGTGACGACGAGGATCGCGAAGCCGCGCTCGAGCGCGGCGATCGGCGCCGGGGCGAGCCGCTCGGCGCGGAAGAACGGGTCGGCCGCGCGCGGGAGCAGGCGGCTGACGGGACCGTCGCGGGTCGGGTCGGGGCCGGACAGCGGGGCCGGGTCCATCGCGCGCAGCTCGACGCTCGAGAGCGCGACCTCCCAGCCCAGCCCGAGCGTGGCCTCGTCCTCGTCGGCGATCCCGAACCCGTCCCACTCGAGCAGGATCGAGAGGTCCGTCGGCTGCTGGAGCTCCACGATCAGCACGCCCTCGCCGATCGCGTGCGGCGTGCCCGCGGGGACGTAGATCGCGTCGCCGGCGCTGACCGGGATCGGGTTGAGCGCCCCGAGCAGCGCGGCGTGGTCCTGGTCGCGCACCCACCCGGCGAGGGTCTCGGGCGCGACGTCCTCGCGGAAGCCGGCCGCGACGCTCGCGTCGGGCTTCGTCGTGGCGATGACGACCCACGCCTCGGTCTTGCCGCACGGGGTGCGCAGCGTGTGCTGGGCGAAGGCGTCGTTGGGGTGGACGTGGACGGGCAGGCGCTCGCCGGCGTCCAGGAGCTTCACGAGCAGCGCCGGGTCCGGGCCTCGGCGGGCGGCGTGGTGCGGGCCGAAGAAGGCGACCGGGTCGGCCGCGGCGGCGTCGCGCAGCAGGCGGCCGTCGGGCAGGCGGCTGAGGCCGAGCGCGTCGTCGCCGAATACCGTCGTCGTCGAGCCGACCCAGTCCTCGGGCACCCGGTCGCCCTCGGGCTCGGTGCCGCGCAGCGCGGCGATCTCGGGGCCGCCGAGGTAGAAGCGCGGGATGCCGTTGGGCGGCAGCAGGACGGGGTTCACAGCGGCACCTCCCCGGATCCGCGGGCGACGAGCTCGCACGGGATCGTCCGTCGCTGGGGCGGCCCGCCGTCGCCCTCGAGCCGCGCGTAGGCCAGCTCGGCCCCGATCCGGCCCATGTCCTCCGGCGCGTGCCGGACGACCGTGACCGGGGTGGCGAGCATGTCGGCGAGCTCGAAGTCGTCGAAGCCGACCAGCGCGACCGGGCGCGGGTGGTCGCGCAGCGCGCGCAGGGCGCCGATCGTGTTGCGGTTGTTCGCGCAGAAGAGCGCGGTCGGCCGGCGCGCGACGGGCAGCCGCAGGAGCGCGCGGACGGTCGCCTCGGCGCCGGCGGCGTCGCGGGTGCCGGAGCGGACGAGCTCGCTGCGCTCCGGGACCCCGGCCTCGACCAGCGCGCGGCGATAGCCCGCGAGGCGCTCGCGCGCCGTGTGCAGCGCGGGCCCGTCGCCGACGAACGCGATCCGGGCGTGCCCGTGGGCGAGCAGGTGCTCGACGCCGGCGCGCGCCCCGCCGAGGTTGTCCAGCAGCACGGTGTCGGCCGCGAGGCCGCCGGGCGGGCGGTCGAGGAACACCATCGGCGTGCCCGCGGTGAGCTCGGGCTCGAGGTAGCGGTGGTCGACCCCGGCCGGGACGATGAGCAGCGCGTCGACGGAGCGGCGCAGGAGGCGGTGGACGAGCTCGTGCTCGCGCTCGGGGTCCTCCTCGCAGCTGGCCGTGATGACGATGTGCCCGCGGGCGTGGGCGGCGTCCTCGACCGTGCGGGCGATCGCCGAGTAGAAGGGGTTGGCGACGTCCTCGATCACGAGCCCGATCGCCCCGGCGCGGCCGTGGCGCAGGCTGCGCGCGACGTCGTTGCGGGCGAAGCCGAGGTCCGCGATGGCCGCGCGGACGCGCTCCGCCGTGTCGGCGTGCACGCCGGGCTCGCGGTTCACGACGCGCGAGACCGTCTTGAGGCTGACGCCCGCGGAGCTCGCGACGTCGCGCATGGTCGGCCGGCCCATCTGCTGCTCCCGATGCTCTCTCCTCCGGAGCGTTGACAACGTTGTCAACGCCGCTCGGGGCGGCAACGTAGTGCAGCGCTGACAACGTTGTCAACCGGTGATCTCGGCGAACAGGGCCGCGGCCCGCCCGGCGTCGAGCGTCCCGGCCGTCGCCGTCTCGACGCTCGCCGCCGCCGCGGCCACCCCGTGGGCGACGGCCCGCGCGAACGGCTCGCCGCGCTCGAGCGCGGTGCCCAGGCCGCCGACGAGCGCGTCGCCCGCGCCGACCGGGTTGCGGACGCTCGCCCGCGGCGCGGCGATCCAGCCCACGCGGTCGCCGTCGGCGACGGCGGCGCCCGCGGCCGCCGCGGTGACGACCGCGCGCCGGGCCCCGCGGGCGACGAGCTCGGCCGCCGCCGCCTCGGCGCGCGCCCGGACGACCGCGGGGTCGCCGGCCTCGACCGTCTCGTCGGCGCGGCCGTGGAGCAGGCCCTCGGCCTCGGCGATGTTCGGCGTCACGACGCCCGCGCCGGCCGCGACCGCCGCCGCGAGGTGCGCGCCGGTGACGTCGACGATCGCGATCGCGCCGGCCTCGGCCGCGAGCACGGCGAGGCGGGCGTAGGCGTCGGGCGGCGCGCCCGGCGGCAGGCTTCCGCTGCAGGCGAGGACGTCGTGCTCGCCCAGACGCTCGGCGACCGCCGACACGTAGCGCTCCCAGTCCTCGGGGCGCAGCTCGGGCCCGGGCTCGTTCATCACGGTGACCCGGCCGGAGCGCTCGAGCACGATCGCCGCCGAGCGGATCTCGCCGCCGACGGCGATGCCGCAGACCGACAGGTGCTCCTCGGCGAGCATGGCCGCCGCGGCCGCGCCGGTGTGGCCGGGGAGCAGCCCGACGAGGACGGCCGGCGCGCCGAGCGCGAGCGCGGCCCGCGCGACGTTGACCCCCTTGCCGCCGGCGGTCGTGACGGCGTGCTCGAAGCGCAGGACCTCGCCCGGCCGGAGCTCGGCGATCGTCAGCGTGCGGTCGAGCGTCAGGTTCGGGCCGGCGATGAGCATGGGCGCGGCGGCTGCGAGACTACCGCCGCATGTCCTCCACCCCGCGCCTGAACCGCCTCTTCCACCCCGAGTCGGGCCGCTGCATCGACGTCGCCGTCGACCACGGCTTCTTCGGCGAGGCCCATCTGCTGACCGGCATCGAGGACATGGCCGGCGCGATCGCGACGCTCGTCGCCGCCGGGCCGGACGCCATCCAGCTCGCCCCCGGCCAGGCTCCGCTCCTGCAGCGCCTGCCCGGCCGCAAGCCCGCGCTCGTCCTGCGCGTCGACGTCACGAACGCCTACGAGCCCGAGCCGCCCGCCGAGCCGTTCAGCCTGCTCGTCGACGACGCGATCGGCCTGGCCGTCCGCCTCGACGCGGCGTGCGTGTGCGTGAACCTCCTCGACGCCCCGGGCCAGGGTGAGCTGCGCCGCCAGTGCCTGGCGAACATCGCGACGGCGCGCACCGCCTGCGAGCGCGTCGGGATGCCGCTGATGGTCGAGCCGCTGGTCCTCGACCCGACGGCCGGCGGCTACCAGGACGTCGGCGATCCCGAGCGGATCGTCGCCCTCGTGCGCCAGGCGGCCGAGATGGGCGCCGACCTGATCAAGGCCCACACGACCGACGACCTCGCCGACTACGCGCGCATCGTCACGGCCGCGGGCGTGCCCCTGCTCCCGCGCGGCGGCGGCCGGGTGAGCGACGAGGAGATCCTCGAGCGCACGCACGCGCTGATGGGCACGGGCGTCGCCGGGATCGTCTACGGGCGCAACATCATCCAGCACGATGACCCGGGCGCGATGGTGCGGGCGCTGAGCGCCGTCGTCCACCACGACGCGACGCCGCAGGCCGCCGCGGAGGAGCTCGCGTCGGTCGTCGGCTGAGCCCGCGCGGGTCGGCGCCCGCCGCAGAGCGGTGATTTTCCGGAGCGTCGCCTCCACCGCATAGGCTTGCGCCGACCCATGGCCAACCAGGAGGACATCGTCGAGCTGCTCCACGGGGTGACGGTGTTCGAGGCGCTCGGCTCCGACGACCTGCAGCGCGTGGCCCAGGTCGCGGTGCCGCGCCGGTTCGCCTCCGGGCAGGTCATCTTCCGCGAGGGCGACGAGAGCGACACGTGCTACGTGGTCCGCCGCGGCCACTGCCGCGCGATCCGCGAGAACACCGACGGCCGGACGATCGCGCTGGCCCACTTCGGGCCCGGCGACATCTTCGGCGAGCTGGCGATGTTCGACGACGAGCGCCGCTCGGCGACGATCGAGACGCTCGACGACGTCGCGGCGATCGCGATCGCCGGCTCGGACATGCGCCGCCTGCTGCGCGAGCACGCCGACATCGCGGTGAAGCTCGTGATCGGGGTCGCGCGCCGCCTGCGCGAGGCGAACCAGCGCCTGACCAACCAGTCCTTCCAGACCGTTCAGAGCCGGGTCGCGGGCGTGCTCCTGCGGCTCGTCGAACAGGCCCAGGCCGAGGGCGCGGGGGCGGGCGACGTCGTTCTGCCGGTCACCCAGGCGAAGATCGCCGAGCTCGCCGGCTCCTCCCGGGAGTCGGCCAGCCGCTTCCTCGCGAACCTCGAGCGGGCCGGGGTCATCACCCAGGGCCGCGGCCGCGTGACCGTCCACGACCCGGAAGCGCTCAAGCGCTACATCTTCTGACGGCGCGTGGCGGCGCGCTCGGACTCAGAGTTCTCCGCGGGCGGCGTCGTCGTGCGCGGCGAGAGCTGCATCGTGATCGTCCCGACGCGACGGGCCGCGGACGGCTCGCGGGTGCTCGCCCTGCCCAAGGGCCACCCCGACGGCGACGAGTCCCCGGCCGCCGCCGCGCGGCGCGAGGTCCGCGAGGAGACGGGCGTCGATGCCGAGGTCGTCGAGAAGCTCGGCGACATCCGCTACTGGTACATGCGCGGCGGGCGGCGCATCGCGAAGGTCGTGAGCTTCTACCTGTTCGACTACGTCGCGGGCGAGCTCGAGGACCACGATCACGAGGTCGAGCGGGCGGAGTGGATGCCGCTCGACGAGGCCGCGCGGCGTCTCACGTACAAGGGCGAGCGAGACATGGCGGCCGCGGGTGGGCGCGTCCTGTCACGCAGGGGAAAACCTCAGTAGGGTGCAGGCGCGATGCAGGTCCTGAACTTCTATTCGACGATCTTCGCCGACCAGCTCAAGCGGGGCCGCAAGACGGCCACGATCCGCCTCGGCGACAAGTCGCACAAGTACAAGAAGAACCAGGCCGTCCTGGTCACGATCGGCTACCAGCACTCGCCGCGCGAGAAGATCTTCGACGCGGTCATCGACCAGGTCGACGTCAAGCGCGTCAAGGACCTGTCGCCGCGGGACATCGAGCACGACAACCCCGAGTTCCGCCGGCACGACGAGATGATCCACTTCCTCGAGCAGATCTACGCGCGCGAGGTCTCGATGGACGACATCGTCACCGTCGTCCGCTTCTCGCAGATCATCGAGCACCCGCCGAACGTCACCGACGCGCGGCTCGGCATCGGCGGAGCCCAGAACTAGCCGGATCCGCCCGGGTCGCCGCTCCCGGCGGCCGGCCTCGTTGGCACTCTTGTGAAGAGAGTGCCAACAATCTCTTGCCCTCCGAGGGTTTCGTTCTATACTGCGGGAAGAGCTTGGCACTCTGATGCGTCGAGTGCCAACGCAGTCCGGAAGCCACCCTCTCTCTATGGAGGTCTATTCATGAATCTCAAGCCCCTGGGCGATCGCCTCATCGTGCGGGCGATCGAGGAGGAGGAGACGACCGCGAGCGGCATCGTCCTCCCCGACACCGCCAAGGAGAAGCCCCAGAAGGGGAAGGTCATCGCCGTTGGTGACGGCCGCTACGACGAGGATGGCAGCAAGCGCATCCCGCTGGACGTCGCCGAGGGCGACGAGGTCCTCTACAGCAAGTACGGCGGAACCGAGATCAAGATCGATGGTGAGGAGCTGCTCGTTCTGCGCGAGAGCGACGTCCTGGCCAAGGTCCAGTCGTAAGGAGACACAGAACACATGGCTCACAAGGAACTGAAGTACAACACCGCGGCGCGCGCGGCCCTCGAGGCCGGCGTCGACGCTGTCGCCAACGCCGTCAAGGTGACCCTCGGCCCGCGCGGCCGTTACGTCGTCCTCGACAAGAAGTTCGGCGCTCCGACCATCACCAACGACGGTGTCACGATCGCTCGTGAGATCGAGGTCGAGGACGTCTTCCAGAACCAGGGCGCCCAGCTCGTCCGCGAGGTCGCCACGGCGACCAACGATGTTGCCGGCGACGGCACCACGACGGCCACCGTCCTCGCCCAGGCGATCGTTCGCCAGGGCCTCAAGAACGTCGCCGCCGGCGCCAACCCGCTCGGCCTGAAGCGCGGCATCGAGCGCGCGGTCGACGCGGTCGTCGACGAGATCAAGAAGCAGAGCAAGGAGATCTCGGGCAAGGACCAGATCGCTCGCGTCGCGACGATCTCGGCCGGCGACGAGGAGATCGGCGACGTCATCGCCGACGCCATCGAGAAGGTCGGCAAGGACGGCGTCGTGAACGTCGAGGAGGGCCAGACGTTCGGCATGGACCTCGAGTTCACCGAGGGCATGCAGTTCGACAAGGGCTACATCTCGCCCTACATGGTCACCGACCAGGAGCGGATGGAGGCGGTCCTCGAGGATCCGTACATCCTCATCGCCAACCAGAAGATCGGCTCGGTCCGGGACATCCTCCCGATCCTCGAGCAGACCATCCAGTCGGGCAAGCCGCTGCTGATCATCGCCGAGGACGTCGAGGGCGAGACGCTCGCGACCCTCGTCGTGAACAAGCTCCGCGGCACGTTCACCGGCGTCGCCGTCAAGGCTCCGGGCTTCGGCGACCGCCGCAAGCGCATGCTCGAGGACATCGCCATCCTCTCCGGTGGCGAGGTCATCACCGAGGAGATGGGCCTCAAGCTCGAGAACACCCAGATCTCGCAGCTGGGCCGCGCCCGCCGCGTCGTCGTCACGAAGGACACCACGACGATCGTCGACGGTGCCGGTGACAGCGACGCCATCAAGGGCCGCATCAACCAGATCAAGGCCGAGATCGAGAACACCGACTCGGACTTCGATCGCGAGAAGCTCCAGGAGCGCCTCGCCAAGCTCTCCGGCGGCGTCGCCGTCGTGAAGGTCGGCGCGGCCACCGAGACGGAGATGAAGGAGAAGAAGCACCGTGTCGAGGACGCCCTCCAGGCGACCCGCGCGGCGCTCGAGGAGGGCATCGTGCCCGGCGGCGGCGTCGCGCTCCTGCGCGCCTCCGACGCGGTCAAGCCCGACGCCTACGAGGACGACGACGAGCGCACCGGCGCCCGCATCGTGCTCCGCGCGCTCGAGGAGCCCCTCCGTCAGATCTCCGAGAACGCCGGCCTCGAGGGCTCGGTCGTCGTCAACGACGTCCGCAAGTCCAAGAAGGGCCTGGGCCTGAACGCGGCCACCGGCGAGATCGTCGACCTCGTCGCCGCGGGCATCATCGACCCGGCGATGGTCACGCGCTCGGCGCTGCAGAACGCCGCCTCGATCGCGAAGAACATCCTCACGACCGAGGCGATCGTCGCCGAGGTGCCGGAGAAGGACGGCGCCGGCGCCGGCATGGGCGGCGGCATGCCCGACATGGGCGGCATGATGTAGCCAGTTCTTCCAGGCGCAGGTATGCGCTTGTGAGGTACCTGCGAGGGCCCGGCACGGGATGTGCCGGGCCTTCGTGCGTTGTGGGCGCCTTTCCTGGCGCCTGTGCCGGCGGGGCGCTCCGCTCGCTGGGTCGCGGGCGGCGCGTCACGCCTGCGGGACGGCGCGCCAAGGCCGGCACGCCACGCCCCCGCGCCGCGTTTGCCGGCAAACCTCGCGGCCCGCCGATCAGAGCGGCGCGGAACGCCGCAAGCGCGGGAGCCGAGACGCCCGGCCGCCGCGCCCCTACCGCGTCAGCACGGCCACGAGCCCCGGGAACCGGGCCTCGAGGTCGTCGCGGCGCAGCGAGATCAGGCGCAGCGTGCCCTGCGCCTGGGTGCGGGTGACGCCCGCCTCGCGCAGGAGCTTGAGGTGGTACGAGCCGGTCGACGCCGGGATGCCGAGGGCGCCGGAGAGCTCGCCGCACATGTGCTGACGGTCGTCGGCCAGGTGGCGGACGATCTCGAGCCGGACGGGGTCGCCCAGCGTCCGCATGATCGTCGCGAGGTCGAGCGACTCCGTCGCGGGGTGCGGGATCTTGTCGCGCTTCGGGTTGGCCGTACCGGTGCTCACGCCGACCCATGATAGCCTCCTACGAAAGTTCCATGACTTTGGAAATATCGAAGGAGCACCCGTGACCTCCTCCGCCCAGACCACGACCGCCCTCACCGCACCACCCCGCACCCTCTCGCCGCGCATCGCGTTCGGGCTCGTCGCCGCGATCATCGGCCTCGCGCTGTTCGCGTCCGGCACGCCGTCGCCCCTGTACGGCACCTACCGCGAGCTCTGGGGCTTCTCGCCCGTCGTCCTCACGCTCGTCTACGCGACCTACGCCTTCGGCGTGCTCGTCACGCTGATCGTCGCCGGGCGGATCTCCGACGAGGTCGGGCGGCGGCCCGTGCTGCTGACCGCCCTCGGGACGCTCATGGGCGCGACGGTGCTGTTCATGGTCGCCGACTCCGTCGTCTGGCTGTTCGTGGCGCGCGGCGTCCAGGGCCTCGCGACCGGCCTGGCGCTCGGCGCCGCGAGCGCGGCGCTCCTCGACCTCCACCCGCGTCGCGACCCGGCCGGGGTCGGGCTGACCAACGGCGTCGTGAGCGCCGGCGGCATGGGCCTCGGCGTCCTCGTGTCGGCGACGCTCGTCGAGCTGCTGCCCGCTCCGCGCGTCCTGCCGTACGTGACGCTGTTCGTCCTCTTCGCGATCGCGTTCGCCGGGGCCCTGCGCATGCCCGAGCCGATCGCCGAGCGGTCGCGCCTGCGCCTCACCCCGCAGCGCCCGCGCGTGCCGGCGAGCGTCCGCGGGCCGTTCACGCTGGCGGCCCTCGCCGTCCTCTCGTCGTGGTCGGTCGGCGGGCTGTTCCTGTCGCTCGGACCGCAGCTGTCGGCCGTCCTGTTCCACACGACCGACCACCTCATCGCCGGGGTGAGCGTCTTCGCGCTCGCCGGCTCCGGCGCCGCGGCGCAGATCCTGTTCGGCCGCACCGCGCCGTGGCTCGGCGCGACCCTCGGCTCGATCGCGCTCGCCACGGGCCTGCTGCTCATCGTGCTGTCGGCGGCCGTCGACTCGAGCGCGGTCTACCTCGTCGGCGCGGTGATCGGCGGGGCCGGGTTCGGCGTCGCGTTCCTCGGCGCCCTGCGCGCGCTGTCGGCGGCGATCCCGCCCGCGCACCGCGCGGAGGTCATGTCGGCGTTCTACGTCGTCGCCTACGCGGCGCTGTCGCTCCCCGCGATCGTCGCCGGCGTCGTCGTCACGCCGCTCGGCCTCGAGCCGACGTTCGAGCTGTTCGGCAGCGTGATCGCCGCGCTGGCGCTCGTCGTCGCCGCGCTGGCGTTCCGCACGCGGCCGCGGCCCGAGCGGCGCGTCGCCACCGCCTGCCCGGCGCTCGACGCGGCCTAGAGGACCAGCCGGACCAGCGCGGTCGTCGCCGTCGCCGCGGCGACGACCGCCAGCACCGGCGCCCGCAGCGCCACCGCCACGCCCGCGACGGCCAGCCCGGCCGCGCGGGCGTCGAGCACGAGCGCGTGCCCGCTCGTGAGCGTGCTCGTCGCGACGAGCGCCGCGAGCAGGGCGATCGGCAGGCGCGCGGCAGCCGCCTCGACCCGCGGGTGCTCGAGTGCCCGGCGCGGGACCGACAGCCCCGCGAGCTTCAGCAGGTAACAGCCCGCCGCCGCGACGACGATCGCCGTCCACATCACCGGCGTGCCGCCAGCGCGATGCACGCCGCGATCAGGACCGGCGCGCCGGTCGGCGTGAGGGGCACGGCGACGACGGCCACGACGCCCGCGACGAGCGCCAGGCGCCGCGCCGCGCGGCCGTCCAGGCGGGGCGCGAGCAGCGCGACGAACGCCGCCGGGCCCGCCGCGTCGAGGCCGAGCGCGCGCGGATCCGCGACCGCGGCGCCGCCCAGGGCCCCGGCCACCGTGCCGGCGTTCCAGCACGCGAAGACGGCGAGGCCCGTCGCCCAGAAGCCGGCCCGGCCGCGGGCGAGCGCCATCGCCGTGCTCTCGTCGATCACGAGTTGGGCCGCCGCGGCCCGGCGGGCGCCCCGGACGCGCAGCAGCGGCGCGAGCCGCAGGCCGTACAGGGCGTTGCGGCTGCCGAGCAGCAGCGCGGTCAGCGCGCCCGCGAGCGCGCTCCCGCCCGCGCCGACGACGCCGACGAGCGCGAACTGCGAGGCGCCGGTGAACATGAGGACCGACAGCGCGCAGGTCTGGGCGACCGAGAGGCCCGCGGCGGTCGAGACCGCGCCGTAGGACAGGCCGAACGCGCCGACGGCGACACCGATCCCGAGCGCGTCGCGAACGACGGCGAGGCGACGGTGCTCTGGTGCGGCCATGACGGCACGGTAGAGCGCCGGGCGCGGCAGATGGTGTCGATCTGGGCCGCAACCGGCGACAGACGTAGAATCTTCTGCGATGGATCGCGTCGATCGCGCAATCATCGGTCAGCTGCAGGCCGACGGACGCCTCAGCAACGCCGAGCTCGCCGAGCGCGTGCGGCTCAGCCCGTCGGCGTGCCTGCGGCGCGTCCGCGCGCTCGAGGCGCGCGGGGTCATCGCCGGCTACCACGCCGTGATCGACCCGGCCGCGCTCGACCAGGGCTTCCAGGTGCTCGTCTACACGACGCTCATGCTGCGCAACCGCGAGACGATCGCCGCGTTCGAGGAGGCCGTCGTCGGTCTGGACGCGGTCGTCGAGTGCCACCGCATGTTCGGCGACCCGGACTACGTCATCCGGGTCGCCGTCGCCGACGTCGGCGCCTACGAGCGGTTCCTGATCGACACGTTCGCCGACCTGCCGGGGGTGGCCCGGATGACGTCCCAGTTCGCCATGAAGACGATCAAGGCCGCCGGGCCGCTCCCGTTCCGGGCCTGAGGGCTACTCGCCGGCGGCCGCGACGCCGACGCCGACCGGGCACGAGACGCCCGTGCCGCCGAGGCCGCAGTAGCCGTTGGGGTTCTTCGCGAGGTACTGCTGGTGGTAGCCCTCGGCGTAGTAGAAGTCGCGCAGCGGCGCGATCTCCGTCGTGATCTCGCCGTAGCGGCGCTCGTTCAGCGCGCCCTGGAACATCGTCCGCGAGGCGTCGGCGGCCTCGCGCTGGGCGTCGGTCGTCGTGTAGATCGCCGAGCGGTACTGGGTGCCGACGTCGTTGCCCTGGCGCATCCCCTGGGTCGGGTCGTGGCCCTCCCAGAACAGCTTCAGGAGCGCGTCGTAGCTCGTCTGCTTCGGGTCGAAGACGACGAGGACGACCTCCGAGTGGCCGGTCCGCGCGCTGCAGACCTCCTCGTAGGTCGGGTTCGGCGTGTGGCCGCCGGCGTAGCCGACCGCGGTCGTGTACACGCCGGGCGCCTGCCAGAACACGCGCTCCGCGCCCCAGAAGCAGCCGAGGCCGAAGACCGCGGTCTCGAGGCCCTCGGGGAACGGCGGGGCGATCGGGGTGCCGAGCACGTCGTGGCGCTCGGGCACCGGCATCGACCGGTCGCGGCCGGGGAGCGCGTCGGCCGCGGCGATCAGGTTCGTCTTGTGACGTGAGAAGAGATGCATATGCGTGTTCGTCCCCGCATCGTGTCGCGCGTTACGTCAGCCCAGCGCGCGCGTGACGAGGCGCACGACCTCCTCGGCGCATCCCCACGCGAGCGTCACGCCCGCCCCGCCGTGGCCGTAGCAGTGCACGACCGTGCCGCCGTCGCGCGCCTGCGCCTCGAGGCGCACGGCGGGCCGCGCCGGGCGCAGGCCGACCGCGTCGTCGAGCACCCGCGCACCGCGCAGGGCAGGCACGGCGGCGATGCAGCGCTCGCGGATCACCGCGGCCAGACCGCCGTCGGCGATGAGGTCCTCGTCGCCCTCCTGCGCCGTCCCGCCCAGGACGACGTCGCGCTCCCGCGGGACGACGTAGACGAGACGCTGCGGATCGGACTGGTCGAGCACCCACTCCTCGATGCCGGTCTGCTCGACGTGGAGGATCTGCCCGCGGACGGCCAGCAGCGTGTCGTCGCCGGCGAGCTCGCGGGCGCCGAGGCCGGCGCAGTTGACGACCACCGGCGCGCGGGCGAGCGCGTCCTCCAGGCGGGCGAGGGTCCCCACGGTCACCGAGCCGCCGAGCGCCTCCAGCCGCCCGACGAGCCACGGCAGGTGGACGGACATGTCGGCGACGGGCGCGGCGAAGCGGAAGCCGTCGGCCGTGCGGGCGAACGTCGGGACCGCGCCGCGCCACCACGGCTCCTCCGTCCCGGCCGGGACGCGCTCGGTGCCCCAGCGCATGCGCACGCCGCTGCCCGGCTCGCCGGCGAGCTCGGACAGCACCTCGAAGCCGCGCGCCGACCACGCCGCGACGCGCTCGCGGGGGAACGCGCGGTACGGGTACCAGAGCGCGGCGGCGACGGCCGAGGTGGTCGCGAGCGGCGGGTCGCGCGCGACGACGTCGGCGTCCACGCCGGCCTCGCGCAGGCGGATCGCCGCGGTGAGGCCGACGACGCCCGCGCCGGCGACGAGCACCTGTCCCATGGCCACTCATCCTCGCCGATACCGTGCGCGGCGCCGATGCTCGCCTCCGGAACCGTGCTGTCCCTGCACCGCTGGCCCGTGAAGTCGCTCGGCGGCGAGCCGGTCGCCGCCCTGCGGATCGACGGCCGCGGCGCCGGCGGCGACCGCGCCCAGGCGCTGTTCACGGACTTCGCGGGCACGCGCCGCGCGATGACGGTGCGCGAGGTCCCGCGGATGCTCGGGTGGGCCGCCGCCTACCCGCAGGCGCCGGGCGAAGCGCTCGACCCCGACGCGCCGCCGCTGCCGCTCGTCACCGGGCCGGACGGGCGGACGTTCGCCTGGGACGACCCGGCCCTCCCGGGCGCGCTCAGCGACGACCTCGGTCGCGACGTCGAGCTCGTCCGCGACCTCGCCCTGATGCCCGACCTGCGCGACTCGCTGCTGATCACGGTCGAAGCCAGCCACGCGGCCCTCGAGAACGAGATGGCCCAGCCGATCGACCTGCGCCGGTTCCGCACGAACCTCCATGTGCGCCTCGACGCCGACGCGTTCGCCGAGCAGCGCTGGAAGGGCCGGCGCGTGCGCGTCGGCGAGGCGGAGCTCGAGCTCCTGCACCCGTGCGAGCGCTGCGCGATCCCGACGCGCGACCCGGACACGGCCGAGAAGTGGCCGGAGCTCCTGCGCCGGCTCGCGCGCGACCACGAGACGCTCTTCGGCATCAACGCCCGCGCCGTCCGCCCCGCGACGGTGCGCGTCGGCGACCCGGTCACCGTCGCCTGAGTGCGGGTCAGCCGCGTGGGCGGCGGCCGGCGACGGTCCCGTGCGGGGCCAGACGGCGGCGCGGCAGGCGGGCCGAAGCGACCGCGCGCCCCGGCGGCGCGGGGCCGCCGCGCCGCTGGGCGCCCGCCAGCAGATGGGCGAGCAGGAGCGCCCAGATGACGGGTCGCAGGCGTGCCGCGAGCGCCGGATCGCTCGCGGAGGCACGCAGGAGGACGGCGAACATCTAGAAGGGGACGGAGCCGCCGGCGTCCCAGGCGGCCAGCTTCAGCAGGTTCGCCTCCGGGACCGACCGCGGCGCGCTCATGACGCACGTGTGGCCGTCGCGGTCCCACACGACGACCCGCTGCCCCTCGCGGTACATGACGTAGAACGGCGTGCCCCGGACGTCGACCGTCTTCGCGTCCTCGGGGGCCTTGATGGCCGAGCCGCCGAGGATCGTGTAGGCCGCCCGCGCGCCCTTCGGGTTGTCGTAGAAGACCGTCGTCGCACGCCGGCCCTCGATCTCGTCGTTGCGAGCGCCGACGGCGCGCCACTCGAACTGGTCCCAGTCGGGGAACGGCAGCCCCTCGATCTTCGTCTGCAGCAGCGCGTCGTTGGTCGCGTCGTGCTTCGGGGCGGACAGCGTCGGCCCCGGCCCGGCGAGCTCGACGGTGGCGAGGACGCTCGGGGCCGAGGCGCCGCCGAGCGAGATGACGAGCGCGGCGACGGCCGCGGCGGCGACCGCCGCGAACGAGCCGGCGAGCCCCAGCCAGCGACGGCGATGGCTCGGACGCGCGTGCTCGCGGTCGTGCTCGATCCGCTCGCGCAGCGCGAGCGGCGCCGACGTCTCCATGACGGCGAGGGCGACGAGCTCGCGCCCGCGCTCGGCGAGCTCCTCCTCGCGGCGCGGGTCGTGGTCCGGGGTGGGGGGAACGGTGCCTGCCATGCCTCGACCTACAAGACGCCTTCCCGGTGCGGTTCCATCCCGCGGGCGACCTGCGCCCGCGCGCGGTAGAGGCGGCTGGTGATCGTGGCCTCGCGGGTCCCGAGCACGCGGGCCGCCTCGGCGTAGGAGAGGCCCACGACGTCGACCGCGACGAGCGCGTCGCGGAAGGTCTCGGGCAGCGCCGCGATGTGACCGAACACCTCGCGCGCGCCGAACGCCGCCTCGGGCCGGGAGCCGATCGAGTGGTCGACCGGCTCGAACGTCTCGGGCATCGCGGTCGTCACCGGGCGCCGGGTGCTCGCCCGGTGGCGGGAGACGAACGTGTTGCGCAGGACGCGCAGCAGGTAGCCGAGGTCGTCGTCGTTGCGCAGCAGGCGCGGCTTGGCCAGCACGCGGGCGAACGTGTCCTGCACGAGGTCCTCGGCGTCCTCGCGCGAGCCGCACATGCGCCCAGGCCGCCCGGTACAGGCGGTCGACGTGGTCGCCGAGCGCGGCCGGGTCCAGCACGCGTGCGTTGCCGTTCACCAGGGCCTCAGCATACGAATCGCGGGCGGCGGGCGAGGCGGATGACCCCGGCGCTCACGCCGCGGCGGCGACCCATGCGTTTGAGGTTGTCAACGATTTATCCATGTAAGTACCATCTGCCGTGGGATGCCCCCGACGAGCGCCACGCGCCGCCGGCCCAGCCCGGCCAGCGAGGCCTGGGCGCTCATGCACGAGCTGTTCCACGCCTCGCGCCGGCGCTTTCTCGCGATCGCGTCCGAGTTCGAGCTGTCCCCGCCGCAGGTGCGCGCGCTCGGCGTCCTCGACCCCGACCGGCCGGTGCCGATGAGCGACCTCGCCGAGGCGCTGCACTGCGACAACTCCAACGTGACCGGGATCGTCGACCGCCTCGAGGACCGCGGCCTGGTCGAGCGCCGCAGCGCGACCCACGACCGGCGCGTGAAGATGCTCGTCGTCACCGCGCGCGGCGCCGAGGTGCGCGACCGGCTGGCCGAGCGCCTCGAGGAGGCCCCGCCGCCCCTGGCCCGCCTCGGGCCGGAGGACCAGCGCGCGCTGCGCGACATCATGCGCCGGGCGCTGGACCAGGACTGAGCGCGTCACGGCGGCATTCTCCCTGCCGCCCCGCCCCGTGTCGATAGCGCCGGCTCAGACCGCCGGAACCGGACGCGACCGCTCTCCGACGTAGACGGCCGTCGGGCGGATGATCCGGGCCTCGCGCTTCTGCTCGAGGATGTGCGCCGACCAGCCCGCGACCCGCGCACAGGTGAAGAGGCTCGTGAAGAGCTCCGGCGGGACATCCGCGAGGTCGAGGAGGACGGCCGACCAGAACTCGACGTTCGTCGCCAGGACGCGGTCGGGCTTTCGCGCGCGCAGCTCCTCGAGCGCCGCGGCCTCGAGCGCCTCGGCGACCGCGAAGCGCGTCGAGCCGAGCTCGCTCGCCGTGCGGCGGAGCACCCGCGCCCGCGGGTCCTCGGCGCGATAGATGCGGTGGCCGAAGCCCATGAGGCGCTCGCCGCGGTCGAGGATCGCCCGGACGACGCGGCCCGCGTCGCCGTCGCGCTCGACCGCGTCGAGCATCGCCAGCACGCGCGACGGCGCGCCGCCGTGCAGCGGGCCGCTCAGCGCGCCGACCGCGCCCGAGAGCGCGGCGGCGACGTCCGCGCCGGTCGAGGCGATGACCCGCGCGGTGAACGTCGAGGCGTTCATCCCGTGCTCGGCGGCGCTGATCCAGTAGGCGTCGATCGCCTTGACGTGACGCGGGTCGGCCTCTCCGCGCCAGCGGATCAGGAAGCGCTCGGGGATGCTCCGGGCGCGGTCGATCTCCCGTTGCGGGACCGGCGGGCGGCCCGTGCCGCGGGCGGACTGGGCGACGAACGACAGCGCCATCACCGAGGCGCGCGCGAGGTCGTCGCGCGCCTGCTCGTCGGTGATGTCGATGAGCGCCCGGAAGCCCCACTCGGGACCGAGCATCGCGAGCGCGGCCTGGACGTCGACGCGCGGGTCGCCCGACCGGACGGCGAGCGGGTGCGGCTCGGCCGGCGGGAGGCCCGGGAGCAGCGTGCCGTCGACGAGCAGGCCCCACACCTGCTCGAACGGGACGGTGCCGACGAGGTCCTCGACGTCGACCCCGCGGTAGCGCAGCGACCCGCCCTCACGGTCGGGCTCGGCGATCGACGTGGCGAAGGCGACGACGCCCTCGAGGCCCGAACGGACCTCGGACGGGGTGGTCGTGGCAGCGGTCATCCGGACACCTCCAGGAGTCGCAATTCGGTGAGACGGCGTTCGCGTTCGGCCAGGCGCGCGTCCTCGTCGCCCTCGAGCGGGCGCAGGACGAAGACGGCGACCAGCGGGGCCAGGGCGAGCACGGCGAACGCGCTCGTCCACGACGTCGCGTCGACGACCGCGCCGAACACCGACGGCGCGAGCGCGCCGCCGATCGCGAGGATCGTGTTCTGCAGGCTCATGGCCGTGCCCGCGCGGGCGCGGCCCGAGATCTCGGCCGCGGCGGTGAACGCGAGGCCGTTCCAGCTCATCGTCGAGACGGCGGCGAAGGTCAGGACCGGGTAGAGCACCGCGCCGGGCGCGTGGATGAGCGCCGCGGTCGCCGCGAGCAGGGCGAAGTTGCGTACCGCGATGCGGCGGATCGGGGCGATCCGCAGGCCCTCGCGGTCCGAACGGCGCCCGGCCACGATGCGGGTCCCCGCGCCGATCAGCTGCAGGGCGGCCAGTGCCCCGGCGGCGGCCGCGGCCGAGACGCCGCGGACGTCGTGCAGGAAGAGCACGACGAAGCCGAGCATCGAGGCCTGCGCGGCGACGAGCAGCGCCCCGGCGGTGCCGAGCCGCCAGAGGCGCGCGTCGCGGGTCGGCGGCGGGGCCTCGATCGTCGGCAGCGGCCGGTCGGGCGGCGGCGCGTCGCGCATGAACGCGATCGCCGCGAGCGCCGCGACGAGGCAGAGCCCGGCGAGCGTGAGGAACGCGGCCTGGAGACCGCCGGCGCCGACGAGTTGCGGCAGCGCCACCGAGGCGGCGGCACCGCCGAGCGGCAGCGCCATCTGGCGGATGCCGAGGGCGAAGCCGCGCTCGTCGCGGGCGAACCAGCCCATCACGGCCCGGCCGCTCGCGCCGGTCGAGCTCGCCCCGAGCATCCCGGCGACGAGCAGGCCGGCGAGCAGCAGGCCGTAGCTCGGCGCGTAGGCGGTCCCGACGAGGGCCGCGGCGCAGCCGATGAGCCCGGCGCCCATGACGGGGCGCTCGCCGATGCGGTCGGTCAGCATGCCCCACGGGACGAGCGTGAGCATGACGCCGATCGCGACCGCGGTGAAGGCGAAGCCGACCTCGGGGAGCGACAGCCCGTAGGCGTCGCGCAGGGCGGGGCCGAGCGCGGGCAGGCCCATGCGCAGCGCGGAGAAGGCCCCGGCGCCGGCCGCGCCGACGCCGAGGATGACCCACCGATAGCGCGAGTTCACGCGGCGGCGCTCCGCGTGCGGGCGCGGTGGCGGCGGGCCTTGGCCTCGTTGCCGCAGGCGCGCATGGAGCACCAGCGGCGCCGCCCCGCGGGCGAGCGGTCGTAGAAGCGGGCGCTGCAGGTCTCCGACGCGCAGACCCGCACGCGGGCGCGCTCTGCGGGGCGGCCGAGCATCTCGGCGGCGTCGAGGGCGATCGCCGCGAGCGCGCGGCGGGGCGAGTCGGCGGCGCGGCGCTCGCCGAGGCGCGGGAGGCCGGCGGCGTCGAGCGCGAACTGCGGGCGTACGCCGGCGTGGGTCAGCCAGGCGTCGATGTGGGCGACGGCGTCGGGCGGCGGCGGCGCGGCCGCGAGCGTCGCCGTGACGCAGACGTCGATCGCCTCGCGCAGGGCGCGGGCCTCGTCCAGGACGCCTTCGGTGACCGTCGCCGGGCGCCCGACGCCGGGGTCGAGCGGCAGGCCGGCCCGGGCCAGCCACGCCTCGAGGTCGGCCGGCGTCACGAGCGTCTCCACTCGCCGCCGCCAGCGCTCGCGCAGCGTGTTGACGAGGTCGAGCGCGGGCCGGCCGCCGAGCCAGTACCACCACGCCTCCCCGGTGACGAGGGGCAGCGCGAGGTCCTCGGGCAGATCGTGCACGGGCCGCATAACCGGAAGGCTAGCAATCAACCGGTTACGGGACTCGGCCGCCGCGCGGCCGCGCCGGGCGCGGATAGCCTGCGCCGCCCATGGCCGACCCTTCCGCCCAGGACCTCCTCCGCCGCCCCGCGCTCGATCTCGCCGCGGCGGTGCGCGCCGGCGAGCTGTCCGCCCGCGACCTCGTCGAGGCCTCGTTGCGGCGCATCGACGAGCGCAACCCGGAGCTGAACGCGTTCGTCGACGTCTTCCACGACGAGGCGCTCGCCGCGGCGGCGGCCATCCACCCCGGCGACGAGCGGCCGTTCGCGGGCGTGCCGATCGCGGTGAAGAACAACCGCGCGATCGCGGGCCGGCGGCTGACGTACGGCGCCGACATGATGGGCGACTGGCCCGCGCCGTACGACCACAACGTCGTGCGCCGGCTGCGCGCCGCGGGCTTCGTCGTCGTCGGGAGCACGACGCTGCCGGAGTGGGGGATCCTGCCCTGGACGAACACGAAGCGCTTCGGCCCGACCCGCAACCCGTGGGACCGCGAGCGCACGACCGGCGGCTCGTCGGGCGGCTCGGCGGCCGCCGTCGCGGCCGGGATGGTCCCGATCGCCCACGCCAACGACGGCGGCGGCTCGACCCGGATCCCGGCGGCGTGCTGCGGGCTCGTCGGCCTCAAGCCGCAGCGCAACCGGATCTCCTTCGCCCCCGAGATCGGCCAGAGCTTCCTCGCGATCGACGGCGTCTTGACCCACACGATCGCCGACACGGCCGCCGCGCTCGACGTTCTCGCGGGCCCCGAGGTCGGCGACGCGGCCTGGGCGCCGCCGCCGGCCGAGCCGTTCGCCACGAGCGCGGGCCGCCCGCCCGGCCGCCTGCGGGTCGCGGTCAGCGTGTCCCCGCCGCTCGACGTGCCGGTGGAGCCGCAGTGCGCCGCCGCCGCGCGCGAGGCGGGCGCGCTGCTCGAGGCGCTCGGCCACGAGGTCGAGGAGGCCGACCCGCCCTGGCGCCAGCCGAATCTCGGCGACCTCTTCGTCGCGCTGTTCGCGCCGCTCGTGATGCTCCAGGTCGCCCAGGCGCGGATGATCCACGGCCGCGAGCCCGACGCCGAGGCCCTCGAGCCGCTGAGCTTCGCCCTGTGGGAGCGCGTCTCGCAGATGTCCGGCCTCGACGCGCATCTCGCCACCGTGCAGCTCGAGATCTTCGCCCGCGGCCTGCTCGGCTGGATGGACGCCTACGACCTCGTCGTGACGCCCGCCCTCGCGGAGGCGCCGGTCCGCCTCGACACGGTCGACTGGCGCACCGACGACCCGATGGGGCTCTTCACCCGCTCGGCCGCGTTCACCCCGTTCACGGCGACGGCGAACGTGACCGGCCAGCCGGCGATCTCGCTCCCGCTGGCCGAGCACGACGGCCTCCCCGTGGGCGTCCAGCTCTTCGGCCGTCCGGCGCAGGAGGGCGCGCTGCTCGCCGTCGCCGCCCAGCTCGAGGCGGCGCGGCCGTGGGCGGGCCGCCGCCCGCCCGGCACCTGACGACCGCCGCGAGCGGGCGCTTTCGGGTCGCCGGGAGCGGGCGGTGGGCCCGGACGGGCTCTTGGGTACGCTTCGGCGCATGGCCTACGTCATCGCGGAGCCGTGCATCGGCACCAAGGACAACTCCTGCGTCGAGGTGTGCCCGGTGGACTGCATCCACCCGACGCCGGACGAGCCCGACTACGACCGCGTCGAGCAGCTCTACATCGACCCCGAGGAGTGCATCGACTGCGACGCGTGCGTCGAGGCGTGTCCTGTCGACGCGTGCTTCGCCGAGGACCAGCTGCCGGACGAGTGGCAGCGCTTCTCGCAGGTCAACTCCGAGTACTTCTCGACGAAGTAGCTCGTCGGCCAGCCAACCCGGTCAATTCCGACCGGGTTTCCATAGAATTCACGCTCCATCCCTCACGAAGGAGAGCCGCCGATGAGTTCCACCGACGACGTGCTCGGCAACGCCGAGCGGTACGCGTCGAGCTTCGACAAGGGCGACCTGCCGCTGCCGCCGGCCAGGAAGCTCGCCGTCGTCGCGTGCATGGACGCCCGCCTCATCCCGACGAAGGTGCTCGGCCTCGAGGAGGGCGACGCCCACGTCATCCGCAACGCGGGCGGCGTCGTGACCGACGACGCGATCCGCTCGCTGTCGATCTCGCAGCGCCTGCTCGGGACCGAGGAGATCGTCCTCATCCACCACACCGACTGCGGGATGCTCACCTTCACCGACGACGAGTTCCGGCGCTCGGTCCAGGACGACACCGGCGTGAAGCCGTCGTGGGCGGCCGAGGCGTTCCCGGACCTCGACGAGGACGTGCGCCAGTCGATCGCGCGCATCAAGGCGAGCCCGTTCATCCCGCGCAAGAACGTGCGCGGCTTCGTCTACGACGTCGAGACGGGGGGCCTGCGCGAGGTCAGCTGACCCCGCGGCCCGTCCCCGGCCGGCGCGTCAGTCCCCGACGGGCCGGCCGTTGGCCGTCAGGTCGACGGCGATGTTGCCGCGCGTCGCGTTCGAGTACGGGCAGACCGCGTGGGCGGCCACGACGAGGTCCGCCGCCTGGTCCTCGGTCATGCTCGGCAGCGTCACGTCGAGCGCGACCGCGATCGTGAAGCTCTTGTCCTCGCCCGGGCCGAGGCTGACCTTCGACTGGATGCTCACGTCGTCGGCCTCGAGCTTCTCCCGGCGGGCGACGGTCTTCAGCGCGCCCTCGAAGCAGGCGGCGTAGCCGACCGCGAACAGCTGCTCGGGGTTGGTCCCGCCGCCCTCCCCGCCGAGCTCGGACGGGGCGCGGAGCTGGACGTCGAGGGCGCCGTCGGAGGACCGGCCGTGGCCGGCGTCACGCCCGCCGGTGACGGTCGCCTCGGCCGTGTAGAGGACCTTCACCCGCTCAGCCGGCCATCGGCAGGGAGATGCCGGCCGGGGGGCGCTCGCCCGGGCCGTCGCCGGAGCCGCCGACGGTCGCCATCTGCAGGATCGGCAGCTCGAGCGGGAACATCGCGACGAGCCCGCGCGCGGTCTGCGCGATCGCCTGGGCGGCCGGGTCGTCGGGATCGGTGACGACGAGTGGCACGCCGCCGTCGGCCTGCTCGCGCAGCGGCATCGTCAGCGGGACCTTGCCGAGCAGCGGGACGTCGAGCTCGTCGGCCAGCGCCTGGCCGCCGCCCTCGCCGAAGATCGCGTAGCGCTCGCCGCCGGGGGTGACGAACCCGGCCATGTTCTCGACGACGCCGCCGATCTCGAGGTTGACCTTGTGGGCCATCTCGGCGGCGCGACGCGCCACCTTCTGCGCGACGGGCTGCGGCGTCGTGACGAGCAGGAACTTCGACTGCGGCAGGAGCTGCGCGAGCGTCATCGACACGTCGCCGGTGCCCGGCGGCAGGTCGACGAGCAGGAAGTCGAGCTCGCCCCACTCGACGTCCTCGAGGAACTGGGTCAGGGCCTTGTGGAGCATCGGGCCGCGCCAGACGACGGCGGAGTCCTCCTCCACGAAGAAGCCGATCGACATGACCTTCACGCCGCCGGCCTCGAGCGGGAGGATCTTGCGCTCGGGCGAGACCTGCGGGCGGCCGCCGAGGCCGAACATCCGCGGGATCGAGTAGCCCCAGACGTCGGCGTCGAGGACGCCGACCTTCTTGCCCTGGCTCGCGAGCGCCGCCGCGAGGTTGGCGGTGATCGTCGACTTGCCGACGCCGCCCTTGCCGGAGCCGACGCACACGACGTTCGCGACCTGGGCGAGCGCGCCCTCGGGGAGCGCGCCGCGGCCGAGCTTCTGCTGCAGGCCGGACTTCTCCTGGTCGGAGAGGACGTCGAAGGCGACCTCGACGCGGGTCACGCCTTGGAGCCCGCCGACCGCGGAGCGCACGGCGTTCTCGAAGTGCGAGCGGATCGGGCAGCCGGGGGTGGTCAGCGAGACGGTGACGGCGACCGTCCCGTCGGCGCGCGCGTCGATCGACCTGACCATCTCGAGCTCCACGATGGAGCGGCGGAGCTCAGGGTCGATGACGGCGGTCAGCGCCTGGAGGATCTCGTCACGGGTGGGCATTGATCCATTCTGGCAAACGGGTTGCGCTGCCCTCGGAGGGGGCGGCCGGACGGACGAACGGGCCGCCCGTGGGCGACCCGTTCTGGGGAGGAGAGGTACTGCTCTGCCGGCGAGATATGAGGCCGGCAGCCTGACCGCCGAGCGGGTCTCCGGCCCGGGGCGGGGAAGGGGTGCGCGTGCGGCGGCTAGATGACCCGCGCAACGCGCCCGGTCACCTTCGAGGCGACCTGCGTGCCGGCGGTGATGCCCGGTCTGCACGAGGTTCTCCACCCGCGCGCCGACGAGGCCGGCCTGGGCGCCCGCGTCGCGGCGGACGCCGCGCAGGTCGCGCTCGACGCGCGTGCGGGCGGTCTCGCCGCGGCGCTCGAAGCGGCGCAGGTCCTGCTCGACGCGGCGCCGGCGGGCGAGGAGCTCGCGCTCGACCGTCTCGCGTGACGCCTCGACCGCGGAGACGACCGTGTCGCGCGCGGTGAGCGCGGCGCCGACCTGGATCGTGACGACGCGACCGGCGTAGTCGACGTAGCGCTCGACCGGCGTGCGCTGGAGGTCGCGGCGCGTGGCGGCGGCCTTCTTCGCCGTCGTCGAGCGCTTGCGCGCGGCGGTCGCCTGGTTGCGGGCGCGGGTCGCGGCGGCCTTCTTGGCCGCGGTCGACCGGTCCGTCGCGGCCGTCTTGCGGCGCGTCCGGGTGCGGGTGGCGGGGGTGGTGGGGCTCGTGTCGGCCATGCGTTCTCTGTCCTCGGCTAAGCAACTTAGTTCTAACTCATCGGGAGCGTACCAACGAACACACGTTTGTGAAACGCCTGTGTGACCGGGATCACAGAGCGAACAACTGTTCGGGTCGGAGGCCGCGCGTCAGCGCCGCTCGAGCGCCAACCGCACCCCGAGGCCGACGAGCACGACCCCGGTGAGCCGCTCGACGCGACGCGCCCACGGGCCCTCGACGAACGCGCGCCGCGCCCGCGTCACGGCCCAGGCGAGCGCCGAGTACCAGACCAGGTCGAAGGCGACGATCGTGGCGGCCATCAGGACCGCGGCGGGCAGCACCGCCGTCCCCGCGGGCACGAACTGCGGGAACAGGGCGACGTAGAAGACGGCGAGCTTCGGGTTCGAGACGCTCGTGACGAGCCCGTCGCGGAACGCCCGGCCCGCCCCGCTCGCGCCCCCGCGGGCCGGTGGCGCAGCGACTGGACGCCGAGCACGATCAGCACGACCGCGCCGACGAGCTTGACGACGGTGAACGCGGTCACCGACGTCGCGACGACGGCCGCCAGGCCGGCGGCGGCGAGCAGGCCCCACGCCAGGACGCCGAGCGAGTTGCCCGCGGTGCAGACGAACGCGGCGCGCCGGCCGCCGACCGCGGCGCTGCGGACCACCATCGCCGTCGCGGGGCCGGGCGTGATCGTCACGAGCACGGCGACGGGGAGGAACGCGGCCAGCGTCCCGAGCATCAGTCCGGCGGCGTGACGACGCGGATCTCGGTGCGGCGGATCCAGCCGGCGGGGTCGTCGAGCTCGGCGAGCGTCGGGAGCTTGTCGGGGGCCGACCAGGCGCGGTTGAGCGCGTCGATCCCGCCACGGGCGACGACCGCGTCGCAGAAGCGCTTGCCGTGCTCGTACTGGCGCATCTTCATGTCCAGGCCGAGCAGGCGCTCGAGCAGCTTGAACAGCGGCGTGCGCTCCTTGCGGCGGCGGTCCATCGCGGCGCGGAGCTGCCCGACGTTCGGCAGGACCGGCGCGCCGGCGGCGTCCATGACGTGCTCGGCGTGGCCCTCGATCAGCGCCATCGTCGCCTGCAGACGGTCGATCAGCGCCTTGCGCTCGGGCCCGGCGACCGCGGTGACGAGCCCGCCGTCGCGGACCTGGTCCCACACGCCCTTGAGGTCGTCGAGCTTCGGGAGCTTCAGGAGCGCCGACGCGTCGACGTTGACCTGGACCGAGGACAAGAGCTCGCGCAGCATCTCGGCGAGGTACTCGCGCAGCCACGGCACGCCGTTGAACTGCACGGCGTGGGTGACCTCGTGGAAGACGACCCACGGGAGCAGCTCCTCGAGCTCGACCTCCATCCCGCGCGCCGCCTCGTGGAGGTTCGGGGCCACGAGCAGCAGGCGGGCGCCCTGGGCGGGATCCAGGAGCGCGAGCTCGTACTGGCCGAGCACGTGGCGGCCCATGAAGCCGACGATCCCGCCGATCTCGCCCGCCAGGAGCATCCCGCCGGCGGCGCGCAGCGGCCCTGCGAGCGGCCCGTCGCCGCCCCCGATCTTGGAGACGAGCGGGTCGAGGGTCCCGCGCATGGTGCGCAGGTTCGCCGTCGTCCAGGCGCCGCGGTCGACGGCCTCGGGCGGCGGGAGGGTGTTCGCGGGCTCGAGGCGCGCGTAGGCGACGACGCGCACGCGCGCCTCGTCGGCCATCGTGGCGAGGTCGCCGGGCAGCGGCTTGGCGGTCTCGCCGTTCGGCGAGCCGGCGACGGCGCCGGCGACGCGCTCGGCGAGCGTCCAGTCGATCACGAGTAGGTCGTCCCCTCGAGGTCGGAGGCGGGAAGGGTGGCGAGCTCGGCGAGCGCGCTCTCGGTGCGGGCGGCGACGACCGGCGAGCGCGGCTCGAGGTCGAGCGGGGCCGACAGCGGGTCGTCGCAGGCGGTGAAGGCGACGACGCCGCCCGCCTCGCGGACGACGAGCTGGCCGGCGGCGGCGTCGACCGCCCGGCAGTTCCACAGCGACGCCATCCCGTCGACGCGGGTGGCGGCGACCTGGCAGAGCGAGATCGCGATCGATCCCATGGCGCGGACGCGGCCGGTGACGTTGACGAGCGCGTCGGAGGACGCCGCGAGCCAGCGCGGGTTGGCCGACTCGATCGCCACGAGCTCGAGCTTGCCGTCGCGGCGGCGGCGCTCGGGGAGCGGGTTGTCCAGCGGCGCGTCGTTGAGGAACGCGCCGCCGCCGCGGACCGCGCGCCACTCCTCGCTCGGGCCGAGGTCGTAGACGTAGCCGAACGCGACGTCGGCCATCGTCGGGCCGTCCGCGACCGCGACCGAGAGCGCGTGGTGGCCGAGGCCGCGCTTGGCGTTCAGCGAGCCGTCGATGGGATCGATGACGACGAGCACGCCGGGGTCGCCGTAGTCGACCATCCCGCGCTCCTCGGAGACCGCGGTGAAGCGCGCGCCGTCGCCGTGCAGCCGGTCGAGCTCGGAGAAGACCGCGTCCTCCGCGGCGGCGTCGATGACGAGCGTGAGGTCGCCGCCCTCGCCCCGCTCGCCGGTCTCGACGACGCGCTGGGTGCTCGTCGGATGCTCGCGCAGCACCTTCTTCAGGCCGTCGGCCGCGCGGCGGCAGGCGCCGAGCCAATCGTGGGACAGCAGGGCGTCGGACGCCTTCGAACCGGTGACCATGTGCCTCCTATCCTACGAGCGTGCCCGATCCGCCCGGGGCGCTCACCCCCGCCCAGCACGCCATCGCCACCCATCGGGGCGGGCCGCTGCTCGTTCTCGGGGCGGCGGGGACGGGCAAGACGCGGACCCTGGTCCACCGGCTCGCGTGGCTGGCCGCGACCGGGGTCGCGAGCCCCGAGCAGGTGCTCGTCATCACCGGCTCGGAGGCGGCGGCGGACACCGTGCGCGGCCAGGTCGAGGCGCTGCTCGACCGCGGCTTCGAGGAGCTCGCCGTCCACACCGTCGCGGGCTTCAGCGCCCGCCTGCTGCACGACGAGGCGCTCGAGGCCGGGCTCGACCCGTTCGTCACCCCCGTCACCCCCGCCGACCGTCTCGCGATGCTGCTCGAGCACGTCGACGAGCTGACCCTGCGCCTGCACGACTTCCGCGGCAACCCCGCGGCGCTCCTGGCCGGCGTCATCGCCCGGATCGACCGGCTGAAGGAGGCGATGATCACCGCCGACGAGTACGTGCGCTGGGCGGCGACGCTCCCGGCGGGCGACGAGCGCGCCGAGCGCGAGCGCGAGTTCGGCGCCGTGTACACGACGCATGACCGCCTGCTCGCCCAGCAGGGCGCGCTCGACTTCGGCGACCTCGTCCTGCACGCCCACGCGCTGCTGCGCGACAAGCCGCACGTCCGCGCGCGGGCCGCCGCGCGCCACCGCCATCTGCTCGTCGACGACGTCCAGGACCTCGAGCACGCCGCGACCCGGCTCGTCCTCCTGCTCGCGGGCGACGGGCCGACGCTGACGGCCACCGCCGACGACGACCAGGCCATCCGCCGCCTGCGCGGCGCGGCGACGAAGAACCTCAGGGACCTCGCCGCCGACGTGCCCGGCCTGCGGACCGTCCGCCTCGAGCAGTCGCTGCGCTGCCCCGAGCGGATCGTCGCGGCCGCCGGGGCCGTCGTCCGGCCGATCGCCGACCGCGTCGACAAGCACCTCGCGGCCCCGGCCGGCGGCGAGGTGCGCTTCTGGCGCGCGGCGAACGAGCGCGCCCAGGCCCAGGCCGTCGCGGCCGAGGTCGAGCGGCTCGTCCGGGCCGGGGTGCCGGCCGAGGAGATCGCGATCCTCGTGCGCTCGGTGCGCAACGAGGGCCAGGCGGTCGCCCTGGCGCTCGAGGAGCGCGCCGTCCCGCACCGCCTCGCGGGCGCGACGGCGTTCTTCCAGCGCGCCGAGGTCAAGGACGTGCTCGCGTGGCTGCGGCTGCTCGTCGACCCCTCCGACGCGGGCGCCGTCGTCCGCGCGCTCGCCCGCCCGCCGGTCGAGCTGCGCTCGATCGACCTCGCGCGCTGCGTGCAGATCTCGCGGCGGCGCAAGCTCGACATGGTCGGCGCGCTCGTCGCCGCGACCGAGTCGCCCCAGCTCCCGCCCGAGGCCCGCGAACGGATCCTCGGCTTCCTCAAGCTCCACCGCTCGGCCGCGGCCGCGCTCGACACGACGCGGCCCGACGTCTTCGTCCACCGCCTGATCGACCGCCTCGGGCTGCGCCGGCGCCAGCTCTTCGCCGCGCAGGCCGACGTCGTCGAACGGCTCGTGTCGCTCGCGCGCCTCGGCGAGCTCGCGACCGCGTACGTGCGCCGCTCGCCGCAGTCGACGCCGCGCGAGTTCGCCCGCTCGATCGCCGCCGTGGCCGAGGCCGGCCTGCGCGACGAGGAGAGCGGGGCGGGCCCCGGTGACCCCGGGGCGGGCGGCGCCGGGCAGACCGACGCCTACGGCGTGCGCACCGGCGCCGTCGCCGTGATGGCGATGCAGGCCGCGGCGGGCCTCTCGTTCGAGCACGTCTTCGTCCTCGGCCTGCAGTCGTCGCGGATGCCCGGAGCGCGGCGGCGCGCGATGGAGCCGATCCCGGACGCCCTGCTCCACGAGGCGCTGCCGCCCGACACCCGCGACGCGCACATCGACGAGATGCGGCGCCTGCTGCACGTCGCGATGACCCGCGCGCGGCGCGGCCTCGTGCTCGCCTACGCGACGCGCAGCGACGCGGGCGCGCTGCAGCATCCGTCGCCGTTCGCCGAGGAGGCGCGCGAGGAGCTCGGGGCCGAGTGGACCGAGCAGGGCGAGATGCTGTTCGGTCCCGACGAGACGGTGCACGCCACCTACCAGGCCCTGCGCGACGAGCTGCTGCACAGCATCCCGCGCACCGGCTCACGGCTCGGCGAGCTGCGCCTCGACACCGACCTCGACGTCGCCCACGGCGCGGTGCGCTACCTCGAGCTGCTCAAGCTCGCCGCGCTGATGAACCGCGCGCAGGGCCAGTCGGTCGGGGAGGCGCTGCCGGGGATCAACGCCGCGATCCTCCGCGCCGCGACGCCCGAGCAGCGCGAGGTGCTGCAGACGAGCTCGCTCGACGACCTGCTCATGGACGCCGAGCGCGACGCCCGCGCCCGCGCCGCCGCGATCACGGCGCGCGACGAGCCCTCGCTCAAGCCGTTCCTCCCCACCCGCGGCGACGGCCTGCTGCTCAGCGCCTCGGACATCGAGACCTACCGGACGTGCCCGCTGAAGTACAAGTTCGCGCGGGTCTTCCGGATCCCGAGCGAGCCGACGATGAACCAGCGCTTCGGGATCCTCGTCCACCAGGTCCTCGAGCGCTACCACTCGAGCGGCGGGCGGACGCTCGACGAGCTGCTCGGGCTGCTCGAGGCCGGCTGGCGGCGCGGGGGGTTCGGCGGAAGCGACGAGGAGCGCCAGCTGCGGGTCAAGGCCGACACGTCGTTGCGCCGCTACCACGACCGCACGCTGACCGAGGACGCCGAGCCGGTGTGGTTCGAGAAGTCCTTCCAGTTCAAGCTCGGCGCCCACACGCTGCGCGGCCGGGTCGACCGCGTCGACCGCCTTCCGGACGGCGGCTACGAGCTCATCGACTACAAGACCGGCCGGCCGAAGTCCGCCGCCCAGCTGCGCGAGGACGTCCAGCTCGCGCTCTACGCCGTCGGCGCGGCCGAGGCGTGGGACGTCGACTCGCCGCGCCAGTCCTACCTCTACGTCCTCGACGACGCCAAGGTCCCGCTGCCGACCGACGAGGTCGACCGCGACTGGATCTCGGAGACCGTCTTCGAGGTGGCCGACGGGATCCTCGGCCAGGGGTTCGAGCCGACGCCGTCCTACGCCGCCTGCTCGATGTGCGACTACCGCATCGCCTGCCCGGCCGCCGAGCGCTGAACGTCGACGTCGGCGGCGGCGAACGCGCCGCGCAGGTCGGCCACGAGGTCCTCCGGCGCCTCGACGCCGCACGACAGCCGCACGAGGTCGTCGGGCACGGCCGCGCCCGAGTCCGCGACGGTCTTGTGCGTCATCGGCCCCGGCACCTCGATGAGCGACTCGACGCCGCCGAGCGACTCGGCCAGCGTGAAGATGCGCGTGCCCTCCGCGATGCGGATCGCCGCCGGGTGGCGGAACGACACCATGCCGCTGAAGCCGGGCCAGCGGACGTCCTCGACGCCGTCGACCGAGCCCAGGAACGCGACGACCGCCTCGGCGCTCTCGGCGTGGGCGCGCATCCGCAGGTGCAGCGTGCGCAGGCCGCGGTGGACGAGGAAGCAGTCGAACGGCCCGGGCACGGCGCCGACGGCCTTCTGGATGAGGTGGATGTGCTCGTCCCACTCGGGGTCGGCGGCGATCACGGCGCCGCCGATGACGTCCGAGTGCCCGCCGAGGTACTTCGTCGTCGAGTGCACGACGAAGTCCGCGCCCAGCTCGAGCGGGCGCTGGTTGATCGGCGTGGCGAAGGTGTTGTCGACGGCGACCATCGCGCCGCCGCGGCGGGCCACGACGCCCGCGACGTCGACGACGTTCAGCAGCGGGTTGGTGGGCGTCTCGACCCAGATGAGCCGCGTCTCGTCGCGCACCGCGGCGGCGACGGCGTCGAGGTCGGTCTGGTCGACGAGGTCGTAGCGCAGGCCCCAGCGCGACAGGACCTTGTCGACGAGCCGGTACGTGCCGCCGTAGAGGTCGTTCGGCAGCACGATGTGGTCGCCCGCCGAGCAGACCGCCGTGATGACGGCGTGGGTCGCGGCCATGCCCGAGGAGAACGCCGCGGCGTGGCCGCCCTCGAGCTCGCCCAGCGCGTGCTCGAGCGCGGTGCGGGTCGGGTTGGCGGCCCGCGAGTACTCGTACTTCTCGACGAAGTCGCCGACCCCGGCCTGGGCGTAGGTCGAGGTCTGGTGGATCGCCGGGATGACCGAGCGGTAGTGCGGGTCGGGCTCGAGGCCGGCGTGGACGGTGCGGGTGGCGAGGCGCTCGCCGTGCTGCGGGTCGCCGTTGGTGCTCATCGGGCCAGGGCCTCCAGGAGATCGGCGCGGGTCAGGATGCCGGAGGCGCGCCCGTGCTCGGAGACCAGCAGGGCCTGCCGGTCGCCCACGAGCAACTCGACCGCCTCGCGGACCGGATCGGTCGCCGCGACGGCGGGGAAGGGCGGCTCCATCACATCGACGATAGCCGCGTCGAGCAGCGTCGGGTCCGAGACGGCGTGCCGCAGCAGGCCGCGCTCGCCGACCGACCCGACGACCGTCGACGGATCGTTGGCGCTCACGACCGGCAGCTGCGAGACGCGGTGCTCGTGCAGCAGCGCGACCGCGTGGCGGACGCGCTCGTGCGTCTCGACCGTCACGAGCGGCGGCAGCTCGCCGGCGTCGCGCTTGGCCCGCATCACGTCGCCGACGGTCTGGTCGACGGGCCGGTCGAGGAAGCCGTTCTCCGTCATCCAGTCGTCGTTGAAGATCTTGCTCAGGTAGGAGCGCCCGCCGTCCGGGAGGATCACCGTGACGAGCGCCTCGGGGTCGTCGAGCTCGCGCGCGACCTGGACGGCGGCGACGAGCGCCGTGCCGCACGAGCCGCCGGCGAGGATCCCCTCGGTCATCGCCAGCCGGCGCGTCATGAGGAAGGAGTCGCGGTCGGACACCGTGATCCAGCGGTCGACGATCGCCGGGTCGAACGTCTGCGGCCAGAAGTCCTCCCCCACGCCCTCGACGAGGTACGGCTTGACGTTCTCCTCGCCGCCGGAGTAGATCGAGCCGACGGGGTCGGCGCCCACGACGACGAGGCCGGGGTTGCGCTCCTTGAGGTAGCGCCCGGTGCCGGTGATCGTCCCGCCCGTCCCGACGCCCACGACGAGGTGGGTGATCCGCCCCGCCGTCTGCTCCCAGATCTCGGGGCCGGTCGAGGCGTAGTGCGCCGCCGGGTTGGCCGCGGTTGAAGTACTGGTTGGGCTGGAACGCGCCGGGGATCTCGGCGGCGAGGCGCTCGGCCACCCGGTAGTAGGACTCGGGCGAGTCCGGCGGCACGTTCGTCGGCGCGACGACGACCTCGGCCCCGTACGCGCGCAGGAGGTCGATCTTCTCGCGCGACATCTTGTCCGGCATGACCGCGACGACCCGATATCCCTTGAGTCGCGCCGCGACGGCCAGGCCCGTGCCGGTGTTGCCGGACGTCGGCTCGACGATCGTGCCGCCCGGCCGCAGCCGGCCCTCGCGCTCGGCGGCCTCGATCATCGCGATCGCGACGCGGTCCTTGATCGAGCCGCCCGGATTGAACACCTCGACCTTCGCGACGAGCTGCGTCGCGACCCCCGGGCACACCCGCGACAGGCGCACGAGCGGCGTGTCGCCGACCGTGTCGAGGATCGAGTCGCGGATGTCCGGCGTGGGCGGGGCCTGGGCGCGCGTGCTCATGCCAAATAGTGTGGCACCGTGCGGGTCAACGCCTCGGAAACCGAAGGAAATTTCGCGAAGACGACACAGAGACGGCACAAATGCGGCTCGACGTGCGATATTGCGCGGAATGCCGAACGATCGACCCACGCCCGGGATCGACGACGTGGACCGCGCGATCCTCGAGGCGCTGACCGAGGACGCGCGCATCCCGAACAACCGCCTCGCCGAGCGTCTGGGGATCGCCCCGTCGACGTGCCTGGCGCGCGTCCGCGCCCTCCGGCGCAGCGGGGTGCTGCGCGGCTTCCACGCCGACGTCGACCTCAGCGCCCTCGGCCGCCCGCTGCAGGCGATGATCGCCGTCCGCCTCACCGTCCACCACCGCGAGGAGATCGAGGGCTTCACGCGCGCCGTGCGCGAGTTGGCGGGCGTTCTGAGCGTTTTCCATGTGGCGGGCGTCAACGACTACCTCGTGTGGGTCGCCGCCGCCGACGCGCAGGACCTCCGCGAGTTCGTCGTCGACCATCTGGCGACGCACCCGTCCGTGGCCCACGCGGAGACGTCGCTCATCTACGAGCACCGCCGCGGCCCCGGTCCGTGGCGGAACCGGAACACCGAGATTGACGATCTGCAATCGTGACGTGGACTTGACACCCCGTGGGTAGGTGACCGTGGCCTCACGTTGGCATCCCGTATCACTGTTCGACGCTGACCCGGACCTCGTGGCCGGCGTGCCCGAGGAAGACCGTGCGATCGCGCGGCGGACGCTCATCGTCCCCGCCGTCGCGCTCGACACCGGGCTCTGGAGTCCGCCGGACGATCTCCCGTTCGCGCTCCTGATCGGCCTCATCCTGCTCGCCGGCGTGCTCAGCCGCGAGATCGGCTTCGCCGGGCGCCGTACGGCCGAGCTGCTCGGCTCGGGCGACATCCTCCGCCCATGGGACGAGGACGGCCCGCACGGCCTCGCCCCCGCGACCTGGCGCGTGCACTCGCCGGTTCGCATCGCCGTGCTCGACGCACGCTTCGCGCGCGCGTGCGGCCGCTGGCCGGCCGTCGCCGAGGCCGTCGGGGCGCGTCACGCCCGCCGCGCGCAGGCGCTCGCCCGCCGCCTCGCGGTCGCCCAGCTGCCGGCGATCACCGACCGCCTGCTGCTCGTCTTCTGCGAGCTCGCGATGCGCTGGGGCAAGGTCACGCCGGACGGCATCCGCCTCCCCGTGCCGCTGACCCACAGCACGCTCGCCGCCCTCGTCGGCGCCCGGCGGCCGTCCGTCACGACGGCGCTCGGCATCCTGTCCGGCCAGGGCCTGATCGAGCGGATCCCGGGCGGCTGGCTGCTGCACGGCGACATCGAGCGCCTCGCCTCACGGGTCGAGGACCCGGCCCTCCGAACAGCCGCCGGCTAGAGCCTCAGGCCGCCGCGCCGCCGAAGTCGACGTCGTCGGTCGGGACGGCGGCCGCCGTGCGCCCCGGCGCACGGTGGTTGCCCCAGTACAGGTTCGTGTGCGCGATGACCAGCGCGGGCGGCGGCGCCCCCCACGGGGTCAGGTCCTCGGTCGTGTGGGCGTCGGTGACGAGCGTCGCGTCGTAGCCCCGGACGACGGCGCCGTGGAGGGTCGAGCGGATGCACTCGTCCGTCTGCGCGCCCGCCATGACCAGCCGCCCGACGCCGAGGCCGGCCAGGACCGACTCGAGCGTCGTCTCGTCGAAGGCGTCGGCGTAGCGCTTCTCGACGTGCGCCTCGGCCTCGGCGGGATCGAGCTCCGCGACGATCTGCCACGCCGCGCTGCCGTGCGCGAGGTGCTCGTCGTCCTCGTGCTGGACCCAGACGACCGGCACCTGCGCCGCGCGCGCCATCGCGACGAGGCGCGCGACGTTCGCGACGACCGCGTCGCGCTCGTGGGCCTCGGCCACGACGCCGGTCTGGAAGTCCAGGACGACGAGCGCGACGTTCGGGCGGTTCTCGAGCGTCGCCATCGCCGGCGTCAGTCGGTCTGGCCGGGGCCCCGCTGGCGCAGGAAGCGCTGGAACTCACGGGCGATGACGTCGCCGGAGGGCAGGTCCTCGGGGGCCATCTCCTCCTCCTCTTCCTCGGCCGCGCGCTCGAGGCGCTCGACGAAGGCCTGGACGTCCGGGTCGCTCTGGACGGCGAGCGAGACCTGGCGCTCGTAGTCGGCCGCGGACCGCTCGAGCTCCTCCGCGTCGACCGACACGCCGACGAGGCCCTCGAGCTTGCGCACGAGCGCGAGCGCGGCCTTCGGGTTCGGGCGCGGCGGCGACGTAGTGCGGGACGCTCGCCCACAGCGACGCGGAGGGCATGCCCGCCTCCTGGCAGGCGCTGTGCAGGATGCCGACGATCCCGGTCGGGCCCTCGTAGCCCGACTGCTGCAGGCCCAGGCGATGGACGAGCGCGTCGTCGGACGACAGGCCCGTGATCGGCACCGGCCGCGAGTGCGGCACGTCGGCGAGCAGGGCGCCGAGGGTCACGACGAGCTGCGTGCCGAGCGCCTCGGCGAGGTCGACGATCAGGCGGCAGAACGATCGCCAGCGCATCGACGGCTCGGCGCCCTGGAGCAGGACGAGGTCGCGCGGGGCGCGCGGAATGTGCGCGGCGTAGATCTCGACCTCCGGCCACTCGATCGAGCGCGTGCGGCCCTCGACGAGCTTGATCTTCGGCCGGGTCGCCTGGAAGTCGAAGAACTCCTCCGGGTCGATGCGGGCGAAGCGCGTGGCGGAGAGCGAGGCGCCGAGGAACTGGAGCGCCGCCGAGGCCGCGTCGCCGGCGTCGTTCCAGCCGGTGAAGGCGCACACGAGAGCCGGGGCGCGCAGGCCGTCGGGGCGATGCTCCCAGATCAGCGGCGGCATCCGGATCACGGTACATCATGGGTGTGTGACCCCCCCGGCGATCAGCACCCTCCGCGCGGGCGACGACGTGGCCGGCGTCTTCGCCTGTACCCGCAAGGACCGCCTGGTCTCGCGGGCCGGTTCGCCGTACCTCGCGGTCGAGCTGCGCGACCGCACGGGCGCGCTTCCGGGCCGGGTCTTCCGTGACGCCGACCTCCACGCCGGGCGCTTCGACCGCGGCGACCTCGTGCGGGTCGCGGGCCGGGTCGAGCGCTTCCGCGACGAGCTGCAGGTCGACGTGCGCGCGATCGCCCGCGCGCCCGCGGGCGACGCCGACCCGGCGACGTTCCTGCCCGTCGCCTACCGCGACCTCGACGAGCTCGACGGCTTCCTCGAGCACCTCGCGGGCGAGCTGCGCGACGCGCCGTTCAAGCGCCTCGTCGACGCCCTGCTGGCCGACCCGGAGATGCGCGCCGCGCTGCGGCGGTCGCCGTGCACGCGCGCGGCCCATCACGCCTACCTCGGCGGGCTGCTCGAGCACACCGTCGCCGTCGCGACGCTCGCGGTCGACACCTGCGCCCTGCACCCGCGCCTGGACCAGGACCTCCTCGTGACCGCGGCGATCGTGCACGACCTCGGGCGCACGCGCGAGTTCACCCTCGGCGCCGAGATCGGCCTGACCGACGAGGGCCGGCTGCTCGGCCACGTCGAGATCGGCCTGCGCATGCTCGACGCGCGCGCGGCGGACGCGGGCCTCGACGACGCCCGCCGGCTCGCGCTGGCGCACTGCGTCCTCACCCACCACGGCGCCGACGCGGCGCCGCAGCGGCGCTTCGGGTCCGCCGAGGCGCTCGCCCTGCACCGGATCAACGCGCTCGACGCGGGGATCAAGGGGGCGTTCGAGACGGGGTCCGTCTCGTGACGTGCGGGATGGAAAGGGCGGCTGGCGGCGCCGCCGGGCACGGACGCAGACCCGAAGGAATGCCTCCAGGCATTTCGAGCGGTCGAGGACACAGCCCGGCGGTGATCGACGGCCGTCATTTCCGCCCGGGCGTCGCGGGACGGGCCCCGCAGGGACTCGCGCCGGCGGCGGCATCGTAGGGGTCACGACACCGCCGCCGTGCGGCCACTGAACGCGCGCTGTCGGCGCCGGCGTTGGGGGGCGCCGGCGCCTGAGGCGCAAGTCCCGCGGCGCCGGGGGGTTGGTACGCCGCGAGACGGCCGGGCTTCCCGTTGGAAGATTCGAGAGGGCCCGCCGCTGCGAAGAAGATGTGGCGGCTGGAATCACCCCATTCCAGGGTTTTCGACAAACGGTGGGGAATTCTCGCCAAACGGAGCGCCCGACGGCGGTCTGACTCGACGAGGTGTCCAGCCGCCCCCCGATCGGCGCGGGCAGGGCGCTCTGGTCGGGCGCGCTCAGGCTCCGCCGACGCGCCCGTTGGCGCCGTTGGCGCCGGGCTCCCGGGCGACCGCCTGCTCGACCGCGCGCAGCAGCGTGTCGCGCGTGAACGGCTTCTGCACGAACGCGATGTCGCCGTGGCGGGCGCCGTCGCGGACGACGATGTCGTCGGTGTGGCCGGACATGAAGACCACCCGGAGCGCGGGCGCGCGGCGGCGGGCCTGGTCGGCGAGCTGCTGGCCGCTCATCCCCGGCATGACGACGTCGGTCACCAGCACGTCGACCGGCTCCCAGCGCGCGAGCGCCTCGTCGCCGCTCGGCGCCTCGCGCACGGCGTAGCCGTGGGCCTCGAGGATCCGGACGGCCTGGCGGCGGACCGGGTCCTGGTCCTCGACGACGAGCACGCTGGCGTTGCCGGGCGCGGCGTGCTCCGGCGCGTCGGGCTCCTCGGGCGTCGCGGGACGGCCCTCGGCGGCGGGCAGGAAGATCGTCACGACGGTGCCGCTGCCGACCTCCGAGGAGATCTCGACGACGCCGCCCGCGTCGGTCACGACGCCGTGGACCGAGGCGAGGCCGAGGCCGGTGCCCTCGCCCGGCTCCTTCGTCGTGAAGAACGGCTCGAAGGCGTGCTCGCGGACGTCGTCGGCCATCCCGGTGCCGTCGTCGGCGACGGTGATCCGGACGCCGCCCTCGCTCCCGGCCACGGCGATCGAGAGCGTCCCGCCCTCGGGCATCGCGTCGCGCGCGTTCACGGCGAGGTTGACGAGGACCTGCTCGAGCTGGGCGGGGTCGATGAAGACCGGCACGACGTCGGGGCCGCACGAGATCCGCAGCGCGACGCGCTCGGAGAGCGTGCGGTTCAGCAGGCGCTCGAGGTCGCGCACCAGCGCGGCGACGTCGACGACCTGCGGCGTGACGACCTCGCGGCGGCTGAACATCAACAGCTGGCGCGTCAGCGCCGCGGCGCGGTCGGCGGCGCGGCCGATCTCCTCGACGTCGTCCAGCACCGGGTGGTCGTCGGGCAGCGCGCGCTGGGCGAAGCCGACGCAGGTCAAGATCACCGACAGCAGGTTGTTGAAGTCGTGCGCGACGCCGCCCGCGAGCTGGCCGACGGACTCCAGCCGCTGCGCCTGCGCCAGCCGGGCCTCGAGCTCGGCGCGCTCCTCGGCGCTGCGGCGGCGCTCGGTGATGTCGGTGGCGATCGTGCAGACGGCGTAGGTCTGGCCCTCGGCGTCGCGCAGCGGGAACTTCACGACGAGGAACGTGATCTCCTCGCCGTCGGCCCGCGGCATCGTCGCCATGGCCTCGTGCACGGCGCCGGTGGCGATCACCTCGCGGTCCAGGTCGTCCGTGCCCGGGGAGCGCCCGGCGAGCACCTCACCGGAGGTGTGGCCGAGGACGGCCTCGCCGTCGAGCCCGCAGATCTCCTCCCACCGGCGGTTGACGAGCAGGTAGCGCTGCTCGAGGTCCTTGACGATCACGAGCGCCGGCGAGTTGTCGATGATCGCCTGCATCCGCTCCTGCGTCGCCCGGCGCTCCGCCTCGGCCCGGCGGCGCTCGGTGATGTCGACGAGCTGGCAGAGGAAGTACAGCGGCCGCTCGCCGTCGCCGTGCATGAGCGACACGTGCACGAGCGCGTGGATGAGGTGGCCGTCGGCGTGGACGTAGCGCTTCTCGAGCGCGAAGGACCGGCGCCGGCCGTTGAGCAGCTCCTTGATGAGCGGGCGGTCCAGGCGGCGGTCGTCGGGATGGTTGAGGTCGGAGAGCTGCATCGTGCGCAGCTCGGGCTCGCTGCGGCCGAGCATCTGCGAGATCGCCCGGTTCAGCCGCAGCCAGCGGCCCTCGAGGTCGATCAGCGCCATCCCGATCGGCGCGTCGTCGAACGCGCGCCGGAAGAGCTGCTCGGCGGCGCGCAGCGCGTCCTCGACCCGGCGGCTCTCGGTGACGTCCTGGCACGTGCCCTGCACGACCGCCGGGCGGCCCTGCTCGTCGCAGACGACCTCGCCGCGGGCGTGGATCATCCGCAGCTCGCCGTCGGGGCGGACGACCCGGTAGTCGAGGCTCCACGGCCGGCGCTCGGCGACGGCGTTCTCGATCACGCGGGCGACGCGCGCGCGGTCGTCGGCGTGGACGCGGTCGAGGTTCGCGCCGTACGACCCCGAGAAGCGGTCGGGGCGAACGCCGTAGATGCGGTACAGCTCGTCCGACCAGGTGACGCGGTCGGTCGCGATCTCCCACTCCCAGCTGCCCAGGCGGGCGATCTGCTGAGCCTCGGCGAGCTTGGCCTCGTTGAGCTCGAGGCGCTCCTGGGCCTCGGCCCGCTCGGTGATGTCGAGGATCTGGCAGACGTAGTGGACCGGCTCCTGGCGCGCGTTCGTGACGAGCGTCGCGCTGAACAGGACGATCGCCGGATGCCCGTCGGCGCCCCGCAACCGCGTCTCGAGCTGGAAGGTGGGCCGCGGCCGGCCCCCGATCGCGACCGCGAGCGCCGCGCGCGAGTCCTCGTCGTCGACGAGGTCGAAGATCGTGTGCTCGAGCAGCTCCTCCTCCGGGCGGCCGAGCATGTCGACGAGCGGCGGGTTGACCCGCCGCAGCGCGCCGCCCAGCGCCATCACGGCCATGCCGATCGGCGCGTGGTCGAACAGCGTCGCGAGCCGCTCGAGCTCGAGGTCCTCGCGGCCGGTGATGTCGCGCACCACCGAGAAGATCAGTCCGGCGTCGAGGTCGAACGCGCTCGCGGACTCGACCCAGCGCCAGCTGCCGTCCGAGTGGAGGATCCGGCAGCGGAACGGCGTCGCGTTGCGGCCGTCGCGGCGGAGGTCCGCGTGCTGGGTGCCGACCGCCTCGTGGTCGGCGGGATGCACGAGGTCCCAGTACGAGCGGGTCCTCAACTCCTCGGGCGCCAGGCCCACCAGATCCGACGCCGCCTGGTTGACACGGAGGATCCGACCATCGATGGTCGTCACCACCAGCGCGTCGGGTGCGACCTCGAACAGGCGTTGCTCCAGGGCACCGTCACGCATGTACGCATCGAGGGTCATGACATCTGCAACCATCACCAGAGTACCCGCGACGCCGAGCGGCAAGATGCGACCGACGAGCGGCCGTTGAGCCGATACACGCCGATCTGGACGGTACGGTTGCGACCCCGATGCACGATCTTGCGTCAGGCAGCCAGAACACGCCCACGGGGGCGGCCCCGGTTTCGGTGCACTTCGTGAACAACGTGCTCGCCGCGGCCGCCAGCTACATCGAAGTCGAGCCCGACACCGCGCGCGACGTGCTCGCGGACCTCGGTGCGTTCCTGTCGCATCGGCTGCGGCCGGCCCGGGTCATCCCGCTCGCCCAGGAGCTCGACCACGTCGCCGTCTACGTGCGCCTCGAGCAGGCCCGGTTCCCCGGCCGCCTCGAGGCCGAGCTGCCGCCGGCGGAGCGCGTGCCCGCGATGCAGTGCGTCCCGGGCGAGGTGCAGGCGCCGCTGGCCGACGCCGTCGGCCGCTGCCTCGGCGAGCGCCCCGGCCGGGTGCGCCTCGCGCTGCGCACGCGCCTCGACGGCGCGTCGCTGGAGGCCCAGCTCGACGGACCCGACGACCCCGAGGCCGACGCCGAGCGCGTCCGCATCGCCCTGGGCGCCACGACGGGGAGCGCGGCATGACCGCCGGCGGCGGCCTGGCCATCCTCGCGGTCGACGACGAGCCGCGGGCCCTGGCCGACATCAAGCACCTGCTCGAGACGTCGGCGTCGGTCGACCGTGTCGCGACCGCGACGAGCGCGAAGGAGGCGCTCGTCTACCTCTCGGGCGGCCGCTACGACGCGTTGTTTCTCGACGTCCACATGCCCGAGATCGAGGGCATGGCGCTCGCCCGCCTGCTCCGGCGCTTCGCCGACCCGCCCGCGGTCGTGTTCGTCACCGGTCACCCGGACGCCGCCGTCGAGGCCTTCGAGATCCAGGCGCTCGACTTCCTCGTCAAGCCCGTCAGCCGCGAGCGGCTCGAGTCGGCGCTCGGCCGCGTCGAGGCCCAGTCGCGTCCGGCCGCCCCGGCCGCCGCCGCCCAGGGCGACGGCGCCGCGTCGCCGGCCGGCGCCACGGGCGGCGGGCCGGACGTCGTCGCCGTGGACAACCCGAAGGGCGGGGGCAAGCGGCTCGTGCGCCTCGAGACGATCTCGATCGCCCAGGCGAACGGCGACTACGCGCGGATCGTGTGCGACGACGGGCGCTTCCTCCTGCGCACGCCGCTGAGCCAGCTCGAGAAGGAGTGGTCCCCGAGCGGCTTCGCGCGGGTCCACCGCGCCTACCTCGTGAACCTCACCCACGCGGTCGAGCTGCGCGCGCAGCTCAACGGCACGGCCGTGCTGATCATGCGCGACGGCACCGAGGTCCCGGTCGCGCGGCGCAACGTCGCGGCGCTGCGCCGGCGCCTGCACGCCTGAGCGCGGCTACACGCAGCTACGTGCGGCCGTCGCCGTCGTAGCGCGCGCGAGCGCCGCGGATGTCGTCGATGTGCTCCTCGGCCCACGCGCGCAGCTCCTGGACCGGCGCGCACAGCGAGCCGCCGAGCGCGGTGAGCGCATACTCGACCCGCGGCGGCGCCTCGTCGTAGGCGTGGCGGGAGATGAGGCCGTCGCGCTCGAGCGCGCGCAGCGAGCGGGTCAAGACCTTGGGCGAGATTCCGCCGAGGGCCTCGCGGAGGTCGGTGAAGCGCATCGGGCCCGCCTCGAGCGTGCCATGGATCATCAGCGTCCACTTGTCGGCGATGCGATCGACGAGGACGCCGGTCGGCGACTCGACGTCGTAGGCGACCTGGGCGGGCCATTTCGGGGGTGTCGCGGCGTCGTCCATCGCCCGGGTTCCTACCCGTTCACGCCTCATCCTCGCGCTGGCCGCCGCGCACCATGCGCCACGCGATCACGAGCATCAGCCCGGCGAAGGCGATCTGCACCGCCCGCTCGGGCGCGACGTTGACGATCGCCACCCCGGCGATCGCCCCGGGGATCGCGAGCGGCCCGAGCCACAGGCCGTCGGGGAGGCGCACGTTGCCGTAGCGGTACTGCCGCCACGCGCCGACGAGCGCCATCGGCATGATCGCCAGGAGCGACGTCGCCTCGGCGTCGACCTGCGTCAGCCCGAGGAAGACGGTGAGGGCGGGGACGAAGAGGATCCCGCCGCCGACGCCGAGGAGCCCGGCCAGCAGGCCGGCGAACGCGCCGATGACGATCGCGGCGATCACTTCAGGGCGAGGTCGACGGCGGCGACGACGAGGACGGCCGCGAACGCGAGGCGGACGGCCCGCGGGCGGATGCGCTGCTGCAGCCAGGTGCCGACCACGACCCCGCCGACCGCCGGGACGCCGACGAGCAGGCCGTCGTCGACGTGGAGGTTGCCGTAGGCGCCCTGGGCGAGCATCGCGGCCGCGGCCATGACCGAGATCGCCGCGAGCGACGTGCCGGTCGCCTCGCGGTCGCCGTACTTCAGGCGCAGCACGAGGGCCGGGACGATGATCGCGCCGCCGCCCACGCCGAAGACGCCGCTGAACAGCCCCGCCGCGGTGCCGATCGCCCCGAGCTCCAGCATTCGGCGCCCCGCCATGCGCGCCATACTAGAGCGGTGTCCGCGGCGGCCACCCTCACCGAGGCGATCGCTCCCCTGAGGGCCGATCCGTCGCGGGCGGCCGTGCTTCTCGACATCGACGGCGTGCTCGCGCCGATCACCCGCCATGCCGACGACGCGCACGTCCCCGAGCCCACGCGCGTCCAGCTCATCGCGATCGCCAAGCGCTACGGCCTCGTCGCGTGCGTGAGCGGCCGGCAGGCGACGACCGCCCGGCGGATCGTGTCGCTCGGCTCGATCACGTACGTCGGCAACCACGGCGCCGAGCTGCTGCGGGGCGGCCGCACGGAGGCCGAGCTCGACCCCGAGGTCGCGAAGTGGGCGCCGCGCGTCCGCGAGTTCGCCGACGGGGCGTGGAGCGACGCGCTGCGCCGCCTGCGGGTCCGGGCCGAGGACAAGGACGTGATCCGCGCGTTCCACTGGCGCGGGGCGCCGGACGAGGAGGCGGCCGAGGCCGCCGTCCGCGAGATCGCCGCCCAGGCCGAGGACGCCGGCCTCGTCATCCACTGGGGCCGCAAGGTCCTCGAGGTGCGTCCGCCGGTGGAGCTGAACAAGGGCCGCGGCGTGCGCCGCCTGATCGAGGAGGCCTCGCTCGACGCCGCCGCCTACGTCGGCGACGACACGACCGACCTCGACGCGTTCGCCGCGCTGCGCGCGCTGGTCGAGGAGAAGCAGATCGCGAATGCGCTGTGCGTCGGCGTGCGCTCGGACGAGACGCCGCCGGAGCTCGAGGCGCAGGCCGACCTGCTCGTCGACGGCCCGCTCGGCGTCCGCACCCTGCTCTCGGCGCTCGCGGCGTAGGCTGCGCGCCGCGTGCGGTTCGTCGACCTGCTCCGGATCACGGTCCTCCTCAGCGGCGGCGCCGCGACCGCGCTCGCGGTCATCACCGTCCTCTCGGCGTCCTCCGACGGCGACGACACGGTCGTGTTCGTCCTCGCCGGCTGGTGGTTCGTCGCCGCCGTCGTCGGCGCGTTCCTCGGCCGGCGGGCGCAGGTCAGCACCGCGATCGGCCGGCTCCTGGCCGACGCCAAGGCGGCGACGATGATGCCCGACCACCGGCCCGGCGCGGTGACCGTCAACCGTCTGTGGCCGCTCCTGCTGTCGACGATCGTCGCGGGCGCGCTCGGGCTCATCGCGCCGCAGATCCCGGGGATCGCGACCGGCTTCGCGATCATCTGGGCGCTCGCCTGGCGGCGCCAGGAGTCGGCCGTGCGGGCGATCGAGGAGCGCGACGGCGCGACCTTCTACGTCGAGCCGACCTCGCCCGTCCGGCCGCTGCGGCTGACGCGCACGCCGGGCTTCCGGCGCGAGGTCCCGACGCTCAACGGCACCGGGGTGTGAGGGAGCGGCCGGGCGGTGAGCGTCAAGGCCGGCAGTCCCAGCGCGGACGCCGACGACAGCTTCCTGAGCATCCTCGCGGCGCTCGCGGCGAACACCGCGATCGCGATCGCGAAGGGGACCGCCGCCGCGCTCACGGGCTCGCCGGCCCTGCTGGCGGAGACGCTGCACACCGTCGCCGACGCCGGCAACGAGGTCTTCCTCTGGATCGCCGTGCGCCGCAGCGGCCACGCCGCCGACCCATCGCATCCCTTCGGCTACGGCCCGGAGCGCTACTACTGGGCCCTCATCGCGGCCATCGGGATGTTCCTCATCGGCGGCGCGCTGTCGATCTGGGAGGGCATCCACGCGCTGCTCGACCCGCGCGAGCTCGAGGACTTCTGGGTCGGCGTCGCGGTGCTCCTCGTCGCGCTCGTGCTCGACGGCATCAGCCGCGTCGTCGCCGTCCGCTCGCTGCGCCGCCAGGCCGAGCGCCGCGGCGTGAGCGTGCGCCAGCTGCTGCGCGAGTCGCCCGACCCGACGGTGGTGACGGTCTACCTCGAGGACAGCATCGACGTGCTCGGGGCGGCGCTGGCGCTCGTCGCGCTCGTGCTGCACCGCGTGACCGGGTCGGCCGTGCCCGACGCGATCGCCACGCTCCTCATCGGGCTCATGCTCGGCTTCGTCGCGCTGCGGCTGACCGGCCGCAACCGGCGCCTGTTGACCAACCAGGCCGTTCCGCAGCGCTACGTCGACGACCTCCGGCGCCGGCTGACCGACATGCCCGGGATCGCCGGCGTCCCGAGCATGTCGGCGATCTACCTCGGCCCGGGCGAGGTGCTCGTGACCGCGGAGGTCACGGTCGAGGACGGCCAGGACGGCGCGGGGGTCGTGGCGGCGCTCGACCACGCGCGCAAGGCGATCTGTCGCGACGTCCCGGCCATCGCGCAGCTGTTCCTCACGCCGGTGCCGTGAACGCTCCACCCGGGGGTTGAGATGCGGTGACCTGACGGGCGCCGACGTCCCGCCGGGCGGCGCCGAGATCACGAAGGTCTCGCTCGTCGGCGGCGCGAGCGTCGTCGTCCCGCCCGACGTGCGGGTCGAGGTCTCGGGCTTCTCGCTCGTCGGCGGCCGCGACGTCGAGCGCGTGCGCGAGGTCCCGGCGGACGCGCCGGTCCTGCGGATTCGGGCGTTCGGGCTCATCGGCGGGGTGCGCGTGCGGGTCGGCGCCGCCTGACCCACATGGCCCCGCGACGCCGCGGGCGGCGAGAATGTCGGGCGCCATGGCCCGCGCCGACGTCCTCCTCGTCTCCCTCGGCTCGACGGCCGGGCTGCGGGCCGCGGACGCCGCGTTGCGCGGCGCCCTCGAGCGGGCCGGGGCCGAGGTCGCGGTCGTCGCCGCGGCGCCCCAGCGCGACGTCCGCACCTTCGCGCTGACCGACCTCGTCTGGGCCCGCGCGGCGCGCGCGGCCGTCCGCGCGGCGCTGGCCGAGGCCCGGCCGCGGGCGATCCTGTACTCGACGACGACCGCGGCGCTGCTGTGGCCCGAGCCGGGCGCGATCCGCTACGACGCGCCGTCGGCCGCCAACCGGCCCGGCCGCCACGGCGTCTGGCAGCGCCCGCTCGAGCGCCGCCGCCTGCGCGCCGCGCCGCTGCTCGTCCCGTGGGCCGAGGGCTCGCTGGCCGAGACGCCGGAGCCGCACGCGCCCGCGGTGGTCGTCCCGGTCCCGGTCGAGCCCTCCGCCCCGGCCGGCGCGCCGGCCCGCCGCGACATCGCCGCGATCACCTACGCCGCCAACCCGTACAAGAAGGGCCTCGACCGCGTGCTCGGCGCCTGGGTCGCCGCCCGTCGCGAGGGCGAGGAGCTCGTCGTCGCCGGCACCGAGCGCGTGCCGGCCGCGCCGGGCGTGCGCGCCGCGGGCCGCCTGCCCCCGGCCGCGTACCGGGCGCTGGTGCGGCGGGCGCGGGTGTTCATCACCGCCCCGCGACGCGAGGACTACGGCATCGCCCAGCTCGAGGCACTGGCCGACGGCTGCGCGCTCGTGACGACCGCCGCGCCCGGGCCGTACGCGGCGCTGCCGCTCGCCCGCGCCCTCGACCCGCGGCTGGTGCCCGACGGCGAGAACGGGCTGGCGGTCGCCCTCCGCGCCGCGCTCGACGAGCTCGCGCCGGACTACGGCGAGCGCGCGCAGGCCGCGCTCGCGCCGTTCCGCCCGGCGGGCGTCGACCGCACGGTCGCCGAGCGGCTGCTGCCGCGCCTGCTGGCGGGCTGACCCGTGAGCCGGCGACGCCGGCCGCGCCCTCGGGGCGCGGCCGGCACCAGAGGCGGTCAGTTGCCGCTCGACGGCGGCAGCAGGACGCGGTCGATCACGTGGATGACGCCGTTGCGCGCCTTGAGGTCGGCCTTCGTCACGAGCGTCGAGCCGTTGAGGAACACGCGCCCGCCGCGCGTCCGCACGCGGATGGCGGCGCCGTTGACGGTCGTGATGCTCGAGCGCCCGGCGACCCGGGCGGCCGTCAGGCGGCCCTTGGCGACGTGGTAGGTCAGCACCGCCTTGAGCTGGTCGGGGTTCTTGGCGAGAGCGTCGAGCGTGGCCTTCGGCACCTTCGCGAACGCCTTGTTCGTCGGCGCGAAGACCGTGTAGGACCCGGTGGACAGGGTGTTCGCCAGGCCGGCCTGCTTGACGAGGCCGACGAGGGTCGAGAACCGCGGGTCCGACCCGGCGACCTGGACGATCGTCTTGTCGGACTGCGCGCTCGAGACGGCGGCCGCGGGGCCGGCGACGGCCGCCACGACGCAGAGCACGAACAGCATGCGCTTCATTTGGGACTCCTCCGGTGGGGTGTGGGCCCGGAGTACGGAGCCGGGTGGTGTGCGCCCGGAGTACGCGCCGGCTCGGCCGGCGGCCGGAACGGCGGCGCGCCCAGTTCGCCGCGTCAGCTCCGCGCGCGCTTGCGCAGCGGCGCGAACTCGGCCCACGGCAGCGTGTTGGCCACGTCGGCCGCGGTCAGCCAGGCCCGCCGCGCCGTCGCGACGCCCCAGCGCGTGTTCGGCAGCGTGTTCGCCCCGTGGGCGTCGGAGTTGACGAGGATCCGCACGCCCGCCCGCGCCGCGGCGCGCGCGTCGAGGTCGTTGAGGTCACGGCGGTCGGGCGCGGAGTTGATCTCGATCATCGTGCCCGTCCGGGCGGCCGCGGCGACGATCCGGTCCATGTCGACGCCGTAGGGCGCGCGGCGCTCGATCTTGCGGCCGGTCGGGTGGCCGATCGCGTCGACGAGCGGATGCTCGATCGCGGCGACGATGCGGTCGGTCATCGCCTCCGTGCCCATCCCGAAGGACGTGTGGACCGAGCCGATGACCCAGTCGAGCTCGGCGAGCAGGTCGTCGTCGTAGTCGGGCGTGCCGTCCGTCCCGATGTTCGCCTCGGTGCCGATGAGGATCTCGATGCCCTCGATGCGGTCGTTCAGCGCGCGGATGCGCTCGATCTGGCGGCGCAGCTCGCTCGGGTCGACGTGGTTGCCGAAGCCGTGCGAGGCGGAGTGGTCGGTGATCGCGATGTACTCGAGCCCGAGGTCGCGGGCGGCGAGCGCCATCTCCTCCGCGGTGTTGCGCCCGTCGGACAGGACCGTGTGCATGTGGAGGTCGCCGCGCAGGTCGCCCGGCTCGATCAGCGCGGGCACGTCGTCGGCCGTCTTGAACTTCAGCTCGCCGCGGTCCTCGCGCAGCTCGGGCGGGATCCACGGCAGCCCGAGCAGCGCGTAGACCTCCTCCTCGGTCGCGCAGCGATGGGTCTCACCGGTCGCGTCGTCGAGGACGCCGTACTCGGAGACGTGCAGGCCGCGGCGGACGACCGCCTCGCGCAGGGCCATGTTGTGGTTCTTCGAGCCGGTCAGGTGCTGCATGACGTTGCCGAACTGGTCGGGCTCGACGACGCGCAGATCGATGTTGAGGCCGGTGTGCGTGCGCGCCCGCGCCGTGTTGTTCTCCGTCCCGGCGGCCTGCTCGACGAGCCCGATCTCGCCGAGCGCGGCGAGCAGCGCGGGCGGGTTGGACGCCGTCGCGACGATGTCGATGTCCTTGACCGAGTCGACCATGCGCCGCGCGGAGCCGGCGAGCTCGACGCGGTCGGCGGAGGGGTGCGCGCGCAGCGCCGCGACGACCGTCTCGCCGACCTCGAGGGCCTTGTTGAGGACCGCCCGCGGGGCCGGCGCCTCGGCGACACCGGCCGCGAACGCGGCGAGCACGGCCTCCTCGAACTTCGGCCCGAACCCCTTGACCCCCCGGAGCTGGTGCCCCTCGGCGGCCGCCTTGAGCGCGTCGAGGGAGTCGATGCCGAGCTCGTCGAAGAGCTTGCGCGCCCGCTTCGGGCCGAGGCCCGGCAGACGCGTCATGTCGACGAGCCCGACCGGGAACTTCGCCCGCAGCTTCTCGGTGGCCGGGATCGTCCCGGTCTCCATCAGCGCCTGGATCTTCTCCTCCAGCGTGCGCCCGATCCCGGGCAGCGACGTGACCTTGCCCTCGCGCGTCAGGGCGGCGACGGACTGCGGCGCCTCGCGGACGGACTTCGCGGCGTTGCGGTAGGCGAGGACGCGGTGGACGACGGCGCCGTCGAGCTCGTACAGGTCCGCGAGCTCGTCGAACAGGGCGGCGATGATGGCGTTGGGCGGATCGGGCGGCATGGTCTCCGTCTAGCCTACGCGGCCGCCCATGCCCGGCCCCCCATGGCTCATCCTGCCCACGTACAACGAGGCCGAGAACCTCGAGACGGTCGTCACGGCGGCGCGCTCGGTGCTGGCCGCGGCGGCGCCGGAGGGGTTCCGGATCCTCGTCGTGGACGACGACTCGCCCGACGGGACGGGGGCGATCGCCGACCGCCTCGCGGCCGCCCACCCGGGCGAGGTCGAGGTCCTGCACCGGCCCCCTCACGGCGGCCTCGGGCCCGCCTACCTCGCAGGCTTCGGCCGCGCCTTGGACGGCCGCGCGGGCTACGTCCTGCAGATGGACGCCGACCTGTCGCACGACCCGGCCGACCTCGCGCGCCTGCTCGCGGCGGCACGGGCGGGGGCCGGGCTGGCGCTGGGCTCGCGGTATGCGCCGGGCGGCGGGATCGCCGACTGGGGGCGCGTGCGCCGGGCCGTCAGCCGCGGCGGGTCGTGGTACGCACGCCGCGTGCTCGGCGTGGACGTCCGCGATCTCACCGGCGGCTTCAAGTGCTTCCGCGCCGAGGCGCTCGCCGCCCTCGACCTCGCGACCGTGCGCTCGCACGGCTACGCCTTCCAGGTCGAGCTGACCTACCGCGCGCTCTGTGCCGAGGTCGAGGTCGTCGAGGTCCCGATCGTCTTCCGCGACCGCCGTCGCGGGGAGTCGAAGATGTCGTGGCGGATCGCGCTCGAGGCCGCGTGGCTGGTGCCCGCGCTGCGCCACAGCGCGCGGCGCGCCGTCCGCGAGCGCGGGCGATCGGCTCAAGGTCGAGCCGCCTCGCGCCGAAGCGATGTCTGATGAACCACCGCCACCTCGCCCTCGTCCAGGGTCTCGACCACACGCGCGCCACGCTCCGCCGCTGGCACGCCACGCCGCTCCGTGTGGTCGGCCGGTGGGCGGTCTGGTCCTTCGGCGTGTCGGCGGCGCTGCTCTACGTCGTCTGGGCGATCTCGCACCGTGTCACGCCCGACCCGTCGCCGCTGTTCATCGCGGGCGGCAACGCCCCCGGCGGGGTCGGCGCGATCGCCCACATCCTCGCGCGCAACTCCCTCGTGCTCGCTCTGCACGCCTTCGCCTGCATCGCCGGCTACCTCGCCGGCAGCGAGCTTCCGGCCGAGGCGGAGCGCTACGGCCGCTTCTGGCGCGGCGTGCACGCCTACGCCGGCCGCCTGGCGATCGCGTTCGTCGGCGGTGCGACGCTCTTCTCGCTCTCGACCCAGGCCTACGTGCTCGGCAGCGGCGCCTCGAGCCTCGCGCACCAGCTCGGGATCGGCCAGGGCGTGCTCATCCTCACCCTCCTGCCCCATGCGCTGCCGGAGCTGACCGCGCTCTTCCTCCCGCTCGCGGCGTGGCTCATCGCCAGCCGCCGCGGGCGCTTCGACGAGCTGCTCGCCGCGACGGTCGTCACCGTCGCCGTGGCGGTGCCAGTGCTCGTCGCGGCCGCCACGATCGAGGTCCTCGTCTGGCCCGATCTGCTGCGCGCGGCGTCGCCGCTCGTCTGAGCCGCGCCCCGTCGCGGACCGCGTAACGCCGGGGGCGAATCCGGTACTACACTTTGTATAGTGCCGGGTAGGAAACACTCTTCCCGCCGCGACGCAACGACCCAGGAGACCACATGGCAGGCAACCTCACCAACGTGACGGACAACAACTTCCAGGCCGAGGTGCTCGAGTCCGAGAAGCCCGTGCTCGTCGACTTCTGGGCGGACTGGTGCGGTCCGTGCCGCGTCGTCGCCCCCGTGCTCGAGGAGATCGCCTCCGAGCGCGACGACCTGCGCATCGTCAAGCTCGACGTGGACGCCAACCAGCAGACGGCCGCCAACTACGAGGTCCTCTCGATCCCGACGATGATCCTCTTCAAGAACGGCCAGGTGGCCAAGAAGATCATCGGCGCCTACCCGAAGAAGCGCCTCGAGAGCGAGCTCGAGTCGGAGCTCAGCGCCGCGTAGCAGCGGCAGCGCACCGAACGGCTTCCCACGGCCCCCGACGCCACCGGCGCGGGGGCCGTTTCCGTTCCCGGGGCGGCTCAGCGCGCGACGAAGTGCGCCTTCTGGATCCGGGCGTGGACGCCCTTCGTGCGGTCCACGACCTGGCTGACGACGTAGTCGGTCGCCGCGCTCATGTAGGCGTAGGCGACGGCGCGCGACATCCCGTGCTCGCCGTGCAGGAACGCGATCGCCTCGCGCACCGCCTGCTTCATCGCCTCGTCGAGGTCGGCGTTCAGGCCGACCGGCATCCAGAACTCGGCGTTCTCGCCGAACGGCATGTCGAGCGTGCCCCGCCCGCCCGGGATCGCGCCGCTGCCCTTCTTCAGCAGCGTGAGCCGGAACGTGCCGCGCAGCGGCGCCTCGAGCGCGGTGAGCGCCACCTCGCCGTCGCCCTGGCGATAGTGCGGGTCACCGACGAAGAACTTCGCGCCCGGGACGAACACCGGCAGGTACAGGCGCGAGCCGACGGTCAGATCGCGGATGTCGAGGTTGCCGCCGGCCGCCGTCGGCGGGATCGAGTTCACCTTGTCCGCCGTGTCGAGCGCGACGCCCATGATCCCCATGAACGGGTCGATCGGGAACTCCGCCCGCAGCTTCCGCGATACCGGCAGGACGCCGCGGAACTCCCCGCGGATCCGCCGCACCGGGGTGAAGACCGAGACGTTGTGGAAGAGCTCGGGGTGCTGCGCGTCGGCCGCGGGGTCGGGCTGCGGGCGCAGCGGCATCTCACCCGGCAGCGCGCCCTTGCCGTGGCGGTTGGAGACCACGCCGTAGGGCGCGCGCGGCACGAGGCCCACGACGTCGACCCGCAGGACGTCGCCCGGGCGCGCGCCGGTCACGTGCACCGGCCCCGTGACGATGTGCGGCCCGTCGTCCGCGAAGTCGTGGGCGAGCTCCGAGCGGGCGATCGCCGCCGCGTCGTCCATGACCTGGGCCGCCGTGACGCCCTTGCCCCGGAAGTACGCGACCGGGTCGCGGCCCTGGTCCTCGAGGATGCCCTCGTGCGAGACGGTGTCGAACGTGACGAGCTCGCCCGAGCGCACCGTGCGCACCGGCCGCGCGTCGCGGTTGGGCAGGAAGCCCCACATGACGGTGTCCGGCGTCGACGTCACGTAGTGGCCCACGCGCCGCCCGCGACCGCTCTGGAGCACCGGCGGACCGGGCCCGTCGGTCGCCGCCGCCGCGTCCTCGACGCCCGGCGACAGCATCCACGCGGGCGCGATCGCGCCCGCTCCGATCGCCGCCGCCGCCCGGAACAGATCGCGCCGTCCGATGCCGTCGGACAGCGCCTCGAACGCCTCTTCGGGATGGGTCCCGCCGGCCATGCCTCGCCTCCCTTGACTCTGGCCCGTGCCCCCGCCGCGGCGGAACCTACACGGGGCCCGCGGCGCCCCCAAGGCGCGTGTCAGACCCGGACGCTCAGGCCCGCGCGACCGCGATGTGCAGCTCGCGGCCCTCGATGAGCGCGGGCGCGCCCGCGCCGTTGCTCGCGGCGTACTCGATGCGGGTGGCGAGCGTCTCGCCCGTCACGTACGGCTCGTGGGCGCGGGCGGCGTCGAGCAGTTCCGGATCGCCCGCGAGCGTCAGGCTGATGCGGTCCTCGATCTCGAGACCGGCCGCCTTGCGCGCGTTCTGCACGGCGTGGACGACCTCGCGGGCGAGCCCCTCGCGCCGCAGCGCGTCGTCGAGGCGAAGCTCGAGCGCGACCGCGTGCGAGCCCTCCCGCTCGAGCTGGTAGCCGTCCAGGGGGCTCATCGCGAGCAGCAGGTCGTCGCCGGTGAGCTGGTGGTCGTGGCCGTCGATCGCGACGCCGAGCGTCCGCCCGGCGCGGACCGCCGCGGCGACGCGCGCCGGGTCGAGCGCCTCGATCGCGGCGGCGACCTGGGGCATCGCCTTGCCGAAGCGCGGGCCGAGCGTGCGGTAGTTCGGCTTGACCTCGTAGGAGCCGAGCTCGTCGGCCTGCTCGACGAAGCGCAGCGTCTTGACGTTGAGCTCGTCGCTGACGACGCCGGCGAGGCGCTCGATCGCCTCCCGCTCGCGGCCGGCGGCCACGACGACGGCCTCGTGCAGCGGCTGGCGCAGCTTGACCTTCGCCCCCGCGCGGGCCGACATGCCGAGGCGCACCGTCTCGCGCGCGACGGCCATCGCCGCCTCGAGATCGGTGTCGCGCGGCTCGGGCGCGGGCCAGTCGGTCAGGTGGACGCTGGGCTCGGTGCCGTCGAGGTTGTCGTAGATCTCGTCGGCGATGAACGGCGTGAACGGCGCGAGCAGCTGCGCGACGGTCACGAGGCAGTGCTGCAGCGTGTCGAACGCCGCGCGGTCGCCCATCCAGAAGCGCCGCCGCGAGAGCCGGACGTACCAGTTGGACAGGTCCGCGTCGATGAACGCCGCGATCGCGCGGCCGGCGCTCGTCGCGTCGAAGGCCTCGAGGCCCGCGGTGACCTCGGCGACCGTGGCGCTCAGGCGCGAGCGGATCCAGCGGTCGAGGTCCGTGGGCTCGGCGTCGCGCTCGGGCTGGTAGAGCGTCAGGAAGCGGTACGAGCTCCACAGCTGGCGCAGGAACAGCCGGACGCTGTCGCCGATCGCGTCGATGTTGAAGCGGTAGCCGTCCCACGGCTGCTTGGAGGTGAAGAAGTACCAGCGGAAGGCGTCGGCGCCGTAGCGGTCGATGACGTCCCACGGGACGACGATGTTCCCGCGCGACTTCGACATCTTCTGGCCGTCGCTGTCGAGGATCAGCCCGAGGCAGACGACGTGCTCGTACGGCGCGCGGCCGAACAGCAGCGTGTTGACCGCGAGCAGCGAGTAGAACCAGCCGCGGGTCTGGTCGAGCGCCTCGCAGATGTAGTCGGCCGGGAAGCGCTCGCGGAAGACGTCCTCGCGCTCATGGGGCGCGTGCCACTGGGCGAACGGCATCGAGCCCGGAGTCGAACCACACGTCGATGACCTCGGGGACGCGCGTCATCGGGCGCTCGCACTCCGGGCACGGGAAGCGCACCTCGTCGACGAACGGCCGGTGCGGGTCCTCCAGGCGCACCCCGCTGCGCTCCTCGAGCTCGTCGAAGGAGCCGATCACGTGGATGTGGCCGACGTCGCAGCGCCACACCGGCAGCGGCGTGCCCCAGTAGCGCTCGCGCGACAGCGCCCAGTCGACGTTGCCGCGCAGCCACTCGCCCATCCGGCCGTCGCGGATGTGCTCGGGGTGCCAGTCGACGGCGGCGTTGGCGGCGAGCAGCTCGTCGCGCCGTTTCGTCGTGGCGATGTACCACGACGGCTTGGCGTAGTAGAGCAGCGGCGTCCCGCAGCGCCAGCAGTGCGGGTAGGCGTGCTCGTACTCCTCCTCGCGCAGCAGGCGGCCGCGGCGGCGGAGGTCCTCGATCAGGTCGCGGTCGGCGTCCTTGACGTAGCGCCCGGCGTACGGGCCGATGCGCTCGTCGTAGGTGCCGTCCGGCCGGACGGGGTTGACGACGTTCAGCCCGTACTGCTCGCCGAGGCGGAAGTCCTCCTCGCCGAAGGCGATCGCCGTGTGCACGAGGCCGGTGCCGTCGTCGGCGGTGACGAAGTCGCCGAGCAGGACGGTGTGGCCGCGCTCGCCGTAGGCCGACGCGGGCAGGTACGGGAACGGCGGCTGGTAGCGCACGCCGTCGAGCGCCGCGCCCGGGAAGCGGGCGAGGATCTGCACGCCCTCGCCGAGGACGCGCGGCACGAGCGCCTCGGCCAGCACGACGGGCGCGCTCGAGCGGGCCGCCCTTCGCGCGGACGTAGGTGAGCTCGGGGTCGACGGCGACGGCCGCGTTGGACACGAGCGTCCACGGCGTCGTCGTCCACACGAGCAGCTCGTCGCCGGCCTGCAGCGGCCCGCCGTCCTCGGCGACCGGCAGGCGGACGTAGATGCTCGGGTCGACGACGTCCTCGTAGCCCTGCGCGAGCTCGTGCGAGGACAGCGCGGTGCCGCAGCGCGGGCAGTACGGGACGACCTTGTGGCCCTCGTAGAGCAGGCCCTGGTCGGCGATCTGCCGCAGCGCCCACCAGACCGACTCGATGTAGGTCGGGTCGAGCGTGCGGTAGGCGCCGTCGAGGTCGAGCCAGAAGCCGATCCGCTCCGTGAGCGCGTTCCAGTCCTCGAGGAACTCGAAGACCGACTCGCGGCACTGCGCGTTGAACTCGGCGATGCCGTAGGCCTCGATCTCGGCCTTCGACTTGATCCCGAGCTTCTGCTCGACGGCGATCTCGACCGGCAGGCCGTGGCAGTCCCAGCCGCCCTTGCGCTCGACGTAGAAGCCGCGCATCGTCTTGAAGCGCGGGTAGATGTCCTTGAAGACGCGGGCGAGGACGTGGTGCGAGCCGGGGCGGCCGTTGGCGGTCGGCGGGCCCTCGTAGAACACCCACGGCGGCGCGCCCTCGCGCCGGCGCAGCGACTCGCGGAAGACGTCGCGCTCGCGCCAGCGCTCGAGCACCTGCTGCTCGAGGTCGGGGAAGGACTGCTCGGGGTCGACGGGTCGGCGCGCCATCTCGGTCGGGTGATTGTAGGAGCGCCGCGCCGCGGCCCCGCTCAGGGCCGCGGGCCCGACAGCCAGCGCAGCCCGCCGCCCGGCGTGAGGACCCCGGCGACGGGCCGGTCGTGGGATTCGACGGGGATCTCCTCGTCGAGGACCTCGTCGTCGAAGACGATCGCGACGACCGGCGCGCCGGCCCGCTCGAGCGCGCGGTCGTACGAGCCGCCGCCCTGGCCCAGGCGCCGTCCGGCGCCGTCGACGGCGAGCGCCGGGGCGAGGACGAGCGCGGCGTCGCGCACGGCCTCGAGGCCGAGCGACGGGCCGGCCGGCTCGAGCAGGCCCAGGCGGGCGGCGCGCAGCGCCTGCTCGGAGGTGAACGCCGCCCACTCGAGGTCCATGTCCTCACGCAGGACGGGCAGCAGCACGCGGCCGCCGCGGTCGCGGACGGCCGCCAGCAGCGGCAGCGTCGGCGGCTCGGTCTTCGTCCCGACGAACGCGGCGACCGTGTCGGTCCCGAGCGCCGCGGCGTGCTCGGCCAGGCGCGCGCCCGCCGCGGCCCGACCGGCCTCGTCGCGGGCGGCCCGGCGTTCGCGCAGGCGTGCGCGCAGCGCCGCCTTCGCCTCGGCCGCGCTCACGCGGCGAGCTTCCGGCACAACTCGGTCAGCGACCGCTTCTCGGCCTCGTCGAGGACCGCGAACGCGCGCTCCACCCGCGCGCTGTGCTCGGGGAAGATCCGCCCGACGACCGCCTCTCCGGCCGGCGTGAGCGTGACCGAGGCGGCGCGGCGGTCGTGCTCGAGGCGCTGGCGCGCGACGAGCCCGCGGGCCTCGAGCGTGCCGACGACCTCGGTCGCGTTGGCCTTGGAGGTGTGCAGCCGCCGGCGCAGCGCCCGCAGCTCGAGCGTGCCGCCGGCGGTGGTGAGGACGATGAGCACCGAGAACCCCGACGCGCTGAGGCCCTCGCTCTCGAGGTCGGCCGACAGCCGGCGCCGCACGCTCGCCTCCGCGCGGAGCAGGGACTCCAGCGCGCGGTGGGCCAGCGGATCCCCCGGCACGAGCATCATCGTCGCGCGCGATCATCGCGCAACGGGCGGACGCGATGAGGCGGGCGTTCAGCTGTTCACGGCCCGCAGCGTGCGGGGCCGGGCGGCGTCGCGCCCGTCGAGCGCGGCCAGGATCCGCTCGGCGGCGGCGAGCGGGTCGCGGGGCGAGCCGTTCGACCGTGCTCGCGCCCGTCTCGGGCAGCGCGCCGCGGAAGTCGAAGACCGCCACCGGGACCCCTTCGCGGCGGGCGCTGTAGACGAGGCGCGCGAGCGCGTCGAGCGAGGCGTGGCGGCCGGTGAGCACGACGACGCGCGGGCCGACGGCGTGCAGGGCGCGGCTCAGGCGCACGTGGTCGAGCGTCGCGCCCAGGGTCAGCGTGCGCAGCCCGCGGCGGCGCAGCGCGAGCTCGAGGGCCTGGGCGTGCAGGCCATCGGCGTCGCCGGCCGCGCTCGAGTCGAAGACGACCACCGCCTCCTCGCGCGACGCGGACGGTGCGACGCGCCGGGCCGCGGCGAGCCAGCCGGTCGCCCAGCGCCAGGCGAACGCGGCCTCGGCCGAGTCGGGCTCGAGCGCCTCGACCCCGGCGAGCAGCACCTCCTCGACGGAGCGCTCGACCGAGCGGACCGCGAGGCTCTCCTCGAGGACGCGGTCGGCCTCGCCCTCGTCGAAGCGCTGCAGCGCGCCGCGCAGGCGCGCCGGGCTGGCCGGGCCGGCGCCGCGGTCGCGCGCGAGGGCGATCGCCGACGACACGTTCTGGGTCTCCTGGAACGCCGCGCGCAGGGCCTCGACCTCGGCGAGCTCGAACTGCCGGTGGCCGCCGGCGCTGCGCCGGGGCTCGGGGTAGCCGAAGCGGCGCTCCCAGGAGCGCAGCGTGCTGGGGCTGACGCCGAGCATCGCCGCCGCCGCGTTCGTGCGGATGGCGCCCATGCTCCATGTATCGGGCTTTCGCGGCCGCCGCGCAACGTCGGCAACGATCGCTGCAGCGCGCAGGTTCGCGTGCAGCGGCAGGAGACCGCCGGCGGCCGCCGACGGCTAGGAGGTCCGGAGGATGCTGCTGCCGTCGCCGAGGACCATCAGCGCGGCGCGCGGGGGCCCGCACGGCCCGATGCGGGCCCAGTAGCGGATGCCGTACTCGTCCGTCGGGCGCAGGACGACGTCGTGGAGCTCGCCCGCGCCGCGCGCGGCGTGCACGAGGAGGTTCACGAGGTCCCCCGGGCCGGACGCCTCGGCGTCGGCCGGGACGAGCAGCTCGTTGATGTGGCGGTTCACCGCGGCGGTCTCGGCGACCCCGAGCAGCTCCTCGGCCAGCGCGGACATGCCGCAGACCGCGAGCGTCGAGTCGACGAGCAGGAACGGGTCGTCCGGGGCGGGCGAGAGCTCCGCCGGCGCGCCGATGAGCAGCCCGAGCTCGCAACGGCCGCAGACGCGGGACGCCGGCGCGGCGATGTCGATCGCCGCGGCACGACCGCAGTGGCCGCAGAAGAGGACCTCCTCGCGGGCGCCGTCGGCGAATCCGGGGAGTGCGACGAGCTTCGCCCGGTTCATGCGTTGGCCCTCCGCCGCCGGGGCATGAGGGTCGGCTCGTCATGGGCGCGCACGGGCGCGTGGCGGGCCCGGCCGTCGAGCAGGTCGAGGATCTGGCGGTGCGCCTCGCCGGGCGACTCGGCGAGCTGGCGGCCGGCGGTGCGGCCGCGCTCGACCCGTCCGCGGCGGAAGAGCGTCATCTGCAGGGCACCGGTCGTCGAGCGCACGCGGTAGGCCCAGCGGGCGACCTGGTCGTCCGCGGCCTCGGCGCCGGCGACGACGACGACCTGCGGCTCGAAGGCGCGCAGCACGTCGACGAGGCCCGCGACGCCGCTCACCGGCAGCACGAGCACGCGCGCGCCCGAGCGCACGGAGAAGAGCTGGAGCGCCCGCAGGGCGAGCGCGTCGGGATCGAGGTCGTCGCGCGTGGCGTCGCCGATGAGCACCGCGGCCGGGCGCATCGGCGGCGGGGCCAGGCGCTGGGCGCGCTGGAGCCAGTCGGCGGCCCAGCGGGCGGCGAAGGCCCACGGGGCGCTGTCGAAGCCGTTGCGCTCGCCGAGCTCGTTGACCGACGGGAGCAGGACCTCCTCGACCGAGCGCTCCACGGAGCGCAGCGCGAGCGCGGCCTCCATCGCCGCGTCGGCGCGGTCGAGCTCGAAGGACTGGAGCGCGCCGAAGAGCACGCTGGTGTCGGCGCTGAGCGACTCACGCGCGCGGGAGATGGCCGACGAGATCGACAATCCCTCCTGCAGCGCGTCGCGCAGCGCGGCGACCTCGCCGTGCGTGTAGAGACGGTGTTTGCCGGCGGTGCGCTGCGGCTTGGGGTAGCCGAAACGACGCTCCCAGGCGCGGAGCGTGTTGGGGCTGACGTTCAAAACGGCGGCAGCCTCGGATGTCTTCAGCGTGCGCACGGCCCTCGAACGGCAGCAGACACAGTCCCGAGTTGCGCAGGGTCCGCACAACTTGCACGGGATTTTCGTTTCATATTGTGCATTTCCTTGACAGGCTTAACAGCCTTCATCAGCGTGTTTTCGGCCGATCGTCCAGCGGATGTGAGGCGTTTCGACCAAATGTCCACCGGATTTTTGGTCGTCGTTCCCCCCAAGCCCCCCAAATAAGTCCGCAGGGAAGGAGGCGTCCTCGCATGTATCTCGGCGGCCGCTGATCCACCTTTCCGACGTTGCCGCGTCGCTGCTCGCGCACGTCGACCCCATCTCTTGTCCTGCTGTCCACGGAAGGATGCGCTTCTGCTCGCACGGACGTCCGCGCCCGGGCCCGCCGGGCGTGCGTGACCGCGTCATCACGTGCCGCCGCTCCGTCCATCGATCCGGTGGACGGCCGGGTGGTCGCGCGATGCGGGCCGTCGATTCGCTGAGTCGTCGCCGCCTGCATACCGGGGTCACGCTAGTTTCCCATACGTGATGGACGCCCCACGGCGCCCCCAGCCCAGCATCGCCGCTGCAGTTGCCGGCCTGCTGGTCGTCGCCGGGCTCGTGGGGCTGGCGCTGTCGGACCTCGGCGATCTCTTCACCGCGCTCGCCGCGCTCCTCACCGTCTGCGCCGTCGCGGCCGAGCTCGTGGCCGCGCGGTACTCGTCGATGACGATCTCCGCCGCGTTCGCCGCGGGGATGCTCGCCGTCGGCTTCCTCGGGCCGGCCCCGGCGTTCGTGATCCCGGCGCTGTCGTACCTCGCGGTCTGGATCGTCGAGCGCTATCGCTGGCGGGCGCTGCTGATCAACATCGCGGGGTCCTCGACCCCGACGCTGCTCGTCGCCTACGGCTTCGCGGCGATCGACCCGCCTCGCAGCGGCCCCGCGTTCGTGTCGCTGCTGATCCTCGCCACGGTGGCGACGATGGCGCTGAACTTCGCCGTCGTCGCCCCGCTGATGGCGATCCTCGACGGGCGCTCGGTCACGCAGAGCCTCCGCGGCCTGACCGGGCTGCTGCCCGCGGTGGGCCTGAACTGCGCGCTCGTCGCGGTCATCGCGGAGATCTACGCCGAGATCGGCCTCGTCGCGCTGGCGTTCGTCGGCCTCAACGTCATCGCGTTCACGTACATGCTGCGGCTCGTCGTCGTCGCCCGCGAGCGCACGCGCGAGTACGCGAACCTGTCGTGGGGCGTCCTGTCGAGCCTCGTGCGCACGCTCGAGGAGCGCGACTCGCGCGCCGCGCGCCACTGCGCCGCCGTCGCCGCGTTCTCCCGCGACCTCGCCGAGCAGCTCGGGATGTCGCGCCGCGAGCAGGAGCTCGCCCACACCGCGGGCCTGCTGCACGACATCGGCAAGTTCGCCCTGTCCGACCGCGTCATGGAGCGCGGCGGCAAGCTGCTCGACTCCGACTGGCGCGGCATCCGCCGCCACCCCGACATCGGCGCGCGCCTGCTGCGCGACATCGGCGTCTACGGCCCGGTGGCCGACATCGTCCGCGCCCACCACGAGCGGGTCGACGGCCGCGGCTACCCGCGCGGGCTCAAGGGCGAGGACATCCCGGCCATCGCGCGCGTCGTCGCGGTCGCCGAGGTCTACGACACGCTCACCGCGCCGGACACGTACCGGACGCCGATGACCTCGTTCGAGGCCCTCAACGAGCTGCGCCGCGTCGCGGGCAAGCAGCTCGACGGCGACTACGTCGAGGCGCTGGCCGAGCTCCTCGCGGGCCGCGGCGTCGACTACCGCCACGCCGACGAGGCCGACTTCGACCGCGAGCTCGACATGGAGCGCCGGCTCAACGAGGCCGTCGCCCAGTGAGCGCTACGTCGTCGCGCCCGCGAGCGCCCAGCGGCGGCCGGAGAAGCGCACGGCGAGCGTCGCCAGGCGCACGCCCATGAGCGCCAGCAGCGCGCACCACACGCCGACGATGCCCCAGCCGAAGGCGAGGGCCGCGACCGCCAGCGGCACGTAGACCGCCGCGGACACCACCATCGCCAGCGCGAGGTAGCGCGTGTCGCCCGCGCCGATGAGGATGCCGTCGAGCGCGAAGACGACCGCGGCCGGCGGCCACAGCAGGCAGAAGAGCGGCCACATCGCGTGCGCGCGCTCGATCACGGCCGGATCGTCCGTGAACGCGTGGGGGATCACGTCGCTCAGCGCGAGCAGGATGCCGCCGATGAGCACGCCCGCGCCGACCGACCACTCGAGCATCCGCCGCGCCGCCGCGTAGGCCGCGTCCGTGTCGCTCGCCCCCAGCGCGCGGCCGACGATGACCTGGCCGGCGATCGCGATCGCGTCGAGGACGAGGGCGAGGAACCCGAAGAGCTGGAACGCGATCTGGTGCGCCCCGAGCGACGCCTGCCCGATCCGCGCGCAGATCGCCGTCGCGAAGACGAAGCAGCCCAGCAGCGCCGCGGTGCGGACGAACAGCTGCGCGCCGATCGTCACCAGGGACCGGATCCGCGCCGGGTCGGGGGCGCGGCTCTCGGCCGGCGCGCGCAGGAGGACCGTGACGAACGCCGCGCCCATGCCGGCCTGCGCGATCACGGTCCCGAGCGCCGAGCCGTCGAGGCCCCAGTCGCAAGCCGTAGACGAAGACGACCTCGAGGACGATGTTCACGACGTTCGCGGCGACGACGACCACGAGCGGGGTGCGCAGGTCGCCGACCCCGCGCAGCCAGCCCTGGCCGGCGAGGGCGATGAGCGCGAACGGCACCCCGAGCGCCGCGATCCGCAGGTAGCGGACGGCGAGCGCCGCGACGTGCCCGTCGCCGCCGAGCAGCGCGACGAGCGGGTGCGCGAGGGCGACCACGGCCGCGGTGACGACGACCCCGACGCCCAGCGCGAGCCACATCGCCTGGGCGGCGAGCGCGTCGGCCGCCCGGTCGTCGCCGGCCCCGTGCAGGCGGGTCACCCGCGCGGTCGTCCCGTAGGTCAGGAAGATGCAGAGCGAGACGAGCGACGACAGGATGGTCGCGGCGAGCGCCAGCGCGGCGAGCTGCGGCGTCCCCAGGTGCCCGACGATCGCGGTGTCGACGAGCAGGTACAGCGGCTCGGCGGCCAGTGCGCCGAGGGCGGGCAGCGCGAGCAGGACGATCTCGCGGTCGTAGGCCGAGCGGCGCACGGGCTGCACGGTAGTGGCCGGCGGACGCCGCCCTTCGAGCCACGGGATGTCCGCCCGTAGCATCCCGCCCATGCCCCGTCCGCTCGCCGCCCTGCTCGCCCTCGCGGCGCTCGGGGCGGCCGGCTGCGGGGCCGACGACCCGCCGCCGCTCGACGCCGCGTGCACCGCGTCGGCGGCCGCGATCGAGCGGGCGCTCGACCGCGCGCCCGCGCCCGTCACGCTCCCGTCGGGGACGCGCCTGTCGCAGTGCGTCTCGCGCGCGCGCAGCGACAGCGACCTCCAGAGCGCGGGCGTCGTGCTGACGCGCGCCGCCGACGACCTCGCGGTCCGGGCGCAGCGCGGCGACGCGGCGGCGGCGGTCGGGCTCGGCTACCTCGTCGGGGCCGCGCGGCGCGGGGCGAAACGCACGGCCGGGATCCACGCCGAGCTCCAGCACCGCGTCGAGAGCTCGGCCCGCGTGCTCGTCGACAGCGGCGAGACGATCGCCGCGGCGCTGCAGCGCGGCCTGCGGGCGGGCGAGGCGACCGGGTGAAGCTCCGCCTGTTCCACCATCGCGACGGCGCGCGCGTCGCCTACCGCGAGGTCGGCACCGGGCCGGGCCTCGTGCTCGCCCACTCGGCGCTCCTGAGCCACCGCGAGTGGGAGCCGGTCGTCGAGCCCCTGCGCGACCGCTTCCGGCTCGTGCTCCCCGACCTGCCGCTGCACGGCGACTCCGAGGACCGCCCGCGCCACCCGTACACGCTCGCGTGGTTCGCCGAGGTGATGGCCGCGTTCTGCCGCGAGACGGCCGGCCCGAACCCGCTGGTCGGCGGGCACGACCTCGGCGCGGAGATCCTCCTGCGCGCGGTCGCGACCGGGCAGCTCGAGCCGGCCAAGCTCGTGCTCATGCCCAACGGCCTGCACCGCCCGCCCGCCCGCGCGGGCCTGCGGGCGACGTGGCGGGCGGCGACGCGCGTCGCCGCCGTCCCCGGGCTCGACCGCGTCCTCAGCCACGGCGCGCGGCGCGCGTTCCGGCCCGACCTCGGCGTGAAGCTCAGCGCGCGCGGCAACCCGGCCGCGCGGGACCTCGTCCGCCACGCGTTCGCCGACGTCGGGGGCAACGCGAACCTCGCGCGGTCGTGGGCGACCTTCGCCCGCGCGTACGAGATCCGCGCCCACCGCGAGCTGCTCGACGCCTACGCGCAGATCTCCGCCCCGACGCTCCTGCTCTGGGCCGACCAGGACCCGCTGCACCCGCTCCAGGCGGCCGAGGAGGCGCTCGATCTGCTCCCCGACGCGCAGCTGCGCGTGCTCAGCGGCACCGGGTTCCTCATCGCCTACGACGACCCGGTCGGGGTGGGCCGGGAGCTGGTCGCATTCTGCGCGTAACCTCCTGGGCCATGCCAACGAAGAAGACGCTCTACGGCGGCGAGACCAAGAAGGCCGTCGAAAACTTCCCCATCTCCGGCGAGACCGTCCCGGAGCCGGTCGTGCACTGGCTCGGACGGATCAAGGGGGCCTCCGCGCGCGCGAACGCGGAGCTCGGCAAGCTCGATCAGGCGATCGCCGACGCGATCGCGACGGCGGCCGACGCGGTCGCCGCGGGCGAGCACGACAACCAGTTCCCGATCGACGTCTTCCAGACCGGCTCGGGCACCTCGTCGAACATGAACGCCAACGAGGTCATCGCCGCGCTCGCCGGCGCGAAGGTCCATCCGAACGACCACGTGAACATGGGCCAGTCCTCCAACGACGTCTTCCCGAGCGCCGTGCACCTGGCCGCGCTCGACCAGGCGACCAACCAGCTGCTCCCCGCGCTCAAGCAGCTCGAGCGCTCCCTGACCCGCAAGGCCAAGAAGTTCGAGGACGTCGTGAAGGCCGGGCGCACGCACCTCATGGACGCCGTGCCGGTCACGCTCGGCCAGGAGTTCGCCGGCTACGCCGCGCAGATCCGCCTCGGCCAGGAGCGCATCGAGGCCGCGCTCGTCCACGTCCGCCAGATCCCGCTCGGCGGCACGGCGACCGGCACCGGGCTGAACACGCACGCGAAGTTCGCCGAGAAGGTGCGCAAGCAGCTCACGAAGGAGACGAAGCTCAAGATCGAGGCGCCCGCCGACCCGTTCGAGGCGCAGGGCAACCGCGACGCGCTCGTCGAGCTCTCCGGCGCGCTGAAGGTCGTCGCCGTCTCGCTGACGAAGATCGCGAACGACCTCGCGCTCATGGGCTCGGGCCCGCGCGCGGGCTTCGGCGAGCTGTACCTCCCCGAGCTGCAGAAGGGCTCGTCGATCATGCCGGGCAAGGTCAACCCGGTCATCCCGGAGGTCGTCCTCCAGGTCGCCGCGCAGGTCATCGGCAACGACACGGCCGTCTCGATCGGCGGCATGCAGGGCCAGTTCGAGCTCAACGTCCGCGTGCCGCTCATGGCGCGCAACGTCCTGCAGTCGATCCACCTGCTCTCGACCGCCTCGACCGCGCTGGCCGAGAAGGTGATCGACGGGGTCGCCGTCAACAAGGAGGGCACCGACCGCTCGGCCGCCGCGACGCTCGCCGTCGCGACCGCGCTCAACGAGCACATCGGCTACGACAAGGCGACGACGATCGTCCAGAAGGCCGCGAAGACCGGGCGCATGCTGCGCGACGTCGCGCTCGAGGAGGGCGTCGACGCCGACCTCTACGACCGCGTCATCGACCTGCGCCGCATCGCGGCCGGCAGCCAGGCCGACGCGCTCGGCAACGGCAGCGCTGCGAAGCCGAAGTCCCGGTCGAGCAACGGCGGCACGCGCCGCCGCCGGACTCAGCGGACCTCGGCGTAGAGCCGGCGCACCACGGCGGCCGCCGGCTTCGCGCGGCCGCCGTAGGTGAACAGCCCCTTCTGGTTGATCCCGCGCACGAGCGCGATGTCCGGCGCCTGGCGGCGCACCGAGCCGCCCGCGAAGGTCGGCGACAGCGCGAAGTCCTGGAGGTTCCAGACGAGCATCCCGCTCAGCCACGGCTCGGCCGCATACATTCGGATGTGGCGGGCGATCAGCTGCGCCTGGAAGGCGAGGCCGCCGGGCGTCGCGCTCGCGTTGAGCGTGTTCGCCTCCGCACCGAACTCCGTGACGGCGAGGACCTTGCCCGGGAATGCCGCACGCAGCCGGGTGAGCCAGTCGAGGATGTGGGCGTCGACCGTCTGCGGACTCGCGTGCAGGTCCTCGTACCAGCCCTCGTAGTTCGTGCCGCCGATCGCGTCGACGTTGCGGTACATGAACCCGGCGCGCTCGGGCATGTGCGTGCCCCAGACGTCGACGGCGACGGGGCGGCCGGGATCGAGCCGGTGCACGAGCTGCGCGGCCGAGTCGATGAACTGCGCCTGGCCGCCCGCGTGGCCGTTGTTGGCGACCTCGTTGGCGAGGTTCCACGTCAGCACGCTCGGGTGGGTCCGCGCCTGCACGACGTTCAGGCGCACGCGGCGCAGGCCCTGGCGGCGCAGCGCGGGGGTCGTGGCCGTCCATGCGCCGGGCGAGTCGACCGGGCCGATGCCCTGCCAGACGAGGATCCCGGCGGCGTCGAGGCGCTCGAGGAGCGCGGGGTTCAGCGGGTGCTGGGCGCGGGTCGCGTCGGCCCCGATCGCGTGCAGCCGGCGCACGACGGCGTCCATGTCGGCGGGCGTGAGCGCGTCGCCGCGCCCCGCGGCGTCCTCCTGCAGCGACGCGCCGTGGAGCACGAGCGGCCGGCCGTTGAGCCACAGCCGCCCGCCGCGCCAGCGCAGGTCGCGCAGACCGACCTTCGACCGCCAGCCGGACTCGCCGGGCACGGTGAGGCGCAGCGTCTGCAGTGACGGGTGGCCCGGGGCCCAGAGGTTCGGGCGGGCGATGGGCACGCGAGCCCGGACGGTCGCCGAGCGGCCGGCGCCGAGCTTGACCGGGGCGAAGTGCAGGTCGTAGGGGCCGAGCCGTCCTTCGAGCGGGACCGCGCGAGCGGCGCCCCGGTTGCGCACGCGCGCGGTGACGTCGACGACGGCCGAGCCGTCGGGCTGCAGCCGGGTGACGATCGCGGGGGCGTCGACCTCGCTCGCCGTGAGGCGGCGGATCGTGACCTCGCGGTCGATGCCGCCGAAGTTGAACCAGACGCGATGCCACGCGGCCGCCTTCATCGCCGCCGGCGAGCGCCAGTCGGCGCGGACGAGCAGCGTGTGGTGCCCGGCGCTCAGGTGCGTGCGGGCCTCGAAGGGCAGGTAGGCGCCGGTGTGGCGGACGACGAGGCGCCCGTCGACGTACACGCTCGCGCGGTGGTTCACGGACTCGAAGCGGATCGCGTAGTCGCCGTCGGCGCCGACGTCGACGCCGGTGCGGTACCACGCGACCGCGCCCTGGAAGCTCGCCTCGCCCGCCGGCCCGCGGACGACGCGCGCGTTCGGCGCGAACGGGACGTGGACGCGCCGGGTCGCGCGGTCGCCGGCGCCGTCCGTGACGCGGACGGTCCAGACCCCGTCGAGCGCGACGCGCCCGGTCGCCCCGCCCGCGACGACGGGCGCGTGGAGGGGCGGGTCGCGCGGCGGCATCCCGCCCGCACGGGCGCCCCACGCGAGCGCCGCGACGGCCACCGCGAGGAGGGCGAGGACGAGCGCGCGCGGACGCGGCATCAGGCCTCGCCGAGCGAGATGCGCACAGGGGCGGCGGCGACCGGCGGGCGGCTCATCGCCTCATCAACGTGCGGCCGGCGGCGAAGGTTGCGCCGCGGGCTCAGGCGGTCGTCGCGACGGCCGGGACGTCCTGCTCGGCGGCCATCGTCGCGAGCAGCGCGAGCGCCTGGGCGGACTGGCTGCCCGGCGCGGCGTGGTAGCCGACGACGAGCTGCTCGGGCGCGTCCATGGACACGAAGCGCTTCGTCCCCGACGCCTTCTCGCGCACGTCGTGGCGGGCCCAGAGGCGGCGGAACAGATCGCTCTTGAGCGACAGCTCGCCCACGAGCTCCGTGAGCTCCGGGTCGTCGAGGTCGGCGCCGGCGGCCGCCGACGCGATCGCGTTCGCCGTCAGCGCCCCGCCGCGCGTGAACGTGGCGGAGCTGATCGTCGTGCCGACGGCCCAGGGCTGACCGGGTCAGACGTTCATCGCGACGTACTTCGTCTCGAGGTACTCGTGCATCCCCTCGGGCCCGCCCTCGCGGCCGTAGCCGGACTGCTTGACGCCGCCGAACGGCGCGCCCGCGTTGGAGACCATGCCCTGGTTGAGGCCGATCATGCCGGTGTCGAGCTTCTCGATCACGCGGAACGCCCGGTTGATGTCCTGGGTGTAGACGTAGGCGACGAGGCCGTACTCCGTGTCGTTGGCCCACGCGATCGCCTCGTCCTCGGAGCCGAACCCGCGCACCGGCGCCACCGGGCCGAAGATCTCCTCGCGCAGGACCTCGGCGTCGTCGGGGACGTCGGTCAGGACGGTCGGGCGGTAGAAGTAGCCCGGCCCGTCGACGCGCTCGCCGCCGACGGCGACCTTCGCGCCCTTGCCGACGGCGTCCTGCACGAGGTCGGCGACCTTGCCGCGCTGGTCGTCGTCGATCAGCGGGCCGACCTTGACGTCGGGCTCCGTGCCGCGGCCGACCTTCAGGTCGCCCATCTTCACCGCGAGCTTCTCGGCGAACTCCGAAGCGACCGCGTCGGCGACGTGGAAGCGGTTCGCCGACGTGCACGCCTCGCCGCCGTTGCGCATCTTGGCGATCATCGCGCCCTCGACGGCGGCGTCGAGGTCGGCGTCGTCGAAGATCAGGAACGGGGCGTTGCCGCCCAGCTCCATCGAGACGCGCAGGACCTGCTCGGCGGACTGCTCGATCAGGGTCTTGCCGACGGCCGTCGAGCCGGTGAAGGACAGCTTGCGCGTGCGCGGGTCCCGGATGAGCGGCTCCATCGTGCGGCCGGAGGACTTCGCCGTGATGACGTTCACGACGCCGCCCGGCAGGCCCGCCTCCTCGAGGATCCCCGCGAGCGCGAGCATCGACAGCGGCGTCTGCTTGGCCGGCTTGACGACGCAGGTGCAGCCGGCCGCGATGGCCGGGCCGATCTTCCGGGTCCCCATCGCGAGCGGGAAGTTCCACGGCGTGATGAAGATGCACGGGCCGACGGGCTGCTTCATCGTCAGCACGCGCCCGACGCCGGTCTCGTTGACCGTGTACCGGCCGTCGATGCGCACGGCCTCCTCGGCGTACCAGCGGAAGAAGTTCGACGCGTAGGTGATCTCGGCCTTCGACTCGGCCACCGGCTTGCCCATCTCGAGGGTCATCAGCAGCGCCAGGTCGTCCGCCCGCTCGGTGATGAGGTCGTAGGCGCGGCGGAGGATGTCGCCGCGCTCGCGCGGCGCGTGGTTGCGGAACTCCTGGAAGGTCTCGTAGGCGGCGCCGAGCGCCGCGTCGGCGTCCGCGGCGGTCGCGTCGGGGATCTCGGCGATGGTCTCGCCGGTGGCGGGATCCTCGACCGGGATCGTGCCGCCCTCCCCGGCGTCGCGCCAGGAGCCGTTGATGTAGAGCTGGGTCTTGACGCCGTCGAGGACGGCCTGTTCCGCCGATGCCGTGGTCATGGATCGAGCCTACCCGGCAAGCGATCCCCGTCAGTCCGCGGGCGGACCGGCGCGAACCCGGGTGACTGGTCTGTGAATGTCCCGTCGTGGTCCGCTGTTGGTCTTGACGCGGCGCTCCGCGGATCGGATGATGCGGTCCCCTCCCCCGACCGAGGAGCCCGCGCGTGGCCCGCATCAAGATCGCGTACATCGGCGGCGGCTCGACCCGCGCCGCCGGAACGATGGCCAGCTTCGTCAAGCACGGCGAGCGCTTCGCCGGCTCCGAGGTGGTCCTGATCGACCTCGACGCCGACCGCCTCGAGCTCATCCGCGGGCTCGCGGAGCGGATGGCCGCCGCCCACGGCGCGGAGCTCGCCGTGTCGGCCACGACCGATCGCCGGGCCGGCCTCGAGGACTGCGACGCGATCCTGACGAGCTTCCGCCCGGGCGGCTTCGAGGCGCGCGTCCTCGACGAGAAGATCCCGCTCAGCCACGGCGTCATCGGCCAGGAGACGCAGGGGCCGGGCGGCTTCTTCATGGCCCTGCGCTCGATCGCGGTGATGCGCGCGATCCTCGACGACGTCGCGGCCGCCTGCCCCGGGACGCGGATCTTCAACTACACGAACCCGGTCAACATCGTCGCCCAGGCGGTCGCCGACCACAGCGACGTCCCGATCGTGTCGCTGTGCGAGGGACCGATCTTCTACCCCGAGGAGGTCGCCAAGGCGGCCGGCCTCGATCCGTCGCGCCTCGACGTCGCGAGCGTCGGGATCAACCACGCGTCGTGGACGGTCCGCCACGACTACGACGGCGAGGACGTCCGGCCGCTCATCCGGGCCGCCTGGGAGCGCCGGGCCGACGACCCCGAGCTCGTCGGCGAGCCCCGCCGCCTGCTGCGCCTCGCGGCCGCGATGGACGCGCTCCCGAGCGCGTACTTCCAGTACTACTACTTCGAGCGCGAGGTCCTCGCCGAGCTGCAGGCCAAGGGCACGACCCGCGCCGAGGACATCCTCTCCTGGGTGCCGGACTACTGGCGCCACTACGAGGAGCAGGCGACGCAGGACGACCCGCACCTCGACCCCGGCCGCTCGCGCGGGGGCATCGACGAGCTCGAGCTCGCGATCGAGTGCATGGACGCGGTCTTCAACGACACGGGCGACACGCTCCCGGTCAACGTCCCGAACGCGGGGTCCGTGCCCGGCTTCCCGGACTCGCTCGTCGTCGAGACGCTCGGCCGCTGCGACCGCGAGGGGATCCACCCGCTGCCGATGCCGGGGCTGCCGAGCCACCTGCAGGGCCTCGTCGAGGCGCTGGCCTTCTACCAGCAGGCGGCCGCCGACGCGGCCTGGTCGGGCGACGCGCGCGCCGCGGTCCAGGCGCTGTCGTCGCACCCGCTCGTGCGCTCGATCGACCTGGCCGAGCAGCTGTACGCCGAGTTGGCCGACGCGCACCGGGCGCAGCTGCCCGAGCGGCTCGTGCCGGCCTGAGGCCGCGGGCGCCGATCCCCTAGCGTCCGACGGGTGACGGCGCCCGCGCGCAACATCGTCAACCTCCACGCGGTCGAGAAGGGCTACGGCACCGCGCACGGTGCTGCGCGGCGTGTCGCTGGGCGTCGCGAGCGGTGACCGCATCGGGATCGTCGGGCGCAACGGCGAGGGCAAGTCGACCCTGGCCCGGCTCATCGCGGGGGCCGAGGCGCCCGACGCCGGGACCGTGACGCGGACCGGCGGCGTGACGGTCGCGCTGCTCGGCCAGGGCGACGACCTCGACTCCTCGCGCACGATCCGCGACGAGCTCGTCGGCGGACGCGCCGACCACGAGTGGGCGGGCGACGCCGCCTTTCGCGCCGTGCTCGACGGGCTGCTCGGCGGCGTGGAGATGCGCCGCTTCCCGCGGGGCCTCGACTCGCCGATCGGGCCGCTGTCGGGCGGCGAGCGCCGGCGGATCGCCCTCGCCCGCGCGCTGCTCGGCCACCCCGACCTGCTGGCGCTCGACGAGCCGACGAACCACCTCGACGTCGAGGGCATCGACTGGCTCGCACGGCACCTCGCCGCGCGCCGCGGCTCGCTCGTCGTCATCACCCACGACCGCTGGTTCCTCGACGCGGTGTGCACGCAGACCTGGGAGGTCGGCGACACGACGGTGCATCAGTACGAGGGCGGCTACGCGGCGTACACCCTCGCGCGGGCCGAGCGCGCCCGCCAGGCCGCCGCGCGCGAGGAGCGCCGCCAGCAGCTGCTGCGCAAGGAGCTCGCCTGGCTGCGCCGCGGCCCGCCGGCGCGGACGTCGAAGCCGAAGTTCCGCATCGAGGCCGCCAACGCGCTGATCGCCGACGAGCCCGCGCCGCGCGACACCGTCGAGCTCCTGCGCTTCGCCACCGCCCGCTTGGGCGGGAAGGTCGTCGAGGCCGAGCACGTCTCGGTGGCCTTCGGCGACCGCGTGATCCTGCGCGACGCGACCTGGCGGCTCGGGCCGGGCGCGCGCATCGCGATCGTCGGGGCCAACGGCTCGGGGAAGACGACGCTCGTCGACGTCCTCGCGGGCGACCGGGCGCCCGACGCCGGCACGGTCGAGCGCGGGGCGACGGTGCGCCTGGCGCACCTCAGCCAGGACACGGCCGAGATCCCGGGACACCTGCGCGTCCTCGAGGCCCTGACCGAGATCCGCGGGCGGATCGCGCTCGGCGACGGGAGCGAGCTCACCGCCGGCCAGCTGGCCGAGCGCTTCGGCTTCCGCGGCGATCGCGGGCGCACGCTCGTGCGCGACCTCTCCGGCGGCGAGCGCCGGCGCCTGCAGCTCATGCGCCTGCTGATGGGCGAGCCGAACGTGCTCCTCCTCGACGAGCCCACGAACGACCTCGACATCGACACGCTCACCGCGCTCGAGGACCTGCTCGACAGCTGGCCGGGGACGCTCGTCGTCGTCAGCCACGACCGCTGGTTCGTCGAGCGCGTGTGCGACGACGTGCACGCGCTGGACGGCCGCGGCGCGATCCGCCATCTGCCGGGCGGCATCGAGCAGTACGTCGCGGAGTGGCACGCGGCGACGGAGGCCGCCGCGGCGAGCCGGCCCGCGAGGCCCGCGCCGATTGCGAACGGCGACGACGGTGCGGCGGCGGCGCGGCCGTCGGGCGGCGCGGTCCGCGAGGCGCGCAAGGAGCTCGGCCGCCTCGAGCGCGCGCTCGACCGCCTCGGCGAGCGCGAGACGCGGCTGCACGAGGAGATGGCCGAGGCGGCGACGGACCACGTGCGCCTCGGCGAGCTCACCGCCGAGCTGCGCGCCCTCGCGGCCGAGCGCGACGACGTCGAGGCCGCGTGGCTCGAGGCCGCCGCCCTGCTCGAGCGCTGACGCCGCCGGGCGGCGGGGCCGCGGTCAGCGTGGCGCGCTGAGCCGTTCTGTCGATCCGGAGCCTCCGCGTTCGTGTAGAGGGTGAGAGCCGGTCGCGACCCGTGCGCCGGCGTGACACCCGGAGGTCGAGCGGATGACGGTGGTGGCGGTCGAGAGCGTGACCCTGGACGGCGTGATGCAGGCGCCGGGCCGGCCGGACGAGGACGAGCGCGGCGGATTCGCGCACGGCGGCTGGGCGGTGCCCTACGGCGACGAGGTGCTGGGCCGGACGATGGGTGAGCGGATGGCGCGGCCCGGCGCGCTCCTGCTCGGCCGGCGCACCTACGAGGACCTCCACGGCTTCTGGCCGCGCCAGCCGCCGAATCCGATCACCGAGCGGCTGACGCGCACGAAGAAGTACGTCGCCTCGTCGACCCTGCACGAGCCGCTTCCGTGGGAGAACTCGATCCTGGTCGCGGGCGACGCGGTGCAGGCCGTCGCCGACATGCGGGCGACGGGCGGCGAGGACCTCGCGATCATCGGCAGCGGCGCGCTCGTGCGGGCGCTCGCCCGGCGCGGACTCGTGGACGAGTTCCTGCTGCTCGTCCACCCGCTCACGCTCGGGACCGGGCAGCGCCTGTTCGACGGCGTCGAGGCGACCCTGCGCCTGACGGAGAGCGTCACGACCACGAAGGGCGTGATGATCGCGACCTACGCGACCGAGGAGGGAGCGCCGTGAAGCAGTACCTGGTGAGCGTCATCGAGCCCGCGGGCGACCCGCCGCCGGCCGAGGACCTCGAGCGCATTTCCGCCGATCTCGCGGCCATCCACCGCGACCTCGAGGCGGCCGGCGGGTGGGTGTTCGCCGGCGGCCTGCACCCGCCGAGCACGGCGACCGTCCTGCGGCCGCGCGACGGCGAGGTGCTCGTCACCGACGGCCCGTTCGCCGAGGGCAAGGAGCACCTCGGCGGCTTCACGATCATCCGCGCCGAGGACCTCGACGCGGCGCTGCGGTGGGGCCGGCGCTTCGCCGAGGCGATCGGCCTGCCGATCGAGGTCCGCCCGTTCCGCGACGAGCAGCCCGCCTGAGCGCGTGGCGGCCGTCTCCGCCTCGACGATCGCCGATGTCTTCCGGGCCGAGCACGGCCGCGCGGTCGCGGTCCTCGTGCGCGTGTTCGGCGACATCGACGTCGCCGAGGAGGCGGTCCAGGACGCGTTCACGGCGGCCGTGCGGCGCTGGCCGGCGGACGGCCTGCCGCCGAGCCCGGCCGGCTGGATCATCACCACCGCCCGCAACCGGGCGATCGACCGCCTGCGCCGCGAGGCCTCGAGGGACGACCGCCACGCCGAGGCCGTGCTGCTGCACGCGCGCGACGCGGACGACGCCGTCGAGGAGGGCCCCGTGGAGGACGACCGCCTGCGCCTGATCTTCACCTGCTGCCACCCCGCGCTCGCCCCGGCCGCGCGGGTCGCGCTCACCCTGCGCCTCCTCGGCGGCCTGACGACCGCCGAGATCGCGCACGCGTTCCTCGTCCCCGAGCCGACGATGGCCCAGCGCATCGTCCGTGCGAAGGGCAAGATCCGCGCCGCCGGCATCCCGTACCGGGTGCCCGACGACGCCGACCTCCCCGAGCGCCTCGCGGCGGTCCTCGCCGTCGTCTACCTCGTGTTCAACGAGGGCCACACCGCGTCGGAGGGCGCCGCGCTCGCCCGCGCCGACCTCTGCGCCGAGGCGATCCGGCTCGGCCGCCTGCTCGTCGCGCTCATGCCCGACGAGCCCGAGGCGCTCGGGCTGCTCGCGCTGATGCTGCTCGTGGAGGCGCGGCGCGCGGCGCGCACGACCGCCGGCGGCGACCTCGTCCTCCTCGCCGACCAGGACCGCGCCCGCTGGGACCGCGCGCTGATCGCCGAGGGCCACGACCTCGTGCGCCGCTGCCTGCGCCTCGCCCGCCCCGGCCCGTACCAGCTGCAGGCGGCGATCAACGCGGTCCACGCCGACGCCCGCACGGCGGCGGAGACCGACTGGGGCCAGATCGTCGCCCTCTACGACCAGCTGCTCGCGATCGGCCCGAGCCCCGTCGTCGCGCTCAACCGCGCGGTCGCCGTCGCGGAGGTCGACGGCCCCGCCGCCGGCCTCGCCCTCGTCGACGCGCTCGACCTCGACGGCTACCACGTCTTCCACGCCGTCCGCGCCGACCTGCTCGTGCGCCTCGGTCGCGACGCCGAGGCGGCCGCCGCCTACGACGCCGCGATCGCGGCGACCGGCAACGCGGCGGAGCGGCGGTTCCTGGCGGCGCGGCGGGAGGCCCTCTCGGACTAGTCGCGCTCCTCCGCCGCCGCCCGCGCGGCCGAAGCCTGGTCGGCGTCCATCCACATCTCCCACCGCCGCGACGGGGCGTCGCGCGCGTCGAGGAAGCGATACGGGCGCCGGCCGCCGAACTCCATCGTCCTCAGGCGCGCGACCCCGCCGAGCACGGACGCGATGCGCCGGCGCGGCCAGCCCATGCCGTCCTCGATCTCGCCGAACGGGCGCGGGTGGCCGGGGGCCGTGGCGAGCGCGTCGAGCAGCTCGCGCATGAGGTCCGAGCAGCGGTCGTAGAAGGCGGCGATCTCGCCCGCGTCGTCCATCGCCCCGTCGGGCCGGTACTCGGCGAACGGCGACCGCGGACGGGTCCGGCGCGGCATCGCTACCGCAGCGTGAGCCCGGTCTCCGGGTCGAACAGGTGGACCGTGGCCGGGTCGATCGCGAACTCCGCGGTCTCGCCCGGGGTCAGCCGGCGGCGCCCCTCGATCCGCGCCGTGAAGCGCGTGCGGGTGTCGCCCGCCAGGAGCGTCGCATCGCCCTCCTCGGTGGCCTCGTCGGCGGCGACGGCGGCCTCGCCGGTCAGCGCCTGCGCGTCGACCGGGAAGATCACGTGCGACTCGCTGCCGAGCCGCTCGACGACCTCGAGCGTCACGCGCAGCCGCGGCAGCGCCGGGTCGACGTCCGGTCCCGCGAGGAGCAGGTCCGCGGGCCGGACCCCGGCGATCACCGGGCCGCCGACCGCCGCGGCCGCGGCGGCGCCCGACGCCGCGCCGCCGTTGCGCGCCAGCGGGACGTCGACGCCCGCGAAGCGCAGGTTGCCGTCGGCCAGCTCGGCCCCGACGAGGTTCATCGGGGGCGTCCCCATGAAGGCGGCGACGAACAGGTTCGCGGGCTCGTCGAAGAGCCGCTCGGGCGTGTCGCACTGCTGCACGCGCCCGTCGCGGAGCACCGCGACGCGGTCGCCGAGCGTCATCGCCTCGATCTGGTCGTGCGTCACGTAGACCGTCGTCGTGCCGAGCCGGTCGTGCAGGCGCGCGAGCTCCGCGCGCATCCCGACGCGCAGCTTGGCGTCGAGGTTCGACAGCGGCTCGTCCATGAGATAGGCCTGCGGCTCGCGCACCATCGCCCGGCCGATCGCGACCCGCTGGCGCTGGCCGCCCGACAACGCGCCGGGCTTGCGCTCGGTCAGCTCCTTCAGGCCCAGCACGCCGGCGACGGAGCCGACCTTCTCGCGCATCGCGGGCTTCGGCGTGCGGCGCAGGCGCAGGGCGAACGCGAGGTTGTCCCACACCCGCATGTGCGGATAGAGCGCGTAGTTCTGGAAGACCATCGCGACGTCGCGGCTGCGCGGCGCGAGCTCGGTGACGTCGCGGTCGCCGATGCGGATCGTCCCGGCCGACACGCCCTCGAGCCCGGCGATCATCCGCAGCAGCGTCGACTTGCCGCAGCCGGACGGCCCGACGAGCACCATGAACTCGCCGTCGGCGATCTCGAGCTCGACGTCGTCGACGGCCGTCACGCCGCCGGGAAAGACCTTCGTCACGCGTTCGAGGGTGATCCCACCCATCGCGGGCTCCTCCGTTCGGGGTCGAGGGCCGCCGCGAGCGCGGCGGCGTCGGCGTCGGCCGCCACGCCGAGGCGGTCGAAGGCCAGGAGCAGCGCGCCGAGCACCGGCGGCGCCCCGTGGCGGACCTCCACGGCGCCCGGCAGCTCCGCCATCACGCAGCGGGCGAGCAGCGGGCTCGGGTGCTCCATCACGCGCCCGGTGAGGACGACCCGCGCGCCGTCGAGCGGCAGGTCGGCGCGATCCGCGCAGACCCGCGCCTGCGCGCCGAGCGTGCGGGCCTTGCCGGTGACGAGCTCGTAGGCGACCGGGTCGCCGGCGTCGGCCGCCTCGAGGACGTCGGGGGCGAACGCGTCCTGGTCGGCGAGCTGCAGGCCGCCGCGCCGCGTGAACTCGTGCAGCAGGGCGATGCCGTCGTCGACGCCGTAGCGGGCGAACGCGCGCCCGACGAGCGCCGTCTCCGGCCCGAGGTCGAGCTCGGCCCGGTAGACCGCCTTCAACCCGTCGCGCGCAAGGTCGCGCCCGCCCGCGCCGTCGGGCCAGAAGCCGATGTGGAACTGGTGGCCGTCGGCCCGCCGCGCGCCGATCGCGTTGTAGGTCCCGGCGACGACCGACACGCCCGACCAGTCCGGCGAGCCCGAGCGCAGCGCGCCGAGCGCGTCGTTGACGACGACCGGCGTCGCGCGCAGGGACAGCCGCGCGAGCAGCTCGCGCTCGAGCAGGACGAAGTCCTCGGGCCAGTCGGCGCCCGCGAGGCTGAACGCGGCGGCGCCGAGGTCGTGCGCCCCGATGCCCGCCTCGGAGAGCGCCTTCGCGACCGCCGACTCCATCTGCTCGAGAGCGGCCGCCGGGGACGGCGCGCCGTAGATGTCCGCGCAGCCCGCGCGCCCGACGCCGCGCACCTCCGCGCGGCCGTCCGGGCCGACCGCGCCGACGACGGCGATCGTCTTGGTGTTGCCGCCGTCGAGGCCGAGCGCCCAGCGGCCGTCCGCCACGCTCACTCCTTCACCGCGCCCGCGAACATGCCGCGGATGAAGCTGCGCTGGAGGAACACGTAGACGACCACGATCGGCAGCGCGACGAGGACCGCCGCGGCCGCCGTGAGCGTCGGGTCCTGCTGGCGGTTGGCGCCGGAGAAGATCGCCAGGCCGAGCGGGGCGGTCCGCAGCGAGTCGCTCTGGATCATCACGAGCGCGAGCAGGAACTCGTTCCACGTCCACATGAAGACGAGGACGACGAGCGTCGTGAGCGCCGGCTTGGCCTGGGGCATGAGGACGCGCCAGAGCGTCATGAAGCTCGACGCCCCGTCGAGGCGCGACGCCTCGACCAGGGCCATCGGGGTCGTCCGGAAGAACGCCCGCATCCAGAACACGCCGAACGGGACCGACAGCCCGATCTGCGGCAGGATCAGCGCCCACAGCGAGTCGGTGAGCCCGGCGTCGTTGAAGACGTAGTAGAGCGGGATGACCGTCGCCTCGTACGGGAAGATCAGCCCGATCAGCAGCAGGTAGAACAGCACGTTCGAGCCGCGGAACCGCATCGTCCCGAAGGCGTAGCCCGCCGGCGCGGAGAGGATCGCGGTCACCACCGCGACGGACGCCGCGACGATGAAGCTGTTGACCAGCCCGTGGTCGAAGCCGCCGAGCGTCCACGCGCGGCTGAACGTGTCGAAGCTCAGGCGGTCCGGGATCGAGAAGCCGGTGACGAGGTCGCTCTTGCGGTGGAACGCGAGCAGGACGATCGAGAGGATCGGGTAGATCGCGACGATCGCGAAGACGACGAGGACGCCGTAGCTGAGGACCTGCTCGCGGCGCGAGACGGTCATCGCGCGGGATCCCGGTCGACGACCTTCGTGATCAGGAACGCGACCGCGAAGATGATCAGCGTCAGGACGACCGCCACCGCCGCGGCGAGGCCGACCTTCCCGTTGCCGAACGCGTTGCGGTAGACGAGCACGCCCGGGCACGGTCGTCGACGACCCCGGCCCGCCGTTCGTGGCGACGTAGATGAGGTCGAAGGAGCGCAGCGCCATGATCGTCGTGAGCGTCAGCGCCACCGCGAGCTCGCCGCGCAGGCCCGGCAGCGTCACGGCGAAGAACTCGCGCACCGCGCCCGCGCCGTCGACCCGCGCCGCCTCGTAGAGCGTCGACGGGATCTTCTGGATGCCGGCGAGGAACAGGACCATGCACAGGCCGAACATCACCCACGTGCCGACGAGGCCGAGCGCGGGCAGGGCGAAGCGGAAGTCGCCGAGCCAGCTGCGCGCGATGCTCCCCAGGCCGATCGCGCGCAGGGCCTCGTTCAGCGGCCCCTGCGGCCCGTAGACCCAGACGAACGCGATCGCGACCACGACGCTCGCGATCGTCTGGGGCAGGAACAGCACGGCCCGGAAGAACCCGATGCCGCGCGCGCGGGTGTGCGCGATGAGCGACGCGAGGATCAGCCCGAGGAAGCACGGCAGGACCGCGAAGAACAGGATCAGGATCAGCGAGTGCACGAACGACTGGCGGATCGCCGGGTCGCTCAGCACCTGGTCGTAGTTGTCCAGCCCGACCCACGTGCCGAGCGTGATGCCGTCCCAGTCGAAGAACGACAGCCAGCCCGTGTAGATCAGCGGGGCGAACGCGAAGACGAGGTAGAACAGCATCGCCGGGGCCACGTAGAGGTACGCGACGTGGCGCGGCTCGCCGGGCGCGCGGACGCGCACGCGCGGGGCGGCGCGCTCGTCACGCGCCGCCGCGGATCGCGGGCCGGGCGCCCGCGATCCGCGATCGCCGACCCCGGTGGGGGCCGTCACTCCCATCGAGTGGTTCCGCACGCGGGTCGTGCGTCGTCGGTGGTCCGGCGCCGACTGGCAAGGACGCAGACCCGCAGGAATCCCTCGCGGATTTCAAGGGTCGAGGACGCCGGCGGTGATCGGCGGCCGCCCGGCGGCGTGCGTCTGCGTGGGGGCACTAGCTGCCGTTCTTGAGCTCGCTGTCGTAGTCCGCCCAATCCTTCTGGATGCGGGTGACGACCTGGTCCGTCGACGTCTTGCCGGCCAGGAACTCCTGGAAGGACTGCCCGATCGTCTCGAGCATCGTCGGCGAGGACCAGTCGTGGAAGAACGTCAGGCCGCCGTCGTCGACGAGCTTCTTCCAGCCGCCCGCGACCTCCTCGCCGAGCTTGCCGCTCGGCGCCGCCGTCGCGTCGAGGATCGCCGGGACCTGCGTCGTCTTCGCGAGCTCCTGGCTGGCCGGCTTGCCGGCGATGAAGTCGATGTACGCGGCCGCGAGGTCCGGGTTCTTCGACTTCGAGGCGATGTGGATCGGGACGCTCGTCGAGCCGATCGCGGCGACCTTGCCGCTCCTGCCCGCGGGCATGTCGAAGAAGGCGGCGTCGCTCTTCAGGCCGTCGAGGATCGTCTGGGCGTTCCAGTTGCCCGCGAGCATGAACGCGCCCTTCCCGCGGCCGAACTCGTTCGCGGCGTCCTGCTCGCCGCGGCCGTTGTAGTCGTCGCCGCGGCCGAGGTAGCCCTTGTCCTGCCACTCCTTCAGCTTGTTCAGCGCCTGGCGGTTGCCCGGCGTGTCGAAGGTCCCGCCGGAGCGGTGGAAGATCCAGTCGCGGACCTCCTGGGCGGGCGTGTAGGCGCCCTGGATCATGCCCCAGAGGTGCAGCGCCTCGTACTGCTCCTTGTTGCCGAGCATGATCACGGGCTCGCTGGCCGGCAGCGTCGCCTTGACCTTCGCCAGGGCGGCGTCGAAGTCGTCGAACGTCTTCAGCGCGGCCGGGTCGACGCCCGCCTTCTTCAGCTTCGCCATGTTCGCGAACACGCCGGTCGACTGGCCGGACTGGGCGATGCCGTAGAGCGTGCCCGAGCCGAACGTCTTGCCGTCGGGCGACCACTTGAACTGCTGCAGCGACTGCGGCGAGAACGACGCCTCCCAGTTGTAGGCCTTCGCGTACTTGTCGAGCGGGAGGATGAGGCCCGCCTTCACGAGCTCGCCGTCGACCTGGTAGCCCTGGTTGCCGCCGACGACGTCGGGCGGGTTCTTGCTCGCGAGCGTGAGCTTGACCTGCTTGATCCAGCTCGAGAAGTCGCGGTAGGAGACCTTCACGGTGACGTTCGGGTACTTCTGCTCGAACGCCGCGCTCATCGACTTGATCGCCGCGCGCGGGCCGCCGCTCGTCTCGGACGTGACGACGCGCAGCGTGACCGGCCCGAGGCTCTCGAACCCGCTCGTCTTGACGTTCGCCTGCGCCGTCGAACTACTCGTCGACGCCGCGGGCTTCTTCTGCCCGGGCGTTCCGCCGCAGGCCGCGACGACGAGCGCCGCCACGACCAGCGCGATCGCGCTGAGCCACCGAGTTCTCATCTGTGCCTTGCCTCTCCCTGTTCAGGCGGCGCGTCAGCGTCGCCTGGAATCGATACCTGTCGGCCCGGTAGACCGTGCGCCCCATGTCCACCATCCGGCCGTCCTCGCGCACGGCGATCGTCGTCGCGAGCAGGACGGCGGCCCCGGGCTCGAGCCCGAGCAGCTCCGCCTGGCCGCTCTCCGCGGCCCGCGCCTCGATCTCGTAGTCGGCGTGCGCGGGCGCGTTGCCGTGGCGCTCGAGCGCGTCGTACAGCGAGGCGGTCGTGAAGTCCAGGTCCGTGGCGTCCGGGACGAGACGCAGCGGCACCCGGTTGTGGTCCAGCGAGATCGGCATGCCGTCGAGCATCCGCAGGCGCTGGAGGTCGAGCAGCTCGGCTCCGGGGGCGATCTGGAAGGCCTCGGCCTCGTCGATCGTGGCCGGCCGCACGGCGCGCGCGAGGACGCGGGCGGTGGCGGTGAGTCCGCGCGAGCGCCCGAGCTCCGAGAGACTCATCAGCGCGTTCGGAGGCTCCGCGAGCGCCTCCCCCGCGACGAACGACGCCCGCCCGCGCGTCTCGACGAGCCCGTCGGCGACGAGCTCCTCCAGCGCGCGGCGGACGGTGGCCCGGCTGACCCCGAGCTCGTCGCACAGCCAGCGCTCCGAGGGAAGGCGCTCGCCGGGGGTCAACCCGCCGCCCTCGATCTCCGCCGCGATCTGGCGGTAGACGCGGTGATAGAGCGGCTGGGACGCATGGCGCAACGGCATGCCGGGGCGACTATTCCAACGTTGTGGTCGGAGTGTCAAGGCATCTGGTCCCTTTTGGTCCCTGGTGGTACGGTCCGGTCCGTGAGCTTCCGGGAGACCGGTCTGTGGCGGGACGTCCGGGAGGGCCCGGCCGCGCTCGCCACCACCGTCGACGCCGCCGCAGGGATCCCACAGGCCGCCGGACTGCTGCGCGCGGACGGCGTGCGCCGGATCGTCGCGGTCGGCAACGGCGCCGCCTACTACGTCGCCCACGCGCTGTGGCTCGCGGCGCTCGAATCCGCCGGCGACGGGCCGCCGCTCGTGGCGGTCCCCTGCGGCGTCGCGGCCGCGGACGCGTTCCGCTGGCGGACGGGCGACGCCGTCCTCGCGGTGTCCTCGTCGGGCGAGTTCCGCGACGTCGTGCGGATCGCCGAACGCGCCGCGGCCGAGGGCCGCCCATGTGTTGCCGTCACGGCCGACGAGACCTCCTCGCTGGCCGGCGCCGCGACCGCGACCGTCCGCCAGCACGTCGAGCACCAGCGCGCGGTGACGCACACGCAGGCGCTCTGGGGCGGCTACGCCGCGGCGCTCGGCCTGTGGGCCGCGGTCACGGACGACGCCGACCTGCGCGCGGTCGTCGCGGCCGCCCCGGCCGCCGCGGCCCGCGCCGTCGTCGCCGCCGACACGTGGGCGGACGAGGCCCTCGGCGACCTGCGGCCCCCCGGCGCGGCCGTCGTCGTCGGCGGCGGGGCCGCCTGGGCCGGCGCGCTCGAGGCCGCGCTCATGCTCAAGGAGATCGCGCGCGTCCCGGCCGAGGGCGTCGAGACCCGCGAGGGCGCGACGTCGGCGATGTTCGGACTCGCCCCCGGCCACCTCATGGTGAGCCTCGACCCACCGGGCGACCCGGCGGGCGACGAGGCGGTCCGCCTGTGCGCCGCGGCCGGCGCGGACACGCTCCGCGTCCCCGGCGTCGCGGACGCCGACCCCCGGCTCGCCCTCGTCACCACCCTGCCCGCCTGCGCCGCGCTGTCGGCCGTGCTCGCCCAGCGCGGCGGCCATGACGTCGACAGCCCCACGTGGGTCGACGCCTACTACGCGACCGCCCGGAGCACGCCATGACCGTCCGCCTCGGCATCGTCGGCTGCGGCAGCGTCTTCTGGACGCCCTACATGACCCTGATCGAGCGGCTCGCGCGCGAGGGCCGCGTCGCCGTCACCGCCGTGTACGACGCCGACCCGGCCAAGCGCGAGGCCGCGGCCCGCCGGGTCGACCTGAGCCCCGATCTCGCACGTGACCTCGACGTCGTCGAGCACGACGACGTCGACGCGGTCCTCGTGCTCACGAGCATGCCCGAGCACGCGCGCCTGGCGATCGCGGCGCTCGAGGCGGGCAAGCACGTCCTCGTCGAGAAGCCGATGGCGACCACCCTGCCCGACGGCGAGGCCCTGCTGGCGGCCGCCGAGCGGGCGCCCGGCGTGCTCCTCTGCGCCCCGCACATCCTGCTCTCGCCGACCTACCGCGCGATGCACGCGCGGGTCACGGACGGCGAGATCGGCGGCCTGCTGTCGGCCCGCGCGCGGTACGGCTGGTCCGGGCCGTGGTGGGGGCGCTGGTACTACGAGCCCGGCGGCGGCTCGCTCTTCGACCTCGGGATCTACAACGTCACGAGCCTGTGCGGCTTCTTCGGCCCCGCCCGCCGCGTCACCGCGATGACGGGGGTCGCCATCCCCGAGCGCATCATCGACGGCGAGCGCGTGCGGGTGCGGGCCGAGGACAACGCGCACGTCCTCATCGACTTCGGCGACGCGCGCTTCGCGGTCGTCACGACCGGCTTCACGATGCAGCGCTACCGCTCGCCGGCGATCGAGCTCTACGGCACCCACGGCGTGATGCAGATGCTCGGCGACGACTGGGCGCCCGAGGGCCACGAGGTCTGGCGCAACGACGCGGAGTCCTGGGAGCTGCACCCGGAGACCGACCCGCACTGGCCGTGGACCGACGGCCTGCGCCACCTCGTCGAGTGCATCGAGACCGGCGCGCCGTCCGTGATCCGCCCCGAGCACGCCTTCCACGCGCTCGAGATCATGCTCGCCGCCCAGGCCGCCGGCGCCGACGGCCGGGCGCGGGAGATCACGAGCGGCTTCCCGGCGCCCGACCTCGACCGGCTCGCGCTCGGCGGCGACGAGGACGACCACCGCCGGATCCACGACCCGCGGAGCACCGCGTGAGCACCGTCGAACGGCTGCTCGCGCCGGCCTCGTCGCCGCGGCCGACGTTCGACGGCCCCGCCCTCATCCGCCGCGCCGACGTGACCCGCCACGTGTGGGGCGATCCGCAGGCGGGCGAGGTCTTCGACTGGATCTACGCGTCGACCGAGCGCGTGCACATGCTCGTCTTCGGGCTCGCCCCGGGCGGCGCGTTCCGCCACTCGGAGGCCTACCGGACGGTGTTCGCGGCCGACGAGGTGCTGCACGTCCTCCAGGGCACGCTCGTGATCGCCGACCCCGAGACGGGCGAGGTCCAGCGCGTCGAGACCGGCGGGCAGGTCTTCTTCCGCCGCGACACGTGGCACCACGCGTTCGCCCACGGCACCGAGCCGCTGCGAGTGCTCGAGCTGTTCGCGCCCCCGCCCGCGGCGGGCGCGTCGAGCGCGTATGCCCGGCAGCAGCCCTACCTCGAGCACAGCCGCTACGCCGACGACGCGCAGGTCGGCGCCTGGCCGCCCGCGGCCCCGCCGGAGCGGCGGCTGCACGTCCTGCGCCCCGGCGACGTCCTCTGGCGCCGCGACCTCGACGTCCTGTGCGGCATCCTCGCCAGCACGGAGCACCTGACCGCCGCGCTGCTCGAGATCGGGCCGGGCGAGGTCGCCCGCCAGCACGCCCACGGCGGCGACGAGGTGCTCATGGCGCTCGACGGCCCGCTCTGGGTCCGCGCCTGGCACGACGACGCCGTCCACGTGTTCGAGCTCGAGGCCGAGGACGTCTGCTACCTGCCGGCCGGCTGCCCGCACGAGTACCGCAACGCGGCGGGCGGTCTGGCGCGCGCGATCTGCGGGATCGCCCCGAACTACCTGCCATGAGCGCCGCGCTCGCGGTCGGGATCGACGTCGGGGCGACGAAGCTCGCCGCCGCCCTCGTCGACCTCGACAGCGGACGCGCCGCCGGGCCGGTCGCGGTCCGCCCGACCCGCCCGGACCGCGGCGGCGACGCGGTTCTCGCCGACTGCGCCGGGCTGGCGCGCGAGGTGGCGGGCGCCCGCCCGGTCGTGGCCGTCGGCCTCGGCGTCCCGGAGGTCGTCGATCCCGAGGGCGTGATCCGGACGACCGAGACCCTCGACTGGCGCACGATCGACCTGGCCGCCGCGTTCGGCGGCCTCGGCCCGGTGCACGTCGAGTCCGACGTCCGCGCCGCCGCGATCGCCGAGGCCCGGCACGGCCCGGCGCGGGACTTCCTGTACGTCAGCGTCGGATCCGGGATCAGCCACTGCCTCGTCGCCGGTGGGCGGCCGCGCGTAGGGGCGCGCGGGAGCGCGATCAACACCGGCGCGCCGCTGGTCGAGCGGTGGGCGGGCGGCATCGCGCTCGCTCGCCGCAGCGGCCACGCCCGCGCCGAGGACGCGCTCGCCGACCCGGCGGCCGCCGCGATCGTCGAGGAGGGCGCCGCCCGTCTGGGCGAGGTGCTCGCGGTCCTCGTCAACGCGCTCGACCCCGGCGCGGTCGTCTTCGGCGGGGGTCTCGGGCTGGCGGCGCCGTACCGCAACCGGGTCGTCGCGGTCATGCGCGCCGCGCTCTACGACGACGCGGTCCGCGACCTCCCGGTCCGCGCGGCGTTCCTCGGCGCGGAAGGCGGCGTGGCGGGCGCGGCGCTGGTCGCCGCTCAGCGCGCGTCGGTCGCGAGCATCGCGTAGACGACGATGTCGAGGAAGTCGTCGCCGCTGCGCTCGGCGCCGCGGCGGACGCCCTCCTCGCGGAAGCCGAGCCGCTCCGGGATCGCCCGGCTGCGGGCGTTGCCGGTCGCCGCCTCGATCACGACCCGGTGCAGTCCCCACGCGCCGAACGCGTGGTCGACCAGGGCGCGGACGGCCTCGGTCATCGTCCCGCGCCCCTGGTGCGCGGCCCCGAGCCAGTAGCCGATGCTCGTCGCGCGGTTGTTCCAGTCGATGCGGTGCAAGCCGATCATGCCGGCGAGCGCGCCATCCACCTCGATCGCCGTCTGGAAGCCGTCGTTGTCGGCCACCTGGCGGCGGGTCAGGCGGATGAACGCGAGCGAGTCGTCGGGCGAACGGGTCACCGGCACCCACGGCAGCCACGGCCCGAGGTGCTCGCGGTTGCGGTCGACGAGCGCGATAGAGCTCGGCGGCGTCGGCCTCCTCCAGCAGGCGCAGGCGCGCCGCCGCCCGGCAGGTCGAAGCCGAGCACTACGTCGCCACGGTCTCGGCGCCGAGCTCCTCGCTGATCGCGACGTCGATCGAGTAGTCGATGGGGAGGACGATGAGCGAGGGGACGTCGAGCGTCAGGGCGTGGCGCAGATGACGGCCGAAGTCGTCGACCGCCTCGCAGCGGAACGCCGGCATGCCGAACGCCTCGGCCAGGCGGACGAAGTCGGGGTTCGTGAAGTCGGTGCCGAAGTGCTCGCCGAACTTCTTGTCCTGCTTCCACACGATCGAGCCGAACTGGTGGTTCTCCCAGACGATGTTGACGATCGGGGTCTTCAGGCGGACCGCGGTCTCGAGCTCCTGGCAGTTCATGAGGAAGCCGCCGTCGCCGTTGACCGTCACGACCTTGCGCTCGGGATGCACGAGCTTCGCCGCGATCGCGCACGGCAGGGCGAAGCCCATGCCCGCAAGCCCGTTTGCGATCAGGACCGTGTTCGGCTCATGTGCGGGGAACATCCGGCCGATCCAGAGCTTGTGGAGCCCCACGTCCGAGATCAGGATGTCCTCGCGCCCGAGCGCCTGACGGATCTCCCACAGCGCCCTGGGCGGCTGCATCGGGAACCCGTCGTCGTCGCCCGCCGCGTCGAAGCGGCCGAGGATGACCTCGCGCAGGCGATGCGACCCGCCGGAGTGCGGGACGTCGCGGCACTCCTCGGCCAGCCGGGTGAGCACGTGGTAGATGTCGCCCACGAGCTCGACCTCTGGCTGGAAGAACTCGTCGATCTCCGCCGGCTGGGAATCGACGACGACGATCTTCTTGTCCTTGCGCGGATTCCAGTACGCGGGCGCATGCTCGACGAGGTCGTAGCCGGCGGTGATGACCACGTCGGCGTCCTCGAAGCCGGCCATCGCGTAGTCGCGGGCGTGCAGGCCGACCGTGCCGAGCGCGTGCCGGTCGTAGGCGTCGACCAGGCCCTTGCCCATGAACGTCTCGGCCACGGCGATGCCAGTGGCGCGGCAGAACTCGCGCAGCGCGGGCGCGGCGCGGGCGCGCACGACGCCGTTGCCGGCGAGCACGACCGGCGAGATCGCGTTGCGGATGAGGTCGGCGGCCTTGAGCAGCTCGCGGGCGGCCGGCTCGGGGCTGACCGGCCGGCGGCGCAGGAGCGGCTCGACCTCCTCGGTCTCGGCGGCCATGACGTCCTCGGGCAGCTCGAGCATCGTGGCGCCGGGCTTCTCGGACTCGGCGACCTTGAACGCCTTGCGCACGACCTCGGGGATGATGTCCGGCGAGGTCACGCGGGCGTTCCACTTCGTGATCGGCCGGAACAGGCCGACGAGGTCGATGAACTGGTGCGATTCCTTGTGCATCCGCTCGAGGGCGGCCTGGCCCGTGAGCGCGACGACCGGGGCGCGGTCGAGGAAGGCGTCGCCGATCGGCGTGACGAGGTTCATGGCGCCCGGGCCGAGCGTGCCGAGGCAGACGCCCGCGCGGCCCGTCAGCCGGCCGTACATGTCGGCCATGTAGGCCCCGCCCTGCTCGTGGCGGACCGGGACGAACGTGACGCTCGAGTTCGCCAGGGACTGGTTGAGATCGAGCGTCTCCTCGCCCGGGATGCCGAAGACGTACCGCACGCCCTCCGCCTCGAGGCACTCCACGAAGACGTCGGAGGCCCTGCGACCCCCGCTCATTCCCTACTCTGATCCTGGCCCTGAACCATGCGCACCTCCTCCCCGGAACCTAGCACCGCAACTCGGCCGAACAGCAGGCGTTCAGGAGTCGTGCGCCGCGCCGTCCCGCTCGCCCTCCTGCTCGCCCTCGCGTGCGCCCCGTCGGCCCATGCCACCTCGCGCATGGTCATCCGCGGCGCGGGCTTCGGGCACGGCATCGGCATGAGCCAGTACGGCGCCTACGGCCTCGCCCTGCAGGGCGTCAACTACACGTCGATCCTGTCGCGCTACTACACCGGCACGCAGCTCTCCCAGCTCTCCCCGGAGCCGGAGGTGCGGGTGCTGCTGCAGAGCTCCCAGCGCAAGTACACGCTCTCCGGCGCCGCGCGGATCGGCACGCGGTCGCTCGATCCCGCGCAGACCTACAACGTGATCCGCGGCGGCTCCGGGCTCGTCATCCGCGAGGGCTCGAAGGCGCTGTTCACGAGCGCCCCGCCGCTGCGCGTGGACGCCGCCGGCGGGGGCGCGCTCGTGCTGAACGGGACCTCGGTGCCGGGCGTGCGCGACGGGCGCTACCGCGGCGCCTTCGAGTTCCGGCCCTCCGGGCGCGGCATCACGGCGATCAACGCCGTCGGCCTCGAGGACTACGTCCGCGGCGTCGTCTCGGCCGAGAGCCCGTCCGCGTGGCCGGCCGAGACGCTCAAGGCGCAGGCGGTCGCGGCGCGCACCTACGCGATCACCTCGCGCGCCGGGTCGATCAGCGACGGCTTCGACCAGTACGCCGACACGCGCTCGCAGATGTACAAGGGCGTCGCGGCCGAGACTGGCGAGCACGAACGCCGCGGTCTCGGCGACCGCCGGCCAGGTCGTCACGTACGCCGGCCAGCCGGTCACCACCTACTTCTTCTCCACCTCCGGCGGGCACACCGAGAGCGTCGAGAACTCGTTCGTCGGCTCGGCGCCGAAGCCCTGGCTCAAGGGCGTCGACGACCCCTACGACGACCTCTCGCCGCGCCACCGCTGGAAGCCGGCGACGCTGACGATGACCCAGGTCAACGCGAAGCTGCACGGCCTCGTCCGCGGGCGTTTCCGCCGCATCGACGTCCTCCAGCGCGGCACGTCGCCGCGGATCGTGCGCGCGCAGATCGTGGGCACGAAGGGCACGACACCGGTCACCGGACCGCAGCTGCGCTCGCGCTTCGGCCTGATGGACACGTGGGCCTACTTCACGCTCGTGAGCTCGAAGGCCTCCCGCGCGCCGCTGGCACCGGAGACCCCGGCCGCCCCGACCCCGGCCTCGGCCGCGACGACGCCGTCGCCCACCACCGGCGGCACCGTCGCGGGCGGCGCGGCGGGCGCGCGGACGGCGAGCGTCAAGCGGCGCGCGGCGCGGGCGACCGGCCCGGTCGTGAGCGGCCGGATCAGCCCGGCGAAGCCCTACGCCCGCATCCGCGTCGAGCGTCGCGTCCACGGCCGCTGGTCGCTCGCGGTCGACGCGCAGCTGCAGGCCGACGGCAGCTACGCCGTCGCCGTCCCGGGCGCCGGCCTCTACCGCGTGCGGTACGGCGGGGACGTGGCCGGGCCGAGCGTGCGCGTGCGCTGAGGCCGGGGTCGGCGCTCGCGTCGGCCATCGTGGCGCCTTGTGCAGGCGTCGCTGGTTCGTGCGGCGCTCGGGAACAGACGCACCGAGGGGAAGGGAGCGATCGCCGGTGGCGAGCTCGAGAGGTCAGTTTGCCGCCATATATGCGGTGAAATGGCCTCCGACTAACGCCTGCGCCCCGTCCGAGCGGGTCGCGCGGAGCCGCCATATGCCCGATCAGGCGCCCGCCCGCGCGCTACTCCCCGACGTACACCCGCGCCAGCGACTCCGCCACGCACACCGGCTTCGTGCCGCCCTCGACCTCGAAGGTCTGCACGATCGTGATCTGCGCGCCGCCGGGGATGTCCGTCACGGAGGCGAGCGTCGCGCGCATCCGCAGGCGCGCGCCGACCCGGAGCGGCGCGGGGAAGCGCACGCGGTCGTAGCCGTAGTTCAGGGCGAACGCGAAGCCCTCGAACGACAGCAGCGACGCGGTCATCGCCGGCGCGAGGGACAGCGTCAGCAGGCCGTGGGCGATCGTGCCGCCGAGCGGCGAGGCCGCGGCGCGCTCGGGATCGACGTGGATCCACTGGTGGTCGCCGGTGGCGTCCGCGAAGGCGTCGACCTCGGCCTGGGTGATCTCGCGCCACTCGGTGACGCCGAGCTCGCGGCCCTCGGCGTCGCGCAGTCCGTCGAGCCCCGTGAGCGTGGTCATGCCGCGCACACTAATAGGGTGCGGACGATGCCCGGCCCGCTCCTCGCCGTCGACGCCCCGTCGCTCATGTACCGCGCGTTCTACGCCCTGCCGAAGACGATCACCGGCCCGGACGGCGGCTCGGTCAACGCCCTCCTCGGCGTCTCGAACCTCGTCCTGCAGGCGGTCGAGATCCACGACCCGCGCGCGGTCATCCTCTGCTTCGGCGAGGAGGCGGCGCCCTACCGCGTCGAGCTGTACTCCGGCTACCACGCGGACCGGCCCGAGATGCCCGAGGAGCTCGTGCCGCAGTGGGCCGACGCGCCCGCGTACTTCGGGGCGTTCAAGTGGACCGTGATGCACGCGCCCAAGCTCGAGGCCGATGACCTGCTCGGCAGCCTCGCCACGCTCGAGACCGACGCGGGCGGTTCGGCGCTGCTCTACACGGGCGATCGCGACATGTTCCAGTGCGTGGGCGACGACGTCGCGGTGCTGTGGCCGGTCGGGGCCAAGGGCGAGCCGGAGGTCATCGGCCCGGACGCGGTCCGCCAGCGCTACGGCATCGCGCCCGAGCAGGTGCCCGACTTCATCGCCCTGCGCGGCGACCCGTCCGACGGCATCCCCGGCGCGAAGGGCATCGGGGAGAAGACCGCGCGCGACCTCCTGCGCGACCACCGGACGCTCGAGGACCTCATCGCCGCCGCGGCGAAGCCGAGCACGGACCTGCGCCCGCGCGTACGCGCCGCGTTGACCGACGGCGCCGACGCGCTGCGCGACTACCGCGAGATGGCGACGCTGCAGCCGGTCGACATCGAGCGCCCGCCGGACCAGCCGACGGACTGGACGGCGGCCGCCGCCGCCGCGCGGGAGCGCGGGATGAACCGTCTCGGCGACCGCCTGGAGGCGCTCGCGGCCTGAAGGGGCGTGCAACCGCCCCCCAACGGGAACTCCGAGGGCACCACATCGGTTCAGCGCCACGCTGGAGGGAGATCAGATGTTCGAGCGATTCCGCAGATCGCGCAGGACGGACACGGAAGCGGCCTCCGTGGCCACCCGCGAACGGGACACGACCGTCGCGGACCGCGAACTCGACGAGTCGAACGACCGCGTCGAGACGGCGCGGTTCGACCGCCAGTCCCCCGGCGAGCGCGACCGCGACGTGATCGCAGGCGGCGGCGACGCCGACCTCGCGGCCGACCGCTCCTTCGAGCACGACCGCATGGCCCGCGGCGGCGCCACGACCGACACCGGACTCGACCGTGACGCCGCGCGCGACGACCTCGCCCGCGACGAGGCGGACACGACCGGCGCCATGACCGACCGCACCGAGGACACGACCGTCGCCGACCGGCCCGACCGGGCCGAGGACCACGACGAAGACCACACCGGCGGCCGCGGCGGCGCGATCGCCGTCGGCGGCGCGGGGGCCGCGGCCGGTGCCGCGGCGGCGCACCACCACGACGAGGAGGAGCGCGAGGAGGCCGCGCGCGACGACGCCGAAAGCGGCACGCTCGTCCACGACCGGGCCGACACCGACACGACCGACCGCTCCGCGATCGACGACCGCGACGACACCGTCGCCCGCGAGCACGACGCCGACCGCGACGGCGTCGACGACGGCATGGAGCACCACGCGCCCGTCCTCGCCCCGTCCGCCCTCGCCACGATGCGCGCCCGCCAGCGCGACCGCTTCGGCGGCATCCAGTGGGGCAGCGACTTCTTCGGGTGGCTCTGCGCGATCGGCCTCGCGTCGCTCCTGACGGCGGCGCTCGTCGGCGCCGGCGTCGCGCTCGGCCTGTCGACCGACGATGCGACGAACGCCGACACCGCCGACCAGATCGGCCTCGGCGGCGGGATCGCGCTGATCCTCGTCCTCGCCGTCGCGTGGTTCTGCGGCGGCTACGTCGCCGGGCGCATGGCGCGCTTCGACGGCGTGCGCCAAGGCCTCGGCGTCTGGGCGTGGACGATCCTCGCGGTCGTCGTCGTGGCCCTCGTCGCCCTCATCGGCGGCAGCGACTACGACGTCTACCAGCGCCTGAACCTGCCGCGCCTGGCGGTCGGCGACAGCACGCTGAACACCGGCGGCGCGATCGCGGGGGCCGCGGCCCTCGTCACGACGCTGCTGTTCGCCATCCTCGGCGGCATGGCCGGCGAGCGCTTCCACAAGCGCGTGGACCGCATCGCCACCGACGAGTACGTCGTCGAGCGCTGACCGCGCCCGAGCCCTTCACCCTGGTCCTCGTCGCCCGCATCCCCCTCGCGGGCGTCGAGGACTTCGGGCGCTACGAGGACGCCGTCCTGCCGCTCCTCGCCGGCCACGGCGGCCGCCTCGCCCGGCGCCTGCGCACGGAGGACCGGACGGTCGAGGTCCACGTGGTCGAGTTCCCCTCGGCGGCGGCGTTCTCGGCCTACCGGGCCGACCCGCGGCGCGCGCGGCACCAGACGTTGCTCGAGGCCTCCGGGGCCGAGATCGAGGTGCTCGAGATGGCCGACGTCTAGGGCGTGAACTTCACCGTGATGACGTCGCCGTCGCGCATGGCGTAGTCGCGTCCCTCGAGGCGCAGCGTCCCGCGCTCGCGCGCGCCCGCGTAGCCGCCCGCCTCGACCAGCGCGTCCCAGGCGATGACCTCCGCGCGGACGAACCCGCGCTGGATGTCGGAGTGGATCTCGCCCGCCGCGTGCCACGCCGTCAGGCCGCGGCGCAGATGCCAGGACTGCGCCGGCTTGTCCTCGCCCGCCGTGAAGAACGCGATCAGCTCGAGGAGGTCGTACGCGCCACGGACGACCCGCTGCAGGCCGGACTCGCTGACGCCGAGCTCGGCGCGCATGGTCTCGGCGTCCTCGTCGTCGAGCTCGGACAGCTCGGCCTCGATCCGCGAGGAGACCGCCACCGCGACCGCGCCCTGGGTGACCGCGAACTCGGCGATCTCCGGCGGCACCTCGTCCGTGCCCTCGTCGACGTTCGCGACGAACAGGACGGGCTTGGACGTCAGCGGGTGCAGGTTGCGCAGCGCGTCGGGCGCGTCCTCCGGGACCGGCACGGTCCGGGCCGGGCGCCCGGACTGCAGGGCGTCCACGACCGCGCGCAGCCAGCGCTCCTCCGCGACCACCGCGCGGTCGCCGCCGCGGGCCTGGCGCACGACGCGGTCGAGGCGGCGCTCGGCCTGCTCGAGATCGGCGTAGATGAGCTCCGTGTCGATCGTCGAGATGTCCCGCAGCGGGTCGACGTCGCCCTCGGGGTGGATGACGTTCGCGTCGTGGTGGGCGCGGACGACGTGGACGATCGCGTCGGTCTCGCGGATGTTCGCGAGGAACTGGTTGCCGAGCCCCTCGCCCTTGCTCGCGCCGGCGACGAGGCCCGCGATGTCGTGGAAGTCGATCGTGTCGGGGACGATGTTCGACGCCCCGATCGTCCGCGCGACGGCGTCCAGGCGCTCGTCCTCGACCGGGACGACCGCGACGTTCGGCTCGATCGTCGTGAACGGGTAGTTCGCCGCCTCGGCGCCCGCGCGGGTCAGCGCGTTGAACAGCGAGGACTTGCCCGCGTTGGGCATCCCGACGATGCCGACCTTCATCGCCCCGCGCTCCCGCAGATCGTCCCGAGCAGCGCGCCCGCCGCGATGTCCGTCGGGTAGTGCACGCCGAGGTACACGCGCGACACGGCCATCGCGGTCGCCGTGGCGTACAGCGGCCCGGCGGGCAGGAGCGCGGAGTACGCCCGCGCCGCCGCGAACGAGGACGACGCGTGCGCGCTCGGGAAGCTCAGCGCGGTCGGCGTCGCGATGAGCGCCGGGAGGTCGTCGAACGCCGGCCGCGCCCGCCGGAAGACGCCCTTGATCGCGGTGTTCAGCAGGTACGTGCCGGCGACGCTGACGAGCGCGCGGCGCCAGCGCGGCCGGCGCGCGCCGTCGAACGCGACGCCGGCGAGGCCGAGCACGATCCATCCGGCGGCGTGCTCGCCCAGATGCGAGAAGCGGCCGATCGGCCCGAGCGCGGGCGGGCGCGCGGCCGAGCGCAGGAGCCGGTAGAGCCGGAGGTCGGCGCGCGCGACGGCCTTCGCGACGGGGCCGCCGCGCAGCAGCGCGCGCAGCGACCGGCGCGCCCCGGGCTCAACGGGGGCGGAGGGCGGCGGGACGGGCCGAGCGGTCCGGGGGGCGTCGCGCATGCCCCGCACGATATGGGCATGATCCCGCGCCATGCGCGTCGCCCTCGTGACGAACGCCGCGTCGGGTGGGGGCACGGACGGCGAGCGCGTCGCCGCGCTGCTGCGCGACGCAGGGGCGACGGTCTCCGTCCACGCCTTCGCCCCCGACGACGGCGAGGACGCGGTCGAGCGCGCGGCCGCCGACGCGGTCGCCGCGGCGCCCGAGCGCCTGGCCGTGGCGGGCGGCGACGGGTCGATCGGCCCGGTCGCCGTCGCGGCCGCCGCCGCAGGCCTCCCGCTCGCGGTCATCCCGACCGGCACGGCGAACGACTTCGCCCGCGCGGTCGACCTGCCGCTCGACCTCGAGGCGGCGTGCGCGATCGCGGTCCGGTCGGCGCGCGAGCGGCCGATCGACGTCCTCCGCGCCGGCGACCGGCCGTTCCTCAACGCGGCGAGCGTCGGCCTGTCCGTCATCGCCGCGCACCGCGCCCGGCCGTTCAAGCGCCCGCTCGGCCCGCTGGCCTACGCGGTCGGCGCGCTGCGCGCGGGCCTGACCGCCCGGCCGCTGCGCTGCCATGTCCGCGCCGACGGCCGCCAGGTCTTCGCGGGCGCGGCGTGGCAGGTCATCGTCGCGGGCACCGGCGCCTTCGGCGGCGGCAGCGAGCTCGACGCCGCCGACCCGTCCGACCGCCTCGTCGACGTGGCCGTGCTCGCGGCCGGCCCGCGCGTGGCCCTGATCCGCCGCGCGTGGGGGCTGAAGACGGGCGGCGTGACCGAGCAGCCCGGCGTGCACCACGCGCGCGGCACGGTGATCGAGCTCGAGCTCCCGGCCGGGACGTCGTTCAACGTCGACGGCGAGGTCTGCTCCGTCGCGCCCGCGCGCTTCTGCGCCCGCGGCGAGCGCGTCCGGGTGGTCGTGCCGTGAGCGGCCCGCGCCGGCGCCGGGCCTAGCCGCCGATGCCGAACCCGACGCGCTGCTCGTCGGACTCGGTGCGCAGCCAGAGGACGTGCTCGAGGTTGAGCTTCACCCTGCCGTCCTCGGCCGTGACCTCGTGCCAGCCGTCGCCGCCGAGGGCCCCCTCGAGGCGGCCGAGCTCCTCGTCGCTCACCCGCAGGGCGAGCGGGGGGCTGGCCTGGAATCCGATGCTGATGCGCTGCGCCATGTGGGTCAGTGTCCCTCCGCCGGCTGGACGATCTCGGTCAGCACGCCGCCCGTCGACCGCGGGTGGACGAAGGCCACGCGCGAGTCGCGGATGCCCGCGCGGGGCGTCTCGTCGATGAGCTGCACCCCGCGGTCACGGAGCGCGTCGAGCGCCGCGTCGATGTCGCCGACGCGGTAGGCGACGTGGTGCAGGCCGGGGCCGCGGCTGGCGAGGAAGCGCCCCACCGCGGTGTCGGGCTGCAGCGGGCGCAGCAGCTCCACGTGGCTCGCGCCGACGTCGAGCAGCACCGCCTCGACGCCCTGCTCCTCGACGACCTCGCGGTGGGCGAGCGCGAGCCCGTAGGTCTGCTCGTGCAGCGCGATCGCGGCGTCGAGGTCGTCGACCGCGACGCCCACGTGGTCGATCTGGGCGAACATGCGGCGCCCGAGTCTAGTGGTCGCCCGGGCCGGGCCCGGGCTCCGCCGGCGCTCAGTCGCGCGGCGGCGGCGCGATGGTGCGGCGGGCCGCCGCGGCGAGGCGCAGCCCGCCGAACACGCGGCCGTCGTCCTCGGGCACGTGGCCGGCCATGATCGCGTCGATCTCCGGGCGCTCGAGGACCTCGTTGGCCAGGAGCATCGACGCGAAGCGCTCGAGCAGCTCGCGGTTGCCGTCGATCAGGCTCCAGGCCGCGCGGTGGGCCTCGAAGGCGAGCTCGCGCTGCTCCTCGTCGCTGATCCGCCGCGACAGGTCGGAGAGCATCTCGTCGGCCGGCGTCGCCTGCGGCGCCTGGTTGGAGCCCATCGCGTAGTCGTGGATCATCGCGTGCGTGATCTCGGCGACCCGCTGGAGGTCGTTGGCCGCGCCGGTCGTCACGTCGCCGAAGACGATCTGCTCCGCGACACGGCCGCCGAGCAGGACGGTCATCTGGTCGACGAGCTCGTCGCGCGTCTTGAGGTAGGAGTCCTCGTCGGGCAGGTTGACCACGTAGCCCAGCGCGCGGCCGCGCGGGACGATCGAGATCTTGTGGACGCGGTCGACGCCCGGGCCCCGGAGGAGCTCGCGGCAGAGCGCGTGGCCCGCCTCGTGGTAGGCGACGACGCGGCGCTCGCGGTCGCCCAGGGTCGTCGAGGACTGCACGCCCGCGATGACGCGCTCGAGGGCGTCGTCGAAGTCCTGCGGGCCGAGCTCCTGGCCGTGGCGGCGGGCGCAGAAGATCGCGGCCTCGTTGCAGATGTTCGCGAGGTCGGCGCCCGTCAGGCCGCTCGTCTGCTGGGCGACGAGCCCGAGGTCGACGTCGCGGCCGAGCGGCTTGTTGCGCGTGTGGACCTCGAGGATCCGCGCGCGGCCGCTGACGTCCGGAGGAGAGACGAACACCTGGCGGTCGAAGCGGCCCGGGCGCAGCAGCGCCGGGTCGAGCTTCTCGAGGAGGTTCGACGCGGCCATGACGACGAGGCGGCCGCTCGAGGAGAAGCCGTCCATCTCGACGAGGAGCTGGTTGAGGGTCTGCTCGCGCTCGGAGTTGTTGTCGCTGCCGCGGCGCGCGCCGACGGCGTCGAGCTCGTCGATGAAGAGGATCGCGGGCTCGTGCTTGCGCGCCTCGTCGAACAGGCGGCGGATGCGCGCGGCGCCGAGGCCGGCGAACATCTCGACGAACGACGACGCCGACTGCGAGAAGAAGTGGGCGCCCGACTCGTGGGCGACGGCCTTCGCCAGCAGCGTCTTGCCGGTGCCGGGCGGGCCGTGCAGGAGGATGCCCTTCGGCACCCGCGCGCCGAGGCGCCGGAACGCGTCGGGGTTGCGCAGGAACTCGACGACCTCGCGCAGCTCGTCCTTCGCCTCGTTCACCCCGGCGATCTCCTCCCAGCCGATCTCCTGATTGGCCTGGGGCTTGATCTGCACCGGCTTGGTGCGGGGCATCATCTTCAGCGTGCGCCACAGCGTGTAGACGATGGCGGCCATGAACACGAGGCCCATGACGCCACCCCAGTCGGCGGCGAACTTCTGGACGTCCTGGGCGACGGAGGCGAGCGGCAGCGAGTACAGGATCACCAACGAGTTATCGGCCGGCGACGGCGAGAACTGCAGTGGCCGGGAGACGAATGTCGACCGCGAGGCCGCCGAGCGCCGATTCGCCGAGCGTCAGCTCGCCCGCGTGCAGCGCGACCTGCTGGGCGACGATCGCCAGGCCGAGCCCCGTTCCCGGCGCCGTCGTGCCCGTCCCCCGGGCGAACGGCTCGAGGAGGCGGTCGCGGTCGGCGGCCGCGATCCCCGGCCCGTCGTCCTCGACGCGGACGAGCAGTGCGTCCCCGTCGCGGGACAGGCCGACCCGCACGTGTCCGCGCGCGTGGCCGTGCAGCGCGGCGTTGTCGAGGAGGTTGTCGACCAGCAGGCGCAGGCCGCCGTCCCAGCCGCGGACCACGGCGTCGGCGATCGCGTCGTCGAGCTCGTACGTCACCCCGGGGTGGCGGCGTCGCGCGGCGTACACCGCGGCGTCGACGAGGTCGGCGAGCTCGACGTCCTCGCGCGGGAGGTGCTCGGCGGCGTCGCCACGAGTCAGGGCCTGCAGGCCCTCGAGCAGGTGGACGATCCGCTCCTGCTCGGCGGCCATGTCGGCGACGAGGGTGGCGCGCTCGGCGGGGTCGAGGTCGGGGTTGCGGGCGAGGGCGTCGAGGTTCGCGCGCAGGCCGGTGAGCGGCGTGCGCAGCTCGTGGCCGGCGTCGGCGGCGAACCGGCGGGTGGCGTGCAGGGCGCGCTCCGTGGCCGTCGTCGAGGCCCGCAGGCGCTCCAGCATCTCGTTGAGCGCGCGGGCGAGCGAGCGGACCTCGACCGGCCCCTCGTCGTCGGGCAGCGGCGTGCTGAGGTCCGCCGCGCCGCTGACGCGCGCGGCGCCCGCCCGCAGGCGCCCGAGCGGGCGGACCGCGAGGGTCGTGAAGCCCCACGCCGCGAGCGCGGTGACGGCGAGCGCGACGAGGCCGATGAGCAGCACGAGGCGGCGGAGGTTGTCGGCCCGCGCGGCGACGGGCGCGAGGCTGATCAGCAGCTGGAGCCGCGGCCCGGACGCGCCGGCGCCGAGGCCGACCGTCAGCGAGCGCCACTCGCGGCCGTCGATCCGGACGGTCGCGAGGCCGTCGGCGGCCGGCACCGCGGGCGGGTCGGTGGGCACGTCGCCGCCCTGCTGGACGACGCGGCCGCCGACGGCCACCTGGGCGAACGTGCCGCTGCCGACGAGCAGACGCTCGGCCCCGCGGGCGCGGCGCCCGAACCCCGGCCCGCCGAACGCCTCGCCGGCCCCGCCGCCGGGCATGATCCGCCCGACGCGGTCGCGCAGGTCGGAGTCGACCGCGGCGCGACCGTCGCGCTCGACGGCGGCCACGAGCGCCGTCCCGGCCCCCGCGCCGGCCAGCGCCACGGCGAGCACGGCCGCGATCGTGATCCGCGCCCGCAGGCTCACGCCCGCAGCACCCAGCCGACGCCGCGCACGGTGTGCAGCATCCGCGGCGCGCCGCCCGCCTCGAGCTTGCGGCGGACGTAGCCGACGAACACGTCGACGACGTTCGTCTCGACGTCGGAGGCGTAGCCCCAGACCTGGGTGAGCAGCTGCTCGCGCGAGAGCACCTGCCCGGGATGACGGGCGAAGACCTCGATCAGGTCGAACTCGCGGCGCGTGGGCTCGAGCTCCCGGCCGCCGCGGGTCACGAGGTGGCGACGCGGGTCGACGATCAGGTCGCCGACGACGATCGGCGCGGCGCCGTCGCTGCCCCGGCGGCGCAGGAGCGCGTTCAGCCGCGCGGTGAGCTCGGCGAGGGCGAACGGCTTGACGAGGTAGTCGTCGGCGCCGGCCTGCAGCCCGGCGACGCGGTCCTCCACCTCGTCGCGGGCGGAGAGGATGCAGACGGGGACGTCGAGGCCGTCGGCGCGCATCCGGCGCACGACCGACACGCCGTCGAGGTCGGGCATCATCACGTCGAGGACGACGACGGCCGGCGGGCGCGCCGCGACCGCCGCGAGCGCAGCCCGGCCGCCGGCGGCCGTCGAGACGGCGAAGCCCTCGAGGCGCAGGGCGCGCTCGAGGGCCTGCCGGACGGAGGCCTCGTCGTCGACGACGAGGACCAGCGGCTCAGGGGCGCTGCGCCCCACCGCGACGGCTAGCCGTGGTGCCGCCCGCCGAAGCCGAAGCCGAACCCGAAGCCCGGGCCGCGGACGTCGGGCAGGGCGTCCTTCACCTTGGCGACGTCGATGTTCAGCTTCTGCGCGAGCTCGGTCGCGAAGGCGTCGCGCTGGTCGGTCGCGACCTTCTCGATCGCGGTCTGCAGCTGGTCGGTCGTCACGCCGAGGGCGGTCGCGAGCTTCTGGCGGATGTCGTCCCGCGCGTCGCGGCGGTCGCGGCGGGCGCCGCGGTCGGGCCGCAGGTCCTGCAGCGCCGAGCGGACCTTCGCGGCGTCGACGCCGGTGGCCGAGGCGATGTCGTTGACGACCGTGTCCTCGAACGCGCCGCGGTCGAAGCGGCGGTTGCCGTTGCCGCGGTCCTTGCCGAGGTCCGAGCGGGCCTTGTCGAGCCCGGCCTGCACCTTGGCCTGGTCCACGCCGAGCGCCTTCGCCAGCGCCGCGGCGAAGTCGCCGCGCCGGTCACCGGGCTTGCCGGGACCGCCGGCCGGGCGGTCGGGGAGCACCGAGTCGAGCGCCTTGGTCACGTCGGCGGCGGGCTTGCCGAGGGCGGCGGCGAGCGCGGCGGTGATCTCGGTCCGGCGCTGCGCCGGGGTCTTCTCGTCGCGGATGGCCTTGAGCGCGTCCTGGAGCGCGGTCGTGCTCACGCCGAGCTTCTGGGCGAGCTCGGCGAACCCGGCGCGGCCCGGCCCGCCGCGGAACCCGCGGTGGGGGGCGCTGCCCGTGGTCGCGATGTTGGTCGCCCCCGCGGCGGCGCTGCCGGCCGTGTTCGCGGACGCCGAGCTCGACGAGGCGAGCGCGCCGCCGTCGCCGGTCTGCGTGCCGAGCGCGTAGGCGCCCGACGACAGGACCACCGCGACGGCGAGAAGGGTTGCGAGCTTCTTCGTCTTCGTCGTCATGGCTGAGCAGGATGGCCGCCCAGGCTGAGAATCCCCTAAGACTTGGAGCGTGAGCGCCGAGCCTACTTCCGCGCCCTCCTGCGCGCGCACGGCGGCGACCCGTCGGCGATCTGGTCGATCGACGGCGTGCACACGCGCTACGTCCAGGCACCCGCTACGGTCGGCACCGATGGCGGCCGAGCTGCACGACGTCACCGACGGCGTCTGGGTCTGGCGCGTGCAGCACCCGAGCCGCCCGGCGGACGCCGGCTGGCCCCCGCTCGTCTCCTCGACCTGCGTCGAGTCCGGCGGCGAGGTCGTGCTCATCGACCCGCTCGCCCCGCCCGAGGACGACACGGCGTTCTGGGCGCGCCTCGACGCGCGGCCGCCGACCGTCGTCGCGATCCTCAAGCCCGACCACGTCCGCGACGTCGACCGGTTCGTCGAGCGCTACGGCGCCCGGGCCTTCGGCCCGCGGCTGTTCTTCCGCGACGACATCCCGGCGACCGAGCTCGAGCCGATCCTCGCCGGCTACGGCCTCGAGCTGCCCGGCGGCCTCGTGCCGCTCTACGACGGGCGCTCGCGCGAGGAGACGCCGATGTGGGTGCCCGAGCGCCGGACGCTCGTCTTCGCCGACGCCCTCACCGCCCCCGACGGCGAGCTGCGCGTCTGGGCCACACCGTGGCACGAGCAGGCCGTCCTGCCCGCGCTGCGGGCGATGCTCGAGCTGCCCTTCGCGCACGTCGTCGTGGCGCACGGCGCGCCGGTGCACGACCGCGCCGCGTTCGAGCGGGCGCTCGCGCTCCCGCCCTGGTCGGACTAATCCGCGAGCGCCTCGTCCTCGTCGAGCACCCGGATCCCGAGCGTCGCGGCGAACAGCCCGGCGTGCCCGACGACGTCGGCCCAGGGCATCGCGGCGCCGCGGAGGCGCTCGGCGCCGGCGAGCGCGTCGAGCGTGCAGCCGCGCAGCTCGCAGCGGTCGATGCGCACGCCGGTGACGTCGGCCTCGGTCAGGTCGCAGCGGTCGAAGCGGACGGCGCGCAGGAGCGCCTCGCGGAAGTCGGCCTGGCCGAGCAGGCAGCCGTCGAAGCGGACACGCTCGAACGACGTGCCGGCGAACGTCGCGAGGTCGATCCGGCAGTCGCGGAAGATCGTGTCGACGATCGTGCCGCCCGTCCACTGCGCGCCGGTGAGCCGCGCACCCGTCACCTCGACCCGCCGCAGCGCGAGCTCGTGCGCGGCGACGTTGGCGAGGTTCCCGCGCTCGACCACGACGTCGGAGAGCGCGAGGCCGCCGAGCTGCGCGCCGCCCAGGTCGGCGTCCTCGAGGCGCACCCGGCTCAGCGCCGCGCCGCGGGCGCGGACGCCGGCGAGCTCGGCCGCCGCGACGCGGGCGTCCTCGACGGGGTCGCCGCTCGCGAGGCGGTCCGCGTCGAGGTCGAGGTCGGCGAGGTCGTCCTCGAGGCGCGGGACGTCGGGCGGGCGCAGGGCGCGGGCGGGGCGGGGCACGCGCCGCAGTCAACCACCGCGCACTCTCAGGAAGCTCTCAGTCGGCCCTTACCCGATGCTCAAGAAACCGGTCCACGCTTCCGGCATGGCGAGCGAACCCGCATCGCGCCCCCCGGCGTGGGAGCCCAGCTGGCGGCGGATCGCCGGCAGCACGGCGGTCCTGTTCGTCGTGATCCTCGCGTTCCTCGTCGGGCGCGTGCGCGCCGGCGCGGACCCGGGCCTGGCCCGCGAGGCCTCGCAGGCGCGCCAGCAGCAGTCGGTCCCGGCCGCGCCGCAGGCGCAGCCCGGCTTCGACCCCGGCACCGGCACGGGCGGCACGACCGACAACTTCGGCAACGCGATCCCCGACGACCAGGGCGGCGGCACGCAGAGCCTCGACCCGCCGAGCACGCACGTCTCGTGATCCGCGTCGACCACCGGTTCGCCTCGATGGGCGGGACCGCGCGCGTGACGCTCGAGTCGGCGGTCCGCCCGCGCGCCGAGCTCGAACGCCACGCCGCCGCGATCCGCGGCGTCATCGAGGACGCGGAGGCGGCGCTCTCGCGCTTCCGCGCCGACAGCGAGCTGAACGCCCTGAACCGCGACCCGCGGACGGCCGTCCCCGCCTCGCCGCTCCTGCGCCACTTCGCGCTCGCGGTGCGCTCGGCGGGCGCACGCAGCGGCGGCCTCGTGGACGCGACCCAGCTCGGCCCGCTCGAGGAGCAGGGCTACACCAGCTCCCGCGCCGGCGTCGCGCCTGCGGTGCTGGACGAGGCGTTGCCGGCGGCCCCGCCGCGGCGCCCCGCCCGGCCTCATCCCGCCCGGGCGCACGCCGGCGTGGGGATCGACGGCGACGGCCGCGTCGTGCGGCCCCGCGGCGTCCGCCTCGACTCCGGCGGCCTCGGCAAGGGCCTCGCCGCGGACCTCGCGGCCATCACCGTCCCGTCCGGCGTGCGCTTCGCGATCGCCTGCGGCGGCGACCTCGCCGTCGGCGGGACCGAGCCGGGCGCGCCGTGGGAGATCGCGGTGCACAGCGCGCGGTCGGGCGAGGCGGTGCAGTGGTTGCGCGTCCGTTCGGGCGGCGTCGCCACCTCGGGGATCACGTCCCGCCTCTGGCGCCGGCCGGACGGCGGCTACGCCCACCACCTCATCGACCCGTCGACCGGCGAGCCGGCGTGGACCGGCCTCGTCGCCGTCACCGCGGTGGCCACGACGACCCTCGACGCCGAGGTCCTCGCGAAGACCGCGCTGCTGTCGGGGCCGGAGCGCGCGAGGACCCTGCTCGGGCGCCGCGGCGGCGTCCTCCAGCACGAGAACGGCCGCATCGAGATCGTCGCCGGGACCGCCCGCGATCCGGCTCCGGCGCCGGGTCGCGGAGCCGTGTCCGTGAGCGTGCTCGACCACGGGTGGTGGCTGGCGAGCCGCTCGGCGGGCATCGTCGCCTATCTGCTGCTCAGCGCCTCGGTCGTGCTCGGCCTCGCCATGGCGCTGCGCCTCGCCCCGCCCCGCCTCACGCCCACGCTGCGCCTCGCCCACGAGCGGATCGCGCTGCTTGCGCTCGGGGGCGTCGCCGCGCACGGCCTGCTGCTGCTCGGCGACGGCTGGCTGCGGCCCGGCCTCACCGGGATCCTCGTGCCCTTCGCGCTCGACTACCGGCCCGTCTGGACCGGCCTCGGCCTCCTCGCCGGCTACCTCGCCGCGGGGCTGTCGCTGACCTACTACGCGCGGCAGCGCGTCGGCGCCCGGCGCTGGCGGGCCGCGCACCGGCTCATCCCGATCGCGTGGGCGATGGCCGCCGTGCACATCATCGGCGCGGGCACGGACGCCGGCAGCGTCTGGCTGCAGGTGCCGCTCGCGCTGACGATGGCCATGGTGCTGACCCTGTTCGGCCATCGCCTCCTCGGCGAGCGGGCCGCGCGGCCGGCGGCCGCGACGGCCCCGCGGATGACGGCCCAGCTCCCGGCTCCGACCGCGTCTCCGGACGAGGCCCCGACGACGCCGGGCTACACGTCGCTGTGGGCCCGCCACCCGGCCGGCCCGCCGCCTGACTGACCCCCTGCGCTGGACGTTCAGACGATCGGGCGCGGCGCGGGGCGCATACTGCGCCGCGGCATGACGATCGCCCCGCCCAGCACCGTCTCGGCCCTCGCCGGGATGCGCGACGCGCAGACGCGCCTCGACGTGGCCGCGCACAACGTCGCGAATGCGAACACCGAGCCCTTCGCCCCGCTGCGTCCGGATGGCAACACCGACGCGACGGACACGCTCGATCTGCCCACGCAGATGGTCGCAATCGCGACGGCGCCGATCGTCTACGCCGCGAACGCCCAGGTGGTGCGAGCCGCCGACCAGATGCACGGCTCGCTCCTGGACGTCTTCGCCTGACCCGGGTTCCCGGCCGGGCCCGGGGCGTCGCGGATGCGACGACGGGCCCGGCCGGAGGTCAGGCCTCCTGCTCGGCGCGCAGGATCGCGGCGAGCGCGGCGCGCCCGACCTCGAGCTGCGCGTCGGTCGGCTCACGCGTCCCCAGCACGCGCTGCAGCTCGTGCCCGGGGCGGCGCAGCGCCCGCGCCGTCGCGGTGCCCGCGTTGCGCTCCGACCACGCGAAGACCTCGACCGCCGCGCCGAGCGAGGCGAGCTGGACGGCCGCGTTGGCCGCCGGCGAGGGGTGCTCGATGAGGCGGCGCAGCAGCGCCGTCCCCGCGAGGTTGGCGGCGATCATCGGCGCCATGAGGTGCGAGCCGCAGCGGTCGTGCTCCTTCGTCGCCGCGCGCGCGTCGGCGTCCTGCTCGTAGGCGCCGATCGCCTTGTGCTCGACCCCGTGGTAGGCGGCGAGGTCGCCGCCGCGCAGCGCGACGAGCGAGGGCAGGACCGAGAGCGCGGTGATCGCGGCCTCCCCGCCCGGGCCCTTGAGCCGGCGGCGCAGGACCGAGCCGCCGACCGCGGCGACGGCCACGGCGCCGGCGACGCTCGCGTCCTGCCAGGGCAGCCGCGCGGCCGGCAACGCGCGCTTGACGAGCGGGATCACCGCCATGGCCTCGCCGATGCGCACGACGCCACGGACGCCCGGCACGTCGCCGAGCGACCCGCCGAGGCGCGGCTTGGACCCCGAGGCGACCTCGATCTCGCCGTCGCCGCGGCGCACGGCCGCGGCCCAGTGGTTCGGGCCGTGCACCAGCAGCCCGTTGCGCAGCGCCATGCCGCCGAGCCGCAGCTTCGCCGCCGGCCGTTCCTCGGTCATCCCAGGAGCTCCTTCGTCACGTCGCGGTAGCAGGACGCAGCGAAGCCGACGTCGCGCACGTCGATCCGTTCGTCCTTGCCGTGCATCAGCGGCCACGCCTCGTACAGGTTCTTCTGCCGCTGGGGGAAGAAGCCGTAGGCCACGACGTCCGGGAACGCGGCCCGGAACGTGCGCGAGTCGGTGAACGCGGGCAGCATCGTGGGCACGACCCGCGCGCCGGGATCCTCCCGTTCGACCCAGCCGCGGATCGCGTCCATGAGCGGGGACTCGACCGCCGAGCCGTTGCCGACGACCTGCTCGTGCCACTCGATCTCGTAGCCGTCCTCGCCCAGGACCTCGCGGACGCGCCGGATCGCGGTCTCCTCGCCGTGGCCGGGCGGCACGCGGCAGTCGACCTGCAGGCGCGCAGCGGCGGGCAGGACGTTGATCTTCTCCGACGCCGAGATCACGGTCGGTGCGAGCGTCACGCTGAGCATCGGCTCGACGAAGACGGCCAGGCGCGGGTCGCGCTCGCGGAGGCGCTCGAGGCCCGCCTCGGCGTCGCCGTCCCCGTCGAGGTCGAGCGCGGCGAGCAGCGCGCGGGGCGCGTCGGTGACGTCGAGCCCGGGGCGCTTCTCGGACAGCGCCTCGAGCAGCGGCGCCATCTTCAGCAGCGCGTTGTCGCCGACGCCCGGCATCGACGCATGGCCGGCCCTCCCGCGGGTCGTGAGGGTGAAGCGGAAGACGCCCTTCTCGGCCACGCAGACGCCGTACACGGGGGTGTCGTCGAACGGGATCACGGTCCCGCCGCCCTCGTTGAGCACGTAGTCGCAGCGGACGGTGTCGGGGTGGTTCTCGCACAGCCAGACCGCGCCCTCGCCGCCGCCGGTCTCCTCGTCGACGGTCGTGATCACCATGAGCTCGCCGCGCGCGGGCCGCCAGCCCTCCCGCACGAGCGAGACGGCCGCCATGACCTCGGCGGCCGTGTGGTTCTTCATGTCCTGCGCGCCGCGCCCCCACAGCTCGCCGTCGGCGATCTCGCCCGACCACGGGTCGTGCTGCCAGTCGTCGGGGTCGGCGAGGACCGTGTCGACGTGCGACAGGAGCACGAGCCGCGGGCCGTCCTGCTCGCCGCGCAGCCGCGCGACGAGGTTCGGGCGCTCCTCGGTGCGGCCGAGCAGCTCGACCTCGAAGCCGGCGTCACGCAGGATCCCGGCCAGGTACTCCTGGCACTCGCGCTCGGCGCCCGGCGGGTTGACGGTCTTGAAGCGGATCAGGCGCTGGAGGAGCTCGGCGGTCTCCTGCTGCAGGTCGGGCATCGCCTCGTCAGGCTACGCGAGCGGCGCAGGCGGGCGAGGCATCTCCATCGGCGGCCATACTCACCCGGTGATGGACCAGCTCTTCGACACCGGCGAGCCGCCGCGCGGGCGCACCGCCGTCCCGCCCGAGCACGGGCCGCTCGCCGCGCGCATGCGCCCGCGAACGCTCGACGAGGTCGTCGGCCAGGAGCACGTGCTCGGCCCCGGCACCGCGCTGCGCACCGCGATCGAGCAGGGGCGGCCGCACTCGATGGTCCTCTACGGGCCGCCCGGCTCGGGGAAGACGACGATCGCCCGGATCGTCGCCACGGCCGCGCGCGCCGCGTTCGAGGAGCTCAGCGCCGTCGAGGCCGGGCGCCCCGAGGTCCGCCAGGTGCTCGAGCGCGCCGACCACCGCCGCAAGGGCACCGGCGAGCCGACGATCTTCTTCCTCGACGAGATCCACCGCTTCAACAAGGCCCAGCAGGACGCGCTCCTGCCCGCGGTCGAGGAGGGGCTCGTCACGCTCATCGGGGCGACGACCGAGAACCCGTACTTCGAGGTCAACTCCGCGCTGCTCTCCCGCGCGCAGATCTACGAGCTGCGCGCGCTCTCGGCGGCCGACGTCGAGGTGCTGCTGCGCCGGGCGCTCGACCGCGGCGAGTGCGGCGACCATGCGGTCGGCGACGACGTCCTCGCGTTCCTCGCCGGCCGCGCCGGCGGTGACGCCCGCACCGCGCTCGCGGCGCTCGAGCTCGCGTGCGAGACCGCGGCCGACGGCGAGCCGATCACGCTCGAGCGCGCCGAGGACGCGCTCCAGCGCCGCGCGCTGACGTACGACAAGAAGGGCGACCGCCACTACGACACGATCTCGGCCTGGATCAAGGCCACCCGCGGGTCGGACCCGGACGCCTCGCTGTACTACCTCGCGGTGATGCTCGAGGCCGGCGAGGACCCGCGCTTCATCGTCCGGCGCATGGTGATCCTCGCCTCCGAGGACGTCGGCAACGCCGACCCCCAGGCGCTGCAGGTCGCGGTCGGCGCGGCCCACGCCGTCGAGCACGTCGGGCTGCCCGAGGCGACCTACGCGCTGGCCCAGTGCGCGATCTACCTCGCGCTCGCCCCGAAGTCGAACGCCGCGGGCGTCGCCCTGGGCCGCGCGCGGGAGCACGTGCGCGAGCACGGCGCCCAGGCCCCGCCGCCGTACCTGCAGAGCGCCGCCTACCCGGGCGCCGCGCAGCTCGGCCGCGGCCAGGGCTACGACTATCCGCACGGCAACCCCGACCAGGTGAGCGGCCAGGAGCTGCTCCCGGACGCCGTCGCGGGGACGCGGTTCTACGACGCCGGCCGAGACCGAGGGAGCGCTCGCCGAGCGGCTCGCGGCCATCCGGCGCGCGCGGGGCCGCTGAGCCGCGACGATCCGGCCCATGGAGGGGTCCGAGCGGCTGACGCGCAACGCGTTCCTGCGGCGGTCAGGCGCGGCGGGCGCGGCGCTCCTGGGCGGCTCGCTGTGGGCGACGGGGCCGGTCGCGGCGCGAGCGCGGCGGCGCGACCCGCCGATCCGCAACCTCGTCATCTGCTGCCAGGAGAACCGCTCCTTCGACCACTACTTCGGCTTCGCGCCGGAGGTGCAGCGCCGCGGCTTCGGCCCGCCGCCGGGGTATTCGCAGCCCGACGCGGCCGGGACGCAGCACCCGGTGTTCCACCAGACGGCGCGCGCGGCGCGCGATCCGAACCACTCGTGGGCCGGCACGCACCTCCAGCACGACGGCGGGCGGATGGACGGCTTCTACCGCAGCTCGGGCGACGTCGCGATCGGCTACTACACCGCGCAGGAGCTGCCGTTCTACTACGGACTCTTCGACGACCCCGAGGCCGCGCTGTGCCCGACCTACTTCGCCTCGGTCCTCGGCTCGAGCGCGCCGAACCACCTGTACATGATCGCCGGGACGTCCGGCGGGATCACGACCAACGGCCCGTGCTGCCTGGGGGTCCTCGACGCCGCGCGGTGGCCCCTCATCTTCGACCTGCTCGACGAGGCCGGGGTCACGTGGAAGATCTACAACCTGCTCGGCGTCGACGACCTCCTCACGGCCGAGAACGACAACTCGGCGATCTTCTGGACGCCCTGGGGCGAGGACCCGCGCACGTTCGCCACGCAGGCGGACTACCTGCGCGATTGCCTCGCCGGCACGCTGCCCGCCGTCTCGTGGGTGCTGTCGGGCGAGCGCGACGGCCTCGACGAGCACCCGCCCGAGGACGTGGCGATCGGGATGGCGCGCCAGCAGCAGATCATCGCCGCGCTGCGCGCGTCGCCGCAGTGGCCGCGCGCGGCGTACCTGCTCACCTACGACGAGCACGGCGGCTTCTTCGACCACGTGCCGCCGCCGCAGGTCGACGCGTTCGGCCTCGGCATCCGGGTGCCGCTGTGGGTGATCTCGCCGCTGCTGCGCCGCCGCGGCGTCGTCGCGACCCGCCGGCCCGCGGAGCACGTCTCGACCCTCAAGCTCATCGAGCGCCTGCACGGGCTGCCGACGCTCGCCGCCCGCAACCACGCCTTCGACCGCGCGACCCCGATCGATCCCTGGCGCGAGACGGCCGGCGCCCCGGCGCCGCCGCGCGACGGCCTCGCCGCGATCAGCGACCTGACCGAGCTGTTCGCGTTCGGCGGCGGAGGGCCGTGAGGGCTGGGTGGCGGGTGGCGGGCGGCGGCGCCGCCCGCGCGCCTGCTGCGGCGGCCCGCGGCGTACGCGGACGGCTCGGCGAGGGAAGACGACCGCGCCGGCGGCGTCATCCGTCGCGCGATCAGGAAGCGGGTGGCGCGCGCTGGGGCGGCGGGGGTGGATCGAGGTGAGGATTTGCCGCGATATGCGCGGGAAATCCGCGTCTCGAAACGGGTGGATCGTGGCGCATCGGTTGGCGAGAGCTGGGCCGGAAATGACGCCTATGTCGGCAGAATCCGGCCCACGCCGCCCGGCACCCCGCGCCGCGCCGCGACCGCCCCCGCCGCCTCCTCGGAGCGGCCGTCCGCGAGCGCTCGACGATCGCTGTCTCGTCGTGCGGCGCGCGGCGGGAGTGCGGGGCGAGAACTGGTCGCGTGGCGACCAGAACTCGCCCCACCCGGCGCCCGACAGCCGACCGTCCCGGCCCGTGCCCGCCAGCGATGGCTCGCCACCCCTCCCTCGCCGAGCCGTCCGCGGACTCCTGTCCTGCGGCGCGCGGCCGCGCGGAGCGCCACAGGCGAGCCCGCCGCGGGGCCGACGCGCCGCGGTGACCCCGCGCCCCTACGCGGCCTGATCCGTCCGCCGCCGGCGCCGGTACCGGAACCGGTCCGGCAGCAGCGGCACCACGACGCGCTTGGCGTACTCCGCCCCGCCGCGCAGCACCAGCGCCCGGGCCGGGTCCCACGAGAAGCCGTACATCCGGCGCAGCTTGCGCGGCAGCAGGCCGACCGTGACGAAGTTCGCGACCTCGACCATCGGGCGCGCGCGGAGCGAGACGGGCGGGTGCATGACGATCTCGAGCGCGAGCTCGCGGGCCTCGTCGGTCACGAAGAGGTCGTCGCCCTCGACCATCTCGGCCATGTAGCGCTCGAAGTCCTCGATGTCGTCGGGCAGGTCCTCGTCGCGCAGGCCGAACTCGCGGCCGACGACCTTGTAGTCCTGCCAGAACGCGTCGCGCTCGTCGCGGGACAGCGAGCGGACGTAGCGCTGGTAGACCACGAGCGCCGAGTCGGCCATGCACGCGAGGATCCACAGCAGGAGCACGGGGTCCTGGGCGGAGTACGGCGTCCCGGCCGGGAAGCGCCCGGCGGGCTCGGTGAGCTCGCCGTGGATGCGCGTGTGGATGTCGCGCACGCGGGCGGTCGCCTTCTGGGCCTCGGCCTTGTCGCCGAAGCCGATGAGGCCGAGCACGCGGACCGTCCGCTGGAGCCGCGCGTACGGGTCGTCGAGCGCGCCGGTGTGGGCGAAGAACCCGGCGAACGCGACCGGGTGCGCGGCCTGCATCAACAGCGTCCGCGGGCCGGCCAGCGCGACGACCGACTCGCGCTGGACGCGCCGGATCATCGAGTCGTTCGTGAAGAAGCTGTTGCGGGCCATGCGCTCTCACCACACGGTACGGCGCTCTACCCTGTGAAGGACCATGCCTGCTGCTGCCTACTCCGGCAAGGAGTGCGTCTGCCAGTTCCGGCGCGGCGTCTGCGACCAGACGTGCGTCCGGGACATGCTCGAGACGCCCTTCTACATCGCCTGCCTCAAGCTCAAGGGCCGCCGGTGCCTGGTCGTCGGCGGGGGCGAGATCGGCCTCGAGAAGGTCGAGGGCCTGCTCGCCTGCGACGGCGACGTCACGCTCGTGGCGCCCGACGCCGTGCCCGAGCTCGAGGCGCTCGCGCGCGAGGGCTCGATCCGCTGGGAGCGCCGCGCGTACGCGCCGTCGGACCTCGAGGGCACGTTCATGGTCATCGCCTCGACCGACGACACCGACGTCAACATCGGCATCTACGACGACGCCGAGCAGCGCGCGATGCTCGTCAACGTCGTCGACGTCCCGCCGCTGTGCAACTTCATCCTCCCGGCGATCGTCCGCACCGGCCCGCTGGCCATCGCGATCTCGACCGCGGGCGCGTCGCCCGCCCTGGCCAAGCGGATGAAGGCCGAGGTCTCCGAGCTGTTCGGCGAGGAGTACGCGACGCTCGCGGTCATGCTCAACGACGTCCGCGGGTGGGCGAAGGGCACGCTGCCCACCTACCAGGACCGCAAGGTCTTCTTCGAGAACATCGTCAACGGCGAGCCCGACCCGGTCGCGCTGCTGCGCGCCGGCGACACCACGGCCGTGCGCGACCTCATCGCCGCCGCGCAGTCCTCGGCGACGCCCGCCTGAGGCGGCGCACCGGTTTGAGCGAGCTCACCCACCTCGACGAGCACGGCACCGCGCGCATGGTCGACGTCGGCGACAAGCCGGCGACGGACCGCCGCGCCGTCGCCCGCGCCGTCGTGCGGATGTCACCGCAGACGGCGGCCACCGTCCAGGCGGGCGACGCGCCCAAGGGCGACGTCCTCGGGACCGCCCGGATCGCCGGCGTGCTCGCCGCCAAGCGCACCGGCGAGCTGATCCCGCTGTGCCATCCGCTCGGCCTCGACCACGTCGACGTCGACGCGGAGGTCGACGCCGCCGCCGGCACCGTGACCCTCACCGCCGAGGCGCGGGTGACCGCGCGCACCGGGGTCGAGATGGAGGCGATGACCGCCGTCTCGGTCGCGGCGCTCACGGTCTACGACATGGTCAAGGGCCTCGAGCGCGGGGTCGAGATCGCGTCGGTCGCGCTGGTCGAGAAGTCCGGCGGCCGCAGCGGGACCTGGCGGCGCGAGGGCTAACCTGAGCCGCCGGATGCGCACCGCCGTCCTCACGATCTCCACGTCCGTCGCCCGCCGCCAGGCCGAGGACGCCTCGGGCCCGCTGCTGGCCCACCTCGCCGAGGAGTCCGGATGCGATGTCGAGTCGATGGAGGTCATCCCCGACGACTTCCCGCTCATCGAGGACCGCCTGCACCACTACGTCGACGACGAGTTCACGTTCGTCTTCACGACCGGCGGGACGGGCCTGACGCCGGACGACGTCACCCCCGAGGCGACGAAGGCCGTCATCGAGCGCGACGCGCCCGGGATCGCCGAGGCGATGCGCGCGACGAGCCTGCGCGCGACCCCGATGGGGATGCTCTCGCGCGGGATGTCCGGCGTCGCGCACCGCACGCTGATCGTCAACTTCCCCGGCAACCCCAAGGCGATCGAGGAGCTGTTCCCGGTCATCGCGCCGGTCCTGCGCCACGCCGCCGAGACCCTGGTGCGCGAGGGTGGCCGCGCCGGCGGCCATTGAGCTCGACGGGCTGACGCGCCGCTACGGCGAGCGCGTGGCGCTCGAGGGCGTCACGCTCGCGATCCCCGCGGGCGCGACGCTCGTCGTCTTCGGCCCCAACGGCGCGGGCAAGTCGACGCTCCTGCGCGTCCTCGCCACGCTGCTGCGTCCGCACGGCGGCGTCGTGCGCGTCCTCGGCCGCGAGCTGCCCGCCGACGGCTGGGCCGTGCGGGGCCGCATCGGCCTGCTCACCCACGAGCCGCTCGTCTACCGCGACCTGTCCGGCCGCGAGAACCTGCGCTTCCACGCCCGCCTGCACGGCGTCGGCTTCGCCCGCGTCGAGGAGCTGCTCGAGCGCGTCGGCCTGAGCCTGCGCGCCGACGACCGCGTCACCACCTACTCGCGCGGGATGGTGCAGCGGCTCGCCGTCGCCCGCGCCGTCCTGCACGAGCCGGACGTCCTGCTCCTCGACGAGCCGCGCGCGAACCTCGACCCCGCGGCCGCCGACCTCGTCGAGCCGCTGATCGGGGCCGCGTCCGGGTGCACGCGGGTCGTCACGAGCCACGACCCCGCGGGCGGTCTGGCCGAGGCCGACCTCGCGCTCGGCCTGCGCGGCGGGCGCCCCGCGCTGCTCGCGGCGGCCGAGCGCGTCCAGGCGAGCGAGATCGGGGCGCTGTACCGGTGAGCACGCCCGCCGCCGAGACGCCGCCCGCCGCGGGCCCGGCGACCGCCGCCGGCGACGCGTCGGACGCCGAGGTGCGCTACGTCCCGCTGCGCACCGCCGTCGGCGCGCTCCTGCGCAAGGAGCTCGGGCTCGAGCTGCGCGCCCCGCAGGCCGTCCCGGCGATGGCGCTCTTCAGCATCACGACGCTCGTCGTCTTCCACTTCGCCCTGCAGCGCGGGCAGGTCGACGGGGACCTCGCCTCGGGCGTGCTGTGGGTGACGCTGCTGTTCGCGGCGATGCTCGGCATCAGCCGGCTGTTCGTCGCCGACCACGAGGAGGGCGGCCTCGACGGCTTCCTGCTCGCGCCCACGGACCGGACCGCGATGCTCGTCGCCAAGGCCCTGGGGCTGTTCGCGTTCCTCGCCGCGGTCGAGGTCGTCGCGGTGCCCGCGTTCGCGCTGATGCTCCTCGGGGCGTCGCCGTCCCTGGCGGCCTACGCCCAGCTCGCGGCGCTGCTCGCCCTCGCCGACGCGGGGATCGCGCTCGTCGGGACGATGGTCGGCGCGATGGCCGTCCAGACCCGCACGCGCGACCTGATCGTGCCGCTGATGGCACTTCCCCTGCTCATGCCGGTCGTCATCGGGGCGGCGAAGGGCACCTCGCCCCTTCTTACGTTGACCGGTCCGCACTCGGTCGAGGTGCGCTGGCTGCTCGTCCTGGGCCTCTATGATCTGGTGTTCGGGCTGCTCGCCTACGCCCTGTTCGACTACCTGATCGAGGACTAGTGCTCTACGGGACACGACTCAGGGGACTCTCGATCGCGACCGCCGTCACGATGACCGCCGCGTTCGCGTTCGCCTTCTTCTACGCCCCCATGGACGCCGACCAAGGGTTCATGCAGAAGATCTTCTACGTCCACGTCCCGCTCGGGATCGTGGCGCTGTGCGGCTTCGTCTTCGGCGGGGTCATGGCGATCCAGCACCTGCGGACGGACGACCCGAAGTACGACCTGCGCTCCTACGTCGCGATCCACCTGAGCCTCGTGCTCGGCGCCGGCGTCCTCATCACCGGGTCGATCTGGGCCAAGGCGAGCTGGGGGCACTGGTGGGTGTGGGACGAGCCGACGCTCGTCTCGTTCCTCATCGTCTTCCTGCTCTACGCGACCTACCAGCCGATGCGCTTCAGCATCGAGGACCGCGAGAAGCAGGCCCGCTACGCGAGCGTCTTCGCGGTCACGGCGGGCGCGTTCGTCCCGCTGAACTTCCTCGCCGTCCGCCTCGCCCAGGCCTACACGCACCCGCGCGTGTTCGCGACCGCCGACGGCGGCCTGCCGGCGAAGATGCAGTTGCCGTTCTACCTCTCGCTCCTGGGCATGGCGCTGCTGTACGTCACGCTCTGGCGTTACGAGATGACCTCGAAGCACACCTCGTCGCAGCTTCGGTCGCTGCGCCGCAAGCTCGCGGGCGACGATGCCGTCGCGCCCGTCGGGCGGACCGCGGCCCCCACGCTCCCGACGTCGTGATCCTCGCCCAGACCACCCCAGCGCTGCCGGACAACACGGGCTACGTCGCCGCGGCGTACCTCGTCTTCTTCGCACTTGTGCTGATCTACGTGGCGATCATGGCCTCCAAGCTGGCGCGCTTCGAGCGCGAGCTCTCCGAGCTCAACGAACTGGCCGACCGGCGCGGCAGCGTCCCGGCGGCCCCTGCCGCGGAGGCCGAGCCCGAGGAGGCCGCCCGACGATGAGCGAGCTGCTCGCGCTCGGGATCTCGCACAAGACCGCGCCCGTCGAGGTGCGCGAGCGGCTGGCGCTGACCGAGCGCGAGGCCGAGCGCCTGCTGCACGCGCTCACCGCGCACGACGAGATCACGGAGGCCGTGGCGATCTCGACGTGCAATCGCACCGAGGTCTACCTCGTCGCCGCCGACCCGGTCCAGGCCGAGGCCGAGGCCTTGACCCGCATCGCCACCCGCGCCGGGATCCGGCCCACGGAGCTCGCGCACGTCGTCTACACGCCGCGCAACTGCGACGCCGCGCGCCAGCTCTACCGCGTCGCGAGCGGGCTCGAGTCGATGATCGTCGGCGAGGCCGAGATCCAGGGCCAGGTCAAGCGCGCCCACGAGCTCGCGCTCGCCGCGGGCACGACCGGGCCGATGACCAACCGCCTCTTCCAGGCCGCGATCGAGGCCGGCAAGCGCGTGCGCACCCAGACCGGCATCGGCCGCGAGCGCGTCAGCGTCTCGACGGTGGCCGTCGCGCTCGCGCGCGAGACCGTCGGCCCCCTCGCCGACCGCAGCGTCATCGTCATCGGCGCGGGCGAGACGAGCGAGCGCACCGCGCAGGCCCTGGCCGACCAGGGCGTCACCACGATCTTCATCGCCAACCGCCGCGCCGACCGCGCCCGCGCGCTGGCCGAGCGCTTCGGCGGCAGCGTCGGCTCGCTGGACGCGCTGCCGGCCCGGCTGCAGGAGGCCGACATCGTCGTCGCCTCGACCTCGTCGCCGCACTTCCTCATCGGCGCCGAGGAGCTCGAGCTCATCATGCAGGCCCGCGACCGGCGCCCGCTGATGCTCATCGACATCGCCGTCCCGCGCGACATCGAGCCCGCGTGCGGCGACGTCGAGGGCGTGTCGCTGTACGACATCGACGACCTCCAGGCCGTCGTCGCGCGCAACCTCGAGGTCCGCGCGAGCGAGCGCGCCAGCGCGGAGGCCGTCGTCGAGGAGGAGATCCAGCGCTTCGCCCGCTGGATGGCCCAGCTCGACGTCGTGCCGACGATCGCCGCGCTGCGCGAGCACGGCGCCGACATCGTCGACCAGGTCCTGGCCGAGAACGCGGGCCGCTGGGAGTCGGCGTCGCCGCGGGACCTGGCCCGGATCGAGGCGGTCGCGCGCGCGGTGATGCAGCGGCTGCTGCACGAGCCCACCGTGCGGCTGAAGGGCGTCGACGGCGAGGCGGGCGGCCACGGCCGCCAGCAGCTCCTGCGCGAGCTGTTCGGCATCGAGGAAGCCGCGCCGCGGACGGTCGGAACCGCCGACGCCGACGCCCCTCCGGCCGACGTCCGCCCGCTCAAGCGCCGGGCGTGAGACTCGGCACGCGCGGGAGCGCGCTCGCCCTCGCGCAGTGCCGCGGGGTGGCGGACGCGCTCGGGGCCGAGGTCGTGACGATCACGACCTCCGGGGACCGCGACCGCGCGCACGGCGACAAGGAGCGCTGGGTGCGCGAGATCGACGCGGCGCTGCTGCGCGGCGACGTCGACCTCGCCGTCCACTCGGCCAAGGACGTGCCCGCGCAGCTCGCCGACGGCATCGTCATCGCCGCCGTCCCGCCGCGGGCCGACCCCTACGACGCGCTCTGCGGGGCCGCGAGCCTGACCGCGCTGCCCGACGGCGCGCGGGTCGGGACGAGCTCGCTGCGGCGCGCCGCCCAGCTGCGCGCCCTGCGCGGCGACCTCGAGATCCTCGAGCTGCGCGGGAACGTCGACACCCGCCTCGGTCGCCTCGCGGCGGGCGATTACGACGCGATCGTCCTCGCCCGCGCCGGCCTCGACCGCCTGGGCCGCGGGGCCGAGGCGACCGGGTCGCTCGACGAGATGGTCCCGGCCGCGGGACAGGGCACGCTGGCGGTCACCGTCCGCGCCGACGACCCCGAGACCCACGCGGCCGTCGCGCGGCTCACCGACCCGGCGGCGGCCAAGTGCCTGGCGGCCGAGCGCGCCCTCGTCCGCGCGCTCGGGGCCGACTGCCACACGCCGGTCGGAGCGCACGCGACGGGCGACGGGGCCGACGGCCTGCTCCTACGCGCGTTCGTCGGGGCGCCCGACGGCTCGGCCTGGCTGCGCGACGACCTGCTGGGGCCGGACCCGGAGGAGCTCGGGGCCGAGGTCGCCCGGCGGCTGCAGACGGCGGGCGCGGACGAGGTCCTCGGCCGGTGACCCCGGCGCCCGGCACCGTCTACCTCGTCGGCGCGGGGCCGGGCGACCCCGGCCTGCTGACGACCCGCGCGGTGGCGCTCATCGCCCGCGCCGACGTCGTCCTGCACGATCAGCTGATCCCGCACGAGGCCCTCGCGGGTGCCCGCGCGGACGCGGAGGTCGTCGACGTCGGCAAGATCGGCGGCGGCGAGCAGGTCCCCCAGGACCACACGACGCGCCTGCTCGTCGAGCACGCCCGCGCCGGCCGCGACGTCGTGCGCCTGAAGGGCGGCGACCCGTTCGTCTTCGGCCGCGGCGGCGAGGAGGCGCAGGCGTGCCGCGCCGCGGGCGTCCCGTTCGAGGTCGTCCCCGGCGTCACGGCCGGCGTCGCCGCGCCGGCCTACGCGGGCATCCCGGTCACGCAGCGCAACGTGGCGAGCGCGGTCGCGTTCGTCACCGGCCACGAGGACCCGGCGAAGCCCGACAGCGCGATCGACTGGCCCGCGCTCGCCGCGTTCCCGGGGACGCTCGTGTTCTACATGGGCGTCCGCCGCCTCGGGCGGATCGCCGAGCAGCTGATCGCCGCCGGCCGCGCCGCGGACGAGCCCGCCGCGGTCGTCGAGCGCGGGACGCTGCCCGGCCAGCGCACCGTGCGCGCGCCGCTCGACGGCATCGCGGAGGCCGCCGGCGCCGCCGCGGTCCGCGCGCCCGCGATCACGCTCGTCGGCCCGGTCGCCGCGCTCGCCGACGAGATCGGCTGGCTCGAGGACCGCCCGCTCTCCGGGCGCACCGTCGCGGTCACGCGCGCGCGGGCGCAGGCGAGCGCGCTCGCGGGCCGCCTGCGCGACCTCGGCGCCGACGTCGTCGAGGCGCCCGCGATCCGGATCGAGCCGCTCCCGGCGGAGGTCCCCGACCTGGCGGGCTACGACCTGCTGTGCGTGACGAGCCCGAACGGCGCCAACGAGCTCATGGCCCGCGTACGCGACGCCCGCGCGCTCGTCGGCCCGACGATCGCGGTCATCGGCCCGGGCACCGAGCGGGCGATGCGCGCGCACGGGATCGCCCCGGACATCGTGCCCTCGCGGTCGGTGGCCGAGGCGCTCGTCGGCGCGCTGGCGGAGATCCCCGTGCGCCGCGCGCTCGTCGCCCGCGCCGAGGAGGCGCGCGACGTCCTGCCCGACGCGCTGCGCGCCCGCGGCGCCGAGGTCGACGTCCTCGCGCTGTACCGGACGATCGCCGAACCGCTCGACGACGACGCGCGCGAGCGCGCGCTCGGGGCGGACTACGCGACGTTCACCTCGGCCTCGTCGGCGCGGTTCTTCCACGCCGCCGCGGGGACGCTGTCAGGCCCGCGGCTGGTCTCGATCGGGCCGGCGACGAGCGCGGCGATGGCGGAGCTCGGCTTCGCCCCCGACGTCGAGGCGGCCGATCACACGCCCGACGGGCTGGTGGCCGCGTTGCTCGCGGACGCGAGCGGCACGGCGACCGGCTGACGGCGACCGGCGCTCCGACCGCGCTCGGCGGTCGGCTCCGGCGCGACCGCGACCGGCTCGCCGTCGTCGGGCGGTTCCTCGTCGTCCTCGTCGTCGGCGCCGGACCCCGCGCCGGCGATCGGGAACCAGTTCGGGCGGTCGTCGACGACCGGGCGCTCGTCGAAGTACGGGCGGCTCTCGGCCCCGAAGCGCATGCAGATCAGCGCGAAGAGCCCGAACACCAGTGTCGGGGCGAACATCGCGAAAAGCACCGCGCCCATGTCAGCGACGATACGCCGATCGCCGCCCCGGACCAACCCCCGCGGGGAAACTCAGCTCGCGGCGGGCGGCTCGCGCTCGCCGGGGATGCCGGGCATGACGTCGGGGCCGCGCTCGGACTCGTCGTCGTCCGGGGCCGTCTCCGGCACCCCGAGCGGTTCCTCCTCGGGCTGGTCGGGCGGCAACCCCGACGGCGCCTCCTCGGCGGCGATCGTGGCGAAGTGACCCATACCGTTGGCGCTACCCCGGCCGGCGCGGCGCCATGCCGCGTTGCAACCGTGGTCCGGCCACCGCCGCGAATACACTCGCGCGCATGGCTCGGGTGATCTCGTTCCTCAGCGACTACGGGCACGACGACGACTTCGTCGGCGTGTGCCACGGCGTGATCGCCCGTGCCACGCCCGAGGCGCGCGTCATCGACGTGACGCACGGCATCCCGCGACACGACATCCGCTCCGGCGCGCTCGTCCTGCGCCGGGCGCTGCCGTTCTTCCCGGCCGGCGTGCACGTCGCGGTCGTCGACCCGGAGGTCGGCGGCGAGCGCCGCGCCGTCGCGCTGCGCACCGCCGAGGAGGACCGCATCCTCGTCGGCCCCGACAACGGCCTGCTCCTGCCCGCCGCCGCGCGCTTCGGGGGCGTGGCCGAGGCGATCGAGATCAGCCGCTCCAAGCACCGCCTGCAGCCGACCGCGGCGACGTTCCACGGCCGCGACGTCTTCGCCCCGGTCGCCGCCCAACTCGCCGGCGGGGCGCCGCTGGCCGAGGCCGGAGATCCGCTCGAGGCCGACAAGCTCGTCGCGCTGAAGATGCCCGAGTCGCGGTCGGAGGACGGGCAGGTCATCGCCCATGCCGTCGCGTTCGACCGCTTCGGCAACGTGATGCTCGACATCGAGCACGACGAGGTCGGCAGCCACGGCCTGCGCCTGGGCCATCCGGTCTCGATCAACGACGAGGCCGGGCACTACGCCACGACGTTCGCCGACGTCGCGGCCGGGCGCCTGCTGCTGTACGAGGACGCCTACCGCTGGCTCGCGCTCGCCGTCAACCGCGGCTCGGCCGCCGACCTGCTCGGCCTGCGCCTCGACGACGAGGTGCGCATCAAGCCCGCCGACGAGTGAGCCGGCTCGGCCGGCCGCGCCTGCACCTGCGCGAGACGGGGTCGACGAACGACCGCGCCCGGGCGCTCGCCGTCGCGGGCGCCCCCCACGGCACGCTGGTGACGACCGGCCTGCAGACCGCGGGCCGCGGGCGCCAGGGCCGGACCTGGACGACGCCCCCCGGCCGCGCGCTGCTCATGTCGCTCGTGCTGCGCGCGCCGGACCGGATGCTGCCGCTGGCCGCGGCCGTCGCCGTCGCTGAGACGGCCGGCCCGGAGGCGATGATCAAGTGGCCGAACGACGTCCTGCTCGACGGGCGAAAGGTCGCGGGGATCCTCGCCGAGGCCCGCCCCCAGGACGGCTGGGCGGTCCTGGGCATGGGGATCAACGTCGCGTTGCGCCCCGACGACTTCCCGGAGGAGCTGCGCGCGAGCGCGGGCTCGCTGGGGCTCGAGCCGCGCGATGTCGAGGTGTTCCTCGAGCGCCTGCTCGCGACGCTCGAGCGCACGCTCGCGCTCGAGCCGGCGGCGCTGCTCGACGCGTGGCGCGCGCGCGACGCCCTGTACGGCCGCGAGGTCGCGTGGGCGGACGGCACCGGCCGCGCCGGCGGGATCGACGGCGACGGACGGCTCGTCGTGGCGCTGCCCGACGGGGGCCGGACCGCGCTCGAGGCGGGCGAGGTGCACCTGCGCCCGCCTCCCGCCTGACGCCGCCTGGGTCGCGGGCGCCGGACGGCGCGGACGCTCAGGCGGCCTCGGCGCCGGGCGAGGAGTCGCCCTTCGGCGCGGCCTTCTTCGCGGGCGCGCGCCGGCGGCGCGGTGCGGCGGGCTCGGCCGGCTCCGACTCGGCGGACGGCGCGGGCGGGTCGTCCCCGGTCGCGGCGGCCTCGGTCGTCTCGGCGGGCTCGGCGCTTCCCGGCGCCTCGGCGGCCGGGACGACCGCGCGGGCGGCGGGCGTGCGGCGCCGCGGCTTCGGCGCGTCCTCCGGAGCCGGCGTCTCGGCCTCGGTCTCGGCGGCCTTCGTCGTGCGGCGGCGGCGCGGCTTCGGCGCCTCCTCCGCGGGGGGCGGCTCGGGCGCCGTCTCCGATGCGGACGTCTCGGCCGTCGGTGCGGCGGCCTCGGTCTCGGCGGCCTTCGTCGCGCGGCGGCGGCGCGGCTTCGGCGCGTCCTCCGGAGCGGGCGTCTCGGCCGTGGCGGGAGCCTCGGGCTCGGCGGCCTTCGTCGTGCGACGGCGGCGCGGCTTGGGCGCCTCCTCGGCGGGCGCCTCCGCGGCGACCTCCGCCGCGCCGTCGACCGTCGCCTCGGCCGTCGCGGGCGCGGCGGTCGTCCGGCGGCGGCGCGGCTTCGGGGGCTCCTCCGCGACAGCCTCCTCCGACACGTTGGCGTCGGCGGTCGCGGCGGTCTGCGCCGTCCGGCGGCGGCGCGGCTTGGGAGCCGGCGCGGCGTCGGCGTCGGTGTCGGTGTCGGTGCTCGCGCCGTCCGCGACCTCGGCGCCGTCGCCCGCCTCGGGCGTGGCCGCGGCCTGGTCGGCCGTCCGGCGGCGCCGGCGCGACCTGGGCTTCTCGTCCTCGGCAGGGGCCTCGGCGTCCGCAGTCTCCGGCGCCTGCGCGTCCGCGGATGCCGGCGCAGCCGCCCTCCGGCGCCGGGAGCGCGGCTTGCCCTGGGCCGCGGCGACCGCCTTCGCGGCGGCCTGCACCGCGGCGGCGGCGTCCACCGGCTCGGCCTCAGGCGCCTCCGGGGCGGCGTCGGCGGCGGCATCAGCGGCGGCCGCCTCGACGACGACCTCGTCGCCGTCGGGCACACCGACCTCGAGCTCGTCGCCGTCCGCCGTCGTCGCGGCCTGGGTCGCGGCCTCCGCCGCCACGCCCACCGGGACCTCGGCGTCGGCGCCCTTCTTGCGCCGCCGGCGCGACCGGCGACCCTTGCCCTTGGGGAAGTTGCGCAGCAGCTCGCGCGAGAGCGCGCTCGGCTTGCGGGCCATCCGCGTCCGCGCGCCGCGGAGCACCTCCTCGGCCTCCGGCGTGTGCGCGACCGCGGCGGCGAGCAGGGCGGCCGACAGGCGGCGGTCGTGCTTGCGCGCGGCGTGGACGAGCCGGCGCGCGTTGCGCGCGTGGGCGCCGCCGCTGGAGTTGACGAGCAGCCCGAGCAGGCGCTTCGTCTCCGGCCAGCGCTGCACGGCGTACTCCTCGTGCACCTCGCGCGTGTACTCGGCCAGGCGCCAGATCCAGGCGTTGGCCTGGTCGCGGCGGCCGATGCGCTTCTCGGCCAGCGCCTGGAGCATGATCTTCGTGCCCTCGCGGCGCTCGTCGCGCTGCCAGGTCCCGATCACGTCGATCGACAGGTCGAAGGCCTCGGCGTCCTTCGCCGCCGCGATCTCCTGCAGCGCGCGCAGGCGCAGCTGCGAGTTGCGGTTGCGCTCGACCGCGGTGAGCAGGAAGCGGCGCTTGAGCTCGCCGCTGCGGTCGAAGTGGAGCATCGCCCGCGCGCGGCGCCAGCCGCTCGGCGCGACCCGCGCGCCGGCGAGCGCGGCCCACATGTGCTGCTCGCCGTAGTCGAGGAACTCGACGGCGATGCGCCAGAGCTCGCGCTCGAAGACCTCGTGCCGGCGATCCTCGTCGGCGGTGACCGGGATGACGCGGCGCTCGACGCGCACCCGCCGGCCGCGGCCGCGGCGCACCGGCCCGACGACGATCGCGCCGCCGCGGTAGACGTCGCGGTCGAGCAGCGAGTGCAGGGTGACGACGGGGTCGTCGTGCTTCGTCGCGGGGTGGACGAAGTCCACGACCACGCCCGCCTCCTTGCCCGGATGGCGGCGCGTGACGCGCCCGACGCGCTGCTGGTAGATGCGCTTGGAGGCCGTCGGCGCGAGGTGCATGCACACCGTCGCGCGCGGGGAGTTCCAGCCCTCGGCCAGCAGCTGGGCGTTGACGAGGACGTCGATGTCGCCGTGCTCGTACTTCGCCAGGATCTCGGCCAGCTCGCGCTTGGGCGTCTCGCCCGACACCGCCTCGGCCTTGATCCCGAGGTCCCGGAACGCCTCGGCGACGTTGTAGGCGTGGCGCACGCCGGCGGCGTAGATGACCCCGGGCACGCCGTTGAAGCGCGTCTTGTAGAGGTCGGCGATCGCCAGGTTGAACGGCAGCTGGTCCAGCAGCTCGGCGAGCATCTCCTGGTCGAACTCGACGTCCACGTCGCCGCGGCGCAGCGGCACCTTGGCGATGGTGCGCACGCCCGGGCCGGGCGGGATGCGGATGTCGCGCAGCGGCGCGATCACGCCGCGCCGCGCCGCCTGGGCGAGGTCGAAGCGCGAGGTCTGCGTCGGGAAGAGGTCGGTGACGTGGCGCGCGATGAGCGCGCCGGTCGCCGTCATGCCGATGAAGATCGGGCCGGTCCACGCGCGGATCGCCGCGGACGTCTTCTCGCCGAGCGCCGTGTGGGCCTCGTCGCAGATGACGATCGTGTAGGCGTCGGAGATCCGGCCGGCGTTGCGGACGAACCACTGGTAGGTCTCGACCGTCACGGGGCCGATGTGCTTCGTCGCGTCGGCGCCGCCGTTGTCGGTCAGGAGCGGCGGCGTGGCGCGGTCGGCGTAGCCGCGGTCGCGCAGCTCGCCGTTGAACTGGTCGACGAGGTTGCGGCGGTGGGTCAAGATCAGGATGCCGCCGGTGCGCGAGGCCTCGACGAAGCCCATCGCGGCGACCGTCTTGCCGGCGCCCGTGGCGTGCTCGAACCAGAAGCGCTTGTGGGCGTTCGGGTCGTCGACGCCGTCCGCGACGTCCGCGTCGACGTCGTCCGGGGTCTCGTCCTCCTCGTAGGGGTCGGCCTCCGCCTCGGGCTCGCCGTCGTCGGACTCGTCCTCGTCGAAGTCGATCTCGCCGTCGACGTCGAGGTCCTCGCGGTCGTCGGAGGGCTCGTCCTCGGGCTCCTCGTCGACCGCGAGCACCGGGGCCGCGACCGGAGCCGGGCTCGCGCCGTTGCGCTGGGCCTCGGCGAGCAGTGCGGTGAGCGTGCCCGAGAGCGCATCGACCTGATGCGGGTTGAGCGTCGTGCCGTCCGCGAGCCGCGGCTCGTCGTCGCTGAGGACGCGCTCGAGGCCGAGCATGAGCGAGTAGCGGCGGCGCCAGTGCGTCGAGGGCACCGTGGCGCCCGCGTCGAGCTCGGCCAGGGCGGCGTCCAGCGCGAGTCGGCGACCCGACCCAGGGGCGAGCGCGTCCGCGAGGTCCTCGCCCTCGTGGACGAACCGCTCGCGCGTGAACCCTTCGGCACGCGCGATGGCTTCCGGATCAGGAACAGATGCGACCGTAGTGGCCACAGACGTAGATTCAGCCATGGACCGGCTTGCTTTCGGACGGGGGAGTCGCGCGGAAGTGACGTCGCGCAACTCGGAGTTCCCGGACGGACCGGGAGTCGAGGCGAGCAGATACGCACTCCGGCACCGCCCCTCGCCTCGCGTACAGCAGAGGATACCGCACCGGCACCCGGTGCCGTACCCGTGTGGCACGCTTCACCGGTGTCGAAGGGGAAGCTCGCACTCGGGGTCAGCGCCGTCGCGCTCGTGATCGTCCTGATCATCGGCCTGTCGTCCGCCGCGAAGGAAACCGCGAAGCCGCCGGCGGCCACGACGCTCAGCACGGACGAGATCGCGCAGCGCCTCAGCGGCGCCCCGCCGGCACTCGCGGCGCTGCATCGCCAGGCCAACCAGATCCTGCCCGGGGCGCGCAAGGGCCTGCGCACGCGGCTCGCCGCGCTCAAGGGCCACCCCGCCGTCGTGAACATCTGGGCCGCGTGGTGCGGGCCGTGTCGCGCGGAGATGCCGGTCATGCAGCGGGTCTCGCTCGACCTGGGCAAGCAGGTCGCGTTCGTCGGCGTCGACCTCAAGGACAACAAGGACGCGGCGACGACGTTCCTGCGGAAGACGCCGGTGACCTACCCGAGCTACGACGACCCCTCGGGCCAGGTCTACAACGCCGAGAAGCTCGTCGGCGTGCCGAGCACGCTGTTCTTCGACAAGGACGGCAAGCAGACGTTCGTGCACCAGGGGCCGTACTTCGACCGCGCCGCCCTGGTCGACGACATCCGCCAGTACGCGCTCGGGTAGCGCGCAGCGCGTACACGGCCGATTTCGAGCCGTCGCGCACCCGCCCTACTCTGTGGGCGATGCCCCAGGTCCGCGTCGACCCGCTGACCGGTCTGAAGTCGATCGTCACGCCCGACCGCGCCACGCGGCCCGGCGGCGGGCTCAGCGCCGAGCCCTGCCCGCCGATCGACCCCGAGACCGACCCGTTCCTCGAAGGCCACGAGGACCGCACGCCGCCCGAGGTGTACGCGGTGCGCCCGAACGGCAGCGCTCCCGACAGCCCGGGCTGGACGGTGCGCGTCGTGCCGAACCTCTACCCCGCGCTCGACCCCGAGAGCGAGGCGCCGCCGCCGTTCGCCAAGCGCGACCTGTTCAGCGCCCAGCCCGCCCGCGGGCAGCACGAGGTCGTCGTCAACGCGCCCGTGCCGGTGCACTCGCTCGCCGAGCTCGACGTCGAGCAGGTCGCGGCCGCGGTCGAGGTCTGGCGCGAGCGCAGCCGCGTCCACGCCGAGCACGCCGCCTACGTGCACGTCATCGTCAACGAGCGGCGCGAGGCGGGCGCGTCGCTGCCGCACACGCACGCCCAGATCTACGCGCTGGACTTCGTCCCCGCGGCGGTCGCCCGCGAGCGCGAGCGCTTCGGCGCGTACGCCCAGCGGACGATGGGCGGCAACCTGCTCCAGGACCTCGTCCAGGAGGAGGTCAAGCTCAACGAACGGATCGTCGCGATCGACGCCGAGGCCGTGCTCATGGTCCCCTACGGCGCGCGCTTCCCCTACCAGCTCATGCTGGCCCCGCGCCGGCCGCGGCGGCGCTTCCACGACGACGGCCCGACCGGCGCGGCGCTCCTGCACGACGCGCTGAACCGCCTCGCCCGGCGCCTGGGAGCGAGCCCGCCGCTCAACCTCTGGGTCCGTACCGCCCCGCGCGACGCCGAGCACTTCTGCTGGCGCATCGACATCGTCCCGCGCCTGACCCACATGGCCGGCCTCGAGCTCGGCACCGGCGTGCACCTGAACATCGTCGCGCCGGAGCGCGCCGCCGCCGAGCTGCGGGAGGTCTGAGCATCCGCGCGCTCGTCCAGCGCGTGTCGCGCGCCGCCGTGCGCGTGGACGGCGCGACGACGGGCGCCATCGGGGCCGGGCTGCTCGTCCTCCTCGGCGTCACCCACGACGACACCGAGACCGACTGCGACCGCCTCGCCGACAAGGTCCGGGCCCTGCGCGTGTTCCCCGACGCCGAGGGCCGGATGAACGAGCCGCTCGGCGACCGCGAGGTGCTGTGCGTCAGCCAGTTCACGCTCTACGGCGACGGGCGCAAGGGCAACCGGCCGAGCTACGTCGCGGCCGCCCGGCCCGAGCACGCCGAGCCGCTCTACGAGCGCTTCTGCGCGCGGCTGGACGCGCAGCGCGGGGTGTTCGGGGCGATGATGGAGGTCGAGCTCGTCAACGACGGGCCGGTCACGCTGCTGCTCGAGCTGCCGTAGCGGTCCGCTGCCACACGACGACCCCGTCGTCGCGCTCGACCGGCCGCACGAGCCCGTCGACCTCGAGCAGGTCGAGGTGGCCGAGGACCTCGGACAGCGCGAGGTAGTGCTGGGTCACCGGCAGCGACCGCCAGAGCACGGCGATCATGTCCGCCGCCGTCCGCCGGCCGTCGACCGAGCGCAGGATCCGGCGGGCGCGGCGCGCGTGCATGTCCTCGCGGCTCGCGACCAGCGCGCGGTGGTCGCGGAACGCCTCGCCGTGGCCCGGCAGCACGAGCGACACGTCCTGCGCGGCCGTCGCGCGCATCGACGCGAGGTACTCGACGAGCGCGCGGCGGGGAGCGTCGCGTGGCGACCTCCACCGGATCGCGGTCGTCGATCGGCACGTGCGCGATCGGGTTCGAGGAGACCTTCTCGAGCAGGTGGTCGCCGCCGACGAGCAGGCCGTCGGAGGCGTCGAGGAGGATCGTGTCGGTCGGGCTGTGGCCCGGGCGCTCGAACGCCGTGAACGTGCGCCCGCCCGCGACGATCGCCTCCCCGTCGCCGACCGTCACGTCGACGGCCGCGCCCTCGGCGTAGCGACGGAACGAGCGCGAGATGTCGTCGAGCGTCCCGCGCACGTCGGCGTCGATGCCGTGGCGGTCCATCATCGCCACGGAGTACGCGTCGTCGCGGTCCATCGCGCGCTCGTAGTCGCCGAGATAGACCGCCAGCCGCGGGCTCGTGGCCAGGCGTGCGCCCGAGCGGGCCACGACCTCGGCCGCGAGGCCCGAGTGGTCGTGGTGCTGGTGGGTGACGATCACGAGCTCGACGTCCTCGACGCGCAGCCCGTGCCGGGCGAGGCCCGCGTCGAGCGCTGCGCGGGTCTTGTCGCGCAGCGGCCCGGGGTCGACGAGCGTCAGCGGATCGCCGCGCAGGAGCCAGCAGCTGACCGGGCCGATCGCGAACGGCGTGGGCAGCTCGAGGCGGTGGACGCCGTCCGGGAGCACGGCGCGCAGCGTATCCGCGCCCCGCTCCACTACGGTTCGGCGCGTGCCGCCCGAAGACCGCTTCGTCCCCCGCTTCGCCGCCGAACCGCCGCAGGACCTGCTGCCCTACGGCCGCTGGGCCCAGCGCCTGCAGGAGGAGTTCCTCGAGGCCTGCCTGCGCATCGACGCCGATGGCGAGGACCTCGGCGAGCCCGGCGAGATCGTCTGGTACCCCGACCGCACCTGGCACGGGCGGACGTTCGTGCCGGCGACGGCGCCGACGTCGACCGGCCTCGAGCTCTACGGCTTCGTGAGCTACGCGCCCGGCACCGACGGCGAGGAGCCGACCGAGTTCTTCTCGGTCGCCGACTTCACGCCCGAGACGGCGGAGGCGAACCCCGACTGGACGATCGACCTCTGCGACGAGGTCGTCGGCACCTGGCGCGGGGAGCAGGGCAAGGCGGCCGAGATGACGCTCATCTGGGGCCGGCCGATGGTCGAGGGCGCGGCGGTCGCGACGGCCGAGCTGGCCGACCTCGCCGTCGACCAGTGCGTCCTCGTCGAGGGCCGCTTCACGCTGCTCGCCCCCGACGCCTACCGCGGCGACACGCTCGACGTGCGGCTGTTCGACCGGCGCTCGGGCGAGGTCGCGCGCGAGTCGCTGTACACCGACGACGACGAGGACGACCTCGACGTCGACTGACGGCGCGGCGCGCGCAGTCAGTCCGGGCTGACCCGCGCGACGCGGCCGCCGCTGACGCGCACCAGCGCCTCCGGCGCGATCGGCGAACACGGCGCGCGGCGTGCCCGCCGCGGCCCACACGACGTCGTAGCCGAGCAGGTCCTCGTCGACGATCGTGTCCATCGGGCGGGCGTGGGCGAAGGGCGGGACGCCGCCGATCGCGTAGCCGGTCTGCTCGCGCACGAAGGCGGCGTCCGCCTTCGCCGCGCCGAAGCGCGCTTCGTCGACGCGGTTCGCCCCGCTCGCGATCACGAGCAGCGGCGCGTCGCCGACGCGGAACACGAGCGACTTGCAGATCTGCCCGACCGCGCAGCCGACCGCGGCCGCCGCGTCCTGGGCCGTGCGCGCGCCCTCGGGGTACTCGCGGATCTCGGTGTCGACGCCCGCCGCCGCGAGCGCGGCCGCGACCCGGTCGACCCCGCTCACGCCGCCGCGGTCGGGACGCGCTGGGCGATCTCCTGGTCCGTGAGCGGGAAGTGGCAGGCGGTGAGGTTGCCGCCGTCCTTGGGCTCGAGGAGCGGCTCCTCGACGTTGCAGACGCCGTCCTTGGCCTTCGGGCAGCGCGTGTGGAAGCGGCACGCCGCCGGCGGGTTCGTCGGCGAGGGCACGTCGCCGCCGAGGACCTGGCGCTGCCTGCCCTTCGCCAGCCGCGGGTCCGGCACCGGCACGGCGCTCAGCAGCGCGCCGGTGTACGGGTGGCGGGGGTGCGCGAACAGCGCGTCCGCGTCGGCCAGCTCGACGATCTTGCCGAGGTACATGACCGCGATGCGGTCGCACACGTGGCGCACGACGCTGAGGTCGTGGGCGATGAAGATGATCGTCAGCCCGAGCTCGTCCTGGAGCTCCTCGAGCAGGTTGATGATCTGCGCCTGGATCGACACGTCCAGCGCGGATACCGGCTCGTCGGCGACGATGAGCTTCGGCTTCAGCGCGATCGCGCGCGCGACGCCGATGCGCTGGCGCTGGCCGCCCGAGAACTCGTGCGGGAAGCGGTTGTAGTGCTCCGGGTTGAGCCCGACCGTGTCCATCAGCTCCTGCACGAGCTTCTTGCGCCGGCCTTCGTCCGACTCGACCCCGTGGATGATGAACGGCTCGCCGATGATCGAGCCGACCGTCTTGCGCGGATTCAGCGACGAGTACGGGTCCTGGAAGATCATCTGCATGTCGCGCCGCAGCGGCTTGAGATCCGCGCGCGACATGTGGGCGATGTCGCTGCCCTTGTACTGGATCGAGCCGTTCGTCGGCTCGAGCAGGCGGGTGATCAGGCGCGCGGTCGTCGACTTGCCGCACCCGGACTCGCCCACGAGGCCGAGCGTCTCGCCCTCGATGACGTCGAAGCTCACGCCGTCGACGGCCTTGACGGCGCCGACCTGCTTCTGGAAGAGGATGCCCTGCGTCAGCGGAAAGTGCTTCTCGAGGTCGCGGATCTCGATCAGCCGGTTTGCGCCGGCGCCGTTGGTCGCACTCACCGGGTGGCCTCCTGCTCGGAGCCGTCGCGGGCGACCTCCTGGTCGACGACGTCCTCGGGCACGGTCACGCGCTCCTTCGCCTCTTCCGGCGTCGCGCCGCCGGTCAGCTCGGTCCACAGCGCCCGGCGCGTCTGCGGCGGCAGCAGGCACGCGACCCGGTGACGGCCGCCGTTGACGCCCGCGGCCGTCGGGGCGAGCTGCGGGTCGATCCGCTTGTGGGCGGCCCGCACGTACGGGCAGCGCGGGTGAAACGCGCAGCCGTCGGGCTTGAGGATCAGCGACGGCGGGCGCCCCGGGATCGGGACGAGCGGCTCGTCGCGCGGCAGGTCCAGGCGCGGGATCGACTTGAGCAGGCCCCAGGTGTAGGGGTGCTCGGGGGCGGCGAACACCGACTCCTTGTCGGCGTACTCGACGATCCGCCCGGCGTACATCACGGCGATGTCGTCGGTGACCTCGGCGACCACGCCGAGGTCATGGGTGATCATCACGATCGCGGTGTCGAGCTCGGTGCGCAGGCGGTCGATGAGCTCGAGGATCTGGGCCTGCACCGTCACGTCGAGGGCCGTCGTCGGCTCGTCGGCGATGAGCAGCTTCGGATCGTTGATGAGCGCCATCGCGATCATCACGCGCTGGCGCATGCCGCCCGAGAACTCGTGCGGGTAGGAGTCCACGCGGCGCCGCGGCTCGGGGATGCCGACGAGTCCCAGCATCTCGATCGCGCGGTCGAGCGCCTTGGCCTTCTTGACGTCGCGGTGCGCGCGGACGGCCTCGACCAGCTGGTCGCCGATCCGGTAGAAGGGATGCAGCGACGACAGCGGGTCCTGGAAGATCATCGCGACGTCGTTGCCGCGCAGCTCACGCATCTCGGAGTCGCTGGCGCTCAGCAGGTTCTTGCCGTCGAACAGCACCTCGCCCGAGATGCGGGCGTTCCGCGCGCGGGTGAGGCCCATGATCGTCAGCGACGAGACCGACTTGCCCGAGCCGGACTCGCCGACGATCCCGAGGACCTGACCGGCGTCGACGCTGTAGGTGATCCCGTCGAGCGCCTGGACCAGCCCGTCCTCGGTCTGGAAGTGGACGCGGAGGTCCTTGACCTCGAGCAGAGCCATCAGTAGCGCACCCGCGGATCGAGGAAGGCGTAGAGGATGTCGACGATCAGGTTCATGAGCACGACGGCGAACGCGAGGAACAGGGTCGTGCCCTGGATCGTCGCGAGGTCGCCGCGCTGGATCGCGTCGTACGCCAGGCGTCCGACGCCGGGGATCCCGAACACCGACTCGGTGAGGATCGCGCCGCCGACGAGGATGCCGAGGTCGAGGCCGAGCACCGTGATCACCGGGGTGATCGCCGCGCGCAGGCCGTGCCGGATCACGACGCGCCGCTCGGTGAGGCCCTTCGCGCGCGCCGTGCGCACGTAGTCCTCGGACATGACCTCGATGAGGTTCGAGCGGGTCAGGCGCGCGTAGATCGCCGCGAACGCGGACGCGAGCACGATCCACGGCAGGATCAACGTCGGGATCTTCGCGAAGAAGCCGTGCGCGTCCTGGTAGGCGCCGTTGCCCGGCAGCAGCGGGAAGCGCCCGATGTCGCTCGCGAACAGGTACAGCGCCACGAGGCCCAACCAGTAGACCGGCGCGGAGATCGCGACGAGCGCGGTGGTCATCGACGCGCGGTCGAGGAACGTCCCGCGCATGACGGCCGAGATCGTTCCGATCAGGACGCCCATCGTGAACCAGAGGATCGCGGCGCCGGAGATCAGGAAGAGCGTGTTCGGCAGGCGGTCGAAGATGAGCGCCCTGACGTCGGCGTCGTTGACGAACGAGTTGCCGAAGTCGAAGTGGAGCACCAGGCCCTTGAGGTACACCCAGAACTGCTCCGGGACCGACTTGTCGAGCCCGAGCTGTTCGCGGATCGCCTTCAGCGTCTCCGGGGTGGGAGAGCGGCCGGCCCGCAGCGCGGCCGGGTCGGCCGTCGGCAGGATGAAGAAGATGAAGAACGTGATCGCGACGACGAACAGCAGCACCACGATCATGTAGAGCAGGCGGCGGATGATGTACGGGCCCATGGTGGCTTCGTGAAGGTGGGGTGTCGGCCGGGCCCGGCCGCCGCGTGGGCGACCGGGCCGACCGAAGGATCACTGCGCTACTTCAGCGACGTGAACGAGAAGTCCGCGGCGTCGTAGTACGGGTTGCCGACCCCGTTGACGTCCTTGGACCAGATGATGGTCGTCTTGTCCCAGTCGAACGGAACGGCGGGGGCGTCGCCCGTGATCATCTTGTCGATCTCCGCCCACGCCTTCAGGCGCGCGTCGCCCTGCAGCGGCGAGGCCTTGTCCATCGCGGCGTCGATCTTCGGATCGTTGAGCTGCGCCAGGTTGTTGTTGCCACCGCCCTTGGCGATGTTGGCGCCCTTGAACGTCACCTCGAGCATCGCCTGCGGATCGGTGAAGTCCTTGAACCAGCCGGCGGATCCGCAGATCGCCACCTGCTTCTTGGGCACCTGGCACCACTCGGTGTAGACCGCGTCCTGCGGGACCGTGCGGAACTGGATCTTGAAGCCGAGCTTCTCGATCTGGGCCTTGGCGACCTGGGCCTGGGCCTTGCCCGGGTCCGTGTTGGCCGCGATGAGCAGCAGCTTCTCGCTGCCCGTGTACTTGCCCGACGGGTAGCCCGCCTTCTTCATGTAGTTCGTGGCCACGGTCATGTCACCGCGCGGGTTCTTCAGGAAGTCGAACCCGGGGCCCGCCATGCCGCCGGCCTCCTCGAAGCCCGGGATGCCGGGCGGGAGGAAGTGCGTCGGGATGTCGCCCGTGAACTTGCCGCCACGCGCCTTCAGCGCGGCGTCACGGTCGAAGGCCGCCACGATCGCCTTGCGGACGTTGATGTTGTCCAGCGGCTTGATCGTGGTGTTCAGCGGGAAGTAGCGGTAGCCGCCGCCCGGGAGCTGGACGTACTGGCCCTTGCGGTTGGTGACCGCGTCCTTCAGCTGGGCCGCCGGCGGGTTCGCGTCGAGCGTCTGGTGCGAGCCCGTGAGGACCTGCTGGGCCGCGATCGACGCGTCCGACTCGTTCGTCGTCATCTGGATCTCGTCCAGGTACGCGGGGCGGAAGTCCGTCGACTTGTCCCAGTTGGGATTGCGGACGAGGTCGATCGACTTGCCGGCCTGGTAGCCGACGGCGTTGCCCGAGGCGTCGTTCTTGACCATGTACGGCCCGGTCGAGACGACGTGCGTGTTGTAGGTCGACGGGTTCTTCGCGTCGTACTTCTTCGCGAACTCCTCCGGCACCGGCGCCGTCATCGGCATCACGAGTGCCGCGGACACGCTGACGGCCTGCGGCTCGCTGAGCTTGATGACGAGCGTCTGGTCGTCCGGCGTCTCGATGCCGGAGAGCGGCTTGACGCCCTTGGTCGGCGCCTTCGGGGCACCCACGATGGAGCTGAAGTACGACGTGTACTGGCCGCCGACGTTGGCGGAGAAGAACCGCTCGAAGGCGTACTTGACGTCCTTCGAGGTCACCGCCCGGTTCACGGGCGGGCTGAACTTCACGCCCTGCTTGAGCTTGATCGTGATCGTCTTGAGGTCGTCGGAGATCTGCGGCTTGTCGGCCGCGAGGTCCGGGACCGGGTCCGTCGCGTTGTCGGGCTTGAAGCTGTACAGCGTCCGCTGCGTCGCGTAGAGGACCTGGAAGCCGGCCGTGTAGTACGTGTGGCCCGGGTCCAGATAGTCGACGTCAGTCGAGCCGAGCTGGCGCAGGACGCCGCCCTGCTTGCCACCGGTCTCCTGGCTGGCCGAGGCTCCCCCTCCCGAGGAGCTCGAACCGCCGGAGCCGTTGTCGTCTCCGCCACAGGCGGCGACGACCAGCGCGAGCGCGGCAACGACGCTCACGAGGAGCGGTCGAAGCGTGCTTCTGGTCATGCAACTTCCTTTCGTCGCGGGGCCGGAGCCCCGGTCGTGCTGAACGTACGGCAAGTGCAATGCCTACTTCGATGTTCGCGGGTTCAACGCGTCCTGCAGGCCGTCGCCGACGAGGTTGAAGGCGAGGACCGTGATCAGGAGCGCGAGGCCTGGGAACGTCATGAACCACCAGGCCTCTTTGAAGATGGTCGTGGCGTCGGCGATCATGGCCCCCCAGCTCGGGGTGCTCGGATCGATGCCGACGCCCAGGAACGAGAGCGCCGCCTCGTAGAGGATGTTCTGCGGGATCAGGATCGTCGAGTAGACGATGATCGGCGCCACGAGGTTCGGCAGGATCTCGCGGAAGATGATCCGCCGGTCGGAGGCACCGAGCGACTGCGCCGCCTCGACGAACTCCTTCTCGCGTAACGACAGGACCTGCCCGCGGACGATGCGCGCCATGTAGGGCCAGGTCGTGAGCGTGATGACGAAGATCACCACCGTCAGGCCGGGCTGGATGAGCCCGCCGGCGCAGCCGTCGCGGCCGGAGCACGCGACGCCGATGCCGATGGCGAGCACGAGCACCGGGAACGCGAGGAGCAGGTCCATCGCGCGGGTGAGCAGCGAGTCGAGCGCGCCGCGGTAGTAGCCCGCGATGAGGCCCATCGTCACGCCGATGATCACGATCAGCGCCGTTGCGATGAACGCGACCTGGAGCGACACGCGGCTGCCGTAGATCGTGCGGCTGAAGACGTCGCGCCCGAGCTTGTCGACGCCGAACGGATGCCCGGCGCGCGGGCCGAGCGGCTGGCCGAAGTCGTCGGTCAGATCCGCGTTCGTCGTCTGCGGGTCCGGGGTCCCGGCGATCTTGACGATCAGCGGCGCGAGGATCGCCACCAACACGATCAGGATCACGAAGGTGAGCGCGATCATCGCCAGGCGGTCGTGGCGCAGGCGCCGCCAGAACAGCTGCATCGGGGAACGGGCGGTGATCTCCCGCTCGGAACCGGAGACCTCGACGCTCGACGCCGCCTCGGACCCGCTCAGGAGCTCGGTGCCACCGGCGCTCACGGCGTGGTGCCTTCCATGTCGTACCTCTTGGCGATGATTTGCTGCCTCTCCCTAGCCCGGACCCTGTCCCAGGCCCGCAGGACTGTACTCCTACCCCGGGGAGTTGGTCCCATGTATCCCCCCCTTGATCGGGAGCAAACGTACACGAGCGTTCATTCGGCCACGCCGCCGAGGCCGCTCGGGGCCGGTCCGCCGCGCTGTCGATTCGGGATGGCCGCTGCGTATCCTCCGTCGCCGGCGGCCGGCCCTCGTAGCTCAATGGACAGAGCACGCGCCTCCTAAGCGCGGGATGCAGGTTCGACTCCTGCCGGGGGCACTCGCGACCCCGGAACGGCCGAAGGGCCCGCCGCTTGCGCGACGGGCCCCCCGGATTCCCTCCTGCTTGTGTCCTGCGGTGTCGACGGGCTAGCCGTTGGCCACCGTGAACGGTCCGGCCTTGCCGCCGTTGGCAGAGACCACGAAGATCCTGCCGGGGTTGGCGGCCGGGGCGGCTGCGTTGCGCACCCGGATGTCGTAGGTGCCGTTCGGCACCGGCGGCGGCGGGCGGCTCGACCTGGCCACGGGCGAGCACGGTGGCGCCCGGGACGAGGGTCGGGTCGGTGCTCGACTTGGCCACCGCGTTGCGGACCTCGAGGAAGGCGCCCACGGCGGAGCCGGTGCCGGTGACGCGGAAGTCACCGTTCTTCCACTTCGCCGTCCCGATCGAGACGGTGTCGGTCACGGCGGTCGGGGTCAGCGGGCCCTGGAGCGTGGACTCCGGACCGTAGCCGGCCGAGTTCTTGGCCTTCACGGTGTAGTAGTAGTCCGTGCCCGGGTTGAGGCTGTTGATCGTGAGCGTCTTCGCCGACGTCTCACGCAGCGGCCCGGAGGCGACCTTCACGTTGGACGAGTTGAAGACGTAGAGCTGGACGCCGTACAGCGTCACGCCCGTCTCCGGAGCGGCCCAGCTGATCGTGACTGCGGCCTGGCCGGCGGTGCCGGTGATGGCCGAGACCGCGGCCGGGGCCGGGGCGGTGTCCGCCGGCGGCTTGTAGACGCCGGTGAACGTGTCGAAGTTGCCGGCGCGGTCGAACGCGACGGCGTGGAGGGTCACCTGCGACGAGATCGCGATCGGGCCCGTGTACAGCTTCGCCGAGTCGGAGAGGCCGCCACCCGCGATGACGGGGGTGCCGTCGATCGTGTAGTAGATGTCGGCGTTGAGCTCGCTCGCGAGCGTGATGCTCGAGGCGGTGTTGACGGCCTGCGTGTTCGCCGGAGTGGCGGTCAGCGCGGGCGGGTTCGTGTCACCCGGATCCGGGTTCGACGGAACCTGGACGGTGAACGGCCGGCTCATCGTCTCGCCGGCCAGCGACCGGACCTCGACGGTGTAGCCCTGCGTGGCGGTCAGCCCGTCGAGGCTGACGCTCGTGCCGGAGGCGGGGGTCCGCTTGCCGATCACGACGTTGTTGCCGTCGGCCGAAGCGGTCTGCTGGATCGCCTCGACGTCGTAGCCGGTGACGGGGGCGGCGCCGGGGACCTGCTCGGCGGCCGTCCACTTCACGGACATCGACGTCTTGTCGGCCGAGCGCACGACGCTCGCCGCGCCGGGCTGCGGAGCACCGGCGTCGCCGGGGCCGGCCGGGCAGCCGCCCATGCCGGGGCCGCCGGCCTCGCCGAACTCGGCGATGGTCAGGCCCTGACGGTTGCCGTCCGCGTCCTCCTCCTGCCACGCCATGGCGCGCTCACCGAGATCGGCCTGGGACGCGATCTGCGCCGTGGCCGCGGTCTGGAAGACGTACGTCGCGGTGAAGGTGTTGCCCTCGAACTCGAGCGAGGACGAGTAGCCGCCCTTGGGCGCCGGCGTCAGCGGGCCCGGGATGGCGCGGATGTCACGACGACCGACGTCGGTGTCGACGAGATCCGGGTTGATGATGCGCTGCTCCATCTGGGCCTGGTTGACACCCGGGCCGGCGAAGCCCTTGACGGTCAGCGTGCTGCCGTTGAGCTGCATGTCGGCGGTGACGTACGCGTTCTGCGTGGTCGTGTCACCGGCGTCGATGCCGTTGAAGGAGATGTTGACCTTGTCGCCCGGGCGGATGTCCGGGGTGACGTTCAGGCCGGTGCCGGCGCCCCAGCAGTAGCCGCCGGGATGGTTGATCTCGAAGGCGACGTCGCCCTCCTCGACGACGCCCTTCGCGGAGCCGATGACCTGGCCGCCGCGGGTGACCTCGACGAGTGCGGTCTCGCCGATGTGCGTCTGGTAGCCCTCGATCGTGACGAAGTCGCGATCGGGGAAGACGACGACGTTGTTCGGGAAACTGGGGACGGCGGCGTCGGCCATGATCGCGGAGCCCGCCGCGCCTGTGGCGGCGAGACCGGCGACGGCGGTCACGGCGACCCGTCGGTTGAGCCAGCGCCGGCTGCGACCGGGCGGCGGCTTGGTCTGAGAGGACACGAGAGTTCCTTTGCGTTGGTCGGGAGCCCTGCGCTCCCGGAGGCTTTGGGGGGCCACGACCAGTCTGCGGTCAGGCGACAGACCAAGGCATCACCCGAACCTGCAGGGTTCACGGGAGCTTTCACCCCCAAAGCTGCACGAAGCGGTGGCCCCGCGTGGGACCTCGTCTTAAGACCCGTCGGGACCTGCGGCAGGCCCTGTTTGGCGTCGACGCGCCAGATCCCGCGCCCACGGCCGGATCCCGCGCCGGGTCGGTGGCTTACGACCTGCGGGCCGCGCGACCGACGTGCCTAGGCAAGCCGTCGCGGTTCGCCGCCTGACCGAATTTGCCGAAATCCGGGGATGTCGCGGCCGAGACGACCATTGCGACGCCCCGGCGCCCGCTGCAATGCGGGATGCACCGCCCGCGCAACCGCGGCAGTACGTTCCCGGCCGACCCGGCCGGTACCCCCCAAGGGCCGGGTCCGCGTGGGCACGGACGCCTGCGCGCTCATCCCGCCGCGCGACCCCGCCCGCGGGGTGCGTCAGGCGGCGCGGTCCGGGCGCTCGGGGTAGACGTCGTCGATCGTCGCGAACGCCTCGTACGGCGCCGCGACCGCGTCGCGGATCGCCTCCGCGCCGCCCGACAGCCGGTCGAGGATCGCGACGACGCCGACGATCTCGTGGCCGGCCTCGCGGACGGCGTCGATCGCCTGCAGCGTCGACCCGCCCGTCGTCACGACGTCCTCGACGATGAGGCAGCGGTCCTCGGGCGCCAGCAGCGGACCCTCGATCCGGCGCTGGAGGCCGTGGCCCTTGACGTCCTTGCGGATGAAGAACGCCTTGACGTCGGCGCCGCCCGCGAGCGCGGCGCAGGCCGGGGCGTCGGCGCCCATCGTGAGGCCGCCGACGGCGGTCGCGCCCCAGGCGCGGGCGCGCTCGGCGACCAGCTCGCCGAGGGCGCCGAAGCCGGCCGGCCGCAGGACCGCGCGCTTGGCGTCGACGTAGTACTGCGCCGTCCGCCCGCTCGTCAGCACGACCTCCCCGACGACGACCGCGTGGGCCCGCAACTCCTCGATCAGGCGGTCCCGCGCGCTCATGCGGCCGTACTCTATCGGCGTGCTCGCGGGCCCCCTCCGGGTCGTGTCCGTCCTCGCGACGGCGATCGTCGCGCTCAGCTTCGTGCTGTTCGCCCTCGACGAGACGGGCGCCGCGTCGAAGCGTTCCGCGGCCGAGACCGCCGGCCTCAAGGCCGCCCGCACCACCGATCCGAGCCCAGACCAGGAACGCGCGCGCGAGGCCGTGCACTCCGACGTCCGCGAGGCCATCGACGACGCCAACGACATCCTGCTCACCCCGTTCACGTGGGCCGAGCCGGACACGACGAACCGCTGGGCCCGCCGCGGTGTGCCCGCGCTGCTCGCCATCTTCGTCTACGGCTTCGTCCTCGCCTTCCTCGCGCGGTACGCCAAGGGCGTCGCGTGAGCGACGACGCCCTCGCGGCGCCGCGCTTCGGCGCGGGGCCGCCGCTCGCCCTCGGCCTCGAGGACGAGCTGCTGCTGGTCGACGGCGAGCGCCACGCGCTGGCCGACACGGCCGTCGCGATCCTCGACGCGCTCGACGTCCCGGAGGCCGAGGGCACGGCGAAGCCGGACATGTACGCGGCGATGGTCGAGCTCACCGCGCCGGTGTCCGCGTCGGCCGAGGCCGCGACGCGGGCGATCGCCGCGCTGCGCGCGCGTGTCCGCGATGCGGGCGGGACCGTCATCGGCGCCGGCGTCCACCCCGCCGCCGCCCACGGCGACGTCCGGCACTTTCCGGCCGAGCGCTACGCGGCGATCCTCGCCCGCCACCGCGGGCTGATGCGCCGGACGCCGACCGGCGCCGTCCACGTCCACGTCGCGATGCCCGACGCCGAGACCGCCATCCGGGCGTGCAACGGGCTGCGCGACCATCTGCCCGCGCTCGGCGCGCTGGCCGCGAACTCGCCGTTCTGGTTCGGCGTCGACTCGGGCATGCAGAGTGCGCGCTCCGCCCTCTTCCGCGGCCTGCGCGGCGCGGAGATCCCGCGCGCCTTCGCCTCCTACGAGGACTACGCCGAGACCGCGACCGCGGCGGTCGCCGCGGGCGACCTCGAGGACTACACGTTCCTCTGGTGGGACCTGCGCCCGCACCCGCGCCTGGGCACGGTCGAGGTCCGCGCGATGGACGGCCAGTCGGCGCTCTGGGGCGTCGCGGGGCTGACGGCGCTTGTCCGCGCGCTCGCGGCGCGCGAGGCCGACCCGGCGACGTGGCGAACCCGCGCGGCCCCCGCGCCGCGCGAGGCGCTCGTCGAGGCGACCTTCGCCGCCCACCGCGACGGCCTCGACGCGCGCCTGCCGCTCGACGGAGCGCTGCGCCCCGCGCGCGAGGTGGTGCGCGCGACCCTCGACCTCGCGCGCCCGTACGCGCGTGACCTCGGCGACGCCGGCGCGCTCGAGGCGGTCGAGCGGATCACGGCCGAGGGCAACGGCGCCGACCGCCAGCGCGCGGCGTACGCGCGCGGCGGCATGGCGGCGATGCTCGGGCTGCTGGTCGAGGAGGCGGCGGCGCCCTACGCGTAGACGTCGACGATGTCGCCCCGCGACAGCCAGTTGAAGATCGAGACGGCCTCCGTGTTGGGCACCCGCAGGCAGCCGTGGCTGGCCGGGAACACGGGCACCGACGGGTACCCGTGGATCGCGTAGCCGCGGATGAAGTAGCTCGACATGTACATGCCCTTGGCGTTCGTGCCCGGGGCCTTGAGGTACACGCGGAAATGGCCCCTGATCGTCGGTGTCGACGGCTTGCCGGAGCTCACCGGGTAGATGCGCTCGGCCTTGCCGTTGCGGATGAGCGCGATGACCTGCCGCGACAGGTCGGCCTCGACGTGCTTGCCGTGGCTCGGGAAGCGCACGTGGAACCCGCCGCGGCCGGCGGCCAGGCGCCGGAAGACGTCGCCGCTGGCGATCGTCGTCCGCCGCATCCCGGTGATCTTGCGGAACGCGAGCACGGCGCGGGCGGTGCGGGCGTCGTAGAGCCCGGGCCGGCCGACGACGTAGCCGAGCTTCGCGAGCTGACTCTGCAGGAGCCGGACGACGGGCCCGCGGGAGCCGGGGCGCGCGCTCGGCGACACGACCGACACGCCGACGCCCTTGGCCTTCAGCGTCCCGAGCTGCGGGGTCGCGAAGTGCGTGGCGCGGACGACGATCCGGCCGCGCGTGCGCGACGTGAACGGGAACGTGAAGAACGCGGACTTGCCGCTGGACGACGGCGCGAGCGGCAGCTGCGCGGCCGCGACGCGGTGGCCGTTGCGGTAGAAGCGCAGGACCGCGGTCTGCCCGGGGACCATCGGGGACAGGACGACACGGACGCGCCACTGGCGCCCGGTGAGGACCGACGCGCGGCCGCCGCTGACGGAGACCTGCTCGGTGGTGATGCTGAGCTTGGGGGTGGACGGGGTCTGGGCCGCCGAGACGGCGGGCGCCACGGACGCGAGAGCGCCGGCGACGAGAGTGAGGATGATTGACCGGCGCATCATTGCGCGCGCAAATGTACCCGCATAGGCACCGGTTCACGCCCCGGGCCGTCGGGGCATGACACGCGCGGGTGACCGCCGGCGCGCCGCCGGTCACGTGGCGGCCGCCGGCGCGGGGGCCGGCGGTCGCGGCGACCAGACCTGCTGCACGGCGAGGGCGGCAAGGCCGATGATCGCGATCGAGACGACGAACAGCACCGGGATCTGCCACGTCCAGTCCTGCGAGGCGCCGAACGCGATCGAGTTGTTCGCGCAGTGCAGCGCGATGCACGGATACAGCGAGCCGGTCCGCGCGTAGATCAGGCACAGGACGAAGCCGAAGAACGCCAGCGGCAGCAGGAACTCGGGGTCCGACGAGCTGCCGTGGATCGCCCCGAAGATGATGCCCGTGCCGATCGCCGCCGGCCACACGCCGCGCCAGTTGCGCAGCGCGGTGAAGAAGTAGCCGCGGAAGAAGAACTCCTCGGCGACGGGCGCGACGACCGAGACGAGGAAGGCCACGGCGAGCAGCGCCGCCGTGCTGTCGTCGACGCCGAGCTCCTGGGGCAGGCGGTCGTCGTTCGGGTTGCCGCCGACGATCGCGACGAAGGCGGCGGTGAAGATCAGGAAGCTCAGCCACCCGACGACCGCCCAGCCGATCGCGGGCCAGAGGCGCGTCGGGCGCAGCCCGAAGTCGGCCGGCCCGAAGCGCCCGAACATGCCGGCGAAGAGGATCGCGCTGCCGATCAGGCAGATGTCCTGCACGACGGTGGCGAGGATCGCGACGGCGGGCGGCTGGTCGTCGAAGTTCGCGCCGAAGGCGACCGCGATCCCGCCGATCACGAGCGCGCCGAGCAGCGCGGCGGCGAGCCCGGCGATGAGCGCGACGATGGACGTCCACGGCGGCCAGCGCGGCGGGCGCCGCGGCTCCACCCCGGGCGGCAGCTCGGGCGCGTCGAGGAAGTGCTCGTGGGGCGCGGGCTCGGTCGTCATCGTCCGGGCACAGAGGGTACGCGGCGGCGTCAGCCGGTGAGCAGGCCCTCGAGCGTCGCGACCGTCCGCACGCCGGCGGGCCCGGCGCCGCCGTCGCGCGCGACGAGGACCGCGGCGATCCCGGCCGCCCGCGCGCCGTCGACGTCGGCCTCGACGTCGTCCCCGGCGTGGACGGCGTCGGCCGCGGCCGCGCCCGCCAGGGCGAGGGCGTGGTGGAAGATCGCCGGGTCGGGCTTCGCGGCCCCGAACTCGGCCGAGGTCACGACCCCGTCGAGCAGCGGCCGCAGGCGCGTGCGCTCGAGCACGTCGTGCAGCGAGACGTCCCAGTTGCTCACGACGACGCGGGCGACCCCGCGCTCGCCCAGCGCCGCGAGCACGGCCGGCACCTCGGGGTAGGGCCGGAAGCGGATCGCGGCGAGCATCGCGTCCTCGACGTCGGCCACCGGCAGCGCCGTGCCGAGCTCGCCCCGGACGATCCCGGCGCAGCGCCGGCGCAGATCCTTCAGGCCGGCGAAGTCCTTCGCGTCGTCGTGGTTCGCCTTGTAGTAGGCCATCTCGGCGAGCATCGCCCGCCGCGCGTCCTCCTCGCCGACCGAGACGCCGCGGCTGTGCAGCTCGGCGACGAGGTGCGGCCAGGGCCGCTCGAGCTCGACGAGCGTGCCGAGCGCGTCGAGCAGCGCCGCCCTCACGCGATCCAGTGCCAGGTCGCGAACACGGCGCTGACGGCGGCGAGCCCGGCGACCGACGGGGCGAGCGCCGCGACCCTCCGAGCCGTCCCGCCCTCGGCCAGCCAGGCGCCGGTCGCCATGAACAGCGGGAACAGCACGGCGAGGAAGCGCGGCAGCGACATGAGCGGCTGCGGACCGACCGGATAGGACAGCGGCAGCGCGAGCGCCGTGAGGACGTAGGCGCCGTAGGCGGGCGGCAGGCGGCGCACCGTCGCGACGACCATCGGGACGGCGGCGAGCAGGAAGCCGAACAGGACGACGTCCGCCCGGGCCGCCGGGTCGCCGAGGTGGTGCACGCCGCTCCAGGCCGCGCGCGTGCCGTCCCACAGGCCGACGAACGGCCCGGCGAAGTGGCGGAACCAGATGTCCTGCGCGTGCACGGGCGCGAGCGCGTCGCCGCCGCCGAGCGCGAGGACCGCGCAGAAGCCCGCGAGCCCGGCCGGGACGACGCGCGATCCAGGCCGCGTCGCCCGCGCGCCGCGGGCGCCCGTCGGCCCGCGTGAGCCACATGACCGCGAGCGGCACGACGAGCAGCACGCCGGCGCTGCGGGTCGCGGCGCCGAGCGCGCCGAGACATCCCGCCCACGCCCACCGGCCGGTCCGCGCCGCGTACAGACAGCCGACGGAGATCACGAGGTACAGCGCCTCGCTGTAGACGGCGGAGAAGAAGACCGCGCCCGGGTACAGCGCGAGCGCCCAGACCGTCATCCGCGCGGCCGGCGCCCCGAGCTCGAGCTCGGCCAGCCGCCCCAGGAGGACGAGCGCGACGCCGAAGCACACGAACGACACGAGCGCGCCCGCGACGAGCGGGGAGCCCAGGACCGCGTCGCCCGCGCGGAGCAGGAGCGGGTACAGCGGGAAGAACGCCGCGCGGCGCGGGTCGTCGGCCGGGTAGCCGTCGTTGGCGATCGCCAGGTACCAGACGCTGTCCCACCGCGCCAGCGGCGCGACGAGCGCGTTGCCGACCGGGCCGAACGGGTGCGTGACCGCCCCGGGGTCGAAGATCGTCGCGCGCGCGGACAGCCCCCACAGCGCCGCGGCGCCCGCCCCCGCCGCCCACACGACCAGGCGTGAGAGCCACAGCGCGGCCCACGCGTCCGCCAGCGCGGCGTCGCGCACGACCGCCGCACGCGGGCGCGGGACCGGCCGCAGCGTCGCCGCTGGGATACCGTCACGCCGCATGTCGGGCCCCATCGTCGCAGCCGAGTCGTTCAGCGAGCGCTACGGCAACGACATCACGGCCGTCGTGACGCTCCTCGTCGCGTTCGCGATCGCGTACGCCGTCGACCGGACGCTCAAGGGTCGCGCGCGCAAGATCGCGGCGGCCGTCGCGGGCGGCGAGCTCAGCCCGGTGGTCGACACGCGGCTGCGCTTCATGCGCCGTGTCATCGGCGCGTTCGTGATCCTCGTCGGGCTCGCGCTCGCGATCGCGCAGTTCACCGACCTCGACCGGCTCGCGAGCACGGTGCTCGCCTCGAGCGCGATCGCCGCCGCCGTCATCGGCTTCGCGGCGCGGCAGGTCCTCGCCAACGCGATCGCCGGGCTCGTGATCGCGATCACCCAGCCGCTGCGGATCGGCGACCTCGTGACGTTCGAGGACCAGACCGGGACGGTCGAGGACATCTCGCTGACGTACACGTGGCTGCGCATGGGCACCGACGCGCGGCTGATCATCCCCAACGAGCGACTCGCCGCCGGCGTGCTGCGCAACGACTCGATCCGCTCGGCGACGGTGGCGCTCGAGGTGACCGTGTGGCTCGCGCCGTCGGCCGACGAGACGGCGGCGCTCGCCGCCCTGGAGGCGCTCGAGGACAGCCGCGGCGTGCGCATCGCCGACGTCACCGAGACCGGGATCGCGGTGCTCGTCGTCGGGCCGCCGGTGGCCACCGCCGACCGCCTCGCCCGCGAGGCCGCGCTGCGCGCCGACGCCCTGCGCGCGCTGCGTGAGGCCGGCGTCCCGCGCGCCGGGGCCGGGTAGGCCGGGCACAGGGTTCCCGCGCGCGACGGCGAACCCTTCTCTACCCTGGGTCTGCACTGAATGTCCCGACGTGAGCGACAGCGCCGGAAGCGGCGCAACAAGGCAGGCCCGCAGCGGATGATCTTCCTCATCCTCGGCCTGCTCGTCGTCGCGGGGCTCGCCGGGGTGGGAAGCGTCGTCGGCTGGGTCATCAGCGTCGCCAACTCGGCGCCGCCGCTGAACACGTCCAAGCCGATCGAGCTGGGCGCCACCTCGCGCGTCTACGCGGCCGACGGCACGCGCCTCGGGTTCATCCAGGCCAACGAGCTGCGCACGCCGGTCTCCTCGAAGCTCATCCCGCAGAACATCAAGGACGCGGTCGTCTCCGTCGAGGACCGCCGCTTCTTCGACCACCAGGGCGTCGACTTCGAGGGCATCGTCCGCGCGGGCGTCAAGAACCTCGAGAACCGCCACGAGATCCAGGGCGGCTCGACGCTCACGATGCAGCTCGTGCGCAACCTCTACACGGGCGAGAAGGAGCGCACGCTCAAGCGCAAGATCCGCGAGGCGAAGCTCGCCGAGGACCTCGAGAACCTGCACCCGGGCCGCCAGGGCAAGCTGTGGATCCTCACGAAGTACCTCAACAGCGTCCCGTTCGGGACCGTCGGCGGCCAGACCGCCGTGGGCATCCAGGCCGGCGCGCGGATCTTCTTCGACAAGCCCGCGAGCAAGCTCAAGCTCCGCGAGGCCGCGCTGCTCGCCGGCCTCCCCCAGGCGCCGTCGCAGTACAACCCGTTCCTGAGCCCCAGTGCCGCGAAGTCGCGCCGCGACGACGTGCTGCAGCGGATGGCCGACCAGGGCTACATCAAGCAGCGCACGGCCGACCGCACGAAGCGCATGGGCCTCGGCGTCAAGCGCAACCGCTACTACACCGACCGCCGCGAGGGCTACTTCTTCGACTTCGTCAAGCAGGAGCTCATCGACAAGTACGGGCTCGACACGGTCCGCCGGGGCGGCCTGCGGATCGACACGACGATCGACCTGCGCCTCCAGCGCCTGGCGCGCAAGACGATGGACGGCAACCTCGGCGCCCCGGACCGCTCCGCCGCGATCGTGACGATCGACCCGCGCACGGGCTACATCAAGGCGATGGCGTCGTCCTCGCGCTACGGCGACTCGAAGTTCAACCTCGCCGCCCAGGGCCACCGCCAGGCCGGCTCGACGTTCAAGGTCATGGTCCTCATGGCGGCGCTCCGGCGCGGCGTGAACCCGGACACGACGACCTACACGTCGCGTCCGCTCGCGGCCGGCTGGCTGCCGACGGCGCCGGACTACTCGGTCCACACCTACGGCAACACCTACGCGGGGCGCATCAGCCTCACGAAGGCGACGCTGAAGTCCGACAACAGCGTCTACGCCCAGCTCGACGCGGACGTCGGCCCGGAGGCCGTGCGCCAGACGGCGTACGACATGGGCATCAAGACGCGCCTGCACGCCTACCCGGCCGAGGGCCTCGGCGGCCTGACCCGCGGCGTCTCCCCGCTCGAGATGGCCAACGCCTACGCGACGATCGCCGACCGCGGCTGGCGCCACAAGCCGATCGCGATCCGCAAGGTGACGTTCCCCGACCACCACGTCGACAACCTCGGCAAGCCGCGCCAGCACCGCGCGTTCTCCGACGGCGTCACGGCCGAGGCGACGAAGATCCTCGAGCAGAACGTCAAGAGCGGCACCGGCTTCCCGAACGCGACGCAGATCGGCTGCCCGGCGGCGGGCAAGACCGGCACCACCGACAACTTCACCGACGCGTGGTTCGTCGGCTTCACGCCGCACCTCGCGACCTCCGTCTGGCTCGGCCACGCGACCTCGCGCGAGCCGATGCCCGGCGTCGCCGGCGGCACGATCCCGGCGAAGCTCTGGGGCCAGTACATGAAGCGGGCCCGCGGGTCGTTCTGCGGCGAGTTCCCCAAGCCGAAGACGCCGTTCAAGTCGCAGCCGTTCTTCGGGCGCTTCTCGCGCGGCGGCGGTCGGTTCGGCAACGACTCCGGCACCCAGAACGGCGCGGGCGCCGTCCCCGGCGCCTCCGGTCCGGCGGCCTCGACCGGCCAGGGCGGCACCGGCGGCACCCAGCAGGCGGCCGCCCCGGGCACCGGCGGGACCGGCGCGACGGGCGCCACCGGCGGCGGGCGGAACGGACGCCACCGGCGGGGGCGGAACGGGCGGGACCGGCGGGCAGAGCTACCCGCCGACGCTCTACGACTCGCCGCCGCAGGACGCCCCCGGCTAGGCCTTTCCGCGCCGATTCCTCCGGGGCGTCGGTCGCGAGTCGGCTGCTACGCTCGCCTGGCATGGCAAAGGAAGAAAAGGTCGAGTTCGAGGGCGAGGTCGTCGAGGCCCTCCCCAACGCGATGTTCCGCGTGAAGCTCGACAACGATCACATGGTCCTCGGCCACGTCGCCGGCAAGATGCGCCGCTTCCGCATCCGCATCCTGCCGGGCGACCGCGTGCGCGTCGAGCTGTCGCCGTACGACCTCGACCGCGCCCGGATCGTCTACCGCCACCGGTAGGCGCACCGCCCGCTCGTGTCGGGCCGCTCGCATGACCGGCCCGCCGGCGAGCGCTCGCTGATCGCCGCCTTCGAGCAGCTGCTCGAGGCCCGCACGGACCGGCTCGTGCGCTGGCTGGGCGACGACGCCGCCGTCGTCCGCGCGCGGCCGCTGCAGGTCACGAGCGTCGACGCGATGGTCGACGGCGTGCACTTCCGCCTCGACCACCCGCGCGTCACGCCCGCCGACGCCGGCCACCGGGCGCTCGCCGCCGCGCTGTCGGACCTCGCCGCGATGGGCGCCGACGCGGGCGAGGCGTACGTGACGCTCGGCCTGCCCGAGGACTTCGGCGCCGACGCCGTCCTCGAGCTCGTCGGGGCGATGGAGGCGCTCGCCGCGCGCACGGGCACGACGATCGCGGGCGGCGACCTCGTGCGCGCGCCGGCCGTGACGATCGCGGTCACCGTCGTGGGCTGGGCCGACGACGAGGCCGACCTCGTCGGGCGCGACGGGGCGCGCCCCGGCGACCGGATCGGCGTGACGGGCCCGCTGGGCGCGAGCGCGGCGGGGCTCGCGATCCTCGAGGGGCGGGCGACGGGCGACGACGCGCTCGTGACGGCGCATCTGCGGCCGGAGCCGCGGTTCGCGGAGGGCCGTGCGCTGGCGGCGGCCGGGGCGCACGCGATGATCGACCTCTCGGACGGGATCGCCACGGACGCGGGCCACATCGCCCGCCGCAGCGGTGTGCGGATCGAGATCGACCTCGACGCGCTGCCGCTCGCCGACGGCGTCGCGGAGGTGGCGGAGCAACTCGGGGTCCCCGCCGCCGAGCTGGGGGCGACCGGCGGCGAGGACTACGAGCTGTGCGTCTGTGCTGCGTCGGATGTGTGCGCCCGCATCGCGGGCGTCACGTGGGTCGGGGGGGTTCTGCCGGGGACGGCAGCGGTCGCGTTCAGCTCCGCGGGGCGGAGCCGTCCGCTCGCTGGGTACGAGCACCGGGTCGGGTGACGCCCGGCAGGATCGTGCGGGCCGCGAACGGACGGCGGAGAAGGGCCTCCGCGACCGCGTCGGCGTCGACGGTGTAGGCGGAGCGCTCGATGCGCTCCTTCAGCGAGTTGATGTGCATGGCTCTCATGGACGGGTCGTTCATCGGTATGGGCGCGTGCCCCCGCTGCGCCCGTCTCTGAGGTGGTCTATCGGGCGTCATCGACCCCTCGCTTGAGCCGTCTGGCCGGTTGTCCTACGTCGATCTGCGCAGCGTAGACGACGATGCGACGAGCGGCGGAAAACAGCGGATGACAGGCGGACAGGACCAAACGCGAGTGGCCGACCGTACGAAGCGCCCGGAGGTCCGCGGGGTCGACGATCCGCGTCCCCTCGACGGCGTAGCGGAACGTCCCGTAGGGCATCGTCACCGTGAGCCGGTCGCCGCGGCGCAGGCGGTCGATGTGGCGGAACGGCGCGCCGTAGGTCGTGCGGTGGCCGGCGATCAGCGCCGTGCCGCGCTCGCCGGGCAGCCGCGCGGCGTCGAACAGGCCCGGCGCGTGCTCGAGGTCGTCCGGGCGCGTGCCGCGCACGACGACCGCGTCGAGGCCCAGGCGCGGGATGCGCAGGCGCGCGACCGCGTCGCCGTCGCGTGTGCGGCGGCGCAGCGCCCGCGCGCTCGCGGCCGCCGCCGCGCGCCGCTGGGCCCCCGTCGGGGCGGGCACCGCGACGGCGAGCGCACGGAGCTCGGCGCGCAGCCGCGACTGGTCGCGGTGGGCGGCGAGCGCGGTGACCGGCTCCTGCCAGGCGAGCGTCAGCGCCGCGTCGGCCAGGGCGAGGGCGCCCGCGGCCATCAGCAGCGCTGCGACCGCGCGCCTCATCGCCGCAGGGCCGACTCCGTGCCGCCGAGCGATCCCGGCCCGGCGTACGTGACGGGGCCGCGCACGGTGATGCGCGGCTCGCCGGGCTCGTCGAGCGGGCCGCGGCGCGTGCGCCAGGCGAGCACGATCGCCGCGACCGCGCAGCCGGCCGCGACGCTCCAGAACAGCCACGCGATCGGCCCGACCTGTCCGCCCGCCACCGCGAGCAGCAGCCCCCACAGGGCGTCGAGCGGCCCGAACCCGCGCTGCCCGGTGAGGACGAGCGCGCCGATCGCGAACGGCAGCAGCGACAACGCCACGAGCGCCAGCGCGACCGAGCGCCGCAGCCGGACGCCCGGGGCCGCGACGAGCAGCCAGAGGTGCGCCGCGGGGACCATGAACGCGGCGGCGTACGGGTTGACGAGCCACAGCAGCGCCGCGAGCGCGGTCCAGACGAGCAGCAGCGCGGCCCCGCCGCCCGGCCCCTCGATCCGCCGCCGGCCGTTCATCAGCCGCAGGACGAGCGGGCGGGCGAGCACGACGAGGACGAAGACGAGGCCCGTCGCGATGAGCGCCGCGCGGCCGGCGCCGTCGATCGGGATCGCGCCGGCCGGGACCGGCGCGGGCGGTGTCGCGGTCAGCAGGCCGGTGATCCCGAGCACGGTCGCGAACGCGGCGGCCAGCGCGAACGGCGCGGCGGCCGCGCCGATCCAGCCGAGCCACGGCGTCACCGGATGCCGGCGGCGGCGGGCGCGGGCGAAGCCGTCGATCGTCACGACGAGCGGGGCGAGCAGCAGCGAGCCGATCAGCAGCCGGACGGCCCACGGCGGCAGCACCTTGCGCAGCGTGACGACGTCGCGGTTCGGGCGCGCGTCGAGCGCCGGCCCCTCGTCGAGCGCGACGAGCGCGCGCAGCGCGGCGCGCCCGTAGGCGTCGAGGCGGTTCTCGTCGACCGCGGCGTCCGCCGCGGGCGGGCGCTCGCCGGAGGCCGACAGCAGCGCCGCGGGCAGGCCCGCGCCGACGAGCGGGCCGGTCTCGGAGATCGCGCCCGGGAAGGCGAGCCGGGTCCACTGGGCCACGAGGCCGGGGCCGCCCGCGCTCGTGGCGACCTCCTCCCGGACCGCCGCGGCGATCGTGCGCTGGAGCCGGAGCGGCCCGATCTCGGAGCCGTCCGACCACGCGCTGACGATCGGCTTGCGCGGATCGCGGCTGCCCACGTCGCCGAGGACGAGGACCGCGTCGATCGGGTTGCGCCCGAGGCGCCGGACGAGGTCGCGCACGCCCGCGGCGCCGCCGCTGCCGCCCGACGTCGACACGAACGTGATCGTCCGCCGCAGCCGCCCGCCCGCGACGATGTCGGCCAGCTCGAGCATCGCGGCCGTCCCGGAGAGCTCGGCCGCCGACCCGGGGTGCGCGGCGTCGCGATGGGCGACGACGACGAGCTCGGGCCCGGGCGCGCCGACCTGCCGGGCGAGCACCGTCGTGAGCGTGCGCTCGCCGTCGATCGTCTCGCCCTTGAAGCTCGGCGTGGACACCTGGTAGCCGCGATCGCTGGCGCGCAGGGCGTCGGCGACGCGGCGGGCGAGGGCCGCGTCGGCGGCGTCCCCGGCGCGGCGCCGCGGGAAGCCCGCGACGAGCGACCGCAGCTCGCGGTTCGCGTCGGCCCCGGAGAAGGCGTCGGGCGCGAGCGTCGTGCCGAGCCCGGCGGGCTGGTCCTGCAACGAGAAGGCGCAGACGATCACCGCCAGGAGCACCGGCACCAGCGCCGCCCGGTAGAGGCGCACGTCGAGCATCGAGACCGGGAGGGTAGCTGTGCGTACCCTGGTATCGAGAAGGCAGATGCTCGACCGCCCACCCCGAATCCTGCTGGTCGACGACGAGCAGTCGATCCAGACGCTGCTCAGCTATCCGCTGCGCAAGGACGGCTACGAGGTGGTCCAGGCGGTCGACGGCCGCGAGGCCCTGGCCCGCTTCGGCGAGTCGACCTTCGATCTCGTCGTGCTCGACGTGATGATGCCGCGCCTCGACGGGCTCGAGGTCTGCCGGCGCCTGCGGGCGCGCAGCTCGGTCCCGATCATCATGCTCACGGCGAAGGCGGAGGAGATCGACAAGGTGCTCGGCCTCGAGCTGGGGGCCGACGACTACATCACGAAGCCGTTCTCGCTGCGCGAGTTCCGCAGCCGGGTCAAGGCCGCCCTCCGGCGCGGGGGCATGGCCCGGCGGGACTCGGTCGCCGACGAGGAGCCGCTCGACGTCCACGAGCTGCGCGTCGACTTCGCCAAGCGCAGCGTGCGCGTCCGCGGCGAGGACGTCCAGACGACGTACGTCGAGTTCGAGATCCTCACCGCGCTGGCGACGAACCCCGGCCGCGTCTGGACGCGCGACATGCTCCTCACCCGCATCTGGGGCGACTCGGCCTACCGCGACCCGCGCACGATCGACGTGCACATCCGCCATCTCCGCGAGAAGCTCGAGCTCGACGCCAAGGAGCCCGAGTACCTCTTCACCGTGCGCGGGGTCGGATACCGCTTCCGCGACACGGGGACGTAGCCCGGCGAGGACCCGTTGCGCAGCCTCACCCTCCGCCTCGCCCTCCCGTTCTGCGCGATCGTCATCGGGGCGATCGCGCTCGTGTACCTCGCCGTCGCGCCCTCGCTGGAGTCCAGCCTGCGCGACCAGCGCCTCGCCACGATCGCGCGGTCGGCCGAGCGCTTCAGCCCGCCGCTGCGCCGCGCGCTCGACGCCTCGCAGAGCGCGGGCGCGATCGACGGCCGCGTCCGCCGCGCGGCCGACGCCTCGGGCGCGCGGGTGACGCTCCTGGCCGTGTCGCCCACGGACCGCGGGCCGCGGCTCGACGTGCGCTCGGACTCCACGGCCGAGGTCGACATCTCCGACCTGCAGTTCGCCGTCGCCGACCGCGCGGTCCGCTCCGGCCGGATCGCGCGCGGGACCGAGGCGGGCGACACCGGCCGCGTGGCCGAGGCCGCGATCCCGCTGCGGATCACGCCGGCACGCTCGCAACGGGCGGGGATCTACTACGTCGCGGTCTTCTCCCAGCCGCTCGAGGACGTCAACAGCGGCGTCTCGCTCATCCGGCGGCGGATCCTCTTCGCGGGTGCGATCGCGCTCGCGCTGGCGATCCTCGCCGGCGTGCTCGTGGCCCGCTCGCTGTCGCGCCGGGTCGGCCGGATGGAGGACGCCGCGCGGCGCGTCGCGCAGGGCGACTACACGGCGCGCTTCGACGTCTCCGCCCGCGACGAGCTCGGCCGGCTCGCGCGCACGCTCGACGGCATGCAGCGCCAGCTCGCCGAGCTCGAGACCGCCCGCAGCCGCTTCATCGCCACCGCCTCGCACGAGCTGCGCACGCCGATCTTCTCGATCGGAGGGTTCCTCGAGCTGCTCGAGGACGAGGAGCTCGACGAGGAGACGCGGGTGATGTTCATCCGCCAGGTCCGCGAGCAGGTCGACCGCCTCGGCCGCCTGGCGACCGACCTCCTCGACCTCTCGCGGCTCGAGGCCGGGTCGCTCGAGCTGCGCCCCGAGCGGACCGACCTGCGCGAGATCGCGCGGGCCGTCGCGGCGGAGTTCGCGCCGGCGCTCGCGGCCCATGAGTCGCACCTCGAGCTGCGCCTCGCACAGGCGGACGCGGAGGCCGACTGCGACCCGGAGCGGGTGGCCCAGATCATGCGTATCCTCATCGACAACGCCCTGAGCCACACCCCGGCGGGCACCGATCTCGTGGTCGCCGCTGGGCGTCGCGACGGGTGGGTACGCCTCTCCGTGACCGACTACGGCACCGGCATCAAGCGCGCCGCCATGTCACGCATCTTCGAGCCCTTCTACACCTCCGACGACGCCCAGGGGTCCGGCCTCGGCCTGGCGATCGCCCACGAGCTGGCCGAGCGGATGGACGGCGAGCTCTCCGCCGACAGCGTGCCCGGCCGCACGACGTTCTCGCTGGAGCTGCCCGCGTGAGCCGCCGCCTGCCCGCGGCCGCCGCGGCCCTCGTCGCGCTGCTCGTCGGCGCCTGCGGCGGCGGGGGCGACACGAAGACCGTCCGCGCCCAGACGACCACGACGCGCGTCGAGGTCCTCGAGAACGGCGGCGACGCCGCGCCCGGCGGGCGGTCGTTCGACCCCTCGGCGATCTACCAGCACGAGTCGCCGGGCGTCGTGACGATCATCAGCACCGGCCTCGGGAACTCGGGCGGCGGCGGCAGCGGGCAGACCGGCCTCGGCTCGGGCTTCGTCATCTCGGGCGACGGCGAGATCGCCACGAACGCCCACGTCGTCACGAGCGGCGAGGGCGCGGCCATCCGCAAGGCCGACCAGGTCTTCGTCCACTTCAAGGACGACAACCAGGTGCCGGCGAAGATCATCGGCTTCGATCCCTTCTCCGACGTCGCGCTGCTGAAGGTCGATCCCGCCGGCCTGACCCTCCGCCCGCTCCCGCTCGGCTCCGCGGGCGACCTCACGGTCGGCTCCCCGGTGGCGGCGATCGGCAGCCCGTTCGGCGAGGACCAGTCGCTGTCGGTCGGCGTGATCTCGGCGCTCGACCGCTCGATCGAGTCGCTCACCGGCTTCGCCACGGTCGGCGCGATCCAGACCGACGCGGCGATCAACCACGGCAACTCCGGCGGACCGCTGCTCGACGCCCGCGGCCGCGTGCTCGGGATCAACGCGCAGATCCAGACCACGAGCGGCGAGGGCAGCGGCGTCGGCTTCGCGGTGTCGGTCGACACCGTCAAGCGCTCGCTCGGCCAGCTGCGGCGCGACGGCAAGGCGCACTACGCGTACCTCGGCGTGACGACGTCGCCGCTGTATCCGCAGCTCGCGCAGCGCTTCGGCCTGAAGGCCGAGCACGGCGCCTGGGTCCAGGCCGTCTCCCCGAACGGGCCCTCGGATTCCGCGGGCCTGAAGCCCGGCGACCACCGCGAGCGCTTCCAGGACGGCCAGTACCAGGTCGGCGGCGACGTGATCGTCGCGGTCGGCGGGCGACCCGTCCGCGAGGAGGACGACGTCGCGCAGGCGCTGGTGGGCCGGCAGCCGGGCTCGACGGTCGCGCTGCAGATCCTCCGCGAAGGCGCGCGCAAGACGCTGCGGGTCAAGCTCGGCGAGCGTCCGCTGGACGCCCGCGCGGGCTGACCTCCTACCGGCCGCACCGCGCAGTACATTCCCCGCTCGTGCTGCAGCCCGTCGCCGTCGGCTCCAAAACCCTGGCCGACTACACGCACCTCGTCGGCCGCGATCTGGTCGAGCAGATCCGGACGCTCGCCGAGCCGCTCCAGGGCGCCCGCGTGGTGCACGTCTCCGCCACCGCCTTCGGTGGCGGCGTGAGCGAGATCCTCTACACGCTCGTCCCCCTCATGCGCGACGTCGGCCTCGACGTCGAGTGGCAGGTCATCTACGGGCGCGAGGAGTTCTTCAACGCCACGAAGCTCATGCACAACGCGCTGCAGGGCGCGCCCGAGGACCTCACGGACGAGCAGTGGGACACCTGGCGGCGCTACAACGAGATGAACGCGCGCGAGCTCGTCGGCGGCTGGGACGTCGCGCTCATCCACGACCCGCAGCCCGCGGCCCTGTACTCGCTCGTGCCCGAGAAGGCCAAGGGCTGGGTGTGGCGCTGCCACATCGACATGTCGAGCCCGAACCCCGGAACGATCGAGAAGCTGCTGCCGTACATCTGCGAGTACCCGCAGGCGCTCTTCCACATGGAGGCCTACGTCCCGCGGGGGATGAACGGCAACGTCAACATCGTCCCGCCGGCGATCGACCCGCTCGCGCCGAAGAACATGGCGCTGTCGCCCGAGGACGCCGCCTACGTCTGCGAGCAGTTCGGCATCGACGTCGACCGCCCGATGATGGCCCAGATCTCGCGGTTCGATCCGTGGAAGGACCCGCTCGGGGTCATCGACGCGTACCGGCTCGTCAAGGCGGCGATGCCCAGCGTGCAGCTCGCGCTCGTCGGCTCGATGGCGTCCGACGACCCCGAGGGCTGGGACTACTTCAACGCCACCATCGCCCACGCCGACGGCGACCCCGACATCCACATCCTCAACAACTTCAACAACGTCGGCGCGATCGAGGTCAACGCCTTCCAGTCGCAGGCCGACGTGCTCATCCAGAAGTCGACGCGCGAGGGCTTCGGCCTGACCGTCACGGAGGCGATCTGGAAGGGCCGTCCGTTCATCGGCGGCAACGTCGGCGGCATCCCGCTGCAGATCGAGAACGGCATCAGCGGCTACCTGGTCGATAGCGTGGAGGGCTGTGCCGCCCGAACGCTCGACATTCTCAAGGACCCCGCGCTCGGCCGAGCGCTGGGCCGCCGCGGCAAGGAGCACGTGCGCAAGCACTTCCTCACGCCGCGCTATCTCCGCGACTACCTGCGGATCTTCAGCGAGCTGCTGGGGGTCTAGATGACGGATCAGGCCCGCCCGCTGGTCCTGGTCTCCAACCGCGGGCCGGTCACGTTCTCCGAGGACGGGTCGGTCAAGCGCGGCACCGGCGGGCTCGTGACGGCGCTCACCGGCCTGGCCTCGCACCGCGACGCCGTCTGGATCGCGAGCGCGCTGACCGACGGCGACGTCCAGAAGGCCGAGGAGGAGGGCGACAAGCCCTTCACCGTCCGCTCGCCCGCCGGCGGCGAGTACCAGGTGCGGCTCGTCGCCTCCGAGCCGGAGGCCTACGACCGCTTCTACAACATCTTCGCCAACCCGATGCTGTGGTTCATCCAGCACTACCTCTGGGACCTCAGCAACGCCCCGGACGTCCGGCGCAACGAGATCGAGGCGTTCGAGTACGGCTACAACGTCGTCAACGAGGACCTCGCCCACGCCGTGATCGAGGAGATCGAGGGCCAGGACGAGCCGGTCGTCATGGTCCACGACTACCACCTGTACACGCTGCCGGAGCTCGTCCGCCGCGCGCGCCCGGACGTCTTCCTGCACCACTTCGTGCACATCCCGTGGACGCAGCCCGACGCGTGGCGGGTGCTGCCCAACCGCATCCGCGAGGAGCTCTACACCGGGATCCTCGCCAACGACATCATCGGCTTCCACACCTCGGCCTACCGGCGCAACTTCCTGCAGTGCTGCCGCGACCTGATGGATCTCGAGGTCGACTTCAAGGCCGGCGTCGTGCACTTCCAGGACCGCGAGGTCTGGGTGCGCAGCTACCCGCTGCCGATCGACCAGAAGGCGATCGAGCAGACGGCGCAGAGCGACGGCGTGCGCGACCACGAGGAGGAGCTCCTGCGCCGCCGGCGCGAGCACCTCGTGCTGCGCGTCGACCGCGCGGACCTCTCGAAGAACGTGCTGCGCGGCTTCAGCGCCTTCGACCTGTTCCTCGAGCAGCACCCGGAGTTCCGCGAGAACGTCACGTTCATCGCCCAGCTCATGCCGTCGCGGACCGACGTGCCCGAGTACGCCGAGTACCTCGAGCGGATCGAGGCGCTCGTCGCGGTGGTCAACCACCGCCACGGCACGCCGGACTGGATGCCGATCAACCTCAAGCTCCGCGACGACCTCGAGGAGGCGGTGGCGGCCTACAAGCACTACGACGTCCTGCTCGTGAACGCGATGTTCGACGGCATGAACCTCGTCGCGAAGGAGGGCCCGATGGTCAACGAGCGCGACGGCGTGTCGATCCTGTCGGAGAACACGGGCGCGCACGAGGAGCTCGGCGAGTACGCGCTGTCGGTCAACCCGTTCGACATCCAGGAGCTCGCGGACTCGATCCACGCGGCGCTGACCATGCGCCCGGAGGAGCGCGCCGAGCGCCTGCAGGGGCTGAAGGAGACGGTCACCGCGCGCGACCCGGGCGACTGGATCGACGAGCAGCTGGCGGACATCCGCGAGAAGGCGGGCTCCGCGCAGGACGCGTAGGCGCGCCGCGGTCACGGGATGCCGAACTCCGGGGTGACGGGGTTCGGCGGCGGGGCCGGGCGTGTGGGAGGTGGCGACGGGGCGGTCGGGGGCGGCGGCGTGGACGCGGCGGCGGGTCTCGGCGTCCGGGCCGGTGCGCGGTGCGCGGTGGCGTGCGCGGCGCGGCGGCCGTCGCGGGCGGCGGGTCCGCTTCTTCTTGGCGCGCGGCTTCTTCGCGGGCGGCCTTGTTCGTTCTGCGCGCGGGGGGACGCGTTTGCCGCGGTCTGGCGGTCTGCTCCGCCGGCTCGGCGGCGCGCGGCGCGGGCGCGACCTGCTCCGTGGACGCCGCCGGCGCGACGGGCGCCGCGACCGCGTCGGGCACGCGCGGCGGGGGCGGCGACAGGCGCGGCCACAGCACGACGAGCACGACCACGGCGGGCAGTCCGAGGAGGCGCGCGACGTTCCCCCAGCGCACGCGGCGCAGCAGCGAATCAGGTGGCATCGTCCCCCCTAGGTGCCGGGCGGGCAGAACTCGCCCCCTGCTATCGTGCGCCGCCGCTCATGGCTGCCCCTCCCCCGATCTACGACCTCATGGTCCTGCTGGACACGACCGCGCCCGACGACCAGCGCGCGAAGATCCTCGCCGACGCCGAGGCGATGGTCACGAACGGCGGAACCGTCGTCAGCAAGCACGACTGGGGCCCGCGGACCATGGCGTACGAGATCCGGCACAAGACGGACGCCGAGTACCACCTCATCCAGTTCCACGGCGACGCGGCGCTGCTCGAGAACCTCCAGCGCACGCTGCGGATCACGGACGGGGTCGTCCGCTTCCGCATCATCAAGCTCGAGCCGGGCACGCCCGACCCGCCGCCGCGCCCCGAGCGCGCGCCGGTCGAGCCGACCGAAGCGCCGGCCGCCGCCTAGCCCCGCGCAGCCGCCGGCCGTCCGTTCGAGCCCGATCCGGGCTCGTTCTGCTGTCAGGGACCCGCGCTTCGCGACGACTCTGCAACAAAAGAGCGGAGGATCCGGCGTGTTCGGAAGAGCCGTCGGAACCCGGGTCTACACTCGGCCGCACCAGTCTTCCGACGCTTTCGCGCCACCCCGAAAGGAGCCGTCCGCGCATGGCCGCGACGAACATCAACCGGGTCATCATCACCGGGAACCTCACGTCTGATCCCGAGCTGCGCTCGCTCCCGAGCGGCACCTCGGTCTGCAAGCTGCGCGTCGCGTGCAACACGCGCCGCAAGGACAACTCGACGGGCGAGTGGGTGGACAAGCCCAACTACTTCGACGTCACCGTCTGGGGCGCGCAGGGCGAGAACTGCGCCCGCTACCTCTCCAAGGGCCGCCCGGTCGCGGTCGACGGCCGCCTCGAGTGGCGCGAGTGGCAGGACAAGGACGGCAACAACCGTCAGGGCATCGACATCATCGCCGACGCGGTCCAGTTCCTCTCGAGCCCGCGCGACGACGCCGGCAACGGCGGCGGCAACGGCTTCACCGCCCGCTCGGACATCCCCGTCGACACGAACGACTTCGCGACCGCGCCCGCGGGCGGCGGTGGCGGCGGCGGCTCGTCGTCGAGCGCCGCGGACGACGACATCCCGTTCTAGCCGCGGGGAAGTCCAAGCCCGCCGCCCGCCGTAGGACCTCGCGCCCCGGGCCACGCCCGGGGCGCGGTCGTCGACCCCGCGCCCGAACGGACCCAAGCGCCACGCACGTGCCACAATGTGTGGTCGCGCGCCGCCCGGGCGCGCGTTCGATGTCGGCGATGGATCCGAGGACTTCCTAAGTGGCAAAGCAGCGCAATCGCAAGCCCGCGCGGCGGCGGGACAAGAAGGGCGGGCCCGGCAGCGGCCGGCGCAAGCCCTGCACGTTCTGCAAGGACAAGATCGAGCACGTCGACTACAAGGACGTCGGCACGCTGCGGCGCTTCATCTCCGAGCGCGGCAAGATCCGCTCGCGCCGGATCACCGGCGCCTGCCGCCGGCATCAGAACCAGGTGGCCCAGGCGGTCAAGCGCGCGCGTGAGCTCGCGCTCCTGCCGTACGTCAGCGACACGCCCGAGCGTGAGCGCGGCGGGCGTGGCGACCGCGGGGACCGCGGCGACCGGGACCGGGACCGCTAGCCGTGCCCGAGGCCATCCTCCTCAAGGACGTCGAGGGCATCGGCGAGCGCGGGACCGTCATCGACGTCTCGAAGGGCTACCTGCGCAACTACCTCATCCCGCGCAAGATCGCCCAGCCCGCGACGAAGGCCGCCATCCAGGCCGCCGAACGCAAGTCGCAGGCCGAGTCGCGCGCCCGCGAGCAGGCCGTGAGCCGCTCCCAGGAGCACGCCGACCTCCTCAACCGCACCGTCCTCACGATCTCCCAGCAGGCCGGCGAGGACGGCCGCCTCTTCGGCTCCGTCACCACGCAGGACATCGCCGACGCGATCCGCGACGCCCGCGGCATCACCGTCGACCGCCGCAAGGTCCACCTCGAGGAGCCGATCCGCCACGTCGGCACCTACATGGTGGTCGTCGAGGTCGACGACGGCGTCACCTCGACGGTCAAGACGATCGTCACCGAGTCCTAGACGGACCGGCGCGAAAACGCCCGGCGCGCGCCTCGGCGGCGGGCGCCGGGACGCATCTGTGCCGACTCTGCGGAGTCTGCAACAAAACACCCGCCATTTCCGAGGTCGCGACCTGCGTCCGGCCGGAGCGCGCGGTTTACTCGGCGGCACCCGATGAGCACCGCACCCCCATCCTCGGAGACGAACGGCGGCCCGTCCGTGGGCGCCGTCCCGCCCCATTCCATCGAGGCCGAGCAGGCCGTCCTCGGCGCGATCCTGCAGTCGGATCGCACGCACTACGCGTACATCATCGAGGAGGCGCTGCGCGAGGAGGACTTCTACCGCGAGCGCCATCGCACGATCTTCGAGTCGGTCCTCGCGCTGTTCTCGGCCAGCGAGCCGATCGACGTCCTCACGCTCACCGAGCACCTGCGCTCGCGCGGCAAGCTCGAGGAGGCCGGCGGCCAGGCCGAGATCGATGCGCTCACCGCGGCGGCGCCGAGCGTCGGCGCGCTGCGCCATTACGGCCGCCTGGTCAAGGACCGCGCGCTCCTGCGGCGGCTGCTCACGGCGACCTACGACATCCAGGCCGGCGTCCACGGCCACGACGGCGAGCCGCGCGACCTCATCGAGCGCGCGGAGCGCACGATCCTCGAGGTCGCCCACGACGATCGCCAGAAGGACTTCCGCAAGGTCGGCGACGTCCTGCACACCGAGATCGGCAAGTGGCAGAAGCTCTCCACCGAGGGCCAGCAGCTCACCGGCACGGCGTCGGGCTTCGCCGACCTCGACGCGATCACCGGCGGCTTCCAGCCCGGCAACCTCATCGTGCTCGCCGCCCGCCCGTCGATGGGCAAGTCCGCGCTCGTCACGAACATCGCGGAGAACGTCGCGCTCGACAAGGACCGGCCGCGCCCGGTCGCCCTGTTCAGCCTCGAGATGTCCGAGGCCGAGCTCGCCCAGCGCTTCATCGCGTCGCAGGCGGCGATCAAGGGCGACGACCTGCGCAAGGGCCGCCTCAAGGACGAGAGCAAGTGGAAGCGCGTGCTGCGCGTCGCCGCCGAGTACGACGCCGCCCCGCTCTTCGTCGACGACTCCTCCGACATCGGCATCCTCGACGTGCGCGCGAAGGCGCGCCGGCTGCACCAGCAGTCGCCCGACGGCCTGGGCCTGGTCATCGTCGACTACCTGCAGCTCATGCGGGCGGACGCGCGCATCGAGAACCGCGTCCAGCAGGTCGGCGAGATGAGCCGCGGCCTGAAGATCCTCGCGCGCGAGCTCGAGGTCCCGGTCATCGCGCTCTCCCAGCTCAGCCGCGGGGTCGAGTCGCGCACCGACAAGCGGCCGATGCTCTCCGACCTGCGCGAGTCCGGGCAGATCGAGCAGGACGCCGACCTCGTGATCTTCATCTACCGCGACGAGTACTACAACCCGGAGACCACCGACCGCCCCGGCGAGGCCGAGCTCATCATCGCCAAGCACCGCAACGGCGGCCTCGGCGAGGTCCCGCTGACGTTCCAGAACGAGTACCCGCGGTTCCTCGGCCTCCAGCGCGCGGCATGAGCGCGGCCGCCGACACCTGCCCGTTCGGCCTGTGCGACGGCACGGGCTTCGTCGTCGACGAGGCGACGCGCGTCGCGCAGCCGTGCCGCTGCCGCCCGGGGCGCATCGAGCGCCACCGCGCCCGCAGCCTGAGCGCGGTGATCCCGCGCCGCTACTCCGGCAGCTCGTTCGACCGCCCGCCGGTGACGGACATGCCCGCCCCGCAGGTCCAGGTCGTCCGGCGCTTCGTCCGCGACATCGACGCCAACCTCGACGCCGGCCGCGGCCTGTGGTTCTACGGCAGCGTGGGCACCGGCAAGACGACGCTCGCGATGCTCGTCTCGCGCTCGGCGCTCGACGCCGGCCGGAGCGTGGCGATCTACTCGCTGCCGCGCCTGCTGGCCGAGATCCGCGCGACGTTCGAGACCGACAGCGAGGGCTCCTACGTCGACTTCCTCGACCGCCTCGCCGCCGTCGACCTGCTCCACGTCGACGACGTCGGCGCCGAGCGGACGAGCGACTGGGTCCTCGAGCAGCTGTACGCGATCGTCAACGCGCGCTACGAGGACGAGCGCTCGGTGATCATCACCACGAACCTCGAGCGGGACGCCCTCGTCGAGCAGATCAAGGAGCGCACCGTCTCGCGGCTCGAGGAGATGTGCACGCTGGTCCCGCTCTACGGCGAGGACGCGCGGCGCTTCGTCGCCTGAGACACTTCCTGCACATGCCGGGCATCGTCATCGTGGGCGCCCAGTGGGGCGACGAGGGGAAGGGCAAGGTCGTCGACCTGCTTGCCGAGCGGGCGGACATGGTCATCCGCTTCCAGGGCGGCAACAACGCCGGCCACACCATCGTGCGCGAGGGCGAGACGTGGAAGTTCCATCTCATCCCGAGCGGGATCCTCTACCGCGGCAAGGCGTGCGTGATCGGCAACGGCGTCGTCATCGACCCGCGCGTGCTCACCGAGGAGATCGACGGCCTGCGGGCGAAGGGCATCGACGTCAGCGGGCTCAAGGTCTCGGCCAACGCGCACCTGATCATGCCCTACCACCTGATGCTCGACCACGCCGGCGAGGCGAAGCTCGGCAAGCTCGAGATCGGCACGACGAAGCGCGGCATCGGGCCGTGCTACGCCGACAAGGCGGCGCGCCTGGGGATCCGCGTGCAGGACATGCTCGACGAGAAGATCCTCAAGAAGAAGATCATGGCGGCGCTCGAGCCCAAGCGGCTGAGCCTGCGGCCGTTCGCGCGTGACCCGCGGCTCAACCTGCAGACGATGAGCGACGAGTACCTCACGTTCGGCCATCGCCTCGAGCAGTTCATCGCCGACACCGCCACGCTCGCCCACCGCGCGCTCGACGACCACCGCGTCGTGCTCTTCGAGGGCGCCCAGGGCGCGATGCTCGACATCGACCACGGCACGTATCCGTTCGTGACCTCCTCGAACCCGGTCGCGGGCGCCGCGTGCGTCGGCGCCGGCGTCGGCCCGCGCGACATCGACGAGGTCTGGGGCGTCGCGAAGGCCTACACGACGCGCGTGGGCGCCGGCCCGTTCCCGACCGAGCTCCTGGACGAGACCGGCGCCGAGATCCGCGAGCGCGGCGGCGAGTTCGGCACGACGACCGGGCGCCCGCGGCGCACCGGCTGGCTGGACCTCGTCGCGCTGAAGTACGCCGCGCGGCTGAACTCGATGACCGCGCTCGTCATCACGAAGCTCGACGTCCTCGGCGGCTTCGACCGCCTGCTCGTCTGCACGCGCTACCGCGGCGAGGAGGAGGCGACGTTCGACTCCTTCCCCTACCACCAGTCCGTGCTCCACCACGCCGTCGGCGAGTACGTGGAGCTTCCGGGCTGGAGCGAGGACATCAGCGAGGCGCGCAGCGAGCACGAGCTCCCCACCGCGACCCGCGACTACCTGCGCTTCATCGCGGAGTTCGTCGGGGTGCCGGTCGTGCTCGTCGGCGTCGGGCCGGGGCGCGAGCAGATCATCTGGACCGGCGACCACCAGCCGGCCGCGCTCGCGGCGTAGCCCGCCGCACCGCGGCCGCTCGCAGCAGTCCGCGGCGACGCGGGGTTGCACCGGATTGCCGTCAGACGGTATGAATCGCGTCCCCGACGGTCGCTTCGCGCCGTCCGTCCGCCCGCTGACGCCGCTCATCCCCACTTCTGTGCCGACCCACCGACGAATGGCCGATTGCCCGCCGCGGATCGGGTCGACATCCTGCGACGTGCACGTTCGGCCCACCCGTCTCGTCTGGGGGGGCGTGCGGACCGGCCGACTGCACGCTGCGTTCGTCGTGACCTCACCGCTTCCGGTTACGGCGGGCGCAGCGCTGCCGTACCTCCTTCATGCCGTCGCTCCCGCCCCCGTGCGGGGGCCGCGCGCCCCGCTGGCCCTCCGTGCACGTGGAGCCCTCCCGAGCTTCTCCGTGCGTCTGCGGCGGAGGGCCGGCGGGCCGGTTTCCCGGGCCGGGCGCTAGACGGCGGGACCGGTGAGCGCCGCGACGACGCGCGCCGCGGCCCGGCCGTCGCCGTAGAGCTCGGGGCGCCCCGGCGGCGGACGGCGCTCCAGGGCTGCCAGGGCCGCGTCCGTGTCGAGGTCGACGAGGACGTTCCAGCCGACCTCGACGGTCTCGACCCATTCGGTCGTGGCCCGCAGCGTCACGCACGGGACGCCGGCCAGGTACGCCTCCTTCTGCACGCCGCCCGAGTCGGTGAGGACGGCCCGGGCGTGCCCGAGCAGGGCGGTGAACCCGAGGTAGCCGAGCGGCGGCAGCAGCCGGATCCCGGGGGCGCGCTCGAGCTCGCCGAGCCACCCGGCCGCCTCCAGGCGCGCGCGGGTGCGCGGATGCAGGGGCAGCACGGCCGTGACCGGGAGCGCGAGGAGGAGATCGACGAGCCGCCGTAGGCGCGCGGGGTCGTCGACGTTCCCGGCGCGGTGCGCGGTGACGAGCACGTATTCGCCCGGCGCGACGCCGGCGCGCTCGAGCGGCGCGTGGTCAGCGATCGCCCGCGGCTGGAACAGCAGCGCCACGTCCACCATCACGTCGCCCACGAGTGCGACGCGGCCCGCGACGCCCTCGCGCGCGAGGTTGTCGAGGGCCGTCTGCGACGGGCAGAGCAGGAGGTCGGAGAGGTGGTCGGTGAGGACGCGGTTGAGCTCCTCGGGCATCGCGCGGTCGAAGGACCGCATCCCGGCCTCGACGTGTGCGACGGGGATGTGCGCCTGCGCCGCGGCCAGGCCGCCGGCGAGCGTCGAGTTCGTGTCGCCGTAGACGAGCAGGACGTCCGGCGCCTCCGCGGCGAGCAGCGGCGCGAGGGCGGCGAGCATGCGCGCCGTCTGCTCGGTGTTCGTGCCGCCGTGGATGCCGAGCTCGCGCTCGGGCCGCGGAACCCCGAGCTCCTCGACGAAGACCGTGCTCAGCTCGTCGTCGTGGTGCTGGCCGGTGTGGACGAGCAGCTCCTCGTTCTCCTCGCGCAGGACGCGCGAGACGGCGGCCGCCTTGACGAACTGCGGGCGGTTTCCGATGACGGTGACGATCCGCACGGCTCAGCGCGCGGCGGCGCCGAGCTCCTGCGCGATCTGCGCGCGCACGCGCTCGTCGGCGTCGCGCGTCAGGGCGCCGCCGACGGACGGAAGCTCGCGCCCGTCGATCGCGTGGACCGGCAGCACCTCGCGGACCGTCGACGCGAGGAACGCCTCCTGCACGTCGGCGAGATCGTCGGCGGTGATCGGCCGCTCCGCGATGTCGCAGACGAGCAGGATCCGCCGCCGGGTGATCGAGTCGAGGATGTGGTCCTCGAGCGGCGGGGTCACGAGCGTGCGCCCGTCGAGCGAGCAGAAGAAGGACGACGTCGGCGCCTCGAGGACGCGCCCGTGCGGCGTGACGAGCAGCGCCTCGTCGGCCCCCTCGGCCGCCGCCATCCGGGTCGCGAGCATGTTCGCCCCGTAGGACAGCGACTTGACGCCGTCGAGGATGCGCGTCGGCGAGTAGGTGATCGTCTTGAGCGCGAGGGTGTCGGGCAGCACGGGGAACGGCTCGAGGAACCCGATCCGCCGCCCGCCGCGCGTGACGAGGACGCGGACCACGCCGTCGCCTTCGGGGCGCGCGGCCTCGAGCAGGGCCTCGATGTCCGCGCGGACCGCGGCCCCGTCGAACGGGAGCATGAGGTTCGCGGCCGAGCCCGCCATCCGCTCGAGGTGGTCGTCGACGGCGAACGGGCGGCCGTCGTAGAGGCGCATGACCTCGAAGACCCCGTCGCCGCGCAGCAGACCCTCGTCGGTGGCGGGGATCTGGATCTGTTCCGCGGGCAGGACGGAGCCGTCGAGGATGCCGAGCATGGCCGAGAGGCTAGCCGAGTCGTCGCGGGCGCCGGCCGCCATCCCGTCGGTGCGCGACGCCACACGCGCGCCGGCGGGCGCTCAGCCCACGGCTTGCAGCGCGCCGGCGATCCGGTCGAGCAGGCCGCGGGCGTCGTCGCGCCAGCGCTCGCGCAGCGCGGGCTGCTCGCGCGCCTCGACGAGCCGGACCAGTCGCTGGATGCGCCGCAGGAGGCCGAGCGCCGCGAGCCGATCGTCCGCGCCGGCCGGCAGCGCGCCGCGGGCGGCGTACTCGGCGAGAAATGCCGCGCGGAGCTCGGGCGCGCGCGGCCGGCCGTCGAACGCCACGAGCGTCACCGCGAGGTCGTAGAGGTGAAAGCCCCACCCGCAGTCGACCGCGTCGGTCGCCCGCGCGGCACCGCCCTCGAACACCACGGTCGCCGGCTCGAGGCCCGCGTGGAGCAGGCCGGCGGCCGCCGGGTCGGGCGCGAGCGCGCGGGTCGCGTCCCACACCACGTCGAGCGCGGCCGCGACCATCGCGGCGTCGCGAACGGCGAAGAGCTCGGTGACGAGTTGGAGGCTGCGGTCCGCGTCCTCGCGCCCGGGGTATTCCACCGTCGCCCACGGCGGCGCGGTCACGACGCCCGGCGCGATCGAGGCCGCCGTCTCCGCCGACGTGAGGGTGTCGGCGCGCGGGCGGACGAACCCGTCCGGCGGCGTCCACGCGAGCGCGTGCTCGCGCAGCCCGGCCTGGAGCCGCGCGATCGCGCGCGCCTGCTCGGCCCCGAAGCGCTCGCCGGCCGCACGGCCCGCCGGCCGGCGCAGGAGCACGCAGACCCTCGGCCCCGGCATCCCCGGCGCATGGGCGAGCACCGCGAGCGTGCCGTCGCGCGCGGCGACCGGCGCGGGCACGCCGAGGTCGGTGTCCGCGCGCAGCGCCTGCAGCCAGGCCATCTCCGACGCCACGGTCGCGGGCGTGTGGACCCCGGGGCGGGTCACGCGCAGGACGTAGGTGTCCCCGGCCGCCTGGACGCGGAAGGTCGTGTGGTGCTCGTGGGCGAGCAGCGTCACCCGCGCGTCGGTGAGGGCGTAGCGGTCGAGCGCCGCACGGGCGACCCCGCGCAGACGCGCGACCTGCTCGCGGCGGTCGAGCGTCGCGAACGGGCGGCCGTCGTGGTCCCGCGCGCGGCTGCGCTCCATCGGCGAAGCTTCGCGCACCGGGGCCGATGCGCGTCAGGCCGTGGCCCGCTCCTCGAACAAGCGCGTGATGACGTCGGGCGCGATCGGCTCGAGCAGCGCGGCCCCGACGGAGCGGTCGTCGGGCCAACCGGCGTCGAGCATCCGGCGTCCGGCCGCCGCGGCGTCGTACGGGGTCTGCCGGAATTGCGGCTCGCCGTCAGCGATCCACAGCCACCGGGCCGCGCCGTCGCCCTCGTACGGCAGGCCGACGCTCCCGGCGTTGACGAACCGCACGTCACCGATCCGGCGGTCGTCCTGCTGGTGCGTGTGGCCGGCGACGACGAGGCGCTCGGCGACGCCGCCGAAGGCCTCCGTCCAGCGCTCGGCCGTCGAGAGCCGGGTGAGGATCTCGGCGTCGCTGTGCGGGGTCGCGTGGCAGAAGAGGACGCCGTCGATCGTGACGGTCAGCGGCTGCGCGCCGAGGGCGGCGGCCCGCTCGGGCCCGAGCGCCGCCGCCGTGAGCGCGGCGGTCTCGTCGATCGGGTCGCCGGCCGCGGCCTCGGCCACCTCGCGCTCGCCGTTGCCCCGCACCCGGTGGACGGGCACCGCGAGCGCGTCCAGGCGGGCCAGCGCCTCGAGGGCGAACGGGCCGGGCACCGTGTCGCCGCCGACGACGACCGCGTCCGGGTCCGCCGCGCGCGGGTCGGCGAGGACCGCGGCGAGCGCGTCGTCGTTGCCGTGGACGTCGTAGAGGGCGAGGATGCGCATCGCCCGAGCCTAGCGCAACCACTTGGTTGCGTACGACCGGCGGAGTCGGACCGCGGACGCGCACCCACGGGCGTCATGCTCCACCGATCCTCGCGCCCGTCACGCTCCGCACCGTCGCGCCTCGCGCCACGACCGTCGTGGCCCTCGCGACCACCTGGGAGCGCTTCCCGGCCGAGTGGCCGGGTCTGCTCGCCGAGGTCCGCGCCGCGGTGCCCGCCGATGCGCGGACGGCGCTCAACGTCATGCTCTACCGCGACGACGTGCCCCACGTCGAGGTCGGCCTCCTCACCGACGCGCCGGCCGCACCGGGCGGCCGCGGTCGTCGCGTCGATGCTCCCCGGCGGCACGGTGGCGACGACGACCCTGCGCGGCGGGTACGACGCCCTGCCCGCCGCCCATCAGGCCGTCCGCGCGCTGGTGCGCCGCGCAGGGCCACCGGCTCGCGGGCCCGCGCTGGGAGGTCTACGGCCACTGGCACGAGGACCCGGCGCGCGTCGAGACCGAGGTCGTCTGGCTGCTGGCCTGAGCCCCGCGGCTCGGCGACAATCCCGCGCGTGCGCCTGGGCATCGCCGATCACCTCGGCTGGGCGATCGCCGTGACGGCGGACGACGACCATGCGGTCGTCGATCGCCGCCGGCTCGCGCTGGTGGAGCCCGGCGTGTCGTCGGCGCCGATCCACTACGAGAGCGCGCGTCTCGACGAGGCCGAGACCGCCGCGCTGGTCGAGACGGTGCGAGCCTCGGTGCTCCGCGCGTCGGCGGCGTCGCTCGACGATCTCGCGAGCGCCCTGCCCGCCCCGGTCGTCTCCATCTCGCTGCGCCTCTGGCCCCACGACTTCCCGGCCGACATCGCCGTCCAGCGCCGCGCGCCGTTCGAGGCCCGCGCCGACGCGATCATGTACCGCCACCTGCTCGCCGAGCTCGCGCACGCGCGCGGCTGGGAGGTCCACTGCTACGACGCCAAGCAGGTCGAGGGCCAGGCGGCCGACCTGCTCGGTGAGCGAGCCGACGAGATCCTCCGTGGCCCGCGGGCCACGCTGGGCCCGCCGTGGACGCGGGACCACCGGGTGGCGCTCGCCGCGACAGTGCTGGCCGGAGCCCGACGGATCGCACCGCCGTCGCCGAGTCCGTCTCGAGCCGCGACCGGCTCAGAGCTCGCGCGCGATCCTGAGCGCGCCCGTGTCCACCGAGGCGCGGCGGCCGGGCGTCTCCGACGGATCCATCGCGGCGAACGTCTCGGCGCCGGTCCGCAGGTCCTCCTCGCTCTCGAAGTACTGGAGGACGACGGCGGTGCCCTGCGCCTCGTCGAAGACCAGCTCGAGCTTCTTGATCGGCACGCCGGGCGGCGGGCCGGTCTCGTCGATCGTGGCGGCGAGCGACTCCACCCGCTCCGCCGTCACATCGGTGAACCGCACGACACGGACGAACACGACCGTCTCCTCTCATCGATCGACCGGACGATCCTCTCGCTCTCGGAGACGGCATTGCAAGCCCGGCCGACGACCTGTTGCAGCCGCCCGCGGGTTCGGTGAGGATCTTCCCGGAGAGCGGACCGAGAGGACGGCGATGACCAGCAGCGGAACGGATGCGTACACCGTCGCGAACCGCGAGGACGCGATCGACTTCATGGAGGGCTTCGCCGAGTACGGCGAACAGCGCTGGTACACGACGGCGATCGCGGCCGAGGGGGTCTCCTTCAGCTGGCGCAGGATGCTGCCGGGGACCGGTGGCCGCGGCAGCTACGGGCATCGCCACCCGGGCCAGGAGGAGGTCTACTTCGTGATCTCGGGCGTCGTCACGTTCAAGATCGACGACGACGTCTTCGAGGCTGGCCCGCAGACCGCGGTCCGGGTCGGCGGCACCGCGTTCCGCTCCGTCCACAACGACACCGACGACGAGGCCGAGCTGCTGATCTTCTCGCCCCGGCTCGCCGAGCCCCCGACGGAGAAGCAAGATGACTTCTGGCCCGCCTAGCGCACACGTTGCCGCGCTGATCGATCGCTACGACGCGGCCTGGAACGCACAGGACCTCGACGCGATCGCCTCGATGCACGACGACGCGATCGTCTTTCACAACCACACGGCCGGAGAGCGCGTCGCGGGCGCGGCGGCGGTGCGCGAGCACATCGGCGCGATCTTCGCGCGCTGGCCGACGCTCCGTTTCGAGCGCCGGACGCTGCGCTGCGGCGACGACTTCGCCGCGAGTGAGTGGACCGCGCGCGCCGAGCACCCCGACGACGGTCGCCGGCTGGAATGGGACGGCGTCGACGTCTTCCCCCTCACTCCCGAGGGGCGCATCGCGCGCAAGGACGTCTACTCGAGCTCCGCCACGCCGCGGGTGCTCTAGCGGGCGACAGAACCCGAGCACGAAAAAAGCCCGGCCAGAGCCGGGCTTTCGGGAGTGCCCCCGGAAGGAATCGAACCTTCGCGCTGTTCCGTCTCGCGATCAGTGCGCGCCCTGTCGCCTGCATCCTCAGACCGCGCGGACCCACCCCAGAGCTGCGACGGGGAGCGTCGTTACCGCGTGAAGGAAGTCTCCAGACGGTCCGCCGCCCGCGAGTCCCCCGGACCGGGGGCGGGCGGGGCGCCGCCCCGCGCTCTCCTCGCGCGCGAGACCGCCGCGTGCCACCCGTCACGCCGCAGGTTTCGAGAGTCCGCGGACTCCGCGGGATCGAAGGCCTGCCGCGCTCGCTCGAGCGCCTCCAGTTGATCGCGGGTCCAGAGCCCCGTCGCGTAGCCCGCGAGATGCGCAACGCCAAGCGCCGACAACTCGCGCGCGAGCGCGCGCTCGACGAGGCGGCCACTCGTGTCCGCCTGCAGCTGCATGAGGACCGGATTCGCGGTCGGACCGCCATCGGCGAGCAATGCTTCGACAGGCCCGCTTTCGCGCTCGACAGCCGCGACCACGTCCTCCACCTGGAAAGCGATCGACTCGAGGCCGGCGCGGGCCACCTGTGGCAGCCGCGTCCCGAAGCTCAGCCCCGTCAGGAGTCCCACCGCGTCGTCGTCCCACCAGGGCGCGCCGAGGCCCCCGAAGCCGGGGACGAGGTGCACGCCGTCGCTGCTGTCCGCGGCGGCTGACGCGACGGCGTCGGGGGTCATACCGAACAGCTCGGCCAGCCACGTCAGGGTTGCGCCGCTCGCCCGGATGTTGCCCTCGAAGGCGTACGCGGGCTGGCCGTCGTCCCAGGCGACGGTGAGACACAGCGCAGGAGACGTGGTGGTCCCCGGATAGCCGAGGCTCATGATCGAGGAGCCGGTGCCGTACGTCGCCTTGACCCGCCCAGGCCGCCAGCCGGCGTGGGCGAAGAGCGCGGCGTGCGAGTCGCCCATGACAGCGGCGACCGGCGTGCCGTCGACGAGAGGCGCAAGGCCCCGCGTCGTCGGGAATGGCCCTGTCGAGGCCACGATGCGTGGCAGGACCGCCGCCGGGACGTTGAAGAAGGCGAGCAGGTCGTCGTCCCAGCGGCGACGTCGGACGTCCATGAGCTGCGTCCTGGCGGCGTTGCCGACCTCGATCATGTGGTCGCCTCCGAGCCGGCTCAGCAACCACGAGTCGACGGTGCCGAGGCACAGCTCGCCCCGCCGACTCCGCGCTCGGTCGCGGTCGTAGCGGTCTAGTAGCCACCGCGCCTTGAGGGCCGAGAACATCGGGTCCAGCGGGAGACCGCTGGTCCGGCGCACCGCGCCGTCGGTGTCTCGTCCGCGCAGCGCCTCGCAGTCCGTGCGCGTTCGTTGGTCCTGCCAGCTCAGCATCGGGCCGAGGGGCGCACCACCGTTGCGCTCCCAGACGAGCAGCGACTCGCGCTGCGTGCTGAGGCCCACTGCGACGACGACGGCGGCGTCGCGGTCGGCGACACAGGTCGCCACGGCTGCCAGGACGCTGTCCCAGATGGCGTTGGCGTCCTGCTCGACCCACCCCGGCCGCGGGTGGGCGAGCCCGACCGGGGCCGAGCCGTGCGCCACGATCCTGCCCGCGGTGTCCACGAGAACGGCCTTCGTCGCGCTGGTGCCCTGGTCGACGGCCAGGATCAGCGGCTCAGACGCCATGTCCCAGCACGCTGCGCACGGCGTCGACGATGCCGTCTGTGGTCAGCCCGAAGTGCTCGAGCAGATACGTGGTGTCTCCGGTCGGCGCGAACGCATCGCGGACGCCGAGGATCCGCATCGGCACAGGATGGTGCTCGGCGACTGCGGTCGCAACCCCGGCACCGAGCCCGCCGCTGACGGTCGCCTCCTCGGCGGTCACGATCCCGCGCGTCTGCGACGCGGCATCGAGGATCGCGTCGATGTCCAGCGGATCGACGAACGGCATGTTCAGCACGCGCACGCCGACGCCTTGGGAGCGGAGTTGGTCGGCCGCCGCGATGGCGCGCGAGACCATCGTGCCGATCGCGATCACGGTCGCGTCCTCGCCGTCACGGAGTCGGACGCTCTGCCCCGGCTCGAACGGCGCGCCGGCCGGGGTGACATCCGGAACCTTGTACCGCGGCACCCGCAGATACAGCGGGGCGGGGTTCGCGGCCGCCCATCGCACGGCGGCGCGCGTCTGCGCCGCGTCAGCCGGCACGACCACCGCGAGGTTGGCGATCGCGCGCGTCCACGACAGGTCCTCGATCGAGTGGTGCGTCGGGCCGAGCTCGCCGTAGGCCATGCCGGGGCTCTGGCCGCAGAGCACGACGTGCGTGTTGCTGTAGGCGACGTCGGCCTTGATCTGCTCGAGCGCACGCCCGGTGAGGAACGGCGCGGCCGCCGAGACGAAGGGGATGAACCCTCCATTGGCGAGGCCGGCCCCGACGCCGACAATGTCCTGCTCGGCGATGCCCACGTTGATGAGGCGGTCGGGGAACTCCTCGCGGAAGCCGACGAGGTTGCTCGAGCCGACAGAGTCGTTGCAGACGGCGACGATCCGCTCGTCCTCTCGGGCCAGCGCGATCAGCTCGTCGGCGAAGTCCTTGCGGCAGTCGTAGGTCTTCGCGCCCTCGGCGATCTGGACACTCATCGGGTCAGTTCCTCCATCGCGGCCTTCACCTGTTCGGCGTCCGGCACCTTGTGGTGCCACTCGACGCGGTCCTCGATGAACGAGACGCCCTTGCCCTTGACGGTGTGGGCGATGATGACCACCGGATCGCTTGCGGTCGACGGCGCGAACGCGTCGAGCAGGGCACCGTGGTCGTGACCGTCGACCTCGCGGACCTCCCAGCCGAAGCTCCGCCACTTGTCCGCGAGCGGCTCCAGGCGCTTGGTGTCCTCCGTCCGTGCGCCCTGCTGGAGGCGGTTGCGGTCCACGACGGCGGTGAGGTTGTGGAGGCGGTAGTGCGCGGCGGTCATCGCCGCCTCCCAGTTGCTGCCCTCCTGCAGCTCTCCGTCGCCGAGCACGACGAACGTCCGCCAGTCCTCGCCCTCGCAACCGGGCGGCGAGCGCGCAGCCCACACCGACCGGGAAGCCGTGGCCGAGCGGCCCGGTGTTGGTCTCGACGCCGGGCACCTTGGTCCGGTTCGGGTGCCCGTTCAGCGCCGACATCTGGGGCCATGAACGTGCCGAGCTCCTCGGGGTCGAAGAAGCCGCAGCGCGCGAGCGTCGCGTACAGCGCTCCAGCGCAGTGACCCTTGCTCAGGATGAACCGGTCGCGCGCGGGCCAGTCCGGGCGCTCGGGATCGACGGAGAGCACACCCCCGAACAACGTGACCAGGATGTCGGTGACCGACAGGTCGCCGCCGATGTGGCCCATGCCGGCCGCGTCGATCATCGTGACGATGCTCCGCCTGATGTCCGTCGCCATGTCGGCGAGGACGCGCGCGCGCTCGTCCGGCGGCGCGTCGTCCACGCGGCGCCGGAGGTCCGCGTAGTCCTGGGCCGTACGGGAGTGGGTCTGGAGCATGCGTATCGCTTCCTCGTGTGGGTTCATCCGGGATGCGCGAGGTGCCGCCTCGCACGCCGGATCGGGGTCGTCGCCGCGACAGGCGGTGCCCGCCGGGCCGGCGAGGTCGTCGGGTCATGTGCGCTGCGGCGCGCGCGGCGGCGCCCGGCGGCCCGAGACCGCGCGCCCGGGCCGGGCGCGCGGCTCGAGCGCCGCAGCGTCAGGTCTTCTGCTCGAAGACGCCGAAGCTGTCGGCGTTCTCCTTGCTCACCAGGACGCAGTCGATCGACTGCTTCTCGGGCTTGGCCGGCCTTGCCGTTCTTGATGTACTCGTCGGCCTGCTCGACGGCCATGCGCGAGATCAGGGCGGCGGGCTGCAGGACGGTCGCGACCATCTGGTCCTTCTTGATCGCCGAGACCGCGTCGGGGCTGCCGTCGAAGCCGACGACCTTGACCTTCTTGGTCAGGCCCGCGACTTCAGCGCGGCCACGGCCCCAGGGCCATCGTGTCGTTGCCCGCGATGATGCCGTCGATGTTGCGGTTGCGCTGGAGGATGGTCTCGATCTTGGTGAACGCCTCCTGCTGGTCCCAGTTGGCGCTCTGCTTGGCCACCTTCTTCAGGTCGGGGTACTGCGAGAGGACGTCGTTGTAGCCCTTCGAGCGCACGCCGGCGTTGGTGTCGGACTCCTTGCCGGCAGCTCCACGTACTGGCCCTTGCCGCCGAGCGCCTTGACGAACTCCTGGCCGCCGAGCCCGGCGCCCTGCGCGTTGTTCGAGACGATCTGCGCCGTCGCGATGCCGGTCTCGTTGATCTCGCGGTCGATGAGGAACACCGGGATGCCCGCGTCCTTGGCCTTGCTGCACGGGGCCGATCGAGGCGTCGGCGCCGGCGTTGTCGAGGATGATCGCCTTCGCCTTGCGCGAGATGGCGGCGTCGATCAGCTCGCTCTGCTTGTTCGGGTCGTCGTCGTGGGAGGCGACCGAGGTCTGGTAGCCGAGCTTCTTGGCCTTGGCCGCGGCGGCGTCCGCCTCCGCCTTGAAGAACGGATTGTCGACGGCCGGCGTGATGATCGCGATCAGGCCCCCGGCCTTGCCGCTCGCACTCGAGCTGCTGCCCGAGCTCGACGAGCTGCTGTCTGAACCGCCGCAGGCGGCGACGGCGAGCGATGCGACGGCGGCCAGGATCAGGACAAGCCGCGTGGGCTTGCGGTGCAACGACATGGTGAGTCCCTCCTCGGGTGGTGTGTCAGGTATGCGGCGTCAGGCGGCCGCGGGAGTGCTCGGGGTGCGGTCGGCGGTGATCTGGGCCGCCGCGGTCGCTGCGGCGCCGCGGCGCTGGATGCGCTGCTGGCTCTGGTCGAGGATCACGGCGAGGACGATCACGGTGCCCTTGATCACGATCTGCCAGAACGTCGAGACGCCGACGATCACGAGGCCGTCGGCCAGGAAGCCGATCACGAACGCACCGATCAGGGCGCCTCGGACCGTGCCGCGCCCGCCCATCAGCGACGTGCCGCCGATGACGACCGCCGCGATCGCGTTGAGCTCGAACGTCTCGCCGCCTGCGGCGCAGCGACGTCAGCTCCGAGGCGATGATCAGGCCGGACATCGCCGCGCAGACGCCGGAGATCATGTAGACGCGGCGCTTGACCATGTTGCACCCTGATGCCGGCGAGCTCGGCCGCGCGCTCGTTGCCGCCGATCGCGTAGATCCAGCGGCCGAACGGGGTGAAACGGGTCAGGAACACGGCCCCCGCGGCGAACAGGACCATGAGCCAGATCGACACGGGGATCGTCGAGGATCTCGCCGCCCCCGAGGAAGTCGAAGCCCGTGTTCCCCAGCGCCGGGCTGCCGCCGAGGTTCGGATAGGTCTCGCCGCCCGAGATCAGCAGCGCCACGCCGCGGGCGACGTAGAACATGCCCAGCGTTGCGATGAACGGCGCGACGCTGAACCGGGTGATGACCATGCCGTTGACAGCTCCGACGCAGGCCCCGACGAGCAGCGCGAGCACAACGACGACCCACACGGCCGGGTACGCGGTCACGCCCAGGAAGCCGAGGTCGCAGGCCGCCGAGCAGCACGCCAGCGACAACGCCCGCGAGGCCGACGATCGAGCCGACGGACAGGTCGATGCCGCCGTTGAGGATCACCAAGAGCATGCCGATCGCGAGGATCGCGTTGATCGCGACGTGCCTGGTCATCGTGACCAGGTTGTCCAAGGTCAGGTAGGAGTCCGAGAGCAACGAGAAGATGATGATGAGGACGATCAGCGCGATGAAGGCGCGCAGCTCGAGGATCACGTTGAAGATCCGCAGCTTCTGGCGCTCGGCGGTCACCGGCGCCTCGCTCGTGGGCGGTGCCGTCGACGGTGGTGGGCGCGGTGCTCACGACGCACCGCCCCCGCTCGCCTCGCCCCTGACGGGGCCCTCCGATGCCGCCATGATCTCCTCCCTCGTCGCCGTTGCCCGGCGGATCTCTCGGACGATGCGTCCCTTCGCACATGACGAGCAGGCGGTCGGGGACGTGCAGCGCCTCCTCCAGCTCGGAGGTCGCGAACAGCACTGCCGAGCCCGCGCTTGGCCTGCTCGGTCATGAGCGCGAAGATCTCGGCCTTCGCGCCGACGTCGATGCCGCGGGTCGGCTCGTCGAGCAGCAGGACGCGCGGCTCGGTCAGCAGCGCCTTGCCGAGCACGACCTTCTGCTGGTTGCCGCCGCTGAGCGACCCGATCGGCGCGTTGGGCCCGCGACGTCTTGACCGTGACGTCGGGACGATCCGCTCGATCGCCTCGCGCTCGCGCCGCGCCGACACGCGGCCGCCCGTGACGTAGCGCCGGAGGCTCGCGAGCGTGAGGTTCTCGCCGACGCTCATGGTCTGGACGAGGCCGTCGCGCTGGCGGTCCTCGGGCACGAGCGCGAGCCCGGCGCGCGATGCGCTCGCCGATCGGTCGCGTGCTCGACCGGCCCGCCGTCGAGCAGCGACGCGTCCGGCCGCGGGGCGCAGCCGGCCGGCGAGCGTCTCGAGCAGCTCCGTGCGGCCCGGCGCCCATGAGGCCGTACAGGCCGACGATCTCGCCGGCGCGGACGCTCAGCGACACGTCGTCGACCGCCAGCCGGTCCGGATTGGACGGGTCGGCCACGACGAGGTCGCTCGACGCGCAGCAGCTCCTCGCGGACCGGCGGGAACTCGTCCGGGAAGAGCTCCTCGGGGTTGCGGCCGACCATCGCTCGATGACCCAGTCGGTGTCGACTTCGTCGGCCTCGGCCTCGGCGACGAGCTCACCGTCGCGGAAGACGACGACGTGGTCGGCGATCTCGAGCGCCTCCTCGAGGTGGTGCGAGATGTAGACGATCGCCACGCCGGCCGCGGTCAGCTCGCGGATGACGCGGAACAGCACCTCGACCTCCGCCGACGCTCAGCGCGGACGTCGGCTCGTCCATGATCAGGACGCGCGCGTCCTGGGCGAGCGCGCGCGCGATCTCGACGATCTGCTGCTGGCCGACGCCGCAGCTCCGAGACGAGCGTCTGCGGATCGAGCGGCTCGTCGAGCCGCCGCATCAGGTCGGCCGTGATCTCACGCTGCCGGCGCTGGTCGATGAGCACGCCGCGCCGGACGCGCTCGCGCGCCATGAACACGTTGTCGGCGATGCTCAGGTTCGGGAACAGGCTGAGCTCCTGGTGGATGATCGCGATGCCGCGCGCCGGCGGCATCGCGCGGGCCGCCGAGCTTGACCGGCTCGCCGTCGAGCTCGAGCGTGCCGGTCGTCGGCGCCTCGATCCCCGCCAGGATCTTCATCAGCGTCGACTTGCCGGCGCCGTTCTCGCCGAACAGCACGGTGACGCGACCGCGCGTGACGGTGAAGTCGACGCCGCGCAGCGCGTGGGTGGCGCCGAAGACCTTGTTGATCTCCCGCGCGCGCATCACCGGTGCCGCGGTGAACGTCATCCCGCCGCCTGCAGCTGCACGGGGGTGACCGTGACGACGGACGGCGTGAGCAGGGTGAACGCACCGACGAACTTCACGCGCTTGCCCTGCGCGGCCTGCGCGTCGAAGCCCTTGAGGACGCGCGTCTTGACCTCGTTGTTGAGCGCCGTGCCGGCGCTGGCGTAGTCGACCTGGTTGACGAACTGCCCGAAGTGGATCGTCCCCGTCCCGTCGCGCAGCGCGGTCCCGTTGAGCGCCGGCCCGACCTGAATCGAGATGCGCGTGCTCTTCGGGACGCCCGCGACCCGGACCTCCATGAGGCCGTTCTCGACCTTGCCCGCGACGCCCTCGCCCGACGTCGCGAAGGCGGGCGGACTGCTGCCCTCGCGCTTGCCGTACCGCTTGCTCGCCGCGTCCTGGTCCTTGCGCAGGGCCGCAACGAGCGTCGGAAGCGGGGTGGCGGACTTGGTGATCGCGGCGCTCACCTTCGGATAGGTCTGGCGTCCGTACTTCGCAGCGCTGAACGCCTCGCGGCCTCCCGCCGTCACCTTGACGGGCCCCTTCTTCCAGGTCGTGTCGAGAGCCATCGCGGCGACGAGGAGGATCGCGAGCCCGGTGAGCACGATCCGCGGCGTGATCAGGCGCCGCGCGCCACCAGACGGACCCTCGTCAGCGGTCGGTGCGGCGGCCATCACGCGTCCCCCGACGCACGAACGGGTGCGCCGCCGAGCAGCAGCTCGGTCAGTATCCGCTGAGCCGCCAGCGCATCCTGGCGGTCCTGGGCGGCGCGCAGCGCGTCGAGGTCGATCCGGTCGAGCGTCGCGTCGATGGCGCGCATCGTGTCGATGCTCGTCCGCGCCGCCTCGACCGGGTCCTCGCGGAACGGGAACTGGTCGAGCAGGATCGGCTGCTCCCAACCGATCTTGCGCAGCTCGAGGAAGAACTCGAGCGTCTCGACCAGGTGGATCGAGCCGACCGTGAGGTCGTCGTCCCACTCGCGCCAGTTGTCGTTGACCTCGACGGTGAACAGCCGACCGGCGTCATGCACGAGCGAGACGACGTCGGCCGGCGCCTCCTTGGCGAACAGCGAATGGCCGAGGTCGACGACGATTCCCGACGTCGTCGCGTCCGAGCGACTGGATCCCGAGCAGCGTGCGCGCGGCCGTGGAGAAGGACATGTGCGTACGGGGCTCCTTCGCCTTGTACTCGATCGCCACGCGGATGTTCGGATCGACGTCGGCGACGGCGCGCACCCCCTCGAGCTCCAGCCGCCACAGCTCGCGGTAGTCGGCCTGGAAGGGGTAGTCGAAGCCGTCCTGGCCTGGCCAGAGCTTCACGGTCGGCGCGCCGAGCCGCCGAGCGACGTCGACGCCCTCCTCGCAGAGCTGGAGCGCGCGGGTGCGGACCGCCGGGTTGGGGTTCGTGAACGCGCCGCCCGTGAACTCGCGGGTGTAGATGTGCGGCGTGATGCACCACGTCGAGAGGCCGGCGTCGTCGAGCGCGCGCTGAACGTCCTCGACCGTGATGTCCGGATCCGAGAACGGATAGTTGATGTCGAGCACCTCGAGGTCGCCGACGGCGCCGGCGCGCTCGATCGCCTCGATGGTGCTTACCGGCGGGCCGTACGCGTCGGCCGCGTACCGGTCGACGAACTGGCCGAACAGCCAGATTCCTGCTCCGAAGCTCATGCTCTCTCCTCGTTGCATATCCATTCATGCCTGAATGGATCCTCAAACATGAGTAGCGACTCGATGTACCCGTGTCAAGTCTCGCCGTGGGATGCACGACAACCGTGTCGGCCGGCGAGCTGCCCCCGGTTGCCGGTGAGCGGGTGAGCCGTCGCGCGCCGATCGAGGTCGGCCAGACCGGGCGACCACCGAGACGCGGCGTCGCCGACTCGGCTTTCTCCGGGCGGCAGGATCGGCGGAACGCTCCGACCGCCTTCCGCAGGCGATCCGAAGCGAACACGTGAATATTTACTCACGCGCGAATCGAACGACAGCGCGCACCACGTGTCGGCCGCCCACCGGGTGTCAACGGCGAGGTCCGCGCGTGTGGTTCCGTCAGGCCCCGGAGCCGTCGGCTTCTACGTCGGCTACGAGCCGCTCGCCCGTGAGGTGGTCGGTTACGAGCACGTTCACCCAGCGACCGCGCAGCGCGCCCCTGATGGCCTCGTACTTGCGCTCGCCGCCGGCGACGCCCACGGAGCGGTCGGCGCGCGCGAGCTGCTCGAGCGTCACCCCGATCACGCGCTCGTCGACGTCCGACTTGATCGGTCGGCCGTCTGCGTCGAAGAACCGAAGGCAGATGTCGCCGACCGCTCCTCGCGTTCCGAGCGCACGGAGCTCATGCGGGGAGAAGATGTTGCCGCTGCTCTGAAGCAGCGTCGACGGTTCGAGCGCGCCGATGCCGACGAGCGCGAGCGTCACGTCGTCGAGCGCCGTGATCGCCTCCTGCACGAACTGGTCCTGCACCAGTGCTCGCCGAGCCGATACGGACGTGGCAATGCCCGGCGTCAGCATGAACGTCGGCTTGGCCCCGGCGAGATCAGCGAACCGCTGCGTCAAGCGCGCCGCGTGGCCGGCGGCAGCGGGATCGCCGACGCCTCCGAAGAGCTGGATCACCCGCGTGGCCCCGACGCGCGCCAGCGGCCGCATGGCCTCGGCCGCCGCGAGCAGCGTGGCACTCCACGACGACACGCCGACGACATCGCCGCCCGTCAGCGTCGACTCGAGGTACGCCGCCGTGGCGACGCCGAGATCGTAGTTCGTCCCCTCCTCGGAGGCGTCGAGACACTCGACGACGACCGCCTCGCGCAACCCGTAGGCGTCCTCGAGCCGATCCTCGAGTCCGCTACGCACGCCCTCGGGAACGACGACCGTGGTCCGCACGATCCCTTCAAGCTCGGCCTGCTTGAGCAGCCGCGACACACGCGCCTGCGAGAGGTGCAGGCGCCTCGCGATCTCGGGCTGACGCACGCCGCGCTCGTGGTAGAGCCGCGCGACCTTCGTCATCAACCGCAGCTGCTCATCCCGCCGGGCGGTACCGCGACGACCTCGCGCCTGAGGGGACGTGGCCATGCAAGGATCGTACGTCTAGCTTGTCCCGGAGGATCGCACCGCGTCGAGGCTGCGCCCGAACGGTGCCTGATCTGCTGCTGCACGGCCAGCCGGTGCGGACGGTGTTCGACCTGCTGGGGCGACAAGGAGAACGGCCTGACCTAGGCGCTGGGATGGGGCCTGGCGAACTCGCCGCGCCTCGTCGCCGCGATCGTCGGCGAGGTCGCCGCCGACATCGAGGACGTAGGCGCCGACCCCGACATCCGCCTGCAGGAGCACGTAGCCGGCAGCGGCTTCACCGAGTCGAGATCCGCACCTCGAGCACGAAAAAAGCCCGGCCAGAGCCGGGCTTTCGGGAGTGCCCCCGGAAGGAATCGAACCTTCAACCTTCGGATTAAGAGTCCGCTGCTCTGCCAGTTGAGCTACAGGGGCGAAGGAAGACGGGAATGGTAGCGGCTGCACCGCGCGCCGCCCGGTCCCGCGGGGACGGCGGCGCTACTGGCCCGTCGTCGACGTCCCGGCGGCCGCGTCGAGCTGCTGCTGGGCCGTCTTGATCTGCGTCTGGAGCGTCTTTCGCTGGTTCTTCGGCGCGAGGGAGACCGCCTTGTCGGCCGCCAGCGTCGCCTTGCGCGTCTGCTTCGCCCCGTGCGCCAGCACCGCGAGCTGCGCGTACTGCTGGAAGGTCGCGTTCGGCGTCGCGTCGATGACGAACTCGAGCGCCTTCACCGCCTCCGCGTAGTTGCGCAGGCCGGTGACGCCGTAGGCCTGGACCATCTGGTTGGCGACCGTCGTGTCGGGCTTCTCGCCGGCGAGCCTGAGGTGGCGCTGCCACGCGGCCGCGGCCTGGAGCAGGATCGCCTTGCCCTTGGCGGTGTAGGCGCCCGTCGTCTGGTCGTAGTTCGCGCCGCTGCCCGCGAGCTGGAAGCGCAGGCCGGCGAGCTGCGCCCAGGCGGCCTTGTCCTGCGGGTTGGCCTGCGTGCGCTTCTCGAGCGCGTCCACGCGCTTCTGGAACGCGTCGGTCCCGCTCGTCGTGCTCGAGTTGCCCTGGATGGCGTCGATCAGGCCGCCGCTCGTGGCGCCGCCGATGCCGAACAGCACGAGCCCGCCCCCCATGAGGATCGCGAGGCTCAGGTAGATGACCTGCACCGTGCGGCGGCGTCCTCTGCCGCGAAGGTCGAACAGCATGGTCCCTCAGGATAGGGACGGATCGTCGTCCGGGTCGTCGTCCGGTTCCCACTCCTCCTCCGCGCGTTTCTCCTCCCGGCGTTCGAAGAAGCGCGCGAGCAGCACGCTGAGCTCGAAGAGGATCACGAGCGGCGCCATCGCGATGAGCATGGTCACGGGATCCGGGGTCGGGGTCGCGACGGCGGCGACGACCGCCAGGAGCAGGATCACGTAGCCGCGGTTCTTCCCGAGCTGGCGGGCGCTGATGACCCCGAGCCGCGTCACCGCGAGCACCCCGACCGGGATCTGGAACAGCAGCCCGATCACCACCAGCAGGACGACCGAGAACTTGTAGTAGTCCGCGGCCCGGATGAGGATGTCGAACGACTGGTCGTTGAAGTTCTGCAGGAAGTTGATCGCCCGTGGCAGCGCGACGAAGTAGCCGAACGCCACTCCGGACATGAACAGGAACGGCACGAGCAGCATCAGCGGCAGCGCGACCCGCCGCTCCTGCGGGCTGAACGCCGGCAGGACGAACGCGTAGGCCTGCCAGAGGATGAACGGCAGCGAGAGCAGCAGCGCGGCGTAGCCGGCGACCGTGAACGTCGTGACGAACGGCTCCGTGACCCCGAGGGTGATCGGTTGTCGCCCGCGGTTCGTCGGCACCGCCGCCGCGGCGACCGCCTGGGCGCGCGCGGCCGTCTCGAGCTGGCGCTGGGCCACGCGCAGCTGCGCGCGCAGCGCCGGGCTCAGGTCGGCGCCGACCGCGAGCGCGGCCATCGCCTGACTCGTCGAGCGCAGCGCCGCGGCCGTCGCCTTCTGGGCGGCGCCGGTGCGCAGCGAGAAGCGCGCTGACTCCTCGAGCGGGTCCTGGCTGCGCTTCTTGCCGTCGAGGTTCTGCGTCGACTGCAGGGGCTTGTTGACCGTCTCGAGCAGCCAGTGGTTCTGCCAGTAGCAGATCGAGAACGCGGCGATGAAGATGCCGATGCAGACGATCAGCCGCGTGCGCAGCTCGTCCAGATGCTCGATGAGGCTGAGCCGGTCCTCATGACTGACCGGCCGTACGACGGTCATGCCACCTACGCCGCTCAGGTATCGGCGCGCGAGGCGGGCTGATCCTCGCGGCGCGCCTCGCCGGTCACGACCTCGGGCTCGGCCGCTGAGGGGTCGAGCTCGGCCCGGCGGGCGCGGTCGGCCGGCTGGCCGAAGGCGTCCTGGTCCTCGTCGTCGTCGTCCTTGTCCTTGCCGGTGATCGAATCCTTGAACTCGCGCATGCCCGATCCGAGCTGGCGACCGAGGCCCGGAAGGCGCTTCGGCCCGAAGATGATGAGCACGATCACGAGGACGATCGCCAGTTCGAGGGGTCCGATGCTCGGCATGCCCCCAATGTACTGCCGATTGGGGTCGAGCGGATCACCATGAGCGGCAACGCGCCAGTTCCGTCAGACACGCGTTGACCCCTCAAGACGCACGCCCGGGAGGCCGATGAGGTGGCTACCAGGAGCCATCACATGAGCCGCCAACCCGACAACACTCCGTACGTCCGCCGCATCGTCCTGCCCTCGGGCAAGACCATCGAGGTCGTCTACTTCGGTGAGAGCGACGAGACCAACATCGCCACCCACCCGACGACGCAGCCGGACGCGGACCTGCACCTGTGCAGCACCTGCGACTCCGAGCTCGTGTACCCCGTCGACTGGGACGAGGTCGGCGACACGCACTGGGAGGTCCACCTCCGCTGCCCGAACTGCGAGTGGACCGGCACCGGCGTCTTCGAGCAGGACACCGTCGAGCGCTTCGACGAGGAGCTCGACCGCGGCACCGAGGCTCTGGTGCGCGACCTCAAGCGCATGATGCAGGCCAACATGGAGGACGAGATCGAGCGTTTCGTCCACGCCCTCCAGGCCGATCACATCGTCCCCGAGGACTTCTAGGCCCCGCCGCCGGGCCTCGGCCCGGCACCCGCGCACGCGCCGTGATCGGCGCCCACGTACCACCGGCGGTTTAGCTGTCCCCCGATCCGGCCATCCCGCAGGAAGGATGTCCATCGAACCCGACGTCCAGGCGCGCCTCGACGTCCTCGTCTCCCAGGGGGAGACGAAGGGCTGCGTGAACCTGTCCGAGCTGTCCGACCTCATCACCGAGGCCGGCCTCGACGACGAGCAGTCCCACGAGCTGCACGAGCGCCTCGAGGGCCGCGGCATCGAGCTGACCGACGACTGCGGCCACACCGACGTCCAAGACCTGCGCTACGTCAACGACAACGTCGCCGTCGTCACGACCGACGCGCTGCAGATGTTCCTCAACGAGCTGCGCAACTACCCGCTGCTCAGCGCGCGCGAGGAGATCGAGCTCGCCAAGCGCATCGAGCGCGGCGACCTGCAGGCCAAGGAGCGCCTGATCAACTCGAACCTCCGGCTGGTCGTCTCGCTGGCGAAGAAGTACCCGACCTACGACCTGACGCTGCTCGACCTCATCCAGGAGGGCATCTTCGGGCTGGTGCGGGCGTCCGAGAAGTTCGACTGGCGCAAGGGCTACAAGTTCTCGACCTACGCGACCTTCTGGATCCGCCAGGCGATCCAGCGCGGCATCGAGAACCGCGCGCGGACGATCCGGATCCCGTCGCACGTCGGCATCCGCCAGCGCAAGATCGCCGCGGCCGAGCGGGACCTGAAGCTGAGCCTCGAGCGCGACCCGACCGACGAGGAGGTCGCCGAGGCGACCGGGCTGAAGCTCACCCACCTCCAGGAGGCGCGCGAGGCGACCCGCACGGTCGTCAGCCTCGACCGGCCGATCGGCGGCGCGGACGAGGAGACGCCCTTCGGCGCGCTGCTGCCGGCCGAGGGCGACGCGCCCGACGAGGAGGTCGCCGTCTCGCTCGAGCGGGCCGCCGTGCGGCGCGCCGTCGAGCAGCTCCCCGAGCGCCACCGCGAGGTCGTCCGGATGCGCTACGGCATCGACGGCAGCGAGCCCCAGCGCCTCAGCGAGACCGGGCGCGCGCTCGGGATCTCGGCCGAGCGCGTGCGGCAGATCGAGAACGACGCGCTGCGGCGGCTGGCCGAGGTGCGCGAGCTGCAGGGCGTGCGCGCCGCGGCGTGAGCGCCGCCGCGCCGGGCCCTCAGGCGTAGCGCGCGACGACCCCGTTGGCGACCAGTTCGAGCGCGGCGCGCTGGCGGGCGGGCATCCCGTCGCCGAGCCGCGCCTTGGCGGCGTCGACGATCTGCAGCGCACGCCGGCGCGCCTCGTCGAGCGCACCCGTCGCCTCGATGCGGTCGCAGACGCTCTCGGCCGTCTCGGGATCGCGGATCGCCCGGGGGTCGAGCGCCGCCAGCTCGGGGTCGTGCTCGCGGGCGAGGATGTAGGGCAGCGTGACCGTCCCGTCGAGCAGGTCGGTGCCGCGGTGCTTGCCGGTCCGGGAGGCGGGGCCGGAGACGTCGAGGACGTCGTCCAGGATCTGGAACGCCAGCCCGATGCGGCGGCCGAAGGCGCCGAGCGCGTCCGCGTCCCCTCCGGCCTCGAGCGCGCCCAGGCGGCACGCGGCCTCGAACAGGCGCGCGGTCTTGAGCTCGCAGCGCGCGAGATAGCGCTCGACCGGGACCGTGGCGTCCCACGCGTCGGCTCGCTGGCGCAGCTCGCCCTCGGCCAGGGCGCAGCTGGCGTCGGACAGGACCCGGACCTCGTCGGCGCGGCCGTTGCGGGTGAGCTCGGCGAAGGCCTGGGCGAACAGCAGGTCCCCGGTGGCGGTGGCCGCCCCGCGCCCGGCGGTGGCCCAGACCGTCGGCACGCCGCGCCGCAGCTGCGCGGCGTCGAGGACGTCGTCGTGGACGAGCGTCGCCGAGTGCACCAGCTCGACCGCCGTCGCGGCGCGGACGAGGCCCTCGCCCTCGGCGTCGTCGGCGGCGAGGAACACGAGCAGCGGGCGCAGGCGCTTGCCGCCGGCGGCGATGGTCGCGCCGCCGTGCTCGGCCAGGGTCGCGCCGTGGCCGGCCGCGAGCGCCGTGAGACGCTCCTCGACCCGCGCCAGCAGCGCCGGGACGTGATCGCCGGCGGCGCGGATGACCTCGGTGACCGGGCCGGCGGCCGCCATGCGCGTCAGGGCTTCGTCCCGGCGTGGATGGCGATGATCCCGCCCGCCGTGAGGATCCAGCGGATGTCGCGCAGGCCCGCGCGCTCCATGGCCGCGGCCAGGCCCTCCGGCGGCGGGAACCGCCGGACGGAGCTCGGCAGGTAGCTGTAGGCGACGGACTCGCCGGTGAGCCTTCCGATGAGCGGCACGACGCGATCGAACCACACGCGGAAGAACGTCGAAAGGGGCGGGCGCTGCGGGGTCGTGATCTCGAGGACGACGACGCGGCCGCCGGACCGCACGACACGGGTCATCTCGTGCAGGCCGCGGTCGAGGTCGGAGAAGTTGCGCGCGCCGAAGCCGACCGTCGCGGCGTCGAAGGCGTCGTCGGCGTAGGGCAGCTCGAGGGCGTTGCCCCACTCGAACCGCAGCTCGGGCGCCTTGCGCCGCGCGAGCGCGAGCATCTCCTCCGAGAAGTCCGACCCGACGACCTCGCCGCCGGGCGCGACGCGGCGGGCGAGCTCGACCGCGAGGTCGCCGGTGCCGGTCGCGACGTCGAGCGCGCGCCCGCCCGGCCCGACGGCCGCGAGGTCCGCGGCGCGCCTGCGCCAGCGGTGATGGAGCCCCGCGGTCATGACCGAGTTCATCACGTCGTAGAACGACGCGATGCGGTCGAACATCGCCCGGACCTGCGGCTCCTCGAGGGTGCCGGGGGCCCGGCCCGCGGTCATCGGCACGCCGCGGCTATTCGCCCTTCAGCTGCCCGAGGAACGCGACCATCGCGTTGAACTTCTCCGGCTGGGTCTTCTGCAGGTTCGCGAACGACGGCATCGGCGCGGTCGGGTTGACGAGCGTCCGCGCGATCGCCTGGGACGGGAGCCGCGCGGCGATCTCGGTCAGCGGCGGCCCGGGGCCGGCGTTGCCGTTCTCGCCGATCTTGTGGCACGCCAGGCAGCCGGACTGCCCGACGACGAGCTTGCCGCGCTCGTACTGCGCGACCACCTTCGGGCCCTGCGCGGTGATCCGCGCCGGCGTCGCCATGTCGATCTCCGTCGGCGGGCCGGCGACGGCGCCGAGATAGGTCAGGTAGCCCATCGCCGCGATCGTGAACAGGCCCGCCGCCGTCGCGATCGGGCGCCGCTCCGGCCGCCGCTCCGGCCCGCGGTCGTAGAACGGCAGCAGGAACAGCAGGATCATGCAGATCGTCGGGATGCCGATCGTCGCGAGCGGCACCAGCGCCGGCGGCTTGATGACCCGCAGCAGCTCGAAGAGGAAGAAGAAGTACCACTCCGGGCGCGGCGTGTAGGTCGTCGTCGTCGGATCGGCCTTCGGGCCGAGCTCGGCTCCGAGGACGATCGACATCGTGATGATCGCCGCCATCACGACGATGAACATCACGGAGTCCTTGGCGACGGCGTAGGGGAAGAACGGCTTCCCCTGCGCCTTCAGCAGGGCGTACTCGCGGAGGTACTGCTCCTTCTCCTGCTTGTTCACGCGAGCTCGTCCCTCGCGCTGTGGTCGTCGACCTTCTGCCACGGCGGTGCCGTCGTCCCGAGCTTGGCGACGAGGTACAGGTGGGCGCCGATCAGCGCGATGATGATGCCGGGCACGAGCAGCATGTGGATCGCGTAGAAGCGCGACAGCGTCGTCGCCCCGAACTCGGGCCCGGCGCGCAGGAAGTCGGCGAGGTACGGGCCGACGAGCGGGCCGCTCGCCGTGATGTTGTTCGCCACGATCGTCGCCCAGTAGGAGCGCTGGTCGAACGGCAGCAGGTAGCCGGTCAAGGCCATCACGAAGGTCAGGATCACGAGCGCGACGCCGATGATCCAGTTCAGCTCGCGCGGGTACTTGTACGCGCCGAAGAAGAATGTTCGCGCCATGTGCAGGAAGATGAGGATCACCATCACGGTGGCGCCCCACTTGTGCATGCCGCGCACGAACTCGCCGAGGAAGACGTCGTTCGTGATGAACCGCGCCGACTCGTACGCCCGCGTGGGCGACGGGTCGTAGTACATCGCCAGGAAGACGCCGGTGATCGCCTGGTTGAGGAAGGCGAACATCGTGCCGGAGCCCAGCGTGTAGAACCAGTTGGTCCCCTTCGGGACCTTGCGGAACATCAGCCATCGGGCCGGGCCGGTGAGCGACGTGCGCTCGTCCACCCAGTCGATGACGGAGATCCCCGCCTCCTTGGCGGCGTCCGCGGGCTTGGTCGCGCCGTTGCCCTCGCCCGGTCGCTTCGGCGACGGCTTCAGGGCCTTCGGCAGGGGCGGCGCGGGAAGCTTGAGTCGAGCCATGACGATCAGGTTCCGGGGAGCTTGCGGACCGTGGGCCGCGAGGGATACAGGTATTGGCCGATGCCGTCGAGGGCCTCGCCGGGGTCGCGCGGCGAGAAGCGCTCGAGCTCGCGGTTCACCGAGAAGCGCGGGCCGATCTCGAGCTGGCCGGCGCGCGTGCGGGTGTAGAAGCGGTCGAGCGGTCGCACCGGCGGACCGCCGTCGACCTCGCCGCGGAAGTTGTAGACGCCGCCGTGGCACGGGCAGATGAAGCGGCCGGCGGCCTCGACGAAGCGGACGGGGCAGCCGAGGTGCATGCAGCGCGTCGAGATCGCGACGAACTTGTTGAAGGCGTCCTCCGGCTCCTTGTCGATCTCCGGGTTGCGCTTGCGCACGTAGACGGTGCTCTTGCCCGCCTGCCCGATGCCCGCGACGATCGTGATCACCTTCGGGATGTACGTCGTGTCGTTGAAGTCGTCCGTCGTGCCGACGGCCTGCCACGGCTCCGGGTGCTTCTCGAACAGCGGCCCGAGCGCGAATCCCAAGCTCGGCAGCACGATCGCGGCCGTCCCGACCAGGCCGGTGAGGTGGACCGTGCCGGTCATGAACCGCCGGCGCGTGATGGTCTCGCCCTCGAACGCGCCGGGGATCTGGCGGTCGGCGGTGTACTTCGATTTGGTCTGCCTGCGATCTGCCATGACGGGGGGCGCGAACCTTATCGCCCGCTCAGTCTACGCCGCGCTGGGGCCGATCCGGGGGGTCGCTCAGCGGACCCGCGCCACCTCGCCCGAGACCCGGCGCGCGGCCGCGCGCAGGGCCTCCGGAGCATCGGCGGCACCGGCGCGCGCCGCCGCTTTTGCCGCGCGCACGGCGTCGTCGGCGCCCCAGCCGACCGCGGCCGCTCCCGCGGTCCACACGGCCTCGGCGAGGTCGGGGCGGCCCTCCGCCTGCGCCTGGGCGCCGAGCGAGATGACGTCGGCCAGCTCGGCGACGGCCTCGAGGTCGCCCAGGGCGGCGAGGCGGGCGAGGCCGAGGGCGTAGAAGTGGTCGCCGGCGAGCAGGACGAGGTCGCGATCGTCGTCGCGCAGGAGGCGCCCGGCGCCGTAGTGCAGGAGATAGCCCTCACGTATCGCCTCTATGACGAATGCGACGTCGTCGGTGTGACAGGCCGAGCGCGGGCCGGCCGCGGCGAGCGCGCCGAGGGCCGGGTCGCCGTCGAGGAGCACCGGCGCGGGAAGCAGCGCGTCGGCGAGCAGACCGCCCTGGTCCCGCAGCTCGCCGGCCAGGCGTCGCAGCGTCGTCTCGGTCGGCACCGTCAAAGCGAGGCGAACGCCGCCGCCGCGGCCTCGACGGTGCGCTCCACGTGCTCGGGCCCGTGGGCGAGCGACGGGAACCACGCCTCGAACTGCGAGGGCGGCGGATACACGCCGCGAGCGAGCAGCGCCCGGCACCAGGCGCCGTAGGCGTCGAGGTCACAGGCCTGCGCGCCCGCGTAGTCGCGCACGGGCTCGGCGGAGAAGAACACGGTCAGCAGGCCGGGGGCCGTCGCCACCGTGACCGGCACGGACGCGGCGGCCGCGGCCTCGCGCAGCCCGGTCGCGAGCGCGTCGGTCGTCGAGCGCAGGCGCAGGTAGGCGGACTCGTCGAGCAGCCGCAGCGCGGCCAGGCCCGCGGCGACGGCGAGCGGGTTCCCGCTGAGCGTCCCGGCCTGGTAGACGTCGCCGGCGGGGGCGATCCGCTCCATGAGCTCGCGTCCGCCGCCGTAGGCCGCCGCGGGCAGGCCGCCGCCGATGACCTTGCCCATGATCACGAGGTCGGGGTGCACGCCGGTCAGCTCCTGGGCGCCGCCGCGGGCGACGCGGAAGCCGGTGATGACCTCGTCGAAGACGAGCAGAGCGCCGGTCGCGGTCGCCTGGTCGCGCAGCAGCTCGAGGAAGCCCTCGGTCGGCGGGACGAGGCCCATGTTCGCCGCGTAGGGCTCGCACAGGATGGCGGCGAACTCGTGCTGCTCGGTCGCCGCCCGGACGGCGGCGGGATCGTTCCACGGCACGATCACGGTGTTCGCGGTCGCCGCGGCCGGGACGCCCGGGCTGGCGGGGAGGGCCTGGGTCGCGAGGCCGCTGCCCGCCTCGGCGAGCAGGCCGTCGACGTGCCCGTGGTAGGCCCCGGCGAACTTCAGGAGCTTCTCGCGGCCGGTCGCCGCGCGGGCGAGCCGGATGGCGCTCATCGCGGCCTCGGTGCCCGACGACGTCATCCGCAGCATCGAGACGGCGGGCATGCGCCGCGCGACCTCGTCGGCGAGGTCGACCTCGGCGATGGTCGGCGCGCCGAACGACGTGCCGCGCTCGGCCGCCGCGACCACCGCGGCGACGACCTCGGGATGGGCGTGGCCGTGGACGAGCGGGCCCCAGGAGCAGACCCAGTCGACGTAGCGGTTGCCGTCGACGTCGACGATCTCGGCGCCGGCGGCGCGCTCGACGAAGATCGGCGTGCGCCCGATCGCGCGCATCGCACGGACCGGCGAGTTGACCCCGCCGGGCAGGCGGGTGACGGCGCGGGCGTACGCGTCGGCGGAACGCGTGTCCCGCAGGGAGACGGTCACCGAGTTGCTCACACGCCGCCGTGCTCGCGCTCCCAGGCGCGGAACTCGTCGGTGAAGTAGAGCAGCCGGATCTTCTTGAACTCGGTCGAGCTGTAGAGGATCGCGCGGTCCTGGAGGTCGGGCGTCGCGGCCGCGACGGCGTCGAGCACCGCGTCGCACTCCTCCTTCGAGCGGCCGTGGGCCATCGTGAAGAGCTGGTAGGGCCAGTCGGCGTAGGTCGGGCGCTGGTAGCAGTGGCTGATCCCGCGGAACGAGGCCATCTTCGGCCCGATCTCGAGGACCCTGTCGTCCGGGACCTTCCAGACGCCCATGCCGTTGGCGCTGAAGCCCGCGCGCCGGTGGAAGAGGATCGCCGCGACGCGGCGCAGCAGCCCGCGATCGACCATGCCCCGCAGGTGCTCGATCAGCCGGTCGACCGGGACGCCCAGCTCGGCCGCCGCCGCCTCGTAGGGCTCGGGCACGACCGGCATGTCGCCCTGCGTGGCGCGGATCACGGCCCGGTCGAAGTCGTCGTAGGGCTGGCGCTCGAGCTCCGCCGGCGCCGCGGCGACACCGGCCGTGGCGAGGTCCTCGGTCCCGCCCTGCATCTCGAGGTCCATGCGGATCTTGAAGAGCTTGAGGGTCGGCAGCTGGCGGATCGAGTCGGCGCCCGTGAGCTCCTGGAGGATGTCGAGCGTGCCCTGCAGGCCGAGCTTGGAGTCCTCCTCCACCGCGATCGTGAACCACATGTTGAAGTCGTGGTTGCGCAGGTAGTTGTGCGACACGCCCGGGTGGGAGTTGATGATCTTCGCCGCCCGCCAGGGGTGCTCGGGGTCGACGCGGGCGGCGACGAGCATCGAGCCGTAGCCGAGCGCGCGGGTGTCGAAGATCGGCGTGACCTGGCGGATGATCCGCGCGTCGATCAGCTCCCGGACGCGGGTGAGGACCCGCTCCTCGGGCACCTCGAGGGCCTTCGCCACGGCGGCGTAGGGCCGCGGCTCGATCGGGAACGCGCCCTGCATCGTGTTGAGCAGCCCGCGGTCGAAGTCGTCGAGCGGGACCGCTGCGCCGCCCTTGCGGCTGCGGATCTTCGGCGTTGCGCTCAGGTCTGAAGCCATCGGGCGGCGTCCTTGGCGTGGTAGGTGATGACGATGTCCGCGCCCGCACGGCGGATCGCGGTCAGCGTCTCGAGCACGACGGCGCGCTCGTCGATGTAGCCGGCGGCCGCGGCCGCCTTCACCATCGCGTACTCGCCGCTCACGTTGTACGCGGCGACGGGCATCCGGGTCGAATCCTTGACGCGGCGGATGATGTCCAGGTACGGCAGCGCGGGCTTGACCATCACGACGTCCGCGCCCTCCTCGACGTCGAGTCTTACCTCGCGCAGCGCCTCGTCGCCGTTGGCCGGGTCCATCTGGTAGCCGCGGCGGTCGCCCGACTGCGGGGTCGAGTCGGCCGCCTCGCGGAACGGGCCGTAGAACGCCGAGGCGAACTTCGCGCTGTAGGCCATGATCGGCGTGTCGGTCAGCCCGTCGTCGTCGAGCGCCGCGCGGATGGCGCCGACCCGACCGTCCATCATGTCGCTCGGGGCGATGATGTCCGCGCCCGCGCGCGCCTGGCTGACCGCGGTGCGGGCGAGCAACTCGACCGAGCTGTCGTTGTCGACGCTGCCGTCGCTGCGCAGCAGTCCGCAGTGCCCGTGGCTCGTGTACTCGCACAGGCAGAGGTCGGCGATGACGAGCAGGTCGGGATGGGCGTCCTTGATCGCCCGCGTGGCGAGCTGGACGATGCCCTCGTCGTCCCACGCGCCCGAGCCCTCCGGGTCCTTGTCGGCCGGGATGCCGAACAGCAGCACGCCGGGCAGGCCGAGCGCGGCCGCCTCGCCCGCCTCGGCGACGGCCGAGGAGATCGACAGGCGGTCGACGCCGGGCATCGCGGAGATCGGCGCCCGGCCCTCGAGACCGGCCTCGATGAACAGCGGCAGCACGAAGTCGCCCGCGTGCAGGCGCGTCTCGCGCACGACGTCCCGCAGGACGGGGGTGCGGCGCAGCCGGCGCAGGCGCGTCTGAGGAAAGGCCACGGGACGATGGTACGCCGCCTGATCCCGCGCGCAGCCCGCGTTTCGCGCAGCCTGACTAGCGCGCTCTCGCGAGATATCGGTGCCCGGCGCGCACGAGGACGGTCTTGTGCCGCTCGAAGTCGCGCACACGGACCGTGCCGCTGTCGACGCGGGTGAGGGTGCCGTCGCAGCGCTCGACGGTCAGCCAGCGGGTGCTCTCCGCGGCCGCGGTGCTGTGCTTGCCGCGGACCCTCACCTCTCCCTCGTCGGCGTCGCCCGGCCGCCGGCTTCTTCCGCTTGAGCCGGTGACGGATCGCGACGAGCACCTCGCGACCCGGTACCGCGGCGGCGGCCCGGCCGCGGGCTCGGCGCGCAGTCCGCCGGCGGCCCGCACGCGCAGCCGCAGCTCGGTGACGCCGGGCCGCGCGGCGTCCTGGCGGAGCTGGACCGGTCCGCGCGAGACCGAGATGTCGAGCCGCTCGCCCGCGGCCTTCGCCGCCGTGACCAGCCGCACGCCGGCCTTCAGCGGGTCGATGGTCGATCCGATCGGGACCTTCACGGGACCGTCGAGGTCGAACATGCGGCTCCCGTCCGGCAGCTGGAGGCCGAACTCGCTCCGGGCGGGGCGAACGATCGCAGCGCGGCCGAACGACGGCGCTGCCGCCTGCGACCCCGGTCCACGGTCGCGCAGTTGCGCACCGTGTCGCGCGGGTCGGCGATCGCCAGGTCGCCGTCGTCGCCGCAGTCGACCACGTCCTTGGTTCCATCGCGCGCCTGCGACGATGTCCGGGGCGTCGCCGGCGTTGAGACGGTCGACGCCCGCGCCACCCGTGATCAGGTCCTGCCCCGAGCCGCCGGTGAGCGCGTTCGCGTCCCGGTCGCCCGTCAGCGTGTCGTCGAGGGTGCCCCCGATGACGGCCTCGACGTCGGCGGCGACGTTGTCCCCCTCGCCCGCCTCCCCGTCGTCGGGCCGGCCGTTGAGGGTCACGATGACGTCTCTCGTGCGGTCCTCGTAGGTCACCGTGTCGCGCCCCGGCCCGCCGCGGATCCCGTCCGGCCCGGTGCCTCCGTCCAGACGATCGTCGCCCTCGGCGCCGAACAGGGAGTCCGTGCCGGGGCCGCCATCCAGCGTGTCCGGCCCGTCGGCGCCGACGAGGTTCGGCTCCGAGCCGTCGAGCGAGTCGTTTCCTTCGTCGCCCTCCACCGCGTCGGGCCCCGCGCCACCGGCGAGCATGTCGTCCCCGCCGTCACCCTCGAGCGCATCGCTGCCGCCCGCCCCGAACAGGCAGTCCGGGCCGGGACCGCCGATGAGCCGGTCATCCCCCGCGCGGCCGAAGAGGCAGTCGGCCCCGTCGCCGCCGTCGAGCGTGTCGCTGCCGGGCGTGTTCGTGCCGCCGTCGAGCACGTCGTCGCCATCCGAGCCCGACCACCCGGTCGTCGCCGTCCTCGCCGTTGAGCACGTTCGGCGCCGCCGACCCGATCAGCGCGTCGCTCTCCGAGCCGCCGACCACGTTCTCGACGCTCGACTCGACGTTGTCGCCCTCACCCGCCTCACCGTCGTCGGCGACGTCGTCGAGCGAGATGCTGAGCGGCGCGGTGCGCTCGCTGTAGTCGGCGGTGTCGGTGCCCTCGGAGCCGATGAGGGTGTCGCCGTCCTGGACGGCGGCGGGTGGCCCGCCGTTGAGTCGGTCGTCGCCGGGCCCGCCGTCGAGGGTGTCGGTGCCGGCGGTCTGGTCCTCGGCGGTCCGTCGTCCTTGTCGACGGCGGCGAAGTCGAGTCGATCGGCGCCACCGTTGCCGTTGATCTATCCGGCCCGGGGCCGCCGGCGAGCGTCTCCGGCCCGTCTCCGCCCACGATGACGTCGTGGTCGGGACCGCCGTCGACCAGGATGCGAGGCAGGGCCGGAAGGGGACTCGTCGGCAGACCGACGCATCGATCGTCACGTGATCGTCGCCCTCGCGCATCGCGATGTCGATGACCTCGCGATCTTCGGCGATGCATCGCGGAGGGTGACCGCGAGTCTCGGCCTCGCAGCCCTCGATCGTCCATCGTTGACGCCGTGTCGTTCGGGAACAGGTAGAAGTCGGCCGGTCGCGTTCAACGGTCAGCGTTGTTCGGCCGCGATGTCACCGCGAAACGTGATCGTCGGCCCGTCGCGGGTCAGCTCGCAGCGTGTGCCGGCGCCGTGACAGATCGCCGCGGCATCGACGACCAGCGCCAACGTCGAAACAGGTCCGAGGCCGAGACCACATCGCGGAGGCTCGGTATGTGGCACGTGCTCGTGTCCGTCAGCGGCGATCACGGAAGCGAGCGACACGCCGATCGTCGATGTGCCATGGAGGTCGACGCTGCCGCGGCGCCCGACGAAAGACCCAGCTGCCTCCGACGACCGCAATGCGCCGCGGCGAGCCCGCGCCGACAGAGCTCCTTGTCGTGCGGACGCTTCGATCAGGCCCTGAGCCACCAGCGACCGCCGTTGCGTCGGCCGACGGCGTGCGGGACGCTACGAGACTCATCTGCACGGCACGACATCGGTTGTCCTGCGGTCGCGGTGTCGCGCGTCCAGGTCTTTGTCCGCGAGCCAGACGCACGTGCCGCGGTAGCTCCCGGAACGGTCGCCTGTCGTTCCGGTGACGTCCCGACCCCAGTGCCCGCTGCCCCGGTTCGCCGGCCTACGGCCGTCGCCACCGGGCCCGTGATACCGAGGCTCGTCTGACGTGCGGCTCGGCGGAGGCGCGCCGCCGCGGCTGCCGAGCGCCGAGCCGTGCCGACGACGACAAGCAGTGCGAGCGCGGCGACGGCGCCTCGCGAACGGTACGGCGCATCGCGTCTCCCTCCAGCGCCGCGCGGCGGCAGCCCGAGTACGACCCCAACCAGGCGAGCGCGTCCCGCGCCCGCAACAGCACCCCCGACTCGCGACCCGACCGACGTCGGCGCGAATGTCAATTGCTGTGGCGAGCCTAGTCAGCGCACCAGACGACGAATCCTCAGTGATAGGACTTTGTACAGCTTCGGAGTCGTTCGGGGACAGAGGCGTCACAATGACCCGAAATGATGTCCGACGCATGCACGGTCTGTTCACCAATTAACGGGTAATCGACAGTGACGCACCGTCACACTTGCTATCGCATTGCGACGGGTGCAGAGTAGGCGGCGGCCTTGCAGATATTCGTCAGCTACCGTCGCTCCGACGCGCCGTCCGCTTCCCGACAACTGGCGGAGGCGCTCAAGTCTCGCTTCGGTGCCGGTCAGGTGTTCCTCGACACGCGCGACGTGGTCGCGGGACACGATTGGCGAAGCGACGTGGTCGAGCGCGTCCGATCGTCCGACATCGTTCTTGCGGTCATCGGTCCGCACTGGGCGACGGCGGCCGAGGAGCGCGCGCATCGCAGTGCGCTCGACCCCGCGGCCGAGGACCTCGTGCGCATCGAGGTGGAGACGGCGTTCGCCCACGGCGCGACGGTCGTCCCGGTCCTCGTCGACGACGCCGAGATGCCGGCTCGGGAGAGCCTGCCACGGCCGTTCCGACCGCTCGCCGACGTCCAGGCCGAGACGCTGCACCACGCGTCGTGGGACCGCGACGTTGCGGCGCTGGTCGACCTCCTGGCCCGCCTGACCTCCGAGCGCCGCGACCGGCCCGCGCCCGCTCCCGCGCCGGTCCCACTCGACCGCGAGCGCGGACGGCGCTCCAACGCTGCGCGGGTCGCGCGCTATCTCGCCGAGGGCTCGCTCGTGACGATCCTCGGCTCGGGCGCCAACGCCGTCGATCGCGACGGCCCGTGGCGCCTCGGCGACGGGTCGCTGCCGAACGCGACGGAGCTCGCACGCCATCTGGGTCGTCAGTTCGGGATCGGGTCGGACAGCGACGATCTGGCTCGCATCAGCCAGCAGGTCTGCCTGCTCGACGGCAAGGTCGATCTCTACCGCTCGTTGCGTGAGCTGCTCGTCAAGGCACCGTGCGATCCGGGGACCGTGCACCGGTTCGCCGCGCGTGTCCCGGAACGCCTGCGCAGCCTGGGCCGCGAGCGTCCGCTGCTCCTCGTGACCACGAACTACGATGCCGCGCTCGAACGCGCCTTCGACGCGGTGCACGAGCCGTACGACCTCGTCGTGTTCGTCGGCAGCGGCGACTACAAGGGCCGTTTCGTGCACGTGCCGTGGTGGGACGGCCGGGGCGGCGCCCCCAGGCCGATCTTGGTCCCGAACGAGTACGGCGACCTGCCGATGGACGACGACGGTGCCATGGAGCGGACGGTGATCATCAAGCTCCACGGCGGCGCGGTGGAGAAGGGCGTCCATCCCACCGGGGACGACTTCGTCATCACCGAGGACGACTACATCGGCTACCTGACACAGGGGCCGGTCGAGAGCCTCATCCCGGTGCAGGTCCTCAGCAAGCTCCGCGACAGCCACTTTCTCTTCCTCGGCTACCACGTCCGCGACTGGACCCTCCGCGTCTTCCTCCAACGAATCTGGAGCGATCAGCCGCTGCAGGCGCGCTCCTGGGCGGTCGATCCGGAGCCGGACGACGTCGAGCGGGAGCTGTGGGAGGAGTTCGGCGTGGACGTCGTCACGTCGCCGCTCGCCGCGTTCATCGCCGAGGTCGAGCACGAGATCGGCGGACCGGCCGATTCGCGCGCGACGGCATGAGTGCGACGGGCGGTCCGTACGTCGGGCTCGACTACTTCGTCGAGGAGGACGCCGGGCTCTTCTTCGGCCGGGACGACCGAGCGAAAGCGCATCAGCGGCAACCTCCGCGCGTCGCGGCTGACGCTCCTCTACGCCGAGAGCGGTGTAGGCAAGAGCTCGCTCCTGCGCGCCGGCGTGTCCGCCCGTCTCCGCCAGCACGCGGTGCGCAGCGTCGTCGAGCGCGGCGTCGCGGGCGTCGTTCCGGTCGTCTTCAGCAGCTGGCGCGGCGACCCGACGGCCGACCTCATCGAGGCGCTCGCGGCGGCCGCGCGGCCGCTGGCGCAACGCGACGACGTCGAGGTCCGCCGTGACGCGCTCGACCACGCGCTCGAAGACGTCGCAGCGAGCACCGAGGGCACCCCCCTGGTCATCCTTGACCAGTTCGAGGAGCACTTCGCCGGTGACACGGGCACGGACGACCGCTTCGACGAGGAGGTCGCGCGCTGCGTCAACCGGCGCGACCTGCGGGCGAACTTCCTGATCGCGATCCGCGAGGACGCCTACTCGCTCATCGGCTCGCGCTTCAAGGCCCACATCCCGAACGTCTACGCGAACTTCCTGCACCTCGAGTTCCTCGATGCGGACGCGGCGCGGGCAGCGATCGTCCAGCCGCTCGCCGCGTTCAGCGAACGCCATCGCGGGAATGGAGCCCCGACATCGATCGATCCGGAGCTCGTGGAGGCGGTGATCGACGAGGTCCGCCGCGGTCGCGTGGCGATGGGCGGGGCCGGGACCGCCGGCGTCGAGGGCGACGGTCGCTTCCGGGTCGAGACCGCGTACCTGCAGCTGGTCATGAAGCGGCTGTGGGACGAGGAGATCACCCTCGGCTCCGAGCGCCTGCGGCTCGAGACGCTGCGCCGCCTCGGGGGCGCGGACACGATCGTCCACGGCCACCTCGACGACGCGATGGCGCGGCTGCCCGGGCCACAGCGCGACGCCGCGACGGCCGCGCTGCGGTTCCTCGTGACGTCGACCGGGCGGAAGATCGCGCTGAGCTCAGGCGAGCTGCGCGAGTTCGCCGACGTCGACACCGCGGCCCTCGACCCGGCCCTCGAGCATCTGGAGCGCGAGCGCATCCTGCGCGCCGTCCCCGCTACGGAGCCCGGCGGCGTGGCCCGGCACGAGATCTACCACGACGTGCTTGCCCCGGCGATACGAGACTGGCGGCGGGCCGAGGCGGAACGCCGCCTCGAGCAGGTGCGCCGCCGCGCACGCCGGCTCGCGCGGCGCAACCGCGTCCTGTCGGCCGCCGTGATCGCCCTCGCGGCCCTCGCGGTCGGTCTCGCGCTGTACGTCTGGAACCCCGACCCGGTGCGGCGGCTGGAACTCGCGGCGGTAGACGCGCGCTTCTCCGCACGGGGTGCGCGAGCCGCAGACCCAAGCGTCGTCGTCGTCGCCGTCGACGACCGGACACTGCAGCGGTTCGACGTCGACGGGAGCGGCGTGCTCCCGCGGCGCGTGTACGCGCGTCTGATCGACCGGCTGAGCCAGGACTCCCCGAGCGTGCTCGCGGTCGATGTCGACTTCCAGGATGCACACGACGTCCCCGGCGACAAGGTGCTGCGGACCGCGCTTCGACAGGCGAAGGACCGGCTCGTCCTCGCCTACACGGAAGCCTCTGCTCCCGAACGGCAAACGGTCGATTCGCCCGAAACTCTTCGGCGGGTCGGGCGACGGGATCGGGGTGACCATCGCCTGGGCCCACGTGCCGGACGATCCCGACGACAAGGACCGTCGCATCGAGTATCTGGCCGATCTGGAGCCGCACGTGGCCCACGTCCTCCCCCGGCGTGTCCCCACCTTCGCCTTCGCGGCGGCGGACCTCGCGCGCGACGGCGCGCTTGCCCCTCGGGTGTACGACCTCCCCACCGCGGACCGCAACGCGTGGGGCGGACAGACGCCGCGCAGCACGTGGATCGACTTCCGCGGGCCGGCCGGAACGATGCGCCAGGTCTCTGCGGCGGACATCCTCACCGCACGCGTGCGCCCGCAGGTGCTGCGCGGCAAGATCGTGGTTCTCGGCGTGACCGCCGCGGGCACCCCCGACGTGCACAGGACCCCGCTCGATCACGACGGTCCGATGCCGGGCGTCGAGCTGCAGGCGAACGCCATCGCCACGATGGTCGACGGCTCGCCGCTGGCCAACACCTCGACGCTCGTCGACGTCCTCACGATCGTCCTCCTCGGCGCCCTGCCCGCACTGGCCGGGATGGCCCGGTCGCCGCGATGGACGACGGCGGCGATCGTCGCCGTCGTCGATCGCCTTCGTCGCGGCCGCGGTGCTCGCGTTCGACGCGGGATGGATCGTGGCGGTCGTCGCGCCCTTCGCGGCGCTCACCGCCGCCACCGTCGGCCTCCTCGTCCGCGGGGGCCGCCGGACGCGGCAGCGCCGGCGCGCGGACGGCGCCACCGCCTGATCCGCTCCTCGACGCCTGCGCACCGTTCGTCGCGACCTCGCGGCGAATCGGTGCAAGGTCGTGCACCAGACTCCGCACGCTCTGCGGTCGTACGGGCGTTGGTGTGCCAGAACGATGGGTCGCACCGTTTCTGTCGTACTCCTCGGGAGGGAGTCCCAGGTGTCCTGCACCAGTTCCGCGCGCGGCCCCGCCGCGCCGCGGGCGCGCGCCCGGATGGCGCGCGTCACGCTCATCGCGATGCTCGCCGCGGTGGCCGCGGCGGTGTCCGCCGCCCCGGCCGGCGCGAGCCTCACCGCCGCCGGGCCCGTCAATCCCGCCACCGGCTTCCCGGACTGGTACCAGGACGCCACGGGCCTCCAGCTCCAGCTCTGCCTCGACGGGCTGCCCGCGTGCTCGGCCTCGGCGGCCGCCGGGGACCTCGCGCCGCCCGACGGCGAGGCGTTCTGGTGGCGCGCCACGGGCGACCTGAGGTCGGGCAGCCTCATCGCCAAGCTCGCCCTGGCCCAGGAGGCCGCGTTCGCCGACGGCGGCCGGATCACGTTCGCCCGGGCGCGCGTCACGATCACCGGCGGCCAGGGCAACACGACGTACACGATCCAACACCCCTACGGCACGCTGACGGTCACGACGGACGCCAACGGCGACGGGCGCTCGGCGGACCCCGACATCGGCTGCGCCGCGGCCCCGTGCGACTTCGCCGCCGCGCTGGGCGGCCAGGTCGGGCCGTTCCTGCACTGGGACCCGACGGTCGCCCCCGCCCCCGCGGCGGGCTACATCGGCGACGCGGCGACGCCCCATCGCGTGGTCGGCAGCCCGACCGGCTTCAACGCCTTCGCGCTCTCCGGCGGCGGCCTGAACCTGACGACCGACCAGCTGACGGTCGAGGGCAAGCTCGCCGGCCCGCCCGTCCCGGTCGCCGACGCCGCCGGCTCGGTCGACTTCGGCACGACCGCCCCGGGCGCCCCCGTGCAGCGCACCGTGACCATCCGGAGCTTCGGCGTCCCGGACGCGGGCGGGCGCTCGAACCTCGTGGTCGGCGCGGTCGCCGTCGCGGGAGCGCAGGCCGGGGCATTCACGGTCGTGGGCAACACGTGCGGCGCCCAGGCGCTGCCGTCCGGAGCGTCCTGCCAGGTCGTGGTCCAGCTCACGCCGGGCGCGCCGGGCCGCTACGGCGCGACCCTGAGCGTGGCGACGAACGCCGCCGGCGGCCAGACCGCGGTCGCGCTCACCGGCGCCGCGACCCCGGCCGTGGCCGCCGCGGGCGCCCGTGGCCGGCTGACGGTCCGACGGCTGCGCACGACGCACCGGCTCACCCGAGCGCGCGTCCTGCGCCGCGGGCTGCGGCTCACGATGCGGCTGCCGCAGGGCACGGAGATCGTGAAGGTCGCGATCCGCCGCGTCCGCCACGGCCGTGCACTGCGCCGGCCGGTGTGGCTCGGCTACCGGGTCGTCGCGCACGCCGGGCTGTACCGCCTGCGGCTCGACAGCCGCGCCCTGCGCCGCCGGCTCACGCCCGGCCTCTACCAGGTCAACGTCACGCCCGGGGTCAGCCGGCGCCAGCTCGGGCGCACGACGACCACGCGCATCCGGGTGACCCGGCGCTAGACGCGAACGGGAGCAGGCGCGCGCTCAGCGCGCCTGCATCTCCCGCCAGTCCTCGGCGGTGAGGGCGAAGATGTCGTGGTCCTCCCAGACCCCGTTGATCTTCAGGTACCGCAGCGCGCGGCCCTCGTGGCGGAAGCCGACCTTCTCGGCCACGCGCCGGGAGGCGTTGTTGCGCGGGATGATCGCGGGCTGGACGCGGTGCAGGCCGACGTGGTCGAACGCGTAGCCGAGCGCGAGACGGACCGCCCGGCTCGCGTGGCCGCGGCCGACGGCGTCCTGGTCGATCCAGTAGCCGAGCGTGGCGTTCTGCCAGGGCCCGCGCACGACGTTCGCCAGCGCGACGCGCCCGATCAGGCGGTCGCGCTCGTCGGCGGCGAGGACGGCGAAGGCGAAGGCGCTGCCGGCGGCCCATGCGCGCTGGTCGAGCTCGAGCTCGAGCCGCTGGCCGGCGATCGTGTAGAAGCTCTCGTCGCGGGTCGGGTCCCACGGCTTGGTGTGGTCGCGGTTGGCGCGGCGCAGGCGCAGCTGCTCGTCGCAGTCGTCGAGCGAGGTCGGCCGGATCGCGGTCGGCCCGTCCTCGAGCCGCAGCCGTGCGGAGATGCGACTCACCCGCCCCGCGCGCGGCGCGCGGCCGCGTCCGTGTAGAGGTCCGCCCCGCAGCGGCGGCAGAAGGCGTCGCGCGGCGCCGAGACCGCCCCGCACTCGCGGCAGCGCGGCACCGCCGCCCGCCGGTCCTCGGCCCCGACGATCGCGAGCGGGCTCGCCGTGCCCCACGGCTCGAAGACGGTGTGCTCGCGCAGGTAGACGACGGTCTCGCGGATCACCGCCGCCGTCGGCAGCGCCAGCAGCGCGCCGAGGATCCCGAACAGCTCCCCGCCGAACAGCAGCGCGAAGATCACGAGCAGCGGGTTGATGCGCAGCGCCTTGCCGAAGACGAGCGGCGCGACGACGTGGCCCTCGATCTGCTGCAGGCCGACGAACAGCAGGCTGACCCACACGGCCGTGAGCGGGTCCTGGAACAGCGCGACGAGCACCGGCGGGGCGGCGCCGAGGAACGGGCCGACGTACGGGACGAGCTCCATGAGCCCGAAGAACGCCCCGAAGCCGAGGGCGTACGTCTTGCCGTCGGGAAAGACGCCGAGCAGGCCGAGGAGGTACAGCCCGATGCCCGCCCCCGCGCCCATCGCCACGCTGAACAGGAGCTGCCCGCGGACGTAGCCCGCGACGGCGCGGCTCACGCGGGTGGGGAAGTCGTCGTCCTTCGACCCGTCGCCGGGCGGCATCACGGACCGCGCGAGGTCGCCGATCCGCTCGCCGTAGATGAGCATGTAGACCGACAGGACGAAGACGAGGATCACGCCGAAGCCGGCCGTCACGAGCCGGGTGACGAGGTCCGTGCCGAACGAGACGACCTGGTCGGTGCCGCCGACGACGCGCTTCTGCAGCGTCTGGAGCGCGGTCTGGCCCTGCGCCGTGACCTCGATGTTGATGTTCTTGCGGTCGAAGTAGTCCTGCACGTCGTCGAGGCGCCCGTTCGCCGAGCGGACGATGGACGGCACGTCGTCGCGGAACGTCGAGAACTGCTCGGCGATCGGGTTGGCGAGCAGCGTGCCGACGAGCGCCAGCGTCGCGAAGAAGCCGGCGTAGACGACGAGGATGGCCAGCCCGCGCGGGACCCGCGCGCGCTGCACGGTCGAGACGAGCGGGTTGAGGATGAGCGCGATGACCGCCGCGGTGAGGAACAGCAGCAGGACCGGGCCGGCGGCGCGGGCGATCGCGTAGAGGGCGAAGCCGGCGAAGAGGACGGCGACGAGCTGGATCCAGCGCGGGACGACGACGCGCGGCGCGGCCTCCGGGGCGGGGGCATCGGCGGCGGCCGGCGGCGGCGCCGGCAGGTCGTCGTGTTCCGTCGGTTCGCTCATCGCCCCTGTGCGCGAGAGTATGTCCCGTGCCCGACGCCCCCGCGACCATCCTCTTCGTCGGCGACCTCGTGGGCGGCCTCGGACGGCGGACGCTCCTCGGTCTGCTCCCCGCGGCTGCGCGAGCGCCACGAGCCGACGTTCGTCGTCGTCAACGGCGAGAACGTGGCCGGCGGGCTCGGGATCACGCCCAAGATCGCCGACGAGCTGCTCGCCGCCGGCGTGGACGTCATCACGCTTGGCAACCACGCCTACCACCGCCGGGAGATCTACCCGTACCTCGACGACGAGGAGCGGATCCTGCGCCCGGCCAACTATCTCGGGACCCAGCCGGGCCACGGCTTCACCGTCGTCGAGCGCGACGGGGTCCGCCTCGGCGTGGTCAACCTCTCGGGCAACCTCTACCTGCGCGCCGGGCGCCCCGCGTTCACCGAGATCGACACCGTCCTCGGCCGCCTCGAGGGCAAGGTCGACCACGTCCTCGTCGACATGCACGCGGAGGCGACGAGCGAGAAGGTCGGCCTCGGCTGGTACCTCGACGGGCGCGTGACGGCGGTCGTCGGGACCCACACGCACGTGCCCACCGCCGACCTGCGCGTCCTGCCGGGCGGGACGGCCTACATCACCGACGTCGGGATGACCGGGCCGCGCGGCGGGGTGATCGGCGTGAAGAAGGATCAGGCCATCGAGTCGCTGCGCACCCATATGTCGGTGCGATTCGAGACCTCGGCCGACGACCCCTGGTTGAACGGGGTCGTCATCCGGGCGTCGAAGCCGTTGCGCGCCGACTCCATCGACCAGGTGCTCGAGCCGTGGACGCCGAGCAGCGCGACCATCAACGGCCCGAAGAACCAGACGATGTAGAGGTAGAACCAGTGGGTGATCCCGAGTTGGAGGCCGATGAGCACGGCGGCCGTCAGCGCGGAGAGCCCGATGAGGTCGCGCCGCCGGGGCACGAAGGCGACGGCGACCGCGAGCAGCACGGCGCACACCTGCACGATCGTCTGCGCCGTCGTCCAGTCGCGCAGGCCCCAGATGCTGAACGGCGAGCCGCGCTGGGTCTGGAATCCGAGCGTGCGGTCGAAGAACGTCCGCGGGTCGCCGTAGGCCAGGACGAACACGAACGACAGCGCGAGCACGATCCCCATCCCGACGGCGAAGCGGACCGTGCGCCGCGTGTGCGTGATGTACAGCGGCCCGAGCGCCAGCGGCGCGAACTTCGCCATGCCCGCAAGCCCGATGAACACCCCGCGGCGCAACGGCGCCGCCGCCGCGAGCAGCGCGCACAGGACGAGCGCGCCGACGAGCGCGTCGTTGACGTTGCAGTTCATCGCGTACAGGGTGAAGGGATAGGAAGCCCAGGCGTACGCGAGCATCACGCCGAGGTCCGGCCCGCGCACGCGGCGGCCGACGAGGAAGACCAGCAGCAGGCAGAGGAGGTCGAACACGATCGACGCCGCGTGGGCCGCCGGGAGGTCGTCCCAGCGCCCGCTCCACGGCCACACCTGCTCGAACGGCACGTACGCGGCGTAGTTCACCGGCCCGTACGTGTCGCCGTGCTCGTTGTCCTTGGGGAACGTGCCGTACAGCGTGTCGCCGTCCGCGATCCGGTCGGCCCCGATCACGCCCGCGTAGCCCACGTCGATGACGTTCGAGTCCATGACGTTCAGCGCGATGCGGAAGCCGACGAGGAAGACGAGCGCGACCGCCAGCACCCGGACGGGGACCATCAGCCGCAGCGCCGGCCGCGGGCGGTCGCTGCGCAGGCCGAGCCACAGCGCGCGGGCCAGCAGGTAGACGAGCAGCGGATACACGATCGGGACCGAGATCCCGACCTGGGCGTCGTTGAAGAACGCGACGGACACGCCGAAGGCGGCGAGCACGAGGACGTCGAGGTGCAGCATCCGCAGCGGTCGGCGGATGTCGATGAACGGCGCGACGAAGAGGATCGTCAGCGGGATCCACACCCACGGCGCGTTGATCTTGCGCCCGAACGCCCCGGGATAGCCGCGCGCCATCGTCCACGCGACCTGGAAGCCGGTCCAGGCCTCCGTGACCTTGCCCGACGCGTCGTCGACGTAGAACTGGGCGAGCTCCTTGGGCTTCTGGTCGGCGCTGAACAGGCTGACCTGGTAGCGGCCCGGCCCCTTCGTGTAGACGTTCGGGAACGATCCGCGGTAGCGGCGATGCTCTCTGACGTAGACCGGGTGCTTCTCGACGATCGCCTGGATCTGCTGCGGCGTGCGCCGGTAGCCGGCGGGCGCCCGGTCCATCCGCGGGACGGGGACGGCCGCGTTGGGGTCGGTCTGCGTCGTGGGCGCCGGCGGCGCGAGCGCGTTGGACGTCGTGCCCGACGACTGGGCCCGGGCAGGCGCGGCGTGCCCCGCGAGCAGCACGAGGGCGAGCGCCGCGAGCACCGCGGCGCGCGGGGCCGCACGTACGGGCATCGGAAGCGAGGGTAACGGAGCCCACCGACCCATCAGCCGGGCTCGTCGGCCCCGAAGTGCGCCCGGATCATCGGCGCGACGTCGGTGATCGACCAGCGGCGCAGGCGGTCGGCGTCGGGCGGGGCCACGCCGCAGAACGCGAGCGCGCCGAGCGAGTCGCTGCGGTGCAGCGACCCGTGGCTGCCGCCGCCGACGTGGTCGACCCCGCCCCAGTCGGCGAACTCCCACCCCGGCGCCGCCGACAGCAGCACGTCGCCCGAGGTCTCGCAGGTCAGCGCCGACCAGACGCGGGCCAGCGCGTCCGGGTAGGCGGCGGTGCGGATGACGCCGTCGCGCACGTCGGCGTCGAGGACCGCGAGCGGCCCGTCGACCGACCAGCGCCCGCCGCGCAGATCGCGCAGGTCCCCGCCCGGGGCGAACCGCAGCTCGCCCGCGGCGCCGCGGATCGCGCCCTCGCGCGGCGCGGGCCGCCACATGACGAGGTCGACGCCCTCGAGCCCCGCGGCCGCGTCGACCAGGCGCGGGACGAGCTGCTCGCGGCCCTCGGGCAGCAGCGCGTAGACCATCGCGCAGCGCTGCGCCGGGCACAGCGCGATCTCGGACTCGTCGTGGCCCGCGCCGCTCGGCGGGAGGAGGTGGAACTCGTCGAAGGCGCCGTCGAGCTCGATCCGCCGCTCGACCGCCGCGTGCGAGTGGTCGGCGACGACGATGACGGCGTGCTCGTCGAGGAACGCGTCCGCCCCGCCCGCGGCGTGGAACATCCGCTCGATCTGGCGGTCGGCGTTGGCGATCGACGTGACCTGGGCGTGCGGGCCGTTCTTGTGCGAGTGCGTGTCGTTGTCGGGCAGCGACAGAAGCAGGAAGTCGAAGAGGTCGTGCTCGACGAGGTAGGTGCCGACGCAGCCCGAGTGCTGGTCGCGGATGCCCGGCAGGCCGAGCTGCGAGCGGCAACCCGTCTCGCGGCTGGCGAAGATGTCGGCGTAGAAGAGCTCCTTGGGCCCCATGACCGAGCGGCGCATGACCGTCGAGGCCAGGCGTGTCAGCGCGGTCTCGCGCGAGATCTGGTGCTCGTGGCGGCCGCGGTACATCAGGTACGTCGTCCCGGCGGTCCGGACGCCTGTGTCGTCGAGGGACTCGAACACGGTCGGCACGTCGGCCGGCAGGTGCTCGGCGTTCATGTTGAAGACGGTGTCGTTGAGCTGGCGGGCGATGCCGAACCGCCGCGACGCGCTGAAGCTCGAGCCGTACTCGACGTAGCGGCGCTCCTCGCGGTGGTACCAGTTCATCGACGGGATCCGGTGGCGGTCCTGACGTGTGCCGGTCGCGATCGAGGCGGCGCACACCGGGGTCACCGAGGGGAACGCGGCACAGCACTCGTCGACGTAGGTGCCGCGCTCCATGATCGCCTTGAGCGCGGGCGCGCGGCCGGTCGCGACGGCTCGCTCGAGCATCGCCGGCTTCAGGCCGTCGATGACCGCCAGCACGAGCTTGGGCGGGTGGGCGGGCACCGCTAGCGCAGGATCCGCAGCCCCGCGTACTTCTCCCCCTCGCGGCGGCGGCCGCCCGCCAGCAGCCAGACGAAGAAGCCGATGGCGAGGATGCTCACCGGGGGCACGAGGATCGCGAGCGCGGCGAGCACCACGGCGACCCCCTCCGCGTAGATCGGCAGCGCCGCTGCCGCCTCGGCGTCCAGCCGCGAGCGGGTGCGCAGGAACAGGTCGCGGACCGCGGCGCTCGCCAGCGCGCCGCACAGCAGACCGCCGATGAGCCCGGGCCACCAGACCGTATGGCGGTCGTCGAGCGTCGCGGCGAACAGGATCGCGCCGAGGCCGATCGCGATCCCGCTCAGCGCCGCGACGCCGGCCGGCGTGTCGAGCCGCGCACGCAGGATGAACGTGAGGACCATCGCGATCGCCACGGCGAGCAGGAACACCTTCGACTCGAGGAAGGCGAACTCGGTTCCGTCGAAGTCGACGCCGACGTCGGCGCTCGCGAACGCGCCGGCGACGAGGGTCGGCAGGAAGGGCCGGATGCCGGCCGCCGAGGCCAGGCCCATGCCCTGGAGGATGTCGATGATGAGCTTCATGGCTGGGGGGTCCGGTAGCTTGAAGCGCCGATGACTGTAGACGACAGCGACGGCGCGCCGGGCCCCGAAACCCGTCCCGCGACCCCCCGCCGCTCTACCCGGGATCTCGAGCGGTACGCCGCGCTCTTCGCGTCGCGGACGAAGGTCATGAAGTCCTCGGCGATGCGCGACCTCATGGCCATCACCGAGCGCCCGGAGGTGATCTCGCTCGCCGGCGGGCTGCCCGACACCTCGACGTTCCCGGCCGAGTCGCTCGCCGCGCTGACGGCGAAGATGGCGGCCGAGGGCGCCGCCCGCGCGCTCCAGTACGCGCCGACCGAGGGCATGGCCGCCACCAAGGACTGCATCGCCGAGGTGATGGCCGCCGAGGACACGCCGGTCGACCCCGAGGACGTGCTCGTCACCACCGGCGGCCAGCAGGTCATCGACCTCGTGTGCAAGACGCTGGTCGACCCCGGCGACGTGATCATCGCCGAGGCGCCGACCTACCCCGGCGCGGTCCCGACGTTCATGAGCTACCAGGCCGACGTCGTGCAGATCGCGATGGACGACGACGGCATGCGCATCGACGAGCTCGAGGCGACGCTCGACCGCCTCGACACCGAGGGCCGGCGGCCGAAGTTCATCTACACGATCCCGAACTTCCAGAACCCGGGCGGCGTGACGATGTCGCTGCCCCGCCGCCGGCGGCTCGTCGAGGTCGCCAAGGAGCGCGAGCTGCTCGTGCTCGAGGACAACCCCTACGGCCTGCTGCGCTACGAGGGCGAGCCGCTGCCGACGCTCTACGCGCTCGACCGCGGCGAGTTCGTCATCTACCTCGGGACGTTCTCGAAGATCCTCTCCCCCGGCCTGCGGCTCGGCTGGACGACGGCCCCGGCCCCGGTGCTCGAGAAGATGAACCTCGGCAAGCAGGGCGCCGACCTGTGCTCGTCGGCCTTCGCCCAGATGTTCGTCGCGTCGTACTTCGCCCACGACCGCTGGCAGGACTACCTCGGCTCGCTGCGCGACCTCTACCGCCGCCGGCGCGACACGATGCTCGACGCGCTCGCCGAGCACCTGCCGCGCGAGGCGTCGTGGACGCGGCCCCAGGGCGGCCTCTTCATCTGGGCCACGCTGCCCGACTACATCGACACGACGGACCTCCTGGCCCGCGCGCTGTCGCACAACGTCGCGTTCGTCCCGGGCCGCGCCGCGTACCTCGACGGTCGCGGCGGGTCCTCGATGCGCCTGAACTTCTCCGGCGTGAGCGACGACGCCATCCGCGAGGGCGTCCGCCGCATCGGCGAGGTCGTGCGCGAGCAGGTCGGCCTCTACGGCACGCTGACCGGCGCGAGTCGCCCGGCCGGGACCGCGCCGCGCGAGGAGCCGTCGCCCGACCCGGACCTCGCGGACGTCCTGCACCTGCCCCGGCGCCCGTCGCCGGACCGCCGCTCCGACGCCCGATGAGCCGCGTCGCGGTGCTCAAGGGCGGCGGGTCGCTCGAGCGCCAGGTCTCGCTGCGGTCGGGGGCGCGCGTCGAGGACGCCCTGCAGCACCTCGGCCACGAGGTCGTCCCCATCGACGTCGGCGGGGATCTCGTCGCGCGGCTGCGCGCGGAGGCCCCGGACGTCGCGTTCGTCGCGATGCACGGCCGCGACGGCGAGGACGGGACCGTGCAGGAGCTGCTCGAGATCCTCGGCATCCCGTACACGGCCTCGGGCGTGTCGGCCTGCATGCGCTGCGCCGACAAGGTGCTCTCCAAGCACGCGATGCTCGACGCGGGCCTCCCGACGCCCGACTTCTACTCGTTCACCGAGACCGCCTTCAAGGACCTCGGCGCGGCCGAGGCGCTCGGCGACATCGAGGACCGCCTCGAGTTCCCGATCGTCGTCAAGCCCGCCGACCAGGGCAGCGCGCTCGGCGTGCGCTTCGCCCGCTCGCCGGCCGACGTCCCGCCCGCGCTCGTCGCCGCGTTCTCCTACTCGCACAAGGTGCTGCTCGAGCGCCACGTGCACGGCCGCGAGCTGGCCGTCTCGATCCTCGGCGACGAGCCCCTCCCGGTCGTCGAGGCGGTCCCGCGCGAAGAGGACTTCTACGACTTCTCGGCCCGCTACACGATCGGGCGCACGTCGTTCGTCTGCCCCGCGGCGCTCGACGACGCGCAGACCGAGCGCGCGCAGACGCTCGCCCTCGACGTCTTCCGCCTGCTCGGCTGCCGCGGCTTCGCCCGCATCGACCTCATGCTCGACGAGGACACGGGCGAGCTCTCGGTCCTCGAGGCCAACGCGATTCCCGGCCTGACGGAGACGAGCCTGCTGCCGATGGCCGCCGACGCGGCCGGGATCGGCTTCGACGAGCTGATCGGCCGGATCGTCGAGATGGCGCTGCAGCCGGCGTAGCCGCGGGCCGGCGGGCGCTGCTAGCTCTCGCCCTTGAAGTCCTCGGGCGTGACCTGGTCGAGGAACTCCTTGAAGCGGTCCACGACCTCCTCGGTGTCCTCGACCTCGTGCTCGAACTCGATCGCCGACTCGGCGATGACGTCCTCGGCGGCGAAGATCGGCGCGCCGGAGCGCACGGCCAGGGCGAGCGCGTCGCTCGGACGGGAGTCGATCTCGAGCTCGCGGCCGTTGATCGCCAGCGTGATCGAGGCGAAGAACGTGTTGTCGCGCAACTCGGTCACCGAGACCTGGGTGCAGCGGGCGTCGAGCTCGCCCAGCATGTCGACGAGCAGGTCGTGGGTCATGGGCCGCGGGGTCGTCGCGCCCTGGAGCTTCATGAGGATGGCCGCGGCCTCGGGGTGCCCGATCCAGATCGGCAGGAACTTGTTGCTGTCGACCGTCTTGAGCAGCACGATCGGCTGTTTGCCGACCATGTCGAAGCTCACACCGTAGATCACCATTTCCTGCACGGACCGCTCCCTGAGTCGAACAGCGGGCCAGATCAGTATAGGCACCGGCCCTCGCTCATCCGGCGGCGTCGCGGGGCCGCCGAACGGCGCGCTTCAGGCCGTCGCACGGGACGCGGGGGCGGCTACGCGCCCACCTCCTCGGCCGCCTCCTCGCGCGGCAGCGGAGCGCGGCCGCGGATGAGGTCCGCGGCCTTCTCGCCGATCATGATCGTCGGGGCGTTCGTGTTGCCCCGGGTGATCGTCGGCATGACCGACGCGTCGACGACGCGCAGGCCCTCCAGGCCCAGGACGCGCAGCTCGGCGTCGACCACCGAGCCCATCGCGCAGGTCCCGACCGGGTGGTAGACGGTGTGCGCGCGGCGCTGCACGAAGTCCATGACGTCGGCCTCGTCGGCCGAGCGCGGGACGAGGAAGTCGGCCCGCCGCCATTCGCGCATCGCCGCCGCCTGGTGGATCTCGAGGTTCAGGCGGACGCCCGCGAGCATGCTCGCCCGGTCCTCCTCGGTCTGCAGGTAGTTGTGGACGATCCGCGGGCGCGCGTGCGGGACGGGCGAGCGCAGCGTGACCGAGCCGCGGCTCGACGGCTTCACGACCGCGGGGCCGAACGTGTAGGCGTCGTCGAACGGCACGCCGAGGAACTCCTCGTGCAGCAGCATCCCGCCGATGTGGAACTGCACGTCGGGCGCCTCGAGGCCGTCCCGCGTGCGCACGAAGGCGCCGCCCTCGCCGCCGTTGGAGGTGATCGGCCCCTGTCCGTCGGATTCGTAGCGCGCGAACGCCTCGGGCGTCGCGAACGACATCAGGCTGCCCTTGTCCGTGAGCACGACGAAGCTCAGCATCAGGTGGTCCTGGAGGTTCTCGCCCACCGGCAGGTCGTGGAAGCCCTCCATGTGCAGCGCGGCGAACATCGCGGCCGGGCCGACGCCGGAGAGCTGCAGGAGCTGCGGCGAGTGGTACGTGCCGGCGCTGAGGATCACCTCGCGCTCGGCGCGGATCGTCTCGACCTGCCGGCCGCGGACGACCTCGACCCCGACCGCGCGCGTGCCCTCGAACAGGATCCGCTGCACGCGCGTGTCGGTGAGGACCTCGACGTTGCCGCGCGCGACGGCCGGGCCGAGGTACGCGACCGCCGTCGAGCAGCGCCGCCCGTCGCGCTGGGTGACCTGGAAGCGCCCGGCGCCCTCCTGCACGGCGCCGTTGAGGTCCTCGTTGCGCGGGATGCCGACCTGCTCGCAGGCCTCGACGAACGCCTCGACGACCGGGTGCATCGAGCGGCTCTCGCTCACGCTCAGCGGCCCGCCGGTCCCGTGCCAGCGGTTCGCGCCGCGCTCGTTGTCCTCGGCGCGCTTGAAGTACGGCAGGACGTCCTCGTAGCCCCAGCCGTCGAGCCCCATCGCCGCCCACTCGTCGTAGTCGGCCGGGTTGCCGCGGATGTAGATCATCGCGTTGAGCGAGCTCGACCCGCCCAGGACGCGGCCCCGCGGCAGGTAGTTGCGGCGGAAGTCGAGGCCCGGCTCGGGCTCGGAGAACAGCGCCCAGTCGTAGTCGCTCGTGAGGTTGAGCCCGAACGCGAACGGCATGTGGATGTTCGGGTCGTCGTCGGGCGGGCCGGCCTCGATCACCGCGACGCGCACGTCGGGGTCCTCGCCCAGGCGGTTGGCCACCACGCAGCCGGCCGATCCTGCGCCCACGATCACGTAGTCATGCACTGAAGGCCCTCCCATCCGTCGATCTGCTCGTTAGTCTCGCCGCCCGAGGGACGAGATGCGTGCCGCCGTCACCCACGCCCCGCGCGCGATCGCGCTCCGCGACGTGCCCGAGCCGGGCCCGCCGGGCGACGGCGAGGTCGTCGTCCGCCCGGAGGCGGTCGGGATCTGCGGCTCGGACTTCCACTTCTTCGCCGGCGAGCTGCACGAGGCCGTCGGCGCGTCGCTGCCGCGCGTCCAGGGCCACGAGGTCGCGGCCACGATCGACGCCGTCGGCCCGGGCTGCGCCGACGACCTGCGCGCGGGCGCACGCGTCGCGCTCTGGCCGCTCACGCCGTGCGGCGACTGCTACCCGTGCCGCATCGGCCGCGGCAACGTGTGCGACCGCTTCCGCCTCATCGGCATCCACGTCGACGGCGGCCTGCAGGAGCGCCTGACGATGCCCGCCACGCAGGTCTTCCCGATCGCCGAGGACCGCCCCGAGGTCGCCGCGCTCACCGAGCCGGTGTCGATCGCCGTCCGCGCCGTGCACCGCGCGCGGATCGAGGCCGGCGAGCCGGTCGTCGTGCTCGGGGCCGGCCCGATCGGCCAGGCCACGGCGATCGCCGCGCTCGACCGCGGCGCGCGCGTCCTGCTCGTCGACCGGCTCGAGAACCGGCTCGAGATGGGCCGCGCCGCGGGCGCCGAGACGGTGGCGTGGACCGATCACGACGCGGTCGTCGGCCTCGCCCGCGAGTGGGCCGGGGACGGCGGCCCGCCGGTCGTCGTCGACGCGACCGGCGCGCCCGCCGCGATCCGCGCGGCCGTCGACATGGCCGTCTCCGCCGGGCGCGTCGTCATCGTCGGGATGGGGCCCGACGAGGTCCCGCTGCGGGTCGGCAGCTTCACCGAGAAGGAGCTCGACGTGCTCGGCACGAGCATCTGCAACCGCGACGAGTTCGCCGCGGCCGTCGCCCTCGTCGAGCGCCACCGCGACCGGCTGGCCCCGCTCGTCACGCATGAGTTCCCCCTCGACCGCGCGCCCGAGGCGCTCGTCTTCGCGATGGAGAACCCGACCGACGTCATGAAGGTCGTGATCCGCGGGGCCTAGCGCTCGCCGGGTCTACGACGCGTCGCCCCCGCTGGCCTCGATCTTGCGCACCTGCGCGATCGCCGGGTCGACGTCCGAGATCGGGAAGCAGCTCTCCTTCTCGACCATGACCCCGCCCTTCGGGGTCGTCGTGCGGTCGGTGTTGTTGGGGATGTGCAGGGGCGCGTTGCCGTAGTACCAGGGCTTGCAGAGGATGTCGGTCTTGAAGTCCTTGACCCCCTTGAACGCGGCGTTGACGGTCTCCGCGGTGTAGTCGCCCTTGACCTTGAGCAGCGCGTCCGTCGCGATCCGGGCCTCGACGAACCCCATCTGGCTGAAGGAGCCGAGCGGGATCTTCGGCGCGTACTGCTTGAGCACGTTGCGGTACAGCTGGCTGTCGGCCCCCTTGGCCGTCGTGAGGTTGAGCTCCGCGTTCACGCCGAGCTTGTCGTCCCACTTCGACCCCAGCGCGTCCGCCAGGAAGTCCGTGTTGCACGGCGTCGAGCAGGCCCACTTCACGCGGTCCTGGAGGCCCAGGCGCTGGGCGGCCTGGAGGATCTTCAGCGCCTCGGGCGGCGTGAAGTTCAGGACGACCCCGCCGCCCGACCCCGCCGCCTGCACGAGCTTCAGCGCGATCGAGTTCGCGTCCTGGATCGGCACGTTGTCCTTCAGCGTCTGCGTCGGGACGCCCGCGTCCTTGGCGATGAGCAGGAACCCGCCGGCGATGTAGCCCGTGCCCGGCACGTTGGACTGGTCGAGGACGAGCTTCTTGACCTTCTGGCGGATGAGGTACTGCGTCGCGCCGTCGACGCTGTAGCGCGGGCCCATGTTCACGGCGGCGCTGTTCGGCGTGGAGTAGCACTCGGGCGCGATGCCCGACCCGATGATGAAGTAGCCCTGCTGCTCGTAGTACTTGTGGTTGACGGCGCACTCGATGATCGAGGTGTTGCCGACGATCCCGAGCACCTTCTCGCTCTGGATCAGCTTGCGCGCCAGCGAGGCGACCTGGCCGGGATCGGTCTGCTCGGTCTCGATCGTGTAGTCGATCGGGCGGCCGTTGATCCCGCCGTTGTCGTTGACGCAGTCGAAGTACGCCTTCGCCGTGTTCGGGATGTCCGTGAAGTCCGTGCCCGGCTGCTTCGTCGCGATTCCGCCGAGCTTGATCGGCGTGCCCGACGCCTTCTGGCCGTTGCCCAGGCCGCACTTCGACGCGGCGACGGCGGGCTCGCTCGAGGCCGCGCCCGTGCTCGCCGAACTGCTCGAGCTGGACGACGACGAGCTCTTGTCGCTGCCGCCGCAGGCGGCGAGCACCACGAGGGCGACCGCCGTCAGGGCGGCCGCCAGGGCCGTGCGGATCCCGCGGGACCCGAGATCGATGCGCATCGCTCCTCCTCCTTCGTATGGGTTCACTGGCGTCTCCCGGCGCGCGCGACGAGATCCGGCGGGGGCGCGTCGGCCACCGGCAGGCCGAGCGTCGCCCGGGCGGCCGCGGCGATCTCCTCGCGCCCCGGCAGCCATGCGTCCTCCAGCGGGGGGCTGAACGGGACCGGGGCGAACGGCGCCCCCACCCGCTCGATCGGCGCGTCGAGGTCGTCGAACGCCGCGGCGCCCACCGCCGCGGCGATCTCCGCCCCGAACCCGCCGTGGCGGACGGCCTCGTGCGCGACGACGAGGCGGTTCGTCCGCCGGACGGACGCGACGATCGCGTCCTCGTCGAGCGGCACGAGCGTCCGCGGGTCGATGACCTCGGCCTCGATGCCCTGCGCGGCCAGGTCCTCGGCCGCCGCGAGCGCCTCGCCGACCATCCGCGACAGCGCGACGATCGTCACGTCGCGCCCGTGCCGCGCGGTGCGCGCGACGCCGATCGGCACCCGCGCGTCGCCGGCGAGGTCCTCGTCGGCGACATCCTCGCGGCGGAAGTACAGGGCCTTGTTCTCGACGAAGACGACGGGGTTCTCGTCGTCGATCGCGCTGCGCAGCAGCCCCGCCGCGTCGGCGGCCCGGCTCGGCATGACGACCTTCAGCCCGGGGACGTGGGTCAGCCACGCCTCGAGGCTCTGCGAGTGCTGGGCCGCGCTGCGCTGGCCGGCGCCCCCCTGCGTGCGCAGCACGAGCGGGACCGTGAGCTGCCCGCCCGACATCAGGTGCGCCTTCGCCGCCGCGTTGACGAGCTGGTCGAGCGCGAGCGTCAGGAAGTCGACGTACATGATCTCGAGCACCGGCCGCAGCCCCGACTGCGCGGCGCCGACGGCCAGGCCGCAGATCGCCGCCTCGCTGATCGGCGTGTTCAGCACCCGTTCGGGCCCGAACGCCTCGGCCAGCCCGGCCGTCGCCGTGAACGGCCCGCCCTCGGCGACGTCCTCGCCGACCACGATCACGCGCTCGTCGTCGCGCATCGCCGCGTGCAGCGCGCCGTTCACCGCCCGGACGAAGGTCGTGCGCGTCATGCGTAGACGAGCTCCTCGGCGAGCTCCGGCTCCGGGAACGGGCTCGCGCGCGCGAAGGCCACCGCGTCCTCGACCGCGGCCTCGGCGTCGCGCTCGGCGGCGGCCGCGTCCTCGGCGGTGAACCAGCCCGCCTCGACCCCGCGCCGCTGCAGGCGCAGGACCGGGTCCTTGGCCTGCCAGTCGTCGGCCGCGAGAGCCTCGCGGTAGGCCCCGGGGTCGCCCTCGTAGTGGCCCCGCAGCCGGTGCGTCAGGCACTCGAGGAGCATCGGCCCGCGACCGGCGCGCGCCTCCGCCAGGAAGCCGTGGAACGTCGCCCACACCGCGGTGGCGTCGTTGCCGTCGACCGTCTCGCGGGCGAGGCCGTACGGCGCGACGACGTCCGAGACGCGCTCGACCTTCGTGTGGCTCGAGCGCGGCGTGAACTCGGCGAAGCCGTTGTTCTCGCACACGAGGACGAGCGGCAGCTCCCACAGCGTCGCGAGGTTGACCGTCTCGTGGAAGTGGCCGGCCTGGACGGCGCCGTCGCCGAAGAACACGACCGCGACCCCGCCGTCCCCGCGGCGGCGGGCGGCGAGCGCGCTGCCGAGCGCCATCGGCACGGTGCCACCGACGACCCCGCTGGCGCCCATGAAGCCGCACGAGACGTCGACGAGGTGCATGGAGCCGCCCAGGCCGCGGCAGAGGCCGTCGGCGCGGCCCATGAGCTCGGCCATCGTCCGGGTCAGCGGCGCGCCGGTCGCGATCGCGTGGCCGTGCGCGCGGTGCCCGGAGTAGACGGCGTCGCCGGCGCGCAGCTGGCCGCAGACGCCGGCCGCGACGCCCTCCTGGCCGATGCTCAGGTGGATCAGGCCGTGGACCTCGTCGGCGCGCTTGAGCTGCCCGACGCGCTCCTCGAAGCGCCGGATGCGCCACATCGTCGCGAGCACGCCGAGCGCCGCCGCGCCCTCGAGGACGGCCGGCGGCGGCTGGTCGTCGCGCCCGGGCACGCGCCCCCTACGCGGCGACGGCGGTGCCGAGGACCTGCCGCACCGCGCCCGCGACCTTCTCGGCGTCGGGCAGCGCGTAGGCCTCGAGCGGCGCGCTGTAGGCGATCGTCGTGTCGAGCGCGGTCACCTGCTTGATCGGCGCCTTGAGCGCGCCGAACCCCGCGTCGGCGACCTCGCCCGCGATGACGGCCGACGCGGACCCGTGGCGCGTGGCCTGGTCGACGAGCACCAGCCGGCCGGTCTTCTCGACCGACTCGAGGATCCGCGCGGTGTCGAGCGGCGCCAGCGTGCGCGGGTCGATGACCTCGGCCTCGATCCCCTCGCCGGCGAGCGTCTCGGCGGCGGCGAGCGCCGTGTCGACCATCGCCCCGATCGCGACGACGGTGACGTCGCCGCCCGCGCGGCGGACCGCCGCCTCGCCGAACGGGACGAGGTGCTCGCCCTCGGGCACCTCGCCGTGCTCGAGCGTCAGGAGGTAGTGGTGGAAGTAGGCGACGGGGTTGTCGTCGCGGATCGCCGTCGCCATCAGGCCCTTGGCGTCGGCCGCCGTGGACGGCACCGCGACCTTCAGGCCCGGCACGCCCATGAACATCCCGTAGATCGTCCCGGTGTGCTGGCCCGCCCAGCCGGCCGTGAAGCCGTACCCGGCCTTCAGGACGAGCGGGACCGAGACCTGGCCGCCGCTCATGTAGCGAAAGCGCGGGGCCTCGTTGACCACCTGGTCCATCGCGACGAGCATGAACTCGGCCATGTAGAGCTCGACCACCGGCCGGTAGCCCGCGAGCGCCGCGCCGACGGCCATGCCGATCTCGGCCGTCTCGGAGATCGGCGTCACGCGCACGCGGTCCTTGCCGAACGCGTCGACGAACGGCTCGTTCTCGGTGTTGCCCATGTTCTGGCCGAAGAACAGGACGCGCTCGTCGCGCTCCATCTCGAGGTGGATGGCCTCGGTGATCGCGACGATGTACGGCAGCTCGCGGGCCATATCGGGCTCCTCAGGCGTAGACGTGGTCGAGGGTGCGCTCGGGATCCGGGAACGGGCTCTCGATCCCGAAGTCGACGGCGGCCTGCATCTCGTCGCGGACCTCGTCCGCGATCCGGTCGGCGTCCTCGGCGGAGAGCGTCCCGTCCTCGACGAGGCGCGCGCGGAAGCGCGGCACCGGGTCGCCGCGCAGGGCCGCCTCGTACTCCTCGGGGGCGCCGAACTTCTCGATCGCCTCGTGCTCGGGGAAGTGCAGCGGCACGCCGGGCGGGGCGATGATGTTGCCGTGCGCGCTGAGGCGGTAGACGCGCGACTCGACGAGGGTCGGCCCGTCGCCGCCGCGCGCCCGGCCGACCGCCGCGGCGACGGCCTCGTGGACCGCGACCGGGTCGCCGCCGTCGACCGTGACCCCGGGCATGCTGTACGCCGTCGCCTTCACCGCGAGCGGCTCGCCGGCGGCGGCGTTGGCGTCCTCCTGCTCGCTGCGCGTGTGGACGTTGTAGCCGTTGTTCTCCAGCACGTAGACGATCGGCAGCTTCCACAGCGAGGCGATGTTCAGCGACTCGTGGAACGCGCCCTGCTTGGACGCGCCGTCGCCGAAGAAGCACAGGACGACCTGGCCCTCGCCGCGGATCTGGGCCGCCCACGCGACGCCCGTCGCCTGCGGGATCCCCTGGGCGACGATCCCCGACGTGCCGAGGAAGCCGCGGTCGACGTCGACGAGGTGCATCGAGCCGCCGTAGCCGCCGCACAGGCCGGTCTGCTTGCCGTAGATCTCGGCCATCATCGCCTGGGTCGAGCTCCCGAGCGCGATCGGGTAGCCGTGGCAGCGGTAGGTCGCCATGAGCTGGTCGCCGTCGCGCAGCGCGGCGATCGAGCCGACGATCGACGCCTCCGCGCCGTCGGCCAGGTGCGTGTGGCCCCGGATGACGCCCGGGTGCTCCTCGAACGTGCGCTTGACGCGCTCCTCGAACTCGCGGATCCGCAGCATCTGGGTGAAGACCCAGACGAGGCGGTCGCGGTCGAGCCCGGCCGGCTGTCCCGTGTCGGTCACCGACGTCCCCTCTCGTTCACCGGACGCCCGCGCGGAACTGCGCGCTGGTCGTCTCGTAGGCCCGCTGGAAGATCTCCTCGAAGGGCAGGTTGCGCAGCTCCTCGGAGAGCACCTCGACCCCCCACGGCTCGGCGTAGCCCATGTCGCGCAGGACCGCGACGTAGCCCGCCACGTCGAACTCGCCCTCGCCGGGCAGCCGGCGGTGGTTGATCGTCTCGTCGACCGGGTCGGGCATGTCCTCGTATTGGCCGTCGCTCAGCTCGACCCAGGCGAGGTGCTCGAGCGGGATGCGGCGCAGCTCCTCGGGCGCGATGCCGAGCTTGCCCATGTGCCAGGTGTCGATCGCGATGCCGCCGTTCGGCGCGCCGGCTCCGGCGGCGACCGCCATGACGTCGTCGAGCGTCCGCACGTTCGGGTCGAACGGCATGAGCTCGTAGGCGATCTTCGCGCCGTGGTGACTCGGCCGCGTCGGCGCACAGCTCGGCGAAGCGCTCCGTGACCTGCTCGAGCGGCGCGGGGTGCGCGGGGATGTTGCCGACCTTGAGGTGGTGGGGCTCGAGCACGGCGGCGGCCTCGAAGAGGAACCGGCGCTGGCGGTCGGCCTCCTCGCGGCGCGGGTCGCCGGGATCGAGGAACCAGTCCATGAGGAACTCGAGCTCGAGGTGCTTCAGGCCGGCGCCGTCGAGGATCGCCTTGAGGTCGCGCAGCGTGTGCGTCTCGAGCAGGTGCGCGAGGTCCGCGTGCCAGATCCCGATGCCGTCGAAGCCGACCTTCGCGGCCTCCGCGCAGCGGTCCTCGAAGGCGAACAGCGACCATTCGCGCCCGACGTGCACGTCGACGGGCCCGGACAACGTCCAGTAGAGGCCCACCAGCTCCACATCGCCCATCGCTCTCTCCTCCTCGCCCCGAACCTAACGCGGTCCCCCCGGCCCGGCCTGCCTTCGCGCGCCGGGCTTCTTGCCGATTCGTGCTACGTAATTCGCCCGGGACGCGCCGCTACCAGCCGGCGACGGATCCGGCGTCGACCGGCATCTCGATCCCGGTCACGAACGAGGCGTCGTCGGAGCACAGCCAGACCACCGCGGCGGCGACCTCGTGCGGCTCGCCGAAGCGCGACATCGCCTGCGGGCGGAGGATCTCGCGCTGGCGCTCGGGCGTCTCGTTGTACATCAGCGGGGTCATGATCGCCCCGGGGCAGACGCAGTTCACGCGGATGCCGTCGTCGGCGTACTCGACCGCCGCGTTCTTCGTCAGGCCGTTGATGCCGTGCTTGGTCGCGGTGTACGCGCTGAGCAGGCGGACGGCGCGCAGCCCCGCGTTCGAGGAGGTGTTGACGATCGCGCCCCCGCCGTCCGCGAGCATCTGGCGGATCTGGTGCTTCATGCCGAGGAACGTGCCGCGCAGGTTCACCGCGACGACGCGGTCGAAGTCCTCGTCCTCGGTCTCGTGCAGGCGCCGGTGCACGCCGATGCCCGCGTTGTTGTGGGCGAAGTCGAGGCGTCCGTAGCGCTCGACCACGTGGGCGACGAGCGCGGCGCTGTCCGACGCCCGCGCGACGTCGCAGGCGAAGAACGCGGCCCGCCCGCCCGCGTCCTCGATCGCGCGCACGGTCTCCTCGCCCCCGGCCCGCGCGCCTTCGAGGTCGGCGACGACGACCGCCGCGCCCTCCTGGCCGAACCGGATCGCGCACGCGCGCCCGATGCCGCTCGCGGCCCCGGTCACGAGGCCCGCCTTGCCCTCCATGAGACCCGCCATGGCGGCGGGACGCTAGTTCAGCGCCGGCGGCTCGGCTGGTGCCGGAGCGCCGGATCCGTTGCCGATGCGCGCCGCGGCGCCGCCGGCCTCGACCGCCGCGTGGCGGACCTCGCTGGGCGTGACGTCGAACTCGCGCTTGAAGACGCGCGAGAAGTGGGCGGCGTCGCGGAAGCCCCAGCGGAAGGCGATCTCGGTCACCGAGCCGCCGCTCGGCAGCTCGAGGTCCTCGCGGCAGCGCGCGAGCCGCTCGCGGCGGACGAGGCCGGCGACCGACTCGCCGGTGTCCTCGAACAGCGCGTGGAGCGCGCGGACGGAGATCGCGTGGGCGCGGGCGATCATCTCGGGGCACAGCTCGGGGTCGCGCAGGTGCGCGCGGACGTAGCGGCGGACCTCCGCCGCGCAGTGCGTCCCGCCGGGCCTCGCGGCTGGTCGGCACCGCCGGCTCGACCGCCGCGCGGAGGAGCTCGAGGGCGGCGTCGGCGGCCGCGGTCCGCGCGGTGTCGTCGAGCCGCGGCAGCTCGGCCGCGAGCGCGTTGACGTAGCGCACGAGCAACGCCGCGGCCCCGTTGCCGTCCATCGGCGGCAGCGCGCTGAGGTCGGCGAGGCGCGGGCACACGGCGAGCACGCGCTCACGCGGGAAGATCAGGGTGCGCTTGACGAACGGCTCGACGACCTCGACCTGCGTCGGCTGCACGCCGTCCCAGATGACGACGTCGCCGGTCTTCAGCGCGATCTCGCGGCTGCTCTCGCGGACGAGCTCGACCCCCTTGCGCAGGAACTGGAAGCCGATGATCTCCTGGTCGGCGCCCATGACGGACGCGCTGCGGTCGCCGAGGAACGGCGAGGCCGCGCAGTCGACGAGCGCCAGCTCGCCGAAGCGCCGGCGGGTGACGGTGCCCTGGAAGAGCCCGGGCGTCCGGTACGTCGCCCGGACGTCGAAGGCGAGGTGGCTCGTGGCGAGGATGTCCGCCCAGGCCGTGATGCCGCGGGCACGGGGTATTCCGGCGACGCGCCAGCGCTCGACGCCGCGGTGAAGCGTCCCGTTGGGTGCCTGCTCTTCGGTTGGCAGTCGCTCCCCCTCCCTCGTTGCACGATCGCAGCCAGGAAGTGCACTGCAATGCTAGACAAGTCGCCCCGGCCGCGGGACCGGTAGGCCAAGACCTACCCGGCAGCGGGCGCACCCGCACTGCCCACGCCGCCGCCCGGCAGATACGAGGTCTGCAGGAGCTCGGGCCGCGCGCGCAGCTCGCTCGCCGGCCCCGAGAAGTGGATCCGCCCGCCGTTCATCACGTGCGCGCGGTTGGCGAGGCCCAGCGCGACCGTCGCGAACTGCTCGATGAGCAGCACGCCGACGCCCGACTCGGCCACGGTGCGGATCGTCGGGACGAGCCGTTTGATGACGACGGGCGCGAGCCCGAGCGACAGCTCGTCGATGAGGATGAAGCGCGGCTGCGACACGAGCGCCTGGGCGAGGACGAGCATCTGCTGCTCGCCGCCCGACAGCGATCGCGCCGCGAGGTCGAGCCGCTTCTGCAGCTCGGGGAACAGCTCGAGCGCGTAGGACCGGCCCTGGCGCCCCGCGTCGCGGCCCATCGCGTACGTCGCGACCTGGAGGTTGTCCTCGACCGTCAGGTCCGACAGCAGCCGCCGGCCCTCGGGCACGACCGCGACCCCGGCCTGGCGGATGCTCTCCGGGCGCCGGCCGCGCAGCTCCGTGCCGCCGAGGTCGACCGAGCCCGCGAGCGGCCGCAGCACGCCGGCGACGGCGAGTACGAGCGTCGACTTGCCCGCGCCGTTGGGCCCCAGCAGGGCCGTGACCTCGCCGCGCGGGATGTCGAGCGACACGTCGTGGACGACCGGGCGCCCGCCGCGGGCGACGGTCAGACCGGCGAGGCGGAGGGGCGGCTCGCTCACGCGGCGGGCGCCTCCTCGACGTCCTCGGTCCCGAGGTAGGCGCGGACGACCTGCTTGTCGCGCAGCACCTCGGCCGTCGGGCCGGTCGCGATCAGGCGGCCGAAGTCGAGCACCGCGGTGACCTGGCAGCACGCGGACACGAGGCTCATGTCGTGGTCGACGAGGATCACGAGCGCGCCGGTGTGCTCGGGGATCCGGCGGATGACGCGCCCGAGGTGCTCGGTCTCCTCGTCGGGCAGGCCCGCGGCGGGCTCGTCGAGCAGGACGAGCCGTGGCCGCCCGACGACGGCCCGCGCGACCTCGACGAGGCGGCGCTCGCGGGCGCCGAGCGTGCCGACCGCCACGTCGGGGTCGACGTCGCCCAACCCGACGAAGTCGAGGGCGGCGAGGACGTCGTCGCGGCGCGACGCGCGCGTGCCCAGGCGCGAGTGCTCGTGCGCGAGCGCGACGTTCGCCGCGACCGACAGCTCCTCGATCGCCTGCTCGGTCTGGAACGTTCGCCGCAGGCCCCAGCGCGCGCGGCGGTAGTGCGCCATCGCGAGGAGGTCGTCGCCGAAGGCGTGGATGCGCCCGGAGGCCGGGGCGACGAAGCCGCTGAGCACGTTGAAGAACGTCGTCTTGCCCGCGCCGTTGGGGCCGATGAGGCCGCACGTGCCCGCCTCGAAGCGCACGGTCATGCCGTCGAGCGGCGTCACGCCGCCGAAGCGGACCGTCAGGTCGTCGATCTCGATCAGTGCGCCCGCTCCTCGGCCGGCCGTCCGGCGCGGGTCGCCCGGGTCAAGAGGCCCCAGAGACGGGCGAGGTCCTTCGGCATCTGGGCCGCCAGCCCGGCCGGCGCGGTCAGGAGGACCTGCAGGACGCCGACCCCGAACAGGATCGTCAGCAGGTCCGCGGGCAGGTTGAGGCTGTCGAGCAAGGCGGGCAGGAGCTTCATGAAGATGCCCGCGATGACCGCGCCCCACAGGCTGTAGATGCCGCCCATGAGGCACACCGCGAGCAGGATGATCGAGTCGCGGGTCGGGAACTGGAAGGTGTAGAGCTTGCCGACGTTCGCCCCGAGCAGGCCGCCGGCGACGCCGGTCATGAACGACGCGAGCGCGAAGGCCCAGAGCTTGTAGAGCGTGATGTTCACGCCCGCGGCGAGCGCGGCGGGCTCGCTCTGGCGGATCGCGGCCCAGGCGCGGCCCGGCTTGGAGCGGATGTGCCAGAGGGCGAGCAGGAACATCGCCGCGGCGACGACGACCGTGTAGCGGAAGAAGCCCGGGTCGCTCTCGGCGATCGCGGGGCGGCGGATCGCGGTGCTGCCCGTCGCCGACTCGGTGTGGCCGAGGAACCCGTGGCCGCCGTTGGGGAAGTTCGTCGCGGTCAGGACCACGGTGATCGCGCCCGCGAGCATCAGCGTGATGAGCGCGAGGTACAGGCCGCTGAGGCGCAGCGCGGGCAGGCCGACGGTCGTCCCGAGCACCATCGTGATCAGGCCGGCGATGCAGCATCACGATCGGGAACGGGATGCTCGTGCCGTAGTCCAGGCGGGCGGCGACCCACGCGCCGAGGGCGAGGATCGCGATCTGCCCGAGCGAGACGAGCCCGACGCGGCCCATGAGCGTCGTCAACCCGAGCGCGACGATGGCGTAGATCGCCGAGGCCGTCAGGACGTCGATCCAGTAGAGGCTGAGGATCGCCGGCAGCAGGAAGATGAGGACCGCGAGCAGCGCGGCGATGACCGCGATCCGCACCCGCGTGGGACGGTCGATCGCCGACAGCGAGGCCGCGCGCGTGCTCACACGCTCCCCCGCGCGCTCGTCGCCGACTTCGTGCCCGACAGGTACAGCAGCGCGACGATCGCGAGGACGAACGGCGCCATGTCGCGGTACTCGGAGATCGACAGGATCGGGGTCACGAGCGCCGTGACAAGCCCGACGACGAGGCCTGCGACGAGCGTCACGACGAGCGAGCGCAGGCGCGCGATCAGGGCCGCGGCGATCGAGGAGATGACCAGGAACGTCAGCGTCGCGGCGTCGAGGCCGACGAGGTTCGACAGCAGCAGGCCCGCGACGCCGGACACCAGTCCTGAGCCGAGCCACGCCGCCGCCTCGACGCGCCGCACGGGCACGCCGAGCGTCGCCGTGATCTCGCGGTCGTTGGCCAGCGCGCGCATCGCGGTCCCGAGGTTCGTGTAGCGCAGGAACGCGGCCGTGACGATCGTCAGGACGATCCCGAAGACGAGGGCGATGACCTGGGTCCAGTTCACCTGCACGTCGCCGACGAGGAAGCCCGAGTTCGAGGTGGGCAGGTCCATCGAGCGCGCCTTGTCGCTCCAGATCCACGACATCGTGCCGAGGAGGATGAGCGCCAGGCCGAGCGTCGCGACGGCCTTCACGAGCGGGTCGCGGGAGGCGAGCGGCGGGCCGAACAGGACGCCGTAGGCGAGCGTGACGATCCCGCCGAACGCCACGCACACGACGTAGGCGACGCCGGGCGGGATCCCGTGGTCGTTGATGAGCGACCACGCCAGGAAGGCCCCCATCGCCCCGACGGCGCCGAAGGACAGGTTGAGCACGCCGGTCGCGCGATAGAGCACGACCATCCCGACGCCGGACAGCGCGTAGACGCCGCCGAGCGCGAGGCCGGCCACGATGAACGGCTGGAAGTCCTGCCAGGTCGGCATGGGCGCGGCTCCCCCTCTCTCCTCCTTCGGGACGACCGACGACCGCCACACGGCGGGCCGTGCGCTGCGCGATCCTAGCCCGGCGTCGAGCGGGCGCGAGCCGCTCCGTCCGGCATTGGCCCGCGGGTGCACGGGCGGACCCGGGACCGTGCACGCATTGGCGGGGCGGGCGCGCCGGCGCTGCGGCGGCGGGGCGGAGCGTCAGGCCGCGCGCGCGGCGTCGCGGTCGTCGCCGTGGATACGGCGGACGTGGTCGACCAGGGCCCGGGCCGCCGGGCTCGCCGCCCCGTCGGCGCGCCAGGCGAGCTCCATGCGCGAGCGCAGCCGCGGGCGGGTGACCTCGATCGCGTGGAGCCGCTCGGGTGCGGCCCGCGCGACCGACGCCGGCAGCACCGCGACGGCGAGCCCGCGTCCGGCGAGCTGGGCCACCACGCCGGGATCCCCGGCCTCGAACGCGACCCGCGGTGACACGCCCGCCGCGGCGCAGGCGTCCTCGAGCGCGGCCCGGACGCCGGTGCCGAGCGGCATCGAGACGAGCGCGTGCTCGCACAGCGCGCGCAGGCCGATGCTCGCACGCCGGGCGAGCGGGTGGTCGTCGCGGACGGCCGCGACGAGCGGCTCGTCGATGATCACGCGCGACTCGAGGCCGACGACCGGCGCGCCCGCCACACCGATCAGGGCGAGGTCCAGGCGACCGGTGCGCAGCCCGTCGACGAGGTCGTCGGAGTTGGCCTCGGACAGGTCAAGGCGACGCCGGGGTGCTCGGCGTGGAAGGCCTCGAGCAGGTCGGGGACGTGCGGCAGGCCGCAGGCGACGACCATCCCGACCGCCACGTGACCGCGCAGGAGGCCGCGGTGCTCGTCGACGGCGCCGCGCGCGCCCTCGACGGCCTCGAGCGCCGCGCGCGCGTACGGGAGGAACGTCTCCCCCACCGCGGTGAGCCGGACCGTGCGCCCGGCGCGGTCGAGCAGCTCCTCCCCGAGCTCGCGCTCGAGCCGCCGGACCTGGGCGCTGACGCCCGGCTGCGCGACGTGGACGCGCGCGGCGGCCTTGGTGAAGCTCGCCTCCTCGGCGACCGCGACGAAGTACTCGAGCTGGCGAAGTTCCATAAGCGCTGATTCTAGAAGTCAGACGAGACCCGTCTTTGACTTCTGCTCCTGGGCTGCCACGGTGAAGACACCGAACCCGACGAGACGAGGTACACGATGACCCCCCAGCGCCACCGCGCCACCGAGCCCGAGGACATCACCCGGCTGTTCGTCGAACGGGCGAACGCCGGCGACGCCGAAGGCCTCGCGGAGCTCTACGAGCCCGACGCCGTGATGGGCTTCCCGCCCGGGCAGACGACCGTCGGCCGCGACGCCATCCGCGCGGTCCTCGAGGCGATGCTCGAGCACGTCGAGCACTTCGAGCCCGAGGAGCCGCTGCCCACGCTGCGCAGCGGCGACATCGCGCTCACGACCACCGCGGCCAAGGACGATGCGGGCGCCCGCGCCCAGGTCGTCCGCCGCCAGGCGGACGGCACCTGGCTGCGGGTCCTGGACCTGCCGGAGATCGGTGGCCGCTGACCCTCGGGGCGGCGCCTCGGAGATGCGAAAGGCCCCGCACCGCGGGGCCTTCGAGGTGGGCGATCCAGGACTCGAACCTGGGACCTCTTCCTTATCAGAGAAGCGCTCTAACCGACTGAGCTAATCGCCCGCGCGGCCAGGGAGTGTAGCGACCGCCCTCGCGCGCGCGAAGCGCGTAGCGGCGACACGACGGCCGGCGATCGGGCCCGCCCCGGCAGCGGGCGTGGGAGCCCTACGCGGCGAGCCGGCGGCCCACCCGCGCGGCCAGGGCGAGCGCGTCGTCGGCGCTGTCGAACGCGAGCTCGACCTTGTAGCCGGTCCCCCGCGGGCGGACGCGGACGTCGGAGCCCAGCGCCGCGCCCAGCGCCTGCGCGATCTCGGCGGCGGCGGCCTCCTGGTCGGGATGCACCGGGGCGCGGCCCCGGCGGGCGGACCGTGCGCCGTCGTTGGCCTCACGGGCCCGCTGTTCGAGCACCCGCACGGACCAGCCGCCCTCGACCGCCGACCGGGCCAGCCGGCGGCGGTCGGCGTGGTCCTCGGCCAGCAGCAGCGCGCGGCCGTGGCCCTCGCTGAGCGCGCCCTGCTCGACCTGGTCGAGGGCCTCGTCGGGCAGGTCGAGCAGGCGCAGGAGGTTCGAGATCGCCACGCGGCTGCGGCCGACCCGGCGCCCGACCTCCTCGCGCGTGAGGCCGAGCTCCTCGACCAGCGCGGCGACGGCCCGCGCGGCCTCGACCGGGTTGAGGTCCTCGCGGGCCATGTTCTCGACCAGCGCGACCTCGAGCGAGGCCTCGTCGTCGCGCTGCTGGACGAGCGCGGGCATCGTCTCGAGCCCGGCCAGCCGCGCCGCGCGCCACCGGCGCTCGCCCGCGACGAGCTCGTAGGAGCCGCCCGGGCGCGGGCGCACGAGCACGGGCTGGAGCACGCCGCGCTCGCTCAGCGACTCGGCGAGCGCCGCGAGGCCGTCCTCGTCGAAGCGCTTGCGCGGCTGCGCGGGGTTCGGCCGGATGAGCTCGACCGCGATGTCGCGCAGCTCGGGCGCGTCGTCGCGCGCGCCGGCGTCGGAGATGGACAGGATCGCGGCGAGGCCGCGGCCCATGCCGCGCTGGGGCTCAGGCATCGAAGGGTTCCTCCGGTTCGGGCCGGCGCGTCAGCCGCGCGCGGCCACCTCCTGCGCGAGCGAGAAGTAGGCCTCCGCGCCCGTGCTGTGCGGGTCGTGATGGATGACGGGGCGCCCGAAGCTCGGCGCCTCGCCGATGCGGACGTTGCGCGGGATCACCGTGTCGAAGACGAGCGCCGGGAAGTGCTCGCGCACCTCCCGCTCGACGTCGCGCGCCAGTCGCGTGCGGCCGTCGTGCATCGTCAGGAGCATCCCGGCGACGGCCAGCCGCGGGTTGAGCTCGCGCTGGATGAGCCCGAGCGTGTCGAGGAGGCCGGCGAGGCCCTCGAGGGCGAAGTACTCCGTCTGCACCGGGACGATCACCCGGTCGGCGGCGACGAGGGCGTTGACGGTCAGCGGACCGAGCGACGGCGGGCAGTCGAGCAGCGTGAACGCGAAGCGCTCGCGCACGGACACGATCGCGTCGCGCAGGCGCGTCTCGGACCCGGGCTGACGCGGCAGCTCCATGGCCGCACCGGCGAGATCGGGATGCGCCGGCAGCAGCGTGAGGTTCGGGATCCCGGTCTCGACGAGCGCCTCGTCGACGCTCGCGCGGCCCGCGAGGACGTCGTACACGCTCGGCTCGGTGTCCTTCGCCACCCCGAGGCCCACCGTGGCGTTGGCCTGGGCGTCGATGTCGACGAGCAGCGTCGCGTAGCCGGCCTCGGCGATGCACGCGGCGACGTTGACGGCGGTGGTGGTCTTGCCCACCCCGCCCTTCTGGTTGGCGATGGCGTAGATCGTGCCCATGGGCCTCGTGGACGCTAGCTACCGGGTCGGTCGAACTCGCCCCCTCGACCGTTCGCCACCGAAGCGTCTTCACCTTCAAGTCGAGGCTCGGAATGGCCGTTTGCGGGCCATTCCCGGGCGTCGCGGGTACCCCGGCGGCGTGGGTGCGACCTTCACGCTGAGATAGAGGGTCCGGGCCTCGGCGTCGGGGAACGGCTTCACGGCCCGCGCCTCGGGCGGCGCCATCGCCAGCGGCGCCGCGGCGACAGCCGCGTCGGCCTCCTCGATCGGGTCCCGGCGGCCCTTCCACGCGACGAGCACACCCTCGTGCCCGAGCAGCGGCGCCGCGTACTCGACGAGGACCCCGAGCGGAGCGACCGCCCGGGCCGTCACCACGTCGTGCACTCCGAGGCCGTCGGCCCAGGCCTCCGCGCGCCCGTTGACGACGGTCACGTTGTCGAGGCCGAGCGTCGCCGCCGCGCGGTCGAGGAACGCGCACTTGCGGACGACGCTCTCGACGAGGGAGACGCGTGCGTGCGGACGCGCGATGGCGAGGACGAGGCCGGGAAACCCGCCCCCGGCCCCGAGGTCGGCGAGGCGCTCGGCGGTGCTCACGGCCTCGATCTCGAGGCCGACGAGGGAGTCGGCCACGTGCACGTCGACGCCGAGCTCCGGCTCGCGCACGGAGGTGATCGACGCCGGCTCGGCGGCCACGAGCTCGAGCAGGTCGCCCAACCGCGCGATCGCCCACGGTGACAGCGCATACCGGGCGCCGAGGGCCGCGAGGCGCTCCTGCACGACCGCGTTCAGCACGGCGGCGTCCGTTTCACGTGAAACGTCGCGTCAGCGCAACGGCGCCACCATCAGGTGGCGCTCGGGCTCTTCGCCCTCGGAGTACGTCTCGACGTCGCCGCGGTCGCGCAGGTATTCGTGGACGAGCTTGCGCTCGCTTGCCGTCATCGCGTCGAGCGCGACGGGACGCTTGTAGCGGACCGCGTCGTCCGCGGCCTGGTCGGCCTGGCGGTGCAGGGCCTCCTCGCGCCGGGCGCGATAGCCCTCGGCGTCGATGACGATCCGCTTGCGCTCGCCCTCGCCGCGGTGCACGGCGATGCGGTAGGCGAGGTGCTGGACGGCCTCGATCGTCTGCCCGTGGCGCCCGATGAACAGGCCCAGGTCCGTGCCGTGGAGGGTCCCGGTCACGGTGTCGCTCTCGCTGACGACCTCGACGGTCGCGTTCAGTCCGAGCGCCTCCACGACGCGCCCGAGCAGGTCCTCGACGAGGACGTGCGTGTCGTCGCCGGCCGCCATCAGCGTCGCCGTCCCGATCGTTTCTTCTTCTTGCGCGGGGGCGGCGGCGGGGCCGCGGCCCGGGCGGCCGGCTTCTGCTCGGCCGATCCGCCGTTCTCGTCGCGGTCCTGGGGCCGTCTTCGTCGCTCGGGCGCCGCCGCCGCCGCCCTGGCGGGCGAGGGCAACCCCGCGGTACCCGTAGCCGCGCCGGCAAGCGCGGGGTTCGGCGCCAGGCGCCGGACGACGAGGCCCTGGCCGACGGTCCACAGGTTCGTCGTGATCCAGTAGACGAGGAGGCCGGCCGGGAAGTTGATGACGAAGGCGACGAAGACGAAGGGCAGCGCCATCATGATCAGGCGCTGGTTTCGGTCGGTCGTCGTCGTCATGAAGATGCTCGACAGCAACTGGGAGCCGACGTACAGCACGACGAGCGCGACAAGCACGCCGCCGGTGGCCTTGTCCGTGATGTCCGGGATGAAGAAGAACTGCGAGGCTTCGGTCGATCCGCAGGGCTTCGGGTTGGCCACCGTGGGCGGATTGATGTCCGGGCAGATGTCGTGCCGCAGGTCCTTGCGCAGCATGTAGAAGAGCGAGATGAACACCGGCATCTGCAGCACCAATGGCAGGCAGGATGCGAACGGGTTGATCTTGTTCTCTTGGTAGAACTTCATCGTCTCCTGCTGGAGACGCTGCTTGTCGTCCTTGTACTTGGCCTGCAGCTCCTTGATATGCGGCGCGACGCGCTGCATGGCCTGCATCGACTTGATCTGCTTCCAGGTGAGCGGGATCAGGGCGGCACGGACGACGATCGTCAGGAAGATGATCGAGAAGCCCCAGCTGAAGCCGATGTTGTCGTGGAAGAACAACATCACGCTCTCGAGCGCGTCGATGAGCGGCTGCAGGATGTTGGCGATCGGAAGCATCAGGGAGCGGCGGGCGCCGGCGGCTCGGGCGCATGGGACCGGAACAGGCGCTGGGCCTCGACCGGATCGAAGCCGCCGTGGCTGAAAGGATTGCAGCGCAGCAGACGCCACACCGCCAGCACCAGCCCGCGGAGTATGCCGAAGCGACGAATTGCCTGCACCGCATAGGCCGAGCAGGTGGGCTCGTACTTGCAGCGCCGCGGCAGAGCGGGGGAGATCACCCGCTGGTAGAGGCGGATCGGCGCGACGGCGATCGCACGCGCCCAGCCGCTCATGCGCGGTTGCCCTCGGTCAGCGCCCGGCCGACGAGCTCGGCGAGCTCACGGCGCACGCCCTCGAGACCCTCGCGTTCGGCCAGGTCGCGCGCCTCGGGCCGCGCGACGACGACGACGTCGTGGTCGGTCGGGACGCGCCCGGCCTCCCCGGCGAACGCCTCGCGCAGCAGCCGCTTGACCTTGTTGCGGTCGACCGCGCCGCCGACCTTGCGCGACACGGACAGGCCCAGGCGCGGGCCTTCCGCGGCGGCTTCGCCGGTGCGGGGGAAGGCGTAGAGCACGAGGAAACGGTTGCCGACGGACCGGCCCTGGCGGTAGACGCGCTCGAACTCCGCGCTACGCGACAGTCGCCCGCGCTTCGCGCGACCACGCGAGGCCACCGGGCGCGGGCGGTCCTCCACCGTCAGACGGTGAGCCGCTGCCGGCCCTTCGCGCGACGGCGCTTCAGGGTCAGACGCCCGGCACGCGTGCTCATGCGCGCACGGAACCCGTGGGTGCGGGCGCGCTTTCGCTTCTTGGGCTGGTAGGTGCGCTTCATGGCAGGCGAAGGGAGTCGTTGACGGCGGGCCAGTCTAGCGCGCCGGGTCTGCGCACACGGCCGTCCACATCGCCTGCACAGGCCTGTGCAATCGGCCCCGCCCGCCCGCCGGGCGGAATTCCCCGCGATTTGCGACCTGCCCCGGCGGGTCGGCCCAACCCCCGACGGACAGCCCGATATAGTCGCCTTTCCGGCCGCCACGGCGGCCCCCGCACCATTGTTCTGCCGGACGCCTTCCCCGTGGAAGGGCGGTCCGCGCGTGCCCGTGACCGACGACCCCGACCACACCTGGAGACGCATCGAGAGCGAGCTCCGGCAGAGGGTCCCGGCGGAGATGTACGAGATCTGGCTCGCCCCGCTGCGCCTCCTGGAGGTCGCCGGCGACCAGGTCGTGGTCGAGGCCCCGCGCGAGCTGCGCGCGTGGGTCGCCGAGCGCTTCGCCCGTGTGCTGCAGGCGAGCGCCGCCGCCGTCCTCGGGCCCGACGCCGTGGTCCGGGTGCGGGCCGGGGACGAGGGGCCGCGGCCGGCCGGCGCCCGCCGCGGCGCGGTCGAGGGCGATGCCGGCGACACGGCGCCCGCGCCGGCCGAGGACGACACGGCGGCGACCGGCCTCAACCCGAAGTACACCTTCGAGCAGTTCGTCATCGGCGACGCCAACCGCTTCGCCCACGCCGCCGCGCTCGCCGTCGCCGAGCTCCCCGGCCAGGCCTACAACCCGCTCTTCATCTACGGGCCGCCCGGGGTGGGCAAGACCCACCTCCTGCACTCGATCGGCAACTACGTCCGCACCGCGGGCGACGGGCTGAACGTGCGCTACACGACGGTCGAGACCTTCACGAACCAGTTCATCGCCGCGATCAACTCGCGCTCGGTCGACCGGTTCAAGGGCCGCTTCCGCCGCAACGACGTCCTCCTCATCGACGACGTCCAGTTCCTCGCGTCGAAGGTCAAGACCGAGGAGGAGTTCTTCCACACGTTCAACGCGCTCTACGAGGCGGGCAGCCAGCTCGTCCTCACCTGCGACCGGCTCCCGCGCGACCTCGAGGCCCTCGAGGACCGCCTGCGCGAGCGCTTCGAGTCCGGCCTCGTCACCGCGATCACCGCGCCGGACCTCCCGACCCGCCTCACCGTCCTGCGCAAGCGCGTCCAGCACGACGGCATCGACCTCGACGACGAGCAGGTGCTGACGCTCATCGCCGAGCGCGTGCCGACGAACGTGCGGGCGCTCGAGGGCGCGCTCATCCGCGTCGTCGCCTACGCCTCGCTCACCGGCCGCCCGCTCGACGTGGATATCGCCGCCGAGGTCCTGGGCGACCTGTACCCGGCGCGGCCGGCGCCCGGGACCGGGCGCTCCGCCGGGCAGACGATCGACCTCATCGTCCACCTCGTCGCCGACGCCTACGACTTCAGCGAGGAGGAGATCCTCTCCCACGACCGCCGCCCCGCGCTCGCCTCCGCCCGCCAGGTCGCCATGTTCCTCGCGCGCGAGCACACGGGCGAGACCCTGCCCGCGATCGGCCGGCGCTTCGGCGGCCGCAACCACACGACGGTCATGCACGCCTGCCGCCGCACCGCCCAGCGCCTGGCCGGCGATCCCGAGCTGTTCGAGGCCGTTCGGCGCTTGACCGACGAGGTCCGCCGCGACCCCGGAGCCGACCGGCGTGGCTGACAGACTCAGAGGGCTCAATGCACCGCGGATGTGCGCGGCCCGGCCGCAACGAGCGGGAACTTCCGGCCTCGCGCACACATCCACAGCCCCTATGACTCCGATCCCTTCCTCGAGGTGTCCATCGTGAAGCTGTCGACGTCGACGAGCGAGCTGCTCGCCCAGCTGCAGACCGTGTCGCGCGTCGCCTCGACCCGTAGCGCAGTGCAGGCGCTCTCCGGCGTGCAGATCGCCGCGGGCGGCAACGGCGACGCCGGCGTCGAGCTCCGCGCGACGGACATGGAGGTCGGCCTGCGCGTCCCGCTGCAGGCGACGATCGACCGGCCCGGGACGGTGGTGCTGCCGGCGCGTCTGCTCCTCGACGTCGTGCGGACGCTGCGCAGCGGCGACGTCTCGCTCGAGCTGCGGCCCACCGAGCAGGACGTCGAGATCGTCGGCGGCACCGCGCGCTTCCACATCCGCACGCTGCGCAGCGAGGACTTCCCCCCGCTGCCCGAGCCGGGCGGCGACCAGGTCGTCGCGATGCCGGCGCCGGCGTTCGTCGACACGATCGCACGCGTGTCGCGCTCGGCCTCCCGCGACGAGACGCGCCCGATCCTGACCGGCATCCTCGTCTCGGCGTCGGCCGACGAGCTGCGGATGGTCGCGACCGACTCCTACCGCCTGAGCGTGAAGGAGACCCGGCTCGAGGCCCCGCTGGAGGGCGGCTTCGAGGCCAACGTGCCCGCCCGGGCGCTCGAGGAGCTCGGGCGCCTGGTGCGCGACGACGTCGAGGAGATCCGCATCGGCGTCCGGGCCAACCAGGTCGTCTTCGAGGTCGGCGGCGTCGCGCTCTCGAGCCGGCTGATCGACGGCCAGTTCCCCAACTATCGTCAGCTCCTGCCCGAGGCCTACGAGCACGAGCTCACGGTCTCGCGCGAGGAGCTGCTCGAGGTCGTGCGGCGCATCAGCCTCATGGCCCAGAAGAACGCCCCGCTGCGGCTGAGCTTCAGCGAGGGCGAGGTGAAGGTCTCGGCCCAGACGCCCGACGTCGGCGAGGCGAGCGAGCCGCTGCCCATCCCGTTCGCCGGCGAACCGTTCGAGATCGGCTTCAACCCGGACTTCCTCACCGTCGGCCTGGAGAGCGCCGGCGCCGACGACGTCGTCCTGAAGCTCATCAGCCCGCTGCGGCCCGGCCTCGTCGAGTCCGCCGACGCGAGCGGCTTCCTGTACCTGATCATGCCGATCCGGCTGAACGTGTGAGGACCGCCGGCGCCTGATGCTCGTCACCCGCCTGCGCCTGCGCGACTTCCGCTCGTACGCGAGCGCGGACGTCGCGCTGGGCGAACGGCTCACCGTCATGCACGGGGCCAACGGTGCGGGCAAGACGAACCTCCTCGAGGCGCTGTACTTCGGGTGCACCGGGCGCTCGTGCCGGACGTCGAACGAGCGCGAGGTCGTCCGCTTCGACGCCGCGGCCGCGCGGGTCGAGGTGGCGGGCCGCGACCGCGACGGCGCCCACGAGCTGAGCGTCGGCTTCGCGCCGGGGGAGGCGAAGCGGCTGAAGGTCGACGGGGCGCCCGTCGAGCGGCTGCTCGACGCCCCGGTGCGCCCGCTGGTCAGCGTGTTCCTCCCCGACCGCCTCGAGCTCGTCAAGGGCCCGCCGGCGCTGCGCCGCTCCCACCTGGACGCGCTCGTCGCCGCGTTGTGGCCGTCGCGGACCGCGACCCGGCGCGCGTACTCGCAGGCGCTCGCCCAACGCAACGCGCTGCTCGCGCGGATCCGTGCCGGCCGGGGCTCGCGCGGCTCGCTCGCGGCCTGGGACCTCGAGCTCGCCCGCCACGGCATCGCCCTGCGCGACGACCGCGCGCGGGCCGTGGCCTACCTGACCGATCGCTTCTCGGCCGTCGCCGCCGAGCTCGGGCTCACCGGCGCCGCGACGCTGCGCTACCGCCCGCGGTCGGACGCCGAGACGCCCGAGCAGCTCGCGGCCGAGCTGGCGGAGCGGCTGGACTCCGACCTCGATCGCGGGTTCACCGGCCACGGCCCGCACCGCGACGAGCTCCTGCTCCTGCGCGACGGCCGCGAGCTGCGCGTCTACGGCTCGCAGGGCGAGCAGCGCCTCGCGCTCCTGGCGCTGCTGCTCGCCGAGCGCGCCGCGCTCGAGGAGGAGCGGGGCGCGCCGCCGGTGCTGCTCCTCGACGACGTGATGAGCGAGCTCGACGCCGAGCGCCGCGAGCGGCTCGTCGAGCGCATCGGCGGCTCCGGCCAGAGCGTGATCACGACGACCGACCTCGCCCACGTGCCCGGCGCCGGCGCGCCCGGGGTCGTCCGGCTGAGCGTGACCCCGGGGACCGTCGCGGCGGACGCCACGCCGGCGCTCGCGGCATGAGGCGCCGCCAGCCCCGCGCCGTCGGGCCCGCCATCGCGGCGCTCGCCGACCGGCTCGCGCCGCTGACCCTGCTGGCCGAGGTCCAGCGCGTCTGGCCGCACGCCGTGGGCGACGTCGTGGCCGCCCAGGCGGAGCCGACCGGAGAGCGCGACGGGGTGCTCGTCGTGACCTGTTCGTCGGCCGTCTGGGCCCAGGAACTCGACCTCATGGCGCCGGATCTCGTCGCGGCGCTCAACGCCGTGCTCGACAGCGGTGAGGTGCGTTCGATGCGCTGTCAGGCGGTGTCTGCGCGAGGGTGGTCGGGATGAGTTCTGACCGTCACATATTTTGTGCGGATTTGCAGGACTTTCGACACAGTGTGGTGGTCAGGGGAGACACCCCTGTCTGCTATCATTTGTATCCATAAGTCACTAGCGCCCCGGCTGGGAGTCGGCTCGCCCAGGTCGGGGTTTTTCACGTCTTTCGGAGGCACATGGCGCAGGACAGGGAAACCAGGACATACGACGCTCAGGACATCACCGTCCTCGAGGGTCTCGAAGCCGTCCGCAAGCGCCCCGGCATGTACATCGGGTCCACCGGCATGCGCGGCCTCCACCACCTCGTCTACGAGGTGGTCGACAACTCCGTCGACGAGGCGCTGGCCGGCCATGCGACGTCCGTCGACGTCATCCATCCACCCCGACAACTCCGTCACGGTCGTCGACGACGGCCGCGGCATCCCGGTCGCGACGATGGAGAAGGAGGGGCGCCCGGCGCTCGAGATCGTGCTCACCGTCCTGCACGCCGGCGGCAAGTTCGGCGACGGCGGCGGCTACAAGGTGTCCGGCGGCCTGCACGGCGTCGGGCGTGTCCGTCGTCAACGCGCTGAGCGAGACGGTCAAGGCCGAGGTCCGCCGCGACGGCGCGGTCTGGACCCAGGAGTACGACCGCGGCGCCCCGCGCTACGACGTCCGCAAGGGCGAGGCGACGGAGCGAGACCGGCACGACGATCAGCTTCCTCCCGGACGCCGACATCTTCGAGACGCTCGACTTCGACTTCTCGATCCTCGAGCAGCGCCTGCGCGAGACGGCGTTCCTCACCCGCGGCCTGCGGATCACGCTGACCGACGAGCGCAGCGGCGGCAACCGCGTCGAGTTCCAGTACGAGGGCGGGATCGAGGACTTCGTCCGCTACCTCAACGAGGGCAAGGAGCCGATCCAGAAGAAGGTCGTCTTCTTCGAGGGCGAGAGCCAGCGAGGGCGCGGTCGAGGTCGCGCTGCAGTGGAACTCCTCCTACCAGGAGGCCGTGTTCTCGTTCGCGAACAACATCAACACCCACGAGGGCGGCTCGCACCTCTCCGGGCTTCCGCTCGGCCCTGACCCGCACGCTCAACCGCTACGCGCGCGAGAAGGGCGAGCTCAAGGAGAAGGACGACAACCTCACCGGCGAGGACGTGCGCGAGGGGCTGACCGCGGTCGATCTCGGCGAAGCTCGCCGACCCGCAGTTCGAGGGGCAGACGAAGACGAAGCTCGGCAACCCGGGCATGGAGGGCTTCGTCGCGTCGATCGTCAACCAGAAGCTCGCCGAGTTCCTCGAGGAGAACCCGGCCGAGGCGCGCGCAGATCATCCGCAAGGCGGTCTCGGCCGTCGCAGGCGCGGTCGGCCGCGCGCAAGGCGCGCGACCTCACGCGGCGCAAGAGCGCGCTCGAGAACTCGCGCCTGCCGGGCAAGCTCGCCGACTGCTCGGTGAAGGACCCGGTCGCTGAGCGAGATCTTCATCGTCGAGGGCGACTCCGCCGGCGGCTCGGCCAAGCAGGGCCGCGACCGCAACACGCAGGCGGTGCTGCCGCTGCGCGGCAAGATCCTCAACGTCGAGCGCGCGCGGATCGACAAGGTCCTGCGCAACGAGGAGGTCCAGGCGCTGATCACCGCGATCGGCACCGGCGTGCGCGACGAGTTCGACCTCGAGCGCGCCCGCTACCACAAGGTGATCCTCATGACGGACGCCGACGTGGACGGCGCCCACATCCGGACGCTCATCCTGACCCTGCTGTTCCGCGAGATGAAGGACCTGATCGAGGCCGGCTACGTCTACATCGCCAAGCCGCCGCTCTACAAGCTCAAGCAGGGCCGCAACGAGCGCTACATCGAGAAGGAGTCGGAGCTCGAGGAGGTCCTCCTCTCCGACAAGTTCGACCGGATCCAGATCTTCGACCGCTACAACAAGCCGTTCAAGCTGACGGAGGCCCGCTGGCAGAAGTACACGCGCCAGCGCAAGCAGTACGAGGGCTGGGCGAGCGCGCTGCGCGCCGAGTACGGCCACGAGGTCGTCGGGTTCCTCGAGGAGTCCTCGCTCCTCGACGAAGGCGTCGAGACGGCCGAGGAGGCGCTGCGGCTGCTCTCGCGCGAGATCGAGGACGGCGCCGTCTTCACGACGCAGGTCGCTCGAGCAGGACGAGACGACGTTCCGCGTCCGCGCGGTCGAGACGAAGACCGGCCTGGCCCGGACCCACCGCATCCGCCGCGAGCTGTTCGAGGCGCCCGGAGTACCGCAGCTTCCTGCGGGTGCACGCGGCGCTCGTCGAGTCGGCCGGCGTGCCGCCGTTCACCGTGACGCTCGGCGGACAAGACCGAGGAGGCGCTGTCGTTCGAGGCGCTGCGCAACGCCGTGCTCGACACGGTCCGCAAGCAGCCGGGCGTCGGCCTCAACCGCTTCAAGGGCCTCGGCGAGATGAACTCCGAGCCAGCTGCGCGAGACGACGATGGATCCGGAGACGCGCACGCTCGCAGCAGGTGTCCATCGAGGACGCGGCGGAGGCGGAGATGCTGTTCTCGAAGCTGATGGGCGAGGTCGTCGAGTACCGGCGCCGCTTCATCGAAGACAACGCGCTCGCGGCGCAGATCGACGTCTGATGCCGGCGAGCGACGGTAGGAAGGAGGTGGCGTAGTGGCAGGCGGTACCGACATCATCGGTGGCGGCAACATCGAGCCGCGCGCTCTCGAGGACGAGATGCGCAGTGCGTATCTCGACTACGCCATGTCGGTCATCGTCGGGCGCGCGCTGCCCGACGTGCGCGACGGGCTCAAGCCGGTCCACCGGCGGGTCCTGTACGGCATGTCCGACATGGGGCTCGGGCCGACGCGCCCGTACGCGAAGTGCGCCCGCATCGTCGGCGAGGTGATGGGCAACTACCACCCGCACGGCGACTCGGCGATCTACGACGCGCTCGTGCGCCTCGCGCAGGACTTCTCGATGCGCTACCCGCTCGTCGACGGCCAGGGCAACTTCGGCTCGATCGACGACGACCCGGCCGCGGCCATGCGGTACACGGAGGCGCGCCTGACGCGGCTCGCGCAGGAGATGCTGCGCGACCTCGACATGGACACGGTCGACTTCGTCCCGAACTACGACGGCAACAAGCAGGAGCCGGTCGTCCTGCCGGCGCGGTTCCCGAACCTGCTGGTCAACGGCTCGTCGGGCATCGCGGTCGGCATGGCCACGAACATCCCGCCGCACAACCTGCGCGAGGTCACCGACGCGGTCGTCGCGTACATCGACAACCCGAGCATCACGCTCGACGGCCTCATGCAGTACATCAAGGGCCCGGACTTCCCGACCGGCGGCACGATCCTCGGCCTGCAGGGCATCCGCGACGCCTACGAGACCGGGCGCGGCCGCGTGCGCGTGCAGGCGCGCGCGCACATCGAGCCGCTCTCGCAGGGCAAGGAGTCGCTCGTCGTCACCGAGCTGCCGTTCGCGGTGAAGAAGGGCGGCGACGGCGGCCTGATCCAGAAGATCGCCGACCTCGTCCACGAGAAGAAGATCCCCGAGATCTCCGACATCCGCGACGAGTCCGACCGCAACGGCATGCGGCTCGTCATCGAGCTCAAGCGCGACGCCCTGCCGAAGGTCGTGCTCAACAAGCTCTACAAGCACACGCCGATGCAGACGACGTTCGGCGTGAACACCGTCGCGCTCGTCGACGGCGTGCCGCGCACGCTGGCGCTGCGCGAGGTCATCCACGCGTACGTCGACCATCAGCGCGAGGTCGTCGTCCGGCGCACGAAGCACGAGCTCAGCGTCCTCGAGGCCCGCGTCCACATCCTCGAGGGCCTGCTGATCGCGCTCGACAACCTCGACGCGATCATCGAGCTCATCCGCGCGTCGCGCGACCGCGAGAGCGCCCGCGGCGAGCTGATGGAGCGCTTCGGCCTGACGATGATCCAGGCGACCGCGATCCTCGACCTGCGCCTGGCCCAGCTGACCGCGCTCGAGTCGGACGCGATCAAGAACGAGCACGCCGACAAGACCGAGCGCATCCGCGAGCTGCGCGAGATCCTCGGCGACGAGGACCGCGTGCTCGCGATCATCAAGGAGGAGCTCCTCGAGATCGCCGAGCGCTTCGCCGACGAGCGGCGCACGGAGATCACGGCCTCCGCGGACGAGATCGACATCGAGGACCTGATCGCCGACCAGCAGATGGTCATCACGATCACGAAGTCCGGCTACATCAAGTCGCTGCCGCTGGCCACCTACCGCAAGCAGCGGCGCGGGGGCGTCGGCGTGACCGGGATGGACATGAAGGACGGCGACTTCATCGAGCACCTCTTCGTGTGCTCGTCGCATGACTTCCTGCTGTTCTTCTCCAACCGCGGCAAGGTGTACCGCTCGAAGGTCTACGAGCTGCCCGAGGCGTCGCGGACGGCCAAGGGCCGCGCGCTCGTGAACGTCCTCCCGCTGCGCGACGGCGAGCGGATCCAGTCCGTGCTCTCCACGCGCGACTTCGCCGAGGCCGAGTACCTCGTGTTCGCGACGAAGAACGGCGTCGTCAAGAAGACGAACTTCACCGAGTACAACACGCCGATCAAGGCCGACGGCATCATCGCGATCAACATCCGCGACGATGACGAGCTCGTCGCCGTGCGGCGCGTCGACCCCGGCGAGGAGATCCTGATGGTCTCCAAGGAGGGCCTCGCGGTTCGCTTCGAGGAGGCGGAGGCCCGCGCGATGGGCCGGGCCACCGGCGGCGTGCGCGGGATGAACATCAGCGGCAAGGGCAACGAGGTCCTCGCGATGGACGTCGCGCGCGACGACCAGGAGATGCTCGTCGTCACCGAGAACGGCTTCGGCAAGCGCACGCCGGTCAGCGAGTACCGCAAGACCTCGCGCGGGGCGAAGGGCGTGCAGACGATCAAGTTCTCCGAGAAGCGCGGCGGCCTGGCCGCGGCGCTCGTCGTCCGCCCGCACCAGGAGCTCCTCTTCATCTCCCAGGAGGGCATGGTCCAGCGCACGAACGTCCGCGGGATCCGCCAGACCGGGCGCGCGGCGCAGGGCGTCACGCTGATGAACGTGCGCGAGGACGACCGCGTGTCCGCGGTCGCGCTGGTGGTCGAGTCCGAGGGCACGACGGCCGCGGCCGTCAGCGACGCCGAGCTCGCCGAGGGGCCGGTGGAGCTCTCCGCCGGCGCGGGCGAGGGCGCGACCCTGCCCGGCCACGGCGATGCCGGCAGCAACGGCGCGGCGCTCGTCGACGCGGTCGGACCGGACGTCGAGGACGACGCGAAGCTCGACCTCACCGACCCCGAGTCCGACGCGAGCGACGGGGCCGATCCCGACGAGGAGATCTGAGCCGGCGAACCGGTCGGAATCCAGCACGAACGGACCGCGACGGGCGCCCTCGGGCGCCCGTTTGTGTTCGTCCGCGACGGGTTCCGAATTCGCCTCTAGGGGACGTCGTCCGTCGGTGCTATTTTTCGATCACCAGAGAAAGGAGGTGGTCCGTATAAGTAGTTCTAGTTTTTGCGGGACCCTGGAGGTGGCCGGCCGCTAGGTCGGACAGGCTGGATCCGTCCAGCGAATCCACACCGGGCCACCCCCTCGCGCGGCGCCGGACTGGTCCCACCGGCCTTGTACGTCGCGCGCGGGCCGCATCAGAGTCCAGTTGATTGAAGTCTCCGAAGGGCGTCGGGAGTGTTCTCCCGGCGCCCTTCGCCTCGTTGTACGTGCTTCGTGTGTGCTTCTCGGGGCTTGTGGCCGCGGGTCCTGTCTCGACCGGGGACCCCGCCACGCCGCCGGCCGGGGCCCAGCGTGTGCCGGGCCGGGCTGCGAGGTCGTGGCAACGGGCCCCGACCGACGACGCGGCCCCGCACGCCCCATCGCGCCACCCGCGGACGGGGCGCCGCCGGTGCCGGTCGTGGGCGAGTGCTGCTGGTCCTCTGCCCGAGACGGCCGCCGCGAGTCGAGGTGCTCGAGAGCAGACGAGTCGGCTCGAAGCCCTTTCGATGCACAGGCGAATCCACGCGCGGGTGGCGCGATGGGGCGTGCGGGGCCGCGTGACCGGCGGGGGGCCCGTTGCTCCGAGGCAGGTCCCGGCGCGGCACACGCTGGGCCCCTCGCCGGGCGCGTGGCGGGGTCCCCGGTCGAGACAGGACCCGCGGCCACAGACGTCGGTCAGAGGGCCGCAACCAACGACGAGAACCGAACGGCTAGGCCGCGTCCGCGAACGAGCCCGCCGCCGCGGGGAGCCACTGGCGCCAGGCGGCGGGGATGGTCGGGCTCGCGACGTGGATGAAGACGTGGGGGCTCGGGGCGGTGGGGGTCGTGCGGGGGTGCATCCCGGCCTTCTCCGGCAGGCTGTCGCCCTTGCGGCGATTGCAGGGCGCGCACGAGGCGACGATGTTCTCCCAGTTCGAGCTGCCGCCCTTGGAGCGCGGGATGACGTGGTCCACGGTGAGGTTCGAGCGCGAGCCGCAGTACTGGCACGCCCAGCCGTCGCGGGCGAAGACGGCGCGGCGGGTGATCTTGCGCCGGTGCGTGTCGCGCGGGACCTTCACGTAGCTGACGAGGCGGATCACGACGGGGCGGGGCATCGCGGTGTGCTCGGAGCGCAGCTCCCAGGTCGCGTGCTCGAGGAGCTCGGCCTTCGACTTCAGGAGGAGGATCGCGGCGCGCCGGACCGTGCAGACGTTGATCGGCTCATACGTCGCGTTGAGGACGAGCACCCGCCCAGCGTCACGTCCGCGCGGCCGGTGCTCGGTGACCGGCGCGGACGACCTTGGGCCTGGTGGTGTGTGGCTCCCCATGTCGGCGTTCCTGCGCCGGAAGTGTAGCGGTGCGGCAAGGCGGACCAACCGCATAATCGCCGGTCACGCCGCGGGATAACTGCCCAGTAACCGGACCTCCTGGCAGTGGCCGCCGAGCGCGGCGACGGCGTCCGCGACCGCCGCGTCCTCGGCGCGGCCGTCCATGTCCACATGGAAGAGGTAGTGGCCGAGGCGGCCCTTGCTGGGGCGCGACTCGATCCGGGTCAGGTTCACGCCGCGGAAGGCGAACTCGCTCAGGCAGCGCACGAGCCAGCCCGGCGACTGGTCGCCGGCGCCGGCGAACAGCACGGACGTCTTCCAGGCCGCCCCGGCCGGGCCGACCGCCGGCGTCCCGGCGCGGGCGAGCCAGACGAAGCGGGTGGCGTTGGCGTCGGGCTCGTCGTCGATGCCGTCGCGCAGGACGCGGCAGCCGTAGAGCGCGGCGGCCGAGCGCGGGCCGAGCGCCGCCCACGGCGCGTCGGTGCCGGAGATCTCGCGGACGGCGTCGGCCGTCGAGGTCGTGGCGCGGAGGGCCGCGCGCGGCAGCTCGGCGCGCAGGAACCGCGCGCACTGCCCGAGCGGCTGCGGGTGCGAGACGACGAGCTCGATCGCGTCGAGGGCGAGGTCGTCGCGCGCGATGAGGCAGTTGCGGATCGCGAGGACCGTCTCGCCGACGATCGCGACCTCGCGCGCCTCGAGGGCGAGCGCGTCGAGGGTCGCGCTGACGCCGCCCTCGAGCGAGTTCTCGATCGGCACGAGCGCGCGGTCGACGCCGCCGCCCTGGACCGCCATCACCGTCTCGTGGATCGAGGGGAACGGGACGAGCTCACCGCCGCGATCGCCCGCCGTGGCCGCCCGCATCGCCTCCTCGCTGAACGTGCCGGCGGGCCCGAGGTAGCCCAGGCGCATCAGCGGCGCTGCTGCTCGGCGCGGTCGGGCACCTCGCGCGCGAGCGCCACGCGGATCGCCTCCTGCTCCTCGGGCGAGAGCTCGAGCTGGCCGCGGCCCTCGACGACCTGCTTGGCGTAGAGCCGCGCCTGGTCGCGGTGGTGGATCGAGGAGACGACGACCCCCGAGCCGCGCGAGTCGAGCAGCGCGATCGACGTCGACTGGCGGCCGGACATCTCGTTGTAGGCGTCGTAGCGGACGAGGCCGTGGTGGGTCACCGCGCCGTCGAGGCGCCCCTCGACGGTCGTGAGCCGACCCTGGAGCCCGCCCGCGAGGTCCTCGACGTAGCTGTGCAGCGAGCGGAAGTCGCGGTCGAGCTCGGCCGCGTGGGTGACGAGGTCGCGGGCGTCGCGCTCGCCGAAGACGACGCGCTGGGCGGCCCGCAGCTTGGAGACGCGGCGGGTGAGGACGATGACCCACAGCAGCGCGAGCACGCGCGACGGCGGCGGCCGCGACGGCCACGATGCCGGTGGTGGTCGTCAGGTCGTCCACGGCGGAGAAGAATAGGCCGCCGGGCGGCGCGGGCGACGGTCGATCGGCGAGCGGTCGGCCGCCTACCGCGTGAAGATCACCGTGTAGTTCTGGCGGTTGTTGTCGGTCTTCTGCTCGCCCCGCACGGCCGCCACGGCGACGGTCACCGTGGACGTGCCGACGGGCGGCGTCTGGCCGAGCGGGATGTCGACCTCCGCCGCTTCGCCGGCCTTCGTCTGGGCGACCGTCTTGCGCGCCGTGATCGTCCGCCCGCCGGCGCGGACCGAGACCGTGACGCGGACGTCGTTCTCGTCGTTGTCGCCCTGGTTCTGGAAGGTCACGTGGAAGGTGACGCGACCCGTGGCCGGGACGCGGTTGACGACCGGCGAGGGCTGCAGCGTGTTGTCGCCGACGGCGACGCTCGTCAGGCCGTGGCCGTGCAGGCCGGGGGCGGGCGGCTGGTTCGGGGCGCCGGCGCTCGCGCCGATGCGCTGGGCGACGAACGTGGGCGACAGCCACGCGATGTTGCCCATGAACTGGCTGTCGGCGATGCGCTGGCCGGTGACGCCCGCGTCGTCGAGCGTCTCCTTGATCAGCGGCGCGACGCGCGCCTTGTAGACGACGTCCGAGGTCAGGAAGTACTGCATGTTCCCGGCGATCCGCGCGACGGCGTTCCGGGCCGGCTGGCCGCGGCCGAGGGCCGTCGGGAGGTCGGCGGCGATCTTGCGCAGGCCCTCGGCGCGGAGGTCGAGCGTGAGCAGGAGCTTGTCGTGCGCGGCCTTCATGTCGTCGGGGACGTCGAAGTTGCGCGCGCGGCGGGCGTCCTCGTCGGCCGCGAGCCGCAGCTGGTTGACCTGGACCTGCAGGTCCTGGCCCTGCTGGGAGCCGTTGCCGAGCAGGCGGAAGAACGCCTGGCCGACGTCGCGGTCGGAGCTCGAGATGACCGACGTGACGTCGCGGTTGTAGTTCTTGAGCGCGTTCTCCTGCTGGCTCGAGACGCAGCCCTTGACGCCGAGGACGACGACGATGATCAGGAGCAGCGCGACGCCCAGGCCGACGGCCTGGCGGACGCGGACGGTCTGGCGGTCGGCCCGTCGCACCGGCTCGCGCGGTGGACGCTGTCCGCCGCCGCCGCCTCCTCCTCCAGAACGGCGCGGACGTGGCTGACGCGTGACGCGTGTGGGCTCGTCACTCTCGTCGAAGAACGACACTCATGGCTCCTAGCGGTTCGCCATTGGTCAGTATGACCGGCCCGACCCAGGCCGCGCCCCACTGCAATTCTTCCGTCAGCACAGGACGGCAGGGCGTCCGCGGCGAAGAAGGGAGGCGGTGAGGACCGCCGACGACCGGACCGAGGAGCTCGACGCGCCGACCGCGGACGTCCGCGTCCGGCGGGCGGAGCGCACGGAGGAAGCGCCCGCCGGCGGCCCTCGGACACGCGTCGTCCTCGGACGGTACCGGCTGCTGCGGCGCCTCGGCGCGGGGGGCTTCGGCGTCGTCTGGCTCGCGCACGACGAGGACCTCGACCGCGTCGTCGCGGTCAAGCGGATCGCCACGCACGACGCCGCCGCCGGCACGCGCGCGGGCCGCGAGGCGAAGGCCGCCGCGCGCCTCGCGCACCCGGGGATCGTCCGGCTCTACGAGTCCGGGCGCGACGAGGGCGCCGTCTATCTCGTCTCCGAGCTCGTCCGGGGGCGCACGCTCGGCGAGCTCATGGAGGAGGGCGAGCTCTCCGACCGGGACGTGCTGCGGGTCGGGGTCGCGCTCTGCGACGCGCTCGCGCACGCCCACGGGCGCGGCGTCGTGCACCGCGACGTCAAGCCCGGCAACATCATGGTCCCCGACGACCCGCACGACGGCGCGGGCGTCGCGAAGCTCACCGACTTCGGCGTGGCGCGGATCGCCGGCGAGGACGTGCTCACCCGCACCGGCGACGTGGTCGGGACGCTCGCCTACATGGCCCCCGAGCAGGCCGAGGGCCGGGAGGCGGGGGCGGAGGCCGACCTCTATGCGCTCGCGCTCGTCCTCTACGAGGCGCTGGCCGGCGTCAACCCGGTCCGGGGGCGGGGCGCCGCCTCCACCGCCCGGCGGGTCGGCGCGCGGCTGCCGGCGCTCGGCCGGCTGCGGCGGGACCTCCCGCTCGACCTCTGCGGGGCGATCGACCGCGCCGTCCGGCCGCGGCCGGAGGAGCGCGGCACGCTCGAGGAGCTGCGCGCGGGGCTCGCCCTCGCCCTGCCCGGCGTGGGGGACGAGGCGGGGACGATCGTCGGGAGCCCGCTCGAGGGCGTCGGCGAGCTGCCGACCCCGCGCCGGCGCGACCGCCCGCGGGCGCGCCTGCTCGCCGGGGTCGCGGCCGGCGCGCTCGTCACCGCCGTCGTGGCGGGGCTCGGATCGCCGCCGCCCGTCCCCGCACCCGCGGCCGGCGCGGTCGCCGCCGTCGCCGTGGCCGCGCTCCCGCGGCTGGCGTGGCTCGCCGTCGCCACCGTCCTCGTCACGTGGCTCGCCGACGACGGCCGCGCGGGCACCGCCGTGCTCGTCGCCGCGGGCGCCGTGCCCACCGCCGCGCTCGTGCGCCGGGGCGGGCCGCTGTGGTCGGCCCCGGCCCTCGCGCCCGCCCTCGGCGTCGTCGGCCTCGCCGGGGCGTGGCCCGCGCTCGCCGGGCAGGCCGCCCGTCCCTGGCACCGCCTCGCGCTCGGGGCGCTCGGCGGCTGGTGGCTCGTCCTGGCCGAGGCCGTCGCGGACGAGAAGCTCGGGCCGGGGCCGCCGCGCGCCGCCGCGGGCGCCGCCGCGTCGGTTTCCGACGCCTACCACGACGTCCTCGTGCCGATCGCCACGAGCGGGGCGCTGCTCGTCGCGGGCCTGTGGGCGCTCGCCGCCGTCGTCTTGCCCGTCCTCGTGCGGGGCCGCATCTTCGCCCTCGACCTCGTCGCGGCCACGATGTGGGCCGCCGCGCTCGGCTCGGCGACCCAGGCCGTGGCCCCCGGGATGCGCGGCCTCGTCGCCGGCGCGGTCGCCGCCGGAGGCGTCGCGGTCGCCGCGCGCGCGTCACGTGGCGAGACGCACTCCCGTTCTCCCTCGTAGCATCAACCGTTGCCGTCCGAGCGTCTCGCCGCCCGCGGACGGGAAAGCACCATCCCTGATGAGCGTCCTGCGCAATCTCGAGGAGAAGCTGGCCGGCATCGTCGAAGGCACGTTCGGCCGCGTCTTCCGCACCCAGGTGCGGCCGGTCGAGATCGCCCGCAAGCTGGCCCGCGAGATGGATGAGCACAAGACCGTGTCGGTGTCGCGCACCTACGTCCCCAACGAGTACGCCGTCTGGCTGTCGCCGGAGGATCGCGAGCGCTTCGAGGGCGTCGAGCACGAGGTCATCGACGAGCTCTCCGCCTACCTCCTCGAGCACGCCCGGCGCGAGCGCCTCGCGCTCATCAGCCGCCCGCAGATCGAGTTCCGCACCGATGAGCGCCTCTCGCTCGGCGAGTTCGGCATCCAGGCGCGCATGGTGCGCACGCACGAGCAGCAGGACGACGCCGAGCAGGGCGACCACGGCAAGACGATGGTCTACTCGACCTCCTCGCGCGTCCAGGAGGAGCTCCACGACGCGCGGACCGCCCGCAGCGGCCGGGCGATGATCGTCACCGAGGGCAAGCGGATGCCGATCGGGCCCGGCGGCGCCGTCATCGGGCGCAGCCGCGAGTGCGACGTCGTCCTGCAGGACTCCAACGTGTCGCGCCGCCACGCGGAGATCCGGCCCGCCGGCGGCGACGGCTGGACGATCACCGACCTGGGCTCGACGAACGGGGTCAAGGTCAACGGTCGTGCGATCGGCTCGGCGACGCAGATCCGGCCGGGCGACGACATCGTCGTCGGCACGGTCGACGTGCGCTTCGAGGTCGAGCGATGACCCCGCACGGCCTGCTCGAGCCCGTCTCGGTCGGGCTGCAGTTCGGCTTCCTCGCCGTGCTCTACCTCTTCCTGCTGTGGGTCTCGCGCAGCGCGCTGCGCGACCTGCGGCGCAGCAGCGGCCCGCGACCCTCGGCCGCCGGCCCGGTCTCGGCCCCGGGCCCGGACGCGACGAGCCTCTACGCCGCCACGAGCCAGAACGGCGACACCGAGCCGCGGCTCGTCGTCGAGCGCGCCCCCGGGCACACCCCCGGGATGGAGTACGACATCGGCGAGGGCGCGGTCATGGGCCGCGGCGACCAGGCGGAGATCCGCCTCGAGGACCCGTTCGCCTCCTCGCGCCACGCCCGGCTGCTGCGCCAGGGCGGGATCGTCGTGCTCGAAGATCTCGGCTCCACGAACGGCACGTACCTCAACGAGGAGCTCGTCACCGGGCCGCAGCCGCTGCACCGCGGTGATCGCGTGCGGATCGGCGACAGCGAGTTCACCTACGTGGACCAGTAGATGCTGCGCGTCGCCGACCACTTCGAGCGCTCGGACACGGGCCGCGCCCGGCGCGAGAACGAGGACTCGTTCTACGCCCGCTCGCCGATGTTCGCGGTCGCCGACGGCATGGGCGGCGCCCAGGCGGGCGAGGTCGCCTCGCAGACGGCGGTCGAGGTGCTCCAGCAGGGCCTGCCCGAGCGCGGCGGCAGCGTCGAGGAGCGCCTGCGCGGGCTCGTCACGGAGGCCAACGCGCGCATCAACGCGCTCTCGCGCGCCGACGAGCAGCACGCGGGCATGGGCACGACGCTCACGCTGGCCTACGTCGGCGAGCACGAGCTGTCGGTCGCGCACGTCGGCGACAGCCGCCTGTACCGCCTGCGCGACGGGATGTTCGAGCGCCTCACCGACGACCACACGCTCGTCGAGGAGCTCGTCCGCCAGGGCAAGCTGACGCCGCAGGAGGCCGACCACCACCCGCAGCGGTCGATCATCACGCGCGCTCTCGGGCCGGAGGCCGCGGTCGAGGCCGACTCGCACACGTGGCCGGCGCGCGACGGCGACGTCTACCTCATCTGCAGCGACGGCCTCACGTCGATGATCTCCGAGCGCCAGGTCGGCGAGCTGCTCGCGGCGGCGGGCTCGCTCTCCGACGCCGGGCGCCGCCTCGTCGACGCCGCCAACGCCGCCGGCGGGCGCGACAACATCACGGTGATCCTGTTCCGCCTCGAGGACGTCGGCGCGCTCGGCGGCGGCCGGCCGACGCAGGACACGACCGAGCACGACGCGGTCACCGCGCCCGGCGCCGCCCCCGAGGCGGCGACCGTGGGCGGCGCCGCGGCCGAGGCCGCGACCGCCGCCGGGGCCGGCCCCGCGACCGCGGTCGCCGCGCCGCCGGCCGAGCCGGTGGCGCGCCCGCGGGAGCCGCGCGCCCCGCGGCCGCCGCGCGAGGAGCCGCGCCGCCGGCGCCGCATCTCGCCCGGCGTGTTCCTCGGCCTGTTCCTCGTCGTCGCGATCCTCCTGAGCGCCTACTACGCCTCGCAGACCGTCTACTTCGTCGGGACGAGCGACGACGGCTTCGTCACGGTCTATCGCGGCCTGCCGTACAACGGCCCCGCCGGCCTCGACCTCTACGGCGTCAACTACCTGTCGGGCGTGCCCGTCAGCGAGCTGCCGGCCGGCCAGCGCCGGCTCGTGACCGAGCACAAGCTGCGCTCGCGCGACGACGCGCAGGACCTCGTCCGCCAGATGGAGACCGGGGCGCTGAGGCCCCGGTGAGCCCGTGAGCGCCCGCAACCGCGAGCTGCTCGCGCTCGTCCCCGCGTCGCTCCTGCTGACCGCGGGGTTCGCGGCCGTCTTCATCGAGCGCGACAACGTCCTCTCGAACGTCTCGCTGACCTTCGGCGGGATCTTCCTCGGCCTCTGCCTGGCCGTGCACGTCGTGCTGCGCTTCACGCTCCCGCACGCCGACCCGTACCTGTTCCCGCTCTTCGCGGTGCTCGCGTGCTTCGGCCTCGTGATGATCTACCGCATCGACGAGGACCTCGCGCGCGAGCAGGCGCAGTGGTTCGTCGTCGGGCTGATCCTGTTCGCCGCGACGATCATCCTGCTGCGCGACTACCGCGTCCTCGAGCGCTACCGCTACACGATCGCGGCCGCGAGCATCGGGCTGCTCCTGCTGCCGCGTGTGCCCGGGATCGGGCAGAACGTCAACGGCGCGTACCTCGGCGTCGCGATCGGGCCGCTGTCGTTCCAGCCGGCCGAGTTCGCGAAGATCGGGATCATCATCTTCCTGGCCAGCTACCTGCGCGACACGCGCCAGCTGCTGGTCACCGGCGGGCGGCGGTTCCTCGGGGTCACGATCCCGCCGCTCAAGCACTTCGGCCCGCTGCTGCTCGTCTGGGGCGTGGCGATGGCGATGCTCTTCTTCATCCAGGACATCGGCTCGTCGCTGATGTTCTTCGGCGGATTCCTGGCGGTCGTCTACGTGGCGACGAACCGCTTCTCGTTCGTCGCCGTCGGGTTCGCCCTGTTCGCCGCGGGGTCGTGGGTCCTCTACAACATCCGCCCGACGATCACGAACCGGATCGACGCCTGGCAGCACCCCTTCGGGGCGCTCTACGACAAGGTGGGCGGCAGCTACCAGCTCGCGCAGTCGCTGTTCGCGCAGGCCGACGGCGGGCTCTTCGGGTCGGGCTTCGGCCAGTCGCTGCTCACGATCGGCACGGGCGACGACAAGATCGTCCTGCTGCCGGCGGCCCAGACCGACCTCATCTACTCGGTCATCACCAACGAGCTCGGGCTGCTCGGCGCGGCGGCGGTCATCTGCACCTACCTGCTCGCCGTCGAGCGCGGGTTCAAGATCGCGACGCTCGCGCGCGACTCCTTCTCGAAGCTGCTCGCCACCGGCCTGACCGCGGTGTTCGCCCTGCAGGTCTTCGTGATCGTCGGCGGCGTGACCCAGGTGATCCCGCTGACCGGCGTGACGCTGCCGTTCATCTCCTACGGTGGGTCGTCGATCCTCGCGAACTTCGTCCTGCTCGCGCTGCTTGCTCCTCGTGTCCGAGCGTGCCCGCGCCGATGCCGAGGCGCCGACATGAACACGCCCATCACCCGCCTCTACGTCGTCGTGCTGCTGCTCTTCGCGGTGCTGATCGCCGGCACCTCGTGGAACACCGTGTTCCGCGCCGACGAGCTGCGCGACAAGCCGCAGAACCGCCGCCAGCTGCTCGAGCAGCAGCGGATCCGGCGCGGCGTCATCCGCGACGACAAGCGGCGACCTGCTCGCCCGCAGCGTCAAGCACGGCGACGACACGTTCAGCCGCGCTGTATCCCGAGGACGGCCTGTTCGCCCACGCGCTCGGCTACTCGTTCACGCGCTACGGCCGCGCCGGCCTCGAGCAGTTCCGCAACGACAGCCTGAGCGGCACGACGAACGAGCTCGGCACGATCTTCGACCGCCTGAGCGGCAGCGAGCCCGAGGGCGACGACGTCCAGACGACCCTCGACCCCGCCGCCCAGCGCGTGGCGATCCAGGGGCTCGCGGGGCGCAAGGGCGCGGTCGTCGCGCTCGACCCGCAGACCGGGGCGATCAAGGTCATGGCCTCGGTGCCGAGCTACGACCCGAACGACATCGCCGAAGCCGGGCACGTTCACCCGCCTCAACCAGGACCAGGACGCGCCGCTGCTCAACCGCACGACGCAGGCCGGCTACCCGCCCGGCTCGACGTTCAAGGTCGTGACGGCGATCGCGGCCATGGACAGCGGCGAGTTCACGCCCGACTCGAAGGTGAGCGGCAAGAACCTCAAGCCGATCTCGGGCGTCCCGCTGCGGAACTTCAACAACGAGGACTTCGGCGACATCACGCTGACCGACGCGCTGACGCACTCCGTCAACACGGCGTGGGCGAGCGTGGGCGAGCAGCTCGGCAAGAAGACGATGGCGAAGTACATGGACCGCCTCGGCTTCGACCAGCAGGTGAAGGTCGACCTGCCCTCCGACGAGCGGCGGGCGAGCGGCGAGTTCGTCGACGGCAAGCTGATCCGCCCGACCCGCGGCGTCGTCGACGTCGGGCGCATGGCGATCGGCCAGGACAAGCTCAACGTCACGCCGCTGCAGATGGCGATGGTCGCCTCGGCGGTCGCCAACGGCGGCAAGCTCATGGAGCCGCACCTGACCGACCGGATCGTCGACCGCGACGGGCGCACCGTCGACCGCATCCAGCCGCGCGAGATGTCCCAGGTCATGTCGGGCAAGGCGGCCGGCGAGGTCGCCGACATGATGGGCAAGGTCGTCGAGGAGGGCACCGGCACCGCCGCCGCGCTGGAGGGCATCTCGGTCGGCGGCAAGACCGGCACGGCCGAGGTCGACCGCCCGTGCGGCCCCAACCAGGTCTGGTTCATCGCCTTCGCGCCGCGCCACAACCCGAAGGTCGCGATCGCGGCGACCGTCGAGTGCTCGAGCGGCACCGGCGGCGACACCGCCGCGCCGATCGCCAAGAACGTCATGCAGGAGCTGCTGAAGTGAGCGAGCGGCTCGCCTCCGAGACGATCGTCGACGGCCGCTACCGCGTCGTGGGCCGCGTGGGCTCGGGCGGGATGGCCGACGTCTACTGCGCCGACGATCTCCAGCTCGGGCGCCAGGTCGCGCTCAAGGTCCTGCACGGCCGCTTCGCCGAGGACCCGGAGTTCGTCGAGCGCTTCCGCCGCGAGGCGCGCAGCGCCGCGGGGCTCAACCACCAGCACGTCGTCTCCGTCTACGACCGCGGCGAGTGGGACGGCACCTACTACATCGCGATGGAGCTCCTCGACGGCCGCTCGCTCAAGGCGATCATCCAGGAGGAGGCCCCGCTCGACCCGGCCCGCGCGATCGACCTCACCGTGCAGATCCTGCGCGCCGCGCGCTTCGCCCACCGCCGCGGGATCATCCACCGCGACCTCAAGCCCCACAACGTCATCGTCGACGACGAGGGACGCGCGAAGGTCACGGACTTCGGCATCGCCCGGGCCGGCGCGTCGGACATGACGCAGACCGGCTCGATCATGGGCACGGCGCAGTACCTCTCGCCCGAGCAGGCGCAGGGCTACGCCGTCAGCGAGCCCTCGGACCTCTACTCGATCGGCGTGATCCTCTACGAGCTCCTGACCGGGCGCGTGCCGTTCGAGGGCGAGAGCGCCGTGACGATCGCGCTCAAGCACGTCAACGAGCGCCCGGTGCCGCCGAGCCAGTTCAACCCCGCGGTGTCGCCCGAGCTCGAGGCCGTCGTGCTGCGCGCCCTCGAGAAGGACCCCGCGCGCCGCTTCCCGGACGCCGACGCCTTCACCGCAGCGCTCGAGCACGCCCGCGCCGCCCTCCACGGGACCGGCGCCTTCGGCCCGCCGACCGCGGCGGAGGAGGCGGCCTACTACACCGACGGCGGCGCCTACCCGCCGGCGCCGTACGACGAGGAGCCCGCCGCGCGCCGCTGGTGGGCGTGGCTGCTCGGCCTGCTCGTCGTCGCGGCGATCGCCGTGGGCGCGTTCTTCCTGCTCGGCAACCAGGGCGGCACCGACCAGGTCGCCGTCCCCGACGTCGTCGGCACCGACCAGGCCGCCGCGCGCACGGCGCTCGAGCGCGAGGGCTTCTCCGTACGGACGGAGCGCGAGAACTCCGACGAACGGGCCGAGGGCACGGTCATCAAGACCGACCCGGCCGGCGGCGACAAGGCGGACAAGGGCTCGAGCGTCACGGTCACCGTGTCGAGCGGGCCCGCGACCGCCAAGGTGCCGACCGTCGGCGGCCTGACCCGCAGCTCCGCGCGCGGGCGCCTGCAACGCGCCGGGTTCGAGATCGAGGAGCGGCGCGAGGCGTCCGACAGCGTGCCGTCGGGTCGCGCGATCCGCACGAGCCCGCCCTCGGGCACGACCCGCGAGAAGGGCTCGACCGTGATCCTGCTGCTCTCGACCGGGGTCGAGCAGGTCGAGGTCCCCGACGTCACGGGCCAGCAGTTCGACGAGGCCAGCCAGACCCTCGGCAACCGCGGCTTCAAGGTCGCGCGCCGTGACCAGGTCACCGACAACGAGGACCCGGGCACGGTGCTCAAGCAGAGCCCGGGCGCCAACCAGAGCATCGACAAGGGCTCGACGATCACGCTCGCGGTGGCCAAGGCGCCGCAGGACGTCGAGGTCGCGGACGTGACCGGCGAGACCCAGAACGACGCGGTCCAGCGGCTGTCGAAGGACGGGTTCGAGGTCAAGATCGTCGACCAGCCGGTCGACTCGCAGGAGGGCGACGGCGTCGTCATCGCGCAGGATCCGGCCGGGGGGAAGGCGAAACGAGGGGCCACCGTGACCCTCACCGTCGGCCGTTTCAACGCGGGCGCCGCGACGCCCGGCCAGACCACCACCACGACCCCGGCGACGCCGACCCCGACCACGCCGACGACGCCGTGAGGGTCGCCGTCCTGGCCGGCGGCCGCTCGTCGGAGCACGAGGTCTCGCTCGAGTCCGCGGGCTCGGTCGGCGACGGCCTGCGGGCGGCGGGCCACGAGGTCGTGTGGGTCGAGCTCGCGCGCGACGGCACGTGGCGCCACGACGGGGTCGAGATCGCCCTGCAGCCCGGGCGCGGGCTGCTCGGCGCCGACGCCGTGTTCCCGGCCCTCCACGGCCCGTTCGGCGAGGACGGCACGGTCCAGGGCCTCCTCGAGCTGCTCGACGTCCCGTACGTCGGCTCGGGCGTGCTCGCGAGCGCGGTGTGCATGGACAAGGTGCTGTTCAAGGAGCTCATGGCCCACCACGGGCTGCCCCAGGTCGGGCACGTCGCCGTCCAGGAGGGGGTCCTCGACGGCGCCGTCGCGCGGATCGAGGGCCTCGGCCTGCCGTGCTGGGTCAAGCCCGCGCGCCTGGGCTCCTCGGTCGGGATCGTCCGGGTGGGGGAGGCCCGCGACCTCGAGGGCGCGCTGCAGACCGCCTTCGGCCACGACCCGCGCGTGATCGTGGAGGCGTCGGCCACCGGGATCGAGGTCGAGTGCTCGGTCCTCGGCCCGACCTCCGCGCCGCAGGCCAGCGGCCCCGGCGAGATCGTCCTCGTCAAGGGCGCCGGCTGGTACGACTACGAGGCCAAGTACGCCGCCGGCGGCATGGAGCTCCTCGTCCCGCCGCGGATCTCGGACGTCGCGATCGAGCGCGTGCGCTCCCTGGCCGTCCGCGCCTTCCAGCTCGCGGGCTGCAGCGGCCTGGCGCGCGCCGACTTCTTCGTCGACGGCGACGAGGTCCTCCTCAACGAGCTCAACACGATGCCCGGGTTCACCGCGACGAGCGTCTACGCGAAGCTCTGGGACGCCAGCGGCCTGCCCTACCCGGACCTCGTCGACCGGCTCGTGGCGATCGCGGTCGAGCGGCACGCCGAGGAGCGCCGGCACCGGTTCTGAGCGGTTTGCGGGCCCGGGGCCTGGGCTCCGGTGGCTGTGGCCGCGGGTCCTGTCTCGACCGGGGACCCCGCCACGCGCCCGGCAAGGGGCCCAGCGTGTGCCGTGCCGGGACGCGCCTTGGCTGCAACGGGCCCCTCACCGGTCACGCGGCCCCGCACGCCCCATCGCGCCACCCGCGGATGGGGCGTCTGTCGTCGATCAGCTCGTCCCGAGGCGGAACAGCCGGATCTCGGCGATCGAGACCGACGAGCCCTCGGGCGGGAGCTTCGTGATCCACACGAGGTAGTAGCGGTAGCGCTTGCCGGCCGGGTCGAGCTTCACGCGGGTGCGGGTCTTGGACTGCGTGATCGGGGCGAGCTTCGTGAAGCCGTCGAGCGACGTCGGCGGCGGGCCGTTGGGCGCCGCGTAGATCTCGCCCTGCCAGTTGCGCGTCGGCGAGATCACGTCGATCGCGCGCGCGGCGACGCCGGGCTTCGCGTCGACGTAGATGCCGACGCCGGGCTTGTTGTTGATGACGCCGCCGTCGTAGCGCTCGGTCGACCAGGTCGAGTTCGTGTCCTGGTCGACGACCGCCTTGGCCTCGGCCGGGTGCTCGCCGTCGCCGCCGAAGGGGTCGAAGTCCTTCGCCCGGCTCTGGCCGAGGGAGACGGACTTGAGGCCGGGCGGAGGCTTGAAGTTGCGCGACCCGGTGCCGCGCTCGATCCGCTTGTCCTTGGCGGCCGTGACGACGAGGACGACCGCCGCGGTCGCCGCGATGAGCGCGAGCAGCGCGAGGATCCGCGCCGGGTGCAGGACGCGCCACGGCACGCGGCGGCGGGTGCCGGCCGGGAGCGTGCGGATGACCGCGGTCGCCTCGCCGGTGGCCTGGCCCGAGCGCGCGGTCTCGATCCCGAGGACGTCCTCGAGGTCCGCGATGAGCTCGGCGTCGTCCTGGTAGCGCTGGCCGAGGTCCTTCGCGGTCGCGTTGTCGACCACGGCCGCGAGCGCGCTCGACACCTGCGGGCGGCGCATCTGGACGTCGGGCAGGTCCTCGCGGACGTGCTTCATGGCCACGGCGACCTGGTTCTCCCCGTGGAACGGCACGTCGCCGGTGAGCATCTCGTAGAGGACGATCCCGAGCGAGTAGAGGTCCGACTGCGGGCCGACGTCGTGGCCGAGGGCCTGCTCGGGGGAGACGTAGTCCGTCGTCCCCAGGACACGGCCGTCGGCCGTCAGGCCCTCCTCGGTGAGCGAGCGGGCGATGCCGAAGTCCGTGACCTTCGCCGTGCCCTCGTCGTCGATGAGGACGTTCTGGGGCTTGACGTCGCGGTGGACGATCCGGCGGTCGTGGGCGGCCTGCAGCGCCCGGGCGATCTCGATCGCGTACGCGACGGCCTCCGGGATCGGCAGCCGGCCCATCCGCCGGATGCGGTCCTTGAGCGTCTCGCCCTCGACGTACTCGAAGACGATGTAGGGCATCGGCACCGGCTCGCCGAAGCCGGTCTGCTCCTCCGGCGGCGGCGCCTCGCCGGCGTCGATGACCCCGACGATGTGCGGATGGTTGAGCTGCGCGACGGCGCGCGCCTCGCGCCGGAAGCGCTCGAGCTGGTCGGCGTCCGCGGCGATGTCGCGGTGCATGAGCTTGATCGCGACCTGCCGCTCGAGCACCGTGTCGAAGGCGCGATAGACCGTCGACATGCCGCCCGCGCCGATCTGGGCATCCAGGCGATACCGCCCCGAGAGCAGGGTGCCGACCTGCGAGCTCATGCCTTTATTGTGAGGCCGTGGGCGCCGTTCATGTGACGTACTTCACCGACCCGGCGTGTCCGTGGTCGTGGGCGGCGGAGCCGGGCCTGCGCCGCCTGCAGACCGAATTCGGCGAGTCGCTGTCGTTCACCTACGTGATGGGGGGATTGGCACGGGAGTTCAAACGCCCGGTGGAGACCATGCACCACGTGCTCGACGCGTGCGCCGCCAGCGGGATGCCGATCGATCCGCGGGTGTGGCTCGACTCGCCACCACGGTCGTCGTACCCAGCGTGCCACGCCGTCAAGGCGGCGGCCGAGCAGGGCCTCGACGGGCCGTATCTGCGGGTCGTCCGCGAGGGCATCATGTTCGAGCGCAAGAGCATGGACAACGCCGACGCGCTGACGGACGCCGCCCGGCGCGTGCCGGGGCTGAACGTGGAGCGCTTCCGGATCGACCTGCAGTCCGCGGCGATCGCCGAGGCCTTCGCCGCCGACCTCGAGCGTACGCGCGCGGCCGCGCCCGAGACCCACACCGAGCAGCGCCGCCGCGTCCCGTTCCCGTCGTTCGAGTTCCGGCCCGCGAGCGCGGCGGCCAGCGAGCCACCCGCGAGCGCGGTGTACGACTCGGGCGACGTCGCCGCGTTGCGCGCCGCGGCGGCCGCGGCCGGGGCGACCGCCAACGGCGGGCTGCCGGGCGTCGAGGACACCGTCGGGCGCTTCGGCCGGCTGGCGACGGTCGAGGTCGCGGCGGCGTGCGACCTGCCCGGCCCGCGCGCGGCGGCCGAGCTCTGGCGCCTGGCCTCCGAGTGGCGGCTGCGGGCCGAGCGCGTCCTCACCGGCGAGCTGTGGCAGCCCGCCTGAGCGGCGCGCACAACATCTCGACGAGGACGGCCGGGTCGCGCCGGACGCGCTCGGTCGCGGCCGGCGGGCGCTTGGCGAGATCGAGGTCGGCCGCCCGCTCGAGCCGGCGCAGGCGCCCCTCGCCGATGAGCCGCTCGTCGACGGCGCCGAGGCGGCCCTCGAACGTCGTGTAGACCGGCGTCCCGAGCGCGACGGCCTCGCGGTTCATCGTGCCGCCGGCGCTCACGACGAGGTCGGCGAAGGCGATGAGCGACTGCGCGTCGATCGCCCGCTCGGGCACGGTGAACCCGCCCGCCCGCGCGAGCTCGGCGCGCTGCTCGGGCGTGCGGGGCAGGACGACGACCTGGCCGAGCCCGCGCAGGCGGTCGAGGACGTCGGCGAACAGCGAGTGCTCGAAGCGGTGGTAGAGCGAGACCTCGGGCGGCGTGCGCACGACCGCGAGCGGCTGCGCGGCGTCGAGGCCGAGCTCGTCGAGGACGGCCCGGTCCGGGGCGAAGTCGGCGAGGTAGTACTCCTCCTTCAGCCCGGCGTAGCGCTGCAGCTTGCCGTCGGCGCCGTAGCGGTGCAGGCGCTCGGGCGGGATCGCCTCGGGCACGACCACGGCCTGGGCCAGGCGGCAGTTGACGGTGTGCTGCACCGTCGCCCACTCGTAGTCGAACATCGTCGAGCGCGGGATCCCGAGCACGGTGGCCGCAACCGTGACGTCGTTCGAGCCGTGGCCGAGGGCGAGGTCGAAGCGCCCGCGCGAGCGGCCCCGGCGGTGTGCCCACCCGACGAGCGCGGTCGCCCGCGAGGCCAGGCCGACGGCCTTCGCCGCGACCCGCCCGCCCCGGTGGTGTCCGATCACCTCGACCTCGAGGCCGAAGCGCTCGGCGAGCCCGACCGTCTGCGCGAAGTCCCGGGCCGTCACCTCCACCTCCGCGCCCTGCGCCCGCAGCGCCTCGACGACCGGCCGCAGGACGAGGACGTGCGGGCTGTTGGTCAGGTCGACCCAGACGCGCACGGGGCGAGGAGCGGTGGCATTCGCCGGGAGGGTAGTCGCTACCCTCGGACGGCTCGTGCTGGCATTCCTGGTCCCTCTGGCTTCGCTCACGGACCCGCTGGTCCGCTTCGCGACGAACGTCGTCGGCGACCTCGGGCTGGCGGGCGTGTTCGTCCTCATGCTGCTCGAGAGCGCGTGCATCCCGCTGCCGAGCGAGGCGACGATGCTCTTCGCCGGGTTCAACGTCTCCGAGGGCCACTACAGCCTGCTCGAGGTCACCGTCGTCGGCGCGGTCGCGAACCTCGTCGGGTCGTGGATCGCGTACGGCGTCGGCTACTACGGGCGCGTGGACATCCTCGAGAAGCACGGGCGCAAGCTGCACATCAAGCCCTCGCACCTGGCGTGGGCCGACCGCTGGTTCGAGCGCCACGGTGACGCGACGGTCTTCTTCACCCGCATGCTGCCGGTCATCCGCACGTTCATCTCGCTGCCGGCCGGCGTCGCGCGGATGCCGTTCTGGCGGTTCAGCGCGTTCACGCTCGCGGGCTGCCTGCCGTGGGTCTTCCTGCTCGCCCTCATCGGCCGCGAGGTCGGGTCGAAGTGGGAGGACTGGAAGGACAGCCTGCACTACGTCGACTACGCGGTCGTCGCGCTCATCGTCGTCGGCGTCGTCTACCTCGTCGTGCGTAACCGGCGCGACCGCAAGCGCCCGCGCGAGGCCGCGGCGGATGCGCCGGGCGCGTAGCGCGCAGTCGCGGCTGAAGCTCTCCCACGCCCTCGCGCTCGGCGCGCTGCACGGCCCTGCCGAGTTGCTGCCGGTGTCCTCGTCGGCGCACACGACGCTCGTGCCGTGGCTGCTCGGGTGGTCCTATCCCGACCTCGATCCCGAGCTGCGCAAGGCCTTCGAGATCGCGCTGCACGCCGGGACGGCCGCCGCGCTGCTCGTCGGGCTGCGCGACGAGGTCGCCGACGCCGCCCGCGGGCTCGACCGCCGCCGGATCTCGCTCGTCGTCGGCTCGTTCGTGCCGCCCGCGATCATCGGGTACACGCTCGAGCGGCCGATCGAGCGGCGGCTCGGGACGCCGCCGACGATCGCCGCCGGGCTCGCGGCCGGGGCGGCGGCGATGTGGATCGCCGACGCGCGCTCGCCGCAGCGGCGCGCGCGGACGGACGCGGGCCTCGCCGACGCCCTCGCGCTCGGCCTCGCGCAGGCGTGCGCGCTCGTGCCCGGCGTCTCGCGCAACGGGGCGACGCTCACCGCGGCCCGCGCCCGCGGGTTCCGCCGGGAGGACGCGAACGCGCTGTCGCGCCACGTCGCGCTGCCGGTCATCGTCGGGGCGACGCTGCTCAAGGGCGTCCGGCTCGCGCGCCGCGGTCTGCCGGGCGGCGTGGCGGGCGCGTTCGCGGCCGGGATCGGCGCGGCGTTCGTCTCGACGCTCGGGTCGGTGCGCCTGATCCGCGCCGTCGAGCGCGACCGCTCGCTCGCGCCGTACGCCGCCTACCGCCTCGCGCTCGCCGCGCTCGTGTGGCGGCGCGCGGCGCGCTGAGTCAGAGGACCTCCTCGACGACGCTCGTGCCGGCGCCCTCGCGCGACTCCCACGCCCACGTCTCGTGCAGGCGCAGGCGGCCGTCCGCGAGCGCCTCGATCGTCGACTCGCAGCGCCCGGTCGCGGTCTCGCCGTCGGGCCGCACGTGCGCGTAGCGGAAGCGCAGCGTGTCGCCCGCGCGCGTGCCCACGAGGAACCCGAGCCGGACCGCCCCGCCGCCGTAGCGCGCGTGGACCACGCCGTCCTGCTCGGCGTACTCGAAGACCGTCTCGGCCCCGACGTCGCCGCCGTCGACCTCCGCCACCGACTGGAAGCGGCGGCCGTCGAGCGACGGGGCGGACGCGCCGGAGACCTCTGCCATGCCTGACACAATGACGCCGATGAGCGACGCGTACGCCGCCGCCGGCGTCGACACGGGTCAGGCCGACCGCGCCGTCGACGCCCTCGTCGGCGTCCTGCGCCGGATCGAGCTCGACCGGCCGTCGGCCTCCGTCCTGGGCAGCGGGCACTACGCGAGCGTCCTGCGCGTCGCCGACAACCTCGGGATCGCGATGTCGACCGACGGTGTCGGGTCGAAGATCGTCGTCGCCGAGCAGGCCGACCGGCTCGAGACCGTCGGGATCGACTGCATCGCGATGAACGTCAACGACGTGATCTGCGTCGGGGCCGAGCCGATCGCGATGCTCGACTACCTCGCCGTCGAGCAGGCCGACCCGGCGGCGCTCGCGCGGATCGCCGAGGGCCTGCGGGTCGGGGCGCAGGCGGCGAACGTCGAGATCCCGGGCGGGGAGCTCGCCGTGCTGCCCGAGCTCATCCGCGGCCACCCGTCGCCGCACGGCTTCGACCTCTGCGGCACCGCGATCGGGACGGTTCCGCTCGACGCGATCGTGACCGGCGACGCCGCGGCGCCCGGCGACGCGCTCGTCGGCCTCCCGTCGAGCGGCCTGCACTCCAACGGCTACACGCTCGCCCGCCGCGCGCTGCTCGACGAGGGCGGCCTGACCCTCGACGACCGCCCGGCCGAGCTCGGCGGCGCGAGCGTCGCCGACGCGCTGCTCGAGCCGACGGTCATCTACGTGCGCGCGGTCCTCGACCTCCTGCGCTCGGACGTCCCCGTGCGCGGGCTCGCGCACATCACCGGCGGCGGTGTGGACAACCTGCTGCGCCTCGGGCCCGGCCGGATCGGCTTCGCCGTCGAGGCGCCGCTGCCGGTGCCGCCGGTCTTCGGCCTCGTCGCGCGCCTCGGCGCCGTCCCGGACGCCGAGATGTGGGAGGTCTTCAACATGGGCTGCGGCTTCGTCGCGATCGTGCCGGACGACCGCGCCGACGAGGCCGCGGCGATCCTCGGCGCGCACCACCCGGGCGCGGCGCGCATCGGGTCGGTCACGGGCGAGGCCGGCCGGGTGGCGGTCGCCGGCGTCTCCTGACCGGGCCGTTCTGCGCGGACTCGGGGCCTGCGCCACGCCGGGCGTCGGCGCTGAGCGGAGGGTGATGCGCGAAATGTCTCTCTGAGAAGCAGAACGAGCATCGGGCGTTGCGCGGGCGCAGCAACCGCGCACGGCGCCCCGCGCGACTGCCCATCGCGCCACGCCGACGTTGCGGCCCCGCAGACGGTTCGATGGGAGTGGCCGCCTGGGCGTGCGGGCGGTGGCGAGCGGCGCTCAGAACATCTCCGGGCACCACGGCTCGCGCGCGGTCCGGAACGCGAGCGAGACCGGGTCGAGCGCACCCGCCCGCAGCTCGCGCACGCGGCCGACCGACGCGAGCGCGGCGAGGCTCGGGCCGCCCAGGTACGCCGCGCCCAGCTCGCCGACCCCGAGCGCGAGGTCGGGGGCGTCGTCGGTCGCCTCGCAGGTGGCGACGGCGCCGTCCCAGACGAGCCGGTGGCGGCCGGTGTTCCACGGGCAGAAGGCGTCCTCGACCTCGAACACGACCGCGAACGGCGCGTTGTAGGTGCGGGCGGCCAGCGCCGCGCCGACGTCGACGAGCCGGACCCACAGGTTCGACCCGAGCGTCATGCGCGGGCGCTGCGGGCCCTCGACGATCTCGTTCGGCGGGAGATCGGGGGCGAACGGCCAGGCCTCGATGCTGCGGGTCAGGTCGAGGCCGAGGAGGTAGGACCAGACGCCGGCGACCGCCGCGGGGCCGTCGGTGACCAGCTCGCGGACGATGACGACCGAGTTCGGCCCGCCCTCGCCCCAGTCGAGCTTCACGCCGTACAGGGCATAGCCGTCGACGGTCCCGTCGGGCGCCTCGTGGACGGCGGCGCGCAGCGCGCCGCGCCCGGCACGGTGGGCCTCCGGGTCGTAGACGCGCAGGTCCCACCACGCGCCCGCGCGGTCGAGGTGGCCGACGCGCTCGCGGCGGACGCGGTCGTACAGCGGGGCGATCCGCTCGACGGCGTCGGCCGGCTCGAGGAGCACGGTCCGCCCGGCGGGCGCCGGGAGCCCGGCCCGCAGGCGCGCGCCGGTCGTCGGCACCGTGGCGAAGCCGTGGCGCGCGGCCAGGCCGTAGCCGAAGCGCCCGTAGATCACGGGCTCGGACGCCCACAACGCCGCGACGGACTCACCCGCGGCGCGCACGTCGTCGAGCTGGCGGCGCATGAGCTCGGTGAGCAGCCCGCGGCGGCGGTGGGTCGGCAGGACGCCGACCGCGGTGATGCACGCGACGCTCATCCGCGCCCCGGGGAGCGTGAGCTCGCGGGTCAAGGCGGCGGCGGTCGCGACCATCGCGCCGTCCTCGAGGACCGCCAGGCTGCGCTCGGGCTCGAAGACCTTCGCCCAGGACGCGACGTCGTCGTCGCTGACGTCCTCGTGGAACGCGCCCTCCGTCGTGCGCAGGAAGGCCGGGAACTCGTCGCTGTTCACGGGGCGGATCTCCATGGCCCAAGCATGCCTGTCCGCCGGAGGGCGACGCCGTTTGCGCCGCTACTCTGTGCGGATGCGCCGACGTCTGCGCTCGGCGGCTCTCCCTCTGCATCGGCACTCCCTCGTCCAGCTCGCGGTCGATGGGGCGCTCGTGGCGGCCGCCTACTACCTGAGCTTCCGACTGCGCTTCGACGCCGGCGTCCCGGAGAAGTACGACCGCCTGTTCGACGCGACGATCGTGTGGGTGGTCGTCGCGGCGCTCGTCGTCTTCACGCTGCTGCGCCTCGAGGTCAAGCAGTGGCGCTACACGGGCCACCGCGACTACCTCGGCGTGGTCGAGGCGGTCGCGGCGACGACGCTCGTCCTCGCCGGGTTCATCGCCATCGCCCACCCGGTGACCGTCGGGTCGCGCGCGGGGGCCGTCGCGGTGACCGCCCCGACCGGCGTCCTCGTCCTGTTCTTCCTGCTCACGCTGGCCTTCGTGGGCGGGGCGCGATTCATCGCGCGCATCGCGTACGAGGGGCCGCTGCGCGGCATCCGGCCGCGCAAGGGCGCCCGCCGCGTGCTGATCGTCGGCGCCGGCGAGGGCGGGCGGCTCGTCCTGCGCGAGATGCTGCGCAACCCGCAGCTCGACATCGACCCGGTCGGCTTCGTCGACGACGACCCGCTGAAGCGCGGGATCCGGGTCGAGGGCGTCCGCGTGCTCGGCCGGACCGAGGAGCTCGGGCGGATCCTCGACGAGGCGGAGCCCGACGAGCTGACGATCGCGATCCCGTCGGCGCCGGGCACGCTGCGGGCGCGGGTCGTGCGCGAGGGCCGCCGCCGCGGGATCCCGGTGCGTACGCTGCCGACGGTCTTCGAGCTGCTGCAGTCCGGGCCGGGGACCGTCGTGCGCCAGGTGCGCGACGTCCAGGTCGAGGACGTCCTCGGCCGCGAGCCGGTGCGGATGGAGCTCGACCGCGTCGGCGCGTATCTCAACGGCGAGACGGTCATGGTCACCGGCGCGGGCGGCTCGATCGGCTCGGAGCTCTGCCGCCAGATCGCGCGTGTCGCGCCGCGGCGGCTGATCCTCATCGACCACGCCGAGGAGAACCTCTTCCGCATCCAGCGCGAGCTCGAGGACGACCGCCACGTCCATCCCTCGGTGCTCGCCGCCGTCCTCGCGGACTGCAAGGAGGGCGAGCGGATGCGCGAGGTGTTCGCCCAGCACCGCCCGACCGTCGTCTTCCACGCCGCGGCGTACAAGCACGTCGAGCTCATGGAGCTCAACCCGGTCGAGGCCGTCCGCAACAACGCGCTCGCGACGCGGCTCATGACGCGCGTGGCCGGCGAGGCGGGCGTCGCGCGCTTCGTCCTGGTCTCGACGGACAAGGCCGTGCAGCCCGCGACGGTGATGGGCGCGTCGAAGGCGCTGGCCGAATACGCGGTCGAGGCGGCGGGGAAGCGCTGGCCGGCGACGAAGTACGCCACTGTGCGCTTCGGCAACGTCCTCGGCTCGTCGGGTTCCGTGGTCCCGATCTTCCGTCGCCAGATCGCGCTCGGCGGCCCGGTGACCCTCACCGACAAGCGCATGACGCGCTACTTCATGACGATTCCCGAGGCCGTCCAGCTCATCATCCGCGCGGCGTCGCTGGGGCAGGGCGGCGAGGTGTTCGTGCTCGAGATGGGCGAGGCCGTCTCGATCGAGCAGCTCGCGCGGGACATGATCGAGCTGTCCGGTCTGCGCCCGGACGTCGACATCGCGATCGAGGAGGTCGGCCGCCGCGCGGGCGAGAAGCTCCACGAGGACCTGTTCAACCCCAACGAGCTCAAGCAGCCGACGACGGCCGAGAAGATCATGCGGGCCGAGCGCGAGCCGGTCGACCCGGCCGCGGCGGACGCCATGTTCGACGACATCGCGCTCCTCGTCCTCGAGGGCGACGCGGCCGGGCTCGCGGCGCGCGTGAGCGCCTTCTCCGCCCGCCGCCCGATCGCCGCCGACCCGGGTGAGGCGCCCACCGTACGGCCCGTTCCCTAGCATGGACTCCTTCATGACGGCACTCCTAGCCGCCCTCTCGCTGCAGGCCAAGGTCGAGCAGTACGGCGCCTACGCGGGCGTCGCCGCGGTCTTCGGACTGGGCGTCCTGTCCCTGCTCTACTTCGCGCAGGCACGCGAGGTCAAGCGCCTGCGCGAGTGGGCCGGACGCGCGCCCGAGCGCGCCGCGGAGCTCGAGGCCCGCGCCGTCGCCGTGGCCGAGGAGAAGCTCGCGCAGCCCGAGGCCGCTCCCGCCGCCGCCCCCGTCCCGGTGCCCGCGGCGGCCAACGCCGCGGTCGCGACCAACGGCGCCAAGGCACCCGCGCCCGCTCCCGCCGCCGCCCCGGCCCAGAGCACGCCGCAGCCCGGCGTCCCGACCTCGGCGCCCGGCGAGCCCGTCCGCGCGCCCGGCGCCCCGTCGAGCCTGCCCGTCGCCGCGACCGCGGCGGCGACCCCCGCGGGCGCGCGGGCCGCGGCGACCGCCACCGCGCCCGGCGGTCCGGGCGGCGGCGCTCCGTCCTCGGCGGGCGGGGTCGCGACCCTGCCCGCCCCGACGCCGAACGGCCCGTCCGCCGCGCCCGCGAGCGCTCCGTCCGCGCCCGCGCCCGCGACTGCCGCTCCCGCCGGCCCGGCGCGGCCCGGGACCCCGCCTGCCACGGGCGCCCCTGAGGCTCGTCCCGCCGCGCCCCCGGCGATCAACGGCGGCGGCGCGCGCACGGCCGCCGGTGCCGCCGCCGCGACGGCCGCGCGGGGCCAGGCGCCGCCCGCACCGCGCACGGCGCCGCTGCGCGCCGCAGGCAACCAGGCGACGGTCCCGCCCCGCACGGCCGCGGGCCGCACGCGCCGCGCCGGCGGCGGGGGGCGCAACGTCGGCACCATCGCCACGGTCGTCGGCTCGCTCGTCGTGATCGCGGTCGCGCTGGTCGTCATCTTCACGGTCGTGCTCAGCGGCGACGACGACCCCAAGGTCAAGCCCCTGCCGAACACCGTCGCGCCGCCCTCCGCGTCGAGCACGCCGGCCGCGAGCTCGACCAACGGGGCCGCCGCCGGCGCGAGCACGAAGGTCAACCGCGGCCAGGTGACCGTCGCCGTGCTCAACGGCACGACGTTCTCGGGCCTCGCCCGCAGCGCGTCGGACAAGCTCACGAAGGCCGGGTTCCAGCAGGGCGTCGTGACCAACGACACGACGAACCAGACGCGCTCGGCGACGGCCGTCTTCTACGGCCCGAACCAGCGCGACGCGGCCCTCCTGGTCGCGAAGATCGTCGGGATCCCGCGCGACGCGGTCCAGCGGCTGGACACCAACACGCGCAACGTGGCGGGAGAGGACGCCGACGTCGTCGTGAGCGTCGGGGCGGATCAGGCGCGTTAGCGGCGAACTCCGTCCCATGATCCATCTGGCCCGCCACGGGCAGACGGCCTACAACGCGGAGGGCCGCTTCCAGGGCCACCTCCCGGTCCCCCTGGACGAGACCGGCCTGGCCCAGGCCCACGCGCTCGCCGAGGTCGTCGCCGGCATCGAGGTCCGCACGCTCGTGTGCAGCCCGCTCCTGCGCGCGCGCGAGACCGCCGGCGTGGTCGCGGCCCGGATCGGCCTCACGCCCGAGGAGGACGCGCGCTTCACCGAGACCGACACCGGCGACTGGACCGACCGCTCGTTCGCCGAGATCCGCGCCGAGGACCCCGATGGCTTCCGCCGCTACGAGATCTCCGACCCGACCTTCCGCTACCCCGGCGGCGAGTCGTTCGCCGAGCAGTCCGACCGCGTGCAGGCGGGGCTCGCCGACCTCCGCGCCCGCGCCGCCGACCTGCCGGCCCTCGTCGTCTGCCACCGCGGCTGCATCCGCCTCGCCCTCGCCGTCGCGACCGGCGACCACACGAACGGCGGCCGCGAGATCGGGAACGCCACGCTGGTGACCGTGTGAGCCGCCTCACCGGGTTCGTCTTCGCCGCCCTCGTCCTCGCGACGTTCGGGGCGTTCTTCGCCGCCCAGCGGCTGAAGGCGACGCCCTCGGTCGTCGGCGAGTTCCGCCACAACCCGTTCTTCTCGCCGAATCACGACGGCCGCTTCGACCGCGCGACGGTGCGCTTCGAGGTCCGCAAGCGCGGCCGGGTCTCGCTCGCGGTCGTGGACGCCGACGGCGACGTCGTGCGCGAGCTCATCGACGACGACACCTTCCTGCCCTACCGCGAGATCCGCGCGCGCTGGGACGGCACCGACGAGGACGGCGCTCGCGCGCCCGACGGCGTGTACCGCTACCGCATCACGCTCCCCGACCAGGGCCGCAACGTCGTGATCCCGGAGTCGGTCCGCCTCGACACGACGCCGCCGACGCCGCGAGTGATCTCGATCGGCCCGGCGAAGGACAAGGTGCCACGGCCGGAGCTGCTGCCGGTGCCCGGCGGGGGCGAGGCGGTCGTCCACTTCATCGCTCCGACGGCCAAGAGCGCGCGGAAGAAGGTCCTGCTGTTCAAGACCGGGCCGGGGCCGGTGAAGCAGGTCGGGGCGCCGATCCCGCTGGCCGACGACGCGACGCAGTGGCGCTGGTCGGCCCAGACCGAGACCGGGCGCCCGGTCTCGCCCGGCACGTACCTCGTCGCGATCCAGGCCCGCGACCAGGCGGGCAACATCGGCACGTCGCCGCCGCTCGACCGCCGCGGCCTGCCCGCGATCACCTACGGCCGCCCGCTGCCCGGGCGCGGCGGGATCACCGTGCGCTACCTCGGCGTGCAGCCGCCGCCCGCGCCGGTGGCCGTCGGCAAGCCGGTGGCGTTCGGCGTCGACCCGCGCGGCGAGCGCTGGACGTACACGGTGCGCCGCGTCGGCTCGAACGAGGTCGTCGCCCGCGGCGGGCACACCCGCGGCGGCGTCTTCCGCGTCACCGCGCCGGGCGAGGAGTCCGGCGTCTACCTCTTCGACGTGCGCACGCGGACCCGCCACGTCACCGTCCCGTTCGCCGTCCAGGGCGCCGAGAAGCGCCCGGTCCTCGTCGTCCTGCCGACGATGACCTGGCAGGGGCGCAACTCGGTCGACGACGACGGCGACGGCCTGCCGAACCTGCTCGACCGCGGCCTGCCGGTGCGGCTGAACCGCGTGCTCGCCGGCGACGGCCTCCCGGCGGAGTTCGCCCAGCGCGACGCTCCGCTGCTCGCGTGGCTGGCCCGCAGCGGCCGGCGCTTCGACGTCACGACCGACGCCGCGCTCGCGGCCGGGACGGGCCCGAAGCTCACCGGGCACAACGGCGTGCTGCTGCCCTCGGACGTCCGCTGGCTGCCCGCGGGGCTGCAGTCGCGGCTGCGGACGTTCGTCCGCGGCGGCGGGACGCTCGTCTCGCTCGGCCTGGACTCGCTGCGCCGCCAGGTGCAGCTCACCCCGCGCGGGCGCCTGATCGACCCGACGCCGCCGGCGGAAGGCGACCTGTTCGGCGGGCGCCTCGGCGCCGTGCAGCGCCCGCCCGCGCCGGTCACCCTCACCGAGGCGGGCGATCGCATCGACCTGTTCGCGGGCACCGACGGCCAGTTCCCGGGCTGGCGCGCGCTCGAGCCGCTCCAGGCCACCGGGGACCAGGGCCGGCTGCTGTCCTCGGCGGTCACCGAGGCCGGGCGCGCGCCGATCACCGCGACGCGCTTCGGCAAGGGCCTGGTCCTGCGCTACGGCCTGCCCGAGCTCCCGGTGAAGCTCACGCGCGACGAGACCGACTCCACGACGGCGCTGATGGCGCGCACATGGACGCTCCTGTCCCGCTGATCCTCGCCGCGCTGTTCGCGGCCGCGGCGCTCGTCGTCCCGTCGTCGCGCTGGCGCGCGTGGGCGATGCTCGGCGCGCTCGCGATCGCGCCGGTGATCCTCGTCTTCCACATCGCCGACAGCGACCAGTTCCAGACGGTGACCGACCGGCCGACGGTCGCCGCCGCGGCCGGGGCGGCCGCGGTCGTCGTGGTGGTCGTGCTCGCGCTCGCGATCCGCCGGTGGCCGTCCGTGCTGCCGGTGCTCGCGGTCGCGGCGGTCCCGTTCCGCGTGCCGATCGCCATCGGGGGGTCGACCGCGAACCTCCTCGTGCCGCTCTACGGCGTCGTCGCGGCCGGGGTGCTGGCCTACGCGGTGCCGCGGATCCTCGCCGCCGACAGCGACGTCTCCCACCGCCGGGCAGGCCCGCTCGAGTGGGCCCTCGGGGCGTTCCTGGCGCTCTACGCCGTCCAGGCCTCGTACTCGATCGACTTCGACCGCGCGCTCGAGAACGTCGTGTTCTTCTACGTCCCGTTCGCGCTGCTGTTCGTGCTCGTGAGCCAGATCGCGTGGACGCGGCGCACGACCGTCGCGTGCCTGGGCGTGGTCGTCGCGCTCGCGGTGGCGTTCGCCGGCATCGGCTTCGTCGAGTACGCGACGCGCCACCTGTTCCTCAACCCGAAGGTCATCGCCTCCAATCAGCTGCAGGACTACTTCCGGGTCAACTCGCTCTTCTTCGACCCGAACATCTACGGCCGCTTCCTGGCGATCGTGATGGTCCTGGTCGTCGCGTGGCTGATCTGGACGGAGCGGGTGCGCGACGCGATCGCCGCCGCGTTCGTCCTCGCCATCCTGTGGGGCGGGCTCCTGCTGACGCTGTCGCAGTCGAGCTTCGCGTCGCTGCTCATCGGCCTCGCCGTGCTCGGCGGGATGCGCTGGAACGCGAAGAAGGCGGCGGCGCTCGCGGGCGCCGTCGTGCTCGCCGGCGTGGTGTTCGTGCTCCTCGCGCCCGGCGCGATCCGGCTCGACCTCGGCAGCTCGAAGTCGGCCAACTCGGCCACGAGCGGGCGCTACGACCTCATCGCGGGCGGCGTGGGGCTGTTCGCCGACAAGCCGCTCGAGGGCTGGGGCGCGGGCTCGTTCCCGCGCCAGTACCGCCGCCACGAGCACGTCTCGGCCGAGCGGGCGACCTCGGCGTCGCACACGATCCCGATCACGGTCGCCGCCGAGCAGGGCGTGCTCGGGCTCGCCGCGTACCTCGCGATCCTCGGCTGCGGGCTCTGGCGGCTGTTCCGCGGCGCGCGCCCCATCCCGGCGCGGGCCGCCGTGGCCGCGGCGTTCACCGCCCTGCTGGCCCACACGATGATGTACGCGGCCTTCCTCGAGGACCCGATGACGTGGACGCTGCTCGCCGTGGGCACCGCGCTGGCGGCCGCGGCCCGGCGCGGGAGCGCGCCGGCGGCGCCGCCCGATCCCGCGGCCACGGTGCCGGAACCCGCCCCGAAGCCGATCCGGGCCCAGGCGTCGGCGAAGGCATGAGCACGAGCGCCCGGGCGGCCGCCGCGGCGCCCGCGCGCGCCGGGGCGGTGCGCGCGGAGCGGGTCGAGCTGCTCGTCGTCGCCGCCCTCGCGATCGTGGCCGTCGCGGCGTGGGCGATCGTCCCGACGTATCCGAACTACGACACCTACTACCACCTCGTCTGGGGCCGCGAGCTCCTCGACGGGACGAAGCCGACGTTCACCGCGTACGCGGCGCCGACCGAGCACCCGCTGTTCCTCGTGCTCTGCGCGCTGGCCGGGCTCCTCGGGAGCGGCGCCGACCGGGTGATGGTGCTCGTCTGCGCGCTGTCGCTCGTCGCCCTCGTGTGGGGGACGTACCGGGTGGGGGAGGCGGTGTTCGGCCGGTGGCCGGGCGTGCTCGGCGCGCTGTTCGTCGGCTCGAGCTTCGCGTTCCTGCTGTACGCCGCGCGGGCCTACGTCGACGTCCCGTTCCTGGCGATCGTCCTGTGGGCGGCGGCGCTCGAGGCGCGCACGCCGCGCCGCGGGCGGACGGTCATGGCGCTGCTCGCGGTCGCCGGCCTGCTGCGGCCCGGAGGCGTGGGTCCTCGCGGGCGCGTACTGGCTGTGGTGCATCTGGCCTCCGGCGCCGTCGGTCGCAAGGCTCCGCCCCGACCTGTTCGTCCTGGCCATCGCCGCGCCGCTGCTGTGGGCGCTCGTCGACCTCTGGGCCACCGGCGACCCGCTGTTCTCGCTGCACGCCACGAGCGACCTCGCCGACGAGCTCAACCGCAACCGCGGGCTGGCCGACGTCCCCGGGTCGTTCGTGTCGTTCGTCGTCGACGCGGCGCGGCCGCCCGTCGCCCTCGCGGCGCTGGCCGGGGTGGTGCTGGCGTGGCGCCTGGGCGGGGTCCGGCGCTCCGTGCACGTGCCGATCGCGCTCTTCGGCGCCGGGCGTCCTGACCTTCGTCGCGACCGGGGTCGCGGGGCTCTCGGTGCTGCCGCGCTACCTGACCGTGCCGGTGGTCGCGGTCTGCATCGTCGCGGGCTACGGCGTCCTCGGCTTCACGACCCTCGCGCCGGGGCGGCTGCGGCGGTGGTGGTCGCCGGGCGGCGATCGCGGCGGCCGTCCTCGGCGTGGTGTTCGTCGGTGTCAAGGCGCCGGTGATCGACCGCCTCTTCACCGAGCTGCGCTTCATCCGCTCGACGCACACGCAGCTGCACGAGATCCTCACGACACCGGCGGTGCGGCGGGCGGCCCGGTGCGGGCCGATCACGTTCCCGAACTACCGCCTCGTGCCCGACACGCGCTGGATGCTCGACCTCCCGCGCACGCGGGTCGGCGCGCGCAGCGCGCGGCGTCGCACGCGCGGCGTCGCGATCTTCGTCATCGGGCGCAAGGAGCTCGAGCGCTTCGGCTTCGCCGCGGGCGCGAGCCCGTCGACGAACGTCCCCGACCCCGGCTTCGTCCCGATCGCGCGCAACGCGCGCTACGCGGCGTACGCGAGCTGCCCGTAGCGGCGGCTCACCCGTCGGCGATCCCCAGCGCGCGCAGCCGGTCCCACAACGGGCCGTTCTGCGCCCGCGCGGTCTGGGCCAGGGCCCAGGCCCGCAGGTCCGCGTCGGGCCGCGCCCGCGCGCCCGCGAACGCGCGCAGCGCCGTGGCGAAGGCGTCGGCGTCCTCGGCGACCTCGACCGCCCGCGCCCACGTGCGCACGCCGGCGAGCGCGGGCGTGACCGTGCGGCGGCCGAGGCGAGCGTACTTGATGATCCGGTAGGGCAGCGCGGCGTCGTTGAAGGGCTCGACCCGGAACGGCACGATCCCGACGTCGGCGCACAGGATGAGCCGTGCGGCCGCCTCGTCGTCGAGCGCGCCGAGCCAGACGAACTGCCCCATCGCGCGCACGGCCGCGAAGTCGGCGTCGCCCACCGCCTCGTCCTCGTGCACGGCCCCGACCATGAGCGCGACGAGGTCGTCGCCCAGGCGCTCGCCAACCGCCCGAAGCAGCGCCCAGTCCGTCCGCCGGCCGAGGTGCCCGAGGGAGATCGCGACGACCGCGCCCCCCTCCGGCGCGGGGAAGTCGTCGGCCGACATCGGCACGAGCGCCGCCTCGCGGCCGGCCGCCTGCTCGAGGCGGACGAGCTCGGTCGAGACGGCGGGGACGAGCGCGGCGTGCGCCGCGGCCGCCTCATGCATGGCCGCCAGGCGCGCGCGCATCCGCGGGGCCGCGTCGTAGGCGACCTCGTAGCGGTCCCAGCGCCAGTACCAGAGCTCGCAGCCGGGCACCGCGTCGACCATCGCGCGCGCGACCGGTTCCTGCAGCGCGTGGAAGATCACGACGACCCGCGGCGTGCCGCCGCGGAGGGCGCGCAGCCGCCGGCGCGCCTCGAGCCGCGCCAGCCGCGCGGCCACCGCCCGCGGCACGCGGGCGTACGCGCCGTAGGGGACGCGGCCCGGCTCGAGCGCCACGACGCGCGGCGCGCGCAGCAGGTCCTCGGCCTGGTCGCGGAGGATGAAGCGCTCGAGCGGGGCGGGCAGCAGGAGGACGCAGAGCGACGGCCCGCCGCGTGGTCGGCTGGTGCCCACGGCCGGGGGGAGGCTAGCCACCCCGGCGGATACCGTCCCCGCCCGTGGGAAGCCTCCTCAAGCGCCTGGCGGCGTCGGGCGCCGCGTACCAGGCGTCGAGCCTGGTGGCCGGCTTTCTCGCCCTCTTCACGCTCCCGCTCTACACCCGCCACCTGACCCGGGCCGAGCTCGGCTACGCCGAGACGCTGCTCACGGGGATCATCCTCGTGAGCATCCTGCTGCGCTTCGGGATCGGCGAGGCGTTCGTCCGCTTCTGGTTCGACGACGAGGACGCCGGCCGCCGGACCCGGCTCGCGCGCACCACGACGTCGTTCGTCCTCGTGTCGAGCACCGCCGGCGGGCTCATCGCGGTCGCGCTGGCCGGGCCGGTGAGCCAGGCCCTGCTCGGCATCCGGGACGCGACGCTCGTGTCCGTCGGCGTGCTCGGGCTGTGGGCGTTCACGAACCTCGAGATCGCCTATGCGCTGCTGCGCGTCGAGGAGCGCCGCCGCGTGTACCTCATCGCGTCGGTGACGAACGTCCTGCTCACCGTGGTCCTGACGGTGGTCCTCGTCGTCATCCTCGACGAGGGCGCGCGCGGCTACGTGCTCGGCAACTACGCCGCCTCGACGGTCGTGCTCGTCGGCCTCTGGGCGTTCGCGCTGCGCGGCCACCTCGCGCTCGTCCCGCGCGCCCCCGGAGGCCTGCGGCCGCTGCTCGCGTTCGGCTCGCCGACGGTCCCGGCCGACGCCGCCGTGTTCGCGCTGAACGTCATCGACCGCGCGTACATCCTGCGCGCCGACAGCCCGGCGTCGGCCGGCCTCTACGCCGTCGCGGTGAAGCTCGCCACCGCCGTGATCGTCGCCGTCCGCGGCTTCCAGCTGGCCTGGCCGCCGCTGGCCTACTCGCTCACGGACGAGACCGAGGCCGGCCGCGTCTACGCCTTCGTGACGACGGCCTACGTGGTCGCCACGGGGCTCGTCGTCGCCGGCATCACGCTGCTCGGGCGGTGGATCGTGCGCCTGCTGGCGGCCGACGCGTTCTTCGAGGCCCACGAGGCGCTGCCGTGGGTCGCGCTCGGCTGGGCGCTCTACGGGCTGTTCCTCGTGTTCGTGACGATCGCGGGCCGCGCCAAGGTCACGACCCGCACCTTCCCGGCCGCGGCGGCGGGGCTGGTCGTCAACGTCGTCGCGCTCGTCCTCCTCGTCGGGCCGCTCGGCATCGCGGGCGCCGGGATCGCGCTGTGCGCCGCGTACCTCGTGATGCTCGTCGTCGTCCACCTCCTCACCCGGCGGCTGTTCCACGTGCCGTTCGAATGGCGACGCCTAGGCACGATCGTCGCGATCATCGGCGGTATATCGATCGCCGGGGAACTGGCGTTGCCGACCGCCGGGCCCGCGGGATTCGCCGCTCGTACGGCGGCCCTGGCCGCGATCCCGCTCGCGCTGCTCCTGGCACGCATCTTCACGGTGGGACAACTCGCCAGGTTCTGGGCATCCGTGCGTTCACGATGAACATGCCCCCCTTCCTTCGCACTGCCCTCCTGACGGTCGCCGCGGCGCTGCTCCTCGCGGCCCCGGCCTCCGCGGCGGGCGGCCGGGTCATCGTCAAGTTCGCGCCGGGCGCGACGACGGACCCGGCCATGCCGTCCGGCGCGCGCCTCGGCAGCGCCGTCCACGGGCTCGGCGCGCGGGTCGTCACGACCTCCGGCGATCCCGCCGCGACCGCCGCCGCGCTCGAGCGCCGCGGCGACGTCGAGTACGCCGAGGTCGACCAGCCGATGCGCCTGCTCGCGACGCCGAACGACCCGCGCTTCGCCGAGCTGTACGGCCTGAACAACACCGGCCAGACCGGCGGCCTCGCCGACGCCGACATCGACGCCCCCGAGGGCTGGGACGCCGCCGGCCTCGGCGCGTTCCCGTCGACCGGCGGCGCCAAGGTCGGGATCGTCGACACCGGGATCACCCAGACCCACGAGGACCTCACGGGCAAGACCGCCGACTGCGGCCAGTCCGTCGCGGGCCGCGTCACCGCCGGTGCGTGCGTCGACGACAACGGCCACGGCACGCACGTCGCGGGCACGATCACGGCGAACGCGAACAACGCGCGCGGCGTCGCCGGCGTGGCGTTCAACTCGCCGCTGACGATCTGCAAGGCCCTCAGCGGCCCGCTCGGCCAGGGGACGACCGCCGACGTCGCGAGCTGCATCACGTGGGCGACCGACCGCGGCGCCCGGGTCATCTCGATGAGCCTCGGCGGCGGCCCGTCGACGACGCTGCAGAACGCGGTGCGCTACGCCGCGTCCCACGACGTCCTGATCGTCGCCGCGGCCGGCAACGACGGCAACGCGACGCTGAACTACCCGGCGGCCTACGCCGAGGTCGTCTCCGTCGCGGCGACCGACGCCCGCGACGTCCGGGCGACGTTCTCCAACGCCAACAGCGACGTCGAGATCGCCGCCCCCGGCGTGAACATCCTCTCGACGTACATGGACGGCGGCTACCGCGCGCTCTCCGGCACCTCGATGGCCACGCCGCACGTCTCCGGCGTCGCGGCGATCATCCGCACCCGCAACCCGACGTTCAGCGCCGCCCAGGCCCGCGCGAAGCTCGACGCGTCCGTCGACGACAAGGGCCCGGCCGGACGGGACACGCAGTACGGCTTCGGCCGCGTGAACCTCGTCAAGGCCGCCACGTAAAGCTCCTCCCGACCCCAACGCACGCAGCCGCGCGGGCGCCGGTTCGCTACAGCCGGCGCCCGCGGTTGTGCTCCACGGCGGCCTCGCGCAGGCCCTCGCCACGGTCGGGGCGCAGCGTCGCGGTGACGTGGCGCCAGTACCGCCGCGGGCTGTGGCCCGGCAGGACGACGGCGGCGAGCGAGCGCAGCGCGTAGGCCCAGGCCGTGAGCACCCGGACGATCCCGGCCGCGGCCGGCGAGTGGTGCTTGCGCATGTAGCGGTCGCGATTGCGCGACAGCTCCACGATCCGCCGCTCGGGGATCGCGCCGGTGGAGAGCTGCTCGTGGTGGAAGGCCTCGGCCGCCGGGACGTACAGCGTCGACCAGCCCGCGTCGCGCAGGCGCTTGCAGAAGTCGACCTCGTCGGAGTAGACGAAGAACGCCGGGTCGAAGTAGCCGATCGCGCGCGCCGCCTCGACGCGCACGAGGAGCGCGGCCGACTGCGCCCAGTCGACCTTGCGCGTCTCGGTGCCGCGGCTCTGCACGGTCAGGCGGCGGTGCAGGAAGACGGCGCCGACGAGTGCGGTCCCGGGTGTCGGGAAGCGCCACGCGCTCGGCTGGACCGTCCCGTCGGGGCGGAGGAGCCGTGCGCCCGCGGCGGCCGCCTTCGGGCGCTCGGCGAGCGCCGCGTGCAGGAGCGCGACGGCGCCCGGGCGCAGCTCGGAGTCCTCGTTGAGCAGCAGCGCGTAGCGCCCGCGGGCCCGCTGCAGCAGCGCGGTGTCGTTCTCGCCCTTCCCGCGCCGCTGGCGGAGGGCGATGACCTCGGTCGTGACGGGGTGGCGGCGGGCCGCGCCGGCCGAGCCGTCGTTCGAGGCGTTGTCGAGCACGAGCACCTCGGTCGCGAACGGCAGCGCCTCGCACTCGGCCGCGATCGCGTCCAGGCAGCGAACGAGCAGCTCGCGCTGCTCGGTGTTCACGACGCAGAAAGAGACCTCGACCGCCACGGGACTCCTATTGTCACCCGCCGTGCGCGTCGACGTCGTCGATCCCTCCGCCTACACCCCGCCGTACGACCATGCGCTGTGCGCGGGGCTCGCGCGGGCGGGAGCGCGGGTGCGCCTGATGACGAGCGCGTTCGTCCACGGCGACGTGCCGCGGGCCGAGGGCTACGCCGTCGACGAGCGCTTCTACCGCGGCGTCCCGGCGGCGGGGCGGGCCCGGCAGGCGGCGAAGCTCGCCCGCCACGCGCCCGACATGCTCGCCGCGGCGCGGGCGGCCCGCGCGGGCGGGGCGGACGTCGTGCACTTCCAGTGGCTGGCCGTGCAGCCGCTCGACGCGGTCCTGCTGCGCGCGTTCCCGCGCCCGCTCGTCCTGACCGCCCACGACGTCCTGCCGCGCGAGCCGCGGCCCGGCCAGCGCGCGGCCCAGCGGGCGCTCTACGGGCTCGTCGACGCGGTCGTCGTGCACTCCGAGCACGGCCGCCGGCGCCTGACCGGGGAGCTCGGGGTGCCGGAGGGCAAGGTGACCGTCATCCCGCACGGCGTCCTGCGCCCGGCCGGCGACGACGGGCTCCCGGACGAGCTCGCGGGCGTCGACGGGCCCGTCGTCCTCTTCTTCGGCCTCCTGCGCCCGTACAAGGGCCTCGACGTCCTGCTCGAGGCGTGGCGCGGGATCACCGGGGCCGAGCTGTGGGTCGTGGGGATGCCCCGGATGGCGATGGGCGGGCTGCACGCGGCCGCGCCGCCGGGGGTGCGCTTCGTCGAGCGGTTCGTGCCCGACGCCCAGGTCTCGGCGCTCTTCCGCCGGGCGGACCTCGCCGTCCTGCCCTATCGCGAGATCGATCAGTCCGGCGTGCTGTTCACCGCGCTGGGCGCCGGGACGCCGCTCGTGCTGAGCGCCGTCGGCGGCTTCCCCGAGGTCGCCGCGGAGGGCGCGGCCGAGCTCGTCCCGCCGGGCGACGCGGCGGCCCTGCACGCGACGCTCGCGCGGCTGCTCGGCGACCCGGCCGCGCGCGAGCGGCTCGCGGCGGCCGCGCGCGGCGCGGCGGCCGAGCGCTACGGCTGGGACGCGATCGCCCGCCGCCACCTCGAGCTCTATGCGAGGCTCGCCGCGTGAGGCGCGCGGCGAGGCTTGCGTTCTGGGGCAGCGCCGGCGCGCTCGTCTACGCCCAGGCGGGCTACCCGCTGCTCCTGGCCGGGCTCGCGCGGGCCCGCCGCGGGCGGCGCCCGCCGGCCGGCGACGAGGCGCCGCCGGACGCCGAGCCGACGATCTCCCTCATCATCGCCGCCCACCGCGAGGCCGGCGTCATCGCGGACAAGGTGGCAAACGCGCTCGCGCTCGACTGGCCGCGCGAGCGCCTCGAGGTCATCGTCGCCTGCGACGGCTCGCCCGACGACACCCCGGCGCGCGCCCGCGCCGCGGGCGCCGACCGCGTCCTCGAGCTGCCCTGGGGCGGCAAGGTCCGCGCCCAGGACGCCGGCGTCGCGAACGCCCGCGGCAGCCTGCTCGCCTTCTCGGACGCCAACGCGCTGTGGGAGCCCGGCGCGCTGCGCGCGCTCGCCGCCCGCTTCGCCGACCCCGAGGTCGGCTACGTCTGCGGCCGGGTCGCGTTCGTCTCCGAGGGCGGGAGCAACCAGGAGGGGCTCTACTGGCGCTACGAGATGGCGGTCCGCGCGCTCGAGTCCGACCTGGCCTCGGTCACGGCGGGCAACGGCGCGATCTACGCCGTGCGCGCGGAGGCCTACGTCCGCGTCGATCCCGTCATGGGCCACGACCTGACGCTGCCGTTCACGCTCGTCAAGCGCGGCTGGCGGGCGGTGTACGAGCCCGGGGCGCGGGCGAGCGAGAAGATGGTCCCGACGATCGAGGGCGAGTTCGCCCGCAAGCGCCGGATGATGAGCCACATGTGGGTGATCGTCCTGCGCGGCGGGCTGCTCTCGCCCCGCGGCTACCCGCCCCTCTACGCGCTGATGATCGCCTCGCACCGCGTCCTGCGCTACGTCGGGCCGTTCCTCCACGTCGTCGCCCTGGCGGCGAGCATCGCGCTCGCGCTGTCGCGCGACGGGCGCCGGATCGAGCGCGCCGCGCTGGCGGCCCAGGTCGCGCTGGTCGGCGCCGCCGTCGCGGGCGGCCGCGTGCGCTCGCGGCCGCTGCTCGTCGCGCGCTACTACGTCCTCACGACGGCGTCGATCGCCGCCGGGCTCGTCGACCACCTGCGTCACGGCACGGCCGCGGGGTGGACCCCGCCGGACGGGACGCGCTGACTAGGGGATGAACTCGGGGCCCTTGTCGGTGAACGCCTTGCGGAAGTCGCGCATGACGGCGATCGACTGAGGGGTGAGCTTGTCGCACGTCAGCGACTTCGTCCACGCGGTGAGGGCGAACTGCGTGGGCATCTTCGTGTTGTTCTGGAACATCAGGACGTGGTAGCCGGCCGAGTCGTTCAGCGGCTCCTCGGCGAGCTTCTGGAGCTTGGCGATGTCGGCCTGGGACGTGCCCGGCTTGTACTGGAACTCGATCCGCCCGTGCTCGAGGCTGTGCACGAAGTTGCCCGGCTGCGGCTCGTTGCCCGGCGCGTAGATGCCGTCCTGGGCGGGCGTCGGGTTGTGGCTGCCGGAGGTCGGCGGGTTGGTCTTGTAGTTGACCTTGCCCGTCGTGTGGTTGCGCCCCTCGGACTTGTAGGTGTTGAAGGTGCAGCCGGCCGCGGTCGCGTCGGCCGCGAGGTTCGACGTGTCGGGCTTGTCGTCGCCTCCGGCGAGGGCCACGACCGCGATCACGGCGATCACGGCGAGGACGAGCACCGCGCCGCCGCCGATCTGCAGCGTGCGCTTGCGTGAGGCCGCGCGCTCCGAGGCGCGCTGCGCCTCCTCGCGCTCGCGGCGCCGACGTTCCTTCTCTTCCTGACGAGAGGCCATTGCGGACCGTAATTTAGGCCACGCGCGCCGATCCACGCGCCGCGCCCGCGCTGGCTGACCGGCCAGTCGGGCGGTCCGGTAAGGTTGACGACCCCGTCATCTTTCGCCGCAGGAGGGACGTTCCCGCAATGGCCAAGCAGCCCCGCACCCTCGCCGGCCGGGTCGTCGCGATCACCGGCGGCGCCCGCGGCATCGGCCGCGCGACCGCCGCCGCGCTCGTCCGCGAAGGGGCGACCGTCGCCCTCGGCGACCTCGACGAGCCGCTCGCCGCGCAGACCGCGGAGGAGCTCGGCCCGCGCGCGGCGGCGTTCGCGCTCGACGTCACCGACCGCGCATCCTTCGCCGCGTTCCTCGCCGCCGTCGAGGACCGCTTCGGCGTCGTGGACGCGCTCGTGAACAACGCCGGGATCATGCCCCTCGGCCCGTTCGTCGAGGAGGACGACGTCACCGCGCGGCGCCTGGTCGACATCAACGTCCACGGGGTCATGCTCGGGATGAAGCTCGCGCTGCCGCGCTTCGTCGCCCGCGGCCAGGGCCACCTGATCAACATCGCCTCGGCGGCGGGCAAGAGCCCGTACCCGGGCGGTGCGACCTACTGCGGCACGAAGTACTTCGTCGTCGGCGTCTCCGAGACCGTCCGCGGCGAGCTCCGCGGGACGGGCGTCGACCTCTCCGTCGTCATGCCGGTCGTCGTCGACACCGAGCTCGCCAGCGGCGTCGGCACGGCGCGCGGAATCCCGAGGGTCCGGCCCGACGACGTCGCGGCGGCGATCGTCGAGACCCTGCGCCGGCCGCGCTTCGACGTCTACGTGCCGAAGGCGATCGGGCCGCTCACGGCGCTCGTGACGGTGCTCCCGCGGCCCGTCCGCGAGCTCGCGATGCGGCTCATCGGAGCGGACCGCGTGCTGTGGGTCGACCCCGACCGGCGGCTCGGGTACGAGCTGCGCGCGGCGCGCTCCGAGCCGGCCCTGGACGCCCCGGCGCAGACCGCTGAACAGAACCGTTCCAGCCACGAGCGGCAGGCCGTCGGCCGCTCGGCCAGTTAAACGGTCCGTTGGGCGCAGGTGCCAAGTTGTGAGTGGTAGCACCCCAAGTTGCTCCATACCCCGTCCGAAGTCGGTACCGTGCTTGACGGTGGACGCATGCAATGGATTGCAATCACGCGCCCCGCTGCGCGTGATAGTCGCGGATGACGATGCGCTCGTGCGGCGAGTGCTGCGCGACGTGCTGCAGCGCGCGGGCATCGTCGTCATCGCGGAGGCGGGCGGCGGCCGGGAGGCCGTCGAGCTGACGCTGTACTACAAGCCCGACGTCGTCCTCATGGACCTGCTGATGCCCGGCACCGACGGCATCGCCGCCACGCGCGAGATCCTCGCCGGCCAGCCGGACGCGAAGGTCGTGATGATCACCTCGTCCGAGGACGAGGAGCTCGGCCTGCTGTCGCTGCGCATGGGCGCCTGCGGGTTCCTGTCGAAGACGGTGAACATCGAGTCGATCCCGCGCGCGCTGCGCGCGGCCTCCGAGGGCGAGGCGGTCATCTCGCGCCGGCTCACGACGCGCCTCGTCGACACCGTCCGCCGCACCCGCGAGGACGGCGCCGGCATCCGCCCGGTCCGCAGCCCGCTCACCGCCCGCGAGTGGGAGGTCCTCGACCTCCTGTGCCAGGGCCAGTCGACGGACGAGATCGCGACGACCCTCGTGCTGTCCTCCGAGACCGTCCGCTCGCACATCAAGAGCATCCTGCGCAAGCTCCGCGTGAGCTCGCGCCGCGAGGCGATCGCCGTGGCGCAGGAGCTGCGCGGCGGGATCCTCGCGGGCCCCGTCGCGGCCGCCTGAGCCGCGGCTACGCCGCCGCGGCCGGCTGCTCGGTGGCGGCGAGGTAGCGCCGCAGCGCGTCGCGCCAGTGCGGCAACGGGCCGAGCCCGGCCGCCTCGGCCCGCGCGCAGGACAGCACGCCGTTCAGCGGGCGGTCCGCGCCGCCGCCGCTCGTCGTGACCGCCTCGATCGGGACCTCGATCCCGGCCTCCTCCATGATCGCGACGGTGAACTCGTACCACGAGCACGCGCCGGCGTTCGTGAGGTGCAGCAGGCCGCCGACCCCGCGGTCCGAGGCCTGGACGAGCGCCGCGGCGAGATCGGCGGTCGCGGTCGGGGTGAGGCGCTGGTCGGCCACCATGCGCAGCGCGTTCGTCTCCCGGGCGCGGGTGATCATGCGCACCACGAAGTTGCCGCCCTTCGACGCGCTGCCGTGCTCGCCGTACAGGCCGCCGGTGCGCACGACGAGCGCGTCCGCGGCATAGGCCAGCGCGGCGTGCTCGCCCGCGAGCTTGCTGAGCGCGTAGATGCTTCGCGGCCGCGGGAGGTCCTCCTCGGTCCACGGCCGCTCGCCCGACCCGTCGAACACGTAGTTCGTGCTCAGGTGGACGAGGCGCGCGCCCTGCTCGGTGCACCGCTGCGCGAGCCGCTTCACGGCCCGGGCGTTGACCGCGAACGCGCGGTCCTCGGTGTCCTCGCACACGTCCACGTTGTGGTACGCGGCGCAGTTGTAGACGACGGTCGGGGCGAACGAGGACATCGCCGCGGCGACGGCCTCGTCGTCGGTGATGTCGAGCTCCTCGCGCGAGCGCGACCACACCTGGCCGCGCTCGCCGAGCAGTTCCTCGAGGTCCGAGGCCAGCTGGCCTCCTCCGCCGGTGATCAGGGTCCGGGCGTGCACGCTCATGCGCACAGAACGACCGGGACCTCCTCCTCCTTGCGCCGCCGGCGACCGGTGATCGTCGCGGGTGCGCACTCGCGCTCGGTGAGCGCGCGGCGCAGGGTCCCGCGGGCGCGGTGGTGCAGGCCGTGGACCGAGCTCTCGGTCTTGCCCATCTGCGCCGCGATCTCCGTCGGCGAGAGGCCGACGACGTGCCGCATGACGACCACCGTGCGCTGGTCGTCGGGCAGCTCGCCGAGCGCCTCGCGCAGCGAGCGGCCGTATTCCGACGCGGTCTGGTCACTGCGCGCGTTCGTCGGGCGCGGGTCCTCCGTCGGCAGTGGCCGGCGGGCGCGCAGGTGGTCGACCGCGACGTTGCGCGCGACGCGCAGGATCCACGCCGAGAACGGCACCTCGCGCTGCTCGTACCGCGGCAGGACGGTGATGAGCTTCGTGAACACCTGCTGGGTGATGTCTTCGGCCTCGTGCTCGTCACGCACGATGCTCGTGACGTAGCCGTAGACGTTGTCCGCGTAGCGGACGTAGAGGAAGCGAAGTGCCTCCTTGTCGCCTTCCTTGGCGCGCCGGATGGCCTGCTGAACGATCGCGCGGTCGCCGCGATCGTCGAGCGTGGTCTTCCGCTGGAAGCGCCCGGAGTTGACTCCGCCGCCGGTACCCGCGGCAGCGCGGAAGTCAATGACTCCCATATGTGGTCCCCCAATGTGGCTTACGTGCCTACCGGTGACATCCGAGTCGTCCGGCTTGGCCCTGGCTTTCCGTAGATCTATACGGTCGCCGGTTCACGGGCTTCCGGGAAGGTGAGATCCGTGGTGCCCGGGGGCGAACATCGAGGGCCGTCTGGGGGAGGCGGGGCGCCCCGTGGGTGAGATATGTCCCACCCCTGGCGCGCACGCCTCCCCACCCGCGTCAAGCGGGTGTCAGACCTGGCGTCAGGACGCGGTCAGCGCCCGCTCGAAGACGAACGGCAGGTCGTCCTCGACGTCGCGCAGGCGCGGGGCCGACGCGTCGCGGGCCGACACCTGGAGCTCGACGCCGGCCGGCCACTCGATCGCCACGTCGGGGTCGTCGTACGCGATCCCGCGCTCGATCGACTCGTCGTAGTAGGACGAGCACTTGTACATGACGTCGGCCATCTCGCCGACGACCACGAACCCGTGCGCGAAGCCCACCGGGCAGTAGAGCTGGTGGAGGTTCTCCTCGTCGAGGCGGAACGCCTCCCACTCGCCGAACGTCGGCGAGCCGCGGCGCAGGTCGACCACCACGTCGACGATCGCGCCGCGGGCGCAGCGGACGAGCTTGGCCATGCCGTCGCCGACCTGGAAGTGCATCCCGCGCAGGACGCCGTGGGCCGAGCGCGAGTGGTTGTCCTGGACGAACTCCTCGGCGATCCCGAGGTCGGCGTAGACCTCGCGGCGGTAGCTCTCGTGGAAGAAGCCGCGGTGGTCGCCGTGGACCACCGGACGGACGAGGACCGGGCCCTCGAGGCGGGTTTCAAGCCGCTCCATGCGCGGCCTCCCTTCTGTGGTTGCTGGTACGGGGGAAGAGGCCGAAGGCCTCCTGCGCGCGGTCGGCGATCAACCGCGCGATGGCCAGCGACGAGGTCGCGGCGGGCGAGGGCGCGTTGCGCACGTGCAGTGCGCGCCCCGTGTGGGAGATGACGAAGTCGTCGACGAGCGAGCCGTCGCGGGCCAGGGCCTGCGCGCGGATGCCGCTCGGGCCCGGGAGCACGTCGGCCGGCTCGAGGTCCGGGACGTAGCGCTGGGCGGCGCGGACGAACGCGGCGCGGTTGGCGGCGTAGCCCATCTCGGAGAGCCCGGTCCGCCACCAGCGGCGGGCCATCCGGTAGGTGCCGGGCCAGGCGAGCGTCGCGGCGAGGTCCCGCGGGCGGACGCGGCCCAGACGGTACGCGTCGCGGGCGCCGACCATCAGCGCGGTCGGCCCGACGAGAACGTCGCCGTCGATGTGGCGGGTGAGGTGCACGCCGAGGAACGGCAGCGACGGGTCCGGGACGGGATAGATGAGCGAGCGCACGAGCTCGCGGCGCTCGGGCGCAAGGCGCAGGTAGGCCCCGCGGAACGGGACGATGCGCGGGTCGGCCGGGGCGCCGGAGGCGACCGCGAGCCGGTCCGACCACGCGCCGGCGCAGAACACGGCGTTGCCGGCCACGAGCTCGCCCTTCGCGGTCTGCAGCACGACCTCGCCCGCCCGGCTGTCGACGGCGGTGACCGCCCGGCCGAGGCTGATCCGCCCGCCGAGCTCGATGACCTCGCCCGCCAGCGCGCGGGCGACGGCCGGGAAGTCGACGATGCCCGTCGCCGGCGAGTGCAGGGCGGCGACGCCCTCGGCGTGGGGCTCGAGCTCCTTGAGCCCGTCGCGGTCCACGCGCCGCAGGCCGGGGACGCCGTTCTGGTGGCCGCGCCACTCGAGCGCGTCGAGGCCCGGGACCTCCTCGGGCGTCAGGGCGACGATGACCTTCCCGCAGCGCTCGACGGGCACGTCGTGGCGCTCGCAGAACGCGTAGAGGTCGCGGGCGCCCTCGACGCACAGGCGCGCCTTGAGCGAGCCGGGCGCGTAGTAGATGCCGGCGTGGACGACGCCCGAGTTGTGGCCCGTCTGGTGCGCGCCGACGCGCTCCTCGCGGTCGACGACGTGGACGCGCAGGTCCGGATCGCGCAGGAGCGCCTCGCGCGCGACGGCGAGGCCGAGGATCCCGGCGCCGACGACGACGAGGTCGCAGGTCGTGTCGCTCATGCCGCCATCCTCTCGCGCCCCATCGCGGCGCGCAGCGCGTCGGCGACCGACGGGTCGCCGGCGACGGCGGCCTCGGGCAGCGGCGCGGCGGCCGCGGCGACGTGCGCCGGGCCGATCTCGCCGTCGAGCGCGACCGCGAGGCCCATCTGCTCGAGCTTGCGCGCGATCTGGACCTGGTGGTCGTCGACGTGCTCGCCGTGGCCGTGCAGGCGCGGCAGCACGAGCGGCCGGCGCCCGTTGCGCAGCGCGACGCCGATGATCCCCGACCCCGAGTGGCACACGACGAAGCGCGCCCGCCGGGCGGCCTCATCGATCTGCGCCGGGTTCAGCCAGGCGACCGGCTCGTAGGTGCGCGGCGCGTAGCGGGTGTGCCCGGACTGGGCGATGACGGGCCCCGGCAGCAGGCCGGCCGCGACGGCCTCGTCGACCGCGCGCAGCAGGCGGTCGAACGGCTCGTGGCGGGTGCCGACGGCGACGAACGTGCCCTCGCCCTCCTCGCCGCGCTGGATCTGCTCCCAGAGCGCCGGGCGGCACAGCACCGACCGGCGGTAGCGCGCGGCCGTCTCGGCCCACTGCACGAGGACCGCGTCGGAGATGCGGCTGATGACCCGCCCGGACATGCTCGCGTCGCCGACGCGGGCGGTCGTCTCGATGAACACGACGCGCGACCCGGTGAGCCGCGCGAGCAGGCAGAACGGCACGACGAGGCTCGCGCCGGAAGCGACGACGACCGCCGGGCGGACCTCGCGCAGGACGCGGATCGCGTTGCGGAGGTTCGGCAGCACCTTGACCGGGCTGCGGCCGTACTCGGGCAGCCGCTCGACGTGCTCGCCGCGGCGCTCGAGGTCGTCGGCCTGCGGCCCGGGCGACGTGACCCAGACGCGGGACCCGTCGAGGGTCGGCCCGACGACCGTCAGCAGGTCGAGATGGCCGCCGGGCGAGCCCGCCAGTACGGTGACGCTTCGCTTCGCCATGACGTCACCCGGTCGCGCCGAGGTCGCCCGCGAGCGCGGCGGCGTAGACACCGGCCTGCTGCTCGGCCGACCGGGCCCAGGTCAGCTCGTCGAGCCGCTCCACCGTCGCGGCGCGCAGCCGCTGCAGGAGCGCGGGGTCGGTGTCGAGCTCGCGCAGGTGGGCGGCGAGGGCGTCGACGTCGCGGGCGGGGTGGACGAGGCCGGTGACGCGGTGCTCGCAGCGGGCGCCGGTGGCGTCCGAGACGGCGAGCACGCACCCGCAGGCCTGCGCCTCGTAGGTGACGAGCGCGCTGCCCTCCTCGACGGACGGCAGGACGAAGACGTCGCTCTCGCGCATGAGGCCCGAGAGGTCCGGGACGTACCCGCGGACCTCGACGCTCGGGTCCGCCAGCAGCGGGGCGACGACCTCGCGGTAGCCCGGCACGAACTCGCCGCAGACGACGAAGCGCCCGCCCCGCTCGCCCGCGCCGGAGCGCCGCCAGGCGTCCAGCGCGTAGTGCAGGCCCTTGCGCGGTTCGAGCCGGCCCGCGAACAGGGCCGTCAGCGGGCGGCCGACGGGCCGCGGCGCGAGCCCCGGGCGGAAGCGGGCGACGTCGGTCCCGTTCTGGTGGACGGCGACCTTCGCCGCGGGCACGCCGCGCTCGAGGAACGTCGCCCGCGAGAACTCCGACTGGCAGAGGATCACGTCGACGGCCGCGTACTCGGCCTCCTCGTGGCGCAGGCGCCGCGCGTCGGTCGTGTGGCTGTGCCCGCGCGGCGGGGCGATCCCGAGGATCTCGCACTCGCGCGCGACCGTGTCGAAGGCGTGGCCGGTGTGCGTGTTCGGCGCCTCGCGCACCGCGCGGATGCCGAGCGCACGGGCCGCCCGCGCGGTGTGCAGCGACGCGCGGGGCCAGACGTGGACGACGTCGAACTCGCCCGCGTTCCGGCGCAGGGCCCGCGCCACGAGCATGTCGTGGTAGCGGTAGGCGCCGTCGCCGCCGAGCGCGCGGTGCGGCACGCGCACACCGCCGGCCTGGAGCGTCCGGACGACGCGGCGCGCGCCCGGAAGCTCGCAGTGCAGGCTCGTGCACCAGACGCTCACGTCGAGGCCCTGCCCGATCAGTCCTTCGATCTGGTGGCGGGCGGTGGTGCCGATCCCGGGGGCCCCGAGTCCGTCGGGGAAGCTGTAGAGGACGCGCATCCGTTCGCTCCTCCGCGTCACGACGCGCGACGACCGGCGCGCGTCTTCGCCCGTTGCGCCTGCCCGGCCTTCGCCCCGGTGCCCCGCGCCGTGCGCGCGTTGCCGCTGCCCCGGCCGGACGCGGCCGCGGCGGTCGGCAGGGCCTCGACGACGTGCGGCTGGCCGTTGGCGCGCCGCACGGCGGGGATCGTGTTCCCGACGAGCAGGACGAGCAGGGAGCCGGCGGCGAGGATGACGATGAAGGCGAGCGCGGCGACGATCCGGCTCGCGCCGGCGTTCACCGTGCCGCCGGTCGCGGCGCCGAGCTGCGTGAGCTGCGTGCGGCGGCTGTCCGGGACGAGCTGGCGGTTCTGCGTGTCGCGGACCCACTCGGCCGCGCCCTTGGCGGCGGCGTTCGTGATCTTGATCGCCTCGGCGGCGTTCGGCCCCTGGCCGAAGACCGTGACCGTCGGCTGCTCGGGCTCCGCCCGGAACGTGATCCGGTAGTGGAGGCTCTCACGCGTGATGTCGCTCGAGCGGATGCTCGCGGTCGGCTCGACCTCGGACGTGGGCACGTTGAGGGTCGAGTTGTCGTCGGACGCGGTGATCGCGCTCGCCGGGACGCCCGCGATCTTCGCGATCCGGTCGATGACCGGGGCCGTCGTCATCAGCTGCGCCAGGACCTGGGCGCGCGCCGTCAGCGGGTCGAAGCTGCGGTTGAGGTCGGCCACCGACGAGCGCGGCGAGTCGACGAGGATGTGCGTCTCGGCCGTGCCGTTGGACGTCGACCGGTGACTCACGCCCGGTGGGAACACCGAGATCTTGTAGGCCAGCGCGATCGCGACGACGAGCGCGAAGGCGGCCACGGCTGCAACGGCGAGACGCCGGCGCCAGAGTTGGACGAGGATCTGAGCGAGCTCCATCGCCGGATGAACGGCGCATCCCGGCGTGAACTTCCACGGGTCGGCGCCGTTGGTCAGACATGAGTCAACGCCAGCGGATCCTCCTCGTCGTCTACGGCCCGATCGCGGAGCGCATGAGCGCGCCCGAGATCCGGGGCTGGGAGATGGCCAAGGTGCTCGCCCGCCACCACGACGTGACCGTCGCCGCCCCGGGCGAGCTCCAGGACGGCCGGGACGGGATCCGCATGGTCTCCGCCGATCGCCGGACGCTCCTCGCGGAGGCGCGCGCGCACGACGTCGTCATCTGCCAGCGCGTCCCGCCCTACGTGCTCGCCGGCCTCGCCGACAGCGACACGCGCGTGATCGCCGACCTCTACTACCCGTTCGAGGAGGAGCACGCCGAGCTCACCGCGAGCCGCGCGATCCGCCGCGAGATCGAGCTCACGCGCGTGTCGAACCGCATGCAGCTGCGCAACGCCGACGTGATCATGTGCGCCGTCGAGCCGCAGCGCGAGCGGCTGCTCGCCGCGCTCGACGCGCTCGGCGACGATCCGCGCCGCCGGCCGCCGGTCGAGGTCGTGAAGATCGGCCTGCCCGACGCGCCCGCGCCGTCCGACCGCCGCCCGCTGCGCGCGCACTTCCCGAAGATCGGCGCCGACGACGTCGTCGTCCTGTGGTGGGGCAACGTCTGGCGCTGGTTCGACGCGACGACGGCGCTGCGCGCGGTCAAGCGGCTCGTGGCCGACCGCCCGAACCTCCGCCTCGTCATCACCGACGGCCGCCACCCGCGCCGCGACTGGCCGGTGCTCGATGCCAGCGAGGAGGCGCGCGCGACCGCCGCGGAGCTCGGGCTCATGGACGAGCACGTCTTCTTCCTCGAGGAGTGGGTGACGACCGAGGAGCGCCACCACTACCTGCTCGAGGCCGACGTCGGACTGACGCTGCACCGCGACACGGCGGAGATGGCCGTCGCGGCGCGCGGGCGCTACATGGACTACCTGTGGACCGGCCTGCCCTGCGTCCTCGGCGCCGGCGACGCGCTCGCCGACCGCTTCGGCGAGGCCGGGTTCGCCACGACCGTCCCGGCCGGCGACCTCGACGGCGCGACGGCCGCCCTCGCGCGGCTCGTCGACGACGCCGCCGAGCGCGAGCGGCGCCGGGCGATCGGCGACACGCTGGCCGACGAGTTCCGCTGGCCCGCGACCGTGCAGCCGCTGCTCGACGCCATCGAGCGCACGGCGGGGGCCCGGCCCGCGCGCCTCGGCCGCCGGGCCGCGCTCGGCCGCGACCTCGGCGAGTACTACGCCCGCAAGGCGCTGCTCGCCGCGACGCCCGGCCGTCCCGAGCCGGAGTCCGCCGCCGCCTGACCGCCGTCGCGCGGGACGACCGCGCGCAGCGTCGTGCCGCCGCTCGGCGGGCTCTCGAGCTCGAGGCGCCCGCCGACGGCGCCGAGGCGGTCGACCAGGCCGCGCAGTCCCGAGCCGCGCTCGAGCGACGCCCCGCCGCGCCCGTCGTCGCTCACCGCGATGGTGATCTCGCCGCGGGCCTCGCCGAGGGCGATCGTGACCGAGTCCGCCTCGGCGTACTTCGTCACGTTCTGCAGCGCCTCGGCGGCGGCGAAGTACAGCGCCGTCTCGACCGCCGCGACCGGCCGCTCCGCCAGGCCGCCCTCGAGCGTCACGGGCAGCGGCGAGCGCGCCGCCAGCGACTCGAGCGCGGCCGGCAGCCCGCGGTCGCTCAGGACCGCCGGGTGGATGCCGTGGGCGAGCTCGCGCAGATCGGAGAGCCCGGACTCGATCTCGCGGGCGACGTCCTGCAGCACGGCGGCGATCTCCGGCGCGTCGGCGGCCCGGCGGCGGGCGAGCTGGACCATCAGGGCGGCGGAGACGAAACGCTGCTGGGCGCCGTCGTGGAGGTCGCGCTCGAGGCGGCGGCGGGCGTCGTCGGCGGCCGCGACGATGCGCGACCGCGACGCGCGCAGCTCGCGGGCCTGGGCCGCCTCGGCCTCGCGCCGGCGCAGGCGCTCCTCGGCCTCGCGGCGCTCGGTGACGTCGAAGATCACGCCGTCGAGGCACACGCGCCCGTCCTGGTCGCGGACGGTCGTCCCGCGCTCCAGGACCCAGCGCACCTCGCCGTCGGCCCGGACGATGCGGTACTCGATCGTCAGCGACCGGCGTGCGGTCGCGCCGGCGGCGAGGTCGTCGGTGGCGTGTTCGCGCACCGCGCGCAGGTCGCGCTCGACCCACCCGCGATCGTCCGGGTGGACGATCGAGAACAGGGTGCGCGTGGCGGCGTCGACGAAGTCCTCGGGCGGGTAGCCGGTGATGCGCTCGATCTCGTCGCCGATCAGCCGCAGCGAGAGCCCGTCCTCGAACGTGACCCGGTAGATCGCGCCCGGGACGTTGGCCATGAGCGAGCGCAGGACGCCGACCGCCTCGTCGGCCGAGAGGCCGGCGGCGGACGACGGCCCGCCGGCGGCCGAGATGACCTTGCTCGACGCCACGCCGCGTCAACGCTATCCGGGACGTCATGCAGGCGACAACCGACGCCCCAGGCGCCGGGGGGCGAGGCTCAGGTCGCGGGGTCGGGCTCCGGGTCCGGCATCGCCTCGGACGCGCACACGACCGCGAGGCCCGCGACGAACAGGAAGACGTACGGGACCTGCGGGTAGGCGAACACGTCGAACAGCGCCGCGGCCACCCCGATCGCGACGGCCGCGCAGGCGGCCGCGAGCGCGGGCGGCGCCCGGCGCGGGTCGCCCGAGCGCAGCGCCGGCCGGGCCGCGAGGACGACGGCGAGCAGCAGCAACAGGTAGGACCCGACGCCGACGAAGCCGGTCTCGATCGCCATGCCGATGTACTGGTTGTCGATGATCCGGTACTTGTGCGGGTCGTAGGAGCCGTAGCCGCGCCCGAGCGTCGGATGGGCCTCGACGTCGGGCCGGACCGCCGCGTAGTCCTGCGTGCGGCCGGTCGTCGAGTTGCTCTGGGAGACCGCGCTCGTGAAGAGCTGGTTGCGGATCGAGCCCAGCGCGCCGGGCGCGACGATCGGCATCGCGAGCGCCATGACGACCGCGACCGGCAGCAGGCGGACCGCCTGGCGCGGGCGGATCGCGACCATCGCCGCGACGACCGCGACCGGCACGACGAGCGCGCTCTTGCGCTGCGTGGCGAACGCGCCGGCGAGGATGACGACCGCGGCGAGGCCGACGAGCCAGCGGCGCCGCTGCGTCGGCTCGACGAGCCGCGTCAGGCACAGCGAGAAGGCGATCGTGAGCATGAGCGCCACGACCAGCCCGTGCTGCGTCGGACCGGTGATCGAGGCGCGGCCGAACGGGTCGTCCGGCGGCTGCGGGTCGATGTGCAGGCCGACCGGGTTGAGGACCTTCGCGCCCCACTCGAAGAAGACGTTGAAGCCCGTCCGGTACTCGATGATCGTGCCGATCGCCGTGATGCAGGCGAGGCCGATCATGAACGTGACGAACGCCGACACCTCGCGTGGTCGCAGGATCGACGTCACGAGGAAGTAGAAGAGGACCCAGCCGAGCAGCAGCGCGAGCTTCTTCATGGCCAGCGAGAACTCGTCGAGGTTCACGAGCTGGCTGTGGTTGGCGAGGATGCTCGCGACGGCGACGAGCAGGAAGAGCCCGATCGCCCAGTTCAGCGGGCTGCTGCGCAGCTTCGGCGCCGCGCGGCCGCCGACGAGCAGCGCGGCGAGCCAGACGAACGCCATGAGGATGATCACGACGCGGTCGAGCTTGCTCTCGAACGGCAGGTGGACCGGCAGGCTCGCCGAGTCGAACGGGACGAGCCAGACCATCGCCAGGAACGCCGCGAGCATCCACGGCAGGACACGCGTGGTCCGCGGCCAGGTGCCGCCGTCGGCCGCGGCGTCGTCGGCGCGCGCGACGGCCGCGATGGCGGTGCGGGCCCCGCCGTCGTCCCCGCCGCCGCCCCGCGTGGTCCGCGGCGCGCGGCGGCGCGGAGGCGCGCCGGGCACCCCGCGGCGGAAGTCGAAGACCCCGTCGCCCGCGCTCATGCCGCCGCCCTCGTCCGTCGGACGAGCGCGCGGCGCATCCGCAGTCGCTGCTCCTCGCGGCAGAACGCGCGCACGTGCGGGTCGGCGCGCGGCACGCGGCGCAGCGCGGCGAGGCCCCAGCCCGCGATGTAGTTCAGGCCCCCGACGACGTACGGCCGCCGGCGCATCCGGTGGACCCCGCCCGCGAGGACGCCGACCGGGTCGGCGCCGTAGGCCCACGCGCACTCGCCCCAGCGGCGGAAGCCGCGCACGACGCCGTCGTGGGCGCCCGGCGGGCGCAGGTGGACGGTCGGCGGGCCGTCGAGGGCGAAGCTGCGCGTGGTCCAGCCGAGGCGCCGGGCGTGGACCTCGTCGATCGTGTCCCACCCGAGGATCGTCGGGATCGGGCTGATCTGCTCGAGGCACGCGCGGCGGTAGAACTTCGTCGCGCCGCGGACGTGGTAGCTCGGGACGCGCTCGGGGCGCAGGACGCCGTCCGCGCCGGCCGAGTGCAGGACGATGCCGGCGAGCCCGAGGCTCGGGTCGGCGACGAACGCGGCCTCGAGGTCGGCGAGCACGCCGGGGGCGAGGTCGAGGTCGGCGTCGACCTTCGCGATCACGTCGTAGTCCTCGGCGAGCTGCTCGGTTGCCCAGGTGAACGCCTGCAGCTCGGGGGCCTGGGCGAGGCGGTCGCGCGCCGCCGCGCGGCGCGGGCGCTCCAGCGCCGTCGCCCAGGCGTGCTCGGCGGCGAAGGCGCGCGCGAGGCCGGGCGAGGCGTCGGACGAGCCGTCGTCGACGAGCAGCACGCGGTCGGGCGGCCGGGTCTGGGCCGCGAGCGACGCGAGGAAGCGCGGCAGGTGGGTCTCCTCGTCGAGGAACGGCACGACGAGGGCGATGCGCAGGGGCGGGCGAGAGGCGTCCACGACCGAGCAACGGTCCGGCGCGCGCCCTCCTTGCGGTGGGCCGGCGCGGCGGTCAGGCGGCGTCGGCGAGCGCGGCGTCGATCGTGACGCGCAGGCGCTCGAGGCACGGCTCCATCGCGTAGCGCGCCTCCACGTGGCGGCGACCGCGGGCGGCCATCGCCCGCGCCTGCGCCGGCTCCTCCGCCATCCGGGCGATCGCGTCGGCGAGCGCCACGGGGTCGCCGGGCGGGACGAGCAGCCCGGTCTCGCCGTCGGCCACGATGTCCGGCACGCCGCCGACCGCGCTCGCGACGACGGGCGTGAGGCGCGCGAGCGCCTCCATGAGCACGAGCGGCGTGCCCTCGCCGCGCGAGGTGAGCAGCAGGATGTCGGCCCGGTCGAGCGCGGCCTCGATCCCGTCGGTCTCGCCGCCGATGCGCACGCGCCCGGCCAGCCCGCGGGCGGCGGCCTCGTCGAGCAGCCCGGCGGCCATCTCCGGGTCCTGGACCCGGCCGACGAGGTCGAGCTCGGCGTCGATCCCGCGGGCGCGCAGCTCGGCGAGCGCGGCGACCGCCGTGCCCTGCCCCTTGTCGGGCGTGATCGCGCCGACCACGCACAGCCACAGCGGGCGGCCGAAGCCGTTCGCCGGGGCGGGGGGCGCGGGCGGGATCGGGATCCCGTCGGGGATCCGGACGACGCGCGCGCGCCGGCGGGCGGGCAGGTAGCCCTCGTTCACGGCCGCGATCGGGACGATGGTGTGCGCGAGCCGTGCGTGCAGGCCCATGACGAGCGGCGCGAGCCGGGAGAAGGGCGTGTCGCGCGCGTGCACGAACACCGGCACGCGGGCGAGGCGGGCGGCGAGCACCGGGGCCATCGAGACGGTCGAGTTGACGACCACGAGGTCGATGCGGCGGCGGCGGATCAGGCGGGCCAGGCGCAGCGCGTGCTGCGCGGTCCGCGCGCCGCGCTTGAGCCACGCCACCGGGTCGTCGGTCCACAGCGGCAGCGACGGCGGGCCGTCGACGATCGCGCCGTGCTCGGCGAAGCGGTCGCGCAGCGGGCCGGGGCCGACCGCGATCACGAGGTCGTGGGTGCGGGCGAGGAAGCGCGCCTCCTCGAGCGCCATCAGGGAGGCGCCCCCGCGCTCGCCCGTGTGCACCGTGAGCAGCAGCCGCGGACGGGCCATCGCGCTCAACGCCCCGTCCACTCGTAGGCGCCCATGTCGACGAAGCGCTGCGCGCCGCTGCCGCGGTTGGGCACCGCGCCGGCGTCGCGGCGGCGGTGGCCGGCGCGGTCGCGGCGCGGCACGCCGAACGAGCTCGTGCCCGCGTCGATCCCCGCGCTGCCCGACGCGAGGCGGTAGTCGTCGCGGCGCGGGTCGACGAACTTCGGGCTCACGTTCACGCGCGTCCCGCGGCCGTACCGGTTGTGCAGGAAGTTGTCGGCGACGATGTTCCAGCCCTCGAGCAGGTTCAGGCGCAGGTCGAAGTCGAGCCGGTTGAAGATGTTGTTCACGACGATGAAGCGGCTCGGGTTGCGCGGGTGCTCGTCGTTCCAGCGCAGCAGGACCGGCCCGCCGCCCCAGAACGTGTTGTTGACGAGCTTGAGGTCGTGCAGCTCGTTGTCGAGCTGCAGCGGCCAGGACTCCGAGCGCAGGAAGACGTTGTTCTCGATCACCCAGCCGCGGACCGCCGCGATCGTCTCGAGGATCCCCGAGTCGTTGTCGTGGGCGAAGTTGCCGCGGATGGTCACGAAGTTCGCGCCCATCCCCTGGAAGACGTCGGCGTGGGCCCAGCTGTTGTCCGGGCTGTGGATGTGGTCGAACGTGTTGTTCTCGACCGTGACGCGGTCGGCGTCGGTGAACACCGCGTCGTTGGGCAGCCGCGAGAAGGTGTTGCCGCGGATCAGCACGTTGCGGATCGGGCCCTGCTCGCCGGTCACGACCCAGATGCCGACACCGTCGGTCGGCTTGCCGGGCGGGCCGGGGAGGTCGTGGACCTTGTTGTCGATGAAGCGGATGTCGGTGCTCGGGCGGACCTGGGTCGACACCGTGAGGTCGTTGCCGATCATGTCGATGTGGTCGTTGCCCATGAAGATCAGGTTGCTCTGGCCCGCGAAGCGCAGCCCCTGGAAGCGCCAGTAGCTCGAGTTCGTCGCGGTGAAGCCGGTGAGCGTCGCGGTCTCGCCCGGGGCCGAGCGGATCGTCACGAAGCGCGAGCGGCGCTCGCCCTGGATCGACAGGCGCGGGTAGGTGCCGCGGCGCACGAGGACGGTCGCGCCCGACGGCGCCGCGTCCGCCGCGCGGTCGAGGCTGCACCACGGGGTGGCGGCGCTGGCGGCGGCGGTCGCCGGGCGCTGGTCGTCGCACGGGCCGCCGACGGAGTCCTTGTCGACGTAGAGGCGCACCGGACCCTTCGGGGCCTGGGCCGTCGTCCCGGTCACGGGCTCGAACGTCGCCTCCTGCCCGACGCAGCCGCCGAGCGCGGCCGCGGCGGCGACGGCGCCGAGCGCGGCGCGGACGCGGCGGGCGGTCATCCCCGGCTCCCGGCCAGCGGGCGGATGAACACCTGCGGGAGCGTCACGGTCGCGGCGAACGCCGGGCCGGCGGTCCGCGGGCCGACCGCGATCCGCGGCACGTCGTAGGGGTCCCACGGCGCGCCGCGGCGGACGAAGCCGCCGTCGAAGCTGAAGGCGCGCTCGACCCCGGCCTCGGCGAGCAGCGCGCGCGTGCGCGCGTCGAACGAGCCGCGGTCTCCGTTGGGGTAGCTGAACCAGCGCATCGGGATCCCGAGCTCGGCGTGCAGGCGCGCGCGGCAGCCCATGATCTCCGCCCGCTGGGCCTCGGCGTCGAGGTTCGCCAGGATCGGATGGCTGACGGTGTGCCCGCCGACGGTCATCCCGGCGGCGAGCAGCTCGCGCGCCATGGGCCACGTCATCCACTGCCCGTCGGCCGCGGCGGCCGGGGCGCGGCCCGTGCCGGTCGCCAGCGCGACGCGGTCGAGGAAGCCGTCGAGGCCGCTGCCGGGCAGCGTCTTCGCGCGGTCCAGGAGGGTGGCCACGGCCGCGGCGCGGTCGGGCGGGTCGAGGGCGACCGCGACCCCGTCGACGCAGATGCGCTCCCGGGCGCTCGTGCGCACCATCCAGGCGACCTCGTCCCACCACGCAAGCCGTGAGCGGTCGAGGAACCCGGTGGCGAGGAAGAACGTGGCCGTCGCGCCGTGGGCCCGGAGGATCGGCAGGGCCGCGGCGTGGTTGTCGCGGTAGCCGTCGTCGAAGGTGATGAGGACCCGGCGGCCGGCGGCGCGCGGGCCCGTGTCCTCCGGCCCGACGACGTCGAAGTTGCGCGCGAGGAAGGCGACCTGGGCGTCGAAGTCCTCGACGCTCGCGTTCCACAGGTCGCGGTCCAGCGGCGAGTCGCCCGGCGTCCCGATCCGGTGGTAGTTGAGCACCACGAGGCCGCGCCAGGCGGGCGCGAGGCGGAGCAGCGCGCCGAGGCCGCTGCGCTCGAGGGCGGCGGCGGCCATCGCGCGGCGTCCGCGCGTGGGGAGAGGGGCCGAGAGGGCCATCGTTCAGGGAACGGCCGGGGCCTGCTCGGGCTTGCGGTTGCGGCGCGGCAGGCGCACGGCGACCGGGCGGGCCGGGAGCGCGACGCGGGCCGCGATCCGGACGAGGTCGTGCCAGAGCTTGGGGAAGCAGAGGCGCAGGACCACGGCGTACGCGACGAGGCCCGCGAAACCGGCCAGCACGGCCGCCGGCGCGTCGGCGACGCCGATCGCGCCGGCCGCTTCGAGCACGGCGAAGCCGAGGCCGAGCAGCGCCGCGAGGCCGGACATGGCGGGGCCCGCGTCGACGACGAGCTGGCGGGTGGGGACGCCGAGGTGGCCGAGCAGCAGCCGGTAGGACGAGGCCAGCACGCCCCAGCGGAAGATGCCGACCGCGACGCACACGGCGACCAGGCCCCACCGCGTCGCCACCGTGAGCATCACGAGGTAGGCGGCGAGCTGCACGAGCGTGAACCACATCACGCGCTTCGGTCCGCCGGCGGCCACGGCCATGCCCTCGGCGCCGACGTTCAGGCACGCCGCCAGGCCGCCCACGGCGAGCACCTGCGCCGGGACCACGGCGGGCTCCCAGCGCGAGCCGAGCAGGAACGGCACGACGACCGGCGCCGTGAGGATGAACACGCCGAGCACCGGGAACACGACGGCCGCGTTCGCCCGGATCACGCGCGCGCGGAGCGCCTTCATCGACTCGATCGACCCCGCCCGCGAGAAGAGCGGGAACAGGATCTGCACGAGGATGCGGCTGAACTTGTTCTGGTAGTCGACCCCGAGCAGGTACGCGCGGTAGTAGTAGCCCGTGCGCACCGGCCCGAAGGCGGCGCTGACGATCGCGTAGTCGACGTTGCGCGTGCCGGTGTAGGCGAGGCCGGAGATCGCGGTCGGCAGGCCGAAGCGGACCATCTCGCCGAGCTCGCGGCGGTGCCAGCGCGGCCACGGCGTCGGCGCCGCGCGCTGGTACATCGCGAGGCTCGTGATGCCGCCGGCGAGCAGGCCGAGCAGCAGCGCCTCGGCGTCGAGCCCGGCGATCGCGAGGCCCACGGACACGACGGTCGAGACGATCGTGGTCGTCATGTCGTTCGCGCTCAGGCGCCCGAACGCGAGCTCGCGCTCGAGCAGCGCCCGGGGCACGATGGTCAGCCCGGAGATGAGGAACATCGGCGCGACGAGCGGCAGCAGCTCCGGCACGCGCGCGCCGAACAGCGACCCGGGCAGGGCGAGCGCGACGAGGACGGTCAGGAGGCCCAGCGCGGCGCTCGTCACGATGCTCACCGCGGCCACGGCCTCGACGTGGCGGCGCGTGATGTGCTCGCGCTGGACGAGCGGCGCGCCGTAGCCGGTCCCGGCCAGGCCGTTGGCGATCTCGTTGACGATCATCACGACCGCGACCGCGCCGAACTCCGCCGGCGGGACGAGGTGGGTCAGGACGACCATCGACGCGAGCGCGAGGATCTCCGCCCCGAGGCGGACGAGCGACGTCCAGCGGACGCCCTGGACCGTCGCCTCGGCGAGGCCGGCGTCGATCGGCGCGCCGTGCCCGTCGGTGGTCTGCGGCCCGCTCACGACACGAGCGCGGGACCGCTCGTGAGGACGCTGCTGAGCGCCTCGACCACGTCGTCCTGGTCGGCGTCGGTCATGTTCGGGCTGAGCGGGAGGCTCAGGGTGCGGTCGGAGATGTCGGTCGCGACCGGGAGCGCCGAGCGCTCGAGGCCGTAGGTCTGCGCGTAGTACGGGTGCAGGTGGACGCCGCGGTAGTGCACGCCCGTGCCGATGCGCCGGCTGAGCAGGCCGTCGAGCACGGCGTCGCGCGGAAGCCCGGCGTCGTCCTCGACGAGCACGGAGTACAGGTGCCACGAGTGCCGTGCGCGCGGGTCGACCGGCGCCGGGGTCTGCAGCGGGAGGCCCGCGAGCAGCTCGTCGTAGCGCGCGGCGAGCTCGGCGCGGCGCTCCGTCCACCCCTCGAGCCGCGGCAGCTGGTGCAGGCCGATCGAGGCGGCGAGGTCGGTCATGTTCGCCTTGATGCCGGGCGAGGCGACCTCGAAGTGGCGGAAGCCGGCCTCCCCGTAGCGCTGCCAGGCGCCGAGGCTCAGGCCGTGGAGGGCCAGCCGCTCGACCTCGCCCGCGACGCAGGGGTTGTCGGTCGCGAGCGCGCCGCCCTCGGCCGTCGTGACGTTCTTGGTCGCGTAGAAGGAGAAGGCCGCGAGGTTGCCGTGCGTGCCGATCGGCCGGCCGTTCCACTGCGTGCCCATCGCGTGCGCGGCGTCCTCGATCACGGTCAGGCCGTGGGCGTCGCGCAGCGCGCCGAGGCGGTCGAGGTCGACCGGGCGCCCGGCGAGGTGCACGGGGATGATCGCGCGGGTGCGCGGCGTGATCGCGGCCTCGGCGGCGTCGAGGTCGATGAGGCCCGTGCCCGGCTCGGAGTCGACGAGCACGGGGCGCGCGCCGACCTCCTCGACCGCGTTGGCGGTCGCGATGAACGTCATCGCGGGGACGAGCACCTCGTCGCCGGGGCCGACGGCCGCGACGCGGAGCGCCAGCGACAGCGCGGCCGTGCAGGACGACACGCAGCGGACGTGGGCCGCGCCGAGCTGCTCCTCGAGGGCGCGCTCGAAGCGCTTCACCTTGGGGCCGGCGGTGATCCACCCGCTGCGCAGCGAGTCCACGACCTCGGCGATCTCCTCCTCGCCGATGATCGGCGAGGCCAATGGAAGGAAGTTCTCGCGCATATGCACGACAAGAACGCCGGGGTCCGCGCCGTTCTTCCGGCATGCACGACCTCGCCATCGTCATCGTCTCCACCAACGAAGCCCACTGGATCGCGCCCTGCCTCGAGACCGTCTACGCCCAGGCCGGCCCGATCGCCCTCGACGTCGTCGTGGCCGACAACGGCTCGACCGACGGGACGGCCGAGGTCGTCTCGCGCTTCCCGGGCGCGCGCGTGGTGCGCTGCGAGAACCACGGGTTCTCGCACGCCAACAACCGCGCGATGATGACCTGCGACGCGCGCTACGTCCTCCTGCTCAACCCCGACACCGAGGTCCGGGAGGGCACCTTCGCGGACCTCGTCGCGGCGATGGACGCGCGCCCGGACGTCGGCTTCGCGAGCGTGAAGCAGGTGCTGCCCGACGGGACCCTGTTCCCGACGATCCGCCGCTTCCCGAGCCCGCTGCGCGCGTTCGGCGAGGCGCTCGGCTCCGAGCGCCTGCGCCTCGGCGGCGCCGTGCTCGGCGAGCGCGAGCTGGCGCCCGAGCCCTACGAGCGCGAGAGCGACGCCGACTGGCTGACGGGCGCCTTCATGTTCCTGCGCCGCGAGGCGCTCGAGGCGGCCGGGATGCTCGACGAGCGCTTCTTCATGTCCTCGGAGGAGACCGACCTCTGCTTCCGGGTCAAGGAAGCGGGCTACCGGGTCGTGCACCTGCCGTCGATGACGATCCTCCACCACGCCGGCAAGCGCGGGACGAACCCGCGGATGGACGCCCAGTACGCGTTCGCGCGGCGCCTGTTCGCCGAGAAGCACTTCGCCGCCGGCACGCGCACCGCCTACCTCGCGGCGCTCGGCCTGCGCTACGGGCTGCGCGCCGTGGCGCCCGACCGGCCCTCCGAGGTCAACGGCGACGGCGCCCTGCGGCGGCAGTCGGCGAAGCTGTCGCTCCAGACGCTCGCGGGCCTGCGCCCGCCGCCCTTCGGGGCCCCGCCCGCCGTGGCCGTCGCGCCGCGCCGCGATATCTAGGCAGATCACCCGACGCGGGTGAGGCGCCATCGCCCGGGCCGCGTGGAGGATCGCGCGACCCGATCCCGAGAGGTGCCCGATGCCGAAGCCGTTCAACGGCGTGATCAAGCTCGACGTCCGCGACTCGACGCCGGACTGGGACGCGTTCCTCCCGGACCGCGCGCCGGCGGGCGCGCCGAACGTCCTCGTCGTGCTCTACGACGACACCGGCTGCGCGGCCTGGTCGCCGTACGGCGGGCGGATCGAGATGCCGACGATGGACCGGCTGGCCGCGAACGGCCTGACCTACAGCCAGTGGCACACGACGGCCCTGTGCTCGCCGACGCGGTCGGTGTTCTTGACCGGCCGCAACCACCACCAGAACGGCTTCGCGTCGATCTCCGAGACCTCGACCGGCTTCCCCGGCTACAACTCCCACATCCCGCGCGAGAACGCGTCGATGGCGACCGTCCTGCGCGACGCCGGCTGGAGCACGTTCTGGGTCGGCAAGAACCACAACATCCCGGTCGACGCGTGGACGATGGGCTCGTCCAAGAAGGACTGGCCCCTGGGGCAGGGCTACGACCGCTTCTACGGGTTCATCGGCGGCGAGACGAACCAGTGGTTTCCCGACCTCGCGGAGGACAACCACTACATCAGCCAGCCCTACTCGCCCGACGAGGGCTACCACCTCTCCAAGGACCTCGCCGACAAGGCGCTCGAGTTCATCCGCGACTCCAAGCAGGGCGAGCCCGACAAGCCGTGGTACCTGTGGTTCTGCCCGGGCGCCAACCACGCCCCGCACCACGCGCCGCAGGAGTTCATCGACAAGTACAAGGGCAAGTTCGACGACGGCTACGAGGCCTATCGCGAGTGGGTCCTGCCGCGGATGATCGAGCGCGGGATCCTGCCCGAGGGCACCGACCTGACGCCGATCAATCCCGATGGCCGAGGGGACGTACAGCCCGGGCGACGCGATGCGCCCGTGGGACGAGCTGTCCGACGAGGAGAAGGCGCTGTTCAGCGCGGATGGCCGAGGTCTACGCCGGCTTCAGCGAGTACACCGACCACCAGGTCGGGCGGATCGTCGAGTACCTCGAGGAGTCCGGCCAGCTCGACAACACGCTGATCCTCTACGCCGCCGACAACGGCGCCTCGGGGGAGGGCTCGCCGAACGGGTCGGTCAACGAGAACAAGTTCTTCAACGCCTGGCCGGACACGATCGAGGACAACCTGCCGTACCTCGACCAGCTCGGCGGGCCGGATTGCTACAACCACTACCCCACCGGCTGGGCCGTCGCGTTCTCGACGCCCTACCGGATGTTCAAGCGCTACAGCTACCAGGGCGGCGTCGCCGACCCGCTCGTGATCCACTGGCCGGCGGGGATGAAGGCGCGCGGTGAGGTCCGCTCGCAGTACCACCACTGCACCGACATCGTCCCGACGATCCTCGACTGCTGCGGGGTCGAGATGCCCGCCGTCGTCGACGGCCACGAGCAGACGCCGCTGCCGGGCGTGTCGATGCGCTACTCGTTCGACGAGGGCGCCGCGCCGACCCGGAAGGAGACCCAGTACTACGAGATGCTGGGCACGCGCGGGATCTGGCACAAGGGCTGGAAGGCGGTCACCGAGCACGGGCCGGTCCCGATCGGCCTGGGCAAGTTCGACGAGGACCGCTGGCAGCTCTTCCACACCGACGAGGACCGCTCGGAGGCGCACGACGTCGCCGAACAGCATCCCGACAAGCTCGAGGAGCTCAAGGCGCTCTGGCTGGAGGAGGCCAAGAAGTACGACGTCCTGCCGCTGATCGACCTGTCGATCTTCGAGTTCCGGGAGCTCGAGTACACCATCGCCGTGCCGGAGAGCGGGCAGTACACCTACTACCCCGGCACCAGCGAGGTCCCGGAGGCCTCCGCCGCGAACACGATCAACGTCTCGCACCGGATCCTCGCCGAGGTCGACTTCACGCCCGACGCCCAGGGGGTGATCGTCGCCCAGGGCTCGCGCTTCGGCGGCTTCTCGCTGTTCGTGATCGAGGGGAAGCTGACCTACGTCTACAACTTCCTCGGGATCCCGCCGGAGCAGAAGATCGCCGCCGACGCGCCGTCGTCCGGACGGCACATCGTCGGGATCGAGTTCACGAAGGAGGGCATGGGCGAGCACCACGAGGCGCACGGGCCGGTCCGCCTGTACGTCGACGACGAGGTCGTCGCGGAGACGCAGATCAGGGGCATCGCCTCGCGCTTCAGCCTCTGCGGCGAGGGGCTCTGCGTGGGCTACGACGGCGGCGACGCCGTCAGCGCCGAGTACACGTCCAGGTTCCCGTTCGACGGTGGGGACATCATCAAGGTCGTGATCGACGTGGGCGACGACGCCTACCTCGACCTCGAGTCCCACATGGCCGCGGCGATGGCGCGCGACTGAGACCGCCGCCGCCTCCCGCGATGCACGCACGCAGCGCGGGAGGCATGTGGCGGCTCTCGGGAGGGGGCGGGTGGGGTGCCCCCTCCCCGAAGGGCGGTGCTAGAGGACCGCGCCGAACTGCTCGATGCGCGGCTCGATCTCGTGCATCAGCTCGAGCCAGCGGATGTTGTAGTAGCGCGGGTCGGTGAGGGCGACCTTGTCCGTGATGTCGATGCGCTCGAGCATGTCGGTCACGGCCTCGACGACCGAGCGGCGCGGCGTGAAGCCGAGCGTGGCGCTGAGCTTCGCGTTCGAGCACTCGTAGTCGCGGTTCAGGCGCGGGGCGGGCTCCTCGCGGAGCGTCACGTTGCGCCCGAGGAGCTGCACCGAGCCGGCCACGAGCATCGCGAGCTCGCGGATCTGGTAGTTCGAGTGGAGGACGTTGAAGACCTCGCCGCGGACGAGGTCCGCGGGCGCCTCGAGGGAGCAGATCATCGCCTCGGCCATGTCGCGGACGTCGACCAGCGGGCGCCACATCCAGCCGCCGCCGTGCAGCGACAGGCGCTCCTGGAGCAGGGCGTCCTTGACGAACGTGTTGACGACGAGGTCGTAGCGCATCCGCGGGCTGTAGCCGTAGACCGTGCCGTTGCGGTGGATGACCGGGCAGAGGCCCTGCGGGATGAGCGCGAGGAGCGCCTCCTCGCCGAAGCGCTTGGAGGTCGCGTACGCGCCGCGCGGGCGGATGTCGGCCGTCTCGTCGTGCATGCCGGCGGGCAGGCCGTCGTACAGCGAGCACGAGGACGCGAAGACCACGCGCTCGATGCCGCGGTCGACGCAGGCCTCGCCGAGCGCCTGGGTGGCGACGGCGTTCATCTGCCAGTTGGCGTCGGGGTCGTACTCGGCCGTCGGGTCGTTCGAGAGGCCGGCGAGGTGGATGACCCCGTCGATGCCGTCGAGCGCCGTGGCCGGGATGTCGCGCACGTCGGCGCAGATGACCTCGACGCGGTCGGCGAACTGCGCGAGCGGCCCGTAGCCCCAGTAGAGGCGGTCGAGGATGCGGACGTTGTAGCCGCGGTCGAGCAGGCGCTCGGTCAGGACGCAGCCGACGTAGCCGGCGCCGCCCGTGATGAGGACGGTCTTGCCCTTCTCCGGCGGACGCGGGCTGAGGCCGTTGCTGCGGCCGGACGCGTGCAGGCTCACGGGCCAGTTGGGCGTCCCGTTGCCGTTCTTGTGGCCGTTTCCGTTGCCGTTGGGGCTGCTCATGCTCGTGTGAACCGTCCTTGTTTCGATCGTGACGCCGCGTGGGGCGTGTCTCTCTGCCCGAGCAACGGGCGCACGCGGGTGGTTCTTGTGGCGGCGATCAGGCCTGCGCGGCCGGGCGGTGATGCGCGGCCACGAGCGCGGCCAGGCACGCCGGGCAGTGGCACTCCGGCTTCGTGATGCCGGTCGTCGCGCAGCGCTCGACGGCGACGGACGGCAGCGCGCGGACGACGGTCTGCGGGGTCACGAGAGCGCCACCACGGCGTCGGCCCCGACCGCGACGCGCATGCCGCGGGGGAGGTGGAAGTCGCGGACGAGGCGGGCCCGCGGACCGATGATGCTCGTCGTCAGGCGCTGCCCGGGGTAGCGGACCTCGGCCCCGTCGAGGATGAGCGAGTGCTCGATCTCCGCGCCCTCGATCGTCACGTTCGCGCCGATCGACGTGTACGGCCCGATGTAGACGTCGTTCAGTCGCACGCCGGGGCCGATGACGGCAGGGCCGCGCACGAGCGTCGAGCGCACGACGGCGGTCGGGTGGATCAGCGCGGGGCCCTGGATCTCGGTGTCGACGAGCGTCGCGTCCGTCATCGAGGACTGCAGGCCCTCGAGCGCGATCCGGTTGGCGCGCAGCAGGCCGTCGTCGCCGTCGCAGCAGGCCAGGCAGCCGCGGACCTCGTCCTCGCGCACGCGCGTGGACGAGGCGATGAGCGCCTCGGCGAGCGCGTCGACCGACGCGGCGGTGTCGTCGAGCGAGGCGGCGAGACCGTCGGCCGCCTCCGCGCCCAGCAGGCATGCGCCGACGTGGGCGGCGGCCGCGATCGCGGGCGGCTGGGAGCCGAACGCGGGCGTGATCGCCGGGACGCGCATGACGGCGCCGTCGAACACGGCCGAGGCGACGTCGCCGAGCGCGTCCTGGAGCGGGCCGGTGAGGACGGCGTCGGCGGGCTGGACGGCGACGGCGGGCGCGTCGAGCGCGCGGCGGTCGACGTGGTCGATGTAGCGGACGGCGAGCTCGGCGCTGCCGTCGCCCACGACCGAGGCGACCTCGGCGCGCGTGGCGCCGTCGCCCAGGACGGCGGCCTCGCGGACGCCGGCGGCCCGCAGGCCCTCGAGCACGTGCAGGACGAGCGGCCGGTTCGCGATCGGGACGAGCGGACAGACCCGCACCCCCAGCGCGCGGTAACGGCTCGGGTCCAGCAGGCCGTTGGTGACGATGAGCGCCTTCGGGGCTGACGGCATGAATCCTTAACGGCACCTTCACGATCCCCCTGCCGAGGACACCGGGGGAGAAACGGACACGATCGGCGCTGCGAGGTTTCGCAAGTTGTCGTGTTGCGGGCGCGTTGGTTCGCTGTGATCCAGTCGCTTCTCACCGTCGCCGTCCACGCCGACGAGCCCGAGCGCGGCCACCACGCCGCCGAGCTCCTCCGCGCGGGGGGCTGGACCGTCGTCACGTCGGGCGAAGGGTCGCCCGATGCGATTGTGCTCGTCCTCGGCGCCCGTCCGGCCGACCCGGACGCCGTGCGCGCGCTGTGCATCATGCACCCGGGCGCGCACGTGGTGATCGTCGCCCCGGACGATCGGCGGTCCGGTGAGTTGCGTCGCCTGCTGCGGGCCGGCGCCGACGCCGTCGTGTTCGACGGCCAGGCCGAGGCCTGCCTCGCCCTGACGGTGCGCGCCGTGCACGCCGGGCAGATCGTCGTGCCGCGCGCGTTGCGCCAGCACGTCGTCCGCCAGCCGCTGTCGCACCGCGAGAAGCAGATCCTGCGGCTCGTCGTGCGCGGGTTCACGAACCGCCAGATCGCCGACGAGCTGTACCTCGCCGAGAGCACGGTCAAGACGCACCTGTCCTCGGCGTTCACGAAGCTCGACACGCATTCCCGGGCCGAGGTCACCGCGCTGATCCTCGATCCGGACGAGGGTCGCGGCCTCGGGATTCTCGCGCCGGAGACGGCCGTCCGCGTCGCCTAGCGCGACCGGTCCGAATCTCCCCCGGGGCCTCTGCAAGAACCCGGAGTGCCGGGGGCGTTGGTTGCTCGATCGTCCAGTGAGCGCCACGCCCAACACCTCCGCCACCACCGTCGCACCGCTCGTCGCGGTCGAGACGGACATCGCCCTTCCGTCGCCGTTCATCGTCCCGCCGCGTGTGCGGGACGCGTCCGGCGCCTCGGTCTCGGCCCGCCGCCCGAGCGTCCGCGACGAGAAGCTCCGGCGCTGGCTGATGGCCGGCGACTTCGTCGCGGTGGCCATCGCCGCCACGCTCCAGGCGGTCGGCAACGGCTTCGCCGAGCAGGTCGCCCTGCTGGCCATGGCGATCCCGCTCTGGCTCATCGTCGCCGTCGCCCGCGACCTCTACCGCACGACGGCCTGGCGCTGGGACCACGCCGGCCTCGAGGAGCTCGCCTCGATCGTCGCCATCACCGCGCAGTGGGGCCTCTCGGCCCTGGTGCTCGGGTGGATCACGGGGATGCTCTCCGAGGTCAAGATCGCCCCGCTCGCCGCGGGCTGGCTCGTGACCGTCACGACCGTGTTCCTCGTCCGCGCCGCTGTGCGCTTCCGCGCGCGGCGGGCGCCCTGGTACCGGGAGAACGCGATCGTCCTCGGCCCGGCCGAGGACGCCGAGCGCGTCGTCCGCCGGCTCCTGCGCCAGCACAAGTTCGGCATCAATGTCATGGCCTGTGTCGAGCCGACCTCGCAGCCCCGCGCCGCGGCGGCCAAGGCCGAGGCGACCGGGATGCGCTACATCGGCCCGGTCCCGATCGTGCCGGACGCGCCCGAGCTCCTCGAGCTCATCGACCAGCTCGACGTCGACCGCGTGATCATCGCCGGGCCGCTGCACTCCGAGCGCCAGCGGGAGCTCATCGCCCACGCCGCCGACCACGACGTGCACGTCGACATCGTCCCCGACTGGGGCGAGCTCGTGAGCGCGCGCCTCGAGGTCCGCCAGCTCGCCGGCGTCCCGCTGCTCTCGGTGCCGACGGTGACCGTCGACCCCGCGTCGCTGCACGTCAAGCGCGCCTTCGACGCCGTCGTCAGCCTCACGGCGCTGATCCTGCTCTCGCCCGTCCTCGTGGCCTGCGCGATCGCGATCAAGCTCGACTCGCCGGGCCCGGTCTTCTTCCGCCAGCGCCGCGTCGGCAAGGACGACAGCCGCTTCGAGGTCCTGAAGTTCCGCTCGATGTACGTCGACGCGGAGCGCCGCAAGGCCGAGGTCGCGGCGATGAACTTCCACGGCGGCGGCACGAGCTTCGGGATGTTCAAGATCAAGCAGGACCCGCGGATCACCCGGGTCGGCGGCTTCCTGCGCCGCACGTCGCTCGACGAGCTCCCGCAGCTGGTGAACGTCCTGCGCGGCGAGATGAGCCTCGTCGGCCCGCGCCCGCTGATCGAGTCCGAGCACGCCCAGATCTCCGGCCGCTTCCGCCGTCGCGCGGCGATCACCCCGGGCCTGACCGGCCTGTGGCAGATCAACGGCCGCTCCGAGGTCCCGTTCGCGGAGATGATCAGCCTCGACCTGCTCTACGCGGCCACCTGGTCGCTGCGGCGGGACCTGAAGATCCTCGCGCGCACCGCGTCCGCGGTGCTGCGGGGCGACGGCGCCTACTAGGGCGTCGCGTCCCAGCGTCCGGTCCGGGCCTCGCGCCGAGCGGCGTCCCGTTCGTGGGCCGGGGTCGACCGGTGCGTCGATGTTCGCGTGCCCGCTCGAGCGAGGCACCGGGTGCCGCGAGACCCCGCGGGCCCCGGCGGGTCCCGCGAGCGTGGACGCCAGGCCGAGGCGGTCCGGTTCGGCGCCGTCGGCGATGCCGTGCCCGCTGCAGCGCACGACGCGTAAGGCGTGGGGCGCGAACGAGTCGCCTGGCGTCCGGAACGCGCCCCACTCGGCCGAGCACGCGCCGCAGCACCAGCGTCAGAGGACTTCTCGGCGATTACGTGCTCGCTCAGCGAGCGGAGTCCGCCGAGGTCGCACGCGTCCCGCGAGAGAACGCTCGCGCCGGCTCCCCCTTCCCCCTCGCCGAGCCGTCCGCGAACGTCGGGCGGCGCAGGCGGCCGTTGGGCGGGGCGCCGCCGAGTCTCCCGGCCCGCCCCGAACCCCTAGTCCCGCCGCGCGAAGACGTTCAGCCGCATGTCCATGCCGCTGGCGTCGGCGGGGGTGTCGACGAGGGGGTGGTCCGGGGCCATGTCGCCCTGGACGATCACGCGGTGGCCGGCGGCCTCGAGGGCGCCGATGAGCTCGCCGAGGCGCTGGGGGCGCCCGGCGAAGGAGTGGTACTCGCAGACGAGGCGGCCGACCCGGTCGAGGCGGTCGGCGCAGTCGAGGAGGACGTCGACCTCGGCGCCCTCGATGTCCATCTTGAGGAGGTCGACGTCACGGTCGAGCCAGTCGCGCAGGCGGACGGTCGGGACCTCGACGCCGCCGTCGTCGCCGAGGCGACCGGCATCGCTGCCCTCCGCGGCGAAGCGCATCGTGCCCTCGCACGTCCAGGCGGCGGCGCGCACGAGCGTCACGTCGTCGAGGCCCGCGGCCCCGAGGTTCGCGGCGGCGATCGCGGCGATCGCGGGGTCGGCCTCGAAGGCGACGATCTCCGCGTCGGGGTGCTCGGCCTTCAGCGCGATGGACGCCAGGCCGTAGTTCGCGCCGACGTCGAGGATCACCGGCGCGGGGCCGAGCGCGGCCGCGTACATCCGCTCGTGGTACATCGCGCGGTACTGCGCGACGAACGCCTGCGGGTGCGTGAAGCGCACCGGCGGGCCGGCGACGGTCGTCGAGCCGGCGGTGTACGGCGCGAGCCGTGAGAGCCGCCGCAGCTCGCGCCATTCGCGGCGGAACGCGGGGTCGGTGGCGATCCTGCGGGCGCGGGCGACCCGCGGGGCGACGGTGAGCTCCATGCCCGATCAACGCGCGGCGCGCGACCGCCCTTTCGGGCGCGGGCGACCCGCGGGCCTACCGCAGCCGGCCGGCCAGCGTGCCCGCGACGAGCGCGGCGCGCGAGCGCAGGCGCCCGCTCGTGACCGCGACGGAGCGCGAGACGAACGGCTCCGGGCGGAACCACTGCTTGTAGTCCTCGCCGCCGCGGCCGAGGTTCGCCCACGTGCGGCCGGCCTCGATGCTCGAGCGGAGGCTCGCGAGGATGTGCAGCTTGCCGGGCTCGAGCCGCGAATGCTCGAGCTCGAAGCCGCCCATGAACCCGTGGAAGGCGCGGGCGTCGCCGTAGTCGAGGTAGAGCGCGTACGGCTCGTCGTCGACGAAGTACTCGACCATCGTCGCGTTGCCGGCCGGGACGAGCGCGCAGGCGACCTCGGTCAGGAAGCGCCGGAAGCGGTCCTCGGCGAGCGCGGGAAGCAGCGCCTTGCCCGCCTGCTCCCACTGGCGGCGGCGCAGCGACAGCAGCCGTGCGACCGCGTCGGGCAGCTCGTCCTCCGGGATCGGGCGGACGGTGACCGGGCCCTTGTCGAGCGGCGCCAGGTGCTTGCGCATCCGGCGGCGGCGCTCGCTCGGGAAGCGGCCGAGGTAGGCGTCGAAGGTCTCGGGCAGCGCGACGTGCGGGTGGGGGAGCCCCTCGTGCCCGCGGGTGTGCAGCCGCGCGCCGGGGAGCGCGTCCGGGAACGTCGCGTCGTGCGTGAGGTGCGTCAGGACGAGCGCGTCCCACTCGCCGCTGCGGCGGCGCAGCTCCTCGGCGAGGCGGCGCTCGACGGCGTCGCGAAACTCGGGGCGCGCGAGCACGTCCCAGCAGTCCGCGTGCTCGTCGCCGAGCGGGCGCAGGACGCGCATCATGTGCCGGCGCCGGCGGGCGAGGGCCATCAGGCCGATGAGCCGGCCGTCGTCGTCGCGGGCCGTCAGGCACCACGGCTCGGCGGCGTCGATGCCGTGCGCGACCGACGCGCTGGCCCAGGCGGCGGAGCCGTAGGGCGTGGCGCGGTCGTCGGCGGCGTGGAGTTCGGCCCACTCGTCGAGGAGGGGCGCGACGGAGAGGTGGCGCTCGACGTGCATCCGTCAGACCAACGGCCGCACGGCGGGTGTTCTTGTGGCCGCCTAGCCGTACGCGGCGACCGCGACGCCGTCCTCGCGCCGCGCGTGGGTCAAGGCGGACTCGGCCTCGGCGACGATCCGCGCGGCCGTCGCCGACGCGTCGAAGGCGCAGACCCCGACCGCCGCGCGCAGCGGCTCGCCGTCGGGCACGGCGGTCTCCTCGACCGCGGCCCGCACCCCGCGCGCGACGGCCAACGCGGCCGGCGCGCCGGCGTTGACGAGCAGCGCGGCGAAGCGGCGCTCGCCGAGCGGGACGAGGACGTCCGAGCGCCGCAGGCGCGCGCGCATCGCCCCTGCGACCGCGGCCGCGACGCGCAGGCGCGCGGCCGCGTCCTCCACGGCGTCGAGGTCGTCGACCTCGACCAGGAGCAACGCGGCGCGCTCGTCGTAGCGCACGCAGCGGGCGAGCTGCGCGGTGAGGACGCGCACGAGGACCCACGCCTCGCGCCCGCGGCTGCGCGACTCCTCGACCTGCACGACGAGCTGGCGCGGGGCCGCCTCCTCGCGGATGACCGAGATCGTCAGGGTCGCGGGGACGATCCGGCCGTCGGCGGCGAGGAGCCGCCGCTCGAGGCGCATGACCTCGTCGTCGCCCGGGACGAGGCTGACGGGGCCGTCGAGGAGGTCGTCGGGATGGGTCAGGCCGTCGATCGTCAGCTCGATCGGGGCGTCGCGCGGGAGGCCGAGCAGGCGCGCCAGCGCGGCGTTGACCTCGAGCAGCCGGCCGTCGGGTGACGCGAGCGCCATGCCGGTCGGGGCGTGCTCGAAGACCGCGCGGAAGCGGGCGTCGGCCGCAGCGCGGGCCGACTCCGCCCGCCGCCGCCCGACGATCGCGCCGAGCCGGACGAGCAGCGTCTCGGGGTAGGGCTTCACCGCGTAGTCGTCGGCCTGGTCGCGGACGAGCAGCCGCGCCTGCTCGGGGTCGCCCGCGAGGACGACGACGGGCACGCCGTCGAGCTCCGGGACCTGGATGGCGGCGAGCAGCGCCTCGCCGCCCGCGCCGCCGACGTCGACGAGCACCGCCTCGACCCGCGTGCGCGCCACGATCCGCAGCGCCTCGGCCGCCGACGCCGCACGGCGGATGTCGTAGTCCTCGCCCAGCAGCTCCTCGAGGTAGACCCCGAGCGTCGCGGCCGGCTCGACGAGCAGCACGCGCGGCAGGCCCCGCGCCTCGCGCCGGCGGGCGTCGTGCGCCCCGGTGCCGACGCGGCGGTCGAGCGCCTGGAGCTCGAGCTTCAGCGCCTCGATCGTGGCCCGCTCGCGTTCGGCGTGGGAGAGCGCCAGCGGCGGCCGCCCGGCGGCGGGCGTCGCCACCGCGGGCTCGTGGTCGACCTCGACGGAGAACAGCGCGCCGCCCTCCGGGGCGTCGCCGACGGCGACGGTGCCGCCGAGGAGCGTCACCAGCTCGCGGACGATCGCCAGGCCGAGGCCGGTCCCGCCCGGGCGGACGTGATGGTCGCCGTCGAGCTGGCGGAAGCGCTCGAAGATCGCGTGGCGCTCGGCGGCGGGGACGCCCGGGCCCGAGTCCGCGATCTCGATCCGCAGCCGGCTGCCGCCCGCGATGACGCTGCAGCGCACGACGCCGCCACGCGGCGCGTAGCGCACGGCGTTGGCGACGAGGTTCGTCAGGACGGTGGCGAGCTTCGCCTCGTCCAGGCGGGCGGGGACGCGGCCCGGCGTGCGGAGCACCAGCCGTTGGTCGCGTTCCTCCATGAGGGCCTGGAAGCTCGCCGTGACCTCGCGCACGAGCGCGGCGACGTCGCAGTCGACGGGCTCGACGACGACGCGGCCGTCCTCGATCCGCGCGGCCTGCAGGAGGTCGTCGACGTGCTTGAGCAGGCCGTAGGCGTTGGCCCGGATGCGCTCGGCGTCGCGCCGCTCGGCCGACCCGTCGTCCGTCGCGGACAGCAGCCGGCCGGACAGGCCGAGGATGATCGACAGCGGCGTCTTGAGCTCGTGGCCGGCGTTGGCGACGAGTTCGCCGCGCCGCGCCTGCTCCTCGCGCATGCGTTGCGCGAGTCGGAGCGCCTCCTGCTGCTCGAGGCCCGGGAGACCGGCGTCGTCCGGGCCCACCAGGCTCGCCATCGTGGCGATCCTCCGTCGGTCGTCGGTGCGGGGGGAGGGCCGGGACGGTACCCGACGCAAGCTGCCGGGTGTGCCCGCGGGTGGGCAAATCCATCCAATGTTCACGTTTCGGGGTAGGAAACTCCCTCGCAGCTTTTGCACAGATCCGTCAGAATTCCGGGTCGTAGGGCGCGACATCGGATGGCGCCCTGACTTGGGGGCCCCGAGAGGGGCTGCAGTTCATGGGCTCTGCATGACCCATGGGCGAAGACATAAGGGGGTTTGAACATGCGGCACATGCCGGAGGAAGCCGACGGTGCCCGACACGATGTGGCGTTGCGCGTGATCGTCGCGGATGACGATCCACTCGCGCGTCGCGTGGTGCGTGATGCGCTCGAGGCCGGCGGGATCATCGTGATCGCCGAGGCCGCCAACGGCCGCGAGGCCGTCGAGCTGAGCCTGTACTACAAGCCGGACATCGTCCTGATGGACCTCGTGATGCCGGAGTTCGACGGCATCCAGGCGACGCGCCGGATCCTCGCGCGCGAGCCCGACGTCGAGGTCGTGATCCTCACGTCGTCCGACGACGACGAGGTCGGGATCGTCGGCCTGCGCGCCGGCGCCTCGGGGTTCCTGAACAAGCGCGCGGGCGTCGAGGCGCTCCCGCGGGCACTGCGCGGCGCCGTCGCGGGCGAGGCGCTCGTCTCGCGGCGCCTGACGATGCGCCTCGTCGACACGATCCGCCGCACGCGGGCCGACGGCGCGGGCATCCGTCCGGTGCGCAGCCGCCTGACGCCGCGCGAGTGGGAGGTGCTCGATCTCCTGTGCGACGGGCAGTCGACGGACGAGATCGCCGATGCGCTCGTGCTCTCGTCGGAGACGGTCCGCTCGCACATCAAGAACCTGCTGCGCAAGCTCGGCGTGCGCTCGCGCCAGGCGGCCGTGGAGGAGGCGCGCCGGTTGCGGGCCGACCTCGCGCTCGCCGACGACGGGCTCGAGCGCATCGAGGCCGCGGCCGCATGAGCCGCCGCGCAGTCGCCGCCGGAGGCGGGCGGTCTGCGCGGACGGGAGAGGACGTGCTGCTCGACGCCTTCGCGGCGCGGGCAGCCCATGCCCTCGGCACGGGGCTGAGCATCACGGGCGGCTACGCGACGCTCCTGCGGGAGCGCTTCGCCGACCCGCTCGGTCCCGACGGCGACGCCGCGCTCGACGGGCTCGAGCGCGGCCTCGACCGCATGCGCCTGTTCGTCGACGACCTGCTCGAGCTGACCGGGCTCGACGCGGCGCCGCTACGGCGCGCGCCGGTGGCGGCCGCCGGGGCCGCCCGCGCCGCCGCCGGGGCGCTGGCCGGGCCGCTGACCGACGCGGACATCGCGGTCGAGCTCGGCGACCTGCCCGACCTCGTCGCCGACCCCGCGCTGCTCGAACGCCTCTTCCATCACCTGCTCCGGGGCGCGCTCGCGGCGATCGGCGACGGCCCCGGGCGCGTCGAGATCTCCGGTGTGCGACGACCCGCCGGGGTCCGGATCGAGGTCGAGGACAGCGGCCCCGCGCTCGACCCCGCGGCCGCGGCCGAGCTGTTCCAGCCCTTCGCGACCCCGCGCGGCACGGGCCCCGCGACCGGGGCCGGGGTGAGCATGCCGATCGCGCGGCGGATCGCCGAGCGCCACGGCGGCTCGGTGTGGGCCCACACCGGCCGCAGCGACGGCTGCGTGATCGTCGTCCTGCTCCCGGAGGCCCCGGCGTGACACGCCTGATCGTGTGCGACGACGCGCCGGACATGCGGGCGCTGCTGCGCGACGCGCTCCACGACGACGAGGACCTCGAGGTCCTCGGCGAGGCGGCCGACGGCGACGCCGTGCTCGCCCTCGCGGGCGCGCTCCAGCCCGACGTCGTGCTGCTCGACATCGGCATGCCCGGCCCGGGCGCGGCCGCGGTGGTCACCGAGCTGCGCCGCGTCGCGCCGGCCGCGGCGATCGTCGTGCTGTCCGGGTTCGGCCCCGAACGACTGGACGGCGTCGCCGACGAGGTCGCGGCGTATCTGCCGAAGACCGCGGACATCGAGACGGTCCGGCGGACCCTGCGCGAGGCCGGCCGGGCCGTCGCGCGCGACTAGGACTTCGGGTCGGCGGCGTCCTCGGAGGCGGGGCTGTCGGCGTCGTCGCCGTCGGTCGCGTCGGCCTCCGTGTCCGCGTCGTCCGTGTCCGCGTCGTCGCTGGGAGCCGCTTCGTCCTCGGCGTCCGCGTCGTCGTCGCCCTCGCCGGGCGGCGGACCGGCCTCGGGCTGCCCATCGCCCTCCTCGCGGTAGCGCGCCTTGGCCTCCTCGATGATCTCGATCGCCTGGTCGCGCGGGAACCAGCCGTCGACCTTCACCGCGATCCCCTCGGGCTGCTTGTAGATCGAGAAGAAGTGCGAGATCTCGTCGCGCAGCGTCACGCTCAGGTCCTCGAGCTTCTCGACGTGGCGCCAGTTCGGGTCGTGCTGGGGGACGCACACGACCTTGTCGTCGACGCCCTTGTCGTCGCGCATCCGGAAGAGCGCGATGACCTTCACGGGGATCATGCATCCGGGGAACGTCGGCTCGGTCACGACGACCATCGCGTCGAGCGGGTCGCCGTCCTCGCCCAGCGTCTGCGGGATGAAGCCGTAGTCCGTGGGATAGACGACCGAGGCGAACAGGAACCGGTCGAGCTTGATCGCCTGCAGCTCCTCGTCCCATTCGTACTTGTTCCGGCTGCCCTTGGGGATCTCGACGAGGCAGTGGAAGTTTTCGGCCATGGGGCTGCGTGATACTACGCGGCCGTGACCCAAGACATCGAACGCCTCAGCATCGACACGATCCGGACGCTCGCGATGGACGCGGTGCAGCAGGCGAACTCCGGCCACCCCGGCATGCCGATGGCCATGGCCCCGGCGGCGTACCTGCTCTTCCAGCGGATCATGGAGCACAACCCGCGCGACCCGCAGTGGCCCGACCGCGACCGCTTCGTCCTCAGCGCGGGCCACGGCTCGATGCTGCTGTACGCCGTGCTGCACCTCTCCGGCTACGACCTGCCGCTGGAGGAGATCAAGCGCTTCCGCCAGTGGGGCTCGCTGACGCCCGGCCACCCGGAGCGCGACCGCGTCCACGTCACGCCCGGCGTCGAGGTGACCACCGGCCCGCTCGGCCAGGGCTTCGGCAACGGCGTCGGCATGGCGATCGCCGAGCGCTTCCTGCGCGAGCACTACGGCCGCGAGGTCCAGGACCACCGCGTGTTCGCGATCGTCTCCGACGGCGACCTGATGGAGGGCGTCGCGGCCGAGGCCGCCTCGCTCGCCGGCCACCTCGGGCTCGGGCGGATGGTCTATCTCTACGACGACAACCGCATCTCGCTCGACGGCCCGACGGAGTGGAGCTACGCGGGCGAGGACGTCACGAAGCGCTTCGAGGCCTACCGCTGGCACGTCCAGCAGGTCGACGACGCCAACGACCTCAACGAGCTCGAGGTCGCGATCGACAAGGCCATGCGCGAGGAGGACCGGCCCTCGCTCATCCGCGTGCGGTCGATCATCGGCTGGCCGTCGCCGAACAAGCAGAACACGAGCAAGGCCCACGGCTCGCCGCTCGGCGAGGACGAGGTCCGCGCGACGAAGGAGGTCCTCGGCTGGGACCCGGACGCGCACTTCCTCGTCCCCGACGGCGTCTACGAGCACTTCAGCGTCGTCGCCCGCGGCGGCGCGCTCCAGGGCGAGTGGGACCGGCGCTTCCGCCAGTGGCGCGAGCAGGACGCAGACCGCGCGGCCGAGTGGGACGCCGCGTGGGCCGGGCGCCCGCTGCCGGGCGTCGCCGACGCGCTGCGCGACGTCGACTGGGGCAAGGACAAGCTCGCGACCCGCGCCGCCGGCCAGAAGGCGATGGCCGCGTTCGCCGACTACGTCCCGACGATGGTCGGCGGCGCCGCCGACCTCAGCGAGTCGACGAAGACCGAGTTCCCCGGCGGCGACGACCAGCGCTACACGCCGCGACCACGCGCACCGCAACCTGTTCTTCGGCGTGCGCGAGCACGGCATGGGCGCGTCGGTCAACGGCATGTGCGCGCACGGCGGGATCGTGCGGCCGTACGGCTCGACCTTCCTGCAGTTCGCCGACTACATGCGCGGCGCGGTGCGCCTGAGCGCGCTCACGGCGCTGCCCGTCGCCTGGGTCTACACGCACGACTCGGTCGGCCTCGGCGAGGACGGGCCGACGCATCAGCCGGTCGAGCACCTCGCGGCGCTGCGCGCGATCCCGGGCCTGACCGTCATCCGGCCGGGCGACGCGAACGAGACCGCCGCGGCCTGGCGCACGATCCTCGAGGACCTCGAGGGGCCGGCGGTCCTCGTGCTCTCGCGCCAGGACCTCCCCGTGCTCGCCGAGGCGTCGGACGAGGGCGTCGCCCGCGGCGCGTACGTCCTGCGCGACGTCGAGGACCCGGCCGCCGTGATCGTCGGGACGGGCTCGGAGCTGTCGGTCGCGATCGCGGCGGCCGACCAGCTCGCGGCCGACGGCATCCGCGCGCGGGTCGTGTCCATGCCCAGCTGGGAGCTGTTCGCCGCCCAGGACGAGGCCTACCGCGACGCGGTCCTGCCGCCCGGCCTGCCGTCGGTCTCGGTCGAGGCGGGGATCGGCCAGGGCTGGGAGCGCTGGGTCGACCGGGCGGTCTCGATCGACCGCTTCGGGGCCTCGGCGCCGGGGCCGGAGGTCCTCGAGCGCCTCGGGATCACCCCGGGCGCCGTCGCCGGCGCCGCGGTCGAGCTCGTCGCGGCGGTGCGTCCGTAGACCGTCGGCGAGAGGCCTCAGCTCGCGGGCGCCGCGACCGTGACGTGGATCGCGCCGGGCTCGCGGACCCACGCGATCATGTTCAGCGCGGTCAGCCGGTCGAGCATGAACTGGAACGCGAGCGCCTGGGCCCGCGAGCGGTAGGTCCGCGAGATGTCGAAGGCCCAGCCCGTCGTGTGCAGGGAGAAGTTGCGCGTCGCCTCGATGTTGCGGGCGGCGAGCACGCGCTGGTAGCGGATGTCGCGCACCGTGCTCGTCACGACGAGCGGGCCGGAGTGGGCGATCGCGCGGGTGCCCGCGCCGATGACCTCGAGGATCTTCAGCGCCTGGGGGCGCAGCGCGCGATACAGCCGCGGCGACTGGTGCAGGCGCCCGGCGAGCTCGCCCATCGTGCGGTCGATCCGCACGCCGGAGCGGGCCAGGCGGCGGGCGTCGAGGCCGGTGAGCTGCCCGGCCGCGCGGGCGCGGCCGACCGCGAACGGGTCGCGGAACGGCGCGGTGCGGTCGGACGGGTGCAGCACCTCCTCGGCTGACGCCTTGCGGCCCTGGAGCTCCGCCCGGCGCGCGAGGCCGGCGGGGTCCTCGCGGTACAGGCGCATGATCTCCTCGGCCGCCATGACCCGCCAGAGGTAGGTCGAGGAGTCGTCGCCGAGCCGCGCGAGGATGCGCCACGCCCGCGCGTGCCGCAGCGGCGTGGAGTCGAAGAAGAGCTGCGCGTAGGGGATGTCCGCCTTGCCGTAGGCGGCGAGCGCGCTCTGCATGTTGCCGATCCCCATGTGGTACGCGGCGACGGCCAGGTCGTCGCGGCCCAGGCGCTCGTTGGCGATCTGCAGGTAGCGCGCGGTCGCGGCGATCGCCTTGGCGGGGTCGAAGCGCTCGTCGACCCGGCGGCGCTCGCGCAGGCGGGCCGCGACCTTCCGTCCGCGCTGGATGCCGCGGGTCAGGCGCTCGCTGCGGCGCACGTCGATGCGCATCCCGAGGAGGTTCTGGCCGGTCTCGGCGAGGATCTGCGTCAGCCCGACCGCGCCGTCGAGGTCGTTCGAGGCCTGGGCGTCCGGCCGGCCCGCGCTCTCGAGCATGACGATGCCCTCGAGGACGTCGGGGTCGAGGTGCGAGCGTTTCGCGACCCGCTCGACGACCGGGCGGAACGTCGCCGTGCGCGACGCCGACAGCACGACGCCGCCGGGGCTCTTGGCGTAGAGGACGTGCGCGAGGCCGTCGGCCGCGCGCCGCTCGAGCTCCGCGCGCTTGTCGGGCTCCCACGCGAGCGGGTCCTCGGTGGTCTCCGTGTTGCCCGCTCCGGGGGTGAGCGTGCGGGGCGTGTCGGGGCCGCGCGACAGCACGACGACGGCCGCCACGGCCGCCGTCGCCACCGCCAGCACGATGAGGGCCAGGCGCAACCGCATCCGCCCCCCAGCGTAGGCTGGCGAGCGATGCGGGTGCTCCAGGCCGCCGATCTGCCCGAGCGGGTCCGGCTCGGCGAGGACCTGCTGATCGCGGGCGACAGCGCCGGTGTCCTGCCCCGCCTCCCGGACGGCGCGTTCGACATGGTCTACGTCGATCCGCCGTTCAACACCGGTCGGGCCCAGCGGCGCGAGCGCCTGCGCGTGATCGCCGACGCGGACGGCGACCGCGCGGGCTTCGGCGGGCGGCGCTACCGCACGGAGTCGCGCGGGGCGCTCGCCTACGACGACGCCTTCGACGACTACCTCGGCTTCCTCATGCCGCTGCTGGCCGAGGCCCGCCGCGTGCTCGCCGAGCACGGGACGCTCTACGTCCACCTCGACCCGCACGAGTCGCACTACGTCAAGGTCGCGCTCGACGACCTGTTCGGTCGCGACTGCTTCCTCAACGAGATCGTGTGGGCCTACGACTACGGCGGGCGCCCGCGCCGGCGCTGGCCGGCCAAGCACGACACGATCCTCGTCTACGTCCGCGACCGGGCCCGCTACCACTTCGACGACGACGAGGTCGACCGCGAGCCGTACATGGCGCCGGGGCTCGTGACCCCCGAGAAGCGGGCGCGGGGCAAGCGCCCGTCGGACACCTGGTGGCACACGATCGTCCCCACGAACGGGGCCGAGCGGACCGGCTACCCGACCCAGAAGCCCGAAGGGATCGTCCGGCGCATGGTGGCCGCGTCCTCGCGCCCGGACGGGTGGTGCCTGGACTTCTTCGCCGGGTCGGGGACGCTCGGCGCGGCCGCGCGCGGGCTCGGGCGGCGGTTCGTCCTCGTGGACTCGAGCCCGGACGCGATCGCGGTGGCGACGCGGCGGCTGGGCGCCTACGCGGGCGGCGCGTCGGGCGCGCCCGGCGCGGTCGCCCCCGGCTCGTAGGCCGGCGCGTGGTCGGGCCCGACCCGGCGCAGGAGGCCGGCGGCGGTCAGCTCCTCGAGGCTCTCGCGGGCCGTCTCGTCGTCCACCGCCACGAGGGTCTCGCGGACGCGGGCGACGATCGCGGCGGCGTCCTGGCCCGCCAGCTCGTCGGCCGCCCGGTACACCGCGAGGTGCGGGGCGCTCGTGCGCAGACCGCGACGTTCCAGCTCGTCGACGAGTTCGAGTGGCCGGAGTCCCATGACCGGCCGAACGTATCAACCGATCTGGATCGATTCCACGGATGGGGTCGGTGTCGGAACCAGCCGAATCGGGCGGGATTCGGACGGATTGCGGGTAAGCACCCTGACAACCCGCCGATCAGGAGGCGGGCGAGCTTTGGGAGGAGCGATGTCCGCCACCGCCACCGCCGCGCCCGAGGGCGCGCGTCCGCGCCGCCGCCGTCTGCTGGGCCAGCTCTGGGTCTGGGTGGTGATCGCGATCGCGCTCGGCATCGTGTTCGGCCTCGTCGCGCCCGACGCCGCCAAGGAGGCCAAGTGGCTCGCCGACGCGTTCATCCAGCTGATCAAGACCGTCACCGGCCCGGTGATCTTCGTCACCGTCGTGATCGGCATCGCCTCGCTGGGCAACATGGCCCGGGCGGGCGGCCTCGCTCTGAAGGCGCTGGGCTACTTCTTCTGCGCGACGGTCGTCGCGCTGACCCTCGGCCTGCTCGCGGCCAACATCGTCGAGCCGGGCTCGGGCTTCAGCGGCTCGGTCAGCGCGGCCGGCCGCGAGGCGGCGAAGGAGTCGATCTCCGAGGCCGGGACCGACTCCGGCGTCGTCGCGTTCATCACCGGCCACCTGCTGCCGACGAGCTTCCTGCAGCCCTTCGTCGACAACGAGATCCTCCAGATCCTCGTCCTCGCCCTCCTCACGGCGGCCTCGATCTCGGCCCTCCCGCGGGTCCAGCGCGAGCGGATCGTCGGCGTCTTCGAGGCCGCCTCGCGGGTGATCTTCGGCATCATCCGGCTCATCATGTGGGCCGCCCCGATCGGTGCGTTCGGCGGCATGGCCTTCACCGTCGCGCAGTTCGGCGGCGCGTCGCTGAGCAGCCTCGCGCTGCTGATGGTCACGTTCTGGGGGACGTGCGCGATCTTCGTCTTCGGCGTCCTCGGGCTCGTCGCGCGGGCGAGCGGGTTCAGCATCCTCAAGCTCATCCGGCTCATCAAGGACGAGCTCCTGATCATCGTCGGCACCTCGTCGTCGGAGACCGTGCTCCCGCGCCTGCTCGCGAAGCTCGAGGCGGCGGGCGCGTCGCGGCAGTCCGTCGGCGTCGTGATCCCGACGGGCTACTCGTTCAACCTCGACGGCACCTGCATCTACCTCACGCTCGGCGCGCTGTTCATCGTGCAGGCCTCGGGCCAGGACATGTCGATCGGCCAGCAGATCGCGCTCGCGGGCCTGATGATCCTCACGAGCAAGGGCGCCGCCGGGATCACCGGCGCGGGCCTCGTGACGCTGACCGCGTCGCTGCAGGCCTTCGGCGGCGAGTTCTTCTCGGCCGAGGCGATCGCCGTCGGCATCGCGCTCGTGGTCGGCATCGACCGCATCATGAGCGAGGGCCGGGCGCTGACGAACGCGATCGGCAACAGCGTCGCCACGATGGTGATCGCCGGCTGGCAGAACGAGCGCGACGACGAGCGCTTCCAGGCCGTCCTGGCCGAGCCGTCGATCGTCGACCGCGAGGTCGAGGCCGCGCTCCGCGGGCGGGACGAGGACGAGGACGAGGCGCGCGAGGAGCCGCGCGCGGACGGGCGCTTCGCCCGCGAGGGCGCCGCGACGCCGGTCGGGACGGGCGGCGAGCCCGAGCGCTGACGCGGGGCCGCCCCCGCAATAGTGGGGAGGCGGCCGACCGGTTATCCACACCGCGGGTGCGGCGCCTGCCGCACCCGCGCCCCGGCGGGTGCCTCCATCGCCCGGCGGCCCCGGCGCTGGGACGCTCCCCGTCCGCCATGCCGTCCCCGAGTACCAGCGCCGCCCGGCGCGCCGACGTCGACGCCCCCGAGGTCCTGTGGCTCGGCGATCGCCGCGCGGGTGACCCCGCGCTCGCCGGGGGCAAGGCCGCGAGCCTGAGCCGGCTGGCCGCGCGCCACGCCGTCCCGCCCGGGTTCGTCGTGTCGCTCCCGGCCGCGACGCTCGACCGTCGCGCGCGGACGGCGGTGACCTCCGCCTACCGCGCGCTGGCGCAGCGGGTGGGCGAGGCCGCGCCGGCCGTGGCGGTGCGCTCCTCGGCGGTCGACGAGGACGGCGCGCACGCGTCGTTCGCCGGCCAGCACGACACGTTCCTGAACGTCGCGGGCCCCGAGCAGGTCTGGTGGGCCGTCGCCCGCTGCGTCTCCTCGTTCGGCGGCGACCGCGCGCTCGCCTACCGCCGCCGTACGGGCCTGCCCGACGCTCCGGCGCGCGCCGCGGTCCTCGTGCAGCGACTGGTCCGCGCCGACGCGGCCGGCGTCGTCTTCAGCGCGAACCCGGTCACCGGCGCGCGGGACGAGGCGGTCGTCAACGCGGCGTGGGGCCTCGGCGAGAGCGTCGTCTCCGGCACCGTGACGCCGGACGCGATCGTCGTCCGGCACGCCGATGGCGCGATCCGCTCCCACGCGGTGGCCGAGAAGCGCACGATGACCGTCGCCGTGACGGGCGGGACGCGCGAGGTGCCCGTTCCCGGGTGCATGGCGCGGGAGCCCGCCGTCGACGCCGCGCAGGCGCGCGCCGCCGCCCGCCTCGCCCTCGCGCTCGAGCGCGAGACCGGCGCCCCGGTCGACGTCGAGGTGGCCTGGGCCGGCACCGCGCTCTTCCTCCTGCAGTGCCGCCCGATCACGACCCTCAGAACGCGACAGGAGCACCAGTGAGCCTGATGACGATCATGCCGGCGCCCGGCTCGGCCATCACGCCGCCGGACGACTTCCCGGTCACCTTCGCGCCCGGCGAGGACGGCCTGCTGTGGGACCGCGACCGCTCGCACTTCCCCGGGCAGCTCACGACGCTCGAGGGCGACTTCTTCGGGCGCTTCGTCGCCCACGGCATGGCCCACGCCTTCGCCCGGTACGCGGTGCCGCTCGCCGGGGCCAGGGGCCGCGCCGTCAACGGCTACCTCTACACCGCGTTCGTGCCGCTCGAGGCGGCGCCCGACGATCTCGCCGCCCGCGCGGCCGAGAGCGAGGCGGCGCTGCGCGCGGTCGTCGGTCGGCTCGAGGACGCGTGGGAGGAGGAGTGGCTGCCCGAGATCACGGCGCGGCTGCGGGCGATGGAGGCCGCCGACCCGCGCGGCGTCCCGTCGACCGTCGGCCTGGTCGACGTCCTCGAGGGCTACTGGGAGCACATGGAGCGCCTGTGGGAGCTCCACTTCGAGATCGTCTTCGCCGCGTACGTCGCGGTCAGCGACTTCGCCGACCTCCACCGCGACCTCTTCGGCGGCGACGACTTCGACGCCTACCGCCTTCTGCAGGGCACCCCGACCCGGACGTTCGAGGTGGGCTGCGACCTGTGGCACGTGAGCCGCGTCGCGCGGCGCTCGCCCGAGGTCGCCGCCGTGCTCGCGTCCCGGCCGGCGCGCGACCTGCCCGCCGCGCTCGAGGCCCTGCCCGCCGGGCGGGCCGTCTTGACCCAGCTCGACCGCCATCTGGCCGCGTTCGGCCATCGCACCGCGTCGTGGGGCCTGACGACCCCGAGCTTCATGGAGGACCCGACGCCGGTGCTCCAGATGCTCAAGGACTACGCCGCGCAGCCCGACGAGGCGAGCCCGGGGATCGAGCTCGAGCGCCAGGCCCGCGAGCGCGACGCCGCGGTCGTCGACGCCCGCCGGCGCCTGGCCGGCTACCCCGCCCCGGTCGTCGCCCGCTTCGAGGCCCTGCTCGCGGCGGCGCAGACCGGGCTGCTGCTGACCGAGGACCACGGCTTCTACATCGACGCGTGGTCGGTCAGCCTCGTCCGCGAGCTCCTGTCGGAGATGGGCACCCGGCTCGTCGCCGACGGGCTCCTCGACGACCCCGAGGACGTCCTCATGCTCACCTACGACGAGCTGCGCGTCGCCGCGCTCGACCTGCCGGGCACCGATCCGCGCACGGCTCGTCGCCGAGCACCGCGCCGCGCTCGCCGCCCACGCGGGCGTCACGCCGCCGGCGGCGCTCGGGACGGTGCCCGCGGGCCCGCCGCCGTCGAGCCCGCTGCTCCGGGTCGCCGCGCGCTTCTCGGGCGTCCCCGCGCCGGTCGCCGACCCGGACGTCGTCACCGGCGCGCCGGGCTCGTCGGGGCGCGTCACCGGCGTCGCCCGCGTGGTCGGCTCGCTCGCCGAGGCGGCCCGGCTGGCCCCGGGCGACGTCCTCGTCGCGGCGACGACCGCGCCGCCGTGGACGCCGCTGTTCGCGCTCGCCGGCGCGGTGGTCACGGACGCCGGCGGCATCCTCAGCCACGCGGCCGTCGTCGCTCGCGAGTACGCGATCCCGGCGGTGGTCGGCGCGGGCAGTGCGACGGCGACGATCAAGGACGGCGACCTCGTCGAGGTCGACGGCGACGCCGGAACCGTGCGGATCCTGCGCTGATCCTCAGCGCGGCCCGCGGACGAGCTTGAGCTTCGCCCCGGGCCCGGACTCGCGCGCGATCCGCGCCACCGGCGCGACGGCGACGGCGGGGGCGACCGCGCCCGCCGCCTCGAGCTCGGCGACGATCGCCGCGCGCAGGCGATCGGGCACATCGCGGGCGGCGCCCGGGCGCAGGACGACCTCGACGACGATCTCCGCGCCGTCGCGCGCGAGCTGGAACCGGCGCACGTCGGGGAACGCGCGCAGCGGCCGCCCGAGCCGGAACGGGTGGATCGCGACGGTCGCGCCGCCGCCGGCGGGGAGGCGCAGCAGGTCGCCGCTGCGGCCCTCGACCGCGGCGAGGCGCCGGTACGGGCGCCCGGCCGGCCCGTGGCCGGGCGCGGCGGTGACGACGTCCGAGAGCTCGTAGCGGATCAGCGGCAGCGCGCGGCTCGCGAGGTTCGTGACGAGGACGCGGGCGCCCGGGATCCCGTCCGGCACCGGTCGGCCGGCGGCGTCGACGACCTCGAGCACGACGAGGTCCTCGCTCACGTCGAGGTGCTCGTCCTCGGGCGAGCTGACGGCGACGATCGGCGCCTCGGTCGTCGCGTAGACGTTCGCCGGGCGGACGCCCCAGGCCGCCTCGACGCGGGCGCGGATATCGGCCGTCGTCGGCTCGGAGCCGAACGCGAGGATCCGCGGCGCGATGTGCAGGCGGCCCGCGAGCTGCTCGTCGGCGAGCAGCGCGGCGACGGTCGGATAGCCCGCCAGCGCCTCCGGCTGGTAGGCGTCGAGCGCGCGCACGAGCTCGTCGAGCGGGGTGAGGACCGAGACGTCCGGCGTGCCCCGCCCGGCGTGGAACGCGGCGAACATCTGGCGGCTGAGGTGCAGCGGGTCGGGCGAGCCGATCGCGACGACGCGGGTCCCCGGCCCGACGCCCTGGCGGGCGACCGCCCGCAGGCCCGCCGCGATCCCGGTGGCCATGTCGTCGCGGTCGTAGACCATGAGGCTGCGCAGGCCGCTCGTGCCCGAGGTCGAGAAGACGCGGTGGCCGTCGAGGTAGGGCTCGGCGGCGTTCGGGCCCGGCGAGGTGCGCCTCGACCCCGGCGAGGCGCAGGCGGGGGTCGGTGACGATCGCGTCGAACTGCGCCGAGAGCGTCTCCTTGGACAGCGTCGGCAACGCGGCCAGGTCGACGTCGAGTGCCGTGGCGTCGGGCCCGAGGACCTCGCGGTAGTACGGCGAGGCGGCGACCGCGTGGCGGAGCGTGGCGAGCAGGCGCTCGCGCTGGTGGGCGAGCAGGCGCTCGCGCGTCCAGCGTGTCGTGCGCGAGGAGGTCGGCGGTCCGGGCGCGCAGCTCGTCGATCCCGGCGGGGGCGGATGGTGGTCATGCGGTCTCGGTCATGTCCGGCTCGCGGCTTCGCGGCAGGCCGGTCATCAGCGCGACGAACAGCTCCTCGAACGTCTCGCCGAGCGGCGCCTCGGGGGACACGAGCCGCTCGAGCCCCATGCCGCGCGCGAGCGCCGCCGACCCGCGCACGACCTCGACAGCGGGCAGCGCCCAGCGGATGCCGTGCCGCGCGGCGAGCTCCTCGACGATGGCCGCGACCGCGCGCGCCTGGCGGTCGTTGCGCTCGCGGACCGCGGCCTGCAGGGCCGGGTCGTGCGAGGCGTGCGTCCAGAACTCGACGAGCAGCGGCGTCCACGCCGGGTCGCGCCCGGCCGAGCACGACGAGGTGGCGCGCGATCGCCCGCAGGCTCGCCTCGAAGGAGTCCTGCGAGAGGACGATCTCGGCGTAGCGCGGCACGCGCTCGTCGATGTGGCGGTCGAGCACGGCGAGGAACAGCTCGTCCTTGCCGCCGGGGAAGTGCGAGTAGACGGCCCCCTTCGTGTAGCCCGCCTCGTCGGCGATCCCGTCGAGCGACGCGCGGTGGAAGCCGTGGCGCTCGAACACCGCGCGCGCGGCGGCCAGGAGGTCGCCGCGCGTCCGCTCGCGGCGCTCGGGCCGGGTGAGGCGGGGGTGTCGCGGGCCGTCCGGACTGACATACCGGCGGTATTAGATACCGACGGTATGGAAAAGTCAAGCCACGGCCGCGGGCACCTCGATCGGGTGGTAGCAGTCGTAGTTGTCCTGGGCGTGGATCAGGCCGTCGCGGACGGTGAAGACCATGCAGCACTCCGCGCGCATCTCGGTGCCGGCCGGGATCGGGCCCGCGTCGATCGCCAGGACGCCGGTCCACGTCGCGCGCGTGACGACCCGCTCGCCCGCGACGAGGTGCTCGTGGACATCGAGGCGGTTCTCGCTCAGCAGCCGGCGGCTGTGGCCGAACGCCGCCGCCGCGCACGCGGCGTCGCGGCTGCGCCCGCCCGGGGCGACGAGGTTCGGGCGCTCGGTGAAGCGGGCGTCGGGGTGGACGAAGGCCGCGAGCGCGCTCGCGTCGGCGTCCATGTCCGAGACGACGGCGAGGTAGCCGTCGATGACGGCGGTCGGGTCGGTGCTCACGGCGGATCTCCTCTCATAGGTTGCACAACCACAGTTGCACAACATAGGTTGTAGGTCAAGATGCCCACGCCCGCCGACGACCCGCCACCGCCCGGGGAGCCCGTCCCCGAGCTCGACCTGAGCCTCGCCGCGCTGTTCGCCGGCTGGGCCCTCAACGACGAGGTCACGCGCCGGCTGGCCGCGCGCGGCTTCACGGGCCTACGCTTCTCGCACGGCTTCCTCGTCCAGCGCCTGATCGCCGCGGAGCAGCCGATCGCCGCGATCGCGCAGGCGCTCGACGTGACCCAGCAGGCCGTCTCGAAGACCGTCTCGGAGCTCGAGGGCCTCGGCTACGTGCGCCGCCGGCCCGACCCGCGCGACGCCCGTGTCCGCCTCGTGTCGCTCACCGACCGCGGCCGGGCGGCGGTCGACGCGGCGCGCGAGGAGCGGGCCGCCGTCGTGGCGGAGCTGCGCGACCGGCTCGGCCCGCGGCGCGTCGACGCCGCCGCGAAGGTCCTGCGCGAGGTGCTGTCGGCGCAGGGGATGGACGCCGCGGTCCGCGGCCGTCGCGTCCGCCCACCGGCTTGAATGTCGGGCGTGACCACCACCCCGCCGCTCTGTCCGTCCTGCGGCCAGCCCGCCTCCACCGCGCTCGCCGGCGCGGAGCACGACTGGGAGTGCCGCAACGAGGCCTGCCCGGAGTTCGGCCAGCCGATCGCCGCGAACGAGCCCGAGCGGGTCGAGCCGCCCGACCCGGGCGCCTGACCGCCCTCAGCCGATCGTCAGCACGGCCTTGCCGGGGAACGCCCGGTCGGTCAGGCCCTGCAGCGCGTCGTTCAGCTGGTCCCAGCTCGCGCGGAAGCCGACCTCCACGTGCAGTCGCCCGGCCGCGACGAGGTCGAGCAGCATCGCCAGCCAGCGGCCGGCGTCGGCCTCGTGGCGGGCGGAGAAGTAGCTGCGGATCGTCGCCTCCTCGTGGCCGAAGAAGCGCGTGAAGTCGATCGTCGAGGGCTCGCGCGAGCTGTTGCCGAAGATCAGGACGAGCCCTCCGGGGGCGATGCGCGCGAGCGCCGCGTCGAGCGCCGGGCCGCCCGCCGACTCCAGGACGACGTCGAACGGGCCCTCGGTGTCGTCCACGTCGCCGACGACCCGCGCGCCGTAGCCGCGCAGCGCGTCGGCCCGCGCGGCGCTCGCGACCGCGGTCACGTCGGCGCCGCCGAGCACCGCGAGCTGGACGGCGATGTGGCCGACGCCGCCCGACGCGCCGGTGATGAGCAGGCGCGTCCCGAGCAGCGACCCCGCCGCGCGCACGAGATTCGCCGCCGTCGTGCCGGCCATGGGCAGCGCGGCGGCGGTCTCGAAGTCGACGCCGTCGGGGATGAGGGCGAGGCGATGGGTCGGCACGGCCGCCGTCTCGGCCCAGCCGTGCCACTCGGCCAGGCCGGCGACGCGCTCGCCCGTCTGCGGGCCTGTGCCGTCGGCCGCGGCCTGGACCACCTCGCCCGCCACGTCCTGGCCCGGTTGCCAGTCCTCGCGCCGGGCGACGAGCGTCAGCTCGCCGCGGTTGACGCCGAAGGCGCGCACGGCGACGAGCGCCTCGTTCGCCGCCGGCGCCGGCGACGGCACCTCGCGGCGGTCGGTGAAGGAGGGGCCGTTCGGGGTGGAGACGATCGCGAGCATGTCACGCGGATCGTAATGTCGCTGGTAGCGTGCCGAGTCCCATGGCCTCGGGGCTCGCCTGCCGCATCTGCTCCGGTGACTTGACGCTGCGGGTCCGGGGTCGCGGGGAGCCCCTGACCGCCGCGGCGCTGTCGCCCTCCGCCCACGCGACGGGTCGCCACGGCGACATGCTCGCGTGCGTCGAGTGCGGGTCCGTGCAGCAGCCCGTCCTGCCGAAGGGCGCGGCCCTCCACGACCTCTACCGCGACATGGCCGACGAGGCGTACCTCGGCGAGGAGTCCGGGCGCCGGGCCACGAACCGCCGCCTGCTCGACCTCGTCGGCCGCTTCGTCCCCGCCGGGCGGTTGCTCGACGTCGGCTGCGGGCCGGGGCTGCTGCTCGACGAGGCGCGCGACCGCGGCTACGAGACGACCGGCCTCGAGCTCTCGCGCGCGTCGGCGGCGCACGCCCGCGACGCGCTCGGCCTCGACGTGCGCGAGCTCGCCCTCGAGGACTTCGCCGACGACGGCGACCCGCCGGGCTTCGACGTCGTGGTGCTCGCCGACCTCATCGAGCACCTCGACGACCCGGTCGACGGGATCCGCCGCTGCGCCGCCCTGCTGCGGCCCGGCGGTGTGCTCTGCGTCGTCACGCCCGACCCGTCGTCGCGCACCGCGCGCGTCGCGGGCCGGCGCTGGTGGGGCTATGTCCCGGCCCACACCTGCCTGCTGCCGCGCCGGACCCTGCGCGAGCTGCTCGCCGCGGCCGGGCTCGTCGTGTCGACCGACGTGCCGCTCGTGCGCACGTTCTCGGCCCGGCGCTGGGTCGAGGGCCTGGCCGAGCGCCTCGGGCCGGCGAGCGCGCCGGTCGACGCCGCCGCGCGCCGGCTCCCGGCCGGGGCGACGCTCAGCCTCTCGCTCGGCGACGAGCGCGTCGTGCTCGCCCACCACGTCCCGGTCCAGGCACCGCCCGAGCCGCTCGCCCGCGAGCGGGGCGGGCCGACGGCGGTGCACATCGTCCTGCCCGCCTACCGCGCCGCGCGGACGATCGCCGACCGTGGTCGAGGAGATGCCGGCGGACGTCGCCGACCGCGCCCTGCTCGTCGACGACGCGAGCGACGACGACACCACGGCGACCGCGCTCGCCCACGGCCTCGAGGTCCTGCGCCACCCGGCGAACCGCGGCTACGGCGCCGGGCAGAAGAGCGGGTACGCGCGGGCGCTGATCGACGGGGCCGACGCGATCGTGATGGTCCACGCCGACAACCAGTACGACCCCACGCTCGTCGGCGAGATGGTCGGCCCGATCCTCGCCGGGGCGGCCGACATGGTGATCGGCTCGCGGCTGCTCGAGGACCGCGCGATCGCGGGCGGGATGCCGCGGTGGAAGTGGCTGGGCAACCGGCTGCTCACCGGGATCGAGAACCGCGCGTTCGGCGTCTCGTTCTCCGAGTACCACACGGGCTACCGCGCGTTCTCCGCGGACCTCCTGCGCGACATCGCGTTCCTGCGCAACTCCGACGAGTTCGTCTTCGACCAGCAGATCTTCGCCCAGGTCATCTCGCGCGACGCCCGGGTGGTCGAGATCCCGATCCCCACGCGCTACTTCCGCGAGGCCTCGAGCGTCGACTTCGGCACGAGCGTCCGCTACGCCCGCCAGACGATCTGGGTCCTCGGCCGCTACCTCGCCCATCGCCGCGGGGTGCGGTGGACGCTCCTGTGCGCGCCGGCCGCGTGGCGGAGGTAGCGGGTGCCGTCGCCGCCCGGCAGCCCGACGGCCGAAGCGCCTCCCGCGCCCGAACGCGAGCGCCCGGCGGCGGCGACGACGCCTCCGCGGTCGGGGGCGGCGCGCCGCCGCCGGCTGCTCATCGGCGCCGCGGCCGTGGTGATCCTCGCCGCCGCCTTCGCGATCCGCCTGGCCTACGTCGACGCGACCCCCGGCATGAGGCTCGTCGCCGACGCGCGCGACTACGACGGCCACGCGGTCTCGATCGCGCAGGGCAACGGCTACTCGGACTCGTACGCGCTGCGTCCGACGGCGTTCCGCCCGCCCGGCTTCACGTACCTGCTCGGCGGCGTCTACTGGGCCGCGGGCGTCGAGCGGGCGGCGGCGCCCGAGCGCATCATCGTCGCGCGCCGTGCCCAGATCGTGATCGGCACCGTGCTCGTGGCGACGATCGGGCTGGTCGGCGCGCTCTTGTGGGGGCCGGTCGTCGCGCTCGTGGCGATGGCGCTCGCCGCCGTCTACGTCCCGCTCGTGACGATGAGCGGGACGGTGATGTCCGAGCCGCTCTTCGCGATCTTCATGCTCGGCTGCCTGGCCGCGGCCATCATGCACCGCCGGTCGGCCCACCGATGGCGGTGGGCGCTCCTCGCCGGCGCGCTCGCGGGCCTCGCGATCCTCACGCGCGCGAACGCGATGATCCTGCTCCTGCCGCTCGCGCTCGTGGCGTGGGATGGCCGGCCGCGGTGGTCGGTCCGCGCGCTCGGGCCGCCCGTCGCGCTCGTCGTGGTCGCCGTGCTCGTCGTGTCGCCGTGGACGATCCGCAACCAGCGGACGCTCCACCACTTCGTGCCGGTCTCGACGCAGCTCGGCTCGGCGCTGGCGGGCACCTACAACGACGACGCGCGAACGGACAAGAAGCACCCGGCGTCGTGGCGCTCGCTGCACCACGTCGCCTCCTACCAGGACCTCGTCGGCGACCTCGCGCACACGGACGAGGCCGTGCTCGAGAAGCAACTGCGCGCCCGCGCGGAGCGCTACGTCCTCGACCACCCGACGTACGTCGGGGTCGTCGCGTTCTGGACGACGGTACGCGGCCTCGACCTCGGCGGCCTCGACTGGGCCAAGCACACCGCGCGGACCGTGAGCATCGATTCGACGTGGGCCGTGCGCAACGTCCGCTGCTTCTGGGTCTTCGCGCTGCTCGCGCTTGCGGGCGCGTTCACCACCGCGGCGCGGCGCACGCCGTGGTTCGTCTGGGCGTTCCCCGTGCTCATGTACCTGAGCGTCGTGTTCCTCGTGATCGAGACCCCCCGGTACCGCACGCCGATGGACCCGTTCATCGTGATGCTCGCGGCGCTCGCCCTCGTGTCGGCGGGGCGGTGGGTCGCGGGCCGGCGGACCGCGCGCCTCCGGGACTGACGTCGGTGGCCGCCCGGCGGTCACGCCCCGCACGCCCCGTCGCGCACCCGCGGACGCGGCGGACTGGTCCACCGCAGCCGCGTGCCCCGGGCTACGCCGCCCGCGCCGCCCCGACCTTCTCGAGGAAGCCGATGACCCGCCGCCACGCGTCGGCGCACGCGCCCTCGTGCTCCTCGTAGGAGCGGTCGAAGAACGAGTGCGGCGCGCCGGGATAGAGGACGACCTCGTGCTCGACCTCGGCCTCGCCGAGCAGCCGGTCGTAGGTGTCGACGTCGCTCGTCGGGATCGCCTGGTCGTCGCCGCCGAAGAGCCCGAGGACCGGGCAGCGCGTCTCGCCGACGTGGTCGAGGACCCGCGGGAAGCCGGCGCGCCCGCCGGCCAGGATCCCGTAGAAGCCGACGGCGCCGTCGAGCAGCAGCTCCTGGCTCGTCGCGGCCATGAACGACTGCATGCCGCCGAAGCAGAAGCCGACGCTCACGAAGCTCGTCGCGCCGGTCCGCTCGGCCAGCGCGGCGCGCGCGGCGTCCGCGTCGGCCTGGACCTGGGAGACGAGCGTCTGCTGCACGTGCGGCATGTACTCCCACTCGGCGTCGCGCTCGCCGGTGCCGGCGGTGCGGCCGAAGTAGTCGAACACGATCGCGTGGTGGCCGGCCTCGGCGAAGCGCTCGGCGAGCTCGACGTAGAAGCGGTACAGCCCGCGGACGTCGGGGAAGATGATCACGCCCGGGCCGCTGCCCTCGGCCGACTCGGCGAGCGCGGCCGAGAACGCGGTGCCGTCCGCCGACGTCAGCTCGACCTTGTCGGCCCCCGCGCCGCCGGCCATCCGCGGATGGACGAGGTCGGCGGGCAGGGCGGGCGGACGGGCGTCGAACGCGAAGCACACGGGGCGGCTCTCCTCTTTCGGGTGGTGCGGGCGCGCGCGGATCCTACGGGCCGCGCGGGGCCGGCCCGCCGCCGCCGGTCAGCCGTCGTCGCCGCCGTGGCTGCGCTCGATCTTGTCCTTGCCGCCGCCGCCACTGTCGTCGTTGCGGTTCTCGCCGGTGCCCGTCCCGAGCTTCGCGACGACGATCACGACCACGACCACGACGATCGTCAGCGCGACGAGGATCGACCCGAGCAGCTGGCGCGGCGCGATGCGCTCGCGATCCACGTCACTCGCCCCCGCCGAGGAAGTGCCCGGCCGACGTCAGCCACGTCAGGGCGAGCAGGACGAACACCGTCGAGCCGAGCACGGGCAGCAGGCGGCCGAGGCCGTGCCACCAGCGGATCACCGCGACCTTCAGCGCGAGGACGACGAGCAGCAGCGCGCCCGTGACCGCGTGCAGGCCCGCCGTCGTCCTCGAAGCCGAAGTGGGCCAGGCAGGCGAGCGCGACGACGACGACGAGGACGAGGATCACGTCGCCCGAGGCGCGATGGGTCAGGGACGCCGCGGGCGAGGCGAGGAAGCGTGGACGCAGCTTGCCGTAGCCCACGGCGATGAGCACGAGCTGGTAGACGGCGAGTGCGGCCGCGACCGACGCGAGGACGGTCTTGACCTCGTACACGTTGCCGAAGGTGAGGTCGTCGATCAGCTGATCCATCGGAGGTCCGACCGTGGTACCCCCCGACGCCGGAGTCCGATCGCGGCGCTATAGGGTTCGCCGCCACCATGAGCATCCTCGGCAACCGGGTCACGCGCAGCGAGGATCCACGGTTCATCACGGGCACGGCCACCTTCGGCGACGACGTCCCCGCGCAGGGCGCGCTCCACGCGACGTTCGTGCGCTCGATCCTGCCCCACGGCCGGATCACGGGCATCGACACGAGCGCGGTCGGGGAGATCCCCGGCGCGATCGCCTTCACCGGCGCGGACGTCGACGTCGAGGCGCGGCCGGTCCCCATGCCGGGGCTCGAGGAGGGCATGCCGCGGCCCGTCATCGCGCGGGACGTCGCGCGCTTCGCGGGGGAGATCGTCGCGATCGTCCTCACGGAGGAGCGCGCGCAGGGCCCCGACGCGATCGAGCGGGTCATCGTCGACATGGACGAGCTGCCGGCCGTCGCCGACGCGCGCACGGCCCTGGAGGACGAGGCGCTGCTGTTCCCCGACGTCGGCACGAACGTCTGCGCGCGCTTCCCGCAGGAGGATCCCGACCCGGGGCTGTTCGACGACTGCGAGGTCGTCGTCACGACGAGCTTCCACAGCCAGCGGCTCGCCTCGTGCCCGATGGAGTGCCGCGTCGCCGTCGCCGAGTGGGGCGAGGACGGCCGCCTGACCCACTGGGCGACGTCGCAGACGCCCCACGCCACGCGCGACGACCTCGCCGCCGCGCTCGGGATCGAGGCGAGCAGGATCCGGGTCCGCGTGCCGGACGTCGGCGGCGGCTTCGGCCCGAAGGGCGGCGCCGCGCCCGAGGACATCCTCGTCGCCTGGCTCGCGCGGAAGGTCGGCCGGCCCGTCCGCTGGACCGAGGCGCGCACCGAGAACATGCTCGCGCTCGGCCACGGCCGCGCCCAGCACCAGGAGCTCACGCTCGGCGGCGACCGCGACGGCACGCTCAAGGCGTACCGCATGGAGATCGTCCAGAACTCCGGCGCCTACCCCGAGGTCGGAGCGATCCTGCCGACGCTCACGAAGATGTGCGCCTCGGGGCCGTACGCGATCCCGCGGATCGAGGCCGACGCGGTGTCCGTCGTCACGAACACGACCCCGATCACCGCCTACCGCGGCGCGGGGCGCCCCGAGGCGACCCAGGCGATCGAGCGCGCGATCGATGTCTTCGCCGCCGAGGCCGGCCTCGACCCGGCCGACGTCCGGCGCCGGAACCTCATCCCGGCCGACGCCTTCCCGTACACGACGGCCAGCGGCGCCCGCTACGACAGCGGCGACTACGCCCGCGCGCTCGACCTGCTGCTCGAGAGCTCGGACTACCGCGCGCTGCGCGCCGAGCAGGAGCGCCGCCGCGCGGCGGGCGATCCGCGGCAGATGGGCATCGGGCTGTGCGTCTACATCGAGATCACGAACGGCTTCGCCGAGCCGGAGTGGGGCGGCGTCCAGATCACCGCGGAGGGCGGCGCGACCGTGCGCACGGGCCTCGGGCCGACCGGCCAGGGCCACCAGACCGCGCTCGCGATGCTCGTCTCGGACCGCCTCGGCCTGCCGCTCGACGCGATCACGGTCCACCACGGCGACACCGACCTGATCCCGCGCGGCACCGGCACCTACGGCTCGCGCTCGCTGCAGGCGGGCGGCGCGGCGATCAGCGGCGCGGCGATCAAGGTCGCCGAGAAGGGCAAGGAGCTCGCCGCGATGGAGCTCGAGGCGAGCCCGGCGGACATCCAGCTCGACGCCGACCGCGGCGTCTTCCACGTCGCCGGCGTCCCGACCCGCACGGTCTCCTGGGCGCAGCTCGGGGCCTCGCTCGACGGCGACGGGCGCCTGGAGGAGCTCGCGATCGAGGAGGACTTCAAGCCGGCGTCGCCGACCTGGCCGTTCGGCGCGCACCTCGCCGTGGTCGAGGTCGACACCGAGACCGGCAAGGTCCGCCTCGAGCGGATCGTGTGCGTCGACGACTGCGGGACGATCCTCAACCCGCTGCTCGTCGACGGCCAGCGCCACGGCGGCATCGCCCAGGGCGTCGCGCAGGCGCTGATGGAGGAGGTCGCCTACGACGACCTCGCCAACCCGCAGACCGACAACTTCGTCACCTACTCGCCGATCTCGGCCGCGGAGCTGCCGATGTTCGAGCTCGTCTCGATGGAGACGCCCACGCCCGTGAACCCGCTGGGGGCCAAGGGCATCGGCGAGTCGGCGACGATCGGCTCGACGTCGGCCGCGCACAACGCGGTGATCGACGCGCTCGCCCCGCTCGGCGTGCGCGACGTCGAGATGCCGACGACGGCGCAGCGCGTGTGGCTCGCGATCCAGACCGCGCGCTCGGGCAACGGCGCGGGCGCGGGCTGAGCCATCGCCGCCGACGCGCACCCGGAGCCGGAGGCCCTCGAGGCGCTCGTCGAGGAGCGGCTCGGACGCCTCGACGCCGCCCAGAAGGTGCGCCTGGTCAGCGGGGCCCGGCAGTGGCGCACGGCGGCCGAGCCCGCGATCGGGCTGCGGGAGATGGTGCTCTCCGACGGCCCCGCCGGCGTCCGCGGGGAGTCGTGGGACGAGCGCCGGACCTCGGCCAACCTGCCGTCGCCGACCGCGCTCGCCGCGAGCTTCGACGAGGCCCTCGTCGAGCGTCTCGGCGCGCTGCTCGCGGCGGAGGCGCGGCGCAAGGACGTCGACGTCCTGCTCGCGCCGGGCGTCAACCTCCATCGCAGCCCGCTGGGCGGGCGCAACTTCGAGTACTTCTCCGAGGACCCGGTGCTCGCCGGGCGCATCGGCGCGGCGTACGTGCGCGGCGTGCAGGCCGGCGGGGTCGCGGCGACGGTCAAGCACTACGTCGCCAACGAGTCCGAGACCGACCGCTTCACCGTCGACGCGCGCGTCGACGAGCGCACGCTCCGCGAGCTGTACCTCGCGCCGTTCGAGCACGTCTGGCGCGCGGCCCGGCCGTGGGCGTTCATGGCCGCCTACAACGCGGTGAACGGCACGACGATGACCGAGAGCCCGCTGCTCGCCGACCCGCTCGACGACGAGTGGGGCTTCGACGGCGTCGTGATGTCGGACTGGACCGCGACGCGATCGGTCGAGGCGGCGGGCCGGGCGGCGATGGACCTCGAGATGCCCGGGCCGCCGAAGGCGTGGGGCGACGCCCTGCTCGCCGCGGTGCGCGACGGCCGCGTGCCCGAGGCGGCGATCGACGCGAAGGTCCGCCGCGTGCTCCGCCTCGCCGCGCGGGTCGGCGCGCTCGAGGGCGTGGCGCCGGCCGTCGCCGCGCCGCCGCCCGCGCCCGACGCGGCAGCGACCGCCGCGCTCCTGCGCGAGGCCGCGGCGGCCGGCACCGTGCTGGTGCGCAACGCCGGCGGCGTGCTGCCGCTCGCGCGCGAGGGTCTGCGCCGCGTCGCGCTGATCGGGCCCAACGCCGCCGTCGCCCGCACGCAGGGCGGCGGCAGCGCGACGGTCCATCCCGACCACGTGATCTCGCCGCTCGCGGGCCTGCGCGCCGCGCTCGGCGACGGCGTCGAGGTCGTCCACGCCGAGGGCGCGCGGACGCGCGACGGCCTCGACCCGCTGCGCTTGGACCAGGTCCGCGATCCGGTCACCGGCGAGCCCGGCGTGCGCGTCCGCTACCGCGACGCCGGCGGCACCGTCCACCACGAGGAGCAGCGCTTCGCCGGCCGCCTGGCGTGGCTGGGCGAGCCGGTCCTCGCCGGCACGACGACGATCGAGGTCGAGGCGCTCCTGCGCGTCCCCGCGCCGGGCCGGTACGCGGTCGGGGTCGCTGGCGTCGGGCCCTTCCGCCTGGAGGCCGACGGCGCCGTGCTCGTCGACGAGGACGTCGCGCCCGACCCGGGCACGGAGCCCTTCGCGACCTTCCTGTTCCCGCCGGAGCGCTCGGCCGAGCTCGATCTCGATCCGGAGACCGAGGTCACGCTCCGGCTCCGGCACACGGTCGAGCCCGGGGTGCAGCTCGCCTCGCTCGCGATCGGGATCGCCCCCGCCGGGCGCTCGCCCGAGGACGAGCTCGCCGCCGCCGTCGCCGCGGCGGCCGCGGCCGACGTCGCGATCGTCGTCGTCGGCACCACCGAGGCCATCGAGAGCGAGGGCTTCGACCGCAGCGACCTCGCGCTGCCCGGCGCCCAGGACGAGCTCGTCCGCCGCGTCGCGGCCGCCAACCCGCGCACCGTCGTGGTCGTCAACGCGGGCGCGCCGGTCGTGCTGCCCTGGCGCGACGAGGTCGCCGCCATCCTCCTGACCTGGTTCGGCGGCCAGGAGTTCGGCGCCGCGCTGGCCGACGTCCTGCTCGGCGACGCCGAGCCGCGCGGGCACCTGCCGACGACCTGGCCTGGCCGCGAGGCCGACGTGCCGGTGCTGTCGACGACGCCCGTCGACGGCGCGCTTCACTACGACGAGGGCCTCCACATCGGCTACCGCGCGTGGGCCCGCGGCGACGCCGAGCCCGCGTGGCCGTTCGGCCACGGCCTCGGCTACACGACGTGGGACCACACGAGCGTGCACGTGTCGGCCCCGCCGTCGGCGGACGCCTCGGCGCGGCTGAGCGTCGCGCTGCGCAACACCGGCCAGCGCCCCGGGCGCACCGTCGTCCAGGCGTATCTCCGCCGGGCCGACTCGGGCGTCGACCGGCCCGCGCTGTGGCTCGCCGGCTTCGCGGTCGTCGAGGCCGCGGGCGGCGAGGAGGCGCACGTCGCGCTCGAGCTGCCGGCCCGCACGTTCGCGCACTGGGCGGGCGCCGACGGCTGGCAGATCGAGGGCGGGGCCTTCGAGGTCCTCGTCGGGTCCTCGGCCGCGGATCACCCGCTGCGCGCCGAGATCGACGCGCCGTCGTGTTCGCTATAAGAACACGACGTCCGAGCCCGCCGACAGCGCCCGCCCGCGCAACGCCGACTACGTGCAGTCGCTCGAACGCGGGCTGTCGGTCATCCGCGCGTTCGACGCCGACCACCGCGAGCTCGGCCTGAGCGAGGTCGCGCGGGCGACCGGCCTCACCCGCGCGGCGGCCCGGCGGTTCCTGCTCACGCTCGTCGAGCTCGGCTACATGCACTTCGACGGCAGCCGCTTCTCGCTGCGCCCGCGGGTGCTCGAGCTCGGTTTCGCCTACCTGTCGAGCCTCAGCCTGCCCGAGGTCGCCGAGCCGCACATGGAGGCGCTCGTCGCGCAGATCAACGAGTCCTCGTCGATCTCGGTCCTCGACGACACCGACGTCGTCTACGTGGCGCGCGTCCCGACCCGGCGGATCATGAGCATCACGCTCGCCGTCGGCTCGCGCCTGCCGGCGTACGCCACCTCGATGGGCCGGGTGCTGCTGGCCGGGCTGGACGACGCCGAGCTCGAGGAGCGCCTCGGCCGCATCGAGATCGCGCCCCTCACGACGCGGACGGTGAAGGACCACGACGCCCTGCGCGCGGTGCTCGAGCAGGTCCGCCGCCAGGGCTACGCGGTCACCGACCAGGAGCTCGAGCAGGGCCTGCGCTCGGCCGCGGTCCCGATCCACGACGCCTCGAACGCCGTCGTCGCCGCGCTCAACGTCTCCGTCCACGCGAGCCGCGCGACGATGGCCGAGCTGCGCTCGCGCTTCCTGCCGCCCGCGCGGGCGGCGGCCGCGGCGATCGACGCCGAGCTGCGCGAGAGCGGCCTGCGGGCGACGGGCGCCGCGACGACCCGGCTAGCTCGAGGCTGAGCGGCGCGGCCCGCGGCCTCGGCCGCGCCCGGCCACCCGCGGTGCGTGCTCGAGCTGCGAGAGGTCCGCGTGGCGGGCGATGGCGGCCTCGAGCCGGTCGCCCGGCCCCTCCTCGATCGCCGCGACGAGCTCCCGGTGGACGGCCGCGTCGGCCGTGCCGTCGAAGTTGCGCAGGTCGCCCGGGTCGAGCCCGTCCTCGAGGAAGTCGAGGAGCGTGAGGTAGATGCTGTGCAGCGGGGCGTTGCGGCAGAGCTTCGCGATCCGCCGGTGCAGCGCCCAGTTCAGAGCGAAGTAGGCGTGGGCGTCGTCGGCCCGGCGGTCCATCTCCTCGACGATCCGGTGCATCGCGGAGCGGTCCTCCGCGGCGTGGTGCGCGGCCGCGTCCCGGCAGACCATCGGCTCGATCGCGTTGCGGACGACGAGGCAGTCGGCGTAGCGCGCCGCGCCCCAGGATGACCCGAGGCCGCTGCGCGTGTGCGCGACCCGGACGGACGAGTCGGCGACGAAGACGCCGCCGCCGGGGCCGGGGCGGGCCTCGATCAGGCCGCGCATCTCGAGCAGGCGCACGGCCTCGTTGACCGTCGCGACCGCGACGCCGAAGCGCTGGCGCAGGTCGTCCTTGGTGCCGATCCGCTCGCCGGGCGTCAGGCCGTCGCAGAGGATCTCGATCTCGAGGTCGCGTGCGACCGCCTCCGCACGCGGCACGCGCGACGAAGAGGGGCCCTGGGGCTGCGCGGCGAGCGCCACGACGACAGATCATACGGGCGCGGCGACACGTGGCACGGCGCACGTGTTGCGAAATACCGTGTATATGACTGTTTGGTCTTGACGAGCGAATCGGAGATCCGAGACGGTCGCCTGCGGGCCGTCGGCGCCCGTGTCCTCGAACTCGAGTCCAACAGCGTGCTCGTCGCGACCGTCGCGCTCGCGGTCGTCATCGGCGTCCTGCATCCCGAGTTCTTCGCGTGGGACCAGATCAAGGACGTCCTGGCGCAGTCGGTCTACGTCGGCATCCTCGCCGCGGGCATGGCGTTCCTGCTGTCGATGCGCGAGCTCGACCTGTCGGTCGGGTCGGTGTTCGGGCTCACGCTCATCGTCTCCGCCCTGCTGATGCGCGACGGCATGGCGCCCTGGCTCGCCGCGGTGCTCGGGATCCTGCTCGGCGGCGGCGCGGGCCTCGTCAACGCGCTGCTCGTCCAGGTCATCGCGATCCCGACGATCGTGGCGACGCTCGCGACGCTGTCGATGTTCCGCGGGCTCGCGCTCGCGCTGAGCGACGGCCGCCAGGTGACGGGGCTGCCGACCGACGACTCCTTCTTCACGTTCCTCGGCGGCGACGCGCTCGGGCTGCCGGTGAGCGTGTGGGTCCTGATCGTGACCGGCATCGTGCTCACCGCGGTCCTGCGGCTGACGCCGTTCGGCTACCGCGTGCGGTCGATCGGCTCCAACCCGGAGGCGGCGTCGTTCTCCGGCATCTCGATCCCGCGCGTGCGCGTGCAGGCGCTCGTCCTGATGGGCCTGCTCGGCGGGCTCGCCGGGATCGTCGGGCTCGCGTTCTTCCAGTCCGGCGACCCGAACGTCGGGACCGGCTTCGAGCTCCAGGCGGTCGCCGCGGCGGTCATCGGCGGCACGCCGCTGCGCGGCGGGAGCGCCACGGTCGCCGGCGCGATCATCGGGGCGATCCTGCTCGGGGTCGTCACCAGCGGCCTCGTGTACTTCGACGTGCCGCTCAACTGGAGCGCGTTCGCCACGGGCGCCGTCATCCTGGGCGCCGTGTCGCTCGACAGCCTCCTGCGCCGCCGGCGGCGCGGCCACCGGTCGGGGCTCGCGCTGTGAGGGCCTCGCTCGTCGCGGCGATCGCCGCCGCGCTCGCCCTCGCCGTCGCCGCGTGCGGCGGATCGGGCGGGTCCGCCTCCGGGTCCGGGAGCGGCAAGGCGGCGAAGGACGTCACGCTCGCGATGATCACCGCGACGACGACCCAGAACGCGTTCCAGGAGATGGCCTTCGGGGCCAAGGCGGCCGCGGCGAGCGAGGGCGTCAAGCTCCGCAGCGCGGCCCCGAACGGGGTCAACGGGCCGCAGGAGGTCCAGCTCTTCCAGGCCGCGATGCAGACCGCGAAGGACGGCATCGCGACGATGACGACGACGCCCGACCTGTTCGTCCGCCCGTTCTCGCAGGCCGTCGCGCGCGGCATCCCGCAGGTGTCGGTCGACACGCCGCCGCCCGACGGAAGCGACGTCGAGACGTTCGTCGGCAACGACAACGTCGCGGTCGGGAAGGTGCTCGCCGAGGCGATCCTCGCGAAGGTGCCGGCCGACGCGCGCGGCGAGATCGTCATCGGCAACCCGATCCCGGGCCTGCCGGTCCTCGACCAGCGCGTGCAGGGCATCGAGCAGGTCCTGCGCCAGAAGCGCCCGCAGGTGAAGCTCGTCGGGCCGCTGAACACCGGGACCGAGCCGACGGAGAACTTCAACGCGTGGTCGGGGATCGTCCGGGCGCACCCGGACGCGCTCGCCTACCTCGACCCGGGCGACCAGGCCGTGGTGTCGCTCGCGCGCATCCAGCAGCGGACCGGCCGCACGCTCCTCGTCGGCGGCGCCGACGTCGACCCGGTCGCGCTGCAGGCGGTCAAGGACGGCCGCGTCTACGCGCTCGTCGACCCCGAGCACTGGCTCAAGGGCTACATCGCGATCGCGCTGCTCGCGCGCCAGGCCCGCGACGGCAAGGCACTGCCGAAGGGCTGGTGGGATCCCGGCGCCGCGCTCGTGACGACGAAGAACATCGACGCGATCCTCGCCCGCCAGCGCAACGCGAGCACGCGCACGGCCTTCTACCGCGCGACGGTCGAGGAGCAGCTCGGCAACCCGTCGGCCCACCTCCGGCCGCTGCCCGGCGGGTAGGCGCCGCCGCCGGCCCGCCCGTGCTCGAGGCCGAGGGCATCACGAAGGCCTACGGCGGCGTCCGCGCGCTCGACGGCGCGGGCCTGCGCGTGCGGCCCGGCACGGTCCACGCCCTCGTCGGCGAGAACGGCGCCGGGAAGTCGACGCTCGTGAAGGTCATCTCGGGCGCGGTGCGCCCCGACGCCGGGACGGTGCGCCTCGACGGCCGCGCGGTGGCGTTCGCGAGCACCGCGGACGCCGCCCGCCACGGCGTCGCGGTCGTCTCCCAGGAGCTCAGCCTGTTCGAGGACCTCGACGTCCTCGCCAACCTGTTCCCGATGCGCGAGCCGCGCCGCGGGCCGTTCGTGCGCCGGGGCGAGATGGCCGCGCCGCGCGCGGCCGGTCCTCGCCGACCTCGGCCTCGACGTGCCCCTGCGCCGGCCGGTCGGCGCCCTGTCGCTCGCCGAGCGCCAGCTCGTCGAGGTCGCGCGGGCGCTGGTCACCGGGCCGCGCGTGCTGATCCTCGACGAGCCGACCTCGGCGCTCGAGCGCGCCGACACGGACGCGCTGCTGCGCGTGCTGGGCGTCCTGCGCGAGCGCCGCGTCGCGGTCGTGTTCGTCTCGCACGTCCTCGAGGAGGTCCTCGCGGTGTGCGACGAGGTCACGGTGCTGCGCGACGGCCGCGCCGCGCTCGCCGGCGTGCCGCGGGCAGAGCTGACGACGAGCGCGGTCGTCGACGCGATGCTCGGCGACCGCGCGGCCGCCCCGGCCGCGGCCGGGGCGCTGGCGGCGGCGGGCGCGGCGGGGGCGGAGGCGGCGGTCGGCGCGGCGGAGAGCCGGGCCGGCGTGCGCCTGGAGGACGTGTCCGTCGCGGGGCGCCTCGAGTCGATCGGGCTGCGCGCCGCGCCCGGCGAGATCGTCGGCCTCGCCGGGGTCGCGGGCGCGGGTCACGAGACCGTCCTCGCGCTCGTCGCCGGCCGCCGCCGGGCGGACGCCGGGCGCGTGCTGCTCCCGGGCGGGCGGCCCGTGCCGCGCGGGCCGCGCGGCGGCGATCGCGGCCGGCGTCGCGTTCGTCCCCGGCGACCGGCGGCGCTTCGGCCTCATGCTCGACAAGCCCGTGTGGGACAACGTCGGCCAGGTCCGCGCCGTCGCGCTCGCCGCCGACGGCCCCGTGATCCGCGCGCGCCGCCTGCGCGCCCGCGCGCGCGAGCAGGCGGCGCGCCTGCAGGTCCGCATGCCGTCGGTCGACGCGCCCGCGGGCGCGCTGTCGGGCGGCAACCAGCAGAAGGTCGTGTTCGCCAAGTGGCTCGAGGCCGGGCCATCGGTGCTCCTGCTCGACGACCCGACGCGCGGCGTCGACGTCGGGGCCAAGGCCGAGATGCACGCGCTGATCCGCGGCACCGCCGCCGCCGGGGCCGTGGTCCTGCTCACCTCGACCGACCTCGACGAGCTCGCCGGCGTGTGCGACCGGGTCCTCGTCTTCCGCCGCGGACGGGTCTCGGCGGAGCTGGCGGGCGGCCGGCTGCGCGCCCCACGCCGTGCTCGCGGCGATGAACGGCGGCTCCGGGCCCTGAACGGCGGAAACTGCGGGGTGCCCGCCACCGACGTGCGGATGCGACCCTGTGTGCCGCTTGTGACGCATGGTACGGTCGCGCCCGCACTGACGACCAACCGAGAACGGATGCCCGGATGGCTGGAACAACGATGCACACGTACCTGTCGAGCTCGCGTGTCTCCCTGGGAGAGGCGATCGCACGCGAGCTCGAGCAGGAGATCACCGGCGGCGAGCTGAGTCCCGGCCAGCGGCTGGGCACGAAGGAGGAGCTGCGCGCCCGCTTCGGCGTCGCCCTCGCCACGGTCAACGAGGCGATCCGCCTGCTCGAGATGCGCGGGATGCTCACCGCGCGCCCCGGCCCGGGCGGCGGGGTGTTCGTCACGCACGCCTCCACGCGCGCGCGGCTCAACCACTTCGTGATGGGCTACAAGTGGAACGAGGCCGCGGTCGCCGACCACCACGTGGTCCGCAACGCGCTCGAGCCGCTCATCTGCCGCGAGGCCGCCGTCCACCGCCGCGACGCCGACCTGCGCGTCCTCGAGCACATGCTCGACACGATGGAGAACGACGCGCAGGACCCGCTCACCGTCCTCTGCCACACGTGGAACCTCCACCGGCGCATCGCGAAGATGGTGCGCAACCTGCCGCTGCGCAGCATCTACCTCACGATGCTCGACTTCCTCGAGGACGCCGTCGAGGGGGCCGAGTTCAAGGGCTTCGACGCCAGCGGCCACATCGCCATCCACCGCGAGCTCGTCGCCGCCATCGCCGAGGGCCCGGGCGAGCGCCTCGAGGCGGCGCTCAAGGAGCACGAGCTCGAGGTGGTCTTCGAGGACGAGTAGCGGCGGCCGGGGGCGTCGGCCCCCCGCCGGGACACCGGTGCGCACGGTGGTCGGGCGTATCCGGCGGTGGGAGAGTCGCGCACGCGATGACCACCGCCGAGACCCCGCGCCACGTCCTGTCCGAAGAGCAGCTCGCGGAGATGATGCACCTCGTCCGCGACGCCGACAGCGTCGAGCTGAAGCTCACCATCCGCGAGGACGCTCAGCGCTCGGCGATCCGGGCGCTGCAGCTCGACCCGCTGGACGCCCAGATCCGTCAGATCTTCTTCTTCGACACGCCGGACCTGACGCTGCAGGAGCACGGGGTCGTGGTGCGCGCCCGCCGTGTCCAGCGCAAGGGCGAGGACTCGACCGTGAAGCTCCGGCCGGTCGTGCCGGAGAAGGTCTCGTCCGAGCCTGCGCGCCGACCCGGCCTTCACCGTCGAGGTCGACGCGATGCCGGGCGGGTTCGTCTGCTCGGGGTCGCTCAAGGGCGTCGTCCGCCCGGGCGGGGTCCTCGCCCACGTCCACGGCGACGCGCCGCTGCGCAAGGTGTTCAGCAAGAGTCAGCGCGCGTTCTTCGCCGAGCACGCGCCGGAAGGGGTCGGCCTCGACGATCTGAGTGTGCTCGGGCCGGTGTTCGTCCTCAAGCTGAAGTCCGCGCCCGCGGACCTCGGCCGCCGCCTCGTCTCCGAGCTGTGGCTCTACCCGGACGGGTCGCGCATCCTCGAGCTGTCGACGCGCTGCGCGACCACCGAGGCGTTCCAGGTGGCCGCCGAGATGCGGATCTTCCTCAACGAGTGCGGCGTCGACACGACGGGCGAGCAGCAGACGAAGACCCGCACGGCGATGGAGTTCTTCGCGCGCGAACTGGCCGGCGCGGCCCCCGCGGACGCCGCGCCGGCTGCTAGCTGAGGGCTACTCCTCCGAGAACGCGGGCCGCGCGCCGCGGATGTCCTCGGCGCTCGCCGCCGGCGCCGGCGCGGTCTCGGGTCGCAGGAGGGTGACGGCCAGCGCCAGGGCCCCGACGACGAGGACGACCGCGATCGTGAACGCGAGGTGGTAGCCGCTCGTCAGGGCGCTCGACGCGGAGTCGCCCGCCGCGCGCAGGCTCTCGGTGCGCGTCGTCGACAGCGTCGCGAGCACCGCGAGGCCGAGCGCGGCGCCGACCTGCTGCGTCGTCTGGAACAGGCCCGAGGCGAGGCCGGACTCGCTCGGCGTGGCGCCGGACATCGCGAGGCTGGTCAGCGCGGGGAACGCGAGCCCGACGCCGATCCCGAGGAGCACCATCGCGGGCAGCAGGTCGCGCACGTAGGTGGCGTCCACCGGCACGCGCGAGAACAGGAGGAGCCCCAGGCCCGCGAGCACGAGGCCCGGCACGAGCGTCGCCCGGCCGCCGAAGCGCAGGATCAGCCGCGCCGACACGCCGAGCGACAACGTGGCGATGCCGAGCGCGACGGGCAGGAACGCGAGGCCGACGTCGAGCGCGCCGTAGCCGAGCACGCGCTGCAGGTACAGGGCGCCGAGGAAGAACACGCCGAGCATCCCGGCCACCAGCAGCATCTGCACGAGGTTCGCGGTCGTCGCGTTGCGGGCGCGGAAGATCCGCAGCGGGACGAGCGGCTGTGCCGCCGTCGCCTCGCGGGCGACGAACCCGGCGAGCAGGGCGACGGCGACGGCCCCGAGGCCGAGCGTCTCGGCCGAGCCCCAGCCGTTCTCGGGGACCTGCACGATCGTGTAGACGGCGAGCATCAGCGCGCCGACGATCAGCAGCGCGCCCGGGACGTCGGCGCCGCGGTCGAGGCCGATGCCGTCCTCGTGGGCGAGCAGGCGCCGGGCGAGGACGCCGGTCACGATCCCGATCGGGACGTTGACGAAGAAGATCCAGTGCCAGCTCAGCGCCTCGGTGAGCACGCCGCCGGCGAGCAGGCCGATCGACCCGCCGGCGGCGGCGACGAACGAGAACACGCCGATCGCCTTCGCCTGCTCGTCCGGGCGCGGGAACAGCGTGACGATCATGCCGAGGATCACGGCGGAGGTGAACGCGCCGCCGACGCCCTGCACGAAGCGGGCGGCGACGAGGACGTCCTGGCTCTGGGCGGCGCCGCACAGCAGCGACGCGAGCGTGAAGAGCGTCAGGCCGCCGAGGAAGACCCGCCGGCGCCCGACGAGGTCGCCGAGGCGGCCGGCCAGCAGGAGCAGCCCGCCGAACGCGATGAGGTAGGCGTTGACGACCCACGCGAGCCCCGACTGCGAGAAGCCGAGGTCGCTCTGGATCGAGGGCAGCGCCACGTTCACGATCGTCTGGTCGAGGATGATCATCAGCATCCCGGCGCAGAGGACGACCAGCGCGATCCAGCGGCTCCGTTCGCCCGCTCCGGGGGCAGGTGTCGTGGTGGCGGGCGGCGTCGAGATCCGGGTCATGGTTGCGACCGTAGCAGATCGTCTCGTACGAGACGATCTTGTGCGGATAGATCGTTGCTATCATTCGGGAGGACATGGCCACGACCGCGGACCCGCGCACCGAGCAGCCCTCCGAGGCGGCGCCGGCGCCGCTCTGCGACAACCTCTGCTGGCTGCTGTCCCGCGCGAGCTGGACCCTCACCACCGAGCTGACCGCCGCGCTCGAGGACCTCGGCGTCTCGCCGCGCGCCCACTCCGTCCTCGCCGCCGCCGCGACGGGCGAGTACTCCCAGACGCAGCTCGCCCGGCTCGTCGGGCTCGACAAGACGACGATGGTCGTCACGCTCGACGAGCTCGAGGCCGCCGGCCTGGCCGAGCGCCGGCCGTCGCCGACCGACCGCCGCGCGCGCGTGATCGCCGTGACGCCGGCCGGGGCGAAGGCGCTCCGCGAGGCCCAGCGGATCGGGGACGAGATCCGCGACGACGTCCTGAGCGTGCTCTCCGACGCGGACCGCACCGCCTTCCTCGGTGCGCTTGACCCAGCTCGTCCGCACGCGGCTGTCCGAGCCCGCGCAGTGCACGCATCCGGTGCGCCGGCGCGCGCCGCGCTAGGCGTCGAGCTCGGCCAGGCGCCGCTCGACCAGGCGCCGTTCGGCGTCGTCGTGCACGAGCGCGAGCGCGCGGTCATAGGCCGCCCGCGCCTCGTCGACGCGCCCGAGCCGGCGCAGCAGCTCGCCGCGCGTGGCGTGCAGGTAGCGGTAGTCCTCGAGCGGCAGGCGATCGACGATCGCGAGCCCGGCCTCGGGGCCCTCGGCCTCGGCGACCGCCACCGCGCGGCTCAGCTCGACCACGGGTGAGCCGGTGAGGCGCGCGAGCGTCGCGTAGAGCGCCGCGATCTGCGCCCAGTCGCGCGGCTCGTCGGCGTGCAGCGCGGCGATCGCGGCCTGCACGACGTACGGGCCCTGGCCGCGCAGCGCGATCGCCCGGTCGAGGGTCGCGCGGCCCGCGGCGATCTGGGTCACGTTCCACAGCGAGCGGTCCTGGTCCTCGAGGAGGACGAGCTCGCCGTCGCGGAAGCGCGCCGCGCGGCGGGCGTCGTGGAGCAGCATCATCGCCAGCAGGCCGTGGACCTCGGGCTCGTCGGGCATGAGCTCCGCGAGCGCGCGGCCGAGCCGGATCGCCTCGGCGGCGAGGTCGATCCGCCCGCCGTAGCCCTCGTTGAAGATGAGGTAGACCACCGCGAGCACGGCGGCGAGGCGGTCGGGCAGGAGGTGGTCGGGCGGCACGCGGAACGGGATCCCGGCCGCCTTGATCTTGCGCTTCGCTCGGACGAGCCGCTGGGCCATCGTCGCCTCGGGGAGGAGGAACGCCCGCGCGATCTCGGGGGTCGTCAGTCCGCCGAGCGTGCGCAGGGTCAAGGCGACCTGCGCCTCCGTCGCGAGCGCGGGATGGCAGCAGGTGAAGACGAGCTCGAGACGCTCGTCCTTGAACGTCGTGTCGTCCATCTCGTCCTCCACGGCCTCGGGGATCTCGAGCAGGCGCGTCTTGGCCGCGAGCGTGCGATCGCGGCGGATGCGGTCGACCGCGCGGTTGCGCGCCGTCGTCACGAGCCACGCCCCGGGGCTCGACGGCACGCCGTCGCGCGGCCAGCGCTCCGCCGCGATCGCGAACGCCTCCTGGGCGGCCTCCTCGGCGAGGTCGAAGTCGCCGAGGAAGCCGATCAGGGCAGCGAGGACCCGGCCCCACTGCTCGCGGAAGACCTGGTCGAGGATGGCCTAGTACTCCTGGACCGGGCGGATCTCGATGGCGCCGCCCATGCTCGCGGCGGGGACCTTGGCGGCGACCTCGATGGCCGCGTCGAGGTCGTCGGCCTCGAGGACGAAGTAGCCCCCGATCGCCTCCTTGAGCTCGGCGAACGGGCCGTCGGTCGTGAGCGTCCGGCCGTCGCTGACCCGGACGGTCGTCGCCGTCTCGGGCGCCTGCATGCCGACGCCCGGCGTGATGTTCGGGTTGCTGTTGATCTCGCCGTACGCCGCGTAGACGGCCTTCTGCTCGTCCTCGGACAGGCGTCCCCAGGCCTCGGGGTCGGCCGGCGTCGGGGTGGTGCCCTGGTAGATCAGCACGAGGTACTTCATCGCGTCCTCCTTGTGGGTGATGGTCGCGTCTGAGACGAACGGGCCCTGGCGAAATCGACAGCGACGCGCAAGAATTCTCCGCGGGAGGCGGCCGAAGGGGGGCTGACCGATGGAACCGACGCAGATCCTCGTCGTGGCGAACCGCACCGCCGCCGCTCCGCGGCTGATCGAGGAGGTGAGGGCGCGGCGGAAGGCCGGCGACTGCCGCTTCACGCTGCTGATCCCCGACGTCTCCGACCGCCGGCAGGCCGACTGGACGATCGAGACCGCGCTGCCGATGATCCGCCGCGCGGCCCGCTCGCCCGTCGACACCCGGGTCGGCGGCCCGGATCCGTTCGACGCCGTCCGCACCGCCGTCCGCGAAGGCCAGTTCGACGAGATCATCATCTCGACCCTGCCCAAGGGCGCGTCCAAGTGGCTGAAGCGCGACCTCGTCAGCCGGGTCAAGGCCCTCGGCCTGCCGGTGACGGCGATCATTCCGGGCGGTTCGCAGCTGTCGAGCAAGCAGGCAGTCGGAATGGTCCTGGAGACCGGCGCGGAGTTCGGGCTTCCGGCATCCGCCCGCCGAACGACGGGACCCCCGCCAGAGCAGAGGTCCCGATGAGGTGGAGCTCGCGGGACTCGCGCCCCCGGCCCTACGGATAGGCGTTCGCGTACGTGAGGTCCGGGTCGGTCGTCGTCGTGGCTGCGCGCAGGTCGATGTTCGCTCCGGCCGGCGTCACGCTGAACTCGCGGTTGGCCGTGTAGGTGTAGGTCGGCGTCCCCGATACGCCGTCGCTGAAGATGCCGACCGGCGTGGGCACGGAGGCGAACGCGTTCGCGTCGATCGTCGTCGCCGCCTTCAGTCCGGTGAACACGAGCACGCCGGCGCTGGTGTTCACCTGGCGGACGGTGCCCGAGAGGTCGCGGACCTGCCCGGCGATCGTGTTCGCGGTGAGGCGAGTCGTGCCGGTGTCGCATCCGGCCTGAGAGCCTGCGCGGCACTCCAGCAGCACGCCCTGCTGGGCCTGCTCGACGACATTGCCGCGCAGCGTCGTGTCGCCGTTGACGTGCCAGACGCGTATCGGCGAGCGCAGGTAGTAGACGACGTTCGCCCCGTTGCGCACGCCGTAGACCTCGCGGAAGACGTTGTACTCGCCGACCAGCGCCCCGCGCTCGTTGTCGACCGGCAGCTTCGTGAAGGAGTACGGCCCGTTGTGCGGGAGGTTCTGACCGAAGAACAGCGCGGTGAGCGCTGAGCCCTCGAACGTGTTGTAGCCGGCGTACGGGTCCCAGTCGCCCTCCTTGAACGAGAGCGTCTCGTTGAACAGGCCGTGGAAGTAGTTGTGCTCCACGCGCGGCTGCAGCGATCCGTAGACCACGACGCCGTAGTCGCTCTGTGCGTCGGCGACGCCGGGCGGCGACGTCACGGTGGCCGGCGTGTCCTGCGCGAGGTACGGATCGAGGATCTCGTTGCAACGAACCTCGGTGTTGCGGGTGTCCCAGACCTGGACGCCGGCGCTGTACATGCTGACGACGCGATTGAACTGCACGAGCGTGTCGGCGACGTCGCTGACGTCGATCGCGATGTCGTAGTAGCGGAACTCGAGCCCCTCGACGGCAGTCCCGCTCGCGCGGATCGCGACGGCGGTGAACGTGTGGCTGCCGAGCCCGGTGTCGTTGGCGAAGCGCGGCGTCGGGCCGCCGACGAACACCGCGCCGAAGGGGTGCGCGGCCTTCAGCCGGATCGCCTTCGTCAGCGTCACCGCTGCGCGGCTGTAGATGCCGTCCGCGAGCTCGACCGTGTCGCCCGCGACCGCGCCGGCGATCGCGGAGGACAGCGTGGTCGGTGTGGCGGGGATCGTCCTCCCGGCGCCGGTCCATGCGCCGGTCACCGCCGGCGCGGCGCAGTAGCCGCTGGGCGGCGGCGGCGGAGTGATGGTCCACGCCTGCGTGGCCGGCGTCGCGTCGACGTTGCCCGCCGCGTCGGTCGCGCGCACCTCGAACTGGTGGTCGCCCGCCGCGAGGCTCTGGTACGTCGTGGGACTCGTGCACGGCGCATAGGGCGCGCCGTCGAGCGAGCACTGGAACGTCGCGCCGCTCTCGGAGGCGAACGAGAACGTGGCGCCGGTCGTCGACGTCGAGCCGGTCGGACCGGCGGTGATCGTCGTCTCCGGCGGGGTCGTGTCGACCGTCGTGGTGATGACGAGGCTGCTCGGGTTCGCGGCGTTCACGTCGTCCGCGGTGATGAACGCGCCGCTCGACGATGGCTTGGTGATCGCGAAGCACGCCTGGCCGGGTGCCACCGCGGAGGTCGGCAGCCCGAACTCGACGAATCCGGAGCCGGTGGGATAGCCGGGGAGCGTCGCCAACACCGCGCCGAGCGTCGGCCGGGTGTTCCAGGTCACCGTGCTCTGGTTCCACGAGCAGGGGCTGCTCTGCACGCGGAACGGCTCCGATGGAGAGCCCGAGCGCTTGAAGAGGCGAAGCCTCACCTGCGTGACCGTGCCCGTGAACGTGGGCACCTGGTACTTCAGCAGCGCCCACCGCTGCGGGTTTCCCTCGATGCGCAGCAGGCCCCGGCGGACTCCGCCGACAAGGTCGTTGCCACCGCCGAAGTTGGTGCTGGGGCTCCGTTGCTCGACCGAGGTGTCCTCGGTCGCCGGAGCAGTGACCGTCGCGGCATCCGCGGCGGCGGCGCTGAGCGCCACGACGAGCGCTGCGAGCGCGATCGCGTGCTTGAACACTGCGGACCTCCCCCTCGGCTCGTTTCGAGATCCGAGTCACCGGGCGCCCGAAGCACACCGGCTGATTCGAACGTACGCCTGGCGCGAGCGTCGTGCAGGCCGCTTCCCGCACACTCGCCGTGCGCGCTCTCGCACCTTCGGGCGCCGGCGGGAAGGCCACTCGTCAGGCCCGCGGGAGGGTGGAACGACGAAACCCCCGCGGGAGCGGGGGTTCCGGTGAGGTGGAGCTAGGGGGACTCGAACCCCCGACCTCCTGGGTGCGATCCAGGCGCTCTCCCAACTGAGCTATAGCCCCGGGCCGCCCCAGTGTAGCCCGACCTCGACAGGATCGTTGCTCGGATCGGCCCGCGACGCCGGTACTCTCTCCGGCCAGGACGATGAGTTTCCGCAACCGTCTCCGGCTGTTCTTCCTGATGATCGTCCTCGTCCCGATGCTGGCCGTCGGGGTCGCGTTCTGGGTGCTCATCGACGGCGCCGAGTCCGGCAAGGCCGACGCGGGCGCGAAGGCGAGGACGGACGTCGCGATCGGCATCTACAACGAGGCGACCCGTCAGGCGATGCGCGACGCCCGCGCGATCGCGACGGACGTGCCGTTCGCGACCGCGCTGCGCCGCAACGACATCGAGGCCCTGCAGACCCGCGTCGCCGACCTCCAGGAGCGCCGCGGGGTCCAGCGGGTCGTGATCGTGCGCAACGGCAACCGCGCGCTGGTCGACGTCGGCAACGCCTCGGCGAACCTGCCGGCGAGCCTCGCGCTCGTCGCGGGCAAGAAGCGCTTCGGCGAGCTCGAGGTCTCGGACATCACGCCGGGCGAGTTCGCCGCGCGCGTGAAGCGGCAGACCGGGCTCGAGGTCCTCGTGATGCGCGAGCGCGGCGACGTGCTGGCCAACACCCTCGCGGGCGCCGAGAAGGCGAACATCCCGGAGCGGCGCCAGTCCTTCGCGACGATCGGCGGCAAGCGCTACCGCACCTACGCCTTCGCGCGGGACGGGTTCCTCGGCGAGCAGGTGAAGATCGCCCTCCTCGCACCGCGCGCGACGGCGGCGTCGAACATTCGCCGCGACCGTCTGATCGCCGGCGCGCTCGTCGTCGGCTTCCTCGCCCTCGCGGCGTTCTTCGCCATCGTGCTCTCGCGCACGCTGCAGGAGCAGATGGCGAGCTTCCTCGACGCCGCGCGCCGGATGCGCCAGGGCGACTTCACGGTGCGCGTCCCGACGGTCGGCAACGACGAGTTCGCCCAGCTGGGCAGCGAGTTCAACGAGATGAGCGTCCAGCTCAAGGAGCGCACCGAGCGCCTCAAGACCGCGATGACGCGCATCGGCGAGACGTTCGTCTCGAACCTCGACCGCGAGGCGCTGCTCGAGATCGTGATCCTCACGTCGGTCGACGCGGTCGGCGCCCAGGCGGGCCGCGCCTCGGTGCGCCCGACGCTGACCGAGCCGCTCGAGCAGGTCGTCACGAAGGGCGACACGCGCGGCCTGAAGGACGCCATCCGCGCCGCCGAGGCCCGCGTGCTCGAGACGGGCCAGCCCGCCGACGCGCGCGTCGACGGCGTCAGCGCGCTCGCCCATCCGCTGCACCGCGACGACCACCAGACGCGGGTCTCCGGCGTCGTCACCGTCGCGCGCCAGGGCGAGCCGTTCTCCGACGAGGACCGCAGCCTGTTCCACTACCTCGCGGGCTCGGCCAGCATCTCGATCGAGAACGTCGGCCTGCACAAGACCGTCGAGCGCCAGGCGGTCACCGACGAGCTCACGGGCCTGTTCAACCGCCGCCGCTTCCAGGAGGCGATGTCGACCGAGGTCGAGCGCGCCCGGCGCTTCCAGCAGCCGCTCGGGCTGGTGCTGCTCGACATCGACGACTTCAAGCGCGTCAACGACACCTACGGCCACCAGCAGGGCGACCTCGTGCTGCGCGAGGTGGCGCGGGTGCTGCGCGAGTCCTCGCGCGAGATCGACGAGCCGGCGCGCTACGGCGGCGAGGAGCTCGCGGTCGTCCTGCCCGGCACCGACCTCGAGGGTGCCTTCAACCTCGCCGAGCGCGTCCGGGCCGGGATCGAGGCGCTGGACTTCCCGCTTCTGGACGGCATGGGGTCGCTGCACGTGACCGCGAGTCTTGGCGCCGCGACGCTCCCGGGCTCGGCCGACGACATGCGCGGGCTGTTCGCCGCGGCCGACGAGGCCCTCTACCGCGCCAAGCGCGCGGGCAAGAACCGCACCGAGCGGGCGGACGCCTCTCCCCGCCTCCAGGGCGGGTAACGTTCCGGAGCGATGGGACTGCTCGACGACGCCATCCGGGAGCACCTCGAGCTCAAGCGCCGCCACGGCGCCGACCCCTCGGAGGTCGAGCGCCAGGAGCACGAGGCGCTGGGTCCCGCGCGCCGCGCCGCGGCCGCCGCGGCGGAGCTCGACGACGACGAGGGCGCGGTCACGGCGACCGAGTTCGACGACGACGAGCCCGAGGCCTACGAGGACGACGACGTCGTCTTCGACGACGAGCCGCCCGCAGCGACCCGCGCGCCCGTCGCCGTCGAGGAGCCCGAGCGGCCGGTCGCGCGCGATGACGCCGCGGACCGCTTCGCGCCCGCCGACCGCGGCGACCGCGAGCCCGCCGAGGACGTCGTCGAGGAGCTCGAGCCGGTCGACGAGGCCGACCTCGCGCCCCCGCCGCCCGCCGAGCGCGTCCCCGTCGCCGAGCCGGAGCCCGAGCCCGAGCGGCCGGAGCCCGAGCGACGCGACCGCGAGCCCGCGGCCGAGCGCGCCGAGGAGGCGGACGCCGACGAGGAGGACGTCCTCGAGGAGACGCCCGAGTTCCTCCAGGAGACGCCGGAGCACGACCGGCTCTGGTTCGAGCAGAAGCCCCCGCGCGACTTCGAGTTCTGAGGCCACCGGAAGCCGCCGGATGGCGCACGCGCTGACCTGGCTCGACGTCTTCACGGCGCGGCCGCTGACGGGCAACGCCCTGGCCGTGGTGCACGACGCCGACGGCGTCACGGACGCCGCGATGCTCGCGTTCGCGCGCGAGACGCACCTGTCCGAGACGACGTTCGTGCAGACCGCGACCGAGCCCGGCGCCGACTACCGCAACCGGATCTGGATGATGCAGGGCGAGCTGCGCTTCGCCGGCCACCCGTCGCTCGGCACCGCCGTCGCCGTGGCGCGGGCGCGGGGCGAGCGCGCCGTCACCTACGTGCAGGAGACGGGCGCCGGGCTGCAGCCGGTCGACGTCGAGATCGGCGACGCCGCGGCCCACGCCTCGATGCTCCAGGAGCCCGCGACGTTCGGGCCCGAGCTCGACCCGGCCGAGGTCCTCGGCGCCCTGGGCCTCGATGTCTCCGCGGCGCATCCCGAGCTCCCGCCGCAGATCGTCTCGACCGGGATCAACCAGGTGGTGACGCCGGTCCGTGAGGCGGCGGCGCTCGACCGCGTCGAGCCCGACCCGGCCGCGCTACGGTCGCTGCTCGCGGGCTCCTCGTGCGTGTGCGCGTACCTGTCCTACATCGACGCGGACCGCGAGGCCGCGCAGACGCGGAGCTTCTTCGTCGACGGCATGTCGGTCGTCGAGGACCCGGCCACGGGCTCGGCCGCCGGGCCCCTCATGGCCTACGCCAATGCTCGCACCGGGGTCGCACACCTCACGATCGACCAGGGCGTCGCGATGGAGCGTGCGAGCCGCATCGTCTGCGAGGCGGGGGAGCGGGTCCGCGTGGCGGGCGACGTGGTCGTCGTGTTCGAGGCGACGGTCGCGCTCTGACCGCTATGCGTCCAGATCTCTGGACGCGCCTGAAGTTCGCCCGGGCCGTGCCGACAACAGAGGGTGTAACCCGGGTTCAAATGGCGCCTTGTGTTGGGGAACGGGAGGCGCCCAGGCCCGTGAACAGGGCGCGTCCCCCGGGGCCGGGGGGCGCGCCCACTTTTTGCGCCCCGGCGGCCGCGCGGCCTAGATGTACCCGCGCGTCCGCGCCGCCTCGAGGACGCGCTCGATCCCGAGCTCGAAGGCCGCGACGCGCAGCGGCACCGCGTCGTGCTCGGCCCGCGTGGCGACCTCGCCGTACGCGCCGCGCATCGTCGTGCCGAGCTTGTCGTTGACCTCGCGCTCGTCCCAGCGGAAGTGCTGGAGGTTCTGGACCCACTCGTAATAGGAGACGACGACGCCGCCCGCGTTGGCCAGCACGTCGGGGACGACGAGGACGCCGGCGTCGTGAAGGATCTCGTCGGCGGTCGGCGTCGTCGGGCTGTTCGCGCCCTCGATGACCGCCCGCGCCTTGATGAGGTGCGCGTTCTCGGCGTGGATCATGCCGCCGAGCGCGGCCGGGATCAGGACCTCGCACTCGAGGCCGATGAGCTCGTCGGGGTCGATGACCTCGACGCCGGGGAACTCCGTGAGCTTGCCGCCGTCGTCCATGTGGCGCCGCAGGGCGTGGACGTCGATGCCGGCCTCGCCGTGGATCGCGCCGAACGCATCCGAGACGCCCACGACCTTCGCCCCGAGGTCGGCGATGATCCGCGCCGCCCACGAGCCGACGTTGCCGAAGCCCTGCACCACGACGCGCGTGTCCGACGGGCTGAGGCCGAGCGCGGGTGCGGCCTCGCTGAAGCACATCACGACGCCGCGCCCCGTCGCCGCCTCGCGTCCGAGCGATCCGCCGAGCGAGATCGGCTTGCCCGTGACGATCGCCGGCGTGTGGCCGTGGAGCTTGCCGTACTCGTCCATCATCCAGGCCATCACCTGGGCGTTCGTGTTGACGTCGGGCGCGGGGATGTCGCGCGTCGGCCCGAGCACCTTCTCGACCTTGTCGATGAACGACCGCGTGATCCGCTGCAGCTCGTCGCGGCTGAGCTGCGTCGGGTCGCAGTTGATGCCGCCCTTCGCGCCGCCGAACGGGACCCCGACGATCGCCGTCTTCCACGACATGAGCGCGGCGAGCGCGCGGACCTCGTCGAGGTCGACCTCGGGGTGGAAGCGGACGCCGCCCTTGTACGGCCCGCGCGCGGCGTTGTGCTGGACGCGGTAGCCGGAGTAGACGTGGATCCGCCCGTCGGCCTGCCGGATCGGGACCTGGACCTGCACCTCGCGGTAGTTGGACCGCAGGACCGCGCGCACGTCGTCCTCGAGCCCGAGCCGGTCGGCCGCGAGCTCGAAGTAGTGGGAGACGATCTCGAAGTTCGAGACCTCCGCCACATGCGTCGGCGGCGCCTGGTTCGCCGCTCGCGGCGACTTGTCGACGTTCGACGTCGTGGCCATGCCCTCCGCACCTCCGCTTCGCTCGGTCCCCCGCCCTTGGCGCGACTATCCCAGCCCGGTCTTCCCTGTGCGGGTCCGGACGGTGACCCGTCGCTACACTCGGCGCGCGCGGGGCCATAGCTCAGCTGGGAGAGCGCCTGCTTTGCAAGCAGG
>CAWBIM010000007.1:0-70258 GCA_963788935.1 uncultured Actinomycetes bacterium | reverse complement strand
ACGGCTCGATGACACGTCCGGGAAACAGGCGCACGAACGAGCTCCGCGTTCGCGACGTCTGGAACGTCGCCGCGCTGATGGCGTCCGACCTCGCCGGCTCGCTCATTGGTCGACGTCGCCTGCGGGCGGTCCTCGACTGATCCCGCCCGCGGATATGGCGGGCGCTATCCGACCGCGTCGTTGCGCGGGTCGCGCGCAGCCCGGCTGCGCGCGATCGTGTCGCGATACCACCACGCGCTGTCCTTGGGTGTCCGCCGCTGGGAGTTCGGGTCGACGTGGATGAGCCCGAACGGTGCGCGCCATCCGAGCTCCCACTCGAAGCTGTCCAGCAGCGACCAGACGAAGTAGCGGCGTACATCGACGCCGCGCGCGACGGCGGCCGCCACCGCCTCGAGGTGACCGGCGAGGTACGCGATGCGGTGGTGGTCGCGGAGGCGGGCGTGCGCCGGTTGCTTGGCGTCGTCGGGCACGCCGTTCTCCGTGATCCAGATCGGTCGGGGGCCATAGTCGCGGGCGAGGCGGTCGAGGAGCCGGCCCAGGGCGTCGGGCGCGAGCTGCCAGCCCAGCGTGCTGGTGGGAGGGGGCGGCGTGACGTGATCGAGCTCGCACGGCCCGCGCCCGGCGGCGTCGCGCACCCAGTCGGGGTGGTAGGCGTTGATGCCGAGGAAATCGATGGGGGTCGCGATGGCGGCGAGGTCCCCGTCCTGGATCTCGAAGCTGTCGCCGTGCCGGGCGAAGCGCTCGAGGCCGTCCGCCGGGTACGCCGCACGGAACAGGGGATCGAGAAACCAGCGGTTCACGTAGCCGTCCTGGCGGCGTGCCGCCTGGGCGTCGGCCTCGGACGAGGATGCCGCGCACGCGTGCGCGAGGTTGAGCGATATGCCCACCGTCGCTGCGGCGTCGTGCGCGCGGATCGCCTGGACGGCCTGCCCGTGGGAGACGAGGAGGTGGTGCGCGACCTGCAAGGCGGTCGACCAGTCGCGCACACCGGGGGCCTTGACCCCCTCGGCGTGACCGGCGAAGGCGACGCCCCAGGGCTCGTTGTGCGTGATCCAGGCGGCGACGAGGTTCCCGAGCTCTGACGCGATGCCGTCCGCGTAGGCCGAGAACCGGCCGATCGTGTCGCGCGCCGCCCAGCCGCCGCGATCCTGAAGCGCAGCCGGCAAGTCGGCGTGATACAGGGTCACGACCGGATCGACGCCGCGCTCGCGTAGGCCCGCCAGGACGCGCCGGTAGAAGTCCACGGCCCGCGGGTTGAGCGCGCCGCGCCCCTCGGGCTGGATCCGCGGCCAGGCGATCGAGAACCGGTAGGCGTCGAGCCCGAGCTCCGCGACCAGGTCGAGGTCGCCGGCCCAGCGGTGGTAGTGGTCGCACGCCGGATCCCCGCTCGAGCCGTCGACAATCGCCCCCGGGACCCGGCAGAAGCGATCCCAGATCGATTCACCGCGCCCGTCGACGGCGACCGCGCCCTCGATCTGGTAGGCCGCAGACGACGCCCCGAAGCGCAGACTCGGCGGCAGATCCACGACCGGCGACGAACCCATCGCGCGCGACGTGCCGTCCATCCTGGCGCCAGGCTACCGCCGCCGACCGCGTCGCACGCCCGCGGCACTCGCACGAGTCGGCCATCTTGCCTCGTGGGGATCGGCGCCGTCCGCAAGCGCAAGGCCTACGACTGCGGACGGCCGACGTCCGGCGCCGTGCGACGCCTTCGACCTGCGCGCGGAGCCGCTATCCCACGAACACCCGCCTGACGGTCGGCAGCGCCGCGTCGCCGATGATCGCCATCACGACGCCGACACCTCCTGCACGGCGAGCTTGAGCGACGCTTTGCGGACGACCTCGATGTGCTCGCGCTGGAGACCGACGGCCCAGGTCGCGAGCTTGTGGACGTCGTCGGCGCCGATCGCCTCGGACATCGTCTCGACGATCTCCCAGTGGCACAGCTCGCCCGCCTCGGCCATGCTCAGAAACTCGAAACCGTCGAGCGCCTCTTCCTCGCCTTCGAGATAGGTCGCCATCATGTCGGTCGCCTCCGTCTTGGTCTCGCGGGCCATGTCGCGGATCGCGGTCTTCTTGCCATCGAGACCATCGACGAGCTGCGTCTGTTCGGCGCTCGGTCTCGGCCGCCTGCTCGTGCATCCGTCGCAGCTCCTCGGCGAACGTCTCGGCGTCCTCCATCGCTCCGACGGTGTCGGTGGCGCGCTGCGCAGCTTGCGCGAGGCCCAGCACCTCGGCGAGTTTCTCGTCCAACGGGGTCAGATCGGCCATATGGGTGCCTCCGGTCGCGTCGTGTGTGCGGAGCGTCGGCGTACCCGTGGGCCGATGTGTTCTACGCCGACGTGACAGAGCGCCCGGAGCGCGAGCTACGGCCGGGAGCGGGAGCTGCCTCACCCGCTTGTGACGGCCACACGGCGCAAGCGTCGACGCGGCGTCCTGCGGGCCGTCGTTGGTCGCTTGGATCTGAGCAGGATTCATGCCGGCCGAACGATGGCCGAGCCGCGCCTCGTGGTCTGTGAGAGCGACCACAGGCGCGCCGGACGGTCAGCTCGGATCGGTGCTCGCGCCCTCGGACGCCGCCGTCCGTCGGAAGCGACGGGCGTACCAGCGCTCCTCACCCAGATCCTCGCCGTTGCCGCGGATCGGCTGCCACCCGTTGTCGCGCAGGATCCGCGACAGCTGTCTCACTGCGGCCTGGCTCTCCGGGGTCTCGGTGGGTGGCGCCGACCCGCGCCACTCGACGCGGCGCGACGTGGCCAGGCTGTGCCTGCCGCCCTGGGCGTCGAACGTCACCGCCGCGAAGCACGACCCGCGCCCCTTGCCCAGCCAGTGGATCTGGCAGATCGCGGCGACCTCCGGGGCCGGTGTGCGGGGCCGGGCGCGACGCGTCGGAGCAGTGTGGGACACGCTGCGAGCCGGCGCCGCGGGCTTCGGCCGCTCCGTCGCCCGGGGCTGCGGCGGGACCGCGGATGGCGGGGACGCGTCCGCCTCCGGCTTCGGTTCGGTCCGGACGGTCACGAACCGGGGCGCAGCCACGGCCGCCGGCTCGCGCGCCGGAGTTCTGCCTGACGGAAGGTTCGGCGGCGCGGCCGCGGGCGGTGTTTCGCGTTTCGAAGAACGGTCGGCCGGCGCGGCCGCGGAAAAGCCTCCCGGCCGACGGGCCGCCACCTCGGCCATCGCTCCTCGCACCCTCGCGATCGCGCGGCGTGCGGGCCCGGCGAGCGGTGCCGCCCTCCGTGGCCGGCCGAGGCCGTGTGCTTCCCGGTGACGGCCCGGCCGCGCCGGCCGGCGGCGTTCTCGTGTCGGGCCTGACAGCGCCCGCGAACCGATCCCGCAAAAGAGAGGCCCGCGCGGTGACCGCCCGCAAGGGCAGCTTGCGGGGGGGAAACGTCACGGCTGCCGCGACGACGAGCACGGGAGCGCCGACGCTGAGAACGTAGGCGATCAGTTCAACGAGCCACAATGCTGACCGCCGCCTGCCCGCGCGACGTCGAGATGCCGGACGATCGCGCTGTCAAAAGGACTTCCACCTCCGATGAACATAATCCACCGCCGACGGAACGTCGAGGCCGAAACACCGAGAAGCTGTTGGCGTCGGGATCGGTGCACCTGCAATGCGGGGCGCGCCCACGCGGGCGCCGGGCGTCAGTCGCGATTCCGCCGCCAGCGCCGACGCCGCGGCTCGTCGTCGGGCGTCGGAAGCTCGCCGTCGAGGATCCGCTTGGCCAGCAGCAGCGCCTGCGACCACAGGGCGTCGATCGAGCGGGCCGTGTCGGTGTCCGCCGACGTCTCCCCGGCGCGGAACGCCTCGGGCGCGGCGTCACCGGTGGGGTCGATCATCAGGTACCGCCGGCCGCCCGGCCACGACACCGAGAGCAGGACGCGCTCGTCGGAGCGCACCGCGCTCATGAGCCTGACGTCCTCGGCGGCCTCGACGATCTGCTCGTCGCTGACGGTGTGGTCCTCGAGCCAGGCGGGCGGCCAGAGGGGGATGAAGAGGTCATCCATGCCCGCGTAGTCTTGCGCGTCCGCGGGGTGGGGTCAGTCCGCCACCGCGGTCCCTCGCTCGGAGCTCCAGCTCGCGGGCTCGAGGTGTACGGCCCGTACGGGGCTCGTGCGGCGCGGCGGCAGGCCGGCCGTGTGCACGTGGCCCACCGGCCGGACGTCGGGCAGCATGCTGCCGATGTCGTGATCGAGGAGCCACGCTCCCTCGTCGGTGCGCCGCAGGAGGTCGTCGTCGGCCAGCGCGCGGATGGCGAGCGAGACCGTCGGGCGCTGGGCGCCGACGAGCTGCCCGATCAGCTCGTGGGTCAGGGCGAGGTCGAGGACGACGCCCTCGGGATGGACCTTGCCCCAGCGCTCCGCGAGCTGCCACAGCAGGCCGAGCACGCGCTGCTCGACACGCGGCAGGCCCATGATCGCCGCCCGCGCCGCCGCCCGGTCGAGCTGGTCGGCCATGCGATCGTGGATGACGAGATACAGCCGCGGCCAGCGGCGCGCCGCGGCGATGAAGCGCGCGTCGAGCACGGCGACCAGGGCGGTCGAGCCCGAGGCCCAGCGCGACGTCCCGGGAATGGCGGCGTCGAACGAGCGCCAGGGATGGAAGACGTCGCCCGGGCCGAGGAGGTCGGCGGTGCGACGCCCGGCGATCGTCGTCTCGTGGGTGACCAGGCCCTCGACGAGGAGCGCGGCGAAGGCCTCGGCGTCCGCCCCGACGGTCGGCACCGTCCAGGTCCCCGGCTCGAGGGCGCGGCCGGGCACGGTCACGAACCGCTCGGCCGCGGTCAGCTCGTCGGCCGGCACGGCGGCGCGCAAGCCCGCGTCGAGCCGCAGCAGCGCGACGCGCCCCGTGGCGCGGTCGCCCAGACGGCCGGGATCTCGGACCGCGCTCATCAGCTGCCGGCGAAAGGCATGGCGGCGCGCCCACCGTGGGCGCAGACGCCGTCGAGGCCGTTGTCCGTACCGTCGAGAGCTGCGGGCGCGTGCCTGATCTTCCGCATAAACCTTCCAGAAAAGCCGGGTACCCAAGCCGGTATCCCTGTCCGGCCCGTCGCCGAGCCGCAGGTCCATCCGTTCGTCCGTCGCGACCGAGGGAACCCATTCCGATCTCCTCGGCCGAACGTCGGATTGTAACGTGCCGCCGGACCGATTAGGCGGGATGGCGCCCGATCGCCGCCTCCGGACGGCTCGGCGACGGGCCGGTCAGGCGGTCATCCGCGGGTCCGGACGCGTGAGACTCGCCTCGACGACCGCCGACAGCGCGACCTCGATCCCGCCGACCGTCACGGCGTCGGCATAGTCCGATGGCGTCGAGCTCGGCGGCCCCTTCGGCGTCGCGGAGCGCGGCGGGCACGCCGGTGACGACGCGACCCTCGGCGAGGGTGAGGCGCACGGTCAGCTGCCCGAGGCCGGCGTCGCCGCACATCCGCCCGACGGCGAGGAAGTACTGGGACAGACGCTCATCCATGCGCGCCATGATGCCCGGCGACAGGCACGCCATGCATACGGTCGGTTCGCGCCGCGAGCCGGGTGGGAACCCCCGTCGCATGGCGAGCGACGACGACGTACCCCACGGTGAGATCGACTGGGCGACGGCGGCGGTCCGGGACGGGCGACTGACGGTCGAGATCACCGGCGAGCCGGGGAAGGCGTGGTCAGAGCGGGTCGAGAAGATCGTCGAGCGCCTCGACCGTCCGGGGAGCGCCTGGGGCGAGACGTCCGTCAAGGAGGCGACGGTGCGCGTCGAGGACGTCGGGGAGGGCGCCGAGGCCGACCTGCGCCACCTGCTCGAGAGCGCGGTCCTGCAGGCCAACGCCGAGTTCGCGCCCGACGACGAGGACAGCGACGACGACGACGCGGGGTCCGAGGAGGACCGCGCCATGACCGCCGCGTTCCGGGCGTTCGCCGGCTCCGGCGACGAAGGCCGGCGAGGAGAACGCCGAAGACGCGGACGACGACGCCGGCGCCTGAGCGCAGCGCCCCCGGTCCTCGGCGCCGCGGCAGACCTGGGCAGGAGGTGACGGCCCCGCTCTGAGGCGGCACCGGCGCGGGCTACCCTCGTCCGGTGCTCACGGAGGTGCTCGAACTGGTCGTCGCGCCCGCCCTCGTCGCGGCGTCGACCGTCGCGGCGCGCCGCTGGGGCCACCGGGTCGGCGGCGTCGTCAGCGCCTTCCCGGCGATCGTCGGTCCCGTCCTGCTGATCGCGGCGCTCGACCACGGCGCGGCGTTCGCCGCGAAGGCGGCGTGTGGGACGCTCCTCGGCCTCGTCGCCCTGAGCGGCTTCGCCCTCGCGTACGCATGGACCGCCCGGGACGCGGGCTGGCGCGCGAGCCTCGCCGCCGGGTGGATCGCGGCGGCGCTGATCGCGACGGCCCTCGCGCCCGTCGACGCCGGTCCCGTGGTCGGACTCGGGGCCGCCGCACTCGCGCTCGCCGTCGCCCATCGGGCGCTCCCGGCCACGGAGGGTTTCATTCCGGTGGCGGTCCTGCCCCGGTGGGAGCTGCCGCTGCGGATCGCGCTGACCGCCGTGCTCGTCGTCACGCTCAGCGCGGCGGCGAGCCGCTTCGGCCCGATCGTCGGCGGCCTGCTGGCCGCGCTGCCCGTGCTCGCATCCGTCCTGGCCGTGTTCACCCACGACCGGCACGGCGCCGCCGCGCTCGCCGCCCTGCTGCGCGGGATGCTCAGCGGCATGGCGGGGTTCGCGGTCTTCTGCCTGGCCGTCGCGGTGCTCGTGACCCGGGTCGGCGTCACCGTCGCCTTCGTGACCGCCGGCCTCGCCGCGCTCGCCGCGCAGGCGATGTCGGTCGCCGCGGACACGGAGTGGGCGGACGTCGCCCCGGCGTCGGACGGCCCGGTCGCGCGCTGACGGGCGGCGTCACGGCGGAGGCTGCGCGAGCCCATCGTCGGGTATCTCGCCCGCACCCGACCCAGGAGGACACCATGGCCGACCCCGTCCCCGCCGGCAGCGACGTCTCCGCCGGGACCTACCGCTGCACGAACTGTGGCTACGACCTGCAGGTCGACTCGACGAAGAACCTGCCGCCGTGCCCGTCCTGCGGCAACGGCCAGTACGACACCCGGAGCGGCGGTGACAGCGCGGCGGATCCGTATCCCGACCGCTGATCGCGGGCGACGGACCCGCTCCGCCGGCCAGGCTGGTGAGCGCTCAGTTCCGTGACGCCGTTGCGCCGGGGCCCGTCTCGGGCCCGGGCGCCGCGTCATGGCGGCGCGCCGCCCAGACCACGACCGCGCCGGTGGCGAGCAGGACGAGCGCGATCCGTCCGCGGCGGCGCGGCGGCGGTTCGGGCTCGGCGAAGACGCGGCGGGTGGCCTCGATGCTGCTCGTCGCCGCCTGCCGGACACGGTCGTAGATCGCCTTGTCCTGCACCGCCTTCTCGGGCGGCAGGCGCCGGGCGCGCCCGTAGGCGTCGCGGAGCCCGGACGCCGCATCGCCGATGCGCTCGTGGAGGAAGTCGTCATCGAGCAGGCGCGCGATGACCGCGGACGTTTGCGTGGACGCCATGGGGATCTCCTACTCGGGCTCGGGACGTTCGTCGCCCGGCCACGATCCGGTGAGCCGCGCGGCGCCGTGCCGGGCGCCGTGGTCGACCAGGCCGCGCACGAGGCGGAAGATCGCGCCCTCGATGACGAGCGCGCCGAGCAGCTTCACGAACCCGCCCGTCTCGCGGTGCTGGGGGTGGGGCGGCTCGTCGTCGTCGATGAGCCCCCAGATCTGCTCGAAGATCTTGCGGCCGACGATCCCGGCCGCGAGGCCCAGAGCGAGGCTGATCGGGGTGAAGACGAGCTTCATGGCTGCCACCTGCCGGGGCGGGGATCGGTCATCGGCGCTTGGTGAGGCGTCCGACGAGGAAGCCGCCGATCAGGGCGGCGACCGCGGCGGTCACGAGCGGATTGCGCTCGGCCTGGGCCTGGACCGTGGCGAGCGCGGATCCGGCGCCGTCCGGCGTGGTCTCCCGCGCCCGGTCGGCGACCTCGGTCCGCTTGGCGGCGACGGAGTCCCGGACGCCGCTCAGCTTCTCCTTCGCGCGGCCCTTGACGTCCGTCTTCTCGGCGAGCGCCGCGACGGTATCGCCCAGGTCCTCGCGGGTCTCCTCGATGTTCGCGCGCAGCTGCGCGGCGTCGCCGGCGTCTACCGGCGCGCCGACTGCGCCTTGCTCTTGACCCATCGGGCGTCCTCCTTCGTTGTCTCGACGGCCTGCTCGGGCACGGGCGGTGTGGCCTGCTTGACCTCGGCCTTGCCGCGAAGGGCGAGCACGCCCGCGATCGCCCCGTAGACGACGGTGACGATCAGGGCGGCGACCCATCCCGGCAGGAAGGTCGCCAGGGCGAGGATGATCGTGGCGGTCAGCGCGCCGAGGGCGTACAGCCCGAGCGCGCCCGCGCCGCCGAACATGCCGGCGCCGACGCCCGCCTTCTTGCCCTTCTCCTGGAGCTCGAGCTTGGCCAGCTCGATCTCCTGCTTGACGAGCGTCGTGGTCTGATCGGACAGCTGCTTGAGCAGCTCGCCGGTGGGACGCTCACGCTCGTCGTTGACTGGGTACTGGTCCATCTCCGCCTCCGGTTCGACTCGCGGGCGGCCCTACCCGGAGGTCACCGGGCCCGACGCAGGGCCGTCCCGGGATGGCGGTTCAGCGCTATTTCACGCCGAGGGGCGGACCCGTCGGGTCGCCGTCGCAGAGCTCGTTGAGGACGCCGGAGATCCACAGCACGCGCCGCACGTTCCCGGCGCCCGGCGTCACCGAGAAGCGCCCGCCCGCCGCGTCGCGCGCGCCGGCAGCTCTGGAGGAGCTCGCCGATCCCGGCGGAATCGAGGTAGTCGAGCTGGTCGAGCACGACGACGAGCTCCGCGCTGCAGCGCTCGGCCCGCAGCAGCTCGTCGCGAAGGGTGCGCTCGCTGCCGAGATCGAGCTCGCCGTGCAGGATGAGGCGGATCGTGCCGCCCTCGTCGCGACGCTCGACGCTGAAGCCCGCGTCCTCGATGCCTTCCGGCCGGCGTGACGCGCTGAGTGCGTTCATGCGGCTACCTCCGTCCATGGTTGTGCGCGTTCGAACGACAGTGCACTCCGCAAATTGCGACGAACGCCACAATGGACAGAAATTGTGCAGGTTTGGCGCCCGTCGATGCCGGACTGATCGCCGAGGTGTGGGGCGACGCCTTCGGCGTGCAGCTCCTGCACCACGTGCGGTAGCTCACACGGGTGGACGCCGCCGGCACCCGTCACGAGACTCACACTCGTGGCGTCACATCCCGAGGCGTCGATCGGTGTCGTCGGCGGTGGCATCGGAGGCCTGACCGCGGCGCTGGCGCTGCTGCGCGCCGGCTTCGACGTGCAGGTGTACGAGCAGGCGTCCGGGCTCCGCGAGATCGGAGCCGGCGTGCAGGTCAGCCCGAACGCGTCGCGCGTGCTGCACGGGCTCGGACTCGCCGAGCCCCTGGCCCGGACCGGCGTGCGCCCGCTGGCCTGGCACCAGCGCCGCTGGGACGACGGGCGGACGCTGCTGCGCACCCCGCTCGGCGACCCGCTGGAGGCGGTCTTCGGCTTCCCCCATCTGCAGATGCATCGCGCCGACCTCCTCGCGGCGCTGGCCGCCGCGGTGCCCGCCGAGCGGGTCCACCTCGACCATCGCCTGACCGGGCTGGCCGAGCGCGGGGACCACGTCGAGGCGCGGTTCGCCAACGGCACCCGGGTCGAGGTCGACGCGCTCGTGGGCGCCGACGGCATCCATTCGCTCGTGCGCCGCGTCCTGTGGGGACCGGAGCGGCCGCGCTTCACGGGCTGCGCCGCCTACCGCGGGCTGGTGGCGGCCGATCGTCTGCGGCACCTCGGGCTCGAGGTGACCGCGCAGGTCTGGATGGGGCCGGGCCGGCACTTCGTCCATTACTTCGTCCGTCGCGAGGCGCTCGTGAACTTCGTCGCGATCGTCGACCAGGACACGTGGACCCGCGAGTCGTGGACCGATCGCGGCGAGATCGCCGACGCGCTCGCGGCGTTCGACGGCTGGCATCCGCACGTGCGCGACATCATCGGGGCGGCCGACCAGACGTTCATCTGGGCGCTGTTCGACCGCGTCCCGCTCGAGCGCTGGTCCGCCGGGCGCGTGACGCTGCTGGGCGACGCGTGCCACGCGATGCTGCCGTTCATGGCCCAGGGCGCGGCGCAGGCCATCGAGGACGGGGCGACGCTCGCCGCGTGTCTTGCCGAACCGGGGACCGACGTCGTCGCGGCGCTGCGGCGCTACGAGGAGTTGCGGATCCCGCGCGCCGGGCGCATCCAGGCCATGTCGACCACGAACAAGGGCCGCTTCCACCTGCCCGACGGCCCGGAGCAGCAGCGGCGCGACGCGGAGATGGCCGCGGGATCGACCGACTGGTCGTTCAAGGCCGTCGCGTGGATCTACGAGCACGACGCCGCCGACATCGCCCGGGCACCGACCGGCACGTGAATCGACACGCTCTGGTTCCCGCGAAGGAGGGCCGCCCCCCGGCGCCCGTCCTTCGCGGGATCCAGTGGCACTGGTCAGGCAATACGTCCTGATCGTCGCGCCGATGCGAAGCGCAGCATCGCAGCGCGGAGCTCCGCCCACGAGGCGGAAACCCGCACAATGAATTGAGACGATGGTCCTAGGCCCCGGTCGGCGCGGCGGCCGGCGGTCCGGCCCGGAGCTAGCCGACGGAGACCGTCGACGGGCGTTCGGCCCAGGCCGCGCAGAACGCCTCGACGACCACGGGGTCGAACTGCCCCGAGGCGCACCGGCGGAGCTCGTCGAGGGCGTCGGTCTCGGTCCGCGGCTCGCAGTACGGGCGGCGGGAGGTCATGGCGTCGAACGCGTCGGCGACGGCGACGATCCGGGCGCCGAGCGGGATCTGCTCGCCCACGATCGCGTCCGGGTAGCCGGCGCCGTCCCAGCGCTCGTGGCTCGAGCGGACGATCCGCGCCACGGTCTCGAGGGCCGGCGCGGCGGCGATGATGCGCTCGCCGATGAGCGTGTGACGGCGCATGAACGCCCACTCGTCGTCGTCGAGCGGCCCCGGCTTGCGCAGGATCGCCTCGGGGACCGCGACCTTGCCGACGTCGTGCAGCTCGGCGCCGAGACGGACGTTGCGGACGTCCTCGTCGGTCAGGCCGAGGGCGAGCGCGGTGGCCTCCGCCATGTCGGCGACGATGCCGACGTGCGGGGCGAGCTCGGGGTGGCGCTCGGCGAGCGCCTGCAGCAGCACGTCCTTGGACTGCGCGTCGGCGGGGGCCCGGCGCGAGCGCTTGTGCGCGTACATGCGCTGGTCGGCGACCCGCAGCGCCTCGGCGACGTCGGCCGCCTCGCGCGGCAGCGTGATCGCGCCGTAGGAGCAGTCGATGCGGAAGGCCTCGCCCTGCTCGGACAGCGCCGCGGCCGCCCCGGCGATGATCGGCGCAGCGACCTGCGCGCCCGGGCGGAACAGGGCGCAGAACTCGTCGCCGCCCATCCGGAACGCGACACCGCGTCCGTCGAGGTAGTTGCGCAGCGCGGCGCCGAGCCGCACGAGCAGCGCGTCGCCGGCGGGATGGCCGAAGGTGTCGTTGTAGTGCTTGAAGCCGTCGAGGTCGAAGAGCACGAGGACGAGCGGGTCGGCCTCGTCGACGGTCTCGAGCGCGTCGTCGAGCGCTCGCGCGAGCGCCCGCCGGTTGCCCAGGCCCGTGAGCGGGTCGGTGATCGCCTCGTCGCGCGAGTCGCGCAGCATGCCCACGTTCTCGCGGAAGGTCAGCACGAGGCGGACCATGACCGCACCGACCGACGCGGCGGCCAGGCCGACGGCCAGCGCGTTGAGCGGGGCGAAGGCGGCGTAGACGAGCAGGCCGAGGCCGATGCTGCCGAAGCCGAGCGGAACCGCGATGAGCCGGATGGCCTCGCCGTCGCGCACGGTGTGCCGGCGCGCGGGCTGCCACGCCGCCGCGCCGATGGCCACGAGACCGCCCCACCAGCCTGCGTCGAACCAGCCGCCGGCCGTGTAGGACCCGGCGACGGCCTGCACGGCGTAGAGCGAGTCCGCCAGCCAGAAGGCGACGATGCCGCCGGTGAGCAGGGCCCAACGGCGGTCCAGGCGCCAGCCGATGCCGGCCAGGGCGCCGGCGATGACGGCCAGCATCACCATGTCGGTCAGGGGATAGGCGAGCGCGACGGCGACGCCGACGGGGTCGCCGCTGACGTGCCGGTAGAGCGTCTCGAAGACGAGCGCCGCGCTCAGCGCGCTGACGGCCAGGCCGGCCGTGAGCCCGTCCGCCAGCAGCGTCGGCGGCGTGGTCCCGCTCCGCCCGCGCAGGAGCAGGGCGAGGCCGGCGAGCAGGAGGGGCGGCAGAACGAGGTAGCCGAAGTCCGACGGCGACGGGATCGGCGGGCTCGGGTCGTTCCAGAGGACCGTCGTGTACCAGGCCTCGCCGCCCGCCCAGCCGAGGATGCCGAGGCCGATCAGCGTCCACGCGAGCCGCTCGCGGCCGGCGTGCCGACTCGCCGCCAGGCAGCTGGCGGCACCGACGAACAGGACCACGACGTGGGCCCAGCGATGGAAGAGCGTGCCGGCGGCGAACGACGGCGCGAAGATCGCCTGGACCTCGTGCAGAACGATCCACACGATCGACACGAGCGTCGCGACGCGGAGGAGGAAAGGGGGCCTGACGGAGGGCATACCTCCGCGGTGATCGGCGCGGCGCCGCGGCCCTTGAGGCGCCGTGATCGCCGCGTATGAAAGCGAACGCTCAGCTCTTGGCGTTCGTCTCTTCGCGCCCGCCGGTCCGCCCGCGCGCCGGGCCGGCGGGTTAGGGTCGCCATACGCCGGCCGACGGCCGGCCCGACGAGGGGAGTTTCCATGAGGAAGGTGTGGGCGGTCGCGCTCGGCGCGATCATCGCCGCGACCGGATTGGTCGCGATGGCCATGGCCCAGACGACGGTCCCGGTGGTGGCCGTGACCGCGAGCCCGACGAGCGTCGCCGCCCAGGTCCCGGGCCCGGTCGCCGCCGGCCCGACGACGCTGCAGATCAGCCGCACCGCGTCGCGCACGGGGCTGAGCGTCTACATCGCGACGCTGAACGCGGGCGTGACGCTGCCCGACCTCCAGGCGGCGCTCCGGCGTGACGACCGCACCCCCAACGGCGGGTCGTCGCTCGGTCTCGCGACCGTGCACGCGAGCGTGACGTTCGAGGGCAGCCAGACCCGCCGGAACGTGACCCTGACGCTCAAGCCCGGGCTGACGTACCTGATGATCTCCGAGCCCGACGCCGAGAACGCGCCGCCCACCCGCGGGATCGGGTCGTTCGCGACCTCGGCCGACCTCAACGGGGCCACCGCGCCGGCACCGGACGCCACGGTCCGCATGGAGGACCTGGCCTTCCGCGGCAACGCGACGCTGCCGCGCCGGGGCACCGTCCGGGTGCAGAACTTCGGCGCCGGGCCGCACATCGCCATCGCGTTCCCGCTTCGCTCCGGGGTCACGTCGGCGCAGGTCGGCCGCGCGCTGCGATCCAACAGCGACGCGGCGATCGGCCGCATCGTCGGCGGACAGCCGACCGCGCTGCAGACGATCCTCAGCGGCGGCGGCAACTTCGACGACCAGCAGGTCAGCTTCGCGCGGGCCGGGCGCTATGCCCTCGTGTGCTTCATCAACGAGCACAACCGGCTCGGGATGTACCGGGTCGTGACCGTGCGTTAGCGCTGCGCGGGCGGGCATCGCGGGACCGTCCGCGTTGCCCGCCCGGCCGCGATCGCTGCGCGACGCAGGCCGCTCGGCGGGATTCCGTGGTGACGACGGAACGCCTTGGCGAAGTGGCTGGCCTGGCTGTAGCCCACGCGCTGGCCGACCTCGGCGACGGGCAGGTCGGTCGCCTGCAGCAGGGCGGCGGCGTGCTGCATGCGGATGGCGATGAGCTCGTCGCGGAACGCGCCGCCGGCGTGCTCGGCGAAGACGCGCTGCAGCTGACGGGCGGACGTCGCGATGGCGCGGGCGACGTCGCCGAGGGCGAGCCCGGGGTCGTCGTGGCGCGCCTCGATCTCGAGCGTCGCCTCGACGAGGATGAGGCTGCGGCGGGCGGCGGTCGACATCCGCTCCTCGTGCAGTGCCGGGGCCGCCGGCCGCGGACAGGCCGGGTGCTCCGGCTCCCGGCCGTGCAGGTCCGCGGCGTCGTCGAGGACGGTCACGCGGCGGGCGACGCCGCGCTGCTCGAGCATCGCCCGGACCGGCCCGTCGGGACACACGACCACGGCGTCGGGGCGGCGGTCGTGCAGACGGCGTACGTCGTTGACGAGGAGGGCCGTCGCCTCGGCGTCCGCGGACTCCACATCGCGGAGGTCGAGCGCGAGGGGTTCGCGACTCGCCGCGACCGCCCGCGTGAGGCTCGCCACCAGGGTCGCCTCGCCCTCGCGGTCGATGCGTGCCCCGCACGGTCACGACCCGCCAGGACCCGGCGCGCGCGGGCGTGACCATGAGCGGCCCCCCGGGAAGGAGGTCCGCGGCGTCCGTCCCGGGGTCGGCCGTCATCAGCGCCACGGGCGAGCCCGCAGCCGGTGCTCTCGAGATCTCACGTGCTCCTCCGTTCTGCCTCACGGTGTTCGCCGGATCGAACGGGACCCATACGTCCCGCGTCACGACGGTGTAGCGCCAATTCGCAAGAAATCTCCATGCTCACCCTCGACGCGGGACAGGAACGCGGGACAATGGGTCTCATGTCGCGCACGCCACCCGTGAAACCGCCGAGACGCGACCGTGGATGACGCCCGGGCGGACACGCGCCGGACCCGGCGGCGGATCGTCGAGGCGACCCGCCGACTGCTCGAGCAGTCCCCCGCCGCGCCGACGGCCGACATCGCGGCGGCGGCCGGCGTGTCACGCTCGACGCTCTACCGCCACTTCCGCGGTCGTGCCGCCCTCGTCGCCGCCGTCCAGGCGGAGGGAGCGCCCACCGTGACCGAGGCGGCGGAGCATCCGTTGCCGCCCGGGCAGCTGGGCCGAGACCGGCCGGTCTCGCTCGAGGGCATCCACGTCTTCGACGTCGTGGCCCCGCCGATGCTGCCGGAGCAGCTCGTGGCCGAGGCCCAACGGATCGCGGACGTCCCGCTGGGGCTGTACGTCCTCGACATCGACGGCTCGCACCTCCTGCGCGTCGCCGGCCCCGAGCGCCTCCCGCAGCGGATCGAGGCCCCCCTGGCGATCGGACCCGAGCTCGACTCCGCGGGGCTCTCCGAGCTCCGCGCCCAGCTCGCCGACCGGCGCGGCATCGAGGTCGTGCCGCTCTGGCTGCGGGGTCGGGCCACCGGCGTGATGCTGACGCTGGGCCGCCCGCGGCGGCCGCTGACCGAGATCGCGCGGCAGGCGGCGGCGGCGATCACCCTCGCCGACCGCTACACCGACACGTTCGCGCGCGGGCAGCGGCGCAAGCAGCCGCGCGCCGCGGCGGAGATCCAGCAGAGCCTGCTGCCGCCGCGCATCTCGCGCATCACGGGCGGCGAGGTCGCGGGCAACGTGCTGCCCAGCTACGAGGTCGCCGGCGACTGGTTCGACATCGTCGAGAACCTCGACGGCGTCTGGATCACGCTCGCGGACGGGCTCGGCCCGAGCACGCGGGCCGCGGCGTCGAGCGCGGTCGCGCTGGGCGCGCTGCGGGCGAGCCGCCGCAGCGGAGGCACGCCGCACGACGCGCTGCTGCTGATGCACCGGACCCTGCGCGAGATGCCGGGGCCGGCGGCGGAGATGACGGCCATCGCCGCCCACTGGGACCCGGCCACCTTCCGCCTGGAGCTCGTCAACTGCGGTCACGCCGCGCCGGTCATCGTCCGGGCCGACGGCGATGTCGAGCACGTCGACATGCCTGCCGGACGCGGCCTCGGGGGTCGTGCGAGCAGCCGCCCGGGCGACCACGCGACCGCGCTCGACCCCGGGGACCGGCTCGTCCTGTTCTCCGACGGCGTCATCACGAGCGCCGCCGGCGGCGCCGACCTGGGCGTCGCCGGTGTCGCGCGCGCCGCCCGGCGTTCGGAGCGCGGCTCGGCGGCCGACACGGTGCGCGAGGTCCATCGTGCGGTGCTCGACGCGAGCGACGGGGACCTGCACGACGACGCCACCGTCGTCTGTCTCGCCGTCGGCTGACGCGGCGGGGCCGCCACTGGTGATGTCGCGCCAATCGGCGAGCGGCGACGTCGCGCTCGTCCCGCTGTGGGTACCGCGCCCCGACCGACGACGTGACAAGGAGCGTGAACATGGCAGGGACGACAGCCGGGACCTCGACCGGGACACCCGGCGCGGACGGCAGTGCGAAGGACCAGGCCCAGGAGAAGGCGCAGGAGGTCCGCGATCAGGCGGGCGAGCGGGTGCGCGAGGCGACCGGCCAGGCGCGCGACCGGGTCCGCGAGCAGATCGACCAGCGCTCGACCCAGGCGGGCGAGCAGGTCCACCAGCACGCGGGCGACCTGCGCGACGTCGCGAGCCAGCTCCGCGAGCAGGGCAAGGACGCTCCGGCCCGGGTCGCCGACCAGGTCGCCGAGCGCGCCGAGCGCGCCGGCTCGTGGATGAAGGACTCCGACGCCGACCGCATCCTCGCCGACATCGAGGACGCCGCGCGCAGCAATCCGTGGGCGGTCGCCGCGGGCGGCCTGGCGCTCGGATTCGTCGCCTCGCGCGTGCTGAAGGCGTCGAGCAGCCGGCGCTACGAGCAGCGCGACACGGCGCGCCGGCTTCCGGCGCCGGGAGCGACGACGGTGGACGCGCCGGGCGGCCCCGTCGCCGGCGGGCTGGCCACGGTCGGGATCGTCGACGAGCCCGCGCACGCGTCGCCGCCGCGAGCCGCCGGCCCGGCCGTCGAGCCCCCGGCCGCGCGTCGGCGGCGCGATGACGACCTGCGCGCCCCGGCGCGCGGAGGCGGCCTGTGAGCGAGCAGGACGCCGAGCTGCGCGAGCGGTCGATCGGCGAGCTGTTCGGCAAGCTCTCGACCGAGACCTCGACCCTGATCCGCCAGGAGATGGCCCTGGCCCGGGCCGAGCTGACCGAGAAGGGCAAGGAGGCGGGCAAGGGCGCCGGGCTGTTCGGCGGCGCCGGAGCCGTCGGGCTCCTCGGCGCCGGCGCCATCACCGCCGGGATCATCCTGCTGCTCGACCTCGCGATCGCCGCGTGGCTGGCCGCCATCATCGTCGGCCTCGTCTACGTCGCCGTCGCCGCCGTGCTCGGCCTCAAGGGCCGCGACCGCATCCAGGCGGCGACGCCGCCCGTCCCTGAACAGACCGTCGACACCGTGAAGGAGGACGTGGAATGGGCGAAGACCCGCGCGCAATCCGCACAGAGATAGAGGACACCCGCGAGCGCATGGGCGACACCGTCGACGCGCTCGCCTACAAGGCGGACGTCAAGTCCCGAGCCAAGGATTCGGTGAACGAGAAGGTGGACAACCTCAAGGCCAAGGTGACCGGTGCCACGGGCTCGGTCGCGGACGCGACCCCGAGCGGTGGCGAGGTGAAGCACGGAGCCCGGCGGGCGGCCGGCATCGCCCAGCAGAACCCGCTCGGCCTCGCCATCGGCGCGGCCGCGATCGGGTTCGTCGCCGGGATGCTCGTCCCGTCGACCCGCGTCGAGGACGAGAAGATCGGCCCCGTCTCCGACCAGGTCAAGGCGAAGGCCGCGGAGACCGGGCAGCAGGCGCTGGAGCGCGGCAAGCAGGTCGCGTCGGACGTCGCCTCCTCCGCCGCGGACACGGCGAAGGAGAGCGGGCGCGAGCACGCGCAGGGCGCGGCCGAGGACGCCCGGCAGGCGGCCCAGGAGACCCGCGAGGAGGTCCGCTCTCCGTAGGGCGGGCGCCTGACGCCGGCCTCCTCGACCGGAGGCCGGCGTCAGCGAATGTGCACGACCTCGAGCTTCAAGCCGTCGGGGTCGCGGAAGAAGACGGCGTAGCAGGCGGGATCGTCGTCGTACTCGGCGGGCGCGTCGAGGACGTCCGCGTCGAGGGCGAGCAGGACCTCGTGGACGCGGCTGCACCTGGTCGCGATCGACGGCGTTGAGCGCGAGGTGATGGAAGCCGGGCGCGCCGAGCGCGTGGGGCGGGGCGTCGCGGTGCTCGTCGGCGACGGGCGTCAGGATGAGCCACTGCGCCGCGGACTCCGCGTCGCGCCGCTCCCACGCCCGGCCGCCGTCCTCGCGCGGGATCTGCACCCAGCCGAGCTCCGACAGCACCGCGTCGTAGAAGCGCTCGCTCACGGCGGGGTCGCGCACGCTGAGGCGCAGGTGGTTGAGGGACCCGGCGGCGCTCACAGGGCGTCCCGATACCCGAAGGGCGGGCGGCCACCCGCGATGAGTCTCCGACGAGTTTCCGGTCGCCCGCCATCTCCTCTCCCACAACCGACACCCGGGAGGGACTCATGCTGCTCGAGGGCAAGAACGCGGTGATCTACGGCGCCGGGGGGTCGGTCGGCGGCGCGGTGGCGGCGACCTTCGCGCGCGAGGGCGCCCGCATGTTCCTGACCGGCCGGACCCGGGCCCCGCTCGAGGAGGTCGCCGATGCGATCCGGCGGGCCGGAGGGGCCGCCGAGGTCGCCGTCGTCGACGCGCGGGACGAGGCCGCGGTGGTCGGGCACGCGGACGCCGTCGTCGAAGCGGCCGGGCACCTCGACGTCTCGTTCAACGCCATCGCGGTCGATCACCGCCAGACCGGGCTCTGCGAGCTGTCGATCGAGGAGGTCGTCGATCCGATCGCCGGTCGCGTCGCGACGCACCTGATCACCGCCCGCGCCGCGGCACGCCACATGACCCGGCAGGGCTCGGGCGTGATCCTCACCTTCAGCGCGGACGCCGCGCGCCTGGCGTATCCGCGGATCGGCGGCTTCGGGATCGCGTGCGCCGCCGTCGAGGCGCTCACCCGCGCGCTGGCCGCCGAGCTCGGCCCCAGCGGCGTGCGCGTCGTCTGCCTGCGCTCGATGGGCTCACCGGAATCCCGCGGCGTGCAGGACGTCTGGGATCAGCACTTCGGCGACGCGCAGACCTCGAGCGACGCCGTCGTCGCGGCGCGCGCGGCGGGGACGCTGCTGCGCCGCGTACCGACCCTGGCGGAGGTCGGCAACGTCGCCGCGCTCGTCGCCGGTGACCTCGCGAGCCCGCTCACGGCCGTCGTCGTGAACGTCGCCTGCGGAGAGATCGCCGATTGACGCGAGCGGGCCGACGCCGACCCGCCAACCCGCGCCCGGCGGCGGGATCGGCGACAAGCTCGGTCTCTGAGCGGCGCGCCGCCCGCGCCTATCGCGGCGCGGCGGAGCGCTCCCGTGCGAGCCACGTGGCAAACGTCGGCCCGGCCAGGATCGTGCCGGGACCGGGCAGCAGCGCGTCGCCCTCGTAGAGCGCGCCGTACTCGGGATCGCTGACCTCTTCGACGCGCGCGTCACCGGCCAGCATCCGGACCAGCTCGACCATGCGCTCCTCGCGCGGGCCGGCGATCTCCGTGTACGTCGGCGCGTCGGGGACGAGGGCGAGGTCGGCGAGCGCCTCGGCGACCGCCCGGGCCGCGACGATCTGGGTCCGCATCGCGGGGACGACGATCGCGTCGTCGCCGCGGCCCCACTCGATCAGCTGCGCGACGAGCTCGTGGAACTGCGCGGCGCGCAGGATGCGCACCGGCGACGGGCCGGCGAGCAGCGCGCGCTCGTGCGCGACCTGCGCCGCGCCGTAGCCGCTGCCGAAGTGCTCGACGCCGAGGATCGAGATCGCGACGATCAGCGGCGCGCCCGCCGCCTGCAGGTTGCGGGCCGCGGTGGTGAAGAACGCCGTCGCGGCCTGTTCCTCGGGCGAGGGCCCCGTGGCCACGTCGATGATCGCGTCGACCCCGGCGAGCGCCTCGTCCAGGCCCGCTCCGGTGATCACATCGACGCCGTGGGCGCGGGCGATCGGCACGACGTCGTGGCCGCGCTCCGTCAATACGGCGACCACGTGGCGCCCGGCACGGCCGGTCGCGCCGACGACGGCGATCCGCTTGCTGGTCATCGTCCTGTCTCCTTGGTGGTTGGCATGCCGGCTCAGCGCTCGGGCTCCAACGGGATGACGGCGGCGACCCGGGTCCCGTGACCGGCCCCGCTCTCGATCGTCAGGGCGCCGTCGAGCGCGTCGAGGCGATCCCGGAGGCCGCGCAGGCCCGTGCCGCCCGCGACGTCGGCGCCGCCCGTCCCGTCGTCGCTCACGGCGACGACCAGGTCGGCGTCGCACCGGCGGACCGTCACGTCGGCGTGGCTCGCGCACGCGTGGCGCGCGACGTTCGTGAGCGCCTCGGCCACGAAGAAGTACGCCGTCGCCTCGACGTGCGCGGGCGGACGCGGGATCGCGTCGACGTCGAGCGCGACCGGTAGCGGCGCGCGATCGGCGAGGCTGCGCAGGGCCGGGCCGAGGCCGAGGTCGGTGAGGATCGCGGGGTGCACGCCGCGGGCGAGCTCGCGCAGCGCGCCGAGCGCGCCGGCGAGCCGGTCGGCAAGCTCCTCCACGGTCCTCGCGATCTCCGTTCCGCTCACGCGCGCCTGCAGGCGCCGCAGGTCGATCGCGAGCGCGACGAGCTGCTGCTGGGCGCCGTCGTGGAGATCGCGCTCGACGCGCCGGCGGGCGTCGGCCTCGGCGGCGGCGACCCGCGCGCGCTCGCGGCGAAGCGCGGCTTCGAGCGCCTGCACGTGGTCCAGCAGCCGCTCGTTCGCGCGGGCCAGCTCCTCGTCGTGGACGAACTGGCGAGGCTCCGGTGGCGACGAGACGAGACGCACCGTCGCACCGTCGCACGCCGGAGGATCTCTGTCAAGACGAGTCGGTCCGTCTCGTTACCTGTTAGCGTTCGCCCGAGAATGGCACGTGCTCCCGATGCGACCCGCCGCAACCAGGCCTCCCGGCAGGCGATCCTGCGCGCCGCGTTCGAGCTGTGCGCCGAGCGCAGCTACGAACGCACGAGCGTCGAGGCGATCGCGGCGCGCGCCGGCGTGGGCAAGCAGACGATCTACCGGTGGTGGCCATCGAAGGGCGCCGTCGTCATGGAGGCCCTGAACGAGGTCGTCGGCGTGGCCAGCGACTTCCCCGACAGCGGGGACGTCGTCGCCGACCTGCGCCAGCAGATGACCGCGGTGGCGAAGCTCTTGTCCTCGCCCGACTTCGGTCCGGTCTACACGGGCGTGATCGGCGCCGCGCAGTCCGATCCTGCGGTCGCCGACGCGCTGGTGCGCGACATCATCGAGCCGCGCATGGTCGCCTGCCGCATGCGGCTGCAGAGCGCGCAAGAGCAGGGTGGCGTGCGACCCGACATCGACCTCGACGTCGCCGTCGAGCTGCTCTACGGCCCGATCTACCACCGGCTCCTGCTGCACACCCGGCCTCCGGGCCCCGAGCAGGTGACGACGGTGCTCGAGCTCGCCTTCCGCGGGTTGCGCCCGGGCTGACTAGCGGTAGCGATAGGTCCGGCTGTACGCCCACGGGCTCCGACGGCCGGCGCTGTCGGTGATCCGCACCGCGAACTGCACCGGCGTGACATGCGGGACGTACGAGCGTCCGGTTCATCGGCCGCCACCGGGCGCCGTTGACCCGGTACCACAACGCGTAGGAGCGACGCTCCCGGGTCAGGTTGAAGTCCGACCACCACGGCGTGACGAGGTTGTAACGTCCGGTTCACGTATCGAGCGGTGGCGTGGAGGTTGAAGGCGAACGGGCCCGATGCGCGGCCGGATCCGACGGCTGCTGCCTGCACGGCCTCGCCGAAGATCGGCCGCAGTGCTGGCGCAGTCGCGGCACCACTCGCGTCGCGACCGGCGTCAGGAGCGACGCCGACAGCGACCGCGATGTCCTTGTCGCGCGATGAGGCCGATCAGCTTCCTGGCCGCGGTCTTGACCGGGTACTTGACCAGGCCGCAGACCGTCTCGCGCAGCGAGCTCGTCGTCGGCGCGAGGACGTGTGGCGCCGGGGCGGCCGGACGCGCCTGCGCCGCCGGCGTGAGCACGCCCGCGGCCATCGTCGCCACCACGGCACACAGCGCGAGTCGACCCCGTCTCCGAAACATCCGCGAAACCCCCTCCGACCTCGGCGTCGGGCGACGCTACCAAGACGGAGATCAGCTCACCGGAATGACACCTTTCGTGCAGATCCGGCTCAGACGGCCGAGTCGAGCAGCTCCGCGTGCTCGTCCTCGGGCGGCCAGCCGTGGGCGTAGACGACGAGGTCGGCGGCGCCGTGGTTGACGCTCTGCAGCGGGGTCCCGGCCGGCACGTGCACGAGGCTGCCGGCGGGGACGTCCCGGCGCTCCGGCGGCTCGCCGAGGTACATCGACAGCGTGCCCGAGAGGACGACGAACGTCTCGTCCTGGACCGGGTGGCGGTGGCGCCGGCCGGCCGCACCCGGCTCGTAGCGCCAGACGTTCGCGCGGACGTGCTCCATGCCGGCGACCTCGCTGAGCTCCGTGACGTGGCGCGCCGGCTCGCCGTCGGCATGAGGACGCGTGAGCCACGGCTGCTCGCCGGGCGAGATGACGGAATAGGCCATGCCGATGACGGATACCACCAGACATGTCACGACTCTGATTTAGACATGCCACAATCTCAGCCATGACACGGCTCACACGGCGCCGTCTCCTCCTCGGGAGCGTGCCGCTCCTCGGGGCCGGCGCCGTCCTCCACGCGCAGGTCCCGCACTCCCATCCGTGGGACGGAACGGCCGCCGCGGCCGACCCGGCGGGCGGGCACGACGCCCACGCGGCGTCCGCGGCCTCGGGCGGTCACGCCGCCTTCCGGGCCGGTGAGACCGTCGACCACCGCGCGAACGGCTTCGACCCGTCCGAGATCCTGCGCGACTTCGACTGGGGCCGCACCCGCCGCCTGCCCACCGGCCGCGTCCTGCGCGAGTGGGAGCTCGAGGCCGTCGACCGCGAGATCGAGGTGATGCCGGGCGTCCGCTTCGCCGCGTGGACGTACAACGGGCGGATCCCCGGGCCGACGCTCCGCTGCCGCGAGGGCGACCGCCTGCGGATCACGTTCACCAACGCCTCGGCCCACCCGCACACGATCCACTTCCACGGCATCCATCCCGCCGAGATGGACGGCGTGCCCGGCGTCGGCGCGGGCGAGATCGCGCCGGGCGGACGGACCGTCTACGAGTTCGACGCGCTGCCGGCCGGCCTGCACCTCTACCACTGCCACGTCCGCCCGCTCGCCGAGCACATCGCCAAGGGCCTGCACGGCGCGTTCATCGTCGACCCCCCGGAGGGCCGGCCCGACGCCGACGAGATGGTCATGGTCATGAACGGGTTCGACACGAACTTCGACCGCGCCAACGAGGTCTACGCCGCGAACACGATCGGCTTCGCCTACATGGACCGCCCGATCGCGGCGCGGCGCGGCGAGCTGGTCCGGGTCTACCTCGTCAACGTCCTCGAGTACGACCTCGTCAACTCCTTCCACCTGCACGGCAACCTCTTCGACTACTTCCCCACGGGCACGTCGACGCGCCCGTCGGAGCTCACCGACACGGTCATGCTCTGCCAGGGCCAGCGCGGGATCCTCGAGTGGCGCTTCCGCGACCCCGGGCGCTTCATGTTCCACGCCCACCAGTCCGAGTTCACCGAGCTCGGCTGGCAGGGGTTCTTCGAGGTCGCGTGATGGCGACGCACGACCCGACGCCGCGCCTCGGGCGCCACGCCGCCGGCCGCACCGTGGTGCTCGGCGTCCTGCCGCTGCTCGTCGTCGCCGCGGCGGTGGCGGCGTTCGCCGCGCTCGGCGGCCCGGGCCTCGGCGAGCGCCGCGGGCCGCCGGCCGAGGACGTCGCCGTCGAGCGGACCGTGCTGCGGCCCGGGGTCATCGAGCTCACGGTGCGCAACGACGGGCCGGACGCGGTCGCGATCGCCCAGGCGGTCGTCAACGACGCCTTCGCCCAGTTCGACGGCCCGCGGACGCCGATCGGCCGGCTCGCGACCGCGACCGTGCGCATCCGCCAGCCGTGGGTCGAGGGCGAGGCCTACGAGGTCGCGCTCGTCACGGCGAGCGGCGGGACGGTCGTCCACGAGATCCCCGTCGCCGTCGCGACGCCGGACCGCGACACCTCGTTCTTCGCGCTCATGGCCCTGCTCGGCGTCTACGTCGGCGTGATCCCGGTCGCGCTCGGGATGCTCTGGCTGCCGTGGGTCCGGCGCATCCCGCCGGGCTGGGTGCGGGCGATCATGGGCGTGACCATCGGGCTGCTCGCGTTCCTGGCCATCGACGCGACGCTCGAGGGGCTGGAGCTGGCCGGCGAGGGCGCGCAGGCCTTCGGCGGGCCCGCGGTCGTCCTGCTCGGCGCGGCCGTCGCGTTCCTCGCGCTCAGCGGTGTGTCGGCGTGGCAGCGCAGCCGCGCCCCGGCCGCCGGGGCGACCGGCGGCAGCCTCGCGCTGCTCGTCGCCGCCGGCATCGGGCTGCACAACCTCGGCGAGGGCGTCGCGATCGGCTCGGCGTACTCCGCCGGCGCGCTCGCCCTCGGCGCGTTGCTCGTCGTCGGCTTCGCCCTGCACAACACGACCGAGGGCCTGGCGATCGTCGCGCCGGTCGCCGCCGCGCGGCCCTCCCTCGGGCGGCTCGTCGTGCTCGGGCTGATCGCGGGCGCGCCGACCGTGCTCGGGGCGTGGATCGGGGCCGCCGCGTACACCGCGTCGCTCGCCGCCTTCCTGTTCGGCTTCGGCGCGGGCGCGATCGCGCAGGTCGTCGTCCAGCTCGCGCCCACGCTGCGCGACCGCGCCGGGCGCCTGCTCCATCCCGCCGCCGTCACCGCCATGCTGGCGGGCATGGCGATCATGTTCGCGACCGGCCTCCTGGTGAGCGTCTGATGGCGGCGCAGGAGGCGACCCGGCCGTCGGAGGCGATCGAGGACTACGCCAAGGCGATCTACGCGCTCGGCCGCCGCGGCGACGGCACGGTCGCGACGACCGCGCTGGCCGAGCGCCTGGGCGTCACGCCGGCGTCGGTGTCGGCCATGCTCAAGAAGCTCGCCGACCGGGGCCTCGCCGAGCACGTGCCCTACCGCGGTGTCGCGCTGACCGCCGACGGCGAGCGCGTCGCGCTCGAGGTCCTGCGCCACCACCGCCTGCTCGAGCTGTACCTCGCCGAGCACCTCGGCGTGCCCTGGGACCGCGTGCACGACGAGGCCGAGGCGCTCGAGCACGTGCTCTCCGAGTACCTCGAGCAGCGCATCGCCGCGAAGCTCGGCCACCCGACCCACGACCCGCACGGCGACCCGATCCCCGACGCGGCGCTGCGGATCGACGAGGGCGAGACACGCGCGCTCGACGCCCTCGCGGTCGGCGACCGCGGCCGCTTCGTGCGCGTGTCCGACAGCGACCCCGAGATGCTCCGCTACCTCGACGCGCGCGGCGTCCGGATCGGCGCCGAGTTCGAGGTCGTCGACCGCCAGCCGTTCGACGGGCCGCTGACGGTCCGCTTCGGCGACACGCGGCACACGCTCGGCGGGCGCCTGGCGGCGGCGATGCGCGTCGAGGTTCGTCGCTGACGATCGCCCCGCCGGATGCTTGCTTTTGATCGTTTAGGACGGTATTCATGCAGAAGTGAGCATCACCGGCGAGGAGATCGCCTCACAGCCGGACCTGTGGCCGCTCGCCGCCGCGCTGGCCGGTGAGCACACCGCGCTGCTGCCGGAGACCGGCGCGCGGGTCGGGGTCATCGGCTGCGGCACGTCGCTGTACATCGCCCAGGCGTTCGCCGCCCTGCGCGAGCGCGCGGGGCTGGGGGAGACCGACGCGTTCGCCGCGTCCGAGGTCCCGCCCGGCCGGCGCTACGACGTGCTCGTCGCGATCTCGCGCTCGGGCACGACCACCGAGGTCGTCCACGCGCTGCGGACGGCGGGCCTCGCCGGCCGCAGCCTCGCGCTCGTCGGCGTCGCCGGCACGCCGGTCGACACCGCCGCCGACGCCGCGATCGTCCTCGACTTCGCCGACGAGCGGTCGGTCGTGCAGACGCGGTTCGCCACGAGCGCGCTCACGCTGCTGCGCGAGTCGGTCGAGCCGGGCGCGGCGCAGACCGCCGCCGCGGACGCGCGCGACGCGCTCGCGGCGCCGCTGCCGGTCGCGCCGGGCGAGATCGAGCAGTGGACGTTCCTCGGCCGCGGCTGGACCGTCGGCCTCGCCCACGAGGCGGCGCTGAAGCTGCGCGAGAGCGCCCAGGCGTGGACCGAGGCCTATCCGCTCTACGAGTACCGCCACGGGCCGATCAGCATCGCGGCCCCGGGGCGCGCGATCTGGTCGCTCACGCCGCTCGACGACGCCGTCGCCGAGGAGCTCGCGCGCACGGGCGCGACCGTGATCGCCGACGGGCGCGACCCGCTCGCCGGCCTCGTGCTCGCGCAGCGCACAGCGGTCGCGGCCGCCGAGGCGCGCGGGCTCGACCCCGACCGCCCGCGCAACCTCACGCGATCGGTCGTCCTCCCCGACGACGACCTCGAGCCGTCGACCCAGGAGGCATCGCGATGAAGAGCATGAAGGCGTGGCGGCGATCGTCGCCGCGACGGCCTGATGGGCGTGGCCGCGTGCGGCGGCTCCAGCGGGGGCGGCGGGAAGTCCGTCACGACGGGCGGCGACGACGCGGCGGCCGGCGGCAAGCCGGTGAACATCGTCGTCTGGCACGGCCAGAACCAGACGGCCGAGAAGGTCTTCAACCGCCTCGTCGCGCGGTTCAACGCCGTGCTGCGCGGCGAGACGCGGGTCGCGGCGGGCGACGAGGTCACGTTGCGCGTCGACCCGACGCGCCTGCACGCCTTCGACCCCGCGACGGGCGAGTCGCCGGCGGGCGCCTACACGAGCTCGACGTCGACGCCCAGCGCGGCCAGCGCCTGACGCTCGTCGGCGTCGGCGTCGGCCGTCGTGATGAGGCCGTCGACGTCCTCGGCGCCGCAGATCCGCGCCAGCGCGGTCGCCCCGACCTTCGTGCCGTCGGCGACGACGATGACGCGGGCGGCGCGCTCGGCCAGGACGCGGTTCGTGTGGGCCTCGATCTCGCGGTGGGTCGACAGGCCGGCCCGCGCGCCGATGCCGTCGACGCCGACGAACGCGAGGTCGACGTGGAGCTGGGCGAGCACGCTCTCGGCCAGCGGCCCGACGAGCTCGAACGACGCGCTGCGGGCGACGCCGCCGGTGACGATGAGGCGGATGTTCGAGCGCACGGCGAGCTCGGCGGCGATGTTGACCGCGTTCGTCACGACCGTGAGCTCCTCGAGATGGACGACGGCGCGGCCGATCTCGGTCGTCGTCGTGCCGCCGGTGAGCGCGATCGACATCCCGCCGCGGACGTGGCGCAGTGCGGCCGCGGCGATGCGCAGCTTCTCCTCGCGCCGGCGCGAGGAGCGGTAGCGCATCGGCAGCTCGTAGAGGCCGCCGATGGCGACGGCGCCGCCATGCGTGCGCTCGAGCAGGCGCTGCTCGTGGAGCGCCTGCAGGTCGCGGCGGACGGTGGCGGGGGAGACGGCGAGGTCGCGCGTGAGGTCCTCGACGTCGACGTTGCCGCGCTCGGACAGCGCCTGGAGGATGGCTCCGAGCCGCTCCGCGCGGTTCATCGCCCGCAGCGTACGCGAGCCGTCGGTCATGCGGCGGTCGCGACGCGGGCGCGGGCCGCGAGGTCGTGGGCGCGCGCGGGGTCCAGGGAGCCCGCCCCCTCGGCCTCCGCGTTCGCGCACCCCGCTCCGAGCGCGAGGGCGAGGGCGGCCGGCCAGTCCGCGCCGCGGTCGCGCGCGACGAGCAGGCCGCCGAGGAACGCGTCGCCCGACCCGGTCGGGTGCGGGCCGTGGACGTCGAGCGCGCCGCGGAGGACGGGACCGTCCGGGGGGAGGGCGAGCGCGCCGTCGGCCCCGAGCGTGACGACGGCCGTCGCGCGCGCCGCGGGCGCGCCGCCCGCGACGGCGCGGTCGCGCAGGGCGGCCGCGGCGCGTGCGGGGTCGTCCTCGCCGGTCAGCTCTGACGCCTCGGTCCGGTTGACCTTGACGAGCTCCGGGCCGGCCTCGAGCGCGGCCGCGAGCGCGGCGCCCTGGTGGTCGACGGCGACGCGCGCCCCCGCCGCGCGGCCGGCGCGCACGAGCGCCGCGGCCTCGTCCGGCGCGACCCCGGGCGGGAACGACCCGGAGATCGACACCCAGGCCGCGCCGGTCGAGCGCGCGGTCGCCTCGACCCGGGCGCGGAACGCCGCCCATGCGGCGGTGCCCGGGTCGGATCCCGCCTCGTAGAACTCGGTCGTCGTCCCGCCGCCTGCGACCGCCAGCGCCGCCCGCGTCTCGCCGTCGCCCCAGACCGTCTCGGTGCGCGGGCCGGCGGCGGCGAGCGCGTCGGCGATCCACCGCCCGGCATGGCCGGCCAGCAGCGCGACCGCGACGACGTCGCCGCCGAGCGCGTGCGCGGCGCGGGCGACGTTGAGGCCCTTGCCGCCGGGGCGCGCGACGAAGCGCTCGGGCCGGTGGATCGCGCCGACGGTGACCGCGTCGGTGACGAAGAGCTTGTCGACCGACGGGTTCGGCGCCGCGCAGACGATCACGCGGCGATCCCGGCCAGGGCGAGCGCCTCGGCGAGCGTCGCGTGCCCGGCGTCGCCCCGGCCGCGCAGCGACAGCGTGCCGCACGCGCAGCCCAGCGCCAGACATGCCGAGAGCGGCCGGTCGTCGAGGCGCGCGCGCAGGAACCCCGCGTCGAAGGCGTCGCCCGCGCCGACGGCGTCGACGACCTCGGGCGCGGCGGGGGCCTCCGCGCGGACGACCTCGCCCTGCGGCCCGGCCACGCCGAGCGCGCCGCCGGCCCCGAGCTTGACGGCGACGGTCGCGCCCTCGGCGGCGAGGTCGCGCGCGGCCTGCGCGACGTCGTCGCGGCCGGTCATCGCCCGGGCCTCGGCCGCGTTGGGGAGGATCACGTCCGCGGCCCGCAGCCAGCCGGGGACGGCGAACGCGCCGGACGGGTCGAAGTTCGTGTCGACCGACACCGTGGCCCCGGCCGCGCGCGCCGCGTCCAGCACGCGGCCGCCCTCGGCCACGAGCGGCGGGATCAGGTACACGGAGCTCAGGTGGACGTGGCGGACGGCCGGCCCGATCGCCGCGCAGGCCGCGGCGATATCGAGGTCGGCGATCGCGCCCGCGCTCGTGAGGATCGCGCGGTCGCCGTCGCGCAGGAGGTGGACGGAGAGGCCGGTCGGGGCCGCGGAGCGCTGGAGGGCGTCGCGGGCGACGCCGCGCGCCTGCAGGCGCGCCGCGACCAGCCGTCCGAGGTCGTCGTCGCCGACCGCCGCCGCGATCCCGACGTCCACCCCCAGGCGGGCGAGGGCCGCGGCGGCGATCGCGCCCGAGCCGCCGAGCGCGACCTCGGCGGCGACGTCCTGCTCGGCCTGGCCGAAGCGCGGGACGACGTCGCCGGTCAGGACGAGGTCGGGGTTGGCGTCGCCGACGACCAGGACCGCCATCGCCTACAGGCCCGCGGGCAGCGCCCCGGCGTGCGCGGCGCGCCGCTCGGCGTGCGTCGTGATCGTCGCGCCCGCCGCCTTGTCGGCGTCCAGCCGGCGCGCGACCGCCTCCGCCGTGGCCAGTCGCTCGGGGTCGATGTCGTGGAGCGCGATCTCGAGGCCCTCGAGGTCGCCGTAGCCGAAGAGGTCGCTCAGGAGCTCGCGCGTGAACGACACGCTCCCGGCGCCGATGAACGCCACGCGGGTCATTGGCCGGCGAGTCTAGTCCTGAGCGATATTGATCGTCCAGTACGCAAGTGCGCAGAAACGCGCGTCAGTGCGCGAGGCTCGGGTCCAGCAGCGCCAGCACCTGGCGCGCGGCGTGCTCGCCCGACGCGATCGCCCCCTCGACCCAGCCGGCCGCCTCGGGCGCGACGTCCGCGCCCGCCAGCACGACCCCGCGCTCGGGGCGCGGCGCAGGTGGCCGCAGCGCGGCGGGGTCGCCCGGGCGGGTCGCGGCCCACGTCCCCATCGCGAACGGGTCGGCCGTCCAGTCGTGCCAGGCCCAGCTCACGACCTCCGCGGCGGGCATGAGGGCGCCGACGGCCCGGGCGACGACCGCGTCCGTCACCTCGACGGGCAGCTCGGCGCGCGGGCCGAAGCCGACGAGCAGCGTCGTGCCGTCGGCGAGCCGGCGGTCGGCGACGAGCAGGTCGAGGCCCGCGCCGCGGCCGCCCGCGACGTCGCCCGGCTCCACGCCGCGCGCCCGGACGAGGAGCTTGGCCGCCGCGCCCGTGCTCGTCCCCGCGACGGCCGCGACGTGGGCCGGCGGCTCGGGGACGAAGGCGATCGCTCCGAGCACGTTGACCGGCACCGCGAGGATCGCCGCGCGCGCCGTGCGGACCGTGCCGTCGGCCAGCGTCACGGCGACCCGGTCCTCGGCGCTCGTGTCGACGCGCGTGACCGCGGCGCCGAGCTCGACCTCGGGCAGCGTCGCCCCGATCGCGTCCGCGAGGTCGCCGAACCCCGGCACCGGCACGAGCTGCAGCGACGTCGGCATCCCGGCGAGCCCGCCGTGGTCTGCGGCCGACGAGATGAGGTCGACCATCGCGGCCGCGTCGGGTGCGGCGCCCGCGGTGATCGCCCACGCCGCGCGGAGCATGTCGGCGACCGGCGGGTCGACGGCGTGGCGGGCGCACCAGGCCTCGAGCGTCAGGGTCAGCGCGTCCACGTCGGCGACCTCGGCGGCGAGCAGCGCCGCGACCCGCTCGGCCTCGGCGCGCAGGCCGGCGGGGACGGGGTCGCCGGCGCGCAGCTCGCCCCCGGCGCGCCACGTGCACCGCGCGTCCACGCCGGGCGCCCAGGCGGAGAACGGCCGCGAGCCCATCCCGTGGGCGGCGAGGGCCGCGGCGACGCGCGGCTGGTGCGCGGTGAAGAACCCGCCGCCGAGCTCGACGCGCTCGTCGGTGCCCGGCAGCGGCGCGGTCCAGGTCCGCCCGCCGAGCCGGTCGCGCGCCTCCAGCAGCGTCACGGCCGCCCCGGCCGCCGCCAGCTCGCGCGCGGCCGACAGGCCCGCGAATCCGCCGCCGAGGATGATCGCGTCGCGGTCCGTGCTGCGCATCGGCGCATTGTGTCGGGCGCGGTCGCGCCCGGTGGGAGCCACCGCGTATGTTCTTCCTCCCAACCGCACGAAGAGGCAGCAACGGAGGATCTGCATGAGCGATTACGCCGTGATCAACCCGGCGACGGGTGAGAGCGTCAAGGAGTACCCGACGATCAGTGACGACGACCTGCGGGCCGCGATCGGCCGCGTGGACGCCGCGCACCGCGAGTGGTCGAGCTCGACGACCGTCGAGGAGCGCGCCGCGCTGATCCGCCGTGTCGCCGAGCTGCACAACGAGCACCGCCAGCGCCTCGGCGAGATCATCGTCCGCGAGATGGGCAAGCCCATCGAGCAGGCGGTGGGCGAGGTCGAGTTCTGCGTGGCGATCTACGAGTTCTACGCCGACAACGGCCCGAAGCTGCTCGCCGACGAGCCGATCGACCTGCTCGAGGGCGAGGGCTCGGCGTTCGTGCGCCGCAGCTCGTTCGGCCCGCTGCTCGGGATCATGCCGTGGAACTACCCCTACTACCAGGTGGCCCGGTTCGCCGGCCCGAACCTGGTCATCGGCAACCCGATCCTGCTCAAGCACGCGCCGCAGTGCCCGGAGTCGGCCGCGGCGATCGAGGAGATCTTCCACGAGGCCGGGTTCCCGAAGGACGCGTACATCAACATCTACGCGACGAACGAGCAGATCGAGTGGGTCATCGGCGACCCGCGGATCCGCGGCGTGTCGCTCACGGGCTCCGAGCGCGCGGGTGCGGCGGTGGCCGAGATCGCCGGGCGCAACCTCAAGAAGGTCGTGCTCGAGCTGGGCGGCTCGGACCCGTTCATCCTGCTGGGCACCGATGACCTCGACGCGACGGTCGAGTCCGCCGTCGCCGGCCGGCTGGAGAACACCGGGCAGGCGTGCAACGCGGCGAAGCGGTTCATCGTCGCGGACGAGCTCTACGAGCCGTTCCTCGAGAAGTTCACGGCCGCGCTGACGGCGGTCAAGCCGGGCGACCCGACCTCGGCCGACACGACGATCGGACCGCTGTCCTCCACGACGGCCGCCGACCGCCTGGAGGACCAGGTCAAGCGCGCCGTCGACCAGGGCGCCAAGCTGGTCGCCGGCGGCGAGCGCGACGGCAACTTCTACTCGACGACGATCCTCACGGGGATCACGAAGGACAACGACGCCTACCACGAGGAGTTCTTCGGCCCGGTCGCGTCGGTGTACCGCGTCGGATCGGAGGAGGAGGCCGTCGAGCTCGCCAACGACACGCCGTTCGGCCTGGGCTCGTACGTGATGACGAACGACCCCGACCAGGCGCTGCGCGTCGCGGACAGGATCGAGGCGGGCATGGTGTTCGTCAACGCCGTGGGCGCGGAGGGCGCGGAGCTGCCGTTCGGCGGCGTCAAGCGCTCCGGGTTCGGCCGCGAGCTCGGCCGCTTCGGCATGGACGAGTTCGTCAACAAGAAGCTCATCCGCGTCGGCGGCTGAGCCTGTGGGGCGCCGATGATCGCACCGGTCGTCGGCGCCGCCTGGGTCCGCGAGCACCGCGCCGGCGTGGTGCTCGCGGACGTCCGCTGGTACCTCGACGGCCGCTCCGGCCGGGACGCCTACGACGGCGGCCACCTGCCCGGGGCGGTCTTCGTCGACCTCGACACGCGCCTCGCGGGCCCGGCCACGCCGGCCGGCGGCCGCCACCCGCTGCCGGCGCCCGAGGCGTTCGCCCGGGCCATGGGCGAGCTCGGCATCGGCGACGCGGACACGGTCGTCGCCTACGACGACGCGGGCGGGATCATGGCCGCGCGGCTCGTGTGGATGCTCCGCGCGACCGGTCACGACGCCGCGCTCCTCGACGGCGGGCTCGCGGCCTGGGACGGCCCGCTCGAGACGGAGGCCGTCACCCGGGCGCCCGCGACGTTCACCGCGCGGCCCTGGCCGGCCGACCGGATCGCGACGGCCGACGACGCCGCCGACCGCGCGAACGTCGTGGTCGACGGGCGCACGCGCGAGCGCTACCTCGGCCTCGACGACCCGGTCGACGCCCGCTGGGGCCACGTCCCCGGCGCGCGCAGCCTGCCCGTGCGCGAGAACCTCGGCGCGGACGGCCGGGTCCTGCCGGTCGAGGATCTGCGCCGCCGGTTCGCGGCCGTCGGGATCGACGGCACGGCGCCGGTCGTCTCCTACTGCGGCTCGGGCGTCAACGCCTGCCACACCCTGCTGCTCGCCGAGCACGCCGGGCTCGGCGGCGGCCGGCTGTTCCCGGGCTCGTGGTCGGCGTGGAGCGCGGACGAGGCGCGCCCGCGTCGCCACCGGCGAGGAGTGAGCGTGGCGCCGACCGTCAGCGTGATCGTGCCCGCGTTCGACGCGGAGCGGTTCCTCGGCGAGGCGCTCGACGGCGTGCTCGCCCAGGACTACCCGGCCGACCGCGTCGAGGTCATCGTGGTGGACGACGGGTCGACCGACGCCACGCCGCAGATCGCCGCCCGGTACGCGGCCGCGGACGACCGCATCCGCGTCGTCCACCGGCCCAACGGCGGCCAGGTCGCGGCGACGAACACCGCGCTCGAGCACGCGACGGGCGAGCTGATCGCGCTCCTGGACGCCGACGACGTCTGGGTCCGCGACAAGCTGCGCCACTCGGTCGCCGTGCTCGAGGCCCGGCCCGAGGTCGGCCTCGTCTACGGCGACATGACCGTGATCGACGCCGAGCGGAAGGTCCTGCAGGAGTCCTGGCTCGCGAACGACGTCACGCCCGAGGGCCGCCACTGCGCCGGCGCGCTGATCGTCGGCAACAACGTGACCTGCTCGTCGGTCGTCCTGCGCGGCTCGGTCCTGCGGGCGGTGACGCCGATCCCCGCGGAGATGCCGTGGTCGGACTGGTGGATCGCGGTCCGCGTGGCCCAGGTCTCCGAGCTCGCCTATCTCGCCGAGCCGCGCACCCTCTACCGCTTCCACGGCGCGAACATGTCGCTCGGCGCGCAGGGTCAGGCCCGCCGCGCCGAGCTCGTCAAGGCGGCGGGCTTCCAGCGCCACGTCCTGCGCACGCTGGCGCCCGGCGACGCCACCCCGCGGGAGCTGCTCGCCGGATGGGAGGCGCTCGACCGCAACATCCGCGAGGCCCGGGAGCTCGGCCCGGGCGTGGTGCTCGACGTGACGGCCGCGGACCGCGCGCAGGCCGCCCGGCTCGTCGCCGAGGCGGCGGACGGCAGCCCCGGTGCGGCGCTCTGGCCGGCGGTGCGGGCGTTCGCGGCGGACCCGGAGGACGAGGCCGCCCGCGCGGCGCTCGCGGCCGCGCTCGTCGGCGGGCCCGACGGCGACGACCTCCCGGGCCGGCACCCGCTCGACGGCGCCGCGCCGTTCGTCGTCCTCGCCGACGCCGCGGAGCTGCTCGACGATCCCGCGCTGCTTCACGCCTACGCGGCGGCGATGACGGGGGCCGTGGGCGTCACGCTGGCCATCGACGCGACCGCGCTGCACCCCGACGCGGCCGCCGCGCGCCTCGGCGCGCTCGTCGCCGACGCCGGGGTCGGCGACGACCTCGACCTCCTCGCCGTCACCGGCGCGCTCGACGAGATCGGCCGCGCGCGCCTGGTGGGCGGCGTCCGGGCGATCCTCGGCGACCGCCCGGACGCGCCGGGCCGGCCCCGCTTCGGCGCGGCGACAACGGCCGCGCTGCGGGACCTCGCCGGCGCCTGACGCTCAGGCCGCGACGGCGGCCGCCCGGCGCTGCGCCTGCTCGACGCACGCGGTCGCGAACGCCCGCAGGACCGGGTGCGCCCGCGAGCCGTCGCCCGACAGCTCGGGCTGGAACAGCGTGCCGAGGAAGAACGGGTGGTCGGGCAGCTCGAGCGTGCGGACGTCGCCGAGCGCGTCGTGGCCGGTGAACCGCACGCCGCCCGCGGCGAGGGCGTCGACGTAGGCGGGATCGAGGCCGTAGGCGCAGTGGTAGCGCTCGACGCTGCGCTCCACGCCCATGATCCGCTCCATCAGCGAGCCGGGGGCGAACACGATCCCGCCCTCGTGGCCGGCCAGCGAGCACTCGAGCTCGACGATGACGAGCGTGCCGTCCGGGCCGTACTCGGCGTGCGCGGCGGCCGGGATGTCGCACAGGTCGCGGGCGAGCATCAGCACGGCGTGCTGGAAGCCGCCGCAGGTCCCGAGGAACGGCACGCCGCGCTCGCGGGCGACCCGGGCCGCGGTGATCGCGCCCTCGGCGCTGGTGTACGGGCTGCCGGGCACGATCCAGATGCCGTCGAAGCCGTCCAGGGCCGCCGGGTCCTCGGCGTCCTCGGAGGGCATCCAGTACGGCTCGACGACGATCCCGTCGCGGCGGCGCAGGGCCTCGACGAGCAGCGGGACGCGGGCGTGGGCCCGGACGCTCTGGGAGCGGTTGCCGACGAGGGCGATGGTGGCGGTGGTCATGGCGGACGATGGTGCCCGGCCGGCGAGTTCACGTCCAACGATCGTTCATGGCCTGCCCATCAGAGATACTGATGGGCGTGGATCCCCGGTTCCTGCGCACCTTCACCGCCGTCGTCCGGCTCGGCTCGTTCTCCGCCGCAGCGCGCGAGCTCGGCTACACGCAGTCGGCCGTCTCGCAGCACGTCGCGGTGCTCGAGGCCGACCTCGGGGCGCCGCTGCTGCACCGCCGCCCGGTCGCGCCGACCGAGGCCGGGACGCGGCTGTACGAGCACGCCGGCGCGATCCTCCTGCGCCTCGACGCCGCGCGCGCCGACGTCGCCCGCGCGGTCGCCGAGGCGCCGGGCACCCTCGCGCTCGGCGCGACGCCGCTGTCGGCCGGGACGGCCGCGCGCGTCGTGGCCGCGGCCCGCGCCACGCGCCCGGCGCTGGCCGCGTCCGTGCGCGTCGCGGCCCGCGCCGACGTCGCGGTCGCCGTCGCCACCGGCGCGATCGACGGCGGCATCGTCGACGGCGTCGCGGCGCCGGGCGACCCGCTGCCGCTGCCCGAGACCGGCGTGCCGGTGGCGGAGCTGGCGGAGGAGCCGCTCGTGCTCGCCGTCGCCGGCGGCCATGCGCTGGCGGGCCGTGCCGGGGTGCGGCTCGAGGACCTCGTCGACGCGCGCTGGATCGACGCGCCGGACATCACGACGCCGCTCGCCGAGCTGGCGATGCTCGCCCGCGCCGACGGCTTCCGGCCCGCCCTGCGCTACGACGGCCTCGACGCCGGCGGACTGCTCGCGCTCGTCGAGCACGCGCAGGGCCTCGCGCTGCTCCCGGCGCGGGTCGCGCCCGGCGGCGTGCCGGTCGTCTCGCCGCCGCTCGTCCACCGCACCGAGCTGCTCGCGGTCGACGTGCGGGAGCGCCCGGACCAGATCCCCGCCCTCGTGGCGAGCGTCTTCCCGGCCGTCGCCGCGGGGCCGGCGACGCCCGCCCGGTAGCGTCGGGGGATGACCTCTCGCACCGACTTCACCGACGCGGAATGGGAGCGGCTCGGCCGCGCGCCGCTCGTCGCCGGCATGGCGATCTCGCTCGCCGACCCGGGCGGCCCGATCGAGGCGCTCAAGGAGACGAGCGCCGCGCTGCGCACCGTCGTCGACGCGGCCCAGAGCGGCAGCCACGGCGCCTTCGTGCAGGCCGTCGCGGCCGACGTGACGGCCAAGACCCAGCACCGCAAGAACCCGATGGGCGACTTCCGCCCGAAGGGCGCCGACGCGCGCGAGGACATCCTCGCCGAGCTGCGGGCGGTCAACGACCTGCTCGCCCGCAAGGCCACCCCCGACGAGGCCCAGGCCTTCCACGAGTGGCTCAAGGCGGCCGCCCAGGCCTCCGCGCTCGCGGCGAAGGAGGGCGGCTTCCTCGGCTTCAACGCACAGCGCGTGAGCGAGAACGAGCAGCAGATGCTCGACACGCTCGGCGGGATCTTCAGCGACCCGCCGGGCTGAGCCGGCTCAGGCCGCGCCGGCGACCGGCGCCAGGCCGGACTCGACGCGCGCCTTGCCCGTGGCCTTGGCGATGAGCAGGCGGTCGTCGGCGATCCGCAGGAGCTCGGAGCCGTCGGGGCTGTCGGCGAGGCTCCCGGCGACGCCGGCGGAGGCCGTGAGCGGCGCGCCGTCCGGGCGCAGGCCGCCCGCGCGGCTCGCGAGCAGCACGCGCACCGCGTAGCGCGTCGCGTCCGCGACGCTCGCGTTCGGCAGCAGGACCGCGAACTCCTCGCCGCCGAAGCGGCAGACGACGTCCGACACGCGCGCCTCGTCGCGGAGGATCGCCGCGAAGCCGCACAGCGCCGCGTCGCCGGCGGGATGGCCGTGGCGGTCGTTGATCGTCTTGAAGTCGTCGACGTCGAAGAGGACGAGCGCGACCTCACGGTCCTCGCGGCCGGCGCGGGCGAGCTCCGCGCGCAGGCGATCGTGGAACGAGCGGCGGTTGGCCAGCCCGGTCAGCGCGTCGGTCAGCGCCTGCTCGCGCAGCCGGTCGCGCTGCTGGGCGTTGGCGTAGGCGAGCGCGGCGAGCGTCGCGAAGCGGCGGATGAGCTGCGCCTCGTCGGGCGTGAAGATCGGGCGTGCGCCGCCGACGCGCCAGACGCTCAGCGTGCCGATCACGTCGTCGCCGACGACGAGCGGGACGACCACGAGCGCCTCGGGCTCGTCCATCGGCGTGTCGGGGATCGTGTAGGCGCTGAGGTCGGCGTCGGGCAGCTCGAGGTGGGCCATCTCCCGCGAGCGGACGACGGAGCCGCCGATGCTCGCGTCGAACGGCGGCCGGTCGGCCAGCGTCTCGTCGACGTAGCGGCCGGCCGCGAAGACGGGCACGAGGACGCGGGCGCGGTGGTCGGCCTCGTAGATCGCGAGGTCGGTGAACGGGACGATCTCGCCGAGCGCCCGCGCCATGCCGTTCAGCGTGGCGGTGAGCGACTGCTCGGCGAGCACGCCGGCGGCGGCGTCGATGATCGCTTCGAGGCCCTGGACGACCTGGATGGGAGATGCGGCGGGCGGCATGGCTACCCGCCGGTTCTCGACTGCGGTCAGCCCGTCTTGAGCGTGAGCGGACGAGTGGACGGCTCAACGGTCTCGCGGACGGAGATCCGGGTCCGCACGGACCGGGGCGGGTGTCAGCGCGCCTCGCGCGGGGGAGAAACGCGGGGTCGGGCCGGATCCGCCGGCCCGCGAGGCAGGAGGACGACGATGGCCGAGACCACCCGCGAGGCGCGCTTCACCCGGGACTCCGACCGCGCCCCGGACGGCGCGCCGCGCGCCCGTCCGGCCGAGGGCGCGGGCTTCGAGCGGCGCATCGGGCTGCGCTCGGCCGTCGCCATCAACATGACCCAGATGTGCGGGATCGGGCCGTTCGTGACGATCCCGCTGATGGTCGCCACGCTCGGCGGCCCGCAGGCGGTCTTCGGCTGGATCTTCGGCGCGATCCTCGCGCTCGTCGACGGCCTCGTCTGGGCCGAGCTCGGCGCCGCGATGCCGGGGGCGGGCGGCACCTACCTGTACCTCCGCGAGGGCTTCCAGTACCGGACCGGGCGGCTCATGCCGTTCCTCTTCGTCTGGACCGCGATGTTCACGATCCCGCTGATCATGTCCACCGGCGTGATCGGGATCGTGCAGTACCTCGGCTTCATCGCGCCGGGCATGACGTCGCTCGAGACGCACGTGATCTCGCTGGCGATCGTCGCGCTCGTCATCTTCGCCCTGTACCGGCGGATCGACTCGATCGGCGCGATCACGACGGCGCTGTGGGGGGTCGCGTTCCTGACCGTCGGCGTCGTCATCGTCGCGTCGCTGAGCCACTTCGACGCCCACCTCGCGTTCTCGTACCCCGACGACGCGTTCGCCTTCGGCGGGCCGTTCTGGGCCGGCCTCGGCGCGGGCCTGCTGATCAGCATCTACGACTACCTCGGCTACAACACGGCCGCCTACCTCGGGGCCGAGGTCCGCGAGCCGGGCCGGGTCCTGCCGCGGTCGATCGTGATCTCGGTGATCGGGATCATGGTCGTCTACCTGCTCATGCAGATCGGCGTCCTGGGCGTCGTGCCGTGGCAGGAGGTCGCGAAGTCGGACTCGGTCGCGTCGCTCGTGCTCGACCGGACGTGGGGGAGGGCCGCGGCCGACATCATCACCGTCCTCGTCTGCATCACCGCGTTCGGCTCGGTGTTCGCCGGGCTGCTCGGCGGCTCGCGCGTGCCCTACAACGCCGCGGCCGACGGGCTCTTCTTCCGGCCGTTCGCCCGGCTGCACCCGCGCCACCGCTTCCCGCACGTCGCGCTCCTCGTCATGGGCGTGATCACCGCGATCGCGAGCTTCTTCACGCTGAGCACGGTGATCTCCGTCCTGCTCGCCGTCTTCGTGATCGTCCAGGCGATCGCGCAGGTCGTCGTGCTCACCGTCCTGCGCCGCCGCCAGCCCGAGCTGCGCCGGCCCTACCGCCAGTGGCTCTATCCGGTCCCGAGCCTGCTCGCGCTCGCGGGCTGGATCTACGTCTACGCCTCGGCGGGGCGGACGCCGATCATCTTCTCGATCGTCGTCATGGTCGCCGGGGTCGCGGCGTTCCTGATCTGGGCCCGGATCGAGCGCGAGTGGCCGTTCGGGCCTCGGCACGTCCGCGAGGAGTTCCTCGAGGAGGAGCGGGCGGTCGCGTGACGGTCCTCTACGAGGACCGGTTCATCACCTGCGAGCCCGACACCCTCGTCGTCCGCTGGTACTTCTTCCCGGCCGGCGCGAAGCGGATCCCGTACGACGCGATCCGCGCGGTCGAGCGCGTGCCCGTGACCGCGCGGTCGTGGAAGGGCCGGATCTGGGGGACGGCGAACCCGCGGTTCTGGGCCCACCTCGACCCCGGCCGGCGGCACAAGCCGTGGGCGCTCGTGCTCGACGTCGGCGCTCGCGTGCGCCCGGTCGTCACGCCCGACGACGCCGACGCGGTCCTGTCCGTGCTGCGTCAGCGGGCCCACGGGGCGGAGATCCGGGGCGGAACGGGCGGAGCTTGAGCCGGAACGCACACCGCTCGGCGCGCCGGCAGCCGTTCTCGACCGCGTGGAGGGGTCGACACCGCCGATTTCCGACCGTCTGACGGTATGCCGCCCCCGGGGCCGGTCGTACCGTTCCTGCTCTGTTCCAAAGCGGCTGCCGGCGAGATCCTCCGCTCTCTCGCTCGCCGTCGGCGCGTACCGAGCAGCATCACCACATACCGATGGCCCGTGACCCGCTTGTCATCGGCCGGGTGGGGTGGCCGAGGCGAAGGAAGGGTCGCCTCGGCCACCGTCCCGGCCGCCGCCCACCGGCCGGGTCTCCCTGAGGTACGCTTCGCAAGAGCTTCGCGGGCGAAGTGTTGTGGTTGCACAGGAGCCTTCCAAGCTCTTAGGGCGGGTTCGATTCCCGTCGCCCGCTCTGACTCAGAGCACCACGGGGAGTGGCGCAGTCTGGTAGCGCACCCGGCTGGGGGCCGGGCGGTCGCAGGTTCAAATCCTGTCTCCCCGATCGACAAAAGCCCTGCTAATGCGGGGCTTTTTTCGTTGGTGAGTCGACGGGGACGACGGCCGTTTGGTTCCAATTTGGTTCCAATTTCCCGCCAAGGAGTGCGCCGACCGGCGTAGCGGTCAGCGGTGGGCGACGGGTGCGTCCGTGTCGCGAAACCGCCAGTGGCAGCGCTGCTGTGCGTCGAAGGTCAGCTCGACAGGCTCGACGTACTCGGGCTCGCCCGGGTCGTGCCCGAGGACGTGGTGGCGCAGCAGGGCCCGCATCGGCCCGGAGTGGGTGACGCAGACGTACCGCCGCGCGTACGGGCGGGCGGTGTCGAGCAGGCTTCGCGCCCAGGTGATGAACCTCCGGGCGACGTCGACGCTCCGTTCCCCGGGCGGGTCGACGTCGTCGACCCACATGCCGACACGGTCGGGGGAGGTCAGGAAGCGGGAGAAGAACGCGTTGCGCTCGAGCTCCGGCCTCGTGAGCGCCTCATCGGGGAGCTGCGCTGCGACCGCGTCGATCGCCGACACCATCTCGACGCGGTGCCCCGCGACGTAGAGGTCGGGGTTGCGGATGGCCTGCTCGACCCGGACCGCATCGAGCTCCACCGCGGTGTCCGTCGGCAGCGCGCGATCCAGGCCTCGGCGGAGCGCCTCGGCGGTCTGGACGGTTCGGACGGTCGGCGCGTGGAGGAACGCGACACGCGCGTCGGGCGGACACGTTCCGGCCAGCGCGGCGCCCACGTTCTCGGCGTGGACGAGGCCGGCCGAGGTCGCCGGTAGGTCTCCGCGGTGGGATGGGATCTCGGCGTGGCGGAAGAACCAGAAGGCGACGGGTGGCTGCGAGTCGGTCGGTGTGGAGGTCATTGGATGCGCGCTAACGATTATCGATGATCGACGGCTGAGACCGTACGGACGAGACTCATCGCTGTCAACCTGCTCGGAGGCCGAGCGCGGAGTACGTCAGGCGGCGCGACGCCGGGCGGGCCGATCATCGGGCCCGGCGTCGCCCGTGGCCGCGGCGTCGCGCGGTACCCACTTGGCGAAATGCTCGATGTGCTTGCGCATGACCCGGCCGCAGTGTCGTGGCTCCTGGCGGCGGAACGCGTCGATGAGCGGGAGGTGGAGGTCGGCGACCTCGTGCAGGCCTGGGTGGTCCTTGACCATCGTGATCACGGTGCGGGCCTCGACGTGGAGCGAGGACCACAGCTCGAGCAGCGTCTGGTTGCCGGCGCCCTCGACGATGATCCGGTGGAAGCGCACGTCGTGGGCGACGAGTCCGTGGGCGTCGTCACGATCAGCGGCCGCGCGCATGGCTTCGTACTCGGCCTCCAGGCCTGACACGTCGCCTCCGAGGCCGACGGCGGCCGCGCGGGCCGCCTCCTCCTCGAGCGCGGCGCGCACGGGGTAGACCTCGGCGAGCTCGCGGGTCGTGATCTCGCGGACCCGGGCGCCGCGGTGCGGTTCGGAGACGATCAGTCGTAGCGCCTCGAGCTCGCGTAGCGCCTCCCGGACCGGCGCCTGACTCACCCCGAACTCGTTGGCGACCTGCAGCTCGACGATGCGCTGGCCCGGTGCGTAGTCGCCGTTGAGGATGCGCGCGAGAAGCGCCTCTTTGATCTGGTCGCGCAGCGAGGTTCGCGTCAGGGCCACGAGGGTTCTCCGGTCGAGGACCATCGGTCGTTCGACGGTCCGTCCTTGCGCAGGGTACATGACATCGAGCTTGACGCTCGATTATCGATGATCTATAACCCTCGACGTCGACGCCCGTGGTGGGCGGCGGCACGCCCGAGAGGAGAGAGAATGGCGACGGTCGAGACGCCGGGGGTGCTTGGCACCAATCACGGCGGCGAGGAGTTCCCGATCGACTGGCAGGAGGGCGAGCGCGAGCTCTTCTGGATCTACGACGACCTGCACTGCCCCAATCCGGTCTCGCCGCTGTTCTTCGACATCGGCGGCTGGTGGCTGACGTGCGATCACATGTTCCGGCGGTTCGGTACGCCGTTCGCCTCGGACTGGATCGCGAAGCGGATCAACGGCTACGTCTACACCGCCGCGATCCCCGCCGACCCGGCGGTGCGGGCCGAGGCGACGGAGTACGAGGCCCGCTACGTACCGCGGGTTCCGCGTGACGGTGAGTACGCCGGCGCGATCGGCGCGTACCTCGGGTTCGTCCTGCCCCACTACGCCGACAACTTCCTCGACTGGTGGCAGAACCGGCTGCGCCCGGAGATCGAGCGGAACTTCGCCTACCTCGACGGCCAGGACTGGGATGCGGCGTCCTTCGCCGAGCTGGCGGTCCTGCTCGAGGACACGATCGACGTCCACGATCGCCACTGGAAGATCCACTGGATGCTCAACTTCGCGCAGTTCTCGGCCACGATGGGGCTCAACGCCGCGGTCGAGCAGGCGCGTGGCGAGGCGGACCCGGAGCTGCTGGGCCGCCTGCAGAGCTCCGTCGTCGACCGCAACTGGGACTCGATCGAGGACCTGTGGAAGATGAAGGAGGAGATCAAGGACGACGAGGAGCTGCGCGCTGCGTTCGACGGCGCGGACACCGCGCGCGGTGTGCTCGAGGCGCTGGAGGGCGGCGAGCGCGGCCGACGGTTCGTCGAGGAGCGGCTGCGGCCCCACCAGCAGGCCTTCGGCTACAAGGCGATCTGGTCGCACGAGTTCGCCTTCAAGACATGGGTCGAGGACCCGGCCCCGATCCTCGAGGCCGTCCGCGGTTACCTCGCGACCGACTACGACTACCAGGCCAACATCGAGAGCGTCCGCGACGATCTCGAGAAGGCGAAGGCCGAGGTCATGGACGGCGTCGAGGGCGATCAGCGTGCCGAGCTGCAGTCGGCGCTCGACCGGTCGCTGGCGATGAACCCGCTGACGCCCGACCACCACTTCTTCATCGATCAGGGGACGAACGCGCGGCTGCGCCTGGCCGTCATCGCGTGCGGACGCAAGCTGACCGAGGCGGGCGTTCTGGCCGACGCCGAGGACGTCGTGTTCCTGCACTACAACGAGCTTCGGGTGCTGCTGGCCGACCAGTCGGCGCTCGGGGACGTCCAGGAGCGCGTGTCCGACCGCCGCGACGAGCACGAGGACGCGGCCGAGCGCCGGCCGCCGTCCTGGGTCGGGACGGCGACCGAGGCGGCGCTTGCGTTCCCGTACGCGTCGCTGTGGGGATTCCCGGAGAAGTTCCACGCAGGTGAGCCGGCGACCACGGGCGAGGTCAAGGGCCTGGCCGCGTCGCCCGGCGTCGTCGAGGGCACCGCCCGCTACGTCACGTCGTTGGATCAGTTCGACGAGGTCGAGCAGGGCGACATCCTCGTGTGCCGGATGACGAACCCAGCCTGGGTCGTGCTCTTCACGAAGGTCCACGGCCTCGTGACCGAGGCCGGCGGCACGATGTCGCACCCCGCCGTGGTCGCGCGCGAGTTCGGGATCCCGGCCGTGGTCGGGACGACGAACGCCGGGGACCGGATCAAGACCGGCGACCGCGTGCGCGTCAACGGCACGACGGGCGTGGTGGAGATCCTCGCGTGAACGAAGGGGCGATCGAGTGGCTCGCGCCCTCGTCGCTCCCCGACGCCGTGGCGTTGCGCGCGGAGCGCGGCGACGAGGCGACGGTCATCGCCGGCGGGACGTTCCTGGGGATCCTCATGAACCAGGGCTTCCTGAGCCCGTCGGCGCTGCTGTCGCTCGGCGCCGTCGAGGAGCTGCGCGCGATGGACGTCGTGGAGGGGGAGCTGCGCATCGGCGCGACCGTCACGCACCGCGAGCTCGAGCGCGACGAGCGGGTCCGCGACGGCTGGCCCGTCCTCGCGCGGGCGTTCGGCCTCGTGGCCAGTCCCGCGGGTCCGCAACCAGGCGACGGTCGGCGGTGTCCTGGCCGACGCCGACTATGCCTCGGATCCCGCCCGCGGTCCTCCAGGCGCTCGGGGCCCGGGCCGTGCTCCGCTCGCCCGCGCGGCGAGCGGGTCGTGGCCATCGACGAGCTGATCCTCGGCTACTACGAGACCTGCATCGGGCCCGACGAGCTGCTCGTCGAGGTTCGTGTTCCTCCCGCTCTCCGGGCCGGCGGTCTACCGGAAGTTCCGTTCGCGCTCGTCGCGAGGATCGCCCGTGCGTCGCCGTCGCGGCCGTCGGGCACGCCGGGGCGCTACGCGTCGTCATCGGCGCCGTCGCCGAGCGTCCGCAGGAGTTCGCCGACGTGTGCGCCGCTCGTCGAGGGACGCGCGATCGATCGCGCGCTCGCGTGCGAGGTGGCGGAGGCCTACGCCGAGCGCGTCGAGGCGATCGACGACGCCCGAGGCTCGGCCGCGTACCGGCGCCGGGTGACGGCCGTCGAGGTCCGCCGGGCAATCGAGGAGCTGGCCGCGTGAGCGCGATCGGCATCGACGGCCGCGTGACAGGCGCGCAGCCGTACTCCATCGAGGTCGAGCGGCCCGGGATGTTGCACGCCGCCTTCGTCCGCTCGCCTCACGCGCACGCGCGCGTCGTGTCGGTCGACGCCTCCGAGTTGCCCGACGGTTGCGTCGCGCTCACGCCGGCGGACGTTGCGGACCTCGGCCTGTACGGCTGCCAGGCGCGCGACCAACGGGTGCTCGCGGACATCGCGCGGCACGTCGGTGACGTCGTCGCCGCGATCGCCGCGCCGACGCGCGCCGAGGCGCGGGCCGCCACGGGACTGCTACAGGTCGAGTACGAGGAACTGCCGGCCGTCTTCGATCCCGTCGAGGCGGTCGCCCCGGGCGCTCCGCTGCTCCATCCGCAGGCGGCGAGCTCGGCCGACGAGGCGGTGTCGATCGGCGTGCGGCCGTTGGCCGGGACGAACGTCTGCCACCGCTTTCGGCTCGTCAGCGGTGACGTCGCGGCCGGCTTCGCCGAGGCCGACGTGATCGTCGAGGAGGCCTTCCGCACGCCGAGCGCGGCGCATGTCCCGATGGAGGCGCACGCGGCCCTGGCGGAGTGGGAGGACGGTCGCCTCACGGTCTGGGCGGGCACGCAGACGCCGTTCAACACGCGCGCGGACCTCGCCGGCCTGTTCGGCCTCGACGAGCGCGATGTGCGCGTCGTCGCGCCGCCGATGGGCGGGTCGTTCGGGGCCAAGACCTTCGTGCGCACCGAGGCCGTCGTCGCGGCGTTGGCGCGCAAGGCCGAGCGGCCGGTGAAGGTCGTACTCGACCGCTCCGAGGAGTTCGTCACCCTCAACCGGCACCCGGCGACGATCCGTGTGCGGGTCGGCGCCCGGCGCGACGGGACGCTCGTGGCCAAGGAGGTCGACTGCTGGGTCGACACGGGCGCTTACGCCGACTGCGGGCCTGGCGTCGCGACGAAGCTCGGGTACGCCGGTGTCGGGCCGTACCGGATCCCGCACGTGCGGGTCGACGCCCTGGCGATCTACACGAACCTGCCGCCCAACGGCGCCTACCGCGGCTACGGCGCGATGCAGTCGGTGTGGGCCTCAGAGCGTGCGATGGACGTCCTCGCCGAGCGCCTGGACATGAGCCCGCTGGAGCTGCGGCGCATGAACCTCCTGCGCGAGGGCGACCGCTTCGCGACGGGCGAGGTCATGCACGACGTCCGCTTCGAGGACTGCCTGCAGGCCGCGGCCGACGCGGTCGGCTACGAGGAGGACCCGCGCGGCAAGGGGCTGTGCGTGCTGCTGAAGGGCATGCAGACGCCGAGCCGTGCCGCGGTCCGGGTCGAGCGCACGCCGGTCGGCTACATCGTCCGCTCGGCCTCGTGCGAGATGGGTCAGGGCGTCCGGCGCTCGATCCAGCTGATGGCCGCCGAGCTGCTCGGCTGCGAGCCGGGCCAGATCGAGCTTCCCGACCCCGATACCGACAGCTCTCCGTTCGACACCCGCACGACCTCGAGCCGCTCGACGCACATGATGGGCCGCGCGCTGACGAGGCGGTCGCCGACCTGCGCTCCAACGGCGGCGAGCGCGGCTTCGGCGAGATCCGCAACGAGGGCGGCCTCGACCCTGACACCGGTCAGGGGATCGCGTCCACGCACTGGCACCAGGGCGCCGCGAGCGCGCGCGTCTCGGTCGACGAGGAGACCGGCAAGGTGACCGTCGAGCACCTGCACGGCGTCGCCTACGCGGGCCGCGTCGTCAACCGGCCCGGGGCCGAGCTGCAGAACGAGGGCTCGCTGATCATGGGCCTCGGGACGGCGCTGTTCGAGGCGATCGACTTCGGCGACGGACAGGTCGCCAACGCCAACCTGTCCGACTACAACATCCCGGCGCTGGCCGACCTGCCGGCGCGCTTCACGCACGAGATCATCGAGCGCGAGGGGGCCGACGTGCACGGCCTCGGCGAGACGGTCCTGCCGCCGGTGCCGGCGGCGATCGGCAACGCGCTGCAGTCGCTTGGGCGTCCGCGTCCACGAGCTGCCCATCACGGCCGAGCGGGTGCTCGCGGCGGTCGACGCCGCCAGGAGGGACGCGATGAGCGTCGACGTTGCGCCTCAACGGCAGCGGCGACCGACGCTCGAGTGCGCGCCGACCGACATGCTGCTCGACGTCCTGCGCGACGCGGGCCTCACGTCGGTCCGCGAGACGTGCCGGATCGGCGTCTGCGGCGCCTGCACCGTGCTGCTCGACGGCGAGCCCGTGTCGGGCTGCCTGACGATGGCCGCGCAGGCCGAGGGCCGCGAGGTCACCACGGTCGAGGGCCTCGGCGGGCGCCGATCCGGTGCAGCGCGCGTTCGTCGACGCACCACGCCTTCCAGTGCGGATGGTGCACGCCCGGCTTCGTGCTCACGGCCAAGAACCTGCTCGAGGACAACCCCGACCCCAGCGACGAGGAGATCGCCGAGGCGCTCGGCGGCAACCTCTGCCGCTGCGGGTCCTACGTGAAGATCACCGAGGCCGTCCGGTCCGCCGGCGCGGCGATGCGGAAGGAGCGCGCATGAAGCTCGTCACCTACGACGCGGGCGAGGGCGCCGCGCGTCGGCGTCCTCGACGGCGAGGGCGTCGTCGACGCCGGCTTCGACGGCGACATGGTCGCCTTCATCGAGGCCGGCGCGCCCGTCACCGGCGGCGGCGCCGCGGTCGACGGGCGCGCGCCTGCTGGCGCCGCTGCGCCCGCGCACGCTGCGCGACTTCCTCGCCTTCGAGGGCCACCTCAAGAACGCCTACCGCAACCTCGGCCGCGACATCCCGCCAGGAGTGGTACGAGGTCCCCGCCTACTACAAGGGCATGCCCGACACCGTCGTCGGGCCCGAGGCGGAGGTCGCGTGGCCGGCGTACTCCGACGAGCTCGACCACGAGCTCGAGCTCGCCGCCGTGATCGGCCGGACCGTCAAGGACGTCGCGCCGCCGACGCCGCCGGCTGCGTCTTCGGCTACACGATCTGGAACGACTTCTCGGCGCGCGACGTGCAGCGCCGCGAGGTCCCGGTCGGCATGGGACCGGGCAAGGCGAAGGACTGGGACGGCTCCAACGTCCTCGGCCCGTGCATCGTCACCGCCGACGAATTCGACGCGACGGACGCGGTCATGCGCGTGCGCGTCAACGGCGAGCTCTGGGGCGAGGACACGAGCGCCCACATGCACCACACCTTCGCCGACATGATCGCCTACGCCTCGCGCGGCCAGACGCTGCGCCCGGGCGAGGTCATCGGGTCGGGAACGGCCGCGGGCGGCTCGGGCCTCGAGCTCGGCCGCCAGCTCGCGGAAGGGGACGTCGTCGAGCTCGAAGTCGAGGGCATCGGCGTCCTGCGCAACCCCATCGGACGAAAGGGAGCATGACCATGGCGTACGTCGTCTCCGCCAAGTGGCGGGCCAAGGAGGGCAAGGAGGACCGGCTGCTGGAGGTCATCCGCGAGATGACCCCGCCGTCGCGCGCAGGAGCCCGGCAACGTCTTCTACCAGGCGCAGCGCTCGGCCGAGGACCCGCGACTCTTCTACCTCTACGAGCAGTACGTCGACGAGGCCGGCTACCAGGCCCACCATGGACTCCGAGCACTTCACGCGGCTCGTCAAGGAGGAGGCGATCCCCGAGCTGCTCGAGGACCGCGCAGCGCGAGTTCTACGAGACCATCGACGACCAGGCGGGCGGCCTCGCGTGAGGCGCCCTGCCACGACGCATCCGTCGGCATGAAGCTCCGCAACGAGTTCACCGTGCCCGCGCCGGTCGACCAGGCCTTCGCCGGTGCTGCTCGACGTCGAGCGTGTCGCGCCGTGCCTCCCCGGCGCGGCGCTCGACGGCGGCGACGGCGACGTGTTCAACGGCTCGATGACGATCAAGCTCGGCCCGGTCACCAGCCGCTACCAGGGCACGGTCACGATCGAGGAGGCCGACGAGGACGCGCACCGCGCGGTCCTGCGGGCGCAGGCGACCGACGCCACGCGGCCAGGGCACCGCGGCCGCCACGATCACGACGGTTGCTGCAGTCCGTCCAGGACGGCACGCACGTCGCCGTCGAGACCGACCTGCGGGTCAGCGGGCCGGCGGCGCAGTTCGGCCGCGGCGTCATGCAGGACGTCTCGGGCAAGCTCATGCGCCAGTTCGCCGACTGCCTGGCCGAGGAGATCGAGGCGGACGGCGGCACGGTCGCGGGCGCTGCGCACGTCGCTTCGGCTCCTGAACAGCGCGCGCGCGGCCGCGACCAGCGGCGACGCCGTGGTGCCGACCCTCGACTACCAGGACACCGCCGTCGGACGCCTGCCCGTGGGCCCCGCCGCGGACGCCGCGCTCGCCGCGGCGGCAACGACATCGGGCGCCGAGGCAGCCCCGGCCAGGCCCGCCCGGCGGTCCGCCGACGTGCTCGACCTCGGCGCCGCCTCGCGCGGCGCCGTCCTCAAGCGCGCTCGTCCCCGCGCGTCGGCGCGGCCGCTGGCCGCGGCCGTCGCCATCGTCGTCTGGAGGAGGAGCAGCACATGAGCACCCATCCGACGAGCCACGGCACGACCGCCTCCGACGGGCGCCTGGGCGGCGCATCGTCGACCTCTCGATGCCGGTCCACGCCGACATGATCACCTTCCCGCGTGTCCCGCCGCCGATGCTGCTGGTCAACGAGACGCACGAGCAGTTCGCCGAGCGGATCGGGACCAAGGAGTACGGCGTCGACATGGGCACCGCGCACTACGTCGTCATCCAGGACGACCACGTCGGCACGCACTGCGACGCGCGCAAGCACATCGTCCCCGACGCCGGCGGCCCCGAGACGATCCCGCTCGAGTACTGCTTCGCCGACGGCGTGCTGCTCGACTTCACCTGGGCCGAGAAGGGCCACGTGATCACCGCCGCCGAGATCGAGGCCGAGCTCGAGCGCATCGGCTACGAGGTCAAGGAGCGCGACATCGTGCTCATCCACACCGGCGCGGGCGCCTACAACGACGAGGAGCGCTACAAGACCGACCACCCCGGGATGAGCGCGGAGGCCACGCGCTGGCTGATCGCGCGCGGCGTGCGGATGATGGGCATCGACGCCATCACGTTCGATCCGCCGGTGTGGGCGATGTTCGAGAAGAAGCTGTTCTGGGAGGCCCACCGGGTCATGTGGGACGAGGAGTACTGGCACCTCGAGAACCTCATGAACCTCGAGCAGATCGGCCGGCCGTTCGGCTTCCAGCTCTGCGTGCTGCCGATCAAGTGGGTCGGCACGACGGCGGCGCCCGTGCGCGCGATCGCGATCGTCGAGGACTGAGCGGTGCTCGTGTTCTTCGACGACGAGCGCTGCACGGACGTCGACGTCGCCGGCGGCAAGGGCGCGTCGCTGGCGCGGATGACCGCGCTCGGCATGCCGGTACCGCCGGGCTTCGTCGTCCCGGCCGACGCGCTCGAGGCAGCGCTCGCGGACACGGTGGCAGCGATCCGCGCGGTGCTCGCGCGCGGCGAGGACGGCGAGCGACCTGGCCGGCGTGGCGGAGGAGGCCCAGGCGCTCGTGCGCGCGGCCGACTCCGGCGGCGCGTTCCCTGCGCGAGGTCGCCGAGGCCTACGCGCGCCTTGGCGGCGGTGACGTGCCCGTCGCGGTGCGCTCGAGCGCGACGGCCGAGGACTCCGAGGCGGCGAGCTTCGCCGGCCAGCAGGAGACCTACCTGCACGTGCGCGGCGTCGACGGAGATCGTCGAGCGCATCCGCGACTGCTGGGGCTCCTTCTTCACCGAGCGCGCGCTGTTCTACCGCCGCGAGAAGGGCTCGCTCGACCGACCTCGGAATGGCCGTCGTCGTCCAGCGCATGGTCCAGCCCGACGTCTCGGGCGTGATGTTCACCATCGACCCGACCAAGGGCCGGCGCGACCGCATGGTCGTCGAGGCCGTCTTCGGGCTCGGCGAGGGCGTGGTCTCCGGCCAGCTCACGCCCGACCACTACGTCCTCGCGCGCGACGGCCGGGTCAAGCGAACGCGCCTTCACGCCCAGCCCTACGCCATCGTCCACGACCCTGACGGCGGGGTCCGCGAGGAGCAGCTGCCGCCCGAGCGGGGCGAGGCGCAGACCCTCGGCGACGAGCAGCTCGCGCGCCTGGCCAAGGTCGGCATCGACCTCGAGGAGCGCCTCGGCGGCCCGCAGGACATCGAGTGGGCGATGCAGGACGACGAGCTCTTCGTCCTGCAGTCGCGCCCGGTCACGACATGAACGTCGCGGCGCAGACGATCCGCGTCGTGAACCCGGCGACCGGGCAGGAGGTGGCGGGCTACGACGAGCATTCCGACGCCGACATCGACGGCGCGATCGGTGCAGCGCACGACGCGCAGCGCGCGTGGCGCCGAGACGTCCTTCGACGAGCGCGCGCTGGTCGTCCGGGCGACGGCCGCGGTCCTGCGCGAGCGCCAGGCCGAGTTCGCGCGGCTGATCACCGCCGAGATGGGCAAGCCGCTCGCCGAGGCCGCCGCCGAGGTCGAGAAGTGCGCGTCGACGTGCGAGTACTTCGCCGATCACGCTGAAGAGTTCCTGGCCGAGCGGCCCGTTGCTACACCCGCCGTGTCGAGCTATGTCGCGTACGCCCCGCTCGGCGTGGTGCTGGCGATCATGCCGTGGAATTTCCCGTTCTTCCAGGTCGTGCGCTTCGCGGCACCCGCGCTCATGGCCGGCAATGCCGCGCTGCTCAAGCACTCGCCCAATACCTCGGGCTGCGCCTTGGCGGTCGAGGAGGCCTTCGCGCAAGCGGGTCTTCCGGCGGATCTGTTCCGCGCGCTCCTGGTCAGCGAAGGCGCGGTCGCCGACGTCACCGCGCGCATCATCGACGACCCGCGCGTCGCCGCCGTGACGCTGACCGGCAGCGAGCGCGCGGGCACCGCCGTAGGCGCCGCCGCCGGCCGGGCACTGAAGCGGAGCGTCCTCGAGCTCGGCGGGTCCGATCCGTTCGTGGTCCTCGACGACGCCGACGTGGCCGTTGCCGCGGCGATGGCGGCCCGCGCGCGCTTCCTCAACGGGGGCCAGAGCTGTATCTCGGCCAAGCGCTTCATCGTCGACGAGCGGGTCGCCGACGAATTCGAGCGCCGGTTCGTGGCTGCAGTCGAGGACATCACCGTCGGGGACCCGCTCGACGAGGACACGGCGCTCGGCCCCCTCGCCCGGCTCGATCTCGTCGAGGGCCTCGACCGCGCAGGTGCGCGCGTCGATCGACGCCGGGGCGCGCCTGCTCACCGGCGGCCACCGCCTTGCACAGCCGGGCTTCTACTACGCGCCGACGGTCCTGGCCGACGTCACGCCCGACATGCCGGTGTTCCGCCAGGAGACCTTCGGGCCGGCGGCGGCGGTCATCCGCGCCCGCGACGAGGAGCACGCCATCGAGCTCGCGAACGACACCGCGTTCGGACTCGGCGCCAGCGTCTGGACGAGCGATCCCGAGCGTGGCCGGCGAGTCGGCGCGCGCATCCACTCCGGCTCGCTGTTCGTCAACGCCATTGTCGCCTCTGACCCCCGGCTGCCCTTCGGCGGCACCAAGCGCAGCGGCTACGGCCGCGAGCTCGCCGCCGACGGGCATCCGCGAGTTCGTCAACGTCCGGACCTTCTGGTTCGGAGCGACGCCTGCCGTTGAATCCGAACAACACACGGAGTGACATGACCGACTGCAACCTCGTCCTGCTCGGCCCGCCCGGTGCCGGCAAGGGCACCCAGGCGGCGCGTCTGCGCCAGGACCTCGGCCTCGTGCACATCGCCACGGGGGACCTGCTGCGCAGCCACCGCGCCCGGGGCACCGACCTCGGCCGGCGCGCCGCCGGCTACATGTCCGAGGGCCAGCTCGTCCCCGACGATCTCGTCGTCGCGATGATCCTCGGCGAGCTTTCAGGCGGCGACGCCGCCGGCTGCCTGCTCGACGGCTTCCCGCGAACGCTCGCCCAGGCCGACGCCCTCGCCGACGCGCTCGAGGCCGACGGACGCGCCATCACGGCGGTGCTCCTGATCGACGTGCCCGACGAGCGCCTGACGGAACGCCTCACCGGGCGACGCGTGTGCCCGGCCGGACACGTCTTCCACGTCGCGTTCCGGCCGCCCGTCGAGGAGGGCGTCTGCGATCACGACGGCGAGTCGCTCCACCTGCGCGACGACGACCGCATCGACACCGTGGAAAAGCGGCTCGCCGTCTACCACGAGACGACGCGGCCGCTCGTCGACTACTACGAAGCCCGCGGAGTGCTTCGCCGGATCGACGGCACCTTGCCCCCCGACGAGGTGTACGCCACGATCACGTCGGCGCTCGACGGCCAGACCGTCTCCTCTTGAGCCGCCGCCGGAGCCCACGGCTCGGGGGCTACCGCATCCATGGCGGAGGGGACCGGGGTGGACGGGAGTGTGAATTGCGCGTCCATAGCTGATCCCTGTGCTTATGGGGGTCCCGGCACAGGAGAAGTGTTGGTGGAGAGACGGGATGGACTCTGGAGTAGTGGAGAGATGGACAGAGACAGACAACTGAATCGAGAGTCGGAGGAGGAGCAGAGAAGGAAGAGCAAGACAAGACGGGACGGGTGGAACGGCGGGCGAGCCGGCGGCGGTTGGCGGTGACCCGCGGGGAGCGGGTGGTGTTGGAGGGGTGTTGGGGGACGCGGGGCGGGCGTCGTGGCGAGGTTGGGACGTCATGGACAGATTTCGTCTCGGCAGGACCGTGGGCTACCGGCGGCTCCGGGCGCTCGTCGACCACCGCCTGCTCGCGCGCTCGCGCTTGGTGCACGGACAGCGGACGCTGTACGTCGCGACGCGCGATGGCTTGGCGTGGGCGGGGATGCCGCAGGTCGAGCCGGCGCGGCTCGGTGTGTCGACGACGCGGCATTGGGCGTTGTGCGCCCGGTTGGCGGTGATCCTCGAGCGCGACAGCGGCGGGCTCGAGATGTGGGGCGAGCCGCGGCTCCGCGCCGCCGAGCTACACGCCGCAGGTTCAAATCCTGTCTCCCCGATATAAGTTCCCTGCATCGGCATATAACCGTGCGACGGCGTATTGAGCGGGGTCCGTCTCGGGGTCTAGGTCTTGCATCCGGCTGAAAAAGAGCGGATTGCGGCGTAGCGCCGTTTGTCGCGAACCAGCGACCGCCCCGTCCTTTGGACCCCGGCCGGTCGGCTGCTCCCGCGGGTTCAGCGGCGGAGGCTGTCAGCGGCGGAGCCCGTCAGCGCGCCACGCGCGAGGTCGCACCAAGTCGCGTGGCCGGGCGCACCTCTCCGATCGTCAGTTCGTAAGGACGGTCGGTGGTCATGGTGTCCTCGCGGCCTATGGGGATTGGTATGCGCGCGGTGGTCATCGACCGCTTCGGCGGCCCCGAGGTGCTCTCCCTCCGCGACGTGGACACGCCCGAGCCGGGCCTGGACGAGGTGCTTGTGAAGGTGATCGCCGCGGGCACGAACCCGGTGGACGCGAAGGTGCGTGCCGCCGGGCACTGGGCCGGCATTGAGCTCCCGGCAGTGATCGGGTACGACGCGTCGGGGGTGATCGAGCGGGTCGGTTCCTGCGTGCACGACCTCCAACCCGGCCAGGAGGTCTTCTACACGCCGGAGGTCTTCGGCAACCGGCACGGGTCCTACGCCGAGTACGAGCCGGTGCCGGCCGCGATCGTCGCGCCGAAGCCGGCCGCGCTGAGCCACGTCGAGGCCGCCGGGATCCCGCTCGCCGGAGGGACTGCCTGGGAGGCCATCGTACGGCGGCTCGCCGTTCGGGTGGGCGAGACGGTGCTGATCCACGGCGGCGCGGGCGGCGTCGGCTCCTTCGCGGTGCAGTTCGCGAAGGCGTCGGGCGGGTTCGTCCTGGCGACGGCCGGTCCCGCCAATCAGGAGCGCCTGCGCGAGCTCGGCGTCGACGTGCCGCTGAACTACCAGAGCGACGACGTCAACGCGGCCGCATTGGAGGCGACGGGCGGGGCGGGCGTCGACGCCGTCTTCGACACCGTTGGCGGCGACAACCTCGGGCGCAGCCAGTCGGCGACGCGCGACTTCGGCCGGCTGGCTTCGATCCTCGCCCCGAATGGGGACTTCTCGCACGCCTACCTGCATAACCAGACGATCCACGGGATCTTCCTCACGCGCGAGCGGCGGCGGCTGCTCGAGTTGGCGCCGCTCTTCGAGCGCGGGCAGGCCCGCGTGCTGATCGAGCGGGTGCTGCCGCTCGATCAGGTCGCCGAAGCGCACCGCCGGCTCGACTCCGGCCACGGCTGGGGCAAGGTCGTCCTGCAGGTGGCCTGACGCGTGCGCGGCTCAGGCGGCGACGGGCCTCGGGCGCAAGTGGACGATGGACTAGCCTGATCACGATCTCCCGAATGGTCCTTGACGCGAACATCTCGGTGAGCGAGGACGACGCCTTCGGCTTCCTGGCCGCTCGCGCGGCGCAGCGTCGCGGCAGACGCGGACTGCCGGAGCCGACGTTGTTCCTCATGGACGGCGAGCTTGTCGTCCAGGCCGCGGCGGGGGAGTCGATCCTGCGCCTCCCGTGGTTCGCCGACGGTCTATTCGTCGGACGCCAGCTTCCCGACATCTCCGAGATGCCCGATCCCGTGCGGCGTCCCGCGGTGGTCCACTACCGGGCCGCGCTGGCGGGCGAGCGCGGGCGTTTCACTTTCGTCAGCTACGGCCACGCCTACTCCGTCGACGCCGTGCCGGTTCACGGCGACGATGGCCTGATTGCGGCGGTGTTGGGCATCGCCACGCCCGCGCGCGGGCTGCCCGCCGCCGCCGCGGCATACGAACGCACGGCCGAGCGGCTCGAGCGCTCGGCTGCGCAGGCCGAGCAGCGCGCCGAGCGCGATCGTTCGGCGGGCCGCCGCACGCGGGAGGCGGCTGAACGCGCGCGCGCTCGCCGGTCGTCCGACGCTGCAGCGCGAGCGCGCGTCCATGCGCGCCGGCTACGCGGCGGGGGCGTGTCCCCCGAGGCCCCCGCGATCACGCCGCGCGAGACGGACGTGCTCGTGCTCGCCTCGCATGGCCTCACCTCGGGCGAGATCGCCGAGCAACTCGTAGTCAGCGCTGGGACGGTGAGGACGCATCTCGAGAACGTCTATCTCAAGCTCGGCGTCAGTGACAAGGCCGCCGCCGTCGCCACCGCGCTGCGGTACGGGCTCATCGCCTAGGCACAGCTCGCGCGATACAGCTCGCGCGCGACCTGCTGCGCGGCGCCGTACACGCCGCTGAGCCCGCGTCGGGCCTCCGCGGACCAGGCGAGGCACGTGTCCGGCATCCAGACGAAGGGGCGAGCGAGCGAGCGACCAGCGCCTCGCCGAGGTCACCCACGACGCGCGTCGTCGAGCCGGGAAGCACGGTCACGCCGTGCCCACTGGCGACCGCGAACAGCAGATCACGGAGATCGGCTCCGGGGGCCTCGCGAACCTCGCGGAATAGGCGGCCGTTCGTCGTGGCCAGCGCGGCGACGCGTTCGTTGACGCTCGGCTCGGCTGTGCGCGGCACGACGAGAAGGACCTCGCCGGCCAGATCCACGAGCCGAGCCCACTCAGCGGCGGCGACGCGATGTCCGACTGAGACGACGGCCGCCAGCACCTCTCCGCGGTACAGCCGCTCGGCCTCGATCCCCGGGCTCGGCCCGGCGTCGTGGAGCAGGCCGACATCGAGGTCGCCGACGCGCAGCTGCTGCAGTTGCAGCGCCGTCGGCAGGTGCTCTGACCTGCTCTTCGAGGTCGAGATTCCGCTCGGCGAGCAGGCCGATGAAGGCTTGCAGCCGCTGCAGAGGCACGTCTGGCGCACAGCCGATCCGGAGCTCCACCCCAGGGACTATGGAAGGACGGGCCGCCGCCGCCAATCCGGCAGATTCCGGATCTTGCGCGACGGCCAGTCCGGTGACCTTCGGCGAGTCGATCGTGGAGGCGGGCGCGACCGCCTCGCGCCTGTCCCCGACGCTCCTGCGGCTCACCGCGGTCCTGGTGGCGATGCTCATGACCGCGGCGTTGTGGTGGTTGTACTTCGACACGCATGCCGGGCGAACGTTCGAGCGCCTGCGAGCGGCGGCCGATGAGCGCGGGCGCCTCGGCCGGGACCTGAGCTACCTGTACGTCCTGCTCGTCGCCGGAATCATCGTCGCGGCGGTCGGCAACGAGCTGGTCATCGCGCATCCGAGCCGTCGCCTGGGCGGCGCGGAGTTGGTCGCCCTCGCCGTCGGGCCCGTCCTGTACCTGCTCGGCAGCGTGGTGCTGAAGGTCCGCGTGTTGAGAGTCCCGTGGGAGCGGCGCTTCATCGCCGCGGTGCTCGTCGCCGTCGCGGTAGCGGTGGGCTCGTCGCTGCCAGGGCTCGCGCTCTGGGCGCTTGTGCTCGGCATCCTCGGCGGCCTTGCCACCGTCGAAGCCGTCGAGACGCGGCAGGAGGCCGTCGCGCCTGCGCGCCTGAGCGAGTCGGCGGTCGTGCCCGAGCCGTGAAGTTGTCCGACGCGCCGACGGGCGGAATGTCGTCGAACGACCCGGTCTGGTGGCTCAACGCGCGGAGGATGTCGGCAGGCGCTCGGCCAGGTACGGCGCCGTCCGGCTGCGCTCGGACCCGCGCGACCTCCTCGGGCGGACCAGTCGCGACGATCTTCCCACCCTCGTCCCCGGCGCCGGGGCCGAGGTCGATGATCCAGTCGGCGCTGGCGATGACGTCGAGGTGGTGCTCGACCACCACGACCGTGTTCCCCGCGTCGACGAGCCGGTGCAGCTGGCGCAGCAGCAGCTCGACGTCGCTCGGGTGAAGCCCGGTCGTCGGCTCGTCGAGGAGGTAGAGCGCGTGACCGCGACGGCCGCGCTGCAGCTCGGTCGCGAGCTTGATGCGCTGCGCCTCGCCGCCGGACAGCTCGGTTGCCGGCTGGCCGAGCCGCAGGTAGCCCAGCCCGACCTCGCGCAGCGTCTCGAGGCTGCGCATCGCCGCCGGGACGTCCGCGAGGAACCCAGCCGCCTCATCGACGGTCATGCCGAGCACATCGGCGATCGACTTGCCACGCACGCGGATCTCGAGCGTCTCGGGCTTGTATCGCGCGCCGTGGCACGTCGGGCACGGCGCGTACGTGCCGGGCAGGAACAGCAGCTCGACCGCGACGAACCCCTCGCCGCTGCACGTCTCGCAGCGGCCGCCGGGGACGTTGAACGAGAACCGCCCGGGCGCGTAGCCGCGGCGCTGCGCCTCGTCGGTCGAGGCGAACATCTTGCGCACCGCGTCGAACATCCCCGTGTAGGTGGCGAGGTTGGACCGCGGGGTGCGGCCGATCGGCTTCTGGTCGACGCTGACCAGCCGGTCGAACGCCTCGAGGCCGAGCGCGTGCACGCCGGCGGCGGCCCCTTGCGCACGGTCCTCGATCTCGAGGTCCGCATCGTCGTCGGCGCCCGGCTCGTGGCCGAGCCAGTCTCCAACGACGCCCGCGAGCACCTGAGTGACGAGCGTCGACTTGCCCGACCCGGACACGCCCGTCACCGCCGTCAGGACGCCGAGGGGGAACTCGGCTTCGACGTCGTCGAGGTTGTGCCGCGTCACGTGGCGCAGACACAGCCACGACGATGGCTCGCGCCGCTTGCGGTCGAGCGCGATACCCGGCCCGAACAGGTACCGCGCGGTGACCGATTCCTCGACGTCCTCGAGGCCGTCGACCGGTCCGCTGTAGAGCACGCGACCGCCGTGCTCCCCCGCCCCTGGACCGACGTCGACGATCCAATCCGCGCGCCGGACGACGTCCATGTCGTGCTCGACGACGAAGAGCGAGTTGCCCGCGGCCTTGAGCTGGTCGAGCACCGTCATGAGCGGCTCGGCGTCGGCTGGGTGCAGACCGGCCGACGGCTCGTCGAGCACGTAGACGACGCCGAACAGCCCCGAGCGCAGCTGGGTCGCGAGGCGCAGGCGCTGCAGCTCACCCGGCGACAGGGTGGTCGTCGTCCGGTCGAGGCTCAGGTAGCCGAGCCCCAGGTCGGCGAGCACCGCGATCCGCGCGCACAGGTCGGCGGCGATCATCACCGCCACCTCGGTGGCCTCACCCGAATCCGGCGACAGGTACGCGGCGCCGGGGTCCTTCAGCTCGGCGGTCGGCCGCAGCACCTCCGCGAGCTCGGTCAGCGGCAGCCGGACCAGCTCGGCGATCGTGCGCCCCGCGAACGTCACCGCCAGCGCCTCGGGCCGCAGGCCGGTCCCGCCGCAGACCGGGCAGGGGAGGGTCTCGACGAACCGCAGCGCGCGCTGACGCATGGCGGCGCTCTGCGAATTGGCGAGCGTGTGCATCACGTAGCGCTCGGCGCTCGAGAACGTGCCGTTGTACGTGTAGTCGGCGTCGGTCGGGTGCTCATCGGGGTCGATGAACACCGTGGGCTGCTCGTCAGTGAAGAGGATCCACTCGCGGTCGCGCTTCGACAGACGGCGCCACGGCTTGTCGATGTCGAATCCGAGCACGACGAGGATGTCGCGCAGGTTCTGGCCCTGCCACGCGCCCGGCCAAGCGGCCACCGCACGCTCGCGGATGCTGAGCGATGGGTCGGGCACGAGCGTCTGCTCGGTGACCCGGTGGATCTTCCCCAGCCCGTGACACTCCGGGCACGCGCCGACCGGCGTGTTCGGCGAGAACCAGTCCGAGTCCATGACCTCGGTCGCCCCACGCGGGTAGCGGCCGGCGCGCGAGAACAGCATGCGCAGGAGGTTGGAAAGCGTCGTGACCGTGCCGACCGAGGAACGCGAGCTCGTCCCGCCGCGGCGCTGTTGCAGCGCAACGGCAGGCGGAAGCCCCTCGATGTCGTCGACCTTCGGCGCACCGGTCTGCTGCAGCAGGCGCCGCGCGTACGGCGCGACCGACTCGAAGTACCGCCGCTGGGCCTCCGCGTAGATCGTTCCGAAGGCCAGCGAGGACTTGCCCGACCCCGACACGCCCGTGAACACCGCGAGCGCGTTGCGCGGGATGGCCACGTCGACGTCCCGCAGGTTGTTCTCGCGGGCGCCCCGGACGCGGACACAGTGGTCCGGAGCGTGCGGGTTGGCGCCGTTCGTGCTCATGGCGTGTAGCTGCCCTCCCGACCGTGGCTCTACGCCGTCGCGACCTCGACGTCATCAACAAGCCGAGGTGCCCGAGCTGCCCGCCCGCGCTCTCCCGTGCCGGGAGGGGCGACAGTGGCCAGGTCTCTGCGCCATCCGAACCACGTGACCTCCTGGTCGGCGGCCGAAACCGAATCAGATCCGAACCAGTGGAGCGGAGGTGCAGGCGATCGAACCTGTCTCCCCGATACGACCGGCGCGGTGGAGTGGCGGTCCGGCCTGACACCGAGGCCTGCCCACCCGCCGCAGGTTCAAATCCTGGCCTCGCCGGCGTCGGTCACCGCGTCCGAGCAGGATCGCGGCGACCGGATGCGGCGCCGCGGGCGCGGTCGATCAGGACCTCACAGCCGAGTTCGAGTTGGCGCCCGCGGCCTGAGCTCGATCGCGCCCGGGGCGGATCCGCTCACGACGTGCCGTTGGGATGCAGCAGGACCTTCGTCCAGCCGTCGTCGCGGCGGTCGAAGTGGTCGTATCCCTCGGGCGCTTGGTCGAGGTGGAGGTGGTGGGAGACGATGAACGAGGGCTGCGCCTTGCCTGCGTGGATCAGGTTGCGCAGGTGCCGGTTGTACCGCTTCACCGGGCACTGGCCGGTGCCCATCTTCTGCCCCCGGAACCAGAAGTTGCCGAAGTCGAAGACGACCTTGCCCTCCTTCTCGAACTCGTCCGGGGAGCCGGGGTCTTCGGGGACGAACACCCCCACGACGCCGATGCCGCCGGTGAAGCGGACCGAGCTGACGAGCTTGTTCAGCGTGTCGTTGGGAATCTCGTGGCCCTGCGGGTCGTGCGCCTGGTAGCCGACGCACTCGCAGCCGCGGTGCGCGCCGAGGCCGTTGGTCTCCGCCAGTACGCGCTCGACGGGGTTCTCCTTGGAGTCGTCGATCGGCAGCGCGCCGATCTCCTCGGCCAGCCGGAGTCGGTCGGGGTGGCGGTCGACGACCATGACCTTGCAGGCGCCCTTGATGGTCGCGGAGTAGGCGGCCATCAGCCCGACCGGGCCACCGCCGTAGATCACCACGGTCTCGCCCGCCTGGACGCCCGCCATCTCCGTCGCGTGCCAGCCGGTCGGGAAGATGTCGGCGACCATGACGTAGTCCGCCTGCTTCTCCTCGGCGTCCTCGGGGAGGCGCAGCGCGTTGAAGTCGGCCCACGGGACCCGCAGGTACTCGGCCTGGCCGCCCTGGTACGGCCCCATGTCCGCGAAGCCGTACGCGGCGCCCGCCATGTTCTCCATCGGCTGGGCCTCGATGCAGTAGTTCGTCAGCCCGCGGTTGCAGTTCACGCACTTGCCGCACGCGATGTTGAAGGGCAGGCAGACCCAGTCGCCGACCTGCAGGCGCTCGACGTCGGCGACGAGCAGGCCGGCGGCGACCGGTTCGTCGAGCGCCGCGGATGGCCGCCCCGGTGACGGCGTCGGAGCAGGTCGGGCTCGACCCGCTCGCCGACCAGGGCGGCCGCGTCGAGCACCTCGCGTCCGGCGGGCGACAGCCGGGCGGCCCGGGCGAGCACCGCGTCGCGGGCGGACGCCGGCAGTTCCTCGCCTCGGCGCGCAGCACCTCGCTGACGAAGAACGGGTTGCCGCCGGTGAGCGCGTGCACGGCGCCGGCTCGTGGCCCGACGCCGTCGCTCAGCTCGGTGACGGCCGCGGGCGAGAGCGGGGGAGGGCGATCCGCCGCGTGGAGCGCATCGTCGAGGCGTCGCCCAGGGTCTCGCGCAGGGCGCGGTTCTCGGCCAGGCCGTCGTCGCGATAGGTGGCGACGACCATGGCGCGGACCCCGCGCAGGCGGCGCGCGACGTGGCGGACCAGGTCCAGGGTCGCCTCGTCGGCGAAGTGCAGGTCCTCCACGACCAGCACGGACAGGCCCCCGTCGTCACCGTGCTCGCGCAGCATCGACAGCAGGGCGGCGAACCGGGCCTCGCGCGGCACCCCCTCGGCGCAGGCGACCCGGACCGCGCCACCCCACTGGTCGGCCACGTCCTGCAGCGGGCCGAGGGCCGACGGCGTGAACGCCCCGTCGCAGGACGTCCACGCGAGCGCGTGCGTCGGTGAGACCGTCGACGAAGGCCTCGACGAGGCTGGACTTGCCGATGCCCGCCTCGCCGGACACGAGGACGAGCCGACCGTCGTCCCGCCGCGCGTCGGCGGCATAGTCGCGGAGCGCCCCGAGCTGCAGCTCCCGCTCGAGCAGGCGCATGTCGCCAGTGTCATGCCGGAGGACGTCGAGCGCTAGACCTTGCGCTCGATGCGGCCCGTGTCGACGTCGTACAGGAACCCACCGACCCGGACGGACTCCGGGATGAGCGGGTGGGCGTGGATCTTCGCCACGTCCTCGTCGAGCGCCGCCATCTGGTCCTCGACGACGCTGAACTGCTGCCAGGCGGCGTCCTGCCCGGCGGATCGGCTCACGCGCTCGCGCAGCTCCTGCTGGGTGGACGCCGTCATCGCGCAGCGGGTGTGGGGGATGACGAGGATCCGGTCGACGTTGAGGAGGTGCACGCCGAGCACCAGCGCCTCGAGCGCCTGCGGCGTGACCCGGCCACCGGGGTTGCGGAAGATCTTGGCGTCGCCGTGGTGCAGGCCGAGCATGCGGAGCGGGTCGATGCGGGAGTCCATGCACGTCACGATGGCCACGCCCGCGTGCGCGATGCCGTCGAAGTCACCCTCGTCGAAGTGGTCGGCGTACTCCGCGTTGGCGGCGACCAGGTCGTCGAAGTCTCCGTCGGGGGCAGCCACGGCCCGAGCGTAATGGCCACGAGAGGGCGTAACGTGCCTGGCCCATGAACGCCGACACTTTCACGGTCTCGGGACTCGACCACATCGTCTTGTGCGTGCGGGACGTCGCGCGGACACGAGAGTTCTACGAACGCGTGCTGGGCATGGAGTCGCGCGAGGAGCGCCCCGGCAAGTGGTCGCTGCACTTCGGCTCGCACAAGATCAGCCTCCAGGACGCGGCCACGGCGCCCAGCATCGCCCGCGCCACGGTGCCGGGCAGCGGCAACTTCTGCGTCCTCAGCGATCGACCCGTTGCCGACTGGGTGGAGCACCTGCGTCTCGAAGGGGTTCCTGTTGTCGACGGTCCGGGCGAGCGGGCGGGTGCCGCGGGACCGATCCTGTCCGTCTACGTCACCGACCCCGACGGCAACCTGGTCGAGATCAGCAACCTGCTCACCTGACGTGACCCTCAGCCGCCGGCGCGCAGGAGGGTGCCCGTGTCCAGGGCCCGCGTGGCGGCGGTCCGGAAGAGCACGAGGGCCAGCACCCCCGCGATCACGGCACACACGGCCGCGCCGAGGAACACGGTGTGCTCCTGGGCGATGCCGGCCTCCTTGAGCAGGAGCGTGAACTCCTTGCACCGGCTCTTGCCGCCGCAGACCTCCTGCACCACCGGCATGTCGGACTGCTCGGCGTAGTAGCGGCGCAGGCCGATGGTCGTCAGGGCCGAGATGCCGATGAGCATCCCGACCATGCGGGCGACCACCACGGTGGCGGTGGCCAGGCCGTGCACCTCGTGGTCGGTCGCGGCGAGCACCGCGGCGTTGACCGGCGCCAGGGCGAGTCCGAAGCCGAAGCCGCAGATGACCAGCGGGAGCGTCGCCGAGGCGTGCTCGAGGGTCTCGAGGTGCCAGGTGCTCATCCAGACGAAGCCGACCGCCGCGAACGCCATGCCGATCGCGGTGACGACGCCGGCGGGCAGGCGGTGGGTGAGGTAGCCGCCGAGGACGGCTCCGACGGGCAGGGCCACGAGGAACCGGACCAGCACCAGGGCGGCCATCAGCTGCGAGTCGGCGTAGACGGTCGTCCGGGCGAAGATCGGGATGTCGATCAGCGCCGCGATCAGGGCCGCCCCGACGAAGAAGCTGACGGCCAGCGATCCCCAGGCGGGCGTGCGGCTGAGGGCGCCGGTCGGGATGATCGGCGCCTCGGCGCGGCGCAGGTGGACGGCGAACGCGACCGCGGCGACGGCGGCGCCGAGGAGGTACCAGAGCCCGCGGTCGGAGAACACCTCGATGCGCGGGTCGGCGGTCGCGAACGCCAGGATCACGCCCGAGAGGGCCGCGGCGAGCAGCAGGGCGCCGGTGAGGTCCGCCTCACGGGCGATCGCGGCCCAGCCGCGGAGGTCGACCAGCGGCCGGCTGGCGGTCAGCGTGCGCACCAGGAACAGCACGCCGGCGACGATGGCGACCGCGCCGACCGGGGTCAGCCAGCGGCCGTCACCGGCGAAGGGGACGAAGGCCGCGCCCCAGGTGAGGTCGCGCAGCAGCGGCGGTGGTCTGACGAAGACCAACGCTCCGGCGACCAGGGTGACGAGCAGCAGCAGGGCGCCCGGCCAGTCGAAGCGGCCCGTCGGCGGGCTGCGGTCGCCGGCCAGGCGGCGGATGGCGACCGCCAGGACCAGGCCGACGACCAGGTTCACCACGAAGATGAACCGCCAGTCGGCCACCGACAGCACGACCGCGCCGAAGAGCGGACCGAGCACGCTGCCGATCTCCTGGACCGCGGAGACCACGCCGAGCGGCACTCCGCGTCGTTCGACGGGGTAGAGGTCGGCGACGAGCGCGAGGGTCGCGGGCACCAGCCCGCCGCCGCCGACGCCCTGGAGGAACCGGCCGGCCACCATCGTGGGCATGTCGTAGGCGAGGGCGGTCAGCAGGGAGCCCGCGGCGAAGACGACGAGGGCGGCGACCAGGACGGGCACCCGGCCGCGCAGGTCGGCGATGCGGCCGATCAGCGGGAGCATCGCGACGTACCCGAGCAGGAAGCCCGACACGATCGGCGCGGCCTTCTGGAGCTGGTCGATGGGCACGCCGACCGCGGCCATCATCTCCGGGAGCGCGAGCACCACGACGTAGGTGTCGGCGGCCGCGAACGCGACCGCGACCGCCGCCAACGCCAGGAGCGTCCGCGGCCGGGTGGAGGCGCTCACGGTGCCGTGATGTCCTGGGTGGTGCCGTAGTCCTCGAACCCGACGGTGTAGGTGTTCGGCTCGGCGCCGGAGTAGAAGACCCCGGTCAGCGCCAGCTCCCGCAGCTCGTCGTCCTCGGTGATCTGGGCGGTGAGGTCGAAGTCGCCGCTGGCGCCGGGGATGACCTTGTCGACGACGTCGCCGGGGACCGAGCCGGTGTAGGTCGTGAGGATCTCGCTGTTGTCGGCGCCGCCGCGCACGCTCTCGCCCTTCTCGAGGTCGGTGGCGGACTCCAGGATCGCGGCGAAGCCGTCGTCGGGGGAGAGGAAACCGGCCGGGTCGGGGGCGCCGTACTCCGCCGGGTCGACGGGCGACCAGCCGGGCGTGAGCGGGATCTGGGCGAACACCTCGTCGTCGACGGCGATGACCGGCACCTCGAACGCCTGCCCGGTGAGCAGGACGGTCAGGGTGCCCTCGAAGGCCGGGGCGTCGGTGGCGACGCCGACGGCCTTCTGGATGGCGTTGATGCCGTCGGGCAGGTCGTCGGTGCTGAGGGAGAGCTGGACGCCCGAGGTGTCGGTGAGGGTGGCGGCCGCGGCGGCCACCACGTCCTCGGGGGACCTCTCCTCGGCCGCCGGGCCGCTGGAGTCGTCGCCGCTGCAGGCGGTCAGCGCGAAGGTCAGGGCCGCGGCAGCGGTGATCCGAGTCAGCCCAGTCGTCAGCACCGGGTCAGCCTCGCACACCGGTCAGCGCGGCGGCCGCGGTTGCGACAGGTCCCGCACAGGCGGCGATGGGCTGCGAGCCGGGCGTGCCCGAGCCGTCGCGCCGACCCGTCGGCGCGGGCAGGTCGACGGGCGCTCCGCTGGCCGCGGCGGCGCGCGCGGGCGCGGCGCCGGCCCACGCGAGCACGAGGGTGTCCTCGCCCTTGAGGAACCGGTGACAGCGCACGCCGCCGGTGGCGCGGCCCTTGGCGGGGTACTCGGCGAACGGCGCGACCTTGAGCGCGCCGGGCTCGGTGCCGGGCAGCGCCGAGGCCGCGCCGGACGCGGTGACGACGACGGCATCGGCCGTCGGGTCGAGCGACCCGAACCAGACGACGCGCTCGCCGCTCGCGACGCGCACACCGGCCATGCCGCCGCCGGCCCGTCCCTGGGGACGGACGCCGTCGGCGCCGAAGTGCAGGAGCTGGGCGTCGGAGGTGATGAAGCAGAGCGTCTCGGTGCCGGTCACGAGGTCGGTGGCGCCGACGACCTCGTCGCCGTCCTTGAGCCCGATGACCTCCCAGTCGTCGCGGTTGCTGAGCACCTCGGGGTTGACCCGCTTGACCACGCCCTGGCGGGTGCCGAGGGCCAGCCCGGGGCCGTCGGTGCGCAGCGCGGTGAGGGCGAGCGCGCGCTCGCCGTTCTCGAGGGACAGCACCTCGCTGACGGGCAGCCCGCCCTGGAGGTGGGGGTCGTTGGCGGAGGCGGGAGGCGCCGGGCAGGTCGAGCATGCCCATCCGAATCGACCCGGCCGCGGCTGGTGAGCACCCCGATGTCGCCCCGCGCCGTGGTGCGCACCGACGGACGACGACCACGTCGTGGTTGGCCCGCCCGTCGCCCTGGCCCGGAACCTCGTCGGACGGGAGCGTGCCAACAGCCCGGAGGAGGACAGGTAGGCGAAGCAGGGGTCGTCGGCGACCTCGAGCGGCGTGCTGGACGTGGTGACGGTCGTCCCCGAGGCCTCGAGCAGCACGGTCCGACGCGGGGTGCCGAACGTCTTGGCCACCTCGGTCGAGCTCGTCGGAGACGACCTTCCAGCGCAGCTGCTCGTCGCCGATGATCGCGTCGAGCCCCTCGATCGTGACCTCGAGCTCGGACTGCTCCTTCTCGAGCTCGATGCGCGAGAACTTGGTCAGCCGGCGCAGCGGCATCTCGAGGATGTAGTCGGCCTGGATCTCGGTGAGGTCGAAGACCTGGATCAGCCGCTCCTTGGCCATCGCGGTGTTGTCGCTGGTGCGGATCAGCTGGATGACCTCGTCGATGTCGATGATGGCGACCAGCAGGCCCTGGACGAGGTGCAGGCGGTCGGCCGCCTTGCCGCGCCGGAAGACCGAGCGACGCCGGACCACCTCGAAGCGGTGGTCGAGGAAGACCCGCAGCAGCTCGCGCAGCCCGAGGGTGCGCGGCTGGCCGTCGACCAGGGCGACGGTGTTGATGCCGAACGAGTCCTCCATCGGCGTCTGCTTGTAGAGCTGCTCGAGCAGCGCCTCGGGGTGGAAGCCGTTCTTGACCTCGATGACCAGCCGCATGCCCTTCGCGCGGTCGGTGAGGTCCTTGATGTCGGAGATGCCCAGCAGCTTCTTGGTCTGCACGAGCGTCTTGATCCGCTCGACGACCTTCTCGGTGCCGACGCCGTACGGCAGCTCGGTGACCACGATGCCCTTGCGCCGGCCGAGGTTCTCGATCCGCGCGGTGGCTCGCATCCGGAAGCTGCCGCGACCGGTCTCGTACGCCTCCTTGACGCCGTCGAGCCCGACGATCTTGCCGCCGGTCGGCAGGTCGGGCCCGGGGATGAAGCGCATCAGCGCGTCGACGCTCATCTCCGGGTCCTTGATCAGGTGGCGCAGCGCCTGGACGACCTCGACCAGGTTGTGCGGCGCGATGTTGGTGGCCATGCCGACGGCGATGCCGGTCGTGCCGTTGACGATCAGGTGCGGGATCGCCGCCGGCAGCACGCTGGGCTCGGTCTCGCGGGAGTCGTAGTTGGGCCGGAAGTCGACGGTGTCCTCGAGGATGCCGTCGGTCATCGCCACCGCGGGCGGCGCCATCCGGCACTCGGTGTAGCGCATCGCGGCGGGGGAGTCGTCGGGCGAGCCGAAGTTGCCGTGCCCGTCGATCGTGGGCAGCCGCATCGACCACGGCTGCGCCAGCCGGACGAGGGCGTCGTAGATGGCGCCGTCGCCGTGGGGGTGCAGCCGGCCCATCACCTCGCCGACGACGCGGGCGCTCTTGACGTGGCCGCGGTCGGGGCGCAGGCCCATGTCGGCCATCGTGTAGAGGATCCGCCGCTGGACGGGCTTCAGCCCGTCGCGGGCGTCGGGGAGCGCGCGCGAGTAGATGACCGAGTAGGCGTACTCGAGGAAGGAGGAGCGCATCTCGTCGCCCACGTCGGTCTCGACGATGTGCTCGACGAAGTCGTCGGGGAGGTCCTGCCCCGAGGTGTTCTTGGTGCCACGACGTGCCATGGGCGCATTCTCCCCGGCGCCGCCGACGGTTGGGGCCGGGGCTCGCCGGGTGCGCGGGTCAGGTCGCCCGACCCAGCGTCACGGCGGGGGCGGCCAACAGCCGTTTGGCCTCGCGGACGCCGCTGGTCATCGCCCCGTCGGCGTAGCCGACCCGCGCGCTCTGGGTGTGCTCGCCCGCGAAGAGGATCCGCCCGGCTACGGGGGTGCCGAGGAGGTCGAGGTCGGCATTGGAGCACCCCGGCGTCACGTGGGTGTAGGCGCCGGCGGTGTACGGGTCGCCGGCCCAGCCGGTCACCGCGACCGCCACCGGTTCGGGGCAGGGCGCGCCGAGCGCCGCCCCGAGCTGGTCGGTGACCCACCGGGCCGCCTCGGTCGGCGAGCCAGCGGAGACGTGGCCGGTGGCGGAGTGGAACACGTGGCAGACGAGGATCGGCCCGATGCCGAACGCATCGAGGTCGAAGACCCAGGCCGCAGGTTCGGCGGGATCCGGTGGGAAGAGCACCAGGTGCGACCACCCGGCCTCGCGCCAGAACGGTCTCGCGAACTTCAGCACGACCTTCTCGTACCGTCCGAAGCCCAGTCGCGACACCACCTCGGCCCTCTCGGGCGGCAGCGGCGGCGTGAAGGTGAGCAGGTCGCTCTTGAGGACCCCGAGCGGCGCGGCGACGACGACGTGCGAGCCGGTCTCGGTCCGCCCCGAGTCCGACGAGACGCGGACGCCGTCGTCGGTCAGCTCGATGCGGACCACCGGCCAGTCGAGGCGGACGTCGAGCCCACCGGCCATGGCGTCCACGACGGACACGTACCCCCCTCGAGGCAGGTCACCGAAGTAGGCGTCGTCGTACTCGTCCTGGGTCCACAGCCACTCCAGCGACTGCTGCTCGGCGGCGCCGGCCGCGTCCGCCTCGACGTTCGCCCGGAGCCCCTGCCCCGCTCGCCGCAACGCGTCGCCCGTGAGCCCGGTCGTGGCCAGGAACGCCTCGATCCCGTCGGCGGCGGAGGCCTTCGGACCCAACCGCTCGCGCAGCGCCGCGAGGGCCGGCACGAAACCACCGAGGTCACCGGTCAGGCTCGCTTCGACGTCCTCGCGGGAGAGCCACCGCCCGGTGCCGACGTCGAACGCCGACAGGGTCGGCAGCGGGTCGCCGGGGTGACACTCGACCCCCGCTTCGCGGGCGAAGCGACGCAGCGGGTTGCCCGACGGGTGGTGCATCCAGGAGCCACCCAGGTCGACCGGCGAGCCCGCCAGGTCCACGGTGTGCAGCCGGCCGCCGACCCGGCCGCGCGCCTCGAGCACCACGTACTCGACCCCGGCGTGGTGGAGCGCGTTGGCCACGGTGAGCCCGGCGATGCCCGCGCCCACGACGAGGACGCGCCCGCACCGGCTCCGCGATGCCGCCCGGGACCTCGCGGTTGCCGTCGTCGAAGCGGCCCGTGCTCACACGTCAGGCTACGAGCACGGTCGCGTCTGCGGGGGAGGCCGGGCAGCAGGGCCGGGACGCGGGCGGCGTACGCCTCGTAGGACTCTCCGAACGTCCGCCGCAGGTCGCGCTCCTCGAACATCACCCCGACGGCGATGTAGCCGCTCGACGCGAGGGCGAAGAGCAGGTGCGAGGCGCCCATGTCGGGGGTCGCCCAGAAGGCCACGAGCAGTCCGGTCATCAGCGGGTGCCGGACCCAGGCGTGGAGGCCGCCGACCTGCAGCCGTCGGATCCCTTCCCGGGGTGCCGCCCAGCCGGCCTGCCGCAGCCCGGTGAGCTCGAGGTGGTCGACCGCGAACGTCGACGCGATCGCCAGCACCCACCCGGCCGCGCAGAGCGACCACAGCGCGACCGCGACGCTCCGTGGACGTGCCAGACCTGTCCGCCCCAGGGCTGCCAGAGGAGCAGCAGCAGGACCAGGCAGATGTCCGTGGCCAGCACGTACGTCGTGCGCTCCAGCGACGCGGGTACGCGACGGCGCAGCCACGCCTTGACGCCGCGGCGCGCCATCACCGAGTGCTGGACCGCGAACAGCAGCGGAGGGCCAGGTCGACGGCCACCGCGACCGCGTGCCGGTGCGCGGCGGGCCGTCGACGGTCCGGGGGACGACGACATCGGCGAGGAAGAACACGGTCCACAGCGTGACGACGACGAACCCCACGTAGGCGACGGCGGAGAACAGCAGAGAGACGGGATGGCGGGACACCTGTCCATGCTGGGCCGCAGGACCACCTCGGCGCAGCCGTGGAACTACCTCACTTGTCGGGCTCGCGCGACACGTACCAGGCGGCCACCTGCGAGC
>CAWBIM010000006.1:0-1043773 GCA_963788935.1 uncultured Actinomycetes bacterium | reverse complement strand
ACGAGGCGCGCTCGGCGATTGTTCCAGCCGGCCATACCGCTCGCATGCGCTCTGGGCGCAAGCGTGCTCCCGTGTGGTCGGGCCTGCGCGCGCGGCTGCGGGCCCCCGATGACCGCGGACGCGGCGGGCTCGGGCTGCACCCGGTCGGGCTGCTCCCGTTACGGAGAAGCGGCACCGTCCGCGCGCACTGGCGGCACTGTCGCGTCGGACGAAGGGCAGCCGTGCGCGGGCACCGACGGGGACGAGCCGGGCGCACGCCTGCTCGCGCGGAACTCGGTGGCGCCGTCGCCGCTGAGAGCGAGTGCCGCGTTCGCGATCGGAGCAGCGAGGTGGGCGTCGGTCGCGCCCCGAACGCAATCCCGAAGGGGGATACTGCGGGCGATGTCGCAGGAGGACTACCTGCTGGCGAATCAGCCGTCGGAGTTGGAGCGTCTGCGGCTGCAGTCGCTCGTGTGGGAGCCGACGGGGCGGCAGCTTCTCTCGAAGGTGCCGGGTGGATCCGGCGGACGCGCTCTGGACGTCGGCTGCGGAGCCATGGGCTGGCTTCGGCTCCTCAGCGAGTGGGTCGGCTCGTCGGGTCAGGTCGTGGGCACCGACATCGACGAGCGGATGCTCGGTGCCGCTCGTTCGTTCCTGCAGGAAGAAGACGATTGCCAATGTCGAGTTGGCTGTCGAGGATCTGTTCAACTGCACGCTGGAGCGGCAATCGTTCGATCTCGTCCATGCCCGCTACCAGATCGCTCCGCTCGGACGCGGCCGTGAACAGGTGGCCTCGCACCAGCGGCTGGTCAAGCCCGGTGGCTGGCTGGTCCTGGAGGAGTGGGACCTCGCATCGTGGCACTTCAATCCGCCTGCCCCTGCGGCCGAGCGACTCATCCGATCGATCTCCGAGATCTTCGCCGGCCTGGGCGGCGAAGCCGGCCGCGGACTTCCCGAGCTGCTCCACGGCATCGGCATCGTGGAGCCGGAGATCGACGCCCACGTGATCGCGCTCAAACCGGGCCATCCCTATTTGGGTCTGCCGCTTCAGTTCAGCGTCGCGCTCGAGTCGCGCCTGCTCGAGACCCTGGGCGCGAACGAGCTCGCCTCGCTACGCCGCGAGGCCGAGACGGAGTTGGCCGAGCCGGGCAGGTGGGGGACGACGTTCACCCTGATCCAGAGTTGGGGCAGGCTCGAAGGCTGAGAGGCAGGGCGAGGACCGCTGCGCCCGCCAGCGCTGTCCCGGCGGCAGTTAGCATGACGTTGGTAGCAGTCGTTGCCTGGCACGCTGGATCATCGAGCCAGGTGGCTTGCGGGTCGTCAAAGCGGAGGCCGCGCGAGTCCTCCGCAGAACCAGACGCTGAGCGGGCCGAAGGTCATTGCGACCGAAACCGCCGACTACGAGCACGTTGATTTATCGGCTGTCGTAGTTCGGTCCATCGACTAGAGCCCCGCCTTCCATGGGCTCGCGGGTGTCCGGACGGGTGTCCGGAGTGCCGTTTCGAGGACGTCCCCTGCGGTTCCGTGACGCACTGCGCATCGGACCGCGATGCCCGCAATCCCCGTGTGCATCGGCGGTTCGCGCTGTGGCCAGAGCGGGGGACCCAGGAATCGAACCTGGCGTTGCGGTTTTGGAGACCGCCGTGTTACCGATACACCAGTCCCCCTCGCGAGCGGCCATTGTACGAACGGCCGCGCAGACGGGCGGGTCAGGCCGCGCGGGGGCGCCGGCCGCGGGCCGGTCGCGCCGCGGCGGAGGACGACCGCGGGCGCGGCGTGCGGCGGCTCGGGCGGCGGCCGCGGTCAGGGAGCGGGGCGCCCCGGTCGCGGATCGCGCGCAGTTCCGTCGCGACGCTCCGGCGCGCCTGCTCCATGACCTCGAGGCGGCGGCCGCCGCTCATGAGGTTGAAGCCCATGAGCGCGACGTCCTGCTCGCCCGGCTGCAGGATCAGGACGCGCGTGCCGGCCTCGCGGAGCTTGCGGGCCTCGTGGCCGAGGCGGCGGCCGGCGGCGCCGCGCATGATCGCCGCCATCCGGTCGGCCGGGGAGCCGCCGGTGGCCTGCGCGAGCGAGGACATCGGGTTGAGGCAGATGACGAGGTCGAGGCCCTCGTCGCAGAGCAGGTCGAGGTTCGAGACCGAGCAGATCCCGCCGTCGACGTACCGGCGGCCGTCGATGCTGACCGGGTGGTAGAAGCCGGGGATCGCACACGACGCGGCGACGGCCTCGGCCACCGTCGCGGGCGGCGCGTCCTCGCGGCCGAACGCCACCCGGCGGCCGCTGCCGTAGTCGGCGGCGACGGCCCAGAAGCGCGTCTTCGACGGCCAGTCCTCGCCGACGAACGTGCCGACGACGCCACGGATCGGCGCGGTCGAGATGAAGCCGCGCGGCAGCCACCCGGCGAGGAGCGCGGCGGGCGAGTAGCGGTGCGGCTGGAGGAGCGTCGACATCGCCAGGCGCCACGACCCGGGACCGATCGGCGGGAAGGCCCACTGCAGGTGGTACTCGCCGGCGCTCGCGCGCTCGGCCCTCGCGGCAGCGGTGGCGGCGGCGCGCGCCTCGGCCTCCGCGACGTCGTCGAGGACCTCGCCCGCCGCGTACGCGCTCATGTACTCGGGCGGCACGCCCGCGGCGGCGAGCGCGCCGATGACGGCCCCGGCGGACGTGCCCACGATCTGCTCGGCGTCGGTCGCGTGCCAGCCCGTCTCGGCCTCGAGCGCCTCCAGGGCGCCCATGAGCCAGGAGCCGCCGATGACCCCGCCCGCACCGAGCACGAGCCCAACCCGCATGGCCGGTGACCCTACCCGTCCCGCCCGACGGCCAACCAGCGGGCAACCCGCGCGATGTGCAGGCAATTCCCGCAGGACGAAGCGACGAGGCCGGAGCCGCGCGTCACCGGCCCGGCGCCTTCCACGCCGCCATGGCGCGGTCGAGCTCGGCGTCGTCGAGCGGCCCCGGGTCGAGCGGCGGTCGGGCCGTCGCGGCGCGTGCGCAGCCCGTCGAGCACGATGGCGAGGAACCGTCGCCAGAGCTCGGGGTGCAGCTCCCGCGTCGAGTCGGCCAGCGCGCCGAGCATGAACTGGATGAGGCCGAGGTCGGAGCCGGCGATGTCGGGCCGCAGCTCGCCCTCGGCCTTCGCCTGCGCGATCAGCTCGTCGACGACCGGCGCGATCCGTCCGCGCGCGTGCGCCACGCGCTCCTGGCCGTGGGCGGTGCTGAGCACGACCTCCTTGAGCCCGCGGTCGGCGGCGAGCATCGCGACGACGCCCTCGAAGAAGACGGTGAGGCCCTCCCACGCCGAGGGCCGCTCGCGTGCGGCCTCGGCGAGCGCGACGAGCTCGCCGATGCGCTGCTCGAACAGCGCGTCGATGAGCAGCTCCTTCTCGGGGAAGCGGCGGTAGACCGTGCCCACCCCGACCCCGGCCCGGCGCGCGATCTCGTCCATCGTCACGACGAGCCCGCGCTCGGCGAAGGCCTCGCGGGCGGCGGCGAGGATGCGCGCCCGGTTGCGCTCGGCGTCGCGGCGCAGCGGGCGCTGCGGATCGCTCCCGACGACAGAGTCGGCGCTCATGGACTCGAACGTACCACGAGAAACGGAGGAGTAGTCTCCAGTTCTTCGCTACGCTTGCCGACATGCCGCCCCAGACCGCCACCACCGACCCGAACGCCAAGGGCATCGACCGCGCGCTGATGAGCGTCGCGATCGTCGTCGTCCTCGGCGCGATCATGTCGATCCTCGACACGACCGTCGTCAACGTCGCGATCAGCCACCTGTCGACGACGTTCGACACGTCGCTCGAGACGATCCAGTGGATCGTCACCGGCTACACCCTCGCGCTCGCGACCGTCATCCCGATCACGGGCTGGGCGGCCGACCGCTTCGGCACGAAGCGCCTGTACATGCTGTCGCTGGCGCTGTTCCTCTGCGGCTCGATCCTCTCCGGCCTCGCGTGGTCGGCCGGATCGCTCATCACCTTCCGCGTCCTCCAGGGCCTCGGCGGCGGCATGCTCATGCCCGCCGGCATGACGATCCTGACCCGGGCCGCCGGCCCGCAGCGCGTCGGGCGCGTCATGAGCATCATCGGCGTCCCGATGCTGCTCGGCCCGATCGTCGGCCCGATCCTCGGCGGCTGGCTCGTCGACGACGTCTCCTGGCGCTGGATCTTCTTCATCAACATCCCGATCGGGATCGCCGCGCTCGCGCTCTCCCTGCGCGTCCTGCCGCGCGACGAGACCTCCCGCCACGAGCGCTTCGACGCGCTCGGCCTCGGGCTCCTCTCCCCCGGCCTCGCGCTGTTCATCTACGGCCTCGCGAAGTCGAGCGGCGGCGGCGGCTTCGGCTCGAGCACCGTCCTCGTGCCCGGCCTGATCGGCGTCGCGCTGCTCGTCGCCTTCGTCCTGCACGCGCTGCGCACGACCGACCCGCTGATCGACGTCCGCCTCTTCACGAACCGGACGTTCGCCGCGGCGTCGGCGACGCTCGTCCTCTTCGCGATCGCGGTCTTCGGGTCGTTCCTGCTGCTGCCGCTCTACTTCCAGACCGTCCGCGGCGAGACCGCCATGCAGGCCGGCCTGCTGCTCGCGCCGCAGGGCCTCGGCGCGATGCTCGTCATGCCGATCGCGGGCCAGTTGACGGACCGCACGGGCGTCGGGCGGATCGTGCTCGTCGGCCTCACGATCACGCTGGCCGCGATGCTCGGCCTCACGCAGATCGCCGCGGACACGTCCTACTGGACCCTCGGCGTGATCCTCTTCGTGATGGGCATGGGCCTCGGCTCGACGATGATGCCGATCATGTCCGGCGCGATGCAGACGCTGCGCCGGGCGGCGGTCGCCCGGGCGAGCACGACCATCAACATCCTCCAGCAGGTCGGCGCGTCGATCGGCACCGCGGTGCTGAGCGTCACGCTCGCCGGCGCGCTCGCCGACCGCCTGCCGCGGGCCGCCGGCGCGGCCACGCCCGGCTCCGGCGGATCGCTCCCCGACGCCGTGCGCGACCGCATCGCCCCGCTCATGGCGGACGCCTACGGCTACACCTTCTGGTGGGCCACCGGCCTGCTCGTGCTCGCCTTCGCGGGCGCGGTGCTGCTGCCTTGGAACAAGCCCGAGCCCGTCGAGGACGAGGCGGTCGAGGGCGTAGAGGACGAGGCGGAGGCGCCCGTCCTGGTTCACGTCTGACGCGGCGGGTTCGGGTCACACACCCCCCGGGTGGCCCGGACCCGCGCCCGCGTCGCTCTACGCGACGCGCCGCAGCGCCCCGCGCTCGATCGCGTGGGGCGCGCTGGCCGCCACGTCGATCCCGAGCACCTCGTCGAGCCCCGCGACGCCGCGCGGCGTGACGGCCACGGCGCGGCCGCCGCTCGCCCGGCGCACGACCCAGCCCGCGTCGAACAGCGCGTGCAGCACGGCGGCGCCGATCTCGCCCGCGAGGTGCGGGCGGCGCTCGCTCCAGTCCAGGCACGAGCGCGTGAGCGGCCGGCGGCCGCGGCCGAGGGCGTCGACGTCGACGCCGAGGGCGACGAACGGGTCCGGGTCGCGGAAGACGAGCGTGTCGCGCTCGAGGCCGCCCGCGGCGCAGAGGCCGTCGGTGACCGCCACCCCGAGCGCCCCCGCGAGGTGGTCGTAGCAGGAGCGCGCGGCGCGGTGGGCGGTCGCACGGTTGCCCTCCCCGAGCGAGCGCACGGGCTGCGCCGGCGCGATCGCCGCGAGCCCCTCGATCGCCTCGGCGACGGCCGGCCCCGCCAGGCGGTGGTAGCGGTGGCGGCCCTGGCGCTCGACCACGACGAGGCCCGCCGCGGTGAGCTGGGCGAGGTGCGCGCTCGCCGTCGAGCGCGACACGCGCGCCGCGCCGGCGAGGTCGGTCGCCGGCAGCGCGCGGCCGCCGAGCATCTCCAGGAGCATCCGCCCGCGGGCCGGGTGGCCGATCGCCGCGGCGATGCTCGCGATGTCCACGTCGCCGTCCATGGTCCGATTGTGGCGCGCGGACGGTTCGTCGCCTCACGAACCGTCCGGTGCCTAGCGTCGTAGGAGCATGAGCGAGACGACGATCGATCCGGCCCGCGTGGCCCCGGCGCCCGCCGTCGGCCGCCCGCCGCGGCTCGGCGCCGAGGCGCCCGCACTGGCCGCCGCCCTCGTCACCGTGGTCCTGTGGGCGTCCGCGTTCGTCGCCATCCGCGACGCGGGCACGGAGATCTCGCCCGGCCCGCTGTCGCTCGGGCGCCTGCTCGTCGCGAGCGTCGTGCTCGGCATCCTCGTCGTCGTGCGGCGTGAGGCGCTGCCGCCGCGCGCCGACGTGCCCCGCCTCGTGCTCTGCAGCCTGCTCTGGTTCGCCGCCTACAACGTGATCCTCAACACCGCCGAACGGCATGTCGACGCCGGCACGGCGGCGATGCTCGTCAACGTCGGGCCGATCCTCATCGCGGTGCTCGCCGGGATCGTGCTCGGCGAGGGCTTCCCGCGGCCGTTGCTGGCGGGCTGCGCGATCGCGTTCGCGGGCGCGGTCGTCATCGGCCTCGCGACCTCGGGGCGCGGGGTCGACGCGGGCTGGGGCGCGGTCCTCTGCCTCGTCGCGGCCGCCGCCTACGCCGCGGCGGTCGTCGTGCAGAAGCCGCTGCTCGAGCGGACCTCGGGGCTGCAGATCACGTTCCTGGCGTGCGTGATCGCGTCGGTGGCGTGCCTGCCGTTCGCGCCCGACCTCGTGCACGACGTGCATGCCGCGGGCACCGGGCCGACCCTGTGGATCGTCTACCTCGGCGCCTTCCCGACCGCGCTCGGCTTCACGACCTGGGCCTACGCGCTGCGGCGCACGACCGCCGGCCGGATGGGCGCGACGACGTACCTCGTGCCGCCGGTCGCCGTCGTGCTGGGATGGGCGCTGCTGGGCGAGACGCCGCCCGGCCTCGCCCTCGCGGGCGGCGCGCTGTGCCTCGCGGGGGTCTTCGTCGCGCGGGGCGGCGCGCTCAGCGCGCGGCGGCCGGGGCGAGGATCTCGCTCAGCGGCGGGCGCTCGGTGACCGGGACGTCGCGGATCGCGCCGTCGTCCCACGGCTGCACGAGCCCGGCCGCGACGGGCGGCCCGCCGTCGCGCGCGATGCGGCGCTCGACCGCGGTGAGGACGGCGAACGCCATCGCCCCGAGGTCCCGGAGCGGCTGGTGGCGGTTCTGGCGCGTGCCGACGTGCGCCTCGGCCAGCCCGTCGAGCCCGACGCGCCGCAGCGCGTCGATCAGCAGGGCGATCTCGACGCCGTAGCCCGCGGCGAACGGGACCGCGCACAGCAGGTCGCGGCGCGCCGCGGTCTCCCCCGCGAGCGGCTGGGCGAAGCCCGCGAGCGCCGGGAAGTGGAGGTTCAGGAGCGGCCGGGCCATGAGCTCGGTCACGCGGCCGCCCTCGTTCTCGAGGACGCCCTCGGCGGTCCGGAACGGCCGGGCGAACGCGGCCTTGACGAACTGGACGCCCGGGTCGCCGAGCAGCGGCCCGAGCAGGCCGAGCAGGTGCGCCGGGTGGGGGTCGGCGGTATCGGCGTCCATGTAGACGACGATGTCGCCGTGCGCGACGGACAGCGCGCGCCACATCGCGTCGCCCTTGCCCAGCGCGGGGCCGAACTCCGCGAGCAGGTCGTCCTCGGCGAGGACCTCGGCGCCGGCACGGGCGGCGCGCGCCATCGTCGCGTCGCGCGAGGCGCCGTCGACGACGAGGACCTGGTCGACGAGGCCCGCGTCGGCGAACGGCAACACCGCGGTCGCGAGGACGCCCTCGACCGTCGCCTCGCACTCGCGGGCGGGCAGGACCACGGAGATCGTCGTCGCGCCCTTGCGCTCGAGGAGCTCGCCGGCGCGGTAGGCGCAACCGTCGACACGGCGGCGGGCGAACCACTCGCCGAGCTCGAGGTCGCGGGCCAGGCCGCGCGACGCGCGGCCGTCGGTGCGCGCCGCCGTCGCGACGCGGACGGCGGCGGAGCGGGTGATGGGCACGCCGGCCCGGACCAGGCGGGCCTCGAAGGCCTCGTCCTCGAGCGCCCCGACGGGCTCGAGGCCGCCGACCGCGCGATACGCGCGGGCGGTCACCGCCATCGACGCCCCCGAGAAGAAGTGGTGCTCGGCCCCGGGGTCGCGGGCCACGACGGCGTCGCGGCGCACTCGGGCGCGGGCGTCGCGGCGGGCAAGGGTCGCGGGCGCCAGCCGGCCCGCGTCGTCGGCGCTCAGGACGATCTCGCCGCCGATCGCCGCGGCGCCCGCGGCGACGAGCGCGAGCTGCTCGGCCAGCCAGTCGGGCGCGACGACCGTGTCGGCGTCGGTCGTGGCGATCAGGCCGTCGGGGTTGCCGGCCGCGAGCAGGCGCGCGCACGCCCGGTCCATGCCGTGCCGCCGCGCCGCGCCGACGCCGGCCGCGGGCGCATCGACGACGTCGACCGGCACGTCGAGCCGCTCCGCGGCGGCGAGGGCGACCGCGCGCGTGCCGTCGGTGCAGCGGTCGAGGACGACCACGACGGCGAACGCCCCGGGCGTGATCCCGCGCTGGGCGCCGAGCGCCTCCAGGCAGGGGCCGATGCGCTGCTCCTCGTCCCGCGCGGGGACCACGACGACGGCCTCGAGCGCGCTCACGGGATCGGGGCTCCGCGCTCGATCAGGTCGCGCCCGGTCTCGTAGTCCTCGTCGCGGTCGTGCGCGAGCACGCCGACGCAGCGACCGTCGGTGGCGTACCACGCGGTGAAGGCGCCGTCGCCGTGCTCGCGGACGCGGACCTCGTCGAAGCCGTCGCCCCACGCGGCGTACTTCAGCGTCCGCTCGCCGATCGTGGACCAGAAGCCGGGGACGGTCGTCCACGCCGCCTCGCCGCCGGCGGCGGTCGTGCCCGCGATCTCGCCCTGGGCGAGCGCGTCGCCCCAGTGCTCGACGTGCAGCGGCCGGCCGGCGAGCGCGTGGCGCGCGCGGGCGCAGTCGCCGCACGCGAGAACGCGCGGCGCCGCTGGTGCGCATCGTCTCCGTCGACGACCACCTCGTCGTCGTCGGACGAGCTCGAGGCCGGCGTCACGGGCGAGGTCGCTGCGCGGCCGGACCCCGGCGGCGAGGAGCACGAGGTCGGCGTCGAGCGGGTCGCCCTCCGTGGCCGCCACGCGCAGGCGTCGGTCGTCGATCGCCGTGATCCCCTCGACCGAGGCGTCGTAGCGGGCCGCGACGCCCGCCTCCTCGAGCCAGCCGGCGAGCCGCGCGCCGACCTCCGGGCCGAGCCGGGCCGTCTGGGGCGCGGGCTCCATGCTCAAGAGCGCGACGTCGCAGCCGCGCATGCGCAGCGACGCCGCCGCCTCGCAGCCGATGAAGCCCGACCCGACGACGACGGCGCTCGCGCCCGGCCGCGCGGCCACCCGCAGCGCGAGGGCGTCCTCGACGCTGCGGAGGAGGTGCACGTTGGGGAGGTCGGCGCCGTCGACCGGGAGGCGCACCGGCTCGGCGCCGGTGGCGAGGACGCACGCGTCGTAGGGGTGCTCCTCGCCGTCGTCGAGCAGGACGCGGTCGCCGGCGAGGTCGAGCGTCGCGACGCGACCGACGCGCACCTCGACGTCGCGCTCGGCGTACCACGCCGGGTCCTCGAGCGGGAGCCCGTCGGGCTCGAGCTCGCCGCGCAACAGCTCCTTCGACAGCGGCGGGCGGTTGTACGGCCGGCGCCCCTCGGCCGCGAGGAGCACGACGGCGCCCGCGCCGCCCGCGTCGCGGTAGGCCGCGGCCGCGGCGTGCGCGGCCGGCCCGCCGCCGACGACGACCAGCCCGGCGCGGGTCATGCCCGGGCCACCAGCACGTCGAGGCGGTAGGTGTCGGTGCGGTGGCCGGCGAGCCAGCAGAGCCCGTCGCGGGCGACGAGCGCGTCGTGGACGGTGTCGGCCGAACGCTGGAGGTCGGGCGCCTCGCCCGTCCAGTGCACCGCGACGAGGTGGCCGCCCGGGACGAGCGCGGCGTCCAGCCACGCGAGCGTCGCGGCGAGGGCGTCGGCCGGGAGGTAGTAGAGGATCTCGCTGGCGACGACGAGGTCGAACTCGCCGTCGGGCAGGTCGTCGGGCAGCGTCGCGACGCGCGCCTCGGCGTGCGGCCACGGGGCGAGGCGCTCGCGCGCGGCGGCGACGGCGGTCGGGGCGGCGTCGAGCGCGAGCAGCGACCGGCTGCGCGGCGCGAGCGCCGCCGAGAGAACCCCCAGCCCGGCGCCGAGGTCGCACACGGCCTGGAACGGGCCCTCGCCGCAGGCGTCGAGGACGGCCTGGGCCTTCGCTCGCTCGATCGGGTCGGTGAGCGTGGCCCACGGGTCGCCCTCGGCGCGATAGCGGTCCTCGAAGGCGGACGCGCTCATCGGCGGTCCTCGAGCTCGGCGGCCCCGGTGCGCGCGAGGATCGGCTCGAGGCGGTGCTGGAGGAGGAACAGCCGCAGGTCGCGCGCCGCGCGGTCGAGCGTCGCGCCGATCGCGGCCGGGCGCGAGCCGGTGGCGCGCTCGGCCTCGTCGAGGATCGCGCGGGCGGCGTCGGCGATCGCGGTCCGGGCGCGCGCGGCGACCTCGCCCGCGCGGCGCGCGTCGGTCGCCGCCCGCGTCGAGCGCGTCGGCGGCGGCGCGCAGCCACAGGCCCATCGTCTCCTGCCACGTCCGCAGCCGCCCGGCGGCGAGCGCCTCGAGCTCGCCCGTCCGCGGCCGCGCGGCGAGGTGGTCGAGCGCGTCCTCGACGGCGGCGTCGGCCGCGCCCACCCACGTCGCGGCGGTCCGGACCGCGTCGCGGGCGAACCAGGGCTGCACGAGGAGCGCGCCGGGCGGGCCGAGGACGGCGAGGACCGGCGTGCCCGAGAACGTCACGCGGTGGCTGGCCGACGAGCGCATCCCGGCGCCGCGGAACCACGAGCGGTCGACGTCGACGGTCTCGGTCGCGGTGAGGTCGACCCAGGCGGCGACCGGCGGCGCGCCGGCGTCGTCGGTCCGGGCGAGCACGAGCGCGCGGTGCAGGCCGCCCGCGCCCGAGCAGAACGTCTTCGTCCCCCACAGCGCGCCGCCCGCGACGCGGGCGGGCTCGCCCTCGCCGGGCACGGGGTCGGCGCCCCAGACGCCGGCGCTGCGCGCGCCGGCCGCGATCGCCGCGAGCTCCTCGTCGCGCAGCTCGGGCGGCGCCTGCACCCGCAGGCGCTCGACGGCGTTGAGGTGGCCGTCGAGGATCCGCGCGACGCCCATGTCGGCGCGCGCGACCGCCCGCAGCAGCGCGAGCTCGTCGGCGTAGGCGATCGGCGCCGGGCCGGCGGTGGCCTGCGTCGCGCCGGCGTCGGCGAGGGCGACGATCGCGTCGAACGGGAACGCGCCGCCGGGGTCGCGGTCGCGCTCGGCGGCGCCGGCGGCGATGGCGGCCAGGACGTCGTCGAGCGAGCGCTCCACGGCGGGCGGGACGAGGGCCGGGATCACGCGAGCCTCCCGGGCTCGAGGCCGCGCTCGCGCGCGGCGCGGACCAGCGGGCCGACGAGCGCGACGGTCTCCTCGCACCCGGCGCGCTCCGCGCCCGGCCCGATGCCGTCGTGGGCGAGGACGATCGCGCCATCGCGGAGGTCGGGAGCGATCGCGGCGAGCATCTCGGGCGCGCGGTCGCCGCGCCAGTCGTGCGTGTCGGTCGTCCATCCCACGAGGTCGAGCCCGCGCTCGGCCGCGAGCGGCCGCGTCCAGTCCGCCTCGGTGCCCCACGGCGTCCGCCAGGCGGCCGGCCGGATCCCGAGCTCGTCGAGCGCCTCGAGCGCGCGGTCGAGGTCCGCCGCGCCCTCGTCGGCCGTCATCGCGCTGTGGCGCGTGTGGCGGTCGGCGTGGACCGCGACCGCGTGCCCTTCCGCGACCGTCCGGCGCACGACGTCGGGGTGCGCGGCGCACGCGCTCGCCGAGCACGAAGAACGTCGCCGAGGCCCGCGCGGCGCGCAGCGCGTCGAGGACCGCGGGGGTCCAGCGGGGGTCGGGACCGTCGTCGAAGGTGAGCGTCAGGTTCGGCACGCCGGGCCTTCGTACCCACGGTCGGGCGGAGATCACGCGCCGGTGCGCCGACACGGCGCGGCGGGGTCATGCGGGCGGAGGGACTCGAACCCCCAAGGCTTGCGCCACCGGCACCTAAAGCCGGCGTGTCTACCAGTTTCACCACGCCCGCCCGGCGGGTCGCGGCGGCCGTGGCCGCGGCGCCGCCTCGCGACGGCGGATTGTATGGTCCCGACCCGCCATGGCAGCCGACGCGGTGGTCATCGACCATCCCAATCGCCGCAGGGCCGCGAGCCGGATCACGCAGGTGCTGGTCGTCATCCTCCTGCTCGTGTCGGCGGCGCTGATCGCGGTCGTGACGATCGGCGGCTGGGACGAGTTGCAGGGGGCGAAGGCGCTGCAGATCGCCTACATCGTCCTCGACGTCCTGATGGCGTTCCTCGTCGCGCGCTGGAACCGCGGGGTGCTGCCGGTCGCGGCGGCGCTCGCGATCGTCATGCTCATCTTCGCCCTGATCGCCGGGCCGCAGTGGTTCGACCGCGACAAGGAGGGCTTCGCGCAGCCGGGGCTCGACGCGAGCGTCCTCGGCCTCGTGACGCTGCTGCTCGTGCCGGTCCAGGCGCTCCTCGTCCTCGCCGCGATGTCGGGCTTCCGCCAGGCGTGGAACGTCGAGGTCGAGCGGCGGCCGGAGCCGCCGCCGCGGGCGGCGCCTCAGCCGGGCTGAGGCACCGCCGCGTACGATGTCACCCGGTCGGCCCGGGTGGCGGAATTGGTCAGACGCGCGGCGCTCAAAACGCCGTGGCCTTCGGGCCATGTGGGTTCGAGTCCCACCCCGGGTACTCCGCCGCGCGCCGGACGATGAGTGCTCAACGCACGATCTCGAGCAGCTCGGCGGCGAACGCGGGCGGCGCCGCGAGCGTCCCGGGCGGCAGGCCGTCGCGGGCGGGGAGGTCGTGGACCTCGAGGCCGGCGGCCGTGCACAGCATCCGGCCGGCCGCGACGTCCCACGCCGACCCGCCGTGCTCGTAGAACGCGTCGACGCGCCCGGCCGCCGCCCACGCGAGGTCGAGCGCCGCGCTCCCGATGCGGCGGATGTCGGCCGCCCGCGGGATCACGCGCGCCACGATCTCCGCCTGTCGCGCCCGCACGCCCGCGTCGTAGGCGAAGCCGGTGGCGACGACGGCGGTCGCGAGCGTCGTCTTCGCCGACGGCCGCAGCCGCGTGGCCCCGGCGAACGCCTCACCGCCGGCGACGACCGAGAACAGCTCGTCGCGCGTCGGGTGCAGCACGACCCCGACGCGGTTCTCGCACGCGACGCTCACCGACCACTCGTCGAGGCCGAGCAGGTAGTTGATCGTCCCGTCGAGCGGATCGACGATCCAGCGCAGCCCGGTCGTGCCCTCGACGTCGGCGCCCTCCTCGCCGAGGATCCCGTCGTCCGGCCGGCGGCGGCCGAGGATCTCGAGGACGGCGCGCTCGGCCTCCCGGTCGGCGGCGCTGACGAGGTCGGTCGGCGTGCTCTTCGTCTCGAGCCCCTCCGGCCCGCCCGCCGCGGCGAAGCGCTCGAGCAGGACCGCCGCGGCGGCGCGGGCGGCCTCGACGGCGATCTCGAGCAGGTCGTCGCTCACAGCGGCCGGCGGTCGGCCCACGGCCGCGCGGCCTCGAGCTGGGCCGAGAGCGCGAGCAGCGTCGCCTCGTCGTGCGGGCGCCCGGCCAGCTGGACGGCGAGCGGGAGGCCGTCGCCGTCGAACCCGGCCGGCACCGAGCACGCGGGCTGGCCGGTGGCGTTGAACGCGCCGTAGTACGGCACCCGCCCGGCGGCGGCGTTGAGCGTGCGCGTGGCGCCGCGGCCGTCGAGCTCGCCGATCCGGAAGGGCGGGCCGCTCGGGCCCGGGAGCAGAACGGCGTCGGCGGTGGCGAGAACCGCGTTCACGCGCGCCGCGACGGCCGGCTCGCCCGCCCTCGCGCGGGCCAGCGCGGCGGGCGGGATCAGCCCGCCCCGGCGCGCCATGCCGCGCGTGCGCGCGCTCAGGCGGTCGGGGTGTGCGACGGCCGCCGCCTCGTCGTGGATCCCGCGCAGGTAGCGGCTGAAGACGTTCGCCGCGCCGCTCGGGCCGTAGGCGATCTCGCGCTCGAAGACCTCGTGGCCGAGCCCGCGCAGCACGTCGGCGATCGTCGTCACCGCGTCGCGCTGCGCGCGCCGCAGCCGCGCCGCGACGCCCGGCGGCATCTTCGTCGAGACCGCGATCCGCAGCCGGCCGGGCTCGCGCCCCGCGGCCGCGCTGAAGCCGCCCTCAGGCACCGCGTCGGCGACGGCGTCGAGGAACAGGGCCGCGTCGGCGACCGTCCGGGCGATCGGTCCGGCGACGTTCATGCCGTGCCAGCCGCCGCTCGCACCCGGCGCGAGCGGGACGCGACCGCGCTGGGGCTTGATCCCGAAGACGCCGCAGAACGCCGCGGGGATCCGGATCGACCCGGCGCCGTCGGTGCCGAGCGCGACCCCGCACAGCCCGGCGGCGACCGCCGCGCCCGACCCGCCGCTCGACCCGCCCGGCGTGTGCTCGCGCGACCAGGGGTTGCGCGACGGCGGGAGGTCCGGCGGCTCGGTGAACGGCCAGATCATCAGCTCGGGAACGCTCGTCTTGCCGACGATCACCGCGCCCGCGGCGCGCAGCCGGCGCACGACCTCGGCGTCGTCCGCCGCCGGGGCCGGGTCGGACGCGGCCGTGCCGCGCATCGTCGGCACCCCGCGCACGTCGGTGTCGTCCTTGATCGCGACCGGCACGCCCAGCAGCGGGCGTGTGTCGCCGGCGCGGCGGCGCGCGTCGGCCTGGTCGGCCTCGGTCAGCGCCTGCTCGGCGAGCACGACGCGGTAGGCGGCGAGGTCCGGGTCGAGGCGCTCGATGCGGTCGAGCGTCGCGCGGACGACCTCACGCGCGGACACTTCGCCCGCCGCGATGAGCCGTGCCTGGCGTGCCGCGCCCGCGTAGGCGAGATCTGTGGCGTCCATGGGCGGCGGCGAAGACTAGTGTCTGGCCACGATGCGCCCGGCGCGGCCCGCAGCCCCCACCGGGTCCCCCGGGCCGCCCGGGGCCGACCCCGGACCACCCGTCCCCGCGGGGCCGCCCGCGTGCTCGGACGCCGAGCGCCGCGAGGCCCGCCGCCACGGCGCCGCGCTGCGCGCCGCCGGCTGGACGACGCGCACCGACGCGCTCTGGGTCCGCCCCGCGTGGGCCGCCGTCCTCGGCGTGCTCGCCACGGCCGGCGTCGTCGCGAGCGTCCTCAGCGCCGACCACGCGACGGCCGGCCTCGCGATCGCCGGGGCCGCCTTCGTCCTCGCGCTCGCCGAGCTCGGTCCGTGGCCTGTGCTCCGCCGCCTCGTCACGTTCGCCCGCGCGACCCAGAACGTCGTCGCCGAGCCGCATCGCCTGCGCACCGCGGCCGCGCCACCCCCGCGCGTGACGCTCGTGCTCGTCGCCCGCGTCGACGGCCCGCGCGGCGGGATCGCGCAGCGGGCAGGCCTGCCGGTGCGCGCGATCACCACGGCCGCCCTCGGGCTCGTCGCGCTCGCCGCCGCGGCCCGCGTCGCGCTCGACGCCTCGGGCGTGCTCGTCGGCGCGCTCCAGCTCGTCCCGACCGCGATCCTCGTCCTCGCCGTCGGGGCGCTGGCCGACGCCGCCGTCGCCGCCCCGGCGCCCGCGCCCGGCGGCGACCCGCCCGCCGAGGTCGCCGTCGCGGCGGCGCGGATGCTCACCGCCGTCCCGCTGCGCCACGTCGGCCTCGAGGTCGTGCTCACCGGCGCCGGACCGCTCGGCCGGCGCGTGTTCCGCCGCCGCGACCGCCGCCCGCCGGAGGCGGTCGCCCTCGCGCTCGTCGGCTCCGCCGCCGAGACCCGCTTCGCGACCGCGCACCCGATGCTCCTGGCCGCGGCCGAGGCGTCGGGCCTGGCCGAGCGCCGCGGCCGCGCCCCGCGGGCCGGCCGGCGGCCCGCGATCGCCGTCGCGGGCGGCGCGGCCGGCGCAGGCGCGTTCCTCGTCGCCCTCGCGCGCGCCCTGGACGAGGCGCTCGCGGCGGACGGCGGCGGTCAGCCGGCCTCGTCGGAGCGCTTCGCGAAGTCGACGAAGTAGTCGAGCGCCTCGGGGTTCTGCAGCGAGTCGCGCGACGCCGCCTTGTCGGCCTCGGCGCCCATGAGGATCTTCTTCACCGGGACCTCGAGGACCTTGCCCGACAGCGTCCGCGGGACCTCGTCGATCGCGTGGACCTCGTTGGGCACATGCCGCGGCGAGCAGTCCTCGCGGATCCGCTTGGCGATCTGCTTCGTCAGGTCGTCGTCGAGCTCCGCGCCCTCGCGCAGCACGACGAACAGCGGCATCCAGCCGTCCGTCCCCTCCCGCGGGACGTCGACCACCAGCGCGTCGGTGATCTCGTCCAGCGACAGCACGGCGCGGTAGATCTCGCTCGTGCCCATCCGGATCCCGCCGCGGTTGATGGTCGAGTCCGACCGGCCGCTGATGATCGCGGTCTCGCGCTCGGTGATCTCGATCCAGTCGCCGTGGCGCCAGATCCCGGGGTACATCTCGAAGTAGCTCTCGCGCAGCCGCTCGCCGTCCTCATCGCCCCAGAAGAAGATCGGCATCGACGGCATCGGCTCGGTGATGACGAGCTCGCCGACCTCCCCGATGTGCGGCTCGCCGTCCGGGTCCCAGGACTCGATCTTCGCCCCCAGCGAGCGGCCCTGCAGCTCGCCGAGGTAGACCGGCAGGGTCGGGACGCCGCCGACGAACGCGGTGCACATGTCCGTCCCGCCGCTGGTCGAGAACAGCCACTTCTCCGAGCCGAGCTTGTCGTAGACCCACTGGAAGCCCTCGGGGGACAGCGGCGAGCCGGTCACGCCGACGCTGCGCAGCGCGCTCAGGTCGCGCCCCTCCACCGGCTCGATGTCGGCCTTCATGCACGCGGCGATGTAGGCCGCGCTCGTGCCGAAGCACGTGATCCCGGCCTGCTCGGCCAGGTCCCACAGCACGCCCATGTCCGGCGATCCCGGGTTGCCGTCGTAGAGCACGACCGACGCCGGCGTAAGCAGGCAGCCGACGACGAAGTTCCACATCATCCAGCCGGTCGTCGTGAACCAGAAGATGCGGTCGCCCTCCTGCGCGTCGACGTGCAGGTGCATCTTCTTCAGGTGCTCGAGCAGGATCCCGCCCTGCGAGTGCACGATCGGCTTGGGCATCCCCGTCGTGCCGCTCGAGTACAGCACCCACAGCGGGTGGTCGAACGGCAGCTCGGCGAACTCGAGCTCCGCCCCCTCGCCGGCCGCCGCCAGCTCGTCCCACGTCATCGTCGTCGTCGAGCCGGCCGAGATCCGGATCCTGATCCAGATACGGCAGCACGACGGTCTTCTCGAGCGAGTCCATCTCGCCCTGCAACCGCGCGACGGTGTCGAGGCGGTCGAAGTCCTTGCCGCCGTAGCGGTAGCCGTCGACCGCGATCAGGACCTTCGGCTCGATCTGGGCGAAGCGGTCGACCACGCTCCGGGCGCCGAAGTCCGGCGAGCACGACGACCACGTCGCGCCGATCGACGCGCACGCGAGCAGCCCGGCGACCGCCTCGGGGATGTTCGGGATGTACGCGACGACGCGGTCGCCCTGCTCGACGCCCAGCGACCGCAGGCCGGCCGCGATCTCGGCCGTCGTGCGGCGCAGATCGCCCCACGTCCACTCGCCGAGCTCGCGCAGCTCGCTCGCGTGGCGGATCGCGACGTCCGCGTCGTCGCGGCCGCGGAAGACGTGGCGCGCGTAGCTGACCGTCGCGCCCGGGAACCACTCCGCCCCCGGCATCTCGCGCGAGCCGAGCACCTGCTCGTAGCCCGTCTCGGACTGGACGTCGAAGAACTCCCAGATCGCGGCCCAGAACCCCTCGACGTCCTCGACCGACCACCGCCACAGCGCGTGGTAGTCGTCCGCCACGTCGACGTCGCGGGTCTCGGCGACCCACCGGGAGAATCGGGTGATCGTCGCGTGCTCGATCTGCTCCTCCGTGGGCTCCCAGAGGACGGTCGGCTGGTCGGTCGGCGTGCTCATGGGTCGGTTCAGGTCTCCGGCGTCGGGCCGTCCTCGCACAGCGCGCGCACGCGCTCGGCCAGGACGGCGGGTGAGAAGGGCTTGTCCAGCTGCGCGTCGACGCCGGCCCGGCGGCCGCGCTCGCGGTCGGCCTCCGTGACCCGCGCGGTGAGGAGCATGATCCGCACGCCGCTCGTCGTCGCGCCCTCGCGCAGGCGGGTGGCGGTCTCGAGGCCGTCCATCAGCGGCATCGAGACGTCGAGCACCGCGACCGCGGGCGGGCGCGCCTCGGCCGCCCGGAGCGCCGCGGCGCCGTCGGCCACCGCGACGACCTCGAAGCCCTCGCGGCGCAGCACGAGCTCCGCCAGCGCTCGGACGTCCTCGTCGTCCTCGGCCAGCAGGACGAGCGGCGCAGTCACGCGGTCACCTCCGCGACGCGCAGGAGCGGCAGCTCGATGCGGAAGGTCGTGCCCTCGCCGTCTCGGCTCTGGACGGAGATCTGGCCGTCGTGGCCGTGCACGATGGCCTGGGCGATCGTGAGCCCGAGCCCGACGCCGGGGATCGCGGCGCTCGTGGCCCGTTGCGTGCGGAAGAAGCGCTGGAAGAGCTGCTGGAGGTCGGCCTGCGAGATGCCGATGCCGGTGTCGCTGACCTCGAGCACCGCGTTGTCCTCCTCGCGCATGAGCCGGACCACGACCCGGCCACCCGCGGGCGTGAACTTGATCGCGTTCGAGACCAGGTTGTCGAGCGCCTGGGCGAGGCGGTCGCGGTCGCCGCGGACGATCGGCACGGTCTCGGACTCGAGCGTGAGCTCGACGCTGCCCTCGCGGGCCCGCGGCGCGGCGGCCTCGACGCTCTCGCGCGCCACGCCGTCGAGGTCGACGTCCGTCTCCTCCAGGCTGAGCTTGCCGGCCTCGACCTGCGCGACGAACAGCAGGTCGCCGACGAGCCGCAGCAGCCGTCGCGCGTTGCGGTCGACGACCGTCAGGAACTGCGCGCGCTGGCGCGCGGCCGGGTCGTCGCCGTCGCCGTCGGCCTCGCCCTGCAGGAGCTCGAGGTAGCCGATGATCGAGGTCAGCGGCGTGCGCAGCTCGTGCGAGACGAGGGCCGAGAACTCGTCCTTCATCCGCTCGGCCTCGCGCCGGGCGGTGACGTCGCTGAGCACGACGATGCGCCCGTGCAGGCCGACCTCGACCTCGTTGAGGCGCGCGACGTAGCGCGTGAAGATCCGCCCGGTGCGGTCGTCCTCGATCTCGTCGCGGACGACCTGGTCCTCGACGTCGGGCACCGGGCGCTCGCGCAGGAGCGGCAGCACCTCGCGCATCGGCTCGTTGGCGACCACGGGGTGGCCGCCGTCGTCGAGCAGGGCGATCGGGTTGGGGGCGGCGTCGAGCACGGCGCGCGTGATCGTGTCGCGGCGGCGCAGCTCGCGCAACACGACGGCCTTGGACAGCGCGACGCCGGACTGGTCGGCCAGGTGGGAGACGAGCACGATGTCGGCGTCGGCGAACGGGACGTCGGCGAGGCGGCCGAGGCTCAGCACGCCGAAGACCTCGCCCGCCTGCAGGAGCGGGACGTGGAGCTCGTGGGAGATCGTCGCGGGACCGGTCAGCGTCTGCACGCGCATGCTGTCGGTCTCATGCGTCGCGGTCACCGGCCGCAGCTCGACCGCCGCGCGTCCGGCGAGGCCGTCGCCGGGGAGCACGATGTCGGGCAGGCTCGCGGGGTCCAGGCCGCGCCCGGTGGCGAGCGCGAGGTCGCCCCCGCGGCGGGCGTCGCGGACGTAGAGCGCGCCCGCCTCGCAGCGCACCGCGTCGGCGACGCCGTTGAGGATCAGGTGGGCGAGCGGGGCGAAGCCGGCCTCGGCCGCGACCGCCTCGCCGAACGCGCTCGTCATCTCGACGCGCGTCTTCTCGGCGTCGAGGGCGGCGATCGTGCGCTCGAGCTCGCCCCGCTGGGCCTCGAGCTCGGAGGCGTAGGAGGACAGCTCCTCGCGCTGGGCCTCGAGCTCGTCGTGGCCCTGCTCGAGGGCCTCGGCCATCTCGTTGAACGACCGCGACATCGCCCCGAGCTCGCCCTGCGCGGTCTCGGCCCCCTGGACCCGGGCGGCCCGGTCGCCGCCGGCCATCCGCCGCGCGGTCCCGGCGACCAGGCGCACGGGCACGATGATCCAGCGCCGGACGTAGACGCCGTAGAGGGCGTAGAGCAGGGCCGACAGCGCGATGCCGAGCGCCGAGGCGATCACCGCCCGCCGCACGGCGCCGTGGGCCTCGGTCTCGCTCGCGTCGGCGTCGTCGCGCAGCCCGGCGCGCACGGCGCTGAACTCGGCGCGCATGTCGTCGACGCGGCGCTTGCCGTCGCCGTCGGCGACGAGCCGGCGCGCCTCCGCGGGCGACCGCCGCTCGGCCGCGACGACCGGGTTGATCCAGTCCGCCATGTAGGCGTCGATGTCGGCGAAGAGCCCGCTGAGCTGTGCGCGCTCGTCGCCGGCCGTCACGCGCTCGCGGACCGTCCGCTGCTGGTTGGGCAGCGCGGCGCGCGCGGTCTCGAGCGGCTGGAGGAACTCCTCGCGGCCCGTGATCACGAACCCGCGCATGCCCGTCTCGGCGTCGATCACGCTCTTCTCGAGGTCCGACACGCTCTGGACCGCGCCGAGGATCTCGTTCGTGCGCTGGTTGGCGTGGTCGGCCGAGCGGACCGCGCCGATGAGCAGGAAGAACACGACCGCCTGGAGCAGGCCGAGGATGACGCCGGCGACCGCGACCTGGCGGGTGAGCGAGCGGGGGTGGCCCTCGGGGGTGCTCATCGCGGCCGCTCGTAGATGTGGGGCTCGACGCGGCCCAGCCCGAGCGCGGCGGGGTCGCCGAGGCGCTCGGAGCGCCCGAGCATCAGGACGCCGCCGGGCGACAGCGCGCCCGCGAGCATCCGGTGCAGCTTGGCCTTCGTCCCCGACTCGAGGTAGATCGCCACGTTCCGGCACATGATGAGGTCGAAGTGGCCCGGGGGCGGCTCGTCGTGCGTGAGGTCGCGCCGCTCCCAGCGCGCGCGGGCGCGCAGCGCGGGCGTGATCTCGACGACGTCGTAGATGCCGGCGCGGGCGACGGCGAGGTTCTCCTCGAGCAGGTCGGAGCCCAGCAGGGTCGCGCGTTCGAGCACGCCCAGCCGGCTGAGGACGATCGCGAGCGACCACAGCTCGAGGCCGTTCGCGCAGCCGGCCGACCACGCTCGCAGGTGCGTCGTGTGGTCGAGGAGCCGCGGCAGGACGCGCTGCTCGAGCGCGTCGAACTGCTCGGGGTCGCGGAAGAGGCCGGAGTGCGACACGGCGACCGAGCGGCGGAAGCGTTCGCGGGCGCGCTCGTCGCGGCGCAGGAGCGCGGCGAGGTCGCCGTTGCCGTTCACGCGCTCGGCGGCGTGTGCGCGGACGATGCGGTCCGCGACGTGCTCGGAGCGGAAGCTCTGCAGGCGCAGGCCGGTGACCGCCGACAGCGCGGCCAGATCGCCCGCGCCAAGCTCGGGCCCACGCGGTGTCGCCGCACGACGCATCGACGCTCGCAGAGTACCCTCAACCGGCTTGCCCGATCCGCAGGACCCCGGTCTCGACGCCGCCATCGCCGCGCTCTGGCGCGACGCCCAGCCCCGCGCGCTCGAGCGCGTCGCCGTCCTCGAGGCCGCCGTGACCGCGCTCGCCGACGACGCGCTCGCCCCCGAGACGGCCGCCGAGGCGCGCCGCGAGGCCCACAGGCTGGCGGGGTCGCTGGGCACGTTCGGCATCCCGGCGGGGACGGAGCACGCGCGGGTGATCGAGCGTGCGCTCGACGCCGGCGCGGGCCCGCGCGACGCCCCCGCGCTGGCGGGCGCCGTCGCCGACCTGCGGACGGTCGTCGAGGCCGGCCGCGCGGGCGCGTAGGCCGGCCCGCGACCCACCGCGCGATCAGACCGCGATGCGCGCCATGAGCGCTGCGGTCGCCGCCCCGGCGAGCTCGCGGTCGTGCGTGAGGACGTAGTCGTAGGTGTCGTCGCCGGTCCCCGGATCCGACGCCGTCAGCGTCGCCGACGCGTGGGGCGAGACGACCGAGACCGTCCACTCGCGCGCGAGCGGGTCGCCGGCGTGCAACCGCCCGCCGTGGACCCCGGCCACCGGCTCGGGCGCCATCCCGGTGCCGACGACGCCGCAGAACGCCAGGCCCTGGGCCAGGTCGGCGTAGCGGGCGCGCGCGGCGTCGTCGAAGCGCTCGTCGCCCTCGAAGCCGCCGACGAGGATCGCGTTGCGCCCGAGCGCCCGGGCCTGCTCCTCCAGATGGCGGCTCAGGCCGGCGAGCAGCGACCGGCTCGCCCGGTGGACCTCGCACTCGGCCGAGACGAGCTGGAACGGGGTCGTGTCACGTGGGTCGGGGTGGAACGTGGCGTGCACCGGCCGCTCGTCGGGCGGGGGCGGCGCGGTCACGAGCGCGTCGCGCTCGCCGAACATGAAGCCCTGGCCGAGCCCGGCCCCGAGCGCGCTCGCCAGGGCGGCCTGGGCCTCGGTCTCGACGCGCTCGACGAGGACGGTCGTGCCCGAGCGCTCGGCGTGCTCGGCGACGGCGTCCACGACGGCGGCGAGCTCGTGGTCCGGCCGCGCACCGAGCTGCGCGAGGTCGAGGCGGAGGACGTCCGGCGCGAGCACGGACATCATCGCCAGCGACTCGGGCGCGATGCCGACGTCGTCGAGCGCGAGCACGCAGCCGAGCGCGCGCATGTCGGCGATCCGCCCGAGGAGCGCCGCCGGGCGGCGGGTCAGGGCGCGTTCGGTGAGCTCGACGGCGACCGCCATCTGTGCCGTGGCCTCGGCGTAGAGCGCGCGCAGGTCGAGCGGGAGGAAGTCCGACGTGTCGGCCTCGACGTTGACGAACAGGACCGACGGCGCCCGCAGCCCGGCGCGCAGGGCGGCGCGCAGCGCGAGGCGCTGGCAGAGCCAGTCGAGCTCGTCGAGGCGGCCGACCGCGCGGGCCGCGTCGAACAGCGCGCGCGGCGTCTCGAGCTCCGTGCCGATCGGCCCGCGGGCGAGCGCCTCGTAGCCGACGGTGCGCTGCGAGACGAGGTCGACGACGGGCTGGAAGCCGACGTCGACCGCGCCGTGGGCGAGCACGTCGCCGACGGCTTCGCGCGTTCGTCGCGTCGAACGGGGATCGGGGGAGGTCGGCGACACAGGGCGGGGCGGCCATGGTGGCGAGGCGTCATCCTTCGACGCCCGAGCACCGTTCCGGAGGATTCGACACCCATGAGCATCGTCCTGTCGGAGGACCGCGGTTCCGTCCGCCACGTCGTCCTCAACCGGCCCGAGAAGCGCAACGCGCTCAACGGCGAGCTGATCGCCGCGCTGCACGAGGCGTTCGCCGCGGCCGCGGCCGACCGGGACGTCACCTGCGTCGTCGTCCGCGGCGCCGGGCCGATGTTCTCCTCGGGGCTGGACTTCGCCGCGCTCGGTGCGCTGGCCGCCGACCCGGACGGCCTCACGACGCTGCGCCGCCCGATCCTCGACGCGTGGAACCTGCTCGAGGCGATGCCCAAGCCGACGATCGCCCAGATCCACGGCGCGTGCCTGGGCGGCGCGATGGAGCTCGCGCTCGCCTGTGACCTGCGGACCGTCGCGGCCGACGCGGTCATGGGGCTGCCCGAGACGCGCATCGGCCTCATCCCCGACGTCGGCGGCTGCACGCGGCTGCCGGGGATCGTCGGACTCGGGCGGGCGAAGGAGATGGTCATGACGTCGAAGCTCGTCGACGGGGCCGAGGCCGAGCGGATCGGCCTCGCCAACCGCGTCGCGGCGGCCGACGACCTCGAGGCGACGACCGACGCGCTCGTCGGCGAGCTGCTGGCGTGCGGGCCCGTCGCGGTCGCCCACGCCAAGCGCGTCCTCGACGCCGCCGCGAAGCCGACGCTCGCGGCGAGCCTCGAGCTCGAGGGCACGGCGCAGGCGGTGTGCGCGGCGACCGACGACTTCGCCGAGGGCGCGCGGGCGTTCGCCGAGAAGCGCCAGCCGGCGTTCAGCGGGCGCTGACGCGCGCCCTCAGCTCACGGATAGACGCAGAACGGGTTCGCGCCGCCGGCGGCGACGGCTCCGGTGATGCCCGCGTTGACGTACTGCCAGCGGTACGTCGGGCGCCCGCCGGCCCAGTAGACGACCTCGTAGACGCCGGTGGCGACGATCCCCTGGCCGGTCGGGATGCCGATCGGTCCCCACGTCCACGGCGTCGGCGTGATCGCGCCGTTGGGGTGGAACTGGGCGATGCCGCTGCGCGTCGCCGTCCACGTGTCCCAGCGCGCCGCGTTCTCACCGAGGTTGCCGTACCAATGCCAGCCGCTCGCCGGCGTGTACCAGGCGATCCAGCCGCGCGTGGAGACGGTGGTCGGCTCGACCGTGGTGAAGTCGGGCTCGGCGAGGAACGCCTGCGCGGCGCCGCCGGTGGTGCACTGCAGGTGGCCGTCGGTCCAGAAGCCGGCCGGCGGCACGGACGCGGCGCCCGCGGTGAGGTTGAACGACAGCCGCGCCGTGCCGCCCTGGCGCACGACGGCGGTGGCCGCGACGGTCTTCGCCTTCGCGAGGCGGCCCGCGATCTTGCGCGAGACCGTGAAGCGCGCGGTGGCGCGGTTGCCGGCGCAGCGGTAGGACGCGCGCCCGAGCGATCCGACCTTCGCGCCCAGCGCCGTCACCGAGCCGTTCGCCTGGCACGCGAACGGAAGCGCGAACGAGCGCTTCGTGCGGTTGAAGCGCACCGCCGTGGCGCTGAGCAGCCCGGGCCGGACCGATCCGCCGGGCAGCGCCGCCGGTGTGCCCGCCGGGACGAACGCGGGCGCCGTCCCCGGCGCGGCGGGCAATGCGGCGCCGTTGCCGGGCGGAGGCCCCGGGAGATCGACGGCGGAGGCGGATGCGGGAAGCGCGGCGCCGAGCGCGAGAAGGCCGAGCACCGTGGACGCCGCTGCCTTGCACCGCATCGTTACCCCCAACCTCGTCGCCGCGGGCCCGTGCCGGGCCGCGCGCCCCATGACAGATCGCGATCGTTGTAGCCGCGCCGCCGCACGCGGCGCAAGCAACTCTGGACGGACTCGGGAATGTCCCGCACGTGGCGCCGTCCAGGGGCGGACACCGGCCGCTCGCACGGGTGTCGGAGCGGGCGGCTCATGCCGAGTCGTCGAAGGTGACGGCCGGCGCGGGCGCCGGGGCGGGCTTGGGCTTCGGCGCCGGGGCGGGACGGCTCGGCGCGGGGACCGGGCGCGGTGCGGGCGCCGGGCGCGGCGTCGCAGACGGGATCGGGCGCGGCCGCGGGGCAGGCGCGGGAGTCGGCCGGGCCACCCGGACGGGAGCCGGGCGCGAAGCCGCGCGCCGGACGACCGGCGTGGGCGCGCGCCGCCGGGCGGACGCGAGCGCGCGCTGGCGCCTGGCCGCCCGCCGCGCGGCGGCGCGCTCGAAGCGGGCGCGCCGGACCGCGCGCTCGCGCCGCGCCGCCCGGCGGGCGGCACGCTGCGCGCGGAGCTCGGCGCGCTCGGTCCGCGCCGCGGCGACGTCGGCGCTCCGGACGACGCCCACCGCGCGCGGCCCGACCGCGCCCGCGACCTTCGGGGCCGCCGACACGCGCGCCGACGCGGTGATCCGGGTGCCGACAGGATGGTCGAGCGCCGACCCGGCGATCCAACCGAGCACGACCACGAGCCCGCAGCCGATCAGGCCCGCGGCGGTTCTCAGCGCGTGGGGCACCTGACCGGTTTCGTCCCCCGCGGCCCGACGCACAGGTCACGACGCAGCGGCGCGGCGTTGCGGCGCATCTGGAAGCTCACGTACTTGCCGATCCGCCCGGCCATCGTCACCACGACCTGCAGCCGCGCGCCGGGGCGGTACCGGCGCTCGAGCGACCGCACGCGCAACGGCGAGGCGGCCGACCGGATACGGGCCGTCGTCACGACGCGCGGGCAGCCGCGGCCGTGGCAGCGGGTGACGACGCGCGCCCCGCGCGGCGCCCGCACGCTGAGCAGCGAGATGCGCACGAGGCCGCCGACGATCTGGCCGCGGATGCGCACGATCGGGAACGGAGAGAGGAGGGGGACGCCGGGGCTCGGTACCGAACTCAGGGGGCGCGCGTTCGACACCGAGGACCCCGGCGCTGGGGCCGTTGGAGCATCTTGCGAAACGGTCCCACGGATGGAGATCGTCTGGAAGGCGACCGAGGTGACGCCGCGATCGTCGGTCGCGCGCAGCGACACGGTCACGTCCTGCGCCCGGTCGTAGGTGCGCGTCGCCGTGGCCCCGGAGGCGTCGTCGAATCCGCCGTCGCCGTCGAGGTCCCACGCGAGCGCGGCGATCGACCCGTCCGGGTCGCTCGCGTGCGCCGTGAACTCGACCGGCCGGCCGACGACCGGCGCGATCGGCGCGACGGTGAACGACGCCAGCGGAGGCTTGTCGGCGAGTACGGAGACGAGCGCCGAGGTCGTGGCGGTCGCGCCGCGGTCGTCGGTGACCCGCAGGCGGACGAGCACGCTCCCGGGCGTCGAGTACCGGCGCTGGGCCGTCGCGGCCGTGCCGTCGTCGAACACGCCGTCGCCGTCGAGCGACCACTCCTGGCCTGGCGATCGCCCCATCCGAGTCGCGCGACGTCGACGCGAACGTCACCGTGTCGCCGGCGACCACGACCGCGGGCGCCGTCGTGAACGCCGCGCTCGGCAGGGCGTCGACGACGACGGTCATGGCATAGGTGGACGTCGCGCCCGCGTTGTCCTGGCACGCGCATCCGGACGATGTGCGCACCGGGCTGGGCGAACGCCCACGTGACGGTCGGGCCGGAGGCGTCGTTGAACCGCCCGTCGCCGTTCAGGTCCCAGCGCTCGGCCGCGATCGTGCCGTCGGCGTCGACGGCGGTCGAGCTGAACGTGATCGGCCGGCCGGCGATCGCCACATCGGGATCGACGACGAAGCCCGCGACGGGCGGGGCGTTCGCCGGCGGGGGCGGCGTGGCGGGCGGGACCGGGTCGGGGGCCGGCGCGGCCGGCGGCGCGATGACCGTCACCGCGTGGGAGATGCTCGCCGACTCCCCGGCCGCGTCGACGACGCGCAGGGTCACGGTCGCCGAGGCCGCGAACGCGTGCATGACCGTCGTCCCGGTGGCGTCGGTCGTGCCGTCGTTGTCGAAGTCCCAGCTCGCCGTCAGCGCGTCGCCGTCCGGGTCGGTCGAGGTCGAGGCGAGCGTGACCATCGCACCGGGCGCCGCGGCGGCCGGTGCGACCGTGAACGACGCCGCCGGCGGCAGCGCCGAGGCCGGCGCGGCGAGCGCGAGCGCGCCCGCGAGCATCGCCGGGAGCGACACCGCCCACCGGATCGCGCGTCTCGTCGCGGGCCCCGACATACCCGAAGAACGCACGGCGCCGCCGCCGGTTCTCAGCCCGCGATTGCCGTCGGAGTACGCACTTTCGCGCGCGCCGTCGATCGGGCGGGGTCGGGACGCGATGATCACGGGGCATGCTCCTGGCGTTCGTCAGCGGCACCCGCGGCCGCGCACTCCTCGCGACCGCGACCGCGGCCGCCGTCGCGGCGGCGATGGCCGGGATCGCGGCGGGGACCGCCGCTCCCGCGGTCGCGGCGAAGCGGATCTGGCGGCCCGCCCCCCATACGACCTGGCAGTGGCAGCTCAGCGGGCGCCTGGACCTGTCGGTCCGCGCGCGGATGTTCGACGTCGACCTGTTCGACACCCCCGCGAGCGCCGTCGCGCGCCTGCACGCCCGCGGCCGGCGCGTCGTCTGCTACCTGAGCGCCGGGTCGTCCGAGCGCGGCCGCCCCGACGCGGCGAGCTTCCCCGCCGCCGTCCTCGGCCGGCCGCTCGAGGGCTACCCCGACGAGCGCTGGCTCGACGTCCGCCGCCTCGACGTGCTCGGGCCGATCATGGAGCGCCGCCTCGACATCTGCCGCCGCAAGGGCTTCGACGGCGTCGAGGCCGACAACGTCGACGGCTACACGAACGGCACGGGCTTCCCGCTCACCGGCGCCGACCAGCTCGCCTACAACCGCTTCCTCGCCCGCGCCGCGCACGCCCGCGGGCTGTCGATCGGGCTCAAGAACGACCTCGACCAGGTCCGCGCGCTCGAGCCGAGCTTCGACTGGGCGCTCGACGAGCAGTGCTTCCAGTACGACGAGTGCGACCGGCTCCTGCCGTTCGTGCGCGCCCGCAAGGCGGTCTTCACGGTCGAGTACAGCCTGCCCCCGTCCGCCTTCTGCGCGCGGGCGCGCCGGCTCGGGTTCATGTCGATGCGCAAGCGCCAGGAGCTCGACGCCTGGCGCCGGCCCTGCTTCTGAGCGGACCGGTGCGGTCATCACCGCACGCACCCGGCCAGGCGCGCCTCGAGCTCGTCGAGGTACGCGGGAAGCCTGTCCCAGGGGTTGGGCAGCGTCGCGTCCGTCGCGTACACGAACCCGGCCTCGCCCTCCGTGACGGCGCGCAGCGCCTGCGCGCGGTCCGCGGCGTAGACGAGGTGCGCGACCTTCCGGCGCGGCACGTCGCCCAGCCATCCGGGCATCGACCGCAGCGCGGCCTCGTAGCTCGAGAACGGGCCCTCGAACGTCACCACGACGTCGGCGAGGTCGAAGTACGCGGGTGCCGGGACCGTGCCCGGGTTGAGCGCGACGACGCGCAGGCCGCCGGCACGGGCGTCGCGGGCGAGCGCGGCGTAGTACGGCAGCGCCGGGGCGTCGTGCGCGGCCTCGTCGAGGAAGACGCCGTCGACGCCGTACCAGGAGCGATAGCGCGCGAGGTCGGCGTCGACGGCCGACGGATCGCGCGACCCCCACCCGGTGTGGACGTAGCCGAGCACGCGCGTCCCCGTGCGCTGCGCGGCGGCGACCGCGGTCCGGTAGGCGGGCCGCAGCGCGGTGCCGGGCCCGTTGTCGGGGTTGAAGATCACGACGCGGTCGCGGACGGGGCGCTCGGCGATCCGCGCGATCCCGTCCGGCGGGAGGTAGGCCGGGATGAGCGCGCTGCGGCACTCCGCCTCCGCGCCGTCGCCTCGCAGGGCCGTCAGCGCCATCACGAGCAGCGCTCCGGCCACGACGCACGACGGTGAGCCCGGCCCATCGGAGGCGGCGCGACAGGCGGCGCTCATTCACCTGATCCCCAGCGCCGTCGCGAGCGTCGTCGCGGGCCGGCAGAGCATCGTGACGGCCACGGGCAGCGCGATCACGATCGCGATCGACGCACCGACGATCAGGCCGCCGCCCGCGATCGGCCCGACCGCGGTGAACCGGTCGGCCAGCACCTCGCCCGCGATGCCGGCCGCGAGCGCGACCATCGCCCAGGGCCCACGGCCGACGGACTCGAGCAGGCCGGCGAACAGCGTCGCCAGCGCGACCAGGCCGAAGGCGACGAGCACGGTCTGGCCCGTCGTGTGCTGGCCGAGCTCGGCGGCGCCGAGCAAGAGCACGAGGGAGAGCACGGTCGTCAGGCCGACGACGCGCGCGACGGCGCCGAAGAGGACGCGCAGCGGCGCCCGGTGCAGGCCGCGCCTGGTCGGGTCGGCCACCGCCACGCCGGAGAGCGCCTGCGGGATCGCCTGCTGGAACGCCCACAGGTGGTAGCCGCCCCAGAAGCTCGCGACGCTCGACGGGATCAGCGCGATCGCGGGCAGCGCGCCGAGGCTCCAGTCGACGCTGCGGTCGGCGACGAGCAGCACGCCGACCCCGGCACCGATCAGGGCCGCGACGATCGTCCGCCCCCACCGGCCCGGCGGATGCCCGGTCGGGGCGATGCGGGCGCGCAGCGCCAGGCCGACGCCCACCGTGGTCAGCGCGGCCGTGCAGGTGAGGACGTTCGTCGCCGGGAGCCCCGCGACCATCGCGGCGCTCGCGAGGACCACCATGCCCGCGTAGGCGAGCGACCAGTGGCGGCGGATGACGATCGTGCCACCGGTCCAGGTGAGCGTCAGCAGCCCGGCGAGGGCCCCGCTACGGCCGAACAGCACCGCCGGCACGGCGACGAGCGCGACCGCCGGCAGGAGGAGCAGGAACGGGCGGCGCCCGAGGTGCGCGAGGCCCTCGGGCCGGCTCAGGTAGCGGCTCGCGAGCCCCCACTGCAGCGTCAGCGTCGCCGGCAGGGCGATGATCAGCGCCCGCTCGACGACCCCGGCGCCGAGGCGGTCGCTCAGCGGCGCGGCCCAGCACGCGATCGCGACGACGACGATGACGAACGACAGTGCCTCGATCGCGATGCCGCGCTGCTCGGGCGTGCCGGGCAGGCGTCCCGCGCTGGGCTTCGGCGCGCTCGGCGCCCAGGCCATCATCTCGCGGCCGTGCGCGAGCGCCTCGCCCGCGTCGACGCCGGCCCACGCCTCGAGGGCGACCGCCGACTCGAGCATGTCCTGCGGTTCGCGGCCGAGGCGCGCCTCGACGATCCGGCGGGCCTGCAGCGAGCTGAGCCCGCCCTGGCTCACGCCGCGATCCGGGGAACGCTCGCGCTGCTCGGCACCGGGCGCAGCCCGACCGCGGCGCCGCGCAGGAGGTCGCGGTAGCCGGACACGCAGGCGTCGTCGTTGTAGATGCGCTCGAGCCGCCGGTGGCCGCGCCGCCCGAGCGTCACGGCCAGGCTCGGCCGGCGCAGCAGCGTGACGACGCCCATCGCCAGCGCGTGCGCGTCCCCGGGCGGTGCGACGACGCCGCAGCCCTTCACGACGTCGCGGACACCGCCGACGCCCGTCGACACGACGGGGCGCCCGACGCCCATCGCCTCGAGGATCGCCATGGGCAGCGCCTCGGAGATGCTGCTCATGAGGACGACGTCGGCGGCGCGGACGACGCCGGTGGGGTCGGTCGTGTGGCCCATGAACCGGAAGCGGTCACCGAGCGCCAGCTGCGCATGGAGCGAGCGGCACGAGCCGTCGTAGCTCTCCTCGCCGGCGGTCACCGGCCCGTAGTGGAGGAAGGTCGCATCGGGCACGTGGCGCAGCGCCTCGCCGGCGGCGCGCAGCATCGTGTGGATGTCCTTGAGCGGGTCGATCCGGCCGACCGAGACGACCGTCCGCGTCCCCGGCGGCGGCGTCGCCTGCGGCGGCACGGCGAGGCCGTTGTGGACGACGTGGATCTTGCCCGGGTGCACGCCGAGGCCCTCCTCCCAGCGCGCGTTGGCGGCGGTGACCGGCGAGACGACGTCGGCGATCGCGTACGCCGCGCACGCCAGGCCGCGCGACAGGCGCGTGCTGATGAACCGCGCGCCGGGCGAGGTCCCGCTGCGCGCGCCCGCGAGGTAGGCCTCGCGCACGTACACGCCGTGCTCGGTGAGGATCATCGGCGTGCCGTGGAGCGTCTTGTGCACCATCGCCGGGATCGCGGCCCAGCCGGCCGCGGTCACGAGCAGCACGTCGGTCGCGGGCGTCTCGACCGCGGCCGTACGCGCGACCCAGTACAGCGACTGGTAGAGCAGCGAGGCCTCCACGAGGTCGACCTCCGGCGGCGTCCCGGCCTGCGGCACGCGCTCGGCGACGACCGCCTCGAGCGCCTCGCAGAACTGCTGCCAGGCCGGCCGCGAGCGGAACGCGCGGCGGACGCCGGCGGGATGGCGCCGGCACCACGTCAGCGCTTCGAGCAGCGCGCCGGTGTCGCCGTCCCAGGCGATCAGTCCCCGGACGAGGAGCGCCGGGATCTCGACCCCGGCGCGCCGCTCGGCATTCCCGAGCGGCCACCCGTGCGGGATGCGCTCGGACCACAACTCGATCGGCGTGAGCTGCTGGGCGTGCTCCGGCACCTCGTACAGCGGCGGACGGCCGTGCGCAGGGATGATCGGCAGCACCTGCCAGTCGAAGTCGACCAGGCGGCGGACGAGCAGGTCGCACCAGGACGTCACGCCCCCCATGAAGTAGGGGTACGTGCCCTCGGTCGTCAGCAGGATCCGCGTCCGCGGGCGCCGGACGGCGGTCGCCGAGACCGGCGCCGGGGACGTGCGGCGGTCACGACGCACGGAGGTCCTCCTCGCCGGCCGGCCGGATCGGGTCGACCCGGCCGGCGATCTCCTCGCTCCCGAGGCGGTGCAGGCGCGTCCGCACCGACGCCATCGCGCGCTCGAGCTCCTCGCAGACCTCGAGCAGCGAGTCGCGGAGCACCACGACCTCGGCCAGCATCTCCGCCGCCTCGTCGGCGGCGTCCTCGGCCCGCTCGAGGTCGGGCATCGCCCGCATCTGGCCCACGACGTGGCCGAAGCTCGGCACCTGGTGGCGGGACGCCTTCAGGCGCGCGTTCTCCTCGCGCAGGAGCACGAGCTCGGCGAGCGCGTCCGCGATCGGGTCCACGCCCGCCGCGCCGTGCCGGTCCGGCCGGCGGCGCCGGAAGCGCCGGCGACCGGCGGGCACCGCGGCGACCGCGGGATCGGCGGCGGCCGGGAAGGTCCCGTCGCGGGGATCGACGGCCTCGTTCGTCGCCATCTCACTCACCCCTTCACCACCGTGAACGGCAGGCTCCGCGGCGCGGTGCGCTGGCCCTTCATCGTGGCCGTGATCGTCAGGCGATAGCGACCGGGCCGCAGCAGCTTGCGCCCGACCCGCCCGCTGTAGCGCGCGGTGTTCTCGCCCTGGATGCCCTTCCGGTCGAAGCTCCGGACCATCGTCGTGCGCCCGTGCCGACCGACCTTGCGGACGGTGATCCGCACCGAGGCCGGCTGGTTCAGCACCCAGGTGATCGTGGTGCCGTCGGTGGCGTGGCTGCGCCGCCGCCTGGCGGTCCGGCGGTGCGAGACCGCGAAGCGCCGCGGCGTCATGCGCACGCGCGTCATGCGCAGCTTCCTCGCCCGGGCCGCCTTCGCCCGGTGCGCGGTCCGTGCCGCGACCGCGTTCGCCGGCCGCGCGACGGTCCCGGCCGAGGGCGCCCGCTGGACGAGCGGCTGGCCGGGCGCGACGGTGAACCAGCCGGAGCGCTCGCCGCCGTAGAGCTCGCCCTGCGGCGTGCCCGTGATCGGCACCGGCATCGTGGCGGTCGTCGTCACGTGGACGAGCCCGTCCTGGAGGTAGCCGCTCACGCGCCCCGCCGCGAGGTTCTGCGTCCAGCCCGCCTGCCGCGCGATCGTCTGGCCGATCTCCTTGTGGGTGAGCTGCACCAGCGGCGGGCTGAAGTACAGCCGGTAACGGCGCAGCAGCTCGTCGACCACCGAGTACAGGACGCCGTCGCCCGTGAGGTTGCTCTGGTGGGCGAAGTGCGGCCGCGGATCGTTCCCCATCACATGGCGGAACATGATCCCGGCCTCGCTGTCGATGTACTCGGGCCAGGTCGCCGGGGCCGTGCGGCACGTGTTCGTCGCGCTGTTGACGCACTTGCCCGCCGGCGGCGGCAGGTAGATGTAGTTGTACTCGTCGAGCTGCTCGGCCTGGGTCTCGACGTTGTAGTAGACGTTCGACGGGTAGCGCGGGACCGTCACCGCGCCGCCGATCCCGTAGGGCGTCGGCTCGCGCGAGTTGTCCGCCGCGATCCACTGCACGCCGAGCGCGTCGAGCGTCGCGGGCATCGCCGGGTTGTGCAGGCCCGAGTGCTCGCCCGTGACGAGCTCGGAGCGGTCCATCGGCAGGCCCTGCTGCAGGCCCCACGTGATGTTGTCGCCGATCTCGGCGGTGAGCTGCGCCTGCGTGAGCGGGTCGAGCTGCAGGTGGGTGAACGTGTGGTTGATCCAGTGGAACGCGTTCTTGTTCGCCAGGAACGCGGCCAGGAGCGGGTCGCTCGCAAGCCCCGTGTCCTCGAGGAATTCGGCGCTGCCGCTGCCGTTGAAGACCATGTCGAGCCGGATCCCGTTCGCGGTCTGCCACGCGAGCACGCGCGCGACGTCGGCGGCCGTCATCCGGATCGGGTTGCAGGCCGGCAGGGAGCCGGGGGCAGGCGGCGTGGCCGGCGGGTTCACAATGGCCGCGCCGCCTCCCCCGACGAAGGTGTCCGGCGTGTTCAGCGCGGGATCGCACTGGGTCTCGTCCGGCGCGGCCGTCGGCCCGTCGACGAGCGAGCGCTTCAGCGTCGTGCTCCAGCGTGCGTCGGGCAGGAAGACGTCGTCGACCTGCATCTCGTAGTAGTTGCGCTGGTAGCCGAGGTAGACGCCGCGCGTGACCCAGCTCAGCATCCCGTGGCGCAGGATCTGCGCGTGCAGCTGGTTCTCGTTGCTGTCGACGGTCGAGACCATCTCCTCACGGCCGTCGGGATGCGTGTAGATCCCGAGGTACGACGACCCGCCGGGGCCCGACAGGAGCGTCTGGAACGCGGCCGGCGCGACCTGCGCCGCGGGCGTCGCCTGGTAGCCGAAGGAGTCGACCGCGGTCGCCGACGGGTTGTCGATGGCGACCGGGCCCTTGAGGTACGGGAAGGCCTGCAGGCCGGCGGCGGTGAGCGTCCCGGTGTTGCCGCCCTGCTCGCCGGTGTTCGTCGGCGCGTTGAGGCCGTGCACCGGCGACGGGAACGTGGCGTCGCTGATCTGGCGGATCCCGAAGGTCTGCTCGAACCGCGTGAGCGCGGCCCACTCGCTGTCGGCGAGCGCCGACGGGAAGCTGACCGTCCCGTCCGGGTTCGTGACCTGATGGACGAGGTCGCCCGTGGCGAGGATGACCGCCTGGTACTTCGCGTGGCGGCCCCCGTCGTCGAAGAACGTGGCGTCGGTGAACGGCGCCTCGGCGTCGGCGACCTTCGCGTCGAACGGGACGCCCTCGCGCGTGAGCGCGGCCTTCCAGCCGCCGAACGTCGGCTCGCTGCCGGTCGCGCCGATCAGGAGCACGCGCAGGTCGATCCGCTGGCCCGGCTGCGGCGCGAGCGCGCCCGAGGCGACGGACACGAGCGACACGCAGAGGAACGCAACGAGGGCGAGCACCGCGATCCGGCGGTGCCGCGGACCGCGGCGCCCGGCACGGCGGGACGCGGGCACGGGCGCGGGACGGGCGGTGGTCGTTCGCATGGCGTGCTCCTCCAGATCGGCTGGTCTCGGGGCGGCGGTCGCGGCCGGCCCCCTGCGGACGGGGCGACGCATCGGCTACGCGGCGATCGGGGCGGCCTCGTGCCGGTCCTCGGCGGCCGGCGGGCGGCTGGTGGCCGGGCGGGCTCCGAGCCGGTCGAGGGCGGTGCGCGCGGCCGAGCGGCCGCGATTGTGCAGGCAGTGGATCGAGTGCACCGAGCGGCCGAGGCTGTCGGCGATCTCGCCGGGCGAGAGGCCGACGAGGTGGCGCAGGAGCAGGACCTCGCACTGGGCGGAAGGCAGCCCGGAGAGCGCCTCGCGCAGCGACGCCGTCCGCTCGCGGCGGGCCTCGTCGGCGACCGCCTCGCCGACGCCCACCTCGGCGCAGGGGACGCGGCGGCTGCGGCGCAGGTGGTCGACGGCGAGGTTGCGCGCGACGCGCAGGAGCCACGCCGAGAACGGCGCCTCGCCGGGGCGGTAGCTCGGCAGCTCGTCGATGAGCTTGGCGAAGACCTGCTGGGTCACGTCCTCGGCGTCGTGGCGACCGACGATCCTCGCGACGTACGCGCGCAGGCCCGGCGCGAAGCTGACGTAGAGGACGTGCATGGCCTCGCGGTCGCCCGCCTGGGCCGCCGTCACGAGACGTCTGATCCGGCGCTCGTCGAGCGGCTCGACGGGCGCGCGCCGGGTCGTGGGCATCGCCTAGACCTCGCGGTCGGCGTCGCCGGCGGCCAGGATGCTCGCACGCAGCGACGCGTCGCCCGTCAGGATCATCGTGACCGCCTCGCTGCGCGAGCGGACGCCGAGCCGCCGGAAGACCTCCGTGAGGTGCCCCGCCACGGTGCTCTTGGCGAGGTAGAGCCGGCGTGCGATCTCCTCGTTCGTCAGCCCCGCCGCGACCAGGCGCAGGATCTGGCGCTCGCGGTGCGACAGCGCGGGCATCTGCACCGAGTGGCGCATGCCGCGCGGCACCGAGAGGTGCCCGGCGCACACCGCGCGCAGCGCGATCGCGACCGTCGCCTCGAGCTCGGCCTCCGCGACGATGCCGTCGACGCCGGCGTCGAGCAGGTGGCGCGTGGCGCAGTCGGCGTCGGCGCCGAGCAGGAGCACGACGTGAACGTCGCGCATCCGGCGGCGGATCCCGTGGGCGACGCTCGCCGGCTCACGGCACGACGAGCCCGCCAGCAGCACCACGTCGGGATGGCGCTCGAGGCCGTCGAGGTCGGGCTGATGGCGCCCGGCCTGCTCGACGTGCGCGATGAGGCCCTCGCGGTCGAGGGCCACCCTGACCCGCTGCAGGAGCAGGTCGTCGTCCGTCACCATCGCGACCGCCATCGTGCTCGCGGGAACGGCATGGATGTACGTCACCGCCGCGGCGGTGTCTCGCAGACCGGCCATGGCGCCCCTCACCGGTGCCGGCCGTGTGGGGCCGCGGGACTCCCACGGCCTGCCCTCGGGTCGCGCCGGCTCCGGCCGGCGCGCCCAGCGTTTCGATCATCCCCCATCGTCCAGCCCCCAAATGTCGAACGCCTACGTATGTGGCGTTCGCTCACCTTGCGCCTTCAGGGTCTCAGGCCCTTGACGCCCAGGTGACAGGAGGATTGGGTGGTGCCGCGAGCGTGCCATTCGTCGCCCGCGGTGTCCCCTGGGTGACTGCGCACGCGATCACGTGCGGGAACCACTCAAGCACTCTGCGCAATATGACCGAACTGTCATCCGCGCCGGGTCGAACCGGGCTAGGGTTGCCGGTGAACCCCTGGCGGTGGGGCTCGACATCTTGGGGGGTGTTATGCAGCAGGAAATCCGCATCCGCGCCGCGCCCGGCGCCCGTTTCGGGATGACGGAGGACGTGCTGAAAGCGCTGTTCCGCAACTTCCCGAACGGACTGGCCGTCGTCAACCAGGCGCACGTCGTCGAGGCGGGAAATCCGGCGCTGCGCAAGATCCTGCGCGTGGAGGACGGGCCGCTGGTCGGCCACGTCTGCTGCGCGGTCCTCGGCTGCGGTCGCGCGACCGAGGACGGCGACGTCTGCATCGTCGACGGCGTCCTCCGCACCGACCGCCCGGTGCGCGACGTGTACGTCGAGCTTCCCCGCGGCCGCGGGCCGGCGTGGCTGAGCGCGTCGGTGCTGGACGGCCAGCGCCGGACGGTCGTCGTCGAGGTCCGCTGCGCCGAGCCCGGACCGGCCCCGGAGCAGGCGCCGCCGGTCCGGATCCGCGTCCTCGGCCGGACCCGCATCGAGACGCCCTACGGCGCCGCCGACACGTCGTGGCTCGGGCAGCGCCCCGGCGAGCTGCTGAAGTACCTCGTCGCCGAGCGCGAGCGCGTCGTCCCGATCGAGGACATCGCCGAGGCCATCTGGCCCACGGCCGAGTTCGCGACGCCCAACACGGTTCGCCACCTCGTCCATGTGCTGCGCAAGCACATCGACCCGGGGCGCGCGCACCCGGCCGACTCGGCCGGGGTCGTCGCCCTACGGGGCGGCTACGCGCTCGACCGACGCGTGGTGGCCGTCGACGCCGACGCGTTCGTCGCGGCGGCGAACGAGGCGCTCGACGCGTTCGGCGACGAGAACCCCGCCGCGCCCGAGATGCTCGAGGCCGCGCTCGGCCGCTACGGCGGCGACTTCCTCGCCGACGACCCCTACGCCTCGTGGGCGCACACCGAGCGCGAGCGCGTCCGCTCGCTGGCCGAGCGGCTGCTCCGCGCGCTCGCCGACGTCGCCGCCGCGCGCGAGGACCTCGGCGCGGCGACCGCCTACGTCGAGCGCCTCGCGGTCCTCGAGGCCTTCGACGAGGACGTCCAGCGCCGGCTGATATCGCTCTCGCTCCGCGAGGGCCGGCGCAGTCGTGCGCTGCGCCAGTACCAGTCGTTCAGCCTGCGCCTGGAGCGAACGTTCGGCGAGCAGCCGAGCTTCGACCTCGCCGACCTGATCGGCAACCCGCTCGACACCGCGCCGCTGTCGTCGGCGGGCCGCTGGACGCGCGAGCACGAGGTCCGGCGGTCGCTGGGCTGAGGCGGGCGTCGCGGCCGGCGCGGCGCGCGGTCAGCGAGCGAGCGCCCGGCGCTCGTGCGTGCCGACGCCGATCGTCCGCTCGCCGTCGCGGACCTCGACGGCGAAACGGAACTTGCGCCCGTCGACGACCTCGTCGAGCGTCGCCGTGACGGTCAGCCGCGCGCCCTCGAACGCGCCGCCGACGTGCTTGACGCAGACCTCGAAGCCGACCGTGGGCGGCGCCTCGGGCTGTTCGTCCTGGATGAGCCGCGTGCAGGCCCACTCCATGACGTGGATCATCCCGGGCGTCGAGAGGACCTTGCGCGGCAGCGAGCCGCCGACGTCCGTGAGCAGGTCGCCCTCGGCGACGAACTCCTCCGTGCGCGTCGGGCTCACCACATCGACAGCCCGCCGCTGACGTTGACGGTCTGGCCGGTCACGTAGGAGGCGTCGTCGGAGGCGAGGAACGCGATGACGGCCGCGACCTCCTCGGGCTCGCCGATCCGCCGCACCGCGGTCGCGTCGATCATGGCCTGCTTGAGCCGCGCGCCGAGCTCGCCGAGCTGTTCGGGGGCGGAGTTGAGCAGCGCCGTCTCGATCGGCCCGGGCGCGACCGCGTTGGCGCGCACGCCGAAGCGCGCCGACTCGCGCGCGATCGCCTTCGTGAAACCGATGACCCCGGCCTTCGCCGCGGAGTAGGTCGCCGACCCCTGCGAGCCGACGCGGCCGGCCTCGCTCGCGACGCTCACGATCACCCCGCCGCCGCGCTCGTGCATCGCCGGCAGGACGGCGTGCGTGCAGGCCAGGACGCCGCGGAGGTTGACCCCGAGGACGTGGTCCCACAGGTCCGGGTCGGTGTTGACGAAGAACGCGAAGCGGTCGGTGCCCGCGTTGTTGACGAGGATGTCGACCGGCCCGAGCGCGTCGGTGGTCGCCGCGACGGCGCGGCCGACCGAGGCCGTGTCGGTCACGTCGAGCTCCGTCGCGAAGCCGTCGATCTCGGCCGCGACCTCGCGGGCGCCGTCGAGGGCGAGGTCGCCGACGGCGACGCGGGCGCCCTCGGCCGCGAGCCGCCGGGCGGTCGCCGCGCCGATGCCGCCGGCCCCACCGGTCACGAGCGCGGTCCGTCCCTCCAGGCGCATGACGGCGAACCCTATACTCGCCGCCCTTGCCGCCCCCGGTCTCCATCATCGGCGCCTCCGGTGCCCTCGGCTTCGGGCTCGCCCTGCGCTGGGGGCGGGCCGGCGTGCCCGTCGTCATCGGCTCGCGCGACGCCGATCGCGCGCGGGAGGCGGCCGGCCGCGCGCAGGCCGCGGTGCCGGACGGGACGTTCACCGGGGCCGAGAACGCGGAGGCCGCCGGCCAGGCCGAGTCGTCGTGCTCACCGTGCCGTTCCGCAACCAGTCCGAGACGCTGACGAACCTCAAGAACGTCCTGCGCGAGGGCCAGATCCTGGTCGACGCGACCGTCCCGCTCGCCGCCGCCGTCTCCGGCCGCGCGACGCGGCTGCTCGGCGTCTGGCAGGGCTCGGCCGCCCAGCAGGCGGCGGAGATGGTCCCCGACGGCGTCCGGGTCGTGAGCGGCCTGCACACGGTCAGCGCGGCGCTGCTGTCCGACCTCGACCACGCCCTCGACGAGGACGTCCTGCTGTGCGGCGACCGCAAGGCCGACCGCGAGGTCGTCGCCGAGCTCGTGGAGCGGATCGACGGCCTCCGCGCCGTCCATGCCGGCACGCTCGAGACCGCGCGGATCACCGAGGCCCTCACGCCGCTGCTGATCTCGATCAACGTGCGGCACAAGACCCACGCCGGGATCAAGATCACGGGGCTGTGATGGGGGCGCCGGTCGTCGTGCTGGCCGGAGGCACGGGCGGCGCGAAGCTCGCGCGCGGGCTGCTCGACGTCGTGGGCGAGGACCTCGTCGCCGTCGTCAACACCGGCGACGACGTCGAGATGTACGGGGCGTACGTCTCGCCCGACCCCGACCTCGTCACGTTCTGGCTCGCCGACCGCATCGACGAGCGCGGCTGGGGCCTGCGCGACGACACCTTCCACGCGATGGACCAGCTGCGCGAGCTCGGCGTCGACGTCTGGTTCAACCTCGGCGACCGCGATCTCGCGATCGGGCTGCGCCGGGCCGAGCGGCTGCGCGAGGGCGCGACGCTGACCGAGGCGCTGGCCGAGCTCGGGCGCGCGCTCGGCGTCGGCGCGCGGGTGCTGCCGATGGCCGACGCGCCGGTGCGCACGCGCGTCCTCGCCCGCGGGCGGTGGGTCGACTTCCAGGCGTTCATGATCCGCGAGCGCGGCGCGGGCCCGGTCGACGGGGTCGAGTACGAGGGCGTCGAGGCGGCGAGGCCGCCGGCCGCGGCGCTCGAGGCGATCGCCGCCGCCCGCGCGATCGTCGTCGGGCCGTCGAACCCCGTGATCTCGATCCGGCCGATCCTCGCCGTCCCCGGCCTGGCCGCCGCGCTGCGAGCCGCGCCGGCGCCGGTCGTCGGCGTCTCGCCGGTCGTCGGCGGCGCGATCGTGAAGGGCCCGACCGAGCCGTTCATGGCGTGGCTGGGGCAGCCGCTGAGCGCGGCGGGCGTCGCCGCGGCCTACGACGGCCTGCTCGACGGGATCGTCGCCGACGAGGCGGTCGAGGGGCTGCCCCACCTCGTCACCGACACGCTCATGGGCGACGCGGACGCCCGCCGGCGCGTGGCGGAGGAGACGCTGCGCTTCGCGGAGGCGCTGGCATGACGACCGTCGCGGTGCTGCCGGTCAAGCGCTTCGACGAGGCCAAGCAGCGCCTGGGCGAGACGATGCGCAGCGGCACGCGCCGCGCGCTGGCCGAGGCGATGCTCACCGACGTCCTCACCGCGCTGCGGCGCGCCCGGCGCGTCGACGTCGTGGTCGTCGTCACGCGCGAGAGCGCGGCCGACGCGCTCGCCCGCGCCCACGACGCGCAGAGCATCCGCGACCCGGACGAGCCCGGCCACAACCCCGCTGCCCGCACGGGCGTGCGCTGGGCGGTCGAGCAGGGCGCCCGCCGCGTGATCCTCGTCCCGGGCGACTGCCCGGCGCTCGACCCGGTCGAGGTCGACGACCTGCTCCTCGCCCACCCGCACGAGGAGAAGCGGGTGACGATCGTCCCCGACCGCCACGGCACGGGCACGAACGCGCTGGTCCTCTGCCCGCCGGAGGCGATCGGCCCGAGCTTCGGGATCGGCAGCCGCGCGCGCCACGAGGGCCTGGCGCGCGAGGCCGGGGCCGAGGCCCGGATCGCCGAGCCGCCGTCGCTCGTCCTCGACATCGACACCGCCGAGGACCTCGCGGTGCTCCGCGCGGCCCTCGAGGCCCGCACGGGCGGCGCCGCGCACACGCGCGGGCTCCTGGCGCGCCTGGGGCGGCGGTGAGCCGCCTCGAGGCCTGGCCGCTGCCGGGCCTCCCGGAGGTCCGGCCGGGCGACGACCTCGCGGCGCTGATCGGCGCCGTGGCGGGCGACGCGCTGCGCGCGGGCGACGTGCTCGTCGTCGCCCACAAGGTCGTCTCCAAGGCCGAGGGCGCGCTCGCCGACCTCGCGCACGTCGTGCCGACCGATCGCGCGCGCGAGATCGCGGCGGGCACCGGCAAGGACCCGCGCGCATGTGCAGGTCGTCCTCGACGAGTCCGTCGAGCTCGTCCGGGCCGAGCGCGGCGTGCTGATCGCGCGCACGCGCCACGGCTTCGTGTGCGCGAACGCGGGCGTCGACGCCTCCAACGCGCCGGGCGAGGGGACGCTCGTCCTGCTGCCGCGCGACCCGGACGCGAGCGCCCGCGCCCTGCGCGCCGCGCTCCCGGGCCGACCGGCGGTCGTCATCGCCGACTCGTTCGGGCGGGCGTGGCGCCACGGCCAGGTCGAGGTCGCGATCGGGGTCGCCGGGCTGCGGCCGCTCGAGGACTGGCGCGGGCGGGCCGACACCGCCGGCCGCGACCTGCGGGCGACGTGGATCGCCGTCGCCGACGAGGCCGCGGCCGCCGCGGACCTCGTGCGCGCCAAGGACTCGCGCGAGCCGGCCGTCGTCGTGCGCGGCCTCGGGCGCCACGTCACCGCCGAGGACGGCCCCGGCGCCGTGGCGCTCCTGCGCCCGCGCGCCGAGGATCTGTTCGGCTGACGCCCCGTTCGCAGGTACGCTGGCCCCCATGGCCGGCGACCCGCGGAGCGTCATGGTCTTCGCCGCGCCCGCGGACCCGCAGCGCCGCGAGCAACTCGACGCGCTCGCCTTCGACGGCGCGGCCGCCGCCCGGCGCGACGTGCTCGTCGTGGACGTCGCCGAGCGCCTCGACGCGCTCGCCCTGTGCGACCTCTACCGCGTGACCCCCGGCGTCTTCACCGTCGTCCTGATCGGGCGCGACGGCGCCGAGCTCGAGCGCTGGGACGAGCCGGTGGAGACGGACGAGGTGTGGCGGTCCATCGACGAGATGGACCAGCCCGGCGGGCGCTAGTCCCCGATCCGCTCGACCCGCCACTTCCGGTCGCCGCGAGGGGTCTCGACGACCGCCTCCTCACCCGGCGCCCGGCCCATCAGCGCGACCGCCATCGGCGACTCCGCGGACAGCTTGCCGGCCTTGAGGTCGGCCTCGGTCGGGCCGACGATCGTGAACGTCGAGGCGCGGCCGCTCTCGAGGTCGGTGACGTGCACCGTGGCCCCGAACGCGACCGTGCTCGTGTCGCCGTCCGGCGCCGCCACGACGCGCGCGTTGCGCAGGCGCTCGGCCAGCCGCGCGATCCGGGTCTCGAGGTGGGCCTGGTCCTCCTTGGCCGCGTGGTACTCCGCGTTCTCCTTGAGGTCGCCGTGCTCGCGCGCGGCGGAGATGCGCTTCGCCATCGCGTGCCGTCCCTCGCCCTCGAGCCGCGCGAGCTCCTCCTTGAGGGCCTGGAGGCCTTCCGCCGTGATCGCTTCGCCTGCACTCATCCGACCTAGGCTAGTGGACCGCGCCCGACCGGTCGCGGCGTGAAAGGAGCTGCGATGGCCGAGCAGGACCAGCCGGCGACGTGTGGACAGGGCCTCGCCCACAACGCGGTCGTCCCGACCCTGCTGGCCGAGGTCGCCGCCCGGCTCGCCGCGAACCTCGAGGTCCACGCGACCGCGCTCGATCTCGACGACCCCGCCTCCGCCCGCGAGCACGCCGTCTACCAGGAGGTGGCCGAGAGCCTGCGCGACGGCGCCGCCGACCTCGAGGCCGCCGGGGCGACGATGCTCGGCGCCCGCGACCTTGAGATGGGCCGTCACGACATGGCCGTCATGACCTCGCCGCCCGTCCTCGACGCCTTCGAGCGCTACGTCGCGGCGGCGGGCGAGCTGCGGACCCTGCTCGAGGCGCGGGCCGACGCCGACGCCGCGATGCTCGCGCAGATCCGGGCGGCCGTCGGCGACGGGAGCTAGGCGCTACGCGGCCGCGGCCGTGTCGACCGGGAACCGCGCCCGGATCTCGTAGAGCGTCGTGCGCTCGGCCGCGGGCCGCCCGGCCGCGTGCGCGGCGCCGATCAGCTCCGGCGGGTCGAGGCGCACGCCGTGGTAGGAGCCCGCGAGGCGGCTGATCGACTCCTCCATCAGCGTCCCGCCGAGGTCGTTGACCCCCCAGCGCAGCGCCTCGGTCGCGACCTCGAGGCCCATCTTCACCCAGCTCGCCTGCACGCTGCGGATCGAGCGGCCGAGCGCGAGCCGGAAGACGGCGGTGTGCTTGAGGTTCTCCTCGCGGCTGATCTCCTCGACCCCGTGCGTGCGGCCGAGCAGCGTGTGGAACGGGATGAACGACAGCGGCACGAACTCCGTGATCCCGCCGGTGCGCTCCTGCAGCGCGCGGACGACGCGCATGTGCTCGGCCAGCTCCCACGGCTCCTCGATGTGGCCGAACATCACCGTCGAGGTCGAGCGCAGGCCGGAGCGGTGGCTCGCCTCGATGATCTCGACCCACCGGGCGACCGGCAGCTTGTTCGGGGAGATCCGCTCGCGCACGCCGTCGTGGAGGACCTCGGCGGCCGTGCCCGGCGTCGAGTCGAGCCCGGCGTCGCGCAGCCGCGCGAACACCGCGTCGGGCGCCAGGCCGGAGATGTCGCACATGTGCGCGATCTCCATCGGGCTGTACGCGTGGACGTGGATGTCCGGCGCCGTCTCCTTGATCAGGCGCAGCCAGAACAGGTAGTCGTCGAGCGACCAGTCGGGGTGGATGCCCGACTGCATGCAGATCTCGGTCGCGCCGTAGTCGACGGCCTCGAGCACCCGGCGGACGAACTCCTCGCGGTCGTGCTCGTAGGCGTCGGGCGAGCGCTTGCCCTGGCCGAAGCCGCAGAAGGCACAGCCGACGATGCAGACGTTCGAGACGTTGATGTTGCGGTTGACGACGAACGTCACCGTGTCGCCCGCGATCTCCGCGCGCAGGTCGTCGGCGGCCTGGCGCATGTCCTCGATCGCCTCGGGCCGCGACTCGGCGAACATCGCCGTGAGCTCGTCGGGCTCGAGGAACGCGCCGTTGCGGGCGCGCACGATCGCGCCGGCGACGAGGTCCGGGCGCAGCGGCCGCGGCGGCTCGGTGCGGCCCGAGCCCCTCCGCGGGATGAACGACCAGAACGTCGTCTTGACCACGTCGAGCACGCCCTGGTCGACCCACTCGGCCGCGATGTACTGCGGGTACACGCACAGGCGCTCCGTCAGGGCGACGCCGTCCTTCGCCAGGCGCTTGCGCACCTGATGGGGCGACGGGAACGGGTGCTCGGGCGAGATGTGGTCGCCGTTGGCGCTGAGGCCGCCGAGATCGGTCGCGCCCGCCGCGACGAGCTCCGGCCACCAGTCGGCGAGGTTCGGCGGGACCTGGATCCCGACGCCCGGCAGCAGTCGCTTCGCCTCGCCGACGAGCCGGCGCATGTCGTCGATCGTCACCGGCGAGGACCACGTCGGCGCGGGGACGTCGGGGTCCGCGTGCAGGCCGGTCCGCCAGTACGCCTCGGCCGACGCGGTCGCGATGTCGGCCGGCTCCTCGCCGTAGTAGCGGCGGTGCGGGACGAAGTTCTGGAGGATGACCTCCTGCAGGTGCCCGTGCTCGGCGTGCACGGCGGCGAGCGCCTCGAGGGCCCGCACGCGGTCGTCCTCGGTCTCGCCGATCCCGACGAGGATCCCGCTCGTGAACGGGATCCGCAGCTCGCCCGCGGCGCGGATCGTCCCCAGGCGCAGCGCCGGGTCCTTCGTCGGCGAGGCCTGGTGGGCGACGAGGTCGGCCCGCAGCGACTCGAGCATCAGCCCCTGCGACGCGGTCACCGGCCGCAGCCGCGCGAGGTCGTCCCGTGTGAGCGCGCCGAGGTTCGTGTGCGGCAGCAGGCCGCGCTCGAGCGCGCGCTCGCAGCACCACACCACGTAGGCGACGAAGTCGGCGAAGCCGAGCGCCTCGAGCCGCTCCTGCACACCCGGCACGCTCGCCGGGTCGTCGCCCGTCAGGACCAGCAGCTCCTTGACCCCGCGCCGCGCGGCGCGGTCGATCAGGCGCTCGACCTCGTCGGGCTCGTGCAGGTGCGCACGATGGGTGGCGAACGCGCAGTACTTGCAGTGCGACACGCACGAGCGGGAGAGCGAGAGCGTGACGTTGCGCGAGAAGGTGACGCGTCGCCGCATCGGCGGGAGCCTACATCGGAGCCTCCGCGGGCCGGCCGGCGAGCGGCGTCCGCGGCCCGGACACGAACCCCCTGGTGCGGCCCGCCACGGCCCGCGCTGGCATGCTGGCGCGCCGATGCGCCGCCGCCCGCGGACCGCCGCCGTCCTCGCCCTCGTCGCCGCCCTGGCCGCCGCCGGGTGCAGCCGCGCCGAGGAGGACCGCCCGAACGCGAGCGCCACGATCGCCCTCGACGCTCCGCCCGCCGCCGTCGACGCGGGGCTCGAGCTCGCGCTCGTGCGCGACTTCGACGGCGCCGAGGGGGTCGAGCTGCGCCTGCAGGCCCCGACCGCCCGGACGACCGCGCTCGAGCGCCTCGTCACCGGCCGCGCGCAGTTCGCGATCCTCGACATCCACGACCTCGCCCGGGCCCGCGAGCGCGGCCGCGACGTCGTCGGGGTCATGGCGATCGTGCAGCGGCCGCTCGCCGCGGTCGTCGCCGGCCGGGCCGTCCGGCGCCCGCGCGAGCTCGAGGGCGAGCGCGTCGGCGTTTCGGCCGCGCGGGCCGACGCCGCGGTGCTGGCGGCGATCGTGCGCCACGACGGCGGCGCCGCCCGGACGGTGCGGCGGGTGCGGATCGCCCGCGGCGCGGCCGCCGCCGCGGTGCAGTCCGGCCGGGTGGCGGCCGCGGTGGGGCGCTGGGACACCGACGGCGTCGCCCTGCTCGCCGCGCGGCCCGGCGCGCACGCCTTCCGCGCCGACGACTACGGCGCCCCGGCCTACCCCGGGCTCGTGCTCTGCGTCATGCGCGAGACGCTGCGCGACAGCCGCCCGGTCGTCCGCGCCACGGTGGCCGCGATCCGGCGCGGCTACCAGGAGGCGCTCGTGGACCCCGAGTCGGCGGTCGGCGCGCTCGTCGACCGCACGCGCGGGCTGGACCGCGCCGCCGAGCAGGCGTCGTTCGACGCGGTCCAGCCGGCGTTCCTCGAGGGCGTGACGCGCTTCGGCGACCTCGTCCCCGGCCGCCTGCGCGCCTGGGCGCGGTGGGAGGCGGCCGAGGGCATCACGAAGCGCCCGCCCGACGTCGGGCGGGCGTTCGCGCTCGGCTTCTAGGACCGCGGCGGCTGGATCTCCTGGACGGCCCAGGCGTTGCCGTCGGGGTCACTGAAGAAGACGAAGCGGCCCCAGGGGAAGTCCTGGACCTCGCCGACCTCGACGCCGCGGCCGGAGAGCTCCGCGTGCGCGGCTTCGGCGCTCTCGACGACGAGCTGCAGGCCCTTCATCGACCCCGGCGCCGAGTCGGTCACGCCCTGCCCGATCGCGATCGAGCACGCCGACCCGGGCGGGGTGAGCTGCACGAAGCGGAGGTTCTCGTTGACGACGTGGTCGTGGTCGGCGTTGAAGCCGGCCTGGTCGACGTAGAAGGCCTTCGCGCGGTCGACGTCGGAGACGGGGACCGCGATCAGCTCGAGCTTGTAGTCCATGCGAGGCGTCCTTTGAGGAGGAGGGAAGCGACGCCCACAACGGTACGGCTCATTGCGGTCAGTTTCGGTCCGCAATAGGTGCGAGGATCGCGCAATCGTGCTCGAGACGTCGGCCCGCCTGCTCCACCTCCTGTCGCTGCTGCAGAGCCGTCGCGAGTGGGCCGGCGCCGACCTCGCCGACCGCCTCGAGGTCGGGCCGCGGACGGTCCGCCGCGACGTCGACCGGCTGCGCCGCCTCGGCTATCCGATCGCCGCCACGCGCGGCGTCGCGGGCGGGTACCGGCTGGGCGCGGGCGCCGCGCTCCCGCCGCTGCTGCTCGACGAGGAGGAGGCGGTCGCCGTCGCGGTCGGGCTGCGCGCGGCGGCGAGCGCGGGCGTGACCGGGATCGAGGAGACCTCGGTCCGCGCGCTCGCCAAGCTCGAGCAGGTCCTCCCCACGCGCCTGCGCCGCCGCGTCAACGCGCTGCGCGCCGCCACGGTGCCCTACGCGTTCACCGGTCCGAGCGCCGACCCGGACACGCTCGCCGTCATCGCCGGCGCCTGCCGCGACCACGAGCGGCTGCGCTTCGCCTACCGCGCCCACGACGGCACCCGCGCGCGCCGCCTCGTCGAACCCCTGAGCCTCGTCCACACCGGCCGGCGCTGGTACCTCGTCGCCTGGGACACCGCGCGCGCGGACTGGCGCACGTTCCGCGTCGACCGCATCGAGGCGGCGCCGGCCACCGACCGCCGCTTCACCCCGCGCGAGCCGCCGGCCGAGGACCTCGCCGCGTACGTGTCGCGCGGCATCGCCCGGACCCGGGACCGCTGGCAGGCGCGGGTCGTCCTCCACGCGCCGCTCGCCGACCTGCGCTCCCGCGTCCCACCCGCGGTCGGGACGCTCGAGCCGATCGACGATCAGTCATGTCTTCTGCTGACGGGGTCGGACTGGCTCGGCGGCCTGGCGGTCTACGTGGCCGAGATCGGTGTCGAGTTCGAGGTCCTCGACCCGCCGGAGTTCGTCGACCGCGTCCGCGTGCTCGCCGGGCGCTTCGCGCGCGCGGCTCAGGCCGACAGCTCGACCGACCAGGTCCCGTGAAACGTCAGGATGCGCCGCTCGTCCGCCGGCACCACCCGCAGCGCGACGTCGCCGCACGACGGGCAGCGCAGCACGAACCCGGCGCCGCGGTACAGGCGGTGCGCGCCGACCTCGTGGTGGGCGCCGCAGGCCGCGCAGCCGCGCACGACGGTCGTCATCTCCTGTCCGAAGACGTCGGCCAGGAGGCCGGCGATCGCGTTGCCGTCGAGGCCTTCGTCCACGTCAGCCTCCGCTCGGGCCGAAGCGCTCGGCCCGGATCGCCCGCGGGTCGTGGCCGAGCGCGACGAGCAGGTCCGCGGCGCGCTCGACGAAGCCCGTCGGCCCGCACACGAAGATCCGTGGCGCGGCGGCCGGCGGCGGCCCGACCTCGACGAGCATGGCGTGGTCGATCCGGCGGTCGAACCCCTGCCACCCCGACGGCTGCTCGCGGGTCAGCGTGATCGCGACCTCGACGCCGGGGTCCGTGCCGAACGCGCTGAGCTCGTCGCGGTAGATGACCTCGTGCAGGCGCCGCGCCGACAGGAGCAGGCGTGCGTCGACGTCGCTGCCGCGGGCCGCGCGGTGGCGGAGCATCGCCATCAGCGGGACGAGCCCGGAGCCGCCGGCCACGAGCAGCAGCGGCCCGCCGTCCTCCACGCGCCAGGCGAAGTGCCCGCCGATCGGCCCGCGGAGCTCGAACTGGTCGCCCGGGCGGGCCTCCTCGGTGAACCACTCCGAGACCTCGCCGTCGTCGACCCGCTCGACGGTCAGTTCGAGGTGCGGGGACTCGGGCGCCGACGCGATCGAGTACGAGCGCTGCGCCTGGTAGCCGTCCTCCGCGGTGAGGCGGACGTCGACGTGCTGGCCCGCGAGGTGGCCGCGCCAGTCGAGCGTGTCGAGCGCGAGCGTCCGCGTCAGGGCCGTCTCCTCGCGCACCTCCCGCACCGTGGCGAGCTGCCAGCGGATCCGCGGCGCTAGTCGTCCCAGTAGCGCTGCTCTCGCCACGGGTCCCCGCGGTTGTGGTAGCCGGCCGTCTCCCAGAACCCGGGCTCGTCCTCGACCGTGAGCGTGAGCCCGCGCAGCCACTTCGCGCTCTTCCAGAGGTACAGATGCGGGACCAGCAGCCGGACCGGGCCGCCGTGCTCGGCCTCGAGCGGCTCGCCGGCGAACGTGTGGACGACCCACGCCCGGCCGTCCGTGACGTCCTCGAGCGCGAGGTTCGTGGTGTAGCCGCCGTCGCACCACGCCGTGAGGTAGTCGCCGCCGGAGTCGACGGCCTCGAGCAGCGTGTCCACCGACACGCCCGTCCACGCGGTGTCGAACTTCGACCACTTCGTGACGCAGTGGATGTCGACGGTGAACGTCTCCTCCGGCAGCGCGAGCAGCTCGTCCCACGTCCACGTCGCCGTCGCGTCGACGGCGCCGTCGATGGTGAGACTCCAGTCCTCGAGCCGCGTGTGCGGCGTCGGCCCGGCCGAGAGCACCGGGAAGTCCTCGACGGCGTACTGGCCCGGCGGGATGCGCGCCGGGTCGACCGTGCGTCGCCGCCGACGCCGGAATCCACGGGAGACGGGCGGCACGGCGACCTCGCTAGAGCCCGAGCGCCTCGGCGGGGGCGCGGGCCGCGACGGGCGTATGCAGGCGTCCGGGGAAGACCTCGTCGGGGTCGCCGTGGAGCAGCCAGCCCTCGTCGGTGCGCTCGACCAGGCCGTCGCGGGCGAGCCCGCTCAGCGCGGTCGTGACCGACGGGCGGCGGGCGCCGACCAGCGTCGCCAGCGTGCGGTGCGGCAGCGCGAGCGGCAGGCGCACGCCCGCCGGCGAGACGCGGCCCCAGCGCTCGGCGAGCGCCCAGAGCAGCACGAGGAGGCGGTCGTCGACGCGCGGCAGCTGGGCGATCGCGAGCTGGAAGGCGAGGCTGCGGGCGCGACGGACGTGGCGGCGGCTCAGGGCGCCGGCCAGGATCGGCCAGCGGGCGGTCGCGAGCGCGACGCGGCTGTCGAGCAGCGCCACGCGGGTCGGCTCGTGGATGTGCCAGGCGACCCCGAACGGCAGCGGGTCGAACTGCACGTCGTCCTCCCACGGGCGCAGGACGTCGCCCGCGCCGAGGAGCTCCGTGGTCGTCCGCCCGGCGAACACGATGTCGCGCGTCACGACGCCCTCGAGGACGAGCAGCCCGAGCGCCGGCCGGACCGGCCACCGCTCGTCGAGCGGCTGCCACGCCCCCGGCTCGAGCGTGTGGGCGTGGACGGTGATCGCGCGGGTCGCCGCCTCGAGCTCCGCGCCGACCAGTCCCTCGCCGAGCTCGCTGTCGGCCTCCAGGAGGGGGATCAGTGCACGGGGGCCTCCAGACACGGCCGCCGCAGTCTTCTCCCGGCGGGCGTCCGGGTCAAGCCCCCGCCGCGTCACGCGGCGGTCCGGGTCACTGCGCGCGGATGCGCCGGAACTCCTGGCGCACCGACTCGGGGCGGCCCCACATCTGCACGATCTCGACCCGGCCGGAGCGCGCGTCGCGGACGCGCATCTCGCCCTCGATGCCCGCGTCGTCGAGGAGCTTCAGCGTGCCGTGGACGGTCGGGGCGGACGCCGAGTGGCCGAAGCGGTGGGAGACCATGATCTTCCAGTGCCAGTCGTACTTCGAGTACGGCTGGGCGTTGCACGTGACGAGGTAGACGGCCGCGTCGATGTAGCGGTCCTCGTCGAAGATGCGCAGGTCGATCGTGAGATCGGTCCAGTCGTCGGGCAGCGCCGCGACGACCTCGTTGAAGCGCTCGGCCAGGGCCATGCGCCGGAATGTACCCGACGCCCCCGCCCGGCCCGACCGCGGCGCCGCGCCCGCCGGGCGGATCAGGCGAAGATCGTCTCGTAGATGAGGAAGAGGTTGAGCGCGATGATCATCGCGGCCACGAGCGCGGCGAGCGCGGTCGTGAGGCGGCGGTTGACGAGCGCGCCCATGATGTCGCGCCGGCGGGTGAGCAGGACGAGCGGCACCAGCGCGAACGGGATCCCGAAGGAGAGCACGACCTGGCTGATCACGAGCGCCCGCGACGGGTTGACGCCCACGGCGAGCACGATCAGCGCCGGGGCCATCGTCACGAGCCGGCGCAGGAGGATCGGGATCGTCCGGGCGATGAAGCCCTGCATGACGACCTGGCCGGCGTACGTGCCGACGCTCGAGCTCGCCAGGCCGGAGGCGAGCAGCGCGAGGGCGAAGGCGAGCGCGGCGCCGCCGCCCACGAGCGTCCCGAACTGGCTGTGGGCCTCCTCGATCGAGTCGAGGTCGGTCAGGCCGTTGGCGTGGAAGAGCGACGCGGCGATGACGAGCATCGACATGTTCACGAGGCCCGCGAGGCCCATCGCGATCGACACGTCGATGCGCTGGAAGCGCAGCAGCGAGCGCTTCTCCTCGTCGTCGCGCGGCTGGAACCGGTCCTGGGTGAGCGCCGAGTGCAGGTAGATCACGTGCGGCATCACCGTCGCGCCGAGGATGCCGGTGGCGAGCAGCACGCTCTCCGTCCCCGCGAAGCCGGGGATGAAGCCGCGGGCCGCCTCGCCCGCGTCGAAGCCGATGCGCAGCGTGTCGTAGAGGAAGCCGAGGATGATCACGCCGAGGAAGCCGATGATCACGAGCTCGAACTTCCGGTAGCCGCGGCCCTGGAGGCCGAGGATCGCGAAGGCGATCACCGCCGTGATCAGGCCGGCGTGGAACAGCGGGACGCCGAAGAGGAGGTTCAGCGCGATCGCCGCGCCGACGAACTCGGCGAGGTCGGTCGCCATGGCGATGAGCTCCGCCTGGACCCAGAGCCCGTACGTGACCGGCCGCGGGAAGTGCTCGCGGCACAGCTCGGGGAGGTTCTTGCCGGTCGCGATGCCGATCTTCGCCGAGAGGTTCTGGATCAGCATCGCCATGAGGTTCGCGGCGAGCAGGACCCACAGCAGCAGGTAGCCGAACTTCGCACCGCCGGCGATGTTCGTGGCGAAGTTGCCGGGGTCGACGTACGCGATGCACGCGATGAACGCGGGGCCGAGCACCGCGAGTGCGCCCCGCAGCCGTCCGCGGGACCGGGCCTGCTGGAGCTCGCTGGCCGTGGGCGCCCGGAGGGCCATCGCGCCCGGTTCGGCGACGACGGTGGGGGGCGGCGGAGGCGTCACGCCGCGACCTCCACCCGCATCGCCTGGGCCAGCGTCCCGCCCAGCACATGCGTTCCACCCCCGAAACGCACGAAGACCGGTCCTGCGAACGGCTGCTTCTCGACGACCTCGAACGGGTCGCCGGGGGCGATCCCCCGATCGCCGAGGTACCGGAGCATCTCGGGGTCGGAGTCGGAGATCCGCACGAACACGCCGCGGTCGCCGACGTCGAGGTCCTGCATCCGGAGCGTGGCGCGCTCCTCGATGGTGAGCTCGGGCGTCGGGATCGGGTCGCCGTGCGGATCGTGGGTCGGGTGGCCGAGCTTGTCGGCGATGAGCGCCTCGAGCTCCTCGGAGATCACGTGTTCGAGGACCTCGGCCTCGTCGTGCACCCGGTCCCAGGGCATGCCCAGCCGCTCGGCGAGGTACAGCTCGAGCAGCCGGTGGTGGCGGAGCACCTCGAGCGCGAGGCGCTCGCCCTCGGGCGTGAGCGCCACGCCGCGGTACGGCTCGTGGAGGACGAGGCCGAGCGCGTCGAGCTTCTTCAGCATTCCCGACGCCGACGCGGGCGTGACTCCGAGGCGCTCGGCGAGCGCGTTCGTGGTCACGGTGGCTCCCTCACGCTGCTGCAGCGCGTAGATCGCCTTCGCGTAGTTCTCGACGGCCTCGCCGGGCCCGGTGCGGCGCTGTACGGTGCTCACGCCGGTGAATTATGGCACACCTAAACCTCAGTTTGGAAGACGTCGCAAGAAACAGTTGTCCAGTGCCACGTCACGAAGTTCTCCGGTCGGCCGACCGGGGTTCGGGTGCGTGCGATCGCCGGCCCCGGCCGCGGCCTATCCTGGCTCCATGGCCGCGACGACCGAGACCCTGCAGGCCGGCTACCGCGCGCTCACGGAGGGCGCGGGGCTGCTCGACCGCTCCGAGCTCGGCAAGCTCGCGCTGACGGGCGGCCAGGCGGCCGAGCTGCTCAACGGCCAGGTCTCCAACGACGTCGAGGCCCTCGCCCCGGGCGCCGGCTGCTACGCGACGCTCCTCACGACCAAGGGCAAGATGCTCGGCGACCTGCGTGTCCTGCGCACGGACGACGAGCTGCTGCTCGTGACCGAGCGGGTCGCGCTCCAGGCCCTGTTCGACCAGATCCGGCGCGGCGCGATCGGTTGGGACGCCGAGCTGCACAAGCGCACCGTGCAGCAGGGCCTGCTCTCGGTCATCGGGCCGCGGGCGCGCGACGTCGTCCCCGGCGCCGCCGCGCTGCCCGCCGAGGAGCACGCCAACGCCCCCGCCGAGATCGCGGGCGCGCCGGTCCTCCTCGTCGTGACCGACCTCGGCGTCGACGTCGTCTGCGCGGCCGAGGACACGCCGGCGGTCCGCGACGCGCTGGTCGCGGCGGGGGCCGAGCCCGTGGACGAGGCCGTCGCCGAGATCGTCCGCGTCGAGTCCGGCCGCCCGCGCTACGGCGTGGACACCGACGACGCGACGATGCCGCAGGAGGCGGGCCTCAACGACCGCGCGGTGAGCTTCACGAAGGGCTGCTACGTCGGGCAGGAGACCGTCGCGCGGCTGCACTGGCGCGGCAAGCCGAACCGCCACCTGCGCGGCCTGCGCCTGTCCGAGCCCGTCGGGGCGGGCACGCCGCTGCGGGCGGGCGAGCGCGAGGTCGGCCGCGTCGCGAGCACGGTCGTCTCCCCCGTCCACGGCCCGATCGCGCTCGCGCTCGTGCGCCGCGAGGCCGGGCCCGGCGACACCGTCGCCGTCGGCGAGGACGGCGCGGTGACCGCCGTCGTCGTCGAGCTGCCGTTCTCGCGCTAGGCGGCGAACACCTCCCCCGGGGCGCCGCTCGCGGCCGCCCCGCTCTCCCGCGCCCGCGCCACGAAGCGCTCGAGCTCGTCGCGCCCCGGCGCGCGGCCGAGGTCGAGCGTCGCCGCCGGGTGGCTCGCCAGCCAGGTCGCGACGATGCGGGCGTCGTCGACCTCGTCGGGCTGCAGCGACGCGGTCGGGCCCGTGCCGTCGCCGCCGCGCAGCGCCCGCGCCGTCCGCTCGGCGACGTCGTCGAGATCGCCCAGCCCGCCCCAGTCGACCACCCGCCCGCCGACGAGCCAGAACGCGTCGAACCGCTCGCCCTGCGGGTGCTGGGCGAGCACGAGCCGCGGCCGCGCATGGCTTGCCGCCACCACGCCGCCGAGGCGCTCGAGCAGGACCTCGAGGCGCTGCCGGCGGCGGCGCAGCCAGGCCGCGCGCTCGAAGCGCTGGTCGGCGGCCGCCGCGCGCATCTGGCCGTCGATGTGGCGCAGCAGCGCGGCGCCGCCGTCGCCGCGGCCGGTGAACAGCGCGAGCGCCTCGTCCAGCCGGCGGCGGTACAGGTTCGGGTCGAGGTCGTTCAGGCAGGGCGACAGGCAGCGGCCCATCTGCCCGTACGCCGACGGCCACGGGCGCAGCTTGAGCTTGCGCCCGCAGTGGCGCAGGCCGAAGAGCGAGTTGAGCTGCTCGAGCAGCTCGACCGCCAGCGAGCGCCCGCGCAGCGGCCCCACGCTCACCGCCCGCCCGGGCGCCGGACCGGGCGCGATCTCGAGGACCGGGAAGGCGATGTCGAGCCGGCAGCGCAGGTAGACGTAGCTGTCGACGTGCTTGAGGCGCACGTTGCCCGGCGGGCGCAGCCGCTTGACCAGGCGGCTCTCGAGGACGAGCGCGCCGAGCTCCGAGTTCGTGATCTCGTGCTCGACGGTCTCGGCCTGGTCGGCCCACGCCCCCTCGGCCGACGACGGCGCGAAGTGCGCCCGCGCGCGCGCACGCACGCTCACCGACTTGCCGACGTAGATGACCTGACCCTCGGCGTTGCGCACGACGTACACGCCGGGGTCGTCGGTCAGGCCGCCGAGGTCGGGCCGCCGCCGGCGCGCGCCACGGATCCGCGGCCCGCCCCCGTCGGTCGCCGCGGCGCGCGGACGGCGCGGGCGCGACGGGCGCAGGAGCGCGAGGGCCTCCCGGATCGTCGTCGCGTTGGCGCACAGCCGGCCGAAGAGCGCGCAGAAGACGCGCGCGCACGTCTCCGCGTCCGCGAGCGCGCGGTGGGTGACCTCGACCTCGATGCCGAGCGACTCCGCCAGCGGCCGCAGGCGGCGCTGACGCGCGAGCGGGTGGAAGCGGCGTGCGAGCGCGACCGTGCACAGCGAGGGCGGGCTGGGCCACGGCAGGCCGGCGCGGGCGAACGCCTGGACGAGGACGCGCCGGTCGAACCCCGCGCTGTGGGCGACGAGCACGCGCCCGCGCAGCTGCTCGGCGAGGTCGGGGAGCATGGCCTCGGCCGGCGGGGCCTGGTCGACCATCGCCTGCGAGATCCCGGTGAAGCGCTGGATGCCGCGCGACAGCGGCGTGCGGACCGAGAGCAGCGTCTCCCAGCGGTCGTGCAGCTCGCCGCCGCCGACCAGCACCGCGCCAATTTCCGTGAGCTCGCACGCGTCGCCCGCGAGGCCGTTGGTCTCGGTGTCGACCACGAGGAACTCCGCGGTCGCAAGGGGGCGATCGAGGTCCACGCGAACATATGTACGCGTCCCTCCGGACGGCATGGGCGGACGCGTGCAGGAGGCCGGGCGCGGCAACCCGACCGCGGACCGGAGTACAGTCGCAGAGGTACCCGGCCTGAGAGGAGGCACCGAATGACGGCGACCGCCCCCCGACAGGAGAGCGCCCGTCCCCGCGCCGAGCAGGAGGCGTGGGACCAGTACCGCGACGATCTTCGCGAGCTCGAGGGCCGCGAGTACGAGGACGCAGAGGACCGCTCCTGGGAGCGGCTGCAGGAGCGCCTGCGGGAGATCGCGCACGACGACGAGGACTGACGCCCGCCGGTAGTACTGTCCGCGCCGCGCGGCCCCCGGCCGCGACGGAGGGGACACGGATGCTTCGGGCAGTCACGCGCAGGGCCGCCGCGGTCGGGATCGCGGCCTCGCTCGCGCTCGTCACCGTCGGCTGCGGGGCGACGGCCCAGCGCCGCAACGAGCCGCGCCCGGCCACGCGCATCGTCCTCACGGCGTCCATCTCCCCCGACCGCGTGTCCGTGTCGCCCCGGCGCTTCGGGGCCGGGCCCGTGAGCCTCGTCGTCGCGAACCTCACCGACACGGCCCAGCGCGTCACGCTCGAGACCGCCGGCGCGGCCGCGGGGATCCGGACGCGGACCGGCGCCGATCAACCCCCGCGACACCGCCGAGCTGCGCGCCGACCTGCGCCGGGGCCGCTACACGGTCCGCGTGACGGGCGGCGGGATCCGCGCGGCCACCCTGCGCGTCTCCGGCCGGCGCCCGAGCGCCCAGAACGACCTGTTGCAGCCGTAGCGCTCGCCGCCCCGCCGTGGCACGATCGGTGGATGCCGGCCCGGTGGCTCCTTCCGCTGGTGGCGCTGGCGCTGCCCGCGGCCGCCGCCGCCCAGACGACGCCGCCGGAGCAGACGCCCCAGGCGCTGTTCACGGACCTCGTCGTGAAGGACCCCCGCACGACCGCCGACGTCCGCGCGCTGCTGACCACGGGCGCCGGGTTCGTCGGCGCCCAGCCGCAGTTCGCCGACCTCACGGGCGACGAGAAGATGGACGCGGTCGTCCAGGTGCGCGTCCCCGGGGCCGCGGGCACGGTCGCCGTCTACGCCTTCTCCGCCGACGGGACGAGCGACGGGCGCCTGCGGGCGATCTTCCGCACCCAGACGCTCTACCGCGCCACGGTGGCCGTCGGCCCGGGGTCCGTCGTCGTCACGGTCCCGGAGTACGCGGCGGGCGACGACGTCTGCTGCCCGGCCGAGCGCGGCGAGCGCGCCTACCGCTGGGACGCGCGCCGCCACCGCATGGCGCGGGCCTCCTAGCCGGCCCCACGCGCCCGGCAGATCGTTGCGGTCCGCACAATGATTGCGTAGGTGGTAACGGCTGCGCGCCAGCAATGGTTGCGGCAGCAGAAACCGATGCGCGTGTGCAATACTTGCGTTCGTGCAAGCAACTGAATCTTCGGCCACGACCTCCGCCCAGGACCTCGCCTCCGAGCTCCTCGCCCTCTGGCATCACCTGATGAAGGGCCAGAGCCGGACGATGTTCGCGCTCCTCGACGAGCTCGACCTGTCGATGACGCACATCAAGACGCTGCAGGTGCTCTCCGACTGCGGCTGCGAGCTGTCCGTCAAGGAGGTCTCCGAGGAGCTCGGCCTCTCGCTCCCGGGCGGCAGCCGCACCGTCGACGCGCTGCTGCGCCGCGGCTACCTGGAGCGTCGCGAGGACGACCAGGACCGGCGCATGAAGCGCATCGGCGTCACCGACTCCGGTCGCGACGTGGCCCGCCGGATCATCGAGGCCCGCCTCGAAGGCCTCGAGCAGTTCACCTCTTCGCTCACCCCCGAGCAGCGGACCCGCCTGATGGCCGCGCTCACCGACCTCCCCCACCGCACATGACCCGTATTCGCTCCGCCATCACCGACGACAACCGCCGCTGGTGGACCCTGGGCGCGATGTGCTTCGCGCTCTTCATGATCATGCTCGACAACACGGTCGTGAACGTCGCGCTGCCGTCCATCCAGAAGGACCTGGGCAGCTCGATCTCCGGCCTCGAGTGGACCGTCAACGCCTACACCCTGTCCTTCGCCGTCCTCCTCGTGACGGGCGGCCGCCTCGGCGACATCTTCGGCCGCCGCCGCATGTTCCTCTTCGGCGTCGTGGTCTTCGGCCTGTCGAGCGCCTTCATCGGCTTCTCGCAGAGCGAGGCCTGGCTCGTCGGCGGCCGCGCCGCGCAGGGCATCGGCGCCGCGTTCATGATGCCCGCGACCCTCTCGATCATCTCGAACGCGTTCCCCCCGCAGGAGCGCGGCCGCGCGATCGGCACCTGGGCCGGCGTCAGCGCCATGGCGCTCGCCATCGGCCCCGTGGTCGGCGGCTTCCTCGTCGAGAACGTCTCCTGGCAGTCGATCTTCTTCCTGAACGTCCCCGTCGCCGCCGTCGCGGTGTGGGTGACGCTCGCCGCCACGCGCGAGTCGCGCGACGAGTCCTCGAGCCACCAGGTCGACCTCCCCGGCGTGTTCACGATCTCGGTCGCGCTCGGCGCGCTCGTGCTCGCGCTCGTCGAGGGCAACGGGTGGGGCTGGGACTCCCCCGCGATCATCGGCCTGTTCGCCGTGTCGATCGCCTCCGGCGTCGCGTTCGCCTACGCCGAGGCGCACAGCCCCGAGCCGATGGTCGACTTCCGCTTCTTCCAGTCGAAGTCCTACCTGGGCTCGAACCTCGTCGCGTTCATCGTCTCGTTCGCGATGCTCGCGATGTTCTTCTTCCTCGCGCTCTACATGCAGAACATCAAGGGCTACTCGCCGCTGCAGGCGGGCGTCCGGTTCCTGCCCTCGACCGCGGTGATCATCCTCGCGGGCCCGATCGCCGGCCGCCTGACCGACCGCGTCGGCCCCAAGCCGCTCATGACCGCCGGCCTGCTGGTCGTCGCCGCCTCGCTGTTCTGGCAGGGCCACCTGACCCCGGACACGAGCTACGGCTTCCTCGTCGGCGCCTTCGTCCTGATGGGCCTCGGCATGGGCCTCGTGATGTCGCCGATGAGCACGGCCGCGATGAACGCCGTCGAGCCCGCGAAGGCCGGCGTCGCGTCGGGCATCCTCTCGATGAGCCGCATGGTCGGCGGCACGTTCGGCGTCGCCGCGATGGGCGCGCTCGTGACCGGCCTCGGCAAGGGCCGCCTCGACAGCCTGCTGCCGAACCTCTCCGAGTCCGCGCGCTCCAAGCTCGCCGACTCGCTCGGGGCCGGCGGCGCGCAGGTCGACGGCCGGGTCGGCGACGCCGTCCAGAACGCCTACGTCTACGCGCTGAACGACGGCCTGCGCATCGCGGCCGTGGTCGCCGCGCTCGGCGCGCTGCTGACCTGGATGCTGATCGCCGACAAGCCGGCGCCCGCCGAGGCGACCGAGCCCGCCCCCGACGCCGCGGTCGCGGCGCCCGCGGGCGAGCCCGTCCACAGCTAGTCGCAGAAGACCTCCCCCGGGTCGCATCCGGCGCCGCGAGTACCTTCGCGGCGCCGGATGCACTTCCTCGACCACTTCGACGCGGAGGAGATCCGCCGGCTCGACGCGGCCGGCGAGTTCTTCTGGCTCGACCTCGACACGCCGACCGCCGACGAGCTCGCGGAGGTCGGCACGATCCTGGGCCTCCCGCCTCTGGCGATCGAGGACAGCCAGGAGTTCGGGCAGCGCTCGAAGATCGACGACTACGGCGACCGCCTGCTGGTCGTCTTCTACGGCGCCCAGCACAAGGACGGGCGGTACGACGCGACCGAGGTCCACATCCACCTCGCCCAGGGCCGCGTCGTCACGGTCCACCGCGGGCGCTCGGAGCCGCTCGAGACGGTCCGCGCCACCCACGCGCACTCCGACCACGAGGTGGTCTACCGGATCCTCGACGCCCTCTCGGAGAGCCTGCTGACGTTCCTGCGCGAGATCGAGGAGGAGGTCGACCAGCTCGAGAACGACGCCTTCGAGCACCCGACCGACGCCGACCGGCGCCGCATCGTGATGATGCGCGGCCGGCTGTTCCGCCTGCTGCAGGTGATCGTCCCGCAGCGCGACATGCTCGCCGAGGGCGCCGACGCGATCGAGCGGGTCCTCAGCCTGGGCGCCGGCCAGGCCCACCATCCGTTCGCCGACATCCGCGACGACCTCGTGCTCGCCGTGAACCTCATCGCCTACTGCCGCGAGCTGCTGGCCGAGGCGCTCAACGTGCACCTCCAGGCGACCTCCAACCGCCTGAACCTGATCGCCACGCGGCTGACCGTGCTCGCGAGCATCTTCGTGCCGCTGACCCTCATCACCGGCTTCTTCGGCCAGAACTTCGGGTGGATGGTCGACCACATCGACACGTTCGCCGCATTCCTCGTCCTCGGGATCGGCGGCATCGTCGGCCCTGCCGTGGCCATCTGGCTGCTCCTGCGCCAGGCGGGTTACCTGAACAGCGACGGCCAGTAGTGTTCGCGCCGCGCCGACCCCCGTCCGGGGCGGCTACATGGACGCCGGACAGCTTGGGAGCGGAACACCGATGGCCGTTGATCTGACGCAGGTCGCACACGTCGACACGCAACCGGGCGAGCTGCCCGCCACGATGGCCGCCTGGGTCATCCGCCAGGAGCGCGAGGGCGAGCCCCTGGACGCCTTCCGGGTCGAGGAGATCGAGGTCCCCGAGCCGGGCGCGTTCGAGGTCGTCGTGCGCGTGATGGCCGCCGGGGTGAACTTCAACAACGTCTGGGCGGCGCTCGGCAAGCCGGTCTCCGTCTTCCGCTACCACCCCGACGAGGACCACCACATCGGCGGCTCGGACGCGTCGGGCATCGTGTGGAAGGTCGGCGCGGGCGTGACGCGCTGGAAGCCGGGCGACGAGGTCGTCATGCACTGCAACCAGGCCTCCTACGAGGACCCCGAGGTGCACGGCCTCGACCCGCTCGCGGCGCCGTCGCAGCGCATCTGGGGCTACGAGACGAGCTGGGGATCGTTCGCCCAGTTCACGAAGGTCCAGGCCCAGCAGCTGCTCCCCAAGCCGCAGAACCTGGCCTGGGACGAGGCCGCCTCCTACGGCCTGACGTACTTCACCGCCTACCGGATGCTCGTCAACCGGGTGAAGCTCCAGGCCGGCCACCGCGTGCTGATCTGGGGCGCGGCCGGCGGCCTCGGCGTGTTCGCCACGCAGCTCTGCGCGGCGGCCGGGGCCGAGTGCGTCGGCGTCGTCTCCTCGGCCGAGAAGGGCGCGCTCGTCGAGCAGCTCGGCGCGCGCGGCTACATCGACCGCAGCGACTACGCCGGGATGATGCGCCGCGGCGGCGAGTCCGACGAGGAGGAGAAGGCGCGCTTCGCGGTCACGCGCGACTTCGCCAAGCACGTCCGGCGCGTCCTGGGCGACGCGCCCGACGTCGTCTTCGAGCACGTCGGCCGGGCGACGTTCCCGACCTCGGTCTTCACCGTCAAGCCGTTCGGGAAGATCGTCATCTGCGGCGCGACGTCGGGCTACGACCTCGACTTCGACGTCCGCTACCTGTGGATGCGCCAGAAGGAGATCCTCGGCTCGCACTTCGCCAACGCCTACGAGTGCACGCGGGCGAACGAGCTCATCGAGCAGGGGAAGGTCCGGCCGGTGCTCTGGCGTACGATGGGCTTCGACCAGGTCGCGGAGGCTCACCAGCTCATGCACGAGAACAAGCACGCAGGCAAGATCGCCGTCCTCGTCGGCGCCACCGAGGAGGGCCAGGGACGCACCGTGCCCGGCCCCGGCGCCATCCGCGCGGAGGTGGGCGGCTGATGGCGGGCTTCGTCCACGTCCCCTGGTACGCGACCGGCCTGCGCCACGACGACCTGGCCGCCGCGCTGGCCGAGATCTCCCCCATCGCGCTGCGCTACGGCGCGCGGTCGCACGCGATCTACCGCTTCAACGACGACCGCTACAAGTTCATGCAGATGGCCGAGTTCGAGCGCAAGGACCAGTGGGAGGCCTACTGGTACGGCCCGGAGTTCACCGACTTCCGGATCGTGTGCTCGAGCTGGTACCAGGTGCCGGTGCTCTACGGCTGGACCGAGCAGGTGGCCGCGGGGACGCTGAACGGCAACGGCAACGGCCACACGGCGTCCGGCGAGGTCGTCGGGGCCGAGCCGGGCGGCGACCTGGTCGGCTGACGCCGGCCCCGCCTTGCCCGCACGGGCCGCCCGTGAGAGGGTCGGGCCCTCTCCGTCGACGCGTCGTGCCCCCCGTACCTCGAGGTATCGCCGGACGTCACCGAGGTCCGAAAAGGGGGATCGCTCATGTCCATCGCGGCGGAGCCGGAGCAGGCGCGCGACGCGCTCGTGGACCGGTTGTTCGGGGCGGCGCTCGGCGCCTTCGACCTCATGGGGGTGTACCTGGGCGACCGGCTCGGGCTGTACGCGGCGATGGCCGGGGCGGGCCCGGTGACCGCCGGCGAGCTGGCCGCGCGGGCGGGCGTCTCGGAACGCTATGCCCGCGAATGGGTCGAGCAGCAGGCGATGGCCGGGATCCTCGCCGTGGCCGACGAGGCCGCGAGCGACGAGGCCCGCCGCTACGCCCTGCCCGAGGGCCACGTCGAGGCGCTCACCGACGAGGCCAGCCTCGCGTTCATCGCGCCCGTGGCGCAGATGGTGCTGGCCTGCGCACGGCCGCTGCCCGAGCTGACCGCGGTCTACCGGTCCGGGGACGGGCTGCCGTTCGCCGACTACGGCGAGGACCTGATCGATTCACAGGCGCGCTTCACCGCGCCGATGTTCGACCGGCTGCTGGCCGACGAGTGGTTCGGCGCGATCCCGGACCTCAGCGAGCGCCTCCGCCGCGACCCGCCGGCGCGCGTGGCCGACATCGCCTGTGGCGAGGGGCGCTCGAGCCTCGCGATCGCCCGCGGCTATCCGAACGTGACCGTCGACGGGATCGACCTCGACGAGGCCTCGATCCGCAAGGCCGAAGCGCATCTGGCCGGCAGCGGCCTCGAGGACCGGGTCCGCTTCCACTGCCGCGACGCCGCCGATCCGCGCCTGGCGGGCGCGTACGACCTCGCGTTCATCTTCGAGTCGCTGCACGACATGTCGTATCCGGTCGACGTGCTGCGCGCCGCCCGCGCGCTCCTGGCCGACGGCGGCTGCGTGGTCATCGGCGACGAGCGCGTCGCCGACCGCTTCTCGCTCGAGGCCGACGACGTCGAGCGGTTCTTCTACGGCTGCTCGATCACCCACTGCCTCCCGGTCGGGATGGTCGGCGAGGATCCGGCGGGGACTGGCACCGTGATGCGGACGGGGACGGTGCGCGACTACGCGGCCGCCGCCGGCTTCGCGGGCTTCGAGGTGCTCCCGATCGAGAACGACTTCTACCGCTTCTACCGGCTCACGCCGTAGCGCCGGCCGGGCGGCCGGCGGCGTCTACGCGAGGCCCCGGACCGGCCGGTCGGGGCGGCGCTCGATGTCCATCCGCAGCCGCGCGAGCGACTGGCGGATGAGGCGCGAGACCTGCATCTGCGAGACGCCGATCCGGTCGGCGATCTCCGTCTGCGTCATGTCGTCCTCGAAGCGCAGGCGCAGGACCTCGCGGTCGCGGGCGCTGAGCACGCCGAACGCGCCGTCGAGCAGCGCGCGCATCTCGGCCCGGTCGATCTCGGGGTCGTTGCCGCCGAGCGAGTCGGCGAGCGTCACGTCCTCGCCCGTCGGCTCGTCGAGCGATCGCGTCCGGCGGGCGCTCGCGCTCTGGATCGTCGCGAGCACCTCCTCGAACGGCGCGTCGATCGCGTCGGCGAGCTCCTGGACGGTGGGCGAGCGGCCGAGCTCGTTCGTCAGCTTGTCGCGCTCCTTGGCGACCTGGAGCTGGAGCTCCTGCAGGCCGCGCGGGACGCGCACCGACCACGTCTTGTCGCGGAAGTGGCGCTTGATCTCGCCGAGGACGGTCGGCGTCGCGTAGGAGGAGAAGCGGACCTCGCGCGCGATGTCGAAGCCGTCGATCGCCTTCATGATCCCGACGCACGCGACCTGGACGAGATCGTCGAGCGGCTCTCCGCGCCCGGCGTAGCGGCCGGCGAGGGCGCGGGCGAGGGGCAGCATCTCCTCGGCGAGCTGGTCGCGGGCCTGGAGGTCCCCGCGCTCGTGGATGCGGCGCAGAAGCGCCTGCTCACGCTGGGCCCGGGCGGCACCGGCGACACCGTCGTCGTCCATCCTCCCGTCCATCACGCGAGACTACCCCGTTTGCCACCGTCAGGTGAGTTGCCGCCGCATGACGCGCTCGAGCCGCGGCGGCCCGTCCGGCGGGTTCACCGTCTTGTCGAGGACCATCCAGGCGTTGCGTCCGTCGATCTCGATCGTCGCCACCTGGTTGTCGAACCAGGGCCCTTCCTCGATCGTCCAGGTCAACGATTCCTCCGCCACCCCCGCGGCTCGCGCGAGCGCGCCCGCGATGCGCTCGGCCGGCCGCGACATGCCGATCCGGATCGCGCGGCGCTCGCGGGAGTCGAGCGGATTGCGCAGCGGCGAGCAGACCGCCTGGTAGACCGGGCTGCGGTCGCCGGCGCCGCCGTTGAACCTCGCGCGGGCGAGGTAGGCGTGGTGGACGTCGCCCGAGAGCAGGACGACGCTGCCCGGCGCGCCGCCGTCGCCGTGGCCTCCGGAGGCGATCCGCTCCACGAGGTCCTCGAGGTCGCGCAGCGAGTCGCCGAACGCGGCCCAGTGCTCGAGGTCGAGGCCGCGGCGCAGTTTCTCGCCCAGGCCGGCGGCGATCGTGCCCCACGCCCCTTCGGAGACGGCCTCGTTCCATGCCTCGAGGTGGTGCATCCCGCGACCGAGGAACGCGGGCAGTGACGTGCCGAGGAGGAGGTGGTCGTACGTGCCCTCGGTCCAGCGCTCGATGCAGTCCCACTCCTCGGCGTCGACCATGTGGCGCGCGCCGGGCACGAGCACGCGACCGGCGCGCGAGTCCATCATCACGATCCGCGTGCGGCCGAGGTCGCGGCGATAGCTCCAGCGCGCGCCCGCGACCTCGCGGTCGGCGGCGAACGCGAACTCGCGGACGATCGGCCCGGCGTCGCCCTCGCGGTCGCGCACCGCGCAGTAGGTCGCGTCGTCCATCCGGTCCTCGGGCGAGAGGTTGCCGAGGTGCTGGTAGACCCAGTAGGCCATGAAGCCGCCGACGATGCGCTCGTCCCACCAGCCGTGGCCGCGGATGTCGCGGACCCAGTCGCGCGACGTGTTCCAGTCGTCGTGGACGTCGTGGTCGTCGAAGATCATCGCCGTCGGCATCGTCGACAGCAGCCACCGGACGGCGGGCTCCGTCCACGAGTCGTAGTACAGGCGGCAGTACTCCTCGAAGTCGGCGACCTCCTCGCCCGGCGGGACGGACACGTCGCGGCGGGCGGCGATGAACTCGGCCGTCGCGACGGGGACCTCGTCGGCGTAGACCTGGTCGCCGAGCAGGAGCAGCAGGTGCGGCCAGTCCTCCTCGTCCTGGGCCCGCATGCGCATCGCCAGCGCGCGCAGCGCGTCGTGCTCGCGCCCGCGCGGGTCCTCGTCCTTGCTCAGCGTCCACGGCGGCTCGTTCGGGTGGGCGACGCGGCAGGAGCCGAAGGCGACCCGCAGGTCGTGGTCGTCGCCGATCGTGCGGATGCACGACGGCGGCCAGCCGGTGTCGAGCGGCCACACGCGCTCGCCGTCGAGGTGCACCTCGTACGGCCGCGCCTGCTCGGGCTCGAGGCCCGTGACGTGCACGAGGGCGAAGTGATGGCCCTCGATCTCGAAGGTCCGGTCGCGGCAGCCGCAGACCTCGACCTCGCAGGGCACGTCGGTCTCGACCCAGACGGTGGCGTCGTCGGCGCCGACGTGGCGCAGCAGCGGTCCGAGGACGAGGCGGGGCACGCGCGCGCGGGTCGGGCGTCAGCCCTGCTCGAGCGGCGCCATCGTGAGGCCCGCGTCCTTGAGCTGCTCCCAGTACAGCTCGGCGGGCTCCTTCTGGCCGCTCCAGACGATCGCCTGGCCGTTGTTGTGGATCCGGTCGGCCATCGTGTAGCCGATGGCCACCGTGAGCCCGGGAACGTAGCGCGCCAGGGTGTGGGCGACGTGGTCGAACGTGTTGTGGTCGTCGTTGCGGACGATCACCCGCCACTCGCCCCCGAGGCCGCTTCCCGGACCCTCTACTCGGGGAAGCTCGACGGTCTGACTCACGGGGGTCAGGCTATCGGTTCCGGCGCCACTTGACAGCCGCGAGCAACGCCGCGACCGCGCCGATCCCGCCGAGGACCTTGGGGTCCTTCAGGCGGGCCAGCAGCACCGAGCCGATGATCTGACCGACGGGCAGCGCGGCGTCCTCGGCGGGCGCCGGGGCGGGCCGCGGCGGCGGCGGGGGCGGCGGTGCGCTCGGCGGCCGCCGCGGGCGGCGGCGGAGCCGTGGCCGGAGCGCCCTCGGGGCCGCCGCCGGCCTCGGCGCCGGTGGCCGGAGCCGCCGCGGGCTCAGCGGCCGCGGGCGCCTCGGGCGCGGTCTCGGTGGCCGGCGCAGTCTCGGTGGCGGGCGCGGTCCCGGTGGCGGGCGCGGCCTCCTCGGCCGCCGCGCCGGCGCCGCCGGACAGCATCTGCTCGAGGTTCTGGGCGAAGGTCGACACGAGCTTCGCCGACACGTCCTGGATGACCCCGCGGCCCATCGCGGCCGCGCGGCCGGCGAGCTGGACGTCCGCGACCATGGTGCCCTTCGTCGTCGCGCCCTCCTGGACGAGCGACAGGTCGACGCGGGCGTCGGCGGTGCCCTGGCCGCGCGTCTCGCGCGCGCGGGCACGCATCACCGCGCGATGGTTCGCCTCGTCGCGCTCGACGATCTCGACATTCCCGCGATAGGTCATCGAGATCGGCCCGACGCGGACCTTGATGGCGATGGTGTACGCGTCGTCGCCGCTCTTCTCGATCACCTCGGCGCCCGGGACGCACGGCGCGACCCGCTCGACGTCGAGCAACGTCGCGTAGACCTCGTCGATCGGCGCATCGACGGCGAACGTGTTCTCGAATTTCATGGTGCAAGCCTATGCGGCCACGGCATGGTGCGGGGTTGCGCTACCGCACGGCCTCGTAGTCCGCCCACGTGTCGACGTCGATCGGCACCGGTCCCGCGACCGGGACCTTCGCCACGGCGTCGCCGCCGGCGGCGACGAGCTTCCACACGGCCTTGTCGCCGTGCAGGCCCGCGAGCGTCTCGAACAGCGACCGCGAGAAGCAGAACGGGTGCCCGAGGCCGTCGTCGTAGCGGCACACGCCGAGCGCGGCGTCCCCGCGGCCGGCGAGCAGCTCGGCGACCGTGTCGCAGGTGACCCCGGGCTGGTCGCCGAGGAGCAGCACGAGGACCTCGACGCGCGGATCCAGCGCGCGCATCGCCGCCGCGATCGAGGACGAGCAGCCCGCGCCGTAGCCCTCGTTGACGACGACCTCGGCGCCCGCCAGGTCCACGCGGCTGCGCACCTCGTCGGCGGACCCGCCGATCGCGACGAGCAGCTGCTCGAAGTTGCACTGGCGGGCCGTGCTCAGCGTGTGGTCGAGCAGCGTCGCGGGGCCGAACGGCAGGAGCTGCTTGGGCTGCCCGAGCCGGGTCGAGCCGCCGGCGGCCAGGACGAGCCCGGCGACGAAGAGCTCACTCTCCGGCATGACCCACCCGCCCGGCCGCGAACGTGGAGCGGCAGCCCTCGCAGCAGAACCAGAAGCGCTCGCCGCCGACGTCGAGGTGGATGCTCGCGTCCGACGCGACGACCTCCATCCCGCAGACCGGGTCCGTCGCCGCCGCCGTCAGCGGCGTGTCGTCGCGCGCGGCGGGCACGGTCGTGACCGTCAGCGCGGCCGGCGGCGCGGGCGCGGTCGCCGGGGCCGTGTGGCCGGCGGTCCGCTCGGCGATGATCTGGGCGAGGATCGAGATCGCGACCTCGCCCGGCGTGCGCGCCCCGATGTCGAGGCCGGCCGGGGTGTGGATCTGCTCGCGCAGCGCGTCGGGGACGTCCAGCGACGCGATCACGGCGCGGCCCCGCCGGCGGCTCGCGACGAGCGCGACGTAGCCGACGCCGGTCTCGAGCGCCCGCGTGAGCGCCTCCTCCTCGGCGGTGCCGTGGGAGGCGACGATCATCGCCGCGTCGGTCCGGTGGGGCTCGACCCCGCCCTCCTCGGCCCGGACGACGTCGTAGCCGGCCGCGCGGGCGACGTCGGCCAGGGCGACCGCGATCGGGGTCCTCCCGACCACGACGACGCGCGGCGCGGGCAGCTGCGGCTCGAGGAAGACCTCGAGCGCCCCGCCGCTGAGGCAGGGGTTGTTGACGACGACGACGCCGTCCTGGGCGATCGGGTCGTCCTCGGGCACCGTCGGCCCCGCGGGCACGAGGCGCAGCAGCAGCGAGTCGCCGGTCTCCATCGCCCGGATCGCGTGCAGGCGGACGGACGCCTGCGCGCAGACGCCGCCGACGAAGCCGTCGATGGTCCCGTCGGCCAGCACGAGCGCGGAGTCGCCGGGCCGCACGCTCGTCGGCGCGGCGGCGCGCACGACGGTCGCGTACACGAACGGCTCGCGTGCCGCGTGAAGCTCCTCCACGTGCTGGACGAGGTCGCCCTTGATCATTGCGGTGGCCCTGCCTTTCCTCGCATAGCGTCCCACACCCGGGACGGCGTGCACGGCATGTCGACGTGCCGCACGCCGTAGGGCGCGAGCGCGTCGCAGATCGCGTTGACGATCGTCGGCGGGGAGCCGACGGTCGCCGATTCGCCGACCCCTTTCGCCCCGATCGGATGGTGCGGCGACGGCGTGACCGTCTCGCCGGTCTCCCAGTCGGGGACCTCGAGCGCGGTCGGGATCAGGTAGTCCATGAGCGACGCGCCGAGGCAGTTGCCGTCCTCGTCGAAGGCGATGTGCTCCATGAGCGCCATGCCGACGCCGTCGGTGAGCCCCCCGTGGATCTGGCCCTCGACGATCGCCGGGTTGATGCGCACGCCGCAGTCGTCGACCGCGACGAAGCGGCGGACCTTCACCACCGCGGTGCGCGGGTCGACGTCCACGACGCAGACGTAGGCGCCGAACGGGAACGTGAGGTTCGGCGGGTCGTAGACCGCCTCGGCGTCGAGGCCGGCCTCGACGCCCTCGGGCAGCTCGATGGCCCCGCGCGCCGCCGCCGCGATGTCCTGGATCGTCGCGCCCTGCTCCGGGTCGCCCTTCACCGCCCAGCGGCCGCGCGTCCACTCGAGGTCGTCGGGCGCGGCCTCGAGCATCGCCGCGGCGACGATCCGCGCCCGCTCGCGCACCTTGCGCGCGGCCAGCGCGGCGGCCGCGCCGCTGACCGGGGTCGAGCGCGAGCCGTACGTGCCCAGGCCGTAGGGGGTCGTGTCCGTGTCGCCGTGCACGACGTCGACGTCGTCGGGGTCGATGCCGAGCTCCTCGGCGACGATCTGCGCGAACGTCGTCTCGTGGCCCTGGCCCTGGGTCTGCACGCTGATCGCGAGCTGCGCCTTGCCGGTCGGGGACACGCGCAGCGCCGCGCCGTCGTTCATGCCCAGGCCGAACATGTCCATATGCTTCCGCGGCCCGGCGCCGACGGCCTCGGTGAAGAACCCGACACCGATCCCCATGAGCTCGCCCCGCTCCCGCCCTTCCGCCTGCTCGCGGCGCAGGTCGTCGTAGCCGGCGAGGTCGAGCGCCTTGCGCAGCGCGCGCTCGTAGTCGCCCGAGTCGTAGACCCAGCCGGTCTTCGTCTCGTAGGGGAACTGCTCGGGGCGCAGCAGGTTGCGCAGGCGCAGCTCGACGGGGTCGACGCCGAGCTCGCGCGCGAGGCAGTCGACGAGCCGCTCGACGAGGTAGACGGCCTCGGCGATGCGGAACGAGCACGAGTACGCGACGCCGCCCGGGGCCTTGTTCGTGTGGACCCCGGTCACGCGGCAGTGCGCGGCCTCGAGGTCGTAGGAGCCGGTGAACACGCTGAAGAACCCGGCCGGGTAGCGGCTGGGCTGGGCGGCGGCGTTGAACGCGCCGTGGTCGGCGAGGACGTCGACCGCGAGCGCCGTGATCCGGCCCTCCGGCGTCGCGCCGATGCGGCCCCGCATCACGTAGTCGCGGGCGAAGCCGGTCGACATGAGGTTCTCCGAGCGGTCCTCGACCCACTTCACCGGGCGCCCGGTGATCATCGAGCCGGCGATCGCGCAGACGTAGCCGGGATAGACCGGGACCTTGTTGCCGAAGCCGCCGCCGACGTCGGGCGAGACCACCCGGATGCGGTGCTCGGGCAGCCCCGTCACGACGGTGTACAGCGTGCGGTGCGCGTGCGGCGCCTGGGTCGTGCACCAGACGGTCAGACGGCCGCTGACCGGGTCGTGGTCGGCGATCGCGCCGCACGTCTCCATCGGCGCCGGGTGCGAGCGCGGGAACACCATGTCCTGCTCGACGACGACCGCCGCGCGCTCGAAGGCCGCCGCGGTCGCGTCCGCGTCGCCGGTCTCCCAGTCGAAGGCGCGATTGCTGCGGCCGGCCTCGAGGTCGTCGCGGATCACCGGCGCGTCCGGCTCGAGCGCGCGGCGGGCGTTCACCACCGCGGGCAGCGGCTCGTACTCGACGTCGATCAGCTCGAGCGCGTCGCGGGCGGCGTAGTGGTCGTCGGCGATGACGAACGCGACCTCCTGGCCCTGGAAGCGGACCTTGTCCGTGGCGAGCACGGCCTGGTGGTCGTCCGACATCGTCGGCATCCACGCCATCCCGCGCGCCTCGAGGTCGCGGCCGGTGACGACCGCGTGCACCCGCGGCAGAGCGAGCGCCGCGGCGGTGTCGATCGAGACGATCCGCGCGTGGGCGAGCGGGCTGCGCAGGATCGCGCCGTGGAGCATCCCGGGGACGACGATGTCGTCGAGGTAGCGGCCCTGGCCGCGGATGAAGCGCGCGTCCTCCTTGCGCGGCAGGGAGCCGTAGCCGACGGGGCGCTCGTCCGTGGCTGCCAGTCGCCTAGATCCGCCCGAAGCTCTTCTTGGTCTTGCGGCGCGGGTCGCCGGCGGGCGACTCGTCGGTGATCGCGACGTTCACCGTCCGGCAGACCGCGCACTTCACGCGGACCTTCTTCGTCATGTAGTCCGGGTCCATCCCGGCGACGAGCACGTTGCCGCACTCGGCGCAGACGTAGTCGTTCGGGCCGTTGCCGCTCCAGACGGGCCGGTCGGGCGCCTCCTGGAGCGCCGTGCCGCCGTCCTTGGGCACCTCGCCCGGCCGGATCCGTCGCATCTCGATGCGGGACATCGTCGCCTCCGGCGCTCAGATCGACCCGAGCCGCTGGGTGAAGTCCTTGATCAGGCCGTCGAGCACGCTGACCACGACCCCCTCGCCCATCGACGCCGCCTTGCCCGTGATCTGGGCCGCGGTGTGGACCGAGCCGCCGCCGTCGGCGAGGGCGAACGACACGTCGGCGTTCGCGTGGCCCTGGCCGCCGATCTCGCGCGACTTGACCTTGAGCTGCGCCGTGTGCGCGGCCTCGTCCTGCTCGACGACCTCGACCGTCCCGGCGAACGTCATCGACATCGCGCCCATCTTGACCTTGATCTCGGCCTTGGCCTCGGTCGGCGAGGTGCGCTCGATCACCTTGCCGCCCTGCACGCACGGGATCAGGCGGTCGAGGTCGCGGATCGCCTCCCAGTTGTAGGCGGTGTCCTTGCCGGTCGTGAACTGGTGGTCGAGCTCAACCATGGCGGTCTCTCCTTGTCGTCATGTGGGCAGACGGGCGTCGATGCCGACCTCGACCTCGTCGGCGACCTTCAGGGTCCCGAACAGCGCGGAGTACGGCTTGATGCCCCAGTCGGTCTGCTTGAAGCGGGTGCTGCCGGTGAGGCGGCCGTCGTCGCCGGCGACGAGGTCGAACGTGACCGGCCGGGTCGTGCCGAGCAGGTCGAGGTCGCCCCGCACCCGCAGCGCACCGTCGGGGGCGACGTCGACGGCGTTCGAGCGGAACTCGATCGCGCCGCCCTTGAGCACGTCCTCGTCGATCGACTGCGCGATGCTCGCCTTCTCCTCGTCGCCCAGGGGCGAGACCCCGCCGCTGCCGGAGCGCACGCGCAGCGAGCGGGGGTCGGCCGTGAGCGCCACGGCCGCGGCCGCCGCGTCGGCGAGGTCGAGGGTCGCCTGCCAGGCGGTGACCTCGATGACGAGGTTGTGGCCCGCCTTGGCCGCGGCGCCGGCCTTGCCGGTGCGGACGGTCAGCGTGCCGTCGCCGGGGCCGAGCGTGTAGGTGCCGGGGGCGATCGCCATCCGTCAGTCCGCGTAGACCGTCTGCGCGTCGAGCCCGCCCTCGACGCCCGGCGGCAGCGCGCCGGAGCCGTGGGCGTAGAGCGCGACGTCGGCGATCGTCTGGGCCTCGGGCGCGTCACCCGAGCTGACGAACGCGCCGTTGTCCCACCGCAGGCTGTCGGGCTCGGCCTCGAGCGCGACGCCCGCGAGCAGCTGCGCCTTCGCCCGGATCTTGCCGGTCGCCTTCACGATCGCGCCGGGCGTGCCGTCGGACGGGCTCGTGTTGAAGCCGTGGCCGGTGCCGAAGCGGTTCTCGTCGGCCGGCACGACCTTGACGTCGAGCGCCGGGACCCCGAGCTCCTCGGCCACGATCTCCGCGTAGTGGCCCTCGTTGCCGTCGGCCTCGGTGGTGAGGCTCAACACCATCTTGCCGGTCGGGTGCACCCGCAGGAACACCGCCCGGTACGCCTCGTTCGCCATCCTCACTCCTCTGTCGGTTCGTCGTTCGCCGCGGCCCCGCGCGCGAGCCGCCGGCGCTCCTGGTGGGCGGTCAGCGCGTTGTGGTCCTCGCGGTCGCAGAACGCGGGCTGCGGTCCGCCGAGCGGGTGCGGCGGCGCGGCGGGCCGCTCGCACCCGGGGTAGATGCAGGTCTTCACGGCGGCCTCGCTCATCGGCCCGTGACGCTCCATCCGGGGGTCGTGCGGCCGCGCTTGGGGCCGTAGCCGCTCGGCATCGCGACCGAGCTGCCGGGCACCGGCGTCGCGCTGCCCCACGGCTCGTCGTCGGCCTCGGGCTCGGGCGCCGGAGTCGGCGGCGGCACCCAGTCGCGCCCCCCCGGGGTGCCGTGCTCGGCCGCGATCGCGTCGGCGACCTCCTCGAGCGCCTCGAGGCTGTGCCCGCTGACGAGCGCGTCGCAGTGCTCGAGGGCGGCGGCCATCCCGCCCGCGCGGGGCGAGTAGCTCCGCGCGCTCACCCGCGGGTTCACCCACACGATCCGGTAGGCGAGCCGCGCGAGGCGCTCCATCTCGCGCCCGACGAGCGCGGGGTCGCCGCGCTCCCAGCCGTCGGAGATGATCACGACGACCGCGCCGCGCGCCATCCCGCGGCGGCCGTGGCGGTCGTTGAACTCGCGCAGCGCGTCGCCGATCCGCGTCCCGCTCGACCAGTCCGGCGCGGCGGCCGCGGCGCGCTGGATCGCCTGCGCCGGGCTGCGCGTCTGGAGCGCGCGCGTGACGCGGGTCAGGCGGGTGGCGAACACGAACGCCTCGGCGTTCGTCCCCGCCCCGGCGGCGCAGGTCAGGAACTGCAGGTAGGCGCGGGCGTAGGGCTCCATCGAGCCCGAGATGTCGCAGAGCATCACGATCCGCCGGCGGACGACGCGCCGGCGGCGGCGGGCCAGGTGGATCGGGTCACCCCCGGTGCGCAGGCTGCCGCGCAGCGTCCGGCGCAGGTCGATGCGCTCGCCGTGGTGGGCGCGCGCGGCCCGGCGGGTGCGGCGGGTCGGCGTCGCCATCTCGATGCGGCTCATCAGGTGGTACAGGCGCGCGAGCTCGCCCGGCTCCAGGGCGTCGAAGCGCTTGGTGCGCAGGCGCTCCTCGTCGCTCGCCAGCACCGGGACGGCGAGCTCGCGGCCGTCGTCGTCGGGCTCGGCCGCGCCGGGCGACCGCGACCCCGACGGGGCGATCCCGCGCTGGGGGAACGCCGAGCTCGCGCGTTCGACGCGGCGGTCCTCGACGGTGCGGTGGTCGGGGGCGGCGGGGATGCTGTGCGCGTCCTCGGGAACCGGACGCAGCGTGTCGACGTCGCCCGCGCCGAAGACCGCGGCGAAGACGGCGTCGAACGCCCGGACCTGGGTCGCGTCGGTGACGAGCGTCGCGCGCGCGGTCCAGTACAGCCGCCGCCGCGCGATCGGGCGCACGAGGACCAGCGCCTCCGCGAAGCGCGCCGCGCGCTCGGGCGTGACCGGGACCCCCGCGTCGTGCAGCCGGCGCGCGAACGCGCCCGCCAGCGCGGGGAGGTCGAGCTCGACCGTGCGGACCGTGAACCGCGCGTCGGTCACTCGCGGCTCCCCAGGAGCTGGTCGAGGCCGGCCGCGCGGACGACGTCCTGGTCCTCGGCGTACTTGAGCACCGAGCCGAGCGTCCGGTCGACCGCCGCCGCGTCGAGCTCCCGCACGCCGAGCAGCTCGAGGGCGGCCAGCCAGTCGATCGCCTCGGCGATGCCGGGCGGCTTCTGGACGTCGCTCGCGCGGATGCGCGCGATCGTCGCGGCGACCTGGACGGCGAGCGACTCCGCCGCGCCCTTCACCCGCCGGCGGATGATCTCGACCTCGCGCTCGGGCGTGGGGTAGTCGATCCACTGGTACAGGCAGCGGCGCTTGACCGCGTCGTGCAGGTCGCGCGTGCGATTCGAGGTGAGGACGATGACCGGCGGATGCGTCGCGCGGACGGTGCCGAGCTCGGGGATCGTGACCGCCGCCTCGGCGAGCAGCTCGAGGAGGAAGGCCTCGAAGTCGTCGTCGGCGCGGTCGATCTCGTCGATCAGCAGCACGGCCGGCCGCGGGCCGGGGTGCTCGAGCGCGCGCAGGAGCGGCCGGGCGATCAGGTAGTCGGGGCCGAACAGGTCGTCCTCCGACAGCCGCTCGCGGTTGGCGTCCGCCAGCCTGATGCTCAGCAGCTGCCGGGGGTAGTTCCACTCGTACAGCGCCTCGGCGGCGTCGATGCCGTCGTAGCACTGCAGGCGCACGAGCGGCGTGTCCAGCACCGTCGCGAGCGCCTTGGCCGCCTCCGTCTTGCCCACCCCGGCGGCGCCCTCGAGCAGCAGCGGCTGCGGCAGGCGCAGGCTGAGGAACATCGACGTCGCGAGGCCCTCGTCGACGAGATAGTCCGCGCCGGCGAGGCGCCGCGCGAGCGTCTCGACGTCAGGGGCGAGGTGGCGGAGCTCGCCCGCCGCCTCGCCCGTGACCTCTCGTGGCGTCACGCGCGCCTCACTGCGGCGGCTCCGCGCGGCCCTGCATCGCCGCCCAGACCCGCGCGGGGGTGCACGGCATGTCGATGTGCCCGACGCCGTGGGTCTCGTAGAGCGCGTCGATGATCGCGTTGACGATCGCGGGCGGCGATCCGACGTTCGGCGACTCGCCGACGCCCTTGGCCCCCAGCGGGTGGTGCGGGCACGGCGTGACCGTCTCGCCGAGCTCGAAGTCCGGGCACTCGAGCGCCGTCGGGATCAGGTAGTCCATGAACGACCCGTTCAGGCAGTTGCCCTCCTCGTCGAACGTGATGACCTCCATGAGCGCGATGCCCACGCCCTCGGCGAGGCCGCCGTGGATCTGGCCGTCGACGATCATCGGGTTGATCCGCACGCCGCAGTCGTCGACCGCGATGAACCGCCGGACCGTCACGTGCGCCGTCTCGGGGTCGATGTCCACGACCGCGATGTACGCGCCGTAGGGGTAGGTCAGGTTCGGCGGGTCGTAGATGACCTGCGCGTCGAGGCCGCCCTCCATGCCCGCGGGCAGCGTGTCGCCGCTGTAGGCGCGCTCCGCGATCTCCTCGATGAGCGCGCCCTTCTCCGGGTCGCCCTTGACGTACCAGCGGCCCTTCTCCCACGCGAGGTCCTCGGGGCGGGTCTCGAGCATCGTGGCCGCGATGAGGCGCGCCTTGTCGCGGACCTTGCGCGAGACGACCGCGACCGCGCCGCCCGACACCGGCGTCGAGCGCGAGCCGTAGGTGCCCAGGCCGTAGGGGGACTTGTCGGTGTCGCCGTGGCGGACCTCGACGTCCTCGGGCGGGATGCCGAGCTCCTCGGCGACGATCTGGGCGAACGTCGTCTCGTGGCCCTGGCCCTGCGTCTGGGCGCTGAGCGACACGACCGCCTTGCCCGACGGGTGCACGCGCAGGTCGGCGCCGTCGTTCATCGCGAGGCCGAGGATGTCCATGTGCTTGCGCGGGCCGGCGCCGACGCCCTCGGTGAAGAACGAGACGCCGATGCCCATGAGCTCGCCGCGCTCGCGCTTCTCCTGCTGCTCGCGGCGCAGGTCGTCGTAGCCGGCCATGTCGAGCGCGACCCGCATCGTGTCGGCGTAGTTGCCCGAGTCGTACGTCCAGCCGGTCGTCGTCTCGTACGGGAACTGCTCGGGGCCGATGAAGCTGCGCATCCGCAGGTCGACCTCGTCGACGCCCATCTCGAGCGCGAGCGCCTTGACCATGCGCTCGACGAGGTAGACGGCCTCGGTGATCCGGAACGAGCAGCGGTAGGCGACCCCGCCCGGCGCCTTGTTCGTGTAGACCGCCTTGACCTTCACGTGCGAGGCCTCGAGGTCGTACGAGCCGCAGACGATGTGGAAGAAGCCGGCCGGGAACTTCGTCGGCTGGGCGGTCGAGTCGAACGCGCCGTGGTCGGCGATCACGTCGACGCGCAGGCCGGTGATCTTCCCGTCCTTCGCGCACATCTCGGCCTTCATCACGTAGTCGCGCGCGAACCCCGTCGACATCAGGTTCTCGGAGCGGTCCTCCACCCACTTGACCGGGACGCCGGCGACGATCGAGCCCGCGATCGCGCACACGTAGCCGGGATAGACGGGGACCTTGTTGCCGAACCCGCCGCCGATGTCGTTGCACTGGATGCGGATCATGTGCTCCGCCAGGCCGGCGACGTGGGCGTAGACGGTGCGGTGCGCGTGCGGCGCCTGGTTGCCGTTGTAGATGTCGAGCTGGCCGGTCTTCGGGTTGAAGTCGGCGATCATGCCGCACGTCTCGAGCGGGGCCGGGTGGCAGCGCGGGTAGATGATGTCCCGCGTCACGACCGTGTCGGCCTCGGCGAACACGCGGTCGGTCGCGTCCTCGTCCCCGGCCTCCCACGTCGGCGACGCGAGGTTGTCGACCTGGCCGTCCTTGTCGTCGCGGATGAGCGGCGCGTCGTCGTCGAGCGCCTTGCGGGCGTTGACGACCACGGGCAGCGGGTCGTAGTCGACGTCGATGAGCGCGAGCGCGTCGCGCGCGGAGTACTCGTCGGTCGCGATGACGCACGCGACCTCCTGGCCCTGGAAGCGGACCTTGTCGCCGGCCAGGACGGCCTGCGTGTCGTAGGAGATCGTCGGCATCCACGCGAGGCCGAGCGTCTCGAGGTCCTTGGCCGTGATGACCGCCGCGACGTTCGGGTGCGCGAGCGCCCGCGAGGTGTCGATCGAGTTGATCTTCGCGTGCGCGTACGGGCTGCGCAGGATCGCGGCGTGCACCATCCCCGGCAGGCGGATGTCGTCGAGGTACGTGCCCTTGCCGCGGATGAAGCGCGCGTCCTCCTTGCGCTTCAGCCGGCCGAAGCCGACGGGGCGCTCCTGGGTCGCGCTCGGGAGGTTCTCAACCGTGGCCATGCTCATGCCTCCTGTCGCGTCGACGCCTCGTGCTCGGCGGCCCAGCGGACCGCCGCGACGATGTTCTTGTAGCCCGTGCACCGGCAGATGGCCCCGGAGATCGCGGTGCGGATCTCGAGGTCGCTCGGGTCGGGGTTCTCGTCCAGCAGGGCGCGGCTCGTCATGAGCATCCCCGGCGTGCAGAAGCCGCAGTGCAGCGCGTGCATCTCGTGGAAGCCCTGCTGCACCGGGTCGAGCTCACCGTCGACCTCGAGCGACTCGACCGTGCGGATCTCGTGGCCCTCGCACATGACCGCGAGGGTCGTGCACGACTTCACCGGCTTGTCGTCCATCAGGACGACGCACGCGCCGCAGTTGGAGGTGTCGCAGCCCCAGTGGGTCCCGGTGAGGCCCGGGGTGTCGCGGATGAAGTGGACCAGCAGCGTCCGCGGCTCGACGTCGCGCGTCACCGCCTCGCCGTTGATCGTGACCGTCACCTGCATCTGTTCAGGCCTCCTGATGGAGTGCGCGAGCCGCGGCGCGGCGCAGGGCGCGTTTGGTGAGCACGCCCGCGAGGTGGCGCTTGTAGTCGGCCGGGCCGCGGCCGTCGGACATCGGCATGCAGTCCTCGGCGGCGAGCTCGCCGGCCTGGACGAACAGCTCCTCGGACGGGACCTTGCCGCGGAGCAGCTCCGCGGCGCGGGTCACGTCGACCGTCGTCGGGCCGACCGCGCTGAGCGCGATGCCGACGTCCGCGATCGTGTCGCCGTCGAGCCAGAGGCACGCCGAGGCGGCCGCGATGGCGAAGTCGCCCGCGCGCCGCTCGACCTTCTCGTGCGCGCTGCCGCCCCCCGGCCGGACCGGCAGGCGGACCTCGGTGAGGATCTCGCCGTCCGAGACCGCGGTCATGAACGGGCCGACGTGGAAGTCGCCCATCGCGACGACCCGCTCGCCCTCGGCGTTGCGGATCACGACGTTCGCCTTCGCCGCCGAGCACACGGCGCTGAGGTCCTCGGCCGCGTCGGCCTGGCAGAGCGAGCCGCCGATCGTGCCGCGGTTGCGGACCACCGGGTCGGCGATGACCTGCTCCGCGTCGCGGAAGACCGGGAAGTGCCGGGCGAGCAGCTCGGACTCGAGCAGGTCGACGTGGCGCGTCATCGCCCCGATCAGGATCTCGGGCCCCTCCTCGCGGATGTAGGCGAGCTCCGTCAGGTCGTTGATGTCGATGAGGTGCTCGGGGTTGGCGAGCCGGAGCTTCATCATCGGCAGCAGGCTGTGGCCGCCGGCGATGATGCGGGCGTCGGGACCGAGCCGCTGCAGCGACGCGATCGCGCCGTCGACGCTCGTCGCGCGCTCGTACTCAAACGGGCCGGGGGTCTGCACCCTGGTCTCCTTCGGGGTCGTCGGGCTCGGTCGATGCCGCGGGCGGCGGCGGCGGGGCGTCGGGGGCCGGGCTGTCGATCACGGCCGCGCCGCCGCGCGTCCGCCGGCGCACGCCCGGCGACTCGCTCGGCTCGTACTGGACGGGCGCGTCCGTGCCGATGACCGGCGAGCGGTCGAGCCGCTCGGGCCGCGTCTGGCGGACCTCCGGGTACAGCGAGCGCGCGGCGAGGCTGCCGCCGGTCACGTTGCGCAGCACCGCTCCGCCGCTCGGGCTGGCCGCGGCGATCGGCGCCTCGCGGCCCAGGCGGGCGAGCGTGAGGGTCCCCTTCGTGTAGACCTCGGAGATCCGCGGCGCCTTGATCTCGGTGCTCTCGGGGAAGTTGCGCAGGCCCTCGGCGGCGGCGCCGGGATACAGGCCGTCGACGAGGCCGACGGCGTCCCGCAGACCGGCCTTCTTGACGAGCAGCCCCTCGAGCAGGTCGACGCCCGCGTCGAGGTTCTGGTTGATGGTCCCGACGACCTCCTCGACGGGCTTCGACTTCTCGATGATCTCGACCACGGACGCGATCGCCGTGTCGAGGCCGCTCGTGATCTGGCGCAGCGCGACGATCGTCGAGACGAGGAAGAACACGAGGACGAGCACGATCGCGACGACCGTGAGCAGGAGCACGACTCCGGCGGCGGGCATCTAGCGCGGCTCGGCGTCGTCGAGGATCACGTCGAGCGACCCGCCGTAGGCGGCGGCGGCCTCGATCGTGCGGATGACCTGGTCCTGCGTCGTGAGCAGGAGCGGGACCGCGTCGAGGTCCTTGGACCCCGCCGCGGCCGCGGCGCCGATGCGCCGGACGCTCGGCACGATGCCGCGCGCCTCGCGCAGCACGCCGTTGAGCAGGTAGACGACGACCGGCACGACGACGACGAGCAGGACGATGTCCCCGATCCACCAGACGGTCATGAGGGCCTCCTCTCCGCGACGACGGCGGCCTTCGCGGCGATCCCGGGCAGCGCGCCGAGGATCGTGTCGAACTGGGCGTTGATCGCCCGGACGGACGGCTCGAGCGTGCGCAGGTGCTCCGCCTCGACCATCTCGAGCGCGCCGGCGAGCGTCGCGAGGGTCTGCGACGTCGAGCGCAGCCGGCGGCGGACCTCGATCAGCGCGAGGGCGAGCACGGCGACGACGACGACGGCGAGCAGGACGCTGAGGACGACGAGGGTCGAGGTGCTCATCGCGAGGACCCGCTTCCGGGGACGTCGTTCGCGACGGGCGAGCAATGGCGCGCAGTCATGCCGGGACGCCTCCGTAGCCGTCGGTGAGCGCGTTCATGTAGCCGTCCTGCACGACGGCCTCCTCGACGATCAGCCCGAGGACGGGCGCCGTCGCCTGGAGCTCGGGGATGTGCGCGGTGTTGCCGGCGACCTTGCCGGCGACCTCGAGCAGGCTCGTCGCGGAGCGGTCGATGCTCTGCACCGCGCGCACGAGGAGGACGAGCAGCGCGGCCACGATGAGCGCCGCGACGAGGCCGATCACGAGCGCGATCGTCCACAGGTCGTTGTTCGTCACGGCGAGGGGGACGCTCATTTGCCCACCGCCACCTTCCGCAGCGCGCGGGCCGCGTGGAGGATCCGCACGCCCGAGTCGTTGATCCGGCTGATCCCGTCGAGCGCGTCGGTCTGCGCGCGCACGACCTCGACGCCCTCCACGGCCCCGCTCGCCTGCCCGGCGATCCGATTCGCCAGAACCACGATCGTGATCACGATCGCGGCGGCGACGAGCACGACCACGATGCCCAGCACGAGTCCGACGGGCCATCCCGCCGACGCTGCCAGCACGGTCATGTCACACCTCCTGCATCCGTCGAAGTGACACAGCACCCATCACGCGTCCGCCTCGAGCGCCCGCGCGGCCGCGCGGCGCAGGACGCGCTCCGTCAGCACGCCCGCGACGTGCCGCTTGTACTCGGCCGACCCGCGCTGGTCGGACACCGGCGCGCAGGCCGCGGCGGCCAGCCGCGCCGCCTCGGCGAACGCGTCGTCCGACGGCGCCCGGCCCACGAGCGCGGCCTCGGCCTCGCCCGAGGTGATGCCGCCGCCGACGGCCGCGAGCGCGATCCCGGCCCGCGCGATCGTGCCGCCCGCGAGCTCGATCGCCGCGCCGGCCGCCGCGACCGCCCAGTCTCCGGCCCGGCGATGGACCTTCTCGTAGGCGCTCCCGCCGCTCGCGGGCAGCGGGACGCGGATCTCGACGAGCATCTCGGCCGGCGCGACGGCCGTCTCGTACGGCCCGCGGTAGAACGCGTCCATCCCGATGACGCGCTCGTCGCGCGCGCCGCGGATGACCATCCGCGCCCCGACCGCGGCGCAGACGGCCGAGAGGTCCTCGGACGGGTCGGCCTGGCAGAGCGCGCCGCCGATCGTGCCGCGGTTGCGGACGACGGGGTCGGCGATGACGTGCTCGGCGTCGGTGAAGATCGCGAGCCGGCGGGCGAGGAGGCCGGACTCGAGCAGGTCGCGGTGGCGCGTCATGGCGCCGATCGCGACCTCGCCGTCCTCCTCGCGGACGTAGCCGAGCTCGGCCGCGAGGGGATCGATGTCGATCACGTGGTCGGGGACCGCGAGCCGCAGCTTCATCATCGGCAGCAGCGAGTGGCCCCCGGCCAGCAACCGTGCGGTCGGACCGAGCTCCTCGAGCAGCCCGATGGCATGCTCGACGCTCGTGGCCCGCTCGTAGTCAAACGGCGCTGGAACCTGCAGGACGACCCTTTCCCCTGTCTCTCACGAGGCCGCTTCCGGCGCGCCTCGTCCTCCTCCTCATGCGCACCCTGCCGTTCGCGCGCGAGCGCGTCAACCGAGACTTAAGCGATCGCTTAGGAGTGATGGGCCACACTGTCCATCCGATGACCCTGGCGCAGCTGCAGTCGTTCGTCCTCGTCGCCCGGCACGGCTCCGTGAAGGCGGCGGCGGCCGAGCTCGAGGTGACCGAGCCCGCCGTCTCCGTGGCGGTCGCCGCCCTGCGCCGGGAGCTCGGCGACGAGCTGTTCGTGCGCGAGGGCCGCGGCATCGCCCTGACCCCGGGCGGGCGGCGGCTCGCGGCGCTGGCGAGCGAGATCCTCGGCCTCGCCGAGCAGGCGCGCCGGTCCGTGCAGGAGTCGCCCGGCGGCACGCGCCGGCTGCAGATCGTCGCGACGAGCCTCGTCGCCGAGCACGTCGGGCCGCTCATCGACGCGTTCACCGCCCGCGACGAGGGCCTCGAGATCGCGGTCGAGGCCGTGGCGGGCGCGGAGTTCGGCGACCTGCTCGAGCACCGCCGCGCCGACATCGCCCTCGGCCCCGCCCCGGGCGCCGAGCACGCCGGGCGGATCGCCTCGGCGCCGTTCCTGCGCTGCCGCCTCGTGATCGTCGCGGCGCCGTCGCACCCGCTCGCCGCGGCGCGCTCGATCGACCCGGCCGAGCTCGCGCGTGAGCGCTGGCTGCTCGGGCAGCCCGAGCTCGACCCGACGACGACGACCGGCCTGTTCCTCGCCCGCAGCGCGATCGTGCCGCGCGAGATCGCCTCCTACTCGAGCCAGACGGCGGCGATCGCGGCCGCGGCGGCGGGCGAGGGCGTCGTGCTCACGCTCAACCACGCGGTCGTGGAGGAGGTGCGCCGCCGCGCGCTCGTGCGCCTCGACGTCCGCGGGACGCCGCTCGTCGAGCTCTGGCACGCGAGCACGCTCGGCCTCGGCCGCGCGCTGCCGGCCGCCCTGGCCCTGCAGCGCTTCGCGACGACCTCGGACGCGACGCAGGCCATCTCGACCGGGCGCGCCGGCGCGGTCTCGACGCGGGCGCGCCCGAAGGTCCACGTGACCCTGTGGCGGTCCGTGGCCGACGAGATCGACGCCGCCGCGAAGCGCTGAGGCCCCGCCGTGCACGTCACGCTCTCGGTCAACGGCGAGGAGCACACGCGCGACGTCGAGCCGCGGCTGCTGCTCGTCCACTTCCTCCGCGACGAGCTCGGCCTGACCGGCACGCACTGGGGCTGCGACACCTCCAACTGCGGCACGTGCGTCGTGCTCATGGACGGCGAGCCGGTGAAGTCGTGCACGGTGCTCGCCGCGACCGCGACGAACTACGAGATCACGACGGTCGAGGGCCTGGCGCGCGACGGCGAGCTCGACCCCGTGCAGCAGGGCTTCCACGTCGAGCACGGCCTGCAGTGCGGCTTCTGCACGCCGGGGATGATGCTCACCGCCCGCGCCCTCCTGGACCGCAACCCGGATCCGACGGACGCGGAGATCCGGGTCGCGATCTCCGGCCAGATCTGCCGCTGCACGGGGTACGCGACGATCGTGCGGTCGATCCGGTGGGCGGCGGAGCGAGCGCGGGAGGCGCGGGCGGTGGCGGCTTGCGACGACGCGGCGAGGGGTGAGGGCGACGTTCGCGGCCAGCGCACCTCGGGCGCGGGATGAGAGATCACCGCGTATATCGCGGCAAATCCGCATCTCGATGTCGAGAGGTCAGTTCACCGGCATATGTGCGGTGAACTGACCCCTCGATCCCGCGTCCGCCCGCGTTGGCTCGGCCCGGGGCGATCCGGGCGGGACACCGCGACCGCCGGGCCAACCTCCCCTCGATGCGGCCGTTCACCCGCGCATGTCGTTCGCGACCGCCCGAGCGAGGCGCCCCGGCGGAGCGGACCCCGGTGGGGCGGGCCAGGGCAGGCCGCCCCACCGTCCCCTGGGTCAGCGCCGGCGTCAGTTCAGCCCCGCCCGCTGCACGAGCGCGTCGGCCTGCCCGACCACGTCGGCCACGTGGCGGCAGACCGCGACGTTCCCGCCCGCCATCAGGCCGAGGCCCACGCCGCGGCCGCCGACGAGGATCCCGGTGGTCGCGCTCGCCGCCCGGACCTCCCCGACCGCGTCCGGGAGGTGGACCGCCGTCTCCGCCGTCGCGGCCGTGAACCCGACGACCGCCGGACGGTGGCGCTCGACGGCCGCCGCGATCGCCGCGACGGGGAGGTCGGCGCCGAGCATCCGCACGTCGTAGCCGGCGTGCAGCAGCAGGCTGCCGGCCATCTCGAGGCCGACGACGTGGCGCTCGCCCTCGATCCCGGCCAGCACGACGCCCCGGCCGGCGCGGCGCCGGACGACCCGGAAGGCCTCGCGCTGGAGCGTGATCACCCGGACCGAGATCGCCGTGGCGAGATGCTCGTCGGCGATCGAGATGCGTCCCTCGGCCCAGAGATCGCCGACGAGGACGAGCGCCGGGCGGATCACGTCGTCGTCGATCAGCCCCTCGGCGAGCCCGGCCTCGATCGCCTCGCGGACGATGCGCTCGGCGCCTTCGCCGTCGCCGGCGAGCAGCGCCTCGGCGAACGCACGCTGGAACTCGGCCGCGAGCCGGAGCTCGTGCCGGCGCGTGTCGTCGTGGTGGTCGGCGGGCGCCACAGCATCACCCGTGCCGCGAGCCTACGCCCGCGGGCCGCCGCGCGGGGCGTCAATCGGACGCGGTCGCCTTCTCGCGCTCGGCCCAGTACCGCGCCCAGCCGGCCCACAGCATCTTCGGCGGCATCGCGTTGATGAACGCCTCGGCGTCGGCCGGGTCGGACGTCCTGCTCCGCATCTCCTCCTCGATCGCCGCGGCGTAGGCGGCGTCGTCGGTCCGCCGCGACAGCTCGGCCCAGCGGTCGATCTCCTCGTGCATCGTCGCGAGGTGCTCGGCCACGTTCTCCCACGTCCCGAAATGGGTGATCGCGATGCGCTCGGGCGCCCAGTCCTCGAGCAGGCGCAGCGACGCGTGCCAGGCCTCGCGGTCCACGTCGGGCGGCGGGGTCGGCGGGAGGATCGGGCCGTCGGCGATGCGGCAGCCCGCGACGTCGCCGACCATCGCCGTGCCGGTCGGCTCGTGCAGGAAGCTCACGTGGTGCGAGGCGTGCCCGGGCGTGTACGCCACGCGCCAGGGGCCGATGACCTCGCCGCCGGAGAGGACCTTCAGCCGCTCCTCGGGCACGGGCTGCATCCCGCCCCAGAGGCGGTCCATGTCCTCGCCGTAGATCCGGCCCGCGGAGGCGACGAGCCGCGACGGGTCGAGCATGTGGCGGGCCCCGCGCTCGTGGACCCACACCTCGGCCTCGGGCCAGCGCTGCGCGAGCGCCCCGGCCGCGCCGGCGTGGTCGAGGTGGATGTGCGTCAGCAGGATCTTGGCCGGCGCCCAGTCGCCCAGCTCGGACACCAGCGTGTCGAGCGTCGACTCGGGGCCGGGGTCGACGATGACGTCGTCGAGGACGTGGCAGCAGATGACGCGCGGCACGCCGAGGTGCAGCACGTCGATGTCACGCACGCGCGAGCACCAGGTCCTGGAAGCTCAGGCCGTCCGCGCGCCCGGTCCACGAGCCGGGGTGGATCGCGACGAGGTCGAGGCCCGCCGCCCGCAGCGCCTCGAGCAGCCAGTCCTCCTCGTAGGCGACCGCCGCCTCGGGCAGCGCCGGGTCGACCACCGCCATCCCGTCGGAGGGCGGGCCGAAGGCGAGGGCAGGGTCCGGCGCGTCGCGGTCGAGGACGAACGCGGTGAAGAGGAGCCGCCCGCCGGGGGCGAGCACCCGGCGGGTCTGGCCGAGGTAGTGCAGCGCGACGTCGGCGGTCAGGTGGGTGAGGACGGAGGCCGCGACGGCCACGTCGAAGGCGCCGTCGTCGTACGGGAAGCGGTAGGTCGCCGGATCGTCCGTGCCGCCGGGGTTGTAGCGCGCGTTGCGCACGTCGGCGTGGGTGAACGCGAACTGCGGGAAGTGGCCGTAGCGCTGGGTGCACCAGCGGATGCCGGCCGCGTTGACGTCGAAGCCCGCGTAGGCGCCGTCGATGCTCAGGTAGCCCGCGAGCGGGCGGGCCAGGCGGCCGATCCCGCACCCGATGTCGAGCACGCGGTCCTCGGCCCGCAGGCCGCACAGCGCGACGAGGTGCGAGAGGAACTCGTCGCCGACCGAGACGAAGTCGCCCTCCCCCACGAACTGCAGCCGCCGGGCCGGCACGAGCTGCCCCGCGCGCCCGGACAGCCGGTCGCGCGCGTCGAGCGCGCGGAGTCGCAACGAGGTACGCGCCCGGCGCGCCGATGGCCCAGCCACGGGGCGGACCTTACAATCGCGGCGCATGACCCCGCCGTCGCACCGCCTCCCCGAGCCCGACCGGCCGTGGATGATGCGGACCTACTCCGGCCACTCGTCGGCCGAGGCGTCGAACGCCCTGTACCGGGCGAACCTCGCCCAGGGCCAGACCGGGCTGTCGGTCGCGTTCGACCTGCCGACCCAGACCGGCTACGACCCCGACCACGAGCTCGCGCGCGGCGAGGTCGGCAAGGTCGGCGTCCCGGTCGCGCACAAGGGCGACATGCGCACGCTGCTCGACGGCATCCCGCTCGGCGAGATGAACACGTCGATGACGATCAACGCGACGGCCGCGTGGCTGCTCGCCCTCTACGTCGTGACCGCGGAGGACAACGGCGTCGCCGCGGCCGACCTCCAGGGCACGACGCAGAACGACATCATCAAGGAGTTCCTCGCCCGCGGGACCTACGCGTTCCCGCCCGGGCCGTCCATGCGGCTCATCGCCGACATGGTCGCCTGGACGGTCGAGCACGTGCCGCGCTGGAACCCGGTGAACATCTGCAGCTACCACCTGCAGGAGGCGGGCGCGACGCCGGTCCAGGAGATCGCGTTCTCGCTCGCCAACGCGATGGCCGTCCTCGACGCGGTCCGCGACCGCGTCGGCGAGGAGGCCATGCCGCGGGTCTTCGGGCGGATCTCCTTCTTCGTCAACGCCGGGGTCCGCTTCGTCGAGGAGCACGCGAAGCTGCGGGCGATGGGGACGATGTGGGAGCGGCTGGGCCGCGACCGCTACGGCGTCACCGACGAGCGCTTCCTGCGCTTCCGCTACGGCGTGCAGGTCAACTCGCTCGGCCTGACCGAGTCCCAGCCCGAGAACAACGTCCAGCGCATCGTGCTCGAGGCCCTCGCGGTCACGCTCGGGCGCGACGCCCGCGCCCGCTCGGTCCAGCTCCCGGCGTGGAACGAGGCCCTCGGCCTCCCGCGCCCGTGGGACCAGCAGTGGTCGCTGCGCATCCAGCAGGTCCTCGCGTTCGAGACCGACCTGCTCGAGTACCCCGACATCTTCGAGGGCTCGACGGTCATGGAGGGGCTCGTCGCCGAGCTGATCGCGGGCGCCGAGGCCGAGCTCGCGATCGTCGCCGAGCACGGCGGCGCGGTCCGCGCGGTCGACTACATGAAGGGCGCGCTCGTCGACTCCCACCGCGAGCGCATCCGCCGCATCGAGGCCGGCGAGCAGGTCATGGTCGGCGTCAACCGCTTCGAGTCCGGCGAGCGCTCGCCGCTTCTCGAGGGCGCCGACGGCGGCATCCTCACGGTCGACCCGGCGCTCGAGGCCCGGCAGCGCGAGGCGGTCGTCGCGTGGCGCGCGGACCGCGACCAGGCGGCGGTGGACGCGGCGCTCGCGGCGCTCGCCGAGGCCGCCGCCGGCGAGGAGAACATCATGGACGTCGACGCTCGCCGCCGCGCGCGCGGGCGCGACGACCGGCGAGTGGGCCGGCGCGCTGCGCCAGGCGTTCGGCGAGTTCCGCGCGCCGACCGGGGTCGGCGAGGCGGCGGCGGGCGCGGCGGCCGAGGACCTCGACGCGCTGCGCGAGGAGGTCGAGCGGGTCGCCGACGCGCTCGGGCGCCGGCCGAAGATCCTCGTCGGCAAGCCGGGGCTCGACGGGCACTCCAACGGCGCCGAGCAGATCGCCGTCCGCGCGCGCGACATCGGCATGGACGTCGTGTACGAGGGCATCCGCCTCACGCCGTCGCAGATCGCGGCGAGCGCGCTCCAGGAGGGCGTCCACGTGGTCGGCCTGTCGATCCTGAGCGGCTCGCACCGCGAGCTGATCCCGCTCGTGATGGCCGCGCTGCGCGAGCGCGGCGTCGACGTCCCGGTCGTCGTCGGCGGGATCATCCCCGAGGCCGACGTCGAGCCGCTGCGGGCCGCCGGCGTCGCGGCCGTCTACACGCCCAAGGACTTCGACCTGACCCGCATCATGGGCGCCGTCGTCGCGCTCGTGGCCGAGCGCAACGGGGTCAAGGCGGCGGCCTGAGCCGCCCCGTCCTCGACCTGCGGGGCGCGGTCCCGCCCGCCGCGCCGCCGGCCGCGCCCGCCGCCCGCGGCCTGGTGCTCTCCGAGTCCGGCCTCGAGCGCGTCCCCGGCTGGGTGGCGAAGCTGCGCCGGCTCGAGATGCTCGACCTCGCGCACAACCGCCTCGCGCTCGTGCCGGACGAGCTCGCCGCGCTGCACCGCGTCGAGGTCCTCTACCTCGGCGACAACCGGCTGCTCGCGGTGCCGGCCGCCGTGCGCGGGCTGACGGCGCTGCGCTACCTGAGCGTCGCCGACAACGCGATCGGCGTCGTGCCCGAGTGGCTCGGCGAGCTCGGCGCCCTGGTCGAGCTGCGCCTGCAGGGCAACCGGATCTCGGACCTCCCGGACACGCTCCACCGGCTCACGGCGCTCCGCGAGCTGCACCTGCGCGCGAACCGCCTGCGGCACGTCCCGCCCGTGGTCGCCGCGCTCCCGCGCCTGCGCGTCCTGGACCTCCGCGCGAACGGGCTCACGACCGTGCCCGACGCGCTCGCCGCCGCGCCCGCGCTCGAGAAGCTCGACCTGCGCTGGAACGGCCTCGCGGCGCTGCCGCCCGCGGCGAAGCGGCTCGAGGCGCGCGGCTGCTTCGTGCTGTGGTGAGCGGGCAAGATGACCGGACCATGTCCGATTTCCCCGCCTCCCACCGCGACCTCCTCGACACGCAGGTCGCCACGCTCGCCACCGTCGAGCCCGACGGCCAGCCGCAGCTCTCGGCGATCTGGTTCCTGTACGACGAGGGCGAGCTGCGCCTCTCGCTGAACACGAGCCGGCGCAAGACCAAGAACCTCATGGCCCGCCCGCGGGTCACCCTGCTGATCCTCGACCTCGCCAACCCCGCGCGGTACCTCGAGGTCCGCGCGCACGCCCGTGTCGAGCCCGACGACGACGGCGCCTTCGCGCACAAGCTGCACGACAAGTACGGCGTCGATGCGACCGCCTACGACCAGCCGGGCGACAAGCGCGTGAAGGTGACGCTCGAGCCGACGCGCATCCGCGCGGTCGACATGAGCGGCTGAGGTCGTCCGGCGCGCCCGCCGGTCACATCTCCGTCGGCTCGTCGGTCGGGGCAGGGAACGACCCGAATCCGAATCCGACAGGAGACCGACCCGTGCCGCCCGATCCCCACCACGACCGCCGCTGGCTGATCCTCGCGGTGATCGCCATCGCCCAACTCCTCGTCGTGCTCGACGCGACGATCGTCAACATCGCGCTGCCCTCCGCGCAGCGCGACCTCGGCTTCTCCGACGACCAGCGCCAGTGGGTCGTCACCGCCTACGCGCTCGCGTTCGGCAGCCTGCTGCTGCTCGGCGGGCGCATCGCCGACCTCTTCGGCCGCAAATGGACGTTCGTGGCCGGGCTGATCGGCTTCGCCGGCGCGTCGGCGGTCGGCGGGGCCGCGCAGAGCTTCAGCGTCCTCGTCGCGGCGCGCGCCGTGCAGGGCACCTTCGCCGCGATCCTTGCGCCCGCCGCGCTCTCGCTGCTGACCACGACGTTCACCGACCCCGCCGAACGCGGCAAGGCCTTCGGCGTCTACGGCGCCATCGCCGGCACGGGCGGGGCGTTCGGCCTCCTGCTCGGCGGCACGCTCACCGAGGTGCTCGACTGGCGCTGGTGCCTGTACGTCGCGATCGTTTTCGCCGCTCCCGCCGCCCTCGCCGGCGTGCGCCTGCTCCACCACGTCCCCGTGCCGGCGCGTCCCCGGCTCGACCTCGCGGGCACGTTGACCGCGTCCTCCGGCCTGTTCGCCATCGTCTTCGGCCTCTCCCGCGCCGAGACCGACGGCTGGGGCGAGCCCGTGACGATCGGCTTCCTCGCCGCCGCCGGCGTCCTGCTGCTGACGTTCCTCGCCCTGCAGCGCCGCGTGCGCCATCCGCTGCTGCCGCTCGCCGTGGTCGCCGACCGCAACCGCGGCGCGTCGTTCGTGGCGATCGCGACGGCGGGCGCCGGGATCTTCGCGCTGTTCCTGTTCCTGACGTTCTACTTCCAGCGCACGAAGGGCATGAGCGCGTTCGAGACCGGTCTGGCGTTCCTGCCGCTGAGCGCGGCGATCATCGTGGCCGCGACGGCCGTCAGCACGCGCGTGCTCGCCCGCACCGGGCCGCGGCCGCTCATCCCCGCCGGGATGCTGAGCGCGGCGGTCGGGATGGCGCTTCTGACGCGCATCGGCACCGACACGGGCTACGCCTCGCACGTCCTGCCGTCCCTGGTGCTGATCGGGCTCGGCTTCGGCACGATCGTCGCGGCGGCGTTCGCGACGGCGACGCTCGGCGTCGCGGCCCGCGACAGCGGCGTGGTCTCGGCGATGGTCAGCACGTCGCAGCAGGTCGGCGGATCGATCGGCGCTGCGCTGCTGAGCACGATGGCCGCGTCCGCCGTCACGGGCTACCTCACGGGCCACGGGCCCGGGAGCGAGGCCGTGCGCCGCGCCGCCGTCGAGGGCGACGTGACCGCGTTCCGGTGGGCGGCCGCGATCTTCGCCGTCGGGGCGCTCGTCACCGCGGGCCTGCTGCGCTCCCGCGTCCGCCCCGTGGCGGTCCACGAAGCGCCGGAGGCGATGGCGGCACAGGCGCAGGCGGCGTGAGGCGGGGTCAGCTCCGCCCCGCCGCCACCTCGCGCTCGTACTTCTCCGTCATGTGCGCGACCGCCTGGTTCTGCTGCTCCGCGTAGCCGGTCCGCGTGTCGGTCGCGCGCGCCTTGGCGTCCAGGGTCGGCTGCGCCTGGCCCTGGAAGGCGGGCATGACGTGCTGGGCGACGAGCTCGAACGAGCGCTTCGTCGCCTCCGGGTTCGCCCACTCGTGGGCGAGCAGGAGCATCGCGCCGAAGCCCTGGGACTGATCGACGAGCCGCTGCACCTGTGCCGCGGCGTCGTCGATCGTCCCGATCGCGCCGACGCCGGCGGTGTTGACGAAGTCGATCATCTCGCGGATGTCGCCGCCCTCGACGGCCATCTGCGGGAAGGCCGCGACCTTCTGGAAGTAGCGGAACCACTGCTCGATGCCGTACTCGACGTCCTTGTAGGCCTGCTCGCGCGTCTCGGCGATGTGCATCAGCCCGACGAGCCGCCACTTCGCGCGGTCGACGGCCGTGCCGAACGTCGCGGCCCGCTCCTCCATGACGTTCCAGTGGTGCGCGAGCGCGTCGAAGCCGGCCTCGGTCATCGTCGCGCCGATCGAGAGCAGGCCGATGCCGTGCCGCCCCGCGAGCCGCGGCCCCGTCGGCGACGCGACGGCCGCCACCGCGACGTCCATGTGCGGCTCGGAGTACGGGCGCAGGTGCAGCCGCGCGTCGATGAGCTTGTGGGTCGGGGTCTCGACGCTCACCGGCTCGTCGCCGCGCAGCAGGCGCATGACGACGTCGAGGTTCGCGTCCATGAGCTCGCGCGTGTCCGTCGGGCTGAGGCCGATCATGGCCGAGTCGGTCGGCAGCGACCCCGGGCCGACCCCGAGCATCGCCCGGCCGCGGGTCAGGTGATCCAGCAGAACCATCCGCTCGGCCACCCACAGGGGGTTGTGGTAGGCGAGCGACGTGACCCCCGTGCCGAGGCGGATGTGCCGGGTGCGCTCGGCCGCGGCGGCGATGAAGATCTCCGGCGAGGCGATGATCTCGCTGCCCGCCGAGTGGTGCTCGCCGATCCACGCCTCGTCGTAGCCGAGGCGGTCGAGGTGCTCGATCAGCTCGAGGTCGCGCTGGAGCGCGAGCGTCGGGTTCTCGCCCGCCGGGTGGAACGGGGCCATGAAGATGCCGAAGCGCAGCTTGGTCATGCGCCGATCAGACCAGAACGGGCGGCCCGGGCACAACCGCGTTGACGAGCGCGAGCGCGCCATGCATCATGCTCGGTCGTCTCTCCATGGGGGTGGGAATGACGACGGTGCTCGTCCGTCACCAGGTGATGGACTACGACGTCTGGAAGCGCGAATACGACCGGATCATCTCCGGGCCGCTCGGCGCCGCGGTGCTCGCGCACCAGGTCTGGCGCGGCCAGGACGATCCGAACCTCGTCGTGGTCGCGGAGACCTATGCCTCGCGGACGGACGCCGATGCGGCCGCCGCGCACCCCGACCTGCTCGCGGCGTTCTCGCAGGCCGGGGTGGTGATGGCGTCGGTCCAGGTCGACTTCCTGGCCGACATCGAGTCGGGGCCGCCCTAGACGAAGCGGCGGACGAACGCCAGCGCCGTGTCGGCGACCTCGCGCCAGCCGCTGTCGATCGTCAGCGCGTGCCCGCGGCCCTTGATCTCGGTGATCTCGGTGACGCCGGGGTTGTCCTTCTGCTGCTTGTACGCGGCGTTCGAGAGCGCCCACGGGACCGTGTGGTCCTTCTCACCCGAGATGATCAGGAGCGGCCCGCGGTCGGGGTTGTCCGTGTCGACCTTCGCCTCGGTCCACGGGTTGAGGTTCGCCGTCGCCGCCTGGAACAGCGGCTTGCCCGGAGCGGGGACGGCGTAGGTCTCGTAGAGCGCCTTGGCCTCGTCCTCGGTCACGGCGTTGGCGAACGAGTAGCGGAACTGGTCGTAGGTGAGCGGGACGGCGCGGTTGCGGTTGCCCGGCTTCGAGAGCACCGGCGAGCCCGCCCGCAGCGCGGAGATCGGCAGCGGCAGGACACCGCGGAACGGCGCCGGGTCGATCGCGACCGACGCGGCCGACAGGCCGCGGCCCGCGACGATCTGGGTGAGCAGGCCGCCGAAGGAGTGGCCGACGACCGCGGGCTTGCGCTCCAGGCGGCGGATGACCGCGTCGTAGTGGTCGGCCACGTCACCGACCGACTTGCCGGCGAAGACCTCGGGATGCGCGTTGGCCTCCTCGACGGTCTCGGGGTCGTCCGGCCAGCCCGGGGTCAGGGCGGTGAAGCCCGCCTCCTCGAAGACGGTCGCCCAGCGGTCCCAGCTGCTCGGCAGCAGCCAGAGGCCGTGGATGAAGACGACGGGCGTGAGCCCGGTCGCGTTGGCGCGGTCGATCTGCTCGGCCTCGTGGCCGGTGATGCCGTCGGCCGGGGTCGCGTCGGTGGTCATGCGAGAGAGCTCCTGTGTCGGGGGGAGGAGTGGCCTCCGACCCTAGGCGCGGCGCGCCGCCCGATGCAAGGTCGCCGGATGACCATGGCGGGCCTCCGCTAGCGTCCGGCCGCGATGCCGACGGGCAGCGGAGCAGACCTCGGCGCGCGGCTGCGCGGGCGCGACCTCACGGCGGCGCCCGCGGCGCTCAACCTCGTCGAGAACGCGGCGCCGGCCGCCCGTGCCGAGGTGGCAGCGCTGCTCCGTGCGGTCTCCCCCGGCGCGCTCGGCGGCGAGGCGCCGGCGCACGTGGTCGGGGTGACCGGCCCGCCCGGCGCCGGGAAGTCGACGCTCCTCGGCGAGCTCGTCCGCACGTGGCGGGCGGCAGGGCGCAGCGTGGCGGCGCTGGCCGTCGACCCGTCGTCGCGCCGCTCGGGCGGAGCGCTGCTCGCCGACCGCGCGCGCATCCCCTACGACCCCGACGACGGCGGCGTCTTCATCCGCTCGACCGCCGCGGGCGGGCGGCTCGGCGGCCTCGCCCCCGCCACCCGCGCGGCCGCGCAGGCGCTCGCCGCGGCCTTCGACGTCGTCGTCGTCGAGACCGTCGGCGTCGGCCAGAGCGAGACCGAGATCGCCGAGGTGGCCGACACGGTCGCGGTCGTCGTGCAGCCCGGCTCCGGCGACGTGCTGCAGTTCCTCAAGAGCGGGATCATGGAGATCCCGGACGTCCTCGTCGTGACGAAGGCCGACCTCGGCGACATCGCCCTGCGCGCGCGTCGCGACCTGCACGCCGCGCTGCGCTCGCTCGGCGCCCGCGACACGGCGGTCGTCGCCGTCTCGAGCCTCGCGCCGGCGACCGGCGTCGACGACCTCGTCGCCGCGCTCGACGCCCACCGCGCCGGGCTCGACCTCCCGGCGCGCCGTCTCGGCGCCCGGCGCGCGGCGGCGCTGGCCGACTTCGCCGCCGAGCACGGGGCGCGCGGCGTGCGGGCCGTCGGCGGCCGCCGGGCGGCCGAGCGCCTGCTCGCCGCCGAGGACGCGGGGGCCGACGTGCCGTCCCTGACCGCCGCGCTCGAGCGCGCCGCGGGCGACGCTCAGCCGACGGAGTAGCCGCTGCCCTTCGGCAGGCGGGCGGCCATGAGCTCCGTCGGCGTGCGGCCGGCGAAGGCGCGGAAGTCGCGGTTGAGGTGCGCCTGGTCGTAGTAGCCGCAGTCCAGCGCGATCTCGCACAGCGACGGGCCGGCCGCGTCGGTCATGAGCGTCGCGGCGCGCTGGAAGCGCAGGATCCGGGCGAAGACCTTCGGCGGCAGGCCGGTGTGGTCGCGGAAGCGGGCGAAGAGGTGACGGCGGCTCCAGCCGACCTCGTCGGCGAGCGCCTCGACGCTCGCGCCGCCGTGGCTCTGCACGAGCCGCCACCACGAGTGCTCGACGCCCGCGTCGGGGCGGCGCGCCTCCTCGAGCCGCCGCGCGAGCAGGTCGTCGAGCAGGGCGAAGCGCGCGGGCCACGTCCCGGCCGCGTGGAGGCGCTCGGGCAGCTCGGCGCCACCGCGGCCGAGGACGTCCTCGAGCGGGACGACGCGGTCGGCGAGCTCGTGCATCGGCACGCCGAGCAGCATGTGCGTCCCGAGCGGCGTCAGGCGCAGCTCGACGCCGTGCTGCTCGCCGTCGGAGTCGACGATCGCGTGGCTGGTGTGCGGCGCGGCGACGAACGACGTGACGGGCGCGGGACAGCGGACCTCGGGGCCGAAGCTGATGATCACGTGGACCTCGCCCGAGGGCAGCTCGAGCCGGCGCAGCGGCCCCGGCGTCCGCTCGTGGTAGCCGAGGTAGCCGAGCACGTGCGGCCGCAGGGCCGCGGGCGCCGCGCGTCGGACCATCACCCAGCGGCCGAGCGCGGAGTCGTGGTGCTGCACGGTGACGGCGGGCGGCGCCATCGCCGCCCACCGTAGCGCTCCTGGGCTAGACCATCACCCCGGCGAACCGCAGGAACCCCGCGATCGTCACGACGAGGTCCCCGTTCGGCAGCCGCACGCCCTCGGCCGGCGTCCACGTGCCGGGCTGGGCGAGGTACGACGCGTCGTCCTCTCGCACCTGGCCGATGATGGTCTCGCACACGATCCGGCTGCCCACGGGCCCGAGCGACTCGCCGTTGGCGAGCACCTCGGCCTCCTTCAGGACGTAGTACCAGAGCGGCGTCGCGGCGGTGAAGCCGCCCGCGGCGAGCGCGTCGTTGACGAGCGGGTTGTTGTCCTGCGTCAGCTGGGACGCCGTCAGCGGCGTCACGCCCATCGCCTGCGCGACCGCCTGGCCGGTCGGGATCGCGAGGAGATATCCCCGCAGCAGGTTGCGGGTGGCCAGGCGCTTGAGGATCGCCTTGACGGTCTGGGCCAGCGACGGGTCGTTGCCCTCGTTGAGCAGGTCGCGGAGGGGCGGCGCGAGACGCGTGTCGATGCGGCGGGCGAAGCGGTCGGGCAGGACCGCGCCGTGGTCGACGAAGCGATCCCACTCGATCACCCAGTTGAACGGCAGCGCCTTCGTGTCGCCGCGGAACGGCGGGTTCGCCTTGCCGGTGAACGTGAACAGGAGGTTGAACGGCGCGCTGCCGATGATCTTGCCCGGGCGCCCGAAGTTGCGGTTGTAGTCGTAGACCGCCCGGACCATGCTGTGCCCGAAGCGGTACGCCGCGACGGAGTACTCGAGCGGCATGTAGACCTCGCCGCCGCGCGGCGCGAACAGCCGGTTGCCGCCGAGCAGGACCTGGTCGGCGACCCCGGCGGCCGTGACGGTCCGCAGGAAGTCGTGGATGACGAGCCACTGGTAGTGCCACTGCGTGAGCTGGCGCGCGCGGTCGAAGACCTCGGTGTCGGTGTCGTAGCCCGGGTCGTGGTCGCGCACCCAGTCGACGGCCGCGTTGTGGAAGCGCAGGAACGCCGTGTGGAGCTGGGCGACGATCAGGTTCTCGTCGTTGCGCGCGTCGCCGATCGTGGCGGTCCCGTCCGCGGCCCGCGGGAGGTCGCGGCGGGCGTCGGTCTCCGGCGGGATGTGGTCGCCGCCGATCGGCCGGGCCGGGTTGTCGCTCGTCTCCGCGACCGTCCCGACCTTGAGGCGGATGCCGTCGTAGAGCTCGGGCGATCCGGCCGGGCCGTCGCCGTAGACCGAGTCGAGGTTCAGCGCCGGCTGGCGGAGGTTGAAGAGGTTCGCCGTCACGAAACCCGGCGCGAGCGGCGCGAGGTCCGGCCGCGTGATGTCGCTGATCGCGGAGTCGCGGTCCGTGTTCGCGGTGAGATCGTGGTCGACGAACTGGCCCCAGTAGGTGTAGACCGGCGGGATCGACGAGTTGGCGAGCGGCTCGAGCGGCTCGGCCGTGGGCGGTGGGTCCTCGACCATCGCGGAGCCGAGCGCCTCGAGCGCCGCGACCGTCGCCGCGGCGGCCGCCGCGTCCGCGCCCGGCAGGTGGTGGTTGGGGAAGTCGGCGGCGAGGCCGTCGAAGAGGTAGTCGAACGGCGTCCCCGTCGCCGCGGCGCTCTCGGCGGCGACGACCGACTCCTGGGTGCCGGCCAGCGCGGCCGCCTCCTCGGAGTCCTCGGTCAGCACGTGCCCGCCGTGCGTGATCTCGGTCAGGACCTGGCTGCCGGCGTCGCTCACGACGCGGCCAGTCTGCTGCTGCATGGAACACACCCCCGTGTTCGCCGTTGTCGAACGGCCCCGGCGCCGCGCGCCTGTCGGGACCTGGCCGGATGGGGCGCAGGAGGCTGGACCGCCGGACGCTCAGGGTCGTCCGACCGTACCAACCTGGAACAGTTCCGAGTGAGAACTTTCTCACTGAAGCAACTCCGTTAAGCGGAGCGTCTGCGGGCCGGGAACCGGCGCGTCCGGTCAGCCGCCGGCGGTCCGCGAGCGCTCCACGAGGCCGTGCTCGTAGGCCCAGATCACGGCCTGGACGCGGTCGCGCAGACCGAGCTTGCCGAGGAGGTTCGAGACGTGCGACTTGACGGTCGGCTCGGCGAGGACGAGCGCGCTTGCGATCTCCGCGTTCGACAGCCCGGCCGCGACGAGGGTCAGCACCTCGCGTTCGCGCTCGGTGAGCCGCGCGGTGCCGTCCGCCGCCGGGCCGCGCGTCGCCGGCGGCAGGCGGCCCGCGACCCGGTCGAGCAGGCGGCGCGTGACCTGCGGCGAGAGGACGGCGTCGCCCGCGGCGACCGCCCGGACGGCCGCGACGAGGTCGGCGGCGGGCGCGTCCTTCGTGAGGAACCCGCTCGCCCCGGCGCGCAGCGCCTCGACGATGTACTCGTCCAGGCCGAACGTCGTGAGGATCAGGACCCGCCGGCGCGGCAGGCGCCGCGTCGCCTCGATGCCGTCGACGCGCGGCATCCGGATGTCCATGAGCACGACGTCGGGCGCGTGGGCCTCGGCGGCGGCGATCGCCTCCTCGCCGTCGCCCGCCTCGGCGACGACGACGATCGAGCCGGTGGCCTCGAGGACGGCCTTGAAGCCCGCGCGCATGAGCGGCTGGTCGTCGGCGATCACGACCCGGACGCGGTTCACGGCGCGCCGTCCGGGTACGGGAGCACGGCGCGCACGGCGAAGCCGCGGTCGTCGCGCGGCCCCGCCTCGAGCGTCCCGCCGAACAGGGCGGCCCGCTCGCGCATCCCGACGAGCCCGTGGCCGCCGCCGCCCGCGCCGTTCACCGCCGCTGCACCGGCGCCCTCGTCGGCGACGACCAGCTCGAGCGCGTCGGGCCCGTAGCGCACGGTGACCGTCGCCGGGCCGCCGCCGGCGTGGCGGACGACGTTCGTCACGGCCTCCTGGACGATCCGGTAGGCGGACGCGTCGAGCGCCGGGTCCAGCGGCCGCGCCGCGCCCTCCATCGCGATGCGCACGTCGACCCCCGCGGCGCGCGCGCCGTCGAGGACGTCGTCGAGCGCGTCGAGGCTCGGCTGCGGGCGGCGGGCCGCGTCGTCGTCGCGCAGGACGCGCAAGGTGCGGTGCATCTCGGCCATCGTCCGGCGGCCGAGGTCGGCGATCGCGTCCGTCGCCTCGCGCACGCCGGGGTCGGTCGTGGTCGCCCCCACCGCCTGGGCCTGGACGACCATGAGCGAGACGTCGTGGCCGACCGCGTCGTGCAGCTCGCGGGCGATCCGCAGCCGCTCCTCGGCGACCGCCTGCCCGGCCAGCAGCGCGCGCTCGCGCTCCGCCCCGCGCCGCCGCTCGCGAACGACCGAGCCGACGGCCACCGTGACGATCGCCAGCCCCGTGCTCGCCGCGACCTCGGCGATCCCGCCCCGGCTGCCCCACGCCGCCCAGTGGACGAGCTCGGCGACGGCGAGCGCCGCCACGCCGGCGGCGGCCGCGGGCCACGGCCGGTGGACCGCCGCGCCGAAGAGCGGGACCAGCGCGAGCAGCGCGAACGGCACGTCCGCCGGCACGACCGCGCCGACCGCCAGGATGACGGCCAGCACGGTCAGCGGACGGCGGCGCACCACGAGATCGGCGGCCGGGGCGAGCGCCCTGGGCATGGCCGGACCCTAACCCCCGCGCGGCGCTCAGATCTCCTGGGTCCGCGTCCGCCACAGGCCGGCGCCGAGCGTCACGACGGCCCACGCGATCACGACGAGGATCGCCGTGGCCAGCGCGTACTCGTCGGCGAGCGCGCCGTCGATGCGCGCGGTCGCGATCGACGGGATCGCGTGGCGCGCGTTGCCCAGCGCGCCGATCTCCCCGACCAGCGGCGAGATGCCGAGCTGGAAGGCGAGCACGACGCCGATGACCATGCCGCGGGCGCCCGTGAGGCCGGCGAGGCCGACCGACGCCGCGGTGAGCAGCATCGCGGCGACGAGCGCGGCGGAGCCGCCGGAGACGACGTCCTGCGCGGTCAGGGCCGGGCCGGGGGCGTCGAGCGCGACGGCGAGCAGCGCGCAGACGGCGATCGCGGCGAGCACGAGCGGCACCACGATCGCCCACGCCCCGGGCACGCGCGCGGCGAACAGCGCGGTCCGCGAGCGGCCGGTGGCGGCGAGGTCGCGGAACACGCCGGCCTCGATGTCGGCGCCGCCGGCGGTGGCGCCGACGAGCACGCCGGCGACGGGCGCGGCCATGCCGAGGATGCCCATCGCGTCGTCGAAGTGCGCCGCGCCGCCCGCGCCGGCGTGGCCGCTCGGGTCGATCGCGTGCAGGACCATCAGGACGACGAGGTACAGGACGGCGCTCGCGAAGGCGAGCAGGCCGGCCGCGGCCATGAGGCCGGGGCGCCGCCGGAGCTTGAGGATCTCGGCGCGGATGAGTCGCAGATCGGGCATCAGGAACGGTCCTCCAGGCGGGTGGTGGTGTCGAGGAAGCGGTCCTCCAGCGAGGACGCGACGGCCGCGACGCGCTCGACGGCGATGCCGTGGTCGAGCAGGCGGCGCAGCAGGGCGGTGACGACGTCGCGGTCGGGCGGGGCCTCGGGCGCGAGCTCGACGCGGATCGCGCCGTCGTGCTCGGCCGCGCGGGTCACGGACTCGAAGCCCGCCAGCAGCGACGCCGCCCGGGCGCGCGGGGCCGCGACGAAGTCGATCGTCCGCGCGCCGCCGGCCGTGAGCTCGGCGATCGTGCCCTGCGCGACGACGACACCCTGGTCGACGATCGCCGCGACGTCGCAGGTCTTCTCGACCTCGTCGAGCAGGTGCGAGGAGAGCCAGACGGTGCGGCCCTCGTCGACGAGCGAGCGCACGAGCCCGCGGAACTCGAGGATGCCGGCCGGGTCGAGGCCGTTGACCGGCTCGTCGAGGACGAGCAGCTCGGGGTCGCACAGCAGGCAGCGCGCGACGCCGAGGCGCTGGCGCATGCCGAGCGAGTACGTGCGGACCTTGTCGTCGCCGCGGCGGCCGAGACCGACGCGCTCGAGCGCGCCGTCGACCCGCCCGTGAGCGCTCTTGTCGCGGGCGGCGGCGTGGACGTGGAGGTTCTCGCGGCCGGTGAGGTGGCCGTGGAAGCGCGGCTCCTCGATGATCGCCCCGACGCGCGCCAGCGCCGCCGCGCTGTCGCCGGGGAGGTCGTGGCCGAGCAGGCGCATCCGCCCGCTCGTGGGCCGGGCCAGGCCCAGCAGCAGGCGGATGAGCGTCGTCTTCCCGGCCCCGTTCGGGCCCAGGAAGCCGAACGCGCAGCCGCGCGGCACCTGCAGGTCGATGGACTGGAGCGCGGCGCGATCGCCGAAGCGCTTGCCCAGGCCGTGGGTCTCGATGGCGAACTCGGTCATGGGCCGATCCTGCTCGCGCCGCGCCGCCGCCGCCTCCGCCCGCGGGACCGATCGCGCCCTGCGTCTCATCCCTTCGGATGAGCGGGATGTCCCGGATACGCGTCGAAGTCCGGCCCATGGCGAGCTACACCGTCAACGCCGAGGCCGTCGCCCACGCGGAGCGCCTGATCGACGCGCGCCAGTACGTCCTCGTCAGCGAGTGGGGCACGGTCCAGCCCCGCGCCCCCGAGGAGAACAGGTACCTCGAGTCGCACTCCTTCGACGAGTACGCCCGCTGGCACCTCGGGCTGACCGAGGGCGCGAAGGACGGGACGAAGGCGCGCTACGGATTCGTCTACGGCGACTTCCGCCGCGTGCACCGCATGGGCCTCATCGCCTGCCACTACCGCGCGGCGGAGTGGCGCCACAAGGAGATCGAGCTCGCCGCCCACGAGCTCCTGCAGCGGTTGGACGCGGTCAGCGGCTGAGCAGCGGATCGCTCACCGATCACGAAGCGGCGTCCGCAGCCGGATGGCACCCCGCGCCGCATCCAGGTCGACCGGTCGACCCGACTGCGTGACCTCGATACGGCCGGCGGTCACCAGCGCTCGGGCCGCGTCGCGGACGAGCGGCATCAGTGGCCGGAAGGCCTCGTCGCCACCGAGTACGCGTGCCGCTTCGGACGGGCAGATCGTCTTCCCGGAGTCTCGGCGGGAGAGAAGATCGAGGATGGCGGCTTCGGCTTGCTCGCGAGTCGGCTCCATCGTGGGACCGTAGAGCGTCGTCGGAATGACGCCCGAGCGGGTAGGCAGCGCCGCTGCCTTTCGCGCAATGCTTGCGGGCGAGGTCCGCCCAGGTGTACGTTCGATGCGCTTGGTCATATCGGGGAGCGGTGGGGTGATGACCGCCGGGGCGCGAGCGCTGCTCGTGGTAGGTATCGGGTTCGGTGTGGTCCTCGGCGGCTGCGGAGGCGCCGACGAACGCACGGCGACGACGGCTTCGGCCCCACGAACGACGCCGGCGGCGACCACGACGGTCAGCCCCAAGAGCAGCGCACCGATTCCGGCCGCGCTGCGCACGGCGGAGTCCGATGCCGAGGACACGATCGACCTGGCCCTGGCCGGGAACCGGGCGCGCGTGATCGAGAAGGCGCGCGACCTCAGGGCGGTGGCCGACGGTGCCGTCGCCCAGGCGCTGCGCTCGGCGGGCGTGAGCGGCGACGAGATCGCCGAGTTCGGGGTGCGCGCGAGGACGGTCGCGAGGCTCGCGCGGAGCGCAGCGCTGCTCGATGTTGCTCTGGCCTCGAACCGCGCCTTCGAGCTGATGTCCGGTTTCTTCGCGCGCTACGACAGCCCGATCCCGTCCGCGGTGACAGCCCTCGACCACCTCGACTACGAGGCGAAGCTCCAGGCCCGGGCCGGCAATGTCCCGGCGATAACCGGGGCCGCGAAGGAGCTCGACCGCACGTGGGCGAGCCTTCGCCCGGACGTCATCAAGGCGGGTGGTGAGCGCGTGGCGGCGAAGTTCGAGGCGCACGTCGCGCGGCTCGGGCGGCTCGCCCCCCGGGGTGGCCCGGCCGTCGCACGGGAGGCGCAGCGCGGCCTTGATCTCGTCGACGAGATCGAGGCCGTGTACCAGCACTGACGGCGCGCGGGCCCGGTCAGATCCCGTTGAGGAGGAGTTGGCAGTTCCAGACGGGGGCGGTGGCGGGATTGGACCCCGTCCCGAACGTCCGCGTGATCGGCGACGCGGCCGTCGCCGGTCCGGTGCCGAAGTCGAGGACCATGGAGTGGGCGAGCACGCGCGCCTTGGCCTGCGATTGGCAGTGCGCCCACCGCATCTCCGGCTCGGACCCGTAGCGGACCAGGCCCACCGAATAGCTTGGTTCGGCGTCCTCGGTCGGGTCGTCGGAGGCGAAGCCGAGGCTTCGGCGCAGCGTCTCGACATCGGAGGATTGCCCGGTCAGGAACTTCCAGCCGGGGCCGGCCCCGCTCCAAACGGCCCACTCGTTGAGCTTTGCGCGATCGTCGGTCCGCGGGGTGCGGGCGATCGAGTACAGGAACAGGTCCTGGCCGACGCGCGCCCCGAACAGGCGCTGGATCGCGGCGAGGTTCCTCGTGACGGTGTTCGACTCGGCGGGCGCGCGACTGGAGACGAAGGTCAGGACGACCTTCTTGTCTTTGACCAGGTCGTCGTAGAAGCGGACCCGCTCGCCGTCGTGCGTGACGAGCGGGACGTTCGGGAGATGGTGCTGCTGCAGCGCGACGCGCGGCGAACCGGCGGGCTGGAACCGTGGGCGCGTTTCGCCGCCCCAGAACCTCCCGTCGCCGATGTACGCGACGCCGGCGGCGAGCACCGGCACGACGCCCATGGCAATACTTGTACGTCGGGTGACACCTTCCATCCGGATCCCCCCAATGTGATGAGCAGTCACTGTCGGGCGGACAGCGCCCGCGGTACGGACCGGCCGTTTCGTCACGGCCTGTTGTTGTTGTCACCGACCTCGGCGACGTTGAAGAGCATCATCATCTGATGGTCCTCGTGCACGGTGTTGTGACAGTGGAATGGGAAGCCGCCCTTCATGTCACGGAAACGGATGAGCAGCTCGATCTGCTCGCCGAAACCCAGCTGCACGACGTCCTTGCGGGAGTACTCGATATCTCCCGGCCTGATCGGCACGCCGTTGCGGCTGAGGATGCGGAACTCCTCGAAGTGAATGTGGACCGGGTGCTGCCACCCACCCGAGTTGTTCTGGATGATCCATCGCTCGAACGTGTTGATCTGCGCAGCGAAGCGGAAGACCGTGCAGTCCATGAACTTGCCGTTGATCTGCCATCCGCCGCCGCCGCGCTCGAAGCGGAATGTCCGGGTGATCCGCGGCACCGCCTTGCTGATGTCCGGGAGCGAGATCGGGGCGAACACCGCGTCGTTCGGGCCGGCCGGGACGCCGGGCGATGACAGCGGCTCGTAGTCCATGCTGCCGTCAGCGACCGCTGGGCCGGTCAGGCGGAACTCGAGCAGCTGATCACCCTGGCCGGCCGGGAGGACCTTGCCGGTCGGTCCGCGGCCGTCGACCTGCTCGAGGCGGTTCTCGAGGCGGATCCGCGTGGCGTGGGGAAACTGCCGCGCGATCTTCGCGAAGTCGATGATGATGTCGTTGCGCTCCGCCACCGACTGCACGACGCTCGTGGTCTTTATCGGCCGCGGCAACAGGTTGCCATCGTCGGAGATCGCCAGGAACGGGATGCTCTCGGTCGGGCTGTCCGGGTTCGTCAGGAAGAGCTGGTAGAAGCGCGACGGGCCCGGATTGAGAAGCCGGAAGCGGTAGCGGCGCTTGGACACCTCGAAGAACGGCTGCACCCTGCCGTTGACGAGGAACACATTGCCGAGGATTCCGTCGGTGTTGAACGTGTCGAACGCCAGCAGGCCCGTGCGCGGGTCGAAGAGCCTGTCGGCGAACACGAGCGGGATGTCGTAATTCGGGAAGCTCGGCAGGTGCAGCCCGGTCGATTCGTCGCCGGTGTCGTATGCGTTGAACGCGATCGCCGGACCGACGAGGCCCTTGTAGGTGTTCTCCGCCGTGTGGTCGACGCGATGGTCGTGGTACCACAGGAAGCCGAGCGCCTCCTGGATGTTCCCGTCCGGCGGGTTCGTCGAGTTCCACCCGGCGAAGCGCATGTTGTGGAAGTAGTCGTAGTACTGCCCGCGGAAGAAGAACCGCTGCTGGACCGGGTCGCACGGCCCGCCGTCGCTGTCGGGCGCGGAGTGGAAGTTGTGCAGATGCGTCGAGACCTCGGGGACGCCGAAACCCCCGTTCTGCCCTGGTGGCGGCAGCGCGTTGTGGCGACGCACGAGTGTCGACTCGAGGTGTCGCAGGGTCAGGACCGGCCCCGGCGACGCCGGCGGGTCGGCGCTCAGGTCCGCTCCGCCCATGTTGAATCCCCACACCGTCTGCGCCGGCAGGCCGGGATGGACCTGCGCGCGGGGATTGGCGCCCATGTAGGTCTGGCGGTACGACTGGACCGGGAAGCGCTCCTCGGACTGATGGGGCTCGGAGCGGCCCTCGAACGGCAAGCCGGTCGCCGGGTTCGTCGCCCGGTTCGGAGCGAGCGTCGGGGTCGGGCTCAACTCGTCGACGTTGCGCTCGGGCAGCGTCGGCAGCACCACCAGCGGCTGTACGAACGGCGCCAGCGGCGGGAGCGCGCCCAGCGCGCCCGGTCCACGCCCCCCGGCGGCGAGGCTCTTGTCGGAGAGCAGCATCCCTCCCCCCACGCCGGCACCCGTCGTCAGTCCCATCTTCATGAGATCGCGTCGCGTCACTCCGGCCTTGACCAGCTCGAGTCGCTCGTCAAAGGCACGCAGGGCGCGGCGGTCGCCACGGTAACGCAGCAACGCGCGCATCCTGAACTCCCCGTTTAACCCCTCCGGCGCCGGTCTCGACGCCCCGGATCCAACCCGTATGACGATAATGATGAGATGCGCTGAGTTGCAACGCTCTGGCTCATTAGTGCGGTGTATTGCACATGAGGGTCACACCGGTGACCGACGGCGAGAATTGCCGGACAGTCGGTCGGCTTTCGGCGATCAGCGGAGGACCGCGGTTACGAGTGTGCGAGTACCCCGGAGCGCGCTGTCGGGGCGGGTGAACCCGCGCCCGCCCTGAAGCCCGCTACCCGACGATGTATCGCGCCGGCACGAAGTTCTGGTCCTGCTGCGGCGGGCGCACGTACGCGCGCTCCTGGCGCGGGGGCAGCTTGATCTTCGGCCGCGGCACGTCGTCGTACGGGATCAGGCTGAGGAGGTGGCTGATGAGGTTGAGGCGCATCGTGCGCTTGTCGTCGGCCTCGACCACGTACCAGGGCGACTCGCGCGTGTCGGTGTAGGCGAACATCTCGTCCTTCGCCTCGGCGTAGTCGACCCAGCGCCGCCGCGCCTCGAGGTCCATCGGGCTGAGCTTCCACTGCTTGGTCGGGTCCTTGAGGCGGGCGCGGAAGCGGCGCTCCTGCTCCTCGTCGGAGACCGACAGCCAGTACTTCACGAGGATGATCCCCGAGCGCAGGAGGTCGCGTTCGAACTGCGGGCACGTCCGCATGAACTCCTCGTACTCGTCCTGCGTGCAGAAGCCCATGACGTGCTCGACGCCGGCGCGGTTGTACCAGGAGCGGTCGAACAGGACCATCTCTCCCGCGGCCGGCAGGTGCGCGACGTAGCGCTGGAAGTACCACTGGCTGCGCTCGCGCTCCGTCGGGGTGCCGAGTGCGACGACCCGCACCACCCGGGGGTTCGTCTTCTCGGTGATGCGCTTGATCGTGCCGCCCTTGCCCGCCGTGTCGCGGCCCTCGAAGACGACGACGACCCTCAGGCCGTGGTGGACGATCCACTCCTGGAGGCGGACGAGCTCGGCCTGGAGGCTGACGAGCTCCTTCTCGTAGTCGCGCTTGGACAGCTCGCGGGGCGCGACGTCGCGGTCCGCCTCGACCGGCGGGCGTTCCCAGCTCGTGGCCGTCTCCATGGCGCGACCCTACGCCTCGGAGGGCGGCCACGCACCGATCGGCCGGCCGATCTCCCACGGATGGCCGAACGGGTCGCGGATGCGCCCCAGCCGCCAGCCGTGCTCATCGTGCACGGACGCGAGCTCCTCGGCCCCGAGCTCGACCGCCCGGGCGTGGACGGCGTCCGGGTCGTCGACGATGAGCGTCAGGCGGACGGTCGCGCCGCCGACGCCCTCCGGGCTGTGGTTGCCGTGCTCGGGCGCCTCGTCGTGGACCCAGAAGACGGCGTCGCCCACCGCGAGCTGGGCCACGATCGCCTCGTCCTCGTCGGTGCCGCCGACGCGGTGGAGCTCGGTCGCGCCGAACGCATCACGGTAGAAGTCCACGGCCGCGCGGCCGCGCCGCACGAACAGCTGCGGCTGGATGGCCGTCATCGCGGAGGCCGGCTACCGGACGCCCGCGCCGAGGCGCTCACGCACCGCGCCGGCGATCTTCGCCGCGTCGGGCAGGAAGGCGTCCTCGAGCGTGGGGCTGTAGGGCACCGGCGTCTCGTCCGTGGCGAGGATCCACGCGTCGTCGAGGTCGTGGAGCCCCTGCTCGGCGACGGCGCCGAGCAGGCCGGTCGCCCAGCCGCCGGTCCGCGGGCCCTCCTCGACGGCGAGCACGCGGTTCGTCCGCGCGACGGATTCGAGGACCGTCTCGACGTCGAGCGGGCGCAGCGTGCGCAGGTCCACGACCTCGGCGTCGATGCCGTCCTCCTCCGCGAGCCGGCCGGCCGCGGCGAGCGCGTCGGCGGCGCCCTTGCCGACCGAGACGATCGTGACGTCCGAGCCCGCGCGCGCGACGTTCGCCTCGCCGAGCGGGATCACGACGTCGTCGCCGGCGGGCGGCGGCCCCTTCACCGAGTACAGGCGCTTGTGCTCGAGGAACACGACGGGGTTGTCGTCGCGGATCGCCGCCTTGAGCAGGCCCTTGGCCTCGGCGGGCGAGGACGGGAAGGCGATCTTCAGGCCGGGCACGCCCTGGAACCAGGTCGCGTGGATCTGCGAGTGGATCGCCCCGAAGCGCCCGCCCGCGCCGACGGCCGAGCGGACGACGAGCGGCACCGTGCCCTGCTCGTTGCTGATGTACCAGAACTTCGCGGCCTGGTTGACGAGGCTGTCCATCGGCAGGGCCATGAAGTCGCCGAACATGACCTCGAACACCGGGCGCAGGCCGGTGACCGCGGCGCCGTAGGCGGCGCCCGCGAGGGCCATCTCGGAGATCGGCGTGTCGAAGACGCGGTCCGGGCCGAAGCGCTCGAACAGGCCGCCGGTGACGGCGAACACGCCGCCCGGGGCGGCGACGTCCTCGCCGAAGAAGACGACGCGCTCGTCGCGCTCGAGCTCCTCGGCGAGCGCGTCGCGGATCGCGTGGCGGAACTCGAGGCGCTCGCCCGCGCCGTTCGTGGCGCTCATGCCGCGAACTCCGTCGCGCGCTCGTCGGCCGGGTCGGGGTACGGCGCGGCCTTCGCCGCCGCGACCGCGCGGTCGATCTGCTCGGTGATCCGCCGCTCGACGCCCGCGATCTCCTCCTCGGGCACGCCGTCGGCGAGCAGGCGCTCGCGCGTGCGGGGCAGCGGGTCGCGGGCGAGCCAGTGCTCGACCTCGGCCTTCGGCCGGTACTTCGCCGGATCGGCCTTCGAGTGGCCGTAGTGGCGGTACGTGCGGCACTCGAGCAGCGTCGGGCCGCCGCCGGCGCGGGCGCGTTCGACGGCCTCGGTCGCGGCCGCGTGCACGGCGTGCAGGTCGTTGCCGTCGACGACCGCCGCGGGCATCCCGTAGGCCTTCGCGCGGCCCGCGATGTCGACGCCGGCGGTGACGGCCGCCATCGGGGTGAACTCGCCGTAGAGGTTGTTCTCGCAGACGAAGACGACGGGCAGCGCCGCGACCGCGGCGAAGTTCAGGCACTCGTGGAAGTAGCCCTGGTTCGTCGCGCCGTCGCCGAAGAACGCGGCGGCGACGCGGCCCTGGCGCTTGGCCGACAGCCCGGCGCCGGTGGCGGCCGCGATGCTGCCGCCGACGATCCCGTAGCAGCCGACGAGGCCGTGCTCGAGGTCGATGACGTTCATCGAGCCCGAGCGGCCGCCGCACACGCCGGTGGCGCGGCCGAGCATCTCGGCGATCAGCGCGTCGGGGTCGGTCCCCTTGGCGAGCGCGTGCCCGTGGCCGCGGTACGTGCCGGCGGCGTAGTCGGCGGGGTCGAGCGCGAGGCAGATGCCGACCGGCACCGCCTCCTGGCCGGCGGCGAGGTGCGTCGTGCCGTGGACCTCGCCCTCGAGGAACAGCTTGTGCATCGCCTGCTCGAAGAGGCGGATGAGGAGCATCCGCCCATACGCCTCCAGGTACGCGGTCGCGGCGTCCTGGCGCTCCGCGGTCCGGGCTTCGGCCACTGCTGTCCTCCTGCGCTGCGTTGCGGGTCCGGGCCGACTCTAGCGGAATCTCGCAAACGTTTGCAGCGGCTGCGGTCCGTTGCGGAGCTAGGGCGAGACGCCCGCGGCCATCAGCGCGCCGAACAGCGTCCCGGCCAGCAGGTCGCGGACCTCGGCGCGCTCCATCCCCCCGCGCGTGACCCACTCCAGGCAGACGCCGTCGACGAACCACAGCCAGCCGCGGACGGCGGCGCCCGCCGCGGGCGTCCCGGCGCCGAGGCCCTCGAGGATCCGCTGCGCGGTGGCCTCGCGGACGGTGTCGACGATCTCCCGCACGTCGGGATCGGTCGTCGCGCCCTGGACGAGCTTCGCGTAGCCGTCGGCGTGCTCCTCGATCCACGCGAGGTAGGCGTCGAGCGAGGCCATGAGCGCCTCCTCCGGCGGCAGGTCGGGGTCGGGCTCGATCCGCGCCCGGATCTCCTCCGCCCCGCGCCCGAGGGTGGCGACGAAGTAGTCGCGCTTGCTCGGGAAGTAGTGATAGAGCAGGGCTTTCGAGATCCCGGCCTCCTGGGCGATCCGCGCCATGGAGATCTCGCCGTACGCGTGCTCGGTGAACAGGCGCTCGCCCAGCTCGAGCAGGCGGCGCCGGCGCTCGTCGTTCGCCAGACGGGTGTAGGCGGGCTCGGCCACGACGACGCAGCGTAGCGTGTTGACCGACGGTCGACAAGTTGTTGACCGGCGGTTGACAAGCCGCTACCGTTCCTCCTGACCAGCGGTCAGCAAGCAATCGTCGACAAGGAGGAAGACGTGGTCACCGAGGACCGGATGGAGCAGCTCGAGGCGCGGGTCGCGCTCGTGGAGCGGCGGTTGGGGCAGGTGGAGCCTCCGCGCTTCGCGCCGCCCCGGGCGCCGATCGCGGCGGTCTCCGCACCGCCCGCGCGCTCCGCGCCCCGCCCGCGCTCCGCGCCGCCGCCGCGCTCCGCCACCCGCGCCCTGCGCGAGCGGGCCGCGGGCCGCACCGCGCCCGACCTCGAGCAGCTGCTCGGCGGCCGGGTGCTCGCGTGGGTCGGCTCGGTGGCGGTCCTCGTCGGCCTCGCGTTCCTGCTCGCGCTCGGCATCGCCGGCGGCTGGATCGGCGAGGGCGCGCGGACCCTGATCGCCGGCGCGGCGTCGTGCGCGCTGCTCGGCGCGGGCGTCGTGCTGCACGAGCGGCACGGCCGCACCGAGGCCGCGCGGGCCGCGGTCGGCGTCGGGCTCGCGGGCCTGTTCCTCACCCTCGCCGTCGCGACCCGCGTGTACGACCTGCTCCCCGCCGCGCTCGCGCTGCCGGCGGCGCTCGCGATCGGCGCGCTGGCGACGACGCTCGCCGTCCGCTGGCACGCGGGGGTCGTCGCCGCGATCGGGATCGTCGGCGCCGTCCTCTCCCCCGCCCTCACCGACGCGCCGCTCGACGGCGGCGCGATGCCGTTCCTGCTGCTCGCCGTCGCCTCCGGCACGGCGGTCGTGATCTGGCGCCGGTGGAACTGGCTGTCGCTCGCGGCGTTCGCCGCCGCCGCGCCCGCAGGTCGGGCTGTTCCTCGTCCGCGGGGAGACCGCGCCGGCGGTCGTCGTGCTCGCGGTGTTCGGCGTCCTCAACGCGGTCGCCGCGCTGGGCTACGAGGTCCGCGTGCCGGCCCCGCGGGTCCGCGCCGCCTCGGCCTTCCTGCTCATGCTGAGCGCCGTCGTCGTCGCGCCCGCCGGGTATCTCGTCCTCGAGGCCGGATCGACGAAGGCCGCCGCGATCGTCTGGCTCGGCGCCGTCGCGCTCGCGCACCTCGCCGCGGCGGGGGCGATCGCGCGCCGCGCACCGCAGGCCCGCGACGCCCGGGACCTCTGCCTCGTCCTCTCCGTCCTGCTCGCCGACGCGGCGATCGCGCTCGCCGCCCACGGCCCGGCCCGCGCGCTGGCGTGGGCCGCCGGCGCGGTCCTCTTCGCCGCCCTCGGCCGCCGGCTGCGCGAGCGCGGCGCGGACGGCAGCGCCCGCGAGCACGGCCTCGCCGGGCTGGGGCTCGGCGGCCACATCGGCCTCGCGCTGATCCAGGCGCTGGCCCAGCTCGACCTGGGCAGCCTCGGCCCGGCGGGCGGCGACGGCGGCGCGGTCGCCGCGCTCGCGGCGCTCGCCGCGGGCTGTCTCGTCTCCGCCCGGCTCGCCGACGGTGGCCGCGAGGAGCTGCGCGTCGGGCTGGACGCGACCGGACTCGTCGCGGTCGCGATGATCGCGCTGCTGACGCTCGGCGGGCCCGCCCTGACGGCCGCGTGGGCGCTCGAGGCCGTCGCGCTGGCGGCCATCGCGCGCCGCGGCGGCGACCGCGTCGCGGCCGTCGCCGCGGGCGTGCACCTCGGCGCCGCGGCCCTCTACGCCCTCGTCGACCAGGCCTCGCCCGCGCACCTCGTCGACGGCGCCGTCGCCCTCGGGCCGGCGGCGCTCGGGACCGGCGCCGTCGCCGCGGCCGCGCTCCTGATCGCCCGCGGGCTCGAGCCGGCCGGCCTGCGCCGGGCGCTGCACGCCGCTGCGGGCGTGACCGTGCTCTACCTCGCGTCGCTCGCCGCCGTCGGCCTCGCCCCCGACGCCGCCGGGCCGGCGGCGCTGCACCTCGGCGCCGCCCAGCAGGGCCAGCTCCAGCTCAGCACGCTGTGGGCGCTCACCGGCGTGGCCGGGCTGCTCCTCGGGCTGCGGCGCGACAGCGCGCCGCTGCGCCTCGCCGCGCTCGGGCTCCTCGGCCTCACGACGGCGAAGGTGTTCCTGTTCGACCTCGCGACGCTGAGCGCCGGCTACCGCGTCGGCTCGTTCATCGCCGTCGGCGTCCTGCTCCTGCTCGCGAGCTTCGCCTACGCGCGGCTGCGGCCCGAGCCGCTCGCCGACCTGCGCGCGGTCCCCGACGGCCTGCGCTGAGCCCGAGGCGGCGGCGGTCAGGCGCGCGACGCGGCGGCCTCCGACGCCGCGCGCGCGCCGTCGCCGTTGCTCCCCGCGGCGGCGTCGCCCGACAGGCCGTCGGACACCGGCGTGTCCTCGGGCCGGAGGTCGAGCCCGGACGCCTTGGCCTCGTACTCGAGCAGCGCGGCGAAGTCCACGTCGTCGTAGCCGTTGCCGACGAGGCTCTGGACGACCTGCTCGGCGGCCGCCGCGACCGGCATCGGCACCTCGAGGTCGCGGGCCGCGTCGAACCCGAGCTGGAAGTCCTTGAGCAGCAGCGCCGGGGTGAAGGTCGGCGTGAAGTCGAGGTTCACGTACGCGGGCGTCTTGTAGCGCGTGAACATCGAGCCCATGACGCTGTCGTTGAGGAACGCCATGAGGTCGGCGCGGCTGACCCCGCCCTTCTCGGCCAGGACGGCGATCTCGGCGAGCGTCTGGGCGACGATCCCGAGCATCAGGTTGTGGCAGATCTTGACCAGGCGCGCGCGGTCGCCCTCGCCGACGTAGGTGACGCCGGCGCCGAAGAGCTGCAGGTAGGGCTCGGCGAGGTCGAACGCGTCGCGGGGGCCGGACGCGACGATCGTGAGCTTGCCGGCGGCGACGACCTTCGGGTTGCCGCTCACGGGCGCGGCGAGCACGGCGGTCCCGCGCTGCTCGGCGGCGTCGCGCACGACCTGCGAGGCGCCGGCCGAGATCGTGGTCGAGTCGACGAGGACGCGCGGCGCGGCGCCCTCGCGCGAGAGCAGGCCCTGCTCGCCGAGGACGACCTGCTGGAAGTCGCGGTCGCCGCCGACCATCGTGAAGACGATGTCGCGGTCGGCGAGATCGGACGGGGCGTCGACGATCGTGGCTCCGAGATCGGCCAACGGCTCGGCCTTCGCACGCGTGCGGTTCCACACCGCGACGTCGTGGCCGGCCGCCAGCAGGCGGCTGGCCAGCGCGAAGCCCATGCGGCCGGCCCCGATCCACCCCAGCCGCATCCCGTTGTCCTTGCTCATCTGGCCTCCACTGGCGTGCAAACGATTGCAGGACGGTATCCCGGATGGGAAGGGGCGTCAAGGTTGGGCGGTCCGGCGGTGGTGGCGCCCCCTTCGGTGGCCGGCGACCGGAGCGTCCGAGACGCGACCGAGTTGTGCCGCTATATCGGCTCAACTCCGCTCGCGTCTCGCGGAGCACCTCCGACTCGCGACCCACCTCCCTTCGCCGAGCAGTCCGCCGAGCGCGACGCAACGGCGCGGGCGTCCGAGCGGAGCGCCACCCGTTAGGATCACCGCAAACGATTGCGGAGGCGGGCGCGATGGGGATTCACACCTACGGGACGATGGGCGTGGACTGGGAGGAGCGGATCCGCTTCGACCGCCTCCGCGACGAGCGCCTGGCCCGCATCAAGGGCCTGCTGGCCGAGTCCGACATCGGCGCGCTGCTGTGCTTCGACATGACGAACGTCCGGTACATCACCGCGACGCACATCGGCACCTGGGCGCAGGACAAGCTCAACCGCTTCTGCCTGCTCCCCCAGGGCGACGAGCCGATCATGTGGGACTTCGGCTCCGCCGCCCGCCACCACGACCTCTACAACCCCTGGCTCGGCGACGGGCGCTCGCGCGCCGGCATCTCGACCATGCGCGGGGCGATGTCGCCCGAGTCCGGCCGCGCGGAGAACGTCGCGAAGAAGATCAAGGTCGAGCTCGAGCAGCGCGGGCTGCTGGGCGAGCCGGTCGGCGTCGACGCGGTCGAGCTGCCCGTGCTCTTCGCGCTGCAGAAGGAGGGCGTCGAGGTCGTCGACGGCCAGCAGCTGATGCAGCAGGCGCGCGTGGTCAAGACGCGCGACGAGATCCTGCTCCTCAACCACGCGTGCATGATGGTCGACGCCGCCTACGAGGAGCTCTACCGCGCGATGCGCCCGGGCTTCCGCGAGAACGAGTGCGTCGCGCTCGTCAACAAGGTGCTGTTCGAGATGGGCTCCGAGCAGGTCGAGGGCGTGAACGCGATCTCGGGCGAGCGCTGCAGCCCGCACCCGCACGTCTTCACCGACCGCGCCCTGCGCCCGGGCGACCCGGCGTACTTCGACATCCTCCAGAGCTACATGGGCTACCGCACGTGCTACTACCGCACGTTCGCGGTCTCGAGCGCCTCCAAGGCGCTCGTCGACGCCTACAAGCGCTGCCGTTACTACCTCGACGCCGCGATCGCGCTCATCCGCCCAGGCGCCACGACCGCCGACGTGGTCTCGGTCTGGCCGAAGGCCGAGGAGTTCGGCTTCCCCGACGAGGAGGCCGCGTTCGCCCTGCAGTTCGGGCACGGCGTCGGGCTGTCGATCTGGGAGAAGCCGATCTTCAGCCGCCTCGTCTCGCTCGACCACCCCGAGGAGATCCGCGAGGGGATGGTGTTCGCCCTGGAGACCTTCTGGCCCGCGAGCGACGGCTGGTCGGCCGCCCGCATCGAGGAGCAGCTCGTCGTGACGAAGGACGGCTGCGAGGTCATCACCCGCTTCCCGGCCGAGGACCTGCTCATCGCCGGCAAGCCGTACTACACGGTCGGCGGCACCCTGCCGCTCGAGCGCGAGGTCACCTCCGACCGGAACACCGACCTCGACGCCGACAGCCAGGAGGCGACGCCGGTCAGCAACGGCCGCCGCGCCGTCACGCCGGACGCGGTGCGCATGCCGTGAGAAACCGGCGATGATGGGCCGATGCGAGGCCTGCTCATCATCGACATCCAGCGCGACTACTTCCCGGGCGGGGCGTTCCCGCTCGTCGAGCCCGAGGCGGCGGCCGAGGCCGCGCGGCGCGCGCTCGACCGCTTCCGCGCGGAGGGCGAGCCGATCGTCCACGTCCGGCACATCTGGGACGCGCCCGACGCGCCGTTCTTCAAGAAGGGCACCGCCGGCACCGAGATCCACCCGCTCGTCGCGCCCGAGGGCGACGAGACGCTCATCACGAAGGACGAGCCGAACGCATTCCTCGGCACGGACCTCGAGCAGCGCCTGCGGGCCGACGGCATCGACGAGCTCGTCGTCGCGGGGATGATGAGCAGCATGTGCGTCGACGCCTCGGTCCGCGCCGGCGCCGACCTCGGGTTCGGCATGACCGTCATCCACGACGGCTGCGCGGCGCCGAGCCTCGAGTTCGGCGGCACGGAGGTCCCGGGCGCCTCGGTCCACGCCGCGTTCATGGCGGCGCTCGGCAGCGGCTACGCGACGCTCGCGTCGAGCGCGGACGTGGCGAAGGGCTGAGCCGAGCGGCTCAGAGCGCGCGGTACATCACGAGCAGGTCGACGTCGCCCTCGACCGGGTGGCGGAAGCCGCCCGGGATCGTCCCGACGACGGCGAACCCGAGCGCCTCGTACAGCGCGACGGCGCCGCGGTTCGAGGCCGCGACCGCGTTGAACTGGATGCCGCGGTAGCCCGCGTCGCGCGCCCAGCCGATGGTGTGCTCGACGAGCGCCCGTCCGACGCCCCGCCCGCGATGGGCGGTGGCGACCATGTAGCTCGCGCTCGCGATGTGCGCGCCCGGCCCCGCCTGGTTGGGGTTCATCTTCGCCGTCCCGAGCACGCCGCGGTCGCCGCCGGTCGCGACGACGGTGCGCCCCGGCGGGTCGAGCATCCACATTCCGCGGGCCGTGGCCTCGCCCATCCGCGGGTCGAAGGTGAAGGTGTCGCCGGCGCGCACGACCTCCCGCACGATGGGCCACAGCGCGGGCCAGTCGTCGGCTGTCGCGTCGCGGATCCGCAGGCGGCGGAGTCTGTCAGCCGGTGCGCAGGAGCCCGCGCTCGACGGCGTGCAGGCGCTCGATCCCGTCGTCGGTCACCACGACGAGCTCGCCGGTCTGCACGCCGGCCGTCTCGTCGGGCGTGACGACGTTCGGCTGGATCACGACGGTCATCCCGGCCGCGAACGTGAAGTCCGGGACCGGCGCGATCTGGCGGCTCGGCGAGCCGACGACGGGCGGCAGGTAGCCGCCGACGAAGCCGTGCAGCAGGTCGTCGCGGGTCGTGAAGCCGGCATCCTCGATGACGCCCGCGGCCGCGACGACATCGGCCGCGGTCGCCCCGGGGCGGAGCACGGCGGCGACGGCGTCGAAGGCCGCGTCGGCCGCCGCGTGCAGCGCGCGGTACAGCGGCGTCGGCTCGTCGCCGACCGCGAACGTGCGCAGGAGCTGGCCGGGGTGGTCGAACCACGCCGCGCTGATCTCGCACGTCAGGGCGTCGCCGGCCGCCAGCCGCCGCGTCGACGGCCACTGCGCCGGGACCGACTGCTCCGGCGCGGCCATCGGCGTGGCCGCGAAGTAGTGGATGTGGGTCGTGCCGCCGCGGGCGACGTAGGCGCCCTCGACGAGGGCGCCGAGCTCGCGCTCGTCGACGCCCGGCCGCGCGCCGGACCGGAGCGCCTCGACCGCCGCGTCGGTCAGCCCGCAGCCGACGCGCAGCCAGTCGAGCTCCTCGGCGGACTTCACGAGCCGCAGGCGCGTGTACTCCGCGTCGAGGGCGACGACCTCGCGCGCCAGGTCGGCGAGCCGCGCGTGCGCCCGGTGGCCGAGCGGGCCGATCACGCCCACCCGCGCCCCCGCCGCGCCCCGCGCGCGCAGCTCCTCGACCGCGGTCGCGATGCCCAGCGGCGCGGCGGGCCGCACGTCGCACTCCGTCGCGATCCGCACCGCGTTGGGGACGTGGTTGTAGAAGTCGACGAGCAGCACGTCGCGCTCGCCCGGCGTGACGACCACGAGCGCCTCGCGCGTCACCGGCCAGCGCGTGAGCCAGCCGACGGCCGAGCCGAACCGGTTCGCGCCGTAGACGAGCAGGTGGGCGACCTCGTGCTCGGCCATGACGGCCTCGAGCGCGTCCCGGCGGCGGGCCATCTCGTCGTCGCTGAAGCGCGGGTACGGCTCGGTCACGGAACGTCCGGCCGGTCGGCGCGCGCGACGTCGAGCACCGCGTTCACGATCCCCTCGTAGCCCGTGCAGCGGCAGAGGTTCCCGGCCAGCGCCTCGCGGACCTCGCGCTCGCTCGGGTCCGGGTGCGCGCGCAGCAGCGCCTCGGCGGTCAGGAGGAAGCCCGGCGTGCAGAACCCGCACTGCAGCGCGTGGTGCTCGTGGAACGCGCGCTGGAGCGGGTGCAGCGCGGCGTCGCCCGGGGCGAGCCCCTCGACGGTCAGCACCGAGCGCCCGTTGGCCTGGACGGCGAGCATGAGGCACGACCGCACGGTCTCGCCGTCGATCTGCACCGTGCAGGCGCCGCAGACGCCGTGCTCGCAGCCGACGTGCGTGCCGGTGAGCCCGGCGGTGTGGCGGATGAAGTCCGACAGCAGCGTCCGCGGCTCGACCTCGCCGCGGCAGGGCGCGCCGTTGATCTCGACCTCGATGATCACGCGGGCGTGGCCTCCTCGAGCGCGCGCCGGACGAGCTCGGTCGTCAACGCGCGGCGGTAGTCGTCGTCGAGCCCGGCCCCCGCGATCGCCGCGGCCTCGGCCGCGTTCGCGCCGTGGCGGAGCGCGTGCTCGGCGTCGCGGGCGCGCACGGGCGTCGGGCCCGCACCGAGCAGCGCGACCGCCGCGTGCTCGCGCCCGGCGCGCACGACCGCGGCACCGGCGACGGCGAAGTCGCCGTGGGTGCGCGCGTGCTCGACGAACGCGCTGCCGGCGCCCGCGGGCGGCGGCGGGACCTCGATCTCGACGAGCAGCTCGTCGGGCTCGAGCGCGGTCATGAGCGGCGCGAGGAACAGGTCGGCGGCCGCGATCGTCCGCGTCCCGCGCCGGGCGGACCGGACGTGGAAGAGCGCGTCGAGCGCGGTGAGCGCGACCGGCAGCTCGGCGGCCGGGTCGGCGTGGGCGACCGAGCCGCCGACCGTGCCGCGGTTGCGGATCGCCGGGTGGGCGACGTGGCGGACGGCCTGGGCCAGCAGCGGCCAGCCGTCGGCGACGACGGCCGAGCGTTCGATCGTCGCCTGCCGGGTGAGCGCGCCGATCCGCAGCGTGCCCTCCGAGCGGCGCAGGTAGGCGAGCTCGGCGATGCCGTTGAGGTCCACGAGCGTCTCCGGGCGCGCGAGGCGGAAGTTCAGCAGCGGCACGAGCGACTGGCCGCCCGCGAGCGGCTTGGCGTCCTCGCCCAGCGCCCCGAGCGCGGCGGCGATCGTGTGCGGCGCGACGTAGGCGAACGGGGCGGGCTTCACGCGCGCCGCCGCCGGTCCCAGGCCGCCCCGGCGACGCCCGCGGCCACCCCGACGCCCACGGCGACCGCCGCCCGCCAGGCGAGGCGCCGCCGCCAGGCGGGGTCGTCGGCGGGCGACACGACGGGCTCGGCCCGGGCGAGCAGGGCCTCGAGCTCGTCGAGCAGCGCCTCGGCCGCCGCCGGCCCGGCGTCGCCGACGAGCAGCGCGTCGCCCTCCAGCGCGACCGGCGCGTCCGGCCCGGTCGGCCGCGCGTCGAGCGTGACGGTGACGCCGCCCCAGCCCTCCAGGCGGCGCGCCTGGCCGTGCAGGCTCGCGCTCGGCGCGTCCTCGTCGACGTCGACGAGACGCCACGCGCCGGCGTACTCCGCGCCGTCGGCCGAGCAGCGGGCCGGGCCGGCCCAGGCCCCGCCGACGAGCGTCGCCCAGTCGATCCGGACGGCGCGCCGCACCCTCATCGCGCGTCCTCCCGCAGCGCGCGCCAGAGCTTCTCGGCCGTGAACGGCGGGTCGACCCGGCGCCCGCCGAGCGCGTCGGCCACCGCGTTGGCGAGCGCGGGCAGCGAGCCGGTCGCGCCGCCCTCGCCCGCGCCCTTGGCGCCGAGCGGGTTCAGCGGCGAGGGCGTCTCGACCTCCTCGAGGCGCAGCGGCGGGATCTCGGCCGAGGTCGGCAGGCCGTAGTCGAGCAGCGACGCGCTGCGCAGCTGGCCGTGCTCGTCGTGGACGACCTCCTCGGTGAGGCACTGGCCGATCCCCTGGACGATCCCGCCGAGGACCTGGCCGTGGACGAGCAGCGGGTTGACGATCGTGCCGGCGTCGTCGACCGCGGCGTAGCGCAGGATCCGCAGGGCGCCGGTCGCGCGGTCGATCTCGACGACCGCGGCGTGCGCGCCGGAGGACAGCGTGATGTCCGAGCGGAACGTGTGCCGCGCGTGCAGCTCCCCCGGCGCCGCAGCCGCGATCTCGGCGAGCGTCAGGTCGCGGCCCGCCGCGACCGCTCGCGCCTTCTCCATCACCTCGTCGACCGCGAGCGCCACGGCCGAGCCGCCCATCGTCAGCGAGCGGCTGCCGAACGTCCCGATCCCGGGGGGCGCCTCCGCGCTGTCGCCGAAGCGCAGCTCGACGTCGTCGAGGTCGACGCCGAGGCGGTCGGCGGCGATCTGGGCGAACGCGGTGTCGTGGCCCTGCCCGTGCGGCGACGTGCTCGACCGCACGACGACGCGCCCGCTGCGCTCCACGGTGACGTCGGCGCTCTCGAAGACGCCGCCCGAGCGCTCGACGTACAGCGCGACGCCGGTCCCGACGACGACCCGGTCGTCGGCGCGGCGCTCGGGCTCGACGGTCTCGAGCGCGGTCGCCAGGCAGCGCTCGTAGTCGCCCGAGTCGTAGGTCAGCCCGAGGGCGCTCGGGTACGGGAAGTCGCGGACGAGGTTGCGCCGGCGCAGGTGCACCGGCGCGATCCCGAGCGCCCGCGCGGCGTCGTCGACGAGGCTCTCGATGAAGTAGTTGCCCTCGGGCCGCCCCGCCCCGCGGTAGGGGCCGGTCGGAACCTTGTTCGTCCGCGCCCCGACGACCTCGACCGCCACGGCGGGCACGTCGTAGCAGCCGCCCAGGAGCATCGCGGCGGTGTGCGGCGGGATGTGGGTCGAGGGCCAGAGGTAGGCGCCGAGGTCCGCGAGGATCCGCCCGCGCACGGCGAGGATCCGGCCGTGGCGGTCGAGCGCCATCTCCATGTCGGCCTGCATCCCGCGGCCCTGCTGCGTCGTGAGCAGGTTCTCGAGGCGGTCCTCGGTCCACTTCACCGGGCGGCCGAGGTCGATCGCCGCGATCGCGGTGACGATCGCCTCCGACGGCGGGTTGCCCTTCGTCCCGAACGCGCCGCCGACGTCGGGCACGATCACCCGGATCGTCTCGGGCGAGCGGCCGAGGATGTGGGCGAGCTGGGCGAGCGGGCGGTGGGTCTCCTGGGCCGAGCACCAGACGGTCAGGAGGCCGGCGTCGGGGTCGTCGCGGGCGACGGCGCCGCGGGCCTCGATCGGGACCGACGCGACCCGGGCCATGCCGTAGTGGCCGGAGACGACGTGGTCGGCGCGGGCGAAGGCCTCCTCGACGTCGCCGCCCGAGTGGGCGAAGCGGACGAGCGCGTGGTCGGAGGCGTGCGGGTCGACGACGGCCGCGAGCGGCTCGTAGTCGACCTCGACCTCCTCGGCGACGTCCTCGGCCAGCGCCCGGGACGCCGCGACGACGCCCGCGACCGGCTGGCCGACGTAGCCGACCTCGCCCTCGGGCAGCACCGGGTGCTGGTCGTCGGAGACCTCCATCCCCGGCATCTCGACCTTCGGGTAGCGGCGCACGCGGCCGGCGAGGTCGTCGGGGGTGATGACGGCGAAGACGCCCGCGGGCAGCTCGGCCGGGACGCGGACCGCGCCGACGCGCGCGTGGGCGTGCGGGCTGCGCACGAAGGCCATGTGCGCCATCCCGGGCAGCTCGATGTCGTCGACGTAGCGCGCCCGCCCGCGCAGCACGCGCTCGTCCTCGCGACGGGTCAGCGGGCGGCCGACGTACCGCGCCTCGGAAAGCGCGGCGCCCGCCGTCACCCGTCGTCCCTCACGAGAGCTTCGCCCGCATCCAGTCGGCCACGAGCGGACGGTACTTGTACGGGATGTTGTTGCAGACGTGGTTGCCGTCGTCGAACAGGATCCACTCGCCCTGCGGCGCCGCGTCGGCGATGCGCTTCGTGTCGGTCCACGGGATCAGGCGGTCGTGGCGGCCGGTGATCACGAGGCAGGGCTGGGCGATGCGCTCGGCGACGCCGTCGAGGTTGAGCTCCGCGGCGCGCTCGCGCGCCTCCTCGGGCGAGCCCGCGCCGGTGTGGTGCTGGAGCGTCTCGCGCGTGAGGCTCGGCAGGTTGTCCCAGTTCGCGCTCATGTCGTACGCGCCGCTGATGCCGGCGACCGCCCGGATCCGCGGCTCGAAGGCGGCCGCGCGCGGCGCGTAGTAGCCGCCCATGCTCACGCCCGCCGCGCCGACGCGGTCGAGGTCGAGGTCGTCGCGCCCGGCGAGCGCGTCGAGGGCGGCGGCGACCGCCACCTCGTAGTCGGGGCGGATGTCGAGGTCGAAGCCGCTCTCCCCCTGGCCGGGGCCGTCGAGCGACAGCGTCGCCATCCCGCGCGTCAGGAAGATCTCCTCCCAGTGGAAGAACTCCTCCTTGGTCGAGTCCAGGCCCGGGATGAGGACGACGAGCGGCGGCGCGCCGGCCCCGTTCCCCGCCGCCGGGCGCCGGAGGTTGCCGGCGACCTTGGAGCCGTCCAGCGGGGCCTCGACCCGCTCGGCCGTCGGGTCGAGCAGGTCGTGGGCGGCGTAGAGCGCCGCCATCGCCTTCTCGGTCGTCGCGCGGTTGCGCTCGGCGTCGACCACCCACACGAACTTCGCGAAGTGGAAGCACACCGCGGCGCGGACGAACGCCTCCCCCGCCGTGCGCGCGTGGCCGGCGGCCCGCGCCTCCTCGCCGAGCGCGCGGTGGACCTCCGCGGTCTCGCACCACGCGTCGAGCCACTCGTCCCAGCGCTCGATGCGCGCGGTCGTGGTGCGGAAGTCGTTGGGGTCGACCCCGTTCGTCGTGAACCGCGGGGCCCAGTTATCGATGGCTGCCTGCACGCGGGCGTCGGGCACGCGCCACCACCTCCTCGAGGTCGGATCCAAGGTCATGCAGCAGGACCGCCGCCGCGTTGCGGCCCGGGCCGCCCGTGATCGAGCCCCCCGGATGGGTCGTGCCGCCGGTCTGGTAGAGGCCGGGGATCGGCATCCGGTGCTGCCCCCACCCCGGCGCGGGGCGCAGTCCGCCGCTCTGGGCGATGGTCCGGTCGCCGCCGTGGAAGGTGCCGTGGACCATGTGCCGGTTCTGCGCCTCGATGTCGACCGGGCTCTTGACGAGCGTCGCGAGGATCGCGTCGTCGGTCAGCCCCGGCGCCACGGCGCGGACGCGCTCGAGCTGGCGCGCGGCCTGGCGCGCCTTGCGCTCGTCCGTCCAGCCCTCGCGCCCGCCGAGCCACGGCTGGGCGCTGAGGAACTTCACCGTGTGCCGGCCCTCGGGCGCGCGCGACGGGTCGGCGAGCGTCGGCGTGGCGACGAGCAGCCAGGCGACGTCGTCGGCGTAGCGGTCGTCGCGCAGCGCGCGCTGGTGGTCGACGATCTCCTGCGGCCAGCCCGAGAGCCCGGCCGACACCGCGCTGCGCGGGCCGTCCTCGGTCTCGAACACCGGCGCGGCGGTCGTCGCGTGGTGGACGGCGAAGCCGGAGAGGCCGACGTCGAAGGTCTCGACGCCGAAGCGGAAGTCCTCGGGCCAGACGTCGGCCGGGGCCATGTCGAGCAGGTGCTTGACGTGGATGGTCGAGACGACCGCCCGCCGGGCGAGGAAGCGCTCGCCGGTCTCGGTCTCGACGCCCGCGCAGCGGCCGCCGTCCAGGACGAGCCGGCCGACCGGCCGCGGGCACAGGACCGCCCCGCCGTGGTCCTCGATGAAGCGCACGAGCGCGTCGGTCAGCGCGCCCGAGCCCCCGCGCGGCAGCGTCCACGAGCGCCGCTGGCGGCCGAAGACGATCGACGAGGCGAGCTGGCCCGAGCCCGGGAGGTCGATCGGGACCAGGGTCTGGAACGCCTGCCAGAGCATGAACGAGCGGACGTGCTCGGACTCGTAGTCGTGGCGGATGACGTCCCAGGCGCTCATCATCCGCCGCCGCTGCCAGATCCGGCCGCGCGGGTGCTCGGCCAGGCGCTCGTCGAGCGACGGCCCGAACCCGGGCGGCGTGAACGTCGCCGCCCCGAAGACGCCCTTGACCTCGTCGTACTCGGCCAGCGTGCGGCGGTAGGCCGCGGCGTCGGCCTTCGAGAAGCGCGCGATCTCCTCGCACGAGCGCTCGACGTCCATCCACATCGTGAGGTGGCGGCCGTCCGGGAACGCGACGTGCGCGAACGGGTCGGGGACGAGGTACTCGAGGCCGTAGTCGGCCTGCAGCCCGAGCTCGTCGTCGAGCAGCAGCGGGTTGGTCTGGATGAGCGTGTGGCCGGTCGAGCACGAGTCCAGGCGGAAGCCCGGGAGCAGCAGCTCCTCGCTCGCCGCCCCGCCGCCCGGGATCGCGCGGGCGTCGAGCACGAGCACCTCGTGTCCGGCGGCGGCGAGGTACGCGGCGGTGATCAGGCTGTTGTGGCCCGCCCCGGCCACCACCACGTCGGCGGTCGTCGTCATCGCGGCACCTCCAGTCCGAGCAGCCGCGCGGCGTTCCCGCCGAGGATCGCCTCTTCGGCCGCGGGGTCGAGGCCGGCCGCCGCCACCGTGTCGGCGGGGCGCGCGTCGGCCATGTCGAAGGGGTAGTCGGAGCCGAGCAGCACGCGGTCCGCGCCGGCGAACGCGACGAGCGCCCGCAGCACGTCCGGGTCGAACACGACCGTGTCGTAGAGGAACCGGCGCAGCGACTCCTCCGGCGGCTCGCCCAGCCGCGTCCGCGCCGCCGCGAGGTTCGCCCAGCCGTGGCGCAGGCGCCCGCGCAGCGCGAGCACCGCGCCGCCGCCGTGGGCGAGGAGGACCCGGAGGTCCGGGTGGCGCTCCATGACCCCGGAGAGCACGAGGTGCGCCGCGGCGACCGTCGTCTCCATCGGGTTGCCGACGAGGTTCCAGAGGTAGTGGTCGTCGAACCCGGCGCCGCTGGAGCCGCGCGTCGTGGGATGGATGAAGACCAGCGCGCCGGTCGCCTCCGCCGCGGCCCAGAACGGCGCGAGCGCGTCGTCGCCGAGCGGGACGCCGTTCACGCTCGCCGCGATCTCGACGCCGGCGAAGGCGCCTGAGCCCATGAGCGCCTCGAGCTCGGCGGCCGCGAGGTCCGGCGCCTGGAGCGGCACCGTCCCGAGCACGCTCACGCGCTGCGGGTGCGCGGCCCGCAGCGCGGCCAGCCCGGCGTTCTGGATCCGCGCGCGCTCGAGCGCCTCGTCGGCCGGCGACCTCGTAGCCGAGCAGGTTGACCCACGGGCACAGGACGACGTGGTCGATCCCGGCCTCGGCCTGGGCGGCGAGGATCTGGTCGATGGCGACGAAGTCGCGGACCGCCGAGCGGATCTGGCGGCCGCCGAGCTCGACCACCTGCGCGCCGTCCTCCCAGCGCACCCGCGGACCCCACGGCTCGCGCAGGACCTCGGGCACGATGACGTGGGCGTGCGCGTCGATCCTCATGCCGCCACGATCAGGAGCAGGGAGCCCGAGACGACGAGCCCCGCGCCGGCCCACACGCGGCCGGTCACGTGCTCGGCGTGGCGGCCGGCGACGAGCGGCGAGGCGAGCAGGACGACCGGGATCGACAGCAGGTTCAGCGCGAGCACGACGGCGACGGTCGTGCGGTCCAGCGCCGCCCAGCGCCCCCAGGTCGACAGCCCGACGAGCACGCCCGCGACGAGCTTCAGCGCGAGGGCGGAGCGGCCGGCCGTGCGCAGCCCGACGTCGCGGCGCGAGACCGCGAAGGCGAGCGTGTAGCCGACGACGGAGACGAGGAGCCCGAGCGTCAGGCCGACGAGCGGGTCGTCGAGGCCGTCCAGGCCGCGGACGGTCATCGCCGGGCTGAGGGCCCAGCACAGCGCGCAGCCGAGGGCCGGGAGCGCGTCGGCCGGGCGCGCCGGGCCCCCGCCCGCGCCGCGCGAGACGACGACGTAGCCGCCGACCACCATGAGCGCGATCGCCGGCAGCTCGACCGCCTCGGGCAGCTGGCCGACGGTCACCGCCGCGAGCGCGATGCCGAACAGCGGCACCGACGTCAGCAGCGGGCTCGTCCGCGCCGCCCCGATCCGCTTCTGGCTGATGTTCAGGAGCGTCCAGCCGGTGACGAAGTGCAGGACGCCCGCGCCGGCGAACCAGGCGAGCGACGCGGCCGGCGCGCCGTCGAGGGCGGCGAGGCCGCCGCTGACGACGCACGCCGCGAGCAGGGCGACGGCCGCGACCGCGATCTGCAGGAACGTCGAGGCGAACGGGTCCATCCCGCGGACGGCGCGGATGTTGAGCGTCTGGAACAGGCCGAAGCCGACGCCCGAGGCCGCAGCGACCACCGCGCCGCTCACGGACGCGTCGGGACGGCGTCCTGCGCGGACGGGTCGTTCTTGGCCTTGACCGACCCGCCGAAGTACAGGTCGGCCATCTGCGGGTTGTTCAGCACCTCGTCCGCCGGCCCGGTCATGAGCACGCGGCCGGACTCCATGACGATGCCGTCGGTCGCCAGGCGCAGGCCGAAGCGGACGTTCTGCTCGACGAGCAGGATCGTCTTGCCGGCGTCGCGCATGAGGACGACGTTCTCGAAGACCGCCTTGAGCGCCTTCGGGTCCAGGCCCAGCGAGGGCTCGTCGAGGAGCACGAGCTTCGGGTCGAGCATGAGCGAGCGGGCGAACTCGACCATCCGCCGCTGGCCGCCGGAGAGGTTCCCCGCCTTCTCGGAGGCGCGCTCGCGGACGACCGGGAACAGCTCCTCGACCTCCGCGTAGCGGCGCTTCATGAGCGCGCGGTCGCGGCGGATGATGTACGCGCCCATCAGGACGTTCTCGCGGACCGAGATGTTCGGGAAGATCGCGTTGCTCTGCGGGACCTGGGCGATCCCGCGCTCGAGGATCTCCGCCGCGGGGCGCCCGGCGATCGGCTCGCCGGCGAACGTGATCTCGCCCTCGCGCGGGGCGAGCAGCCCGCTCACCGCGCGCAGGACCGTCGACTTGCCGGCGCCGTTGGGGCCGACGATGCAGGCGATCGTGCTCTCGCGCACGTCGATGTCGAGCGCGCGCAGCACGTCGCCGCCGCCGTAGCCGCAGGTCACGCCGCGCAGGGTCAGGAGCGTCCCGCCGGCCATCAGGCGCCGACCTCCTCGAGCACGAAGTCCTCGCCGAGGTAGGCGTCGAGGACGCGCGGGTCCTGCTGGACCATCTCCGGGCCGCCCTCGCAGATGCACGTCCCGCGGGCGAGCACGAGGACCGGGTCGCACAGGCCGAGCACGAACGGCATGTTGTGCTCGACGATGAGGAAGGTCGTCCCCTGGCGGTTGAGCTGGCGGATCATGTCGCCCATCCGCTCGATCGCCGTCGGGTTGATGCCGCCCGCGGGCTCGTCGAGGAGGATGAGCTTCGGGTCGAGCATCAGCACCTGGGCGAGCTCGACGAGCTTCTGCTGGCCGAAGGACAGCGCGCGCGCCTGCTGGTCGCGGTAGCGGCGCATCCCGACGAACTCGAGCAGCTCCTCGGCGCGCGCCGCCTCGGGGCCGCTGACGGCGTCCGCGTTGAGCCGGCCCCACGAGAACGTGCGCAGCGGCGCGACGACGTTCTCGAGCACGGTCATGTCACGGAAGAGGCGCGTGATCTGGAACGTGCGGCCGAGGCCGAGGTGCGCGCGCCGCCACGGCCGCATCCCGTCGATGCGCCGGCCGTCGAACCAGACCTCGCCCGCGCTCGGGCGCATCGTGCCGTCGATGAGGTTGAAGGCCGTCGTCTTGCCCGAGCCGTTCGGCCCGATGAGCGCGGTGATCGAGCCCTCGGGGACGACGAACGAGCAACCGTCGACCGCCCGCAGGCCGCCGAAGCGCTTCTCGAGGCCCTTGACCTCGAGCAGCGGGCGGCCGGCCTGCACGGTGTGGCCGACCGGCGCCTCCTCGCGCTCGCGCATGACGAGCGGGCCCTCGAGGCGGGCGCCGACGATCGCGTCCTCGCCCCGGCGCCGGCGGCGGTCGAGCTGCTCGGCGACGAACGGCACGATGCCCTGGGGCATGAAGAGCACGACGAGCGCCATGAGGCCGCCGAAGATGAGCAGGCGCGAGTTGCCGCCGCCGAGGCTCTGGTTGGCGAACTCGTTGAGCGGCTCGATGATGAACGCGCCGAGCACCGGCCCCCAGAGCGTCCCGCGGCCGCCGAGCAGCAGCGACAGCACGATCTGCACGCTGATGACGATGTCGAACATCCCGCGCGGGTCGATGAAGTTCAGGTAGTAGGCGTAGACCCCGCCGGCCATCGAGAGGAACACCGCGCTCGCGACGAAGCCGAGGATCTTGTACGTCGGCGTCGAGATCCCGACCGTCGCGGCCTTGTCCTCGTCCTCGCGCATCGCGATGAGGCCCATGCCGAGCTTCGTCCGCCGGATCCGCCACGAGAGGAGGACCGACAGGGCGAGAAGCAACACGAGCGCGTAGTAGAACGGCCAGTTCTGGATGTCCTCGGGGAACAGCGCGAGCGGCAGCGACAGCCCCGCCGAGCCCTTCGTGAACGACGGCCAGTTGAGCAGGACGAGCTGGGTCAGGAGGAGGAACGCGATCGTGAGGATCACGAACGCGTGGCCGCGGGTGCGCATCGCGATCACGCCGAGCAGCGCCGCGAACGCCGCCCCGACGACCCCGGCGAGCGGGACGAACACGAACGGCGAGACGTCGATCCGGACCGAGAGCAGCCCGACGGTGTAGGCCCCGATGCCCAGGAACGCGCTCTGGCCGAGCGAGACGTAGCCGCCGTAGCCGGAGATGACGTTCAGCCCCACCGCGCCGATCGCGAACGTCAGCGACAGGATGATCATGTTCTGGAAGAACAGGTCGCTCGAGGCGACGGGGAACAGCAGGACGAAGGCCCAGCCGGCCACCACCAGCCACGTCCAGCGGCTCTTCGGCACGACGCGGCTCATACCGCCGCCACGTCCTCCCGCAGCCGCGCGCCGAGCAGGCCCTGCGGCCGCCCGAGGAGCACGAGGAAGATCACGACGTAGGGAACCGCGGTCGTCCACTGCGGCGAGATGTAGGTGCTCGTGAGCGACTCGCCCAGCCCGATGAGCACGGCGCCGACGACCGCGCCGGGCAGGCTGCCCATCCCGCCCAGGACGATGATCCCGAGCAGGCGCGAGATCCACAGGTAGTGCGAGCCGGGCAGGAACGGGTACAGGACGCCGACGATCGACCCGCCCGCGCCCGTCGTCGCGACGCCGATCGCGAACGTCGTCGTCGCCACCGCGGCGACGTTCACCCCGACGAGGCGCGCCCCCTGCGGGTTCACGGCGCTCGCCCGGATCGCCCGGCCGGTCCACGTGCGGGTCAAGAACGTCCACAGGGCGAGCAGCACGCCGATCGCGACGAGGCAGCCGAACACCTGCGCCTTGGGCAGGAACAGGTCGCCCACGGTGAAGCTCTGGTTGAAGTAGGCGGGGCGGACGGCGTGCGAGGTGTTGCCCCAGATCAGGCCCATGAGCCCTTCGAGCACGAGCGCGAGCGAGAACGTCAGCAGCACCGACGCCGCCGCGGGCGCCTCGCGGATGCGGCGGATCGCTCCGCCGTAGAGCAGCCATCCGAACCCGAACATCGCGGGCGTCGTGATCACGATCGCGACGAGCGGGTCGAGGCCCGTCGAGGTCCAGAGCGAGTACGTCAGGAACGCGGAGAAGATCAGGAACGCGCCGTGCGCGACGTTGATGACGTTCATCACGCCGAAGATCAGCGTCAGGCCCGAGGCCATCAGGGCGTACACGCCGCCGATGAGCAGCCCGAGGATGATCGCCTGGACGAACTCGGTCACGGCCGCGGCGGCCCTCCCGCGCGGGCCCGGAACGGGCCGGCAGGGCGACGACCTCCCCGACGCCGCCCGGCCGGCTGACCCTCACCCGTCACGCGCCGGTTTCCCGCTTCACGATCGTCTGCGACGTCGCCGCCGCCTTCGGCAGCACGATCTGCGACTTGCCGCTCTGCCACTGGCCGATGAGGAACTGGCCCTGCGGCGCGCCGGTCTTGTCCCACTTCAGCGGGCCGAGGATCGTGTTCACGGAGTGCCCGCGGATCCAGTCGGCGAGCTTCGTCTGGTCGTCGATGCCGCCGACGGCCTTCACCGCCGCCTGCATGACCTGGGCCGCGGCGAACGCGTCGGCCGCGTCCTCGGCCGGTTCGCCCGCGCCGAACATCTGGTTGAACTGCTTGACGAACGCGGCGTTGCCCGGCGTCTGCGCCTTCGCGTCCCAGGACACGGCGTAGAACGTGCCCTCGGTGTTCTCGACGCCGACGCCCTTGGAGTACTGCCCGGCGAACGACGGCGCGCTCGTCTGGAAGAAGTACTTCGGGCTGAAGCCGACCTTGTCGAGCGCGCGGACGAAGTTCACGCCGTCGGCGAACGTGGCGCCGTGCATGAGGACGTCCGGGTTCGCGGACTTCACCGCGTTGGCGATCGAGTCGAAGTTCGTGTTCTCGCTGGCGTACTTCGTCGTGTAGACGGTCTTGATGCCCGCCTTCTCGAACTTCTCGCGGATGCCCTGGAGGACCGGCAGCGCGAACGGGTCGTCGAGCGACGGGTACGCGGCGGTCTTCGGCCGCTCGGCCGGCGGCAGGCTCAGGATGTAGTCGGCGAAGACGTCGCCCTGGTGGTCGGCCGTCGCCTGCTGGGCGAAGAAGAGGTGCTTGTAGCCGCGGTCGAAGATCTCGGGGGCGCCGCCCGCGGGCTCGACGTAGAGCTTGCGGTTGCGCTCCGCGACCGTCGAGGCCGGCAGGTTCAGCAGCGACGAGAACGTGCCGAGCAGCATGTCGACCTTCTGGCGGCTGATCAGCGCGTTGTAGTCGGCGACGACCGTGTTCTGGTCGCTCGCGTCGTCGCGCACGATGATCTGCACCTTGCGGCCGAGCAGGCCGCCCTGCGCGTTGACCATCTTCTGCCACACCTGGTAGCCCTGCTGCGCGGCCTTGCCGGGCTCGGAGAAGTCGCCGGTCAGCGGGAGCGACGCGCCGATCCGGATCGGCTTGTTCGAGTCACCGCCGCCACCGCCGCCGCTGTCGCTTCCGCCACAGCCCGCCACGAACAGGGCGGCCGCCGCGAGGGCGGGCGCGCACCATCGAAGTCTCCTCATCCCTCTCCTCCTGACCCCGTTGCAAACGTTTGCTGCAATCGACTGCGACGGTAGTCGTCCGTCCGCCGTCTTGTCAAGCGCCATGCGCGGCACGCGGTCCACCGCCCGTCCTCACCGCGGCGGCGCCGTCGACCCGCGCGGCGCGAACGTCGGCGTGAGCCGGATCTGCGGGGCGTCGTCCGCGGGCTCGCCCAGCCGCTCGAGCAGCAGGTCGGCCGCGGCCGAGCCGATCTCGCGGTGCGGGATCCGGACCGTCGTGAGCGGCGGGTCGAAGCGGTCGGCGAACGGCATGTCGTTGAAGCCCACGATCGAGACGTCCTGCGGGCAGCGCAGGCCGCGCTCGGCGAGCACGTCATAGCAGCCGAGCGCGAGCAGGTCGTTGGCCGCGACGATCGCGGTGAGGTCCGGATAGGCGTCGAGCAGGTCGCGGCAGACGCGCGCGCCCGCGTCCTCGACGAACGCCGGCGCGAAGCGGATCGCGCGCTCCTCGACCTCGATCCCGGCGGCGGCCATCGCCGCGCGGAAGCCGAGGTGGCGCTGGTGGCCGGTGGACATCGCCTGCGGGCCGCCGAGGTGGGCGACCCTGCGGTGCCCGAGGGCGACGACGTGCGCGACGGCCAGCCGCGCGCCCTCCTGGTCGTCGACGGTGACCGCGGGCAGGCTCTCGTCCTCGAGGCGGCGGTTGACGAGCACGATCGGCTCGCCGAGGCCGCGCGTCTCGTCCACGAACTCGCGGTCGGCGCGCGCCGTCGCGGTGATGAACCCGTCGACCTGGCGGGCGCGCATCGCCTCGAAGTCCTGGCGCTCGCGGTCCGGGTCGTTGTCCGTGTTGGCGATGAGCGACGTGTACCCGGCCGCGCCGAGTCGGTCCTCGATCCCGCGCACGATCGGCGGGAACAGCGGGTTCGTGAGGTCCGGGACGAGGACGCCGACCGTGAACGAGCGGTTGGTCTTCAACCCGCGGGCGATCGGGTTCGGCCGGTAGCCGAGCTCCTCGGCCGCGCGCATGACGCGCTCGGCCGTCTCCTGGTTGACCAGGCCGCGGGTCTCCGCGTTCAGCGCGCGCGACACGGTGCCGGGGTGCACCTGGGCGGCGCGGGCGACGTCGCGGAGCGTCACGGACGACGAGCGCACCGCGCCATTATGCAGACGTTTGCAGGCGGCGGGGCTACCGCGCGCGGCGGAAGCGGCCGCCGTGGCGGCGCTTGCGGCCGACGACGGCCACGTAGTCCAGCGGCTCGCGGTGCATCGACAGCCGGTGGCGATAACGGCGCCGGTCGCACACCTCGAGCGCCTCGGAGTGGACGAGGTCGGCGATGAGCCGCCGGAAGCCGGTCGAGTCCTCGGCGTCGAGGAAGTCGGCCTTGATGTTGAACGCGATCCAGCCGTCGTCGGCGACGATGTCGTAGGCCTCCATCAGCGCCTCGGGCGGCATGTCGTCGAAGCCCAGCGCCGCCACCGTGGTCAGGCAGTTCGGCGCCGCGGCGCGCAGGCGGCGACGCTCGTCGTCCGTGAGCGCGGTGAGGTCGCAGGCGAGGTAGTCGTCGTAGACGCCGGGACGGTCGCGGGCGGCCGCCGCGGCGGCCTCCGGGAGGATGTCGACGCCGACGAGCGAGCGGACCCCGAGGGCCCGGAGCTCCTCGCCGACGATGCCGTTGCCGGCCCCGACGTCGAGCACGGAGATCGCCGCCGGATCCGTGCCGCGGGCCCGCAGCCGCTCGCCGAGGAGGCCGACGACCTCGGCCGGCGACCGGCACTCGAGATGGTCGTGGAAGATGCGCTCGTAGAGGCCGGGGACGGCGAAGATCTCGTGGTAGTCGTGAAAGCGGATCGTGCGCTCGTCGCCGTCGACGACCACACGGCACCACTCCTCGTCCTGGTCCAGGCCACGCTCCGCGGCGGACGGGAATGTGACGGTCAGATCGGCGGTCGGCATACGGACCTCCTACCCGACCTCGGGATCCTGACCCGGAATGCGGAATTTGGCTCGCAAGCGGTTGCGCACGCAAGCATGTGCTACCCATGGACGGGTGCCCGCGGAGTCCCTCGATCGCCGTGCCATGGCCGTGCTGTCGCTCGGTCACCTCTGCGTCGACCTCTGCCAGGGCGCGCTGCCCGCGCTGCTGCCGTTCCTGATCGCCGCCCACCACTGGTCCTACGGCCAGGCCTCGGCCCTCGTGCTCGCCGCGACGTTGTGCTCGTCGGTGATCCAGCCGCTGTTCGGCCACCTCTCCGACGGCCGCTCGCTGCCGTGGCTCATGCCCGCCGGGGTCGCGCTCGCCGGGATCGGGATCTCGCTGGCCGGGATCGCCGGCAGCTACGGGCTGACGTTCGCGGTCGTCGTCCTCAGCGGCCTCGGCGTGGCGGCCTACCACCCGGAGGCCTCGCGCTTCGCCAACTACGTCGCGGGCGCGCGCCGGGCGACGGCGATGAGCCTGTTCTCCGTGGGCGGCAACGCGGGGCTCGCGCTCGGCCCGGCGATCGTCACGCCCCTCGCCCTCGCGTTCGGGCTGTCGGGCACACCGCTGGTGGTCGTCCTGCCGCTGGCGGTCGCGGGCGTGCTCGTCGCCGAGCTCGGGCGCCTCGTGCGCTTCCGCCCGGCCGCCGCGACCCGCGCGACCGGCGCGGCCGGCGAGGAGACCGAGCCCGACGAGTGGCGCCCGTTCATCCGCCTGACGCTCGCGATCGCGGCGCGATCCGTCGTCTTCTTCGGCCTGACGACGCTCGTGCCGCTGTACTTCGTCGGCGAGCTCCACGCCTCGAAGGGCACGGCGAACGCGGCGCTGACGGTGATGCTCGCGTGCGGCGCCGTCGGCACGCTGATCGGCGGACGGCTCGCCGACCGCTTCAGCCGCCGGATCGTCCTGCGCGTCTCGCTCGGGCTGCTCACGCCGCTGATGGTCGTGATGCTGAGCGGCGGCGTCGGCGTGGCGATCGCGGCGCTGGCGTTCATCGGCGCGGCCACGATCGCGACGTTCAGCGTCACGGTCGTGATGGGCCAGGAGTACCTCCCCGGCCGCCTGGGCGTGGCGTCGGGGGTGACGCTCGGGCTGTCGATCGGGGTCGGCGGCATCGCCGCCGCGGGCCTCGGCGCGCTCGCCGACGCCACGAGCCTGCGCACGGCGCTCGAGGTGCTCACGGTCGTGCCGCTGCCCGCGCTCGCCCTCGCCCTGACGCTGCCGGAGGGCCGCCGCCCGGCCGGCGCCCACGGTCCCGCGCGCCAGCGTGAGGCCCGGCCTCTTACCGTCGGTTAGCGGCATCGCTACGCTTGGACGCATGCCCCGCGAGCCGTTGATCGACGGCCATGGCCGCCGGATCGCCGATGTGCGCGTCTCGGTCACCGACCGCTGCAACTTCCGCTGCCAGTACTGCATGCCGGCCGAGGGGCTGCCGTGGCTCGAGCGCGAGGCGGTCCTGAGCTTCGAGGAGATCGTCCGGCTGACGACGATCCTGGCGGAGATGGGCGTCCACGACGTCCGCCTGACGGGCGGCGAGCCGCTCGTCCGCCGCGACTTCCCGAAGCTCGCCGCCATGCTCGGCGAGGTCCCCGGCGTCGAGGACCTCTCGGTCACGACGAACGGCTACCTGCTCGAGCGCGACGCCGAGGCGCTCGTGCGCGCCGGCATCAACCGCTTCAACGTCTCGATCGACTCGATGCAGCGCGACCGCTTCTTCGCGATGACCCGCCGCGACGCGCTTCCCCGCGTGCTCCGCGGCCTCGAGGTGCTCGCGCAGTTCCCGGAGGCGCACCCGATCAAGATCAACGCCGTCGCGATGCGCGGCTTCACCGAGGACGAGGCGCTCCCGTTCGCCGAGTTCGCCCGCACGCACCCGTACGAGGTGCGCTTCATCGAGTTCATGCCGCTCGACGCCGACCACAACTGGACGCCGGACAGCGTCCTGTCAGGCGACGAGATCCGGGCGGCGATCAGCGCCGTCCACCCGCTCGAGGCCGAGCCGCGCGAGGCCCATGCGACCGCGCGGGTCTACCGGTTCGCCGACGGCAACGGCCGGATCGGCTTCATCAACCCGGTCAGCGAGCCGTTCTGCGACGACTGCAACCGGATCCGCCTCACGGCCGACGGCAAGCTGCGGACCTGCCTGTTCTCGCTCAACGAGACCGACCTGCGCGCGCCGCTGCGCGACGGGGCGAGCGACGACGACGTCGAGCAGGTCGATCCGCGACGCCGTGTGGCGCAAGGAGCTCAAGCACCGCGTCAACGACGCGGGCTTCGTGCAGCCGGAGCGCTCGATGAGCGCCATCGGCGGCTGAGCCGGCTCGAGGGAGGCTAGGCGGCGACGAGCTCGCGCTCGCGCGGGCGGCGGACCGCCGGGCGAGCGGTCGAGCGCGCGGCGCCCGTCTGGGCCAGCGTGCGGGCGAGGACGATCGCGCGGGCCAGGAGGGCGGGGTGCGCGACCGCGCCGCGGCCGGCCTGGCGGACGGACCGGGCCAGCTGGCGGATCGAGCCGGCGTACGTCTCGGCGATGCGGCGGTCGACGGCGGGGCCGCGGCGCAGGCCCATGATCTCCTGGGCCAGGACGAGGGCGGCCTCGAGGTCGTCGTACGGCGACGGGTCCGTCTGGCACTGGATCGCGTCGACGTAGCGGCGGAAGGCGGCGGTCAGCTCGCGAGGACCCTCACGCCCACTCCGGCGCCTGGTGGGGGGAACGGGCGCCGGAGTGGAGGTGATGGGGGACATGGGTCCTTTCAGGGGGGAAGTCGCGGAAGACTTTGAGGGGGAAGTCGTGCTGACCGTGAACAGCATCGGCTGCACGGGTCGGAACTGAGGGCCAGTTGCGGTAAGAAACACGTATGACCCGCCTGGAGGGCGCAAGGGTTTTGGTCGTGGACGACGACGAGACGATCCGGGCTGTCGTACGCCGTCTGGCCGAGATCGCCGGCGCGGAGGTCACGGAGGCCGAGTCGGGCGAGGAGGCGCTGCGCGCGCTGTACGCCGGCCGGCCCGACGTGGTCGTGCTCGACATCGACCTGCCCGGCATCGACGGCTGGAACGTGCTCGAGCGGATGCGCCAGCTCACCGACCTGCCGGTGGTCATGCTCAGCTCGCACGCCGACGAGCTCGAGAAGGTCCGCGCGCTGCAGGCCGGCGCCGACGACTACGTGACCAAGCCGTTCGGGCCGCAGGAGCTGCTCGCCCGGCTGCAGGCCCACGTGCGCCGCGCGACGGCGCGCGCCGGGCGCGGCGGCGCGGGCGCCGGCGAGCGGCGCCTGGCGCCCTACCGCGACGCCGCGCTGACGGTCGACTCGCTCCACGCGGAGGCGAGCGTCGGCGACCGCCCGCTCACCGTCACGCCGCGCGAGTTCCGGCTGCTCGCGGCGTTCGTCTCCCACGCCGGGCGCACGCTCAGCCCCGAGCAGCTCCTCGACCTCGCCTGGGACGACCCGGCCGGCGACGCCCGGCGGGTCAAGGTCTACGTCGGCTACCTGCGCGCGAAGCTCGTCGACGCCGGCCTCGATCCGCCGCCGATCGAGACCGTGCGCGGCTTCGGCTACCGCTACCGACCGCCCGTCGCGGCGCCCTGAGTTCCGCGCGGGCCCGCGGTCGCTCGGCCCGCGCTCCTATGCTGTGGGTACATGGAAGGTTCGGTCGACACGCGGGCCTGGCTGCGGTGCTACCGCTGCTGGTCCACCGACCTCGAGGTGCAGGTGCACTACGAGGGCATCCACAAGATCGACCCCGAGTCCGGCGAGCGGGCCGAGGTCGTCGACGAGATGCAGGAGGCCGTCGTGCAGTGCCTGGACTGCATGCACGACCAGCCGCACCTCGGCTTCCGCGACGGTCGGGTCGAGCCGATCGAGGATCGCTGGGAGCGGATGATCGCCGGGACCCCGTGGGTCGCCTCGTGCACGGTGACCGTCGACGCCGACGACGTCGAGACCTGCTCGGGCCCCGAGGCGGGCGAGGCGCTGAGCTTCGCGGCGTTCGGCGACCACGGCACGCGCGAGTTCTTCACCCACGTGCGCTTCCACAAGCACGAGGACGACACGACCATCACGGTCCACCTCCTCGTCGAGCTGTACGCCCGATCCCAGGAGGAGGCGACGGACGTCCTCGAGGCCGCCGCCCGCGGCCGCCTGGCGATCACCTCGCTCGCCGAGGAGTCGCGCCCGCCGGCGGCGACGGGCGACGACCCGCACTAGCGGCGGGGCCGACGCCCTGCGATCGACGTTGACCCCGATATATGGGGCAAAGGTCGAACGCGTCTCGAGGGCGACCACCGACGCCGGCACCCTCCCTTCCATCGCCGAGCCGTCCGCCAGCGCGATGAGCCTCCGCCGACGCCCGCGCGGGGCGCCACGCACAGCGGGGCGACGGCCGCACAGCGACCGCCGCCCCGGCAGGACGAGCGCGAGAACGCCTACGCGGCGAGCGCGCCGCCGTGCGTGCCCCGGCGCCGGACGAGGACCGTGCAGCCCAGCCCGGCGAGGACGATCGCGAGCGCGCCGCCCGCGCCGATGCCGGCGTCGTCCCACTGGAAGTCCGTCCCGGTGCTCGTCGAGACGGCGGGCGGCGACGGCAGCGGCTGCGGGTTCTCGGGCCACGTGGGCGGCTGCGGGGCCGGCTGGGCCGCCGGCGCCGCCGGGACCGGGTTCTGCTGGTCGGGGGCGGCGACGTCGGTCCCGGCCGTGACGTTGCCCGAGGCGTTGACGGGCAGGTGGGCGCCGGACGGGCTGAGGGTCGCGCCCGACGCGTCCCGCGCGGGGACGGCGAGCGCCGGGCGCTCGGCACGGCGACGAGCGCGCCGGCGACGAGACCCGTCGTCGCCAGGCGCGTGAGGGTGCGGGTGAACATGGAGTGCCTCCTGGTGGCCTCCGGTCTCCATAGGGCCGGAGGGCGTCGATGTACGCCCGAGGCTAGGCTCGCGCGGCGCACCCCCATCACGACGTCCGTCACACCCCCAGCGTGTACTTCTGCGCGTTCGGCTCCCGCCCCGAGCACGGCGACCGCCAGGACGCCGGGCATCGAGGCGAGGTGATGCGTCGCCAGGCGCGCGTGCTGGGCGTCGGCCTCGACCTCCGCGTACACGCGCCCCGGACGATGACGGTCGGCCGCCTCGAAGCGCAGGGCGTGGATCGCGCAGCGCCGCCCGCGGAGGATCGACACGATGCGGTCGAGCACGAGGGGCGTGTCGGCGACGGTGAGCTCGAGCTGGTGGATGTGATGCACGGCGGGCCTCCGATCGGGTCCCGTCCGGCTCGAGCGAGCGCGCCATCGCGCCACCGCCGTCCGGTCGGGACGGTCGGCCTGCGCTCCTCGGCGAGGGCGCAGGCTCAGGTGGTAATGGCGAGGATGGACGCGCGGAGGAGCCCGCCGACGATGCGGCGATCCACGGTGGAGGCTCCGGTGCGGTCCGTCACGACCCGGTCAGCCTAGCCGACCGCGCCGCCCGCGTGGGCGGCGAACGCCCGCTCGACGACCGCGGGCGTCACGTCCGCGATGCCCGCGACCTCCGCCGCGGCGAGCGCGAGGGCGTCGGCCGCGGGCGGGAACGCCCGCATCGGCACGGCGACGACGGCCATCCCGGCCGCGTGGGCCGAGCGCATCCCGTTGCTCGAGTCCTCGACCGCCACGCACCGCGCCGGCGCGACGCCCAACCGGCGGGCGGCCTCGAGGTACACGTCCGGCGCGGGCTTGCCGCGATCGACCTCCTCGCTCGAGACCCACGCCCGGATCACCTCGTCGAGCCCGGTCTCCGAGAGCACGAGCGCGATCACCGGCGCGTTGGACGACGACGCGAGCCCGAGCGGCCAGCGCGCCCCGAGCGCGCGGACGGCCTCCACGGCGCCGGGCAGGAGCGGCAGGTCGCGCCGGTAGCCGTCGAGCAGCCGCGCCACGACCGCGTCGTTGATCTCCGCGGCCGTCATCGGGACCCCGAGCTCGTCGCGGACGTAGGCCGACCACTCCGTCGAGCTCATCCCGAGCATCGCGTGCGTGGCGTCCTCGGTCCACGTCCCGCCGCGGTCGGCGACGAGCTCGCGGCGCGCCCCGTCCCAGCGCTCCTCGGAGTCGACGAGGACCCCGTCGAGGTCGAGGACGACGGCGTCGGGGCCGGCCACGCTCAGTCCACGAGCGCGCGCAGCTGGCGCGCGGCGAGGGTCAGGCCGGCGAGGTCGGGCCCCTCCCCCGCGAGCGACCGCGTCATCCCGGTCAGGCGCTCGACGCGCTGGGCGTGCGCCTCGAGGAAGCGGTCGATGGCGGCCTCCGCCGGCTCGTCCGGCGCGTCCTGCAGCGCCTGCTCGGCGACGAGCCGGCGCGCGGCGAGGACGTCGTCGCGCACGGCCTGGAGCGCCCAGCGCTGCGTCCGCGTGCCGACCGGCAGCGTCTCGATCTCGCTCTCGAGCCAGGTCAGCTGCAGGGCCTGACCGAGGCGGAAGAACGCGTGCGCGACGTCCTCGACCGAGCGCTCCGTCAAGCGCGTGATCGCGACGATGTCGGGCGCGTGCTCGAGCGCGCGGCCGAACGCGTGCGTGCGGGCCATCTCGCGCGGGACGCCCTGCTCGACCAGCTCCTCCGCCGCCTGCTCGCGCTCCTCGCGCCACTCCTCGGCGCCGAGCGTCGGCAGGATCTCGGCCAGCCGCCGGAACGCCTCGCGGCCGTCGGCGATCTCCTCGCCCAGCGCGAAGCCGGGCTCGGCGTGGTTGAGGTACCAGCGCGCCGTCGCCTCGACGACGCGGTCCAGGCCCTCCATCAGCTCCCACTGCGCGCCGCGGTCGACCGCCCCGTCGAGGCGCTCGATCGCCTCCCAGCGGCCGGTCGCGTCGACGAGCTCGCGCGCGGCGAGGTAGGCGCGGACGACGTCGGCGGGCTGTGCGCCGAGCTCGGCCATCAGGCGGCTGACGAACGTCGGGCCGAGCGCGTCGACGACGTGGTTGGCCACGATCGTCGCGAGGAGCTCGCGGCGCAGCGGGTGCTCGGCCAGCAGGTGGCCGAAGCGCTCGACGACGAGCGGCGGGAAGTAGGTCTTGAGCGCGCTCGCCATGAACGGCTCGTCCGGGAGGCCGGAGCGCAGCAGCGCGCCGGTCAGCGCGCGCTTGGCGTAGGCCAGCAGGACCGCGAGCTCGGGCCGCTCGAGGCCGCGGTTGGCCCGGCGGCGGTCGGCCATCTCCTCCGAGCTCGGCAGGAACTCGATGTCGCGGTCGAGCAGGCCCTCGGCCTCGAGCGCGGCCATGAGGTCCTCGTAGGCGTACATCCGCCCGGCCGACCCGCGGACCTCCTGGGCGATGATCTGCGCCTGCAGGAACGACTCGTACAGGACGTGCGCGGCGACGTCGTCGGTGACCGCGCGCAGCAGCTCGTCGCGCCCGGCGGCGTCGAGCTCGTCGCGGGCCACGGCGACGTTCAGCAGGACCTTCAGGTTGACCTCGTGGTCGGAGCAGTCGACGCCCGCGGAGTTGTCGATGAAGTCGGCGTTCACGCGCCCGCCGCCGGCGGCGAACTCGATCCGGGCGCGCTGCGTCAGCCCGAGGTTGCCGCCCTCGGCGATGACCCGGCAGCGCAGCTCGGAGGCGTCGACGCGGATCGCGTCGCTCGAGCGGTCGTGGGCGTCCGCGTCGGTCTCCGAGGAGGCCTTGACGACGGTGCCGATGCCGCCGTTCCAGAGCACGTCGACCGGCGCGCGGAGGATCGCGCGGATGACGTCGGTCGGCGCGAGCGCCTCGTCGCGCACCCCGAGCGCTTCGCGGACCTCGGGCGAGAGCGGGATGCTCTTCGCCGCGCGCGGCCACACGCCGCCGCCCTCCGAGATCGCGTCGCGGTCGTAGTCGTCCCAGCTCGAGCCCTGGAGCTCGAACAGCCGCTTGCGCTCGGCGAACCCGCGGTCGGGGTCCGGATCCGGGTCGAGGTAGATGTGGCGGTGGTCGTAGGCGGCGACGAGCCGGATGCGGTCCGAGAGCAGCATCCCGTTGCCGAACACGTCGCCCGACATGTCGCCGATGCCGACGACCGTGAACGGGTCGACCGCCGGGTCCATGTCGAGCTCGCGGAAGTGGCGCTTGAGCGACTCCCACGCGCCGCGCGCGGTGATGCCGAGCGCCTTGTGGTCGTAGCCGTTGGAGCCGCCCGAGGCGAACGCGTCGCCGAGCCAGAAGCCGTAGCGGTCCGCGACCCGGTTGGCGGTGTCCGACAGCGTCGCGGTGCCCTTGTCGGCCGCGACGACGAGGTACGTGTCGTCGTCGTCGAGCACGCGCACGCCCTCGGGGTGGACGACCTCGCCGTCGACGAGGTTGTCGGTCACGTCGAGCAGGCCGCTGATGTACGTCACGTACTGGCGCTCGACCTCGGTCCGGACCTCGGCCGGATCCTCCGGGCGGCGGTTGAGGTGGAAGCCGCCCTTCGCGCCGTCGGGGACGATCACCGCGTTCTTCGTCATCTGCGCGCGCATGAGGCCGAAGACCTCGGTGCGGTAGTCCATGCGGTCCGACCAGCGGATGCCGCCGCGCGCGATCTTGCCGCCGCGCAGGTGGATGCCCTCGACGTCGGGCGAGTAGATGTAGATCTCGAACAGCGGCGCCGGCTGCGGCATCGCGGGCACCTCGCCCGAGCGGACCTTGAAGGCCAGCGCGCGCCGCCCCTGCCGGTAGGCGTTGGTCCGGACCGTCGCCTCCATCAGCCCGAGCTGGTTGCGCAGGATCCGGTCGTGGTCGAGCGAGGCGACGGCGTCGAGGTCCTCGAGGATCTCCTCGCGCAGCGCCGCCTCGGCCGCCTCGTCGCGCTCGCGCGCGGGGTCGAAGCGCCGCTCGAACAGCTGGATCTGCTTCTCGGTGATGTGCGGGTTGGCCGCGATCACGTCGTGCTGGTAGCCCTCGGTGAAGCGCGAGCCGAGCCGCTGGCGGTACTTGCGGTAGGCCCGCAGCACCGCGACGCGGCGCCAGTCGAGGCTGGTCGTGATCACGAGGCGGTTGAGCGAGTCGGACTCCGCCTCGCCCCGCCAGACCGCCGCGATGCAGTCGGCGATCCGCTCGCCGGCCTCGTCGAGGTCGAGCGGGCGGTCGGTCGGCCCGAGGACGCCGAAGTCCTGCAGCCACGTCTCCCCCGTGCCGTCGACGAGGCGCGTCGGGCGCTCCTCGATCACCCGCAGGCCGAGGTGCTCGAGCATCGGCGTCGCGCGGGAGAGCTCGAGCTTGCCGCCGACGCGGTAGAGCCCGATGCGCGTCAGGTCGCCCTCGTTGCGCAGCCCGACGTGGAACGGGCTGCCGGAGGTGAACAGGCGCTCGAAGGCGGCGATGTCCTCCGCCGCAGCCGATGGGTCGACCGCGGCCTTGAAGGACTCCGGCAGGCGCTTGGCCCAGCGCGCCGCGAGGACCCGGCCGCGCTCGCCGTGGCGGGCGACGAGCGCCTCGCGGGCGCGGTCGTCCCACGTGCGCGTGACGTCGCCGATCTCGCGCTGCAGCGCGGGGAGCGACAGGGCCTCGAGGCCGCCCTCGGGCGTGTGGGCGGTGAGGTGGATCTGGACGCGGTCGCCCTCGCCGAGCACCTCGTGCGCGTCGACGGTGCGCGATCCGACGCGCCGGCCGACGAGCTCGCGCAGGCGGGCGAGGACGCTCGCGTCGTAGCGCGACTTCGGCAGGTCGACGATGAGCGACGCGCCGCGGCCGTCGGGGTGCACCCGGCCGAGCACGCGGACGCGGTCCGGGGCGACGTTCCCGAGCAGCGCGACGACCGCGCGGCGCAGGTCCGCGACAGGCGCGGCGAGCAGCTCGTCCTTCGGGAAGGAGTCGAAGAGCGCGATCGCGGCCTTGTAGTCGTGCGAGCCCTCGATGAGGTCCTCGGAGGCGAGGATCGAGCGCAGCTTGCGGTGCAGGAGCGGGGTCTGGCTCGCGGGCTCGACGTACGCCTTCGAGGTGAACAGGCCGAGCATGCGCGACTCGCCGCGGGTCGCGCCGTCCGGCCCGATGCGGCGCACGCCGACGTAGTCCATGCGCGCGCGGCGGTGCACGGGCGACAGGCGATTGCTCTTGGAGACGATGAGCAGGTCGCCCTCGACGATCCGCTCGCGCAGCGACGCGTCGAGCGACTCGAGCGCCACCGGGCGCGCCCAGGCCGAGTGGCCGGTGTCCGACAGCAGCCCGAGCCCCGAGCCCGGGGTCACATGGATGCGGTCGTTGTCGATCTCGTAGTCGCGCGCGCCGAGGAAGACGAAGTTGCCGTCGAGCAGCCAGCGCAGGAAGGCGACGGTCTCGGTGACCTCCTCCTCGTCGTAGCGCCCCTCCCCCGCCCGCGCGAGCACGATCATGTCCTCGACGTGCTTGCGCATCGCCCCGTGGTCGCGCACGACGCCACGGACGTCCTCGATCGCCGTGCGGACCGCGTCCTCGAGGCCGGCCAGCTCGTCGGGCGCCAGCGGGCGGTCGAGCTCGAAGTGCATGACCGACTCGGTCGCGCTCGCCTCGCGCGGATGCTTGACGGCGACGATGCGCCCGCCCGCGTCGCGCTCGGTGCCGACGATCGGGTGGACGACGCGGACGATGCCGAGGCCACGACCCTCGAGCTCGCCGCTGACCGAGTCCACGAGGAACGGCAGGTCCTCGGTGTTCGTCTCGAGGACCGCGCCGCCGGCCTGGTAGCCGTGCTCGGCCGGGTCGGGGTTGAACGCGCGGACCGCGAGCGGCGCCGTGCCGCGCTCCGAGGCGAGCTCGAACGCCCCGAGCGCCTCGCGGAACAGACCCTCGGCGGCGGCGTCCGGCTGCTCTTCGGTCAGCCGGCGGACGTACTCGCGGGTGAACGCCCGGACGGCCGGCGCGCGGTCGGGCGCGACGTGCTCGTCGACGAGCGCGAGCAGCCGGTCGAGCACCGGCGCACCGGTCTCCGGTCTGTCATCGACGACGCCCACACGGCCATCATCGCGCGTGGGGCGTCGTCGTGCCGAGCGACCGCCGTCAGTGCCCGTTGGGCGACCGCCCGTTCATGATCCGGTCGATGAGGCCGAACTCGCGCGCCTCGTCCGGGTTGAGGAAGCGGTCGCGCTCGATCGCCTCGCTGATCTCCTCGATGGGCTTGCCGGTGTGCTCGGCGTAGATCTCCTCGAGGCGGCGGCGCAGCGCGAGCGCCTCCCGGGCGTGGATCTCGATGTCGCTCGCCTGGCCCTGGAAGCCGCCGGACGGCTGGTGGACGAGCATCCGCCCGTTCGGCAGCGACGAGCGCTTCCCCGCCGTCCCGCCCGCGAGCAGCAGCGAGCCCATCGACATCGCCACGCCGCAGCAGACCGTCGCGACGTCGGGCTTGATGAACTGCATCGTGTCGTAGATGGCCAGGCCGGAGTACACGACGCCGCCGGGGCAGTTGATGTACATCGCGATGTCGCGGTCGGGGTCGACGGACTCCAGGTGCAGGAGCTGCGCGACGACGAGGTTCGCGATCTGGTCGTCGATCGCGGTGCCGACGAAGACGATGCGCTCGTTGAGGAGACGGCTGTAGATGTCGAACGAGCGCTCGCCGCGCCCGTCGCGCTCGATGACCATGGGGACGAGGGGCATGGGCTCGACTCCTGGGTGTCGGTGGTGTGATTCGCAACTGTTTGGTTGCGTCTTGCTTCGAGCGTATCATGCAACCCCATGGTTGCGCGAGACATCACGATCGACGGCGATCCCGACGAGGTCTGGGAGGCGCTGACGGACCCCGAGCTGCTGGCCGAGTGGCTCGGCGACGACGGCCAGGCGGTCGTCGAGGAGGCCGAGCCGAGCGAGCGGCTCGTGCTCTGGCTGGTCGAGGACGACGAGCCCGGCTCGCGCGTCGAGCTGCGGCTGGTCGCGGTGCCGGATGGCACGCGGGTGACGGTGACCGACGCCCCCGTCGGCCCGTTCGCCCTGGCGGCGGCGTGACGCCGGAGCCCGACGTCTTCGCCGCGCTCGCGGACCCGACGCGGCGGACGGTGCTGCAGGAGGTCGCGACGCGTGGCAGCGCGACCGCGACCGAGCTCTCGGCCCCGCTCGGCATCACCCGCCAGGCCGTCGCCAAGCACCTCGGCGTCCTCGCCGACGCCGGGCTCGTCGACGGCCGCCGCGCGGGCCGGGAGACCCGCTACCGGCCGACGCCGGCGCCGATGGGCGACGCGATCTCGTGGATGGCGGAGGTCGGCGGGCGCTGGGACACGCGCCTGGCCGCGCTCGAGCGGCAGGTGGCGCGGCGGCGGGAGGAGCGGGCGGGGTCGTAGGGCGTGCGCCGCGGCGCCTTGCCCGTTCGCTCGCGGAGAGCGCGGCGCCGCGGAACAGACGCACCGAGGGGAAAGGGAGCGAGCGCGGGCGGCGCGTCCCGCCCTCCCGCCCCTGCGCGAGATCGAGACGCGGATTCGCCGCGATATACGCGGCAAATCCGCAGCTCGGCATGCGAACGCCCGGCGGCGCCGATCGCCCGCCCCCGGACGCTCGCTCAGCCTCCCCTCGGTGCGGCAGTCTGCGAAGGCCGCATCGTCCGCAGGCGCCTCGCGCGGGACGCCAGCGACACCGAGCCAGCCGCGACCCCGACGTCAGCCCTTCTCGATCCGCCCCTCCAACCCGTCCAGCGCCTCGCGCAGCTCGGCGGGCAGCTTGTCGCCGAACTCGTCGAAGAACTCGCGGGTCAGGCCGATCTCCTCGCGCCACTCGTCGAGGTCGACCTTCAGCACCTCGTCCATCCCCTCGGCCGACACGTCGACGCCGTCGAGGTCGAGGGCCTCGACCGTCGGCAGCAGGCCGACGGGGGTCTCGACCGCGTCCGCGCCGCCGTCGCAGCGCTCGAAGATCCACTTGAGCACGCGCGAGTTGTCGCCGAAGCCGGGCCAGAGGAACTCGCCCGAGTCGAGGTCCTTGCGGAACCAGTTGACCGTGTAGAGCTTCGGCAGCTTCGCGCCGTCGCGCCGGCCGATCTCGAGCCAGTGGGCGAAGTAGTCGGCCATGTGGTAGCCGCAGAACGCGAGCATCGCGAACGGGTCGCGGCGCAGCTTGCCGACCTTGCCGACGATCGCCGCGGTCGTCTCCGAGCCCATCGCCGAGCCGAGCAGCACGCCGTGGCGCCAGTCGAGCGCCTCGACCACGAGCGGGACCGTGTCCGAGCGCCGGCCGCCGAACAGCATGGCGTCGATCGGCACGCCCTTCGGGTCCTCCCACTCGGGCGCGATCGACGGAGCCTGCTCGGCCGCCACGGTGAAGCGCGAGTTCGGGTGGGCCGCGGGCTCCTCGGAGTCCGGCGTCCAGTCGTTGCCGTGCCAGTCGACCAGGTGCGCGGGCGGCTCCTCGGTGAGGCCCTCCCACCACACGTCGCCGTCGTCGGTCTTCGCGACGTTCGTGAAGACGGTGTCGTGCTCGACCATCTTCAGCGCGTTCGGGTTCGTGTTCTCGCTCGTCCCGGGCGCCACGCCGAAGAAGCCGGCCTCCGGGTTGATCGCGTACAGCCGGCCGTCGTCGCCGAACTTCATCCAGGCGATGTCGTCGCCGATCGTCTCGGCCTTCCAGCCCTCGAGCGTCGGGACGAGCATCGAGAGGTTCGTCTTGCCGCACGCGCTCGGGAAGGCGGCCGTGACGTACTTCGTCTCGCCCTCGGGCGAGGTGAGCTTGAGGATCAGCATGTGCTCGGCCATCCAGCCCTCGTCACGGGCCATGACCGACGCGATCCGCAGCGCGAAGCACTTCTTGCCGAGCAGCGCGTTGCCCCCGTAGCCCGAGCCGTAGGACCAGATCTCACGCGTCTCGGGGAAGTGGACGATGTACTTGTGCTCGCCGTTCGACGGCCACGGCACGTCCTCCTCGCCGTCGGCGAGCGGCGCTCCGACCGAGTGCAGGCAGGGCACGAAGTCGCCGTCCTCGCCGAGCTCGTCGAGCACCTTGCGGCCCATGCGCGTCATGACCCGCATCGAGACCGCGACGTAGGCGGAGTCGGTCAGCTCCACGCCGATCTCGGCGATCGGGGAGCCGATCGGCCCCATCGAGTAGGGCACCACGTACATCGTGCGCCCGCGCATCGAGCCCTCGAAGAGCCCGCGGAGCGTCGCGCGCATCTCGGCCGGGTCCTCCCAGTTGTTCGTCGGCCCCGCGTCGTCCTCGGACTCCGAGCAGATGAACGTCCGGTCCTCGACGCGGGCGACGTCGTCGGGGTCGGAGCGCGCGAGGTAGGAGTTGGGACGCTTGGCGTCCGAGAGGCGCTCGAAGGTCCCGTTGTCGACCAGGGCCTGGCAGAGCTCGTCGTACTCCTCGGCCGTTCCGTCGCACCAGTGGACGGTGTCGGGCATCGTCAGCCCGGCCACCTCCTCGACCCAGTCCAGCAGTCGTTCGTGCTTGGTCGGGACCGTGATGTCGCTCGCCACTTCTGGTGTCAACTCCTGTGAATGATCGAAGGATCGGTCGAGGCTCTCGCCCGTGCTACGGGGAAAGCCTATATGTCGCATGGGATGAGTTATGGCGGATCCGCGACGTCGCGAGGACCGCGGCCCTCACGCCTCGCAGGCCATCTCGAACCAGACGCAGGTCCCGTCCGCATGGCGGTGCACACCCCAGCGGTCCGCCATCTCGTCGACGAGCACGAGCCCCAGGCCACCGGACTCGAGCGCCCCACCGCCGCGCGTGCGCACGGCCGGCGTCCGGCCCGAGCGGCCCGCGTCGCACACCTCCACGTAGGCACACGCGTCGTCCGTGCGGGCGGCGCGCAGCCGGATGCGCTCGCCCGCTCCCATCCCGGCGTGCCGGATGCTGTTGGAGACCAGCTCGCTGACGAGCAGCAGGAGGATCGCCTCCCGGTCCGCGCCCACGAGGCCGCGCCGCGCGACGGCACGCCGCGCCGCCCCGGCCGCGGAGGGCGCGGCGGGCACGGTGAGGTCGATCGAGGGCGCGACGGGCATAAGGGTCCAGTCTGGGAATGCCCATCGCCTTGGCGCACTAACCCTCGCGCCTCACTCGACGTTGCCCTCGGCGCGATCGGCGGGCCCGGGGTGGCGCCGCGGCACCAGGACGAGGCGCTTGAACTCGGCGACGAGGAGCCCGTCCTGGTTGAGGACGCGGGTGTGCACGCGCACCGTCCCGCGGTCGGGCTTGGACTGCGACTCGCGCTTCTCGAGGACCTCGGACTCGCAGAACAGCGTGTCCCCGTGGAACACCGGCGCGGGGTGCTTGAGCTCCTCCGTCGCGAGGTTCGCGATCGCCTTGCCGCTGACGTCGGAGACGCTCATCCCGAGGGCGAGGGAGTAGACGAGCGGGCCGACGACGACGTTGCGCCCCTGCTGGGACTGCGCGGCGTACACGTCGTTGATGTGCAGCGGGTGGTGGTTCATCGTCAGCAGGCAGAAGAGGTGGTCGTCGCCCTCGGTGACGGTCTTCGCCGGCCAGTGCTTGTAGACGGCGCCGACCTCGAACTCCTCGAGGTAGCGGCCGTAGGGATGCGCGCCGCTCGCCTCGCGGGCGGCCTGATCGGTCTCGACTCCGGATGCGTGCTCGGTCATTGGCCCGCAGTGTGCCGGATTGACCCGCCAGTCAATATCGTCGGGGCCGTGCGAAACCCCCGCGACTTCACGAAGCCCCTCGCGCTGGGCGCGCCGGATCCGATCCTCGAGATCCCGCTCACGCCCGCGCGGATGATCCACTTCTTCGACCCCGGCAACGAGAAGATGGCGGCGAAGCTGCCCGACCTCGCGGCGCGGTGCGACATCCTGCTCGGCAACCTCGAGGACGCGGTCGCCGTCGACCGCAAGATCCCCGCACGGGAGGGTCTCGTGAAGGTCGGGCGCGAGGTCGACCTCGGCGACTGCGCCCTCTGGACGCGGGTGAACTCGCTCGAGTCGCCGTGGGCGCTCGACGACCTCACGACGCTCGTGACCGAGATCGGCGACCGCCTCGACGTCGTCATGGTCCCGAAGGTCGAGGGGCCGTGGGACATCCACTACGTCGACCGCCTGCTCGCCCAGCTCGAGGCGAAGGCCGGGGTGAAGCGCCCGATCCTCGTGCACGCGATCCTCGAGACGGCGCTCGGCGTGGCGAACGTCGAGGAGATCGCGGCGGCGAGCCCGCGGATGCAGGGGATGAGCATGGGGCCGGCCGACCTCGCGGCCTCGCGGCGGATGAAGACCACGCGCGTCGGCGGCGGCCATCCCGGCTATCGCGTGCTCTCCGACCCGGATCCCGACGACCCCGAGGCGCCGCGTCCGAGCGCCCAGCAGGACCTGTGGCACTACTCGCTCGGGCGCATGGTCGACGCGTGCGCGGCGACCGGGATCCTCCCGTTCTACGGGCCGTTCGGCGACATCCGCGACGTCGCGGGCTGCGAGGCGCAGTTCCGCGCCGCGTTCCTGATGGGCTGCGTCGGCGCGTGGTCGCTGCACCCGGTCCAGATCGACGTCGCCAAGCGGGTCTTCTCGCCCGACCCGGACGAGGTTGCTTTCGCACGTAAGGTCATCGAGGCGATCCCCGACGGCCGCGGCGTGCACATGATCGACGGCAAGATGCAGGACGACGCGACCTGGAAGCAGTGCCGCGTAATGGTCGATCTGGCCGAGATGTTGGCGCGCAAGGACGCGGACCTGGCGCAGGCGTACGGCTTCACGGCGGCGGGTGCCTAGGCACCTTTTCTCTGCTGTTCGCGATTCCGCGTCGCAGAAAACCGGGTGACGTCAACACAAGTTGCGGGTACCACGCCCGGCGTGACGTTCGCACATCTCCCGCAGAGCCCGTACAGCCTCGACCCCGCGCCGGAGGTGGTGCAGCGCCGCCTCGGCGAGTTCACCTGCATCGTCCACGCCGGTGCGCACGTGCGCGAGGCGACGGCCCACACCCTCGAGCAGATCGCGGCCTCCGCGGCGGTCGACGGCTACCAGGACTTCGTGTTCGACCTGACCCGGGTCGGGCGCTACGAGACCCCCGCCCTGCGCTCGGTGGCCGACCTCTGGCGTCGCCTGTCAGGGCTCGACTGCGAGGTCTACGTCGCCGCGCGCAACCCCGGCGTGGTCGACTGCCTGCACCGCGTGATCCCGGCGCGGGGCAAGTGGACGCTGCAGCCGACGGTCGCCGACGCCCTGCGCGCCCTCCTCGCCCGCCCGGTCTAGGCCGGCCGCCGCGCGGGTATGGCCGCGCGCATGGTGAACGCGAACCTCGCCGACTGGCGCGGCAAGGATCTGCTCGACCGCGACGGCGAGAAGATCGGCAAGCTCGAGGACGTCTACATCGACACGGAGACCGACGCCGACGAGTTCGGCACGGTCAAGGAGGGCCTGATCGGCCGCCACCTGACGTTCGTGCCGCTGCGCGACGTCACGCTGAGCCCCGAGTTCGTGCGGACCACGGTGGCCAAGGCGCAGGTCAAGGACGCGCCGAACCTCACCGGCGACGACCTGTCGGCGCTCGACGAGGAGTCGCTGTACCGCCACTACGGCCTCGACTACGCCTCCCCGTCGACGCCGAGCGGCCGCCGCCTCGGGCGCCGCTGACCGCGCGCCGCCGGCGCCCCGGGCCTCAGACGTCGACCCAGGTCGCCCCCGCGGCCGCCGACGCGAGCACCGCGTCGACGATCCGCATCGACCGCGCGCCGTCGGCGAAGCGCGGCAGCCCGTCGGGCTGCTCGCCCGCGATCGCCGCGTACGTGTCGCGCACGAACACCTCGAAGCAGCCCGTGTAGCCCTCGGCGTGCCCGGGCGGCAGCGAGGAGATCGGCTGCGCCGAGGCGTGCAGCGCCGCGGGGTCCCGCCAGATCGTCTCGTTGTGCGCCCTGCGTCCGATCCACAGGACCTCGGGCGACTCCTGCTCGAAGCGCAGCGACGCGTCCGAGCCCGCGAGCTCGAGGTGCAGGTGGTTCTTGCGCCCGGGCGAGACCTGGCTGACGAGCATCGTCCCGAGCACGCCGCCGGCGGTGCGGAACATGACGGTGGCGAGGTCCTCGGTCTGCACCTTCCGGCGGGTACCACCGCCGCCCTCGCCGACGGCCGCGAACGCCGGGGCGTTGCCGCGGTCGGTGCGCTCGGGGACGACCGTCGCCGTCTGCGCGCACACCGCCGCGATCCGCTGGCCGGTGACGAACTCGACCAGGTCGCACCAGTGCGAGCCGATGTCCGCGAACGTGCGCGACGCTCCGCTCTGCGCCGGGTCCACCCGCCAGTTGTCGTCGTCGGGCGTGGAGAGCCAGTCCTGCAGGTAGCCGCCGTGGACGAGGCGGATGGAGCCGATCGCGCCCGCCGCGACGCGCGCCCGGGCCTCGAAGACCATCGCGTTGTACCGGTAGACGAACGGCACGGTCGCGACGCGCCCCGACCCCTCGGCGAGGTCGGCGACGCGCGCGGCCTCGTCGGCCGTCGTCGCCAGCGGCTTCTCGCAGATCACGTGCTTGCCGGCCCGCAGCGCGGCCTCGGCCAGCGGGGCGTGCAGGCGGTTGGGCGTGCAGACGTGGACGACGTCGACGTCGTCGGAGGCGACCGCCTCCTCGGGCGAGGCGAACGCGTGCGGGACGCGCAGCCGGTCCGCCGCTTCCTGCGCGCGCCCGGCGCTCGACGCCGCGACGCCGACGACCTCGGCCCCGGCCAGCCGCGCGGAGCGGACGTGCACGGGGCCGATGAAGCCGGTCGCGCCGAGGACGGCGACGCGCAGCGGCCCTCCCCCGGCGCTCAGAACGGCACCCCGAGCTCCGCCTTCTTGGCGTCGACGTCGATCCCGTGCAGGCGGGCGAGGTTCTCACCGAGGATCTTGCGCTTGGCCTGGTCGGTGAGCGGCGGGTAGCCGCGCTCCTCGACGATGTCCCGCGGCAGCTCGAAGTTCCAGAACTCCTCGAGCGCCCACTGCGGGTGCCAGATCGGCGACTCGCCGCCGTAGATGATCTTGTCCTCGCCGCACCACCACAGCATCTTCCCGAGCATCTCGGCGAAGACCCGCGGCTGACGGGCGACGAAGTTCACGGTCGCGGCGATCGAGGCGTACAGGTTCGGGTAGCGGACGATCTGCCACAGCACCTCGTCGAGCCACGGCAGGCCGACGTGGAAGATGACGAAGTTGATGTCCGGGAAGTTCGCCGCCGCCCCGTCCATGTCGAACGTGCGGGTGTGCTCGATCGGCTGCGGGCCGAGCGGGACGCCCTTGTGGACGCCGATGAGGTTGACGCCGAGCTCCTGGGCCAGCTCGAAGCACGGGTAGGCGACGCGGGGGTCGTCCATGCGCCACGGGAACGGCTGCCCGTAGTCGTAGCGCACGTTGTAGAACTTGAACGCCTTCGCGCCGTAGTCCTCGACCTGACGGCGCATGAGGTCGAGCGCGCGCTTGCCCTCGAGCGGGTTCACCGAGCCCCAGAACACGGCGCGGTCGGGGTGCTTGCGGGCCATCTCGGCGCACTTCTCCCAGGGCGACAGCCCGTCGTGGAAGAGGTCGGTGAGCGGCAGCGGCTGGGCGACGATCATGTCGGTGTCGGAGCCCTCGATGACCATCTCGTAGATCTCGTCCACGCTCCACTCGCGCATGAACTCCTCGCGCGAGAGCACCTTCTCGCCCTCGCGCGTGAGGAACTGGTGGAAGGCGTACAGGTGCTCGTCGAACATGATGCCCGGCGTCCCGAACGCGTTCTTCGGGTCGAAGTTGAAGATGTGGCAGACGCAGTCGAAGACGAACGCCTTCACCTGGCGGTCGCGCGCGGCGGCGTCGCCGGGCCGGGTCTCGGTGGTGGCCATGGTCAGGCTCCTCTCTCCTGGGCGATGCGGCGCTGGCGGTAGGGCTCGAGCTCCTCGAGCGGCATGGCGAGCTTCTCGCGGGCGGACGGTGACAGGCGGTCCATCGTCCAGACCGGGTCCCAGACGGTGCGGACCTCGACCGTCTCGACGCCGTCCATCGCCCGCAGCCGGTCGGGGATGGCGCTCGACATCGAGGCGACGAACGGGCACCAGCCCGTCGTGAGCACGAGGTCGACGTCGACGTGCGCGCCGTCGACGCGGACGTCCTCCACGACGCCCATGTCGACGATGCTCACGCCGCGGTCGGCGCAGCACGGGTCGTAGACGTCGCGCAGCGCATCGACGATCTCGGCGCGGTCGGGGGCGCGGGCGTCGTTCACGGCATCCCTCCTGGTGGTGGTGGGTCGACCGCGATGCGGAACCCGGTGGTGGGCGTCGCGCGGTCGGGGTCGGCGGACAGTGCGGCGCGAGGCGCGCACGCCCCACGCGTGGTCGAGGTACGAGCCGCCGCGCACGACGCGCCAGCCGTCGGCGTCGGGCGGGTCGGCGACCCACTCCCAGACGTTGCCCGCCATCTGCTCGGCGCCGCACGGCGCGGCGCCGCCGGGGTGGGCGGCGACCGGCGCGGTCCAGCCGTGGGCGGCCTCCGCGCACGCGCAGCGGTCGGGGTCGAAGGTCTCGCCCCACGGCCACGGGCGCCCGTCGGCCCCGCGGGCCGCGGCCTCCCACTCGGCCCCGGTCGGCAGGCGCGCGCCGGCCCAGGCGCAGAACGCGAGGGCGTCGGCGAACGTGACCTCCGTCGCCGGGTGGTCGGCGAGCTGCGCGGCGGCCAGCCGAGCGGCGAGCGCCCGGCCCACCGGGCGCCCGGTCGCGGCGACGAACGCGCGCACGTGGGCGTTGACGACCGGGTAGCGCCCGATCCCCACGGGGCCGACCGCGACGTCGCGCTCCTCCCCCGGCTCGCCGAGGCGGTACACGCCGGCCGGGACCGCGACGACCTCGTGCAGCTCCGGCACCGAGCGGTCCGGCGGCACGGGCGGCGTGCGCGGCCGGACGGGCGCGTTCGGCGCCGGGGCGAACGCCGGGCCGGCCGCGGGCACGAGCCCGGGCACGCCGGCCCCGAGGAACGGATCGAGCGTCGGGGGCCTTCCTTCGTCGCTGGTGGATCCCGCCGCCGCGAGCCTAATGAGCGCGTTCGCCGCCGCGCAAGTGGTCCCGGGCGCCGGGGTCGCCCGTACGCTGCACACCCCCATGCCCGAGCTCCCCGAGGTCGAGCGCGCCCGAGCCCTCATCGCCCGCACGGCGCTCCATCGCGTCATCGCCGCCGTCGACGACACGGACACCTACGTGTGCCGTCCGCACGCGCCGGGCGAGATCGCGGACGCGCTCGTCGGGCGCGCGCTCGTCAGCGCCGAGCGGCGCGGGAAGTCGATGTGGTGCGAGACGTCCGACGAGGGGCCCGCGCTCGGGATCCACCTCGGGATGGCGGGCCGGATCGTGGTCGACGGCGACGAGGCCGGCGACCCGCGCCCGCGCGTCGACCGCGAGCGCTGGGACCGCTTCACGATCGACTTCGAGGATGGCGGGCGCCTCACCCTGCGCGACAGCCGGCGCCTCGGGCGCGTGCGCCTCGAGCCCGCGATCGATGCCCTCGGCCCGGACGCGGCCGAGATCACGCGGGCGGCCTTCCGCGAGCGCGTGAGCCGCAGCCGGATGCCGGTGAAGGCGCGGATCATGGACCAGAAGGTGCTCGCCGGCGTCGGGAACCTGCTCGCCGACGAGGCGCTCTGGCAGGCGCGGATCGACCCGCGGCGGCCCGCGAACGGGCTCGAGGAGGCCGAGCTCGACCGCCTGCGCAACGCGATCCGCGCCGCCAACCGCAAGGCGATCGCGGGCGGCGGCGTCCACACCGGGAAGGTCATCCCCGCGCGCCGTCGCGACGGCGTCTGCCCGCGCTGCGGGACGCCCATGGAGCGGGCCACCGTCGGCGGCCGCACGACGTACTGGTGCCCCGCCGAGCAGCACTGATCGAACGCCGTTCGGCGGCGTGTTCGGGCGACCTCGCGATGGTGGCGATGCGGATGCACCGCCCGACGCAGCGGGCGGTGGCCTGAGTCGCGCTACGCCGCGGCGGCGGCGACGACCGCGCGGGCGGCGAGCAGCGCCTCGTTCGGCGCGGGGGCGCCGCGACCGACGACGACGATCGCGGCCCGCACCACGTGCGGGTCGAACTGCGTGCCGGCGCAGCGCTCGAGCTCGGCGACGGCCTTGTCGTGGCCCAGCGCGCGACGGTAGGAGCGGTCCGTCGTCATCGCCGAGTACGCGTCCGCGCACGCGACGATGCGCGACGCGAGCGGGATCTGCTCGCCGGCCAGGCCGTCCGGGTAGCCGGTGCCGTCCCAGTCCTCGTGCGAGCCGCGGACGATGCGGCCGACCTCGTGCATCATGCCGCCGACCCGGGCGAGCATCGCCTCGCCGTCGATCGTGTGGCGGCGCATGATCGCCCACTCGGCGTCGTCGAGCGGGCCGGCCTTGTTGATGATCTCGTTCGGCACCTGGAGCTTGCCGACGTCGTGCAGGAGCGCGCCGAACTCGACCAGGCGCTGCTCGCGGTCGCGCATGCCGATCTCGCGCGCGATCTCGACGGACAGCTCGACGACGCCGCGGCTGTGCTCGCCGGTGTAGTGGTCGTCGTCCTCGATGACCTCGCCGAGGAGCAGCGCGACGCCCTGGTAGGCCGAGCTGAGCTCGACCTCCTGCTCGATCCGGTACGAGCGCTCCTGCGCGAGCGCGGCGATCATGGCGGCCAGCGGGAAGACGCCGAGGATCGCGGCCGGGCTGTCGACGGCGACGGCGGCGGCGAGCAGGCCGACCGGCGCGAGCGCGGCGTCGACGAGCCACACGACCGCGAGCTCGCGGACGTGGAAGCGCGGCCAGCGGCCGGCGACCATCCAGACCGCGATCGACGACATCAGCGTGTCGACGCCGAGCTGGGCGCCGAACGCCAGCAGCCACCAGGGCCAGTCGTCGCCGTGGACGCCGTGGACGCCGGCGGCGACGAGGACGACCGCGGGGCCGAGCGAGAACCAGGCGTCGCAGAGCCCGACGAACAGGCGCTCGGGGTGGCGGCGGCCGAGCACGACGTCGACGGCGCGCCCGAGGACGAGCGCGACGGCGATGAGCGGCGGCGCGGCGGCGGCCGGCACGAGGAAGAGGATCGGGACGACGACGAGCTGGGTCGGGACGGCGAAGCCGGAGGCGAGCACGAGCTCCACGCGCGACATGACCGCGAGCGCGACGACGAGCATGACCGCGAGGCCGGGCTTGACGTGCGCCGGGCGGTGCGAGCGTCAGCAGGGCGGTCGCGGCGACGACGAAGCCGATGCCCGTCGTGAGCATGCTGAGGCGCTCGCGCGGCTCGAGCCGGACGTGCTTGCGCCCATGCGTCAGCTCGTAGGCCATCTCGGTGTCGGGCGTGACGGTGACGAAACGCAGTCGGCGTGCGAGCGCGACCAACCTCCTCATGGCCCCGTGATCGGCAGGGCGCCTCGGCGCCTGAGCGCAGGCCCGGTCTTCGGTATGCGCCGTTGGACGAATGGCGCATCGAGCGCGCCGAACGGCCGGCCGATGATGCTCGTGCGCCCCCCGGTCGCAACTACGAAGAGGAAAGGATGCCTCACGTGACTCATCGCATCGTGGGCCGGGGGAGCCGGTTGGCGCTTGCGCTCGTCGGCGCGCTCTGCGCGCTGGCCGTCGCCGCGCAGCCGTCGCACGCGGGTCTACTCGTGAAGTCGGCGCCGAACTGCCAGGCGCAGGCCACCACCAAGCCGTTCCGGCCGTGGCTGGATCTCGCGAACTACACGCAGGCCCCCGACGGCGGCTTCGAGGCCGGCGCCAAGGGCTGGGCCCTGGACGACGGGGCTGCTCCCGTCGCGGGCAACGAGCCGTACAAGGTCGGCGCCGCCGGCGACAGCACCGCGCTGCGGATCCCCGCGGGCGGCGACGCCACGAGCCCGACGTTCTGCGTCGGCGTCGAGCACCCGACGGTCCGCCTGTTCGCCAAGCGCACGGGCGGCACGATCCTGTCGACCCTCCGCGTCGACATCCAGTTCGAGGACAACTGGGGCGGCGTGCACAGCCTCCCGGTCGGCCTCGTGCTCAGCAACGGCAACTGGGCGCCGTCCCTGCCGATGCTGATGGTCGCGAACCTGCTGCCGCTGCTGCCCGGCGAGCACACGCCGGTCCGCCTGAAGTTCGTGCCGATGGGCGCGGGCAGCTGGACGGTCGACGACGTCTACGTCGACCCGTTCAAGCACTTCTAGACGGTTGGTCGTCGTGTGAGGCGGCGGTGCGGCGCGAGCCGTGCCGCCGCTTCGTCGTTGCGGCGTCCGGCGGCTCAGTGCCGCGCGCGGCGGGTGCGGTTGCGCTCCTCCTGGCGCTCGACGACGTTGACGATCAGCTTCATGTACTGATCGACGCCCGTCGCCTTGGCCTTCCCGTCGTGGAAGGCCTCGCGCCAGTCGGCGACCTTCGCGCCGTGCTGGACCATCAGGTTGAAGAAGTCGCGCCGCATCTCGACGCGCACGCGCGCGTCGGCGGCGATGTCCTTGCGGACGGCGACCTCGGGGAGGTCGACCCGGTACTGCTGCGTGTCGCCGCGACCGTGCAGGTCGATGCCGACGACGAGCTTCATGGGCTTGAGCGCGGGCACCTCTTCGAGGAACTGGTGCACCGCCTGCTCGATGAGGGTCTTGGCGTCCTCCGACATCCGGACGGCCACTCTAGCGAGGCGCGGTGGGTGGTCGGCGGAGTGGTGCGTGCGTGCGGGGGCTGCGCCGGGCGGAGCGCGTGGCGCCCCGCGCGGGCGTCCCGGACGCTCGTCGGCTGGCGGACGGCTCGGCGATGAGGGGGTGGCCCGGGGCGTCCTGGGCCCCAGCGGGGCGTTCGCATGTCGAACAGTCAATTTGCCGCATATATGGCGGCAAACTGACGCCTCGATCTCGCCAGCGCCGACTGCACGCCCACTTGGCGCCCCGCGCGACCGGCCCCGGTGCTCGTCGGTTGCGGACGGCTCGGCGATGGGCTCGCGCCGGCGCCGCCGCCGTCGCTTCTCCTCGCCGCAGCCGTTCGCCGGGGCCGTCCGCCGGGGCGACCGCCCGGCGACGCGTCGCGGCCGGAGCCGAGCTACCCGGCCGTCCCGAACACGCGGTCGCCCGCGTCGCCGAGGCCCGGGCGGATGAACGCGTTGTCGTCGAGCTCGCGGTCGAGGGCGGCGGTCCAGATCTCGACGTCGGGGTGCGCCTCCTCGACGGCCGCGACGCCCTCGGGCGCGCACACGAGGCAGACGAGCCGCAGCCGCTGCGCGCCGGCCTCCTTCAGCCGTCGCAGCGCGTGGACGGCGCTGCCGCCGGTCGCGAGCATCGGGTCCGGGACGATCACGTGCGCGTCCCCGAGGCCGGGCGGCAGGCGCTGGTAGTAGTCGACGGGCGCGTGGTCCTCCTCGTCGCGGTACATGCCGAGGTGGCCGACGCGGGCGTCGGGCAGCAGGCGCAGGAAGCCGTCGATCATGCCCAGGCCCGCGCGCAGGACGGGCACGATCGCGACCTCGCCGAGCAGGCGCCGGCCGTGCGCCGGCTCGAGCGGCGTCTCGACGGTGACGTCGCGGGTCGGCAGGTCGCGGGTGGCCTCGATCGCGAGGATCGCCGAGGCCTCCTCGAGCGCCCGGCGGAAGTCGCCGTGGGACGTCGCACGGTCGCGCAGGACGACGAGGCGGTCGTCGAGGACGGGGTGCTCGACGACGTGGAGCCGGTCCGACATGCGCGCGATCCTCGCAGGTCGCCCGAGGCGACGGCTTGTAGGTTGCACGCCAGATGGCCCCGCCCCGCCGCAACGTCGAGCTCAAGGCCCGCGACGCCGCATCCCGACCGCACGCTGGAGCGCGCCCGCGCGCTCGGCGCCGAGGACCGCGGCGAGCTGCGCCAGCGCGACACGTACTTCGCCGCCCCGCACGGCCGCCTGAAGCTCCGCGAGCAGGAGCCCGGCGGCGCCGAGCTCATCGCCTACGAGCGGCCCGACGCCGCCGAGGCGCGCGAGAGCCGCTACCGGATCACGCCGGTGCCCGACGCCGCCGCGACGGCCGAGGCGCTCGATGCGGCGCTCGGGACGGTCGTCGTCGTCGACAAGCGCCGCCACCTGTTGCTGTGGGAGGGCGTGCGGATCCACCTCGACCGCGTCGAGGGCCTCGGCGCCTTCGTCGAGCTCGAGGGCGTGGCGGCGGCCGACTCGGATCTCGCGCGCGAGGGCGCGCTCGTCGCGCGCCTGCGCGCGGAGCTCGGGATCGCCGACGACGCGCTCGAGCCGCGGGGCTACGCCGACCTGCTTCTCGGCGCGGACGACGCCGAGGACGACGAGGCCGAGGAGCTCCTCGCGGGCCGCCGCCGCGGTGATGACCCACGCCCACGTGCCCTACTCGCAGCTTCCCGGTCGGCGCCGCCCTGCGGACGCCCGGCGGCCGCGTCCACGTCGCGGCGAACGTCGAGAACGCCGCCTACCCGCAGGGCCAGTGCGCCGAGGCGTCGGCGATCGGCGTGATGGTCGCGGCCGGGGACACGGAGATCGCGGAGGTCGCCGTCGTGGCCGAACGCCTGGACATCTGCCCGCCGTGCGGCGGCTGCCGCCAGCGCCTGTCGGAGTTCGCGCGGCCGGAGACGCGCGTGCACCTCGGGCGTCCGGGCGGTCCGCGCCGCACGGTCACGCTCGGCGAGCTGCTTCCGCTCGGCTTCGGCGCGGAGGCCCTGGGCTGATGAGCCTCCCCGAGGAGGCCGCGAGCGCCCTCGTCGACCGCGCCGGCCGCTCGCCGCGCGTCGGGATCGTGCTCGGCTCGGGCCTGGGCGCGGTCGCGGACGCCGTCGCCGACCCGCAGGTCATCGGCTACGACGAGCTCCCGGGCTTCCCGCGCCCGACGCGTGCAGGGCCACGCCGGGCAGGCCGTGCTCGGCGACCTCGAGGGCGTGCCCGTCGCGGTCCTCCAGGGCCGTCAGCACCTCTATGAGGCCCCGCCCCCCGAAACCGTCAGCACCCCGGTCCGCGCCCTGCGCGCCGCCGGCGCCGAGATCCTCGTGCTCACGAACGCGGCCGGCTCGCTGCGCCCCGACGTCGGCCCCGGGAGCCTCATGGCGATCACCGACCACATCAACCTGACGGGGTCCAACCCGCTCGTCGGCCCCAACGACGACGCGCTCGGCCCCCGCTTCCCGAGCCTGCACGACGCCTACGACCACGAGCTGCGCGCGACGCTGCACGCCACCGCCGACGCGCTCGGCACGCCGCTCGCCGACGGCGTGTACCTCGCCGTGAGCGGCCCGAGCTTCGAGACGCCGGCCGAGATCCGCGCGTTCCGGACGCTCGGCGCCGACGCCGTCGGGATGTCGACCGTCCACGAGACGATCCTCGCCCGCCACTGCGGGCTGCGCGTCGCGGCGATCTCGACGATCACCAACCTGGCCGAGGGCCTGTCGCGCGAGCCGCTCAGCCACGAGCAGACGCTCCGCGACGCGCAACGCGCCGCCGGCGCGCTCGGCGAACTGCTCACCGCGTTCGTGGGACGGCTCGCGTGAGCGCCGGGATCCTGCCCCAGGAGCTCATCCGCCGCAAGCGCGACGGCGGCGTCCTCGAGGCCCACGAGATCGAGTGGTTCGTCCGCGGGATCACCGACGGCGGCGTCAGCGACGCGCAGGTCGGGGCGTTCGCGATGGCCGTCGTGCTCAAGGGCATGACCCGCGACGAGCGCGTCGCGCTGACCGGGGCGATGATGCGCTCGGGCGAGATCCTCGACTGGTCGGAGGCCGGCCTGCCCGGCCCGGCGCTCGACAAGCACTCGACCGGCGGCGTCGGGGACAAGGTCTCGCTGCTGCTCGGGCCGATGATCGCCGCGTGCGGCGGCGCGGTGCCGATGATCTCCGGCCGCGGCCTCGGCCACACCGGCGGCACGCTCGACAAGCTCGAGTCGATCCCCGGCTACCTCACGACGCCCGACCCCGAGCGGCTGCGCGCGGCGGTCAAGAAGGCCGGCTGCGCGATCGTCGGCCAGACCGGCGAGCTGGCTCCGGCCGACCGGCGCCTGTACGCGATCCGCGACGCGACCGGCACGGTCGAGTCCCTCACGCTGATCGTCGCCTCGATCCTGTCCAAGAAGCTCGCCGCCGGGCTCGACGCGCTCGTGATGGACGTCAAGACCGGCTCGGGCGCGTTCATGGCGGGCCACGACGCCGCGCGCGAGCTCGCCGAGGCGATCGTCGACGTCGCGGTCGGCAACGGCCTGCCGTGCCGCGCGCTCATCACCGACATGGACCGCGTCCTGGGGCGCACCGCGGGCAACGCCCTCGAGGTCCGCGAGTCGATCGACCACCTCACCGGCGCCGCGAGCGACCCGCGCCTCGTCGAGGTCACGGTGGAGCTGTGCCGCGAGCTGCTCGCGCTCGGCGGCCTCGCGGACGCCGACCCGGCGCAGGCGCTGAGCGGCGGCGCGGCGGCCGAGCGCTTCGCCGCGATGGTCGCGGAGCTCGGCGGTCCGGCCGACCTGCTCGAGCGCCCCGACGACCACCTGCCGACCGCCCCGCAGACCGCGGCCGCGCTCCCCGAGCGCGCGGGCGTGGTCACGGCCGTCGACGTCCGCGCCGTCGGCCTCGCCGTCGTGGCCCTCGGCGGCGGGCGCCGCCACGAGGCCGAGGACGTCGACCACGCCGTCGGCCTGAGCGAGATCGCCGCGCCCGGCGAGCGGGTCGGCCCCGCCGACCGGCCGCTCGCGATCGTCCACGCGCGCACCGACGCCGACGCCGAGGCGGCGATCGCCGCGTTGCGCGCCGCGTACACGGTCGGCGACGAGGCTCCGCCCGAGCGGCCGGTCGTGCTGGAGCGCCTGGGAGCGGCGTGACGGTGGTCCCCAAGGCCGAGCTGCACGTCCACCTCGAGGGCACCGCGCCGCCGCACCTCGTGCGCCGGATCGCCGAGCGCAACGGGCTGCGCGTTCCCGAGGGCGTCTTCGCCACCCCCGACCGCTTCGCGTGGCGCGACTTCCTCGACTTCCTGCAGACCTACGACATGGCGGCGAGCGTCATCCGCACGCCCGAGGACTACGCGGACGTCACGTTCGAGTACCTCGCCGGCTGCGCCGCCGACGGCGCGGTCTACGTCGAGCTGATCGCCTCTCCCGACCATGCCGCGCTCGTCGGGCTCTCCGACGAGGACCACCTCGCGGGGATCGCGGCCGGGATCGACCGCGCGCGCGAGACCCACGGCATCGAGGCGCGCATCCTGCTGACCTGCATCCGCAACTTCGGCGTCGAGCAGGCCCTGCGCATCGCCCGCTACGCGGCCAGCCGCCCCCACCCCTACGTCGTCGGCTTCCAGATGGCGGGCGACGAGGCCGGCTACCCGCCGGGGCCGTTCGCCGAGGCCTACGCGATCGCGGCCGACGCCGGCCTGGGGTGCAGCGTCCACGCCGGCGAGTGGGCCGGGGCCGAGAGCGTCCGCGCGGCGATCGGCCTGCCCGTGACCCGCATCGGCCACGGCGTGCGCGCGATCGAGGACCCCGCGCTCGTCGCGGAGATCGCCGAGCGCGGGCTCGTCCTCGAGTGCTGCCCGACGAGCAACGTCGTCCTCGGCGTCTTCGACAGCTTCGAGACCCACCCCCTGCCCGCCCTGCGCGAGGCGGGCGTGCGCGTCACCCTCGCCTCGGACGATCCGCCGTACTTCGGCGCGTCGGTCGGCGGCGAGTACGCCGTCGCGGCCGAGCGGTTCGGCCTGAGCGAACCCGAGCTCGTCGGCCTCACCCGCACCGCCATCGAGGCGAGCTTCGCGGAACCGCCGCTGCGTGCGTCATTGCTCGACCGTCTCGGCGACGGCGACGGCCGTCCGACGTAGACTGCGCCGCTGGGAGCGGAGGGAGTCCGGTCCCGCGAGGAGGATTTCCAAAGGAGGCGCAGTGCACCGCAGGACGTTCCGGGCGATCTCCATCGCCCTCACCTTCGCCGTTGCCGCGTTCGCGATCGCCGCGTGCGGCAGCGACGACAGCGGCTCCGGGGGCAGCAGCTCCGGCAGCAGCAGCTCGGCCTCGAGCACGGGCGGCAAGAAGCTCAAGGTCGGCCTCGTCACCGACATCGGCGGCCTCAACGACCGCTCGTTCAACCAGCTCGCCAACCAGGGCCTGCAGAACGCCGTCAAGCAGCTCGGCGTCACGGGTCGCGTTCTGATCTCCAAGCAGAACTCGGACTACATCCCGAACCTGACGACGCTGGCCCAGCAGAAGTACGACCTGATCATCGGCAACGGCTTCCTCATGGCCGACGCCGTGGCGGCGGTCGCCAAGAAGTTCCCGCAGCAGAAGTTCGCGATCATCGACTCGTCGGCGGCCACGATGAAGGGCAAGCCGCAGAACGTCGCCGGGTTGCTGTTCAAGGAGCAGGAGGCCGGCTACCTCGTCGGCTACCTGACGGCGCTCTACGCCAAGGACAACGGCGGCTCGCTCAGCAGCGTCGGCGGCCAGAAGATCCCGCCGGTCGACCACTACATCGCGGGCTTCCAGGCCGGCGCGAAGAAGGCCGATCCGAGCATCAAGACGCTCAACGGCTACTCCCAGAGCTTCACCGACCAGGCGAAGTGCAAGGAGATCGCACTCGACCAGATCGCCAAGGGCTCGAAGGTCGTCTTCCAGGTCGCCGGCTCGTGCGGGCTCGGCGCGATCGACGCGGCCAAGGAGAAGAGCGTCCAGGCGATCGGCGTCGACGCCGACCAGGCCTACCTCGGCCCGCAGATCATCACGAGCGCGCTGAAGAAGGTCGACGTGGCGGTCTTCAACTCGATCAAGTCCGTCCAGGACAACAGCTACAAGGGCGGAGCCGACGTCGTCAACAGCCTGCAGAACGACGGCGTGGGGATCGGCAAGATCAGCTCGGCCGGCGCGAAGTACGACGAGCAGGTCAAGGCGATCCAGAAGCAGATCCAGGACGGCAGCATCACGCCGCCGGACGCGGTGGGCTCCGGGACCTAGCACCGCATCGCGGCATGGACGGGGCGCTCGAGCTTCGCGGTATCACGAAACGCTTCGGGCGCACCGTCGCCAACGACGGCGTGGACTTCGACCTGCGCGCAGGCGAGGTCCACGCCCTCCTCGGCGAGAACGGCGCGGGCAAGTCGACGCTCATGTCGATCCTCTACGGGCTCTACCGGCCCGACGAGGGCGACGTGCGGGTCAAGGGCGAGCCGGTCACGATCGACTCGCCGCGCCGGGCCATCGACCTCGGGATCGGCATGGTGCACCAGCACTTCATGCTGATCCCGGTCATGACCGTGGCCGAGAACATCGTCCTCGCCGACGAGCCGCGGTCGGGCGCCGGGCTGCTCGACGTGTCGGCCGCGCGCGCCCGCGTGCGCCAGCTCTCCGACCAGTTCGGGCTGGCGGTCGACCCGGACGCGGTCATCGAGGACGTCTCCGTCGGCCAGCAGCAGCGCGTCGAGATCCTGCGCGCGCTGTACCGCGACGCGAACATCCTCGTGCTCGACGAGCCGACGGCCGTCCTCACCGCGCAGGAGACCCAGGACCTCTTCAAGGTGCTGCGGGCGCTGCGCGACGACGGCAAGGCGATCGTCTTCATCTCCCACAAGCTCGGCGAGGTGCTCGACATCGCCGACCGCGTGACCGTGCTGCGGCGCGGCAAGCGCATCGACACCGTCCCGACCGAGGGGGCGACCGAGGCCTCGCTCGCCCGCCTCATGGTCGGGCGCGACGTGCTCCTGCGCGTCGACAAGGCGCCGCTCGACCGCCGCGAGCCGATCCTCGAGATCCGCGACCTCCACGTCCGCGACGACCGCGACCTGCCGGCGGTCCAGGGCGTCGACCTGACCGTCCACGCGGGCGAGGTCGTCGCGCTGGCGGGCGTCGACGGCAACGGCCAGTCGGAGCTCATCGAGGCGATCACCGGCCTGCGGCCCGTCGAGTCGGGCGAGATCGTCGTCGAGGGCCGGGACCGGACGGGCGCGAGCGCCCGCGACATGGTCACCGCCGGCGTCTCGCACATCGCCGAGGACCGCCACCGGCGCGGCCTCATCCTCAACTTCTCGATCGCCGAGAACCTCGCCCTGCGCGAGTACCGCACCCCGAAGATGTCGCGGCGCGGCTGGCTGTCGTCGCGGAAGATGGTGGCCGCGGCGCGGACGCTGATCCGCGAGTTCGACGTCCGCGGCGGCCAGCCCGAGACGCCCGCCGCGTCGCTCTCGGGCGGCAACCAGCAGAAGTGCGTCATCGCCCGCGAGATCGCCTGCAACCCGCGGGTGCTCGTCGCCGCGCAGCCGACCCGCGGCCTCGACGTCGGCGCCATCGAGTTCGTCCACCGCCGCCTCGTCGCCGAGCGCGACGCGGGCCGCGGCATCCTGCTGATGTCGCTCGAGTCCGAGGAGGTCCGCTCGCTGGCCGACCGCATCCTCGTGATCTACGAGGGCCGGATCGTCGGCGAGTTCCCGCCCGACGCCACCGAGGAGGAGCTCGGGATCGCGATGACCGGCGGCGGCCGGCGCGAGGTGCCGGCGGCGTGACCGAGCCGGTCCCGGGCGCGCTCGGCGAGCCCGGCCCCGACGGCGGCGCCGGGCAGACCTCGGCCGCGCGCCTGGCGGCCTACGTGCAGGGCGGCGGGGTCCTCGTGCCGCTCCTGACGGTCGTCCTCGCGTTCCTCGCCGGCGGCCTCGTGATCCTCGCCACGGGCCACAACCCGCTGAGCACGTACAAGGCGATCTTCAACGGGACCGGCCTGAACTGGCTGCTGCCGTGGACGAGCGCCGACGACCGCCCGGCCGCCGCGCTCAACCTCCAGCAGACGCTCATCGCGACGACGCCGCTGATCCTCACCGGGCTCGCGGTCGCCTTCGCGTTCCGCTGCGGGCTGTTCAACATCGGCGGCCAGGGCCAGTACCTCATGGGCGGCTACGCCGCGGTGTGGGCCGGCTCGTCGTTCGCGGGGATGGCGCACGTGCCGCACGTGATCCTCGCCGCGCTCGCCGCGGCCGTCGCGGGCGCGCTGTGGGCCGGGATCGCGGGCCTCCTGAAGGCGACGGTCGGGGCCAACGAGGTGATCTCGACGATCATGCTCAACTACACCGCGATCTACGTCGGCGACTACCTGTTCGGCCTCGGCGGGCCGCTGCAGAACGACGCCCAGCGGTCGGTCCCGGTGTCGAACGACGTCGTCCCGGGCGCGCGCCTGCACGTGTTCTGGGGCGACCCCGAGCTCCAGGGCGTGCACATCGGGATGTTCATCGCGCTCGCCGCGCTCGTCGTGTACTGGGTCGTGCTCAACCGCTCGACCGTCGGCTACGAGGTGCGGGCCGTCGGCCTGAACCCCGAGGCCGCGCGCTACGGCGGCATGAGCGTCGCGCGCAACTACCTGCTCGTCATGGCGGTGTGCGGGTTCTTCGCCGGCCTGGCGGGGGCGATGGACGTCCTGGGCTGGCAGTTCCGGATCGCGACGAACGACATCGAGATCTCGCAGATCGGCTTCCTGGGCATCGCGGTCGCCCTGCTCGGGCGCAACACCGCGGTCGGGACGCTGTTCGCCGCGTTGCTCTTCGGCGGCCTGCTCAGCGGCACCTCGCAGCGCAACCTCGACCCGACGATCTTCCCGCCCGAGCTGGCCTCGAACCTGTCGGTGATCATCCAGGGGCTCGTGATCCTGTTCGTCAGCGCCGACGTGCTCGTGCTGACGATCCTGCGCCGCGGACGGCGCCTGATACCCGTGCGGCGAGGGAGCGACGCGTGACAGCGCGTCATTGCTCGACGGAGGTCACGGGCGGCCACATGAGGAGGCCCTCGCGATGAGCGGCGCCGTCGCGACCGCGGAGGCCGAGCGCAGCGCGCTCTCCCCGCGCACCGTGGCGTGGGGCGCGATCGCGCTCGGGATCGTCGCGTGGTTCATCACGCTGCCGCCCGCCCTCGTGCGCACCGCCGTGCCGTCGATCGTGCTCGGCGTGGCGGCCGTCGGGGCCGGCGCGTGGGTCCTCGGCCGCGGGGAGAAGCGCCTCGGCTGGGGCGCCATCGCGGCGGGCGTGATCGGCGGCGCCGGCGCGATCGCCGCGACCCGGTCGGGCACCGGGCACCTCGAGGACGTCGTGACGTGGTCGGCCCTGATCGCCGCGATGCTGCGCTTCGCCACGCCGCTGATCTTCGGCGCCCTCGGCGGCATCGTCTCCGAGCGCTCGGGCGTCGTGAACATCGGCATCGAGGGGATGATGCTGATGGGCTGCTACTTCGGCATCGTCGGCGCCGACGTCGGCGGGTCGTGGGTCGTGGGCCTGCTCGTCGCGATGGTCGCGGGCGGCGTGCTCGCGCTCGTGCACGCGGTGTTCTCGGTGACCCTGCGCGCCGACCAGATCGTCGGCGGCGTCGCGATCAACCTGCTCGCGCTCGGGATCACCGGCTACCTCTTCGTCGACCGCTACGGCGACCAGGGCACGCCCGACAACATCTCGCGCGTCCCCGACGTCTCGCTGCCGGGGATCAAGGACATCCCGTTCGTCGGCGACGCGATCGGCCGCGCGAACCTCCTGACGTGGCTGGCCTTCCTGGTGGTGATCGCGCTGGCGGTCTACCTCTTCCGCACGCCCGGCGGCCTGCGCCTGCGCTCGGTCGGCGAGCACCCGCGCGCGGCCGAGACCGTCGGCCTGTCGGTCATCCGGACGCGCTATCTCGCCGTGATCGCCTCGGGCGTGCTCGCCGCGCTCGGCGGCGCCTACCTGTCGATCGGGTTCCTCGGCTCGTTCAGCCAGAACCTGACCGCCGGTCGCGGGTACATCGCGCTCGCCGTCGTGATCTGCGGGCGCTGGAGGCCGGGCGGCGCGCTCGCGTTCGCCTGCCTGTTCGGCTTCTCGAGCGCGATCGCCCAGCGGCTGCCGACGTTCTCGGAGTCGGGCGCGACGCTCTTCCAGGCGCTGCCGTACGTGCTGACGATCATCGTCGTCGCGGGCGTGATCGGCCGTTCCCGCCCGCCGGCCGCGGTGGGTCAGCCGTACACCCGCGAGTAGCGTGTCCGGCAATGGCCATCGCCCGCCTCCAGGTCCAGGGTCCACGCCCGAACAGCCCCACCGAAGCGCTCGACGACGCCATCGAGCTCTACCAGCGCACGTACTCGACGCTCCTGCGCTCGAGCGGCGAGACGCGCCTGCGCGTCCTCGAGCCCTCGCACCGCGCGATGGAGTCGAGCCTGCACCCGCTCGCGAACCGCGACGAGCTCGACCTCGGCGCGTTCCTCTACGCGATCCGCCGGCTCCCGGCCGGGATCGTGCGCGCGCGGCGGATCGTCATGGGCCAGGACCCGGCGCTGTTCGCCCGCGCCGGGGTCGGCCCGCTCGAGGACTGGGAGCCGGTCGAGGCGCCCGCCCGGCGGCGGCGCTGGTACGACGGCGGCGGTGACACGCTCGCGGTCCTGCTCGCCAGCGAGTCGGACGTCGACGACCTCCTCCCGACGCTCGTCGCCTTCCAGATCGAGTGGAACAAGATCACCCAGCGCATGCGCGCGGCGGGCTGGCCGGAGGACGACGCGCACGACCCCGACCCCGCCGACTGCGCGACGACGCTGGGCGGCGCGATCGACGACTGGCTGCGCCTGAAAGACGCCTGGGGCGAGGCCTTCGGCCCGCAGCTGCGCGAGATCGGCACCCGGCGCGAGTCGCTGCGGGTGCGGATGCTCGGCGGCACCCACGTCGGCTACGCGCGCCTCACCCGGCGCTGGTGGGCGCCCGTGCGCGGACGCCTCGTCGCCCAGCAGCTCGAGGACCGGCCGATCTACTTCGTCAGTTCGAACACCCACAGCCTGTCGAACCTCGTCACGGGCATCGCCCGCCGGCGCGAGGACGAGCTGCTGGCCTACATCGAGGGCCTGCCCGAGTCCGACGGGCTGCGGGGCGAGCTGATGGCGCTGCGCGACGGGCGCAGCGAGGGCTCGTGGGAGAACTTCCTGTACTTCGTCGCGCGCGAGTGGATCGACGCGGGCGGGCCGCAGCTGCACGAGTGGCGGCGCGAGGCGGAGGCGGCCGCGGGCGTCGAGCACCTGCCGAGCAGCACGGCGATGCGCGTCCCGGCGCAGATCATCCCGCTCGAGCGCCTCGACCCGGCGCACCTCGACCCGCGCCTGGGGGCGGTCGACGCCGACCGGCTCGCGGCGTCGCGGGCGGTCGTCGTCAACGTCGACTATCCGCTCGGCCTCGCGGCCTACAACATCCTGCGCGAGGTGGCGGTCGACTCGAGCGCGCTGCGCGCCGTCTACGTGCTCGGCAAGGCGGCGACGCTGAACGCCGACGTCGGCGACGTGATGCTCTCGAGCGTCGTGCACGACGAGCACAGCGGGACGACGTACTGGCTCGACAACGCCTTCGAGATCGAGGACATCGAGCCCGACCTGCGCTTCGGGACCGGCCTCGACAACCAGCGCGCGGTGACGGTCAAGAGCACGTTCCTGCAGAACCGCTCCTACCTGGACTTCTACTACCGCGAGGCGTTCACGGTCGTGGAGATGGAGGCCGGGCCGTACTGCAACGCCGTCTACGAGATCGCCGACGCCGACCGCTACCCGGTCAACGACGCGGTCAACTTCTCCAAGCTGCCGATCGACTTCGGCGTCATCCACTACGCCTCGGACACGCCGTACACGCAGGCCCGCACGCTCGGCGCCCGCGGGCTGTCCTACTACGGCATGGACTCGACGTACGCCGCCTCGCTGGCGATCCTCCGCCGGGTCCTGCGCCTCGAGGGCGCGCTGCGCTGACGTGAGCGGGTTCGCGGGCTTCCCGGCCGAGACGTTCGCGTGGTTCGCGGGGCTCGAGGCCGAGAACACCCGCGACTGGTTCGCCGCGCACCGCGAGGTCTTCGACCGCGACGTGCACGGAGCGTTCGAGGCGCTGCTCGACGAGCTCGCCGAGGACGTCGACGGGGCCGCGAAGGTGTTCCGCCAGCACCGCGACCTGCGCTTCTCGCCCGACAAGTCGCCGTACAAGACGCGGACCTACGGCGTGATCCACGACCGCCGCGACGGCGGCCCGGTGCTGTACGCCGAGGTGTCGTCGCCCGGGCTGTTCGGCGGGACCGGCGGCTACCGCTTCGCGTCCGACCAGCTCGAGCGCTTCCGCGCCGCCGTCGCCGACGACACGGCCGGGCCCGAGCTCGAGGCGGTCGTCGCGGGCGTGCACGCGGCCGGGGTCGAGACGTTCGGCGAGGAGCTCAAGACCGCGCCGCGCGGCTACCCGCGCGACCATCCGCGTGTCGTCCTGCTGCGCCACAAGTCGCTCATCGGCGGCGCGCGCCTGAAGCCGGGCGCCCGCGGGATCGGGCGCGCCGCGGCGCTGAAGCACCTCCGCCACACCTGGGGCGCGTGCGAGGAGCTCAACGCCTGGCTCGCCGCGCACGTCGGCCCGAGCGAGCTGCCCGAGGACGCTCGCGGCGGCGGCCGGCGCGGCCCGCGGCGCTGAGGTCGTAGGTCCTATAGCGCATTGACGCTCGGACCCGGCGGGGAGGAGCATCCGCCGGCGCGGCCTCCCGGGAGGCCGCCGCCCCCCACCCTTCCAGGCACGGACGCCGCGCCCGCATCGGAGGCCCCCCTCATGCGACGTCTCGCCCTGCTCGCCACGCTGGTGACGACGGCCGTCGTCGTCCTGCTCCCCGCCGGCGCGTCGGCCGCCGGGAGCATCTCGGCCCTCTCCGTCGACCCCTCGCAGGTGCGCGACGGCGCGACCGCGACCGGCACCGTCACGCTCGCGTTCGCCGACCCCTCCCCCACGACCGTGCGGCTCTTCAGCGGCGACCCGTCGGTCGCGACGGTCCCGGCGTCGATCGTCGTCCCGGCGGGCGCGACGACCGCGAACTTCCCGATCGCGACGAACGCCGCCGCACCGCCCACGATCGTCCAGCTCACGGCGGCGGTGGACAACGTGCCGCGCACGGCCAACCTGTCGGTCAACCCGGCCCGGCCGCCCGGCCCGTCGCTGTCGGCCGTCTCGGTCGTCCCGTCGACGCTCGCGGGCGGCAGCGCCGCCACGGGCACGGTCACGTTCACCGGCACGACCGACGCCTTCACCGTGCGCCTCTCCTCGAGCAATCCGGCGCTGGTGACGGTGCCGGCGGAGACCGTGGTGAGCAAGGGCCAGTCCAAGGGCTCGTTCCCGGTGACGACGCGGGCGGTGAGCGCGAACACGACCGTGACGATCACCGCGACGTGGTTCGACATCACGCGCACGACGACGATCACGCTCACCCCCGGCGCCCCACCCGCGCCGGACCGCGTCGCGATCCAGACCGCCACGTGGAAGAAGGGGCTGCTCACGATCAAGGCGACGAGCACGAACCCGAACGCGATCCTCAGCGTCTTCTCGAAGGCCGGGAACTTCATGTTCGAGCTGCACAACGACGGCGGCGGCAAGTTCTCCGATCAGCGCGGGTTCGTCACCAACCCCGAGCAGATCTCGGTCCGCAGCAACCTCGGGGGGTCCGCCTCGGCGGTCCTGAAGTCGTGACCGGGCACGGGCGCGGATATGGTCCGCGCCCGTGAACGGAGCCGAGAGCCTCATCCGCACCGTCGCCGCGGCCGGCGTCGACGTCTGCTTCGCCAACCCCGGCACGACCGAGATGCACCTCGTCCAGGCGCTCGACGACGCCGGTGCGATCCGCCCCGTGCTGGCGCTCTTCGAGGGCGTCTGCACGGCGGCGGCCGACGGCTACGCGCGGATGGCGGGCCGGCCGGCGATGACGCTGCTGCACCTCGGCCCGGGGATGGCGAACGGGATCGCGAACCTCCACAACGCGGGCCGCGGGCGGACGCCGGTGCTCAGCGTGGTCGGCGACCACGCGATCGCCCACCGGGGGCTGGGCGCGCCGCTCGAGAGCGACATCGAGGGCCTCGCGCGGCCGGTCTCGAAGTGGCTGCGGACGTCGGCGGCGCCGGGCGCCGTCGCGCGCGACGGGGCCGAGGCCATCGCCGCCGCGACCTCGGCGCCGGGCGGGGTCGCGACGCTCATCGTCCCGGCCGACTGCGCGTGGGGCGAGGCGCCCGACGGGCCCGTCGCCCCGATCGCCGCCGACCCGCGCGCGACGGTGGACGACGAGGCGGTCGACCGGGCCGCCGCGTTCCTGCGCGGGGCCGAGGAGCGCCCCGCGACGCTCCTGCTCGGCGGCGACGCGCTGAGCGAGCGCGGCCTGCGCGCCGCGGGCCGCATCGCCCACGCCACCGGCGCCCGCCTGCTGGCCGAGACGTTCCCGACCCGCGTCGAGCGCGGCGGCGACATCCCGTTCGCCGCCCGGCTGCCGTACTTCCCCGAGGAGGCGACCGCGGCCCTCGCGGAGGGCGCGCGCGTGCTGCTCGCGGGCACCGTCGAGCCGATCGCGTTCTTCGGCTACCCCGACCTGCCGAGCGCGCTCGTCCCGGCCGGGATGCCCGTCGCGGCGCTGGCCGGCCCGGCCGAGGACGCGGCCGACGCGCTGGAGCGCCTCGCCGCGGCCGTCGGGGCATCGGAGGCCGGCGCCCGGGCGACGCCGGCCGTCGCGGGTGCCGCCGCCGTGGACGCCGACGCCCCGCTCACGCTCGAGACCGCCCCGCACGTCATCGCCGCGGGCCAGCCCGAGAACGCGATCGTCGTCGACGAGGGCGTGACCTTCAGCGCGTTCTACGTGCCGGCCTCGGCGGGCGCGGCGCGCCACACCTACCTCGCGCTCACCGGCGGCGCGATCGGCTTCGGCCTCCCCGCCGCGGCGGGCGCGGCGGTCGCCTGCCCGGACCGGCCGGTCATCGCCGTCCAGGCCGACGGCAGCGGCATGTACACCGCCCAGGCGCTGTGGACCTACGCGCGGGAGGGGCTCGACGTCACCGCGCTGATCTGCGCGAACGGGACCTACGAGATCCTGCTCGCGGAGCTCGCGCGCGCCGGGGTCGAGGAGCCCTCGCCGCGCGCCCGCGCCCTGACCTCGCTCGGCGACCCGGCGCTCGACTGGGTCGCGCTCGCGGGCAGCATGGGCGTTCCCGGCCGCCGGGCGACGACCGCGGGCGAGCTCGAACGCGCGCTCGCCGACGCGCTCGCCGAGCCGGGCCCGCACCTCGTCGAGATGGTCATCCGGTGACCGACGAGCTCGAGCTCAGCGAGCACGCCGCCCGCACGCGGCGGCAGTGGAACGACAACGCGCCGGAGTGGGTGGCGGCCGGCCGCGCGGCGTGGAGCCGCCGCGCGCCCCACTGGGGCATGTGGCACGTGCCCGAGGACGACGTCCACATCCTGCCCGACGTCCGTGGCCTCGACGTCCTCGACCTCGGCTGCGGCACCGGCTACTGGTGCGCGTGGTTCGCCCGCCTCGGCGCCGACCCCGTCGGGCTCGACGTCTCCGAGGCCCAGCTCGCCACCGCGCGCGAGCTGCAGGCCGAGCACCGGATCGAGTTCCCGCTGGTGCACGCGAGCGCCGAGGCCCCGCCGTTCGAGGACCGCTCGTTCGATCTCGTCTTCTCCGAGTACGGCGCGGCGATCTGGTGCGACCCGTTCGTCTGGATCCCGCAGGCGTTCCGGCTCCTGCGCCCGGGCGGCCGGCTCATCCTCCTGCGCAACTCGTCGCTCGCGATGCTCACCGCGCCGGTGAGCGAGGAGCCGTGCGGCGAGACCCTGCTGCGCCCGGCGTTCGGCATGCACCGCCTGGACTGGGAGGACACCGGCGAGACGAACTTCCACCTCCCCCACGGCGCGATGCTCCGCCTCCTGCGCGACACGGGCTTCGAGGTCGAGGCGCTCCACGAGCTGCGCGCGCCGGAGGGCGACGACGACGAGGTCCGCTTCTTCGTCCGCCGCGGCTGGGCGCGGGACTGGCCGTGCGAGGAGGTCTGGGTGGCGCGGCGGCGCGGCGAGTAGCCGCTACCCCGCCTCCACCCGCGCCCACATCGCCGAGTGGTCGCTGAGGCCCTCGGTCCGCCACTCGTGGACGTAGTCGGCCTCGACCGGCGCGAGGCCGGGCGAGACCAGGATGTGGTCGAGGCGCCAGCCGTAGCCGGTCCGCATCGCCCACGACCGGTCGCGGCGGGCGTAGCCGTGCAGGGCGCGGAACGCGTCGCGCCAGCCGTGCTTCGTGAGGTCGTCGATGAGCAGGAGCTCGGCGCGGTCGTGGCGCTCGCCGAGCTCCTCGCGGATGCGACCGTTGCGGTCGCGCGCGAAGGTCACGATCTCGCCCTCCCGGCTCTCGTAGCGCGGGGTGTTGAGGTCGCCGGCGAGGAGCCGCGGGACGCCGCTGCCGGCGGTGAGCGCCGCGTGGAGCGCCTCGAGCGTGCGGACCTTGACGAGGTCCGCCTTCGAGCTGAGGGGCGCGTGGAGGGTGTGCACCTCGACCTCGGCCTCGCCGCCGTCGATCCGGGTCCGCACGGCGAGGTGGCGCTCCGGCCAGGGCAGCAGCTCCGGCCCGCCGATCACCTCCACCGGCGCCCGGCTCGCGATCAGGACGGCGAACCGCCGCGACCCCCGCGGCTCTTGCGGCCACGCGCTCACCGCGACGTGGAGCCCCCGCGCCGACAGCGCCTGCACCCATCGCTCGCGCGTCCGCGGCGTGACCTCCTGCAGGCACAGCACGTCCATCTCGCGCTCGGCCAGCGCGGCGATCTGGCGCTCCTGGTTGGCGGCCACGCGCCCCGCGACGTTCCAGGTCAGGAGCAGCGCCATGCCGACGGGATCGTATGCGAACATCCGTTCGCGTGACGAGCGACGGCAGCGCCTACGCCCGGTTCCGCCGGGCCCTCGACCAGGGGCGGCTGCACATCGTCGTCGCGGCCGCCGCCGAGCTGCCCCGGATCGAGCTCGACGACGCGCTCGAGGTCTGCATGCTGATGTCGCGCGAGGCGCACCCGGCCTACGAGCGCGCGGCGGTGCGCTGGATCGCGCGACTGTGCCTGGAGCGGGCCGTCAGCCTGCACGAGGTCCGCTGCGCGCTCGCGCTCTTCGAGACGCTGCCGACCGACCCGTACGGCTCCGTCCGCTCGCTCAAGGTGCTGGCCCGCGACCGCCCCAGCTGATACGCCTCGCCCCATGCCCGAGTGGATCTACTTCATCCTCCGGGCACCCGATGGCTACGCCACGTTTGGCTTCTAGAAAGCCAAATGAACCGCTGGGGAACCGCTCTCGACCGCTGGGATCCAGGCATGGACTGCACCGCAACTGCACCGCATCCCGGCGGCTAGGATCGCTGCGGAGGACCGGAGTCCCGGAGGGTGTCGGCTGTCCTGGCGGACCTCTAGGCTCGCGCGTCGTGAGTGCTGCGTTCGACGCGTGGCTGAGCAGACGCGCGGCGGCCGGCGACGAGACGGCGTTCGCGCAGCTGATCGAGATCCACGGCCACAAGCTGCGCAACGTCGTCGCGCACTACGCCCACGAGAGCGACACGACCCCCGAAGACCTCGCGCAGGTCGTGGCCGTGAAGGTGTGGACGGAGATCCAGCGCGGCCACTACAACCCGCACCGCGCCCCCTTCGCCCACTTCGTCACCATCGTCGCCCTTCAGGCGTGCCGCGACGACAATCAGCGGCGCCGAGCACGGCGGCGATGGCCGGCCGAGGCGCCGGTCGACCTCGACCTCGTGGCGAGCGACGACTGGGAGGACGATCGCCTGCCGTGGGCGGCGCCGAGCGCCTGGTACGCGCTGGACCCGGCGCTCATCGTCCTGCACCGCGAACGCCTGCGGCTCGCATGGCAGACGCTGAGCGACGCGAACCGGGCGCACATCAACCGCTGGCTAGCTGTAGTTCCTAAGGACGTTGTTCATCCGGGCCTCCTTGGAGGCTGGTGGTTGCGAAGCCCCAGTCCCAAGGAGACACCGGATGAGATGTCACGCTAACGCGCGGCTCAGTCCGATCGGTCGTCGGTTGTTGGTCGATCGGATCGAGCGCGATGGGTGGACGGTCAGAGCGGCGGCGGAGTCGGCGGGCATCAGCGAGCGCAGCGCGCGCAAATGGCTTGCTCGCTTCCGAACCGAGGGACCGGGCGGGCTGGTTGATCGGTCCTCGGCTCCGAGGACGGTGGCCAACCGCACCGACCCGCGCACGGTCGCGGCGATCTGCGCGCTGCGCCGGTTGCGTTTCTCCGGGCCCGAGCTCGCCGACCTGCTCGACCTGCCGCCCTCGACGGTCAGCGCGGTCCTCAAGCGCTGCGGGTTGGGCAAGCTCGGCCGGATGGGGCTCGAGCCGGCCGAGCGCTATGAGCGCGAGCGGCCCGGCGAGCTGATCCACATCGACGTCAAGAAACTTGGGCGTATCCGTGACGGCGCCGGCAAGCGGATCACCGGCGTCACGCGCAACGGCACGCGCCGCCGTCGCGACGCGGCCGGCGTGGATCGTTGCATCACCGGCTGGGACTACGTGCACGTCGCCGTCGACGACGCCACCCGCCTGGCCTACGCCGAGGTCCTGCCCGACGAGAAGGCGACGACCGCCGTCGCTTTCCTGCGCCGCGCGATCGCGTTCTACGCCCGACACGGCATCACCACCGAACGCGTCCTCACTGACAACGGATCGCCGTACATCTCGACCCTCCACGCACTCGCGTGCCGCGCGCTCGGCATCCGCCACCTCAGGACCCGGCCCACGGCGCCCACAGACCAACGGCAAAGCCGAACGCCTCATCCGCACCATGCTCGCCGACTGGGCCTACGGCGCGATCTACAGCTCAAGCCGAGAACGCACCCAAGCCCTTGACGGCTGGCTCCACCACTACAACCATCACCGCCGACACCAAGCCATCGGGCGACAAGCACCCATCACCCGACTGAACAACCTGCTTGGGACTTACAGCTAGCCGCCGACGGCGGCGTCCGCCCGGGCGGCATGACGCCCAGCGAGATCACGTGCGCGTCGACCGCTCGCAAGGCGGCGCGACAAGCGCTCGCCAGTTTTTGAACGTCCAGGAGGACACGACCCCGGAGCGCGCCGGGCAAGAACGTCGCGAACGAGGCGTACGGTGCCGCTATCAGGCGATTGCGACAGTCCGCAATCCGCCCCTGCAGGTGGAGGTCGGACGGTGACGGCCCTCAGCCGTACTTCGTCGCGATGGTCTGGACGACCGTTGCGGCGTGCTCGGTTGCGTCGATCGCCCGCTCCAGCCTGAGAAAGATGTCCCTCCAGCGGATTACCACCATCGGGTCGATTCCGCCAGCGAACAAGGAGGCGAAGGCTTCGCGGAAGAGCCGGTCGCCGTCGTTCTCGAGCCGGTGGATTTCGATCCAGTGCTTGTCAAGGTCCTTGAACTCGCGCAGGTGATCGAGCAGCATGGAGAGCCGCTCGCAGGCCTTGACGAGGACGTCGGCCATCGCCAGCGCCTGGTCCATCGGCGCCTCGATCCTGTAGAGCACCATGAAGTCGGCGGTCTCCTCGATGTGGTCGACGACATCGTCGACCTTGCTCGCCAGGTTGTAGATGTCCTCGGCGTCGATCGGCGTCACGAAGGTCGAGCTCGTCCGCTGGGAGATGTCGTGCGTGATCCGGTCTCCCTCCTGCTCGGCAAGCAGGATTTCGCGTGCGAGATCGGCGCTATCGGGCCAGCCCTCGATCATGCTCCTGGAGCAGCTTCGCCGCTCGGAGCGAGTTCTCACCCGCCTCCGCGAACAGGTCGAAGAAAACGTGGTCTCTGTTGACGAGGGAGAACCGCACGGCGCGAAGCTACCACCCATGGGCATCGGCCGGACCGACCGGGCGAGCCGATCACTGCTGAGTTGAGGCAAACGGAGAAGCGCGCGTCGCGCACGCCGGGTCGCTCCTGCCAGGCGGACGCGGCGCCGCCAGCGGCGCACCCGGCCGTCGACGCGCGGTTCAGATGCATCGAGACCGGGAGTGCGCGACGAGCGATCCCGCTGAGTCGGCCGGGTCCCGGGTTGGCGCCGGTCAGGTCTGCGCGATCACGAGAACGACGGTCATCACTGCGAGCGCGACGCCGCCCACAGTAAACAGCCCCACAGTGCGGAAATGCAGCGGCATGTGACCGCCGGTCCGCAGCGCGTGCTCCAGCTCGCGCTGCCGTTGCGCGCCGACGATCAGCAGCCCGATCGCGAGGGAGGCATAGCCGCAGCCGAGCAGTACGTAAGGCCATGGAGCGACATGAAGCAGCTCCGGGGCGAGGCGCCCCACGCCGAGCGCTCCCGCGCTGGCGGCAAGAGCAGCGCGCCACCACGCCAGCCAGGTTCGCTCCGCGGCCATCGACGTGCGCCGCGCTTGATCGAGATCCGACGGCGCGACCGGCAATTCGGACGGTTCGCGCGCGGTGTCGGAATGCTCGGATGCTGGCGGTGGCGGTGGCGGTGGTTGCGTCATGGCGGCATCTAACACCGATCGTCTTGTGTGAGTCGGCGTGACGTTCCAGCGATGCGCCCAGGGGCAGAGCCCGCAAGTGCCGATGCGGACGATCAGCGATGGCGCGGCGACGGAACGGACCAGAGTTCCCCGCGCTGCTGCTTCGAGGCGAGGCTGTCGCACAAGTCCCGGACCGCGGCCCGTCTTGTCCAAGCGACCAAATCGCGACGCGCCTCGTCGGCGGCGCTGACGTCGACTTGCCGCCACGCCGATGATCCGCGCCGCGGCCGTGATCGCGTCGGAGGCCGCACATGGCGAGCGAGGATGAGGAAGACCGGCGGTGGGAGGCGATGGACGATGGGATCCTCGGTTGGCGGCTGGTCAGACTGCACAGGGTCGGTGACTTCGCCATCGCCCACGTCGAGGTCGATATCCGGTTCGTCCATGAGACGATTGACAGCTCAGGCCGGGCGCGGTGCGTCGAGCTGGCGGCCATCATCGAGCGCGGCGGATCAGCCTGGTTGGTCTCTAAAATGGAGCCGCTCTCAACTGCGTGACGACCACGCGCTGATCGGGGCTGCGCGGTGCCTCGGCCGCTATGGGGTCGACAGTGCGTCGAGAACCTTGGAGTACGCCTCATGCGCTGCCTCCGGCTTACTGCCGTGGGACGTTGTCGTCGAGATGGACGACTCGACCGCACGATTGCTCGGCAACGGCGCGAAGATCGCGGTGCGTGGCGGGTTGCCAATCGCACCCGCTCGGGGATCCCGCGCTCGGGGGTTCGGTCTGACTCGAGTCGGCGGCGCGTCTCGTAGGCCGGCCTCGATCGGGCACCAGTCGAACTGATCCGATCGCCTGGCACGAGCCGCCCGCCGCGGGCGAGGCAGCTGCTCCTCATGCCTCGAGGGAGCAGCGCGACAGCGCGTGTCCCCGCCGCTCGCCGTCGGTGCGGGCGTTCGTCCGACGAAGGGTGAGGCGCGGTCAATGTGCCGATCGATTAGCTGCGGCGAGTTGCCGCAAAGCAGAACTGGGTCACGGTGAAGAAGAACTCCCCGCGCTCGCCGAGTTCGCGCTGCTCATCGGCCCAGGCCCGGGCTTCCTCGCGGCGCATGCCTCCCTGCTCGGCCACGTATTGCTCGAGCAGGGCCACGAGAGAGCCGCCGTACGCATCTGGAATGAGCTGTGACGTCGCAAAGGGGTGGGCGTCCATCCGGATGTGCTCAAAGCCCGCATCGCGCAGCTCAGGCGCAAGCGTTCGCGGCAGAGACGGATGTGTCAGGTGTCTGTCCCAGGCGGCGAGCACGCGCTGCATCAGCTCGGCGTCGGCTGTGTGCCAGGACACGGTGGCCCAGTCAACGTCCCACACCACCACCCGGCCGCCCGGGCGGAGCGCTCGTCGCATCTCCGCCAGCGCGTCCGGCACGTCCTGGACGTACTCCAAGACCTGAACCGCGAGAGCCTGGTCGAAGCTCGCGTCCGGGACCGGGAGCGCGGTGGCGTTCGCCTCGCGAAGCTCAACGTTGTCGTGCCCTTCCACGCGCTTAGCGGCCACGGCGAGCATGTCCGCGCTGGCGTCCACGCCGACCACGAAGCCGTTGTGGCCCACCTGCTCGAGCAGCTCGGTGACGTAGAAGCCCGGTCCGCAGCCGACGTCAAGGACGCGGTCACCGGCTCGGACGCCGAGCGCAGCACGGACGAGCTCGCGCCGACGCAGCACGTCGCGCGTCGCGTAGAGTCGCTCGAGCCGCTCGACGAGGCGGCGATCGAACTCCAACTGGCCCACCGCCCGACCCTACTGCCCTCTGCCGCCCGACGGCGAATACGGCGAACCGTCCCGGACGTGCTGCCCCCTGCTGGGGCGGGAGCACGCGACGGCGCTACCGGGTTCATGCGTCTCGGCGCTGGGCGCCGGTCGACGCGGACCGCGCACTGCTGTCTTCGAGGCTCACGCAGCAGCGAGCCGTGCCGGCCGGCGCCGTCGCATCGGACGAGAACCGACATCGCAAGTCGGTGTGAGCGCCACGGCCTGGCGCCACAGAGTCTCGCGCGCGCATCCGTCTCGGCGACCCGCGGATGGCCGGCGAGCTGTCGCTACGGCGCGATGTTCTGGTTGCGTCGGAAGAAGTTCGTCGGGTCGTATGTGCGCTTCAGGTCGACCAAGCGCCCGTACTGCCGGTCGCCGTAGGCATGGCGGACCCGCTCGGCCCCTTCGTCGCCAAGGAAGTTGAGGTAGACGCGCCCGCCCGCATGCGGCTGCATGGCCGAGAAGAAGTCGCGCGCCCAGGCGACGTGCCGTTCGCTCTCGGCGTCGTCGTCGGTCCAGACCGCGTTGATGTTCACGTTGTGGCCGGCGTCGCGCTGGCTGAACGCGGTCTCGTCCTCTCCGGCGCGGGCGAGAGCGCCCCCGAGCTGGAAGACGATGCAGTACGACTTCGGCGAGGTTTGCGCGGAGGCGTGTTCGACGAGCGTGTCGATCGCGTCGTCCGTCAGCAGCGGCAGCTCGACCGACTTCCAGTAGCGGTGCCAGCCGTGCGGGACGGACGGGTCGAACATCGACTGCAGCGCGGTGTAAAGCTTCGGCTCGAGCAGGTCGACGATCGGGTTGCCGAACTCCTTCAGCGGCCGCACCACCTCGATCCCGTCCTCGGGAGCGCCGGCGTAGCAGGCCCCGACCATCACGATCGGCTTGCCGTGCACGTCCTGGGGCAGGAAGGGGACCGGCGGGGCCACGCTCAGCTCGAAGATCGTCGTCAACTCATCGGGCGCTGTGGCGATGAACTCCCGATAGGAGGCGAGCACCTCGCGGGCGTCCTCGAGGGGGTGAAAGATCGGCCCGGCGAGCACGATCGGTCCCACCGGGTGAAGCCGGTACTCGAACGAGGTCACGACCCCGAAGTTCGCGCCGCCGCCGCGGATCCCCCAGAAGAGGTCGGGGTTCACATCCCCGCTCGCGGTGAGGAGCTCGGCCTCCGCCGTCACCAGGTCGACCGAGAGGAGATTGTCGACCGTCGCACCGTGCTTTCGCGTGAGCCAGCCGATGCCGCCGCCGAGGGTAAGGCCCGCGATACCGGTGTGGGTGACGATCCCGCCCACCGTCGCCAGGCCGTGAAGCTGCGTCTCGCGGTCGAGCTCGCCCCAGAGCACGCCGGCATCGGCCCTGACGGTGCTCGCCGCCGGGTCGACCCTGATCCCCTTCATCGGCGAAAGGTCGATCACGAGGCCGCCGTCGCAGACCGCATGACCACCGACGCCGTGGCCGCCGGAGCGCACCGCCACAACTAGGTCACGCTCGCGCGCGAAGCGAACCGCCGCGACGACGTCGGCGACTCCGGTGCAGCGAGCGATGCAGGCGGGGCGGCGCTCGATCGCACCGTTCCAGATAGCCCGCGCCGCGTCGTACCCTGCGTCGTCGGGAGCGATCACCGGGCCGCGGATCGAGTCGCGCAGACGATCGAGGTCGGTAGTCTCCGCCGCGCCTGTTGTCGTCTCGGTAGGCATGTCGCCGACGCTAGGCGGCGTGTCGCGCCGCGGACTAGACCGCATTTCGAACCAAGCGGTCCGAATTCCGAACCTGGCCCGTACCTGGCCGTATCCGGGATTAGCATCCGGAGGATGCGGGGCTACGCGCAGTACTGCCCGATCGCCAAGGGGAGCGAGATCCTCGGCGACCGCTGGACGCTGCTGATCGTGCGCGAGATGCTGGGCGGTGCGAGCGGGTTCAACGCGCTTCAGCGCGGCTTGCCGGGGATCTCACGCTCGGTCCTCGCCGATCGGCTTCGCTCGCTCGAGCGGACCGGGATCATCGAGCGGCGCACCGGCCCCACGGGGAGGACGCTGGACTATCGCCTAACGCTCGCCGGCCGGGACCTGGAGGCGGTCGTGCAGGCGATCGGGGAGTGGGGCGTTACCTGGGCGTTCACCGACCCCCGCCCCGAGGAGCTAGACCCCGACCTCTTGATCGTCTGGATGGCCCGCCACGTCGATCGTGAGCAGCTTCCCCCGAATCGCACGGTGGTCCAGTTCGACTTCCGCGACCCGGCGAAGCGCTACTGGATGGTGCTCGAGCCCTCCGAGGTCTCGGTCTGCCTCCAGCACCCCGGGTTCGACGTCGACCTCGCTGTCACGGTCGACACTGCGACGCTCTACCGCGTTTACCTGGGGCGCGCGGAGCTGGCCGGTGCGCTCCGTTCTCGCAAGCTGGCGATGAGCGGGCCGAAGGCGCTTCAGCGCGGGTTCGGAGTCTGGTTCGCCTGGAGCGCGTTCGCACCCGCGAGCCGGCGGGCCGACGAGCGCCGCAGGGCAGCGTCACGACTCGTGGGCCCCCAGAGGGTGCGGGTGGAACAGTCGCTGCCAACGCACCCTCGCTCGAGAGCAGGAGCGAGGACCGCGCTGTGAAGCCCGAATGCGGGTGTGAGGAGCGACATTCGCGGCGGGGAGGTCTCGAGCAGGCTCCTCCTTCGCCCCCCAAGGCGAGCTTCCCCTTCCGTCCGTGTGACTCCTCACTTGGACGAGGGCCAGCCGTCCGCCTGCGCGCAATCCGCCCCACCGCGCTCCTGCATCCGTGGACAACAGCAGTCGTGCTCCGCTATCGCGTTCCATGCGACTCGGTCGCCCCGTACCGGAACACAGCGCTGTCGCTCGCTCGCGAAGCGGCACTCGCGGCGGGCGTCGAGCGCGATGTCCTCGGCCCGTGACCTTCCGCGATGCTCGCGGCTCGTTTCCGAGCCCGAGGAGGGTTATGACCGAGCTGCTGCTCGCGCCGCCGGTCGTCGGCGGTCGCCAGCCACCATGCCAGGCTTCCACGCTGGGCGCCCGCCACGTAACAAGGGGCATCGCTATCCGGCCGACCCGCCGACCGTCGAGGAGATCGTCGCGGTCATGCGCACGGCCGGTGACGGGCGCCATGGATGCCGGCTGCGCGGCCTGATCGTCGTGCTGTGGCGAGCGGGACTCCGGATCCACGAGGCGCTCGCGCTCAACGAGTCTGACCTCGACCACCGTCGCGGGGCCCTGCTCGTGCGCCGCGGCAAGGGCGGGCGGCGCCGAGGTCGGCATGGACGAGTGGGCCTGGGAGCGCCTTGCGCGACGAGCGGCGTCGCCGCGAGTGTCAGCACGCGGCCCGGCTCCTCCTCCTCTCGTGTCGGCCCGTTGATGACTTGACCTGCTGGCCAAGGAGTCCGTTCGCGCGGACTAGCGCCAACCCGGGTTGCAGCGCGCCCTGTGGGGCCGCAGGTTTCTCGTGCTCCCGCCTCATCAGCCCACTGACCGGCGCGCCGTTGTGCTTTTTTCGTCCGGGGCAGCAGCGACGGACGCGCCGGTCAGGACTTCTGCTCCGCGCTGGGCATGGTCTTCGGAACTGTTTCGGCGATCCCGTCGCGTTGCAGGACGTTCTTTGGGTTGGCCACGGCGAGGCAGTTTGGTGGCCTGCGTCTCAGCGCCTAAGGACTTCGAGGGCCTCGCCGGCCAAGTCGTCGGGGCGGCCGGCAGCGATCCGCTCACCGCCCGTGACGGCGGCGGCCCGGAACGACGCGTCGCTCCGCAGTGTGCCCAGCGCAGCTTGGATTCGCTGCGGCGATGCATCGAGGGGCAGCGCGATCCCGGCGCCGAGAGCCTCGACGCGGCTGGCGTTGAACGCCTGATCGCGCCGGAGCGGCAGGATCAGCAGCGGGACTCCGTGGGCGAGCGCCCGTAGGACCGTTCCGAGGCCGCCATGAGAGACGACGAGCGCGCACTCGGGCAGCAGCCGATCGTGGTCGCCGAAGGCCAGGACCTCAACCGCGCCGGGGAAGTGGACGGCGTCGCGTCCGATGGCGCGGCCGAGCGTGAGCGTCGGCTGCAGGTGAGCTCCGCGACGGCCACGCCCAGGCGCTCGATCAGCGCGGTCTGGCCCGCCATAACCGCGGTGCTGAACGTCAGCAGCACGCGCGAGCGTTCGCGCGCCGGGGCGACGTCGACGCCCAGCGGCCCCGCATGCACCACGTGCGGCGCCGCGTCGGCATCGACGTCGAGCGAGTCCGGGGCGGTCACGAGCACGAGATCCGGGCGCTCCCATGCAGCCAGGCCGCTCTCCAGCAGAGCAAGCCCCAGGGCCCTCCTCGTCTGCGCCAGCGCGTGCAGGTCCGTCGTCCAGCTGCCGCCGGCCTGGAGCATCACCTGCCGAGCGAGGCCGTAGAGGAAGTGCACCAGCGACGCCGCCGGTGTGGCGGCGGCCTTACCGGCCGCCAACGCGGCCGGGAGCACGCAGTCGGCGACCATCAAGCCGGGACGCAGCTCATCGATGACGTCGCGCGTATCGAGCGCGATCTCGGCGCCCGCCGCCGTCGCCATCATGCACGCGGCCTGATCTTCGAACGCGACGTGGACGTTGGGATCCGAGCTCCGTCGGTAGCCGACCACCGGCATGCCCGCCCGCTCCGTGGCCGCGCGTCTCCGCGGACGCCAGCATCGTGACCTCGTGCCCGCGGGCGACCAGCAGACGCGCCGCCGCCAGCAGCGGCGGCCGATTGCCGCCGCGGGCCCAGGTCACCACGAGCGCCCGCATCGCACGAGCGAATCACACCCTGCGGCCATTTCTCGACCCGATTGACGCCCCGTGATCGGGGCGAGCACCCGTGGCGCACGATGACGTTTGCTCCTGGATGCGGTCGTCTGCGACCACGTCCCGTCAGACGCCCGCTGCGGACGACCAGCGGACGTCCCACTTGGGCGGGAGCCGTTGGATCCGGTGCATAGGCACGACGGCGCGCGAATCGGAGGAAGCTCGCGCGGCGTCGCTGTCGCGATGAGGCAAAGGCAGCAGCGCCGGGACGGTCGGTCGCTCGGCGGGGATCAGCGCGAGAGGCCGCCGGCGATCCGGTGACAGCGGCGGCACAGCATGATCGTGTTCGCCGGATCGTCGTTCGCGGGGTCGTGGTCGCGGTGATGTAGCTCCAGCGGGACACCGGCCGCGCCGCAGTGTCCGCAGCGGCCGCCCTGCTCGGCGGTGAGGCGCGCGCGGCGCGCCATGTTCGCGCGTCCGCGCGTCCGTCCGGGGTCGGCGGGCCGCGGCAGGTGCGCCGGGCAGTACGACCCGCGCTCGATGATCGCCCGGCACGTGATGCAGCGCCGCTTCATCCGAACTCGCCCAGAACTCGCACGCTACGACCCGGCGGTCCCGAAGAGGAGGCGGCGAGCAGCAGAAAGGCCCGGCGCCGCCCCCCAGGGAGCGCCGGGCCTGCTGTGAGCCCCCCCGGGGGCCGTCGGGTGGCAGGGTTCGGAATACCGCCCGGCGGGCCCCCGCGGGGTCCCGTTACGTCAGCATCGGACGAATCGTCGCCGCGCCACATCGCACATACGCGCGATTCGCCTGAGCCCCCGCGGCCCAATCGCGCCGACTTCGGGGCAAGTTCAGTCAGACGAACCCGAGCACCTTCACCGGCTCCGGGCGGTTCTCCGCCGACTCGACCGCCATGCACAACGCGATGATCGTGTCGTTCGGGGTGCGGTCGTCGGGCTTGTCGAGGCGCCACCCGCGGCGGCCGTGACGGGCGATCGTGTTCGCCGCGTGCACGTGAAGCTCCGCGACGTCGGGCAGCTGCAACCGGCGCTCGACCACCGCGGCGTGCAGGCGCGCCGACGCCGGGATCATGCGGCTGTCGGACTGCGGGAACGCGACGCACAGCAGGCCCTCGCGCTCCAGCTCGGCCGCCAGCTGGCCGGCGCGCCACGGGTCGAACGCGACCTCGCGGACCTCCAGCCGGGCGGCAAGCTCGCGGATCACGTCGCCGCCGGCGGGTCCCGATCCCCGCGACGCTGCGCGATCACCTGGACGCCTACCTCGCGGGCGCGCCCGAGGGTCGCCTGTTCGCTGGCATCCGCTACGGCTACGAGCGCGGCCGCGCCGCCGCCCTCGCCGCCGGGGTCGAGCCGCCGACGTTGCATGAGTGCCGCCACGGGTACGCGTCGCTGATGATTGCCGCGGGTGTGAACGTGAAGGCGCTGTCCGCCTTCATGGGCCACGCGAACATCGGGATCACGCTCGACCAGTACGGGCACCTGCTCCCCGGCGCCGAGGACGAGGCCGCCGGCCTGCTGGACGCATTCCTCGCGCGGCAGCTGGGCGCCGCCGAGAGCGACCCGACTGCACCGCAGACTGCACCACACCCGGCGTAACCTCCGATTCCATCGATGCCCGAGTGGATCTACTTCATCCATCCGCCGCGGGAGGACTTCGCCGCGACGATGACCGCCGAGGAGCAGCAGGTCTGGGGCGTGCACTTCGAGCGCCTCAAGCGCATGCTCGACGAGGGCACGCTCATCCTCGCCGGCCCGACCCTGGGCGCCGTGAACACCGGGATCGCGGTCTTCGAGGCGCCCGACGAGGACGCCGCCCGCACGATCATGAACGAGGATCCGGTCATCGTCGGCGGCTTCGCGCGGGGCGAGCTGCGGCCGTTTCGCGCCTCGCTCCTGCGCGGCCGCGACTGACGCGCACGCGGTACCTTCCGGCCATGGCCGGTCTGGCGCTCGAGTACGCGATCCGCTCCGACGTCGGGCCGGTGCGGGCCGACAACGAGGACTCCGCCTTCGCCAGCCCGCGGATGGCCGCGGTCGCCGACGGCGTCGGCGGCGCGGCGGCGGGCGAGGTCGCGAGCCGCGCGGCGATCAACGCGCTCGTGCACCTCGACAAGTGCCGCCTCGACCGCCCTGTCACCGAAGCCCTCCGCGCCGCCGTGGCCGACGGCAACGCCGCGATCGGCTTCATCGCCGGCTGCCAACCGCACACGGCCGGGATGAGCACGACGCTCACCGCCGTGGCGCTCGACGGCGACCGCTACGCCGTGGCGAACGTCGGCGACTCGCGCACCTATCTCCTGCGCGACGGGGCGCTCGAACGCCTCACCCGCGACGACAGCCTCGTCCAGCGCCTCGTCGACAGCGGCGCGGTGACCGAGGCGCAGGCGCGCCATCATCCGCAGCGCTCGCTCGTCCTCGACGCGCTCGACGGCGACCCCGGGCGCCCGCCGCCCACGGTCGCGACCGTCGCCGCCCGCGCCGGCGACCGGCTCCTGCTCTGCTCCGACGGGCTGTCCGACGCCCTCGACGACGACGCGATCGCGACCCTCCTCGCCACCCCGGAGCGGACGGCCTGCGCGGAGCGCCTCGTCGCCGCCGCCCTCGCCGCCGGCGCCCGCGACAACGTCTCGGTCGTCGTCGCCGACGTCCTCCCCCGCGACGACGACGCCGCGGGCTGGGCCTGACGCCTACGCCTGCGCCCCCGCCGCCTCCTCGAGGGCGCGGCGGATCCGCTTCGCCGAGACCTGGCCGCGCGTCCCGAGGCCCTGGGCGAACTGGCTGACCCGCAGCTCCTCGAGCATCCACGGCACCTCGCGCAGCAGCGCCGGCAGCGGGCGGCCGGCGGGCCACTCGTCCACCCGGCGCCGGTACGCCTCCTCGAGCTCCTCGATCGCCCGCATCCGGTCGAGGTCGCGGGCCGGGTTGTCGGGCAGGCGCTCGAGCCGCCGCGCCGCCGCCTGCAGGTAGCGCTCGACGTCGGGCAGCCGCTCGGCGCCGCTCGCCGTCGCCAGGCCCGGGACGACCAGGCGGTCGATCTGGGCCTCGACGTCGCGGCGCGCGGGCGCGACCGCCTCGGCGGTGAGCGGCTCGAGGCGGCGGCGGACGTCGCGGGCGGCGTCGAGGATCCGCGCGATCCGCCCGACGACCGCGGTCGTGCGGTCGAACAGCTCGCCGGCGACGTGGTCGCGCAGGCGGCGGAAGCCGGCCTCGTCCCACGCCGGGCCGCCCGCCTCGGACACGAGCGCGTCGATGGCGGCGGTCTGGGCGTCGTCGAGCACCGCGCGGATGCCGCCGTGGGGCGCGCCCGCGAGCGCGAGCTGGGCGTTCTTCGGCAGCCGGTCGAGGACGTGGCGCAGCGGCGAGGGCACCGTCAGGAGGAGCAGGCGGCGGGTGCCCAGGCGCATCGCGTCGGCCTGCGCCTGCGGCGTCTCGACCACGCGCACGCCGACGCTCGCGCCCTCGTCGACGAGCGCCGGATAGGCGCGCACGCCGCTGCCCGCGCAGCTCGATCTCGCGCGGGAGCGTCCCGACGTCCCAGGTCGTCAGCCCGCGGCGCTCGAGCTCCGGGTGCGCGGCGGTCAGCTCGGCCCGCAGGCGCGGGGCGACCTGCTCGCGCAGCGCCGTGAGCTCGTGCCCGGAGGCGACGACGCGGCCCTGCTCGTCCTCGATCGCGAACGTCATCCGCAGGTGCGCGGGCAGCCGGGCGACGTCCCACGCCGAGCGCGGGATGCGCACGCCGCGCAGGGCCTCGAGCTCGCGACCGAGCGCGTCGAGCAGCGGCTCGCTGCGCGGGCGCATCCGCGCGAGGACCTCGCGCGGCGACGTCGGGCACCGGCACGAGCGGCTTGCGCAGCTCCTTCGGCAGCCCGCGCATCAGCGCCGTGACGAGCTCGAGGCGGAACGCCGGCACGAGCCAGTCGAACCCGATCGGCCGCAGCTCTCCGAGCGCCGTCAGCGGCACGTGGACCGTCACGCCGTCGTCGGGCGCGCCCGGCTCGAAGCGGTAGGTGAGCGCCAGCACGAGGTCGCCCTGCTTCCACGCCGTCGGGCGGGCGCGCGGGTCCAGCAGGTCGGCCGCGGCCGGGTCGACGAGCAGCTCCCGCGTGTAGTTCAGGAGGTCGGGGCGGGCGCGGCGCTCGTCGCGCCACCAGCGGTCGAAGCTCGCGCCGCCGACGACGTCCGCCGGGAGGCGCTCGTCGAAGAACGCGAACAGCGCCTCGTCGCCCGCGAGGATGCCGCGGCGCCGGGCGCGGTCCTCGAGCGCCTCGACCTCGGCCACGAGCCGCCGGTTCTCGGCCACGAACGCGTGGCGGGTCTCCCAGTCGCCCTCGACGAGCGCGCGGCGGATGAACAGCTCGCGCGCCAGCACGGGGTCGATCCGCCCGTAGGCGACCGTGCGCCCGGCGACGATCGGCAGCCCGTAGAGGATCACGCGCTCGGTGGCGACGACGTCGCCGCGCTTCGGCGTCCCACCGCGGCTCGCTGTAGCTGCGGCGCACGAGGTGCTCGGCCAGCGGCTCGACCCACTCGGGCTGGATCCGGGCGACGTCGCGGCCCCACAGCCGGGAGGTCTCGACGAGCTCGGCGGCCATGACCCACGACGGCTGCTTCCGGGCCAGCGCCCGAGCCCGGGAAGATCGCGAACCGCGCGTTGCGCGCGCCCTGGTAGTCGCGCGTCTTCGGGTCGCGCATGCCGACGTGCGACAGCAGGCCCGACAGCAGCGCGCACGTGGACCTGCTCCGGGTCGGCCTCGGTCTGGTTGAGCTTCACGCCGACCTCGCGCGCGGCGGCGCGGACCTGCCCCGCCAGGTCCTGCCACTCGCGGACGCGCAGGTAGTGCAGGAACTCGGCGTGGCAGCGCTTGCGGAACTGGTTGCCCGACAGCTCGCGCTGCTGCTCGCGCAGGTAGCGCCAGAGGTTGAGGTAGGCGAGGAAGTCCGAGGTCTCGTCGGCGAAGCGGGCGTGCTGCTGGTCGGCCTGCTGGCGCTTCTCGGCCGGCCGCTCGCGCGGGTCCTGGATCGACAGCGCCGCGACGATCACGATCACCTCGTCCGCGCACCCGAGGCGGTCGGCCTCGAGGACCATGCGCGCGTAGCGCGGGTCGACCGGGAGGCCCGACAGGCGCCGGCCGAGCGTGGTCAGGCGGGGGCCGCCGTCGCGCGCGGCGCCGCCGCCGCTCTCGATCGCCCGCAGCTCGGTGAGGAGGTTCAGGCCGTCGCGGACCTGCCGGCGGTCGGGCGGGTCGAGGAACGGGAAGTCCTCGATCTGGCCGAGGCCGGCCGCGGCCATCTGGAGGATCACCGACGCGAGGTTCGTGCGCAGGATCTCGGGGTCGGTGAAGCGCTGGCGCTCGGCGAAGTCCGCCTCGGTGTAGAGGCGGATGCAGATGCCTTCCGAGGTCCGCCCGCAGCGGCCCTTGCGCTGGTCGGCCGACGCCTGCGAGATGCGCTCGATCGGCAGGCGCTGGACCTTCAGGCGCGCGCTGTAGCGGCTGATCCGCGCCGTGCCCGGGTCGATGACGTACTTGATCCCCGGGACGGTGAGCGAGGTCTCGGCGACGTTCGTTGCGAGGACGATCCGGCGGGCGCTGTGCGCCTTGAACACCTTCTGCTGCTCGGCGCTCGACAGGCGCGCGTAGAGCGGGAGGATCTCGATCGGGTCCTTGGCCGAGCGCAGCCGCCCGCGGAGCGCGTCGGCCGTGTCGCGGATCTCGCGCTCGCCCGAGAGGAAGACGAGGATGTCCCCGCGGCCCTCGCGCAGCAGTTCCTCGGCGGCGTCGCCGATGGCGTCGACGGGGTCGCGGTCCAGGCCGGCGGCCTCGTCGTCGGGGTCGACGACCGGCCGGTAGCGGACCTCGACCGGGTACGTGCGGCCGGAGACCTCGACCACGGGCGCGTCGCCGAAGTGGGCGGCGAACCGCTGCGGGTCGATCGTCGCCGACGTGATGATGAGCTTCAGGTCCGGCCGGCGCGGGAGGATCCGCTGGATCACGCCGAGCAGGAAGTCGATGTTGAGGCTCCGCTCGTGCGCCTCGTCGACGATGATCGTGTCGTAGCGGCGCAGCAGCGGGTCGCGCCGGACCTCGGCGAGCAGCAGGCCGTCGGTCATCACGCGCACGAGCGTGTCCTCGCTCGAGCGGTCGCTGAAGCGCACGGCGAAGCCGACGGCGTCGCCGATCGGGACGTCGAGCTCGTCGGCGATGCGCTCGGCGACGGTCCGCGCGGCGATCCGCCGCGGCTGCGTGTGGCCGATCGCGCCGCGCACGCCGCGCCCGAGCTCGAGGCAGATCTTCGGCAGCTGGGTCGTCTTGCCCGACCCGGTCTCGCCCGCGACGACGACGACCTGGTGGTCGCGGATCGCCGCCAGGAGGTCGTCGCGCCGGGCGCTGACCGGCAGCTCGGGCGGATAGGTCACCTTCGGCACGGCCGACCGCCGCCGCGCGACCCGCGCCTCGCCCCTCTCGACCTCGCCGACGAGCCGCTGCAGGTCGCTCGCGCGCCGCTCGCGGATCGGTCGTGCGGCGCAGCTTGTCGAGCCGCCGGACGAGCCGGTGCTCGTCGCGGAGGGTGAGCTCCCGCAGCCGGGCGCGGAGGGCGCGGACGGGCGCCTCGGTCGTCGCCGGCTGCGGGGTCTGCGCCATCACCCGTCCACGATAGGACCGCGGCCCTCCTTCGGGGCGTCCCGCAGCAGCGCCCGGTCGAGGAACCCGACGACCCGACGCTCGTAGGCGGCCGGCGCCTGGCGGATCGCGCGGGTGTGGCTCGCCCGCGGGAGGTTCCAGTGCTCGACAGGGGCACGGCGGCCGGCCGCGCGGTCGTAGAGCACGTTGAACTCGCCCTCCTCCGTCCGGCCGGCGGAGATCAGGAGCGTCGGGCTGCGCAGCCGGCGCACGAGATCCTCGAGCGGCGGGCCGGGGCCGTCGGTCGAGACGGCGCGCATCGTCGTGAACATGAACCAGCCCGGCACGGCGCCGATCTCGTCGCCGCGCAGGCGGTGCCAGTCCTCGAACGACCCCGCCGCGGCCCCGTCGGTGACGAGGGCGGCGATGTCGCGCCGCTGCGCGGCGGCCTGGATGAGCACGTCGGCGCCGGTCGACAGCCCGAGCGCGCCGATGCGCCGCGGGTCGACGTCGGGCCGCTCGTGCAGGAACGCGAGCGCGCCGGCGACGTCCTTGGGCCACCCCCATCCGTAGTCGTTCGGGGCGCCGTCGCTCTCGCCCCGTCCGCGGGCGTCGTAGAGCAGGACGCCGTAGCCGTGCGCGGCGAGCATCCGCGCGTGGCGGACCGCGCCGGTGCGGTCGCCCCCGCCGCCGTGCAGGACCAGCACCGCGGCGCCGTTGCGCGACGGCCGGTACCAGCCCGCGAGCCGCAGGCCGTCGCTCGCGCGGAACGCGACCTCGGCGTAGGTGCGATCCGGCGGCGGACCGACCGCCTCACGGCCCTTGTGGGCCGAGACGATCCCCATGCCCATCGGGAGGACGACCAGGGCGACGCCGAGGAAGGCGCTCACGGACACGAGCGCCCGGGTCGCCCAGCGGCGCCGGGCGGACGTCGTCCCTGCGCCCCGGTGCCGCCACGGGATCGCGATCGCCAGGCCGAGCAGCACGAGGCCGGCGGCGGCCGCGAGCAGGCCGGTGACGTCGGCGCCCGCGACCCCGACGCTCGCGACGTGCAGCACGTGCGCGCCGCCGTTGGCCAGCGCGAGCGCACCGAAGGTCAGGGCGAGCGCGGCGCGCAGCCCCGGGCGCAGGCGGGGAAACGCGGCGCTGCCCGCCGCCCAGGCGACGACCGCGACGAGCGCGGTGAACACGAACTCGCCGGCGCCGACGCCCGGGCCGCGGTGCACGACGGCGTCGTCGAGCGCATGGACGACGCCGACCGCGGCGGCGGCGGTGAACAGGACGGCCTCGCGGTCGGCGTGCCGTCTCATCGCCGGAGGGCCCGGTCGAAGAACCCGACGACGCGCCGCTCGTACTCGGCGGGATGCGCCCCGATGCCGTTGACGTGCCCGGCGCCGGGGATCTCCCAGAGCGTGGTCGGCTGCCCCGCGGCGCGGTGGAAGCGGCGGTTGAGCTCCTCGCCATGTCCGCTGTCGGGGTCGGCGATGAGCATGAGCGGCCGCGGCGCGATCCGGCCGACGAGGCTCTCGAGGTCGGCGGGCGGGGTCTGGTTGGCGAAGACGGAGACGGCGCCGGTCCTCGCGGCGGAGGCGACCACGCCGAGCCCGCGTTCCAGCGGATTGCCGCCGGGCATGTCGATCGCGTCGGTGAACGCCCGCGCGCCGGCGCCTTCGGAGACGACCGCGGCGAGGCGCTCGTCCTCGGCGGCGGCCTCGAGCATCATCTCGCCGCCGACCGACAGGCCGATGCCGCCGATGCGGCGCGGATCGACGTCGGGACGGCGCTGCAGCCAGTCGACGGCCGCGAAGACGTCGCGCTCGCCGCTCCAGCCCCAGGCGTTGGGCTCGCCCTCGCTGCGGCCCTCGCCGCGCCGGTCGAAGAGCAGCACGCCGTAGCCGTGGCGCGCGAGCATGCGCGCCTGGCGCTGCGGGCCGTTCCGGCCCGGGAACGAGATCACCGCGGCGCCGTTGCGCGACGGGATGTACCAGCCGCGCAGCTCCAGGCCGTCGCTCGTCGTGAGCTTCACGTTCTCGTACGGAACGCCGAGCGCGTTCTCCGGCACGACGGAGCGGGCGGCGTGGGTCGTCACGTACGCGAGCCCGACCGGGAACAGGACGACGGCGAAGCCCACGAAGGCGCCGACGGCCAGCAGCGCGCGGCGCGCGTACCGCCACGCGTGGTTGCCCTCGGTCCGCCGGGTCCGCCAGAGGGTCACGACGCCCGTGCCGATCAGCACGGCGCCGGCGGCCAGCGACAGCAGGCCGGTGAAGTCGTCGCCGGACGGGCCGACGGTCGTCGTGTAGTGCCACGCCTCGCCGCCGCCGGCGACGGCGAGGAGGCCGAGCACGACGGCCAGCGCGCCGCGTACGGCGCCGGGCAGCCGCGGATACGCCCACGCCGCGAGCGCGAGCAGCGCGACGGGGACGACGGCGGCCACGAGGTGGTCCGTCGCGGGCGTGCCGGCCGGCGGCTGGACGAGCGTGTCGTCCAGCACATGGGCGGCGAGGACGGCGGCACCCGCACGGACGATCGCGCGCTCCCGCCGCCCGGCCCCGCCCCCGGCCGCGGTGGCGGCCGGGGGCGGGGTGGTCGTCGTGCTCGCGGGGCGAGCGGTCGTCGTGGCGGACACGGCGGCCTCCTACTCGTAGTGCAGCGCGTCGAGGACGTTCAGCCGCGAGGCGCGGCGGGCCGGCATGACGGCCGCCCCGATCCCGGCCAGGACCGCGACCAGCGTGAACACGACGAGCGGCGCGATCGGGATCGACAGCGCCAGGTCGGCGTCCTTCAGCGCCTGCGTGACGAGCGCCGAGAGGAACACGCCGAGCCCGAGCCCGAGCGCGGCGCCGATGAGCGCGGTGATCACGCTCTCGTGGCGGATCATGCGGCGCGCCTGGCGGCGCGTCATGCCGATGGTGCGCAGCATCCCGATCTCACGGGTGCGCTCGAACACCGAGAGCACCATCGTGTTGACCATCCCGAACAGGCTGACGATCACCGAGAAGCCGAGCAGCACGTAGAGCATCGCGAGCATCGTCGCCATGTCCTTCGTGGCGTCCTTCGGATACCCGGCGCCCGTGTGGAACGTCGCGTCGCCGAAGCTGTTCGTCGTCGACTTGATCTCGGCTCCCGCCGCGGCGTCGGCGTCCAGCAGCGTGAGGCCGTTCTTGGGCTGCGTGAACCCCTTGTCGAACGTCGCCTGCGACACCGCGATCTCGCCGAGCAGCGGCTTGGTGGCCGGCACGTCGTAGATCCCGCGGATCTTCAGGGTGGCCTTGGCGCCCGAGGGCGTCTGGACCGACAGCGAGTCGCCGATCTTCACGTGCTCGTTGTCGGCGTAGCCCTTGGTCACGAGCGCGCCGTCGGCGCCGAGCTGGGTCAGCGTGGCGTTCGAGGAGCCCTTCTGCCAGTCGAAGTGGTAGAAGCGCGCGATCGTCGCGGGATCGATGCCGCTGACCTGGTTCTCCTTGCCCTGCACGATCGCCCGGTCGGACCGGACGTGCGTGGCGGACTGCACACCGGCGATCGCCTCGAGCTCGTCGCCCTCGGCGGCCCGGAAGGGCAGCTCCTGCTTGCCGTCGACGACGTAGTCGGCGGTGATCTGGTCGGTGACCGCCTTCTCCGTCGACACGCGCAGGCCGGAGCCGAGCACCGCGACGACGGTCACGAGCGTGAGCCCGATCATGAGCGCGGCGGCGGTGGACGCCGTGCGGCCGGGGTTGCGGACCGCGTTGGCGCTCGCGATCTCGCCGGCGACACCGCCGGCGCGGCGCGCCGGGAGGCCGATGACGCGGGCGAGCGGCTTGACGAGCCGCGGGGCGAGCAGCGCGATGCCGGCGAACAGACCGAGCACGCCGCCGCCGACCAGGAGGCCGACCGCCGCGCCGCTGACGCCGCTGGCGAAGATCCCGAACGAGATCGCGGCCAGCGAGGCGATCGTGACGCCGATGCCGGCGTTGGCCGAGTGCCCGGCGAGCCGGGTCTTCGGCAGGGTGGCGCCCTCGCGGACAGCCGCGATCGGCGGGACCCGCGTGGCGCGTCGGGCCGGGATGATGCTGGCGAGCAGCGTGATTCCGGTGCCGAGCAGGAGCGAGATGACGATCGTGTGCGTCGCGACCACCGTCGATGCCTTCGGCAGCTCGACGCCGGCCGTGCCGAACAGGGCGATGAGGCCCTTCGCGATCCCGATCCCGAACACGAGTCCGATCACGGACGCGATGAACCCGATCACGAGGCCCTCGATCTTCACGGACCGCATGACCTGCTTGCGCGAGGCGCCGAGCGTCCGCAGCGTGGCGTACTCACGCGTCCGCTGGGCGACCGTGATCGACAGGGTGTTGAAGATCACGAACGCGCCCACGAGCAGGGCGATGAAGCCGAACGCGAGCAGGAACAGCTTGATCGTGCGCAGACCCTCGTTGAGGTTGTCGGCGTTCTCGTCCGCCTGCGCCTGGGCGTCCTTGACCTGGAGCGACGCGCCCAGGAGGGGCTTGACGGCGCGCACGACGGCGGCCGGCGAGCTGCCCTTCTTCGCGGCGATCGACAGCGTGTCGTAGCGACCCTCGCGGTGCAGCAGCGTCTGGGCGGTCTTGACGTCCCAGGCGGCGATGCTGGCGATGCCGAGCGAGTCGACGGAGCCGAACGACACCGTGCCGGCGAGCTTGTAGGTGTGCTTCTTGCCGAGCGTCCCGATGACGACCGAGTCGCCGGGCTTGTAGTGCGTCTTCGTGGCGGTGCCGGCGTCGATGACGACCTCGCCGGGGCCGTTCGGCCAGGCTCCGGTCTTCAGCTTCAGCGGGCTGAACTTGGCGTTGGCGGGGTCGATGCTGGCGCCGACGCTCTCGCGCGCCGCCTTCTTGCCGTCGCGGCCGTAGACGTCGGCGACGTTGGCCTCGGCGGGGTTGATCTCGCCGGCCGCGGCGCCGACCTCGGGCAGCGCCCGGACCTTCGTGAGCAGCGATGCAGGGATGGTGACGCCGCTGCCGCTGGTGGAGTCCTTGACGACCTCCTTGCCGGTGACGACGGCGTCGGTGTTCGCGGTGGACTCGGTGAACAGGCCGCTGAACGACTTCTGCAGCGTGTCGGTGAGCATGAACGTCCCGGCGACCATCGCGACGCCGATGACGACGGCGAAGGCGGTGAGGACGGCACGAAGCTTGCGGGCCGCGAGGCCCTTGAGCGCGACGCCGATCATCGGCCGGACACCGCCTCGAGCGTCTCCAGGATCTCGTGCGCGGTGCTGCGACCGAGGTCGTCGACGATCATGCCGTCGGCGAGGAACAGCACGCGGTCGGCGATCGCGGCCGCGTGCGCGTCATGGGTGACCATGACGGTCGTCTGGCCGAGCGTGTCGACCGAGTCGCGCATGAGCGCGAGGATCTCGCCGCTCGTCGTGGAGTCGAGGTTGCCGGTCGGCTCGTCGGCGAACATCACGCTCGGGCGCGAGACGAGCGCCCGGGCCACGGCGACGCGCTGCTGCTGGCCGCCCGACAGCTCGGATGGCCGGTGGCCGAGCCGCTCGCCCAGGCCGACCTTGTCGACGAGCTCCTCGAGCCACTCGGCGTCGGGCTTGCCGCCGGCGAGCTTCAGCGGCAGCGCGATGTTCTCGGCCGCCGTGAGCATCGGGAGGAGGTTGAAGAACTGGAAGATGAAGCCGATGTGGTCGCGGCGCAGCAGCGTGAGCGCGGAGTCGTCGAGCCCGGCGATGTCGACGCCCGCGACGGTGACGTCGCCCGAGGTGGGCGTGTCGAGGCCGGCGAGGATGTGCATGAGGGTCGACTTGCCGGAGCCCGATGGGCCCATGACGGCCGTGAGGCGGCCGCGCTCGATGTCGACGGAGACGCCGCGGAGCGCATCGACCGCGGTGTCGCCCTCGCCGTAGCGGCGAACGAGGTGGCGGGCGGTGATGACCGCGGTGGACGCGGTCGGGACGACGGGCTCGTGATCGGTTGCGACCGAATGCATCGCGGCTCCTTCGACAGGGTGGGTGGGCATGGCACCGAGGTTCGCCGCGATGGGCCGTCCGCGAGGTGGCGACAGCCCGTGTCGCGGGGGGCGGTCCACTGGGTGGCGGCTACCGCGCCAACCGACCGAGCCGGGTGCGGCGGAGCGCCGTCAGGGGCGCAGGAAGCGCAGCACGGCGAGCACCCGGCGGTGCTCGCTGCCGGTGTCGGGCAGCCCGAGCTTCGTGAAGATCGTCGAGACGTGCTTCTCGACGCTGCGCAGCGCGATGTCGAGGCGGGTGGCGATCGCCTGGTTCGTCATGCCCTCGGCGACCAGCTCGAGGACCTCGCGCTCACGGGCCGTGAGGCGCTCGAGCCCGTCCTTGCGTGCGCCGCCCCCCAGCAGGCCCGAGACGATCTGCGGGTCGAGCGCCGAACCGCCCTCGACCACACGCTCGAGGGCGTCGACGAACTCCCCCGGCGCGGTCACGCGGTCCTTGAGCAGGTAGCCGAGCCGCTCCGGGACCTCCGCCAGCAGCCGCGTGGCGATCCCGGCCTCGACGTACTGCGACAGGATCATGATCGCGACGTCCGGGTGGCTCTCGCGGATCGCATGGGCCGCCTTCAGCCCCTCGTCGGTGTGGGTCGGCGGCATCCGGATGTCGATGACCGCGGCGTCGGGCTCGTCTGCGTCGACCAACGCGAGCAGCTCGTCGGGCGACGAGGCCTGGGCGATGACCTCGATCCCCGAGCGCGTCAGCAGCGACGCGATCCCCTCGCGGACCAGGACGCTGTCGTCGGCGATCACGACACGCACGGCAGCTCCGCGGTCACGGTCGTCCCGCCGCCCCGGGCGCTCAGCACGCTCAGGTGGCCGTCCAGCGCCTCGACGCGGTCGGTGAGCCCGCGCAGGCCGGAGCCGCCACCCGGCGACGCACCGCCGATCCCGTTGTCGGTGATCTGCACGACGATGCCGCGCCCGGCCTCCGACACGCGGACCTCGCGCGGCGGTCGCGTCGGCGTACTTCGCCACGTTCGTCAGCGCCTCGGACACGACGAAGTACGCCGCGATCTCGACCGCCGGCGGCAGGTCGGCGGTCGCGTCGTAGCGCAGCGACGTCGGCACGGGCGAGCGCGACGCGAGCGACTCGAGCGCGGTCTCGAGACCGTGGTCGAGGACCGCCGGGTGGATGCCGCGCGCGAGCTCGCGCAGCTCCTGGAGCGACTCGGCCAGCTCGGCGCTCGCGCTGCCCGCCAGCTCCTCGGCCGTCGACGGGTCGTCGCGGATGCGGGTCTGGAGGAACCGCAGCTGCATCGACAGCGCGACGAGCCGCTGCTGCGCGCCGTCGTGGAGGTCGCGCTCGAGCCGCCGGCGCTCGGCGTCGCCGGCCGCGACGATGCGCTCGCGCGAGGCCTGCAGCTCGACGAGGCGGGCGTCGGCCTCGCGGGTCAGCTGTTCGTTCTCGAGCGCGATGGCCGCCGCGGCGGAGACGGCCTCGACGAGCGCCGGGTCGTCGTCGAGCGAGGCGTCGTACGCCAGCGCGGCGATGGGCTGCCCGTCGCGCTCCACGGGAACGATCCGTCGCTCGCCCGCCTCCGTCGGCAGCGTGACGGCATGGCCCCGCGCGTCGACGTACCCGCCGCCCGGCGCGACGCGGGCGACGACGAGCCCGGGATCGCCGAGCGAGCGCGCGAGCGCCGCCTCGAGGTCGGCGCCGCGCATCCCGCGCAGGCTGCGCACGAGATCGGTGAGCCCCGCCCGGGCGAGCCGCGAGCGCAGCAGGCCGGTCAGGAACAGCGCGGGGACGAGGCCGAGCGAGGCGATCGCGAGCCACAGATGCAGCTCCGAGCGCTCGCCGGTGCCGACGAGGTCGTTGACGAGCAGGGACGCGAACAGCGCGAGGGCGACGGCGCCGCCGACGCTCGGCAGCAGCGCGCGCCGCCGCGGCGGCGACGCGACGCGCCAGCGCGCGGCGATCACGAGCACGGTGGCGACGCAGCCGCCGAGCGTCAGGACGCGCTGGGTCCGGTCGAGCGCGTGCGCGATCCCGTCGTCCGGGATCACGGCGAGGAGGTTGCCCTCCTGGTCGAGGAACACCATCCAGAACAGCTGCAGGACGATCAGCGAGAGGACGAACACGCCGACGAGCGTGCGGTCGATCGTCGTCTGGACCCGGCCGCCCGTCAGGAACGTCAGCAGCAGCGCGATGAACGGGATCGTCCAGAGGTCGGTGAGGTACGTCGCGATCGTCTGGGCGATCGGGGCCTCGAACTGGACGAACAGCGGCGAGATGAAGAACCCGGCCGCGGCGGCGACCATGAGCGCGCCGCTGCGGCTGTCGGGGCGCCGGTGCCAGGCGATCAGACCGCAGGCGGCGAACGAGCCGCCGAGCAGCCGGAAGGCGATGTCGTAGCCAGGATGCGGCGCCCCGTGCGCGAAGATCACCGGCACGAGGACGCCGAACTCGGCCGCGACCGCGGCCGCCCACATCGCGGCCCACATCGCGGCGGAGTGCTCGTGCACCGGGAACCGCGTCAGGATCTGGGCGTTGCGCCGAGTGACCGGCCGGGCGACGAGGTCGCCCGACACGGCTTCCATCGGCGCCACGTGAACCCTCATTGCGGTGCTCCTCGCCGGCTGGACTCGGCGCGGGCCCGGACCGGCCGTCGCCTCTGTCGAGCGCGAGTCTATTCCGAACCTTGGTGCGAAATGCGACAATCTCGCGCCCGGTAGCGTCCCCCGGCGTGGATCGCTTCAACGGCCTGGACATCCCGGAGACGCTCGAGGACGCGCTCGATCCCGCGTCCCTGGCCCTCCTCGTCTACGACATGCAGGTCGGCGTGCTCGCCCAGATCGAGGGCGGCGACCGGGTCCTCGCGAACGTCGCGCGCGTGCTCGCCGCGGCCCGCGAGGCCGCGGTGCGGACCGTCTTCCTGCGCCACTACTTCATGCCGACGGAGCTGGCCGGCGTCTATCAGCTGCGCCAGGCGAAGGTGTGGCAGCGTCAGGCGCGCGCGGCCGACACGACCCCGCTCATCCCCCACGGGTCGCCCGGCTTCGCGCTGGTCCCGGAGCTCGAGCCGCGGCCGGGCGAGGCCGTGATCGACAAGATCACGATGTCGGCGTTCGAGGGCACGCCGCTCGACATCGTCCTGCGCGACTGCGGGGTCAAGGGATACCTGATCGCCGGCGTGGCGCTGGAGATCGGCATCGAGCCGACCGTCCGCCACTCGGCCGACCTCGGCTACGTCCCGGTCGTCGTGGCCGACGCGTGCGGCAGCGGCGACGCCGCGGCGGCCGAGCGCTCGCTGGCGACGCTCGCGTTCGCCGGCGACGCGATCATCGCGACGACCGACGAGGTCTGCGCGGCGCTCAGCGCTTCCGGCCGTACGTGAAGTACGAGATCGGCCCGATCCAGCTGACGAACACGCCGGCCGTCCACCACCGCTTGTCGCCGCGGATCTGGCGCCGCGGGCGGCGGCGGAGGTCGAGGAGGGCGGCGACGAGGAGCGCGTTCTGGGCGACCGCGCCGGCCGCCAGCGCGGCCTTCTGGCTCGTCGAGAGGTCGCGCAGCGAGCGACGCCGGTGCGGCGCCGCGGGCGGCGGGGTCCCGGGGGCGACGCTCATGACCGGTGCCGCTTGAGCAGCTGGCGCCCGATGACCATGCGCTGGATCTCGGACGTCCCCTCGCCGATGAGCAGCAGCGGCGCGTCGCGGTAGAGCCGCTCGATCTCGTACTCCTTGGAGTAGCCGTAGCCGCCGTGGATCCGCAGCGACTCCTCGACGCAGAAGTGGCCGGTCTCCGAGGCGAAGAGCTTCGCCATGCCGGCCTCGAGCTCCGAGCGCTCGCCCGCGTCCTTCATCCGGGCGGCGCGCAGGGTCATGAGCCGGGCCGCGTCGATCTGCGTCGCCATGTCGGCGAGCTTGAACTGGATGGCCTGGTGCTCGGCGATCGGCTTGCCGAAGGTGCGCCGCTCCTGGGCGTACTTCAGGGCCAGCTCGAGCGCGCGCTGGGCGATGCCGACGCCGCGCGCGGCGACGTTCACCCGCCCGACCTCGAGCGCGTCCATCATCTGGGAGAAGCCGCGGTTCAGGCCGGCGTCCTCGCCGCCCAGGATGTTCTCGGCCGGGCAGCGGTAGCCGTCGAAGACCAGCTCGGTCGACTCGACGCCCTTGTAGCCGAGCTTCTTGATCTTCGGCGGGACGTTGAAGCCGGTGTACGGGCCCTCGCCCTGGGCGACGCCCGGCTCCTTCTCGGCGATGAAGCAGGTCATGCCGCGGTGGCGGGGATCGGCCGTCGGGTCGGTCTTGACGAGCACGAACACGAGCGAGGAGAGCAGGCCGTTCGTGACCCACATCTTCTGGCCGTTGATCTCGTAGGCGTCGCCGTCGACGCGCTTGGCCGAGGTCTTGATCGCCTGCACGTCGGAGCCGAGCTCGGGCTCGGAGAGGCTGAACGCCGCGCGGATCTCGCCCGTGGCCATCCGCGGCAGGAACTTCTGGCGCTGCTCCTCGGTCCCGAACTTCATCAGCAGGTAGGAGCCGATGAAGTGGGTGTTGACGATCCCCGAGATCGAGATCCAGCCGCGGGAGAGCTCCTCGACGATCATCGCGTAGGTCGTCAGGTCGAGCGCCATGCCCCCGTACTCCTCGGGGATCGTGACGCCGAACAGGCCGAGCTCGCGCATCTGCGCGACGACCGGCTCGGGGAACTCGTCGGCCGCGTCGTAGTGCTCCGCGTTCGGGATGATCTGCTCGTCGGCGAACTGGCGGACCATCTCGCAGATCGCCTGCTGCTCGTCGGTCTTGTCGGTGTACGGCGGCGCCAGGGACATTCCGGTGAACAATAATCAGCGGCGTGTGGGAGGCGGTCCGCTGGCTGCATCTGCTCGCGATGGCGTTCTTCGTCGGCGGCCAGCTCGTGCTCGCCGCGGCGGTCGTGCCGGCGTTCCGCGGACTCGAGGGCGCCGACCGCGCGCCGCTGCGCGCGATCGCGCGGCGCTTCGGCCAGGGGACGCTCGCGGCGATCGCCGTGCTCGTGCTCACGGGCGCGGCGATGGCGAGCCATTTCGACGACTGGGACTCCTCGACGCTGCAGGTCAAGCTCGGCCTCGTCGTGGTGGTCGGGGTGCTCGTCGCCCTGCACATCCGGCGCCCGACGAACCACGCGCTCGACGGAGCGATCTTCGTCGTCTCGCTCGCGATCGTGTGGCTCGGAATCGCCGTCGCGCACTGAAGATCACGGCCCGCGTGCCGATCACCGGCCCATGGACCTCCAGGAGCAGCTCATCGAGCATCTGGGCCTCGAGACGGCCCTCACGCCGGAGCAGGCCGCGGAGATCCTCGTCGGGGCCGCGGGCTATGCGCGGGACGCGCTGCGCACGCTCGAGCAGTGCACCGACCCGGCGCTCGGCGCGAGCGCGCTGCGCGACCTGACGCGCCGCGCGGCGACGATCGAGTCGCAGCTGCGCGCCCTCTACGGGCTCGCCCTCGAGCACTGCGACGACGACGCCGTGCGGGAGATCCCGATCGCCGTCGGCGCCCACCTCGAGCTCGCCTCGAAGTGCCGCTCGCTCGTCCTCGAGCGCAGCCTGGCGGTCGATCAGGAGCTCATGATCCTGAAGGCGCCGCTGCCGCAGTACCGCCTTCCCTGCTGACGCTCTGCCGGGGACGCCCGGGCCGGGCCACTAGGGTCCCGGCCGCATGAACTTCGCCCGCGACCTCGTCGACGCCGCCGATCCCGGCCGCCTCGCCCTCGTCGAGCTCGACCGGTCCGGCGGGCGCCGGGAATGGACGTTCGGCGAGGTCGCCGAGCGCTCCGCCGCGCTCGCGGGCGCCCTGGGCGCGCAGGGCGTGCAGCGCGAAGACGTCGTCCTCACGCTGATCGGCAACCGCCCGGACTGGGTGCTGACGATGGTCGCGTGCTTCCGGATCGGCGCGGTCGTCCTGCCCTGCACCGAGCAGCTGCGCGCCCGCGACCTGCGGCTGCGCCTCGACGTCGCGCGCCCGGCGGCGATCGTCTGCGACGAGCGCAACCGCGCCGAGCTCGACGGCGCCGGGCCGGACTGCCCGGTGCTCACGGTCCCCGACGAGGCGCTGTTCGCCGCCGCCGCGCCGCCCCCGGTCGAGCTCGACGCCGAGGACCCGTGCCTCATCACCTTCACGAGCGGGACCGCGGGCGAGCCGAAGGCCGTCGTCCACGCCCAGCGCTACCTCGCCGGCCAGCACGTCCAGGCCGAGCACTGGCTCGACGCGCGGGCGGGCGAGCTCGTGTGGTGCACGGCGGGCAGCGGCTGGAGCAAGTCGGCCCGCAACGTCTTCATCGCGCCGTGGATCCGCGGGGCCGCCGCGCTGCTGCACGACGCCCGCTTCGACCCGCACGAGCGCCTCGCGGTCCTCGACCGCGAGCCGGTCGCGATCCTCTGCATGGCGCCGACCGAGTACCGCGTGATCGCCAAGCGCGCCGAGCCGCGGCCCGTCGCGGGGCTGCGCGGCCTCGTCGCGGCGGGCGAGGCGCTCAACCCCGAGGTCCTGCGCGCCTTCCACGACGCGACCGGCCTGTGGATCCGCGACGGCTACGGCCAGACCGAGACCGGGCAGCTCACCGGGATGCCGCTCGGGGCCGACGCGCGGCCGGGGTCGATGGGCCGCCCGCTGCCGGGGATGCGCCTGTGGGTCGACGACGGCGAGCTGTGCCTGGACCCGACGACCGTCCCGACGTTCTTCCGCGGCTACCTCGGCGCCGACCCGCCCTCGCGGGCGGTCTGGCGCACGGGCGACCGCGTCGCCGAGGACGAGGACGGCTTCCTGCACTTCGAGGGCCGCACCGACGACGTGATCATCTCCGCCGGCTACCGGATCGGGCCGTTCGAGGTCGAGTCCGCCCTCGTCGAGCACGACGCCGTGGCCGAGGCGGCCGTCGTCGCGGCGCCGGACGACGAGCGCGGGGCGGTCGTGCGCGCCGTCGTCGTCCTGCGCGACGGGTTCGCCGGCTCCGACGACCTCGCCCGCGAGCTCCAGGACCACGTGAAGGCCCAGACCGCGCCGTACAAGTACCCGCGGATCGTCGACTTCGCCCCGGATCTGCCGAAGACGCCGAGCGGGAAGATCCGGCGGGCCGTGCTGCGCGGTCAGGTCGGGACGTAGCCGCTCGCTGGGTCCGCTCGGCTGCCGGCGCTCGTCGCTCGACGAGAAATCCCCGGATAGCGGGGAGAAGTCGTCGCGCGACCACTCACACAGTCCACGCGTCCGCCGCGCGGCGACGCTCGGCCTCGCTCAGGTCGGGACGTAGACCGGGCAGCCCTGCGCGCCCGGCCGGTACGGCAGCCGGACGACCCGGGCCGAGACGTTGTTCGCCTCGTTGATCTCGAGGATGTGCTGCGCCGGGTCGGCGCGATGGATGACGATGAAGCAGCCGCGCAGGCCGGTGACGTCGATGAAGTTGCCGGGATACGACGCCGGGTAGACGTCGGCCCAGCCGACCGACGTGCCGAGCGTGACCTGCTGCTTGGTTCGCGTCTGGTTGCACGCGCCGAACACACGCGTCCGTGGGACGCCGTTGCCCGGCACCGGGGCGACGATGCGCTCGAGGTCGCGCAGGCAGTAGCGCAGCTTCGGGCCGGTGCGGACCACCCCGGCCCGCCGGCCGTCGGGGGACTGCGCCCACAGCTCGAAGCGCGCGGCCTGGTCGAACTTCCAGTAGTCGCCTCCCCGCGACGGGACGGAGGTGTAGTAGACCTCCGCGCCCGTCGGGAAGCGCCGCCGGCCGCCGGCCAGGTCGGTGATCACCTGCTGGGCCGCCATCTCCTTCGCGCCCGTCCGCTGCCCGAACAGCTCGACCGGGCCGGTGCCGACGTTCACGATCTTGTTCTCCATCCGCAGCAGCACGCGGTGCGGTTGGCGCCGGTCCACGCGCAGGTGGGTCGGCGCGGTCATCACGAGGTCGGGGCAGCGCAGCGCGAGCGCCGGGTCCTGGCACGGGCTCGCGGCCTGCAGCGCCGCCAGTGCTGCGGCAAGGGCCAGCACGGGCGCGCCATGCTGGCAGACGCGCCCGTCGGACGACCGCGCCGCGGCCTACTGCGTCAGATCGTGCGCCATCTCCTCGAAGACGGCCACGTACCGGTCCACGGACGCCTCGGTGTGGGTCACCGACAGCGTCCACTCCTCCTCGCGGCCCGGGGTCATGAAGATGCCGCGGTTCATGTTGAACAGCCACGCGAGGTCGGCCAGCTCGGCGTCCTGGTTCTCCTTGAACGTCTCGTAGTCGACGATCTTCGCCGGCGAGAACGTCACGCAGCCCTTCGAGCCGACGCCGACCGCGTAGCCCGGCAGGTCGTACTTCTCGATGACCCCGGTGCACCCGGCGAGGATGCGGTCGTTGAGGCGGTCGAGGTGGACGTAGGCCTCGGGCGTGAGGACCTCGGTGAGGCTCGCGCGGGCGGCCGCCATGCCCAGCGGGTTGCCGTTGTACGTGCCCACCTGGTAGACGGCGCCGTTCTCGACGACCTCCATGACCTCCTCGGTGCCGCCGATCGCGCCGGTCGGCAGGCCGCCGCCGAGGGACTTGGCCATCGTGACCATGTCCGGCACGACGCCGAAGCGCTCGACCGCGCCGCCCGCGGCGATGCACAGGCCGGTCTTGACCTCGTCGAAGATGAGGACGATCTCGTGGCGCTGCGTGATGTCGCGGACGGCCTCGAGGTAGCCGGGCTCGGGGAGCACGACCCCGAGGTTCATCATCGCCGCCTCCATGATCACGCAGGCGGGCTTGCGACCCTCCGCGGTGAGGCGCTCGATGCGGCGCTCCATCGCGGGCGCGTCGTTGAACGGCACCGCGATGGTCATCTCGACGACGGCGTCGGGGATGCCGGCGCCGTAGGGCAGCGAGGCGAGGTTCTCGCGGTCGCCGATCTTGTCGTACTCGACCCCGATCGAGACCATCACCGTGTCGTGGTGGCCGTGGTAGGAGCCGAAGATCTTCATCACGGTGTCGCGGCCCGTGGCGGCGCGCGCGATGCGGATCGCGTCCATCGTCGCCTCGGAGCCCGAGTTCGTGTAGCGCCAGCGCGGCATCTTGAAGCGGCGCTGGAGGTCCTCCGCGACGACGATGGCGTCCTCCGTCGGCGCCGCGAAATGCGTGCCGCGGGCGTAGCGCTCGTTCACCGCGCGGCCGATCACGGGGTGCGCGTGGCCCTGGATCATCGACCCGAAGCCGTTGTGGAAGTCGTACATCTCGTTGCCGTCGACGTCCCAGACGCGGGGACCGTCGCCGTGCTCGAGGTAGATCGGCCAGGGGTCGCGGAGCTGGTACGAGGACGCGACGCCCCCGCTCAACACGCCGTGCGCGCGTTCGTACATCGTGTTCGAGCGCGGCGTGCGCTCGTTGAGGCGCGCCTCCTCGCGCTCGGTGAGCTCCTTGATGCGCTGGCGGTCGATGCGGGAGGTGGTGGCAGCCATGGCGCGAGTCTAGGCGCCCGGCGGGTGGCGGGTGCGGCCAAACGCGGCCCGCGACACGCGCCGCTCCGGCGCGCGCCGCAGGCCGCCGGCCGGGCGTTCAGCCGCCCTGGGCGGGCGGTGAGGGCACCTGCGAGTGCTGGTCGGTGTCGCCCAGCGGGGTGTCGTCGTCCTTGGACGGGGACCCCGGCAGGTTGCTCGCGGCCTCGTCGTCGCCACCCTCGGCGCCGATCCCGCCCTCGTCGTGGATCTCTTCGGTCGTGTCGTCGTTGATCATCGGGGCGTCGTACCCACGATCGCGGTGTAGGTTTGCCGCCAACCGCGCCATGAACGTCCTCGCGATCGATCAGGGCACCTCCGCGACGAAGGCGATCGTCGTCGCCGACGACGGCCGCGTCCTCGCCGAGGGCAGCGCGCCGGTCCACCCGCAGGCGGGGCCGGGCGGCGCGGTCGAGCAGGATCCGCAGGAGCTGCTGGACTCGATCGTCGCCGCCGGCCGGGCGGCCCTCGACGCCGCGGGCGAGCCGGTGGAGGCGGTCGGCATCGGCAACCAGGGCGAGACCGTCATGCGCTGGGACCGGGCGACCGGCCGCCCCTTCGGCCCGGCCGTGAGCTGGCAGGACCGCCGCGCGGTCACGGTCACGAACGAGCTCGCCGCCCACGCCGACCGCCTCACCGAGATCACCGGCCTGCCGCTCGACCCCTACTTCGCCGCCCCGAAGATGGCGTGGCTGCGCCGCCGCGACGCGACCGACGACGGCGTCGTCACCGGGGTCGACGCGTGGCTCAACCATCAGCTCACGGGCGCGTTCGCGACCGACGTCTCGACGGCGTCGAGATTCCTGCTGCTCGACCTCGAGCGCGTCGTGTGGTCGGAGGAGGCGTGCGCCCTGTTCGGCCTCGACGCCTCCGAGCAGCCCGCGATCCTCGACTGCGACGCGCCGGTCGGCGAGACGACGGCCTTCGGCGGGACCCTGCCGGTGACCGGTCTGGCCGTCGACCAGCAGGCGGCGCTCTTCGCCGAGTCCTGCTTCGCCGCGGGCGAGGCGAAGTGCACGTACGGCACGGGCGCGTTCATCCTCGCCAACGCCGGGACGACGACCCCGCGGTCGGCCTCGCGGCTGGCGGCATGTGTTGCGTGGCGGGTGGACGGCGACACGCACTACTGCCTCGACGGCCAGGTCTACACCGCGGGCTCGGCCGTCACGTGGCTGCGGGAGCTCGAGCTCATCGGCGAGCCGGCCGACATCGACCGCCTCGCGGAAGAGGAGACCCGCCCGCCCTCGTCCGACGACGGCGCCGTCTTCGTCCCGTCCCTGGCCGGGCTCGGCGCGCCGTTCTGGGCCCCCGAGGCGCGCGGCGGCTGGGTCGGGCTGTCGCTCGCGACCCGCCGCGCCGACCTCGTCCGCGCCGTCGCCCACGGGATCGCCGCCCAGGTCGCCACGCTCGGCCGCGCGATCGGCGAGGACCTCGGCCGCCCGCTCGAGCGCCTGCGCGTCGACGGCGGGCTGTCGCGCTCGGCCGTGCTGATGCAGGCCCAGGCCGACCTGCTCCAGGTCCCGGTCGAGCGCTACCCGTCGGCCGACGCGACCGCGCTCGGCGTCGCCGCGTTCGCCCGCCTCGGGGCGGGCGCGGCGTCCACGCCCGCCGAGGCCGTCGGTGACTGGACGCCCGCGGGCACGTTCGAGCCGCGGATGGGCGCCGACGAGGCCGAGACGCGGCTCGCGCGCTGGCGGGCCGCCGCCGACGCGCTCGCCGGCCTCGCGGGATGACCGCGCCCGAGCGCGACGTCGTCGTCGTGGGCGGCGGCGTCGTCGGGACGGCGATCGCGCGGGCGCTGTCGCGCCATCGGCTGCGGGTCACGCTGCTCGAGGCCGGGCCCGACGTCGGCGCCGGCACGAGCAAGGCGAACACCGCGCTCCTGCACACGGGCTTCGACGCCAAGCCGGGGACGATCGAGGCCCGGCTCGTGCGCCGCGGCTGCGAGCTGCTCGCCGACTACGCCCGCCGCGTCGGGATCCCGGTCGAGCCGACCGGGGCGCTGCTCGTGGCCTGGGACGACGAGCAGCTCGCCGCGCTCCCGGGGATCGCCGCGCAGGCGCGCGAGAACGGCCACGACGACCTGCGGGCGGTCGACGTCGACGAGCTGCGCGAGCGCGAGCCGCACCTCGGCCCCGGCGCCCGCGGCGCGCTCGAGGTCCCGGGCGAGGCGATCGTGTGCCCGTTCACGCCGCCGATCGCGTTCGCCACCGAGGCCGTGCTCGCGGGCTGCGAGCTGCGCCGCAACGCGCGCGTCACCGGCCTCGTCCACCGCGACGGCGGCTGGGAGATCCTGCTCGCGGGCGCGACCGGCCCGCCGCTGCGCACGCGCTTCCTCGTCAACGCCGCCGGCCTGCGCAGCGACGAGGTCCACCGCATGGCGGGCCGCGACGGCATCACGGTCACGCCGCGGCGCGGCGAGCTCATCGTCTTCGACAAGCTCGCCCGCCCGCTCGTGCGCCACATCGTCCTCGCCGTGCCGACGAAGACGACCAAGGGCGTCCTCATCGCCCCGACGGTCTTCGGCAACGTCATGCTCGGCCCGACCGCCGACGACATCGCCGACAAGGCGGCGACCGGGTCGACGGCGACCGGCCTCGAGCGGCTGCGAGCCGAGGGGCGGCGGATCATGCCCGCGCTGCTCGACCACGAGGTGACCGCCGTCTACGCCGGGCTGCGGGCGGCGACCGAGGACGCCGACTACCGCATCGAGGTCGACGCGGCCGACGGCTACGCCTGCGCGGCGGGCATCCGCTCGACCGGGCTCTCCGGGGCCATGGGGATCGCCGAGCACCTCGTCGAGCGCCTCGGCGCCGCCGGGCTCGAGCTCGTCGCCCGGCCGGACGACGAGCTCCCGCGCCTGCGGATGCCGAACCTCGGCGAGGCCTCCGCCCGCCCGTACGCGCAGGCCGAGCGGATCGCCGCCGACCCCGAGTACGGCCGCATCGTGTGCTTCTGCGAGCGCGTGACCCGCGGCGAGATCCGCGACGCGCTCGCGAGCCCGGTGCCGCCCGTGGACGCCGACGGCCTGCGCCGCCGCACCCGCGCGCTCATGGGCCGCTGCCAGGGGTTCTTCTGCGGCGCGCGGGTCGAAGAGCTGCTCGAGGAGGGCGGCGCGACGTGAGCGCGCCCGCCGTCATCGTCGTCGGGGGCGGGCCGGCCGGGCTCGCCGCCGCAACCGCGCTGGGCGGGCTCGGCGTCGGCCCGGTGCTGGTGCTCGAGCGCGAGACCGAGCCGGGCGGCATCCCCCGCCACGCCGACCACCAGGGCTTCGGCGCGCGCGACCTGCGCCGCGTCCTGCGCGGCCCGGACTACGCGCGCGCGCTCGCGGCGCGCGCCCGCGCCGCCGGCGCCGAGATCCGGACGGAGACGATGGCGACCGGCTGGGCCGCGGGCGGCGGGCTCGAGGTCACCGGGCCGGGCGGCCGCGAGACGCTCACGCCGCGGGCCGTCGTCCTCGCCACCGGCTGCCGCGAGCGCCCCCGCGCGGCGCGCCTCGTGCCCGGCACCCGGCCGGCCGGCGTGATGACGACGGGCACGCTGCAGCAACTCGTCCACCTCGGCGGGCGGCGCGTCGGCACGCGCGCCGTCGTCGTGGGTGCCGAGCACGTGAGCTTCTCCGCCGTCGCCACGCTCGCCGAGGGCGGCGCCCGGACGGTGGCGGTCGTCACCGAGCATCCGCGCCACGCCTCGTTCGCGGCCGCCCGGCTCGGCGTGGCCGCGCGCTACCGGGCGCCGCTGCACACCCGCACCGCGATCACCGCGATCCACGGCCGCGAGCGTGTCGAGGCCGTGTCGCTGCGCCGCCTCGACGACGGCTCGACCCACCGCGTCGCGTGCGACACCGTCGTCTTCACCGCCGACTGGATCCCCGACCACGAGCTCGCCGTGCTCGGCGGCATCGCACTCGATCCCGGCACGCGCGGCCCGGTCGTCGACGCCGCGCTGCGCACGGACCGCCTCGGCGTGTTCGCCGCCGGCAACCTCGACCACGGCGCCGAGGCGGCCGACGTCGCCGCGCTCGCGGGCCGTCACGCCGGGGAGCGCGCGGCGGCGTACCTGCGCGGCGCGGCGCTCTGGCCCGCCCGGCGCGTGCCGGTCCGCTGCGCGGAACCGCTGCACTGGATCGCCCCGAACGCGATCGCGCCGGACGCCGGCGACCCGCCGCGCCACCGCTTCCTCCTGCGCGCGCACGCCTTCCTCGAGCGGCCCGAGATCCTCGCCGCCCAGGACGGCCGCGCGCTGTGGCGCGGGCGTCTGCGCCGGGTGGGGCCGGGGCGGTCGAGCGCGTTCCCGGCCGCCTGGACCGCGGACGTCGACCCCGGCGGCGGCCCGGTCGAGCTGCGCGTCGTGCGTGCCCGGCCCGTGGCGGGCGCGCGCGACTAGCGACGAGCGCGCGCGAGCCGATACGGTCGCGCACCATGACCCTCGACGAGCTGCGCGCCGACGTCTCGGCCGGACGCACCGACACGGTGCTGCTGGTCCTCACCGACATGCAGGGCCGCCTGCAGGGCAAGCGGATGACGGCCCGCCACTTCCTCGAGGAGGTGGTCCACCACGGCGCCGAGGCCTGCAACTACCTGCTCGCGGTCGACGTCGACATGAACACCGTCGACGGCTACGAGATGTCCTCGTGGGAGCGCGGCTACGGCGACTTCGAGATGCGGCCCGACATCTCGACCCTGCGCCGCGTGCCGTGGCAGGAGGGCACCGCGATGTGCCTGGCCGACATCGCCTGGGCCGACCACCGCCCGGTCGTCGCCTCGCCGCGCCAGATCCTGCGCACCCAGCTCGAGCGCCTCGCCGCGCGCGGCTGGGAGGCGTTCGCCGGCACCGAGCTCGAGTTCATGGTCTTCCGCGACACCTACGAGGAGGCGTGGGACGCCGGCTACCGCAACCTCACCCCGGCCAACCGCTACAACGTCGACTACTCGATGCTCGGGACCGCCCGCGTCGAGCCGCTCATCCGCCGCATCCGCAACGCGATGACCGACGCGGAGATGGAGGTCGAGAACTCCAAGGGCGAGTGCAACTTCGGCCAGCACGAGATCAACTTCCGCTACGGCCCCGCGCTGAGCGCCGCCGACGAGCACGTCATCTACAAGAACGGCGCCAAGGAGATCGCCGCCCAGGAGGGCATGGCGATCACCTACATGGCGAAGTACGACGAGCGCGAGGGCAACTCGTGCCACATCCACCTCTCGCTGCGCGAGGAGGACGGCACGGCGCTGTTCGGCACGGACGACCAGACCGCTGCTCGAGCGCTTCATCGCCGGCCAGCTCGCCACCCTCCGCGAGCTGACCCTGCTGCTCGCGCCGAACGTCAACTCGTACAAGCGCTTCGCCGTCGGCTCCTTCGCCCCGACCGCCGTCGCCTGGGGCCTCGACAACCGCACGTGCGCGCTCCGGGTCGTCGGCCACGGCGCCAGCCGGCGCATCGAGTGCCGCCTCCCGGGCGCCGACGTGAACCCGTACCTCGCGCTCGCCGCGCTCATCGCCGGCGGCCTGCACGGCATCGACCGCGAGCTGACGCTCGAGCCGCCCTTCGAGGGCAACGCCTACGTCTCCGACAAGCCGCACGTGCCCACGACGCTGCGCGAGGCCGCGGACCTGTTCGCGGGCAGCCGCGTCGCCGGGGAGGCGTTCACCGACGAGGTCGTCGACCACTACCTCAACAACGCGCGGGTCGAGCTCGAGGCGTTCGAGGCGGCCGTCACCGACTGGGAGCGCTTCCGCGGCTTCGAGCGTCTCTGACGGCGCGCCGCGTCAGACGGGCGCGGAGCGCACGTAGGCGAGCGCCTCGGCGGCGAGCGCCGGCCAGCGATCGACCTCGAGGTCGTCGACGGTGACCCAGCCGCGGTCGGGGCCTCCGGGGCGGCGGTCGAAGGGCCGCGCGGCGCCTTCGGCCACCAGTTCGGCGCAGCGCTCCGGCGGCAGCTTCACGACGAGCTCCTCGCGCACGAGCATCGCGAAGATCCGCCCGTCGACCCGCAGACACGGGTTGAGGATGGCCCGGTGGTCGTCCGTGCCCGGCTCTGCGAGCAGGCGGCTCGCGATCTCGTCGAAGCTCGCCTGCGGGTCCATGCCGGGCACTGCCCACTCGTCGGAGCCCGGGGTCGTCATGGGCCCGTCGTACCCGCTCGTGGCGGCGGCGGTCAAGCGTTCTCCCGCCGCCGCGGCGCCGGGTTGATTCCGTCTGTCAGCGTCCGTACGCTCGCGCCAGCCCGAATTGGCCGGCTCGCCGCGCCGTTCAGTGGCGGGTCGGGCGTGACGACCCGAAGGGAAGGGCACATGGCGCAAGGTGAGGGTTCGGCCGCGGACCGCGACGCCCAGAAGCTGGCCGAGCTCGGCTACAAGCAGGAGCTCTCACGGGCGTGGAGCGGGTTCTCGAACTTCGCGATCTCCTTCACGATCATCTCGGTCCTGGCGGGCTGCTTCACCGTCTACGGCCAGGGGTGGAACAACGGCGGCCCGATCGCGATCTCGTGGGCGTGGCCGATCATCTGCGGGCTGATCCTCGTGATCGCCTTCTGCATGTCCGAGCTCGCGTCGGCGTACCCGACGGCCGGCGGGCCGTACTGGTGGGCGGCGAAGCTCGGCGGGCCCGGCTGGTCGTGGTTCACCGGCTGGGCGAACGTGCTCGGCCTCGTGGCCGTCGTCGCCTCGGTCGACTACGGCGCGGCGACCTTCGCCAGCGCGCTGTTCAACCTCTGGAGCCTCGACATCGGGGTGATCAACTTCGCCGACGGCGCGTCCCTGGGCGAGATCTTCGTCGTCTTCGTCGTGGTGCTCGCGCTCCACGCGGCGGTGAACATCTACTCCTCGCACCTCGTCGCGCTGTTCAACAACATCTCGGTGTTCGTCCACGTCATCGGCGTCGCGGTGATCATCGCGGTCCTGATCTTCGTCCCGGACCGTCACCAGGACGTCCGCTTCGTCTTCGGCCACACGATCAACAACTCGGGCTTCAGCGACGGCATGTTCTGGTGGTACGTGCTGCCCGTCGGGTTCCTGCTGACGATGTACACCCAGACCGGCTACGACGCCTCGGCGCACGTGGCCGAGGAGACGCGCGAGGCCGAGATCAAGGTCGCGCGCGGCCTGTGGCAGTCGGTCTTCTACGCGGCGCTGTTCGGCTGGTTCGTGCTCCTCGCGATCACGTTCGCGGCCTCGGACACGAAGGCGATCAACGACGCGGGCGGCACGTCGATCTCGGTCTTCACGAGCGCGATGAGCTCCGGCTGGGCCGAGCTCGTGATCCTCATCTCGACGATCGGCCAGATCTTCTGCGGCATGGCCGGCCTGACCAGCGCGTCGCGCACCTGGTACGCGTTCTCGCGCGACCGCGCGATCCCCGGCTGGCGGCTGTGGAGCGCGGTCGACAAGCGGCGCGTGCCCGCCTTCTCCGTCCTCGCCGTCGCCGTCGCGGCGCTGATCATCACCCTCCCCGCGCTCGCCGGCAACGCGGCGGGCGTGCCGTGGGCGTTCTTCGCCGTCGTCTCGATCACGACGATCGGCCTGTACATCGCCTACGTGACGCCGATCTACCTGCGCCTGCGGGCGGGCGACTCGTTCAAGCCCGGCGCCTGGAACCTCGGCAGCAAGTACCGCTGGATGTGCCGCGTCTCGGTCGTGTGGACGGTGCTGATGGTGATCTTCTTCAGCCTCCCGTTCACGCCGGCCGGGGTGCCCGGCCGTTCCGAGTTCGACTGGACCGCGGTGAACTACGCGCCGATCGTCAACCTCGTGCTGTTCGGCGCGGTCGGGATCTGGTGGGCCGCCGGGGCGAAGCGCTCGTTCACCGGCCCGGTGCGCAACATCGAGTTCGACGACGCGATGGGCATCCTCGAGGAGGACGAGGCCACCGAGCCGCCGGCGGGGACCGCGACGACGCCGGCGCGCTGAGGCGGGCGGCGCCCGCCGCGTCTACGAAGACCACGAAGGGGAGGGCATGGCCGGACGGCTCGACGGCAAGGTGTGCGTGATCACGGGGGCGGCGGGCGGGATCGGCGGCGCGAGCGCGGAGGCGTTCGCCCGCGAGGGCGCCCGCGTCGTGGGCGTCGACCTCGCGCCGGGCGCGCCCGGCGAGCTGTCGCTGCAGGTCGACGTGACCGACGACGACGCGGTCCGCGCCATGTACGCCCGCGTGCGCGACGAGCTCGGGCGCGTCGACGTCCTCTTCAACAACGCGGGCATCTCGCCGACCGACGACGGCTCGGTGCTCGACACCGGCCTCGAGGCCTGGCAGCGCGTGCAGGACGTGAACCTGAAGTCGGTCTTCCTGTGCTGCAAGCACGGCATCCCCCACCTGCTCGAGGGCGGCGGCGGGTCGGTCATCAACACCGCGTCGTTCGTCGCGACGATGGGCGCCGCGACGTCGCAGATCTCCTACAGCGCCTCGAAGGGCGCGGTCCTCTCGCTGTCGCGCGAGCTCGGCGTCCAGTTCGCCCGCCAGGGCGTGCGCGTGAACGCGCTGTGCCCCGGCCCGGTCGACACCCCGCTCCTGCAGGAGCTCTTCGCCAAGGACGCCGCCGCGGCCGCCCGCCGCCTCGTCCACGTCCCGATGGGCCGCTTCGCCCGGGCCGAGGAGATCGCGGCGGCCGCGCTGTTCCTGGCCAGCGACGAGTCCTCGTACGTGAACGCGTCGACGTTCCTCGTGGACGGCGGGATCAGCGGGGCGTATGTGACGCCGGAGTAGGAGGGCGGGGCCCGCCGGCGCGGCACCGTGGTCACCAATGGGGTCATAGGCCCTACTCGTGACCGCGGTGCCCCGGGGCCGCATGGGATCACCGAGCCGTCGGACGCCCCCGCGCCCCGCCACCGTCCACCCCACCCGTTGCATCGCGACCCGCCACCCACGACCATGCCCGGATGGCCGACCGACCGCCCTTCTCCCGCCCCCGCCGCCGCGTCATCGCCGGCGTGTGCGCCGGGATCGCGCGCCACTACGGCTGGTCGACGTGGCTCGTGCGGCTCGGGTTCGTCGCGTCCTGCCTGCTCCCGGGGCCCCAGGTCCTCGTCTACATCGGCCTCTGGATCGTCATGCCGAAGGACCCGAAGAACTGACCGCGGCGTCGCCCATCACGTCGAGCTCGTAGCCGCACTCGCGCACGCGCGCGAGGACGTCGTCGGCGTGGTCGGAGCCGCGCGTCTCGAGCGTCAGCTGCACCGCCGTCTCGCGCACGTGGAGGTCGATGCCCTCGCGCAGGTGCTCGACGTGGATGAGGTTCGCGCCCGTGTCGCCGACGAGGACGAGCAGGCGGGCGAGCGAGCCGGGGCGGTCGGGGACGCGGGTGAAGACGACGAGGCGGCGGCCGGCCATCGTCTCGTGGCGCCGGGCCACGGTCGCGAGCAGCCCGGCGTCGACGTTGCCGCCGCTGAGCACGACGCAGGTCGTGCCGCTGCGCGCCGGGGCCGTCTGGCCGCCGATGAGCGCGGCGACGCCGACCGCGCCCGCGCCCTCGACGACGAGCTTCGCCCGCTCCATGCACAGCACGATCGCCTCGGCGACGTCGTCCTCGGGCACGACCACGACGTCGTCGAGCCACCGGCGGACGAGCGGGAGGGTCAGGTCGCCGGGGCGCTTGACCGCGATGCCGTCGGCGATCGTCAGGGCCGAGTCGACCCCGACCGGCTCGCCGCGGCGCAGCGAGTCGGGGAACGCCGCGACGCTGTCGACCTGGACGCCGACGACCTCGACGTCCGGGCGCTGCGTCTTCACCGCGATCGCGACGCCGCTCGACAGCCCGCCGCCGCCGACCGGCACGACGATCTTCGCGAGGTCGGGGATGTCGTCGAGCAGCTCGAGGCCGAGCGTCCCCTGGCCGGCGATGACGTCCGGGTCGTCGAAGGGGTGCACGAACGCCATGCCCGCCTCCTCGGCGCGGGCGCGCGCGAGCCCGACGCACTCGTCGACCGACCCGCCGCCCATGTGGACGACGGCGCCGAGCGCCCGGCAGCCCTCGATCTTCGAGATCGGCGCCTCGACCGGCATGAAGACCTCGCACGGCACGCCGCGCGCCTGCGCCGCCTGGGCGCACGCCCACGCGTGGTTGCCCGCGCTCCCGGCGGTGACCCCGCGCGCGCAGCGCTCGCCGAGGGCGGCGAGCTTGTTCAGCGCGCCGCGGATCTTGAACGAGCCCGTCCGCTGCAGGTTCTCGGCCTTGAGCACGACCTCCGTCCCCGCGCGCCGGCTGACCGTCAGCGACGGCACGACCGGCGTGTGCCGCGCGATGTCGGCGACGGCGTGCCGGGCGCGCTCGATGTCGGCGGCCTCGACGGTGCGCTCGGGGGCGGGGACGGTCATCGCGGGCGGGTCAGTCCGCCAGCGCGACGATCGCGTCCATCTCGATCTCCGCGCCGCCGGGCAGGGCGGCGACGCCGATCGTCGTGCGAGCGGGCGGGTCGGACTCGAAGTAGGAGCCGTAGACCTCGTTGACCTGCGCGAACGTCGAGATGTCCGTCACGTAGATGGACATGCGCACGGCGTCGCCCAGCGAGACGCCGGCCTCGCGGCACACCGTCGTCAGGTTCTCGAGGCACTGGCGCGCCTGGTCGCCGATCGAGCCCTCGACGAGCGCGCCGGTGGCGGGGTCGGTCGGCACCTGGCCGGAGCAGAACAGCAGCCCGCCGGAGCGCACGGCGTGGCTGTAGGGGCCGGCAGGCTTGGGCGCATCGGCCGCCATGACGGCTTCGCGATGGGACACGGGTTCGCGGTCCTTTCCGTGGTGAAGGGAGCAGCGGACACTAGACCAGCGCACGCTACGGTTGGCGGCCGATGCGCGCCCCGTACGTCCTCGCCGGCCTGGTCGCTCTGATGACCGCCGGCGCCCTCGCGGCCCCCGCGGCGGACGCGGCCATCCCGTTCGCCCCGTGCGGCGCGACCGGGTTCCAGTGCGGGCAGCTGACGGTCCCGCTCGACCCCTCGGGGGCCGCCGGCGGCACCCTCACCCTGAACATCCGCCGCCGCCCGGCGGCGAGCAACCCGACCAACGCCGCCGTCATCGGCCTCGCGGGCGGCCCCGGCCAGGCCGCGATCCCGTTCGCCGCGAAGATCGCGGACAACATCGCGCCCGCGCTCGCGACCCGCGACCTCGTCGTCTTCGACCAGCGCGGCACGGGCTCCTCGGGCGAGCTGCGCTGCTCCGGGCAGACGTCCGCCGCCGAGTGCGCCACCGCCATCGGCCCGTCGCGCGCCTTCTACCGGACCGCCGAGAGCGTCGACGACATCGAGGCGATCCGCCAGGCGGCGGGCTACGCGAAGCTCGTCATCTACGGCACCTCGTACGGGACGAAGGTCGCCGAGGCCTACGCGGCCAAGTACCCGCAGAACGTCGAGGCGCTCGTGCTCGACTCCGTCGTCCTGCCGACGGGCCCGGACGTCTTCGACCGCTCGACGCTCCAGCGCGTCGGGCCCGCGCTGCGCCAGCTCTGCGGCACCGCGCGCTGCCGCGGGATCTCGGGCGACCCGCGCGGCGACGTCGCGGCCCTCGTCCGCCACCTCGAGCGCGCGCCGCTGCGCGGCCCCGTCGTCACGGCGAACGGCCGCACCGTGCGCCGCTCGCTCGGCCCCGTCGAGCTGCTCGACATCCTGCTCGCGGGCGACTTCAACCCGACGCTGCGCGCCGACTTCCCCGCCGCGGTGCGCAGCGCGCTGCGCGGCGACGTCCGCCCGATCCTGCGCCTGCAGGAGCGGACCGCCCTCGACGACGCCGACGAGGACGACGACATCTCGGTGGCGCTGTTCGCCGCGACGACGTGCGAGGAGGGCAGCTTCCCCTGGGAGCGCTCCGCCGCTCCGCGCACGCGGGCCGACGCCGCCATCCGCGCGGCGCGCGCCATCCCGCGCGCCCAGCTCGGGCCGTTCGACGCGCGCATCGCGCTGCTCGCCGACGTCATCCCGCTGTGCGTCTCGTGGCCGAACGCGGCGCCCGCGCCGGCGGCCCCCGGGGCGCTGCCGGCGGTCCCCACCCTCATCCTCGACGGCGACGCCGACCTGCGCACGCCCGTCACCGACGCCCGCACGCTCGCGACGCAGATCCCCGGCGCCCAGGTCCTCGAGATCCCGTTCGTCGGGCACTCCGTGATCGGGGCCGACCCGACCGGGTGCGCCAAGGCCGGAGTGGCGGCGTTCTTCGCGGCCCAGCCGATCCAGCCCTGCACCGCGACGGCGCCGCAGTTCCCGCCGACCCGCATCGCCCCGGTCCGGCTCTCGCGCGTGCCGGGCGACGGCCGCGCGCGCCAGACGGCGAACGCCGCGGCGGAGACGCTCCAGGACGTCGCCCAGGTCTTCCTCGGGATCGCGGCCGACCGCCGCAAGGCCCCGCGCGTCGGCTTCCGGATCGGCGGCCTGCGCGGCGGCACGGCGCAGTGGACCGCGACCGGCATCCGCCTGCGCGGCGTCGAGTACGTGCCCGGCGTGCGCGTCAGCGGCTTCGCGCCGCGGGCGAAGACGGCCACGACGACCGTGACCGTCTCCGGTGACGCGGCCGAGCGCGGCACCGTCCGGATCGCCCCCGGCGGGCGCATCACCGGCCGGTTCGGCGGGCGCACGGTCACGACCCGCCTGCCCGGCGCGGCCACCGCGGCCCGCGCGGCCCGGGCCGCCGCGTCGCCCGCCTGGGCGCGCGGGTACGTCGCCCGTGACAGCGTCCCGAGCCTGCGCTGATGCCCAACGCCCTCGCACACGAGACCTCGCCCTACCTCCTCCAGCACCGCGACAACCCGGTCGACTGGCTCCCCTGGGGCGAGGAGGCCCTCCGCCGCGCCCGCGAGCACGACCGGCCGCTGCTCGTCTCGATCGGCTACTCGGCCTGCCACTGGTGCCACGTCATGGAGCGCGAGTCCTTCGAGGACGAGCAGACCGCGGCACTGATGAACGAGCACTTCGTGTGCGTGAAGGTCGACCGCGAGGAGCGCCCGGACGTCGACGCGCTCTACATGGAGGCCGTGCAGGCGATGACCGGCCACGGCGGCTGGCCGCTGAACGTGTTCGTCACCCCCGAGCAGGTCCCGTTCTTCGGCGGCACGTACTTCCCGCCCGAGCCGCGCCAGGGCATGCCGGCCTGGCGCCAGGTGCTCGGCGCGGTGGCCGAGGCGTGGCAGACGCGCAACGACGAGATCCGCGGCCAGGGCGAGCGGATGGCCCAGCGTCTGCAGGGCGGCGCGCTCCTCGCCCCCTCGGAGGAGCCATTCGACGCGGCCGCGCTGGACGAGGCGGTCGCCGGGCTGCGATCGGGCTTCGACAGCGTCAACGGCGGCTGGGGCGGCGCGCCGAAGTTCCCGGCGGCGTCGGCGATCGAGTTCCTCCTGCGGCGCGGCGAGCAGCAGATGTCGCTCTACACGCTGCGATCGATGGCCTCGGGCGGGATGAACGACCAGGTCGGCGGCGGCTTCGCCCGCTACACCGTCGACGCGACCTGGACGGTCCCGCACTTCGAGAAGATGCTGTACGACAACGCGCTGCTCGCCCGCGCGTACCTGCACGGCTTCCAGGTCTCGGGCGACCCGCTGCTGCGGCGCACCGCCGAGGAGACGCTCGAGTGGGCGCTGCGCGAGATGCGCGCGCCCGAGGGCGGCTTCTTCAGCGCGCTCGACGCCGACTCCGAGGGCGTCGAGGGCAAGTTCTACGTGTGGACGCTCGACGAGCTGCGCGCCGCCCTCGACGCCGACGACGTCGATGCCGCGATCGCCTGGTTCGGCGCGACCGCACACGGCAACTTCGAGGGCGCGAACGTCCTCGAGTCCCGCGGCCCCGAGCCCGCGCCCGAGGTGCGCGCGCGGATCCGCGCGCGGCTGCTCGAGGTCCGCGCCGGGCGGGTGCGGCCCGGCCTCGACGACAAGCGCCTCGCCTCCTGGAACGCGCTGATGATCGCCGCGCTCGCCGACGCCGGCGCGGTGCTCGAGCGCGAGGACTTCGTGCGCGCCGCGCGCGACGCGGCCGCGTTCGTCCTCGACCGGATGCGCACGCCGGAGGGGCGCCTGCTGCGCACCTTCAACGCCGGCGAGGCCCGCCTGAACGCCTACCTCGAGGACCACGCGTTCCTCCTCGAGGCGCTCTTGACCCTCTACGAGGCGACGTTCGAGGAGCGCTGGTTCACCGCCGCGCGCGAGATCGCCGACACGATCGTGGCGCGGTTCGCCGACGGCGAGAAGGGCGGCTTCTTCTCGACCTCCGACGACCACGAGGCGCTCGTCGCCCGGCGCAAGGACCTCGAGGACGCGCCGATCCCGTCGGGCGGCTCGGCGGCCGCGTTCGGCCTGCTGCGGCTCGCGGCGCTCACCGGCGAGGCGGCCTACGAGGACCACGCGGTGTCGCACCTGCGGCTCCTGCACGAGATCGCGCCCCGCCACCCGGGCGCGTTCGGCCACTTCCTGCAGGCGCTGGACTTCCACCTCGCCCCGACCCGCGAGGTCGCGCTCGCCGGCGCGCCGGACGGCATGGCGGCGCTCGCGGCCGTGGTGCGCTCCGCGTTCCGCCCGCACCTCGTGCTCGCGGGCGGGCCGGGCGACGGCGACGCGTCCGCGGTCCCGCTCATGGAAGGCCGCGCACCGGTCCGCGGGCAGGCGGCGGCGTACGTGTGCGAGCGGTTCGCCTGTCAACGACCGGTGACGGGGGCCGACGAGCTGCGGGCGCTGCTCGAGGCCGGCTGACCCCGCGCCGTTCCCCGTGCCGAGGGACCCGTTCGGCGCGATCTGCAGGAGAAGTTCCGCGCGTGACGTCCCGCGCGTGCCATCGTCTCACCCGTGGTGTGGGCATGGATGGCCTGACCTCCCCGACGCAACGCTCCCCGCGCGGCCCCCGCCGTCGGGCCGCCGCACGCGCATCGCTCGTGTGTGTGCTCGGCGTTCTCGCCCTTCCGGGCGTCGCGCGCGCGGCCACGATGACGGTCACCGGCACGTGCTTCGCCTCCGGGCAGCCGGTGACGCTCGCGGGCACCGCGTTCACGCCGGGCGGCCCGGTCACGATCACCGGCGGGGCGAGCGGCAGCGCGCAGGCGAGCGCCGCCGGCGAGTTCACCGCGCAGATCGCCGCGCCGCCGATCGCCGGTCTCGGACCCGACGTCGTCACGGTGCGCGTGCTCGACGGCCTCAACCCCGCGAACACCGCGAGCGTCCAGCTGCGCGTCGTCCGCCAGGCGTTCGGCTCGAACCTCCCCGTCGCCGGCCGGCCGCGGGCGATGACCACCTGGCGCTTCGCGGGCTTCGCCGCGGGCGCGCCGATCTACGGCCACTTCCTGCGCGACGGCGCAGCCCAGGGGGACTTCCGCTTCGGCGTCGCGCAGGGCGACTGCGGCACGCTCACCGTCCGCGCGCCGCGGATCCCGGGCGTGCGCGCGCTGCGGCCCGGGCGCTGGACGCTGCGCCTCGACCAGCGCATGACCTACCGGGCGGGCACGCCCGGCAGCGAGGCGACGTTCCGCATCCGGCGGCGCGGCGCGTAGGCCGGCTTCAGTGGCCCATCGCGTCGAGCGCCGCGACCTCCGCGGCGTCGAGCGCGAGCTCCGCGGCGGCGACGTTCTCCTCGAGGTGGTCGAGCGACGACGTCCCCGGGATCGGCAGCATCACGGGCGACGTGTGCAGCAGCCACGCCATCGCGACCTGCACCGGCGACGCGTCGTGCGCCCGTGCGATCTCGGCGACCGGGCCGGTCGGGTCGAGCGCGCCGGCGTCGAGCGGCGCCCAGGGGACGAACCCGATGCCGCCCTGCTCGCAGGCGTCGAGCACGTCCTGGGCGCGGCGGTCGGTGAGGCTGTACTGGTTCTGCACGAGCGCGATGTCGACGATCCCGCGCGCCGTCGCGAGCAGCTCGAGGCTCACGTTCGACACCGCGACGTGGCGGATCTTGCCCTCGTCCTTGAGCTCCTTGAGCGCGCCGACCGACTCCTCGTAGGGCACCTCGGGGTCGGGGCGGTGCAGGTAGTAGACGGGGATCTGCTCGAGCCGGAGGCGGCGCAGGCTGCCCTCGCACGCGGCGCGCAGGTGCTCGGGGCGCCCGTCCTTCGGCCAGTCGCCGCCCGGCTGCGTGCGCACGAGCCCGCCCTTCGTCGCGACGACGAGGCCCTCGGGGTACGGGTGCAGCGCCTCGGCGATCAGCTCCTCGCTGACGTCCGGCCCGTAGGCGTCGGCCGTGTCGACGTGGTTGACACCCAGGTCGAGCGCCCGGCGCAGCACGGCCTTCGCGTTCTCGACGTCGGCGGGCGGGCCGGTGATGTTCGGCCCCGTGAGCCGCATCGCGCCGAAGCCGAGGCGATGGACCTCGAGTTCGCCGGCGATCGCGAACGTCCCGGATGCGGCGGCGGTCGGCATGACGCTCAGAGCACCGGCAGGTAGCGCTCGAGCTCCCACGCGCTCACCTGCACGCGGTAGTCCTCCCACTCCTGGCGCTTGATCTCGACGTAGCGGTTGAACATGTGCTCGCCGAGCGTGCGCAGCACGAGCTCGGACTCGGCCGTGATCTCGATCGCCTCGCCGAGCGTCTCGGGCAGCTGCTCGATCCCGAGCCGCCGCCGCTCCTCGGGCGACAGGTGGTAGAGGTTCTTGTCCATCGGCTCGGGCAGCTCGTAGCCCTTCTCGATGCCCTCGAGCCCGGCCTGGAGCAGCGCGGCGAACGTCAGGTACGGGTTGCACGCCGGGTCCGGGCAGCGCAGCTCCATGCGCGTCGCCTGCTCCTTGCCCGGGTGGTAGAGCGGCACCCGCACGAGCGCGCTGCGGTTGCGGCGCGACCATGCGAGGTAGACGGGCGCCTCGAACCCGGGCACGAGCCGCTTGTAGCTGTTCACCCACTGGGCGAAGATCGAGCTGATCTCGCGCGCGTGGCGCAGCTGGCCGGCGATGAAGGCCTTGCCGACGTCGCTCAGGAAGTACGCGTCGTTCTCGTCGAAGAACGCGTTGCGGCCCTCGCGGAACAGGGACTGGTGCGTGTGCATCCCGGAGCCGTTCTCGCCGAAGAGCGGCTTGGGCATGAACGTCGCATGCCAGCCGTACTTCATCGCGTACTCCTTGACCGTGATGCGGTACGTCATGCAGTCGTCGGCCATCTTCAGCGCCGGCGCGTAGCGCATGTCGATCTCGTGCTGGCTCGGGCCGACCTCGTGGTGGGTGTACTCGACGTGGATGCCGAGCTGCTCGAGCGCGAGCACCGTCTCGCGGCGGACGTCGGAGCCGGCGTCGAGCGTGGTGAGGTCGAAGTAGCCGCCCTGGTCGAGCGTCTCGGTCCCGGTCGAGTCGCGGAAGAGGAAGTACTCGAGCTCGGGGCCGACGTTGAACGTGTCGAAGCCGAGCTCGTTCATCCGCTCGAGCGCGCGGCGTGAGGACGTGCCGCGGGTCGCCCTCGTACGGCGTGCGCTCGGGGGTCAGGACGTCGCAGAACATCCGCCCGACGCCCTCGCGGTCCGGCCGCCACGGCAGCACGGCGAACGTCGACGCGTCCGGCATCGCGATCATGTCCGACTCCTCGATCGCGTTGAAGCCGGTGATCGACGAGCCGTCGAAGCCCATGCCGCCCTCGAAGGCGTCGTCGAGCTCGGCGACGTTGATCGAGAACGACTTGAGCTGGCCGAGGATGTCGGTGAACCAGAAGCGGATGAAGCGCACGCTCCGCTCGTCGCAGAGGGCCTTGACGTCGTCGGCGGTCTGAGGCTGGTCGGGCATGCCCGGGACCCTAGCCGTCTCGGCGCGACACGGCGGACAAGCGGGACTGGACCGCCGGTCGGGTGCCGGAGGAGAATGGGCCCATGCCCGCTCCCTCGTACTCCCACGGCGTATCCGACGTCCGCCTGCTCGGCGAGACGATCGGCGCCAACCTCGAGCGCACCGCGGCGCGGGTCGCCGACCGCGACGCGGTCGTGTCCTGCCACCAGGGGGTGCGGCTCTCCTACGCGGAGTTCGACGCGGCGGTCGATCGCGTCGCGTGCGGCCTGATGGCCGCCGGGATCGAGAAGGGCGACCGCGTCGGGATGTGGTCGCCGAACTGCGCGGAATGGGTGATCGTCCAGTTCGCGACGGCCAAGGCCGGCGCGATCCTCGTGAACATCAACCCCGCCTACCGCACGCACGAGGTCGAGTACGCGCTGCGCCAGTCCGGGGTCACGCTGCTCGTCTCGGCGCGGGCGTTCAAGACCAGCGACTACCGCGCGATGGTCGAGGAGGTGCGCGGCGGGCTGCCCGGGCTGCGCTCCGTCGTGTACCTCGACTCGCCCGAGTGGGACGCGCTCGCCGCGACGCCGGTCGACGCCGACGCGCTCGCCGACCGCACGGCGTCGCTCGCCTTCGACGACCCGATCAACATCCAGTACACGAGCGGGACGACGGGCTTCCCCAAGGGCGCGACCCTCTCGCACCACAACATCCTCAACAACGGCTTCTTCGTCGCCGAGCTGTGCGGCTTCACCGAGGCCGACCGGGTCTGCCTGCCGGTGCCGTTCTACCACTGCTTCGGCATGGTCATGGGCAACCTCGGCGCGGTGACCCACGGCGCGTGCATCGTCATCCCGGCGCCCGGGTTCGACCCCGCCGCCACGCTGTCGGCCGTGCAGGCCGAGCGCTGCACGGCGCTGTACGGCGTGCCGACGATGTTCATCGCCGAGCTCGGCCTCGACGACTTCGACAGCTACGACCTCACCTCGCTGCGCACCGGGATCATGGCCGGCTCGCCGTGTCCGGTCGAGGTCATGAAGCGCGTCCAGCGCGACATGCACATGACCGAGGTCGGCATCTGTTACGGCATGACGGAGACCTCGCCGGTGTCGACCCAGACGCGCGCGGACGACTCGCTCGAGCGGCGCGTGTCCACGGTCGGCCGCCCCGGCCCGCACGTGGAGGTGAAGATCGTCGACCCCGACACCGGCCTCGTCGTGCCGTGCGGCGAGACGGGCGAGTTCTGCACCCGCGCGTACTCGGTGATGCTCGGCTACTGGGAGGAGCCCGAGAAGACCGCCGAGTCGATCGACGCGGCCCGGTGGATGCACACCGGCGACCTCGCGACGATGGACGAGGAGGGCTACTGCAACATCGTCGGGCGCATCAAGGACATGGTCATCCGCGGTGGCGAGAACGTCTACCCGCGCGAGATCGAGGAGTTCCTCTACTCGCACGAGGCCGTCTCCGACGTGTCGGTCGTGGGAGTGCCGGACGAGCGCTTCGGCGAGGAGCTGTGCGCGTTCGTCATCCCGAAGTCCGGCAGCTCACCGACCGAGGACGAGATCCGCGAGTTCTGCCGCGCGAAGCTCGCCCACTACAAGGTGCCGCGGTACGTCGTGTTCACCGACGGCTTCCCGATGACGGTCACGGGCAAGGTGCAGAAGTTCAAGATGCGCGACGACGCGATCGGGCGGCTCGGGCTGGAGGACGCGGCGGCGGTGAAGAGCGCGTAGGGCGGTCGGCGCGGAGGGGGTCAGAGCGAGCGCGCCGACGCGCGCTCCTTCTCGACCCGCAGCCACCGGCGCGCCCAGGACTTCAGCTCGAGGAGCGCCGGCTCGAGCGAGCGGCCCATGTCCGTGAGCTCGTAGCTCACCTTCACCGGCGGGCCGGAGTCGACGTAGCGCTTCACGACGCCGCGCGCCTCGAGCTCCTTCATCCGCTCGGAGAGCAGGCGATCGGAGAGCTCCGGCACGGCGTGGGAGATCTCGCTGAAGCGCAGCGGGCCGCCGTCGAGGAGGACGGCGACGATCGCTCCCGTCCACCGGCGGCCGATCAGCTCGACCGCCTCGTGGTAGTAGGGACAGCACGTGGGCGGAAGGTCGCCTCCGCCCTGGGTTCCCGGGGAGCGGCGGGCCGCGCCGGATACCTGAGCCTCGGGGCTCATGGCGTACTAGCGTAGCGCCGCCGCCCGACGGCGGTCACGCCGCGCGCAACCGCCGCGAGTCCTCCCACGACCCGTCGACCGGAACCTCGCCCGCGACGTTGACCATCGCGGTGAAGCTTTCCAGCGCGGTCGCCGCGATCGCCTCGAGGAGCTGCTCGTCCGTCCAGCCCGCCTCGCGTGCCTCCTCGTGGAGGTGCATCGGCGGCTGCGACTGGGTCTCCACGAGCGGCTTGAGGTAGCGCATGAGCGCGGCCTCGCGCTCGTCGCGCGAGTCCCACTCACGCGCGAGGGCGACCTCGTCGAGCGGGAGCCCGGCCTGGCGCGCGGTGCGGCTGTGCATCGCCGTGCCCGGCTCGGAGTGGTAGTGCTCGGCGACCGCGAGCGCGATCCGCTCGAGCGTGGGCAGGGTCAGCGTCCCGTGCCGCAACTCCGACCGGAACCGCGCGTAGGCGCGGAGCACGGCCGGCGACCCGGCGATCACGCCGAGGAAGTTCGGCAGCTGGCCCCCGGTGGCGAGCGCACCGCGCAGGACCGGGACGGAGCCCTCCGGTGCGGTGAGCTCGTCGTGGATGTGGTACCGACTCATGGGGGTCTTCATCGTTCATGGCCTTCTGTGAGCGAACGGAGGGGAGGCCGGACGTCCGTGCCGGTGAGATTGCCTGTGACGCCGTGTCCTTACGATCCGTAAGTCTACGTCGTGGTGTAAGGCATGGCAACCGGGATGGTCGTCGGACTGAGGGAGGTCCGCGATACCCCGAGCGGGCGCTCCGGCAAGCACTTTGGGGACCCAGCAGCGGGGGTTGGCGCAGCCGGATGCGATCCGGCGGCGGGCGCGTCTGGGGCCCGGCGGCTAGCGGGCGGGCGCGTGCAGCGCCACCGGCGCGCTCGCGTGCGCCGGCTGGGTCGCCGCGTGCGAGCTCGTCGCCGCGACGAGGATCAGGAAGAACCCGAGCAGGACGGCCCACAGGGCGACGCGGTCGGGGCGCGGACCGACGCGCTCGGCGGGGCGGCGGGCCGGGCGGCGGCGCTCGACCTCGACCAGCCGCGGGAGCGAGGGCGCGGCAACCGTGCGGCCCGTGATCTGGACCGTGCGGCGCGGCGGCGCCAGGGCGACCACGCCGGCGGCGGGCGCCTGCTCCGGCGCGTGATCGGTGGGGTCCGGAGCGGCGGCGGGGCGGGGCCGCTCGCGGCGCGGGCGGTCGGCGGCAGGGCGGTCGGCCGCGGGCCGCTCGCGGCGCGGGCGGTCGGCGGCGCGACGGTCGGCCGCGGGACGCTCGCCGCGCGGGCGCTCGGCGGCGCGACGGTCGCGACGTGACGTCTCGAGCGAGGCGCGCTCGGCGTCGAAGTCGAAGGGCTCGTCGTCGCGGTCGAAGGGGCGGCCGTCGGCGTGACGGTCGCGGTCACGGTCGCCGCGGCGGGAGCTCCGCGCCTCGGTCTCGTGGTCCGAGGCGTGCTCGAACCGTCCGCCGGAGCGCTCCGACCGGCTCGAGCTCCAGTCGAGGTCATCGAGGACCGGCAGCGATTCCGCGGGCGCGCGGGCGAACCGGCGCTCCTCGGGAGCGTCGAGCGACGACGACGGGTCGGCGATGCCGGCGCGGCGGCGTTCGATCGACTCGCGGACGTGCTGGACGTCGGCCCACCATGCCTGGGCCTCGCTGTGGGGCATGCGTTACGTGTCCTCTTTCTCGGGCTTACGGGGTTAGCTGACGGGCTCGCGCCGAAAGAGTGGCGCTACGCACTACTGGCGATTCGCCCCGAAACCGGGTCCCCCGCTTCCCGACCCCGCGGCCACGCGCCGACGGTCGGGAACTCAGCAGTTCTGACGGCGGGCATCGTAGCGACGGCCCAGGGCCCCCGCAATTCGCTGGTGCCAAGACGGCTTCCACGATGCGGCACGCTAGACCGTGGTCCCGACGGAAAGCCCTGCAAAGCCCGCATCTCGCTTCCCCGGCCACCCGAACGTGGGAATTCCACCCCCGGTCCGGGCGCCGACCACGCTGTCGTCGGCCGCGCGCCGTGCGCCGCGCGGGCCGGTCAGCGGCGATCCGGCGCGGTGCCGATCGGCCTGCCCACCGAGCCGGTGTCGCGCTCAGTGACCGGCGACGACCGCCACGAACTTCGCCACGTCCTGCGCGTCCTCGCCGTCGACGAGGTTCGCGGGCATCTGGCCGCGTCCGTTCGCGCGGCCCTGGCGGATCGCGCCGAGCACGAACGCCTGCTGCTGCTTCGTGCCGCCGACGCCGTTGGGGTCGAGCGGTCCGACCAGCTGGTCGAGGTTCGGGCCGACCTTCCCGACGGCGTTCGCGCCCTTGAGCGTGTGGCAGGTCGCGCAGCGCTCGGCGAAGACCACGCGGCCGTGCTCGGCCGCGGAGTCCAGCGTCAGGCCACCCGGCGCGCTCGTGGCGTCCTTCGCCGAGGCGATCACGAGCGCCGGGACCAGCACCCCGAGCAGCACGACGACGATGCCCGTGAAGACGAAGACCGCGCGGCGGTTACGGCGCGTCGGGCCCGGCGGACGCTCTCTGTTCCGCCGCCCGCCACTGAACGCGGCGGCGACGACCACGAGCCCCACCACGATGAACGTGATGATGAACGCCAGCGCGGTGATCACGGGCAGGAACATACAGGCGGACCCACGGGAACGGCGTCGCCGGTGACCCGGCGCGAGCCGCCGCCCACCGCCTGACCGGCCCCCGCATCACCGGCGCCGCCCCTGCGCGAAGCTCATGACGGGCGGCGCCACCGCGCGGAAGTCCTCGGACCCGCCGTGCTCGCGCACCGGCCGCTCCGGCCGCCCGTCCTCCGGCGCATCGCCGTCCGCCCGCGGACGCTCGCCGGGGTCGTCGGCAGTACCGGCCGGCCTCGGGCCCGGAGTCGCTCCCGAAGGGTCGGCGGCGTTCGCGCCGTCGCCCGTCGCGGCGTCCGTCTCCGACCCACCGACGCCGGACGCGAGGCCGAGCCGACGCCCGCCGCCGCGCGGGGGGACCGCCGGCGGTCCGGGCGCGGCCGCGTCGATCGCGGGGCCGGCCGCACGGTCGCCCGTCGCACCGACCGGACCGTCGCTCGTCGGATGGCCCGCACCGTCGCCCGTCGGCCCGACCGAACCGGCAGAGGCCACCGCCGCGAGCGCCCCGTCGCGCCCGCCGCCCGGTGGCCCACCGGAGGTCCCGCCGGCCGCCGCGCCGTGGACCGGTCCCGCGACGGCCGGCGCCGCCCCGCCGCCCGCGACCGCCACCAGGGGCTGTTCCTCGAGGATCCGCCGGCGCTCGCGCTCGTCGAGCGGCGAGAAGTCCTTGACCGTCGCGGCGGGCCGCTCGGTGCGCAGGTCGGCGGCGTCGAGCGGGACCATGCGACGGACGAGGATGTTGATCGCCCCGCCCGCGGCGGCATGGCGCTCGAGGGTGCCGTCGACGAGCACGAGCGGCTCGGTGCGCACCGTGAGGCGGTCGCGCTCGTAGATCCGCGGCGGGACGATGAGGTTCACGGTCCCGACCTCGTCCTCGATCAGGAGGAACACGATGCCGTTGGCGGTCCCCGGCCGCTGGCGCGCGACGACGAGGCCGCCGATGCTCACGCCCGAGCCGTGGGGCAGGCGCTCGAGGTCCGCACTCGTCACCGCGTTGCGGGCCTTCAGACCGGGGCGCAGGAGGCGCATCGGGTGGCGGTGGACGGTCAGGCCGACGGTCGCGTAGTCGGCGATCATCGCGTCCCACTCGTCCACGGGCGCGAGCTCCGGAGCCTGCGGGAGGTCGAGCGGGAGCGCCATCTGCTTCGCGCCCTCCCCCATCCCGTAGGCCGGCGAGGCGATCCCCAGCCGCCAGAGCGCGATACGCCGGGCCGAGGACGTCGGCGGCGGCGGAGGGCCGTCGACGTGCAGGGCGCCGCTCGCGCCGGCCGGGGTCACGGCCGGCACGCCGGGCGCGACGCGCGCGGCCGACGGGACGGCGAGGGCATCGCACGCACCCGACCATGCGAGCCGGTCCAGGGCGGGACGCCCCGCCCCCGCCCGCGACGCGAGATCATCCAGGGAGTCGAACGGGCCGTGCGCGTCGCGGGCGGCGACGAGCTCGGCGACCTCGTCGGCCCGGACTCCGAGCACGTACCCCAGGCCGATCCGCACCGCGCCCTCCGGGGTGACGGTGCAGCCGACCTCGCTCGCGTTGACGTCGGGCGGCAGGATCTCGATCCCGCGGCGCTGGGCCTCGTGGACGAGGGCGTCGGGCGGATAGAAGCCCATCGGCTGCTCGTCGAGGAGCGCGCACAGGAACTCCGGGCCGTAGTGGACGCGCAGCCACGTCGACTGGTACGCGAGCAGGCCGAACGCCGCGCCATGGGCCTTGGGGAACCCGAAGCCCGAGAAGCCGACGATCATCGTCCAGACCCGCTCGGCCAGCTGCGTGTCGACGTCGTCGAACCGCTCCATCGCGCCGTCGACGAAGCCCTGGTGGTAGGCCTCGATCGCGGCCACCGACCGCTTGCGGCTCATCGCGCGGCGCAGGCCCTCGGCCTCGCCCGGCGAGAAGCCCGCGAACGCCATCGCGACCTCGATGACCTGGTCCTGGAAGATGATCGTGCCGAGCGTGTCGCGCAGGACGGGCTCGAGCGAGGAGTGGTCGTAGGGCACCTCGAAGGACGGATCCACGCGGATCGCCTGGCGGCGCTCGATGTACGGATTGACCGCGCCGCCCTGGATCGGACCGGGACGCACGATCGCGACCTGGATCGTGAGGTCGTCGAGGTTCTCCGGGCGTGTGCGCCGCAGGGATCCCATCTGGGCGCGGCTCTCGATCTGGAAGACGCCGGTGGTGTCGGCGCTCTGGATGCACTCGTAGGTCGCCGGGTCGTCGTAGGGGATCCGCGACAGGTCGACCCGCTCGCCGCGCCGGGTGGCGATGTGCTCGACGCAGCGCTCGACCGCCGACAGCATCCCGAGCCCGAGCAGGTCGATCTTGAGGAAGCCCGCGTCCGAGCAGGAGTCCTTGTCCCACATGACCATCTGGCGGCCCTCCATCGCCGCCGGCACGACCCCGCAGCAGTGCACCAGCGGGCGGGTCGCGACGATCATGCCGCCGGAGTGCTGCGACAGATGGCGCGGCAGGCCGTGCGCCTCCTTGGAGAGCTCGACCAGCCATCGCCAGCGGCCCTGGCGCTCGCGGCCCTGGCCCAGTGCGACCTCGACGTCGTGGTCGACCGCGTCGCCCGCCCAGCCCTCCGACCCGCGCGCGACGCGCTCGATCTCGCCCGGCGGCAGCCCGAGCGCCTTGCCGAGCTCGCGGATCGCCCCGCGCGCGCGATACGTCGGGAAGGCCGCGACGAGCGCGGACCGGTCGCTGCCGAAGCGCTCGTGCACGCGCGGGATGAGGACCTCGCGGATGTCGCGCGGGAAGTCGAGGTCGATGTCGGGCAGCGAGGTGATCTCCTCGTTGAGGAAGCGCCCGAGCAGCAGCTTGTTCTCGATCGGGTCGACGTGCGAGAGGCCGGTGAGGTAGCAGACGATCGAGGACACCGAGGACCCGCGCCCGCGCCCCGGCGGGAGCAGGGCGCGCACGGTGTCCGGCCCGCGGACCTCGACGGCCACCTCGCGGGCGAGCTCCAGCATGTCGCGGTGCAGCAGGAAGAACCCGGACAGGCCGAGGTCGGCGATGAGGTGGAGCTCTTCGTCCAGCCGCGCCGCGGCCTCGCCGTGCAGGGGGTGGCCCGCCGGATAGCGCTCGGCGAAGCGGTGGGCGCACACGCGCGCGAGGTCGGCGTCGGCCTCCGGGTCCTCGGCGCCGGGGTAGCGGTAGCCGAGGTCGTGCGTGAGGTCGAACTGCAGCGTGTCCGCCAGGCGCGCCGTCTCCGCGACCGCCTCGGGGTGGTCGGCGAACCGCGCCGCCATCGCCTCGGGCGAGGTGAGAACGCTGGTGTGGTTGCCACGGCGCAGGGGCTCGGAGGCGTCGAGCGTCGTGTGCTCCCGGATGGCCACGAAGGCGTCCTGCAGGCGGGCGCGCGCCCGCGTGTGCGAGTGGACGTCCCCCGTCGCCACGCACGGCACGCCCAGCCGCCCGGCGAGCGCCTCCAGGCCGCGGTTGACCGACCGGTCGTGGCGGTGGAACGGGCGCTGCAGCTCGACCCGGAACGCGCCGGGCCCGAAGATCCGCAGGAGCCGCCGCAGGGTGGGCTCGTCGCGCACGCCGTGACGCGCGCAGCCGCTGAGGCAGACGAGGCCGGCGGCGTGGGCCTCGAGGTCGTCGAGGCCCACGGACGGCGTGCCCAGGATCCGCCGCGAGGGATGGTCCCGGGTGTGCGCGTGCGCGCGCGTGAGCAGCTGGCTGAGGTTCGCCCACCCGGTGGCATCGCGGACGAGGAGGGTGACGTGACGCCCGTCGGCCAGCGTCATCTCCGCCCCGTGGATCGCGCGCAGGCCGGCCGCCCGCGCCGCCTGCGCGAACTCCATCGAGCCGGAGACCGTGTCATGGTCGGTCAGTGCGAGCGCGGTGTGCCCGCAGCCCACCGCGGCCGCCACGAGCTCCTCGGGCTGGGTCGTCCCGTCGAGGAACGAGAAGGCCGAGTGGCAGTGGAGCTCCACGTAGGACACGAACACATGTTCGCACGTCGGGTGGACGGAAGGCGTCGCCTCAGGCGCCGTCCGGATGGACGGCCGTGAGCCACCGCTCCACCCCCGCCATCCCGATGAGCCGGTCGGCGGTCCACCGCACGAACGCCTTCGTCGTGACGCTCTTCGGATACGGCCACTCACCGCTCAGATACAGGGCGTTGTGGCGCAGGAGATCCGCCCGCGGATGGTCCGGGTCGTAGTCGCGCGGGACCCGCTTGAACCCCTGGCCGCCGAGCGTGACCCCGCCGCCGACCGAGTCGTAGATCGTGTTCTCGAGCTCCTCCCCGCGACGGTCGTCGTCCACGGCCGCGCGGTAGCGCGCGAGCGCGACGCCCTCGAGGCGGTGCATGCCGGCGCTCAGCACGACGGTCTCCGGTCGCAGGCGCACCGACAGGCCCGGTCGCTCGCGGCTCGGCGCCTGCCCCTCCCAGAACCACATGTCGAGGTGGTCCTTGTACGGCCGCTTGTCCGTCGTGAAGCGCGTATCGCGCTGGATGCGCAGGATCGAGCCGTTCACCCGCGGCTCGGCCCGCAGCAACGGCGAGACGTGGATCCGCAGGACGTCGCCCAGCGCGACGACGAAGGCCTTGGCGGGCTCGAGCAACGCCGACTCGTAGGTCCCGCGGTGCTCCTCGAAGTACTCCCGGGTGTTGTTCTCCGCCAGGCCGGCGAGGAGGTCGAGGCCCTCGCGCGGGAAGCCGGCGAACTTCGTGGTGGTCGTGGTCATGTGCCTTTCTCCTTTGTGCATTCGACGCGGCGGTGCCACTGGCCGTCCCGGCCCCGTGTCGTCGCCGCGATGAGTCGGGCCCGCTCCGTCGCGTCGGTCGTCGCGAAGCCGACGCCAACGCCGTCGCCGAACGCGACGTCGAGGCCCTCTGACGTTCGATCGAGCTCGTAGGCCCGCAGATCGATGACGGCGTGCTCGTCGATCCGGCGGGCGAGGCTCCGGGCGGCGGCCGCGACGGCCTCGGGTTGCGGCGGAAACGCGCCCAGCGCCTGGACGAGCGCCGTCGCCGCGGCGCGGCTCGCGCCGTCGGACAGGTCGAGATGGGCCTCCGCGATCCATCGGCGCGCGCCGGCGGACGGGACGTCGAGCGCCTCGGCGACCGGCCCGAGCTTCGGCGGGAGCGTGACCTCCCCGCCGACCTCGCCGGTGCCGACGAGCGTCAGGTCCGTCCATCGACCGTCCCGGTCGACCGTGACCGCGATGCGCGCGGACCCGGACCCGTCGGCCGACGCGGAAGCGCGCAGGGGGCCGAGGCCCGCGGAGAGCCCGAGGACGACGTCGGCGCCCTGCTCGAGGAAGAAGATCCTGCTGCCGGTCCGGTCGTCCGTCGAGCGGCCGGCAGTGATCGCCCCGGAGACGCCGGCGCTCACGAGTCCGCCCACGCGACCCTTCTCCGCGCTCCTCGACGCCGTGACTCCCGCGACCAGCGAACCCTCGCCGAGCCGCTGATCGGGCGCCCGGACGGCACCGTCGTCGCGCCGGAGGGCCGCGATCAGGCGCTCCGCCTCCGGCCTGGTCTTCAGGACCCACGTCCGGCCGCCGCCGTGGGTCGCGATGATCGACTCGGTGAACGTCCCGCCGATCGAGATGCCGCGGCGCGCGGCGCGGTCGACCTTCAGCTTCGCGCCGTCGATCGACTCGGCCCCGAGCGACCAGTCCTTCATCAGCGTCACGAGCTGGGAGCCGTCGGACATCTCGCGGCGGATGACGACGCGGTCGCGACCGACGCGGACGATCGCGATCGTCGCCTTCCACCCGTTGCGGGCGACCGTCGAACCGGTCTCGCAGGGCGCGAGGTCGCGGTCGCATTCGCCACCCGTGACGATGCAGATCGCGCGCCGGATCTCGCGCGTGACGGAACTCGCGACGTTCGCCCCGGCGGCGCTCGCGACCGCGGTGCCGGTTCCCCCCAACACGAGGGCCACGAGCAGCACGACGGCGAGGTACTCGAGCGTCGCTTGCCCGCGTTGATCGGCCATGCCGGAACCCTCCGGCGAGCGGTGTCACGGCACAACCGCGCAACTGCACCAAGACTGCGACGAATCAGCGATGCCGGAACCAGCGTCCGTCCCCGAGCTCGCGGAAGACGACGAGGTCGCGGCCGTCGATCGTCACGACCTCCCAGTAGCGGCGACGCAGCGGCCGGTCGGTCCACCAGCGGTCCTCGATGAGCCACGACTCGCGCACGGCGACGACCTCGTGGCGGTCGATCGACTCCGGGCGGCCGCCCGGCCCGGCGATGACGTCGGCCGGCCGCGGGACGGCGAGGCGACGCGAGCCGGGGCTCACAGCTCGAACGGCGTGAGCACCGCGCGGCGCTCGGGCACCCGCGAGTCCGGGTCGACGGCGAGCACGCGCAGCGCCCCCTCCGGCCCGGCCACAGCGCGGACCTGACGGATCGCCTCGCGCAGGCGCGCGCGACGCTGGGCGGCCCGGTCGTCGAAGAGCGCGCGGCCCCCGGGATGGGGCGGCCCGAAGCGCTCGACGGAGAGCCTCAGCGCCTCGGCCGGGGCGGGCAGCTGGGCCAGGCGCTGGGCGAGCACGAGCCGCATCCGGGCGGCGTCGGAGAGCGGCTCGCGGAAGACGACGCGCTCGCGCCACGTCCCCCCTTCGACGAGCGTCGCGCCCAGGACGACGGCGCGCAGCGTGCGCCCGTCGCGCTCGCGGCGGGCGAGGAGGCGGTCGACGAGCAGCTCGAGCGCCCGTCCCAGCTGCTCTCCGGAGGCCGACTCCTCGAGCTCGAGCGCCTCCTCGAGGACCTCTCCCGGACGGCGCGGTCGCAGCGGGGTGTCACGACCGTGGGCGAGGTCGTAGGCCAGCAGCCCGGGCGGGCCGAAGCGATCGGCGAGCGCCGCCCGGGGCAGCGCGGCGAGGTCGCCGAGCGTTCGGATCCCGAGCCGGTCGAGGCCGTCGGGAAGGGCCGCGGTCTCGTCCCGGAAGCGCAGCAACGCGACGGGCTCGGCGTGCAGTTCGGCCGCCCGGGCGACGATCGACGCGCGCCGCGTGCGCGCGCGGACGGCGGCGGCGAGCGCGCAGAAGCGCGTCGGTCCGGCCCCGATCCGGGCCGGGCGGCGCAGGGCGCCGCGCACCGCCGCGACGATGCCGTCGAGCGAGCCGCCGTGGAGGCGGCGAAGGCCGCGCGCGTCGAAGCAGGCGAGCCCGGGACGGTCGGCCTCGACCGCCGCGCCGATCGCCTCGAGCGCCCCGACGACCCGCTCCCACGCGTCGGCGACCCCGACCGGGTCGGGCGGCACGAGCGCCAGACGCGGGCAGCGCGCGAGCGCCTCGCCCAGGCGCATCCCGGGATGGATGCCGAACGCCTCGGCCGCGTGCGAGACCTCGCCGACGAGCTGCTCGCGGCCCGGCTCCGGGGCGAGGGCGGCCGGCCCCTGCAGGAGCGTCTCGCGCCCGCCGGCGGCGACGGCGAGCTCGAATCGTGGAAGCATTACGCAGACGATTGACGACACGAACACATGTTCGCATCAAAAGTGTGACGTGACAAGGAATCGCGTCCGGGCTCGGCGATGCTGGCGCCATGCCGACCGACACGACGCGATGTGCCTCCTCGCCGCTACCAGCCCGCCATGCCCGGCTGGTTCTGCGCGCCGTCGACGACGACGTTCGTCCCGCTGATCCACGACGCGCGCGCCGACAGCAGGAAGCACGCGACGTCGGCGACCTCCTCCGCGTGCCCGAGCCGCCCGAGCGGGAACTCGTCGCGCACCCATGCGGCGAACGCCTCGGGGTCGCCGTCGCGGCGGCGCTCCCAGCTGCCGCCCGGGAACAGGATCGACCCGGGGCTGAGCGCGTTCACGCGGATGTTGTCCGGCCCGAGCTCGCGGCCGAGCGACGCGGCGAGGTGGATCTCGGCCGCCTTCGCGGCGGCGTACTGCGCTCGGGGCTGGGGCCGGTCGCCCGAGATCGAGGCGATGAAGACCATCGCGCCGCCGCCGGCCGCGCGCAGGAGCGGCACGGCCGCACGCGCGACGACCGCGGCGTGGACGACGTTCAGGTCCATGGTCGTCCGCCAGTCCTCGGCCGTCGTGTCCTCGAGGCGCTCGCCGCCGGCCGCCCCGCCCGCGTTGGCGACGACGAGATCGAGCCCGCCGAGGGCCTCGCCCGCCTCCGCGACGAAACGTTCGAGCCCCGCCGCGTCGGTGACGTCGACGGCGCCGTGGTGGACGGTCGCGCCCCGCGCGCCGATCTCGGCGGCCGCCTGCTCGACCGCCTCGGCGTCGCGGGCGCAGATGGCGAGCGCGCAACCCTCGGCGGCGAGGCGCTCGGCGATCGCCCGCCCGAGACCGCGGGTCGCGCCCGTCACGAGGGCGCGCCGGCCCGACAGCTCGAGGTCCATGCCCGGCAGCCTATGCCCGGGCGGTCACGGGACCACGAGCGAGGCGACGAGCGTGTGGGCCTCGTCCGGTGTCAGGCCGCCGTGGTGGCCGCGAAAGCGCATGCCGAAGCGTCCGCGCTCGCGCCACCACACGGTCTCCCCCGGCGCCGGGAGCACGCAGACGTCACCGATCCGGGCCCGCAGGCGCGGGCCGGGATCGCCGCCGAACAGGCCTTCGGCGACGAGGTCGGCCGTGGCGTGAACCTCGGCGTCCGCGCCGAGCAGCGCCCGCAGCCGGTCGATGACGTGCCGCTGCGAGCCGGGCGCGGTGTGGAGGAAGAGGTCGCGCGCCGAGCCCGCGGGAGCGATCGGCCGGCCGCGGGTGTCGCGCCGCAGATGCGCGCCGATGCCCGGCCACAGCTCGTTGACGAAGCGGGTCCGGGCGGGATCGACGTCGACCTGGCCGTGGTCGGCGGCGAGGAGCACCAGCGTGCCGGCCGGGAGCCCGTGGGTCGCGGCCTCGATCGCGTCGAGGCAACGGGTCGCCTCGGCGTCGAACTCCGGCGAGGACGGGCCGAACTGATGGCCGGTCGCGTCGACGGTGTCGATGTACACGTACGTGTAGACCGGCCCGCCGGCGCGCAGTTCGGCGGCGATCGTCGCGAAGGCGTCGTCGAGGGTGTCGTAGGGGTACAGCGTCGCGCCGTCGACGAGGACCCCGTCGTAGGTCGACGGCGCGAACGAGGCCGGGTGGCAGGCGACGCACCGCACGCCGCGGTCGGCCAGGCGGCGGTAGAGCGTCCCGGTCGGGTACATGGCGTGCGGGTCGGCGCCCGCGCCGCGCAGGGTGTCGCGCTCGCCGTCGCCGGCGTAGGAGAACATGAGCGGCGTCACGAGTGCGCCGACGCTCGGGTCGTACATGTTCCACTCGTACATGCCGTGCTCGGCGACGGGCCGCCCGGTGTGGATCGTCGTCACGTGCGCGACGGTGGTGGAGGGGAACTGCGTCGTGAGCTTCGCCACGGTCCCGTGCTCGAGGAACCGGCGCAGCAGCGGGTGGCGGTCGGCGTGGCGCGTGAAGAAGCGCCATCCGAACGCGTCGAGGAACACGAGCACGACGCGCTGCGACCCGGTCCGGGACGTCGCCCAGCGCGGCGCGCGGCAGGCCCCCCTCGCCACCGGCGAGCAGCCGCTCGACGGTCGGCGGGATCTCGGCGAACGCATACCCGCGCGCGAGCGGAAGGACGGATCCGCCCCGGGCGGCGTCGGTCGCGTCGCGGCGCGAGCCGTCGACGGCCGCGACCGACGCCGGGTCGAGCCCCATCTAGAGCGCCGTGGGCCGGCCGAACATCTCGCCCAGCCGCTGGGCGAGCGAGAAGTCACCCGCGAGGTCGAGCCGGCCGGTGAGCAGCGCCCGGCCCGCGTCGAGGTCGCCCGCGGCCATGCGCAGGAAGTCGGCCAGGCCCATCGAGAGGGTGAGCGCGGGCGCCGCGGCCGGTCCGGGCCGGACCTCCGCCCGCTGCGGGCCCACGGTCACGGTCCACTGCACGACGCGGCCGTCGCCGCGGCGCAGGTCGTACTGCAGATCGCCGGTGAAGCCGCCCGCATGCTCGGGCTCGTAGGCCTGCGCCATCGCGGCGAAGATCACGGCGAGCCCGCGGCTCGACCCGGCCGTCTGGTCGAGGCGGTCGTCGCTCGCGCGGCGGACGAACGCCACGAAGGCCTGCTGGCCGGTGTCCTTCGCCCGCCGCCGCAGCGCGTCGAGCCGCGGCCGGGGCAGCGCGCGGTGCCCGTTGGCGATTCCGGCCGCGGGCGGTCCGGAGGCGGTCGGCGAGATCGTGTAGTCCGCGTCGGCGACCTGCGGCGGGCGCGCGCCGGCGCAGGGCGGCCTCCATCGGCGGGCGCGAGCTCGGCGTCGCGGGCGCGGTCGGCCGCGTCGGCGGCCGCGGCGAACTCGGGCAGCACCTCGGCCCCGAAGAGCTCGAGCGACTCGCAGATGTGCTCGTGGCGGTTGCGCCCGGCCTGCAGGACGAAGATCACCTGGTCGACCCCCGCCGCCTCGTAGCGCCGGCAGAGGTCGCGGACCTGCTCGGGCGTCCCGATCGCGCCGCGCAGCGACCCGAGGCCCTCCTGCAGCACACGGACGCCGATCGGTGCGTCCTGCGCGCGGATGACGTGGCGCGCGAAGCCGACCTCGTCGCGGCGGCGCAGGAACTCGTCGTAGACGTCGGTCCGGCCCGGCCGGTGGTCGCCGAAGATGTAGTAGTGCGCGAGCGCGTAGCCGAAGAAGTGCGCGCCGTCGATCCCGCGCTCGATCGCCTCGCCCTCGTCGGGGTGGCACATCATCGGCAGGACGACCGCGACGCGCGGGTTCACGGCGAACCCGGCGGGGACGCAGCGCTCGGAGGCGATGATCGCGCGGTACTCGGCGACCCACTCGGCCGCCTCCTCCGGCTCGACGAACGAGAAGCTGAGCGCGCCGAGGCCCTTCTCGGCGGCGTGCCGGATCGCCTCGCGTCGCGAGCACGCCATCCAGAGCGGCGGGTGCGGCTTCTGGTACGGCTTGGGGATGACGTTGCGCGCGGGCATCGCGACATAGCGGCCGTCGATGCCGGCGAACGGCTCCTCGACGAACATGCGCGTGACGGCGTCGAGGCTCTCCTCCCACTGCGCGCGCTTGGTCTCGCGGTCGACGCCGAAGCCCTCGAGCTCGGCGCCGCTCGACGTCTCGCCCGTGCCGAACTCGACCCGGCCGTCGGAGACCAGGTCGAGCGTCGCGACGGTCTCGGCCACGCGCGCGGGATGCTGGTAGGCGAGCGGGAGCGGGAGGATCCCGAGCCCGAGCCGGATGCGGGAGGTCCGCTGCGAGGCCGCGGCGAGGAAGACGTCCGACGCGCTCGAGTGCGAGTACTCCTCGAGGAAGTGGTGCTCGACCTCCCACACGAAGTCGAAGCCGACGCGGTCGGCGATGTCGATCTGGGCGAGGGCGTCGTGCAGCAGCCGGTGCTCGCCGTCCGGCCCCCACGGGCGGGGCAGCTGGTGCTCGTAGAAGATGCCGAAGCGCACGCGCGCAAGGCTAGATGGTCGGTCGCGGCCGCCCGCGCACGACCGGTGCGGCGCCCGCCACTCCCGGCGGGCGCCGCGACCGGCCGCCTACTTCAGCGACGTGAAGGCGAAGTCGATCGTGGTGAAGTAGGGGTTGCCGACGCCCTTGACGTCCTTCGACCAGATCAGCGCGGTCTTGTCCCAGACGAGCGGGACCGCCGCGGCGGTCGCGGTGATCATCTTGTCGATCTCGCCCCACGCCTCGAGCCGCTCCTGACCCTGCAGGCCGGTCGCCTTCGTCATCGCGGCGTCGATCTTCGGGTCGTTCAGCTGGGGCATGTTGTTGTTCCCGCCGCTCTTCGAGATCGCCGACCCCTTGAACGTCACCTCGAGCATCGACTGCGGGTCGACGAAGTCCTTGAACCAGCCCGCGTCGGCGCAGGCCGCGACCTTCTTCGCCGGCATCTGGCACCACTCGGTGTACATCGCGTCCGCCGGCACGATCCGCAGCTGGACCTTCAGCCCGAGCTTCTCGAGCTGGGCCTTGGCGACCTGGGCCTGCGTCTTGCCCGGATCGGTCGTCGAGGCGACGAACAGCAGCGTGTCGCTCCCGGTGTACTTTCCGCTCGGGTAGCCCGCCTTCTTCATGTACTGCGTGGCGAGCGCCAGGTCGCCGCGCGGGTTCTTGAGGAAGTCGTAGCCCGGGCCCTGGAGCCCGCCCGCCTGCTCGAAGCCGGGGATTCCCGGCGGCAGGAAGTGGGTCGCGACGTCGCCGATGAACCGGCCGCCGCGGACCTTGCGGATCGCCTCGCGGTCGAACGCGGCGATGATCGCCTTGCGCACGTTGATGTTGTCGAGCGGCTTGATCGTCGTATTCAGCGGCAGCCAGCGATACCCGCCGCTCGGGACCTGGGTGAACTGCGACTTGCGCTCCGTCGCCACCTCCTGCAACTGAGCCGCGGGCGGATCCGAGTCGAGGGTCATGTGCGAGCCGGTCAGCACCCGCTCCGCCGCGACGGAGCCGTCCGACTCGTTCGTCGTCGTATGGATCTCGTCCAGGTAGGCGGGGCGGAAGTCCGTCGCCTTGTCCCAGTTGGGGTTGCGGACGAGGTCGATCGACTTCCCGGCCTGGTAGCCGACCGCGTTGCCCCGCGCGTCGTTCTTGACCATGTACGGGCCCGTCGCGACGAGATGCGTGTTGTACGTCGACGGGTTCTTCGCGTCGAACTCCTTCGCGTACTCCTCCGGCACGGGCATCGTGATCGGCATGACGAGCGCGGCCGCGACCGAGACCGCCTCGGGCCGGCTGAGCTTGAACACGATCGTCGCGTCGTCGGGCGTCGTGATCCCCGAGATGTCCTTGACGCCCTTGGTCGGTGCCGAGGGCGTGCCCTCGACCGCGCTGAAGTACGACGGATATTGACCGCCGACGTTCACCGAGAAGAACCGCTCGAAGGCGTACTTGACGTCCTTCGAGGTCACCGCGCGGTTCACCGGCGGGCTGAACTTCACGTTCGGCTTGATCTTCACCGTGATCGTCTTCAGGTCGTCGGAGATCTGCGGCTTGTCGGCCGCGAGGTCCGGGACCGGCTCGGTCTGGTCGGGCCGGAAGCTGTACAGCGAGCGCTGCGTGGCGTAGGCGATCTGAAAGCCGACGGTGTAGTACGTGTGCCCGGGGTCGAGGTAGTCGACGTCCGAGGAGCCGAGCTGGCGCAGGACACCGCCCTGCTTGCCGCCTCCGACCTCCTGGCCCGAGCTCGCGCTCGACGAGCTGGACCCGCTCGAGCTCTTGTCGCTGCTCCCGCAGGCCGCGACCACGAGCGCCAGCGCGGCGGCGCCTGTGGCGGCCGCCGTCCTCACGGTGGTACTGGTCATACGCCGTCCTCCCGTTCGGGGCCGGGCGGCCCCAGTCGTGCTGGACCCTGGATTGCGTCGGCGCAAGGGGGGACGATTCGACGCGCGCGTCGCCCTCGGGACGCCCGATCGACTGCACCGGAAGCGACGCTACGCACATCTGCCTGACCGGTGCAACCCTAGGATTTACTCAACGAGTCCGGAGGAACCACCTCCGCCTCGGGACCCGAGCCGTCTTCGCCGGCGAAAATCCCACGCGCTGCCTAGGCGAAGGTAAGGTCGGTCGGCGCCTCGCCCTCGCAACCCGGCAAGGCGGTCCAGCGGTTCCCGCTCGCCGGCGTCGACCCAGCCCCGTCACGCCTGGGGCGGTCCGCACCCCACGCCCCGAGAGGAGTCGGCATGTCAGTGTCCTCGGCCCAGCGATCGTCGGCGTCCGCTCGCCCGACGGAGATGCCACCCCGCAAGCTCGCGACCATCACCGGCCTGCTGTGGATCGCCACCTTCGTCACCAGCATCCCGGCGGTGCTGCTCTACGACCCGCTGCTCAACAACGAGAACTTCATTCTCGGCGCGGGCGGAGGCGACACGCGGATCTTCGTCGGCGCGACCCTCGAGCTGCTGCTCATCATCGCCAACATCGGCACCGCCGTCGTCCCGTACGCGCTGTTCAAGCGCTACAACGAGAAGCTCGCGGTCGGCTTCGTCACCGCCCGCCTCGTCGAGTGCGGGTTCATCGCCGTCGGCATCGTCAGCGTCCTGGCGATCATGACGCTGCGCCAGGACCCCGCGGGCACCTCCGATGACACGCTCGTCGCCCTCGGCCAGTCGCTCGTCGCGGTCCACGATGCGACCTTCGTGCTCGGCCCCGGCATCGTCGTGGGCGTCGGGAACGGCATGATCCTCGGCTACCTCATGTACCGCTCCGGCCTCCTGCCACGACGGCTGACGATGTTCGGGCTCATCGGCGGGCCGCTGCTGTTCGTGTCGGGGATCGCCGTCATGTTCGGCGCGTTCGACATCAACAGCGCGCCCCGGTTCGTGTGCTCCGTCCCCGAGATCATCTGGGAGGCGTCGATCGGCATCTACCTGACGTTCAAGGGCTTCAAGGCGTCCGCGCCGATCCTGAACGAGACCCGCGACGCCGAGATCGACCCGGGGCTCGCCATCGCCGCTCCGTGACCCGCGCTCACCCCGCGAGGCGCTCCGCCGCCTGGGACGCTGACTCGCAGTCCCAGGCGGCGATGCCGGTGGCCTCCTAGAAGCTGCGGCCGACGCTCGGGACCCGCGTCGGCCCGTCGTGCGAGCCGAAGCGCAGGAGCGGCCGTGTGCGCGGCGTCAGCGCCAGCGTCTGGAACTGCGACAGCACGTCGACCTCCTTGAACGAGCCGTCGGCCTGGCCGACCTCGCGCTTGAGGATCGCGCCGGTCCGCCGGTCGACGATCGCCTGGCCGACGTCCGCGTCGCCGCGGCAGGGGCCGGACTTCGCGGCGACGAGGTTGTAGCGCGTCGATCCGCGGCCCTGGAACACGAGGTTGCCGACCGGGGTCCAGCAGCCCTGGGCGACCTGCCGGGCGAACCCGGCCGCCTCCTGGGCGACGGTCTGGTACGGCGGCGTGGCCGAGCCCTTGAGGACCGTGACGCGCTTCGTCGCCCCGTCGTAGCGCAGGTCGCGCCGCGGGCTCGTGAAGCCCTCGAAGCTGAGCCTGTGCTGCGGCACCGTCATCGTGACCGTGTGGCTCTCGTCGGCGGTGAGGTACTGCCTGGAGCGCTCGTAGCGCGGCACCGCGTGCGAGCCGGTGATGTGGACCGAGCGGATCGTGAGCTCGATCCGGCCCGCCGGCACGCCCGAGCCCGAGGCGGGCGCCGGGGCGCTCTGGGCCAGGGCGGCGGAAGCCGGCGCGAGCAGCGGCGAGCGCGGCGCCGGCGGCGAGGATGGTGATGCTGCGATGCGACATTGGGATGGGTCCTTCCGTTCCTCGATGTGAGCGGGGGGCGCCCGACCGACGGTGGCCGACCGTCCCGCCCCGCTCCACCCCACCAAGGTGGCGCCGCGTGCCACCCGGTCCGGCAACGGACCGTCACGGGCCGGCGGATCGGCGGCTACGTTGTCAGCAGTGACCGTCATCCCCATCACCGTGTACGGCGACGTCGACGACCGCGCCGTCGAGCAGCTGACGCGGTGCGCGGAGGCGGGCGACGCGCTGCGCGGGGTGCTGTGCGCGGATGGTCATGTGGGCTACTCGCAGCCCATCGGCGGCGCGGTCGCCTACCCCGACCACATCAGCCCCTCCGGGGTCGGCTACGACATCGCGTGCGGCAACAAGGCGGTCCGCACCAACCTCCGCGCCGGCGACATCGAGGGAACGGACGTCGTCGCGCGCCTGATGGACGAGATCTACGAGCGGGTCAGCTTCGGCGTCGGACGCAAGAACGCCGAGCCCGTCGACCATCCCGTCCTCGACGCCATCCGCGACGCCGACTTCGCTCCCCAACGCCGCCTCCGGGACATGGCGGCCCAGCAACTCGGGACCGTCGGGTCGGGCAACCACTACGTCGACCTCTTCGCCGGCGACGACGGCTTCGTCTGGATCGGCGTGCACTTCGGCTCCCGCGGATTCGGGCACAAGACGGCATCGGGGTTCCTCGCGCTCGCCGAGGGCAAGCGCTTCGAGGAGCACGCCACCGAGGGTGAGATGGACAGTCCCCCGATCCTCTTCCCCGTCGACTCGGACCTCGGGCAGGCGTACATCGCCGCCATGCAGCTCGCCGGCGAGTACGCCTATGCCGGCCGCGACACCGTCGTCGACAAGGTGCTCGGGATCCTCGGAGCCAAGGCGACGTACGAGGTCCACAACCACCACAACTTCGCCTGGCGGGAGAATCACGGCGGCGTCGACGTGTGGGTCGTCCGCAAGGGCTGCACGCCCGCGTTCCCCGGGCAGGCCGGGTTCGTGGGCGCGACCATGGGCGAGCCGTCGGTGATCCTCGAAGGCGTCGACTCGCCCGCGGGCGCCGACCTGCTGTACAGCACCGTCCACGGCGCCGGGCGGGTCATGTCGCGCACGCGGGCGGCCGGCAAGAGCCGGCGACGCTGGGCCTGCCTGAACCGGGACTGCGACTGGTTCCAGGCGCCCGGGCGAACACAAGCCCGCCGAGCGGACGCGTGCCCGCGATGCGGGAGCACCAGGCTGGCGCCGGCGCATGGTGCAGGTGACGCCCGGCGAGATCGACTGGCAGCAGACCAACGCCGACCTCGACGCCGCGGGCGTCGAGTTGCGCGGCGGCGGGCCGGACGAGGCGCCGGGCGCGTACAAGCGCCTCGACGCCGTCCTCGGCTACCACGCCGACAGCATCCGGGTGCTCCACCGCCTCAGGCCGCTCGGCGTGGCGATGGCCGGCGCCGACACGTTCGACCCGTACAAGGACTGACGCGGGCCTGATCGCCCTCGTCATCATCGCCGTGGTGTCGACGAGGAGCTGACGCGGGCCGTAGGAGCATCGCCGGTCAGTCGACCGCCGGAAGCTCGAGGACGAAGCAGCCGCCCGGCCCGGGGCCGAGCGTCACGTCGCCGCCGCACGAGCGCGCCACCCGCCGCGCCAGCGCGAGCCCGAGCCCGGCCCCCTCGTGGTCGCTGCCGCGAACACCCGGTTCGAACACGCGCTCACCGAGCTCGCTCGGAACCCCGGGCCCGTCGTCGTGGACTGCGACGCGCACCCGGCCGTCCGACGCGCTCAGAACCAACTCGACGTGCCCGCGGGCGTGGCGTCGGGCGTTCTCGACCAGCGGCGCGAGCGCGCGACGGACCACCTCGGCCTCGCCCTCGCCCCGCGGTAGGCCCGCGGGCACCTGGATGGCGACATCGTCGACCTCGCGGGCGATCGCCGCCAGGTCGACCGACTCCGAGCTGGGGTCGGCCTCGCCGCGCGCGACCGCGAGCAGCGTGTCGATCGCACCCGTGAGCCGGTCGACCTCGTCGACGACGAGATCGAGCGCCCGCACACGCTCGGGGTCACCTCCGGGGCCGGCGCGCAGCGACAGCTCGGCGCGCGCACGCATGCGCGCGATCGGGGTGCGCAGCTCGTGGGCGACCTCGGCGGCGAAGCGCTGCTCGTGGCGGCGTGTCGCCGCGATCCGGGCGAGCAGGCCGTCCAGCGTCGCCGCGAGCCCGGTCAGCTCGTCCCGCGCAGGGCCGAGCCCGAAGCGCTGGTCGAGGTCGTTCGCGCTCCACGTCTCGGCATCGCGGGTCATGCGCGCGACCGGCCGCAACGCGCCGTCGACCACGCCGCGCAGCGTCCACCAGCCCGCGAGCAGGAGCAGCGCGGCGAGCACGAGCGAACCGAGCAGGATGGACCCCTCGAGGCGCTCGACGGACTCGTCGGAGATGCCGAGGACAACCGCGCCGATCCGCCTGTCGCCCATGCGGACGGGCTCGGCCCGCAGCCGCTCGCCGTGCCCGGCCTTGACCACCGCCGGGCCGCCGGCCCGCCCGAGCCGCACCGCGGCCCGCTCGACCCCGGCCGGTACGCCGGCGGGCTGCTCGATCAGACGGTTGCCGTCGAACACCCACGCCTCGCGATCGAGGACGCCTTCGTTCGCGCTGCGGCGCACCGCGACACGCCCGCGGGAGACGTCCAGCGCAGCGATCTGGGCCTCGGCCCGAGCACGCAGCAAGCTGCCGAGCTCCACGTCGGCGCGAGCCCGCAGGACGGCGTTGCCGACCGCGACCAGCGCCCCGAGGCCCACGGCCAGCGTGAGCATCGACGTCGCGAGCAGCCGCCCGCGGAACGTCACCGCAACCGGTAGCCCACGCTCCGCACCGTGTCGATCTCGGCGGCCGATCCGACCTCGCTCAGCTTGCGGCGGATCCGCCCGAGATAGACGTGCAGCGTGTTGTCGTGCACGACGGCGCCGTCGGGCCACGCGGCGGCGATGAGCGTGGCGTGGCGCACGACGTCGCCGGGTGCGGCCGCCAGGGCGGCGAGGATCCGGAACTCCGTCGGGGTCAGCGACGCCTCGCGATCGCCGTGGCGCAGCGAGTGCCGCCCGGGATCCAGCACGAACGCGGGCGGATCGGCGGGCGGGTGCTCGGGCATCCGGCGGCGCAGCAGCGCCCCCACCCGCACCAGCAGCTCGGCCAGCGCGAACGGCTTGGTCAGGTAGTCGTCGCCCCCGGCGTTGAAGCCGCTCACGCGCTCCGTCACCGAGTTGCGCGCGGTGAGAAACAGGACCGGGGTCGTCACGCCGCGCGCGCGCAGCGCCTGGCAGACGTCGCGGCCATCGGCGTCCGGCAGCCCGATGTCCAGGATCAGCAGATCGGGCGGGCGCGCCGAGAAGATCTCCACCGCCTCGGCACCGGACACGGTCGGCCGGACGGTCATCCCCGCCCGCTCGAGCGCGTCGCGGAGGATCCCACGCAGCTCGTCGTCGTCCTCGCAGACGCCGACCGTGACCGTGTTGGGCTCGATCACGGCTCAGACGAAATGGATGATGCTCGCCGCCCCGGCGAGCAGGCAGTAGTAGGCGAACGGGCGAAGCGTGCGGGTCTCGAACCAGCGGACGAGGAAGCGCACCGACAGGTAGGCGCTGAGGCCGGTGATGACGACGCCGACGGCGACCTGGCCGTGGATGTGGGCGCCGGCCGAGCCCGCGAGGGTCGGAAGCTTGAGGACGCCGGCGGCGAAGATGACGGGGGTCGCGAGGAGGAATGCGAAGCGGGCGCCGTCCTCGTGGCTCAGACCGCGCCAGAGACCGCCGACCATCGTCACGCCCGAGCGGCTGATCCCGGGGAGCAGGGCGAGGATCTGGAACAGGCCGACGATGAGTCCGTCGACCCAGGGCAGGCCGGCGATGCGTCGGTCGGACTCGCGCGCGGCGGCCACGTCGGTCGCGGTCCGGCCGCGCGTGAGGAGCTCGTCCGCGGCCGCGTCGCCCCCCGGGGTCACGGCCACGGCGACCGGGTTCGGCCCGGCGCACGCGCTCCCCGGCGAGCAGGATCAGCCCGTTGACGAACAGGAACACGCTCGCGGCCAGCGGCTTGGCGAACACGGTCCGGAACACATGCTCGAGCGCGAGGCCCGTGATCCCGACCGGGATCGTCGCGATGACGATCAGCCACGCGAGGCGCTCGTCCGCGTCGCGAGCCACGATCCGCCGCGCCCGGATCGCCGGACCGAGGCCGCGCAGGAACGCACGGATGATCCGGACCCAGTCGTCCCGGAAGAACCACAGCAGCGCCACGGCCGTCGCGCAGTGCAGCGCGACGATGTACGCCAGGTAGAACGACGTCTCGCTCGTCGCCTGCGAGGACTGCGTGACGAGCGTCTGCCAGCTGCCGCCGATCCACGCAGGAACGAGCACCGAGTGCCCCAGGCTCGAGACCGGGAACAGCTCGGTGACGCCCTGCACGAGCGCGATGACCGCGGCCTGGAAGTAGGACACCGCCGGGACGGTAGGCACGCCGCCTGAACGCAACCTGACCGCGCCCGGCGGCTCGGCTCCGCGCCGGCCCGGTCAGACCGCGGCCAGGCGGCCGCGGAGCGTCCCGCGGTGGGCGCGGCGCGTCACTGTGAGCCACAGATTCCCCGTGCGGCTCGCGAGCGCGTCGGCCACCGTGGCCGGGACGCTCACGCAGCCCGAACGGCGAACGCGACGCCCGAGCCGCAGCACCACAGGGCCGTGGGCCCCTCGCCGTACGGCGACCGCCCGCAGGCCGGCCGCGCTCCCGAGCCCGGTGAGCCGCCAGCACGCCCGCCGGCCGGTGAGGGCGAGCGTCGCGTGCGCCCGTCCGCCGAGCCGCGCCGCGAGCCTCACCGAGACGCCCGGCGCCGGCGGGGTCGGCGCCGGCGCCGCGCCCGGCGAGAGCGTCGTGACCCCGATGGCGAGGAACGTCGCGTTCGGGCTGTGGTCGCGGTTCTGGACCACGATCGTGATGCGGTGACGGGCGTCGTGCAGCACCGAGTCGGTCTCGGCGACGAACCCGTGGCCGCCGTAGAACGCGACCGCCGAGCTGTGGACGGCCGCGGCGGAGCCGGACTCGAGCAGCAGGACGCTCCACTGCCCGCCGCCGCCGGTCGCCGCCTGCAGCTCGCCCGGCGGGAGCGGCACGTCGGCCGGGAAGTCCGGCGGCAGCGCCACGCCCGCGGGTGTCGGGCCCGCGGCGGGCCCCCCGGCGACGGCCGGGGGGCCGGCCGTCGCGAGCGCCAGGGCGGCGAGCCCCAGCGTCGCGACGGCCGCGGCGCGCAAGCGCCTCACCACGGGGCGGGCTCGAGCGGTCCGACGTTGCCCGCGCCCTCGCCGTTGCGCAGGAAGGGCAGGTGCCACAGGTCGTTGGGCACCGCGGAGTCACCGGGGAGGACGTTCTCGGGGAAGATGAACTCGAACGTCGGGGCGGTGTACTCGCCGGCCTGCAGGCCGTTGGCCACGGTCGGCGCGTTGTTCAGGCACGTGTCGAGCGCGGCCTGGTCGGCCTGCGGCGGGCACAGCGACCGCACGGCGACGCGGATCGTCCGCGTCGGCTGGCTCAGCAGCCCGAGCGGCGCCTTCGTCGCCCGCAGCCGGGCGCGCTGCGGCTGGGCGCCGGTGAACTGCGTCGTGATGCCGCCGCTCGGGTTGCCGGCCTGGTTCTCGCCGGTCATCTCCCAGGGCGTCACCCAGCGGTTCTTCACGGCCCCGGTCGCCGGGTCCACGTCCTGGAGGTAGATGTCGACCGGCGTGCGGACGTCGGTCGTCTCGGCCTCGAGGAAGATCCGGTCCTGGGTCTCCTGCGCGACGCCGCTGACCGCGGTCGCGTTGGGGTCCGCGCTGCCGACCCCGAACTCGCCGATGGCGAGGTAGCTCGGCTGCGTGCCGGGCTGGGTGTAGATCCCGAGGTTGGCCTCGATCGTGTGCACGGAGATGGTGCCCGTGCCGGGCATCAGCGTCCCCGACCACGTGATCTGGTCGCCGACCTCGAACGGGGCCTGCTGGCGCGGGTCCGGGTCGCCGGCGGCACGAGCCGCGACGCTGGGCATGACCCACATCGAGCAGTAGACCTGGCCCGCGCGCGGCTGGCTGAGCTCGCCGCTCGCCGGCAGCGGGACGACGCCCGCGTCGGTGAAGTTGCGGCAGTGACGCCCGGCGCCGGCCGGCTTCGGACGGTTGGCCTGCGGGCAGAGCGGATCGTCCGCCGTGGCCGGGTCGGTCCGCGGCACGCACAGCGGGTAGCCGGTGCCGGCGTGGATGGTCGGGTTCTGGTCGTCGACGCTGAAGCGCGAGTCGGGGCTCTGGGCGCGGCCGAAGCGGCCGTGCGGGTCGTTGATCTGCAGGACCGCCGGGCTGCTCGGGTCGCCGGTGTCGACGTGGATCTCGCCGGTGGCGTAGTCGATGCGGCTGATCGTGCCACTGCCGCCGTTGGTCGACTGCTGCGAGGCGAACATGAGGCCCGCGATGTGCTTGCCGTCGACGATGTTGCCGACGACGCGCATCTCGAACGACGGGTAGCCGCCGTCCTTCAGGGTGAGCGACGGAGCGCCGGCCTTACCGACGACGTCCGCCCACGTGAGGGTGTTGGCCGGCATCTGGACGATCATGTTGCACGGCACCGTGATCTTCGTGCCGTTCATCGTGATCGAGCCGCCCCAGCGGCTCTGTTCGGCCACGTCCGGGCAGGCGCTGTTGTCGGCGCTCACCGTCGCATCCTGGATGAACCCGGTCTCGTCGAAACCGCGAATCAGGCCCGGCGCGACCGAGAAGGCCGGGTCGGGAAGCGTCGGGATCGGGTTCGGCGCGACGACGCCCTTGGTGGGCGGCTTGGCCGTGCCGCCCCCGCCCTTGGCGGAGGCGACGACGGCGCCGGCGGCGAGCAGGAGCAGGCTCAGGAGCGCGATGAGCGCGGCCCGCCGGCGCCTCGGCGGTCGGTGATCGGGGTGCGGCGCGCGGGCATCCGCGCCGCGAAAGCGGTGAAACGAAACGGTCATGCGATGTCTCCCTGCCGTCGAGCGGCCACGTGAGGGTGGAGTGGGGGCGCCATCACGTTCTACGGGCGCCGGGGTGGCGCTGGAAGGCTCGAAGACGAGGAGTGATGAGCCGGGTTCACGCAGCCCGCGTCACCCGGTCGGTGGACACGGGCGGGGCGCTGTCGACTGCCTCTGACGGCGTCGCGACGCGAATGGCGCGCGTTCGCGACCGCCGTCGAGCGGGTGCTCGGGTGAGAGCGATGACGCCCGTCGACCGTGCCTACCCAACTCAGGCTGCGCTCCGCTTCGTCGTCGCGCCCGCCGCCGCTTCCTACCCGGCGCGGCGTGCGCTCCACGGCCGCCGCCGTGCTCGTCGTCCGGGCCACCGGCGGATCGACGCTGGCGGTGGTCCACGGGGCGTCGACCGGTGCGACCGCGCCGGCGGCGCCGTGCTGCGCGCGCGGTGGCTCGCGCGACGGCTCGACGGTGTGACGCGGCCGCGGTCCGCTCACCGCTCGCATGTACGGCGGCTCGTCCCCCTCCCCGTCAGGGACCTCCGCCCCGCGCAGCTGTTGCTCGTGACGACTGGCCTCGCCGCGACGGGCGCGTTCCTCCGCGACCGCGCCGAGCACGCGACGGTCGGCGGCGCGTTCCTGACGGCCGGCGTCGAGGCGGCCGCGGTGGTCGCGTGCTTCCTCGCGCTGGGGCCGGCGCTCGGCCTGTGGCGCCGCCGGCGCGCGGATCAGCCGGCGACCTGAGCCGGACCGGACAGCGTCGCGGCCAACCGCGCATACGCGTCGGCCCCGACGTCGTAGACACTGCGGACCCCGCCCCGGACGTCGCCGTGGCGATTGCGCAGCGGGACCTTCCGGCCGTTCATGGTGAGGTCGTCGTCGAGCACGAGACCGAGCTCGAGCGTGCCCGAGCGGAGCTTGTCGACGATGACCAGACAGCGGGTCTGCGGCGTGAGGGTGAACCGGAAGACGTCGTCCTCGAACAGCTTCAGGTACGCGCCGAGCGGGACGAGCTGGTCGCCGTGGCGCAGCACGAGCCGGGACGTGTGCGGCGTGAGCAGCGGCTCGGCCGCGACGGGCCCCCACGGGTAGTCCCAGTTCGCCTCGCCGACATGGAGGATCGCCCGGCCGCCCGGGCGCAGGACGCGGCACACCTCCTCGATGTGGCGCGCCTTGTCGCGCATGAAGCGGATCGTCACCGCGGAGAAGACGAGGTCCATCGACTCATCGGGAAGCTCCAGGGTGGTCGCGTCGTAGAAGGCGATGTGCGGAAGCTCGAACGCGTCGAGCTCCGGAGCCGGAATGATGTTCCATTCCTGGGCGACGTCGCGCAGGTCCTCGCGGCACCGGACGAGCGACTTGTAGCCGATGTCGACGCCGTGGAAGTTGACCGGATGATCGCGCAGGCGCCACGCGAGCTCGAGCAGTGCCCGACCGTGGCCGAAGCCGACCTCGAGCACGTCGATCGGCTCGCCGAGCGCGACCAGCACGCGTATCGCGGCCTCGACGCCACCGGCGGCCGCCAGGAGCTCCTCGATCTCACCGAGGCTGCGAGTCCGATCCTGGGTGGGCACGGCCAGAGGGTCCATCGTCTGACGTGAACGGTTCCTGAACGCCGCGGAAGGCCGGCGGGCGCGGCGGCGGACCGCCGCGGTGCGGTCGTGAGCGTCCCGTTCCGCCTGCCCTGAGGCGTCACGGCCGGCCCGCCGCGACCCGCCGTGTTCAGGTCGCTGCCAGGTCCGTGCGCCACGCTGCAGACGTGCCCCGGCACCGCATCGCGTCCATCGCCTCGGCCATCCTCCTCGCGGCCGCGGCGGTGGGCGCGGTGCTCACCGTGCGCCATCTCGGCGCCGGACGGATCGCGGACGGGGTGCTCGCCGCCGACCCGACCTGGCTCGCCGTCGCCCTGGCGCTCATGTGCCTGGCGATGACGGGCCGCGCCGTGTCCTGGCGGGCGATCCTGGCCGCCGCGCTGCCCGGCTCCGCCGTCCACCTCGGCGCGGTGCTGCGGGCGACATCGATCGGCGTCCTGCTCTCGGCGACGGTCCCCGGGCGGGCCGGCGAGCCGGCCCGCGCGATGGTCATGACCCGGCATCTGTCCACGCCGCCCGGCGCGGCGCTTCCGCTCGTCCTCGGGACGATCGTGTCGCAGACGCTCATCAATCTCGGCACGCTGGCCGGCCTGGGCGCGCTCGCGGTCACCACGAGCGTGGCGTCGCTCGGCCGGCCATCACCGTCCCCCACGACGATCGGCGCCGCCGCCGCCGCGATCGCCGTGGGCGCCTCGGCCCCGTTCGTCGTGCGCGCCGTGGGCCGCGGGCGGCTCGCGGCGCGGACGCAGGCGGTACTCGCCCAGGCCCGGACAGGCCTCGCAGTGTTCCGGTCGCCCCACCGCACCGTCGAGGCCGTCGGCGCACAGGCTGGGGCCTGGACCCTGCAGTGGCTGTCCTGCTGGGCGCTGCTCGACGCGTTCGGGCTCGGCCACCGGGTCGGCGCGGGCGCCGCGGCGGCCGTCCTCTTCGCCGTCAACGTCACCGCGGCCGTGCCCGTCACGCCCTCGAACATCGGCGTCTTCCAGGCCGCGTGCGTGGCGGTCCTCGGCGCCGCCTACGGCGTCTCGGCCACAACGGCGCTCGCTTACGGCGTCGTCCTGCAAGTCGTCGAGGTCGCCACGGCGGTGCTGATGGGCGCCCCGGCCCTCCTGGGCGAGGGCCTCATCCGCCGGCGATCCCGCTCGGCCGCGGTCGAGGGCACCGCATGAGCACCCGGGCCACCGATCGCGCTCGGACCCTCGCGCGGCGCGTGGCCCGCGCGCCTGCGGCCGGGCCGCTCGCGCTCGCCGTCCTCGTCATCGGCGTTCTGGCGGCGATCGCCAGCGCCCATGCGCGCCACGCGGCCGCCACCGTCGGCGTGCTCGGCGACGCGCATCCCGGGTGGCTCGTCGTGCTGCTCGGGCTCGCCGCGGCGGGTCCGCTGCTGCACGGGGGCCTGCTCCGGGCCGGGCAGGCGACGGTCGGCGCGCGGTTCGGGCACTGGGAGGCGATCCGGGTCGCCGCCGGCATCCACGCCGCGAACCTCGCCGCCAAGTCCGGCGGCGCGGCCGGGCTGGCCGTGCTGCTCGCCGGCCACCGCGATCCATCCGTCGGCGGCGCGGCGCGCTCGGCGGCGTACGTCCTCGGCCGCGAGATCGCGCACGTCTGCTCCGCTGCCGTGGTCCTCGTCGCGCTCGTGCTCGTCGCCGTCGACGGCCATGCCTCACGGCTCGTCGTCGCGGGCGGCGCGCTGTTCTTCGCCTCCCGCATCGGGCACCTCGGGGTGCTCTGGCTCGCCGCGCGCCACCCGGCCCGCCTGCCGCGCTGGCGGCGCCTGGACGGGCTGCGCGCCCATGCCCCCGCGTTCGCGGGCGCACTGCGCGGGGCCGTGGCGCACCCGCGGCCGCTGCTGCGCACAGCCGCCTGGGCGCTCGTGCTCGAGGTCGTGCGCATCGCCTGGCTGTGGGTCTCGCTGCGTGCCGTCGGCGCACCGGCCGCCCCCGACGCCGCGGTCGAGAGCTACGGCATCGTCGCGCTGCTCTCGACCGTCAGCGTGCTGCCCGCCGGCCTCGGCGCGGTCGACGCCGGGCTCGTCGCGACCCTCCACCACTCCGGGACGACGCTCGCCGCTGCTGCCGCCGCCGCCCTCCTCTTCCGCGTCGCCGAGCTGTGGTTCCCGCTGCTGGCGGGCGCGCGACCGGCGCTCGGCGCGCTCCGGCCGCGCCCCGTGCCCGCGCCCGTCGCGGTTGCCTGAGCCGGGCGGCGGTCGGCCTGCACCGGTCGGGGCCGGGCCCGTCGGCCCGGCCCCGACCGGTGCAGGCCGGAGGGTCAGCGGCGGCTGACGTGCTCGCAGCTCGCCGCGACGCTGTCATCGCGGTCGGCGACCACGGTGTCGTCGCCGGTGCCGCACGAGATGTGGTCGCGCCGATGGTCGCGGGCGAGGATGCGGTCGTTGCCCGCGCCGGCGAGGATCGTGTCGACGCCCTGGCCACCGGTGATGCGGTCGTCGCCGGCGTCGCCCTCGAGGTCGTCGTCGCCGGCCTGGCCGTTCTCGACGTCGTCGCCGCGGCCGCCGGAGATGCGGTCGTCTCCGGAGCCCCCGGCGAGATGGTCGTCGCCATCGTCGCCACACAGGTCGTCGTCACCGGCCGCGCCGGAGAGGTCGTCGTCACCCGCCTTGCCGTCCATCACGTCGTCGGAGCCCGACCCGTGCCGGTCATCGTCCTGGTCGGTGCCCTGCCGGTCACCGCCGTTGTCGTCGCCCTGGTCATCCCCGCCGCCGGTCGTCGTACAGGCGGCGTGGTCGTCACCGGAGCGGTGGTGGCCATCGTCGGCCTGGACCGTGACGGCCCCGGCCGCGAGGGCCCCGAGTCCGCACAGGCACAGCACGAGAAGCAGTCGCTTCATGTTCGTCCTCCCGATGAGGTGGTTTTGGCACGACCAGTGGGCGCCGGGCCCGACCGGCGCTCACGGACGTCATGCTGCGGACCGCGGGTGAACGGTGCCTGAATGCCGCTCACGAGCATGCTGCGCATTCAGGCACGGGGTCTGCGGGGACGGACCTCACCGCCGCCTGGGGCGCGGCCTACGCTCGCAGTCATGTCGCCCGCCGAGCCCATCCGACTCGTGCTCGCCGACGACCATCCCGTCTACCGCTCGGGCCTGGTCGACGCGATCGCCCAGCGCCCCGAGTTCGTGCTTCTCGCCGCGTGCGCGGACGGGCGGACCGCGCGCGACGCGATCCTCGCCGAGCGCCCCGACGCGGCCCTGCTCGACGTCCGGATGCCCGACCCCGACGGCATCGCGATCCTCGAAGCGGTGCGCGCGGCCGGCTGCCGCACGCGGGTGCTGTTCCTGTCGGCCTACGAGGACGGGGCGCTCGTGCACCGGGCCCTGAGCGCGGGCGCCGCCGGCTATCTCTCGAAGGACACCGACCGCGACGAGATCGCCGACGCGATCGTTTCCGCTGTGGCGGGCGAGCTCGTCGTCTCCGCGGCGCTGCCGGGCGCGCTCATGGGCCACCTGCGGCGCGAGGGCGAGCGGCGCGAGCGCTTCGGGCCACGCGAACGGGAGGTCATGCGCCTCACCGCGCAGGGCCTGAGCGGCCCGGAGATCGCCGACGCGCTCGGGATCGGCCCCGCGACGGTCAAGACCTACCTGCAGCGCGTCTACCGCAAGCTCGGCGTCGCCGACCGCGCCGCGATGGTCGCCGAGGCGATGCGCCGGGGCCTGGTCGCGTGACCGGGGCGCTCAATGCCATCCGCGACGAGGGCCGGGCGCCGGCCCTCGTGGCGGCGCTCGCGCGCGTCGCACTGGTCCCGCTGCTGCTCGCGGCCGAGGCGCTCGAGTCCTCGCGCGAGGTGGCCGACCTGCCGCTCGCCGAGCCCGTCCTGGGCGTCTACGCGGTCTTCGCCGTCGCGTCGCTGGCCGCCGTCGCGGCGGCGCGGCGGCCCGTCGCGGCCGGCCCGTTCGCCGTCGCCGACGTCCTCCTGCTGGTGCTCCTCCTCCTCGAGGAGGGCGGAGCGACGGCCGACATGCGCTTCGCCCTCTCCGTCCCGGTCCTCGTCGCGGCGTTCGTCGCCGGGCCACGTCGGACCGCGGGCCTCGCGGCGCTGTCGGTTGCCGGATTCGTCGCCGCGGCGGTGGCGAGCCCGACCTTCGACCACGAGGTGCCCGCGCGGCTGGTCGCGGTGCACACCCTCGACGTGACCTGGCGCGCCGCCCTCGCGGTCACGCTCTCGGCCTTCCTCACCCGGCGCTCCGCGCGGATCCGCGAGCTCGCCGAGAGTCGCCGCTCGCTCGTCGCGCAGGCCCTGGCCGCTGAGGCGCGCGCCCGGCGCGAGCTCGCGTACATGCTCCACGACGAGCTCGTCCAGGGCCTGCTCAGCGCCCGTCAGGACCTCAAGGTGGTGCGGCGTGGACGGGCCGAGTACCTCGACCGCGCCGACGCGGCGGTCGCCGACGTCGTCGCCCGGCTGCGAGCCGAGATCTTCCGCCTCCACCCCCACCAGCTCGAGGCCGCCGGCCTCGGGGCCGCACTGTCGGCCGTCGCCGAGGGACTCGAACTGGAGGACGACGCGCGTCCCGTCGTGGTCGTGACCGCCGCCGCGGCGGCCGCCGGAGCCGACGAGGGCCTCGTGTTCGCGATCGGCCGCGAGCTGCTGACCAACGCGGCCCGCCACGCCGGGGCGCGGACGGTCGCGCTGTCGGTGGACGCCACCCGCGACGGCGTCGTGGTGTGCTGTCTGGACGACGGCTGCGGCATGGCCGCCGGCCGCCGGGCCGAGGCCCTCGGACAGGGCCACCTCGGCCTCGCCGCGGTGAACGAGCGCGTCGTCGCCGTCGGCGGGCGCCTCGAGTTGCGCACCGCACCCGGCGAGGGCACGCAGGTCCGCGCGGTCCTCCCGGTCGAACCCGGGCCGGGGACCTCGCCACGGCGCGGCGCCGCGGCCGAGGCCCTCGGGGTCACCGTGGCGGCGTGAGCGGCCGGCGCAAGCGCCCGCCGTTCACGCGCCGGTCGGCCGATGCCCGCGATCTTCACCGGCACCATGGGGCGCCGCCGGACCGATCGCTGCACAGCGCAGGCCCGCGTCCGCCACGCGATCGAGGATCGCCGGCGACGAGTCGCGGCCCCAGCGGCTCCACAGCACCGTCGTCCACCTGCGGCGCCCGCGGCGGCCATCTCGCGACGAGGGCAGGGTCGCGCCCGACCTGCTCCGCGGCGAGGAAGAACGTCGCCCGCGCCCCGGCCGACGAGACCGTCACGTGACTGACCGGGCGCAGCTCGAGCGTCCGGCGGCACCCCGCGCGGAAGCTCGATCAGCCGTGCGCCGTCGAAGACCCACGCCTCGCGGTCGAGGACGCGGTCGTTGGCGCTCTCGCGCACGACGATGTGCCCGCCGCTCACGTCCAGCGCGGCGATCTGGGCCCCGGCCCGGGCGCGCAGCAGGCTGCCGAGCTCCGCGTCGGCGCGAGCCCGAAGCACCACGTTGCCGGCCGCGACCAGCGCCGCCCGAGGCCCACCGCGAGGGTGAGCATCGACGTCGCGAGCAGCCGCCCGCGGAACGTCATCGCAGCCGGTAGCCGACGCCGCGCACGGTGTCGATCCCCGCGGCCGATCCGACCTCGCTCAGCTTGCGGCGGATCCGCGCAAGGTAGACGTGCAGCGTGTTGTCGTGCACGACCGCCCCCTCGGGCCAGGCCGCGCCGACGAGCGTCGCGTGGCGCACGACCTCACCGGGCGCCGCCGCGAGCGCCGCGAGGATGCGGAACTCGGTCGGGGTGAGCGACGTCTCGCGGTCGTCATGGCGCAGCGAGTGCCGCCCGGGGTCCAGCACGAACGCGGGCGGATCAGCCGGCGGGTCCTCCGGCGCCCGGCGCCGGAGCAGCGCGCCGACGCGCACCAGCAACTCGGCGAGCGCGAACGGCTTGGTCAGGTAGTCGTCGCCCCCGGCGGTGAAGCCGCTCACCCGCTCGGTCACCGAGCCGCGGGCGGTCAGGAACAGGACCGGGGTCGTCACTCCGCGGGCGCGGAGCGCCTGGCAGACGTCGCGGCCGTCGGCGTCGGGCAGCCCGATGTCGAGGATCAGCAGGTCGGGCGGGCGCGCCGTGAAGATCTCGACCGCCTCGGCCCCCGACACCGTCGGGCGGACCGTCATCCCCGCGCGCTGCAGCGCGTCGCGGAGGATCCCGCGCAGCTCGTCGTCGTCCTCGCAGACGCCGATCGTGACCGTGTTGGGCTCGAGCACGGGGTCAGGCGAAGTGGATGATGCCGACGACGGCCGGGGAGCAGGACACCCACCGGACGGTAGGCCCGCATCCTGAACGCAACCTGACAGCGGCGCGCCCTCCGCGTACGGGCGCCGTTCAGCGTGTCACGACACACGGGTTCGACGCAGCCCCGGCCAGGCGCTCGTCCCGGCGCGCCCGGCGCTCTGCGCCCGGAGCTCGTGGTGCGTCCTGACGCGCTCGCCGGGGGCGGTGACGGCGCGGACGACGACGCGGGCGAGCAGGAGCGCCGCGCCGAGCTCGACCGCGATCAGCGCCAGGAGCACGACGAGCTGCGTGCTCGCCGCGCGCGCGGGCGAGGCCCCGCCCAGGACCAGGCCGACGAAGGTTCCGGGCAGGGTGACGAGCCCGACGCTGCGGGTCTGGTCGAGGACGGGGATCACGCCGTCGATCACGGCGCGGCGCGTCACCGGCTCGAGGGCGGTGCGCGCATCGTCACCGAGGCAGAGGCGCGTCTCGATCTCGGCATGGGACGTGTCGAGACCCGCCATGAGGTGACGGCCGCAGATCGACGTCGCGGTCATCGCGCCTCCGAGCAGGATCCCGACGGTCGGGATGGTGGCGCGCGGCGTCGCGGCGAAGGCGCCGACCGCGACGAGCACTGCGGCGGCCGAGAACGCCGGCAGCGCGATCACCCCGAGCGCGACGATCCGCCCGCGGGGCAGCGGCGCCAGCCGCCCGCCCGCCGTCAGCGCCGCGGCGCTCAGCATGACGCCCACGAAGATCACGGCGAGCGCCGGGACCGCGAACACCGCCGCCAGGAACGCCCCCACCGCCGCCAGCTGGACGACCGCGCGCGCGGCCGCGCGGCCGATGGACGGCCCGAGCCCGAGCCCCGCCCGCTGCGCCAGGGCGGCCGCCACCGCGGCGAACCCGAGGCCGGCGAGCACCTGGGCGACGAGCGTGCTGGTCACGGCGTCCCGACGTGCGCGCCGGCGAGCTCGATCCTGGCGTCGCAGAAGCGCTCGGCCCAGCGCCGGTCGTGGGTCGCTACCAGGAGTCCGAGGCCACCATCGGCCAGCCCCCGCAGCGTCTCGCCCAGCCGGGCGGCGGTGTCCTCGTCGAGGGCGGCGGTCGGCTCGTCGAGCAGCAGCACCTCGGGGTCACGCGTCAACGCCCGCGCGATCGCGACGCGGGCGCGCTCGCCGCCGGACAGCTCACCGGCCGGGCGCGAGGCGAACGCCGGCTCGAGTCCGGCCGCCGCCAGCGCGCTGTCGCGGCGGTCCGCCGGCAGCGCGTCGAGGCCGTAGCCGAGGTTCTCCTCGACCGTGCCGGGCAGCATCAGCGGCGTCTGCGCGACCAGTCCGACGCGACGGCGCAGCTGCCGGGCGTCCAGCGTCCGCGCGTCGACGCCGTCGAGCGTCACGGTGCCGGCCTGCACCTCGACGAGCCCGACCAGGCACCGCAGGAGCGTGCTCTTCCCCGCTCCGGACGGCGCGAGCAGCGCGGTCGAGCGCCGCGGCGGGACGCTGATGCTGACGTCGCGCAGGACGTCGCGGTCGCCGAGGGCGACGCAGAGCCCGACCGCCGACAACCCGGTGTGGTCCGGAGCCACTATCGGGGGATCATCGACGGTGCGGCTGAGTTCGCGGTCGGTGACTACGCCGGCGAGTCCAGCAGCTCCGCCAGGTGCTGATCGATCTGGGGCATGAAGGTCGGCGCCGTCCCGAACAGCGCCAGGTGCCCGCCGATGTCGTCGATGACCCGCAGCTCGGAGTCCGCGATCATCGCCTGCTCGGGCCGGCAATCGCGCGGCGGGAAGAACATGTCCTCGTCGATCGGCATGACGAACGTCTTGGCCGTGATCCTCCCGAGCGCCGCCGCCAGGTCGCCGCCGGTGTGGCGCGTGACGTCGCCGCGCTGCCACTTCCAGGCCTGGGTGAGCAGATCGTTGGGGTCCATGACGGTGAAGTACGGCTCGAGGAACCCGTCGATGAACTCGTCCATCGACGCGAACTCGAGCGCCCGCCACACCTCCTGCTTCCAGAACTCCGTCGACAGCCCCATCACGCCCCAGATGCGTGCGTGGCGCTTGAGGCCCTCGGCCACCTCCTCGTTGGAGGAGTACTCGCCCCCGCTCCAGCCAGGATCCGACCTGATCGCGTCGATCAGCGTCCGGGTGAAGAGGAAGTCGTGCGGGGTGTTGCGCGCGGTGCCGGCGATCGGCGCCGCGCGCGCGACCTTGTCGGGGAAGCGCACCGCCCACTCGTAGGTCTGCTGCGCGCCCATCGAGCCGCCGACGACGAGCGCCAGCCGCTCGATCCCGAAGTGCTCGCGCAGCAGCCGCTCCTGGGCGACGACGTCGTCGCCGATCCGCACGTCGGGAAAGCGCGACATCGCGATGTCCGCGTTGGGGCCGTCGGCGTTGTGCGGCGACGTGGAGAGCCCGCTTCCGATCTGATCCACGCAGGCGATGAACCACCGATCGGGGTTGAGCGCATGGTCGGAACCGATGTACACGTCGCGCCAGATCTGATGGGTCCCCGAGAACCACGTGGGGATCAGGATCGCGTTGTCCTTGGCCGCGTTGAGCTCGCCGAACGTGGCCACCGCCAAATTGCAGTCGGGGATGCTGCCGCCCTCCTCGAGCGTCAGCGGCCCGATGCTGACGACGTCGTACTCCCCGTGGTACTCGGGCGTGTAATAGGCGTTCTGGATCATGCCGGCGCCCTCACCGACCCGGCGTCGAACACGAACCCCTCGTACTCGTTCTCCGCGATCGCGTCGCACTTCGCCCGGTAGGGCCCGACGAAGTCGAGGTTGGGCATGAAGACGCGCGGCTTGCCGGGGATGTTCGCGCCCATGTACCAGGTGTCGGCGGTCGGGAACAGGGTCCCCTCGGCCAGCTCCTGGTTGTGGGCCACCCAGGCGTCCTCGGCCTCGGTGGTGGGCTCGATCGTCTCCGCGCCCCGCCGGCGCAGATCCCCGACGATGCGCCCGACGAACTCGACGTGCTGCTCGATCGACACCGGCATGTTCGACAGCACCGACGGGCTCTGCGGCCCCGTGATCGTGAAGAGATTGGGGAAGCCCGCGCTCATCAGGCCGAGGTACGAGCGAGGGCCCTCGGCCCACTTCTCCGCCAGCCGCTCGCCGCCCCGGCCGCGGACGTCGATCTTGCGCACCGGCCCGGTCATGGCGTCGAACCCGGTCGCGTAGACGATCGCGTCGAACTCGTACTCGCTGCCGTCCTCCAGGCGCAGGCCGGTCTCGGTGATCGCGGCGATCGGGTTGGACTTCACGTCGACGAGGTGGACGTTGTCGCGGTTGAACGTCTCGTAGTAGTGCGTGTCGAGCGGATTGCGCTTGCAGCCGAACGGGTGGCCCTTGGGGATCAACAGCTCGGCCGTCTCGGGGTCGTCCACCGCCTCCCGGATCTTCTCGTGCAGGAACTCCCGGACCTTCGCGTTGGCCTCGTCGACGAAGAAGATGTCCGCGTAGGCGCCCAGCCAGATCCCGAAGCCGCCCTCGTCCCAGCGCTTCTGGAGCTCGCGCCGGAGCTCCTCGTCGGACACCTCCAGCGCGCCCTTCTCCTCGAAGTAGAGCTCGAAGCCGAAGTTCGACTGGCGCAGACGGTCCCAGATCCCGTCGTAGTCGGCCTTGCGCGCCTCGGTCACCTCCTTGGACACGGGGGCGTTGCGGGCGGGGACGATGTAGTTGGCCGTGCGCTGGAAGACGGTGAGCTCGGTCGCCTCCTCAGCGATCAACGGGATGGCCTGCACCGCGCTCGCCCCGGTGCCGATGATGCCGACGCGCTTGCCGGTGAAGTCGACGCCCTCGTGCGGCCAGTGGCCGGTGTGGTAGCTGTCGCCGCCGAAGCTGTCGATCCCCTCGAACGACGGAGTGTTCGAGGCGGACAGCGAGCCCACGGCGCTGACGATGAAGCGCGCGGTGACGGAGTCGCCCGCGTCCGTCGTCACCGTCCACGTGTTCGTGTCCTCGTCGAACGTCGCGCCGGTGACCCTCGTGTTGAACTGGATGTCCTTGGACAGGTCGAAGCGCTCGGCGACGTGCTCGAGGTAGCGCCGGATCTCGGCGTGGCCGGGATAGCGTTCCGACCACGTCCACTCCTGCAGCAGGTCGTCGTCGAACGAGTAGCAGTAGATGTAGCTGTCGGAGTCGCTCTTGGCCCCGGGGTAACGGTTCCAGTACCACGTGCCCCCGACCCCGCCGCCGGTCTCGTAGCAGCGGACCGACAGGCCCATCATGTTGCGCAGGCGGTGGACCATGTACAGGCCCGAGAACCCGGCGCCGATCACCACGGCGTCGAAGTCGGTGGTGTGCTCGTCTGACATGTGAAGACCTCTCTCTCCGGTTTCGTGCGGCTGCTCAGCCGGCGATGAGCAGCTCCATGTCGTGCTCGCGGTGGCGCAGGGGCGGGACCCCGAGCGTCACGCCCGCCGGCCGGTCGCGGAGCGCGCGTCGAATCGCACCCGCGTCCTGTCCGAGCAGCCCGATCACCCGCGGCCGGCCGTCGCGCTCGTCGAGGGCGGCGGCCCGGCGCAGTACCACGGTTTCATGCCGGGCCTGCCTCCACCGATCGCGCAGGCCGTCGGAGTCGGAGCCTGCGTCGTGACGCCCAACCAGCCTGGACGGCAATGCGTCTCCCTTCCTCCGCGCGAGCATACGCCGGTCGGAGGACGCGTGGGCGTCCGGTCGGCAACCGCCTTGACGGCCGTGTTCCCGCTCTGCGCGGTTGACGAAGTTCGCTGAGCCCGAGCTCGTGGACGAGCGCGATCACGTCGTCGTGCGCGGCCCGCGAACTCGCGCCGCCAACCCTCCGAGCCGCTGATCTGGACGCCGCTGGACTCGGTGGCCGCCGCGGTGCTCTCGCGCGGTCCGATCCCGAGGCCGGCGCGCGCGCGAGGACGAAGAAAGCCCCGCGATCTGCGGGGCTTTTCCCATGCGCCGAAGAGGACTCGAACCTCCACGGGCCATTCAGCCCACAAGGCCCTCAACCTTGCGCGTCTACCAATTCCGCCACCGGCGCAGGTGGCTCGCGGCACGGCCGCGCGCGGGGTCGGAGTATAGCCAGCGGTTGATTCCGTCCAGTGCCCCCGCTACCTTCCCGAACACATGTTCGTACGTCACCTCGACGACCGCCCCGGAGCCCGCTCATGGACCTGACCAAGCGCCAGCAGGAGATCTTCGACTTCATCAAGCGCTACTCGGCCAAGTACGGCTATCCGCCGACCGTGCGCGACATCGGCAAGGCCGTCGGCCTCGCGTCGTCGTCGACCGTCCACGCCCACCTCGCGAACCTCGAACGCCTCGGCCTCCTGCGCCGTGACCCGACGAAGCCCCGCGCGATCGAGCTGCTCGACCGCGTTCGCGGCGACGTCGAGGGCGCGGTCGGGACGATGGCCGAGAACGTCCGCAGCATCGTGCGCCCCGGGCTGCCGCTCGTCGGCCAGGTCGCGGCGGGCCAGCCGATCCTCGCCGAGGAGAACATCGAGGACTACGTCCAGGTCCCGCCGATCGCGGGCGGCGAGGAGGGCGAGTACGTCCTGCGCGTCCGCGGCGAGTCGATGAAGGACGTCGGGATCCTCGAGGGCGATTACGTCGTGGTGCGTCCGCAGGACACCGCGACCGACGGCGAGATCGTCGTCGCGCTCGTGGGCGAGGAGGCGACCGTGAAGCGCTTCTTCCGCGAGGCGGACCACGTGCGTCTGCAGCCCGAGAACGCATCCATGGAGCCGATCCGCTCGAAGGACGTCCGCGTCCTCGGACGGGTGGTCGGCCTGTTCCGCAACGTCGCATGACCACGCTCACCCTCGATCTGTTCCTGGACACCCCGCCGGCGGCAGTCGGCCTCGCCGACCGCGAGGACGGGGAGCGCGGCGCGCCCGGCGAGGACCCTCGTCATGACGCGCCGCCGGCCGCGGAGGGGCGCGGGAGGCGCACGCTCGACGACCTCGTCGTCGGCGTGTGGGAGGACCTCTCCGCGCACCACGCGGCCACCTGTCCGGTCTGCACGGGCCCGATGCAGCCGCGCTACGGCTCGGGCTCGGCGCCGGTGGGCGGTCGCTGCACGAACTGCGGGTCCACGCTCGGCTGACCCGCCGGCGGTCACGGATGGCACGCTTCGTGGTCGAGCCGCGCGGGCCGTTCGCGCTCGAGGAGTCCCGGCAGTTCCTCGCCGGGTTCGGGCCTGCAGGCCACGCAGTCGTGACCGACGCCGGTCACCTCCACATCGCGGTCGTGCCGGACGGGACCGGCCTCGCGGGCGGTGCGTGCGTCCAGGACGCCGACGGCGCGGTGTCGATCGACACGTTCGGCGCCGCCGACGCGCGGGCGACGCGCCGCCAGGTCGAGCGGATGCTCTCGCTCGACGTCGACGCGACCGGCTTCGCCGCGGTCGCCGCGCGCGACCGTGTCGTGGCCCGGATGCGCGATCGCCGCCCGGGCTGGCGGCCCGCGTCGTTCGCCTCGCCGTTCGAGGCCGGCACGTGGTTCCTGCTCTCCCAGCGCGTCCGGACGGCGCAGGCGCTCACGATCGTCCGCCGCCTGCGCGACGAGCACGGCGAGGCGGTGGCGGTCGAGGGCGAGGAGATCCGCGCCTTTCCCGCCCCGCAGGTCGTCGCCGAGCTCGAAGGGTTCGCGGGCGTGCCCGAGCGCAAGTGGGCGAACGTCCGCGCGCTCGCGCACGCGGCCCTCGAGGGGCGCCTCGACGGCGAGCGCCTGCGGGCGATGGCGCCCGAGGACGCGGTGGCGGACCTCGAGCAGCTCCCGGGTGTCGGTCCGTTCACCGCGCAGGGCATCGTGCTGCGCGGCGCCGGCGCGCCGGACCTGCTCGCCCCGGACGAGCCACGGATCGCGAAGGCGGCCGCGCTCGCCTACGCGCTCGATCAGCCGCCGACGCGGGACGAGCTCGCCGCCCGCGCGGAGACCTGGCGCCCGTTCCGCTCGTGGGTGCAGATGCTGCTGCGTATGGAGCTGGCCGATCACGCCGAGGCGCGGCCGGCCGCCTAGCACGATGACCGCGCATCGTGCGGGGAACGGCGACCGCCGCCGGTCGATCCGCGGCTCGGGGCGCGGTACCCTCGGTCGTGCAAGCCAAGCAGCCGCGGCGGGAGAGAAAGCCCGTCGAGGAAAGTCCGGACATCGCAGGGCGAGGTGGTCGGGACACCGACCCGGGGAAACCCGCGGGAAAGTGCCACAGAAACACACCGCCGATGGCGAGGCTTCACGTGGGTCTCGCACAGGCAAGGGTGAAATGGTGCGGTAAGAGCGCACCGGCGTCGTGGTGACACGGCGGCCAGGCAAACCCCACCCGATGCAAGGCCAAGCAGGACCGTTCGCAGGTTGCCCGCCGAGGTCCAGGTCGGCCGCAGAGATGGATGGCTGCTCATGACAGAATCCGGCTTACCGGCTTGCTACGGAAGGCCCCCGCACCGCGGGGGCCTTCTACGTTCGTGGGCTCGTGAGCCACGCGGCAGCTTGCCGGCGCGCCCGCCGGCCCGGCCGGCGCCCCGCGCGCGGCGCGCGTCCGAATCCGGTACGCACCGCACCGCACCGCGCCGCTCGTCGGTCTCCGGATACCGCTCGGCGAACGCTCGCGCGAATTCCTGCCACAACTGCTCACCCGGATGCGCGGAGTCACACGGTGCTTCCCGCGCCCAGGCGTCCTACGGTGCTCGCGACCGACCGAGGGGGGAGGGCGATCGTGCCGTACGTCAGATGCCCGGGGTGCGCCCTGGACACCTACAGCGCCGCGGGTCACAGCACGACAGACGTGTGCCCGCGCTGCGGCGCGGCACTGGACGGCGGAGTGCGTTGGGCGCGGGAGGACGGCGTCATGGTCCTCCGGCGGGCGCGGTTCGAGGTCGTGCGCGAGGCGGACGCCGAGCCGGCTCCGGAGCCCGACGCTCCCGCGCCCCCGCCCGCGAGCTGATCCGAAGCGGCGGCCGACGCCGTCCGAGCACCGCCGCGGACGCGCCGTCTCCGCGCCGACCGGCGCCTCATCCGCCGCCGGGCGAAGGTTGGCGGCCCCGAACGCGCCGTCTCCCGGGGAGCGATAGGGTGCGCGGCGCGCGCAACGCGTCACGAGCCCGCCCGGCGGGTCTCGGAGCTGCGACGGGCGGTCCGGCGGCCGCTCGCGCGAAAGGACTGCGGCCCGGTAGCGGGTGCCTCGCCTCGAAGCCGTGCCGGCGCATGGCGACGGGTGCGCGAGGCGCCTCGCGCCGGGCCGTGGGTTGCGCCGGGTGGATCGCGGCCCCGCGCACTCGCGGCGCGGTGCCGCTCCGCGGTCCGCCTGCCCGCGTAAGGTGAGGCCCATGTCCGACCCGTCCAGTCCCCCGGGCGGCGCGCCCCCGCGTGTCCTGATCGCCGACGACGACCCCGACGTCCGCGCCGTCCTCTCCGCCCAGCTCGCCGCGGACTTCGACGTGGTCGGGACCGCGACCGACACCGACGAGGCGATCGCGCTCGCCGCCGAGCACCGCGCCGACATCGCGATCGTCGACGTGCAGATGCCGGGCGGCGGCGGCGTGCGCGCGACGGAGGGCATCCGCGACGCGGCACCGCAGACGACGATCGTCGCGCTCTCGTCCGACGAGTCCGAGCGCATCGTCCTTGACATGCTCAAGGCCGGCGCGGTGACGTACATCCGCAAGGGGGTCGCCGCCGACGAGCTCACGGCGCTGCTGCGCGAGTCGCTCCGCGCGCAGGCGCAGCTCCCCGGCGGCGGCTGAGGTTCAGCGCGCCTGGAGCGCGTCCATCCCGATCGCGTTGGCCAGCACGAGACGACGGTCGAGCCGGCGGTCCTTGTCGCCGCTCATGTCGATGTCGTAGACGTCGCGGAACTTGAGGAGCCCGGTCCGCCGCACGTGCGTGCCCAGCACCGCGCCGTCGTGGACGAAGTCGAAGTGGTACGGGATCGGCAGCCAGTCCGAGAAGTCGCCGATGTACGGGATGAAGCCGACCAGGCGCCGGAACAGCGCGATCCCGACGTTGCGCTCGCGGGCGGTCGCGAGCTCCTCGCCGTTCGGGTCGTAGAGGCGGTACGTCGAGCGCATGAGGCTCTCGCCGAACACCTTCTGGATCTCGCCGATCTTCGTGCCGCGATCGTCCGTGATGTCGTAGCGCGCCCGCGGGTCGAACCGCTGCCGCGCCTTCAGGCGCATGAGCTCGACGGTCTTCGTGTCGTCGGTGTAGAAGCGGATGTCCTCCTTGAACTTCATCCGCGCCTGCTCGACGAAGCAGACCGGCTCGCCGGCCTCCCCGTCGTCGCCGCGGAGGCTGATCTCGTACTGGTTGATCATGGCCTTGATGCGCTGGCGCATCACGAACCGGTCGTGCTGATTGGGGTCGATCGGCATGGTCTGCATGCTGACAAACCGGCGCGCGGGAAGACGTCGGCGGCGGTGGGGCGCTCAGCGGGCCACCGGCGGCCAGGGCAGCCCGACCGCCTCGTACGCGCCGCGGCGGCTCTCGTACACCCGGCCCTCCGCGACCCGTCCGTCGAGCAGCCGCCAGACCCACCCGGCCGGCGCGTCGATGACCCGTCCGACGCCCCACGCGTAGACGCGGCCGGTGCAGACGACGCGGTCGCCGTCGAGCTCGAGGTACTCCTCGGGCTCGGAGCGCAGCTCCTCCCAGACCCGCGAGACATCGGCGATGTACGTCCGCAGGCCGTCGTGGCCGCAGTAGGGCTCGGTGCGGCCGGCGAGGCGGCCGGTCGGCGGGACGAAGACGATCTCGGGATGCGCGAGCGCCAGCAGCGCGGTGACGTCGCGGCGGCTGAACGCGTCGAACATGCCCCGGACGATGTCGCTGTTGCTGACCTGGACGATGTCGCTGTCGCTGATCATTGCGGCGTCGGTTGCACGCGCCGGGACCCGGGGAGGTCCGATCTCGGACCGGCCGATCCCACCTTCGCTCAAGGTCCCCGCACCGCCCCGCCGGCTAACCCGTTCAAGGCGCCGAAACGGGCTCGATGCGCACGATCGGGCGCCCCAGCAGTCGCCGGACGATGCCCTCGATCGTCGCGATCCCGTACGCCATCGACGGGTCGCCCGTCGTCAGGACCGACACCGCGATCTGGCGCGCGCCGTCGCGCAGCAGCGCCGACTGGTGGACGAGACCGGCGCGCCAGCCGCCCTTGAACTCGACGTCCAGGCCGAGGCGGCGACGAGGACCCGCGAGGTCCGGCGGCAGCGGCGGCCACCGGCGCCGCCACGAGCACCAGCGCCGCGAGCGCCACACGCCCGCGGCCATGACGGGTGACGAGAGGCGCCGCGACCGCGCGCGGCCGCCCGGCGTCGATCGCGCGCCGCTGCGCCACGGCGCGGAACCTATCGCCGGCGCCTAGCTCGCAAGCGCCAGCTGACGGCGGTTGCCCGCGAACTCCGCGCCGACCTCGACGAGGATGTCGAGCATCGCCTGGCGGGCCGGCGAGTTGAAGCTGTCCTTCAGCGTCGCGGCCCAGACGACGCGCGCGGGCGGCCGCGGACCGAGCGAGCGGACGACGATGTCGTCGCGGACGGTGATCAGCGCGAGGTCGGGGATGAACGACGCCCCGACGCCGGCGGCGACGAAGCCCTGGATCGCGAAGTAGTCGTCGCTGTTGAAGGTCACGTGCGGCTCGAAGCCGGCGAGCTGGCAGGAGTGCAGGAAGATCGAGGCGTCCGGGCAGCTCCCGGTCGTCCCGAGGATCCACGACTCCTCGGCGAGTTCCTCGAGGCTCAGGTTGCGCTTGTGGGCGAGCGGATGGCCGGTCGGCAGCGCGACGTACATCGGGTCGTCGAGCAGATGCAGACGCTCGATGCCGTCCTCGCGCACCGGCCGGAGCGCACCGGTGATGTCGAGGACGAGGTCGACCTCGCCCGCGCGGAGCTTGACGACCGCGGGCTCCGGGTCGGCGGGCTCGAGCGAGAGCTCCACCGCGGGATGGCGGTCGCGGAAGCGCGCGATCGCCTCGGGCATGATCGTCGCGCCCGCGCTCGGGAACGCGGCCATCCGCAGGCGCCCGCCGCGCAGGCCGGCAATCGCCTCGAGCTCGGCCTCGGCGTCGGCCAGCCGGGCGAGGATGGCGTCGGCGTGCTCGACGAGCGCGCGGCCGGCGTCGGTCAGCCGCACGCCGCGCGCGTTGCGCTCGACGAGGCGGGTGCCGGCCTCGCGCTCGAGCGCCGCGATCTGCTGGGAGACGGCGGACTGGGTGTAGGCCAGCGAGTCGGCCGCGGCGGAGAACGACCCGCGCTGGGCGACCTCGCGGAGTACGCGCATACGGCGGACGTCGAGCATAAGCTGACCTTATCAGTAGGTCGCGGGAATGTCATTTGTGCTCATGGCTGGACCTCGTCACGATCGGTCCATGCCGAACGCCACGAACATCCCCGCCGGCGAGAGCAGCGTCGTCATCCGCGTCGCCACGCCGGCCGACATCGACGACCTGCGCCGCCTCGCGGCGCTCGACTCCGCGCGCGTCCTGCTCGGCACCCTGCTCGTCGCCGAGAGCGACGGCGAGATCCGGGCGGCCTACTCGGTCGACGAGGGTCGCGCGATCGCGGACCCCTTCGTCCCGACCGCCGGGTACGTGGACCTGCTGCGCGCCCGCGCCGCCCGCCTCCAGGGCGACCGCGCCCACCGGCGCCACGGCGCCCGCCGCCTGCGCCTCCTCCCCGCGCGCCCCTAGCCGTCCCGCCCGCGCCGGCCGCGCCCGCCCCGCACTCCCTCCTCAGGTCGCGGCGGGCGCGGCCGGCGCCTCCTCCGGGCGGCCGGCCGTCCGCCGCCCGTAGGGTGCGCCGGTGGCCGACCGCGTCCTGTCCGTCCACGCGCTCAACCGCGCCCTGCTCGAGCGCCAGGGCCTGCTCGCGCGGCAGCGGATCGCACCGCTCGCGATGGTCGAGCGGCTCGTCGGGCTGCAGGCGCAGGTCCCCGAGAACCCGTACGTCGCGCTCTGGTCGCGGCTCGCGCGCTTCGCCCCGGCCGACCTGAGCGGGCTGATCGAACGCAGGGCGGCGGTGCGCGCGCAGCTCATGCGCGCCACGATCCACCTCGTCTCGGCGCGCGACTGCCTCGCCTTCCATCCGGTCACGGGCGCGGTGCTCGCCAAGGTCTTCCAGAGCCCGTGGGCCGCCGGCCTGAAGGGCGCGGACCTCGCCGACGTCGTCGCCGCCGGGCGCGAAGCGCTGGCCGAGCGTCCGCGGACGCGCGCCGAGCTGGCCGAGCTCCTCGCGCCCCGCTGGCCCGAGGCCGACCCACCCGCGCTCGCCCAGGCCGTGACGTTCAACACCGCCCTTGTACAGGTGCCGCCGCGCGGCCTGTGGGGCGCGACCGGACAGGCGACCTGGGCGCCCGCCGACGCGTTCCTCGACGCGCCGCTCGCCCGCGACGCGGACCCGGACGCGATGGTCCTGCGCTACCTCGCCGCCTTCGGCCCCGCGACGGTCGCCGACATCCGCACCTGGTCGGGGCTCACCGGGCTGCGGGCGGTCGTCGAGCGCCTGCGCCCGCGGCTGCGCACCTTCCGCGACGAGCAGGGCCGGGAACTGCTCGACGTCGAGGACGGCGCGCTCCCCGATCCCGACACGCCCGCGCCGGTCCGCTTCCTGCCCGAGTACGACAACGTCGGCCTCTCGCACGCCGACCGCGCGCGCCTGTTCGCCGGCCTCGGCCCCGGCGCGCCGCTCCCGCGCGGCGGGCGCTCGTTCGGGACGCTCCTCGTCGACGGCTTCTACCGCGCGAACTGGGGCCTCGACGCGGACGGCACGCTCACGATCGACCGCTTCGCCTCGCAGCCGACCGACCCGCCGGGCACGCCCGAGGCGATCGTCGCCGAGGGCGAGGGCCTCATCGCGTTCCTCGTCCCCGAGGCCGGCGCGGGCGCGCGCGAGGTCCGCTTCGACCCGGCGCCCTAGCCGGCGACCGGCCGGTCCAGCAGCGTCGAGAGCACGACCTGGGTCTGCGTGCGGATGATCCCCGGCGTGTCGCGGATGCGCTCGAGCGTCTGCTCGAGGTGGGCCGTGTCGCGCGCGTGCACGTGGAGGATCGCGCTCGCCTCGCCCGCGACCGTGAACGCGGCCGACACCTCCGGGTGCGGCGCCACCGCGTCCCGGACCTCGGCCGCCGCCATCCGCCCCTCGCAGTACAGCGCGACGACGGCGTGCGTCGGCCAGCCCATCGCCCCCGGTTCGAGCGACCGCCGCGTAGGCGCGGATGACGCCGTCGGCCTCGAGGCGGTCGACCCGCCGCTTGACCGCCGGCGCGCTCAGCGCGACCCGGGCGCCGATGTCCTGGAACGAGCGGCGCGCGTTCTCGCGCAGCAGAGCAACGATCCGCCGGTCCATGTCGTCCATCCAGCCGCACAATACCGCTCTCACGCAACGAATCGGCATTGAGAACGTCGATCGACAGCGGAATCATTGTGTGACCCCCCGGCTTCGCACGCAGAAGGAGAGACCCATGGCCCAGCAGACGGTCCCCGCCCCCACCGCTCGCCGCGACGGCGAGCAGGACTTCATGCCGCTCAACGGCGTCGACCACGTCGAGCTCTTCGTCGGCAACGCGCACCAGGCGGCCTTCTACTACGTCCACGCCTTCGGCTTCCGCGAGGTCGCCTACGCCGGCCTCGAGACCGGCACGCGCGACCGCGTCTCGCACGTCCTCGAGCAGGGCCGGATCCGCCTCGTGCTCACCGGCGCGCTGCATTCGGACTCCCCGATCGCCGCCCACCACCACCGGCACGGCGACGGGGTCAAGGTCATCGCCCTCTCCGTCCCCGACGTCGACCACGCCTACCGCGAGGCCACCACGCGCGGCGCCGAGGGCGTCGAGGAGCCCCACGACATCACCGACGAGCACGGGACCGTGCGCCTGGCGACGATCAGGACCTACGGCGAGACGCTCCACACGTTCGTCGGCCGCGGCGACTACAAGGGCGCGTTCCTCCCCGGCTTCCAGGCGGTGGACCGCGGCTCCGAGGACGCCGACATGCTGCTCGGCATCGACCACATCGTCGGCAACGTCGAGCTCGGCCACATGAACGAGTGGGTCAAGTACTACGAGGACGTCTTCGGGATGAAGGAGATGATCCACTTCACCGACGAGGCGATCTCCACCGAGTACTCGGCCCTGATGTCGAAGGTCGTCACCGACGGCCGCGGCGTCGTGAAGTTCCCCCTCAACGAGCCGGCCGAGGGCAAGCGCAAGTCGCAGATCGACGAGTACCTCGAGTTCTACGAGGGCGCGGGCGCGCAGCACATCGCCGTCGCGACGCGCGACATCGTCGGCACGGTCGCCGCCCTGCGCGGGCGCGGGGTCGAGTTCCTCACGATCCCCGAGGCCTACTACGACGAGGTCCCGGTCCGCGTGCCCGAGGTCATCGAGCAGCTGGCCGACCTGCGCGAGCAGGGCATCCTCGTCGACCGCGACGACGAGGGCTACCTCCTGCAGATCTTCACCAAGCCGGTCGGCGACCGTCCGACCGTGTTCTTCGAGATCATCGAGCGCCACGGCGCGCGCGGCTTCGGCGACGGCAACTTCAAGGCCCTGTTCGAGGCGATCGAGCGCGAGCAGGAGCGGCGCGGCAACCTGTAGGCCCGGAGGTCATCCATGCGGTACGTGAGCCTCGGAGAGGTCCCGCCCAAGCGTCACGCCCAGGTGTGGCGCGGGAGCGACGGCGATCGGCGCCTGCTCGTCGAGGAGGTCCTCGGCTACGAGGGCTTCAGCGGCAACGAGTCGATCCTCTACCACCTGCACTCCCCCTGCCGGCTCGACCGGGTCGGGGCGTTCCGGCCGATCGAGCGCGAGGAGTGGGTGCCCGACGCCCACGTGCACCGGCTGGCCAACACCGGCCCGATCGCGCCGCGGGGCGACCCGATCACCGGGCGGCGCCTGCTGATGTGGAACGGCGACATCGAGGCCTCGGTCTGCAAGCCGACGGAGCCGATGGACGGCTTCTACCGCAACGGCGAGGGCGACGAGGTCGTCTACGTCCACCGCGGCACGGGCGTCGTGCGGACGATGTTCGGCCCCGTCGCCTACCGCGAGAAGGACTACGTCGTGATCCCGCGCGGGACGACCCACCGCTGGGAGCCGGCGGAGGGCTCCGAGCAGCACTGGATGTGCTTCCACACCCCGGGCGAGATCGAGACCCCGAACCGCTACCGCAACCGCTACGGCCAGCTGCTCGAGCACGCGCCGTACTCGCAGCGCGACTTCCATGGGCCGTCCGCGCTCGAGACGGTCGACGAGACCGGCGAGTGGACGGTCACGCTGCGCGTGCGCGACGGGCTGCAGACCTACGTCCTCGACCGCCACCCGTTCGACGTGGTCGGGTGGGACGGCTACGTCTACCCCTACACGTTCAACGCCGCCGACTTCGAGCCGCGCGCCGGGCCGCTTCCACCTCCCGCCGCCCGCGCACCAGACCTTCCAGGGCCCGAACTTCGTCATCTGCACGTTCGCGCCGCGGATGCTCGACTGGGACGAGACGGCCGTGCCGCTGCCCTACCACCACTCGAACATCCAGTCCGAGGAGGTCATGTTCTACGCGGAGGGCGACTACGCGGCGCGCAAGGGCGTCGAGGTCGGCAGCCTGACGCTGCACCCCTCGGGCCTCCCCCACGGCCCGCAGCCGGGCACGGTCGAGAAGGCCCTCGGCGCGACGCGCACCGACGAGCTCGCGATCATGTGGGACACGTTCCGCCCGCTGCGGCTCTCGACCCTGTGGCGCGAGGTCGACGACCCGTCCTACGCGTACTCGTGGAACCCGGACCGCGCCGGCGAGCCCGAGCCCACCGCCGCGAACGGGACGAACGGCGCCGCGCGCGGCGCCACCGTCACCGGGCCGTCCGCCTGATCAGGTCGCCGGGACGCGCCGGCCCGTCGTCGCGGGCTGTGTCCCGCTGGCCCGCCGCCGCTCGCGCCAGCGCGCGGCGAGCAGCACGACCGCGAGCGAGATGAAGCTCGGGATCAGCTGCGGGCGCGCGTCGTCGACGAGCGCCATCGACACGATGACCGCGACCATCGCCGCGATCGCGACGTACGTCAGCCAGGGGAACAGCCACATCTTCAGCTTCAGCCGCTCGGGCGCCTCGGCCTCCAGGCGGCGGCGCATGCGCAGCTGCGCGGCGGCGATCAGCAGGTAGCAGAACAGGGCGATCGCGCCCGAGGAGTTCACGAGGAACAGGAAGACCTTGTTCGGGGAGATCGCCGAGAAGATCACCGACAGGAAGCCGATCGAGACCGACAGCAGGATCGCCTTGACCGGGACGCCGCGGGCGTTGACCTCGAGCAGCGCCTTCGGCGCGTCGCCGCGCCGGGCGAGCGCGAACAGCATCCGCGACGCCGTGTAGATCCCCGAGTTCAGGCACGACAGGACGGCGGTGACGACGATCGCGTTCATCACGTCGGCGGCGCCCGGGATCCCGATGCGCTCGAGCGCGGCGATGAACGGCGAGTCGCCGAGCTTGGCGTCGTCCCACGGGACGACGCAGACGACGAGGAAGACCGACAGCACGTAGAAGACGAAGACGCGCGCGACGACCGAGTTCACGGCCCGCGCGACCGCGCGTTCGGGCTCGTCGGACTCGCCCGCCGCGATCGTCACGATCTCCGCCCCGACGAAGGCGAAGATGACGATGACGACCCCCGACAGGACGGTCACCGGGCCGGCCGGGAAGAAGCCGTCGTGCGAGGTGAGGTTCGACAGGCCGGGCGAGTCGCCCCCGCCGATGCCGAGCAGCCAGCCCGCGGCGATCGCGATGAAGGCGATGATCGCGACGACCTTGATCGAGGCGAACCAGAACTCGAACTCGCCGTAGGACTTGACCGACCAGAGGTTCGTCGCGGTGAGCAGCGCCATGAGGACGAAGCTCATGAGCCAGACCGGGGCGTCGATCCACCGCTGCAGGATCGTCGCGCCGGCGACGGCCTCGACGGCGAGGACGATCGCCCAGAAGTACCAGTACAGCCAGCCGACGGAGAAGCCGGCCCAGCCGCCGAGGGCGCTGCGGCAGTACTCGACGAACGAGCCGACCGTCGGGTTGGCGACCGCCATCTCGCCGAGCATCCGCATCACGAGGACGATGAGCGCGCCGGCCGCGATGTAGGACAGCACCGCCGCGGGTCCGGTCTCGTTCATCACCGCGCCGCTGCCGACGAACAGGCCCGCGCCGATGACGCCGCCGAGCGAGATCATCGTCATGTGGCGCGGCTTGAGCGAGCGCTGCAGGCCGACGTCGTCGTCGTCGGCGCCTGCCGCCGTCCCGGTGCTCGGCCGTCTCGGTCGTGTCCATGGTCTCCTCCGGTTGCGCTTGGCGCAAGCCTCCCCGGGGGCACCGCACGATTAACGCCAGGGGCCCGTGAGCAACGTGGCGCCGCGCGCGTTGATGGGCCGGAGCGATGTGCGCCCGCATGACATCCCCGGCCGGTCCCGGCGCCTGAATGCGAGGCGGCTCGCCCTTCGGCGTTCGCGGGCTGCGGTGGCGCGGCCGGCGCGCGACGCCGCCGCCCGACGGCGACGACGCGCCGCGGGCGGGCGCGCCCGTGCTCCTGCGCCACCCGCTGTTCGTCTCGGGCACGACCGGAGACGGCGCGTTCCGCGGCCGGGCCGTGGCGGTCGCCGTCGACGCGGGCGCCGACCTCGGAGCCGACCGCACCCGCTATCTCGTCGAGGGCACCGGGCGCGCGCGAGCCGTTCTGGGTCCACGAGGCCGACATCGCGCGCTCCTACCCGCTGCTGCCGGGCGACGCCGTCATCGGCTATGTCACGGTCCGCGCGCTCGAGCGGCGCTCGGCGACCCGCGCCTCGGTCGCCGCGCTGCGCGCGGCGTGCCGGCGGGCGGAGTGGCGCCTGGTCGGGGTCATCTGCGACAACGAGCGCGACCCCGTGGCCGACCGTCCCGGCCTCGCCCGCGCGCTCGAGCGCATCGCCGCGCGCGAGGCCGCCGGGTTGGTCGTCGCGGACCTGGCCCGCGCGGCCGGGACCGAGGACGCCCTCGCGGCGCTGCTGGCCGCCGTCCGGGGCGCGGGCGGCGGGTTCGGCGTCGTCGATCCCGACCTGCCCGCCCCGCCGGCCGAGGGCGTGCGCCGCACCGCGCTGGCCGAGCGGGCCGCCGCGGCGGGGCGGATCGCCGAGCTGCGGGCCGAGGGCCTCGCGCCCGCCGTGATCGCCGAGGTCCTCGACGAGGAGGGCTTCGCGACGCCGGGTCGCGACCCGCTCTGGCGGCCGTGGAGCGTGCGCGAGGTCGGCGGCGCCTGGCCGCCCCGCGGGCCGCACCGCCCGCCGCCGCGGCCCGCGCGCCGCCTGCCCGACAGCGACTGGTGACGGCGCAGCGCCGGCGCACGCGCGCCGGATACGCAAAGGGGGCTTAGTGGAAATTTCGCACCGGTTTTGCGGCCGTCGGTGCCGACCGCAATGCACCGGTTACACGGCAGGTTTGCCATCGAACACGGCGCCGAGTTCGAATCCAACGGGCCGCATAGCGTCGAACCCTCTCGCACGCGCTTTCCAGCCCGGCCCGTCGACGACGTAACAAGCCGTATTTGGGGATTTCGGTCCGGTACTCAACGCGCGCTGCGGGGGGCGACGGTGCACCAGCGCGGACGTTCACATCCAGCGGGCCCTCGGCCGTCACGGTCGCCGAGCCTCATGCGCTCGGGGGCCGGTACGCGGCTCGTCACCGCACTCTGCGCAGTGAGCGTGCTCGGCGTCCTGTCGGCGCCGGCGCTGTCCTCCGCCGCACCTGGCGGGTCGGTGGCGCCCGCGGCCGCGAACCCGACGGGATCCGGCTCCGGCACCCCCGGTTCGTCGAGCGGTCCCGGCCCGAGCACCCCCACGGCCGATCCGCCGTCCTCCGGCCCGGGCGCCGGACCCGCCCGGCCCGCTGACACCGGCCCCGGCGCGAACCATCCCGGAGACCCGGGCTCCGGCCCGGGCCCAGGATCGTCGTCGGGGGCAGGGAAGCCGGAGCAGTCCGGCCAGGGACCCGGCCCGAGCAACGGTCCACGGGCACCGGATCAGCCGGACCCGGATCGAACCCCGGACCATCGTCGGGACCGACGGACGCTCCGAACCACTCCGGCCAGGGACCCGGCCCGAGCAACGGCAGTCCGACGGGCACCGGATCAGGCGGACCCGGATCGAACCCCGGACCATCGTCGGGACCGACGGACGCTCCGAACCACTCCGGCCAGGGACCCGGCCTCAGCGATGGATCGGGCGGCCCCGGCTCGAACCCCGGCCCGTCTTCCAGGCCCGGGAACGCGCCTGACCACTCGGGCCAGGGGCCCGGTCCGAGCGATCGCAGCCCGTCCGACCCAGGCCCGCCCGCCGGGGCGCCGGAGCCGGCGGCGGGCACGCCGCGCGGCCCCTCGGCCCCTCCCGTCGGTACCCCCGGCTCGGTCGGTGGCGCGCCGTCCGGGCGGCCCGCCGGTACCCCCGGTCCCGTCGGTGGCGCGTCGTCCGGGCCGCCCGCCAACTTCCCCGGCCCGGTCGGCGGCACGCCGCCCGGGCCGCCCGCCGGCACCCCCGGTCCCGTCGGTGGCGCGCCGTCAGGGCCGCCAATCGGCTCCCCCCGCCCCGTCGGTGGTACGCCGTCCGGGCCGCCCGCCAACTTCCCCGGCCCGGTCGGCGGCACGCCGCCCGGGCCGCCCGCCGGCACCCCCGGTCCCGTCGGTGGCGCGCCGTCCGGGCCGCCCGCCGGCACCCCGGGCCCGCGGTGGCGATCGCCGTCCGGGCCGCCCGCCGGCACCCCCGGCCTCGTCGGTGGCGTGCCGTCCGGGCCGCCCGCCAACTTCCCCGGCCCGGTCGGTGGCGTGCCGTCCGGGCCGCCCGCCGGCTTCCCCGGCCCGGTCGGTGGCGTGCCGTCCGGGCCGCCCGCCGGCACCCCGGGCCTCGTCGGCGGCGCGCCGTCCGGGCCGCCCGCCGGCACCCCCGGCCTCGTCGGTGGCGCGCCGTCCGGGCCGCCCGCCGGCACCCCCGGCCTCGTCGGTGGCGCGCCGTCCGGGCCGCCCGCCGGCACCCCCGGCCTCGTCGGTGGCGCGCCGTCCGGGCCGCCCGCCAACTTCCCCGGCCCGGTCGGCGGCACGCCGCCCGGGCCGCCCGCCAACTTCCCCGGCTCGGTCGGTGGCACGCCGCCCGGGCCGCCCGCCAACTTCCCCGGCTCGGTCGGCGGCACGCCGTCCGGGCCGCCCGCCGGCACCCCCGGCCTCGTCGGTGGCGCGCCGTCCGGGCCGCCCGCCACTTCCCCGGCCCGGTCGGCGGCACGCCGCCCGGGCCGCCCGCCGGCACCCCCGGCCCCGTCGACGGCACGCCCTCCGCGGCCGGCCGCTGGAGTCCCCGGGCCGGTCGTCCCGGGGCCTGCCGGCGGCCCCCCGCCCGTGACGCCTGACCCCGTAACCCCGACGCCGGTCACGCCGACGCCGGTCGACCCCGAACCTCACACCGACACCCGTCACGCCGACCCCGGTCACTCCGACGCCGGTCAACCCGCCGACACCCGTCACACCGACGCCAATCGACACCACCCCGCCGCCCATTACGCCGACCGCCGTCGACACCACGCCGCCGCCGGTCGCGCACGCGCCCGTCACTCGGCCGTCGACCTCCCGCGCCGCCGACCGTGACGCCGGCGCAGCCCACGCCCGCCAGGCCGCAACCGGCGACGCCGTCGGCCAAGCCGGCCCCGGGCGCGACCGCGTCGCCGATGCCGACGGCCCCCCAGACTTCGAGCGCGTCGCCCAGCAAGCCCTCGCCGGCGCCCGTCGCGGCGCCGACGCCTGCACCGACGAACGTCGCCTCGCTCACCCGCCAGCCGAGCGTGACCCGCAATACCTCGGCCACCGCGACGGTGCCCGCCCGCCAGACGACGCCGATCGTCACCAGCTCGGCCACGACTTCGACCGCGACCACCAGCACGGCCCACACCGCAACGCCGGTGATCGCTGCGCCCGTGCCGGCCACGGGCACCATCGCGCCGGCCGTCGCGAAGCCTGCCCTGACCGCGGCAACCGCGGCCCCCGTCGTCGCGCCGCCCTCCGCCCTCCCGCCGCTCGCCTCGGCGCCTGGCCCCGCGCAGGCCGCCGCAGCGGCGCCGGCGCCATCGCTGCTGCTGGCTCCGGCGCTCGCAGCACTCGCAGCGCTCGCAGCGCCGGACGCCGCGACCGACGCGCAGGCGACGACGACGCGGCGGCTGCTGTCCGCCGGCGCCGCCGCCGGCCTCGCTGCCGTTCGCTCACCCGAGCACGGCGACCGAAGGCCGCGAGCTCCTCCCCATCGGCCTCGGCGCGGCCGTGACCGCGATCGCAGCGACCTCGGCGGGACGCACCGCCGCCAAGCGACCCTCGGTGATCCACCGCGGCGGCGGCACGCCCAAGCTGCCTTCCGGACCGCCCCGCGACGCCGGCGCCGGCGCTGTCGCCGGAGGTTCCGGCGGCGTGAGCTCCGGCATGTGGTCCGCACTCCTCTTCGGCTGCGTTCTCTCCCTCGCGATGGCGCTTCGCCGTCATCGCATCTGCCTGTCCGTGCCGGCGCCCCGCGGCGTCGTGCTCCTTCTGGACCGGCCCGGCTGAGCCTCCTCGAAGGCCTCAACCCTCGCCCGCGCGCGTTCGCCGCCGGGCGCGCTCGCCGGATTCCGCTCAGAAGGAGACGTCATGACGACACACCTGTCTGCCTTCGGCAACAGGACACGAACGACCAGCCTCGCCGCCGTCGCGCTCGCGCTCGCGTTGCTGGTCGGCGCACCTGCCGCGCTGGCCCGCTCCGCGGACTCGACCGCATCACCGCGGCACGAAGGGACCGCGCCGGCGAGCGCCGACTCGGACGCTCTGCTCTACGAAGGCGTGGGCATGGGCTCGCGTCCGAGCGTGCGCGTGCTCCGCCTGCAACGAATCCTCGTTCGCCTGGGACTCGATGTCGGCCCTCCAGGAGTCGACGGCCGCTTCGGGCCGTTGACGGCGGCCGCCGTCCGCCGTTTACAGGTGCGCTCCGGGCTCACGGCCGACGCGATCGTCGGACCGAGGACACGGCGCGTCCTCGGCCTGATCGTCGACCGCAGGAGTGTCGAGCGCGACGAAACTCGAAATCCTGGTGGCGCTCATCGCGCCACGCCTCACCAGGTCACAGACAACCCGTCGGCCTTGCCGTCTGGCCCGACCGAACGACAAGGTTCACCGCGTCAGCCCACGGAGCGCGCGCGCGTATCAGCGAGGCAGGCAGACACGCCTGCCCGACTCGCGGTCGCGCTACTCGCCGTGCTGGTGTCGGCCGTCGCTCTCGCCGTCGCACTGCTCCGTCGAGCGCGGGTTCTTGACGATCGCTCTGACGGGCCGAGCGGCCGCGATGGGGACGCTGGGCGCGGCCGAAGTCGTGGCCTCCGCCAGCACGTGTGGAATCGTGACCGCGCCCCCGCGCGTGCCCCGCTGGTCGTCGCTGCCCGAGAAGGAGCCATCGGGTACGTGACGCTCGACGGACAAGGCAGAGTCAGCCCCGAGTCGCTGGAGAAGATCTACTCGGCCTGTGGCGAGACCGGGTGGCAGGTTCAGAGGCTGGTGTACGACGAGGACGGTTCGAGCCTGTTCGCCCGGCCCGGACTCACGTACGCATTCGAACGGATCGCTGGAGGTGACGCGCGTGCGCTCGTGGTCGGCGACATCAAGCGTCTGGCGTCCTCGGCGAGCGATCTCGCAACGTTGCTGGAGTCGTTTCTGAGCGCCGGTGCCGTACTCGTCGTGCCGGACCTGGAACTCGACACCGCGACGGTCGAAGGTCGCCGAGCCGCCGCGGCCATCATCACGCTCGGCACCTCGCAGCGAGACGATCCGACACAGATGCCCGGCAGCGACCGTGCCGCCGTACCGACCCTCGGCACGAACGGAACGACGTCGTGACGCGGCACGACGACATCTCAGTCGCCGACCGCGCTGCGTTGGCCGGCGCCGCGGTAGACAGCAGCGCAGGCGGCCGGCGCACGGTCCCGAGTCTCCGCCCGGCCATGACGTCACGCAACGCCGGCCCGCTGGGAAGCAACCGTGCCCGGAACCATCACGCCCCAGACGGTGGCGCGGAGCGGCGACTCATCGGCTACATCACGGTCCACGACGGGCCGAGCGGTGCACCGGATGACCAGGCGGTGGCGATCCGCCGCGCCTGCGAACTGTGCAATTGGCAGCTCGCAAACGTCGTGACCGACCGTGACAGCGGCCGCCGCAGCCTGGACCGCCCGGGCATCGGGTATGCACTCGACCAGATCGCTCGAGGCCGAGCGGACGGCCTGGTCGTCGGCGAGCTGGTGCGCCTCGTGCGTTCGCAAGTCGACTTGGCAGCGTTCCTGCACTGGTTTCGAGAGCACAACGCCGCCTTGATCGCCCTTGATCTGGACATCGATACGTCGACCGCTGACGGCCAGCGCATTGCTCAGGTCCTGATAGCGCTGGGCGAATGGGAGCAGGATCGAATCTCGCAGAGGACGAGGAGCAGGCTTGCCGACGCGAAGGCGAGCGGCAAGCCAGTCGGACGGCCCTCGATCAACGACCGCCCGGGGCTTCGGCAACAGATTCAGCGGATGCGGGCGAGCGGCATGACTCTGCAGGCGATCGCCGACAGCCTCAACGCAGCCGGGGTGGCGACATCACGCGGCGGAGCACGCTGGCGGCCTTCGAGTGTCCAAGCGGCGCTCGGGTACCGCAGGCCAAGTGCTCGAGACGCGCGCCGGCTGGCCAAGACGGTGTGGTCAGAGCCCTCGTCAGCAACGTTCAAGATCGGGAGCAACGGCAATGGCCTCGAGTGAGGTGGTCGCGGGATGATCAGCTCCTGGCCGACCCCCGTTGCGACCTGCCAGACCGCGATGGAGCGGCGCGCGGGCGACAGGCTGCGTCAACGCGCGTCGTCAGGCGCGCGCCGTTGCCCTCCTCGCAGACGTGCTGCGGCCAGATCGCGATGCGCGGCGGTAGGCAGGGCGCCTATGAGCCAAATCCCGCCAAAGACCGGCTGCAATATCGGACACATGCGCGCCGGAAGAAGCGACGAACGAACCAATTCCGCAATGGGCGCGATGCGTAAAAGCCGGCTCACCTTCGCATCGGCGAGCAACCGGGTTAGCGTCGGCCTCGATGAACGACGACCGAATGAATGGCCACCGCGGCCCGGCGACCGACCACCGTGGGGGGCCTGACGTCGATCCGTCCGTGATTGCGAGGGCGGCACGCGGTGACACTGTGGCATTTGGTCAGATCTATGCGCAGATCGCTCCGCGTTTGCGCCGCTACGTGCGCACGATCATCTGGAACCCGTGGGATGCCGAGGATGTCACGCAGGACGCCGTCGTGAAGATCTTCACGGGGATCCGTCACTACGACCCCGCTCGCGGCACGTTCTCGGCCTGGACCCTGCGGGTTACACGTAACACCGCAATCGACCACATCCGCGCCCACCGGGGCCGCTTCCCCTGCGCCGAGATCGACGAGCGGGCGTCCGCCGACGACGCCGGACGCTGGTGCGGCGAGTCGTTGCGTCTCGTGCTCAGCGACCTCAATCAAAACCAGCGGGAGATACTGGTCCTGCGCGCGTTGGCCGGCTTCGAGCCATCTGAACTCGCCGCCCGTGCCGAGGCTACGCGCGGCTCGATCAACACCCTGTACCACCGCGCCAGTCTGGCGGCTCGGGATCGCTTGCGCGCAATCGATGCAGGCCCATGCGCGCGTCCGGCGACCAAACGGTCGGCGGATGGCGCGAGGCTCTCCGAGGCGGCTTAGCACTCACGAGGGACAGAAACCAGCCCCGGATGGACGATCAATACGGTAAATCTCTCGAGTTGAGCTGTTGGTGTTCAGGCCCCTATGGCGGAATGGCAGACGCGGCTGATTTAAAGTCAACTACCCGATCGGGGTGTGCAGGTTCGACTCCTGCTAGGGGCATTACTGGATGGCGCAAGGACGAACGTAAGCACGCGTGATCCGGGCGGCGCACGACATGGATGGGCTGGTGCAGCACGAGGTCGGCAGCGCTGCGGCGCCGCCGTCGGAGGTACCGCTCATCGCCCTCGCGGAGCACCACGCACCGCTCGAGCGCGAGATCCTGGACGCCTGGAGTCGCATCCTGCGCGCCGGCGCGTTCGTCAACGGGCCGGAGGTCGCGGCGTTCGAGGAGGAGTTCGCCGCCGCATGTGAGTTGCGTAGCTGCGTGGCGGTTTCGACGGGAACCGACGCGCTCGTCCTTGCGCTCCGCGCGCTCGACACTCGCCGGGGCGAACGCGTGATCGTGCCGGCGAACACGTTCGTCGCGACAGCAGAGGCGGTGTGCCTCGTTGGCGGAGTTCCCGTTCTGGTCGACTGTGACCCGCTCACGCGCACCCTCTCGGTCGAGGGAGTTGAGCGTGAACTGCGTGAGCGTGGCGCCGCCGGCATCCTCGCAGTGCACCTCTATGGCCACCCAGCGGACATGGATGCGCTCGCGGGCGTCGCCGCCGAACACGGGGCGTGGATCGTCGAGGACGCAGCCCAGGCGCATCTGGCCCGGTATAGGCGCTCGCGCGTAGGTGGGCTCGGCAGGATCGGTTGCTTTTCCTTCTATCCGACCAAGAACCTCGGCGCGACGGGCGAGGCGGGCGCCCTCACGACGAACGACGAGCAGCTGGCGACGGCCGTGCGCGCGCTGCGCCACCACGGCCAGCGGGCGCAGCACCATCATGAGGTCGTGGGCTGCAACGCCCGCCTGTCGGAGCTCATCGCGGCGGCTCTGCGCGTCAAACTGCGCCGCCTCGAGCACTGGACCGCAGAGCGCCGGCGCGTGGCGGCGCGCTACGCCGGCGCGCTGAAGGGGGCCGAGAGGATCCGCCTTCCGTACACCGCGCCATGGGCCGAGCCGGTCTGGCATCTGTATCCGGTCGAGGTGGCACACCGAGACGCTGTTCGGGCGCGCCTGCGCGAGCTCGGCATCGGAACCGGCGTGCACTACCCGACGCCGATTCACCTCCAGCCGGCGTACGCCCACCTCGGGCACCGGATCGGCGCCTTCCCGGAGGCCGAGTCCAGCGCGAACCGCGTGCTCTCGCTCCCGATGTATCCCGAGCTCTCCGATGCTCAGGTCGACCGTGTCGCCGAGGCGCTGCTGGCTGTCGTGGAGGCCATGTGACGTGATCGATCCCCTCGTCGTCGCCTTCGGGCTCGGGTCGGGACGCTCATCGGCCTCACGGGAATCGGTGGTGGCTCGTTGATGACGCCGCTCCTCGTCCTCGTCATCGGCGTGCATCGCGTGGTCGCGGTCGGGACCGATCTCGCGTACGGCGCGATCACGAAGACGGTCGGCGGTTGGCGCCACCTCCGCTCCGGGGTCCTCGCCAGGGTTGTCTTCGGCAAACCGCGTAAGCAGCACACCGTGCCGATGTCGGGTCACGAGAAGGCGATCGCGGTGGCGATCGGTCTGGCGCTGGGCGTGGTGCTCGGCATGACTTCCGTGGGCGCCGGCGCGCTCGTCGGCCTCGCGCTCATCGTCGTCTTCCGCCTGACGCCGCACCGTGTGGTGGGTACCGACGTCTTCCACGCCGCGCTCATGCTCTGGGCCGCGGGCTTGGCCCACCTGGCCGTAGGCAACGTCGACCTGGGGCTGGTGGCGAACATCCTCGCCGGGTCGCTCCCCGGCGTCTGGTGTGGAAGCGCGCTCATGCCGTACGTGCCGACGAGGGCGCTCCGCCTGGCACTGGGCTGCACGCTCCTCGGCTCGGCGCTGGCAGTGATGACCAAGGCCGGCGTCGCCTTCCCGACATGGACGATCATCGCCATCCCGGCGCTCGTCGGGTTGCTCGCCGCCGTCATGCATCGTCCACAACGGCCCCAGGCCGGGACGGCGTGAGATCACGCGCGCGTCGTCTGGAGCCCGGCGTCCGTGCGCCCGACTTCACACTTCCCGACCAGGACAGCAAGCCGACACAGCTTTCCTCGCTGCGGGGTCGACGAGTCGTTCTCTATTTCTACCCCGAAGCCGACACCCCGGGTTGTACGACACAGGCGTGCGGCGTTCGTGACCGCGCAGCCGACTATCAAACCGTCGACGCGATCGTCCTGGGCGTCTCGCCCGACCCGCCGGACAAGCTGCGCGCGTTCGCCGACAGATACCGGCTGCAGTTCACGCTGCTGGGCGACGAAGATCATGCGGTCGCCGAGCGATACGGCGTCTCGGTCAAGAGGTTGATCCCCCGCCGCGGCTACACGGGGATGGAGCGATCGACGTTCCTGATCGGCCCCGACGGCAGGATCGAACAGGTATTCCGAAAGGTGGATCCTGCCACCCACGGCGAGCTCGTCCTCGGCGCACTGGTTGCGTGAGCCAGTCAGCGCGTGAACGCAACGGGTCGGCTACGTACGTGTGCAACCGCTGTGCTCTTTGACCCGCGGAAGCTACGGTCGGCGTCGTATGGAGACGAAGTACGTAAGCGCGAGTTGTCACTGCTCGAGGTTGCGAGTGAACCCTGACGTCGTCATCGTCAACTTTCGCAGCGCGCCGTTGATCGAGAGGACGATCGCGATCGCACGTGAATTCGCCGGCGACCAGGCGCGGTTGATTCTCGTCGACAACTCGCCTGGTGATGGCGCATCCGAAGTGGTCCGCGCCGCCGCGCCGGACGCGACGGTCGTGACCAATCCGATCAATCGGGGCTTCGCGACGGCGGTCAACCAGGCGGTCGCTGCCGGCGAAGCCGAGATCGTCTTTCTCCTCAACCCCGATGTGCAGCGTGTCTCGGGAACCTACGCCGACGTCGCGGAGCTGTTCCTTCGAGACCCACGAGTAGGAGCGGTCGCGGCGCGCCTTGTGAATCCTGATGGGAGCGAACAGCCGAACTGCTTCCGGGAGCCACGGCCGTTCGATCTCATCTCGGAGGATCTCGCTCTCGGATGGCGGTTCCCGAACTGGCAGCGTGCACGCCGGCTCCGCATGCGTGAGCCCGTGGGGCGAAGCGCGTTCCCGATTGATTGGGGCGCGGGCGCCTGCCTGTTCTTGCGCCGAGCGGCGCTGGCGGATGTCGGGCCGTTCGACGAGCGGTTCTTCGTCTACTGCGAGGAGACGGACTGGCTGATCCGGGCGAAAAGACGGGGCTGGCGAACGCTGTACCTCCCGACGGTCGCGGCCACGCACGCCGGAGCAAGCAGCTCGCCGAGTGCGCCCGCCCGATCGTCGCTGATGCTGCTCGAGAGCCAGCATCGCTACGCGCGAAAGCACCATGGACCGATCATGGGCGGGCTCTTGCGGGCGACGCTGCTCGGCATCGACGTCGGGCGGTTCGTTTGGCATGGGCTACGGGCGCGCGCTGACCGCCGCGCCGATGCACTCGACCGCATCCGCGTTCATACGACGATGCGGGCGCCGCGCCCGGGGTAGCCGGCTGCGACATCTCCTGCAAGCTGGCGAGGCCAGTCAGCCTCGGCCGGTGAGGTCTCGGTGCGGCGATGGACCCAGGCGGCGCTCGAGGAGCGCGTCGAGCACCCGCTGGACCGAGGTGGCGGGCGGCTCGGCGCTCGTGTGGAGGTGGATTTCCGGACGCTCGGGCGGCTCGTACGGTGAGTCGACGCCTGTGAAGTTGAGGATCTCGCCGCGGCGTGCCTTCGCATAGAGGCCCTTCGGGTCGCGCGCCTCGGCGACGTCGATCGGGGCATCGACGAAGACCTCCACGAACTCGCCCTCCCCGACGAGCTGTCGCGCCGTGCGCCGCTCGCCGCCGAACGGCGAGATGAACGACGACGATGACGATCAGCCCCGCGTCCAGCATCAGCTTGGCGACCTCGGCGACACGCCGGACGTTCTCCACGCGGTCGGCGTCGGTGAAGCCGAGGTCCTTGTTGAGGCCGTGGCGAACGTTGTCGCCGTCGAGCACGTAGGTGTGCTGCCCGAGCCGGTGCAGCTCCATCTCCAGCAGGTTCGCGATCGTGGACTTGCCGGCGCCGGAGAGGCCTGTGAGCCAGAGGACGAACGGCGTCTGGCCCTTGAGCCGGCGCGCGCCGCCTTGTCCACATCGATCTGCTGCCACGTGATGTTGTGGGAGCGGCGGAGGGCGAAATGGAGCATCCCGGCGCCGACGGTGTCGTTCGTGATCCGGTCGACGAGGATGAAGCCGCCACCGTCGCGCGACTGCTCGTAGGGCTCGAACGCGATGGCGCGGTCGAGCTCCATCGCGCAGACACCGATCTCGTTGAGTTCGAGGCGGGTGGCCGCGACCTGCTCGACCGAGTCGACGACGATCTTGTACTTGAGCGGGGCCATCGTCGCAGTGGCGAGCTCAGGCCCGACGCGCATGAGGTAGCTGCGCCCGGGACAGCATCGGCTCCTCGCTCATCCAGACGATCGTCGCCTCGAACTGGTCCGCCACCTCGCAGGGGGCCGCGGCGGCGGCCACGACATCGCCGCGGCTGACGTCCACGTCATCGACGAGCGTGAGGGTGACCGCCTCGCCGGCCACCGCCACGTCGAGATCGCCGTCATAGGTGACGATCCGCTCTACGGCCGTCTCGCGGCCGCACGGCAGCACGCGCACGCGCGTCGCCCGGCCGGACGTTGCCGCTCGTGATGGTGCCGGCGACGCCGCGGAACTCGGAGTCGGGGCGCTGCACGAGCTGCACGGGCAGTCGGAAGGGCCGTCGTTCCTCGCGCTGTTGGTCGACCTCCACACGCTCCAGGTAGTCGAGCAGCGTCGGGCCGATGTACCAGCCGGTGTGCTCGCTGCGTGCGACGACGTTGTCGCCCCGCAACGCGGACACCGGGATGCATCGGACGTCGACGATGCCGATCCCGGCCGCGAACGCGCGGTAGTTCTCTTCGATCTCGCGGAAGCACCCTTCGGAGTAGCCGACCAGATCGAGCTTGTTGACGGCCAACGCCACGTGGCGGATGCCGAGCAGCGAGATGATGTAGCTGTGGCGCCGGGTCTGGGTCAGCACACCCTTTCGGGCGTCGACGAGGATCACCGCCGCGTCGGCGGTGGAGGCCCCCGTGACCATGTTGCGCGTGTACTGCTCGTGACCGGGCGTGTCGGCGACGATGAACCTGCGCCCGCGCGTCGCGAAGTACCGGTATGCGACGTCGATCGTGATGCCTTGCTCGCGCTCGGCCGCAAGCCCGTCCAGCAGCAGCGCGAAGTCGAGCGCGCCGTTCCCGGACTGGCGGGAGTCCGCCTCCAGCGTGGCGAGCTGGTCATCGAACAGCAGCTCGGAGTCCCACAAGAGGCGGCCGATCAGCGTGCTCTTGCCGTCGTCGACGCTGCCGCAGGTCATGAAGCGCAGCAGGCCCTCGCGCTCGAGCGCGTCGAGCCGCCGCGCTGCCTGCGCGACGTTCAGAAGTACCCCTCCTGCTTCTTACGCTCCATCGAGGCCGACTCGTCGTGGTCGATCATCCGACCCTGGCGTTCGGACGTGCGGGCGACGAGCAACTCCGCGAGGAGCGCCACGAGCGTGTCCGCGTCGCTTTCGACCGCGCCCGTCAGCGGATAGCAGCCGAGCGTACGGAATCGCACCCGTCGCATCTGCGGCCGCTCGCCCGGCGCCAACGGCATCCGGTCGTCGTCGACCATCAGCAACATCCCGTCGCGTTCGACGACGGGGCGCTCGGCGGCGAAATAGAGCGGGACGACAGGGATCTGTTCGCGATAGATGTAGTGCCAGACGTCCAGTTCGGTCCAGTTCGAGAGGGGAAACACGCGGATCGTTTCCCCGCGCCGCTTGCGCGCGTTGTAGACGTTCCACAGCTCAGGACGTTGGTTTTTCGGATCCCACCGGTGGTGCGCCGAGCGGAACGAGAAGACCCGCTCCTTCGCCCGCGAGCGCTCCTCGTCGCGTCGCGCGCCGCCGAAAGCGACGTCGAACCCGTGGCGGTCGATCGCCTCCGTGAGCGCCATCGTCTTCATGACGTATGTGTGGACGGGCGAGCTGTGCGTGAACGGCCCGATCCCCTGCTGCAGGCCCTCGCGATTGACGTGGACGAGCAAGTCGAGCCCGAGCTCGCGCGCGGTCCGATCGCGGAACTCGTACATCTCGCGAAACTTCCACGTCGTATCGATGTGCAGCAGAGGAAACGGCGGCTTGGCGGGATGGAAGGCCTTGCGGGCCAGGTGCAGCATCACCGAGCTGTCCTTGCCGACCGAGTAGAGCATCACGGGGCGCTCGGCCTCGGCAACGACCTCCCGCATGATCGCGATGCTCTCGGCCTCGAGGCGCTGCAGGGTCGTAAGCGGAGCGGTTGCCCGCCTGCCGTTTCGACTGTCCGCGTCGGTCCGGGCGGTTTGTACCTCTCGCACACCTCTAAGTACGGTGGCGTCCGTGCTGGGATGCCAGTTCGTTCCAGGCCGGAAGCGTCGCATCGCGAGCTGTCGTGTCGCGATTTCGCTTTCCGTGGTCATCGCGGCCGGTGCCGTGGGCGCACACGCATCCCGGTCGCCGACGTCGCACTGTTTGCGGGGGTCGTTCTGCGGCGGCTACGACACGGGTGATTTCTCCCAGTGGTGGCTGCACCAGTGGTCGCTCAACCGGGACGCGACTCAGGGCTACACCATCCACAACGTCGGCCACTCGTCGGCGAGGATCGTCACCCGCCCCGTCGCCGACGGCCGCTACGCCGCCGCATTCCGGGTGCTCCCGACGACCGGCACGAATCGGAGCGACCGCGCCGAGGTCGTCGCGTCGCAGGCCGAGTCCGGTGGGTACCCGGGCCAGACGTGGTGGTACGGCTGGTGGACGTATTTTCCGGGTCCGTCACAGAACTGGTGGCACCAGGGCGGCGGGTGGAACGACATCACCCAGTTCTTCAGCACGGACAACGTCCCGTCCCAGATGTACATCGGCATCGACGCGACCGACCGCCGTCGACCGATGATCTACGCACAGGGGATGCCGTTTCGGCGAACGCGGATCCTCGCGAAGCTTCGTTACGACCATTGGTTCCACTTCCTGGTTCACGCCCGCTGGTCGACCGCTTCGGACGGCTTCGTGGAGATGTGGCTCGACGGGAAGAGGACGATCCGGCGCGTCTACGGCGCAACGTTGCGGAACCAGCACTCACCGGCGAACTCCACCCTCACGAGTCCCGGGATGTACCTGTCGCAAGGGATCTACCGCCATGCCTACCACTCGACGAACACGGTGATCCACGATGGCTTCCGCCGGGCGTCGAGTCGCCGGCTCGCCGCGCCGACGGAGCATTGAGCACAGCGCGGTAATCGCGGCGGCGGGGGTCCCGTAGTACCTCGTGGATGGCCAGTGTGCGCCCACCGGGTCGCCCGGACGAGGATTTCGATGACGCCTCATCCGCGGCCGAAAGGGCGGCGACGATTCGCGACCGCGGGGCGGCCGGCGCGGTCCTCCTGACGATCCGGGCGGCCGGAGCGCAGGCCGTGGCGTTCGTCGGGACGGTCGTGCTCGCGCACCAGCTCACGCCGACCACCCTCGGCATCGTGGCGTTCGGAACCACCATCGTCACGGTCGGGAACTTCTTCGCCGATGGCGGGCTCGGCGTCGCACTGATCCGCAGAGGCGACGATCCGACGGTCGACGAGCTGCGAGCACTCCTCGCACTCCAGCTGGTCCTGGCGTTCATCATCGCGCTCGGAGTCACGGGGGTCGGCCTTCTCGCCGGGACAAGCGGAGCCGTTACGGCGGTGATGGCCTGGTCGCTGCCGTTCCTCGCGCTCAGAGCGCCGCACGCGATCGCGCTGGAGCGAGCGCTCGACTACCGGCCGATAGCTGCCACCGAGTTCGCTGAATCACTCGTCTTCTACGCCTGGGCGATCGCGACGGTCGCGGCGGGTTGGGGTGTCTGGGGTGTGGCGTCAGCCGCGATCGCACGTTCCGTCGCCGGTTCGGTGCTGATGACGGCGGCGTCGCCACTGAAGGTGCTCACGCCGCGGGTACGACATGGCACGCTGCGGTCGATGCTGGCCTTCGGCGTCGGCTTCCAGGCCGTGGGCCTGGCGGGGTTGGTGAGGGAGCAGGGGCTCAACCTGGTGATCGTCGCCGTGGCCGGCGAGCGGGTGCTCGGCTACTGGTCCGTCGCGTACCGGTTGATGCAGGCGCCATTCTGGGTGTTCCAGGCACTCTGGCGGGTGTCGTACCCGACGATGGCGCGACTGCGGGCCCACGGCGAGGACACCCGCCTCACAGTGCAGCGGTTCGCGCGTGTGACCGCGCTGCTCTCCGGCGCAATGCTGGCGCCACTCGCCGCCTCGGCCCACATCGTCGTCCCTGCGTTGTTCGGCGCGAACTGGGCTCCAACGGCAGGCCCCCTTCCGTGGGCCTGCGCCGGCCTGGTGATCTCCGGGCCGATCTCCGTTGCCACCGCCGGCTACATGTACGCCGAGAAGGGCGTGCGGACGCCGCTCGTCGCGACCGTCATCAACGGGGGGGTCTGGATCGGCGTCACGGCGATTCTTCTTCCCCCGTTGGGGATCGCGGCTGTCGGCATCGCATGGATGGTCGCCTCGTGGACCGAGGCCGCGATCTTCGCGCGCGCTCTCCATCGGGCAGGCGTGGCGGTCGTAGGGATGATCATCGTGCCGGTCGTCGCGGCGGTCGCGTCGGCACTGTTGGCGTTCGGTGCACAGACGCCGCTGGCGACCAGTCTCGTGCCGGGGATCGCGACAGCCGTCGTCGCATTGGCTGCCTACCTGGCGCTCAGCTATGCGTTCAACCGCCCGGACCTCCTTGCCACCGCCCGACGAGTGAGGTCACTCACATGACCGCCGGGCGCCTCGATACCGCCGGCCCTGTCCTGTTCCTGGTCGGATCGGAACGCTCCGGAACCACGCTTCTCCGGCTCATGCTGGATCACCATCCGGAGATCGCATTCGAAAAGGAATTCGACTTCGTGGTCAGCAAGGTCTCGGACATCGGTGCGTGCCCGCAGCTGGACGCGTACCTCGAGTGGCTCGCCACCGTTCGCGGCGCGGACTACGCGATCGACCGGTCGCTCGACTACCGGCGACTCGTGAACGACTTCCTGCGCCAGAAGCAGGCCGCCTCAGGAGGCAAGCCTCACGTCGGCGCGACGGTGCATCGGAACTTCGACCGGCTCAGGTTCATCTGGCCGGACGCTCGATACATCCACCTCGTACGCGATCCGCGCGACGTGTCCCGCTCGGTGGTGCAGAAGGGTTGGGCCGGAAACGTCTACCAGGCCGCGGAATACTGGATCGCGGCGGAGAACTGCTGGGACACCCTCGTCCCGCGACTGACGAGCGGTCAGATGATCGAGATCCACTACGAGGATCTGGTGAACCGCACCGAAGCGGTCCTCACGGAGATCTGTCGGTTCGCGGGAGTCGCCTACTCGAACGAGATGCTTGGGTACCGCGCCGACGCGCCGCAGTATCCGCCGCCGGACCCGCGGCTGGTCGCGCAGTGGAAGACGACGCTCGCGCCGCGCGACGTCGCGCTGGTGGAAGTTCGCACAGCACGCCTGATGGAGACGCGCGGGTACGCACTCAGCGGACACCCACGTCCGGACGTCGGCCGTCTGGAACACGAGAGGCTCCTCAGGGGCGCACAGCTGCGGAGATTGCGCACGCGGCTCGACATGCTCGGACCTCGGGTGGTGGCGATGGACGTGATCGGCCGGCGACTCGGACTCCGCAAACTCGCGAGGCGCGCCCAGACGCGCATCAACGCGATCGAGCAAAGCCTCGTCGACCAGGAGAACGCTGGTCAGCGCTCCCCGTCCGCGAACATCGCTCCGGTCGGATCCGCGGGTTGAACGCGGTCAGCTCGGCTTGAGTCCGTCGCGACGTGCGACGTTGTCGTACGCATCGATCAAGCTCGCGGCCTGATGCTCCCACAGCAACTCGTCGGCGCGAGCCATGGCGCGCCGCTGAAGGTCCATGCGGGCTTCCTCCGACCGCGCGAGCTCAGCGACGCGCCTGACGAACGCACCCTGGTCGCCACACGGAACCAGACACGCGGCGCCGGCCGCGGTGTGCTCGGTCTCGCGCAGCGCGTACGAGACCGTCGGCCGTCCGAACGCGAGGTACTCGCTGATCTTGACCATGGTCGTGCCATGGTTGAACGGATTGCACGGCGCCGGGTCGACGCAGATGTCGGCGTGCGCGATGAGCCGTAGGACCTCGTCGTGCGGAGTCCTGCCCATCAGCCGAACATGGTCGAGCAGACGCCGTGCCGCGAAGTCTGATCGGATGCCGTCGAGTTCGCTGCCCCAGCCCGCGATCGTCATCCGAGCGCCCGCGAGCCCGTGGTCGACCACGAGGCGCTCGAGGATCTCGGGCAGCTGGGCTACGCCATCCTGCGGCTCGAGCGCGCCGACGTACAGCAGCTCCGGGTCGGTGAGCTCTCCCGGGCGGACCTCCGGTAACCGGTCCCCCACGGCCGACTTTCGCGGGCCGTTGCGGACGAGCACGATCTGCGCCTGGGCTCGCGGGCGGCGACGCCGCGCATCCGCCAGGTGCGTCCCGTTGGTCACGAGGACGATGTCGGCGTTGCGAATCATCATCCGGTTCGAGAAGTCGGCGATACGCCACAGCGGACCACGCCCGAAGCGCTGTTCGAAAAGGCTCGGGAACAGGTCGTGCTCGTCGAACACGAATCGCCGGCGGCGGGCGTGCGCGACGAGCGCCAGCGGGAACAATGTGTCCGGCGGGTTGTGCGAGTGAATGAAGTCGGCACCGCGCAGCAGTGAGCGGAGGCCGCGGAGCAAGAGCTGCACGTGTGCGACGGCGTATTCAGCGAGCAACCCGGCCGCTCCGCCCCGCTTCGCCATCGGCAGCCAGTAACGCTCGACGGTCACGTCGTCGATCAGCGCTCTCCGGGGCTGTCCGGGGCCCCGAGGAGCGATCACCCGCACGTCGTAGCCGGCCGCGACGAGACTGTCGGCTTCATCGCGAACGCGGACGTCCTCCGGGTACAGGTCGTTCTCGAGCAGCATCGTCACCCGCGGCCGGCGCGGTCGCCGCTGCTCCGCCGCCGGGTGGGTCACCGCGGCCCCTCGAACACGATGCGGCCGTCCTCGGTCACGGTCGCCGTGCCGTAGTCGGCCGGACTCCATGCCTCGGAGCGGTCGCGGTGCCGCCACCATCGCGCGACATCCCGCGGAAGCGCGACCCACAGATCCGTGTGCTCCGCCATCCGATCGAGGAACGCCTCGTAGAGCCGGGCGTGCGCGCGTTCGCCGAGGTAGCCGGGATCCGGGTGGGTCAGGGGCTGGATGAGGCCGCCCGCGTCACGGAGACGGTCGACCTGGTCGAGCCAGAGCCCGATATCGCGTTGCCGGAGCAGCGTGAACAGGGTGTGGTCCTGCGCCAGCGTCCACGGCAACTCGACCACGTCGCCGATGAAGTACGGCCACGGCGAGCAGCAGCCGCCGGGCTGTGGCTCGTACGGGTCGCTCAGCGGCATCGTGCAGTCGTACTCGAACGGGAGCTCACCAAGCCAATCCGGCACCCGGTACGTCGCGGGCGATCGGAAGCCGACCGCGCCGAAGGCCGCCGCCGCTTCGCGCAGGAGCTCCTGCTGCGACTCGAACGCGGCCCGCGTCGAGAACAGCGAGCGATCGTGCCAGACGCCGTGCACGCCGATCTCGAAGCCTCGAGCCTGCAGTTCACGGAGGATGCCGTGGTCGACCTCGTACCACGACTTCACCACGTTGAACGCAGAGCGCAGGCCGCGTTTCTGCTCCATGTCGGCGACGCCCAGCGCGTTCCGGAGTCCGGCGGCGGATTCCACGTCATGGGTGAGCGCGAGAGCGGCCCGGGCTCCGCCGGGCCAGAACCAGCGAAATCGGATCTCCTGACCGGGTGCGGCGAGCGTTGCTGCGAGCGCCGCGAGCAGATCGCGCACGGACTCGTCATACGGCCACCCGGGGAAATCGGGAACACCGCGGTACTTGATCAGGGCCCGCCGGAGCGACAGTTGCACGCTGCGCGGAATGGCGCGGCGGACGCGATAGAACCCTGCCAGCGCCCAAGGCGGAAGCGCCGCCCCTTCGGCTGCGATCCAACGCTCCATGACGAGCGTCTCGTAGGCGCTCCCGAGGTGGAACGGCAATCGCGCGTCCCCGCGTGTCGCACGATTCCGCGCCGCTCGCACGAACGCTCGGCTCGCGGACGAGACCTGCGCTGCCGGCGTAGAGTCGCCATTGCACGGCTCATCGACTGCATAGCCCCGTTCGGGGGCGAGCAGGCGAAGGAGGGGATGTGAAGACGCCATGCGCACCGTGTTACGAGCGAGGGCCACGCGGGATTACCATGACCGCGTGAATGCGGGAGGCGTGCCCTTTCGCCTCGCCGAGATCGACATCCGCGACGAGGAATACGCCACGCTTGTTGCGCGGCATGAAGCGGCGACGCCGTTTCACCTGCCGTCATGGATCGCGGTCGTCGCGAGCTCCTACGGCTTCACCCCGAGCGTGCTCTGCCTTCGCGACGAAGACGGGAGCATCCGTGCCGCCAGCCCCGGACTCCACGTCGGCGGCCGCCTGCGGGGGCGTCGGTGGGTATCAGTCCCCTTCACCGACGCCTGCCCACCGCTGGCCGACGACGCCGTTGCGGCGGACGCGTTCGCCGCCGCCCTCGACCGACACCGCCGAGAGAGCGGTCTGAAGACCATCGAGATCCGAGGGGAGCTTGGCGACGACGCGGGCACGAGGCACGGGGTCGGATACCGCCACGTGATCCCGCTGACCGCGGCCGAGGACGTGCTTTTCCGCCGGCTCAGCGAACGGACGCGGCGCGCCGTCAAGCGCGCGCGGCGCGAGGGCTTGGTCGTCCGCCGCGAGCCAGACCTGCGCGCGGCTCACAACAGTTTCTGGCGGCTGCATTGCGCCACTCGCCGAAAGCTCGGAGTACCGGTGCAGCCGCGCGCGTTCTTCGACGCGATCTGGCGCCTCATGATCGAGGCCGACCACGGATATGTTCTGTCGGCTTACCTCGATGCGCGCCCGGTCGCCTCGGTGCTGTTCCTGGAGCGGGGATCGACCGTCGTCTACAAGTTCTCTGCGTCGGACCCCGAGCTCACACACCTCCGCGCCCCGAGCGCGGTGCTCTGGGAGGGCATCCGCGCCGCACAAAAGAAGGGCCGCGCGCGGCTGGATCTCGGCAGGACCGAGTTCGCGCACGAGGGCCTGCGGTACTTCAAGCTCGGCTGGGGAAGTGAGGAGACGACGCTGACGTACACGTATCTCGGCCGCGGCGCGCCGGCTGCATCTCGCGGCGGCGAGGGCGCCGTCGGCCGGTTGATCCAGCGCTCACCAACCATCGTGGCACGCACGATCGGGCGGGTCGCGTATCGCTGGACGGCGTGAGCGACACCGTGTGACACCGGCTGCCGGCTGAGATCCCGCGCGCGCGTGTGATCCGGACCGGTCTCGCGTCGTATCCCTAGAGAACGGCACACTCGCCCATGGCGCCCGCGATCGGCGTACGGGCGATCGTCAACCAGGGATTCGATTGCTGGGCGAGATCAACTGGCGAGTTCGACCGAGGTTGGTTCCCGCGCGAGAACCGCCGCCGGCCCTGCCATGGTTGGCGATCACGCTCGCCGCGGCGGCGGCCGTCGGGGTGATGATGGGCATGGGCCAGGTCAAGGCGGGGGCCATGCCTGTCGCAGCTCTGCTCGTGATGGTGCTTGCAGGAGTTCCCGTCTCCGGATACGTGGCGATCTTGTGGAGCGTCGGCACGGCCGTCGACATGCTGGCGCTTCCCGAGGTTCAGGTGTCCTCGCTGCAGTTCGTGCCCGCAGAAGTCCTGCTCTGGCTTGCCCTGGGGAGCTTGATGTTCCTGCCCGGCCACGTCCGGCGTCGATTGAAGAGCCTCGCAACGCGACGCGAGAGCATTGCCATGGGAGTGTTCCTCGCCGCGGTCGTCGGTGGGGTTGTCGTGGGCGTCGCGCACGGGGCGAGTCCGCAGGCGGCTGTCTTCGACATGCGCTTCATGCTGTTCTACGCGGCGTTCTGGCCGGCGCTGGCAGCGCTCGTCGCGGGACGGGAGCTGGTGTTCAAGCTGGTCTGTGGGGGCGCCGTGGTCGTGGTGGCCCTGCAGGTGCTGCAGGTGATCGTCGGACCATCTGCCCACCTCTTCGTGATCGCCCCCTCCGACGTCGCCTCGTCTCTGACGCCCGACGAGACCGGGTTGCTTCGGGTGCGGCCGCCCGGACTGACCACGGTCTACGTCGTGACCGCGTTCGCTCTGGCTCACGTCCTATGGGGCCCGGGCCGACATAGAGCACTCGGCTGGGCGATTGCCGCGGTGGCCCTCACCGGAGTCGTTCTGAGCCTCAACCGGAACATGCTCCTCGGGCTCGCCCTGGCACTTTGCGTCGCGACCGCGGTCGCCCCGCACAGACACCGGTTCGTCGTATTGGGTGCGACCGTCGGCATGGCGCTGTCAGGCCTGGGCCTGCTCGCACAGACGCCGTCCGTCGGCGCGAATCCGATCGTGGCGCGCTTCGCGGTCCTCGGCAACTACTCGAGGCTGAAACAGCAGACGCTTGCCGACCGCTACTACGAGAACCACTTTGCGCTTCACAGCATTCGCGAGCACCCGATCAGCGGGCTCGGCTGGGGTCCGAATTATGGGGCGGTACTGCTCAGTTCTGACGCCGGATTCTCGGTCACCACGCCGCGCACCTTCATGCATCAGCAATACCTGTGGATCTGGATGCGGGCGGGGATCGTCGGCCTCATCTCGCTCATTGCCGTCTTGGCCCTGGGCGTCTGGAATGGCGCGCGCTACTGCCGATCGGGAAGACCGGACGCCTGGCTGGGGGCCGGCATCGTGGCCTCCATCGTCGCCGTCGCGGCGAGCTCGAACGTCGCGATCTATCTCACGCCACCGGATTCGACCGTGCCCCTCGTCGGCGTCCTCGCCCTCGCCGCCGTTACGCGGCGCGACCTCGTCAATTCATGAGCGGAGGCGTCCACCTGATGCGCGCTCCCCGACCCTCCTGACGCTTTGGACGTCTCGTTCGCATCCTCGCTCGAGACGGTGGAACCGGCGGGCTGGGGGCGCCTCGCCGAGCGCTGTGGGCACGTCTTCGCGACGAGGGAGTGGCTGCTCACCTGGTGGCGTCATTACGGGAGGTCGCGGCGACAGTTGATCGGGCTCGCCCGTGCCGAGGGCGACCTGGTCGCGATGGTGCCCCTGTACGAGTGGTGGCAGCGCGGGATCCCGGTGCTGCGCTTCGTCGGGCACGGACCGAGCGATCGGCTCGGGCCGATATGCGCGCCGTTGTCGAACGGTGCGATCGACGCCGGTGTAGCGCAGACGCTGCACGCCGTTCCGTTGAAGCGCTTCGTGCTGCTCGCCGAGCAGGTCGCCGGCGATCAGCGCTTCGGGGACCTGTCGGGCGCTCGATCGCTGTACCGCGAGGCGAATCCGGTCGTGCGCTTCGAGCACGACACGTGGGACGAGTTCCTGCGGGCGCGCGGGCGCAACTTCCGCAAGCAGGCCGGTCGCTTTCCCCGCAAGTTGTCCGATCTCGGGAACGTGTCGTACCGTCTCGCCACCGATCCGGAGCGCCTGCAACTCGACCTCGACACGCTGTTTCGTCTCCACCGACAGCGCTGGGGGAGCACGGCCTCCGCGTTCGTCGCCGCGGAGTCGTTCCATCGCGAGTTCGCCACCCTCGCGTTTCATCGCGGATGGCTGCGGCTCTGGTTCCTCGAGATCGACGGGAGGCCGATCGCCGCGCTCCACGGCTTTCGCTTCGCCGGCTCCGAGTCGGCCTACCAAGCGGGTCGAGACCTGGCGTTCGAGCGGCAGCCGGTCGGCTTCGTGCTGCTCATGCACGCCCTGCGCGAGGCGCTCGAGGACGGGATGGGCGAATACCGCCTCCTCCGTGGAGGCGCGGCGTACAAGGCACGGCTCGCCACCAGCGATCCGGGCCTGGAGACGTTCGGGCTCCCGCGCGGCGTCCCGGCGGAAGTCATGCTCGCCGCCGCGGAGAGGACACGGGGTCGCTCCCTCGGGCTGCGGCGAATCCTGGACCGGCTCGGACGGTCGGAGGCCTGATGCGGATCCTGATCGTCTGCGATTTTCTCTTCAAGTACGGCGCGCAGCAGGCCCGGGCGCTGGCTCGGAACGGTCATGAGGTCCGGATGCTCTGTCGCTCCCACGCGCTCGAGTTCGGCGGGGCGGAGGACGAGCGGGACGAGTGGATCGAACGTCTCCGCCGCGAGGGCGTCCAGATGCTGGTCGTCCCTGGCCGCGTGCGAGCGGTGGCTGCCGTTCCCAGGATGCTCGCGATACGGCGAACGCTCCGTCGATGGCGCCCTCAGGTCGTCCACGTCCACGAGAACCACGACCCGCGTCTGCTGGCGCTGACCACCGGCTACCCGACGGTCCTCACGGTCCATGACCCGTTGGGACACCCCGGCGCCCCGGAGCTCACACACTGGGAGAACTGGATCTTCAGGCGATGGTTCCGGCGCGCCGACCGATTCGTCGTCCACGGACAGCCGCTCGTCGCCGAGCTCGAGCCGATCGTCGGGCACGGCCGAATCATCGTCATCCCCCATGGCGGCTGGCCGCGCTCCGAGCCCCTGCGCCGACCTGCATCGCCGAGCGTTCTGCTCTTCGGCCGGCTCGAGCAGTACAAGGGCGTGGAGGTTCTCGTGGATGCGATGCGTCTCCTGTGGGCCACACGTCCCGACGTGAAGCTCGTGGTGGCGGGCGCAGGCGACGCCGCCCGCCTCGTCCCGGACGATCCGCGCATCTCGCTCATCCCCCGGTACATCCCGGAGAGCGAGGTCGACACGCTGCTTGCCGAAGCCTCCCTCGTGGCGCTTCCGTACACCCAGGCGAGCCAGAGCGGGGTCGGCGTCGTCGCGATCGGGGCCGGCGTTCCCGTGGTCGTGAGCGATCTCGGCGCCCTGCCGACGCTCGCCTATCAGTCCTCGTTCGTCTTCGAGGCCGGCAACCCGCGCGCGCTGGCCGAGACACTTGGCCGCCATCTCGATGACGGGCCGGAAGTGAGAGGCGCGGTGCTACGCCACGCGCACACCCACTTCTCGTGGGATCGAGCCGCGCAGATGACCACTCCGCTCTACCGCGAACTGGCTCGGGAAGTCCCGGACGTCGTCCGCAGACCATGCTCGACAGACGCGAGAGCGAGCGCCGGTGTAATCCAGCCGAGGCGCCGATCGTAGGCCCCTATGTATGGATATTTCCACTGCTCCCAACATCTCTCCGTCTGCCAATGTCGTTGAGATCGACGGCGCGGCATTCGCGGGCGCGTTCGCACGGCGGTCGATCGCCGTGCGCCACCGCCTGGCCGACCATCCGCTGTTCACGATCGACGCCATCGCCGAGCTCGCGGACCGGCTGCCACCCGAATCGGTTCGGCGCGAGCGGGGGGACCTGCCCCTTGCGAACTCCGGCTTCGGTTACGTCGATGTGGGGACGGGACCGCCATCCGAGACCGTCCGCAACGTCGAGCGCGCCGGAGTCAGGATCTCGCTTCGAGATATTCAACAAGCGCCTGAGTATGCGGAGCTGATCAACGAGTGCCTCGACGAGGTCGCGGAGCTCGTCTCCCGTCGCGAGGGCGGTGTGACGCATCGCGCGGGATATCTGTTCATCTCGTGTCCCGCCTCGACCACACCGATGCACTTCGACGTCGAGCACAGCTTCTTGCTTCAGGTGAAGGGCACGAAGCATGTCAGTGTCGCGACCTTCGAGGACGATCCGATCCTGCGTCATACCGAGCTCGATCGCTACATCGACGGCGAGGAATGCGACTTCGAGACGATGCAGAACGCGGCGGAGACAACCCGCCTCGAGCCCGGCGTCGGCGTGTATCTGCCCTCATTCGTCCCGCATTGGGTCGAAACCGAGGGAGGTGTCTCGATCTCGTTCTCGATCCCGTTCTTCACCGCATATACGGAGCGTGCCGAGGGCGTCTCGCGGATTAACAGGCGGCTGCGCCGGTTGCATCTCTCGCCGCGGCCGCTTGGTGTTTCTGAGCGCATCGACACGACGAAGGTCGTTGCGTTCCGATCGCTCCAGAAGATGCGGAAACACACCGGTTGACTGATCATCTCGATGATGAGTCGGTCCTTCGGGACCGGTTGAGCACCCTCAGCCGCCAAAAGTGGATCGTGGTCCTGGCGGTGGCACTGGTCCCGTTGTTCGCCGCACTGGCGTCCCATCGTCAGCAGCATCTCTACCAGGCGTCGGCGACGGTTCTGGTCAATCAACAGAATGCCACCGCGGAGGCGTTGAATCTCAGTTCGGCCGTCAATACGCCCCCCGACCGTTACGCGGGGACCCAGGCCAAGCTGGCTCGCGTGGCGAAGGTCGCGACGATGGCGGTGAACGCGGCCGATCTGCCGGGTTACACCGCCCCGGCGCTGCTTGCGAGCTCGAGCGTGAGCTCGGATCCGCTTTCTGACCTTCTGACGTTTTCCGTCACGGATCCAAGGCCGGCTGTCGCGATCGAGCTGGCGAACGCGTACGCGCAGCAGTTCACGCGCTACCGGCACAGGCTCGACAGTGCAGTGCTCGCCGCGGCTATCGCGGACGCGCGGCGCAAGATCAAGACGCTCAAGGAATCCGGTAGGGGGGCCTCGCCACTGTCCCGCCGCCTCGCGGGTACCGAGGGCGCGCTCGAGGAATTGCAGGCGCTGCAGGCCGCCGGCTCGAGCGCGGCGGCCGTTGGCACCGCCGAAAGCGCCTCGCTGGTGCAACCGCAGACCAAGCGCAACGTGTTCCTCGGTGTCCTCGTCGGACTGGCGCTGGGAATCGCGCTCGCGTTCGTCCGCGAGTCGCTCGACACCCGTGTGCGCTCTGCCGAGGAGCTCGCCACCCGCCTGGGAATCCCGCTGCTCGGTCGCGTTCCCAAGCCCGACCGCCGCCTGGCGGAGTCAGGCCAGATGGCGACAGGCCCGAGCAGCGAGGCGTTCAGGATCCTCAAGAACAGGTTGGACATGCTCCAGCTCGAGGACCACCGCGGCCCGTCGACGTCGGGGCGTCGTCGGCGCCGGCGCGTGCGCTCGATCGTCGTCACCAGCCCGCTCGAATACGAAGACAAGGCCACGACGGCAGCGAACCTGGCGGTGACCCTGGCGCAGTCGGGCCGACACGTGATCCTTGTCGACCTCAACCTTCGGGACCCCACCCTCCACCAGCTCTTCGGCCTGGAGAATCGACTCGGTTTCACCCATCTGGTCGATGGCGGCGTCGGGGTGACGGACGCGCTCAACGTCGTTCGCGTGCACACGAATCGATCGAGCGCCGCGATCGGGCTGTTAGGGGTCGTGACGGCCGGTCACCGCCCGCGCGACCCGGGCGAGTTCCTGTTGACGACCCGCGTCCCCGAGGCGTTGGCGGCGCTACGCGAACGGTGCGACGTGCTTCTCATCGACACGCCGCCCATGTTGCCGGTCGGGGATGCGATGACGACCGCGCGGCACACGGATGCACTGGTGCTCGTCGCCGGCGTGAACCGGGTGCGTCGAGAGAGCCTCGTCGAGACGCGCAACGTGCTCGATGCGTGCCCAGCGTTGAAGCTGGGAGTCATCGCCACCGATGGCCGCAACCCGCACCGCGTAGCCACGGTGCTGACCTGGATGCGCGGCGGCGATCCCAAGCGCGAGGCTGCGGTCACAGCGCCGAGCGGCATCAATGGGAGCAAACCGGCGAGGAAGGTCTTCCCGGCGATGTCGGCTCGCGTGGCATCCGCGAGCGCCGGGCGCTCGGCACAGGCGCGGCGTAACGGCTGGCACCTGTCAGCCGAAGTCCGGGCGCCCAGCCGGCGTGATCGCGAAGACACTCCGCAGGACGTGACGGATGTCTGACGTGGCTGCCGAACCGCGGCGGACGCCCCCTGTCGGCGAAACCGCCCACGACGTTGATCGGCGGCCGCCTCTTCGTGCGAGCACGTCCGCCGCGACCCCTGAGCGTCGGCTGTTGACCAGCGACACGATGGCGCTGATCTTGGCGTTGCTGGTCGCCTACCTGCTCGCCTGGCGTATGGGCCTGGACGCGGCCCGGCAACCTGGCTGGCCCGCGCTGGTCGCTGTCGGGTGTACGTCATGGCTCCTGGGCGCTCGCCTGTCCGGCGTCTACCGCCCGACCCGGCGGACCGGGGAGGGCAGAGCGCACGCGCCGTCGGCTCTCGGGCTGCTGGCCGGCCTCGGAGCAGGCGCGTTCCTCCTTACCTTTGCCGGCAGATCCGGCGATGCGGAGCCCAACGGCCTTCTCGTGTCTTCGGTCTCCGCGGCGGCGTTTCTCGCCACCAGACGTGTTGCGACGCGTGCGCTCTCGCGGCGACATGATGCGTTGGCCGAGAGCGCTGTCATCGTCGGGGCCGGTGACGTCGGGCAACTCGTCGCCCGGAAACTGCTGCGCCACCCTGAGTACGGGATCAAGCCGGTCGGGTTCGTGGACGCGCGGCCCAAGCAGGCGCGGGCCGATGTCGCCGGCGTCCCCGTCGTCGGCGTGATCGACGATCTGGCCGCCGTCGTCGGCAAGCTCGCGGTCGACCGGGTGATCGTCGCGTTCTCCAGCCAGAACGATCAGCACACGTTGGCGCAGGTCCGGCCGCTCGCGGGAATTGGCGTGCACGTCGACGTGGTGTCTCGGATGTTCGAGCTCGTTGGTCCGGGCGCCACGCTGACGAGTGTCGAGGGGATGCCACTTGTCAGCATCTCCCCCAGCGGTCGCTCGGTGGCCGCGTCGCGCGTCAAGCGCTGCGATCGACATCGTCGGAGCGAGCGTCGGGTTGATCGTCGCGGCGCCCGTGTTCCTGTGGGCCGCGTGGCGCATCCCACGGGAGTCACCCGGCCCCGTCTTCTACCGGCAAACCCGGCTGGGCGCGGACATGCGGGAATTCACGATGCTCAAGTTCCGCACCATGAGGGTCGATGCCGACCAGTCCCCGCATCGTGCCTATATCGCGCGGACCATGAACGGAGACCAAGTCTCGGCGGTTGGTGAGCTGTACAAGCTCGACCGTGGCGACGACGTAACCCGCACCGGGCGCTGGCTCCGCAGAACGAGCGTCGACGAGCTGCCGCAGCTCATCAACGTCCTGCAGGGCACGATGTCGCTCGTCGGGCCGCGGCCATGCCTGGCCTACGAGACGGACTACTTCGCAGCCCACCACTTCGAGCGCTTCCTCGCTCGACCGGGAATCACCGGCTTGTGGCAGGTGACTGCACGGGCGCACGCGAGCTTTGCCGAGGCGCTCGAGATGGACATCGCGTATGTCCGGGGTTGGTCGCTCGCGCTCGACCTGTCACTGATGTTCCGAACCCCCGCCGAAGTCTTGCGGCAGAGGAGGGCTACCGTCTGATGGCAACGCTGGAGCAGGCCGAACCCCGCATCGAGCAGTACACGCTCTCAGCGAACGACACCGAAAGTACGGACGGCCGCGTGCGCGTCGGGGTCGTCGGACTTGGCTACTGGGGGCCGAACCTCGTTCGTGTCCTGAACGAGGCGGCCACAGCGGAGGCCGCGTGGATGTGCGATCTGCGGCCGGAGGTTCTCGAACCGCTCGGACGGCGCTTTCCGAGCGTCCGCCAGACGCAGGACCTCGACGAAATGCTCGAGGACCCCACCGTCGACGCCGTCGCGGTCGTGACCCCGGTGTCAACCCACCACCACCTAGCGATGCGAGCGCTGAACGCGGGCAAGCACGTGTTCGTCGAGAAGCCACTGGCGTCGTCGTCGGAACGGGCCATCGAACTGATCCGGGCCGCGGAGGAGCGCGGCCTCGTCTTGATGCCGGGCCATACGTTCCTCTACAGCCCACCGGTCAACCGCATTCGCGACCTCATCCGAGGAGGGGAGCTCGGAGAGATCTATTTCATCTCAATGTCGCGAGTGAATCTCGGTCTGCACCAGTCGGATGTGAGCGTGATCTGGGACCTCGGCCCGCACGATTTCTCGATCCTCCTCCACTGGCTCGGTGAGCATCCGAGCCAGGTCGTCAGCACGGGCCGGGCCTGCATCGACAACGGAAAAGAAGACGTGGCGTTCATCACGTGCGAATTCGACTCGGGGACGATCGCCCACATCGAATTGTCCTGGCTGGCCCCGAGCAAGCTGCGCCGCACCACCGTGGTGGGGTCGAAGAAGATGGTCGTCTACGACGACTGCAGCAACGAGCCCGTGCGCGTGTACGACGCCGGAGTGATGCCGCGCGACCCCGAGTCCTTCGGTGAGTACCTCAAATACCGCACAGGCGACATCGTGTCTCCACACATCGAAGCCATCGAGCCGATGTCGCTTCAGATCGATGACTTCTGTCACGCGATTCGGTTCGGCACGCCTCCGCGCTCGTCAGCGCAGCTCGGACTCGAGGTCGTCAGGATCATCGAGGCCGCCGTCCGCCGGCCACGCATACACCAGGACGACCCGTCCTTCCGGGAGCGGTCCGCAAGCGTGGCGAGCGCCTGACGACGCGCCGGAGCGTGCGGGAGTGAGCATCGCCGAACCCATCGCCGGAGCGCGGCGCGATCACCGCATCGCCGGCGCACGAGTCGATCACCGCCTTCGGATCGTGGTCCTCACCAACATGTACCCGACGGCGACCAAGCCTGATTTCGGCTGCTTCGTCAAGGACCAGGCCGACGACTTGCGCCGCCTCGGGGTCGACGTGTCCGTCCTCGCCTTCGACGCCCGCGCTCGCAAGCACCGGTATCTGACGACGGCATCGCGGCTTCGCCACGTGCTCGGGCACGGCCGCTATGACCTCGTGCATGCCCACTACGGCCTTACCGGAATGGTCGCGTGCCTCCAGCTCGAAACGCCGGTCGTGACGACATTCCACGGCAGCGACACTTCGGTGCCATGGCAGCGCCATGTGTCACGGGTCGTGGCGAGACGGACTCTGCCGATCGCCGTTGCTCCGGTGATCGCCGCGAACCTGCGGGTCCGCGACGCGCCGGTGATTCCGTGCGCCGTCGACCTCGACCTGTTCCAGCCGCTCGATCGCGCAGCCGCCAGACGTGCACTGGGCTGGCCGGTGGTCGGGCCCTGTGTCCTGTTCCCCAGCGACCGCAGCGACCGCTCGAAGGTCACGAACAAACGCGTCGACGTCTTCGACGCGATGATCGATCGGCTCCGCCAGAGCGAGAAGGGCGTCGTGCCCGCCAGCCTCGACGGCTTGTCCCGCAAGCAGGTTGCGCTTGCGATGAACGCCGCCGATGTGGTCGTCCTCACGTCGATGTCGGAGGGCGCACCCGTGGTGGTGAAGGAATCGCTCGCATGCCAGACGCCCGTCGTGTCGGTGGCCGTAGGGGACGTCTCCACGGTGACCGCCGGCCTTCCAGGCTGCGCGATCGCGCCGCGCGACCCGGACGCTCTGGCGAGGGCGGTCGGGAGGGCGCTTCGCGTCAGTCGCGATCCGCGACTGCGGGCGGCCATGCATGGCTATGGGCGCAAGCCGGTTGCGGAGCGGGTGCTGCAGGTCTATCGCCGTCTGCTCGCGCTGTGAGCCGCGCGACGAGCGACGAAGCCGGGCCGAAGGTCACGTTCATATGCCCCAACCTCGAAGCGGGCGGCGCGGAGCGGCAGTGGGCGATCCTGGCCCCCGGTCTGTGTGAACGCGGCTTCGACGTGAGGGTGATGACCCTCGACGGCCGCGGCGTGTACTTCGAGGAGTTGCGTCGTCGAGGGGTCCGGATCAGATGCGCGGCCCTCCGGCACCGAGCGGACCCGGCTGGTCTGGCGCGCGCCGTACGGTTCGGATGGCCGCCGTCGTCTGTCGTGTTGACCCGCGGGGTGAGCGCGCACCTGGTCGGCCACGTGCTCGCGCGAACGCAACGGGCAGCCCACGTGGTGACCGAGCACCTCGGCGACGACCCGCTCGGCCTGCGAGCGCTGCGCCGGCACCAGCGGCTCCTGCTGGCGCCGATGAGACCTCGGGCGAACGCGGTCGTCGCGGTGGCTCGGAGCCAGGTGGATCGCCTCGTGCGTGACGGCTACCGCCGAGAGGCGATACGCGTGATCCCGAGTGGCGTCGCCGACGATCCCCCCGTGGCGGAACGAGAGGCGCTGCGAGCAGAGCTCGGCGTCGGTCCCGACGCGTTCCTGGCGGTGCTCGTGGCGGCTCTTCGCCCGGAGAAGCGCGCGGCGCGGTTCGTCGAAGAGGTGTCCGCTGCGCACGCCATCGACCCCTCCCTACAGGGCGTCGTCGTCGGTGACGGGCCGGACGCCGCGTCGGTGGCGAACGCCGTCGGGCGATCGGGTGGCGTCGTGCGCATGCTGGGATACCGTGCGGATGCCGTAGACGTGATGCACGCCGGCGATGTCGTGTGCCTGACGAGCGCGGTCGAGGCGCTGCCGATGTCCGTGCTCGAGGCGATGTCGGTCGGCCGGCCGATCATCGCGACCCGCGTGGGCGATCTTCCCGACGTCATCGAGGACGGGAGGACCGGGTTCCTCGTGGCGCCGGATCGCCCTTCCGAGATGGCGCACGCGCTCGTCGCCCTCGCTCGCGACCGGACGCGCGCCGAGGAGCTGGGTCGAGCCGGGCGGGCACGCCAAACGCGGGCATTCTCGATCGAGGCGATGACGCGCGGATATGCGGCGCTCGTGGCAGACCTCGACCGGCCTCAGCAGACACGCGTACGGCGACCGGTGGCGCGGACTGTGGAGATGACACCCAGCTCGGACACCGAGGCGATCCGCGTGGCGGTGCTTGTCGAGTCGTTCATCGTCCCGGAATGGGTCGAATGGACTGTCGCGCGCATCGCGGCGACGCCCGCGATCCAGCTCGCTGCGGTGGTGCCGGCGGCACCTCCAGGCGGCGTGCGCCCGGCGCCGCGGAGGCGGCGGCACCCGCACCACCTGACGTACCGACTCTATGAGTGGGCCGACAGATGGGTCTTCGGTGCCGCCGGCGCCATGCGCGACACAGACCTGTCGCCGATCGCCGGCACGCGGACGACGTCTTCGGGGATTGGCCGGCTCGACGTCGTGGTTTCGTTCCGGCCGGCCGGCCGAACGGCCTGGGACGGTCCGACTCCGCGCTACGGGGTGTGGGCGATCGCGCCCATGGACGATGGCCGGCCGACGAGCGCGCCGGACCGCTTCTGGGAGGTGCGCGAGCGCACAGGCAATGGAAAGACCGCCGTCGTCGCCCTCGAGGACGAGCGCACGCGAGTCATCGCCGAGGACTCGGTCCGTACCGATCCGCTCTCGTTGGCGCGCACGCGCGACCGCGCGGCGTGGACGTCGGCACGCCTCGTCCTGCACTGCCTGCGGCTGCTCCGACGAGACGGCGGCTCCGTCGCCGCTGGAGGCACTCCCGGAGAACCGCGGAACGTGCCCTCACCGGCGGTGACGGTCGCTCATGCGGTGCGGACGGCGCTCCGGGGGGTCGTGGCCAAGAGCCGCAAGGCCTGGCTCCGCGACGAGTGGTTCGTCGCAGTCCGCGCGCGAGCGGCCGACGCCGGTGTCGATGGGCCGGTGACGGTGCGCGCGCTTCCGAATCCCCCCGGGCGCTACCTCGGCGACCCGTTCCCGATCGAGGTCGATGGCCGGCACTTCCTGTTTGTCGAGGATTACTCGTATGGGACGCGCCGGGGCGTGATCTCGGTCTCGGAAGCGGGTCCGGACGGCGAGTGGTCGACGCCACGCAGGGTGCTCGAGGCAGACCACCATCTCTCCTACCCGTTCGTGTTCGAGCACGAGGGAACGATCTACATGCTTCCCGAGACCGGCGAAGCGGGACGGATCGAGCTCCACCGTGCCGTGAGGTTCCCCGATCGGTGGCGGCTCGAGCGTGTCCTGCTCGACGGTCTCATCGCCGTCGACGCCACGCTGCACGTCGACGATGGCCTCCTCTGGCTCTTCGCAAACGTCATGGAAGGCCACGAAGACCGGGGTCAGTTGTGGCTGTTCTCCGCACCCTCGCTCGATGCGGAGTGGCGCGCTCACCCGCGGAACCCGATCGTGACCGACCCGAGGACAGCCCGCCCGGCGGGCCGGTTGTTCAGACGGGGGGGCGTCCTCATCCGGCCCAGTCAGGACTGCGCCCGCGCGTACGGCGAGGCTGTGGTCCTGAACCGGGTGGATGTGCTGTCGCCGAACGACTACAGCGAGACGCCGGTGAACCGGATCGAGCCTGACTGGCTGACGGGGGTCGAGCGCACCCACACCTATACCTTCGACTCGCGGTATGAGTGCCTGGACGGCTATCGCCACGTCAGGCGCCTGCGCGTACGGACGCCGAGGAAGCGCCTGGTCTAGGCACGCGAGAGTCGCTCGCCCGGCGCTCCCCTAGGATCCGCGCGGGATGGGCGACGGATTCACATGGCAGGACGGCGAGCGGACGATCCGGTTCGGGCGCGGCACGATCGCGACGGCCGAGGAGCTGCTCGGCACGGGCTACACGCTGCTCACGACGCCCCGCGCCGAGGGCGCCGCGCCCGCGGTCGTCGCGGCCGCCGCGACCGTGCACCACGTCCGCCCCGGCCGGGTCGACGAGATCGCCGAGGAGCTGCGGGCGACGGTCGGCGGCGAGCTGCTCGTCGCGCTCGGGGGCGGCCGCGTGATCGACGTCACGAAGGCCCTCGCCGCCGCGGCCGGGCCGCCCGTCCGCGCCGCGGCGATCCCGACGACGCTCAGCGCCGCCGAGATGGCCCGCGGGCACCGGCACGCGACCGGCGCGCCCGCCGACACCCCGAACGTCCGCCCCGCGATCGTCATCAACGATCCGGACCTGTCCGCCTCCCAGCCGCTCGCGGAGCTCGCCGCGAGCGCCGCGAACTCGCTCGCCCACGCCGTCGAGGGCGCCGTGACGACGAAGGCCTCGCCCGTGCCGGTCCTCGCCGGCCAGGAGGCCGTGCGCCTCACCGAGGCCGCCTACGCCTCGGGCGGCGAGGAGCCCGACCGCGACGCGCTCGCGCTCGCCGCGCTGCTGTCGGGCTACACGATCGACCAGTCCGGCCTGGCGCTCCACCACGTCCTGTGCCAGACGCTCGTGCGCCTCGCGGGCGGCTCGCACGGGCCGACGAACGCGGCGATGCTGCCCCACACCATCGGCGCGCTGCGCCGCCGCGACGCGACGACCGTCGACGCGACCGAGCTGGCGCGCGACCTCGCGCGCCGCGCCGGCGCCGAGCGGCTGCGGGACATCGGGGTCGACCAGGGCAAGCTCGAGGAATGCGTGGAGGCCGCCGCGCAGCGCCCGCAGCTGAAGCTGACCCCGCCCCCGGCCGACGCGGCGGAGATCCGCGCGCTCTACGAGGCCGCCTGGTGACGCTCGACCTGCTGACCGACCTCATGGGCAAGGCCGAGGGCCGCTGCGCCTACGCCGAGGCCCGCCACGTCGAGTCGCGCGACGAGGCGTTGAGCGTCCGCGCGGGCGAGGTCGACGACTTCGCGACGTCCGGGTCGACCGGCATCGGCGTGCGCGTCCGGGTCGGCGGTGGCTGGGGCTTCGCCGCGACGCGCGACGTGAGCGCGGCGGGCGCCGAGGCCGCGCTCGCCGCCGCGCTCGGGATCGCGGAGGCGCAGCCCGCCGGGCCGGCGACACCGCTGGCGCCGGTCGAGCCCGCGCGCGGGCACTGGTCCTCGCCCCACGAGGTCGATCCGTTCGACGTGTCGCTCGAGGACAAGCTCGCGCTGCTGTTCGCCGCGGACGCCGAGCTCCGGGCCGCGGGCGCCGACGACCGCATCGTCCGCAGCCTCGCAGCGCTGCGCTCGTGGCGCGAGCGCAAGGCGTTCGTCTCGACCGAGGGCGCGGCGTGCACGCAGGAGCTCGTCGCGAGCGGCGCCGGGATCGGCGTGTGGGCCTCCGACGGCAGCGAGCTGCAGGTCCGCTCCTACCCGCTCGCCCACGGCGGCTTCTTCGCGGCCGCGGGCTGGGAGCACGTCCTCGCGCTCGACCTCGCCGGGCACGCGCCGCGCGTCACCGCCGAGGCGATCGAGCTGCTCACGGCGCCCGTGTGCCCCGAGGGGATCCGCACGATCGTCCTCGACGGCGAACAGCTCGCCCTCCAGGTCCACGAGTCCGTCGGCCACGCGCTCGAGCTCGACCGGATCCTGCTCGGCGAGGCCTCCTACGCCGGGACGAGCTGGGTCACCGCCGGGGACATCGGCTCGGCGCGCTTCGGCTCCGAGCACATGAACATCACCGCCGACGCGACGCTGCCCGGCGCGCTCGGGTCGTTCGGCTGGGACGACGAGGGCGTCCCGGCGAGCCGCTACGCCCTCGTCGACGGCGGCATGCTGCGCGCGACGCTCTCCAACCGCGAATCCGCCGCCGCCATCGGGCTCGACCGCTCCGGCGGCTGCGCGCGGGCCGACGGCTTCGCCCGCCAGCCGATCGTGCGGATGACGAACGTCTCGATCGAGCCGGGCGACGCGGGCAGCTTCGAGGACCTCATCGCCGACACCGACGACGGCATCTACTTCGAGACGAACCGCTCCTGGTCGATCGACGACCGCCGGCTGCAGTTCCAGTTCGCGACCGAGGTCGGCCGCGAGATCAAGAACGGCACGCTCGGGCGCCTGTACCGCAACCCGTCCTACGCCGGGATCGGGCCGCGGTTCTGGGGCTCGCTGGACGCGGTCTGCGGCCCCGCGGAGTGGCGCGCCTGGGGGCTGACGAACTGCGGCAAGGGCGAGCCCGGCCAGGTCATGGCGGTCTCGCACGGCGCCGCGCCGGCCCGCTTCCGCGACGTGCAGGTCGGCGTCGCGTGAGCGGCGCGCCGCTCGAGATCGCCGAGCGCGCGCTCGGCCACACGACCGGCGCCGCCCAGGCGACGGTCACCCGCGAGCGCTCGCTGCTGTCGCGCTTCGCCCGCTCGCACCCCACGCAGGCCACGCAGGTCGACGACACCAGCGTCTCGATCCTCCGCGTCCACGAAGGCCACACCGGCACGGCCGACACGAACGACCTCAGCGACGAGGGGCTGCGGGACGTCGCGGCCCGCGCCGACGCCGCGGCGCGCGCGGCGGCCGCGGCGGCGGGCGGCGCCGGCGAGTACCCCGGCCTGCCCGACGCCGCCCCGGTCCCGGCGACCGACGGCTTCGACGCCGCGCACCGCCGAGCTCGACCCCGGCGTCGCGGGCGCCGCCCTCGCCGCCGCGTTCGCGGCGTGCGCGGAACGCGGCCTCGAGGCCTTCGGCGTCTGGACGGCGGGCGACGTGGAGACCGCGATCGCCTCGTCGGGCGGCGTCCGCGCCTCCGAGCGGTTGACCGACGCGTTCATGAAGGTCATCGCCCGCGACGACGGCGGGCGCACCGGTTGGGGCTCGGACACGGCGGTCGCCGCCGCGGGCATCGACCCGGCCGCGATCGCCGCCCGCGCCACGGCCAAGGTCGCGCGCGAGGAGCCCGCCGACCTCGAGCCGGGCGAGTACCCGGTCGTCCTCGAGCCCGAGGCGATCGGCGAGCTGCTCGACTACTTCGCCTTCCTCGCCTTCAACGGCCTCGCGCACGCCGAGGGCCGCGGCGCGCTCGTCGGCAAGCTCGGCACGCGCGTCGCGTCGCCCGCGATCAACCTCAGCGACTCGCCGCGCTTCGCGCGCACGCTCCCCCGCGGCTTCGACCTCGAGGGCGTGCCGAAGGCCCCGGTCCCGCTCATCCAGGACGGCATCGCCCACCGCGTCGTGCACGACACGCGCTCGGCCGCCCGCGCGGGGGGCGGCGCGCGCTCGACCGGTCACGCGACCGCGCCGGGCGGCGGGGGCTTCGGCCCGCACCCGATGAACCTCGTGCTCATCGGCGGCGGCGCGGCCGACGAGCTCGAGCTCGCCGCCCCGATCGAGCGCGGCCTCTACGTGACGCGCTTCTGGTACGTCAACGCCGTCCACGAGAAGCAGACCCTGCTGACCGGCATGACCCGCGACGGCACGTTCCTCATCGAGGACGGCCGGATCACGCGCCCGGTCCGCGACGTGCGCTTCACCGACTCGGTGCTGCGGATCCTCGAGGCGACCGAGGCGCTGACGTCGAAGCAGCGCCTCGTCTCCGAGGCCGAGTTCTACGGCCGCCGCTTCGCCACCGGCGTGGTCGTGCCCGCGCTGCGGGCCGGCGGCTTCCGGATCACGGGCGCGACGGTCGCGGGCGCCTGACGCCCGCGGAGCCGGCGACGCGAAGGCGCCCCGCTAGTCCCAGGGCGACTTGAGCAGGATGATCGTGTTCACCGCGAACGCGATCGCGAAGCCGACCGTCCAGCGGTTCAGGTTGCGCTCGACGAGCGAGCCGCCGCCCAGCGGACCCTGACCCGTGCCGACGCCGAATGCGCCGGACAGCCCCGCGTCCTTCCCCGAGTGCATGAGGATGAGGAAGATCAGGACGATCGAGATCCCGACCTGGATGACGGAGAAGATCAGCTCCATGGCGGCGATTGTAGTGCGGCGCGCGCTAGTCCTTCGCCGGCACGCCGGTCGGTGACGGCGGCAGCTCGTCGAGGCCCCGCAGGATCTCGATCGCCTCGCGGCGCAGCTCGCGGTCCAGCTGGCGCCAATCGGCCTCGGACAGCTTGCCGGTGCGGAAGTCGAGCTCGGCGTCGCGGATCTCGCGGTACTTCGACTCGCGCGCGGCCTCGAGGTCCGCGCGGCGGAGCTCGTCGCGCTCCTCGGCGCGAGCCGACGCGCCGCCGCGCAGCGGCGCGCTGACGAGCAGCACGACGAGCGTCAGGACGACGATGACGATGATCGGGGCGAGAACGTCCACGAGCCGGTCTCCGACCGGGACACGCTACGCGCGGCCGAGCTCGCGCGCCACCCGGGCGGCGTAGCGGCCGCGCACGCGGCGCATCGCGGGGTCGCCCGCGGGCCACAGGGCGATGAGGCCGCCGGTGAAGACGACCAGGCCGCCGATCCAGATCCAGGCGACCAGCGGCGAGCTGAGCATCCGGAAGTTCGCGGGCGGCGGCTGGGTGCGGTAGCGCTGGACGAGGCCGGTGATCGCCTGGCCGAGGAGCTGGGCCTGCATCGCGGCGGGGACCTTGCCGTCGATCGAGGCGAAGGCCTTGTCGCCCTTGTCGATGATCGGGCGCATCTTCGAGATGTCCGGCGACATCGCGGTCCACAGATCCCGGCGCAGGCTGGCCTTCATGCCGACCTCGCTCGTCGCCTCGCCCTCGAAGAACCGGCCGACCGCGCCGAGGTCGCCCTGGTCCTGGGAGGGGAAGTAGGCCTTCGACGGGCGCAGCGTCGTGAAGTGCTTGCCGTTCTTGCGGACGTCGAGGACCGCGCCGAAGGAGATCTTCTCGAGGCTCCCGGCGCGGGTGCCGATGTTCGCCGTCGGCCGAACGTAGGTGATGCGGTAGTCGCCCACCTTCGTCGTCTGGCCGGGCTTGAGCACGATGTCGTGCGCGTGCTGGAAGGCCGACGACGCGGCGACGCCGACGAACAGCAGCGCCATGCCGACGTGGACGATGTAGCCGCCGTAGCGCCGGCGGTTGCGACGGATGAGCGTCACCGTCGCGGTCGCGGGGTTCTCGCCCGCCATCGCCCGCCGGGCGGCCGCCCCGCGCACGAACTCCTGGACGGTCACGGCGATCACGAGCGCCGCGAACGAGAACATGAGGACCGACGGCGGGCTCTGCGTGACCCCGGCGGCGAGCAGCACGACGATCGTCGCGACCGCGGCCCCGATCGGCCAGATGAAGTTGCGCCGGACGGTCTTGAGCGTCGTCCGCCGCCAGGCCGCGACCGGCCCGATGCCCGAGAGCAGCACGAGCATCAGCGCCAGCGGCACGATGTACTGGTTGTAGACCGGCGGGCCGACCGAGACCTTGTTGCCCAGCGCCTCGGTGATCAGCGGCAGGAACGTCCAGAAGAAGACGACGAACGCCATCGCCACGAGGACGAGGTTGTTGAAGAGGAAGATCGCCTCGCGGCTGAGCATCGAGTCGATCGACGACTCGGAGCGCAGCGTGTCGCGGCGCGAGACGACGAGGGCCATCGACCCGGCGATCATCAACGCGATCAGCGACACGAACGGGATGCCGAGCGTCGAGGCGCCGAAGGCGTGGATCGAGTCGAGGATGCCCGACCGCACGAGGAAGGTGCCGAGGATCGCCAGCGTGCCGGTCGCGAGGATCAGCGAGGCGTTCCAGATCTTCAGCATCCCCCGCTTCTCCTGGATCATCAGCGAGTGGATGAACGCGGTGCCGGTCAGCCACGGCAGCAGCGAGGCGTTCTCGACCGGGTCCCAGGCCCAGTAGCCGCCCCAGCCGAGCTCGGAGTACGACCAGCGGGCGCCGAGCAGGATCCCGACGCCGAGGAAGACCCAGGCCGCCAGCGCGAAGCGGCGGGTCGCGCCGATCCACTCGGCGTCCACGCGGCGCACGACGAGCGCGCCGACGGCGAACGCGAAGGGCACCGCGAACAGCGTGTACCCCGAGTAGAGCATCGGCGGGTGGATCATCATGCTCGGGTGGCGCAGGAGCGGGTTGAGCCCGAGGCCCTCCTTCGGCACCGTCGCGAGCACGTCGAACGGGCTGGCCGCGAAGACGAGCAGTCCGGAGAAGAAGGCGCCGAAGCCGAGGAGCACCGCGCTCGCGTAGGGCACGACGTCGCGCAGGCGCCGGCGCGTCAGGAACAGCACGAGGCTCGACCACATCGTCAGGAGCCACAGCCACAGGAGCAGCGAGCCCTCCTGCGACGACCAGGCGGCCGCGGCGCGGTAGAACCACTCGGTCGTCGTCGACGAGTGCGACGTGACGACCGCGAAGGAGAAGTCCGAGCGCAGGAACGCGATCTCGAGGACCAGGAACGCGACCGACGCCAGCACGGCGACCGCGTAGACGGCGCGGCGCCCGGACTCGGCCCAGTCGGGCCGGCGCGCGCGGGCGCCGTAGAGCGCGGCGACGATGCCGTACAGGCACGTCGCGAAGGCGAGGATCAGGCAGGCGCGACCGACGACAGCCATCAGTCAGGCCTCAGGTCTGCTGGCCGGGCGTCTTGGGGGTGTCGGAGAACTTCGACGGGCACTTCGTCACCAACGAGTCGCGCTCGCCGACGAACGTCCCGCCCTGCTTGTGCACCGTGACGATGACCTCGCGGCCCTCGCGGAACGGGTCGGGCACGGCGCCGACGTAGCGCACCGGCACGGACTGCGTGCCGTTGCGGTCGCGGACGCGGAAGGTCTTGCCGCCGGGGATGTCGCGGACGGAGCCGTCCACGACCTTGCCGGTCAGCTGGTAGGCGCGGCCGGTCGCGGCGCTCGCCGCGAGCTTGCTCGGCGTGACCGCCTCGCTCGAGGCGGAGAAGCTGGTGTAGATGAGCGCGCTGGCCAGCAGCGTGGCGGCGGTCAGCGCGACGACGAGGCGGATGCGGCGCTTGCGTGCAGGGTTCATCGCGTGCGTTTCAGTATGCCGAACGGTTCGGTGGGTGGCGCCGTCGAATCCCGCAGACCGTCCTGCCGGACATCGCAGCGCCGGGTCAGTCTCTTTATCGGCCGGAGCGTTAACGCACGTTAACCGCGCGTCGTTTGCGAAACCTTCAGGGTCTTTGTGCGTCCTATAGACGTAGACACGATGCGCGTCAGAACGAATCGACAGAGCGAAACGCGCCACCGCGGTGGCCCGCTTCGTCGGAAGACCGTCCTCCGGCGCGAGGCCCCTGCCACCGAGGTGGCGGAGCCCGAACCGGAATCCCGCGCCCCCGGCGCGGAGGACGATCTCTTCGACGAGCGGCGCCTTCGCGCTTCGGGGGGTCCGGATGACCGCGCGCAGTACGCGTGCGGGTGTGGCTTCGTCTGGGAGGCCGACGTCTCGGCGTCGGTCGCGTGCCCGCATTGCGGGACCTCCCAGGCCTGGTAGGGATTGACCACCCGCCGGCGCGGTATACACACCGGGCGATGACCCGGAGGCTTCTCGGCGCCCTGACTCCGCCCATGGCCACCGCCGACCTGACCGTCATCGCCCTCGGCCGCGCCGAGGCGAGCGCGAGCCGCTACATCGCCGAGATCCAGCGCCGGCTCGCGGCGCAGGAGCGCGTGCGCTACACGATGCACGCGATGGGAACCTCGCTCGAGGGGTCGACCGCGGACATCCTCGCGCTCGCCGGGGAGCTGCACGCCGTCCCGTTCGAGATGGGGATCCCGCGCGTCTACTCGATCCTCAAGCTCGACGAGCGCCGCGACCGCGAGCAGACGCTCGAGGACAAGGTCGCCTCCGTCCAGGCGCTGCTGGACGCGGACGGCGAGCCGGGCTGACTACGCGGCCCAGGCGTGGCGGGGCGCCGCGGCGTCCGCGAGCCACGCGAGCACCTCGTCGCGGTCGAGCTCGAAGCCCGTGCGCGGGAGGCCCGCGACGATCGCGTGGGTCATGTCGCGGCAGTAGCGCTCGGCGATCGCCGGGTTGCCGGTCGCGTCGGCGAGGATCGCCCGGGCGAGCTCGCGCGCCGCGATCCCGCGGGTCCCCCACGCGAAGCCGGCGATCAGCTCCTCGCCGCAGGCGTGCAGCGCGCCGCGCGTGCCGTCGGCCTCGACCCAGACGTGCGGGCCCCACCAGTCGGCGACGCCGACGTAGCGGACGGTGTCAGTGGCGCCGGCGGTGAGGGGCATGGCCGACACCCAAGCGGACGGCCTGAAGGGGCCGGTCAACGGGAGATAAGAACGAGCGAAGAAGCGGCGCGTCAGTCGCGCGGGAACGAGACCTGCACGCGGGTGCCGGTGCCGGGCTCGGACTCGATCGACAGCGAGCCGCCCCGGGCCGCGACGCCGTCGGCGAGCAGCGCGAGCCCCATGTGTCCTGCCGCGTGCTGCTCGCGCAGGTTGTCGCCGGTCATGCCCCGGCCGTCGTCCTCGACGACGAGCGTCACCGTGTCGCCCTCGCGGCGCAGCGCGACGCTGGCCGTCCGCGCCGCGGCGTGGCGGTCGACGTTGCGCAGCGCCTCCTGGACGGCGCGGTAGACGAGCTCGGTCGTCGCACTGGGCAGGCGGCCGCCGACGTCCATGTCGACGGCGACGTCGACGCCCCGCTCCCGCAGGGGGCGGGCGAGCGCCTCGACGGCCGCGTCGAGGCCCTGCTCGCGGCGCTCGGACGGGTACAGGTCCACGAGCAGCGCCCGGAGCGCGCGCATGCTCCCGCGGCACACGCCGGCGCCGCGCCGCAGCGCGTCGCCCAGCTCGGGGTCGTGGCCGTTGCCCGCCGGCAGCCGGTCGGCGGCCGCCTGCAGCTCGTACGCGACGCCGGCGAGGTCCTGGACCACGCCGTCGTGCAGCTCCGCGGCGATCCGGCGGCGCTCGGTCTCGAGCGCGTCCTCGCCGGCGCGGGTCAGCTGCTCGCGCTCGCGCTCGTCGGCGCGGACCCGGCGGTCGAGGAACCAGGCGAGCGGGAGCTGGGCCAGCGCGAGGGCGATCAGCAGGGCCAGCGCGACCGGCAGGAAGGACCGCAGGATCCGGACGCTCGCATCGCTGATGTCCCGCGCCGGGTGGTAGGCCTCGAGGAGGAGCTTGTCCTGGGGGCTCCCGGCGACGCGGAGCGGCTCGTAGACCTCGACGAGCCGGCCGCGCCCGCGCTCGAAGCGGTTCTCGGGCCGCGCGAGATCGCTGACGTCCGCGCTCGTCTTGCGCTCCTCGAGCGCCTCGCGGAGGTCCTCGGGGAGCGGGAAGCGCCGGTTGATCAGCCGTGGCTCGTCGGAGTAGACGATGCGCCCGTCGGTCGCCCAGACCTTGACGCGGATGATCGAGCTGTCCTCGGGCTTGTCGGGGTCGGGGGGGCCGAGGACGCGCTGATGGACGAGGCGGTCGAGGCGGCGCAGCGCGGCCGGGTCGCCCGCGACGACGTCGGGGGTCACGGCCGGCTCGATGACCCCGCGCGAGAGCGCGGCGGTCAGCGCGCGGGCGTCGCGGAGCGCCTCCTCGCGGGCGACGTGGCGCAGGGCGACCGCGCCGATCGTCGCGACGACGATCAGCAGCGCGATGCCGCACAGCGCGAACTGGGCGAGGGCGACGCGGCGACTGGACGCGCGCTGCCAGCGCCCGGAGCTCTGCTCGGCCTCGAGCGCCGCGGCCGGCCGCGTCTTCATGACGTTGCGCAGGCTCGTGGCGCGCGCGCTCATGCCGGCACCCGCAGCCAGAACGTCGCCCCGACGCCGGGACGGTTGTGGATCCCGGTCGACCCGCCGTGGGCCTCGGCGACGCTGCGCACGAGCGCGAGCCCGAGGCCGGCGCGGCCGGGGATGGTGCCCGCGCGGTAGAAGGGCTCGAACACGGCCTCCTCGTGGCCCGCGGGCACGCCGCCGCCCTCGTCGGCGACCTCGAAGCGCCAGCCGCCGGGCACGCTCTGCGCGCTCAGGTGCACGGGCGAGGAGCAGCGCCCGTGGATCGCGGCGTTGTCGAGCATGTGCAGCAGCGCGCGCTCGACCCACGTCGCGTCGAGCCGGGCGATGGCCTCCGGGGGCAGCATCGCGACGGTCAGGCGGTCGTCGAGCAGGGTGCGCGCCCGCGCGCCGACGCGCTCGAGGAACGGGCTGAGCTCGACCGAGGTCGGCCGGACGGCGCCGGGGCGGCCCGCGCTCGCGACGGCCTCCATCTCGCCGAGCACCTGGTCGACGCGATCGAGGTGACGGTAGAGCCGCACACGGGCGGCGGCGGCCTCGTCGGCGTCGGCCTCGTGGCCGAGCATCGCGAGCTCGCGGCGGATCGCCCGCACCGGGTCGTGGAGCTCGTCCGACGCCTCCTTCAGCAGGTGGCGGTCGCGGCCGAAGGCGCGGTCGAGCTGCTCGAGCATCCGGTTCAGGCTCGCCGTGAGCTGCGCGAGGCGCCCCTCGCGGCCCGCCATCGGCAGACGGGCGGCCGGGTCGCCGTCGCGCGCGATGCGCTCGGCGGTGGCGGCCATGTCCTCCATCTGCTCGCGCTCGACGAGGCCCGCGACCCACTCGCGGTAGGCGAGGTAGACGAGGCCGAGCGGCACCGCGACGAGCACGAGGCCCGCCGGGTTGACGTGCCACGCGAGCGCGGCGAGCAGGCCGATCGCGAGGTTGCCGACCCACTGCAGTGAGCTGACGCGCAGGCTGCCGAGGAGCATCGTGCGGAACGACTGGCCACCGACGAGCGAGATCACGAGCGCGACCGTCGTCGCGTTGACGAGGAAGGCCGCGCCCGCGGCGGCGGCGCCGAGCGCCCAGGCGCCGGTCTCATCGGGGCTCGGCGTGGTCCCGGCGAGGCCCCAGATGACCTCGGCGGCGGTCAGCGCGAGCGCGACCTGGCCGACGTTGAAGATCGTCTTCGTCGCGGGCAGCCGGCGGGCGAGCTGCCAGCACAGGGCGCCGGCGGCGGCGCCGAGCGTCGGCGCCCCGGGCGGGGCCAGGACGATGGCCGCGACCCACACCGCGTCCGCGAGCGAGAACTCCTCCTCCTCGCCGCCGTGCGAGACCGACAGCGTGAAGCGGTCGGCGGCGACGCTCGCGAGCATGATCGCGAGCGCGGCGCCGAGGGTCTCGAGCGGCGCGTCGGTGACCTGGGCGAGCCGGAAGGCGAGCGCGGCCGCGCCGGCGGCCGAGACGAACGCGATGAGCAGGCGCGCGGGCGCCGGCAGGCGCGGCGCGGCGGCGGCGGCTACTGCCACGAGTCGGTGCCCCAGAACTTGGCGCCCCAGAACTTCGCGCCCCAGAACTTCGCGTCCCAGCCCGCCTCGAGCGCCGAGTGCGCACCGAAGGACGCGGGATCCCAGGAGACGCGGGGCGCCGCCGGTCCGGAGGGCGCGAGCCCGAGCGCGCCGGTGAGCTCCGAGACCAGCGACGCCCACGGCGAGCCCACCCACGTCGCGAGCGTCCACTGCGCGGCGGCGTACGCGCCCGGGTTCCAGGCGCGGCCGAGCGCGTCGACGTCGCCCACCACGGGATCGGCGCTGCCATCGCCGTCGACGTCCGTGTAGACGCGGAGGGTCCCGCGACTCGACTCGAGCGAGGCCGTGCCGGTCGAGGGCTTCAGGCCCGCGTTGGCCACGGGCAGGATCGGCGCCGGGCCCTTCTTCGGCGGCGTCGCGGCGGTCGTCGCGGCGAGCGCGTCGACGACCCCCGCGCCGCCGGCCGGGCCGGCGAGCCGGTGGTCGGCGGTCGCGGTGAGGACGCCCTTGACCTCGTCGTTCGTGATCGTCGGGTCGATGTCGACGAGGCGCGCCGCGATGCCGGCGACGACCGCCGACGCCTGCGACGTGCCCGAGCCCTTGAACATCGTCGGGCCGAGCCGTGCGGTCGGCCGGAACGTGTCGATGGTCGAGGCGGGCGCGCGGTCGGAGACGATCGAGACGCCGGGCGCGAGGAGGTCCGGCTTCGCGATGCCGTCGGGCGTCGGTCCGCGGCTCGAGAACGCGGCCACGGTGTCGTCCGCCTCGTCGGCGGTGCCGGCCGTGTCCGCCGCGCCGACCGTGATGACGTACGGGTCGTCGGCGGGCTTGGCGACGGTGCCGGCGGCCGGGCCCTGGTTGCCGGCCGAGACGACGACGACGAGGCCGGCCTGCCAGGCCCGCTCGACCGCGCGGTCGAGCGGGTCGACGCCGTAGCCGGTGGCGGCGTCGGTTCCCCACGACAGGTTGACGACCCGGATGTTGTAGCGGGCGCGGTTGGAGACGACCCACTGCAGGCCGGCGATCACCGTCGAGACGTCGGTCGCGCCGTCCCAGCCGGCGACCTTGACCGAGACGATCCGCGTCTCCGGGGCGGCGCCCTCGAACTGGCCGGAGCTCGTGCTGCCGTCCCCGGCGATGACGCCGGCCATGTGCGTGCCGTGGCCGAAGTGGTCGAGGCCGTCGCGCTCGCTCGTCAGGTCGACCTTCGCGACGACGCGCGGGCCGAGGTTCGCGGTCGGCGTCACCCCGGTGTCGACGCTCGCGACCGTGACGCCCTCGCCCTGGTACTTGTTCGGCACGCGGTCGAGCCCGATCGCGCGCTGCCAGGTCGCCTCCGGGGGCAGCGTGTCGTAGCAGGCCGAGTCGCCCGTGCAGTCGCGGCCGCTGCGCATCGCCACACGGGCGTCGTTCCAGACGCCCGCGACGGAAGAGGCGCGGCGCAGGGCCGGGACGGCGGTCCTCGGCACGCGGGCGGCGAAGGCCCCCGCGAGCGGAAGCGGGCGTCCGACGGACCCGCCGAGCCGGCGCACGGTGCGCTCGGCGGCGGGTGAGGACGGTGAGCGTTCGACCACCACGACCCGCGCGGCACGCGGGGCGGCGGTCGAGGCCGGGGCAGGCGCCGCGCTCACGAGGAGCGCGGCGGCCAGCGCCCCCACCGTCGCCGCAAGGCATGAGGACGAACGTCGGCCGGGGGGGTTCGGCCCCGTCCTCATCGGGGGGCGCCACTGCGACGAGCGGGTGAGACGAGTGCGTGGCGTCATGTGATGCGAGGTGAGCGCCGCGGCGGCCCCGGGCTCGGATCCGGGGTCGGCGCACGGGTGTGCTCGGTGTTCGTCTCGGTCTCCTTCTCCCCGTCCTTCCGGCCCACAGCCAGGTGGGGGGCGCTCTGGGCCGGCCGGACGGGGAAAATCTGGCTGACACGACGTCGAGTTCGCAATGGGACTTGGGTAGTAGGACCATGCCGTGCCCCCCGCCGCCGCCGCCATCCGCGTCCTCCTGTGCGACGACCACGCCGTCGTCCGCGAGGGCCTCGCCCGTCTGCTCGACCGCACCGAGGGGATCGAGGTCGTCGGCAGCGCCGCGGACGGCCTCGAGGCGGTGGCCGCGGCGCTCGCCGTGCGCCCGGACGTCGTGCTCATGGACCTCGCGATGCCGAACCTCGACGGGATCGGCGCGACGCGGCGGATCGTCGCCGAGGCCCCGGGCGCGAACGTGGTCGTCCTCACGTCCTTCGGCGACAACACCCGCATCCACGACGCCCTCGACGCGGGCGCCCTCGGCTACCTGCTCAAGGACGCCGAGGCCGCCGAGGTCGTCCGGGCGATCCGCGCCGCCTCGCGCGGCGAGGCGCCCGCTCGACCCGCGCGTCGCCCGCCTGGTCCTCGCGCGCGGGACGACGCCCGCGGCGCTGTCGGGCATGACCGCGCGCGAGCGCGAGGTGCTCGCGCTGCTCGGGACCGGGCTGCCGAACAAGGTCATCGCGCGCCGCCTGGGCATCAGCGAGGCGACCGTGAAGGCGCACCTGACCCGGATCTTCCGCCAGATCGGCGTCACCGACCGCACGCAGGCGGCGATCTGGGCGCGGGAGCACCGGGTGGTGGTGGAGTAGGCGCGGGCTCAGGCGCTCACCGGCGCCGACCCCTGTGCGACTTCGGACACCCAGAGGTACGGAAACGACCCTTGGGTGCCGATAACCCGTCAAGGACCATCCGGCGTGCGCCGGACCCTGGGTCAAGAGCGGACGACGGGCCTCGAACCCGCGACCCCCAGCTTGGGAAGCTGGTGCTCTACCAACTGAGCTACGTCCGCAACCGACGTGAACGATACCGTCCGCCGACTACCCTTGAAGGGCTTGTGAAGCGCTCAGCCGTCCCCATCACGGTCGCCGTCCTCGCCGTCGCGCTGATCGCCCTGCTGGTGTATGGCGTCGTCGGCAAGAAGGACGACCACTCGCTCGACCAGGCCGTGAGCGCCGGCGAGAAGCCCGCCGCCCCCGGCCGCGACGTCAGCCTGCCGAACCTCGACGGCGCGGGCTCGATGCGCCTCGCGGACCTCGGCGGCAAGGTCGTCGTCCTGAACTTCTGGGCCTCGTGGTGCGAGCCGTGCAAGGCCGAGGCGCCGGTGCTCGAGAAGGTCCAGCAGCGACTGCAGAAGACCGACGGCACGGTGTTCGGCGTGACCTACAAGGACGCGCCCGGCGCCTCGCGGGACTTCGTCAAGCAGGAGAAGGCGTCGTGGCCCAACGTGCGTGACGACCGCCTCAAGCTCGCGCCGAAGTACGGGACCTCGCAGCTCCCGGAGACGTTCGTGATCGACCGCACCGGCAAGGTCGTCGCGCTGTCGCGCGGCCAGATCGACCAGCGGTTCATGGACGCGGCGCTCGACCGCGCGGGGGTGCCCCGATGACCCGGCCGTTCCGCCTGCTCGCCCTGCTGGGCGTGCTCGTCCTCGCCCTCGCCGCCGCCTCGCCCGCGGTGGCCGCCACGCCCCGGGCGTCGTTCAACGACCTCGAGGACGAGGTCATGTGCGACGTCTGCGGCATCCCGCTGAACATCGCCGAGTCCCCGCGCGCCGAGCAGCAGCGCCAGGAGCTCAAGCAGATGATCGCCCAGGGGTTGACGAAGAAGCAGATCAAGGACCGGCTCGTCGCCCAGTACGGCCCGTCGATCCTCGCGACCCCGCAGGACCACGGCTTCTCGCTCGCCGCGTACATCGTCCCGATCGCCGCGGTGCTCGCCGCGCTCGTCGCGCTCGCGATCGCGATCCCGCGCTGGCGCCGCCGCCGGCCGCCCGCCGGCAGCGAGGACACCGCGCCCGGGCTCAGCGCCGCCGACACGCGGCGCCTCGACGAGGACCTCGCGCGCTTCGGCGCCTGACGCATCCGAGGACCACCGCCGCCCGCCATGCTGCTCGCCGCCGCCGCCCAGGCCGACACGACGGTCATCGCCGCCTTCGCGGTCGGCTTCGTGTCGTTCATCTCGCCATGCGTGCTGCCGCTCGTCCCCGGCTACCTGTCGGCCGTCTCGGGCGTCTCGATCGCCGACATGCGCACGGGCGAGCACAAGCTCTCGGCGATCCTCGGGCCGGCGGCGATCTTCTGCCTGTCGTTCACGATCATGTTCGTCGCGCTCGGGATGACCGCGACGACGATCGGCTCGACGCTGCGCGACTCCAAGCAGACGCTCGACCGCGCCGCCGGCATCGTGATCGTGGCGATGGGCGTGTTCTTCCTCTTGACCCCGTTCGTGGCGCGGCTGAACCGCGAGTGGCGCCCCGACGCGCTGATCTCGCGCGCGGGCGCGGGCGGCCCGGTCATCGCCGGCCTGGCGTTCGCGGTCGCGTGGACGCCCTGCGTCGGCCCGACGCTCGCGTCCATCCTCGCCGCGGCCTCGACCTCGGCGACGGTCGGCCACGGCGGCGTCCTGCTCGCGTTCTACTCGGCCGGCCTCGCCGTCCCGTTCCTGCTCACCGCGGTCGCGTTCGACCGGGCGACGACGGCGTTCCGCTGGATCCGCACGCGCTACATGCTCGTCACCGCCGTCTCGGGCGCCGTGCTCATCTTCATGGGCGTCCTGATGCTCACCGGGGAGCTCACCCGGCTGAACATCCAGGCCCAGGCCTGGCTCAACGACCTGGGCCTGGACTTCCTCTACCGCGTGTAGCGGCCGCTGCGGCCGCACTGCCGGGCCGGCTACATCGTGTCCGGCGCGCCGACCCCGAGCAGGTCGAGTGCGCTGGCGATCGTCCGCTGCGTCACGACGCACAGCCGCAGGCGCAGGTCCTCGACGGGCTCCGGGGTCGAGCCGACGACCTGGCAGTCGCGGTAGAACGCCGTGAACGTCTGGGCGAGCTCGAGCGCGTAGGCGGCGATCCGGTGCGGCCCGCGCCGGTCGGCGGCCTCGGCGATCTCCTCGGGATAGGCGAGCAGCTTGCGTACGAGCTCGCGCTCGGACTCGTGCAGCTCGTCGGGATGCGCGGTGCGCCCGAGGGCCGCGGCGACGCGCTCCTCCCCCGCCTTGGCCAGCACCGAGTGGATCCGCGCGTGCGCGTACTGGACGTAGTAGACCGGGTTCTCGGAGGACTGCTGCTTGGCCAGCTCCAGGTCGAGGTCGACCGTCGAGTCGTGCGAGCGCGAGAGCATGAACCAGCGCGTCGCGTCGACCCCGATCTCGCCGATGAGCTCGTCGAGGCTGATGAAGTCGCCGCGGCGCTTGGACATCGACGCGCGCGAGTCGCCCTCGACGATGTGGACGAACTGCAGCAGCGGGATCTCGAGCCGGTCGGGGTCCACGCCGAGCGTCGCCATCGCCGCCTTCATCCGCGACACGTAGCCGTGGTGGTCGGAGCCGAGGACGTTGATGAGGCGGTCGTAGCCGCGCTCGAGCTTCTCCTCGTGGTAGGCGACGTCGGCCGCGAAGTACGTCGGCTCGCCGCTCGAGCGGATGAGGACGCGGTCCTTGTCGTCGCCGAAGGTCGTGGTCCGCAGCCAGAGCGCGCCGTCGGAGCGGTAGAGGTGGCCCTCCTCCTCGAGCCGGGCGAGCGCGCGGTCGATGGCGCTCGGCGAGCCATCGTGGAGCGTGCGCTCGGTGAACCAGCGGTCGAAGTGGACCCGGTAGGCGTCGAGCGTCGCCCGGATCTTCGCGACCATCAGCTCGACGCCGAGGGCGGTGAGCGCGTCGACGTCCATGTCCGCCGCCCCGGGGATCTGCTCGGCGAGGTCCTTGACGTAGTCGCCCTGGTAGCCGTCCTCGGGCGGTTCCTCGCCACGGGCCCGTGCGCCGATCGAGGCGCCGAGCCGCCGCACCTGGCCGCCCGCGTCGTTGAAGTAGTACTCGCGGTCGACGTTGTGGCCGGCCGCCGTGAGGATCCGCCCGAGCGCGTCGCCGAACGCGGCGTGGCGCCCGCTCGCGGCCGTCAGCGGGCCGGTCGGGTTGGCCGAGACGAACTCGAGGTTGACCCGCTCGGGCGTGTCGGGCGTGAGCGCGCCGAACTCGTCGCCGGCCGCGAGCACCCAGTCGACCGCCCCGGCGTACCAGCCGTCGGTGAGGAAGAGGTTGAGGAAGCCGGGGCCCGCGACCTCGACGCGGTCGAGCGCCTCGCCGAGGCTCGCGCGCAGCGCGTCGCCCAACTGCTCGGCGACGTCCCGCGGCTTGGCGCCGACCACCGGCGCGAGCACGAGCGCGGCGTTCGTCGCGTAGTCGCCGTGGCCGGCCTGCTTGGGGCGCTCGAGCGTCGGGCGCGAGCGCGGCGACCCGCCGTTGGCCAGCCCGCCGGCCGCCGCCTCGACGGCGGCGCGCAGTGCGGCGATCGGGGTCACGTCCGGGCCCTCGTCCCGGCCGGGGAGAACAGCTCCTCGAGGCGCTCCATCGTGCGCCCGGTCCCCATCGCCATCACGACGTCGCCGGCGCGCAGGATCGTCTCCGCCTCGGGCTGGGGGTGGAACTGGCCACTCGCGTCGCGCACCCCGACGATGATCGCACCTCCACGGACGTCGGCGATCGGCTGGCCCTCGCCGGGCGAGCCGGCCGCGACCTCGATCTCCTCCATGCGGTACTGCGGGGCGACCTCGAGCGCGCCGCGGATCTGGGGGTTGAGCGCCAGGCGGGCCATCTCGCCGCCGCTCGTCTTGTACGGCGAGATCACGCGCGTGGCGCCGGCGCGCAGGAGCTTGGCCTCGACCGCCTCCTCCGACGCGCGCGCGACGATCGCGATGTCGGGCCGCAGGCCGCGGACGGTGAGCGTGATGAAGATGTTGTCGGCATCGGAGTCGACGCAGGCGATGACGCCCCGGGCGCGCATCACGCCGGCGGAGCGCATGACCTCGTCGTCGGACGGCTCGCCCTCGATGAACCGCACGCCGATCCCCTGCGCGTGGTCGCGCATCTCGGGGTTGTGGTCGACGACGACGTAGCGGGCGCCCGCGGCGCGCAGGTCGCGGGCGACCTGGCGGCCGACCCGGCCGAAGCCGCAGATGATGTAGTGGTCGCTGGTGGCGTCGATGAGCTTCTGGGCGCGGCGCTCTTGCAGCAGGTCGGCCAGGTGGCCCGAGACGAAGACCTCCGTCACGGTCACGAGGCCGTAGAAGAGCGTACCCACGCCGAGGACGATCAGCGCGACCTTGACGATCTGCCCGGGGACGGTCTCCGGGGCGGGGATCGAGCCGACCGTGGCGAGGATGTCGAGCGTCCAGATGAAGCCGCGCCAGACGCCGACGTCCTCGGTCACGACGAGCCCGAGCGTGCCGAGGGCGACGATCGCCGCGAGGACGATCAGCAGCGTCCGCAGCCGGCGCAGGAAGGCGGCGAAGTCGCGCTGGTCGGCCATCAGTGGTGATACGGCTCGTTCTTGAGGATCTTGTGCGCGCGGAAGAGCTGCTCGAGGAGCACGACCCGGGCGAGCTGGTGGGGCAGCGTCATCGGCCCGAGCGAGAGCCGGTGGTCGGCGTTCGGCAGCTCGAGCCCGAACGGCCCGCCGACCACGAAGCAGAGGTCGCGGCCGCTCATCCGCCGGTCCTCGAGAAAGCGGCTGAGCCGGACGCTGTCCATCGCCTTGCCGTCGATGGCCAGCAGCGACACGAACGCGCGGTCGGGGATGCGCCGCTCGACGGCCTCGTCCTCGCGAACCTCGACGAGCTCGAGGCGTGTGTGGCCGCCGAGCAGCTGCTCGTAGTGGGCGACGTCGTCGGCGAACGGCGGCTTCACCCGGCCCACGGCCACGACGACGATCCGCATCGTTGCGATACTAGGCCGTGATGGCCGACGAACAGCAGGGCCCCGAGCGCCACATCAACATCCACTTCGAGCCGAAGCACATGGCCGGCAAGTACGCGAACTTCGCGAACGTCAGCCATTCGGACTACGAGTTCACCTTGACCTTCGCGCGGGTGGACCACGAGGTGGAGGACGACGAGATCCCGGGGGTCGTCGTGTCGCGCATCAATCTCTCCCCCGGTTCATGCGGGAGCTGATCGACGCCATGGAGGACAACTACTCCAAGTGGCGCACCCGCGAGGGCATCAAGAGCCTTCCGGAGTACGGCGCTCCGCCGGACGAGCCGCGTCCCTGAACGCCACGGCCGCCCCGATCCGCTCGAGCGTGGTCGGGTGCGTGCCGAACAGCACCTCGGCCCAGCGCGGCGGCTCGGGCTCGGCCACGTTCTGCACCGTGATCCGCTTCTCGAAGCCGATGAACGGCTCGGGCGCGTTCGTGAGGTCGAGCGCGAAGGCGTCCGTTCGGGTCTCGATCCGGCGCGAGAGCCCGTTGGCGACGGCACGCACCGGCATCAGGACGACCATCGCCGCGAGCGAGATCGCCGGCAGCGACCGCGGGCCGGCGGGCTCGTCGTCGCCGAGCAGGCCGCGCGTCGCCGTGGCGATCGCGAGCATCCCGGCCGGCGCGACGATCGCCGTGAACGCGAGGAACCGCCGGACGTCGTCGTGGCGGACGTGGCCCAGCTCGTGGGCGACCACGAGCCGCACCTCGTCGGCGTCGAAGTCGCGCAGGAGCGTGTCGAAGAGCACCACGCGCTTCGTGCGCCCGAGGCCGTTGACGTAGGCGTTGGCGCCGGTCGTCCGGCGGCTCGCGTCGACCGAGTAGACCTCGCCGACGTCGACCCCGGCGCGCCGGGCGAGCTCGAGGACGTCGCGGCGCGTCTCGCCCTCCGGCAGCGGCGTGAAGCGGTTGAAGATCGGGTCGAGGACGACCGGGCCGAGGTACGTCAGGACGACCCCGAAAGCGGTGACGCCCGCCGCGGCCGGCGCCCACCACGTCCGCGGCCAGCGGCGCATGGCGCCGACGACGGCCGCGCCACCCGCCCCGGCGAACGCCGCCTCGAGGGTCCACCCCTTCGCGAGGTCGCCGGCCCAGCCGCGCCACGACTGGGTCACGAGGCCGACGTCCATCGCGCGCTTGCGCGACACGGCCGACAGCGGCAGCTGGGCGGCGCTCATGCCGACCGCCAGCGCGGCGCCGGCCGCCGCGCCCGCGAGCACCGGCCGCCGGCGCCGCCGGCGCAGGACCGCGGGCGGCCCCGAGCGCCCGGCCACGAGCCACGCGAGCATGCCGGCCTCGAACACCGTGCCCGCGAGCGAGAGCGCCCGCTGGGGGCGGCGGAACGCCCGCGAGCGCGCGATCTCGTCGGGGCTGAAGTAGTCGCTCGCCGCGACCGGGGCGGGCTCGGCCGGGCGCGTGCGCGGCCGGAGCAGGAGCACGCCGGCCTGCGCGGCGGCCGTGGCGGCGACGACGGCCAGCGGCGTCCTGATGCGATCGCGCGTCATCCTCATAGCATGACGCCCATGAGCACCCCGAACGGCGCCCGGCGCGGCGGCATCGACCTCGGCGGCACCAAGATCCAGGCGGTCGTGGTCGACGCGGTCAACACCGTCCTCGGCCAGGCGCGCCACCCCACCCCGGTCACCGGCGGGCCCCAGGACGTCGCCGCCGCGATGGCGGCGGCGCTCACGGAGGCCGCCGGCCAGGCGGGGGTCGAGACCGACGGGCTGTCGGGCGTCGGGGTCGGCTCGCCCGGCGACGTCGACCCGCGCAAGAACACCGTGACCAGCGCGCGCAACCTGCCCGACTGGGAGGGCGAGTTCCCCCTCGGCGCGGAGCTGGAGGAGGCGCTCGGCACGCGCGTGCGCCTCGGCAACGACGTCCAGGTCGCGACCGACGCCGAGTTCGCGCTCGGGGCCGGCCGGCCGTACCGCTCCCTGCTCGGCGTGTTCTGGGGCACCGGCGTCGGCGGCGGGATCGTGCTCGACGGCCGGCCCTGGACCGGCCGCAGCGCGGCGGGCGAGATCGGCCACGTCGTCGTGCGCATCGGCGGCGAGCGCTGCGGCTGCGGGCGCCGCGGGTGCATGGAGGCCTACGCCGGCCGCGCGTCGATGGAGCGCCGGGCGCGCGAGGCGCAGGACAAGGGCGAGAAGACCGAGCTCTTCAAGATCATGGAGCAGCGCGGCCGCACCCGCCTGGCCAGCGGCGTCTGGGACCGCGCGCTCAAGCGCGGCGACAAGCTCGCGACCCGGCTGATCGACGAGGCGCTCGACGCCCTCGGCGCGGGCGTCGCGTCGACCCAGAACGTGCTCGACGTCGAGGCGATCATCCTCGGCGGCGGCCTCGGGATCCGCCTCGGCGCGCCCTTCGCGGAACGCCTGGCGAAGGCCATGCACCCCCACCTGTTCGACGACGTCAACCCGCCGGCGATCCACGTCGCGGCGCTCGGCGACCTCGGCGGCGCGATCGGCGCCGCGCTGCTCGCCCAGCCCGCGCCGGAGCGCCCGGTCTGATTGCATCGTCGGTCCCCCGCCCGCCGCGGCGGGCGGCCGATGCCTGCCCTCATGCGCGTCGCCATCGTCTCCGACATCCACGGCAACCGTCACGCCCTCGAGGCGGTGCTCCGCGACGTCGACCGCCACGGCGTGCGCGACCTGTGGTGCCTGGGCGACATCGTCGGCTACGGCGCCGACCCCAACGACTGCTGCGCGCTCACCCGCCGGCACGCGACCGTCTGCCTCGCCGGCAACCACGACCTCGCGGTCACGGGCACGCTCCCGCTGGACGAGTTCTCCCACGGCGCCGCGCTCGCCGCGCGCTGGACGCAGGAGGTCATCGCCGACGACCACGTCGACTGGCTGCGCTCACTCGCCCCGTCGGGGGCGCACGAGGGCGTCGGCCTCTACCACGCCAGCCCGCGCGACCCGGTGTGGGAGTACGTGCTCAGCACGCTCCTGGCCGAACTGTGCCTCGACGCCGCGCCGGAGCGCGTCTGCCTCGTCGGCCACTCGCATGTCGCGCTGTCGTTCGTCCGCCCCGAGGGCGAGGCGGCGACGGGCGACACGCGCCGGGCGGGCGACACGCTGGACCTCGCGACCGGCGAGTGGCTCGTCAACCCGGGCAGCGTCGGACAGCCCCGCGACGGCGACCCACGCGCGGCCTGGCTGCTCCTCGACACGGGCGACTGGCAGGCCCAGTGGCAGCGCACGGAGTACGACATCGCGGGCGCGCAGGCCGCGATCCGGGCGGCCCGGCTGCCGGACTCCCTCGCCGAGCGCCTCGGGTACGGTCAGTGAGGATGCGCTCGGCGCTCCCGTTCCTCCTGGCCGCCGTCCTCGGCGTGGCCACCGCCGCGCTGGCCGCGTGCGGCGGCTCCGGCGACCGCAGCGCCCTCATCCCGCCGCGCAGCGCCGACCGCCTGACGAGCGCGCTCTCCGACGTCAAGCAAGCCGTCGACGACCACGACTGCGACGCGGCCGAGCAGGCCGTCGCCCGCGCCCGCGGCATCCTCGTGAACCTGCCCCGCGCCGTCGACGACCGGCTGGTGGCGCGCCTGCGCGAGGGGCTCGACAACCTGCAGCAGACCGCGCCGCAGCAGTGTCAGCAGACGACGACGTCCACTCCGACGACCACCCAGGACACGACGCCGACCGACACGACCCCCACGGACACGACGCCGACCGACACGACCCCGACCGACACCACGCCGACCGACACGACGCCGACGGACGACGACGACGCCGACGACAGGCACGACGACGACCCCGCCCACGACGACCACGACCCCGCCCGCGTCCGGTGACACCACCGGCGGGACGACGACGCCCTGATGGCGACGCAGGTCCTGGCCGAGCGCTACGAGCTGGGCGATCGCCTCGGCGTCGGCGGCATGTCGACCGTGCTCGAGGCCTTCGACCGCCGCCTGGAGCGCCACGTGGCCGTCAAGCTCCTCGCCGAGCACCTCGCCGACGACAAGCAGTTCGTCGCCCGCTTCCGGCGCGAGGCGCTCTCCGCCGCGCGGCTCGTGCACCCGAACATCGTGCAGGTCTTCGACTTCGGCCTCGACGAGCGCAGCGGCCGCCACTACATCGTCATGGAGCTCATCCGCGGCCAGTCCGGCGCGGAGATCCTGCGCGAGGCGGGCGTGCTCGGGGTGCAGGAGGCGATGTCGATGGTCCTGCAGGCCTGCCGCGGGCTCGACTACGCCCACCGCAACGGGGTCGTGCACCGCGACGTCAAGCCGGGCAACCTGCTGCGGGCCGAGGACGGCAACGTCAAGCTCGCGGACTTCGGGATCGCCAAGGCGGTGACGGACGAGTCGGCGATCACCCAGGTCGGCTCGGTCATCGGCACGGCCGCGTACCTCGCCCCCGAGCAGGCCGCGGGCGAGGAGGTCGGCCCGCCGGCGGACCTCTACGCGCTGGGCGTCGTGACCTACCAGTTCCTCGCGGGCCGCCTGCCCTACGAGGCGCAGTCGCTCACCGAGCTCGCGATGAAGCAGATGCGGGAGATCCCGCCGCCGCTCGACGAGCTCAACCCCGACGTGACGCCGCAGCTCGCGGTGGCGGTCGACCGCGCGCTCGCGCTCGACCCGCGCGACCGCTACCCCGACGCCGAGTCCTTCCGCGAGGCGCTGACCGACGGCGTGCGCGGCGTCGGGCCGACCGAGATCACGCGCGCGGTCGCCTCGCCGACCGACGCGACGCGGGCGCTCGGCCCGCAGACCGACCGCACGAACGTCGCCCGGGCGCCGGTCGAGCCGCGGCAGGCCCGCCAGCCGCGCGCGCCCCGCACCGGCGCCCCGCCGCGCACCGGGCCGGCGACGGTCGTGCCGCCCCACGGCGGCCCCGCGGCCGCGGCCGGCCGCGAGCAACGCCGAAAGGGTCGGCTGCGCCGGACGCTCGCGACGCTGTTCGTGCTCTGCGTCCTCGCCGGCGGCGCGATCGCCGCGGTCGTGCTGACCTCGAACTCGTCGGACGCGGTCCGGCTGCGCGAGGTCGTCTACGACCAGGTCGACCAGGCGGTCGAGCAGATGCAGCAGCTCGTCGAGGACAACACGCGCTAGGTCACGGAGCGGCGCCGGCCCGCAGGGCCGCCGCCTCGTCGGCCAGCGTGCCGTCGGCGATCGCCTGGCGCAGGCGCGCCATCAGCCGGGCCACGAACGCGAGGTTGTGGAGGGTCAGCAGCCGCATGCCGGTGAGCTCGCGCGCCTTGGCCAGGTAGCGGAGGTAGCCGCGGCTCAGCCCGAGCGCGCAGGCCGGGCAGGGGCAGCCCTCCATCAGGGGCGCGTCGCTGTGCTTGAACCTGGCCCCGGTGAGGTCGACGCGCCAGCGGTGCTCGGGGTCGGGGACGAGGGCCATGCCGTGGCGACCGAGCCGCGTCGGCATCGCGCAGTCGAACGTGTCGATGCCGAGCTCGACGCCGCGGATGAGGTCGTCGATCTCACCGATCCCGAGCAGGTGCCGGGGCCGGTCCTCCGGCAGCTGGGCCGTCGTCCAGTCGACCACCTGGTACATCTCGGCCTTGTCGGCCCCGAGCGAGCCGCCGATCGCGATGCCGTCGACCTCGCTCTCCGCGATCGCCTGGGCCGACTCGGCCCGCAGGTCCTCGTAGACGCCGCCCTGGACGATGCCGTAGACGAGCTGGTCCGCCGGCCCGTGGTCGCGGTGCCAGTCCAGGCAGCGGCGCAGCCAGCGGTGGGTGCGCTCGGTCGAGCGGGCGGTGTAGTCGCGGTCGGCGTGGAACGGCGTGCACTCGTCGAACACGAGCGCGAGGTCCGAGCCCAGCGCGGCCTGGATCTCCATCGACGTCTCGGGCTGGAGCAGCTTCTCGGAGCCGTCGAGGTAGGAGCGGAAGCGCACTCCGGCCTCGGCGATCTCGAGGACCTTGCCGGCCCGGTCGGGGCCGCTCGGCGCGCGGCCCTTGATCTCGTCCGCGACGGTCCCGTAGCCCATGCTGAACACCTGGAAGCCGCCCGAGTCGGTGACGATCGGCCCGCGCCACCCCATGAACTCGTGGAGGCCGCCGAGCCCGGCGATCAGCTCGTGGCCGGGATCGAGGAACAGGTGGTACGTGTTCCCGAGGACGATGTCGAAGCCGAGCGCGGCGACCTCGGCGGGCAGCAGGCCCTTGACCGTCGCCTTCGTCGCGAGCGGGACGAAATGCGGTGTGCGGACCTCCCCGTGCGCGGTCCGCAGGACGCCCGCACGCGCCCGGGAGCCCGGATCGCGGGCGGTGATCGTGAGGGCCGTGGTCAGTGCGGGCACCGGGGCATGGTAGAAGCCCAGTGGTGCTGGCCAGCTTCCTGTCCGTCGCCCGGGACGTGGGCTATCCGGTGCTGTTCGTCCTCATCGCCATCGAGACGATGGGGATTCCCGTCCCGGGCGAGACGGCGCTGTTCACCGCGGGGATCCTCGCGTCGGGCGGCCACCTGAGCATCGAGCTCGTGATCGTCGTCGCGGCGGCGGCGGCGATCCTCGGCGACAACGTCGGGTTCGCGATCGGCCGCAAGGTCGGGCGGCGACTGCTCCTCGCCCCCGGCCCGTTCGAGCGCCACCGCCGGCGGGTGATCGACGTCGGGGAGCCGTTCTTCGAGCGCCACGGGCCGAAGGCGGTGTTCCTCGGACGCTGGATCGCCGGGCTGCGGATCACGTCCGCGTGGCTGGCGGGCGTGAACCGGATGTCGTGGCCGGTCTTCCTGTTCTGGAACGCGCTCGGCGGGATCTGCTGGGCGATCTCGATCGCGCTCGCGGCGTACTTCGCGGGGCGCGGGGCCGAGCGGATCGTGAACGTCGCAGGCGTCGGCGGCGCGGTGGTGGTGGTCGTCGGCGGGCTCACGCTGCTCTTCTTCGTGCGGCGCCGCCGGCGGGCCGAGGCGGCCGCGGGCCGCCGGCCGGTGGACGACGCCTGAACGACGACGCGGGCCCGGGCGATGGCGCCACGGGCCCGCGGGTGAGACGCGGCGGGGCCGCGGGGTGCTACCTGCTCTCGGAGCCCTCGATCGCGGGCGTGGCGTCGCCGACCTTGATCTCGACGCGGCGCGGCTTGCGCTCCTCGGGCTTGGGGATCCTGACCTCGAGGACGCCCTTGTCGAACGTCGCGGCGATGGCGTCGGCGTCGACGCCGTCCGGCAGCGTCAGCGAGCGGCGAAACGTCCCGAACGAGCGCTCGACGCGGTGGAATCCCTCCTTCTTCTCCTCGTGCTCGGACTTGCGCTCGCCCGAGACCGTGAGGACGGTGTCGTCGAGCTCGATCGAGACGTCGCCCTCGCCGAGCCCGGGCAGGTCGGCCCGGAGCACATAGTGCGACTCGGTCTCCACGAGATCCATCGAGGGGATCCAGCGGCGCGCGCCGCCGTTGCCGGCCGTGGTGGGGGTGTCGAAGAACGTGTTGAAGAGGCGGTTCATCTCGCTCTGCAGCGAGTTGAGCTCACGAACCGGCTCCCAGCGGACAAGTGCCATATCTCATACCTCCTGGGTGAGACGAAGGGGTTGACAGCAGTATGAAATCTCAGTGTAGTCGCTGTCAAGTTTTCGCACGCGAGCCCATGCAGCACGAGAAGCGCCCGGCAGAGGCCGGGCGCTCGGAGAGACGCAGACGGGCTTCGGGCGCGGCGGTCTAGCCGCAGGCGGGGCCACCCGCGGTGCCCACGCCCGGGAGCACGCGCTCCCACGCGACGCCGAGAAGCTCCTGCTCCTCATCGCTGAAGTGCGCGAGGAAGAGCGAGCGGACGCCGGCGAGGTGCGTCGCGCGGGCCGCGTCGAGCTTGCGGCGACCGGCCGGCGTCAGGGTCGCGAACGAGCCGCGGGCGTCGCTCGGGCACGACTCGCGGGCGATCAGCCCCTCGCGCTCGAGGCGGTCGACGAGGCGCGTCAGGCCGCTGCGGCTGAGGATCACCATCGCGGCGAGGTCCGACATCCGCATCCGCTCGCCGTCGGCGTCCGCGAGGTTCATCAGGACCTCGTAGGAGCTCAGCGGCAGGCCGTGGGCGGCCTCGAGCTCGGCGTCGAGCGCCTTGGTCAGCGTGGCGTGGACGCGGAGCATGCCGCGCCAGGCGCGCAGCTCACGGTCGTCGAGCTTCCGGAGCCCGGCAGGCTCGGTGACGGCGGATGGGGACGGGACTCGTGTAGCCATGATGACGGTGTTCCTTGCGTGCGCAACGACGGTAGCAGCGACATCGGCGTCACGCGCGCGCTCCTTGATGGTTGCTCGGACAATCATCTCCTATTGTTGCACACGCAAGTACCTCTCCTGCGCGAAGATCGGCACGCCACCGAAAAGGAGGGCCAGATGCCGCTCGAGGGCCTGCACCACATCACCGCGATCACCGGCGACGCGCCCCGCAACGTCGACTTCTACGCGCGGCTGCTCGGCCTGCGGCTGGTCAAGAAGACGGTGAACTTCGACGCGCCCGACGTCTACCACCTCTACTTCGGCGACGAGCGGGGCACGCCCGGCTCGATCCTGACGTTCTTCGAGTTCCCGGGCGCGATCCCGGGGCGCGCGGGCGCCGGCATGGTCCACACGATCCAGTGGCGCGTCGCGGGCGAGGCGGCGCTGGCGTTCTGGGCCGGCCGCCTGGGCGACGCCGGCGTCGCGGCCGAGCGCGACGGCGACGCCCTGCGCTTCGTCGACTTCGAGGGCCTCCGCCACGAGCTGCTCGCCGTCGACGTCGCCGACGCGCCGCTGGCGGCCGCGGCGCCGGACATCCCGCCCGAGCACGCCCTGCAGGGCTTCCACGGCATCCGCGCGTACGCCGTCGCGCCGGAGCGCAGCGCCGGCCTGCTCGACGCGCTCGGCTTCGCCGCGCCCGAGGCCGGGACGAGCGCGCCGTGGCGCCTGGGCGGCGACGCCCGCCACGCGCTGCTGACCTGGGAGCCGCCCCCGCCCGAGCGCGGGCGCACGAGCGCGGGGACGATCCACCACGTCGCGTGGTCGGCAGCCGACGACGACGAGCTCATCGCCTACCGCGCCCGCGCGATCGCCGCCGGCGCCCACGCGACCGACATCATCGACCGCCAGTACTTCCACTCGGTCTACTTCCGCGAGCCCAACGGCGTGCTCTTCGAGCTCGCGAGCCGCGACATCGGCTTCGCGTTCGACGAGCCGCTCGAGTCGCTCGGCGAGGCGCTGAAGCTCCCGCCGCAGTACGAGGCCCGCCGCGACGAGCTCGAGCGCCGCCTCACGCCGCTCGTGAACCCGCGCTCGCCGGTGGCCTGAGCGCGGTCTCGGCGACCGCGGGCCGCCTACTTCGGGGCCTTGCCGCCCGTCCGCTCGAGCTCGGCCACCGCGGCCTGATCGCGCTCCTGCGCCTCGTCGAGCGTCGCGTTCGCCTCGTCGGCGACGGCCTGCGCGTCGGCGAGCTTCGCGTTCGCGCGATCCGCGGCGCGCTGGGCCTTGTCGAGCGCCTTGCGCGCCTCGCGCATCTCGCGCTCGGCGTCGGCCCGCGCCCGGGCGGCGGCGCGGCGCTCGCGCTCCTGCTCGGCCGCGGCCTTGCGCTCCGCCTCGAGTTCGCGTGCGGCGGCCGCCTTCTCCTCCGCCGCGCGCTCGGCCTTCGTCGGCTCTTTCGCGCGGCCTTTCGCCTTGGCCCCGGCCTTGCCCGCCGCGCCCTTCGCGGCGGCGCCCTTCGCCGAGGCGCCCTTCGCCCGCGCGCCCTTCGCCGGCGCCGCGTCGGCCTCCTTCGGCGTCTTGCCGCGGGCCTTCGGCAGCTTCGCCGGCGTCCGGGCCGCACCGCCGCTGCGCCGGGCCGCCGGGGCCGCCTCCGGCGCGGCGCCGAACGGCCCGAGCCCCGCATGGGCCCGCTCGCGCACGGCGCGCCCCGCGGCGACGTCCTCGCGCGCCTCGGCGTCGATCGCGCCGGCGTGGAGCGTCTCGCGGACGCGCTCGAGCGTCGTCTCGCCGAGGTCGCGGCCCTCGCCGGTGAGCAGTCCGCGGGCGGCCTCGAGCAGGCCGTCGACCGCGGCGCGCTCGTCCTCGACCGCGGTCCGCAGGGCGGCCGCGTCGCCCTTGCCGGCGAGCAGCGCCTCCTGGGCGGCGATGAGCGCGTCGCCCGCCTTCCACAGCGCGCGGGCCTCCTTCGGCTGCGAGCGCACGACCTGGTTGACCGCCCAGGCGGCGACGCTCGGCTTGCGCAGCGCCTTGATCTCGTCGGCCTCCGCGCGCTTGCCGTCGGCGCGCAGCCGCTTGGCCAGCGCGTCGCGCTCGGGCACGAAGCCGTCGAGCGGCAGGCCGTAGAGCTCGTCGGCCGCGTCCGCCGCCATGGCCTACTCCGCGATGAGCGAGCGGCCCGTCATCTGCTCGGGCTGGTCGACGCCGAGCAGCGCGAGCACGGTCGGCGCGACGTCGGCGAGGACGCCGCCCTCGCGCAGCGTCACACCGTCGACGGTGACGATCAGCGGCACCGGGTTCAGCGAGTGGGCCGTGTTCGGCGAGCCGTCGGGCTCGAGCATGTTGTCCGCGTTGCCGTGGTCGGCGGTGATGACGAGCGCGCCGCCCGACCCCTGGACGGCCTTCACGACGTCGCCGAGACAGCCGTCGACCGTCTCGATCGCCGTGACGGCGGCCTCGATCACGCCCGTGTGGCCGACCATGTCGGCGTTGGCGAAGTTGATGATCCCGAAGCGCGGCTCGTCCTCGTTCCAGGCGGAGACGAACGCGTCGGCCGCGCCGCGGGCGCTCATCTCGGGCTTGTGGTCGTAGGTCGGCACGTCGCGGGGCGAGGGCACGAGCTCGCGCCGTTCGCCCTGCTCGGGCTCCTCCTCGCCACCGCCGAAGAAGTACGTGACGTGGGCGTACTTCTCGGTCTCGGCGACGTGCAGCTGCTTGCCGCCCTCGCGCGCGATGACCTTCGTGAGGGTCACCTCGGGCCGCGCCGGCGGGAAGGCGACCGGATACGGCCAGCCCTCCTCGTACTCGGCGAGCGTCACGTAGCGCTCGACCGCCTCCGCGCCGCCGCGGTCGACCTCCGTGAAGTCGGGATCGGCCAGCGCCTGCGTGATCTGGCGCATCCGGTCGGGGCGGAAGTTGAAGGCGATGACGCTGTCCCCCGGGCGGATCGTCGCGTCGTCGCCGACGGTCGTCGGGATGATGAACTCGTCGGTCTCGTCGCGTTCGTAGGCGGCCTCGGCCGCCGCCCGGCCGCTGTCGGCGTGGTGCTCGGCCGTGCCGTGGACGAGCAGGTCGTACGCCTTCTGGGTGCGGTCCCAGCGCTTGTCGCGGTCCATGGCGAAGTAGCGTCCGACGACGCTGCCGATCCGCCCGGCGCCCGCCTCCTCGCACCAGCCGGCGACGGTCTCGAGGTAGCCCGCGCCGGAGGTCGGGAGCGTGTCGCGGCCGTCGGTGAACGCGTGGATGACGAGGTCCTGGACGCCCTGCGCGGCCGCCAGGTCGATGAGGGCGCGCAGGTGCTTCCAGCCCGAATGCACCCCGCCCTCGCTGACGAGCCCGATGAGGTGCACGCGGTCGGCGTCCGACATCGCGGCGACGAGGACCTCGTTCTCGTCCAGGGTTCCGCCGTCCGCGGCCTCGTCGATGCGCGTGAGGTCCTGCTTGACCACCGCGCCCGCGCCGAGGTTGAGGTGGCCGACCTCGCTGTTGCCCATCTGCCCCTCGGGCAGCCCGACCGCCTCGCCCTGGGCCGTGAGCGTCGTGTGCGGACAGCGGGCCCAGAGGTCGTCGAAGACCGGCGTGTCGGCGAGCGAGACCGCGTTGCCCGGCCCGGGCTCGGCGAGGCCCCAGCCGTCGAGGACGACGAGGCAGACCGAGGGGACGGGCAGGTCGCTCACGACCGGGCGGCCGCGACGGCGGCGTCGATGATCGCGGCGAACGAGTCGACCTCGAGCGACGCGCCGCCGACGAGCGCGCCGTCGACGTCGGGGAGGGCGAGGAGCTCGGCCGCGCCGTCGGCCTTCACGCTGCCGCCGTAGAGGATCCGCGTGCGCTCGGCCTGCTCGCGATCGCGGTCGGCGACGAGCGCGCGGACGAACGCGATCGCGTCCTGCGCCTGCTCGGGCGTCGCGGTCAGGCCGGTGCCGATCGCCCAGATCGGCTCGTAGGCGATCGCGACCGCGCCGAGCTGGTCGCCCGAGAGCTTCTCGAGGCCGGCCTGCACCTGGTGGCGGAGCTTGCGCTCGGTGTCGCCCCGCTCGCGCTCCTCGTCGGTCTCGCCGACGCACAGGATCGGCTTCAGGCCGAGCGCGAGCGCGGCCGGGAGCTTCTCGGCCAGCGCGCGGTCGGTCTCGCCGAAGTGCTCGCGGCGCTCGGAGTGCCCGAGAACGACGCCGTGGACGCCGATCTCGTCGAGCATCGGGCCGCTGACCTCGCCGGTGAACGCGCCCTCGGGCGCCTGGTGCATGTTCTGCGCGTAGACCTCCACGCGCGAGCCGCGCGTCGAGTCGACGACGGCCTGCAGACTCGTGAACGGGACGCACACCGCGACGTCGACGCCGTCCGCGCTGGACACGCGCGGCAGCAGGCCCGAGACGTATTCCTCGGCCTCGGCGACGGTCTTGTGCATCTTCCAGTTCCCCGCGATGAACGGGGTGCGTGACGGACTCATGACGAGAGGACCTCCACTCCGGGGAGGGTCTTGCCCTCGATCAGCTCGAGCGACGCCCCGCCGCCGGTCGAGAGGTGGTCGACGCGGTCGGCGAGGCCGAACTCGGCCAGCGCGGCGGCGCTGTCGCCGCCGCCGACGACCGTCGTGCCGGGCGTCGCCGCGACCGCCTCCGCGACGGCGCGCGTCCCGGCGGCGAACGGCTCGAGTTCGAACGCGCCCATGGGGCCGTTCCAGAAGACGGTGCCCGCGTCCTTGATGACGTCGGCGTACGCGGCGGCGGTCTTCGGCCCGACGTCGAGCCCCATCCAGCCGTCGGGGACGTCGACGCCGTCGATGTCGCGGCGCTCGGTGTCGGCCTCGAACGCGCGACCGGCGACGAGGTCGGTGGGGAGCCTCAGCTGGTCGCCGCCCGCCTCGAGCACGCGCTTCGCCGGGTCGATCCCCTCGGCCTCGCACAGCGAGTCGCCGACGTCGTGGCCCTGCGCCGAGAAGAACGGGAAGCACATCGCGCCGCCGACGAGGATCGTGTCGGCCCGCTCGAGGAAGGCCTCGAGCACCCCGATCTTGTCGGTCACCTTCGCCCCGCCGACGATCGCGACGAGCGGCCGCTTCGGGTCCTCGAGGATCCCGGTGAGCGTCTCGACCTCGCGCTGCAGCAGGAGCCCCGCGGCGCTCGGCAGCAGGTGCGCGACGCCCTCGGTCGACGCGTGCGCCCGGTGCGCGGCGCCGAACGCGTCGTCGACGTAGACGTCCGCGAGCGCGGCGTAGCGCTTGGCCAGCTCCGGGTCGTTCTTCGTCTCGCCCTTCTCGTAGCGGACGTTCTCGAGCATGACGAGGTCCCCGTCGGGCACGTGGTCGAGGTCTTCCGCGAGCACGACGTCCGCCCCGCCGAGCAGCTCGCCCAGCCGCTCGGCCGTCGGCTTCAGCGAGAGCTCGGGCTCGCGGTCCTTCGGCCGCCCGAGGTGCGCGGCGAGCAACAGCCGGGCCCCGCGCTCGCGCAGCCGCTCGATCGTCGGCAGCGCGGCGCGGATGCGCGCGTCGTCGGTGATGCGGCCGTCCGCGAGCGGGACGTTGAAGTCGACCCGCAGGAAGACGCGCTTGCCCTCGACGTCGAGGTCGTCGAGCGTCCTCACAGCAGCTTCTGGAGGATGTCGACGCAGCGGTTCGAGTAGCCCCACTCGTTGTCGTACCAGGTGACGACCTTGACCATCGTCCCGTCCATGACCGCCGTCAGCCCGCTGTCGAAGATCGACGAGTGCGGGTCGCCGACGATGTCGGTCGAGACGATCGGGTCCTCCGTGTACTTGAGGATGCCCTTGAGGCGGTCGCTCTCCGCCGCGGCCTTGAACGCGGCGTTGACCTCGTCGACGCTCGTCTCGCGGGTCGCCTCGAACGTGAGGTCGACGACCGACCCGGTGATCACGGGCGCGCGGACCGCGAAGCCGTGGAGCTTGCCGTTGAGGTCGGGCAGCACGAGCCCGACGGCCTTCGCGGCGCCGGTCGAGGTCGGCACGAGGTTGACCGCGGCCGCGCGGGCGCGGCGGAGGTCCTTGTGCGGCGCGTCCTGGAGGCGCTGGTCGGCCGTGTAGGCGTGGATCGTCGTCATCAGGCCGTGCTTGATGCCGACCGCCTCGTGGGCGACCTTCGCCGCCGGCGCCAGGCAGTTCGTGGTGCACGACGCGTTCGAGATGACGTGGTGCGTGTCCTTGTCGTACTGGTCGTCGTTGACGCCCAGCACCACGGTGAGGTCCTCGTTCTTGCCCGGCGCGGAGATGACGACCTTCTTCGCCCCCGCCTCCAGGTGCTTGGCGGCGTCGTCGCGGCCGGTGAAGAAGCCGGTCGACTCGAGGACGACGTCGACGCCCAGGTCGTTCCACGGCAGCTTGGCGGGGTCGCGCTCGGCGAGGACCCTGATCTCCTTGCCGTCGACGGTCAGCCCGCTGTCGCCGACCTCGACCGAGCCCTGGTACGGCCCCAGGATCGAGTCGTACTTGAACAGGTGTCCGAGCGTCTCGTTGTCGGTGATGTCGTTGACCGCGACCCACTCGACGTCGGCCTGCTTCGCGAGACCGGCGCGGAGCACGTTCCGGCCGATGCGACCGAACCCGTTGATCCCGACGCGTACCGGCATGTGTCAATCCCTTCTGCGGTGACGATCCAAAGAGCGGCCGCAGGCTACCGCGCACGGCGCGGCGACCGTTCCGCGGCCGGGGCCCGTGGCGGCCCGCGCGCGGCTACTGCGAGCCGCTGACGAGCTCGAGCCAGGCGCCGTCCGGATCGACCAGATATCCGGAGTAGTAGTTCGGCGGCCCGAACCGCCGCGGCGCGGGCTTGCCGCCGTCGCGGCCGCCGGCGGCGATGCCCGCCTCATGCGCCGCGTCGACGGCGCGGCGCCCGAACGCGGCGATGGCGACGTGGCCGCGCCGCGGCACCGGCCCGTCGGCGCCCGGCCTGCCGTTCGCGCCGCGCCCGTCCGCGCCGTTGCGGGGCATGAGCCACAGCTCCGGCCGGTCGCGGCCGTAGCCGATGCCCTCCGGCGAGTCGACGATCCGGCGGCCGCCGAGTGGGCGCATCAGCGCGTCGTAGAACGAGGCCGAGCGGGCGAGGTCGTCGACCTCGAGGGCGATGTGGTCGAGCACTGACGCGGAGTTCTACCCGGCGGGCCGGTCGGTTCCGGTCGTGTCGGCGGGGGCGCCGTCGCTCGCTGCGTCGTCGTTTGTCGCATCGTCGCTGCCGGCGCTCTCGCCGGCCGCACCGTCGCGGGAGGCGCCGTCGTCTGCCGCACCGTCGCGGGACGCACCGTCCGCGGGCGGCGGGATCGGGAGCAGCGTCGCGAGCTCGCTCGTCGACCCCGACGGGTCCGCATCGCCGTAGCCGCTCGCGCGGTCGGAGTCGCGGTGCACGACCTCGACGAGGACGTCGTCGCGCTCGGAGTACCGCGCCCCGAGGTGCTCGGCGATCGCGACCGACCGGTGGCGCCCGCCCGTGCAGCCGATGGCGATCGTCAGGTGCGCCTTGCCCTCGGACACGTACTGCGGCACGAGGAAGTCGAGCAGCGGCATGAGCCGCTCGTAGAACTCCGCGAGGCGCCCGTCGCGACCGATGTAGGTGACCACGCGCTCGTCGTGTCCGGTGAGCGGCCGCAGCTCGGGCTCGTAGTGCGGGTTGGGCAGGAACCGCACGTCGAGGACGAGGTCGGCGTCGCGGGCCGGGCCATGCTTGAAGCCGAAGCTCTCGAGCGTGACCGCGAGGCGGGTCGCCGGCGCGCGCGGGAGGAACTCGTCGGCGATCTTGCGCCGCAGCATGTGCGCCTTGAGGCCGGTCGAGTCGATGACGACGTCGGCGCGCTCCTTGACCGCCTCGAGCACCGCACGCTCGGCCGCCACGCCCTGGGTGACGCTCGACCCCGGCGCCGCCGGATGGCGCCGGCGGGTCTCCTTGTAGCGGGTGAGCAGGGACTGCTCGTCGGCGTCGAGGAACAGCACGCGGTGGCGGAGCCCGAGGGCGGCGAGGTCGTCGAGGACCGCGCGGAAGGCCTCGAAGTAGTCGCCGCCACGGATGTCGGACACGACCGCGGCGTGCTCGACCTTCGATCCCTCGTGGACGAAGAGCTCGACGAGCGCGCGGATCATCTCCGGCGGCAGGTTGTCGACGCAGAAGTAGCCCGCGTCCTCGAAGACGGCCATCGCGGTCGACTTGCCCGCGCCCGAGTAGCCGGTGATCACGACGAGGTCCTCGAGCCGGGAGTTCGCGTAGAGCGACCCCCGACCGTCGCCGTCCTGGCCCGGACGTGGCGAATCCGTCGCGGCGGCGTCGCCGTCGCCGTCGGTCGTGGCGTCGCGGTCGCGACGACCGAGCTTCAGCCGCTGTCGGCGGCTGGGCCTCGTGGCCATGTCGGGGAGTGTGTCGTCGGGGTCGGACACCGTGGGTGAACGATGGGTTTAATCGCCCGTCCGATGGAGGTGCGCGTAGAGCTCGCGCGCCGTCTTCCCGGGCAGCCCGGGCACGGACTCGAGCTGCTCGCGCGTGGCGCCGACAACGGCCTCGGGCGAGCCGAAGTGGTTGAGCAGCGTCCGCTTGCGCGTCGGCCCGATGCCCGGCAGGTCGTCGAGGATCGACTCCGTCATCGCGCGGTCGCGGCGGGTGCGGTGGTGGGTGATGGCGAAGCGGTGCGCCTCGTCGCGGACCCGCTGGAGGAGCTGCAGCGCCGGCGTGTCGTGGCCGAGGACGAGCGGCGCGTCCCGCCCGGGGATGAAGATCTCCTCGATCCGCTTCGCGAGCGAGACGATCGCGACGCCCCGCGCCCGGAAGCCCTCGAGCGCCCGCAGACCCGCGCCGAGCTGGCCGGGGCCGCCGTCGATGACGATGAGGTTCGGCAAGGTCGCGAAGGACTCGTTGCGCTTGGGGTCGTGCGGGCTCAGGTCCTGTTGGGACTCCCACTGCGCCAGCCGCCGCGACAGGACCTCCTCCATCGCCGCGAAGTCGTCGGGAACGCCGTCCTCGAGGCCGCGGATGTTGAAGCGGCGGTAGTCGGACTTCTTCGGCGCGCCGCCCTCGAAGACGACCATCGACGCGACGGTGTGCGTGCCCATGAGGTTCGAGATGTCGAAGCACTCGATCCGCAGCGGCAGCGCGTCGAGCCCGAGCTCCTCCTGCAGGTCGTCGAGCGCCTCGACGCGCTGCTGGCGCCGGCGCTCGGCCTTGAGCTTCTCCTGCTCGAGCGCGAGCTCCGCGTTGCGTTCGGCGAGCTCGAGCAGCCGCCGCTTGTCGCCGCGCTCCGCCGCCCGGACCTCGACCCGCGCCCCGCGGCGCTCGGCGAACATCTCCGAGAGGACCGCGAGGTCCTCCTCGATCTCCTGCTGCACGATGATCTGGGGCGGGATCGACATCTGGTCGCCGTAGTACTGGAGCATGAACTCGAGCGCGACCTCACCGGTCCCCTGCTCGACGATGTTCTCGAGGTAGAAGGACTGGCGGTCGGAGAGCACGCCGTCGCGGACCTGGAACACCTGCGCGTTGGCGTCGGTCCCGTGCACGGCGACCGCGACGATGTCGAGCGTGCCGACGGACTCGTTGGCCACGCGCTGGCGCTCGAGCAGGTGGCGGACGGCGCGCAGGCGGTTGCGCTCGAGCGCGGCCGTCTCGTAGTCCTGGTCGGCCGCGGCGGCCTTCATCCGCGCCTCGAGGTCGCGCTCGATCTCGCGGTAGCGGCCGCTGAGGAACGCGATGACGCCGTCGATCGCCTCGCGGTACTCGGTCGCGGTCGACGTAGCCGACGCAGGGGGCCCCGCAGCGCTTGATGTAGTAGTCCAGGCACGGCGAGCCCGACCGCCGGCCGGGCTCGACGCCCTGGCACGACCGGAACTGGAAGACCTTCTCGAGCAGGTCGAGCGTCCCGCGCACGCGCTTGGCGTTCGAGTACGGCCCGAAGTACAGGCGCTCGCGACGGTGCCGCTCGCGGGTGAAGTACACGCGCGGGAACTCCTCGTCCATCGAGATCGCGATGAACGGATACGACTTGTCGTCGCGCAGGCGGATGTTGAACCGCGGCCGGTACTGCTTGATGAAGTTCTGCTCGGTGAGGAGCGCCTCGGCCTCGGAGGCGACGAGGATGAACTCGACCGACTCGATCGCATCGACCATCTCGTACGCGCCGCGGGTCACGGGGTTCGAGAAGTGGCTGGCGACGCGCTTCTTGATCGACTTCGCCTTGCCGACGTAGATGACCTTGCCGCGCTCGTCGCGGAACAGGTAGACGCCGGGCCCGTCGGGGAGTCGCTTGCGCTGGTGCGCGAGTCGGGTGCGTCGGCCCTCTGATGTCGGTGTGGCGGCCATGTCGCCTCTTCGTCGAGGATAGGCGCCACATGGTGAATCTCTACTCCGACACCCAGACCCGGCCCACCCCCGAGATGCGCGAGGCGATCGCACGCGCCGACGTCGGCGACGAGCAGCGCCGCGACGATCCGACCGTCATCGCGCTCGAGGAGCGCGCCGCCGCGCTGCTCGGCCACGAGGCCGCGGTCTTCCTGCCCTCCGGGACGATGTGCAACGAGATCGCGATCCGGCTGCACGTCCGGCCGGGGGGCGACGAGATCCTCCTCGGCCGCGAGACCCACCCGCTGCGCTTCGAGGCGGGCGGGCCGGCCGCGCTGTCCGGCGCGGTCATGACGATCGTCGAGGGCGAGGGCGGCATGTTCACGCCGGACGCGCTCGACGCCGCGATCCGCGCGGCCGCGCCGGGCGACCGCTACGCCCCGCGCCCGCGACTCGTGTGCGTCGAGCAGCCGACGAACATGGGCGGCGGCCGCGTCTGGCCGGTGGAGCAGGTGCGGGCCGTGCTCGACGTCGCGCGGGCCCACGGGCTGCGGACCCACCTCGACGGCGCACGGCTCATGAACGCGGTCGTCGCGAGCGGGGTCGACGCGGCCGAGTGGGCCGGCGGGTTCGACAGCGCCTGGCTGGACTTCACCAAGGGGCTCGGCGCGCCCGTCGGCGCGTGCCTGGCCGGATCGGCGGAGCTCGTCGCGGAGGCGTGGCGGTGGAAGCAGATGCTCGGCGGCGCGATGCGCCAGTCGGGGATCGTCGCCGCCGCCGGCCTGTACGCGCTCGACCACCACGTCGACCGCCTCGCCGACGATCACGCGCGCGCCCGGCGGCTCGCCGAGGGGCTGGCCCGGCTGCCCGGGGTCGAGCTCGACCTCGCGACGGTCGAGACGAACATCCTCGTCTTCGCCGTCCCCGACGCGCCGGCGTTCTGCGCGGCGCTCGACCGCGCCGGCGTGATGGTCATCCCGCTGGACGCGCGCCGCGTCCGCGCGGTCACCCACCTGGACGTCGGCGACGACGGCATCGCCGCCGCCCTCGACGCTGCCGCCGCAGCGCTCGGCGCAGGTGAGGAGGCACACGCGCGGTGAGCCGGTGCGCCGCGCGCGAGGGGTCCGCGGTCGCGCGAATGCGCCACGGAACGGCCCTGGGTCAAAGAACCGCCCCAGCTCCGCCTCATTAACCGTTAGGGTGCGGCTCCTCCCGACTCCGCCGCCCTGACGTTCAGGGTGGGCCCTCGACGCATGCCTACAAAAGAGCCGGCAATCGATCAGCGCATCATGAAGGCGCTCTCGCATCCGTTGCGCGTACGGATGCTGACGCTGCTCAACCAGAAGGTCGCCAGCCCGAGCGAGCTGGCCGACGAGCTCGACGAGCCGCTCGGGAACGTGAGCTACCACATGCGGTTCCTCGCGGACCTCAAGATGGTCAAGCTGGTCCGGACCGAGCCGCGTCGCGGCGCCGTCGAGCATTACTACGAGGCGCTCGAGCCGCCGTTGATCAGCGACGACGACTGGGCGCAACTGCCGGTCGCGCTGCGGCGCTCGCTGTCCGACTCGACGCTCGCCGACATCGCCCGTGACCTCAGGGGTGCCGGTGAGGCCGGTGGCTTCGACCGCGAGAACATCCACGTCAGCCGGGTCGCCCTGACGCTCGACCAGCAGGGCTGGGACGAGTTGTCGGGCCTGCTGTCGCAACTGCTCGAGCGCGCCCGCGAGGTGCAGGAGCAGTCCAACAAGCGGCGCAAGCGCGCGAGCAGCGACCCGATCCCGACGGCCCTCGTGCTGATGCAGTTCGAGGGCGGGTCGGCGACAACCGGTAAGCGCGACGGCCGCGCCTGACCGGTCACCTCGGCCGCACTCACTCACAAAAACCGAGGAGTCCTTCGGCATTGGCGTCAAAGACGCTCGATCCGGTACGGGACGATGTGAGAACGGACAATTGTCATTGACCATTTGATGACAGTTCCTCTTTGTCATTTCGCGAGTGCAGGCAAAGTGGCGATGGCCCGGGCGCGTTTGTGCTACATCACGCCTGTACAACCGGAGGAGGCGGCGTGTCAGTCATCGATGAGCTGAAGGGTCTCGAGGATCGCGTGGCACGGCGGATGCAGGAGCTCCGCCCGCTCGTCGACGAGTACCGCGAACTGGAGCAGGTCGCCGCGCGCCTGGGTGTTCCGGCCGCGACCGAAACGCCCGCTCCGCGGCGTCGCACCGCCCGCCGCCGCGCTACCGCGCGCGCGGGCGCGCCGGGCACCGCTCGCCGCACGAACGCGGCCGCCGCGAACGGGACCGCCGGCACCGTCGCCACAAAGCGCTCCGGCGGGCGGGCGCGGGTCGCGGGGCGGCGCGACCAGCTGCTGGAGATGGTCAAGGCGCGGCCGGGCATCACCGTGCGCGAGGCCGGTGCCGAGCTCGGTGTCGACCCGACGTCGCTGTATCGGATCGTCCACCGTCTCGAGCAGGACGGCGCGCTCCAGAAGCGCGGGCGCGAGCTGTTGCCGCGCTAGGCCGCGCGAACGCGCCACGTCACCGCGCGGTTGACCGGCAGGGCCGCCGGCTGATGCCATCAGCATGGTCATGCCACCAGTCGGATGTCAGGGCCGCTCGCAGCCGCGGCGGCCAGGTCACCCGCGCCGTTGAGCAGCCCGAGGATGTCGGCCACGTAGGCCTGCGTCTCCGGAATCGCCGGGACGCACCCGCACCGGCTGACGGGCGCAGGCCCGGCGTTGTACGCGGCCAGCGCCAGAGGCACCGCTCCGAACTGACGCAGGAGGTCGCGCATGAGGTGGGCCTGCGCGTCGATCGCCTGGTCGGCGTCAAACGGGTTGTCCAACCCCATCGCCTGCGCGGTGCCCGGCATGAACTGCGCGATGCCCTGCGCGCCCGCGGGTGAGCGCGCGAACGGATTGAACCCGGACTCCTTGTACAGCTGGGCGGCGAGCAGCGTCCCGGCGACGCTCCAGCGTCGTGCCGCCTGCGCGATCGCGGGCGCGAACCGCGCGGGGACGAATGACTGCAGCGTCTTCGCCGCATCGCCGTCGGCGCCCGCGCCGCCGAAGCCGACCGACGCCGTGCCGGCGTTGAGCGTGAATCCGTAGTGCCACGGCTCCCAGCTGTAGCGCTGGACGAAGTGAAACCGCTCCGCGTTGCGCGCCAGCCATCCGTACGCGCCGGCCGGCCCGAGGTCGAGCTCCGTGCCGAGCCGGTGCAGCGATTGACCGGGCGGCGCGACCCACTTCGGGTCGGGGTGGGCGGCGAACAATGCCGCCTGCTCGGCGTTGGTGCGAAACGCGCTGTTGACGATCAGCCCGACGCCGTCTTTGGCCGCCGCGGCCGCCATCCGGTCGAACGCCTGGGCCACGTCGGGACGCATCGGCTTGCCCTGCCGGAGCTCGAGCGGCCCCGTGTACTCACCGGCGCCGGCCGCCCCGATGCCCGACGCGCCGCCCGGCGGGACGAGCTCGGCCTCCGCGGTCGCGTCGCCGCCGACGTGTACGCCCTGCCCGAGCGAGATCCCGTCGCGCACGACGACGCGCAGACGCAGCGGCGCGAGCCCCTCGCCCGGGAACGTCACGTCGACGTCCGCCGCGCCGTTCCGACGCGCAGTGGTCATCGCGAGGCGCCGACCGAGCGCGAGGTACTCCGACCGCTCGAGGTGCGCCGGGTTCGGGCGTCCGCCGATCTCGGGCGGCGCGAACACGCGCGGGTAGACGTCCCGCATCGCGCGCGCCCCGGCGAGCGCGGCGAGATCCGCGGCGCGCTGGTGCTCGCCGCGGACGCCGATCGCGCGGGCGATGCCGCCGAGGACGACCGCGCCGAGCAGCACCGCCACGAGCGCGCCGACGACCAGGAGGCTCGCCTGGCCCTGCTCGGCGTGTCGGCGGGTGTGGGGCACGCCGGGCAGCCTGGCGAGGAAGGTGTGACAGGGCTACGACCTGTTTGCACCGACTTTGCGACAAATGTGTGACAACTCTCCGCGGGCCGCGACTGCCGACGGACGCCTCCCGAAGCCGCGGCTGACCAGTCATCGATGACGACCGTGACCTGCGAAATCCCCGTTCCCATCGGCGATCCCGCCATCGCCCCGGCCTCCGGAGCCGCGCGCGCCTGCGCGGCGCGATGCCCGGCGACGCCCGATGCCGACCGCGACTTCCGTCGCGCGAACACGTTGTTATGCCGCCCATGCCCCACCGCCTGACCTCGACCCTCCTGTCGGCGCTCGTCGCCTTCGCGCTCCTCGCCGCCGTGCCCGCGGGCGCGGGCGCACAAGCCGGCGGCGCGAGGTTCCCGACCGTCCTGCTCAGCGCGAAGACCACGCAGGGCCGCTTCCAAGGTGCGTTCGTGATCCGGCGCTTCCGCGTGCGGCCACCCGGTCTCGCGGTCTTCGGCCGGCTGAGCGGGACGCTGCGCGATCGCCGCTACCCGTCCCGCCAGCGGGTGCGCAACCGGCCCTTCAGCTTCACGATCGCCCTCGCGCGCGTGACCACGTCGCGGAGCTGTGCGCGGATCGCGATCAACGTCGCGCCGCGCATCGCGCCGATCGTCGGGCTCCCCGCCGCCTTCGGACCGCGCAGGCTCCTGTTGCGCCCGCGCCGCGGCACCGGCCCGTCGACGGGCGAGCTCCTGTGCGGCGTGTCCGCGGCCGTCGCGGTCAATGCGCCGCCGGCGGTGACCGTCCACCTGCTCAACGCCCTGCGCCTCCAGTACGCATGACGCTCCGGCGGTCCGGCCCCGTCCTCGTCCTCGTCCTCGTCATGGCGACGGTCGTCGCCGCGGTCGCGGCGCCGGCCGCCTCGGCCCAGACGACGGCCCCGTCGCCGGTGTCGCCGACGAGCGACGGTGCGGGCGGGCGCTTCCTCCTCGGCGGCGGGTGGCTGCTGCGCGTCGACCGCCGCGACCGCGGCGCCGGGCAGCACTGGGAGCGCCGGCGCTCCACCCGCGGCTGGACCCCGGTCACCGTCCCGAACGCGTGGAACGCGAACGACCGCACGGCGAGCGGCTTCATCGGCGGCCCCGCCTGGTACCGCAAGGACTTCCGTCTGCCCTCGCGCGCGCGGGCGCTGCAGTGGCGCGTGCACTTCGACTCGGTGAACTACCGCGCCACGGTCTGGCTGAACGGACGGCTGGTCGGCCGCCATGCCGGCGGGTTCATCGCCTTCACGCTGCCCCTGTCAGGCCTGCGGCGCGGCGGCGTCAACCACCTCGTCGTCCGCACCGACAACCGGCGGCTGCCGATCGACTTCCCGCCGACGACGTACACGCAGACCGATGAGCCGCGCGGCGGCTGGTGGAACTACGGCGGCATCGTCCGCGAGGTCTATCTCGAGCGCGTCGACCGGATCGACTTCGAACGCGTGGTGGTGCGCCCGTCCGTCCCGTGCCCGACGTGCCCGGTCTCGGTCCGGCTGATCACCGTCGTGCGCAACGTCTCGGGCCGGCGACAGCGGGTTCGTGTGCGGGCGAGCTTCGGCGGCTTTCCCGTGCGGATGGGGACCGTCGCGATCCGGCCGGGAAGCCGCCGGACGCTCACGCGGCGGATCCCGGTCAGCGGGCCGCGGCTCTGGACGCCGGCGACGCCGTACCTCTACCCCGTGACGTTCACCGCGTCCGCGAGCGCGCGCGGCGCGCTGCGGCGCGCTGCGCGGTACGAGGTCCACACCGGCCTGCGGTCGGTGCGCGTGCGGGCCGACGGGCGACTGCTGCTCAACGGCCTTCCGGTGAACCTGCGCGGTGTCGCCGTCCACGAGGACCTGCCGGGCAAGGGCCCGGCGTGGACGGACGCCGACCGGCTGCAGACGATCCGCCAGATCAAGGACTCGGGCTCGACGCTCGTGCGCTCGCACTATCCGCTCAGCCCGAGGTTCCACGCGATGGCCGACCGGGCCGGGCTGCTCGTCTGGTCGGAGGTCCCGGTCTACCGGATGAACACCGGCTACCTGTACGCGTCGACGCGCCGCGCGGCCGTCGACGAGGTGCGACGGAACATCCTCGACAACGAGAACCACCCCTCGGTGATCGTCTGGTCGATCGGCAACGAGCTGAAGGACAGCGTGCCGCCGCGCGTGCGCCAGTACATCGCGGCCGCCGCGCGCACGGCGAAGGGGCTCGACCCGACGCGGCCCGTCGGGATGGCCATCGAGGGTCATCCGCTCGCCGCCTGCCGCGTCGGCTACGGACCGCTGCAGGTGCTCGGCCTCAACGACTACTTCGGCTGGTACGACGGCGAGGTCGCCAACCGCGAGGACCTCTCGCCGTACCTCGACAAGATGCGCGCCTGCCACCCGCGCAAGGCGCTGCTCGTGACCGAGTTCGGCGCCGAGGCGAACCGCAGCGGCGCCGTGACCGAGAAGGGCACGTACGAGTTTCAGCGGGACCTGTTGGCGTACCACCTCGGCGTCTTCGCGACGAAGCCGTGGCTGAGCGGCGCGGTCTGGTTCACCCTGCGCGAGTTCCTCGTGCGCCCGGGCTGGGACGGCGGCAACCCGCTGCCCCAGCCGCCCTTCCACCAGAAGGCGGTGATCAGCTACGACGGCGTGCCGAAGCCCGCGTACTACGACCTGCAGGCGGCGTACCGGGCGACGCAGCAGTACCCGTCGCCGACCCCGTAGCGCCGTGCTGACCGAGCGACCGTCAACCGGCCGGTGCGGGCTCGCGCTCGGTGCCCTGGGAACCCGCCGCGAGGCGCACCGCCACGGCGACGAGCACGATGCCGATCACGAGCTCGACGCTCAGCGGCTCGTCGAGGAACACGACGCCGAGCGCGGCGGCGAGCACCGGGACCGCGAACAGCCACGTGCTCACGACGCTCGCCTCGCCGCGGCGCAACAGGGCGCTCCAGAGCATCCACGCCATCGCCGAGCCGCAGATTCCGGCGAACAGCACGCAGGCGACGAGCTTGGCCGACAGCGACGGGAACGGCTCGGTGACCGCCGCGACCCCGAGGAGCACCGGGGCGCCGATGAGGTGCTGGCCGACGACGAGCGGGACGATCGGCTCATCGGTGGCGCTGGTGATGAGCGCGCCCGCGCTCCACGACACGGCGGCGACGAGGAGCAGCACCACGCCCCCGGCCGAGGCCGCCGCGCTCTGGTGCAGACCGACGACCGCGACGCCCGCGAAGCCCAGCAGCGCGCCGACGATGCGGCGCCGCGTGAGGCGCTCGCCGAGGATCGGACCGGAGCCGAGGACGACGAGCACCGGCTGCAGGTAGATGAGCGCCGCGGCCGGCCCCGCCTGGACGGTCCGCAGTCCCGCGACCTGCAGGCCGACGAAGAGGCACTGGTTCAACCCGCCGAGCGCGAGCGTGATCCCGAGGCCGCGGCGGGTCAGGGTGCGCAGCCGCGGCGCGAGCGGCAGCAGCACGATCGCCGCGACGGACGCCCGGCCGGCCGCGACCCACAGCGGGGGCGACTCCTCGAGTGCGAGCCGCTGCACGATGAACATGACGCCCCACGTCGTGCACAGCACGACGGCGATCACCCGCGTGTCCCCGAGCAGCGCCCGCCATCCGTCGCGCGTCACGGGCGCGTCCCGCCCCGTCGCCGTACGCCTCACACCCGCGCTCAGCGGTCGAGCCGACGGTGCGTGGAGAGCAACTCGAGCACCGCGTCGTGGGGCAGCGCCCGGACCACGCGCCCCGCGCGACCGGTGGTGTCCTCGGCGAACCAGAGGGCGTTGAGGACGGCCTCCTCGGCGGCGTCGACGGTGGCGGAGAAGATCGCGTCGAGCTCGTCGTCGGGCAGCGCGCCCTGCTCGCCGACGGCGAGGGCGAGGAAGATCTCGCCGCTGCCGTGGTGGGCGACCGACCCGGTCCGCGCGAGGCCGAGGCCGGCGCGGCGCGCGACCCGCTGGAGCTGTGCCGTGTTCAGCGGCGCGTCGGTCGCCACGACCGCGATGCAGCTGCCGCCGGGCTCGGGGGGCTCGCCGCCCGGCTCGGGGACCTCGCCGCCGTGCCCGAGCGCCTGCCCGACCGGCACGCCGCCGACGCGCAGGTCGGGCGCCGAGCCGAAGTTCGCCATCACGAGCACGCCGACCGAGGCGCCGAGCTCCGCGACGACCCGGCTCGACGTCCCGATGCCGCCCTTCCAGCCGAAGCAGATCATCCCGGTCCCCGACCCGACCGCCCCCTGCGCGACCGGCCCGCCCGTGGCGGCGGCGAGGGCGCGGCCCGCGTCCGCCGCCTCGACCTGGACCGGGACAGCGTCGCACAGCCAGCTGTCGTCGCACTCGGCCACGGCCGGGATCACGACGTTGTTCGGGCCGACGTCGGCGTCGGCGGCCGCCGCGGCGCTGATCGCGCCGTCGTACACGCGCCCGACGGCCATCGTCGCGGTGAGGTACACGGGGGTCTCGATCACGCCCCACTCGGAGACCTGCAGGAAGCTCGTCATCTCCCCGGCGCCGTTGAGCACCGCGGCACCGGCGGGGACCGGGCGGGCGAGCAGGGTCTCGGGGGCGCGTGGGACGATCGCCGTGACGCCGGTCCGCGCGATGCCGCGCCCGGCGGGCGGGGGCTCCTCGTCGCGGACGACGGTCACATGCCCGACGCGCACGTCGCCGACGTCGGTGATCGCGTTCGCGGGGCCGGTCGGGAGGGTTCCGATGCGCAGGCCGTGGTCGCGGAGGCTCGGGCCGGCGGTGCTCGCGTCCGTCACGGCGCCCGACCCTAGAACATCGCCCGCGCGGCCGGGCCTCGGCGCCGGGCAGCCCGCCGGCGCCGATCCCACCGCCCTGGACCCGGCGACCCCGCGAAGCCACCGCCCGCGGATAGGCTCGCCCCGCATGCGGCTCGCCCTGCCGATCGTCTGGAGCGACCGGCACCGTCTCCACGAGCCGGGCGGCGAGGTCTGGGTCGGGATCCGGACCCCCGGCACCGAGGTCCCGGCCCGGGCCGACGCGATCCGGGACGCGCTGACCGCGGCGGGCGCGGAGGTCGTCGCCGCCGAGCCGCACCCCGACGAGGACGTGCTCGCCGTCCACGACCCGGGGCTCGTCGACTACCTGCGCGGCGCCTGGGACGCGTGGACCGCGGCGAAGCTCCCCGAGGACCCCGGCCAGGACCGCGTCGTCCCGTACGTCTTCGCCCACCCCGGGCTCACGGAGCACCTGACGCCCGCCGTCCCGGTCGCCACCTGGGCGCGGCCGGGCTACTTCGCCTACGACACGATGACGCTCGTCGGGCCCGGGACCTGGGAGGCGGCGCGCGGCGCCGTCGACGCCGCGCTCACGGCGGTCGACCTCGTCGCGGCCGGCGCGCCGGCCGCCTACGCGTGCTGCCGCCCGCCCGGCCACCACGTCACGCGTACCGCCCACGGCGGCTCCTGCTACCTCAACAACGCCGCCGCCGCGGCCGCGGCGCTCGCGCGGCGCGTCGACGGGCGGGTCGCGGTGATCGACATCGACGCCCACCACGGCAACGGCACGCAGACGATCTTCTACGACCGCGCCGACGTCGTGACGTGCTCCGTCCACGTCGACCCGGGCGCGGGATGGTTCCCCCACTTCCTCGGGTTCGCGACCGAGACCGGGACTCGCGACGGCGAGGGGGCGAACCGCAACCTCCCGCTCGCGCCGGGCGCCGGCGACGGACCGTGGCTCGAGGCGGTCGACGCGCTCGCGCGATACGCGACGGTCGAGCACGGGGTCGTGGGCCTCGTCGTCGCGCTCGGGGTCGACGCCGCGGCCGGCGACCCCGAGAGCCCGCTGCGCGTGACGCCGAACGGATACCGTGCCGCCGGCCGCGCGCTCGGTGCGCTGCGGCTGCCGACCGTTCTCGTCCAGGAGGGCGGCTACGACCTGACAACGATCGGCGCCCTGGTGCGAGAGACCCTCGCCGGGGTGGAGGAGGGAGCGACGCGTGCCTGACGCCGACCCGCTCGAGCGCATCTGGATCGGCAAGGACGAGCGCGGCGGCATCCCGGTGCCGCGGCGCAAGGACGTCGCGCCGCCGCCGGGCTGGCGCCTGGAGACGGTCGCTCACGCGACGCGCCCGCGCTCGCTCGCGGTCAGTCCCGACCGCCGGACCGCCGTCTTCATCGAGGACCACGACACCTCCGACCTGCACGTGCTCGACCTCACCGCGGCGGGCGCGCACCCCGAGCGGCTGACGACCGGCCGCCCCGCGGCGCCGTACTGGGAGGACACCCAGCCGCGCATCTCGCCCGCCGGCGACCAGATCGCCTACGGCGACGACGGCCACGTCTGGCTCGTCCCCACCGCGGGCGGCCCGCCGCGTCGCCTCGTCGAGGCCGATGGTCCCGTCTGGCTCGACGACGACCGCCTCCTGCTGTCGGTCGAGCACGAGATCGAGGCCACGGGCACGACGCGCCTGACCGTCGCCAACGTCGCGGACCCGTTCCCCCGCCGACTCGTCACGGTCCACGACACGCTCGACGCGCTCGGCGACGAGGAGGATCCGGCCGTCTCTCCGGACGGCGCCGAGGTCGCCTACGTCTTCGTCCCGCGCGGCGACCTGAAGCGCGCGGAGATCCGCGTGGTCGAGGTCGTCACCGGGCGCGTGCGCGCGCTCACCGGCACGCCCGGGATGGCCGACTTCGGCCCCGCCTGGTCGCCCGACGGCGGGACGATCGCCTACATCTCCGAACGATCCGGCCGCCGCGAGGTCCACCTCGTGGGCGCCGACGGCACCGGCGACCGCCAACTCACCCACGACGAGGCGGACTTCGCCGAGCTCGCGTGGCACCCCGACGGCGGCCGCATCGCCGCGGTCCGGGGGCGGGGCAACCGCTTCGACCTCGTGCTCGTCGACGCCGCGTCCGGCGCGGTCGAGCGGCTCGCGCCGGGAGGGACGTGGCACCAGCCGGCGTGGACCGCGGCGGGGGACCTCGTCGCGGGCTACGAGGACCACGCGACGCCGCCGGAGCTGCGCCGCGTCGGCGTGCCCGCCGCAGGCGCCGGGGACGCCGGCGGAGCGCCGGGGACCACGCGACCGGCGACGTCCGCACGATCTACGCCCCCGCCCCGCTCGCCCTCAAGCGCGCGCCACACGTCGCGCCCGAGGACGTGACGTTCCGCTCCTTCGACGGCCTCGAGATCCCCGGCTTCCTGTTCCGCCCGCCGAACGCCTCGGCGGAGGACCCGGTCCCGGCGGTCGTCTATCCGCACGGCGGCCCGACCGACGCCTACATCGACGACCACGACCCCAAGGCGCAGTACTTCATCGCGAAGGGCTACGCGTGGCTCGCGGTGAACTTCCGCGGGTCGACGGGCTACGGGCGCGACTTCGAGCGCCTCAACCACGGGACGTGGGGCGTCGACGACACGAAGGACTGCCTCGCCGCCGCGGACTACCTGCGCAGCCTCGACTGGGTCGACGGGGACCGGCTCGCGATCCTCGGCGGGAGCTACGGCTCGTACATGGCGACCATGGCCGTCACCGACGATCCCGAGCACCGCTACCGCTGCGCCGTGGCGATGTACGGCGACGTCGACATCGTCACGTCGTGGGCGCAGGGCGACCGCCTCGGCGTCCAGGACCTCGAGCGGATGATGGGCCCGCCGTCGGCGGCGCGGGCGGCGTACCGCGCCGGCTCGGCCGTCCACCGGCTCGCGAACGTCCAGGCCCCGATCCTCATCGCGCACGGCGAGCGCGACGATCGCGTGAGCCCCGCGCAGTCCGAGGAGCACGTCGCCGAGCTGCGCCGGCTGGGCAAGACGTTCGAGTACGTGACCTATCCGACCGAGGCCCACGGCTTCCTGCGCGCGGGCCCGAACCTCGATTTCAACCGGCGCGTCGAGCGGTTTCTGGACTGGTACCTCATGTAGTACGAGGACCGCACCGCTTTGAACGAATTGGACTAGCACTCACCCACGGGCGTGGAGATAATCGCCCGCATTCCGAAGCGAGGGGAGTGCACGGCGTGAGAGGTAGAGGAAGGGTCCTGGCCGGCGTGCTGGCGAGCACGGCGGCCATCGTCACCATCGCGGTGACGACCGCGTCGGGCCAGGAGGGCGCCAAGCCGCTCACCCTCAGCGTCGGGCTCCAGCAGGATCTCGACAGCGCCAACCCGACGGTCGGCGTGACCGTCGCGGCGTACGAGTTCTGGAACCTCCAGTACGCGACGCTCACCGACAAGTCGTCGAAGGACTTCGCACCGATCCCCGGCCTCGCGCAGTCGTGGACCTCCTCGGCGGACAAGAAGACCTGGACGTACAAGCTGCGCCCGAACCTCAAGTGGTCCGACGGGCAGCCGCTCACCTCCGAGGATGTCGCCTACACGATCAACCGGGCGCGCAGGGAGGAGTGGCTCAACTACTCGCAGACCGTCGCGAACGTCACGGCGACGACACCGGACCCGCAGACGGTCGTGCTGAAGTCGTCGGTCGCCGACCCGAAGCTGCCGGTGATGGACGTGTACATCCTGCCCAAGCACGTCTGGTCGAAGTACGACAAGGACGCGCTCGGCAAGTTCGACGGCCAGTCGAGCGTCGGCTCGGGCCCGTACGTGCTCGACCGCGTGGCGAAGGGCCAGTTCTGGACCCTGAAGGCCAACCCGAACTACTGGAAGGGCAAGCCGCGGATCGACCGCGTCGTGTTCCGCAAGTTCAACAACGGCGACGCGATGGTCGCCGCGCTGCGCAAGGGCCAGCTCGACGCCGTGCACCTCGTGCCGAGCAACGCCTTCCTCCAGCTGCGCAAGGAGGACGGGATCGCGACGATCGAGGGTCAGCAGGGCGGCTTCGACGAGCTCGGGATGAACGGCGGCGCGGGCCTCAAGAAGCCGCATCCGGCGCTGCTCGACCGGCGCGTGCGCGTGGCGATCGCCCACGCGATCGACAAGAAGACGATCGTCGACCGCGTGCTGCGCGGCCTGGCGACGCCCGCCGACACCATCAGCCCGTCCGCGAACCCGGCGTGGATGCCGAAGCTGACCGCCGCCCAGCGCTTCGACTTCAACCTCGCCGAGGCCAAGCGGATCCTCGACCAGGCCGGCTACAAGGACACGAACGGCGACGGCATCCGCGAGATGCCCGGCGGGGGCAAGCCGCTGCGTCTGCGCTACGCGGTGCGCTCCGAGTCGGAGATCGCCCAGCCGGTCGCCGAGTTCGTCACCGGGTGGCTGAAGGACATCGGGATCGCGACGACGCAGAAGACCTACAGCGACAGCCAGCTCACCGAGGTCATCGGCAAGGGTGACTACGACCTCTTCGTGTGGGGCTGGACCCCGTTCGTCGACCCCGACCCGATGATGTCGTACTTCACCTGCGACAACGTCAGCCAGGACCCGAAGAACCCGACGAACTACTACAACGACGCGAGCTGGTGCGACAAGACGTACAGCGCGATGTACAAGCAGCAGAACACCGAGCTCGATCCGGCGAAGCGCAGGGCGATCGTGCAGCAGATGCTCACGCGCTTCTACGAGTCGGCGACCTATGTCCCGCTCGACTACGGGGCCGACCTGCAGGCCTACCGCACCGACAAGTACACGGGCTGGATCCGCCAGCCGGCGGAGACCGGGCCGGTGCTCTTCAACAACTCGTCACAGACGTACGCGAACCTCCGGCCGGTCGCGGCGTCCTCGGGGTCCGGCGGCGGTGGCGGCGGCTCGGGGGCGATCATCGCGATCGTCGTCGCGGCGGTCGTCGTGCTCGGCGGCGCCGGGCTGTTGATCTCGCGCCGGCGCAGCGCAGACGAGCGCGAATGACCCGGGCGTGACCGCGCGGTTCGTCACCGGCAAGGTGCTGGGGTCGCTGGCGACCCTGCTGTTCGTCATCTGCTTCAACTTCTTCCTCTTCCGCGTGGTCGAGGGCGATCCGGTGGCGAGCCTCTTCCGGGGACGCAACCTCACGGTCTCCCAGCGCGACGCGCTGACGAAGCAGTTCGGCCTCGACGGCTCGACGGGCCAGCAGTTCGTCCGCTACCTGCAGCAGACGGCGCAGATCAACCTCGGCCGCTCGTACGCGACGAACCAGCCGGTGGCGAAGGAGATCGCCGACAAGGCGGGCGCGACGATCGCGCTCGTCGGCCTCTCGACGCTGCTGTCGACGATCGGGGGCGTGGCGATCGGGATCGTCGCGGCATGGCGGCGAAGAACGAAGGCGGACTACGCCGCGACCACGTTCACGATGGCGACGTACTCGATGCCCGACTTCTGGCTCGGCATGCTGCTGCTGTCGTTCTTCGCGGTGACGCTCGGGTGGTTCCCGGTCGGCGGGATCGAGGACGCGTCGTCGAACGCGACCGGGGTCGCGCACCTCGCCGACCAGGCCAAGCACCTGTTCCTCCCGTGCCTGACGCTCACCGTCGCCTACCTCGGCGAGTACGCGCTCGTGATGCGCTCGTCGCTGCTGGACACGATGCGCGAGGACTACCTCGTGCTCGCCCGGGCGAAGGGGATGCGCGAGGTCATGGTCCGCAACCGGCACGCGGTGCCCAATGCGCTGCTGCCGGTCGTCACGCTCATCGCGATCAACTTCGGGTTCGTCCTGTCCGGGGCGATCGCGGTCGAGACGATCTTCTCCTGGCCCGGGCTCGGCCTGGCGACCTACGACGCGCTGAACGGGCCCGACCTGCCGATGCTCCAGGGGCTGTTCCTCGTGTTCAGCGCCGCGGTGATCGTCTTCAACTTCATCGCCGACCTGCTCTACGCCTACCTCGACCCGCGGGTGCGGACGACGTGACGAGCGTCGCCCTCCCCTCCGCGCGCCGCATCGCGTGGCAGCGGCGGCGGCGCTCGGCGGCCACGGCCTGGCGCCAGTACCGGCGCAACCGCGCGGGCATGATCGGGCTCGTCGTCCTCGTCCTGATCACGCTGATGGCGCTGGCCGCGCCGCTGCTCGCCGACCGTGCCGGCCTCGCCGCCGTGAACTCGACCGCCAACCCGGTGTGGGCGAGCCCGGCCGAGTTCGCGCCCCTCGGCACCGACCACCTCGGGCGCAGCGTATGGACGCAGTTCGTCTGGGGCTCGCGGATCAGCCTGCTCATCGGCCTCACCGCGACCGTGCTCGCGATGGTGATCGGCACGTCCGTCGGCATCGTCGCCGGGTTCTTCGGCGGACGCGTCGGCGGCCTGCTCATGCGCCTGACCGAGTGGTTTCTCGTGATCCCGTTCCTGCCGCTCGCGCTGGCGCTGGCCGCGGTGCTCGGGCCGTCGGTCGAGAACATCATCCTCGTCATCGGGATCACCTCGTGGCCGGCGACGGCGCGCGTCGTGCGCGCGCAGGTGCTGAGCGTCAAGGAGCGGCTGTACGTCGACCGCAGCCGCGCGCTCGGCGCCTCGAACCGCCACCTCATGGGGCGCCACGTGATGCCGAACATCGCGCCGCTGATCCTGGCCAACACGACGCTCACCGTGCCGATCGCGATCCTGTCGGAGACGACGTTGTCGTTCCTCGGCCTCGGCGACCCGTCGCGGCCGTCGTGGGGCAAGATGCTCGAGGACGGCTTCGCCAACGGGGCGCTGAGCCAGCACGCGTGGTGGTACTTCATCCCGCCCGGCCTCGGTGTGATGCTCGTCGTGCTCGCGTTCGTCCTCTGCGGCCACGCGCTCGAGGAGATCCTCGACCCGCGCCTGCGGGAGCAGCGCTCGTGAGCGTCGCGCCGCGGGCGGCGGCCGACGAGCGCACCGGCGAGGCCGCGGCCGGCGTCCCCCTGCTGCAGGTCCGCGACCTGCACGTCGACTACCGCACCGGCAGCGGCCCCGTGCCGGCCGTGCGCGGCGTGAGCTTCGACCTCGCCGCGGGCGAGACGCTCGGGCTCGCGGGCGAGTCGGGCTGCGGGAAGTCCTCGCTCGCCGGGGCGATCATGCGGCTGCTGCCGCGCGGAACCGAGGTCACGGGCGAGGTGCTCCTCGGCGGCGAGGACGTCCTCGCGATGAAGCCCGGGCGGCTGCGCGCGGTGCGGTGGACGGACATGGCGATCGTGTTCCAGGGCGCGCTGCACTCGCTCAACCCGGTGCAGCGGGTCGGTCGCCAGATCGGCGAGGCGATCGAGCTGCACTCCTCCGGCGGCGGGCGGCGCCGCGTGCCCGACCGCGTCGGGGAGTTGCTCGAGCTCGTCGGGCTGCCCGCGCGGCGCGCGGCGGACTACCCGCACCAGCTCTCGGGCGGCCAGCGCCAGCGCGTCCTGATCGCGCTCTCGCTCGCGTGCGACCCCCAGCTCCTCGTCGCCGACGAGCCGACGACGGCGCTCGACGTGATGGTGCAGGCCCAGGTCCTGCGGCTGCTGCGCGACCTGCAGACGACGTTCGGCCTCGGCGTCCTGTTCATCACGCACGACCTGTCGACGCTCGCCGCGGTCTGTCGCCGCCTCGCCGTCATGTACGCCGGGCGGATCGTCGAGGAGGGCCCCAGCCGCGAGGTGTTCGCAGCCGCCGCGCATCCGTACACCCGTGCGCTCGCCGCGGCGTTCCCGGTGATCGGGGACCCGGCGTTCCGCATGAACCCGTCCGGGCTGGCCGGCGACCCGCCCGACCCGCGCGACCTGCCCTCCGGCTGCCCGTTCCACCCGCGCTGCCCGGACGCGCGGCCCGTGTGCTCGCGCGCGGCGATGGAGCTGTGGCCCGCGGGCCCGGAGCGGCGCGCGGCCTGCGTCGAGGTCCTCGACGGGGAGCCGCCGCTCCAGTGACCGCCCCGGCCTCCTCCCCCGCGCCCACCACGCCCGCCGGCGACGCCCCGCTCCTCGACATGCGGGACATCGAGGTCCGCTTCGACGCCCGCGGCCGGCGGGTCGCGCGCGCCGTCGACGGCGTGAACCTCTCCGTCCGCGCGGGCGAGGTCCTCGCGCTCGTGGGCGAGTCGGGCTGCGGCAAGACGACGCTCGCGCGCACGATCCTCGGCCTCGAGCGCCCGCGGGCCGGCGAGGTCCGCTTCCGCGGCGAGCCGGTCCGCTACGACAACCGCTCCCTCAGGACCCACCGGCGCGCGGTCCAGATGGTCTTCCAGGACCCGACCGGCGCGCTCAACGCGCGCCAGACGGTGTACGAGGCGGTCGCGGAGGGGCTGCGCATCCAGAAGGTCGAGGGCGACGAGGAGGCGCTCGTCGCGGCCGCGCTGGCGCGCTCCGGCCTGCGCCCGCCCGAGCGGTTCTTCGGCCTCTACCCGTACGAGATCTCCGGCGGCCAGCGTCAGCGGGTCGTGATCGCCGGCGCGATGGTGCTCGAGCCGGAGCTGCTCGTCGCCGACGAGCCCGTCTCGAGCCTCGACGCCTCGGTGCGCGGCGAGATCCTCCAGCTCATGCTCGGCCTGGTGCGCGACACCGGGATCGCGATCCTCGTCGTCACCCACGACCTCGGCCTGGCGTGGAACATCGCCGACCGCGTCGCGGTGATGTACCTCGGGCGGATCGTCGAGCAGGGCACGACCGAGGAGCTGCTGTCCTCGCCGCGTCATCCGTACACGCGCGCGCTGCTGTCGGTGGTGCCCGAGGCAGCCCACCGCGAGGCCCAGATCCTCGTCGGCGAGGCGCCCGACCCGACCCGCATCCCGGCCGGCTGCCGCTTTCATCCCCGCTGCCCGGTCGTCGCCTCGGGCGAGGCGGAGCGGATGGGGATCGAGGCGAAGTGCCGCGGCGAGGACCTCGGCCTGCAGCCGGTGCCCGCGGCGGCCGCCGGGTCCGCGCACGTGGCGGCGTGCCACGCCGTCCATTCGCCCGAGCAGGTCGAGGCGGCCGAGGCGAAGGCGCGCGCGGCGGACGTCGCGTCGCCGGAGGCGGAGGTGCGGGCCGCCGAGGCCGGCGCCGAGGAGCGCGCGGCGGAGGCGTAGGCCGGTCGCGCGCCGGGGTCAGTCCGGCTCGCGGGCCCGCAGCCAGGCGAGCCGCGCGGCGACCCGCTCCGCGCCGTCCGCGCGGTGGGGCGCGACGACCAGCGTCCACGCGAGCCCGACGTAGACGCGGGTGTCGACCATCAGATCGACGAGCGCCGGGTCGCCCGGGTCGCCGTAGGCCGAGAGGGCCGCCTGCGGCGGCGCGGGGTCGCGGGCGAAGACGCGGGCGGCCGCGACGAGGCAGGCGACGTCCCACTCGGGCGGACCGCGGAACGTGTCCTCCCAGTCGTTCCACAGCGGGCCGCGGGCGGTCTGGACGACGTTGCCGAGGTGCGCATCGCCGTGCACGGCCTGGAGCGGCGTATCGAGGGCGGCGATCGCGGTCGTCAGCCGCGCCTCCCAGCGGCGCACGCGCGCCGTGTCCTGCGGGTCGAGCGCGCCGCCGGCGAGCAGGCGGTCGAGGATCGCGCGGGCCTCGTGGAAGATCGCGTGCTCGGGCAGGTCGCCCGCGAAGTCCGCCAGCGCGGCGTGGCAGGCCCGCAGCCCACGGCCCGCCGCGAGCGCGTCGAGCGGCTCGCCCGTCTCCTCGGCGAGCTCCCAGAACGTCACCGGCCGCCCGTCGTGGCGGTGCGGGCCGGGGTCGACCTCGGGGCTCGGAGCGACCACCGGCGCGCCCTTCGCCGCGAGGTGTCGGGCGACGGCCACCTCGCGCTCGAGCCACGCCGCGCCCGGGCGCACCGCGGCGGTCCCGAGCGGCACGCGCGCGACGACCGGCGCGGGTCGCAGGTGGACGAGCAGGTTGCTGCGGTCGGCGAGGACGACCGGCTCGCCGACCCGCAGGCCCGCGGCGCGCGCGGCGCCGACCGCGGCGCGGAGGGCACCGTCGCGCTCGGGGTGGGTGGTCACCGGGCGCGGTCCGTGGCGCGGGGGCGGCCGGCGGCGCGCCGAGCGGGCGCGGGGCCGGACCGGGCCGAGGGGCGGAGTCGCGGGTCGGCGATCACACCTCGTCGCGGGGGAACGTGAGCGTCCACGTCCGCGCGTAGACGCGCTCGTCGCCCTCGTAGGCGTCGAGCGTGTGGCTGACGAGGAACTCGGACGCCGTGGCGGTCATCCGGCTGTCGGTCTCGACCCGGGTGTGCCAGTCCTCGCGCGCGAGCGTCGACTCGCAGCGGACCCGCACGCTCGCCGACAGCGGGTCGCCCTCGACGATCCGGTAGCTCGTCCGGTTCGTGTCGTCGAGCTCCGGGCCGCCGTCGATCAGGCGCCGGTGGCCGCCGACGTCCCACTGGAAGTGGACCTCGTGGGCGCCGCCCGCGAGGTCGCGGTCGAGGGTGCGGCTCGTCGGGTCGGAGCGCAGCAGCTCCTGCTCCAGCGGCGCCGACCACTCCGGCGGGCCGAAGGCGGGCAGCGCGGCGTCGCTCTCGCGCGGCGCGCGGACCGGGAGCGCGAGGCGGCTCCCGGCGCCCGCGTGGACCGTGAGCGTGACCGGCTCGGGCGAGGGCCAGACCCATGGCCAGTACGACGTCGAGATCGCGACGCGCAGCCGGTGCCCGGCGGGGATCGCCTGGGCGATCGCGTCGAGGCGCACGGTCACCTGGTAGCGGCGGCCGGGCTCGAGCGCGACGGGCTCGGCGTGGCCCTCGCGATGGGTCAGGTTCAGCAGGCCGCGGGTCACGAGGAGGGACGTCCCGTCGGGGGCGACGTCGCACAGCCGGACCGCGACGAGCGCCCGGGGACGGTCGGCCGCGAGGTCGAGCGTGACCTCGGGGAAGCCCAGCACCTCGACGCGCTCGTCGAGCGGTGCCGACGTGAAGGTGAGCGAGCGGCCGTCCTCTGCGCGCTGGTCCACGGGCCAGTCACCCGCGCCGCCGTCGGCGCACCAGGCGCCCGCGTCCTGGCCGGTCGTGTCGGGGCTGTGATGGAGCAGCGCGATCTCGCCGTCGGGGTCGGGCATGCCGGGCGGGAGCAGGCCGAGGCCCGCGAGCGTCCATTCGGCGACCTCGACCCCCGGCGGCGGCCACGCCGGCTCGGCGACCCAGCGGCCGGGGCGTTCGGTGTGGAGGCCGGCCGGGGCGACGGGCTCCTGCATCCACGCGCGCAGCATCGGCTCGTCCATGACGCCGGTGTCGACGTCCTTGAGCCAGTGGTCCCACCAGCGCAGGCACTCCTGGAGGAAGCCGATGGCCGGGCCGGGGTCGCCGTCCTGCGGGAACGCGTGCGACCACGGGCCGATCAGGCCCTTGCGCGGGCCGGGCAGGCTCGCGAGCAGCCGTGGGATCGCGTTCGTGTAGCCGTCGGCCCAGCCGCCGATCGCGTACACCGCCGCCTCGATCTGCCCGGGGTCCTCGCAGACCGAGCCGTGCCGCCAGTAGTCGTCGCGGCGCTGGTGGGCGAGCCACGGCTCGACGAACGCCGGCGTTTGTTCCATGCGGGCGAACCATGTCTCGCGCCAGCCGTCGCCGACGGTCGCCGGGTCGGGCGGCTGGGCGAGCAGCGTCAGCATCGTCGCGGCCCACGGGAGCATGTCGAGGGCGAGCACGCAGCCCCCGATGTAGTGGACGTCGTCGGCGTAGCGGTCGTCGCTCGCGCACATCGTGATGACGGCCCGGAGCTCCGGCGGCCGGCGCGCGGCGACCTGCAGGCCGTTGAAGCCGCCCCAGGAGATGCCGAACATGCCGACGCGGCCGGTGCACCAGGGCTGGGCGGCGAGCCACGCGAGGACCTCGAGCGCGTCGTCCTCCTCCTGGCGGGTGTACTCGTCGTGGAGGATCCCGTCGGAGTCGCCCGTGCCGCGCAGGTCGACGCGCACCGCGGCGTAGCCGTGGCCCGCGAAGTACGGGTGGTGACGGGCGTCGCGGCGGGCCATCGCGTCGCCCTTGCGGTACGGCAGGTACTCGAGGATCGCGGGGACCGGGTCGGTCTCGGCGTCGTCCGGCAGCCAGATGCGGGCGGCCAGCCGGGTGCCGTCCGACAGCGGGATCCAGGCGTTGTCGATGCGCCGGACGGTCCGCGGGAAATCCGTTCTGACCCCCAAGGCTCCTCCTCGTCGAATGGGCCCGGCGACTCTATGCGACGGCCGGCCGCGCCCGGTGGTGGACGCGGGCCGCGCGAGCAGGTACAAGGCCGCATGGCGACCCGGCTGACCTACACGAGCGGCACGCGCACCCCCGAGCTCGACGCCGCCTTCGAGCGCGCGCTCGCGGCCGCGCGCGACGACGCGCACGACCCGCTCCCCCACCTCGTCGGCGGCCGCTCGCGGACCAACGGCGAGGTGTTCGAGCGCGCCGACCCGAGCCGCGCCGACGCCGTCGCGAGCCGGGCGCGCCAGGCGCCGCGGGAGCTCGTCGACGAGGCGGTCGCCGAAGCCGCCGAGGCGCAACGCGCGTGGCGGGCGGTCCCCGTGGACGAGCGCTGCCGGCTGCTGCGCGCCGCGGCCGACGCGATCCGCGAGCGGGTCATGGAGATGGCCGGCGTCGTGACGCTCGAGACGGGCAAGCCGCGGGTCGAGTCGATCGCCGAGGTCGAGGAGGCGATCGACCTCATCGAGACCTACTGCCGCCAGATCGAAGCGCATGATGGCTACGCGGTCGCGCTCGGGACCCTGACGGACAACGAGCGCAACCAGAGCGTGCTGCGCCCGTTCGGCGTGTTCGGGGTGATCGGGCCGTTCAACTTCCCCGTCGCGCTCGTGACCGGCATGAGCGCCGGGGCGCTGGTGGCGGGCAACACGATCGTGCTCAAGCCCTCCGAGCACGCGCCGTGGTCGGGCGCGCTCGTCGCCGAGGCGTTCGCCGCTGCCGAACTCCCGCCCGGGGTCGTGAACGTCGTGCACGGCGGGCCCGAGACGGGCGAGGCGCTCGCGCGGGCCGCGATCGACGGCGTCGTGTTCACCGGCTCGGCCGAGGTCGGCCGCTCGCTCACGCAGCGCTTCCAGGAGGGCGCGTTCGCGCGGCCCGCGATCACGGAGATGGGTGGCAAGAACCCGGCGATCGTCACCGCCGAGGCGGATCTCGACGCCGCGGCCGCGGGGATCGTGGCCTCGGCCTTCGGGTTCTCGGGCCAGAAGTGCAGCGCGTGCTCGCGGGCGATCGTCGTCGACGGGGTCCACGACGAGCTCGTCGAGCGCCTGCGGGCGAAGACGGCCGAGCTCGTGATCGGCGACCCGGCCGACGGCGACGCCTACACCGGGCCGGTGATCGACGAGCGCGCGCTCGAGCGCTTCCGGGAGGCGGTCGCCGAGGCCGAGCGCGAGGGCACGATCGTCGTGGGCGGCGGGCGGCCGGACGGCGGCGGGCTGTACGCCGAGCCGACGATCGTGACCGACCTCCCGCCCGGCCACCGGCTGACGCGCGAGGAGCTGTTCGTCCCGTTCGTCACGGTGACGCGGGTGGGGTCGTTCGACGAGGCGATGGCCGAGGCCAACGCGGTCGACTACGGGCTGACCGCGGGGATCTTCAGCCGCGACGACCACGAGGTCGCGCGGTTCCTCGACGAGATCGAGGCGGGGGTCGTCTACGTGAACCGCCGGGCCGGCGCGACGACCGGCGCGTGGCCGGGGATCCAGTCGTTCTGCGGCTGGAAGAGCAGCGGCTCGACGAACAAGGGCGGCCTCGGCCCGTACTACGTCCAGCAGTTCATGCGCGAGCAGAGCCGGACGGTCGTCACGGAGTAGCGGCATCGTCAGCGCCGGCTCCGCGGCTCGCGGAGGGCGGCCCGCAGCGGTGCGGGCACGGCGAGGCCGGCGGCGGCGAGCGCCCGGCCGGCCGGGCCGAACGCCAGCGCGCAGGTCCCGGCCGGCGGCGCGGGATCGGGCAGGCCGGCGAGGGCGAGGCCCGCGATCGCCTCGCCCGGGCCGGGACGGGTGACCACGAGGAGCCGGTCCTGGACGACGAGCAGGTCGTCGAAGGCGGCGTCGCGCGGGCCGCCGAGGACGAGGACGACCGGCGCGGCACCGGCGGCCGCGGCCGCGCGGCCCGCCGCGGCGAGTGCGGCGGACGGGTCGGCGGGAAGGGCGACGGTGGCGGCGCGGCCGCAGGGCGCGGCGTCGAGGCCGCGGGCGGCGAGCGCGGCGGCGAGGCGGCGGGCGCCGCGCGTGGCCGGCGGGCGGGCGTCGGGGTGGCGCGGCGGGTCGGGCGCCGTCCAGAGGCAGGCGAGGGCGGTCGGGGTGCGGGCGGCGCGGGCGAGCAGGACGGCCGCGGCCACGCCGACGGCGCGGGCGTCCTCGGCGGCGCAGAGGATGGCGACGGCGGAGAGGGCCGCGGTCGATGCGGGCGCGGTGCTGCGCGGGTCCGGGGCGGCGAGCGCGTCGGTGGCGAACGGCGGGTCGGCGGCGGGCGGCGAGCCGGCGGCGAGCAGCGGGTCCGTCGCGGACGGAACCTCCGGCGGACGCGGGTCGTCCAGCACGAGCGTCGCGCCGAGGTCCATCGCGATGCCTTCCGGTTCGGGCCACCGGCGGTGGGACGGGGTGCGGTCGTGGAGGAGGAGGGCGCCCAGCCGGGCGAGCGGACGAAGGGCGCCCCGGGCGCCGCCCCCGCTCGACGGCGTGCGCGACCCCGACGAATCGTCGGCGCCGACACCCGCCGGCGGGGCGACCAGGAAGTCCCACAGCGCGCTCACGCCTTCGGGCCCGCGTCGGCGACGACGGTCGCGGTGAGGCGGTCGGCGACGCCGGGGACGACGCTGATCGGCTGCAGGCGAACGCGGACGGTGCGCTCCCGCACGGCGATCGTCAGGTGGTCGTCGGCCCAGCCCGGGACGGCGTCGCGGGCCGCGGCCTTCGGGTCGCCGCCCTGGAGCAGCGCGACGGCGCCGGCCTCGGCGGCGTGGCCGGCGAGCTCCCGCGCGGCACCCGCGGCGAGCAGCTGGCCGATCGCCAGCGCGACGAGCACGGCGAGCGGCAGGAGGCCGACGAGCTCGACGGTCGCCTGTCCGCCCTCGTGACCGCGGCGTGGGCGACCCGCAGCAGAAGCCGGCCGGCTCATGGCCCCTGCGGGACGAACCGCGCCCGCGCGCTCGTCCGGCCGACGGACGCGTCGCCGAGGACCGTGGGAATACGGATGGTGACCGTCACGGCGCCGTCGTCGGCGCGGCGGACGCCGAGGCCCGCCTCCAGCCGGGGCGGCAGGGTGGCCCGTGCCGCAGCGTCGACGTCGCCGCCGACCGCGGCGGCGCGGGCGGCTGCGCGCGCGGCCGCGCCCGAGAGCCACATCGCCTGCCCCGCGACCGCGGCCTGCCACACGGCGAACCCGAGGATCGCCAGCAGCGGCAGGACGGCGACGAGCTCGACGCTCGCCTGGCCTCGTTCACGGTGGTTGCCGGGCACGGGACCACGATGCCGCGGAGGCCTGTGACGGCGCTAGGGCGAGTCTGTGCCGGAAGTGCGGCGAATGTGTGCCGTCTCTGTGACGCGCCGGCGTCTACGCGTACTCGCGGTACTGCCGCCAGACGCGGTACAGCGCGTACCCCGACCCGGCCACGGCCGCCAGCCACAGGAGCAGCCCGCCGCCGGTCTCGACGAGCCGCGGCCGTGCCGCCATCGCCAGCACGATGACGCCGAGCGCGCCGTAGAAGATCGCCCGCCAGCGGTCGGGGAGGGACAGGACCTCCATGCGGTTCTCGCGGTAGAACCGCGCCGCGAGCATCACGAAGCAGGCGAGGATCGCGGTCGACAGCAGCGCGCCGATGAGGTTCGCCGTGTCGCCGCCGCCGGGCACGAAGGCCACGGCCGCCGCGAGGACGAGGATGATCGCGATGTTGCGCATCGTGGCCGTCGACACGCGCCACAGGGTACGCGGCCGGCCGGAGGCGTGGCCCGCCCCGCGCCGGCCCGCCGAGGCGGACCGGTGAAACGACTGCTACCGCGCCGCGGCCGACGCCCGCGCGGCGCCCGGATCCTGCCCGGCCTCGGGGCTCACCCGGGGCGCCCGCGGAGCCACGGGCGCGTCGTCCTCGACCGGCTCCGCACGGCGCGCGGCCTCGATCGCCGCGGCCGCCGCCGAGCCCTCGACCGCCTCGGGCGAGAACCGGTAGCCGACGCCGAAGTGGGTGTGGATGTAGCGCCAGTCCGGCGACGCCTTCTCGAGCTTCTGGCGCAGCTTGCGGACGAACACGTCGACCGAGCGGTCGCCGCGGGCCATCGCGTAGCCCCAGACGCGCTGGTAGATCTCCTCGCGCTCGAGGACGCGGCCCTCGGCCGCGGCCAGCAGTTCGATCAGCTCGAACTCGCGGCGCGTGAGGTCCACCGAGAGGTCGTCGACGTAGGCCTGGAAGCGGTCCGCCCGGATCTCGACCTCGCCGGCCTGGATCGGGGCCCGCTCCTCGCGCGCCTCGGCGCGGCGGCGGCGGCGCACGACGGCCTCGACGCGGGCCAGCAGTTCCTCCGGATGACAGGGCTTGGTCAGCCAGTCGTCGGCGCCCATCCGCAGGCCGCGGACGCGCTGGGCGACCGTCGACTGCCCCGTGCACACGACGACGCCGAGGCCCGGCAGCGAGGCGCAGAGCTTCTCGAGGTACTCCCACGCCTGCGGCCCGAGGACCGCGAGGTCGATCACGATCGCGTTCAGCCGCATCGCGACGACCGTCTCCACCGGCACCGCGCTCGCGAGCACCCGGTGCTCCCAGCCGAGCCGCTCCAGGCGCTTGCCGAGCACCTGCAGGAAACCGGAGTCGGTGTCCAGCATGGCGACACGCATGTGCGCACCGGTGTTGGTGGCCGGGGTCTCGGGCATCCGGCCGGCGGCGATCGGTTCCGTCATCGCGGTCGAGTCTATTGACCGGCCCGGCCGAGGCCGGTGTCGAAAAGGGCTGGTACACAGGATTTTCACACGCTCTCAGCGGCGATTTCGCGGGCCCGGCGAAGGCCGCGACGAGCGATCAGCGGCGCCCCTCCAAGGGCTCCTGTCGGAATTTCGTCCAATGCGCCGCCGGCCACCCCAGGTTTTGACGCCTCGGCCGATCACGCGGCCATGCTCGCCTCCGCCCTCCACCGCCTGTTCGCCCCCGCGGCCGCCCTCATGGCGCGCCTCACCTACGCCCGCAAGTTCGTGCTCATCGGCATCGTGCTGCTGGCCCCCGCGGCCATCGCGCTCCATGCCTACTGGTCCCAGCAGGGCGGCCAGATCGCGTTCTCGGCCAAGGAGCGCGTCGGCGTCGTGGAGCTCAGGCCGGCGAACGACCTCGTCGTCCGGCTCGTCACCGCGCGCAGCCTGGCGGTCCGCGCCGCGACGGGCGACCGCGCCGCCGCGGCCGCGCTGCCCGCCGCCGTCGCGCGGGTCCGGACGAGCGCCGCCGCGGTCGGCGCCGTCGACCGCCGGCTCGGTGACGACCTCGAGACGACGCCGGTCTGGCGCAAGGCCGAGCCGCTCGTCGCGCGCGCCGCCGCGGCGAAGCCGAAGAGCGGTCAGGCCGCGTTCGACGCGTGGAGCCCCGCGATCGCCGGAGCGATCGGCCTCGTGACGCAGATCGCGAACGGGTCGAACCTCATCCTCGACCCGGACCTCGACTCCTTCTACCTGATGGACGCGGTCATCACGAAGCTGCCCGCGCTCGCCGACACCGCCGGCCAGACCGCCGACCTCCAGCGCATCGTCGCCGTCGACGGCGCGATCGCCGGGCGCATCGCGCTCGCCGGCGCCCAGGGGACCATGGCCTCGACCGCCGGCGCGATGAAGGGCGGCTTCGACACGTCCTTCACGCACACCGCCGATCCGAGCCTGCGCTCGCTCGGCGCGCCGCTCGCGACGACGCTCGGCACGACCGGCGCGCTCGGGCGCAGCGTCGACCCGACCGGCACGGGCGCCGTCGACCCCGCCGTCGCCCGCCGCGGCGACCAGGCGCTGCAGGCCGTCGCCGCCCTCGAGGCGGCCACGACCCCGAAGCTCGACACGCTGCTCGCCGCCCGCACGGCGCGGCTGTCGAGCGCGCGGACGAAGATCGGCGCCCTCGTCGTGGCCGCGCTGCTGGCCGCGATCTGGCTCTTCGTCGGCTTCTTCCTCGCGGTCCGCGGCGCCGTCGCCGCGATCGCGGGCCGGCTGCGCTCGCTCACCGAGCGCGACACGACCGATCTCCGCGCCGGCCTCGAGGCCGTCGCCGCGCGTGACCTGACCCTCGAGATCGAGCCGTCCACGCCCGCGATCGAGCGCATCGACCGCGACGAGCTCGGCGAGGTCGCCCGCGCGGTCAACGCGATCCGCGACAACACCGTCGCGTCGGTCGACGCCTACAACGCGACCCGGCTGGCCCTCGCGGCGGCGATCGGCCAGGTGGCCGGCACCGCCGAGCGCGTCTCCCGCGCCTCGGGCGACATGGCCGTGACCTCGCACGAGGCGGGCCGCGCGGTCGGCGAGATCGCCGCGGCCGTCCAGGACGTCGCCCAGGGCGCCGAGCGCCAGGTCCAGACCGTCGGCTCCGCGCGCTCGAGCACCGACGAGGTCGCGGCCGCCACCCAGCAGAGCTCCGCCGACGTGCAGGAGACCGTCGACGCCGCCCGCCTCGCCCGCACCGCCGCCCGGGAGGGCGCTTCGGCGGTCGAGGAGGTCGCCGAGGCGATGCGCGCGGTCAACGACTCCACGACGGAGGCGAGCGACGCGATCCGCGGCCTGAGCGCCCGCTCCGAGGCCATCACCGGCATCGTGAAGATGATCACGGCGATCGCCGACCAGACGAACCTCCTGGCGCTCAACGCCGCCATCGAGGCCGCCCGGGCCGGCGACCAGGGCCGCGGCTTCGCCGTCGTCGCCGACGAGGTCCGCCAGCTCGCGGAGGAGTCCCAGCGCGCCGCCGGCGACATCGGGCGCCTCATCGGGGAGATCCAGACCGCGACGACGCAGACCGTCGGCATCGTGGAGGCGGGCGCCGCGCGCACGCGCCAGGGCGCCGCCACGGTCGAGCGCGCCAAGGAGGCCTTCCACGCGATCGACGGCACGGTCGACGACATGACCGCGCGGGTCGAGGTGATCGCCGGGACGATCGCCGAGATCGCCGAGCGCGCCACGAACGTCGAGCGCGACATGCTCGAGATCACGGGCGTCGCGCAGGAGGCCTCCGCGTCGACCGAGGAGGTGTCGGCCGCCGCGGAGCAGACGTCGGCGTCGACGCAGCAGATCGCCGCCTCGGCCCAGACGCTCGCCGCGACCGCGGGCGAGCTCACCGACCTCGTCGGCGCGTTCACGCTGGCGCGCGTCTAGGCCACGTGATCTAGGGGCGCGGGCGCCGGCCCGAGGCCGGCGTCACGACGACGGCGCCGGTCGCGTGGCCGGCGTCGAGGAGTCCGAGAACTCGCGGAACAGCCCGCTGACGACGAACGCCGTCTGCTCGCCGACGTCGACGGCGTTGTCGCCGACACGCTCGAGCGCGCGGGCGACCATGACCATGTGCATCGCCCACTCGCGCGTGTCCGCGTCCGTGCCGACGTCGATCGCCAGCTGGAAGACCTCGCGGTTGAGACGGTTGATCTCCCGGTCCTGGCGGACGAGGTCCTCGGCCATGGCGACGTCGCGCATGACGAACGCCTGCTTGGCCTGCACCGTCTCCGAGCGCGCGGCGCGGCCCATGCGGAGGATCCGGTCGAGGACCTCCTCGCGCACCGGCGCGTCGTAGCCGGCCAGCGGGATGAGCTTGGCGATGTTCACGCACTGATCGCCCATCCGCTCCATGTTCTTGATCACGTGGAGCAGGGCGGCGACGAGGCGCAGGTCGCCCGCGACGGGCGACTGCAGCGCGAGCAGCGACAGGACACCCTGGTGGACCTCGAGGTAGCGCCCGTCGAGCCGGTCGTCGTCGACGACGACGAACTGCGCGAGCTCGATGTCGCGGTGCTCGAGGGCCTCCATGACCCGATCGAGCTGCTCGACGACGAGGTCGAGCCCACCCATCGCGGCGGCTTCGAGTCGCTGGAGCTCTTCGTGGAAGTGCTGCCGCGCCATCGGCATGGCGGCCCTACCCGAACTTCCCCGTGACGTACTCCTCCGTGCGGGAGTCGCCAGGGTTCGAGAAGATCGTCTCCGTCGGCGCGTGCTCGACGAGCTCGCCGAGGAGCATGAACGCCGTCGTGTCCGCCACGCGCGCGGCCTGCTGCATGTTGTGCGTGACGATCACGATCGTGTAGCGCTGCTTGAGGTCCTGGATCAGGTCCTCGATCCTGAGCGTCGCGATCGGGTCGAGCGCCGAGCACGGCTCGTCCATGAGGATCACGTCGGGCTCGACGGCGATGGTGCGGGCGATGCACAGGCGCTGCTGCTGGCCGCCGGAGAGGCCGACGCCCGGCTCGTTGAGGCGGTCCTTGACCTCCTCCCACAGGCCGGCGCCGATGAGCGAGCGCTCGACGCGCTCGCGCATGTCGACGCCGCGGGCTCCGGCGAGCCTCAGCCCGGCCGCGACGTTGTCGAAGATCGACATCGTCGGGAACGGGTTCGGCTTCTGGAAGACCATGCCGATCGCGCGGCGCACCGCGACGACGTCCACGTCCGCCTTGTTGATGTCGAGGTCGTTGAGCAGGATCTCGCCCTCGGCGCGCGCGCCGGGGATCTCCTCGTGCATGCGGTTGATGCAACGCACGAGCGTCGACTTGCCGCACCCCGAGGGGCCGATCATCGCCGTCACCTGGTTCGGCGCGTAGTCGAGGTCGACGCCCTTGATCGCGAGGCTGTCGCCGTAGTACGCGTTGATGTTGCGCAGGGTGATGCCCGGAGCGTTGATCTCCGACGGCGGCGGCCGGCGGTCGGTGCTCGTCGCGAGCTCCATCGGGGTGCCGCCCTGGGGCTTGGCTCCGGTGTCGCGGTCCTCGGCTTGTGACATCTCGGTGGTGGTGTCGGGGGAACGCGCCTCGACGGGCGTGGCGCGCGGATCGTCCGGGGTCATGGGGCGAGCTTGCTCCTTCGCTGGATCAGGCGGGCGACGAGCGTGAGCAGCAGCACCAGGACGACCAGCGTAAGGGCAGCGCCCCACGCCCGCTGGACGAGGCGGTCCTGGGCCTGACCCACGTCGTTGAAGATCTGGAGCGGCAGCGAGTTCATCCGCTGGCTCAGGTCGCCGCTCGAACCGAGCACGAACGCGGCGGTGAACAGCAACGGCGCCGTCTCGCCGGCGGCGCGTGCCACCGCGAGGAGCGAGCCGGTGACGATGCCGGGCAGCGCCGTCGGCAGGACGATCTTGAAGATGACCTTCCAGCGGGGCGCGCCGAGCGCGAGCGCCGCCTCGCGCAGCGAGTTCGGCACGAGGTTGAGCACGACCTCGGCGGAGCGGATGACGACCGGCAGCATCAGCAGCGCGAGCGCGACCGAGCCCTTCCACGCGGCGAAGGTGCCGGCGATCTTCGTCACGACGAGGACGATGTAGACGAACAGGCCGAAGACGACCGAGGGGACGCCGGTCATCACGTCGACGAAGTACCGGACCACGTTCGCGAAGCGCGACGCCTTGCCGTACTCGACGAGGTACAGCGCGACCCCGACGCCGATCGGCACGGCGATGAGGCTGGCGAGCGCGACCATCTCGATCGTCCCGAAGATCGCCGAGCGGATCCCGCCCGGGTCGCCGAGGAACCGCCCGGTCGGGTCGGTCGTGAAGAAGCTCGCGCTCCACGCCCCGAGGCCTTCCTTCACCAGCCAGTAGAGGATCAGCACGAGCGGCACGATCGCGATCAGGGTGAACGCGAGGACGACGCCGCGCGCGACCGCGTCGCTGCGACGGCGCCGGGGGCTCACGGGGCGCAGCCCCGCCGGCGTGACCGCGCTCATCCCGCCATCCCCTTCGGGACCGACGCGGGCCGTGAGGCGCGGTTGACGTAGTAGCGGGCGAGGGCGTTCACGATGAGGGTCAGGACGAAGAGGACGAGGCCGGCGGCGATGAGCGCCGCGCGGTGGATCGGATCGGAGGCCGCCTCGCCGAACTCGTTGGCGATCACGGCGGCGAGCGTGTACCCCTGCGAGAAGACCGTGTTCGCCGATGACGGCGGCGTTGCCGATGACGATCGTCACGGCGATCGTCTCGCCGATCGCGCGGCCGAGGCCGAGCATCGCCGCGCCGGAGATGCCGGCGCGCGAGTAGGGCAGCACCGCCATCTTGATCATCTCCCAGCGCGTGGCGCCCAGCGCGAGCGCGGCCTCCTTGTGGTCGCGCGGGACCGTCGCCATGACCTCGCGGGAGATCGCGCTGACGATCGGGATGATCATGATCGCGAGGATCAGCCCCGCGATGAAGTAGTTCGGGATCGAGACGTTCCCGCCGACGAGCGGCAGGAAGCTGAACGTGTCGGAGAACCACTGCTCCGCGGGCTGCAGCTTCGGGCCCAATACGGCGATGCCCCACAGCCCGTAGACGACGGAGGGGACCGCGGCGAGCAGCTCGACCGTGATGGTGAGCGGCGCGCGGACGCGGACCGGCGCGAGCTCGGTGACGTACAGCGCGGTCGCGATCGCGACCGGCACGCCGATGACCAGCGCGATCACCGACGTGATGAGGGTGCCGACGACGAGCGGCAGCGCGCCGTACAGGCTCTGCGACGGCACCCACGAGTTGTCGAAGACGAAGCCGACGTAGCCGAACCGGTCGAACGCCGGCTTCGCTTCGATGAACAGACGGATGAAGAAGAACGCGATCAGGACCAGGATCAGCGCCGCCAGGCCCGACAGGACCCACTTCAGGAGCGGGTCGATGGCGCGCGAGCGGGGCGACCGCGCAGTGAGCGCGCGGTCGCCGCGAATCGTGGTGGCGAGGCTTCCGGCTTCCATCAGCGCGTTCGGTTCCCTACGACGCGCCGTTGATGGCCGCGCCGTTGCACTGCAGGCCGTCGACCTTGGCCTGCGCCTTGGTCTTGATGTTGTCCGGCAGCGGCGCGTACTCGAGCTGCGGCGCGACCTGCTGGCCGGCGCCGAGCGCGTAGGTGAGCCAGTTCTTCACGAGCTTGGCCTGGGTCGCGTTCTGCCCGGCCTTGCAGCCGTCCTGCCACACGAGGAGGAACGTGATCGCGCTGATCGGGTAGGCCTGCGGGCTCTCGGCGTTGATCGTGCTGAAGCGCAGGTCCTCGGGCGGCGTCGACGCCCTCGGCCGACGCCGACGTCGCCTGCAGCGACGGCTCGACGTACTGGCCCGCCTTGTTCTTGATCGCGGCGGTCGTGAACTTGTTCTGCAGCGCGTACGCCTGCTCGACGTAGCCGACCGCGCCCTTCGTCTGCTTCACGCAGCCGGCGACGCCGTCGTTGCCCTTCGCCCCGGTGCCGGTCGGCCACTTGACCGACTTGTCGGTGCCGGGGCCGCTCTTCCACGTCGACGAGTAGTCGGTGAGGAACGACGTGAAGTTCGCCGTCGTGCCCGACTCGTCGGAGCGGTGGCAGACCGTGATGTTGGTGCTCGGCAGGCTCGCGCCCGAGTTCTGGCCGGCGATCTCGGGGTCGTTCCACTTCTTGACCTTGCCGAGGAAGATGTCGGCGACGGTCTTGCCGTCGAGCTTGAGGCCCTGGTCGATGCCGTCGACGTTGTACGACACGGTGACCGCGCCGAGGACCGTCGGGACGTGGACGGGATCGCTGCCCTTCTTCTGCGCGGTCGTGATCTCGTCGTCCTTCATCGCCGAGTCGGTCGCGCCGAAGTCGACGGTGCCCGCGCTGAACTGCGCGATGCCGCCGCCGGAGCCGATGCCCTGGTAGTTGACCGTGGTGCCCTGGTCCTCCTTGAAGCGGGCGGCCCACTCCTGGTAGACGGGCGCCGGGAACGTGGCGCCGGCGCCGTTGATGCTGCCACCGGCCTTGGCGGTCCCGCCGCCGGAGCTCGAGCTGCCGCCGGACCCGCCGGAGCTCGGATTGCTGTCATCGCTGCCGCAGGCCGCGGCGCCGAACGCAAGCACGGCGCAGCAGCTCAGGGCGAGCAGGTTCTTGTACCTCACTGGGGCTCCTCGTGGGATCGGGTGGGTGCGGCGGCGGCAGGCACGCAGCGGGCGACAGCCTGTTACTGCGCGTCCGGCGGAATGTGAAAAGCGCGTGAAGGCTCGGGAGAGAATCGGTAACCGAAGCCCACGTGCGTGTGGATGAAGCGCGTGTCCGGCAGCGCCTCCTCGAGCTTCACCCGGAGCTTGTGGACGTAGACGTCGATCGAGCGGTCGCCGTCGCGCAGCGCGCCTCCCCAGACCCGCTGGTACAGGTCCTCGCGTCGCACGATGCCCCCGCCGCTGCGCGCGAGCGCGACCAGCAGGCCGAACTCGCGGACCGACAGGCTCAGCGCGTGGCCCGCGGCGAGCGCGAGCCCCTGGCTGGGATGGATCTCGAGGTCGCCGACCTCGATCGTGTCCTCGTGCTGCTGTGCCGCCGCCATGGCGAGGCAGCATCCTCGCCGCGGCGCGGGCACCCGTAACCGGCGTGTGAAGTGGCTGTGAAAGGACGGTGAACCGGCGATCCGCGCGCGGACGGCCGCGTTACGGTGCGCGCATGGCGCTGCTCCACACCTCCGGCGACGTCGGCGTGCTCGAGCTGTTCGAGCTCTCGGGGCGGACCGTGGTGCGCTCGGCGGCCCTCCTGCGCGACCTGCTCGCCGACTGGCCGGAGCGCCCGGAGCTCGCAGCCGAGCTCGTCGAGGTCGAGCACGAGGGCGACCGCATCGCCCACGACATCATCCACCTGCTCCACGACGGGCGCACGGCGCGCAAGGCGCTCGACCCGCTCGAGGGCCTGCAGCTCGCGACGACGCTCGACGACATCGTCGACAACGCCGAGCAGACCGCCGACATGCTCGGCATCTACCACGTCGAGGCGACGATGGAGCACGCCTCGCTGCTCGCCGAGGTGCTCGTCGCCGCCGGCGAGCAGGTCGCCGGGGCGCTGCGCACGATGCGTGCGGGCGGGGACCTCATGCCCTTCCTCGTCGAGATCCACCGGCTCGAGAACGAGGGCGACCGCCTGAGCCGCGACGCGATCGCCTCGCTGTTCGTCGCCGGGATCGACCCGATGGTCGTGATCCGCTGGAAGGACATCTTCGAGTCGCTCGAGGCGGCGATCGACGCGTGCGAGCAGGTGGCGCACGTGCTCGAGGGCATCGGCATCAAGCGCCGCCGCTGACCGACGCGGACGGGACCCCGGCGCCGGTACCCTGCGGCGCCGTGACCGTCCCGCGCCCGCTTTTCCGCCTGCTCGCGCCCCTCGCGCTGTGCGGCCTCCTCGCCGCGGGTTGCGGCGGCTCGGACGAGGGCGGGGCCAAGCCGCCGCCCGGGGTCTCCAAGCAGGACTTCACGAAGCTGCTCGCCGAGGCGTCGACGGCCACGAAGGCCGACTTCCCCGCGACCGAGGGCCGCTCGCTGCAGCAGATGGCCGACCAGGTCCAGGCCGGCCCGCAGGTCGGCTTCGCCTCGTCGCTGCTCACGCCCGGCACGAACCGCCTGGCCTTCGGCGTGATCGACAAGTCCAACAACTTCGTCTACGGCAAGAGCGCGGTCTACATCGCCAAGGACCCGGCCGACCCGGCGATCGGCCCGTTCCCGGCGCCGGCCGACTCGCTCGTGACCAAGCCGGCCTTCCGCAGCCAGAACGCGGCCGTGGACTCGAGCCCGATCGCGCAGATCTACGCCGCCGACGTCCGCTTCCCGAAGACCGGCGCGTGGAACGTGCTCGTCGTGACCAAGCAGGGCACCGGCATGGTCGGGGCGCCCGCGCAGGTGAAGGTCACCGCGCGCGCCAAGGAGAAGATCCCCGACGTCGGCCAGCGTCCGCCGCGGGTGAGCACGGACACCGTCGCGAGCGCCGCGGGCAACCTCGCGTCCATCGACACGCGGCGACCGTTCGCGCGCGAACTCCACGAGACGAACTTCGCGGACGTGGTCGGAAAGAAACCCGTCGCGCTCCTGTTCGCGACGCCGCAGCTGTGCCAGTCGCGCGTCTGCGGGCCGGTCGTCGACATCGCGCTGCAGCTCAAGCAGCAGTTCGGCGACCGGATGGCCTTCATCCACGAAGAGGTCTATCGCGACAATCAGGTGAACAAGGGGCTTCGGCCCCAGCTCGAGGCCTTTCACCTCCAGACGGAGCCGTGGCTGTTCACGATCGGCAAGGACGGCCGGATCGCCGCACGGCTCGAAGGATCGTTCGGCGTGAAGGAGTTCCAGCGCGCCATCGAGGCCGCTCTGAAATGACGTATGCAAGGTTTGTGCGGCTTCTCGCCTTGACCTGGCGTCCGGGCCGTCGGTTAGGTTAGGCGCCGCCGAACCCGCTCTGTCGGCCGCTCACCGTTCCGTTTGCGCCGTTGTTGTTGCGCGAACGGGGCGGGCGCAGGGGTGCGCGCGTCCGAGAGGTCAGGCCCGCAGACCAAAGGGGATGTCTGCGCGGCACAACGACAGGAAAGGTCTCACGTGGTACGCAGCAGAACCCGCAATTCCGTGCTCGGACGGCTGAAGGTTGTCGGAGTGCTCATGCTTCTCGCGCTCGTGTTCCCGGCCTCCGCGCTGGCGCACACGCCCGCCGCGACTGTGTCCTGCACTGGATCGCAGTTCACCTGGACGGACTTCAGGAACGGCACCAACACGGTCCACTGGCGGGTCACCGTCGACGGAGCGACGTTCCAGGAGGGCACGACCACGTTCCAAGGCAACGTGGGCGGCAGCCAGACCGTCCCATACACGCTGAACGACACCCACACCGTCCAGGCGTACTCGTGGTGGGCCGCGAACGAGACCTCGGACGGCAACGCCCGCCCGGAGCCGGGACCCGTGCTCGCCTCGCAGACACTCACGTGCCCCGCCGCGGCGCCGCCCGCGACGCCGCCGGCGGCCGTGCCGCCGGCCGCGGGCAACATCCCGGCCACCACGACGACACCCGCCTCGGCCGTCGCCGGCACCGAGGCCGCGTCGGCGACCGCCGCCGTCCGCGCGCAGCGCTCCTGCGCCTCGCGCACGGCGAGCATCACGGTCTCCGGCCGGCAGATCCGGCAGGTGACGTTCTCCGTCAACGGCCACCGGGTGCGCACGGTCCGCGTGCGCTCGAGCCAGCGGCGCGTGACGGTCGCGGTGCCGCTCTCCCGCGGCGGTGCTGCCCGTCAGACGGTCACGGCGCGGGTCACGTTCCGCAACGGCGCGGCCGCCCGCACGCTGACCACGCGCGCGACGCGCTGCGCGCAGGGCGCCGTCAGCCCGCAGTTCACCGGCTGAGCCGGTAGCTCGTCCGAGTCAGGCGACCCGGCGCTGCGGCGCCGCGGTCGCCGGCTCGCCGAGCGCGCGCGGATCAACCCACGCCGCGGTCGTCCGGCGCTGCCCGCGGGCCGCGACGTCCGCGGTGCGCGTCAGTGCGGACGGCGCGCCGTGACGATGTAGTTCGGCACGTCCGCCGCGTACGTCGTCGTCTCGGGCTCGAGGCCGACGGCGCGCAGGTCCTCGTCGAGCATCTCCGACGAGAAGGGCCAGAACTGCAGGCGCTCGCCCGGGGTCACGACCGTGCCGTCCTCGCCGATCAGCGCGACGGCGACGTCGAACTCGTGCATGTCCTCCCAGTCCTCGGCGATCCACCAGGAGTAGATGGGGACGCCGGGGCGGCCGTCGCGCACGACGACGTGGTCGAAGACCTTGAGGCCCCAGCGCTCCGCGCGGATCTGCTCGAAGTTGCGCGAGGTCAGGACGAGCACGCCGCCCGGCCGCAGCACGCGCGCCATCGCCCCGAGCGCCGCCTGTCGCGCGGCGCGGCCGCGGGCGTGGGCGAGCGAGTTGCCGACGCAGAAGACGACGTCGAACGGCTCGAAGCCCTGCGTCGCGAGCTCCGCCCACGGGCACACGCGCGTGACGAGGTCGACGCCCTCCGCGGCGGCGAGCGCGCGGGTGCGGTCGACCATGCCGGCGCTCGCGTCGGTCGCGGTGACGTCGAAGCCGCGCTGGGCCAGCCCGACCGCCAGCGCCCCGGCGCCCGCGGCGCAGTCGAGCGCGCGGCCGTCCGGCGGCACGTCGTCGATGTAGGGCAGGAACGCCTCGACGCTCCCGCGCGGGGTCGTGAGCGCCTCGGGCACGATCCAGTCGTAGACGGAGGCGAGCGTGTCGTAGTGGTGGTCAGCGGGCATGGCGGCGGAGCACCCTCGTGTCGTCGGGTCGGCGGCGGGTCACCCGCGCGGCATCCAGGTGCTCGAGCAGCGCCTGGGCGAACTTGCGGGAGGTGTCGAGCTCGTCGCGGAGGCGGGCGAGGGTGATCTGCCCCTCGGCCTCCACGATCGCCACGACGCGGTCGCGCACGTCGGCGATCGCGTCGGGATGGGCGTACATCGCGCGGCCGACGCGCACGGCCCGGCCGGCCTCGCGCAGGGCCGGGATCTCGGCCGCGGCGTCACCGAGCTCGGCCTCGCTCGGCGGCTCGTGGCCGGCGGCGCGCAGCTGCGCCTCGAGCGCGAGCGCGCGCTCGGACAGCTGCGGGCCCGCGGGTGCGGGCTCCGGGGCGGGCGCGGGCGGCTCGGCGGGCGCGGGCTCGGGATCGGGCTCGCCGCGGCGCAGGCGCTCGAGCCGCGCGACGTGGTCCGGGCGCGGGCCGTGGCGGCGGGCGTGCGGGTCGAGGACGACCCCGCCGCCGAGCGTGTCCGGCGGGGCGACCGAGCGGATCACGACGCGGTCGCCGGCGCGGGCGAGCAGCGGCTTCTCCAGGCGCAGCTGGTAGAGGCCGTCGCCGAACGACGCCAGGCGGGCCGGCGCCTCGCGCGTGCCGTGGTGGACGTGCACGCGCATCCCGTGGTCGGCGTCGCGCAGGGCCAGCGTGGCGTCGATGACGCTCGTCGGCGCGACCACGTCGGCGGTGGCGAGCACGTCGCCGCGCCTGACGTTGCGGCGGTCGATGCCCGGCGAGGTTCAGCGCGACCCGCTGGCCGGCGCCGGCGCGCTCGACGGGTGCGTCGTGGACCTGGACGCCGCGGACGCGCACGGCCTCGCCGCGCGGCAGGAGCGCCAGGACGTCGCCGCGGGCGACGCTGCCCGACCACAGCGTGCCGGTCACGACGGTCCCCGCGCCGCGGATCGTGAACGAGCGGTCGACGTGCAGCAGGGTCTCCCCCGCCGGGCCGCCGCGGCCCGGCAGGCGGGCGGCGACGCGGTCGAGCGCGGCCGCGACGTCGGGGACGCCCATGCCGGTACGGCCCGAGCACGGGACGATCTCGACGTCGCCCATGAGCTCTCGCGCCGCCTCCGCCGCGAGCGCCGGGTCGGCGACGTCGGCCTTCGTGATCGCGACGACCCCGTCGGTGACCCCGAGCGCGGCGAGGACCGCGGCGTGCTCGATCGTCTGGGGCATGACGCCGTCGTCCGCGGCGATCACCATCAGGTAGAGGTCGACCCCCGTGGCCCCGGCGACCATCGTGCGCACGAAGCGCTCGTGGCCGGGCACGTCGACGACGGACAGGCGCCGCCCGCTCGGGAGCGTGAGCTGCGCGTAGCCGAGGGCGATCGAGATGCCGCGCGCCTTCTCCTCGGGCAGGCGGTCGGTGTCGACGCCCGTGAGCGCGGCGACCAGCGCGGTCTTGCCGTGGTCGATGTGGCCCGCCGTGCCGAGGGTCAGCGGGGGGCTCTGGGGCCCGGCGCTCATCCGCGCGCGGCGCGCACGACGCGCGCGGCCACGTCGGCCTCCTCGTCGGTGAGCGTGCGCGGGTCGAGCAGGAGGCGGCCGTCCTGGATGCGGCCGACGAGCGGCGGGTCGCCGGCGCGCAGGGCGGCGGCGAGCGCGTCGGCGCCCGGCGGGGCCGGGGTCGAGCGCGACCGCGGGGCCCTCCAGGTCGAGCAGCGGCAGCGCGCCGCCGCCCACCCGGGCGACGCTGTCGACCACGTTCCCGCCGGTCTGCTCGGCGAGGCGACCGGCGCGGGCGGCGAGGGTCGCCGGGTCGGCGTCGAGCATCGCGAGCACCGGGATCGCCGCCCGCGCGTGGGCGGGGTCGCGGTAGAGGCGGAGCGTCGCCTCGAGCGCCGCGAGCGACAGCTTGTCGATCCGCACCGCGCGGGCGAGCGGGTGGCGGCGGCAGGCGGCGATGGCGTCGCGCTCGCCGACGAGCAGCCCGGCCTGCGGGCCGCCGAGGAGCTTGTCGCCCGAGAAGCAGACGACGGCCGCGCCGGCGCGCACCGAGCGGCGCACGGCGGGCTCGTCGGCGAGCGCGGGCAGGTCGTCGGCCAGGACGCCCGAGCCGACGTCGTCGATCACGGGGACGCCCAGGCCGCAGAGCGCCTCGATCTCGACCTCCTCGACGAAGCCGACCGTGCGGAAGTTCGACGGGTGGGCGCGCAGGAGCGCCGCGGTGTCGGGCGTGATCGCCCGCGCGTAGTCGGACAGCCGCGTACGGTTCGTCGTGCCGACCTCGACCATCCGCGCGCCGGCCTGGGCCACGACCTCGGGGATCCGGAACGCGCCGCCGATCTCGATGAGCTGCCCGCGCGAGACGACGAGCTCGCGCCCGGCGGCGAGGGCGGCCGCCGCCAGGAGCGTCGCGGCCGCGCAGTTGTTGACCGCGAGCGCCGCGTCGGCGCCGGTGAGCTCGCGCAGCAGCCCTTCGACGTGGTCCTGGCGGGACCCGCGCTCGCCGTCCTCGAGGCCGTACTCGAGGTTCGCGTAGCCCTCAGCCGCGCGCGCGACGGCCGCCCGGGCCTCGTCGGCGAGCGGCGCGCGGCCGAGGTTCGTGTGGACGATCACGCCGGTCGCGTTGAGCACGCGCCGCAGCGACGGCCGCAGCCGCCCCCGCGCGCGCTCGACGAGGTCGACGTCCGTGTCGGCCGCCGCGCCGCTCAGGAGCTCCGCGCGGCGCTCGGCGAGCTCGGCCCGCGCGACCGCCGTCGCCAGGCGGTCGACGGACGGCAGCGCGCGCAGCGCTCCGCTGGGGTCCGTCGGCGGTGTCGCGCGCTCGGGCATCGGGCTGCGATGTTCGCAAACCCCGCGGCGCGTCGCCGCTCGCGCAGACTCCTGGCCTCGTCGGGCGCACTCGATCGCGCGCGTGGCGCCGGCAGGGCCGCCTACCCCGACCGGTCGAGCACCTCCGTCAGTCCGTCGACGATCAACGAGATACCGGTGACGAGCGAAGCGATCGCGATCACCGGGAACAGAACGGCCCAGATGCCGAGAAGGCCGTTGCCGAGCAATGAGTAGTGCTCGAAGATCTGGCGTCCCCAGTCAGGTGTCGGCGGCTGGATGCCGAGGCCGATGAAGCCGAGGGTCGCGATCGCGAAGACGGCGTACGCCAGGCGCACGACGAACTCGACGATGACCACGGCACGCACGTTGGGCAAGACCTCGCAGACCATGATGTACGCGGCGTTCTCCGTCCGTGTGCGCGCCGCATCGATGTATTCCAGCTCGCGTTCGGCCAGCACCGCCGCTCGCACGCTGCGGGCGACGATCGGTGACAGCGGAATCGCGACTGCGACGATGATCGCGAGTCGCGAGCTTCCCAACGCGGCGAGCAGCACGCTGGCGAAGATCGCCACCGGCATCGCCAGCATTGCTTCGAGCACGCGGGAGAGAACGTCGTCGACGGCACCGCGGAGGAAGCCCGTGACCAGCCCGAGTGCCGCTCCGATCACCGTGGCCAGGAGCGCCGCCGATGGGGCGAGAATGAGCAGCTCGCGGCCACCGTCCATCACACGCGCGAACGAGTCTCGTCCGAGGTGGTCCGTCCCGAACCAGTGGTCGAGTGAAGGCGGGGCGAGCGCGTTGCGTGGGTCGGTGGTCAGCGGGTCGTGCGGCGCGATGAGACCCCCGAAGGCCGTGCACAGCACCCAGAAGGCGACGATGGCAGCGCCGACCAGGAACACCCGCGAGCGGAGCAGCTCGTGAACCTGCTCTCGGCGACGGCGATGCGGTTCATCGACGGGCGCCCGACCTGCCGGCGACGCGCGAGTCCACGCCGCGTGCGCCGGGCCGGCCTCGACGATTCCGCCGGGGACGAGTCGTCGGCGCGCAAACCGATGACGGGGGCGGCCTTCGGGCCGCATGGTCATGCCGTGACACTACCTCCGTACGGCACACGCGTCGGGGCCGCGCTTCGAGGAGAACACGTCGACCGCCAGGACATTCGGCTCACGGAGCGGCGAAGGAGTCGAACCTTCCAACCGACGCGCAGCGCCGGCTCCCGGGTTTTGAAGACCCGTCGGGGCACCGGCCCCGGGCCGCTCCACGCCCGGCACGCTATCGAGGCCTGCCGCGCCCGGCGCTCAGCGCACCGTGATCGTCCCGGCCTCGCCGGCGACGAGGCGGCCGACGACGGCGCCGGGCACGGAATCGGCCCGCGTCGGGGTCGACCGCGACGAGCAGCCCGCCGCTCGTCGTCGCGTCGGTCACGAGGCGGCGGCGCCAGGCGGGGACGTCGTCGGCGTACGTCGTGAAGTCGTCGGCGTACTCGCCGTTGCGGCGGCTGCCGCCCGACACCGCGGCCGCGTCGGCGAGCAGGTCGTCGACGCCGTCGATGAACGGCACCGCGGCGGCGTCGACCTCGGCGGCGAGGTCGCTCTCACGGCCCAGGTTGTGCAGGTGGCCGAGCAGTCCGAAGCCGGTGACGTCCGTCGCGGCGTGGGCGCCCGCGGCGAGCGCGGCGGCGGACGCGGTGTCGTTGAGCGCCGTCATGACCTCGACCGCCTCCGCGAGCAGGGCGTCGTCGGCCGCGCCGCGCTTGCGCGCGGTCACGATCGCCCCGACGCCGAGCGGCTTGGTCAGCACGAGCGCGTCGCCCGCGCGGCCGCCCGCGTTCGTGAGCATCGCGGCCGGGTCGACGACGCCGGTCACCGCCAGGCCGTACTTCGGCTCCGGGTCGTCGATCGAGTGGCCGCCGACGAGCGACGCCCCCGCCTCGGAGACGACCGCGAGGCCGCCGCGGAGGATCTCGCGCAGGACGTCGCCGCCGAGCTGGTCGAGCGGGAAGGCGACGACGTTCATCGCCGTCAGCGGGCGCCCGCCCATGGCGTAGACGTCCGAGAGCGCGTTCGCCGCCGCGATCCGGCCGAAGTCGTAGGGGTCGTCGACGAGCGGCGTGAAGAAGTCGATCGTCTGGACGAGGGCGAGGTCGTCAGCCAGGCGGAAGACGGCGGCGTCGTCGCCGGTCGCGCTGCCGACCAGCAGCCGCTCGTCCTCGGCCGCGGGCAGGTCGCGGACGATCGGCAGCAGCGCGGCGGCAGGCAGCTTGCAGCCGCAGCCGGCACCGTGGGAGAGCGAGGTGAGCGGGACGGTGGTCACCCCGCCATCTTTGCGCACCGCCTCCCCCGGCCCCCATGGGCGGCGGGCCGGTCAGGCGGCGCGGGCGGCGACGCCGGCCGACAGCAGCCGCGTCGTGTCGGCGGCGAGCGTCGCGAGGGCCGGCCGGTGCGAGCGCTCGACCTCGAGCATCAGCGGCGCGTCGTGCGCGGCGAGCATCCCGGCCAGGCGCGTCCACGGCAGCGAGCCGCGGCCGGGCGGCAGGTGCAGGTCGAGCTTGACCGGGTCGATTCCCGGCGCGTCGATCCGGCGCCGGCAGCCGAGGTTGTCGTGCACGTGGAAGAGCACGACGTCGGGCACGCACGCGGCGAGGAGCGCCGCGTGGTCGGAGCGATTGGCGTCGGCGATGATGTGCAGGTGCCCGAGGTCCAGCAGCATCCCGGCGGACGGGTGGTCCAGCCGGCGCACGAGGTCACGCACGGCGAGCGGGTCGTGCGAGCGACGAAGCCGCGCATCCGGATATACCGGCGCGAGGTTCTCGATCGCGACCGTGACGCCAAGGGAAAGCGCCCGCTGGAGGAGCGGGATGAGGGACCGCTCCTCGAGCTGGGCGCGCTCGTGGAGGCGCGCGGCCGCAGGGCCGTCGGCTTCCACGAAGTTGAGGCCGTGATAGGCGATGAGCTCCGCGCCCGCGGTGGCGGCGTAGTCGAGCAGGCCCTCGAAGGCGCGGTCGTGCTCGAGCGTGCCGGCGCTCAGGTCGTCGGGCGCGTGGAGCAGGAGCCGCAGGCCGGTCCCGTCGAGCGCGGCGCGCAGCGCACGGGCGTGGCGGAGCCCCAGCCGGCGGTCGCACAGCGTCGGCCGCGGCGGCGTGTGGACCTGCACCCAGGCGAACCCGGCCTCGGCGTGGGCGGTGAGCTCCGCGGCCGTGGGCCAGGCGTCGCGGTGGACGTTGAGGCCGAGCCGCGTCTCCATGCCTCACAGGTTCGGCGCCCACGCGCGCCGCGGTGTTGCGCAGGCGTGTTCGCGCGGTGAGCAGGCGGTGAACGGCGCCGTCAGAGCTCGGGCTCGACCCGCGCGCGGACGTACGCCTGGAAGGCGGCGATGAGCCCCTCGGTGACCTCGAGCAGCCGGCCGTCGGCGAGCGCGCCGCTCGCCGCGCCGGCCTGGACGCCCTCCACCAGCGCGATGTCCTCGGCGCCGACCTGGAAGTCCCACGCCGTGAACTCCGCGAGCCACTCCTCGCTCACCCCCGGGGCGAAGAAGTAGTCCAGCCAGCCCGTGCAGCGGTCCGGCGCGACCGGCCACAGCGGCCCGATCGAGAGGTTCGGGCGGCCGGGGCTGACGTTGAACTTCATGTTCGGGAGCAGGATGTGGAACTGGCTCATGTCGATCTCGCCGCGCACGTCGTAGGGCTCGCGCGAGGCGACGGCCCGCGGGTGGACCGGGGCGAACTGGCTCAGGCGCGTCGGCCCGGTCTCGAGGCGCAGCGCGCGGTCGTCGACGGCGTCGACGAAGCCCGGATGGTTGACCGCGCAGTGGTAGCACTCGAGGTAGTTCTCGACCGCGATCTTCCAGTTCGCGTTCAGCTCGTACGGATAGCGCCGGCGGAACTCGAGCGCGTCGACGTCGAGCCCGTGGCCGGCGACGACCTCCGGCAGGTCGCCGAGCGCGGCGGCGAGCGGCTCGGCCTCCGGGTCGGAGTTGACGAAGACGAACGGGCCCCACGTGTCGACCGAGACGGGCAGCAGGCCGAGCGCGTCCTTGTCGAAGCACGGCTCGAGGTCGCTGCGGGGAGCGGCGCGCAGGGCGCCGTCGAGGCCGTACGTCCACGCGTGGTACGGGCACTGCAGCGTGCCGCGCTTCGCCGGACCGGTCGCGACGAGCGCGCCGCGGTGACGGCAGACGTTGACGAACGCCCGCAGCGTGTCGTCGCCGTCGCGCGTGACGACGACCGGCAGCCCGCCGGTCCGGGTCGGGAAGAAGCTCCCCGGCCCGTCGAGCTCCCCGAGGTGCCCGGCGTACTGCCACGTGCCCCGGAAGATCCGCTCGCGCTCGATCTCGGCGACGCGCGGGTCCGTGTACCAGCGGTAGGGCAGCGTCCGCAGGCCGGTGTCGACTGGGGCGTGGGTCACCGAGGTAGCCTCACCGCCGCCCCATGGGAAATCAAGCGACGACGCCGTTCTGGCTCGACATGCCTTATGAGCCCCGCCCCGCGCTCGACGCGGACACCGAGGTCGACGTGTGCGTCATCGGCGGCGGCGTCGGCGGCCTGTCGTGCGCGCGGCGGCTGGCGAGCCACGGCCTGCGCACCCTGCTGCTCGAGGGCCGCACCGTCGCGTCGGGCGCCAGCGGCCGCAACGGCGGGTTCCTGCTCGCGGGCGCGGCCGCGTTCCACGTCGACGCGCGCGAGCGCTACGGTCGCGCCGCGGCCCGCCGCCTCTACGCCCACACGCTCGCCGCCCAGGAGGAGTTCTACGCGCTGGCCGAGGAGCTCGGCGCGGGCGAGGCGGTGCGCAAGGTCGGCTGCCTGCGCCTGGCGGCCTCCGACGAGGAGGCGCTCCACGTCCTGCGCCATGCCGAGGCGCTGCGCGAGGACGGCTTCCCGGCCGAGGTCGATCGAGGGCGACGACCTGCCGGTGGCCGTCCGCGGCGTCGGCCGCCTCGCGTGCCTGACCGACCACGACGGCTCGCTGCAGCCGGCGCGCTGGATCCGCACGCTCGCCCGCGCGGCCGAGCGGGCGGGCGCACGCATCTGCGAGGGCACGCCGGTCGCGGGCCCGGTCCCGGCGCCGGGCGAGGGCCCGCTGCGTACGCCGGGCGGGACGGTGCGCGCGAGCCACGTCGTCGTCGCGGCCGACGGCGCGCTGCCCCAGCTCGTCCCCGAGTACGGCGACCGGATCCGCAGCCGCCGGCTGCACATGGTGGCCACCGCGCCGCTGCGCGAGCACCTGTTCGACCCGGTCGTCTACGCGCGCTGGGGCTACGAGTACTTCCAGCAGCGCCCCGAGGGCGAGCTGCTGGTCGGCGGCTTCGGCGACGTCGACGGCGACGCCTCCTACACGGCGGCCGAGGAGGGCAACGCGGAGATCTGGGAGCGCCTCGCGCGCTACGTGCGCGAGGACCTCGGCCAGCGCGACGCCGAGGTCACGCACCGCTGGGTCGGGATCGTCGGCTACGGCGGCGACGGCCGGCCCTACGTCGGGCCGGTGCCGGGCCGCGAGGGGCTGCACGTCCTCGGCGGCTACTCGGGCACGGGGAACCTCGTCGGCTACGTCGCCGGCAACGCCGTGGCCGAGCGCATCGCGACCGGGCGCGGCGAGGACGTCGGCCTGTTCGCGGCCGACCGCGACGCGCGCGAAGTCGTCTAGGCCCGCAGCACGCCGCGCGAGATCACGAGCCGCTGGATGTCCGAGGTGCCCTCCTCGATCTCCTCGAGCTTCGCGTCGCGCATCCACTTCTCGACCGGGTACTCGCGCGAGTAGCCCATCCCGCCGAGCGTCTGCACCGCGGCCCACGTGCACCACATCGCGGTCTCGGAGGCGTGGAGCTTGGCCATCGCCGCCTCGGTCGTCGCGGTGCGCCCGGCGTCGAGAAGGTGCGCGGCGCGCCACGTCAACAGCCGCGACGCGTCGACGCGCAGCGCCATGTCGGCGAGGCGGAACGCGACCGCCTGGTGCTCGGCGATCGGGCGGCCGAACTGCTCGCGCTCCTTGGCGTACTGCGTCGCGTACTCGAGCGCCGCGCGCGCCAGGCCGGTCGCGGCCGCCGAGAGCGTGACGCGCGAGCGGTCGAAGACCTCCATGAGGCCGCGGAAGCCCTCGCCCTCCTCCCCCAGCCGCCGGTCCTCGGCGACGAAGCAGTCGGAGAGGAAGAGCTCGGTGTTGACGATCGCGCGCTGGCCCATCTTGCGCATGGGCTGCCCGAACGAGATGCCCTCGTCGTCCTTGTGCACGAGGAACGCGGTGATGCCGCGGTGGCGGCTGCCGCGTTCGACGGTGGCGAACACGACGTAGAGCTCGGCGATACCGCCGTTGGAGATCCACGTCTTCTGGCCGTCGAGGACGTAGCCGCCGTCGACGCGGCGCGCGGTCGTCTGGATCGCGGCGGCGTCGGAGCCGGCGTTCGGCTCGGTCGTCGCGAGCGCGGTCATCGGCGGCGTCTCGGAGGTCAGCGGGCGCACCCACTCCTCCTTCTGCGCGTCGGTGCCCAGGGCGAGGACCGGCTCGGCGAAGAACCCGCCCGAGGTGACGAGGTTGCCGATCCCCGAGCAGCCGTGGCAGAGCTCCTCCTGCACGACGCAGCCGGTCAGCACGTCGGTCATCCCGCCGCCCCCGAGCTCCTCGGGGATCATGAACGAGGTCAGCCCGAGACCGGCCGCCTTGTGCCAGATGTCCCACGGGACCTCGATGTCGGCCTCGTCGACGGCGGCCGAGATCGGACGGATCTCCCGCGCGGCGAAATCGCGGCAGACGCGCCGGATCTCCTCCTGCTCGGGGGTGAGGTCGAACGGGGTGCCGGTCGCGGGAGGGCTCGCCATGCGCGGCACCGTACCGGCGCGGCGGACCGGGCGCGCGAGGCGTTCTCGCTAGCCTCATGTAGCTCTGCACACGACCGAGAGGGGTGAGCCTGTGCTCACGATCACCCACGAGGCCGCAGAGGCCATCGACGCCGTCGTCCATTCGGCGCCCGTCGAGACGGAGACGGCCGGCCTGCGCATCACGCGCGGCGTCGCGCCGGACGGTCAGCCCGGACTCACGCTGTCCGTCGCCGACGCACCCGAGTCCGACGACGCGGTCATCGACGCCGAGAACACCCCGGTGTTCCTCGACGCGGAGGCGGCCGAGCTGCTGGACGACAAGGTGCTCGACGCCCAGGTGGAGGGCGGCCAGGTCGGATTCATGCTGCGCGACCAGCAGCCGGGCCCGACGCAGTAGACGCTCGCGGTCGCAGGCGCCGGGCGGGGGCGGCCTACGCCGGCGCCGAGGCCTCGAAGGCCTCGAGCTCCGCGTACGCGTCCTCGACCGCGCGCTTGGCCGCGGTGTGGCGCGCCTGCGACTTGCCCGACTCGTACTTCGTCGCCCACGCCTTCGGGTCGGCGAGCTCGTCCTCGAGCGTCGCGAGCGCGGCCTCGGCCGCCTCGACCGCCCGCTCGAGCCTGGCCTGCTCGCGCTGGCGGTTCTTCGACGGGCCGGCGGGCTTCGCCGGGCGTCCGCCGTCGCCGTTGCCGCCGGCCGCCGCGGGCTTCTTCGCGCCGTTGGCCTTCGCCTTTGCGTTCGCCTTCGCCGGCCGCCGCGGCCGGCGCGGGCGCCGTCGCGGTCGCGCGCGGCCCCGCCGAGGTCGGCGACTCGCCGCGGGCCTTGCGCTCCTCGCGCAGCCGCGCGTACTCCGGCCAGCCGCCGAGATAGGAGTTCAGCCGCTCGTCCTCGATCGCGACCGTCCGGGTGCCGACCGCGTCGAGCAGCGCGCGGTCGTGGGTGACGAGCAGGAGCGAGCCCTGGAACGAGCGCAGCGCGTCCTCGAGCGCCTCGCGCGACTCGAGGTCGAGGTGGTTCGTCGGCTCGTCGAGGATCAGCACGTTCGCGCCCGACGACACGAGGATCGCCAGCGAGAGCCGCCGGCGCTCGCCGCCGCTCAGGCCGTCGAGCGGCTTGTCGACCTCCTCGCCGCTGAACAGGAAGCGCCCGAGCAGCGCCCGCGCCTGGTTCGGCGGGAGGCCCGTCTGCTTCGCGCACGCCTCGAGCACCGTGCGCGCACCGCCCTTGCCGAGCTCCTCGGTGTGCTGGCTGAGGTAGCCGAGCTTCACGTTGTGGCCGCTGAGCAGCTTGCCGCCGTCGAGCGCCCGGTGGCCGACGAGCGCCTCGATGAGCGTCGTCTTGCCCGTTCCGTTCGGACCGACGAGCGAGACGTGCTCGCCGCGCTCGAGCCAGATCTCGGCGTCGTCGAGCAGCACACGCCCCGGAACCTCCAGCCGGCCGCCCTCGAGCTCGAAGATCACGCGACCCGAGCGCTCGGGCGGCTTGAAGGAGAAGGCGAGCGCGCGCTCGTCCTTCGGGTCGCGCGTGATGCGCTCCATCTTGTCGAGCTTCTTCTGGCGCGACTGGGCCTGGCGCGCCTTCGTCGCCTTGTACTGGAAGCGCTCGATGAACCGCTCCATCCGCGCGATCTCGGCCCGCTGCTTGTCGATCGCCTTGCCCAGCGCCATCTCGCGCGCGGCCTGCTCGCGGCGCCACTGGTGCCAGGTGCCGTTGAAGAACCGCGCGCGGCCGGCCTCGAGCTCGAGCACGGCGGTGCCGACGGTCTCGAGGAACCAGCGGTCGTGCGCGACGAGGACGACCGCCGCGTCGAGGGCGAGCAGCGTCTCCTCGAGCCACTCGAGCGACTCGATGTCGAGGTGGTTCGTGGGCTCGTCGAGGAGCAGCAGGTCGGGCTGGGCGGCGAGCGCGCGGGCGAGCGAGCCGCGCGTGAGCTGGCCGCCGGAGAAGGTCCGCAGTGGGCGGTCGAGGTCGGCGTCGGCGAACCCGAGGCCGTGCACGACCGAGCGCGCGCGCTCGCGCCAGCCGTAGCCGCCGGCGGCCTCGAAGCGGGCGTAGACGTCGGCGTAGCGGTTGAGCGCCGCCTCGTCGCCGGACGCCATCGCCGTCTCGAGGCGCCCGAGCTCCTCCTCGAGCTCGAGCGGCTCGCGGCACCCGGAGAGCACGTACTCGCGCAGCGAGACGTCGCGCTCGCGCGGCGGGCGCTGGTCGTGCAGGGCGACGCGCACGCCCTTCGAGAAGACGAGCTCGCCGCCGTCGACCGACGTCTCGCCGGAGAGCATCCGCAGCAGCGTCGTCTTGCCGGCGCCGTTGCGGCCCGCGATCGTCAGCCGTTCGCGCCGCTCGAGCTTGAAGGAGACACCGCGCAGCAGCGGCTCGCCGGCCATGTCCTTGGCGAGGTCTGACGCGATGAGGACGGCCATGCCCTCATGGTAGGGGCGGCACGCGTGCGCCCGGGGGCGGCCCCGGGCGCAGCGTCAGGCGGTGTGGGCCGGGCGGCTCAGGCGCCGCTGCCGCCGTCGGCCGGCGGCGTGGACGGATCGGCTGCCGGCGGGGTCGACGGATCCGCGGCGGGCGGCGTCGACGGGTCGGCGGCCGGCGGAGTCGAGGGCTCGGAGGCCGGCGGCGTCGAAGGCTCCGATGCGGGCGGCTCGGACGCCGGCGGCTCCGTCGGAGCGGGCGTCGGGTCCGGGGCGGGCGTCGACGGGTCGGGGGACGGCGTGGTGGGGTCCGGCGCCGGCGCGCTGGGATCAGCGGCCGGCACCTGAGGGTCCACGGGCACCGTCGGCTCGGCCGGGGCCGGCTCCTCGGCCGGGGCCGGTGGCGGTGGTGGCGCCGGCACCCAGCCGTCCCACACGAGCGAGCCGTAGAAGCGGCCGACGGCCGGTCGGGCGAGGTCGCCGATGAAGCCGAACGCCGGCGCCTCGGCGGCGTGCGCCGCGGCGTCGCTGCGCATCCGGGCGATGATCTGGGCCGGCGTCAGGCCCGCGCACGGGCCGGCATGGGTCGCGCTGCCGATGCACAGCGCGACCGAGCCCGCGACGTGCGGCGTGGCCATGCTCGTGCCCGACAGGACGGCGGTGCCGCCGCCGCGCGCGTCGGACGTGATGCACGTACCCGGCGCGGCGACCGTGTGCGCGGCGCCGGCGCTCGTGGCGGCGAAGTTCGAGTAGCGGGCGACCGTGTCGTCGACCTCGATCGTGCGGCACGCCGGCGCGCCGCCGACCGCGCCGGGCAGACCGTCGCTGTCGTTCATGGCCGTGACGGTGAGGACCTCGGGGTACGCGGCCGGGACCGTCACCCGGGCGCCGTCGAAGGCGACGGCCGAGTTGCCCGCGGCGGCGACGACCGTGACGCCCGCGCCGACCGCGCGGCAGATCGCCGCGTACTCGGGGTCGGTCGTGACGGCGCACGAGGTCGGGACCGGGCCGGCGCTGCCGACGCTCATGTTCGCGACCTGGATGTTCTCGGCCTTCGCGTTGGCCGCGACCCAGTCGATGCCGCAGATCAGGCTCGAGACGGTGCCGGTGCCGGCCGCGCCGAGGACCTTGACGCTGTAGAGCTTCGTGCCCGGCGCGACGCCGACGACGCCGCTGCCCGCGTTGCCGGCCGCGATCGTGCCCGCGACGTGGGTGCCGTGCCCGTTGTCGTCCTGCGTGCTCCCGCCCGGCGTGATGCAGTTCGTGCCCGGGACCGCGTTGAGGTCCGGGTTGGCCAGGTCGACGCCCGAGTCGATGACGGCGACGGCGGCGGTCGAGGCCTCCTGCGTGGTCTTCGCGGTCGCGGCCTCGATGCGGCTGATGCCGCTCGGGACGGTCTCGCCCGCCGCGAGCGGCGCGGTGTCGAGCGCCGTGATCGTGCGGTCGGCGCTGACCGAGACGACCTGCGGGTCGGCCTTCAGCGCCTTGACCTGGGCGGACGAGAGGCGGGCCGCGAAGCCCTTGACCGCGTGCGACCAGCGGCGGTTGCTCTTGAAGCCGCCCTTGCGCTCGAGGCCGTTCGTCTCGTTCGTGACGCTCGGGACCGAGCGCTTGTAGAGGACGATGTAGGGGGAGTCCGTCGCCGCGGCCGCCCGCCCGGCGCCCAGCGCCGCGAACAGCACCAGCAGGCCGACGACGGCCGCGGTGATGCGGACGAGCGCTGGCCCGCGCTCACGCGTGCCGACGCGGTGCGCGCCGGACGCGAAGGTGCTGCTGGGGGGTGACGACAACGGGTTCTCCTGTGTTGGGGGGACCGCCATCCTATGAGCGGCGGACCCCCGCCCCAGGGGTGAATATCCGCATGGTGTGGGTGCGTGATCCCGCAACTCACGCGATCGGGTGACGGCGCGCGCGGTGTGACATCCGCCACAGGAGCGGCCTTAAATGGCGCGCGGGCGCCCCATTCGGGCGCCCACGCGAGGGGATTCCGCCGCCGTGCCTCCCGCGGCACGGCGGCGGGGCCGGGTCGGGAGCGGACCTACCCGGTGAAGAGGTCGACGACCTTGCTGAACGTGTTGATCAGGCCGTACGCGAGCGCGCAGACCACGGCCACCCACAGAAAGATCGCCAGCGCCACGGAGCCCTTGGCCCCCGCGGCGTCGTGCTCGTGCATCGTCATGTCGCTCATGACTGGCCTCCCGTGCTCGTGGTGGTGGCGGTGGCGGGCGCCGTCGCCGGCTCGCCGTCGCGGGCGAAGCGCTCGCTGCGAGCGCCCGCCTCGTCGGGTGCGGACTCGTGGAAGCGCTCGTTCACCGGCCGGATCATCAGGTTGGCGATGAAGCCGACCACGAGGACGCCGACCATGATGAAGAGCGACGTCGTGTAGAGGGCCGACCCGGACTTCCCGACGCTCGTCTCGTGGTCCGCGAGGCCGTTGACGATCAGCGGGCCGGCGATGCCGGCCGCCGACCAGGCGGTCAGCAGGCGCCCGTGGATCGCGCCGACCTCGATCGTCCCGAACAGGTCCTTGAGGTACGCCGGCACGGTCGCGAACCCGCCGCCGTAGAAGCTCAGGATGATGCCGGTCAAGATCACGAAGACCGCCACCGACGCGGTGCCGGCGGTCGCGAGCAGCAGGTAGCAGACCGCGCCGATCCCGAGGTAGGCCATGTAGATCGGCTTGCGGCCGACCGCGTCCGACGTCGAGGACCACACGAAGCGGCCGCTCATGTTGCACAGCGACAGCAGGCCGACGAAGCCCGCGGCCGCGGCGGCGGTGACGCTGCCGAAGAAGTCCTGGATCATCGGCGCGGCCTGCTCGAGGATGCCGATGCCGGCGGTGACGTTGCAGAACAGGACGACCCACAGCAGCCAGAACTGCGGCGTCTTGATCGCGGTCGTCGCGGTGACGTTCGCGCCCGTGATCATCGCGCTGCGCTGGCGCTCGGGCGGGGTCCAGCCCTCGGGGCGCCAGCCGTCGGCCGGGACCTTGACGGCCATCGCGCCGAGCATCATCGCCACGAAGTAGACGACGCCGAGCACGAGGAACGATCCGACGAGCGCGTCCTCCGGCGCGTCGCCGAACGTGCCGAGCAACGAGTTCTCGAGCGGCGAGGCGATGATCGCGCCGCCGCCGAAGCCCATGATCGCCAGGCCGGTGGCCATGCCCGGGCGGTCCGGGAACCACTTGATCAGCGTCGAGACCGGCGAGATGTAGCCGATGCCGAGGCCGATGCCGCCGATCACGCCGATGCCGAGGTAGACGATCCACAGCTGCGTCGTCGCGACGCCGATCGGCGCCGACGATGAAGCCGCTGCCCCAACAGGTCGCGGCCAGCGCCATGGCCTTGCGCGGTCCGGCCCGCTCGACCCAGCGCCCGCCGAACGCGGCGGACAGGCCGAGCATGCCGATGGCGATGCTGAAGATGATCCCGATGGCCGTGAGCCCGGTGCCGAAGTGATCCTTCAGCGGGATCTTGAACACGCTGAACGCGTAAATCTCTCCGATGGAGAGGTGGACCGCGAGGGCCGCAGGCGGAATCAGCCAGCGGTTGTAGCCACGCGGAGCAATCGTGCGCTCTCGATCGAGCAGCGACATACGAAACGACCCCTTCCTCCCAAGGACCGGTGCGTTGGAAAACGTACCCGCAGTCGTTTGCAGTCATGCATGCCTGTGGGTCGTCTAGGATTCGCCGGGATGCGCCGCACGCTGCTCGTCCTGTCCGTCGCGCTCACCGTCGCCCTCGTCGTCGCGCCCGTCGCCCTGGGCCACGACGGCGGCGAGGGCACCTACGGCGAGACGAACGACAAGGTCGTGACGAACGCCGGGTTCATCCTCATCGCGTTCTTCCCGCTGTTCGTGCTCTTCATGTCGATGGGCCAGATGGCGCTCGACCGCCGCAAGGACCGCCGCAAGGCCGCGCAGAAGGCGCTCGCACGCGAGGACCGCGTGCGCGGCGGCTGGTAAGCGCCTCCGGGCGTGGGCGACGCCGTCCCCGTCCGCTACGAGCGCGTCGGCGCGGCCGCCCTCCTCACGATCGACCGCCCCGCGCGCCGCAACGCGATCGACGGCCCGACGGCCGAGGCGCTCGCGGCGGGCTACGCCGCGTTCGTCGCCGACGACGACGCGCGGGTGCTCGTCCTCACCGGCGCGGGTGGGGCGGCGTTCTGCGCCGGCGCGGACCTGAAGGCGCTCGAGACCTTCGCGCCGCGCCTCGAGGACCCCGGCGGTCCGCTGGGCTTCACCCGCCGCATCCCGGCGAAGCCGACGATCGCGGCGATCGAGGGCTGGTGCGTGGCGGGCGGCCTCGAGCTCGCGCTGTGGTGCGACCTGCGGATCGCGACCGAGGGCTCGCGGCTGGGGTTCACCGAGCGGCGCTTCGGCGTGCCGCTCGTCGACGGCGGCACGCAGCGGCTGCCGCGGATCGTCGGACTCGGCCGAGCCCTCGACCTCATCCTGAGCGGGAGGGTTGTCGAGACGGACGAGGCGCTGGCGCTCGGTCTGCTCACGGAGGTCGTGGCGCCGGGCCGGCACGTCGAGCGCGCGCTCGCGATCGCCGAGCGGCTCGCGGCCTACCCGCAGGCGACCATGCTCGCCGACCGGCGCGCGGCGTACGAGGGCCTCGGGCTCCCGCTGGCCGACGGCCTGGCGGTCGAGGCGCGCAACGCGCGGGCGACCTTCGCCGACGCCGCGGCCGGCGCCGCGCGCTTCGCGGCCGGCGAGGGCCGCGGCGGGGCAGGCGCAGGGCTCGAGGCATAGGCTGCGGCCCGGATTCCGGCCGGAAGGGACGACGTCTTGAGCTACTACGTGACGGGCGCGACGGGCTTCATCGGGCGCCACCTCGTCGAGCAGCTGCTGCGCAACCGCGACGGCGACGTGCACGTGCTCGTCCGCGAGGACTCGCGCGAGAAGCTCGACGCGCTCCTCGCGCGCTGGCCGGAGGCCGACCGCGTCAAGCCGGTCGTCGGCGACCTCCAGCAGCCGAACCTCGGCCACGACGACGCGTGGATCGAGGAGCACCGCGGGGCGATCGAGCACGTCTTCCACCTCGCCGCGATCTACGACATGACCGCGCCCGAGGACATCAACGAGCGCCTCAACGTCGCCGGCACCCGCCACGCCGTCGAGCTCGCGAACGCGCTCGGCGCCGGGCACCTGCACCACGCCTCCTCGGTCGCCGTGACGGGCGACTACCGCGGGATGTTCCGTGAGGACATGTTCGACGAGGGCCAGGGCCAGCCGTCGGCCTACCACCGCACGAAGTTCGAGTCCGAGCGGATCGTCCGCGAAGCGTCCGCGGTGCCGTGGCGCGTCTACCGGCCCGCGATCGTGATCGGCCACTCGCAGACCGGCGAGATGGACAAGATCGACGGCCCCTACTACTTCTTCAAGCTCATCCAGAAGGCCCGCAACGCGCTGCCGCAGTGGTTCCCGCTCGTCGGCCCCGAGCTGGGCTGGACGAACATCGTCCCGGTCGACTACGTCGCCCGCGCGATGGACCACATCGCCCACGAGCCCGGCCTCGACGGCCAGGCCTTCCACCTCACGGCGCCGAAGTCGCAGCGCTCGGGCGAGGTGCTCAACACGTTCGCCCGGGCCGCGCACGCGCCGGTCCTCGCGATGCGCGTCGACAAGCGCCTCACCGACGCGCTGCCCAAGGGCGTCGTGTCGCTGATGCTCCAGCTCCCCGCGCTGAAGAACGTGCGGCGCGGCATCCTCGAGGACCTCGGCCTGCCCGAGCAGGTGCTCGAGCACGTCGGCTTCAGCGCGCAGTTCGACACGCGTGACACCGAGCGCGCGCTCGCGGGCTCCGGGATCGAGGTGCCGCCGCTCGAGGGCTACGCGGATCGCATCTGGGACTACTGGGAGCGCAACCTCGACCCCGACCTGTTCAAGGACCGCTCGTTCGAGGGCGCGGTCAACGGGCGCACGGTCGTCATCACCGGCGCGTCGAGCGGGATCGGCCGCGCCGCGGCGCTGAAGATCGCGCGCGCCGGCGGCGTGCCGCTGCTCGTCGCGCGCAACATGGAGAAGCTCGAGGAGACGAAGGCCGCGATCGAGGCCGCGGGCGGGACGGCGTACGCGTACTCGGCCGACCTCTCCGACCTCGACGCGATCGACGGCCTCGTCACGCGCATCCTCGCCGAACACGCCGCGGTCGACATGCTCGTCAACAACGCCGGGCGCTCCATCCGCCGCTCGATGGCGCTCAGCCAGGACCGCTTCCACGACTACGAGCGCACGATGCGCCTGAACTACTTCGGGGCGATCAAGCTCATCATGGGCCTCGCGCCGCACATGAAGGAGCGCCGGTTCGGCCACGTCGTGAACATCTCCTCGATCGGCGTGCAGACGAGCCCGCCGCGGTTCAGCGCGTACGTGGCGTCGAAGGCGGCGCTCGACGCGTGGACCCGGGTCGTCGCGTCCGAGGTCGTGGGCGACGGCATCACGTTCACGACGATCCACATGCCGCTCGTGCGCACGCCGATGATCGCGCCGACGAAGATCTACGACTCGTTCCCGACGATCAGCCCGGACGAGGCCGCGGACCTCATCTGCGAGGCGATCCGGGCCCGGCCGAAGTCGATCAACACCCGCCTGGGGACGTTCGGCGAGGTCGCCTACGCGCTCGCGCCGAAGGCCGTCGACCAGATCCTGCACATGGCCTACAAGGTCTTCCCCGACTCGGCCGCCGCGCGGGGCGAGAAGGATCCCGAGGAGAAGGCGTCGATGGAGCAGGTGGCGATGGCGAACCTGATGAAGGGGGTGCACTGGTAGGGCGTTTGCGTTTCTTTGGGGCTCGGCGTTGTGGCCGCGGGTCCTGTCTCGACCGGGGACCCCGCCACGCGCCCAGCGGGGGGCCCAGCGTGTGCCCCGCCGGGTGCTTGCCTCGCAGCAACGGGCCCCCCGCTGGTCACGCGGCCCCGCACGCCCCATCCCGCGGGTGGCGCGATGGGGCGTGCGGGGCCGCGTCGTCGGTCGGGGCCCGTTGCCACGGCGTCGCGCGCCCGAGCTTGCACACGCGAGGGCCTCGGCCGGCGGCGTGGCGGGGTCCCCGGTCGAGACAGGACCCGCGGCCGCGAGCGCCGGATACCGCGCCAACAAGCAGGCGTCGGACCGACGGCCGCACGGCTCACGCCTACCCCGCGGCCATGAACACCTGGAACGCCGCGAGGTCGCCCACGATCTCGCTCGCCGCGATCACGCCGCCGCGCACGACCAGGTGCTCGGCGCTGCGGATCCGGGCCGTGGCGTTGACCGCGTCCCAGAGCTGGAAGCCGTGCTCGCCGTCGTAGGCCTCGGCCACGAGCGTCGTCACCGCGCGGGCGGGCCACTCGGCCGCGCCGAGGAACGCCTCGCGCCCCTCGATGTGGACGGGGCCGGCGGTGAAGACGAAGTCCTCGGCCAGGAGTGCTCGCAGCGCGTCGGGGCCGCGGCGGTTGCTCCAGGTGTCGAAGTACGCGCGGGCCAGGCGGGCGGTCTCGTCGGTGCCCATCGCCCGCAGGCTACGCGCCCGCGAATGCCGCGCCGTCCGTGGCGGACGTGCCATCCTCGGACCGTGACCACGCCGCGGACCCCGGAGCGCCGCCGCCCGCCGCAGGAGCCGGTCGTCAACGGGCTGCTGCTCGTCGCGGCGATGGCCGTGATCATGTGGATCGTCGAGGTCGCCGACCAGATCGACAACGGCCGGCTCGAGCGCCACGGGATCGTGCCGCGCTCGCCCGACGGCCTCGAGGGGATCGCGTTCGCGCCGTTCCTGCACGCGGGCTGGGACCACCTCATCGGCAACACGCTGCCGTTCCTGGTGCTCGGGGCCGGGATCGCACTCGCGGGCGTGGCGCGGGTGGCCGTCGTCACGCTCGTCGTCGCCGTCGTCGGCGGGTTCGGGACGTGGCTCGTCGCCCCCGCCGACACGGTCCACATCGGCGCCAGCGGGATCGTGTTCGGCTACGCCGGCTACCTCATCGCGCGCGGGCTCTTCAGCCGCCGGCTCGCCCAGATCGGCCTCGGGCTCGTCGTCGTCGCGATCTGGGGCACGACGCTGCTCAACGGCCTCGCCCCGGCCGACGGCATCTCGTGGCAGGGCCACCTGTTCGGCGCCGTCGGCGGCGTCCTCGCCGCGTGGCTGCTCGACCGGCGCGTCACCGCGGGTCGACCACGACCGTCATCCGCATCCCCGGAGCGTGCAGCGCGCACACGATCTGGTACGTCCCCGGTGCCGTGAACTGGTGGCTGTAGTCGACGCCGTTGTTCTTGGCGCCGGCGGCGAACCGCTCCGGGCCCGAGCGCACGCTGATGCTGTGCGACTCGCGCGAGTTGAAGCGCCAGGTCAGGCGCGTGCCCGCGTCGACGGTCACCGTCGGCCGCTCGCCGCGCCGGACGAACGCGTTGTCGACGACGAGGACGTCGTCGCCGCCGAGCGGAGCGGCCGCGGCCGGGGGCGGCGCGGGCGCCGGCACCGGCTTGACCGGCGGCGGCTTCAGCGCGCCCTTCGGGTACGCGGCGGTGGTGTCGCTGACGAGGCGCGTCGTCCCGGCCGCCCGATCGCGCACGAAGATCGCGCGGGTGGCGTCGACCTTGCCCGGATCGAGGTTCGTCGCCGTCGAGGCGAACGCGACGCGCCGCCCGTCGTCGGAGATCGACGGGTCCTCCGACGCGCCGTTGCCCGGCGCCGCCGCGCGGCTGACGAGCGTCACGGCGCCGGTGCTGCGCGTCCAGGCCATCACGCGCGCGGTCGCTCCGTCGCGGGCCGTGAACGCGACCACGCGGGCGCCGCGCGAGAGGACCGGGTCGAGCACCTGGGCGGCCCCCGTCTCGATCCGGGTCGTCCGGCCCGCGCGGAGGTCGCGCACGAACAGGCCGGTCCGCCCGGGCGCCGCGCCGAGCGCGGCGGCGTCCGACGTGAACGCGACGAAGCGGCCGTCCGGCGAGATCGACGGGTCGGCGGAGAAGCCGCCGGCCGGCGCGCCGTCCGCCCCGCGGCTGACGACGGTCGTCGCGCCCGTGGCGAGGTCGCGGACGCGGACCTCGCTGCCCGCGCCGCGCGGGTCTTCGACACTGCCCGCCGCCCACGTGTACACGAGCTTCGACCCGTCGGCCGACAGCGCCGGCTCGTAGGGGTCGGCGAACGCCGCGCCGCCGACCCGCGCCCCGCGGACGGCCGCGCGCGTGCGGCCGTGCGCGTCGGCGACGAGGATCGCCGTCCGGCCGTCGCGAACGGCCTGGTAGGCGACGCGGGACCCGTCGGCCGAGATCGCCGGGTTGTAGGCCGACTGCGAGTCGGGCACGTCGCGGGTGCGGCGGTCGACGCCGGTCGTCCGCCCGCCGCGGGCCAGCAGCACCCCGATGCGCCCGTAGCGCTTGGCGAAGTTCTGGTTGCCGCGCGAGGACTCGAACGCGATCCGGCGGCCGTCGCCCGAGATCGCCGCGTTGTAGGCCGAGATCGGGTCCGGCCCGGTCGGACCGCCGCCGGGCAGGCGGCTGACGATCGCCGTCTTCCCGGCCGCGAGATCCGCGCGCAGGACGGCGATCTCGCCGAACTTGATCGCGAGCGGGAGCTTCTGGCGATACGCCTCGTAGGCGACGTGCCGCCCGTCGGCCGAGATCGCCGGGTTCGTGGCGTAGTCGTGCGGGACGTCGACGAGGGCGCCGCGGTAGGTCGGGGGCGGGCCGTTGTACCGGGCCTGGTCGAGCCAGCGCGGAAGCTGGCTGAGCTGGCGGCGCAGGAGGCGGTCGGCCTGCGCGCGCGGGATCGCCCCGCCCCGGACGCCCGTGTCCGCGCGCTCGCGCAGGACCGCGATCGCGAGCGCCTCCACCTGGCCCGGCGACCGGCCGTGCAGGCGCGCGACGGCGAGCGGGCTCAGCTCGGCCCGGCGCAGCCGGCGGAACTCCATGTCGTCGACACCGAAGATCGCGGGCGCCTCCGAGGCGATGCCGAACTGGTGCAGCGAATGGAAGAAGACGTGCTGGGCGAGATGCCCCTGCGTGATCGTGCGCAGCGCGCGCGCCCGCAGGACCGCGGCCCGGTGCGGGCCGACGCGCGCCGCGTCGGGGGCGACGAGCGCCGCGGCGAGGCGGCGCGGATCGGGCCATCCGTGACGCGCCGCCAGCTCCGCGAGCGTGCGGCGGTCGTCGCGCAGCTGCTGCCACAGCCCGACGCGCGTGATGCCGAGCAGGCGGTAGAGGCGCGCCTCGTCGTAGGGCAGCCAGTGGTTGTAGACCCACGCCTCGGGCGGGAGCCAGTGCGCGGGCGCAGTCGCCGGCGCGTCGGAGTCGGCCGAGTGCGTCACGATCGGCTTGCCGCCGTCCGCCCGCACCTCCTTCGGCGACGTCGTCGCGGACCGATGGCCGCCGCACCCGGCGACGGCCACGACCGCGAGCCCGACCATCAGCGCTCGCCCCCACATGGCGAGACGCTATCCGACCCGGGGGACGCCGCGGCGCCGCCGCCCGATCGGTGTGTGATCCTGCGGTGGTTGACCGCCCCCGACCCGCCGGCACCCGGCCAGCCCGAAGCCCTCGACCTGCGCCCGCCCCGCCACCGCGTCAGCCCGCGTGCGGTGCGCTACTGGACGGTGCGGGCGTCGGCCGGCTGGGCCGTGGTCGGGATCGCCCAGGCCGCCTGGCTCGTGCTCGCCTCGGGCGGACGGCTCGTGGCACGCGATCGCGCTCGTCGTCACGTTCGTCCTGGCCGCCGCGCACGTCACGGTGATGCCGCGCTGGCGCTACGCGGTCCATCGCTGGGAGACCGCGCCGCACGCCGTCTACACGCAGTCGGGCTGGTTCGACCAGGAGCGGCGCATCGCGCCGGTCGCCCGGATCCAGACCGTCGACACCGAGCGCGGTCCGCTCGAGCAGCTCTTCGGCCTGTCGAACGTCACGGTCACGACCGCCTCGGCGGCCGGCGCGCTCGAGATCAAGGGCCTCGACCGCGAGGTCGCCGACCGGCTCGTCGACGAGCTCACGGCCGCGACGCAGGCCGATGCGGAGGACGCGACGTGAGCGCCGAGGGCGCCGCCCCGGCCCCGCCGCCCGAGGAGCCGTGGCGGCGGCTCAGCGCGCGGATGCTCCTCGTCAACCCCGTGCAGGAGGTCGTCCGCGCGATGCCCGCGCTGCTCGGGCTCGTGGTGGCCGGCAGCGGCAGCGGCCAGGGCGGCCGGTGGGCCCTGATCGGGGTCGCGATCGCGATCGCCGCGGGCACGCTGCGCTGGTTCACGACGCGCTACCGCATCACCCCCGAGCAGGTCCAGGTCCGGCGCGGGCTGCTGCGCCGCTCGCTGCGGGCCGTCTCCCGCGACCGGGTGCGGACGATCGACGTCAGCGCGAACCCGCTGCAGCGCGTGCTCGGCCTCGTGCGCCTCACCGTCGGAACCGGCCTCGCCGAGCGCGGGCCGACGGGCGGCGGCGTGCGGCTCGACGGCCTCGACGCGCGCGACGCGACCGGCCTGCGCGACGAGCTGCTGCACGACCGCCCGCGCGACGCGGCGGCGGGCGTCGACCCGGCGGCGCCCGAGGCCGTGCCGGCGGAGACCGAGCTCGCCCGGCTGCGCCCGGCCTGGCTGCTCTACGCGCCGTTCACGCTCTCGGGCGTGCTGACCGTCGGCGCCATCGGCGGGTTCCTGCTCCACACCGCCGACGACCTGCACCTCGACCCGCGCGACCTCGGCGCCGTCCACGACGCGGGCGACGCGCTCGGCGGCACGCCGCTCGTCCTCGCGATCGTCGTCGGGCTGCTCGCCGTCGTCCTGCTCGTGGCGGTGTGCTCGACGGCCGGGTACGCGCTCGCGTTCTGGGGCTATCGCCTCACCCGCCATCCGGGCGGGACGATCCACGTGACGCGGGGGCTGCTCAGCACGCGCGCGACGACGATCGAGGAGCGCCGCCTGCGCGGGGTCGAGCTGTCCCAGCCGCTGCTCCTCCGCTGGGCCGGCGGCGCCCGCTGCGACGCGATCGCCACCGGGCTCGGGACCGGCCGCGGGGCCGAGCGCGGCGCGACGCTGTTCCCGCCCGGCCCGCGCTCGGTCGCCGCGCGCGTCGCCGGCGACGTCCTGCGCACCGGTGTCCCGGTGACCGCCCCGCTCACGCCCCACGGCCCGCGCGCCCGCACGCGCCGCTACACCCGCGCGCTGGGGGCGAGCGCCGTGCTCGTCGCCGCCGCCGCGATCGGTGCGATCGCCGGTCTCTGGCCGGACACCGTGTGGGAGGTCGCCCTCGCGAGCGTCCCGCTCGCCGCCGCGCTCGCCGCCGACCGCGCGCGGAGCCTCGGGCACGCGGTCACGCCGACCGCGCTCGTCGCGCGCGCCGGGTCGCTCGTGCGCCGCCGGGCGATGCTCTCGCGCGAGGGCATCATCGGGATCACGCTGCGGCGGTCGTTCTTCCAGCGCCGCGCGGGGCTGTGCACGCTGACGGCGACGACGGCCGCCGGGCGCCAGGCCTACGCGGTCACGGACGTCCCCGACGACGAGGCGCTGCGCGTGTGCGACGCCGCCGTCCCCGGGCTGCTCGACGTGTTCCGCGCGAGCTAGAGGCGGAACACCGGCACGAGGCGCTTCTCGTGCTCGCCCTCGATCCGGGCGATGACCTCGATGTGCTCGGCCAGCGGCGTGCCGCGCAGCTTGGCCCCGAGCCCCTCGTCGACCTGGAAGATCCCCGCGCTGTTGGACATCTCGATCTCGACGCGGATCGCCTTCTCATCACCCGCCGAGATCCGCACCTCGTCGATGGCGTAGGCCGAGATCGAGTGGATGTCGAGGCGGCCGGCCTCGAACTCGACGCGCGAGCGGCCCTTCGCCATGTCGAGCGCGTCGGCGACGCGGACGATCGCGCCCTCGTAGGTCAGCGGCCGGCCCTTGGAGCGGTGCGAGATCACGGCGTGCATCGCCTCGGCGACGACGACCGAGCGCTCGGGCTCCTGGTAGACGCTCGCGAGCAGGCCGTTGAGCTTGTCGGCGGTGAGGAAGAGCGAGTAGCCCTCGTGGTCGGTGCGGTGGATCGACATCCCGACGCAGTGGAACAGCGCGGCCGCGGCGATGACGACCTCGGCGTCGCGCTCGGTCATCCGGTGGTCGGAGACCATCGCCGGGACGATCCCGTGGCGGAAGAGCAGCCGCGCCAGGCGCAGCGCGATGTTCGTGACGATCTGGATGTGGACCCACGAGTGGTCCGTGAGCCCGAGGCGCGCGGCGTTGACCCCGGCCATGTGCCACCAGGCCTTGACCTGCGGGTCGGCGTTGACGGCGTCGAAGAGCTGCTCGAGGCGGCGGTTGCCGCGCGTGGGCGCGCGGATGCGGATCGCCGCGATCGCCTCTGTCGGCGTCGGCGGCGGGGCCTGCGCCGAGGGCGGCGGCGGGACCGCCGGGGCGTCCGCTCCGGGCGTGGCCTGGGGCTCGGGGGCTTCGGCCTCCTTCACGAGGCCAGGGTACTCGCGCCCCGATACGGCTACTTCAGCGTGAGCGTGCCGCCGTGGTACTCGATCGCCGTGGCGCGCGTGCCGCCGCCGGCGGTGAACGAGGCGCTCACCGGCGCGGCGGCGCCGGTCTTGAGCACGATCTCCGTGCCGACGTCGGCGGTCCCGCCCCCGTACATCTCGCCCGAGAAGCCGTTGAGCATCACGGACGGGACGAAGCCGTCGGCGAACGCGGCGCGGGTCGGGAGGCGGTGGCCGTCCTTGTCGACGACGTGGACGTCGGCCGCCTTCAGGCGGATGGCATGCCCTGAGTGGTTGACGACGCGGCCGAAGAGCAGCTGGTCGCCGGTCGCTCCGGCGAGGGCCGAGGTCCGCGCCGGCGCCTGCCAGCGCAGCGGCCCGTCCAGCTTCTGGTCGTGGTGGCCGAAGCGGCCCGGCGCCACTACCGCCAGGATGGCCATGACGCCCACGATGCCGAGGATTCGACCCACGCCGCGAGCTTAGAACGCATGGCCATGCGCATTCTGGTGGTCTTTGATGCGGGAATCCGCAACCGGATCGCGGCTTCAGGCAGCGCCCGCCGCACCGGATTCAGGCGGACTGTGCTGCGCCTCGGCCGCGCGCGCGGCGTGCCCGATCATCAGCTCGCGCTGCACGCTGCGCGGTTCGTGCTCGCTCGGCGTCCGGCGTATCCACGTGCGGTCGGGCTGCAGGTCCCAGGAGTTCGTCTCGTCGGCCAGGGACCGCTCGAGCGTGTCGAGGAGGTCCTCCTTGAGCACCTCGTCCTCGACCGGCGCGATCAGCTCGACGCGGGTGTCGAGGTTGCGCGGCATGAGGTCGGCGGAGCCGATGTACACCCGGGTCGTGCCGTCGCGCTCGAAGCTGTAGATGCGCGAGTGCTCGAGGAACCGCCCGACGACCGAGCTCACGCGGATGTTCTCCGAGACGCCCTCGAGCCCGGGCACCAGGCAGCAGATCCCGCGGATGTTGAGGTCGACCGGCACGCCGGCCTGCGACGCGCGGTACAGCGCCCGGATGATCCGGCGGTCGACGAGCGCGTTCATCTTCATCCGGATGCGCGCGGGCTGGTCCTCGTTGTGGGCGGTGATCGTGTCGTCGATCTCGGCGAGGATCGAGTCGCGCAGGAACGTCGGCGCGACGAGCACCTTGCGGTAGCGCCGCGGACGGGCGAACCCGGTGAGGAAGTTGAACATGTCGCCGACGTCCGCGCCGAGCTCGGGGCGGCAGCTGAACAGCCCGAAGTCGGTGTAGAGCCGCGCCGTCTGCTGGTGGTAGTTGCCGGTCCCGATGTGGACGTAGTGGCGCACGCCGTCGCCCTCACGGCGCACGACGAGCAGGCACTTGGCATGGGTCTTGAGCGCGGGATGGCCGTAGACGACGTGCACGCCCGCCTCCTCCAGCGCGCGGGCCCAGCCGATGTTCGCGCGCTCGTCGCCGCGCGCCTTCAGCTCGACCATGCACACCGCCTGCTTGCCGCGCTCGGTCGCCCGGATCAGGGCCGGCACGAGCGGCGTGTCGTCCGACGTGCGGTACACGGTCATCTTGATCGCGAGGACGTCGGGGTCCTCGACGGCCTGCTGGACGAAGCGCTCCACGGAGGTCAGCCACGAGTCGTACGGGTGGTGCACGAGGACGTCGCCGAGGCGGATGACCTCGAACATGTCGACGCCCTCCGTCTCGTCCCCGGCCAGCCGCGGCTGGGTCACCGGCGTCCACGGCGGGTAGCGCAGGTCGCCGAATCCGGGCAGCTTCACGATCTGGCGCAGGTCGGTGTAGTCGAGCAGGCCCTCGACGGTGTAGACCTGCCGCTCCTCGACGCGCAGGCCCTGGGTCAGCGCCTCGCTGAGCTCTTCGCTCATGTCGGCGTTGATCTCGAGGCGCACCACCTCGCCGAACCGGCGGCGGCGCAGCTCGGCCTCGACGGCCTCGAGCAGGTCGTCGGCCTCGTCGGAGACCTCGAAGTCGGCGTCGCGGGTGACGCGGAAGACGCCGCTGTCGACGACCTCCATGCCCGGGAAGAGCGCCTGGAGGTGCGCGGCGATGACCTCCTCGAGCGCGACGAACGTCAGCCCGTCGTCGCCCACCGGGAGGAAGCGCGGGAGCATCTCCTTGGGAACCTTGACCCGGGCGAAGGTGCGCACGCCGGTCTGCGGGTCGCGCACCAGCACGGCGAGCGACAGCGACAGGTTGGAGATGTACGGGAACGGGCGCCCGACGCCGACGGCGAGCGGCGTGAGGACCGGGAAGATCTGCCGGCGGAAGCGCTCGGCGAGCGCCTCGCCCTGCTCGCGCCCGAGGTCGTCGATCGAGACGATCCGGATGCCCGCCTCGGCCAGCGCGGGCGAGAACTCGTGCTCGAAGCAGCGCGTCTGGCGTTCGGTGAGCTCGACGATCCGCCCGCGGAGCTCGTCGATCACCTGCGACGGCGTGCGGCCGTCCGCGCCGGGGTCGCTGAGCCCGGCGTCGACCTGGTCGTGCAGGCCGGCGACGCGGATCATGAAGAACTCGTCGAGGTTCGAGGTGACGATCGACGTGTAGTTCAGGCGTTCGAGCAGCGGCTCGTCGGACTGCTCGGCGAGCTGCAGGACGCGCTCGTTGAACGACAGCCACGAGAGCTCGCGGTTGTCGTAGAGCTTCGGATCGTGGAGGTCGGACGGCGGCTCCGGCTCGGGGGCCGGCGTCGGAACGGTTCGGATCGTCTGCTGCTCGGTCATCGCGAAGCCGCCGGCGATCCTACGGACGAGCGGCGGCGGGCCCTGTTGCCGTCCGGTGAAGCCGGGGTGAACGGTTCGGACCCCGCCACCCGCTCGCTCGCGGCGTATTGCAGCCGCGCCCGGAAGCCGTCGCGCTCGAGGCGGGTCCACATCTCGAGGAAGCGCTCGTACAGCAGCTCGCGGCGGGCCTGCAGGTAGACCGCGAGCGTCTCGAGGCCGCGCCAGGCCCGCGCGTTCGCCGTGCGGGTGGCGAAGCGGGGGTCGAGGTCGGACGCGTTGGCCGGCGCGCGGAGGCGGGCGGTGCGGGCGTCGGCGGCGCGCAGCTCCTCCATGCGCTCGAGGACCCGCGGGAGCTGGACGTCGCAGTCGTGGATCTCGCCGAGCAGGTCCTGCAGGTCCTTCGTGCGCTTGAGCGCCGTCTCGGCGTACGGCCCGAAGCACGTCTCGGCCGTCACCTCGAGGATGTAGCGCAGCCGCTTGGCCGCGATCCGCATGTCGTGGAGGGCGACGACCTCGGTCGGGTCCAGCGCGCGCGGGATGAACGACTGCAGTTCGTCGAGGCGGACCCGAACGATGCGCTCGGCGTTGTCGGCGAGCGTCCCCTCGGGCTCGAGGCCCCTGACCCTGCGCGCCTTCATGTCCCGGCCTCGCCGTCGGTCCCGGCATCGCCGGGGTCACCGGCGTCGCCGGCGTCGTGGCCGTCGCCGTTGGCGTGGACCGCGACGTCGTCGGGGTCGACGACCGCGGCCGGGGCGGGCTCGGCATCGGCCGCGAGGGCGGCGGCGACGGCCTCGCCGGCCGGGCTGGGCTGCGCGGCCCCGGCGGGCGCCGGCGCCGCCGCGAGGAGGCCGTCGGCGTCCTCGGGGGTCGCGGCGCGCGCGGCGAGCAGCTGGAGGCGGCCGCGCAGGTCCGTGCGCTCGGCGTGGTCGAGGGCGGCCGCGAGGATCTCGTTGCCCTGCTGCTGCTCGGCGTGGATCGGCGCGGCGAACGCGTCGACGCCCGGGGCGTTGGCCTTCGGCAGCGAGCCCTCGAGCTTCGCGAGCTGCTCGAGCAGGACGTCCGGGTCGCGCCGCGCGCCGAGCGCGTCGGCCAGGGCCTTGACCTCGCGCAGCAGCGGCTTGAACTCCCCGGTCGGGAAGCACGGCGCGTAGATCTCGAGCACCGCGCGCAGGCGGCGGCTCGCGACCCGCATGTCGTGCACGCGCTCGATGTCGCTCGTGTCGAGGACGTTCTCGGACTGCTCGAACAGCTCCTCCGCGCGGACGGCGACCGTTGCCGCCGCGGCCCGTGCGAAGGGCATCCGCGCGTGGAGCCCCGGGATCTCACGGGCCTTGGCCATGCTCGTATTCAACTACGCCCGGGCACGGCCTGCGAAGTCTTCGAGCAGGACGCCCTCGCGCATGCCGCCGCGCGCGACGGCGAGCGGGAGCCCGCCAAGCGCGGCGCACGCCGCGCGCAGGAGGATGAGGCCCGCGGGCAGCAGCCGCACGCGCTCGCGGGCGAGGTCGAGCCGCTCGGCGGCATCCCGGACCGGCCACGACGCGACGAGGCCGAGCGCGGTGTCGAGGCTCGTCGGCGACAGCTCGTCGCCGCACAGCCGGCGCAGGGAGGTCGCGCTGCCGCCGACGGCGTACGCGCTCTGCATCGGCGGCGCCGCGACGCGCCCGAACGCGGCGTCGGCCTCGGCGCGCAGCGTGTCGAGCTCGTCCGGCGTCGGCGGGTCGCCGTGGACGTGGCGCTCGGTCAGGACGCCGGAGCCGATCTGCAGCGAGACGTACCAGTCGACCCCGCCCGCGGCCGTCCCGGCCACGATCTCCGACGAGCCGCCGCCGATGTCGACGACCCCGATCGTCCCGCCCGGCGGCGCGGCCATCATGCTCGTCGCGCCCGCGAAGGCCAGCCGCGCCTCCTCGGCGTCGTCGAGGACCCGGATCGGCAGGCCCGACTCGCGCTGGACCGCGGCGCAGAGCGCCTCGCGGTTGGGCGCCGACCGGATCGCGGCGGTCGCGACGGCCTGGATGCGCTCGGCCCCGGCCTCCCGGGCGAGCGCGGCGTGCGCGGCGACCACCGAGGCGAGCACGGTCACGGTCTCGGCCCCGATCGCGCCGGTCGTCCCGTCCACGAGCGGGACGAACATCCGGCGGGCGAGGACCTCGCGCAGCCCGGCGCCGCCGCGCTCTGCGACGAGCAGCCGGGTCGTGTTCGAACCGATGTCGATGCACGCGCTACGCATCCGTTGCCATCATCTCCGCCGGTGAGCTCCGCCGCACCGGCCATCCTCGTCCGCGATCTCCACAAGCGATACGGCGACCATCTCGCCGTTCGCGGGCTCGACTTCGAGGTCGCGCCGGGCGAGGTCTTCGGGTTGCTGGGACCCAACGGCGCGGGCAAGACCACCACCGTCGAGATCCTCGAGGGATATCGCACTCGGACGAGCGGCATCGTCTCGGTCCTCGGCCACGACCCCCAGCAGCGCTCGCACGAGCTGCGCGAACGGATGGGGATCGTGCTCCAGAGCACCGGGATGTACCGCCACATCGCCGTTCGTGAGGCGATCGCGCACTGGGCCCGCTTCTACCCGTCTCCGCGCGATGTGGACGAGGTCATCCGCCTCGCCGGGCTCGAGGAGAAGCGCGACGCCTACGCGCGGACGCTCAGCGGCGGGCAGCTGCGGCGCCTGGACTTCGCGCTCGCGCTCGTCGGCGACCCCGAGCTGATCTTCCTCGACGAGCCGACGACCGGGTTCGACCCGGCCGCCCGGCGGGCCGCCTGGGACGTCGTGCGCTCGCTGCAGGACCTCGGCAAGACGATCCTGCTGACGACCCACTACCTCGACGAGGCGCAGGCGCTGTGCGACCGCGTCGCGATCGTGAAGGAGGGCCGGTTCGTCGCCGAGGGCCCGCCCGCCGCGCTCGGCGCCGGCTCGGCGCGCTACCGCGTCACCTGGCGCGGCGACGACGGCGAGCTCGCCACGCGCGAGACCGAGGACCCGACCGCCCTGCTGCACCAGCTGACGAGCGCCGCGCTCGCCCGCGGCGACCGCCTGCGCGACCTGTCGGTCACGCGCCCGACGCTCGAGGACGTCTACCTCGAGCTGACGGCCGAGGCGGCGCAGGACGCGGCCGGCGCCGAGTCCGAGGGGGCGACCGCCGGTGACTGACGCCGCCGTCCTCGCCTGGCACCAGTACCGCCTCGAGCGCCGGATGTTCTGGCGCAACCCGTCCGCGGCGTTCTTCAACTTCTTCCTGCCGCTGCTGTTCCTCGCGCTGTTCGGCGCGATCTTCGGCGGCGATCAGGACAACCTCGACGTGATCGTGCCGGGCATCGCCGGCCTGGCCGTCATGTCGACGACGTTCAGCGCGCTCGCCATGAACATCACCTTCCTGCGCGAGCAGGGCGTGCTGAAGCGGATGCGCGGGACGCCGCTGCCGACCGGCTCCTACCTCGCGGGCATCGCGGCCAACGCGGTGACGAACGCGGCGATCCAGATCGCCCTCGTCGTCCTCGCCGGGCGCGTGTTCTTCGGCATCGGGTGGCCGAAGGACTGGCTCGCGCTCATCGTGTTCGTCACGGCCGGCGTCGTGTGCCTGGCCTCGCTCGGGGTCGCGTGGTCGCACGTGATCCCGAACTTCGACGCCGCGCCCGCCTACGTGAACATCGTCTTCCTGCCGGTGATCTTCATCTCGGGCGTCTTCTACGACGTCGACAACACCCCGGCGTTCCTGCGCGACATCGCCCAGGCGCTGCCGCTGACGCACATCATCGACGGCCTGCGCGGCGCGATGGTCACGGGCCGCGGGCTCGACGACAACCTCAGCGCGCTGGCGGTCATCGGCGTGTGGGCCGTCTTCGGGATCGTGTTCGCGATCCGCGGGTTCAGCTGGGAGTCGCGGCGCGACGCGTAGGGCGTCCTAGCGCCGCTCGACCACGATCGCCGACACGATCGGGCGCGAGGCCGGCGCCGGCTGGTCCTGCTCGCTGTAGGGCCGGTTCAGCAGGTGGCCGCGGTGGACGAGCGTCGTCGAGCCGCCGCCGTCGAGGTTCATCGCGTCGCGGCAGCCGAGGGCGAGCATGAACGCGGCGAGCTCGTCGAGCGTCAGGCCCGCGTCGACGTCGGAGCGGCGGCCGTCGCAGCAGACGAGGTAGAGGTCGCGGTCGGAGACGCCGATCGCCGAGCGCGGGTGGCGGCCGTCGGTGATGTCGGAGTCGAACTGGCCGGCGCCGGCCGAGAAGCCCTCGTCGTCGGTCGCGCGGTCGAACACGATCCGGCCGTCGGCGAGGAGCAGCGGCCCGGCCTGCAGGAGGTCTCCGTCGGCGACCTCGCCGAGGGCCGCGCGCGGCGCGATGCGCAGGCCGCGGTCGGTCGCGTGGAGCGTCGCCCGGCGCGGGCCGTACGGCGCGGCGAAGGGCTCGGAGGGCTCCGGGCGCCCACCGGCGACGACCTCCCCGAGCGGCCGGAACGGGTCGCGCAGGTAGAAGCCGCCGACGATCGCCTCCTTGTGGCCGTGCCGGTGGCACCAGTGGTCCAGGCGGCGCGGCTGGCGGAAGACCTGGACCCGCGGCCGGCTGTCGTCGAGCCGGTGGCGGACGATGTAGATCGTCGTCCGCTCGCCGTCGGCGAGGTGGTGGCGGCGGAGGCTGTAGGCGATGCCGTCCGGGGCAGCGGCCGTCACGCGGCGAGCCTAGCGGAGTGCACGTCCGCCGCGGTGCCGGGAAGATCGCCGGCCAGCCGCGCGACGATCCGCGCCGCGGCGCCCTCCTCGCGGTCGGGGACGGGCACGAGCCGCCGGTGGGGCCCGGCGTCGTCGAGCGCGCGCTCGGCCGCGACGAGCGCAACCGCCGGGTCGTCGAGGGCCACGGTCGGGACGCCGAGCGCGGCGGCCGCCTCCGCGGCCGGGGCGGCGTCGGTCGAGCAGGAGATGGCTCGCCGCGAGCGCCGCGACGAAGCGCTCCCAGCGCAGGCCGTCGACGAGGACGACGTTGTCGAACGGCGCGAGCTCGCGCCCGAGCAGCGGCGAGCGCGGCGCCGCGAGGGCGACCTCGACGTCGGCGCGCTCGGCGATCCGGGCGAGGACGCGGGCCGCGCGCCGGTCGGCGTCGTCGCGGCCCTCGCCGCGGCGCAGGGCGACGAGCACCCGGCGCGCGCCGGCCGCCGGAGCGCGGCCGAGGAGCCCGTCGCGCCGGGCGATGAAGCGCGCCGCGTCGGCGACGGTGCCGCCGGTGACCGCGATCGCGGCCGGGTCGACGCCCTCCTCGATCAGCCGCTCCCGCGCGGCCGGGTCGGGGGCGAAGTGCCACGTGGCCAGGCGGCCGACGAGCCGGCGGTCGGCGGTCGTCCCGGCCTCGACCTGACCGACCGGGATGCCGCGCGAGAACGCGGCCGGCGCGGCGCAGAGCGCGGTGGCGGTGTCGGCCTGGAACACGACGGCCGCCGGACGGACGAAGCCGAACGCGCCGCCGAGCGCGCGCGTCGCTGCCGCGGTGCGTTCGGCCGCCGGGTGCTCGGCGAGGACCGGCGCGAGGTCGACCCCGCGCTCGACGGCGAAGGTCTCGAGGACGGCGTCGAACATGCGCGTGCGGCGGCCCAGCGTCACGACGACGGCGGGCCGGTCGCGGCGGCGCAGCTCGCGGACGACGGGCGCGAGCCGCAGGGCCTCGGACGCGCCGCCGAGGCAGATGGCGATGGGGGGCTGGAGCACGCGGGGAGGATCCGGCCGGCCGGCGTGCCGGGCAAGGCCGCGTCGCCCGATCGACACGGGGGTCGTCGCGGCGGCGGCCATGGTTAGAGTCTGCCCGCCGTCCGATGCGAGCCGTCGCCATCACCGCCCCCGGCGGCCCCGAGGTCCTGACCGTCATCGAGCGCGACGTGCGCGCGCCCGGGCCGGGCGAGGTCCGCCTCGCCGTCCGCGCCGCGGCCGTGAACCCGACGGACATCGGCCTGCGCGAGCACGGCGCCGGGGACGGCCTCGAGCCGCCGTGGATCCCGGGCATGGACGCGGCCGGGGTCGTCGAGTCGGTCGGCGAGGGCGTCACGCGGCTCGCGCCGGGCGACGAGGTCATGGCCGCGCTGACGCCGCGGCGCCCGGAGGGCGGCGCGCAGGCCGAGCAGGTCGTCGTGCCGGCGGCGTCGGTCGTCGCGATCCCCGACGGCGCGTCGATGGCCCAGGCCGCCACGCTGCCGATGAACGGCCTGACGGCGATGCTCGCGCTCGACCTGCTCGCCCTCGACCCCGGGGACCTGCTCGCGGTCACCGGCGGCCCCGGACTGCTCGCGTCGTACGTGATCCCGCTGGCGGCCGAGCGCGGCCTGCGGGTCGTCGCCGACGCCCGGCCCGAGGACGAGGCGCTCGTGCGGAGCTTCGGCGCCGACGCCGTCCTGCCGCGCGGCGAGGACTTCGCCCGCGCGCTGCGCGACGTCGAGGCCACCGGCGCCCGCGGCCTCGTCGACACGGCGCTCCTCGGCGCAGCGGCGTTCCCCGCCCTCGCCGACGAGGGCCGCATGGCCGTCGTCCGCGGCTGGGACGACACGCCCGCCCCGCGCGGGATCACGGTCCGGCCGGTCTGGGTCCGCACCGTCCTCGAGCGCACGGACTGGCTCGAGCACCTGCGCGACCGCGCGTCGAGCGGCCGCCTCGCCCTGCGCGTCGCGGCGGAGCACCCGCCGCAGGACGCCGCGCGGGCCCACGAGATCATGGACGCGGGCGGTCTGCGCGGCCGGGGCGTCATCGTCTTCTGAGCGGCCGCCCGTGGCTCCCGCCTCCCGCTACGTCCACTCGCGCCGCAAGCGCTGGCTCGACCTCACGCTCGCCGGTCTCGCCCTGATCCCCGCGGCGCCGCTGATGGCGCTCGCCGCGCTCGCGATCCGTCTCGAGAGCCGCGGTCACCCGATCTACCGCCAGCGGCGGGTCGGCCGCGACGGCCACCAGTTCGACGTCGTCAAGCTGCGCACGATGGTCAGCGGGGCCGAGCAGATGGGCGCGAAGCTCGCGGTCGACGAGGGCGACACGCGGATCACGCGGGTCGGCGCGCTCCTGCGCCGGACGTCGATCGACGAGCTCCCGAACATCGTCAACATCCTCCGCGGCGAGATGTCGATCGTCGGCCCGCGCCCGACGCTGCAGGTCCAGGTCGACCAGTACACCGAGCGCCAGCTGCGCCGGCTCGAGGCCCGCCCGGGCCTCACCGGGTGGGCGCAGGTCAACGGCCGCGCCTCCCTCCCCTGGCCCGAGCGCATCGAGCTCGACATCTGGTACCTCGAGCACGCGTCGCTGCGCCTCGACCTGCGGATCATCGCGTTGAGCGCCCGGATGGCGGTGACCGGCCACGGGCTGTACCGGGGCGAGTCGGGTGGGTGGCGCGGGCCGATGTAGGGGTGGCGGCGCGGCGGTCCGCGGTCGCGCTCGTGGCGCCATGCGCAGCCGCTCGTCGGTCGGCGCATCGCTCGTGAAACGACGCAGTGAGGGGAAGGGAGCGATCGCCGTGGCGCTCAGCGCGCGACGCGGGGCGACTTCCAGACGCCCAGCGACCGCAACTCGGCCCACGTCTCTCTCTCCTCCCCCGCGCACCGGCGCTCGTCGCCGCCGGCGCACGCCGCCCCGGCGCTCGCCCAGGCCCCGCCCTACTCCACCCGCGGCGGCCGGAACCCGTCCGGCAGGATGTCGCGGCCCGTCGGGCGCAGGTCGCGGTCGAGCTCGATCTGCCAGTACCAGCGCGTGAAGGTGACGCCGTCCTGGAAGTCGCCGACGTGCGGCTCGATCGTCTCCCCCGCCGCCATCCGGACCATGAGCTCGGGGTAGGTGCGGCCCGGCCGGGCGGCGTACATCGGCGCGGCGAACGCGCCGCCGAAGCGGGTGTTCACGTCGGTGATCCCGAGGCCGATCTCGGGGTCGCGGAAGGCCTGGACGGTGCACGGGCCGCGCACGCCGAGGGCCTCGCCGACGCTGCGGCCGAGCTCGATCAGCTCCGGGTCGGCGATGACGGTGCCCTTGATCGACTCGCCGCCGCGCGACTCGATCATCGTCCGCGGGATCACGTTCAGGCAGCGGCCGTCGAGGTCGCACAGCAGGTCCATCGAGAACTCGGGGCCGCCCATCAGCCGCTGGACCATCACCGGCTCCTTGACGTAGCGCACGAAGAAGTCCTTCTCCGCGCGGTCGGCGGCCGGGTGGATCGACCGCGCGCCCGAGCCCTGGCGGGGCTTGACCATCACCGGGTAGCTCTCGGGCTCGTCCTCGGGCAGGCACGTCGGCGGGCTCGGGAGCCCGAGGCCGAGCAGGAGCCCATGCGTCTCGTACTTGTCGTACGTCGCCCGCGCGACCTCGGCGCTGGGGACGAACGCCGGCAGGTCGGCCGCCGCCAGGACCTCGAGGTCGAGGTCGGTGAGCGGGACGACCGCCTTCGCGTCGTAGCGCGCGACGATCTCCTGCAGGAACGGCACGTAGGCGGGGTCGTCGATCCGCGGCGGGACGACCGCGACGTCGGCCGCGTACCGGGCCGGGGCGAGCGGGCTCGGGTCGACCGCGATCGTGAAGGCATGGGCCGAGAACGCGCTGACGATGTCGTAGCGCTTGCCCACGCCGGTGAGGACGACCGCTACGTCGCGTCCGTCCATCGGCCCGGGTCGTCGATGTCGATCACGGTCGCGTTGGGCACGTCCAGCTCGTGGAAGGCCTCGAGGCCGCGCGGGTGGCGGGCGGCGGCGATCGCGCGGATCGTCCCGCCGTGCGCGACGACGAGCGCCGGCTGCGGCCCCGCGCGCACCGCGTCGAGGCCGGCGAGCACGCGCTCCTGGTGCTCGCGCAGCGACTCGCCCTCGGGAAAGCGGAAGTCGGCCCCGCCCCGCAGCCACGCCGCCCACGCCTCGGGCTCCTCGGCCTCGATGTCGAGCCACCGCCGGCCCTCCCAGCGGCCGCGATGGGACTCGGCGAACCGCTCGTCGACCTGCGCCGTCACGCCGACCGCCGCGCCGACGATCTCGGCCGTCTCGCGCGCCCGCGCGAGCTGGCTGGACCAGACGGCGACGAGCCCGCGGTCGCGCACGGCGTCGGCCAGCGCCCGCGCCTGCTCGCGGCCGCGCTCGTTGAGCGGCAGGTCGGTCCAGCCCATGAACCGCTGCGGCGGGACGTTGGCATCGGTCTCGCCGTGTCGCGCGAGGAGGATCACGCCTCGTCGGGCTGGTGCAGCAGCAGAAGCGTGTCCGCGCGCAGGCCGACCCGCAGCGTCTCGAGCGAGATCAGGTCGTGCGGGTCGATGTTGCCGAGGTTGACGCCCGTCCCGTAGCGCTCGATGAACCAGATCTGCTGGTGGCGCTGGGGCGCCTCGAAGATCAGCGAGTCGAGGTCGATCTCGTGGACGATCTCGTCGATGAGGCCGGTGCGGACCTCGCCGTCGGGGCGGAACACGCCGGCCGAGCCGTCCGCCCGGCCCTCGCAGACGACCTGCTTCGCCCCCGCCTCGAGCGCCTCGCGGATCAGCGCGACCCACCGGTACGGGGCCATGAGCGCGCGCGGGTCCTTCTCGCCGACCTCGGCGTACACCGTCCGGTCCCGCGCGAGCGTCCGGATGAGCTCGGCCTTCTCCTCCGGCGGCATCGGCACGACCCCGCTCGAGACCTCGACCCGGTCGATCCCGAGCTCGTCGAGCCAGGCCCGCAGGCCGTCGACCCGACCCTGCAGCCAGGCGAGCTCGGTCAGCGTGCCGCCGAGCATCGTCGGCACGCCGTGGTCGCGGTAGACGTCGAGCTTGCGCCGCAGCTCGCGCGACACGTACGCCGTCCCCCACCCGAGCCGGATCAGGTCCACGAACGGCTCGACGCTCTCCATCAGCCCCTCGGCCTCCCGGGCGGACAGGCCGGGATCGATCACGTGGGTGATGCCGCGCTCGCGCGGCTTGGGCGGGCGGCTGGGGAGGTCGAGGAAGTCCGGCACGGAGTCGTTCGGGAGCGGGTCGCCCGCGAGGGCGGCGGGAGCCTAACAGCCGCCCCCCGCGGCACCGCCCGGGCGCAGCGCCGCGGGCGGCTCGCCCTCGACCTCGACCGGGACCGCCGCCAGCGGCCCCGCCTCCCAGTCGGTCCGCAGCAGGCCGAACACGTTGACGTCGTAGGCGCGATCGCCGTGGCGGTGCCACTCGCGCAGGACGCCCTCGTGGCGGAAGCCGAGCGCCAGCAGCGCCCGCGTCGAGCGCGCGTTCTCCGTGTTCGAGTACGCGCCCAGGCGCCCCATGCCGAGCACGACGAACGCGAGGTGGGCGGTCATCGCCTTGCACTCGCGGTTGACCCCCGTGCCCCAGAACCGGCGGCCGAGCCACGTGCCGACCATGCACCGCCGGTCGCGCGCGGAGAACTCCGACAGCCCGGTGATGCCGGCCGCCCCGTGCTCGCGGTGGACGACGAGGAGGTCGAGCTGCTCGCCGCGCTCGCGCTGGCCGGCGAGGCGCTCGACGTACGCGCGCGGCTGCTCGACGCTCGTGTACGGCCCCCACGAGAACCAGCGCGTGACCTCGGGATCACGCGCGAGCGCGAGGAGGTCCGGCGCGTCGTCGGCGGAGGGCGGGCGCAGCGTCAGCGTGGGACCATGCAGCGCGATGCTGGCACTGCTGTACGACATCCACGGCAACCTACCGGCGCTCGAGGCGGTGCTCGACGACACGGCCGGGCGCGGCGTCGACCGCTGGCTGCTCGGCGGGGACATGGCCCCGTTCGGCGCCTGGCCGGCCGAGACCGTCCAGCGCCTGCGCGACCTCGAGAACGCCGAGTGGATCCGCGGCAACACCGAGCGCTGGATGGTCGACCCGATCCCGGCCGTCGAGCCGATGGCGGTCGCCGTGCAGGCCGCGCGCGACGCGCTCGGCTACGCGGTCGCCGACGAGCTCGGCGCGCTGCCCGAGAGCGCGGCGCTGGGCGACACCGTCAGGGCGTGGCACGGCTCCCCGGTCTCCGACATGCAGTCGTTCCTGCCCGAGCCGGGCGAGGACGAGGACGAGCTGCTCATCGGGGTCACGGATTCGCGGCTCTACTTCGGCCACACCCACCTGCAGTTCCGCCGCACCGCCGCGGGGCCGAACGGACCGGTCGAGCTCGTCAACCCCGGCAGCATCGGCATCCCCCTCGACGGCGACCACCGCGCGGCCTACGCGCTCGTCGGCGACGACGGGGCGATCGAGTTCCGGCGCGTCGAGTACGACTGGCAGGCCTCGGCGGACGCGCTGCGCGAGCGCTACGGCGACCCCGAGTGGGTCGGGATCGTCACCGGGCGGATCGAGCGGGCGAAGCTCGCGCCCGGCTGACCGCCCGCGCCCGTCCCCGCTAACGACGCGGGTCGAACGCTTGGTACATTGGCTTGATGTCAAGCGTTTTGTTCGTCGACGCGCCCGCGAGCGCCGCGGACCGTCGTGACGGCACGCCCGACGAGGCGTTCGAGCGGCCCACCGACGCCGAGGCCCTCGACGCGTACTCGCGCGTCGTCACGACCGTCGCCCGCGACCTCGCCCCGAGCGTCGCCAACCTGCGCGTCACGCGCCGCGTGCGCGGCGGGCGCGCCGCGATCGGCGGCGGCAGCGCCGTCGTGATCGCCCCGGACGGCTACCTCCTCACCTCCGCCCACGTCGTCGAGGGCGCCCGCGGCGGCGGCTCGTCGCTCGTCGACGGCCGCGACCTGCGGTTCTCGGTCGTCGGGCGCGACCCGCTCTCGGACCTCGCCGTCCTGCGCGCCGACGCCCGCGACCTCGTCCCGGCCCGCCTCGGCGACGCCTCCGGCCTGCGGGTCGGCCAGCTCGTCGTGGCGATCGGCAACCCGCACGGCTACGCGGGATCGGTCACCGCCGGGGTCGTCTCGGCCCTCGGGCGCTCGCTGCCGGTCGGGCGGCGCGGCGGCCCGCAGCGGATGGTCGAGAACGTCGTGCAGACCGACGCCGCGCTCAACCCGGGCAACTCGGGCGGCGCGCTCGTCGACGGGCGCGGCCAGGTTGTCGGGATCAACACCGCCGTGGCCGGCGTCGGCCTCGGGCTCGCCGTCCCGATCAACGACGCGACGCGCCGCATCGTCGCGGCCCTCATGAGCGACGGCCGCGTGCGCCGCGCGCTGCTCGGCGTCGCGGTCGGGCCGCGGCCCCTGCCGCCGCGGGTCGCGGCGCAGCTCGGGCGGCGCGAGGGGCTCGAGGTCATCGAGGTCGTCGAGGACGGGCCGGCCGCGCGGGCCGGCCTGCACGCCGAGGACCTCATCGTCGGCCTGGACGGCACGCCGCTCGGCGGCGCCGACGACCTCCAGAGCCTGATGACCGCCGAGCGCATCGGGCGCCCGCTCGAGCTCGAGATCGTGCGGGCGGGGACGGTGCAGACGCTCGCGGTCGTCCCCGCCGAGCTCGAGGGCTGACGCCCGCGCGCGTCAGTCCTTGCCGACGGCGTCCTTGAGCTTGTCGCCGGCGTCGCCGACGGCGTCCTTCGCCTTGCCGGTCGCGCGATCGACCTTGCCCTCGCGCTTGAGGCCGTCGTCGTCGGTGACGTCTCCGGCGGCTTCCTTCGCGCGGCCCTTGAGATCGTCGGTCGTCCCATCGCCCATGACGGGCTCCTCTCGTTCGGGGTTCTCGGTTCCGCGTTACCCGGGCCGAGAAACCCGGACGCCTCCGGTTCGCCCGCCGCCTATCCTGGCGCGCGTGGCCGGTGAGAACGACGCCCCCGAGGTCGTCGCCTCCGTCGGGCCGCTCGACGCGGTCGTCGTCCTCCTGCGCGAGTTCCTGCACCGGTCGGGCGCGATCCGCGCGGTCGCGGTCGTCGCGGGCGAGGGCGGCGACGACCCAGCGGTCGTCGACGTCCGGCGCCTGCACCCCACCGAGGTCGAGGTCGGCGGGACGAGGGTCCTCCTCCCCCACGCCGTCGAGCTCGACGCGCCCGTGCCCGCGCTGCCCGCGGTGCGCCAGCTGCCGCGCTTCGACGTCGACGTCGAGTCGGGCGAGATCGCCGCGCCGCCCGGCGGCGTCGCGCACCTCGCGAGCGCGGTCCGCGACGTGGCCGAGCTGCTCGGCGGCCGCAACGTCGCGCTGGTCCAGTTCGAGACGAACGACCCCGAGGCCCCGTTCGCGATCACGGCGCGCGCCGGCGGGGACGAGCCGCTCGTCCTCGCGCTCGGCGAGGAGGAGTTCGAGATGGATCCCGGCTGGCCGGACGCGCCGTCGCCGTCAGCCTGACGCCACGGCCGGCTCGATCTCGACCGGCGTGCCGATCGGCAGCCACCGCACGCTGCGGCGGACGTCGTCCGGCGCCGCCGCGAACGCGCGCTCGATCGCATCGCGGCCCTCGCGGAAGTGCCTCCAGCCCTCGTAGTGGACCGGGATCGTCACCCGCGGCCGCAGCTCTCCGCACAGCTCGACCGCCTCGTGCCCGGTCATCGTGTACCGCAGCGGCCCGGTGACGGGAAACCGGACGCCGCCCAGGTGCAGCAGCGCGACGTCGACCGTGATCCGCCGCGCGACCTCGCGCACGCCGTCGTAGAGCACGGTGTCGCCCGAGATCCAGAGGGCCGCGCGCGCCGCCCCGGGCGCGCGAAGCGCGAACCCGATCACGTCGCCGACGATCGGCCGGCTGAAGCGCGGGCCGTGGCGGCACGGCGTCGCCGTGACCTCGAGCGACCCGCCGTCGGGGCCGTCGACCCGCGTCGTCGCCCACGGCTCGAGCCCGCGCGCGTTCCCGCCCAGCCGCGCGGCCCCGGAGACGGTCGTCACCACGGCCCCGGCCGACGGGAGCAGGGCCCGTCCGGCCGGGTCGAGGTTGTCGCCGTGATGGTCGTGGGTGAGGAGGACCGCGTCGATGCGGCCGAGGTCGCCCGCCGCGATCGCCGGGCCCGCGAGCTTGTCCGAGGACGTCCCCCAGCCGAAGCGGTAGTGCGCGCCGGCGGGGTCGAACGTCGGGTCGGTGAGCAGGCGGAGACCGGCGACCTCGACGAGGACCGTCGGCCCGCCGATGTGGGTCAGCCTCACGCGGCGCTCGGCTGGGTCGCGTGCTGCGAGCGCCCAGTCGATGGCGCGTGTCGGCGACCGTCCTCCCAGCCGGGGGCGGCGGGCAGCAGGTGGGGCCCGGGGAACTCCTTGACCTCGGTGATCGTGTCCGACGTGTAGTGCTTGGCGTTGGACTGCTGGATCTTCGGCGGCATGAGGTGGTCCTCGTCGCCGGAGATGAAGAGCAGCGGCGCGCGGTCGTCGTTCGTGTAGTCGACCCACGTGTCGTCCTTGCCCGGATGGATGTTCGCGAGCGCGCTGCCCCAGAAGATCGGCCCGGACGCGGGGATGTGGTAGCGCTCGTAGAGCCGGCGGGACTCGTCCTCGTCGAACGTGTTGGTGAACGCGTAGTGCCACTGCTCGAAGGTGAAGCCGACGGGTCGGTGGCGGTTGGCCGGGTTGCGCAGGACGGGGAACGTCGCGCGCACCTGTGCCAGCGGGACCACCTTCACGCCCTCCGTCGGGGCCGAGTTGATCGCGACGCCCGCCGCCCCGAGGCCGCGGTCGAGGAGGATCTGGGTGAACACGCCGCCGGCGGAGTGGCCGATGATCACCGGCGGCCGCTCGACGCTGCGGACGACGGCCTCGAGGTGCTCGAGGATCTGCGGGCACGGTCACGGCCTCGATCGGTGCCGGGTCGGCGTTGAGCGCCTCGACCTCGACCTCGAAGCCGGGATAGGCCGGAGCCAGCACGCGGAAGCCGCGGGCCTCGTAGTGGGCGATCCAGTCCTCCCAGCTGCGGGGCGTCACCCAGAAGCCGTGGACGAGGACGATCGTGTCGGGCGTGGCAGCGGTCATGCGCGGTCCCTTCGTCGGCGGAGGCAGGGGGTTGACGGACACGAGCTCGATGCCCAGCTCGTGGATCCGCCCGATGACGCCGTGCAGGTGGGCCTGGTCGACCACCGGACCGGCGAGGACGGTGTCGCCGCCGATCCGCTCCAGGCGGAACCCGTCGAACACGAGCGCGAAGTGGTCGCCGATCTCGCCCCGGACGACGAGCTCGTACCTCCGGGTGGCACCGTCGGGCGTCATCGGCACGAAAGCCTCACGGCCGGGTAGGTGACGCGTCACCCCTCGTGGACGCGTTCACCTGGGTGATCCGGCGCGCGTCAGAGCAGCCCGCGTTCGCGGGCGCGGGCGACCGCGTCCGCCCGCGAGGAGACGCCCAGCTTGCGGTAGACCGCCTTCACGTGCGTGTGGACCGTGTTGAACGACAGGTACAGCTCGCGGCCGATCTCGCGCTCGGACAGGGCGCTCGTGAGCAGCCGCAGGACCGTGCGCTCGCGCTCGCTCAGCTCGTCCGTCTCCGCGCTGCGGCCGCGGGGCCGCGCCCCGGCCGGACGCCCGCGGCGCGCTCGGCCTCGGCCAGCCGCGCGGGCAGCGCGCCCGGGTCGCGACACGCGGCGACGACCCCGGCCGCCTCCTCCAGGAGCGCCGCGGCGCGCTCGCCGTCGCCGAGCGCCGCGACGGCCGGCGCGAGGGCGAGCAGCCCGTCCACGAGGTCGAGCGGCTGGCGCCAGAGACGGCGCAGGAACACGCCGCGCTCGAGCTCCGGGAGCGCCTCGGCCAGGCGGCCGTCGGCGGCGAGGGAGACGCCGAGCGCGGTGTGGACCTCGCCGTCCTCGACGGCGTCGAGCAGCCCGCGGTCGCGGGCCAGCGCGGCGGCCTCGCGGGCGAGGCGGCGCTGCTCGTCGCGGTCGCCGCGCATCCCGGCGATGAGCGAGAGGTCCGCGACGGCCGCGACGCCGACGATCCACTGGTCGGACGCCGGGGCGATGAGCGACGGTCTCCCGCAGCCACGATTCGGCCGCCGCGAGGTCGCCGCGCACGTAGTGCGCCCACCCGAGCGCCCACGTGACGACCGGCCGCCACGGCGACTCCGGGCCCTCGAGCGTCGCCGAGCGCTCGCCGGGCTCGACGATCGCCCCGACGTCGCCCCAGCCGAACGTCGCGCGCAGCACGGAGAGGCTCGAGGCGAGCGACACGAATCCGTCCGGGAGCGGCCCGTCCTCGAGGCCGCCGAGTGCCCGGGCGCGCGCGGCGGCCGCGTCCATCTCGGCCTCTCGGCCGCGAAGTGCGGCGATCCACGCGGAGACGACCAGGAGGCGCGGGTCTGAGTCGAGGACGGGCCGCGGAAAGCGGGCGAGCCAGTCCGCGACCGATGCCGCCCGGCCGGCGTTGGCGTAGTGGACCCACGTCCCGGCGATGAGGTCGCCGGCCTCGACGAACGCATGGGCCGCGACCGCTGATGGATCGCCTCGTCGGCCGTGCCCGCGGCCCGGTGCCAGGCGAACGCGCGCCGGTGGAGCTCCGGGACGACCTCGGGCTCGCGCCGCTCGAGCTCGACCCGCAGGATCTGGGCGAACAGGTGGTGGAAGCGGTACCAGCGGCGGCGCTCGTCGAGCGCGACGAGGAAGAGGTTCGTGCGCGCGAGGGTGTCGAGCGCGGACCGCGAGCCGTCGCCCCCGAGCACGGCGTCGCACAGCGGCGCGCACAGGCGCTCGAGCACCGAGGTGCGGAGCATGAACGCCTGCAGCTCGGGCGGGTGGGCCGCGAGGACCTCCGCGGCCAGGAAGTCGACGATGTGCGCGCTCGTGCCGTCGAACGCGCGCACGAGCGCCGAGCGGTCGTCGGCCCCGGCGAGCGACAGGGCCGCGAGGTACAGCCCCGCCGGCCAGCCGTCGGTGCGCGCGACGAGCACCTCGACGTCCTCGTCCGGCAGGTCGAGGCCGAGCCGGTCGTTGAGGAACTCGGCGGCCTCCGGCGCGGTGAACCGGAGATCGCCGGCGCGCAGCTCCTGGAGGTGCCCGCGCGCCCGCAGCGTCCCGAGCGGCAGCGCCGGGTCGGTGCGGGTCGAGATCACGAGCTGGACGTTCTCGGGCAGGTGCTCGACGAACCACGCCACGCTCTCCCGTGCCGTCGGCCCCGACAGGCGGTGGAAGTCGTCGAGGACGAGCACGATGTCGCCCTGGTCGACGAGGTCGTTGACGAGCCGCGGCAGCACGACCTCGAGCACCGGCGCCGTCGCGGCCATGGCGGCGAGCGGCCCTCGCGCGAGCGCCGGGCACGCGCCGCCGAGGGCGGCGATCACGTGCGCCCACAGCACCACCGCGTCGTCGTCGCCCTCGTCGAGCGTGACCCACGCGAACGGCCGCCCGCGCTCATCCTCGCGCCAGGCGGCGAGCAGCGTCGACTTGCCGTAGCCGGGCGGGCAGGCGACGAGCGTCAGCCGGCGCCCGGCGCCCTCGCCGAGGCGGGTGAACAGGCGCGTGCGCGAGACCGTCTCCGGCGGGACACGCGGCGGGTGGAGCTTCGTGCGCAGCAGGATCGGCGCATCGGCGCGCGCGGCGTCCTCCGGCGCGTCGGCGACCTCTGGCGGCTGCGTCGGCACGGTCGGCGCGAGCCTATCCCGACGCCGTCGCACCGCGCCGAGGTGCGAGGGGCCCTCAGGCCGGCTGCGGCTCGGCCGATCGCGCCCCCGCGGACCTCGCGCGCGAGCAGCCACGCCGCGCCGGCGACGCCGAGCCCGACCGTCGCGAGCCACGCGGCGCGCATCCCGCCCCAGTGCAGGAGCGCCCCGGCGGCGAACGGCGCCGCCACCATGGCGCCGGCCCACGCGCCGTTGAGCAGGCCGACCGCCGCGCCGTGGCCGATCCCGGCGCGTTCGGCGTCGCTCGTCGCGAGCGGGTAGGCGATGGTCGTCACCGTCGCGCGCGGCGCGACCGTGAGCATGAGCGTGACGAGCACCGCGATCGCGGTCCCGCTCGACCCCGCGGGCAGCAGCGCGAGCGCGAGCACGAGCGCCGCGATCGCGTTCGTCCGCGACGTCACCGCGCGGCGGCCCAGCCGCACGACGACCGCGCTCACGGCGATGTACAGCCCGGCCGCGCAGGAGAACGCGAGGCCGATCGCCTCGGTCGACGCGCCGTCGCCGTGCAGCTGCAGCGGGACGAGCAGCTGGAGCACGGCGTTCGTCGCGCCGCCCAGCGCCAGCGCGAGCGCGCCCGCGCCGAGGCCGCGGCCCGCGCGGGTCAGGGACTGAAGCGACGCGGCGGGCGCGTCGGGGTCGGCGGCCGCGAGGTGGCGGCCGGGCTCGGCGGGCGTCGCCGCGAGGACGAAGGTCAGGATCGCCGCCGCGATCCCGACGACGGCGAACGGTGCGCCGAGCCCGGCGCGCGCGGCGACGAGTGCCCCGACGGCGGGGCCGGCGGCCACGCCCACGGCGGCACTCGTCACGATGGCGGCCTGCCGCCGGGCGGCGCCGTCGGGGTCGCGCTCGGTCTGCGCGATCCACGCGACGGCCGTCGTCCAGATGATCCCGTAGGCGAGGCCGAACCCGAGCCGCCCGGCGAGCAACGGGGCAAAGCCCGGCAGCGCCTGGGCGAACGTCCCGACGGCGAGCAGCACGCCCGCCGCGAGCGTCATCCGCCGCGCGCCGAAGCGGTCGGCGAACACGCCGGCGGGCAGCGCGACGGCGAACGTCGCGGCGCCGGGCGCGGCGATCAGCGCGGCCGTCGTCGCGGTCGAGAGCCCGTCCGCCGCCGCGAGCTGCGGAAGCAGGGGCACGAGCTCCGTCTGCGCGACCGCGGCGACGAAGACGAGGGCGTAGAGGAGGGCGGCGAGGCGGCCCGGGGCGAGGGTCGGCGCGGAGTCGTCGGGTGGCGTCGAGGGCATCGCCATGCGACGATACGTCGCGATGCGTAGATGGCAAGATGAACTTTCGGATGCGTAGCGATCGATGACCGAGATCGATAGCGGGATCGACCTCCGCGCGCTGCGCGCGCTCGTCGCCATCGCCGACGGCGGCTCGTTCCGCGCCGCGGCCAACCGCCTGGGCTACTCGCAGTCCGCGATCTCCCACCGGATCGCGGCGCTCGAGCGCGGCCTCGGGGCCTCGCTCTTCGCCCGCCCCGGCGGGCGCGGCGCGGTGAGCCTGACGACGGCCGGGCAGGCCGCCTACACCCACGCGCGGCGCGCGATCGCCGCCGTCGAGGCGCTCGAGGCGGACGTCGGCGCGGGCGGCGGCGACGGCCGCGCGACCCTGCGCGTCGGCGTCTTCCAGACCGCCGCGGCCGAGCTGCTGCCGACCGCGCTGCGCGCGTTCCGCCGCGAGTGGCCGCGGGTCGAGGTCGTCCTCGAGGAGAACGACCGGCTCGACCGGCTGCGCGAGCACCTCGGCCGCGGCCGGCTCGACCTCGCCTTCGCCCGCGACGCGACCTCCGACGACGCGATCGAGGCGATCCCGCTCATGGATGATCCGCTCGTCATCCTCACGCGCCACGACAGCCCGCTGGTGACCCTCAAGCAGCCGACGTTCGACGTGCTCGACGGCGCGGAGGTCGTCGCGTGGACGCGGCGCTGGCCGATGCAGCTCGAGCTCGAGGCGGCGTGGCGCCGGCGCGGGATCGCCCCGCGCGTCGTGTTCCGGACCGAGGACAACCTCGCCCTCCAGCGCCTCGTCGCCGCCGGCCTCGGGGACGCGTGCGTCGGCCGGGTGGCCGCCGAGCACGCGATCGACCCGGCGCTGACGTGGATCCAGCCGGCCGAGTCCCTCATCGACCGCCGCATCGTCCTGCTGTCGCCCCTCCGCCGCGAGCCGTCGGCCGCGGCGCTGACGCTCATCGACACGATCCGGGACCACCTCGGTGCCTGAGCGCGCGACGGCGCTCCCGACCCCGGCCGACCTCCGCGCCGCCGAGGCGGTCGTCCGCGGGCGGCTGCGGCCGACGCCGCTCGTCCCCGCCCCGGTGCTCGGGCCGGACGTGTGGGTGAAGGTCGAGACCCTCCAGCCCACCGGGTCCTTCAAGGTCCGCGGCGCGCTCGCGGCGATCGCCCGCGCGCGGCCCGGCGACCACGTCGTGACCGCCTCGGCCGGCAACCACGGGCTCGGCGTGGCCCAGGCGGCGGCGCTGCTCGGGCGCTCGGCGACGGTGGTCGTGCCCGAGACGGCGTCGCCCGCGAAGGTGCAGCGGCTGCGCGGCTTCCCGATCGAGCTGGTCCTCGCAGGCGCCGACTACGACGCCGCCGAGCGCCACGGCCTCGCCCTCGCCGATCGCGGCGTCTTCGTCTCGCCCTACAACGACCCCCACGTGATCGCCGGCCAGCGGACGGTCGGCGTCGAGATCGGAGCGCAGCTCACGGGCCCGCTCACGGTCGTCGTGCCGGTGGGCGGCGGCGGGCTCGTGAGCGGAGTGGGCCTGTGGGCGGCCGAGCGCGACGACGTGCGGGTCGTCGGGGTCGAGGCGGCCGCGTCGGTCGCGCTCAGCGCGGCCGTCCGCGCGGGGCGCGTCGTCGACGTCCCGATCGGCGAGACGCTCACCGACGGCATGAAGGGCAACGTCGAGCCGGGGAGCGTGACGGTCGAGCTCGCCGCGCGCCACGTGGACGAATGGGTCGCGGTCGAGGAACGCGAGGTCCGGGCCGCGATGCGCGCGCTCGCCTTCGGGGCGGGCATCGTCACCGAGGGCTCGGGGGCCGCCGCCGCGGCGGCGATCCTCGCCGGCCGCGTCCGCGACGAGCGCCCCGGCGCGCGGCTCGTCGCGATCGCCTCGGGGCGCAACATCACGCCCGACCTGCTGCTCGAGGTCCTCGCCGAGCCCGACCCGGCGGCATGACCCCGGCGACCGCCGGGGACGGGCGGCGGGTTGCGCCGCCCGGACGGTGGTCCGGCTCGTGCCGCGCGCCGTGCCTGGTATCAGTGGGACCGTGACCGAGGATCGTGTCGCCGTATTCCGCCGCTTCCACGAGGCATGGACCAGCGGCGATCTCCCCACCGTGCTCGACCTCGTCGATCCCGCGGTCGTCGCCCGCCCCCTGCAGCGGGCGCTGTTCACGCGCTCGGAGTTCCGCGGGACGGACGGGATCGTCGACTGGTACCACGAGATGACGGACCCCTGGGACCGCTTCGAGGCGCTCGTCGAGGACGCCCGCCCGACCCCGACCGGGACGGTGGGATTGCTGACGGTCGTCGGGTACCGCGGCGAGGACGCCTACCACGCGCGGGTCGGCGTCTCGTGCGAGATCCGCGACGGGCGGATCGTGCGCCTCACGGCGCGCAACGCGAGCGACGTGGAGAAGGAGATCCACGCCGGCGCGTCGTCCTCGTAGCGCGCCGCGTCGCCTTTGCCGCCGCCGTCTCGTTGGCGGGGCATGCGCCGCCTCGTCCTCCCGCTCCTGCTGCTCGCGGCGCTCGCCACGCTCGCCGCGGTCGCGCCCCACGCCAACGCGAAGCCCGCGCCCGCGCCGCCGGGGCCGCCCGTCCTGCGCGGCCCGGCGTCCGTCGCCGTCGCAGGCCCGGGGCGCCTGACGCTCACCGTCCGTCTCGACCGGCCCGTCGAGCGCCGCTTCGACGGCGAGCTGCGGGCGACCGCCGTCGTCGACGGGCGGATCGGGTCGCTGCAGCCGCTCGCCCGCCGCCGCGCCGGCCCCGGTGCGTGCTACACCGCGACGGTCGTGTCCCGCAGCGACCGGCCCGGCCGGGTCGTCGCCGCCTCGATCGTCCTCGACGGCCCGCCGCCGACCGCGGTCACGACGCTCGTCGCCGTCCGCGCCACGCGGCCGGGCGGGGGAAGCGGGGCGCGGCCGCGCTGCTGAGCGGGCCGCCCGGCGGCCCGTGCCGTCCGTCCCGTCGAGGACCATCGGCGCCGTGCCCCCCGCCGACCGCGCGCGTCGCCCATGAGGACCGGCCGCCTCGAGGCCTTCAGCGACGGCGTCTTCGCCATCGCGATCACGCTGCTCGCGCTCGAGCTGCCGCGCCCCGAGGGCGACGACCTCTGGCACGAGCTCGGCGCCCAGTGGGAGGCCTACGCCGCGTTCATCGTGAGCTTCCTGACGATCGGGATCATCTGGGTCAACCACCACGCGCTCATCGACCGGATATCGAACGCCGACCGCGGGCTGCTGTTCCTCAACCTGCTGCTGCTCATGTGGGTCTCGCTGATCCCGTGGCCCACGGGCCTCGTCGCCGAGCACCTCACCGACGACGGCGCCGAGGCGGCGACCGTGGTCTTCTCCGGCGTCTTCCTCGGCATGGCGCTGTCGTTCTCCGCCGTCTGGGTCCAGGCGCTGCGGCGCGGGCACCTCGCCGAGCTCACCGTCGCCCAGCGCCGGCACCTCACCCGGCGCAACGCGCTCGGGTGGACGTTCTACGTCGTCGCGCTCCTGCTCGCGTTCGTCGCGCCGATCGGGAGCCTCGCGCTGAACTTCGCGATCGCGCTCTACTACCTGCTGCCCGACCGCGCCTCCCGGCTGGCCTGAGCCAGCCACGCCGCCACGTCGGCGACGCGCTCGTGCGCGGCGGCGAGATCCTCGGCCGCGTGGGTCGTGAGCAGGCCGACGACGTGCATCCCGGCCGCGCGGCCGGCCTCGACGCCCGCCGGCGCGTCCTCGATCACGACGCAGTCGGCCGGGTCGGCGCCGAGCTCGCGCGCGGCGAGCAGATAGCCCTCGGGGTCGGGCTTGCCGCGGGTCAGGCGGTCGGCGGTCACGAGCACGGCCGGGACCGGCAGGCCCGCGGCCGCCAGGCGCGCCCGGGCCAGCGGCGCGGTGCAGGAGGTGACGACGGCGATGCGGTCGGGCCCGAACCCGCGCAGCAGGTCGGCCGCGCCGGGGTGGGCGACGACGTCGCCGACGTCCTCGGCCTGGCGCCCGTCGAGCGCCGCCGACTCGGCCGCGGCGTCGAGGTGCGGCGTGAGCGCGGCGATGATCTCGCCCGACGGCCGGCCGTGCTGGACGGCGTCGAGCGCCGCGCGGGCCACGCCGTTGCGCTCGCCCCACCAGTGCCACGCGCGCATGATCGAGGCCTGGGAGTCGACGAGCACGCCGTCGAGGTCGGAGAGGACGACGGTCATGCCGCCACCGCCTCGGACGCCGGGCCCCGCGCGCCCGCGGCCCCGGACTCGTCCTCGGCCTGCGGGATGGTCGTCCCGGCCAGCGTCGCCACGATCGCGGCGAGCAGGACGAGGACGCCGAGCGCCGTCGGCAGCCCGACCAGCTCCGCGATCCCGCCGATCGCGGGCGGCCCGGCCACGAAGCCGAGGTAGCCGACGCTCGTCACGGCCGACAGCGCGACGCTCGACGCGATCCCCGGCACGCTGCCCGGCGGCGCGGAAGACGATCGGCACGACCGATGACATCCCCGCGCCGAGACAGGCGAAGCCGATCAGCGCGGCGGCCGGCGACGACGCGACGAGCGCGAGGCCGAAGCCGGCGGCCGCCACGACGCCGCCGATGCGCACGAGGCGGCGGCCGCCGAGGCGCAGGACGAGCCGGTCGCCGAAGATCCGCCCGAGCGTCATCGTCACCGAGAACGCCGTGAAGCCGAGCGCGGCGAAGCCGGGGCCGGTGCCGAGCTCGTCCTTGATGTAGACGCCGCTCCAGTCGGCCGACCCGCCCTCGATGACGAGGCAGGCGAAGGCGAGCGCGCCGAGCGCCCAGACGCGCCGGGGCGGGCGGACGAACACGGGGTCCTTGGCCGCCGACGCGTCGGCCGACGCCGCCAGGAAGCGCCGCGACCACACGAGGCCGACGGCGCCGCACGCGGCGGAGACGGCCGCGAGGTGGACGCGCACGTCGAGCCCGGCCCCGGCGGCGAGCGCGCCGAACGCCGCGCCCGCGAGGCCGCCGAGCGAGAACGCGGCGTGGAAGCCCGAGAGGATCGGGCGCCCGTAGCGGCGCTCGACGGTCACGCCGTGCACGTTCATCGCGACGTCGCAGGAGCCCATCCCGATCCCGACGGCGAAGGCGAGGAAGGCGAAGACGAGGAGCGACGGCGCCAGCGCGACGACGCCGATCGCCGTGCACGCCAGGCCGAACGCGAGCCGCGTCGCGCGGCGGCTGCCGACGCGCGCGGCGAACCCGCCCGCCAGCGGCATCGCGAGGATGGCCCCGATCGGCAGGAAGGCGAGCGCGAGCCCGAGCTCGCCGTCGGAGAGGTCCAGCCGGTCGCGGATCGCGGGGATGCGGGCGGCCCATGTGCCGAACAGCAGCCCGTTGAGCAGGAAGATCGCGGTCACGGCGGCGCGGGCGCGGCGGACCTCGCTCATGCGCGCACCACCTCGACACCAAGCTCGCGGTAGACCGCCACCTCGTCGTCGCCGGCGTCGGTGACGAGCGTGTCGATGCGGTCGGGGCCGGCCACGACGTACGGGCCGGCCGAGCCGAGCTTCGTGGCGGTCGCGAGGCTCGCGACCCGCCCGGCGCCCTCGACCATCGCCCGCACGACCGCCGCCTCCTCGCGCTGGCGGAGCGTCAGGCCCACGACGGGGTGCACGCTGCACACGCTGACCAGGCAGAGGTCGGGCCGCACCGTCCGCAGCGCCTCGACGGCCTCCGCGCCCATGACCGTCCGCGCCTGCGGGTGCAGGCGCCCGCCGACGACGTCGACGGTGAGGCCGGGGTGGTCGGCGACGGCGACCGCGACGTCCGGCCCCATCGTGACGACGGTCGCCTCGAGGTCGTCGGGCAGCTGGCGCGCGACCTCGAGCATCGTCGTGCCGCCGCTCAACGCGACGACGTCGCCGGGCCTGATCAGCGCCACGGCCGCGGCGGCGATCGCCCGCTTGGCGGCGACGTCGTCGGGGAGGCGCGCCTTGAAGCCCATCGGCCCGGGCGACGCGGGCGGCAGCGCACCGCCGTGGACGCGCCGCAGGGCGCCGGCGGCGGCGAGCTCGGCGAGGTCGCGGCGCACCGTGTCGAGCGAGACCCCCAGGTCGTCGCTCAGCTCGGAGGCCCGGACCTTCCCCTCGGTGTTCAGGCGGCGGAGGATCACCTCGCGGCGCTCCTCGCCCAGCAGTTCCCGGATCACGGCCATAGGCCGCACAATACCGCAAGAGCGCGCAAAAAGCAGCACAGGGGCGCACTGCTCGGGCGCTCACGGTCCGACCGACCTCCACCTCGCCGAGCCGTCCGTCCACGCCAGGCCCGCGCTCACGCCTTCGAGCGGAGCGCCACGAAACGCGACGGCCGCGCTCAGTCCCCCCGCACCGCCCGCAGCGCCGGGTACACCCGCCGGAACGCGGGCTGGATCTCCGCGTAGCGCTCGACCCACTCCGGCCGCGGCTCGATCGTGCGCGTGACCTGCACGCAGGCCGACACCGCCTCGCGCGGGTCGCTCCACACGCCCGCGGCCACGCCGCCGAGCAGCGCCGCACCGTACGCCGCGCCCTCGTCGGCGCGCGTGAGCTCGAGCGGCATCCCGAGCACCGAGGCGACGATCTCGAGCCACAGCGTGCCGCGCCCGCCGCCGCCCGAGACGCGCCCGCTCTTGGGCGCCCCGCCCATCTCGACCACGAGGTCGAGGGCGTCGCGCAGGCCGAAGGCGACGCCCTCGAGGACCGCGCGTGTGAGCGCGCCGCGGTCGTGGCGCAGGCCGAGGCCGAGGAACGCGGCGCGGACGTCGGGGTCCGGGTGCGGGGTGCGCTCGCCGGCGAGGTACGGGGCGAAGAGCAGGCCCTCCACCCCGGGCTCCCAGCGCTCGGCGCCGGCGAGCAGCGCGTCGTACTCGACATCGCCGCCGATGGCGTCGCGCAGCCAGCGCAGCGACCCGGCCGCCGACAGCATCACGCCCATCACGTGCCACGCATCCGGGACCGCGTGGCAGAAGGCGTGCACGCGGCCCTCGGGATCGGCCGCGTAGTGGTCGAGCGCGGCGAACACGACGCCCGACGTCCCGAGCACGACCGACGCCGGGCCGCCCTCGGCCACGACGCCGACGCCCAGCGCGCCCGCGGCCTGGTCGCCCGCGCCGGCGGCCACGGGGACGCCGCCGTGCGTCTCGCCGGCCACCTCGGGCGACTCGGCGACCCGCGGCAGCCACGCGGGGTCGATCTCGAGCGCCTCGACCACGTCGTCGCTCCAGCGGCGCCGCCCGACGTCGAACAGCAGCGTGCCCGACGCGTCGGCGACGTCGATCGCGTGCTCCTCGCACAGCCGCAGGCGCACGTAGTCCTTCGGCAGCAGGATCGAGGCGATCGACCCGTACACCTCGGGCTCGTTCTCGCGCAGCCACAGGATCTTCGGCGCGGTGAAGCCGGCCAGCGCGCGGTTGCCGGTCAGCTCGATCAGGCGCTCGCGCCCGACGCGCTCCTCGATCTCGTCGCACTGCTTCTGCGTCCGGCCGTCGTTCCAGAGGATCGCCGGGCGCAGCGGGCGGTCCTTGTCGTCGAGCGCGACGAGGCCGTGCATCTGGCCCGACAGCCCGATGCCGAGCGCGCGGTCGGCCTCGCACTCGTCGAGCACCTCGGCCGCCGCCTTCCACCAGTCCGCCGGGTCCTGCTCGCTCCAGCCGGGCTTCGGGGTCGAGAGCGGGTAGCCGCGCTCGGCGACGTGCACGACCGCGCCGGTGTCGTCGATCGCGATGCCCTTGACCGAGGTCGTGCCGACGTCGAGGCCGATGATGCGCTTCATGAGACCGGTGCGGGCGCCCCCAGCGCGGCGTAGACGAGCTCGTACGCGGCGACCGCGTCCTTGCGCTGCTGGGCCTCCCGCAGGGCGGCGTCGTCGATGCGCTCCGCGACCGAGTCGATGAAGCGCCACTGCTCGACCGACCGCCGCACCGCCGCGACCTGGTCCTCGGTGTAGGGGAAGAGGTCGAGGCCGAGGCGCTCGCCGTTCGAGCCGTACTTCGCCCGGCGCAGCTCGAGCGCGAGCTCGACGGTCTCCATGAACGCCGTCGCGCCGACCATGTTGTCGTCGTCGAACGTGCCCCAGCCCGAGTTCGCGTGCTGGTGGCCGAGCAGCCCCTCGGCCGCGAGCATCGCGGCGTACTCGGCGAGGTTCTCGCCGTTCATGAGCAGGTGCTGCCAGTCCATGTTGACCTGGACGTTGGTCACGCCCTCGGCGCGCAGCTTGTGGATGACGTGCAGCGTCATCCCGATGTTGCGCATGAGGATCTTCATCGCGGGCTCGGAGTTCTTGTGCTCGAGGAAGAGCTTGCGCCCGTGCTTCTCGATCGCCTCCGCGGCCATGCCGATGCCCTCGATGAGCCAGGCCCACGACTCGCCGTACGGCGTCTGGAAGGGGTAGTTGTAGCCCTCGATCCCGGGCCAGATGATGAAGTGCGCGCCGATCGAGCCGGCGAAGTCGGCGGCCTCGACCGTGCGCTTCTGCGCCTCCGCGCGCACCGCGCGGTCGGGCGAGACGAGGCCGCCGCGCCCGAAGATCGGGTCGAGGTGCAGGCCGGTCGCGACGCAGTAGATGCCGTGGCCGTCGAGCGCCGAGCGGACCTCGTCGAGGTTGTCCGCCGACAGCTCCTGGGGGTAGTGGAACTCGTAGTCGTCGATGAGGTCCCCGAGCCCCTCCACCGCGCGGTGCACCTTGTCGGCGGTCGACTCGTTGCCGTGCTCGGGCTGGTAGCCGACGGGCACGAAGCGGGTGACCATCCCGCCCATCGCCCAGATGCCGAGGCTGGTCTTCAGGTCGTTGGCCATGGGGCGTCCACCTTTCGGATCGTGATCGTGGGTCAGGTCTCGGAGGCCGGATCGACCGGGCGGCCCTCGTCGGCGGACCGGTAGAGCGCCGCGATCGTGCGGGCCTGCGCGAGCGCGTCCGCGCGGCCGAGGAGCGGCTCGCGCTCGCCGCGCGCGGCGGCCTCGAGGTCCTCCATCTCGAGGGCGTAGGAGCTCGCCCACGGCACCTCGATGCGCTCGGTCGGCTCGCCCGGCCGGCGTACCTCGACGACCGTGTCGCGGCCGTGCCAGGGGTCGTCGAGGAAGACCGAGCCGTCCTCGCCGATCGCCTCGAGCTCGTCGTGGGCGGCGTAGGACACCCCGCAGTCGATGGCGGCGAGCACGCCGCCGGGGAAGCGCAGCGTGCCGACGAGGCGGACGTCGACGCCCTCGCCGCCGATCACCTGCTCGGCGTAGACGCGCTCGGGCTCGGCGCCGGCGAGGGCGCGCGTCCCGTTCACGCAGTAGCACCCGACGTCCATGAGACCACCGCCGTCGAGGTCGGCGGACAGGCGGATGTCGGACGGGTCCGGGTGGGCGTAGGAGAAGCACGCCCGCAGCACGCGCAGCGGCCCGATGGCGCCCGACGCGACGATCTCGCGGGCGCGCGCGATCTGTGGGTTGTGGCGGTACATGAACGCCTCGGCCACGATGCGGCCCTCGCGCTCGGCCACGTCGAAGACGCGGTCGACGTCGGCGGGCCGCCGCGACAGCGGCTTCTCGCACAGCACGTGCTTGCCCGCCTCGAGCGCCCGGATCGACCACTCGACGTGCATCGAGTTCGGCAGCGGGTTGTAGATCGCGTCGACCTCGGGGTCCGCGAGCAGGTCCTCGTAGGAGCCGTGCGCGCGCTCGATCCCGTTCTCCCGCGCGTAGGCCTCCGCGCGGTCCGCCGAGCGCGAGGCCACCGCGACGATGCCGCCGTGGCCGCTGTCGAGCAGCGCCCGGTTGATGTTGGCCGTGGACAGCAGCCCCCAGCGCAGGCTCATGCGGCCCTCCCCGTCGGGATCGGGGGCGGCGCTGGGGCCCCGCGCGGAGAGCGGATTGCGCGCGGGGCCCCGGCCGTCACGCTCGACCCGCCTGGGCGCGACCGCGCCGCGAGAACGAGTCGACCGCCACCGCGGCCAGGAGAACCAGGCCGGTGATGACGAACTTCGTACCCGAGCTGAGGCCGAGGAGCCCGAGCCCGTTGTCGATCGAGGCGATGACCAGCGCGCCGAGGACCGCCGACTTGATGTGGCCGCGGCCGCCGAACAGCGACGTGCCGCCGATGACGGCCGCCGCGATCGAGTACAGGAGGATCGTGCCGCCACCCGAGTTCGTGTCGATCGAGCGCAGGCGCGAGGCGAGCACGATGCCACCGAGCGCCGCCATCATCGAGCAGATCCCGAAGCAGGCGATCTTCACGTTGTCGACGTTGATGCCCGCGCGCCGCGCCGCCTCGGCGCTGCCGCCGACGGCGTAGATATGGCGCCCGAACCGGGTCCGGTTGAGCACGAACGTCCACAGGATGTAGAGCCCGGTGATCACGAGGAACACGTACGGGATGCCGCGGTCCGCGTTGGCGAACGCGACGACGACGATGCCCGCGGCGGCGAGGCCGCCGACGCGCAGCGCGTAGAGCGCGGCCGGCTCGGTGGGCAGGCCGGCCTTCTTCCGGGTCCGGTCGCCGCTCATCAGGATCCCCGCGTAGAGCGCGATGCCCGCGGCGAGCACGATCCAGGCGGTCGCCGCCGGGAGGAAGTCGTTCGCGAAGCCGACGACCACGCTGTTCTGGATGATGACCGTGCCCTTGTCGCCGATCAGCAGCAGCACGACCCCGTTCCAGGCGAGCAGGCCCGCGAGCGTCACGACGAACGACGGGACGCCGATCTTCGTGATGATCAACCCCTGCCCGACGCCGATGGCCAGGCCGACGGCGAGCGCGACGAAGATCGCCGGGCCGGCGCCGAACACGTTGTGGCCGTCGGGGTTCATCAGCAGCGCCGTCGTGACGCCGGCGACGCCCGAGACGTAGCCGACCGAGAGGTCGATCTCGCCGAGCAGCAGGACGAACACGATCCCCATCCCGATGATGGTGATCGCGGCCATCTGGACGATGAGGTTGACGAAGTTGCCCGCCGTCAGGAACTGGCTGTTCTGCGACTGGAAGATGATCGCGATCAGGATCAGGCCGACGACGATCGGCAGCGAGCCGAGGTCGCCGGTGCGGACGCCGGCCCACCAGCGCCGGCCGTAGTCGGCGAGGGACTCGTTGGCCGCGTCGGGGATCCCGGCGGGCGCGGCGTCCGACGTGTCGACGGGGGGTGTGGTGGTGCTCATACGGTCACCTCCGTCTGGACGGCTCCGGGCACCTTCGACAGGGCGCCGGCGGTGATCGCCTCGACGACCTGCGTCTGGGTCACCTCGGTGCGCTTGTACTCGGCGACGTTCTGGCCGAGGCGCAGGACCGTGATGGTGTCCGCGACCTCGAAGATGTCGTGCAGGTTGTGGGAGATCAGCACGACCGCGAGGCCCTGCTCGCCGAGACGCTTGACGAGGTCGAGGACCTGGCGCGTCTGCGCGACGCCCAGCGCCGCCGTCGGCTCGTCGAGGATCACGACCTTCGAGTTCCACATGACGGCCTTGGCGACCGCCACGGACTGGCGCTGCCCGCCCGAGAGGCTCGCGACGGTCTGGCGGACCGAGCGGATCGTCGTCACGGACAGCGACGCCAGCGTGTCCGTCGCGCGTTTCTCCATCGTCGTCTCGTCCAGCCGGCGCAGCGACGTCAGCTCCTCGCGCCCCAGGAACATGTTCTGGACGACGTCGAGGTTGTCGCACAGCGCGAGGTCCTGGTAGACGACCTCGATGCCGAGGTTCGCCGCGTCCTTCGGGCCGTGGATGCTCACCGGCTGCCCCTCGAACACGACCTCGCCCTCGTCGATCGTGTGGATGCCGGCGATGGACTTGATGAGGGTCGACTTGCCCGCGCCGTTGTCGCCGACGAGGGCCATGACCTGGCCGGGCGCGACGTGGAAGTCGACCTGGTAGAGAGCCTGCACGGCGCCGAAGCTCTTCGACACCCCGCGCAGCTCCAGGATCGGGTCCTTGTTGCTCACGTTCTCTCTCTTCCGCTCTCCAGACCGATGGCGACCGGTGGTGGCGCCGCCCGGGCGGCGCCACCTCGGGTCACGGGACTGCTAGACGCCTGCTTCCGTGCAGGCCGAGGCAAACGAGCCCGTGCAGACGTCCGACTTCTTCAGGAAGCCGTCGTCGAACACGACCTTGACGTTGTCCTTCGTGATCGCCTGCGGCTTGAGCAGGACGGACGGCACCTGGCGCGCCGTGTCATCGGACTTGCCGTTGACGAGGCCGGCCGGCGGCTGCTGCTTCTTGGCCAGCGCGATGGCGAGCTTCGAAGCGGCGTCGGCCTCCTGCTTGATCGCCTTGTAGACGGTCATGCACTGATCGCCGGCGAGGATGTTCTGGATCCCCTCGGCGGTCGCGTCCTGGCCGGTCACCGGCAGCTGCTTGAGCTTGCGCGCCTTGATCGCCGAGATGGCCGCGTTGCCGAGGCCGTCGTTGGCGGCGAGCACGCCGTCGATCTTGTTGCTCGACTTCTGGAGCATCTGCTCGAAGATCGTCAGCGCCTTCTGGTTGTCCCAGTCGGGCACGGACTGATCGGCGACCTTCGTGGCCTTGCCCGACTTGTAGAGCGGGTCGAGGACCGAGTTGTAGCCCTGGGCGAACAGCGTCGCGTTGTTGTCGGTCGGCGAGCCGTTCAGCTCGGCGATCTTCGGGTTCGAGACGCCCGCCTTGTTCAGGCAGTCGACGAGGCCCTGGCCCTGGAGCTTGCCGACGGCCACGTTGTCGAACGACACGTAGTAGTCGGCCTGGCCCTTGAGGGTCAGACGGTCGTAGTCGATGACCTTCACGCCCTGGGACTTGGCGTTCGCCTCGATGGCCGCGCCGGAGCCCGAGTCGAGGTTGACCAGCAGGATGACCTTGGCGCCATTGGTGATGGCCTGCTCGGCCTGCTGCTGCTGGGTGGACTTGTCGCCCTGGGCGTTCTGGATCGTGACCGGCACGCCGGCGGCCTTGAACGCGTCCGTCAGGAGCGGCCGGTCGGCCGTCTCCCAGCGGACGGACGACTTCGTGTCGGGCAGCAGCACGGCGACCTTGTCGGCCGATCCGCTGCTGCTGGAACTGCTGCTGCTGCCGCCGCCTCCGCTGCTGCCGTTGTCATCGCTGCCACAGGCGGCGACGACGAACGAGAGCGCGCACAGGCTGCTGGCGATGGCCAGCCAGCGACGTGAGTTAGGTGAGCGCATCACCTGCTCCTCCTCCGTTGATGGGACATGTGTGTGACCGGGACGGTCAGGGGGTCGTCTGACTCGTGGCCCGCGAGCGCCAGCGAGCCGAGCACCTCGGCGCGATCGCCGAGGACCCCCGCGGTGATCCGGACGTCCTCGGCCGCCGCCGGGATCGCGAAGCGCCGTACTGCCTCGCGCATCGGATCCAGCAGCAGGTCGCCGGCGGCAGAGAGATCGCCGCCGACGATGACGAGGTCCGGGTTGATGAAGTTGCACAGGTCGGCCACCGCGCGGCCGACGACGCGACCGGCGTCGTGGATGACGCGCCGGGCGCCCGCGTCGCCCTCGGCCGCGAGGGCCATGAGGCGCGGGACGGTCATGGGGCCGTGCGAGCGCCGCAGCAGCTCGCACAGCGCGGGCGGGGACGCGAACGTCTCGAGGCATCCGCGGTTGCCGCACCGGCAGATCGGGCCCTGCGGATCGACCAGAACATGGCCGATCTCGCCCGCGACCCCGCGCGCGCCGCGGAACGGCCGCCCGCCGATGACGAGGCCGGCGCCGATGCCGGCCGACAGGCGCAGGTACGCCATGACCTCGACACCCTCGCCGGCGCCGAACGTCGCCTCCCCGAGGGCGCCGACGTTGGCGTCGTTGTCGAGGTGGACCGGCATCCCGAGCCGCATCCGCATCTCGACGGCGGTGTCGATGCCGTCGAGCGACGGGATGATCGCCCGCGAGTGCACGAGGCCGGTCTGACGGTCGATCGGGCCGGGCAGGCCCATGCCCGCGGCGAGGACGCGGCCGCGGTCGACCCCGGCCTCCTCGAGCAGTTGGTCGGCCAGGCCGGCGGCGAGGTCGAGGGCCTCGTTGCCCGCCGCGTCGACGTCGATCTCCGAGTGGCTCTCGGCCAGGACGGTGAACGACAGGTCGGAGACGGCCACGCGCACGTGGCGGTGGCCGAAGTCGATGCCGAGCAGCGCGCCGGCGGACTGGTCGAGCGCGATGAGCACCGGCGGCCGCCCGCCCTCGGGGCCGCGCGGCGTCGTCGCGACCTCGCGCTCGACGACCAGGCCCTCGGCCTGCAGGTCGGCGACGAGGCTCGAGACGGTCGAGCGGCTGAGACCGGTCTGGCGCGCGATGTCGGAACGGCTGATCGCCCCGCGCTGGCGGAGGGCGTCCACCACGCGCAGGCGGTTGCGTTCGCGCAGTGACTCGAGCGAGCCGGTCCGCAGGTCAGCCACGGCGCGACCCTCTCCGATCCCGAACAGGTTTGTCAAGGCCTCGTCCAAACATCCGGCAAAACGGCGTTCTGAATCGCCGAGTCCCGGACGAACTGGCCGACCGCCGGTCGAACGGCGCGCGCCGCGGCGGCGAGCGCCGCTGTGACGGCCGCTTGACGGGCGCGGTGCGACACTCGAGGCCCGTGCGCCGCCTCCGCCTGTCCGCCCTCGCCGCCGCGTGCGCGGCGCTCGTCCTCGCGGCCTGCGGGTCCTCGTCGGATCCGCCGGCGCAGACCCAGGCGGCGACCCCGGCGTCGGCGACGAGCGCGAGCGGCGCCGCCACCGCCGGCGCGAGCGCGGCCACGGCCCAGGCGAGCCCGGCGTGCGCCGCCGGGGCCGCGGCGCCGCCCGCGAAGGTGACCGGCGCGCCGCTCGACACGATCCTGCGCGTCCCGCCGCGCGCCCGCGGCCACCGCGCGCCGCTGATCCTCGCGCTGCACTTCGCGAGCGGGACCGGCAGCCAGATGGAGCAGGCCACCCGCTACACGCCGCAGGCGCGGCGGTCGGGCTTCGTCGTCGCCTATCCGACGGCGAGCGCGAACGGCTTCTGGTCGATCGACGGGGACCTCGCGAAGCTCACGGCCACGCTCGACCGCATCGAGCGGGTCGCGTGCATCGACCCGGCGCGCGTGTACGTGTCGGGGATCTCGAACGGCGGGTTCATGGCGACCGTGCTCGCGTGCCGCATGGCCGGGCGGATCGCCGCCGCGGCGCTCTTCGCGCCGGGGATGAACGGCATCGGGACCTGCTCGCCGTCGCGGCCGCTGTCGGTGCTCGAGGTCCACGGCACCTCCGACCCGATCGTGCCCTACGCCGGCGTCGCGTCGTTCGTCGGCGGGTGGGCGCGGCGCGACGGCTGCGCGAGCCGGCCGGCGGCCACGCGCCGCGGCGCGCTCGTCACGCTGTTCCGCTGGCCGGGCTGCCGCGCCGGCGCGGAGGTCGAGCACCTGCGCCTGACGCGCGGCAAGCACATCGAGCTGCTGCCGCAGCTGCGCCAGGCCGGCGTCGACCCGGCCGCGACGGCGTGGAGCTTCCTCCGCGCCCACCGGCTGCCCGCTGCGTAGCTACGCGGCCCAGGGCGGGACGAACGTCCCCTGCCCCGCGACGACGGCCCGGCCGCCCGCGGCCATCGCGCACACGGCCTCGAACGGCTCGGCGCCGTCGTTGCGGATGCGGAACGCGCGGTCGGGCGCGACGACGAGGCAGTCACCCGCGGCGAGCTCGTGGGCCTCGCCGTCGAGCTCGACCCGCGCCGTGCCGCGCAGCGCGACGAACGCCTCGTCGCTCGTCAGGGTGTGCTCCGGGCTCGCCGCGCCCGGGTCGAGCACGACCCGCCACGCGCTGAGGCTCGCGCAGCCCCGGCTCGGGGACGCCAGGCCGGTCACGCTGACGCCCTCGTCGCCGAAGCGCGGCGCCTCGTGCTCACGGATGATGGTCACGTCGCTTCCCTCCGTCGGGACAATTAGGACACTATAGTTGACAATCTACCATGATTGACGAACCCGATCTCGCGATCCTCCTCGTGGCCGCCAACCGGTGCCTCGACGACCGCCTCGTGGCCGCCGTGCGGGAGACCGGCGCGCGCGACATGCGCCCCGCGTTCGGCTTCGTGATCCGGGCGGTCGCGGCCGAGGAGCCGACCGTCGGCCGGCTCGCGGAGATGCTCGGCGTGAGCCGCCAGGCGGCGAGCAAGGTCGCCGACGAGATGGTCGTCCGCGGCTACCTCCTCCGCGGCCCCGACCCCGACGACCGCCGGCGGACGCGGCTGCGGCTGAGCGCGAAGGGCCGGCGCGTCCGCGAGCGGGCCGCGGCCGAGTCCGACGCGATCGAGGCCGAACTGCGCGCGGCGGCCGGCGAGCGCGCCGTGCGCGGGACTGCGCGCGGCGCTGATGGCCTTCGTCGAGCGCGAGGGCGCGCTCGAGGAGGTCCGCGCGCTGCGGTCGCGGGCGCCGATGTGAGTCGAGCTAGCGCCGCACCCCGACCATGCCGCGCGCCCGTCGCGGGCAGGGCGCCCTCGGCCACGAGCCGCTCCTCGACGGCGCGCAGCGCGGGGTCGAGGTCCCAGCGGTAGAGGTACGGGCCGGGCACCGGTTCGCCGAGGGCGAACGCGGGCGCGAGCGCCGCGCGGATCTCGGCGACCGGGTGCATGTGGTGGCGCAGCTCCCCGACCCAGTCGCGCGTCGTCGTGCTCGTGGTGGTCGATGCCGGCCGCGGTGCGCTGGGCCATCTGCCAGCGCGCGGCGCGCTCGTCGAACGCGCCGACGTCGAACTCGTCGATCACGAGGACGCCCCCGGGCCGCACGAGCTCGGCGAGCCGGGCGCACGACTCGGCGAGCGGGTCGACGTGGTGCAGCGACACGACGGCGACGGCGGCGTCGAAGGACGCCGCTGCGCCGGGCGCCTCGAGCAGCGGGACGGGCTCGACCCCGGGCGCGCCGTCGGCGGCGGGGTCGACCGCCACGACGTCATAGCCGGCGTCGCGGAGGGCCCCGGCCAGCTCGCCGCGGCCGGCGCCGACCTCGAGCACGCGCGCCGGCGGGGCCGGCAGGGCGCCGCGGACGAAGGCGAGGATGCTCGTGTCGACGGCCATCAGCGCACCGCTCCGCCGGCCGCGCGGACCTCGTCGAGCGCGCGGTCGACGTCGCCCGGCTGCGCCTCGATGCCCCGCGAGCCCGCGGTGTCGAGCGTGACGCCGAAGCCCTCGCGCAGCGCGTCGAGCGCGGTCGCGCGGACGCAGTAGTCCGTGGCGAGGCCGGCGACGGTGACGCGGTCGATCCCGCGGTCGCGCAGCAGCGCGGCGAGATCGGTCCCGTCGAACCCCGAGTAGCCCTCGGTGCCCGGGTCCTGACCCTTGTCGACGACGACGTCGACGCGCCCGGCGTCGAGGGCCGCGTGCAACGCGGCCCCGGGCGTGCCGGCGACGCAGTGCTCGGGCCAGATCCCGCCCTGCGCCGCGAACGAGCCGTGGTCGGGCGGATGCCAGTCGCGGGTCGCGACGACGAGGTCGTAGTCGCCGGACGCCGCGAGCGCGTTCAGGCGCTCGGCGACCTCGTCCCCGTGCGGGACGGCGAGCGCGCCGCCCGGCGTGAAGTCGTTCTGGAAGTCGACGATGACGAGTGCCTCGGGCATCCGGACGAATGCTATGGCGCGCCGCCGCGGCAGCACATAGCGTGGCGGCATGCGGTCCGGGCCGGTCATCCTCGCCGCCGTCGCGGCGGTGGCGCTCGCGGCGTGCGGCACGGCGACCGTTCGCGCGACGCAGGACTCCGGCGAGGCGCACGAGAGGGCCACGGCCGTCGCGGCGCGCTCGCCCGACCAGGCGCGCTACACCCTCGATCTCGCCTACGACGCGCGCCGTTTCACGCTGTCGGGCACGGAGACGATCGCCTTTCGCAACGCGAGCGCGGCGCCGCTCACGTCGGTGTGGCTGCGCGTGTGGGCGAACGCGTTCGGCGGCTGCCGCGTGAACCGTGCGCACGTGACGATCCGCGCGGGCGGGTCGCTCGGTCATCGCCGGCGCGACTGCACGGCCCTCGAGATCCGCCTCGACCGGCCGCTGGCGCCGGGCGCGACGGCGTCGATCGGCCTGCAGATCCGCGTGACCGCGCCGACTCGGCCCGACCGCTTCGGCCGCTTCCGCGGCGCGGCGTACTTCGGCAACGCGATCCCGATCCTCGCGGTCGCCGACGCGCGCGGCGTCCAGCTGCCGCCCTACACCTTCGCGGGCGAGAGCTTCTACTCGCTGACGTCGTCGTGGCGCGTGCGGCTACGCGTGCCGGCGGGCCTGACGGTCGCCTCGACCGGCACCCAGTCCGGCGGCGCGAGCGACGGCGCGGTGACGCTCGTCGCCCCGCGGGCGCGCGACTTCATGCTCGTCGTCGGCCGCTTCACCGTCGTGACCCGCCGGGCCGGCCCCGTGCGGCTGCGGCGCTTCTCGATCCCGGGGACGTCCGCCCGCGAGGTCGACCGGACCCTGCGCGTCGCGGCCCTGAGCATGCGGCGCTACGCCGCCTGGTACGGGCCGTACGACCGGCCGGAGGTCGACCTCGTCGAGGGCCCGGGCGAGGTCGCGCGCGGCGGCGTCGCGATGGAGTACCCCGAGATCGTGCTGACGCCCGCCGACCCGACGTCGATCGCCCACGAGCTCGCCCACCAGTGGTTCTACTCGATCGTCGGCGACGACGAGTGGAGCGAGCCGTGGCTCGACGAGAGCTTCGCCGAGTTCACCGCCGCGCGCCTGCCGCCGCGCGAGGTGCCCAACCGCCTGCGCGGCTGCCGCATCCCGTCCGCGGCCGACACGCCGCTCGACGCCACGATGGCCCGCGTCGCGCGCGTGGGCGGGCGCTACGTGCGCGTGGTCTACGTCGGCGGCGGATGCACGCTGCGCGCCTTCCAGCGCGCGCTCGGCCCGGCCGCGTTCGACGCGTTCATGCGCCGCCTCGTCGCCACGTATCGCGACGGGATCGAGACGACGGCCGACTTCGTCGCGGCGATCCGCGCCGCGGCCCCGGGGAACGCGACCGTCGAGCGGCTGCTGCGGCGCACCGGCCTCGCGGGCTGACCCGGCATCGACCCGGGCGCGAGCGTCGACGCTTCGCGCGTGGTGCCCGGCGCGACGCCTTGCGGGGCCTCGGGCGTCCGCGGACGGCTCGGCGACGAGGGGTGGGACAGGCTCGCCGGTCGGCGGCCGGCGGGCCGGAGCGCGTGACGCCCGCGGGGCCGAATTTGGGACGTCCCACGTCCCCTTCTCGCCCCACTCCCGGCGCGCGACCGCGCGTGCGCTCGCACGAGAACGCTCCCCCGCTATCGTCGCGGACGATCTCTGGCGATCGGTCGCGACTGCCGACCGAGCAGCGCTCGAGCGCCCGGGCAACGCGCCGCCCGGCCCGGCCGCCCCGTCGGTGACCTCGCCGACGCCACGCGGTACGCGTACGGCCTCCACGGTGGCACCGCCGCGTCCACTCGGACAGACTCCGCGCCCGTGTCCCTCGCCGAGCCGAGCGCCGACGCCGAAGGCCGGCCACGCGACACCGCGCGCGCCATCGCGTGGACCGCGCTCGTCGTGCTGCCGATCGCCGGCCTCGTCGTCCTGCTCGCCGCGCCCGCGACCGACCTCCATTGGGAGCACCACCCCGCCCACTTCTGGCTCGTCCTCTCGAGCGCGCTGACGAGCGCCGTGCTCGCCTACGCCACCGGCGACAGCGCCCGCCGGCGCTCGGACGCGCGGCTGTTCGTGGTCGCGCTCGCCTTCCTCGCCGCGGCCGGCTTCCTCGGCCTGCACGCGCTCGCGACCCCGGGCGTCCTGCTCGAGCAGCGCACGGCCGGGTTCGTCCTCGCCACCCCGGTCGGGCTGCTCGTCGCGGCCTGCTTCGCGGCCCTGTCGGCGACGCGGACCGTCGAGGCCCACGGCCCCGCGATCGTCGGCCGCGCGCCGCTCTGGCGCGGCGGGCTGATCGCGCTCATGCTCGTCTGGGCCGGCCTCTCGCTGGCCCGCGTCGGCCCGCTCGACGACGCGACCCCGCCCGAGAGCGGCTCGGCCCCGCTGACCGTCCTCGCCGTGATCGGCATCGGCCTCTACGGCCTCGCCGCCGTGCGCTACGGCGTCCTCTACACACGCCTGCGCGCGCCGATCCTGCTCGCCGTCGTCACGGCGTTCGTCCTGCTCGCCGAGGCGATGGTCGCGGTCGCGTTCGCCCGCAACTGGCACGCGAGCTGGTGGGAGTGGCACGTACTGATGCTCACCGCGTTCGCGCTCATCGCGCTGGCCGCGCAGCGCCAGGCGCCGCAGGAGCGCTTCAGCGACCTCTACCTCGACGAGACGACCGCGGGCAAGCGCGACGTGACCGTCGTCTTCGCCGACCTCTCGGGCTTCACGTCGTTCTCCGAGGACCGCGACCCGCGCGAGGTCTCGGCGATGCTCAACGCCTCCTTCGAGCGCGCGATCCCCGCGATCCGCGCGCACGGCGGCGAGATCGACCGGCTCGTCGGCGACGCCATCATCGCGACGTTCAACACGCGCGGCGACCAGCCCGACCACGCCGAGCGGGCCTCGCGCGCCGCGCTCGACCTCCTGCGGGCGACCGAGGCCGCGGGGGCCGAGCACCCGGACTGGCCGCGCTTCCGCATCGGGGTCAACAGCGGCGAGGCGATGGTCGGGGTCGTCGGCGCGCACGAGGGCAAGAGCTACACCGTCATCGGCGACACCGTGAACGTCGCGGCGCGGCTCCAGGGCGCCGCGCCGGTCGGCGGGGTCGCGATCGGGGCCGGGACGCTCCGCGGCCTGCCGGGCGCGCGGGTGCGGACCCTCGGCCCGGTCGCCCTGAGGGGCAAGCGCACCCCGGTCGAGGCGTACGTGCTCGAGACGCTCGACTGACCCGGCCGGGACGCCCGCCGGGCGTCTGCCACGATGGCGCGATGACCCGGCCCGTCGAGGACATCCACATGGCCGTGATCGCGCGGCCCACCGAGCGCGAGCTGTTCGTGGAGCCCACCGTCAAGCGCGTCCGCGCGATGCTCGGCGGCGAGACCGTGTTCGACTCCCGGCGCGTCCTCATCCTGTTCGAGCAGGGCCGCCTGCCCGTCTACCACGTGCCGCTCGAGGACGTCCGCGCCGACCTCCTCGAGCCGTCGGCCACGCGCACGACCAGCGAGCGCAAGGGCGAGGCGCGGTACTTCTCGGTGCGCGCCGGCGACCGGGTCGCCGAGGACGCCGCCTGGAACTACCCCGAGCCGGCCGAGGACGGCCCGGACCTCTCGGGCCACGTCGCCTTCTACTGGAACGCGATGGACTCCTGGTGGGAGGAGGACGACGAGGTCTTCAAGCACGCGCGCGACCCGTACCACCGCGTCGACGTCCTGCGCAGCTCACGCCACGTCCGCGTCGAGGTCGCCGGGACCGTCGTGGCCGAGACCGACCGCCCGCTGCTGCTCGTCGAGACCGGCCTGCCGCCGCGCTGGTACATCCCGCGCGCCGACGTCCGCTTCGACCTCCTCACGCCGACCGACACGCGCTCGACGTGCCCGTACAAGGGCGTCGCGAGCTACTTCACCGCGACGATCGACGGCGAGGCCCACGAGGACGTCGTCTGGACCTACCCCGCGCCGTGGCCGGAGTGCCCGAAGGTCGAGCAGGCGATGTGCTTCTTCAACGAGCGCGAGGCCGTGACGCTGACCGTCGACGGTGAGGACGTCGCGCGCCCCGACACGCACTGGAGCACGACGGTCGAGGACCGCTGAGGCGTGGGCCACGCGCTCCGGGTGCTGCCGGGCGACCGAATCGCACGGCCGCTCAGCTCCGGCCCGCGGCGGCCGGCGCGGGCGTGCGCGGGCCGTCGTCGGCGTGGCGGTGCCACACGGTCTGCTGCGGGAACGGGATCTCGATGCCCTCGACCTCGAAGGCCTCCTTCAGCCGCTCGCGGACCAGGCGGCTGACGTCCCACTGGCGCGAGGGCTGCGTCTTGATCACGAGCCGGATCGTCACGCCGTTCGGGCCGAGCTCCTCGACGCCCCACAGCTCGGGCTCCTCGAGCACCCAGCCGGAGCGCTCGCGCCAGACCTCGTCGGCGACGCGCTTGATGACCTCGCGCGCGTGCGGGACACCGGTCCCGTAGCCGACCTGGACGTCGAGCAGCGCCCGCGACCAGTGCTGCGACTTGTTGCCGACGCGCGCGATCGCCCCGTTGGGCACGTGCCAGACGGTCCCGTCGACGCTGCGCACGCGGGTCGTGCGCAGGCTGACGACCTCGACGACCCCGGTCGCCTCGCCGAGGTCGACCGTGTCGCCGACGCCGTACTGGTCCTCGACGAGGATGAAGATGCCCGACAGGAAGTCGCGCACGAGGCTCTGCGAGCCGAAGCCGATGGCCACGCCGATGATCCCGGCGCCGGCGATGAGCGGCCCGAGGTTGATCCCGACCTCGCCGAGGACCATGAACGCCGCGATGGTCCAGATCGCGAACGACGCGACGCTGCGCAGCACGGTCGCGAGCGCCTCGACGCGCTGGGTCGAGCGCACGCTGACCTCGCGCGTGTCCGTGTCGAGCATCGACATCGGGGCGCGTCGCCGGGCCGCCCCGAGGCGCTCGCGCAGGCCGCCGGACGCGAGCCGCCGCAGGCCGCGCTTGATCGCCCGCCGGGCGAGCCGGTTGACGATCGCCGCCACGACGATGATCGCGAGGATCGACAGCGGCTTGCCGACCACGAAGTCGGCGACGGCGGCCAGCGTGCGGTCGTGCGTCGACTCGAGGACGCGCCGGCAGAGCACGCCCGGGTCGTCGCCGCAGGCATCGGCGAGCTGGCGCGCCGAGACGGCGGCGGTCGGCGGGGTTGTCAGGACCACGTCGTGCGTTCACCTCCGGGACGGCCCGTGCGGGCCGGTCCGTCGTGTTTCGTCCACCTACGGCCGGCGCGCGGCCGGCCCGCCCGTGACGCGCGACCGGTCGCCGGCGCGCCAGATGGGCAAGGCCGTGCAGCCTAGCGAGCCGCCCGGAGGGTGCGGTGCAGGACCGGTTTCACTCCCGAGCGTTCGCCGGGAATCCGGAGCTGGTAGGGATCGGATATGAGTACCGTCGTGGACCCGATCGCCGACCGCCCCGCCGAGCGGCGGTCGATCCTCCTGGTGGTCAGCGGGCTGATGCTCGTGATGCTGCTCGCGTCGCTCGACCAGACGATCGTCTCGACCGCGCTGCCCACGATCGTCGGCGAGCTCGGCGGGCTCGAGCACCTCTCCTGGGTCGTGACCGCGTACCTCCTCGCGGTCACGGTCGTCACCCCGCTGTACGGCAAGCTCGGCGACCTCTACGGGCGCAAGATCGTGCTGCAGTCGGCGCTCGCGATCTTCCTGCTCGGCTCCGTGCTCTGCGGGCTGGCGCAGGGGATGACGGAGCTCATCGCCTTCCGCGCGATCCAGGGCCTCGGCGGCGGCGGGCTCATGGTCTCCGCGCAGGCCGCGATCGGCGACGTCGTCCCTCCGCGCGAGCGCGGGAAGTGGACGGGGCTGTTCGGCGCGGTCTTCGGCGTGTCGAGCGTCGCCGGCCCGCTCATCGGCGGCTTCCTGACGAGCAACGTCTCGTGGCGGTGGATCTTCTACGTCAACGTGCCCCTCGGGCTGCTCGCGCTCGGCGTCCTGGGCGTGACGCTGCCGAGCGCGGCCGAGCGGGTCGAGCACGCCGTCGACTACGTCGGCACCGTGCTCCTCGCGGTCGCGCTGAGCGCGCTCGTGCTCGCGACGACGCTCGGCGGGACGAGCTACGACTGGGGCTCGCCGTTCATCGTCGGCCTGGGCGTGATCGCCGTCGTCGGGATCGTGCTCTTCGCCTTCGCCGAGCGGCGGGCGAAGGAGCCGATCCTGCCGCCGTCGCTGTTTCGCAACCGCGTCTTCGTCGTCACGAGCGCGGTCGGCCTCGTCGTCGGCTTCGCCCTGTTCGGCGGGCTGACGTTCCTGCCGCTCTTCCAGCAGGTCGTGCGCGGCGACACCCCGACCGAGTCCGGCCTCCAGCTGCTGCCGGTGATGGGCGGGCTGCTCTTCACCTCGATCGTCTCGGGCCAGATCATCACGCGCACCGGGCGCTACCGCTGGTTCCCGATCGCGGGCACCGCGATCGGCGCGCTCGGGCTGTTCCTGCTCTCGGGCCTGGACCGCGACACGAGCACCGCGCTCGCGGCGCTCTACATGCTCATCTTCGGGATGGGCCTGGGCATGGTGATGCAGGTGCTCGTCCTGGCCGTCCAGAACGCGGTCGAGTACGAGCAGCTCGGCGTGGCGACGTCCGGGGCGACGCTGTTCCGCTCGATCGGCGGCTCGCTCGGGACCGCGCTGCTCGGCGCGGTGTTCTCCAACAAGTTGGCCGACGCCCTGGCGGGCGATCTCCCGGCGGGCGCGGGCCGCGGGGCCGAGGCGAACCTGGCGGGCCTGGACCCGTCCGCCCTCGGGCGGCTCCCGACAGCGATCCGCGACGCCTACCTCGCCGCGTTCACGGACGCGGTCGACCTCGTGTTCGTCGTGGCCGCGGGGATCATGGCGATCGCGTTCGTGCTGACGCTGTTCATCCCCGAGCGGCCGCTGCGCCAGACGGTGCGCACGGCGGGCCTGCAGCAGGCGTTCGCCGCGCCGGAGGACACCGACTCCGTGCGCGAGGTCGCCCGCGAGCTCAGCGTGCTCGTCGGGCGCGAGGGCGCCATCGGCTTCCTCGAGCGCGCCACGGCCCGCGCCGACCTCGACATCACCGCGGCCGGCGGCTGGCTGCTCGCGCGCGCGGCGAGCGACGGCACGGTCGACGTGCCGCGGCTGGCCGCCGACTACGACGTCGATCTCGACCGGCTGCGGGCGGCGTGCCGCGACCTCCACACGCGCGAGCTCCTGACCGGCGGCCCCGACGACACGACCGGCCTCACGCCCGCGGGCGCGCGGGCCGTCGACGCCCTCGCCGACGCGCGCTGCGCGGCGCTCGAGGACCTCGTCGCCGATTGGTCGCCGACCGACCACCCGGAGCTCGCGCGCTACGTCGAGCGCCTGTCGGACGACCTCGTGACGCAGGCGCCGCGGACCTGACGCCGCTCAGGGCCGGACGGCCGTCGCCAGCAGGCTGACCCCGGGGAGGACGAGACCGGCGGGCGTCGTGTACGGCGTCACCGCGGCCCGCGCGCGGTCGCGGATCGCGGCGCGGTCGTCGGCGCCCATCGCGGCGAGGATGCCCGCGAGCGGCCCCGCGAGCGCGATCGTTCGCGCCCACCACTCGTCGAAGGAGCCCGCCCGCAGCGGCACCGCCGCCTCGGTGACCGCGACCTCCGCGAGGCCCGCCCCCTCCAGCAGGACGGCGAGCGCGTGCGGGTCGGCGAGCGAGAACGGCCCGGGCACGCCGGGCGGCGGGACCGGGACGCCGGTGTGCGCGGTCACCGCGTCGAGGACGACGCCGAGCCACGGGTTGCGCTCGCGGGCGGCCCACACCGCGATCGCGGCCCGTCCGCCGGGACGCAGCACGCGCGCGATCTCCGCGGCGGCCGCGGCCGGGTCGGGAACGAACATGAGCCCCTCGCGGCAGAGCACGGCGTCGTACGCGGCGTCCGGTTCGGCGATCCGCTCGAGGTCGATGACCCTCGCGGCGACGTTGCGGAGCCCCGCCTCCTCGGCCCGCCGGCCGGCGATCGCGACCATCTCGGGCGCCACGTCGGAGAGGACGACCACGCCGTCGGGCGCGACGCGGCGCGCGGCGGCGAGCCCCAGGCCGCCCGGGCCGCAGGCGAGCTCGAGGACCCGCGCGCCCGGCCGCAGCGCGGCGGCGTCGAGCATCGCCGCGGTGAGCTCGCTCGCGCGCTCGTCGACGTAGTCGGCGTGCGCGTCCCAGCCGCCGGAGACGGCGGACCACAGGCCGTGGAGGCGGGCGCGCAGGGGGTCGTCCGCGGGCGGAGCGATGCTGGTCGGGTGCATGAGCGAGCGTCTCCTTCTTCTCTTGGGTATTCGTTACACCTGTGGTGAATTGAAGTTATCGCTACGGTAGCGAAATGGCGGACGGTGTCAAGACCCGGCGGTACGAGTCCCCGCGCCGGCGCGAGCAGGCGGCGGCGACACGGCGCGCGATCCTCGAGGCGGCGCAGGCGCTGTTCGAGCGCGACGGCTACGCCGCGACGACGATCGCGGCCGTCGCGCGCGAGGCGGGCGTGGCGACCAAGACGGTCTACATCGCCTTCGAGACGAAGAGCGGCCTGCTGCGCGCGCTCTGGCACCTGCTGCTGCGCGGCGACGAGGACGACGTCCCGATCGGCGAACGGGCGTGGTATCGCGCGATGCTCGACGAGCCGGACCCGGCCCGCCGCCTCGCGATCGGGGCGCGCGGCTCGCGGGCGGTCAAGGAGCGGGCGGGCGGCCTGCTGCGCGTGATCCGCACGGCCGCCCTCGTCGACGCCGACGCGGCCGCGCTCTGGGCCCGGATCGAGTCCGACTTCCACGCCAACCAGGGCGCGATCGTCGAGACCGTCCATCGCGACGGCGCGCTGCGGCGCGGGCTCGGCGTCGCGCGCGCGACCGACATCCTCTGGACGCTCAACCACCCCGACGTGTGGCACCTGCTCGTCGTCGAGCGAGGCTGGACCCCGGCGGCGTGGGAGCGGTGGTTCCTGGCCGCGGTGCGCGAGCAGCTGCTCGAGGACTGACCCGGATCCGTCCGCCGACGATGCGAACATACGTTCGTGTCCGCGGACGCGAACATCCTCCACGCCGACCTCGACTCGTTCTACGCGTCCGTCGAGCAACGCGACGACCCGGCGCTGCGCGGGCGCCCGGTGATCGTCGGTGCCGGCGTCGTCCTCGCCGCGAGCTACGAGGCCAAGGCGTTCGGCGTGCGCAGCGCGATGGGCGGGCGGCAGGCGCGGCGGCTGTGCCCGGACGCCGTGGTCGTCTCGCCCCGGATCGACGCGTACCTCGACGCGAGCAAGGCGGTGTTCGCCGTGTTCGAGGACACGACGCCGCTCGTCGAGGGGCTCTCCGTCGACGAGGCCTTCCTCGACGTCCGCGGTCTGCGCCACATCTCGGGCACGCCGATCGAGATCGCCCGCCGGCTGCGGCGGCGGATCTTCGAGCAGGTCGGGCTGCCGATCACGGTCGGGGTCGCGCGGACGAAGTTCCTGGCCAAGGTCGCCAGCCAGGTGGCGAAGCCCGACGGCCTGCTGCTCGTGCCGCCCGACCGCGAGCTCGAGTTCCTCCACCCGCTGCCGGTCGACGCGCTGTGGGGCGTGGGCAAGGTCACCTCGGCCAAGCTCCGGTCGCGCGGGATCTCGACCGTGGCCGAGGTCGCGGCGCTGTCGGAGGCCTCGCTGGTCGGGATGCTCGGTCGCGCCTCGGGCCGGCACCTGCACGCGCTGGCGAACGGGCGCGACCCGCGCCCGGTGACCGTCGGCCGGCGGCGGCGGTCGATCGGCTCGCAGCGCGCGATGGGCCGCGGGCCGTGGTCGTGGGAGACGCTCGACTCGACGCTCGTCGGCATCGCCGATCGCCTCGGGCGCCGGCTGCGCACCGCGCGGCGGGTGTTCCGCACCGTCGTGCTGCGCCTGCGCTTCGACGACTTCACGCGCGCCACGCGCTCGCACACCCTGCCCGACGCGACGATGCACACCGGCGTCATCCTCGCGACGGCCCGGGCCCTGATGTCCGCCGCGCGGGCGGAGATCGTGCGCCGCGGCGTCACGCTCGTCGGGCTGTCGCTGACGAACCTCGAGAACGCGGACGCGATCCAACTCGTGCTGCCGATCGACCGCCGCCGCGCCCTCGACACCGCGCTCGACGACGTGCGCGAGCGCTACGGCATGGCCGCGATCACGCGCGGCGTCCTGCTCGGCCGCGACCCGGGGTTCTCGGTCCCCCTGCTCCCCGACTGATGGCCGGGCCGCCCACATCCCGCGTCGGGCTCGAGGTGGTCGGCGTGCGGCACACGCGCCTAGACTCCGGCGGGGTGGAGCAGCGCGCCCCCAGCCCGGCCGAGACGTGGGACGAGTTCTTCGGCGAGTTCTACCTGCGGGCCTACCGCGAGGCCGAGCGCAACGCGGAGGCCGAGGCGCAGGCGCTCGCCGCGGCGAAGCTCGCGGGCTGCCCGCCGGGCGGCGACCTGCTCGACGTCCCGTGCGGGTTCGGCCGCCACGCGCTCCCGCTCGCGGCGCAGGGGTTCCGCGTCGTCGGCGTCGACCGCGCGCAGGCGCTGCTCGACGAGGCGCAGCGGCGCAAGGGCCACGGGCGGTGGCCGAAGTTCGTGCGGGCCGACTACCGCGACCTGCCGCTCCCGGACGAGAGCTTCGACACGGCGCTCAACCTCTTCTCCTCGCTCGGCTACCTCGGCGACGAGGAGGACACGCGCGCCCTGGCCGAGATCCGGCGGGTCCTCCGTCCGGGCGGGCGGCTGCTGATCGAGATCCTCCATCGCGACCGGATCGTGCGGCACTTCGCCGAGCAGGACTGGCATCTCCTCGGCGAGGGCCGGCTGCTGCTCGAGCAGCGCACGTTCGACCCGATCTCGGGCGTCGCGCAGACGACCCAGACGCTGATCGAGAGCGCGGGCGCGCGCGAGTCGCGGACGTTCTCGATCCGCGTGTACACGGCGACGGAGCTGCTCGCGATGCTCGCGGAGGCCGGCTTCGAGGAGACGCGCTGCCACGGCGACCTCCAGGGCGGGCCGTTCTCGACCGACTCGCGGCTCGTGGTGGTCGCGCACCGGTGAGGGCGCCGGGCGGCTCAGGCGGCGTGGGCGTCCGGCGTGCGGAGCATCGCGGCCCAGCGCTCCGGGGCGTCCGCGCCCGAGAGCGCGACCAGGTCGGGGTCGGTCGCGAGCGCGTCGGGCAGCGGGTCGGCGTGCACGATCGCCAGCGCGCGGGTCGAGCGGCTGAGCGCGGTGTAGAGGCCGCCGCGGCCGCCGTCGGGGCGCTCGTCGAGGATCGTCGCGGGCTCGACCACGACGACGGCGTCGAACTCGAGGCCCTTGACGACGTGGAGGTCGAGGAGGTTGACGCCCGGCCCGACGGCGCCGGTGATCGCGTCGGCGTGCTCGACCGCGCCGAGCGCGGCGCGGATCGCCTCGAGGCGGGCGGGCGGGACGACGATCCCGACGCTGCCCACGTCCCGGCTCATGCGCGCGGCCATCGCCGCGACGGCCGGGCCCAGACCTGTGGCGTCGGTGGCCACCGCGACCGGCGGCCACGGTGCGTCCCGCACCCCGCGGGGGACGCGCGTCCCCTCGTCCGCGACCGTGGCGGCGAGGCGCAGGAAGTCGTCGGGCACGCGGTAGCTCAGCTCGAGCTCGCGATCGGCGAAGGCCTCGACGCCCGCGTCGCGGAGCACGTTGGCCCAGCTCGACAGGCCGGCCTCGGTCGTGCGCTGGGCGATGTCGCCGAGGATGGTCAGGGACTGGCGGCGCGCGCGGCGGACGACCATCCGCAGCTCCATCGGCGTGAGGTTCTGGGCCTCGTCGATGACGACGTGCCCGAACGTCCGCATCTCGGGGTCGATGAGCCAGCGGGCCTCGTCGAAGAGCGCGACGTCGGTCGGCGTCATCTCGAGGCGCCCGGTCGGCGGCTCGACGGAGAGCAGGAGCGCGATCTCCTCGTCGGAGAGCAGGTCCCCGCCGACGTCGCGCAGCCGGCGGCGGTTCGTGAAGAGGTCGGCGAACAGCCGTTCCGGCGCGACCCGGGGCCACACCCGGTTGGCGAGCTTCTGGTACTCCGAGCTCTGGCGCACCGCGGTGAGGATGTCCTCGTTGGACATCGGCGCGCCGCGGACGGTCGGGCGGCCGGCGCTCGAGACGAGCTGGTCGGCGAGCGTCTCGCGGAAGCGCATCCGCGCGCCCTGGTAGCTGCGGGTCCGGTCGCGCGCGGCGGCCTGGAGCGCCATGACCTCGTCGGCGCCCAGGCGCGCCCGGCCGCTCCCGATACGAACGACCACGTCACCCTCGGGCGCCCGGATCCGGCTCCACAGCAGGCGCTCGAGCAGCGCCGCCATGCGCCCGCTGCCCTTCAGCGTCGCCAGCTCACGGCTCTCGGAGATCTCCTGGTGCGGGCGCGAGATGAGCGCGTCGATCTCGCGCTGCTCGACGGACTGCTCGCCGAGCGACGGCAGCACCTGGCCGATGTAGCGGATGAACGTGCGGTTGGGCCCGACGATCAGCACGCCCTCGCGCCCGAGCGCGGGGTTCGCGTAGAGCAGCCAGGCCGCGCGGTGCAGGCCGACCGCCGTCTTGCCGGTGCCCGGGCCGCCCTGGATGACGAGCGCCGGCGTCGGGTCCTCGCGGATCATCCCGTACTGCTCGGGCGTGATCGTCGCGATGATCTGGCGCATCTCGCCGACGCGCCGGCGCGTGATGTCCTCGACGATCGCCTCGGTGAGGTGGTCGCTGTCGCTCCCGGTGAGCGCCTCGTCGACGAAGCCGAGCACGCGGCGGTCCTCGATGTCGAGGCGACGCCGCAGGCGCAGCCCGCGCGGGTCGTGGGCGGTCGCGGCGTAGAACGGCTCGGCCGCGGGCGCGCGCCAGTTGCTGACGAGCACGCGGTTGTGGCCGTCGACGACGACATGGCGGCCGATGTACAGCGGGTCGCGGCCCTCGGGGTCGATGCGCCCGAAGTACAGCGGGCCGCTGGCCTCGGTGTACACCCGGATGCGCTCGCGGCGCATGCGCTCGAGCGCCTCGTCGGCGAACTCGTCGACGCCGAGCTCGCGCGTGTTGCGCCCGACGAGCCGGCGGAGCGCGCCGTCGAAGGCCGCGTAGGTCTCCTCCAGGCGCTCCTGCTCGCCTGCCAGTTGCTCGTCCGCCTCCACCACGCCCGGCCACACTGTAGGACGCGGCGGGCGGCGCGCGGGTTCGGCTAACCGCTCATCCCGCCGTCGATCGAGAGCGTGTGCGACGTGACCATCGCGCTCTCGTCGGAGGCGAGGTACAGCACGGCGTGCGCGACCTCCTCGGGCGTCGCGTGGCGGCCGAGCGGGATCATGCCGTCGAAGATCCGGGCGGCGGCCTCCTGCTCCTGGCCGGTCGCGCGCATCTCGATGTCGTCCTGGAACGGCGTCGAGGTCGGGCCGGGGTGGAGCGTGTTGACGCGGATCCGGCGCTCGGCGAGCTCCTTGGCGGCGGTCCGCATCAGGCCGACCTGGCCGTGCTTGGCCGCGACGTAGGCGGCGACCCCGGGCGGCCCGATCAATCCGGTCACGCTCGAGGTGATGACGATGCTCCCGCCGTCCGGGACGTGCGGCGCGCCGTGCTTGATGACGTGGAACGCGCCGAGGATGTGGACCGCGATCGTCCGCGCGAACACGTCGGAGGGGTAGTCGACGATCGGGGCGACGGCGCCGCTGATGCCGGCGTTCGAGAACAGCACGTCGAGGCGGCCGTGGCGCTCGACCCCGGCCGCCACCGCCGCCGCGACGGCCGCCTCGTCGGTGACGTCGGCCACCGCGCTCGAAGCGCGCTCGGCGCCGAGCTCGCCGACCGCCGCCTCGAGCCGCTCCGCGTCGAGCCCGACGAGGTGCACGCGCGCGCCCTCGGCGACGAAGAGCCGGGCGGTGGCGAGCCCGATCCCGCTCTCGCCACCGGTGATCAGGGCCACCTTGTTCTCGAGCCGCGCCATCCGCGCGACGCTACCGCCTACCGCAGCGGCGCGCGGGTGGCCTGGTACGCCGGCGGCGCGAGCGTGTCGATCCGGCAGTTCGCGTTGGACGGATCCGACGTCTCCTCGCTGCAGCCGAGCACCTCGTACAGCAGCGCGCCGGTGTCGGTGAAGCCGTCGACGCGCGGCGTCGTCCCCGGCGAGCGCTGGTAGGTGCGCGCGGTCAGGGCGTAGCGGAACGGTCCGCCCTGGCCCTGCTGGCAGCCGGACGGGTCGCCGAGGCACGCCTTGTACCAGCCCAGCCGGCCGTTGAAGAACGACGGGCCGACGAGCGTCTGGCCCGACAGGCCGACGACCTGGAAGGCGACCTGGCGGGCGCTGCCATCGCCGAGGTCGTCGAGGCGCAGCTCGCTCTGGTCGATGCCCGAGCACCCGCCGCAGCCGTAGCTCACGGTGAGCGCGAGGTTCTCGCCCCACAGCTCGAGGTCCTGCACGGTGCGCCCGCTCGTCGGCCGGGCCGGGGTGCCCGAGACGTCGCCGGTCCGGTTCTGCGGCACGCCGGGCAGGCGCTTGGACGGCTGCGAACGCGGGGCGCTCAGCGCCTTCGTGTACACGATCGGGTTCGGCTCGCTGCCCGCGCCATAGTCGCGCGACCACGCGATCCGCCCGCGCCAGAGCGTCGCGTTCGTGTCGTTGTGGTCGGGGTCGTTGGCGTTGCGGACCGGCCGCTCGCCCGTCGCGCTCGACAGCGAGAAGACGAAGAGGTCACAGCCCGTGGGCACGCCCGGCGGCGGCGAGCAGCGCTGGTAGATCAGCTCGGGGTTGCCGCTCGAGTCCGGGCCGATGTCGGCGTCGAACGTCCGCGCGCTCGGAGCGACCGGCAGGCGCTCGGGCGCCGCGGCGCCGGCGCGGCGGACGGTGAGGAAGTACTGGTTCGACGCGGCATCGAACTGGCTGTAGACGATCGTCCCGGCGAACTCGCGCACGCCGGTCGGGGCGCCGGGCGTGGCGACCGTGTCGGCCGAGGCGAGGGCGGGGACGGCGAGCGCGGCGACGGCGACGACCGCGCCGGCGAGCAGGAGGCGGAGATGTGACATGCCCCCATGAACTCCGCAGGCCCGGCGAAGTGACGGGGGGCGAGCATAGATCCCGGCGCGCCTAGGGACGACATGGACGATGCAACCGGAGTTGAGCCGCGTATCGCGGTCGAATCCCGGTCGGATGCTCCGACCGTGGCGATGGCCGCTCTCGCGAGTCGCCAGCACGGCGTCGCGGCGCGCCGCCAGTTGTTGGCGCTCGGCGTCGGGCGGCACACCATCACGCGGCTCCTGCGGCGCGGGCATCTCCACGTGGTCCATCGTGGCGTCTACGCCGTCGGGCACCGCCGTCTGACGCGATGCACGGCAACTGGCTCGCCGCCGTGCTCGCGGCCGGTCCGGGCGCTGTGCTCAGCCATCGGTCGGCCGCGCGCTCTGGGGCATTCGCGATTTCAATCGCCGCACGATCGAGATCAGCGGCGCCGCGGGAGGTGCAGCGGCCGAACCTGCATCGTCTGCACGATTCGGACCTGCCCCCCGACGAGACCACGACCCACGACGCCATCCCGGTCACCACGCCCGCCCGCACCCTCCTCGACCTCGCCGCCGTCCTCGACGAGCACGCGCTTGCCCGCGCCGCCGAACGAGCCGAGGCGCTCAGGCTCACGAGCCCGACCTCCCTCGCCGACCTGGTGGCGCGTTACCCGCGACGACCCGGCACGCCGAACCTGAACCGGCTCATCGAGGAACACCGCATCGTCCCGACCGACACCCGGAGCCACCTCGAGCGCCGGTTCCTCACCTTCCTCGACGCCAACGACCTGCCCCGGCCACTCGTCAACGAACTCGAGGACACGATCACGCCCGACTTCAGGTGGACCGCCGAGCGCCTCATCGTCGAGCTCGACGGCTTCGAGACCCACGGCACGCGCGCGGCGTTCGAGCGCGACCGCGCGCGAGACCGCGCCCTCACCGCGGAAGGCTGGCGCGTCGTCCGCGTCACGCAGCGGCAACTCGACGACGCGCCAGAGCAGCTGGCGAGAGAGCTCCGGGCCCTGCTCAGATCGGGGACGACGGCCGCGCCAACCCCTCGGCCAGGTCCCCGAACCCCGGCGCGATGATCGCGCCCGGCTGGGCGATGATCTCCTCCGCGACGAGCGCCTCGGTGGTCAGCATCAGCGCCGCCACCGACGCGGCGTGCTCGAGCGACAGGCGCGTCACGCGCACCGGATCGACGACGCCGTTCTCGAAGAGGTCGCCGAACTCGCCCGTCAGCGCGTCGAGCCCGTGACCCTCGCGCATCGCCTTGACCTGGTCGATCGTCGCCTGGCCGTCGTAGCCGGCGTTCGAGGCGATCCAGAACAGCGGCTCGCTCAGCACGGTGCGCACGACGTCGACGCCGCGCCCGTACTCGCCCTCGGCCGAGAGGTCGTCGAGCGCCGGCGCCGACCGCAGCAGCGCCGTCCCGCCGCCCGCGACGATGCCCTCGGACACCGCCGCCTGGGTGGCCGCGAGCGCGCCCTCGGTGCGCCGCAGGCGCTCGTTGCGCACGACCTCCGTCGGCGCGCCGACGCGGATGACGGCCAGGGACAGCGACAGCCGCGCCAACCGCTCCTCGAGCACCTCGATGTCGCGGTAGTCAGTCGCGCGCGCGAGCTCGGCGCGGATCTCCGACAGCCGGCCGTCGACCGCCTCGCGCGAGCCCGCGCCCTCGACGAACGTCGTCGAGTCCGCGGTGACGACGACCCGCCGCGCGCGCCCCAGGGAGTCCGGGCGAACCCCGGCGAGCGTCAGTCCGGCCTCCTCGGCGATCACCTTGCCGCCGGTGAAGGCCGCCAGGTCGCCGAGGTGGTGGATGCGCCGGTGACCGAAGCCGGGGGCGCGGACCGCGACGGCGTCCAGCGTGTGGTGCTGGTTGTTCGTCACGATCATCCCGAGCGCCGGGCCGTCGACCTTCTCGGCGAGGATGACCAGCGGGCGCGGCGACTTCATGACCACGTCGAGCGTCGGCATGAGGTCCTGCGGGTGCGTGATCGGCTCGGCCGTCATGAGGATGTAGGGGTCATCGAGGACCGTCTCCATCCGCGTCCGGTCCTTGATCATGTACGGCGAGATCCAGCCGTTGTCGACGTTCACGCCCTCGACGAAGTCGACCGTGATCCCGGGCATCTCGGACTCCTCGACGGTCACGACGCCCTCGGCCCCGACCCGGTCCAGCGCGTCCGCGATCGCCTTGCCGATGATCTCGTCCTCCTTGGCGGCGATCGTCGCGATGTGCTCGAGCTGCTCGCGGCCCTCGACCGGCCGCGCGGTCCGCTGGAGCTCCTCGACGATCCGCGCCGTCGCCTCCTCGATGCCGCGCCGGAGCAGCATCGGGTTCGCACCTTCGTCGAGCGCGCGCATGCCTTCGCGCACGATGGCCTGGGCGAGCAGCGTGGCCGTCGTCGTGCCGTCGCCGGTGAGGTCGCTGGTCTTGTTGGCGACCTCGCGGACGAGCTGCGCGCCCATGTTCTTGAACTGGTCGGAGAGCTCGATCTCGCGAGCGATCGAGACCCCGTCGTTGGTGATCGTCGGCGCCCCGGTCAGGCGCTCCAGGACGACGTTGCGCCCCTTCGGCCCGAGGGTGACCTTCACCGTGTTGGCCAGCTCGTCCACGCCGGCCTGCAGCAGCCGGCGCGCATCGTGGTTGAAATACAGTCGCTTGCCCATGTCTTCCTCCTACGCCGCGGCGCCCTCGGGCACGAGGATCCCGCGGCCCTGGAGCCGCCCGTTGTCGAGGTCCGCCATGGCGTCGTTGATGGCGTCGAGCGGATAGGTGCTCGTGTGCAGGGTCACCTTGCCCTGCGCGGTCAGCGTCATCAGGTCCTGCAGGTCGATGTAGGTCCCGACGAGGTTGCCGATGAACGAGATCTCGCGCGAGATCACGTCGATCGTCGGGATGTCGATGTTCTGGCCGTAGCCGATGACGTAGTAGAAGCCGCCGTCCTCGATCATCGCGACGCCGTCCTCGACCGCGCCCTTCTCGCCGACGAAGTCGATGATCGCCTGGGCGCCGTTGCCGTCGGTGAGCTCCTTGACGGTGTCGATGTGCGAGCTGCCCTCGACCTTCACGGTCTGGTCGGCGCCGAGCTCACGGGCGAGCTCCAGCGCCTTCTCGTTCGGGTCGACGACGATGATCTCGGTCGGCGTGTAGGCCTTGAGGCACTGGATGCCGATGTGGCCGAGGCCGCCCGCGCCGATGACGACGCACTTCGTGCCGGCCCCGAGGACCGGGATCGCCTTCTTGACGGCGTGGATCGCGGTCAGGCCGGCGTCGGCGAGCGCCGCGATCTCGGCCGGCTTCAGCGACGGGTCGAGCTTCACGACCGAGCGCGCGCTCGTGAGCAGGTACTCGGCGAAGCCGCCGTCGCGGTTGATGCCCGGGAACGAGCCGTTCTCGCAGTGCATGTCGTCGCCGCGCCGGCAGGCCCGGCACAGCCCGCAGGTGATGAACGGGTGGACGATGACCGTGTCGCCGACCTCGACGTTCGTCACGCCGGCGCCGACCTCGTGGATCCAGCCCGCGTTCTCGTGGCCGGGCGTGTAGGGCAGCTTGACCTCGGACTTCTCGGCCCACTGGCCCTCCTGGATGTGGAGGTCCGTGCGGCACAGCCCCGCCGCGCCGATCTTCACGATGACGTCGAGCGGCCCCGTGACCTTCGGCTCGTCGACCTCGTCGAGTTTCAGTGCCTCGTGGTAGGCGTGCAGGCGCGCCGCTTTCATGATGCAACCTCCTCCTGGTCGGTGTTGCCGTACCGCACGCGCAGCAGGTCGCGGCACATGCCTCCGTTGGCCTCGAGGCTCAGGCTCACGAGCTTCGCCCGGCGCAGCCACATCGGCAGGTCCGCCGCGGTCAACCCCGCCCCGTCGCCGGCGATCAACGCGGGCGCGTCGTCGTCGTGGGGCAGGCCGAGCGCGGCGCGCAGAGCCGCGACCCGCACCGCGTCCGGCGTGTCCGGCAGGTCCGCGACGCGCCGCGCGACGACCGTCTCGGGCGTCGCGCCATCGTCGAGCAGCCGCTGACAGACCCGCGCCTGGCGGGCCAGCAGCGCCTTGCGCTGGAACAGCTCGCGCAGCGCGTCGAGGTCCCCCGCGGTCTCGCCGGGGAACGCCGAGGCGAACTCCTCGCCGCGGCCGATCGCGGCGTTGATCTCCGCGCCCGTGTAGTGGTCCTCGAGGACGACCGTCACCCCGCGCACGTCCGGCAGCCGGCGCACGGCGGAGCGCGCGTCGGCTGCCATCAGGTACGCGAAGTTCGGTGCGCACTGCGGCGTCGGCAGGCGGAGGCGGACGCTCACGTCCCCCTCCGCCGTCACGACGCAGGAGCCGACGAAGCCGAGCGTGGTGATCGGCTCGTCGAGCTCCGGGTCGTAGACCGTTCCGAGCGCCGCGATGACGCGCGACTTCAGGCTCACGCTCAGCCCTCGACCCCGACGGCGGCGGCGGGATCCGCTGCCTCCTCCGGGATGCGGAACTCCTGCGGCACCTCGACGTCGTACAGCTTCGCGGCGTTGAGGCCGAGGATCTTGCGCTTCCCGTTCGTGTCGAGCCGCGGGTAGTCCCTGAGCTCGGACTCGTCCGGCATCTCCCAGTTGAGGAGGCCCTCGATCTGCCACTTCGGCTCCCAGATGGCGTAGTCGGAGCCGAACGTCATCTTGTCCTCGCCGACCCAGAACAGCAGCTCGCCCATGACCTTGTTGAAGAACTGCGGGCGGGCGTGCATCAGGCCGCCGACGACGACGGACAGGCCGGCGTACACGTTGGGCTCCTGCGTCGCCATGAAGCAGAAGTCCTCGATGCGCGGCAGGCCGACGTGCTCGACGATGAAGTTGAGCTTGCCGTTGTAGTCCGTCGCGACGTGGTCGACGTCGGAGACGTCGAAGGCGTCCTTGTCCAGCGGCCAGATCGTCGGGCCCTTGTGGACGTGCATGTTCTTGATCCCGAGCTCGGCGCACTTGTCGAGGAACGGGATCGCCTCGGGGTCGGTCAGCTTCCAGCCGCGCGAGCCCTTGTACCACTCGGCCGTGTAGAGCTTGCAGCCCTTGAGGCCGTACTGCGCGTGGTCCTTCTCGAGCTGCTCGAGGCCGGCGTTGCCCTCGCGCGGGTCCCACCGGCCGTTGAGGATCAACCTGTCACCGAAGCGGTCGAGCAGCGACGCGTTCTGGTCGATGTCGTTGAACCCGTTCGTGTACCACTCCTTCAGGTACGTCGACTGCAGCACGGCCTTGTCGACGCCGGCCCCGAAGACGTCCTTCTCGAAGTCCTCGACCGAGTACTTCTGGAAGTGCTCGAGGCTCCAGTGCGTGTCAGCCGGGCCGAGGCCCTGGTAGGCGTGGAAGCACTCGATCCAGCCCTTCGCGTACTCCTCGGCGCCCTTCACCCAGTTCTCGGGGCTGGCGTCCCAGAAGTGCAGGTGGCTGTCGAAGATGTAGTACTTCTCGCCGTCCTTCTCGTACATCGACTCTCCTCTTCTCGCGCTCGGCTACTGCACCGGCTGGAGGTCGAAACCGATGTACTCGGCGGCGTCCTCCGGGTTGGCGAACAGCAGCACACGGTCGTCGAGGACGACCATACGCCCATAGTGGGTGCTCATGATCTCCTCGAAGTCATCGTTGCCGAAGTCGTCCCACCCGAGGGCCTCGGCGATCTCCTCGTAGTCGAAGTCGACCTTGTTCTCGCCGTCGACGCGGATCATCGACGGCAGGTCGGTGACCTTGACGCCCTCCTTGCCGCGCATGACGTCGGCGACGACGTAGCCCACCTGGTTGTTCATCAGGGTGACGCCGGCCATGTTCGACGAGCTGCGATTCTCAGCGCCAAAGTCGCTCACGACTTGACCTCCTTCGGGGTCTCGAGTCCGATGTCGCTCACCATGCTGTCGAGGCGCCCGCGCGAGCGGTCGAGGGACTCCTCGAAGCGGATCACCTTCTCGGAGATCTGCGACCAGATCGGCTGCAGCTGGCGCGCCGCAGCGAAGGCCTGTGCCGACCAGTCCTCGAGCCAACCCTGCATGGTCTGCTTGTTCTCCGCACCGTGCTTCTCGTCGTCGGCGAGCATGCGGTACAGGGCCCGCGCGCCGCGCTGCTCGCGCGCCGCGTCCGACTCGCCCGCGCCCATGACCGTCGGCGTGACGAAGTCGCCGTGCAGCGCCGCGACCTGCATCACGAAGCCCGACCGGAACAGCTCGCCGATGAGCGGCTCGAATACCACCGCGGTCGCGAACCACTGCTCGGCCCAGTCGCGCGTGCCGGTCAGCTTCTCGACGAACTCGCGCGTCGGCTGCCAGATCGGGTCCTCCTGCCACGTCTGCCGGTGGATCGAGCCGTTGAAGCCCTCGATCTCCTCCGACAGCGTGAGGTTGTAGAGGATCAGGTCCTGCGCGAAGCGCAGCTTGTGCGCCGCGCCGACCGCCATCGCGTTGTTGATCATGTTCGTCGGCGCGTCGCGCTGCGCCGGCGTGTAGACGTGCATCCCGATGCCGTGCTCCGGGTGCGCCCACGCGAAGACGTGCTTCTCGAGGACCTTCACCCAGGCGGGATCGAGCGAGGAGTAGACGTGCGCCGTCCGCCCGTGCTCGATGTTCTGCTGGATCTGACGGACGATCGCCGCGCCGTTGCGGTAGATCGTCTGCTCCCATTCCTCGTTGGGATCGAGGAACTCGTGCCAGTTGGACGACTTGAGCGCCGTCCACTTCTCCGGATAGCCGGCGTCGCCGTTGGCGAACGCGTAGACCCACCCCTGCGTCAGGTGGCGGGCAGGATCGGGCTGGACGTCGACGGTGACGTCCTCGTAGACCGTCGCGCGTCGCTTGCGCGGGGTGAAGTAGTTGTAGCTGCGACTCGTCGAAGAGGGGAACTCCTTGGCCCCCGCCTCGGCGTCGGTGAAGACCGGCTTCGGAACGCTGCGTTCCTTCACGGGTGTGTCCGTGGCCATGGACGCTCCTCTCACTGGTGTTCGGTCGTGGTGAACTTGTCGAAGTAGATGTGCGCCTCCGGCACGCCCTTGGCGTCGAGCAGGGCGATGGCGGCGTCGACCATCGGCGGCGGACCGCAGAGGTAGGCGTCGACCTCGCTCAGGTCGCCTTCGAGACGGTCGACGACGTCGGTGATGAGCCCGCTCTCGCCGGCCCAGGCGTCGTCCCCCGCCTCGGACAGGGCCGGGACGAAGGTGAAGTCCGGGAGCTGCTCCGCCAGCTCCGCGAGCTCGTCGAGGTGGAAGAGATCGGTGGCGGTGCGCGCGCCGTAGTAGTAGGTCGCCGGACGGTCCACGCCGGCCTCGGCCATCGACCGCAGCAGGCACAGGATCGGCGCCATGCCTGCGCCGCCGCCGATGAAGACGAGCCGCCGCGGCGAGCTCGTCCGCAGCGTGAAGACGCCGTACGGGCCGGTCACCTGCAGGACGTCGCCGGCCGTGATGCCGTCGTCACCGAGGAGGCCGGAGAACTTCCCGCCCTCGTAGCGCTTGATCATGAACTCGAGCTCCCCCGCCTCGGCGGCGAGGGCGGCCATCGAGAACGAGCGGTGCTCGCCGTCGTGGCCGGGGATCTCGATGTCGACGTACTGGCCCGGCCTGTACTCGAACGGGGCGTCGTCCTCCACGGTGAGGCAGAGCCGCGTGATGTCGTGGGTCAAGGGCTCGACCGCGGCCACGCGCGTGGAGACGGTGCGCGGCGGCGTGCCGCCGTGCAGGGCCTCCTCGTCGTAGTTGATGAGCTCGACCTCGAGGTCGGAGTAGGCGTGCGCCCGGCAGAGCAGCGTCCACCCCTCCGCCTCCTCGAAGTCCGGCAGCGCGAACGTCGAGTACTTGTCGAGGTCGACGTCGCCGTCGAGCAGGAAGGACTTGCACGCCGAGCACTGCCCCTCCTTGCAGCCGTGCATCAGCATGACGCCCTGGCGGAAGGCGGCGGAGAGCACCGTCTCGTCCTCGTCGGCCTCGATCTCGATGCCGACCGGCTCGAACCGGACCGTGTGCGTGTTGCCCATGGTGACGTCGCCCGTGGAGACCGCCGCCGGGGCGAGACCCGCCCCCACCTGCTGTTCGCGGGTGGGAGCGCGGGCTCGCTTCCGACGTCAGTGGCTCCGGTGCGTCAGGCCGAGGCGCCTTCCGGCGCCGGCCTGCCGGCGGGGCCGCCGGCCCTGTAGTGCGCGATGTGCGCGTCGCGCTCCTCGGGGGACATCTCGTTGAGGAGGATGTTGGGCGACTGGAGCGTGATCCCCTTGACCTCGTCCAGCGTCCACATCTTCTTCGGGTCCAGGTTCAGGTGCGGCTGCGGCACGAGCGTGTTGCCGTCGTCGCGGACGAATCCGGACTCCTGCATGATGTCGGCGACGTCCTTGCCGTGGTGGAGCGTCTCCCACTCGCGCTGCCCCGAGAGACGGCCCATGGACGGCGTCGCGCGGCCCTCGTACTCGGACCGGAAGGCGACCTTGTCCGTCCAGTGGCAGGTCTCCGAGCAGTACGTGCGGACCTGGCCGTCGACCTCGTCGACGACGATGTCCTCACGGATCAGCGCCGGGACCATGCAGGTCCAGCAGCGGTGCGGGTACTCGTACTCGGCGCCGGGCTCGAACGCGATCGGCTTGTGGCCGTTCTTGACCGAGTAGTCGCTGTAGCGCTCCCACCACTTGCCGTACTTGTCGTACCAGCCCGGGTACTTGTGCTCGAACCACTCGAAGTCCTCGTCCGTCATGCCGTCGATCCGCCAGTAGTTGGCGAACCAGCCGGTCGCGAAGAACTGGGCGACCTCGTGGATGTAGCCCTTGTTCCAGATCCGGTTCCAGGCCTCTTCGACGAGGTCGTGGGGGATCGTCAGGCCGTACTTCTCGAGCGGGACCAGGTAGGACCGGTAGTAGTCGTCGTAGATCCAGCGACGCCACATCTCGGCGTAGCTCTCGCGGTCCTTGCGACGGTCCTTCGTGCCGTACTCGATGAACGTGCCGATCGCCGCGTCGACGACCGCGTGGTTGTTCCACCACGCGTACCGCAGATCGCGCTCGAGCAGCTGGCGGTTGCGCTCGTCCGCGAGCGCCATGAGGATGATCGAGTAGCCGTTGGAGATGTGGCGCGACTCGTCCGACTGCACCGAGTGGAACACCGTCGGCAGCAGGTAGTCGCCGTTGGCCGCCGCCTCGCCCGGCATCGCGACGAAGAGGACGTTCGTGAACGCCGTCTCGGCGACGATGGTCAGGTAGACGTTGGCCGCCGTGATCGCGTCACCGGTGATGAAGCCCTCGCCGAACTGACGGCCGATCGTGCCGGCGTAACAGTTCGAGAAGCCCTTCTCGGTGATGTCGAACCCGGCGGGGTCGATGTAGTGCTGCATGTACAGCCGCTTGAGGTTCATCTGGATCGTCGAATGACGAACCTCGTCGATCATCTGGATGGCGAGCCCGTTGTGGACCTCGGGGTTCGGCACCGCGTTGATCGCCAGCGGCATCGCCCGGGCGGCGGAGATCTCCGGGAACGGGATGATGGAGAGGAAGAGCTTCTGCCACTCCATCCAGCGCTCCTGGACCTGGCGGAACATGTTGCCGCGGATGGCGCCGTCCATCGCGCCGAACACGCGGTTGTCCTTCTCCTCCTCCATGGGGAAGTAGGAGCGCAGGACCTGCTTCAGCGGGTCCTTCTTCGGGGCCTTCTCGAACGTGTAGTCGGTCGGGTACTTGTCGACGGGCTCCACGAACGTCGGTTCCCAGGAGAGCTCCTGGATCTTCTGATGGGCCTTCGTGATGCTGGCTCGGCTCAAGGCCGACACCTCCTTTCGCTGCGCGCTGCGGCGCTGGCGCTCGGGGTATGGGCGCACGCGGCGCTCACGGCACGAGTGGTTCCGTGCGCCCAAGCTAGGCGCGCGGGAGCGGGCGGATCAAGAACCGCCTGCGTTTCGGAAGATGGCTGGAAAGCGGGGGCGGCCGGGGCCGCGGAAGCGCGCAACGGTGCCACGTTCACGTTCGTGCGGCGCGCGACCGGCGTGGCGTTCGCGGGGCGCCGGGGGGCGACGCGCGCGACGTCGAGGACCGTCTTCGCCAGGCCAGCGTGCTCGTCGTCGAAGGCGCGGCGGGTCATCGAGATCCCGATCACCGCGAGGAACCGCCCGCGGCCGTCGCGCACCGGCGCGGCGATGCAGCAGAAGTCCTCGTCGAACTCCTCGCGCTCGATCGCGTAGCCCCGGGCGACGGTCGCGGCGAGCTCGCCCCTCAGGCGCTCGCGGTCGGTGATCGTGTAGGGCGTGAACCGCCGCAGGCCCGGGTTGCGGGCGTAGCGGTCGACGACTTCGGGGCCGGCCAGCGCGAGCACGACCTTGCCCAGCGCGACGGCGTGCGCGGCGTCACCGACGCGCGGCTTGAGACCGGGGAGCTTCGGCATGCCCTGGAGCCCGCGCTCGAGCACGACGTGCAGCTCGCCGTCGCGGACGACCCCGACGTAGGAGCGCTTGTGCGTGCGGGCGAGGAGGTCGGCGACGAGGCCCGCGAGGTCGTGGAGCTCGGCCGGGGGCGCGGTCGCGCCGGTCAGCACGGTGTCGCGGAACGCGGGCGCGAGCTTGTAGACGCCGCCCGCCTCGTGGGTCGCGACCCCCTCCTCGCACAGGCTGGCGAGCAGGTTGTACGCGGTCGACACGCTCTTGCCGAGGGTCTCGGCGATGTGGTCTGCGCGGACGCCCTCGGGGCGCGCGGCGAGGAGCCAGGCGACCTGCAAGGCCGCGCGTGCGGTGCTCAACCCACGTCGACTGCCCCTCGTCTGCACGGTGATGACCGTCTCTCCTCGGTCGCGGGACGTTCGTGACCCGAGCCAAGTGCACCATCGAGGCGTTACAGCGGCGTTGCACCGCGTTGCAGCGCGCGCTTCAGGCCAGCGCGCGGCGCAGCTCGCCCACCCGCGCCGCGCAGAGGCTGCGCCGCGGGTCGCGGAACTCGAGGGTCGCGAGCAGGCGCTTCCACGCGCCGATGTCGTCGCGGCCCGAGGGGGCGTTCACCCAGGCCCAGAGGGCGTCCGGGTCGCCCGAGGTCATCACGGCCTGGCGCAGCCAGGCGTCGAGCTGCTCGCGCGCCTCCACCACGCCCGGCGCCTCCGAGTCCGGCAGCAGCGGGCCGGGGTAGGCCTCGGCCGCCTCGCGCACCTCGCCCGCGCGCAGCAGGCCCTCGACGCGGCGGACGTCGGTCTCGACGTCGCAGGTCAGGCGGTAGCGGTCGGTGTCGATCCACGGGCCGAGGAGCTTGCGCAGGCGCGAGACCTCGACGCGGACGCTGCTCGGGCTGCCGGCATCGCCGTGCAGATCGGCGCACAGCGTCCCGGCGCTCATGCCCTCCGGCCGCGCGCAGAGCAGGGCGAGGATCTCGGCCAGCCGCGGGCGCAGCTCCGTACGGCGGCCGTCGACGTCGAGCAGCGCGCGGTCGCGGCCGAGCAGGGCGAGCTTCACCAGCGGCCGGCCGTCCGGCCGCGCGCGGCGAGCCGCCGCCGCGCGGACGAGGTAGGCCTCCTCGGCCGGCCCGACGGACTCGGCGATCGCGACGTCGCCCGAGGGCAGTGTCAGGCGCCCGCCGCCGGGCGGGATCACGAGGCGCCCGCGGGCGCCCCAGCTGCGCGGCATCTCGGTGATCGGCCGGCCTGTGCGGGTCACGAGCGCGCGCGAGTCCGGCGCCTCGGCGATGCGGTCGCCGTAGCGCGCGCGCAGGCGCAGGTCGTGCTCCCGCATGTCCAGCCGTAACCACGCCTCGACGGCCTGGGCGGTCGCGGTGGCGACGGCCAGGCTGTGCGGGTGGACGTTGGCGAAGTCGCCGGTGAGGTCGATGATGCCGAGCAGGCCGCCGGTGTCGGGGTCGTGGATCGGAGCCGCCGAGCACGTCCAGCGCTGCACGTCCTCGTTGAAGTGCTCGGGGCCGAAGACCTGCACGGCGTGGTCCGCGGCGATCGCGGTGCCGATCGCGTTCGTGCCCGTGCCGGGCTCGCTCCACAGCGTGCCCTCGGTGAAGTTCATGTGGTCGGCGGCGCGGCGGCGCAGGTGCGCGCTGCCCTCGACGCTCAACAGCACGCCGTCGGCGTCGGTCACGACGACGAGGTGGTCGGTGTCCTCGGCGATCGCCTCGAGGCACTCGTGGATCAGCGGCGCCGCGCGGGCGAGCGGATGGTCGTGCCAGCGCTGCTCCGTCTCGTCCTCGTCGGCGACGACCGGCGCGAGTTGGTGGCCGGTCGGGTCGATGCCCGCCTCGACCGAGCGCCGCCAGGAGTCGACGATCGGCGTGCGCACGTCGTCCGGATCGCCGTCCTCGTCCGGGCCCGGGTGGCCGAGCCCGGCGACGAAGCGCTCCCAGGCGAAGCGGAGCTCGCGGGCTCGCAGCGTCGGCGCCGTTCCGACGTCGATCGCCAGCCAGGACTTCGAGCTCATCTTCCTCCTGGTTCCGGGCAGCGTCGCCGCACGCTGCGACAGGTCTCCGCTCCCGGAGGAAGAACGAGGCTACCGTTCCGCACCCGCCGGAACAAACCGTGCCTATTCGCAGCATGTTGCGATCCTTGACCTCCGCGCGAACCTCGGCGACGCTGCCGCTCGATGACGACCGATGCAGCCGCGCCCACCCGCGACCGCTCGCGTGACGATGGCGAGCCCCGCCGATACCGCATGTTCATCGGCGGCGAATGGGTCGACGCCCGCTCGGGCGAGACCTTCGAGTCGGTGGACCCGTTCACCGGCCGGGTCTGGGCGGAGATCCCGAACGCCGGCCCCGAGGACGTCGACGCCGCGGTCCGCGCCGCGCGCGCGGCGTTCGACGACGGACCGTGGCCGCGGCTGACCGGCACCGAGCGCGCCCGCCTCATGCGCCGGCTCGCCGACCTCATCGCCGAGCGCGCCGAGGAGATCGCGGTCGTCGAGACGACCGACAACGGCAAGCTCATCCGCGAGATGGAGGGCCAGCTGCGCGGGCTGGCCGACTACTACCACTGGTTCGCGGGCGCGGCCGACAAGATCCACGGCGAGACGATCCCCGCCGATCGCACGAACTTCCTGATCTACACGCTGAAGGAGCCGGTCGGGGTCGTCGCGGCGATCACCCCGTGGAACTCGCCGGTCCTGCTCATGAGCTGGAAGCTCGCGCCGGCGCTCGCCGCCGGGTGCACGTTCGTCGTCAAGCCCGCCGAGCAGGCGCCGGCCTCGACGCTCGAGTTCGCGCGGCTGGTCGAGGAGGCCGGCTTCCCGCCCGGCGTCTTCAACGTCGTCACCGGCTTCGGCCCCGGCGCGGGCGCGCCGCTCGTCGCCCACGAGGGCGTCGACAAGGTCGCCTTCACGGGCGCCACGTCGACCGGCAAGCTCGTGATGAAGGGCGCCGCCGAGCACCTCGCGCGCGTGAGCCTCGAGCTCGGCGGCAAGTCGCCGAACCTGATCTTCGCCGACGCCGACCTCGAGGCGGCGGTCAACGGCGTCGTCGCCGGGATCTTCGCCGCCACCGGCCAGACCTGCATGGCGGGCTCGCGCCTCATGATCCAGGACGAGGTCCACGACGAGGTCCTCGAGCGCCTCGCCGACCGCGCCCGCGCGATCCGCCTCGGCGACCCGCTCGACCCCGCCACCGAGATGGGCCCGGTCGCCTTCCGCGACCACCTCGACGCGGTCGAGCGCTGGATCGCGACGGCGGGCGACGGCGGCGCGCGACTGGTCACCGGCGGCGCGCGGCCCGAGGCCCCCGAGCTGCGCGACGGCTTCTTCGTCGAGCCGACGATCTTCGGCGACGTCGACAACGGCATGGCGATCGCCCGCGAGGAGGTCTTCGGCCCCGTCCTCGCGGCGCTGCGCTTCTCCGACGAGGAGGAGGCCGTGCGCCTGGCCAACGACACGCCGTTCGGCCTCGCCGCCGGGGTGTGGACGCGCGACGTCCAGCGCGCGCACCGGATGGCGAGCGCGATCCGCGCCGGGACGGTGTGGATCAACGCCTACCGCAGCGTCGGCCCGATGGCCCCGTTCGGCGGCTTCAAGGCCAGCGGCATGGGGCGCGAGAACGGTCTCGAGGCGATCACCGAGTACACCGAGACGAAGACGGTCTGGGTCGAGCTGAGCGGCGCGACCCGGGACCCGTTCAAGCTCGGCTGAGCGACGGCCGCGGCGGTGCCCGGCGCACGGAGCGGCGCCCGCCGCGGGACCGGCCGCGGCGGGCGCCGTGAGCCCGTGCCGCCGGTGCCAAGGCGCACCGGGCTCCCCACCCCACTCGCACGCCCGTAAGACGTGCGCGGGCCGGGAACGTTCCGGGTTATGCGCCGGACCGCCGGCGCGCCCCGCGCTGACACGGGGCTGACATGCGCGCGGCTAGGCTCGCCGCGCCATGCGCCGCCTCGCCGCGATCCTCCCCGGCGCCCTCGCGGTCGCGCTCGCCGCCGCCGCACTCGCGTCCGCCAACACGAGCCACGACGGCTGGCCGAAGATCGACGGCGTCCTGCTCATGAACAAGACCGACCGGTCGCGCCCGCTCGACGCGCGCCCCGGCCACGACCCGTTCGCCGGCCGCGACCGGCGCTACTCGTGCGACGCGATCCACAAGCGCGGCAAGTGCCACCGCCGGTTCGTGCGCCGGCGGGGCGTGCGCGGCCGCGTGATGACGAGCCGCCACGGCCACAACGAACTGCTCGGCGGCCACGGCAGCGACGTCATCCACGCGGGCCCGTGGGGCGACGTGATCTGGGGCGACTACAAGCCCTCCGGCCAGCCCGAGGCCCAGCACGACCAGATCTGGGGCGGCCCCGGGCGCGACCACATCTACGCGAGCCACGGGCGCAACGCGATCCGCGCCGGCGGCGGCAACGACTGGATCAAGGCGCACTTCGGCTCCGGCCTCGTGAACTGCGGCGCCGGGAACGACCTCCTGTACGTCAGCCGCCGCGCGCAGAAGCACTACAAGATCCGCAACTGCGAGCGGATCTCCCACAAGACGCTGGGTCGCTGAGGCTCAGGCGGACGGCAGCGCGACCGCGGCCTCCGGGGTCGCGACGCGGAAGCTGAAGGACTCGACGAGGTACAGGTGGACCGAGTCGGCGTCGTGGGCGTGGTAGCCGATCGCGAGGTCCTGGCCGGACTCGAACAGGAAGTCGCCCCCGCGCAGGCTCACCACGATCGCGCCGTCGACCCCTGGCGCCCACACGAGCGGCCCGCCCGTGATCTTGCGCAGGTGGTCGAACAGCAGGTAGCCGCCGCGCTCGGTGCTCTCGACGACGCGCTTGTAGACGTCGGGCGCGAGCGCGAGGCCGTACGGGCCCACGATGCCGTTGGACAGCAGGATCTCGACGGCCGCCGCGACCTGGTCCGGGCAGGCGTTCATGTCGTCGGTGAGCGGGATCGGGTCGTAGGGGACGGCCTCGGCGATTCCGCTGATCCCGGCCTCGGGCCAGCCGCGGAAGACCGCGGTGTTCTCGGCCAGCGCGATGCGCCGCGCGGCCTCGTCGAGCGGGTCGAGGTCGATGTCGTCGGCGCCCTTGTCGGCCAGCTCGAGCTCCGCGCGGGCGAGGCTGAACCATGCGCGCGTCTCGACCAGCGGCAGAACCCGGCGCCGGCGCGCGTCGACGTCGGGGACCGGTGCGGGCGACAGCGGCTCGGTGCGCCCGAGGTTCGTCGCCGAGCGGTCCCAGCCGTGCGGGCCGGAGAAGTCGACGAGCTTGCGGGCGGCGAGGTGGACGGGAAGGTGGGTGCGGGCCTCCTCCTCGAGCTCCTCCCAGCCGGCGTCGCTGATCGGCGCGAGCTCGCGCAGCAGATGGTTCATCGGTCCCGTCCGCTCAGTCCGCCGATTCCGAGCGAGTCCGGCGAGGCCGTGCTCGCCGGGGTCCCGGTCGTGGGCGCGGCGCCCGACCAGGGGGCGACGGGCGGGTCGGACTCGTCGTCGTTGCCGGCGTCGACCGCCTCCTCGCCCGCCTCGCCGTGCTCGAGGATGTCGCCGGGCTGGAAGAGGATCCGCTCGGCCACCGTGCGCCACCGCGGCGTGCGGCGCAGCAGGTACTCGAGGTCCATCGAGAAGTGCTTGAACTCCTCGTTCTGCGCGTCGCGCATGATCGCGGCGGCCGCGCTGTCGCGCTCGAGGGCGAGACGCTGGGCGTACCAGCCGATCGCCTCGGCCTCCTCGATGAGCGACGTGCACATGCGCGCGAACGTGCGGACGTCCTGCGGCAGTTCGTCGGGCGGCTCGTGGTACTGCTCGGTGGGCATGGTCCAGCACGCTATAGACCGCTCGCGCGATGTGTCCAGGGACGAGGTCGCGAGCCGGCGCTTGCGACGCGAAGGTGGCGGCCGCGCGCGCTAGAAGCGCCAGCGCACGCGGGTCGAGCCGCGCGTCGCGACGTAGCGGTCGTGGGCCGGGCGCAGGTCGCCCGTCACCTTCCAGCCGTTCCACGTGAACGTGCGGATGCCGCTCACGTCCGGGGTGAGGCCCAGCGCCTTGCGGTGCGCGCCGCGGGCGACGGACCGCGCCGCCCGGCAGGAGACGCCCGTCGCGGCGATCCGCGTCAGGTCCTCGCCGGCGTAGCGCGTGCCGGGGTAGGGGTCCCGCACCGACCCGCAGGCGCGCGTCGTCGCCGCGAGCGCGGCGGGGACGAGCAGGACCGCGGCGGCGAGTGTGAACAGCACGGCGGCGAGGGCGGCGGGGCGGCGCATGGCGCGACCGATACCCACGGCCCCGTCGAGCGACACCGTCGCGCTTCAGGTCGCGAGGAGCTCCTTGAGCACGTCGTCGATGTACTGCAGGTCCACGGGGCTGTCGCCGCTGCCCGCGAAGTGGCCCCACACGCCCGGGATCACGCGCACCTCCCCGTTGGGGATGTGCTGCCCGGCCCACTCCTCGTCCTCGGGCGGGAAGTAGAGGTCCTTCTCGGCCGGCAGCGCGATCAGCCGCGCCGTGATCGACCGGAGCGCCTTGACGTGGTCGCCGTCGAAGCCCGGCGTCTTGCCGATGTCGCCGTTCTGCCAGGTCCACAGCATCGACAGCAGGTCGTTGGCATCGCGCCGCGGGTCGAGGAAGTGCCCCTCCCAGAACCAGACGAGGAAGTCCTCGAGCGAGGAGAACGCCAGGTCGAGGCCGAGCCGCCGCGAGTGGCCCATGCGCTTGTAGACCTGGTCCCAGTAGAACGCCTGCGAGAAGCCCCAGCCGGCGTAGACGCGGCCCGCGGCGCGCAGGCCCTTGGTCGGCGGCGTGTCATACCAGCCGTCCTTGAACGCCACGTCGGCGGTCAGCGCGGCCTTGACGCCCTCGAGGAACACGAAGTTGTGCTCGCTCGTCTTCGACGAGCCGCAGAACGGGCACGCGCGCTGGACCATCTCGGGGTGGCTCACGGCCCACTGGTAGGTCTGGCCGGCGCCCATCGACCAGCCCGTGACGAGCACGAGCGACTCGATCCCGAAGTGCTCCGTGACGAGCTTGTGCTGGGCCTCGACCTGGTCGTAGAACGTCACGCGCGGGAAGCGCGCACGGTCGAATGGCGGCGGCGTGTTGGACGGCGAGCTCGAGAGCCCGTTGCCGAGCATGTTCGGGACGATGATGAAGTACTTCGCGGGGTCGAGGGCCATGCCGTCGCCGATCAGCCACTCGTTGTCCCAGTGGAAGCCCGAGTACCAGGTCGGGTACACGATCGCGTTGCCCTTGTCCGCGTCGAGCGCGCCGAACGTCTTGTAGGCGAGCTTGGCGCCGTGGAGGGTCGCACCGCTCTGGAGGGTCATGTCGCCCAGGTCGAACGTCTCGTAGTCCTGCACGAACTCGGCCATCTCGGGTGGACCTCCTGGCGAGGGAGGCGCGGCGGGCGCGCCACGGAAGCTTCCGATCGGAAGCGATTTCCGACGCTACCAGCCGCGCGGGGCTCAGCCCCGGCGCCAGGTCAGGCGCGGGATCGTCGTGCGCCCGGCGACCTCCAGCGGCTGCGCGGTCAGGTGGAGGCGGTCGCCCTCGAGCACGGCCGCCCGCCGCTGCGGGCGGCCGACCCAGTTCGGGACGAGGCTGAGCTCGACGTGGTGCACGACGGTCGGGACCGGGTCCTCCTCGACGTCGAAGCGCCCGGCGTAGGCGATGTAGCCGTCAGCTCCGGTGCCCATCTGGCGCAGGCGCTCGGGCTCGTCCGCGCGGCGCTCCCACGCCGGCCGGCGCGGGTCCATGACCTGCACGGCCATGCGGCCGTCGGCGCCGTAGACGAGCAGGCCGGCCGGCGCCGGGCCGAACGGGGCGCGGACGGACCCGTCGGGGTCCTCGGCCTCGTAGGCCTCGAGGATCCACGCGCCGACGAGGCGCTCGGCCAGGCTCGTCGCTCATGGCGCGTCAGTCTGCCGGGCCGGGCGGCGCGGTGACCACGAGGTCCGCGTCGTCGTCGCGGCGGGGCGAGAGGACCGCGACGATCCGCGCGCCCTCCGGCCCCGCGGTGATCCCGTGCTCGACGCCGCCCTCGATGATCGACCACGCGCCGGGGCCCAAGGTCTCGGTCGCGCCGCCGGCCGTCAGGCGCACCTCGCCGCCCTCGACGAGGGTGACCTGCTCCTGGGGGTGGCGGTGCTGGGGGAAGGTCGCGCCCGGGTCGAACGTGTACTCGGTGACGGTCGCGCGCCCGGAGTGCACGGTCCGGCGGCGGACCCCGGGATACGGGGTGGCGGCGGCGATGTCGGCGAAGGACCCCGAGCGGGTCGGCTCGTCCATCGGGCGATGGTAGAGATGCGGCCATGACCTACATCGAGACCGTCCCCGAGGAGCAGGCCTCCGGGGCGCTCGCCGAGCTCTACGCCGCCGACCGGGCGACGTTCGGCCGGCTGCCGAACCTCACTCAGGCGTTCTCCGCGCGGCCGGAGATCTACGCCGCGTGGAAGCAGCTCAACGGGGCGATCAAGGCCGAGATGGACCTCCGGCGCTACGAGCTCGCCACGCTCGCCGCGGCGCGCCGGATGCGGTCGAGCTACTGCATGCTCGCCCACGGCTCGGTGCTCGCCGACCGGTTCCTCGGCGCCGACGGTGTCCGCGCGGTCGCGGCCGACCACCGGGCCGCCGGCCTCGACCCGGTCGAGGTCGCGGTCATGGACCTCGCCGACAAGGTCGCGGACGACGCGACGCGCGTGACGCAGGCGGACATCGACGACCTGCGCGCCCGCGGGCTGTCGGACGGCGAGATCCTCGAGGTCGTGACCGCGGCGGCCGTCCGCTGCTTCTTCAGCAAGGTCCTCGACGCGCTCGGCGCCGAGCCCGACCACGCGTTCCAGGACATGGAGCCGGCCCTGCGCGACGTGCTGACCGTCGGCCGCCCGATCGCTCCGGCGCCATAGCCGGTCCGGTGTCGGCACGACCCGCCGCTGCGCGATCGCGCAGCCAAGACCGCGAGTTCGGCGGTCGAAGCGGCGCGCGGGGCGAATTAATGTCGCGCCCGGATGGGGGTCCCGCAGCACCGGTACACCGCGCTCGCGCGCTTCCTCGACGCCGAGCCGCGCAGCGCCGTGCGCCTGTCGTTCGCGACGGTCGAGGAGGTCCTCGGCGCGCCGCTGCCGCCCTCGGCCCGTAACCATCGCGCCTGGTGGGGCAACGAGACCGCCGCCCGGCACGTCCAGGCGAAGGCGTGGATGGCGGTCGGCTGGCGGGTCAGCGCGGTGAACCTCACCGCCGAGCAGGTGACATTCGTGCGTGCCTGGGGACGGGTCGCCGCGTAGGGTCGGCGGCCGTGCCGCCCCACAACCGCTCCGTCCCTTCCGCCTCGGTCGTCCCCGTCCTCGTCTATCCCGACGTCCGCGCCGCGGTCGCCTTCCTCGAGACCGCGTTCGGCTTCGAGGAGCGCGTGCAGATCGGCGAGGACCACCGCTCGCAGCTGTCGTTCGGCGACGGCGCGCTGATCGTCGGCGACGTCCGCGGCGACCGCCGGCCGCCCGCTGAAGGACACGAGTCGCACGCGGTCATGGTGCGCGTCGAGGACGCCCGAGCGCACTGCGAGCACGCGCGCGCCCACGGCGCGACGATCCTCATGGAGCCGACCGACTTCGAGTACGGCGAGCGGCAGTACAGCGCCGAGGACCCCGCCGGACACCGCTGGACGTTCACGCAGACGCTCCGTGACACCGCGCCCGAGGAGTGGGGCGGGATCGCCCGCAACGGCGCCTGGTGAGCGCTCAGCCGCCGGCGCCGCGGCTCGCCGCGACGAGCGTGTCGCCCGCCGGCGAGCGCCGGTAGAGGACCGTGCGGCCGACGCGGTGGCCGCGGACGAGGCCCGCCTCGCGCAGGACCCGCAGGTGCTGCGAGACGCCGCCCGCCGACACCCCGAGCCGGGCGGCGAGGTCGGTCGTCGCCACGGTTGGAGGTCTGCAGCTCCGCCGCCCGGCCCGCGCCGAGGAGCGCCGCCAGGGCCTCGGGGCCGGCCGCGCGGCCGGGATCCCACAGCGTCCCGATCCCGCGCGCCGGATAGACGACGGCCGGCGGCCACGCGGGGTCGACGACCGCGACGACCCGCGGCCACACGAACACGCTCGGCATCAGCAGCAGCCCGCGCTCGCCCACGTCGAGCGTCGCCGTGGCGCGCTTGTGGAGGCGCAACTCACCGCCCGCCCACTCGACCGTCGGGTCGATGTCGGCGAACAGGAGGTCCGCTCCGCCGTCGGCGAGCTTGCGCGCGCGGTAGAGGACGTCGCCCTGCAGGAGTGCGCGGATCCGCGGCCAGTGGACGGCGAGCGCCCGCTCCCAGTACGCGCGCACGAGGCCGGCGAGGTCCGCGAGCGCACCGGCCGGGTCGGTGACGAACGGCTCGAGCGCGGGCGGCAGCGGGCGCCCGCCGTAGCTGCGGACGACCTCGGCGCGGACCTGGTCGGGCGGCACGGCGAGCATCGCCTGCACCTCGTCCTCGAGCTCGGCGAGCGGGTCGCGGGGCGGGGGGCTCGTGAAGTCCGGCGTGTAGAAGTCGGCCGGGACGAGCTCGCGTAGCGGGGCGAGGTCGAGGTCCGCCACCGCGCGGCGCGTCGCGATCGCCCACGGGAGGTGCAGCGCCTGCGCGCCGGGGTCGTCGAGCGCGTGGACGCTGCGGATGACCTCGGTCAGCGGCGACACCGCGAAACGCAGGTGGGCGAGCGACTCCCGGTCGAAGCGCAGGACGATCATTCACGCCACACTAAATCCGTGGCCCCGGTCGGTGGTGACGCGCACCATCCCGCGCATGGCTTCCACCTCCGCCCTCCCCCGGCTCGTCGGCGTCAACCACGTCGCGCTCGAGGTCGCCGACGTCGACGCGGCGATCGCCTTCTACGGCGCGATCTTCGCGGTGACCACCGTCGAGCGCGAGGGCGACCTCGCCTTCCTCGCGATGGGCGACCAGTTCCTCACGTTGATCCCCGGCGACAGGGCGCCCGACGCCGAGCGCCACTTCGGCCTCGTCGTCGACGACCGCGAGGCCGCCCGCGCGGCGCTCACCGGTGCCGGCGTGCCGATCCTGCCCGGCGGACGGGTCGACTTCCGCGATCCGTGGGGCAACCGCGTCCAGGTCGTCGACTACCGCGACATCCGCTTCGCCAAGACACCGGCCGTGCTCCGCGGGATGGGCCTCGAGGGCCTGGAAAAACGTGCAGCGCCGGTACCGTCGGAACCGTGAAACGCATCGGCTTCCTCTCCTTCGGGCACTGGCAGGCGGCCGCCGGGTCGCAGACGCAGACCGCGCGCGACGCGCTCGTGCAGACGATCGAGCTCGCGGTCGCGGCCGAGGAGCTCGGGCTCGACGGCGCCTTCGTCCGCGTGCACCACTTCGCCCGCCAGCTCGCCTCGCCGTTCCCGTTGCTCGCGGCGATCGGCGCGCGCACGAGCCGGATCGAGATCGGCACGGGCGTCATCGACATGCGCTACGAGAACCCGCTCTACATGGCCGAGGAGGCCGCGGCCGCCGACCTCATCAGCGGCGGCCGGCTCCAGCTCGGGATCAGCCGCGGCTCGCCCGAGCCCGCGTTGCGCGGCTCGGAGGCCTTCGGCTACGTCCCGCCCGAGGGCCACACCGACGCCGACCTCGCCCGCGCCAAGACGTCGCTGTTCCGCGCGGCGATCGCGGGGGCGGGCGTCGCGCGCGCCGACACGGGCTCGGCCGACTCGACCGCCACGCTCGCCATCCAGCCGCAGTCGCCCGGCCTGGCCGAGCGGATCTGGTGGGGCTCGGGCACCCGGCGGACCGCCGCGTGGACGGCCGAGCAGGGCATGAACCTCATGAGCTCGACGCTCCTGACCGAGGACACCGGCGTGCCGTTCGACGAGCTCCAGGCCGAGCAGATCCAGATCTTCCGCTCGCACTGGGCCGAGGGCGGCTGGGACCGTGAGCCGCGGATCTCCGTGAGCCGCAGCATCATCCCGATCGTCTCCGACCTCGACCGCGCGTACTTCGGCAACGGGGCGCGCAACCAGAGCGACCAGCTCGGCTACCTCGACGGCGGCATCGCGCGGTTCGGGCGCAGCTACGTCGGCGAGCCGGACGTCATCGCCGAGGAGCTCGCCCGCGACGTCGCCGTCCGCGAGGCGGACACGCTGCTGTGCACCGTGCCGAACCAGCTCGGGGTCGAGTACAACGCGCGCCTGCTGCAGACCATCGCCGAGCACATCGCCCCGGCGATCGGCTGGCAGCCCCCGGAGGAGCGGGCGCAGCCGGCGCCGGCCGCCGGGAGCTAGGCCTCAGGCCAGGTCGGCGACGGGCGCGGGGCGCTCGCGGCGCAGGCCGAGGCCGGCCGACGAGGTGGCCTCGACGCGATCGCGGCCGTTCTGCTTGGCGGCGTAGAGCGCGCGGTCGGCGAGGCGCATCAGGGTCTCGCCGTCGAGGGCGTCGTCGGGGAACGTCGCGACGCCGAAGCTCGCCGTGATCTCGCGCGTGACGCCCGGCGGCTTGACCGTGTGCATCGCCGCGCGCAGGTGCTCGGCGACGCGCATCGCCCCCGCGCGGTCGGTGTCGGGGAGCATCACGATGAACTCCTCGCCGCCGTTGCGCCCGGCGAAGTCGCCGCCGCGCAGCTCGGTGCGCATGACCGCGCCGACCGCGGCGAGGACCTCGTCGCCGCGCTCGTGGCCGAACGTGTCGTTGATCTGCTTGAAGTTGTCGAGGTCGAGCAGGATGGCCGACATCGGGGTGAGGGACCGGCCGGCCTGCGCGAGCAGGCGCTTGAGGTGGTCGTCGATCGCGCGGCGGTTCGGCAGGCCCGTGAGCGCGTCCGTCGCGGCGCGCAGCTCGGCGAGCGCGAGGTTGCGCAGGTTCGCGAGGACCGGCGCGGCCTGCGTGACGGAGTCCTGGATGCGGCGGCGCTCGTCGTCGGTCGCGCGGTCCTGGCTGGTCGCGAGGACCGAGCCGATGACCTCGCCGCCGACGAGCAGCGGCTGGCACGTCGACTCGGCTTCCTGGGCGCCGCAGACCTCGCAGGCGATGATCTCGTCGCTGCTCGCGCCCTGGTCGACCGGGCGGCTGAGGCGGATCGCGAGGCACCCGCGCGGCTTGGCGTGCTCGAGCGGGTCGGCCAGCGGCGAGTCGTCGGTGAGCGGCACGGCGGGCTCGAGCCGGTCGCCGCTGTTGTTGCGGATGAGGACGGTGATCGACGCGTCCGGCGCGCCGGCCTCGAGGTGGCGGATGAGGAGCCCGTGGCCTTCGGCCTGGTCCTCGGCGACCTGCATCGCCTCGCCGAAGCGCGCCTGGGCGTCGGCGTAGCGGTGTTCGGCGTCCTCGCGCGCGGCCTCGACGGCCTCCGTCGCGCCGAGGGCCCGGCGGCGGCGGACCACGAGACCGAGGGCGATCGCGCCGAAGGCGACGCTGAGCAGGAAGATCAGCTTGACGGGCACGATCGCGGCGGCCTTGAGCTCCTCGACGCGGCGTACGTCGAGGGCGCGCTGGTAGTCGCCGTTGGCGGCGACGAAGTCGTTGAGCGTGCCCTCGCGAGCGGCGAGACTGGCGCCCCGCGGGATCGCGCGGCCGGCGCTGCGGGCGTCGATCTCGCGCTGGGCGATGGCGTCCCAGCGGTCCTCGGCGTCGCTCTGGCGCTTGATCGTGGCGAGTTCCTCGGGGCTGTCGGAGGAGAGCCGGGCGGCGCGATCGAGGGCGCTGTCCTGGCGGCGATCGAGCGTGTAGATGGAGACGAGCGTCTGCGGGCGGGCCTGGTCGAGGAAGTCGTGCAGCGCGTTCTCGCGCGTGAGCATGTCGCTGGCGAGCTGGCGCGCGACGATCGCCTCGGCGTAGTTCTCGTCGGCGACCTGGCGCTGCAGCTCGGAGGCGTAGAGGACCGCGCCGGCGATCGCGAGCACAGACAGGACGATGGACAGGATGACGCGCACGGTCTGGTTGTCGGCCGGGGCCCCCGACCGCTTGAGGCGGGTTGTCCGCCGGCGGCGCGCGCCCGGACGTTCCATGCGCCGCCACAGGGGTATCCGCAGGCCCATCGCGCCCGTTCCGTTCGACCGAGAGACGATCGACAGCGCGCTGGCGCGGCGCCTGGTCGCCGCGCAGTTCCCGCGGTGGGCGGACCTCCCGGTCCGCGCGGTCGCGGTCGACGGCTGGGACAACCGCACGTTCCGCCTCGGCGACGACCTCTCGCTCCGGCTGCCGACCGGCGACTGGTACGCCCGCCAGGTGGCCAAGGAGCAGCGCTGGCTGCCGGTGCTCGCGCCGGCCCTGCCCCTGCCGATCCCGACGCCGGTCGCCCGCGGCGCGCCCGGCGCCGGCTACCCCTTCCCGTGGTCGGTGTACCGCTGGCTCGAAGGCGACCCCGCGGGACACGCGGCGATCGCCGACCTCTCGCGGCTCGCCGGCGATCTCGCCGCCTTCCTCGTCGCGCTCGCCGCCACCGACGCCCGCGGCGGGCCGGAGCCCGGCGAGCACAACTTCCACCGCGGCGGCCCGCTCGCGCACTACGAGGCCGAGGCGGTGGAGGCGATGGACGCGCTCGGTTCCGAGATCCCGCGGGACGCGGTGCGGCGCGTGTGGGCCGATGCGATGCGCACGACCTGGGACGGCCCGCCGGTCTGGTTCCACGGCGACGTCGCGGAGAACAACCTGCTCGTCCGCGACGGCCGCCTCGCCGCCGTCCTCGACTTCGGGTCCTCCGGGGTCGGCGACCCGGCGTGCGACATGGTCATCGCCTGGACCTTCCTCCCCGGCCCGGCCCGCGACCGGTTCCGCGCCGCCCGCGGCGTCGACGCCGGGACCTGGTCGCGCGGGCGCGGCTGGGCGCTGTGGAAGGCGCTCATCACGCTCGTTCCCGCCCTGGAACGCGGGTCGCCCGGCACGCGGCCGCGGCGGGACATCGAGCGGGTGCTGGCGGACTTCGCCGACGAGCGCTGACGCCCGGAACGCGCGAACCCGGCCGCGGGGGCCGGGTTCGGGTCACAGTGGAGACGGCGGGAATTGAACCCGCGTCCGCGATCGCGCCAAAGATGGTGTCTACGAGCGTAGCCGGCACTCTTGATCTCGCCTCGAGGTCGCCTTGCCGGCGGGGTTGCTCGAGGCCAGCCTCCTGAAGATGTCCCCGGATTGGCGGAGGCGGGCCGCCCCGGGTGAGTCGGCATTCTGATTCCGGAACATCCCCGCGGCCGACAGGCGGGGGCCGAAACCTCACGGCTTAGCTATTGACTAAGCGGCGAGGGCGTACTCGTGAGAGTCCGCACGTATTGGTTTTCCGGGTGTTTTACGAGGCCGCCCGGAACCTCGGCTCGCGACCATCCCTGCGAATCGACCACGTCGAAGCCTGTCGTCCCCGGGGATGTGTCACCTCCAGTGTACCGACCTCGAGCGCCGGTTCAGGCGTCGTCGCCGTGCTCGAGCCAGGCGAGCTCGTCCGGGGCGAGGCGAACGGCCTCGGCGCCGAGCGCCTCGTCCAGGTGCGCCTCCGAGCGCGTGCCGACCACCGGCAGGACGTGCGCGGGCTGATGCAGCACGTACGCGAGCGCGATGACCGGCGCGGTCGTCCCGAGCCGCTCGGCGACCTGGCCGGCGCGCTCGCGGCGCGCGCGGTTCTCGCGATCGTCCCAGTGCGGCGTGTCGTGGCCTGCGAAGTAGCCGGTCGCGAGGCTCGACCAGGCGAGCACCGAGACGTCGAGGTCGCCGAGGACGCGCAGGTCCTCCGGCGACAGGGCGAGGCAGCCCGGCCACGGCGGCGAGATCATCCGCGCGAGCGAGAAGTGGTTGCTGAAGGCGCTCAGGCGATCGGAGCCGATCGCGTCGAGGTGCGAGCGCAGCTCTCGCGCTCGCTCGATCGTCCAGTTCGACACGCCGAAGTCGCCGATCCGGCCCGCGTCGACCTCGGCGAGCAGCGCCTCGGCCCAGGCCGCGACCGGATACGACAGGTCGTCGCGATGCAGGATGAAGACGTCGATCCGGTCGACGCCGAGCAGCGTGCACGCCTCGTCGACCTCGGCCGCGACGAGGTCGGGCCGGCAGTTCGGCGGGTGGCAGCCCTTCGCGTAGAGCACCGGCGCCTGCGCGGACCGGTGCGCGAGCCAGCGGCCCGACCGTCCGCGCCGCCGCGCCGTCCTGGTAGACGTTCGCGACGTCGAGCGCACCGCCGCCCGCGTCCACGTAGCGATCGAGCAGCCTCGGCGCGGCCGCGGAGTCGGGCAGGTGGAGCGTCCCGAAGACGAGCCGCACCGGCCGACCCTACACAGCGGGCGACGGGCTCAGGCGGCGCGCTCGGCCGGGGCGGCCCAGATGTTCGCGCAGCGCTCGCAGGTCTCCTGCGGCACGAGCCCCGCCCGCATCAGCAGGCCGAAGACCTGGCAGCCGAGGCACAGCGCGAACACCGACTCGAGCGTCGCGGCGACGACGAGCAGGCCCGTCAGCACGTCGGCCGCCGTGTCCGCGCCGAAGCCGAGCCAGAGGAGCGCGGCGGCCGTCGTGAACGCCGCGCCCATCCCCTGGGCGAAGCGCTTCGGCGGCCCCGCGACGTACTTCGGCGGCCCCAGTCGCGGGGCGACGACGCGCATCGCGACGCGCCCCAGCGGGCTGAGGGTCGGGCCGGTCAGGACGCGGGCCCAGAACCCGTAGGCGAGGACGAGGAGCAGCCAGCGCGCGCCGGTCGCGAGGATCACGATCCCGAGGATCGCGACCACCGCGGCGACGACGCGCGCGGCCTTCTCGTTGACCGGGTTCGGGAACCCGAAGATCACTTCAGAAAGTGTAGCGAGGCCTCAGTAGAGCTCCTTCGACGCCCGCTCGGCGCCGTCGGCCATCGCCGCGAGCTTCGCCCACGTGATCCCCGGGTCGACGGTGAGGAGGTTCGCGAACGTCGCGAAGCCGCAATCGCTGCCGGCCATCACGTTCTCCGGCCCGACGAGCTTGCCGTAGCGCACGAGCCGCTGGGCGATGAGGTCGGGGTGCTCGATGTAGTTCGTCGTCGAGTCGAGGACGCCCGGGATCAGGACCTTGCCCTCGGGCAGCTTGACGTCCTCGAAGACCGTCCACTCGTGCTCGTGGCGCGGGTTGGCGGCCTCGAAGGAGATCGCCGCCGGGCGGGCCTCGAAGACGATGTCGATGATGTCGCGCAGGGCGACGTCGTGGTGGTGCGGGCCCTCGTAGTTGCCCCAGCACAGGTGCATCCGCATGTCGTCGGGCGGGATGTCGCGCGTGGCATGGTTGAGCGCCTCGACGTTGGTCCGCGCGCGGGTGCGGAAGTCCTCGAGGCTCTCGTCGACCATCTGGCGCGTCATCGCCAGGTCGGGACAGTCGATCTGGAGCACGATCCCGGCCTGGTGGATCTCGTCGTACTCCTTCTTCATCTCGTCGGCGAGCGCCGCGACGTACTCCTCGTGCGAGCCGTAGTGCTGGTTCTGGAGGAAGACCGCGATGACCCCGGGCGAGGCGGCGCTGAGGAACGCGTCCTCCACGTCGGCGCCGTCGAGCGCGGCCTTGAGGTTGGCGATGTCGGCGCGCACCGCGTCGAGGTCGCGGTAGGCCACCGGGCCGACGCACGCGGGCATCGCGAAGTCGATGCCGCCCATCACCCGCTGCGTGTATTCCGGGAACTCGGTCAGGTCGGCCGGCAAGCCGATGAGCCCGCCCTCGCCGCCGAACCCGTCGAGGCGCTCCTTGACGTACGTCGAGTAGCCGATCTTCCCGGCCTCGCCGTCGTTGACCACGGACACGCGGGACGCGGCCTGGCGCCGGACGACGTCGGCGACGGCGTCGCGGACCTGGTCGTCGAGGCCGTTCTCGCCGGCCTGGCCGCGGTCGCGGCGCCGGAGCGCCTCCGTCAGCTCCGGCGGGCGCGGCAGGCTGCCGGTGTGCGTGGTCAGGATGTGCTCGGTCGAGCGCTTCACGGCTCTCTCCTCACGGGCCGGGGGCAGGGAGGCCGATTCAATCCGGAGCGGGCACTCCGGCGCAAGCGCCGCCGTCCCCGCCAACGGGGCTCACCAGAGCGTGCGCGTCGCGCGCCGCGCGCCCTCGGCCATCGCCGCGAGCTTCGCCCACACGATCGCCGGGTCGACGGCCTGTTGCGGCCGGCGAAGCTCGCGAAGCCGCAGTCGCTGCCCGCGATGACGTTCTCGCGCCCGACGAGCCCGCCGTAGCGGACGATCCGCTGCGCGACGAGGTCGGGGTGCTCGATGTAGTTCGTCGTCGAGTCGAGCACGCCCGGGATCGACGATCTTGCCCTCCGGCAGCGCGACGTCCTCGAAGACCGCCCACTCGTGCGCGTGGCGCGGGTTGGCCGCCTCGAAGGACACCGCCGCCGGGCGGGCGGCGAGCACGAGGTCGACGATGTCGGCCAGCGGCACGTCGTGGTGGTGGGGGCCCTCGTAGTTGCCCCAGCAGACGTGCATCCGCAGGGCCTCGCGCGGGATGTCGCGGGTCGCGTGGTCGATCGCGTCGAGGTTGCAGCCGCACGTAGCGTGCGGAAGTCCTCGATGCTCTCGGCGCCGATCCGCGGCGGGTCAGGGCGAGGTCGGGGCAGTCGAGTCTGGAGGACGAGGCCGGCGCGGTGGATCTCGTCGTACTCGGTCTTCATCGCGTCGGCGAGGGCGAAGAGGTACGTCTCGTGGTCGCCGTAGTGGCGGTCGGCGAGGAAGAACGCGACGACGCCCGGCGACGCGGCGCTGAGGAACGCGTCCTCGACGTCGGCGCCGTCGAGCGCGGCCTTCAGGTTGGCGATGTCGGCGCGCACCGCGTCGAGGCCGCGGTAGGAGACCGGCCCGTCGCACGCGGGCATCGTCGGGTCGCCGCGGTCCTCCCGCCCGCGCTCGCGCGCAAGGAGGTCGGGGAAGTCGAGCATGTCCGTCGGCGGCCCGGGCGGGTCGGCCTCGCCGCCGAAGCCCTCCAGGCGCTCGGTCACGTAGGTGGCGTAGCCGATCTTCCCCGCCTCGCCGTCGTTGACGACCGCGACGCCGGCGTCGGCCTGGCGGCGCACGAGCGCGGCGACCTCGGCCCGGATGCGCTCGTCGAGCGCGGCGCGCGTCGACGGCCTCCCCGCGGTCGCGCCGGACGAGGTCGGCCAGCAGGTCCTGAGAGCGCGGCAGGCTGCCGGTATGGGTCGTCAGGATGCGGTCCTCCGAGCGCCTCATCCCGGCGGACTACCCAGCTCCATCACGCGCAAGCGCCGGCGGGTCACGGGATGCAGCCGGTCGCGCCCGCGGGTCATCCCGAGCCGCTCGGCCAGGCGCAGCGAGCGCGCGTTGCGCTCGTCGATGATCGAGACGACCGACCGCAGGCCGAGGCGGTCGAAGCCGTAGGCGACGCTCGCCCGCGCGGCCTCGGTCGCCAGCCCGCGCCCCCACCACGCGGGCGCCAGCCGCCAGCCGACCTCGACCGCGGGCAGCACCGCGGGCAGGAAGGCCGGGACCGCGAGGCCGGCGAAGCCGATGCACCCGACCGCCGGGTCCGCGCGCGGGACGAGCGCCCACAGCCCGTAGCCGTGCGTGTCCCAGTGGCCGACGAGCCGGTCGAGCAGCTCCGCGCTCTCCGCCGCCGTGAGCGGCCGGTTCGGCGTGACCCAGCGCATGACGTCGGGGTCGGCGTTGAGGGCGACCAGCGCGTCGAGGTCCTCGGCCGGTCGCCATGGGCGCAGGAGCAGCCGCTCGGTCTCGACGCTCGGGTAGGTCACGAAGCGTCGGATTTAACAAAGGAGACGCGGTTCCGAGCCACCTGAGGTACCGTCCTCCAGGTCGCTCCGCGAAGGGCGCCCCGGGCTCTCGGTGGCGGGCCTCGCAACCTCTGGGCCTCGCTCTCTGCGGCTCGGTTCCGCGTCTGGGGTGAACGTAGTCCGGCGCGTTCGGCGAAGTCAACCCCGCCGCGCGAAGAATCCGCAAACTGCGCAGATTGGCGCGCTCCGGGCGCCGACGCGTAACGTTCCGGTGATGAGCGCCACCGGAGTTCAGGACATCGCCTGGGACCTCGACCCGCTGGTCGAGGGCGAGGGCCCCGACGGTGCCGAGCGGATGCTCGACGAGGCCGAGGAACGCGCGGCGCGGTTCGCCGAGCGTTACGCCGGCCGCGTCGCCGCGCTCGACGGTCCTGAGCTCGCCGAGGCCATGGCCGAGACGCAGGCGATCGTCGAGCTCGTCGGCCGCGCCGGCAACTACGCGCACCTGCGCTTCTCCGTCGACACGCTCGACCCGGCGAACGGCGCGCTCGTCGCGCGGGTGAGCGAGAAGGCGACGGCCGTCGAGACGAAGCTCCTGTTCTTCGACCTCGAGTGGGCCGCGCTCGACGACGACCGCGCCGAGGAGCTGCTCGCCGCCGACGGCCTCGACACGAGCCGCCACTACCTGCGCACGGTCCGCCGCTACCGGCCCTACCTCCTCACCGAGCCCGAGGAGAAGGTCATGTCCGAGAAGAGCGTGAGCGGCCGCGAGGCGTGGGCGCGCCTGTTCTCGGAGCAGACGAGCGCGATCCTCGTCGACACGCCCGGCGACGAGGAGCCCGTGAAGCTCGACGTCGCGCTCAGCCGCCTGCTCTCGCCCGACCGCGAGGTGCGGCGCACGACGGCCGAGGCCGTGACCGAGGCGCTCGCCCCGAACCTGCGCACGCGCGCCTTCATCTACAACACGATCGCCCAGGACAAGGCGACCGACGACCGCCTGCGCGGCTACCCGAGCTGGATCTCGAGCCGCAACCTCTCCAACGAGGCGAGCGACGAGTCCGTCCAGGCGCTCGTCGAGGCCGTCCGCGCGAACTACGACCTGCCGCAGCGCTGGTACGCGCTGAAGGCCCGGATCCTCGGCGTCGACCGGCTCGCCGACTACGACCGCTCGGCGTCGATCGCGACGGAGGAGGTCCAGATCGAGTGGCCCGAGGCGACCGAGATCGTGCTCGCCTCCTTCTCGGACTTCTCGCCCGTCCTGCACGACACGGCCAAGCAGTTCTTCGACGGCCACTGGATCGACGCGCCCGGTCCGGCCCGGCAAGCGCGGCGGCGCGTTCTGCGCCTACACCGTCCCGAGCGTCCACCCCTTCGTGATGCTCAACTACACCTCGCGCCGGCGCGACGTCCTCACGCTCGCGCACGAGCTGGGCCACGGCATGCACGCCGCGCTGGCCCAGCCGCGCGGAATCCTCGAGCAGCACACGCCGCTGACGCTGGCCGAGACGGCGTCGGTGTTCGGCGAGACGCTCGTCTTCCGCCGTCTGCTCGACGCCGCCGACACGCCGGCCTCCCGCCTGAGCCTGCTGGCCGAGAACATCGAGGGCTCGATCGCGACCGTCTTCCGTCAGGTCGCGATGAACCGCTTCGAGCACCTCGTCCACACCGCCCGCCGGGACGAGGGCGAGCTGAGCGTCGAGCGCTTCGGCGAGCTGTGGGCCGACTCGCAGACCGAGCTCTTCGGCGACGCGGTCGAGGTCACCGAGGGCTACCGGACCTGGTGGTCCTACGTGCCCCACTTCATCTCGACCCCCGGCTACGTCTACGCCTACGCCTACGGCCAGCTGCTCGCGCTGAGCGTCTACCACCGCTACCTCGCCGAGGGCGAGAGCTTCGTGCCGAGCTACCTCGAGCTCCTGAGCTCGGGCGGGTCGCGCAGCCCCGAGGAGCTCGCGGCGATCGCCGGGCTCGACCTCGCCGACCCGGAGTTCTGGAACGACGGGCTGAAGCTCGTCCGCGAGCAGCTCGGCGCCGCCGAGGACGCGGCCGCGGCGGTCGAGGGCTCAGCCTAGGGTCCCCTCCGGGCGCCAGGGCGGGCGCGTGAGCGCCTCGCGGATCACGCCCGGGCCGTCGGGCGCCGGGCGGCCGTGCGTGGGCAGGACGAGCGTGAGGTCGAGGCGGTCGAGGGAGCGCACCCAGGCGTAGAGGTCGTCGAGCGAGTCGAGCGCCGGGTCCTCGCCGACGCGCAGCCCGTCCGCGGCGCCGTAGAAGACCTCGGCCGCGACGAGCGCGGCGTGCTCGGGCAGGTGGTAGGCGACCTCGCCCTGGACGAGGCCGCCGACGAGCAGACCCTCCACGCCGGGCGCGATCTCGGTGTTCGCCTCGAACGCGCGGACGCGGGCGACGCCGCGCAGCGCGTCGTCCCGGGCCGCGATCTCGTGCAGCCGGATCTCCGCGTCGTAGCGCTCGGCGACGGCGGGTGCGCTGCGCAGGTGCCACGACGCGGTGAGGGCGACGACGACCGCGACGGCGCCCCGCACGGCCGTGTCGAGCAGGCCCCAGACCTCGACGTCGTCCTCGCCCGTGACGAGCGGGTCGATGATCGTCACGATGCCGTCGCGGGCGTAGAGGACCGAGCCCACGTCCTGCTCCCAGCCGCCCGGGCGCTCGTCGTCGCCCTCGCGCCAGAGCGGATGCGGCGTGGTCCACCGCCAGAGGTTCGCGGCGAGCTGCTCGACGCGCGGGCTCACAGCCGCCCGAGGAAGTGGCGGACCGCCTCGCGGTAGGCGTTCGGCTCCTCGACATAGGTCATGTGCCCGCTGTCCTCGAGGACGACCAGGTCCGCCGCCGGGACGCCGGTCGCGATCGCCTCGGCGCCCGCGACCGAGCAGGTGCGGTCGTGGCGGCCGGCGATGACGAGGAGCGGGTGGGTCACGTCCCCGAGGCGGTCCTCGAGCTCGATGTGGCCGTACCCGTCGGTCGCGCCCGCGCGCAGGACGTCCGGCGCGTACGCGGCGTCGGCCATCGCGGCGCGCAGGTCGTCGATGCGCGGGTCGTACGGATCGGCGAAGTGGAAGGGGAGCTGGTCGGCGAAGAGCGCGGCGACGTCGTCCGGCGTGCGCGCCTCGGCCTCCCGCGCCCATGACCGCGTCACCTGCTCGCGCAGCTCGACCGGCTCGAACGCCGCGAGCTGCTCCTCGACGTGCGCGAGGAAGCGCTCCGAGGGCAGCCCGGAGGAGACGATGGTCCCGGCCGGGCGGCCGGGGAAGTCGACGGCGTGCTGCAGCGCGATGAACGCGCCGAAGGAGTGCCCGAGGACGGCGTAGCGCTCGAGCCCGAGCGCGCTCGCGAGGGCGTCGACGTCGCGGGCGTGCTGCTCGAGCGTCCAGGTCTCCGGCGGCGCGGGGTCCGACCGGCCCTGGGCGCGCTCGTCGACGAGCAGGAGCCGGTAGTCGGCGGCCAGCGGGTCGAGCCAGTCGCCGAACATCGTGTGGTCGAGCCCCGGGCCGCCGTGGAGCACGATCAGGGCGAGATCGCCGGCTCCGCGCTCCTCGACGTTGAGGCGGGTGTCGCCGGCGCTCACGAGCATCCGCTCGACCTTAGCTGGGCGTGATCCGTGGTTGGCACACTGTCGGTGAACCATCCATGAGCGAACAGCGCAGCCCGAACCTCTGGCTCCCCCCGAGCCCCGACCCGTACGCCCCCAGCGCCGATGAGTTCCGGCCGCCGCCGGAGCCCTCGCGCTCGCCCGACCCCGAGCCGTCCCGCGATCCCTTCGGCGGCGATGCGAAGCCGTGGTACAAGCGCGCCGGCGGCGGCGTGGTGGCCCTCGGGCTGCTCGTGGCGAAGTTCGCGGCCAAGATCAAGGTCGTCCTGCTGCTGCTGCCGAAGCTCAAGATCCTGACCACGTCGGGATCGATGCTCGTCTCGGTCGCGGCCTACAGCCTGATCTGGGGCTGGACCTTCGCGCTCGGCTTCGTGGTGCTCCTGTTCGTGCACGAGATGGGCCACGTGATCCAGCTGCGGCGCGAGGGCATCAAGGCCAGCGCACCGGTCTTCATCCCGTTCTTCGGCGCGGCGGTGTGGGCGAAGTCGCTGGGCGACAACGCCCTCGCCGAGGCCCGCGTCGGGCTCGCCGGACCGGTCCTCGGCTCGATCGGCGCGGCCGCGTGCCTGCCGATCGCCAGCGCCACGGGCAACGACTTCTGGACGGCTCTGGCCTTCACCGGGTTCTTCCTGAACCTCTTCAACCTGCTGCCGGTCGTGCCGCTCGACGGCGGGCGCGCGATGGCGGCGATGGCGCCGTGGATGTGGTTCGCCGGCCTGCTCGCGATGCTCGTCCTCGCCTTCACCTACCCGAACCCGATCATCCTGCTGATCGCGCTGCTGGCCGCCCTCGAGACGTGGCGGCGCTGGCGCTCGCTGCGCAACGGCGGCGACGAGGTCCGCGCCTACTACCGCGTCCCGCGGCTGCACCGCGCGCTCGTCGCGGGCGTGTACCTCGGGCTGATCGCGCTGCTCGTGTTCGGCATGGACGCGACGCACCTCGCGCGGACGCTGGGCGACGCGTAGCCGCCGCCGGAGCGCGGGTCAGCGGCCGACGTCGCGCAGCTCGCGCTCGACGTCGCGGCGCTGGTCCTTGGCCTTGATCGTCTCGCGCTTGTCGAAGCGGTCCTTGCCGCGCGCGAGCGAGATCTCGACCTTCGCCCGCGACCCGTTGAAGTAGACGCGCGTCGGCACGAGCGTCAGGCCGCGCTCGTTGATGCGGCCGATCAGCCGCTCGATCTCGCGCCGGTGGGCGAGCAGCTTGCGCGGGCGCTCGGGCTCGTGGTTCTCGCGGCTGGCCGGCCCGTACGGCGAGATGTGGACGTTGTGCAGCCACAGCTCGCCGTCGCGGATGCTCGCGTAGCCGTCCTTGAGCTGCACCTGCCCGGCGCGCAGCGACTTGACCTCGGTGCCCTGGAGCACGATGCCGGTCTCGAGCTTGTCGAGGAGCTCGTAGCGATACGAGGCGTAGCGGTTGGTCGCCACGTCACCGGGTGCCGCCTTGCGCTTCTTCCCGCCCTTGGCCACGTGACCGAGGGTAGTGCTTCGTCAGCCCTCGTCGTCGTAGAAGCCGCCGCCGCTCTTCGTACCGAGGCGGCCTTCGTCGACGTACGTGCGCAGCAGCGCGCGCGGGCCCTCGGGGATCCCGTCGCGCACGTCGGCGTAGTGCTCCTCGATGGCGAGCACGATGTCGAGGCCGACGCGGTCCATCAGCCGGAACGGCGGGATGCCCGGGCGGGTGAAGATCCGCCACATCTCGTCGACGTCCTCCGGCGTCGCGACGCCCTCCTCGACGACCATGAGGCATTCGCGCTTGATGGCCGCCCAGATCCGGTTGAAGATGAACCCGTCGCTCTCGCGCAGGACGCGGAACGGGGCGAGGCCGTACGCCGGCAGCCGGTCCATCAGCGCGTCGATGGCCGCCGGGTCCGTCTCGCCGCAGGACATGAGCTCGACCGCGTTGAGCTGCGGGGGCTGCTGGAAGTGCATGTTGAGCACCCGCTCCGGCCGCTTCACCTCGTCGATGACCAGCCGGCTCGGCAGCGACGAGGAGTTCGTGGCGAGGATCGCGTCCGCTGCGGCGATCCGGTCCAGCTCGCCGAACACCTCGATCTTCAGGTCGACGCGCTCGGGGACGGACTCGACGACCAGCCACGCCCCCTCGACCGCTCGCGCCAGGTCGTCGACCGCCTCGACGCCCGCCGTCCGGTCGGGGTGCAGGTCGAGCGCCTCCTGGACCTCGGCGACGTGCTGCTCGACGTGGTCGCGCCCGGCCTCGAGCTGCTCGGCGTTCGGGTCGAAGAGCCGGACGTCGCTGCCGCCGGCCGCGAAGACCGTCGCGATCAGGCGGCCGAGCGTGCCTGCGCCGACGATCGTGACCGGGCGCTGGTCGACGTCTTCCGGGAGCGTGTAGGCCATCGCGGCATCGTAGGCGGCTACCGCTCGACGAGGTCCTCGGCCGGGTCGAGGTCGACCCGGCCGCGCGGCGCGTCGATGCTGCGCACCCGCACGCGCACCGCGTCGCCGAGGCGCAGGGTCGCGCCGGTGCGCTCGCCGAGGAGGATCGTGCCCTCCTCGTTGAGCTCCCACCAGTCGCCGCGCAGGCGCCGGACGGGCAGCAGGCCCTCGTGGCCCTCGCCGAAGGCGACGAACGCGCCCGCGCCGATGACGCCCGCGACCTCGCCGTCGTAGACGCGCTCGTGGCCGCGGCCCTCGTAGAACTCGCGCTCGAGGAGGAAGCAGCGGGCGACGGCGTCGGCGTCGCGCTCGATCTTCATCGCGTCGCGCTCGCGGGCGCTCGTCCACTCCCCCGCCTCCTCGAGCGTGTTCGCCCGCGGGGCGGTCTCGCCGGCGCCGATCGCGCTGAGCAGCGCGCGGTGGGCGACGATGTCGGGGTAGCGGCGGATCGGCGAGGTGAAGTGGCAGTAGCGCGGCGACCCGAGGCCGGCGTGGCCGCGGTTCACGGGCGAGTAGTGGGCCTGCTTGAGCGTGCGGAGGATCAGCGCGGTGAGCGCCTGGCGGCCGTGGCCCGTGCGCCGGACGTGCTGGTCGACGAGGACCGAGCATTCGGCCACGATGTCGGCGGCCTGGGAGGGCGCCAGGGTCTCGGGCACCGGGGGCGTCGCGACGTCGAGCGAGGCGAGCTGCGCGACGAGGCGCTTGACCGCCTCGGGCTCGGGCCGCTCGTGGACGCGGTAGAGGGTCGGGATCTCGCGCTCGCTCAGGAGCGTCGCGACGCGCTCGTTGGCCGAGATCATCAGGTGCTCGATGAGCCGATGGGACTCGGTCTGCTCGCTGCGGCCCTGGCTCTCGACGTGGCCGCGGGGGTCGAAGGCGAACTCGGGCTCGGAGCCCTCGATGGCCAGCGCGCCGCCCGCCTCGCGGCGGCGCTGGAGCGCCGCCGCGGCGGCCCGGGCGGCGGCGAGCGGCTCGGCCCACGGCGCCTCGGCGGCCTCCTCGCCGGCGAAGATCCGGTCGACGCGGTCGTAGTCCAGGCGCGCGTCGGAGCGGATGAGCGAGCGGTGGAAGGCGCTGCGGACGACCTCTGCGCCGCGCATCTCCATCTCGACGGTGACCGCGAGGCGGTCGACGCCGGGGCGCAGCGAGCAGACGTCGTTGGACAGCGCCTCGGGGAGCATCGGCTCGACGGCGCCCGGGACGTAGACGCTCGTCGCGCGGCGGTAGGCCTCGCGCTCGAGGGGCGAGCCGGGGCGCACGTACGCGCTGACGTCGGCCACGTGCACCCAGACGCGCCAGCGGTCGTCGCCGAGCGCCTCGGCCGAGATCGCGTCGTCGAAGTCGCGCGCGGTCGCCGGGTCGATCGTGAACGTCGTCAGGCCGGTGAGATCGGCGCGCGTGACGTCGGCGACCGGCGCGTCGGCCGCGTCGCGCGCGGCGCGCTCGATCCCGGGCGGGAACGCGCGGCGCAGGCCGCGGTCGAGCATCAGCGCCTCGATGACGTCGCGGGCGACGTCCGGGCGCCCGAGGATGCGGGCGACCTGGGCCCGGCCGCCGCCCGCGCGCGGCGGGCGCAGCAGCGCGAGCTGGCCGGCGCGGGCGTCGCGCGAGCGCTCGATCGTCACGCGGCGGCCGCGCTCGAAGAACGGCTCGCCGATCAGGAAGCGGCCGCGCTGCTCGAGCAGCACGACGCGCGGCGGGAGCTCGGGCGCCTCGTCGGGGCGGTCCCGGGGCCCTCCGCGGGGCTGTCGCCCGTGGCCGCGCGCTACCCGCGGCACGAAGATGCGAGGACGCTCAGCGCGCGCTCCTCGGCCTCGTCGCGGTTTTTCGTCTTGGGGTCGTCTGACGCCTTCACGTCCGGCTGGATACCAGATCCGGTCGAGACGCCCTTCCCGCCGAGGTTGCGCCCGCTCGGCGTGAAGTACTGGCCCGCGGTGATGTCGAGGGCGCCGCCGTTGGAGAGCTCGATGACCTCCTGGAAGACGCCCTTGCCGAACGTCTGGGTCCCCACGACCTTCGCCCGGTGGCGGTCCTGCAGCGCGCCGGTGACGATCTCGGACGCCGACGCCGTCCCCTTGTCGACGAGCACGACGACGGGCTGGGTCGGGATCACGGGGTCGCCGGTCGCGGTCAGGGTGCGCTCGGGGACGGCGCGCCCCTTCGTCGTGACGATCTTGCCGCTGCGCAGGAACGCGCTCGCGATGAGCTGCGCCTCGGAGACGAGGCCGCCGCCGTTGCCGCGCAGATCGAGCACGAAGACCTTCGCGCCGCGCTTCTTCTGGCGCTTGAACGCGGCGTAGAGCTCCGAGTGCGCGCCCGAGCTGAACTGCGCGAGGCGCACGATCCCGGCCTTGCACGCGCCGGCCCGCGCCATCTTCGACGCGACGACCGGCACGGAGACCGTGGTGCGGGTGATCGTCTTCGTGAAGGACTTGCCGTCCCGCCGCCAGGTGATCCTGACCTGCGACCCGGGCGGGCCCTTGATGAAGGAGACCGACTCGTCGGAGTTGCGGCCCTTCAGGTCGCGGCCTGCGGCGCGGACGATGATGTCGCCCTTGCGGATCCCGGCGCGCTCGGCCGGCGAGCCGTCGTAGACCGTCTCGACCCGCAGGCCGCGCGAGTCCTGGCTCACGGCCAGGCCGATGCCGGAGAACTCGCTGTGCTGGGACTCCTTGAAGCGCTTGTACTCCGCGGGCGAGAAGTAGTTGGAGAAGCGGTCGTCGAGCCGCTTGACCATGCCGTCGATCGCGTCGTCGGCGAGCTGGTCCTCCGGGATCTCGCGGTAGTAGGTGTCGTGGACACGGTCGATCGCCTCCTTGACGACCGCCGAGTGCGTATCCCCGACGAGCGGCCCGCGGACGAACCCGGGCAGCCACCCCGGATGGCGCCCGCCGACCCAGATCCCGAACACGAGCAATACGACCATGAGCGCGGCGAGCGCTGCGGGCAGGCGTCGGAAGGGGCGGCGGTGAGCCACGCGGACGAAGGGTACGGAGCGGGCGTCAGATTCCCGTCAGTGGGGCGGCGGACCGGAACCGCGCCACCGGAGCGCTACACCCGCAGGAACCGCCGCAGCGACAACCCCGACCCGGTCGCGCTCACGCCGACCGAGGCGAGCAGCAGGATCGCCACCAGCACCCCGAAGTGGATGGTGTCCGGCGCGGCGAGCAGGGAGAACTGCTCCGTCAGGGGGTCCAGGAGGGCGATCTTGCCCACCAGCAGGAGGAGGATCGCGAGCAGGCCGCCGAGCGCGCCGAGGATCACGCCCTCGATCACGAACGGCCAGCGGATGAACCAGTCGGTCGCGCCGACGAGCTTCATGACCTCGACCTCGCGGCGGCGGGAGAAGAGCGAGAGGCGGATCGTGTTCGAGACGAGCAGCACGGAGGCGACGACGAGCAGCAGCGTCAGCAGGCCGGTCGTGAGCTTCACGACCCGCGTCGCGACGAGGATCTTCTGCGTGTCGTCCTTGGAGTTCTTGACCGAGTCGATCGACGGGTCGATCGTCGTGCGGCCGCCGCCCGGCGCGGACGGGGCGAGCGCGTCGCGCAGCGCGAGCGCGTTGTCGGGCTTGTCGGGCGTGACCCGGAACGTGTCCGGCAGCGGGTTCGAGCCGAGCAGGTCGTAGGCCTCGGGGTAGCGCCGCTTCTGCTCGGCGAGCGCCTGGGCCCGCGACACGTACTGCACGGAGCCGACGTGCGCGACCTTGTCCTGCAGCAGCCCGCGGACGCGGTCGACGTCGCCGTGCTTGGCGTTCGTCTTGAGGTAGACGTTCACGAGCACGCGGCCGCGGACGTCGTTGGCCGCGCCGGTCGTCGCCTGCACGACGGGGATGAACATCCCGAGCACGAGCACCGTCACGAGCACCGAGGCCATCGCGGCGAAGGACGGGACGGCGTTGCGCGACATGGAGCGCAGCGCCTCGCGGAGGAAGAACCCGACGCGCATCAGTCGCTGAACACGTCGTCGGTGAACGCGTCGTCGAACAGGTCCTCGGGCTCCGGCTCCCGGCGCGCGGGCCGCGCCGCGAACCGCCGCGGCGCCGCCGGCGCCTCGGGCTCCTCCGCCGCCGCGACCGGGGGATCCGGCTCGGACGTGAACAGCCGCCCGCCGACGCGGTGCGGCTCGGGCGCGGGCTCGCGCAGGAGCGCGCCGAACTCGGCGGTGGACATGTCGCGCGGCGCGTACTGGCCGCCGACCTCGTCGCGAATGATCTTGCCGTGGCTCAACTCGACGACCCGGCGGCGCATCCGGTCGACCATCGCGTGGTCGTGGGTGGCGACGACGACCGTCGTCCCGGTGAGGTTGATCCGGTACAGCAGCTGCATGATCCCGATGGACGTCTCGGGGTCGAGGTTGCCCGTCGGCTCGTCGGCCAGCAGCAGCGGCGGGTGGTTGACGAACGCGCGCGCGATCGAGACGCGCTGCTGCTCGCCGCCGGACAGCTGGTCGGGGTAGCTGTGGAGCTTCAGCGACAGGCCGGTCAAGCGCAGGATGTCGGGGACCTTCGCCCGCACCTCCTTGCGCGTGCCGCCGGTGACCTGCAGCGCGTAGGCGACGTTGTCGTGCACGGTCCGGTTGGGCAGCAGCTTGAAGTCCTGGAAGACGACGCCGAGGTTGCGGCGGTAGTACGGCGTCTTGGCCCGCGTGATGTCGGCGAGCGAGCGGCCGGCGACGCGGATCGTCCCCGAGGTCGGGTCGAGCTCCTTGATGAGCAGCCGCATCAGCGTCGACTTGCCGCTGCCGGTCGAGCCCACGAGGAAGACGAATTCGCCGCGGCGGACGCTGAACGAGACGTCGTCCACGCCGACGTCACCGCTCGGGTACGTCTTCGTGACGCGGTTGAACTCGATCACCACCGGGCGCGGCGGCTGGGCCCGCGTGGGCCCGGCGGTGCGCGCCCGCATGTCGGCCTCGGTCGTCGCCATCCCCTGCAACTTAGCCGGATTCGCGGCTGTTCCCTGCCGCTCCCCCGTCCCTGCAACCCCTTTTGCAGCGAGCGCTATCGTCATTCGCGATGCCGCAGATCACCTCTTCCACCGCCCCCAACGGGCTCCCGATCCACCGCGTCGCCCTCGAGGGGACACGCGCCACGACGATCCTCGTCGCGTTCGACGCCGGCGCGCGCACCGAGCGCCCGGACGAGAACGGGATGGCCCATTTCCTCGAGCATCTCGTCTTCAAGGGCGGCGAGCTCTACGACGACTACCGCAAGGTCAACGAGACGGCCGAGCGGATGGGCGGCGTGCTGAACGCCTACACGAGCCACGACCTCGTCGCCTTCCACATCACGGTCCGCGCCCAGGCGGCGATGGACGCGATCGATCTGCTGACGGACTTCGTCGGCCGGCCGAAGATCGACGCGGGCGAGCTCGACCGCGAGCGCGGCGTCGTGATCCAGGAGATCCAGCGCTACAAGGATCAGCCGTCGGCGGTGGCCGAGGAGGTCATCGATCGCGCGGCGTTCGGCGACCATCCGCTCGGGCGCACCGTCCTCGGCCCGGAGGACCACCTGCGGACCTTCACGCGCGAGGGCATCGTCGCCTTCCGCGAGCGGCGCTGGGCGGGCGAGCGCGGCGGCGCGTTCATCGTCGGCAACCTCGAGCACGTCTCCGAGAACGGCGCGGTGGCCGAGCGCTTCGGCCGCTTCCCGGCCCTGCCCGCGCCCGAGCCCTACGACCCCGCCCCGCCGCATCAGAACGGCCGGCTCGTCGAGCAACGCGAGACGAACCAGTCGCACCTGCGCATGAGCTACCGCCCGGACGTCGACGTCCGCGACCCGAAGGCGCGCGCCGCGTTCACGATCTACTCGACCCTGCTGGGCGGCTCGATGGGCTCGCGCCTCTTCGACGAGATCCGCGAGCAGCGCGGCCTGTGCTACTCGGTCTGGGCCGCCGACCACAGCTACGCCGACATCCCGTCGCTGCAGCTCGGCGCCGGGCTCGAGTCGGGCAAGTGCATCGAGGCCTACACGCGGATGCGCGCGATCGTCGCCGAGCTGCACGCCGACGGGCCGACCGCCGAGGAGGTCGAGCGCGCCCGCGCGTACGCCGCGGGCCGGCGCGTGCTCGCGTTCGAGAACACGAACGCGGTGGCCCGCTACGCGGCGAACCAGACGATCGTGTTCGGCGAGGACATCGACCCCGACAGCGCGATCACGCTGCTCGACGAGGTCACGCTGGACGAGGTCGCCACGGCCGCCCGCTCGGTCGACCCCGACTCGGTCGCCGTCGCCTGCGTGGGTCCGCACGAGGCCTCAGACTTCTAGGCCTGTCCGACCTGGGACCAAGGTCGGCGTCAACGTGCGGTAAACCGCCTTCACGCGGGCGCGCGCGTGAGGAACAATCGCGTTCGGTGATGCCGATGATCCTGGCCGTCGAACCCGTCAACCGCCGCGAGGCCGACCGGTACGTCCAGCGCGTGAGCGACCGATGGCCGCTGCAGCGCGCGATCCTGGGCGGCGCGCGCGTCGACGACGACCGCGGCATGGGCTCGCAGCGCGAGCGCGGCGCGGAATTCGTCGTGGTGCTCGTGTCGGAGTTCTTCGACGGCGTGCCGTGGCTCGAGCGCGTCTACCAGGCCGGCAGCCTGTGGGACGCCTCGGAGATGGGCGATCCCGCCGACGTGCACTGCTACACGCCGGGCGAGTTCGAGCGCAAGCGCGACGTCCTCCCCGCCGTCCGCAACGCGGTCGAGCGCGGCATCGAGCTCGTCTGACCCTCGGGTCGACGACGGATCGTCGATTCGCGGCGTGACGTCCGGCCGCTACGGTTGTCCCAGGGTTCGTCGCCATGACGCCGCTGATGTCATCCACGCTGCTCCGCGGGCAGACCGACGAGCGCCTCGTCGAGCTCGCCGCGTCCGGTCACGACCGGGCCTTCGAGGCGATCGTCGAGCGCTACCGGCGCCCGCTCCAGCGTTACCTGCGCCGGCTGCTGTCGGACACGCTCGCCGAGGACGTCGTCCAGGCGACGTTCATCAACGCCTGGTCCTCGCTGCGCACCGGCACCGAGGTGCGCGAGCTGCGCCCGTGGCTGTACCGGATCGCCCACAACGCGGCGATCAACGCGCTCAAGAAGGTCGGCGAGGCGATGGAGGAGGTGCCGGAGTCGGTCGGCGGGTTCGCCACCGAGCCGGCGGCCGAGCTCGAGCGCCGCGACGAGATGCACCGCGCGCTCACGAGCATCGCCGCACTGCCCTCGCGCCAGCGCGCCGCGCTGCTGGCCGTCGCGGTCGACGGCCGCGCCCACTCCGAGGTCGCCGAGGAGCTCGGGCTCACGGACGGCGCCGTCCGCCAGCTCGTCCACCGCGCCCGCACGACGTTGCGCGGCGGGGTCACGGCGGTCACCCCGCTGCCGCTGCTGCACGCCCTGATGGTCTCCGCGGGCGACTCGACGGTCGGGCGTGTCGCCGAGGTGGCCGCCGGCGCCGGCGGCGCGGGTGCCGCGTCCCTGTCGCTCAAGGCGGGCGCCGCGGCCGTCCTCGCGACCGGCGCACTCGTCACGGGCGGCCCCGAGATCGCCCACGTCGTCCGTCCGGCCGAGAAGCCGGTGACCTCCGAGGCGAAGGTCGCGACACCGAAGGCGCCGGCGGCGTCGCCGGCGAGCGCCGCCGCGACCCCGGCCGCCGCGGTGGTCGCCCCCGCGGCCCAGCCGACCCGGCGCGTCTCGGGCACGACGTCCGGCCGGTCACAGCACCGGCGGGGGAGCAACAGCGGCCATGGCTCGTCGGGCTCGCGCTCCGGCCACGGCCACGGCGGGAGCGGCAAGAACGACGACCACGGCGGCAGCGGCTCGGGCTCCGGGAGCACCCGCGGGTCGAGCGGCTCCGGGCGCAGCGGCGAGAGCGACGGCTCCGGCGGCGGGCACGGCGGCTCGGGCAGCGGTTCGAGCGGGTCGAGCGATTCGAGCAGCGGGTCCGGGTCGAGCGGCGGCTCCGGGTCGAGCAGCGGCTCCGGGTCGAGCAGCGGCTCCGGGTCGAGCGGCGGCTCCGGGTCGAGCGGCGGGTCCGGGTCGAGCGGATCGGGCGGCTCGGGCTCGAGCTCGTCCGGTTCGTCCTCCGGCCGGTCCTCGTCGGGCAGCGGCGGCCACGGCAAGTCCGCGGCCCGCAAGCCGCGCGCGACCCACGTCAAGAAGAAGACCGCCCCCAAGCGCCACACCGGCGGGAGCGGCGGGAGCGGCAGCGGCAGCGAGGACGCAGCCCGCGCCCGCGCCGGCGCCCGCCGACGCCCGAGAACGGCAGCGGCGAGGCGACCACGCCCGCGACGACGCCCACCACGCCGACGACCCCGACCGAGACGACCGGCGAGGCGCGGACCGCGCCGAGCGGCGGCGGTGAGGGCGGCGGCAGCGGCGGCTGATCGCCGCTAGGCCGCGGGCCGGCGCGCCAACCAGCCGTCCATCAGCCGTCGTGCGATCGCCAGCGGCGGCGGGATCTGGATATCCCCCTCGCCGGCGGCGGCGCGGCGCAGGTCGTCCGCCGTGAACCAGCGCACCGACTGCAACTCGCGGTCGTGCGGGTGCGGGTCGCCGCCGGCGTAGGTCGCCTCGAAGCCGAGCATCAGCGAGGCCGGGAACGGCCACGGCTGCGAGGAGACGTACGTGACCTCCGAGACGGTTACGCCGGCCTCCTCGCCGATCTCCCGGGCGACCGCCTCCTCGAGGCTCTCCCCCGGCTCGACGAACCCGGCGAGCGCCGAGTACCGGTTCTCGGGCCAGTTCGCGTTGCGGCCGAGCAGGACGCGGTCGCCGTCGAGGACGAGCGTGATCACGACGGGGTCGGTGCGCGGATGGTGCTGCGCGCCGCAGTTCGGGCACACACGCACGTAACCGGCCTCGGCGACCTCCGTGGCGTGGCCGCAGTTCGCACAGAAGCGGTGCCGGCGGTGCCAGTTGAGCAGCCCGCTCGCGTGCGCGAGGAGGTTCGCGTCGGCCAGCGCGGACATCGCGGCGACGTCGCGCAGCCCGACGAGCGACGCCTCCGGCCGCAGCGCCGCGCCCGCGTCCGGCCCGGGGTCGGCGGCGAAGATCGCCGCGCCGCCGCCGTTCACGCCGAGCAGGACGAGGTCGAGGCCGTCGGGCAACTCGCCCAGCGCGACGAGCGCGGGCGCCCCGCCATCCTCGACGAGAACGCCGTCGCTCGTGGCGACGACCGCCCGCGTGGCCGGATCGGCGCGCCGCGCGGCGAGCCACGCGGCGTCCGTCCGGCGCGGGCCCATACGGTCCAGGCCGCCGCCGCCCGCGAACGTGTTGACCGCGGTCACGGGCGCTAGAAGATCGCGACCATGCGCTCGATCGGGATGCGGGCGCGCTCGGCGATCTCCGGCGCGACGCGCACCTCGCCCGAGAGGTCGCGCAGGCAGTCGCGCAGCTTCGGGAGGGTGATCATCTTCATGAAGCGGCACGTCGCGGCCTCGTTGGCGGCGATGAAGTCGACATCGGGCGCCGCCATCCGCAGCGGATGGAGCATCCCGGTCTCGGTCGCCATGATCGCCGTCGTCCCCGGCGTGGCGGTCGCGGCGTACTTCATCATCCCGCCGGTCGAGAGCATGTGGACGCCCTCGGCCTCGACGTCGCCCGCGGCCACGTACTCCATCACCGAGGTCGAGCAGCCGCACTCGGGGTGGATGAGGAAGTCGGCCCCGGGGTGCTCGTCGCGAACGCGGGTGATGTCGCTCGGGCGGATGCCGGCGTGCACGTGGCACTCGCCGTCCCAGACGTGCATCGGGCGGCCGATGGTCTTCTCGACGTAGGCGCCGAGGAACATGTCCGGCCCGAAGAGGATCTCGGTGTCCGGCCCATGCTCGCGCAGGATGTGCTCGACGACGGCGACGGCGTTCGCGGAGGTCACGCAGTAGTCGGTCAGCGCCTTGATCTCGGCCGTCGTGTTGACGTACATGACCGTGATCGCGCCGGGATGCTTCGCCTGCCACGCGCGAAGCTGGTCGGGGGTGATCGAGTCGGCCAGCGAGCAGCCCGCGTCGAGGTCCGGGATCAGGACGGTCTTCTCGGGCGAGAGGATCGAGGCGGTCTCGGCCATGAAGTGCACGCCGCAGAAGGCGATGACGTCGGCATCGGTGGCGGCCGCCTGCTGGCTGAGGCCGAGCGAGTCGCCCACGTAGTCGGCGACGTCCTGGACCTCGGGGAGCTGGTAGTTGTGGGCGAGGATCACGGCGTTGCGCTCGCGGGCGAGGGCGCGCACCTCGTCCTGCAGGCGCGGGACGTCCTCGAGGGAGAGCAGCGGCTGGAGGGTCGGGCTCGAGGCCATCGGAAGGTTCATGGCAACGGCTCCAGGAGAAGGGAAAGGTCGAGTGCGGGGGCGGAGTGCGTCAGGGCACCCACCGACACGAATTGTACGCCCGAGCCCGCGATGTCCCGGACGGTCTCCAGCGTCACGCCGCCGCTGGCCTCGAGCTCGGCGCGGCCGGCGACGAGGACCACGACCTCGCGCAGCTGCGCCGGAGTCATGTTGTCGAGCAGCAGCCGCGGCGCGCCGGCCGCGAGCGCGGCCTCGACCTCGGCCGGGTCGCGGCACTCGACCTCGAGCGGGACGTCCGGCGCCGCCGCCCGCGCGGCCCGCACCGCCGCCTCGACCCCGCCCGCCATCGCGGCGTGGTTCTCCTTGATGAGGATCGCGTCGTAGAGCCCGGCGCGGTGGTTCGTGCCGCCGCCCGCCGCGACGGCCGCCTTCTCGAGCACGCGCAGCCCCGGCGTGGTCTTGCGCGTGTCGAGGATCCGGGCGCCGGTCCCGGCGATCGCCGCGACGTACCGGGCGGTGGTCGTCGCCACGCCGGACAGGCGCTGCAGGAAGTTCAGCGCGGTGCGCTCGGCGGTGAGCAGCGCCCCCGCGACGCCCTCGACGTCGAGGACCGGCCCGCCCTCGCGCCACTCGCCCTCGGCGACGAGGCGGGTCAGCGCGACGTCGGGGTCCAGGCGGCGGAACACGGCCTCGGCCACGTCGAGGCCGAAGACGACGCCCGGCTGCTTCTGCGTGATCCGCGCGCGGGCGCGCGCGGCGGGCGGCACGGTCGCCCGCGTGGTGACGTCGCCGGCGCCGACGTCCTCCTCGAGCGCGCGGCTGACGATCGCGTCCAGGTCCATGCCCGGGACGCTACGGGACGGCCGGGCCCGGCTAGAGCACGACCTCGCAGTTGCGGGTGCGGTCGCGGCTGTCCTTCTCGATGCGGTCGCGGCCCGGCCCGCAGTCGACGACGTCGGTGCCGCCGCCGACCGAGCGGATCGTGTCGTCGCCCGGCCCGCCGAGGATGCGGTCGCGGCCGAAGCCGCCGTTGATCGTGTCGCTGCCGTCGCCGCCGATGAGCGTGTCGTCGCCGCGGCCGCCCTCGAGCTCGTCGGCGCCGAGCCCGCCGACGAGGCGGTCGTCGCCCGTGCGGCCGAACAGCGAGTCGACCCCGCGGCCGCCGTCGAGCCGGTCGCTGCCGCCCGCGCCCTCGAGGAAGTCGTCGCCGCCGCGCCCGGTCAGGCGGTCGGCGCGATCGGTGCCGATGATGCGCTCGGCCGCGTCGGTGCCCGGGCAGCGCCGGTTGCGCACCTGACAGCTCGTCATCTGCTCGTACGCCGTCACGCGCTCGACGATCTCGTCGTCCCACGGCACGCCGAGGGCGCGGTAGGCGTCGGCGAGGGCGGCGAGCGTCGGCGGCACCGCCCCGGCGGGGCCGGGGGTGATCGTCTCGCAGCCCGCGAAGCCGATCCGCGGCGTGTCGAGCCGCCCGCGCGCCTGCGCCGTGACGGCGGCGGGCGTGAGGTAGGCGACGTCGGTGCCGGGCCCGCAGTCGGCGCGCGTCGTCGCGACGCCGACCCAGAGGACGTCGTTGCCGTCGCCGCCGTCCAGGGTCGCGGCGCCGCGGTCGCCCACCTGCCAGAGCGTGTCGTCGCCCTCGCCCCCGACGAGCGTCGCCGAGCCGGTGTCGACGAGGACGTCGTTCCCCGGTCCGCCGACCGCCGGCAGGCCCTGGAACTGGCCGCTGCCGGGGAAGAGGATGTCGTCGCCGGGCCCGCCGTCCAGGCCGTCGTTGCCCGTGCCGCCCGAGAGCACGTCGTTGCCGTCGCCGCCCAGGACCTGCCGGTCGATGCCCGCGTTGCCGATCACGACGTCGTCGCCCGGGCCGCCGTCGAGGAGGCGGTCGTCGCCGAAGCGCGAGTCGGCCACGAAGTCGTTGCCGTCGCCGCCGCGGGCGATGTCGTCGCCGTCGAAGCCGTCGAGCAGGTCGTTGCCCGGGCCGCCGTCGAGGACGTCGTTGCCGGTGACGCCGAACAGCCGGTCGTTGCCGTCGCCGCCATCGAGGCGGTCGTTGCCCGACGCGCCGTCGAGCTCGTCGTCCCCGGGCTCTCCGAAGAGCGCGTCGCTCGCCGAGCCGCCCGAGAGCAGGTCGTTGCCGGCGCCGCCGAAGAGCTGGTCGCGCGAGCCGTGGCCGCGCAGGACGTCGTTGCCCGGCGTGCCGCGCAGCGTGTCGGCGAGCCTCGTGCCGTCGCGGGTGACGGCATGGGCGGCGATCGGCAGGAGGACGAGCAGGATCGTGACGGCGGCCGCGGAGGTCAGCCGCCGCTTCGGAGCGCGGCGCATGGTCCGACGGTACCCGCGCGCGGCCCCGGGTAGCGTGTCGACGGGCCCTATGGGAGAGGACCGACTCGACGACTGGCTGGCCGGGGCGGCGGTGCGCACGCGCCACCGCCGCCGTGCCGCCGTCCCGCCCGACGTCCTGTGGGCCGCCGCCCGCGACCTGCGCCTGTCGGAGACCCGCACGCTGGGGCGCCTCGTGCGCTGGCGCATCCCCGGCACCGACCCCGACCAGACGTTCCGCGGGCTGCTCGCCGAGTACCCGTTCGTCGTGCTCGACGAGGGCGAGCGCTGGTCGATGTCCGGCCTGTGCGGGCGGATCTGGACCCTGCACCGCGACTACCCGCGTCTCGACGGCCCCGAGGCGTTCCGGGCATGGGACGAGCCCGGGACGGTGCGGGTGCTGTTCGCCCATCAGGTCCGGCCGGACGGCGAGAACGCGAGCGAGATCGTCAGCGAGGCCCGCATCGCGCCCGTCGACCGCGCCGCGGACGTGCGGCTGCGCTCGCTGTGGATGCTCATCGGCGTCTTCGAGCGGCTGATCGGGGCCGAGTCGCTCGAGCTCGCCGTCGCGCGCGCCGAGGGCCGGCGGTGAGCTCCGCGGGCTGGGAGGACCGCGCCGCGGAGTGGATCGCCTGGACGCGGCGCGCCGGCTTCGACGCCTACTGGGACTACCGCGACGCGTTCTTCGCCCTCGTCCCGCCCCCCGGCGGCCGGACCCTCGAGGTCGGCTGCGGCGAGGGCCGGGTCACCCGTGACCTCGCCGCGCGCGGTCACCGCGTGACGAGCCTCGACGCGTCGCCGACCCTGCTGCACGCGGCGGCCGACGCCGACCCGGGCGGCGAGTACGTGCTCGGCGTCGCCGAGGCGCTGCCGTTCGCGGACGCGGCGTTCGATCTCGTCGTCGCCTACAACGTCCTCATGGACGTCGCGGACATGCCCGCGGCGGTGGCCGAGATCGGGCGGGTCCTCGCGCCCCGCGGGCGGCTGTGCGCGTGCGTGACGCACCCGTTCACCGACGCCGGCCGCTGGGACCACGACGGGCGCTTCGTCGTCGCGGACACCTACCTCGGCGGGCCGCGCGCGGTCCACGAGGTGATGGAACGCGAGGGGCTGAGGATGACCTTCGACGGGACCGCGTTCGCGCTGGAGGACTACGCGCGGGCGCTCGAGGCCGCCGGCCTGGCGATCGAGGCGGTGCGCGAGCCCGCCGACGCCGCCGGATCGGCGAAGTGGCGGCGGATGCCGATGTTCCTCATGCTCCGCGCGCGCCGAGTGCCTATGTGACCGGATCCCGGCGGGAGTGAGCCGTACCACCGGCCTCGTGCGGCCACGGTCGCGGCCGGGGTCGCGGACCGGAGAGGGTCGGCGCCATGACGACGAGGACGAGGACCTACGCGATCCGCGGCGGGGTCGCGGGCCGCGAACGGCTGCGCGTGCTGTCGCGCGTCATCGGGCCGCTGACCTCCGACCTGCTCGAGCGCGTGCAGGTGCCGGCGGGCGCGCGCTGCCTGGACGCCGGCTGCGGCGGCGGGGACGTGACGCTGCTGCTCGCGGCGCTCGCGGGCGAGGACGGCGCGGTCCTCGGGATCGACGTCGACGACGTGAAGCTCGCGCTCGCGCGCGAGGAGGCGCAGGCCGCCGGCGTCCGCAACGTGGAGTACCGCGTGAGCGCGGTGGAGGACGTGCCGCCCGACGGCGCGTTCGACGTCGCCGTCGCTCGGTTCCTGCTCAGCCACCTACCCGACCCGGCCGCGGCCCTCGAGCACCTCGCGGCGGCGGTACGGCCCGGCGGCGTCGTCGCGGTCCAGGACATCGACTACACCGGCGGCTTCTGCCATCCGCCGTGCGCCGCGTTCGACTACGCGTGGGACATGTACCCGCGCACCGTCCACCACGCGGGCGGCGACGCGACGGTCGGCCGGCGGCTGACCGGCCTGTTCGCGGCGACCGGGTTCGAGGACATCGACGTGGTGATCGAGCAGCCGGCCGGCTTCGGCGCCGATCCGAAGCTCCTGCACGCGAGCACGCTCGAGAACATCGCCGAGGCCGCGGTCGCGAGCGGCCTGGCCGACCCGGCGGAGATCGCCGCCGCCGTCCGTGAGCTGCACGCGTTCGCGGCGCGGCCGGACACGATGCTCACGCTTCCGCGCATCATCGCGGTGTCGGGCCGGGTGCCCGCGGCGGGCTGACCGGCCCGAGGCCCCGCTCGAGGCCGGCGAGGGCCGACTCGCCCGCGAACAGCGTGCGCCCGCCGCGCCGCACGCGGATGCGCAGCGTGCCCGCGAGGTGCATCGCGGACTGCGCCACGTGGCGCCCGCGCTCGGCCGGCACCGGGACCGGCAGCACGTGCGGAGCGGCGCCGCCCGCGTGGCCCTCGAGGTCGACCCGATGACGCGGGCCGCGCGCCCGCAGGCGCCAGCCGCCGGCGCCGACGGCGACCCGCATCGGCACGACGGGCGACACGAGGCGCAGCACCTCGTCGCCGAGCGCGACGACGATCGACGTCGCGCGCGGCAGCCGGGCCGGGCCGAGCGTCGCGGCGCCGCCCGCGAAGGCCACGCACACGTCCTCGCGGGCGAAGCCGTGGGCCTGGCCCCACCACCACGCCGGCGGGTGCCCGCCCGCGCCCCAGTTCTTCTCGGCGTAGGCGGTCGCGCCGTCGAGGGCGAACGTCGCCCCGCCGGCGCGCGCCGTCCCGCTGACGCGGGCCCCGAGCGTGTGGGGATGCCAGTACTGGCTCAGGCCCGGGAGGCACTGCGCCGCCCCGATCCCGCCGAACGCGAACCGCCGCGGCCACGCCGTGCGCTCGGCGAACGCCGCCTCGACCGCGGCGTCCGGGCCGAGGTCGACCCGCAGGCGCTCGTCGGTCGCGGTCAGCACCTCTCGACCGTCCGCGGCCGTCAGCCGCAGGCCCAGGCCGTGCGGGTCGGCCCACACGTCGTCGACCGTCGCCGAGCGCACGAACCCGCCGGGATGGGTCGCGAGCGCGAGCAGCCCCCACGTCCCGCCCGCCGCGTCGCGGTTGACGGCCGCGAGGACCACGACCACGACGCCCGCCCGGGGCTCCGTGATGCGCCAGAAGTAGCCCTCCATGCCGACCCCGTGCCAGGCGCGCGGGTCGCCCCACGGGAGATCGGCGCCCGTGGCGCGGTAAGCGGCCAGCATCGTGGCGCGCATGGTTCCACACGGGTCGTTAGCGTCTGACCGATGAGCCGAGCCGGGGAGGCGCTCGCAGGCGCGCTCGCGCCTGACGGCGTGGCGAGCGGGCGCAGCGCTCCCGCGCTGCTGTGGCGCTTCAGCCGACCGCACACGATCGTCGGCACGACCCTGAGCGTGCTCTCGCTCTTCGCCGTCGCGACGACCGCGTTCCCCGGGACGCCGCTCGACACCGAGCTCTTCCATCTCTTCTGGACGCTCGTCGCCGCCTGGTGCGTGAACGTCTTCATCGTCGGGATCAACCAGCTCGAGGACGTCGAGATCGACCGCATCAACAAGCCGTTCCTGCCGGTCGCGGCGGGCGATCTGAGCCCGGCGGCCGGGTGGCGGATCGTGGCCGCGTGCGCGGCGCTGCCGCTCGTGCTGGCGTTGACCCAGGGCGCGGCCGAGGTCCTCGCGGTCGCGGCCGGCCTCGCGATCGGCACGGCGTACTCGGTCCCGCCGCTGCGCCTCAAGCGCTTCCCGGCGCTCGCGTCGCTGTCGATCACGTTCGTGCGCTCGGTCGTCGTCAACGTCGGCGTCTGGCTGCAGTTCAGCCATGCGTTCGGCGGCGGCTCGACGATCCACCCGGCCGTCTGGGCGCTGATCGCCGTGACCGTCCCGTTCAGCTTCGCGATCGCGATCCTCAAGGACATGCCCGACGTCGAGGGCGACCGCCGCTACGCGATCGCGACCTTCTCCGTTCGGCTCGGCGCCCGGCCCGTGTTCGCCCTGGGGCTCGCCGTCCTGACGCTCGGCGAGCTCGGGATGGCGACGGTCGGCGCGGCCCTGCTGGACGGCGCCAGCACGGTCGTGCTCGTCGTCGGGCACCTCGCCGCGGCCGCGGTCCTGTGGGCCTGCGCCGTGCGCGTCGACCTCGGCGACCGCGCGCAGATCACCCGCTTCTACATGCGCGTCTGGCTGCTGTTCTTCGCCGAGTACGTCATCGTCGCCGCCGCCTACCTCCTGGCCTGACCCGTGCGCTTCATCCAGCACAAGGCCGAGGCCTACTGGTTCTACCGCGTCGTGTCGCTCGGCTACGACCGATGGATCAACCCGCTGTTCTGGACGGCGGAGATGCGCGACGAGGCGCTCGCGATCGCGGGCCTCGACGCGCCCGGCATCGAGGTCGCCGACGTCGGCGCGGGGACCGGCTTCACGACGGCGGGGATCCTCGCCCGTCGGGTCGCCCCCGAGCGCGTGACGATGATCGACCAGAGCCCACATCAGCTCGCCCGCGCGCGGCGGAAGCGCGCGCTCGACGCGGTCGCCAAGCGCATCGGCGACGCCGAGGACCTGCCGCTCGCGACGGACTCCGTCGACCGCTACGTCTCGGCCGGCTCGATCGAGTACTGGCCCGACCCGCAGCGCGCGATCGCCGAGGCCTACCGGGTCGTGAAGCCGGGCGGGGTGGCGACGGTCGTCGGGCCGCTGCGGCGCACGCACCCGCTCGCGCGGCGCCTGACCGACGCATGGATGCTGTTCCCCTCCGACGCCGAGTACACGGCGTGGATGGAGGCGGCGGGGTTCACCGGGCTGCGCCGCGTCACGGTCGCGCCGCCGTGGTGGCGCGCGGAGTGGGACGCCTACGGCGTCGCGATCGCGGGAACGAAGCCCGCGGCGGGCGAGTCCCCGCTCGCCGGCGCGGCCGCCGCGAATCCGGGGCGCGAGGCGTCCGACGAGCGCCTCGGCCCGGCCCGGCTCGCGCGCTTCGCTCTCGGCTCGCTCGCGGGGGCGGCGTTCATCCCCATCGCATTGTGGTTCACGCTGCGCGACCGCCTCGCGGGAGCGATGCGAGGCGGCGCGCAGCGGAGTTAGCTCGCCGTCAGGACCACCTTCAGCGCGTCGTTCTCGCCGGCGGCGGCGAACACGTCGTAGGCGTCCATGATCTCGTCGAGCTTGAACTGGTGGGTGCCGAGCAGGTCGGCCTGGATCTTGCCGTCGCGCACGAGCGAGAGCAGCGTCGGAATCGTCGAGCCGCTGACGAGGCCGGTCGTGATGGTGATGTTCTTGATCCAGAGCTCCTCGAGGTGCAGCGTCGTGGGCGCGCCGTGCACGCCGATGTTCGCGACCGTTCCGCCCGCCTTCACGATGCGCGTGCAGAGGTCGAAGGTGGCGGGAATGCCGACGGCCTCCATCGCGACGTCGACGCCCTCGCCGCCGGTGATCTCGCCGATCTGCGCCTCGGCGTCGTCGCCGGCGACGACGGTGTGCGTGGCGCCGCACTTCAGCGCGTGCTTCAGGCGCGACTCCGCGACGTCGACCGCGATGATCCGCCCCGCGCCGGCGATCGCGCCGGTCATCATCGCGGCGAGCCCGACCGGCCCGGCGCCGACGACCGCGACCGTGTCGCCCGGGGCGACGCCGCCGTTCTGCACGCCGATCTCGAAGCCGGTCGGGAGGATGTCGGCGAGGAAGATCACCTGCTCGTCGCTGACGCCCTCCGGGACGAGGTGGACCGACGTCTCGGCGTAGGGCACGCGCGCGTACTCGGACTGCACGCCGTCGATCAGGTGACCGAAGATCCAGCCGATCCCGCCGACCGCCTCGCAGTGGGCGGCCATCCCGCGCTTGCACGGCCCGCAGCGGCCGCACGAGGTGATCGCGGGGACGAGCACGCGGTCGCCCTTCTTCAGGCTGCTGACCGCGGCGCCGGTCTCGACCACGGTCCCGACGGCCTCGTGGCCGAGGACGCGGCCCTCCGTCACCGCCGGCACGTCCCCCTTGAGGATGTGCAGGTCGGTGCCGCAGATCGTCGTCGTGTCGACCTTGACCACGACGTCCGTCGGCTCGTTGATGCCCGGGTCGTCGGCCGACTCCCACGACCGCTGGCCGGGCCCGCCGAAGATGAGGGCCTTCATACGCGCGAGCCAACCACCGGGGCGTTACCGGGTCGTTGCAGCGCCGCCCGTCGTGCCACGCGCCCCGCCGGGCGCTCCCAGGCGTCTATTCGTGGCCGGCCGAGCGCAGCAGCTCGGCCCGGATGAAGCCGTCGAGGTCGCCGTCGAGCACGCCCTGGGCGTTGCCGACCTCGTGGTTCGTGCGGTGGTCCTTGACCATCGTGTACGGGTGCAGGACGTAGGAGCGGATCTGCGAGCCGAAGTTCACGTCCTGCGCCTCGCCCTTCTCCTTGGCGATCTCCTCGCGGCGCTTGCGCTCCTCGAGCTCGAGCAGCTTCGCGCGGAGCATCTTCATCGCCGTGTCACGGTTGGCCGACTGCGAGCGCTCGTTCTGGCACTGCACGACGATGTTCGTCGGGCGGTGCGTGATGCGCACGGCGGAGTCGGTCTTGTTGACGTGCTGGCCGCCCGCGCCGGACGCGCGGTAGGTGTCGACCTGGAGGTCGTCGTCGTTGATCTCGACGTCGCCGATCTCGTCGACGACCGGCGCGACCTCGACGCCCGCGAACGACGTCTGGCGGCGGTTGGCGGCGTCGAACGGCGACAGCCGGACGAGCCGGTGCACGCCCTTCTCGGCGTTGAACAGGCCGTAGGCGTTCTCGCCCGTCGCGCGGAAGGTGGCGGACTTGATGCCGGCCTCCTCCCCCGCGCTGGCCTCGAGCATCTCGACCCCGAAGCCGCGCTGCTCGGCCCAGCGCATGAGCATCCGCAGCACCATCTCGGCCCAGTCCTGGGCGTCGGTGCCGCCGGCCCCGGCGTTGACCGTGACGAGCGCGTCGCCCCCGTCGTAGCGCCCGGAGAACAGCCGCGCCTCCTCGAGCTCGGCCAGGCGCGTCTCGACGGTGGAGAGCGTGTCCTCGACCTCGCCCGCCACCGACGGGTCCTCCTCGGCCATCTCGGCGAGCGCGCCGAGATCGTCGACCTCGGCGACGAGCGCGCGCCAGCCCTCGAGCCGGCGCGACGCGCGAGAGTGCTCGGCCGAGACCTTCGCCGCGGTCTGCTGGTCGTCCCAGAACCCGGGCGTCTGCATCTGCGCCTCGAGCTCCTCCGCGCGCGCCTGCAGCGCCGCCTCGTCGAAGCTCGCGCGCAGCAGGTCGAGACCGGCGTTGATCGCGGTCAGGCGCTGCGGGATCGGCTGGCGATTCTGCGTGTCGGACATGACCGCCGACCCACGCTAGCACCAGCCGATCCGTGCGGCGGGGCGGAGCGGCGGCCTCAGTCGGCGGCCGCGGCGAGGTCCTCGGCGAACTCCTGATAGGGGTAGACGGCGAGCGCCTCGGTGTCCACCGAGCCGCCCAGCTCCTGGATGATCGGGAGCCCCGCGAGCGCCTGGTCGAGCGCGCGGTGCGACGGGAACTCGACCAGGGCGAACACCGTCCGCTGGCCCGCAACCTTCCAGATCCCGGTGATCGCGCCGGCCTCGACCGCGCCGAGCGCGGCCTTCGCCTCCTCGTTCCAGATGTTCACCAGCTCCTGCGCCGACATGTCGACGGGCTGATGCACGTCGAACCGCACCATGAACTGCATGGGGCCTCCAAGGGTCTCGATTGGTTGGGTCAGGCGTCCTGCGGCGTGGGGAACGCCCCGCCGTCGATGAGCTCGATCCGGTAGCCGTCCGGATCGGCGATGAAGCAGATCGTGTACTCCTCGCGGCCGCCCGGGTGGTACGGGGCCTTCTCGGGCTCGTAGCCCTGCTCGGCGAGGCTCGCCAGCAGGCCGTCGAGGTCGTCGACGGTCAGCGCGATGTGGCCGTAGCCGTTGCCCAGGTCGTAGGCCTCGTCCTGGCCGGCGTTGACGGTCAGCTCGAGGGTGTCGCCGTCGCCGGGCACGCCCATGTAGATGTTGTAGGCGCTCTCGAAGGCGAGCTTGCCGCGGCGCTCGAAGCCGAGCGCCTCGTAGAACTTGAGCGAGGCGTCGATGTCGCGCACCCGCACGCACGTGTGGACCAGCTTCAGGGGACTCGGCATGGCGCCGAGCCTATTCGCTCAGGCCCCGTGGCACTTCTTGTACTTCTTGCCCGAGCCGCACCAGCACGGGTCGTTGCGGCCGATCTGCTCCTCGGCGTCCACGCGCCGCTGCTCGACGACCGGGGCGACGTCCTCCTCGGCGGCGACCGGGAAGCCGTCCGGCCCGACCGCGGCGCCGGCGCCGGCGGCCTCCGCGAGCGCGCTCGGCTGTGACGTGCCCACGCCGCCGCTGTAGGTGACCTGGCCGGCGCGCGTCGAGCTGCCGCCCGCCGTGATGCTCGGGCGCGGCTCGTACTGCTCCTGGGGCGCGCCGCCGTTCTCGCCCTCGACCTCCACCTCGACGTGGAAGATCATCCGCGCGAAGTCCGACCAGATCGTGTTCATCAGGTCGGAGAAGAGCTCGAACGCCTCGTTCTTGTAGGCGACGATCGGTTCGATCTGGGCGAACCCGCGCAGGTGGATGCCCTCGCGCAGGTAGTCCATGTCGTAGAGGTGCTCGCGCCAGCGGTTGTCGATGATCTGCAGCAGCAGGAACCGCTCGAGCGCGCGCATGAGCTCGTCGCCGAGCTCGGCCTCGCGCCGGTCGTAGAGGCCGACCGCGTCCTGGGTGAGGCGGTCGATGAGCTCCTCGCGGTCGAGGTTCTCGGTCGTGACCTGCTCGGCCGTGAGGCTCGTCGGCCAGATGTCGTCGAGCGCCACGAACAGCCCGTCGAGGTCCCACTCCTCCACGTAGTCGCCGGGTGTGTACTCCTCGACCATGCGGCGGATGACGGAGCCGATCTCCTCGCGGGAGGCGGTGCCCATGTCCTTGCCCTCGAGCACGTTGTCGCGGTACTCGTAGACGATCCGGCGCTGCTCGTTCATCACGTCGTCGTACTCGAGGACGCGCTTGCGGATGAGGAAGTTCTGCTCCTCGACCTTGCGCTGGGCCTTCTCGATCTGCTTGGAGAGCATCCCGGCCTCGATCGGCTCCTCGTGGCCCGACTCGTCGGTCGTGCCGAAGCGGCCGAGGATCTTGTAGATCCGGTCGCCCGCGAAGAGGCGGACGAGGTCGTCCTCGGCCGACAGGAAGAAGCGCGACTCGCCCGGGTCGCCCTGGCGGCCGGCGCGGCCGCGGAGCTGGTTGTCGATCCGGCGCGACTCGTGGCGCTCGGTGCCGACGATGAACAGGCCGCCGGCCTCCATGACCTTCTCGCGGTTCTCCTCGACCCGCTGCTCGATCTTCGGCAGGATCTCGGCGAACGTCTCGTCGTAGTCGGGATCGTCCGGCTTCAGGCCGAGCTTGGCGAGCTCGAGCTGGGTCAAGTGCTCGGGGTTGCCGCCGAGCTTGATGTCGACGCCGCGGCCGGCCATGTTCGTCGCGATCGTGACCGCGCCCGGCTGGCCCGCCTCGGCGACGATCTCGCCCTCGCGCTCGGCGTGCTCGGGCTTGGCGTTGAGGACCGTGTGCTTGATGCCCTTCTTCGCGAGCTGCTCGCCGAGCAGCTCGGAGACCTCGACCGAGATCGTGCCGACGAGGATCGGCTGGCCGCGCCCGTGGCGCTCCTCGATCTCCGACAGCACCGCGTGCCACTTGCCGTCCTTGGTCTTGAAGACCTGGTCGTTCTGGTCGGCGCGCACCATCGGGCGGTTCGTCGGGACCTGGACGACGCCGAGCTTGTAGATCTTCATGAACTCGGTCGCCTCGGTGAGGGCGGTGCCGGTCATGCCGGAGAGCTTGTCGTACATCCGGAAGTAGTTCTGCAGCGTGATCGTCGCGAGGGTCTGGTTCTCCTCCTGGACGCGCACGCCCTCCTTGGCCTCGACGGCCTGGTGCAGACCCTCCGACCAGCGCCGGCCCTCGAGGATGCGGCCGGTGAACTCGTCGATGATCCGCACCTCGCCGTCGATCACGGCGTAGTCGACGTCGCGCTTGTACAGCGACTCGGCCTTCAGCGACTGCAGCAGGTGGTTGACCATGTGGCCGTTCTCGGCCCGGTACAGGTGGTCGACCTTCATGAACTTCTCGGCCTTCGCGACGCCGCGCTCGGTCACCGCGACGGTCTTGTGCTTCTCGTCGAACTCGTAGTCGAAGTCGGCGACGAACTCCTTCTTGGACTTCGGGTCGAGGCCCTCGGGGCGCTTGCCCGCCACCATGGTCTGCGCGAGCTTGGCGAACTGGAGGTAGAGCTCGGCCGCCTGCTCCGGCGCACCGGAGATGATGAGCGGCGTGCGGGCCTCGTCGATGAGGATGTTGTCGACCTCGTCGACGACGCCGAACGGGTGGCCGCGCTGGACCTTCTCCTCGATCGCCGTCGCCATGTTGTCGCGCAGGTAGTCGAAGCCGAACTCGGAGTTCGTCCCGTACGTGACGTCGCAGCCGTACGCGACGTGCTTGTCCTCGTAGTTCTGCATGTTCTGCAGCACGCCGACGGAGACGCCGAGCGCCTCGTAGATCGGCGACATCCACTCGGCGTCGCGGCGGGCCAGGTAGTCGTTGACCGTGATGACGTGGACGCCCTTGCCGGGCAGCGAGTTGAGGACGACGGCGAGGGTGGCCGTGAGGGTCTTGCCCTCGCCGGTCTTCATCTCGGCGATGTTGCCGCCGTGCAGGACCATGCCGCCGATGAGCTGCACGTCGAAGTGCCGCATCCCCATCGTGCGCTTGCCGGCCTCGCGGACGACCGCGAACGTCTCGGGCAGCAGGTCGTCCAGCGAGGCGCCGTTGCGGGCCTGCTCGCGCAGGCTGTTCATGCGCTCGAGCAGCTCCTCGTCGGACTCGAGCTCGAGCTCGGGCTCGAAGTCCGCGATCCGAGCGACACGCCGCTCGTACTCGCGGAACTGCTTGGACTCACCGATGTTCAGCGCACGGTCAAGAAGGCCCATGCCAGGGAGCGTAGCAGTGGGTTTTCGCCCTTTCGGCGGGCTTTATGAGGCCTGGCCGGCCGGCTCCGAGGCCGGTCAGAAGGCCGCCTGGGTGCCGCCGTCGAGGTCGGGCGCCGCGGCCGTCCGGATGCTCTCCGCGGCCGCGCCCTTGCGCCGTCCGCGCCGCTTCTCGCGGTGGCGCTTGACCTGGCGGGACAGCTCCTCCTCGCAGAGGTTGATCGCGTGCTTGAGGTCGCGGGCGTGGTCGCGGGCCCGGAGCGTGACGCCCTTCAGCGAGAGCGTCGCCTCGGCGACCATGTTGTCCGCGATCGCCGGGTTCTTCTCCTCCTTGAGCTCGATCTCGAGGCGGGCGAGCTCCGAGACCTGCTTGGCCACCTTCTGGAAGCGCTTCTCCACGTACTCCCGAAGCTCGTCGTTGATCGGGGTGTTGCGACCCTTGACCTCGATCTGCATCGAACCCTCCGTCCGTTGACGTGGCGTTCACGAAAAGGTAGCCCGCGAATGCGCCTATCTCAACGCCCGTGCGTAGGCGAGCGCCGCCACCTGGAACGCGCCGGCGGCGCGCAACTTGCGGGCACATGCGTCGAGCGTCGCCCCCGTCGTGTGCACGTCGTCGACGAGCACGACACGGCCCGGGACGGGCCCGCACACCTCGACGCGCACGCGCCCAGGCGCGAGACGCGCCGCCCGCCGCGCCTGCGCCTGGCGCGGCGCGGCTCCCGTTCGTCGCAGACATGCCACCGCCGGGCGCCCAGAACGACCGCTCACCGCGTGGGCCAGCCGTGCGGCATGGTCGAACCCGCGCCCCCGGCGACGGCTCGCGGGCGTCGGCACGGGCACGAGCACGACCCCGTCCGCGAGCAGGCCGGCCGGCGCCGTGGCGACCATCTGCGCGGCCATGAGGTCCGCGAGGGCGAGCGCGCCGCGGAACTTCAGCGCGTGCACCACGGCCCGCGCCGGCCCCTCGAATGCGACTGGCGCCCACGCGCTCGTCAGCGCGCTGCCCGCCATCGGGCAGCGCGGCCCGCACGGCGCCGGCAGCGCGCACCGCGGACAGCGCGGGCCGAGCAGCCACGGCAGGGCCGCGCGGCACGCCGCGCAGAGCGGGTCGGCCGGGCGCTCGGGCGGCCGCCGGCAGGCGACGCACGCGGGCGGCGCGACCAGCGCGCTCGCGGCGGCGAGCCAGTCCGAGAGGCGGGAGGGCGGCATCGGGTCGATGCTGACCGGTCCCGTGTTCCGTGTCTGCGCCGCACTGCGACAATCGCGCGCAATGGCTGCGGACACTTCGTGGACGTTCGAGCCCGGCGCGCTCCTGCTGATCGGCACGCTCGGGTACGTGTACGTCCGGCGCTGGCGCCGGCTGCGCGCGCAGCGCGGCCTGCGCGGGCGCCGCGAGGCGCCGACGGGACGCCTCGTGTCCTACCTCGGCGGCCTGCTCGCCCTGTTCGTCGCCCTGATCTCGCCCGTCGACCGCCTCGCCGACCAGGCGTTCACGATGCACATGGTCCAGCACCTGCTGCTGCTGGACGTCGCGCCGATCGGGCTCATCTGCGGCCTGAACAAGGTCATCCTGCGCCCCGTCACCCGCCGCCTGCAGCGCCTCGAGGAGGCCGCCGGCGTCCTCGGCCACCCGATCGTCGCGGTCGTCGCCTACGTCGGGCTGATGTATCTCTGGCACGTCCCGGCGTTCTACGACGCCGCGCTCGAGCACTCGCTCGTCCACGTCCTCGAGCACGTGTGCTTCCTCAGCATCGGGCTCCTGTACTGGTGGCACCTGCTCTCGCCGATCCGCAGCCGCCACCGGCTGAGCGAGATGGGCGCGGTCGTCTACATGCTGTCGACGAAGCTCCTCGTCGGGTTCCTCGGCATCGGGCTGACGTTCGCGCCGGAGCCGCTCTACGCCTTCTACCAGCACCAGGCGCCGATCTGGGGCCTCACGCCGCCCGAGGACGAGTCGCTCGCGGGCGGCCTCATGGCCTTCGAGCAGTCCGTCGTCATGGGCATCGCGCTCGTCTGGCTGTTCCTCAACGCCCTCAGCGCCAGCGACGCGGCGGAGCGCCGGGCCGAGCGCTACGCCGCGCGCTGACCCGTTGACAGCCGCGTATCCGTTCGTCTACGCTAACGGTTAGTCGTAACGAACGGATAGGAGAGCCGTACATGGTCGATCAGCAGCAGGCGGGCGCCGACGTCCGCGCCGGCGTCGTGGTCGAGGCGTCGCCCGAGCAGGCGTTCGCCGTCTTCACCCGGCGCATGGCCGCGTGGTGGCCGCTCGACAGCTACTACGTCGGGGGCCAGCCGATCACCGACGCCGTGGCCGAGCCGCAGGCCGGCGGGCGCTGGTTCGAGCGCGCCGGGGACGGGAGCGAGTGCGACTGGGGCCGGGTCCTCACCTGGGAGCCGCCGCGCCGCGTCGTGCTCTCGTGGCAGATCTCGCCCGACTGGCAGCCGGACCCCGACGTCCACACGGAGATCGACGTCCGCTTCACGCCCGAGGGCGAGGGGCGCACGCGCGTCGACCTCGAGCACCGCGGGCTCGACAGCTTCGGCGACCGCGCCGAGGAGATGCGGGCCGTCTTCGGGTCCGAGCACGGCTGGCCCGGCCTCCTCGGGCGCTACGCCCGGGCCGTGACGCCCTAGCCCTCGAGGACCGTCCCGTCCTCGATGCGCATCCGGCCGTCGCCGTCGTGCTCGACGGTGACGGCCCCGCGCACGGTCACGTCCGCGCCGAACTCGACGTCGCCCTCGACCGTGAGGCGGTCGCAGGCGACGAGCGACGGCGCGCCGGCGGGGAAGCGCTCCTCGAAGGCGGGCAGCAGCTTGAAGTAGTCGTCGTCGAGGTCGATGACCGGCGCGCCGTCGCGGCCCTCGGCCGGCTCGATCCGCGCGTCGTCGGTGATCGTGTAGGCGTCCGAGCGCAGGGCGAGCAGGTCGCTCGTCGTCTTCACCGGCGCGAACCGCCGCCGCGGCACGCGCAGGGCCCGGGCGCCGTCGAAGACGTCGATCGCCGCGCCCATCGCGGTCTCGAGCTGCACGACGTCGGGCGACGACTTGTCGGACGGGTCGACCGTCTTGCGGTTGACGATCATCGGCAGGCCGAGCACGCCCTCGCGCTCGTCGAGCAGCGCCCGCAGCGCCACGAGGTCGACCCACAGCGTGTTCGTGTTGAAGAAGCGATGCCGTGAGACGTCCTGGAAGGCGTCGACGTCCTCGTCCGGCGTCTGGGCGATCTCGCGCAGCACGAGCCCCGCGCCGTCGCGCCGGCGCGCGATGTGGCCGCCCTTGCGGTCGGCCTCGGTGCGGTCGGCGACCTCCATCACGAACGGGATCTCCTCGCGCGCGAGCCACGCGAGGATCCGCGGCTCGAGCACGGCCCCGAGGTTGTCGGCGTTCGAGACGAACGCGTAGCGGTAGTCGCGCTCGAGCAGCGTGTCGAGCATCCCCGACGTGACGAGCGCGGTGTAGAGGTCGCCGTGGCCCGGGCGGCGCCCACTCGAGGGCGGGGTCGTCGGGCCAGTCGACCGGCTCGAGCTCGTCCGCCAGCAGCTTGGGCACCTTGTTCTGCAGGAAGTCGAGCGGCACGTCGGCCTCGACGTCCTCGTGGCGGTCGAGCGCCGCGAGCGAGGCCTCGCGCGTGGAGAAGCTGTTCATCAGCACGAGCGGCAGCCGCGCGCCGGTGCGCTCGCGCAGGCCCAGGACCTGGCGGACGATGATGTCGAGGAACGACAGCCCGTCCTTGACCTCGACGAGCGACTTCGGCCCGGTCATGCCCATGCTCGTCCCGAGCCCGCCGTTGAGCTTGATGACGACCGCGTGGTCGATCGCGCCGCCGGCCTCCTCGCCCGCGTCGTCGAGGTCGTCGGCCGACGGCACGTCGCCGGCCGGTTCGATGTCGGCCTCGGGCAGGACGCCCGTCTCGCCGTCGCGCAGGCGCTCGTAGGCGTCCGCGAAGGCCTGCACGGCCGCGTCGCCGACGTCGTCGCCGCGCATCTTGTCGATGCTCGCCTGTAGCCCGCTCATCCGCGGCGCGAGGCTACCCGTTCACCAGTTCGCGCAGCCGCGCGGCGTACGCGGGGGCGGTCGGCTCGTCCTCGTGCTTGAAGTAGCAGTAGACGTCGACGCCGCCCGCGAGCAGCCCGCGGATCGTGTCCGCCCACGCGGCGAGCTGCGCGTCGTCGTAGGGCGTGTCGCGCAGGCGCAGGTACCGGAAGCCGGCGCCGGTGCCCTCGAGCTGGTTCACGCGCACGGCGCCCCGGCGCGTGATCTCGGGCTCGATCCCGTCCCACGACGGGTGGCGCAGGTCGAGGGCGACGTCGAGGTCGTCGTCGATCGCCGCGAGCAGCCGTGCGAGGAAGTCCTCGTCGCGCTCCTTCTTGTCGGCCAGACGGACGAGCAGCGGGCCGAGCCGGTCGCCGAGCGAGCGGACGCGCGCGTTGAGGTCGCCCGCGAAGTCCACGCGCCCGTAGACCGTCACGGCCCGCGGCGCCTTGACCGCGAAGCGGAACCCGTCGGGCACGGTGCGCGCCCACGACGCGAAGGTCTCGACCGTGGGCAGCTTGTAGAAGCTGTTGTTGATCTCGACGGTCGAGCAGCGCGCCGGCGTAGTGGGCGAGGAAGTCGCCCGGCTTGGTCCCCGCGGGGTAGAACCCCGGCCGCCACGAGGCGAACGAGAAGCCCGACGCGCCGACGCGCAGCTCCGCCATCCGCTACTCCCACGAGCGCCGGTAGACGGTCTGCTCGTCGGTCAGCGTGTCGATCTGCACGCCGAGCGCCGCGAGCTTGAGGCTCGCGACCTCGCGGTCGATGTGGGCCGGGACCGGGTGCACGGCGGGCGCGAGCCCGTCGCCGCGGCGGACCAGCTCCTCGACGCACAGCGCCTGGAGCGCGAACGACATGTCCATGACCGCCGCCGGGTGCCCCTCCGCGGCGGCGAGGTTCACGAGGCGCCCGCCGGCGAGCAGGTTCAGGCGGCGGTCGCCGAGGTCGAACTCCTCGACGAGCGGGCGCACCTCGCGCACGCCGCCGGTCGCCAGCGCGTGCAGGTCGGCGACGCTGATCTCGACGTCGAAGTGGCCGGCGTTGGCCAGCACCGCGCCGTCCTTCATCCGCGCGAAGTGCTCGCGCGTGAGCACGTCGCGCGCGCCGGTGACGGTGACGAACACGTCGCCGCGCGCGGCCGCGTCGAGCGCGGGCATGACCTCGAAGCCCTCCATCCGCGCCTCGAGCGCGGCGAGCGGATCGACCTCGCACACGACGACCGACGCCCCGGCGCCGCGGGCGCGGAGCGCGACGCCGCGCCCGGTCCAGCCGTAGCCGAGCACGACGAAGGTGTGGCCGGCGAGCAGGAGGTTCGTCGCGCGCAGGATGCCGTCGAGCGTCGACTGGCCGGTGCCGTAGCGGTCGTTGAACGCGCGCTCCGTGCGGGCCTCGTTGACCGCCAGCACGGGGCACAGCAGGCGGCCCTCGGCCTCGAGCGAGCGCACGCGGATCAGGCCGGTCGTCGTCTCCTCGAGCGCGCCGAGGAGCGCCTTCGCGCGGCCGCCGTTGCCCGCGGCGTGCAGGAACGTGATGAGGTCGGCGCCGTCGTCGATCGTGATCTGCGGGCCGCCCGAGGCGAGCGCCGCGACGTTGCCGACGTAGGCGTCGGCGTCCTCGCCGCGGACGGCCCGGACCTCGGCGTCGTAGCGCTCGACGAGCGCGGCGGCCGTGTCGTCCTGGGTCGAGAGCGGGTTGGCCGCGCACAGCGCCGTCTGCGCGCCGCCGGCCATCAGCGCGCGGACGAGGTTCGCCGTCTCGGCCGTCACGTGCAGGCAGGCCGCGACCCGCACGCCGTCGAGCGGGCGGTCGCGCGCGAAGCGCTCGCGGATCGAGCGCAGCACGGGCATCTGGCCGTCGGCCCACTCGATGCGGGCGGCACCGGAGTCCGCGAGCGTGGTGTCGGCGACGTGGCTGGCCATGGAACGGACGAGGGGCGGACCGTGTGGTCCGCCCCTCGCATCACAGCAGGTCCGGCGGCGCGGCTAGTAGCGGTAGTGGTCGCTCTTGTACGGCCCGTCGACCGGGACGTCGATGTACGAGGCCTGCTCGGGCGTCAGCTCGGTGAGCCTCGCGCCCAGCGCGCCGAGGTGCAGGCGCGCGACCTTCTCGTCGAGGTGCTTGGGCAGGACGTAGACCTTCTTCTCGTACTCGTCGTTCTTGCCGAACAGCTCGATCTGGGCGATCGTCTGGTTCGAGAACGAGTTGGACATCACGAAGCTCGGGTGGCCGGTCGCGTTGCCCAGGTTCAGCAGGCGGCCCTCGGAGAGCACGATGATCGAGTGCCCGTCGGGGAAGACCCACTCGTCGACCTGCGGCTTGATGTTCTTGCGCTCGGCCTTGCCGCCGCGCTCGAGGCCGGCCATGTCGATCTCGTTGTCGAAGTGGCCGATGTTGCCGACGATCGCCTGGTGCTTCATGCGGGCCATGTCGGCCGCCGTGATGACGTCCTTGTTGCCGGTCGCGGTGATGAAGATGTCGGCCGTCTCGACGACGTCGTCGAGCGTGGCGACCTGGTAGCCCTCCATCGCGGCCTGCAGCGCGCAGATCGGGTCGATCTCGGTGACGATGACGCGGGCGCCCTGGCCGCGCAGCGACTCCGCGCAGCCCTTGCCGACGTCGCCGTAGCCGCAGACGACGGCGACCTTGCCGCCGATCATCACGTCGGTCGCGCGGTTGATGCCGTCGATGAGCGAGTGCCGGCAGCCGTAGAGGTTGTCGAACTTGCTCTTCGTGACCGAGTCGTTGACGTTGATGGCCGGGAACAGCAGCGTGCCCTGCTCCTGCATCTGGTAGAGGCGGTGGACGCCGGTCGTCGTCTCCTCGGTGACGCCCTTGACGCTCTCGCCGACCCGCGTCCACTTCTGCGGGTCCTCGCCGAGCGTGCGGGTCAGCAGCTCGAGGATGATGCGGAACTCGTCGTTGTCGGCGCTGGCCGGGTCCGGCACCGCGCCGGCCTTCTCGAACTCGGCGCCCTTGTGGACGAGCAGCGTGGCGTCGCCGCCGTCGTCGAGGATCATGTTCGGCTCGCCGTCGGGCCAGCTGAGGGCCTGGTCCGTGCACCACCAGTACTCCTCGAGCGTCTCGCCCTTCCAGGCGAAGACCGGGATGCCCTTCGGGTCGTCCGGCGTGCCGTCGGGGCCGACGACGATCGCGGCGGCGGCGTGGTCCTGCGTGGAGAAGATGTTGCAGCTCGCCCAGCGGACCTCGGCGCCGAGAGCAGCGAGCGTCTCGATCAGGACCGCGGTCTGGATCGTCATGTGCAGCGAGCCCGTGATGCGCGCGCCGGCGAGCGGCTGGGCCTCGCCGTACTCCTTGCGCAGGGCCATCAGGCCCGGCATCTCGTGCTCGGCCAGCGTGATCTCGTGCCGGCCGTAGGCGGCGAGCGAGAGGTCGGCGACCTTGAAGTCGTCCTTCGTCAGCGTGGTGGTGGCGCTCATGCGTCTCCTCGTTCAGGGCAGCTGCGCGGCAGCCGCCAGCAGCTTCTCGTGTTTGTTCTGCTCCCAGCGCAGCCAGTTGCTGACCGGGACCTCCGCGGGCCGCTCCGCCCGGGTCTCGAACCACGCCTCCACAGCGGCGCGCATGTCGTCGTCGCTGCGCAGGCGTAGCGCGAACCCGACGTCCCCGAGGCCGATCTCGTACTCCGCCAGCAGCTCGCGCAGGGTGCGCAGGCGCTGCAACTCGGCGGCGCCGTAGAGGCGGTAGCCGGAGTTCGAGCGGGGCGCCTCGACGAGGCCGATCCGCTCGATGTAGCGCAGCATCCGGGGCGACCATCCGGTCGTCTCGGCCGCCTCGTGGATGGTGAGGGCGTCCACGGGACGTAACCTTACCACGGTCGTGTCAAGGTTGGCGCGTCTGTGACCGATGCCACTTCGGTGCCGCATTGGTGTTGACATGGCATCACTGTGATGCCATAGTGGCACCATGGAATTGACCCCCTACGTCGATGACCTCCGCCGCGAGCTCGCCGTGGCGGCCGAGACCGGCGGCGCCGACGCCCGCGCGCTCGCCGAGCGGCTCGTCGCGCCACTCGAGTCGGCCGTGCGGCTCATGCTGCTCGACGCGCTCTCGGCCGCGGCCGACGAGATCACCGGCGAGATGGCTCCCGGCTCGGTCGAGCTGCGGCTGCGCTCCGGTGCGCCGGAGTTCGTCGTGACGCCCGCACCGGCGCCGGCCGACGCCGACGGACCGGACCCGGACCTCGTCCCCCGCCGCCGCCCCCGCCTCCGCCCGACGCCCCGGACGGCGGGACGGCCCGCATCAACCTCCGCCTCCCCGAGCAGCTCAAGGCCTCCGCCGAGCAGGCCGCGGCGCGCGAGGGGCTGTCGCTCAACGCCTGGCTGATCCGCGCGGTCGCCGCGGCGGTCGCCGGCCCCCAGCGCGGCCGCGACCAGGGGCCGCGCTCCGGCCGTCCCGGCCAGTCCTTCACCGGCTGGGTGCGCTGACGCGCCCCGCCACCGACATCCAACCCACCACAGGAGAGCACCGTCATGCCGACGTTCGACACGCCCGAGCCGATCTCCGTCTCCATGGAGGTCCCCTCCGGCGCGATCCAGATCCGGGGCGAGGAGCGCCCGACCACCGCGGTCGACGTCCAGCCGAGCGACCCATCCTCGGAGGCCGACCAGCGCGCCGCGCGCGACACGCGCGTCGAGTTCGACGGCCGGCGGCTGGTCGTCAAGGGCCCGCGGGGCGCGTCGTGGCTGCTGCGCAGCCGCGCCGGCTCCGTCGCCGTGACCGTCGAGCTGCCCGCCGGGTCGCACGTGGACGCGACCGGGGGCATGACCGACATCGACTGCGAGGGCCGGATCGGCGACTGCCGCCTGCGCACCGGCCTCGGCCGCATCCATGTGGCCCACGCCGGATCGGTGCAGGCGAAGACCGGCAGCGGCGACATCGAGGTCGACCTCGCCACCGGCCACGCCGAGGTCCAGAGCGCGTCGGGCGACGTGCGGGTGCACGAGCTCGACCACAGCGGCGTCGTCAAGAACGCCAACGGCGACATCTGGGTCGGCGCCGCCGCCGGCGATCTGCGGGTCGGCACGGCGAACGGGAGCATCGCGGTCGACCGCGCCGGCACGAACCTCGAGGCGAAGACGGCCAACGGCGACGTCCGCGTCGGCGAGATCGCGCGCGGGTCGATCGTGCTGCAGACGCGCGCCGGCGACCTCGACATCGGCATCCGCGAGGGCACGGCCACGTGGCTCGACGTCCGCGCGGTCGCGGGGCGGGTCCGCAACGAGCTCGGCGAGGCCGACGCGCCCGACGAGAGCGCGCCGAAGGCCGAGGTCAGCGCCCGCACGACGGTCGGCGACATCGCGATCCGGCGGGCCTGAGCGCCCGCCGGCCCGCCCGCGTCGCCCGCGGCGGTCAGGCCTCCGTCGCGAGCAGGATCGCCTGACGGGCCTCGCCCCGGCTCTCGTAGAGCCGGACGGCCGCCAGCAGCGTCTCGTCGGCGTCCGCGAGGCGGCCGAGGACCTCGTCGAGGGCCATCGCGTCGTAGCCCTCCCACGGCGCGGCCAGATGCACCTCGGGCCCGGCGCCCGTCTCCGGGCCGACGGAGGCGACCGGCTCCTCGGCCCGCTCGGCCTGCCGCGCGGCGGCGACGTCCGCCGCCGCGGGCCGGTCGGAACGCTTGCGGGCCGGGCGCGCCGCGGTCGCCTTGCGCGCCGCCCGGCGCGGCCGCGGCTTCGGCTGCTCCGCCGGCGCGGGCGGGATGTCGGTCGCGGTCGTCGCCGTGGGCGGCTTGCGCCCGGTCGTCCGGGCGCGCGTCGTGCGCGGCCGAGCGGGCGTCGCCGCGCCCTTCGGCTTCGCCCGCGTCTTCTGGACGGCCGCGGCGCGGCGCGCGCGCCGCGGCGCATCGGCCGGGTCGTGGCCGTTGGCGTCGGGGGCGGGCGGCGCGGCCGAGTCGGCGCGCGCGGCGGCGGTCTCACCCGCCGGGCTCTCCGCGGGCGCGGCGGGCCCGCTGCTGGTTCCACGGGGCCGTGTCGGCGAGCTCCTGGGCCACGCCGAGCGCGATCTCGGCCACCCCGCGGGCGATGCGCAGCTCGAGCGCGAGGATGCGCAGCGGGACGGTGATCGGGAGCTTGAGGATCCGGTTCATAGGCGGACGGCCTTCCCCGGCGCCGCAGGGCCGAATCAGTCGCGTCCGGGCGCCTCGCCCTGATGGCCGAGCTCGGCCTTCAGCGCGGAGAGCAACTCGACAGGCTCGGGATCGACCCCGCGCAGCACGGCCAGGTAGAGCGAGACGAGGTCGCCGAGCAGCACGAGCGAGAACACGCGCTCGACCGTCGTGCGGCCCCGCGAGCGCACGTGGTGCACGCCGGCCGCGCCCGGCCGGATGAGCCGGCTCGTCGAGCTCCATGCGCTCCTTCACGCGCGGGTGCGTGTCGTCGTCGTCGAGGAACACGGCCGAGAAGCGGCCGAACTCGCCCAGGGACGTCCACCCCTCGATCTCGTTGTGGTCGAGCTCGGGGAGCTCCTGCGCGTAGGCCGGGCTCTTGGCGTTCTCGTTGATCTGCGTCTTCCACCGGTACGCGATCGCGGTCGTCAGGCCGGCCCCGGCGATCATCGGCACGGTGCCGTTGAGCGCCCGCGCCAGCGACTTGGCCTCGCCGGCGTCGACGCCGTCGGGCCCCCACTCGATGACGAGCTCCTCGAGGTGGTCGGCGGCGACGTCGATCTCCGAGTTCATGCGCGGCCCGACGCCGGCCAGCGCGGCGACCTCGAGCACGGCGACGGTCAGGTAGGCGACCGCGGCCCGCGGCTGGTAGCCGCCCGCGAGCGGGATGACCGGCACCTTGTCGGCGCGGGCCATCTCGGCGAGCTCGCCGCCCGCCGTGACGACGACGCGGCGGGCGCCGATCACGCCGGCCGCCTCGTAGCAGGTGAGGGTCTCCTCGGTGTTGCCGGTGTAGCTCGCGCAGACGACGGTCGTCTCGTTGCGTCGTCCACGGCGGCAGCCCGTAGGCGCGCGCGGTGATCAGCGGGCGCGAGGCGTGGTCGCCGAGGATCGCGCGGGCCAGTTCGCCGCCGATGGCCGAGCCGCCCATGCCGGCGACGATGACCCCGCCGGGGCTGTCCCACGAGTCGAGGCCGGCGGACTCGACCTTCCACAGCGCGTCCCGCAGGTGCTCGGGGATCGCGAGGATGTCGGTCAGCTGGTCGGAGACGTCTACCCGCGCGATCGTGTCGCGGTCGAGCGCGATTCCCTCGGTGGTGGACATCGTGGCTGGCTCCCGTGGCTCGCTCAGAACGTGATCGCCCCGTCGGGCAAGTCGGTCTGCGGGAAGACTCGCACGCCGCGCGTCAGCACGTTGCGCGCCCCGACCGTGACGCCCTCGCCGAGCACCGCGCCGCCCGAGATCACCGAGCCCTCGCCGATCCGGACGCCGGCGCCGACGATGCAGTCCTGCAGCGTGCAGCGCGGGCCGATCTCGGTGCCGTTGAGCACGACGGAGCGCTCGATCCGCGTCCCCTCCCCCACGATCACGCCGTCGGCGAGGACCACGAGGCTGCCGATGTGCGCCCCGTCGCCGATCCGGCAGCCGCGCTCGACGATCGCGGGCGGGACGATCCGGCCCGACGACTCGACCTGGTCGGCGATCGCGATGTAGCCCGGGCCGAGACGGTCGGTCACCGCGGTCGTGACGGTGCCCTCGAGGATGTCGAACGTCCCCTGGAGGTAGCGCTCGGGGGTCCCGATGTCGAGCCAGTAGGCGTCGGCCGCGTAGGCGTAGAGCCCGGCCCCGACGAGCTGCGGCCAGATCTCGCGCTCGATCGAGACGTTGCGCCCGGCCGGGATCAGGTCGAGCACGCTGCGCTCGAGCACGTACGCGCCGGCGCTGATGAGGTTCGTGTCGATCGAGTCGGCCGTCGGCTTCTCGACGAACTCGCGCACGGAGTGGTCCGCGTCGACCCGCACGAGCCCGTAGGCGCTCGGGTCCTCGACCGGGACGAGGGCGAGCGTGCCGACCGCGCCGGTCTCCTCGTGCTGGGCGAGTTGCGCGGTCAGGTCGATGTCGGTGAGGACGTCGCCGTTGAGCATCAGGAAGCGCTCGTCGAGCAGGTCCTCGGCGTACTTGAGCGCCCCGGCGGTGCCGCGCGGCTCGGGCTCCTCGACGAAGCGCAGCCGCACGCCGAACCGCGAGCCGTCGCCGAGCACGTTGCGCACGCTCGTGGCGAGGAAGCCGCAGGACATGATCACGTCGTCGACCCCGTGGCGGCCCAGCCACTCGAGCATGTACGCGAGGAACGGCCGGTCGACGAGCGGCAGGACCGGCTTGGGGACGGTGACGGTCAGCGGACGGAGCCGCGTGCCCTCGCCACCGACGAGGATCACCGCCTGCACGGCCGGCCGCTCACCCCTGTCCGATGCCCTCGTAGATCAGGCCGGCGGCGCGGACGGCGGCGCCGTCGAACGCGTTGCGCCCGTCGATGAAGACCTTGCCCGCCATCGCGGAGGCGACCGACCCGAGGTCGATCTGCTTGAACTCGTCCCACTCGGTGACGAGCACGACGGCGTCGGCGTCCCGGACGCACCCGAGCGCGTCGTCGGCGAAGTCGAGGCCGGGCATCAGCCGGCGCGCCTCCTCCTCGGCGATCGGGTCGTAGGCGCTGACGTGCGCGCCCGCGGCCTGCAGCCGCGCGCTGAGCACGAGCGACGTCGCCTCGCGCATGTCGTCCGTGTTCGGCTTGAACGCCAGGCCGAGCAGCGCCACGCGCTTGCCGACGAGCGTGCCGAGGTGCTTCTCGAGCTTGCCGATGACGCGCCGCTTCTGCAGCTCGTTGACCTCGATGACGGCGTTGAGCAGCTGGAAGTGGTAGCCCGAGTTGCCGGCCAGCTGCTTGAGCGCCGAGACATCCTTAGGAAAGCACGAGCCGCCGAAGCCGACCCCCGCCTGCAGGAACTTCGGCCCGATGCGGTCGTCGAGCCCGATGCCCTTGGCGACCTCGGTGACGTTCGCGCCGGTGACCTCGCACACGTTGGCGATCTCGTTGATGAACGAGATCTTCGTCGCGAGGAACGCGTTGGCCGCGAGCTTGATCATCTCGGCGCTCGCGATGTCGGTGCGGACGAGCGGCGCGTCCAGCGGGGCGTACAGCTCGACGACGGCGTCGCCCGCCCAGTCGCCGTCGTCGCCCACGACGACGCGGTTGGGTTCGAGGAAGTCGGCGACGGCCGAGCCCTCCTTGAGGAACTCGGGGCACGAGACGTAGCGGAAGCCGTGCTTGCCCTGTTCGCCGAAGACGCGCTTGATCGACTCGCCGGTGCCGACCGGGACGGTCGACTTCATCACGAGCGCGTGCTCGTCGGACGGCGGCATCGCGCCGACGACGGCGTGCACGGCGCTGAGATCGGCGTCGCCCGAGTACGTCGGCGGCGTGCCGACCGCCACGAACAGCAGCCGCGCGTGCTCGAGCGCGTCGGTGATGTCCGTCGAGAAGTGCAGGCGGCCCTGGTGCTTGGTGACGAGCTCGGCGAGGCCGGGCTCGAAGATCGGGATCTCGCCGCGCTTGAGACGTTCGATCTTGCCGGCGTCGATGTCGATGCACCAGACGTCGTTGCCGAGCTCGGCGAAACCGGCGGCCGTCACGAGGCCGACGTAGCCGGTGCCGATGACGCCGATGGGTTCGCGAGGGCTGGTCATGAGCGGCGGACGAGAATAGCGGGGGCCTCCGCGACCACGGCCCGCGGACGCCCGCGACGACCGCTCGCCGGGAGGGCGATCAGCGCTCGCCGACCCGGGCCAGCGACCGCGCGATCGCGAGCATCTGCCGGTTCGTGAGCGTCCGCGACAGCGTGTTCGAGACCCAGTACGCGCCGCGCGGCGTGCGCCACGCGACGAGGGCGAGGCGGTTGCCGTCGGTGAACAGCTCGTAGGTGCGCCCGCGCATGCGCGTCGTCGAGGACGGGTTGTCGAGGATCGGCGGCGACTTCCAGTTCGTGCCCTGGACGCCGTAGAACTGGCCCTGCACGCCGGTCGCGACGGTGATGCGGTACGCGCGGTAGCGGCGGTGGGCGCGGTCGAAGACGTCGTACACGCGCGGGCGGTCGTAGAGGTACCGGCCCCGCGAGAGCCGGACGCGCGGGTAGTACGTCGGGAACGCGAGGTGCGTCGAGGCGGCCGCGACGAAGTCCTCGCCCTCGACCCTCGAGTTGATGACGCCGCGCGGCAGGCCGGCCGAGGTGCTGCGCGACCCGCGGCGGCTCGACCCCTTCGACGACGAGCCGTTGCTCGAGGACGAGCTGGTCTCGCGCGGGCCGTTCGACGCGCGCCCGCTGCGGAACTCGCCGACGGTCCGCCGGAGGTTCGTGTCCGAGATCGTGACGTACGTCTCGCCGATGTCGCCGCGGAAGTGGACCTCGCGGATCGGGTTCTTGGAGGCCTCGAAGGCGAGCTTGAGCAGGCGCAGGATCGCGGCCGTGTTCTGGCGGGCGATGTCGGTCTGCGTGTAGCGGCCGAAGATCCGCAGCAGCTCCTTGCGGTCGCCGAAGATCCGCCCGAGGCCGATCTGCTCCTTGGCCGCGGAGAGGAACGACTGCTGGCGCGCGGCGCGGACGAGGTCGTCGTCGAAGTGGCGGTAGCGCACGTAGTCGAGCGCGTCCTTGCCGCAGAGCTTCTGGTAGCCCGGGTTGATGTTGATCGTCGCGTAGTCGAACGGGCTGCCGTTGGGCGGGCTGTTGTCGTTGAAGTAGTCGCGGTCGACGTCGACGTACACGCAGCCCAGGCGGTTCACCGCCCGCTGGAAGCCGCCGAAGTTCACGTTGACGACGTGGTTGATCGGGATGTGCAGGAGGTTGCGGACCACCCGCACGCTGAGCGACGGGCCGCCGAGCGCGTAGGCGGCGTTGATCTTGTCGGTCACCACGCCGCGCCGCGTCGGGATGTCGACCTTGAGGTCGCGCGGGATCGACATGACCGCGGTCACGCCGCGGGCCGGGTCCAGCCGGACGAGCAGCAGCGTGTCCGAGCGGACCGGGTTCTTCTCCTTGATGTCGACGAAGCGCCGGTCCGAGCCGAGAACCAGGATCGTCTGCGCCTTGCCCGACGGGACGTCGTCGAGCGCGCCCTCGATGCCGGGGATCGGCGCGCTCTCGCTCTTGACGATCCGGATGAGCTGGTCGACCTCGAGCAGGCCGGCCGACGCGACGGTCGCGGCGGAGAAGCCGAAGATCAGGAACGCGCCGATGGCGGCCCGCTTGAGCAGGCCGCGACCGGGCCGCGGCGGCTTCTTGTCGTCGTCGAACGGGCCCATCGAGGAAGCCGTCAGGGTACCGGCCGCCGCCGGCAGGGAGCGTCAGCCGACGCGGGCGGCCGATCGGGCGAGCGCGAGCATCTGCCGGTTGGTCAGCGTCCGCATGAGCGTGTTCGAGACCCAGTACACCGCCTTCGGCGTGCGCCACGCGACCATCCGCAGCCGGCCGTTGTCCGTGAAGAGCTCGTACGTCCGCCCGCCGCATGCGCCGGCGCTCGGAGGGGTCGTCGAGGATCGGCGGCGACTTCCAGGTCGTGCCCTCGATCCCGTAGTACTGGCCGATCGAGCCCTCGAACGCGACGATCCGGTACGCGCGGTGGCGGTCGCCGGCGCGGTCGGTGATCGTGTAGGCGCGCGAGTAGTCGCTGCGGTAGCGGCCGCCCGCGGCGAGCAGGCGCGGGGCGTAGACGGGCAGCGAGGTCGGGAGCTTGACCTGCAGGCGGGCGGCCTCGTCCTCGCCCGCGGTGCGGTTGAGCAGGAGGCCGGGGGCGGTGGCGCTCGCGGCCGACGCGCTCGCGCGACGCTTCGTGCGCCGGCGACTCGACGTGCGGGTCGTCCGGTGACCCGTCGTGCTGGTCGTCGGCTTCGTCGCTCTTCTTCGAGCCCTTGGCGGCGAGGAAGCGCTTGACGGTCGTCTGCAGCATGTACGGCGAGATCTCGAGGTTGCCGCTGCCGTCCGGGGCGTCGAGGGCCGGGAACGGGACCTCGGCGACCGGCTTGCTCGAGGACTCGGCGACGAGCTTCAGCAGGCTGAGGACGGCGTGCGAGCTGCGGATGTCGGTGCGGACCGAGCGGGCGAAGATGTGCAGGAGCTTCCTGCGGTCGGCGAAGACGCCGCTCACGCCGATCTGGTCCTTGGCCTGGCCGAGGAACGACTGCTGGCGCGCGGCGCGGACGAGGTCGCTGTCGAGGTGGCGGTAGCGGACGTAGTCGAGCGCCCGCGCGCCGCACAGCTTCTGGTAGCCCGCGGGCACGTCGATCGCGGCGTACGCCCCGCCGCCGCCGACGGGCGGGCGGTTGTCGTTGAAGTACCTGCGGTCGACGTCGACGTACACGCACCCGAGCCGGTCGACGGCGTCCTTGAACCCCCGGAACGTCACGCGCACGTAGTGGTGGATCGGGATGCCCAGGAGCGAGCGGATCGTGCGCAGCGTGAGCGCGTCCTCGCCGTAGGAGAACGCCGCGTTGAGCTTGTCGACGCCGTGGCCGGGGATCGTGACGAGCAGATCCCGCGGCAGCGACATCATCGCCGTCGCCCCGCGCTTCGGATCCAGGCGGATGAGGATCATCGTGTCCGACCGCGTGGGGTTGTGCTGCTCGATGTCGGCCTTCCGCCGGTCGTCGCCGATGACGAGGATCGTCTGCGGCTTGCCGGGCGCGACGTGCTTGAGCTGCGAGCGCACCTGCACCGCGAGCGGCACGCTCTCGTCCTTGATGATCGTCGTGACCTCCTTGACCTCCAGCAGCACGGCCGACGCGACGGTCGCCGCGGAGAGGGAGAAGATCACGACCGCGCCGATCGCGAAGCGCTTGAGCAGCGACCACCCTGACCAGCGTCCGGTGTAGGGCTCCGGGAACACCAGAGGTGGTGTTCGACGGCGGCGGGTCAGAGCCTACGCGGCCGGCGATCTCGAGACGCCTTCGACCTTTCACCCGATAATCGACCGAAAGGTCGAACGCGTGGTGGCACCGCCGGTGCGCGCATCGCGCCACAGGCCGCGCGGCCGCGGCGAGAACCGCGGACGTCTACGCCAGCCCGCCGTCCACCGCCTGCAACGGCTGGTCCTGGCGCTCGAGCCAGACCGGCAGGTGGCGGACGAAGTCGCCGAGCGCGCGGCGGTAGCGGGCCAGCGAGGCGATCGAGACCCACTCGTGGGGGCCGTGGTGGCCGCCGCCGACCGGGCCGAACTCGACCGCGGGGACGCCGGCCTCCAGGAACGAGATGACGTCGGACGCGCCGTCGCGGCCGACGCTCAGGGCCTCGCCCTCGATCGAGCGGCCGACGGCGTCGCGCAGGGCGAGGACGTAGGGGTTGCGGCGCGAGACGATCGCGGGCGCGCGGGTGAAGGTCTTGACGATCCGCAGGTCCGGGATCGCGCGGATCTGGGCGAGGATGTCGCCCGGGTCCTGGCCGGGCAGGAAGCGGATGTCGACGTCGATGCAGCACGCGTCCGGGACCTTGTTGAACGCGTCGCCGCCCTCGATGCGGGCGATGTTGATCGACGGCCGGTCGAACATGTCCGACGACTCGCGGCTGAACGGCAGCGTCTCGATGCGGCGGAACGCGTCGTGGGCCTTGAGGATCGCGTTGTCGCCGAGCCACGGGGTCGAGCCGTGCGCGGCGGTCCCGATGATCTCGGCGCGGACCGCGAGGACGCCCTTCGCCTGCACGCCGATGTGGAGGTCGGTCGGCTCGCCCGTCAGGGCGAAGTCCCCGCGCAGGCCCTCCGCGACGAGCGCGTCGGTCGAGCGGTTGTCGACGTCCTCGGACTCCTCGTCGGGCACGCAGAGGAACTTGACCCGCACGCGGTCCTGCTCGGCCGCCTCGCGAACCGCGCACATGATCGACGCGAGCGCGCCCTTCATGTCGTAGGCGCCGCGCCCGATGAGGCGGTCGCCCTCCACGCGCGGCTCGAACTGGCCCTCGCGCGCGGGCACGACGTCGAGGTGGCCGTGGAAGATCACGACCGGCCCGTCGCGGGGGCCGACCTCGGCCATCACGACCGGCAGCCCGTCGAAGTCGCGCTCGACGACCTCGATGTCGCGCGCCTCGAGCCAGCCCTTGATGAACGCGGCCGCCGCGCGGAGCGCCTCGGGCTTCGAGGTGTCGTACCTCATGAGGCGCTCAGCCAGGACCCGCTCATCCATCATCCAGAGGATAGGGTCGCGCCGTGAGCGGGCGCATCGTGGTCTTCGGGGCCACCGGCTACACGGGCGAACTGACCGCCCGGGCACTCGTCGACCGCGGCGTCCGTCCGGTGCTGGCCGCCCGCGGCGCCGACCGGCTCGAACGGCTTGCCGCCGGGATCGGCGGGCTCGAGACCCGGGTCGCCGACGTCGCGCGGCCCGAGACGCTCCGCGACCTCGTCGGCCGCGGCGACGTCCTCGTCTCGACCGTCGGCCCGTTCGTGCGGCTCGGCGAGCCCGCGGTCGCGGCCGCGATCGCCGCGGGCGCGCACTACCTCGACTCGACCGGCGAGGGGCCGTTCATCCGGGAGGTGTTCGAGCGCCACGGCCCCGCGGCCGCCGCCGCGGGATGCGGGCTGCTCACCGCCTTCGGCTACGACTGGGTCCCCGGCAACCTCGCCGCGGCCCTCGCGCTGCGCGAGGCGGGCGCGAGCGCGACCCGCGTCGACATCGGCTACTTCCTCAGCGGCCGCACCGGCGCCGGCGCCGCGAGCGGCGGCACGCGCGCGTCGGTGCTCGGGCTCCTGCTCGCGCCGGGCTACGCGTTCCGCGGCGGGCGGCTGGTCGCCGAGGCGCCCGCGCGCCGGGTCCGCGCGTTCGACACCGGCGGCGGCCGCCGCGCGGAGGCGGTGTCCGTCGCGAGCTCCGAGGCCTTCGCCCTCCCCCGGGTGCACCCCGGCCTGCGCGACGTGGGCGTCTACCTCGGATGGGCCGGCTCGCTGTCCCGCGCGGTGCAGGCGGTGTCGGCGGGCGCGTCGCTGCTCGGCCGTGTCCCCGGCGCCCGCGCCGCGGTCGGCGCCGCGCTGCGGCCGCTCGCGCCCGGCTCGACCGGCGGCCCCGACGCCGAGGCCCGCGCGCCCGTCGGCTCGCTCGTCGTCGCCGAGGCCTTCGACGCGCGCGGCACGCAACTCGCGGCGGTGCGGCTGCGCGGCGTCAACCCCTACGACTTCACCGCCGCGATCCTCGCCTGGGGCGCCGAGCGCGCGGCCGCCGGCGACCTCCGGGGCACCGGCGCGCTCGGCCCGGTCGACGGCTTCGGCCTCGACGCGCTCGAGCGCGGCTGCGCCGAGGCGGGCCTGGCGCGCGCCTGAGGCCGCGCGCGCGCCCCGCAGGCCGCGATGCGGGATCCCGCAGCCCCGGGTGCGCGTCGTGACCACGACGTCGTCCGCTTCCGCGCTGGCCCCGGATTGTCTGTCTCCTGACAATCCCTCACCCGGAGCGGATGCCCTGGTCGGGCGCTCCGGACGAGACATGCACGCACTCATCCATCGGGCGCTCGCGCCCCAGACGGTCGCCTACGTCTGGCTCGTGTTCACGGTCGCGCTGACGCTCGCGCTGGCCGTCGCCCAGTCGGCGATCGCCGCCCCGTCGTCGGCCGCCGCGGCGAGCATCCGCCCGCTCCTGGCGCCGGCGCTCGCGACCGGCGACGTCCTGGCCGCGCCCGCACCCGCGCCGGACCGCGCCGGCGTGGTGTGCCCCGACCGCGCGCCCGACGCCGGCGCCCGGCGCTGCGCGACAGCGCGCCCGGCCGCGCCAAGCCTGCCCAACCTGCGCCTCGACGCCGGCCGAGACGAGCCGCAGCGCCGCGCTCGCGGCCTTGTTCGGCACCGCGGGGCCGCACGGCCCTCCTACCGCCGAAGCGATCGCCACGACCCGCGCGATCCCCGTGTTCATGGGAGTCTCGCGGCCTTATCTCACCCTCGACTTGAACCTGAGCTCTGCGCTCCAGGCCCCTCCCGGCTCACCGCCGCCGCGCCCATCGGAGCGCCGCTGTGAGCCCGCATCCCTTTCCGCCGGCCGGTCGCCGCACTGCGCGCGCCGCGGATCCATTTGTGACGTGCGACCGGTTCGCCGGACGGTGGTGGTGCGCCGAGACTGAATCGGCTCACCACCAGCGTGGCGGGCGATCCCCCCGGTGTCCCGTCACGTCCACGTCGCGGTGCGGCCGTCCTCACGGTCGCACCGCAGCGTCTTCTCACCCGCGGTGGCGCGGGCGCGAGGCGCTCCGGTCGGCATCACGGTTCCCCCCGTGCCCGGCCGGGGGGCCGAGCGGCCGCGCCGTCGCACTGTTCAGCAGGAGGGGGAGCGGGCGGCGCACCGGGACGCTGGTGCGCCGCCTCGCTCATTGCGCCGGCCGTGGCCGGCGCCCGCGGGACGGCGCAGCGCCGAACGTGTCTAGCGCCCGCCGCCCTCGGCGATCTTCAGGAAGGCCTCCGCCCGGCGCTGGTCGCGCTGGCAGCGGCGCTGCTCCTCGGAGCCGTCCTCGGCCTCGCGGGCCGACTGCTCGGCACGCTGCGCGCGGTCGCGCAGGTCGCCGGTGTCGAGGTCGCCGGGCGGGATGGCCTCCTCGACGAGCACGAGCACCTGCTCGCCCGAGACCTGGATGTAGCCCTCGCCCTGGGCGTAGGACTCGATGTCCGAGTCGGACTTGTAGAGGCGCAGTTCGGTGGGCTCGAGGATGCCGAGCAGCGGCTGGTGGTTGGCCAGCACGCCGATCGAGCCCACCGTGGTGCGGGTCGAGACCATCTCGACCTCGTCGTTGAAGACCTCGCCCTCGGGGGTGAGGACCTCGACGCGGAACTTCGTCCGGGCCATCGCGACCGCCCGCCGCTAGCTCTTGCTCGCGGCCTCGACGACGCCCTCGATGCCGCCCTTCATGAAGAAGGCCGACTCGGGCAGGTCGTCGTGCTCGCCGTCGATGACCTCGCGGAACGACCGCACCGTGTCCTCGATCGAGACGTACTGGCCGGGCGTGCCGGTGAACGCCTCCGCGACGTGGAACGGCTGGGACAGGAAGCGCTCGACCTTGCGCGCGCGCTGCACCGTCACCTTGTCCTCGTCGGAGAGCTCGTCGATGCCGAGGATCGCGATGATGTCCTGGAGCTCCTTGTAGCGCTGGAGGATCTCCTTGACGCGCGTCGCGACCTCGTAGTGCTCCTCGCCGACGATGTCGGGCTTGAGGATCGTCGAGGTCGAGTCGAGCGGGTCGACGGCCGGGTAGATGCCCTTCTCCGAGATGCCGCGCGAGAGCACCGTCGTCGCGTTGAGGTGGGCGAACACCGACGCCGGCGCCGGGTCGGTGAGGTCGTCGGCCGGGACGTAGATCGCCTGCACCGAGGTGACCGAGCCCTGGCGCGTCGAGGTGATGCGCTCCTGCAGCTGGCCCATCTCGGTCTCGAGCGTCGGCTGGTAGCCGACCTGCGACGGCATCCGGCCCAGGAGCGCCGAGACCTCGGAGCCCGCCTGGACGAACCGGAAGATGTTGTCGATGAACAGCAGCACGTCCTGGCCCTGCTCGCGGTAGTACTCGGCCATCGTCAGGCCGGACAGCGCGACGCGCATGCGGGCGCCGGGCGGCTCGTTCATCTGGCCGAAGACGAGCATCGTCTTGTCGATGACGCCCGACTCCTTCATCTCGAGCCAGAGGTCGTTGCCCTCGCGCGAGCGCTCGCCCACGCCGCAGAAGGCCGACAGGCCGCCGTGCTCCTGGGCGAGGTTGTTGATGAGCTCCTGGATGAGGACGGTCTTGCCCACGCCCGCGCCGCCGAACAGGCCGATCTTGCCGCCCTTGGCGTACGGGGCGAGGAGGTCGACGACCTTGATGCCGGTCTCGAACATCTCCGTCGTCGGGGTCAGGTCCTCGACGTTCGGCGCCTCGCGGTGGATCGGCCAGCGCTCGACCTCGCCCTCGATCGCGTCGCCCTGATCGATCGTCTCGCCGAGCAGGTTGAAGATCCGCCCGAGGGTGACGTCGCCGACCGGGACGGTGATCGGGCCGCCGGTGTCGATGACCTCGGTCCCGCGGGCGAGACCGTCGGTCGTGTCCATGGCGACCGCGCGGACGCGGTCGTCGCCGAGGTGCTGCTGCACCTCGCAGATCAGGTTCGGGCTGATGCTGTCGTCGTCGCCCGCGGCGCGCTCGCGGTTGATCAGCAGCGCGTGGTTGATCTCGGGCAGCTCGTCGGGGAACACGGCCTCGATGACGACGCCCTGGATCTCCTCGATGCGCCCGACGTTGCGGCCGTCGTCGCGGGTCTCGTCCTTGTTGGTCTCTGTCGTTGCAGCCATAAGCGTTGGGATTCCTCTCTAGACCAGCGCCTCTGCGCCGGCGACGACTTCCATGATCTCCTGGGTGATCTCGGCCTGCCGGGCGCGGTTCATCTCGAGCGTGAGGTCGTCGATGACCTCGCCGGCGTTCTGGGATGCGTTGCGCATCGCGGTCATGCGCGCGCCGTGCTCGGACGCGGTCGACTCGAGCAGCGCGCGGTAGATCGAGATCTCGACGTAGTCGGGGATGAGGCGCTCGAGGATCTCCTCCGGCCCGGGCTCGTACTCGACGAGCGCGTGGTGGCCGGACTCGTCGCGATCCTCGTCCTCGTCGTCCTCCTCGGCGCCCTCGAGGATCGTCGCCTCCTGCAGCGGCAGCAGCGTCTCGCGCCGCACCTCCTGCACGAGCGGCGAGATGTAGCCGTTGTAGAAGATCTCGACGCGGTCGATCTTGTCGTCCACGTAGGCCGTGATCAGGTCCTCGGCGATCTCGCGCGCGTCGGCGTACGCCGGGCGGTCGGTGAAGCCCGTGTACGCGCCCGAGACCTCGCGGCCGCGGAAGCCGAGCGACGACACGCCGCGCCGGCCCGAGGCGTAGAAGACGACGTCGCTGCCGTCGCTCTCGTGCTCGGACGCCGCGCGCAGCCCGGCCCGCAGGATCTGCGAGTTGAACGCGCCGGCGAGGCCGCGGTCGCCCGTGACGAGCAGGATCCCGACGCGGTTCTCGTTCTCGTGCTGCTTGAGGATCGGCAGGCTCGAGATCTCGCTGCCCGCGGCCTCGGCGGCCTGGCGGGTCATGCGCCGGATCGCGCCCGCGTACGGCCGCAGGTGGGCGATCCGCTGCTCGGCGCGCCGCAGGCGCGCGGCCGCGACCATCTCCATCGCCCGCGTGATCTTGCGGATGTTCTTGACGGAGTCGATCCGCTGCTTGACGTCGCGCTGGGTGGCGGCCATCAGCTACGAGGCGCGCGCCGCGCCCGCCTCCTCGGTCTCGTCGGTGTCCTCGTCGCCATCGCTCGGCAGGGGGGCCGTCGACAGGTCGCCGCGGGCGCGATCGTCGTCGCCGCCCTCGCCGTCGCCGCCCTCGTCGTCGCGCTCCTCGCCGTCGTCGGCGTCGGAGTCGTCGTCGGAGTCCGAGCTCGAGCGGATGCCCTCCTGCTCGCGCGTGGTCTCGTCGCTGTCCTCGAGCGCGTGACCCTCCTCGTCGAGGTCGTAGCCGAAGTCGTCGGCGAAGTCGCCGACGGCCTTGCGCAGCGTCTCCTGCGTCTCGTCCGACCAGTCGCCCTCGCGGATCTTGCCGAGCAGGTCCTCGTGCTCGGAGTGGGTGCGGTCCTGAAGCTGGTCGAGGAACTCGCGCACGCGCTCGGTGCGGATGCGGTCGAGGAAGCCGTTCGTCGCGGCGAAGACCTGGACGACCTGGTCCTCGATCTGCAGCGGCGAGCGCTCGTTCTGGTTCAGCGTCGCGACGAGCCGCTCGCCGCGGGCGAGCGTGCGCTGCGTGTCCGGGTCGAGGTCCGAGCCGAACTGCGCGAACGCCTCGAGGTCGCGGTACTGGGAGAGCTCGAGCTTCAGGCGGCCGGCGACCTTGCGCATCGGGCCGATCTGGGCGTTGCCGCCCACGCGCGACACCGAGATCCCGACGTTGATGGCCGGGCGCACGCCCGAGAAGAACAGCTTGGCCTCGAGGAAGATCTGGCCGTCGGTGATCGAGATGACGTTCGTCGGGATGTAGGCCGACACGTCGCCGGCCTGCGTCTCGATGATCGGCAGCGCGGTCAGCGACCCGCCGCCGAGGTCGTCGTTGAGCTTGACGGCGCGCTCGAGCAGGCGGCTGTGCAGGTAGAAGACGTCGCCCGGGTACGCCTCGCGGCCCGGCGGGCGGCGCAGGAGCAGCGACATCTGGCGGTAGGCGTACGCGTGCTTCGTGAGGTCGTCGTAGATGCACAGCGCGTGCTGGCCGTTGTAGAGGAAGTGCTCGGCCATCGCGCAGCCGGCGTACGGCGCCATGAACTTGATCGGCGCCGCCTCGTCGGCCGGCGCCGCGACGATGATCGTGCGCTCCATCGCGCCCGCGTCGGTCAGCGTCTCGGCGAGCTGCACGACCGTCGCCATGCGCTGGCCGATCGCGACGTAGACGCAGATGATGTCCGAGTCCTTGTTGTTGATGATCGTGTCGATCGCGATCGCCGTCTTGCCCGTCTGGCGGTCGCCGATGATCAGCTCGCGCTGGCCGCGGCCGATCGGGATCATCGAGTCGATCGCCTTCAGGCCGGTCTGCATCGGCTCCTTGACCGGCTGGCGCTGGACGACGCCCGGGGCCTTGAACTCGGCCGGACGCATCTCGGACGTGTTCACCTCGCCCTTGCCGTCGAGCGGGCGCCCGAGCGGGTCGACGATGCGCCCGAGCAGCTCCTCGCCGACCGGGATCTCGAGCAGCTGGCTCGTGCGCTTGACGGTGTCGCCCTCGACGATCTTCTCCCAGTCGCCGAAGAGCACGGCGCCGACGTTGTCGGACTCGAGGTTCAGGGCGAGGCCGGTCACGTCGTGGGGCAGGTCGAGCATCTCGAACGCCATGCAGTTCTCGAGGCCGTGGATGCGGGCGATGCCGTCCGCGACCGAGAGGACCGTGCCGACCTCGGTGAGCTCGGCGCCGTCGGCGCCCAGGCCCTCGATCCGCTGCTTGAGGATGCTGGTGATCTCGTCGGGCTTGATCTGCATAGCCATAGCTTCAGGGGTCTCCTTGACGGCCGCGGGCTACGCCCGGGCGACCTGCTTGCGAAGTCGTTCGAGTCTGGTGCGGACGGAGGCGTCGAGGATCGAGTTGCCGACCCGCACGATGAGCCCGCCGAGCACGTCGGGGTCGACCGTGCTCGTCAGCTCGATCTTGCGGCCCGTCTGACGCCCGATCTCGTCGCCGATCTGGCTGGTCACCGCGTCGTCGAGGTCGACCGCGCTCGTGATCTGCACGGGCAGGAGCCTGTTGACGTCCTGCCACATGGCGTCGAGCTCGCGACGGACGCGGAACAGCGCGGGCATCCGGTGGTTCTCGATGAGCAGCGCGAGGAAGTTCTCGACGGTCTCGTCGGCGCCGTCGAGCGCCGTGTCGAGCCCCTTCTTCTTCTCCTCCGTCGAGAAGTACGGGGAGAAGAAGAAGGTCTGCAGCTCGCGGCTCTCGCCCAGCGCGTCGGCGAACTGCCCGATCTGGTCGCGCACCTCGTCGAGCTTGTCGTGCTCCTGGGCGACCTCGAACAGCGAGCGCGCGTAGACCTGGGCGATCTCTTCCATGACTAGTTTCGGGTCTCTCCGCTCAGCGACGAGAAGTCGAGCTCGCGCAGGGCCTCCTCGACCAGACGCTTCTGGTCGTCCTCGTCGAGGCTCTTGCGCGTGACCTTCTCGGTCGCGAGGATCGTCAGGTCGGCGACCTCGTTGCGGATCTCCTGGATCGCGCGGCGGGTCTCGGCCTCGATGTCGCGTCGGGTCTGCTCGAGCAGCTCCTCGCGCTGGATCTTGGCCTTCTCGAGCGCCTCGCGCTCGTGGACCTCGCCGGCCTTGCGCGCGCGGGCCACGATCTCGTCGGCCTGCGCCCGCGCCTCGCGCAGGCGCTCGCGGTACTCCTGCAGGATCTGCTGGGCCTCCGCGCGCGTGCGCTCGGCCGTGTCGATCGACTCCTCGATCGCGCGCTGGCGCTTGTCCAGCGCCTCCGTGATCGCGGGCCACGCGTACTTGCGCAGCACGAGCATGGCGATCACGAACGCGAGCAGCGTCCAGATCATCAGCCCGATGTTCGGGCTGACGAGGAAGTTGGAGCTCTCGTCCTCGGCCGACTGGGCCTGCGCGAGGACGAAGGTGCCGAGCGACGTCATGCGCCTAGCCGAGGAAGAAGGCGATCAGGCCGAAGATGAACGCGTAGAACACGATCGCCTCGGTCAGCGCGAAGCCCAGCCACTGGATCGAGGTGATCTCGTCGCGCATCTCGGGCTGGCGGGTCACCGACTCGATGACCTTGCCGAAGATGAAGCCGACGCCGATGCCGGGACCGATCGTCCCCAGGCCGGCGCCGATGCCCAGCGCGATGGCCTTGCCGGCCTTGCGCCCGTATTCCTGCGGGTCCGCGGCCTGGGCGATCTGGGTGATGATCGAGAGATCCACTACTTGCTCCTTTAGTGCTCTTCGGCGACGGCGCCGCCGAGGTAGATCGCGGTGAGGGTGGCGAAGATGAAGGCCTGCAGCGTGGCGACCAGGCCGACCTCGAAGAGGAAGAAGGCGATCGCCATCGCGCCGGTGACGATGCCGATGATGACCGCCAGTCCGACGGCGACGTTCAGCAGGACGACGAGGCCGCCGCCCATGAACAGGATGAGCAGATGGCCGGCGAGGATGTTGGCGAAGAGACGAACGCTCAGGCTGACGAGGCGGACGAGGTGGGAGATGACCTCGATGAGGAAGATCGGGATGCGCGCGGGGCCCTCGACGCCGGCCGGGATCCAGCTCTTGAGGTACTTCACGAAGCCCTTCGCGCGGATGCCCTCGACGTGATAGCTGACCCACACGACGAGCGTGAGGACGAGGGGCACCGAGAGGTTCGCGGTCGCGGCGAAGAGCGCCAGCGAGGGGACCGCGATGCCGAAGATGTCGACCGTGTGCTCGGTGTTCGTCGGCAGCGGGAGGTAGCCGATGATGTTCGAGAACCAGATGAACAGGAAGATCGTCCCGATGAACGGGAACCACTTCGCCGCCATCCGGTCGTCCATGTTCCCGCGCGTGATGTTGTCGCGCATGAGCACGAACGCGCCCTCGACCGCGGTCTGCAGCCGGTTCGGGCGAGCCTGCATCCGGCGCGCCACGTACACCATCGACCAGCACGTCAGCGCGGTCGCGATGATGACGTACATGACCGCCTTGTTGAACTCGATCGGGCCGATCGAGAACCACGGGTCGAGCTTGAACTCGTCCTGCGGGCGATAGGCCTCGTTGATCGCCGCGAGCGCGGCCGCCGGACCGGCGAGGATCGCGGCGAACGGCAGCAGGGCGGCGAGCGCGCGACGGGTCATGACGGCTGCCTCGAGGTCTGGGTGTCGAACGGACGCATGATCATGGACACGGTGAAGTAGGCGGTGAACAGCACGATGACGAGGACAGCGGCGGCGAGACCCGCATCGTTGTCCTTGAGGCCGGCGGCGAAGATCGTAAGCGCTACGAGCCATCCGCGTCCGATCATGGAGCCGGCGGCGATGCCGACCGTCGTCCGCGGATCGTCGGCCTCGACCGCCTTGCGGTTCAGGAAGAGCTGCAGGCCGCGCTGGACCAGCCACGCGCCGGCGCCCGCAGCGTAGCCGAGCATCGGCAGCCCCCCGAGGAGGAAGACCGGGAGGGCCACGATCAGGATCACGATGTCGAGGTAGCGCAGGGCGATCATCGGCTCAGAGGTCGCCGAAGCGGCGGATGACCAGGACGATGCCGAGCACGACCCCGGCGAACAGGCCGGCGAGCCCGATTGGCACCGGGGCACCCACGAGCGCGCCCAGACCGAAGCCGATCGCCGCGCAGAGCACGATCGTCGCCACCAGCAGGCTGCCGGCCACCGCGCCGCGCATCGTCGGCTGCTCGCGCGGCGATCGGGGACGGCTCATGGTCGTGGGGAGCGAGGTCGGGCATGGGAGAACGGCGTGGAGGGAGCCGATCCTGGAGGGTGGACGGGAGCGAGGTGCTGCCCGTGGGGCCCTGCACAGTAGCGGATTCTCCGAGCTTGTAACAACTTTGTGACACTTGCCTCCCAGGCGGTTTCCAGCGGGATCGCGGCCTCGCGACGCCGGGTGCCGTCCGGGGGTCGCGGCAGGTCGCCACGACCGGTCACCCACGCCTGTACCCCTCGCGGGGTCCGGAGGATGCGCGGTACCACAGGCATCGCACACCGCCGGGCGCGGCGGCACCCTAGCGGGCATGGGCCCCGCGCGTCGCCCGCCTCCCCCTCTCGCGCGAGCGGGCGCGGGAGCGCTACCGTCACGGGCGTGAGCCACGCCCACGCTCACGACGGCGCCCACGACCACCACGGTCACCACCATCACGCGCCGTCGGCCGACGCCGACGTGCGCTGGCTGGGCGTCGCGCTCGCCCTCATCGCGGGGTTCATGGTCGTCGAGGTCGTCGGCGGCCTGCTCGCCTCATCGCTCGCCCTGCTCTCGGACGCCGGGCACATGCTCACCGACGCCGGCGCGATCGGCCTGGCGCTCGTCGCCGCCCGTCTGGCCGCGCGGCCGGCGGGCGGGCGGTTCACGTTCGGGCTCGGGCGTGCCGAGATCCTGTCGGCCCAGGTCAACGGCGCCACGCTGCTCGTCCTGGCGGGCGTCATCGCGGTCGCCGCGATCCAGCGACTGTTCTCGCCGCCCGACGTCGACGGGGCGTTCGTCGTCGCGGTCGGCCTGGTCGGGGCGGCGGTCAACGTCGCCGCGGCGTGGGCGCTCGGACGCGCCGAGCGCCGCAGCCTCAACATCGAGGGCGCGCGCCAGCACGTGCTGACCGACCTCTACGCCTCGCTCGCGGCCGCCGCGGCCGGTGCGGTCGTGCTCGTCACCGGCTTCGACCGCGCGGACGGCATCGCGGCGCTGTTCGTCGCCGCGCTCATGCTGCGCTCGGGCTGGAGCCTGCTGCGCGACTCCGGGCGCGTGCTGCTCGAGGGCGCGCCGAAGGGCATGGACCCGCAGGCGATCGGCCGGGCGATGGCGGCCGTGCCCGGCGTCGTCGAGGTCCACGACCTCCACATCTGGGAGGTCACGTCCGGCTTCCCCGCGCTCGCGGCCCACGTGCTCGTCCGGCCGGGCGACGACTGCCACGGGATGCGCCGGCGGCTGCAGCGCCTGCTGAGCGACCGCTTCGCGATCGACCACGTGACGCTGCAGGTCGATCACGCCGCGCAGCCCGGTCAGCTGCTCGAGATCGAGCGCGAGCCCGCGCCCTGACCCTCAGGGGCCGAGGTCGACGAGCTCGAAGCCGAGCTCACCGCCCTCGGCGCGACACATGCCCATCGTGTGCCGCGGCGACCGGCGGCGCTCGGTCGGGCTGCCGGGGTTGAAGATGTGGAAGCCGCCGTCGAAGTCGTGTTCGTGCAGCGGGATGTGGGAGTGGCCGAAGACGACCGCGTCCGCCTCCGGGAACCGGCGGCGCATCCGCTCGAGCCGCCCGGCGGCGGCGCCCGCGTCATGGAGGATCGCGATCCGCGCGCCGTCGGCCTCGACGACCCGCGCCGAGGGCAGGCGCATCAGCAGCTCGGGCTCGTCGACGTTGCCGACGACTCCGGCGACCGGCGGGCCGAGGGCCTCGATCGTCTCGAGCACCTCGACCGTCATGAAGTCGCCCGCGTGGAGGATCAGGTCGGCGGAGCGCAGCCGCTCGACGCACGCGTCGGGCAGCCGCCGCGCCCCGCGCGGCATGTGCGTGTCGGAGATGACGGCGAGGAGCACCTCAGCCCGCTTGGGCCGACGGCGCCGGCGTGCCGCCGGCCTCGCGCCGCGCGGCGCGCGCGGCGCGGCGGCGGGCCTGGTCGTGCAGCACGCCCGCCACGACCTTGTAGGCGGGCCGCGCGCGACCGGTCGGGCCGATCAGCGCGGAGTCCCAGGTGGTCCCCGGGGCGTCCGTGTTCCAGTGGTAGATGTAGACGCGGGTGACGCGGCGGCTGATGGGCACCAGCCGGTCGAACAGGAAGCGCGTGGCCGTGGCGGCGTGCTTGGCCGACTCGGGGAACGTCACCTTGTGGCGGTTCCGGCGCGCCACGATGCCGCCGGTCTCGGTGAACCAGACCTGGCCCTTGACCGCCCGGAGCATCCGACGCGTGCCGGTCGTCCGCCGGCGGTTGGCGTCGATGTAGTTGTGCAGGCCCCAGTAGCGCGGCTCCTCGTGCGCGTGGCGGCGGAAGGCGCGCACCCACGAGACCATGTTCGGCATGTCGAGGACCTCGGCGGCGAGGATCCGGCACGTCGGGCACTCGCGGCGCATGCCGCGGTAGTACGCGGCGACGAGCGCGGGGCGGTGGCAGGTCGGCTCGCCGCAGTGGTTGGCCTCGTTCCACGCGGCGTACTCGTTCACCCACGGGTAGCGGGCGCGGAAGCGGCGGAACTCGAAGAGGAAGCGCTCGGGGGTCGGCAGGCGCCGGCGGTCCGTGCGCGAGTGGCCGAAGGAGACGAGCGGGGCGACGTTCGCGACGCGCGCGGCGTTCATCCACGTGTCGAGCTCCTCGGTCTGCCACCCGCTCGAGAGGGCGTCCCACGCGACGGTGACGCGGGCGTGGCCCACGCCCCAGAGCCCGAAGCGGGGGTCGGCGAACATGTCGGCCTTGTTGTCGGCGATGCCGACCGTGAGCGCGTGCGCCGGGGCCGCGAGGACGAGCAGGGCGACGACCGCGAGGACGCTGGACCGGACACGCGCGTGCATCGGCATCTGCAAACCGAGCATCGGCCGGAAGTCGCGGCGGCTCAAGCGTCTTCGAGGAGCACGGTGTCCTCGTCGGAATAGGCGGGGGCGCAGCAGCACAGGAGTACGAGCGGGTCCTGCCCCGTATTCCACAGTTTGTGAACGGTCCCCGGCGGGATCACCGCACAATCTCCGGGCTCGACGTCGCGCTCGATGTCGCCCATGCGCAGCCGGCCGCGGCCGGAGGTGAAGAAGTAGAGCTCCTCCGCCTGGCGGTGGAAGTGCGCCGTCGTCGCGCTGCCGACGGGCACCGTCGCCTCCGCGAGGCTCTGGTTGCGGGCCGGCGTCCACGCGGGACCGACGATCTCGCGGATCGTCGAGCCGTCGAGCGTCGTGAACCGCTCCAGGTCTTCGAGCTTTGAGACGTGCATCGGCCTTCTCGCCACCGGCGCCGCGGGAGCGACACCGGGGGCGGGAAGGTACTCGATCAGGAGGATGATTCCGACGGTGCGGCCGCGCGAGGCGCGGCGCGGGCCGTCGGAATCTCCGCCCGATCATGCGATGACGCGGCGGGCGCTCTCGCGGTCCAGCCGCGAGGCGGTGGCCGCCAGGGCCCGCGCGGCGCCGCGCCGGACCCGCCTCGGGGGCGGCTTGACGCGTCGCGGCGGCCTGTGCCGCCCGTGCGGCGGCATGGCCGGCTCAGAGGCCTTCAGCAACTCCGGATACAGCAGAACGAGCATTGCGACTCCTTGGGATGAATGGGTGGTGGTGAAGGTCCACCGCCCGGAGCCGTGAGCTGCGACGAGGCGATCTCTGGATCCGGGCGGCGTGCCCGCGATCCGTTGCCTGTCGTCGAGAGAGGTCTAGGACGCGAGCTCGCTGCGCACGAGCACGACGGAGTGGGCGGCCCCGATGGGCGCCTGCTTCGTCGTGTCGATGTCGAATCGCAGCGCGGTCATGTGCGTCCCCCTTCTCTCGAAGGTGAGCTGAAGGTAACTGCCTGAGTCCGAAGCCGCAAGTGCGGATAACCGCACACCGCTTGCGTTAAGCCCCTTACTTGCTTGGGTTCGGCCCCGCGCGCGGCTACGTTCGCCATCCGAGCAGTACCAAAACGCGAGAGAACTGGTCTGGAGGGATGGACGTGCGAGGTCCGACCCCAGCCGCACCGAAGCGGCTGATGCAAGGAGTGCTGGCGGCGTGCGCGGTCGCCGCCGTGGCGGCCCCGGTCGCTGGAGCGGCGACGCTGACGAACTTCCACCCGCCGGCCGCCGCGGGAACCGCGGCGTACGAGGACGCCGCTGGTGCCTCCAACGTGCTGTCGCTCGGCGCCGACCCGGCGGGCACCATCACCGTGACCGATTCGACGCCGCTCGAAGCGGTCACCGGTGGCCTCGACGGCGAGGAGACGTGCCTCGAGGACCTGCCTGCCCCGCCGACGGATCCGCCGGCCGACCCCACTACTCCGGCGGCGTGGACCTGCACTCTCGCGGACCGGTTCAACGTCAAGCTCGGCGTCGGCAACGACACCGTCAACGTCGGGGACAACCTCCCGCCGCTCGACATCGACGGCGGCGACGGCTCCGACACCGTCAACTTCGGCTCCGGCACCGGCACGAAGACCGTCGACCTCTCGACCGGCGCGGCCACCGGCGCGACGCTGACCAGCGTCGAGAACGTCGCCGGCGGTCCCGGCGGCGACACGATCGTCGGCAACGACTCGGCGAACGTCGAGAACGGCAACGGCGGAAACGACGCCCTCAGCGGCGGCGCGGGCGCGGACACGCTCCGGGGCGGCAGCGGCGTCAACACCCTCGACGGCGGCACCGGTGAGGACAACCTCATCGGTGGCGACTCGAGCGACTACATCGTCGCGGCCGACGGCTTCGCCGACACGATCGACTGCGGCGCCGGCAACGACACCGTCGTCGCGGACATCGACCCGAACGGGCCTGCCGTGGACACGTTCACGAACTGCGAGAGCATCGACGGCAAGATCACGGCGACCGGCGATGTCGGTTCGACCACCACGATCCAGCCGGTCATCGTCGTCCCGGCGCTCGGCACCCCCGCGCTGACCCAGACCCTCGCCCCCGGCAAGGCCGACTTCGCCGACCTCACGCCGCCCGGCGCGTCGATGCGCTCCTTCACCCGCCAGCGCCTGGCGACGGTGGTCAAGCGCGGCGTCCCGGTCCGGGTCACGTGCAAGGAGGCGTGCGGGATCTCCGTCGCGCTCTCCGTCGACCGCATGACGGCGAAGCGCCTGAAGCTCGACGCCCGCACCAGCCCGGTCGTCGTCGCCACCGGCTCGGCCAAGCGGTCCTCCGCCGGCACGACGCTGATGCGCGTGAAGTTCACGAAGCCCGCCCGCGCGGCGATCAAGAAGTCCAAGCGCGGCGTCGTGATGACGACGCAGGTCCTCGTGAGCGACGCGAGCGGCAACGGCACGCTCCTGTCGCGGCACGTGACGCTCGTCCACTAGGACGCAAAACGCCCCCCAGACGCGGCGCGGCCCCGGCATCATGCCGGGGCCGAGGGAGCGCCGGTATCGCGAGGAGTGGCTCGCATGTACCCCCGGCGCCCGCGCTCCATCCACGAGATCGCGAATCTGACGCATTGACACCTCGTCCGCGCCGTCGGGCGCGCTTCATCCGCCGCTCGTCGCCGCCGGCGTGCGCGGCGCGAGCGACTCGGGTATCGGTGCGCCCGCGGAGGGCGCCCTGCCGGGCCGCGCGCCCGTGATGCGGTCGAGGGTGGCACCCGCGTTTCTCCTCCCCGCCGCGGCCGGCGCCTCCCCGAGGCGCCGGCCGCGGCATCCCTCCTGCGAAGTGGGCGCCGTCGATCTGACCTTCAGGCGCCCAACCACGCGACAACCGTGCTCCGCTCAACTAGATTCGCTTCGTGGCGATGGGGGGCCAATCGCGCGGCGCACCGACGGCCAAGCGCGCCGCCGTGCAATCGGCGGTCCTCGCCGCGACGTCGGAGCTGCTCGGCGAGGGCGTCTCGTACGCCGACCTCAACATCGAGCGCATCGCCACGCGGGCCGGGATCTCGCGGACCGCGTTCTACTTCTACTTCCGTGACAAGCGCGAGCTGCTGCTGCGCCTCACCGAGGACGTCACCGACGAGCTCTACCGCCAGGGCGACATCTGGTTCTCGGGCGCGGGCGAGCCGACCGCCGAGGTCGCCGAGGCGCTGCAGAAGATCGGCGCCCTGTACCGCGAGCACGGCGCCGTCCTGCGCGCGATCGTCCAGGCCGCGGCGACCGACGACGAGGTCGCGGTCTTCTGGCACGCGATCCTCGACCGCTTCGTCGACGCGACCGCGCGGCGGATCGACGAGCTGCGCAGCGACGGCGGCACGGTCGTCGCCGAGGACGCGCGCGCGACCGCCTTCGCGCTGTGCTGGATGATCGAGCGGGCCTTCAACCAGCAGCTCGTGCTGGGCGAGCCGATCGCCCACGACCAGCTCGTCGCCGCGCTCAGCGGCATCTTCGTCCGCGCCGTCTACGGCACGTAGCGCGCCCTCACGAGATCTCGACCGTCACGTCCGGCGCGCCGCGCAGGGCGCCGATGCGCTCGGCCTCGCCGCCGATCGCGCCCTTGGCCAGGCGCCCGGTCTTCTCGACCTTGATCGTCGCCCGGCGGCCCTTGACCTCCATCCGCCACGAGCCGGCGAGGCGACCGTCGCGCAGCACCGCGCCGGGGCTCGCCACCGGCCGGAACAGGCGCTTGCGCAGCGTGTCGTCGGGGGCCAGCAGCGGGCGGTTGATCTTCTGCAGGTACGGGTCGCCCGGCGGCAGGAGGCGCACGCCCTCGGCCTGCGCCGGTGACGCGAGCTCGGCCTCGTCCTCGCGCAGGACGAAGCCCGCGCCGTCGGCCTCGGAGAGGTCGCCCTCGGCCTGGTCCCACAGCCGCTGGGCGTGCGGCCGTGCGAGACCGGCCCACTCGGCGAAGTCGCCGGGCCGGGCCGGCGCGTAGAACCGCAGGAAGCGCCGGACGGCCTCGCGCGCCGCCGGGGCACGTCCCGGCCGGCCCTGGACGTAGCGGCGCTCGGCGTCGAGGCGGACGCCCGCCTTGACCGTCGCGTAGCGCCAGAGCATCGGGGCGACGTGGTGGCTGCCGCAGCCCTTGCACCACGGCATGAGGTCGGAGTGGACGCGCCCGCGCAGCTCCTCGTGCAGGGCGGTCTTGTCGAGCGCGCGGCCGCCCTTCAGCGCGTCGGCGGTCGCGGCGGCGACCTCGTCGAGCGCGTCCGTCGGGGCGAAGCCCTTCTCGGCCGCGAGCTTCTGGACCTGGCGGCCGAGCTGGGGGCCGAGCGTCGTCGTCGTCGCGCGCGATCAGGGCGCGGCCGTAGAGCGCGAGGTCGTCCGGCGCGAGCGCGTGGATCGCGCCGCGGACGATGTGCGCGACGACGAGGTCGCCGGCGTCGACGGCCGCGTCGTAGCCCTCGCGGGTGACGTCGTCGCTGCGGGCCGCGAGCGCGAGCAGCGCGGCGTGGCGGCTGAAGTCCGACGCCGGGCACGCGGCGGCCGCGGCGAGGCCGGCGGCGTCGCGGGCGGCCAGCCCCGAGCGGGCGAGGCGGAACGCGAGGATCTGGTCGGCGTCCAGGGCCATGTTCAGACGGAGGGGAACTCCTCGGTCTCGCGCCGGACGGTCTCGAACTCGCCCGTCGCGAGGTGCTGCTCGACGTCGGCGTCGATCTCCTCCTCGCTCGTCTCCGGCCGCACGCGCCGCAGCCGGATCGCGTCCAGGCGACGGAACTTGAGGATCTCGAGGACGTAGACGAGGTAGACGCTCGCGGCGAGCACGACGAGGAACAGGCCGGCCATGAGGACCGCCCACCCCATCTGGAGGTGGCCCGCGTCGTCCGAGTACGGGACGAAGCGCAGCGCGACGGCGAGGCCGGCCATCGCGAGCATCCACGCGTAGAGGTAGAGGACCGTGCGCCGCTGGGAGAAGCCGATGTTCGCCATGCGGTGGTGGAAGTGCCAGCGGTCGGCGCGGTACACCGGACGCCGGTACTTGACCCGCTTGGCGACGACGAAGCCGGTGTCGAGGAACGGCACGGCGAGGATCACGAGCGGCCCGATGAGCGCGATCAGGGCGTTCGTCTTGAGCGAGCCCTCCACGATCACCGCGCCGAGCAGGTAGCCGAGGAGGTTCGACCCGCAGTCGCCCATGAAGACCGACGCCGGGTGGAAGTTGTGGACGAGGAACCCGAGGGCGGCACCGGCGATGATGGCCGCGAGCACCGCGGCGTCGGCCTTGTCGAGGTCGAAGGCGATGATCGCGAAGGACGACGCCGCGATCGCGCAGACCCCGGCGGCGAGGCCGTCGACGCCGTCGGAGAAGTTGACGACGTTGATGATGAGGACCATCCCGACGATCGTCAGCGGCGCGCCGAGGTCGCCGAGGTCGACGCGGTGCACGAACGGCAGCGTGAAGTCCGAGACCCGCACGCCGCTCGCGACCGGGATCGCGGTCGCGCCGACCTGCCCGGCGAGCTTGAGCGCCGGGTGCAGATCGATCACGTCGTCGACGGCCCCGACGACGGTGATGACCGTCGCGCCGGCGAGGATCGCGCGGTAGCTCTCGTCCATCGGCAGCCACACGAGCGCGGCGACGACGACGCCGGCGAAGATCGCCACCCCGCCCAGGAGCGGCGTCATCCGCTGCGACAGCCCGCGGTCGCGCGGCTCGTCGAGCGCCCCGAGACGGCGCGCCGCCCGCCCGACGAACGGCGTGAGGACGGCCGTGACCACGGCCGCGGCCGCCGCCGCGAGCAGGGCGTCGAGTCCGTCAGGTGCCATCGAGCAGGAAGCATCGCAGGCGCTGCCGCCGTCATCGCGCGCGTGGGGGGCGTCCGCGGCCGACCTAGACTTCCGGGATGCCCCCGGCAGGCGAGCGCCCCCAACCGGCGCCCCGACGAGCGTGCGGATCTGGATCGACCTGACGGCGCCGGCGCACCCGGTGGTGTTCCGCCCGATCGTGCAGCGTCTACGGGCCGCCGGCCATGACGTCGAAGTCACCGCGCGCGACTACGCGCAGACGCTCGAGCTCGCGCGGCGCCTCGGGCTCGAGCACCACGCGGTCGGGCGGCACGGCGGCGCGAAGCGGACGCGCAAGCTCGTGTCGCTCGTGTCCCGCAGCGTCGAGCTGTGGCGCTGGGCGCGCGGGCGCGGCTTCGACCTCGCCGCGGCCCACGGCTCGAACGATCTCGCGATCGTCGCGAAGGTGCTCGGGATCCCGGCCGTCGACATGTTCGACTACGAGTGGGCGACGCTGCAGCACAACGTCGGCTGCCGCCCCGCGCGGCGGGTCCTGACGCCCGACGCCATCCCGGCCCAGCGCCTGCGCCGCTACGGCGTCACGGCGGCCAAGCTCGCCCAGTTCCCGGGGCTGAAGGAGGACTACTACCTCGCGGACTTCACCCCGGACCGCGGCGTGCTCGACGAGCTCGGCCTCGATCCCGAGCGCGTCCTCGTCGCCGTGCGCCCGCCTCCGGACGTCTCGCTGTACCACCGCAAGGCCAACCGGCTGTTCCCGCAGGTCCTCGACCACATCGGCCGCGACCCGCGGGTGCAGGCCGCCGTGCTCCCGCGCACGGAGCAGCAGCGGCGCTTCCTGCAGTGGCTCGGCCTGCCCTCGCTCGTCGTCCCCGAGCGCGCGGTCGACGGCCAGAGCCTCGTCGCGCTCGTCGACCTCGTCGTCTCGGCGGGCGGGACGATGAACCGCGAGGCGGTCGCGCTCGGCACGCCGGTCTACACGACCTACGGCGGGCGGCTCGGCGGCGTGGACGAGGCGCTCATCCGCGCCGGGCGCCTGCGGCCGCTGTCCGACCCGCGGGCGATCGAGCTCGTCAAGCGGGCGGGGCCCGGCGCGGTGGAGCGGCGCGACCCGCAGGTGCTCGTCGACCTCGTCCTCGGGGCGGCCGGCTGATGCTGCGCCTGCGGGCGCCCGCCACCGCGCCCGAGCCCGCGCACCCGTCCGAGCGCCGCCGGGCGGAGGAGCTCGCCCGCACCCACGCGATCGCCGAGCGCTGGGCCGCGCAGGCCGAGCATCCGTACGAGCGGCGGACGCTCGACGCGCTCCTCCGCGCGCTCGACCTCGTCATCGCCGGCGCCCTGCTGGCGGCGACCGCGCCGCTGCTCGGCGTGCTCATGCTCCTCGTCCTCGTCACCTCGGGCCGCCCGGTGCTCTACCGCGGGCTGCGGGTCGGCCGCGCGGGCCAGATGTTCACGATGTACAAGCTGCGGACGCTGAGCGCGGACGCCGAGGCGCGCCTCGGCCCCTACCAGGCGGCCGCGCTCGACGAGCGCACGAGCGACGAGCTCACGCGCACCGGGCGGTGGCTGCGCACGGTCCACCTCGACGAGCTGCCGCAGCTGTGGAACGTCGTCCGGGGCGACATGTCGCTCGTCGGGCCGCGCCCGATCCGCCCGGTGTTCTTCGAGCAGCTCTGCGAGGAGATCCCGCAGTACTGGCAGCGGCTCGTGGTCCGCCCGGGGCTCACCGGATTCGCCCAGCTGCGGATGGCGCGGGACATGTCGTGGTCGGAGAAGCTCGCCCACGACCTCGAGTGGCTCGCCGACCGCTCCGTCGGCCTCTACCTGAGCCTCGTGGTCGCAACGGCGTGGCGGGTGCTGCAGCGCGGCGCGGGCGACGTGGCGGGTCCGGGCGACGGGCCCGCGTAGCCGCGATGTGCGGGATCTGCGGGACGCTCGCGCTCGACGGCGGCGCGGCCGACGAGGGCGCGGTCCGCGCGATGGCGCGCGCGCTCGCGCACCGCGGCCCGGACAGCGAGGGCCTGTTCGTGGACGGCCCGGTCGGGCTGGGGGCGCGGCGGCTCTCGATCATCGACCTCGCGCGCGGCGACCAGCCGATGCGCAACGAAGACGGCAGCGTCGTGGTCGTCCACAACGGCGAGCTCTACGAGCATCGGCGGCTGCGGGCCGACCTCGCCGCGCGCGGGCACCGGTTCCGCTCCCACTGCGACACCGAGATCCTGCCGCACCGCTACGAGGAGCGCGGGGCCGACTTCGCCGCCGGGCTGCGCGGGATGTTCGCGATCGCGCTCTGGGACGCGCGCGAGCGGCGGCTGCTGCTCGCCCGCGACCCGTTCGGGATCAAGCCGCTGTACTGGACGGTCGCGGGCGGGGTGCTCGCCTTCGCCTCGGAGCTGAAGGCGCTGGTGCGCCGCCCCGGGTTCTCGGCCGAGGTCGACCTCGAGGCGCTCGACGCGTACCTCGCGTTCAACAGCGTGCCGGCGCCGCTGTCGATCTACCGCGGCGTGCACAAGCTCGAGGCCGGGCACGTGCTCGAGGCGCGCGACGGTCACGTGGCGGTGCGCCGGTTCGCGCGGCCGGCCCCGGTGCCCGCGGCCGACGTGCGGCGCGAGGGCGGGCGCACGCTGGCCGCCGAGCTGCGGTCGCGGTTGCGCGACTCCGTCCGCGCGCACCTCGAGGCCGACGTGCCGGTCGGCGTCTTCCTCTCCGGCGGGATCGACTCGTCGCTGCTGGCGGCGCTCGCGGCGGAGGCCTCGCCGGGGGCGGTCCGGACGTTCTCGATCGGCTTCGAGGAGCGGTCGTTCGACGAGCTCTCGCGGGCCCGGATGGTCGCGTCGCGCTACGGGACCGACCACCACGAGCTGGTCCTGCGGCCCGACGCGACCGCCCTGCTGCCGGAGATCGCCGCCGCGTTCGACGAGCCGTTCGCGGACTCCTCGGCGCTGCCGACCTACGCCGTCTCGCGCCTCGCCGCGGGCCAGGTCAAGGTTGCGCTCTCGGGCGAGGGCGGCGACGAGCTGTTCGGCGGCTACTTCACCTACGTCGCCGACGTCCTGGCCGCGCGATCGCGGGTGGCGGCGGGCGCCTCGGCCCTCCGGCCGCTGGTCGAGCGCCTGCCGTCGTCGGCGCGCCGCGTGTCGCTCGACTACAAGGCCAAGCGCTTCGTCCGGGCGGTGGCGCGGCCGCCGCTGGAGCGCCACCACGGCTGGAAGGAGATCTTCTCGGCGGACGCCCGGGCGGCGCTCGTCGAGCCGGGGCGCCGGGCGGTCGGCTTCGATCCGCTCGACCGCTGGCGGGCCCGCTACGCCGAGACCGCGGGGGCCGAGCCGCTCGCCCGCCTGCAGGACGTCGACGTCGGGACCTACCTCGCCGACGACCTCCTCGTGAAGACCGACCGCGCGAGCATGGCCCACTCGCTCGAGGTGCGCGTGCCGTTCCTCGACCCGGTCGTCGCGGAGCTGGCGCTCGCCCTGCCGACGCCCCAGAAGGTCTCGCTGCTTCAGAAGAAGCGCCTGCTGCGCCGGGCCGCCGCCGGGCTGGTGCCGGCCGCGATCGTCCACGGCCCGAAGCGCGGCTTCTCGATCCCGGCCGCGGCGTGGCTGCGCGGCGAGCTGCGCCCGTTCGCGCGCGACCTGCTCTCCCCCGACGCGGTGCGCCGCGACGGCTTCTTCCGTCCCGCCGAGGTGACGCGCCTGCTCGACGAGCACGAGAGCGGCCGCGAGGACCACTCGCGGCAGCTCTGGGGCCTGCTGTGCTTCCAGCTGTGGCGCGCGACCGCGGCCGGCGACCGCTAGGAGGCCGCCACCGGCGCCCCCGCCGGGAGCTGCGCGTACAGCGGGTAGCGGTCGGCGATCGCCGTGACGCGCTCGGCGAGCTCGTCGCGCGAGCCGTCGAAGGCCGGGGTCAGCGCGGTCGCGAGGATCCGGCCGACCTCCTGGAAGTCCTCGACCTGCAGGCCGCGGGTCGCCAGCGCGGGCGTCCCGACGCGCAGGCCGCTCGTGACCATCGGCGGGCGCGGATCGAACGGGACCGCGTTGCGGTTCACCGTGATGCCGATGTCGTGGAGGCGATCCTCGGCCTGCTTGCCGTCGAGGTCCGACTCGCGGAGGTCGACGAGGGCGAGGTGCACGTCGGTGCCGCCCGTGAGGACGTTGACGCCGTGCCCGGCCTCGAGCAGCTCGGCGGCGACGGCCTTCGCGCCGTCGACCGTGCGCTGCTGGCGCTCGCGGAACGCGTCCGTCGCGGCGATCTTCAGCGCGACCGCCTTGCCCGCGATCACGTGCTCGAGCGGGCCGCCCTGCTGGCCGGGGAACACGGCCGAGTTGATCTTCTTGGCGTACTCCTCCTCGCAGAGGATCATGCCGCCGCGGCCGCCGCCGATCGTCTTGTGGATCGTCGTCGTGACGACCTGCGCGTGCGGGACCGGGCTCGGGTGCAGGTCGGCGGCGACGAGGCCGGCGAAGTGGGCCATGTCGACCATCAGCAGCGCGCCGACCTCGTCGGCGATCTCGCGGAACCGCGGGAAGTCGAGCTGCCGCGGGTAGGCGGACCAGCCGGCGACGATGAGCTTGGGCTTGCGCTCGCGCGCGATCCGGGCGACCTCGTCCATGTCGATGAGGTACGTCTCGGGCGACACCTCGTAGGGCGCGATGTCGTAGAGCTTGCCCGACACGTTGATCTTCATCCCGTGCGTCAGGTGGCCGCCGTGCGGGAGCGCGAGGCCCATGATCGTGTCGCCCGGGTCGAGCAGCGCGTGGTAGACGGCCGCGTTCGCCTGCGCGCCGGAGTGCGGCTGCACGTTGGCGTGATCGGCCCCGAAGAGCGCCTTCGCGCGGTCGATCGCGAGCTGCTCGATGACGTCGACGTACTCGCAGCCGCCGTAGTAGCGCTTGCCTGGATAGCCCTCGGCGTACTTGTTCGTCAGGACGCTGCCCTGGGCCTCGAGCACCGAGACCGGGACGAAGTTCTCGCTGGCGATCATCTCCAGCGTGCGCTGCTGGCGCTCGAGCTCGTGGCCGATCGCCTCGGCCACCTCGGGGTCGACGTCGGCGATGGGGGCGTTGAAGAAGTCGGTCATTCCCAGTGTGAAGATCGTTTATGGATGGCGGACCGTAGCACTTCGCGCTTCTATGAGTGAACCGCGGTGTCGGCCTCTGTCGGGCGCCGCTCGAGCGCCGTGATCTGTCCTACCCGCCGGGCGTGCCGGCCGCCCTCGAACTCCGTGCGCAGGAACGCGGTCACGATCGCGTCGGCCTGATGCGGGCCCAGCCGCGACCCGCTGAGGGCGACGACGTTCGTGTCGTTGTGGCGCCGGGCCATCTCCGCCTCGGAGGGATCGTGCGCGTTGACCGCACGCACGCCCGCGACCTTGTTGGCGACGATCGCGACGCCCACCCCGGAGCCGCAGGCGAGCACCGCGCGGTCGACGTCGCCGTCGGCGACGAGGCGGGCCGCATCCGCGGCGTACTGCGGGTAGTCCACCGACCCGGCGGTGACCGGGCCCACGTCGACGACGTCGTGGCCGAGCGCGCCGAGCGCGGCCTTCACGTGCTCCTTCAGGTGGAACCCGGCGTGGTCGGATCCCACAGCGATCCTCATGGCTGCTGTCCCCTTGGCTCGTGCGCGCGCGTGTGCAGTCGTCGAGTCTCGCGTCTCGGGCGGACATCGCGCCGCCGCGCGATCCGCCGGCGACGGCGCGCGGGTGGCGATCGCGACTGTACCGCGATACGCTCCGCGTCCGTCATGCGCGACGTCCAGACGAACACGACATCCGTTCCGCGGCCGCGCACGACGGTCTCCTCTAGAGCTGTCCGCGCGCCCGCACCATTCGCCCGCGGCACCCTGGGCCGGCGTCCCGTCACGGGACGGCGGAGGTTCGATCCCTCCCGCGCGAGCTGACATGCCCGTGCCCGCCGACAGCGACACGATCTTCGACCTCGTCGTCCCCGACGAGCGCCCGCTGCTGCCCGCGGCCGGGACCACGCGCACGCTCGAGTCCGGCGAGACGACCGACGTCCGCGTCAACCCGCTCGTCGAGCACGTCTTCCTCGCCGCGATCGAGCAGCGGGGCCTCGTGCACGTGCACATGACCGACGTCCCGCGGACGGACGTCGACCTCGGCGACCTGACCGCCCTCGGCCGGGTCGAGATCTCCTGGTCGGTGCGAAGCGCGCACGCCGCCGTCGTGGCCCTCGACGACGGCTGCGTCGCCCTGCTCGCCGGGCGCGCCTCGTACTGCGACATCGTCGTCGGCGGGCGTGACCCGCAGAACGTCCGCGGCGCGTGCGAGCGCCTCGCGGAGACGTTGCGGGCCGAGCCGATCCCGGACGACCGCGTGGCGATGCGGTTCTGGACCGCGACCGGCCACGGCGGGACCGACGTCCGCCGGGCGATCGCCGTGCCGGAGTGGGCGGAGGTCGCGCGCAACTACCCGGTCGCGGTGCGCCCGGCGATGGCGGACCTCCTCGCGGCCCGCGGGCCGGGCGGCGGCGCCCTGATCCTCTGGCACGGGCCGCCCGGGACCGGCAAGACGCACGCGGTGCAGGCGCTCGCCGGCGCCTGGCGGGACTGGTGCTCGGTGCACTGCGTCACCGACCCCGAGGCGCTGCTGCAGAGCACGCCCTACCTCATGGACGTCGTCAACGACCCGCTGGGCGACGACGAGCGCGCGTGGCGGCTGCTCGTCCTCGAGGACGCGGGGGAGCTCATGGCGGCGTCGGCCCGCGCCGAGGTCGGCCAGGGGCTGTCGCGCCTGCTGAACCTCACCGACGGCCTGCTCGGCCAGGGCGTCCGCTGCATCCTGCTCGTCACGACGAACGAGCCGATCGGCCGCCTGCACCCGGCGGTGCGCCGGCCGGGCCGCTGCTGGGCGTCGATCGACTTCGGCCCGTTCGGCGTGGACGAGGCGAACGCGTGGCTGGCGCTGGGCGGCTCGGAGCGGACCGTCCGCGGGCCGAGCACGCTGGCCGAGCTCTACGCGATCGCCGAGGACCGCGAGCTCGGGCACGAGGCCCCCGGCGAGGGCTTCGGCTTCGCCCGCGCGCTCACCCGCTGAGGGCGCGGGCGACCGCGTCCTCGGCGACCGCGCCGGCGCGCGCGATCGACCACGTCCCGTCGCGCTCCCAGCGGCGCAGGTCGATCACGGTCGACGGCGTCCCCGGCACGGCGCCGCCGTCGAGGACGAGGTCGGCGGCGCGGCGGATGCGCTCGGGGACGGCGTCGAGCGTGTGGGCGTCCGGGCCGCCGGCGTCGTTCGCGCTGGACTGCAGCACCGGCCAGCGCACCGCGGCGAGCGACGCGAGCGCCTCGGGCCACGCCGGGACGCGCAGGCCGAGGGTCTCGGGGTCCGGCCCGCAGGCGAGCGGGAAGCGGCGGCCGGGGTTGGGCAGCAGCAGCGTCACGGCCCCGGGCAGCAGCGCCTCGAGCGCCGCGCGCGTCCGTGGCCCGAGCTCGGGCAGGGCGGCGAGGGCGAGCTCGCGGTCGAAGAACATCACGGCCGCGGGCTTCTCCGGCCGGCGGCGTTTGAGGAAGTACAGCTGCGTGACGGCCTCGCGGTTGTCGGGCTCGCACGCGAGCCCGTAGACGGTGTCGGCCGGGAACACCGCGACCCCGCCGACGGCGATGCAGCGGCTGAACGTCTCGGCGTCGGCGGGCGTGATCATCGGCGGCCGACGACGACGCGCTCGATCCCGGCGAGGTCGCGCCGCGCCTGCGTCGCCGTGAAGCCCGCGGCCCGCAGGACCTCGGCCACCGCGGGCGCCTGGCCCATGCCGACCTCGAGCGCGACGAACCGCGCCGCCGACGCACCGGCCTGCGCGGCCAGGCGGCGGATCACGGCCATCCCGTCGGCCCCGGCGAACAGGGCGCCGGGCGGCTCGTGGCGGGCGATCTCGGGCTGGAGCACCGTGCCGTCCTCGACGTAGGGCGGGTTCGACAGCACGGCGTCGACCTCGCCCGCGCCGTCGAGCAGGTCGCCCTCGCGGAAGCGCACGTCGAGGCCCAGGCGCGCCGCGTTCGCCCGCGCGACCGCGAGCGCGTCCGCGCTCGTGTCCGTCGCCGTGACGTCCAGATCGGGGCGCTCGTGCTTCAACGCCAGCGCGACGGCGCCGCTGCCGGTCCCGACGTCGACGACCCGCGCGCCCTGCGGCAGGTCGAGCGCGGCCTCGACGAGGGTCTCGGTCTCCGGCCGCGGGATGAGGACGCGGCCGTCGACCGCGACGTCGATGTGGCGGAACCCCTTCGTCCCGGTGATGTAGGCGACCGGTTCGCGCGCGACGCTGCGCCGCCGCACCGCGTCCTGGAAGGCGCGGACGGCCGGGCCCTCGACGGGGCGGTCGCGGTCGATGACGAGCGCGGTGCGGTCGACCCCGAGCGCGTGGGCGAGCAGCACCTCGGCGTCCAGGCGCGGCGTGTCGACCCCGGCCGCCGACAGCGCGACGACGGCCGAGTCGAGCGCCTCGCGCACGGGCACGCCGCGCAGCGGGCTCACCCGAGTTCCTGGCTCTCCAGGCGCCGGCGCTTGTCCTCGTCGTCGAGCGCGCCGGTGAACGGGCCGAGGTCGCCCTCGAGCACCTCGTCGAGGTTGTGGGCGGTCAGCTTGATGCGGTGGTCGGTGACCCGCCGCTCGCCGTAGTTGTACGTGCGGATCTTCTCGGCCCGGTCGCCGGTGCCGACCTGGGCGCGGCGGTCCGCGGCGGCCGCGGCCTGCTGCTCGGCGACCGCGCGCTCGTAGAGCCGCGCGCGCAGGACGCGCATCGCCTTCTCGCGGTTCTGCAGCTGGGACTTCTCGTCCTGCATCGCGACGACGATGCCGCTCGGCTTGTGCGTGATGCGCACCGCCGAGTCCGTCGTGTTCACCGACTGCCCGCCCGGGCCCGACGAGCGGTAGACGTCGATCTGCAGGTCGTTGGGATCGACCTCGACGTCGACGTCCTCGGCCTCCGGCAGCACCGCGACGGTGGCGGTCGAGGTGTGGATGCGGCCCTGCGACTCGGTCGCCGGCACGCGCTGGACGCGGTGGGTGCCGCCCTCGTACTTGAACACCGAGTACGCGCCGTCGCCCTTGACCTCGAACGTGTACTTGCCGTCGCCGACGTCGAGCGGCTCGACCTTGAACCCGCGGCGCTCGGCGTAGCGGCTGAGCATGCGGAAGACGTCGCCCGCCCAGAGCCCGGCCTCGTCGCCGCCGGCCCCGCCCTGGATCTCGATGATCACGTCCTTGTCGTCGTTCGGGTCGCGCTCGACCATCGCGAACCGGATCTCCTCCTCGAGCTCGCCGAGGCGCCCGCGGGCGGTGGCGAGCATCTCGCGCAGCTCGGGGTCGTCGCCGTCCTCGGCGATGAGCTCCTCGGCCCCGGCGACGTCGTCCGTCGCCCGGCGCCACTCCTCCGCGAGCTTGGCGGCGGGCTCGAGGCGGTGGTACTCGCGCCCGACCTCGGCGTAGCGGTGCCGGTCCCCGATCACCTCGGGGTCCGACATGGCCTGCGACAGCTCCGTGAAGCGCGCCTCGATCTGTCCGACGAGTCCCTCGATCACTGCAGCGAGGGTATCGCCGCCGGGTCTAGGCGACGACCTCGACGCCGACGAGCTCCTCGGGGGAGTGCTCGCCCGGCGTCTCGACCGCGAGCACCGCGTCCATGGCGGCGATCGCGACGGCGAGCTGCTCGTGGTCCGGCTCGCGCGTGGTCAGCTTCTGCAGCATGAGGCCGGGCCACATGACGACGCGGACCCAGCGCTTGCGCCGGTTGCGCCCGGCGAACTTGATGATCTCGAACGAGATGCCGGCGATGAGCGGCACGCCGAGGATGCGCGACAGGACCAGGAAGTACCAGGCGGGCAGGCCGATCGGCGCGAAGAGGAAGATGGCCACGATCATCACGATGAGCAGGAAGCTCGTGCCGCAGCGCGGGTGCAGCCGCGAGAAGCGCTGGGCGTTCGCGGGCGTGAGCGGCAGGCCCGCCTCGTAGCAGGAGATCGTCTTGTGCTCGGCGCCGTGGTACTCGAACACGCGGCGCAGGTCGCGCAGGCGCGAGAGCAGCGAGATGTAGCCGAGGAAGATCGCCGTCCGCAGGATGCCCTCGACGAGCCAGAACAGCAGCGACGAGCCGAGCTGGTCCTTGATGAGGCTCGTCAGGCCGACCGGGACGACGAAGAAGAGGCCGACGGCGAGCAGGAGCGCGACGACGACGGTGCCGGCCCACATGCCGCCCGAGATCTCCTGCTCCTCCTCGGGCAGCTGGGCGTTGGCGGAGATGCCGAGCGCCTTGAAGCCGATGACCATCGACTCGACGAGCGCGACCACGCCGCGGATGATCGGCAGGCGCAGCGCGCGGTGGCGCTTGAGCACGGAGGTGAGCGGGAACGAGGTGACCTCGATCTCGCCGTGGGCGCCCTCCTCGGGGTCGAACCCGTCGCCCTCCATCTGCTCGGGCAGCGGCTTGCGCACCGCCACCGCCCAGGTGGAGACGCCGCGCATCATGACGCCCTCGAGCACGGCCTGGCCTCCGACCGGCGCGTCGCGTTGGGCCCAGAGCTGCCCGGGCGGATCGCCCGGAGCGTCGCTCTCGGTGACGTCGACGGCGGTCGGGGGCACGGCGGGCACGCCGTCAGGCAGCGGCTCCGCCTCGGCCATCGTGGCTAGTTGTTCGAGCCCGCGGCGCGCTTGGCAGCGCGGCGCTTGAAGCGCTCGACCCGGCCGCCGGTGTCGACCAGCTTCTGCCGGCCCGTGTAGAACGGGTGGCAGTTGGAGCAGATCTCGACGTGGATATCGGACTGGGTCGAACGAGTGGTGAACTCGTTGCCGCACGTACAGCGCACGTGGGACTCGACGTATTCAGGGTGGATTCCGGTCTTCATCGCTTTGGTGAGTCTAGCGACGATCCGCTGCGTTACACGGTCGTCCGCGAGGCCCTGGACGGATCGCTAGCCGCCGGTCGGGCACGGGCGGTCGACGGTGTCGTCGGACTCGTCGGACTCCGCGACGTCGGCGTCCGGGTCGAGCACGAACCGCACCGTCGACCCGGGCGCGCAGCGCGGGCCGGTCACGCTCACGACCGTCCGGGCCCCGGCGGCGAGGCCGTCGACCGCGACCGGCGGCTGCGGCACCCCGGCCACCGCGAGCGCGACCGCGAACGGCCCCGCGGCGCCGCGGCCCTCGTTGCCGACGTCGAGCAGGTAGGTCACGGTCCCCGCGCCGAGGCCGCCCGCGACCGTCACGTCGCCCGCGGTGAGGTTCGGGCGCGGGTCGGGCTGGCGGCACGTCCGCGTGGTGCGCGTGGTCGTGCGCTGCAGGCGCCCGTCGGCGTCGTACCAGCGGAAGCGGACCCGCGCGCGGTAGGAGCCGGGGGCGCGCAGGCCCTGGACGCGCTTGGTGTAGATGAACGCCGTGCGCCCGGGCTCCGAGCGCTGCCAGACGCCCCACGCGGGCAGCTTCACCGGCGCGTACTCGGCCGCGCCCGGCGTGCGCTGCAGGAGGTCGAAGCGCATCCACATCCGCGTCGTCCCCCGGGCCGCGGGCATCCGCGCGGTGAAGACCGCGGCGCGCGTGGCGGTCGTCGTCCCCGCCTGGCACACCACGAGCCGCGCCTGAAGGGGCGCCCGCTCCTGCGCGGCGAGCGCGGGCGCGGCGGCCGCCGCGGTCAGCGGGGCCGCGAGGCAGGCGATGATGGCGAGCCGGCGCACGGATTCCCCTCAACAGGTGTACCCGCCGAAGGTTGCGCGCGCCCGCGCGACGGCGTCAGGTGATCTGGTAGAGCGGCCCGTCGCCGCCCTCGGGCGTCGTCAGCCGCCCGCCCTTGGCCGTGATCGCCCCGCACTGCACGCAGTTCGTGTAGTTGACCGTCACGTCGACGTGCCCCTCCTCGGGCGCGTCGTCGGGGATCTCGTACACCCCGGCCGGGCACATCCAGCGCCACGTCTCGGCGAGCGCGCGCGGCACGCGCTTCTGGACGCGGATGTGGTTCGGGGCGTCGTCGCGCGTCGCGTTGCCGGTGATGTAGACGCTCGAGAGCTTGTCGAACGTGTACTTGCCGTCGGGCTTGGGATAGCCGCGGGACTTCGAGCCGACCGTCGACCGGCGCCTCGGCGTCCGGATGGTTCGCCCAGCGGCCGCCCGGGATCCGCCCGCCGGTGACCACCATCGCGTTCGTGATGGCGCCGCCGAGGAAGAAGCCCTTGGCGAACGGCTGCTTCATGTTGCGCGAGCGGTACAGGTCCTGGCCGATCACCGACTCCTCGACGTCCTGCTCGTAGGGCGAGAGGTCGGTCGAGCCGGCCTTGAGCGCGGCGAAGATCCGCTCGGCGGCGAGCATCCCCGAGTGGATGGCGTAGTGGATGCCCTTGAGGATCGGCACGTTCACCATGCCGCCCGCGTCGCCGCAGAGCGCGAGGCCCGGCGCCGTGAGCTTCGGCATGGCCCAGTAGCCGCCCTCCGGGATCGCCTTCGCGCCCCACGCCACACGCTCGCCGCCCTCGAGGATCCCGCGCACGAGCTTGCTCGTCTTGAACTGCTGGAGCAGGTCGTGGGCGGAGACGGTCGCGTCGGTGGAGTCGAGGCCGACGACGAAGCCGATGGAGACGCGGTCGTCGCCCATCGGGTAGATCCAGGACCCGCCGAACTCGTGGTGCTTGGCGCCGTAGCGCAGCGGCCAGCCGAGCGTGTGGATGACCCGGTCGAGCTTCTGCGGGACCTTCCAGACCTCCTTGACGCCGAGCGCCCAGACCTGCGGCTCGCGGTCCTTCGCGAGGTCGAACTCGCGGATCGCGGCGCCGGTGAGGTGGCCCCAGGTGCCCTCGGCGAGGACGGTCGCCTGGGCCGTGACGTCCGCGCCCGGCTCGAAGTTGCCCAGCGGCTCGCCGTCCCGGCCGCGGCCCTTGTCGCCCGAGCGGATGCCGCGGACGACGCCGTCCTCGACGAGCAGCTGCTGCGCGCTCGTCTCCGTGAGGATGTACGCGCCCGCCTCCTCGGCCTGCTCGGCGAGCCAGCGCGAGAGCTCCGCGACGCTCACGACGTAGTTGCCGTGGTTGCGGAACGGCGGCGGGGTCGGCCGGAGCGGCAGCTTCCGGTTCGGGCCGAGCATCCAGTACACGGAGTCCTTGTCGACCTGGCCGTACGTCGGCCACTCCGACGGGTCCTTGTCGGGGAACAGCGCCTGCAGCCCCGACGGGCGCATCATCGCGCCCGACAGGTTGTGCGCCCCGCACGCCTTGCCCTTCTCGATGACGGCGACCGGCACCTCGCCGAGGCGCTCCATGAGCTCGGGCTCGTCGGCGAGCAGCTGCAGCAGGCGGTTGGCGCAGGCCAGCCCCGCCGGGCCGCCGCCGACGATGACGACGCCGACCTCGATGCGCTCGTCCTCGTCGTCGAGCTCGCGCTTGACGAACTCCGCGCGCGAGTCGACGGGCGGCCGGAAGGCCGCCGGGATCACGAGCCCGTTCGCGGCCGACGCCACGACGGTCAGCCGCCCTTGCGGGCCTTCACGGCCTCGGTGAGCTTCGGGACGATCTTGTTGAGGTCGCCGACGATGCCGAGGTCGGAGAACTCGAAGATCGGGGCGTTCGAGTCCTTGTTGATCGCCACGATGTTCTCCGAGGACTGCATGCCGACCTTGTGCTGGATCGCGCCGGAGATCCCGGCCGCGAGGTACAGCTTCGGCGCGACGGTCTTGCCCGTCTGGCCGATCTGGGCGGCGTACGGGTACCAGCCGGCATCGACGACCGCGCGGGTCGCGGCGACCGCGCCGCCGAACGCGCCCGCGAGCGCCTCGAGCGCCTCGAAGCCGTCGGCGTTGCCCAGGCCGCGGCCGCCGGCGATGAGGACGTCGGCGTCCTCGATGTTCACGTCGGCGCCGCGCTGCTCGCCGCGGCTGACCATCGTCGCCTGCGTCGACCACGGGGAGAACTCGACGTCGACGTCCTCGACGGTCGCGCTGCCGTCACCGGCCTCGCTCGCCTCGAAGGCGTTCAGGCGGCCGATGACGATCCCCCGCTCGCGGTAGCGCGACGTGGAGATCGACGAGTCGCCGAGGATCGGGCGCTCGGCGAGCAGCTCGCCGCCCTCGACGTTCACCGCCGTGACCTCCATCGTCACGCCCGCGTTCAGGCGCGCCGCGAGGCCGGCACCGATCTCGAACCCGAGCAGGCCGCCGCCGAACAGCGCGTAGCGGTGCCCGCCGTCGTCCATGACCTTGGCCATCGCGTCGATCACGGGCTGGGCCAGGCCCTCCGGCCCCTTGACCCGGAAGACCTTCGCCGCGCCGTGGGCGCCGAGCGAGCCGCAGAGGTCGTCGGAGAGGTCGTCGCCGCCGAGCACGAGCGCGTGGCACTCGCCGCCGAGCTCGCCCGCGATCCGGGCGCCCTCGGAGACCGCGCCCAGGGAGTTCTTGTTGAACTCGCCCTCGTAGTGGAGGGCGTAGACGAGGATGTCGTTCTCGGCCATCGCTAGATCAGCTTCCTCTCGTCGAGCCAGGCGAGGATCTTCTCGACCGTCTCGTTCGTGTCCTCGTCCTCGATGATCTCGCCCGCCGCCTTCTGGGGCGGGGACTTGAACTCGCCGCACACGACGCGCGAGCCCTCCTCGCCGACGCGGTCTGACTCGATGCCGACCTCGCCGATCGCGAGCGTGTCGAGCTGCTTCTTCTTCGCCCCCATGATCGCCTTGAGCGACGGATAGCGCGGCTCGTTGATCGCGTCGCCGACGGAGATCACGGCCGGCAGCGCGACCTCGACGGTGTCGTAGCCGTACTCGGCCTGGCGCTCGCAGGTGAGCTTGCCTTCGGCGACGTCCATCTTGATGACCTGGGTCAGCGAGGGCATCTTCAGGTGGTCGGCCACGACGGCGCCGATCGTGTAGCACTCGCCGTCGTCGGACTGCTGGCCGAGCAGCACGAGGTCGGGCGACTCGCGCTCGAGCGTCCGCGCCAGCGCGTAGCCCGTCGCGGCCACGTCGGAGCCCGCGAGCGCGTCGTCGGACAGGTGCACGGAGCGGTCGGCGCCGAGCGAGACCGCCTTGTGCAGCGCGCGCACCGCGCTCGACGGGCCCATCGTGACGGCGACGATCTCGTCGACCTCCACGGCCCCGCCCTCGCGGACCTGCATCGCCGCCTCGATCGCGTGCGTGTCGTACGGGTTCAGGTTCTTCTCGCCGCCGCGGTCCATGCGGCCGGTGCCGGAGTCGATCCGCTTCTGGACCGCCGCGTCCGGCACCTCTTTCACGAGGACGCAGATCTTCACTTGGTGGCCTCCTCTGACAAACGAAGCGTGGGGATCCTACAAGGTTGACTGACGAGTCAATCGGTACCCGGTGAGCCGGTGGAGCATGCCGCCGCGACCGTCGCGGCGGCGCGGCCGGTCAGCGCGCGCCACGCCGGCGTACCGCGTCCTGGATGAACTCGATGATGTCCTGCGTCGAGGCGCCCGGCGTGAACACCTCCGCCACGCCGAGCTCCTTGAGCTCGGGGATGTCGTCCGCCGGGATCGTGCCGCCGACGGTGAGCAGCACGTCGTCGACGCCCTCCTGGCGCAGCAGCTCGGCGATCCGCGGCACGAGCGTCATGTGGGCGCCCGAGAGGATCGACAGCCCGACGGCGTCGGCGTCCTCCTGGATGACGGTCGCGACGATCTGCTCGGGCGTCTGGTGCAGGCCCGTGTAGATGACCTCCATGCCGGCGTCGCGCAGGGCGCGGGCGATGATCTTCGCGCCCCGGTCGTGCCCGTCGAGGCCGGGCTTGGCGACGACGACGCGGATCTTCTGGCTTGTGCTCGGGGCGGACATGGGGTCGCGCGGCGGGATTCTATGCCTGCAACGACTGCGGGGCCCTGTGGGGCCCCGCGGTGCTGCGTCGGTCGGTGCCGGCCCGTCGGGCTAGGACACCTTGAGCTTGAGCGTCATGCCCGCGTGGACGTGGCAGACGATCGTGTAGCTGCCCGCCTTGGTGAACTTCCGCGAGACGGAGCCCTTGGTGCGCACCTTGCTGATGGTGCCCTTCGTCGGGCCCTTCGTGATCGCGACGTCGTGGGGCAGCTTGCCGGTCCACTGGAACTTGACCGTGTCGCCCTTCTTGATGCTGAGCGACGTCGGTCCGAACTTCATCTGCGGGCCGACCTTGACGGTCTTCGTGGCCGCGAACGCGGGAACGGCGATGGCCGCCGCGACGACCGCGACCGCCACGAGGACGGCGATGAGGCGTTTCATGCCTGTGTCGAGCCTCCTGTTTCGGTGGGGAGAAGCACTTGACGTCGCTTCCATGGACGCCGGGCGATGCTCGCAGCTTCCCGGTAAAGGCCCGGTCTGTGCGCCGGGTGACGTTCGGCGCGGTCCGTCAGAAGACCGGCGTCTCGCGGTAGTCGCCCCAGACGTCCTGCAGCGCGACGACGATCTCGCCCTCGGTGCAGTGCGCCCGGGCGGCGTCCAGGAGGTGCGGCATGAGGTTCTCGCCGTCCTTCGCCGCCGCCTCGCGCAGGCGCGCGAGCTCGGCCTCCACCGCGGACGAGTCGCGTCGCGCGCGGACCGCCTCGACGCGATCGATCTGCTTCTGCTCGAGCTTGGGGTCGATCCGCAGCGTCGGGATCTGGCCGTCGTCCTCGTGGCGGTAGGCGTTGACCCCGACGACCCAGCGCCGCCCGGAGTCGATCTCGGTCTGCAGCTCGAAGCTCGCGTCGGCGATCTCGCGCTGGGGGAAGTTCTGCTTGACCGCGTCGACCATGCCGCCGAGCTCGTCGATGCGCTCGAAGTACGCGTACGCCTGGCGCTCGAGCTCGTCGGTGAGCGACTCGACGAAGTACGAGCCGCCGAGCGGGTCGATCGTGTTCGCGACCCCGGTCTCGTGGGCGATGATCTGCTGCGTGCGCAGCGCGATGCGCACGGCCTCCTCGGTCGGCAGCGCGAGCGCCTCGTCGTAGGAGTTCGTGTGCAGCGACTGCGTCCCGCCGAGCACGCCGGCGAGCGCCTCGATCGCGGTCCGCGTGATGTTGTTGAGCGGCTGCTGGGCGGTGAGCGACACGCCCGCGGTCTGCACGTGGGTGCGCATGAGCCACGAGCGCGGGTTGCGCGCGCCGTAGGTCTCCTTCATCTCGCGCGCCCAGATCCGCCGGGCCGCGCGGAGCTTCGCGATCTCCTCGAAGAAGTCGATGTGGGCGTTGAAGAAGAAGCTCAGCCGCGGGGCGAAGTCGTCGACGTCCAGGCCGCGGTCGATCGCCTGCTCGACGTACGTGAAGCCGTCCTTGAGCGTGAACGCGATCTCCTGGGCGGCGGTCGAGCCCGCCTCGCGGATGTGGTAGCCGGAGATCGAGACCGGGTGGAAGCGCGGCATGGTGGTCGCCGACCACTCGATCATGTCGCCGAGCAGGCGCATCGCCGGGTCGATCGGGAAGCACCACTCCTTCTGGGCGATGTACTCCTTGAGGATGTCGGCCTGGATCGTCCCGGCGAGGTGCTCGGGGCCGATCTCCTTCCGCTCCGCGGCGACGACGTAGTAGGCGAGCATGATCGCCGCGGGCGCGTTGATCGTCATCGACACGGAGACCTCGCCGAGGTCGATGCCGGCGAACAGGTCCTCCATGTCGTCGAGCGTGTCGATCGCGACGCCCTCGCGGCCGACCTCGCCGAGCGACCGCGCGTCGTCGGAGTCGTGGCCCATGAGCGAGGGCATGTCGAACGCGGTGCTCAGGCCGGTCTGGCCGTGGTCGAGCAGGTAGCGGAAGCGCTCGTTGGTCTCCTCCGCCGTCCCGAAGCCGGCGAACTGGCGCATCGTCCACAGGCGGCCCCGGTACATGCTCGGGTACACGCCGCGCGTGAAGGGATAGCCGCCGGGGACGCCGATCTCGTCCTTCGCGGGCAGGTCCTCCTCGGTGTACAGCGGCTTGACCGGGACGCCGGAGAGCGTGGTGAACGGCGCCTCACGCTCGGGGGTGAGCGCGTAGGCCTCGCGCCACTCGGCCGCGGTCTGGGGAACGGAATAGGTCGTAGCCATACAGAAAGTCGGACTTCCTCGTATCTGGGACGGATCGGATGGTACCGGCCCGCTCACGCGCCGTCGACGAAATCTCCGGCGTCGACGCGCAGCGAGCGCAGCAGCGTCGTGACGGCCTCCTGCTCGTCATCCCCGAGGGCGTCGATCCCGAACGCCGCCGCGTTGAGCGCGGACGTCGCGCGGCGGGCGGTCTCGCGGCCCGCCGGCGTGATCTCGGCCAGCGTGGCCCGGCGGTCCTCGGCGTGCGGGACGCGGCGGACGAGCCCGTCGGCCTCGAGCTTGTCGACGATGTTCGTGACGCTCGTGCGGTGGACCTGGAGGCGCTCGCCGATCTTGCCGAGCGGGAGCGCCCCGGTGCGCGTGAACGACAGCAGCATCAGCGCCTCGTAGCGCGGGAACGTCAGCCCGACGGGGCGCAGGAGGTCGTTCAGCCGCGCGAGCAGGACCTGCTGGGCGCGCATGATCGACGTGACCGCGGCCATCGGCCGGGCGGGCTCCTCCCCCCAGCGCTCGGTCCAGTGGCGGCGGGCCTCGGCGATCGGGTCGATGCGCAGCGGGGTCACGCCGCCGCCCCGGCGTCGTCGCCGGCGAGCAGGCGGGCACGCGCGGCGAGGGCCGCGGTGTGCGCGGCCGACTCGCTGCGCAGGACGTCCACGAACGGCTCCACGGCAGGGGCACGGTAGCCCGCCGCGAGGAGGACGACGACGCGGCGCCGGGGGGCGCGGGGCCCGAGCGAGCGCAGGACGATGTCGTCGCGGACGGTCGCGACCGCGAGCCCGGGGATGAGCGTGACGCCGACGCCCGCGGCGACGAGGCCCTGCTTCGTCGTCCACTGCTCGGCGACGAAGCGCACGCGCGGCTCGAAGCCCTGGGCCCGCGCGACGGCGGTGAGGAGGTTCGGCTGCGTGTCGCGCGGCTCGGCCTCGATCCAGGTCTCGTCGCGCAGGTCGCGCAGGCGCAGGCGCGGGCGGCGGGCGAGCGGGTGGCGCTCGGGGAGGGCGACGAACAGCTCGTCGTCGACGAGGTCGACGACCGCGACGTCGGGGCTGACGAGCTCGGGGAGGTAGGTGACGATGGCGAGGTCGACCGTGCCCGCCCGCAGCGCGGCGACGGCGGCGGGCGAGACGGCCTCGACGAGCGAGAGCTCGACGCCGGGGTGCGCGGCGGCGAACGCCGCGATCGCCCGCGGGACGATCGTCGCCGTGGCGGTCTGGAAGGCGCCGATGCGCAGCCGCCCCCCGGCCATCCGCCCGACGGACTCGAGCTGCGCGTGGGCGGCGGACATGCGGTCGAGGATCGCCTCCGCGTGCCCGAGCAGCACCCGGCCGGGCTCGGTGAGCCGGATCCCGCGGGCGGTGCGCTCGAGCAGCTGCGCGCCCGCCTCGCGCTCGAGCGCGGCGATCTGGCGCGAGACGGCGGGCTGGGTGAAGCTCAGCGCCTGGGCGGCGGCCGAGAGCGAGCCGCGGCGCACGACCTCGCGGAAGACGTTGAGGCGCGTGGCGTCGAAGACCGCGGCGTCAGCCATGCGCGAAGTGTATGGCTGACAGACGAAATGGTCATTTGCCGTCATGGGTCGGCGGCGCCACCATCGGACCATGACCTGCGCCCCTTCCCTCCTGCAGACCGAACTCGTCACCGACCGCCGCCGCGAGCCGGCAGCGCCCCCCGGGACCCCCCGGGTCGTGCGCCCCGACGCCCGTCCGCGCCGGGGGCCGCTGCCCCGCGTGTGATCATCGCGGCGTGACGGCCGCCGAGCTGCGCGCGCGACGGACCGCGGCCCAGCGGCTGCACCGCCCCGACGGCGCCGACGCCGCCGCCCTCGTGCGCGGGCTCCTCGCCGTCCAGGCGCAGGACCCGCGCGCCGCGCGCCTCGCCCTCCGGGCCCGCACGACCGGCCTGACCGCGGCGGCGGTGGACGCGGCGCTCACCACGGAGCGCTCGCTCGTGACCGGCTGGCTCCTGCGCGGCACGCTGCACCTCGTCGCGCCCGAGGACTACGCGTGGCTGCTCGGACTGACCGCGCCCGGCGGGGCCGCGAGCGGCGCGCGCCGGCTGGGCCAGGAGGGCGTCACGCCCGACGGCGCCGAGCGGGCGGTCGCCGTGATCGAGCGCGCCCTCGCGGCCGAAGGCCCGCTGACCCGCGCGGCGCTCGGGGAGCGCATCGCCCGCGCCGGCGTGCCCACCGCGGGTCAGGCCCTGCCCCACCTGCTCGGCCTCGCCGCGCGGCGCGGCATCGCGCTCCTCGGGCCGGTGCACGACGGCGAGCAGCGCTTCGCCCTCGTGCGCGACTGGCTCGGCGCCGCGCCGGTCCTGCCGCTCGACGGCGACGCGCGCGACGTCGCGCTGGCCGAGCTCGCCCGCCGCTACCTCGCCGGGCACGGGCCGGCGACCGCCGCCGACCTCGCGGGCTGGGCCGGGCTGCCGCTGCGCGACGCCCGCGCGGGCCTCGGCGCGATCGCGCGCGAGCTGACCGAGGACGGCGACCGCGTCGACCTCGCGCGCCGCGCCGGCGAGCCGGACCCGGCCGCGCTCGCGCCGCGCCTGCTCCCCGCCTTCGATCCCTACCTCCTCGGCTGGCGCGATCGCGCGTTCGCCGTGCCCGCCCGCCACGCGGCGCGCGTGTACCCGGGCGGCGGGATGCTGCGCGCGGTCGCGCTCGACGGCGGGCGCGCCGTCGGGACGTGGACCGCGCGCCGGCGCGACGGGCGGCTCGCGGTGCGGGTCGAGCCGTTCGGGCGGCTCGCCGCCGCGACGCGCCGCGCGCTCGAGGCCGAGGCCGCGGACGCCGCGCGCTTCGAGGACCTGGCCCCCGGTGCCTAGGCAGGCGCGGCAGTCTGGCGTGTGGGCACCACCCGGTCTCCCTGCAAGTTCCCATGCATCTGCGCCGCGAGCGGCAGGAATTCGCCGGGGAACGGCGTACGGCGCGCGAATCGGTCCGTCCGACGCGGCTGCTATGCCGCCGACCGCGGTGCCGTTCGCGGGCTCGCTGCCGCGGTGAACCCGAACGGCATGGGCCATCTCGTGCGACATGTTCCAAAGTGGGTTGCGCCGCGTCTGGCGCTCGCGCTGATCCTGACCGCGGTCGGTGTTCTCGGGTTGCTGCTGATCCCCCCGCTGTTCGACGGCGACAAGAAGGGCGCGGAGGACGTCGCGACGAACCCGGCGGAGGACAAGGGCGAGGCCGGGCCCTGTCCGTCGGCCCTGACCGAGGCGGCCGTCCGCTGCGAGATCAACGCGATCCGCGTCGCCAACGGGCTCAAGCCGATGGGCACGACGCATCCGCTGCGCGTCGCCGCGACCCGCCATAGCAAGGACATGGTCCGCCGGCACTACTTCGCCCACGTCTCGCCCAGCGGCCAGACGGTGACCGACCGCGTCCGCCGCGCGGGCTACGACGGCGGTCGGCTCGGCGAGAACATCGGCTGGGGCTCGGGGAGCCTCGCGACGCCCGCCGCCATCGTGCAGGCCTGGATGAACAGCCCGCCGCACCGCGAGATCATCCTCACGCCCGGCTTCCGCGACCTCGGCGTCGGGATCGCCCAGGGCGCCCCGGTGGGCGGCGACGGCGCGACCTACACGCTGGACGTCGGGCGCAAGTAGCGCCCGGCGGCCGCCTTCAGCTCTCGCGAGCGACCTCGCCGAGCAGCGCGCGGGCGATCACGAGCCGCTGGATCTCGCTCGTGCCCTCGTAGATCTCGGTGACCTTCGCGTCGCGGTAGTACCGCTCGGCCGGGAACTCCTTCGTGTAGCCGTAGCCGCCGAGCACCTGGATCGCCTCGCCCGTCCACTGGCGGGCGACGCGACTGGCGAACAGCTTCGCCTGCGCGCCCTCGACCGTGTGGGGCAGGCCCGCCTCCTTGAGCCGCGCGGCCCGCCACACGAGCGCCCGGGCCGCCTCGATCTCGGTCTGCATGTCGGCGAGCTTCTGCTGGATCGCCCCGAAGCCGCCGATCGGGCGGCCGAAGGCGTTGCGCTCCTGCGCGTAGCCCGTCGCCAGGTCGAGCGCCGCCTGCGCGATCCCGACGGCCTGCGCGGCGATCCCGATGCGGCCGGTGTCGAGCGTGCGCAGCGCGATCCGCATGCCGGAGCCCGGGTCGCCGAGGCGCTCGGACGGGGTGTCCTCGAAGCTCAGGTCGGCGGTCGAGGACGAGTTCAGGCCGAGCTTCTCCTCCTCGCGCGTCACGCGGAAGCCGGCCGCGCCGCGGCGCACGACGTACGCGCTCGGGCGCTCGCCGTCGCGGGCGAAGACGATGAAGACGTGGGCGTGCGAGCCGTTCGTGGTCCACTGCTTCGTCCCGCTGATGCGGCCCTCGTCGTCGGCCCGCGTGCGCATCGCGCCGGCGTCCGACCCCGAGCCGGACTCCGTCAGCGCGAACGCGGCCATCTCGTGGCCCTGGGCGAGCGGCGGGACCAGGCGGTCGATCTGCTCGGGCGTGCCGTGCTGGAGGATCGGCAGCGTGCCCGCGCTCGTGTGCACGGCGACGGTGACCCCGAGGCCGGCGTCCGCGCGCGAGAGCTCCTCGAGGACGAGGCAGTAGCTGAGGAAGTCGGCCCCGGCGCCGCCGTGGGCCTCGGGCACGCAGACGCCCATGAGCCCGAGCTCGCCCAGGTGCTCGACGACCTCGCGCGGGAAGCGGTGCTCGCGGTCCCACGTCGCGGCGTGCGGGGCGACCTCCTCGTCGGCGAAGCGCCGGGCGAGGCCGCGGATCTCGCGCTGGTCGTCGGTCAGCTCGTGGAGGCTCATCGGCGGGCGGGGAGTCTGCGGGGCGGGATCCGCGCGCCGGCGCGGCGCGCGGCGCTGTGGCCGGCCGTGCCGACGAGCGCGGCGAGGAGGATCGCCGCCCCGGCCTTGAGCCGGCGGCCGAGGGTCTCGAAGCGCATCACGGCCCAGCCCTCCTCGCGGGCGACGCGGGCGAGCACCGCGTCGGGGTTGACCGCGACCGGATGGCCGACGGCGAGGAGCATCGGCAGGTCGGACTCGGAGTCCGAGTAGGCCCACGAGCGCGTGAGGTCGATGCCCTCGGCGGCCGCGAGCTCGCGGATCGCCCGGGCCTTGCCCTCGCGGTAGGTGAACGGCCCGCCGGCGCGGCCCGTGTAGACGCCGTCGACGACCTCCGAACGCGACCCGATGCCGCCGTCGAAGCCGAGGACGTGGGCCAGCAGCTCGGCCATCTCCTGCGACGCCGCGGTGACGATGTACACGCGGCGGCCGCTGTCCTGGTGGTCGTAGGCGACCGTGAGCATCTGCGGATACAGCCGCGGGAGGACCCGCGCGAGGACGCCGGGCGCCAGGCGCTGCAGGTCGCGCACGCGCCGCCCCGCGATCATCGCCCCGACGCGCTCGCGGACCTTGTCGGTCGCGGCGTCGGTCGACCCCGCGAGGCGGAAGCGCAGGTTCACCCAGGCGTCGAGCGCGAGCCGGCGCCGGCTGATCAGCCCGACGCGCCGCGCCTCTCGGGCCCAGTGGAACCCCGACGCGCCCGCCATGAGCGTGCGGTCGAGGTCGAAGAAGGCCGCCTCCGTCGAGGCGGCCTCCCCGGCACCTGCGTCGTTCACCAGCAGCGCGATGCGCTCCGTGCCGCGCCGGCGTCAGGCGCCGTGGACGCGGATGAGGACGGCGTCGCCCTGGCCGCCGCCGCTGCAGATCGCCGCGCAGCCGATGCCGCCGCCGCGCCGGCGCAGCTCATGGACGAGCGCGCCGAGGATCCGCGCGCCGGACGCGCCGATCGGGTGGCCGAGCGCGACCGCGCCGCCGTTGACGTTGACCTTGTCCTCGTCGACCCCGAGGACCCGGACCGAGTTGACCGCGACCGACGCGAACGCCTCGTTGATCTCCCAGAGGTCGACGTCGTCGGCCGTCAGCCCGGCCTTGTCGAGCGCCTTCTTCGCCGCGGCGGCGGGCGTCCGGGCGAGGTAGGCGAAGTCGTCGGCCACCGCCGCCTGGGCGAGGATCTCGGCGAGCACGGTCTTGCCGTTCTTCTCGGCCCACTCGGCCGAGGAGAGCACGAGCGCGCCGCCGCCGTCGTTGACGCCGGGCGAGTTGCCGGCCGTGTGCGAGCCCTGGTTGCTCGACAGCGGCTTCAGCTTCGACAGCGACTCGAGCGACGAGTCGCGGCGCGGCGCCTCGTCGACCTCGACGACGGTGTCGCCCTTGCGGCCCTTGACCGTCACGGGGACGATCTCGTCGGACAGGCGGCCCTCGTCGGTCGCCTTGATCGCCAGCTCGTGGCTGCGCAGCGCCCAGCGGTCGAGGTCGGCCCGGGTCATCTCGAGCTCGTCGGCGACCTCGCCGGCCTCCTCGAACATCTGCTTGCCGCTGAACGGGTTGCGCAGGCCGTCGTTGATCATCGCGTCGATCGCCTTGGCGTCGCCCATGCGGAAGCCGAAGCGCGCCTCCTTGAGCAGGTAGGGCGAGTTGCTCATCGACTCCATGCCGCCGGCGACGCCGACGTCGAGGTCGCCGGCGCGGATCGCCGAGTCGAGCATCCCGGCCGCGCGAATGCCGGAGGCGCAGACCTTGTTGATCGTCTCCGAGGACACCTCCTTCGGGATCCCCGCCTTGATCTGGGCCTGGCGCGAGGGGATCTGGCCCTGGCCGGCCTGCAGGACCTGGCCGACGACGACGTGCTCGACCTGCTCGGGGGCGACATCGGCGCGCTCGAGCGCGGCCTGGATCGCGAGCCCGCCGAGCTCGGTGGCGTCGATGGAGGCGAGGCCGCCGCCCAGCTTGCCGATGGGGGTGCGGGCTGCGCCGAGGATGACGGTCTGGGGCATGGTGCCTTCGGTGTCCTGACGTCGGGGTGGGAAGGGCAGACACTGATGCTAGTCGCGTATCGTGGCGCGCCGCATGCGCGTGTCCGCTACCACCTCTTCCCCGGCCGATACCGCCGCAGACACACTGGTCGTCGGCGTGTTCGATGGCGAGGGGATCGCCCACGACGTCGAGGACGCCGCCCTCCAGCGGCTCCTCGACTCCGGCGAGGCCCGCACGGCCTTCCGCCACCTCGCCGTCACCCACGCGGCCGGGCGCCGATGGCTGCTCGTCGGCCTCGGCGCGCGCGACGCCTTCACCCCCGAGCGGGCGCGGATCGCCGCCGCGACGGCCCATGGCCGCGCGCTCGAGGTCGGGACCACGACGCTCTGCTGGGAGCTGCCCCACCACGTCGACGACGCCGTGACGGGCGCGTTCGTCGAGGGCACGGTCCTCGCCGCCTACCGCTTCGACCGCTACAAGGCGGCCGCCGCCGACGACCGGCGCGTCGAGGAGCTCATCGTCTCCGCCCACCACGACGTGTCGGGCCCGGTGGACGCGGCCGCCGTCGTCGCCGAGGCCGTCGCCGCCGCCCGCGACCTGCAGAACACGCCGGCCAACGACATGACGCCGGCCGCCCTCGCCGACGCCGCCCGCGCGCTCGAGGGCGTGAGCGTCGAGGTCCACGGCCGCGACTTCCTGCTCGAGCGCGGCATGGGCGCGTTCGCCGCCGTCGCGCAGGGCAGCCACAACGAGCCCGCGCTCATCGTCCTGCGCTACGACGGCGCGGACGCGCGCGGCCCCGTCCTCGGCCTCGTCGGCAAGGCGGTCACCTTCGACACGGGCGGGATCTCGATCAAGCCCGCGGCGAAGATGCACGAGATGAAGTTCGACATGTCGGGCGGCGCGGCGGTCGTGGCGGCCGTCGGCGCGATCGCCCGGCTCGGGCTGCCCGTTCGCGTGATCGGCGTCGTCGGCGCGACGGAGAACATGCCCTCGGGCCACGCGATGCGCCCCGGCGACATCGTCACCGCGTCGAACGGCACGACGATCGAGATCAACAACACGGACGCCGAGGGCCGCCTCGTCCTCGGCGACTGCATGACCCACGCGATCGGCCTCGGGGCCGAGCGGCTCGTCGACATCGCGACGCTCACCGGCGGCATCGTGACCGCGCTCGGCTCCGCGTTCGCGGGCGTGATGAGCAACGACGACGTCTGGTGCGCGACCGTCGAGGCGGCGGGCGCGCGGACCGGCGAACGCTGCTGGCGCCTGCCGCTGGACCCGATGTACGACGACGCCATCAAGGGCCAGTACGGCGACATCATGAACGCGACGACCGACCGCAAGGCGCACCCGATCACGGCGGCCGCGTTCCTGGCGCGCTTCGCGGGCGACGTGCCGTGGGCACACGTCGACATGGCCGGCGTGATGAACGACCTCGGCCTGGCCTACGCCCCGAAGGGCGGCAGCGGGTTCGGGGTGCGGCTGCTGGTCGACGTGGCGCGCGCGGTCGCCGCGGACGGCGCGTAACTGTCGGCCCCGGCGCCGCTCAGCGCTCGTGGCCGGCGAGGTCGAAGTCGGCCATCCCGGCGGGGTCGGTGATGCCGAGCTTGCGCCGCGCCCGCTCGGCGAAGCCGCCCGGGTACACGCGCACCACCCAGGCGGCGTCCGGCCGGCCCTGGATCTCGAGCCGCGCGCCGGGCTCGACATGCCCGAACAGCCGGCCGTCGCGCTCGAGGGAGACGGGGGCGCTGCGGGGCAGCAGCTCGATCCCGAGCCGCTCGCCGTCGGCGAGGACGACCGCGCGGTTGAAGAGGCCGTGCGGCGCGTCGGGCACGACGATCATGCCCTGCGCCCGCGGCGAGACGAGCGGGCCGCCGGCCGCGAACGCGTAGGCCGTCGAGCCCTGCGGCGTCGCCGCGATCACGCCGTCGCTGGCGTAGCGCACCAGCAGCTCGCCGTCGATGCGCAGCGCGAGCCTTGCCTGGCCGCGGCCGGGCACGCGGGTGACGACCACGTCGTTGTAGACGACCTGCGCCTCGATCCCCTCGCCCGCGGCGAGCGTCAGGCCGGTGCGCGACTCGACCGTGTACGCCCCGTCGGCGATCGCGGACAGCGCCGTGCGCAGGTGCGCGGCATCGATCTCGGTGAGGTAGCCCAGGGTCCCGAGGTTGACGCCCATCACCGGCACGTCGTGCGGGGCCGCGAGCCGCATCGCGCCGAGCATGGTCCCGTCGCCGCCCAGGGCGATCACCGCGTCGCACCCGGCGGCGAGCTCGGCGTCCGCCCGGCGCTCGACGTCGCGCGGCAGCCGCGGCTCGTCCTCGGCGCCGACGAGCGCGACGCCGGCGTCGTCGGCCCAGGCGCGGACCTCGGCGAGCGGCCCGCTCAGGTCGCGCTCGGGACGCAGCACGAGCCCGGCGCGGCGCACACGCGGGCCGGGCGCGCCGTCGATGCGGGACACGGGGATCGGGTGGGTGGTCGCGGGGGGCATCGCCCACAGCATCCCGGACGGGCGTGCGGCCGGGCGCCCACGCACTAGATTGACCGCGATGCTCTTCGACCTCTCCGACGACCACCGCCTCATCCAGGAGACCGTGCGCGACTTCGCCCGCAACGAGGTCGCGCCGGTGGCCGAGGAGCTCGACCGCGAGAAGCGCTTCCCGTACGAGATCGTCGAGCAGCTCGGCGCGCTCGGGCTCATGGGCATCCCGTTTCCCGAGGAGTACGGCGGCGCGGGGGGCGACTCGCTCGCCTACGCGATCGCCGTCGAGGAGCTCACCCGCGTCGACTCGTCCGTGGCCATCACGATGTGCGCGCACACGTCGCTCGGCACGCAGCCGATCTACCTGTTCGGCTCCGAGGAGCAGAAGCAGCGCTACCTGCCGGACCTGTGCGCCGGCAAGCGCCTCGGCGCGTTCGGCCTGACCGAGCCCGAGGCGGGCAGCGACGCCGGCAACACGAAGACCCGCGCGCGCCTCGAGGACGCGGAGTGGGTCATCGACGGCGCGAAGCAGTTCATCACCAACGCCGGCACCGACGTCTCGGGGCACGTCGCGATCACGGCCGTGACCGGCGCGGGCAACGGCCACCCGGAGATCTCGAACATCATCGTCGAGAACGGCACCGCCGGCTACGAGCAGGGCGAGCCGTACCGGAAGATGGGCTGGAACGCGTCGGACACGCGGCCGCTGACGTTCACCGAGTGCCGCGTGCCGGAGGAGAACCTCCTCGGCCCGCGCGGCGCCGGGTTCAAGCAGTTCCTGCACATCCTCGACATCGGGCGCATCGGGGTCGCGGCGATGGGCGTCGGCCTCGCGCAGGGCGCGCTCGACGAGGCGCTGGCCTACGCCAAGGAGCGCAAGGCGTTCGGGAAGCCGATCTCGAAGTTCCAGGCCATCCAGGCCAAGCTCGCCGACATGGCGACCGAGATCGAGGCCGCCCGCCTCTTGACCTACAAGGCCGCGTTCCTGAAGGACCAGGGCCGGAACTTCACCCTGACGGCCGCGCAGGCGAAGCTCAAGACCGGCCGCCTCGCCGTCCGCGCGACCGAGGAGGCCGTCCAGATCCACGGCGGCTACGGCTACATCGAGGAGTACCCGGTGTGCCGCTTCTACCGCGACGCGAAGATCCTCACCATCGGCGAGGGCACCGACGAGGTGCAGCAGATGGTGATCGCGCGGGCGCTCGGCGCGTAGCCGGGGCCACGGCGTCCGCCGCTCGTGCGCCGCGCCCTCCTGCTCTGGCTCGTGTTCTTCGCCGCGTTCGCGGCGACCGCCGGCCTCCCCGCGTCACCCGGCAACGACCTCTCCGCGCCCGAGGCGCGGGCGCTGCTCGTGGCCGAGTCGGTCGTCTCCGACGGCGACCTCGACCTGCGCGACGAGTACGGCGCGGGCGCCTGGCGCGACTTCTACGCCGGCGACCTCGCCCCGCGCGCCGGGCCGCGCAACGGGCGGCTGTTCGACCCGATCGGGATCGCCTTCCCGCTGCTGATCGCGCCCGCCTACGCGCTCGGCGGCGCGATCGCGGTGGAGCTCTTCCTCGCCGCGATCGCGGCGATCGGGTTCGTCCTCGCCGCCGCGCTCGCCCGCCGCCTCGTCCCCGAGCCGTGGGCGACCGGCGCGGCGCTCGTCGCGGGGCTGTCGCCGCCCGCGCTGATGGCCTCCACGACGATCGCGCCCGACGCCGTCGCCGCGACGGTGCTGGCGGGCGCGGCGCTGCTCGCGCTGCGGATCCGCGAGCAGCCGACGCTCCGCTGGGCGTTCTGGTGCGCGGTGCTCGTCGCCGCGCTGCCGTGGCTCGGGGCGCGGTTCGCGGCACCCGCCGTCGTCGTCGCGCTCGCGACGGCGCGGTGGCTGCGCCGCCGCCAGCGCGGGCTGGCCGGGCTCGTCGCGCTCGAGGTCGTGATCTTCTCGATGGTCCTCTACGTCACGGTCGACGACCGCCTCTACGGCGGGCCGTTCCCGGGGGCGGTGCTGTCCGACCCGGGCCCGACGGGCGCGAGCGGCGTGGGCGAGCACCTCGCGCGGATCCCGCGCCTGCTCGGCCTGTGGATCGACCGCGACGTCGGGCTGCTGCGCTGGGCGCCGTTCGCGGCGCTCTGCTTCGTCGCCCTCTGGCTGCTCGTGCGCTCGCGACGCGAGCGGCTGGCGATCGCGCTGTCCGAGCAGATCGACGTCGAGGTCGCGGCGTTCTTCCTCGTCACGATCTGCGGCGCGACGGTCGCCGTCGCGACGTTCATCGCCCCCACGATCGCCGGCCCCTGGTTCCCCGGGCACGAACTGACCGTGATCCTCCCCATCGGCGCCGCGCTCGCGGCCTGGGGCCTGCGGCGCTTCCCGCGCACCGGCCGCGCGCTGGCGGCGCTGACGCTCGTCGCCACCGTGTGGACCCTCGCCGTCGCCCGCTTCGACGACGCGGGCGGCGTCGCCCCGCCGCACGGTCCGCTGCCGTGGGCGGGCGTCGAGCGCGTGCTGCCGCGGCTGCGCTGAGCGCGCGCCGCGGCAGCGAAGAAAGGGCGGGCGGCGGCCCAGGAAGAGGATGGCCGCCGCCCAACACCCGGACGCCGCAGGCGGAGAGCCCCCCAGCTGGCGCCGGGCGTCGTGGTGCGAGGCAACCGTAGACAAGGCGTGGCGCGGACGCACTCGGAGGGGCACCCCAGACTTTTGCGCGAAGAAGTCTCAGCGGTCGTCGCCGAGGGCCGGGGCCAGCGCGTCGCGGCCGCTCACGCCGAGCTTGCGGTAGACGTTGCCGAGGTGGAACTCGATCGCCTTCTTCGTCACGAAGAGGGCCTCGGCCGCCTCGCGATTGGACATCCCCGACGCGACGAGGTCGGCGACCCGCCGCTCGCTCGGCGTCAGCGCCGCGGCGCCCGACATCCGCGTCCGCCGCGGCCGGCCGCCGGCGGCCACGAGCTCGTCGCGGGCGCGGCGGGCGAGCACCGGAGCGCCGCAGCGATCGGCGAGGTCCAGGCCGCGGCGCAGCGGCTCGCGGGCGTCGAGCCGCCGGCCGGCGACCCGCAGCGCGATGCCCTGCTGGACGAGCGCACGGGCGAGGTCGAGCCGGGCGGGCGTCTCCTCGAGCACGGCCACGGCGCGCGTCAGCCACGTGAGCGCCTGCGGGCGCTCGACGATCCCGCGGGCGGTGAGCGCGATCCCGAGCGTGCGCGGCACGTCGCCGCCCGACGCGGCCGCGACCTCCGCGTCGGCGAGGCGGCGGGCCTCGTCGATCTCCCCGAGGCGGGCGGCCGCGAGCGCGGCGCCCGGGCGCCACGGGAAGAACGCGGGGTTGTGGACGCCGGTCGCCGCGGCCAGCGCGCCCGCCTCCTGCCACGTCTCGAACGCCGCGACGTTCTCGTTGCGCTCGAGTTGCACGCTCGCCCGGGCGCTGAGCAGCGTGAGCCCGAGGGGCGAGTCGCGAAACCGCGCGGCCTCCTCGGCGGAGACCTCGGCGAGCGCCGCCTCCGCGGCGGCGACCTCGCCCTGGTGCAGCAGGCAGCGCACGCGCACCCAGATCGCGCTCGGCACGAAGGTCCCCCACCCGTAGGCGCGGGCGGCGAGGGTCCGCTCGATCTCGGCCCGGGCGTCGCCGATCGCGCCCAGGCAGTACCAGCGATGGGCGCGCACGTAGCCCGCGGTCGCGTGGGCCAGGACGGCGCCCGCGCGCGTGGCGGCGTCGGCCACCGCGTCGAGCACGGTCTCGAGGTCGTCCCACGCCTCGCCGCCGGTGAGCGCGGCCGTGACGGCCCAGATCGCCGGGTCGTCGGCGCCGCCCTCCTCGAGCATCGCCCCGCCGCCCCAGGCGCGCAGCGCCCGCGCGGTCGCGCCGGGGCGGTCGTCGCCCGCGAGCATCTCGAGGCCGGCGAGGTTGGCGAGCAGGTCGCGCTCGGCGCGGCCCGCGGGCGTGGCGTCGGGCGCGACGAGCCGCCCGATGCGGGCGTGGATCGCGGGAGCGGGCGAGCGGTTCCACAGCGACGCGGCCGCCCAGCCGGCCTCGAGCGCGAGGTGCAGCGGCGTCCGGCCCGGCCCGAGCCCGGCCAGCGCGCGGTCGTACGTCGCCGCGGCGTCGGCGAACGCGCCGCGCGCGTAGAGGAGGTTGCCGAGCTCGCCCGCGAGCGCCGCGCGGCGCTCGACGCCCTCCTCCGGGCCGAGCGCTCTCGATCGCCTCGCGCAGCCGGTCGGCGGCGGCGGGCTCGGCCGCGGCCGCCTCGGCGCGGCCGAGGTCGGCGAGGATCGCCGCGCGATCGTCCGCCGCGTCGGGCTCCTCGAGCGCGCGCCGCAGGTACATCGCCGCCGGCCGCGGCGCGCCGCGGCGCAGGGCGTCGGCGGCGGCCGCCCGCAGCGCGACCGCGACGTCCGGGCCCGCGCCCGGGCCCGCCTTCAGCGCGTGGGCGGCGACGCGCTCGACGGGCGCGCCGGCCGCATGGAGGATCTCGACGGCCCGCCGGTGCGCCGCCGCGCGCTCGGTCGCGCCCATCTCCTCGTAGATCGCCCGCCCGACGATGGGGTGCGCGAACGCGGCCCCGTCCCCCGGCGCGAGGAGCGCGGCGGCGCGCAGCGCGTCGACGGCGGCGCGGGTCGCGTCCGGGCCGATGCCGGACAGCGCGGCAAGCCGCGCGACCGGCGCGCCGTCGCCGAGGACCGCGAGCGCGCGGGCGACGGCGGTGGCCTCGGGGGCGACGGTCCGCAGCGCCAGCGCGACGGCGCGCGACACCGGCGCGGGACCGATCTCGCGCACGCGGGTGACACTGGCCTGCGTGGGCGCGACGCCCTCCTGCGCGAGCGCCGTCAGCAGCTCGGTGAGCAGGAACGGGTTGCCGCCGGTCGCGTGGTGGCACGCGGCGACGAAGGCGGGCTCGGCCCCCGGCGCGCGCGCCTCGACCAGCCGCCGCGCGGCCGTCTCGCTCAGCGGGGCCAGGCGCAGGACCCGCGCCGCCGGCTCGGCGGCGAGCTGGGCGAGGAGCGGCCCGTCGACGGCGCGCAGGCCCGGCCGGTGGGCGACGACGATCGCGATCGGCAGGTCGGCGACGCGCGCCCCGAGGTAGACGACGAGCCGCAGCGAGAGCTCGTCGGCCCAGTGGGCGTCGTCGACGACGAGGGCGAGCGGCGTGCGCTCGGCGAGGTTGGCGGCCAGCCAGTGCAGGCCGTGGAGGAGCGGGTACGGCGAGCCCGCGTCCGGCCGCGGAGCGTGCGCGGGCGGATCGAGGCCGAGGAGCTCGGCGGCGAGGCCCGCGCTGCCCTCGAACAGCCTCCGGCGCTCGGCGGCGCCGGCCGCGCGGACGCGCGCCTCGAACAGCTGGCGGGCGACGCCGAACGGGAACTCGCGCTCGAGCTCGCGCCCGCGGGCGGCGAGGACCTCGAAGCCGCGGGCGCGGGCCTGCTCGCGCGCCGCCGCGAGCAGCGTCGACTTGCCGAGGCCGGCCGGGGCCTCGACGAGAACGACGCGTCCATCGCCGCCGTGAGCGGCGGCGAGGGCGTCATCGATGGTCTGGACCTCCGGATCTCGCTCGAGCAGTGCGCTCAAGAATTCCTCCGTGGTCGAACACTAGTGCGCGCTCCGGCGCACCGGCGCTGCGGGTCCGCGCCCGCTGACCGCGTCAGCCGCGGATGGCGCGCTCGTAGACCGCGACCGTCTCGGCCGCGATCGCCGGCCAGCTGAACCGCTCGACCGCCCGCCGGCGCCCCGCGACGCCCATCTCGGCGGCCCGCGCGGGGTCGGCGAGCAGCGCGTTCACGGCAGCGGCGAAGTCCGCGGCGAAGCCCTCGGGGTCGGCCGGCTCGGCGCTCCCGTCCTCGACGGCCTCGAACGGGACGAGCGTCCCGGTCTCGCCGTCCGCGACGACCTCGACGATGCCGCCGACCGCGCTGGCCACGACCGCCGCCTCGCACGCCATGGCCTCGAGGTTGACGATCCCGAGCGGCTCGTAGATCGACGGGCAGACGAACAGCGTCGCGTGGCTGAGCAGCTGGATGACGTCCGGCTTGGGGAGCATCTCCTGCAGCCAGATCATGTTGCCGCGCTCGCCGCGGACCTGCTCCATGAGCGCGGTGACCTCGGCCGCGATCTCGGGCGTGTCGGGCGCGCCGGCGGCGAGGACGAGCTGGGCGTCGGGGTCGATCTGCAGCGCGGCGCGCAGGAGGTGCGCGACGCCCTTCTGGCGCGTGATCCGCCCGACGAACACGACCGACGGGCGGGCCGGGTCGACGCCGTGGCGCTCGAGCACGTCGGTCGCGCGGTCGGGCTGGTACTCCTCGGCGTCGACGCCGTTGTAGACGACCTGCACGCGCTCGGGGTCGAGCGCCGGGTAGCAGGCCAGCACGTCGCGGCGCATCCCCTCCGAGACCGCGATGACCGCGTCGGCGCCCTCGAGCGCGGTGCTGCTCGCACCAGCTCGACAGCGCGTAGCCGCCGCCGAGCTGCTCGGCCTTCCACGGCCGCAGGGGCTCGAGGCTGTGGACCGTCGCGACGTGCGGCACGTCGTGGACGAGCTTGGCCAGGTGGCCGCCGAGGTTCGCGTACCAGGTGTGGCTGTGGACGACGTCGGCGCCCTCGGCGCCCGCGGCCATCGTGAGGTCGATCGACATCGCGCGCAGGGCCGCGAGGTGCGGCGCCTCGCCGCCGAGCGCGTCCCAGGCGCGGTAGGCGTGGACCTCGGGCGCGCCCGACCCGCCCGGCGGCCGGTCGGCGCCCCAGGCGTGGACGTGCACGTCGATCAGCGCGGCGAGCTCGCGCGCCAGGTACTCGACGTGCACGCCGGCGCCGCCGTAGACGTCCGGCGGGTACTCGCGCGTGAGGAGGTCGGCCCTCACGCCGCCACGACTTCGCCCTTGCCGACGACGACGACGCCGCCGGCCGAGACGTGGAAGCGCTCGCGGTCCTCCTTCGGATCGACCCCGATGCGGGCGCCCTCGGCGATCTGCACGTTCTTGTCGACGATCGCGCGGCGCACGACCGCGCTGCGCCCGACCTGCACGCCCTGCATGAGGATCGAGTCCTCGACGAGCGAGTAGGAGTGCAGATTCACGCCGGGCGAGAGCACAGACCGCCGCGCCGTCCCGCCGGAGATGACGACGCCGGCGCACACCATCGAGTCGACGGCGTGGCCGCGGCGGACGTCCTCGTCGAAGACGAACTTCGCGGGCGGCTGCGGCTCGGGCTGGGTCAGGATCGGCCAGTCGAAGTTGTAGAGGTTGAAGATCGGGTGGACCGAGATGAGGTCCATGTGCGCGTCGTAGTAGGCGTCGAGCGTCCCGACGTCGCGCCAGTAGCCGCGGTCGCGGTCGGTCGCGCCGGGCACCTCGTTGGCGGCGAAGTCGTAGACCGCCGCCTCGTTGCGGTCGACCATGTACGGGATGATGTCGCCGCCGAGGTCGTGCTTGGAGGACTCGTCGGCGGCGTCGGTCGTGACCGCGTCGACCAGCGCGTCGGTGCGGAAGATGTAGTTGCCCATCGACGCGAAGACCTCGTCCGGCGCGTCGGGCAGGCCGACCGGGTCCTTCGGCTTCTCGCGGAACGCCGCGATGCCCTTGCCGTCGGGCGTGGTCTCGATGACTCCGAACTGGTCGGCCTGCTCGATCGGCGTGCGGATGCCGGCGACCGTCACGCCCGCGCCCGAGGCGATGTGCTGGTCGATCATCTGGCCCGGGTCCATCCGGTAGATGTGGTCGGCGCCGAAGACGATGATGTGCTCGGGGCGCTCGTCGTTGACGAGGTTGAGGTTCTGGAAGATCGCGTCGGCCGAGCCGAGGAACCAGCGCGGCCCGTGGCGCATCTGCGCCGGCACGGGCGTGACGTAGTTGCCCAGCAGCGGCGACAGCGCCCACGTCTGCGCGAGGTGGCGGTCGAGGCTGTGGCTCTTGTACTGGGTGAGGACGACGATCCTGCGCAGCCCCGCGTTGACGAGGTTCGACAGCGCGAAGTCGATGAGGCGGTAGTTGCCGCCGAACGGGACCGCGGGCTTGGCGCGGTCGGCCGTCAGCGGCGCGAGCCGCTTGCCCTCCCCACCCGCGAGGACCATGCCGAACACTCGGGAGGACGCCATGGGCGCGAACCCTACTCGGGGCGTCGATCCCTCAGCGTGTCCCTGGCGTGACCTCGACCGCGAGGCCCTCGAGCCCCGGTCCCGCGGCGGGGTGGCGCTCGAGCACGAGCGGGTCGTGACCGGGCACGATCCGGTCGTCGTCGCCGCCCGCGAGCGCCCGCACGCGGTCGAACGCGGCGTACATCCCGGGCAGCGAGTGCACGATCGCGAACGGCCGGTCCTCCTGCAGGTTGGCGTAGAAGTGGGTCGCGTCCGACGCGAGGACCAGCGGCCCGCCGGCGGTCTCGACGCGCACGACCTGCAGCCCCGGCGCGTGGCCCCCGACGCGGTGCAGCGTGATCCCCGGCGCGAGCTCCTCGTCGCCGTCGACGAAGCGCACCCGGCGCTCGAAGTTCAGCCGCACGAGCTCGACGATGTCGGGCGGCTCGACCGTGTGGCCGATGGCGCCGCGGCCGGCGTAGCGGCCGGTCCAGAAGGCGAGCTCGTCGTCCTGGACCCAGAAGCGCGCGTTCGGGAACGCGCCGAGGTGGCCGGAGTGGTCGTAGTGCAGGTGGGTCAGGACCACGTCGCGGACGGCGGCGGCGTCGACGCCGATCCGCGCCAGCGTCTCGATCGGGTCGGCGACGATCTCGCGCCCGCGGCGGCGGGCGGTCTCGGGCCGGAAGCCCGCGTCGACGACGACCGGCGGCGCGTCGTCGCCCGTGATCGCCCAGACGTAGTAGTCCATCGCCATCGGCGCGTCGTGCGGGTCCGGCGGCGAGGGGTCGTAGAAGTGCTCGGAGCGCACCGCCTCGCGGTGGGCGTAGCGGATCGCGAAGACGCGGCGGCTCACGGCGCCCCGTCCACGTGCGTGATGACCGTCTTCGTCTGCGTGTAGTGGCGCAGCGCCTCGAGGCCCTTCTCGCGGCCGATGCCGCTGCGCTTGTAGCCGCCGAACGGGGCCTCGACCCCGCCGGCCGGGTAGCGGTTGATCTGGACCTGCCCCGCCTCGAGCCGGCGCGCGAGGCGATGGGCGGCGGACAGGTCGCGGGTGAAGACGCCGGCGGCGAGCCCGTAGTCGCTGGCGTTGGCGAGCGCGACGGCCTCGTCCTCGGTCGCGAAGCGCAGCACGCACTGCACCGGCCCGAAGACCTCCTCGCGCGCGACGCGCATCGTGTTCGCGACGCCGGTCAGCACGGTCGGCGCGACGAAGTGCCCGGCCGCGAGCGCGGGATCCTCCAGGCGGCCGCCGCCGCACGCGACCGTCGCGCCCTCGGCGACGGCGCTCTCGAGCAGGCCGAGGACGCGCTCGAGCTGCGCGCGCGAGGCGAGCGGCCCGAGGTCGGGGTCGTCGCGGCCGGGGCCGACCGTGAGGTCGCCGAAGCGCGCGACGAGGCGCTCGGCGAACGCGTCGTGGATGTCGTCGTGGACCAGGATCCGCGTCGTCGCGAAGCAGGACTGCCCGGCGTTGCGGATGACGGCCGCCGCGGCGGCGTCCACGGCCGCGTCGAGGTCGGCGTCCGGGAGCACGATCGTCGGCGACTTGCCGCCGAGCTCGAGGCTCACCGGGACGATCCGGCGCGCGGCGGCGGCCATCACCGCGGCCCCGGTGGCCACCGAGCCGGTGAACGTCACGTGCGCGACGAGCGGGTGGTCGACGACCGCGGCGCCGGTCGTCTCCCCGCGCCCGTTGACGACGGCGACGACGCCCTTCGGGAGCCCGGCGTCCTCGAGCATCCCGGCGACGAGCCGGGTCGACAGCGGCGCGACCTCCGAGGGCTTGACGAGCACGGTGTTGCCCGCCGCCAGCGACGGCGCGACGCCGCGGAAGAGCTGGCTGAGCGGCGAGTTCCACGGCGTGATGTGGGCGACGACGCCGTAGGGCTCGCGCAGCGTGTAGACGAACGCGCCGTCCTCGCTCGGGATCGTCTCGCCGAGCAGCTTGTCCGCCGCGCCGCCGTAGTACTCGAGGTAGCGGGCGGCGGTCGCGACGTCGGTGCGCGCCTGGCTGAGCGGCTTGCCGGTGTCGCGCGACTCGAGCGTGCGCGAGCTCCTCGGCGCGGTCGCGGAGCAGCGCGGCGAGGCCGAGGAGCGTGCGGCCGCGGTCGGCCGCGCTCAGCGCGCCCCACGGGCCCTCGAACGCCGCGCGGGCGGCGCGCGCGGCGGCGTCGACGGCCTCGGGACCGTCCTCGGGCAGGCGCGCGAGCTCCTCGCCGGTCGCCGGGTCCTCGACGACGATCTCGGGCGGCCCCTGCCCCATCGGCGGCACGATAGACCGCGGGGCCGGACCTAGACTCCCGGCCATGACAGGGGAGCCGATGGTCGGCGTCGTCGGGCTGGGGAACATGGGCGGCGTGATCGCCGCGCGGCTCGCCGGGAGCGGGCCGGTGACCGGGTTCGACCCCGACCAGGCCCGTCGCGACGCCGCGGCCGGGAACGGGGTCGAGGCCGCCTCCGACGCGGCCGCCGTCGCCGCGGCCGCCGACGTCGTCCTGCTCTCGCTGCCGCGCCCGGACATCTCGCGGGCCGTGCTCGACGAGGTCTCCGGCGCGCTGGGCGAGCGCGGCGGCCTCGTGATCGAGACGAGCACGATCGGCCCGGCCGACGCCCGCGCCGCGCACGCCCGCGCCGCCGAGGCCGGCGTCGCGTACGTCGACGCGGCGATCCTCAGCGGGGTCGAGCAGGTCCGCGACGGGTCGAGCGCGTTCCTCGTCGGCGGCGAGCCCGACGACGTGGCCCGCGCCGAGCCGGTCCTGCGCCGCGTCTGCGAGCGCGTGATGCGCTTCGCCGGGCCGGGGACGGGTATGGCCGCGAAGGTGATCAACAACGCGGTCGCGCACGCGGAGATGGTCGTGCTGGCCGAGGCGGCGGCGCTCGCCGGGGCCGAGGGCATCGCCCTCGACGACCTCGTCGACCTGCTCGAGCAGGAGGACGCCGGGGTCAGGCGCCCGCTGAGCGGACGGCTCGCCGGGCGGGTCCGGGCGGGCGACTACGAGGGCGGGATGCCGACCGAGGCCGCGCGCAAGGACTCGACCCTCGCGCTCGACATGGCGCGCGCCGGCGGCGTGCCGCTCTTCGCGATGCAGGCCGCGGACACCGTCTACGAGCTGGCGCTGAAGGCCGGCCTCGCGCGCAAGGACTACGCGTCGATCGCGACGCTCTGGGAGGACTGAGACGTGGAGGACTGGGCGGACTTCGTCGCGGGCTGGCTCGAGCGGGCGGGCGACGACCGGCGCCTGCGGGCGATCGGCTCGGGCACCGACGTGGCGTTCACGCTGCGCCGCGGGGAGGACGTCGCGTGGATCCACCTGCGCGAGGGCGCGCTCGCCGGCCACGCGCTCGACGACGGCTTCGACCGCCGCGTCGACTTCGGCCTCACGGCGCCCCCCGCGGTGTGGGACCGCCTGTGGGCCGCCGTCCCGCCGCCCCGCCACCAGTCGCTCTTCGCGCTGCTCTCGAAGGTCCCCGAGTTCGCGGTCGAGGGCGACCGCGAGGCGCTCGCCCAGCACGCCCACGTCGTCGCCCGGCTGCTCGAGCTCGGCCGGCCGGCGGCGGGCGCGGCGACCGACGGCGCGGCCGCGGACGACCGGGAGCCGGCCGACCTCTCCGCCGTCACCGGCCGCTACGTCCGCGTCGAGCTGTCGACCGGCGCCGCGCAGCTCTACGCCGAGCAGGCGGGCGAGGGCCGCGACCTCCTGTTCCTCCACACCGCCGGCTCCGACGGGCGCCAGTACCACCACCTGCTCGCCGACCCCGCGCTCCGGGCGGACTGGCGGATGACGGCGTTCGACCTGCCATCGCATGGCCGCAGCACGCCGCCGGCCGGCCTGCACGAGGGCGAGTGGCTGCTGACCACCGACCGCTACGTCGAGGCGATCGTCGCCGCCGCGGACGCGCTCGGCCTCGAGCGCCCGGTCGTCCTCGGCTGCTCGATGGGCGGGGAGATCTGCCTCGAGCTCGCCCTGCGCCATCCGGACCGGTTCGCGGCCGTCGTCGCGTGCCAGGCCGCCGACCGCGTCGAGGGCCGCCAGGTCGCGTGGGCCAAGCACGCGCGGGTCAACGAGAAGCTGTTCGTGCCCGAGTGGGTCGACGGCCTGATGAGCCCGACCGCCCCGCCCGCACGCCGCGCCGAGGTCCGCTGGGCCTACGGCCAGAGCGCCCACGGCGTCTACTGGGGCGACATCGAGTTCTACTCGCGCGAGTGGGACGCGCGCGACCGGGTGGGCGGCATCGACACCGCCCGCTGCCCGGTCCACATCCTGGCCGGCGAGTACGACTACTCGTGCACGCCGGAGCTCGCCCGCGCGACGGCCGAGCGCATCCCCGGCGCGCGGTTCACGGAGATGGCGGGCCTCGGCCACTTCCCGATGGCCGAGGACCCGCAGGCGTTCCTGGGCTACCTGCGCCCGGTGCTCGCCGACCTCGTCGCGTAGCGCGGCCTACTTGCGCACGCGGTAGCGCAGGTGGGTCACGCGCTCGCCCGGCACGACCGACACGGGGCCGTCGAGCGCGTGCGGCCCGCCGGCGACGGCGTCGAAGAACGGCCGGCCGCCGCCGAGCAGGACCGGCGCGAGGTCGACCCAGATCTCGTCGAGCAGGCCGGCCTCGAGCGCCTGGCGCGCCATCTGGCCGCCGTTGACGCCGACGCCCTTGTCCCCGGCGATCTCCTGCGCGGCCGCGACGGCCGCCTCGATCCCGCCCTCGGTGACGAACGTGAACGGCGCGTCCTCGCGCGGCCAGCCGTCGGGGACGCTGTGGGTGAGGACGACGATCGGGCGGTCGAGCGGGTGGCGGCCGCCCCAGCCGTCCGTGACGTCGAACAGGTGGCGGCCGACGACGAACGCGCCGGTGAGATCGAGCATCGTGCGGATGTGCTCGGCGCTCTGCGGCGTGACCCGGAACGTGAGGTCGTCATGCGTCGTCGGCATCTCGACGTCGCCGCTCTCGTACCACTGGAAGAGGTGCTCGAAGCCGCTCTCCTCGGGGCCGGAGATGTAGCCGTCGATCGACATCGTCGCTCCGGTGAAGACCGTGCCCATGGTGGGTGCTCCTTCGTTGCTCGCGGTTGGCATCTGCCATGTGGAACGTCACCCGGGCCCGGGACTCATCGGTCCCCGGGCCGGGCTACACGCGGCTGACCGTGAGCGCGAGCAGCGCGATGTCGTCGCGCGGCTCGCCCGCCTGCGCGCCGACGACCGCCTGCTCGACGGCGTCGACGATGCTCTCGGGCTCGCGCTCGGGCGGCAGGCCGAGCAGCAGGTCGCGCAGGCCGTGCTCGCCGAGCGGTCGGTCGCGGGACCCCGCCTCGGTGACGCCGTCGGTGTAGAGCAGCATCGCGTCGCCGTGGCCGAGCGTGAACGCGCAGTCGTGCAGGTGCGGGTCGTCGAGCATCCCGAGCAGGACGCCGTAGTGGCCGGGCGCGTCGATCCGCCCGTCCGTGCGCAGGACGAGCGGCGGGGGGTGGCCGCCGAGCGCGACGCGCACGTCCAGGCCGCCACCCTTCGCGGCGGAGATGTACGCCAGCACGACGGTCGCGAACTGCGTCGAGCCGTCGCCGACCATCGCCTGGTTGAGGCGCCGCAGCGCATCGCTCGGCGCGCCCTCCTCCATCGCGGCCGTCCGCAGCGAGTAGCGCGCGAGCGCGGTGATCGCGGCCGCCTCGGCGCCCTTGCCCGACACGTCGCCGACCACGAGCGCCCAGTCGGTCTCGGAGCGCGGGAACACGTCGTAGAAGTCGCCGCCGACCTCGTTGAGCTCGCCCGCCGCCCGGTAGCGCGCGGCGAGCACGACGCCCGGGGATCTCCGGCAGGCGCTCGGGCAGCAGCCGGACCTGCAGCGTGTGGGCGATCCGGGTGCGCTCGGTGTACAGGCGCGAGTTCTCGATCGCCACGCCCGCCCGCCGCGCGAGCTCCTCGGCGAGCTGGACGTCGGCCGCGTCGAAGAGGCGGCCGGACTCGGCGCTCGCGAGCGTCAGCGTGCCCGAGATCCGCCCGCCGGCGGCCATCGGGGCGATCACGACCGAGCGCAGCGCGAGCCGGTCGAGGAGGGCGCGCCGTTCGGGGTCCGTCGACGCCCGCGTCGAGCATCGCCGGGGTGATCTCCGGGATGAAGACCGTCTCGCCGCTGCGCGCGACGGCGAGCGCCCCGGTCGGTGACTCGGGGTCGGGCGGGAAGCGCTCGCTCAGCTCCCGGGCGGCCGCGCGGCGGGCCGGGTCGGCGTTCGCGGTCGCGACCTCGCGCATCCCGCCCGTGCCGTCGAGAATGCTCACGACGCACCAGTCGGCGACCTCCGGGGTCGCGATGCTCGCGACGTTGGCGAGCGTCTCCTCGAAGTCGAGCGACGAGTCGAGGATCACCCCCGCGCGAGCGAGGAAGTCGGCCCGGATGCGCGCCTCGCGCTCGGCCTGCAGGAGCGCGAGGCGCTCCGTGCTGTCGATGACCGTCGCGCCGACCCCGATCACCGTCCGGCCGTCCAGCCCGCGGACCGGCGTGACCGACGAGATCCAGTGGCGGATCTCCCCCGGCCGGCCCGGCAGCTCGCCGCTCGCCTCGCGATCGAGCCGCGCCTCGCCGGACGCGACGACCTCGCGGTGGAGCGCCGCGAGCTGGATCCCGACCGGACCCGGGACCTCGTCCACGCGCCGGCCGACGTGGTCCTCCACCGGCCGGCCGTTCATCGCCACGAGCGCGTCGTTGACGCGCACGTAGCGCTCCTCCAGGTCGAGGAACGCGAGGCCGACCGGCGCCGTGGCGATGAGCGTGTCGAGCAGGCCGAGCGAGCGCTCGGCGGCCTCGTACAGGCGGGCGTTGTCGATCGCGAGCGCGAAGCGCTCGCCCAGCGTCTCGGCGAACGCGAGGTCCTGCTCGCGGTAGTGGCGGCCCTCGCGCGTGGAGAGCAGGGTGAGGGCGCCGATCACGCGGCCCCGGGCGCGCAGCGGGACGATGAGGTACGAGCGCGGCCCGAGCCGGCGCACCGCCTGCCGCTGGCGCTCGTCGAGCTCGGGCGCGTCGGTGTCGCGGATGTCGGTCGCGAGGATCGAGCGACCGGTCCGCAGCACCTGCAGCGTCTCGGATCCGTCCTGCTGCTCGCGGCGCCGGCGCCGGATGTCGACGAGCATCTGCTCGAGCTCCGGGTCGGCGTGCCGGCTCGTGATCTCGCGCGCGCCGCCGTCGGCGTCGGCGTCGGCGTCGATGTAGACGCCGCACCAGTCCGCGATCTGCGGGACGACGAGGTCGACGACGTGCGCGAGCGTCTGCTCGTATTCGAGCGAGTCGGCGAGGACGAAGCCCGCGCGGATCAGGAACTCGAGCGCCTCGCGGGCCGAGACGACGGGGGCGCGGGTGATCCGGGTCTCCTGGTCGCCCATCGCCCTAGGCCGCCGCGAACGCCATCCGGACCTGCGTGCCGCCGCCGGAACGCGCCTGCACCTCGAAGCTCTCGGCGAGCGTCGCCACGAGCGGCAGCCCGAGCCCGACGCCGGGGCTGTCGTGGCGGGGCAGCATCCCCCGGCCCTCGTCGCAGACGAGGATCTCGAGGCAGTCCTCGCCCACGCGCTGGGCGATCACCTCGATCTCGCCCGGCTCGGGGGCGTCGACGTACGCGTGGACGACCGCGTTCGTGACCGCCTCGCTGACGGCGAGGGCGACCGCGTTGGGGTCCGCGGCGCCGTGCGCGACGGCGAAGGCCATGACCTCCGCCCGGATGACCCGGACCTGGTCGGGCTGCGCGCGGAGCCGCCGGACGAGCGCGCGCGGGTTCATCGATGCGTCGCGGGCCATCGCGGTGCCGATGGTATGCCAGGCGGTCCGCCGTGTGAGCCTTCGCCGCCGTGGGAACATCCGCGGCGTGAAGTTCCGCCCCCGCGCTCGCCTCGACACCGGCCAGGTGCAGGACCGCCGCGGCATGGGCGGCGGACGCGGCATCGCGGTCGGCGGCGGCGCGGGCGGGCTGCTGCTCGTCGTGGTGCTCCTGCTGCTCGGCGTCAACCCGACCGGCGGCGGCGGGGACGGGTCCGACCCGTTCGCGCTGGGTACCGGACAGGGGACGGCGAGCGACGCCGGCGAGCTGTCCTCGACCTGCCGCACCGGCGAGGACGCCAACCAGCGCGAGGACTGCCGCATCGTCGCGGTCGTCAACTCGGTGCAGGCCTACTGGGGCGACAACGTCCAGGGCTACCGCGAGGCGCCGACGCAGTTCTTCACCGGCCAGACGCAGACCGGCTGCGGCGGCGCGACCTCGGCCGTCGGCCCGTTCTACTGCCCGAGCGACCAGACGGTCTACATCGACCTCGGGTTCTACCGCGACCTGCGCACGCGCTTCGGCGCGCGCGGCGGGGCGTTCGCCGAGGCCTACGTCATCGCCCACGAGTACGGCCATCACGTCCAGCACCTGCTGGGCACGGACCGGCGCGTCGGGCGCGAGAACGCGCAGGGCGCGACGTCGGGGTCGGTGCGTCTCGAGCTCCAGGCCGACTGCTACGCCGGGGTCTGGGCCGCGCACGCCGTCGACACGGGCTTCGTCGAGCAGCTGACCGCCGCCGACGTCTCCGACGGCCTCGACGCCGCGGCCGCCGTCGGCGACGACCGCATCCAGAAGGCGGCGACCGGGCGCGTGAACCCGGAGACGTGGACCCACGGCTCGTCCGCGCAGCGCCAGAAGTGGTTCGACACCGGCTACCGCAGCGGTGACGCGAACCGTTGCGACACGTTCGCCGCCGGCGCGCTCTGATCCACCGCACGGCGGCGCCGGGCGCCGCTCGGCGGCGTCGAGTCTGCCGTGCGGTGCGTTTAGCCGGTCTGTAAACCGTCCAAACCTGAGGTATGGGGACGGCGGAGAGGCCGGCTGCGGCCGGCGGTCCAGACGCCATCGGCCCGATCGCGTTCGTCGGGTGCGGGCGCATGGGCGGCCCGATGGCCCGACGACTGCTCGCGGCCGGCGCCGACCTGCGCGCCTACGACGTCGACGAGCGCGCGCTGGCCGCGGCCGTCGACGCCGGCGCGCGACGCGCGTCCTCGCCCGAGGACGCCGCCCGCGACGCCGCCGTCGCGATCACGATGCTCCCGGACCCGGCCGTCGTCGACCGCGCCGCGCGAGGCCCCGAGGGGCTGCTCGCCGGCCTGGCCTCGGGCGCGCTCTGGCTCGAGATGTCGAGCTCGCGCCCGGCCACGACGCAGGCCCTCGCCGACGCCGCGGCCGACCGCGGCGCCGCGCTGCTCGACGCGCCCGTCAGCGGCGGCGTGAGCGGCGCCGAGGCGGGCACGCTGACGATCATGCTCGGCGGCCCGGCGGCGCTCGTCGCGCGCGCCCGCCCGCTCCTGGAGGTCCTCGGCGACGCGCTCGTGCACGTCGGCGACCGTCCCGGCGACGGCGACGCGGCCAAGACGATCAACAACATGCTGTCGGCGACGAACCTCGCCGCCGCCGCCGAGGCGCTGGCGATGGGCATGCGGGCCGGCCTCGACCCCGAGCGCCTCGTCGACTGCGTCAACGGCGGCACGGGGGCATCGCATGCGATGCGCGCGAAGGTCGGCGGGCACGTGCTCACCGGGACCTTCGGCTCGCGCTTCACCCTCGGCCAGTACCTCAAGGACCTCGGCATCGCCCGCGGCCTCGCCGACGACCATCGCGTCCCGACGCCGGTCAACGGCGCCGCCCACGCGCTGTGGACGGCCCAGGCCGCGCGCGGCCACGCCGCCGAGGACCACACCCGGATGGTCGCGCTCCTGCTCGCCGACGCGGGCGTCGAGCGCGACTGGACGGAGGAGGCGGCGTGACCGCCCGTCCCACCACCCATGACCTCGACCGCACCCCACCCCACCAAGACGAGGAGGAGTAACCGTGGCTGCCACCGCCGCAGCGCATGACGACAAGGCCGAACGGGCCGTGCGAGGAGCCTTCTTCGGGTTCTTCGTCGACATGTTCGACATCTACCTGCCGGTCGTGGTGCTCGCCCCGGCGATCAAGTACTTCGTGTCGCCGGACCTCTCGGACAGCGCGACCTCGCTCGTCACCGGTGCGATCTTCGCCGCGACCCTCGTCGGCCGGCCGGTCGGCGCGCTCATCTTCGGGCACTTCGCGGACCGGATCGGGCGCAAGAAGACGACGCTCGTGTCGGTCACCGGATTCGGCGTCCTGACCGTCGTGATCGGCTGCCTGCCGGGCTACGCGACGTGGGGCGTCGCCTCCGTCGTGCTGTTCATCGTCCTGCGCTTCATCGTGGGCGTCTTCGTCGGCGGCGAGTACACCGCCGCGAGCCCGCTGGCCATGGAGTACTCGGCCAAGGAGCGCCGCGGCCAGAACAGCGCGCGGATCATGATCGGCTTCCCGCTGGCGTTCTTCACGATCTCGGGCCTGACGCTGATCATGCTCCAGATCGCCCCGAGCGGCGATCCGACCTCGCCCTACAGCGTCTGGGGCTGGCGCATCCCGTTCTTCGTCGGCGGCCTGATCGCGCTGGCGTTCGTCGTGTACTTCGCCCGCCAGGTCGAGGAGTCCGAGGTCTTCGAGGCCGAGGGCGGCAGCGACGAGGCGCCGATCAAGCAGCTCCTCGCGCGCGACACGATCGGGCACTTCGCCCAGGTCTTCGTGCTCATGACCGGCTTCTGGCTCAGCCTCAACACGGTCACGGCGATCCTGCCGGAGCTGCTCAAGGACACCGTCGGCCTGTCGGACACGAACGCGTCGCTGGCGCTGATGATCGCGGCGCTCGCGAACGCGGCCGGCTACCTCACCGTCGGGTACCTGGCCCAGCGCTACGGGCGCCGCCCGTTCCTCATCGCGTGGGGCCTGAGCGCCGCCATCCTCGGTACGACCGTGTACTGGGTGCTGCTGCACTTCAAGCCGTCCGCGCTCCCCGCCGCGATCCTGCTCACGGCCGCGACGGTCGTGCTCGTCGGGCCGTGCTGGGCGATGATCACGGCGTACATCAACGAGCGCTTCCACACGGGCGTGCGGGCGTCGGGCTTCGGCCTCGGCTACAGCCTGGCCGTCGTCATCCCGTCGTTCTACGCCTTCTACCAGGGCCTCCTCGGCCACGTGATGAACTCGACGTACACCGTGCTGCCGCTGCTCGCCATCGGTGGCCTGCTGATCACGCTCGGCGGCGCGCTCGGTCCGGAGACGCGTGACGTCGACATGGGCGAGGTCCCCGGTGCGGCGCCCGCGGACGAGCCCGAGCCGCGCTTCGCGCGCGAGCCCGCCGAGACGCCGGCGCATGCGGCGACGGGCGTGGCGATGAGCCGGGAGGAGCGGATCCGCTAGGGGTCGGGTCGGGTCACCGGGCGGCGCGCGCCGTCGCCCGGTGGGCCGCGTCGCGCCCCGCCCGGCGGCCGGCGACGAGCGCGACGCCGAGCGTCGCGCCCGGTCCCGGATAGGCGTCGGCGAGCCAGCCCGCCGCGGCGTTGCCCGCGGCGTACAGGCCGCCGACGGCCGTGCCGTCCGCCCGCAGGACGCGGGCGTCGGGGTCCGTGCGCGGGCCGCCCTTCGTGCCGATGGTGCCGGGCAGCACCTCGATCGCGTGCAGCGGCGGCGCGTCGAGCGGCCCGAGCGTCGGGTTGCCGGGCAGCAGGGCCGGGTCGCCGTAGTAGCGGTCGTACGGGCTCTCGCCGCGGCCGAACTCCGCGTCGCGGCCGTTGTGGCACGCGCTGTTCCAGCGCGCGAGCGTCGCCTCCAGCCCGCCCGCGTCGATCCCGGTGGCGGCGGCGAGCGCGGCGGGCGTGGCGCCGCGGGCGACCCAGTCGGGCAGCGGGGCACCGGGGCGGACGGCGAGCAGCGAGTAGCGCTCGCGGAAGCCCTGGTCGAAGACGAGCCACGCCCGCGCGTTGGGGAAGTCTCCGGCCGGGCCGGGCCGCTGGAAGGCGCGGACGAGCTCGTTGTAGGGCAGCGACTCGTTGACGAACCGCGCGCCGGCGGCGTTGACGAGGATCGAGCGCGGGATGCCGCGCTCGGTGACGAGTGAGCGGAAGAACGGCCGGCCGCCGACGGCCTCGCCCGGGACCTGCACCATCGGCATCATCCAGCCGTGCTCCATCGCGTCGAGCACGGCCCCGGCGCCGCGGGCCAGCGCGACGTGGTCGCCCGTGTTCGTCGGCGGCGAGCCGTACGCGCGCACCGGCACCCGCAGGTGCTCGGCGCGGAGGTCGTCGCTCCACTCGAAGCCGCCGGTCGCGAGGACGACGGCGCGGCAGCGGACGGTCCGGGTCGCACCGTCCGTCGTGAGCTGCGCCGCGGTGACGCCGTCCTCGGGGTCGGTCTCGAGCGCGGTCACCCGCGCCCCGCGGAGGAGCGTCACGCCGGCCGCCCGGCACGCGGCGAGCAGCGCGGCGACGAGCGCGCGCCCCCCGGTGACGACGCCCGCCGCGTCGCGCTCGGCGAGCAGGTCGGCGTCGTAGCGGTGCACGAAGCGCCAGCGCTCCCACTCGGCGTGGGTGACCGGCGCCGAGGCCGGGCCACGCAGGACCTCGTCGGCGGCGTCGCCCGCGGCCAGCGGCGCCGAGTCGAGCGTGCGGCCCCCGAGCGTCGCGCCCGGCAGTGACGGGTGGTAGTCCGGGTAGCGCGGGCAGAGGACGAAGCGATGCGGCGTGTCGCGCTCGATCCACGCCGCGACCTCCGGCGCGTCGCCGACGAACGCCGCGACGTGGCCCTCGGGCGCCGTCGGGCAGGCGGCGCGCAGGTAGGCGGCGGCGTTCTCCGGCGGGTCCTCGACGCCCGCCGCCCGCGCGTGGGCGTTCCCGGGCAGCCAGACGCGCCCGCCCGAGAGCGCGGTCGTCCCGCCGAAGGCCTCGCCGCGCTCGGCCAGCAGCACGCCGCGCGCCGCCCTGGGCCGCGGCCAGCGCGGCCGCGAGGCCCGCCGCGCCGGAGCCGGCGACGAGGACGTCGGCGGTGTCGTGCGTCGCGGGCAGAGCCCGCGGCGCCCGTCACGCCCGCGCCCCCGGCCGCCAGCCATACGCCGCGAGCGCCGCGAGGTCGTCGGGCAGGCGCGGCCCCGGGTCCTCCTCGTCGACGAGTTCGTAGACCGTCGGCGCGGCGTAGCCGACCTCCGTGAGCGCGGCGGCGAACGCGGCGAAGTCGACCTCGCCGCGGCCGGGACTGGTGTGGCGCCACGGCGTCCGCGGCGTGTCGCTGACGTGCGCGAGGCCGAGGCGCGGGCCGAGCCGGCGGACGCCCGCGGCCGGGTCCTCCTGGGCGAGCGCGTTGGCGACGTCGTAGCAGCAGCACAGCCGGGGGTCGTCGATCTCGTTGGAAATTCCAACCAGATCGTTGGCCGAACCAAGGAAACCGTAGGGCGAGTTCTCCAGCGCGAGCACGACGCCCGCCCGCTCGGCCGCGCGGAGCAGGCGGGCGAGGCCCTCGAGCAGCACGGCGCGCGCGTCCTCCGCGGGCGCCGGGGCGAGCGCATGACGGCGGCCGGGGACCACGACGTGGAACCGCGCCTCCAGCGTGCCCGCCAGCTCGATCCCGGCCTCGATCTGGCGCAGGGAGAGCTCGCGGAACTCCGGGTTCGTGCTGATGATGTTCAGGTCGCCGAAGCTCGGGTTGACCGAGAGGCAGCGCAGGCCCGAGCGCGCCAGGCGGCGGGCGAGGGCGCGGCGGTCGTAGGCCCCGAGCGCGGGCGGGTGCAGGTGCGGCGGCGACGGCGTCAGCTCGACGTCGGTGAACCCGTGCGCGGCGAGGTCGGCCAGCGCCTCGTCGAGCGCGCGGTGGTGCAGGTAGCCGAAGGTCGAGCCGGCGAGCGCGAGCGTCATGCCGCGGCTCGGGCGGGGACGACCGCGGCGGCTGGTGTCCGGGGGCGGCGCGGCACTTGACGTCTGCGGGCCACGTTCGCATACTGATGCGCATCGCGCAACCTGTTGCTCATCAGGAAACACGCGCCGAGGAGCGGGTCACCCGCCGGGGCGGCCAGGTCGTCGCCGAGTACCTCGTGCGCGAGGGTGTCCCCTACGTGTTCGCCCTCTGCGGCCACGGCGACCTCGGGATGCTCGACGCCCTGTACGACCGCCGCGCCGAGATCGCGACGGTCTCCGTCCACCACGAGTCGGTCGCCGGGTTCATGGCCGACGCGTGGTTCCGCGTCCGCGGCGAGCCGGTCGCGACCCTCACCTCGTGCGGGCCGGGGTCGGCGAACCTGCCGGTCGCGCTCGGCTCGGCGCTGATGGACTCCTCGGCGTTCCTCGCGATCACCGGCAACGTCCCCACCGGCCAGTTCAACCGCGGGCCGTTCCAGGAGACCGGCCGCCACCACCAGGCCGACTTCCCGAGCGTCGTGCGCCCGTACGTCAAGCGCAGCTTCCAGGCGACGCGGCCCGAGCAGCTGCCGCTCATGCTCCGCCAGGCCTTCACGCTCATGCGCGCCGGGCGCCCCGGGCCGGTCCACCTCGACGTCCCGCTGAACGTGTTCGTCGAGGAGACCGACGAGCCCGTGCCCGATCCGCGGGCCTGGCACGGCGGGATCTCGGCCGGGGTCGCGGCCCGCGACGACGACGTCGAGCGCTGCCTCGACCTGCTGCTCGGCGCCGAGCGGCCCGTGATCGTCGCCGGCCACGGCGTGGCGCTCGGGGACGCGAGCGCGGAGCTCGCCGCGTTCGCCGCCGCCGTGGGCGTACCGGTCGCGACGACGCCGCTGGGCAAGGGCGTCTTCGACGCCCGCGCCGCACTGAGCCTCGGCGCCACCGGCCGCAACGGCACCCTGCAGGCCAACTGGGCCGCGCGCGAGGCCGACGTCGTGCTCGCCCTCGGGACGCGCTTCGACGACCGCTCGACGAGCTCGTGGCTGCCGGGCTACACCTACGCGATCCCGCCGGCGCGGCTGATCCACGTCGACCTCGACCCGGCGGAGATCGCGCGCAACTACCCGCCCGAGCTCGCGATCGCCGCCAACGCGAAGGACGTGCTCGGCCAGCTGCACCGCGCCCTGGCGCGCCGCGCGGAGGCGGGCGACGCGGCCGCGCGGCCCGACGCCCCGGCCCGCACGGCGTGGCGCGGGCGGATCGCCGAGCGCGAGCGCGAGTGGGAGGCGCGGATCGCGCCGAACCGCGCCTCGGACGCGCGGCCGCTGCGGCCCGAGCGCGTCCTCGCCGACCTGCGCGCCGTGGTGCCCGACGACGGGATCCTGCTCGCCGACGTCGGCGTCCACCACAACTGGGTCGTGCAGGAGTGGGCGGCGTACGCGCCGCGGACCGCGCTGCAGAGCTGGGGGTTCGCGTCGATGGGGTTCGGGGTCGGCGGCGTGCTCGGCGCCCGGCTGGCCGCGCCGGACCGCGCGTGCGTCGCGGTCGTCGGCGACGGCGGCTTCCTGCTCATGCCGAGCGCCGTCGCGACCGCCGTCCAGTACGGGATCCCCGCGGTGTGGCTCGTCTGGAACAACGGCGGCTTCATCTCCATCCGCGACCAGCAGCGCGGGTACTTCGGCGCCGGGCGCGACATCGCCACGAGCTTCGCGCACGCCGGGACCGGCGCGCCGTACACCGCGGACTTCGCCGCCATGGCGCGCGCGATGGGCGCCGACGGCACGACGGTCGAGGCGCCGGGCGACCTCGCCGGGGCGCTCGACGCCGCGCTGGCCTCCGGCCGGCCGACCGTCCTCGACGTCGCCGTCGACCCCGACGCCGCGCCGCTCGCGCCCGCGAGCTGGGACCTCCCGCCCCTGCCCCACCCCGAGCCGGGCATCGGCTGGGAGAGCTGACGCGGTGGCGCCGGTCGGGGCCCTGCTGCACGGCCTGGCGATCCTCGACCTGTACTCGGCCGAGGAGCGCGTCCTGTCCGTCGGCGAGATGGCCCGCCGGCTCGGCGTGCACAAGAGCAGCGCCTCGCGCCTGGCGGCGACGCTCGGCGCGGCCGGGTACCTCGAGCCCGCCGGCGCGCCCGGCCGCTACCGCCTCGGGGCGAAGCTGCTCGGCCTGGCGGCGCTCGCCGCGCCCGGCGACACGCTGGCGCAGGTCGCGGTCCCGGTCCTCGAGCGGCTCGTCGCCGACTGCGGCGAGACCGGGCACGTGGCCGTCCTCGACGGCACCGAGGTCGTGACCGTCGCGGTCGTCGACGGCTGGCGCAGCGTGCGGATGCACTCGACGGTGGGCAAGCGCTCGCCCGCGCACGCGACGGCGATCGGCAAGGCGCTGCTCGCGGCGCTGCCCGACGCCGAGATCCGCAGCCGCTACGGCCGCCGCGCGCTCGAGCGGCGCACGCCGCACACGGTCACGTCGGTCGCGGCGCTGATCGAGCATCTGCGTGAGGTGCGGGCGCGCGGCTGGGCCGCCGACCGCGAGGAGCTCGAGGAGGGGCTGCGGTGCGTCGCGGCCGCGGTGACCGACCACAGCGGCGCCGCGGTCGGCGCGGTCGGGTTGTCCGGCCCGTCCGCTCGCCTCACGGCGACCGCCGCCCGGCGTCTGGGCGGCGAGCTGCGCGCCACCGCGGCCCGCGTCTCGGCCGCGCTCGGCGCCCGCGCCGCCTGACGCGCGCCGCGCGCGGCGGCGCAAGCGCCGCCTACCGCCGCGGCGCCTCCGCGTCGAACCCCGCGAGGATCTGGGCGGCGGCGCTCGCCGGGTCCAGGCGCCGCGCGACGACCTCGTCGAGCAGCGCCGCGAAGCGCTCGTCCTCGCGCAGCGCCTCCTCGAGCTGGGCCCGCAGCCGGGTGGTCGCGAGCGCGAGCACCTCGCTGCGCAGGTTGCGCCGGCGGCGCTCGGACAGCGTCCCCTCGGACGCGATGCGCTCGCGGTGCTCGTCGAGCTTCTCCACGAGCTCGGCGACGCCCTCGCCGCGGACCGCCTCGGTCTTGACGATCGGCACGCGCCAGCTGCCCTTCACCGTCGGCGCGAGCGACAGGACGCCGCGGATCTCGCGCACCATCGTGTCGGTCAGCGGATGGTCGGCCTTGTTGACGACGATGATGTCCGGGATCTCCATCACACCGGCCTTGAGCGCCTGGATCGAGTCGCCCGAGCCGGGCATGAGCACGAGCACGATCGTGTCGGCGTGGTCGATGATGTCGACCTCCGCCTGGCCGACGCCGACGGTCTCGAGGAAGACGTCGTCCTTGCCCGCCGCGTCCATCAGCAGGGCGGCCTGGAGCGCGGCCTCCGACAGCCCGCCGAGCGCGCCGCGGTTGGCCATCGAGCGGATGAAGACCCCGGGGTCGAGGAAGTGCTCGGTGAGGCGGATGCGGTCGCCGAGCAGCGCGCCCTGGGTGAAGGGCGAGCTCGGGTCGATCGACAGCACGGCGATGTCGCGCCCGGCCTCCCGCCGCAGCTTCGTCAGGGCGCCGATGAGCGTCGACTTGCCCGACCCCGGCGCGCCCGTCAGGCCGACGATCGCGGCGTTGCCCGTGCGGGGGTAGAGCTCGCGTACGAGGTCCCACCCGGCCGGGTCGTCGGACTCGACGAGCGTGATCGCACGGGCGAGCGCCCGCTTGTCACCGGCCACGAGCCGCTCGGCGAGGGTCCCGTCCGCCATTGCGGGCGCAGACTACATTTGGTCTCGTGGACTCCGTCCTCAGCCCCCGGGCGTCGCAGGAGGCGCTCCCGCCGGCGATCCGCGGCGAGCCGCCGCCCCGGCACGGCGGACCGCTCGCGCTGCTGCGCTTCCTGCGCGCGAACGGGATGCTCCGGTGGGGCTACGCGAAGCTCGCGCTGCGGCTCCTGTGGCTCAAGCTCCGCTTCCGCGATCGGCTGCGCACCGACGGCATCGCGTTCGTCGGGCCGGGCGTGACGTTCGAGATCGGCCGCGAGGCCCGTGTGCACCTCGGGCGCTGGTCGTGGATCGGCCACGGCACGAAGATCCGCGCGCACGAGGGCGAGGTCCGGATCGGGGCCAAGAGCGTCCTCGGCCAGGAGTGCACGATCTCGGCCTACCAGCACATCTCGATCGGCCGCGAGTGCATCGTCGCCGACCGCGTGATGCTCATCGACTTCGACCACGGCGTCGTCGAGACGGAGCGCCCGATCCGCGAGCAGGGGATCTACAAGCGCGACGTGCGGGTCGGCCACAACGTGTGGGTCGGCTACGGCGCCTGCTTCCTGCGCGGCGTGACGGTCGGCGACAACGTCGTCGTCGGGACCTACGCGGTGGTCAACCGCGACGTGCCCTCGAACGCGGTCGTGGGCGGCGTCCCCGCGCGCGTGCTGCGGATGCGCCCCGCCCCCGGGACACTGCGGTGGTCATGACCCGCGACGCCGACGACCAGCTCGCGCTCGACGTCGACCCGAACGTCACGATCACCGTGACCGAGCGCCGCGACGGCGACGAGCGGACGCTGCGCGTCGGACCGCTGCCCGAGCCCGACGCCCGCGCGCTCGCCGCCTTTCTCCTCAACCGCCGCGACGTCCCCGCGACCGCGCACGGCCCGTGGCGCCTGGCCGTCGCGGGCGGCGTGCGGACGGTCCTGCTCGAGCGCTGACCGCCGCCGCTACCGGTGGCGCCTCGGCGCCACGGGCCGCAGCGTGAGCCGCACCTTCGTCCCGGACTTGTGGCGGCTGCGGGCCGACGGCACCTGCCGGCGCACGACCAGCCGCCGCCCGTGCGAGGCCGCGCGCGTGACGCGGCCGAGGCCGCAGTGGGCGGCCCGGAGCATCCGCTTGGCGGCGGTGAGCGTGTGGCCGGTGAGGCGCGGGACGACGCAGCGCGTCACCCGGCGGGCCTTCGTGGCCTTGACCTGCGCGCGCGGGGCCGCGGCCGGCGCGGCGGAGGCGGCCGCGGACGCGGGCGGCGCGGCGGCCGCCGGCGTACCCGCCCCGCCCGGCAGCGCCGGCGGCGTCACGCACGGGCCGGTGAACGCGGGGAACTGCGGCAGCGGCACGCCCCCCGCGGCGCCGGTCGCCGGCACCTGCAGGAAGCAGTCGAGCGCCTGGCCCGCGGTGTCCTTCCGCACCGCGCCGCCGGCGCCCGTCTGCTCGCCGTTGGGCACGAACAGCTGCGGGTGGTCGAACGGCGCGGACGCGTTCGCGACGCGCGGGTCGGTCAGCGACTGCAGGAAGGCGACGAGGTCGTTCTTCTGCGTCTCGGTCAGGGTGATCGTGCCGAGGACGCCGCTCTGCTGCGCGTTGGCGAAGTCGCCGCCGCGGCTGTAGAAGTCGACGACCTGGCGCAGCGTCATCTGGCCGCCGTTGTGGAAGTAGGGCGCGGTCAGCGTGACGTTGCGCAGCTGCGGCACCTTGAACGAGCCGCTCACGTTGTCGTTCGTCGCGCCCGCCCGGCGCGCCTCCGACAGCGGGTTGCCGAACGGGTCGAGGCCGCCGAGGCCCGGATCGCTCGCCGTCGGCCGCACGCCGATGTTGAGGAAGCCGGTGTCGACCGGCAGGCCGGTGTCGGTCGTCGTCAGGCCGACGGCCGCGACGTTCGCCACGGTCGCGTCCGACAGGTCGGCGCCGAGGTGGCAGGTCGAGCACCGCCCCGGGCCGCGGAAGACGTCGAGGCCGGCCTGGGCCGAGGCGCTCAGCGCGCTGTTGTCGCCGGCGAAGAACCGGTCGGCGGGCGTCTGGTCGGAGACGAGGGTCGCCTCGTAGGCCTGGATCGCGAGGCCCCAGAACAGCGGGAAGTTGAACTCCATGAGCGAGAACCGGCGCCCGCTCGCGGTCAGCGTGGCGTCCGAGTTCCACCAGTCGGGCGTGAACGCCTGCTGGATGAGGGCGCGATACGACGTCGCCAGGCCGCGGCCCGACGGGTCGGCGTTCGGGCCGAGGACGCTGTCGCTCGCGCTGACCGCCTGCTCGGCCAGCGGCTTGAGCGACAGGAGCTTGTGCCCGACGTCCGACAGCGTCCGGCCGTCGGCCGACATCTCGACGGCGTTGCCCGGCGGCGCGACGGCCTGCGAGGCGAGCGCGGAGTTCGACAGGCTCACCGCGACCTGGTCGACCCCGCCGGCGGTGTTGACGTGCCCGACCCGCGCGGCGGTGTCCCGGGCACCGAACGGGCTGACGCCGTTGAAGTCGCTCTGCGCGCGGCCGTCCCAGAAGCTGCGCGCGCTGAAGACCGCGTTGATGACCGACGGGGAGTTACGCGTCGTGGTCTGGCGAACGCGGCGTGCCGCCGAGGGAGAAGATCGGGTCGGGCCCGAAGGTCCGGACCTCCTGCGGGTCGCCGGGCGTGACCCCGCCGAACCGCGAGGCCACGACGCCCTGCGAGCCGACGACGTTGTTCGTGTCCGACGTGACGGCCGAGGCGCGGTTCGTGACGTCGGACAGGCGATGCAGCGGGAAGTCGCCCGCCGCGAGCGTGCCGTTCGGGCCCTTGAGGGTGAACGCGCCGCCGTTGGGGTTGACCTGGTTCGTCGCGCGGCTGTCGGCGCCGGCGTTGTAGTGGCAGGTCGCGCACGCCGTGCGGCCATCGCTGCCGGCCTGCATGTCCCAGAACAGCGCCTTGCCGAGCTTGACGGCGCTCGCGGGGTCGCGGACGAAATCGCCCTCGTTCGGCGGCGACGGCACCGGCAGCGTGTTGAGGGCGACGGGATCCCCGGGGCCCTCCGCGATCGCGTGCGCGCCGCCGGCGACGAGCCAGACGAACAGCGCTGCGACGACGACGGCGGACCCGAGCAGCGTCCGACGCCGCAGACCATCCATGGTGCCTGGCACGTGTCACCCCCGTGACCGAGCCGACCCCCCCACGAGGCCGGCACGCCCGGAGGGATATCGGCGCGCGCGGCACGTCGTCAAACAACCGCGGGAATGATCATGCGAATTTGGTCCGGTCGACCGCGCCGGGCGGTCGAGCGGTCGCCGGGGCGCCGGCCACGAGGCCCGGCGAGCCGTCGCCGGCCGCCTGCGACCATCACGGGGCCGCGTGTTCTTCTCGGCCGACAACTTCGTCCTGACCGTCGCGCAGGCCGCCTGCATCGCGCTCCCGGCCGCGGGCGTGCCGGTCGTGCTCCAGCGCCTGCGCACCGGCGCCTGGGCGCTCGTCCTGCCGCTGAACATCGCCGTCGTCGTCGCGGCGATCGCGCTGATCCCGACGACCGCCGACGTCCTGACGTGGGTCGCCCTGCTGCTCGTGCCGCCGGGGGCGGCGCTCGCGCTCGGGTGGGCGGCGCGTGGCGCGCGGCCGTGGCTGGCGGTCCTCGCGGCGCCGCTGCTCGCGCTCGCCTGGGCCGCGCCCGACACGCGCGCCGGGCAGACCGCGACGACGCTGCTCATCCTCGGCTCGGCCGTCACCGTCGGCCGCCTGCTGGCCGCGGCCGCGCCGCTGACGCTGCTCAAGGTCGGCGTGATCGCGATGGCCGCGGTCGACGCCTACCTCGTGTTCTCCGGGCAGCTCGAGGCGCCCAACAGCGTGCTCGTCGCCGCCGAGCCGGGGCTCGGGCTGCCGCAGCTGCAGTCGGCCGGGTTCGGCCGCGCCGGCCTCGGCTACGGCGACTTCTTCGCGGCGGCGGTGGTGGGCGGGATCCTCGCCGCCGAGCGGGCGCCGCAGCTCCCCGCGGCGCTCGCGATGCTCGTCGTCACGCTCGCCTGGGACCAGCTGTTCCTCGTCGTACGACATCCTCCCGGCGACGATCCCGCCGGCGATCGTCCTGATCGGCGTCGAGCTCTGGCGGGCGCGGCGGCGGCCGCGGGAGGAGCCCCGGCCCGAACCGGGACCCGAGCCGGAGCGCGCCCCCGAGGCGCTACCCTCGATGTAGTTGCCTTGTCAACCATCGGAGGGACCGCCGTCGTGAACGTCGAGATCTGGTCGGACATCGCGTGCCCGTGGTGCTACGTCGGCAAGCGCCGGCTCGAGGCCGCGCTGGCCGAGTTCGAGCACCGCGACGACGTCACCGTGACGTGGCGCAGCTTCGAGCTCGACCCCGAGGCCCCGCGCGAGCGCGGCGTCGACGGCGCGACCCATCTGGCCCAGAAGTACGGGACGAGCCGCGAGCAGGCCGTCGCGATGCAGGACCGCATGACGCAGACCGCGGCCGGCGACGGGCTCGACTTCCGCTTCGACATCGCGCGCGCCGGCAACACGTTCGACGCCCACCGGCTCGTGCACCTCGCGGCCGCGCACGGGCTGCAGGACGCGATGAAGGAGCGCTTCATGCGGGCGTACCTCACCGAGGGCGAGCCGATCGGCGACCCGGCCGCGCTCGAGCGGCTGGCGATCGAGGCCGGGCTGCCGGCCGACGAGGTCCGCGACCTGCTCGCAGGCGACCGCTTCGCCGCCGAGGTCCGCGAGGACGAGCGCACCGCCGCCGGCTTCGGCATCCACGCCGTCCCGTTCTTCGTCGTCGACCGGGCCATCGGCGCGTCGGGCGCGCAGCCGCCCGAGGTCCTCGGCGAGCTGCTGCAGCGCGGCTGGGAGGCGAGCCGGCCGACGGTCCAGGTCGTCGCCGACGGCGAGGCCTGCGGCCCCGACGGGTGCTGAGCCCGCGCCGCCGCCGGCGCCGCCGGCTCGCCGCGCTCTGCGGCCCGGTCTTCGTCGTCGCGGGCGCGCTGCACTTCGTGCGCCCGCGGACCTATGCGGCGATCGTGCCCGACTACCTGCCCGCGCACCGCGAGCTCGTCTACGCCAGCGGCGTCGCGGAGGCCCTCGGGGGCGCTGGGCTGATGCACCCGCGCACGCGTCGCGCGGCGGGCTGGTGGCTCGTCGCGACGCTGCTCGCGATCTTCCCGGCGAACGTCTGGATGGCCCAGCACCCCGAGCGCTACCGCGTGCCCGGCGGCCGGGCCGCCCTGCTCGCGCGGCTGCCGCTGCAGGCCGCGTTCGTCGCCTGGGTGCGCGCCGCGGCGCGGCGCTAGCCGAGGACCTCGCGCAGGGACCGGCCGTAGCGCTCGGCCGAGCGCCGCACGATCTCCGGCCCGCCCGACGGGATGATCGCGTCCCACCACGCGCCGTAGATCGCGTCGTAGGGGTACGGGTCGACCGCGGCGACCATCCGGTCGACCTCGGCCTCCGGGAGCGGCACGAGGTTGGGGTAGCTCCACATGAACGCGACGTGGGAGCGGTCCGGGATCACCTGGATGATGTCGCCGACGAGCAGCGACCCCGCGCCCTCGGCCCGGTGGAGCATCGCGCCGCCGCGGAAGTGCCCGCCGCCGCGGATCAGCGTGAGGCCGTGGCCGAGGTCGAGCGTCTCGCTCGTGCCAGTGCCGGATCGCCGGGTCCGAGCGCATGATCCACTCGGCGTCCGCGGCGTGCAGATGGATCGGGCACTCGAAGCGCTGCGCCCACTCGACCATGCACGAGTAGTAGTGCGGGTGCGAGATCGCGATCGCCGCGAGCCCGCCGCGGCGCTCGACCTCGGCGGCGGTCGCGTCGTCGAGCAGCGTGATGCAGTCCCACAGGAGGTTCGAGTCGCCGTAGGGGACGAGCAGCGCGCGCTGGCCGATGGCGAACTTCGGCTCGGTCCCGATGCCGACGAGGTCGCCCTGCGCCCGGATCGTGTTCGTGTGGTCCGTGCGCAGGGCCTCGAGCGTCGTCCACTCCTGGCCCGACAGCCCGACGTACTGGCGCGGGTCGGTGCAGATCGGGCACTCCTCCGGCGGGCCCTCGCGCTCGGCGAACTGGGTCCCGCACGTCACGCAGATCGACATCGCCATGGCGCGAACCCTAGGGCGTGACTCTTATGGAGGTCCGACGCGGCCCGCGCATCCTCGCCGGATGCGCGCCCGCCTGCTCGTCCCGCTCGCCCTGCTCGCCGCCGCCGCTGTGCCCCGCCGGCCGCCCGCAGCGTCAGCCGGTCGCTCGCCCGGCCGACGGCGTGAACGCCGTGACGCCGCCCGCGGGCTCGCGCAGGACGTAGCCCACGCCGCGGACGGTCTGGATCAGCGGGCGCGCGCCGGCCTCGGCGAGCTTGCGGCGCAGGTAGCCGACGTACACGCGCAGCGAGTTCGCGCCCGGGCCGAAGTCGTAGCCCCACACGCGGTCGTAGATCGTGGCGTGGGCGAGCACCGTGCCGGCGTTGACGAGGAACAGCTCGAGGAGCTGCAGCTCGGTGCGCGAGAGGTCGACGAACCCCTCGCCCACCCACACGCCGTGGCGCTCGCGGTCCAGGCGCAGCTCGCCGAACACGAGCCGGTCGGCGCCGCTCGCGCCCGCGCGGCGCAGGAGCGCCCGCAGCCGGGCGCGCAGCTCGCCGAGGTCGAACGGCCGCGGGAGCGCGTCGTCGGCCCCCGCCTCGAGCGCGGCGATCCGGTCCGCCACCGCGAGCGCGCCGACCATCAGGACCGGGACGTCGTTGCCCGCGAGGCGCAGGCGCCGGCAGAGGCCCACGGCCTCCCCGTCGGGCAGGCCCGCGTCGATCACGACGGCGTCGGGCGGCGTCGCGGCGAGGCGGGAGAGGCCGTGCTGCGCGTTCTCGGCGAGCTCGACCCGCCAGCCGCTGGCGGCGACCGCGAAGCGCAGGACGTCCCGGAGGGGGCGGTCGTCCGCGACGACGAGGATGCGGGTGGGCTCGATGCGGTCCTCGGGGAGCATGGGGCGTCACCGGAAGGGTCGGTGACGCCGCCGAGAGCCGGCTGGGGAGAACCTGGGAATCGCCTGGGGACGCGCGCGTCCCCAGGCGATCCGGGCCGCCGCCCCGGGGGGTCAGGCGACGGTGGGCGCGACGGCGGCGGGGCGGTGCGCGCCGCGCGGCGGGCGGACGCCCGCGACGATCAGGACGCCGGCCACGAGGGCGATCAGCGTGCCGCCGCCGAGGGCGACCCAGCCGGCCTCGTCGAGCCAGGGCAGCCGCGCGCCGGCGCTGACCCCGGCGTCGACTCCGGCCGAGGCGTCGGCGTTCATCACGACGACGGACCAGTCGCCGTCCTCGACGTCCCACGAGAGGGTGCGCGTGCCGGTCCCGTCGGCCTGTGCGGCCCAGATGGACTGGTCGGCGGGGACGCCGGGCCGGCCCTCGCCGGCGGACGGGCGATAGCTCGCGCGGAAGGGCGAGGTGTCGACGTCGGTGACGCGCGTGTGCGCGGTGCCGCGCAGGTAGCGGTCGACGTCCTTCGTCCGGGCGATGCCGATGAAGACGGGCTTGCCGTCGTTCGAGTGAGCCTTGACCCGGACCGTGCCGAACAGGTCGTGGGAGAGGACGCGGCTCGCGCCGTCGGTGTCGACGTCGAGGTTGTCGGTCGCGAGGGCGTAGGTGCGGGTGTGGAAGCGGTCGCTCTTCGTCGAGAGATAGCCGTCGTGGTCCTTCTGGCTCTCGCCCCACAGCAGCGCGGCGCCACCGGAGAGGACGAGCAGCGCGAGCAGCGCGGCCAGGCCGCCGGTGACGACGGCGGCGATGCGGCCGGGACTCGGGTCGCGGGATACGGGGGTGGTCGGTGTGGGCATCAGGGGCTCCAGGGCGTTCATCGGGGTGTGAGCGCAGACTCCCATCGCCTGGCCCGCGCGGCGTCCGAGGCAGCAGGCGTCCGCCCGTGGGGTTCGCCGCAGGGCGTCCTGGGGCAGGCCCCCGGCCGCGACGGCGGTCAGGACGGCTCGTCGGGGACGACGCGCGTCGCGAGGAACAGGTCGGGCGTCGTGCGCAGGACCTTCAGCCGCGGGTCGGGGACGTCGAGCACGCGCTCCACCGCCAGGCCGGCCGCGCGGGCCAGGCGCGGGTCGGCGAAGACCTCGCCCAGCGCGCGCCGGTCGCCGCCGCGCACGACCGCGTCGAGCTCGCCCGCCCGCGCGGGCCCGGCCAGGATCGCGATCGCCGTCGCGGTCGCCGCGTCGAGCGCGTCGCGGGCCTGGTTCTCGCGGCGGCGGCGGAAGCGGTTCGCGCTCGACCCGCCGGCCCGGTGGCGGCCGTGGACGAGCCGGCTGCCGACCTTCGACACGGCGAGCTCGCGCCCGTCGAAGATCCCGACCGCGAAGCCGCCCAGGCGCACGAGCACGACCCCCACCCGCCGCCGCCGGCCGACGTGCGCGAGCAGCGCCGCGAGCGCCGCGCCCTCGTCGCCGGCGGCGGGCGCGGCGAGCGGCGGGAACGGCGGCTCGCAGCGCACGGTCGCGCCGTCCGCGGCGGTGAACGTCACCGCCTCCGGCCCGGTCTGCGCACCGACGATCGCGCCGTGGCGCTCGGCCCAGCGGGCGAGCCAGCGCTCGAGACGTTCGGGCGGCAGGTCGTAGGCCGGCATGGCGCCGACCGTACCCGCCTCACCCAGCGGCCCCGGGCTTGCGAGAATCCTGCGTATGGGAGGTATGCGCGGTGACGCCGCGTTCTCCGACGAGTTCGACGTCGCCGGCCTCGACACCGCCGTCTGGGTCCCCCATTACCTGCCCATGTGGAGCTCGCGCGCCGACAGCGCGGCGGCCTACGAGATCGCGGATTCCGAGCTGCGGCTCACGATCCCGCCCGACCACGGCCTGTGGTGCGCGGAGGATCACGAGCCTGCGCTGCGGGTCTCGGGTATCCAGTCCGGTGTGCACTCCGGCCCCGTGGGCTCGACCGTCGGCCAGCAGCCGTTCCGCGACGGTGCGGTCGTGCGCGAGGCCCAGGAGACCCTGTGGGGCTGGACGCCGTTCCGCGGCCGGCTCGAGGTCCGCGCGCGGATGGAGCTCAGCCCGCGGTCGATGGCCGCGGTGTGGATGGTCGGCCTCGAGGACCGGCCCGAGCGCTGCGGCGAGATCTGCGTCTTCGAGGTCTTCGGCGACGCGCTCTCCGAGAACGGCGACGGGCCGACGGCGGCCGTCGGGATGGGCGTCCACCCGTTCCGCGACCCGGCCCTGAGCGAGGAGTGGGCCGCCGAGCGCCTCGCCCTCGACGTCGCCGAGCCCCACGACTACGCGGCCGAGTGGCACCCCGGCCGCGTCGACTTCCGCGTCGACGGCCGGCCCGTGAAGACCGTGCATCAGGCGCCGGACTACCCGATGCAGATGATGGTCGCGGTCTTCGACTTCCCCGAGAAGGCCGCGTCGGCGCCGGACGGCCACGTCCCGCTGCTCGCCGTCGACCACGTCCGCGGGGCGCCGCTGTGAGCACGCTGCCGCGGCACATCGCGCTCTCGGAGGTCATCGCCGGCCTCTCCTACGCGCTCGACCTCACCGAGGGCGAGCCGCCCGGCCATGCGGTCCGCTCGTGCCTCATCGGGATGCGCGTGGCGCAGGAGCTCGAGCTCGACGCCACGACCCGCTCGCACCTGTTCTACGCGCTGCTGCTCAAGGACGCGGGCTGCTCGGCGAACTCCGCGCGGATGGCGGCGCTGTTCGGGGCCGACGACCATCGCGCCAAGCGGACGTCCAAGCGCGTGGACTGGTCGGGCCGGTTCCCCGCGTTCGTGTGGGCGGTGCGGACCGTCGCGCCCGGCGGGACGCTGCGTCGCCGGGTGGACCGCCTGCTCGCGATCAAGGCCGAGGGCGAGGTCACCCGCGCCCTGATGCAGGCCCGCTGCGACCGCGGCGCCGACATCGCCCACCTCCTCGGCTTCGAGGCCGAGACGGCCGAGGGGATCCGCACCCTCGACGAGCACTGGGACGGCCGGGGCCAGCCGCGCAACCTCCGCGGCGAGGAGATCCCCCTGCTCGGGCGGATCCTCTGCCTCGCCCAGACCGCCGAGATCTTCTGGGCCGACGCCGGCGTCGAGGCCGCCTGGGAGGTCGCGCGAGGGCGCAGCGGCGGGTGGTTCGACCCCGCGCTCGTCGAGGCGTTCAGCGCCGTCTGCCGCGACACGGCGTTCTGGGAGACGCTGCACGAGGGCGACCTCACGGCCTGGGAGCCGCCCGACCGCGTCCTGGCCGTCGACGAGGCGCGTCTCGACGCGATCGCGTACGCCTTCGCCGGCGTGATCGACGCGAAGTCGCCGTGGACGTACCGCCACTCCGACCGCGCGTGCGTGATCGTGCTCGGTCTGGCCGCCGCGCTCGGCGCCGACGACGAGGACCTCAGCGACCTGCGCCGCGCGGCGCTCCTGCACGACGTCGGCAAGCTCGCGGTCTCCAACCGGATCCTCGACAAGCCCGGCCGCCTGACGGACGGCGAGTTCGCGCTGATCCGCGAGCACCCGGTCGTCACCCGGCAGATCCTCGAGCGCGTGCCGGGCTTCGGCCCGCTCGCGCCGGTCGCGGCCGCCCACCACGAGCGCCTCGACGGCAGCGGCTACCCGCAGGGCCTCGCGGGCGACGAGCTGACGATGCCGATGCGGCTGCTCGCCGTCGCCGACGTCTACGAGGCGCTGACGTCCGAGCGGCCCTATCGCGCGGCGATGCGCTCCGAGGAGGCCCTCGCGATCATCCGCGCCGGGTCGCCGCAGCGGCTCGACCAGGAGGCGGCCTCGGCGCTCGCGGCGCTCACCCACGACACGGGCCTCGTCACCGCCGACCCGCACGCCGACGAGGCGCGCGTCGAGGGCGTGCTCGACCGCACCCGGACGCGCTGAGCGGCGGCGACCGGCGGATCAGACGGCGGCGGCGCGCTCGCCTGCCCGCGGCGCCGCGACGCCCGCGACGAAGTCCGCCGCCCGCTCGCCGATCATGATCGACGGCGCGTTCGTGTTGCCGGTCGTGACCGTCGGCATGACCGACGCGTCGGCCACGCGCAGGCCCTCGACGCCGTGGACGCGCAGCCGCGGGTCGACGACGGCCGCCTCATCCGTGCCCATCCGGCACGTGCCGACCTGGTGGTGGTACGTGATCGCGGTGTCGCGCACGTACCGGCGGACGTCCGCGTCGCTCGTGACCGACGGCCCCGGGTAGCGCTCGACCGCGCCCCACTCCGCGCAGCGCGTCGGTGGCGCCCATCCGGCGGCACGAGCCCGACCGCGGCGAGGAGGCTGTCGACGTCGGCGGCGCAGGCGAGGATGTTCGGGTCGAGCAGGAGCGGGTCGCTCGGGGTGGGGGCCGCCGAGGCGGATGGTCCCGCGGCTCACCGGCCGGACCATGCCGCCCATGAGCGTGAAGCCGTTCTCCGGGCCCTCCATCCACGGCTCGTACATCGGGACCATGAAGTGGATCGGCTGCACGTCGGGCACCGGCAGGCCTGGCCGCGAGCGCCAGAAGAGGTGCGACTGGCAGGCGGGCAGGCCGGGCGACGGCGGCCCGACCGCGCCGCTCGGCGCTGAAGATCACGGGCGACAGCAGGTGGTCGTGGAGGTTCTCCCCCACGCCCGGCACGTCGGCGACGACCGCTATGCCATGCTCGGCGAGGTGCGCCGCGGGCCCGACGCCCGAGCGCATCAGCAGCGCGGGCGAGCCGATCGTGCCGCCGGCGACGACGACCTCGTCGGCGCGCTTGCGCTCCACGTGCCCGTCGCGCGTCCACTCGACGCCGACGCAGCGTCGCGCCCTCGAAGAGCAGGCGGCGGGCGTGGGCGCGCGTGACGACGCGCAGCCCGGGATGGTCGGCGACCGGCCGCAGGTACGCCGCCGCGGTGCTGTGGCGGATGCCGTCGCGGATGCTGAACTGCATGTACGAGACGCCGTCCTGCGGGGCGCCGTTGTAGTCGGCGTTGAACGGGATCCCGCACTCCTCGGCCGCCGCGACGATCGCCCGGTGGATCGGGTCGGGCTCGAAGGCGGTGAGGAGGGTGACGATGCCGCCGTCGTCCGGCTCGCGGTGCTCGATGCCCCTCGACACGAGGACGCTGAGGTCGCCGAACGCCGCGCAGCCAAACGTGGCGACGGTTGGCCGGAGGCGGGCGTTGCCGGACCCGCCCGCCCCCGGAGCTTCGGAGCGCGTCAGCCGCAGACGGGCCAGGGCGCGGCGCCGCGCTCGGCGTACAGCTTCGCCGCGATCCGGTCCTGCTCGGCCTCGGGGGCCGCGGCGGGGTCGCCGGTGCCGCCCATGCGCTCCCAGGTCGCCTGGTCGAACTGGTACTTGCCGCGGTACTGGCCGTCGGCGGAGATGGCGGCCGGGTTGCCGCCCGACTCGCACTGGGCGATCTTCTCGAGCGCCGCGGTCGCGTCGCCCGTGCCCGTGGCGCTCACCGGTTCGGCGCGCGGGGCCGCGTCGTCGCCCGAGTCGGTCGTGTCGCCGTCGTCGGTGCTGTCGGCCGAGAGCCCGAGCGCTGCGAGCGTGGCGGGCCCGACGACGCCGTCGACGTCGAGGCCGTGGCGGCGCTGGAAGCGGCGGACGGCCGCCTTCGTCTTGCGGCCGTAGACGCCGTCGGCCGGGAGGCCGAGCGCGCGCTGGATGGCCGAGACCGACACGCCGCCGGTCGCGCCGCTGCTGCCGGACGTGGTCCCGCCGGTGGCCGGCGGGGAGTCCTGCGCGACCGCCGCGGCGGCCGCGAACGCCATCGTCACGGCCGCCACGGCGATGCCGGTGCGGCCGCGGAAGGCGCGCCGGCGCCGCCGGGCGAGCGCGGCGCGCCGCGCCTTCGAGGCCCGCGACGACCTGCTCCACGGCAGGGGCGAGCCGAGATCTGTGTCATTTCCCACGAAGGGATTCCTCCGTCGTCTCGTCGCCTACGGGGTTAGCTGTCGGGCTCGCGCTGGACGTGCGCTACGCCGGGCTCTGCCGGCGATTCGCCCCCGGACCGCCGAAGCGGCCCCATGGGTCCCCCGCTCCCCGCCGCTGCGCGGCGGGGACTCGGCTGGGTGTCAAAGCAAGCGGGGCACTTTAGTCGTCCGGCGGACGGAATGCCCGCCGGGCACGTGCCGGTGTTCGACTACGGGGCGGAGTCGCCGAGCGAGATGACGCCGAACGTGACGCCCTGCGGGTCGGCGAGCACCGCGAAGCGCCCGACGTCCGGGATGTCGCTCGGGGGCGAGATGACCTGGCCGCCGAGCTCGGCCGCCTTCGCCGCGGTCGCGTCGGTGTCCGCGGTCCCGAAGACCGTCATCCAGAACGCGGGGACGTCCTCGGGCATCCCGTCGAACATCGGCGCGAGGCCCCCGATCCCCCGGTCGCCGAGGTTGAAGACGCTCATGCCGCCGAAGTCGGCCGTCTTCCACCCGAACACCGCGCCGTAGAACGCCGCGGCGCCCTCCAGGTCGCGCGTGTGCAGCTGGTTCCACGCCAGCGCCCCGGGCTCGTTGACGAGCTCGGCGCCGGTGTGGCGGTTGGCCTGCCACACGCCGACCGCGCCGCCCGCCGGGTGCATGACGAACGCCATCCGCCCCGCGTCCATGACGTCCATCGGCTCGACGATCACCATGCCGCCCGCCTCGGTGGCGCGGGCGACGACCGCGTCGGCGTCGTCGGTCGCGACGTACGTCGACCAGATCGCCGGCTGCTCGGCGCTCATGAGCGGCCCGATGCCCGCGATCTGCTTGCCGCGCAGCTGGAACATGGCGTAGCCGCCGGTCTCCTCGGGCGGGCCCGGGTCCACCGCGTCCCAGCCGAACAGCCCGCCGTAGAAGCGCTTGGCGTCCTCCGGGTCGGGCGTCGACAGGTCGACCCAGCTGGGGGTCCCGGGCTCGTAGGAGTTGCGCTCGCTCATGGCCCGATCCTCGCGCCGCCGGCGCCGCGTCGCGCAAGCGCCGGTGCCCGTTCCCTTACGACTCGAGGAACGCCTCGACGTTAGCCCCACGATCGGGGCAAACGTCGACCGCGCGGCCGCGAAGAGGCGCCGGGCGCTCAGCCCACCGCCCGCTCACGGGCGCAGCACCGCCACGAGGTCGAGCGCCCGCGTGAGATCGCGGCCGGCGCGCAGCGCGAAGTCGCGGGCCGAGATCGCCGGCACGAAGCGGTCGTAGAAGCGCGCGGTGAGCCCGAGGCGGGCGTGGATCGCGTCCCAGCCCAGGCGGTCGAGCGCGACCTGGTGAAGGGCGAGCTTGCGCGCGTGGAAGAGGCCGTGCAGCTCGACGTGGGCGAAGTGCGCCGCGCACAGGTCGCGGAACGCCTCGGGGCGGTACTCGCGCACGTGCCACGGGTTGTCCGATCGCTCGGCCCCGGGCGGCGCGAGGGTCAGCACGTTGGGCGTCGACACGATGACCATCCCGCCCGGCGCGAGCATCGCCTTGAAGTGCTCGAGGACCGCGCCCGGGTCCTGGACGTGCTCGATCGTCTGCAGGAACACGACGACGTCGCACGGCTCGGCGTAGACCTCGACCATGCTGCGCTCGAAGCGCAGGTTGGGGCGCGGGTAGCGCAGCCGCGCGTGCTCGAAGGCGTCGGGGTTGGCCTCGATCCCGACGACCGACGCCGCGCGCCCGGCGAGGATGTCCGCCCCGTAGCCCTCGCCGCTGGCCATGTCGATCACGCGCCGTCCGGCGACCTGCGGCGCGACCCAGGCGTAGACCGCGACGTGGCGGCGGAACCAGTAGTTCTCCGCCGGCACGTCGGGCAGCGTGCGCTCGCCGTCGAGCGCGAGCGGCGGCACGCCGGGCGGCTGGTCGCGCTGGAGGTGGAGCTCCGGGGCCATCGGCGGCGCGGACGCTAGCGCGCCGCCCGCCTCAGCCGTGGGTCGCGACGACGCGCACCTCGCCCCCGCGCGCCGGGACGAGCGTGATCGCCCGCCGGCGGACCGGCTCGGGGTCGCCGACGGGCTCGAGCGTGACCCGCCGGGCGATCGTCTCGAGCACGAGCTGGAGCTCCATCTGCGCGAACGTCGCCCCGATGCAGCGGCGCACGCCGCCGCCGAACGGGATCCAGGTGTAGGTGCCGGGCGGGCGCTCGAGAAAGCGCTCGGGCCGGAACACGTCGGGGTCGGGGTAGACGTCCGGGCGGCGGTGGACGAGCAGGATGCAGGGCGTCACGACCGTGCCCTCGGGCAGGAGCCGCCCGCCGATCTCGGCCGCGCGGGTCAGGCGGCGGGCGACGATCGCGATGACCGGGCGCAGCCGCAGCGTCTCGCGGACCGCGGCCTCGGCGTACGCCGGGTCGCGGGCGACGCGCGCGAGGGCGCCCGGGCGTGCGCGCGAGCCGCTCGAACGCCCACGCGAGCGAGTTCGCCGTCGTCTCGTGGCCGGCGACGAGCAGCGTCATGAGCTCGTCGCGCAGCTCGCGGTCCGAGAGGCCGCGGCCGTCCTCGTCGCGGGCGAGCAGCAGCATCGACAGGACGTCGTCGCGCTCGGCCAGGTCGGGCGCGGCGCGGCGCGCGGCGACGAGCCGCAGCAGCTCGGTGTCGACGGCGCGCAGCTCGCGTGCGAAGCAGCGCCTGGATCCGCGGGTGATCGGGGCCGAGGGCGGCGATCGTGACCATCCGCCGCGCGCGGGTCAGGCGGTCGAGCACGTGCGAGAGCAGCGCGCGGAGGCGGTCGTGGGCGCCGTCGGCCGGGTCGGGCTCGAGGCCGAAGACCGCGCGCACGATGACCTCGAGCGTGATCGCCTGCGCGTGCGGGCGCAGTGCCACCGGCTCCCCCACGGGCCAGTCGTCGAGGACGCGCCCGGTCGCCTCGACGATGATGTCGCGGTAGCGGCGCAGCCGGTCGCCGTGGAAGGCGGGGAGCATGAGCCGGCGCTGGTGCAGGTGCTCGGCGCCGTCGAGGAGGAGCACCGAGCTCGGGCCGAGCATCGGGCGCAGGATCGCGTTCGCGTCGCCCGCGTGGACGAGGTCCGGCGGCGCCGTGAAGACCTCGCGCACTGCCGCGGGGTCGGCCAGCATGACCCACGGCCGTTCCTCGATCCGCACCGTGAACATGTCGCCGAAGCGCGCGCGGCACTGCTCGGCGAACCACAGCGGGCGGGCCAGCCACGCCGGCATCTGGACGGCGCGCGGGACACGCGGGCCGGGCGGCAGGGCGGCCGCGTTCATGAACGCGAGCGTACACTGCACCCGCGATGCCGGCTCCGCCCGACGCGACCGCCGACGAGATCCGCGACGTCAACACCCGCTACCACGACGGCGCCGCCGCCGGCTACGACGCGAAGTGGGGCATCGACTACGGCGAGGTCGGCCGCGCGCAGGTGCTCGGCAAGGTCCGCAAGGCGCTCGGCGGCGGGCCGGTCCCGGCCTTCGGCCGCAGCCTCGAGATCGGCGCCGGGACGGGCTACTTCTCGCTCAACCTGCTGCGGGCGGGCGTCGTGCGCGAGGCCGTCTGCACCGATATCTCGCCCGGGATGCTCGATGGCGCTCGAGGCCAACGCCGTCCGGCTCGGCCTCGCCGTCGAGACCCGCGCCTGCGACGCCGAGGACCTGCCGTTCGCCGACGCGAGCTTCGACCTCGTCCTCGGCCACGCGGTCCTGCACCACCTGCCCGACCTCGGCCGCGCGTTCGGCGAGTTCCGGCGCGTGCTGCGGCCGGGCGGCACCGTGCTCTTCGCGGGCGAGCCGTCGCGCTACGGCGACCGCCTCGCGACCGTGCCCAAGCGCGCCGCGGCCGCGGTCGCGCCGCTGTGGCGCCGGGTGATGCGCGCCGGCCCCGCGCCCGACGGCCACGCCGACGGCGGGGCGGCCAACCACGACCTCGAGCCGTACGTCGACGTCCACGCCTTCACCCCCGACGCGCTGGCGAGCGCAGCCCGCGGCGCGGGCCTCGACGACGTCCGCGTCCGCGGCGAGGAGCTGCTCGCCAACTGGTTCGGCTGGGCCAACCGCGCGCTCGAGGCGACGGCCGATCCCGACGAGGTCCCGTGGGCGTGGAAGGTCTACGCGTTCCGCGGCTATCTCGCCCTGCAGGAGGTCGACCGCCGGCTGCTCGAGCCGCGCCTGCCGCCGGCGATCTTCTACAACCTCATGCTCTCGGCGCGCCGCGGCGCCTGACCGACGAGCCGCGCGACCATGCGCGGGGTGAACAGCGTCGCGGGCGACCGGCGCCGCGCGCCGATCGCCTCGAAGGCCGAGAAGACCGCGTCGTCGTCGACCGCCGCGCGGTAGAGCGCGCGCTCCAGCGGGTTCGCGCGCCGCGCGGTCGCGAGGTCGGCGATCATCGCGTGGTGCGGCCCGAGCCGGCGCAGGTGCGTGCGGCGGTAGCGGTCGAGCGCGGCGTCGAGGGCGTGCGGGTCGCCGCCGGCCACCGCGTCGGCCGTGGCGTCCACGAGCCACTCCGCGCTCTGGAACGCCCACCCGCAGCCGACGCCCCACAGCGGGTCGGACGCGAGCGCCGCGTCGCCCACGAACGCGAGGCCGGGCCGCGCCGCCGTGCGCATGACGTTCGGCAGGTCGAGCTTGCCGATGATCCGCGACTCGCGCGTCGCGCGCGACAGGTCGGGCCCGTCGGGGAGCCCGGCGACGAAGCGCAGGTAGGCGCTCTCGAGGTTCTCCCGGAACTCGGCCAGGCGGTCGCGATGGGGCGCGACGAGGACGAGGCACAGGCCGTCCTCGTTGGGGAACGCGTAGGCGCAGTCGGGCTCCATGAACCACATCCGCGAGCGGTCGTCCGCGGACGGGACGCCGCGCCAGTAGGCCCAGTAGAAGAAGCGGCTGTGCGGCCGCACGCGCCCGGGGACGGCGGCCAGTCCGCGCGATCGGCGAGTCGCGCCCGTCGGCGGCGACGAGCAGCCGCCCGTGGACCTCGCGCCGGCTGCGGTGCAGGTCCTGGGCGACGACGCCGGTCGGCCGGTCGCCGCCGAGGAGGCCGGTCGCGGTCCAGCCGGACAGCACTTCGACGCCCGGCGTCTGCGCCGTCATCCGCCGCAGCAGCGGGTCGAGGACGCGGCGGGTCACGTTGTAGCCGGGCGTCGTCGCGCCGCGGTGGCGGATCCAGCCGCCGTACGGCGTCCACATGTCGAGCGTGTTGCGCACCGCGCCGCGCTCCGCGAGCGGGCCGGCCAGCCCGAGCCGCTCGATCGTCGGCGTCGCGCTCGGCTGGATGTAGTGGGTGCAGACGGTCTTGTACGCGTCGGGGTCCGGCCGGCGCTCGATCAGGGCGACCCGCGCGCCGCGCTGCGCGAACAGGCGGGCCGCCGTGCAGCCGCCGATGCTCGCGCCGACGACCACGACGTCGAAGGGGGTCTCGGGCATGGGCCGACGCTATGCGCCCGGTCGGGCCGCGCGCAACCGCGCGCGGGCCGGACGGTCAGGCGGGCTGCGACGCGCGTCCGCCGCCGTCGCCGTCGGCCGCGACCGGCCGCGCCGCGGGGCCGACGATCTTGCCCGGGTTCAGGTTCGCCCCCGGGTCCATCCCGTCGAACAGCGCGCGGAGCATCGCGACGCCCGGCGCCGAGATGTCCTCCTCGAGCCAGCGGGCGTGCTCGGTGCCGACGGCGTGGTGGTGCGACAGCGTCGCCCCGGAGTCCATGAACGCCTGCTGGATCGCCGACTTGACGCGGTCGTACTGGTCGATCCCGGGCCCCGCCGTCGGGGCCGGGCAGAAGGCGAACGTGAAGTACAGGCAGGCGCCCGCGTGGTAGCTGTGCGACAGGTGGCACATGATGTAGCCGCGGACGCCGAGGTCCGAGAACGCGCCGCGCGCGGCCGCCATCACGTTGTCGTAGAGGACCGGCAGCGTCGCCCACGGCGCGGAGGTCTCCGACACGTCCGCGAGCGCGCCGCGGTCGAGCAGGTAGTCGCGGATGTAGGGCGTGTCGAACTTCTTCTGGTCGTAGAGCTCGCCGGGGCTCGACCCGATGCCGACGCCGCCGTGGGCCGACACGATCTTGCCGACGAGCTTGCGCTGCGTCGCGACGTGCGCCTTTCCGCCCTCGTAGCCGATGAACGCCAGGCACATCTGGTCGAGGTCGCCGAAGCTCGACTTGCGGCCGAGGAACGTCGTCAGGCCCTTCGACTTGAGGCGGTCCACCGCGGTCGGCGCCTTGCGCGTGGCGAACGAGAAGCGCGTCTCCGGCGCGTCCGAGACGCGCGTGACCGACGGCGCCGCGTCGCTCTCGGCGATGGCCCGCATCGCGGCGAGCGCGCGCCGCCAGTCGGGGAAGAGGTAGCCGAGGATCACCCGCTTCTCGGGGACGCGGTGCACGTGCACCGTCGCCTCGCTGATGATCCCGAGGCGGCCCTCGCTGCCGAGCACCATCTCGCGCACGCTCGGCCCGGTCGAGGTCGTCGGGACCGGGCGGGTCACGAGCGTCCCGGCGGGCGTGACCACCCGCACCGCGCGCGTGAGGTCGGCGACGTCGCCGTACTTGTCGGACTGCATGCCCGACGAGCGCGTCGCGATCCAGCCGCCGAGCGTCGAGTGGGTGAAGCTGTCGGGGAAGTGCCCGACGGTGAACCCGCGCGCGTTGAGCTGGGCCTCGAGCGCGGGGCCGAACGCGCCCGCCTCGATCCGCGCGATCCGTGAGTCCTCGTCGATCTCGAGGACGCGGTCCAGCCGCGCGACGTCGACGGAGACGACCGTGCGGTCCTCGTCGGCCGGCGCCTCGAGGCTGCCGGAGATGTTCGTCCCGCCGCCGAACGGGATGACGACCGCGTCGGCGTCGACGACCGCGCGCATGATCGCCACGAGGTCCTCCTCGCCGCCGGGGCGGACGACGACGTCGGGCAGGCGGCCGAGGTCGCCGCCGCGGTGGCGCACGAGGTCGCGCAGGCCCTTGCCGCGGGCGTGGACGAGGCGGTCGAGCGCGTCGGTCGAGACGTGCTCGGGGCCGACGGCCGCCTCGAGGGCGGCGCGCAGGTCGGCGGGCAGCGTCGGCTCGGGGACGTCGAGCTCGTCGAAGCCGACCGGGCGCGAGGCGACGCCGTCGACCTCGATGTCGATCCAGCGCTCGAGGAAGGGCCCGAGCTCGGGCTTGTCCGCGTGCGTGAAGGCGACCTCCTCGTCGCCCCAGCCCCACCATTTCATCCGGCCCATGCCACGTCCTCCACGTCGGCTCGACGCCTCGACGGCGGCGCCGTCCCCCGACACTGTGACGACTGCACGGGATCGATGGCCCCGTGGTCGACCGGCGGTGGCACCCGATCGGCCCGCCGGGCCATGGCCGCGCGAGCGTCGCGATGCCAGAGTGGGGCATGGTCGAACACCGGGAGCCCTCCGCCGGCGCACTGGCGCACGGGGCGGCGAAGAGCGACGACATCGCCCGGGTGCGCCGCGACCTCGGTGCCGCGCAGATCGGCGCGGCCCGGGCCCTGCAGCGCGCGGCCGCCCGGCACCGGCGCGACGCGCGGCGCCGGGGCGCGGGGCCGCGGCCGGACGCCGGCTCCCGCTAGTTCAGCGCGCGCGGCAGGCGGCGCACACGCCGCGCACGACCACGTCGACGCGCTCGGGCTCCGCCCCGGCGGCCCGCGCGGCCGCCTCGGCCGGGCCCGGGTCGCCGCCGTCCTCGAGGTCGGTGACCGCGCCGCACACGCGGCAGGCGAAGTGCGCGTGCGGGTCGGGACGCGGGTCGAAGAGCGCGGCCGGCCCGCCGGCGTCGACGCGGCGGACGAGGCCGAGGCCCTCGAACAGCTCGAGGGTGGCGTAGACGGTCGGCAGCGAGAGGCCGGGGAGCCGCTGCGCCGAGGCGCGGGCGATCTCCTCCGCGCTCGCGTGGCGCCCGAGCTCGTCGAGCACGCGATGGAGGACGAGCCGCTGGCTCGTGACGCGGTGCCCGCCCGCGCGCAACGCGGTCTCGAGACGCTGGTCGGTCGGCGTTGCCATGACCGAATAGATCTTAGGGCATCCTAATCTTAAGTGATTTGCAATAATGTCTGGAGATGCTCAGCGATGTCCACACCGCGATCGCCGGATGGCGCGAGGCCTCCGACCGCGACCGGCTCCTGCAGGTCGTGCAGCCGGGCCTGATCGGGCTCATCGACGGCACGATCTCGACGCTCGCGCCGATCTTCGCCTCGGCGTACGTGGCCGGGTCGCGGGCCGCCCTGCTCGTCGGCCTGGCGGCGGCGCTGGGGGCCGCGATCAGCATGGGCATGTCCGAGGCGCTGTCGGACGACGGCGCGCTGACGGGCCGCGGGAGCGGGTTCCAGCGCGGCGCGATCACCGGCGCCGCGACGTTCGTCGGCGGCTCGCTGCACGCGCTGCCGTTCCTCATCGCCGACGTCCAGCGCGCGCTCGAGGTGGCCTACGTCGTCGTCGCGTGCGAGCTGCTCGTGATCGCGCTCGTCCGCCGGCGGTTCCTCAAGGTCTCGCTGGCGAGCTCGCTCGTGCAGGTCACGCTCGGCGGCGTCATCGTCGCCGCCGTCGGCGTGGCCGTCGGGCACGCGTAGGACGAGGCTCGCGCGGAGCGAGTCTGCCGAGCATGTCGACGGAACTCGCTCGTGGGTTGCGGACGGCCACGCTCCGCCGAGACGCGAGTTTCCCCCGTATATCGCGGCAAACCCGCACCTCGATCCGCCGTCGCACCAGGGGAGCGTCACCCACGCCGGTCACCCCTCCTCCTCGCCGCCCTCCGTTCACGAGCGCCACGTCCCTCCCGGAGCGACCGCGCATGGCGCCCGACCCCCGAAGACGCAACCCGATCACCGCGCCGAGGCGTAGCGCTCGAGCGCCTCGCGCCGCTCGGCCGCGTGGTCGACGATCGGCTCGGGATAGTCCTCGCCGATCACGCAGCCGGCCGCCTGCTGCTCGTCGTCGGTCATGGTCCACGGCTCGGCCAGGCGCTCGTCCGGCACGGCCCGCAGCTCGGGCACCCAGCGGCGCACGTACACGCCGTCGGGGTCGTAGCGCTCCTGGTGGCGGGCGGGGTTGTAGAGGCGGCGGAAGACCGGCGCGGGATCGGCGCCGACCGACGCGATCCACTGCCAGTTGCCGGTGTTCTGCGCGGGCTCGCCGTCGAGCAGCAGCCGGGCGAACCACGCCTCGCCCGCCCGCCAGTCGAGGTGGAGGTCCTTGGTCAGGAACGAGCCCACGACGAGCCGGACGCGGTTGTGCATCCAGCCGGTCTCCCGCAGCTGGCGCATCCCGGCGTCGACGAGCGGGAAGCCGGTGCGCCCCTCCTGCCAGGCCTCGAGGCGCCCCTTGGACGAGCTCCACCGCAGCGAGCCGCGGTAGCGCTCCTGGAGCTCGTGGGTCGCGGACTCGGGGTGGTGGAGCAGGAGGTGGGCGTAGAAGTCGCGCCAGCACAGCTGCCGCACCCATGCCTGCGCCCCGCGGCCGCCGCGCTCGCGGGCGCGCTCCTCGCACTCGCGCGGCGACAGGCAGCCCCAGCGCAGGTACGGCGACAGGACGCTCGTGCCGCCCGCGGGGATGTCGTTGCGGCTCGCGTAGTGCTCGACCGGCCCGGCGAGGAAGGCCGTCAGCGCGCCGCGCGCCGCCTCCTCGCCCGGCTCGACGACCGGGTCGCGCACGTCGGAGCGGAGCCCGAGCCCGTCGAGCGACGGGAGCCGCCCGACGGCGAGCTTCGCCGGCAGCGCCGGCATGGCGCGCGGCGCACGCCCCACGTCGCGGCGGTCGGCGCTCGCCCACGCGCGCGAGAACGGCGAGAACACGCGGAACGGCGAGCCGCCCTTCGTGCGCGGCCGGCCGATGTCGATGCAGTAGTTGCCGGTCGACGGGTGGGCCTCGACGCCCGCCGCCCGCAGCGCCTCCGTCACGCGCCCGTCGCGGGCACGGGCGTACGGGGCGACGTCGCTCGTCCAGTACACCGCTGCGGCGCCGCACTCCGCCGCGAGCGCGGGGACCTCCTCCTCCGGGCGCCCGTGGCGGATCACGAGGCCGCTGCCGCGCTCGCGCAGGGCGTCGCCCAGCTCTCGCAGGCAGCCGAGCATGAACGCGGCCCGCGCCCCGGAGGCGTAGCGGCCGTGCAGGAGGGCGTCGTCGAGGACGAAGACCGGGACGACGCGGTCGTGCGCCTCGAGCGCGTCGCGCAGCGCCGGATGGTCGGTGACGCGCAGGTCGCGCCGGTACCAGAGGATCGCCGTGGAGGTCATCCCCGGGAGTACGGGCGACGTAGACTCGATCGACGATGTCCGATGAGGTGGTGCGCGACTTCCCGCTGTTCCCCCTCGGGGTCGTGGCCCTGCCGCACGAGCTCGTGCCGCTGCACATCTTCGAGGACCGCTACCGCACGATGATCGGCGAGTGCCTCGAGCGCGGGTCGGAGTTCGGGATCGTCTGGGCCGCCGACGACGGGCACCGCGCGGTCGGCTGCGCGATGGAGATCGCCGAGGTCCTCGAGCGCATGGACGACGGGCGGCTGAACATCCTCACGCGCGGCACGCGGCCGTTCCGGATCGTCGAGGAGCACGAGGACCTGCCCTACCCGGCCGGCACGGTCGAGTTCCTCATCGACAAGACCGAGACCGCGGACGCCGGCACGGCCGAGTCCGCCCACGAGGCCTACAACGAGCTCGTCGAGCAGGCGACCGACCGCACGCTGTCCGCCGAGGAGCTCGAGGCGATGTCCGCCTACCAGATGGCCGCGACCGTCGACTTCGGCCTCGAGGCCAAGCAGGGCCTGCTCGACCTGCGCTCCGAGAACGCGCGGCTACGGCTCGTCGCCCGCCTGTTCCGCGCCGCGCTCAAGCGGCTGACGTTCATCGAGCGCGCGCAGGAGCGGGCGCGCTCGAACGGGAAGGTCCGCTTCGGCTGAGGAACCGGGGCAGCCGCCCCTGCGCGCCGAGCCACGACCCGGCGAGGATGAGGACGAGCCCGCCGATCGCCGCGACGGTCACGCTCTCGCCGAGCAGGACCACGCCGTAGACGATCGAGAAGGCGGGCGCGACGTAGCCGACCATCGACGCCCGCGCGGGGCCGACGTCGGCGATGAGCGTGTAGTAGAGGACGAACGCGAGCCCGGTCCCGCCCGCGCCGAGCGCGAGCAGCGACGCGACGCTGTCGAGCGGCAGGCTGCCGGACGGCGGCGAGGCGACGAGCAGCGGGGAGGTGACGACGGCGGAGATGACGAGCGTCCCGCCGGCGACGGCCTCGGGCGCGGCGCCCGCCATCTTGTGCTTCACGAGCATCCACGAGATCGCGTAGCAGAAGGCGGCGGCGACCATCATCGCCCCGCCGGCGAGCTCGTCCGCGCTGCCCGAGAGGTCGAGGCCGAAGAGGAGCGCGACGCCCACGATGCCGATCACGATCCCGACGAGCGCCCAGCCCTGCGAACGCTCGGCGTGGTCGAAGCGCAGCGCGAGCAGGGCGGTGAAGATCGGCACGCTCGAGATCAGGATCGACGTCAGCGACGACGAGATGTGGTTCTCGCCGTACGTGATGAGCAGGAACGGCACGACGACCTGGACGAACGCGATGACGACCATCCAGCGCGCGCGGCCGCGGATGTCGCCGAGCTTGCCGCGCCAGGCGGCGTAGGACAGCAGCAGCAGCCCGCCCAGCGCGGCGCGCAGGCAGACGATCGCGCCCTCGGCGAACGCGTCGAGCGCCACCTTGATGAACATGTACGACGCCCCCCACACCGCGGCGGTTACGACGAGCATGAGCCAGGAGCGTCGGGTCATCGGAGGACGAGGCTGGCAGGCGGCCGCCCGGCACGCCAGTCGAGTTGCTGGGTCAGGCGATAAGGCGCGCTGATGCGCCCTCGAGCTTCGCCCGCACGTAGTCGAGGTACGGGGCGGGATCGAGCGGGCCGCCGGTCGCGCGCGCGACGATCTCGGTCGGGGTCAGGCGCCGCCCGTAGCGGTGCACGTGCTCGCGCAGCCACGCGGCGAGCGCGACGAAGTCGCCGCGCGCGAAGCGCTCGTCGAGGTCGGGGATCTCGGCGTTGAGGCGGGCCCAGAGCTGGCCCGAGATGATCGTCCCGATCGCGTAGGTCGGGAAGTAGCCGAAGAGGCCCTCGGCCCAGTGGACGTCCTGCAGGACGCCCTGGGCGTCGTCGGCCACCTCGAGGCCGAGGTACGCGCGCATCCGCTCGCGCCACGCGTCCGGGAGGTCGGCCGGGTCGAGGTCGCCCTCGAAGAGCGCGAGCTCGAGCTCGAAGCGCAGGACGACGTGCAGGCCGTACGTGACCTCGTCGGCCGACACGCGGATCGGCGTGCGCCGCACGACGTTGACCGCGCGGTGGACGTCCTGCCACGTGCGGTCGGCGAAGCGCTCGGGGAACGCGCTCTGCAGGTGCGGGAAGCACCAGCGCCAGAAGCCCGGGCCGCGGCCGACCATGTTCTCCCACAGCCGGCTCTGCGACTCGTGGACCGCACTCGACACGCCCGTCCCCAAGGGCGAGCGGGCGAGCGCGGAGTCGATGTTCGCCTCGTACAGGCCGTGACCGAACTCGTGCAGGGTGCAGAAGATCGAGTCGAGGTCGTCCTCGGCGTAGCGGGTCGTGAGCCGCACGTCGCCGGGCGAGAGCGTGGCCGCGAACGGATGGATCGCGTCGTCCAGGCGCCAGTGCTGGTCGTCGACGCCGACCTGGCGCAGGATCGTCGCGATCAGGCGCCGCTGGGCGTCGACCGGGAACGCGCCGCCGACCATGAGCGCGTCGTCCGCCGTGGACGGCGCGGCCTCCACGAGCGGGACGAGGCCCTCGCGCATCCGCCGCAGGGCGTCCTCGGCCTCGGCGGTGCGCATCCCCGGCTCGTAGTCGTCGAGCAGCGCGTCGTAGGGCCGCTCGACCTCGGGGAAGCACGCGACGTACCGCCGGCGCAGCTCGATGTTGCGCCGCAGGTGCGGCTCGAAGAGCGGGAAGTCCGAGGTCTCGCGCGCCCGCGTCCACGCCTCGTGGCCCGTCGCGCCGGCGTGCGCCATCTCCTCCACGAGCTCGGCCGGCACCCGACGCGCCTTGTCGAAGTCGCGACGGCTGACGCGCAGCAGATCGATGTCGACGTCGGACTCGGGCGCCGCGGACTCGAGCAGCTCGCCGACGCGGTCGTCGACGAAGCGCTCATGGGCGAGCCGTTCGAGCGTCGCGCGCTGCTGCGCGCGCCACTCGGCCCCGGCCGGGGGCATCATGACCTCCTGGTCCCAGGCCAGCAGCATGGCCATCCGCTCGAGGTCGGTGACCTCGGCCAGGCGGCGGCGGAGCTCGGCGAGCGGGGCGGCGGGGAGGGTCACGCGCCGCACAGTGTGGCGCATCGGGGCTCATCGCCCGCGGTGCGGGGCGTCAGCGGCGGCCGGGCGCCCCGGCTACACCGCGGCGACGACGTCCGGGTGCTCCGGGCCCGTGAGCGACAGCTCTTGGCGCCAGAGCGCGTTGAGCCGCCGCTGGATCGCGGCCGCGGCGGTGAGCCAGAGCACGGTGCTCGTGACCGCCAGCGCGAGCGCCGTGGACGAGGCGGTGCTGAACGCCGCCCCGAAGCCGGTCGCCAGGGCGGCGGACACGAGGGCGACGACCGTCGTGCCGGCGTCGGAGTTGCGGGCGAACATGCGCTCGCAGCGCCGGATGCGCTCCATCGCGTGCATGATCGACACGATCGCCGGGACGACGACGACGCCGCCGGCGCCGAGCGCCCAGACCGAGTTGGCGGGGCGCGACATCGCGAGCACGACGTCGCCGTACGCGCGGCCGAGGTCGCGCATCTCGCGGTTGACGCGGTGGTACCAGACCAGCAGGTACACGCCGAGCGTGACGACGGACAGCCCGACCACCGCGGCGGGCGACTGGACCTTGACCTTGGGTGGCATGCCGACCTCCGATCGGACGGGCGCGGGCGGCTCCCGCGCGTCTCGCCGAGATTGCGGGCCGCCGGCTTCCACGCCCAGCCCCCCAAGGGCGAGGCCGCCACACCTGCCCTCCGCCCCGAGGTGTGCGCGACGCCACCTTTGGGGGATGGGCACCCCGCCCCGGGCGGTGGATCGTTCGTATCGCGCCGGTGCGCCGCGCTTCGGGGGGAAGCGGCGGCGCACCACCGACACGGTCCCGCCCGGCGCTCGGGCCGGGCGGGATCGGTCACTCAGACCTTCCTGACCTTGCCGAGGATTCGCATGCTCAGTAGAACTGACCCGTGTTGGACACGTCGATCGGGGCGACGTTCGCCGGTTACCGCATCGAAGGCGTCATAGGACGCGGCGGGATGGGCGTCGTGTACCGCGCCACCGACATCGAGCTCGACCGCACGGTCGCGCTGAAGCTCCTCGCCCCCGAACTGGCCGACGACGAGTCGTTCCGGCGCCGGTTCGTGTCCGAGTCGAAGATCGCCGCGTCGCTCGACCACCCGCACGTGATCCCGATCTACCGGGCGGGCAGCTCCGACGGCACGCTCTTCCTCGCGATGCGCCACGTGCCGGGCGCCGACCTGCGCGAGCGCCTCGTCGCGGGCGGCCCGATCGAGCCGCTGCGCGCGGCGAAGCTCGTCGGCCAGGTGGCCTCCGCGCTCGACGCCGCGCACGCGGAGAAGCTCGTGCACCGCGACGTCAAGCCGGCCAACGTCCTGCTCGGCAGCGGCGATCACGCCTACCTCACCGACTTCGGGCTGAGCAAGCGCACGACGGACCTGCGCCAGACGCAGACCGGCCAGATCGTCGGCACGCTCGACTACATCGCCCCCGAGCAGATCCGCGGCGAGACCGTCGGCGTCGCGACCGACGTCTACGCGCTCGGCTGCATGACCTTCCACCTCCTCACCGGCGCGGTCCCGTTCGGCGTGCCGACGCAGGAGGGCAAGCTGCTGGCCCACACCCAGGAGGCGCCGCCGCGCGCGAGCCGCCTCGTCCCGGGTCTCGCGCACGAGTTCGACGCGGTCGTCGCGCGCGCGATGCGCAAGGACCCGGCCCGCCGCTACGAGTCGGCCGGGCGCTTCGCGGACGCGATCGGTCGCGCGGCCGAGGCGCACGCGGCCGCCGCGTCGCATCCCCCCGGCCGGATCGCGGCCGCGGCGGCGCGCGCGAAGGCCGCGGGGCGGCCGGCCGTGCCGGCGCGGCTGTCCGAGCACGCCGCGACCCCGGCGCCGCCGGTCGCGCGGCGCCTGGGCATCGCGCTGAGCGACCCGTTCAACATCGCCGTGCTCGCCGTCCTCGTCGTCATCGGCGTCGCCCTCGGCGCGTTCGCGCTGATGCTGCCGCTCGCGCTCCTGGTGTACGCCGCCGGCGTCGCGCGCACCTACCTCGACCCCGCGACGCGCGAGCGCGCCGCCGGAGGGGACGGCCATGGCCGCGCGTCCTGACGACGGCCCCACCCCGCGGGAGATCCAGGAGCGCCTGTGGGCCGAGCGCACGCGGGAGCCGTTCCTCGTCTACCGCGACGGCGACGGCCGACAGGTGATCCACGTCCTCGGCTCGTCCCCCGAGCACGTCACGATCGGCCGGCGCCCCGACAACGACGTCGCGCTCACGTGGGACGGCGAGGTGTCGCGCGTCCACGCCCAGCTCGAGCGCGTCGGCGGCGAGTGGGTCGTCGTCGACGACGGGCTGTCGCGCAACGGCACGTTCGTCAACGGTGAGCAGACGCCGACGCGCCGCCGCGTGACCGACGGCGACCGGATCGTCGTCGGCGAGACGGCGCTGCTGTACCGCGCGCCGTCCGACGCGACGTGGCACTCGACGGTCTCGATCCCCTCCGGGCGCGACCGGATCCCGGTGACGCCCGCCCAGCGCCAGGTGCTCGTCGGGCTCTGCCGGCCGCTGAAGGCCTCGGCCTACGCCGCGCCCGCGAGCAACCGCGAGATCGCCGAGGAGCTGCACCTGTCCGTCGACGCCGTGAAGGCGCACCTGCGCGTGCTCTTCGACCGGTTCGGCCTCGACGCGTTGCCCCAGAACCAGAAGCGCGCGCGGCTGGCCGCGATGGCACTGGTCGACAAGCTCGTCAACGAGCGGGACTTCTAGGAGGAGCAATGCGCGGACGACTCGTCGTCATCGCGCTCGCCCTGGTGGCGATCGTCGTCGCGTTCTCGGCCCGTGGCGGGAACGACGACAAGGGCGGGGCCCGGACCACGTCCGGCGCGTCCGCGGACGCGCTGCAGCTCACCTTCGTCCACTCGACCGAGAAGGCGGCGCTCATCAAGCGCCTCGTCGACGGGTTCAACGCCGCGCACGTCCGGTCGGGCGGCCGGGTCGTGCACGTCCGGGCGCTGAGCGTGGCCTCGGGCGACGCCGAGACCCGGATCGCGGCCGGCCGCCTGCGCCCGGTCGTGTGGTCGCCGGCGTCGTCGCTCTGGGGCCGCCTGCTGAACTTCGACGCCAAGCGCGAGATGGTCGCGCGGGACAACCCGTCGCTGGCCCGCACGCCGCTGGTCATCGCGATGTGGGAGACGTTCGCCCGCGCGCTCGGCTGGCCCAAGCAGCAGGTCGGCTGGGACCAGATCCTGCGCCTCGCCCAGTCGCCGAAGGGCTGGGCGCTCTACGGCAAGACCGGCTTCCCGGCGTTCAAGCTCGGCCACACGAACCCCGACTTCTCGACGAGCGGGCTGTCGGCCGTCGCGGGCGAGTACTACGCGGCGACGGGCAAGCGCGAGGGCCTCACGCTGGCCGACGTCGACCGGCCCGCGGTGCGCCGCGAGATCCGCGGCATCGAGGCGTCGATCGTCCACTACGGCGACACGACGCCGTTCTTCTCCGAACAGCTGCTGCGCTACGGCCCCGCGTTCGCGCAGGCCATCGCGATGGAGGAGACGACGCTCATCGACTTCAACCGGCGGCGCGGCAACCGCGAGCCGCTCGTGGCGCTCTACCCGAAGGACGGCACGTTCTCCTCCGACAACCCGGTGGCGATCGTCCGCGCGCCGTGGGTCACGCCCCGGCTGCGCGCCGCCGGCGAGGCGTTCTCGAACTGGATCCGCGCCCGCGCGACGCCCCAGTTCGTGGCGCGCTTCGGCTTCCGGCCGGGCGACCCGGACGCGAAGCCGGCGGCGCCGATCGACCGCGCGCACGGCGCCGACCCGGCGCAGCCGGAGATCACGCTCGCGCTCCCGCAGCCGCCCGTCCTGTCGCGCATCAAGAAGCGCTGGCGCCAGGACCGCAAGCCCGCCAACGTGATGCTCGTCGTCGACACCTCGGCGTCGATGAGCGAGGAGGGGCAAGATGGAGCAGGCCAAGCGCGGCCTGCGGGCGTTCTTCGACCAGCTCGCGCCCCAGGACCGCGTCGGGCTGATCACCTTCTCCTCGAAGGTCCGGCCGGTCGCTGCCGATCGCCCGCTTCTCCCGCAGCCGGGAGAACCTCGCCACGGCGGTCGACGACATGACCCCCGACGGCGAGACGGCGCTCTACGACGCCACCCTCGCCGGCGGTGCGGGCGGTGCGCCGCCTCGACGACCCGACGCGCATCAACGCCGTCGTGCTGCTCACCGACGGGATGAAGACGACGGGCGCGTGGACCTCGCTGACCCTGCTCAAGGAGCTGAAGTCCGTGTCGCCGGTCGAGGAGCGCACCGTGCGCGTCTTCGCCATCTCCTACGGCGCCGACGCGTCGGTCGGCGCGCTGAAGGAGATCGCCGCCGCGACCGGCGGCAAGTGGTTCCCCGGCGACCCGCGCGAGATCAGCGCCGTCTACCAGAGCATCTCGTCGTTCTTCTGATGCCGCGCGAGCTCGTGACGCGGTCCGACCTGCGGCGCGCGCTCGCGGTCAACGCCGTCACGCGGCCGGTCAACGTCGCCATCCCCGCCGCCGTCGTCGTCGCGGCGCTCCTGCTCGACGCCGGCTGGCTCATCGCGATCGCGGCGGTCTGCTTCGTCGCGCTCGCGGTCTTGACCTTCCTCGACGAGCACGAGGCCGAGCGCGTCGGGGCGCGGATCTACGCCCGCCGGCGCGAGGCGGTCGCGGCGGCCGTCCCCGCGCCCGCGGACGACCCCGAGCTCGCGCCGGAGATCGCCGACCGCATCGACGCCGCGCGGGCGGCGCAGGCCGACATCGAGCGCGCGATCGCCGACGGCGACCTCCCGGCCGACGACATCCGCGACGAGATCGCCGAGCTGCTGACCACGCTCATGCCGATCGCCGTCCGGGCCGACCGCGTCGCCGACTACCTGACCGCCCACCCCGCGCGCGCCGTCGAGGCGCGCATCACGACCCTGCGCGAGGCCCCGGCGGCCGGCGACTCGAGCCGGGCGCGGACGATCGCCGCGCTCGAGGACCAGCTCCGCGCCATCCGCCGCCTCGAGGCCCAGCACGCCGGGCTGCTCGACGAGATGGACCACGTCGTCGCGTCGCTCGAGGCCCTCCACGCCGAGGTCGTGACGCTCGGCGCGGCCGACGACGAGTGGCGCCGGGCGGACGTCGCGGGCCAGGTCCGCGCGCTGCGCGAGGGCGTCCAGGTCCTGTCGGGCGGGATGGAGGAGGCCTACGCCGATACCCGGTCGGCGGGCGCGCGGGCGACCTGAGGCGCCGCCGGGTCAGCGGGCGAGCCGGCAGGGACCGCGCGCGACGTCGCGCGTGAGCTTCGCGAGGCGGAACAGCGCCGGCGGCTGGCCGCGCGAGTCGTCGGCGAAGCGCACGGCGCCCTCCTCGAGCACGACGCGGTAGCGCAGGATGCTGTCCGCCCCGGTCGCGAGGGCGAAGCGGCGCTTCGCGAGCGGCTCGAGGTCGCGCTCGAGCTCGCGTGCGGTGATCAGCTGCGCGCTCGTGATGTCGACGAGCGGCCCGCGGTTGCACGACACGCGCCCGTCGTCCGTGATCCGCAGGGCGAGGCGGGCGCCGGGGATCGTCCCGCCGCGCTGGACGAGGAACAGATCCCGGGCCGGCGCGCCCGCGCCACAGCCGGCGAGCGCGGCGGCCGTCGCAAGGCCCGCGAGCGTCGCCGCGGCGCGTGGGCGCCGCCTCACGCCGCCACCGCGACGCCGCCGCGCCGCGGATCGCCGGCGCCCGAGAGCGCCCCGGTCGCCGGGTCGCGCTCGACGGCCTGCACGCCGCCGAAGAAGAGGTTGCGCGCGCGGAACGCGACGACGTCGCGGCCCGCCGCCCTCAGCGCGTCGCGGCCGTCGCCGGGCTCGGCGTACACCAGCCCGTCCTCGAAGTGCACCCGCGGGGCGAGGACCGCCTCCTGCGCGGCGAGCCCGTGGTCCAGCGCGCCCACGATGACCTGCAGGATCGCCGAGCGGATCCGGTTGGAGCCCGCGCTGCCGAGGACCAGCTCGACCTCGCCCCCGTCGGCCAGCACGACCGTCGGGGACATCATCGACGGCATCCGGCGGCCCGCCGGGTAGCGGAAGAAGCCGAGCGGGCTGAGGTCCTGCTCGCCCATGATGTTGTTCACGTGGACGCCGGTGCCGGGGACGATGATCCCCGCCCCCTCGCCGTTCGTGCAGGTCACGCTGCACGCGCGGCCGTCGCCGTCCATCACCGAGGTGTGCGTCGTCGAGCCCAGCCGCGAGGCGAGGAAGCGGTCGGCGAACCCGGGCTCGGGCAGCCCCTCGAGGAACTCGGGCGTCCGCTGGGACTGGACCTCCTCCATGACGCGGACGATCTCCGGCGCCGAGGGCGGCCCGGTCGTCGTCGCGTCGAGGCGGGCCATGGCCAGCGCGAGCAGCGTCCCGCCCGCCGCGGGCGGCGGGTTCGTGAGGACCTGGCGGCCGCGGTAGCTCGCCCGCACCGGCGCGCGCGGGATCGCCTCGTAGGCCTCGAGGTCCGCGTGCGTGACCTGGCCGCCGCGCGCGGTGAGCCACGCGACGATCGCGGCCCCGATGTCCCCGCTGTAGAACGGCGCGGCGCCCTCGGCCCCGAAGCGCTCGATCGTGGCGGCGAGGTCGGCGTCGCGGAACGACTCGCCCGCGCGCAGCACCCGGCCGCCGGGCGCGAACACCGCGCTCGCCTCGGGCGTGCTGAGGAGGATCGGCGCGAGGATCTCGAAGATGTAGGCCTGCTCGACGTTGAGCGGGACGCCCGCGCGGGCCATCCCGGCGGCGGGCGCCGCGAGGTCGGCGGCGGGGATCGAGCCCCAGCGCTCGAGCGCCGCGGCGAGGCCCGCGGGCGAGCCGTACGTCCCGCACGACGCCGCGCCGACGTTGAAGACCTGCGCCGCGTCGCCGAAGGACACCTCGACGGCGAGGAGGTCGGCGCGGTCGGCCGGATCGGCGCCGCGGCCGGGCGCCTCGACGAAGAAGTCGAGCAGCGTCGGCTCCTCCCCCGCGCCCGCGACGAGCATGTAGCCGCCCGCGCCGGGGCCGGTCAGGAGCGGTTCGGCCACCCACGAGGCGAGCACCGCCGCGACGGCGGCATCGACCGCGTTGCCGCCCTCGCGCAGGACGCGGGCGCCGGCTTCCGCGCTGATCGGATGGCCGGCGGCGACGATGCCGCTCGAGGTCGCGCTCACGCGGCGCATGATGGCGAAGGCCGCCGGCAACCGTCCGGGTGAGCGCCCTCCCCCACGCGGGTCAGTCTCCTACCGGACGGCGGTCAGCCAACTCCCCCGATTGCACCGGCGCAGCGCCAACTGTACCGTTGAACGGTCTGGCGACACCGTTTGGCGCGCAAGACCGACCGTCCGGCGCCGTTGCATTGATCGAGCTCACCTATCGGAGCCGCCGTAGGTCCAGCGATGCCGCCATTCACCGCCAGCCCCCGCCGCCACCGCGGCGCCGTCCGCACCGGCGTGGCCGCGGCCGTGCTCGCCGCCGCGCTGGCGGCCGGCGCGGCGCCCGCACCGGCCCAGGACCCGCGGCCGCAGCCGCTCTGGAACACGTACCCGCTCCGCGAGGGGGCGCCGGGCGGCCAGGCCGCCGCGGCGAGCCCACCCGCGAACGCGGGTGCCAGTGCCGCGGTGCGCAACGCCGTCGAGCGCGCCCCCGGCCCGGGCGACGCGACCGGAGCGGTCGTGCTGCTCGCGGCGCTGATGGCGCTCACCGCCCTGCTCACCGTCGCGCTCCGCGCGCGCCGCCGGCCGCCCACACCGTCCGCCCCCCTGTCCGTTCCCCTCGACGAGGACCCGCCGCCCGCACCCCGGCTCCCGGTGCGCCGGGCGGCGCCGCCGCCCCCGCGGCCGCGCCCGCCGCGCGCGGTCCGCAGCACCGAGCCCCCCGACCGCGGCTCGCCGCGGCGCCAGGGCCACACCCCGTCCCGAGGCAGGAGGAAATGACCGTGCCCCGACCCACGACCCACACCCTCACCCGCAAGGAGGCGCTCGGCGCCGCGCTCGCCGCCGGCGGCGCCGCCGCGGCCGGCGGCGTCCTGCTCGGCGGGCCCGACCCCGCGAGCTCGCGCCAGGCCGGCGGCGGGACCGACGCGCTCAACGAGGTGCTCAACATCGAGCGCCTCCAGGCCGGGCTCTACGCCGCGGCGGCCGGCTCGGGCGCCCTGACCGGCGAGCTCGCGGCGTTCGCCACCACGGTCGCCGAGCAGGAGCGCGACCACGTCGCCGTCCTCACCCGGCTCCTCGGCGCGAACGCCGACCGCGCGCCGGCGATGCGCTTCGGCAACGCGGCATCGGATGCCGCCGCGTTCTCGCTCGCCGCGCGCAAGCTCGAGGACCTCGCCACGCGCGCCTACAACGTGCAGGCGCTCGCGCTGTCGGGCCGCGCGCTGCGCGAGGTGCTGCGCATCGTCTCGGTCGAGGCGCGCCACGCCGCGTGGATCCGCGACATCCGCGGAGAGACACCCGCACCCGACGCGGTCGAGCCGGGCGAGTCGGGTCCACGCGCCCGGGCCGCCCTCCAGGCGATGGGGTTCCTCGGATGAGCGCCGACGACCTGACGCTCGCGGACGTCGACCGCGACGGCGCGCTGGCCGAGGCGTTCGCCGAGGTCCACGGCGAGACCCGCGGCGCGTTCCTCACCGGCGCCGCGCTCGGCGGCGCGAGCCTCCTCGCCGCCCTCGCGCTCCCCGGGCGCGCGGACGCCGCCTCGCGCGACACCGCCATCCTCAACTACGCCCTCGCCCTCGAGGAGCTCCAGGCCGCCTTCTACACCGAGGTCGAGCGGATCGGCGCGCTGAGCGGCGCGCTCGAACGCCAGGCGACGGTCGTCGGCGGCCACGAGCGCGCCCACGTCCGCGCGCTGCGCGACGTGCTCGGCCGGCGGGCGGCGAAGCGCGCCCACTACGACTTCAAGGGCGCCACGGAGAGCGCCGGGCGCTTCCGCCGGACGGCGGTCGCGTTCGAGGACCTCGCGGTCGCGGCCTACAAGGCGCAGGCGCCGAAGGTGCGCGACGACCGCCTGCTCGCGTCGGTGCTCGCCATCCACGCCGTCGAGGCGCGCCACGCCGCCTGGATCCGCCGCCTCGCCCGGTCGGCGCCCGCGGCGAGCGCGTTCGACGACCCGCTGAGCCGCACGAAGGTGCTCGACGTCGTCGACCGCACGCACTTCGTCGTGCGGACGTCCTCGCGGCGCCGGCCACCGTTCACCGGGTGACCCGCGCGCGGCTCGCGGGCGGTGCGGCCGCGATCGTCCTGCTCGTGGCGATCGGGCTGGCCGCCGGCGCGCTCGCGCCGGGCGACGGCGGGCGCGCGGCGGACCGGTCCGCGGGCGGCGCGGCGCGCGACGCGCGCGGCGGCCGCCGCCGACGCGCCGGGCGCCGTCGTCGACGGCCTGCTCCGCGTGCCGCGCCCGACCGCCCTGAGCGCCGAGCGCGACGCGACCCGCTGGGCTGCCGTGCGCCGCGCCGCCCCGGTGCGCGCCCGCCCGGACTCCGGCGCGCGGGTCGTGGGCCGGATGGACGCCAGGACCGCGGAGGGCACGACGAACATCGTCGTCGCGCTGAGCCGCGCCGTCCGCCACGGCGCGATCTGGGTCCGCGTGCGCGTGCCGCACGCCACCGGCTGGGTCCCGCGGACGACGCTCGGCGGCTACGGCGTCGTCGACACGCGCCTGATCGTCGACCGCCGCCGCCTCACCGCGACGCTGCTGCGTGCGGGCCGCCCGGTGTTCCGCGCCCGCGTCGGGATCGGGCGCCGGGGCGCGCCGACGCCCGCCGGGACGTTCTACGTCCGCGACCGGCTGACCCGCTACGCGAGCCCGACCTACGGCCCGATCGCCTTCGGGACGAGCGCGACGTCGCCGACGCTGACCGACTGGCCGGCGGGCGGCTTCGTCGGGATCCACGGGACCGACCGGCCCGACCTCCTCCCCGGCCGCGTCTCCCACGGTTGCATCCGCCTGCGCAACGCCGACATCCTCCGCCTCGCCCGGCTCATGCCCGTCGGCACGCCCGTCACCGTTCGCTGACAGACCGTCAACGATCCGTAGACTGCCGCGCCCACCATGGGCGGCACCGACGACAGCCAGGCGTTCAAGGACTTCGAGGCCGCGGGCTGGAGCGGCAACGCCGCGGGCTACGGCGCGCTGACCGGGAAGATCACGGCGCACGTCGCCGGGCCGCTCCTCGACGCGGCCGGTGTCGGCGCCGGCACGGCCGTGCTCGACGTCGGCTGCGGCCACGGCGACCTGTGCGCGGCGGCGGCCGCCCGCGGCGCGCAGCCGACCGGCGTCGACCTCGCCGAGGGCATGGTCGACGCGGCCCGGGCGGCCCATCCGGATCTCACGTTCCGCGTCGCCGACGCGGAGGCCCTGCCGTTCGACGACGGCGCGTTCGCCGCCGCGCTCGGCGCGTTCGTCGTCAACCACCTGCCGCATCCCGAGCGCGGCGCGGCGGAGCTGGCGCGGGTCGTCGCCCCCGGCGGGCGCGTCGCCGTCGCGATGTGGGACGAGCCCGAGCGGGTGGAGTTCCTCGGCCTGCTGGACGCCGCGATGGACGCGGCGCACGTCGCGCGCGGAATGGTCCTCCCGCCCGGCCCGCCCGCCTACCGCTTCGCCGACGAGGGCGAGCTGCGCGCGCTGCTGACGGGCGCCGGACTGGCCGAGGTCGAGATCACGCCCGTGCGCTTCACCTACACGATCGCCGACCTCGACGAGCTCTGGGACGGCGTGCTCACCGGCAGCGTGCGCACCGCCGCGCAGCTGCGGGCCCTCGACGACGACGAGCGCGCCCGTGTCCGCGGCGCGCTCGACGACCTGCTCGAGGAGCGGCGATCGACGGGCGGCCTCGCGCTCGAGACCGCCGTCAAGATCGCGTCCGGGGTCAGCCCCGGGGGATGAACTCGGGGACGTCGAGCTCGCCGACGCGGCGCTGCGGGCGCTCGCGCTCGGCGGCCCGGGGACGGCGCTCGACGCGCGGCTCGCCCGCGGGCTCGTCGAACGAGCGGCGCTCGGCCCGGCGCTGGCCGTCGTAGCCCGTCGCCACGACCGTCACCCACACCTGGTCGTCGAGGGACTCGTCGACCATCGCGCCGAAGATGATGTTCGCCTCGGGATGCGCGGCCTCCGCGACGGCCTTCGCCGCCTCGTTGACCTCCCACAGCGACAGGTCCTGGCCGGCCGTGATCGACAGCAGGATCGACCGCGCGCCCTCCATGCTCGTCTCGAGCAGCGGCGAGGACACCGCGGCCTGCGCGGCCTCCACGGCCCGCTCCTCGCCCTGGCCCATGCCGATCCCGAGCAGCGCGTTGCCGGCGTCGGACATGATCGTCCGCACGTCCGCGAAGTCGAGGTTGATGAGGCCCGGCAGGGTGACGAGGTCCGAGATCCCCTGGACGCCCTGGCGCAGCACGTCGTCGGCGACGCGGAAGGCGTCGACCATCGTCGTCTGCTTGTCGAGGACGGTCAGCAGGCGGTTGTTCGGCACCACGATCAGCGTGTCGACCTCGGCCGAGAGCGCCTCGATGCCATGGTCGGCGGCCGTCGCGCGGCGCTGGCCCTCGAAGCTGAACGGCTTCGTGACGATGCCGACGGTCAGCGCGCCGATCTCGCGCGCGATGCGGGCGACGATCGGCGCGGCGCCGGTGCCCGTGCCGCCGCCGGCCCCGGCGGCGATGAAGATCATGTCCGAGCCCTTGAGCAGGGACTTGATCCGGTCGGACTCGTCCATCGCCGCGGCGCGGCCGAGATCGGGGTTGGACCCCGCGCCCAGACCGCGGGTGATCGACGGCCCGATGTGCAGGGTGATGTCGGCCGTCGACTGCTGCAGCGACTGCAGGTCGGTGTTGATCGCGACGAACTCGACGCCCTGGATCTGGGCCTCGACCATCCGGTTGACGGCGTTGACGCCGGCGCCGCCGACGCCGACGACGCGCAGGACGGGCTGGCCGACCGGGCGCGCCTGGCCCCACGCGGTGGGCTCCTCGGGCGCGGCGCGGAGGTCGTGGACGGGCTCCTCGTAGGGCTCGTCCGCCGGTGGCTGCAGCATGTCCTCCGGGATGTCGGTGCTGAACGCATGGCGCAGGCGCTCCTGCGGCGTCGGCAGGCGCGGCTGGTCGTCCTCGACCGGGGCGGGCGTGGCGCCCAGCGACGGATGCGGGTAGCCGGTATCGCGCGGATGCGTCGGCGCCTCGCGGTCCTCCGGCTCCTCGCGCGGAGCGCGCATCTGCGGCGCCTCGCGCTGTGGCTCGCGGGGACGCTCGTCCGCCGGCGGCTGCGGCGCGCGGCGCTCCTGCTGCCCGGCCGCCGTGGCCGGCGCGGGTGACGGCGCGACCGCCCGCGACGCCTGGATCTCGGGAGCCGGCGGGGGCGCCTCGTCGCGCGGCGGCTCGGCCGGCGCCTTGGGCTCCTCCTCGTCCGTCCGCCGGAACAGGGCGGCCAGCGGACCCTCCCGCATGCTCGCGCGCTTACCGCTTGCCATGTGCGAGAACCTCCTTCGCGAGATCGCGATAGGACTGGGCGGCCATCCCGTCCGGATCGTACTTCAGGACCGACATTCCCTTGACCGGGGCCTCCGCGAACCGGATCGTCTTCTTGATCCGGGACGCGAACACGCGGTCGCCGAAGTTCTCCTCGAGGATCTCGATCGCCTCCTTGGCGTGCACGGTGCGGGTGTCCATGAGCGTCGGCAGGATGCCCTCGATCTCCACGTCGGGATTGAGGTTCTCGCGGATCATCTGCAGGGTGTTCTGCAGCTGGATCAGCCCGCGCATCGACAGATACTCGCACTGGACGGGGACGATCACCTTGTCGGCCGCCGTCAGGGCGTTGATCGTGAGCAGCCCGAGACTCGGCGGCGTGTCGATGCAGACGAAGTCGTAGTCCTCGGCGATCGCGCGCAGCCCCTTCTCGAGCGAGCGCTCGCGGCCGATCTGCGTGCTCATCGCGATCTCGGCGCCGGCGAGGTCGATCGACGCGCACGCGACGTCCACCTCGCGCTTGCGGATCACCTCCCGGATCGACGTGTGGTGGACGAGGACGTCGTACATCGACATCTCGAGCGAGTCGGGATCGATGCCCTGCGACATCGTCAGGTTGCCCTGCGGATCCATGTCGACGCACAGCACGCGGAAGCCCTTCTCCACGAAGGCGACGGCGAGGTTCAGCGTGGTGGTGGTCTTCGCGACGCCGCCCTTCTGATTGGCGAACGCGATGACGCGGGGCCTCTTCTGCGCGCTTCCCATGACAGCGCCGTATTCGCGCGCGGACGGAGGGTTCCTTCCGGGCGCGGGTCCGACACGGCGGATGACTAGCATCGCCGTCGGATGCTTTCGCACTGGGACGAGGCGCCCGAACGGCCGATCGAGGCCGGCCACCTGCGCGCGCACGTGGCCGATCTCGGGCGCGCCAGCGGGACCGTGAACATCGGCGCGCGGCGCTGGCGGATCGCGCCGGGCGCGCAGAGCAACCCCGTCCACGCGCACGACGCCGAGGAGGAGATCGGCTTCGTCGTCGCGGGCGGCGGGCTGTCCTGGCAGGACGGCGTCACGCACGAGATCGGGCCGGGCGACGCGCTCCTGCACCCGCCCGGCGGCCCCGCGCACACGCTGATCGCCGGCGACGAGGGCCTGACCGCGCTCGTGTTCGGCGAGCGCCGCCCGACGGAGGTCGGCCGCCTGCCGCGCACCGGCCTCGCGCGGATCGGCCGGATATGGACCGCCCTCGGCGGCGCGGAGGACTCGTTCGCCCGCGAGGCCGCGGCCGGCCCGCCCGAGCGCGACGACGACCCGCTGCCGCGGCCGGCGGGGATCGTGAACGTCGCCGACGTGCCCGGCGACGAGCGCGACTTCGGCGAGTTCGGCGCGACGATCCGCAACCTCGGCGTCGCGCTCGGCTCGCGCACGACCGGGATGCGCCACGCGACGATCGCCCCGGGGCGGATCAACGCGCCGCCCCACACCCACAACGCCGAGGAGGAGATGTTCGTGGTGCTCGCCGGCGACGGCGCGCTCGTGCTCTACGACCTCGACGGCGAGGTGACCCAGGAGGTCGCGGTCCGCACCGGGTCGGTCATCGCCCGCCCCGCGGCGACCGGCGTCGCGCACACCTTCCGTGCGGGCGCGGACGGCCTCACGGTCCTCTCCTACGGCGAGCGCCGGGGCGAGGACGTCGCCTGGTACCCGCGCTCGTCGAAGCTCGCGTTCCGCGGCTTCTCGGGCTCGGGCGTGCTCGGCGGGATCGTCGTGAAGGTCGAGCGCGCGGACTTCTGGGACGGTGAGCGATGACCCTGGCGCACTGGGACGACGTCGAGCGAGAGCGGCGCGAGGTCGGCGACATGCGCTCGTGGTGGCGCGACCTCGGCGGCGCCGCCGGGTCGACCGAGGTCGGCGTGCAGCGCGTCGAGGTCGACCCGGGGATGCGCATCGGCCCGGTCCACGTCCACGGGGCGGAGGAGGAGATCTTCCACGTCCTGGGGGGCAGCGGCCTCGCGTGGATCGACGGCGCCGTCCACGAGGTCGGCCCGACCGACACGATCGTCTATCCCGCGGGCGGACCGGCCCACACGCTGATCGCGGGCGACGACGGCCTCGACGTGCTGTGCTTCGGCGAGAACCTCGATGCGCCGTTCGTGCATCTCCCGCGGGCGGGCGTCCTGCGCCGGGCCGGCTTCTGGACCCTCGCCGGGACCGACCCGGGCCCGCTCGAGCGCGAGGCCGCGGCCGGGCCCCTGGAGGTGCCCGAGCCGACGCCGCGCCCGCCATGCATCGCGACCTTCGCGGACACGGACGTCGACACCGACGAGCAGGGGCCGTACGCGTGGACCGAGCGGATGCTGTCCCACGGCGCGGGCGCGGTGCGCACCGGCCTGCGCCACGCGGTCATCCCGCCGGGCAAGGACACGTGCCCGCCGCACTGGCACTCGAGCGAGCACGAGCTGTTCGTGATCCTCGAGGGCGGCGGGACGCTGCGCCTGTACGACCGCCTCGGCAAGCTCCACGAGGAGCACCCGCTGCGCGCCGGGCACACCGTCTCGCGCCGCGCGGGCTCGGGCATCGCCCACATGTTCCGGGCCGGCGAGGAGGGCATGACGCTCCTGCCCTACGGCCAGCGCAAGCAGAACGAGATCGTCTTCTACCCGCGCTCGAAGAAGGCGTTCGTCGCCCAGGCGTTCGTCCGGCTCGACACCGTCGACGACTACTGGGAGGGCGAGCTGGACCACGGGCCCGATGGCTGAGGTCGTCGCGCCGGCCTCGCGCGCCGGCGCCGCCGCGGGACTGCTGCGCAAGCCGCTCCTCGTCGTCACCGGCAAGGGCGGCGTCGGCAAGTCGACGGTGGCCGCGGCGCTCGGGCTCGCCGCCGCGCGCCGCGGCATGCGCACGATCATCGCCGAGGTCGCGCGCCGCGACGACGTCTCGCGCGCGCTCGGCGGGACCGGGGTCCACGAGGACGAGCTCGCCCCCGGGCTGCACCACATCTCGATCGACCCCGAGGAGGCGATGGAGGAGTACCTCGTCGACCAGCTGCCCTCGCGCGCGCTGGCCGACGTCCTGCTCTCCAGCCGCGGCTTCAGCTACTTCGCGGCGGCGACCCCGGGCCTGCGCGAGCTGCTGACGGTCGGCAAGGTCTGGGAGCTCGCCCAGGCCGATCGCCGCACGCCCGGCGCCGACCCGTACGACCTCGTCGTCCTCGACGCGCCCGCGACCGGCCACGGCGTCGCGATCCTCGCGGCGCCCCGGACGTTCGCCGACGCCGCGCTCATGGGCCGCATCGCCCGCCAGGGCCGGATCATCGACGCCATGCTGTCCGACCCCGCCCAGACCGGCGTCGTGACCGTCGCGCGGGCCGAGGAGATGCCGGTGAACGAGGCCCTCGCGCTCGAGGCCTCGCTGCCCGACTCGGTCGGCGTGCGCGTCGACCTCGTCGTCGCGAACGGCATGCTGGCCGACCGCTTCGACGCGGCGGACGTCCGCGCGCTGCACGCCGCGCCGCCGTCGCCGGCCGTGCGCGCGGCGCTCGTCGCGCACGAGCGCGCCCGCGGGCAGCGCAACCAGCTCGCACGCCTGCGTCGCGCATCGGAGGCGCCGGTCGTGACGCTGCCGTTCGTCTCGGCGGCGCTGCTCGACGCGGCCGCCGTCGAGCCGCTCGTCCGCGCGCTGGAGCGCGTCGTGTGAGGCGGCGCCTGGAAGGCAGCCGCATCGTGATCTGCGCGGGCTCGGGCGGCGTGGGCAAGACCACGACCTCGGCCGCGCTGGCGATGGGCCTCGCGGCGGGCGGGCTGCGCGTCGCGGTCGTCACCATCGACCCCGCGCGGCGCCTGGCCAACTCGCTCGGCCTCGACGAGCTCGACAACGAGCCGCGGCTCGTCGCGGCCGACCGCTTCGCCGGCCACGGCATCGAGATGGAGGGCGAGCTGTGGGCGATGATGCTCGACCCCAAGCGGACCTTCGACGACCTCGTCGCGCGCCTGGCCCCGGACGACGCCACGCGCGAGGACGTCCTGTCCAACCGGATCTACCAGCAGCTGTCGGGCGCGGTCGCCGGCTCGCAGGAGTTCACCGCCGTGGCCAAGCTCTACGAGCTCGACCGCTCCGGGCGCTTCGACGTCCTCGTCCTCGACACGCCGCCGTCGCGCAACGCGCTCGACTTCCTCGACGCCCCCGACCGGCTCACCGGCTTCCTCGAGGGGCGCGCGCTGAAGGTCTTCCTCGCCCCCACGGGGCTGGCGGCGAAGGTCGCGGCGGCGGGCACGAGCGTCGTGTTCTCCGTCCTGCGGCGGCTGACCGGCGTCGACCTGCTCGACGACCTCAGCGTGTTCTTCCGCGCGCTCGGCGGGCTCGTCGACGGCTTCAAGGAGCGCGCCGAGGGCGTCAAGGCGCTGCTCAGCGATCCGGCGACGACGTTCCTCATCGTCACGTCCCCCGAGCGCGAGCCGGTCGAGGAGGCGATCTTCTTCCGCGGCAAGCTCGCCGACCACGGCATGCCGTTCGGGGGCCTCGTCGTCAACCGCGTCAACCTGCTCGACGGCGCGGACGACGGCGGAGCGGTCGACGACGGCGCGCTCGAGGCCGCGGTGGGCACGCGGCTCGCGGCGAAGGTCGAGCGGGCCTACGCGGAGGCCCGTGCGCTCGCCGAGCGCGACGCCGCGGCGATCGCGCGGCTGCGGGCGGAGACGGGCGACGACGCCCCCGTGCTCGTCCCCCAGCTGCCGGGCGACGTGCACGACATCGACGGGCTCGTCGCCGTCCACGCGCACCTGTTCGACTGACCACTCAACCTCGCCCACCTTCCTGCCGATCACCGGTGGGCCATGGCCCTCGCTGCCCTGCCGGCGCTCAGCGCCGCGACGCTGGCTCTCGCCGCCAACGCGGCGCCGCTTCAGGCCGTGCCGCCGCAGCCGCCGGCGCCCGCGCCGGTCGTCAGCCGGGCACCCGCGCACACGGTCACGGCCGCGATCGACCGCGCCGAGCGCCTCGGGGCGATCAGCGGCGGCCGGGCCGTCGTCTACCGGCGCGAGTGGCACGACGCCGTCCGCGCGGCGAAGCGCATCGGCGGCCCGCGCGGTGCGGTCGTCCGCCAGGCCGTGACGAGCACGCAGCGCCTCGCGCGCCAGGGCGCGCTGCGCTCGGGCCGCCTGGCCGCGGCGCTCGCGGGCGTCCACGCGAGCGCGCAGGTCGCCCGGTCGGGGCGCGCGCTCCCGGCGCCCGGCGGCCGCGTGAAGCTCGCGGGCGACAGCACCGTCTACTCCTACCGGCCGCCGTTCGGGATGCAGGTGCACCCGCTCGGGACGATCGGCAAGCTCAACGCGCTCGCGACGACCTGCACCGACGTCGGGCACCGGCGCGGCTGGCGCTGCCGCCGGCGGACCCTGACCGCCGCCGCCGACCGCCTCGTCGCGCTCGCCGTCCCCGCGGGCCCGACCCTGCGCTTCGAGTACCTCTTCGCGTTCGGCGGCGGCCGCCCGGGTTGGGTGTCGGCCATGACGCAGGCGACGGGCGCCCAGGCCCTCGCCCGCACCGCGGCGATCACGGGCGAGCGCCGCTACGCCTCCGCCGCCCGCGCCGCCTACCGCGCGCTCGACGCGGCCGGTCCCGCGCGGCGCCGCGGTGATGGACGGCCGCGGCCGGATCGCCCACCTCGCCATGTACTCGTTCAACCCGCGGATGCGCGTCCTCAACGGCGAGGAGCAGGCGCTCATCGGGATCGCCGACTTCGCGCGGATCACGCGCGACCCGGTCGCCGCGCGGGTCGCGCGGCGCGGCGCGCGCGAGCTCGCGACCCGTCTGCCCGCGTTCGACACCGGCGCCTGGACGCTCTACGACCTCGGCGGCGCCGAGGCCGACCTCAACTACCACCGGCTCGCCGCGCGCTTCGCGCAGGGCGTGTGCACCCGCGCGCTGGCCCGCGGCTTCTGCCCGGCGGCGGCGCGGTTCGCCCGCTACACGAAGGAGCCGCCGCGGCTGGCGCTCGCCGCGCCGGCGAAGGTCCGCGCGCCGCACCGGATCGCGATCGCGCTCGGCGCGTCCAAGCGCGCCGACGCGCACCTCGTCGTCCGCGACGGCCGCGGCCGGGTCGCGCTCGACCGCCGCCTCGTCCTCGGGCGCTCGATCGGCCGGATCGTCGTGCCGGTGCGGCGCGCGGGGACGTACACGGTGTCGCTCGGCGCGACCGCGATCAACGGGCGCCGGTCGGTGCGCAGCGTGACGATCGTCGTGCTCAAGCCGAAGCCGAAGCCGCGCAAGCCGAAGCACGCCGCGAAGGCGAAGCACGCCGCGAAGGCCAAGCACGGCGCGAAGCGATCGGCGCCGGCGAAGCGGTCGGCCCCGGCGAAGAAGGATCAGGGCTCGGCGAAGCGCACGAAGCCCGGGTCGTAGCCCTCGGTCGCGTCGTCGTCGGCCTCGGCGCTCGCGAGCGCGTCGGCGCGGGCGCGCAGCTGGGCGCGGGCCTCCAGCTCGGCCTCGCGCTCGGCGTCGGCCTGGCGGACCGCGTCGCGGACGGCCTCGGCGAGGATCGCGTCGGCGATCCCGCGCAGATCGGCGTCGAGGTGACCGCAGAGGACGTCGCGCAGCAGCGCCCGCAGGTGGCCCGCCAGCTCGCCGGCGAGCGCGTCGATCGACGCGTCGACCGCGAGGCCGCTGACCAGCGGGCGCTCGAGCGACGCGGTGTGGGCGACACGGTGGGTCAGCGCGGGCCGCTCCTCCTCGGTCGCGCACAGCGCGGCGAGCCGCCCGGCCAGGCGGCCGGAGGCCGGGCCCTCGGGCTCGAGCAGCGCGCGGAGCGCGAGCAGCCAGTCGCTCAGCGCCTCGGACGGGACCGGCCGCTCGCAGCCCATCTCGAAGCGCCGCAGCGCCCACGCGATCTCGCCCGACGCGCGGCGTCCGGCGCCCGATCAGGTTGCAGAACGCGCGCAGCTCGTCCTCCTGCTCCGGGGTGACGATGAGCGACGCGTCGGTGCGGTGGCCGATCACGCCGAGCGCGAACGGCTGCCACGTGCCGCCGCCGGTGCGCGTCCAGGCCAGCGGGCCGAAGGCGAAGCTCCCGGCCTCGAAGAGGCGCAGCGCGGTCATGAGCCGGCGCAGCCGGATGCGGGCGTGGGCGACCGGCGCGGCGTCGCCGGCGGCGGCCTCCCAGCGCAGGACGGCGAGCAGGTGCGGCCGGTCGGCGCCCGGGGCCCAGATGGCCTCGCCGGGGGCCTCCTCGGCGAACGTGTCGCCGCGGACGAGCGACAGGCCGTCACCGAGCGCGAGCTCGGGCGAGGCGATCTCCAGACCGAGCAGCGGCGCGATGACGACCGTCTCCGCGCGGTTGTCGTACAGCGCCGCCTCGATCTCATGGAGTGCGCGCTTGAGCCGCCCGTCCTCGAGGACGAAGTCGCTCGAGTCCTCGAAGACGCGGCCGAGGAACGTCCGCAGGGCCGACTCGGCCCGTTCGCGCGAGTCCCGCGGCGCCGGCTCCCCCCGCGACTCGAGATACGCCTCGAGCCCGCCGGAGTCGATCAGGACCCCGAGCGCGGGCAGGTAGCTCGGCAGCCGCCCGAGCAGGCTGACGCGCTGGGAGATGAAGTCGCCGGTGAGCGGGCGGTAGCAGTACAGCGGGCTGTCGCGGCGGCCGGCGGCGACGACCTCGAACGGCAGCTCGGCGCCCTCGCTCGTGTCGGACTGCAGTTGGAAGGCGGCCTCCTCGGCGAACGCCGAGAGCGCGGCGTGGAGCTGACGGTTGCGCATGGCTCCTGCGGTTCGCCGGAGGAGGCGGGGCTCCTGCCGCGCGCAGCGCGCGTTGCACGCGCGGGAGCCCTACTCGTCGTCCTCGACGATCGGCGACGGCAACGGGTCCCGCACCTCCTCGAGGACCCCGAGGATCTCGGCCACGCGGCACACGAGCAGGCGCTCCTCCTCGACCTCGACCCAGACGCCGGCCGACGCGGGGAAGACGACGTGGTCGCCGGGCCTGACCGGCATCGTCACGCCGACGTGCTCCCACCAGTCCTGGCCCTGACCGACCGAGATGACGATGCCGTGCTGGGGCGGCGGCTCGTTGCTGCCGGCCGGGACGAGCAGACCGGACCGGCGGAAGCGCTCGGGCTCGAGCTCCTTGATCACGACGCGGTCGAACAGGGGGCGCAGGACGTGCTTCATCGCATCGCCGAGGGTACGAGGCGCGACGGCGTGGCCGGGGACGGGGCGCGGGGTGGTGCCGCGCCGCGGCGCCACGCTCGCGACCCGCCCGAGCCGCCGGCGCCCTGAACCGCGGCGGCGAGGGGCGGTCGAGCCTCTACGGGCGTCCCGACGTGGGACGCATGGCGTCCCTTCTCGTCGAGCGGTCGCAAACGCCCGACCCGACCCTCTGATCGACGCGCAGTCCGCCGACGCCCGCCCACCGCCGACGTCGGAGCGGCGCACCACAACGACAGCCCGAGGTCGCCCGCGCCTCAGGCGCCCCGGCCGCGCACCCACGCCACGATCCGCGTGACGATCCCCGGTCGCCGGGGCTCGACCTCCTCGCGCAGCGGCAGCCGCCCCGCCTTGCGCGCACGCATCACGCACTTCGTGTGCGCATGCCGACGGCGTGCGCTGTCGCCCTCGGGCACCACGAGCAGGTGCTCCGTGAGCGCGGGCAGGTGGCGGCCGCACAGCGGGCAGCGGTACGTCGCGGGCTTCGTGCTCCCCGCCCGCCGCACCGCGTACCAGCGCGCGTCGCCGAACTCCGTCATCCGACCCGCGAGTGTGGCAGCCGCGCCCCACGTCCTCCCGCAGACGGAGGCCTCGCACATGATCCGTCGCGCGGCCGATGTGGACCGTCCCGGCCGGGGCCACAATCACGGACGTGCTCCACCTCCGCCGCCACGGCCCCATCGCCCTCCTCGCCCCGATCGTCGCCGGGCCTGCTCCTCGCGCTGATCCCGGTCGTCGCGTTCACCTCGGTCGGCCCCGACGCGACCGGCGCGAAGATCGCCGCCGTCGCGCTCGTCGTCGTCCAGGTCGGCACGCTGCTGTGGATGCCGAGCCGCCCCGAGCTCGCGATGTCGGTCGCGATCGGATCCGGCGTCGGGCTCGAGCAGCTCTGCCCGTCGCTCGGGTTCCTCGGCGTCGCGAACATCCCGCTCAGCGCGTTCTCCTGGGTGCGCCCGCCGCGCGTCTCGCTGTGGGGCCTCGGCGCGATGCTCGTGCTCGTCCCGCTCGACGCGGCCACCGGCGGCGACGCCGCGAGCGTCCTGATCGCCGCCGGCGGCGCGGTGCTCGCGTGGACGTGGGGCGAGCTGTGGCGCACCCGCCGCGGCCGCCGCCGGGACGCCGCGCGCCGGGCGGTCGCGGGCGAGCGGGCGCGGATCGCGCGCGAGCTGCACGACGTCGTCGCCCACAACGTCTCGATCATCGTCGTCCAGGCCGTCGCCGCCGAGGACGTGTTCGACGAGCGCCCCGACGTCGCCCGCAAGGCCCTGCAGACGATCGAGGCCACCGGCCGCGACGCCCTCGCCGAGCTGCGCCGCCTCCTGCAGACGATGCGCCCCGACGAGCCCGAGAACGGCGAGGACGGGCACGCCCCCCAACCGGGCCTCGACCACCTCGACACGCTCGCCTCCACCGTCCAGGCCGCGGGGCTCGAGGTCGTCGTCCAGCGCGAGGGCGCGGCCGTCGCGCTGCCGGCCGGCGTCGACCTCTCCGCCTACCGCATCGTCCAGGAGGCGCTCACGAACACGCTGCGCCACGCGCACGCCACCCGCGCCGAGGTGACCGTCCGCTACGCCGCGGACGCCGTCGCGATCGAGGTCACCGACGACGGTGGCGGCGGCGCGCCCGACCCCGAGGCCGGCGGCGGCCACGGCCTCGTCGGGATGCGCGAGCGCGCCGCGCTCGTCGGCGGGACGATCGAGATCGGCGCCGCGCCGCAGGGCGGCTTCCGCATCCGCGCCGAGCTGCCGCTGGGGTCGCGGGCATGAGCACGATCCGCGTCCTGCTCGCCGACGACCAGGCCCTCGTCCGCGAGGGCTTCCGCCACATCATCGACGCACGCGAGGACCTCGAGGTCGTCGGCGAGGCCGACGACGGCCGCGAGGCGATCGCGCTCGCCGAGCGGACGCACCCGCACGTCATCCTCATGGACGTCCGGATGCCGAACCTCGACGGGATCGAGGCGACCCGCCGGCTCGTCGCCTCCGGCCACCCGGCGCGCATCGTGATCCTGACGACGTTCGACCTCGACGAGGCCGTCTTCGGCGCGCTGCGCGCCGGCGCCAGCGGCTTCATGCTCAAGGACATCCGCGCCGCCGAGCTCGTCTCGGCGATCCGGCTCGTGGCCCGCGGCGAGGCGCTCCTCGCCCCGACCGTCACCCGGCGCCTGCTCGACCGCTTCGCCGACGCGCTCCCCGGCGAGCCGCCGCGCTCGATGGACGAGCTCACGCCGCGCGAGGTCGAGGTCCTGCGCCTCGTCGCACGGGCGCTGACGAACGCCGAGATCGCCGAGCGGCTCACGCTCACCGAGGCGACGGTGAAGTCGCACGTCTCGGCGATCCTGCGCAAGCTCGGCCTGCGCGACCGCGTCCAGGCGGTCGTCGCCGCCTACGACGCGGGCCTCGTGCGCCCGCACGCGGGCTGAGCTACTCGGGCAGGTCGGACGCCATCGCGCCGATGACGTTCTGCAGCCACGGCCGTTCCGGCGACTCGCGGGCCAGCTGGCGCATGCGGCGGGTCGCGAACTGCGTCATGTCGCGGCGACTGCCGACGACGATCAGCGGCCCGGTCAGCGCGTAGCGGCCGTCGGCGAGCGCGACGAGCGCGCCGGGCGTGTCGCGGCGGACGCGCAACTGGGCGACCACCGCCGCGCCGCCGACGCCCCGCGGCCGCGACAGGTCGCCCTCGACCACGCCCTCGCGGTACGGGCGGACGCTCATGACCGTCGCCGCGCCGCGCGGCTCCCGGCGCGGCCGCGGCGGCGGCCCGACCGGCCCGTCGCGCCACCGGCGCATCAGCGTGTTGACCTCGCCGGCCGTCTCCGAGCGCACGAGCAGGTGCAGCTCGTCGCCGGCGAGCAGACGCGTCGACCCGCGCGGCGGGATCGCCTCGTTCGCGCGCACGATGACGTTCACGACCGCCTCGCGCGGCAGGCCGAGGTCGCGGACGCGCGCACCCGCGATCGCGTCCTCGGGGCCGATCGGGAACTCGAGCACCTCGGCGCCGAGCGCGCGGATGGTCCCCGCCTCGGCCAGCGGCCGCGGGAGCGCGGGCTCACGGGTCGTGACCCCGAGGCGCTCGGCGAGCGGCTCGAACGACGCGCCCTGCAGCACGGTCGAGATGAGGACCGCGAAGAACACGATGTTGAAGAGCTCGTCGCTGTTCTCGACCCCCGCGATGACCGGGAAGGTGGCGAGCACGACCGGGACCGCCCCGCGCAGGCCCGCGACCGAGAGGATCGTGCGCTCCGCGAACGACCAGCGGCCGAACCCGGTCGCGATCCACACCGCGGCCGGCCGCGCCACGAAGACGACCACGAGCGCGAGCAGGGTGCCCTCGAGCGCGATCGCCAGCAGGTCGCTCGGGAACACGAGCAGGCCGAGCGAGAGGAACAGGACGACCTGGGCGACCCACGCGAGGCCCTGGTGGAAGCTCGTCACCGTCCGCTGCGCCGGGATGCCCGAGGTGCCGATGATCAGGCCCGCGATGTAGACCGCGAGGAAGCCCGAGCCGTGGAGCGTGTCCGCCCCGCCGAACGCGAGCGCGGCCGCGGCCAGCGACGCGACCGGGTACAGGCCGCCGGTGTCCAGGCGCACGCGCCGCAGCGCCGCGACGAACCCGGTGCCGACCGCCGCGCCCACGGCGAGGCCGATCCCGATCTGGCGCACGAGCAGCCAGACCATGTCGGGGATGCCGTAGCCCGGCTCCTGGATCCACGCGATGAACCCGAGCACGAGCAGGACGGCCATCGGGTCGTTGAGGCCGGACTCGGCCTCGAGCGTGCTCGCCAGCCGGCGCTCCAGGGTCGAGCTGCGCAGGAGCGCGAAGATCGCCGCGCCGTCGGTCGAGGCGAGCACCGCGCCGAGCAGCAGGCCCTGGAGCGTCGTGAGGTCGAACAGCCAGCTGGCCGTCAGGCCCGTCACGATCGCGGTCACGATCGTTCCGACGACCGCCAGCGAGATCGCCGTCGGCAGCACCGCGCGGATCTCGAACAGGCCGGTCGTGAGGCCGCCCTCGAAGAGGATCAGCGCGAGGGCGACGATGCCGATCGTGCGCGCCAGGCGGTAGTCGTCGAAGGCGATCCAGCCCAGGCCGTCGGAGCCGATCGCCATCCCGATCCCGAGGAACAGCAGGAGGCTCGGGACCCGCACGCGCCCGGCCAGCAGCGAGGCGAGCAGTCCGGCGGCGAGCAGCGCTCCGGCGATGAGGATGAGCTGCCCGTCGTGCACGATCGCGACGGTACGCTGTCACACGATGGGCGCACAGGCCGGTACGTGGTCGGAGCTCGCCGAGGCGCGGCTCGCCGAGGCCGGCTTTCGGCGCGGCGGCGCTCGCGCGGCCGTGATCGAGCTGCTCGACGATCAGTCCTGCGCGCTCTCGGCCTACGAGATCGAGGCCAAGCTGCGCGAGTCCGGCCGCGGCGCCGCGCGGGCGAGCGTCTACCGCGTGCTCGACCAGCTCGAGGGCCTCGGGCTCGTCACGAAGCTCGAGGTCGGCCAGGGCATCGCCCGCTACGAGCCCAACCGCCCGGGCTCCGATCATCACCACCACATGGTCTGCGCGCGCTGCGGCGAGGTCATCCCGTTCGCCGACGCCGAGCTCGAGGCCACGCTCGACCGCGTCGCCGAGCGCGTCACGTTCGAGGTCGCCGAGCACGAGATCACGCTGCACGGCGCCTGCGCCCGGTGCCAGCGCTAGCGACCCGGCCGACCTCGTGCCCGACCTCCCCGACCTGAGCCTCGACGCCGCGCCGCCGTTCCTGCGCGGCGCGGGCTTCGCCGTCGGCGAGGCGAGCGGGACGCGCGTCACGGGCACGATCGCCGCCGGTCCCGAGCACCACACGCCGTGGGGCGTCGTGCACGGCGGGGTGTACACGACGGCGGTCGAGAGCGCGTGCAGCATCGGCGCGTCGCTCGCCGTGCGCGACCGCGGCGAGTACGCCGTCGGGCTCGTCAACGCCACGGACTTCCTGCGCCCGCACGTCGAGGGCGAGTTGCGCGTCACGGCGACCCCGATCCAGCAGGGCCGCACCCAGCAGCTCTGGCTGTGCGAGATCGCGCGGGCCGACGGCAAGCTCGTCGCCCGCGGGCAGCTGCGCCTGCAGAACGTGGCGCTGCCGGACGGCGCGAGTTAGCCCGGTCCGCGCTCGGCCCGGGCCCGGGCGACGAGCGCGCGCACGACGTCGGCCTTGAGGTCGGAGTAGCGCAGCAGGCTCTCCGGGGCGGCCGCCGCGGCGCGGCGCTTGGCCTCGGCGTAGGCGCGCGCCTCCTCCGGGTGCGCGCGGAGGTGATCGCGCAGGAGCAGGTTGTCCGCCCACACCTCGCCGCCGTGCGCGACGACGTGCACGTTGACGTCGTCGCCCGGCGCGCGCCGGCGGAAGTAGCGCCGGCCGGGCACGCCGGCCTCTCCGAAGGACTCGTACCCGAGGGCCGCCACCGCCGCGAGCGCCGGGTGGCCGTCGAGCGGTCCGTCGACCCCGACGAGGACGTCGACGACCGGCTTGGCGTCGAGGCCGGGCACCGCCGTGCTGCCGATGTGCTCGATCCCGCGCGCGAGCGGTCCGAGGCCGTCGGCGAGCCGGACGCGCTCGCGCGCGAAGCGCTCGGGCCAGCCCGGGTCGTAGGGCCGGACCGCGACCGGCTCGTCGATGTCGCCGGACACGACCAGGCCCTACCCGCGGGCGCGGGCGGCACCGAGCGCGCCGGCGACCCGCGCCGCCGCGTAGGCGAGCACGAGCGCCGCGGCGATCGATGCGCCCGCCGCCGTCTCGAGGTGGTAGGAGGCGTACAGGCCCGCCACGCCCGCGCCGATCGCGATCGCCACCGCGACGGCCATCATCGCGGGCACGCGGCGGGTGAGCCGGCGCGCGGCGGCCGCGGGCGCGACGAGGACCGCGACGACGAGCAGGTTGCCGAGGCCCTGGACGGCGACGAGGATCGCGAGCGCGACGAGGACGCCGAGCGCGATGTCGATCGCGACGGGCGCGCGGCCGAGGGCCTTCGCGCTCGTCCGGTCGAAGCCGACGACGAGCAGGCTCGGGTGCAGCACGGCGAGCGTGCCGAGCACGGCGACCGCGAGCCCGCCCGCGAGCGCGAGGTCGCCGTCGGTCACGCCGAGCACGTCGCCGAACAGCAGCTCCTGCAGCCGCGCCGGCGTGTCGGGCGAGAGCGCGAGCAGCGCGCCGAGGCCGAGCAGGCCGGTGACGACGACGGCCACCGCGGTGTCGCTCCCGATCGCGGGCGTGCGGCTCGCGAGCGCCACCGCGACGGCGGCCACGACGAGCCCCACCGCGCCACCGAGGACGAGCGGGACGCCCGCGAGCGCCGCGAGCACGAGCCCGGGCAGGAGCGCGTGCGCCAGCGACTCGGCGCTGTAGGCGAGGCGGTAGAAGACGATCCAGCAGCCGAGCGCGCCGCCGGTCGCCCCGAGCGCCACGACCTCGGCCAGCGCGCGCAGCCCGATCGGGTCGCGCCAGGGGTCGAGGAGCCAGTCGAGCATCAGTGGTCGTGGTGGTGGGGCGGCAGGACGCCGTGGCCGCCGGTGCCGGGCAGCTCGACGATCGCGCCGCCGTAGGTGCGCTCGAGCGTCGGCAGCGTCAGCGTCTCCTCCGGCGGCCCGAACGCGATCTGGGTGCCGTTGACGCACAGGACGAGGTCCCACGCGCGCGCCTGGTCGACGTCGTGGGTCGCGATCAGGAGGGTCCGGCCCTCGGCCGCGAGGTCGTCGAGCAGGCCCATGACGAGGTCGGTGCTGCGCGTGTCGAGGCCCGAGAACGGCTCGTCGAGGAGGAGCACCCGCGCGTCCTGGACGAGCGCGCGGGCGAGCAGCACGCGCTGGCGCTGGCCGCCGGAGAGGTCGCCGAAGGTCGCGTCGGCCTGCGGGCCGAGGCCGACCCGTTCGAGCGCCGCGCGCGCCTGCGCGCGGTCGGCGCGGCCCGGGCGCCGCCACCACGGCAGCCGCGAGACCGCGCCCATCAGCGCGACGTCGAGTGCGCTCACCGGGAAGTCGAGCCGCGAGCGCTCCGTCTGCGGCACGATCCCGCAGCGGCCCGGCGCGACGACCCGTCCCGCGACCGGCTCGAGCTCGTGCGTGAGCGCGCGGAACAGCGTCGTCTTGCCGCCCCCGTTCGGGCCCAGCACCGCGATCCGCTCGCCCGGCCGGGCGGCGAACGTGACGTCGCGCAGGACGGTCCGCGCCCCGTAGGCGAGCGCCACGTCCTCGCACGCGACCGCGACGTCGGGGGCGCCGGCGATCGCCGCCCGCGGGCCGGCCGCCGCGGCGCTCACCGTGGCGCGATCGGGCATCCCCGCCTCCCGCCGGTGAAGCCGCGCACCATCGCGTCGGCGTTGTGCGCCTCGCTCGCGACGTAGGTGGCGCCGTCGGAGCCCTTCGGCCCGAGCGCGTCGCCGTAGAGCGAGTAGCGCGCCGAGGCGCCGGTCTGGCGCGCGATCGCCCGGGCCAGCCGGCCGTTGACCGACGTCTCGGGGAACACCGCGCGGACGTGCGCGCGACGGATGACCTTCGCCAGGCGGCTGAGCTCGCCCGCCGACGGCTGGGCCTGGGTCGTCCGCGCGGGGATGACCGCCCCGACGACCGTGATCCCGTAGCGCGCGGCGAACGCGCCGAACGCGTCGTGGTCGGTGACCATCACCCGCTCGCGGGCCGGGACCGCGGCCATGCAGCGCGCGATGCCGGCGTCGAGCGCGCGCAGCCGGCGCAGGTACGCCGCGGCGTTGCGGTCGAAGGCGCCGGCGTCGGCGCCGTCGGCGCGCACGAGCGCCGCCCGGATCCGGCCGACGGCGTACTCGGCGTTGCGCGGGTCGTGCCACCAGTGGGGCTCGGCCTTCGCGTACGGGCGGCCGGCGCCGGCGTCGACGACGGTCGCGTCGCCGCCCGCGTTCTCGACGACGTCCGACAGCCACGCATCGACCTCGCCGCCGTTGCGGACGACGACGTCGGCGCGGGCGACGTCGAGCACGTCGCGCGGCCGCGGCTCGTACTCGTGCGGGTCGGTGTTGGCCCGCAGCAGCGGGGTGAGGGCGATGCGGTCGCCGCCGACCTCCCGGGCGAGGTCGGCGAGCTGGGTCGTCGTCGCGACGACGCGCAGGCGGCCGCCCGCGTCGGGCGCGCCGGTCGCGCCGCAGCCCGCGAGCGCCAGCGCCGCGGCGGCCGCGGCGGCGCCCGCCGCGACGACCCGCCGGCGCGACGGCGCGAGCCCCCGCCCGACCGCGACGACGACGAACGCCGCGCCGGCGAGGACGGCGATGACCGGCCCGGGCGGCGCGTTGAGCTGCACCGAGGCCCACAGCCCGACGACGCCCTCGACCAGCACGAGGGCGACCGTCGCCACCTGCCAGCGCCGGAGCCGGTCGACGACGAGGCGCGTGGTCGCGGCGGGGACGACGATCAGCGCCGTCGCCAGCAGCGCGCCCGCGATCCGCAGCGCGGCGACGGCCGCGAGCGCGACGAGCGCGAGCAGCACCGCGTCGGACACGCCCGCGCGCACGCCCTGGGCGCGGGCGCTCGCCGGGTCGAACCCGACCGCGAGCCAGCGCGGGCCGAGCGCGACCGTCCCGGCGAGGGCCGCCACGCTCGCGGCGGCGGCGAGCGCGAGGTCGTCGGGCCCGGTGAGCAGCAGGCTGCCGAACAGCAACTGGTCGACCCCGGCCGTCGAGTGGAAGACGTCGCTGGACAGCAGCACCCCGAGCGCGAGCGCCCCGACGAGCACGAGCGCCGTGAGGCTGTCCTCCGCCCCGCGCTCGCGGCGGGCGAGGACGCCCACGAGGGCGGCGACGACCGCGGCGGTGGCGAATGCGCCGAGCAGCGCCGAGAAGCCGAGCCCGGCGGCGAGCACGAGCCCCGGGAACGCCGCGGTGCCGACGGCGTGGGCGTAGAACGCGAGGCCGCGCAGGACGATCCAGGTGCCGAGCAGCCCGGCGGCCAGCGCGAGCGCGGCGACCTCGAGCAGGCCGCGCTGGACGAAGGGCAGGGTGAACGGCTCGAGCACCGCGCCACCCTACCAGTCAAGTGAGAACGAGTCTTATTCTTTGGCGGCGCGACGTCGCCGACGCGCTCGCTCGATCTCGGCGAGCACGCACGTACCGTCGGGGTCGGTGACCTCGAGCGGTCCGGCCCGGCCCGCCGGTGGTGATCTCGCCCGCCGCGACCCCGCCGCGACGAGCCGCGCCCGCAGCGCGTCGAGGTCGCGGGTGTAGAGGTAGAAGAGACCCCTGGGCGTCCGGGTCGAAGGCCCCGCCGGCCGCCGCGACCATGAGCCGGGCGTCGCCGCGTTCGAGCCAGGCCCAGATCCGGCGCCCGTCGGTCGCGACCTCGTGGAGGAGGGCGAAGCCCAGCCGCTCGTAGAACGCGACCGAGCGGTCGACGTCGGTCACGTGCGCGAACGGGACGAGGTCGGAGACGGCGTCGGCCGGGATCATCCCCTCGCCTGGGGTGGCGGGACGGCCGGGCGGCGGACGAGGCGGACGTCCGCGTCGCGCGTGCGGCCCGAGCGGCGGTACTCGACGCGCAGGCGCTGGCCGGGCCGCGCGGCGAAGACCGCCGCGCTGACGTCGCCCGCGCCCGACACCCGCGCCGCGCCGATCCGAGTGATCACGTCGCCGGTGTGCAGGCCGGCGCGGGCGGCCGGGCCGCCGGGGACGATCGAGCTGATCCGCGCGCCGGTGCCCGCCGCGGGCGCGGTCGTCGCGACGCCGATGTACGCGCGCCGCACCCGCCCGTCGCGCTCGAGGTCGGCCGTCACGTCGCGCACGATGTTCGACGGCACGGCGAACCCGACGCCGACGTTCCCGCGGCCCGCGCCGCCGGTCTCGATCTGCGAGTTGACCCCGATCACGCGCGCCTCGCGGTCGAGCAGCGGGCCGCCCGAGTTGCCCGGGTTGATCGCGGCGTCGGTCTGGATCGCGCCCGGGATCGAGAACCCGTCGGGCGCGTCGATCTGGCGGCCGAGGGCGGAGATCACGCCCGCGGTCAGCGTCCGCTCGAGCCCGAACGGGTTGCCGATCGCGATGGCGAGGTCGCCGACGCGCACCGCCCCGGAGTCGGCCAGCGCGAGCGGCGCGAGGCCGCCGCGGACGCGGCGCGGCAGGACGCGCACGAGCGCGAGGTCCGACGAGCGGTCGCGGCCGACGACGCGGCCCGGGATCGACGGCCGGTCCTCGCCGAACTGCACCCGCACGCGCGTGGAGCCGCCGACCACGTGGGCGTTCGTGACGATCCGCCCGGAGCGGTCGACGACGAATCCGCTGCCCTCGCCGCCGCCCGCGCGGATGAGGACGACGCTCGCGATCGCCCGGCGGTAGACCTGCCCGACGACGACGGCGTCCGACGCGCCCGCGTCCGCCGTGTCCGGCGCGCGCGCCGCGGGGGCGGTGCGCGCGGTCCCGCGCGCGGGACGCTCGGTCGTGCGGCTCGCCGGCTCGTCGGAGTCGAATGCGCCGGCGACGACGAGGACCGCCGCGACCGCAGCGGTCACCAGCGCCCCGCCGGCGCCTCCGAAGAGCGCGGCGCGCCGCGCCGTCATCAGACTGGCGGCGCCTCCGTGGAGGAGGACTGCGGCGCGCTGTTGCCGCCGCGACCCTCACCGTGGCGGCAGTGGCGGCCGCGGTGGGTGGTGCCCGCGGCGGGCGCGACGGACGGGGCGCCTTGCACGGCGCCGCTCCCGCCGCTGCCGCTGCCCGACGAGGACGAGGACGAGCCCGCCACGCTCATCCCGGCGATCGCCAGGAGCAGCACCCCGGTCACCAGCATCAGCAGCAGCACCGGCCGGCGTCGCGATCGGTCGGGGAGAGGTTCGTCAGGCACGACTCACTCCTTTTCTGGGATGGGCGGCGACGGCCGGGACGTCCGGAGGGTCGTATCCCGGCCGCCGCTGTCCGAGGGGGTGCGGGTAAACCGGTCCACGATGGACCGAACGTGATTGTGGCCTGCGCGCCGTCAGGTGGGGATAAGGGCTCTGGCGGCAACCCTACTCCCGCCCGGGAGCGGCTGCGGACCGATTTCCGGCGAGCCGTGGAATCCCTGCGGACGAAGGTTTTATGCCGGGTTGAGGGTCCGCCCGTCACCATGGGTCGGAGATGCGCATCCTGATTGCGGAGGACGAGAAGCGCCTCGCGGGGGCGATCGCCCGCGGGCTGCGGCGCGAGGGCATGGCCGTCGACGTCACGCACGACGGCGCGAGCGCGCTCGTGAAGGCGCGCGTGGTCGACTACGACGTGGTCGTGCTCGACCGCGACCTGCCCGAGCTGCACGGCGACGAGGTGTGCCGGCTGCTGTCCACGGACGAGCGCGAGACGAAGGTCCTGATGCTCACCGCCGCCGACACGACCGACGACCTCGTCGACGGCCTCGCGCTCGGCGCCGACGACTACCTGCCCAAGCCCTTCCACTGGCCCGAGCTCGTCGCGCGCATCCGCGCGCTGGCCCGCCGCGCCGGCCGCGCCCGCCCGCCCGTGCTGCGCCACGGCGACCTCGAGCTCGACCCCGGCCGCCGCGAGGCGCGCCGCGACGGCGAGATCCTCGACCTCACGCCGAAGGAGTTCGGCGTCCTCGAGGCGCTCCTGGGCGCCCCCGGCCAGGCGGTGTCGACCGAGGAGCTGCTCGAGCGCGTCTGGGACGAGCACGCCGACCCGTTCACGAACACGGTGCGGATGTGCGTCATGACCCTGCGGCGTAAGCTCGGCGACCCGCCCGTGGTCAAGACGGTCACGGGCGTCGGCTATCGCGTGTGATGCTCCGCCCCACCGTCCGTCTGCGGATGACCCTGCTGTACGCCGGGGTCTTCTTCGTGGCGGGCGCGCTGCTCTTGTCGGTCAGCTACGTCCTCGTCCGGCAGACGCTCCTGGACCCGGCGAACCTGCGCAACGTCGCGGGTGACTGGAACCACAACGTCGCCGTCCAGCACGACGTCGCCGACACGACGCTGCCCAAGCTGCGCAACTACTACGTCATCGCGCTGGCCGCGATGACCGGGCTGTCGGTGCTGCTCGGCTGGGCGATGGCGGGCCGCGTGCTGCGCCCGCTGCAGCGCATCACCGCGACGGCCAAGCGCGTCTCGCAGGACAACCTCGACGAGCGCATCGGCCTCGACGGCCCGCGTGACGAGCTCAAGGAGCTCGCGGACACGTTCGACGGGATGCTCGGCCGCCTGTCGGCGGCGTTCGCCAGCCAGCGCCGCTTCGTCGCCAACGCCTCGCACGAGCTGCGCACGCCGCTGACGGTGATCCGCACGGAGCTCGACGTCACGCTCGCCGACCCGGACGCGACGACCACCGACCTGCGCGCGATGGGCGAGACCGTCCGCGACGCCACGCTCGACACCGAGCGGCTGATCCAGGCGCTGTTGACGCTCGCGCGCTCGGAGGGCGGCGTCACGCGCCGCGACCCGGTCGACCTGGCCGACTGCGCCCGGAGCGCGGTCGCCCAGACGGGCGCGGACGCGCTCGTCCGCGACCTCGCCGTCCGGCCGGTGCTCGACCCCGCGCCGGTGCGCGGCGACCGGCGGCTGCTCGAGCGGCTGGTGGCGAACCTCGTCGAGAACGCCGTGCACCACAACGTCGACGGCGGGACGGTGGAGATTCGTACCGCGTCGGCGGCCGGGCGCAGCACGGTCGAGGTCCACAACGACGGGCCGGTGGTGCCGCCCGAGGCGGTGCCGTCGCTGCTCGAGCCCTTCCAGCGTCTGGACCGCGGCGCCCGCGGCGACGGCGTCGGACTCGGGCTGTCGATCGTGCGCTCCGTGGCCGAGGCCCACGGCGGCTCCGTGGAACTGCGGGCGCGCCCAGCCGGCGGCCTCGTCGTGCGCGTCTCGCTCCCGGCGCGGGACGGCGCCAGCACTGACGCAGACTTTATTTCGGAGGACTACGCTGATGACCGTGCCCGAGCCCACGCCTGACCACGCATCGCGCGGGTCGCTCTTCCGGCGGGTCGGCTTCCTCGCGACCGCCGTCGGACTCACGGGCGCGTTCGCGTTCAGCCTTTCCGGGATCGCCTCGACGCGCGGGGCCGTGAGCCCCGAGACCCAGGCCGCCGTCGTCGCCGCGCAGCAGCGCAGCGACGCCTCGGAGACCGGCACCGGGACGTTCCGCCGCGGCCACTGCCGCCACGGCGACCGCGCCCGCGGCGGCTCCGCCGGCAGCGGCCGAGTCTGAGGCCGCCTCTCACGAGGCTCTCAGCAGGCTCCCAGGGAGCCTGTCGATACTTCGTGGGCAATGAGCGAGACCACCGCAGAGACGCATCGCATCCTCGTCGTCGACGACGAGCCCAACATCGTCGACGTCGTCAGCATGGCCCTGCGCTTCCAGGGCTTCGACGTGGAGTCCGCCGGGACCGGCACGGACGCCCTCGCCGCGGTGGCGGCGTTCAAGCCGCACCTCATCGTGCTCGACGTGATGCTCCCGGACATGGAGGGCTTCGACGTCGCCCAGCGCCTCGGCGCGCAGCGCGCCCGGGTGCCGATCATCTTCCTCACCGCGCGCGACGCGACCGACGACAAGATCCGCGGCCTCACGCTCGGTGGCGACGACTACGTCACGAAGCCGTTCAGCCTCGAGGAGCTCGTCGCGCGCATCCGCTCGATCCTGCGCCGCAGCGGCCTGGCCGAACCCGAGTCCAGCCGCTTGACCTTCGAGGACATCGAGCTCGACGAGGACGCGCACGAGGTCAGCCGGGCCGGCAGGAACGTGGAGCTGACCGCGACCGAGTACCGCCTCCTGCGCTACCTCATGCTCAATCCCCGCCGCGTCCTGACCCGCTCGCAGCTGCTCGAGCACGTCTGGGAGTACGACTTCGGCGGCGACGCCCGCGTCCTCGAGACGTACGTCAGCTACCTGCGCAAGAAGCTCGACGTCCACGGCCCGCCGCTGATCCACACCGTGCGCGGCGTGGGCTACGCCCTGCGCCAGCCCCGCACCTAGTCCGATGCTCGCCTCGCTGCGCGCCCGGCTGCTGGCGGCCGTGCTGGTCCTCAGCGCGGTGGGGCTCCTCCTGCTCGCGCGCGATCACGTACGCCGAGCAGCGCTCGTTCCTCCTGGACCGCGTGGACCAGCAGGCGCGCTCGGCGCCGCCCGCGGTCGCCGCCGCCCTCGGCGGCGACAACGGCTACGGGCCGGCCGGGGGCGATCGCGACCACGATCGCCGCGGCGGCCCCGACGGCGGCGGCCCCGCCCTGCTGCCGATCGGCACCTACGGCGAGCAGCGCAACGCGGCCGGCAAGACCGTCGGCGCGGCGATCGTCTTCAACTACGGCCAGAACCGTCACCGCCGACCCCGATCTGCCGAAGCGCGTCCCGGTCGGCGCGCGCGTTCACCGTCGACGGCGAGAACGGCGACTCCAACCACTACCGCGTGCTCGCCCAGCGCGATCCGTTCGCGACGACCACGACGATCGTCGCGATCCCGATGCGCGACGTCGACCAGACCCTGCGCCGCCTGCTCGCCGTCGAGGCGCTCGTGATCGGCGGCGTCCTGCTGCTGCTCGCCGCCGCCGCCTGGATCGTCGTGCGCGTCGGCCTGCTCCCGCTCGACCGCATGGGCCACACGGCCGGCGCGATCGCCGGCGGCGACCTGTCGCACCGCGTCGAGTCGACCGACCCGCGCACCGAGGTCGGCCGCCTGGGCATCTCGCTCAACGCGATGCTCGACCGCCTCGAGCGGGCGTTCTCCGCGCGCCAGGCGAGCGAGAACCGCCTGCGCCAGTTCCTCGCCGACGCCTCGCACGAGCTGCGCACGCCGCTGGCCTCGATCCGCGGCTACGCCGAGCTCTTCCGCATGGGCGCCGCCCGCGAGCCCGCCGACGTCGAGAAGGCGATGCGGCGCATCGAGGAGGAGGCGGCGCGCATGGGCGTGCTCGTCGAAGATCTCCTGACCCTCGCCCGCCTCGACGAGATCGCGGACGCCCCGCACGTCGAGGTCGACCTCGGCCGCCTCGTCGGCGACGCGGTCGACGACGCGCGCGTGACCGCGCCCGACCGCGAGATCGACCGTCGCGTCGAGGAGGGGATCGCCGTCACCGGCGACGCCCACCAGCTGCGCCAGGTCCTCGCCAACCTGCTGCGCAACGCGCTCGTCCACACGCCGGCCGGGACCCCGATCGACGTCAGCGCCACGCGCGAGGACGGCGCGGTCCGCCTCGAGGTACGCGACCACGGCCCCGGCCTGCCGACCGACGACCCGAGCGAGCTCTTCGAGCGCTTCTGGCGCTCGGAGGGCGGCCGCAAGCAGGGCCGCGCGGGCGCCGGCCTCGGCCTGGCCATCGTGGCCGGGATCGTCGCCGCCCACGACGGCACCGTCACGGCCACGAACGCGCCCGACGGCGGCGCGTCGTTCGTCGTGCGCCTGCCCGCGGCATAAGCGCGGCGTCAGCTCTCAGGCTGCTCTCAGGCCGCTCCCACGGGGATCCCACGGGCCGGACCGATGCTGATCCCATGACCGAAACCGCCACCCTCGTCCCGCCGGCCCCGGCCGCGGCGCCGACTCTCCCGCCCACCCGCGACGTCGACATCGTCGTGCCCGTCTACAACGAGGAGGCGGTCCTCGAGCAGAGCATCCGGCGCCTGCACCGGTTCCTCTCCGAGGCCTTCCCGTTCGGCTGGCGGATCGTCATCGCCGACAACGCGAGCACGGACGGCACGGCCGCCGTCGCCCGCGACCTGCAGCAGCGCCTGCGCGGCGTCGAGTACCTGCACCTGGAGCGCAAGGGCCGCGGCCGCGCGCTGCGGGCCGCCTGGTCGCGGAGCCGCGCGCGGGTCGTCTGCTACATGGACGTCGACCTCTCGACCGACCTCCGCGCGCTGCTGCCGCTCGTCGCCCCGCTGCTCTCCGGCCACAGCGACATCGCGATCGGCTCGCGGCTCGCGCAGGGCGCCCGCGTCGTCCGCGGCCCGAAGCGCGAGATCATCTCGCGCAGCTACAACCGCCTGCTGCACACGACGCTGCGCGCCCGCTTCACCGACGCGCAGTGCGGCTTCAAGGCCGTCCGCCGCGACGCGCTCGACGGCCTCCTCGCCGACGTCCGCGACAACGCCTGGTTCTTCGACACCGAGCTGCTCGTCCTCGCCCAGCGGCGCGGCCTGCGCATCCACGAGGTGCCGGTCGACTGGGTCGACGACCCCGACTCGCGCGTCGACATCGTCCGCACGGCGATCGAGGACCTCAAGGGCATCGCCCGCCTCGCGCTGACCGGCCCGATCGCGCGGTTCATGGGCGTCGGCGTGCTCAGCACGATCGCCTACGCGCTGCTGTTCCTCCTGCTCCGCGGCCCGCTCGGCGCCGCCGGGGCGAACGTCGCCGCCCTGGCCATCACCGCCGTCGGCAACACCGCCGCGAACCGGTGGCTGACGTTCGGCATCCGCGGGCGCGCGGGCCTCGTGCGCCAGCACCTCGCGGGCTTCCTCGTCTTCCTGCTCACGCGTCGGCCTGACGAGCGGCGCCCTCGCGGTCCTGCACGGCCTCGCCGCCGCCCCGCCGCGGGCCGTCGAGCTCGCGGTCCTCATCGCCGCGAGCCTCGTCGCGACCGTCACGCGCTACGTCGCGCTGCGCAGCTGGGTCTTCGCCCGGGCGCGGCGCGCGCCGGCCGCCCCGGCCGCCGCCCCGCTCGAGTCCCGCGCCGCCTAGCGCCACCCCCTTCGCCCTCCCCCGCCCGTCCGTCCTCCCCAGGAGCCCATCCGCATGTCAGCCACCGCCCCCGCCCTCCCCCGCCGCGCCGCCGGCGCCGACCGCCGCGCCGGCGCGCGCGACCGGCTGCGCTCCGTGGTCCGCGGCCGCCCGGCCGATCCGGCCTGGGTCCGCCCCGCGCTCCTGGCGATCGTCGCCCTGGCCGCGGCGCTGTGCCTGTGGGACCTCACGATCTCCGGCTACGCGAACTCGTACTACGCCGCGGCCGTCCGTTCTGCGAGCGAGAGCTGGAAGGCGTGGTTCTTCGGCGCGCTCGACCCCGGCAGCTTCATCACGGTCGACAAGCCGCCGCTCTCGCTGTGGCTCATGGGCCTGTCGGCCCGCGTCTTCGGCTTCGGCTCGTTCAGCATGCTCCTGCCCCAGGCGCTGTGCACGATCGCCGCGGTCGGGCTGCTGTACGCGACCGTCCGCCGCCTGTTCGGCCCGGTCGCCGGCCTCGTCGCCGGCGCGGCGCTCGCCGTCTCGCCGATCACGGTCGCGATGGCCCGCGTCGACATGCCCGACGCCCTCCTCGTGCTGCTCATGGTCGCGGCGGCGTGGCTGACGGTGCGCGCGATCGAGACCGGCCGCACGCGCTTCCTCGTCCTCTGCGGCGCGGCCGTCGGCCTCGCGTTCATGACGAAGATGCTCCAGGGCTGGATGGTCGTCCCGGCGCTGGCCGCGGCGTACCTGCTCGCCGGCCCGCCGCGCCTGCTGACCCGCATCGGGCAGCTCGCCCTCGCGGGCGTCTCGATGGTCGCCGTGAGCGCCGCCTGGCCGGTCGCCGTGTCGCTCTGGCCGGCCGCCTCGCGGCCGTACATCGGCGGGAGCACGAACGGCTCGGTGTGGGACCTGATCTTCGGCTACAACGGGTTCGGCCGCCTGACCGGGGCCGAGAACGGTCCGGGGGGCGGGGGCGGCGGCAGCTTCGGCGGCGTCCCCGGCCTGTGGCGGATGTTCAACGAGCAGGTCGGCGGCCAGATCGCCTGGCTGCTGCCCTTCGCCGCGGTGTCGCTCGTCGCCGGCCTGTGGCTCACCCGCCGCGGCGCGCGGACGGACCTGCGCCGCGCCGGCCTCGTGCTCTTCGGCCTCTGGGCGATCGTGCACGTCGCCGTCTTCTCGAGCCAGCAGGGCATCTTCCACCCCTACTACGTGAGCGCGCTCGCCCCGGCGGTCGCCGCGCTCACCGGCTTCGGCGTGGTCGCGCTGACGCGCTGGGCGCGCGGGTCGTGGCTCGGCGTCGCGGTGCGCGGCCGCCGCCCTCGGCCTGACCGCCTGGGTCGCGGTGACGATGCTCGGCCGCACGCCGGACTTCGCCCCCGCGCTGCGGGTCGCGATCCCGGTCGCCGCCGCCCTGGCCGTCGCGGGGCTCGTCGCCCTGCGGGCCGGGCTGCGCACCCGCGCCGCTGCTCGCCCTGGCCGGCGTCACGGCCGCGCTCGCGCTGGCCGGCGGCCCCGCCGCCTACAGCGTCGCGACCGTCGGCCAGTCCCTGACCTCCAACAACGTGCTCGCCGGACCGGCGAGCGCCGGCGCCGGGTTCGGCGGCGGCCCGGGTGGCCCCGGCGGATCGTCGTCCGGTTTCGGTGGGCCGGGCGGCGGCAACGCCGCGCGGCCGGTCAGTCCCGACCGGGCCGCCGCCGTCCGGCGCCCCCTCGTCCGGCACGGGCCGCTCCGCGCGGCGCGGGCGGCGGGCCGGGCGGCGCGTCGGTCGACGCGAGCCTCATCCGCTACCTCGAGGCCCACCAGGGCTCGGCGAAGTACCTCGTCGCCGCGAGCAGCTCGATGACGACCGCGCCGATCATCATCCAGACCGGCAAGGCCGTCGTCACGATCGGCGGCTTCAACGGCGCCGACCCCGCCCCGACCGTCACGCAGCTCGCGAAGATGGTCGCCGACGGCGAGCTGAGGTACGTGCTGCTCTCGAGCAACGGCGGCTTCGGCGGCGGCGGCCCGGGCGGCAACGGCAGCTCGTCGGCCCTGACCCAGTGGGTCAAGCAGCACGGCAAGGCCGTCAGCGGCGTCTCGACGAGCGGCGGCACGCTCTACCAGGTCTCCGCCTGACCACGATGACCCTCGCCCCCCTCCTCGATCCCCAGGCCGTCGCCGCGGCCGCCCTCGACGGCCTCGGCGACGGCGTCCTCGTCGTCGCCGAGGGCACGGTCCTCGTCGCCAACGGCGCGGCCCACCGCCTGACCGGCCACCGCCCGGGCGAGCTGGTCGGCGGCCCCGCGCCCGCGTGGGTCGCCACGGCCCACGCCCACGGCGGGACGCTCGAGCTCGCGCTCCCCGGCGGCGACGGCCGCCGCCGGCGCGCGGCGATCACGGTCGCCCCGTGCCCGCTGCCCGGCGGCGAGCCCGCGTCGCTCGTCACCGTCCACGACCGCTCGGCCGAGGCCGCCCGCGAGGCCGAGCTCGTCCGCGCCGCCCACCGCGACGGCCTGACCGGCCTGCTCAACCAGCGCTCGTTCACCGAGCGCCTGCGCGAGGAGGCCGACCGCCTCGCCGCGCGCGGCCGCCCGCTCGGCCTCGTCGTCGTCGACCTCGACCACTTCAAGGCCGTCAACGACGAGTACGGCCATCCGGTCGGCGACCGCGTGCTCGCCGAGGCCGCCGCGCGGATCGCGGCCGAGGCGCGCGCGATCGACTCCGTCGGGCGCATCGGCGGCGAGGAGTTCGCCTGGCTGCTGCCCGACGCCTCCGCGGCCGAGACGCTCGCCGCCGCCGAGCGCGTGCGCGCGGCGATGGCCGCGCGGCCGTTCGCCCACGGCCTGCCGGTCACGGCCTCGATCGGGATCTGCGACCTCGCGTCCGCCGGCGACGCCGACACGCTCATGGAGCGCGCCGACCAGGCGCTGTACTGGGCCAAGGCCCACGGCCGCGACGCCGCGCTGCAGTGGACGGCCGCGACCGCGGCCCGCGCCGCCCGCGCGCGGGCGCTCGCGGGGCCGGCCGACGAGCGCATCGACGCGCTCGCCCGCCTCGCCGACGAGGCCGACCCGACGCCCGACCAGGGCCACGGGCGCCGCGTCGCCGACCTCAGCGTCGCGCTCGCCGCGCGCCTGGACTGGTCGCCGCGGCGGCAGGCCCGCCTGCACCGCGCCGCGCGCGTCCACGACGCGGGCAAGGCGCTGCTGTCCACCGACCTCCTGAGCCGGCCCGCCCCGCTCACGACGCTCGAGGCCGCCCACGTGCGCCAGCACGCCGCGCTCGGGGCCGCCCTCGGCGCCGACGTCCTCGATCCCGAGCAGGCGCGCTGGGTGCGCCATCACCACGAGCGCTGGGACGGCGCCGGCTACCCGGACGGCCCCGGCGGCGTCGACATCCCCGACGGCGCGCGGATCCTCGCGCTCGCCGACGCGTGGGACGCGATGACGACCGACCGCCCGTACCGCCGCGCGCTGGGCACCGACGAGGCGCTGGCCGAGGTCGAGCGTCTCGGCGGCCGCCAGTTCATGCCCGACGCGGCCGCGCTGCTGCGCGACGCGCTGCAGTGGTGGGAGGCCGCCTGACGGACCGACCACGGGCCGCGATAGCGTCGCGCGCCCATGATCGACGTCACCCACCGAGAGGTCGAGGCGAACGGGCTGCGGATGCACGTCGCCGAGCGCGGCGACGGCCCGCTCGTCGTCCTGCTCCACGGCTGGCCCGAGTCCTGGTACTCGTGGCGCCACCAGATCGCGGCGCTGGCCGACGCGGGCTTCCGCGTCGTCGCGCCCGACCAGCGCGGCTACGGCCGGACCGACCGCCCCGAGGAGGTCGAGCGCTACACGCAGCTCGACCTCGTCGGCGACGTCGTCGGGCTGATCGGCGCGCTCGGCGAGACCCGCGCGATCGTCATCGGCCACGACTGGGGCGCGCCGGTCGCGTGGCACACCGCGCTGCTGCGGCCCGACCTCGTCGCGGGGGTCGCCGGCCTGAGCGTCCCGTTCATCCCGCGCGGCGCGACGTCGCCGATGGACGCCGTGGCGGGCCGCGTTCGGCGACCGCTTCTACCAGGTCTACTTCCAGGAGCCCGGCGTCGCCGAGCGCGAGTTCGAGGCCGACGTCGAGGAGACCCTGCGCCGGATCCTCGTCGGCTCCTCGGGCGACCGGCCGCCCGGCGGCGACGACCCGCGCCTCCCGCCCGGCGTGCTGCCCGAGGGCGGCGGCTTCCTCGACGTCCTGCGCGCGGGCGACGAGCTGCCCGCCTGGCTGACGGCCGAGGACCTCGCGTTCTACGTCGCCGAGTACGAGCGGACCGGCTTCACCGGCGGGCTGAACTGGTACCGCAACCAGGACCGCAACCACACGCTGCTCGCCCCGTGGCACGGCGCGGTGGTCACGACGCCGGCGCTCTACCTCGCGGGCACGCGCGATCCGGTCGTCGGCTTCCCGGGGATGGACCGCCTGCTCCCGAACCTCGCCGTGCTCGTCCCGCGGCTGCGCGACACCGTGATGCTCGAGGGCTGCGGGCACTGGACGCAGCAGGAGCGCCCGGACGAGGTCAGCGAGCGCCTGATCGCGTTCTGCCGGGCGGTGTCGTAGCGCGCGGGTTCAGCGCCGCTCGGCCGCGAGCTCGGCCAGGTGCACGACCCGCGTGCGCAGCCCGCGCCGCTTCACGCCCTGCTCGAGCTGGCGATAGCACCCGGGGTTGACGACGACGAGGGCGTCGAGGTCCGCCGCGGCGATCTCGTCGAGGTGGCCGTCGAGGACCCGGGCGCTGTCCTCCGGGCGCAGGAGCGCGTAGGTCCCGGCCGCGCCGCAGCAGGCTCCGGCGCTCGGCAGCTCGACGTACTCGCCGAGGCGGGCGAGCACCTCCCGCGGCTCGCGCGTGACCCCGAGGCCGTTGCGCAGGTGGCAGGAGTCCTGGAGGCCGATGCGCGGGCGGGCGCCGTCGCCGGCGCCGTCGCTCTCCGCGTCGTGGTGCTCGACGAGCCACTGCGACAGCTCGCGCACCCGCTCGCGACCGAGCACCGCCGCGAGGTGCGCGGCGCATCCGCCCGAGGTCGTGACGATCGTCCCCGGCAGCCTCTCGCCGAGCGCGCGGGCGAGGTCGCGGCCGCGCTCGAGCTCGCCGTTGTGGGCGTGGAGCGCGCCGCAGCACCCCTGGCGGCGGGGCACGTCGAGCTCCGGCGCGAGGCGCTTCGCGTCCCGGCTGACCGCCGGGTACAGCGCGCGCTCGAAGCAGCCCAGCATGAGCGACGCGGGCTCGCGCGGCGCCCGTGGCCGCCCGCCGCCCGCGGCCGCGCGCGGGGCGCCGCAGCAGGCCCATGAGCCGCACCCGCCAGCGCCGGTTCACGGCCCACAGCAGCCCGCGCAGCCGCAGCGGGCGCCGGCGGCCGTGCCACGTGTGGTCGCGCCACTCCTCGAGCAGCGCGCCGTACTCCACGCCCGCGGGGCAGACCGGCTCGCACGCCCGGCAGCCCAGGCAGAACGAGGCCTCCTCGACGACCGTCGGGTCGTCATCCGAGAGCGCGCCGGTCTCGATCGCGCGCATGAGGTTGATCCGCCCGCGCGGCGAGGACGTCTCGACCTGCGTCAGGCCGTAGGTCGGGCACGCCGGCAGGCAGAAGCCGCAGGAGATGCAGCGGTCCAGCAGCTCCGGGGTGAAGATGCCCTGCCGTTGCGCGCCGGGTGCGCCGCGGGACGGATCGCTCACGAGCCGAGCTTGCCCGGGTTGAGGATGCCGTTGGGGTCGAACGCGGCCTTGATGCGCCGCAGCAGCGCGAGGTGGTCGGCCCCGAGCTGGGCCTCGAGGTGGCGCAGCTTGACGAGCCCGACCCCGTGCTCGCCCGTGATCGAGCCGTCCATCGCGATCGCCTCGGCGAAGATCTCGTCGACGGCCGTGTGCGCGCGCTCGAGGGCCGCGCCGTCGGCCGGGTCGAGGACGATCGTCGGGTGCAGGTTGCCGTCGCCGGCGTGGCCGAACGTGCCGATCGTGAGGCCGTGGCGCTCGGCGATCGCCTGGATGCGCTGCACCATCTCGGCGATGCGCGAGCGCGGGACGGTGGCGTCCTCGAGGATCGTCAGCGGCGCGAGGCGCGACAGCGCGGGCAGCACCGCGCGGCGCGCCTGCAGGACGTCCGCGGCCTCGGTCTCGGTCTCCGCGATGCGGACCTGGGTCGCGCCCTCGGCCTCGCACGCCTCGGCCATGCGGCGCATGTCGCGGTCGATCGAGGCTTGGTCGCCGTCCTGGCCGAAGATCAGCAGCGCGCCCGCCTCGCGATCGAGGCCGATGTTCGCGTAGCCCTCGACCGCGTCGATGCACACGCGGTCGAGGAACTCGAGCGTCACCGGCAGCACGCCCTCCGACAGCACGCGCGACACCGCGCGCGCCGCGTCGGCGAGGTCGCCGAAGTACGCCATGCCGGTGCCGGTCGCCTCCGGCGCAGGCACGAGGCGCATCGTCAGCTCGGTCATCACCGCGAGCGTCCCCTCGCTGCCGCACAGCAGGCGGCGCAGGTCGTAGCCCGCGACGTCCTTGACGAGCCGTCCGCCGCTGCGGATCACCTCGCCGGTCGCGAGCACGGCCTCGACCCCGAGCACGTAGTCGCGCGTGACGCCGTACTTCAGCGCGCGCAGCCCGCCGCTGCACTCGGCGACGTTGCCGCCGATCGTCGCGGTCGTGTGACTGCCGGGATCGGGCGGGAAGAGCATCCGCTCGGCGGCGGCCGCCTGCGCGAGCTCGATCGTGCGCACGCCGGGCTCGCAGACCGCGACGAGGTCGCCCGGGCTGATCTCCTTCAACCGGTTCATGCGCGTGAGGACGAGCACGATCCCGCCGCGGTTCGGCACGGTGCCCGCGCTGAGGTTCGTCCCCGACCCGCGCGGGACGACCGGGACGCCGCGCTCGTTCGCGAAGCGCAGCACGCCCGCGACCTCCTCGGTCGAGCCGGGGAACACGATGATGTCGGGGCGGCCGCGCTCGAGCGGTGTCGCGTCGGTGGAGTAGGTGAGCAGCGCGCCCGGGTCGTCGCGGACGTGGCCCGGCCCGACGACCGCCTCGAGCGGCGCGCGCAGGTCCGTCGCCGTGTGGGTCGTCGTCGCCATCCCGGTCGCCCGCGGGGTCTATCGCGCCGGGCGCCGGTGCACAAGCGGGCGGGCGCGTTCGCAGCGCCGCTCAGCGCGGCGCGTGGACGCCGTGGTCGCGCAGGTAGTCGAGGTAGAACGGGCGCAGCTGCTCGGCGACCTCGCCCTCGCCCGCATCGGTGATGTCGTCGATGTGGCCGAGCGTCGTATCGAGGTCGTCGATCGCGTCGTCGTACTGCCCGGCGACCGTCTCGGCCATCGGCAGGACCTGCAGCAGCCGCCAGTAGAACTTGACGTCCCAATGGCGCCGCGCGTAGTGGACCGCGAGGTCGTGGAGCTCCTTGCTGGTGAGCGCGTCGAGGCCGTCGTCGTGCTGCGGATCGCCCGTCATCGCGGTGGATGGTACGGGGGGCGGAGGGGCCGGCGTCCCGCCGGCCCCTCCGCTGCCGCTACGACGCGTTCCCGGCCAGGGCGGCGAGCGCGTCCGCCTTGCCCTGGCAGTCGTAGAGGCCGCTCGTCGTGGTGGAGGACGACGAGGCGCTGCTGACGGGCGTGCAGGTCTGCGCGACGGCCGCCATCACGGTGCTGCTGCCGGTCCGGCCGTCGCGGGCCATGCCGCCGCCCGAGCCGTCGGTCAGGACCCAGCGGATCTTCCCCGCGCGCACCGCGTCGGCGAGCCACGTGATGCTGACCTCGCTCTCGCGGCCGGAGAAGCCGCCGAGCGCCGCGACGTCGGCGCCGCTCGTGATGATCGACGCCGACGCGCCCGACTGGCTCGACACGGCGATCGTGCCGCCGCCGTGGGCCTTCGCGTAGGTGACCGCGGCGTTGATCGCGGTGCTGTCGCCGCCGAACATCCCGCCGCCGCCGGCGCGCCGGCGCCGGGTGCCGCCGCCGGTCGTGCCGCCGGGGGCGAAGCCGTTGCCGCCCTGGGCCGACCCGGTGCCGCCCTGCGCGGAGCCGCTCGGCGGCGCGAAGCCGCCGCCCTGCGCCGATCCGGTCGGCGGCGCGAACCGGCCGCCGCCGAACCCGCCGCGGCCCCCGCCGGGACCGCCGCCGCCCGGGCCGCCGAAGCCCTGGGCCGAGGGGCCGCCCGCGGGGAAGGTCCCGCTCGTGGTGTGGCCGAGCGTCTGCACGGCCCAGGTCGCCGGGGCGAGGAGGAGCGCGCCGAGGACGGCGGCGAGCGCGACGACCCGCACGCGCGCCGGGAGCTTCAGCGCGAGCGCGATGGCGCCGAGCACGCCGACCGGCAGCAGGATCTGCTGCACCCAGTCCGGCGCGCCGTCGGTGCTCGCGATGACGGCGAGCGTCGTCGCGACGCCGGCGGCGACCGCGAGCGGCCCGAACACGCGGGCGAGACGGTCGCCCGAGCGCAGGTAGCCCGCGCCCGCGCCGACCAGCGCCGCGGAGAACGGCGCGAGCAGCGACACGTAGTAGGGATGGAAGATGCCCTTGGCGTAGCTGAACGTGACGGCGGTCGTGGCGAACGCCCCGCCGACGGCGATCAGCCAGCCGGTGCGGGCGTCGGCCCGGCGCAGCCGGCTCGCGACGAGGATCGCGATGCCGCCGACGACCGCGAAGCCGAGGATCCAGCCCGCCTGGCCGCCGAGGCTCGCGCCGAGCAGCCGGAACGGGCCCGTGTCGCCGCCGAAGACGCTGCCCGCGCCTCCGCCCGCCGCCGCCCGGCCCGCCCGCGCCGCCGCCGAAGCTCTGCGGGCCGCCGGCCTGGCCGTCGACCCGGCCGAGGCCGTTGTAGCCGACGATGAGGCTCAGGATGCTGTTGTCGCTCGTCCCCGAGACCCAGGGCCGGTCGGCCGCGGGGGTGAGGAGGAAGAGCAGCGGCCACGCCATGCCGACCGCGACCATCGCGGCGCCGCCGGCGAGCAGCTGCCCGATCGCCTTCAGGTGGCCGCGCGGGGCGACCCAGAGGTAGGCGGCCGCGATCGCGGGCACGACGAGGAGCGCGGCGGCCATCTTCGTCTCGAAGCCGAGGCCGACGCACACGCCCGACAGGATCAGCCAGCGCGTGCGGCCGTCCTCGAGCGCGCGCACGACGAACCACAGCGCCGCGACGCAGCACAGGATGAGCAGCGCGTCGGGGTTGTTGTGGCGCGAGATCGCGACCGTGATCGGGGTCGTCGCGAGCACGAGGCCGGCGACGAAGCCCGCCGCGCGGCCGAACCGGCGGCGGACGAGGTCGTACACGAGCGCGACGGACGCGACGCCCATCAGCGCCTGCGGCACGAGGAGGCTCAGCGAGTGGAAGCCGAAGACCTTGACGAACGCGACCTGGACCCAGCTCGCGAGCGGCGGCTTGTCGACCGTCATCACCCCGGCCTGGTCGAACGAGCCGTAGAGGAACGCGTGCCAGCTCGAGGCCATCGAGCGGACCGCGGCGCTGTAGTACTCGTTCGCCCAGCCGTTGCGGCTGAGCGCCCAGAGGTTCAGGAGGCCCGCGAGGACGAGCAGCGCGGCGAGCTCCGGGCGCGGGCGCGGGAGGGAGAGCGCCCGCGCCCGGAAACGCCCGCGGGCGCCGGTCGTCGGGAGGTGAGGAGCGGCGACGGTCGACATCGGCCGGCTAGGCGGCGTTGCCGGTCGTGGACGTGCCCTGCGCGGGCGCCGAGCCGGACGGCGGGGTCGAGCCCGAGGGCGGCGCGCCCTGCGGCGGCGTGCCGTTGCCGGCGCCGCCGGCGGGCGCGAGCGCCTGCATGGCCGCGCGGACCTTGGCGGTCGACAGGCCGAGCTCCTTCGCGAGCGTCGCGGTCGGGTCGGTCGCCGAGCTGGTGCCCGGCGTGCCGGTCGGCCGGGACTTCTGCATCGCGGTGCGCAGCTTGCTCTCGGTCACGCCGAGCTTGGTCGCGAGCGCGCTGAGGTCGAAGCCGCCGGGGCCGGCCTGGGCCTGGGCCGACCCGTTCTGCGAGCCGGCGCCGGACTGGGCGCCCGCGTTCTGCGAGCTTGCCGCCCCGCCGCAGCCGGCGACGCCGACCGCGGCGCTGGCGCCGGCGATCACGACGAGCCTGCGGATCCTGGGTTTCATACGGGCACTCCTTCTGCGTCGGGACGAGTCGGCAGGCGATCCCTGCCACGACGAGATGGTCGGCCGCGGCCCTGGGAGGAGCCTGAGTCCGCGCTGGGCCTTGACCGAGAGCTGACCGGCGCTCAGGAAGCTCCCAGGGTCCGCCCAGGGACATCTCGGAGCCGGCGCCTAGGTTGGCCACCATGCCCGAGCCCACCCCCCGAGATCCCTCCCCGAAGGAGCTGGCCCAGGCCAAGCTCCGCGCCCGCGCCGCCCGGATCGCCCGGATGCGCCAGCGCGTGATCGCCGCGTCGCTCGCCACCTTCGCCCTCGCGTTCGGCGCGATCGCGTGGGACGGCTCGATGGGCGCGCAGTCCTCGGCCTCGAGCGGCACGCAGACCACCGCCTCGTCCTCGTCCGGATCGTCGACCTCTTCGTCCGACGATCAAACCAGTTCGTCGGAAAATCCAACCACGTCGTCGGATGATCAAACCACCTCGTCGGACGACTCCAGCTCGTCGTCGGACGACTCGAGCAGCTCGTCCTCGGACGACTCGAGCAGCTCCTCGAGCAGCCCCTCCACCGTCACCACCGGCCAGTCGTAGAGGACCCCATGCTCGCCGCCGCCGTCCCCGACCACCTCTTCTGGATCACCAGCCGCGCCGCGGGCACCGCCGCGCTGCTCCTGTCGAGCCTCGCCGTGTGCGTCGGCCTCCTCTTCGGCGGCAAGCTCGTCAAGGGCCGTCCCGACCTCCGCCACCTCCACGAGGCCCTGTCGCTCGCGACGATCGTCGCGCTCGTCGTCCACGCCGTCGCCCTGCTCGGCGACAGCTTCCTGCACCCGAGCATCGCCGACATCGCGATCCCGTTCGTCAGCGGCTACATGCGCCTGTGGACGACGGTCGGGATCGTCGCGGGCTGGGGCATGATCGCCCTCGGCCTCTCCTACTACGTGAAGGACCGCATCGGGCAGCAGCGCTGGAAGAAGCTGCACCGCCTCACCGCGCTGGCCTGGCTCGCCGGCCTCGCGCACTCCTTCGGCGAGGGCACCGACGCCGGCGAGACGTGGTTCATCGTCGCGACCGCCATCGTCGTCGTCCCCGCCTTCGTCCTGCTGATCGTCCGCCACCTCGGCACGCCGTCGACCCCCACCCCCCGCCCGGTCCGTCAGGAGGCCGCACGATGAGCGAGACCATCGACACCTTCGCCTGCTTCGGCTCGACCTGCTCGGTCGTGGTCGACGGCGGCGGGGACGACGTCGCCGCCCAGGAGTCGGTCGCGACCGCCCGCCGGCTGCTCCTGGAGTGGCACGACGCGTTCAGCCGCTTCATCCCGACCAGCGAGCTCTCGCGCCTCAACGCCGACCCGCGGCCCGAGGTGCCCGTGAGCATCCTCATGGGCCGCTTCGTCGAGGCCGTCGCGGGCGCCGCGGAGCAGACCGGCGGGCTCGTCGACGGGACGCTCCTGCGCGAGATCCAGGCCGCGGGCTACCGCACCGACCTCGGACGGCCGCTGCCGCTCCCGCTGGCGTTGCGGCTCGCGCCGCGCCGGCGCCCGGCGCGCCCGAGCCGCGAGGCGAGCTGGCGGCGCGTCGCCTTCGACCGCACGACGGGCGTCGTCCGCCGGCCGCCGGGCGTCGCCCTCGACAGCGGCGGGCTGGCCAAGGGCCTGTTCGCCGACGTCCTCGCGGGCGCGCTCGACGTGCACCCGGCGTTCGCGGTCGAGTGCGCGGGCGACCTGCGCCTCGGCGGCGCGGCCGGCCTCGAGCGGCCGGTCGCCGTGCAGAGCCCGTTCGACGGCGGCGTCCTGCACACGTTCGGCCTCACGGGCGGCGGCGTCGCGACGAGCGGGATCGGCCGCCGCAGCTGGCTCGACGGCCGCCACGCCCCGGCCCACCATCTGCTCGACCCCGCGACCGGCCGCGCGGCGTTCACCGGCGTCGTGCAGGCGACCGCGATCGCCCCGACCGCCCTCGAGGCCGAGATCCGCGCCAAGGCGGCCGTCCTCGGCGGGCCCGACGGCGCGCGCCGGTGGCTCCCCGACGGCGGCGTGATCGTCGCCGACGACGGCGGCTTCGAGGTCGTCGCGCCTAGCGGCCGCGCACGACCCGGATCAGCAGCGGAGCATCCTTCACGTGCGCGCCCGGGCCGGCCGTCCGCGCCGTCAGGCGGTAGAGCCCCGGTCGCCGCAGCCGCGCCGTCGCGTTGAAGTTCGTCCCCCGCAGGACGCCGGGGAGGGACCGCACGCGCCGCCACCCGCCGTCGCGGCCCTTGATCTCGACGAGGACGCGGACGGGCCCCGCCGGCCGGACCCGGCCGGAGAGCCGCACCACGGTGCCGGCCGGCACCCGCCGCCGGCGCGGGGTGCGCAGGCGGACGGAGGCGACGACGTCGACCTTCGCGACCGGGGAGCTGGCGCTGCCCGCCCGCGCACGGACCTCGCCCGAACGCCGCCATGGCACCGCGGCCGACCACGAGCCGTCGGCCGCGGCGGTGGCGCGCGCGACCGTGACCCAGCCCTTGCGCCCGCGCTTCTGCACCGCGACCGCCGTGCCGGCCGGCGCGACGCCGCCGGGGCGCGTGACCAGCCCGGCGAAGCCCGCGCTCTGGCCGTAGGGGACGGCCGCGGCCGCGACGGCCAGCGTCACGCCGCCCGCCACGACCGGCCCGGCGAGCGCCGACGCGCGGGTGCGCAGCTCGGCGAGCTGGCCGTAGAGCGCGTCGCCCGGGCAGGACGTCTCGTCACCGTCGCGGTGGCCGCAGATGCGGTTGACGGAGACCGGCGTCCCGGACGGGTAGCGGTTGAGGCTGCCGCCGCCGGAGCGCAGGACGACGACGCCCTCGGTCGGCACCCCGTGGAGCGAGAGCTTCCACCCGAGCAGCTGCGCCGTCGCGCTCATCGCCTGCGGCGTGATGCCGCCGGCGCTGTACGTGCCGATCTGCGCGACGCTCGTCGACTGCGAGTTGTAGCCCTGCGCGTGGGCGCCGACGACGGGCTGGTCGACGCCGCCCGCGCGGCCCTCGAACACCTGGCCGTAGCGGTCGACGAGGAAGTTGTAGCCGATGTCGTTCCACCCGTTCGTGTCGCGGTGGTACTTGGCGATCCCGAGCACGATCCCGGGCGAGTCCTGCGGTCCGTACTCGTTCACCGACGCCGTGTGGTGGACGAACGCGGCCTGCACCGCGCCGTAGCTCGGGCCCGACCGCGGCGGCACCGACGCGGCGCCCCAGGCGTCGCGGCCGATGATCGGCGGCGGGCTGCCCGGCTGCACCCCGCCCGCCTGGGCGGCACGCGCGGACGCCCGCCGGCGGGCGCGCGCGGCACCCGCCGCGGCGCGGCGGCGCAGGGCCGGCGGCACGGCCACGAGGTGCACGCGCACCGATCCGCGCGGCGGCCGGGCCAGGCGCAGCTGCAGCTCGTCCGAGCCGCCGGTCCAGACCGGGTCGGAGGCGTGCTCGCCGGTGCCGGTGTCGGGCGCGTGGTCGCCGTGCGCGGCGAGCGCGATCCACGGGCTCCAGGCTCCGCCGCGGGCGCGCACGCGGATCTCGACGTGCCCGCTCCCGCGCACGCCGATCAGGTCGAAGCGCCGCACCGGGAGCACGCGGCTCGTGCGCGCGCCGTCGAAGTCGGCCGGTGTGACCGTCAGGCCGAAGCCGCGCGGCTTCGCGCTGCCCGCGGCGAGCGCCGGGAGGCTCCGGAGCGGCTCGAGCAGCGCTCCGAGCCCGGCCGCCGCGCCGAGCGCGAGCGCGCGCCGGCGGGTGATCGTCGTACACCCCACCGCGCCGAGCGTAGCCTCGTCCGGCCGGGAGGAAACGTCTGCACGATCTCGTGCGCAACGCATCGCCGCAAGAAACCCACCGCCGGCGGCGGGGTTGCGGCGCAGGCGCGCTCCGGAAGACGGTCCGTCAGCTGATGACGGGCGCTACGCCGCGACCGGCTCGGGCGCGCCGCCCGCATCGGCGGCGGGCGTCGCGGCGCACTCGGCCCCGAGCCAGCGCTCGCCGTAGGTGCGCATCCCGTCGATGATCGGGATGAGCGCCAGGCCCTTGTCGGTCAGCGCGTACTCGACCCGCGGCGGGACGGCCGGGAAGGTCGAGCGGGCGACGATGCCCTCCTCCTCGAGCGCCCGCAGGCGCAGCGAGAGGGTCCGCGGGCTGATGCCGACGAGCGAGCGCTCGAGCTCGCAGAATCGCGAGCAGCCCTCCGCGAGCTCGCGGACGAGCAGCAGCGTCCACTTCCCGCAGACGATGTCGGCGGTACGGCAGACGGGACAGCTCGCATCGACAGGCATGTCCTCTTACTTTACCAACTGAAGTAGCGCGTTCCGACGCGCGACCGCCTCTGCCCGCCGGGCGACCGGCGCTACGCCGCGACGGGGTTGCGCCGTGACTCGGCGTCGAACAGGTCGTCCATCGTCGTGCCGCGCTTGCCGTCGGCGGCGACGAGGAGCTTGAAGTCGTGCGGGCTCGACGCGGTCTGGAGCGCCTGCTCCATGGTCACGCGGCCGGCCTTCAGGTGCTCGAACAGGTGCTGGTCGAACGTCTGCATCCCGTAGAACGTGCCCTCGGCGATGACCTCGGGCAGGCGGCCGGTCTGCGTCGGGTCCATGATCATGTCCCGGACACGGCCGGTCATGCGCAGGATCTCGCAGCACGCCACGCGGCCGCGGCCGTCGGCGGTCGGGACGAGACGCTGGGCGACCGCGCCCTTCAGCGTGCCGGCGATCATCGCGCGGGCCTGCTGGTGCATGTGCGGCGGGAAGAAGTCGATGAGGCGGTTGACCGTCTCGGAGGCGTCGACGGTGTGGACCGTCGAGAAGACGAGGTGGCCGGTCTCGGCCGCGCTCAGCGCGGTATGGACCGTCTCCTCGTCGCGCATCTCGCCGATGAGGATGACGTCCGGGTCCTGGCGCAGGACGCGGCGCAGCGCGCGCTTGAAGGAGCCGGTGTCCATGCCGACCTCGCGCTGGTTGATCAGCGACATCTTGTCGCGGTGCAGGAACTCGATCGGGTCCTCGATCGTGACGATGTGGCGCGCGCGGGACGAGTTGATGTGGTCGATCATCGACGCCAGCGTCGTCGACTTGCCCGAGCCGGTCGTGCCGGTGAGCAGGACGATGCCGCGCTCCTCCTCGGCCAGCTCGCGGATGACGGGCGGCAGCGAGAGCTCGTCGATCGAGCGGATGTCGACCGGGATCGCGCGGATGACGAGCGACGTCGAGCCGCGCTGCTTGAAGGCGTTGACGCGGAAGCGCGCGATGCCCGGGATCGAGTAGGAGAAGTCGACCTCGAACTCCTCCTGGAACTCCCGCAGCTTCTGCGGGTCGTCGAGCATCTCGGCGACGGCGCCGTCGGTGTCCTCGCGCGTGAGGCGCGCCATGCCCTCGATGGGGCGCATGGCGCCGTCGATGCGCATGACCGGCGGGGCGGGCACCTTGAGGTGCAGGTCCGAGCCGCCGGCCTCGACGAGAAGGCGCAGGCAATGATCCAGATCGAAGGCCATGCACCGGCAATCGGCGCGAGCCCCCCGGATCTTGACCTCGCTTGGACGAGTGTGCGGGACCTCGCACACCGTGTCTACAACGCGACGGGCCCCCGTCTCCGGGGGCCCGCCGTCATACGGTGTGATTCGCGCGCCTGCTCAGGCGACGTCGCGGAGCTTCTGGGCCTCCGCGAGGGACTGCAGCTTCTTCAGCGACTGGTTCTCGATCTGGCGGATCCGCTCGCGGGTGACGTTGAACGTCCGCCCGACCTCGTCGAGCGTGCGGGGATGCTCGCCGCCGAGGCCGTAGCGCAGCTCGAGCACCCGGCGCTCGCGGTAGGAGAGGTTCTCGAGCGCCTCGCGGAGGGCTTCCTTCGTGAGGATCTCCGCGGCGCGCTCGTACGGCGACTCGGCCCGCTCGTCGGCGATGAACTGCCCGAACTCGGACTCCTCTTCGTCGCCGACGGGCTTCTCCAGCGAGACCGGGGCCTGCGCGGAGCGCTTGATCGAGTCGACCTCTTCGGGGTCGATGCCCGTGACCTCGGCGATCTCCTCGGCCGTGGGCTCGCGACCGAGCTCGGTGACGAGCTTGCGCTCGGCCCGCCCGATCTTGTTGAGCTTCTCCACCACGTGGACCGGGATTCGGATCGTGCGGGCCTTGTCGGCCAGCGCCCGCGCGATCGCCTGCCGGATCCACCACGTCGCGTAGGTCGAGAACTTGAAGCCCTTGCGGTAGTCGAACTTCTCCGCCGCGCGAACCAGACCGAGCGTGCCCTCCTGGATGAGGTCGAGGAACGGGAGTCCCTGGTTTCGGTAGTTCTTCGCGATGGAGACGACGAGCCGCAGGTTGGACTCGACCATCTTCTGCTTTGCATCGAGGTCGCCGCGCTCGATCCGCTTGGCGAGATCGACCTCTTCCTGCGCCGTGAGCAGACGGACCTTGCCGATGTCCTTCAGGAACAGCTGAAGGGAATCGGTCGTCATGTCGGGCCGCAGATCCAGCTGGGTCTTGGTCTTGCGCCGCTGGCGCTTGTCCGGGGCCCGCTCGACCTCCTGCTGGACGGTGGCGGCCGGATCGATGTCCTCGACCAGCTCGATCTCCGACTTCTCGAAGAAGCCGTGCAGCTCTTCGACGTCGGACTCGTCGAGGTCGAGCTCGGAGACCGCGTCAGCGATCTCGGCGTACGTGAGCACGCCAACCTGCTGCCCCTTGGCAATCAGGCCCTTGACCTCTTCGAGCTCCTGCATCTCAACTACTGACATGTGCGTCCGTTCGGTACCCCGGGCCGCTCCCAGCCCGGCTTGTCTGTGTCTCGGTGAGGGACGGCCGAGCCGCTACGGCACGTACGCCACCCCACCGTAACCGCTCAAACGTAGACCCCTCATGATATGGCATCGATCCGGTGCGGCAAAAGCGGTCCGTGCCGCCACTGTAGCCATGAATCCCCGGGCTGAAACGATCTGGCGCCGAGGTATGTCTTCGGTCGTCGCGCGGGGGTGCCCGAGGGCATGGGGCACAATCTGGCCATGCCTCCGACTGACTCCGAAGCCAACGGCAACGACCGCGACGTCCTGACGAGCCTGCCGCGCACGCGCCCCGCGCGGCGCAGCGCCAAGCGCGACCGCCCGGCGCGGTCCGGCGCGCGGACGGCGGCGGGCACCGGGCCCACCGCCACGGGCGCGGGCGCCGGCACGACCCCCGCCGAGACCCCGGCGGCAGCCGCCGCCAGTGACACGCCCGCCCGCGCGAAGGCGCGGGCCGCGGCGAAGCCGAAGACGACGCGCAGCCGCGCGGCCCGGACGCCTGCCGCCGACGCCGAGACCACGAAGGCGGCCGCCCCGGCCCGCAGCCGCGCCAACACGGCGAAGGCCGCGCCGGCCCGTGGCCGCGCGAAGGCCACCGCCGCGAGCGGCGGCCCGAGCCGGAGCGCCGCCCCCCGCACGCGCGCGACGGCACGGACGACGGCCGCGCCGGCCTCCGCGCGGGCGAGCGCGCCCACCGTGCCGCCCGCCGGCTACGCGACGAGCGACCCGCAGCGCGGCGCGCCCGACCCGTTCGCGCTCGTCTCGACCGCCGTCCACGCGGCCGGCGAGATCGCGCAGATCGGCGCGACGCTGTGGGGCCAGGCCGTCCGCTCGACGATCTCGCGCCTGCCGCGGCCGTAGCCGGCGACCGTTCGTCGACAAGGCGCGTCGCCGCTCATCGCGCGCGGCGCGGAGCGCGTGCGCGCGCGAAAGACGTTCGGAAAGTGCGTGATTGCGGGTCATTCGTCCGGCGTGCGTCCGCGCGGGGGCGGACACCCCCGAATGTGGCGTGTCGGCCACCGGTCTGACTGAGGCGTCAGGGCCCGCCGATCGGGTGGGAAGACCGTTTCCTGCGGGGTTCGTGGGGTAGGCTCCCGCCGTCTGCCGAACCTTCCGGGCGCCAGCGCGGGAGGGCGGGGGAACCACTGCGGGCCCGGGTGTCGGGTCCGCTGGGGCGAATCGGATCCGGCCTGCCGCCGGACCAGTCCGTAGCGCCGCTCGTTCGGCGCGAGCCCGTCAGCTCACCCCGTAGGCCACCGAACGAGGACCATGAGGACCACCCCCCCGTGCATCGCGCTGCTCGCATGCGCCGCTCTCTGCGGTGCGTTGGCGTGCGCGCCCGGCGCGGGCGCCCAGGCCCCGGCGACGGCATCGCTCGCCGCCGACCCGGGCGCACTCGCCGGGAAGGTCACGCGCTTCCGCGGCGCGCTGCCCGCGGTCCCGGCGGGCGGCACGGTGCAGATCCAGCGCCTCGACCCGGCCCAGGGCTGGGTCAGCGAGGCCCAGACCGTCGCCGGCGCCGGCGGAGCGTTCGTCGCCCGCTGGCGACCGAAGGTCGTCGGGCGCTTCACCGTCCGCGCGGTCACGCCGGGCAGCGAGGTCCAGGCCGCGGCCACCGCGGCGCCGACGGCGCCGATCACCGTCTACCGCGGCGCGCGCAGCACCTGGTACGGCCCCGGCCTGTACGGCCACCACACCGCGTGCGGCCAGGTCCTCTCGCATCGGATCATGGGCCTCGCGCACCGCACGCTTCCGTGCGGGACCCCGGTGGAGGTCTGGTTCGGCGGGCGCAGCGTCACCGTGCCGGTGATCGACCGCGGCCCGTTCTCGAACGGCGCGCACTACGACCTGACGAGCGCGACCGCCCAGCAGCTCGGCATGACCGAGACGTCGATGGTCGGCGTCGTGCCGCAGCGCGGCGCGCTGATGGTGCCGCCGCTCGCACCCGCGCCGCCGTACGCCGGGACCGGCGGCGTGGTCACCGCGCCCGCGCCCGCGGGCTAGCGGACCGTCGCCCCCTCGGCCTGCGCGGCGAACAGCCGCTCGTCGGCGCACGCCGCGAGCGCGCCCGCGTCGTCCCCGTCGGCGGGGAAGGCCGCGACCCCGGCGGCCGCCTGCAGCGGGACGCCGTGCGGCGCGGCCGCGGCCGACACCGCCGCGGCGATCGCCTCGGCGAGCGCGCGGGCCGCGGCGCCGTCCGGGGCGGGCGCGATCACCCAGAGGCGCCCGGACCGCTCGCGCACGACCGTGTCACCCGGGCGCGCGGCGCCGCGCACCGCGGGTTCGACGGCCGCGACGGCGGCCGCGTCGGCGCCGCCCGCCGCGAGCAGGCGCTCCGCGTCGGCGGCCTCGACGACGAGCAGGGCGAACGGCGCGGCGCCGGCGAGCGCGCGCTCGACCGCGGGGCGCCAGGGCTCCTCGGCGCGCGCGAGATCCGCGGCGGCGGGGCCGGCCTCCCGACCGGGCCCGTGATCCGCGGGAGCGCGCGGGCTCGCCGCCTCCGCGAGGACCGCCGCCGTGAGGACGTCGCCGACGTGCGCGACCCGCTCGGCCAGCGCGGCGGTCGCCGCGGCGTCGGGCGGACCGGCCGCCGCGGCCTCGCGCGCGAGCGCCGTCCACAGCGCGCGCCGCAGCGCCGCGACCGCCCGCGCCGCCGCGACGGGTTCGGCCGCCCCCGCCAGCGCCGCGGTCTCGCCCGCGAGCGCGGCGCGGTCGCCACCCGGCGCCAGGCGGGCGAGCGCGGCCGCGGAGCCGACCGCCTCGAGCACGGCCGCGCACAGCGCGGGGCCGCGGTCCGCGAGGCCGGCGACCGGGACGTCGCCGGCGTCCGCCAGCGGCGCCGCGGCGAGCAGTTCCAGCAGCCACGCCTTCGCCACGACGTCCCCGTCCGCGAGCGCCGCGGAGGGCACGCCGGCGACGGGACGGGGCACGGGCGCGCCGTGGAGGCCCTCGGACATGGCGCGATGCTCCCAGCCGCGCCCGACGGAGCGGGCGGGCGACCCGGCATCATGGAGCCGATGCCCGACCTGCTCACGATCGACGAGGCGCGCGCGCTGGTGCTCGGCGCCGTGACCGCGCTCGCCGCCGAGGACATCCCGGTCTCCGCCGCGCTCGGCCGCGTCCTGGCCGAGGACGTCACCGCCGCCCACGACGTCCCGAGCTTCGCCAACAGCGCGATGGACGGCTTCGCCGTGCGCTCGGGGCCGGCGGGCCGCGAGCTGCGGATCGTCGGCGAGTCGCGGGCCGGGACCCCGGCGGAGGTGCCGCTCGGCGACGGCGAGGCGGTGCGGATCTCGACCGGCGCCGCCGTGCCCGACGGCGCCGACGCGATCCTGCCGGTCGAGGACGCCGAGGACCGCGGCGACAGCGTCGTCCCCGCGATCGACCTGCCCGCCGGCCATCACGTCCGCTCGCCGGGCGAGGACCTCCGCGACGGACAGGTGGTGCTGCGCGCCGGCGACGTCCTCGGGGCCGCCGCGCTCGGCCTCGCGGTCGAGGCCGGACGGGCGACGCTGCGCTGTGCCCGCGTGCCGCGCGTCTCCGTCCTCGCCACCGGCGACGAGCTCGTCGCCCCGGGCGAGCCGCTGCGCCACGGCCAGCTGCACAACTCGAACGCCGTGACCCTGGCCGCGCTCGCCCGCCGCGCGGGGGCGGAGGTCACGGGCACGACCGAGGTCCGCGACGACGCCGAGGCCACGCGCGCGGCGATCGAGCGCGCGCTCGACGGCACCGACGTCGTGCTCCTGACCGGCGGCGTCTCGGTCGGGCCGCACGACCACGTCAAGCCCGCGCTCGAGGCGCTCGGCGTCGAGCAGATCTTCTGGCGCGTCGCGCTGCGGCCGGGCAAGCCGCTGTGGTTCGGGCGCCGCGGGACGCAGCTCGTCTTCGGCCTCCCCGGCAACCCCGTGTCGGCGATGGTCTGCTTCATGCTCTTCGCCCGCCCCGCGCTCGCGGTGATGCAGGGCGCGCCGGCGTCGCTCGAGCGCACCCGCGCGCTGCTCGCGGCGCCCGTCCCCCGCCAGCCCAACCGCGAGGAGGCGGTGCGGGTCCGGCTCGACGACGGCCGCGCGCTGCCCACCGGCCCGCAGGGCTCGCACCAGCTGCACTCGATGCTCGGCGCCGACGCGCTGGCGATCGTCCCGCGCGGCGCGGGCGAGCTGCCGGCGGGCGCCGAGGTCGAGATCGAGCGGATCTGACAGGGCCGGGCCGGCGGTTGCGACGCGGGCCCGATGCGAACTGCGCCGAGAGATCGACGGGGTGAGCGCTTGGGAAATAGCGCCCACCCCGTCCCTGCTGCTTCCGGTGTCGAGCTGCAAGGGAAACTCGACACACCCTGCGACGCCGGATCGGCGTTCAGGTTGGTCGAGGGCGCGCGCATGGAGGTATTGCATGGTTTCTGCGCCGCGAGGTGACGACGGAGCGTGAGGGTCCGTCGCTGCGCGGAGACCCGAATTCGGGCACGGGCCGGTTTGCCGGCGCCTCATCCGGTGAACAGTGCGGAGGCGGGCGCCAGTGCGAGTGGCGCCCGCCTATCCGAGGAAGGTTCGCGGCCCGCCGCGCTCGGAGTGCGGCAGGCCGCCCGACAGGTAGGCCACCGCGGGTCGTTCCCCAACGTCGCGGCGGCAGTGCCGGTGCTCGGGTGATCGACGGTGGTCGAGCGTTCTTGAGTGCGTCGAGGTCGAGCGGATCTGACCGGCTCAGCGGCGGATCGACGACAGCCCGCGGCCCTCGTGCCAGCTGTCGATCACGAGGTGGTCGGCCGGGTCGCCCAGGCGGACGACGACGACCTCGGTGACGTCCAGGCGGAACAGGTGCGACCGGCCGCCCGGCGCGCCCTCGTTGATGCGGGCGACCGTGTCCGGCTCGGTGATCTCCTCCGCGCGCCCGGCGATCTTCGCGTCGCCGCGCCACTCCGGCGGGTCGGCCGAGCCGCTGTGGATGGCGAACCGCGGGTCGCGCTGCAGGTCGAGCGCCTTGACCGCCTTCCACATCGACCCGATGTAGACCTCGTCCGCCGCGGAAGTCGGTCTCCGTGCCGCTGATCCGCGGCGAGCCGTCGCGCCGCAGGGTCGCGAGCGTCTTATGGGTGTGGGCATCGAGGAACTCGCGGGCGAGCCCGGCCAGCTCCGGCGCCTGCGCCTCGACCTCGCTCCAGCTCGCCATGGCCCATCTCTACCGCACCGACGCGGCCGCGACCGCCGCCTGGCCGAAGGAGATTCCGCCGTCGTTGGGCGGCAGGCGCTCCGGGACGAGGACCCGCAGGCCCGCCGCCTCCAGGCGCGCCGCGGTGAGCTCGAGCAACCGCACGTTCTGGAAGACGCCGCCCGAGAGGACGGCGAGCTCGGTGCCGGCCCGCGCCGCGACCTCGACGCAGGCCCGGGCCGTCGCGTCGGCCAGCGCGCGGTGGAAGCGCGCGGCCACGACGCCGGCGCCGACCCCCGCGGCCACGTCGCGGGCCACCGCGCGGATCGTCTCGCGCGCGTCGAGCACCGCGCCCGCGCCGACCGGGAGCGGGTAGGCGCCGCGCTCGTGCGGGTCGCAGGCCGCCTCGAGCTCGGCCGCCGCCTGGCCCTCGTAGGTCACGGTCGCGCGCAGGCCGCACAGCGCGGCGACGGCGTCGAACAGCCGGCCCGCGCTCGTCGTCACCGGCGCCGCGGCGCCGCCCCGGGCGAGCCGGGCGATCGCGCGCCAGCGCGCCGGCGTCGACCGCGCCCGCGAGCGCGGGCGGGATCGCCGGCGGCGCGTCCGGCTCGCGCGCTCGCCGCGCCGCGACGAGCCACGCGCACGCCATCCGCCACGGCTGGCGGACGGCCTGGTCGCCGCCCGGCAGGCGCACCGGGTACAGGTGGCCGGCGCGGGTGAAGCCGTCGAGGCCGCCGACGAGGATCTCGCCGCCCCAGACCGTTCCGTCCGGACCGAAGCCGCTGCCGTCGAGGATCGCGCCGACCGCGGGGCCGGTCTCCCCGTGCTCGGCCAGGCAGGCGGCGAGGTGCGCGTGGTGGTGCTGGACGCCCACGTGCTCCACGCCGTCGCGGGCGAGCGCGTAGCCCGTCGAGAGGTAGTCGGGGTGCAGGTCGTGGGCGACGAGCGCCGGAGCGACGGCGAACAGCCGCTCGAAGTGCGCGATCCCCTCGCGGAAGGCGAGCAGCGTCTCGGCCTCGCGCAGGTCGCCGATGTGGTGGCCGACCCAGGCCCGCCCGCCCCGGGCCACGCAGAACGTGCTCTTCAGCTCGGCGCCGCAGGCGAGCACGTCGCGGGCGGCGGGCACCGGCAGGCCGAGGCTCGCCGGGACCGCCCCGCGCGAGCGCCGCAGCCGGACCGCCGGGCGGCCGGCGACCGCGCGGACGACCGAGTCGTCGGCGCGCACGTGGATCGGACGGTCGTGGACGAGGAACAGGTCGGCGATCCCGCGCAGGCGGCGCAGCGCGTCGGCGTCGCGGTAGGCGATCGGCTCGTCGGAGACGTTGCCGCTCGTCAGCACGAGCGGGCCGCCGCAGTCGGCGAGCAGCAGGTGGTGCAGCGGCGCGTAGGGCAGCATCACGCCGAGCTCGGCCGACCGCGGCGCGACCCCGGGCGCGACCGCGGCGCCGGCCCGCGCCGGCGCGACGACGATCGGCCGCTCGCGGCTCGTCAGGAGCGCCTCGGCCGCCGAGGACAGGTCGACGAGCGCCCGGGCCGCCGCGACGTCGGCCGCCATCAGCGCGAACGGCCGGTCCTCGCGGTGCTTGCGCGCCCGCAGCGCGGCGACCGCGGGCTCGTCGTCGGCGCGGCAGGCGAGGTGGTAGCCGCCGATGCCCTTGACCGCCAGGATCCGCCCGGCGCGCAGCGCGGCGGCCGCGGCGCGGACCGGATCGCTCCCGGCGTCGGCCGCGGCCCCGTCCGCGTCGACCAGCGCCACGCGCGGCCCGCACTCCCGGCACGCGTTCGGCTGGGCGTGGAAGCGCCGGTCGCGCGGGTCGTCGTACTCGGCCTGGCACGCGGCGCACATCGTGAAGGCGGCCATCGTCGTCAGCGGCCGGTCGTACGGGACGCCGCGGACGATCGTGAACCGCGGCCCGCAGTCCGTGCAGTTGATGAACGGGTAGCGGTGCCGCCGATCCGCCGGGTCCCACAGCTCGGCCAGGCAGGCGTCGCACGTCGCCGTGTCGGGCGAGACGAGCGCGGCGGGCGCGCCGCCGCGCGAGCTCTCGACGATGCGGAAGCCCGGCTCGCCGCCGACCGCGATCCGCTCGTGCGCCACCGCCTCGACCGTCGCCAGCGGCGGCGCCTCGCGCGGCAGGCGCTCGAGGAAGCGCTCGACCGCCGCGGCGTCGCCCTCGACCTCGAGCACCACGCCGCGCTCGTCGTTGGCCACGAACCCGTCGAGCCCGAGCGCCTCGGCCAGCCGGAACACATAGGGACGGAACCCGACGCCCTGCACGGTGCCGTCGACGCGCGCCCGGACCCGGTTCACCGCCCGGTCTCCTGCGGCCGGGCGCGGACCTCGGAGAGGACGAGCCCGTACAGCAGGTGGTCGGCCGCGAGCGCGGCGCGCTCGACCGGCCGCGGCTTCTTGGCCTGCTTGAGGCCGAGGACCGGCGCGAGGCACAGCTCGAACCCGAGCCAGACGAGCAGGCCGTACACCGGGCCCGACCACGGCCGGCGCCGGATCTGCTGCGGCAGCATCGCGTACGCCGCGCCGCCGACGGCGCCGTAGGTCCAGTGCGCCACCTCGATCGCGGCTCGCCGGCGGCCACGGGGCACGCGCCGCAGGAGCCCCTTCGCGCGCTGCTTGGCGATCGCCTGCGGCGGCGTCTGGTCGACGAGCCCGACGTCGACCGTGAACGCCCGCATCCCGGTCATCGCCGCCGCCGCGATCGCGCCGCGCAGCGAGGCGTGGGCGATCTCGCCCGCGTGGCCCGAGTCGTCGGTCACGCCGGCGCCTCCACCAGCTCGCGCAGCACGTGGTAGGCGCTCGCCTGCGCCTCCTGGATGCGCGGGATGTACTCCGAACGGCTCACGACGACGTGGTCGGCGAGGCGCTCGGCGAGGATCCGCCCGCCGTCGTAGCCGAGCAGCGCGATCGTCCGCAGCCCGCGCCGGCGCGCCTCCTCGAGCGCGAGGATGACGTTCGCCGACCCGCCGCTCGTCGACAGCGCGAGCACCACGTCGCCGGGACGGCCGTGGGCGATCACCTGGCGCGAGAACACGGCCTCGACGCCCACGTCGTTGGCGATCGCGGTGAGGATCGCGGAGTCCTCGGTGAGGTCGAGCGCCGGGCGCGCGGCCCAGCCGCGCCCGGCAGGCGGGTCGCGGAAGTCGGCGACGACGTCCATCGCGTCGGTCGCCGAGCCGCCGTTGCCGAGGGCGAGCAGGCGCCCGCCGGCCGCGAACGCCGCGCGCAGCTCCGCCGCCGCCGCGACGAGCGTGTCCCGGCCCTCCCCCAGCGTCTGCACGCGCAGCTCGCCGACCTCGGCCGCCTTCATGCCCACCGACGCGCGTACGTCGGCGACGACCGCCTCGAGGTCGTCCTCGCGCTCGGAGAGGAACGGGTACAGGAAGCTCGAGGCACCGGCGTCGTGGACCGCCCCGCCGGTGCGCCCCTCGAGCAGCCCGCGCTGCTCGAGGAAGACGTGCACGAGCTCCCAGAGCACGTGGTAGGTCGTCTCCGCGATCTCCTGGGCGACGAACGGGTCCTCGCCCGGCAGGGCGAACGCCCACTCCGCCCCGACGTCCGCGAACGCGATCGACAGCGCCCCGCGCCCGGCACACACCCCGACCGCCGCCGCGACCTCCGGGCCCTCGCCGAACGCGATCGCGATGTCGTCGGCCTCGACGACGAGCCGCGCCTGCGCGGCGAGGTCGCCGCCCTCGGCCGACAGCCCGAGCGCGGGCAGGGCGCGCTTGCCGACGATCACCGGGTGGACGAACTCGACCGTGACGTGGCGGACGTCCGAGCGCGCGGCGCCGCCCGCGCCGATCGCGATCAGGCGCCCGCCGCGCGCGAAGCGCTCGGCCATCCGGTGGCACAGGCGCGCGATCCGCTCGGCCTCGGCCCCGAAGAAGCGCTCGCCGGCGGCCAGGCGCGCGTCCAGCCGTGCGCCGACGAGGTCGGTGCCAGTCGGCGCTGTCACGCCGGGGCGGCCGTCCCCGTCCGCTCGCCGACGCGCTCGAGCAGCCAGTCGCGCCACGCGCCGACGCCCTCGCCGGTCCGGGCGCTCACGAGCATCCGCGGCACGCCGGGGTGGACGGCGTCGAGGTGGTGCAGGAACAGGTCGAGGTCGTAGTCGAGGTGCTCGAGCAGGTCGATCTTGTTGACGAGCACGAGGTCGCACTGGCGGAACATCAGCGGGTACTTCAGCGGCTTGTCCTCGCCCTCGGTGACCGAGGAGACCATGACCCGCGCGTCCTCGCCGATCCGGAACTCGGCCGGGCAGACGAGGTTGCCGACGTTCTCGACCACGAGCAGGTCGATGTCCGCGAGCGGCAGGTCGGCCAGCGCCGAGCGCACCATGTTCGCGTCGAGGTGGCATTCGCCGCCGAACCCCGGATCCGTGTTCAGCTGGATCACCGGGACGTGCAGCGACGCGAGCCGGTCGGCGTCGAGGCTGCCCTGCACGTCGCCCTCGAGGACGCCCGCGCGCACGCCGAGGCCGCCGAGCACGCGCTCGAGCAGCGTCGTCTTGCCCGCCCCCGGCGCGCTCATCAGGTTGACGACCGTCACCCCGGCACGGTCGAAGTCGTCGCGGTTGGCCCGCGCGATCGTGTCGTTGGCGTCGAGGACCCCCTCGACGACCCTGACCTTCGTGCGGTGCACCTACATCGAGCGGATCGACATGTACCGCCGGAGCTCCGGCAGCGAGGCTGCAAAGACGGCCGCGATCACGCCGACGATGATGAGTCCGAGCACCTTGATGCTCATGGTCCGTCCTCCTTCGGTTGTCCTGGGCCCGTCAGGTCCTCGAGCAGCGCCTCCACGAGCCGGACGCCCTCGTCGAGCGCCGCGCGCACGGGCTCGCTGATCGCCGCCACCACATCCTCCTCGTCCCCGCGCATCACGTCCTGCGGCTCGCAGCCGACGACGAGCACGCGCGGCAGCTCGCCCCCGAGCGCGAGCGCGAGGCCGAGCACCTTCACCGGGTCCATCGCGTGCGCGTCGACCACGAGCGGCAGGTCGGCGAGGTCGGGCTCGATCACCGACAGCGTGCCCGGCGGCTTGCCCCGCGGCACGGCGTCGAGCAGCAGCACCGCGTCCCACCCGTCGTGGAGCGCGTAGGCGAGGTCCATCCCGCGGATGCCGTAGTCGACGACCTCGACCCCGGCGGGCAGCGTGCGCCGGGCGAGCCGGTCGGCGAGCGCGACCCCGAAGCCGTCGTCGCCGAGGAAGACGTTGCCGATCCCGGCGACGAGGATGCGGGCGCCCGCGGTCGCGGGGGCGCCGTCGGCGCCCGCGAGCGGCTCGACCTCGTCGGGCGAGAAGAAGAAGCGGTGCCCGGGCTGGCGGCGCATCCCGAGGTCGCGGCCGGGGTCGTCGTCGATCGCGACCGCGAGCTTGAGGTTGCCCTCGAGGTCCTGCTCGATGCCCTCGATGACCGCGGTGCGCCCGGCGAGGGCGAGGTCGAACACGTCGCCGCCGGCGCGGGGCCGGAGCCGCACGCGGCTGCGCGCGCGCAGCGCGACGCCGTCGACCGTGACCGAGTCCGGGCCGGGGCGCTCGAGCTCCTCCCAGTAGCTCGGGATGTCGCTCATCGCAGGACCTGCCAGTCCCGGATGGTCCCGTTCAGGCGCATGATCTCCTCGGGCGTGAGGGCCTCGGTGCGCTCGAGGATCTCGCGGGCGCGCGGGTCGGAGGCGCGCATCTCGGCCTTCTCCTCGTCGGTGAGGCTGAGGATGTTCAGGACGAGCATCTGGTCGATCTCGCCGCCGTCGAAGAGGTCGCCCGGGCTCTCCGGGGCGACGCGGGGATGGTCCTCGAGGATGATCGGCGAGGAGAGCAGCGTGTCGGAGAACTGGCCCCCACCCACGCCGCCGGTGAGCACCGGCCAGGTCCCGCGGTTCTCGCACGCCTCGGCCGCCGCGCGCAGCGCGTCGGGCGGGTCGGTGAGCGAGACGAACGCGCCGCCGCCCGCGGTGTGCAGCACGGTGTGGGTCGAGCAGAACGTGCGCGCGAGCGCCTCCTCGCGGTCCTCGCCCTCCCACGGCGTCGTGTTGGCGACCGTCACCGACAGCCGCCACAGGTCGGAGCCGAGGCGCTCGGCGCCGACCTCGACCGCCCCGTCGAGCGCGTGCCAGGTCCGGATGAGCGCGCCCGCCCGGCTGCCGTCGGGGTGGCGCAGGTCCTCGCGCTCGGAGCCCGCGCCGACCGTCGCCACCGCGCGCCGGCCGCACACCGCGATCGAGCCGACCATCGCCGGGTCGAGCACGACCTCGCGCTCGACCGCCTCGTCCCACGCGACGTGGCGCTCGGCGCCGACGTCGAGCGCGTCGACCAGCTCGAGCCCGTCCCCCCGCGCCCGCCCGACCCGCCGGGCGACCACGTGCAGGAATCGCACGCGGACCTCCACCGTCACGGTCGGGCCGCCGGTCAGCAGGCACTCCGTGCGCATCGTCCACGGGTCGTCGGGGTGGGCGGCGCTGTGGCCGCGCGGGTACACGCCGCCGAACGTCCACCGCCGCTGGTTCTTCAGCGCCGAGCGGCGGTACGGCCAGAGGATGTAGCCCTCGTAGAGGACGGCGTCGGCGATCGCGCGGGTGGGGTCGTCGCTCATCGCGTCTCCTCCGGGCCCGGCAGCAGCTCGTCGAGCACGGCGGACCACGTCGGCAGCGCCCGGCGCGACTTGTAGGCCACGAGCCGGTCGTGCGACGCCCGGTCGAGCCGCAGCCACGCGCTGTCGGGGAAGTGGTGGTCCATCGTGTCGCGCCACACGGCGACGGGCAGGCGGTACTCGGCCTCGAGGTCCCACGACAGCCGCGCCGTCTGCAGGCGGCCGTCCGGCAGCGCGTAGAACAGCGTGCCGCTGAACAGGAACTCGAGCGGCACCTCGCCGTCCTCGAGCGCGGCGAGGTAGCGGGCGGCGGCGACGTCGAGGTCGTACGTGCACGGGATGAGCAGGTCGACGTCGGTCTGGCCCGTGAAGGCCGGGATCGCGAGGGTCGTGCGCGTCCACAGCAGTGAGCGCAGCGTCGTGCCCCAGTCCGCGCGCGGGCCGAAGAGCTCGAACAGCCGGTCGTCGGCCGAGTGCGGGTAGGCGCGCCGCGTCGCCGCGATCCGCACCTGCGTGTCGAGCATGACCGAGCGCACCTGCACGCCGCCGGCGTCGGCCCGCAGCGTGAAGCGCAGGGTCGGGATCGCCGCGTGCTCGAGGCGCGCGGCCCCGGTCACCGCGAAGGCGAGCGTCGGGATCGCGCCGGCCTGCGCCGCGAAGGGTCCCACCGCGGTCACGTCGCCCCCCGCCCCGCCCTCAGGCCGGGGACAGGTTCGGCATCCGCGGGTCGATCGGCTCGGCGCCCTTCGGATTGATGCCGGTCGAGCGCTTGGCGCTCGAGCGCCCGTCCGCGAAGTGCCCGCCCATCTTCTCGTAGCTGCCCGTCGAGTTGCCCTGCGCGATGCCCTTCTTGTGCGCGGACGCGTCGGGGCTGACGGTCGGCTTGCCGACGTTGAGGTTGCTCATGACGTCTCCTTGACGTGGTCGCGCCCGACCGGCCGCGCGCGGCCGTCCAGGGCGTCGTAGAAGCGGCTGATCTCGGCCCAGACCTCGCGCCCGCCGGTGAGGCCGCGCCAGCGCGTGCGGATCAGGCCGGAGAGCTCGTAGCAGTCCGAGATCGGGACGAGGTGGTGGCGGCGCTCGCCGCGGGCGCGGTGCACGAGCAGCGCCTCGACGTCGGGCTCGAGCGTCGTCAGGACGGGGTTCGCGTCCTCGAGCGACCGCCACGCGTCGAGGCCGAGCAGCGACTCGGTCGCCCCCATCGGGCTCGGGTAGAAGGCCTGGACGCGCTCGGCGGGCGTGCTGTGGAAGAAGAAGGCGAGCTCGACCGGGAGGCGCAGATCGGCCCAGGCGACATCGTCGAGCTCGAGGTCGTCGATCCGCAGGCGGCGGTCCGGGACGAGCCGGTAGTGACGCCCGCCCGCGCCGGCCGCGGCCCGGTCGAAGAGCAGCGAGCACGGCCGGCACGCGCACATCAGCTCGCGGGTGCCGACGTCGAGGAGGTGGCGGTGCTCGGGGGCGATCGGCGCGCTGCACAGGTCGCAGTGCTCGAGCGCCTCCTCGCGCTCCTGCGCCGCGCGGCGCGCCATCCGCTGCAGCGGCGAGGTCGTCATCCCGCTCCGACCGCGACGCGCACGCCTCCGTCGGCCCCGACGAGCAGCGGCACGGGATCGAGCTGGCGCTCGGGCGCGTCGATCCCGCGGCCCGCGTGGCGGACGTCGTACCGCGCACCGCAGCCGCACGCGAGCGCCTCGCCGTCGAGCCCGGCGTCCGCGAGCGAGCCGCCGCACGCCGGACACGCCGGGCGGTAGGCGTAGCGCGTCCCGTCGATCGCGACGAACAGCACCTCGCGGCCGCCCACCGGCCGCACGACCGGCGCCGACAGGTCGCCGAGGTCGCCGGCCGGCGACCAGGAGTCGCCGACATCGCCGGCCGGCGCCAACGAGCCGGCCAGCTCGATCTGCAGCAGCGGCGCGGGCGCGGGCTCGACCGCGCCCTCGGCCACGACCGCCTCCACGTCGGGGGCCGCCTTGTGGATCGCGTCCTCGATCGCGAGCTTCAGCGTCATCGTCGACGACGCGCACCCGTCGCAGCTGCCGCGCATCGCCAGGCGCACGACGCCGTCCTCGATCCCGAGCAGCTCGACGTCGCCGCCGTGGGACTCGAGGTACGGGCGGACCTCGGCCAGCGCGCCGCGGACGCGCGCGTCGAGCGGCACGGGGTGCAGGTCGTGCAGGAGCAGGAGGTGCGAGACGAGCTCGTCGCCCGCCAGCGCGCGCGCCAGCGCGCCGTCCTCGTCGCGGTCGGCGACGTGGGCGACGACCCGCGCGAGGCCCTCGCCGTAGAGGTCGAGCACGGCCTGGACGAGCTCGATCGCCGTGTCGACCGGCACCGCCCCGATCGCGCCCTCGACCTCTTCGAGGAGCGCGTCGACGCGCGCGACCCGCTCGCGGGCCGCGCCGTCGTCGAGCGTCGCCTGGACCTCAGCCATGCTCACCGAACATCGGCGAATGCACCTGCCGGATCGTCTTCCCCTTGCCGAGGTACATGTGCACGCCGCACGGCAGGCACGGGTCGAAGCTGCGGACGGCGCGCATGATGTCGATGCCGCGGAAGTTCTCCTGCGAGGCCTCCTCGAACAGCGGCGTGCCGGCGACCGCGTCCTCGTACGGGCCGGGCGTCCCGTAGGAGTCCGTCGGGCTGCCGTTCCACGGCGTCGGCGGGTACGGGTGGTAGTTGGCGATCTTGCCGTCGCGGATCACGACGTGGTGCGACAGCACGCCGCGCACCGCCTCGTGGAAGCCGCAGCCGATCGCCTCGTCGGGGACGTCGAAGTCCTCGAAGGTCTTCGTCCGCCCGGCGCGGATCTCCTCGAACGCCTTGTCGAGGAAGTGCAGCGCCATGCCCGCGGCGTACGCGACGAAGTAGATCCGCGCGCGGTCGCGCTCGATCGCGTTCGACCACTGCGGGATCTTCCACTCGAGGTTCGTCTCGGGCGAGTCCGGCGTCTTGGGCAGGTTGATCTGCACGGCGTTGCCCGTCGCCTTGACGAACGGCGTGTCGACCTTGCCGGCCAGCGCGGTCGCCCACAGCCGCGCGAGCGCGCCGCCGCCGGTGTCCATCGCGAGGTTGTCGCCCGTGCGCTTGTCGTACCAGCGCGGGCTCATCACCCAGCTGTAGTTGCCGCCGTCGAGGTCGCGCTTCTGCGGCTTGGGGATCGTCGTCTGGTTCCACGGGTGGCGCTTGTCCACCGGGTTGCCGAGCGGATCCTTCGAGACGAACGTCTCCTCGTTGACCCAGTCCTCGTAGTAGGAGGACCCGAGCATGATCCGGATGCCGAGGTTGATGTCGACGAGGTCGGTCGTGACCAGCTCGCCGTCCACGATGATGCCCGGGGTGACGAACATCCGGTTGCCCCAGTCGTTCATCGTCTCGTAGCGGTAGTCGCAGTACTCCGGGTCGTTGAACGCGCCCCAGCAGTTGAGGAGGATCCGCCGCTGGCCGACCTTCTCGTAGCCCGGCATGGCCTCGTAGAAGAAGTCGAAGACGTCGTCGTTCATCGCGACGGCCTTCTTGATGAAGTCCAGGCAGCGCAGCAGCCGGCTGAGGTAGTCGGTCAGCAGCGTCGGCGTCGCGACCGTCCCGACCCCGCCCGGGTAGATCGTCGAGGGGTGCACGTGGCGCCCCTCCATCAGGCAGATCATCTCGCGCCCGATGCGCGACATGTGCAGCGCCTCGCGGTACGTCTCGCCCGTGAACGGGTTGTACGAGCGCATGATGTCGCCGATGGTCTTGTAGCCGTGGACGTCGGCCCCCGGCGCCTCGGCCCGCTCGGCCTTCTCCCACACGCTCGGCGTCGTCTCGCGGACCATCTGCTCGCAGAAGTCCACGAAGACGAGATTGTCCTGGAAGATGATGTGGTCGAAGATGTACTCGGCCGCCTCGCCGAGGTTCACGATCCACTCGGCCAGCGGCGGCGGCTTGACCCCGTAGGCCATCTGCTGCGCGTAGCAGGAGCAGACGGCGTGGTTGTCACCGCAGATGCCGCAGATGCGGCTCGTGATGAAGTGCGCGTCCCGGGGGTCCTTGCCCTTCATGAACACGCTGTAGCCGCGGAACAGGGAGGACGTGCTCTTGCACGAGACGACCTCCCGGTTGTCGAAGTCGATCTTCGTGTAGATGCCGAGGTTGCCGACGATCCTGGTGATCGGGTCCCAGGACATCTCGACGATCTTGCCGGCCTCGGGCCTGATCTCCTCACGCGTCGCCATGTCCAGGGCCTCCTAGTTGCCGCCCCGAGGGGCGTAGCCGGTCGTGAGCTGGTCGCGGTTGTGGCGCCACTTGGGCTCCTTGTTCAAGGTCTTGTTCGTGATGCTCCGCAGGCGGCGGATCATCGGGCCGTAGCCGCCGGTGATCAGCGTCGAGACGGCGCCGCCGGGCGGCTGGTCCATGAACGGCATGAACTTGTCGGGGAAGCCCGGCATCGTGCAGCCGATGCAGATGCCGCCGACGTTCGGGCAGCCGCCGATGCCGGCCATCCAACCGCGCTTGGGGACGTTGCAGTTGACCACCGGGCCCCAGCAGCCGACCTTCACGAGGCACTTGGGCGAGTTGTAGTCCTGCGCGAAGTCGCCCTGCTCGTAGTAGCCCGCGCGGTCGCAGCCCTCGTGGACGGTCTTGCCGAACAGCCACTGCGGGCGCAGCTGCTCGTCGAGCGGGATCACCGGCGCCAGGCCGGCCGCCTGGTACAGCAGCCAGACGAGCGTCTCCATGAAGTTCTCCGGCTGGACCGGGCAGCCCGGGACGTTGACGATCGGCAGGCCGCCGGCCGAGCGGAAGTCCCAGCCCAGGTAGTCGGCCAGGCCCATGCAGCCGGTCGGGTTGCCCGCCATCGCGTGGATGCCGCCGTAGGTCGCGCACGTCCCGATCGCGATGACGCCCCAGGCCTTCGGGGCCAGGCGGTCGAGCCACCAGTTCAGGGTCAAGGGCTCGCCGGTCGCCTCGTCGTTGCCGAACGAGGTCCAGTAGCCGTCGCCGTTGATGTTCTCGTTCGGGATCGACCCCTCGATGACGAGCACGAACGGCGCGTCGAGCTCGCCGCGCGCCGCCGCCCGGAACGGGGCGAGGAACTCCTCGCCGCCGAGCGTCGGCGACAGCACCTTGTTGTGGAGGTTGACCTTCGGGATCCCGGGGATCGCGCCGAGCAGGACGTCCTCGATCGAGGGCTGGTCCGCGGCGGTGATCGAGACACTGTCGCCGTCACAGCTCATCCCCTCCGAGATCCACAGGACGTGGACCTCCTCGACGGCGGGAGCCTTCGCTTCAGTCGCCACAGCTCATCCCTCCATTGGAGACCAGCGCTTCTTCTTCCAGCTCCAGGGCGTCCACCAGGAGCTCCTCGCCCCGGAGCACTTCCACGTCGAACCCGCCGCAGGTCTGGCAGCACAGCGGGAACGCCGGCAGCGGGCCGTCGGCGCCGCACGCGCGGCACCGGCCGCCGGCCGGCACGACCTCCATCACGAGCTCCGCGCCCTCGAGCTCGGTCCCCTCGGCCACGAGGCCGAAGGAGAACTCGAGCGCGGACGGCACGACCTGGCGCAGATACCCGACCTTCAGCTCGACCTTCGCCACCCGCCGCCCGGCGGCGTGGGCGCACGCGATGCGGACCACGGAGTCGGCGATCGCGAGCTCGTGCATCCCGGCCTCAGCAGATCCTCGGCAGCGGGTCGCCGACGAGCTGGTCCATCACCCGCCGGCCGCCGAACGCGGTCTCGACGAGCACCATCCCGGGCGGCTCGGTCCGGACCTCGCCGATCTCGGCCGCCTGCTCGCCGCCGGGGGCGGCGCGCATCGCGGCGAGCGCGGCGTCGGCGTGCTCGGGGGCGACGAACGCGACGAGCTTGCCCTCGTTGGCCACGTACATCGGGTCGATGCCGAGGATCTCGGCGGCGCCCGCCACCGCCGCCGCGACCGGCACCTCCCCCTCGCGCACGAGCATCGCCACGCCCGAGGCGCGGGCGAGCTCGTTGAGCACCGACGCCACCCCGCCGCGGGTCGCGTCGCGCAGGCAGCGCACCGCCGGCCCGGCGGCGTCGAGCAGCGCGTCGACCAGCGGCCACAGCGACCGCGTGTCGGACACGATCGGCGCGTCGAGCTCGAACTCGCCCCGGGCGAGCATGATCGCCATGCCGTGATCGCCGACCGGCCCGGAGAGCAGGATCCGGTCGCCCGGGGTCAGGCCCGCGGGCGACAGCGTCGCGCGGTCGTCGAGGCGGCCGAGGCCGGTGGTGCAGATGTACATGTCGTCGGCGTGGCCGCGCTCGACGACCTTCGTGTCGCCGGCGACGATCTCGACCTCGGCCTCGCCCGCCGCCCGCGCGATCGCCTCGACCTCGGCGCGCAGGACGTCGGAGCCGAGGCCCTCCTCGAGCACGAGCGACAGGGTCAGCGCCACGGGCCGCGCGCCCGCGACGGCGAGGTCGTTCACGGTCCCGTTGACCGCGAGGTCGCCGATCGACCCGCCCGGGAAGCGGATCGGGCGCACGACGAAGCTGTCGGTCGTCATCGCGAGGCCGAGCCCGTCGATGGTGACCGTCCCGGCGTCGCCCAGCTCCTCGAGCGTGCCGGACCCGAGCGCGGGGACGAGCAGGCCCTCGATGAGCGTCTGGGTCGCCTTGCCGCCGGCGCCGTGGGCCATCGTGATGCGCTCGTCGCGGAACTTCGCGCGCTTGGCGCGGGCGGTCTCGATGATGCCGAGGATGCGCTGCTCGCGGTCGCTGACGTCCGAGGAGGCCATCTAGACCACTTCCCGCTCCCGCGCGAAGCGCCCGTAGTTGTAGTACGCCGCGCACGCGCCCTCGCTGGAGACCATGCACGTCCCGATCGGCCGCTCCGGCGTGCACGCCGTGCCGAAGACCTTGCACTCCCACGGCTTGATGACGCCCTTGAGCACCTCGCCGCACTGGCACGCCTTCGGGTCGGCGACCCGCACGCCCGGGACGCTGAAGCGCTTCTCGGCGTCGAGCTCGGCGTAGGCCTCGGACAGCTTCAGCCCGGACTGCGAGATGAACCCCAGCCCGCGCCACTCGAAGTGCGGGCGCAGCTCGAAGACCTCGGCCATGACCTCGAGCGCCTTGCCGTTGCCCTCGTAGGGCACGACGCGCGTGTACTGGTTCTCGACCGCGCACCGGCCCTCGGCGAGCTGGCCGAGGATCATGTGGATCGCCTGCAGGATGTCGAGCGGCTCGAAGCCCGCGATCACGCACGGCTTGCCGTACTGGGCCGGGATGAACTCGAACGGCCGGGCGCCGACGACCGTCGACACGTGGCCCGGGCCGATGAACCCGTCGAGGCGAAGGTCGGGCGACTCGAGCAGCGCGCGCAGCGGCGGGACGATCGTCACGTGGTTGCACATGACCGTGAAGTTCGAGACGCCCTCGGCCTTCGCGCGCATGAGGGTCAGCGCCGTCGACGGCGCCGTCGTCTCGAAGCCGATCGCGAAGAAGATCGTCTCGCGGTCGGGGTTGGCCTTCGCGATCCGCAGCGCGTCGAGCGGCGAGTAGACCATCCGCACGTCGGCGCCCTCGGCCTTGGCCTCGAGCAGCGTGCCGCGCGAGCCGGGCACGCGCATCATGTCGCCGAAGCAGGTGAAGATCACGCCGGGCTCGTGGGCGAGCGCGATGCCGTCGTCGACGCGGCCCATCGGGATCACGCACACCGGGCAGCCCGGGCCGTGGACGAGCTCGACGTTGGCCGGCAGGAGGTCGTCGACGCCGTACTTGTAGATCGAGTGCGTGTGGCCGCCGCAGACCTCCATGACCTTGTAGTGGCGGCCCGGCTCGACCGCCGCGAGGATCTCGCCCGACAGCACGCGGCCGAGGCCGGCGTCACGGAACTCGTCGACGTACTTCACGCGCGCGCCTCCTCGGCGTCGAGGGCGGCGAGCGCCGTGCCGGCGTGGACGAGCAGCACGTCGCCCGCCGCGACCGGGCCGACGAGCGCGATCTCCACGGACTGGCGCTCCCCCTCGGGCGCGGCGCACAGGGCCAGGCCGCGCTCCTCGTCGACCGCGACCACCCGCATGGCCACGCCCTCGTCGGCGCAGGTCACGCAGTGGAACGGGTCGTCGCAGGGCATCACTCGATCGCGCTCGCCTTGAGCTCCTCGAGCTCCTGCTCGTACTCCGCGCCCATGGCCTCCAGCAGCTCCCGCGTCGCCCGCGCCTCGTCCTCGTCGATCTTCGAGATCGCGAAGCCGACGTGGATGAGGACCCAGTCGCCGGGCTCGATCGCCTCGTCGCCGTCGAACAGGCCGATGTTGACCGTCCGACGAACCCCGGCGACATCGACCTTCGCGAGCCGGTTCTGCTCGTCGACGACCTCCACGACGCGTCCTGGGATGGCCAGGCACATCTTGCGGGTCGGCCTCCTGCTGTCGGTTCCCTCGGGAGGCGAGGGCGCCCGGACTGCCTGGGCAACGTATCGGTCCGTCACGTCGGTTTGCAACTTCTGCGACGTCGCGCGGACGCGGGCAGACGGGTGGGTCCGCGCCAACGTCGGCGCACGGGGAGTCCACAGCTCACCGCGGGCCCGGCCGGCGCCGGCAGCGGCCGCACCGCTCCACAGACGCGAAGCGGTGCGGCGCGCATCTCTGCGCCGCGTTCCGACCTCCCCCGAGCGAACGCGACGCGGCCTGCCGGGGCGGCGCCGAAGCGGCGCGCGCCCTGGTGTCCGACCGGTCCCGCGGTGAGCCGTGCTGAGTCTGGACCTCCTCCGACGTGCCCGCCATACATACCGCCGGGCCCCGCCCCGCGCAAGGGACGCCGACCGTTCGTCGCCGGAATCCGACCGTCTGCCGGGACGAATCGTCCGGCGGCGGCGGATTCGCTAGGGCTCGAGGTAGGCGACGACGCGGTTGGCGAGCGCCGTCAGCGACGGCGCGGGCTGGTCGAGCGCCAGCGGCCGGTCCGCGAGGAGCCCGTCGATCCGCCCGCCCAGCACCGGGTCCACGGCCGCGGTCATCCGCGCCGCCGTGCGGGCCGCGCGCCGCGCCGCGCGGGCGTCGAGCGTCCAGATCGCCTCGAAGCGCCGGTCGCGGTCGCCCGGGTCGCCGGGCGCCGTCGGGCCCGGGTGCTCCCAGGCGAGCAGGCACGCGGCGAAACCGGGCGCGTCGACGATCACCGCCCACTCGTTGCCGAGCGCGTCCGCGGGGTCGATCGGGATCTCGGCCGGGCCGTCGAGCGGGCGCCGCGCGTCCGCGAAGTCGGCGAACACGACGGCGGCGTCGGCGTTGGCCGCGATCCGCCGCCAGCGCGGCTCGACCGCCCGGTAGAAGCGCTCGCGCTGGAAGGCGCCGAACAGCACCGGCGCGGCGGCGAGGGCGAGCGTCTCGTGCTCGATCGCGCGGCTCAGCGCCTCGAGCGTCGCCTTGCGCAGGACCTGCGGCCGCGCGCCGTGCTCGGCGGCCGCGACGGCGGCGTAGAGCGAGGGCCGGTCCGAGGCGCCGCCGGTCTCGCGGGCGCGCTCGATGGCCGCGCCGACCGACAGGCCGCGCATCCGGTAGGCCTGCACGCGCCGGAGCGTCTCGACGTCCTCGAGCGTGTAGCGGCGATAGCCGCCGGCCGTCCGCTCCGGCGTGGGGAAGCCGTGGCGCTGTTCCCACATGCGGATCGTCCCGGCGGCGATGCCGGTCCGTTCCGCGACGTCCTTGATGGCGAGGTCGTCTTCCATGGTCTGACTGTCGGCCCGCGATTCAACGCGGCGCCGGCGCTCTCCTTCGTCCTCGGTTACGCGCGGGGGGCGTCGGAGGGTCACGCCGCCGGGTAGCGTTGGCGCCGTGCGCGTCGTGGCCGCCGCCATCATCGCCGTCGCCGCGGCCGTCTTCGTCGCGGTCCGCCGGCTGCTGCCGACCGTGCCGGACTGGGTGCGGGTCCTGCGCGAGGCCGACGACTCCACGGCGATGGACCCGCAGACCGGCGCGGTCCGCTCCGTGCAGACGGCCGAGGTCGTGCTGCCCGCCGGGCGCATCGACGCGCTCTGGGCCCCGGTCTACCTCGAGCGCCTTGCGCGCACGTACTGGGACTTCCTCACCCGCGCGACGCTCGGCCTCGTCCGCGTGTACTACGGCGAGGACGAGCGCTCGGTCTGCCTGCTGTTCCAGTGGTTCCCGCTGCTGACGTTCGACGCGCCCGAGTACGAGATGGACGACTCGCGCGGCGTCGTGCGCTGGCGGATCGCGCGCGGCGTGCTCGTCGCCCGCCGCGGGCGCGAGGGCGACGGCTACCTCGAGATCGACGTGCAGCGCCGGCCGGGCGACACGCCCGACGCCGTGATCGTCCACGTCGAGGTCGAGGTCGCGAACTTCTTCCCGGCGATCGCCTCGACGATCGGGCGCTGGTTCTACACGCACACCCAGTCGCGCATCCACGTGCTCGTGACGCAGGGCTTCCTGCACTCGCTCGCCCGCCTCGACCTCGCGCCGTCGCGGGTCGGCCGCCTGGCCACGCTCGACCAGGTGCCCGATCCCACCGAGCCGCTGCCCCTCGACCGCCCGGGAGCGGCCGCGGGGCTCAGCCGTACCGCTCGCCGGTGATCTCGCGCAGCTTCGTGCGGTTGTGCTCGGCGCGGACGCGGCGGACCGTCCCCGAGCGCGAGCGCATCACGATCGACTCGGTCGTCGCCGTCCGGCCGAGGTAGCGCACGCCCTGCAGCACGTCGCCGTCGGTGACGCCGGTGGCGGAGAAGAAGCAGTCGTCGCCCTTGACGAGGTCGTCCTGGGTCATCTGCTTGTCGAGGTCGTAGCCCTGGTCGAGCGCCGCCTTGCGCTCGTCGTCGTCGCGCGGCCACAGGCGCCCGACGAAGCCGCCGCCGATGCACTTGATCGCCGCCGAGGAGATGACCCCCTCCGGCGTGCCGCCGATGCCCCACAGCAGGCTGACCGGCGAGCGGTCGCTCACGGCGAGCAGCGAGCCCGCGACGTCGCCGTCGGTGATGAGCCGCACGCGCGCGCCGGCCTCGCGGATCGCCTTCATGCCCTCCTCGTGGCGGGGGCGGTCGAGCGTGACGACACTGACGTCGCGGATGTCCATGCCGCGGCGCTCGGCCACCCGCGCGACGGTCTCGCCGAGCGGGACGTCGAGGTCGAGCAGGTCGGCGATGTCCTCGCCGCCCGCGAGCTTCTCCATGTACATGACGGGCCCGGGGTCGAACATCGTCCCGCGGGCGCTGAGGGCGATGACCGCGACGGCGTTCGGCATCCCGAGCGCGGTGAGACGCGTGCCCTCGAGCGGGTCGACGGCGATGTCGACGTGCGGCAGCGAGCCGTCGCCGATCTGCTCGCCGTTGTAGAGCATCGGCGCCTCGTCCTTCTCGCCCTCGCCGATCACGACGACGCCGTCCATGTGGACGGTCGAGAGCACGAGCCGCATGGCGTCGACCGCGGCCTGGTCGGCCGCCTCCTTCTCGCCCATGCCGGTGAGGCGCGCGGCGGCGAGCGCGGCGGCCTCCGTCACGCGCACGAGCTCGAGCGCGAGGTTGCGATCGGGGCGGTCGGCATCGGGGATCGGGCTCATCGCGGCCTCCGGGGCGGTCTCACGCGGGCGACCCTATCGGGATCGACGCGACGATCGCCGCGAGCGCCGCGTCGTCCCAGGGCCCCTGCGCGGTCAGGCGCAGGTGCAGGCCGCCGGCGGTCCAGGTGAGCTCCTTCACCGGCCGCAGCGCGGGCTGGGCCTCGGGCAGCGGCGCCTCCCGCCACGCGACGGCGCCGCGGGCCTCGACCGGCCCGCCCTCGGGCAGGTCGCGTTCGGGCGGCGGCTCGCGCCCGGCGTAGAGGGCGAGCCGCCCGGCGGCCCCGGGCCGCGTGTCGTCGAGGTTCCAGGCCACCTCCGCGCCGGAGCCGCACTCGACGACCTCGACCCAGCGCGCGAGCGGGAGCGGCGCGGCCGGCAGCGGGAACGGTCGCCCGAGGCGCGCGTCGGCGGCGGCGATCCCCTCGAGCGGCTCGTGCACGGGCCGACCCTACGCGTTCCTCCGGCGGCGGGCCGGTAGCGTGCCGCGCCGACATGCCCGACCTGCGCTGGGGCCTGACGGTCCCCCTCACCGGCGTCCCGCTCGCCGACCACGCCGACCTGTTCCGCCGCATCGAGGCGGGCGGCTACGACGACGTCTGGACGAGCGAGACCGCCGGCCACGACGGCTTCACCCCGCTCGCGATCGCCGCGACGGCGACCGAGCGGCTGCGGCTGGCGACCGGCGTCGTCAACCCCTTCACGCGCGGCCCGGCGCTGCTCGCCCAGCACTGCGCGGCGCTCGCCGACGCGTCCGGCGGGCGGTTCGTCCTCGGCCTCGGGTCGTCGTCGAACGTCATCGTCGAGCAGTGGAACGGCGTGCCGTTCGAGAAGCCCTTGACCCGGATGCGCGAGGCGATCGAGGGGCTGCGCCCCGTGCTCGCGGGCGAGCGCGGGAAGGGCGGGTTCAAGCTCGAGACGCCGCCGGCGGCGCCCGTGCCGATCGTCGTGGCGGCGCTGCGCGGGAAGATGCTCGGGCTCGCCCGCGAGCTCGGCGACGGCGCGTTCACGAACTTCCTGCCGCTGAGCGGCACGCGCCAGGTGGCCGAGGCGTTCGGCGCGCCCGACCGGGAGCTCGTCTGCCGCTTCTTCTGCTTCCCCGCGCCGGCGGAGGAGGCGCTGCCCGCGGCGCGGCGGATGCTCGTCGCCTACGCGACGGTCCCGGTCTACACCGCGTTCTTCCGCTGGCTCGGGTGGGGCGAGCGGATCGACGCGATGGTCGCGGCCTGGGAGGAGGGCGACCGGCGCCGGGCGGTCGAGCTCGTCCCCGACGAGCTGGTCCGCGAGGTCTTCGTGTTCGGCGACCCGGACGCGCAGCGCGAGCGCCTGCGGGCGTTCGCCGACGACGGCATCACGACGTTCGTGCTCGCCCCCGTGGCCGAGCCGGACGCGGCCCTGCGCTTCGTCGAGGGGATGGCGCCCGCCAAGGGGTAGCGACCGCGCGCGGGTAGCCGCGCCGTCGCCCGGGTAGTCGGTGTCGTCGGGAGGGCTCGACCGTGACGAACGATCGAGAGAGGACGACATATGGGTACGCCGGACCGCCCGCGCACGACCACCGACTCCGGGATCCCGGCCGCGAGCGACGAGCACTCGCTGACCGTCGGCCCCGCGGGACCGATCGCGCTGCACGACCACTACGTCGTGCAGAAGATGCAGCACTTCAACCGCGAGCGCGTGCCCGAGCGGGTCGTCCACGCCAAGGGCGGCGGGGCGCACGGCTTCTTCGAGGTCACGAACGACCTGACGCAGTTCACGAAGGCCGCGTTCCTGTCCGAGGTGGGCAAGCGCACCGAGGTGTTCGCGCGCTTCTCCACCGTCGCCGGCGAGCAGGGCTTCCCCGACACCGTGCGCGATCCCCGCGGGTTCGCGCTGAAGTTCTACACGGAGGAGGGGAACTGGGACATGGTCGGCAACAACACGCCGGTCTTCTTCGTCCGCGACCCCTCGAAGTTCCAGGACTTCATCCACTCCCAGAAGCGCCTGCCGGACACCGGCCTGCGCTCCAACGACATGCAGTGGGACTTCTGGACGCTGTCACCGGAGAGCGCGCACCAGGTGACGATCCTCATGTCCGAGCGCGGGATCCCGGCCACGTGGCGGAACATGCACGGCTTCTCGAGCCACACGTACTCCTGGATGAACGCGGGCGGGGAGCGGTTCTGGGTCAAGTACCACGTCAAGACCGTCCAGGGCATCGAGACCATGACCGGCGACGAGGCGGCGCGCATGGCCGGCGAGGACGGCGACCATCACCGCCGCGACCTGCACGACGCGATCGCGTCGGGCGAGCCGCCCGAGTGGCGCTTCTGCGTGCAGGTCATGCCGTTCGCCGACGCGGCCGACTACCGCTTCAACCCGTTCGACCTGACGAAGGTCTGGCCGCAGGGCGACTACCCGCTGATCGAGGTCGGCCGCATGGTCCTCGACCGCAACCCGGAGAACTTCTTCGCCGAGGTCGAGCAGGCCGGGTTCAACCCCTCGAACCTCGTCCCGGGGACCGGCCTGTCGCCCGACCGGATGCTCATGGCGCGGATCTTCAGCTACCACGACACGCACCTGCATCGCATCGGGCCGAACTACGAACAGCTGCCCGTCAACCGCCCGCGGTGCCCCGTCCACTCCTACAACAAGGACGGAGCGATGACCTACCACCACGCCGGCAGCCAGCCGGTGTACGCCCCCAACTCCTACGGCGGCCCCGCGGCGGACCCGGCCCGGGGCGCGGAGGTCGGCTGGGACGTCGAGGCCGCGGAGCTCGGGCGCACGGCGTACGAGAAGCACGCCGAGGACGACGACTTCGGCCAGCCCGGGACCCTGGTGCGCGAGGTGATGGACGACGACCAGCGCGCGGCCCTCGTCACGAACATCGTCGAGCACGCCTCCGACGCGGTCACGCCCGAGATGCAGCTCCGGGTGATCGCCTACTGGAGTCGCGTGGACGAGGGGATCGGCGGGCGCGTCGCGGAGGGTCTGGGCCGCACGAACGGCGGCGGGCCCGAGGACGGTGCGCTGCGCCGGGCGCGGGACCTCGTCGACGGTCGCGCGGGGAGCGCGTGACGGAGGCGACGAGCTAGGCGGCGAGGAGGCCGGCGTCGGCGCCGGCGAGCACCGTGCGGTCGCGCCCGCTGCGCTTGGCGGCGTACAGGGCGCGGTCCGTGCGGGCGACGAGGGCGTCGGCCGTCTCGACCCCGTCCCAGCCGGCGACGCCGGCCGAGGAGGTCTCGCCCTCGGGCGTGAGCTCGCGCAGGCGGTCCACGATCCCGACGGCGATGTCGGGGCGGCAGCCCGGGAGGATCAGCCCGAACTCCTCGCCGCCGTAGCGGGCGAGGACGTCGATGCTGCGCATGCGGCTCTGCCAGCGCGGCCGCCGCCTCGCGCAGGAGCCGGTCGCCGGCCTGGTGGCCGCGGAGGTCGTTGAAGGCCTTGAAGTGGTCGAGGTCGAGCAGCGCGACGCTGACCGGCGCACCGTCGCGCGCGGCGCGGGCCAGCTCGACGGCGAGCTGCTCGTCCCAGGCGCGCCGGTTCGGCGCGCCGGTGAGCGCGTCGGTGCGCGCGACGCGGGCGAGCTCGGTCGCCTGCTCCTGGACGCGGCGGACGAGGCCGGCCATGCGCAGGACGACGAGGCCGAACAGCGCGGCCGACGTGGCGGCGATGAGCAGCGGGTGGCCGTCGCCGCCGGTGAGCGTCTGCACGGCGATCGTGGCGGGGGCGAGCAGCGAGGCGGCCGCCAGCAGCCACAGGCGGCGGCCGGTGAGCTGCTCGCGGCGCGGACCGGGCTCGCTCAGCGAGGCGATCGTCGGGTCGAGCACCGAGATCGCCACGAGCGCGTACCCGGCGAGCCAGCCGAGGTCGAGGACGGACTGCGGGATCACCGTGCTCCCGGCGAGCGTCACGGCGGCGTAGATGACGTCGGCGACGAGGACGGCCAGGAGGCCGAAGCCGAAGAGCGTGTGGGCCCGCGAGCGGCCGCCGGGGACGAGGAACAGGCGGACGGCCATCGCGAGCAGGAGCAGGTCGCCCGCGGGGTAGGCGACGGTCACGACGCGATCGATCGTGCGCAGGCTGGCGTCACCGAAGACGGGCCAGATGAGGAAGACCCAGCTCACGACGGCGGCGCCGATCGTGATGATCGCCGCGTCGATGACGCCGGACGCGTCGCCGGAGGCGCGACGGCGGCCCAGCAGCGCGAGGCCCGCGGCGAGCAGCGGATAGGCGGAGACGTAGAGGACGTCGGCCGGCGACGGGCTGGGCGTCGACGGCAGGACGTAGTCGTAGAGGTCCCACAGCGCGTCGCCGAGGGCGAAGGCGAGCTGGCCGCCGGCGAGCAGGAGCCACGGCAGCGGCCGCGGCAGGCGGTGCAGGCGGACACCCGCGACGATCCCGGCCGCGGCGCCGAGGCCGACGACCTGGTAGATCGCCAGCTGGACGCCGACCGGCACGAACGGGTACACGGCGATCAGGACGGCGAAGACGCCCGCGGCCCATCGCCACGCGGACGCGCGGACGCCGCGCGCCGCTGGCGCGCCGGGAACCGCGGTCGGGCTCGGGGCGATCTCCACACCGCGCGAATCGGCCCGACCGGTGCCGTTCTGAAGGCGGATGGACGAACGTCAACGGCCGTTCGTCGCGGCCGCGGCGCCATCCGTGGCGACGAGCATCCCGATCGCGCCCGGCGGGCGCAGGGCGCGCAGCGGCGGCTGGACCGCGAGGCGCTGCCACCCGCGCACCGACAGGGCGTAGACGCCGTCGGGCGAGCAGAGCACCACGCGCGGCGGCGCGTCGCCGTCCGTCGTCGCGAGCGGAACGCCGAGGAGCGGCCACCGGCGCTCGCCGTCGAGCGCCGCGATCACCCGCCGGACGGCCGCATGGCCGACCCCGCGCTCGAGCAGCGCGTGGACGACCCAGGCCTCGGCGACGTCCTCGAGGCAGTAGACGTGCGGGTCGCCGGTCGAGCGCGAGGCGCGGATGTAGCCCCGCCGCGCCCACTGGCCGATGGTCGTGCCCGACACGCCGACGAGGTCCCCGGCCTCGCCGGCGAGAAAGCGGCCGTGGGGGCGGTCCGGCGCCATCGGTGAAGGGTCCTTCGCCGGAGCCCTCAGAGCAAGGGCCGCCGGGTCAGACGACCTCGCGCATCAGCGCGGTCCACTCCTCGTCGGCGATTCGCGCGGGCTCGGTGGTCCGCATGAAGTCCTCGAGCACCGAGACGAAGCGGACGGGGTGCTCGCGGTGCGGGAAATGCCCTGCACCTTCGAAGATCTCGAGGCGGCTGCCGGGGATCGCCGCGTGGGCCGCGCGCCCGTGGTCGGCGGGGATGATCGGGTCGCGCTCGCCCCACACGATGAGCGTCGGGAGCTTGGCCGCGAGGTACAGGCGGTCGGTCGCCGAGACGCGCTGGCCGCCCGCGTCGATGGCCGCCCGCGCGGTGTGGACGAAGGCGCTGCGGGCGCTCGCGTCGGCGAGCGACCCGATGCCGGTCGTGACCCCGGCCAGGTCCTCGCCGGTGCGCAGGCCGAGCCGCGCGAGGGTGGCCCCGACGGCGCCGCCCGTCGTGCGCAGCCAGGCGCCGCCGAGCAGCGCGAGCACGAGCTCCGAGCCGGGCAGGGTCGCGGCGCGCAGGATCGGGTGGACCTCGCGGCCGAGGCCGCCGCTCCCGATCAGGACGAGGCGCTCGACGCGCTCGGGGAACTGGTAGGCGAACTGCATCGCGATCCCGCCGCCCAGGGAGTGGCCGACGACCGTGGCGCGGTCGTAGCCGAGGGCGGCGACGAGGTCGCGGACCCCGCTCGCGTAGGCGCCGAGCGAGTAGTCGCCGCGCGGCTTGGCCGAGTGGCCGTGGCCGAGCAGGTCGGGCGCGATGACCGTGTGCTCGGCGGCGAGGCCGGCGACGACCGGCGACCAGGTGTCCGCCGTGCTCGCGATGCCGTGCAGGAGGACGAGCAGCGGGCCCTCGCCGCTCTTGTGGAAGCGCACGCGGTGACCGTGGAGGACGATCTCTTCGGCGGTTATCGCGCTCATCGCGATCCTCTACCCGAGCGGGCGTGCGCCCACGCGAAGCGGGCGCCCCGTTGGGACGCCCGCCGGAAGTCCGTGCGACCTGCCCGTGACCACGGGCGGATCGTCGCACAAGCTGAACGCGATTCAGCCGCTACGCCGCGATCGCCGCAGGGGTGGGCTGCGCCGCCGCCGGGACGGTCTCGGCGACCGGCTCGGCCGCGCTCTGGCGGCCCGGCAGGAGGAGCGCGACGAGCGCGCCGGCGCCGACCACCGCGGCGCCGACCCACAGCGCCGGGGCGAAGCCGTCGACGAAGGCCTGCGGCGAGGTGAAGCCGCCCGCGCCGGAGAAGATCGTCGACATCACGGCGACCCCGAAGACGCCGCCGACCTCGCGGATCGCGTTGTTCGCGCCGGACGCCTGCCCGGCCCGCTGCGGGGCGACGACGCTCAGCAGCGCGCTGGCCGACGGGGCGAAGACGAGGCCCATGCCGACGCCGGCGACCGCGAACGGGATCGCGAGCTGCGAGTTCGTCGAGTCGACGCCGACGGCCGAGGCCAGCCACGCCAGCGCCACGGCCTGGAGCGCGAGGCCGAGGGCCATGAGGGCGCGCGGCCCGCGGCGCTCGGCGAGGATGCCGGCGATCGGGCTCGTGATCGCGGTCGCGCCGGTCCAGACGAGCATCCGGACGCCCGCGTCGAACGGCGCGTAGCCCATGACCTGCTGGACGAACTGCGTGATGAGGAAGATCGACCCGAACGTCCCGAAGTACATGAAGAACGAGACGCCGTTGGTGACGGCGAACGCGCGCTTGCGGAACAGGTCGAGCGGGAGCATCGGCTCCGCCGTGCGGCGCTCGTGGGCGACGAAGGCGGCGAGCAGCAGCGCGCCCGCGGTCAGGCTCGCGACGATGACGGGGCTCGTCCAGCCGTCGCCCTGCCCGCGGACGAGGCCGTAGACGAGGGCGAACAGGCCGGTCGAGACGAGCGCGACGCCCGGCAGGTCGAGGCGCGTCGCGGTGCCGCGGCTCTCGCGCAGGAAGCCGGCCGCGAGCGGGAGCAGGGCGAGGCCCAGCGGGACGTTGATCCAGAAGATCCACTGCCACGAGAGGCCGTCGACGACCGCGCCGCCGACGAGCGGGCCGAGCGCGATGCCCAGGCCGCTGATGCCGGACCAGATCCCCAGGGCCGCGCCGCGCTTGTCGGCCGGGAAGGCCTCGGCGAGCAGGGTCAGCGTGAGCGGGGCGACGATCGCGCCCCCGATCCCCTGGGCCGCGCGGGCGGCGACGAGCTCGGCCGCGCCGGGCGCGAGGGCCGCGGCGGCCGAGGAGGCGGTGAAGAGCGCCAGCCCGGCGAGGAACGTGCGCTTGCGGCCGAACCGGTCCCCCAGTGCCGCGCCCGGGATCAGGGTGACGGCGAAGGCGAGCGTGTACGCGTTCACGGTCCACTCGAGCTGCTGGAGGCTCGCGCCGAGATCCGCCCGGATCGACGGCAGCGCGACCGTGACGATGAGGTTGTCGAGGACCACCATGAACAGCGCGAGCGACACGATCGCGAGCGTCCAACGGGTCCGGGGCTTGGCGGTGGTCATCCTGCGGTCTCCCTGATAGTGAGTGACGACTTACTTGCTTGGTGCGCAAGGTAGTGGTCACTCACTTGCTTGTCAAGGGGAGTGGTTTTCCGGGCTTCTCCGCGCGGCGCGCGGGGTCGGGTGGCGCTCCGCTCGGGCGTTCGCGGCGGCTCTCGCGCCGGCGGTCTGGCGGCGAGGGGAACGGCACCGGGGTCGGTGGCGTGCCGCGCGGCGGATGCGGCTGACGTGCGCCGCGGCCGGTCGACGCGCTGGGCTCGGACCACGCGGGCGGGCGCGACGACTTCTCCCCGCTATCCGGGGATTTCTCGTCGCGCGATCGCGCGCACCGCAACTGCGGAGCGAGTTGTGCCCGCCCAGCGAGCAGTACTCGCTCCACGGGCACCCAGATCGAGCCTCGCTGAGACAAGGGATCCGCGACCGCGCCGGTTCCCCTCCCCCTCGCCGCCGCGGTTCACGAGCGCCGCGCCCGGAGCGAGCGCGCCGCACAAGGCGCCACCCGCGTCCGAGCAAAGCGCACGAGCGCCCTACCGCAAACGCACCCGCCGCCGCACCGGCGGCCGGCGGAAGCCCTCCTGCGCCAGCGCCGCGTTCACCGCGACCAGACCGACCTCGGCTCCGGCGGTCAGCGCGCCGAGGACGTTCAGGCGCCGCTTCAGCCGCGCCGCCGGCTCCGGGGTCTCCGGCGCGGGGTGCGACCCGTCGGCCAGCGGCACGGCGCCGCCGGGCGCGGTGCGCGCGAAGCGCATGCCCTCGACCGCGCTCGCCAGCCCGCAGACGACGAGCGCGCCGACCAGTCCGTCCTTCACCCGCGCGAGGCGGCGCTCCGCCGGGGTCAGGTTCGGATCGGATGCCTCGCGCGCTCGCGCGCCCGCCCAGCCGACGACGACGGCCGCCAGCGAGGCCGAGTTCACCGTGCCGTAGCGGCGCCATGCGGCGTTGATCACCTCGCCCCGCTCGCGCGGGTCGCTGATGTTCGCGACGGCCGGATGGAAGGCCATGCGGCCGAAGAGGGAGCCGCCGAGCAGGCCCGCGAGACCGATGTCGTGGGCCGCCCGGCCGGCCTGGCTGAGGGCCTGCGGCGGAGCGGGGATCGTCGTCATGAGCGGGAGGTACCCGATCCCGCCGGTGCGACCCGCGCGCGGGGTCCCTGCGGACCCGAGCGGACCGAAGCGACCCGACGCCGACGACTATTGTCCGCCGCATGGGCCAACGGCTGATCGGCGTGGACGTCGGAGGCACCAAGGTCTCCGTCGCCGTGCTCGACGAGGGCCGGCTCTCCGACCCCGAGATCACGCCCACGGACCTGTCGAGCTCCGACGCGCTCGTCGAGCAGCTCGTCTCGGTCATCGGCGCCGCGGGCCCGGCGACGGCCGTCGGGATCGGCGTGCCGTCCGTCGTCGACTTCGCCACCGGCACCGCGCGCTCGTCCGTGAACATCCCGCTCCAGGGCGTCCCGCTGCGCCACACCCTGACCGAGCGCCTGGGCATCCCGACCTTCGTCGACAACGACGCGACGGTCGCCGCGCTCGCCGAGGCGCACGACGACGACATGCGCCCGATCGCCGACATCGTCGTGATGTTCACGGTCGGCACCGGCGTCGGCGGCGGCATCGTGATCGGCGGGCGGACGTTTCGGGGCGCGACCGGGGCGGCGGCCGAGATCGGCCACACGATCATCGGCGCGGAGCTCGAGCACGGCGCACCGGCCGCGGACCACTTCCCGCAGAAGGCGTCGCTCGAGTACCACGCCGCCGGCCGCGCGCTCGACCGCCTCGGCCTCGCGCGCGGCATCGGCGACGGGCACGCGGTCGTCGCCGCCGCCCGCCTGGGCGACGCCGACGCGCTCGACGCCCTGCGCATCCTCGGCGAGTCGCTCGGGGTCGGCATCGCGAACGCGATCAACACCTTCGACCCCGACCTCGTCGTCGTCGGCGGCGGGGTCTCGACGGCCGGGGGGCTGCTGCTCGACCCCGCGCGCGAGGCCGCCGCGCGGTTCGTCGTCAAGGGCGTCGGGACGAAGACCGAGATCCGCCTCGCCCGCTACGGCCCGCAGGCCGGCGTTCGCGGGGCGACACTGCTCGCAGGCCAAGAGCTCGAGCTGGGGAGGTAGCGAGGATGAAGGTCGCAGTCGGATTCGACCACGCCGGCGTCCCGTTCAACGACGTGGTGCTCGACACCGTCCGGGCCGCGGGCCACGAGCCGGTCGACGTCGGCACCCAGGACGACTATCCGGACACCGCCATGGACGTTTCACGGGCTGTTCATGACGGCACGTGCGACCGGGGTATCGTCGTCTGCGGCAGCGGCGCCGGTGTGGCCGTCGCCGCGTGCAAGCTGCCGGGCATCCGCGCCGCCGTTGGCCACGACACCTACACCGCCGCGCAGTGCGTGCAGCACGACAACTGCAACGTGCTCGCCCTTGGCTCGCGCGTGATCGGCCCGATGCTCGCCGCCGCGTGCGTGCGCGCGTTCCTCAGCGCCGACTTCTCCGGCGAGGAGCGCCACGTGCGGCGGCTGGGCAAGATCGACGTCATGGAGAAGGAGGGGTTCGGAGCCTGATGCGCGTCATCGACCTCGACACCGGGGACACCCTGCAGGCCGCGAACGACGACGACCTGCGCAAGGCCGTCGCCGGCTTCTACGAAGAGCGCAGCGAGCCCATGAGCGAGGACGACGTCGCCCAGCTCGTGGACCGCCGCGCCTACGACGCGACGGACTCATGACCGCCACCGAGCAGACCACCGCCGACGCCGCGCTCGACGAGCTGTGCGTGAACACGATCCGCACGCTCGCGATGGACGCGGTGCAGAAGGCCAACTCCGGCCATCCCGGCACGCCGATGGCGCTCGCGCCGATCGCGTACGTGCTCTACACGCGGATCATGCGCCACGCCCCGGAGCACCCGGAGTGGCCGAACCGCGACCGGTTCGTGCTGAGCGCCGGCCACGCGTCGATGCTCCTCTACTCGATCCTCCACCTCACCGGCTACGGGGTCTCGCTCGACGACCTCAAGCACTTCCGCCAGCTGGGCTCGCCCACCGCCGGCCACCCCGAGTACGGCCACGCCCCCGGCATCGAGGCGACGACCGGCCCGCTCGGCCAGGGCATCGCGATGTGCACCGGGCTCGCGCTCGGCGAGCGCATGCTCAACGCGCGCCTCGGCGACGACGTCATCGACCACTACACGTTCACGATCGCCGGCGACGGCGACATGCAGGAGGGCGTCTCGGGCGAGGCCGGGTCGCTCGCCGGCCACCTCGCGCTCGGCCGCCTCGTCGCCTTCTACGACGACAACCACATCTCGATCGAGGGCGACACGGCGCTCTCGTTCTCCGAGGACGTCGGCAAGCGCTACGAGGCCTACGGCTGGCACGTCCAGAACCTCGGCGAGGACCTCGCCCTCGACCGCATCGAGCAGGCCACGCGCGACGCGATGGCCGTCGACGACCGGCCGTCGCTGATCATCGTCCGCACGCACATCGCGCCCGGCTCGCCGAACAAGCAGGACACCGAGGCCGCGCACGGATCGCCGCTCGGCGAGGAGGAGGTCCGCCTCACCAAGCAGGCCTACGGCTGGGACCCCGACAAGACGTTCTACGTCCCCGACGAGGCGCGCGCGCACTTCCGGGCGTCGATCGAGCGCGGCAACGAGCTCGTCCGCGAGTGGGAGCAGCGCTCCGGCGGCTGGTCGGGCTTCGCGATGCCCGACGGCTGGGACGACGACCTCCCGGCGTTCTCGCCGCGCGACATCCCGACGATCGCCACGCGCAAGGCCGGCGGCGAGGTCCTCAAGTGGGCGGCGTCCAAGGTGCCGCACCTCGTCGGCGGCTCGGCGGACCTCCTGCCCTCGACCCTCCAGGCGATGGAGGGGTCGGTCGAGCCCGGCTCCTACGACGGGCGCGCTGCTGCACTTCGGCATCCGCGAGCACGCGATGGGCGCCGCCGTCAACGGCCTCGTCCTGAGCGGCTTCCGCGCGTTCGGCTCGGGCTTCCTGATCTTCAGCGACTACATGAAGGGCGTCGATCCGCCTGGCGTCCGTGATGCGGATCCCGTCGATCTTCATCTTCACCCACGACTCGATCGGCCTCGGCGAGGACGGGCCGACCCACCAGCCGATCGAGCAGCTCGCGATGCTCCGCGCGCAGCCGAACATCGACGTCGTGCGCCCGGCGGGGGCGAACGAGACCGCGCAGGCCTACCGCTTCGCCCTCAAGCAGACCGAGACCCCGACCGTCATCGTCCTCAGCCGCCAGGGCCTGCCGGTGTGGCGCCCGACGGCCGTGCCGAAGACCGCGATCGAGCGCGGCGCGTACGTCCTGCGCGAGAGCTACAAGGGCCGCGACGCGGTCCCCGACCTCATCCTCGTCGCGTCCGGCTCGGAGGTGCACCTCTGCAACCGCGCGGCCGCCCTGCTCGAGGACCAGGGCGTCGCGACGCGGCTCGTCTCGATGCCGTGCATGGACCGCTTCGCCGCGCAGGACCGGAGCTACCGCGACAAGGTCCTGCCGCCGGCCGCCCGCGCGCGCGTGTGCGTCGAGGCGCTGAGCCCGCTGGGCTGGCACCAGTGGGCCGGCCTCGACGGCGAGGTGATCGGGATGACGACCTTCGGGGCGAGCGCTCCGGCGAAGGACCTCTTCAACCACTTCGGCTTCACCCCCGAGCACGTGGCCGAGACCGGCCGCGCGGTCGTGGACCGACTCAAGGAGTAGACCATGGCGACGCAGCAGGTCAACGAGCGGCTGGCCGCTCTCACCGCGGCCGGCACCAGCGTCTGGCTGGACCAGATCGGGCGCCAGCTCATCGAGAGCGGCGAGCTGCGCCGCCTGGTCGAGGAGGACTCGCTGCGCGGCGTCACCTCGAACCCGACGATCTTCAACCAGGCGATCCTCGGCGCCCCCGACTACGACGACCAGCTCGGGCAGCTCGCCCGGGAGGGGAAGTCGACGCGCGAGATCTACCAGGCGCTCGCGATCCAGGACATCCAGGCCGGGTGCGACGTCCTGCGCCCGGTCTACGACGAGACCGGCGGCTACGACGGCTACGTGTCCTTCGAGGTCGACCCCGACCTCGCCTTCGACACCGAGAAGACCATGGAGCAGGCGCGCGAGTACTGGCAGCGCGTCGACCGCCCCAACCTGATGATCAAGATCCCGGGCACCGACGAGGGCACGCCCGCGATCGAGGAGATGATCTACGAGGGGCTGAACATCAACGTCACCCTCCTGTTCTCCGTCGCCGCGTACGAGCGCGTCGCCGAGGCGTTCATCCGCGGCCTCGAGCGGCGCCTCGAGGAGGGCAAGAGCGTCGACATGCAGTCGGTCGCGTCGTTCTTCGTCTCGCGCGTCGACTCCGAGGTCGACAAGCGCCTCGAGGCGGCCGGCAACACCGAGCTGCTCGGGCGCGCGGGCCTCGCGAACGCGCGCGCCGCCTACCGGCGCTTCAAGGCGATCTTCCATGGCGATCGCTTCGCGAAGCTCCGCGAGGCGGGCGCGTCGGTCCAGCGGCCGCTGTGGGCCTCCACCGGCGTCAAGAACCCGAGGTACCCGGACACGATGTACGTCGACGGGCTCGTCGGCCCCGAGACGGTCAACACGATGCCGATGGCGACGCTGCTCGCCGCCGCCGACCACGCGAACATCGAAGGCAACACGGTCGAGATCGACCCGGAGCCCGACCTGCGCGCGCTGGCGGAGGCGGGCATCGACCTCGACGAGGTCACCGCGAAGCTGCTCTCCGACGGCATCGACAAGTTCGTCGAGCCGATGGACAAGCTCCTCGAGGGCCTCGACGAGAAGCGCGAGGCGATCGTCACCTCGCGCCCGCCGACGATCCGGGCCGACATCCCCGACGACCTCGAGCCGCGGATCGCCGAGCGCGTCCGCAAGGCGATGGTCGAGGACGTCGCGCATCGGATCTGGAAGAAGGACGACACGCTCTGGGGCCCGGCCGGCCAGGCCGAGGTCTCCAACCGGCTCGGCTGGCTGACGATCGTCGACACGATGAGCGAGGCCGTCGACGACCTCGAGGCGTTCGCGGCCGAGATCCGCGACGAGGGCTTCCAGGACGTCGTGCTGCTCGGCATGGGCGGCTCGTCGCTCGCGCCCGAGGTCATCCGCCTGAGCTTCGGCGACCGCGAGGGCTGGCCCGCGCTGCACGTGCTCGACTCGACCGACGCGGGCGCGATCCGCGCCGTCCGCGACGGCGTCGACCTCGAGAAGACGCTCTTCCTCGTCTCGACGAAGTCGGGCGGGACGATCGAGACGCTGTCGCTGTTCAAGGCGTTCTGGGCGCTGCGGCCCGAGGGCCGCCAGTACGTGGCGATCACCGACCCGGGCTCGGGCCTGGCCGACCTCGCGGCCGAGCACGGCTTCCGCCGCACGTTCCTCAACGACCCCGACATCGGCGGGCGCTACAGCGCGCTGTCGTACTTCGGCCTCGTGCCGGCGGCGCTCATGGGCGCCGACGTCCGCGGCCTCCTCGACCGCGCCGGCGTCGCCGAGCAGAACTGCCTGACGTTCGACTCGTCGAACACGAACAGCGGGCTCTGGCTCGGCCTCGCGTGGGGCGAGCTCGCGCTGGCCGGGCGCGACAAGCTCACCTACGTCGTCGACCCGCCGCTGCAGAGCTTCGGCCTGTGGGTCGAGCAGCTCATCGCCGAGTCGACCGGCAAGCACGGCAAGGGGATCGTCCCGATCGTCGGCGAGCCGCTCGGCGAGCCCGGCGGACTACGGCGACGACCGCACGTTCCTCTACCTGCGCCACGTCGACGAGCCCAACCCCGACCACGACGCCAAGATCGCGGCGCTGGCGAAGGCCGGCCACCCGGTCATCATCCGGACCATCCACGGGCCGACCGACCTCGGCCGCCTGTTCTTCTTCGCCGAGTTCGCCATCGCCGTCGCCGGGTGGGTGCTCGGGATCAACCCCTTCGACCAGCCCAACGTGCAGGAGGCCAAGGACGCCACGAGCCGCGTCCTGAAGGAGGACGCCACCGATCAGCCCGACGCGGACGACGACGCCCTGCGCGCGCTGGTGACCGGCCTCGGCGCGCCGCGCTACCTGGCGATCATGGGCTACGTCGCGCCGTCGGAGGAGGTCGACGCGGCCGTGACCGAGCTGCGCACGGCCGTGCGCGACGCCACGCGCTCGGCGACGACCTTCGGCTACGGCCCGCGCTTCCTGCACTCGACCGGCCAGCTGCACAAGGGCGGTCCGCCGACCGGGCCGCTTCCTGCAGCTCATCCACGACTCCGAGCCCGACGTCGAGATCCCGGGCGCCGCCTACGGCTTCACCCGCCTCAAGCACGCCCAGGCGATCGGCGACCTCGAGACGCTCCGCGCGCACGAGCTGCCCGCGGAGCGCGTCACGCTCGACGGCGACGACCCGGCGGCCGGCATCCGCGCGCTGACCGAGCGGATCAGGGGGCTGCTGTGAGCACGACCGCCCCCTCCACCGCGCCGCAGGTCGTCGACGACAACCCGCTCGCCGAGGGCCTCGAGCGCCTGCCCGTCCACCCGACGAACCTCGCGATCTTCGGGGCGACGGGCGACCTGTCCAACCGCAAGCTCCTGCCCGCGCTCTACAACCTCGCCCACGACGGCGCGCTGCCCGAGCGCTTCAACCTCGTCGGGATCTCGCGCAGCGAGATGACCGACGACGAGTTCCGGGCGATGGCGACCGAGGCGGTGCGCAAGTTCTCGCGCCGCGAGCCCGACGACGCGGTCCTCGACGCGGCTGTTCGAGAACGCGAAGTACGTGGCCGGCACGTTCGACCAGAGCGACCTGTACGTCGGCCTCGAGAAGGCGATGCAGGCCTTCGACGAGGAGGCCCACCAGCGGCTGAACCGCTGCTTCTACCTCTCGACGGCGCCGGCGTTCTTCCCGGTGATCGTCGGCAAGCTCGGCGAGCAGGGCCTGCACCGGGTCGAGGGCGCCGATGTGCGGGTGATCATCGAGAAGCCGTTCGGGACGACGCTCGAGGAGGCCGTGGAGCTCAACCGCCAGGTGCTGTCGGTCTTCGACGAGCAGCAGGTCTTCCGCATCGACCACTACCTGGGCAAGGAGACGGTCCAGAACATCATGGCGTTCCGCTTCGCCAACGGGATGTTCGAGCCGCTCTGGAACCGCAACTACATCGACAACATCCAGATCACCGCCGCCGAGGACCTCGGGATCGGCACCCGGGCCGGCTACTACGACAGCGCCGGCGCGATCCGCGACCTGATCCAGAACCACATGCTGCAGCTGCTCTGCCACGTGGCGATGGAGCCGCCGGTGAACTTCACCGCCGACGAGGTGCGCAACGAGAAGGTCAAGGTCCTGCACGCGATCCCCGAGCCCTCGGACGAGGACATCCCGAACATGGCCGTCCGCGCGCAGTACACGGCCGGGACCTCGGGCGGCGAGGACGTCGTCGGCTACCGCGAGGAGGAGGGCGTCCCGGACGACTCGCACACCGAGACCTACGCCGCGATCCGCCTGGAGGTCGACAACTGGCGCTGGGCGGGCGTGCCGTTCTACCTGCGCACGGGCAAGCGCCTCGCGCGCAAGGTCACCGAGATCGCGATCACGCTGCGCCCCGTCCCGCACCTCGGGTTCACGATGGACGGCTCGGTCGGCGTGCGGCCCAACCAGCTGGTGATGACGCTGCAGCCGAACGAGGGCGTCTCGCTCCAGCTGGCGGCCAAGATCCCCGGCTCACGGATGCGCATCACGCCGGTGAACATGGAGTTCCTCTACGGCACGTCGTTCATGTCGCAGTCGCCGGAGGCCTACGAACGCCTGATCCTGGACGCGATGCGCGGCGACGCGACGCTCTTCACCCGCAACGACGAGGCCGAGGCGCAGTGGCGCATCATCGATCCCGTCGTGCGCGCGTGGGGCAAGAACGCCGACGGCCTGGCGGAGTACGCCGCGGGCACCCAGGGCCCCGCCGACGCGGATCGCCTGCTCGTCGGCGACGACGTCTGGCGCTCGATCTGAGGCCGGACGGGGAGCGCACGAGCCATGCCCGCCGTCAGCGACAGCGTCTGGAGCGCCCAGGGGACCACCCCCGGTGACATCGAGGCCGCGCTGCGGGCGATGCTCAAGGAGCGCCACAGCGAGAACGCGAGCTACGTCCCGGCCCGCACGCTGAACCTCGTCTGCATCGTCGACAAGCAGTGGGGCGGGGAGATCGCCAACCGTCTCCGCCACGTCGGCCGCTCGCACGCGGCGCGCACGATCGTGTGCGCCGTCGAGGGCCGGCGGCGGTCGATCGACGCGGTCGCGACGATCGCCTCGGACGTCCATCCCGCAGCCCGGGGAGTTCGCCCTCCTGCGCGAGACGGTGATCGTCGACGTCGGCGAGCAGCACCTCGCGCACCTCGACACGATCGTCGACCCGCTCGTCGTCACCGACCTGCCGACGGTCGTCTGGGCCCCGCACGGGCACACCGAGGCGGTCGAGGCGCTGCTGCCGCTCGCCCAGGTCGTGCTGCTGGACTCGGTCGACGAGCCGGACATGCGCGACGCGCTCAGCCGGGCGACGACGCTGCTGCGCGACGTGTACGTCGTGGACCTCGCCTGGCTGCGCTCGACGCCCTGGCGCGAGCGCGTGGCCGCGACCTTCGACCCGCCGCACCTGCGCCCCGACCTGCGGACGATCAGCGGCGTGACGGTCCGCCACCACCCCGAGTCCGCCATCGCGGGCGTGCTCCTCCTGGGCTGGCTCGCGTCCCGCCTGGACTGGCGCCTCAGCCCGCTCATGACGCGCGACGGCAACCTCGTCGGCTCCGCCCACGGCCGCCGCCAGGACGTCAAGCTCGTCCTCGAGCCGGCGACCGACCTCCAGGTCCGCGGCCTCGCCGGCGTCACGCTCGAGACGGCGTCCGGCCGCCACTTCGAGCTCGATCGCGGCCCGGGCGGCCTGCAGGCCTACTACCGCAACGCCAAGGGCGACGAGCGCCGCTGGGTCGTGCTCGGCGCCTCCCGCGGCGAGGCGGGGATCCTCGGCGAGGGCATCCGCCAGGCGCTCCTGCGCGACCCGACCTACGCCCCCGCGCTCACGGCCGCGTGCGCGGTGGTCGCGTGACGAGGCCCGCGGCGCCGTGTCCGCTCTCGCGGTCCTCTCGGCGCTGAGCGACCCCGGGCGGCTGGCCATGCTCGGCCGGATCGCGGCCGCGGGAACCGCGGGCTGTGAGCTCACCGAGGCGGCCGCCCCGCAGGCGTCCCCGCGCGACGCGCGCAAGCAGGTGGCGCGGCTCACCGCGGCCGGGCTCGTCTCGGCCGACGGGCCGCGGCTCGTCGCGCGGGTCGAGGCGATTCGCGCCGCGCTCGCCGAACTCGAGCCCGAGGAGGGCGACGAGGCGGCGAGCCCGGCGCACGTCCGAGCCCTGTTCCGGCGCGGGCGGATCGTCGAGATCCCGCGGGCACCGGAGCTGCGCGCCTCCCTGCTGCGTCACCTCGCGGAGCGCTTCGTCGTGGGCGAGATCTACACCGAGCCCGCGATCAACGCGGTCCTCCAGGAGGTCCACGACGACCACGTCGCGCTGCGGCGGTACCTCGTCGACGCGGGACTGCTCGAGCGCACGGACGACGGCGCGGCGTACCGGCGAGCAGCGCCGTAGGCCGGGGCCTGCGTCGTGGCGTTCCAGCACTGGCCGGCGGCGGACGGGGCGGCCCGCGGGCGTGTCCTGCTGCTCCACGGGATCTCCTCGATCGCCGACTCGTGGTGGCGGATGGGCCCGGCGCTCGCCGCGCTCGGCTGGGACGTGACGGCGGTCGACCAGGCCGGCCACGGCGACCGCCCGGTGGTCACCGAGCCGACGAACGCCGTCCTCGCCGCCGCGGTGCGCGATCAGCACCCCGACCGCCCGGACGTCGTCGTCGGCCACAGCCTCGGCGCGATCACGGCGCTCACGCTCGTCGAGGACGACCCCGGCTGGGCGCGGGCCGTCGTCCTCGAGGACCCGCCCTCGCTGCTCGACGATCCCGCGATGCTGCGGACGGTCGCCGACACGATCGAGGCCCGCGCGCGCGCCGTGCGGACGGACCGCGCGTCGGTCGTCGCCCAGGTGCGGCACGACAGCCCGGCCTGGGACGACCGCGACGTCCACTGGGCCGTCGAGGGCGTCGCCCGGATGGACGCGCCGCCGTTCGCGCGGCGGCTGCGGGCCCTGGCGCACGAGGCGCGCGCGCCGATGCCCGACCGCATCCTCGCGGCGGCGCCCGCGGCCCACGTGCTCGCGGCGACCGACGGGCGGGCGTTCCTCGCCGGCGGCTCGGCGCTGTCCGACGCCGACCGCGAGGCCCTCGCCCGCCGTCTCCCGCCCGGGCACGTCGTCCCGATCGCGGGCGGGCACTGCCTGCACCGCGACGCGCCGGAGGCGTGGCTCGCCGCGGTCGAAGCGGTCCTCGACGGCCTGGGGCTAGGCGCCGGCGGCCCAGGGCGAGCGGCGGCGCGTGTGGCACCGCACGCGCCGATCGGCGGGCCCGCAACCGGGCGGTGCCGCCCCGGGCATTAGATTTCCCGTCCATGCGACAGGTCGTCGGCGACGTCCCGCTCGGCGGGAGCCCGTTCCCGCCCATCGCGGACTACGCGTTCCTCTCCGACTGCGAGGCGTGCGCGCTGATCGCGCCGAGCGGCAACGTCGAGTGGCTGTGCCTGCCACGGTTCGACTCGCCGTCGATCTTCGGCTGCGCGCTCGACCGCGACGCGGGGCCGTTCCAGCTCGCCCCGGTGGACACCACCGTCCCCGCCGGCCGCCGCTACCTGCCCGGCACGATGGTCATGGAGACCACGTGGGGCACGCGCACGGGCTGGGTGATCGTCCGCGACGTCCTCCTGATCGGCCCCTGGCACCACACGGAGGACCGTTCGCACACCCACCGGCGCTCGCCCACCGACATCGACGCCGACCACGTCCTCCTGCGCACGATGCGCTGCGTCAACGGCTACGTCGAGATGCACATGGAGTGCGAGCCCAAGCCCGACTACGGCCGCAAGCGCGTCGACTGGGAGTACGACGAGGCCGGCTACAACTCGGCCGTCGGGACGATCGAGGACGACGACCTGAGCCTGCACCTCACGACCGACCTGCGGATCGGCTTCGAGGGCGGCCGCGCCCGCGCGCGCTCGACCCTGCGCGACGGCGACACGGCGTTCGTCGCCCTGTCGTGGTCCGAGCACGCGCCGCCGCGCACGTACGACGAGGCCTACCACCGCCTCGTCTTCACCGCCGACTACTGGCACGAGTGGCTGTCGCGCGGCGACTTTCCCGACCACCCGTGGAAGGCGTACCTGGCGCGCAGCGCCCTCACGCTGAAGGGCCTGACCTACGCGCCGACCGGCGCGATGGTCGCCGCCGCGACGACCTCGCTGCCCGAGACGCCCGGCGGCCTGCGCAACTGGGACTACCGCTACGCCTGGATCCGCGACTCCACGTTCATGCTCTGGGGCCTCTACACGCTCGGCTTCGACGAGGAGGCCAACGACTTCTTCTACTTCATCCGCGACGTCGTCACGGCGGAGAAGGACGAGCTGCAGATCATGTACGGGATCGGCGGCGAGACCGAGCTCGAGGAGTTCACGCTCGACCACCTCAGCGGCTACGAGAACGCGCGGCCGGTGCGGGTCGGCAACGGCGCCTACAACCAGCGCCAGCACGACGTCTGGGGCGCGCTGCTCGACTCGATCTGGCTGCACACGAAGTCGCGCGACGGCCTCGCGGAGTCGACCTGGCAGATCCTCGTCAAGCAGGTCGAGGACGCGATCCGCCACTGGCGCGAGCCCGACCGCGGCATCTGGGAGGTGCGCGGCGAGCCCCGGCACTTCACCTCCTCGAAGCTCATGTGCTGGGTCGCCTGCGACCGCGGCGCGCGCCTCGCGCGCCTGCGCGAGGACTCGGCGCGCGCCGAGCGCTGGCAGGAGGCCGCCGACGAGATCCACGCCGACATCTGCGCCAACGGCGTCGACGAGCGCGGCGTCTTCGTGCAGCACTACGACACGACCGCGCTCGACGCGTCGTGCCTGATGGTCCCGCTCGTCCGCTTCCTCCCGCCCGACGACCCGCGCGTGATCGCGACGGTCAACGCGATCGACGAGGAGCTCACCGAGCAGGGCCTCGTCCTGCGCTACAAGGTCTCCGAGACCGACGACGGCCTCGTCGGCGACGAGGGCTCGTTCGCGATCTGCTCGTTCTGGCTCGTGAGCGCGCTGGCCGAGATCGGCGAGACGGCCCGCGCCCGGGCGCTGTGCGAGCGGCTGCTCGGGTTCGCCTCGCCGCTCGGGCTGTTCGCCGAGGAGATCGACGCCACCTCGGGCCGCCACCTCGGCAACTTCCCCCAGGCGTTCACCCACCTCGCGCTCATCAACGCGGTGATGCACGTGATCCGCGCCGACCACCAGCTCGCGCGCGAGCAGCCGCTGCTCGACACCCGCCGGCGGGAGCTGGCGTCATGACTGCCGAGCCCGTCGTCACGCGGGTGGAGAGCGTCGAGGAGGCCGCGGCGGTGGCCGCGGAGATCCTCGGGACGGAGATCGCCGCCGCCCGCACGGTCCGCGGCGAGGCGCACGTCGCGCTCTCCGGCGGCTCGACGGTCGGGGCCGCCTACCGGCTGCTGAGCGAGCAGCTGCGCGACTGGACCGGCGTCCACCTCTGGTACGGCGACGAGCGGGTCGTCTCCCACGACGACCCCGAGTCGACCCATCGCCTGGCGACCGGCACGCTCCTGGCCCACGAGGCCGTCTGGCACCCGCTGCCCGTCGAGCTCGGGTGCGAGGGGGCGGCGGCGGCCTACGCGGAGGAGCTCGACGGCACGGTCCTCGACATCGCGATCAACGGCATGGGGCCCGACGGCCACACGGCGTCGCTCTTCCCCGGGCATCCGATGCTCGACGCCGAGGGCGTGGCCGTGTGTGTGCACGACTCGCCCAAGCCGCCGTCCGAGCGCGTGACGCTCACGCTCGGCAAGCTCAACGAGGCGCGCCGGATCGTGCTGCTGGTGACCGGCGCCGACAAGGCGCCGATGCTCGCCCGGGTGATCGCGGGGCCCGATCGCGCGGTGCCGGCGTCGCTGCTCGCCCGCGACCGCCTCGAGATCATCGCCGACGCCGCGGCGCTGGGCGGCTGAGCGGATGGCCGAGCATTCCGAGCAGCAGGTGTGGCTCGTGCGCCACGCCGAGACCGAGTGGTCGCGATCGGGGCGCCACACCGGGCGCACCGACGTGCCGCTGACCGACGCCGGGCGCGCCCGGGCCCAGGAGCTCGCCGGCCCGCTCGGCGAGCACGACTTCGCGCTCGTGCTCGACGAGCCCGCTCGGCCGCGCGCGCGAGACGGCGCGGCTGGCCCGCCTCGGCGACGAGCCCGAGATCCGCGAGGACCTGCTCGAGTGGGACTACGGCGACTACGAGGGCATCACGACGCCGGAGATCCGCGAGGGGCGCCCGGACTGGTACCTCTGGCGCGACGGCGTGCCGAACGGCGAGACGCCGGCGGAGGTCGCCGCGCGCTGCGACCGCGTCATCGAGGAGGTCCTCGCCGTCGACGGCGACGTCGCGATCGTCGCCCACGGCCACATCCTGCGCGCGCTCGGCGCGCGCTGGATCGAGGAGCCCGTGGCGTTCGGTGGCCGCCTGTTCCTCTCGACCGGCAGCCTGAGCGTGCTCGGCTTCGAGCGCGAAGTGCGGGTTCTACGCAGCTGGAACGCGACATAGGTCACACAGCCGCGCCGCGGCACGCGGCTAGGCTCGCGCCCCATGCAACCGGTCAGACGCCCCTCACCACTGCTGCTTCATGCTCGCCATCGCGGCCCTGCTGGGCGTGCTCGTCGTCGCGCCCGCCCGGCCGACCCCGATCGCCCAGACCGACGACCCGTGCGCCGCCATGGACTCGAGCATCCAGTGCGGGCCGGGGAACAACCGCCAGACCCCGGGCGGCGGCGAGCTCGTCTCGCACGCGGGCTGGCCGCGCATCAGCGGCGTCCTGGCCAAGGTGCTCGACAGCAGCGGCCGCACGATGGTCGGCGGACCCGCCAACGACGAGCTGCTCGGCCACCACGGCAACGACACGATCTCCGGCGCCGGGGGCAAGGACGTCATCTGGGGCGACTGGGACCCGCACAACAACCGCTCCGGCCAGCGCGACGTGCTGCGCGGCGGCGCGGGCAACGACTTCATCTACCCCAGCCACGGGACGACGACGCGTCGTGGCCGGCCCCGGGAACGACACGATCCGCGCGTTCTACGGCCACGGGACGATCGACTGCGGCCCCGGCACGCGCGACCTCGCCCAGATCCGCGAGAACGGCGCGTTCAAGACGCGCAACTGCGAGCTGATCCGGCACTTCTGCCAGTTCGGATCGAAGCCGAACGGCGACTGCAAGCAGCGCGGCGAGACGCTCGCGGCGCGGGCGGTGCGGCCGGTGCGCTGAGCGCCGCGAGCCGGCTGGGTCGCGGCGTCGGTGGCGCCATCCGCGGGTCGCTGCGGCCGGCGCGGCGTTCGCGAACCGACGCACCGAGGGGAAGGGGCGCCGTCGCCGCGGTGCCCGACCGGTGGCCCGCGGCCTCACGCCTGGGCCCCGACCCGCACGGCCGAGCACCCGCCGCTCACCCCGCCGCGCCCGGCACCAGCACGACCTTGCCCGCGATCCCGCCGGACTCGGCGAACCGCAGCGCGGCGCCGGCCTCGGTCAAGGGAAACGTCCGCGCGACCTGCGCGGAGATCGCGCCCTCCGCCAGGAGCCGCAGCACCGCGGTCAGGTCCTCGCGCAGGCCGGCGCGGTAGCGGTCCGGGCGCAGCTTCCGGCCCGCCCACAGGTTGAAGAACGTCGCGTGGCGCCCGTTGGGGAGCAGGTTCCAGGCGGTCAGGCGCGCGATCAGCTTGAGGACCGGCACCCGCGGGTTGCCCGGCACGTCGCGCGTCGAGGCCGTGCCGTAGGACACGAGCGTGCCACCGCGGCCGAGCATCCGCCACGAGTCGGCGATGCCCGGCCCGCCGACGTGGTCGAAGACCGCGTCGACACCGCCGGGAGCGAGCTCGCGCACGCGCGCGGGCACGTCGTCGGCGCGGTAGTCGAGCGCGATGGCGCCGAGCTCGCGCAGGCGCTCCTGCTGACCGGGGCCGGCGGTCCCGATGACGCGGATCCCGGCGTGGCGGGCGAGCTGGACGAGCGTCGAGCCGACGCCGCCCGCGGCCCCGAGGACGACGATCGTGCCCCCGCGCTTGACTCGGGCGCTGCGGTGCAGCAGCCGCCACGCGGTGACGCCGTTGACCACGAGCGTCTCGGCCGCGACCGGGTCGACCCCGTCGGGCAGGGGAACGACGTCGGCCGCGTCGAGGAGGACGCGATCGGCCCAGCCGCCGACCTTCGTGAGCGCGGCGACGGGCGTCCCGACGGCGGGCGCGCCGCCGCCGGCGCCGGCGGCCTCGACGACGCCGACGAGGTCGTAGCCGGGCACGAACGGGAACGGGGGCTGGTCGTAGTACTTGCCGCGGCGCATCTGCTGCTCGGCGAACGAGACCCCGGTCGCGCTGACGCGGACGACGACCTGGCCCGGCCCGGGTGCCGGCAGCGGGCGGGTCCGGACCTCGAGCGACTCGGGCTCGACGATTCCCGGCAGGACGATCTCGGTGGCGTTCATGGTGGACCTCGCGTGTCGTTCTTGGGTCATACGGACGTTAGAGCTTCTAACAACAGTATTGACCTGTTACGGTTCGCTGTCAAGTGCCCGCCGACGCCGACGCCCAGCCCGCTCCGGCCACCGCGACCCCCCGCGACCGCTTCCGCACGCAGATGCGCGCGGAGATCAAGGCCGCCGCGCTGCGGCAGATCGCGGCGGGCGGGCCGGCCGGGATCTCCGTCAACGCCATCGGGCGCGAGCTCGGCGTGTCCGGCCCGGCGCTCTATCGCTACTTCTCGAGCCGTGACGCGCTGCTCACCGAGCTCGTCGCCGACGCCTACCGCGACCTCGCCGCCGCGCTGCGCGACGCGCCGGGCGCCGGGCCCCGCGCCGCCCCCGCCGCGCGGCTTCGCGCGCTGGCGCGCGCCTACCGCGCCTGGGCGATCGCCCAGCCGCACCGCTACGGGCTGCTGTTCGGCCCGCCGCTGCCGGGCCACGACGCCCACTCCGAGCCGATCGTCGCGGCGGCCGAGGAGGCGATGGCGGCACTCGTGGACGTGGTGGCCGCGGCGGGCGTCCGCACCGGCGCGGCCCCGGCGCCGCGCAGCCGCCTCGCCCGGCAGCTGCAGGCGTGGGGCCACGACCGCGGCACGACGACCGAGCCCGCGGTGGCGATGCGGGCGATCGCGGTGTGGAGCCGGCTCCACGGGCACGTCGCGCTCGAGATCGGGGGCAACTTCGCCTCGATGGGGCTCGACCCCGAGGCGCTGTTCGAGGCCGAGGTCGACGCGCTCGTCGCCTGACTCCGTGCCGCGGCGGTCACTGGCCGGGTAGCCCCACGCCCCGCGGCGCGCCGACGCGGCAGGATTCGCGTATGACCACGACCGCGCACCGGCCCTCCGTCGTCGTCGTCGGCGGTGGATTCGGCGGCCTGCAGGCCGCGCTGAAGCTCGCCCGCGAGCCCGTCGACGTCACCCTCGTCGACCGCCGCAACTTCCACCTGTTCCAGCCGCTCGCCTACCAGGTCGCGACCGGCGCGCTGTCCGACGCCGAGGTCGCCCACCCCCTGCGGGCGATCTTCAAGCGGCACCCGAACGTGCGGGTCGTCCTCGCCGAGGTCACCGGCTTCGACCTCGAGGGCGGGCGGGTCCTGCTCGCCCCGGTGCTCGACGAGCCCGCGCCCGAGCCGATCGCCTACGACGCGCTCGTCGTCGCGGGCGGCGCCCAGTACTCGTACTTCGGCCACGACGACTGGGCCGCCGCCGCGCCGGAGCTCAAGTCGATGGAGAGCCTCATCGACGCCCGCCGCCGGATCCTGCGCGCCTTCGAGGCCGCCGAGCTCGAGACCGACCCCGAGCGCCGCCGGACCTGGCTGACGTTCGTCGTCGTCGGCGCGGGGCCGACCGGCGTCGAGATGGCCGGGCAGATCGGCGAGATCGCCCGTGACACGCTGCGCCGCGACTACCGCACGATCGACCCGGCGGGCGCGCGGATCGTCCTCGCCGAGGCCGCGGACCGCATCCTCGGGAGCTTCCCGCCGAAGCTCTCGGCGAAGGCGGCGCAGTCGCTGAAGGAGCTCGGCGTGACCGTCATGACCGACCACGCCGTCGTCGGCCTGGACGGCGAGGCGGTGACGATGAAGGGCCCGGGCGACGCCGAGGTCGTCGTCCCGACGCGCACGACGATCTGGGCCGCGGGCGTGACCGCCTCACCGCTGGCGCAGATGCTCGCCGACGCCGCGCACGCCGAGACCGACCGCGCGGGCCGCCTGCTCGTGCAGCCCGACCTCACCGTCCCGGGCCACCGCGACGTGTACGCGATCGGCGACATGGTCCAGGTCCGCGACGGGAAGCCGCTGATGGGCGTCGCGCCGGTCGCGATGCAGCAGGGCCGCTACGCCGCCCGGGCGATCCTCGGCCGCCGGCGCGGCGACGAGGTCGCGCCGTTCCGCTACCTCGACAAGGGCAACGTCGCGACGATCGGGCGGGCCAGGGCGGTCGCCGACCTCCACGGCATCCACCTGAGCGGCTTCGTCGCGTGGGTCTTCTGGCTCGCCCTGCACCTGTACTACCTGATCGGGTTCCAGAACCGGGTGCTCGTGCTGACGCGCTGGGTGTTCAGCTTCGTCACGCGCGGGCGCGGCGCCCGGCTCATCGTCGGCGAGGACGAGCGCGCCGCGGACCGCGTGACCTAGCGCCGCGACCAGGGCGTGACCGGCCGCTCGTGGCGGTCGCCGTCGACGACCACGTCGACGAACTCGTCGAAGAACGCGATCCGGTCCTTCACCTCGCCCGCCTCGCGCAGCGGCGCCGGGTAGAACCAGGCGACGTCCTCGACGTCGGGCAGCGACCAGTACGACGCCTCGCCCTTGTACGCGCACCGCGTGCGGGTGTCGCTCGGCGTGAAGAGGTCGGTCCGCACGTCCTCGGCCGGCAGGTAGTAGCGGACCGGCAGCGGCGGCTCGAACACCACGACCGGCCGCGAGGACTCCGCCACGACGACCCCGTCGTGCTCCACGCGCACGTGACGCGAGCCGTGGACGAAGTCGATGCGGTGGAACGGGTCGCGCGGGTGGCTGACGTTGCGCTCGTCCTCCTCGTACCAGGCGTCGAAGTCCTCGAACGCGAGGACGACGTGACCCTCGAGCTCGGGGTCGGCGACCCGGAAGCCCGCCGCCTCGCGGCCGGTTGCGGCCGAGCGCACGACGACGACCTCGCCGTCGGCGGTGTGGACCGCGAACGGGACGCGCGGGTCGAGGATCGGGCGCCCGGCGATGAGGTCGAGGTCGTCGTCGCACAGGGTGTTGTCGGCGACCGCGCCCGAGCGGATCTCGCCCGCGATGTCCTGGTCCGGGATCGCATAGGACGGCACGACGCGCTTGGGCTCGTAGACGAGCAGCGCGCGCGTCGTGTCGACGACCGTCTCGTCGCCGATCGTCGCGCGGATGCGCTTCTGGATCGGCTCGTGGCGCAGCTCGTCGAGCGCCGACCAGTGCAGGGAACGCAGGTGGACGCTCATCGGTAGCCGGTCCCGGGGTTGGTGATGCTGCCGCCGTGGCGCCGGCGGCGCAGGTAGACGATCGCCGTCGCACAGGCGACCGAGACGACGAGCCCGGCCCCGTTGCGCCCGAACAGCACGGCCATGATCAGGCCGCCGATGAACGAGCCGAGCAGGCCGATGCCGATCGTCGCGGGGATGCTCATCGGGTCGGGCCCGGGCAGGGCCAGACGGGCGAGCGCGCCGACGACGAGGCCGACGAGGACGAGCACGAGGAGGTAGACGAGAAGACCCATGAGTTCGGTGTACCAGAGCCGCCTGGGGTGGAGGTTAAGCCGCGCACAGAAGACTGCGAGCCCCGCGGGCCGTGGCGCCGCGGGGCTCGAGCTTTCTGAAACCCAGGGGGCGGCGGCTAGGCCCGCGCGCCCTCCGGCGACGGCTCGTGGGCGATCCGCGGCAGCCACTCGAGCTTGCGCGGCAGGTACCAGTTCCACTTGCCGAGCAGCTTCATCGTGGCCGGCAGGAGCACCGCCCGGACGATCGTCGCGTCGATCAGGATCGCGACCGAGAGGCCCACGCCCATCTCCTTGAAGTCGATGGAGCTGAGCGTCGCGAAGATCGCGAACACGGCGACCATGACGACCGCGGCGCTCGTGACCGTGCCGGCCGTGGCGCGGATGCCGTGCGACACCGCGTCCTCGGTCTTCATCCCGCGATCGACGGCCTCGCGGATCCGGCTGAGGATGAACACGTGGTAGTCCATCGACAGGCCGAACAGGATCACGAACAGGAACATGGGCAGCCAGCTCGTCACGCCGCCGTTGCTCTTGTAGCCGAGGACGTTCTCGAGGTGGCCGTCCTGGAAGACCCACACGAGGACGCCGTAGGCGGCGGCCACCGACAGCAGGTTCAGGACGATCGCCTTGATCGGGATGACCAGGGAGCGGAACGTCACCAGGAGCAGCAGGAACGCGAGGGTCAGGACGAACGCGAACACGAGCGGCGCGCGTGCGGCCATCAGGTCGTTCCAGTCCTTGGACTGGGCGGCCATGCCGGAGACGAACGCGTGCCGGACGCCCGGCGCGGAGCCGACGGTCTCGTGGACGATGCCGTCGCGCAGTGACGCGACCGCACGGGCCGACACGTCGTCGGTGCCGTTGCCCTTCATCGGGATGTTGACGAGCGCGAGGTGCTTGTCGGGGCTGACGCTGACGTCGACGGGCGCGTTCATCGTGCCGGTCGCGACGGCCTTGGCCTCGAGCTGCTTGACGGCCGAGGCGATCTCGGGCGACGTCACGTCGTCCGCCTCGACGGCGACCGTGGCCGGGATCTCACCGCCGGGGAAGGCGGCCTGCATCCGGTCGTACACCTGCATGACCTCGAGCTTGCGCGGCAGGTCGTCGGTGCCCGTCTGGACGGTGTGCATCGAGAACGCCGGGATCGCGAGGGCGACGAGGACGGCGACGGCGAGGCCGGCGGACAGCGCCGGGCGCTTGAGGACGCGGGTCAGCACCGCGTTCCACATGCGGCTCTCGCCGTCGGCGCGCTTGAGGCGGTGCAGGAACGGCACGCGGCCCTTGTCGACGCGGTCGCCGAGCCAGGCGAGCATCGCCGGGACCACGGTGAGCGACCCGATCATGGCGACGGCGACGACCATGATCGCGCCGATGCCGAGCGAGGTGAACGTGCGGTCGCCGGCCAGCAGCATGCCCGCCATCGCGGCCATGACGGTGAAGCCGGAGACGAGGACGGCGCGGCCGGAGGTCGCGGCGGCGGTGGCCACCGCCTCCATCTTGTCGGCGCCGCGCGCCTTCTCCTCGCGCTCACGGCGCAGGTAGAACAGCGTGTAGTCGACGCCCACGGCCAGGCCGATGAGCAGGATGATCGAGGAGATCATGTCGTCCATCGGGACGATCTGGCTCGGCAGCGCGACGAGGCCCAGGGTCGCCATCACGGCGCTCAACCCCAGCAGCAGCGGGATGCCGGCGGCGACAAGAGCGCCGAAGGCGACGACGAGGATGATCAGCGTGATCGGCAGCGACAGCTGCTCGGCCTTCTTGAAGTCGTCGGAGAAGGACTTCGACAGCGCCTTGTTCGCGCTCGCGCCGCCGAACTCGCCGACGTAGACGTCGGGGTTCTGGGCCTTCACGCGGGCGACCGCGTCGACGACCGGGGTGATCGCGTCGTCGGTCTGGTCCGCGTCGCCGCGGACCTTGAAGTTCACGAGGACGGAGCGGCCGTCCTTGGCGATCTGGTTCTCGTTGCCGGCGGCGTAGGGCGACTTGACCTCGGCTACGCGTGGCTTGCCCGAGACGGAGGCGATCGCATCATCAACGGCCTTGCGGACGTTCGCGTCCTTCGCGGAGCCGCCCTTCGGCGCCTGGACGAGAATGCTCTCGGACTCGTCCTTCGGGAAGTGGTCGAGGGCGAGCTGGTCGGCGCGGCCCGAGTCGCCGGGGCCGATGTAGTCGGTCGGCTTCTTGACGCCGACGGCGCCGCCGATGACGAAGGCGATGGCCACGAAGGCGATCCAGCCCCAGATGGCCGTCTTGCGATGCTGCGCGCTCCAGCGGCCGGCGCGAGCAGCGAACGTGTTGGCGTGCACTCAGTTGCTCCTTGAGGAAGGTCGGAGGACCTGTCAGGTACGAGTGCGCACTGTGCCGTCGCGGGCCGAACCGAACCATGCGGACCACTGGCGTCTGCAGGTAGGGATAGCCCCATGGGTGACCGTGGGGTTCGGCGCCGCGGTGTTCGGGGGCCGACGGAGGTTCGCGGTCGTTCACCGTCTGTAACGCCGAGGCCCGTACCGTTACGGACTCCCCGTGCACGAGTTCCTCGACGCCATGCACGCGGCCCGCCGCCGCACCCTGGAGCTCGTCGGCCATCTGTCGGTCGCCGAGCTCGAGCGCCAGATCGACCCGATCATGAGCCCGCTCGTGTGGGACCTCGCCCACATTGCGGCCTACGAGGACCTGTGGCTCGTGCATCGCTTCGCGGGCGAGCCGCTGCTGTACCCGGAGCTCGCCGCGGTGTACGACGCGTTCGAGACGCCGCGCACCGTCCGCGGGGAGATCGAGCTGCTCGACACGGCCGCGGCCCGCGATTACCTCGACACCGTCCGCGCCCGCGTCCTGCGCACGCTCGAGGACCGCGCGCCCGACCCGGTGCTTCACGAGATGGTGATCCGCCACGAGCTCCAGCACACCGAGACGATGCGCCAGGCGATGGAGCTCGGCGGCGTGCTGGCCCCGGGCGAGCCGGCGCTGCGTCCCGTCGCGCCCGCCGCCGGCGACGACTGGGTCGCGGTCCCCGGCGGCCCGTTCACGATGGGCGCAGGCGCCGAGGGCTTCGCCTACGACAACGAGCGTCCGGCGCACACGGTCGACGTCGCGCCGTTCCGGATCGCCCGCCGGCCGGCCACGAACGGCACGTGGATGCACTTCGCCGAGGGCGGCGGCTACGAGCGCCGCGAGTGGTGGTCCGACGAGGGCTGGGCGTGGAAGGAGGAGTACGACATCACCCACGACCCGGCGGTGGCGGCGGGGGACCCCGACGCCCCCGCGTGCCACGTCTCCTGGTTCGAGGCCGACGCCTTCGCCCGCGCGCACGGTGCCCGCCTCCCCACCGAAGCCGAGTGGGAGAGGGCGGCGACCTGGAATCAGGGGACCAACGGATCGGCCGGCCCGCTCGCCGGCGTCGGGCAGGTGTGGGAGTGGACGGCCTCGCCGTTCGGCGGCTATCCCGGCTTCCGGCCGTACCCCTACCGCGAGTACTCCGAGGTGTTCTTCGGCGACGGCTACCGCGTCCTGCGCGGCGGGTCGTGGGCCACCGCCCCGCGGGTCGCGACCCGCACGTTCCGCAACTGGGACCTGCCCCAGCGCCGCCAGATCTTCTCGGGCGTGCGCCTGGCGAAGGACGCGTGACACCCGGGAACGGCCGGCGGGTCAGAAGCGCCAGAGCACCGGCACGAGCAGCACCGCGACGGCGCCGAACAGCGCGGCGAGCGGGAGGCCGAGCTTCCAGTAGTCCCCGAACCGGTAGCCGCCGGCGTCCATGACCATCAGGTTCGCCGGCGTCGCGACGGGGGTCAGGAACGACGCGGCGGCCGCGACGGCGAGCGCCATCAGGAACGGGCGCGCCGAGACGCCGAGCTCCTGGGCCGCGGAGAGCGCGACGGGGATCATGATCAACGCCGTGGCCGTGTTGCTGATCAGCTGCCCGAGCGCCATCGTGACCACTCACGAGCGCGAGCAACAGCACGCGCGGTCCGGCGCCCCCGACCGCGTCGACGACCGCCTGCGCGAGTTGGTCGGCCGCTCCCGCTCTGGATCATCGCCGTCGAGAGCGGGATCATCCCCGCGACCAGGATCACGGTCGTCCACGAGATCGCGCGGTAGCACTGCTCGACCGTCGTCACGCCCACGAGGACGAGCGCGCCGGCGGCCAGGAGGCCCGCGACGGCGGGCGGGACCGCACCGGTGGCCAGCGCCACGACCATGGCGGCGAGGACGCCCGAGCGCGCGCTTCGCCCCGGCCCCGAGGGGCACCGCCTGCCGGCGGACCGCCGTCCGGGTCGTCGACGACGAGGACGTCCGGGTCGTCGGAGGTGCTCGTCGAGGGCCGACCAGGAGCCCTGGAGGAGCACCGTGTCGCCGGCGCGCAGCGCGCTCTCCCCCGCGACGTCCTCGCCCTCGCGGTGGACGGCGACTCACCACGAGCTCGCCGCTGTCGGTCGTCATGCCCGGGAAGATCGCGGTCCCGACGAGATCCGAGCGCGGCGGGATCACGACCTCGGCGAGCCCGCGGTGGCGGGTGAGCGCGCCGTCCTCGTTCGTCGGCCAGGCCGTACTGCTCCACGAGCGTCCTCGCGTGCTCGCTGAAGTCCGGCGGCATGGTCCGCGGCCGGCGCTCGGGCAGCAGGCGGTCGCCGAGCAGGACGACGATCGCCACCGTCCCGGCCACGAGCGGGACGCCGACGAGCGCGAACGCGAAGAAGCCGAACGCGCCGCCGCCCGCGTCCCGCGCGGCGTCGGAGACGATCACGTTGACCGGGGATCCGGTCAACGCCAGGAGCGAGCCGGCGTGGGCGCCGAACGCGACCGGCAGCAGCAGCGCCGACGGCGGCCGGCCGAGGCGGACCGCCATCAGGACCGCGGCGGACAGCAGCGCGGCGACCGCGCCGTTCGGCGTGATCACGGCGGTCAGCCCGGCGACGACGAGCATGAGCACGGCCGTGAGCCGCGCCGTCGCGATCACCGGCGCCCGCGAGCATCCGCCGGCCCAGCCCACGCCGTGACGCCGGTGGCGTCGAGCGCGTCGCCGACCACGAACAGCGACGCGATGAACACGACCGTCGGGTCGCCGAAGCCGGCCAGCGCCTGCTCGTAGCCGAGCACGCCGGTCGCCCAGAGGGCCAGCGCGACGCCGACGGCGACGACCGCGACCGGGAGCCGGTCCCACACGAAGACGACGACGGCCGCGCCGAGGATGCAGAACGTGATGGCGGCGTCGCTCACGGCCCCGGCGCCAGCGCGCGCGGCCGCTCACACGGGCCAGCCGGGACCGAGCGGGATCCCGATGAGGTACCAGAGGACGAAAAACGCCGTCCAGAGCACGGCGACCACGACGGCGTAGGGGACCATCAGCGCGATCACCGTCCCGATTCCCGCGTCGCGCTGGTAGCGCGCGGCGAAGACGACCATCAGCGGGAAGTACGGCATCAGCGGCGTCAGGACGTTGATCGGCGAGTCGCCGAGCCGGTACGCGGCGAGCACCGTCTGCGGGGGACGCCCAGCCGCAGCATGAGGGGGATGAGGATCGGCGCGAGGATCGCCCACTTGGCGATCTTCGCGGGCATGATCAGGTCGACGAGCAGCGTCGCGATGATGATCCCGATCAGGAGGATCAGCGATCCGAGGTCGAGGTCCTCGAGGATGTCGCCGAGCGCGATCGCGGTGACCTGCGCGATGTTGCTGAAGTCGAAGTACGCGATGAACTGGGCGATGAGCAGGAAGAGGAACAACAGCGACGCGAGGCTCGCCCAGGCCTTCGTGATCATCCCCAGCGCGTCCGTGCTCCCTTGATCGTCTTCGCCGCGCGCCCGAACGCCAGCCCCGCGGCCAGGAAGGTCGCCGAGATGATCACGATCAGGCTGCTCATCAGCGGCGAGTCGCCGATGATGTCGCCGGTCTCCGGGTTGCGCAGCGGCGCGCCCGGCGGCAGGTCAGAGCGAGGACGACGACGAGCACGCCGAGCACCGCCCACAGCGCCCAGCGCAGCCCGCGCGCCTCGTCGGCGGGGTCGATCGCCGGGCCCTCCTCGCGCGCGAGCTCCTCCTGGTCGGCCTGGCCACGATCCCACGCCCCGAGGCGCAGCTCGACGACGCGGGTCGTCACGAGCGTGATCACGACCGTCAGGAAGAGAGTCGAGACGATCCCGAACCAGTAGGTTCGACACGAGATCGAGTCTGCACGGTCGGGTCGACGAGCTGGGCCGCCTCGTTGGCGATGTCGGTCACCACGCCGTCGGCCGGAGTCGAGCAGGATGTTCACCGAGAACGCCGCGCTCACCGCCCCGAAGCCCGCCGCGATTCCCGGCGAGCGGATGTCGCCCCACGCTGATGAACGCCACCGCCGCGAGCGGGATCAGCACGAGGTAGCCCGTCGTCCGACGCTACGCTCGAGAGGATCCCGACGAACACGATGATGTAGGTCAGAGACCCCTGCGAGGAGACCGCGACGAGCTTGCGGATCAGCGCGCCGACGAGCCCCGAGTACTCGGCGACGCCGACGCCGATCATCGCGACGAGGATCACCCCCACCGCCGCGAACCCGAGGAAGTTCGGCACGAACGAGGTGAACATGAAGCGGATGCCCTCGCCGGTGAGCAGGCCCTTCGCCTCGACATGCTCGCGTCTTGTATCGCCGTCGATCTCTCGCCGTCGAGCTCGTACGACGGGCCGACGTCGTTCGGCGTCGTCGCGCTGTTCTCGATCTGCGCCGCCTGCGGTTCGGCGATCTGGCTTCGTCACGCCCACGTTCGCCCAGTCGAGCACCTGCGACAGCGCGATCACCACGACGATCAGCCGATGAAGAGGATCGCGGTCGGGACGCGGTTGCCCGCCCTCTCGATGAAGCCGAGCGCCCGCTCAGCGAGCCCGCCGCCCTTGTCCGGCCGGTCCTCGGCGACTCGCCGCGTCGCTCATGTTCGCGAACGCCTCCGCGTAGCGGCCGAAGAAGTCCGCCTCCGCGATCGTCGCCCGCTCGAACTCGTCGAGCAGCACGCGCTCGTTCGGGCCGTGGATGTTCGCGTAGCCGTCGGTGGTGCCGACGAGGAGCGCCTCCGCGTCCGGGAGCGCTCTCGGCGAGCGCGTTGACGATCGGGATCGACCCGCCGCTGCCCGCGAGCAGGACGTCCGCCCCCCAGGCGGCCGACCAGCCGCGCCGGCGGCCGCGTAGGCGGGACCGCCGGTCGCCGCGGCGAAGCCGTTTCCCGTCGGGCCGGGGCGGACGTCGAGCTCGATCCCGAACGGTCGCGTCGCCCGCAGGTGGTCGATGACCGCCGCCTGCGCCTCCGCGGCGTCCTGCTCCGGATGGACGCGCACGTTGATCGTCGGCGCGGGCGTACGGCGACACGGCGTTGACGGCGCCGTCGACCGACGGCACGTCGATCCCGACCACGGTGATCGCCTGGCCTGACCAGATGCGCGAGCCGAGGCCGCCTCGTTCCGATCAGCGGCATCCCGTCGAGGACGGTTCCGAGGGCGCGGAACTCGGCCTCGGCCTGCTCGGAGCCGTTCCACTCGTTCCGCCGCAGTCGCGGTGACGGCGACGTCGCCTTGCGTCGGTGTGGAGGGAGGCGATCGCGCGAACGAGCGCGAGGAGAGCGTCGAGCGCCGCGCCGCCGTACTGCCCGCTGTGCTTGCCGGACGCGAGCGTGCGCACCTCGATGGTGACGTTCGCCATCCCGCGCACGCGGTCGTCAGCGTCGGCGTGCCGGGGGTGATGCTGCCCATGTCGGCGATGACCATCGCGTCGGCGGCGAACCGCTCCGCGTCGTGCGTCGGGTGCGCGAGGAGCGCGCCGCTGCCTATCTCCTCGTAGCCCTCGATGCAGAGCCTGATCCCTACAGGCGGGCGGCCGTTGTACGCGCGCAGCGCACCGACGTGCATGAGGATGTTCGACTTCGTGTCGCCGCGCCGCGCGCGAGCTGACGCAGGCCGCACGCGCCGGCGAGCCGGGCGTCCCTAGGATGCCCCGCCATGAACATCGAGGGCAGTGGAGCACTGGTGGCCGGCGGCGCGTCCGGCCTGGGCGAGGCGACGACGCGGCGCCTGCACGAACGCGGCGCGGTCGTGACGATCGCCGACGTGAACGCCGAGAAGGGCAAGGCGCTGGCCGACGAGCTCGGGCTGCGCTTCGTCGAGTGCGACGTGCGCGAGGAGGCCCAGGTCCAGGCGGCGGTCGAGGCCGCGGCCGAGGCCGACGGCGGCCTGCGGATCTCGGTCTGCTGCGCGGGCGTCGGCTGGGCGCAGCGGACGACCGGCTCCAAGGGCCCGCATCCGCTCGAGCCCTTCCAGACGACGATCGCGATCAACCTGATCGGCACGTTCAACGTCCTGCGGCTCGCCGCGACGGCGATGCGCGAGAACGAGCCCGACGCCGGCGCCGAGCGCGGCGTGTGCGTGCAGACGGCGTCCGTCGCCGCCTACGAGGGCCAGATCGGCCAGATCGCCTACTCGGCCTCGAAGGGCGGCATCGTCGGCATGACGGTCCCCGCCGCGCGCGACCTCGCCCAGTACGGCATCCGCGTGATGACGATCGCGCCCGGGCTGTTCGACACCCCGCTGCTCGCCCTGCTGCCCGACGACGCGCGCGAGGCGCTCGGCAACTCGATCCCGTTCCCGCACCGGCTCGGGCTGCCGGAGGAGTACGCGCAGCTCGCGACGTCGATCATCGAGAACCCGATGCTCAACGGCGAGACGATCCGGCTGGACGGCGCGCTGCGGATGGCGCCGCGGTAGGCCGCGCGGGTCAGGCGGCCGCGGCGCCCTCGTCGCCGGCCGCCGCCCACAGGCGCGGCGGGTCGGCCTCGGGCGCGGTGAGCGCCCGGGGGGCGGCATCGATCGCGGCGGGCTCCGCGAGCGGCTTCTCCGAGGCCGCGCCGTACTCCTCGAAGCGGCGCAGCTGCGGCAGGACGCGGCCCTCGAGCGAGCCGACCGAGTCGTTGTAGGCGTTCGTCGCCGACGTCAGCCCGCGGCCGAGCTTGACGAAGGACTCGAGGAACGTCGCGCAGCGCTTGTGCAGCTCGCGGCCGGCCGCCGCGATCTCGAGCGCGGACTGCTCGACCTCGGCCTGGCGCCAGCCGTAGTGCGTGGCGTGCAGCAGCGCGAGCAGGGTCGTCGGCGTCGCGATCAGCACCCCGCGGCCGGCGCCGTGCTCGAGCAGCCGCGGGTCGCGGTCGAGCGCGGCGACGTAGCAGGCCTCGTTGGGCACGAAGCAGACGACGAACTCGGCCGAGCGCTCGAGCTTGGCGTGGTAGGCCTTGCCCGCGAGCTTGTCGAGGTGGGCGCGCAGCTGGGCGGCGTGGCGGTCGAGGTGCACCTCGCGCTCCTCGTCGGTCGCCGCCTCGAGCGCGGTCAGGTAGGCGTCGAGCGGGACCTTGGAGTCGACGACGATGTCCCGGCCGGTCGGCAGGTGGACGGTCATGTCCGGGCGGAAGGCGCCCTCGTCGCCGGTGCGGATCGTCGCCTGGGCGTGGAAGTCGACGTGGTCGGTCATGCCCGCGATGCGCACGACGTTCTTGAGCTGGATCTCGCCCCACGAGCCGCGGACCTGCGGGCGCTTGAGGGCGCTGACGAGCGCGCCCGTCTCCATCCGCAGCCGCCCGAGCTCGGTCGCCGTCGACTCGAACAGCTGGCGGACCGTCGCATGGGTCGCGGCGCGGTCGCGCTCGAGCTGCTCGACCTGGCTGCCGACCCGCTCGAGGTGCTTGGCGATCGGCGCGACCGCCTCCTTGATCTCGGCCGCGCGCAGCCCGAGCTCGCCCTTCGCCGCCGCGTGGTCGGCCCGGCGCGCCTCGGCCGCGAGCTTCGTGATCTGCTCCGTCGCGCCCTTGAGCACGTCGCTCGAGATCGCCTGCATCTCGCGGCGCAGCTCGGCGCGACCGCCCGTCAGGAGCTCGACCTTCTCCCGCGTGGCGCGCTCGAGATCGCCGAGCCGGTCGCGGTGGGCGGCCTCCATCTGCTCGCGCAGGCCCGCCGCGGCGGCGGCATCGGCGACCCGGGCGCGGCGCTCGGCGTCGAGCGCCCCGCGGGCGCTGCGCTCGGCGGCGCGGGCCCGGAGGGCCGCGAGGAGCGTGGCGACGAGCGCCACCGCGAGGACGGTGCAGACGACGATCATGGCTGCAGGGTCGCGGGCGCACCGGACGACCTGACAGGGATGTTGCGCGGCGGGCCGCGTCAGGACTTCCCTGCAAACGGCGACCCATCGCCCATGGCCTCCGACGACCACCTCGACCACGACCCCGCCGCGGGGGCCGATCACGGCCTCCCGCCGCACCGCTTCCTGCGCGCCACGATCGCCGCCGGCGAGCTGACGCTCAACCCGCCGCTGCGCGGCACGATCACGGGCGGCCCGGCCTCGATGACGTTCGCCCGCCTCGCCGGCGTCGCGATCGTCGACCTGCGCGGGTCCGGCGTGGACGACGACGAGCTCGTCGCGACCCTGCCGCCGAACGCGCCGCCGCTCGACCGCGCGGCGCGCCGCGTGCTGGCCGACTGGGCCGCGCTCGTCGGCTACCGCCGCCTGTGGCTCGCCGACCGGGTGCTCGACCTCGACCCGCCCCCGCCGGTCGGCGCGGTCGCGGTGCGGTGCCCGACGTGCACGTCGGAGTGGGCGGACTCGTCGCCCGGCTTCTGGGCGCTGGTGCGCGAGAACCACCACTTCCCGGGCTTCTGCCCCGCCTGCGGCGGGTCGCTGCCCGAGTGGCGCCCCGCGCGCCGCCCGTCGCGCCGGACCCCCGGCCACGCGGCGTCGGCGCCGGTGGCCGCCGGCGCTCTGTGAGGGAGGCCACGGAGGGGAAGGGCCACGGCCGGGGGGCGTCCTCGGGGATTGCAGCGTCACCCGTACTCGACCTCCCAAGGAGGCTTCATGTCCCGGCCTTTCCGCCGCCGGCGCCTCGCGCCGGCGGCCCTCGTCGCCGTGCTCGCGCTCACCGGCACCGCGTCCGCCGCCGTCGTCGGCCTGCCCGCCGACGGCACCCAGGTCAACGACGACCCCGCCGTCGGCATCGACCCGCACCAGGACGCGGGCGCGTCCGACGTCGTCGGCGGGTCGCTCGTCCCCGGCGCGCCCAACGTCCCGTGGGCCGCGTTCGAGCAGAAGTCCGGCGCCTCGCAGCAGATCTTCGTCCGCGCGTTCAAGGGCGGCCGCTGGATCACCCAGGGGCGCTCGCTCAACCTCGACCAGGCCCAGGAGGCCGAGGCACCGTCGATCGACTTCGCCGGCACCGGGCGCAAGGTCCCGTGGACCGCGTGGTACGAGCCGAACGCCAACCTGGCGGGCGGCAGGACGAACATCTTCGCCAGCCGCTTCGACGCGGCCGCGAACACCTGGATCCCCGAGGGCCAGGACCGCGCGCCCGCCCACCGTGTCCCCTCGCTGAACATCCACCCCGACCGCACGGCGGAGAACCCCGCGCTGGTCGGCGGCGCGGCGGTCGCGGGCAACGACCCCGTGCCGTGGGTCGCCTGGCAGGAGAAGGACGGCGGCGCGAGCGACGACGCCGCCAAGAACCAGATCTTCGCCTCCCGCGGGATCAAGCAGACCGACTGCTCGACCAACGCGCCCGGCGGCGGGACGAGCGTGAGCGCGTTCTGCTGGCAGCAGACCGGCGCCAAGCGCCTGAGCCCCGGGGCACCTGCCTCGTCGGCGACCGGCGACCCGACCCTCAACATCGACCCGACGCGCGACGGCATCGAGCCCGACTTCGCCTTCACCGGCAAGGCCGACACCGTGCCGTGGGTCGTCTGGTACGAGCAGAACGACAGCGGCATCGGTCTCCGCGGCAACGAGCAGGTCTTCGCGGCGAAGGCCGTCGCGGGCGGCGGTGACGGCGGCTTCCACTACGTGGCGGTCGGCCGCGGCACCGGCGGGCAGACGAACGCGCTCGACACGAGCGGCGCCGTCCACGGCTTCGGCCCGTGCGCCGAGTCGCAGGCCCAGGAGGACCGCTGCTCCCTGAACGCGGTCCCCGGCCACGACGCCGAGGACCCGCGCGTCGCCGCCGGCACGCTGACGCCGGGCGGGACGACCGTCCCGTGGATCGCGTGGAGCGAGGACGTCGGCAGCGGGACCCACGGGGTCTTCGTCGCGCGGCTCGTGGACGGCGACCACTTCGAGCTCGCCAACGGCGGGCGCCCGGTCTCGGGCGGCGGCGACGCCGTGAAGCCCGACATCACGTTCTCCGGCCACACGCCGTACGTGTCGTGGCAGGAGACGGGCCGCACGTTCGTCGGTCACCTCGCGGGCGCCGGCTTCGTGGTCGACACGCCCGGCGGGATCCCCGGCGCCGAGCCCGACCTGCGCGCCCCGGTCTCGTCGAACTGCATCGCGACGCCGTTCGACGCCGACGGTGACGCGTGCCAGGGCGGCGTCGCGCCGCAGGCCTTCTTCCTGCACCTCCAGGCCGGCGCGCCGAAGCGCCTGATCGGCGAGGCCGTCGTCTCCGGCGGCCAGGGCGGCGGCCCCGTCGGCGGACCCGTCGCGGGTCCCGGCCACGGCGGCCCCGGCGCCGGCAAGCGCGGCCCGCGCATGACGATCGCCGCGACCACGCTGCGGATGGACCGCTCGGGCGACGTGCGCCTGGCGCTGCGCTGCCCCGCGGGCGCGCAGACGCGCTGCCGCGGGACCGTCACGCTCGCGGCGCGCATCGCGGGCCGCACCCGGACGGTCGGCGCGGCACGCGTCGCGGCCCGTCCCCGCCACAAGGCGACCGTGCGCGTGCACCTCGCCCGCAAGGCCCGGACCGTCGTCCGCCGCCGTCACCGCCTCGCGGTCGTCGCGACCGTGCGGGCCAAGGACGCCGGCGGCCGGACCGGCGTGACGCGCCGGGCGCTGACGGTCAAGCCCGCCCGCCGGTAGCGCGCGGACCCGGACGTGACGACGCCCCGCGGCGCAGGTGCGCCGCGGGGCGTCGGTGTCGCTCGGGGGGGCGAACTCGGGGCTACGCCTCCGAGCAGGCGGGCTCGGAGCGCCGGACCGGTGCCGTCGCGCGCTTCTCGCGCGCGGGCCGGGTGATGACCAGCGCGATCACGATCGCGGCGAGGGCGAGTCCGGCGCCAACCATGTAGGCCAGGTGGTAGCCGCCGTTGAGGGCGGTCGCCATGCTCTCGCCGGCGACGCGGCGCGCGCCGGTCTCGGTCGCCGACAGGGTCGCCAGGACGGCGAGGCCGAGCGCCCCGCCGACCTGCGCGGTCGTGTTCACGAGGCCGGAGGCCAGGCCCGCGTCCTCGGGCGTCGCGCCGGACATCGCCAGCGTCATCAGCGACGGGAAGCAGACCGCGGCGCCGGCGCCGATGAGCAGCATGACCGGCAGGACGTCGGTCACGTAGCTGCCGTCGACCGGGGCGCGGGTGAACAGGAGCAGCCCGGCCGCGATCAGCGCGAGGCCCGGGACGAGCGTGCGCTGCGCGCCGAAGCGGGTGATGAGCTTCTCGGCGTAGAACAGCGACAGGCCGCCCATGACCACCGTCACCGGCAGGAACGCGAGGCCGATCTCGAGCGGGTCGTAGCCCAGGACGCGCTGCAGGTACAGGGCGCCCATGAAGAACATGCCGAACATCCCGGCGACGCTGACGGCCTGGATCAGGTTCGCACCCGCGACGAGCCGCGAGCGGAAGATCCGCAGCGGGACGAGCGGCGTGCGGGCCGTCGCCTCGCGGGCGACGAAGGCCACGAGCAGGGCGATCGCGGCGGCGCCGAAGGCCAGCGTGCGGCCCGCGCCCCAGCCGAGCTCGGCGGCCGGCTTGACGATCGTGTAGACGAGCAGCATCAGCGCGCCGGTGATGAGGACGGCGCCGAGCACGTCCGCGCCCCGGGCGAAGCCGATCCCGCGGTCCTTGACCAGCAGGCGGCGGGCGGCGATCGCGGTGACGACGCCGATCGGCACGTTGACGAAGAAGATCCAGTGCCAGTTGATCGCCTGGGTCAGGACGCCGCCGGCCAGCAGGCCGATCGAGCCGCCGGCGGAGGCGACGAACGCGTAGACGCCGATCGCCTTCGCCTGCTCGCGCGGGTCGGGGAACATCGTGACGATCATGCCGAGGACGACGGCCGAGGTCATCGCGCCGCCGACGCCCTGGACGAAGCGCGCGGCGACGAGCATCTCCTTGGTCTGGGCGGCGCCGCAGAGCAGCGAGGCGACGGTGAAGACGCCGAGCCCGGCGAGGAAGATGCCGCGCTTGGAGACGAGGTCGCCGAGCCGGCCGGCGAGCAGGAGCAGGCCGCCGAAGGCGATCAGGTAGGCGTTGACGACCCAGGCGAGGTCGGCCTGCGAGAAGCCGAGGTCGCTCTGGATGGAAGGAAGGGCGACGTTCACGACGGTCGCGTCGAGCACGATCATGAGGACGCCGACGCACAGCACGAACAGCGCCATCCAGCGGGAGCGCAGGTCGGGCGCGGCGGCGGTGGGGGTCTCGTTGGCGGTCATGTCGGTGGTCTCCTTCTGCGTCCGGTTCATGAGGCTTTTCGGGCGTTCGTCTCATAGGACCGGGCGACCGCCGGGAACTCATCGCCGCCGTGGGAAATTGGTCGGACGCCGTTTGAGACCGCCCCGGCGGGGCGTCTAGGGTGGCCCGCGATGGCGTCGACCGACACACGGACCACCCCGCGCGAGCACGAGCTGCTTCGCGCCGCGAAGGCCGGCGACGAGGACGCGTACGCGCAGCTCCTCGGGCCCTACCGCGGCGAGCTCCACGCCCACTGCTACCGGATGCTCGGCTCGGTGCACGACGCCGAGGACGCGCTGCAGGAGGCCTCGCTGCGGGCGTGGCGCGGCCTGGCGCGCTTCGAGGAGCGAAGCTCGCTGCGCTCCTGGCTCTACACGATCGCCACGAACACCTGCCTGAACCAGATCGCACGCCGCCCCAAGCGCGTCCTGCCGATCGACTACGGCCCGGCCACCGACCCGAGCGAGGGGCTCGCGATGCCGGTGTCGGAGACGGTGTGGGTCGAGCCGTACCCCGACGAGACGCTCGGCGTCGAGGACGGCCTCGCGGCCCCGGAGGCGCGCTTCGAGCGGCGCGAGAGCCTCGAGCTCGCGTTCGTCGCCGCCCTCCAGCTCCTGCCGCCGGCGCAGCGCGCGGCGCTCATCCTCCGCGAGGTCCTCGGCTACTCGGCCAAGGAGGTCGCGGCGACGCTCGAGACGACCGTCGCCTCGGTGAACAGCGCGCTGCAGCGCGCCCGCAAGACGATCGACGACAAGCTGCCGGAGCGCAGCCAGCAGAAGACCCTGCGGGCGCTCGGCGACGAGCGCCTGACCGAGATCGTCGAGGCGTACATGGACGCGCTCGCGCGCGGCGACGTCCCGCGCGTCGTGTCCCTGCTCGCCGAGGACGCCGCGTGGTCGATGCCGCCGCTGCCGTCGTGGTTCCGCGGCACCGACGGCATCACGGGCTTCCTGCAGTTCGGGCCGCTGTCGGGCGCCTGGCGCTGGCGCCACGTCCCCGCGCGCGTGAACGGCCAGGCGGCCGTCGGCGTCTACCAGTGGGACGAGGCCGAGAGCGCGTACCTGCCCTTCGCGTTCGACGTGCTCACGTTCGAGGGCGACCGCATCAAGCAGGTCACCGCGTTCATCACGCGCTCGGTCGAGGGGACCGAGAAGGACTTCTACACGAACTGGCCGGCGCAGCCGCTGGCCCGCTCGCAGTTCATCTTCGAGCGCTTCGGCCTGCCCGCGCGGCTCGACTGAGCGCACCGGCGAAGTCGCGCGTTTGCGCCAAGTGTGACGCACCCGAATCCGGTGCACGGGTTCCCGACGGCAAACGCGGGTACCGCGTCGGGGACCGTAGATCCACGGAATGGGAGGCCACGCATGGCCGAGCACCGCGGCACCGACCTACGCGAGCGTCCGACGAGCGAGCTGCTCAAGCAGCTTTCGGACCAGTCGACGACGTTGGTGCGCCAGGAGATCGAGCTCGCGAAGCTCGAGGTCCGAGAGAAGGGCAAGAAGGCCGGCCTGGGCGCCGGGATGTTCGGCGGCGCCGGGCTGTTCGGCCTGTACGCGGTCGGCGCACTGACCGCGACGATCATCCTCGCGCTCGCGACGTTCCTGCCCGGATGGGTCGCCGCGCTGATCGTCACCGTTGTCTACGGCGCGATCGCGGGCATCCTCGCCCTACGGGGCAAGTCCCGGGTGAAGGAGGCCACGCCGCCCATGCCCGAGCAGGCGGTGGAGACGACGAAGGAGGACGTGCGGTGGGTCAAGACCCGAGCCAAGTCGGCCCGACAGGAGCAGCCGTGAGCGCGACGCAGACGCCGCAGGACTCCGCCGCGCTCCGCGCGGAGATCGAGCGCACGCGCCTCGACCTCGGCGACACCGTCGCCGCGCTGGCCGAGAAGACCGACGTGAAGGCGCGCGCGAAGGGCAAGGTGGCCGACGTCCGCCACACCGTGAACGACAAGCGCGAGCACCTCATGGGCCGCGCGCGCGAGTCCACGCCCGACGGCGCCGGATCGGCCGCCGTGCAGGTCCGGGACAAGGCGCAGGCGAACCCCGTCCCGACGGCGGCGATCGCCGCGCTCGCCGGCGGCTTCCTGCTGGGCCGGATCACCAAGCGCCGCTGAGCGCGGCGCCCCAAACTTCCATCGAGGACGGAGCCATGGCCGAAGGCCCCCGCACCGACACCGACCGCGACCGCACCGACAGCGAGCGCACCGCCACCGACGCGGACACCACCGCGACGACGGACCACCGGCGCTTCGACCGCGACGCGGACGACGACGACGCGACGGAGACGACGCGCACCGTCGACGAGGACCGCGCGCCCGACGACATCAGCGACATGCCCAAGTCGTCCTTCGTCGGCGTGCTCAAGCGCGCGTTCGCCGAGTTCCAGGAGGACAACGTCACCGACTGGGCGGCCGCGCTGACGTACTACGGCGTGCTGTCGATCTTCCCGATGCTGCTGGCGCTGATCTCGCTGCTCGGGCTGTTCGGCCAGTCGGCGACGCAGCCGCTCCTCGACAACCTGCAGTCGATCGCCCCCGGCCCGGCCAAGGACCTCCTGACCCAGGCCATCCAGAACCTGCAGAAGAGCCAGGGCGCCGCGGGCGTGGTGTTCTTCGTCGGCCTCGCGGTCGCGATCTGGTCGGCGTCCGGCTACGTCGGCGCGTTCATGCGCGCGGCGAACGCGATCTGGGACGTCGAGGAGGGCCGCCCGGCCTGGAAGACGATCCCGACCCGCCTCGTCGTCACCGTGATCCTGCTCGTCCTGCTGACCGCGAGCGCGATGGCCGTCGTCCTCACCGGGCCGCTGGCCCAGCGCATCGGCGACATCGTCGGCCTCGGCAGCACCGCGGTGACGGTCTGGGACATCGCGAAATGGCCGGTGCTCGTGCTCGCCGTGAGCGTGATGATCGCGCTGCTCTACTACGCCACGCCGAACGTGAAGCATCCGAAGTTCCAGTGGGTGAGCCCCGGCAGCCTGCTCGCCGTCGTCATCTGGATCGTGGTCTCGGCGCTGTTCGCCTTCTACGTCTCGAACTTCGGCTCGTACAACAAGACCTACGGGGCGCTCGGCGGCGTGATCGTGTTCCTCACCTGGCTGTGGATCACGAACAACGTGATCCTGCTCGGGGCGGAGGTCAACGCCGAGCTCGAGCGCGGCCGCCAGATCCAGGGCGGGCTGAAGCCGGCCGACAAGGAGCCGTTCCTCGAGCCGCGCGACACGCGCAAGATGAAGAACAACGGTTGAGCCGCCGGACCGGTCAGCGGTTCGGTTCCCCGCACCCCTGACGTACGGATGCGCACCGCGCACTCGCGGGTCTGCATCCTTCGTGCGCCGCGGCGGCTCAGAGAGACTGCCGCGCGATGCAGCCGATGACCTTCATCCATCTGACCGGCGTCAGCCAGCCCACGACCGGCACCGGGGGGTCCCGGTCGCGGGCGTACCGCGACCTGGTCCGCGCGAGCCTGCGCACGGTCCCCGGGCCCACCGAGCCCGCCCGTCGCGGGCGTCGCTGAAGCTCGTCGCTCGGCCTGAGGCGCTCGTCGCCATTGGACCTGAGGCGCGCGGGCGGGGTACCTGGGGGGGCGCCCCGCCCGCCGCTTCACGGTCGTCCGGCCCGCGCTAGAAGACGTCCCCGACCGGAAGCGTCTCGGCGACCATCTCGATCGAGATGCTCGTCGCCGCGGTGCCCGCCGATCCGGCGTAGGCGACCTCGACGTCGGTGAGGACCTCGGCCGCGCCCTCGGCCGGCGGCCACGTGACGAGGCGCAGGTGGAAGTCCTCGGCGTCGGGGTCCTGGCCGTCGACCGGCACGAGCTGCGCCGACCAGCCCTCGGTCGGGAACGAGCAGACGCCGGTGACGTGGAGCGTCGGGTTGTCGTTGTCGGGGCCGGGCATCCGGTCGATCCAGGCGGCCCAGTCGCGCGTGTCGGGAACGCTCATGGCGCCTCTCTACCGGATCCGCTCGACCAGCATCGCCTGGCCCATCCCGCCGGCGACGCACATCGCCTCGATGCCGTAGCGGCCGTCGACGGCGTCGAGGCCGTTGAGGAGCGTGGTCATGATCCGCGCGCCGGTCATCCCGAACGGGTGCCCGAGCGCGATCGCCCCGCCGAAGGGATTGAGCTTGTCCTCCGGGATCCCGAGCTCGTCGCGGCACGGCACGACCTGGGCGGCGAAGGCCTCGTTGATCTCGACGATGTCGACGTCGTCGATCGTCATGCCGGTCTGCTCGAGCAGCGCGCGGATCGCCGGGATCGGGCCGAGGCCCATGATCTCCGGGCGGATCGCGGCGACGGTGGAGGCGATGATGCGGGCGCGCGGCGCGAGGCCGCGGGCGGCCGCCTTGTCCTCGGACATCACGAGGACGGCCGCGGCGCCGTCGTTGAGCGGGCACGAGTTGCCGGCGGTGACGGTGCCGTCCTCGCGGAAGGCGGGCTTGAGGTTCGCGAGGGCCTCCATCGTCGTGCCCGGCCGCGGCCCGTCGTCCTTCGTGACCTCCGTGCCGTCGGGCGTCGTGACGGGCACGATCTCGCGGTCGAAGTGGCCGTCGTCGCGGGCGGCGACGGCGCGGGTCTGCGAGGTCACGGCCCACTCGTCCTGGGCCTCGCGGCTGATCTGGCAGCGCTCGGCGACGTTCTCGGCCGTCTGGCCCATCGGGATGTAGACGTCGTAGAGGCTGTTCTCGGAGCCGTCGAGCTTCGGGTGGTAGGGCACCGGCGCGCCGGTGCCCGCGTTGGAGACCGACTCGACCCCCGCCGCGACGTACTGGTCGCCCTCCCCCACCTTGATCGCGTGGAAGGCCATGCGGATCGTCTGCAGCGACGAGGCGCAGAAGCGGTTCAGCGTGCAGGCGGGGACGTGGTGGTCGAGCCCGGCGAGCAGCGCGGCGTTGCGCCCGACGTTGTAGCCCTGGTCGCCGTCGCCCCGGGCCGCGCCCATCATCACGTCGTTCGTCTCGGCGAAGTCGACGTCCGGATTGCGCTCGACGAGGGCCCGGAGCGGGATCGCGGCGAGGTCGTCGGCGCGGACGTCCTTGAGCGATCCCTTGACCGCGCGCCCGATCGGGGTGCGGACGGCGTCGACGATCACGGCTTCGGGCATGCGGGTGGGGTCCTCTCGGGTTCGGATCCGGTCCAGGCGACCGTCACGGCACGGTATCCCCCAGGAGGATCCGGAGCTGTCGCGCGATCGTGCCGGCCTCGGCCGTGAGCTGGCGGGCCGTGAGGCGGACGACGCGCCAGCCGGCGAGCAGGAGGGCGCGGTCCCGGGCGCGGTCGGCCTCGAAGGCGCGGCGGGTGCCGTGGGTCGCGAAGCCGTCGAGCTCGACGGCGAGGCGGGCGGCGGGCCAGCGTGGCGTCGAGCTCGCCGTGGTCGCCGGTGCGATTGAGGTCGGGCGTCGGCAGGCCGTGGGCGTCGACGAGGGCGAGGAACGCGATCTCGAGCTCGGAGCGCGTGAGCGTGCGGCCGATCCGGCCGGTGTCCTCGAGGATGCGCCGCAGCGTGGCGATTCCCCGGCGCCCGGGGTACCGCGCGACGAGGTCGGCGAGGGAGGTGGGGCTCGTGAGGCGCCGGACCTCCGCCTCGGTGATCGCGGCCTCGAGCTGCTGGCGGGTCAGGACGCGGCGAGGTCGAAGAGCGTGCGCGCGGGCGTGGTGACCGGGATGGCGAGCTCGGTGGTCACCTCGTCGGGCGGCAGCGCGACCCGGTGGGTGGCGATGCCCGGGCGACGGAGCGTGCGAGCGGCTGACGTCACCTGCGCCCGTCCGCCGAACTGTGCGGACGCCCCAGAGCGCCGCGGCCGAGCGGTGGCTCAGCACGGCGCCCTCGCCAGCAGGCAAGGACCGCCGCCATCCACGAACCGGTCGCGGATCGGAGCGGATGGCCGACGGCGAACACGCCCCGCGTGGATCGGTGCAGACGCCGGCACGCGATGCGGTGGTCGATCGCGCGTTGCCCGACGCCGAGCGCGACGAGCTGCTCCGCGGCCGACGACGCCGTGCTGCCGCGTCGCCGAGGTCAGCGATCAGCTCGATCGACGAATCGAGGGGAACATCTGCTCCGTATATCGGAGCAGATGTTCCCCTCGATCGCCATGGTCCGAGGATGGCGGCCTCGGTGTGCCGGATCACCACGCGATCGCGACAATCGGCGCGTGGAATCGACACGACTCGACGGCGTCCGGGCCCTCGTCACCGGGGCGAGCAGCGGGCTCGGGCTCGCGATGGCGAAGGCGCTCGCCGAGGCCGGCGCCGCCGTCGGGGTCACCTCCCGCGACCCGCAGCGCGCCCGCGAGACGGCGGCCGCGCTCGGCGCGAGCGCGCTCCCGCTCGGCCTCGACATCCGTGACGAGCGCGCGGTCGAGCACACGGTCGCCGCGGTCTACGACCGCCTCGGCGGCCTCGACCTGCTCGTCAACAACGCCGGCATCGGGATGCGCACCGTCAACCCGCGCTTCCTCACCGAGCCCCAGCCGTTCCACGCGGTCGAGCCCGACGGCTTCCGCGCCGTCGTCGACACGAAGGTCACGGGCACGTTCCTCGTCGCCCGCGCGGTCGTGCCGCGGATGCTCGCGAGCGCCACGGGCGGTCGGGTCGTCAACGTCTCGATGAACCACGCGACGATGACGCGCGCCGGGTTCGTCCCCTACGGCCCGGCCGGCGCGGCGGTCGAGGCGCTCTCGAAGGTCATGGCCGCCGAGCTCGCCGGCACGAACGTGACCGTGAACCTGCTGCTGCCCGGCGGCGCGACGGAGACCGGGATGATCCCGGACGACACGCCGGCCGAGGCCCGCGCCAACCTGCTCGACCCGGCGATCATGGGCCCGCCGATCGTCTGGCTCGCCTCGCCCGCGGCGCGCGGCGTCCACGACGAGCGCATCGTCGCGACCGAGTTCGACCCGGCGAAGGCCTAGAGGCCGAGGTCGCGCACGCCGAGCTCGTCGAAGCCGACGTGGTGGGCGAGCTCGTGGCGGACCGTGCGGGTGACCTGCTCGCGCAGCAGGTCGGGGTCGTGGCCGAAGTCGCGGCGCAGGGTGTCGCGGTAGATGACGATCCGGTCGGGCACGTCGTCGCGGGTCGCGCCGTCGCCGTGGTACAGCCCGTAGGCCCCGCGCCGCCGGCCGCCGTCGGAGATCACGACCGCGACGTTGTGGTTCTCGACCAGGGCCCGCAGCAGGTCCGGCAGCTCGTCCAGCGCATCCGCCACGAGCGCCTCGAAGTCGGCGTCGTCGTAGGGGTCGAGGTCGAGGAACTCGGACTCGTCGGGCTCGGCCGCGACGCCCTCGCGGGCCAGCCGCTCGGCGCGCAGCACGACCTGCTCGAACTCCTCCTCGGACTCCGGCTCGCGGTAGTCGGCCATCCGCAGCCCGATCGTGATCGCCGCGCCGAACAGCACCGCGGCGACGGAGCCGACGACGGCGAGCGTCTCGATCGCCTTGACCGTCGGGTTGATGCTCCAGCCGGTGAAGACGACGACGGCGGTGAGCCCGAGGCACAGCGCGACGACGGCCGCGAAGAGGATGCGTCGCGGCGTCGGCGCCATCCGCTCAGCCCCGCATCGCCCGGGCGATCACGAGGCGCTGGACCTCGTTCGTGCCCTCGTAGATCTGCGTGATCTTCGCGTCGCGCATCATCCGCTCGACGGGGTACTCGTTGACGTAGCCGTAGCCGCCGAGCACCTGGATCGCCTCGATCGTGACGGCCATCGCGGTGTCCGAGGCGAAGAGCTTGGCCATCGACGTCCACTTCCCCAGCTCGCGGTCGTCGCGGTCGGCCATCGCGCACGCCTTGTAGAGCAGTTCGCGCGCCGCCGCCGTGCGCGTCTCCATGTCGGCGAGCTTGAACTGGATGCCCTGCAGGTCGTGGATCGGCTTGCCGAACGCGATGCGCTCCTTGGCGTAGTCGTTGGCGTAGTCGGTCGCGCCCTGCGCGATCCCGACCGCCTGCGCGGCCGCGCCCAGGCGCGTGCGCTCGAGGGTCGCGAGCGCCATCGACAGCCCCTTGCCCTCGACCCCGATGAGGTTCTCGGCCGGCACGCGGACGTCCTCGAAGACCGGCGAGCCCGTCGGCGACCCCTTGATCCCGAGCTTGTGCTCGAGCTTCGGGACGCTGAAGCCGGGCCGGTCCTTCTCGACGACGAACGCGCTCATGCGCCGCTTGCCGTCCTCGTCCGACGGGGTCCGGGCGAAGACGACGTAGAAGTCGGCGATCGAGGCGTTCGTGATCCAGTTCTTCGTGCCGTTGATGACCCACTCGTCGCCGTCGCGGACGGCGGTGGTGCGCAGCGCGCCCGCGTCCGAGCCGGCCTCGGGCTCCGAGAGGCAGAACGCGGGCGACCACTCGCCGCTCGCGCACTTCGGCAGCAGCCGCTCCTTCATCTCGTCGGAGCCGAACATCTGGATCGGGAGCGTCCCGAGCTCCTGGATCATGAGGATCAGCGCGCTCGACGCGCACGCGCGCGCGATCTCCTCGACCGCGACCTGGAGCATCAGCGTCCCGGTCCCCGTCCCGCCGTACTCCTCGGCGAACGGCAGGGCGAGGATGTCCTGCTCGGCGAGGAGCCGGCGGATGTCCCACGGGTACTCGCCCTCGCGGTCGATGTCGGCCGCGCGGGGGCGGACGCGCTCGTCGACGATCTGACGGATCGTGTCCCGGAAGTCCTTGTGCTCCTGGGGCAGGTCGTAGACGTCGCTCACGGTCGCCGACATGCGTCCATCGTAGTCGGCGGGGCATGGCGGGCCGGAACCCGGGGTACCACGTCGCCATGGCCCTGGGAACGTCCCTTTTCCTGATCGCGGTCGGCGCCATCCTGCGCTACGCGGTGTCGGACTCGCTGGAGGGCATCGACATCCCGACGATCGGCCTGATCCTCATGATCGTCGGCATCGTCGGACTGCTGATCTCCCTGTTCACCATGACCCTGTGGGACAGAGACCGCCGTCGCGGTGTGGTCGAGGAGCGTCGTGTGGTCGAACGCCGCGACCCGTCGTATCGCGACCCGTACGCTTGATCGCCTGAACACACGCCCCAGGCTGCCGCGGCCGTGGTTACGGTTCGCGGCCGTGACCGAGGTCCGTGACCTCCGGGAGGATGAAGGTCGCTCGATCGGCGATCTGCTCTCGCGTGCCGGTTTCGGGCCCACCGTCGGCGGGCTCATCGGCTTCCCGCGGGCGAGCCCGCACGGCGACGTCCTCGTCGCCGAGCGCAACGGCCGCGCCGTCGGCGGCGTGTGCTGCGCGCACTTCGGGGCCACCGGGTGGATCGGCGCCCTCGGCGTGCTGCCGGACTCGCGACGCCGCGGGGTCGGCGAGGCCCTCACCCGCGCCGCGTGCGAGCGCCTGCGCGAGCGCGGGGCCGACACCGTCCTGCTCTTCGCCACCGAGATGGGCCGCCCGCTGTACGAGCGCCTCGGCTTCGAGCACGAGGACACCGTGACCGCCTGGCGCGGCACGGCGGGCACGGCCCGGGCCGACGTCACGCTGCGCGTCCTGCGCGAGGAGGACCGCGGCGCCGTGCGCGACATCGACCGCGCCGCGACCGACGAGGACCGCGGCCCCGTGATCGACGCGCTCGTCCCGCTCTCGGGCCTCATCGCCGAGCGCCGCGGCGAGGCCGCGGGCTGGGCGGTCACGTCGCCGTGGGGCGCCGGGGTCGCGATCTGCGCGCGGGACGAGACCGCCGGGGTCGCGCTCCTCGCCGCCGCGGCCGGCGGCCCGGGGTCGAACACGATCGTCGTGCCCGATCGCAACCCGGCCGCCGGCGATGCGCTCGGCCGCTGGGGCTTCGCCCCGACCGCGGCCGGGACGCGGATGCGCCTCGGCCCGCCCGTCGCCTGGGAGCCCACGATGCAGTTCGGCCTGTTCAACCTGTTCTGGGGCTAATGCTGCAAAGACGCCCATCCCGGCGCCCGCGCTTGTGCGCTCTGCTTCAATCGATCGCGTGTGGGGTCTGATCGTCGTGGGGTTCCTGGTCGTCGCCGTCCTGGGCTTCGTCGCCGGCCGCGTGGTCGAGGCGCGGCGCTGGCGCCGCGGGGAGCGGGCCAAGCGCGCGCGCTGGCGCGCCGAGGCGGTCGCCGAGTACGTCGAGAGCGCAGTCGCGCAGCACGACGCTCGAGGAGCGCATCACGGCCGAGCGCGTCGCCGACGTGCTCGCCGACGTCGCGGCCCGGACCGCCGCGACCACGCGCCCGAGCGAGCGCGACGACCTCGAGATCGCCCGCCTCGCCCGCGACCGCCGGCGCTGAGCGGCCCCGCCCGCCGCCGGCCCCGCGCCTGCCGTCGTGTGACGGCAATCACCCACCGCCGCCCCCGCGCCGGACTAGCGTCGGCGCAAGATCCGGCCCCGGCCTGCGTTCCCGCCCTCAGGACGCTCACACCGGAACCTGGAGAAGTGGCCGATGCTCATGCTCACGGACAACCTGGAGTGGTGGATGCGCCGGTTCGGCCGTGCGCCGGACCGCGGTCGCGCCGCGAGGCCCGCGCCGCCCCGGACCGCGGCACGCCGCCGGCCGCCACGAGCCCGCGATGCCGCGCACCGGCCGCTTCGACCGCCCCGCCGCCGGGCACCGCGCCGCCGGCGCGCACCGCGCCGGGCCTGCCGCCTCGCGGCGCTAGACCGCTACGCGCTCGGCCCCGACGCCTGGACCTGGTCGGGGTCGGCCGACTCGTCGTCGGGCAGGCGGTACCACTCGTGGATGCGCCCGCCGACCACGAGGATCGCCCCGCGGGCCGTCCCGCCCGTGCCCGGGCCGCACCCCGCGCCCGGCCCCTTGCGCTCCGTGAGGCGGAACTGGACGATCGTGTAGGCCCCGGCGCCGCCGGTCTCCTCCGCCCGCGCACCGCACGTCAGCGACAGGTTGACCGCGATCCGCTCGGCCTCGCTGTCGATGTGCAGGACCGGGGTGCCCGCGTTCTGGAACTTGCTCGGCAGCGCGAAGAAGTGCGCGGCGCGTTCGATGTCGCCGCGATCGAGCGCCGCGAGCCAGCGGCGGATGATGCGCGTCGCGGTCTTGCTCGCGGGGCCGGTCGAGCGCAGCGGGACGTTCGCCGGGATCTTCAGGTCGTCGGGCAGCGTCTGCGTCGCGGCGCCGTTGTCCGGCGTCGTGTCGCGGCGGTCGACCCCCGCCCCGTCGCCCCCGCTCGATCCGCCGCAGCCGGCCGCGCCCGCGACCGCGAACGCCAGCAGCAAGGCGAGCACGCAGCGGCGGGCGCCGGACATGCCGCGCATCATCCCACGGCCCGACAGGGCCGAAGGGCGGGAATCCGGACCGGCGGCGCCGAACGCCGCGCGCCCGCGGTCGTCCGCTCGGTCCAACGGCCGTGCCCCGCGTTCTCCGACGCGGCACCGGCGCAGGCCCTACCGTGGGGAGCATGCCCACCGACACCCGCCTCTGGCACCCCTTCGCCGACATGCACGCCGTCCGGGGCGCCGAGATCGTCATGGTCCGCGGCGAGGGCGCCTACGTCTGGGACGACGACGGCCGCCGCTACCTCGACGGCACGGCCAGCCTGTGGAACGTCAACGTCGGCCACGGCCGCAGCGAGATCGTCGACGCCGCCGCCGCGCAGATGACCACGCTCGCGAGCTACTCGGCGTTCGGCGCGTTCGCCAACACGCCCGCGCTGCGGCTCGCCGAGCGCCTCGCCGAGCTCGCGCCGGTCGACGACGCCCGGGTCTTCTTCGGCTCCGGCGGCGGTGACGCGATCGACACCGCCGGCAAGCTCGCCCGCCGCTACTTCGCCGCCACCGGGACGCCCGAGCGCGTGCACCTGATCAGCCGCACGCAGGGCTACCACGGCACCCACGGCCTCGGCACGAGCATCGGCGGCATCCCCGCCAACCGCACCGACATGGGGCCGCTCGACCCGAACGCCTCGCTCGTCCCGCACGACTCGCTCGAGGCCCTCGAGGCCGAGATCGAGCGCGTCGGCGCCGACCGGGTCGCGGCGGTGTTCGTCGAGCCGGTGATGGGCGCGGGCGGCGTCCACCAGCCGCTGCCGGGCTACGTCGAGGGCGTCGCCGAGCTGTGCCGCCGGACCGGCGTCCTGTTCGTCGTCGACGCGGTCATCAACGGCTTCGGCCGCCTCGGGACGTGGTTCGCGGCCGACCGCTTCGGCGTGCGCCCCGACATGATCTGCTTCGCCAAGGGCATCACGAGCGGCTACCTGCCGCTCGGCGGCGTCGTCATCTCCGGCCGGATCGCCGAGCCGTTCTGGGAGCACGGCGGCGACGATGTTCCGCCACGGCCCGACGTACAGCGCGCACCCGACGTGCTGCGCGGCGGCGATGGCGTGCATGGACATCATGCGCCGCGAGAACCTCCTCGGCCGCGGCATGGAGCTCGAGGGCGAGATCGCCTCCGCCCTGCGGACGCTCGAGAGCCACGAGCTCGTCGCCGAGGTCCGCGCGGGCACCGGCGCGCTCGGCGCCGTCGCGTTCGCCCCCGAGGCGCTCGCCGCCCACCCCGACCTGCCCCAGCGCGCGTTCGCGCAGGCGCGCGCCCGCGGCGTCCTCATCCGCCCGATCGGCGACGGCGTCGCGACGTCGCCGCCGCTCGTCGTCACCCGCGAGGAGGTCGACCACGTGGCCGCCGTCATCGGCGAGTCGCTCGAGGCCGTCGCCCGCGACCTGCCCGCCGCGGCCGCGACGAACTAGCCGTCGAGCTCCTCGTAGAGCGACAGCACGTTCCCGAACGGGTCCTCGGCGTCGCAGAGCGCGATGACGCCGGGGATCCGCTCGACCTCGCCGAGCCGCGCGCCGGCCGCGGCCAACACCGCCAGCGCGGCGTCGAGGTCGGGCACGCCGAGCCGCAGCACGGCGCCACCGCCGGGCTCGCCCGCGGCCACCTGCAGCCACGCCGCCGGCCCCAGGCGCCACTCGAAGACCCCGTCGACGGGGATCAGGTCGGGCGGGCGGCCGAGCACGCGCTCGTACCATTCGCGGGCGCGCGCCGCATCGGGCGCGTGGAGCGCGAACGTCGCGTTGCGGACCTCGAGCATCGCGCGCCGTCTACGGCATCGGCGCCGTCTCGACGCGCGCCTTGAGGCCGCGGGCGAACTGCTCGAACGACGGGCCGAGGTCGGGCATCGTGCGCCAGATCAGCGGGAGCAGCGGCCCGGTGTACTCCTCGCGCATCCGAAAGCGCGTCGCGCCGCCGTCGGCGGGCTCGAGGGCGAACGTGCGCACCCCCTTGAACAGGCCGAGCGGCATCCCGCCCGACCACGTCATGCCGCGCCCCGGCTGGAACTCGGTGACCTTCACGGGGAACGCACGGCCCGGGTTCGCCTCCGAGTGGACCTTGATGGTCTCGCCCGGCGCGATCGTGCCCTCGACGCGTTCGACGCCCGAGTCCCAGTCCGCGTAGCCGGGCGCGTCGGTCAGGACCGCCCAGACGGCGTCCGGGCCCCGTTCGATGGTGGCCTGCGCCTCGTAGGACCGCATGGGCGCACCGTAACATTTCGGCTACCGTTTCGGGGCATGGCCCTCGGATCGGTCCCCGGCGACCCGTTCGACGCCCTCGGCGACCCCAACCGCCGGGCGATCGTCGAGCTGCTCGCGCGCGGCGACCGCTCCGTCCAGGAGCTCGCGGACACGCTGCCGATCAGCCGCCCCGCGGTGTCGCGGCACCTGCGGCTGCTCAAGGAGGCCGGCCTCGTCACCGACCGCGCGGAGGGCACGCGGCGGCTCTACCGGCTGCACGACGAGGGCATCGCGGCGGTGCGGGCCTACCTCGAGCAGGTCTGGGGCGACGCGGCGAGCCGCTTCCGCCTCGCGGCCGAGAACACGCGCCCGGACGCGGAACGCGGGTAGATGGATCCGCTCGAGATCGTCTTCACCGTCGACTGCCCGCCCGAGCACGCCTTCGACGTGTGGGCGAACCGGACCACGCTGTGGTGGCCGAAGGGCCACTCGGTCTCGGCCGACCCGGAGCTGGTGGTGACGTTCGAGCCGCGCCCCGGCGGGCGCATCTACGAGCGCACGCCCGCGGGCGAGGAGCACGACTGGGGCGAGATCGTCGCGTGGGAGCCGCCGCGCCGGCTGGTCTACGTGTGGCATCTGCGCTTCGACCGGGCCGACGCGACCGAGGTCGAGATCACCTTCGCTCCGAGCTCCGAACCGGCGGGCGGGACGGCGGTGACGATCGTCCACCGCGGCTGGGAGCGCCTCGGCGCGGTCGCCGACGAGCGCCGCGAGCGCAACCGGCGCGGCTGGGGCGGGCTCGTCCCCCACTACGTCGCGGCCTGCGCGGTCGCGACGCCGGGCCGCGGCTGACGCGCCGCTACCGTGTCGGGCATGGCGTCATCACTGCAGAGCAACGGCCTCGAGGTGAGCACCGAGAGCACCGCGCAGGCCCTCGCCGACGAGTCCGCGCAGGTCGTCGACGTCCGCGAGCCCTACGAGCGCGACGCCGGTCACGTGGCCGGCACCCGGCACGTCCAGCTGGCCGAGCTGGCGACCGCGGCGCAGTCGCTCGACCCGGAGCGCCCCGTGATCTTCCAGTGCCGCGTCGGCGCCCGCTCGCTCATGGCCGCGCAGGCGCTGCGGACCGCGGGCTTCGACGCGTACTCGATGGCCGGCGGGGTCAAGCAGTGGGCCGACGAGGGCCGTCCGCTGGCGCCCGACGACGGGTACGTCGCCGACCACTGAGCGGACCGCCACACGAATGTCGCACCGGCCTCCGGGGTAGTTCCCCGGCGTACCCCCGCACAAGGAGAGCGCATGTATATCGGCATCGGAGCGCTGCTGCTCATCATCATCCTGATCATCATCTTCACGTAGCCGCGGCGCACCCGTACGTGATGCACAAAAGGCCCGCCGAAGCGGGCCTTTTCGCTGTCCGGCGGTGCGGACGTGCCACCATGGACCGATGAGCGGACCGCACAGCGGCGAGGGCTGGGCCGCCACCAGCCTCGACGACCTGGGGACGGCCCCGGCTTCCGGAAGATCCGCGGGGCGATCGGCGTGACCGCGTTCGGGATCAACGCCGTCGTGCTCCCGCCCGGGTCGGAGACCGGCCGGCACTACCACGACCGCCAGGAGGAGGTGTACTTCGTGCACCGCGGCTCGCTGACGATGGAGCTCGGCGACTCCGAGCAGATCGCGCTCGCGCCCGGGAGCGTCGTGCGCGTCGACGCGGCGACGGTGCGCCTGCTGCGCAACACCGGCGACGAGGACGCCGTCTACGTCGTCGCGGGCGGCCTGGACGGCTACGTCGGCCGCGACGGCCGGCTGCCCGAGGGCGAGACCGAGCGCCACCGGCGCAGCGCGCCGCCGGCCGGGGCGTGAGGGCGCGCGGCACACGCCGCGGCCTTCCCCGCGGCACGCCCCGCGCGGCGGCCGCGCTCGTCGGCACCGCGCTCGTGGCGGCGGTCGTCGTGATCGTCGTCGGGGTCGCCGGCGCGCAGTTCGCGCCGGGCGGCGCGGGCGGGGCGCCGTCCCCGGCGCGCGCGGCCGACGACCCCGTCGACCTCACCGTCCGCTACACCCGGCGCCCCGGCGGCCGCCGTCAGGTCGCCCACGTGCGCTGCACGACCGCGCGCGCGACGGCCGACGGCTGGCTGCGCGCCGTCGGCGCGCGCCGCGCGTGCGCCCACGCGCGCCGGATCCTCGCCCTGCTCACCCGCCCCCGCGACCCCCAGCGCGCCTGCGCGGAGATCTTCGGCGGCCCCGAGCGCGCGTCGGTCACCGGCCGCATCGGCGCCCGCCGCGTCCGCCATGGCTTCGAGCGCAGCGACGGCTGCGAGGTCGCCGACTGGCGCAGCGCCCAACCCCTCCTCCCCCGGCCCCGCTGAGGTGACATGACCACCCGGACCGACCGCCTGCCGATCGGCATCGACGACGTGCACGCCGCCGCGGAGCGCCTGCGCGGCGTCGCGCACCGCACGCCGGTGCTCAGCTCCCGCACGCTCGACGACCGCTGCGGCGGCCACGTCTTCCTCAAGGCCGAGAACCTCCAGCGCGTCGGCGCGTTCAAGTTCCGCGGCGCGTACAACGCCGTCACCGCGCTCGCGCCCGAGCGCGGGGTCGCGACGGCCTCGAGCGGCAACCACGCCCAGGCGGTCGCCCTGTCGGCCGCCCTCCACGGCCTGCGCGCCGTGATCCTCATGCCGCAGGACGCGCCGCCGTCCAAGCGCGCCGCCACCGAGGCGTACGGCGCCGAGGTGCTCGAGTTCGACCGCTACAGCGACGACCGCGACCAGATGGCGATCGACCTGGCGCGCGACCGCGGCCTGACGCTCGTGCACCCCTACGACGAGCCGTTCGTCATGGCCGGGCAGGGCACGGCCGGGCTCGAACTGCTCGACGAGGTCGACGACCTCGACGTCGTGCTCGTCCCGCTCGGCGGCGGCGGGCTGCTGTCGGGCGTGGCCACGGCGGTCAAGGCGCTGAGCCCGCGGACGCGCGTGGTCGGGGTCGAGCCCGAGGCGAGCCCGGACACGCAGCGCTCGCTGCGCGCCGGGCGCCGCGAGCGCGTCGAGATCGGGCGCTCGATCGCCGACGGCCAGCTCCTGCCCGAGCCGGGCGAGCGGACGTTCGCCGTCGTCTCGGCCCTCGTCGACGACATCGCGACGGTCAGCGACGAGGAGATCGTCGCGACGATGCGCTTCCTGTTCGAGCGCATGAAGATCGTCGTCGAGCCGAGCGGCGCGAGCGCGCTGGCCGCGCTGATGGCCGGGCACGTCGCGCTCGACGGCGCCCGCGCGGGCGTCGTGCTGTCGGGCGGCAACGTCGACGCGGCCCGGTTCGCGTCGCTCATCGCGCCGCCCGCGTAGCCGGCGACGCCGATCGGCTAGCGTCGGGCCATGACCACCGCCGCCGTTCGGGTGCTGCCGATCGCGGAGCTCCCGTCCACCACCTTCTCGCGCGAGCTCGTCGGGGCCGACCACGGCGGCACCGGCGCCTGCCTGATCTTCGTCGAGGCCCCGCCCGGCGGCGGCCCGTCGCTGCACCGCCACCCCTACGACGAGATCCTCGTCGTGCAGGAAGGCGAGGCGACGGTCACGGCCGAGGGCGAGGAGCGCGTCGTCCGCGCCGGTGAGGTCGTGATCGTCCCGGCCGGGGTCGCGCACGCGTTCGTGAACACCGGCGACGGCCCGCTGCGCCAGCTCGACATCCACCTGAGCGCCGCGTTCGACACGGAGTGGCTGTCGGCGTCGTGACCGGCGCGGGGCGCGCCTGAGGATCGCCTGAGCGCCGGCGGGACCAGTTGACCGGCGGCTGACGGGCCCGGGGCTACCGTGGCTCGCCCCATGCCGCTCCCCGCCCGCCTCCTCGCCGCCCGGGCCGCCGCCCGCCGCGCGGCCGTCCTGCTCATCGCCCTGGCCGCGCTCGCCGCGGCCGGCGCCGGCCCCGCGCTCGCGGCCCCCGGCGACCCGCTCGCGTCGAGCGGCCCCGCCGACGGGGCGCGGCTCACCGCCGGGGCCGACCCGGGGCTGCAGGCGCGCGGGGTCGCGGGCGACACGGGCCTCGAGCTGCGCGTCTCGCGCTCGGCCGAGCCCGTCGACGCGTGCCTGCGGATCGGCGCCGAGGTCGCCCAGGCGGCGGGGACGGTGAGCGCCGCCGACTCCGCCCTGTTCAGCTTCGCCACCGGCGCGTGGTACGCGACGCCCGGGACGTACTACTGGCAGGTCGTCCGCACCGGGGCCGACGGCTCGTGCGCCGCGACCGAGGCCCGGCAGCTCGTCCTGGCGTCCGGCGTCCCGTCGCCGCCCGACCTCGCGGGGCTGTCGTCCGAGCGCATCCCGGGCCGGGTCGGCTCGAGCAACGGCGCCTCGTTCGTCATCCGCACGGGCGGGATCCCGGCCGGGGTCGACCGCGCGCGCTACCTCGCCCTCGTCCGCAACGCCGCGCGGCGCTGGCGGCTGCATTCGCTCGGGACGATCCCGGGACGGCCCGTCTTCGGCAACGGCCGCTCCGAGGTCGGCTTCTCGACCGCCCAGGTGCCGCGCCAGGCGCTGGCGGTCACCGTCTTCGGCCGGCGGCGGGGCGACGGGACACGCGAACGCGACCTGATCCTCCGCGCCGACCTCCCCTGGGAGCAGGGGCCGGACCACCCGACGCGGCGCCAGATCGACCTCCAGACCGTCCTCCTGCACGAGTTCGGCCATGTCGCGGGGAACCGCTTCCACGTGCCGCGGGGCTGCCGCGACACCCCGATGGTCGTCGGCCTCGCGACCGGCGAGTGGTGGCGGTCCACGACTGACTACTCATATCGGGCCTGCAACAGGGCGGGTTAGCCGTACTTGCGGGGCCGGATCGCGCATCTACTCTTGCTCTGGCTCGCCCATTCCGGCCTTCCGACTCGACCTGTCCGCCCTCCTCGAACCCGTCCCTGGCGCCCGCCCCGTTTCCGGTGAGCGCGACCTGCTGCGGATGGTGGCGGCCGGCACGGCCGGAGTCGTCGGCGAGGCCTTCCTCCGCTCGCTCGCGCACCACGTCGCCGAGGCCTTCGATGCGGAGATCGCGTTCGTCGCGGAGGCGCTGGACCACCGACCCGGGCGAGCCCGGGTCGTCGCGTCCTGGCCCCGGGGCCGCGCGAAGCTGCCGGTCGGCACGGAGTACGACCTCGCGGGCACGCCGTGCGACCTCGCACGCACCCATGACGTCGTCACGTACCCCGTCGGCGCGGACCCGCTGCTGCCCGCGGGGACGCTGATCGACGGGGCCGACCTCACCGGCTATCTCGCGATCGCGATGCGCGGGATCGGCGGGACGTACATCGGCCACCTCGGCGTCCTCTCGCGCCGGCGGATCGAGGCCAGCGACGACGAGGTCGCGGCGCTGACGATCTTCGCCGCCCGCGCGGCCGCCGAGATCGAGCGCCGCCGCCACGAGATCGCCCTGCGCGAGCGCGAGGCCGAGGTCGCCGCCTCCCGCGCCCGCATGGTCCAGGCGGCCGACGAGGAGCGCCGCCGCATCGGCCGCGACCTCCACGACGGCGCCCAGCAGCGCCTGCTCGCCCTCGGCCACCTCGCCGGGCTCGCCCTCCGCCGGGTCCGCGACGACCCCGAGGGCACCGCCGCACTGCTCGAGCGCGTGCGCGAGGAGGCCACGTTCGCCCACACCGAACTGCGCGAGCTCGCCCGCGGCCTGCACCCCGCCGGGCTCACCGAGTGCGGGCTCGAGGGCGCGCTCCAGGCCCTCGCCGGCCGCTCTCCGCTGCCCCTCCGGCTGCTCGGGCTGCCCGAGCGCCGGCTCCCCGAGCCGGTCGCGGTCACCGTCTACGCGATGGTCGCCGAGGCCCTCGCCAACGCGATGCGCCACGCCGGCGCGACCGAGGTGTCGGCCCGCGTCCTGCAGCGCCAGCGCGAGATCGTCGCGGAGACCTGGGACAACGGCTCCGGCGGCGCCCGTCCCGAGCGGGGCACCGGCCTCCTCGGGCTCGGCGACCGCATCGCCGCCCTCGGCGGCACGCTGCGGGTCATCAGTCCCGTTCGGCGAGGGCACGCGGCTCATCGCCACGATCCCGCTCGCGCCGTGGCGCAGCGACGAGGAGCCGTTCCTCGAGTTCGGCTACGAGGGCGACGCCGGCGCGGGCGAGGCCCGCATCGCGAAGGTCCGCTCCGGCCGCAAGACCGTCTCGGTGTCGCTCTCGCGCGAATGGGATCTCGAGGGCGGGCCGCCGCGCGTCGGCCAGCGCCTGCCCATGCTCGACCACGCGGGCCGCCGGCGCGGCGCCGTCGAGGTCCTGCGGGTCGTCGAGCTGCCGTTCGCGGAGGTCGGCGAGGACGTCGTCGCCGCGGACGACAGCATCGCGAGCGTCGCCGAGTGGCGGGCCGCGCACCGCGCCTTCTACGACGGCTGCCGCGACGAGATCGCCTTCCTCATCGGCGAGCCCGGGTGGCGGCTGACCGACGAGGAGCCGATGATCGTGCTCTTCTACCGCTACGTCCCCGACGAGCACGGCGATGGCGCCGCCCGTCGGACGGACGACCGGCCCACCGCCTGACCCTCGGCGCGGCGAACGCGCACAATGGCAGCGATGGAGGACCCGATGGTCGTCACCCGCGACGTCGCGATCCCGCTGCGCGAGGTCGTGATCCGCACGAGCCGCTCCTCCGGCCCGGGCGGCCAGCACGCGAACGTCACCGCCTCGCGGGTCGAGGCGACCTTCGACGTGGCGGCCTCCCCCTCGCTGACCGACGCGCAGCGCCAGCGCGTGATGGCTCGCTGCGGCCCGGTGATCCGCGCCGTGGCCCAGGACGCCCGCAGCCAGGCCCGCAACCGCGAGCTCGCGCTCGAGCGCCTGCGCGATCGGCTCGCGCGCGCCCTGCACGTCCCGCGCACCCGCCACGCGACGCGCCCGTCGAAGTCGAGCCGCGTGCGCCGCGAGCAGTCCAAGCGCCGCCAGGCGCAGCGCAAGAGCGAGCGGCGGCGCCCGCGCGCCGACGACTGAACGCCGTCTACCGCACGCTGCGCGCGAGGCGCAGGGCGTCGTCGCGCCCGAGGGCGGACTCGAGTCGATACGTCGTGTCGCCGCGCACCCACAGGACGCGTGTTGCCGGCCAGCCGGTCCGGCGGTCCCACCACGTGGGCGGCGCCCGAGATGAACACGCCGAAGCCGCCGTCGACGTCGACGCTCTCGACCGTCGTCCCGGAGCCGAGGAGCTTCTTCACGACGGCGGGGTCGCCGCCGGGCAGGACCGTGAGCAGCGCGCCGATGCCCGCGCTCGCGGCCGGGAGGCCGGGCCGCGGGCGATACACCAGCGTGGCCCCGCCTGTGCGGCGGTCCACGTAGACCGCGTCGGGCGGGCCCAGCGCGCGGACCGTCGGGACGGGCACGCGGACGTCGCGGCGGGCGGCGGCGAGGGTCGTGCGCGTGCCCAGGCCGAGCCCGGCGGCGGGGCCGACGTCCGGGAGGCGCTCGACGCGCTCGATCCGCACGGCGCCGATGCCGAGCCAGTCGGCGATCCGCGCCCGCACGCCGGGGGCGGCGGCGAGGGTCGCGAGCAGCGCCGCGGCGACCGCCAGGACCGCGAGGGCGGCCTGCGGACGCAGGCGCAGCGGCGGGCGCCCCGACCCCGCGGGGCCGCGTCGCCACGCCCGCCCCGGCGCGGGCCGCGGCTCGGCGGCGACGCGCGCGGCGACCGCCGCGGCCAGGTCCGGGGTCGGCGGCCAGGCGACGTCGTCGCGCAGGCCCGCCAGGCGCTGCTCGAGGTCGGTCATCGCGTCACCGCCTCCCCCGCCCCGGTGCGCTCCAACTCCGCGCGCATGCGCTCGAGCGCCCGCGACAGGCGCGACTTCACCGTGCCTGGCCGGCAGCCCAGGGCCTCCGCCGTCTCCCGCTCGGAGAGGTCGAGGAGATGGCGGCAGGCGATCACCGCCCGGTCGCGCTCGTCCAGGGCCGACAGCGCGGCGAGCAGCGCGCGGCGCTCGCCGCCCGCGATGAGGGCGGCCTCGGGAGACGGAGCCGCGTCCCCCGAGGACCGTTCGTGGGCCGCCCGCAGCGCGAGGCCCGCCCGGCGCCCGGCGGCGCGGCGGCGGTTGCGCGCCTCGTTGCCGACGATCGCCAGCAGCCACGGCCGGAAGGGCGCGCCGGCGCGGAAGCGCGGCAGCGCGCGCCACGCCTTGACGAACGCCTCCTGCGCCGCCTCCTCCGCGTCCGCGGCGGATCCGGCGAACAGGCAGGCGGTGCGGAAGGCGATGTCCTGGTGTGCGCGCACGAGCGCCTCATAGGCGGCAGCGTCGCCGCGGCGCGCCCGCTCGACGAGCGCCGCCTCGTTGTGGGGTGGCCGGCTCACCACCGCCGTGTCTACACCGTGCGGCGGCGGGCGGTTCCCGGACGCGCGCGCGACCGTGTGAGGGACGATCGCCGCGGGGGGGTCACGGCGATCGCCCCATCACGGTCCGGCCGTTGGACGCCCGCCCGCCCGCAGGCGCGGACGAGGGCGGGCGACGGGGGGTGCGATCAGAGCCCGGGCGGGTGGCGGACGGTGTAGCCGTCCGGTGAACGCTGCTCGGCCTGCCAGCGGGTGTTGTGGTTGCTGCGGCCGCTCGTGTCGAAGCGCAGGCCCGCGACGACCATGTACATGTGGCCGCCGTTGGCGTAGATCGTCACCCACTGGCCGGGGCCGGGATCGCCCCAGTCCGTGAAGCTGCCGGACGGCAGGGCCTGTTCGAGGAGGCCCGCGCCGTGGAGCGCGAAGGAGACGGAGCCCGAGCAGTCGTAGCCGCTGTCGGTCCACTTGCCGTGCCCGCCGCCGTACTTGTACGGCTTGCTGGCGATCTGGTTGCCGGCGGCGATGATCTGCACCACCTGCGGCGGGGCGCCGGCCGGGGCGACGGCCAGGCCGTCGGGGCCGACGGTCGCCTTCGGGCCGGTGTTCACGGCCGGGGCGGCGACGGTCGCGGGGCCGGCCGCGGCCGCGGCGCGAAGGGTGGCGATGTCGTCGGCATCGAGCGCGCCGTCGACCGGGCGCTGGTGCTCGCCCTCGAACTTCTCGACCGCGTCCAGCGTGCCGCTGCCGAACTCGCCGTCGATCGTGACGTCGTACCCCGCGTTGCCCAGGAGGTCCTGGAGGACGCGGATGTCGTGCCCGTGCATCCCCTTCTTGACCGGGACGCGGTCACCGAGGCTCTTCGCGCCGCGGCTCTTGCTGCGGATCGTCGCGGCGGTGCCGCCGTTGGCGACATTCGCGCTCGTGCCCTTCGAGGCCGCCTGCAGCGCGGCGAGCGTCTTGCGGCCGACCGTCCCGCTCGGCGTGAGCTGGGCGGCGCGCTGGAAGCGCTTGACGGCGCGCACGGTGGACGGGCCGAACTGCCCGTCGATCTTCACCCGGAAGCCCGCGCTGCGCAGGGCCTTCTGCAGTTCTTTGACGTCCGCGCCGCTGGCGCCGGCCCGGAGGGCGCGGTCGCCGAGGTGCGTCCCGGTCCGCTTTGCGACGGCGGCCGGTGCGGTGACGGTTCCACAGCACAGGGCGGCGGCGAGGACCGATAGAACGATACGACGACTGGACGGCGGCACGACGGCTGGAACCCCCTTTTTCGGGCGCCTACGGGGTTAGCTGTCGGGCTCGCGCGAAAAGGGCCGCGCTACGCCGTTCGGGAACGGCGATTCGCCCCTGGCCACCGTGGTGGCCTCTGGGTCCCCCGCCTCCGTCCGGTGGGGCCGGAAGGAGTTCGGCTGGTCACAACGACGCGGGCAACATACACAAGTTGTCGGCGGTTATGCCTTCTGCCCCGTCGGCACCAGGTCCAACCCCAGGAAATTTCCGTGGGCGAGAACGTTCCGGAGCGCCGGATTCGGGTGCTTTCGATCGGCCGTTCGGGCGTCAATCGCCGAGCACGGCGGCGGTGATCGCCAGCGCGACCTCCGCCCGCGGGCGCAGCCCGGAGGCGAGCACGAACTCGTGGGGTGCGTGGGCCCCACCACCGAGCGGCCCGAGCCCGTCGACCGTGAGCGGGATCGACGGCGCGAAGTGGCTCGCGTCGCTCGCCCCGCCGCGGTTGGCCCCCACGATCGGGCGGCCGATCGCCGCGCTCGCCCGCTCGAGCAGGGTCACGGTCGCCTCGCGCGAGTCCATCCCCGGCCATTCGCGCATGAGCGTCGCGTCGAGCTTCGCCCCGCCGATGTCGTCGGGCACCGCGGCGACCACGCGCGCGCATCGCCTCGAGGCTGTCGGCGCGGACGTCGGCGACGAGCTCGCCGCGGTCCGGCACGACGTTGAACGCGTCGCCCGCGCGGATGACCGTCGGCACGACCGTCAGGTGCTCGGGGCCGGACGGGTCGTGGCGGGCGGCGAGGGCCTGGGCCGCGCCCGCGAGGCCGAGCAGCGCGTTGATGCCGCGGTGCGGGGCCGAGCCGCTGTGGGCGCTGCGACCGGTCGCCTTGACCTGAACGGTCGCGGCCGCCTTGCGCTTGACGATGACCTGCTCGCGCCCGTCCTCGGCGCGCTGGCCGCCCTCGAAGCACAGGCACGCGTCGTAGCCCGCGAACCGCTCCACGTGCTGGAACGGCCCGACGCGCCACTCCTCGTCGCACACGAACAGGACGGCGGCCTCGGCGATGTCCTCGCGCCGGTCGGTGAGCGCGCGCAGGACGCCCAGGGCGAGGACGTCGCCGCCCTTCATGTCCACCGTGCCCGATCCGACCAGCTTGTCGTCCTCGCGCGCGAGCGGCCGGTGGTCGGCGTGCGCGATGACGGTGTCGAGGTGGCCGAGGAGGAGGATGCGCTTGGTGCCGGTGCCGCTCGTCCGGATGAGCAGGTCCGGCGCGTGGTCGGGCGACGAGCACGGGAGGCGCTCGATCTCCGCGTCCTCCGGCGCGAGCGCGGCCGCGACCGCCGCGGCCTCCTCCGCGCCCTTGACGTCCCCGCTCGGGGACGACACCGCCACGAGCGCCTCGAGCTCGCGCGGGGCGCGTGCCGCGATGGCGGCGGCGTGGGTGTCGATCCAGTCCTTCACGCGTCCTCCTACCGTCCCTGGCGCTCGGCGCCGGACTCGACGATCGCGACGACCTCGTCCGGGTCGTCCGTGCAGCTGAGCAGGTCCAGGTCCTGCGGCGAGATCATCGCCTCGTCCGCGAGCCGCTCGCGCATCCAATCGATCAGCCCGGACCAGTGCTCGGTGCCGACCATCACGACCGGGAACGAGCGGATCTTGCGCGTCTGGATGAGCACGAGCGCCTCGAACAGCTCGTCCAGCGTGCCGAACCCGCCGGGGAAGACGACGAACGCCGTCGCGTAGCGCACGAACATGACCTTGCGGGCGAAGAAGAAGTGGAACGTGAGGCCGATGTCCTGGAAGGCGTTGGCGTCCTGCTCGAACGGCAGCTCGATGTTCAGGCCGACCGAGCACGCGCCGACGTCCTGGGCGCCGCGGTTCGCGGCCTCCATGATCCCCGGCCCGCCGCCGGTGATGACGGCGAACCCGCGCTCGCCGAGCCGGCGGCCGACCTCGCGCGCGAGCGCGTAGTACGGGTCGTCGGCCGGCGTCCGGGCCGAGCCGAAGATCGACACCCCGCGGGTGATCCCCGCGAGCGCCTCGAACCCCCGCGCGAGCTCGTCGTGGATGCGCGCGAGCCGCTCGGTCTCGGTGCGCTCGGTCGCGACATTGGCGGCCTGGGCGCCGAGCAGCTCCTCGTCGGTCGTCGCGGGGGGACGGACGTCGGTCACGTTGCGCGAGGGTAACGAGCACGCCATCACGAGCCCGCGAGGTGTACAACGTGACTGGGATGGCCGACGAATCCACGAAGCCCGAGTCCGAGGTCGCCGACGCGGCCGCCAACGAGGCCCCGCCCGAGGAGGCGACGGTCACCGACGCGACGACGCCTGTCGGCGACGCCGCGCCGGAGGAGGCCAGGCCCGGCGAGGAACCGGCTGCGCCGCCCGCGCCGGCGGCGGAGCAGCCCCCGCCCGCGGCGGAGGAGCCGGCCGCGGCCGAGCCGCCCGCGCCCGCCGCGCAGGAGCCGGTCGCCGCCGAGCCGCCCGCGCCTGCCGCGCAGGAGCCGGTCGCCGCCGAGCCGCCCGCGCCCGCCGCGCAGGAGCCGGTCGCCGACCGAGCCGCCCGCGCCCGCCGCGCAGGAGCCGGTCGCCACGGAGCCGCCCGCCCCCGCCGCGCAGGAGCCGCTCGCCACGGAGCCGCCCGCGCCCGCCGCGCAGGAGCCGCTCGCCCGCCGAGCCGCCCGCCCCCGCCGCCGAGCAGCCCGTCGCCGCGCAGGAGCCGGTCGCCGCCGAGCCGCCCGCGCCCGCCGCCGAGCCGCCCGTCGCCGCCGCAGGAGCCCGCCGCCGCCGAGCCGCCCGCGCCCGCCGCGCAGGAGCCGCTCGCCGCCGAGCCGCCCGCGCCCGCCGCCCAGGAGCCGGCCGCCGCGGAGCCGCCCGCGCCCGCCGCCGCCGAGCCGCCGCCGCCGAGCCGCCCGCGCCGGCGCGAGCCGCCCGCGGCCGCGGAGCCCCGCCGCCGCCGAGCCGCCCGCCGCCGCCGAGCCGCCCGTCGCCGCGCCGGAGCCGGCCGCCCCCGCCGCCGAGCAGCCCGTCGCCGCCGAGCCGCCTGCCCCCGTCGCCGAGGAGTCCGTGTCGGCGCCGCCTCCACGCGAGCCCGCCGCCGAGGAGCCGCGCACCGTCCCAGAGGGCGCGCCGCCCGAGCCCGCGGTCGAGCCGACGCCCGCCGCGGAGGTCCCGGCCGAGAAGTCGCCGACGTTGCCCGAGCCGGCCGCCCCCATCGAACCCGCCGTGCCCGAGGCGCCGGCCGCGGCCCAGCCGCCGCCGGCCGCCACCGAGCCTGCGCCTCCGGTCGAGGAGCTCGGCACCGCGCCGCCCGCCGCCGAGACGCCCGCGCCGGCCGGCGCCCTCGCGCCGGAGAACATGCCGGCCGCCGAGCAGGCCGCTCCGGGCCCGCCGCAGCACGAGCAGCAGGCCGCCGCAGCGCCCTCGGCCGGCGAGCCCACGGGCGCCGACCCGATCGGTGGCCCCGCGCCCACGCAGGAGGCCGGCTCCGCTCCGCCGCCCGAGGCCGGCACCGCGCCGACCCAGGAGGGCGCCCCCGCCCCGCAGGAGGGCGGCGAGCGCCGTCAGCGCGACCAGCAGCGCGGCAAGGGCGGCCAGAAGCGGCCGCGGCGCGACCGGCCCCCGCGCGATCGTCAGGGGCAGGGGGGCCAGCGCGGCGAGCGCGGGCGCCCCCAGCGCGAGAAGGGGCCGCTGCCGTTCCCGGAGCTGCGCGGCGCCGCGGAGTCGATCCGCGACGTCCTCGGCCAGCGTCAGGTGCTGCGCGACGCGTTCTCGGTTCTCGCCGACAAGGAGCGCCAGGACCTCTCGCGGCTCGTCGCCGAGGACGGCGACTGGCGGGTCCGCGCGCGCAACATCGCCGCCGGCTCGCTCGGCGCCGGCCGCCTCGGCAAGGCGATCGCCGCGCAGCAGGTCGCCATGGCGAACGTCGAGGACCTCTGGAACCTCACGCTCTCCAAGGAGGAGGCGGCCGAGCGCGCCTCGCGCGTGCGCAACGCCCGGCGCCGCGACGATCAGCGCGCGCGGCGGATGGCCGAGCGCGAACAGCGCTCCGACCGCGTCTCGCGCGCCGAGCTCGAGAAGGCGCAGGACGGCCGGGTCGGCGCCCAGATCCGCATCGTCGTCGCCGGCGAGCGCGACCGCCGCCGCAACAAGAAGGGCAAGGACCAGGACAAGCGCGGCGGCGACGACATGCTCGACCGCCTCGGCTACTGACGGCGATCGCCGCGCTCAGCGCGGGAGGCGGCGGCGACCGGCGAACCCGGCGTCGAGCTCGTGCCAGTGCTCGATCTCGGGCTCGTCGACGATCCAGCAGAGGTAGATCTCCTCGCCGTCGCGCACGGCCGGGAAGTCGACGAGGCCGCGGATCACGTCGCGGACGACGATGTCCGCGCCCTGGAGCTCGGCGATCGCGCGCTGGAGCCCGAGCGTGGCGGCGGCGCCGTCGCGGCCGGGCCAGCCCCCGCCGGTGTCGACCTCGACGGCGCGCAGCGCCTGACGCACATCGGGCCGCGACAGCGCCTCGAGGGCCGCGCGCGCCTCGTCCACGCGGGCGCCCACCCACGCCCGCAGCTCGCGCGCCTCGTCGAGCGTGTAGTGGCGGTCGTGGCGCATCGGCCGCCAGCCTACGTGACCGCTCGTCGCGGGCGGCGCCGCTCAGCCGGCGGCGGCGACGGTGCCCGCCGGCGAGCCGAGGACGGCCTCGGCCTCCTCGAGCGCCTTCTCGACCTGCGTGATCTGCGCCGTGAGCGCCGCGCGGCGCCCCCGGATGGCGGTGAGGTCGGCCGTCGGGGTCGGCGCGCCCGCGATGCCGCGCAGCTCGGCGTGCAGGGCGTCGAGCGCGTCGCGCAGCCGCCGGGGCGCGGCCCGGTCGAGCTCGTAGACGCCGCTCTGGGTCCCGCGGCGCACGACCGGCGAGCGCCCGAGCTGGGTGAGGAACACCGCGAGCGGGTCCTTGCCGGCGACCTCGTACCCGGCCGCGAGGAGCGCGTCGAACCACGCGCGGTAGTGAAGCGCCTGTGGGCGATCGGGATGGGCGAGCAGGACCTCGACCGCCGCACGGCGGATCGCCGGGCCGCGCAGCGTCGTCGCCCCCGATCGCCCGCCCGGCGCGGGCGCGCTCCCGGCGGCCGGGGCGTCGTCCCCCGCCACCGCCGCGGGCCGCGCGGGTCCGGCGAGCCGGTCGAGCAGCGCGTCGCGCTCGTCGAGCTCGCGCAGGGACGCCTCGATCGCCTCGAGCTCCGTCCGCAGCGACGCGCGCGTGGTCAGCAGCCGGTCGCGGTGGCGGTCGAGCTCGGCGCGCTCGGCGGCGGCGGCGCGCACGAGACGGGCGGAAGGGGTCGGGGCGGAAGGGACCAAGGGCGGACGTCGGTTGTACCGCGTGCGGCGGATCGCCCGTGACCTTGCCGTGTGCACAGGATGTTCATACGCCGCGCTCCGTGGCATTCCTGCTCCACGTGGCTGTGCACGGAGGTGTGGACAACCGCGAGAAAACGCCGGAGAGAGCGGGGTTTTCCGCGTTCACAGGCGGTCCGTCGCGGACCGGCCGCCCATTGGCCTCGCCGCCGGATCGCGGTTCCGTCCGACGCTCCCTCCAACATGCCGTTCTACGCGGATCCGCGTAGCGAATTTGGAGCCCACGATGAACCGTCATCTCACCCCCATCAACGGCAACGGCGGCGCCCGTCGCCGTCGGCCGCCCCGCCCGCTGCCGCTCTACGCGCTGCTGCCAGAACCGCGCACGGCGGCGGCGATGGAGGACGCCGCGGCGGCCGAGGAGCTCCTCGCCGACCTGCTCGCGCTCGTCGACGCGGGGCTCGTCACGCCCGTGGAGGACCCGTGGGGAGACGTGCGCTACGCGCCCGCCGCCGGCGATGACGACGACGAGCCGGAGCCCGGCGGGTCCGTCGGGCCGCGCGGCGACCCCGGAGGGCCGCCCGCGGCGTAGCTCAGCCGAGGACCGTCTCGAGCCGGCGCTCGATCGCGCCCGCGACCCGGTCGCGCACCGGGCCGGCCTCGAAGCGCTCCACGAGCGCCTGGAGGAAGCCCTCGATCACGAGCCGGTTCGCGTCGGGCGCGGGGAGCCCGTGCGAGCGGAGGTAGAAGAGCTGCTCGCGGTCGATCTGGGCGATCGCGGCCGCGTGCGTGCAGCGGACGTCGTTGGCGAGGATCTCGAGGCCCGGGATGGCGTCGGCGTGCGCGCGCTTGGAGAGCAGCAGGTTGCGCGACTCCTGGAAGGCGTCCGTGCGCTGGGCGCCGGGGTCGACCTTGATCATCCCGCGCCAGACCGCGCTCGACCGGTCGGCGAGGATCCCGCGGAAGGCGAGGTCGCTCGTCGTGTCCGGCGCCGCGTGCTCCTGGAGCGTGTCGAAGTCGAGGTGCTGGCGGGCCCGCGAGGCGTACGCGCCGGTCACGGTGCCGTGCGCGCCCGGGCCGGCGAGCTGGGTCTCCTGGAAGACCTTGCCGTTGGCCGAACCGAAGCCGAGCGTGATCCAGTCCAGCGAGGCGTCGCGGGCGACGGTCGCGCGCTGCGCGCCGAAGATCCACGCCTTCTCGGAGACGTCCTGGGCGTCGACGAACCGCAGGCGCGCGTTCTGGCCGACGACGAGCTCGACGACCCCGTTCAGGACGCCGTCCACGTCGTCCGACGAGCGCGACTCGTGCCACACCTCGGCCTGCGCGCCCTCCTCGAGGACGATCAGCGCACGCCAGTGCAGCGTCGTGCCCGCCTGCTCGTGGAGCGTCGACAGGACGATCGGCGCGTCGAGCTCGACCCCGCGCGGGACGTAGACGAACGAGCCGTCCGTCCAGTGCGCGTCGTTGCGCGCCGTGAACGGCGTCTGCTTCGTCACGACGCTGCCGAGGTGCGCCTCGACGAGGTCCGGGTAGCGCTCGGCCGCCAGCGCGAGCGGCATGACGATCGGGCCCTCGACCGTGTGCTCCTCGTCGCTGACGGTGACGGCGCTGTCGAAGTCGAAGAGCGACGTCGCCTCGCCGCCCGGCGCGGCCGGGTAGGCGTCGAGGTCGAGCTTGTCGATCGGCGTGAACTCCCAGCCGGCGGTCCCGCGGAACGTCGGCGTCTCGAGGGCGCCCAAGGCGGCGACGGCGCGCTCCCGGCGCGCCGCCAGCCAGGCCGGAGTGGTCGTGGCGCTAGCCAATTGAGCCCTCCATCTGCAGCTCGATCAGCCGGTTCATCTCGACCGCGTACTCCATCGGGAGCTCCTTCACGATCGGCTCGATGAACCCGTTGACGATCAGCTTGGAGGCCTCCTCCTCGCCCAGCCCGTGGGACATGAGGTAGAAGAGCTGCTCTTCGCCGACCTTCGAGACGGTGGCCTCGTGGCCGACGTCGACGTCGTCCTCGCCGATGCGGATCGTCGGGTAGGTGTCCGAGCGGCTGTCCTCGTCGAGGAGCAGCGCGTCGCAGACGACCTTCGACTTCGACCCGTGGGCACCCTTGGCGACCTCGAGCAGGCCGCGGTACGACGAGCGCCCGCCGTCCTTCGAGATCGACTTGGCGAAGATGTTCGACGTCGTGTTCGGCGCGGCGTGGACGATCTTGCCGCCCGCGTCCTGGTGCTGGCCGTGGCCGGCGAACGCGATCGACAGGATCTCGCCGTGGGCGCGCTCGCCCATGAGGTACACCGACGGGTACTTCATCGTCAGCTTCGAGCCGAGGTTGCAGTCGACCCACTCGACGGTCGCGTCGGTCTCGGCGATGGCGCGCTTCGTGACGAGGTTGAAGACGTTGTTCGACCAGTTCTGGACGGTCGTGTAGCGGATCCGCGCGCCGGGCTTGGCGATCAGCTCGACGACGGCCGAGTGCAGCGAGTCCGAGCTGTACGTCGGGGCGGTGCAGCCCTCGACGTAGTGCACGTAGGAGCCCTCGTCGGCGAGGATCAGCGTGCGCTCGAACTGGCCCATGTTCTCCGTGTTGATGCGGAAGTAGGCCTGCAGCGGCATCTCGACGTGCACGCCCGGCGGCACGTAGACGAACGAGCCGCCCGACCACACGGCGCTGTTGAGCGCGGCGAGCTTGTTGTCGTTCGGCGGGATGATCGTCGCGAAGTACTGCTTGACGAGGTCCTCGTGCTCGCGCAGCGCGGTGTCCATGTCCGTGAAGATCACGCCCTGGGCCTCGAGCTGCTCGTTGACCTGGTGGTAGACGACCTCGGACTCGTACTGCGCACCGACGCCGGCGAGGAAGTTCCGCTCGGCCTCCGGGATGCCCAGGCGGTCGAAGGTCTTCTTGACGTCCTCGGGGACGTCGTCCCAGGAGCGCTCGGAGCGCTCCGAGGCGCGCACGAAGTAGTGGATCTCGTCGAAGTCGACCTCGGCGAGGGCCGGCGAGCCCCACGTGGGCATCGGGCGCGCGAGGAAATGGTCGAGCGCCTTGAGGCGGAACTCGCGCATCCACTGCGGCTCGCTCTTGAACTCGGAGATCTTCTCGACGAGCTCGCGCGTCAGGCCCTTGGGCGCCTTGTAGAGGTAGTTCTCGGCGTCGTGGAAGCCGTATCGCTCGGTGTAGTCGGCGTTGATGTGCTGCAGGGCCGCGTTCTCCGACAGCACGGCGTTGGTCTTGATCTCAGGGGTGGCCATGTCGGTCAGTCGACCTCCAGCTTGACGATGTCGTCCTCGACCACGACCGCGAAGGTGTCGACCGGGACATATGCGGGCAGCGTCTTCGGCTTGCCCGTACGCAGATCGAACAGCGATCCGTGGCGGGGACACTCCACGGTGCACGCATCGGGATCGAAGCCCCCTTCAGCCAGCGGACCATCGTCGTGCGAGCAGCGATCCTCGATCGCGAAGAGCTCGCCGTTGCAGTTGAACACGCCGATCTCGAGCTCCTCCCACTCCACGATGCGACTGGCACCGGGCGGGAGCTCGGAGAGCGGGCAGATGTCGATGGTCTCTGCGGCCATGGGGGTCCGTCTGCGGGTCGGAGGAAAATCCGATGCAGACGGTCTGAATTGTACTGTCCCCGCCCGGCGGGCCCGGCTCGCGGCCGGATTCGGCGTGCTAGCGCGAACGGACGCGGAGCGTGCGCTTCGCGGACGCCCGGCGCGCGCCGGACGTGGCGGCCGCGCGGACGCGCACCGTGAGGGAATGGCGGGCTCCGCGGACGGCCGCGGCGGGCAGCCGGAGGCGGATCGTCCGGCGCTTCGCGCCGGCCTTCACGGTCGTCGCACGGAGCTTCATCGCGCGGTGGCCGCGCCAGGACACCGTCGCCGTGACGCGGGTGCGCGACGCGCTCGTGCTGTGCACCCAGAGGTACAGGCCGCGCCCGCGCACGGGGCGCTTCTTGACCCGGCCGACCGAGACCTTGAAGCGCCCGGTCGCCGTGGTGGCCGGGATCGCGGCGGCCGCGGCGGCCGACGTCGCCGGCGCGGTGGTCCCGCGCGTGGCGGTGGTGGACGGCGCGGAGCCCGATCCGGTCGCCCCGCCGGTGGGGGCGGGCGTCGGCGTCGTCGTCGACGAGCCGCTGCCGACGGCCACCGCGTCCCAGTCGAACGCGACGGACGCCGACGCGCCCTGGTAGCCGTTGTCGACCTCGGCCGGGGTGCCGGACGGGTAGGTCAGGGCGAAGCGGTAGCGGTGCGCGGCGCCGGCCGGGAACGTCCCGAGCCCGACGCGCGCGAACGCGCCGAGCGTGCCGTCGTAGACCGGGACGGCCGTCCCGTCGGTGACGTCCGAGACCGAGAGCCGGAGGACGCCCGAGAGCGGCCCCTCCGGCGGCGCGCCGCTGTCCGTCGCGCCGCTCGGCGACAGGCTGAACGCGCCGGCGGCGTCGCCCGCGTTGCGGATCGTGACCTCGCCGGTCGTCGTGTCGCCCGGGGCGAGGGCCTCGGCGCGGAGGATCGCGCTGCCCTCCTGGTCGTTGGCCACGAGCGGCCCCGTGGCCTGCGCGGTGACCGCGAGCGCGTGGACGTCGCTCTCGGGCAGCAGCGGGAGGCGGCCGTTCGCCGCCCAGGCGGCCGTGCCGAGCGCGAGCGTCGCGGTCGCGATCGGCACGGCGACGGTGGTCAGACGCGCGCGCATCAGAAGTGCCGCACCGCGGTCGTCTCGCTGTACGTGTTCGTGTTCGCGAGGCCGTTGCCCGCGAGATCGGTCGGGCCGGTCTTCGGCGTCCAGGTCAGCTTCGAGGTGCTCGCGACGCTCGAGAGCAGCTTCGAGGCGTTGTCGTTGGACCCGAGCACGATCGAGAAGGACTTGCCGTCGGCGCTCTGGGTCATCGTCGCGTTGAACGTGACCGTGCCCGTGACGTAGTTGGCGCCGAGGGCGACACCCGCGCTGCTCGTCGTGCCCGCGTCGAGCTTGACGTTGGCCTGCGAGCTCGCGTCGAGGACCGTGAAGCCGTCGGTCGACCCCCCGTCGATGAAGCGGACCTTGACCGCCGTCGCCGTGCCGGTGAAGCTCGACAGCAGCGACGAGGGCGCGATCGCCTCGCTGTAGGTGTAGGTGATGACGTCGCCGGCCTCGAGGCGCCCGGCGGTGCCGCCGGTGCCGTTCGTGGCGGTCACCGACACGCGGGTGGGGTCGGTCGAGTCGATCGTGAAGGTGCGCGTCGCGCGGCCCGTGTTGCCGTCGGCGTCGGTCTGCGTCACGAGCATGGTGTAGGTGCCGTCCGCGAGCGAGCTCAGCGAGACGTACCAGAAGCCGGCGATGCGCGACGCCGAGCGGGAGAGGACCGGAGTCCCGCTCGCGCTCGAGCCGCTGAAGAGGGTGAAGGACACCGTCGAGCTGTCGCCGTCGCCGGTGCCCGCGGCGCCGAAGAGGGTCGGCGAGCTGGACGTGAACGTCGCGCCGTCGCTCGGCGAGGTGATCGAGACCGACGGGCCGGTCCAGTCGCTCGCGGCGCTGATCGTCGCCTTCGCCGCGGAGTGGGCGGTGAAGGCGGCCGAGGACATGCCGACGCCGGAGCCGGCCGCGGCGAGGGCCGCGAGCACACCGATGACGGCGAGGCGCTTCACGCCTCGCGACCCTCCGCGGCGACGGTCTCGCCGGCCTCGCGCCACAGGCCGGCGAGGACCGACAGGGCGATGAGGAGGGCGGGGATCCCGATGATGACCATGCGGATCGAGCGGTCGGCGAGGGCCGCGAGGAGGAAGCCGACGTACGGCAGGTGGAACGCGACGCGGGCCTGGGTCGGCTGGCGCAGCGTGAAGGTCCAGGAGTCGGGCGCGGCGTTGAAGTCGCCCTTCGTGCGGAAGAGGCGCTCGCCGTTCGGCCCGCGCGTGATCGCGTGGATGCGGTGGGTGACCAGGCCGGTGTGGCCGGAGCTCGCGGGCGGGTCGTACGTGATGACGTCGCCGACCTTCAGCGAGGCGGTGGGGACGACGCGGTCGTACACGAGGGAGCCGCGATCGTAGGTGCCGGTCATCGAGCCGCTCGTGATGACGTAGCGCTGGAGGCCGAGGAGCGCCGGCAGCAGGACCGCGGCGGCGAGCGCGACGGCGGCGGCGGTGAGGAGGCCACCGACCAGGCCGCGGAGGCGGCGGGCGGGAGAGGGAGAGGTGGCGGCAGGCATCGGTGACTCGGGCTCCGGGAGGGAAGGCAGGGGAACGGCGGGAGGCGGCCGTCAGGCCGCCCGTTCGGCGGCCCCGGTGAAGGGGCCGCCGGTCGGTGCGTCGGAGGGGTTCAGCCTTAGGCGGTGACGGCGTCCCAGTCGAACTGGACCGAGCCGGTCTTGCCCTGGTACGTGTCGCTGATGGTCGAGGGCATCGTCACCGTGAACTGGTAGCGGTGCTTGGCCGACGAGGCGAACGAGCCGAGCTGCGCGGCGGTGGTGAAGGCGCTGGCCTTGCCGTTGTAGACCGACGTCGTGGTCGAGCACGTCGGGGCGGTCGTGCCGCTGTAGAGGCCGCAGTCCTCGATCTTGAGGTCGAGCTGGGTGAGGAGGCCGTTGGCGTCGGAGACGTTCGACGTCGAGAGCTTGAAGTTGCCCGCGACGCTGCCGGTGTTGGCGATGTCGACGGTGCCGTTGGTGCTGTCGCCCGGCTTCATGTTGCCCGAGCTGAGGATCACGGCGGCGTCCTTGCTGTTGGACATCGTGAGCGTGCCGGCGGTGAAGGTGTTGGCGGGGTTCGCGGAATGCGCCGTGAAGGTCGCACCGGATCCGACGGTGATGCCGACGGCGGCGAGGACGACGGCGAGGGCGCCGAGGGTACGGCGCGGGTGCGCAGCGAGAGCGGACAGGCGGGACACGGGAGGGGCCTCCGACGAGGGGAATTGGGGAACGGCCCCCGCACTTCGCCTGTGTGGCTCCGTCCTCTCCGGCGTTTCGGCTGGGAGGCGGCGGGTGGCTCACAAACCGTGTCGGCCGCACCCCCACCGATCTTGAGTGCAAGCGGGCGAGTCTTACCGCGCTCTTGCGAAGCGGCGCGATCCGCCGTGCCGGCGGACCGCCCGCGGGCCCTCGCTCAGCGCGCCTCGGCCTCGGAGGCCGGGGTCTCGGGCTCCCACTCGACGGCCGCGCCGAGGCCCGCGCTCTTGAGCACCTTCAGCGACAGCAGCGCACACTTCATGCGCGTCGCCGAGATGTCGATGCCGAGCAGGTCGAGCACGAACGCGCGGTCGAGCTTGAGCAGGTCCTCGACCTGCATGCCCTTGACCTCGTCGGAGGTCATCGACGCCGCGGCCTGGCTGATCGCGCAGCCGTGGCCGGCGAAGCGGATGTCCTCGATCGTCCCGCCGTCGGAGACGCGCAGCATCACGCGCAGCTCGTCGCCGCACAGCGGGTTGGTGTCCTCGAACTCGAGGTCCGGGGACTCCATCTCGCCCCAGTTGTGGGGGCGCTTGTAGTGGCTGAGGATCTCCTCGCGATACAGGTCGTCCATCAGTCCGCGAAGACCTCTCTGACCTTGTCGATGCCGGCGACGAGGCGGTCGACGTCCTCGCGGCTGTTGTGGACGGCGAAGGACGCGCGGCTGGTCGCCCCGACGCCGAAGCGCTTCATGAGCGGCTGGGCGCAGTGGTGGCCGGCCCGGATGCACACGCCCTGCGCGCCGAGGATCTCGGCGATGTCGTGCGGGTGGATGCCGTCGAGCGTGAACGACACGAGCGCGCCGCGGTCGGCGGCGTCGAGCGGGCCCTGGACGTGCAGCCCGGGGAGGGCGGTGAGGCGCTCGAGCGCGTAGGCGGCGAGGTCGGACTCGTGCTCGCGCACCGTGTCCATCCCGATCCGCGACAGGAAGTCGATCGCGGCCCCGAGGCCGATGACCTCGGCGACGGCGCCGGTGCCGGCCTCGAACTTCGCCGGGATCTCGGCCCAGCGCGTGCCCTTCTCGAGCGAGACCGACGCGATCATGTGCCCGCCCGCGATGAACGGCGGCATCTCGTCGAGGAGCGCCTTGCGCCCGTGGAGGACGCCGACGCCGGTCGGCCCGTAGGCCTTGTGGCCGGTCCAGGCGTAGAAGTCCGCGTCGATCGCGCGCAGGTCGACCGGGATCTGCGGCACGGCCTGCGAGCCGTCGACGACGACCACGGCGCCCGCGTCGTGCGCGCGGCGCGTGATGTCGGCCACCGGGTTGATCGTGCCGACGACGTTCGAGACGTGGCAGACGGCGACGAGCTTCACGTCGCCGCCCGCGAGCTTGCGGTCGAGGACGTCGAGCTCGAGCCGGCCATCGTCGTCGACGGTGACCCAGTCGAGCGTCGCGCCCGTCCGCTCGCAGACGATCTGCCACGGCACGAGGTTGGAGTGGTGCTCCATCTCGGTGATGACGACCCGGTCGCCGGGGCCGAGGTTCGTCAGGCCCCACGAGTAGGCGACGAGGTTGAGCGCCTCGGACGCGTTGCGCGTCAGGATCGTCTCGCGCACGCCCCAGTTCACGAACCGCGCGATGCGCTCGCGCGCGCCCTCGAACAGCTCCGTCGCCTCGGCGGCGAGCGGGTAGACGCTGCGGTGCACGGTCCCGCGATGGTGCTCGTAGTAGTCGTCCATCGCGTCGAGGACGACGCGCGGGGTCTGCGAGGTCGCCGAGCTGTCGAGGTAGACGAGGCCCTCGCGGTCGAGCGCCGGGAACTCCTGGGCGAGCGCGGTGTCGGCGAGAACGGCCATCAGGCGGCCGCCGCCACCTCGTCGCGGACCCAGCTGTAGCCCTGCTTCTCGAGCTGCTCGACGAGCTCCGGGCCGCCCTCCTTGACGATCCGGCCCTCGAACATGATCGAGACGCGGGTCGGCTGCACCATGTGGAGGATCCGCTGGTAGTGGGTGATGATCAGGACGCCCATGTCGCTCGCTCGGGCGACCTCGTTGACGCCGTGGGCGACCGTGTTGAGCGCGTCGATGTCGAGGCCGGAGTCGGTCTCGTCGAGGATCGCGATGCTGGGCTGCTGGAGCGCGAGCTGGAGGATCTCCATGCGCTTCTTCTCGCCGCCCGAGAAGCCCTCGTTGAGGTAGCGGCTCGAGAACTCGCGCGGGACCTTCGTGAGCTCCATCGCCGCCTCGACGGTCTTGCGGAAGTCCTTGAGCTTGATCTCGGGCTCGCCGCGCGCCTCGCGGTGGGCGTTCATGACCATCCGCAGGTACTTCGTGACGGTCACGCCGGGGATCGCGACGGGGTACTGGAAGGCCATGAACAGGCCGGCGCGGGCGCGCTCGTCCGGGTCGGCCTCGGTGATGTCCTCGCCGCGGAAGAGGATCTGGCCCTCGGTCACCTCGAGGTTCGGCTGGCCCATGATGACGTTCGCCAGCGTGGACTTGCCCGAGCCGTTCGGGCCCATGAGGGCGTGGATCTCGCCCTTGTTGACGGTGAGGTCGAGGCCCTTGAGGATCTTCTTGTCCCCGGCCTGGACGTGCAGGTTGCGAATCTCGAGGTCGGCCATGTGCTCCGGTCCGGAAGTGGGGGGTCGGTTCAAGTCGGTGTGGCGTTCAGGCGCCGACGGGCTCGCCGACCGTTCCGGCGCCGATCTGGCGGCCCTGGAACGCGACGAGCTCGGCGAGCGTGGTCTGGGCGAGCGCGTTGATCACGCCGCCCTGGACCCGGGTCCACAGCAGCTTCGTGGCGCAGCCGTGGCCGTGGTCGATCAGATGCGAGCACAGCACGCGGCCGTCTTCGGAATCGTCCACGAAACAGGACATCGGCGCGACGGCGCCCTCCAGGGCGAGGACGGCCTCGTCCATGTGGATCGTCGCCGGATCGCGCGCGAGCCGGTAGCCGCCGTGCGCGCCGCGGGTGCTCTCCACGAGGGCGGCCTTCTTCAGGAGCGCGACGATGCGCTCGAGGTAGGCGAGCGGCAGGCCCTCGGCCTCGGCGATCGCCTTCAGCGAGACGGGCGACCCGTCCTCATGATGGCGGCCGAGCTCGACGAGCAGGCGCACCCCGTACTCCGCCTTCGTCGTGAAGATCATGAGGGCTAATCCTACCAGTGAGGTCGGAGAAGCTTTTCGGGGGCGCGCCCCGCTCTCACGTGTGCGTCAGGAACACCCGCCCCACGCGCGCGGCGAGCTCCGCGCCGGCCGTGCGGTCGGCCGGGAGCGCCGGATGGAACGTCACGGCGAGCGCGCGCTCGTCCCACGCCGAGTCGAGGTCGTCGACCGCGTCGGTGATGTCGAAGACGAAGCGCTGCGCGACGTCGCGGCCGGTCAGCGCGATGGTCCCGACGCAGGCCGCGGCGTCCGGCCGGCGCACGTGGCGCCCCTCGACCCGGACCTCCCACACGCTGCCCGCCGCCCCCGAGACCGCGCGCGCGTCCTCGACGTGCAGGTAGACGCGCCCGCGCACCGGGCCGGCGCCCGCCGCCACGCGGGCACCGTCCGACGGGCGCAGGGCGACGCGCCGCGCGTCGGCGCCGAGCTCGACGCTGTCGCACGCCCCCGTCGCGATCCGCCGCGCGCGGCCGGAGCAGAGCGCGAGAGCGTCGTCGGCATCGCGCGTGAGCACGTGCTCGGCGCCCGCGCGCGGGCGCAGGCCCGCGTACGTGTAGTCGAGGTTCGCGAGGTCGCCGGCCTGGCCGCAGGTCATGCTGCGCGCGCGACCGTCGGCGTCGCAGAAGGAGAACCACTGGTCGGTCCAGTCGAACTGGGCCGGGTTCTCGTGGGCCGGGTCCTGCGCGAGCCACGTCTCCCAGAGCCGGTCGACGGCCGCGAGGTGCAGCGGGAAGACGGGGTCGAGCGGGGCGTCGCGGCCGAGCGCCGCGGCGACGCTGTCGTGCGGCTGGGCCTCGAGCAGGCCGGGCGTCGGCGGGTCGCCGCCGCGCGCGGGGCCGTCGGGCAGGCCGCCGAGCCCGGGCGAGAACCCTGGGGCCGACAGCGCCCGCGTCGCGTCCGTCACGGCCGCCGGCAGCGGGAAGCCGCGGTTCAGGAACGGCGCGCGCTCGCCGTCGGCGCGGAAGAGCGGATTCGGCCCGCCGTCGGGCAGTTCGCGCACGGCGAACGCCGGGGGCAGCGCGGCACGCGCCCGGTCGCCGTCGGCGTCGGCGTCGGCATAGCCCCAGTACGGCAGCGCCCAGTCGGCCGGGCCGCCGGACGCGACGACGGCCGCGCGCAGGACGCGCTCGAGGTACCACAGGTGCATCCGCAGCCACGGCAGCAGGTACCAGGTCCCCCGGGGGCGGCCGACGTGCAGCGAGGCCTGCCCGATCCAGCTCAGCGGGTCATCGGCCGGGCGCGCCTTCAGTTCGCCGACGGCGCGCGCGTACGCGAGCAACCGCTCGTCCCACGGTGCGTCCGGGCTCGCGCCAGGGGTCCAGACGTCCTGGCGGACGTGGACGTCCTCCATCGTCTCCTCCTCCCAACCCATCCCCGCGCCGGACCCCCCAATGGTTCCGGCGCACCTCCGATGGCTCGCGCCGGACCCTCCCGCTGTGCGATTCGTCACTACGTGACATTGCGCACACAACCGCGCGATTGGGCGGGATCGACCTCCCGCGCCCGGGAGGTGTAGCGTTCCGCGGCGTCATGGTGATCGCCCTCGGCTCCGTCGTGGCCACGCTCGGCCTCGTCGTCGTGTTCTTCGTGATCTTCCCGGTGCTCGTGCAGGGCCTGATCGCGTTCGCGGTCGCCCAGGTGTTCGGCGAGCGGGCCGAGAACCAGGCCTACCTGGCTCGCCGCGGCACGCGCCGCTAGCGCCCGTGGCGCGGCCCGTCGCGGTCATCACCGGCGGCGCCCGGGGGATCGGCCTCGAGAGCGCCCGGCAGCTGCAGGCAACCCATCGCGTCGCGCTGCTCGATGTCGACGCCGCGGGCGTCGAGGCGGCGGCCGCGTCGCTGGGCGGCGACACGGTGTGGGCGGTCTGCGACGTCACGGACGCCGCGTCGGTGACCAGCGCCGTCGCCGACGTGGTCGAGCGCTGCGGCGGCATCGACGTGGCGATCGCCAACGCGGGGATCGCGACCGCCGGCGGGATGCGCCACCTCGACCCCGAGGTCCTCGCCGTCCAGCTCGACGTGAACCTCACCGGCGCGTGGCGCTTCGTCCATGCCTGCCTGCCGCACGTCGTCGCGCGGCGGGGCTACGTGCTCGGGGTCGCGTCGGCGGCCGCGATCGTGCCGCCGACCGGCATCGGCTTCTACGCGGCGAGCAAGGCCGGCCTCGAGCAGCTGCTCAACGTGCTCCGCCAGGAGGTGGCCCCGCTCGGGGTCGACGTCGGGGTCGCGTACTTCTCGTGGATCGACACGGACATGGTCCGCGGGGCCGAGACCCATCAGCCCGCCTTCGCGCGCCTGCGCAGCGAGCTGCGCGGCCCAGCCGGCCGCACGCTCCCGGTCAGCGCCGCGGGCGCGGCGATCGCCGGCGCCGTCGCCGGCCGCCGGCGGACCGTCGTGGCCCCGGGCCTCGTGCGCGTCGCCTTCCTCCTGCGCGGGCTCATCGGCCCGCTCGTCGACCGCGACAGCCGCCGCCGCGCGCCGACGGTGGACCGCGCGACGGCCGAGCTCGTGGCCGAGCGCGGGGCCTTCGCGGCCGGTCTGCGCCCGGCCGACGGCCCCGCAGGCGTTCGCGACAACTGACCCCGGTAACCGCACGATCGGGTGGCCCCGTGCGTTTCAGCGGGAGCACGGCGCCTAGGTTTTGGCGCGGTGACCGCCTATATTGCGCAACCGGTCGAGGATCGACCTGGGGGGATCTTGCTCGAAACCGCCGTCTGCGAAGTCGATACGGGTGGTCGGGTCCGGAGGTGGGGTGCGGCCGCGCACCGGGTCTTCGGACACACCCAAGAGGAGGCCGTGGGCCACGTCCTGCCGATGGTGCCGTTCGACCTGCGCGACACCGTGATCGCGCGCCTGTACGAGGCCGCGGCCGGCGAGGCGTGCGCCGAGGAGACCACCGTCTGGCGCCACGCGGACGGCACGCCGCTCGAGGTCGCCGTCTCGCTCGCGCACCTCGGCGGCACGGGCGACGACGCCGGGATCGCCGTCATCGCCCGCGACATCTCCGAGCGCCGCCTCGAGCAGGCCCAGCTCGAGGCCTACGCGCGCGACGTCCGCGCGAGCTTCGGGCGCGAGCTGCGCCGGGCCCGCGAGCTCGAGCGCTCCTACTTCCACACCGTCCGCGCGCTCGCGGCGGCGGTCGAGGCCAAGGACGGCTACACGGGCGCCCACATCCAGCGGGTGCACGCGATCGGGCTGCTGCTCGCCCGGACCGTCGCGCCCGACCAGGCCGAGGACCCGCAGCTCGCCTACGGCTTCCTGCTGCACGACATCGGCAAGCTGTCGGTCCCGGACGCGGTGCTGAAGAAGCCGGGGCCGCTGACCGACGGCGAGTGGACGCTCATGCGCCGCCACCCCGAGGCGGGCGCGCGGATCCTCGACGCGATCCCGTTCCTCGACCGCGCCGTTGACGTCGTCCTGCACCACCACGAGCGCTGGGACGGCCGCGGCTACCCGAACGGCCTGGGCGAGGACGAGATCCCGCTCTGGGCCCGGATCTTCTCCGTCGCCGACACGGTCGACGCGATCACGAGCGACCGCCCCTACCGGTCGGGCCGCTCGCTCGACGAGGCGATCGACGAGATCCTCGCCCGCGCGGGCACCCAGTTCGACCCCGAATGCGCGGCGGCGCTGGCCGACATCGACGCGGGCGCGGTGCGTGAGCTCGTCGTCACCGCCGCCTGACGTCATGGCGAAGGTCCTGATCGCCGACGACCAGGCCAACATGCGCAAGCTCGTGCGCCTGACGCTCGAGTCCGGGCACTTCGAGATCTTCGAGGCGCCCGACGGCGAGGCCGCCCTCGAGGTCGCCACGCGCGAGCGGCCCGACCTCGTGTTCCTCGACTGGACGATGCCCGGCCGCCCCGGGGTCGAGGTCTGCCGCGCGCTGCGCGACGACCCCGGCAACGACGGCATGCGGATCGTGATGCTCACGGCGCGCTCGCAGCAGGGCGACCGTGACACCGCCCACGCCATGGGCGCCGACGACTACATCACGAAGCCGTTCTCGCCCATCCAGCTCCTCGAGAAGGTGCGCGACGTCCTGGGGCCCGAGGCGCTGCTGTGAACATCCGCCGCAGCCTGACCGCGCGCATGGTCGTCCTCGCGTCGGCGCTGGCCGTTGTCGTCGGGCTCGCGATCGGCGCGCTGCTGATGACGATCGGCGACATGCGCCACGCCGCGCGCCAGGCGCGGCACACGGCGCAGGTGATCGCGGCGGCCAATCGCGCCGAGAAGCAGCTGCTCGACCTCGAGACCGGTGCACGCGGCTACGCGTTGACGCGCGACGAGCGCTTCCTCGGGCCGTGGCGCAGCGCCCGCGCCACGCTCCCCCGGCAGGCCGAGGGGCTCAGCGCGCTCGTGGGCGACGACGCCGCCGAGCAGGCCCTCGTCCAGCAGATCGCCGCCGGGATCCGCGGCTACGTCGACGAGTTCTCCGTCCCGCTCGTGAACGCCGTCCGCACGGGCGCCCGGCGCCCGGCGGAGACCGCGGGCAAGCTCCGCGTCGACGCGCTGCGCGCGCAGTTCGCGCGGTTCGACGCCACGGAGCAGCGCCGCGCCGACCGGCGCCGCACGGCCTCCGACGACGCCGCGGTGCGCGCCGTCACCGTCGGGATCGTCGTGCTCGTCCTCGTCGTCGCGCTGCTGTTCGCCTTCGCCGCCTACGTCGGCCGCTGGGTCGCGGTCCCGATCCGCCGGGTCGCGGCCGCCGCCGACCGCCTGGCGACCGGGGACCTCGCCGCGCGCGTGCCCGTCCGCGGCCAGGACGAGGTCGCCCAGCTCGCCGGCTCGTTCAACGCGATGGGCGACGCGCTGCAGGCCAGCCACGACGAGCTCGACAGCCAGCAGTCCGAGCTCGAGATCCAGACCGCCGAGCTCGAGGACCAGCAGCAGCAGCTCTCGACCGCCAACGACGAGCTGCGCGCCCAGCGCGACGAGCTCGAGCACATCACCGCCTCGCTCGCCGGCGAGACCGAGCGCCAGCGCCTGTTCGGCGACTTCGCCGACGCGCTCGCCGTCGGCGCCGCGCTGCCCGAGCGGTCGATGACGACCCTACGCGTGATGGCCGAGGCCGCCGACGCGCAGGTCGGCGCGCTCTACGTCGCTGACGCGGCGCAGGAGGGCGCGTACGAGCTCGTCGGGACGCTCGGGCTCGATGCCGCCGCGCTGCCGGGGCACGTCCGCGACGGCGACGGGCTCGCCGGCCGCGCGCTCACGGAGCGCCGCTGCGTGCAGACCGGCCATGACGCGGCCACCCTGCGCGTGATGGCGTTCGGGCGCGAGGTCGCCGTGCGCCAGGAGGTCCACGTCCCGCTGGTGTACGGCGAGCGCCTCGTGGGCGTCGCCTCGCTCGGGCGGACCGCGGCGGGCACCGTCGACGAACGCGCCTGCGAGCGCCTCTCGGACCTCGCGGCGATGGCCGCCGTCTCGATCGCGAACGCGCTCGTGACCACCCGCGCGCAGGGCCTCGCGGGGATCAACCGCGCGGTGCTCGACACCGTCCGCGACGGCATCCTGATGACGAACGACAGGGGCGCCGTCGTCCTCGCCAACCCCCGCGCGCACGAGTTCACCGAGGCGATCCTCGGCGTCACGATCGCCGAGGCCGAGCCGCTCGAGCCGACCGACATCGCGGCGCGCTTCGCCGACGCCGAGGGCTTCCTGGCCGCGGCCGAGGCGATCGCGGCCAACCCGGACGAGGCGCGGGTCGACGAGCTCGAGGTCACCGAGACCGGTCGCGTGTTCGAGCGCTACAGCGCGCCGGTGTACGGCGAGGGCGGCGAGCGGCTCGGGCGCACGACGGTCATCCGCGAGGTCACCGCCGAGCGCGAGGCCGAGAACCTCAAGAACGAGCTCATGGCGACGGTCTCCCACGAGCTGCGCACGCCGCTCGCGAGCATCGTCGGGTTCACGGAGCTCATGCTCGTGCGCGAACCGGAGCCGGAGGAGCGCCGCTCGCACCTGCAGATCGTCCACCGCGAGGCGCAGCGGCTGGCCGAGCTCATCGACGACTTCCTCGACCTCCAGCTCATCGGCGAGAGCGGACGGCTCCCCCTCTCGCGCCGCCCCGTCGACCTGCGCCCGCTCGTCTCCGACCAGGCGCGCGTGTTCACGGCCCAGAGCGGGGCCCACACGCTCGACGTGCGCCTGCCCGAGGCGCCGCTCGTGACCGAGGCCGACCCGAGCCGCCTCAAGCAGGTCGTCGCGAACCTGCTCTCGAACGCGATCAAGTACTCGCCCGACGGCGGCGAGATCGGCGTCGAGGGCTGGGTGCGCGACGACGTCGTCGGCATCGCCGTGAGCGACAACGGCCTCGGCATCCCGCACGCGCAACAGCAGCGGGTCTTCGAGCGCTTCTACCGCGCCCCGGGGGCGACGGAGCGCGCGATCGGCGGCACCGGCCTCGGGCTCGCCCTCTCGCGCGAGATCGTCGAGGCCCACCAGGGCCGGATGGGCTTCGAGAGCGTCGAGGGCCGCGGCTCGCGGTTCTGGTTCGAGCTGCCGGCCATCGACGACCGGGCGGACGGACCGAACGGGACGGACGGCGCCGGGGCGTAGGCTCCGGCCCATGGAGCTTCCGCCCGGGCCGCGCGCCCCAGCCGCGTGGCAGACGGTGGCGTGGATGGCGCGCCCGGCGGCGTTCATGCGGCGCGCGCACGAGCGCTTCGGCGACCCGGTCACGATCCGGACCTACTGGACCGAGGAGCCGATGGTCCTCGTCTCGCACCCCGACGCGGTGCGCGACGTCTTCCGCCTCGATCCGGCGATCGCGCCCGCCGGGGAGAGCTGGGAGTTCCTGCGGCCGTTCGCCGGCGAGCACTCGATCCTGCTGCTCGACGGCGACGAGCACCTGCGCGAGCGGCGGCTGATGAACGCGCCGTTCCACGGCGAGCGGATGCGCGCGCTCGGCCCGGTGATCGCCGACCTCGCCCGGGCCGAGCTGGCCACCTGGCGCGGGCGCGTCGTGACGCTCGAGCGGATGCGCCGCCTGACGCTCGAGATCATCCTGCGCGTGGTGCTCGGCGCGCGCGGCCGCGAGGCCGCGGACCTGCGCGCCGCGGTCGACGCGACGCTCGACCGCGTGCGCTCGATGCCGCGGATGCTCGCGATGGCCCTCGTCCAGCGCGACCTGGGGCCGCGCAGCCCGTGGGGCCAGTTCCGGCGGGCCGTGGAGCGATTCGACGCGCTGCTGCTCGCCGTCATCGCCCGCCGCCGCGCCGATCCGGGCGACGACTCGGTGCTGTCGTTCCTCCTCGAGCAGCGCGACGAGGACGGCCGCCCGCCCGACGACCGCCACCTGCGCGACCAGCTCGTGGCGCTGCTCGTCGGCGGGCACGACAGCTCGGCCTCGGCGCTCTCCTGGGCGTTCGAGCGCCTCGCGCGCCATCCCGCGGTGCAGGCCCGCCTGCGCGACGGCGACCCGGCCTACCTCGACGCCGTGGTCAAGGAGGTCCTGCGCATCCGGCCGTCGCTGACGATCGCGCCGCGGCGGCTGCTCGCGCCGGTCGAGATCGCGGGCCGGCGGCTGCCCGCGGGCGTTCAGGTCGCCGCGTGCATCTGGCTGGCCAACCGCCGCGAGGACCTGTGGCCGCAGGCGGGCGCGTTCCGCCCCGAGCGCTGGCTGGGCACGGAACCGAAGCCGAACCCGCTCTCGTGGATCCCGTTCGGCGGCGGCGTGCGGCGCTGCACCGGCGCGCCGTTCGCCGAGATGGAGATGCGCGAGGTCCTCCGCGCGGCCGCCGATCTGCAGCTGCGTCCCGTCCGCCCCGAGCCCGAACGCGCGCGGCGGAGCATGCTCGTCGTCGTCCCCGCCCGCGGGGGCGAGGTGCTCGTGGGCTGAGGCCGCCAACCCGGACCGATGAGTCCGGCGCGCCCGCCCGGTCGGCCCCTCCGACCCACCGACCACTGGAGGCGACGTGACGGAGCGGATGATCGAGACCGACGGCGTGCGGCTGTGCGTCGAGACGTTCGGCGACCCGGACGACCCGCCGGTCCTGCTCGTGATGGGGATGGCCGGCTCGATGCTGTGGTGGGACGAGCGCTTCTGCCGAGCGCTCGCGGACGGCGGGCGCCTGGTCGTCCGCTACGACCACCGCGACACCGGCCGCTCGACGACCTACGAGCCGGGCCGGCCCGGCTACGGCGGCGAGGACCTCGAGGCGGACATCGGCCGCGTCCTCGACGGGCTCGGGCTGTCCGAGGCGCATCTGTTCGGGGTCTCGATGGGCGGCGGGCTCATCCAGGACTTCGCCCTCGAGCACCCCGAGCGCGTGCGCTCCCTCGTCCTCATGAGCACCTCCCCCGTCGAGTCCGGCGGCGACCTCCCCGGCGTCACGGACGAGTACGGCGCGTTCCTGGCGCAGCCCGCCCCCGACCCCGACGACGCGACCGCCGTCGCGGAGCACCTCGTCGCCGAGACGCGCGTGCTCGCGGGCGGCCGCCGGCCGTTCGACGAGGCGTACGTGCGTGCGCTCGTCGCGCGCGACATGGCGCGGGCCGACCGCTACGCGAGCGCCGGCAACCACGCCGCGATCGCGGGCGACGACGCGGCCTCCGACCATCGGCTGGCGGAGATCGCCGTGCCGACGCTCGTCATCCACGGCACCGCCGACCCGCTGTTCCCGGTCGAGCACGGCGTCGCGCTCGCCGACGCGATCCCGGGGGCACGGCTCATGACGCTCGCGGACGCGGGCCACGGCCTCGAGCCCGCCGACCACGACGCGGTCGCGCGCGCGGTCCTCGCGCACACGGCGGCGTGAGACGGATCAGGCCGAACGCAGGCTGCGATCGGCGGCGCGCTCCCACCAGCGCGCGCCGAGCGGCGCCTGGGCGCGCGGCACGAGCGCCAGCACGCGGTCGAGCACGACCTGCGCGCGGGCGACGTCGCCGCCGTCCAGCCCGAGCGACTCGCCGAGGCTGTCGTCGTCCCAGGCGGCCTGCGGCTCGGACAGGAAGTGGCGCTGGACGACGGCCATGAGGATCACGGGGTCGACGAGCGGGCCGCCGTCGCCGAGGTCGGCGGGGTGGCCGGGCGTGTCGGGCGCGCGGTAGCGGCCGTTCGTGGACAGCGCGGCCGCGAGCCAGACGGTGGCGTTGATGGCGGCGGTGTTCGGCGCCGTACGCGGCAGCACGTGCCAGCCGCGCAGGATGCAGCCGAGGTGGAAGACCTCGATGTCCGAGAGCGGGGCGTGGTCGATGCCGCGGCGGTCGAGCTCGGCGCGGAGGTGGGCGTGAGTGGGCATGGCGGGGTCCCCGGGGGCGGTGGTCGTTCGCGGCGCGCCGGCGGAGGGCGCGGGGTCGCTGATCTGACGTCCGAGGGTCGCGGATCGTGAGGTCGGGATCGATGGGGCGAGCACGCGTCGCCCCGGCGGTCAGCCCGCGGGCCGTCGGTGCGGCTACCCGGAGCGCCTACTCCGGGACGCCCGCGGCGCCGACGGCCTCGCCCGCGGCGATGAGCTCGTTCGCGCGCTCGATGTCTCCCGCGCCGCCGACGGACAGCATCGCCCGGACGCGGTCGGCCTCGAGGTACCAGATCGCGAACGCGCCGTCGTCGAGCGAGCCGCGGACGACCTCCTGGTCCCACTGGATCGCGGGGCCCGCGTACTCGAGCCCGACCCAGTCGCTGAGATCGGAGAAGAAGTAGGGCACGACGTCGTGCGGGGCGTCGGCGCCGAGCATGTTGCGGGCGGCGGTCGCGCCCTGGGCGGCGGCGACCTCCTCGTGCTCGATGCGCATGACGCGGCGGTGGACGACGCTCTCGTACTCGCAGATGTCGCCCGCCGCGAAGACGTGCTCGGCCGACGTGCGCAGCCGGCTGTCGCAGAGGACGCCGCCGAGCTCGCCGAGGGTCAGGCCGGCCTTGCGGGCGAGCATGACGTCGGGCAGCGCGCCGACGCCGCAGACCACGGCCTCGCAGGCGATCGTGCGGCCGCCGGCGGTCACGACCCGCGCCACGCGCGCGTCGTCGCCGTCGCCCTCGCCGGCGAAGTGCATGATCTCGTCGCCCCCGACGAGCTCGATCCCGTGACCCTCGAGGACCGAGCGGAAGAACGCTCCGGCCCGGGCGCCGAACTGGCGCTCGAGCGGCTCGGACTCCTGCATGACGATCGTGACCTTCTTGCCGAGCTCGGTCAGCGAGGCCGCGACCTCCGAGCCGATGTAGGAGCCGCCGACGCAGACGACGCGCTCGGCGTGCTCGACGTCGGCGCGGATCGTGTCGGCGTTGCCGAGCGCGCGGAGGTAGTGGATGCCGTCGAGCTGGGAGCCGTCGACCGAGAGGCGGCGGACCATCGCGCCGGTCGCGACGAGCGCCTGGCCGTAGCCGACCTCCTCCTTGCTCGACAGCTTCGCGGTCCGCGCGGCCGGGTCGAGGCCCATGACGCTCGTGCGGGTGCGCAGCTCGACGTCGTGCTCCTCCCACCACTCCGCCGGGTGCACGAGGGTCTCGTCCTTGGCCTCGCGGCCCTGGAGATACCCCTTCGACGCCGGCGGGCGGTGGTAGGGCGGGTCGAGCTCGCGCCCGACGAGCAGGACCGAGCCGTCGAAGCCCTCGTCGCGCAGCGTGGCGGCGGCGGTCGCCGAGGCGATGCCGCCGCCGATGAGCAGGATGTCGGTGTCGCGGTCCGCCATGGCGGCGGCCACGCTATCCGACACCCGGCGTCACGCGGAGCGCGGGCCCTTGCGGCGCCCGCGGCGCGGGCGCACGCGGCGCTCGTCGGCCGGGACGCGCGGCTCGAACTGACGGCCGACGAGGCCGCGGGCGTGCGTGGAGATGATCGGAAGCTCGAACATGAGCGGTCCTTTCGTGGTGGTTCCTACGGATGAAGGCGGGGCGCGGGGCCGGTCGACGCGCGGACGACGAGCTCGCAGGGCAGCAGGACCGAGTCCTCCGGCCGGGCGCCCGACACGAGCAGGCGAACCGCGGCGCGGCCCTTCTCCTCGTGGGGTTGGGAGACGGTGGTCAGGCCGGGCGTGGTCTCGGCGGCCTGGGGGATGTCGTCGAAGCCGACGACGGACAGCTGGCCGGGGACGCTGATCCCGCGCTCGGCGGCGGCGTCGAGGACGCCCATCGCGGCCACGTCGGACAGCGCGAGGATCGCGGTCGGGCGCTCGGCGCGGTCGAGCAGCGCGGCGGCGGCGCGGGCCCCCCCGGCCCGCGTGCCGCCGGCGCCGCTGACCGCCACCCCCGACCAGTCCACCCCGCCGGCCTCGAGGCCGGCCCGCCACCCCCGCAGGCGGGTGGACTGCACGTGGAACTTCGAGTGCTCCTGCGCCTCGGGCCCCGAGACGAGCCCCGGCGTGTAGGCCGACACGATCGCGACGTCGCGGTGGCCGAGCGCCGTCAGGTGCTCCGCGGCGGCCCGCGCCCCGTCCTCGTCGTCGATCTGCACGAGCGCGGCGTCGGGGTCGTCGTCGTACTCGATCAGCACGTACGGCAGCCCGCGGCCGCGGACCGCGGCGAACCGTGGGTCGTCCGACGCCGTGCAGAACATGATGTAGCCGTCGATGAGGGCGGCGCGGACGAGCTCGGCCGAGCGCTCCGGCCCCTCGGGCATGCGCGGGATCAGCGTGAGCGCCCGGGCGTGCTCCTCCAGCCCGCTCGCGAGCCCGCGCAGGAACAGCGCGGCGGCCGGATCGGTGAACGCGTAGCTCAGCGGCTGGTCGAAGACGAGGCCGAGCGTGCCGGTCTGCCCGCGGCGCAGCCCGCGCGCCATCGGGTCCGGGCCGTTGTAGCCGAGGCGGCCGGCGGCGGCGAGGACCTTCTCGCGCAGCGCCGGGCTCAGCTGGTTCGGCCGGTTGTAGGCGTTGGAGACCGTCGTGCGCGAGACCCCGAGGTGGGCGGCGACGTCGGCGAGGGTGGGAGCGCTGCTGGAAGCCATCTGAATCGATCAAGACTGTATCGATTCAGAAAGGACGGTCAAGTACGGGTTTCCACACCTCGCCGCCGGTCGCGCGGTGGGCTACCCGGCCTTCGGCGCCCGCGCCGCGCGCCGCCACAGCGCGCCGCGGGCGGCGCGGCGGTGGGCGTCGAGCGTGCGGCGCGGGCGGGCCTGCTCGCGCACGGCGCGGGCGAGGATGCCGGCGACGGCGCCCCACGTCTCGTCGCCGCGCGCGGCGCGCTCGGCGGCGCGCCGCTTCGCGGGCGTCATGCGCCCGCCGGCCCGGTCGAGCAGGGCGCGGGCCATGACCTGCGGGCGGACGACGTGGCGCTCGCGGTCGCGCCGGGCGCGCTCGGCGAGCGGGACGGCGCGGCCGGCGGCGCGCGCGGCCGGCGAGGGCCGCGCGCGGCGCGTGGCCGACGAGGTTCGCGCCGTGCTGGACGTAGTCGACGAGCGGCGCGTCGACGTAGGCGAGGTCCCCGAGCGCGAGCGCGCACAGCGCGATCCAGTGGTCGTGGTGGGCGCCGTCGACCTCGCGCGGGAACGGCAGGGCGACGTCGAGCACCGCGCGGCGGAACAGACATGCCGCGCCGGTCACGACGTTGGTCGCGAGCAGGTCGCCGAGGTCGTCGGCGCCGTTGGCGCGGTCGGTCCAGTACGTCTCGCTCAGGACCGTGCCGTCGGGCCGGACGACCCGCACGTCGCTGTAGGCCAGCACCGCCCCGGAGCGCTCGAGGGCGTCGACGAGGACCGCGAGCTTGTCGGGCCGCCAGACGTCGTCCTGGTCGCACGGGGCGACGAACGCGGCGTCCGCCGGCACGCGGACGAAGCAGCGCTCGAACGCGCGCCAGGCGCCGCTGCCCGCGTCGTCGTCCTCGCGCACGAGCATCCGATCGCCGTACGTCTGCGCGTCGAGCGAGGCGAGCTGGCGGCGCAGCAGCGCCGGGTCGGGGCGGTGCGTGGCCAGGCAGACCGCGACCGTCGCGCCCGGCATCGCGACGGGCCGTCAGCCGCCGAGGGCGGAGAGGAAGCGGGCCGCGATCGGCGCGGCCACCGACCCGCCCGAGCGGCCGCGCTCGACGAGCACCGCGACCGCGAGGTCGCCGCGGACCGCGACGAACCACGCGTGCGTGGGCGGCGGGTCGCCCGAGCCGAACTCCGCGGTGCCGCTCTTGCCGATCGGCGCGCCCGACACGCCGGCCAGCGCCGTGCCGGTCCCGTGCGTCACGACCCCGCGCATGAGCGACCGCAGCCGGCCGAGGACCGCGCGCGACACCGCCGGCCCGGCGGCCCGCGGGTCGGTGCTCACCAGCCGCGGCGCGCGCCAGCGCCCGTCGCCGACCGTCGCCGCGACGCCCGCCATCTGCAGCGGGCTCGCGAGGATGCGCGCCTGGCCGATCATCGCCGCCGCGCGCTCGACGCGGTCGACGCCCGGCGGGACCTGGCTGGCGGCGACCGTCAGCGGCAGCTTGACCTTGCGGCCGAGGCCGAAGTCGAGCGCCGTGTCGTGCAGCGCGTCGGCCGGCAGGCGGCCCGAGAGGCTCACGAACGCGGTGTTGCACGACTGCGCGAAGTCCTGGCTGAACGGGACGGCGCCGCTCGCCTCGCCCTCGAAGTTCTTGAACGTGCGCCCGCCGACATTGATCGTCTGCGGGCACACGACCGTCGCGTCCGGGTTCAGGCCGTCGCGCAGGAGCGCGGCCGTGCTGACGATCTTGAACGTCGAGCCCGGCGGGTAGCGGCCGCCGAGCGCGCGGTCGAACGTCGAGTTCGTCGGCCGGTTGGCGACCGCGAGGACGTCGCCGGTCGACGGCCGGACGGCGACGAGCGCGGCCGCCGCCCCGCTGCTGCCGAGCGCCCGCTCGGCCGCGGTCTGCACGTCGCGGTCGAGGGTCGTGCGCACCGCCTTGCCCGGCGTCCCGCGGCGGGCGGCGAGCGTGTCGTCGGCCTCGCCGTCGTTCAGGCGGGTGATGACCTTCCGCGTCGGCGTGCCGGCGAGCTGCTTCTCGAAGCGGGCCTCGAGGCCGGTCTGGCCGACCTCCGCCCCCGGGCCGTACGTGGGGCCGAGCTTCTCGAGCTGCTCGGCCGTGATCGGCCCGACCGTCCCGAGCACGGCGCGGGCGAAGCCCTTCGTCGGCCCCAGCGCGGCGGTGTCGTCGATCGTCTGCAGGCCGGCGATCCCGTCGAGGGCGGCCTTCTTCGCGTCGTACTCGGAGGCCCGCAGCGTGACCGCCTCGACGAACTGCTGGGGGCCTGCGTTGCGGATCGCGCGCGCGTAGTCGGAGGCGTCGATGCCGACGGCCTTCGCGACGGCCGCCGCGGTGGCCTCGACGTCCGTGACCTTGTTGCGCGCGACGCCGACGCGCACCACGGCGCGCTCGGTGACGAGCGGGCGGCCGTCGCGGTCGAGGATCGACGCGCGCCCCGGGCGGTCGATCGCCGTGCCGAGGCGGTTGGTCCCGTCGAGGACCGGATGGACGACGGCGGGCCGCCAGTCCACGCGCCAGCCGTGCTCGTCGTCGCGGTGCAGCGTGACCCGCGTGGTGTAGGCGAAGCGGCCGAACTCCGGCACCTGCCACGTGAGCCGCAGGCGGCCGCGCGCGGCGTCGTCGCCGGCCTTCGTCACCGACGTCACCGTCGCCCGCAGCTTCGCCCCGTCGAGGCCCTTGCGGTTGGCGACGAGGGCCTTCGCCGCGACGGCCGGTTGCGTCGTGTCGGCGGCCGCCCCGCGGTCGTCGCCGCGGGACCAGGCGGCGGCGAAGCCGTCGAGCGCGTCGCGGGCCGTCGGCCCCTCGTCGCGGCCCAGGAGGAGGTACGCCCCGCCCGCGGCGAGGGCGACCGCGGCGGCGAGCACGAGGACCGCGATCACCCGTGCGCGCCGCCGCGGGCGGTACGTGCGGCGGGCGGGCGGACGGGTGCGGGCGGCGTGCGTCATGCGGGAAGGGCGGGTGATGATGGCAGACGGTCCGGGCGGGCCCAGGCGGTCCGAACTGGCGCGTGCGCGCATCCCGCCGGGTCCCGCGGTACCGTCCCCGGCGGAGTCGATCACGCCCACCGCGGGCGAGGGAATCCGGTTCGAAATCCGGAGCTGACGCGCAGCGGTAGGGACGTGCGAGGCGGCATCACGCCACTGGGCCACCGGCCTGGGAAGGCGGCCGCTCCGATCGCGTCCGAGCCCGAAGACCTGTCGACGCCGCGCCGGGAGACATCCGGCGCAACCGTGATCACCGCGGCCTCGCGACACGGGCCGCACGGCAGAGGAGCACCAGATGGCAGGCAGCACCGGCGTCCCGTCCCGGCGATCGCGGCGGACGCCCGCGAGCGTCCTCGACCGCCTGCCGGCCTGGGCGACCACCGGGGTCGGCAGCCTCCCCCACACGTTCCCCGACCACGCCGCCGCGCACGTGACCGGCGAGTACGACGTGCCGTTCTGCCCCCAGCTGCCGCGCCTGGAGGGCGACATGGTCGGCGAGTGGCTCGGGGCCGACCCGCTGCGCTGCGGCTGGGGCCCGGAGCGCGACCGCGAGCGCCCCGCCGCGTGGGGCGCGCTGCTCGCCGCGCTCGAGCGCCGGCCACCCCCGCACGGCGTCGTCAAGCTCCAGGTCACGGGCCCGGTCACGCTCGCCCACGCCCTCGAGCCCGCCGACGCGCGCGCCGCCGAGGGCCTCGCCCGCGAGCTCGCCCACTGGCTGGCGGCCAACGCCGCCGGACAGGTCGCCGCCCTGCGCGCCCGCGGCCTCGACGCGCTGCTCGTCGTCGACGAGCCGGCGCTCGCCGCCCGCCCGGTGTCGTCCGCCGTCTGGGACCCGCTGCGCGCGGTCGCGCCCGCCTGGGGCCTTCACCTCTGCTGCGCGGTGCCGTGGGGGCTCGTCGACCGCGTCGAGCCCGACCTGCTCTCGTTCGACCTCGCCGCGGGCGGCGTGCCCCGCCGCGCCGCCGCGGTCCTCGGCCGGCTGCTCGCCCGCGGCGGCCGGGTCGCCTGGGGCGTGCTCGCCGCCCACCGCCCGGAGCGCGCCGCGCACGCGGCCTGGCGGCTGGGCGCGGCCCTGGCGCGGCTGGGGACGACCGCGGACGCGGTCGGCGACCGGAGCCTGCTCACGGCCTCGTGCGGGACGGGCCGCCTGTCGCCGCGCCGCGAGTCCGAGGTCACCGCCGCGCTGGCCTACGTCGCCGCGGCGGCGCGCTGAGCGCTGGTCGCGGGCTCGTCGCGGGCGTAACGTTCGCCGGGCACACCGGCGAGCACGACAAGGAGTGGCCGTGGCCGACGACGACAACCTGATCCCCTGGGACGAGCCCGCGTTCCGGCTCGAGCTGACCGCCGCCCAGCTCAAGGTCACGCACACCGCGCTGAAGATCTACTTCGACGACCTCGGCCACAAGGAGCACGACGTCCACAGCGTCCTCCTCGAGGTGCTGAGCAAGCTGCCCTCCGAGCACGACATCCGCGCGATCGACCTCGGCCGCGAGCTGGCCAAGCGCCGCAACGAGACCCACCCGCCGCCGGCCCCCGCCTGACCGCCGGCGGCACCGGTCCGTCCGGGTCGGGCAGCACCATGCGCTGGCGGTGGAGGTCATCCGCGCGATCGGAGTGCTCGAGCCGGGAGGCGTCCCGCTCAGCGCGCTGCGGTTGAGCCGCGCATTGCGCGACCACGGCATCGAGACGACGATCGTGGCGGGCGACGCGTCGCCCGCCGGGCTCGAGCTCGCCCGCGCGCACGGCTTCGAGGTCGAGCACTTCGCCGAGGTGCGCAACCTGCAGTGGGAGCCGTGCCAGGCCTTCGCCGACTGGCTGGCCGAGCGCGTCGCGGGGGCCGACCTCGTCCACGGCCACATGTTCGGCGCGTGGTGGGCGGCCGCCCGCGCGGCGCCCGACGGCGTGCCCGTCGTCGCCAGCGAGCACAACGCGCTCTGCTGGCCGCGCACGGCCTTCGACGAGGACGCCGCCACCGTCGCGGGCCGCCTGGGCTGCTTCTTCGGCCACGGGCCCGAGAGCCGGGCGTGGGCGGCGCGGATCGGCGTGCCCGGCGACCGCATCGTCGTCGGCGAGTCGGCGATCGAGGGGCTCGACGGCCGGCCCGCCTCGGACATGCCGCTCCCGCGCATCACCTACGCCGGCCGCCTCACGGCCGACAAGGGCCCCGACGTGCTCGTCGAGGCGATCGGCATGCTCGCCGACCCGCCGCCGACGTTCCTCCTCGGCGACGGCGAGATGCGCGCCGCCCTCGAGCACCAGGTCGCGTCGCTCGGCCTGCAGGAGGTCGTGCGCTTCGCCGGCTGGCAGACGAACCCGGAGCGCTGCGTCGCCGGCGCGGCCGTCCACGTCGTGCCCTCGCGCCGCGAGGCGTGGTCGCAGAGCGCGGTGCTCGCGATGGGTCTCGGCGTGCCGGTCGTCGGCAGCGCCGTCGAGGGCTTGCCGGAGACGCTCGCCAGCGACCGCGGGATGCTCGTCGCCCCCGAGGAGCCGCGGGCGCTCGCGGCCGCGATCGGCGCCGTGCTCGCGGGCCGCTGCGAGTCCGACCTCGACGCCGCGCGCGCCTACGCCCAGCGCTTCACCCCCGCGCGGATCGCCGCCCGGTACGCGTCGGTCTATCGCGCGCTCGTGGCCGACAGCCAGGCCGTCCGGCCGGCCGCCTGAATCCTCTGGCGCCGGCGCGCCAGGCAAGCGTCCGCCGCCCGATCGGGTGGGTGCGAGCGCGCCAGATCTGTTTCAAGCTGGCGCGTATACGCTCGTGGTCGATCTGCGCCAGATCACGCCGTACGGCGTGATATCGACTCTGAACGGCCATGTATCTGCGCCGAACGGTCCTTGAAGTCTTTTGTCCAGAGGGCTAAAGCTCATCCGGGGTGCTGCCGATACGGGCCCCGAGCAGTCGTTCCCCGAGTGTCCGGGCTGGGGGCCTGGACCGAGAGCCCAGAGGCGAGGTGCCAGGGGGCACCACGCCGACGAGCACCACAGCGAACCCGAGGGGTCGGGCGCTGCGGATCGGCCCTGCCTCACAAGTCCTGCGCTCCAATGCAACTCCTCTGGAAGGGGGGCTTCCATGAAGATGCTCAAGGCCGCAGGGATCCTGGCAGTGTTCGCGCTGGCGGCATTTCCGGGTGCAGCAATGGCCCATACCGGCAAGGCGACGCTGTCGTGCGCCGGTGTCCAGTTCGACTACGCGCTGTTCCCCGCCGGGTCGAACACGGTCCACTACAAGATCGTCGTCGACAACGGCGCGCCGCAGACCGGCGATTTCGTCCTGAACCAGGCAGGCGGCATGTCCGGCTCGCTGTCCGTGCCGCTCAATCTCGGCGGCACGCACACCGTAGCCGCCTACACCTGGTGGGGCCCGGCCGGCGTGGTCGCAGGCCACACCGGCGGTTCGCAGACCCAGCCCGCCGCCTACGGCACGGGCACGTGCGATACGCCGACGACTCCGGCGCCGGCCCCGGTGACCCCGCCCGCCGCCGCGACGATCCCGGCTGCCGCGGCCCCGGCGCCCGCCCAGGGCGTGCAGGGTGTGAAGGTCTCCTCGCCGGCGCGCATCGCCGCGCTCGCCGCCCATACCTCGTGCGCGTCGCGCACCGTGGGGGTCACGATTCGCGGGCAGCAGATGCGTTCCATCGCGTTCTCGGTGAACGGTCGCCACGTGCGGACCGTGCGGGTCAGCTCGGGCCAGCGCTCTGTGCGCGCCGCCCTGCCGATGCGTAACCGCCGGGCGTCGCAGGTCGTGACCGCCACCGTGCGGTTCCGCAACGGCGCCGCCGCGCGGACGCTGAGCGCACGGGCCTCCCGCTGCGCCCAGGTCGCCGTCCAGCCGCAGTTCACCGGCTGAGGCTCTCTCCCCAGACGCCGGCGGGCGGTGTGACCGGGCGCGGTCGCACCGTCCCCGGCGGAGGGGGAGGACGTGCCCGCCGGGCCACTGACATCCCGGCGGGACGGCCGGACTCCACGCGTCCGGCTTCGCGGTGGGAACGGACACGGCCGGTCCCCGAAGGGGAAGGCCGCACCGGGCCGGCGAGCGAGTGGTGGGGCCACTCGCTCGCCGGAGCCGCCGCTCTCGCCGTGGCCGCGGCGGGTCGCTCTCAATCCTCCGGAGCGGCCGCCGCGGACCACGGCGCTTCGCCGTCTCCGCCTACGATCCCGCCGTGGCGATCACGTACGAGTGGCGGGGCGCCTTCGCCAACGACGAGGTGAACGCGCTGCACGCCGAGGCCTTCGCGGCGCCGGGCCAGGACCCGGACGGGTGGGACTGGCGCGCGCAGGTCGCCGACCACAGCCTCGGCTGGGTCCTCGCGCGCGACGGCGCGGAGCTCATCGGCTTCGTGAACGTCCCGTGGGACGGCCTGGTCCACGCGTGGATCCAGGACACGATGGTCGCGGCGCACGCGCGCCGGCGAGGCGTCGGGGCCGCGCTCGTCGCGCGAGCGACCGACGGGGCCCGCGCGGCCGGCTGCGAGTGGCTGCACGTGGACTTCGACGACCACCTGCGCGACTTCTACTTCGGCGCGTGCGGCTTCGCCCCGACGAACGCGGGGCTGATCGCGCTCCGGCCCTGAGAGCCGTCAGTCGCGCAGGCCGATGCGCCGGTCGAACCCGGCCGGCGCGTGGATGTTGAACATCCGCACGGGCACGTCGCCGTCGTTGCGGAAGCCGTGGGCGACGCCGGGCGGGACGAGCACGAACGTGCCGGGCGGCGCGGCCGCCTCCTCGTCGCCGAAGAAGAACGTCATCTCGCCCTCGAGGATGTAGAAGGCGTCGTCCTCCTCGGCGTGGACGTGCTCCTCGAGCACGCGGCCGGCGGCGATCTCGATGATCCCGAAGGTGAAGCGCGGAGTGTCGGCCGTCCGGGCGAGGAACTCGACGTTGCCGATGCGATGCCCGGCCCCGGGGGCGACGACGACGGGCTCGGCCGCGGCCACGGTCGGCGTCCCGCTCAGCCGGCGGCCCAGTAGCCGTCGTTCGCGCTCGGCGTGAACGTCGCCCCCGCGCGCTCGAGCTCGTCGCGCGCCTGGTCGCGGCTCGTCCCGCGCAGCTCGGCGACCTCGGCCGTGGCGAGCGCGAACGGCGCCCGGCGAGACGCGAGCTCGGGCGCGCCTCGGCCGGGCAGCGGGCCTCGGACGGGCGCTGGCCGCCATGTCGGCCCGCAGCGCGGCCTCGACCGCCTCGTCCGCGAGCCACGCGTCGATCCGATCGGGCGCGATGCCCGCGTCCTCCGCGGCGGCGTGGAGCGTCGCCGGGTCGTCGAGGCGCTGCTGGTCGGAGTGCGCTCGCCGGCGCAGGGCCCGCAGCAGCGCCAGGGCGCGGTCGGGCTCGTGCATCCGCGCGCCGACGTAGGCCCGGCAGGCGTCGATCGTCGCCGGCACCTCCGTCACCGTCTCGGAGCCCATCGGCGTCCCGTACTGCTCGCGCATCCGGGTCCGGCCGGCCGCCATCGCCTCCGGCGACAACCGATCTCCGTGAGCGGCGCGACTCCTCGCTGAGCACGATCATGCAGCGCTCGATGTCGGCCGCATGGCCGTAGTGCCACATGAGCTGCAGCTCCTGGCGCTGCGCGTTGAAGCCGAACGGACAGCCGGGATCGGTGTAGAGCGTGACCTTCACCGCCGGGACCCTAGCGAGCGGCCGCGGCCGGCCCGGGAGCCCGCGGCGGCGGCCGCGCGGTAGCGTCCCGTCACATGACGGCGGACGAGTCTCCCTCCCGGCAGATCGACGCGAAGATCGAGGAGCTCGGCGACTGGCGGGGCGAGACCCTCGCCCGGCTCCGGGCCCTGATCCACGAGGCCGACCCCGACGTGGTCGAGGAGTGGAAGTGGCGGAAGGCCACGAACCCCGGGGTGCCGGTGTGGTCGCACGACGGCATCATCTGCACCGGCGAGACGTACAAGAGCGTCGTGAAGCTCACGTTCTTCAAGGGCGCCTCGGTCGAGGATCCGTCCGGCCTGTTCAACTCGAGCCTCGAGGGCAAGACCCGGCGCGCGATCGACGTCCACGAGGGCGACGACGTCGACGAGCAGGCCTTCGTCGCGCTCATCCGCGCCGCCGTCAGCCTGAACGCGTCCTAGCGCCGCCCCTCACGCGGCCGCCGCGTCGGTCGGGAGGCCGCTGGCCGCCGCCGCGGCGTCGGAGCGGTATGTCGCGTGGCCGGCCACGACGAGCGGGCCGTCGAAGGTCAACAGCTCGCACACGCGGTTGCCGGCGTGGTTGCGGTAGGCGATGGCGATCGTGTCCAGGCCGCTGTAGACGTCCTCGACGGTGAAGTGCAGGTCGGGGAGCATCCCGAGCGCGTAGGACCAGTACGCGCGCAGCGCCTCGCGGCCGCGGATCACCCCGTCGCCGGCGGGCAGGATCTGCGCCGCCACGGGCGAGGTGAAGACCACGTCCTCGGCGAAGTGCGCCAGGAGGGCGTCGAGGTCGTGGGCGTTCCAGTTGCGCTCCCAGTCGGCGGCGAACTCGGCCGCGCGCTGCTGGTCGATCGGGGCTGCGGCCGCGCGGGTGGCGGGGCGGTCGCCCGGCGGGTCCGCGATGTGCGCCGCGAGCGCGGCGACGGTCGCGCCGAGCGCGGCGCGGACCTCACGATCGCCGACGAGCCCGTCCGTCCCCACGTCGGCGCGCACGACGGGGACCCGCGCGCACGCGGCCTCGACGACGTCGGCACCGACGTAGCCGAGGACCTTGGCGAGCGACGCGTGCGCGTCGGCGCCGCCCGTCGGCGCCGCGCGCCCGGAGACGTTCACCCAGGCCACCGGCTTGCCGTAGACGCCGCCGTCGCCGACCGTCCACTCGAGCAGGTTCTTCAGCACCGCGGGCAGCGCCCCGGCGTACTCCGGCGTGGAGATCACGAGCGCGTCGGCCGCCCGGATCGCCGCGCGCAGGTCCGCGACCGGCGCCGCGACCGGCTCGCCCTCGCGGTCGTCGTCCGGGCTGAAGTGCGGCAACGCCGCGATGCCGTCGTACAGCGTCGCGTCGACGCCGGCCGGCGTGAGGGCCTGCAGGGTGCGCAGCGCGGCGGTGTTCGTCGAACCGTCGCGCACGCTGCCGGAGATCAGGAGAAGGCGCATCGTCCGACGGTAACGGCCGTCCGGGCGCCCGACAGGGCGGGGAACCGAACACCGGCCGCCGCTGCGTCAGGGGTCGAGCGGGCGGTGCTGGATGATCGAGATGAGCGGCCGCCCGTCCTCGCCGGGGAGCGGCTCGCCCGGCGCGGGCAGCGAGCTCAGGCGCTGGAGGAACGCGTTCGCCACGCGGTTCGCATGGGCCTTGGCGAGCTCCGCGCGCGGACCGGTGAAGAGCTCGTCGACGGTGGCGTGCCAGATCTGCAGCCAGCGCTCGAAGTGGCCCTGGCGCAGCCCGACCTGCAGGTGGATCTCGGCGTGCGGGCGGAACGCGCCGCCGCGGTAGGTCGGCGTGCCGAGCAGGATCGTCTCCCAGAACGACGCGATCTTCGGCACGTGCGCCTCGAGGTCGAGCTTCGCGACGTCCACGAAGATGAAGCCGATGAGCGGGTCGGTCATCGCGCGCGAGTAGAAGGCGCGGACGAGCGCCTCGCAGTCGGCGCGGGTCTCGATGTCGTGCGTGGGCGGCGAGCTCACCCCACCAGCGTACGAGCCGCGCTACGCGGCGGCGGGCGCACCGGCGCGGGCCGCGTTCTCGGCGATCGCGTCGATCACCCGGGGCCACACCGCGCGCGGCAGGTCGTGGCCCATGCCCTCGATCGTCACGAGCCGCGCGCCGGGGATCGCCTTCGCCGTCGCCCGGCCGCCCGAGGGCGCGACGAGCTTGTCCTTCGTGCCGTGGATGACGGTCGTCGGGACGCGGATCGACCCGAGCTCGGCCGACCGGTCGTGGGAGGCGATGATCGCCGCGAGCTGGCGCCCGGCGCCGGCGGGGTCGTGCCCGCGGTCGTAGCTCGCGGTCGCGAGCTCGCGCAGGTCGGCCTCGTCGCGCGGGAAGCCGGGCGAGCCGGTCTTCGCGAACGTCTTCATCTGGTGGGCGATGTAGCCCTCGCGGTCGCGCGGCGCGCGCTTGAGGAGCGTCCCGTACATCGACAGCGAGGGCTGGCCGGAGAAGCGCGCGCCGGTGTTCGACATGATCGAGACGAGCGAGAGCACCCGGTCCGGATGCCGGAAGGCGATCGTCTGGGCGATCATCCCGCCCATCGACGCGCCGACGACGTGCGCGCGGTCGATCCCGAGGCCGTCGAGCAGGCCGACGCCGTCGTCGGCCATGTCCGCGAGCGTGTAGGCGGCCGCCTTCTTGTCGCGGCGCAGGAGCTGCACGGCGGTCGGCGGGCGGTGGTCGGCGAGCTTCGTCGAGCGGCCGACGTCGCGGTTGTCGTAGCGGACGACGTGGAAGCCGCGGTCGGCGAGCGCGGCGCAGAAGCCGGCCCGCCAGCCGAGCATCTGGGTCGCGAGCCCCATGACGAGCAGGACGGCGGGACGGGAGGGGTCGCCGAACGTCTCGTAGGCGAGTTCGACGTCCCCGACACGGGCGATCTGCTCGGGCATCCCGGCACCGTACCCGTCGCCCGTGGTTGCCCGACGCACCGCCCGGCGTTTTCCCACCCCGGTGCAACGGGGACGTTCATCCGGGTTACCCCGACGTGGAGGGCGGAGGTATGTCGACGCAGGAGACGGCCGGCGGCCGCATCATCGAGACGCGCATCCCCGCGCGCCTGGACCGGTTGCCCTGGGCGCGCTGGCACTGGATGGTGCTCGTCGGGCTCGGGACGGTGTGGATCCTCGACGGCCTCGAGGTCACGATCGTCGGGACGATCTCCTCGCGGCTGACCGAGAAGGGCTCGGGCCTCGAGATCACCGACAGCCAGATCGGCCTCGCCGCGGCGATCTACGTCGCCGGCGCGTGCGTGGGCGCACTGTTCTTCGGCTGGCTCGCCGACCGCCTCGGGCGCAAGAAGCTCTTCCTCATCACCCTGGCGCTCTACATCGCGGCGACCGTCGCGACCGCGTTCTCGGGCTCGTTCCTCATGTTCGCGATCTGCCGCTTCTTCACCGGCGCGGGCATCGGCGGCGAGTACGCGGCGATCAACTCGGCCATCGACGAGCTGATCCCCGCGCGCGTGCGCGGGACCGTCGACCTCATCATCAACGGCTCGTTCTGGCTGGGGACCGCCCTCGGCGCCGCGCTGTCGATCCCGCTGCTCAACGACAACCTGTTCCCCGTCGACATCGGCTGGCGCCTCGCGTTCGGCCTCGGCGCGATCCTCGGCTTCACGATCCTCCTCGTCCGCCGCAACGTGCCCGAGAGCCCGCGCTGGATGTTCATCCACGGCCGCAGCGAGGAGGCCGAGGCGCTCGTCGACGACATCGAGAAGCAGGTCAAGGCGTCGGCCGGGGTCTCCGAGCTCAAGGAGCCGAAGAAGGCGATCAAGGTCCGCGAGCAGGAGACGGTCGGCTTCCTCACGATCGCGAAGACCGTGTTCGGCGCCTACCCGCGGCGGACGGCCGTCGGCCTGTCCCTCTTCATCGGCCAGGCGTTCCTCTACAACGCCGTGTTCTTCACCTACGCGCTCGTGCTCGGGACGTTCTACGACGTCAAGCCGGCGGCGGTCGGCTACTACATCATCCCGTTCGCGATCGGCAACTTCCTCGGCCCGCTCGTGCTCGGGCGGCTGTTCGACTCCGTCGGGCGCAAGCCGATGATCGCCGGGACGTACATCGTCTCGGGCGTCCTGTTGATCGTGACCGCCTTCCTGTTCAGGGCCGGGACGTGGACCGCGGAGACGCAGACGGCGGCGTGGTGCGTGATCTTCTTCTTCGCCTCGGCCGGCGCGAGCTCCGCGTACCTGACCGTGAGCGAGATCTTCCCGATGGAGACCCGGGCGCTCGCGATCGCGTTCTTCTACGCCGTCGGCACGGCCGCGGGCGGCATCACCGGTCCGCTGCTGTTCGGCAAGCTCGTGGAGTCCGAGGACGCGGGCCAGGTGTTCTGGGGCTACGTCCTCGGCGCGGTACTGATGATCGGGGCCGGGATCGTGCAGGCCCTGATCGGGGTCGAGGCCGCCCAGAAGGACCTCGAGCAGATCGCCAAGCCGCTGTCGGCGGAGGCGGCCGAGGGCGAGGACGCGGGCGAGGCCGAGCGCGACGACGACGCGGCCCGCGGCGAGCGCCGTCCGCGCCGCGAGCTCGAGCCGCGCTTCGAGCGCCCGCACCGCCCCGAGCGCGGCCGGCGCTTCGGGCCCGCCGAGGGCCGCTTCTCCTACTCCCCGGTCCAGCAGTCCTCCTCGCGCGTCCCGGACGAGGACGTCGACGAGGAGGTCGCGACGATCGTCGCCGCGCTGCAGGAGGCCGGCGCCGACGGCCTCGACCGCCGCGCGCTCGGCGAGCGCGTGCTCTGCCGCCACTGGGGGCCCGGGCGCTTCCGCCACGCGCTGTCGGTCGCCCAGCAGCGTGGGCTGGTGCGCTCGGCGGCGCGCGGCCGGTACGTCGCCCAGGAGGGCGCGCGCACGGCGCGGTGAGGCTGGTCGGGCGCGCGAACGCGGCGCGTCGCAACGACGTTCGGACCAATGTCCGAGTGCGGAACGGACCCGCCCTCGGGCACCATGGGATCAACGCAATGAATTCCTCCGAAAGGGACCTCCACATGCGACTTCGATCCCGTCTTCTCACCGCCCTCCTCGCCGTCAGCCTGCTGGCCGCGGTGTCGGTCGGCACCGCGTCCGCCGCCACCGTCCGCCACGTGGAGGGCCGCGTCCTGAGCGTCGACCGCTCCGCGTCGACCTTCAAGCTGCGCGACAGCGAGCGCGGCACGTTCACCATCCGCGTCTCGTCCTCGACGAAGTTCGAGCGCGTCCGCTTCAGCACGCTGAAGGCCGGCAGCACCGTCGAGGCCACCATCCGCCGCGTCGACGGACGCTGGCGGGCCACGAAGGTCGAGCCGAACTCGGGCAGCCACGCCGACGACAACGGCGACGACAACGGCAACGGCCGCCACGGCGGCAACGACGACGGCCCGAACCACACCTAAGCCGCACCCCTCCCCTCCTGACGCACCGCGGGCCCGTCCTTCGACGGGCCCGCGCGCGTTCTCCGACTGTGCTCGGCGCGTTCAGACGTCGATGCCGACGTCGGCGAGGTACTCCCGCACGACCTCCGGCGGGTGGCCGTCGAACTCCGCCCGGGCCGCCAGCTCGAGGAGCGCGACGGGGTCCCCGTCGACCTCGTCGCGCCGGTAGGTCAGGTAGGTCGCGACCGCGCCGGCCATCTGGACGGCGCCGTCCTCCTCCTGGGGATCGAGTGCTCCGACGCCCTCGGCGATGCGAAGGGCGGCGGACTCGGCGAGCGCCGAGGACAGCGGCTCGTCGGCGTCCTCGAAGCGGGCGAGCAGGTCGTCCAGGCCCTCGCCGCCGTCGGGGTCGACGACCTCGACGGCGCGATGGACGACCGCGCTCAACGTCACGGGCGCTGGGTCGGTGGGCATCTATCCCTCGCGGCGCGCGATCGCGCGCGCAAGCTCGTCCTTGGTCATCGCCGAGCGGCGCGGGATGTCGAGCTCCTTGGCCCGCTCGTACAACTCCTGCTTCGTGGCGCCGCCGGTGGCTCCCTCGGGCGTGGGACGCTGCGTGAGCCGCCTGAGGGCGTCGGCGACCGGCTCTTGTGACGCGATCATGGGAGCGACCTTCCCGTCCGCTCGACGGCGCACACACCCCGAACGGGTGGCAGGGCGCCAACGCGCCAGTTCGTCCGGACCACCGGCGACCGCTCGATCGGGGCCGGAACGGGTAACGTCGCCGCCCATGACGCCCTGCGACACGACGACCGACTGATGGCCGGACGCTGCGCCATCGGCATGGTGCTCCTCGACCGCGGCGCCGCCGCCGACGTGGCCCACAAGCGACTGGTCGAGGTGCTCCCCGGCTGCGAGACCTCCGCGCCCGACGAGGTCGGCGTCTTCGAGGTCACGCTCGACGCCGACAGCCAGGACGACGCGCTCGGGAAGGTGTGGGACGCGGTCGCGGCGGCCGGTGCCGACGACCACGTGGCGTTCCTCGAGCACCCGGCGCTCCCCGAGCACTGGCGCCATCTCGCCAAGGCGCCCGCGTGAGCGGCCCGCCGCTGACCGTCGCCTTCCTCGGCACGGGCGTCATGGGCGCCCCGATGGCGCGCAACATCGCCGGCGAGGGCCTGAACGTCCGGGTCTGGAACCGCACGACCGAGCGCGCCCGCCCGCTCGAGGCGGCCGGCGCCACCGTCGGCGAGGAGCCCGCCCACGCCGTCGACGGCGCGGACGTCGTCGTCACCATGCTTTCCGACGTCGGGCCGACCCTCGAGGTCGCCGAGGCCGTGCTGGCCGCGACGGCCCCGGACGCGATCTGGGCGCAGATGGGCACGATCGGGATCGAGGGGACGGAGCGCTGCATCGATCTCGCCCGCAGCCACGGGCGAGCGTTCGTCGACGCCCCGGTCCTCGGCACGCTCAAGCCCGCCGAGGACGGCAAGCTGACGGTCCTCGCCTCCGGCCCCGACGACGCGGTCGAGCGCTGCTCGCCGGTGTTCCGCGCGGTCGGCCACAAGACGCTGCGCGTGGGCGAGGCCGGGCAGGGCACGCGGCTGAAGCTGTCGGTCAACGCGTGGGTGCTCGCCCTGACGCAGGGCACGGCGGAGGCGGTCGCGCTCGCGAAGGCCTTCGGCCTCGGCGTCGACCAGATGCTCGAGGCGCTCGACGGCTCGCCCACCGACGCGCCCTACTTCCGCATGAAGTCGGCGCTGATGGACGCCGGCGAGTACCCGGTGTCGTTCTCGCTGCGCCTCGCGGCCAAGGACGCCGCGCTGATCGAGGAGGCCGCCGACGCGGCGGGCATCGACGTCCCGATGATCCGCACGATCGCGGCCCGGCTGGCCGAGGGCGTCGAGGCCGGTCACGGCGAGGAGGACATGGCGGCGACGTACCGCCTGTCCGCCCCGCCCGGCTGATCGCCGCTACTCGCGCCGGGCGGCCGGCTCGATCCCCTCGAGCTCGGCGATCGCCTCGTCCTCGGTGAGCCCCGAGCCGCGGAGCAGGTCGACCGCGGTCGAGCGCACCTGGGCGACGAGCGCGCTCGTCGACATGCTGCGGTCGCGCTCGAGCACCGCCGTGGCGCCCCGGGCGGCGTCGAGGGCGATCCGGCGGCTCTCGGTCTCGGCGTCGGGGTCGTCGAGGTGGTGCACGAGCTCGTCGAGGGCCTCGGCGAGGCGGTCGACGGCGTCGGCGAGCTCGGGCGGCGCGGGGCCGTGCCGGCGTATGGCGGAGACCGCGCGGCGGGCGAGCACCCGGGCGTTGCGGACCGCGAGGTCGAGCTGGGCCACCGCGTCCGCGTAGAGCGGCAGGCGCTCGCGGGCCCGCCACACCGGCGGCCGGACGGAGACCGTCTCGCGCGCGATGTCGACGGCGTCGGCGAAGTCCTCGAGGTTCGTGCCGGCCGACCGCGCGATCTCGAGCGCGCGGCGGGCCCGGTCGCCGTCCCCGTCGCGCAGCGCCGCCGCCGTCTCGCGCAAGCGCGAGGCCGAGCCGGTCGCTCAGCGCGTGGACGCTGTTCGTGACGCTCGCCACCGGGTCGCGCGGGAGCAGCACCTGCGAGACGAGCAGCGCGACCGTGCCGCCGATCAGGGCGTCGATGAAGCGGTTCGGGGTGAACCCGTGCGGCTGCTCGACGGTCGTGACGAAGATCGCCGACACCCCCGCCTGGCTGATGAGGATCGTGCTGCCGCCGAGCAGCAGCGCCGCGCCCATCGACAGCGCGACGACCAGCATCAGCACCGGCGTGCTCGTCCCGAGGGCGCTGACGATGAGGTCGGCGATCGCGATGCCGACCGCGACGCCGATGACGAGCTCGATCGCCCGCCTCGTGCGCTGCCCGCGCGTGGCGGCGAGCGACACGACCGCCGAGATCGGGGCGAAGAACGGCGAGTCGTTCACCTGCTGGGCGATGAGCCAGGCCGCCCCGACGGCGATCGACGTCTGCGCGATCGTCCACAGACCGGCCCGCAGCCGGCTCGTGCGCTGCCGGACCTGGCCGCGCAGCTCGGGCATCTCGGGCAGCTCGGGCAGGTGGGCGCGGCGGTACCGGCGGCCGGGGGGCACGGCCCCGATTGTGGCGTGGTGACGGGCGGCGGGCGCTGCGGGGCGCGTTGCGGGGTGGTGGTGGCCCGCACGCGGAGCAACAGTGTGGAAGCTCCGCGGCGCGGACGGAGATCTCCTGCGCCGACGCGCTGACACGAAGACGGGGCATCGCTGCCGAGCCGGCGACGCGGCGACAACCCCGCGATCCCGACTTCGCCTCAGGTAGCGGTCCAGCGCTCGTCGGGCATCGCCGCGAGCTCGGCCCGCAGGCGCTCCACCTCCGAGCACTTCCGGCGCTCGGTGCGCGCACCGGACCGCGGGTGCCGAGGGGTGACGACCTCGCGATCGTCACCCTCGTGCCGCCGGTCGGCGGGGTCGTCGACGCTCATGCCGGCTCCCCTGCCGTCCGGGAAGACGCGATCATCCGGTGAACTGCGGGCCGACGGCCGTCCGGGCGCAACGCGTGGCCCGGGCGGTCAGCGTGCGCGGCGCGGCACCGGTGCGAAACGTCACGTGCACGCGGACGGTCTGCCGGGCGGGGCCGGAGCGGCGCAGCGGCACCGCGACGGTGACCGAGCGCAGGCCGTCCCGCATCGTGAGCGTGCGCACCCGGCGATTGCCGACCAGGATCGTCACGCGACGGATGGACCGGCCGCTGACGGTGACGAGCGCGCTCCGGACGGCACACGTGCGCTGCACGCGGAGGCGGGCCTTGGCGGAGCGGATGGCGATCGCGGCGGCGGGGACCGAGCCGGACGCGAGAGGGGCCGACGGCGTGACGGCCGGCAGCGGGGTGGCGGCGGGCGGCGCGACGACGGACGGCGTGACGGTGACCGGCGGGGTCGTGGCCGGGGGTGCGACCGGGCAGTCGAGCGTCTTCGAGGCGAGGGCGGGGGAGTCCGCGGGTCGCGTGTTGCGGTCCTGGACTCCGGCCGGGCCCCACCATTCGAACGCCTCGACGACGTGCGTGCCGCTCAGGGAGAGCGGGACGTGGACGGTGCCCGCGGTGCCGCCGTTCGTACCGAGTGCGGTCGTTCCCTGGGCCGCGGTTGCGCCGTCGACGGTCACGCGATAGCTGACGGTGTTGGCGCCCGCCGCAAACGAGGTGTAGGTAAGGTCGGCGCCGCTGCAGGACACGGCGGCCGCGCCGGTGTGAGCGAGCGCCGAGGCCGGAAAGGCGAGGGCGGTGACCGCGAGGGCCGCGGCGCACGCAAGCCTCGGGACGCGATGGGTCCGCCGATGCGGCGAGACGGGATTTCTGAGCACATTCGATGTCATGTGCTCTGCATCGGCGGCGGGGTTCTCGCGCCGGTCTCGCGCGCCTCAAGCTTGGATCAAGCCGGGCCACGGCGCGGCTCCGGACGACCGCTGCCCAACCGTCGCGCGCACCGCGAGCAGTTCGCGGACCTGATCTGTGTCCATCGGGCGGGCGCCTTCTGCCGGGACTATCGGTGGTGAGCGCGGCGCGGACCACCTCCGCGGACGGCACGGACTAGCGGTGGGTCTGGCCGCTGTCCAATGTGAACGTGGCGCCGTTCGCCGAGTCGGCCGTCGTGACCGGCACGCCGACCGCGATGCCGACTCCGACCTGGCGGAATTCGCGGTCGAGCAGGACACGCTCGTGCGCCGGGCTGGCGATCCATGCGGCGACGATTGCGTCAGGGCTCGAGAGTGAACCCGTGCCCCAGGCGAGATCCTCGCCGATCGACCAGCTGACGGTGCGGGTCAAGTAGCCGCACCGGCGGATCCGTTCGCTGAGGCCATAGCCGGTCGGGGTCACGTGGGCGAAGAAGGCGCGCCGGACCATGTCGCGTGAGTGACGCTGGGCCGCGCGCGTGAGATCGGTGCTGGCGAGGAGGGGGCGAAGGCCGTGGCCGGCGCGGTGGGCGTTGACGAGGCAGACGACGGCGCCGGCGGTGACGTCGAGCGTTTGGGCCGAGGGAACGGCGCTGGATCCCGGACAGCTTGCTTGGGCGCTGGCTCGTGTGGGATTTGCGGTGAGGACCAGTGCTGCCGCGATCAGGACTGCGGTGATGGCACGGGCGATCGTGCGTCCGTGGACCCTGCGGGTGACGACTTCCATTTATGGGTCTTCCTGCCACGCGTGTACTTCGCGCGGATGAGGCCCAGGGCTCAGGGCGGAGGGTGCACTCGATTGAGTCCACCGAAGCGCGACGGCCAGGGGGACGCGAGGGCGTCCTCTCTTCCGAACCTTGGCGCTACCCGCGTATCGCCCGGAATCTGGTGTCTCTGTACCCCTGTGCGCCCAATGGTGGGAAATGCTCTCCAAACGGCCGGCAGGGCTGCAGGCGTCTCCCTTGCCGGCGACACCGCTGCCCTCTTCATCCCCATCGTCGTCCTCCTTCGACGTGCGGATCCTCGGCGTTCGGCTGGAGGTCGACCGCGGCGCGACGCCGCGCCCGGGACGCCCGAGATCGCCCACGTTGCGCGGGCCGCGGGCAGCGAGGAGAATGGCGAGGATGCCCAGAATAAAAGGACATCATCAGACTGGTGAGAACGCGATCCCAAAGCGCGCTGACGCGACGGGTGAGCGGGAAGTCGCGACGGAACGCGCACGAGCTACCGGAGAGCGCCTGACGACCGCCATGAACGGGACCGCCGCGGTCCGCGCAGCCCGCACACTCCTCAGTGACCGGATCGCGGTGCGGCTCGTGACCCGGCGCGGGCAGCGCCAACGCCATGACGCCGGATCGCGCGACGAAGGCTCCCGTCACGAAGCCGCGGACGACCTGCGCGAAGCGGTCCACGACGCGTTTGCAGACGAGCGACACCTGTCCCCAGCGGCGCAGATCGAGAACAAGGACCGGCGCGCCGCGCGCGCTGATCGCGCGCAACAGCGGGGCGCGCCGCCAGGAATCGTGTAGCCGAGCGGACCGCAGCAGCGGCGGCTGCCGTGTTGTCGACACCCGCGGCTGATCGCGGCGTCAGCGGGCGGTCAACCCCACGGCCTCACTTTCCCGGGGCTGATGAGCTCGCGGCCATCGTCCATGCGGGGCCGGCGAACCTGGTCGAGGTCGGCGGAAACCCGCGCCCGCGGCCACCGCGTTCGTGGTGGCCGTCCACGCCTGGCGGGCCGGGCCGAGGAGCGGGTCGGGCGCTGGGTTGACCCGCGGACGTGCGATCGTCGCGGCGATGGTTGACGGGCGCGCTCGCGACGTGCCGGAGGGCGGCCGGCGCGTCGCCGCCGGTAGTCAGCCGTTGCCCAGGCGGAAGCCGTAGCCGCGGACGGTGCGGACGAAGCCTCGTGAGCGAGCTCGCCGACGCCGGGTACGTCACGCGCGAGCGGCGGGGCAGACGCAACCATTACACCGTCCGTCACGACCTCCCGCTCCCGGACGGGATCGCGCGCAGCCAGAGCGTGGGCGACCTCCTCGACGCGCTGATCGACACCGACCGCGCAGCCGCCGGCGACGGCCGGCCGGCCTGAACCAGGCCTTCGTCCGGCGCGTGGCGGGAGCCCTCGCCAGCCGCCTCGCCCGCTACGGGCGCCGGACGCTCACCGCCAGGGCCACCGGCGCCGAGCGTCCGGCGCCGTTCGCGGCGACGAGCCGCACGCGGTAGGCGCCGGCGGCGAGGCGCGCCGTGGCCCCGCGCACGCCGATGGAGAGCCGGTTGGCGCCCGCCTCGGCGCCGACGGTGACGGTCGCGGCGGCGCGGTAGACGCAGCGCCCGCGCGCGCACGAGCGGCGCTGCACCTGCGCGGTGACGCTCGCGGCCCGGTCGGCGCGGAAACGCAGCTCGGCGCCGTGTGCGCGGCAGCCCGAGGCGCGCGGACGGCAGACGATGGCGATGGCCGGCGCGGCGACGAGGCCGGACAGCCGCGGCGCTTTGGACCCGGAGGTGCTGTGCGCCGGCGCCGGCGTCGGGTTCGGCGCCGCGCCGGGGACGGCCGGCGCGGGCGCCGACGCGGGTGTCGACGCCGGCCCCGGCTCGAGCGGGATCGGATCGGTTGCGGCGAGCGCCGGCAGGCCGGCGACGGACCGCGCCGTCTGGACCGCACTCGCCGCGTCGAGCCGCGCCCCGGTGACCGACAGCCCGCTCAGCGCGGGGACGCGGTCGGCGCCGTCGAGCACACCCCGCTTGAGCTGCGCGGCGTTCAGCGTCGGGGCGGCCTGACGCATCAGCGCCAGCGCGCCCGCGACGTGCGGCGTCGCCATCGACGTGCCGCTCAGCGAGGCGTCGCCGGTGCCGTACGTGGAGAGGATGCCGACGCCGGGAGCGAAGAGGTCGACGCTGGTCGCGCCGACGTTCGAGAAGCCCGCACGCGCGTCGCGGTTGTCGGTCGCCCCGACGCAGACGATGTTCGCGGCCGGGAGCGCACACGGATAGGTCGGCGTCGTGTCGTTGTCGTGGCCGTCGTTGCCGGCGGCCACGACGTACAGCGTGTCGGGGTGCGCGCTGATCGCGGTGCGCTGCGCCGTCGACAGGCTGTTCGAGCTGACGCTCGCGTTCACCACCGGGATGCCGAGCCGGCCCGCCAGGTCGAACGCCGACGCGACGGCCGAGCTGCTGCCCGAGCCGCTCGCGTCGAGGACGCGCAGCGGCAGGATGCGCGCGTTCGGGGCGACGCCGGCGACGCCGACGGCATCCTGCGGAGCGGCGATGATGCCGGAGACGTGGGTGCCGTGGCCGTTCTCGTCGGCGGGCACGTTGTCGCCCGCGACCCAGTCCCAGCCCTGCCAGTCGTCGACGTAGCCGTCGTGGTCGTCGTCGATCCGGTTCGTCTCCTTGCCGCCGCCGGTCTCGCCGGGGTTCGTGGCGATCCGACCGGCGAGCTCGGGGTGGTTGAGGGCGATACCGGTATCGACGACGGCGACCGTCACGCCGAGGCCGCTCGCGCCGAGCGACCACGCCTCCGGCGCGTCGATGTCGGCATCCGCGAGCCCGGCCTGGCCGAGAACGCTCTGGCCGGTGTTGCGCAGCGCCCACTGCTCGCCGAAGCGCGCGTCGGTCGCCGTCGCGTGAACGGGCGCGTCGGGCTCGGCGTAGACGACGTCGGGATCTGCGTTGAGCGCGTCGAGCGCCTCGGTCAGCTCGCCGGGAGCGGCGCGGACGACCTCGGTCTCGGGAAGCGTGAGCGTCTGCTCGAGGCGGACACCGGCGTCGGCCCGCAGCGCCGCTCGGTCGCCGCGGTCGAGGCCGGGGCGGCGCTCGACGACGATGTTCTGCACACCGGCGCGCTCGAGCGCGGCGGGGTCGGCGGCGCCGCCGGCGGCGCGCGCGGAGGCGGGCACCGCCACCAGCGCGGTGGCGGCGGTGAGCAGCGCGAGCACCCGGCTGACGGCGACGACCGTGCGCCGACGGCCGTTCACCGGACGCGAGTGCGTCGCGGTGGCCGGACGATCGTCGTCGCCGTGGTGCGCCGGGGCAGGCTGGGTGGTGCTCATGAGGTCACCATCGGCCCCGCGCCTCTGGGGTGCCGCCGGTCCGGGTCAAGATCGCCTCAAGCCTGGTCGCCCTCCGCCCGCTCGTCGCCGGCCTCGCGAGCGCGCGCGTCGGGACCGCCTGCGGCACGTGACGCACCGTTGGGCGCAGCGCGTCAAGCGCGCGCGGCCGACCGTCGATACAACCGGACACCGGAGCACATCACTGGACTCAGGGCACCCTCGTCGCGAGACGAGTCCGCAGAGCCACGGAACTCCACCGGAGTTGGCCGGGCCGCCGAAGGAGCGCCGCGCACGCGATCGCTCGTACAGCATCCTGGCGCGCCAAGACGTCGAGTTGACTGCTCACCAGCAGGAAGGACACTCGTGTCCAACCGCTTCCCCCGATTCAGCCGTTCTCGGCGTGTCGGCATGGCTCTTGCCGTGCTCGTCGCGTTCGCCGTTCTTCCGGTCGCCGCTCAGGCCGCGCCGTCAACCTCGGTACCGTCGCCCCGTTCGTCGTCCTCGGCGGCGCAGGCCGTCACGAACACCGGGCCCTCGGTCCTCAACGGCGACCTCGGCGTCTCGCCCGGGCACCGCGCATCACCGGCTTCGGCTCCCGGCCGTCGTCAACGGCGTCACGCACGCCGGCGACGCCGTCGCCGCGCAGGCGCAGGCCGACCTGACCACCGCCTACAACGTCGCCGCCGGCCAGGCGGTCGACGCAGCGACCTGATCGGGCATCGACCTCGGCGGCCTGACGCTGACCGCCGGCGCCTACCGCTACACGCTCGTCCGCGCAGCTCACCGGCGCGCTCACCCTCGACGCCCAGGGCGACCCCAACGCGCAGTTCGTGTTCCATGATCGGCTCGACGCTGACCACCGCGTCGGCCAGCTCGGTCCTGCTGATCAACGGCGCCTCGCCGTGCAACGTGTTCTGGCAGGTCGGCAGCTCGGCGACGCTCGGCACCGGCCACCGCGTTCCAGGGCAACGTCCTGGCGCTCACGAGCATCACGCTCAACACCGGCGCCACGGTCGAGGGCGGCTCCTTGCCCGCAACGGCGCCGTCACCCTCGACACCAACGTCCTCGACCGCCCCGACTGCGCGACCGACACGACGTCCAGCGCCGCGACCCCGACCACCGCCGGCGCACCGGCGACGGGCCGATCGCCTCGCCGACCGCGCTCGGCGGCCCGGCCAACCGACCGGTCAGCCCGGCCGCACCCGCGACGGGCGGGCCACGTTCCGGCAGACGACGATCGGCCGCGGCACCCCCGGCCGAGGACGCCCCGACCGGCCGCTGCACCGACGGGTTCCGCGCCAGCATCCGCGGGCGCATGATCAAGCGCGTCGTCTTCAGCCTCGACGGCACGCGCATCGCCAGCCGGACCACGTCACCGTTCCAGGTCATCGTGAGGGCCCTCCCCGGCGTGCACAAGGTCACGCGCCCGGGTCACGTTCAAGGACTCCACCCGCGCGCGGACCCTGTCGCTCGGCTACCGCGCCTGCGCTGTCGCCGCGCGCACCCCGCGCACCGGGCCGGCCCAGTTCACCGGATGAACCACGCCCTCCGCTCCGTCACGCGACCCCTCGGCGAAAGCCGGGGGCTCGGGCGCTTGCGGTCGCGCTCGTCGTCGTCGGCATCGCCTTCGTCGCCGTCACTCCGGCGCACTCGACTGTCCCCGGGCCCCCGAGGCCAGCCAGCCCCTCGTGGTGCTCCTGCACGACCACATCGCCCGGACCGGGCCGGACACCGCGCGCCCACCGGATCGAGTCCGTCCCCGCCCGGCGCCCGCTGACCGGCGTCCGGACCGTCCTTCCCGTGCTCGGTCACGCGACGAGCGACGACGGGATCCGCTGGGCCGCACGTCCGGCTCCCCGGACGACCGACCGGGCACACCGGCTGGATCCCCGCCGCGCGGACGCGGCCGACCTCGACCGCGTGGCACATCACGATCGAGCCTCTCCGCGCGTCGCGTCACCGTCTACCACGACGGCCGCGCCGAGCAGCGCTTCCGCGCCGTCGTGGGCAAGCCCGCGACGCCGACCCCGCAGGGCGAGTTCTTCGTCGAGGAGGCCCTCGCGCTCGCCCCCGGCGCGGGCGGTGGCCCGTTCGCGCTGGCCACGAGCGCGCGGTCGCACGTCCTGCAGGAGTTCGAGGGCGGCCCGGGCCAGATCGCCCTGCACGGGACGAACAACCTCGCCGGCGCGCTCGGCACCGCGGTCTCGCACGGCTGCGTGCGCCTCAGCTCTCACGCGATCACCTGGCTCGCCCACCGCATCGGCGGCGGGACACCGCTGACGATCACGCGCTGAGGCCCGACCTCGGTCCTGCCGGCCGACGGCCGGCAGGCGTTGGGCCACGCCGCTCGGCGCTTCGTGGAGGTCCAGCCGGTTGCGTCGCAGAGCCCCCGGTGCGACGCATTGCGCCACAGCGCTTGGTCCAACCGACCCCTTACTGCTCCAGGTGCCCGCCGAACGCGAACCGCATCGCCGACAGCAGCTTGTTCGCGTACTCGTCCTCGTCGCGCGAGGCGAAGCGCGAGAACAGCGACGCCGTGAGCACCGGCGCGGGCACGCCCTCGTCGATCGCCGCGTGGGCGGTCCAGCGGCCCTCGCCCGAATCCGAGACGCGGCCCGAGAACTTCTCGAGCTTCGGGTCCTGCACCAGCGCCGCGGCGGTCAGGTCGAGCAGCCACGAGCCGACGACGCTCCCGCGCCGCCAGACCTCGGTGATCGCGGGGATGTCGAACTCGTACTGGTAGAGCTCGGGCTCGCGCAGCGGCGACGTCTCGGCGTCGACCACGTGGTCCTTCCGCCCGATCCCCGCGTGCTCGATGATGTTCAGCCCCTCGGCGAACGCGGCCATCATGCCGTACTCGATCCCGTTGTGGACCATCTTCACGAAGTGCCCCGCGCCGGCCGGGCCGCAGTGGAGATAGCCGTGCTCGGCGCTGACGGGGTCGCCCGAGCGGCCGGGCGTGCGCTCGGCCGAGTCGATGCCCGGGGCGAGGGTCTTGAAGAACCCGTCGAGCCGCCCGACGGCGGTCTCGTCGCCGCCGATCATCAGGCAGTAGCCGCGCTCGAGGCCGAACACGCCGCCGCTCGTGCCCATGTCGACGTAGTGCACGCCCTTCTCGGCCAGCGCCTTGGCCCGGGCGATGTCGTCGCGGTAGTAGGAGTTGCCGCCGTCGATGACCGTGTCGTCGGTGGCGAGCAGCGGGACCAGCTGGTCGAGCGTCGAGTCGACGACCGCGGCCGGGACCATGATGCAGATCGAGCGCGGCGCCTCCATCTTCTGCACGAGCTCATCGAGCGAGCGTGCGCCCGTCGCGCCCTCGGACTCGAGCCCCGCGATCGCGTCCTCGCTGCGGTCGTGGACCACGCAGTCGTGGCCGCCGCGCATCAGGCGCCGGACCATGTTGGCCCCCATGCGCCCCAGTCCGATCATGCCCACCTGCATCTGCGGCCTCCTGGTCGTGTCGTGGTCGGGCCCGGCCCGGCGGCCGGGTGCTACCCGGCGGCGGTCAGCACCAGCGGCTCGCCGGCGGACACGACGAGCGTGTGCTCCGCGTGCGCCGACGGCATGCCGTCCGCCGTGAGGATCGTCCAGCCGTCGTCCCCGGCGCGGACGTCGTCCGAGCCCAGGCCGAGGATCGGCTCGATCGTGATGACGGTCCCCTCGCCCAACGGCTGGTCGAACGCGGGGACGAAGACGTTGGGGACGGTCGGCTCCTCGTGGATCGAGCGCCCGATGCCGTGCCCGGTGAGCTCGCCGAGGACGGCGCACCCGCGGCGGCGGGCCTCGGCCTCGACGGCGGCGCCGATCGCGTTCACCGGCGCGCCGGCCCGCGCGGCGAGCAGCCCTTGGCGCAGCGCCGCCTGCGCGGCCGCGGCCATCCGTCCGACGCGGGGCGGGACGCTGCCGACCGGCACCGAGATCGCCGCGTCGGCGTAGAAGCCGTCGAGCTCGGCGGTGACGTCGAGCTTGACGAGCTCGCCCGCCCGCAGCCGGCGCGGCCCGGGGATCCCGTGGACGGCCTCGTCGTCGACGCTGATGCAGATCGTGCCCGGGAACCCGTACACGAGCGCGGGGGCCGAGCGGGCGCCGTGGCGGGCGAAGACCCGCGCGGCGTGGGCGTCGAGCTCGGCGGTGGTCACGCCCGGGCGCACGCGCCGCGCGACCTCGCGCAGGGTGGCCGAGACGACGCGCCCGGCGCGGCGCAGACCGGCGAGCTCCTCGGGGGTGTCGACCGACATGGCGCCACCGTAACACCGCCCGCACCGGCGTCCGTGGTCGTGCGGTGATGCGGTGACGGGGTTCGTGTGGCTTTGGCGTTCCGCTCATGCGCTCGCCGGTTCTCGCGGCGCGGGCGGACTGGTCGGCGAGGGGCGGTGGGACTGACGCCGTGGAGTCTCGACGAGAACTTCCCGCTGTCCGCTCCCCCTCGCCGCGCTGTCCGCCCACGTCGAGACCCGGCGCCCCGCCCGAGCGGGACGCCACAGCCGCAAAGACCTCTCAGGCCGCCGCGGCGTCGCTCGTGTCGTACGCCGACCGCAGGCGCATGACCCCGAGGCGCACACGGCTCTTCGCCGTGCCGAGCGGGACGTCCGCGTGGCGCGCGAGCTCCTCCGCCGTCAGCCCGCCCCAGTACGTGAGGACGAGCGCCTCGCGCTGGCCGGCCGGCAGCCCGCGCATCGCCCGGCGGATGTCCTCGCGCTCGGGGGCGTAGCCGCTGTCGGCGGGGACCGTGAGGGGCTCGGTGGTCAGGCGCAGGCGGTCGCTGACGCGGTGCACGGCCTGTTGCTCGCGCCGGACGTCGAGCGCCCGCGAGCGCGCCATCACCCGCAGGAACGGACCGAGCGAGCCGCGGCGCGCGTCGAAGGCCTCGGGCCGGCGCCAGAGGCGCAGGAAGACGTCCTGCACGACGTCCTGGGCGCGGGCGTGGTCGTCGAGGATCGCCATCGCGGCCTTGTGGACCGTCCGCGCGTGCTGCAGGTAGGCGCGGCTGAACGCGGCGTGATCGCGGAGATTGGAGCTGGGCCGGGGGGGCATTGCGATTGTGCCAAGTTGAACAGCTTGTCCAGGGCTTGTCAAGCTCTTGTCCAAGAAGTACCCTGATCGCTCGTGGACAACTCCGGCTCGTCCGGCAGACCGGGCTTCGTGGCGCCGACCGCGGGGCTGCGCATCGGCCAGTTGAGCCGGCGGGTGGGCGTGACGCCCGACGTCCTCCGGGCCTGGGAGCGCCGCTACGGCGTCCTGCGCCCGCAGCGCTCGCGCTCCGGCCAACGCCTCTACACCTCGGCCGACGAGCAGCGCGTGCGCCGGATGCTCGACCACATCGAGCGCGGCTACTCGCCGGCGGTCGCCGCACGTCTGGCCGCGGCCGAGGCGCCCGCCGCCGCGGCCACCGGCACCGCCGCGCCGCGCGCCTCCACGGCCGACCTCGCCGCGCTCGGCGCCGAACTGCGCGACGCCCTGCTCGCCCTCGACGAGGCCAAGGCCGAGGACGCCTTCGACCGCCTGCTCGCCGCCTACGCCCTCGACACGGTCCTGCGCGAGGTGATCCTGCCGTTCCTCGAGGACCTCGGCGAGGGCTGGGCCCGCGGCGCGGTCACGGTCGGCCAGGAGCACTTCGCCACGGCCGTCGTCGCCGGCCGCCTGCACGCGCTCGCGCGCGGCTGGGACGCCGGCGTCGGCCCGCGCGCCGTCCTCGCCTGCGCCTCGGACGAGCGCCACGAGCTCGGCCTGCTCGCGTTCGCCCTGGCGCTCCGCGGCCGCGGGTGGCGGGTCTGCTACCTGGGCGCCGACACGCCGACCGTCGCGATCGCGAGCGTCGCCGACCAGCTCGACGCCGACCTCGTCGTCGTCGCCGCCGCCCTCGCCGAGCCGCTCGTCCGCGCCGCCGACGACCTCGCCGGCCTGGCATCCACGCGGCGCATGTGCGTCGGCGGGCGGGGCGCGACGCCCGCGCTGGCGGCGCGGATCGGCGCCGAGCCGCTCCCCGCCGACCCCATCGTCGCGGCAGATCTGGTTTCCGCGCCGCACAACGCGTAGCGTTCGCGCAGCCGTTCGGAGCGGCCACGACACCCGGAACGCATGGAGCCGAGTCACCGCTGGATCGAGCACACCGCCGAGCTGCAGCTCGAGCTACGCGCGCGCAGCGAGGCGGCGATCTTCCGCCAGGCCGTGCACGCGCTGCGCGACCTGCTCGAGGAGGACCGAGGACCGGCCGCCGGCGACCGCGCCCAGCGGACCGTCGAGGTCGAGGCGACCGACCGCGGCGCGCTGCTCGCCGAGTGGATGGCGGAGCTCGTCCTCCTCGCCGAGACCGACGGCCTCGTGCCGGACGAGGCGCGCGACCTCGTCGTCGGCGAGGACTCGGTCACGGCCGTCGTCGTCGGGCGCAGATGCGAGCCGCGGCACCGCGTCAAGGCGGTCACCTACCACGACCTCGAGCTGCATCGGGACCGCGACGGCTGGCGCGGGAACGTCGTGCTCGACGTCTGAGGGCGCGATCACGCGCGCCCGGCGCGCCGGCGCCGGGCGCTCGTGGTGCGGCGCGTCAGACGCGCCGGACGTTGACCGCCTTGGGGCCCTTGTCGCCCGACTCCGCGTCGTACTCCACGCGGGCGCCCTCGGGCAGCGTGCGGAACCCGTCGGCGACGATCGCCGAGTGGTGGACGAAGAGGTCCTTGCCGGACTCGTCGGGCGTGATGAAGCCGAAGCCCTTGTCGTCGTTGAACCACTTCACCGTTCCGGTGGCCATACCGAACCCTCCACGTTTTCGTGCTGCGTCTCGCGGAGGATGCTGATGAAGCAACGACCTGCGCCGCCCGCACTGCCTCGCCGGGCGCTTCACCCGGCCGTACGAGCGCGAACATACCAGGGGTGCCTAGGCGCGAAGGGTGAACTTTTGTTGCCCCTTGCGAGGGGTAGCCGGACGGCCGACGGCGAGGATCGAGGGGCGGCGTAGACCGGGCCGGCCCGCTCAGCTCACGCGGATCCTCGCGCGCGTGCTCGCGCGGTCGCGCGCGCACGCCGTCATCGCGCCCATCTCGAGCACGAACGTCGCCCCCGCGCCGTCGCCGGTGGGCGCCTCGCCGACGATCCCGATGCCCACCTCGCGGAAGTCCGGGTCGAGGATGACGGCGCGATGGCCCGGGCTCTCCATCCACGCCTGGACGACGGCCTGCGGGCTCGAGACCACGGGCGGCGCCCACCCGAGGTCCTCGCCCAGCGCCCAGCACGGCGCGGTCAGATAGCCCCCGCGGCGGGCGCGCTTCTCGACCGTCCCGTTCGTCGGCGAGATGTGCGCGAAGTAGCGGCGGGTCACCATGTCGGCCGCGTGCCGCCGCGCGACGAGGTCGAGCGCTCCTGCGCGCTCGACGGTCTCGAGGCCGCGGGCGGTCCGCTCGCCGTTGACGAGACACGTGATCGCGGCCTCGACGGCGGCGGTCGGGGCCTCGGCCGCCGTCAGCGACGCGGAGGGGCAGGCCGCCTGCGCCCGTGCGGGCGCGGCGGCGACGAGGATCGCGGCCGCGAGGACCACCGCGAGGACGAGGGAGGGGGCGGACCGGCGAGCGGGAGGCGACGTCCGGCGACGGACGTGCGACAGCGCTGCGGGCCCGAGGGGGGGCGTGCCCGGCATGGACGGAGCATCCGCTCCGGGCGGTCCCGTTCACAAGAGGACACTGGTCCTAGGACCCGATGCGACGGACGTCGGCCTCGTCGACGAGGCCGTGGCGCCGCGCCCACAGCGCCGCCTGGAGGCGGTCGTTGACGCCGATCTGGCGGAAGATGTGGCTGAGGTGGCTCTTGACCGTCTTCGGGCTGATGCCCAGCCGGAAGGCGATCTGCTTGTTCGCGACCCCCGCGCCGACGAGGGCCAGCACCTCGCGCTCGCGGTCGCTGATCGGCTCGCGGTCGCGCTCGCGGTCGCCGACGGGCTCGGGGGCGCCGGAGTGGCGGCGCTCGGCCACGAGCGTCACCGCGACCCGCGGCGCCAGCGGCGAGCCGCCGTCCGCGGCGGCGCGGATCCCGGCCAGCAACTCGGCGGGCTCGGCGTCCTTCAGCAGGTAGCCGACCGCGCCCGCGTCGATCGCGTCCGTGATCCGGCGCGGCTCGGAGAACGAGGTCAGCACGACGACGCGCGTCCGCCGGCGGCCCCGGCAGAGCTCGCGGATCGCCGTGAGGCCGTCGGTCCCGGGCATCTGCAGGTCCATGAGGACGATGTCGGGATCGAGGTCGCCGCAGCGGTCGACCGCCTCCGCTCCGTCGCAGGCGACGCCCACGACCTCGATCTCCTCGGCGCCGTCGAGCAGACGGGTGATCCCGGCGCGGACGATCTCGTGGTCGTCGGCGACCAGGACGCGGATGGGGCGAACCGCCGTTGAACCGGTCATCTGCACCGTAGAGCGCGTCCAGACGCGGACGTGACGCTGTCAACGAAAATTGCGCTTGCAATCACTACTATGGGATTGCGCCGCGGTGAGTGGCCCGGCGGCGGACATTGCGCCCAGCCCACAAGGCATGGGACCGCATGCCCGCATAGACTCGCGGGCGGTTCGCGCAACGCACCGAACGGAGAAGCATGGCAGCAACGACCGACCCGCGCCTCGACGCCCCGGCGGAGGCCCCTGAGCCGGGCGCCGACGACATCGAGCCCGTCCTGCACGAGACCCGCGACCGGATCATCACGGGCACCGTGACCGTCGTGCCGTTCCTGTTGCTGGGCGTCGTCGCCTGGCAGCTGTGGAACAACCTGCTGCACTGGCACGACCTCGTCGTGTTCGCGATCTTCTATGCGTTCTCCGGCCTCGGCGTGACGGTCGGCTTCCACCGGCTGTTCACCCACCGGAGCTTCAAGACGAGCCCGTTCATGCGCGGCCTCTTCGCGGTCGCCGGCTCGATGGCGATCGAGGGCCCGGTCATCTCCTGGGTGGCCGACCACCGCAAGCACCACGCGTTCTCCGACCAGCCCGGCGATCCGCACAGCCCGCACGTCGACCACGGTGTCGGCTGGCGCGGCGCGCTGCGCGGTCTCGCGCACGCGCACGTCGGGTGGCTGTTCATCCACACGCAGCGCGGCAACCGCAGGCGCTACGCCCCGGACCTGCTCAAGGACCCGGTGGTCGCGTTCGTCGACCGCACGTTCATCGGCTGGGCGCTCGCGGGCTTCATCGCGCCGTTCCTCCTCGGCTGGCTGATCGGCGGCAGCCTCACGAGCGCCCTGACCGGCGTGCTCTGGGGCGGCGTGGTCCGTCTGCTGGTCCTGCACCACGCGACGTTCTCGATCAACTCGCTCTGCCACTTCTTCGGCCGCAAGCGGTTCCAGACCGACGACGAGTCGCGCAACCTCGCCTGGCTGTCGCTGATCACGTTCGGCGAGGCCTGGCACAACAACCACCACGCGTTCCCGACGTCCGCGGCCCATGGCCTCGGCCGCCGCGAGGTCGACATCTCCGCCGGCGTCATCTGGACGCTCGAGCGGCTCGGACTCGCCTGGGACGTCGTGCGCATCGCGCCGGAGCGCATGGCCCGGAAGGCCGTCCAGCCCGCCCAGCCGTGAGCACGACGGCACCGCTGCGCGAGGCGATCGCCGAGGCCCTCCCCGACCGTCCGTTCCGCATCGACCTGTGGGACGGCACGTCGCTGCCGCCGACCAACGGCGGCGGGCCGACGTTCACCGTCCGCTCCGAGCGCGCGCTGGCCCACGCCCTGCGCGCGCCCGGGCAGCTGGGGATCGGGCGGGCGTACGTCGCGGGCGAGATCGAGGTCGACGACCTCGACACGGTCCTCGACCTCCTCGACACCTGGAAGCCGCCGCCGCTCGACCTGCGCACGAAGGCGACGCTCGCCGCCGCCGCGGTGCGCGCGACCGGGCCGACGCTGCCGCCCAAGCCGCCCGCGGCGGAGCTGCGCCCGATCGGCCGCCGGCACTCGCGCGAGCGCGACCTCCGCGCGGTCCGCCACCACTACGACGTCGGCAACGAGTTCTTCTCGCTCTTCCTCGACGCGTCGATGACGTACTCCTGCGCGATCTTCTCGCGCGGGGCGCAGACGCTCGAGGAGGCGCAGGTCACGAAGCTCGACCTCGTCTGCCGCAAGCTCCAGCTGCAGCCGGGCGAGCGCCTGCTCGACGTCGGCTGCGGGTGGGGCAGCTTCATCGTCCACGCGGCGAAGGAGTACGGCGTCCGGGCGACGGGCGTGACGCTCTCCGAGCCGCAGGCCGTGCGCGCGCGCCAGCGGGCCGAGGAGGCCGGCGTCGGCGACCTCGTCGACGTCCACGTCATGGACTGGCGCGACCTCAGCGGCGAGCCGTTCGACAAGATCGCCTCGATCGGGATGGTCGAGCACGTCGGCAACGCGAACATCGACGCGTACGCCGCGCGCCTGTCCTCGCTGCTCCGTCCCGGCGGCTGGCTGCTCAACCACGGCATCGCCCGGCTGCGCCACACCGACCCCGAGGCCGGCCCGTTCTCCGAGCGCTTCGTGTTCCCCGACGCCGCGCCGCTCCACGTCTCGCGGATCTGCTTCGCGGTCGAGCGCGGCGGGCTCGTCCCGCAGACGGTCGAGGGCTTCCACGCCGACTACGCGGAGACGTTGAAGCACTGGGGCGAGCGCCTCGACGCCAACCACGAGCGCGCGCTCGAGCTCGCCGGGCCCGAGCGCATGCGCGTCTGGCGGCTGTACCTGCGCACCGCGCGGCGCGGGTTCGAGTCGGGCTTCATCGGCCTCTTCCAGGTGCTCGCGCAGAAGCCGGACGGCCGGCCGGTCGTGCTGCGCCGCGACGAGTCCGGCGCGCCACCCGTCGGGCCGTAGGCCCCCGGCCGCGTCAGCCCTTGGCGGGCAGCGAGCGCGCGTAGGCGACGCCGCGGCGCACCCACGGCTCGAGCTGGCGCTTCGTGCGCACGCCCTCGCCGGCGACGCGGACCCAGCCCTGCATCTCCCGCCCGCGCATCTCGAACGGCCCGACGTGCGGCTTCTTCAGCAGCGCGTCGGTCTCGGCCGGTTCGACGCGGACCATGAGCCCGCCTTTGCTGCTCGCCGCGACGGACATGTTCCCGTCGATCAGGAACGCGAGCCCGCCGAACATCTTCTTCTCGGTCAGGCCGGCCTCGAGGGAGATCAGCTCCCGGATCCGGCCGGCGAGGTCCTCGTCGTAGGCCATCGGGGAATCATCGCGGACGCGCGGAGCCGTGGGCGTCGCGCCGGCGGGCGTACATCCGGCGCATCTTCTCGCGGCTGCCGCACGCGCCCATCGAGCACCAGCGGCGCCGGCCGCTCGTGTCGAGGAACAGCCATCCGCAGTCCCGGCCGGGGCAGCGGCGCAGGCGGTCGAGCCGGGCCGGGTCGGCGAGCAGCGCGACCGCGTCCGCCGCCACGGCGAAGCGGACGCGGCGCGGGTCGGCCGCGGGCCAGGCCATGCGCCACGCCGGCGGGCCCTCGCCGTCGCCCTCGGCCGGCGCGAGGCGCGCGTGCGCGGCGGCCTCCGCGTGCACGGCCATCAGCCGGGCGAGCGCCACCGCCGGCGGCCGCTGCTCGCGCGCGACCGCGGCGAGGACGGCGTACAGCGCGGTGCGCAGGTCGTGGGCGGCGGCGAGCTCGTCGGCGTCGACTCCGAGCAGCCGCCGCCCGCGCGAGACCCCGAGGCGTCGCGCCCACCGCGCGAGGTCGCCGGGCGCGGCCAGGGCCTCGTGCGCCGGCAGCGGCCGGTCGCTCGCGTCGTAGTCGACCGAGTTGACGAAGTCCAGGCAGAGCGATCCGCCCCACAGCTGGATCGTCTCGGGCGACACCGGGCTCATCGTCTTACCAGTATCTCATGTCAACTGGTAAGGTCAACCCGATGCCGCCGCAGCCACCCGACAGCGGGATCCGCGCCGGCCTCCGTGCCGCGCTGCCGTTCGTGCTCCCCACACTGCTCCTCGGGGCGTCGTTCGGGGTGCTCGCCGAGCCGGTCATGGGCGCGATCGCGCCGATCGTGATGTCCGTCGTCGTCTTCTCCGGCGGCGCGCAGTTCGCCGCGCTCAGCGTGCTCGCGGCCGGCGGCGCGACGGGCGCCGCGATCGGCGCCGCGCTGCTGATGAACGCCCGCTGGCTGCCGATGGGCTTCGCGGTCGGTCCGTCGCTCCCCGGCGGCGCCCGCTCGCGCGCCCTGCAGAGCCAGGCGATCGTCGACGCCTCGTTCGCCATCTCCAGCCGCGGCGACGGCACGTTCGACCGCGGCCTGCTCGTCGGCGCGACCCTCCCCCAGGCGTCGTCGTGGATCGCCGGGACGGTGCTCGGCGTGCTGTTCGGCAGCGCGCTGGGCGATCCGGCGCGCCTGGGCCTCGACGCGGTCTTCCCGGCCTTCTACCTGTCGCTCGTCGTCGAGGAGGCACGCAGCCGGCGCGCCGTCGCGGCGGCGCTCGCCGGGGCCGCGATCACGGTCGCGCTGATGCCCGTCGCGCCGGTCGGCGTGCCCGTCATCGCGGCGTCGGCGGCCGCCCTCATCGGTCTGCGCGCGCGATGACCGGGGTCTGGCTCCTCATCGCCGTGGTCTGCGCCGGCACCGTCGCGCTCAAGGCGTTCGGGCCGGTGGCCATCGGCGGACGCCGCCTCCCGGCGCGCGCGACGCAGGTGATCGGCCTCGTCGCCCCCGCCCTGCTCTCCGCGCTCGTCGTCTACGAGACGATCGGCGCCGACGGCCGCGGGATCGCCCTCGACGCGCGCGTCGCCGGCCTCGCCGCGGCGGCGGTCGCGATCGCGCTGCGCCGGCCGATGATCGTCGTCGTGATCGTCGCGGCGGCGACGGCCGCGGCCGCGCGCGCGATCGCCTGACCGGCCGCGAAGCCGATCACGCCGCCCGGGCGACCATCACCGCACCGAGCACCGCGTGCGCGGTCCACAGCGCCGTGCGGGCGTGATGCACGGCGAGCAGCGCGCGGTGGGCCCGCGCGTCGAGCGGATCGCCGAGGCGGCCGTGCAGCCGCGCCGCGACCGCGGTGAGGGCCCACGTCGCGGCGGCGAGCGCGAGCCCGGCGAGCGCGAGGCCGGGACCGACGCCGGCGGGCCGGTCGGCCGCGATCGCCGCCGCCGCGACGAGCTCGGCGACCATCGCCGGGACCACGACGATCGTCGTCCGGTCGCTGTGGCGCGCGTGGTAGGCGCCCCATCCGGCGGGGCCGACGGCCGGGAGGAGCGGGTAGTGCACGACGCCCACGAACCACCCCACGCCCGCCATGTAGGCCGCCGCGCCGAAGCCGATGAGCAGGACCGTCACGCCCCGGGTACGGGGCGCCCCGGCCCGCCGCTCACCCGAGCGGCGGGTCGAGGTCGATCCGCACGACGACCATCTCGCTGGCCATCGCGCGCAGCCCGACGTCGTTCAGGGGCCGGCGCAGCATCCGCAGCCGCGCGCCCGGGGTCGTCGTCGGGCAGGACGTGCGCCGTGCCCGTCCGCCACGGGCGGCGGCCGACCTTCACGCGGACGCGCGGGTCGGCCTCGATGTTCTGCACGTAGTGGGCGTGGCGGCCGTGCTCGGCGACGATCCAGAAATGCGGGCCGCGCAGCCCGTTGCCGACCGGGACGCGCCGCGGCGTGCCGCTGCGCCGGCCCGTCGTCTCGAGCAGCGCCCAGCCGCGCGGGACGAGCCCGGCCTCGAGCGCCGGGCGCATGAGCGGGTTGAGCAGGCGGACGCTCGCGAACCGGCTGAGGCGGCGCTTGCGCGCGACGCGGTCCACGGGCTTCAGGCGCCCCGGGCCCGCACGCCGTAGCGGGCGTAGAGGTAGCCGCCGGCCTCGTGGAGCGTGAGCAGGTCGAGGTCGATCGCCGGGTCGAGGGTCGGCCCGCCGAGGATCGTCAGCGGGTCCTCGCCGCCCGCGAGCTTCGGCGCGTAGACGAGGTGCAGCTCGTCGATCAGCCCGAGCGGGAGGAGCGTCGCGTTGAGGTTCGGCCCGCCCTCGCACACGATCGAGCGGATGCCGAACTCCTCGCGCAGGCGCCGCACGCCGGCGCCCATCTCCGGCTCGCGCAGGTAGCGCACGGTGGCCGCGGCCTCGGCGGGCAGGCGGCCGTCGGGCGACGGCGTGAGGACGATCACCGTGTTCTCCGGCGCGCGCAGGAGCCCGACGTCGGCGGGCAGCGAGACGCGGCGCGTGACGAGGACGGCCATCGAGTCGCCGGGCAGCCCCTCGCGCTCGCGCCGCTCGCGCGCCTCGGCGTTGTTGATCGTGCGCCCGTAGCTCTCGACCCGGACCGTCTCGGCGCCGACCATGATCGCGTCCATCCGCGCGCGGGTCGCGTGGAAGAGCTCGTAGTCGGCGCGGTTGGCGATCCCGCCGGCGCGGCCCGCGATGGTCGCCCGGCCGTCGGCCGTCGCGATCATGTTCAGGCACACGAACGGGCGGTCGTCGGGGATCGGGCCGGGCAGCTCGCCGGCGAGGTCGAGCGCGGTGAGGCCCTCCGCGCGGTCGGGCAGCAGGCGGGTGAACGTCTCCATCGCGGGCTAGGGCGCGTGCCCCGGCGCCATGCGCTTGACGCGGTGGAACGTGAGCTCGTTCTCCTCGGATTCGCGCTCGGCGGCGATCGGCTCGAGGACGAGCGCGTCGTGGTCGCCGCCGCGCATCCGCCGCAGGATCCGCGCGGCGAACCAGTTCGGCAGGTCGTCGAGGATCGGCAGGCCCGCGGGCCCCTCGTGCCAGGCGCAGCGGGAGAACTTGTCGATCTCGTCGCCGGTCTCGCCGCCGAAGAGCTCGGCCAGGTCCTCGCCGTCCTCGGGCACGAAGTGGACCGCGATGTGCTCGGCCCGCCGGGCGACGCGGTACGTGCGGTTCTTGTCCGAGAGCCCGACGAGGAAGCGCGGCGGGTCGATGCTGATCTGCGTCGCGAAGCCGATCAGGCAGCCCGAGCGCTCGCCGTCCGGCGCCACCGTCGTGACGATGAACATCGGGTAGTCGAGCTCGCCCATGAGCGAGGTGAACGTCCGGTCGGTGTCCGGCGCGGGGGCCATGTCCGCCGGAGTCCTACCCGATCATCCGGCCGATGTCGCCGGGAGCGGGATCGTCTGCGGGCCGCGCAGCACGTCCTCGGGGTCGTAGCGCCCGCGGATCGCGACGAGGCGGTCGAGGTTCGCGCCGTGGTAGGCCCGCGCCCAGTCCGCCCGGCCGGGCTCGGGGAAGTTCGGGTACACCCCGCCGGTGCCGTGCGGGGCGACGATCTCGAGCGCGCGGTCGGCCCAGTCCTGCGCCGCCGCCTTCGCCCCCGCGTCCGCCCCGGCGGCCACGGCGGCCGAGGCCTTGAGGAGGAAGGCCGCGTCGCGGTGCACGAACGCGGTCGCGTCGGCCGGCACCCGCGCATAGGCCCCGCCGAGCGGGCCGAAGTCGAGCTCGCGGCCCTCGCCCGGGCGGCGGTCGGCCTCGAGGTGGGCGAGCAGCGCGGCGGCCGCGTCCGGCGGGATCGGCGCGGCGAAGAACTGCGAGCGGTGGGCGATGTGCTCGCGCTCGAGCGGGTCCTCGGCGCCGTCGTTCGACAGCTCGCGCTTCGTCTCGCGGTAGGAGGCGTGCTCGAGCAGCGCCTCGCCCGGGGCGCTCCCGACGCGTGCGACGAGGTCGTCGAGCAGCGCGGCGGCCTCCGTTCGCGGCCCCGCGTACGCGCCCGCGACCGTGATCACCGGTGCGAGCCGCGGATCCGACGGCGCCGCGACGAGCAGGCTCGCGGCCAGCGGGTCGGGCGCGACGGGCGCCCACCCCTGCCACGCCGCGAGGACCGCGCCGGCGAGGCGCGCGGGCCAGCGGTACAGCAGGCGCGTCGAGTGCCGGCGCGGGCAGCGTCGCGAAGCGCAGCGCGGTGACGATCCCGAAGCCGCCGGCGCCTGCGCCGCGCAGCGCCCAGAAGAGGTCGGGCTCGTGGTCCTCGTCGCAGGCGACGAGGCGGCCGTCGGCGAGCACGACGTCGGCGCCGACGAGCGAGTCGGCGAGCACGCCCCGCATGCGGCCGAGGATCCCGAGGCCGCCGCCCAGGACGAGACCGGCGGTCCCGACCCGCGGGCCGCAGCCGGCGGGGATCGTGAGGCCCTCGGCGGCGAGCGCGTCGTAGACCGCGCCGAGGCGCGCGCCCGCGCCGACGGTCGCGACGCCGTCGGCCACCGTGACCTCCGCCATCGGCCCGACGTCGGCGACGACGCCCTCCGTCGAGGAGTGCCCCGCCAGGCAGTGCCCGCCGCTGCGCGCCGCGACCGGCAGCCCGGCGGCGCGGGCGAAGGCGATCGTCGCGGCGACGTCGGCCGGGACCGCGCAGCGCACGACCGCGGCGGGCCGCGCGTCGCGGAAGCGGGCCAGCGCCGGCCGCCGCGCCGTCTCGTAGCCCGGCGCGTCGGGCGGCAGGACCTTGCCCTCGACCTCCGCGTCGAGCGCCTGCCAGTCCGGGCTCTCCTGGGCCATCGGCGGCGATGCTACCCGCGGCGCTGTTAGCCTCGTGGCGCGCATGGAGCGTCCGGGCCGAGCCGCCGCCGGGGCCGCGGCGGCCGGGGCCGTCGTCGCCGCCGTCGCCTGGCGCGCGCTGTGGCAGGAACCGCGGAGCGACCGCATCCGCGAGCTCGACCTCGCCCTGCCGGGCTGGCCGCCCGCGCTCGACGGGCTGCGGGTGGCGCTGGTGTCCGACCTTCACGCGGGCGCGCCGCACGTCCGCGAGGCGCGGATCGAGCGTCTCGTCGCGGCCGTCGGCGCCCGTCGCCCCGACCTCGTCCTGCTCCTCGGCGACTACGTCGACCCGACCGTCGCGCTCGGGACCCGCGTCGCCCCGGGCGCGGTCGCCGCGCGGCTCGGGGCGCTGCGCGCGCCGCTCGGCGTCGTCGCCGTGCTCGGCAACCACGACTGGGCCGACGACGGCCCCGGGATGCGCGCCGCGCTGCGGACGGCCGGGATCACCGTGCTCGAGAACGACGCCGTGCCCGCCGGCGACCGCCTGTGGGTGGCCGGCGTCGAGGAGGCGCGCTTCGGCCGCCCTGACGTCGGGCGCGCCCTGCGCGACGTCCCCGACGGCGCGCCCGTGATCCTCCTCAGCCACGACCCCGACGTCTTCCCCGCGGTTCCCGCGCGCGTCGCGCTCACGGTCTCCGGCCACCTGCACGGCGGCCAGGTCGGCGTGCCCGTCGTCCGCCGCCCGTTCCTGCCCTCGCGGTTCGGCGAGCGCTACGCCCGGGGCCACGTCACCGAGGGCGGGCGCCACCTGTTCGTCACGACCGGGATCGGGACGACGGGCCTGCCCGTGCGGCTGCTCGCGCCGCCCGAGGCGGTCGTGCTGGCGCTCAGCCCAGCGTGAGCGTCCGCGCGGCCTCGCGCACCGCGTGCTCGGCCTCGTCGCGGTCCCAGCCCGACCCGCGCAGCAGGTCGACCGCCGTGGCGCGGACCTGCACGACGATCACGCTCACCGAGAGGTTGGCCGTCTGCTCGAGGACGAGCGTCGCGCGCGCCGCGGCGCGCAGCGCGGGCTCGCGGACCGCGGCGTCGTCGCCGCCCTCGTCGAGCGTCGCCTCGAGACGCCAGACCGCGTCGGCGAGCTCGCGCACCGCCTCGGGCACCGGTGGCGGGACGTTGTCGCCCTGCGCGATCGCCCGGACCGCGGCGCGGCTCAGCGCCTCCACGCTCGTGACGGCGTTGTCGATCTGGTCGAACGCGCGCGAGTAGCGGGCGAACTGCGCCCGGGTGCCGCGCAGCCATGGCGCGAGGCGCAGCGTCTCGTGCCCGGCCGCGATCGCGTCGCGCAGGACGTCGGGGTCGATCTCCGAGGCCCGCGTCCACGCCCGCTCGGCCGGCTCGGGGTCGCGGCGCTCGAGCGCCTGGGCGACCTCCTCGAGCGTCGCGGCGATCTCGGCCAGCATGAACGCCGCCGCGCGATGGACCGTCCGGCCCGGGCTGGCCGGGAGCACCGACGTGACGACGAGCCCGACGAGGCCGCCGAGGAGCGAGTCGAGGAACCGCGCGCCCGACAGGCCGGTGCCCGGCGGCTGCACCGTGACGACGAGCAGCGCCGAGGCCGCCGCCTCGGAGACGAGCACGACGCTCCCGTTGAGAGCCACCGCGGCCACCATCGCGCCGACGACGATCGCCGTGATCTGCCAGGTGCCCGACCCGATGAGGTTGAACAGCGCGTCGGCGATCCCGATGCCGAGCGCGATCCCGAGCACCATCTCGACCGCGTAGCGGCGGCGCTGACCGAGGGTCGTGCTGACCGCGATGAGCCCGGCGACCGGCGCGAAGATCGGCCGCGGATGGTCGAACAGCGCCTGGGCGAGCGCCCACGACGGGCCGGTCGCGAGCGCGGCCTGCGCGAACCAGCGCCAGTTCGCCTGCAGGCGCTCCATGACGCTGCTCGGTCGCGAGCGCTCCGCCGCCCCCCAGAGCAGCGCCTCGCTGCGCGCGCGAAAGCGCGCCGCGCCGTGCTCCCGAAGCTCCGTGACCCGCGCCACCGGGGCGAACCCTACGGCGCGCGCCCGTGTTCGATCACGCGCTGCGACGTGACCGCGGCGGCCCGGGCCGATATACCTACGCCGTCGGCGGCCGGCCGCGGCCGGCCGACCGGGGAGACCTTCGAGGCGCGCCGCGCGGCGCCGACCTCTCGACACGTGGCCGGGCGACATCTGCTCGGGCGTCGCCCGGCCCGCCACACGCCTCGCGCCCACTAGGCTCGGAGGATGGCGGCGACCCGGCGGGGCGGATACGCGAAGGGGCGCGAGCGGCGCGAATCGATCCTCGCCGCGGCCAACGAGGTGTTCGCCGCGCAGGGTTTCTACGGCGCATCGCTGTCGAGCATCGCCACCCGCGTGGGCCTGAGCGAGCCGGGGCTGCTGCACCACTTCCCCTCCAAGGAGCACCTCCTCCTCGAGCTGCTGCAGCTGCGCAACGACCACGACGCCGAGCGCATCGCCCGCGCCCTCGCCGACCACACCGCGTTCGTCGACGCCATGCTCGGCCTGTGCCGGGAGAACCAGGCGACGGCGGGCCTCGTGCGCCTGTTCACGATCCTCGCGGGCGAGAGCGTCGACCTCGAGCACCCCGCCCACGAGTGGATGGTCGCCCGCTACCGCGAGCTGCGCCGCCGGATCGCCGCGCGGCTCGAGAGCGAGCGGGCCGCGGGCCGGATCCGCGCCGACATCGACGCCGCGGCGCTCGCGCCGCAGATCATCGCGATGTTCGACGGGCTCCAGCTGCAGTGGCTGCTCGACCCCGACGAGGTCGACCTCACGGCCGTGTTCACCGACTTCGTCGACCGCCTGCGCCCCGAGGCCTGAGCGGCCCGCCGCTCAGCGCGGGTAGGCCGCCGCCACGCCGCCGTCCACGTTGAGGATGTTGCCCGTGCTCTTGCCCGACCGCGCCGGCGAGGCGAAGTGCAGCACGGCCCCGGCGATGTCCTCCGGGAGGATGTTGACCCGCAGCGTGGTGCGCTGGCGGTAGTGCTCCTCGAGGTCGTCGGGGTCGATCCCGTACGCCGCCGCGCGCTCCTCGCGCCAGCTCGAGTCCCAGATCCGCGAGCCCTGGAGCACGGCGTCGGGGTTGACGGTGTTCACGCGGATCCCGGCCGCGCCGCCCTCCTCGGCCAGGCAGCGCGCGAGGTGCAGCTCGGCCGCCTTCGCCGACGAGTAGGCCGCGGCGTTCTTGCCGGCCGCGAGCGCGTTCTTCGACGCGACGAACACGATCGCGCCGCCGCGCTGCTGCGCGCGGAGGATCGCGAACGCCTCGCGGGCGACGAGGAAGTAGCCGGTGCCGAGGATCGCGTGGTTGCGCTCCCACTCGGCGAGCGTCGTCTCCTCGATCGCCGCGCTCGACGCGACCCCGGCGTTCGAGACCACGATGTCGACGCCGCCGAAGGCGTCGATGGCGGCGGCGAACGCGTCGCGGACCGAGTCCTCGGACGTGACGTCGCCGGCGACCGCCGCCCCGGCGTCGCCGAGGTCCTCGACCGCCGCCTCCGCGCCGTCGCCGTCGAGGTCGTAGGCCACGACGCACGCCCCGGCCGACGCGAGCGCGTCGACGACCGCGCGGCCGATGCCCCCGGCCGCGCCGGTGACGAGCGCGACCGTGCCCTGCAGCTCGCCCGGCGCCGGCGCGAGCGACAGCTTGTAGAGCTCGAGCGGCCAGTACTCGACGGCGAAGCTCTCGCCCTCGTCGAGCGACGTGAAGCCGCCCGAGGGCGTGCGCGCCGGCCATGACCTCGATCGCGCGGTGGTACAGGTCGCGCGACAGCCGCGCGTTCTTCGGCGTGGGCGCGACGCCGACGAGGCCGACGTGCTGGATCAGCACGACGCGCGCGTCGGGGTCCGCGGGCTCGGTGTCCGCGTCCGCGTGGCGCTCGACGTAGGCGCGATAGTCGTCGCGGAACGCCGCCGCCCGCTCCCGGATCCGCTCGCCCAGGACCGCCGCGTCCTCCGACGACGGGTCGAACGGGATCCACAGCGGCAGGCGCTTCGTGTGGACGAGGTGGTCGGGGCACGCCGCACCGACGTCGGTCAGCTCCGGCGCGTCGCGCGAGGACACGAACTCGAGCACGCGCGGCGACGTGTCGACGACCAGCACCTTCGGCCGCTCGCTCGAGACGGCCCCGCGCAGCACCGGCAGCACCTCGCGCAGCAGCGCCGCGCGCTCGTCCTCCTCGACGGCGGCGCCGTCCTCGACGCCGCCGAAGCGCGGCGTGCCGTTCGTCTTCGCATTGACGAAGTCGGCCGCGCGGTTGATGGCGTCGAGCGTGCGGCGGTAGGCCTCCTCGGCGGTGTCGCCCCAGACGACGAGGCCGTGCTTGGCGAGCACGACGAGCTCGAGCCCGGGGTCGGCGCGCACCGCCTCGCCGACCTGCTTGGCCAGCGTGAACCCGGGGCGGATGTACGGGATCCACGCGGCCGCGGACCCGAAGCACTCGCCCACGAGGCGCTCGCCGTCGCGCGTGCCCGCGAGCACGTTGATCGCGTCGGGGTGCGTGTGATGGACGTGGTCGGCCGGCACGAACGCGTGCAGCAGCGTCTCGATCGACGCGCGCGGCGCGGCCGGGTCGGTCTGGCAGCGGGCGAGGTGGGCGACCATGTCCTCGTCGGGCATCTCGTCGCGCTCGATGAGCGGGAGCATCTCCTCCAGGCGCAGCGGCGTGAAGTGCTCCGCGCCCATCGTCGCGAGGTCGCTGCCCGACCCCTTGACCCACATGACGCGCTGCTCACGGCCGACGTGGTCGGTCGCCGTGCCCTTCGCGGAGGTGTTGCCGCCGCCGAAGTTCGCCACCGCACGGTCGCTGCCGAGCAGGTGCGAGGCGAGCAGGACCTGCCCGAGCGTGTCGTCGGGCACCGCGCCCGGGTCCTCGGGCCAGCGGTCCTCGGCCCGGTCGATCATCCGTGCCAGCGCTGTCATCGCCCCCACCCCCCGGCCACGCCGGCGGTGGCTCCTCGCTCGTTCGAGACCCGTTCGACGTACCCGGACGAGCGGTGCGCGGCGACCGGGTCCTCGGCCGCGCCGCCCTCGGCCCGGACCTTCGCGCACAGCGGGCGGACGTCCGTCCGGTAGGCGTCGAGCAGGACCTCGTGGCCGCCGAGGACGTCACCGCGCTCCTGGGCCTCCGCGAGCGCGGTGCGGTCGACGAGCAGCGCCTTGGCGTAGGACTCCTGCAGGTTGACCACGCTCAGCACCATCGCCTCCACCTTCGCCTCGACGTTGTGGGCCTGGTCGATCGTCAGCCGCGGCAGCGGGCCCCCGGCGGCGGCGAGCTCGCAGAAGATGAGGAACAGCTCGAACGGATTGACGGAGCCGACGATCAGGTCGTCGTCGGCGTACTTGCGGTTGTTGAAGTGGAAGCCGCCCAGGCGCCCCTCCTCGGCCAGCAGCGCGACGATCTGCTCGACGTTCGTGCCCTGGGCGTGGTGGCCGAGGTCGACGAGCACGCGCGCGCGGTCGCCGAGCTTCTGGCAGACGAGCAGCGCCGCGCCCCAGTCGGCGAGGTCGGTCGCGTAGAAGGCGGGCTCGAAGAGCTTGTACTCGACGAGCAGCTCCTGGGCCTCGGGCAGCGCCCCGTACACCTCGCGCAGGGACTCCACGAGCCGCCGGCGGCGGCCGGTCAGGTCGTCCTGGCCGGGATAGTTCGTGCCGTCGGCCAGCCACAGCGACTGGGCGCTCGAACCGAGCGCGGTCGCGATCTCGACGCACTCGAGGAGCTGGTCGATGGCCTTGCGCCGGATGGTCGCGTCGGGGTGGGTGAGCGACCCGAGCTTGTAGTCGGGGTCCTGGAAGAGGTTGACGTTCGTCGCCCCGATGGCGAGGCCGAGGTCGTCGGCGTGGCGACGCAGCGCGCTCAGGTCGTCGACGTGGTCCCAGGGGAAGTGCAGCGCGACGGCCCCGGCCGAGCCCGTCAGGCGGTGCACCTCGGCGGCGTCGTCGAGGCGCTCGAAGACGTCGCGCGGGCGGCCGGGCTGCTGGTAGACGGCGAAGCGCGTGCCCGAGTCGCCGTAGCCCCAGGAGGGCGTCTCGATCACGAGCGCGGCGAGCGCCCGCTCGACGGCGCCGAGGTCGTGCCCGGCCTCCGTGAGGCGGTCGGCGAGGTGGTCGTAGTCGATCACGGTCAGCTCCCGGGTCGGTCAGGCATCAACGGTCGCCGGCTCCTCGACGGCGAGTCCGGTCACGGTGAGGAAGCGCTCGTACGCGTGCTCGGCGGCATCGCGGCGCTCGCCGGGCTCGTAGGCCGTCGGGTCGGCCGACGCGGCGGCCGCGGCGCGCATGTCGGCGAGCGAGCCGAGCTCGCCCGCGGCGCGCGCCTGCACCAGCACGTTGCCCAGCGCGGTCGCCTCGACCGGTCCGGCGAGGACGCGGCGGCCGAGCACGTCGGCGGTCATCCGGCAGAGCAGCTCGGCCTGCACGCCGCCGCCGATGACGTGCACGACGTCGACCCCGCCTCCCTTGACTCGCTCGAGGCGCTCGAGCACGAGGCGGTACTTGCACGCCAGCGACGTGAGGACCGAGCGGACGATCTCGCCGCGATCGGACGGCGGCTCCTGCCCCGCGTCCCGGCACGCCTGCGCGATCCGCTCCGGCATGCCGCCCGGCGCGAGGAAGCCGTCGGCGTCGGGGTCGAACAGCGGCACGTCCTCGCGGGCCGCGGCGGCCGCGCCGAAGATGTCGTCGTACTCGGCGTCCCACTCGCGCCGGCACTCCTGCACGAGCCACAGGCCCATGACGTTGCGCAGCAGTCGCGTCGTGCCCTCGATGCCGCGCTCGTTCGTGAGGTTGTACGCGCACGGCTGCTCGCCGAGCGCCGGCTCGGGCAGCTCGAGGCCGAGCAGCGACCACGTGCCCGACGACAGGACCGCGGCCTGCTCGCCGCTGCCCAGCGGGACGGCCGCGAACGCCGACGCCGTGTCGTGCCCGGCGACCGCGTGCACCGGCGTGCCCGCGAGGCCCTCGTGATGGCCGAGCACCGGGCCGATCGTCGTGCCGGGCTCCGTCGTCGCGCCGGCGAACGGCGCCGCCGGCAGCCCGAGCCGGCGGACGAGCTCGCGCGCCCAGCCGCCGGTGCGCGCGTCGAGCAGCCCGGTCGTCGAGGCGGCGGTCGCCTCGTTGACGAGCTCGCCGGTCAGCCACAGGGTGAAGAGATCCGGGACGAGCGCGAGGTGCTCGGCCGCCGCGAGCGCGGCGCTGCCCTCGTCGGCGAGCAGCTGGAAGACCGTGTTGATCGGCATCGTCTGGATGCCGGTGACGGCGTAGAGCTCCTCGCGCGGGACGCGAGCGTGTGCGCGGGCGATCATGCCGTCCGTGCGGCCGTCGCGGTAGTGGAACGGCAGGCCGAGGACGCGGCGCTCCCCGTCGAGCAGCGCGTAGTCCACGCCCCAGGCGTCGACGCCCACGCCGCCGAGCTCGCCGCCGTCGGCCGCCGCTCGCCGGAGCCCCTCGAGCGCGTCGCTGAACAGCGCGAGCAGGTTCCACCGCAGGCCGTCCGGCAGCCGCACGGGCCGGTTCTCGAACCGGTGCACGACGTCGAGCGACACGCGCTCGCCGTCGAACCGGCCGCGGACCACGCGCCCGCTCTCCGCGCCGAGATCGATCGCGGCGAAGTCAGGCAAGGTGGAAGATCTCCTGCAGGCGGACGAAGCCGGTGTCGGGCCGCTCGCCGGACGGGAGCTCGAAGAACGGGGCCATGTCGGCCTGCCAGCGGGCGTTGACGTCGGTCTCCTCCATCGCCCGCTGCGCGGCGGCGAAGTCGTCGGTCTCGAGGTAGCCGACGAGCAGGCCGTCGTCGCGGAGGAAGAGCGAGTAGTTGCGCCAGCCGGTCGCGCTCAGCGCCGCGCGCATCTCCGGCCAGACCGCTGCGTGGCGCGCCCGGTACTCGTCCAGGCGGTCGGCCCGGACGCGCAGCAGGAAGCACACCCGCTCCATCAGCCGACCCGCGCGGACGGGAGGCCGAGGAGCGCGGCGACCTTCTCCACCTCGTCGGCGACGTGGCCGACGCCGAGGGCGACGTGATGGGTCGGCCCCTCGGCGCACCACGTCTCGAGGAACTCGGCCGGGCGCAGGCCGAAGCGCAGGCGGCTGTTCGTGTTGCCGATGCGGAACGTCTCGCCCGGGATCGACTCGCCCTCGGCGACGAGCAGCTTCAGCGTGCCCTCGGCCGTCTGCGTGCAGCCGACGATCGTGACCGGCCCGAAGCGGACCTTCGCCTCGACGCTCAGGCCGGCGCCGCGCTTGCCGTGGTAGAGCAGCAGCGAGCGCAGGGTCGGCCGGCCCTCGGCGATCGCGACGTGCATCGGCCCGTCGTGGCCCATGAGGACGAAGTCGTCGGCGAAGTCGAGCGCGTAGTACTCGGTGTACGAGCCGCCCGCGCCGAGCCGGTCGAGGATCAGCTGGGCGACGTTCGTCTTGAGGTCGCCCTCGCCCGCGGTCGGGATGCCGCGGGCGGTCAGCAGCGAGTTGCCGACGATGACCCCGGCCCCGAGGCGCTCGGCCTCGTTGCCGTCGATCCCGCGGTAGTAGTAGGTCAGCGCGTCGAGGTCGAAGTCCGCGGCGAGGCGGTCGAGGCCGGCGGCGACGCGGGCCGACCAGTCGAGCTGGTCGTCCTCGATCGGCCCCGCGATCGGGTCGTCGGACGGGTCGGCGAAGTCGAACATCGCCCGGATCTCGGCCTGCTTGGCGGCGACCTCGTCGTCGCCGACGGCCCCGACCCGCGCGCCGAGGTCGTCGATCTCGAGCACCTCCACGTGCGCGCCGAGCTGCGCGTGCACCGCCGTGAAGTCCGAGTACATGTCGAGCATCCCCGGATAGGTGTGGCCGAGGAAGCCGATCCGCGCGCGCCGCAGCGCCCGCGCGACGCCCGCCGCGCGGACCCAGGCCGCGATCCTGGCCCACGCGCGCTCGTCGTCGTCGATCGTCCCCGCGACCGTGTCGTACGGGATCCGCGCGCGGGTGAAGGCGCCCGCGAGCTCCGGCACGCAGCAGGCGGCGCAGTTGGCCAGCCACTCGCCGGTGCCGGTGTTCGCGTAGTCGAGCGTGGCCGTCGGCTGCAGGCCGAGCAGCACCACCGGGACCTTCGCCGCCTGGACGGCCGGCAGCACCTGGCTCGACGTGGCGTAGGTGACCGCGTGGCAGAGCACGAGGTCGACCTGCCCGCGCGCGAAGCGGTCGCCCGCCTCGCGCGCGCCCTGCGCGGTGTCGACGAGTCCCGCGGAGACCACCTCGGCCCCGAGCGCGGCGACCCGCTCCTCGACCCGCCGCTGGTAGCCCTCGACCCGCTCGCGCAGGCCGTCGAACTGCGGCCAGTAGGCCTCCAGGCCGATCCCGAACACCCCGACCCGGGCGCGCGGGGCGGGCCGCGGCCCGGTGGCGGTCGGTGCGATGTCGGAGCTCGGCGTGGTCATCGGGTCGACCCTAGAAGTCGAACTTGCCGATGTTCTCCTTGTTGAACGTCGTCAGCGGGCCGAGCACGATCTCGCTGTTCGGGCCGATCGTGTACTTGCCGAGCCGGCCGGCGGTGAACGTCTCGCCCGGCTTGCCCGTGATCCGGCCCGACGCGAGCGCCGCGGCGGCCTGGCCGGCGAGGTAGCCGACGTCCTTGGGCACCCACAGCTGGAACTCGTCGACCGTCCCGTCGTCGACGAACTTGCGCATCTGGTTCGGGAAGCCGAGGCCGGTCAGCTTGACCTTGCCCTTCTCCGGCGACTTCGACAGGTAGCGCGCGGCGGCCGCGACGCCGACGGTCGTCGGCGAGATGACGCCCTTCAGGTTCGGATAGGCCTGGATCAGGCCCTGCATCTGCTGGAAGGACTTCTGGTCGTCGTCGTCGCCGTAGGCGACCTTCACGAGCTTGATGTCCTTGTACTTCGGGTCCTTGAGCGTGTCCTTCATGACCTTGATCCACGCGTTCTGGTTCGTCGCGTTGGCGGTCGCGGACAGGATCGCGATCTGGCCCTTGTTGCCGATCTGCTTGGCGATCGACTCGACCTGGTTCTGGCCGACGAGCTTCGTCGTGACCTGGTTGACGAAGACCGAGCGGGCGTCGGGCGCGACGTCGGAGTCCATCGCGACGACCTTGATCCCGCGCTGCGCGGCCTGCTTGAGGGCCGGGGCGACGGCGTTGGGGTCGTTGCCGGCGATGACGATCGCGGCCGGCTTCTGCTGGACGATCGAGTTGATGATCGGCACCTGCGACGACGCGCCGGCGTCGGTGGAGCCCTGGATCCGGTCGCTGCCGCCGAGCTCCTTCATCGCCTCGACGACGCCGGAGTGCTCGAACTCCTCGTAGGGGTTGCCGAGCTGCTTCGGGATCGAGACGACCTTGAGGCCCTTCTTGATCGGGGCTTCGGCGTTGGCCGAGGCGCCGGTCGAACTGGACTGCGCGGCTGAGCTGCTCGACGACGAGTCGTCCTTGGTCGAACCGCACGCCGCGACGGCGAACGCCGCCACGGCCGCGATCGCGGTGGTGAGCAGGTGGCGGCGCGCGCGCGAGCCGAAGGGGATCACGACGAGACCTCCTGGGTGGATTGAGTCGAATGCCTGCGCCGCGCGTCGGAGACGCGCCGGACGAGGTTCGGACCCAGGACGGAGCTGATGAGCAGCGTGCCCGTCACGATCTGGATCCAGTACGACGAGATGGACTCGCTCAGCAGCAGCGCCTTCTGGATGCCGCCGAGCAGCAACAGGGCGAGGATGACCCCGCCGATCGTGCCGCGCCCGCCGAAGATCGACACGCCGCCGAGGAGGACGGCGGTGATGACGGTGAGCTCGAAGCCGACGCCGACGTTGGCGGCGGCCGTCGAGTTGCGCAGCGAGATGACGACCCCGGCCAGCGCCGCGACCGCGCCCGAGAGCACGAACAGCGTCAGCTTGATCCGCTTGACCCGCAGACCGGAGTAGAACGCCGCCTCCTCGTTGGCCCCGATCGCGAAGACCGAGCGCCCGAACGGCGTGAAGTGCAGCAGCACGGCGAACAGCACCGCGAGGACGGCGAACAGCACGATGACGTTGGGCATCGCGGTGCCCGCGAAGTTCCCGAACGCGCGGTCGGTCCACACGCCCGGGAAGTCGGTCACCGAGTCGTCGCCGATCACGACGAACGCCAGGCCGCGGAAGAGGGCGAGCGTCCCGATCGTCACGGCCAGCGACGGCAGGCCGAGGCGCGTGACGAGCAGCCCGTTGAACGCGCCGCACAGGCCGCCCGCGACGATGCACAGGGGCATGATCAGCTCGAGCGGCAGGCCGGCGTTCCACAGCGTGGCCATCAGCGCGCTCGCCAGCCCGAGGATCGACGCCACCGACAGGTCGATCTCGGCCGCCACCACCACGAGGGTGAGCGGCAGCGCCATCAGCGCGATCTCCGAGAAGTCGAGCGAGCCGGTGGTGAACGAGTCGCTCGTGAGGAACTCGGGCGAGATCGCCTGGCCGATCGGCAGCAGGACGATGAAGAGCGCGACGAGCAGCGTCTCCCAGCGCCCGGCGATCGCGCGCAGCCCCTCGCGGGAGCGCGGCGCGTCGTCGGGCGGCGGCGCCTCGGCGGGCCCGGCGGCGGTGGCGGCGCCGGCGGCCGGCGTCACGGATTCGGCTTCAGCCGGCACGGAGCGCGCTCCTCCTCCGCAGGGCGGCGTCGAGGCGGAGGCCGACGAGGCGGTCGAAGGCGATCGCGAGGAGCAGCAGCGCCCCGATCGCGGCCTGCTGCCAGAACGCGTCGACCTTCAGGACGATGAGCGAGGAGGTGATCGTGTTCAGCAGCAGCGCCCCGAGCGCCGCGCCGTACACGCTGCCCGTCCCGCCGAAGATCGCGACACCGCCGACGACCGTCGCCGAGATCACGGTGAGCTCGTAGCCGCTGCCCGCGGTCGCGTCGACGGTGCCGAAGCGCGCCGTGAACAGGACCCCCGCGAGCCCGGCGAGCGCACCCGAGGCGACGAAGGCCCAGAACACGCGGCGCCCGGAGCGCACGCCGGCGAGCCGCGCGCCCTCCGGGTTCGAGCCGATCGCGTACAGCTCGCGCCCGACGCGGAAGTCGCGCAGCGCCTGGCCGACCACGACCACGACGACGACCGCGATCACGGCGAGCGTCGGGACACCGAGGATCGAGCCGGTGCCGAGGTTCAGGAACGCGTCCGGCAGCGTCTCGGCGTTGACCTGGCGGCCGTCCGTCCACAGGAACGCGAAGCCGCGGAAGGCGTAGAGCGTGCCGAGCGTGACGACGAGGGCCGGGACCTGGCCGAACGTCACGAGCACGCCGTTGAGCGCGCCGCACGCGGCGCCGAGCGCCATCCCGAGCACGATCACGGCCGGGATCGCGAGGCCCGGGTGCGCGGAGAGCAGGTCGCCGGCCATGAACGCCGCGAGCCCGAGCACGGAGCCGACCGAGAGGTCGACGTTGCGCGTGATGATCACGAGCGTCTGGCCGGCGGCGAGGATCGCGAAGATCGACGCGTTCAGCGCGAGGTTGCGCAGCGAGTCGGCGTTGACGAAGCGCGGCTCCATGACCGCGGTGAAGACCATGAGCAGGACGAACGCACCGACGATGCCGAGCTCGCGGACGCGGAAGACCCACTCGGTGAGGCGGCGGGCCTCGCCGCCGCTGGCGGTCGGGGTGGCCTCGACCGTCGTCATGCCGCCGCCTCCGCGGGCTGTCCGGTCGCCGCCTGCATGACCCGCTCCTCGGTCGCCTCGGCCCGCGAGAGCTCGCCCGTCAGCCGGCCCTCGTGCATGACGAGCACGCGGTCGGCCATGCCGAGCACCTCGGGCAGCTCGCTCGAGATCATCAGCACCGCGACGCCGCGCCCGGCGAGCTCGGAGAGCAGCCGGTGGACCTCGGCCTTCGTGCCGACATCGATGCCGCGGGTCGGCTCGTCGACGATGAGCACCTTCGGCTCGGTCGCGAGCCACTTCGCGAGCACGACCTTCTGCTGGTTGCCGCCCGAGAGGAACCCGACCGGATCGTCGAGCTTGTGGAACTTCAGCTGCAGCCGCGTGGCCCACTCCTTGGCGAGCCGCCGCTCGGCGCGGCCGCGGATGATGCCGCCGCGGGCCAGCGCGCCCATGCGGGTGATCGTCGCGTTGCGCGCGACCGACAGGTCCATCACGAGCCCCTGCTGGCGGCGATCCTCGGGGACGAAGCCGAGCCCGGCGCGCATCGCGGCGAGCGGGCGGTGGCCGGGCAGGCGGCGGCCGTCGACCTCGACGTGGCCGGCGTCGGCGCGGTCGATGCCGAAGATCGCCCGCGCGACCTCGCTGCGGCCGGCGCCGACGAGCCCGGCCAGCGCGACGATCTCCCCCGCCCGGACCTCGAAGCTCACGTCGGTGAACACGCCCTCGCGGGTGAGGCGGTGGACGCGCAGGAGCGTGGCGCCGATCTCGGCGTCCTCCTTGGGGAACAGCGCCGACAGCTCGCGGCCGACCATGCGCCGCACGACCTCGCCGGGCGTGAGCTCGGCCGTCGTCACGTCGTGCACGACCTGGCCGTCGCGCATGATCGTGACCGTGTCGCAGAGGGCGAAGACCTCCTCGAGGCGGTGCGAGATGAACAGCACCGCGGCCCCGCGGTCGCGCAGCGTGCGCACGACGGTGAACAGCCGCTCGACCTCCGGCCCGGACAGCGCCGCGGTCGGCTCGTCCATGATCAGGACGCGCGCGTCGAAGCTCAGCGCCTTGGCGATCTCGACGATCTGCTGGTCGGCGATCGACAGGCCGCGGACGGGTCGCTCGGCGTCGAGCCGGACGCCCAGGCGGTCGAGCAGCTCCTGGACCTCGCGGCGCATCGCGCGCCGGTCGATGCGGTGCAGGCTGCCGAGCGGGTGGCGGCCCATCACGACGTTCTCCGCGACGGACAGGTCCGGGAAGAGCGTCGGCTCCTGGTAGATGACGGCGATGCCGGCGTCGCGCGCGTCGGTCGGGCTGTGGAAGTCGACCGGCTCGCCCTCGACGAGCATCCGCCCGTCGTCGAGGCGGACGACGCCGCCGAGGAGCTTCACGAGCGTCGACTTGCCCGCGCCGTTCTCGCCGACGAGCGCGCGGACCTCGCCCGGGCGCAGGGCGATGTTGCCGTGGCGCAGGGCGTGGACGGCGCCGTAGGACTTCGCGGCGTCCTCGAGCGCGAGGATCGGCTGCGCTTCGGCGTTCATGCCACCTCGCTCCGGGTCGCGGCGACGACCTCGACGCGCGCACCGGCCGAGCGGAGCGCGTCGACGCGCTCGGCGTCGACGCCGTAGGTCAGCACGGTCGCGACGTCGGCCAGGCGCCCGAGGACGGCGCGGCCGTGGGTCGTGAGCTTCGTCTCGTCGAGCAGGAGCACGGGGTGCTCGGCGTGGGCGACCATCGCGCGCTTGACCTCGGCCTCGAGGGAGTCGGGGTCGGTGAGGGCGCCGTCGGGCGTGACGCCCTTGACGCTGAAGAAGAGGCGGTCGGCGATGTGGCCGAGCACGGTGTGGACCGCGAACGGCCCGACGAACGAGCGCGTCAGGCGGCGGAGCATCCCGCCGACCCCGACGAGCTCGATCACGCCGCTCGGATGGCCGGCGACGAGCTCCATCACCGGCAGCGAGTTCGTGATCACCGTCGACGGGACGCCGCGATCGAGCAGCGCGCGGGCGACGTGGTAGCCGGTCGTGGAGGAGTCGACGAAGAGCGACTCGCCCTCCTGGACGCCGGCGGCGGCGGCCTCCGCGAGCGCGCGCTTGGCGTCGGCGGCGACCTCGAGGCGGGAGGTGAAGGAGTCCTCGTGCGCGCTGAACGCCGGGAGCACCGCGCCGCCGTGGGTGCGCCGGACGAGGCCGCGGCGCTCGAGCCCGTCGAGGTCGCGGCGCGCGGTCATGGACGAGACGCCGAACTGCTCCTCGAGCTCGGCGACGGTGACCGATCCGGTCACGCGCAGGCGCTCGACGATGGCCGCGCGGCGGGCGTCAGCGAGCAGAGCCCGCGGTTCTGATGTGTTCGGTTTGATGCTCTCTCCCCTTCAAACGAACAGGAAGCATCAGAACAGAACACCAACTTCGTGTCAAGCACCACGTACGAACACCGGTCGCCACCGGACGCGCGCGGGTCGTGGGCGTTCGTGTGCGCGGCCGTCTGACGTCAGACGCGGCGCACGTCGATCCCGGCGCGCTCGTGCGGGGCGAGCGCCGCCGGCGGCGCGCCGGCGGCGAGCAGCACGCGCCACGTCGGCCATCGGCGCGATCCGCGTCAACGCCGCCCGGCCGAACTTCGTCCCGTCCGCGAGCAGCACCGGCCGCTCGCCCCGCCGCACCATCGCGCGCTTGACCTCGGCCTCGAGCGCGTCGGGGTCGGTCAGGTGGCCGTCGGCGGTGATGCCGCGCACCGAGAACAGCGTGAGGTCCGCGAAGTGCGCCTCCACCCCGCGGACGGCCTCCGGGCCGACGAGCGAGCGCGTGCGCTTGCGCAGCGCGCCGCCGACCCCGACCACCTCGACGTGCGGCGCGTCGACCTCGGAGACGAGCGCGATGATCGGCGACCGCGTTCGTGATCAGCGTGCAGGGCACGTTCTGGCGGACGATCCGGCGCGCGACGAAGTACGCCGTCGTCGAGCTGTCGACGAACAGCGCCTGCCCCGGCTCGACGAGCGCGAGCGCGGCGGCGGCGAGGCGCTCCTTCGCCTCGACCTCGACCTCGAGGCGCTGCAGGAACGAGTCCTCGTGGCTGGCGAGGCCGGGCAGGACCGCGCCGCCGTGCGTCCGACGGGCGACGCCGCGCGCGCTCGAGCGCGACGAGGTCGCGCCGCGCCGTCATCGCCGAGACCTCGAACTCGGCCTCGAGCGCGGCGACGGACACGCTGCCGTCCTGGCGCAGGCGCCGGGCGATCAGGCGCCGGCGCTCGTCGGCGAGGAGGGAGTCGCGCGGCATCGTGGCGTGCATATCACGCCCCCACGGCGAACGAGTAGCGCCCCGAGCCGATCTCGATCCGCCACGCCGCGCCGTCGCGCTCGGCGCCGCGGACGCCCTCGGCCTCGCCGACCGGCACGCCGCCCTCGCGTCGGCTCGGCCGGGCCGGGCGGCAGCGCGACGGTCGCGGTGACGTTCGCCGGGATCTCCACGTCGAGCGCGAACGACCCGTCCGCACCGCGCTCCCAGGCGCTCCCGATCCGGCCGCGGACGGAGTCGTACGTGGCGCGGGCGGAGCGCAGCTCCGGGCCGGGGACGGGCGCGATGAGGACGTGGGCGTAGCCCGGGGCGGCCGGGCGGATCCCCGCGACGTCCTCGTACAGCCACTGCCCGACCGACCCGAGCGAGTAGTGGTTGAACGAGTTCATGTGCGCGGTCTGGAAGCCTCGCGTCCTCGGTCCAGCCGTCCCAGCGCTCCCAGATCGTCGTCGCGCCGTGCCGGATCGAGTAGCCCCACGACGGGAACGTGTCGGTGAGCAGCAGGCGGTGGGCGACGTCGGCGTGCCCGGCCGCGGTGAGCACGGGGCACAGGAGCCCGACGCCGACGAAGCCGGTCGTGAGGTGGCAGTCGTGGCGCGCGATGTCGGCGACGAGGCGCTCGGCGGCGCGGGCGCGCAGGTCCTCCGGGATCAGGTCCATGTGCAGCGCGAGCAGGTAGACCGTCTGCGTGTCGCCGGCGATGCAGCGCGTCGTCGCCGACGTAGGCGCGGGTGCACGCCGCCGCGATGGCCGTCGCGGAGACGGTCGTAGTGCGCGGCGCGCTCGGGCCGGTGCGAGCGCGCGCGGCCATCTCGGCCATGAGCCTGGCGTCCCACGCCCAGTAGCGCGGTGGCGAGGACGTCCTTCGGCGTGTCGCGCGCCGATCGACAGCCAGTCGCCGTAGTCGTTGTTGCGCCGGCGCGGTCCACAGCAGGTCCGGGTTGTGGCGCTGCGAGGTGGGCCATGTAGCGCTCCATCGCGTCCCAGTGGCGCTCGAGCAGGCGCGCGGTCGCCGTAGCGCGCGCCACAGCGTCCACGGCACGATCACGCCGGCGTCGGCCCAGGCGGGCGCGCCGTCGCGGTCGACCGGGTGCAGGCGCGGGGCGACGTCGGGGTACGCGCCGTCCGGGCGACTGCGCGTCGAGCACGTCGTCGCCCCACTTGGTCATGAACGCGGCGACGTCCATGTTCAGGCGTCGCGGTCGGCAGGAAGACCTGGGCGTCGGCGAGCCAGCCGAGGCGCTCGTCGCGCTGCGGGCAGTCGGTGGGGACCGAGAGGAAGTTGCCGCGCTGGCCCCACGTGATGTTGCGCTGCAGGCTGGTTGACGAGCTCGCTCGAGCTCTCGAACGTGCCGGCGACGCGGCGTGTCGGAGTGGACGACGCGCCCGGTGATCGCGGCGAGGTCGGCGGGCCGTCGAGGCCGGTGACCTCGACGTAGCGGAAGCCGTGGAACGTGAAGCGCGGCTCGAACGTCTCGACCCCGTCGCCGCGCAGCACGTACGGAGTCGACCGGCCGCGCGCCGCGCAGGTTGGCGAGGTGCAGCGAGCCGTCGGGCTCGAGCATCTCGGCGAAGCGCAGGCGCACCTCGGTCCCGCGCCGCGCCCGCGACGCGCGAGCCGGACCCAGCCGACCATGTTCTGGCCGAGGTCGACGACGTGCACGCCCGGCGCGTGCTCGGTGATCGCGACGGGCCGCAGATCCTCCGTCACGCGGATCGGCTGGGCGCGCTCGGGCACGAGCAGCGACGTCGTCGCGCGGCGTGGCCGCGACCGGGCTCCAGGCGGCGTCGTCGTAGCCCGGCTCGGTCCACGGCCCGAGGTCCGCGCGCGCGTCGTAGCGCTCGCCCATGCAGCAGGTCGGCGTAGACGATCGGGGCCGGTCGTCGCGCGCCAGTCCCCGTCCGAGCGCGACGACGCTGCGTGCGGCCGTCGGCGCGCTCGACGTGCAACTCGCACAGCAGCTGCGGCGCGGTGCCGTAGTGCGCGCCGCGGTGCTTGGGGTCGAAGCCGACGTAGCCCGCGTACCACCCGTCGCCGAGGATCGCGCCGAGGACGTTCTCGCCCGTCGCGCAGCAGATCTGTGACGTCGTGGGCGGCGTACTCGATGCGCCGCCGGTAGTCCGTCCAGCCCGGGGCGAGGACGCCGTCGCCCACGCGCGCGCCGTTGAGATGCAGCTCGACGAGCCCGCGCGCGGTGGCGTAGAGCGTCGCGCGCCGGACGGGGCCGCCGACGGCGAAGGCGCGCCGCAGGTGCGGGCACGGCTTCAGGCCGAGCTGCGCCGCGTCGTGGCCGCGGGTCTCCTCGGAGGGGACCTCGACGACCGGCTCGTCGGCCCGGTCGGGCGCGATCCAGTCCGCCGTCCAGGCCGCCGAGCGCGGTGCGGAAGCGCGCGGGCGCGCTCCACGGGGTGACCTCGCCGCGGTCGTCCCACGCCTGCACCGCCCAGACGCACTCCGCGCCCGCCGGCAGCGGCCGGCCGCCGTACTGCGATGTCGATCGTGTCGGCCGTCGCCACGCGGCCGGAGTCCCAGAGCGTCCCGCGCCCGGCGCGGACGTCGTCCGCCGACGTCGCGACGACGATCCGGTACGCGCTCTGGCGGGTATCCCTCCGGTCACTCGCGAGCGCCCACGAGAGCCGCGGCGCGGGATCGTCGACGCACGGGACGTCGGCGCGATGCTCGCAGCGCAGCCTCACGGTCTCCATGGGGCGGATCTCCTCTCTCCGGTGTTCGATTGCTGTGCGTTCGTGTTTGAACGCGCCTACCCGCTGGTACCCACGATCACAACCGGCCGAGGTCCGGCCGGTGTGCCCTTGAGGAGGGGTCCAGCCATGGAGCAGACCGCGACCACCGCGCCCGAATCCGGGCGGCGCGAGAGCGCCACGACGCGCGAGGAGTGGCGCAACACCATCCTCGCCGGCCTCGCGAACTACATCGACGCGGGGTCGATCGTCGCGGGCGCCGCCGGCCTGACCCTGTGGACCGAGCAGTTCGGGCTCAGCTCGAGCTTCGTCGGGATCATCGGCGCCTTCAGCTCGAACGCGATCTCGGCCGGGGTCGGCGCCCTGATCGGCGGCTGGCTCTGCGACCAGTACGGCCGCAAGCGCATCTACCAGTGGGACCTGCTCGTCTACGCCTTCGGTCTGCTGTGGATCATCTTCGCGCAGGAGCCGTGGATGCTCGTGACCGGCTACGTCATCGCCGGCCTCGCCGTCGGCGCCGACGTCCCCGCCTCGTGGACGCTCATCGCCGAGACCGCGCCGGACAAGGAGCGCGGCAAGCACGCCGGCGTCGCCCAGGTGCTCTGGATGATGGGTCCGGTCATCGTGCTCGCGATGGCGTTCGCCGTGTCCGGCCTCGGTATCCTCGGCATCAAGATCGTCTTCGGCCACCTGCTCGTCGTCGCGCTCGTGCTGTGGGCCATGCGCCGGCGGATGAGCGAGTCGAAGGTCTGGAGCGACGCGCACGACGAGGACGCGCCGAAGGTCTCGCTCGGCGCGTTCCGCGAGCTGGTGACGCAGCGGCGGTTCCTCGGCCCGATCGCGTTCCTGACCGGCATGTACGGCCTGTGGAACCTCATGGCCGGCACGAACGGCTTCTACCTGCCGTTCATCCTGCGCACCGTCGGGTCGCAGGGCCAGGCGGTGAGCGTCGGGCTGCAGTGCGTGAGCTTCCTGCTCGTCGCGCTCGGCGTCGCGTTCGTCTTCATGCGCTACGTCGACCGCGTCAACCAGAAGAAGCTGTTCATGGTCGGTGCGGTGCTGCAGATCTTCGCGCTGCTGCTCTTCGCGGTCTTCCCGCTCAGCCTGCCGGTGGCGATCGGCTACGTGCTGCTCCTCGGCATCGGCGGCGGCTTCGCCCAGCAGCCGTTCTTCCAGCTCTGGAGCGGCGAGATGTTCCCCACGCTCATGCGCTCGACGGCGCAGGGGCTGATGTTCGCGGTGGTGCGGATCGGGCTCGGCATCTGGAGCTTCTTCGTTCCGGCGATCACCGCGGCGGGGTTCCACACACTCGCGTGGATCCTCACCGGCTTCGTGTCGGCGAGCGCGCTTCTCGGGCTGTTTTTCGCCCCGTCGAACGCGGGCAAGTCGCTCGACGAGATCCAGGCCGAGCGCGGCAGCGAGGCGGACGGCCCGCGGTTCACGCGCGACGAGGCCGACGTGAAGCGCCCGACGGAGCGCGAGGGCGTCGCCTCCGGCTGAGGCTCCGGCGACGCGCGCGGGGTGGCATCCTCCCCGCGCGTGATCGTCGACCCCGAAGTGGCCGAGGCCCTGCGCGCCGGGCGCGGCGTCGTCGCGCTCGAGAGCACGCTCATCGCGCACGGCCTGCCGGCGCCCGACAACCTCCGCGTCGCGCGCGAGGCCGAGGCCGCCGTCCGGGAGTCCGGCGCGGTCCCCGCGACGATCGCGGTCGTCGGCGGGACGGTGCGGATCGGCCTCGACGAGGACGCGCTCGCGGCGATCGCCCTCGGCGACGACGTCGTCAAGGCGGGCGTCCGCGACCTCGCGCCGGCCGTGGCACGGGGCATCGACGCGGCGACGACGGTCGCCTCGACCGCGCACCTCGCCGCGCGGGCGGGGATCGGCGTGTTCGCGACCGGCGGCCTCGGCGGCGTGCACCGCGGCGCGCGCGAGACGTGGGACGAGTCGGCCGACCTCACGACGCTCGCGCGGACGGGGATCGTCGTCGTGTGCGCCGGGGTGAAGTCGATCCTCGACGTCGGCGCGACGCTCGAACGGCTCGAGACCCTGAACGTCACCGTCGTCGGCTACCGGACCGACGCGTTCCCCGGCTTCTACCTCAGCGACTCGGGCCATCCCGTCGGCTGGCGCGTCGAGACGCCCGAGGACGTCGCGGCGGTCGCGCGCGCCCGCGACGACCTCGGTCTCGGCGACCGCGCCATCGTCGTCGCCAACCCGCTGCCCGGCGGCGAGCAGCTCGACCCGGCGCTCCACGACCGCGTGCTGCGCGAGAGCCTCGAGGCGGCGGCCGCCGCCGGGGTCGCGGGCCGCGACGTCACCCCGTTCCTCCTCGACCGCTTCCACCGCGAGACCGGCGGCGCGAGCCTCGCCGCGAACGTGCGCCTCGTGCTGCGCAACGCCGCGCTGGCGGGGCAGATCGCGGCGGCGCGGGCCGGGTCTTGAGCGCCCCCGGCGGCCGGCCGGTCGTCGTCCTCGGCGACCTCATGGTCGACGTCGTCGCGCGCATGGCCGCGCCGCTCGCGGCGGGGAGCGACACGCCCGCGCTGGTGCGCACGCGGCCGGGCGGCGCGGGGGCGAACGTCGCCGCGTGGCTCGCGGTCGCGGGCGCGGCGGTGACGCTCGTCGCGCGCGCCGGCGACGACGAGGCGGGCCGCGGAGCGGCGGAGCGGTTGCGTGGCCACGGCGTCGACACGCGGGTGGCGACCGACCAGGCGCTGCCGACCGGCACCTGCGTCGTGCTCGTCGCGCCGGACGGCGAGCGCTCGATGCTCCCCGACGCGGGGGCGAACGCCGCGTTGTCCGAGAGCGACCTCCCCGAGGACGCGTTCGTCGCCGGCGCGCACCTCCACCTCGTGGCGTACCCGCTGCTGCGCGACGGCCCGTCGCGGGCGGCCGCGACCGCGGCGCTCGCCCGCGCCCGGGCCGCCGGCATGACGGTGTCGCTCGACCCGTCCTCGGCCGCGCCGCTCGCCGCGTTCGGGGCCGCGCGACTGCTCGACCTCGCCGGTCCGCTCGACGTCCTGCTCCCCAACCGCGACGAGGCGCTGGTCCTCGGCGCGCCGGAGGACGACCCGGTCGCGGCGGCGCGCGCGCTCGCGGCCCGGGCCCGCGAGGTCGTCGTCACGCTCGGCGCGGAGGGCGCGGTATGGACGGACGGGACGGCGGTCGTCGCGGCTGCGGCCGCGGCGCCAGGCCCGGTCGCGGACACGACCGGCGCAGGCGACGCGTTCACCGCCGGCTTCCTCGCGGCGTGGCTGCGCGGCGCCGATCCGGCGGACGCGCTGGCCGCGGGCAATGAGCTCGCGGCCCGGGCGATCGCGCTCGCGGCGTAACGCACGCCCGGGTCCGAGGACTCAACTTACGTACAGTAAGCTCAGTCACTCAGACTGAGATTTCTTCCTACGCAAGAGAGCCTATGCCTGACACACCCCAGAACTTCCCCCGCGCCGCCGGCGTCTCGGTGTGCGCGGTCTGCGGCCGCCGTCCCGGGACCACCCGGATGGTCGTCAACACCCAGAGCGGACCGACCCCGGTCGCGCTCTGCGAGCGGTGCGCGAGCGAGCTCATGGCGCGCGGCGCGGCGATGCCCGCGAACCCCCAGGACACGCGCCGTGACGGCGAGCCCGAGAGCGACACCCCCGCGCTCGACGAGTTCGGCCGTGACCTGACCGCCGACGCCCGCGAGGGCCGCATCGACGCCGTGATCGGGCGCGAGCCCGAGATCGAGCAGACGGTCGAGATCCTCGCCCGCCGGCGCAAGAACAACGCCGTCCTCATCGGCGAGGCCGGCGTCGGCAAGACCGCGATCGTCGAGGGCCTCGCCCGCCGGATCGTCGAGGGCGAGGTGCCCGCGACGCTCGCCGGCACGCGCGTCGTCGCCGTCGACCTCGCCGGGATGCTCGCGGGCACCCAGTACCGCGGGCAGTTCGAGCAGCGCTTCAAGGCCGCGCTCGAGGAGGCCGTGGCCTCCGAGGGGCGGATCCTGCTGTTCGTCGACGAGCTCCACACGATTCTCGGCGCCGGCAACGCCGAGGGCGCGATGGACGCCGCGAACATGCTCAAGCCGCTGCTGGCCCGCGGTGAGGTGCGCGTCATCGGCGCGACCACGCTGGCCGAGTACCGCAGGATCGAGCGCGACGGCGCGCTCGCCCGCCGCTTCTCGGCGGTCACCGTCGAGGAGCCGTCGGTCGAGGACACCGTCGCGATCCTGCGCGGCCTGCGCGAGGCCTACGAGGCCCACCACGAGGCGACGATCGCCGACGAGGCCCTCGTCGCCGCGGCGCGGCTGTCGGACCGCTACGTGACCGAGTACCACCTGCCGGACAAGGCGATCGACCTGATCGACCAGGCCGCCGCGAAGGTCCGGCTGCGCTCCGGGCCGTCCGGGTCGAGCCTCGAGGCGCTGAAGGCCGAGCTCGCCGAGCTCGACGCCCAGAAGGACGCCGCCGTGATGGCCGAGGAGTACGAGCGCGCCGCCGAGCTGAAGGCCCGCGCGGACGAGCTCCACGCCGGCCTGACGACGGCGACCGAGGGCGCGGACGGCGAGACCGACGCCGACGCGACCCGCCCGGTCGTCGGCGAGACCGACGTCGCCGCCGTCGTGGCCGCCCGCACCGGCATCCCGGTGGGCGAGCTCGTCGCCGGCGAGCTCGAGCGCCTGCACACGCTCGAGGAGGACCTCCACCGCCGCGTCATCGGCCAGGAGGAGGCCGTCGAGCTCGTCTCCGACACGGTCCGCCGCGCCCGCGTCGGGCTGGCCGAGGGCGACCGCCCGCTCGGCACGTTCCTGTTCCTCGGCCCGACGGGCGTCGGCAAGACCGAGCTCGTCAAGGCGCTCGCGGAGCGGCTGTTCGCGACCGAGAAGGCGCTCGTGCGCATCGACATGTCCGAGTACCGCGAGCCGCACACGGTCGCGCGGCTGATCGGCTCGCCGCCCGGCTACGTCGGCTACGGCGACGGCGGCCAGCTGTCCGAGCCGGTGCGCCGCCGCCCGTACTCGGTGATCCTCCTCGACGAGATCGAGAAGGCGCACCCGGACGTGTGGAACGTGCTCCTGCAGGTCATGGACGACGGCCGCCTGACCGACGGCGAGGGCCGCACCGTGGACTTCTCGAACACGGTGCTGGTCATGACGTCGAACCTCGGCGGCGCGAAGGCCAAGCGCGCGGTCGGCTTCACCGCCGCCGCGCCGGCGGCCGACGCCGAGCGGATGCGGGCCGCGGCCAAGAGCGCGTTCCTGCCCGAGTTCCTCAACCGGATCGACGAGATCGTGGCGTTCTCGCCGCTGGCCGTCGAGCAGGTCGAGCGCATCGGCGCGCTGATGTGCGCGCAGATCGCCGAGCGGCTCCGCGACGAGCGCGGGATCGTGCTCGAGGTCGACCCGGCGCTCGTCGAGCGCCTGGCCCGCGAGGGCTTCGACGAGGAGTTCGGCGCCCGGCCGCTGAAGCGCCACATCCGGCGCACGCTCGAGAAGGCGCTGACCCGCGCGATCCTCGACGGCCGGATCGTCGACGGCGCGACGGTCCGGGCGAGCGACGGCGAGGACGGCGCGATCGCCCTCGAGACGCTCGCGGCTCCGGCCCCCGCGCCCGAGCGCGAGCCCGCCCGCGCCTGATCGACCCCGGCGCAGGCCCCTGCGAACCGACCGCCCGCCCCGGCCCCGCGCCGCGGCGGGCGGTTTCGCGTCTGCGCCGCCGCTCAGGCCGCCCAGCGCCAGCCGTCGAGCGCCTCGATCGCCGCGACCTGCTCGTCGCCGAGCTCACCCGCGGCGTGGCGGCGGCGCATCTCGGCCGCCCAGCGGCCGAGCGGGAAGCCCTTCTCCATCGTGAAGTCCTCGGCGACGCCGGTGTCCCCGCCGGCGGCGAGGTGGTCGCCCATGTACGCGACGCCGATCTCGTAGAAGAGATCGACCTGCTGCCAGTCGCCCTCGGCCGGACGCAGCGTGATCTCGTCGACGTAGCACCACACCCAGTCCTGGCCGGGCTGGAGCGTCTCGACCATCGGGTGCTCCGTGGCGCGGTGGTGGCCGGTCGCGTGCACGCCGGGGCTCGAGTCGCAGCATCCCGACGTGCCCGCAGTCAGGCATCGGCGGAGGCTCACCCACTCGGTGTGACCCTCCTTCGCGCACTCCTCGCAGATCGGGTTCTGCGCGGGCTCCCAGTCGTGGCGGACCTCTTCGACGTGCTCGCAGGCGGTGGGCATGCCGGGGAGCATAGGACGCCGCGGAAGGGCTCAGGCGGGCGCGGCGGCGAGCGCGCTCGCGAGCGCCTCGGGCGGCATCGGCCGGCCCAGGTGATAGCCCTGCGCCCGGTCGCAGCCCATCGCCCCGAGCACCTCGAGCGCGCCTGAGTCCTCGACGCCCTCGGCCACGACGGCGACGTCGAGCGCGTGCGCGAGGTCGATCGTGGAACGGACGATCGCCGCGTCGCGGTCGTTGCCGGCGAGCTCGGCGACGAACGAGCGGTCGATCTTGAGCTCGTCGACCGCGAGGTCGCGGAGATAGGCGAGCGAGCTGTAGCCGGTGCCGTAGTCGTCGATCGCGACGGCGATCCCGAGCGCGCGCAGGGCCGTCACGGTCCGCGCGCCGCGCTCGCGGTCGGCCATCAGCGAGCCCTCCGTGATCTCGACGGCGAGTGCGTCGGGCGTCAGCCCGTGGGCGTCGAGCAGCGCGCCGATGCGGGCCGGCAGGGCGTCGTCGAGGAGGTCGTCCGCGGCGAGGTTGACGGCGATCGGCAGGTCGAGGCCGACGGCGCGCCAGGCCTCCGCCTGCGTCACGGCGAGCGTGAGCACGGCGTCGGTGAGCTCGCGCGTGCGCCCGCTCTGCTCGACGAGCGGCAGGAACGCGTCGGGGAACAGCAGGCCGCGCTCGGGATGCGCCCAGCGTACGAGCGCCTCGACGCCGATGACGCGGCCGGTGGCCACGTCGCTCTTGGGCTGGTAGTGGAGGACGAGCTGGTCGCCCGCGAGCGCGCCGCCGAGCTCCTGCAGCGCCTCGAGGCGGCTGCGGCTGTGGCCGTCGAGGTCGGGGGCGTAGCGCTCGACACCCGAGCGCCGGCGCTTGGCCGCGTACATCGCGATGTCCGCGCGGCGCAGCAGCGTCCCGAGCTCACCGCCGTCCTCGGGGTGCTCGGCGATCCCGACGCTGGCGCCGATGCGCATGGTCACGCCGTCGATCTCGACCGGCGCGGCAGCGCGCTCGAGCACGCGGCGCGCGATCGTCGCCGCGTCCTCGCCCGGCGTGAGGTCGACGAGGACCGCGAACTCGTCGCCGCCGAGGCGGGCGAGCGTGTCGCCGGGGCGCGAGCGTGCGGCGAGGCGCCCGGCGACCTCACGGAGCACGACGTCGCCGACGTGGTGGCCGAGCGCGTCGTTGATCTCCTTGAAGCCGTCGAGGTCGAGCAGCAGGAGCGCGAGGCGCCCGTCGCGGGGCGGCCGGCGATGCGGGCCGCGGCCGCCTCGTAGAGCGCGCGGCGGTTCTCGAGGCCGGTCACGTCGTCGTCCGCGCCTGACGCGGCTCGGCGAGCCGCTGGACCTCGCGGAAGGAGGCGAGCGTCCGAAGCGCGGCGAGCGCGAGGGTCGCGGTCGCCAGGCCGACGGCGAGGCGCGACACGCCGCCGCCGGTCGCCCAAGCAGCGCCCCGACCGCGACGCGGTCGCGACGAGCGGGACGGCGAGCATCGCGGCCGACCCGCGCGCGGCGCGGGCGGCCGGCGCGGGCCGCCGGAGCGCGTGGACCATGACGGTGAGGCCGACGGCCCACAGCGCGTCCGGATCGTGCCGACCTGGTAGCCGCCGGCGGAGACGCGGAGCGCGAAGACGACGTCGGCGGCGCAGAAGCAGAGCAGCCCGGCGGCCAGCCACTCCGTCGCGCCCGCCCGCAGGCCGCGAACGGCGACCTGCCCGCGACACGAGACGAGCAGCAGGTCGCCGACCGGGTACGCGCCGGTGACGCATGACCCCGGCGGCGTTGCCCGCGATGCCGGAGAGCACCGGGTTCATCAGGAGCGCGAGGACGGTCGCCGCGCCCGCCGCGCCGACGGCGCCGTCGAGCCAGATCGCCGCGCCGAGCCGCCGGGCGTCGCGGAGCATCGCGACAGCGCCGGCGCAGGCGAGCGGATAGAAGGCGAGGTAGCCGACGTCCGCCGGCGAGGGGACGGACGGCTCGACCTGGAACTGGATCGCCGCGACGTACGCGAGGTCGCCGGCGGCGAAGGAGAGCATCCCGAGGCCGAACAGCGCGGCGGCGACCGGCTCGGGCCCGGCGTCGCGGCCCGGCGAGGCACACGACCCCGGGCAGCGCGAGCGCGACGTTGGCGAGCCAGCCGTCGCGCCAGGCCGCGTAGCCGGCGCCGGGCCGAGCCCGAGCGCCGCGCGTACGCCAGCAGCGCGGCGAGGAGCGCCGCGCTCGCGAGAACGCGTCTGGTCGTCGATCGGTCCACTCGGGCGTGATCGGCGCGTTGGCCGCGCCTTTGAGCGGGATCACCCACCGGTGGAGCCGATCGTCCGCCACGTCCCGCCGCGGCAACGCTACGGTCGTCCCGTGAAGGTCGCCGTCCTTGCCGACATCCACGCGCACGCCGAGGCGCTCGAGACGGTCCTGGCGGCGGCCGGCCGCGCGGGCGTCGACGAGTGCTGGTCGCTCGGCGACATGTTCGGCACCGGCGTCGACGCCGTCCGGGTCGCGACGCTCGTGCGCGAGTCGTGCGCTCTCGCGATGTGCGGCAACCACGATCTCGCGGTCACGGGGTCGATCGACCCCGCGCGCTTCGGGCCGCCGGGGTCGGCGGGCCCGCTCTCGCTCGAGCTCGCCACCGCCGCGCTCGGCGCCGCGGGGCTGCTCGACTGGGTGCGCGGCCTCAAGCCGGCCCGCCGCCGCGCCGGCGTCCAGTGCTGGCACGCGAGCCCGCGCGACCCCGTCCGCGAGTACGTCGGCCCGGCGAACGCGGCGGCGTGCCTCGCCCGCCAGCGCGCGCCGATCGGGCTCGTCGGCCACACGCACGTCGCCGCCGCCTGGCACGAGGCGCCGGACGGCGCGGTGCGGGCCGTGCGGGTCGACGTCGACCGGCCGCTCGCGCTGACGGACGGCAAGTGGCTGCTGAACCCGGGCGCGGTCGGCGCGACGCTCCCGCCGCGCGGGACGTGGGCGGAGGCGCTCGCGCGCCACGCGCGCGCCGGCGCGGCGTGGCTCGAGCTCGACCTCGACGCCCGCGTCGCGACGTGGCGGCGCGCGCCGCTGCGCCCCGCGGTCGCGGCCGCTCAGCGGCGGGCCGGCGCGTCCGGCGTCGCGGGCACCGTCGCCGTGTAGCGGGCGCCGAAGCGCGAGCCGCTCTCGACGGCGAGCGAGCCGCCCGCGCACGCGAGCGCATCGGCGGCCACGCGCACCTCCGTGTCGAGCACGAGCCGCTCCGCGATCGCGCCCCGGCGGTCGTGGGCGACGGTCAGCCGGATGAAGCCGCGTCGCTCGATCAGCCCGATCGCGACGAGGCTCACGTCGGTGCGCGCCGTGATGCTCTCGAGGATCGCGACGGCCGCTTGTTCGACGAGCAGGTCGGCGCCCTCGGCCGGCGCGAGGACCGCGACGCCGAGCACGACCTCGATGCCACGCCGGCGCAGCGGCGCGACGAGATCCTCCATGGCCGTCCGCAGCTCCTCCGGCGCAGACGCGGAGTGCGCGAGGGTCACCTGACGTGGAGCCGGACCGCCCATGGCGAGGCCTGCAGGGTCGCCCGGAACACGTCGAACCCTCAATACGACTTCGGGCCTACGACCTCGCGAGCCCCGTTCCCACCGGCCCCGCGCCGGCGTCGCGAGGCAACGAGAGTTGCCTCGACGCACCGTCCCGGATCCCTGTCGTGCAGGGCAAAAGGTGGCCAGTTCGTGAACCGCATGAGGCGACGGATGCCTCCGCGGAGGTGTGGGTAGTGCGACGAGAGGAGGGCACGCCGGCGCCGCCGGCTTGATTGGAGGGAGATTCCATGGTCATCGTGATCGTGGCGATCGTGTTGATCGCCTTGGTCGTAGGTGCGCTCGTCCTTGCGCGCCAACGCCGATCCCAGCAGTTGCAGGAGGGCTTCGGCCCCGAGTACGAGCGGACCGTCTCCGAGCGAGGCGACCGCAAGGAGGCTGAGGCGGAGCTGCTCGAGCGCCGCAAGCGCCACGACCGGTTCGAGATCCGCGAGCTCGACCCTGCGGCCCGCGACCGCTACGCCGATCGCTGGCGGTCCGCGCAGCGCCGCTTCGTCGACCAGCCCGGACCGGCCGTCGGCGAGGCCGACGCGCTCGTGATGGAGGTCATGCGCGACCGCGGCTACCCCGTCGCGGACGAGTTCGAGCAGCGCGCCGCCGACGTGTCCGTCGACCATCCGCAGGTCGTCGAGCACTACCGCGCCGCGCACGAGATCTCCGGTCGCGCGACGGCCGGCGAGGCGAGCACCGAGGACCTGCGCCAGGCGATGGTGCACTTCCGCGGCCTGTTCGTCGAGCTGCTCGGCGACGCCGCCGAGCCCGCCGACCGCAACGCCGACGAACCCCGCAGCACCCGCAACGAGAACGTCAGGGAGATGAGCTAGATGGAACGAGCCGACGACGAGCGTCTGACCACCCGCGACATCGCGTCGCCGAGCACCGCCGACGACCCGCGCTTCGAGCGTGAGGACGAGACCCGCACGGATGCCGCCGGCACCGAGGTGACGGGCGACACGATGGCGACCATGGCCGACCCGGCCGCGACGACGGACGCCCGCGCCGCCGAGCCCGAGACCGACCTCCGGGCCGCCGACGGTCAGGGCGACCTGCGCACGACCGACGACGACCCCGACCTGCGCAGCGCCGGTACCGAGCGCGACGTCCGCGCCACGGAGCCCGAGCCGGACGTCCACCGGACCGAGGCCGCCGCCGACGCCGTCCCGGCCGCCCCGGCCGGGACCACCGCCACGACCGGCGACGACCCGGCCGACAACGCCCCGCTGGTGCCGGACAGCGAGGGCTTCCAGTCGCGCTGGGAGGAGATCCAGGTCCGCTTCGTCGACGAGCCGCGCGGCGCCGTCGAGGACGCCGACGCGCTCGTGGCGACCGTCATGCAGCGCCTCGCCGAGGGCTTCGCGCAGGAGCGCGAGCGCCTCGAGGGCCAGTGGGGCCGCGGCGAGGACATCTCCACGGAGGACCTGCGCGTCGCGCTCCAGCGCTACCGCTCGTTCTTCCAGCGTCTCCTCGCGACCTGACGGACCGCACGGCCGCGGTGCGTGGCGGCCTGACGGATAGGCTGCCGCGCGCCATGGCCGACTACACCATCAAGAACTTCGAGGACGTCGACAACTCCGCACCGGAGGGCGTCGATGGCCTCGAGGCGCGCTTCGCGCGCAAGCACCTCGACTCCGAGCACCTCGGGGTCAGCCTCTTCCGCTACGGCCCCGGCTTCCGGGCGCCGTACGGGCACCGCCACCAGGAGCAGGAGGAGGCCTACGTCGTCGTCCGCGGCTCGGGCCGGATGCGCCTCGACGACGACATCGTCGATCTGCGCACGTGGGACTGCGTGCGCGTCGCGCCGTCGGTCGTCCGCGGCTTCGAAGGCGGCCCGGACGGGCTCGACATCGTCGCGATCGGGGCCGACCGTCCCGAGGGCGGCGACGGCGAGCTCGTAAAGGACTGGTGGACGGACTGACGGACTCGCCCGCCATCGACCAGCGTCCGCTCGGTGCGACGAGCGGGCTCACCGTGCCCGCGGTCGGCATGGGCACGTGGCAGACGCTCGACGTCCGCGGCGACGGCGCCGAACGCGCGGCGCACGCGATCGTGGCCGAGGCGCTCGACGCCGGTGCCCGGTTCGTGGACTCCTCGCCGATGTACGGCGAGGCCGAGCGCATTCTCGGCGAGGGCCTCGCGGCGCTCGGCCGGCGCGACGACGCGATCGTCGCGACCAAGGTGTGGACGCCCGACGACGACGAGGCCGAGCGCCAGGTGCAGCGCGCGCTGCGCTGGTACGGCGGCCGCGTCGACCTCTACCAGGTGCACAACCTCGTCGGCTGGCCGGAGCGCCTCGCGCTGCTCGAGCGCGAGCGCGACCGCGGCACGGTCGTCGCGATCGGCGCGACGCACTACAGCCCGGGCGCGTTCGGCGACCTCGCGCAGGTCATGCGCACCGGGCGGATCTCGGCGATCCAGATCCCCTACAACCCGCACGAGCGCGACGTCGAGCGCGCGATCCTGCCGCTGGCCGAGGAGCTCGGCCTCGGCGTCGTCGTGATGCGCCCGCTCGGCGGGGGCCGCCTCGTGGCCCGCGCGCCCGACGCCGCAGACCTCGAGCCGCTGCGCGCGTTCGGGGTCGAGACCTGGGCCCAGGCCCTGCTCAAGTGGGTGCTGAGCGACCCCCGCTGCCACGTCGCGATCCCGGCGACCTCGCGGCCCGGCCGCATGCGCGAGAACGCCGCGGCCGGCGCCCCGCCGTGGTTCGACGACGACGCCCGCGCGCTCGTCGCGCGCCTCGCCGGCGCGCGCTGAGGCGCGATGGACCTCCTCCTCGGCGGGCTCGCGGTCGCGGCGGCGGCGTTCCTGGGCGGGGTGACCGGGTTCGGCTACTCGCTCGTCGCCACGCCGCTGCTGCTGTTGATCGGCTACCCGCTGCGCTTCGTCGTCACGGCCAACCTCTCGGTCGCGCTCGTCACGCGGATCTCGGTGGCGGTGCGCTTCCGCCGGTCGGCCTCGCCGCGGCGCGTGGCGCTGCTCATCGGCGGCGCGGTACCCGGGCTGTGGCTGGGGGTCGTCGTCCTCGGCGCCGTCGACCCCACCGACATCAAGGTCGCCGCCGGGATCGTCACGATGATCTGCGCGGCGCTGCTCGCGCGCTCGGTGAACGCGCCGCCGCCGCGGCGCACGATCCCGGGCGCGGCCGCCATCGCCGGCTTCTTCGGCGGCTTCCTCGGTGCGGCGACATCGCTGAACGGCGTCGCGCCGGTGCTCCTCCTCGCGCGCGACAAGGCCTCTCCGCGCAGCTTCCTCGCCGACCTCGCGATGTACTTCGTCGGCGCCAACGCGATCGGCCTCGCGATTCTCGCCGCCCGCCACACGATCGACACCGACGCGCTCGCGCCGGCGTTCCTGGTCTGGCTGCCGGGGTCGCTGCTGGGCAACTGGCTCGGCACGACGCTCGGCCCGCGCCTGCCGGAGGCCGGCTTCCGCCGCCTCACGCTCGCGATCGTCTTCGTCGCGGGCGGCGTGACGGCGCTCACCGCGTAGCCTGAGGCGTCATGTCCAAGAGCAACGGCACCGCCGTCCGCGACGACCTGCGCAACGTCGCGATCGTCGCCCACGTCGACCACGGCAAGACGACGCTCGTCGACGCGATGCTCTGGCAGTCCGGCGCGTTCCGCGAGAACCAGGACGTCAACGAGCGCGTCATGGACTCGATGGACCTCGAGCGCGAGAAGGGCATCACGATCCTCGCGAAGAACACCGCGGTCCGGCACTCCGGCGTCAAGCTGAACATCGTCGACACGCCCGGGCACGCCGACTTCGGCGGCGAGGTCGAGCGTGGGCTGACGATGGTCGACGGCGTGCTGCTGCTCGTCGACGCGAGCGAGGGCCCGCTGCCCCAGACGCGGTTCGTGCTGCGCAAGGCGCTCGAGTCGCGCCTGCCCGTGATCCTCGTGGTCAACAAGGTCGACCGGCCCGACGCGCGGATCCACGAGGTCGTCGACGAGGTCTACGAGCTGTTCCTCGACCTCGACGCGGACGAGAGCCAGATCGAGTTCCCGATCGTCTACACGAACGCCAAGGCCGGCCAGGCGTCGCTCACCGAAGGGGTCGAGGGCGAGGACCTCGAGCCGCTGTTCGACCTGCTGATCGAGCACATCCCGCCGCCGCGCTACGACCCCGACGCCCCGCTCCAGGCCCACGTCACGAACCTCGACGCCTCGCCCTACGTCGGTCGCCTCGCCCTGTGCCGCGTGCGCAACGGGACGATCCGCAAGGGCCAGGCCGTCGCGTGGTGCCGGGCCGACGGCACGACCGCGCGCGCGTCGGTGGCCGAGCTCTACGTCACCGAGGAGCTCGACCGCGTGGCCGCCCAGGAGGCCGGGCCGGGCGAGATCATCGCCGTCGCCGGCATCGCCGAGGTCACGATCGGCGAGACGCTGGCCGACCCCGAGGACCCGCGGCCGCTCCCCGTCATCCACGTCGACGAGCCGTCGCTGTCGGTCACGATCGGCATCAACACCTCGCCGCTCGCCGGCCGCGACGGCGACAAGGTCACCGCCCGCCAGGTGAAGGCGCGCCTCGAGCAGGAGCTGATCGGCAACGTCTCCCTGCGGGTGAAGGACACCGAGCGGCCGGACGCGTGGGAGGTCCACGGCCGCGGCGAGCTGCAGCTCGCGATCCTCGTCGAGCTCATGCGCCGCGAGGGCTTCGAGCTGACGGTCGGCCAGCCGCAGGTGCTGATCCGCGAGGTCGACGGCAAGCGCTGCGAGCCGGTCGAGCGCCTCGCGATCGACGTGCCCGACGACTACGTCGGCGTCGTCACGCAGATGCTCGCGCTGCGCAAGGGCGCGCTCGAGCAGATGATCAACCACGGCACGGGCTGGGTGCGGATGGAGTACCGCGTGCCCGCCCGCGGGCTGATCGGCTTCCGCACCGAGTTCCTCACCGAGACGCGCGGGACCGGCATCCTGCACCACGTCTTCGACGGCTGGGAGCCGTGGTTCGGCGACCTGCGCACGCGCCCGACGGGCGCGCTCGTCTCCGACCGCAGCGGCACCGCGGCCCAGTTCGCGCTGATGAACCTCCAGGAGCGCGGGACGCTGTTCGTCGGCCCCGGGGAGGACCTCTACGAGGGCATGATCGTCGGCGAGAACGCGCGCTCGGAGGACCTCGACGTCAACGCGTGCCGCGAGAAGCACCTGACCAACATCCGCTCGTCCACCGCCGACGTGCTCGTGCGCCTCGTGCCGCATCGGGTGCTGTCGCTCGACCAGGCGCTCGAGTTCCTGCGCGAGGACGAGGCCGTCGAGGTCACGCCGAAGGCGGTGCGCCTGCGCAAGGTGATCCTCGACCAGACCGGCCGGGTCAAGGCGATGCGGCGAGCGCGCGCGGGCGCGTCCGCGGCGTCGTAGGCCCGAGCGGGGTCGTTTCGAGCACCGCATGGCGCCCCGCGCGACCGTCCGCGGGGCGCGCGGCGCCGGCGGACGGCTCGGCGAGGAGGGAGTCGGGACCGGCGCCGGCGGCCTGCCGCCGCGTGGGGCGAGTTCCGGTCGCCAGGCGTCCGTTTCTCGCCCCGCTGATCGGTGCGACCGATCACGCGACGAGACATCCCCGATATTCGACGATTTCTCGTCGCGCGGTCCAGGTCGGCGCAAGCAAGATCGACGCCCCGCGCCGGGCGCCATCAACCCGCGTCAAACCACCCGTCGCGCCCGACACGTCGCACCACCATCAACGCCGCCACCCCAGCCCCCGGGTTGCGCAGCGCCCGCAGGTCCCGCCCGTCGAGGGCGAGCACGTCGCCGCGCACGAAGCGCACCGGGGCGCCGCCGTCGGCGGGCTGGGCCTCGATCGCCCCGTGCTCGACGGTGACGAGCGCGTCGCGCCACTCGGCCGCGTCGAAGGCCCGCGCCTCGCCCGGGGCGACGACGACCGCGCGCCGCTCGAAGGCGGTCATGGCAGGACCGGCTCGAGCCCGAAGGCGGCGAACAGCGAGGCGTCGAACGTCGTGATCTCGGCGATGCCGCCGTCCACGACCCGCAGGACGTCGAGCTTGAACGCGCGGAACTCGGTCTCGCCCGGGGCGCGGAGGTAGCTCGCCGCGGCCGGCATCCGGTTCGCCCGGGTCGGGACGAGCCGCCAGGTGCCGTGGTCGCGCGCGCGCTCGACCAGCGGGAGCATCGCCTCGATGCCGTCGTAGACGAACGGGTGCGGCGGCATCGTGATCCGGATGTCGTCGCGTGCGAGGGTGGCCACGGCCTGCGGGTCGGCGCGCTGGTGGGCGTCGATGAAGCCCGCGAGCAGCGTGCGCTCCTCGTCGGTCAGCTCGCCGGCGGTGGGGTCGGCGGCGTCGCGGCGCGGCGCGCGCTCGTCGAGCGTGGCCCGCGCCCGCTGCAGGGCCGAGTTGGCGGAGGCGACGCTCGTCTCGAGCAGGTCCGCGGTCTCCTTCGCCGACCAGCCGAGGACGTCGCGGAGGATCACGGCCGCCCGCTGGCGGGCGGGCAGCAGCTGGATGAGGGCGAGGAAGGCCAGCTCGATCGTCTCGCGCGAGACGACCACGGCGTCGGGCTCCTCCTCGCTCGGCGCGACCTCGTCGAGCAGCCGGTCGGGATACGGCTGCAGCCACGGGAGGTCGGCGGGCGAGGCGACCGTCTGCGCCCGGCGCGAGCGCCGGCGCAGCGCGTCGAGGCACGCGTTCGTCGCGATCTTGTACAGCCACGGGCGCACCCCGGGGCCGCCGGTGAGGCCCGAGCGCCCGCGCCACGCGCGCAGGAACGTCTCCTGGACGAGGTCCTCGGCCTCGTCGAACGAGCCGAGCATCCGGTAGCAGTGGACGTGGAGCTCGCGGCGGTGGCGCTCGGTCACGCGGCCGAAGGCGGCCTCGTCACCGGCGCGGACGGCGGCCACGACGGCCGCGTCCGCGGTGCCTGCTCCGGGCTGGGGGTCCGTGGTCATGGTGGTCATGGGCCGTACAACGCCGGCCGGGCCCAATCCTCATCGATCGCCGCGCGAACTGCGTGGCGGGCGCGCCTACGCCGCGCGGGCCACGTCGACGCGGCGGTCGTAGCCCGCGGCGGCGAGCGCGGCCGCGAGGGCCGGGTCCGCGAGCGCGGCGCGCAGCGCGGCGACGGCCGGGTCACGGGCCTCGGTCCCGCGCGCGTGCGCGACGCCGACGGCGGCGCGGGCGACCGGCACGACGTCGAGGCCGGCGGCGCGCGCGGCGGGGACGCCCGCGACGGCGACGTCGGCGTGCCCGCCCGCGACGGCGGCGACCGCCGCAGCGTCCGACCGGGCCTGCGCGGCCGCGACGCCGGGCACGAGGCGCGCGGCGTCGGGGGCCGCGATCACGCGCGCGCGAGCGCGCGCGAGGTCGTCGGGGCCGTTCACGCCGAGCGGGTTGCCGGCCGCGACGGCGAGCGCGACGTCGTGCCCGGCGAACGCGGCGGTGGCGAGCGCCGCGGCCGCGGGGTCGCCGGCCAGGCCGGTTCCGACCGCCGCGTGGCAGCGGCCGTCGGCGACCAGCGCGAGCGCGGCGCGCGGGTCCATCTCGCAGAACGCGGGCGCGGCGCCCGCGCGCGCACACGCGAGGAGCAGCAGGTCGACGGCGTGGTCCGGCGCGCCCGCGACCAGCAGCGCGGGCACCGCGCCCGACGGGCGGCGGACCTCGACGCGCACCGGCGCGCCCGCCGGCAGCAGGGTCTGCTCGGGCCCGGCGGTCACGAGGCCGTCGGCGCGCGCCAGCGCGCTCAGCACGCTGGCCCCGCGGCGCAGCGGGACCGCGACGCGGCGGCCGGCGACGGTGCCGACGGCGACCCGCAGGCGCTCGGCCGCGCCGCCCTTCGAGCCGACCTCGGCCGCCAGCGCGGCGGCGACGCGCGGGGCCTCGGCGGGCGCCTCGCCGGTCATCGCCGCGAGCAGCGGCAGCGCGAGGTCCTCGAAGGCGAGCGCGGCGGAGACCGGATAGCCGGGGCAGCCCATCACCGGCGTGCCGTCCACGACGGCGAGGACGGCGGGGTGGCCGGGGCGCATCGCGACGCCGCGGACGACGAGCCGGCCGAGGCGGCGCAGGACGTCGGGCAGGTGGTCGCCGCGGCCGGCGCTCGTGCCCGCGATGACGAGGACCATGTCGGCCTCGGCGGCGGCCGCGCGGATCGCGGCGGCCAGGCGGTCGGGGTCGTCGGGCAGGATCGGCCGGCGATCGGTCTCGCACCCGGCCTCGCGCGCCTGGCCGGCGAGCATGATCGAGTTCGTGTCGGCGAGCTCGCCGACCGCGAGGTCGGCCGTCGCCGGGCGCAGCTCGTCGCCCGTCGGCAGGATCGCGACGACCGGCGCGCGGCGGACCGCGACCTCGGCGTGGCCGGCGGCCGCGGCGATCGCGAGGTCCACCGCGCCCAGGCGGCGGCCGGGGGCGAGCACGAGCTCGCCGGTGGCGACGTCCTCGCCGACGGCGCGCACGTGGCGGCCGGGGGCGGCGGGCACGTCGACGACCGCCGCTGCCGTCGGCGAAGGTCACGCGCTCGACCGGGATCACGGCGTCGCGCCGGCCCGGCAGCGGGTCGCCGGTGTCGACGACGTCGAACTCGTCGGGCGCGAGGCGCACCGGGGCGGCCTCGCTCGCGTCCGCCGTCCGCGCGCCCGAGACCGCGATGCCGTCCATCGCCGAGGCCGGGAACGCGGGTGACGAGCGGCGCGCCCAGAGCGGCTCGGCCGTCACGCGGCCGAGGGCGTCCTCGATCGCGAGCCGGACGGCGGGCAGCACGGGCGGGCCGTCGCACGCGGCGGCCCAGGCGGCGAGCGCGTCGGCCACCGGGGCGCCGCGCAGCTCGGCCGGCTCGGTCCCGGAGGCCATCGCGCTACGCGTCGCGGACGCGCTCGGCGCCCGTGTAGACGTTGACCCGTCCGCGGCGGGCGAAGCCGGCGAGCGTCATGCCCTGCTCGGCGGCGAGGCTCACGGCCAGCGACGACGGCGCGCCGACGCCGACGAGGATCGACGCGCCGGCGACCGCGGCCTTCTGGACGAGCTCGAACGACAGGCGTCCGCTCACGCAGAGGACGTACCCGTGCAGGGGCACCCGCCCATCGAGCAGCGAGCGGCCGACGACCTTGTCCATCGCGTTGTGGCGCCCGACGTCCTCGCGGACGAGCAGCAGCTCCCCGCTCGCGTCGAACAGGCCGGTCGCGTGCAGGCCGCCCGTGCGCTCGAAGGTCGGCTGGCGCAGGTGGTCGGGCAGGCCGGCGAGCAGCGAGCGGTCGATCTCCGGCCCGGGGACCGCGGGCTCGGCGTGGACGGCGACCTCCTCGAGCGCGCCCTTGCCGCAGACGCCGCACGACGACGTCGTGTAGAAGCGCCGCGCGCCGGGGTCGCTCGCCAGCGGGCCTGAGACCTCGATCGTGTTGACGGCGAGGTCCGCGGTGAGGCCGGCCGCGCGCGGGCCGTCGATGAGGCCCTCGCCGTAGAGGAACCCGAGCGCGAGCTCCTCGTCGTGGCCGGGGGTGCGCATCGTGACCGCGAGCGGCGCGCCGTCGACGCGGATCTCGAGCGGCTCCTCGACGGCGACGTAGTCCTCCTCGCCGTCGCGGACGATCCTCGCGACCATGCCGTGGGTCGCCTCGGAGGCGTCGATGCGCGAGCCGTTGTCCATCTCGGGGATCGGTCTACCCCGCTTCGGGGCCGGTCGACCCGGACGGGGCCGGCCCGGGGACGCCGCCCGCCCGCTCACAGGCCTCGAACCCCGTCTCCCGGTGGGACCGGTCGCAGAACGGCTTCGTCCGCGACGCACCACACCGGCACAGCGCGATCGGCCGATCGTCGTCGACGGCGAACCGGTTGCCGTCCGCATCGACGATCACGACCGGCCCCGTGACCTTGTACGGGCCGTTGTCGCGCACCTTGATCACGGCCGGCTCTTCCGTCACGGGATCCTCGCCGGGGGCGGGACGGTGAACGTCATCGTTCTGACGTTGCCCTGGTGGGCGCGGAGCGAATCGGGGAGGCACGTCGTGCGCACGTCTGCAGTCCATCACAACGGATCAAGCGTGCTACGGTCCGCTGCCCCGCCACCCGACGGGCTGCGACGTGACCCCGCCGACAGATAGCAGGAGCGCCCTCATGCCCATGAAGTACGCCCGCCTCACCGAGCCGCTCGTCCGCGACAACGGCACCTTGCGGCCCGCATCCTGGGACGAGGCGCTCGACCGCGCCGCCGAGGGATTCCGCCGCCAGGTCGAGGCCCACGGCCCGCACACGTACGGGATGCTGAGCTGCTCGAAGGCGACGAACGAGGTCAACTTCCTCGCCCAGAAGTTCACCCGCGTCGCCATCGGGACGAACAACATCGACTCCTGTAACCGAACTTGACACGCTCCTAGCGTCGTCGGTCTGGCGACGGTATTCGGCGCTGGTGGAGGCACCAGCTCATATCAGGAGATCGAGGACACGGACGTGATCCTGCTCTGGGGATCCAACGCCCGTGAGGCCCACCCGATCTTCTTCCACCGCATCCTCAAGGCGATCCACGGCGGCGCCAAGATGTTCGCGGTGGACCCGCGGCGCACGACGAGTGCGCAGTGGGCGGACGCGTGGCTCGGCCTGAACGTCGGCAGCGACGTCGGCCTCGCCAACGCGATGGCGCGCGAGATCGTCTACGCGGGCCTGCACAACCGCGAGTTCATCGAGCACGCGACCGAGGGCTTCGAGGCCTACGTCGCGGCGATCGAGCCGTACACGCTCGAGCGCGGCGAGGAGCTCTCCGGAGTACCGGCCGAGGTCATCAAGGACGTCGCGCACACGTACGCGCGCGCCGACCGCGCCCAGATCTGCTGGACGCTCGGCATCACCGAGCACCACAACGCGGTCGACAACGTCCTCGCGCTCATCAACCTCGCGCTGCTGACCGGCAACGTCGGCCGCTACGGCTCGGGCCTCAACCCGCTGCGCGGGCAGAACAACGTCCAGGGCGGCGGCGACATGGGCGCGATCCCGAACCGCCTGCCCGGCTTCCAGGACATCGAGACCGACGAAGAGGCGGTCGCGAAGTACGAGCAGGCGTGGGGCGTGAAGATCCAGCGGAAGTACGGCTGGCACATGACCGAGATGTTCGACGCGATCGATCGCGGCGAGCTGACGACGATGTTCGTCCTCGGCGAGAACCCGATCCAGTCCGACGCCGACGCGACCCACATCAAGCACCTGTTCGACAAGCTCGAGCACGTCGTCGTGCAGGACATCTTCCTCACGAAGACGGCCGAGGTCGCCGACGTCGTGCTGCCCGCGTCGGCGAGCTGGTGCGAGGCCGAGGGCACGGTCACGAACTCCGAGCGGCGCGTCCAGCGCGTCCGGGCGGCGCTGAAGCCGCCGGGCGAGGCGCGCGACGACGTCCGCATCCTCATCGACCTCGCCGCCCGCCTGGGCTATCAGTGGGACTACGGCGGCAGCGAGGACGTCTGGAACGAGCTGCGCTCGCTCGCCCCGAACCACGCGGGCATGAGCTACAAGCGCCTCGAGGAGCTCGGCGGCATCCAGTGGCCGTGCTTCAACGAGGAGGAGCTCGAGCCGTCGTTCCTGCACGGCCGCCTGTGGAAGGACCCGGTCGAGGGCCCGAAGGCGGTGTTCCACGCGGTCGACGACGACCCGCCGACCGAGAAGCTCTCCGCGGAGTTCCCGCTGCGCCTCACGACCGGCCGGCGTCTGGACTCCTTCAACACCGGCGTGCAGACCGGCGGCTTCACGTCGCCGCTGCGCCGCGGCGAGGAGCTCGAGCTCTCGACCGCCGACGCCGAGGAGCTCGGCGTCACCGACGGCGACAAGGTGAAGATCTCGTCCGCCCGCGGCAGCGTCGTCGCGCCCGTGCGCATCGACAAGTCGCTGCGGCCGGGGCTCGCATTCATGACGCTGCACTTCCCCGACGAGGTGGAGACGAACATCCTGACCGTGAACGCCACCGACCCCAAGTCCGGCACGGCCGAGTTCAAGGCGACCGCCATCCGCGTCGACCCGCTCGGGCCGGACGAGGCGGAGGAGACCTCGGACGCCGGCATCGGGCTGGTGCTCCCCACCGACTAGATGGACCGCACCGACTAGATGGACATCGTTCTCCACAACGACGCGCCGACGGCCGCCGAGCGCGAGGCGGTCGACGCCGTCCTGGGCGCGCCGACGAGCACGTGGGAGGGCTCGCCCGAGGCCAGCGAACGGGACGCCCGCGTCGCGATCGGCGGCCGCAAGGCGGCCGAGGCGCGGCGCCACCTGCTGCTCCCCACCCTGCACGCCGTGCAGGCGCGGGCGGGCTGGATCAGCCGCGGCGCGCTGAACTACATCTGCCAGCGGCTCACGATCCCGCCGGCGGAGGCCTACGGCGTCGCGACGTTCTACGCGCTGTTCTCGCTCGAGCCCCAGCCGCCGGTCGTCGCGCACGTGTGCACCGACGTCGCGTGCATCGCGCGCGGCTCGCAGGACCTCGTCGCCCAGCTCGAGCGGGAGGTCGGGCCCGAGGGCCAGCACCCCGGCAACGGCCAGGCGATCTGGCTCGAGAGCCCGTGCCTCGGCGTGTGCGAGCGCGCCCCGGCCGTGATGGTCGCTCAGTCCGGCGAGATCCCGCACGAGGAGACGGTCGCCCCGGTCACGGCCGACGTGATCGCCGACATGCTCCGCGGCGGCGACGCGCCGCCCATGCCGCCCCCGGCCGTCCCGCAGGCCGGCGACCCCGAGATGCGGCTGCTGCGCCGCGTCGGCATCGCCGACCCCAACAAGCTCGACAGCTACCGCGCGCACGGCGGCTACGAGGCGCTGCGCGCGGCCTTCGACATGGGGCCGGACGGCGTCCTGCAGGAGGTCGACGACGCGAAGCTCCTCGGCCGCGGCGGCGCCGCGTTCCCGACCGGGCGCAAGTGGGCCGCGGTCGCACGCAACGCCAAGCGCCCGAAGTACCTCATCTGCAACGCCGACGAGTCCGAGCCGGGCACGTTCAAGGACCGCGTGATCCTCGAGCACGACCCGTTCTTCCTCGTCGAGTCGATGACGATCGCGGGCTACGCGACCGGGTGCGAGCACGGCTACCTCTACGTGCGCGGCGAGTACCCGCTGGCGTGGGAGCGGCTCGTCGACGCGATCACCGAGGCCCGCGCCCGCGGCTACCTCGGCGACAACATCCTCGGCCAGGGCGTCCGCTTCGACATCGAGCTGCGCAAGGGCGCGGGCGCGTACATCTGCGGCGAGGAGACGGCGCTCTTCAACTCGCTCGAGGGCTTCCGCGGCGAGCCGCGCAACAAGCCGCCGTTCCCGGTCGACGTCGGCCTCTTCGGCAAGCCGACGGTCATCAACAACGTCGAGACGCTCGTCAACGTCCCCGGCATCGTCCTCGACGGCGGCGCCGCCTACGCGCAGATCGGCACGAAGGACTCCAAGGGCACGCGCCTGTGGTGCCTGAGCGGGCAGGTCGAGCGGCCGGGCCTCTACGAGACGCCGTTCGGCATCACGCTGCGCGAGCTGATCGACATGGCCGGCGGCGTGCTCGACGGGCGCCCGCTGCGGACCGTCCTGCTCGGCGGCGCCGCGGGCCGGTTCATGACGCCCGACGAGCTCGACATCGAGATGTCCTTCGAGGTGACCCGCGAGAAGGGCACGACGATGGGCTCGGGCGTCGTCATGGTCGTCGACGACACCGTCGACCTGCCCGCGATCCTCATGCGCCTGGCGGCGTTCTTCCGCGACGAGTCGTGCGGGCAGTGCGTGCCGTGCCGCGTCGGCACCGTCCGCCAGGAGGAGGCGCTCGCCCGCCTCGTCAACGACCGCCCGCGCGGTTCGGTCGAGACCGAGTACGGGCTCCTCGACGAGATCACGCGCGGCATGCGCGACGCGTCGATCTGCGGCCTCGGCCAGACGGCCGCGGACGCGATCGAGTCGGCGCTGAAGAAGCTCGACGTCTTCGAGACAGGAGGCCACCGATGAGCCCGCGCACCCGGACCGGCGCCCCGCCGCGCACGGTCGAGCTGACGATGAACGGCGAGACCGTCGAGGCCCGCGAGGGCATGACGATCCTCCAGGTCGCCAAGCGCCAGGGGATCGACATCCCGACGGCGTGCTGGGAGCGCACGCTGACGCCGGTCAACGCCTGCCGCGTGTGCGTCTGCGAGGTCAAGGGCTCGCGCGTGCTCGTGCCGTCCTGCGCCCGCAAGGTCGAGGAGGGCATGGAGGTCGAGACCCACTCCGAGCGCGTCAACCACTCGCGCAAGATGGTCATCGAGTTCCTCGCCTCGTCGGTGGACCTGTCCGTGATGAAGGACGCCGAGCGCTGGATCGAGGAGTACGGCGCCGACCCCGAGCGCTACGGGCCGCCCGCGCCGCCGTTCGAGGCGGGCGAGCGCGACCGCCTGCGCGCCGGCCACCACGAGACGCCGGACGGCGAGCACGCCGCCACGGTCGCGCAGCCGACGAAGGTCGACAACGAGCTCTACGTCCGCGACTACTCGAAGTGCATCCTCTGTTACAAGTGCGTCGAGGGCTGCGGCACGGACTGGCAGAACACGTTCGCCATCGCCGTCGCCGGCCGCGGGTTCGACGCGCGCATCGCGACGGAGTTCGCCAACCCGCTGCCCGACTCGGCGTGCGTGTACTGCGGCAACTGCATCGCGGTCTGCCCGACCGGCGCGCTCATGTTCAAGAGCGAGTACGACATGCGCGAGGCCGGGACGTGGAACGAGGACGAGCAGAGCGTCACGACGACGATCTGCACCTACTGCGGCGTCGGCTGCAACCTCGAGCTGCACGAGCAGGACAACGAGATCGTCAAGGTCACGTCGCCGCTCGACCACCCGGTGACCTCCGGCAACCTCTGCATCAAGGGCCGCTTCGGCTTCCAGTTCGTCCAGAACGACCGCGGCGGCCTGCCGCCGCCGCTGGAGCCCGACGCCGCCCCGCCGTCGCCCGAGGAGGCGCGCGAGCTCGGCAGCGGCGCAGGACAGAACGGCCACAGCGGCAACGGGCACCCGGCGGGAGACTGAACGATGAGCGGCCAGGAATCGGACCCCACCTATCGCGAGGCCAGCCCGATCGACGGGCAGGGCCGCGTGCCGGTCGCCGACGCGAAGGGCTGGTTCTACGAGCCCTTCGAGCACGACGACGTCCACAACCTGCACCGCATCACGCTCGTGCGCGAGGAGGACGGCGAGGAGGTCGTCTTCACGATGCCCGACTTCGTGGAGCAGGGCGACGAGCTCGGCGAGATCGCGCTGCTCGTGATCCGCGCCCGCAACCGCTGGCGCGAGCTCAAGGGCGTCGGCGGCTAGCGATCACCGGACCGCGCGACGCCCCTCGACGGGCGGCGGGTAGGTTCTCGGCATGGGCAAACTCCTGCGCAGGACGCTCGACGGCGACTCCGTCGTCGCCGAGTGGTCGGCCGACGACGCCGACTCCGTGCGCGCCGCCGCCGAGGCGATGCGTCGCGAGGTCGAGGCCGGGTACGTGGCCGTGCGGGGCGGCGAGGGCCGCAACGAGCCCGTGAGCGAGCTTCCCGCGGATGCGCCCGTCGTGATCCTCACCATGCCGATGGGCGGCGGCTGAGGCCCCCATCGCACCTGCGCGGCTCAGCGGCGGCAGCGCTCTGCGCCGCGCTCGCCGTCTCCGCGTGCGGCGGCGGGAGCACGCCGGTCCGTACTTCGCCCGACGAGCGCGTGCGGGCGGCGATCGCCGCCTATCTCGGCGCTCTCGCGGCGCGCGACTGGGACCGCGCGTGCGGGCTGATGACCCCCGGCGCCCGCCGCGCCCTCGCCGACGCCGCGGACACGCCGTGCCCGCGGGCGCTCGCGGCCGGCGCGCCGTCCGCGGAGGAGCTCGAGAGCGCGCGCCGCGCGGTGCCCGGCGCGGTCGTCCGCGTCCGCGGGTCGGCGGCCTCGATCGGGCCGTTCGGGGCCTCGCAGCAGGCGCTGCGACTCCGGCGGGTCGACGGGCGCTGGCTCGTCGCAAGCTGAGCGCGCGCGCTCAGCCGACGTCGATGAGCTCGCCCGCGCCGGCGATGTCGTAGCCCCCGAGGGCGACGATCCGTTCGGCGACCGCAGGGGTTGCGAGCGCGTCGAGGAGGGGCCGCAGCCCGCCCGACTGCGACACGCGTCGTCGCGACCTGGAACGGCTCCCACGACAGGGGGACGAAGTCGAGGCCGAGCGGGGTCGCCGCGCTGCGCAGGCCGAGACCGGCGTCGGCCTCCCCGGTGGCGACCGCGAGCGCGACGTCGAGGTGCAGCTCGACCGTCGGCCCGGCGATCGCCTCGGGCTCGATGCCGGCGTCGAGCAGGAGGCGGTCGAGGAGCGTGCGCGTGCCGGTCCCGGTGGGCCGGCGCACGACCCGCAGCGACCGCAGGTCGGCGATGCCGTCGACGCCGCGCGGGTTGCCGGCCGGCACGAGCAGCCCCTGCTCGCGCCGCCAGAGGTGGACGAGGACGGGGTCGCGGCCGGCGAGGACGCCGCGGGCGAACGGACCGTTGTACTCCCCGTCGCGGTGGCGGAGATGGAGGGAGGCGCCGTCCGCGCGCCCGGACCACAGCGCCGACAGGCCGCGGTAGCTGCCGGCGGCGCCGACCGACACGATCGCGTCGGGCACGTCGGCGATCAGCGCGCTCAGCGCCGGGTCGTCGCTGCCGGCGAGCCGGAACAGCGCGCCCTGCCGCAGGAGCGCGCGGGCCGCCAGCACGCCGCCGGGCGACACGCGCGAGGCGCGCCGCGGCTCGACGACGATGACGCCGGCGCCGGCCAGCTCGCGGTAGGCGCGCGCGACCGTGGTCGCGGTCGTCCCCTCGGCGAGGGCCAGCGACCGGACCGAGGGCAGCGTCGCGCCGGGCGCGAGATCGCCATCGACGACACGGGCGGCGAGTGTGGCGGTCAGGTCGTGGTAGCGAGCCAACGCCGGCGGATCACGGTCGCGGGGTGAGCCAATATGGTGTGCAGCAGTTGAGAACACCGCCGTCCGACGGCGTTCGAACGGAGAGGCACCACTCTATGACGATGCGACGAGCCGGCGGCCGCGCGGGCGTGATCGCGCTCGCCGCCACCGGGATCCTCGCGGCGGCGGCCGCGACCGCGGGCGCGCAGCAGAAGCGATCCCTGATCGTCCAGAGCACGACGAGCGTCCGCGACTCGGGTGTGCTGGACCAGCTCATCACCCCGCAGTTCAAGCGCCGGTTTCCGCAGTACGACCTGAAGTTCGTCGCGGTCGGGACCGGCCAGGCGATCACGAACGCCCGCGCCGGCCAGGGTGATGTCCTCATCGGCCATTCGCCCGCGGCCGAGCGCCAGTTCGTGCGCGACGGGTTCTCCTACGAGCGCGTCGGCCGCACCGTCATGTGGAACGACTTCGTGGTCGTCGGCCCGGCGAACGACCCGGCCGGCGTCCTGCGGCGCGCCCGGACCGATGCGGTCGGCGCGCTCGAGGCGATCGCCGCGGCGGGAGCGGCCGGGAAGGCGCACTTCGTCTCGCGCGGCGACAAGTCGGGGACGAACTCCAAGGAGCTCGACATCTGGGCCCTCAGCCGGGTCGGGCGGAACGCGGCCAACGAGCCGGGCGCCGGCGCGGAGAACCCGGCGTGGTACCACAAGGCCGGGCTCGGCATGGCCGACACGCTGCGCCTCACCCAGCAGTGCCCCTTCAGCGGCGGCGGCTGCTACACGATCACCGACCGCGGCACCCTGCAGCAGCTGACCCACAACCGGGCGATCACACGCCTGCGACCGGTGATGGACGACCAGTCGGCGCGGGCCCGGGGCGGCGGCAACCTGATGCTCAACGTCTACAACGTCTACGCCGTCAACCCGCGGAAGTTCCGCTCGGTGAACCTCCAGGGGGCACTGGCGTTCATGGACTTCCTCACCTCGCCGTCGTTCCAGTCGGCGCTCGCGCGGTTCCCGTCGTCGCGACGCCCGGGCTTCTTCCCGGCCGCGGTCCCGAAGGTCGCGCTGTCGCGCCGCCCCGCGTCGCGCACGGTGTCCGCCGGGACGCAGGTGACGTTCCGCGGGACGATCGCGTCGGCCGTGCCCGGCGCCGATCCGCTCACCGGCCTGTCGGTTCGCCTCGCGCGGCTGCCCACGCCGGTGACGCCGGTGGTGCTCGACCGCGCCCGGGTCGACTCGCGCGGGCGGTTCACGGTCCGCGCCCGGGTGAATCGCAGCGGCACGCTGTTCCTCACGACGCCGCGCTTCCAGAACCTCAGCCCGCTGAGCCTGCGCCTCGGGCGCTACACGGTGCGCGACGGCACGACGGCACGGTCGGCGAACCGCACCGGGGGGAGGTCGGTCGCCCTTCGATGACCTTCATCTGGGACGGCATCCGGCAGGCCGCCGACCTGCTCGTCCACGGCGACCACGACATCCTCGTGGTCGTCGGGACGACGCTCCGGGTCGCGCTGTGGTCGACGATGATCGCCCTGGCGCTCGGCCTGCCGACCGGGCTGGCGCTCGGGCTCGGCCGCTTCCACGGACGACGCGCGGGCCTGGCCCTGGCCAACGCGGGCATGGGCCTGCCGCCGGTCGTCGTCGGCCTCGTCGCAGCCCTGCTGTTCTTCCGGGGGGCGCCGCTCGGCGGCCTGAACCTCCTCTACACGCTGAACGGCGTCATCGTGGCCCAGGCGCTGCTGGCGCTGCCGCTCGTCGCGGCCCTCACCGCCGCCGCGGTGCAGTCGCTGCCGGAGGGCCTGCTCGAGCAGGCGCGGGCCTTCGGCGCGTCGCGAACCCGAGTCGCCGCGCTCGCGCTGCGCGAGGCCCGCGTCGGCGTCCTCGCGGCCACGATCGCGGCGATGGGCTCGGCGTTCGCCGAGGTCGGCGCCGTCGTCCTCGTCGGCGGCAACATCGACGGCGAGACCCAAACGCTCGCGAGCGCCGTGCTCGTGCGCGTCTCGGCGGGGGAGTACGGACGCGCGATCGCGCTCGGCACGATCCTCCTCGGCATCATCCTCGTGCTCGCGGCCGTGCTGACCGTCGCCCAGCAGCACCAGCGGCGGGCGCTGCTCGGCCGCCCGTCGTGACGGCGGCAGAGCCCGTGGTGCAGGCGCGCGGCCTCGCCGTCGCGCGGGCCGGCGTGGAGGTCGTCCGCGACGTCGACCTGGCGCTGACGACCGGCGACGTCGTCGTGGTCATCGGCCCGAACGGTGCCGGGAAGTCGACGCTGCTGGCCGCGCTCGGTGGGCAGCTGCCCGCGACCCGCGGGGCCGTCGAGCGCCGCGGCCGCGTCGCCGCCGCCCTGCAGGCACCGGCGCTCGCCCAGCGCACCGCCCGGGCGAACGTGGAGGCCGCGCTGGCGTGGTGGGGCGTGCCGCGCCGTGACCGGCGCGACCGCGCCCTCGCCGCCCTGCACGCGATGGGGGCACGCGCGCTGGCCGACCGGCCCGCGCGGGCGCTCTCGGGCGGGGAGGCGCGCCGCGTCCACCTCGCTCGCGCGCTGGCGCTGGGTGCCGACGCGCTCCTGCTCGACGAGCCGTTCGCCGGCCTCGACGCGCCGACCCGCGCCGAGCTGCTCTACGACGCGGCCTCGGTCCTCCGCGACGTGCGCCGCGCCACGCTCGTCGTCGTCCATGACCGCGCCGAGGCGTGGGCGCTGGCCGACCGCGTCGTCGTGATGCTCGACGGCCGCGTCGCCGCCGACGGTCCGCCCGCGACCGTCTTCGGGACGCCGCCGACGCCCGAGGTCGCCGCGTTCGTCGGGTTCGCCGGGCGCCTCGATGAGCCGGGCGCCGTCCGCCTCCTGCGCCCGCAGGACGTGGCGCTCGACTCCGATGCCCCGCTGCGCGCGCGGGTCACCCGGCTCGTGCCGGTCGAGGACGGCGTGCGGGTCGAGCTGGTGCTCGACCGGGGGCGCCTCGTCGCGCTGGCGCCCGCCCCGGGGCCGCCGGCCGGCGCCGAGGTCGGCGTCCGGCTGCTCGGCGGCGTCAGCTTCCCGCGCTGACCCGCCTCAGCGAACCCGGCGTCCCATCTCCGCCGTGCCGTAGCCGCCCAGCCCCTCGACAGCCGTGCGAAAGCCCGGGTCCTCGAGCAGCGCCCAGAGCGGCGCGGTGACGGGGTCGTCGAGCGTCTCCGTCCGCAGGACGAGGTCGTAGGGCTCGCGCGTGACCGGCAGGAAGTCGAGGCCGAACGCGCGCGCGGCCGCGAGCACGCCCAGGCCGGCGTCGGCGCGGCCCGCGGCGATCGCGGCGGCCACCGCGAGGTGTGTGTGCTCCTCGCGCGCGTAGCCCGCGATCGCGTCGGGGGCGATCTCGCGGCGGCGCAGCTCGTGGTCGAGCAGGACGCGCGTGCCCGCGCCGCGCTGGCGGTTCACGTAGCGCAGGCCCGGCTGCGTGAGATCCTCGATGCCGGCGATCCCGCGCGGATTGCCCGGGGCGACGATCACCCCCTGCTCGCGGTGGACGAGGCGCACGATCGCGACGTCGGCGTCGCCGAGGACCCGGTCGACGTAGGGCAGCGTGTACTCGCCGGTCCCGGGATCGAGCAGGTGCGAGCCCGCGATGTGGCAGAGCCCGTCGCGGAGCGCGACCAGGCCGCCGAGCGACCCCGCGTTCGAGGAGGCGAGCGTGACGCCCGGATCGACGGCGCGCATCGCGGAGGCGGCGAGGTCGAGCACGAGATCGTGGGAGCCGATCGCGACGATCGTGCGGTCGATCTCCCCCACGCCCCGCAGGAGCCGCACGTCGACCTCGGCCCCGGCGTGATGGCCCTCGAGGCCCGCGGGCACGACGAGGAGACCGTCGGCGCGGACGAGCGACGTGAGCACGCCCGCTCCGCGCGGCAGCGGGGTCGCGACGAGTTCGTCGCCGACCCGCCCGAGGCGCACTCGCACCCAGTCGTCCATCCCCATCGAGGACGCGAGCTTGCGCGCGATCCGCGCCCGAGCGCGCGGATGCTCCGCCGGGGCCGCGCCCTCGAGGGCGGCGAGCACGGGCGCGGCGAAGATGTCGAAGGTGAGCGCGGCCGACACCGGATAGCCGGGCGCACCGAGGACCGGCGTCGTCCCGATCGTGCCCATGACGACCGGATGGCCGGGCCGCACCGCGACGCCGTGGACGGCGAGCGTGCCGAGCCGCTCGACGACCGCGGCCGTGTGGTCGTCGCGCCCGGCGCTCGAGCCGGCGACGACGATCACGAGGTCGGCCACCTCGGCTGCCGCCGCCACGGCCGCGGCGATCCGCTCCGGGTCGTCCGGGACGATCTCCGTGCGCATGGCCTCACACCCGGCCGCCTCGGCCTGCGCCACGAGCATGAGCGAGTTCGTGTCGAGGATCACGCCTGGCGCCGCGTCGGTGCCGACCGGGCGGATCTCGTCGCCGGTCGGCAGCACGGCGACCACGCGGGCGGCGGCGGACGGCGACGTCCACGGCGCCGGCGGCCGCGGCCGCGGCGACGTCGACGGCCCGCAGGCGGTGACCCTCGGGCAGCAGCAGCTCGCCGGCGCTGACGTCCTCCCCGATCGAGCGCACGTGCTGGTAGGGCGCGACCGCCCCGCGCAGCTCCGCGCGGCCGTCGGCCTCGTGGTGGACGTGCTCGCGCATGACGACCGCGTCGAAGTCCTCCGGCAGCGGATCGCCGGTGTCGACCACGGCGAACGTGCCCGGGTCGAGGAAGACCGGCGTGCTCTCGCTCGCGCCGACGGTGTCGGCCGCGCGCACGGCGATGCCGTCCATGGCCGATGCGTCGAACGAGGGCGAGGACCGCGTCGCCCACACCGGCTCGGCCGTGACGCGGCCGACGGCCTCGTGCAGGTCGAGGCGCACGACCTCCACGCGAGCGGGACAGCCCGCGGCGGCGCACGCCGCGCGCCAGGCGGCGAGCGCCTCGGCGGCGGGGACGTCGTGGATGAAGGGCGTGGTCGCCATGGGTCGGTGAGGTCCGCCGCGCCCGGCGGACGTCCTTAGGTGTACAGGGTGACGTCGACCTCGCTGCCCTCGGGCAGCCCGGTCGCGTCGTCCGGGACGACGATGTACCCGTCCGCGGCCGTGAGGATCGTCAGGAGCGCCGAGGCCCCGAACAGCGGTGCCGCGACCCCGTCGCGGACGGTGACCTGCACGACGTCGAGGCGACCGGCGGCCGACGGGACGCCGCGCGCCGAGGCGCGCCCGGACCCGCGGTTCGGGCGGCTCCGCGACCCCGCCGACCAGCCGGACGATCGGCATCCCGACGATGCGGAACACGACGAGCGCCGAGCGGGGGTTGCCGGGCAGCCCGAGCACCGGCACACCGCCGCAGTCGGCCAGCAGCGTCGGCTTGCCCGGGCGCAGCGCGATCCCGTGGGCCCAGATCCCGGGCGGGCCCAGGCTCGGCGACGACGGCGGCCGTCTCGTCCCGCGCGCCGACCGACGAACCGGCCGAGACGACGACGAGGTCGGACGAGGCCACGGCGTCGCGGAGCACGGCGGCGAGCGCGTCGTGGTCGTCCGGGACGATGCCGCGCGGGTCGGGGTCGCCGCCGGCGTCGCGGACGAGCGCGGCGAGCGCCGACGCGGTCGCGTCGCGGACCTGGCCGACGGCGAGATCCTCCGTCGCGGGCGCGACGACCTCGTCGCCGGTCGACACGATCGCGACGCGCGGCCGCGCCCGGACGCTGACCGCGGTGACCCCCGCAGCCGCGAGCAGCCCGAGGTCCTGGGCCCGCAGCGGGCGGCCGGCGGGCAGGATCTCGACCCCGGCGCGGGCGTCCTCGTCCGCGCGCACCAGGCCGTCGCCCGGCGCGACGGGACGGACGACCTCGATCGTCCCCGGCATCGTCTCCTGCGTGTGCTCGACCATGACGACCGCGTCCGCGCCGTCCGGCATGACGCCGCCGGTCGGCATCGCGACCGCATTGCCCGGCGCGACGACGACCTCCGGCGCGCGGCCCATCGTCGACGGCGCCGGTCACGTCGAGATAGCTCGGAAGGCCCTCCGACGCGCCGTACGTGTCCGCCGCGCGCACGGCGTAGCCATCGACCGTCGCGCGCGCGAACCCCGGCAGGTCGTGCGGGGCACGGACCGGCTCGGCGGGTGCGCGCCGGTGCGCGTCGGCGAGGGCGACCGTCTCGACCGGAGTCCGCCGCGCCGGCCGAAAGCCGGCGAGCGTCTCGGCCACGGTCCGGACCGCGAAGAACTCGCGATGGCTCGCCGGGCCCGCCATCGGCGAAGACTACGTCTCGGTGTCTTCGCGGTCCTTCGGGTGCTCGCGCGCCTCGGCGCCGCCGCGGTCCATGCCCAGCACGCTGAGGACCGGCCCCAGCGCCACCTGGCCGAGGCCGCAGATCGATGTCATCCGGAGCGTCTCCTCGAGCTGGGGGATCTTCTCGGGCACGTCCGCGACGCCCTTGCCCTGCTCGAGCAGGTCGCTGAGGATCGTGTGCGCCTTCGTCGAGCCGACGCGGCAGGGGACACACTTGCCGCACGACTCGTTGCGGAAGAAGCGCAGGACGTTGGTCCCCGCGGCGAGGAGGTTCGTGCCCTCGGCCATGACGATGAGCGCGCCGGACCCGAGCATCGAGCCCGCTTCCTGCAGCGGCTTCCAGTCGAGCGGGATGTCGAGGCTGTCCGGGCCGAGGAAGTTCGACGAGGCGCCGCCGGGCTGGATGGCGCCCGACCTCGCGGTCGTCCGGCACGCCGCCGGCGAGGTCGATCAGGTCCCGGGCGGTCGAGCCGGCGCGCACGCAGTAGACGTCGGGCTTGGCGACGTGGCCGGACACGGCGAAGAACTTCAGGCCCGTGCCACCGTTGACGCCCTGCTCCTTCCACCAGTCGGCGCCGCGCTCGACGATGATCGGCACGTCGGCGAACGTCTCGACGGAGTTCATCAGCGTCGGCTTGCCCCAGAGGCCGAAGAGGCCCGGGAACGGCGGCTTGTTGCGCGGCTCGCCGCGGTGCCCCTCCATGCACTCGAGCAGGGCCGACTCCTCGCCGAGGATGTAGCCGCCCGGGGAGGTGAAGATCTCGATCTGCAGGCGCCGGCCGGTGCCGAGCACGTCGTCGCCGAGCAGGCCTTCCCCGCGCAGGCGCTCGATCTCGGCCTCGAGCACGTGCTCCTCGGGGGCGTACTCGTGACGGATGAAGATCCAGCCCTCCTCCGAGCCCGTCACGAGCATGCCGAGCATCATGCCCTCGAGGACGAGGTGCGGCTGCTCGGCGAGGATCTGGCGATCCTTGAAGGTGCCCGGCTCGGACTCGTCCGCGTTGCAGATCGTGTAATGCGGCTGCGGCTCCTGACCGGCGACGATCTCCCACTTCTGGCCCGTCGGGAAGCCCGCGCCGCCCATGCCGCGAAGCTCCGAGTCCTTCAGCGTCTGGACGATCTCCTCCGGGCGCAGGTCGCCGGCGAACGCGCGACGGAAGACGGAGTAGTGCTCGTCGGCCGACTCGTAGGGGTCGTTCGGGCGCCGCTCGCCGGAGCGGGTCAGCGCCTCGGTCTCGCCGCGCTCGCCGCCGCGAGCCGCCTCGACCGCCGCCTCGGCCTCGTCGATCGCCAGCGGGCGCTCGTCGACGGCGGCGGCCGGCGCGATGTCGCACCGCCCGAGGCATGACACCTCGACGATCTCGATCTCGACGTCGTCGCCGTACCGCTCCTTCGCCGCGCGGATCCGGTCGTCGGAGCCGTGCAGCCAGCACGTGAGGTCATGGCAGACGGCGAGCTGGACCGCCTTCGGTGGCGAGGTGCGGAAGTGCGGATAGAACGAGATCAGGCCCTCGATCTCGTACAGCGGGCGGCGCACGTCGCGCGAGAGCGCCACGAGCTCCTCGCGCGGCAGCCAGCCGACGCGACGCTGGATCGCGTTGAGCGCCGGGATCAGGCTCGGGCCCGGGAACTTGCCGGCGCGCGCCTCGGTGCCGGGATAGCGCGGCTGGACGCGGAGGCCGACCCCGTCGGCCGTCGCCGTTGCCGTCGCCGCCCGTCGTGACGTCGGTGGCCACCGGTCAGCCCCCCTCACGCACGGTCAGCGGCTCGTGCACCGCGGTGCTGCCGACCTTCTCGATCCGCACGGCGCAGAACTTGAACTCGGGGATCTTGCCCGTCGGATCGATCTCGTCGATCGTCAGGAGGTTCGCCGCCGCCTCGCGGAAGTGGAACGGCATGAAGCACGTCCCCGGCGTGTCGCGGTGCGACAGGCGGGCGCGGGTCTCGATCGTCCCGCGCCGCGACGTCACGCGCACGAAGTCCCCGTCCGTGACGCCCATCGCCTTGGCGTCGTCGGGGTTCAGGTAGATGTGCGGCTCGGGCTGGATGGAGTCCAGCGCGAAGGACCGGCGCGTCATCGAGCCCGTGTGCCAGTGCTCGAGCAGGCGGCCGGTGTTGAGGATCCAGGGGAACTCCTCCGACGGCAGCTCCTTCGCGGGCAGCCACTCGGCCGGCACGAGATGCGCCAGGCCGTCCTCGGTGCCGAAGCGCTCGTCGAACAGGACGACCGTCCCGTCGGTGTTGACCGGGTCGGGGTTCGGATAGAGCTTGCCCGTCGACCCGAGGTTGTCGTACTTCAGGCCCGCGTAATTGGGCATGAGCGAGACGAGCTCGTCGAAGACCTCCGACGGGTGCGAGTAATCCATCGGCAGACCGACGCGGTTGGAGATCTCCTGGATGATCCGCCAGTCCTCGCGCGCCTCGCCCGGCGGGTCGAGGACCTTGCGGCCGATCTGCACGCGCCGGTCGGTGTTCGTGTACGTGCCGTCCTTCTCGATGAACGTCGTCGCGGGCAGGATCACGTCGGCGAACTCGGCCGTCTCGGTGAGGAAGATGTCCTGGACGACGAGGAAGTCGAGCGTGCTCAGGGCCTTGCGGACCTTGTTGATGTTCGGGTCCGACAGGAACGGGTTCTCACCCATCATGTACATCCCGCGCACGCCGCCCTGGAGCGCGGAGGCGACGATCTCCGTGACCGTGAGACCGCTTGTTCGGGTCGAGCTCGCGATGCCACGCGGACTCGAAGCGCTCGCGCACGCTGTCGGCGTCCACCGGCTGGTAGTCGGGATAGAACATCGGGATCAGGCCCGCGTCGGACGCGCCCTGGACGTTGTTCTGGCCGCGCAGCGGATGCAGGCCGGTGCCCGGCTTGCCGACGTGGCCGGTGATCGAGCACATCGCGATGAGGCAGCGGGCGTTGTCCGTGCCCGTGGTGTGCTGCGAGATGCCCATGCCCCAGTAGATGACGCCGGCGCCGGCCTCGCCCCACATCCGGGCCACGAGGCGGATCGTGTCGGCGTCGATGCCGGTGATCTGCTCGGCGCGCTCGGGCGTGTACTCCTCGAGCAGCTCGGCCAGCGCGTCGTAGTTCGAGGTGCGCTCGGCGATGAACTCGCGGTCGACGAGGCCGAGCTTGATGACCTCGTGCATGACGCCGTTGTAGAACGCGACGTCGGTCCCGGGCTTGAGCTGGCAGTAGACGTCGGCGTGGTCGGCGATCCGCTCCCGGCGGGGATCGACGACGATGAGCTTCGTCCCGCGGCGGCGGGCCTGCTTGAAGAACGACGACGCGACGGGATGGTTCGCCGTCGTGTTCGTGCCGGCGAGGATCGCGACGTCGGCGTTGACGATGTCACCGTACGTCGTCGACACCGCGCCGGAGCCGACGCCCTCGAACAGCGCCGCGACGCTCGACGCATGGCACAGCCGCGTGCAGTGGTCGATGTTGTTCGTCCCGAAGCCGGCGCGGATCAGCTTCTGGAAGAGGTAGGCCTCCTCGTTGGAGCACTTCGCCGACCCGAAGCCCGCGATCGCCGCGGAACCGTGCTCGGCGTGGATCTCCTTCAGGCGCGAGGCGGTGAGATCGAGAGCCTCCTCCCAGGTCGCCTCGCGGAAGTGCGGCAGGACCTCCTCGTAGTCCACGAGGCCGCCGGGCTTGCGCCGCCGGCCGCCGCGGTCCTCCTCACCGCGGACGTCGCTGCTCAAGGCGCCCTTCGGGTAGCTCGACTCGCGGCGGATGAGCGGCGTCGTGAGGCGCTGCTTGGAGAACGAGTAGTCCCAGCCGTAGCGGCCCTTGACGCAGAGCCGGCTCTGCGAGCCGGGCTGCGGGCGGCCGTCGGCGTAGGCGATCGCCTTGCGCTCGTCGTCCACGTTGAACGTCAAGGCGCAACCCACGCCGCAGTACGGGCAGACCGAGTCGACCTGGCGCAGCTCCTCGCGCGGGCGGATCGGCACGCCGCCGATCGGCTTGTTGGTCAGCGCGCCCGTCGGACAGGCGGCGACGCACTCGCCGCACGTCACGCAGGAGGACTCGCCCATCGGGTCGTTGAGGTCGAAGGCGATCCGCGTCGTATAGCCCTTGCCCGAGCGGCCGATGACGTCGTTGCCCTGGATGTCGTCGCAGGCACGCACGCAGCGGTCGCAGAGGATGCAGGCGTCGTGGTTGACCGAGATCACGGGGTTCGAGTGGTCCTCGCCGCGACCGGTTCCGCAGGCCAGCTCCGATTCGTCCCGCTGCAGGCCGTACTGGCGCACGAGCACGAGCAGCTCGTTGTCCGCCGTCGTCGTCTCCTTGGGGTCCTCCTCGACCGGCGGCTGGTCGACCAGCAGCAGCTCGGTGAGCTCCGCGCGGTTGCGGTCGAGCTCGGGCGTCGCCGTCTTGACCTCCATCCCGTCCTCGCACGGGCGGACGCACGACGCCGCGTACACGCGCGCGCCGACGTCGACGACGCACAGCCGGCACACGCCGACCGGGTCGTAGCGCTCGTCGTGGCAGAGCACCGGGATCTCGATGCCGGCGTCCTTCGCGGCCGTCCAGATCGTCGTCCCCTCGGGGACGGTGACCTCTTGGCCGTCGATGGTGAGGCTGACGGTCTTGATCTCGGTTGGCGCAGGCGTCGAGATGGCCACGTTTTTCCTCAGTATCTCCTCGATTGCACTGGGCGGACGTTATGAGACCGTCGCCGGAATACTACGCGTCACTCCCTCGCCTACCCCGAGGCGAAGATCCTCGATCTGACCCGTTTTGAGGGCTCCAGATGTGTCCAGGCCACGGCTCTCGTAATAGGCGCTGATCATCCCGTCGAGCTGCTCGCGGGTGAGCGTCGCGGTGCGCCCTGACGCCACCTCGAGCGGCTCGCTCAGGAAGCGCTCCGGCAGTCCGTCGTCGGACCGCTTCCAGCCCTCACGGGCGTTGAACGCGCGCTTGGCGAGCACGATCCGCCGGGCGGTCGCCTCGAGCTCCTCGCCGTCGACGTCCCACCCGGTGACGCTGCTCAACAGGCGCGCCCACTCCGGGAACGGCTCGTCGAACACGCCGCGCAGGAACTTGCAGAGGATGAGCGAGTCCATGACCGCGGCGCGGTCCTCGGTGACGATCGCGGCCGCGACGTGGGGGGCGCCGCCGTTGAGCCGGTCGTGGCGGCCGGACAGGTCGGCCTCGTAGGCGCCCGAGCGGTTGTGGTCGGCGCCGCGCGCGTTGACCGCGAGCCCCAGCGCCATGGCCTGCAGCGTCCGCGGCTCGTAGCCCGGGAGCTCGAGACCCTTCACGTGCGGCGCGAACGCCGCCGACCCCTGGCCGATCTCCTCCGCCGCGGCCCGCGAGCCCTCGGCGAGGAGCGCGCCGAGGCCCTCGCGAACGGCTATCTCGTCGAGCGCGCGGAGCATCGCGTCCGCGTCGCCGAAGCGCAGCCACGGCGCGTCGAGGAGGCCGCGCTCGGCGCACTCCATCGCCCACGCGATCGTGCCGCCGGCCGAGATCGTGTCGATGCCGTACGCGTCGCAGCGCCGGCTGGCCTCGAGGACGGCGTCCGGGTCCGAGACGCCGCACAGCGGCCCGAGCGCGAAGACGTTCTCGTACTCGACCCGGGTCTGCTTCCCGCCGGCCCCCTTGTAGATGTGCTCGCAGCCGATGGAGCACGAAGCGCAGCTGTCGCGGGCGACGCCGCGCGCCTCGGCGAGCTCCTCTGCGGCCAGGCGCGGGGCGTCGGAGAACGTCGCGGCCTGGAAGTTGCGGGTCGGGAGCGTGGCGATCGCATTGAAGGCCAGCAGGTTCGCGAGCGTGCCGAGCTCGCGGTACTTCGCCGTCGCCGGGCCGAACGAGCGCTGCCGCAGGTCGCGGGCAGCGGCGAGGACCGCCTTCGGATCGGCGGTCGCGACCTTCGCCCCCGGACGCACGGCGATCGCCTTGAGGAGCTTCGCGCCGAGCACCGCGCCGAGCCCGCCGCGGCCCGCGTGACGGCCGTCGTGCGAGACCGTCGCGTACTTGACGAGGTTCTCGCCCGCCGGGCCGATCGATGCGACTCGCCAGGCCTTGCCGAGTCGCTCGCGCAGCCGCTGCTCGGCCTCGTCGGCGGACAGCCCCCAGAGGTCGCCGGCCGGCTCGAGGCGCGGGCCGTCGCCGTCGACCAGCAGGACCGAGGGCTCCGCGCAGGCGCCTTTGACGACGATCGCGTCGTGACCCGTCAGCTTGCCGGCGATCGCGAAGTGGCTCGAGGCGAGCGCATCGTTGAGCAGGCCGGTCAAGGGAGATTTGGCCACGACGGCGAACTTCGCGCTCGTGGTCAGCGGCGTGCCGACGAGGGGCGAGAAGCAGAACGCGAGGGGCGCGTCGGGCCCCAGGGGGTCGACACCGGGCGGGGCGAGCTCGTGCATGAGCCACGCTCCCAGGCCCGCGCCGCCGATGTACGCGCGGAGGATGTGATCGGGCAGGGGCAGCGTCGCGCCACGCGCGTCCGCGAGGTCGACGACGAGGGCGCGGCCGAAGTAGCCGCCGGGAGCGGTGTGCGCCTCCATACGGACAGGGTACGGAAGGCGCGTCCGCGCTCAGCCGCCGGCGTCCGCGGCGAGGAACGCGACGGCGTCTCCCGCGGCGAGCGGCGCCTCGGGGTCCCGGGTGATCTGATCGCCGTTGAGCGCCGCGACGACGTGCTCGTCGAGCGTCAGGCCGGTAGCGGCGGCCGCCTCGCCCAGTGTCGCGGCCAACACGAGCGCGGGGTCGGCCCCCGCGCCCACCGCGCGGCGGAGCGCGCCGAAGACGCGCACGGTGATCTCGGGGGCCGGCCGCCCGCGCGCCGCCTCGTAGTCGCCGGGCTCGTTGAGGTTCAGCACCGACTCGAGATCCGGGTCGAGCGCGGCGAGCGCGGGGTCGGCGAGCAGGTCGGTGGCGCCCAGGCGCCGCACGCGGCAGGCCTCGAACAGGAACGCCGGGCGCATGCGGTCCTCCGCGATGAGGCGCTCGACGGTGTCGACCAGGTCGGTCCGGTAGACGGCGGCGAGCGGCTGCGGGAAGCCGCCGATCTCCGGCAGGACGACGTCGGCGTCGTCGCCGAGCGCGTCGAGGAGGCGCCGGACGAACCGGGGGTGCAGGAGCGGGACGTCGGTGGACGACGCATACGCCGCGGGCGCGCGATCGCGCACGGCGGCGAGGCCGGCCGCCAGACCCTGCAGCGGCCCGCGACCCTCACGCGCATCCTCGACCACCTCGACGCCGTCGGGGAGTGCCGGGAGCGTCTGGCCGGGGGCACGCACGACGACCACCGGCCCGTCGACAGCGCGACCGACGATCCCGGTGATGCGCCGCAGGAGGGTCGAGCCGTGCCATTCGAGCGCGGCCTTCGGCGAGCCCATCCGCGTCGAGCGCCCGCCGGCGAGCACGATCCCTGCGGAGGCGGCCATGGATCCGATGCTAGACGGTCGGTTCTCGGGGCCCGCCCGGCTCCGCCAGCCCGTGCTTGAAGGCGTAGCCGACGGCCTGCGCGCGGCCGGACACGCTCGCCTTGGCGAAGATGTGGTTGACGTGGCTCTTCACCGTCGCCGGGCTCACGACGAGCCGGTCGGCGATCTCGCCGTTCGTCAGCCCGGCCGCGATCAGCCCGAGCACCTCGGCCTCCCGCGGCGTCAGGCCGTCGGGCAGCTCCTCGGGCTCGTCCGCCGCGGCCCCGCCGGCGGCCGCCGGAACGCCGGCCGCGCCGCCGGTCACGGCGGCGACGACGTGGTGCTGGACGGCCGGGTCGAGCGCCGCGTCGCCGCGCGCGACGGCCTCGACGGCGGCGCGGATCTCCTCGGCGCCCGCGTCCTTCGTCAGGTAGCCGCGCGCGCCGGCGCGCAGCGCCCCGAGGACGGAGGCGTCGTCGGCGTAGGTCGTCAGCGCGATCGCGCGCGGGCGGTCGCCGCGCTCGCGCAGCCGGCGGATGGCCTCGATGCCGTCCACGCGCGGCATGCGCAGGTCCATGAGCACGACGTCGGGGTCGTGGCGGGCCGCGAGCGCGACCGCCTCCTCCCCGTCGGCCGCCGTGCCGACCAGCTCGATGCCGTCGAGGAGACCGAGCAGCGTGCCGAGGCCCTCGCGCACGACGCGCTGGTCGTCGGCGAGCAGGACGCGGATCACGCCGGCAGCCACAGCTCCACCCGGAAGCCGTCGCCGGTCGGCTCGGCGCACAGGCGGCCGCCGAGGAGCTCCGCGCGCTCGCGCATGCCGGTGAGGCCGTAGCCCCCGCCGGCGCCCGCGCCGTTCGCCGTGGCCGTCGTCGCGCCGACGGTCACGGGCGCGCCGGGCCCGTGGTCCTGGACGACCAGCGTCGTGCCGTCCGGCGCGTAGCGCAGGCCGATCTCGACGCGGTCCGCGGCGCTGTGGCGGCGGATGTTCGTCAGCGCCTCCTGGGCCGTGCGGTACAGGGCCAGGCGCGCCTCGGAGGGCAGCTCGAGGGGCGTGCCGGTGACCCGCAGCTCGCAGCGGGCGTCGGAGCTCTCGCGGAAGGCGTCCACCAGTGCGGGCAGGCGCTCGGGGCCGGGCAGCTCGTCCCCGCGCAGCGCGCCGATCGCCTGGCGCGCCTCGGCCAGCCCGCCCGCGGCGAGGTGGTGGGCGCGCTCGACGGCGGCGACGACCTCGGGGTCGGCGCCGCGGTCGCGGGCGAGCAGCCGCGCGCCCTCGAGCTGCAGCGCGAGCGCGGAGAGCGAGTGCGCGAGGACGTCGTGCATGTCGCGCGCCACGCGGCTGCGCTCGGCGATCGCGACCGACTCGGCGTGGGCGGCGCGCGACTCGCGCAGCTCCTCCACGAGCGCCTCGGCCTCCCGGCCGCGCTCGACGAGCCGCCGGACGAGGCGCATGATGAGAAACCACGGGACGACGGAGAAGATGAGGCCGGGAATCGCGCCGTTGGCGGTGTCGCCGGTCGCGATCATGACGGTGACCAGGGCGCCGACCGCGAGCACGGCGACGGCGACGCCGGTGATCCGGTCCAGGCGCATCCCGGCGATGACGACGACGTAGTAGATCCCGGCGAACGCGGCGCTGTGCGGCTGCAGGGCCGTGAGCAGGCAGCACCCCGATCGTCGCGACGACGAGCGCGGCGAGGCGCTGGCCGTCGGGCAGCTCGCGGCGGGGCAGGCTGCGCAGGACGCCGCCGGCCATGAGGACGATGCCGAGCGCCACCCACGGGCCGTCGCCGTGCAGCCCGGGCGTCGGGTCCGTCGTCACGGCGGACAGGAACACCACCGCGAGCGAGACGAACCCCACGATGCGCAGCGCGACGGGCGGGCCCGTGCCGGCGATCGGGGGGAGCTCGCGGAGGTTCACCAGCTTCACCCCCTGAACGGTAGGCCCCTCGCGCGCGGGCGTCATCGTCGCGAGGGTTGATCCGGGGGTATCGGTCTCCACCCTGGGGTGGACGGCGAAGTTCGACCCGCGCGCCGATGACGGATCGCCCCGCGCGACCGATCCTTTTCGCATGATCACGAACGACCTCGAAGTCACCGTGGCGGCGCGCTCGGCGACCGCCCGGCCGCCGGTGGCGAGCGCCGCCGCGACCGCGGTGAGCGTGCGCGGCCTGCGCAAGTCCTACGACGGCGTCACGCCGGCGCTCGACGGCGTCGACCTCGACGTCCGGCGCGGGGAGGTGCTCGCCATCCTCGGCCCCAACGGCGCGGGCAAGACCACGCTCGTGGAGATCCTCGAGGGCCACCGCACGGCCGACGCCGGCGACGTGGACGTCCTCGGCCACGACCCGGCGCAGCGCGAGCGGGCGTTCCGCGCGCGCATCGGCATCGTCCTCCAGGAGGACGGCATCGACCAGAGCCTGACCGTGCGCGAGGTCGTCGACCTCTACAGCGCCGCCTACCCGCACCCGCGGCCCGCGGCCGAGGTCCTCGACCTCGTCGGGCTCGGCGACCGCCCGGACGTGCGCGTGGCGGCGCTCTCCGGCGGCCAGCGCCGGCGCCTCGACCTCGCCCTCGGGATCGCGGGCGACCCGGAGCTCGTGTTCCTCGACGAGCCGACGACCGGGTTCGACCCGTCCGCCCGGCGCCAGTCGTGGGAGCTGATCTCGGCCCTGCGCGACCTCGGCAAGACGATCCTGCTGACGACCCACTACATGGAGGAGGCCCAGCACCTGGCCGACCGCGTCGTGGTGATCGCCCGTGGGCGCGTGATCGCCGAGGGCACGCCCGAGACGCTCGGCGCCGGCGTGGCCGAGGCGACGCTCGTCTCCTTCCGCGTGCCCTACGGCGTCGACGGCGACGCGCTGCCCCTGCCCGCAGACGTCGAGGTCGAGCGCCGCGACCGGCTCGTCGCCTTCCGCACCCGCACCCCGACCCGCGACATCGCCCCGCTGGTGCAGTGGGCGGCCGACGCGGCGATCGAGCTCGAGGCCCTGACCGTGACCCGGCCCAGCCTCGAGGACGTCTACCTCCAGCTCACCGAGGAGCCCGCATGACCATCACCCGTCCCGATCTCGCCCTGCTCGGCCGCTGGCTGCGCGCCCGGGTCCGCATCCAGCTGCGCACCGGCCGCGCCGTCGTGTTCACCTTCGCCTTCCCGCTCGTCCTGCTCGTGCTCTTCAACGGGCTCAACGGCAACGCGACCGTGGACGCGGTGGGCGCCGCCGGCCAGGTGAAGTTCGCCCAGTTCTACACGCCGTCGATCGCCATCTTCAGCCTCACGACCGCCTGCTACACGTCGGTGATCATCGGCATCGCGACCGCGCGCGACTCCGGGCTGCTCAAGCGCGTCCGCGGGACCCCGCTGCCGATGTCGATCTACCTCGGCGCCTGGCTGGCGGGGGCCGCGCTGACCGGCATCCTCGCGGTGGTGCTGCTGTTCGTCGTCGCCGTCCCCGTCTTCGGGGTGCACGTGTACCTCCACACGCTGCCGGCGGCGATCGTGACCCTCGTGCTCGGCGCGGCGTGCCTGTCGTCGGTCGGCCTCGCGGTGGCGACGCTGGCGAAGACCGCCGACCAGGCGACGCCGATCGCGCAGCTGACGTTCCTGCCGGTCTCGTTCATCTCGGGCATCTGGTTCCCGCTCGAGGGCGCGCCGGACTGGCTGACGACGATCGCGAAGATCTTCCCGCTCGAGCACATCGTCCGCGCCTTCGACCGCTGCTTCTCGCCCGGCGTCGCCGGCGGCGCGTGGTCGCCGAGCGACCTCTGGTCGATCGCGCTGTGGACCGTCGTCGGCCTGTTCGTCGCGACGCGGCGGTTCCGGGCCGAGCCGAGCGTGCAGGACGCCGGCCCGCGCCGCCGCGGCCTGCGCCGCGCGGCCGCCTGAGCCCCGGCCGCATCTCCCGTACGCGAGCGCCCGGCCGAGCATTCGGCCGGGCGCTCGCGCGTGCAAACGCGACAGCTTCCGCCCGCGGGTGATCCGCCCGCGCCGCCCGCGCGGAGATACGGACGATGAGCGTGAGCGCGACAACCGGCACGCGATGAGGATCGCGATCGTCGGCGCCGGCGTGTCCGGCCTCGTCGCCGCGCACCTGCTGCACGGCCGGCACGAGATCGTCGTGTTCGAGGCGGGCGCGAAGCCCGGCGGGCACACGCACACGGTGCGGGTCGACACGGCGGACGCGACCCACTGGGTCGACACCGGCTTCATCGTGTTCAACGACCGCAACTACCCGCGCTTCGAACGGCTCCTCGACCGCCTGGCGGTGCCGAGCCAGCCGGCGCCGATGAGCTTCGGCGTCACCGACGAGGCCGGGGCGTTCGAATACGCGAGCACGTCGGCCAACGGGCTCTTCGCCACCCGGCGCAACCTCGTCTCGCCCCGCTTTCACCGGATGCTGCGCGACGTGCTGCGCTTCCAGCGCGAGGCGCGCGACCTGCTGCGCTCCGACGAGGACCCGCCGCTGGCCGAGTGGCTGGAGCGCAAGCGCTTCTCCGAGCCCTTCGTCCAGCGGGTGATCGTGCCCCAGGCGGCGGCGGTCTGGTCGGCCGACCCGCGCCAGATGTGGAGCTTCCCGGCCCGGTTCCTCGCCGAGTTCTTCGACAACCACGGGATGCTCGAGCTGCGCGGGCGGCCGAATTGGCGCGCGGTGACCGGCGGCTCGCACCGCTACGTCGAGGCGCTCGTCGCCCCGTTCCGCGACCGCATCCGCACCGCGACGCCGGTCCGCGCGATCCGCCGCCACCCCACCCACGTGACGGTGAGGCCGCGCGGCGGCGAGCCCGAGCGCTTCGACCACGTCGTCCTCGCCACGCACTCCGACCAGGCCCTCGAGATGCTGGCCGACCCGACGCCGCGCGAGCACGAGCTGCTCGGCGCGATCCCCTACCAGGCCAACGAGGCGGTCCTCCACACCGACACGCGGATGCTCCCGCGGCGACGGCGCGCGTGGGCGAGCTGGAACTACCACCTGCTCGACGCCCCGGCCGGCCGCCCGACGGTGACCTACCACATGAACCGCCTGCAGACGCTCGACGCGCCCGAGCAGTTCTGCGTGACCCTGAACCGGACGGACGCGATCGACCCGGCGAAGGTGATCCGCACGATCGAGTACGCGCACCCGGTCTACACCTCGGCCGGCCAGGCGGCACAGCGCCGCCACGGCGAGATCAGCGGCCGGGAGCGCACGCACTTCTGCGGCGCGTACTGGGGCTGGGGCTTCCACGAGGACGGCGTCGCGAGCGCGGTCCGGGTCGCCGAGACGCTCGGGGGCGACGCGCTGTGAGCCCGCGCAGCGCGATCTACGAGGGCACGATCCGCCACCGCCGCTTCGCGGTCCGCGAGCGCGAGTTCCGCCATCGCCTGGCGCTGCTCTACGTCGACCTCGACGAGCTTCCCGGCCTGCTCGGCGGGCGGTTCGTCGCGCGTCGGCCGGGGCTCGTGCGCTTCCGCCGCACCGACTACCTCGGCGACCCGGCGCAGCCGCTCGCCGACGCCGTGCGCGCGCTCGTCGCGCAGCGCACCGGCACGCGACCCCGGCGGCCCGGTCCGGCTCCTCACCCAGCCGCGCACGCTCGGGCACTGCTTCAACCCGGTGAGCTTCTACTACTGCTTCGCGCCGGGGGGCGAGCGCCTGGAGGCCGTCGTCGCCGAGGTCACCAACACCCCCTGGGGGGAGCGGCACGCCTACGTGCTGCCGCGCGGCGGCGACGGCCCGGTGCTCGACGGCGCCTCCGACAAGGCCCTGCACGTCTCGCCGTTCATGGCCATGGATCAACGCTACGCCTGGCGGGCATCGCGCCCCGGCCCGACGCTGTCGGTCCACATCGCCAGCAGCGAGGACGGCGCACCCGCCTTCGACGCGACGCTCAGCCTGCGCCGCCGCCCACTGACGAAGCGCTCGCTGGCGGGGATCACCGCCCGCTACCCGGCGGCGACCCTGCGCGTCCTCGGCCTGATCTACGGTCACGCCGCCGCGCTCTGGCTGCGCCGCGTCCCCGTCCACCCCCACCCGGCGCCGGGCAAGCCGTGACCGAGCGCGCCGCCCGCGCCATCGCCCTCGCGGTCCTGCGCCGGATGCACACCGGCGAGCTGACGATCGTCGAGCGCGGCGAGCGGCACGTGCTCGGGCCCGGCGGCGTTCCGCGCGGCACGGTCGAGGTGCTCGACGAGCGCTTCTGGTCCGCGCTGCTGCACGGCAGCCGCGGCCTGGCCGAGGCGTACGCCGAGGGCCTGTGGGAGTCGCCCGACCTCGCCGCCGTGATCCGCGTCGCGGCCCGCAACGTCGACGCCCTCGACGAGGTGCGCCGCCGCATCGCGCCCGTGCGCGGCCCGTGGCAGCGCGCGCAGGGGTTCCTCGCGCGCAACACCCCGGCCCGCAGCCGGCGCGACATCGCCGCGCACTACGACCTCGGCAACGAGCTCTACGAGCTGATGCTCGATCCGACGCTGAGCTACTCGTGCACCGTCTTCGAGCGCCCCGACGCGACGCTCGAGGAGGCCGCGCTGGCCAAGCTCGACCTCGTCTGCGAGAAGCTCGACCTCGGCCCGCGCGATCACGTCCTCGAGATCGGCAGCGGCTGGGGCGGGTTCGCGCTGCACGCCGCGGCGACCCGCGGATGCCGCGTCACGACGACGACCCTGTCGCGCGAGCAGCACGCCTTCGCCGTCGAGCGGATCCGGGCGGCCGGGCTCGAGGACCGCGTGACCGTCCTGCTCGACGACTACCGCGACCTGCGCGGCAGCTACGACAAGCTCGTGTCGATCGAGATGATCGAGGCCGTCGGCTGGCGCGACTTCGGGACGCTGTTCGCCCGCTGCTCGGACCTCCTGCGGCCCGACGGCGCGATGCTGCTGCAGGCGATCACGATCGACGACCGCGCCTACGAGGTCGAGAAGGCGTCGCGCAGCTTCATGCGCACGCACATCTTCCCCAACGGCTGCCTGCCGTCGCTCGCGGTCATCTCGCGCTGCGTCGCGCGGCGGACCGACATGCGCACCGTCGACCTCGAGGACCTCACCCCGCACTACGCCGAGACGATCCGCCGCTGGCGCGCGAACGTCGAGCGCGAGGCCGAGACCCTCGAGGGCCTCGGCTACGACGAGCGCTTCCGGCGGATGTGGCGGATGTACCTCGCCTACTGCGAGGGCGGGTTCGCCGAGCGCCGGATCGGCGTCGTGCAGGCCGTGCTGGCCAAGCCGGCGTGGCGCGGCAGCGTGCGCGCGGGCGTGACCGCGCCGCCACCGATCGCTACGACGATCGCGGCTGCCGGCTGAACATCCGCGCGGCCGCGGCGTCGAGCACCGACGCCGGCCCGCGCGAGGCGAGCTTCGCGAGCGCCGTCTTGCCGCCCGGCCCGAGGATGTGGTCGCCGGACTCCATCGCGCCGACGATCTTCGCCGCCCACGCGGCCGGCTCGATCCGGTCCCAGCTCGACGTGTCCGCGTAGCGCCCGTACTGCTCGTCGGTCTCGTCGAGCATGTCGGTGTTCACGCCGGGCGTGACGACGTGCATGACGTCGACCCCGGTCTCGTGCAGCTCGCGCCGCAGCGCCTCGCTGAAGCCGACGACGCCGGCCTTCGATGCCGCGTACGTCGTGACCGCGGGCATGTGGGCGTAGCCGACGATCGACGTGTTGTTGACGATCAGGCCGCGGCCGCGCGCGACCATCCCCGGCACCAGGCGCTGCGTGAGGTGCATGACGGCGACGAGGTTCACCTGGAGCATCGAATAGATCTGCTCGGTGTCCTGCTCCTCGAGCAGCCCGCCGACGAACTGCCCGGCGTTGTTGACGACGACGTCGATCTCGCCGGGGAGGGCCGCGAAGCACTCGTCGATCGACGCGCGCGAGGAGAGGTCGAGCCGCACGGGCACGACCTCGGGCGTCGCGCCGGCGGTGGGGGCGAGCGGCGCGAAGCCGTCGGGGTCGCGCACGCCGGCGAGGACGCGGGCGAGCGGGCGGCCGGCGAGGGCCTCGGTGACGGCCCGGCCGATGCCGCGGTTGGCGCCCGTGACGAGGGCGGTGCGTCCAGTGAGGTCCATGTGCGGGGTACGCGCGAGTCCGCGGGACCCGATCAGTGATCGGGGCCGCGCCGGTGCTTCGTATCCCGGGGACATGCCTGCCTCCCGCATCCTCGCCGCCTCCGTCATGAGCCTGCGCATCGCCTACGGCGTCGCGCTCATCGCCGCGCCCGCCCGGCTCACGCGCCGCTGGCTCGGGCCGGCGGGCGGGACCGACCCGACGAAGGTCGCGCTGCGCGGCCTCGGCGCCCGCGAGATCCTGCTGCACACCGGCGGCCTGGTCGCGACCGTCCGCGGCGACGCCGTGCGGCCGTGGCTGGCCGCGAGCGTCGCGGGCGACGTGTCGGACATCGTCGCCACCGCGGCCGGACGCCGCGGGCTGCCCGACGGCGCCGCGCCCGCGACGCTCGTCGTGGCCGGGGCGTCGGCGCTCCTGAGCGCCGCTGTGGGCGCCGTGCTCGACGACTGATGGGCCTGGCCTTCGAGCGCCGCGGCGACGGCCCGGCGCTCGTCCTGCTGCACCCGCTCGGGGCCGACCGCCGCGCGTGGGACCCCGTGGTCGGCCGCCTCGCCCGCGAGCGCACCGTCGTCACGGTCGACCTGCCCGGCTTCGGGGCCTCGTCCCCGCTCCCCGACGATCCGCCGCCGACCCCCGCGCGGCTCGCCCGCGCCGTCGCGGACGGGCTCGCCGGCGTCGTCGACGCGCCCTTCCACGTCGCGGGCAACTCGCTCGGCGGGTGGGTCGCGCTCGAGCTCGCCCTGACCGGCGCCGCGCGCTCGGTGACCGCGATCGCCCCCGCCGGCCTGTGGCCGCAGCCGCTGCGCCCGCGCCGCAACGTCGCGCGCCGCCTCGCGCGGACGATCCGCCCCGTCGCGGCGGCGCTGACGCGCACCGAGCGGGGCCGCCGGCTCGCGCTCGCCGGGATCGTGGCGCGCCCCGACCGCGTCCCGCCCGCCGCCGCCGCGCACCTCGTCGCCGCCTACGCCGCCGCGACCGGCTTCGAGGCCGTCAACACCGCCATGCGCGCCGGGACCTTCACCGGCCTCGACGCGCTCGCGGTGCCCGTCACGCTCGCGTGGCCCGATCACGACCGCCTCGTCGCCCGCCGCCGCGACCTCCCGCCCGCGGTGCGCAGCGTGACGCTCCACGGCTGCGGCCACCTGCCGATGTGGGACGACCCGGAGCAGGTGGCCGAGGTCCTGCTGGCGGGCAGCGCCGCGGGCTGAGCGGCCGGGCGCGGCGAACGTTCGTCCGCCCACGAGCACCGAAGGGCAAGGCCGAGCGCCGGCGCGACGACGGAAGGCCCGACGTCTTCCACCGAAAGGGACCTTCATGCGCCTGCGCGCGCTGACCATCGCCTCACTCCTCGCCGTGCTCTGCAGCCTGGCCGTCGCCGGATGCGGCGGCGGGCAGCCGGACGTGCCGGGGCTGATCGGCTCCTCGCTGCGGGCCGCCTCCCAGCAGAAGGACCTCCGCGTCCACTACGCCGTCACCGCGACCGTCGACGCGACCCCGTCGGCGCACGCGTCCGCCCAGACGCGCAAGTTCCTGTCCCAGCCGGTTTCGCTCAAGGCGTCGGGCGGCCTGTCGAAGGATGCGCTCACGTTCGTCGGCAACCTCGCGTTCGGCGGCGGGCACTACGACGCCCGGGCGCTCGTCGGCCGGAACGAGACGTACGTCAACCTGCTCGGCTCCTGGTACGGCGACACGACCAAGGGCCTGAACGATCTGCAGGACACGACCAAGGCGAAGACCGGCGCCGACACCGACCCCAAGGCGCTGCGCAAGACGCTGCGCTGGGTCTACGACCACTCCGACGAGGTCCTCGACGCCACGGTCACGCGCGGGCCGGACATCGACGGCCCGACCTGGCAGGCCCAGGGCCACTGCCGGCCCGCGGCGATCGTCGCGCTCGCCGAGCGCAACGGCACGACGATGACGGCGCAGGACCGCGACCGCGTCGCGCAGTTCTGCCGCGTGACCGAGCTGACGTACGTCATCGGCCAGGACGACGACCTGCCGCGGGCGGTCCGCATCACCGCCGACCTCGACCGGGCGACCCTGCGCGCGCTCGCCTCCGGCGACGCCTCGGCCGCCGAGCTCGACGCGCTGAAGCTCTCCCTCGAGATCAAGCTCACGAAGTGGGGCGACGACGTCGAGTACACCGCCCCGCGCGACCCGAAGCCGATGCAGGACCTCGGCATGGCCGTGCTCGGCCTCCTGTTCCAGGCCGCGGCGTAGCCGATCCGCGGCGGCGCGCACCGGGTAGCCGAGGCGTCATGCGTCTCGACACCTGGTCCGCGCCGCCCGGCGATCGGATCCCCAACCACCCGCGCTTCCCGGTCCTGATCTACCACGCCGTCGACGGCGCCGCCGCGGGGCCGGACGCGGCGCGCGAGCTGTTCGCCGCCAACGGCTGGGGCGGCTCGTGGGTCGACGGGGTCTTCGACTTCCACCACTTCCACTCCACCTCCCATGAGGCGCTCGCGGTCGTCGCCGGCGCCGCGACCCTCGAGCTCGGCGGCCCGCAGGGCGAGGCGTTCGACGTCGCCGCCGGGGACGTCCTCGTGCTCCCGGCCGGGACGGGGCACCGCCGCCGCAGCGCGCGCGACGGCTTCACCGTCGTCGGCGCCTATCCGCCCGGGCAGGAGGACTACGACCTGCTGCGCGGCGATGACCCCGACGAGGTCGCCGCGGCCCGCGAGCGGATCGCCGCGCTGCCCGCCCCGGACACCGACCCCGTCGGCGGCGAGGGCGTGGCCGGCTGGGCCTGACGCCGTCGGCGATGATGTCGCGCCTCGACCCCGACCCGGAGGTGCGGCCCTCATGGCGACGCAGGAGCTCTCGGTCTGTCTGGCGGGCGCGACCGGCTGGACCGGCCGCGCGCTCGTCCGCGGCATCCTCGACGCCCCCGACCTGCGGCTCGCCGCCGCGGTGAGCCGCTCGGCCGCCGGCGCCGACCTCGGCGAGGCGCTCGGCGGCGACGCCCTCGGCGTGCCCGTCCACGCGACGGTCGCCGAGGCGCTCGAAGGCGTCGACGTCCTCGTCGACTACACGTCGGCGACCGCGGTCCGGGCGAACACGCTGGCGGCGGTCTCGGCCGGTGTGCCGGTCGTGGTCGGCAGCTCGGGCCTGACCGCCGAGGACTTCGCCGCGATCGACGCCGCCGCGCGCGAGCGCGGCGTCGGGGTCGTCGCGTCGGGCAACTTCTCGCTGACCGCCGCGATGGCCCAGGCCGCCGCCCTCCTCGCGGCCCGGCACCTGCCGCAGTGGGAGGTCATCGACTACGCGAGCGCGACGAAGCCGGACGTCCCGTCGGGCACCGCGCGCGAGCTCGCCGAGCGCCTGGGCGCCGTCCGGCACCCCGCGATCGGCCACCCGATCGCCGACCTCCACGGCCCGCAGGAGGCGCGGGGAGCGACGGTCGGCGGCACGCAGATCCACTCCGTGCGCCTGCCGAGCTTCGTCGTGTCGACCGAGGTCGTCTTCGGCCTGCCCGACGAGCGCCTGACGATCCGCCACGACGCCGGCGGCACGCCCGAGCCCTACGTCGCGGGCACCCTGATCGCCGTGCGCCGGGTGCCCGGCCTCGTCGGCGTCACCCGCGGCCTCGACACGCTCCTGCTCGGCGACGGCTGAGCCTCACCGCAGGATCTCCGGCATCTCGGCGTCCTCTCCGAGCACGTGCTGGGCGAGGAAGGCGAGGACGGTCTCGTACCAGACGATCGCGTGCTGGGGCTTGAGGATCCAGTGGTTCTCGTCGGGGAAGTAGAGGAACCGGTGCGGCTGGGTCGCGGGGTCCTCCTGGCGCGAGACGAGGTCCCACCACAGGCGCAGGGCCTCGCCGATCGGCACGCGGTAGTCCTTGTCGCCGTGGATGACGAGCATCGGCGTCGTGATCGCGTTGGCCGCGAGGTGCGGGCTGTTGGCCATCGCCATCTCCTCGGTCATCTCGCCCAGCCAGTACGACGCGTCGTCCGTCGTCGGCCCGAACTGGTCGAGCGCCCAGAGGCTCGCGTGCGTCACGATCGCGGCGAAGCGGTCGGTGTGGCCCGCGATCCAGTTGGCCATGTAGCCGCCGAACGAGCCGCCCATCGCGGCGGTGCGGGTCGCGTCGATCTCGTCGCGGGCCTCCGCGGCGTCGGTGAGGCGCATGAGGTCGGTGTACGGCGCCTTGCCCCACGACGCCCAGCCCCGGTCGATCATGCGCTGGCCGTAGCCGGTCGACAGGGCCGGGTCGGGCAGCAGGACGGCGTAGCCGCGCGCCGCCATGAGCCACGGGTTCCAGCGCCACGTCCACGAGTTCCAGCTGTGCAGCGGCCCGCCGTGGATCCAGAGCAGCAGCGGCGCGGGCTCGGCCTCGGCCCCCTCGGGGAGCACGAGCCAGGCGCGCAGGTCCGTGCCGTCCTCGGCGGTCGCGGTGATCTCGGTCAGCGTGCCCGGGAGGGCCGGCTCGGCCGCGGGCGAGGGCAGGAACACCGGCTCCTGGGCCGCGGTGTGGGCGTCGAGCCGCACCGGCGTCTCGGGCGCGTCGATCGCGTTGCGCACCGCGAAGACGTGGCGCCCGTCGGGCGAGACGCACGGTGACGAGTACGTGCCGTGGTCGCCCGTCAGGCGGACGACGGCGCCGTCGGCGACGCCCACGCGGAACAGCGGGCTGCGGCCGCCCTCGTCGGCACAGACGATCAGCGCCTCGCCGTCGGGGGTCCAGCGCATGTCGTTCGGCCAGCGGTCCCAGTCCGGCGCGACGACCGTGATCTCGCCCCCGGTGACGGGCACGACGGCGAGGTGGATCTGCGGCGGGCGATCGTGGGCGGAGCGCAGGTGGCGGAGGATCGCGACGGTGCGCCCGTCGGGCGAGATCCGCGCACCGAAGTAGTCGTAGGCCGGGTCGTCGGCCAGCGTGGTGCGCTCCGCGGTGGCGACGTCGATCGCCACGACGACCTCGCGGTTGTGGCCGTTGGGGTCGTAGACGTGCCACGCGACCACGGCGGTGCGACCGTCGGGGGCGAGCTCGGCGTCGGCCTCCAGGAGCGAGTGGCCGGGCGCCGGCGTCTGGTCCGTCCAGGTCACCGCGTCGTCGCCGTCGGGGATCGCGCCGGTGAGCAGGCGCGGCTCGTCGGGCCCGAGGTCGTCGTCCCAGTAGCGGATCGGGTAGCCGGTGTGCAGGATCGCGGAGACCTTGCGGTCCTTGCGCGCCTTGCGGCGCTGCTCGTCGTCCTCGCCGGTCACCGAGCCGGGCAGCGTCGGCGAGAGCACCGCGACCGTGTCCGCCGCCGCGGCCGTCGCGACGCCCTCGAAGCCGCCCGGGCGCGTGCCGACGATGCGGGCCTCGCCGCCGCCCTTCGGCAGCAGCCACAGCGCCGCGGGCGCGTCGTCGTCGGCCTCCTCGGCGTCGGGGTCCGGGCGCGCGGAGAGGAAGAGCAGGTCGCCGCCGGCGGTGAACGCCACGGCGCGCTCGCCCTTGCTGCTGCGCGTCAGGCGGCGGGCGGGGGCCTCGCCGGCGGGGTCGACCTCCCACACCGCGCTGACGAACCCGGTGCGCTTGGGGTTCAGCGTGGCGACGGAGGTGACGAGGCGGGAGCCGTCGGGGGCGAGCTCGAGGCCGCTGAGGCGCGGCAGCGCGATGTACTGCTCGAGGTCGTGGAAGGGCTTGGCGGCGTCGCCGGCGTCGCGCGGGCCGGCCACGGAGGTCTCGGTCATCACGCACCGGTTTAGCCGATCGCCCGCCGGCGTGCGGCGCGGTCGCCGGGGGCCTGACCGGCCGGCCCCCGGCGGGTGCGCCGATCAGGCCGGGCCGTCGACGACCATGAGGACGTTGCCGTCCGGGTCGCGCAGCCAGAACAGCGGCGGGACGGGGTCGCCCATGCGGCTGACCTCGTCGTCGACGTCGACGCCCGCCGCCTTCAGGCGCGCGTGGAAGCCGTCGACGTCGGCCGTCTCGAGGCCGATGCCGGTCTCCATGCCACCGGTCGGCTTGCCCGGCGGCGGCGGGACGATCGCGATACGCGCCTCGCCGCCCGCGGGCGCGACCTCGACCCAGCGGTAGTCGCCGCCGAACGGCACGTCCGCGCGCAGCTCGAGCCCGAGGGTCTCGGTGTAGAACGCGATCGCGCGGTCCTGGTCGGAGGTCGGGATGCAGATGACGCCGACCCGGCTGACGGCGGCGGTGGTGCTGGTGGTGCTCACGTCGTCCTCCTGGAGGTTGAGTGGATCTGGGCCCTGAGACCCGCGGCCGCGCGAGAACTCATCGCGGCGGCGCGGAAGCGCCGCCGTACAGGTCCGGCACCGGCCCGAGGACGACGTCGACCGGCCCGCCGGAGCGCAGCGACGCGAGGGCCGCCTCGCACACGGCGGCGGCCGCGTAGCCGTCCCACGCGCTCGCGCCGGCCGGGACGCCGGAGGCGACGGCCGCGACCCAGGCCCGCAGCTCGGCGGTGTAGGCCGCGGCGAACCGGTCCTCGAAGCCGACCGCCGGCTCCGGCGGCGCCGGGAGCGCGAGCGTCCCGGTCTCCCCGACGACCTCGCAGCGGATGTCGTAGGCGTACTGCGCGTTGACGAACGCCTCGACGGTCACGACGACGCCCGTCTCGGTGCGCAGCACGACGACGACCGGATCCTGCACGCCGTCCGGGGCCAGCGCGCTGGGCCGTCCGGCATGGACGGTCGCCCGCACGACCTCCTCGCCGAGGAGGAAGCGGACGACGTCGACGTCGTGGACGAGCGTGTCCTTGAGGATCAGCTCCGTGCCGAAGCCCGGCGGCACGGAGCGGTTGCGGTGGACCGAGTGCACGACGACCGGGGCGCCGACGCGGCCGGCGTCGAGCGCGTCGCGCAGCGCGACGTAGCCGGGGTCGAAGCGGCGCATGAAGCCGACCTGCACGAGCCGCCGCCCGACGGCGGCCTCGGCGTCGACGACCCGCCGCGCCGCGTCCGCGGTGCTCGCGAGCGGCTTCTCGCACAGCACCGGCCTGCCGGCGGCCAGGCACGCGCGCACGTAGTCCTCGTGGGTGTCGCCGGGCGACGCGACGAGCACGGCGTCGACGTCCGGGTCGGCCACCAGGCCCAGGCCGTCCGCCACGACGCGGGCGGGGGTCGCGCCGGCATCGGCGAGCGCCCGCGCGCGGCCGCCGTCGGCGTCGGCGACCGCGACGACCTCGGCACCCGCGACCTCCTCGCGCAGCAGCCGCGCATGGGTCGTTCCCATGGCCCCGGCGCCGATGATGCCCACCCGCAGCGGCACCCCCCGATCATGCCGGGTTCCGCCCCACGGCGATGAGTTTCCGGGCCGTGGGCGGTCGGTACGGGCCACACGCTGATGAAAGGACACACGCATGCGAAAGCTCGTGGAATCGACGTTCGTGACCCTCGACGGGGTCATCTCGACCCGCAGAAGTGGGGTCCGGCTACTGGGACGAGCAGCACATGGGGTATGCCGCGAAGCTGCTCGAGCCCGCCGACGCCCTGCTCCTCGGCCGGGTGACCTACGAGGGCTTCGCCGACGCCTGGCCGCAGCGCGGCGGCGATCCCTACACGGACAAGATGAACTGCATGCCGAAGCACGTCGCGAGCACGACGCTCACCGAGACGACGTGGAACGCGACGGTCCTCGAGGGCGACACGGCCGAGGCGGTGGCGGCGCTCAAGGCGCAGGACGGCGGCGACCTGCTGAAGTTCGGCAGCGGCGTCCTGGACCACACGCTCGTCGCCCATGGCCTCGTCGACGAGTTCCACTTCTGGACGTTCCCGGTCGTGGCCGGCGAGGGCGACCGCCTGCTCGACGGCCTCGACCTGACGCACCTGAAGCTCGCCGAGACGACGCCGTTCGACAGCGGGATCGTCGTCCTGACCTACGTCCCGAAGGCCTAGCGTGGCGACCGACCGTGCCACCCTCGCCCGCGCCGCCTACGACGCCTACGGCCGGGCCGACCGGGCCGCGTTCGAGGCCCTCGCCGCCGACGGGTTCCGGTTCTGGAGCCCGCAGGACGACGGCATCGACCGCGCCGCCTTCTTCGAGCGCTGCTGGCCCGCCGGCGAGCGCTCGACGTTCCGCATCGTGCGCCTGATGACCGACGGCGACGAGGCCATGATCACCTACGAGGCGACGCGGCCCGACGGCACGCGCTTCCGCAACACCGAGGTGCTGACCTTCGCGGGCGACCAGCTCGTGCAGACCGAGGTCTACTTCGGCTGGGACCTCTGAGTCACCGCGCATCCGCTCCTCCGCGGCCGCCTTCAGCGCGGCCACGAAGCGCAGCGCCCGCGGCCGCGCGCCGACCGCGGGCGTCAGCGCGTACAGCCGGCGCGACGGCGCGTCGCCCGTCAGCGCGATCGTGCGGACGTCCTCGAGGCGGCCGGCGAGCAGTCGCGGGGTGAGCGAGACGGCGAGCCCCGCGCGGATCAGGCCGCCGATCGCGAGCGGGTCGCGCGTGACGTAGTCGATCCGCGGCTCGAACCCGGCCGCGACGCAGGCGCGGTGGACGAGGTGCTCGCGCGACGGCGCGGTCCACGTGTCGTCCGCGAGCGCCGAGAGCGCGATCCGCCGCCGCCCGGCGAGCGGGTGGGCGGGGCCGACGGCCGCGTCCATCGGCTCGTCGGCGAGCTCGTGACGGGTCGCGTCGGGGTGCTCGCGCGGCGGCGCGGCGGCGTCCTCGAAGCACACCGCGACGTGCACCCGGCCGTCACCGACGGCCTCGGCGGCGTCGAGCGAGGCCATCTCGAGCGCCTCGACGGCGACGTCGCCGGCGGCGTCCTCGGCCTCGACCTCGGCCCGCCATCGGGCGATCGCGTCCGGGACGATCGTGGCGAGCGCGCTCGCGTACGCGCCGATCGCGAGCCGGGCCTCGCGCGCGGCGCGCAGCTCGGCGAGCTGGGCGTCGGCGGCGTCGAGGCGGCTCGCGAGCGCGTCGGCGTGGCCGAGCAGCAGCTCCCCGGTCTCGGTCAGGGTGAGCCCGCCCGGGCCGCGGTCGAGCAGCGGCGCGCCGACCTCGCGCTCGAGCGCGGCGATCTGCTGGGAGACCGCGGGCTGCGTCAGGGCGAGGGCCTCGGCCGCGCGCGAGAACGAGGCGCGCCGGGCGACCTCGCGGAAGGTGAGCAGGCGCCGCGGCTCAAGCATAAGCTGAGATTATCAACTAGCTAAATCCATGATTTGAGTCTATGACCAGCCGGCGGGACACTGGATCGCATGAACCCCATGGCTCCCATCGCAGTCCTCCAGTCCACCGACCTCGTGCGCCGCCGTGTCGAGGGCGCCGGCCCCGGCGGCCGCGCCGCGACCCGGCCGGGCGCGGGCGCCGCGGACGGCGTCGACCTCGTCCCCGCCGCCCCGCACCTGCGCGCGCCCGCACTGCTTGCGGCCGTCGTGTCCGCCGTGCGCGGGCGGCTCGCCGTTCAGTCCGGGTCCGACCAGTGCAGCACGGTCGCGACGCCGCGGAAGCCGGCCCGCGCGTAGACGCGCTGCGCCCCGTCGTCGCCCGGCGAGAGCACGAGCAGGCGGGCGCCCGCGTCCGCGGCGGCGCGCGCCGCCGCGGCCGTGACGACGCCCGCGAGCCCGCGGCGGCGGAAGGGCTCCGCCGTCGCGACGCCCGCCACCTCGCTCGCCCGGTCGACGACCGCAGTCCATTGCGCGACGGCCGCCGGCGCGCCGTTCAGCCGGGCGAGGACGGCCCCGCCGCCCCGCCGCCGCGGGTCGGACGCCTCCTCGTCGGCGGCGAGCGGCTCGGCCCCGAACGCGAGCGCGCTGGAGGTTCACCGTCTCGCGCAGGTCGCCGTCGCCGACGTCGGCGACCGTCAGGCCCTCGACCTCCGCGCGGGCGTCGATGAGCTCGTCCGGCGTGCACGCCATCAGCGGCGTGCGCAGCTCCTGCGTCATCCCCGCGGCGCCGAGCACGGGCGCGACCGCGGGCGCCGCCTCCTCGAGCCACTCCAGGCGCGGGAGGCGGTCGTGCGCCCGGAACGCGGCGCGCAGCGCCTCGACCGCGGCCGCCTCGGGCTCGGCACCGTCGTCGGGCACGGCGTAGTTGACGAACCGCATCGGGTCCGTCGGGTGGAGCGTCACGGTGAACGGCGCCACGCGCAGCACGGTGCGGCCCGACTGGGCCGACGTGCGCAGGAACGCCTGGAGGTCGCGGATGTCCGGCATCGCGCGAGCACGCTAGCGGAGCGGGGCGCGCCGTCCGCCCCGCATCAGGGTCAGCCGATGACGGCCCGCTCGGCGCCGCCGAGGCGCACGTAGGCCTCGAGCCGCCGCTGGTACGCCTTCGGAGGCTCGGCGTAGAGGCGCCGGGCGAGCCGGAGGGCCTCGTCCTGGAGCGTCGCCCGCCGCCGGGCGACGAGGTCGAGGATCGCGGCCTCGTCGACGAACGTCCCGCCGCCGATGCGCTCGGCCAGCACCGCGAGGTCGTGGTCGTCGCCCAGCAGGTCGGAGAGCTCATGGGCCGCCTTGCCCTGGGTCTTCAACACCCGCGGCCACGCCTCCTCGAGCAGACGGGCGTGGTACCACAGGTCCTTGACCCGCTTGCGCAGGTCGTGCAGCCGCTCGACGGCGGGGTCGTCGGCGGCGGCGGCCAGCGCGGCGTGCCCGCGGCGGTAGGCGCGCGCCGCGCCGGCGACGAGGGCGTCGCGGTCGCAGCCGTCGAGCGGCCAGTCGTCCGTCCGCAGGGCGACGCCCTCGAGATCGGCGATCACGTCGCGCGCAGCGTCGGCGTCGCCGTCCGCGCGGGCCGCCCGGGCGTCGGCCGCGAGCGTGTCGCGCAGCGCGTCGAACGACGACTGCGGGAGCTGCCCGTCGTAGCGCTCGGCGAGGTCCTCGGCGACCTCGACGAGGACGTCGGCGTCGCGGGCGCCGGACAGGGCCCGGCCCGCGTCGCGCAGCGTGCGGTTCTCGCGCCGGAACGCGTCGCGGTCCATCCCCGGCCGCGCCAGGCGCAGGAGCGACCGCGTCTTCTTGAGGTCCTTGCGCGCCTCGTGGACGGCCTTGACGGGCTCGTCCTCGCGATCGTCGCGGAGCCGGCGGACCGCGTCGGCAAGCTGCTCGCGGGCGGCGTCCCGCACGGCCGTCGGGGCGTCGGTGGACAGATCGAGGCGATAGGGCAAGGTGGATGCTCCTCAGGTCAGAGTGCGGGCGCGGCGCCGTCGCCCGGCAACGCGAAGGCCATGTGGACCTCGGTCCCGCCGCCCTGGCTGACGATGTTGAAGCGGGTCGTGACGCTCGCCATGAGCGGCATCCCGAGCCCGAGGCCCGGACTGTCGTCGCGCGGCGCGAGGCCCGACCCGGTGTCGCCCACGACGACGATCAGCTCGCGGCCGTCGACGTGCGCGCGGATGTGCAGGTGGCCCGTGGATGCGCGGTAGGCGTGGACGACCGCGTTCGTCGCCGCCTCGGACACCGCAAGTGACACGTCGCTCACCGAGTCGTCGGCCATCCCGGCCCGGCCCGCGAACGCCGCGACCTCACGACGCATGGCGCCCACTCCCGACGGCGTCGCCGGGAAGGTCGCCTCCAAGGACACGGGCACGTTCGATGGCTACCCTGACGATCGGACCGGCCAACCCGAGGGGTTGGCGCCGACGTTCTCCCCGACGGCCCGCCCGACGTTCTACGCTAGGCGCGATGGACGCCGAGGGGCGGCAGCGCGTCGCGATGAACGAGGTGACGTTCCGCAAGGTGAACGAGGGGATGGAGGCCGGGCAGGGTGCCCGGGGCCTGCTGACGTTCGTGTGCGAGTGCGGGCGCCTCGGGTGCAACCGCCTGATCGAGCTGACCCGCGAGGAGTACGAGAGCGTCCGCAGCGACGGTCGCACGTTCGCCGTGCTCGACGGCCACGAGATCCCCGAGGTCGAGGACGTCGTCGCGCGCCACGAGCGCTACCTCGTCGTGCAGAAGCGCGGGGCGCCCGAGGAGGACATCGCCGAGAACACCGACCCGCGCCAGCCGATCGACTGACCCATGGACGTCCTCGCCCGCAACAACGTGACCGTCCAGGGGCCGGACGACGCGCCGCCGATGGTGTTCGCCCACGGCTTCGGCTGCGACCAGAACATGTGGCGCCACGTGGCGCCGGCCTTCGCCGCCGAGTACCGGGTCGTCCTGTTCGACCACGTCGGCGCCGGCGGCGCGGACCCGGCGGCGTGGGATCCCGCCCGGTATGCGTCCCTGGACGGGTACGCCACCGACGTCCTCGAGATCTGCGACGCGCTGGACCTGACCGATGTCGTCTTCGTCGGGCACTCGGTGAGCGCGATGGTCGGCGTCCTCGCCGCCGGCCGCGACCCCGACCGCTTCGCGAAGCTCGTGCTCGTCGGCCCGTCGCCCCGCTACGTCGACGACGAGGGCTACCGTGGCGGCTTCAGCCGGGAGGACATCGAAGGCCTGCTCGAGTCGCTCGAGAGCAACTTCCTCGGCTGGTCGAGCGCGATGGCGCCGGTGATCGTCGGCAACCCCGACCGCCCCGAGCTCGGCGAGGAGCTGACGAACAGCTTCTGCCGGGCCGACCCGGACATCGCCCGGCACTTCGCCCGCGTGACGTTCCTGTCCGACAACCGCGCCGACCTCGCCGCGGTCCGGACGCCCGCGCTCGTGCTGCAGTGCAGCGACGACGTGATCGCGCCCACCGCCGTCGGCGAGTACGTCCATGCACGGCTCGAGGGGAGCAGGCTCGTCCGGATGCGGGCGACCGGCCACTGCCCGAACCTCAGCGCCCCGCAGGAGACGATCGCCGCCATCCGGACGTTCGTCTAGCGCCATGGCCGTCGCGTCCTCGGACCCGAGGGGCGTCGCCGGCGACGACCTGCTCGAGGACAGCGCCGAAGACCTCTACGAGCACGCGCCGTGCGGCTATCTCTCCGCGCGGCCGGACGGCCTCATCGTCAAGGTCAACGCGACGTTCCTCGCGTGGACCGGGCACCGGCGCGAGGACCTCGTCGGCGCGGTCCGGTTCCAGGAGCTGCTGACCCCTGGCGGGCGCATCTACCACGAGACGCACTACGCGCCGCTCCTGCAGATGCAGGGCACGGTTCGCGAGATCGCCCTGGAGGTCGTGCGCGCCGACGGGACCCGACTCCCGGTGCTGGTGAACGCGACGCTGCGCCGCGCCGCGGACGGGACGCCCCAGGTCGTGCGGACCACCGTCTTCGACGCCCGCGACCGCAAGCGCTACGAGCGCGAACTGCTCGCCGCCCGCGACCGCGAGCGGGCCGCGCGCGAGCGGATCGAGCGCCTCCAGCGGATCACCGCCGAGCTCGCCGCCCCGCTCGACGCCCGCGAGATCGCGCGGGCCACGGTGTCCGAGCTCGTCGCGAGCACGGGCGCCGACCGCGCGGCCCTGCACGTCGCGACGGCCGACGGCGCCACGGAGCTGCTCCATCGCCACGGCCCCGACCCCGTCCCCGGCCCGCCGCCGGCCGGACCGCCGCTCGGCGACGGCCCGACCGCAGCGGTGCAGCTGCCGCTGCGCTACGGCGGCCGGTCGCTCGGCGTCCTCGCGCTCGGCTTCGCGGCGGAGCGGGAGTTCGGCGAGGACGAGCGCGCCTTGCTCGTCGCGTGCGCGGGCCAGTGCGCCCAGGCGCTCGAGCGCGCGCGCCTCTACGCGCACGAGCACGACGTCGCGCACACGCTGCAGCGCAGCCTGATGGAGGCGCACCCGCCGCGCGACCACCGCGTCGAGATCGCCACCTACTACGCGGCCGGCGTCCGGACGCTCGACGTCGGCGGCGACTGGTTCGACGCCTTCGCGCTCGACGAGGACCGCGTGGGCATGGTGGTCGGTGACGTCGTGGGTCGCGGCCTGGAGGCGGCGACCGCGATGGGCCAGCTGCGCAGCGCCGCGCGCGCGTTGGCGCTCACGGACCTCGGGCCGGAGCGCGTCCTCGACGGCCTCGACCGCTTCGTCGTCCAGATCCCCGCCGCGCGCCACGCCACGCTCGCCTACGCCGAGCTCGATCTCGCCACCGGCGCGCTCCGGTACGCGTGTGCGGGGCACATGCCGCCGCTGCTCGCGCAGGCGGACGAGCCTCCTGCGTTCCTGTGGGACGGGCGCTCGCCACCGCTCGGGGTCCGGCTCGCGCCGGCGCCGTGGTCGCGCGGCGAGGCGGAGGTGACCCTGCGCCCGGGCGCCCGCCTGCTGCTCTACACCGACGGCCTCGTCGAGCGGCGCACCGGGTCGATCGACGACGGGCTCGCCCGCCTGACGGCGGCGTTCGCGCGCCGCCCGGACGCCCCGGCGGCACGGCTGGTCGCCGAGGTCCCCGGCGCGCTGGTCGAGCACCCGGCCGACGACGACGTCTGCCTGCTCGCGCTGACCTTCCACGGCGGCGGCCCGGCCGGCGCGGTCGAGGCGGCCGCTCAGGCCAGCGCGTAGAGCGCGAACGCGTTCTCGCGCAGGATCGCCCGCGCGGCCCGCTCGGCCTCGACCGGTCCGAGCGCCGCCCCGAGGACCTCGGCCAGCGCGTCGCGCCAGCCGGTCGCGGCGAGGTGGTAGAGCTCCGGCGTGCGCGCGGCGTCCGAGGCGTAGAGGAGCTTCGAGACGGGCGCGAGCTCGAGCGCCTCGCGGACCATCTCGGCCGCGCGCCACACGTGCGGGATCGTGAGCGAGACGTCGAAGAACACGTTGCCGTACACGTGGGCCATCCAGCCCGCCTGACGGACGAACGGGTAGCAGTGCAGCAGCACGAACGGCGTGTCGCGGAAGCGCTCGACGAGCGGGCCGAGGCGGGTCGGGTCGGCGAGCGGGAGGAACAGGTCGCCGTCGCCGAAGCCGGCGTGGACCTGGACCGGCAGCGGGCCGCCGGGGGCGGTCGCGTTGGCCTCGAGCGCGTCGTGCGAGCAGCCGCTCGAGCAGGGCGCGGTCCTCGAGGCGCGCGGGGCGGTCCGCGAGGGCGCGCGCGGCGGCGTCGGTGTCGGGCGGGACGGCGGAGACGTCGAGCCCCGAGCGGTACGCCGCGATCGTCTTCAGGCCCACGAAGCCGTCCGCCCGCGCCGCCGCGACGGTCGCCGCGACGTGCTCGCGCAGGGCCGGGAGGTCGAGGCCGCGCGCGATCCCCTCCTCCCCCACGCGCTCGATCCGCATCACCGGCGCCGAGCGGCAGCCGGCCAGCACGCCCATCCGCTCCCAGCCCTCGCCCTCCCCGGGCGCCGGGAAGCCGTCGTCGATCAGCAGCCACTCGGTCCCGGTCGCGCGCAGCAGCGTGGCCGCGTACGCGTCGGGGTCGGTGGCGCGGCGGTGGGCGAAGACCGCGTCCTCGGTCGGCTCACAGCCGAGCAGCGCCGCGAGCGTCGCGATCCCGCGCAGGTACGTCAGGCCGGTGGCGACGTGCGGCCACTGGCGCGGGTCGTCGCTCTCGGAGAACAGGCCGCGGAACTCGTCGAGCGTCGCCGGCGGTCGCGACGATCCCGTGCGCGTGGTGGTCGACGAGCGCGACCTCGCTCAGTACTTCTCGAAGTGTCCCTGCTGCGCGAATGCCTCGTCCTCCGCCGCGTAGGTCTCCCACTCGGACCGGCGCACCGCGAGGTACGAGCCGGCCAGCACCGGCCCGAGCGCGCGCATCAGCACGTCGTCGTCCTCGAGCGCGTCGAGCGCCTCCTCCTGCGTGGCGGGCAGCCGCCGGACGCCGAGCGTCTCGCGGTCGTCGTCGCTCAGCGTCGCCGGGTCCACCTCGACCGGGTCGGGCGGCTCGAGGCCGCGCTCGATCCCGTCCAGGCCCGCCGCGATCACGCCGCCGACGGCGAGGTACGGGTTGCACGTCGCGTCGGAGGCCTTCAGCTCGAGGTTCGTCGACGCCTCCTCCATGCCGCGGAACAGCGACGGCAGCCGCAGCGGCGCCTCGCGGTTGTCGTGGCCCCAGCAGGTGAACGCGCCCGCCCAGTACTGCGGCACGATGCGCTGGTAGGAGTTGAAGCTCGGCGCGGTCAGCCCGCACAGGCCGCGCAGGTGCGCGAGGACGCCCGCGAGGAACGCGCGGCCCTCGGCGCTGAGAGCGGTCGGCGGCGTCCGGGTCGTGGAAGCGGTTGCGCTCGGCCTCGGTGTCCCACAGCGAGAAGTGGATGTGGCAGCCGTTGCCCGCCCCCTCGGGCCACGGCTTCGGCGCGAGCGTGGCGACGAGGCCGTGCTCGGCCGCGACGCCGCGGATCGTCTCGCGGACGAGCAGCTGCTCGTCGGCCGCCCGGACCGCCTCGCGGTGGGCGGTCGAGATCTCCTGCTGGCCGTGCCCGAGCTCGGCGTAGTACTGCTCGAGCGGGATGTCCTGCGCCTCGAGGGCGTCGACGAGGGCGTCGACGTAGTCCTGGGACGTCGTCATGCCGATCGTCGAGAAGCACAGGCTCGCGTCGACCGGGACGTAGGCGCCGGCGTCGTCGTGGGCGGCGAGCGCGAACTCGTTCTCGAACGCGACCTCGAGCCGCGCGCCGCGCTCGGCCAGGCGGGCGGTCATGCGGCGCAGGAAGCCCCGCTGGTCGACCGGCGCGACCTCGCCGTCGAGGCGCGAGCTGGTCGACGAGCATCGCCCCGGTGTGCGGCGCGTAGGGCAGCACCCGGAACGTGGCCGGGTCGGGCACGAGCCGCAGCTCGCCGACCGGGCCCATGCCCTCGACCGGCTGGAGGTGGTCGAGGCCGTTCATCGCCTGCATCGCCACCGTCAGCCCGATGCCCGCGCGCACGCGCCCCTCGAGGCCGTGGCGCGAGGAGGCCTTCGCCCGCACCGTGCCGTCGTTGCCGCACCACAGGAACCGGACGAGCCGCAGCCGGGCCTCCTCGGCCCGCGCCACGACGTCCGCCGCGTCCTCGGGGCGCGCCATCACATCGCCGGGGTCGGGGTGGGCGACGGGGCGGTCGGCTCGGGCAGCTCCTCGCGGTGGGTGAACTGGCTGATGGCGTAGATGGCGATCGCGGCGAGGATCGAGACCCCGACGAGCACGCCGAGCCACAGCCGCCAGTCGGACGTCGTGAACAGCGGCGTCCACGGGCTGCGGAACGTGACGTACGCGCCGAAGAGCGACGCCGCCGCCCCGACGACGCCGCTGCCGTAGAGCAGCGCCGGGTGCGACGAGCGGACCTCGTCGAACAGCGCCGGGAAGGCGCGCTTGACGAGGAAGATGTCGAAGAACAGCAGCACCATCGACGCGCACCAGATCACGGTCACGGCGGCCTGGAACAGCCAGTACGTCTTCTGCGTGTTGTCGCCGCCGACGAACGGGTTGAAGACCGCGACGACGAAGATCGACGACAGCACGGTCTGGGTCAGCACGGCCGCGACCGGGACCTTGCGCTCGTTGACCCGCCCGAGCGCCGCGGGCATCCGCTTCTCGAGCCCGGACACGAACAGCAGGCGGCTGAACGAGTAGTTGTAGACGACGGTGTTCGAGACGAAGAACCACACCATCACGAGCGCCACGATCACCGCCAGCGCGTGCGAGTCGTAGAAGCCGACCTGGACCGCGCGCAGCACGTCGGTCGTCGCCGCCTCGCTCTTCGTCGCGTCGAGGGCGAGCATCGTCCCGAGGGTCACCCACAGGTAGGCGCCCATGACGACGATCGAGCCCCAGAAGAGGTACTTCTTGATCGAGCGCTGGTGGACGATCTCGACGCCCATGTTCAGCGGCACCTCGATCCCGAGCAGCGACAGGATCACGAGGCCGAAGATCGTCCACGACGTGCCCTGGAAGGGCTTGTAGGAGGAGAGCTCGCCCATGCCCGGCGTCGCCGCGTGGCCCGCGCCGAGCAGCCACAGGATCCCGGCGAGGCCGATGACGAACGCCGCGCCGCCGTAGGCCACGACGGCCCAGTTGACGTAGTTCTGCGTCATGCGCAGCCGCAACGTCGCCATGCCGGCCGAGAACCACAGGACGGCGAGGATGACGAGGCCCTGCTCCCACGCCTTGGGCAGGCCGCCGTCGAAGATGAACTGCAGCAGCGTGACGACCGCGTCGCCCGTCGCCACCATCACGAGCACGCCCGGCCACCACGCGCAGAAGCCGGCGAAGAAGCCCCAGAACGGGCCGAGGGCCTTCTGCGTCCAGACGTAGAGCGAGCCCTCCTGCGGGAACATGAGCCCGAGCTGCGCGGTGATCAGCGCGCCCGGGATCAGGAACAGCAGGAAGCCCAGGATCCAGTACGAGAACGCGGCCGGGCCGGCCGGTTGCACGGCCGACGCCTGCACGATGAAGAGCACGACCGCGACGAAGATCACGACCATGTCGAAGGACCCGAGAACCCGCGGCAGCATCCCGGGCGCGATGCGCTCGGACGCCATGACGCGGTCGTTGGCGGCGGTGGTGGTCGCCATGCCTGTACCTCCCCACGAGGAATGCGCCGGTTGTCCTGCGGCTGACATTCTCGGCCGTCCGCCCGCCGGATCGCAAACCGGCGTGTCGGCCGACGGTCACCCGCGGGTCAGCGGGCCCGCGCGCACGACCTCGAACGCGGTCCCGGGCACGCGCTTGAGCTCCTCGAGCTGGGCGTCGTGCCAGCCCGGGTCGGGCGCGCCGGAGATGAACCAGCTCGAGCCGTTGTCGGCCACGATCATCCCGTAGGTCCTGAGCGCCCGGAGGATCACGCGCGCCTGGCCGTGATAGGGCCGCAGGTCGAAGCCCGCCTTCAGGCGCAGCCGCAGCCCCATCGGCGGCAGCGCCGGGTTCGTGTCGGCGGAGGCGAAGTGCCGGGCGGGTGCGACGTAGGCCTTCTGCGTCGCGCGGACGGTGAACCGCAGCGCGTGGCGGATCGCGCCCGCCGACGCCTCGCTGGCACGGGCCAGGCCGGGCATGATCGGCAGGCCGGCGGCGTCGGCCGACGTCCAGCCCGCGGGCCGGCGGCGGTTCGAGCGCAGGTCGAAGACCGCGCCGTTGGACGCCGTCCAGCCGGCGCCGGCGCGCCGGGCGCCGAACAGCTCGTACAGGCGGCAGCGGCCGCGCTGGACGACGACGACGTGGCGGTCCGAGCCGCCCTCGACCCGCGCCGTCGGCGGGATCGGGTACGGGCCCGGGTCGCTCTCGTCCGGGTAGCCGGTGAAGCGCACCGGGACCCGGGCCTGCGTGGTCGCCGCGACGGTGATCGGGATGCCGTAGCGGCGCGCGGCGAAGTCCGGGTGCAGGTTGCCCGGGCCGATCGCGGCGATGTAGGCGGCCGAGCGCGGGTCGACCGGGGCCTTCGAGATGTCGCGGTTCCACGCGTTCGAGCGCGGGAGGACGGGGCAGCCCGCGATGCGCGGCCCGGGCGCGGCGCCGCCCGCGGCCCCGGGGCCGGCGAGCGCGGCGGCGGTCGCGCCCGCCGCCGCGAGCACCACCGCCGCCATCGTCGCGATCCGCCGCCGCATGGGCGGCGGAGGCTACGGCACGGGTCGCGGGGGCGGCGGGCGCGCGTGGCGCCCCGCGCGACCGTGTCGTCGGCGCGCGATGCGGGCGGCCGGCTCGGCGAGGAGGGGATCGGGACGGACGCCCGCGGGAGATCCGACGCGCCGCCGGCGCTGCCGAGGCGGGGCGAGTTCCAGTCGCCACGCGTCCGGTTGTCGCCCCACGCTGCTGCGCGACCCGCCGCGCGACGAGAAATCCCCGCTAGCCGGGGAGAACTCGTCGGGCGATCGCGCCGGGCGCCATCGACGCCGGTACCCCTTCCCCCTCGCCGCAGCGGTTCGCCAGCCTCACGGCCCGCCCCGAGCGACCGCGCATCGCGCCACGCGCCACGCGCCACCGCCCGTCCGCCCGCGGCCGGCGCAACCCGCGCTCAGCGCGGCCAGGGCAGCGTGGCGGTGAGCAGCGCCGGCTGACCCGGCGCGCCGATCGTCAGGCCGAGCGCGTCGGCGCCGCCGCGGGCGAAGTCGAAGCGGTTGCCGAACTCCTGCGGGCCGCTGCGCGAGCGGTCGGGGGCGAGCGCCCGCGGCGTGCACGTCGCGCCGGCGCAGCGCGAGATCGCGGTCGGCACGGCGGCCGGGCCGAGCGGGCCGGTCCACTTCACGTCGATGTACGCATGGTCGGTGGCGACGAGCGGGACGTCGAAGTTCACGCGGCGCACGCTGCTGCCCGCCGGGATCTGGACGCCGTACGTGCGCCCGGCCCCGGTCCCGCGCCACGCGCCGCCCTTGAGCAGCAGGAGCCCGTCGGAGTGGTAGCCGTAGGGCTGGCGGGTCGCGGGGTCGACCAGCGCGGCCTGGACCGCGTCCGGGCGCGCGGGGGGCTGGCGCAGCGTGACCCGGCGGACCACGTGAGCGGTCGCGCCCGGCGCGATCGTGACCGGCACCGACGCGCTCGCCGGGCACACCGGCGCGGCGGGCGCGCCGCCGGTGCAGCGACCGATCGCGCAGCACCCGGTGCAGCGTGCGCGTCGAGTCGTTGTGCACCGCGAGCTCGACCCGGGCGTGCAGGCGGCGGTCGGCGCGCGTGACGGCCATCGTGAGCGTCGTGACGCGGGCGAGCCCGCGGTCGTAGGTCACGACGTGGCTGTGCGGGCGCAGCGGCGGCGGGACGCTCTGGGCGGCGGCGCCGGAGGCGAATGGACCGGCGACGGCCGTGAGCGCCGCGCCGGCGGTCAGGAGAGAGAGGATGCGAGAGCGGGACATGCCACCGGCAACGCGCCACGCACCGGCGGGTCACGCGGCTATGTCCGGGATGCGACAGCGGCGGGGCCGCGGCCTCCGCGCAGGATCCACACGGCGGGGCCGACGACGAGCACGGCGCCGCCGATCGCCAGGGCCGCGACCCCGAGCGCGGTGAGCGCCACGCCGCCCGCGAGCGCGAGCGCCGCGCCCGTCAGCCCGGAGAGCAGGTCGTTGAAGCCCAGCAGCTTGCCGCGCTCCCACGGCTCGGTGCGGTCGGCGAGCTCGGCCGTCGCGGCGACGAACGAGAGGTTCCAGCCGAGGCCGAGCCCGAACAGCGCCGCGGCGGTCGCGGGCACGCTCTCGATCCACAGCAGGCTCGCCACGGACACCGCCATGAGCAGCAGCCCGCCGGCGAGCGACCGCGTGCGGCCGATGCGGTCGATCAGGTCGCCGACGACGATCACGAGCGCGTACATGCCGATGACGTGCGCCCCGATGATCGGGAACACGTGGTGCGCCGCGTGGTGGAAGTGGTCGACCACGACGGCGCCGGTGAGCGTCATCACCCCGACCATGACCGCGAAGCTCGCCTGCGCCGCGATGAGCGCCGGGATCACGCCCGGCCGGGCGAGGAGGTCGCGCAGCGGCGCGGCCGGCGGGTCCGGCGCGCCGCTCGCCGTCGTCGGCGGCCCCGCCGCGGGCGAGCGCGGCGGCGATGTCGCGCGGGTCGGGCCGCACCGCCAGCACGAGCGCGAGCCCGACGAGCATGAACCCGCCGGCCGCGAGCCAGAGCGGCGCGAGCGCGTCGCCGTCGAAGGCGCGGCCCGCGAGCAGCGGGCTGAACACGAGCGGCCCGAGGATCGCCCCGAACACCGCACCGAAGAGGACGAGCGCGATCCCGTGGGCGCGCCGCTCCGGCGGGTACATGTCGCCGGCCGCGGTCCGCGCGAGCAGCGCCGTGCCGCTCGACGCGCCGACGGCCACGAGGCCCGCGAGCACGATGGGCGCCGACCCGCGGACGCTCCCGACCGCCGCCAGCGCGCAGCCGATCGTCCCGGCGCAGAACCCGCCCGCGAGGACGGGGACGCGGCCGATGCGGTCCATCGCGCGCCCGGCGGGCAGCGCCGCGAGCGCGCCCGCGGCGAGCACGATCGCCGGGCCGAGCCCGAGCAGCCCGTTCACGTCGAGGACGAGCACGAGCGTCAGCGATGCGACGGCCGCGGAGAGCTGCAGCATCGCCGAGTTCGCCGCGAGCGCCGAGGCGAGAAGGATCGTGTTGCGCCGCACGGGCAGCGCAGCGGGAGCGGTACGAGGCGCGGCCACGGCGGCGCGAGCCTAGTAGCCGGGACGGCCCGTGCCTAGGCGCCTCGCCCGCGCCTAGGCACCCGGCCGCGCAATGGCCCTCACCGCTCAAGGAAACCCACCTCCCGGCGATGACCGTGCGTGGATGTCCCTTTCTCCCCCCGACCTCGAACCCCGCTCGCTGACCCTGCGCGACGCCCCGCGCTGGGTCCACGCCGTGCTCGCCGCGACCGTCGCGATCGTCGCCGTCTACGCGATCTCGATCCTGCCCGGGATGCCCGGCCGTCCGGGCACGATCCCGTTCTGGGAGACCTGGGTGCGCAGCGCCGCCTACGCCGGGACCGCCGCCCTGTGCGCCGCCCGGGCGATCCTCGTGCCGGCCGAGCGCCGGGCGTGGTCGGCGCTCGCCGCCGCGCTCGCCTCCTACACGGTGGGCTACGTCGGCTTCGGCATCGTCTACTCCGACGGCGACGTCCCGTACGTCTCGTTCGCCGACGCGCTGTGGCTCGGCTTCTACCCGCTGAGCTGGATCGCGCTGGTGTCCCTCGTCCGCGGCCGCGCGCGCCACTTCCACCGCAGCACGTGGCTCGACGGCCTCGTCGCGGGCCTGGCCGCCGCCGCCTTCAGCGCCGCGATCGCCTACGACGTCCTGATCTCCCACGCCGGCGGCGAGCCGCTCGTCGTCGCGGTCAACCTCGCCTACCCGATCGGCGACCTGCTGCTGATCACGACGGTCGTGTGCGTGTTCGGCATGACCGGCTGGCGTCCCGGCCGCGCCTGGATGCTCCTCGGCCTCGGGCTGCTCGGCAACTGCGTCGCGGACGCGATCTACCTCGTCCAGGCCGCCAACGACACCTACGTCCAGGGCACCTGGCTCGACGCCGTCTGGCCGGTCGCGTTCCTCGTCATCGCGCTCGCCGCGTGGCAGCCGCTGCCCGACCGCCACGCCCGCGTCGGCGAATGGCGGGCGCTCGCGATCCCGACGGTCTCGACGCTCGTCGCCGTCGGCGTGCTCGCGACGTCGGCCCTCGGCCAGGAGCACGAGATCGCCGTGGCGCTCGCCACCGCGGCCATCGTGCTCTCGGTCGCGCGCACGACGATGACCTTCCGCGAGGTCCGCCAGCTCGGCGAGACCCGCCGCCAGGCCCTGACCGACGACCTCACCGGGCTGCCGAACCGCCGCGCCCTGGCCCGCCGGCTCGACGCCGACATCGCGATCGGGCGCGCGACCGGCCTGCTGCTCGTGGACCTCGACGGCTTCAAGGAGCTCAACGACACCCTCGGCCACCACGTCGGCGACCTGCTCCTGCAGCAGCTCGGCGCGCGCCTGGAGGCCTACACCCGCCGCGAGGACCTGCTCGCGCGCCTCGGCGGCGACGAGTTCGCCGTCGTCCTCGGCGCGACGGGCGACGTCGCCGCGGCCGAGGCCATCGCCGGGCGCCTGCGCGGCTGCCTCGAGGAGCCGTTCGTCCTCGACGGCATCCCGGTCCAGGTCGACGCGAGCGTCGGCCTCGCGCTCTTCCCCGGGCACGCCGCCACGGCGGTCGAGCTGCTCAAGCGCGCCGACGTCGCGATGTACCAGGCCAAGCGCGACCGCGTGGGCGTCGCGGCCTACCGCGAGGAGCGCGACGACCACAGCCGCGACCGCCTCGTCCTGCTCGGCGAGCTGCGCGCCGGCATCCCGCGCGGCGAGCTCGAGCTGCACTTCCAGCCCCAGGTCGAGGTGGCGACCGGCCGGCTCAGCGGCCTCGAGGCGCTCGTGCGCTGGCAGCACCCCGTCCACGGCCGCCTGTTCCCGCCGGCGTTCATCCCGAGCGTCGAGCAGACGAGCCTCATGCGTCCGCTCACCGAGCGCGTCATCGCCGACGCGCTGGCCCAGGCCGCGGCCTGGGCGGGCGGGCCGCTCGACGTGCCGATCGCGGTCAACGTCGCCGCGGCGAACCTCGTCGACGCCGACTTCCCGGCGACGGTCGAGCGGCTCCTGCGCACCGCCGGCATCGCGCCGGACCGCCTGTGCGTCGAGGTCACCGAGAACGCCGTCATGGCCGACACGGAGCGCACCGCCGGCGTGCTCGCCCGCCTGCGCGAGCTCGGCGTGCGCCTGTCGGTCGACGACTTCGGCACGGGCCACTCCTCGCTCGCGCGCCTCAAGCACCTGCCGGTCGACGAGCTGAAGATCGACAAGGGCTTCGTCCTGCACATGGACGAGGACGACCGCGACGCGGCGATCGTCGAGGCCGCGGTCACGCTCGCCGGGCGGATGAGCCTGCCGGTCGTGGCCGAGGGCGTCGAGACCGCGGGCCACTGGCACCGCTTGCACGCGCTCGGCTGCGACCACGCGCAGGGCTTCCTCGTCAGCCGTCCGCTGCCGCCCGCCGAGCTCGAGGCGTGGGCGCTCGCCGGCGGCCTCGAGCAGGCGCTCGCGGACGTCGCCGCGACCGCGCTCGCCTGATCAGAGCGCGCGCAGGCCGGCAGTCACGCCGGCGGCCACGACGACGCACCCGATCACCGAGCCGAAGCGCCACGCGACCAGCCCGCCCGCCGCGACGCCGACGGTGTCCGCCCCGAGCGCGATCCGCTCCCCGTCGGCGAGGGCCTGGGTCACGACGAGCGCGGCGAACAGCGCGGGCGCGAGCAGGATCACGACGCTCGTGAACCACACCGGCAGATCGCGCCCGCCGAGCGCGAGCGGTCCGATGCCCTTGATGACGTAGGTCGTGAGCGCGCAGCCGGCGATCACCGCGACCGTGGTGCTCATCGCGCCTGCGCCGCCCGCGCCGACGTGTGCAGCCCGACGAGTGCCGCGGCGCTCGCCGCCAGCACCGGCACCCCGGCGGGCGCGACCGGGACGAGGGCGAACGCGATCAGCCCGCCGAGCAGCGCCACGAACCGCGACCGGCGGTCGTCGAGCTCCTCGATGAGCAGGGCGAGGAAGAACGCCGGGTAGATCGCGTCGAGCCCGATCTTGTCCGGGTCGCCGAGCACGTTGCCGAAGAGCGCGCCGACGATCGTCCCGCCGACCCAGCCGAGGTACTGCACCGCGCTCGAGCCGAACAGCAGCCAGCGGTCGAACGTGCCGTCGCCGCGGCCGGCGATCGCCCACGAGGCGTCGACGATCGCCTGCCCCTGCACGGCCCGCCGCACCGGCCCGCCCGGCAGCGACGGCCCGAGCGCGACGCCCATCGGCAGGAAGCGCGAGTTCACGAGCGCCGCCGCGAGCACCGCCGCGCCGACCGTCCCGCCCTGGGCGAGGATCGCGATCGCGGTGAACTGCGCCGAGCCGGCGAACACGATCGCCGACATCGCGATCGCCGCGCCCGCCGACAGTCCCGCCCCCTGGGCGACGACGCCGAAGGACAGCGCCAGCAGCGAGCCGGCGATCGCGAACGGCATGCCGGCGCGGACGCCCGCGCGCAGGTGGTCGTTGCGCGTTGCGCGCGACGGGTCGGTCATCGGCGGCGCCGGGGTCAGCGCCGGCGCGCCGGCGGCTCGAGGTCCGGGTTCGCCCAGCCCCCGTCCGCGACGTTGACGTTCGACCCGGGCGGGACGATCTCGTCGATGCGGTCGAGGACCGCGGGGTCGATCGTCACGTCGGCCGCCGCGAGCTGGGACTCGAGGTGCTCCATCGTGCGCGGGCCGATGATCGCCGCCGTCACGGCCGGGTGGTTGATGACGAAGGCGATCGCGAGCTGGATGAGCGTCAGTCCGGCCTGCTCGGCGAGTTGCGCGAGCTCCTCGACGACGTCGAGCTTGCGCTGGTTCTCGGGGATCGAGAGGTCGTAGCGGGCGGGGATGCGGTCGGCGCGCGTGGAGTCGGGCGCGTCCTGGCCCTTGCGCCAGGCGCCTGAGAGCCAGCCGCCCGCGAGCGGGCTCCACGGGATGACGCCCATGCCGTGGCGCCGGCACGTCGGCAGCACGTCGTTCTCGACCCCGCGCACGAGCATCGAGTACGGCGGCTGCTCGGTGACGAAGCGCTCGCGGTTGCGCTCCTTGGCCACCCACTGCGCCTCGACGATCTGCGACGCGGGGAACGTCGAGGAGCCGATGTAGCGGACCTTGCCCTGATGGACGAGGTCGGTGAGCGCGCCGAGCGTCTCGTCGATGTCCGTCGTCACCGGCTCGGGACGGTGGATCTGGTAGAGGTCGATCCAGTCGGTGTTCAGCCGCTTCAGCGAGGCCTCGACCTCGCGGATGATCCAGCGGCGCGAATTGCCGAACTGGTTGGGGTCGTCGCCCATGCTCCCGTGGACCTTCGTCGCGAGCACGACGTCGTCGCGCCGGCCGCCGGCGAGCGCCTTGCCGACGATGGTCTCGGACTCGCCGCGGGCGTACACGTCGGCGGTGTCGATGAAGTTGATGCCGGCGTCGAGCGCGGCGTGGATGATCCGGACGGAGTCGTCGTGATCCTTGTTGCCCCAGTCGCCGAACATCATGGCGCCGAGGCAGAGAGGGCTGACGGCGACGCCGGTGCGCCCGAGAGTGCGGTAGTCCATTCGCCCGACCCTAGAGGACGTCATCTCCCGGCCGGGCGACCGAGGAGTTCCCGACAGGTCCTCGTCCCGCGCTCGAACGCCAACCATCCGCGGGCACCGAGCCGGACTGCACGCGCGCCCGCGCCGGGCACGTGACCGGGCGTCGCGCACGGGCCGCGAAACGGAGCGGGCGCGCTCAGAGCCGACCGGCGAGGTCCTCGTAGAACGTCCGCGGGCGCGTGCGGACGAGGCGCGCCTTGCGCGGCGCGGCGTGGATCTCGACGGCGGCGGCGGCCGGCATCTCGTGGCTCGTCCGGCCGTCGATCTCGACGTTGACCGGGGCGCTCAGCGGCTCGAGCTCGATCCGGACGGTGTCGCTGCCGTCGGCGACGAGCGACCGCAGCGGGCTGCCCTGGGTCGCGAGCGGCGTGATGACGATCGCGTCGAGCGAGGGCGCGACGGCCGGCCCGCCCGCGCCGACGGTGTAGGCGGTCGACCCGGTCGGCGAGGCGACGACGATGCCGTCGCCGGTGAGCCGGAGCATCGGCTCACCGCCGACGGTGACGCGCAGCCGCGCGGTGCCGTGGCCGGGGATGCGGCCGATGACCACGTCGTTGAAGGCGATGACGCGGCGCGCGGGCGCGGGGCCACGCGTCTCGAGCGACGCGACGAGCGCGGTGCGGGCGTCGATCGCCGCCTCGTCGCGGGCGATCTTGTCGAGCGCGACCGTGAGCTCGGCGCCGTCGATGTCGGCCAGGAACCCGACCGTCCCGAAGTTCACCCCCAGCACGGCCGCGTGATGGGCCATCGCGAGCTGGAGCGCGCGCAGGATCGTGCCGTCGCCGCCGAGGGCGATGACCAGCTCGCACCCGGGCGACAGGTCGCTCGGCTCCGCGCTCGTGCCGAGATCGACGAGCCCCAGCCCGAGCTCGTCCGCCCACGCCGCGATCTCGAGCAGCTGCGGCTCGCACTCGCCCGACGGGTTGACGAGCACGCCGACCGGCGTCGCGCCGTTGGCGCTCCTGATGCTGAACGGTTCCATCAGGCGGCAGCCTTGCAGGCCCGGCGGCGCGCCGGGGAGCGATCACGCGCCGAGCGAACGAGGCCCGCCGGCGAACGACCAGTTTCGGGCGCGGCGGCGGTCTCTACGGACATGACCGTCATGGCCCACATCGGAGGGATCCCCGTCGAGGAGACCGTCGCGAGCTTCGCGCCGGTCGTCGCGGTGGCCGGCGGCTGCTGCGTGGCAACGGTGCGCGCGCGGCTGCGCCGGCTGCGCGGCCCGCGCGACGACGGGGCGTGAGGCGCGCGGCGCTCAGCGCAGCAGCGTCCACGGGTCGAAGCGCTCGATCGGGATCACCCGCACGCGCGGGAGCGCGACCGTGAACGCGCCGACGTCGTCCTCGAGGTCGAAGAGCTCGAGCCCGTCCGCGGTGAGCTCGGCGAGCACGCTCGAGATCAGCTCGCGGAAGCCGATGACCCCGACGCGCCGCGAGGGCGCCTGGAGCAGGTCTGCCATCTGGGGCGCGAAGTCGCCGTCGTGGCTGGCGAGCAGGACGTCGCCGAGCCCGATCTCGACGAGCGCCTCGAGCGTCCGTGTGATCGCGACGTCCACGACCTTCACGTCCGACGGCCCGCTGAGCAGGACGGGGCGGTAGTCGAGCGCGCTGAGCGCCTGGACGAAGGACATCGGGATCTGCCCCGAGGCGTTGAGGAAGAACAGCGGGCGGACCGGCTGCTCCCAGACCGCGCGCGCGTACTCGCGCACGCGGTCCCACCGCGGCCGCTCCTCGGGCGCCGGGCGGCGGCCCAGGAGGCTGCCGCCCAGCGTCGCGTCGATGTTCTCGCCGTCGACGAGCAGGATGGTCTCGGCGGGCGCCGGTCCGGCCATCCCGCGAGCGTAGGCGGTCGCGGGCCGGGAGGCGGCGCGGTCGCCTCGGCGGCGGTTATCCCTGGTTGGGCGCGGTGCTCACGGAGAACACGGCGCCCGCGGGATCGGCGATGACCGCGTCGCGGGTGATGCCGCTGTCGAACGGGCCGGCGACCACGCGGCCGCCCAGGCCGGGCGCGGCGGCGGCGACCGCGTCGGCGTCCTCGACCCAGAAGCCCACGATCCACGCCGACGGTTCCCCGGACGACGGGAGCATCACGGCGACGACGTCGCGCGGGACGGGCTGCTCGGCCTCGCCGCCGACGTAGCCGGGCAGGCGGAACAGGGTGCCCTCCTGGTCGCCCATCGGGAACGGGTCCCAGGTCCAGCCGAAGACCGCGGCGTAGAACGCCCGGGCGGCATCGCCGTCGTCGGAGTTGAGGACGCTCATCGCCCAGGCGCCGGGCTCGTTGATGACGCGCGCGCCGCCGTGCTCGCCGAGCTGCCACACACCGAACACCGCCCCGCCCGGGTCGCCGAGCAGCGCGATGCGCCCGCCGTCGAGACTGTCGATCGGCCCCATCACGAGCGTCCCGCCGGCGCCGGTCGCCGCCGCGACGGTCGCGTCGAGGTCGGCGACCTGGATGTACGTGCCCCACGCCGTCGGCAGGTCCGGCCCCTCGCCCGCGGGGCGCCAGCCGATCCCGGCGACCTCGCGCCCGTCGATCGACATCATCACGTGGCGCACCGACGCATCGTCGAGCGGCGCCTCGGCGGCGTCCCATCCGAACAGCGCCGTGTAGAAGGCGACCGCCGCGTCGGCGTCGGGCTGCCACGTGTCGATCCAGCACGGGACGCCGGGCTCGAATCCATCGCGCTTGCTCATCGCAGGTCCTCCGGGTGGTTCGTGGGACGGCGCCCGATGGGGGCGCCGCGGGTCTCGCGCCCTCGCCGCACGGCCTGCGGCGGGTCGGCGGACGCGCTCGGTGCGTGGTTGGCGAACCGTACCATAGAGTTGGAAAAACCAACTATGAGATTTATATTTCCAACTAGATGGTGGGTATACTCCTCCTATGCCCTCCAAGCGGACCTACGGCGATCGCTGCGGCGTCGCGCGGGCGCTCGACCTCGTCGGCGAACGCTGGGCGCTGCTCGTCGTGCGGGAGCTGATCCTCGGCCCGAAGCGCTTCACGGACCTGCGCGCCGGGCTGCCGAACATGGGCCCGGACGTGCTCGCGCAGCGCCTGCGCGACCTCGAGACGACCGGCGTCCTGCGGCGGACGAAGCTCCCCCCGCCGGCGGGCACGCAGGTCTACGAGCTCACCGACTGGGGCCATGAGCTCGAGCCGGTCGTGCTCGCGCTGGGCGCCTGGGGCAGCCGCGCGCCGTTCCCGTCCGCCGAGGCCCGCCTCGGCGTCGACTCGGCCATCCTCGCGCTGAAGACGCTGTTCGACCCGGCGGCCGCCGGGTCGCTCGACGAGGAGGTCGAGATCCGCCTCGCCGGCGAGCCCTTCCACGCGCGCGTGGCCGCCGGGACGTTCACCGTCGGGCGCGGCCCGTCCGAGGCGCCCGTCGCCGTGATCGACACCGACCCCGGCACCCTCGCGCGCGTGCTCTGGCACGGGCGGCAGATCGCCGGCGCCATCCGCTCGGGCGACCTGCGCATCGAGGGCGACCGCGCCGCCGGCCGCCGCTTCCTCGCGCTGTTCCCCGCCCCGCGCCCGGCGGAGAGCGCCGCCTGAGCCCGCCGCGGCCCGACGGGACCGCCGCCCCGACGGCACCGCCGGCCGCCGACACCGGCGCCCGCCGCCCCTACGCCTCGTCGCCGTGCAACCGCGTGTAGGCGTCCTGCGCGGCGTCGATCTGGCGGCGCTCCCGGGCGACGACGCAGCGGCGCGTCGCGCGGTCGACGGCGAGCACCGTCCAGCCGGCGCCGTCCTCGTCGCTCAGGTGGACGAGGAGCGTCCGGTCGTCGTGCTCGACCCGCACGCGGTGGTGCGGGTTGCCGTCCTCGTGGAGCGTGCGCGAGGGATCGCCGTGCGGGTCCGCCACGAACGAGGTCCAGCGTGAGCGCCTGCGCCGTGCCGCGGGCATCCCGCGGCCGACCTACTCCTCGGCCGCGCCGAACGCCCCGGGTCCGCCGTCGCCGCCGCGCAGGCGGGCCATGATCGCCGGGACGTGCGGGAGGACCGCCGCCGCGACCGCGATGAGCAGCAGCGCGACCGTCAGCGGGCGGCTCACGAAGACGCCGACGTCACCGCCCGAGCCGACCAGCGCGCGCCGTGCCTGCGTCTCCATCAGCGGGCCGAGGATGACGCCGAGGATCACGGGCGCGACGGGGAAGTCGTAGCGGCGCATGAAGAACCCCAGCACGCCGATCGCGTACATCACGAAGACCTCGACCGTGCTCGCCGACAGCGAGTACACGCCGAGCGTCGCGAACACGAGGATGCCCGCGTAGAGCAGCGGCCGCGGCACCTCGAGGACCTTCACCCACAGCCGGATCAGCGGCAGGTTCAGCAGCAGGAGCATCACGTTGCCGACGTACAGCGACGCGATCAGCGTCCACACGAGGTCGCTGTTGTTCGTGAACAGCTCGGGCCCGGGCTGCAGGTTGAAGATCTGGAAGGCCGCGAGCATGATCGCCGCCGTCGCCGAGGTCGGGATGCCGAGCGTCAGCAGCGGCACGAGCGTCCCCGAGAACGACGCGTTGTTGGCCGCCTCGGGCCCCGCGACACCCTCGATCGCGCCCTTGCCGAACTCCTCGCGGTGCGGTCCGCTCAGGCGCTTCTCGGTGGCGTAGGAGAGGAACGTCGGCACCTCCGCGCCGCCCGCCGGCAGCGCGCCGAACGGGAAGCCGATCGCCGCCCCGCGCAGCCACGGCTTCCACGAGCGCTTGGCGTCCGCGCGCGACAGCCACCGGGCCGGCCGGCCGGCGCCGGCGTCCGCGCCCGGGTCGTCCGGGCGCACGAGCTCCTCGTCGCCCTCGGTGCGCAGCTTGGCCGCCATGTGCAGGGCCTCGCCGACGGCGAACAGCCCGACCGCCACGATCACGATGTCGATGCCGTTGCCGAGCTGGTCGACGCCGAACGTCAGGCGCGACTGGCCGGTGAGCTGGTCGATCCCGACGAACCCGATCAGCAGCCCGAGCGCGAGCGACGTCATGCCGCGGATGAGCGACGTGCTCGTCAGCGCGGTCACCGAGGCGAACGCGAGCAGTGTGAGCGCGAAGTAGTCCTCCGCGCGGAACTTCACGGCGATGTCGGCGACCGGCTGGGCGACGAGCGTCAGCAGGACGATCCCGATCGTCCCCGCGACGAACGAGCCGATCGCCGCCGTCGCGAGCGCCGCGCGCGCCCGCCCGCGCCGCGCCATCTGGAAGCCCTCGATCGCGGTCGCGACCGACGACGACTCGCCCGGCGTGTTGAGGAGGATCGACGTCGTCGACCCGCCGTACATCCCGCCCGCGTAGATGCCCGCGAACAGGATGAACGCCCCGACGGGGTCGGAGAAGTTGAACGTGATCGGCAGGAGCAGCGCGACCGTCAGCGCCGGCCCGATGCCGGGCAGCACGCCGACGAGCGTGCCGAGCGTGACGCCGCCCGCGGCGAGCAGCAGGTTCTGCGGGGTGAGGACCGCGCTGAAGCCGTCGAGGAGGTTGGCGGCCAGCACGAACACCGCGCTCACACCCCCCATGGCCCGGTCGGAAGCTGCACGTTGAGCCAGTGGCCGAAGGCGTAGCCGGCGACGACGCCGAGCACGACCCCGACGATCGCGTCGCGCACCGGGCGCTCCGAGCCGAGCAGCCACGCGGTCAGCCAGACGAAGATCGTCGTCGCGAGCGCGTACCCGAGCGCCGTGAGCAGCAGCGCGTAGCCGACGAGCAGCGCGAGCAGCGCCGCGGGCGTCGGCCAGTGCGTCGCGTCCGCCTCGGCGGCGGCGTAGCGCGCGAGCTCGACGTCCGGCCGCACGACCGTGCGCACGAGGAACCCGACCGCCAGCATGATGAGCAGGCTCGACGCGACCAGCGGGGCGAAGCGCGGGCCCTGGATCGCCCAGCCGTCGCGTGCGCTGGCGATGTCGAAGGTCGCGATCAGCGCCAGGATCCCGAGCGCGAGGAGGACCGCCCCGACGATCCGCGGTCCGGTCCAGGCGAGCGGCGCCGCGCCGCCCGCGTCCCCCGGCGCCGGGGCGCCGCGCTCGAAGCGGGCGTCGCTGTCAGCCGTGTCGGCCGGCCCCGTCGGCCCGGTCGGACCCGTCGCGGAGGTCGACATCAGCCGCTGATCCCCAGCGCGTCGACCACGGCGTGCACGCGCTTCTGCTCGCTCGTGATGAAGCGGTCGAGGTCGGCGCCGGTCTTCACGAACGGCGTCCAGTCGTTGCGCTTCAGGTTCTCCTGCCACTTCGGCGTCTTCATCACCCGCGTCACCCAGCCGGCGATGCGCGCGCGCTCGCTGTCGGAGATCCCCGGCGGCGCCGTGATCGCGCGCCAGTTCGTCATCTCGAGGTTCACGCCCGCCTCCTTGATCGTCGGCGGCTTGCGCCCGTCGACCTGCAGATTGACCGGCGAGGACACCGCGAGCAGCCGCATCTTGCCCGCCTTCACCTGGTCGATGACCTCGGACAGGCCGGTCGAGCCCGCGTCGACCGAGCCCGAGAGGATCGCGGCGTTCGCCTCGCCGCCGCCCGAGTGCGCCACGTACTTCGTCTTCGCCGGGTCGGCGCCCAGGACCCGGGCGAGCTCGCCGACGAGCAGCTGGTCGGTCGAGCCGGCCGAACCGCCCGCCCAGCGGATCGACGCCGGGTCGCGCTTGAAGTCGGCGACGAGGTCGGCGAGCTTCTTGTACTTCGACTTCGTCGGGACGACGATCGCCTCGGCCTCGGTCGTCATCGTCGCGATCGGGGTCGTCTTGTCGAGATCGACCTGCGAGCGGTTCGTCTCGATCGCCCCGATCATCACGAGGCCGGTCATCATCAGCTCGTACGGGTCGCCCGAGGCCTTCGAGACGAGCTGCGAGAGCCCGAGCGTCCCGCCCGCGCCGTCGACGTTGAAGACCTCGATGCCGTCGTCGAGCTCCGCGTCGCGGGCCGAGGACTGGAAGGCGCGGGCGGTCGAGTCCCACCCGCCGCCGGGCGCCGCGGGCGCCATGATCTGCAGCTGGCGGTTGGGGTAGGGCTGCTTCTGGTCGTCTCCCGACGACCCGCTCGGCGCCACGATCGCGACGAGCGCTGCGACCGCCAGCACCGCGCCGATCACCACCCGCAGCCGTCCCGTCCCCATGCAGCGCGGTCTTTCCGCTGACACCGCGCGCAAAACGGCATGACGGGTAGGAGCGTGCCTGTGATGGACGAGCAGCGGACCGGGATCATCGTCGTCGGCGCGGGCAACGCGGGCATGTCGGCCGCGCACGCGGCGCGTGAGCGCGGATGCGACGTCGTCGTGCTCGAGAAGGCCGACCCGGAGTGGTCGGGCGGCAACTCCGCGTTCACCGCCGGCGCGATCCGCCTCGCCCACGGCGGCGTCGACGACCTGCGCGAGATCCTCGAGGGCATCGACGACGACCTCGCGGCGCGCACCGACCTCGACCCGTACACCGAGGACGACTTCCTCGCCGACATGCGTCGCGTGACGCTCGGCCGCGGCGACGCCGAGATGGCCGGGATCCTGGTGCGCGACTCGGGTGCCGCCGTCCGCTGGCTGCACGAACGCGGGCTGCGGTTCCGGCTCATGTACGAGCGCCAGGCCTACGAGGTCGACGGCCGCCACCGCTTCTGGGGCGGCCTCGCGGTCGGGACGGTCGACGGCGGCGAGGGGCTCATGGCGCAGCACCGCGCGGCGGCCGAGCGGACCGGGATCGACGTGCGCCACGGCGTCGCGGTGACCGACCTCGTGCGCGACGACGCGGGCGCGGTGCGCGGCGTGGTCGTGCGGGACGCGGACGGCGCGCGGCGGACGATCGGGGCCGACGCGGTCGTCCTCGCGGCCGGCGGCTTCGAGGCCGACCCGCGGATGCGCGCCGCCCACCTCGGCCCGAACTGGGATGTCGCGAAGGTCCGCGGGACGCCGCACAACACGGGCGAGGTCCTGATGGCGGCGCTCGCCCACGGCGCGCAGGCCTACGGCCACTGGAGCGGCTGCCACGCGATCCAGTGGGACGCCGACGCGCCGCCCACCGGCGACCGCGAGATCACGAACCGCTTCTCGCGCCAGTCCTATCCGGTCGGGATCGTCGTGAACCGGCGCGGCGAGCGCTTCCTCGACGAGGGCGAGGACTTCCGCAACTACACCTACGCGAAGTTCGGGGCCGAGGTCCTCCGCCAGCCGGAGGGCATCGCGGCGCAGGTCTTCGACGCCAAGACGGTCGGCCTGCTGCGCGCGATCGACTACGAGGCGCCGGGCGCCGCGCGCGTGGACGCCGACACGCTCGGCGACCTCGCCGACGGCCTCGGCGTCGACCGGGCCGGGTTCGAGCGGACGGTCGAGGCCTTCAACGCCGCCATCGCGACCGAGCACGAGTTCGAGCCGTCCGTGAAGGACGGCCGGGGCACGGTCGGGATCACGCCCCCGAAGTCCAACTGGGCGCAGGCGATCGACACGCCGCCGTACGTCGGCTTCCGGATCACGTGCGGGATCACCTTCACGTTCGGCGGCGTGCGCGTGGACGCGGACGCCCGGGTCCTCGACGCCGCCGGACGCGTCATCCCCGGCCTGTGCGCGGCGGGCGAGCTCGTCGGCGGGCTGTTCTTCCACAACTACCCGGGCGGCTCGGGGCTGACGGCCGGCGCCGTGTTCGGCCGCCGCGCCGGGTATGCCGCCGCGGCGTGGGCGACGACGTAGCGCCCGCCCGGATGCACCCCGACGAGGTCGCGGTCGACGCGGCGCTCGTCGCCCGGCTCGTCGCGGCGCAGTTCCCGGCGTGGGCGGCGCTGCCGGTCCGCCGCGTGCGCTCGACCGGCACGGTGAACGCGATCTTCCGGCTCGGCGATGAGCTCTACGCGCGGCTGCCGCTGCTCCCGCATTGGGCCGCCGACCTCGAGCGCGAGGAGCGCTGGCTGCCGTGGCTCGCGCCCCGGCTCCCGCTGCGAGTGCCCGAGCCGGTCGCGCGGGGCGAGCCCGACGCGGCCTATCCCCTGCCGTGGTCCGTCTTCCGCTGGATCCCGGGCGCGCCCTACGACGACGACGTCGCCGACGAGCCCGCCGCGGCCGCGGCGCTCGCCGCGTTCGTGACGGCGCTGCGGGCGATCCCGGTCGAGGGCACGCCGCCCGCGGGCCGCCGGCCGCTGGCCGAGCTCGACGAGATGACGCGCGCCGCGATCGCCGCGGCCGCCGGCGCAATCGACGCCGCCGCGGTCGCCGCGGCCTGGGAGCGCGCGCTCGAGGCGCCGGTGTGGGACGGCGCGGCCACGTGGATCCACGGCGACCTCCTGCGCCCGAACCTGCTCGTCCGCGACGGCCGCCTGCACGCGGTCATCGACTTCGGCGGCGCGGGCGCCGGCGACCCGGCGACGGACGTCATCGCGGCATGGGCGGTCTTCGGGCCGGCCGGACGCGCGGCGTTCCGCGCGGCACTCGCGGTCGACGACGGCGCCTGGGAGCGGGCGCGCGGCATCGCGCTCCATCAGGCGGTGATGATCGTCCCGTACTACGCCGAGACGAACCCGGCCTTCGTGACGCTGGCGCAGCGGACGATCGCCCAGATCCTCGCTGCGTGAGTTCGGGAAAGGCGGGCGCCGGTGCGAGCGGCGCCCACCTCCCGAAGATCCCCCCGGATCGTCGGGCAGCCTGCCCGACATGGGTAGAGACGCGGGCCCCCGGCGAAGGTTGGCCGACCCGCGAAGAAATTCTTCCGCGGCGCTATTTGGCGTCCGCGCGCTCGGCGCCGGACCCCGCCCCGCGGCGCTCCTGGAGCTCGGCGAAGCGCTCGGCGAACGCCCGCTCGGCCTCCGCCGGCGACCACGCCTCGAGCTCGAGGTCGAGCGGCTCGATCCCGTCGAGCTCGGGCCAGTGCCAGCTCTCGGCGCTGACGGCGCGGCGCTCCGTGGCGAGCAGCGCGCGGTCGGCGGGCTTGATCGCGGGGACGCCGGCGCGGATCCCGAAGCGCGCGCGGATCGCCTGCTCGAGGTGGTCCTCGGCCGCCTTGAAGGCCGCGCCGAGCGGGCTGCGGTGCTTGATCGGGTGCGGCATGTCGCCGAGGTACGCCTCGGCCGCGTCGTGCATGAGCGCGGCGAACACGTCCTCGGCGTCGCCCCCGCGCTCCTCGACGAGGCGCGAGACGATCACGGAGTGCTGGGCGACGGAGTAGAACGGCCGGCAGTGGCCGCCGAAGCGGCACACGTTCGCGAGCGCGCACGCGATGTCGCCCGGGTCGAGCTGCGCGGGGTCGGGGTCGAACGGGTTGACGAACCGGCCCGACACGGTCTGCAGGTACGGGCCGGGCGCGGGCGGAGCGGGATCGGCGGCCATGGCGCCATGGTACGTCCGACGTATGACCCCGCCCGCCCCGCCCGGCCCCACCGCCGCCCTCGAGGGCGGTGCCCGGGCCGCGCCGGGGGGCTACGCGGCCACGAGCACCGGCTCGCGCACCCCGGCGTCCTCGACGACGAGGTGGACGACAGGCAGCGAGAACCGTGCGCACGCCCGGGCGACGAGGTCGTGGGCGAGCCAGTTCGAGTGCGCCTCGGGGTGCGTCGCGACGAGGATCTCGTCGGCGGGGAACACGGCGAGCGCGTCCTCGATCGCCACGAGCGGGTCGGCGTCGCCCACCCAGCCGTCGACGTGCACGCCCGCGACGGCGAGCGCGCTCACGCACCCGGCGAGGCGCCGTTCGGCCGCGCGGCGCGCGGGGTCCTCGTCGGACATCCAGTGCCGCAGGCGGCTGTTGAGCGCCGGCGCCACGACGAGCACCTCGGCGGCGCCCGCCTGGGCGACGATCGTGTCGTGCAGGACGTCCGCCTGCACGGTCTCGTTGGAAATGACGAGGACGCACCGGGGGGTGGGCGGGACGGCCATGAGGCGCTCCTTCGTTCGGTGGGCGGTGCCCGACGAAGATCCCGCGCGGACCTCACGGCGCGATGAACGGAGGCTGAGAGAACGCTGAGTCTTCAGCCGGCCACGAACAGCCGCGCGCTCATGTTCTCGTCGTCCTGCGGGTTCGTGTCCTGCAGGCGGACGAGCTGCGCGCGCAGCTCTTCAGGCAGCCGGTCGACGCCGACGTGGTCGATCTCCACGAGGTTGCCGGCCGGGTCGCGCAGGTAGAGCTGGACGAGGTCGCCCGGGAGCTCGACGAGGTGGTTGCCGAACGCCTCGCGGTCGAACGCGTCGCGGCGGTCGGCGGCGCGGTAGACGGGCTCGACGTCCTCGACCGTGATGCCGAGGTGGTGGTGGCTCAGCGGCTGGACGTCCTTCTGGAACAGGTGCAGCTGCGTGTCGCCCAGCGCGAGCCACTGGACGGGGAAGCCGAAGTTCGGCGTCGCGATCGGCTCGGCGCCGAGCAGCTCCACGTAGAAGTCGACCGACTCCCGCAGATCGCGCGCGTTGATGCTGACGTGATTGATCTGACTGCCCATCCGCGTTCCTCCGTCCGCCTCGGCCGCGAGCGCATACGATGCGCGACCCCAACCCTCGGAGGAGCATCGTATGTCCGAAGTCGTCGTCGTGGGAGCGTTCGTCGCGCGGGACGGGAAGGAGGACGAGGCGACGGCCGCGTTCCAGGCGCTGGTCGAGCCCACGCACGCCGAGGACGGCTGCATCCTCTACGCCCTGCACCGCGGCAACGACGACCCGCGCAAGCTCGCGTTCATCGAGCGCTGGGAGTCCCGCGAGCTGCTGGCCGCCCACCTCGAGAGCGACCACGTCAAGGCCGTGCTGGCCGTGGCCGACGACCTCTTCTCGGCCTCGGACATCACCGTCTACGACGCGCTGCCGGGCGGCGCGGAGAAGAAGGGCTCGCTCGCGGCGCACGCCGGCGGCTGAGGCGGGAGGCCGGGGGCCGGTCTCAGGTTCGGCTCGGCCCCGCCTCGGCGACGCTCTCGCGCGGCCCGATGTCGGGCTCCACGTAGATGCGCGCGTCCGCGACCCCCGCCGTCGCGCGCACGCGCCGCTCGCACGCGTTGACCGCGTCGACGAGCGCGCGGGTGGTCAGCCCCGGGTCGAACTCGATCTTGGCCGCGACGAGCAGCTCCTCGGGCCCGATGTGCTGGGTGAGCACGTGGATGACGCGCCGGACCTCGGGCCCCGCGGCGAACGCGTCCTCGATCTGGCGCTGGAGCGCGGGCGACGCGGACTCCCCGATGAGCAGGCTGCGCATCTCGATCGCGAGCACGACCCCGATCGACAGCAGGAGCACGCCGATCGCGAGCGTCCCGATGCCGTCGAAGACCGGCTCGCCGGTGACGAGCGCGAGGAGCACGCCGAGCATCGCCAGCGTGAGACCGAGCAGGGCGCCCGAGTCCTCGAGCAGGAGCACCGGGAGCTCCGGGCTGCGCGACTCGCGGATGTAGCGCACCCAGGTGCGAGTCCCGCGCGCCGGCCGGGCGTGGCGGGCCGCGGTCCGCAGCGCGAAGCCCTCGAAGACCATCGCGACGGCGAGGATCGCCACGGCCACCACGGGCGAGTCGATCTCGTGCGGGTCGACGATCTTGTGGTAGCCCTCGTAGGCCGAGAACAGGCCGCCGAGCGTGAACAGCACGACCGCCACGACGAAGGCCCAGAAGTAGCGCACGCGGCCGTGGCCGAACTGGTGCAGCTCGTCCGGCGGCCGGGCCGCCTGGCGCCCGCCGAGGAACAGCAGGCCCTGGTTGCTCGAGTCCGCGACGGAGTGGATCGACTCCGCGAGCAGCGACGACGAGCCGGTCACGAGGAAGCCGGCGAACTTCGTCGCGGCGATGCCGAGGTTGGCGACGAAGGCGGCGAGGATCGCCGCGGTGCTCTCGTGCCCGTCTCCCTCGCCGGCCATGGCCACAGGACTACCAGCCGCCGCCGCACGCCGTCCTGCGGGGCCGGGCGCGGGCGCGGGTTACGCTGCGTCCGTGGCGAAGGGGGAGTACACGATGCTCGAGCTCGCCGGCCGCGAGGTCCGGCTCTCGAACCCGGCGAAGGTCTACTTCCCCAAGCCCGGATGGACGAAGCTCGACGTCGTCGAGTACTACCTCGCCGTCCAGGACGCGGTGCTCGTCCACGTCCGCGAGCGTCCCGGGACGATGAAGCGCTTCGTCAACGGGATCATGGAGGACCCGATCTGGCAGAAGCGCGTGCCGAAGTCGATCCCGGACTGGCTCGAGACCGCGACGGTCGACTTCCCCTCCGGCCGGACGGCCGAGGAGCTCGTCGCCAACGATGCCGCGCACCTCGCGTGGGCCGTGAACATGGGCGTCGTCGACTTCAACCCGTGGCCGGCGCGCCGCGCCGACCTCGACCACCCCGACGAGCTGCGCGTCGACCTCGATCCGACGCCCGGGATCCCGTGGGACGACGTCCGCCAGACCGCGCTGGTCGTCAAGGCGGTCCTCGAGGAGCACGGGCTACGCGGCTACCCGAAGACCTCGGGCTCGAAGGGCATCCACATCATGGTCCGCGTGGTGCCCGAGTGGGACTTCCTCGGCGTGCGCCGCGCCGCGCTCGCCCTGGCCCGCGAGGTCGAGCGCCGCGCGCCCGAGCTCGCGACGAGCAAGTGGTGGAAGGAGGAGCGCCACGGCGTGTTCGTCGACTACAACCAGAACGCGCGCGACCGGACCGTCGCCTCGTGCTACTCCGTCCGTCCGACCCCCGACGCCCGCGTGTCGTGCGCGCTGCGCTGGGACGAGGTCGCGGACGTCGAGCCCGGGGACCTGCGCCTCGACACGGTCCCCGACCGCATCCGCGAGCTCGGCGACCCGGCGGCCGACATCGACGAGGACCCGGGCACGCTCGACCAGCTCCACGAGCTCGCCCGCCGCGACGAGGAGGAGGGCCTCGGCGACGCGCCGTGGCCGCCGCACTTCCCCAAGCAGAAGGGCGAGCCCAAGCGCGTCCAGCCGAGCCGGGACCGCGACCGCCCGAGCCATCGCGGCCGCGCCGGCGACCCGCAGCCCGGCGGCCCGCCACCCGGCGTGAGCACCGGCGGGCTGCAGCGCGGGTTCGGCTCGAAGCCCCGGACCGGCCAGGGGCACGCGCACGAGTTCGACGAGGAGTAGGCCGCGCGCTACGTCAGCGCCGCGTCGAGCGCGAGGACCGCGGCGGCGTCGACGCCGACCCAGTCGGCCGACGGGCGGGCCAGCACGTAGCCCTGGCCGTAGCGGACGCCCAGGGCGGCGAGCGCGGCGAGGTCGTCGCCGTTCTCGATGCCCTCGGCGCACACGTCGGTGCCGGTGCGACGGGCGAAGGCGACGAAGCACTCGATCAGCGCGGCGAGGACGGGGTCGGTGGCGACGCCGTCGACCAGGCCACGGTCGAGCTTGACGATGTCCGGCCGCACGCTCATGAGCTGCTGCAGGCCGGCGGCGCCCGCGCCCGCGTCGTCGACCGCGATCAGGGCGCCGCGGTGGCGCAGGTCCTCGAGCAGCCCGGCGAGCGCGGCCGCGTCGGCGGTCTCGTTCTCGGTGAGCTCGATGACGATGCCGTCGAGGTCGGCGGGCAGCGCCGCGGCGACCTCGGGCGACAGCAGGCCCGACGGGCTGACGTTGACCGAGACGAACGCGCCGTCCGGGCGGCCCGGGGCGGCGAGCGCGAGGGCGATCGCGCGGCCCTCGAGCGCCGGGCCGAGGCCGCAGCGGCGGGCCTGCTCGAACCAGTGGTCGGGCCCGAACGGCGTGCCCGGGAAGCGGGTCAGCGCCTCGTAGCCCGCGACCTCGGCGCCGTCGAGCGCGACGAGCGGCTGGAACACCGGGTGCATCGCGTCGGCGTCGTCGAGCAGGGCGAGGATCTCCGCGCGCTGGCGCTCGAGCGAGCGGCTGTGGACGTGGGCCGGGTCGTAGCGGCGCGTGCGGTCGCGGCCGTCGCGCTTGGCCCACGCCAGCGCGCCGTCGGCGGCCTCGATCAGCGCGCCGGCCTCGGAGGCGTCGGCCGGGACGGCGACGACGCCGGCCGAGACGGTCACGGAGGAGTCGTCGAGCCGCACCTGGGCCACGCGGGCGCGCAGGGCGTCGGCGATCACGACCGCGTCGCGGCCGGCCGAGCCGGGCAGCAGCACCGCGTACCGGCCGCCGCCGAGGCGGGCGACGAGGTCGCTCGCGCGCACGCCGGCGGCGAGCGTCTGGGCGATCTCGGTCAGCACGCGGTCGCCGAAGCGGTGGCCGCGCTGGTTGTTCAGCGTGGCGAAGTAGTCGATGTCGAGCACGACGAGCGACAGCTCGGTGCTCTCGCGCTCGGAGCGGTCGAGCTCCGCGCGCAGGCGCTCGTGGAAGTGGCGGTGGTTGGCCAGCCCGGTCAGGGGGTCGGTGCGGGCGAGCGACTCGAGCCGCTGGCGGACGAGCCGCTCGCGGACGTGGCGGCGGCCCATGAGGCCCATCGCGAGGAAGAGCGCGATCAGGCTGACGACCAGGCCCTCGTTGAGGCGTGTCGCGCCGCGGCGCTCGCTGCGGACGGTCGCCGCGAGCTCGTTGCCGAGCCGGTCGGCCGTCGTCTCGATGCGGACGAAGACGGCGTCGTAGCGCGCATCGATCGGCGTGCCCGCGGCGCTCGTGTCGGGCGCGGCGAGGCGCTCGCGGGTCACGGTCAGCAGCACGCGCAGCTCGCGGCAGAGGGTGTCGACGCGCGGGCGGCTCGCCGGCTGCACGGCCTCGACGCGGCCCATCGACGTCATGCCGCCGAACTGCAGGGCGATGCACAGCCGCTGCGCGCGGTGCAGCGGGGCGATGATGTCGCGCTCCGGATCGTTCCCGTGGTCGCCGGCGAAGATCTCCTCGAGCCAGACGTGCGAGCGCGCGGTCAGGGACACGAGCGACCCCGTCGCGTGGCGCCAGCTCTCGCCGCGGGCGAACGTCTTGGTCGTGCTGCGCGTCGACCCGGCGACGGCGACGACGGCCGCGATCGCGCAGACGGCGATGACGAGCTCGAGCCGGTGACGGAGCGCCCGGGAGAAGAGCATGCGCAGCACGTCTGCGTGATCGGCAGCGCGCCTGCGATCTGTACCGCGGATCCCCCGGGGACGACGGGCGTTCGATCCCGGCCACGCAGCGATGAGTCCGCGCGCCCCGCGCGGTCGTCATCCCCACCCGACCCCGACGAAGGAGGGACACCCCGTGACCCATGAGCCCACCGCCCGCCAGGACCGCCGCTACGGCGCTCCCGACGCGCCGGCGACGCCGTGGCGCGACGTCACCGACCTGCTCGGCCGCGCCGAGCTCTACTGGATCACGACGGTCCGCGCCGACGGCCGCCCGCACGTCACGCCGCTCATCGGCGTCTGGCACGACGACGCGCTGCACTTCACGACCGGCGACGAGGAGCAGAAGTACCGCAACCTCGAGCACAGCCCGAAGGTCGCCCTGACGACGGGCAACAACACGTGGCAGCAGGGCCTCGACGTCGTCGTCGAGGGCGAGGCCGAGCCGGTCCGCGAGACCGCCGCGCTGCAGGCCGTCGCGGACGCGCTCGAGAGCAAGTACGGCAGCGTCTGGCACTTCGACGTCGGCGACGGCGTGTTCGTGCACGGCGACGGCGCGGGCGAGGCGCGGGTGTTCCGCGTCCGCGCGACGAAGGTCATGGCGTTCGCCAAGGACCCGCACGCGCAGACCGCGTTCCGCTTCGGCTGAGCGCCCGTCCGGCGCGCCTCAGACGATCGCGTGCTCGACCGCCCAGCGCGCGAGCTCGGAGCGCCGCCGCACGCCGATCTTCTCGCGCATCCGCGACAGGTGGTTCTGCACGGTGCGCGGCGACAGGTAGAGCTCCGCGCCGATCTCGTTGTCGGTCATGCCGCGGGACACGAGCCGCAGGATGTCGAGCTCGCGCGCGTTGAGGACCGGCCGGACCGACGAGCCCTGGCCGCGGGCCGCGCCCGCGACCTCCCGCAGGAGGTGGCGGGCGAGGTCGGGCGAGATGACCGAGCCGCCGCCGTAGGTCGCGATGACCGCCTGGCGCAGCTCCTCGCCGCTCGCGCCCTTGGACAGGTAGCCCGCCGCGCCCGCGGCGACCGAGTCGAGCACGGCCTCCGGGCTCTCGCTCGCCGTGACGACGAGCGCGCGGACGTCGGGCAGCTCGCCGCGCAGGCGCTCGAGGACGACGGTCCCGCCGAGCCCGGGCATCCGCAGGTCGAGCACGAGCACGTCGGGCTCGAGCGTGCGCGCCATGTCGAGCGCCGTCTGGCCGTCCTCGGCCTCGCCGACGATCTCGATGCCGGGATCGCGCGCGAGCGCCCGGACCATCCCGGCGCGCGCGAGCGGATGGTCGTCGGCGACCAGCACCCGGATGTTCATCCGCGCCCTCCGCGCGCGCGAGGATCTCGGGCGCCCGGCGCCCGGCCTACGACGGACTTCCGCTGCTGCATCGACCTTCCCCCCAGACCTGGACCGTCTCCGTGGCACCCCCCAGGACGCCACGGGCTGACAAGCTCATTGTTGCTTACTGACGTCGAGACTGTGTAGATCTTTCCGGGAATCCACCACGAAAGTGCCATTTCTTCCAAAATGGGGTCGGACATGGCACCAGTCGCCGGTGTCGTGGGGGCTCTAGCGTGGCGGACATGCCCCTCCACCACGAGGTAACGACGCCGGACGGACGCACGCTCGCGGTCGCCGAGCACGGCGTGCCCGACGGTCCGGTCGTGCTCGGCCACCACGGGACGCCGGGCTCGAAGACCCCCGACCGCTCCGAGCGCGAGGCCGCCGACGCGCTCGGCCTGCGCCTGCTCTCCTACGACCGCCCCGGCTACGGCGGCTCGTCCCCGCGCACCGGGCGCAGCGTCGCGGACGTGACCGAGGACGTCGTCGCGATCCTCGACGCGCTCGGCGTCGCGCGCTTCGCGACCTACGGCGGATCGGGCGGCGGCCCGCACGCGCTGGCCTGCGGCGCGCTGCTCGGCGACCGCTGCGCCGCCGTCGCGACGATCGCCGGCGTCGGGCCGACCGACGCCCCCGACCTCGACTGGCTCGGCGGGCATGGGCGAGGGCAACCACGCCGAGGTCGCCGCGGCGCGCGAGGGCCGCGACCGGCTCGTCGCCTACTGCCGCGCCGACGCGGCCGAGATCGCGTCGGTCGGCCCCGAGGAGCTCGTGGACGCGATGCGCCCGCACCTCAGCGCGGTCGACGCGGCCGTCCTGACGGGCGAGCTGGCCCAGCACGTCCTCGCGTCGATGAGCGAGGCGCTCGCGCCCGGGGTCGAGGGCTGGGTCGACGACGACTACGCGTTCCTCGCGCCGTGGGGCTTCGACCCCGGCGCCGTGCGCGTCCCGGTCCGCGTGTGGCAGGGCGAGGAGGACCTCATGGTCCCGCCGAGCCACGGCCACTGGCTGCTGCGCCACGTCGCCGGCGCCGAGGGCGAGGTGCTCCCCGGCGAGGGGCACCTCACCTTCCGCCCGCGGATGGGCGAGATCCTCGGCTGGCTGCGCGAGCGGCTGGACTGACCGGCGGCGGCGGCCCGCGCCGGCGGCTCAGGCCGCCGCGCGCCCGCGCTCGCCGGCGGCCTTCGTCGCGCCCGCCGCGAGGCCGTCGGTCATCGCCGCGATGAACCCGTCCAGACCGCGCCGCATCAGCGCGCCCGTGCCCGGGATCTTCGGCAGGAAGGTCGAGACCCAGCGGATCTCGGTACCGCCCGCCGTCGGCGTGAGGTCGATCTCGCCGCGGTAGTCGCGGACCGGCAGGCTCGAGGCGTGGGTGTAGGCGAAGCGGCGGTCCGCCACGAGCTCGGCGATCGTGTCGCGGCCCTTGACCCGCCCGCTGCGGAGGACCCGCACGGCGCCGACGCCCTCGGGCTCGGTGTCGCCCGGGCGCTCGAGCTCGACGCTGTCGATCGGCGACCAGTCGGGCCAGCTCGCCCCGTCCCGCAGCAGCGCGTAGACGGTGGCGGGGTCGGCGGTGGTGGTGGCGTGGTGCTCGATGCGCTGGCGTCCCATGACGGCTCCATTGGGTCAAGGAGAAGATGTACCGAGCGGTACATGTACCACACGGAACAGTTGAGCGCTAGGATGGCGGTCCGATGCCGCCCCGCCGCGACAGCGATGGCACGACGGCGCGCGAGCGCCTGCTCGCCGCCGCGATGGAGTACGTCGCCGAGCACGGCGTCGGCGACCTCAGCCTGCGCGGCCTCGCCGCCGCGCTCGGCACCAGCCACCGGATGCTCAGCTACCACTTCGGCTCCCGCGAGGGCCTGCTGATCGAGGTCATCCGGACGGTCGAGGCCCAGCAGCGCGCCGGGCTCGCGACGCTGCTGCTCGACGAGGACGCCTCGCCCGCCGAGGTGATGCGGCGCGCCTGGCAGGGCGTCGCCGACCCCGCGCTGTGGCCCAACGAGCGCCTGTTCTTCGAGATCTACACGCAGGCCCTCCAGGGCCATCCGCACGCCCAGCCGCTGCTCGACGGGATCGTCGACCTGTGGGTCGAGCCGCTGGCGCGCATCCTCGTCGCCGAGGGCCGCACGGAGGCCGAGGCCCGGGCCGAGGCGCGCCTGGGCGTCGCGGTCACGCGCGGCCTGCTCCTCGATCTCCTCGCGACGGGCGACCGCGAGGCCGTCGACGCCGCCATGGAGCGCTACATCGCGGCGATGGCCCCGGACGAGGAGCCCGCGCGCACCGCCGGGGCCGCCGCGACTTGACGCTGCCCCGCGCGCTCCCTAGCGTCGCCGGGCCGTGACGCAGATCGGCAAGCCCGGGGCGCCCGTGAGCCATATCAGCCAGGCCTGGCCCGACCGCGTCGAGGTCCGCGGGCGCGACCTCACGGGCGACCTGATGGGCCGCCTGTCGTTCACCGAGTACTTCCACCTGCTGCTGACGGGCGAGGAGCCGACCGAGGACCAGCGCTTCTTCCTCGATCTGCTGCTGATCGCGATCGCCGAGCACGGGATGATGCCGACGAACGTCGCCGCCCGGATGACGCTCGCCGCCGACCCCGGGTCGCTCCACGGGGCCGTCGCGGCCGGGATCCTCGGGTGCGGCCCGGTGATCCTCGGCACGTCGGAGGAGTGCGCGCGGCTGCTGGTGACGGCGCGCGAGCGGGTCGAGGCCGGCATCGACCCCGAGGCCGCGGCGGGCGAGATCGCCGGGAGCATCCGCGCCGCCCGCGGCAAGCTGCCCGGCTTCGGCCACCCGGTCCACCGCCCGCTCGACCCCCGCGCCGAGCGCATCCTCGAGCTCGCCGACGAACGCGGCGTGGCCGGGCCGCATCTCGCCCTCGCCCACGCGTTCCGCGCCGCCGCCGCCGAGGCCTGGGGCCGGCCGCTGACGATGAACGTCGCGATGCCGATCGCCGCGGTCATGCTCGACCTCGGCTTCCCCGCCGCGTCCGTGAAGGCCGTGCCGATCCTCGCGCGGACCGCCGGCCTGCTCGGCCACCTCGCCGAGGAGCAGCAGCAGCCGCTCGGCTTCCTCATGGCCGCCCACGCCGAGGAGGCCATCACCTACGAGCGCGCGGGCGACGGCGAGGACCGCGGCGCGTGATCCTGGCCCCGGAGGTCGAGACCCGTCCGTGGGAGGACCAGCGCGCGGACGACGACGCGGCCTACCGCGAGCAGATCGCCTACCTCTTCGCCCGCTCGCCGCTGTACCGCGCGAAGCTCGCCGCCGCCGGCATCCCCGACGCCGCCGCGGCGGGTGGCCTGGACCGGATCGGCGACCTGCCGCTGACCGAGAAGCAGGAGCTGCGCGACGTCGGTGACGCCCGGCAACCCGATCGGCGCGCACCTGTGCTGCGAGCGCGACGCGATCGCGCGCATCTACTCGACCAGCGGCACGACCGGCACCCCGAGCTACATCCCGCTGACCGCGGGCGACGTCGACAACTGGATCACGGGCTCGGCGCGCAGCTACGCGGCGTCGGGCGTGGAGCCCGGCCAGCGCATCGTCTCGACCTACAACGCCGGCCCGTTCGCGGCCGGCGCGGCGCTCGCGTCGTTCGAGCGCATCGGCCTCTGTCACGTCCCGGTCGGCACGGGCAACACCGAGCGGCTCGTGCGCGCCATCCAGCTGCTCGAGCCCGAGGCGGCCGTCCTCACCCCGTCCTACGCCGCCCACCTGCTCGAATGGGCCGCGCAGCGCGACATCGACCTGCGCGCCTCGAGCGTGCGCCGCGTCCTCGTCGCGGGCGAGCCCGGCGGCGGCGAGCCGGCGTTCCGCGCCGCGCTCGAGGAGGGCTGGGGCGCGCGGGTGACCGAGGCCATGGGCATCGGCGACATCGGCGTCTCGCTGTGGGGCGAGTGCGAGGCCCAGGACGGCATGCACCTCGGCGCGCGCGGCTACGTCCACCCCGAGTTGATCGATCCGGACACCGGGACGGCCGTCCCCATGGACGACAACGCCCGCGGCGAGCTCGTCCTGACGCACCTGCGCCACCGCGCCGCGCCGCTGCTGCGCTTCCGCACGCGCGACCACGTCGTGGTCCGGACGAGCCCGTGCCCGTGCGGGCGGACCGGCCCGCGCGTGCGCTGCGTCGGGCGCACCGACGACATGCTGATCGTGCGCGGGGTCAACGTCTTCCCGTCCGCGCTGCGCGAGGTGGTCAGCACCTTCACGCCCGACGTCAGCGGGCACATCCTCGTCCGGCCGTCCGCGCCGGGCGTCAAGCAGGACCCGCCGCTGCCCGTGAGCGTGGAGCTCGCGCCGGGCGCGGCGGCCGATCCCGCGCTCGCGGACGCGATTCGCGAGAGACTGCGCCAGACGCTGGTGGTCCAGGCCCGCGTGGACCTCGTCCCGTGGGGCAGCTTGCAACGCAGCGAGTACAAGTCGAAACTCGTCGAGCACGAGACAACGAAGGGGTAGCGAGTGCGCAAGCTCCAGAGCCAGGGCGTCCACCACATCACGATCGTCGGCGCCGACCGCAGCACCTCGATCGGCTTCTGGGAGGGCGTCCTCGGGATGCCGTTCGTGTTCGAGCAGCCCAATCTCGACAACGAGGCCGAGAGCCACCTGTACTTCGACCCGGGCGACGGGCGCCTCATCACCGTGTTCACGAACGAGGACCGCGTCCCGGACCCCGATCGCACGCCCACCGACCCGGGCTGCGTGCACCACCTCGCGTTCGCCGTCTCGCAGGCGACGTTCTTCCAGGCCGTCGGACGCCTGGACGAGCGCGGCATCCGCCACAGCGGCGTCAAGGACCGCGGGTTCATGGACTCGATCTACTTCGAGGACCCGCTCGGGCTCCTGATCGAGCTCGCGTCCTACCGCTTCGAGCCGCCGCACGGCTTCACCCACGCCGAGGTGCTGCTCGAGGCCCACCGCCTCCGCGTCGAGCGCGGCGACTACAACATCGACCGCGAGCACCTCGCCGACGCGATCGAGGACATGACCCGGCGCTCGCGCGAGTCGCTGTCGGACGACCGCGCGCCCGCGGATCCGTACCACCACCAGCAGACCGCCTCCTAGCGGAGGCGAGGGAGGAGAGAGATGGCCGAATACACGCTGAACATCCTGCGCCCGAGCGTGAACAACCTGACGGCACGCGTGTTCGTGCGCGCCGCGGGCCTGGACTGCGAGGAGGTCGACGTCTGGGGCAAGACGATGGACCCGGAGTACCTCAACAAGTACGCCCCGCACCTGACGCCGACGCTCGAGGACCCGGCCGTGCCGCGCGGGACGCTCGGCGAGAGCTGCGCGATCATGTCCTACCTGTGCAACAAGCACGGGCTGGACCAGTTCTACCCGACCGATCCGGCCGAGCGGGCGCACGTCGACAACGCGATGTTCTATCTGATCGGCACGCTCTATCCGTACCTCGCCCGGGCGACCTATCCGACCCTCGGCTTCCCCCAGTACGCGGGCGAGGTCGGCCCCTCGGACGCCAGTGACGAGCTCAAGGCGCAGGCCCAGCGCGACGCGCAGACGGCGCTCGCCGACCCGCTCGAGGCCTACGAGAAGCACTTCATCGGCGACCGCACGTTCATCGGCGGCGACAAGCCCTCGATCGCCGACATCCGCCTCGCGGCCTCGCTCGAGTTCCTGCGCGCGATCGACTACGAGTTCTCGCCGCGGCTCGAGGAGTACCTGAGCGCGGTCGAGTCCGCCCTGGGCGACGCCTACTCCGAGCCCGCCGCCGACGTGCGCGGGTTCGTGGACTCGGTCAAGTCTCCCGCCTGAGCGGCGCCATCCGTCGACGGGACGGCGGGGCACCGTGCGCCGCCGTCCCGCATCATGCGGCCCATGGCCGACCTCGAGCTGACCCGCAGCCGCGACGACCGCCGCACGTACGTGGTCGACGGGGTCGGGTCGCTGCGCCTCGAGGGCTGGTTCTCGCGCCGCGCGATCGCCGAGGCGGGCACCGGGTCGTGGGCCTTCGAGCGCCGCGGGCTGCTGCGCGCGACGATGGAGGCGACCGACGCCGCCGGCGCCGAGGTCGGGACCTTTGATCCCCGGACGATCCGCCGCGGCGGCACCCTGATCTGGGGCGGCCGCGAGCTCGCGCTGCGCCCGGCGAGCCGGTGGAAGGACCGCTACGCGCTGGCCGACGGCGACCGGGAGCTGGCGGTGCTCGAGGGCAAGGGCTGGGGCAAGCGGCCCGTGCGGATCACGATCGACGACCCGGCCGAGGTCGAGCCCGGCCTGCTGCTGTTCGCCGTGTTCGTCGTGCGCGGGCTGGCCGAGGACACCGCGTCCGCCTCCGGCGCCGCGGCGTCGAGCGCCGCCACGGTGGGCTGAGGGCGAGCGAATCGCGGGTGGCGCGCTGGAGCGTGCCGCCCGCCTTCGCGTCGGGCACAACCGTCACGCCGACGCGCCGCGACCGCGGGTGGCGCGGCCAGCCTGCCGCCACGTCGCGCGGACGGTCGCCGCCCCCGCCCCCCGGCGCGCCGCCGCCCGTCGCAGTCGCCAGAATCCGCGCCGTGGACGACCTCCAGATCTTCGTCGCCGCCCTCTTCGTCTCGGCCGCCGGCCTCAACGCGCTGGCCAACTGGCTGGAGGTCCCCTACCCGATCCCGCTCGTGCTCGGGGGCCTCGTCCTCGGCCTCGTGCCCGGGATTCCCGACGTCCAGCTCGACCCGAACCTCGTGCTGCTCGTCTTCCTCCCGCCGCTCCTGTACTCGTCGGCGTTCTTCGCCGACCTCCGCGCGCTGCGCGCCGACGCCCGTGTCATCTCGCTCTCCGCGGTCGGGCTCGTGCTCGCGACGACGGCGGTCGTGGCGGTCATCGGCCACGAGCTGATGGACCTGCCGTGGGCGATGGCCTTCGCCCTCGGCGCGATCGTCTCGCCCACCGATCCGGCGGCGGCGACGGCGATCATGCGCCGCGTCGGGGCGCCGCGACGGATCGTGAACATCCTCGAGGGCGAGAGCCTGTTCAACGACGCGACCGCCCTCGTCGCCTACAAGGTCGCGGTCGCCGCCGCCGTCGGGGAGAGCGTCTCGACCGGCCACACCGTGCTCGAGTTCTTCGTCGAGGCGGGCGGGGGGATCGCGATCGGCCTCGGCGTCGGCTTCCTCATCGGCGAGGTGCGGCGGCGGGTGACCGACATCAACACCGAGCTCACGATCTCGCTGTTCAGCGCCTACGGCGCGTTCGTGCCCGCGAACCAGCTCGGCGTGTCGGGCGTCCTCGCGGTCGTCGCCTGCGGCGTCTACCTCGGCTTCCGCGCGCCCGAGATCGCCACGCCGGAGAGCCGGATGCAGGGCGACGGCCTGTGGTCGGTCCTGACGTTCCTGCTCAACGCCGCGCTGTTCATCCTCATCGGCCTGCAGCTGCCGACGATCGTCGACGGCCTCGCGGGGCTGCCGGCGAGCGAGGTCGTCGGCTACGCGGCGGCCGTGTGCGCGGCGGTCATCGGCGTGCGCTTCGCCTGGAGCTTCGTCGTGACGATGCTCATCCGCGCCATCGACCGGCGCCCGTCGCAGGTGGCGCGGCGCGGCTCGTGGCAGACGCGCATCGTCGGCGGCTGGGCGGGGATGCGCGGCGCGGTGTCGCTCGCGGCGGCCCTCGCGCTCCCGCTGCAGACCGACGCCGGCGACCCGCTCCCCGGCCGCGAGGTCATCCAGTTCGTCACCTTCGCCCTGATCCTCGTCACGGTCGTGGGTCAGGGGCTGACGCTCCCGTGGCTGATCCGCCGCCTCGGCGAGGTCGACGACGGCGACGAGGAGGAGCGCGAGGAGCTGCGCGCGCGGCTCGTGATCGCCCGCGCCGCGCTCGACCGGGTCGACGAGCTGGCCGAGGCCGACTGGACGCGCGACGGGACGATCGAGCGCGTGCGCCGCCTGTACGAGTTCCGCCAGCGACGGTTCAAGATCCGCGCGGGCAAGATCGAGGACGAGGGCGACCTCGAGGGCGGCTCCCTGCTCTACCAGCGCCTCATGCACGAGGTCTTCGCCGCGCAGCGCCGCGCGCTCGTCGGACTGCGCAACGGCCAGGAGATCTCGAGCGAGGTCATGCGCCGCGTCGAGCACGAGCTCGACCTCGAGGAGTCGCGGCTCGAGGTCTGAGCGCGGATGGCCCCCGACGAGGAGGTGCCGCTCACCGGCGGCCACATGAACACCGTCGTGCGCGTCGGCGACACCGTCCGCCGCACGACCGGGCCGTGGACGCCGACGATCCACGCGCTCCTGCGCCACATCCGCGCCAACGGGTTCACGCTCGGGCCCGAGCCGCTCGGGATCGACGAGCGCGGCCGCGAGATCCTGACCTTCGTCCGCGGCGACACGGCGTCCTATCGCTGCCGGACTGGGTGTTCTCCGACGCGATGCTCGATGCCGTCGCGGGGATGGTCCGCGCCTACCACGACGCGGTGCGCGGGTTCGTCGCCCCGCCCGGCGCGGTGTGGCAGTTGCCCGTCCACGAGCCGGTCGAGGTCGTCTGCCACAACGACATCGCGCCCTACAACCTCGTCTTCGACGGCGAGCGGCTGACCGGCGTCATCGACTGGGACGTCGCCTCGCCCGGCCCGCGCGTCTGGGACCTCGCGTACGCCGCCTACCGGTTCGTCCCGCTCGCCTCGCCGGACAATCCCGACATCCCGTATCCCGGCGTGGACGAGCAGGCCCGCCGCCTCGCGCGGCTCTGCGCCGCGTACGGCGCCGCCGACGTGACGCCCCGCGTGGTCCTCGACACCGCCGCGATCCGGCTGCGCGACCTCAACGCCTTCATGCACCGCGAGGCGGCGGCGGGCAACGCCGCCCAGCAGGCGATCATCGACCGCGGGCGCGGCCGGATCTACGACCTCGACGCCGCGTACCTCGAGGCGCACGCGGACGAGATCGCGGCCGGTCCTCGATGATGCGCCGATGGATCTCGGGCTCGACGGCCGGGTCGTGCTCGTCACCGGTGCCGCCTCCGGCATCGGCCGCGCGACGGCGGGGCAGCTGGCGGGGATGGGCGCGCGCGTCCTGGCCTCCGACATCGACGCGGACGCGGGCGCGGCGGCCGCCGCCGCGCTGCGCGACGCCGGCGGCGACGTGCGCTTCGTCGCGGGCGACATCGCGGACGACGACACCGCGGCGGCGCTCGTCGCGGCGGCGGTCGACGCCTTCGGGCGGCTCGACGGCGCGGCGAACTGCGCGGGCGTCGGCGGCGGCCACGCGAGCACGCACGAGTACCCCGTCGAGACGTGGGACCGGATCGTCGGGGTCAACCTGCGCGGCACGTGGCTGGCCATGCGGGCCGAGCTCCCCGCGCTGCTCGGCGGCGGCGGGGCGATCGTCAACGTCGCCTCGACGCTCGGCCTGCGCGGGTCGCCGAACGCATCGCCCTACAGCGCGAGCAAGCACGGCGTCATCGGGCTCACGCGGACCGCGGCGATCGAGTACGCGCCGCACGGCATCCGGGTCAACGCGGTCTGCCCCGGCGCGATCGACACGCCGATGATGGACGAGACCTTCGCCCGCTTCCCCGGCTTCCGCGAGATGCTCGTCGGCTTCGTGCCGATGGGTCGGATGGGCAGCGCCGACGAGGTCGCGGCGGCGATCGTGTGGCTGCTCTCGGACGCGGCGTCGTTCGTCACGGGCGAGACGCTGACGGTCGAGGGCGGCCTGTTGTCGCGCTGATGCCCGGCCGACCGGGATCTGCGCGACCGCGCCGCGGATCGTGCGCGAACCCGCCTCAAGTCCTCCGGGCCCGCGCCGATCAACCTCTCTGACAGTCGGCCTCTCTGTCCGCTGACTGCCAGGTGGTCCATCGCGGGTCGAGAGCAAGCTGGGGGGCGAGCTCTCGGCCCGTCCACCACCCTCTCGTGCTTCGTGTTCAGCCGGCCCGCGCGATGTGCGCGCCCGCGACGCCCGTGACGATCAGCCCGGGGAACCGTCCCATCGGGATGAACCAGCCCGCGGGCTCCGCGACGAGGTAGAGCGGCCCGAGCAGGTTCGGCACCGCCGCCGCGACCGCGGCGACGGCCAGCGGGCGCGGGAGCGTGCCGCCGCGCAGCCCCGCGAGGCCGAGCGCGCCGAGCAGCAGCCCGAAGCCGGCGCCGTGCGTCGGCCCGCCCGCGAGGAACGCGCGGCGATGCAGGGCGACCGCGCGGCCCGGGTCGGCGGCGCGCCGGGTCGTCAGCGCGGCCGCGTGCAGGCCGGAGGCCGCCAGCGCGGCGCTCGCGACCGCGCCGCCCGCGACGGCCGCGGCCGCGAGCCGGTCGGCGGCCGGGTCGCGGCGGCGGCGCAGCCCGCGCCGGCCGGAGCGCCGCGCGAACGAGGCGACCGCGCCGGAGAACGCGGCGAGCGCGGTGGCCGAGACGAGCTGGCCGGTCGCGCTCACGCGCGCGCCGCGGGCGCCGTCGGTGAAGTACGTGCGGATCGCGTCGGCGTCCGCGCCCGGCCGCGGGTACGGGTGGTCGGAGAGCTTGACCGCGGTGCCGACGCCGCCCAGGAACGCCGCCCCGACGAGCGGGCCGGTGACGGCGGCGCTGCGTTCGAGCAGGCTCATGACGCCTCCAGCCATTCGGTCTCCATCGCCGCCGCGGGATGGATCGACACCATCTCGAGCGTGCCGTCGCCTGCGTTGCGGAAGGCGTGGGCGGCGCCCGCGGGCACGACCACGACGTGGCCGCCGCGGGCGGCGTGGTCGCGGCCCTCGACGGTGAACGTGACGTCGCCGTCGAGCACGACGAAGACCTCGGCGTACGGGTGCCGGTGGGCCTCCGCGCCGCTGCCGGGCGCCGCGTGGTTGAGGAAGAACGAGACGTCGATCCCGTGGTCGGCGCCGCGGAAGAGCTCGGCCGTCCCGCCGGTGGCGAGATCGGCGGGGGCGTCGAGGACGATCGGTTCGGGGGGCACGGTGGCCTCCTTTCGTCGCTGATGGCCGTCTGGGCCGGGGGTGTCGAACCATTGGATATCAAACGATTCGACATCGAAGGGTCGTGGTAGCCTCACCGCCATGCCGCCCGAGGGCCTGCCCATCGGCCTGCGCCTGGCGCGCACTTCGCGCGTCGTCACCCAGGCCTTCGAGCGCGCGATGGCCGACGCGGGCGGCTCGGCCGCGACGTTCCAGATCCTCGTCCTCGTCCGCGCGCAGCGCTGGGGCACCCAGGCCGAGATGGCCGCGGCGATGGGCATCACCGCCGCGACGCTCACCCACCACCTCAAGGCCATGGAGGCCCAGGGCCTCGTGCGCCGCTGGCGCGAACCGGACAACCAGCGCGTCCAGCACGTCGCGCTCACCGACGAGGGCGCGGCGCTCTTCGCGCGGCTGCGGCGCGTCGCGCGCCGGCACGACGCGCGCCTGCGCGCACCGCTCACCGAGGCGGAGACCGCGCAGCTCGCCGACCTGCTCGAGCGGGTCGCGGCGAGCGTCGCTCAGCCCGACGCCGCCCACGCCGCGCCGCGGCCGATCGTGAACGTCATCCCGTGACGGTTGACGCGCGAAACATCGTTTCAGACCGCACATCGAGCGGGCACGCAAGCACTATGTCCAGCGCCGACGCCCCCACCACCACCGACGATCGCAGCGCGGTCGACGAACTGCAGACGAGGACGATGCGCAAGGTTGCCGCGCGCCTCATCCCCGTCCTCCTGGGGCTCTACGTCATCGCCTACCTGGACCGGGTGAACGTCACGTTCGCCCAGGACAAGCTGCAGGAGGACCTCGGCTTCTCGAGCGCCGTCTACGGCTTCGGCGCCGGGATCTTCTTCATCGGCTACTTCTTCCTCGAGGTCCCGAGCAACCTCGCGCTCCACCGCTTCGGGGCGCGCAAGTGGATCGCGCGGATCATGATCACGTGGGGCATCATCTCGGCGTGCACGATGTTCGTGCAGGGCGCCGCGAGCTTCTACGCCGTGCGCTTCCTGCTCGGCGTCGCCGAGGCCGGCTTCTTCCCGGGCATGATCCTCTACCTCTCGTACTGGTTCCCCGCCCGCGAGCGGGCGAAGGCGGTCGGGTTCTTCATGTCGGCGATCGCGATCTCCTACGCGATCGGGGCGCCGATCTCCGGCGGGATCATGTCCGTCTTCGGCGGCGTCGCCGGCCTGACCGACTGGCAGTGGCTGTTCCTCATCGAGGCCCTCCCGGCCGTCCTCGCGGGCGTGTTCGTCCTCTTCTACCTCGACGACGGCCCCGAGCACGCGGCGTGGCTCGAGGACGACGAGAAGCGCTGGCTCGCGCGGCGCCTGGAGAGCGAGGAGCGCACCCGCACGCGGGCCGAGCGCCACTCGGTCGGCGAGGCCCTGAAGGACCGGCGCGTGCTCGCGTTCGGCCTCCTGTACTTCTGCATGGTCGTCAACGTCTACGGCCTGTCGTTCTGGGTGGGCGAGATCGTCGACAACATCTCCGGCCTGGGCGACGTCGGCAAGGGCTTCGTCACGGCGATCCCGTACACGGTCGCGATCGTCGGCCTGGTCCTGATCTCGCGCCGCTCGGACCGCACGGGCGAGCGCAAGCGCATCGTCAGCGTGTGCCTCGTCGTCGCGGCGGTCGCGTTCGTCGTGAGCACGGTCGTCGGCCCGATCGCCGCGATTCCCGCGCTCGCGGTCGGCCTGTTCTTCCTGCTCGGCGCGCACCCCGTGTTCTGGACGATGCCGGCCGCGCTGCTCAGCGGCACCGCGGCGGCCGCGGGCATCGCGCTCATCAACTCGATCGGGAACATCGGCGGCTTCGTCGGCCCGTACCTCGTCGGCCTCGTCGAGGACGCGACCGGCTCGACCGACGGCGGCCTGATCGCGCTCGCAGTGATCCTGCTGGCCGGCAGCGTGCTCGCGACGCGCGTCGCGCACGACCCCGCGCTCGAGCGCGCGCCGCGCGACGAGGCGCGGTTCACGCGCGACACCGCGCCGGCGCCGGCGCGCCGGACGCAGCCCGTTGGGTGAGCCCGACCCCGCCGCGCCGGGCCCGCAGATCGGCGTGCTCGCCGACGACCTGACCGGCGCGCTGGGCTCGGCCGCCCGGCTGCGCGAGGGCGGGGTCGAGACGCTCGTCGTGTGGCGGCCCGAGGACCTGCCCGAGGCGTTCCGCCCGCGCGGCGTGGTCGTCGACATGCGCACGCGCGACGCCGCCTCCGGCCCGCGCGCGACGGCCGAGGCGTGGGCCCGGCGGCTGCGCGACCTCGGCTGCACGCGCTTCGAGCAGCGCATCGACTCGACGCTGCGCGGCGCGCCCGCCGAGGAGCTCGACGGGCTGCTCGCGGGCGCGGGCCTGCCCGACGCGGTCGTCGTCGCCGTGCCCGCGTTCCCCGACGCGGGGCGCGTGTGCGCCGGCGGCCGCCAGCGGGCGAGCGGCACGCGCCGTGCGGTCGAGGTCGCCCCGGCGCTGTTCGGCGCCGCCGCCGCGGAGGTCGTCGCGCCCGCCGAGATCGCCGACCGCGTGCGCGCCGGTCAGGCCGCGCGCTTCGTCGTCGACGGGGCCGACGACGCCGACCTGCGAGCCGCGGCCGAGGCGGTCGACGCGCTCGAGCGGGAGGGCGTCCCGGTCGTCACGGCGTCGCCGGGCGGCTGGCTGCGCCACCACCCCGCCGGCGCCACCCGGACGACCGAGTTCGTGCTCGTCGTGCTCGGCTCGAACACGACGCTCAACCACCGCCAGTTCGACGCGCTGCGCGCCGCACGCACCGTCGCCCTCGCGGGCGCCGACGACCCGCCGTGGACCACCATGACGCCCGGCGGCTGCACCGTCGTGGTCGAGACGATCGACGGCTCGGACCCCGACGACGAGCACCGCGACCCGCGCCTCGCGGACCGTGCCGCCTCCGAGGCGGCCGCGCTCCTCGGCCGCGCGCACGAGCGCGGCCTGCGCTGCCGCGGCGTCGTCGCCAGCGGCGGCCACATGGCCTCGACGCTCGTCGACGCGCTCGGCGCCGACCGGCTCGGCGTCCGCGGCGAGGTCGCGCCGCTGTGCCCGCGCGGCGCGCTGCAGGGCGGCCCGTGGTCGGGGCTCGCGATCGTGACGAAGGGCGGCCTCGTCGGCGACGACGGCACCCTGACGACCCTGGTGGACGACCTGTGGAAGGAGGACGGATGGGGAGCACACGACCCACCCTCGCGCTGACCCTCGGAGACCCGGCCGGCATCGGCCCGGAGATCATGGCCAAGGCGCTGGCCGAGGGCTCCGCGTACGACGGGCTCGTCCCGCTCGTCGTCGGCGACCGCGGGGTCCTCGCGCAGGTCGTCGAGGGCTGCGGGCTGGATCTCGAGATCCGCTGCGTCGACGGGCCCGACGAGGCGCGCGGCGAGCGCGGCGTCGTCGACCTCGTCGACCTCGACAACATGGGCGAGGTCCGCTTCGGCGAGATCGACGCCGATCACGGCCGCGCCGCGCTCGAGTGGATCGAGCGCGCCTGCGCGCTCGCGCGCGACGGCGCCGTCGCGGGCATCGTCACCGGCCCGATCAACAAGGAGGCGGCGAAGGCGGGCGGCCTGAAGTTCCCCGGCCACACCGAGCTGCTCGCCGACCTGCTCGGCGCGGACCCCGACGCCGTCTACACGATGTTCGTCGTCGGCAAGCTGCGGATCTTCTTCCTCACGCGCCACCTGTCCCTGCGCGACGCGATCGACGCGCTCGACGAGGAGCGCGTGCACGGCGCGATCGTGCACGTCGACGGGCTGCTGCGCGACCTCGGCGTGGACGAGCCGACCATCGCCCTCGCGGCGCTCAACCCGCACGCGGGCGAGGGCGGGATGATGGGCGACGAGGAGATCCGCGTCCTGCGCCCGGCGGTCGAGCGCGCCCGGGCGGACGGGGTCGAGGTCTCGGGGCCCGTTCCGGCCGACGCGGTCTTCCACCAGGGCCACGAGGGCCGCTTCGACGGCGTCATCGCGCTCTACCACGACCAGGGCCACATCGCCTCGAAGACGCTCGACTTCTTCGGGACGGTGAGCGCGACCCTCGGCCTGCCGGTGATCCGGACGTCGGTCGACCACGGCACGGCCTACGACCTCGCGGGGCAGTGGCAGGCCGACGCCCGCGGCCAGATCGCGGCGCTGCGGGTCGCGGCCGAGCTCGCGCCGGGCGCGCTGCGCGCGGCGGGGGCGCGGGCGTGAGGGCGGCGGGGCGAGTTCCGGTCGGCTGGCGTCCGAAACGCGGCCCACTCGGCCGACGGGCGCCTTCCCAGCCGCGGCGCTATGCGCGGCCGTCCGCAGCGGGATCGGCGCTCGTGAACTGATGCGGCGAGGGGAAGCGGGACCGGCGTCGTTGCGCGAAGCGCCGACGCGGATCGCGGGTCGCGCCGATGCGTGGGGCGAGAAAGGGAGCATGGCGCCCGCCGCCGCGCCCGAGTGGGACGGGGTGTCTGCAGCCCGGCGCGGGCCGGAAAAGACAAGCAGGGGTTGACAAATCCGGCCCACCGTCGCCGACCGGGGCCGCCGAGCGGCGGCGCCATGCGCGGCCCTTCGCGGCGGGGCCGGGCGCTCGCGAACGGCTGCGGCGAGGGGAAGCGGGGCCGGCGTCGGTAGCGCGAAGCGCCGACGCGGATCGCGGGCCGCGCCGATGCGTGGGGCGAGAAGGAGACGCGCGGCGGCCGGAACTCGCCCCAACCGCGCGCCACACAAATCGAGACGCGGCTTCGCCGCGATATGCGCGGCAAATCCGCACCTCGAGCTGCTGACCGACCCCGAGCGCCCGAGCGACGCTCCACCGCGGCCGGCCCGCCTCCCCCTCGCCGCGCCGTCCGCCCACGCCGAGCCCGCCGCCGACGACACGAGCGGAGCGCCCCCCGGCCGCCCCTCACCCCCGCCCGACGAACGGCATCCGGTTCGCCATCACGGTCATGAAGAGCACGTTGGCGTCGAGCGGCAGGCTCGCCATGTAGACGACGGCGCGGGCGACGTTCCCCGCGTCCATCGTCGCCTCGGCCGCGATCGAGCCGTCGGCCTGGATCACGCCGCGCTCCATCGCCGCGGTCATCTCCGTCGCCGCGTTGCCGACGTCGATCTGCCCGCACGCGATGTCGTGGGCGCGGCCCTCCAGCGCGATCTGCTTCGTGAGCCCCGTGACCGCGTGCTTCGTCGTGGTGTACGCGGCCGCGTGCGGGCGCGGGACGTGGGCCGAGATCGAGCCGTTGTTGACGATCCGCCCGCCGCGCGGGTCCTGCGCCTTCATCGCGCGGTAGGCCGCCTGCGCGCAGTAGAAGGCGCCGCTGAGGTTCGTGTCGACGAGTGCGCGCCAGTCCTCGCGGTCGTAGTCCTCGAACGGCGCCGGGGAGCCGAACGAGCCCGCGTTGTTGAACAGCAGGTCGACGCGGCCGAAGCGCTCGACCGTCGCCGCGAACAGCGCGTCGACGGCGGCCGGGTCGGCGACGTCGGTCGGGACGACGAGCGTCGCGTCGCCCGCGACGGGCGCCCCGCTGAGGGTCGCGTCGAGCGTGTCCGCGCGCCGGCCCGCGAGCGCGACCGCCCAGCCGTCGGCGAGCAGGGCGTGGGTGACCTCGCGGCCGATCCCGGATCCGGCGCCGGTGACGACGGCGACTCGCCGGCTCATGGGGTGCGTGTCCTCCTCGGTGGTGGGCGGGGACCGAAGCATGCCGGGCGCGCCCCACCGAGGTAGGGATATCCCCCCTGCGAGGCCGGGTGGAGGCTGCCGTGACCGAACGCACCCACGAGTGGAGAATCGATCGCGAGCATGACCGTCGCGACCACAAGCATCCGAACCCGCTCCCGCTGCGAACAGCAGGGCAGCGGATCGCTGGAAAGCGCCGCGCGACTGCAGACCGCCATGCCCGCCACCGACACGACTCCGGACCTCGCCCTGCCGACGCTCGACGTCCGCGCCATGGCGCGCCGGGCGGCCGTGCCCGCCGCCGTCGCGATCGTCGCCGTCGTGGCGATCATCGCCGCCGGCGGCCCGGTCCGCGAGTTCGCCCACGCGTTCGGCCGCGCGCTGGACGCCGATCCGCGCTGGGTCGTCGCCGCCGCGATCTTCGAGGTCCTGTCCTTCGTCGGCTACGTCTCGCTGCTCTGGCTGGTCGGCAGCCGCACGAGCGACCGCCTCGACTTCCGCGCCAGCACGCAGATCACGCTCGGCGGCGCGGCCGCGACCCGACTGCTGCCCACCGGCGGCGTCGGCGGCGCGGCCCTGACCATCTGGTCCTTCCGCCGCGCCGGCCTCGGCGCGCGGGGCGCGACGCGGACGCTGCTCTCGTTCCTGGTGCTGCTCTACTCGGTCTTCCTGACGTCGATCGCCCTGGCCGGCGGCGCGATCGCGCTCGGCCTCGTCGACGCCCACGGCCCGCTCGCCCTGAGCGCCGTGCCCGCGACCGCGGCCGCCCTGGCGATCGGCGGCGGCCTCGCGCTCGCCGCCTTCGCCCGGCCGCTCGGCCCCGACACGCCCGCCGACGTCCGCCGCATCGCGGCGCCCGCCTCGCGCGTGGCGAAGGTCCGGGCCGCCGCCGGCGACACCCCCGCCGCCCTGGGCACCGGCATCCGCGACGCCTTCGCGCTCCTGCGCTCCGGCGACCCGCGCCTGCTCGGCGCGCTCGCCTGGTGGGGCTTCGACGCCGCGGTCCTGTTCGCCATGCTCCACGCGCTCGGCACGCCGCCCGCGTTCGCCGTCGTCGTCCTCGGCTACTTCGTCGGCCAGGTCGCGAACACGATCCCGATCCCCGGCGCCGTGAGCGGCGGGATGGTCGGCGTCCTGCTCGCCTTCCACGTCGATCCGGCGCTGGCCGTGGCCGCCGTCCTCGCCTACCGCTCGGTCGCGATCTGGCTGCCGGCCCCGATCGGCCTCGCCGCCCTCAGCGGCCTGCGCCGGACGACCGCGCGCTGGAGCGCCGAGGACGCACCCGAGACGCTCAACGTGCCCGCGGCGACGCCGGCCGAGCGCCGGCCTGCGCGCCGTCCGGTCCCGCTGCGCCCCCGCGAGGTCGCCACCGCGATGCAGGCCGCCGCATGAACCTCCGCCCCGCGACGGCGTCCGGCGCCGTCGTCGCGACCGGCATGTCGCGCCGCGCCCGCGTGGCGCTGCTCGGGACCGGCGTCGTCGCCGCCGCCGCGCTCGCCGCCTTCGCGTCGGGCGCGGTCGCGATGCCCGACATCGAGGGCTGGCTGACCGACCTCTCCGAGACCCTCGGGACGTGGACGTACGCGCTCGTCGCGGCGCTCGCGTTCGCCGAGACCGGGGCATTCATCGGCCTGCTCGCGCCGGGCGAGACCGCGATCGTCCTCGGCGGCGTCGTCGCCGCGCACGGCGACGTGAGCCTGCCGGTGATGATCCTCGTCGCCTGGACCGCCGCCGCGCTCGGCGACCTCGCGAGCTTCACCCTGGGCCAGCGCCTCGGGCGCCGGTTCGTGATCACGCGCGGCCCGCGCTTCGGCGTCACCGCCCCGCGCCTGGAGCGCGTCGAGGCGTTCTTCGCCCAGCACGGGCCGAAGGCGATCCTCGTCGGGCGCTTCGTCGGCCTCGTCCGCGCGGTCGCCCCGTTCCTGGCCGGCGCGTCCGGGATGCGGCTGCGGGCGTTCCTGCCCTGGAGCCTGCTCGGCACGCTCGTGTGGGCCACGAGCTTCACGCTCGTCGGCTACGCCTTCAGCGACGTCGTTCGGCGCCGCCGCGGGCGCCCTGACGCACGGCGCGCTCGCCGTCGCCGTCCTCGCCGCCGTCGTCCTCGGCGCGCGCGAACTGCTCCGCGCCCGCCGGGCACGCGCGTAGCCCTCGACGACGTTCGTCCGGCGACATCGGCCGCCATTCGGCGTGTCGCTAGCTGTTAGCCGGGTACGCTGCTAACTTAGCTAGCACTTCGACCGGAAGGATCCGAACCCCATGGCTACCACCTTCGACACCCCCGTGGCCCCCTACGCCGAGCAGGTCCTCGAGGCCTCCACCCGCGCGATCAACGCGACCGCCGAGCTCTACACCGAGGTCCTCTCGACCCAGGCCGAGGCGACTCGTGCCCTGCTCGACCTCTACGGCGGCCTCGGCAGCGCCGCGATCACCACCGCGACCGAGACGGCCGGCCGCACCGAGGAGACCGCCGCCCGGGCGACGGCGAGCGCCGCCCGCACGACCCGGCGCACCACGCGCCGCGCCGCGCAGACGACCCGCCGTGCCGCGTCGACGACCCGCCGCGCCGCCGCGCAGTCCACGCGCCGCGCCGCGAAGCCGGCCGCGCCGCCCATCACGGGCTACGACGACCTGACCGCGGACGAGATCGTCGCCAAGCTCCCCGAGCAGCCCCAGACCGCGCTCGTCGCGATCGCCGCCTACGAGCAGGCGACCGCCAAGCGCGCCACCGTCCTGCAGCGCGTCGCCGCGCTCAGCGGCCCCGAGCCCGCTCCGGGCTACGACGAGCTCAACGCCGACGACGCGCAGAAGCTCGTCACGGGCGGCAGCGCCGAGCTCGCCGCCGCCGTGCGCGACTACGAGCGCCGCCACAAGGACCGCGCGAGCGTCATCGAGGCCGCCACGCGCCACGCGGACGCCTCCTAGCGCCCGCCGCTGCCACACCACGCCGGAGACCGGGGCGCCCGCACGCGGCGCCCCGGCCGTTCGGCTCAGCCGGCCCCGGCCCGGTCGAGCAGCCGGTGCAGCGCCGCGCCCGACAGGTCGTGCTTGGCCACGAACCCGCACGCCCCCATGCGCACCGCGCGGTCGGGGTACAGCGGGTCGTCCGAGCTCGACGTGACGATGACCGCGGGCCCGCCGTTCTCGGCCGCGAGCCGCTCGGCGATCGTGAAGCCGTCGATGTCCGGCAGGCGCACGTCGAGCAGCACGACGTCCGGGCGCAGCTCGCGCACGGCGTCGAGGCCGGACGTGCCGTCGGCCGCCTCGCCGACGACCGTCCAGCCGTCGCATTCGAGCAGGGCGCGCGCCGTGGACCGGAATACGGCGTGATCGTCGACGATGAGGAGCGTCGGGGCCATGCGGTCGTTCGCGCGAGGCGTGCCGAGTCGCCGGAAACGTCTGACGAATCGGCCGGTTCGCCCGGGGCCAGAGGGTACAGTGGCGCCAGCAGCGCGAGACGGCCGACCGTGCGACGGACCTTCAGAACACCGATCACCACACGGGTGCTGCTGCTCAGCGCCACCGCGTCCCTGGTCATCGGCGCCGTCCTGGTCGTCCTCATCGTCGCGGTCACCGGGCAGCGCGACGCCGCGCGGTCGGCGTTCCGCTCCCAGGAGGCCCTCGCGGCGGGCAACCAGCTCGAGAAATCCCTGCTCACGATCGAGAACGGCGTCCGCGGCTACGTCGCGAGCGGCCGCGAGAAGTTCCTCGACCCGGCCAACGAGGCGCTCACCAGCTACCCGGACGAGGTCCGGCGCCTCACCTCGCTGGTCGACGACGACCCCGGCCAGCAGGCGCGGGCGAAGAACATCGGCGTGGAGATCGACGACTACGTCACGCTCTGGGCCCGGCCGCTGATCGGCCTCTCCCGCCGGAGCCCCGCGCAGGCGCGCAGCGTCGTCGTGACCAACGGCGGCCGCGACCGGCTCGCCGGGATCCAGCGCGACTTCGCGAGCCTGTTCGCCCGCGAGCGCGCGGTCATCAACGCGCGCGAGGACCGCGCCGAGGCCGGTTCATCCCGGGCGATCCGCATCGGCGTCGGCGGCCTCGCGATGGTCCTCCTCGTCGCGGCGGCCGTCACGCTCTACCTGCGCCGCGCGGTCGTGCGGCCGGTCGTCACGGTCGCCGACGCGACCGGGCGCCTGGCCGGCGGCGACCTGTCCGCGCGCGTCCCCGCCCACCGCCACGACGAGCTCGGCGACCTCGCGCGCGGCTTCAACACCATGGCCGACTCGCTCCAGCGCAGCCGGGACGAGCTCGAGCAGTCCAACGCCGAGCTCAAGCGCTCCAACGCCGAGCTCGACCAGTTCGCCTCGGTCACCTCGCACGACCTCCAGGCGCCGCTGACCACGATCTCGATGTACGCCGAGCTCATCGAGCGCCGCCACGCGGCCGACCTCAACGGCGGCATGGCGCTCGTCGACGGCATCCGCGGCGCGACCCAGGAGGCGCGGACGCTGATCCGCGACCTGCTCGAGTACTCGCGCGCCGGCCGCGGCGAGCTCGCACTCGAGGAGATCGACGCCGACGTGCTCGTCGGCCGGGCGCTCGAGGCGCTCGCCGGCCCGATCGAGGCCGCCGGCGCGCACGTCACGACCACGCGCGACCTGCCCGTCGTGCGCGTGGACCGCCCGGGGGTCTCGCGCGTCCTGCAGAACCTCATCGGCAACGCCGTGAAGTTCACGCCCGGCGACCGGCCGCCCGAGGTGGAGATCGGCGCCGAGCGCGACGGATCGATGTGGCGGCTCTGGGTGCGCGACAACGGCATCGGGATGGACCCCGCCGACGCCGAGCGCATCTTCCAGCCGTTCCGGCGCCTGCACGGCGAGGAGGCCTATCCGGGCACCGGCATCGGCCTCGCGATCTGCGAGCGGATCGTCGCCCAGCACGGCGGGCGGATCTGGGTCACGAGCCGGCCGGGCGAGGGCAGCGTCTTCTCGTTCACGGTCCCCGCGGCGGAGGCGTGACGGTGCGCCGCGTCGCGCTGGCGGTCGCGGTCGTCGCGGCCCTCGTCGTCGTCGGCGGCTGCGGCGGCGGCGGCTCCGGCGGGTCGACGACGACGCGGACGGACCCGGCCAAGGCCGCGATCCGCATCGGCACGAAGAACTTCCCCGAGCAGTTCCTGCTCGGCGAGCTCTACAAGCAGGCCCTCGAGGCCCGCGGCTTCACGGTCGAGCTCAAGGCGAACATCGGGGCCTCGGAGATCATCCACCAGGCCCTCACCGACGGCGCGCTCGACATGTACCCCGAGTACGTCGGCGTGCTCCTGTCCGAGGTCGCGAGCGTCCGCCGGCGGCCGGAGAGCCCGGCCGCCGCGTACCGCCTCGCGCAGGCCTTCGAGCAGCGCCAGGGCTTCACGATGCTCGGCATGACGCCCTTCAGCGATCAGAACGCGCTCGCGGTGAAGCCGGCGTACGCCCGCCGCCACAACGTGCGCACGATCGCGGACCTGCGCGACGTCCCCGGGACGGTGCAGATCGGCGCGCCGCCCGAGTTCCAGACGCGCTTCGAGGGCCTCGTCGGGCTCGCCCAGCGCTACGGGCTGCGCAACGCGAAGGCGCGGCCGATGGCGATCGGCCGGCAGTACGGGGCACTCGACGACGGACGCGTCGACGTCGCCGCGGTGTTCACGACCGACGGCCAGCTCGCGGGCGGGCGCTACGTCGTCCTGCGCGACCCGCGCGGCGTGTTCGGCACGCAGCACGTCGCGCCGATCATCAGCCGCGCGGCGCTGCGCCGGTACGGACCGCGCCTGCAGCCGGTGATCGACAGCGTGAGCCGCCGCCTCACGGCGAGCGCGATGCGCAAGATGAACGCCGAGGTCCAGATCGACCGGCGCGCCACGGCGGACGTGGCGAACGACTTCCTGCGCCGCGAGGGGCTGAAGTAAGACGTCGGACATCCCCGGCGGGCGATGACGTAGCGTGTCCCGCCACATGGACGGGACGATCCGCGTGGCGGTCTGCGATGACGCGCTCGCCGTCAAGCTGTTCTACCGGCAGGTGCTCGAGGAGGAGGGCGACATGGAGGTCGTCTCGTCGACGAGCACGGGCCGGGAGGCGCTCGAGGAGCTGAGCCTTCACCAGCCCGACGCCCTGTTGCTCGACCTCGTCCTCCCCGACGTCGCCGATCCGGGCTCGCTCGTGCGCGAGATCCGCGAGCGCGCGCCGGCGACGGCGATCGTGCTGATCTCGAACATGCCGGAGTCGAACCTCCGCGACGAGGCGGAGCGCATCGGCGTCGACCGCTGGATGCCGAAGGCCCAGAAGCCCGAGGACCTGCGGGCGGCCGTGCGCGAGGCCGTCGCCCCGCCGTCCTGAGCGCCGCGGTCAGTCGTCGCGCGGCGGGTGGCGGAAGACGATCCGCTTGAGCTCGGAGACCGTGGCGCCGCCGACGCGCAGGACGGTCTGGAAGCCCTCGGCCCCGAGCTCGCCCGCGTCGAGCGCGCGGCGCAGCTCGTTGACGGCCGCGCGGTCCTCCTCGGGGACCTGGTCGCGCGCGACCTCGAGGAGGATCAGGTGGCGTGGGCGCTCGGCCGCGGCGGCCATCCGCACCAGGGTCTCGCGCCCCTCGGGGCCGACGCCCTCGGCGGCGAGGACGACGCTGTCGCCCGCCTGCAGGCGCTTGGCGACGGCGGCGTCGAGCAGCTGGCGCGCGCGTTCCTCGAGCTCGTCCTCGGCGACGCGTCCCTGCAGCAGCCCCCGGACCTTGTCGAGCGAGAACAGCGCGCTCTTGTCCTCGAGCACGCGCTCGGCGAAGCGGTCGCGGTCGGCGGGCGACGCGCACACGATCACGACGAGGCTGCCGGGCGAGTAGCGCATGCGGTCGGCGGGCCGCAGGATGCGCGAACGGACCGAGATGTCGCGCGGTCGCGGCGGGCGGTTCCCGCGCGGTCGGTCGGACGTCCAGGCCCCGCGTTCGTCGTCGGAGATCTTCACGCTGCGGGGGCCTTCGGGAGTGGACATGCCCTCCATCGTGCCGCATGGCGGCGCTTGGGTCGGTCGGCCGGCCCGTCAGACGACGGCGAACAGCACCGTGCGGGCGTCCAGGTCGGCCCGCTCGAGGCGCACCGAGACGGCCCGCCCGGGCGGCGGACCGCCGTCGGCGAGCCGCCCGACGACGGCGGGGTCGCCGAGCTGCACGAGGCCGTCGTCGATGACCACCGCGTCGAAGCGCTCGCCCTCGCGGCCCGCGAGGATCGCGGCCTCGACGAGGTCGACGACGCCGCGCTCGACCGCGCCGTCGCGGTGCGCGCCGGCCGACATCGCCGCGGGCAGGTCGGGGAGCGCGGCGCGGACCCAGTCGGGGACCGGCGTCCCGGCGCAGGCGGCGAGGCAGCACTCGGCGACGTAGCGGTCCTGCAGGCGGCGCAGCGGCGCGGTCGCGTGGGCGTAGTTCGCGGCGACGGCGAAGTGCCCGGCGGCGGCCGGCGGCGCGCCGTCGAACGCCGTGTAGCCCGCCGCGCCACCGACCGCCGTGGCCTCGTGCATCGCCGCGGCGTGCGCGGGGACCGCCGGATCGAGCCCGCGGACGAACTCCGCGTAGGGCAGGTCCGCCGGCCAGTCGACGCCGAGGGCCGCGGCCTGGCGGCGCAGGCGGGCGAGGGCCTTCTCGCTCGGCGGCGCCTGTGTGCGGAGGATCCCGGTCCCCGCGCGGAGCATCAGCTCCGCCGCCGCCATCCCGGTCAGCAGCGAGATCTGGGCGTTGTGGTCCTCGGTCTCGAGCGGGACGCGGTAGCGCACGGTCCACGACCCGTCCGCGTCGACGATCTCCTGGTCGGGGACGGCGAGGCGGATGCCGCCGCGGGCGCGCTCGAGCGCGAGGCGCCGCTCGCCGACCTCGCGCAGCAGCGTCGCGACGTCCTCGGGCACGTCGGCGTACGTGTGCTGGGCGCGGCTGCGGACCTCGGCGCGGGTGACGTGCGTCGCGGTCGGCGCGCCGGTCGCGTCGAGGTCGATCGTCCACAGCACCGCCGGGCGCCACTCGCCCGGCAGCAGGCTGGCCGCGCCCTCCGACAGGACCCGCGGGTGCAGCGGCGCGTTCTCGTCGGGCGCGTAGACGGTGACCCCGCGGCCGTGGACCTCGCGGTCGAGCGCGCCGCCGCTCGTCACGAACGCGCCGAGGTCGGCGATCGCGTAGGAGACGCGGTGGCCGTCGCCCCGGCGCGCGATGTGCAGCGCCTGGTCGAGGTCGCGCGAGCCCGGCGGGTCGATCGTCACGAACGGCAGGTCGACACGCTCCCGGACGCGGCGGCGGCCGCGGCGGCCGCGCGCTCGGCCTCGGCCTCGACCGCGGCGGGGAAGGCGACCGTCACGGCGGCCTGCGCGCGGATCTGCGCGAACCCGTCGCGCAGCGCCTCGGCCGGGACGACGCTGATGCGGCGGGCCGCCATGGGCCGCGACCTTACGGGATGCGATGAGTCCGCCGGATCGGCATTGTCCTATGCCCATGCCCGAATCCCTGTGGACCCGCATCGCCGACCTCCCCCTCGCCGTGGAGGCCCATGACGTCACGGCGCTCGCCGCGCCCGCGCCCGCCGAGCGCGTGACCCTGCTCGTCTCCCTCCGCGGCCGCGGCGAGGAGGGCCAGGGCGAGGACGTCGGCGGCGACATGGCCGACGAGGACGGCGCGTTCCTCGCCGCCGCCCCGGCGCTCGAGCTCGCGGGCGAGTGGACGATCGCGTCGTTCGCCGAGCACCTGCGCGGCCTCGAGCTGTGGCCGGCGCCGCCCGAGTGGGACATGGCGCGGCGCTGGCGCACCTGGGCGTTCGACTCCGCGGCCCTCGACCTCGCGCTGCGCCAGGCCGGCGCCGGGCTGCCCGAGGTGCTCGGGCGCGAGGCCCGGCCGCTGCGGTTCGTCAACTCCCTCGGGCTCGGCGACCCGCCCGCCTTCGCGGCCGTCGGCCACCGCCTCGAGCGCTACCCCGACCTGCGCTTCAAGCTCGACGCCCAGGCCGCATGGTCGCCCGAGCTCATCGAACGCGTCGCCGCGACCGGCGCCGTCGACATCATCGACTTCAAGGGCCGCTACGGGCTCCCCGTCGACGACGAGTTCGCCCTGCTGGCGATGTACGAGCAGGTCCTCGAGCGCTTCGACGGCGTCATCCTCGAGGACCCCCACGACCGCCCCGACGTCGCCGCGCTCATCGCACCGCGGGCCGCGCGGGTGTCGTTCGACGCGCCGATCGCGACGCCCGCGGACGTCGAGGGGGCCGACTTCGGCGCGCGGACCGTCAACGTCAAGCCCTCGCGCATCGGCGGCCTGCAGGCGCTCTCCGACGTCTACGCCCACTGCGAGGCCGAGGGCCTGCAGATGTACGGCGGCGGGATGGGCGAGGTCGGGATCGCGCGCGGCCAGATCGAGCTGCTCGCCGCGCCTGTTCCACCCCGACGGGCCCAACGACGTCGCGCCGTCGCGCTACAACGACACCGAGCTGGCCGCCGGCCTGCCCGAGAGCCCGCTCACGCCCGTGGCGGGGGTGACCGGCTTCCGCTGGAGCTGAGGCCCGCCGCGGGTTTGTCGCCCGCGGCGCCCGGATAGGAACGGGTCCTGAGCCGCGAGGACGACATCGAGGACGCGTTCGGGTCGGGCGAGCCGTACACGGTCGGCGTCGAGGAGGAGCTGTTCCTCGTCGACCCGGTGACCGGCCGTCAGGCGAACTCGTCCGCCGCGATCCTGGAACGCCTCGGGCCGGTGGACGGCACCGTCGAGCGCGAGCTGCACGCCTGCGAGATCGAGCTCATCACCGACGTCTGCGCCAGCGCGGGCGAGGCGGTGGGGACGATCGGCGGGATGCGCCGCGCCGTCACCGCCACCGGCGCCGGGCTGCTCGGCGCGGGCACGCACCCCGGCGCCACCGAGGACGACGCGGAGATCACCGACAAGGAGCGCTACGAGCGCATCCGCGACCTGCTCGGGGACGCGGCCGCGACGCCGGTCGCGGGGCTGCACATCCACGTCGGGATGCCCGACGCGGAGACGGCGATCCGCGCCTTCAACGGCCTGCGCCGCCACCTGCCCTTGCTCGAGGCCCTCGCCGCGAACTCGCCCTTCCGCCACGGCCGCGACACCGGCCTCGCCTCCGCCCGCGAGATGACCATGCGCGGGTGGCCGCGCTCCGGCGTCCCGCGGGCGATGCGCGACTACGACGACTTCTGCGAGACGTCCGCGCTGCTCTGCCGCGCCGCCGACGTGCCCGACTACACGTGGTTCTGGTGGAAGGTCCGGCCGCACCCGCGGCTCGGGACGGTCGAGATCCGCGCCCTGGACGTCCAGGCGTCGCTCGAGGACACGGCGGCGCTGGTCGCCCTGACGCACTGCCTCGCCCGCCACGCCGCCGATCCCGACGCCGAGACCGCGCCCGACCCGCCGGCCGAGCTGCTCGAGGAGGGCTCGTTCCGCGCGGCGCGGTTCGGCGTCCGCGCCGACCTGCCCGGCCCCGACGGCGCGCTGCGCCCGGTCGCGGCGTGGCTCGACGAGGCGCTCGAGCTCGCCCGCCCGCACGCCGAGGACCTCGACTGCGCCGAGGAGCTCGAGGGCGTGTGCGCCCTGCTCGAGGCCGGCGGCGGCGCCGCGCGGCAGCGCGCGGCCTACGAGATCGCGGGGATGGACGCGCTGCTGCGCGGCCTCACCGAGATCACCGGCGCGGGCACGGACGCCCCCGCGCCGCGCTGAGGCCGGCGCGCCGCATCGTCACTGGCGCGGGCACGCGGCGGGTAGTCCGCCGCGGATCACCCCCGAAACGAACACGGAGCCGCGCATGCCGACCATGAACGCCGTCCAGGTCCCCGCCGCCGGCGGCGGCCTCGAGCACGTCCGGCGCGAGGTCCCCGAGCCCGGCCGCGGCGAGGTGCGCGTCCGCGTGCAGGCCTGCGGCGTGTGCCACTCGGACGCGGTCACCGTCGAGGGCCACATGCCGATCGAGTACCCCCGGATCCCCGGCCACGAGGTCGCTGGGGTCGTCGACGCCGTCGGCGAGGGCGTGGAGGGCTTCGCGCCCGGCGACCGGGTCGGCGTCGGCTGGTTCGGCGGCTGCTGCTTCCACTGCGAGCCGTGCCGGCGCGGCAACTTCATCGCCTGCGAGAACGGCAAGGTCTCGGGCATCTCCTATGACGGCGGCTACGCCGAGGCGATGGTCGCGCCGTGGGAGGCGCTCGCCCGCATCCCCGACGACCTCTCCGACGCCGAGGCCGCCCCGCTCCTGTGCGCGGGGATCACGACGTTCAACGCGCTGCGCTCGTCGGTCGCCCGGCCGGGCGACCGCGTCGCGATCCTCGGCGTCGGCGGCCTCGGCCACCTCGGCGTCCAGTACGCCGCGCGGATGGGCCACGAGGTCGTCGCGATCGCCCGCGGGACCGACAAGGAGCCGCTGGCCCGCGAGCTCGGGGCCCACCACTACGTCGACTCGACGGCGACGGACGTCGCCGAGGCGCTCACGGCGCTCGGCGGCGTGCAGGTCGTGCTCGCGACGGTGACCGTCGCGGGCGCGATGACGGCCACGCTCGGCGGCATCAAGCCCGGCGGCCAGCTCGTCGTGGTCGGCGCGCCTCCGGACCCGCTCGAGGTCCCCGCGTTCGCCCTGATCCCGGGCTCGTCGGCCGTCCAGGGCCACGCGTCGGGGACCTCGAGGGACTCCGAGGACACGCTCGCGTTCTCGGCCCTGACCGGCGTGCGCGCGCGGATCGAGACCGTGCCGCTGGCCGAGGCGCCGGCGGCCTACGACAAGATGATGGCCGGGGACGCGCGCTTCCGGATGGTGCTCACGATGGGCTGACGCCGGCGCGGACGTAGCGCAGGTACACGACACCCATGGCGAAGGTGCGGGTCTCCACGAGCTCGAGGTCGACCTGCGCCTCGAGCAACGGGAAGAACGGCGTGCCACCGCCGCCCAGGATCACCGGATAGACGAACAGCCGGTATTCGTCGACCAGGCCGGCCGCGATGAGGCTCGAGGCGAGGCCGGCACCGCCGACCGACAGGGGCTCGCCCGGCTCGGCCTTGAGCCGGGCGACCTCCTCGGCGGCGTCGCCGGTGACGAGGCGCACGTTGCTGCCGCTGACCGACTCGAGCGTGCGCGAGAACACGACCTTCGGCAGCGCCCGCCAGAGCTCGGCCCACTCGCGCATGACCGCGTCCGTGCCGGGCTCCTGGTCGTACGTCTCCCAGACCGCCATCGTCTCCCACAGCCGGCGGCCGTACAGGTGCACCCCGGTCTCGCGGCCCAGGTCGTTGTGGAACTGGTGCAGCTCCTCGTCGGGCGCGGTGAACGCGATCGTGCCGTCCCGGTCGGTGATGAAGCCGTCGAGCGACAGACCCATCGAATAGAACAGCCTGCGCATCCCGTCCCCTCTCTCTGTCGGCGGATCCAGTAACACTCAACCGCCCGATGAACTTCCGCTCCATCTATCAGCACGGCTTCGTCCGCGTCGCATCGTGCACGAACCACGTCGCGATCGCCGACCCGCCCGCGAACGCCGACGCGGTGCTGGCCGTCGCGCGCGAGTGCCACGACGAGGGCGTCGCGCTCGCGGTCTTCCCCGAGCTCGGGCTGTCGGGCTACTCGATCGAGGACCTGCTGCTCCAGGACCCGGTGCTCGACGCGGTCGAGGACGCGCTGGCGACGGTGGTCGAGGCCTCCGCCGCCCTGCTGCCGGTGCTCGTCGTCGGCGCGCCCCTGCGCCACCGCGGCCGCGTCTACAACTGCGCCGTCGTCGTCCACCGCGGCCGCGTCCTCGGCGTCGCGCCGAAGTCCTACCTGCCGAACTACCGCGAGTTCTACGAGCGCCGCCAGCTCGCGCCGGGCGACGACCAGCGCGGCGGCGAGATCCGCGTCGGCGAGGCCGTCGTGCCGTTCGGCCCCGACCTCCTGTTCGAGGCCGAGGACGTCCCGGGGCTCGTCATCCACGTCGAGGTCTGCGAGGACATGTGGGTCCCCGTGCCGCCGAGCGCGGAGGCGGCGCTCGCGGGGGCGACGGTGCTCGTGAACATCTCCGGCAGCCCGATCACCATCGGGCGGGCCGAGGACCGCAAGCTGCTGTGCCGGTCGGCCTCGTCGCGGTGCCTGGCCGCCTACGTCTACGCCGCCGCGGGCCAGGGCGAGTCGACGACCGACCTCTCGTGGGACGGCCAGACGATGGTCTACGAGAACGGCGTCCTGCTCGCCGAGAGCGAGCGCTTCCCCGACGGAGCGCGGCGCTCGGTGGCCGACGTCGACGTCGACCTGCTGCGCCAGGAGCGCATGCGGATGGGGACCTTCGACGACAACCGCCGCACCCACGCCGCGCGGACGGGCGGGTTGCGCCGCGTCGCGTTCACCCTCGACCCGCCCGACACCGACCTCGGCCTGCGCCGCCGGCTCGAGCGCTTCCCGTTCGTCCCCGCCGACCCCGCCCGGCTCGCGCTGGACTGCTACGAGGCCTACAACATCCAGGTCGCGGGCCTCCAGCAGCGGCTCGAGGCGATCGGGGGCCCGAAGGTCGTCATCGGGGTCTCCGGCGGCCTGGACTCGACGCAGGCGCTGCTCGTCGCCGCCCAGGCCATGGACCGCTCCGGCCGGCCGCGCAGCGACATCCTCGCCTTCACCCTCCCGGGCTTCGCCACGAGCGACGCGACGAAGGACAACGCGCACGCGCTCATGCGCGCGCTCGGCGTGACCGCCCAGGAGCTCGACATCCGCCCGACGGCCGAGCTGATGCTCGCGCGAGCTCGGGCACCCGTACGCCTCCGGCGAGCCGGTCTACGACGTGACCTTCGAGAACGTCCAGGCCGGGCTGCGCACGGACTACCTCTTCCGCATCGCCAACCAGCGCGGCGGGATCGTCGTCGGCACCGGCGACCTGTCCGAGCTGGCGCTCGGCTGGGCCACGTACGGCGTCGGCGACCAGATGAGCCACTACAACGTCAACGCCGGGGTCCCGAAGACGCTCATCCAGCACGTGATCCGCTGGGTCGTCTCGAGCGACCAGTTCGAGCCCGACGTGAGCGCAACGCTCACGGCGATCCTCGACACGGAGATCAGCCCCGAGCTCGTGCCCGGCGAGGAGCTCCAGTCGACCGAGTCGCAGGTCGGGCCGTACGCGCTGCAGGACTTCACGCTCTTCCATGTCCTGCGCTACGGGATGCGGCCGTCGAAGATCGGCTTCCTCGCGTGGCACGCGTGGCGCGACGTCGACGCCGCGGGCTGGCCGCCCGGGTTCCCCGACGCCAAGCACGTCGCCTACGACCTGCCCGAGATCCGGCGCTGGCTCGAGGTGTTCTGCCGGCGCTACTTCGCCTTCGCCCAGTTCAAGCGCTCGGCCCTGCCGAACGGGCCGAAGGTCTCCCACGGCGGATCGCTGTCGCCGCGCGGGGACTGGCGTGCGCCCTCGGACGGCTCGGCGGCGGTGTGGCTGCGGGATCTCGAGCGCTGGGACGCCGGCGCCTGGGACGCCTGAACGGTCGCTTGCACCGCCGCGGCGTCGGGGAGAGGATCGCCGCCATGACCGCCGCGCGGACGCGCCTCGTCGTCCTCGCCGCGCTCGTCGCGGCCGCGGCGGTCGTCGCGCTCGTGCTGACGAGCGACCGCGATGACGCGGGGACGATCTGGGCGGTCTTCGGGCCGGCCATCGGCCTGAGCTTCGTCGGGACCGGGCTGTACGCCGGGCAGCGGCGCCCGGAGAGCCGCACCGGCGAGCTGATGGTCTGGCTCGGGTTCGCCTGGTTCGTCTCCGCGCTGCACTTCGCGCACTCGGCGCTGCTCTACACGGTCGCCCTTCGTCGCCGGCGGCCTCTGGGGCGGCGTGTTCCTCCACCTGGTGATGGCGTTCCCGTCGGGCCGGCTACGGCCGGGGCTCGACCGGGTGCTCGGGCTCGTCGGGCTACGTCGTGTTCACCGTCGGCTCGATCCCGGCGCTGCTCGTCTCCTCCTCGGGCGACCTCGGCTGCGACGGGTGCCCCGCGAACCTGCTGCTGATCGAACGCGACACCGTCCTCGCGGCGATCGCCAACGGGTTCGAGGCCACCCTGTACGCGGTGCTCTTCGTCCTCGTGCTCGGCCGCCTCGTCGTCCGCTGGCGGGCGACGCCGCCGCTCGAGCGCCTGCAGCTGACGCCGGTGTACGTCTGCGGCCTGCTCACGTTCCTCATCGTCACCGCCGCGACGGCGGGCGGCGTGGACGACGCCGACCCGATCCTCTGGGCCGTGTTCGGCCTGACCGCCGCGCTCCCGGCGGCGTTCCTCGGCGGCCTGCTGCGCAGCCGCGTCGCGTGGCTCGACGCCGAGCTGCGCGCCCGGCTCGAGGACCTGCATTCGTCGCGCGCGCGCCTCGTCGCGGCCGGCGACACCGAGCGCCGCCGCCTCGAGCGCAACCTCCATGACGGCGCGCAGACCCGCTTCGTCGGGCTCGCCCTGCTCCTCGGCCACGCCCGGCGCGTGGTCGACCGCGACCCGACCGATCCCGAGGTCGGCCCGCTCCTCGACCAGGCGCTGGCCGAGCTGCAGTCCGGCCTCGCCGAGCTGCGCGAGCTGGCCCGCGGCATCCACCCGCCGCTGCTCACCGAGCAGGGGCTCGAGCCCGCGCTGCGGGCGCTCGTCGCCCGCGCGCCGGTGCCGGCGACGCTCGCCGCCGACCTCGCCGAGCGCCTCCCGCCGCCGGTCGAGATCGCCGCGTACTTCGTCGTCGCGGAGGCGCTCGCGAACGTCGGCAAGTACGCGCAGGCCAGCGAGGCGACGATCTCGGTCCGCCGCGACAACGGCCGCGTGACGGTCGAGGTCGCCGACGACGGCGTGGGCGGCGCGGACGTCGGACGCGGCACGGGGCTGCGCGGCCTGACCGACCGGGTCGCGGTCCTCGACGGCACGCTGGCGGTCGACAGCCCGCGCGGCGGCGGGACCCGGCTGCGGGTCGAGATCCCGTGCGCCGCCGGCGCCAACGGCGCGGCCTGACCGCCGCGCTCGGCGCGGACCCGCTGCCCGGCGCCGCTAGCGTGGAGCGGCATGGCCACTCTCGGACGCACCGACCTCGACGTCTTCGGACTCTGCCTCGGCGGCAACGTGTTCGGCTGGACCGCGGACGAGGCGGAGTCGTTCGCGATCCTCGACGCGTACACCGCCGCGGGCGGCAACTTCGTCGACACCGCGAACTCCTACCTCGTCGAGCACGGCCGCTCGGAGACGATCATCGGCCGCTGGATGGCCGAGCGCGGCAACCGCGACGACGTCGTGCTCGCCACGAAGGTCGGCGGCGGCCGCGGCGACTACCGGAGCCTGAGCCCGGAGACGATCGCGGCCGAGGCCCAGGCCTCGCTCGAGCGCCTGCAGACCGACCGCATCGACCTCTACTACGCGCACTTCGACGACGAGGCGACCCCGCTCGAGGACACGCTGCGCGCGTTCGACGCCCTCGTCCGCGCGGGGACCGTGCGCCACGTCGCGGCGTCGAACTACACGCCCGAGCGGCTCACCGCCGCCCTCGAGCTCCAGCGCGACCTCGGGCTGGCCGAGTTCACGGTCCTGCAGCCGCACTACAACCTCGTCGAGCGCGACTTCGAGCGCACGCTGCTGCCGGTCGCCGAGGCGTGGGACCTCGCGGTCCTCCCGTACTACGGCCTGGCCAAGGGCTTCCTGACCGGCAAGTACCGCCCGGGCGGCGAGGAGATCGACTCCCCGCGCGCCGAGAGCGCCCGCGCCTACCTCGACGACGGCGGCGGCGCGGTGCTCGACCGGCTCGACGAGCTGGCCGCCGCCCACGAGGTCACCGTGGCCGCGGTCGCGCTGGCGTGGCTGCGGGCCCAGCCGCGGGTCGTCGCGCCGATCGCGAGCGCGCGCACAACCGAGCAGCTCGCGCAGATCCTCCCGGCCGCGACGCTCGAGCTGACCGACGAGGAGGCCGGCCGGCTTTCGGCGACGACGCCGGCGGCGTGAGCGCCGCGGCCCGAGATTTCGGGAGGCACGCGCCCCGTCATCCGTCCAGGGGCGCGCGCCCGGCCTCCACGGCCGCGCCGGGGCCGTCGATAGGGCGGCCATGCGCCCCCTCGTCGAGTTCTCCGCCTGGCTGGCCCTGACCATCGGGCTCGCCGTCGGCACCACGGCCCTCACGATCGCCTCCGTCCAGGCCGCCCACGGCCGCCAGGTCCCGACCGCCGTCGCGTCGGTCGTCGTGCTCGCCTTCGCCGTCCTCGCGGCGGCCGGCCACCGCGCGCTCGTGCGCCGCGGCGCGCTCGGCCTCGTGACGCCCTCCGCGCGCTAGCGCCGGAGCGCCCCCGGCTCCGAGCGGCTCGACCGGCAGGCCCGCCGCCCGCCAGGCCTGGAAGCCGCCGATCAGATCGGTGGCCCGCGCGAAGCCGAGGTCCTGCAGCGCCGCCGCCGCCAGGCTCGACTGGTAGCCCTCGTCGCACACGAGGATGATCCGCCGCCCGAGGTCCGCGCTGAGCGCGGCGTCGTCGTGGCCCGAGGCCGGGTCGAGCCGCCACTCGAGCACGTTGCGCGGGTGCCACGCGGCGCCCGGGATCGCGCCGTCGCACCCGCGGTGGAACTCGGAGCGGATGTCGACGAGCACCGCACCCGCGCGCACGGCGGCGAGCGCGTCCTCGGGCGCCACCCGGTCGAGCCGCTCCCGGGCGGCGGCGAGGAGATCGTGGATCGTGCGGCGTTCGCGGAACATGCGGCCCGGAAGTGTGCCGCACGCGCAGGCGCTACCGGCGCACGAGCTTGCCGTCGACGTACGTCCGCGGCGGGACGTGCGAGAGGCCGATGCCGTGCTCGGCGACACGCACGCCGTGCATCGGGTGGGGCGAGATGACGAGCACCTCGTCGGTCGTCGTGCCACGGGCCACGAGCTCGAGCGGCCCGGCCGGCGGCCGGGGCAGGACGTAGACGCGCCGCATGTCGATGACGTCGTCGCCCAGGTGCAGCAGGATGTGCGCGAGATCGTCGGCGATCCGCTGGGCGTCGGGCATCTCGCGGCAGACCGCGAGGAGCGCGTCGAGCTCGTCCTCGTAGATCCAGGCGTCGGCGGCGACGAGCGCATCGAGGTCCGAGCCACCGACGAGGTGCTCGACGATCCTGGTCGGCACCGAGAAGACGCCGTCGTTCGTGCTCGTGCGTTCCGCGTCGTCGGCCACGCGCCGGTCCTCCCCGCCTCCGCCGTTCCTCGGGATCGTATCCGGCGCAGATCCGTCGGGTGTATCCAGTTGCGGGCGCTGAATCGCACTCCTATGCTTGTCCGCACATGAGCGCCGAGGCGGGGCAGGGCACGAACGGCGGGACGCGCGACGGGCAGCACGTCGCGCTCGTCCACGACCGCCTCCGGGCGGCGATCCTGCTCGGCGAGCTTCCGGCCGGCCAGACGACGTCGCAGGTCACGCTCGCGCGCGACCTCGAGGTCGGCCGCACGCCGCTGCGCGAGGCGCTGCGGATGCTGCAGCGCGAGGGCCTCGTCGTCAGCGAGCCCAACCGCCGCGTGCGGATCGCGGCCCTGTCGAGCACGGACGCCGAGGAGCTCTACGTCATGCGCATCGCCCTCGAGGCGGTCGCGATCCGGATCACGGTCCCGACGCTCACGTCGACCGACTTCGCCGAGCTCGAGGGCCTGATGGCGCAGATGGACCACTACATGCGCTCGGAGGACCGCATGGGGATGCGCGTCCCGCACCGCGCGTTCCACGACCGCTTCGTCCGCGCGGCGGGCGAGCGCGTGACGACGACGATCGGCCAGCTCTTCGACCACGGGGAGCGCTACCGGCTGCGCTACGGCGCGACGACCCCCGAGCGCTGGGACCAGCGCCGGGCCGAGCACCGCGCGATCGTGGACGCCGCCGCCGCGGGCGACGCCGACCTCGCGGCCCGCCACCTCGTCGCCCACTACGCCCAGACGGCGTCCTTCATCTTCGCCGCGCTCGACCCCGGCCATGACCTCGCGCGCCTGCGCACGACGATGGCGACGGTCGCCCCGGGCAGCGAGACGAGCCTGCGGATCCCGGGCTGAGCTTCAGGCCGCCCCGACGCCGAGCCCCGCCGCCAGGCGCGGGACGAGCACCGCGGCGTTCGCGGCGTCGATCGCCGTCCGGGCCTGCGCCCCGAGGCCGTCGAGGTCGGGCGCCGGGTCGCCCTCGGCGGGCAGGTCGGCGTAGGGCCAGTCCGTCCCGAACACGATCCGCCCGGCGCCGGCCAGGTCGATCGTCGGCCGAACGGCGAGCGCGTGGTTGGACAGGCCGGTGTCGTACCAGAGCCGCCGCAGGTAGCCGAGCGCCCCGGCGGGCGCGCGGCTCGCGCGCTCGGGCTCGCGGGCCGCGAGGGAGGCCAGGCGGTGGGCGAGGAACGGCGCCGTGCCGCCGAGGTGCGACACCTGCAGGCGGATGTTCGGGCAGCGCTCGAGCGTGCCGGAGTAGACGAGGTTCGCGATCGCGCGGGTCGTGTCGAACGGGAACTCGTACAGCCAGATCGGGTGCTCGGGCAGCGCGGGCGGCCCGCCGGCGGTCGGGTGCAGGAAGACGTACGCGCCGCGGCGGTCGAGCTCGTCGAACAGCGGGTCCCACGCCGGGTCGCCGAGGTACGTCCCGGCGACGTTCGACAGCAGCGTCACGCCCTCGAGGCCGAGCGTGTCGAGCGCGTAGGCCAGCTCGGCGAGCGCGCGGTCGACGTCCGGCAGGGGCAGGAACGCGAGGCCGGCGAAGCGCTCCGGCGCGGCGCGGACGTGCTCGGCCGTGCGCTCGTTGACGAGCCGCGCGAGCTCGTCGGCGAGGCCCTGGTCGCCGAAGAACACGCCCGGCGGCGACAGGCCGATCACCGCCGCGTCGATCGCGTGGCGTGCCATGAGGTCGTCGAGCATCCCGGCCGACCACGGCGGCAGCGGGAACGACATGAGCCCGCGGCGCTCGAGCTCGGCGCGGTACTCCGCCGGCAGGATGTGCGCGTGCGTGTCGATCCGCGGCACGTCAGGCCGGCTGGTTGAGGAAGGCGTCCACCCCGGCCATCTGTCCGGGCAGCTCCTCCTTCATGTGCGCGAAGGCGATCTCGATGTTGTCGGCGTTGATCTGCATCTCGGCGTTGAGGATCCCGCGCGAGACGTCCTGGACGAACTTCGCCCGCGGGTAGCGGCGCTCGCCGAAGGCCTGCAGGCGGTCGGCGACGGGCGCGTCGGAGTCGAGCAGCTCCTGCGGGAGCACGACCGCGTCCTCGAGCGCCATCGCCGCGCCCTGCGTGATGTGCGGCGTACAGGCGTGCGCGGCGTCGCCGCACAGCAGCACGCGGCCCTTGGACCACGGCGCGGGGAGCATGACCTCGCTCAGGGGCGAGTAGACGACGTCGTCGTCCGCCTTCAGGTTCTCGCGGATGTCGCCGACCACGCCCTCGAACGGCGCGAGGCGCTCGCGCAGCATCTCGACGTACTGGCTGCGGTCGAAGCGCGCGTGGTGCGGCTCGGGGTGCACGAGGAACAGGTACATGAGCTCCTGCGACAGCGGGATGTGCCCGGCCTTCGCGCCCGGCGCCTGGAACAGCGCGCCGTAGGTGATGTGCTCCGGTCGCGGGACCGAGACGCGCCAGACGCCGTAGCCGCTGTAGACCGGCTCGTGGTCGGGGCCGAACAGCCGCTTGCGCAGCGGCGAGTTGATGCCGTCGAAGGCGACGACGAGGTCGAACTCCTCCTCGCGCCCGTCGGACAGCTGCGCCTCGACCGCGCCGTTGTGGTCGTCGAACTCGGTGAGCGTGGTGCCGTACGTGACCCGTACGCCCGCGCGGTCGGCGGCGCCGATCAGGATGTCGTGGAGCTTGCGGCGGGTCAGACCGCAGTTCGACGGGATCCCGTCGCCGCCGAGCTTCGAGGGCACGTCGACGACGAGGTTGCCGTGGGCGTCGTGGAAGGTCCAGCGGTCGAACTCGAACCCGATGTCGCAGACCGCGTCGAGCACGCCGAGCGCCTGCAGCGCCCGCAGCGAGTTGGCGGGCTGGTTGATGCCGACCCCGTAGACGTTGGGCTCGGGCTTGATCTCGACGATCTCGACCTCGACGCCGCGGTTCGCGAGCGCCGCGCCCGCCCCGAGGCCGCCGATGCCGGCGCCGACGATGAGGACCTTCCGGATGTCGCTCATGGCCGCAGGCTCCTAGCGGACGCTGGCCGCGGCCCAGGGGTTCGCGGCCTCCTTGTTCGCGTCCTCGGCGAGCTCGGCGGGCGGCGTGGCCTCCATCATCGAGTCCGGCATGTGGACGTTGCGGTAGAAGGTGTTCGAGCCCTGGTCGGGATGCCAGCGCTTGGTCTCCCAGTCCGGGACGTAGAGGCGGTAGCCGCCGGTGTTGATCTCGAGCCGCACGCCGCCCGGCTCGCGGAAGTAGAGGTAGTCCTGCTCGCCCATGCCGTGACGGCCGGGGCCGAACTCGATCGCGGTGTCGGCGTTCAGCAGGATGTCGGCGGCCCGCAGGAGCTCGTCGCGCGAGTCGACCCAGAAGGCGACGTGGTGCAGGCGGCCCGGGACGCCGGACTGGTCGAGGATCAGCCCGAGGTCGTGGGACTTCTCGTTGTTCGTCACCATCGCGAACACCGGGATGTCGGCGTGCGGCAGGACGGTGTACTCGGTGAACGTGGAGCCGAGCGTGTCGCGGTACCACTCCGCGTCGCCGACCGGATCGGCGCTCATGACCGTCACGTGGTCGATCATCCGCGGGTAGATGCCGCGCGGGACGTAGCGCTGCGGGCGGTCCGGGAACGGCGAGGCCATCTCGGCCGGCGGGACGTAGCGCTCGTCGTCGTAGAAGAGCTCGTGGAGCTGGCCGCCCGGCCCGCGGTAGCGGTAGGCGCGGCCGTGGCCGACCGCGTCCTCGTACCACTCGCCGCCCGCCCCCGCGGCCTCGACGCGCCCGACGGCGGTGGCGAGGTCCTCCGGGCTCCAGGTGCGCCAGCCGACGTGCCCGAGGCCGGGAGCGCTCGCCTCGGTGACCTGGAGGCTGTGGTGCGACCACTCCCCCCAGCCCCGCAGGTAGACGGACTGCCCGGCGCGACCGGACTCCTCGAGGCCCAGGACGTCGCGATAGAACGCGAGCGACGCGTCCGGCGTGGGCGTGAGCACCTCGACGTGCGCGAGATGGGCGATCAGGCGACTCGACATCACTCTCTCCTCGGCGATGACCCCGCGACGGCGAGATCGGGGACGACGTCGATGGATCGTATGCGGGGCGCGGTGTGATCGTCAAGCGAATGCATTGCTTGATCCTTGTTGACGCCAAATTGCTGATCTGGATACAGTTGATCCGATGACCTCCTCCACGCCCTTCGCTCTCGGGACCTTCGCCGCGTCCGACGGTCGCGCGTTCCCGGGGCTCGTGCGCGGGTCGCGGGTCGCCGACCTCACCGTTCACCTGGGCCCGGAGGTCACCCTGCGCACCCTCGTCGACGACTGGGACGCGGCGCTGCCCGCGCTCCAGGGCCTGGCCGACCGGTTCGGGCCCGACGACGCGCCGCACGCCCTCGACGACCTGCGCCCGCTGCCCCCGCTCGAGCGCTGGGGCAACGTGTTCTGCGCGGGCGCGAACTTCCGCCGGCACGTGCTCGACCTGATGGCCGGCGCCGAGCGCCGCGGGGACTCGACCGACGGCCTCACCGCCGCCGACCGCGACCGCGCCCGCGCGGAGCTCGACGAGCGCGCGCGGTCCGGGCGCCCGTTCGTGTTCATGGAGTCGAGCAACCAGATCGTCGGCGCCCACGACGACGTCGTGCTCCCCTACGACTCCGACCAGCACGACTGGGAGCTCGAGCTCGCCGCGGTCATCGGCCGGCCCGGGCGCCGCCTCGCCCGCGAGCAGGCCCTCGACGTCATCGCCGGCTACACGATCTGCAACGACGTCACGACGCGGGACGCGCTCATCCGCCCCGACACCCGCGGCCTCGGCCTCGACTGGCTCGCCGGCAAGACGGCCCCGACCTTCCTCCCGACCGGCCCGCTGCTCGTTCCGACGGCGCACGCGGGCGACCCGATGGACCTCCGGATCACGCTCAAGGTCAACGACCGCACGATGCAGGACGAGAGCACCGCGGACATGCTCTTCGACGTCGCCGCGCTCATCGCGCACATCTCGGACGTCTCCGAGCTGCGCCCCGGCGATCTCGTCCTCACCGGGTCGCCGGCCGGCAACGGCGCCAGCCACGGCGTCTTCCTGCAGCCCGGCGACGTGATCGACGGGACCATCACCGGCCTCGGCGCGCAGCGCAACCGCTGCGTCGCCGAGCCGGTTCCCGCGAACGGGCGGGCCCCGGGGCGCGCGCCGGCCGCCGTCGCCGAGGGGACGGCGGAGTGACCGCGGAGGCGCTGTCGTTCGGCGGCCGCGACGTCCGCGTGATCGACCTCAGCCAGCGGCTCGGCAACGGCACGTCGGCGATCGAGCCGATGCCCCACGCGATCGAGTACTTCGACCACACCGACACGATTCCGGTGGCCGAGGAGAAGTTCGGCCTCGGGGCCGAGCACTGGCGCGACGGCCTCGTCTGGGCCCATGAGCGCGTCACGCTCACGACCCATTCGGGCACCCACGTCGACGCGCCCTACCACTACCACCCGACCTCGGGCGGCCGGCCCGCGCGGACGATCGACGAGGTCCCGTTCCGCTGGCTCATGGGCGACGGCGTCGTGCTCGACATGCGGCGGATCGACCGCGTGGCCGGGATCACCGAGGCCGACGTGCGGGCCGAGCTCGAGCGCATCGGCTACGCGCTCAAGCCGTTCGACATCGTGCTCGTGCGCACCGACGTCTCCGAGCGCTACGACGAGCCGGGCTACGAGATGCTCCACCCCGGCCTGCGCCGCGACGCGACGGCGTACCTCGTCGGGCAGGGCGTGAAGCTCATCGGGATCGACGCGTGGGGCATCGACCGGCCCTTCGACCTCATGGCCGAGGAGGCCCGCGCGGGCGACGACGCGCAGCTGTGGGAGTCCCACAAGTTCGGCGCCGACGAGGAGTACCTGCAGATCGAGAAGCTCGCGAACCTCGCCGCCCTGCCGCGGCCGTTCGGCTTCCAGGTGCTCGCGCTGCCGATCCGCCTCGAGCGCGCGAGCGGCGCGTGGGCGCGGGTCGTCGCACTCGTCCCGGGCGACTGAGGCGCGGCGCCTCCCGGTAGCTGCAGGGCGCGCCCGGGGGTGAGCGCCAGCGCGCGCTGCGGGGTGGCGCGAGCGACAGGCCGCCGCCGCGCGCGGACCATCGCCCGATGCCCTACTCCTCCCGTATGGCCCGCGTCGCGGCCGGCGTCCTCGCCGCCGCCGCCCTCGCGGGCGCAGCCTCCGTCCCCGCCCACGCCGCCGTCGACCGCCCCGCCGTCGCCCGCGCGACCGGCGGCGTGCTGCGCGCCGGCGCGCCGGGGGTCGTCGTCGGCGTCCGCGACGGCCGCGGCGCCGCGGTGCATCGCTACGCGTTCCGCGCCGGCGTGGCCGACCGGCGGACCGGCCGCCGGCCCGCGGCCGACGCCCGCTTCCGCATCGGCAGCGTGAGCAAGACCTTCCTCGCGACCGTCGTCCTGCAACTCGCCCAGGAGCACCGGCTCGCGATCGAGGACCCGATGGCCCGCTACGTGCCCGGCGTCCTGCCGCGCCTGGACGAGGACGCGATCACGCTGCGGATGCTGCTCGACCACACGAGCGGCGCGCCCGACCCGACCGGCCGCCTCATCCGCCATCCCGAGCGCTTCGGCCGGGGCGACGTCAGCCCGGCGCAGCTCGTCGCGGACGCGGCCGACATGGCCCCGACCCACGCGCCCGGCGCGCGGTTCAGCTACAGCAACACGGACTACGCGCTGCTCGCGATGATCGTCGAGCGCGTCACCGGCGCGCCGTACACGCAGGCCCTGCGCGAGCGGATCATCGCCCCGCTCGGCCTGCGCGCGACCGTGCCGCCGAGCGCGGCGACCGGCCTCCCGGCCCCCGCGCTGCGCGGCTACTCCCGCCGCGGCGGGCGCCTGCACGACACGACCGCGTTCAACGCGAGCTGGGGCGGGCCGGCCGGCGGGATCGTCTCGACGACGGGCGACCTCGACCGCTTCGCCGCCGCGCTCGCGGGCGGCCGGCTGCTGTCGCCCGCGTCGCTCGCGCTCATGCGCGGCGACGCCACCGAGGCCCGCAACCGCTACGGCCTCGGGCTGCGGCGCTGGCGCACCTCGTGCGGGCGCACCGTCTACGGCCATGACGGCGGGATGCTCGGCTACGCCTCGCGGCTGGTGACGACCACCGACGGGCGCCGCCAGGTCGCGGTCGGCGTCGGCACCGACGAGACCGAGGCCGTGGACGCGGCGATCGACCGGGTCGTGGACGCGGCGGTCTGCGGCCGCTGACCCGCGGCCGCTCAGCCCGCCGCGAACCACCCGTTCGCGCCGACCGGCGCCCCCTCCGCGAGCCGGGGCGCGTAGTGCTCGAAGAACAGGCGCGCGACGAGCTCGCCGCGGGTGCCGACCCCGACCTTCTCGAAGATCGACTTCAGGTGGTCCTGCACCGTCCACGGCGAGATGTGCAGGCGCGCTGCGATGGCGTCCGTGGCGAGGCCCTGCGCGACGAGCTGCGCGACGGCGCGCTCGCGGGCGGTGAGGTCGTGGGCCTCGGCGATGAGCGGGGCGAGGTCGTGGGCGCGGGCGCGCTCGATCGTGACCGCGGTGCGCACCTCGTCGTCTCCGCCCAGGACGGAGCCGCGCACGACGAGCCAGGCCCCTGACGGCGTGCGCACGCGCGCGCGGGCGGCCGCGGGACCGGCGGCCGCGCCGGCCGCGACGTCGCGGGCGCGCGTCGCGACCGCGCGGACGACGGGCGGCAGGGGCGCGGGCGGGCCGGTCGCCTCGAGCTCCGCGAGCCAGCGCTGGGCGGCCGGGTCGGCGCCCGCGACCGTGTCGTCGGGCGCGAGCAGGAGCAGGCCCGCGTCGGCGTCACCGTCGTCCTCCTGGCGCCGGCAGGGCGTCGAGGAGCAGCGCGCGGCGCACGCCCTCGGCCAGCGCGCGCGAGACCGCGCCCACGAGCTCGACCTCGGCCGCCGTGAAGCCCGGCCCGTCGGCGCCGCGCAGAAGCGTCAGCGCGCCCCAGGTCGCCGTCTCGCCGACGAGCGCCACGCGGAGCTCGTCGCCGAAGCCCGCGTCCCGCCGGACCTCGCTGTGGCGCCGGCTGCGGTCGAGGTCGCCGCCGGTCGCGCCGCTGAGGCTCGCGGCCGGCCGGTCCGCCCGGGCCAGCGCGCGGAACGCGTTGACGTCGCCGTCGCGCATCTCGATCTCGGCCATGCGCCCGTACGCGGCGGGCGGCAGGCCGTTCTCGACCACCTCGCCCGTCGGCAGGAGCGTCGCCGGGTCCATCGTCAGCACGCAGACGCCGTCGAAGCCGACGGCGCGGGCGAGGATGCGGGCCGCGCCGAGCGAGAACTCCCGGACGCCGCGGGAGCGGTGCTGGAGCCGGACGAGGTCGTCGCGGAGGCGTTCGGGGGACGCGACCGCCATCCGTTCGCATTGTGGCACCGCGGCGCGCTTCGAGAAAGCGAACCCCGGCGCGCCAACGTTGCGATCGTCGAACACCCGGGTGATCCGGTGTGAGCACGCCCGCGCAAGGCACCCGCATGACCAACATCAGCCTTCACGATCTCGATCAGTCCGGAGATCTTCGCCAGGCCGCGGAGGACGCGGGCGCCTGGGATCCCAGCGGCACGCGCCGCGACCTGCTCAAGCGCGCCGGCATCGGCGGCGTCGCCGTGTTCGGCATGGGCGCCCTGCTGTCCCCCCTCGACGCGATGGCCTCGGCCACGGCGTCCCAGAAGGGCGAGTTCTCGCGCTCCGGCTCGCGTTCGATCCGGCGCGGCAGCCCGAACGCCAACGACGTCAAGATCGGCAACTACGCCCTGACGCTCGAGTACCTCGAGGCCGCGTTCTACGCCGCGGCGGCCAAGGCCAACTACCCCGACGCCGACATCGCGGCCGCCGCGACCAAGCTCGCCGCGCACGAGGCGGCGCACGTCGCCGCGCTCAAGAAGGTCCTCGGCCGCGCCGCGGTCAAGCCCCCGACGGTCAACCTCGACACCGTCGGCAAGCTCCTCGCCGACCAGGTCACCTTCATCAAGACCGCCGCCGCCATCGAGCCGGTCGGCACGGCCGCGTACGCCGGCGCCGGGCCGTACATCAACAACCTGGCGATCGTGAAGGCCGCCCTGTCGATCCACTCGGTCGAGGCCAACCACGCGGCGTACACCGCCGCCCTGGTCAAGTTCAAGGGCATCGACGCGAACGCCGACCCGATCCCGAACGCGTTCAACCCGGCGAACTCGTTCACCAAGACGGTGGGCATCGTCACCAAGCTCAACGTCGTCAAGGGCGACCTGCAGCCGTAGCCCTCGCGCCGCGAGCGCTCGAACCTGCCGGACGACGAAAGCCCCGCATTCGCGGGGCTTTCGCGTTGTCCGGGTCCGGACGGCCCATGCTCCTGTCACATCGGTCGGCTGACGTCGGTCGGGGCCTCGACCACCCGGATCGCGAGGATGTGACAGATGGACGAATTCGAGGCTCACCGACCGCACCTGCTCGCCGTGGCGACGCGGATCCTGGGCTCTCGCGCCGAGGCCGACGACGCCCTCCAGGAGGCGTGGATCCGCTTCCAGCGCGCGGACACGAGCAACGTGGAGAACATGGGCGCGTGGCTGACGACGGTCACCTCCCGCGTGTGCCTGTCGATGCTCGACGCCCGCAAGCGCCGCCGCGAGGCCGCGCTCGAGGCGGGCCGGCTGCCCGACCCGATCGTCACGCTCGCCGACGACGCCGCCCCGGACCCGGAGAGCGAGGCGCTCGCCGCCGACGCGGTCGGCGCCGCCCTGCTCGTCGTGCTCGAGACGCTCCAGCCGGCCGAGCGCCTGGCGTTCGTGCTCCACGACGTCTTCGGCGTGCCGTTCGAGGACATCGCGCTGATCGTCGAGCGCTCCCCGGCCGCGACGCGGCAGATGGCGTCCCGGGCCCGCCGCCGCGTGCGCGGCGCGGATCGCGACGCGGCCGCCGCCGACCAGCGCGTCGTCGACGCCTTCGTGGCCGCCGCCCGCCGCGGCGACTTCGAGCAGTTGCTCGAACTGCTCGACCCCGACGTCGTCATTCGCGGCGACGACGGCAGCGGCGCGCTGCGGATCATCCAGGGCGCCCGCGAGGTCGCCGCCGGCGCGCAGGCCTTCTCGCACCGCAGGGCGCACCCGGCGATCGTCGACGGGCTGCCCGGCTTCGTGGCGACCGAGGACGGCGTGCCCGTCGCCGTGCTCGCGTTCACGGTCGTCGACGGCCGGATCACGGCGATCGACGGGCTCGAGGGCCCGGCCCGGATCGCCGGCCTGGGCCTCGAGGCGATCGTCGGGGAGCAGCGCTAGCCCGGGGCGGCGCCTCGCCCGGTCAGCCCGCGGCGAGGAGTTGCTCCAGGCGGTCGAGGATCACGTCGAGGCCGAACAGGAACTCGGCGTCGTAGTCGTAGCCGGCCTGGGCGACGTAGCCCCCGACGACCTCGACGAGGTGCGGGTAGTCGGCCAGCGCGGACGCGTAGTCGCGCATCTGCCGCTGGGCCTCGGCCGCGAAGTCCTCCGGGGTCTCGGAGGACATGTCGCTCTGTTGCAGCGCGAATCCGTAGATGTAGGCGTCCTGGACCGACATCGCGCGGACCGTCATCTCGACCGAGAAGCCGGCGGCGCGCAGGCAGCCCAGGACCGCGTCGTGGAGGCGGAGGTTGTTCGGCCCGTGGGTGGTCCGGCCCTCCATCTCGCCGATCGCCCAGCGATGCCGGTTCAGCGCGGCGCGCGTCGAGACCGCCCGCTTGCGCAGCTCGGCCTTCCAGTCCCCGGTCGCCGCGGGCGGGTCGATCTCGCCGAAGACGATGTCGACCATCCCGTCGAGGAGGTCGGTCTTGTTGGCGACGTGGTTGTAGAGCGACATCGCCTCGACCCCGAGCTCCTTGGCGAGCTTGCGCATCGTCAGCTCCGCGGCCCCGCGCTCGTCCGCCAGCGCGACCGCGGCGCGCAGGACCCGCTCCCGGTTGAGCGGCGTCCGTCGGGTGAGGGTCTCCTCGGCCGGCATCGGTGTCTCGTCGCCTCCTTGACTTGCTTACGGTGTAAGTGTACAACTTACGGCGTCAGCTTACAGCGTAAGTATCCGCTCGAACAAGGGGGCAGACCGAAATGGCCAGGAGCAATCCGATGATCACCTTGACCCGCTGGGTCCTCAGCCACAAGCCGCTCGTCGTCGCGGTCTGGGTCACCCTCGCCGTCGCCGGTGTTGCCGCCATGGGGCCGGCCGACAAGGCGTTCGAGGAGCAGTTCAACATCCCCGGCAAGGAGGCGTTCGCCGCCAACAGCGAGATCGCCGCGGCCTACGGCAACGGCGGCGATGTCGCGCCGCTCGTCCCGGTCGTCACGCTCCCGGCGGGCACGACGGTCGACAGTCCAGGCGTGCGGGCGGACCTCGAGGCGGCCCTGGCGAAGGTGAAGGCCGCGCTCCCGGCGGCCCGGATCGCCTCGTACGCGTCCACCCGCGACCGGACGTTCGTCTCCGCCGACGGCCGCACGACCTTCGCGCTCGTGTCGATCCCGGCCAAGGGCGGCGTCGACCCCGGCCAGGCCGAGGCCCGCCGGGCCCAGGCCGCCCTCGACGGGGTCACCGTCGCCGGCGCCCCGCTCCACGTGACCGGCCTCGACGCCCTGCGCGCGGCGGCGGCCGACGGCGGCAAGGACGGCGGCGCGAGCATGGCCGTCGAGGCGCTGATCGCGGGCGGCGGCGCGCTGCTCGTCCTCGCCTTCGTCTTCGCCTCGTGGATGGCGATCGTCCCGCTGCTGATGGCGCTCGTCGCCATCCCGACGACGTTCCTCGCGGTCTGGCCGCTGGCGAGCGCGACGCCCGTGTCGGTGATCGTCAAGTTCCTCATCGCCCTGGTCGGCCTGGCCATCGCCATCGACTACGCGCTGCTGGTCGTGGTGCGCTGGCGCGAGGAGCGCCAGCGCGGCGCGACGGACGACGACGCGGTCGTGAAGGCGATGCAGCACGCCGGCCGGGCCGTCGTCTTCAGCGGCACGACCGTCGGCATCTCCCTGCTCGCCCTCGTCGCCCTCCCGGTGCCGTTCCTGCGCAGCATCGGCATCGCCGGGATGCTCATCCCGCTCGTCAGCGTCGCCGTCGCGATCACGCTGCTGCCGGTCGTCCTCGCCACCATCGGGCCGCGCCTGGACCGGCGCCACGCGCGTCACGAGGACCACGCCAGCCGCGGCTGGACGGCGTGGGCGCGGTTCGTCGTCCGTCATCGCTGGACCGCCGCGATCCTCTCGACCGCCGTCCTCGGCGGGCTCGTCTTCGCCGCCTCCTCGATCCAGCTCGGCAACCCCCAGGCCGACTCGCTGGCCCAGGCCGGCCCGGCCCGCGCCGGTCTCGACCAGCTGCAGCGCTCCGGCGTCGGCACCGGGCCGCTGTCGCCGTTCGACGCGGTCGTCCGCACGGGTGACGTGCCGGCCGTCGCGCACGCGCTGGCGGGCGTCGACGGTGTCCGCGGGGCGATCGCGCCCTCGGACTGGCGCCGCGACGGCGCCGGCCTGATCTCGGTCATCCCGACGCAGGACGGCAACTCGCCCGCCGGCCGGGCGACGCTCGACCGCGTGCGCACGGCCGCGGCCGGCACGGGCGCCGACGTGGTGACCGGCGGCGAGGCCGCCCAGAGCGCCGACTTCCTCGACGCGGTCTACGGCAACTTCGCGCTCGTCATCGCCGTGATCGCCGGCCTGACCTTCCTGCTCCTGGCCCGCGCCTTCCGCTCGCTGATCATCCCGCTGAAGGCCGTGATCCTCAATCTGCTGTCCGTCGGCGCCGCGTGGGGCCTGATGGTCGTCGTCTGGCAGCACGGCTGGGGCTCGGACGCGATCTGGGGCATCGAGGCCACCAACGCGATCAACGTCGAGATGCCGATCGTCATCTTCGCCTTCCTGTTCGGCATCTCGATGGACTACCAGGTGTTCATCCTCAGCCGGATGCGCGAGGCCCACGACCGCACCGGCTCGACCGAGGCGGCGGTGGTCGAGGGCATCGGGCGCACCGGGCGCCTGGTCACGAGCGCCGCGCTGATCCTCGGCCTGGCCTTCGTCGCCATGAGCGCCGGCCCCGGGACCGAGGCCAAGATGTTCGCGACGGCGCTCGGCGGCGGCATCCTGCTCGACGCGACGCTCATCCGCGGCGTCCTGGCCCCGGCGCTCGTCGCGCTCCTGGGCCGCTGGAACTGGTGGCTGCCCCGGCCGGCCGCGCGCCTCCTGCGCGTCGCCCCGTCGGAGGCCTCGGACGCCGCGCCGGACGTCACCGCCCTCCCCCAGCCCGCCTAGCGCACGGCGGTCAGTCGCGCCACGGCGGCGTGCCGCCGGCGAAGGCGAGCGCGTCGCCGGGGGCGAGCAGCGCCGCCGGCGAGGGGTCGGCGGACGCGCGCGAGCGCAGGCGCTCGAGCGGCAGCGGGCCGTGGGCGGCGACGAGGACGACGTTGCCCGCCCGGCGCCCGCGCAGCACCGGGCCCGCGGCGAGCGCGGCGACGACGGCGAACGCGTCGAGCAGGCCGGCGGCGATCGCGCGCGCATCGTTCAGCGGCGGGGCGTCGACGACGTTGACGGCCAGCGCGCCGCCCGGCGCGACGACGCGCGCGGCGTCGGCCAGCGCCTCGGCGGTGACGAGGTGGCGCGGCACGCGCGCCCCGACGAACGCGTCGACGAGGATCGCGTCGGCCGAGCCGTCGCGGCGGCCGGCGAGGAACGCGCGCCCGTCGACCTGGCGCACGCGCAGCCCGGGCGCGCGCCGGAGGCCGAGGTGCTCGCGCGCGAACGCCAGCACGTCCGGGTCGACCTCCACGACGTCCTGGCGCCGCTCGCGGTCGGACACGGCGAGCGCCCGCGCCAGCGCGCCGGCGCCGCCGCCGACGTGGATCACCCGGCGGGCGCGCAGCGCCTCGACGAGGTCGCGCATCCGGCGCAGGTAGTCGAACTCCAGGTGGCGCGGGTCGGCGAGGTCGACGTACGACGCGTCCATGTCGCCGAGGCGCAGGAGGCGCCCGGAGGCCCGGGCGGCGTCGCGCTGGACGACCAGGTCGCCGGCGGCGGCGAGGACCTCGGGCCCGGAGCGACGGCGCGCCATCGGTGCAGGCTAGACGGCGCCGCTACCCGCGCGGCCCCGCGGCGTGGCGGCGGATGAACCGGGCGACGGTGGCCGCGAGCGGGGACCACTCGGTCGCCGTGCCGGACAGCATCGCCCAGCCGTGGCCGGCGGCCGCGGGGAGCACGATCATGGGATGGCGGCCGGGGCTCGTCTCAGCCCGCCCCGGCGGCCTCCGCGACCTCGCGGTAGAGCGGTTCCTCACGGCGGATGAGGTCGGGGTTGGTGCCGGTCGCGAGGGACAGCTCGAGCGTGAGCACCTGGAGCGCGACGGCGCCGGCCAGGAGCGCTTCGGCGCGCGACGCCACGTCCGGGGCGTCGAGCCTCACCGTCGGCATCTCCAGCACGCCGGCGGCGGCCGCGACGTCGGCGCTGCGCCGGTCGCGCTCGTCGCCGTGATCGGGGTCGAAGCGCAGCAGCACGAGCCCGGTCTCGCGATCGGCGGCCGGAAGGTGACCGTGGAGGACCTTCTCGGCGCCGAGCGGCGTGGTGGGGACGTGGACGGCCTCCTCGACCTTGAGCGCCAGCTCGGCGGCGGTGATCTCGTCGACCCCGGAGCCGACCACGAGCAGGCGCCGGCAGCCGGCGAGGCGACCGGCGGCTTCACGGCGCTGCTCCCGGGCGGCCAGTTGCGCGGCGATGAGATCGTGCGCGCGCTGCGGACTGAGCCCGGCGAAGAAGGCGTGCAGCAGCAGCGGGGAGACGTAGGCGACGGTGTGGCACCACGAGCGGTCGTGCAGCGGCGTGCCGATCGGCTCGATGCCGGCGGGCACGAGCTCGGGGTGGGCGGTGACGAGCACGACCTGCGCACCGGCCGCGCTCGCGCCGCGGGCGGCATCGAGCGTGGCCGCGGTGCCGGCCTCGTGGGAGACCGCGACCATGAGGCCACGGCGCGGCGGCGCGAGCCGGGCCTCGAACGCGTCGCGGCCGGCGAGGGTCGCGTCGGGCCGCGCCTCGGCCACGATCGCCCGGGCGGCGCGGGCGGCGTGCTCGCTGGTGCCACAGCCGGTGAAGAGCACCGGTTCGCCGTCGCCGGTCGCCGCCCGCAGGCGCGCCGCGAGGCGCTCGGCGTCGTCGCTCGCGCCGATCCGGTCGGGGAGATCCTCCTGCGCCCAGATCATCTCCTCCATGACCCACGGCGGTCCGGAACGCAGTTCGGGCTCGAAGCTCATGGTCACCCATATATCGGCATGCGCGCTTGACTGCGAATTTCGCGGCACGATGTCGAGAAGCGCCGGCGGGCTCCGCTCACCAGCTGAAGGGCCACGACAGGCGCGGCCCACGACACCAGGACACCGCAACCATGCCCAAGTACCTGCTCCTCAAGCACTACCGCGGCGGCCCCGAGTCGCACCGTCCCGTACCTCCGATGGACCAGTGGGCGCCCGAGGACGTGGAGGCGCACATCGCCTTCCAGAACCACGTCAGCGAGCTGCTCGAGGAGAACGGCGAGTACGTCGACACGCGGGCACTCGCGCCGGCGCGCACCTGGGTGCGCTACGGCGGCCCGGACGCCGCCCCCGTCACCACCGACGGCCCGCACCCCGAAACCAGCGACCTGGTCGCCGGCTGGTGGATGATCGACGTCGATTCGCACGAGCGCGCGGTCGAGCTCGCGGCGTACGTCTCCTCCGAGCCCGGCCCGGGCGGGGAGCCGATGTACGAGTGGATCGACGTCCGGGAGGTCATGTGGGAGCGTCCTCCGACGACTGACGCTGACGCGGCGTGATCGACGAGCCGACGCGACGGCTGGACGAGAGCGCGCTGCGCGCTCTCGTCCCGCGGGTGCTCGCGGGTCTGGTCCGGCGGGGCGAGGACTTCGACGCGGCCGAGGACGCGCTGCAGGAGGCGCTGCTCGAGGCGCTGCGGGTCTGGCCCGAGCACCCGCCGCGCGACCCGCGCGCGTGGCTGGCCACGGTCGCGACGCGGCGGCTCGTCGACGCCCGGCGCAGCGAGGCCGCGCGGTACCGCCGCGAGGAGGCCACCCACCACGCCGAGCCACGGGCGGGCGGGCTCGTAAGCACCGAGGACGGCGACGACACCCTCTTCCTGCTCTTCTGCTGCTGCCACCCCGATCTCGCGCCGACCTCCCAGGTGGCGCTGACCCTGCGCGCCGTCGGCGGTCTGACCACCCGCGAGATCGCCGACGCCTTCTACGTCCCGGAGGCGACGATGGCGCAGCGGATCAGCCGGGCGAAGCGGACCCTGCATGGCCGCCGCCTGGACCAGCCCGGCGACCTCGCCGTCGTGCTGCGCGTGCTCTACCTCGTCTACACGACCGGCCACGGATACGGGCCCGCCCACCCGGACCTGGCGCGCGAGGCGATCCGGCTCGCCCGCCAGCTCACCCTCGCCACCGAGGAACCGGAGGCGCGCGGGCTGCTCGCGCTGATGCTCCTCAACCACGCCCGCCTCCCGGCGCGACGCGACTCAGAGGGTCGCATCGTCACGCTCGACCGGCAGGACCGCGGCCTGTGGGACACCCGCGAGATCGCCGAGGGCGTGCGCGTCCTGCAGTCGGCGCTGGCCGTTCAGCGCCCCGGGCGCTACCAGATCGAGGCCGCCATCGCCGCGCTGCACGACGACGCGGCGAGCACCGAGGAGACCGACTGGCCGCAGATCCTCGCCTGGTACGACGACCTCGTCGCGCTGACCGACGACCCCGCGACCCAGGACCCCGCCGCCGTGCTCGGCCGCGCGGTCGCGGTCGGCCATGTCCTCGGTCCCGCCACCGGCCTGCGCGAGACCGACCGCCTGCGCGAGGTGATCGGCGACCGCCACCGCTGGCATGCCGTGCGCGGTCACCTGCACGAGCTCGACGGCGACCTGCCGGCCGCCGCGACGGCCTACGCCGAGGCCGCCCGCCGGGCCACGACCGTCGCCGAGCGCGACCACCTGGTCCGCCAGGCCGCGCGCGTGCGAGCCGCTTCGACCGTTCCGTCGACCCCCGCGCGCCCATGACGCTCGAGCGGACGGAGGACGATGCGGCCTCAGGGTCCGCCAGGCGCGCCCGGGCGCCTGGCGGGCGATATGGCGAGACGGCGGGCTAGAGCCTCCGTCCGCGCCGGCTGTAGCCGAAGCCGCCGAACAGCAGGAGCAAGACGATGATGATGAGGATGATGGTCAGCATGTCCGTGTACGGGCCTTTCGAGTCGTTTGATCGGCCCTACCCGGACCGGACGGGCGGCAGGCATGCAGGCACGGGGGCGGCGCCCGCGTAGCGTGGCGCGGACATCAAGGACGTCAGCGCGACGGACAGCTCATCGGCCGTCGGTCACCGCCACGCGACGGCGATCGCGACGTCGCGGGCGGCGGCTCCGCCGGCATCGCGGGCCTGGCGGATGCTCCAGGTCGGCGTCGTCGTCCGCGGCCGGCCGAAGAGCACGCGGCGCCCGTCGCAGACGTAGCTGAGCCGGCGTCCGCGCACCACCGTCGTGGCACCCGTCGCCCGGACGCACCGCCGCCCCGACGCGAGCCGCAACGCCCACGGCGGGAGGCTCGTCGGTGCCGCGAGCGCCGGGTTCGGCGGCGCCGCCAGGTGCAGCCGAACGATGTGCGTTTCCCACGGGGCGGCGACGCAGTCGACGACCGGTGCCGCCGCCGGGCTCGCCACGGGATCGAGATAGCACGGGTCGTGTATGCGGTCGCCGACGGTGCAGCGGAACGCGGCGGGGCCGATCGCCACGAAGGACGCGGTCGCGCACGTTCCGCCGGCCTGCGGGAGCACGGTGAAGCCGGCGGCGGGGCGCGCGGCCGGCGAGAACGGGGAGTAGGTCACGTCGATGGTCGGCGCGACCGCGGAGGCCGTGCCCGCGGGGAGCGCGGCGAGCGCGATGACACACGCGATGCAACGCTTCCACGACCGTGGCACCGCTCCGATACTAGGGCGGTGTCCGGCGGCCTCCGACGGCAGGCGACCCCTCTCATCGCGGTGGCCGCCGCCCTCGGGCTCGTGCTCGCCACCTCCGCGGCGGGCGCACGCGCCGCGCCGACGCAGCCGGGCGAGACGTTCACGCTCGCGTGGGGCGGCGATGTGACGCCGGGATCGGCGTACGGCCTGCCGCCGGGCCACGGCGCGACGATGCTGGCCGGGGTGGCCGACGTCTTGAGCGGCGTGGACATCGCGGCGGTCAACCTCGAGGGAACGCTCGGGCTCGGCGGCGTCGCGAAGTGCGCCCCGCACGCGAGCCCGACGTGCTTCAGCTTCCAGGCGCCCGCGGCGAACGTCGCCGCCCTCACGACCGCGGGCGTCGACGTCGTCAACGTCGCCAACAACCACGCCAACGACTACGGACCGCTCGGCCAGCGGCTGACGGCTCGAGCCCTGCGCACCGGCGGGATCGCGTTCACGGGCCGGTCGCGGCAGGTGACGAACCTGCGGCTGCCGCACGCCGATGTCGCCTTCGTCGGATTCGCGCCCTACGCCTGGGCGGCGCCGCTGCGGGACCTGGACGCCGTTCGGCGTCTCGTCCACGCGGCGGCGGCGCGCGCCAACGTCGTCGTGGTCTTCATGCACGCGGGCGCCGAGGGGGCGGGCCAGGTCCACACCCCCGACCACGCCGAGACCGCGTTCGGCGAGAACCGCGGCAACGCCCGGGCCTTCGCGCACGCCGCGGTGCGCGCCGGCGCCGACCTCGTCCTGGGATCCGGGCCGCACGTCCTGCGCGGCATCGAGCTCTACCGGCAGCGGCTGATCGCCTACTCGCTGGGCAACCTCGCCGGCTTCCACAACTTCGGGCTGGGCGGACGCACCGCGCTCAGCGCGCTCCTGCGGGTCCGGGTCGGCCCGCAAGGCGCGTTCGCGGCGGGAACGCTGCGCTCGCTGCGGCTCGTCGGCGCCGGGCTGCCGGCACCGGACCCCTCCGGCGCCGCCGCGCGGCTCGTCTCGACGCTGTCGGCCCAGGACTTCGGCCGGCGCGGCGTCCGGGTCGATCCCCAGGGAGCCCTGTCTCTGACGCCGCTTCCACCACCGCGCTGAGCGGCGGGCGTGGCAGGCTACGGGCTGTGAGTGGCCTGGACCGCGTTCGGCTCCGGCTCGATCGGGTCCGCGCTGCGGTCGGCGAGATCGATCCGGCGTTCCTCGACACGCCGGCGCTGCCGTGCGCGCCGCTCGGCCGGGCGCTGGGCTGCGCGGTGACGCTGAAGGTCGAGACCCTGAACCCGGTGCGGTGCTTCAAGGGGCGCGGCACCGAGACGGCGGCCGCCGTGGCCCGCGCGACGGGGGCGTCGCGCGTGGTGTGCGCGAGCGCCGGGAATCTCGGGCAGGCGCTGGCGTACAGCGCCCGGCGGCGGGGCCTCGAGGTCACCGTCGTGGCGGCGACGACCGCGAACCCGCTCAAGCTGCGCCAGATCGCCGCCTTCGGCGCCGATGTGCGACTCGACGGCGAGGACATCGAAGACGCCCGGCTGCTGGCGCGCGAGATCGCCGCGGCGGATGGCGCCCATCTGGTCGAGGACAGCCTGGACCTCGCGACGTGCGAGGGGGCCGCCACCATGGGCCTCGAGCTCGTCCGGGACGATCCGGGGCTCGACGTCGTGCTCGTCGCTCTCGGCGGCGGAGCGATGGCCAGCGGCGTGGGCTACGTCGTGCGCTCGCTCGCCGAGGACGTCGAGGTGATCGGGATCCAGCCCGTCGGCGCACCGGCGATGGCACTGTCGTGGCGGGCGCGAACGGTGATCGAGACGGACCGCATCGAGACGATCGCCGACGGCGTCGCCGGGCGCTGTCCGATCCCCGAGGTGCTCGACGACCTGCTCGTCGTGCTCGACGACGTGGTGCTCGTTCGCGAGGCGTCGATCAAGGCCGGCATGCGGCTGCTCCACGAGCACGCCGGACTCGTCGTCGAGCCGTCCGCGGCGCTCGGGGTCGCCGCCGTCCTGGAGGACCCCGAGCGGTTCGCCGGGCGGCGCGTCACCACGATCGTGTGCGGGAGCAACGTGGCTCCTGCGGACTTCGCGCGGTGGGTGCTGGAACCCGCCGCGCGTCAGTGCGACGGCCCGACCGCGCCGAGGTAGGCGAGCACCGCGAGGATGCGGCGGTGGTCGTCCGGCGACACCGGCAGCTCGAGCTTGCCGAAGATCGCCGTGATCTGACGCTCGATCGCGCGCTCGGAGCGGAACAGCAGCTGCGCGATGCCGCGGTTCGTCCGGCCGGCGGCGATGTGCGCGAGCACGCTGCGGTCGCGCTCGTCGAGGTCGTCCAGGGGGCCGACCGTCGCGGTCTGCGTGCGGTGGACGTGTGCGATGACCTCGGGGTCGAGGACCGCGTCGCCCCCGGCCACGCGGCGCAGGGCGTCGACGAGGTGGTCGAGGTCGCGGACGCGCGGCTCGAGCAGGTAGCCGGCGCCGGTCGCGCCCCCGTCGATCAGCGCCGTGAGGTAGCGCTCCTCGACGTGCTCGGAGACGACGAGCACGCCCACGTCCGGCGATTCGGCGCGGAGCGCGCGCAGCGCCGCGACGTCGTCGTCGGACGGCGCGCGCCGGGTGCCGACGATCACGGCGTCGGGACGATGGGCCCGCGCCTTGCGCAGCAGGTCGGCGCCGTGATCGGCCACGCCGGCGACCTCGAGCCCGGCCTCGATGAGCAGGCGCGCCGTGGCCGCGCGGGGCAGCGGCCCGTCCTCAGCGATGACGACGCGCACGGCGCTCGCTCCGGTCGGCGTCCTGTCCGGTCTGCAGGTTGAGGACGAGCGCGACGGCCGCCTCGGCGCTCGCGTCGTCGAAGCTCTCCCCGGCGGCGGCGCGCTCGAGGGCGACGCCGAAGATCGCCGCCCAGAAGCCCCGCGCCTCGGCGGCCGGGTTCGAGCGGATCTGCCAGCCGCGGTCGACGAGGCGTTCGGCGACGGCGCGCTCCCCCTCGACGTGCAGGCGGGCGAACGTCTCGCGCACGAGCGGGGCGAGCTCGGGGCGGCGCCGGACGAGGACGGCGGCTTCGACGAAACCGAGCAGCGCCGGGGAGGCGAGCGCCGTGCGCACGAGCGCGCGGACGTAGGTGCGCGGGGTCCGCGTGCGCGCCGCGCCGGCCTCGATCTCGTTGGCGGCGTGGAGCAGGCCGCGGCACGCCGACTCGACGAAGAGCGCCTCCTTGGTGCCGAAGTAGTAGGTCACCTGGCTGGGGAACGCGCCCGCCTGCCGCGCGATCTGGGCGGCCGACACGCCGGCCAGGCCGTGCTCGGCGAAGAGCGGCTGCGCCGCGTCGAGGAGCGCGCGGCGCGTCTGGCGGCCGCCCTCCCGCGTCGCCCGCGGATACGCCCGCGCCGCGTCAGCCATGGCGCGGCCGCGGTGCGCGCGGAGCCGGCGCTCGGTTCGTCTCCATGGCCGTAATTGTGCGTCGTACAAACAAAGATGTCAACGACGGCAGGCCCCACCCGGCCGGGTTCGGTTCTCCGCCACGATCTGGCGGACGTCTCCATGGCCGGCGGCGCGTGACCCTGGGACCGTCACCGTCGTCCTCGCACCCCACCCAGGGAAACGACGCCATGACCACCTCGCCCGCCACGCCGACCACGACCACCGCCGCCCGACCGGCCCGCCGCCGCACCGGATCGCTGCGCCACCCGGTGACCGCCCGCGCCAGCTCCGACCTCCTCGCGCGGCCCGCGCGATGACCGTCGTGCGCTCGCCGTGCGACGGCGGGCGCGACGCCGGCGCCCGCTGCGTCGGCTGCGGGCGCCCGGTCGACGGGCCGGCGGTCGCCGGCCCGTCGGGTGTCGCCCACCCGGCCTGCCTCGCCGCGTACCTCCCCGCCGACGGCGTCGCCGTCGTCCTCGCCGTCCTCGCCGCCGTGCTCGCACCCGTCGCCGTGGTGTGGGCCGGCTGACCGCCCGGCCGCTGATCGTCCCCAGACCCGTTCCCAGGAGCCGCCCATGTTCGTCCCTCTCACCACCGGTGACTTCCTCGCGCGAGGCGCGACCGTCCACCCCGAGCGCGTCGCGGTCGTCGACGAGCCCGACCAGCCGGCCGCGAGCCTCGGCGCGCTGACCTTCGCCGCGCTCGCCGAGCGCGCCGACGCGGTCGCCGCCGGGCTCGACGCGCTCGGCGTCGGGCCGGGCGAGCGGATCGCCGTCGTCAGCCCGAACGCGGCGCGCGTACTCGACCTCTTCTACGGCGCGACCGCGAGCGGCCGCATCGTCGTCCCGATCAACTTCCGCCTCAAGGCCCACGAGGTCGCCTACATCGTCGAGCACAGCGGCGCGTCGGTCCTGCTCGTCGACCCCGAGTACGACGACGCGCTCGCGGGCGTGCGCGCGCCGCACCGGTTCGTGCTCGGCGCCGAGAGCGACGCCGCGCTGCTGCGCTTCGGCGTGACGCCGCGGCCGTGGACCGGCGCGAGCGAGGACGCCACGGCGACGATCAACTACACGAGCGGCACGACCGCGCGGCCGAAGGGCGTGCGCCTGTCGCACCGCAACATCTGGCTCAACGCGACGACGATGGCGCTCCACCTCGGCCTCACCGAGCGCGACGTCTACCTCCACACGCTGCCGATGTTCCACGCCAACGGCTGGAGCCTGCCGTTCGCGCTCGTCGCGCTCGGCATCCCGCAGATCGTGCTGCGCAAGGTCGACGGGCCCGAGATCCTGCGCCGCGTCGAGCGCCACGGGGTGACGTTCGCCGGCGGCGCGCCGGCGGTCCTCGACATCTGCCTGGCGGCGGCCGACGCGTGGCCCGCCCCCCGCCCCGGCGCGGGACGGATGCGCGTGCTGTGCGGCGGCGCGCCGCCCCCGACCCGCACGATCGCGCGCGTCGAGGACGAGCTCGGGTGGGAGTTCATGCAGATCTACGGCCTGACCGAGACCTCGCCCGTGCTCGTCCTCAACCGGGCGACGGCCGAGGACCACGCGGCCGGCGACGACGAGCGCCACCGGCGCCTGACCCGCGCCGGCGCGCCGGCGCTCGGGGTGGCCCTGCGCACGGCCCCCGACGGCGAGGTGCTCGCCCGCTCCAACCACGTCATGCAGGGCTACTGGCGCGACCCCGCGGCCACCGCCGACGTGACGCGCGGCGGCTGGCTGCGCACGGGAGACGGCGGCGTGATCGAAGACGGCTACCTGACGATCTCCGACCGCAAGAAGGACATCATCATCACGGGCGCGGAGAACGTCGCCTCGATCGAGGTCGAGAACCGCCTGCACGGCCACCCGGGCGTCGCCGAGGTCGCCGTGATCGGCGTCCCCCACGCGAAGTGGGGCGAGACGGTCAAGGCGATCGCGGTGCGCGCGCCCGGGGCGGACGTGACCGAGGCCGAGCTCATCGCGTTCGCCCGCGCCGGCCTCGCCCACTACAAGTGCCCGACGTCGGTCGACTTCGTCGACGCACTCCCGCGCACGGTGACCGGCAAGGTGCAGAAGTTCCGCCTGCGCGAGCCGTACTGGGCCGCGCAGGAGCGTCAGGTGGCCTGAAACCCCGAGAGCAGAAGGAGTACGGAATGCTGATCTGTAGCCGGACCGGTCGCGTGCTGCGACCCGGCGAGTCGATGCGCGTCCTGACGCGCGAGGGGTTCACCGACGGCGTCTACGACGGCGCGAGCCTCGTGGGCGGCCTGCGTCTGCGCGCCGGCGCGCACGTCCACGACGTGGCGGTCGACGACGTCGAGGCGGTGTGGCGCCTGAACTGACCCTCGGGCGCCGAAACCGCGGACTCAGGCGCCGGGCGCCATCCGCCTCAGCGTCTCGGCGACCTGGGCGGCATTCCCGGGAGCCCGACCGCCATCGCGCGCGACGAGCGTGTCCTCGAGCCCGACCCGGACGTCGACACCGGCCTCGATGCCCGCGTCGACGACCGCCCAGTTCGCACGGCCGTCGCCGTGCCAGAGCCGTGGCCGGCCGAGGGCGGCGACGCGCTCGTCGAGCGCCCGCGCGAGCTCGACCGCGGCCCGGTCGTCGTGCTCGTAGATCACCTCGACCAGGACGCGATGGACGCGCGCCGCCCAGGGCGCGGCGAGCAGGCGGTCGACCCCCGCGTGGGTGAAGACGCCCGCCTCGATGCCGATCTCGCGCTCGAGCAGCGCGGTGCCGAGCTCGATCGCCCCGTCCTCGGCCAGATTGACCGATACGACGTCCGGCGGGGCACTCCACGAGCGCACCGCGTGGATCCGGTCCGGCGCGCCCGCCAGGTCGATGTCCTCCTGCGTCGAGCAGGAGATCTCGAGGCCGGGAGCGGCCGCGCGGACCGCCGTCACGACCGCGTCGTGCGTCGCCGCGCCGAGGCTCTCGATCCCGTCGGCCGGGCGGCGAGGATGCAGATGCACGGAGCCCGCCCCGGCGGCGCGGCAGGCGAGCACGTCGGCCACGATCTCCTCCGCCGACACCGGCACCGCGGGGTGATCGTCCCGACCGTAGGAGCCGTTGATCGCACACTGGACCATGACGGGGACGGTGCGGCGTGCGGCGTCAGCGCCGGGGCGCGCGCGGGATGGCCGCGATCCGGATGGGATGCGATCCGGCGTTGCCCGGGTTGCCGTCCCAGACGACCCACCCGCCGCTCGAGCCGAGCGCGGCCCGCAGGTCGTCGGGGTCGTGGCCGGAGAACAGGCGCCGCGGAGCCGTCCAGCGCCGGCCGCTGCGCGACCGGACGTACATCGCCGCCGACGGCCGGGTCCAGAGCACGACGAGGTCGCCGCGCGGCCCTTCGGCCGACGCCAGTTGGGCCGGGTCGTCGCGGCTGAGCCGTCGCTCCCGGCCGAGGCGGCGGCCGCTCAGCCGGCGCACGCGGACGTCGGAGCGGCCGCTGCGCCGGTCGACGTAGGCCAGGAACGTGCCCGAGCGCCCGCCCATCGCGGCCGGTGACGTGCGATCGGTGCCCAGGCGCGGGCCCTCGACCCAGCTCTGCTGCACGTTCGGATCGCCCGCGCCGTTCCAGATCACCGATCGCATGCCGCGGCCGGAGAACGCCGCGAGCAGCCCCGCGCCGAACGGCGCGAGGGATGTCTCGAGGCTGTCGAGGGCGTCGGCGAACTGGACGGGCAGCGTCCCCGGCCCGAGGCCGCTCGAGGCGAAGCGCCCGAAGCGCGCGGGACCCGACCCGGACATGATCGAGATCGTGTCACCGGGGCCGGGGATGGCGGCCTCGATCGCGGGGAGCGCGCCGAGCTCGGCGCGGGCGAACGTCGCGCCGTTGTCGACCGAGGTCAGGAGCGGTGTCACGGTCAACAGCGGCGCGACGATCTGCACGGTCCCGGGACGCGGCAGGAGGACCTGCACCTTCCCGAAGCCGTCGGCCTCGAGCGGGACCGACGTCCGCCCCGCGCACGCGCGCCGGCCGCGCGGGACCTGGCAGTACTGCAGCACGCCCGTGTCGCCGGGCGCCGGCGCCAGCCACGCGACGTGGGCGGTCCCGGCCGCGTCGACCGCCACGCCGGGGTCGTGCCCGGTGCCGAGGAAGCCCGTCGACACCGCCGACGCCGGCGCGGCCGCCGCGAACAGCACGAGCGCCGCGAGGACCCCTGCTCGAAGCACCCTCACCGGCGCAACGGTACGCAATCGGCCCGCCCCTGCGTCGCCTCCTAGCCGCCGGTCAGCTCCTGGAACCCGGGCTCATGGCGGATCGGATCGAAGTCCGAGTCGTCCTTGGCGTACGCGCGGAAGCGCTCCGAGCGGTCGATCGCCTGCCCGAGGTGGTCGATCGCGTCGGCGCTGCGTCCGGCGAGGCTCTCGCAACAGGCGAGGTTGTAGAACAGTCCGGCGTACTGCGGATGGGCCTCCACCAGTCGGCGTCCGAGATCGGCCGCCTCGGCGTACTCGCCGTCGGAGTAGAGCGCGGTGAGCGGGGCCCAGATCTCCCAGCCATCGGGCTCATACGCCTTCCCCGGGGTGCCGCCGAGCGCGATGACCGTCGTCCCGGGCTCCTCGGCGAACGCCGTGCGCTTCACGCCGCGAGGCGCGAACACGAACGTCCCGGCGGGCGCCGCCACCGAGTCGCCGTCCAGCTCGAACGCCGCTCGGCCGCGCGCGACGAAGTACAGCTCCTCGCTCGAGTCCGGGTCGGACTCCTCGTGCTCGTTGATGATCCGGTCGCCCGCGTCACGGGCCGTCCAGGCGTTGACGCCGAAGGACGTGATGCCGAAGTGCTGCCTGACCGGTCGGAACGGACAGCGCCCGTCGCTCACCTCGTCGATCTCGTCCAGTCGCCCGACGGCGTAGCGGGTCATCGGAGTCCTCTCACGTCGTACGTGACCTCGTGTCGCGATCTTGACGCACGCGCGATTCCCAGTGTTCTCTCCGCGGCGACTCAGCCGGCTCCCAGCACGTGGATCGATGGTGCTGGGCATGACTTCCGACACCGCGCACGAACCGCACGGCGACGGCCTGCACGAAGACCTCGTCAAGCTCGCCTCGCGCCGCGACGCACTGAAGATCTTCGGGTCCGCCGGCGCCGCGGCCATCCTCTCGACCCTCGGCGCGTCGAAGGCGCTGGCCAAGACGCCGACGGCCGAGGTGCCGAGCGAGACCGCCGGCCCCTACCCGGGCGACGGGTCCAACGGCCCGAACGTGCTCGACGACTCGGGCATCGTCCGCCATGACATCCGGCGCAGCTTCGGGAGCAGCCGCACGCTCGCCCGGGGCGTCCCGCTGCGGGTCAACCTGACGGTGACCGACGCCTCCGACGACTACCAGGCGCTCGCCGGGGCCGCCGTGTACCTGTGGCACTGCGACCGGCTCGGCAGGTACTCGATGTACTCGTCCGGCGTCACCGACGAGAACTATCTGCGCGGGATCGTCAAGACCGACAGCGACGGCCTGGCGCGGTTCAGGACGATCTTCCCGGGGTGCTACTCCGGTCGCTGGCCCCACATCCACTTCGAGGTCTACTCGTCGGTCGCCAACGCGATCGCGAACGGCCCGATCGTCAAGACCTCGCAGATCGCCCTGCCGGCAGCGGCCGGCAAGAAGGTGTACGCCACGAGCCTGTACGCCGGCAGCGCGAGCAACCTCGCGCGGACCTCGCTGTCGGCCGACAACGTCTTCGGCAACGACCGCGCGGTCCACCAGCTCGCGACCGTCACCGGCAACGTCAAGGAGGGCTTCGTCGCCAACCTCACCATCGGCGTGTGACGCGGGGCCACGAGTGGCCGATTGGCTGTGGCGTCGCCGGCCGATCGGGCCTACGCTGCGGGCATGGAGCCCGTTCGCGCTGTTTCGGTCGACGACGTCGCCCGGGCCCGCCCGGAGTACTGGTCGCAGGAGACGATCGCCGAGGCGAACGGGAGCCTGTTCAAGGCGGCCAAGGGGGTCGGGTCGACCGCGTGGCACGCCCACGACGACCAGGACGAGGTCTTCCTCGTCACCCACGGCACGCTGATCGTCGAGTTGCGCACGGGCGATGTGGCCGCCCACGCGGGCGAGCTGCTGGTCGTCCCGCGCGGTGTCGAGCATCGCCCCCGGGCCGACGACGAGGTGCGATTCCTCATCGTCGGCACGAGCGTGACCTCCAACGCCGCCGGCGGCAAGCCGTCCTGGAGCGCGGGGGGCGGCACGCCCGACGCGGCCTGACGGCGGCGGCCGCCCGATCGGCCGCGGCGGCCGGCGGGTGCGGGGATCAGGCTGCCGGCGAACCGCCGTTCTTCGCACTGGACCGTCTGCTCGGCTTCGTGCCCGCGCCGTTGGACGCTGGGATCCGTCGGAATCGATGGGCGTACCAGCGCTCCTCGCCCAAATCCTCGCCATTGCCGGGGATCGGCCGCCAGCCGCTGTCGCGCAAGATCTTCGACAGCTGACGGACCGCCGCCTGGCCCTCGGGCGTCTCGGGGGGCGGCAGCGAGTCACGCCAATCGATGCGGCGCGACGTGGCCAGGCTGTGCTTGACGCCGTGCGCGTCGACCGCCACCGCGGAGAAGCACGACCCGCGCCCCCGGCCGAGCCAATGGAGCTGGCAGGTCGCGGCGGTCTCCGCGACGGCCGCACGAGGCGCTGCGCGCCGAGGCGGAGCGGCGCCCGACACGCCGGCGGACGGCGCCGCGGCCTTCGGACGCTTCGCCGCCCGTGGCTTGGGCTGGGCCGCGGACGGCGGAGACGTGTCCGGGGCCGTCGACGGGGCCGACGCGCGCTTCGGCTTGCGCTTCGGCGGGCCGTCGGCCACGGCCGTCGTCGGCCGGGCCGTCGCGGCGGCGTTTCGCGGCCGTGAGCGTTTCGGCGGTGTCGCCGACGGGTCCGCGGTCGCGGGCTTGCGTCTCGCGGCGCCCGTACCGCGGGGCCGCTTGGCCGCGGGAGCGGCGTCGGGTGCGGGAGTGCCGCTCGACGGAGGCTTCGATGGCGCGGCGGCGGGCGCGGCGGCGCGTGCGGGAGGGCCGCTCGACGGAGGCTCCGGCCGCGCGGCCGCGGGCGCGGCGGCGCGTCCGGGAGTCGCCTTCGACCGAGCTTTCGACCGCACGGCCGCGGGAGCGGCGTCGGGTGCGGGAGTGCCGTTCGACGGAGCCTTCGGCGGCGCGGCGGCAGGCGCGGGAGGGCCGCTCGATGGAGGCTTCGATGTCGCGGCCGCGGGCGCGGCGTCGCGCGCGGCAGTCGCCTTCGACCGAGCTTTCGACCGCACGGGCGCGGGAGCGGCGTCGGGTGCGGGAGTGCCGTTCGACGGAGGCTTCGGCGACGCAGCCGCGGGCGGCGCGTCGGCTGCGGGAATGGCCCTCGACCGAGACTTCGGCGGCGCGGCCGCGGGCCCGGCGGCGCGTGCGGGAGTCGCCTTCGACCGAGCTTTCGACTGCACGGGCGCGGGAGCGGCGTCGGGTGCGGGCGTCGTCTGCGACCGAGGCTTCGGCGAGGCGACCGCGGGCGTGGCGGCGGTTGCGGGAGCGGCCCTCGACCGAGGCTTCGGCGACGCGACTGCGGGCGGCGCGTCGGCTGCGGGAATGGCCCCCGACTCCGGCTTCGACCGCGCGGCCGCAGGAGCAGCGTCGCGGGCGGAAGTACCGCTCGAAGACGCCGGCGACGCGGCCACGGGCGCAGTGTCGCGAGCGGGAGTGCGGCTCGCCGGAGGCTTCGGCGGCGCGGCCGCGGGCGGCGGTCGGTGTTCGGCGGCGTCCTGGGCCGGTCGCGCGGACTTGGCCGACGCAGGCGGCGCTTCGCGCTCCGCCGCGGGCTTGGGCGGCGCCGCGGCCGAGGAGCGCGGCGGCGCGGGCGGCGGCACGGCCGGTTCGGCCTTCGATCTGTCTCCCGCCTCGCGCGAGGTACTCCGTTCGCGAGGGGGCGCCTCCGCCGCGGCCCTGCGGGCCCTCGCGCTCGGCGCCGTGCGGGTCCGACGGGCGGTGCCGCCGTCGGTGGCGGCCCGCGCCGCCGATCGCCGGGTGCCCGGCCGGCCCGATCGCGGGAGCCGCCCGCGCAGACGCTCGGACAGCACCCGCGTCCCGATCGCGCTTGAGGAGCGCCAACCGGTTGATCGCCGGCGAGGGCCGGCGGCCGCGAAGCACGAGGGCGGTGGCGGCGACGAGCGCGAGCGCTGCGGCGCTCAACACGTAGACGATCAGTTCCTGCGCTCCGCCGCCGCGCGCCTCCCGCCCGGCGACGGACGACGAGGCGCTGGGCACGCGACGAACGGCGCGCGCAGGCGGCGTGCCGGCGCGAGGGGTCGCCGCGGACTGCTCGAGCGGGAACGCGTCCCACAGCGGCGTCGGGTTCACCGTTCTGTCCGACGCCGCGGCCGGTGCGCTCGGGACCGTCGAGCCGGCGACGACCACGACGACGAGGCAGGCCGCTGCCATCGCTCGCGACATCGCGATGCGTACCGGACGATCGCCGTATCGGAACGAACCCACCTCAGATGAACATAATCGACCGCCAACGGAAGGTCTAGGGCCATGAGCGGCGATTGATCGATGACGAACGGCGACCGTGATGCGTGCGCGTCGGTACCCGCGACGCCCGGGACCGACCGTTTCGGTCCGCTCGCCGCAGCCTTGAGCCGGCCCGTCCTGGCAAGCTCGCGGCGTGGAACGGGTGCTCGGAATCGGCGGATACTTCATGCGCGCCTCCGACCCCGCGGCCCTGGGCGCGTGGTATCGCGAGTGCCTGGGCCTGGACGCCGATGAGCACGGCCTGTGGCATCAGGAGGCCGGGCCGACGGTGTTCGCGACGTTCGAGTCCGAGACCGACTACTTCGGCTCCCGCGCCCAGCAGACCATGCTCAACTTCCGGGTCCGCGACCTCGATGCGATGCTCGCGCAGTTGCGCGCCAAGGGAGCGGACGTGGCCGAAGAGACGCAGGACATGGAGGGCGTCGGCCGATTCGGCTGGGTCACCGATCCGGAGGGCAACCGGATCGAGCTCTGGCAGCCCGCCTGACCGCGCCTTCGCGACCTCGGCCCGCCGCGCTCGTGCCGCACCTCACACAGCCGGCGCGACCACGGGTGTTTCATCGTCGCCATGTTCGTCTGGTGGACCTACTGGCTGCGAGCGGAATCGATCCGTTCGCAGGCCGTCGCGGACCTCGCGCGGCCGCGCACCGACAGAACGCGCCCGGCCCGGGCCGGGGCGATGCGGCCCACGCGGACGCCCGTAGCGGGCTCGACCGCCCGCGCCGCTGCGGCAGCTTCCCGCACGCGCTGATCCGCAAGCGGTGACCGGACCGGCGGCGGCTTCACGAACCGCTCGGGCGTGACGCGTCGTCGTGGTGGACGCCCCAGATGCTGAAGCCGAGCAGCACCGCACCGGAGAGGACGCCACCGGTGAAGTCGATCGCACTCGCCGCCGCGCCGGCCGCGGCGAGGACCAGTGATGTGCCGCCGCAGAGCACGAGCGCCGCTCCGAGCCACCGCAGGAACGCTCGTCGCCACGCCGCCGCGAGGGCGAAGAAGTGGACGCCGACGACGAGCGCGATCCAGCCGACCGCGCCCTCCGACGCGTCGAGCGGGCCGTTCAGGAGCGCGAGGCCGCCGAAGATCGCCACGATCTCCACGGCGACGATCAGCCGGTATCTCGCACCGAACGGGTTCTCGCCCGTCGGTGGCGGCCACGGCCGATCGCGGTGACGCACCGCGATCACGACCACCGCGGCGACGGCGGCCAACGCGAGCACGCGCACGACGACGGTGAGCGTCGACGGCAGTGACGCCGAGTTGGCGAAGACGAAGATGAGACCGAAGATCGATCCGATCGCCGAGCCGACGGTCGCTGGACGTCGCGCGTTCAGGCCGTGCGGTCCTCGACGACCTCGTAGATGAACCCGTCGGGCGCGCGGAAGTGCATCCAGGCGCGCGTGTCGCCGCTCTGGATCGGCAGCACGATCTCGACGCCGGCCGCGCGCAACTCCCGCTCCGCCTCCTCGAGATCCGCGACCAGGAAGCCGGCGACCGGGTGGGTGAAATGCCGGTTGTACGCGCTGGCCGGGCCGAAGACCTCGACCGTGGCGCCGTCGGGAACCTCCAGCACCGTGAAGTCCGTCTCCGACGAGTGCACGCCGAGGCCGAGCACGTCCCGGAAGAACGCCACCGTCGCCGCGTACTCCGTCGTCCGCGTCCCCACCCACGCCAGCGACCAGCACGCGCATGACCGCTCCTCAGGCCCTCGCTGTGCTCAACGCCCGCGGCGGAGGGTCATCGCACGGCCGCGCGGTCCGCGGGCTGGAGTTCGATCCACGGCCGGCGGTCGGCGTCGAGCGGGCTGCCGGCCAGGATCCGCGCCCGCCGGTGCGCCGGCTCGAGGACGATCGTCGCCAGCGTGGCCCAGCGTTCCCCGAAGACCGCGCCCGGCTCGGGCACGCAGCAGAGCGGCGGCTCGCCCGGGCCCGAGCGCAGGTGCTCGAGCAGGCGCGTCGGGTCGGCCGGCGCGCCGTCGCGGCCCGTGCGCGCCGTGATCAGCGCGTGGCGCTGCTGGGAGTCCGGGTCGTAGACGCCCGGCTTCTCGCGCTCGGCCCCGAGCGGGTCGAGGAAGTGGTTCGTGTGGACGAGATAGCCGTCCCGCGGGCGCAGCGTCGCGACCCCCACCGGGCTCAGCTCGGCACAGACGACCGCGTCGGGGTCGATCAGCGTCAGGGCGGTCGAGGCCGAGACCGGGGCCGTCTCGACGAGCTCGACGGCCTCGTCGACCGTGCCCGCCTCGGCGAGGACCGCCGCCGCGACGACGTGGACGGGGACGCCCGTGGCCGCGTCGTCGCAGTGGCCGAGGATGTTGAAGAACACGCCGAGGCCGGCGCTGTTCATCCCGATCTTGGCCAGCATGCCGTGCTCGGCGAGCCCGGCGTACGCGTACCGCGGGCCTCGCACCTCCTGGACGTGCCAGTACGGGTCGAGCTCCTCGTGCCAGTCCCAGGTCTGCGCCCCGAACGGCGCGGTCCCGGCCGCACGCGGGTGGAACGCGATCGTCGAGCACTCGCCCGCGACCCGCGTGCCGGAGAGGATCTCGGTGCGGCCGTTCAACGCCGCCACCTGCCAGGTCTCGAGCCCGGCGCCGGCCGCGATGCCCTCGATCTCCTCGACGTAGCGGGGCCGCCAGGCGTCGATCGCGTCCACGGTCCGCAGCGCGCGCGAGCGCGCCTCGCGCTCGTCGACCCCGCCGGTGCGGAACAGGCGCAGGTAGACGTCCAGCGCGGCGGCCAGCTCGTCGCGGAGCTCGCGGCCGCGGGCAAGCCCGCGCTCGCGCGGGCGCGGGTCGTCGATCTCGACGCAGCGGCGGCTCAGGTCGGGAGGCATCACGTCAGCCCGACCCGCCGTCGAGTCGCTCGGCGAGCTCGACGATCAGGCCCTCGGGTCCGCGGACGTAGCAGAGGAGGAACGGCTTGATCTCGACGATCTCCCCGACCGTCTCCCAGCCGGCCGCCCGGACGCGGTCGACCACGCCGCGCACGTCGTCGACCTTGAAGGCGATGTGCCGCATCCCGGGACGGTTCGCGGCCGGGGCGGGCTCCTGAGCGCCGGCGGACGGCGAGTCGAAGCGCACGACCTCGAACACGTCGTGGCCGTCGGGGCCGCGCACCATCGCGACCTCGACCGTCGTGTTCTCGAGACCGATGATCCGATCGATCCACTCGCCGCTGAACGTCCCGGGCTCGCCGCAGTCGAAGCCGAGCAGCGCGAGGAACCGAACGGTCTCGGCGAGGTCCTCGACGACGAGACCGACGTGGACGAAGTCGGTGACGCCGGGCCGATGGGTGTCCATTGAGGTCAAACGACTCGCTCGAGATCGACGGGCTGCGGGAGTGGTGAGCCTATCGGCGACTCGCCCGGACCTTGAGCGTCCCGGGCCGGCCGCGGCGATGAGTTTCCCTCTCGCTATCGGTCACTACTGGCACAAGCACATCCGTGAAAGGAAGGAGTGCCGATGCCACGCCTGATGGTCGACTTCATCATCTCCCTCGACGGCTACGGGGCCGCGGAGGGTTGGCCCGGCTTCTGGGGCATGGAGGGGCCTGAGTATCTCGCCTTCATCGGGGACGGCCCCGAGAACGAGCACACCACCCTGATGGGCGCGACGACGTACCGGCTGATGTCCGGCTTCGCCGCCGAGATGGCCGACGATCCCGGCATGGCCGGATTGACCGCGATGCCGAAGGTGGTCTTCTCCTCCACCTTGAAGGAACCCCTCTCGTGGGCCAACACCGAGTTGGTCGGCGAGGACGCGGTCGAGGCCGTGCAGGACATGAAGCGCCGCGGCGGCCGAGACCTCCGCACGCTCGGCAGCCTCAGTCTGTCCCGGTCGCTCCTCGCAGCCGGCCTGGTGGACCGCTTCCGGGTCGTGGTCTTCCCGGTCATCACCGGCGCCACCGGAAAGGACCGCATCTTCGACGGGTACCCCGACATCGCCCTCGACCTGGTGAACCAGCGCACGTTCGACGGTCGGCTCCAGTTGCTCGAGTACGTGCCCACGGTCCTCGATGGGCCGCCTGGCGCCGGCGACTGAACTCAGTCCGAGCTCGCACCGCGGGTTCGCGTGCGCCCGTCGAGAAACTCGAGGAGGAGCCTGTTGACCTCCTCGGGGCCATGCAGGTCTCAGGTGAGCTTCTCGGCCAGTCCGATGATGATGCCCTCAGGGCCACGCAGGAAGCAGAGCCGGTAGACGTCCTCGTACTGCGCGATCTCGCCGACGAGTTCGCCACCGTGGCTGCGCAGGCGGGCGACGACGTCGTCGATGTCTTCGACAGCGAACATGATGCGGCGTATGCCCAGCGCGTTCGCCGGCGCGCTCTCCGGCTCGGCTCTGACCGCCGGCGGCGTGTGGAACTTCGCCAGCTCGACCCGGCCGTGGCCGTCCGGGGTCCGCATCATGGCGATGTCGGCACGGACGTCGTCGAGCCCGACGGTGCTGTCCACCCAAGGCCCCTCGTTCGTCGCCTCGCCTTCCAACTCCATACCGAGTTCGGCGAAGAACGCCTTCGCCGCCTCGAGGTCCTCGACGACGATGAGCACGTTGTCCATCCGCTGAAGCGTCATTTCCCGGAGCATCTCCTGGTGTCGTGGTCAGCGCTTCTCGACATGGAAGCGCCCGAGCGACGACGGCGCCCGCCGATGAGCGGCGCGACCAGCGGGCCGCCGTGTAACCTATAACCGAATGGTTGTAGGTTTGCCGATGCCGACCGAGGTCCTCTCCGATCCGACGCAAGGAGCACCGCAATGACCGCGACGTACACCTTCGACATCGTCTCCACCCTCGACGGCTACGGCTCCTACAACAGCAGTGGCGACTGGGGCGGGTTCTGGGGCAAGCAGGGCCCCGAGTTCCTCGACCACCGCCTCGCCGTGTACCGCGAGGACCAGCGGATGGTCCTCGGGGCCAACACCTTTCGGCAGTTCGTGCAACTGCTGGGCGCGATCGACGAGTCCGAGCTCGACCCTCTGAACACCCGGATGAAGAACATGCCGACCACGGTGGTGTCGACGACGCTGGAAGGACCCCTCGAATGGCCGAACGCGACCGTCGTGAGCGGTGACGCCGTCGACGTCGTCGCCCGGCTCAAGGAGGAATCCGACGTGCCGCTGCGCTCGCACGGGAGCCTGTCGATGAACCGGGCGCTGATGGCCGCCGGCCTCGTCGACCGCGTGCAGCTGACGCTCTTCCCTGTCATCACGGGTCAGACCGGGACGGATCCGATCTTCCAAGGTGCGGCCGACTTCGACCTGGACCTGATCGAGCACCGCACGTTCGACGGTCAGATCCAGGAGCTCACCTACCGACCCACCCTCCACTGACCTGGAGAACGAAGAGCGGGCGGTCTCGGGACCTCGAGGGCGCTTCTCGTCGGCATCCGCCACCGATCGCACGCGCGGGGAGCCAACTCCCGGCCCGTGGTGTGGCTGGCCACCCTGTCCGGACGCGCGCCCGCGCCTAGCATCGACCGCCATCGCCCTTGTGACGCTCCTCCTCGGCCCGCTCGAGGTGCGCGATGGAACCGCACCGGTGAAGCTTGCTGGCCGCAAGGCCCGAGCGCTGCTCGCCCGGCTGGCCCTGGACGCCAACCGCACCGTCTCGGCCGAGCGCCTCGTCACCGATCTCTGGGGCGAGGACCCGCCGCAGACGGCGGCGAAGATGGTGCAGATCCACGTCTCCCAGCTGCGCAAGGTGCTGCCCCCGGGCGTGCTCGTCACGCGCCCGGGCGGCTACGCGCTCGCCGTCGAGCCCGAGTCGCTGGACCTCGCACGGTTCGAGCGGTTGCGCGACGCCGGCCGCGCGGCGCTCGCCGCGGGTGACGCGGGCACCGCCGGCCGCCACCTCGGCGACGCGCTGGCCCTCTGGCGCGGCGAGGCGCTCGCGGAGTTCGGCGAGCCGTTCGCCGTGCTCGAGGCGGCCCGTCTCGCCCAGCTCCGCCTGGACTGCGTCGAGGACCGCATCGACGCGGATCTGGCGCTCGGGCGTCACACCGCGGTGACGGCGGAGCTCGAGGCGCTCGTCGCTCGCGAGCCGCTGCGCGAGCGCGCGCGGGCCCAGCTCATGCTCGCGCTGTATCGCGGCGGCCGTCACGCGGACGCGCTCGCGACGCTGCAGGACCTGCGGCGGATCCTCGACGAGGAGCTCGGGCTGGTGCCCTCCGCGACGCTCGGAGCGCTCGAGCAGCGGATCCTCCGGCATGACGCGTCGCTGCTCCTGGAGGACGCCGCGCCTGAACGCGGCTCGGCGGTCGAGCCTCCCCCGCAGCCGGTCGCGAGAGACCAGTCGGGAGCAGCCGCGGCGCCGGTCGTCGCCGAGAAGCGCGAGCGCCGGCGCGTGACCGTGATCGCGCTGGGCTTCGCCGACGGTGATGTGCTCGCCGGCGCGATGGACGACGAGGAGCACGACGAGCTCGTCCGGCGCGCGCGGTGCCGGATGGCGGAGATCGTCGAGCGGCTGGGCGGCGACATCGGCCCCGCCTCGGGCGACCAGATGCTCGCGGCGTTCGGGATCCGGAGGGCGCGGGAGGACGACGCGGCGCGGGCGGTGCGGGCGGCGCTCGAGCTGCGCGACGCCATCCCGGAGGTCGCCGGCGCGTCGCCCTGCGGCGCCGTGCCGGTGCGCGTCGCGGTCGAGACCGGAATGGCAGTCATGGTCGGCGACGTGCACATCGACGGCATGGGCTGCAGCGTCGGTGTCGCGGCAGCGCGTCTCGGCGCGCAGGCGCCCGCGGGCGCCGTCCTGCTGGGCCCCGTCGCGGCGCGCGCCGTCCGCGACGTGATGGTCCTCGAGCCGGCCGACGGCGGCGCCATGGCCGTGCGGGGCGAACTGGCCGCCGGCGCAGCGCGCGAGGCCCGCTCGCCCTTCGTCGGTCGCGAGGCGGAGCTCGCCCTCCTGACCGAACGTCATCGCCGGGCCGCGAGCGGCCGGGGACAGGTCGTACTCGTCACCGGCGAGCCGGGCATCGGCAAGTCCCGACTCGTCGACGAAGTGATCGCGCGACTCCCGACGCCCGAAGCCGGGGACACGACGACGTTCCGGTGCCGGCCGGACTCGAAGTCGTCTCTTCATCCCGTGGCGGCCGTCCTGCAGGAGTCCCCCGAGCGATGGCGTGCGGCGGGCCGCGCGATCGGGCTGTGCGCAGCCGATGCCGCCCTGCTCGAGACGCAGCTCGCGGCGGCGGGCGACGCCGTGCCGGAGCCGGCCGTCGAGCCCGGCGACGAGCACGGCCGCCTGCTCTGCACGATCGCCGACGTGCTGCTCGCGCCGACCGATTCCGCGCCGAGCGTGCTCGTCTTCGAGGACGTTCACTGGGCCGACGCGGCCACGCTCGAGCTGATCGAGCGTCTCGTCCGGCAGCTTGCGACGGAGCCCGTGCTCGTCCTCCTGACGATGCGCGCCGACGTGGTCCCGGCGTGGACGTCCCTCTCCTACGCGACGGTCGTCGCGCTCGACCGCCTCGGCGCGCCCGAGCTCGAGCTGCTCGTCCGTGGCCTCCTGGACGACTCGCCCCCGCCGGAGGGGCTCGTCGCCGCGATCGATGAACGCAGCGACGGGGTGCCGCTGTTCGCCGAGGAGCTCGTGCTGGCGCTGCGCGACGCGGGCACCCTGCGCCGCGGCGGCGAGGGGTGGGAGCTTGCGGACCTGCCCGGCCCCCTGGCCGTCCCGGACACGCTGCACGACCTGCTGCTGGCCCGGCTCGGCCAGCTCGGTCCGGCGCGCGTCGTCGCCCAGGTCGGTGCGGTGCTCGGGCGGCGATTCGACCGCGAGCTGCTCGACGCCGTCGGCGGGCTCGACGAGGACGTCGTCGACGAGGCCCTCGCCCGGCTCGTGGACGCCGAGGTCCTGCACGAGCGCGGACGCGGCGCGAGCGCGCGGTACGTCTTCAAGCACGCCCTCGTGCGGGATGCGGCCTACGCGTCGCTGCAGCGCTCCGCCCGGCAGGCGCTGCACGCACGTGCGGCGCGCGCCCTCGAGGAGCGGCGCGCGGACGTCGGCGCGGCCGAACCGGAGGTCCTCGCCCGCCACGTCGACCCCGCCGGCGAGCACGCGCTGGCGGCGAGCTGGTAGCAGCGGTCGCCCGGCCCTCCGTACCGGTGGCTCACGCCGCGAGACGCAACGCGGCGCTGTCCCCGGCGATCTCGGCGGCGAGGGCCGCGGCGTCGTGGCCGACGCCGCCGATCGAGTGCGACGTCATCCGCGACTGCCAGCGCATGCCGAGGACGTAGAGGCCGGGCACGGCAGTCCGGCCGCGGTCGTGGCTGACGTCGCCGTCCTCGGTCATCGCCGCGGGGACCCGCAGATACGGGAAGTGGCGCCGGTGCCCGGTCGCCCAGACGATCGTGGCGATGCGCTCCCGGGCGAGATCGATCGCGCGCGGCGGTGCGGCCACGAGGAGCGGGGCGATGCGCTCCGGCGGCGGAAACCCGTCCGCGTCGCGACGCGAGGCGATGTGGTCGTCGATGCGCCGCAGCAGGCGCCGCAGCCGTTCGTCGGCGTCGGCGATGTTCGCGTCGAGTGTGCCGCCGAGCACCGCGTGCGTCCCCGCGAAGCCCTCGAGACGGCCGGTGATCCGCACGCCGGCCGCAGCGAGCACGCCGAGATCGAGCGTCCGGCCGCCCCGCCGGCCGTCGAGCGGGAGGGCGGGCCGCGGATGGCGGGCACGGGACGACAGCTCGTCCGCCGGCCGCGACCGCGACAGGTCCCCGAGCGCGTCGAGCCAGGCCCAGATGTCGCGGCCCCGGTAGCGGCGGACGATGCGCTCGTGGCGGCCGGCGGCGAACACGACGCGGCGCCCCGCGCGGGCGAGCTCGTCGGCGATCTGGTGACCGCTCGGCCCCGAGCCGACGACGAGCACGCCGCCGGGCGCCAGCCGCTCCGGCGCGCGGTAACGCGACGCGTGCAGCTGCTCGATCCCCTCCGGCGCCGACGGGGCGAACGACGGCACCGCCGGCGCCGCTCCGTCGCCCGTGGCGAGCACGACGTTGCGCGCGCGCCATCCGCCGCGGGCCGTGCCGACGTGGAAGCCGCCCCCCGCGCGCTCGACCCCGGTCACGGTCGTCCGTTCGTGCACCGGCGCCTCGAACGAGCGGGCGTAGCGGTCGAGGGTCGCGGCGAACTCGGCGCGCGACATGTACGCGTCCGGCTGCGCCGGCGCGTCGTCGAGTGGCAGCCGGTTCGCCCAGTTGGGCGTCAGGAGCGCGAGCGAATCCCAGCGCTCGCTGCGCCACCGCTCTCCGATGACGCCGCGCTCGAGCAGGACGTGGTCGTGGCCGGCCTCCGCGAGCAGGCGGCTGAGAGCGAGCCCCGCCTGCCCCGCGCCGATGATGAGGGTCTCGACGGTGGTCATGGGCGGTAGCGAACCCCACGCCGGTCAAGGCTCGGTAGCGCGCCGGTAGCGGTCGCCGGCCTGCGCCACTACTGCGCGTTTACCGACTCTTGCCGCGGCCCTGGTGACCTTGGCGCCATGACGACCATCACCTCCTCCACTCCCATCCGCAACGGAATCGACACCGCGCAGGTGTACGGCACGCTCGACGTCCTGCGGGCTCAGCCCGAGGCCGCCCGGTTCGAGTTCCGTGTGCGCAACCACTGGATCGACGGCACCCACAGCCGGTCGACGATCCACGGCTTCTGGGGCGCCGGCGCCGAGGACGTCTCGCGCCCGGAGCCGTTCGTCGTCGACGCCAGTGAGCCGCCCGTGCTCTTCGGCCACAACGAGGCGCCGAACCCGGCGGAGTTCCTCCTGCACGCGCTCGCCGGCTGCCTGACGCTCACGATCGTCAACGTCGCCGCGGCGCGGAAGGTCGAGCTCCACGAGGTCAGCTCGTCGCTGACCGGCGTGCTCGACGCACGCGGCGCAGCCGGGGTCGACGACGCCTACCGCAACGGGTTCGAGGGCATCGACGTCGACTTCACGATCAAGGGCGACGCGAGCCCCGAGAAGCTGCGCGAGATCGTCGACCGCGCGCTGGCGCGGTCGGTGGTCTACGACATGATCACCAACGGCGTGCCGGTCAACGTGCGCGCCGACGTCAGCTGAGGCCGACGATGGAGCTGCGCGCCCACACGGCGACCGGCGCGGACCTGGTCGCCCTCGCCGAACGACTCGCCGAGGACCTCGGCAGTCGCGCCGCCGCCCACGACCGCGACGGCACCTATCCGCACGACAGCATCCGCGCGCTGCGCGACGCGGGCTATCTCGTGGCACCGGTACCGGTCCACCTCGGCGGGCTGGGCGTCAGCTCCGTCCACGACCTCGTCGTCGCCTCGGGCCGCCTGGCCCGGGGCGACGCCTCGGTCGCCATCGGGGTCAACATGCACCTCATCGCCGTGATGGCGCTCGCGCGGAGGCTGAGCGTCGCCGTCGCCGCCGGCAAGACCCGACGCGCCGACGCGTTCGCCGAGTCGCTGCGGACGATCGTCCGCGAGCGGAGCGTCATCGCGGCCGCGCAGAGCGAGGCGAACCAGGACCTCACGCGCCCTGCGACGCGTGCCGAGCGGACCGGCGACGGCTGGCGCATCGACGGCCACAAGGTCTTCTGCACGATGTCGCCGGCGGCGACGACGCTGTTGACCGCCGTGAGCTTCGTCGACGACGCGGGTGTCGAGCGCTACGGCTTCGTGCAGGTGCCGGCCGGCGCGCCGGGCGTCACCGTCAACGGCGACTGGGACGCGCTGGGGATGCGGGCCTCGGGGAGCCACTCGGTGACGCTGGACGGCGTCGAGCTCCCCGCCGGCGCGGTCCGCGGCGGATTCCCCGCGGGCGAGACCGTCCCGTACCTCGACCGCAACATCACCAGCGGGCTCTTCCACGCCTCGGCCTCCCTCGGGATCGCAGAGGCCGCGTTCGCCCGCGTCGCGAGCCCCGAGCGCGTCCGCGACGACGCGCGGGCCACCATGCTCGTCGCCGAGTCGGCGATCGACTTCGCCGCCGCGCGCGGCATCCTCGCCCGCGCGGCGTCGCTCGTCGACGAGCACTACGCCGCGCACCCGGCCGACGACGGGACCGACGACGAGGTCATCGCGGTCTTCTCCGAGGGCCAGGCCGCGAAGACGTTCGTCGTCGATGCGGCCACGCGCGTCGTCGACCGCGCCCTGGCGCTCTCCGGTGGCGCGGGCTATCTCAACGGGTCGCCGCTCGCCCGGGCGTATCGCGACGTCCGCGCCGGGGCGTTCATGCATCCCCTCGGCGCCAACCGCGTCTACGGCTTCCTCGCGCGTACCGCCCTCGGACTGCGACCGCAGCTGACGTAGCCATGCACGCCTCCGCAGCACCGGCGCCGCCGACCGCCGAGCGCGAGTTCCGACGCGCGCTCGGCCGGTTCGCGACCGGCGTGACCCTCATCACCGCCCCGGGTGGCGAGTCACTCGTGGTCAACGCGTTCATGTCCGTGTCGCTCGATCCGCCACTCGTCGCATTCGGCGCGGGCCGCTCATCCCTCACGTGGCGTCGGATGCGGCGGTCCGCGTACCTCGGGATCAACGTGCTCGACAGCAGCGTCGGCGACGTGCGCGATCGCGCGCGTCCCGGCGCCGACCGCCTGGCGGGCCTCGAAGTCCGCGTCGACGCGCACGATGTGCCGCGCCTCGCCCAGACGACCGCGTTCCTCCTCGTCGCGGTCGTCGACGAGCGTGCGGTCGGCGACCACGCGCTCGTGACCTGTGCGGTGCTCGAGGCCGACTACGACGACCGCCGGCGCCCGCTGGTGTTCTTCGGCGGCGGCTTCGGCTCCTTCGCGGCGTGACCGTCATGCGCCGGCTTGGGATCGGTCAGGGCTGTGTGGCCGGCTCGCCGCCGGGCGAGGGAGCCTCGATGGCCTCGCGAAGGCGGGCGGCGCGATCGTCGCGGCGGCGGCCGCATCCGGGACGTCCTGGATGATCGCGCCGCTCACGGACCTCCCGCAACCGCGCGGCGGCGTCGCTCTCCGCCCGAGAGCCCATCGTCGAGAGGGGCCCGCGCAGGCTCGGGCTCCCAGCGCAGCAGGTCACCCGGCTGGCACTCGAGCACCTCGCAAAGGGCGGCGAGCGTCGCGAAACGGACCGCCTTGGCGCGGCCGTTCTTGAGCACCGCCAGGTTGGCGGGCGTGATCCCGACGCGGTCCGCGAGCTCGCCGACGGACATCTTCCGCCGGGCCAGCATCACGTCGATGTCGACGGCGATCGGCATCAGATCACCTCCGCCAGCTCGGCCTGCATCCGCGCCGCTTCGACATCGCGCACGACGGCCTGGGCGAGCAGCATCCGCAGCACGTACACGATGAGCGCGACCCCGAGGATGGCCACGCCGATCCCGGCCATGATGACGGTGACGCCCGGGTCGTCCCGCTGACCCGGCGCGTTGACGATCGTGACCGCGAACCACACGAGGGCAGCCGCCACGATCGCGCCGATCACGCCGTCCACATACCGGAAGGCGGCGTGGGAGAAGACGGTGCCGCGTCGCACCATCGTCACCAGCCGCCACACGCAGACCAGCGCGACCTGGACCGACAGCATGCCGAGGGCCGCGATGACGCGCAGCGCGGTCAGTCGGAGCGATCCGTCTTCCGGGTCGCTCCCGCTGGCCAACGTCCACACCATCCCGGCCTGAATGAGCACGGTGCCTACGAGCACCACGACGAGCACGGCGCGGAGCGCGCGCACTGCCAGCTCTCCCATGACCCCATCCTTCTATCGAGTGACGATGCTAATCTATCGACTTTCGATAGACTAGCCGATGCGAGGCAGATGTAGTTCTCGCTGTCCCTTGGACCAGGAGCGGTAGCGCTGCGTGTCCTGAGCCGAGATCCACCGATGAGTTCCGCCGGCTGGGCCGGTCTACCGGGACGTACGCCATCGAGCCACCGACTGGAGACCCACCATGGCCACTCCCGCACACGCCGGCCGGATGCTGTTCGTCAACATGCCCGTAGCGGACCTCGAGCGCAGCAAGGCGTTCTTCGCGAAGCTCGGGTTCGGCTTCAACCCCCTGCTCACCGACCAGAGCGCCGCCTGCATGCTGGTCGGCGAGCACGCCTTCGTCATGCTGCTCAGCCGCGAGAAGTTCGCGGAGTTCGCGAAGCTGCCGATCGCCGACCCCACCACGCACACGCTGGCGCTGTACTGCTTCAGCGTCTCATCCCGCGAAGAGGTCGATACGGTCACCGCCGCTGCGCTCGCGGCGGGCGCCTCCGAGGCGGATGACGCCGAGGACTTCGGCTTCATGTACTCACGCAGCTTCTTCGACCTCGACGGCCACGGCTGGCAGGTCATGTGGATGGACCCGGCGGCGGCGGAGCAGGGCCCCGAGGCGTTCGCGGCCTCCACGCAGGACGCCGACGCCGCGGCCTGACCCTCCACCACGTCGCCGTGATGATCGAGTCCGCGCGCCCGCATGAGCTCGCGCCGCTCCTCGCGGACGCGTACCGCCTCACCGAGCGAGAGCGGGAGGTGACCCAGCTCGTCGCCCGCGGGCTGCCGACCGATGCCATCGCGGCGCGGCTGTACCTGTCGCCGTGGACGGTGCAGGACCACCTCAAGGCGATCTTCGAGAAGGTCGGCGTCACCACGCGCGGCGAGCTCGTCGCGCGCGTGCTCTTTCAGCAGCAGCCGCCTGCGCTGTGACGAGGCGGACCCCCTACCGACATTGATGACGCGCTACTTGTACGCGATGCCGGCGCTCGTCGGACCGGCGAGGGGAAGGACGTCTACCTCCCTGAAGCCTGCCTCCTTGCACCATGCGGCAAAGTCGGCGCCAGTGAAGTCAAACGCGTCGCCGAACTCGATCAGCATGTTGAGCGACATGAGGAGGCCGAACGCGTTTTCGCGGCGGGCGTCGTCGATGATGTTCTCGATGACGATGTAGGCCCCGCCCTCCGGCAGCGCGTCGTAGGCCGCGTTGACCAGCTGCTTCTTCCGCTCGAGGTTCCAGTCGTGGAGGATCATTCCCATCGTTATGACGTCGGCCTCGGGTAGGGGTTCGCCGAAGAAGTCACCGCCCACCGCCCTCACCCGATCGCTCAGTCCGGCTGCTTCGATCGTGCGCTTGGCGATCGGCTCGACAGCCGGCAGGTCAAAGGTGGTGCCTTTCATGTGGGGGTGCCGCTCGGCGAGGATGATCGAGAGCTGACCGGTCGCGCCGCCCACGTCGCAGATGGTCTCGTACTTGGAGAAATCGACCTTCTCCGCCAGCGCGTGGAACGCCCCCGCCGAGATCCCGGCCATCGCGTTCATGAACTGCTCGAGCCTGCCCTCGTCGCTATAGAGCTCGTCGAACGTCGCCTTGCCGGTGTGCTTGATCTCGCTCTGGGGCTCTCCGGTCCGCAGAGCCACGGTGAGATCGCCCCAGAATCGATAGAGCCGTGCGTTGGACATCTCGAGGATCCCGCCGATGTAGGCCGGACTCGCCTTGTCGAGAAAGGCCGCGCCTGCGTCCGTATTGCGGTAGACGGCAGCGCTCCCGTCACCCTCGCGATCGAGTAGCTGGAGGGCGACGAGCGCATCGGGGAAGTCGGGAACCGCCCGCTCGTGAAGCCCCAGCGCCGCGGCGATCTCCGCAGCTGTCATCGCGTCGGCGCCCAGCTTGGTGAACAGCTCGAGCTCGACTGCGGACAGGAGCGTCTTCGACGCCCAGAACCCCATACCGACCTGCATGATCTGTGAGGGGTCGACTTGGCCGCCCATCCTGTCCTCGGTTCCGGCGGGACGGTGCAACGGCGACTGGTCGTGGTGGCCGGTCAGGTGTCGTGCGGCCGTCCTGTTGTCGGTTGTCATGCGCTGAGGCTGCCGACCCGCACCCCAAGCCCGCAATCCCAAGATCCTGGGGGTGATCTCGGCTCCTGGCAGTGCGAGGTCATCGCACGCCGGCCTCCACGACCGGCCGGCGGACCCGATGACGCTGTCGTCCCCAACGGTGCCGCGCCGCGTCACCACGACCAAGCGACGTTCGCCACAGCCGAACGGCGGCGAGGCGACGCGCCTGCCCGCACCGAACGCGCGACCTAACCAACCGCTCGAAGGGAGTCGGCGCCTGCCACCTCGGGTCTCGGATTTGAGAGCAGTCAACCTTTGGAACGTTGGCAGGGCTCCGATCGGGCGTAGCCCAGACGCGCGATCATGGCGCGTGTCCGGCGCCGTCGACGACCCGATCGGTCCGCCGGGATTCGCCTCGGCCCTCGGTCTGCTGCCGAGGGCCGCGCGGCAACGGCAGCTCAGCGCCGGCGGCATCGACAGGTCGCACCGGGTGTCGGCTTACCGCCTTAAACGCGTCCGCGTTGCTGACGTTCGCCGCGAAGGTCGCGGGCGATGAGCAATGGTTGCTCTGTGCGCCTGTCAACGCGCCGCCGGCGCGTCCGCAGGAGCTCCCACGGGTCAGCGCGCTTACGCGCAGAGTTCTTCCGGGCGCGCCGGCTCTGCTCCTCGACCTCGGCCATTGCGAAGCAGCGCGAGCGCGTAGACCTGGTCGGGTCGCATGGCGTTGCTTCTGCCGTGTGCAGCCGTTCGGATCGTCTGCAGGGCCTCGGTGTCCAAGCTTTGGAAGAACCCAGTGCTCAATTCTACCTGAGCTAGCCCCGCGGTCTATGAGAGTTGCCACAGAAAGTCCGGGCGGTCATCGCACGAAGGGCCGTCTGCAGGGGAATTCGGGTCCAACGACCCGCGGTAATCCTCGATAACGACGGGAACTCCAGAGTCGGTGGGTCGGCCCCTTCAAATCTGATGCGCGGCCCAAGTGCGCCCACGACTGACTGCACCATGGCCGTCCGGAGGTCGCTATCGACTGACTGCTGCGTTGCATGGATACGAGGAGCGCGCTCCGTGCGCGCCGGGCCGCTGTTGTAAGGCGAAAGCAGAAGCCCGCGGGCGGTCTCCCGCGGCTCCCAAGGCGCATAGATGCGCGCAGCCGAGGCAAACCCTCGCGTTCTCACGAGGAGCAGTGGCCGTCGGCTGAGATGGCGCGCCGCCGAGCTCCGCGTCCGCCGGCGCGCACCTCGCCGAGTCGCGGGAGGTCGCCCGCGGTTGCACCGGCTGTGTCGCATGCAGTTTCCCGAGCCGCGCTGGTCGCCGGTCGTGGGGGAGATCGAGTTGCCGGTCAAGGCGCCGGTCAGGCGGCGTCAGTTGATCGTCGCGCCTGGGCGCGCTGCGAGCACGGCAAATCGAAGCTCTCCCCACTGAGCCAGCGCGGCGGCGATGCGCCGGCTTCCATGTCGAGTGTCCGGCGCCCAGCTGAGTGCTGTGACCGTCGCGGCCCGATCGCCGGGCTGTCCCACGAGGACCGTCGTGCGGGCAGCTGGCGGCGGTCAACGGCGCTCGCACGCGGGTGCGTAGGGGCGGTCGGGCAGCGCGTCCTGCCATTCCGGCCGAGTTAGCGTGCGACCGGCGACGGCGCACGCGCGGCGCGCCCAGGACTGCGGTCGGACGTCCCACACGGAGCCGCGGCCGGTCCGGTCGAGCGTGACGAGGCTCCTACCGCCGCCGACGAAAACCGTTCGGACGCCGTCGCCCTGGACGGTCGGAAGGGGGTCGCCGAGCGCGTGGCGCGATGGCACGTCCCAGAGCTGGGTCGTGCCGTCGCGGGCCGTTATGGCGAGCAGGCGGTCGTCGGGGCTCAGAGCGAAGCGGCCCGCGCCCGACTGGGCACCGAGCGGCGGACCGGACACCCTCCATGTGCGTGTGTCGTATGTCCACACACGCCCGTTGTCGTCCGCGTAGAAGAGCCTCCTTCCATCGCGCGAGAACTGCGCCTGCGTGCCGAGCGGCGGGAAGACCCGGGTCAGGACCTTGAGCCGTGGGAGGCTCAGGACGTCGAGCTCGCCGCTTCCGTCGTCGTGGGCGACGGTGGCGGCGAGCCTCGTGCCGTCCGGGCTCACGCTCAGGTTGACGGCCGGTCCGGCGAGCGCGATGTTGAGGGCAACCGGCTTCTGCCGGGCGACGTCCCACGCGTAGATCGCCGGCTCCCGGCCGCTCGTCGCCAGCCACCGGCCGTTCGGGCTCATGGCCAGTGCGATTATCGCCTCGGAATGGGCGATCCTCGGAGGCCCGCGCGGCCGGCCGGTACGCGCGTCGGCGAACCGGACCGCACCATCGGCGGTGCCGATGGCCATCTGCCCGTCGCGCGCGCCCGCGATAAGGGCGCCCCGGGCCGCCGATCCCGGCGAGGCGGCGACCTTGACGGTGCCCGAGACCGCGAGCGAACGGCTGTCGAGGAGCTCGACGGCTCCGCCGGCGACCGCGACGGCGAACGTCCGGCTGGTCGGGGAGAGGGCGGCGATGTCCGTCGGGGAGTGCGCGGCGAGCACGAACGGCCGCCCGAGCCGGCGTCCGCCGGCGAGATCCCATGCGATCACGTCTCCGTCGTCGCCGGCGGTGTAGGCCGTGCTGCCGTCGGCCGCGAGCGCGATTTGATGCGCGACCCCCGCCTGCGGATCGACGGTCGCAACGGGAGCCGCGCGGCCCGGATCCCAGACGCGCAGGCGCCCGGCCCCGTCGTCGGTGACGAGCAGCCGCGCATCGGCGGTGAAGCGCGCGGCCTGGATTGGCGGCTCGTGCGGGCCAGCGAGCCGGCGCGATGCGCCGGTGCCTAGGTCGAGCAGGTCCGTCGTGCCGGCAGCGGTGAGCAGCACCGCATAGCGCCCGTTCGCGCTGAGATCGCCGATGCTGCCGCCGGCGCGGAACCGCCGCAGCGGGCGGAGCGTGCGCGCGTCGCGGATGACCGTCCCTCCGGACCGGTCGCTCGAGGTCACCATGCGGGTGCCGCCGGCGTCGAAGCCACCCAACGCGTGGGGTGTGTCGGGGCTCGACCCGATCGGCTGGAGGGCCGCGATGAGGCGGCCGGTCCGGACGTCCCAGCGCGTGATGACGCGGCGTCTGTGGGGGTCCTGCGGCAACGCGAAGTAGTCGGCCGCCACGATGCGCGAGTCCGGCGAGAACGCGATCGTCCCGAGCGGGCCGAGGAACGAGGGGAAGAGTTGCGCGACCAGGTCGAGCTCTCGGCGGCGGTGCGTGCGGGCGTCGACGAGCGTGACGACAGGGCCGGGGAGCGCCTGTCGGCCGTACGACCCGACGGCGACATGGGCGCCGTCAGGGCTGAAGCGGAGCCATGTGATCGTGGTCCGATCGGCCGGGATCGGCGGGCCGATCCGCCGTCGCGTGGCCGTGTCGATGAACTCGACTCCGTTGTGCGCGCTGCCGATCGCGAGCGTTCGCCCGTCGGGCGAGAGGTCGAGGGCCGTGACCGGGCTCGGCTCGTGCCTGATGACCGCGATCGCCGCGGGCCGGCGCAGCAGTGCCGCGAGAAGGTCGCCACGCGTGATGGGTGAGTCGGCGAGGGCGAGGCCCTCGCGAGCGAGGAGGAGCGATCGGGCGAGGTCGTCCTCGCCGAGTGCCTGCTGGCTGATCCGCTGCGCGTCCGCGGTTCGCGCCTGGCTGCGGGCGGCGCTGCGTTGATGGACGGCGACGACGGCCCCGACGGCGACGAGGGCCAGCAGCGCCGCGAGACCCGCGAGCGCGAGGCGCAGGCGGCGCACCGCGCGCCCGGCTGCACTCCGGCTCTCGTCGAGGAAGGCGCGCTCGGTCGCGTTGAGCTCGCCGCGATGGCTGTCGCGCCATTCCTGCGCGACCGCGAGTCGCGCGCCGCGGTACAGGTCCGCGGGGTCGCGTCCGCGTTCGTCCCAGTCGCGGGCGGAGGCGGTGAGGCGGCGGTGGATCCGCCGCCCCTGCGCGTCGTGCTCCAGCCAGCGGCGCAGCCGCGGCCACTCCCGCAGCAGCGCCTCGTGCGCGACCTCGACCATCGTGGCACTCGCCGTGACGAGGCGGCGCTCCGTGAGCACCTCGAGCACCTCGCCGACATTGGGGTCGTTCGCGCTCTCGAGTTCGGCGAGCCCGACGCGCCGCCGCACGACCGATCCATCGGGACCCTCGTCGGCGAGGCGCAGCATCAGCGTTCGGGCGACGGCCTGCTGCGCCGGCTCGAGGCGGCCGTAGGCGTCCTCGGCCAGCCGCGCCACCGCGCCCTCCACGCCGCCCGTGAGCTCGTACGCGCTGTGGCGGAGGACGATTCCGTCGCGCCGCTGCCAGAGCTCGAGCAGGGCCGTGGAGAGGAGCGGGAGGCCCCCCGGCTCATGCTCGACGTCGGCGAGGAGCGCCTCGACGAGCTCGGGCTCGACGTCGAGCCCGGCGTGCCGGGCGGGCAGCTCGATGGCCCGGCGAAGCTCGCCGCGGCGCATGGGGCCGACGAGCACGTGGCCGCCCCCGAGGACGTCCGACAGAGCCGGGTAGGTGGCGCACCGGCCGTAGAAGTCGGCGCGCAGCGCGAGGACGACGAGGGTCTGGCCGTTGCGCGCCGCGCGCACGAGCGCGTCGATGAACGCGACGCGCTCGCCCTCGTCCCGGCATGCGGTGAACACCTCCTCGAACTGATCGACAGCAAGCACGCCGCGCTCGCGGGCGAGGCGGTCGAGGCCCATGCCGTCCAACTCGTCGACGGGGTGCTCCCCGGGCCGGATGATCGCCTGCCGCCAGGTCTCGCTCCCGGGCAACACGCCGCCCGCGAGCGCCGCCAGCAGCCCAGCGCGCACGACCGAGGACTTCCCGCTGCCGGACGCGCCGACGACGCCGAGCAGCGACGCGCCGACGGATCGCGCGACGAGCTCGGCGACGAGCCGCTCGCGGCCGAAGAAGTACCCCGCGTCGGCCACGTCGAACGCGGCCAGTCCCTTGAACGGACACACCAGCGGCTCGCGGACCTCCGGTCGACCGCTGCGTTCGGCGGCGGCCTGCAGGTCGAGCACGCCCCCGATGAGGCCCGCTTCCGCCGTGCGCAGCTCGCTGCGCCCCACGACGGTGCGTGGAGCGAAGGACGTCACGCGCCGACGCGCGTCGCTTCGGGCCCATTCCCGGGCGACGTCATGCACCCGGCCGGGGACGCCGCGGCTGCGCTCAAGCAGCTCGTCGGCCGGCACGGGGCCGCCCGCGTTCCCCGGCGCGTAGCCGTCCGCGATGGCGGCGACGGCGTCCGCGCGAAGCGGGTTGAGCGCGAGCGAGTCGTCGGCTCCGATCGCCTCTGCCGTCCGGGGTGCCCCGGCGGTGGCGACCGTCAGGAGCGGCCCGAGGCGCGCCGCTCGCGCCAGGTGCCCGAGCGCGGCCAGCGTTCGCTCGCTCCGGTCGGCGTCGTCGACCACGAGCAGCGTGGGGCGCGTAGCGTCGCGACCCGCGCGGATGGTCGCGAACGTCTCAGGGGTCGGACCGCCGGTCGCGAAGCGGACAGCGCAACCGGAGCGATGGACCTCGCCCGCCAGCTCGGCCGCCAGCCGGGTCTTGCCCATGCCGGCGCGTCCCGTGATCACGACGAGGGCGGGGATCCCGCCGCGGGCGCGCTCCCAATGCCCGCGAAGCATCTCCATCTCCGGCTCACGGCCGGCCAGCGCGGGCGCGGTCGCCGCATCGAGCTCGGGCGGCAGCCGTCCGGGCTCGAGGTCCAGCGAGGGGTCCTGGCGCAGGATCGCGTCGTGCACGTCGCGCAGCTCCGGGCCGGGCTCGACGCCGACCTCCTCGACCAGCAGGCGACGTGCCTCGCGGAACGCCTCGAGCGCATCTGCCTGGCGCCCGCATCGGTACAGCGCCAGCATCCGCTGGCCGCGCAGGTGCTCGCGCAGTGGGTGGCGGGATACGAGCGTTCGAGCTCGCCGAGCAGGTCGGCGTGGCGGCCGAGCGCCAGGTCCGCGTCGATCCGTCGCTCGAGGGCAACCGCGCGTTGCTCCTCGAGCCGTGCGATCTCCGGCTGTGCGAAGTCCTCGTACGCGACGTCGGCGAGCGGAGGGCCGCGCCAGAGCGCGAGCCCCTCGCGCAGGCGCGCAGCGGCCTCGGCCGGGCGGTCGTACTCGAGCGCCGCCGCGCCCTCGCGGACGAGCTGCTCGAAGCGCTCGACGTCGAGCTCGCCGGGCTCGACGCGCAGCGCGTACGCGCGCCCGTGCGTCTGAAGCCGCCGTCCCTCGCGGTCGCCCAACCCGCGCCGCAGCTGCGCGACATGGTTCTGCAGAACCTTGGCGGCCGTGGCGGGCGGCGCAGCACCCCACAGCGCGTCGACCAGTCGCTCGCTGGCGATCGACTCGTTGCGATGCAGCAGAAGGAGCACCAGGACGCTGCGCTGCCGCCCCTCGCCGATCCGGACGGGACCGTCCCGGTCATCGCGGACCTCTAACGGCCCGAGCAGGCAAAAGAACACGCCTCGATCTCCAGCAGCGACCGTAGATCAGCACCGCCGACGGATGCAACCGGCGTGGTCCACGCCCGGCCCCCGCAGCACAGAGAGATCGGGCCGGCAACGACGCGACGCGACCCGTCAACGGAGCCGAGTGGGCGCCGCATGGGCGCTCATGGGCGCCCCGTTACCCGCACGCCGGACAGTGGCGCAACTCGACCCCCTCGGGTCGGCAACCCACCGGAGGAGTGCAATGCACACCACCCGCCTCGTCAACGCAGGTCTCGCCGTCGCCCTCGTGAGCGGCGCCGTCGTCGGACCCGCGGCCGCCGTTCCCGCCCTCGATCACGGGCTCGGCAACGGCGCCGTGGCGGCCCCGAGCGCCGCGCACGTGTCCGGCACCACGCATCCGATCCCCCAGCCGCCGACCTGGCCCCTGCACCCGGAGCCGATCACCCAGGTCGCCACGATGGCCGACGGCAGGCCGATCCCCCAGCCGCCGACCTGGCCGCTTCATCCCAAGGTCATCCCGCCCCCCGCGAACGAGCCGCCCGCGACACTCGTCGTGGACCACTCCGCCTCGTCGTTCGACTGGGGCGCCGCGGCCATCGGTGCCGCCACCACGCTCGCCGTGCTCGCGGTCGCCCTCGCGGCCGCCGTCGTGATCCGGCGCTTCGCGTCGGCCCGTTTGCGCGTCTGACCTGACCACCGACCGCCCGATCCGGCGCGAACCGTTCGCGCCGGGACGGGCGTCCGTCGATCGAGCCCGTCATACCCGCCCGCTCCTTGCCCGCCGAACGACGACGGGCACCCCGGGCGCGAATGCGCGCTCGTCGACCCGGACGGCAACCGACAGCGCGTCGCCACTCGGCGCTCCTGACACCGAAGCCACATCGGCGACGCTGCCGCTTCGAGGCTTGCTGTTGTGATTTCGGCGTCGTCGGTGATGTCCGACGCCGCAGAGAAGGTCCCGACCGGCGGCGAGCTGACTCTCTTTGAGGCTGTCGGCCCGGGCGGGCCTGACCTTCCTTTTGTTGTGTCGCTCGTCGCCGGTCGGGGATGTCTGGCGTGACTTGATAGGAGCGTGGCACCGCCCCGAGCAAGCCGTGTCCGCCGGAGGTCCACCTCAACGGGACACGAGGAGGACGAAGTCAATGATCGTGCTCGGCGCGGACACTCACAAGCGCTCGCACACCGTCGTGGCGGTCGCGGCGGTCACGGGGGAGTTGCGCGATGAGAAGACTGTCGCGGTCGGTATGCGTGGCTTCGATGAGTTGTTGTCTTGGGCGCGTGGTCTGGCTGAGCAGCGCGTCTGGGCGATCGAGGACTGCCGTCATGTGTCGGGCTCGTTCGAGCGCTTCCTCGTCGGTCGCGGCGAGCGCGTGGTTCGAGTGCCGACGACGTTGATGGCCGGGAGCGCCGCGGGTCGAGGCAGCGAGGCAAGTCCGACAGCATCGATGCCGTCGCCGTCGCGCGGGCCGCGATCAGAGAAGGCGTCGACGAGCTGCCGATGGCCCGCCTGGATGGGCCCGAGCTCGATCTGCGGCTGTTGGTCGATCACCGCGAACGCCTGGTCCGCCAGCGCGTCGCGCTCAACAGCACGCTGCAGTGGCATCTGCACGACCTCTGGCCCGAGCTCGAGCTGCCTGGCAGTTCGTTGTTCTATGGCCGTTGGGCGCCGCGGATCGCCAGGCGGCTCGCACGGGCCGAGCAGACGATGCGAGTCCGGATCGCGCGTGACGAGTTGCGCCGCATCCGCGAGCTCAGCCAGACGATCAACGCGCTCGAGAAGGACATCGCCGGCTTGGTCAGCCGGATCGCGCCGCAGTTGCTCGAAGAGCCCGGCGTCGGGCCGTTGACGGCGGCCAAGCTCGTCGGTGAGATCGCCGGCGCCGACCGCTTCAAGAACGACGCCAAGCTCGCGCGCGCCGCCGGCCTCGCCCCGATCCCGGTCAGTTCCGGCAAGACCAACCGCCACCGCCTCGACCGCGGCGGCAACCGCCAGATCAACGCCGCCATTCACCGCATTGCCGTCACACGCGCGCGCTGCCATCCCGAGACCAAGGACTACATCGCCCGCCGCACGGCCGAAGGCAAGACCACTCGCGAGGCGATCCGAAGCCTCAAGCGCCACCTCGCCCGACGCATCTGGCGACTCCTTCAGCCGGCGCCCACCCCGATCAAGACCGGCTTCGCCGGATCAACTTCTTGACATAGGAGCGACAGAAGCGACAGCGTGAGGCAATGGAGTGCTCACTGTCGCGTTGGACGAGAGGCGCGAGCTGCCTTCATTGGGCACCCTCCCTCGCGCGCGCCGCAGCGGGGCTCCGTTGAGGTCCGCTGAACTGGGGCGGGGGCCGTAAGCTCGTTTCGCGACCGCCGGTGCCACGGACGAGGGGAGCAGTGGCCGACGCACCTTGCCTTGGCGCGACGGACAGCGCGGCGTAAGGTCGGCTTCGTGCCGCACTGGGTGGTGCAGGTCGCGATCGCCGGAAGCCTCGTCGTCTGGATGAGCTACTCCACGGCCCGTGGGTGGCGGCAGGCGGACGCCGATAACCGCCTCGGTCGAGTCGGGCAGACCGTGCGCTCGGCACGGGCAGGACTCGCCGTCTACCTGCTTGTCGTCGGCGCGATCATCTTCGTCATCACCGGCAAGTGACGTCGTGCGCACGGCGCCGCGGCCGAGGGCCCGGAAGCGGCCGCTCGCTGGGTGAGGCTGACCGCCGCCTTGGACGAGGAGGGACAGTCCTGGCCTCGCGTTGGGCGGCTCAGTCCAGGAGCAGCTTGTCGGCGAGGTCTGGCTCGAGGTCAATGCGGTGCGGCGCGGCGCTGTAGGCGAATCGGGAGACGTTCAGGTCGTAGGTACGCAGGTCGGCCAGCATGTCGTTCGGCAGCGAGTTGGCGTGGCCGAGCAGCGTTGACGTCGCGCGCTCGCGCAGTGCAACCGCCCAGGGTCCCTGGGGCGTTCCTTCCCACCGCTCGAGCCCCGATCCTCTATCGAACGGCGTCAGACGGACGAACTCCAACTCTTGGCCATGCGGGAAACATTCCTCGCGGGTTGGGACGCTCCACTGCGGCAGTTGGAACGCTATTGAAACGTTGGGGCGGCCCTGCGCGACCGTTTGCGATGCCGGGCACGCCGCCGCAGGGGCACACCGACAGGCAGCGCCGAGAACGACGAAAGCCCCGGAAAACCGGGGCTTTCGAGCCGTCGACGGCGGTGCGTCACCATCGTCGCCGGCGGATAGCGGGGGCGGGATTCGAACCCGCGACCTTCGGGTTATGAGC
>CAWBIM010000005.1:0-9037 GCA_963788935.1 uncultured Actinomycetes bacterium | reverse complement strand
GCCGGTGTTGTTGCCGCAGCTCGAGCACGTGTAGCACGAGCCCGTGCGCTGCATCATGCCGCCGCACTGCGAGCAGGCGGGGCCGAGGTCGAGGCCGATCATCTTCGCGGGCAGGACCGGCGGGGAGTCGGTCATCGCCGACGCCGCGGCCTTGGTGGTGCCGGGCGCGCTCGCCTTCGGGGTCGAGCCGCCGTTGCCGCCGTTGCCGCCGTCGCTCGGGCCGGCCGTGTCGCTCGCCGCGGCGCCGGTCGCGAGGTCCTGGGCCGTGCGGCGCGCGCGGACCTCCTTGGTGAGGATGCCGAGGTCCTCCTGGACGTCGGTGTCGAGGAAGCGCGAGGCCAGCCAGCGCATGATGTAGTCGGGCATCGACTTGGCGAACGGGATCTCCGGGTTGGTGGTGATCCCCTCCGGGTCGAAGCGCATGTAGGCGAACTTGCGCACGAGCGTCTCGAGCGGCACGCCGTACTGCAGCGAGATCGAGATCGCGGTCGCGAACGAGTTCATCATGCCGCGGAGGGTCGAGCCCTCCTTGCCGACGTCGGTGAGGAAGATCTCCCCGACCGAGCCGTCGTCGTACATGCCGGCCGTGATGTAGCCCTCGTGGCCGCCGAGCGAGAACTTGTGCGTGATCGACTGGCGCTCGCGCGGCATCCGGCGCCGCTGCGGGCCCGTGTCCTCGCGCGTCTGCTTGATCGCCTCGGCGACGGCCTCGTCGACGATCGCCGCGACCTGCGCCTCGGTCACCAGCGTCCCGCCGTCGGGCGTGACGTAGCCGCCGTCGCCGGCCTCGACCGTGGTCGTGACCGCTTGCCCTGCTGGGCGTCGGTGCGCAGCGCCTGCGCGGTCTTGGAGCCGTCGCGGTAGATCGCCAGCGCCTTGACGCCGAGCTTCCACGACTGGATGTAGGCCTCCGCGATGTCCTCGACCGTCGCCGTCTGGGGCAGGTTGACGGTCTTCGAGATCGCGCCCGAGAGGAACGGCTGGACCGCGCCCATCATCTTGATGTGGCCGGGGTGCGAGATCGCGCGCTCGCCGACCGCGACGTCGAACACCTCGAGGTGCGCGGGGTCGAGCCCGGGCGCCCCGACGATCGTCGAGTGCTCGGTGATGTGCGCCTCGATCTGCCCGATCTGCTCGTCGCTGTAGCCGAGCGTGCGCAGCGCCATCGGGACCGTGCGGTTGGCGATCACCATCGAGCCGCCGCCGACCAGCTCCTTGTACTTGACGAGCGAGAAGTCGGGCTCGATGCCGGTGGTGTCGCAGTCCATGAGGAACGAGATCGTCCCCGTGGGCGCGAGCACCGTCGCCTGCGCGTTGCGGTAGCCGTAGAGCTCGCCGAGCGCGACCGCCTCGTTCCAGCTCTCGCGCGCGGCCGCCAGCAGCGGCGCGTCCTGCGCACGTGGAGTCCGGGATCGCGTACGACGCGTCGCGGTGCATCCGCATGACGTTGTTGTGCGCCTCGCGGTTCTCCTGGTAGCGGTCGTAGGGGCCGATGCCCGCGGCGACCTTGGCCGACTGCAGGTACGCGCGCCCGGTCATCAGCGCCGTGATCGCGGCGGCGGTGCCGCGGCCGGCGTCCGAGTCGTAGGGCATCCCGTTCGCCATCAGGTAGGCGCCGAGGTTGGCGTAGCCGAGGCCGAGCTGGCGGAAGGCGCGGGCGTTCTCGCCGATCTCCTTCGTCGGGTAGCTCGACGGGCCGACGATGATCTCCTGCGCGAGGAACACGATGTCGACCGCGTGGTTGAAGCGCTCGACGTCGAGCGAGCCGTCGGGCTTGCGGAACTTCATGAGGTTCAGCGACGCGAGGTTGCAGGCCGAGTCGTCGACGTGCATGTACTCCGAGCACGGGTTGGACGCGTTGATGCGGCCCGAGTTCGGCGACGTGTGCCACTGGTTGATCGTCGTGTCGAACTGGACGCCCGGGTCGGCGCAGCGCCAGGCCGCCTCGGCGATGTCGCGCATGAGCGCGCGCGCGGGAATCGGATCGCCGACCGGCTCGCCGGTGGCGCGCGCGAGCAGGTGCCAGTCCTCGTCGTTCTCGACCGCGTGCATGAACTCGTCCGTGACGCGGACCGAGTTGTTGGCGTTCTGGTACTGGATCGACTGGAAGCCCTCGCCGTCGATCGACATGTCGAACCCGGCGTCGCGCAGCGCGGCGGCCTTGTCCTCCTCCTTGGCCTTGCACCAGATGAAGGAGCGGATGTCCGGGTGGTCGATGTCGAGCACGACCATCTTGGCCGCGCGGCGCGTCTTGCCGCCGGACTTGATCGTGCCCGCCCAGGCGTCGGCCCCGCGCATGAAGGAGACAGGACCGGAGGCGGTGCCGCCCTTCGACAGCGGCTCGGTCGACCCGCGGATGTTGGAGAGGTTGATCCCCGCGCCGGAGCCGCCGCGGAAGATCTTGCCCTCCTTGGTGTTCCAGTCCAGGATCGACTCCATCGTGTCCTGCACGCTGAGGATGAAGCAGGCCGAGCACTGCGGCTGCTCCTCGAAGCCGACGTTGAACCAGACGGGCGAGTTGAACGCCGCGAGCTGGTTGAGCAGGATGAAGGTCAGCTCGGCCTCGAAGGAGTCACCGTCCTCGGCGGTGGCGAAGTAGCCGCGCTCACGACCCCAGTCGGCGATCGTGCCGGCGACGCGCGAGACCATCTGCTTGACCGAGCGCTCGCGCGTCGGCGAGTCGAGCTGGCCGCGGAAGTACTTCTGGGCGACGATGTTGGTCGCGTTCTGCGACCACGACTTCGGGAACTCGACGTCCGCCTGCTCGAACGCGATGCGGTCGCCGTGGCCGATCCGCGCGTCGCGGATCTCCCACTCGACCTGGTCGAAGGGGTGAACGCCCGGCTGCGTGAACAGCCGTCGCACGCTCAGGGCCTCCCCCATGCGGGGCTCCGGCTCGAGCGCTGTGTTGGGCGTTGACTCCATCATCCGACTCCTCTCCCGTTCCATGGCCCGTCTGTCGGGCTCGTCGTCGCTGAAAATCGCGGGTTGTCGATACTGCTCCGAGGCCCGGACGGACTCAAAGAGCCCTGGAAATCAGCGCAAACGGAGGGTGGGTTCAGCCCGATGGATTATAGACGGTGCGGACCGCGGCCGAGGCGGATCCAGTCGACGAAATCAGCCCACGTTGCGCTCGCGCGGTAGGTCGCCTCGCCCCACGCGTGACGCGGGCCGGCGAGCCGCTCCTCGCCCCAGCCGAGGCGCCGCGCGAGCAGCGCGAGCGCGACCAGCAGCGCCGACAGCGCGAGCAGGCCGAGCGCGATCAGCAGGCCCAGCGGGGTGCCCTCGTGCGGGCGGTCGAGCAGCACGACCGCGGCCGGCGCGGGCGGCGCCGAGCTCGTGACCGGCGGCGCCGGCGCGACGGTCGGCGCCGGGGTGGCGCTGCCCTGCGGCGCGGGCGCGGTGTTGCTCGGCGCCGGCGCGCCGCTCGTCGCGGACGGCGGCGCCGGGCCGCGCGGCGCGCCGGAGCGGTGCGGCCGGCGCGGGCTGCGCCGCCGGCGGCGTCGAGCCGCCGGTCGAGCCGCCGGCCGGCGCCGTCCGCCGCTCGTGCCGGGCTGGGTCGGCGAGTCCTGCTCGAGGCAGTTGCGGCGGCCGCGCGTTGCGCTCGCGCAGCGCCGCCTCGACCGCCGGGCGGAAGGCGGGCGTCTCCTCCTCGATGTCGGGCGTGATCTCGCGCAGCGTGCGGCGATAGACGGCGACGGTGTGGTCGCAGGGCTGGATCGCCGCGTCGGAGCGGTAGTCGTCGTAGACCTTCTGGGCGTCGCGCGACAGCTTCGCCGCGGCCCCGGCGGGCAGCGCGGTGAGCAGGGCGCACGCCACCACGAGGGCCCCCGTCAAGCGGACGAGCACCGCGAAAGGGTACCGACGGGCTGGTATCACTCTCGGCCGCATGAAGCTCCTCGTCACCGGCGGCGCCGGCTACATCGGGTCGATCGTCGCCGCCCAGCTGCGTCGCCGCGGGCCACGACGTCGCGGTGCTCGACAACCTCTACCGCGGCCACGCGGAGGCGATCCCCGCGGGCGCCCGCCATCTCGACGTCTCCCTCGACGACGCCGCGGCCACCACGGCCGCGCGTCGCGGAGGGCTTCGACGCCGTCCTGCACTTCGCCGCGCTCGCGCTCGTCGCCGAGTCGGTCGAGCATCCCGAGCGCTACCACCGCGGCAACTTCGTCGCGACGCTGAACCTGCTCGACGCGATGCGCGACGGCCGGCGTCAAGCGGCTCGTGTTCTCCTCGACCTGCGCCGTCTACGGCGAGCCGGCCGAGGTCCCGATGCCCGAGACGCTGCCGGCCAACCCGGTCAACGCCTACGGCAACTCGAAGCTCGCGGTCGACCGGATGATCTCCGACGAGTGCCGCGCGCACGGGCTCGGCGCGGTCTCGCTGCGCTACTTCAACGTCGCGGGCGCGAGCGGCGAGCTCGGCGAGGACCACGAGCCCGAGACGCACCTGATCCCGCTCGTCCTGCAGGCCGCCGCCGGGCGCGCGCGAGCACGTCTCGATCTTCGGCACGGACTACCCGACCGAGGACGGCACCGCGGTCCGCGACTACATCCACATCGAGGACCTCGGCGAGGCCCACATCCTCGGGCTCGAGCGCGCGACGAACCCGGGTGAGCACCGGATCTACAACCTCGGCAACGGCACGGGCTTCTCGGTGCGCCAGGTGATCGACGCGGCGCGCGCGGTCACGGGCCGCGACATCCCGGTCAAGGAGGAGGGGCGGCGGCCGGGCGACCCGGCCGCGCTGGTCGCGTCGTCGCAGAAGATCCGCGACGAGCTCGGCTGGGTCCCGCGCAAGCCCGAGATCGAGACGATGATCGCCGACGCCTGGGCGTGGTTCGAGGCGCGGCCGGAGGGCTACGGCGACTGAGGCCGCGGCGGGCGCCGGCGAACGTCAGCGAGGCTGGATCAGGACGATGACGGCGATGATCAGCGCGACGATGGCGATGGTCTCGCAGTGTTCACGGGGACCGTCCTGGACGGTTTGACGGGCATTCGCCCTCTTCGCGGCCGACGCCGCGACGCCTGCCGCTCTACCCGGCTGACCGTCGACGTCCGGAACGCTCACCACGCGCTTCGTACATGCGTCCAAGCCGGCCCGAAAACGCTCGCGGACCGCCGATACCCATGGAATCGCGTGCACGCGCGCGATCCCCTTGCCCATGACGCCGAAATCGCCGCGCATCCCGCGACGCATCACCCGTCGCCCTGCTGGGGCTGCTGATGCTGGCCGTCTTCATCCCGGCGAGCGTCACCCGGTCCGGGGCCACGTTCGTCGCCGCCAGCGCCAACCCGGGCGCGCAGTTCACCGCCGCGGCCGACTTCAACACCGTCGCCGTCGCGCTGACCAACCCGGGCTCGCCGCTGCAGGGGTCCGTCATGGTCACCGCCACGGCGGCGTCCGACCGCGGCATCACCTCGGTCGTGTTCTCGAGCGCGCCGGCCGGGACGAGCACCTGGACGGTGGCCTGCACCAAGACGGTCCCGCCCTACACCTGCACCTTCGACACGACGACGGTCGCCGACGGGCTGCGCGACGTGCGCGCCGTGGCGACCGACAGCGCCGGCTACTCGCGCACCGACACCGTCACCAACCGCCGCGTCGACAACACCGCGCCGATCGCGACGACGACCGATCCCGGCTCGCCGCTGACCGGCACCGTCACCGTCGCCGGCACCGCCGCCGACGGCGGCTCGGGCCTCGGCGAGCGTGTCGCTCGAGTACCGCTCGACGACCGGGGCGTGGACGAACCTCTGCACCCAGGCGACCTCGCCGATCTCGTGCGCCTGGAACACCGACGTCCCTCGCCGACGGGCTCTACGACCTGCGCACGGTCGCGACCGACGTCGCCGGCAACCAGACGATCTCCGCGCCGGTCTTCAACCGCCGCGTCGACAACACGGCGCCGACCGTCACGCTGACCGATCCCGGCACGCCGCTGAAGGGCACGATCACGCTCGCCTCGACGACCGGCGACGGCGCCGGCAGCGGCGTCTGCTCGGTCCGCTACGAGTACAAGCTCGGCGCCGGGGCGTGGACGACCGCCTGCACCGGCGCGACGACCCCGTTCTCGTGCACGTTCAACACCGGCTCGGTGCGCCGACGGCCTCTACGACTTCCGCGCGATCGCCACCGACGGCGTCGCCAAGGTCACCACCTCGGCCGCGGTCACCGCGCGCCGGATCGACAACGCGGCCCCGACGGCCGTCACGCTCGGCGCGGTCGCGACACCGATCCAGAGCACCGTCGCGCTCACCGGCACCGCGACCGACCCCGGCTCGGGCATCGCCTCGCTGCGCTTCCAGTACGCGCCCGCCGGCTCGGGACCTGGACCGACATCTGCACCGACACGACTCGCCACGCCCTACACCTGCTCGTTCGACACCACGGCGCCGGCGGACGCGCTCTACGACATGCGCACGCTCGCGACCGACAACGCCGGCAACACGACCGCCTCGGCCGTGCAGACCAACCGCCGCATCGACAACGACGGCCCCGTCGTCGCGATCACGAGCCCGCTCGACGGCGCAGCGTCCGCGGCGCGATCACGATCACCGGCACGGCCACCGACGGGGTCGGCGTGAGCACGACGAGCTTCGAGTACCGCCAGGGCGCCGGCGCGTGGGTGAACGATCTGCACCGACACGACTCGCGCCCTACTCCTGCGCCGCCGACACGACGGCGCGTCGCCGGACGGCGCCTACCAGCTGCGCATGACCGCGACCGACACGCTCGACGCACACGTCGACGTCGCGCCACGGTCACCGTCACCGTCGACAACACCGCGCCGACCGCGACCGACGTGCAGGCCGCCACCGGCGGGGCGTCGCCGGCCGCATCGACGCCGGCGACAGCGTCACCTTCACCTGGTCGGAGCCGATGGCGCCCGCCTCCATCCTCACCGGCTGGGGCGGCGGCTCGCAGGCGATCCAGCGTGCGCGTCACCGAGGCGGGCGCCACCGACACGCTCGACCTCTACAACGCCGCCGGCACGACGCGCCTGAACGTGATGTCGCCGACCCAGGCGCTCCGGCTGCAGGCCGACTATGTCTCGGCGACCACGAACTTCAACGCCACGATGACGATGACGGGCAGCAGCGTCGACGGTCACGATCGGCTCGCTGATCTCCGGCGGCGCGATCCGCACGGGCGTCCTCACCGACCGCGAACATGATCTGGACCCCGTCGACCGCCACCACCGACGTCGGCCGGCAACCCCGCCGCCGCGACCGCGGTGACCGAGAACGGCACGCTCGACCGCGACTTCTAGCGGCGCCGCGCCGGGTTGGACACGGCCCGACGACCTGGGGTACTGTCGGCTTCCGGCAGTAGGAACCAAGGAGGGGTTGCATGGTCCTGGCGTCCACCGAGTGGGTGGTGGGCATCGCGCTCGGCGTCGTCGTGATCGCCGTGGCCGCGGCGATCCTGATCACGATCGTCGCGCTGGCCGCGCGGATCGCCAAGCAGGCCGCGACGGCCGAGGAGGCGGTCGAGGTGGTGCGCGCGCAGACCGACGAGCTCGGCGGCGTCGCGCGGATCAACGACTCGGGCGTGCGGATCCTGCACTCGGCCCGCGCGCTGCGCAAGGTGGCGGTCGGCAAGTGATCGCCGCCGCCTACTTCACGATCGCGCTGCTGATCGGGGCCGCCGCCGCGCTCGTCGTCGTGATCCTGATCCTCCTGCTGCTGAAGAACCTCGCGAAGATCCAGATGTCCGTCGACGGCCTGCTCGAGATCGCGGGCAAGGTCGGCGCGAACACGGCGAACATCCCGCAGCTCGAGGCGACCGCGCCGGTGCTGGCGCTGATCGTCGACGAGGCCGTCGTCCAGGACGGCTACATGAACGCGCTCACCGACGGCTTCGGGGGGAAGTGAGCATGGTCCTGCTCGCCGTCCTCCTCGCCGCCGTCGTCGTCGCCGTGCTCGCCCTCGCGCTGATCGAGATCCGCCGGCGCCTGGTGAAGATCAACGACGGCCTCGCCACGCTCGGCTCCGCCCTCGAGGGCGTCGAGGCCGAGCACCTGCGCCCGCTCGAGGGCGCGGTCAAGGCGATCAACGCGCAGTTCGACATCATCCTCGGCGCGCTGCCGGAGATCGCGCGCAAGGCCGCGATCGTGGCCGAGCGGAGGCCGCGATGACCCTCTGGTGGATCGGCAACATCGTCCTGCTCGTCGTCGTGCTCCCGCTCGTCGTGTACCTGCTCAACGGCGTGCTGCAGGCGGCGAAGGCGATCGTCCCGACCGTCGCAGGGGATCGCGACGACCGCCGCCGCGGGCTCGAAGGACCTCGACGCCGCCCCGCTGCTGCTGACCACGCAGGACCAGGTCACGCAGACGGTCGCGGGGATCGCCGGCTACGGCGGCTCGCTCGACGTGATCCTCGACGACGCGGAGCAGGCATGATCGTCTTCGGCGTCGTCGCCGCCGGCGTGGTGATGATCCTCGCCGTCGTCCTGATCGTCCTCGCGCTCGTCTACTTCCTCGTCGCGACGATCCTCGAGCTGCGCAAGATCGTCGCCGGCCTCGACGAGGTGATCGTCCACGTCGGCGGGATCGTCGAGAAGAGCGCGCCGGTCAACGACGTCGTGCACGACGATCAACGAGCAGCTCGACGCGGGCGTCGCGGCGCTCGAGGGCCTGCTCGTCAAGAAGGCCGGCCTGAGCGACGCGGTCGGCCTCGTCGAGGGCATGTACCCGGGCGCCGCCGCCGCGGGCCTGCGCGACTTCCCCGACAGCACGGCGATCGACCCGCCGCGCATCGGCGAGGTCTACACCAAGGGCACGCTCACGCTCGCGCGGCTCGGGCGCGAGGCCCCGATCGCCGCGGCGAGCCCGGGGGAGGGCGTGCTGCGCAACGTCGAGGGCGGCAGCCTCGCGGCGCGCTCGCTCTACCCGGACGTCCGCCACACGAGCCCGGAGAAGCTGCCGAGCTCGCCGGTCATCGGCGCCGACGCGCCGGAGCCAGTACGAGCAGCGCGACGACATCGGGGCGCCCCGCAAGCGGCTCCGGCCAAGCGTTCCTAGAGAGGAGCAC
>CAWBIM010000004.1:0-1432153 GCA_963788935.1 uncultured Actinomycetes bacterium | reverse complement strand
TCTTCGCCGACTTCGACGACCTGTCCGAGGTTCTCGTGCCCGAACGTGCGGCCCGTCTCGAAGTCGGTCCGCCCCTCGTACATGTGCAGGTCCGAGCCGCAGATGTTCGTCGTCGTGATCCGGACGAGCGCGTCGGACGGGCGCTCGATGCGGGCATCGTCGACGTCCGCGACGGCTACGTCGCGCGGCCCGTTGTATACGACTGCCTTCATATCTCGCCTTCCGGGAGTGGGTGACCTGTCGTCTACATAGACCGCCTGCCGCCGGCGCGAAGTGGCAGCGCGCCAACGACGCCGGCAGCGTTCGCGGCCGTACACCGTGGTCACGTCCCTGAGCCGTACCACCGACTGGTCGAGCACCTGCGGCTGCGGTCGCCCGAATGCCCGAGGACGCTCGCGCTGTGGCCTGGTTGCACGAGGTCCTCGAGTGGAGAACACGCGCTGAAACTGCTCTCGGAAGCGCGCGATGATCCGCATCGCGCAGCCACCGCCATCGTGGCGTAGCACCGCGCGCTCGCGCGCGCGCGTCTTCTCACGGCAGCGACGGACCACGAGGTCGCCCACGTGTGCGCGCCCACGGCGTGGGGGTGCTGGCTTGCTTGTGCGGCGGGCCTCTGCGCGGGGAGGCTTGCACCATGACGATCGACGCCACGCCGGTTCCAGGATGACGTCCGCCGCCAGGCGTCCCGGAATCGCCGCTGATGAGCTCGGCAAGCTGCTCGATCTGATCGGCGGCGCCGACCCCCTCGTGCCGGAGTCCAGTCAGTGACCGGGGAAGTGGCCGTCGACGTTCCACCCGAGGAGGCGGGGAGCTCGCGGCTGTCGCTGGTGCTGGCGGCGGCCATGTTCGTGCTCGTCGTCGACACGTCGCTGATGAACGTGTCGATCGCGGCGGTCGTCAAGGATCTCGACACGACGGTGAGCTCGGTCCAGAGCGCGATCGCGCTCGAGGCCCTGGTGTCGGCTGCGTTCATCCTGATCAGCAGCAAGGTCGGCGACCTGTTCGGCCGCAAACGGGCGTACGTGTTGGGTCTCGTCGGGTATGCGATCGGCGCCGTCGCGATGACGCTCGCGCAGAGCCTGACGGCGATCATCGTCTTCTGGGCGATCATCGGCGGCCTCGGCGCCTCGCTGCTGCTGCCGGCGATGCAGTCGCTGATCCATGGCAACTTCCAGGGCGCGGCACAGAAGAAGACGTATGCGCTCGTCGGGGCGGCAGCCGCGATCGCCGCCGCGGTCGGGCCGCTCCTCGGCGGCTTTGTCACGACCTATCTGTCCTGGCGCGTCGGCTTTCTGCTGGAGGCCGTCGTGATCGCGGGCGTGCTCTCGCAGCTCGGGCTCGTCAAGGACGTCCCGTACACCGGCGAGCGGAAGGTCGACGTCGTTGGTGCGGGCCTGTCCGTCGTGGGGATGGGCGGCGTGGTCCTGGGCATCCTGGTGTGGCAGGAGGGCGGCGATTACGTCGTGCTGCTGATCGCGATCGGCGTGGTCGCGCTCTGGGCGCTCGCCCGCTGGCTCGTGCCGCGCCACCGCGAAGGCAAGGTGACGTTGCTCGATCCGGACCTGTTCCGGCTCCCGCACTTCAGGGTCGGGATCACCGGGCAGATGCTGCAGAACATCACGCTCGGCGGCGCGATGATCGCGATACCGATCTTCCTGCAGGTCAAGCTGGAATACGACGCCCTGCAGACGGGGCTGTCAATCGCCCCGCTCTCGCTGACCATGTTCGCCGTCGCGATCCTCGCGGGGCGCAGGTCCGGTGGCCGGCGGCCCGCCAAGATCATCCGAACCGGGTTCGCGCTGAGCGCGCTCGGCGTGGCGCTGATCGTCCCGATCGTGCCCGACGCGGACTCCGGCTGGTACCTCCTCGTTCCGCTGGTGATCGCGGGAGCGGGGCTCGGCCTGCTGGTATCGCAGCTGAACAACTACGCGCTCGCTCCGATCGATGACGAGCGGATCAGCGAGGCGGCCGGGATCAACTCGGCGGCGGGCTCCTTCGGGCTGTCGTTCGGCCTGGCGGTGGCCGGCGGCGTCCTGCTGGCGACGCTCTCCCTCGCGTTCACCAACATGTCGAACGCGAGCCCCGTCATTCCCTCGACCCAGCAGCAGCAGATCGCGCAGACGCTGGAGGATGACGCGCAGGTGGTGAGCAACACGCAACTCGACGAACTGCTCGCCGACGAGCCCCCGGCCGTCCGCAAAGAGGTCCTCGCCATCAACACCGACGCCACGAACCTCGCCCTTCAGGTGGCGTTGCTCGTGCCGATCCTCGCGGCCCTCCTCGGCCTCTTCGACGCGTTCCGCATGATCCGGCTACCGGACATCAAGCCCTCGGCCGCCGTCGAAGGAGCGGCGTTGGCGTGACGGCGCACCTCGCTGCTGTTGCGCGGAGCGATGTGAACGGGACGGCGAAGCGTCAGAAACGGCAGAGGAGTGGGAGGGACAAGAAGCGCCGCCGCGGTGTGCTGGACCTTCCGAAGGCGGTCGCGGAGCGCTTGGCCGAGGGGCGTGCCGAGCGGGAGTCGGTGCCTCTCGAGGCGCACGGCGAGTGGGTGGTGCCGGATGACCGTCCGGACCCGGTCGGCGTCCTGGAGGAGCAGAACGCGGCGCGCGTGCCCGAGCTTGTGCCCATCCGTCACGGGCGGATGATCGTCTCGCCGTTCACGTTCTATCGCGGGACCGCGGCGATCATGGCGTCGGATCTGTCGCGGACGCCCGACGACCGAGCTCCGCGTGCAGTGCTCCGGCGATGCGCACCTGTCGAACTTCGGCGTGTTCGCGGCGCCGGATCGGCGGCTCGTCTTCGATCTCAACGATTTCGACGAGACGCTGCCCGCCCCGTTCGACTGGGACCTCAAGCGCCTCGCGGCGAGCTTCGCGGTCGCCGCCCGGGGCAACGGCCACCGCCCCAAGGAGCAGCGAGCGGCGGCGCGCACGGCCGTCGCGGCCTATCGGACGACGATGGCCAGGGCGGCGACGATGCGTTTCCTGGACGTCTGGTACGCGCGGTTCGACGCCGACAAGGTGCTGGCCGAGCTCGGTCCCAAGGGGGACAAGGGGGCGATCACAGCCGCTCAGAAGGTCCTGGCGAAGGCGCAGACGCGGACGAGCCTGGGGTCGTTGTCGAAGTTCGCGCAGCGGGTCGACGGCGGCTACCGGATCAAGCTCCAGCCGCCGGTGATCGTGCGCCCGCCCGAGACGCGGCAAGACGATTTCGAGGGCGTCATCCGCCAGGGCCTCGCCGACTACGCCGAATCGCTGCTGCCTGACCGGCGCGTCGTGCTCGACCGCTACCACTACGAGGACTTCGCCCGAAAGGTCTCCGGCGTCGGCTCGGTCGGGAACGAGGCGATGATGATCCTGCTCATGGGTGACGCCGAGGACGATCCGCTGTTCCTGCAGATCAAGGAGGCGAACCCTTCGGTGCTCGCCCCGTATGCGGGCGCCAGCGAATACGAGCACCAGGGCGAGCGGGTGGTTCACGGCCAGCGGCTCATGCAGTCCGCGAGCGACGCGTTCCTCGGCTGGGTCACGGGGACAGGTGAGCGTCGGCACGAGTTCCATGTCCGCCAGTTGCGCGACATGAAGGGCTCGGCCGACGGTCGAGGCGATGTCACCGGGGCGCCTGGCGTTGTACGGCGAGCTCTGCGGCGCGACCCTGGCGCGCGCGCACGCGCGCACCGGGGACGCGGCAAGGATCACCGGCTACGTCGGCGACGACGACACGTTTGATCGTGCCCTCGCCCGCTTCGCCGTGGCGTACGCCGATCAGAACGACGCCGACTACGCGGCGTTCACCACGCGCCGCGGACGACGGGCGCATCGCGGTCGAACGCGGCGTCTAGCGGAACAACCACCGGGCGTTCCTGCGGCTGCCTATGGCGTGCCGGTGTCCGCGGGCTCGTCGACCGTGCACACCTGCGACGGGTCGTCGCGGCACAGCGCATAGTCGGTGTCGGGCTGCATCTGGGTGCGGCTCGAGATCTGGTAGGGCACCGAGTCCGAGCCGGCCTTGACCTTGATGACGTACGGGGCCCCGGGCTCCCACGTCGTGAAGCCTCCGAGCGCCTGGGTCGCTCCGGCGCTCGTGCCCTGCTCGACGCCCTTTTGCTGGCCCTGCTCGAGCCCTGCCTGCTCGCCCTGAGCCGCGCCTTGCGCCTGGCCCTGCTGCGTGCCCTGGTCCTTGCCGGCCGCGAAGCCCTGCTGGTAGATGTCGTTGTAGCCCGGCGCGCCCGCGTCGAAGTTGTCGCGCTCGTTGCTCTGACCGACGTTGTGGCCGACGAGGTAGCCGCCCACGCCGAGCACGACGGCGACGAGCGCCGCGCCGATCCACCACCCCGCGCCTGGCTGACGGCTGGGCGGTGGCGCGGCGTAGGGCGGTTGGGGATAGGCGGCCTGGGACGGAGGGATCTGCCCCGCGCCCGGCGGTGCTTGTGGCTGACGGTTCTGGTCGTCGCCGGGAACGGGACCGCGCGGGTCATCGCCTGCCATCTGATTGCCTCCTCGGAGCGTCGCCTGAGGTGACCGTCGCATGGTCGCGGTCGTGCCTCATCACTCGATCCGGATGAAGAAGCACCCGACCCGCGGCCCGTAGAGCCACACGAGGGCCGGGAGCAGCACCAACGACGAGGCAACAGACGACGGCAAGCATGCGGGAGCGGGCGGTCAGTGCTGGTGCGAGGTGATGGCGTCGGCGGCCGCGCTGGGTGCTGCTGACGCCGGGAGTCGTGCGGCGACGCCGGCGTGCAGGGCGCCGAGGGCCGACACGATCGCAACCGGGTTGGCGAACAGCGCTCGCGCGGCGGTGTCGTGCTGGTCGGCGCATACGAGCGGAATCTGGACGGCCTGCGTGAGCGGCGATCCGGCCGAGCTGGTCACACCGATCGTCAGCGCGCCGGCCCGTCCGGCGGCGGTCGCCACGTCGATCGTGTCGCGGCTCTCGCCGGTGTGGCTGATGGCCACGCAGACGTCGCCCGCACGGAGCGTGTCGGCTTGGAGGTGCTGCACGAGCGCGTCCATGGCCGAGGTGACGCGGACACCGAGCGCCAGGAAGCGAAACGAGGCCAGCGCCGCCAGTCCCGCCGAGGCGCCGACCCCGGCGAACATCACACGCCCGGCACCGGCGATGGCCGCCTGCGCCTCCTCGAGCGCCGCTGCATCGATCGCGCGGGCTCCCGCACGAATGCTGTGCGCGTCGTCGGCCATGACCCGCTCGTGCAGCTGCGTCTGCGCGTCGTGCTCGTCACGGCCGTAGCCGAACTGGTCGGCGCGGCCGGCCTCGTGGGCGATGGCCAGTTTGAGCGCGGCATAGCCCGCGTAGCCCAGGCGCCGGGACAGGCGCACGACGGTGGCGGGGGAGACCCCGGCGCGTGCGGCCAGGCGTCCGACGCTGTCGTAGCCCGCGTCGGTGGGGTCGGCGAGGAGCAGTTCGGCGACCCTGCGCTCCGCGTCGGGCAGTCCGGCCAATCTCGTGCGCAACTGCGCCGAGGGCCCGGCGACCCTCAGCTGAACGTCAGTTTCGTTCTTCGGGACCATGGAGAATATTGTTTCATATCTCCGTGATGATCTCGCTCCTCGACAGCGCAGCGCTGGTGCTGGCGGGCATGGCCGCCGGCTTGATCGGATCCGCCGGCGGGATCACGTCGCTGGTCTCCTATCCCGCGCTCCTCGCCGTCGGCCTCCCGGCCCTCTCGGCGAACGTGGCGAACAACGTCGCGCTGGTCGCCTGCTGGCCCGGATCGGCGCTCGCCTCCAGACCCGAACTCCACGGCAAGGCCTCCTGGGTATGGCGCTGGAGTGCCGTCGCCGCTGCGGGCGCGGCGAGTGGGGCGGCGCTCCTGCTCTCGACCCCGGCGTCAGCCTTCGCCCGGGTGGTGCCGTTCCTCGTGGCGGCAGGATCGCTCGCACTGCTCTTCGAGCCTCGCCTCAGGGCATGGCGGCAACGCCGTGAGAGCGACAGCCACGGGCTCGCGCTGCTTACCGGCACCGCCGCGCTGTCCCTCTACAACGGCTACTTCGGCGCCGGTGCCGGCGTGATGACCCTCACGCTGCTGCTCGTGCTCGTCGACGGTCACCTTGTCACCGCCAACGCCCTGAAGAACATGCTCGTCGGCGCCGGAACTCTGGGTGCGGCGACGATCCTCGCGCTGTCGGGCTCAGTCGACTGGTCAGCCGCCCTCCCACTGGCGACGGGGATGCTCGCGGGCAGCCGCGTCGGACCGCTCGTCGCCCGACACCTCCCAGCCAACCTGCTGCGCTGGCTCATCGTCCTGCTCGGCATGGTCCTCGCGGTCGACCTCTGGCTTCACCCCAGTTCCTGATCCCCCGACACGACGCGATCAGGACGCCAGCTCGCTCCGCCCCACGAGGTCGTCACTGCGTTCGGCGCTCGGCGTTGCGCGCGGCTTCGGGGTGAAGACGCCCGCCAGACGGGTCGAGAGCATGCCCAGGCCCACGCCGATCATGAGCGTGACCAACACGTCGAAGACCACCCATCCGTACGGTGTCGACAGCACGCCGCCGAACGCGCCGGTCCCGGCGGTCGCGGCGTCCTTGAGCGCCCCGACGTTGTTGCCGACGCCGCCGCCGCCCGGCGCCCACTTGTCGAGCCCGGTGGCCGTCCACCAGAAGAAGACCGACGCGAACGCGCCGAACGTGGCCGGCACGAAGTACCAGTCCCCCAGCGCGCTCAGGACGACGAGGACGAGCGCGGCCAGACCGACGCCGAGGCCGAGGGTCCAGAAGTCCGGCACGCCGGCGATGGCGCTCGCGATGATCATCACCAGCAACGCCGCGACCGCGCCGAAGACGTTGGCGATCGCGACCTTGGCCGCGGCCAGGTTGTCGGCTCCCGCAGCGAAGAACATCGCCCACGACACGAACGCGGCGGGCACCATCACGTGGAAGTTCCCGGGCAAGGACAACCCGTTGCCCAGGTCACCACTGGTGACCCAGTGGAACGTGAAGTCGAGGGCTCCCCAGGTCCATAGCCAGGCCAGAAGGCCTACGGACAGCGCCAACGGCAGCGTTCCCTTGATCCGCTCCGCCATGTCTCCTCCTCTCGGCCGTCTGGATCGACGGCGACTCTCGAGGGAGACGGTACGCCTCCGGACTCGCTCGGCCCTGTGATTTCAGATGCCGAAATAAACTGCCCGGAAGCCTTCGCTGGGCAGCCTCAGCGCGGTGTCTGGGTTAGGTTCTTCGCCGACGCATCGTGCGCATGGACACGAACACACCAGAGCCCGATCCGCCATCCGATCGCATCCAGGCTCTCGCGCGGGGGCTGCGCGTGCTCGAGTGCGTCCACGCGGCCGGGCGTCCGATCAGCGTCAAGGAGATCGCGGCCGGCGTCGGCCTCCGTCTCGCGACGACGTATCACCTCGTCAACACGCTTCTCTACGACGGGTACCTCGAGCGCAACGGCGATCGGCTCCTCGAACCTGGACGGCTCCTCGGAAGACCCGAGCCGCAGAACACCGCCGTCGTCCGACGTGCCCTCGGTCGGGCGGCCTACGCGATCGACGACGTGGCGGTCCTCGCCCGTCTGGCCGGCGCCGAGACGCGCGTCGCAGCGACGGCCGAGGTTCCCGGCGCGACGTGTGCGGGGCACTACCCGCCCAACGCCGCCGGCCTGTCGCACCTGCTGGCCGTGGGTCGCGTGATCCTCGCCCACCAGACGCACGATGACGCCGAGCACGCGATCGAAATGACGCGACGGCTCGCTTCCGAGCGTGACGAGGTCTTCGACGAGGCCGAGCTCCGGGACTCGCTCGCCGAGGTCGCGGAGCTCGGCCACTGCACGTTGGTCGGGGACGGCGACGCCTGCGTCGCCGCCCCGATCTTCGACGCCGATCGCGCCGTCTTCGGCGCGGTCGCGGTCGTCGTCGTACCCCGACGGACGCACCGCGCCCACGACCATCTCGTCGCCGTCACCACCACCGCGGCGCGTGAGATCACGGCGGCCCTGCGCGGCGGGCAACCGCAAGAGCTTTCTCGTTGAGGCCGCTCAACCACCCGTCCGGGTGAACGTCACATGCGTGACTGCGCTGGGCGAGGACGTGGCCTCGACCTCGTAGTCCTTCTGCAGGTCCTCCAGCCCGTCCCACAGGCGTACGCCCCGGCCGAGCAGGATCGGGACCACCGCGACGTGCATGTAGTCGACGAGTCCGGCCTCGAGGAACTCGCGGATCATCGTGGCGCCTCCGCCGAGGCGGACGTCCTGGCCGTCGGCGGCCTCGCGGGCCGTCTCGAGCGCCTCGGCCGGCGACGTGTCGAGGAAGTGGTACGTCGTCCCGCCCTCCATCTCGATCGACGGGCGCGGGTGATGGGTGAGGATGAAGACCGGGGTGTGGAACGGCGGGTTGGGACCCCACGCGCCCTTCCAGTCCGGGTCCTCGTGCCATCCGGGGTGGCCCCACTTGCCGGCCCCCATGATCTCGGCCCCGATCCCCGGAAAGTACTGCCGGGCGAAGACGTCGTCGACACCGCCGCTGCCGCCGTCCTTCCACCACCGCGTGGCGAACATCCATTCATGCAGCCGTTCGCCGGCGTGACCGAAATGGGCGTCGGCGGTCTGGCCCTCACCGGTGCCGAAGCCGTCGAGGGAGATGGCGAAGTTGTGGACGCGCGCGAGGGACATGGCTGGTGCTCCTTCAGTCGTAGTAGCGGCGGGCGCTCGAGCCGATGCGCGTCACGTCGGTGCCGTAGACGTGGATCGAGATCGCGGTCTCCGCGCCGATGTTGTGGACGCGATGGATGTCGCCGGGCGGCGCGAAGCCGCTGACGTCGCCGACGTGGTTGGCGCTCCGCCCGATCATGTTGAGCTCGGCGTCGAACAGCTCCTCGTGCTCGACGCCCTGGATGACGCCGAACGTGCACCACGTGACGTGATCGTGGATGCGCGTGAGCTGGCCGGGCCGCCAGACCAGCCCGACGATGGAGAACGACCCGTCGGGCTCGACGTGCAGCGTGTGGCCGCGGTAGCCGTCCGGCGAGCCGAGGCGCTGCTCGGCGGTCAGCACGTCCGGGCCGGGCAGGTTCAGGCGCAGCTGGTCGGCGACGAGCTGGGCGGTCTCGGCCCAGCCGGCGTGGCGTTCCACGGCGGCGCGGATGCCGTCGACGAGGGGGCTGAGCCGGCCGGCGGGGCGGGTCTGGATCGTGGTCATGCCGTCAGCTTTGCGCTCGGCTGCCGCATGGTCCAATGCCAACTTTCGTGCTTACTCATAGATAGGGTTGATGCGTGCTGGACGTCAACCGGTTGCGCGTCATCGACGCCGTCGCGCGTCATGGGTCGGTCACCGCGGCGGCGAAGGAGCTGCACTACTCCCAGCCGTCGGTCACCCATCACCTCACGCGGCTCGAGGCCGAGACCGGTGCCCAGCTGCTGCAGCGGGTCGGGCGCGGGATCCGGCTGACCCCGGCGGGGGAGCTGCTGGCCGACCGCGCCGCCGAGATCATCGGGCGGATCGATGCCGCCGGTGCGGAGCTGTCCGCCCACGTGGGGCTGAACGCCGGCCGCGTGCGCCTCGCCGCCTTCGCCTCGGCGATCGGATCGCTCGTGCCGGCGGCGGCGGCGACGCTGGCGGAGCGGCATCCGGGCCTCGAGATCAGCCTGACCGACACGCATCCGCCCGAGGCGATCGAGCTGCTGCGCACCGGCAAGGTCGAGGTCGCGGTCATCTTCCGCTACGACGAGACCGAGCCCGAGCCGGCCGGCGTGCGCCTGCATCACCTGCTCGACGATCCGGTCTACGTGCTGTCCCCGCGGCGCGAGCACGGGCTGGCCTCCCTGCGCGACGCGACCTGGATCGCCGGCTGCGAGCGATGCCGCAGCCACCTGCTGTCCATGTGCGCCGACGCCGGCTTCGATCCGCGGATCGGCTCCAGCTCCGACGACATGGTCGTGATGCAGGCGCTGGTGGCCGCCGGGCTCGGGGTGGCGACCCAGACCGGCCTGGCGCTGCGCGCGCACCACATCGAGGGCGTCGTCGCGACCGAGCTGCCCGGCTCGCAGCGGCACATCTACGCGGCCACCTACGGCGAGCCGCCCGACCCGCCCGCCACCGCCGCGCTCCTGGCGGCTCTCGCCGAGGCCGCGGCGGCGGCGAGCTGACGGCCGAGGGACTACCGGCCCTCTCGGACCTGCAGCCGGTTGCCGTCGGGGTCCTGGAACTGCGCGACGTATCCCCAGGGGAACTCGAGCACGTCCGAGACGAACTCGACGCCGCGCGACTTCAGCTCCTCGACCGTCTTGCGGCAGTCGTCGGTCTCGATCGTGACCGACGCCGGCGGGCGTCCCATCGCCGGCTCGGCCTGCCCCGGGATCCCGGGCCAGAGCACGAGCTGGAAATCGTCCCCCTGGACGCCGACGGTCAGGAACCGCGGGCCGTCCGGGGTCGGGTTCTCGACGCGCTTCTCCATGCCGAGGACGTTCGTGTAGAAGTCGAGCGCCTGGTCCTGGTCGCTGACGAGCACGCTCGTGTAGAAGACCTTCTCGAGCATTGCTGTTCCTCCGTTGGTCGTGGTGGTTAGCACCAAGACTCCGGACGAGGCGCGAGTGTGACCGCGCGGCCTCCGCCGAGGCCGCGCGGCGGTATCGACTAGGCCGTGCGGGCGCCGGCCGGGGGACGGCGTCGGACGCCGGCGCGGGCCGCGGAGCCGGGGCGAGCATGCGCTCGAGCAGCGGACCGAAGGCGAGGCCGAGGGTGCCCCAGAGGATCGCCTGGCTGAGGACCGAGTACAGGCGGAACTTGAAGAGCACGTCGGCCGGGAAGCCGGGGTAGGCGATGTCGCCCTTGCCGTCGCGCAGCGGCAGCGGGGTCTCGGTGACCTGGCGGCCGTAGCGGACGACGTTGTCGTGCAGGTGGCCGAGCGGCGGCAGGACCAGCATGACGACGGCCATCACGACGATGAACGCGCCGCCGGCCAGCAGCGTCGCGTTCCACGTGCCGAACCTCGCCGTCAGCCGGCGGGCCAGGACCACCGCGCCGATCAGGAACGCGACGGACAGCACGACCATGATCGTGTACAGGAACGTGCGCTGCCCGATCGTCTCCCCGTGGCCGATGGCCGGCGGGTTGGCCGGGTACTTCAGGAACGGCACGAGGTACAGGCTCAGGAAGCCCGCGCCCGCGACCAGGAGCGCCAGCACCCGCGGCCGCAGCGAACTCTGGGTCCGGCGCTGGACGATGATGTACGCGACCGCGAAGAAGCCGCCCATCGCGAGGCCGTACAGGACCATCCCGGTGCCGATGCCGGCGGTGCGCTGGATCCCGCGGCTGAAGACCTCCGCGCCCTCGGGGTCGACCGCCAGCCCGGCGGCCTTGCGCAGCGCGTTCTGGGCCGCGTCCCGACCGCTCTCGTAGTCGATCGCCTTCTGGATGAACGGCTCGGACATGATGCGCGCGAAGATGAAGGCGAGCAGGCCGCCGAGCGCGCCCACGCCGAAGCCGCGCAGGATGATGCGCTTCTCCATGGTCCCGGCCCTCGCCTAGTGGCAGGGGAAGCCGAGGTAATGGCGGGCGTCGTGCACGAACTCGTGGATGTGCGTGTCGGCGCCGAAGATCGAGATCGCGCCCTGGTCGATCCCGACGATGTAATAGAGCAGGTAGGAGACGATGACCGCGCTGATCATCCACTTCGCGCCGCCGGAGAGCGGGATCGCGATCGGCGGTGCCGTGCGCGCTGTCGGGGGCGCGTATCCGGGAGTCGCTGCCATGGCTGTCTCCTTCGAGATCGTGCGTCTCGGTCGTTGAGCGGGGGTGCTCGTCGAGTGTCTGGCTGACGGGATCCGCTCGGACCCCGATCACAGTGGCGCGACCGCGCCGGTTTCTCACCGGCCTTCCTCGAGCGGGCGCGGCGAGTCTATCCCCATCCCCGACGTCACGCCAGACCGAGTAGCACCACCAACACCGCCGCCTCGGTGAGCGCGACGGACGCGCCGAGCGTGTCGCCGGTCCGGCCGCCGAGCGCGCGGCGCGACCAGGCGCTGACGAGCGCGGCGACGACGACGGCGGCCGCGAGGGCGCCGAGACCTTCGACGCCGAACAGGGCCACGGCAACGGCCGCCGCGACGACGGTGGTGATCGCGACGGCGGTGGTGGACACCCGGAACCCGGCGCCCAGGCCGTCGGGCCGCGCCGGCGGCGCGGCGACGGCGTGCAGCACGGCCGCCCAGCGACCCGACGACGCCGCGACCACGAGCGCGGCGAACGCGTCGTCGCGCCCCAGACCCGCGAGCGCCGACACGACGAGCAGCAGCCAGAGGCCGAGGGCGAGCGCGCCGAAGGTCCCGATCGCCGAGTCGCGCATGACGGCGAGCCGCCGCTCGGCCCCGCCGCCGCGCGCGCCGAGGCCGTCGGCGCAGTCGGCCAGGCCGTCCTCGTGCAAGGCGCCCGTGAGCACGACGAGCACGCCGACCGCCAGGATCGCGGCGACCGTCGGGCCCAGGGACGGGCGGGCGACGTAGCCGGCGGCGCCCGCGATCGCACCGACCGCCGCGCCGACGACGGCGAACCACGGCGCGGCGGCGCCGAGCGGCGGCGCGGTGCGCAGCCGGACGGGCACGACGGTCAGGAACGCGATCGCCAGCAGGGCGCCGTCGAGCGGGCGCCCGGCGCCGTCAGTCGGGTCGGGTGACGCCGGCTTCGGCAAACGTGGCCATCTCGCGGCAGAGGACGCCCGCGGCCGCGACGAGCGGGAGCGCGAGCAGCGCGCCGGAGGCCTCGCCGAGGCGCAGGCGCAGGTCGAGCAGCGGCTCGAGCCCGAGCTCGACGAGGGCCAGGTCGTGGCCGGGCTCGGCCGACCGGTGGCTCGCGACGAGCCCCTCGCCGACCGCCGGATCGAGCCGGACCGCGGCCAGCGCGGCCACCGTCGTCGCGTAGCCGTCGAGCATCACCGGGAGGCGGCGCCGGACGGCCTCGGCGATCGCGCCGGCGAGCGCGACGATCTCGAGGCCGCCGAGCGCCGCGAGCGCGCCGCGGACGTCGTCGCGCTCCGGCGCATGGCGCTCGAGCGCCGCTGCGACGGCGGCCCGCTTGCGCTCCAGCCCGGCGGCGTCCATGCCCGTGCCGCGGCCGACGCTGACCGCCGGCGGCGCGCCGGTCAGCGCGCCGGCCAGCGCGGCGGTCGTCGTCGTGTTGCCGATCCCGATCTCGCCGACGACGAGGCAGTCCACATCGCGGTCGGCGAGCTCGCCCGCGAGGCGGGCGCCGGTCTGCAGCGCGGCGTCGACCTGGGCGGGGGTGAGGGCAGGCCCGGCGAGCATGTCGGCGGTGCCCTCGGCGACCTTGGCGTCGCGGACTCCGGGCGGAGTGGGGCCGGCGAGGCCGACGTCGGCGATGAGCACGTCGTGGCCCGCCGCCCGCGCCAGCACCGCGACGGCGCTGTCGCCGCGCGCCGCGGCGGCGGTCACCTGGGCGCTGACCTCGGGGGCGAACAGGCTCGTGCCGTGGGTCGTGTGCCCGTGGTCGGCGGCGCAGATCAGCACCCCGGCGCGCACCGTGCCCGGCGGCGGCGCGCCGGTGATCGCGGCCCAGCGCTCGATGAGCGTCTCGAGCGCCCCGAGGCTCCCGCTCGGCTTGACGAGCCGGTCGAGGCGGTCACGCGCGGCGATCGCCGCCCGGCGGTCCGGCCCGGGGACGCCGCCGGTCGCGGTGGCGGGCGTGTCGTCGCGCCAGCGCTCCTCCATGACCACGTCGTCGAGCGGCATCCGGGCGCCCCAGCCGGTGGCCTCGAGGCCGGGGCGCTTCGGGCGCTCGTCGGGCCAGCCGACGCAGAGGTAGGCGATCGGGTCGACGCGGTCGGGGATGCCGAGCAGGGCGCGGAGATCGTCCGGCCGGTAGAAGCTCACCCACCCGACGCCGACGCCTTCGGCCCGGGCGGCCAGCCAGAGGTTCTCGATCGCGCACGCGGTCGAGTAGACGTCGGTGTCGCGGATCGTCCCGCGCCCGAGGACCTCGCGGTCCGGCGCCCCGTGGTCGCAGCAGACGACGACGCCCAACGGCGCCTCGACCACGCCCTCGATCTTGTGGTCGAGGAACTGGCGCGTGCGCTCGTCGAAGCGGTCGGCCTGGCGCAGGCGCTCGCGCTGCGCCAGCCGGCGGATCGCGACGCGGGTCGTCGTCTCGCGCACGACGATGAGCCGCCACGGCTGCATGAGGCCGACCGAGGGGGCCCGGTGCGCGGCCCCGAGGATCCGCTCGAGGACGTCGTCCGGGACGGGGTCGGGCCGGAACCGCCGGATGTCCCGCCGCTCGGCGATCGCCCGGTAGACCGCGGCCCGGACGTCGTCGGGATAGCGCCACCCGGTCGGGTCGGCGGCACGCTCGGCCGCCCGGGACTCGTCGAAGTCCGGGGGCGTCGGCGGGCGGATGAACCGGTCGGGGAGCGACACGCGCGAGAACAGTAGAGTGCCGCCACGAGCGTGGCGACGCGAGGAAGCCGGTGGGATTCCGGCACGGTCGCGCCACTGTGACCGGGTCGTCGCGGTCCCGGGAGTCAGGAACTCCGTCGCCACGGAACCCTTCGAGTGCGGGACGCAGGATCTCGCGGAGGTGTCAGCGATGGACCCGGCAGCGGCAGCGTGAGACGGCTGCTCCTCGTGCGCCACGCGCCGACCGCGGCGACCCGCGTCTACGCCTTCCCGGCCGACGAGCCGCTCGACGAGCGCGCGCTCGCAGCCGCGGCCGCGCTCTCGGCGCCGCCCCGGGCCGAGGTCGTGTGCAGCCCGTCGGCGCGCTGCCGCGCGACCGCCGAGGCCGCCGGGCTGACCGTCGACGCCGTCGAGCCCGCCATCGCCGAGTGCGACTTCGGGGCGTGGGGCGGGCGCACGCTGGACGAGCTCGTCGCCGAGCGGCCCGAGGAGACGCGGCGGTGGATGACCGACCCCGACAGCGCGCCGCACGGCGGCGAGAGCCTGCGCGCGTTCTCCGCGCGGGTCGGCGCCTGGCTCGACGGCCAGGCCGGCCGCGCCGGGACGTGCGTCGCGATCACCCACGGCGGCGTCGTCAAGGCGGCGGTCGTCCACGCGCTCGCGGCGCCGATCGAGGCGTTCTGGCGCGTCGACTGCGCGCCGCTGTCGCGCACCGAGCTGCACGCCCACGACGGGCGCTGGACGCTGCGCAGCGTCAACGTGCCCGTCCGGGCCGTGCGCGGCGCGCGGTCCGACGACGCGGTCCCGGCGTGAGCGGCGCGGCCCTCCTCGGCGGCTGGACCGCCGACGCCCTCCTCGGCGACCCGCGCCGGTTGCATCCCGTCGCCGGGTTCGGCCGGGTCGCGCTCGCGGCCGAGCGCGTCGGCTACGCGCCGAGCCGCGCCCGCGGCGCCGTCTACGCCGCCGGCCTCGTGGCGGGCGCCGCGCTGGCCGCGGAGCTCGCGGCGCGCACGCGGCTCGGCCGGCGAACGGTGCTGGCCGTCGTGACCTGGGCGGCGCTGGGCGGCCGCTCGCTCGGGCGGGAGGCGCGCCGGCTCGCCCGGTGCCTCGAGACGGGCGACCTCGACGGCGCCCGGGCGGTGCTGCCGTCGCTGTGCGGCCGCGACCCGGACGCGCTGGACGCTCGCGGCCTCAGTCGCGCGACCGTCGAGTCCGTGGCCGAGAACACCGCCGACGCCGTCGTGGGCGCGCTCTTCTGGGGCGCCGTCGCGGGCCCGGCCGGTGTCGCGGGCTACCGGGCCGCGAACACGCTCGACGCGATGGTCGGCCACCGCAGCGAGCGCTACGCGTCGTTCGGCTGGGCCGCGGCACGCCTCGACGACGTCCTGAGCTGGCCCGGGGCGCGGCTGGGTGCCGCGCTCGCGGCGCTGCTCGCTCCGGTCGTCGGCGGGTCGCCCGCGGCGACCGTCCGGGTCATCCGCCGCGACGGCGCCGCGCACCCGAGCCCGAACGCGGGCCGGATCGAGGCGGCGTTCGCCGGCGCGCTCGGCCTGCGCCTCGGCGGCCCGCTGGCCTACGCCGGCCGCGCCGAGGTGCGCCCGACGCTCGGCACCGGCCGGGAGCCCGACAGCGGCGACATCGAGCGGGCGGCGCGGCTGTCGAGCGCGGTCGGGGCGACCGCGGCCCTCCTCGCGACGGCGGTTCGCGCGGCGATCGCCCGGAGGCGGCCGTGAAGGGCGCGCTGCTCGTCGCGGGCACGCACTCGGACGCGGGCAAGTCGGTCGTCACCGCCGGGATCTGCCGCTGGCTGCACCGCGAGGGCGTGCGCGTCGCGCCGTTCAAGGCGCAGAACATGGCGCTGAACTCGGTCGTGACGCCCGACGGCGCCGAGATCGGCCGGGCCCAGGCCGTCCAGGCGGCGGCCGCCGGGCTCGAGCCCGAGGCCGCGATGAACCCGATCCTCATCAAGCCGTCGGGCCACCGCCACAGCCAGGTGATCGTCATGGGCCGGCCCTACGGCGACGCCGACGCCCGCTCCTACCAGGCGCTCAAGCACGAGCTGCGGCCGGTCGTGGCCGAGGCGCTGGCCGACCTGCGCGAGCGCTTCGACGTCGTCGTCTGCGAGGGCGCCGGCAGCCCGGCCGAGATCAACCTCCGCGACGCGGACCTGACGAACATGTGGCTGGCGCGCGAGGCGGACCTCCCGGTGATCGTCGTCGCCGACATCGACCGCGGCGGCGTGTTCGCGTCGCTGTTCGGGACGCTCGCGCTGCTCGACGCCGCCGACCAGGCCCTCGTCGCCGGGTTCGTGATCAACAAGTTCCGCGGCGACGAGGGCATCCTCGCGCCGGGCCTCGACCAGCTCGAGAGCCGTACCGGACGCCCGACGCTCGGCGTCCTGCCCTACGTCGAGGACCTGTGGCTCGACGTCGAGGACTCGCTCGCGCTCGAGGGCCGCCGCGCCGAGGCGCCGACGACCGGCGACACGCTCGACGTCGCCGTCGTCCGCCTGCGCTGGATGAGCAACTTCACCGACGCCGACGCGCTGGCGGCCGAGCCGGGCGTGCGGGTGCGCTTCACGACGTCGCCCGCCGACGTCGAGCGCGCCGACCTCGTGGTCGTCCCGGGGACGAAGGCGACGGTCGAGGACCTCGAGCGCCTGCGGGCCGGCGGCGTCGCCGACGCCCTCGCGGCCCGGGCCGCCGGCGGCGCGCCCATCCTCGGCATCTGCGGCGGCTACCAACTGCTCGGCGAGCGCATCGACGACGAGGTCGAGTCGCGCCGCGGCGTGGTCGCCGGCCTCGGCCTGCTGCCGGTGCGGACGGCCTTCGCGCCCGACAAGGTGCTGCGCCGCCGGGCGGGCCGGTCCCGGCTCCTCGACAGCGCCGCGGGCGGCTACGAGATCCGCCACGGCCGGGTCGAGCGCCACGGCGGCGAGAGCCTGCTCGTGGCCGACGACGGCGAGCCCGACGGCTGCGTGGCCGGCGGCGTGGTCGGGACCTCGTGGCACGGCGTGCTGGAGCACGACGGCTTCCGCCGGGCCCTGCTCGCGCGCGTCGCGGCCGCGCGGGGCCGGCGCTTCGAGCCGGGACGCACCGCGTTCGCCGCCGCCCGCGCCGCCCGCCACGACGCCCTCGGCGACCTGATCGCCGGCCATCTGGACACGGAGCGCCTGCGCGCGCTGATCGAGGGCGGCCCGCCGTCCGGACTGCCCACCATCGAGACGGAGGTGCGGCCGTGCTGCGCTTCGTGACGACCGCCGACACCGAGATCCTCGCCACCGCCGCCGCGGTGCAGCGGCTCCCGGACGACTTCCCCGAGGTGCGCTGCGCCAACCCGGGCGGCCACCCCGACCCGGCCGGCGCTGGTCGAGGACGTGCTCGACGGCGCGCGCGTCGTGCTGTGCCGGATCCTCGGCGGCCGGCGCGGCTGGCCCGAGGGGCTCGATCTCCTGGTCGACGCCTGCCGCGCGCGCGGCGCCGTGCTGCTGGCCCTGGGCGGCGAGGCCGAGCCCGACGCCGAGATGACCGCGCTGTCGACCGCGCCGGCGGGGGCGGTGGCCCAGGCCGGCGAGTACCTGCGCCACGGCGACGTCGACAACGTCGAGCAGCTGCTGCGCTTCCTCGCCGACACGTTCCTGCTCGAGGGCCACGGCTTCGCGCCGCCCCGCGCCGTCGCCGACCTCGGCGTCTACGTCCCCGGTCGCGGCGACGTGACGATCGAGGCGGCCCTCGCCGGCCTGGACCCGGCCCGGCCGACGGTCGGCGTCTGCTTCTACCGCTCGCACCGGCTCACCGGGAACACCGCCTTCGTCGACGGCCTGGCCGCCGCGATCGAGGCCGCCGGCGCGAACGTCCTGCCGGTGTGGAGCTACACCCTGCGGCGCGACGCCGACGGCAAGGTCCCGGCGCTCGCGCTCCTCGACGGCCATGTCGACGCGCTGATCACGACGATGCTCGCCACCGGCGGCAGCGGCGCGGCCGACACGACCGTCGCCAAGCGCGAGGGCGTCGGCGAGAGCTGGCAGGAGTGGGACGCCCGCGCCCTCGCGGCGCTCGACGTGCCGGTGATCCAGGCGGTCTGCTCGACCTCGTCGCGGGCGACGTGGTCGGAGTCCGACAGCGGCCTGACGCCCCTGGACGCCGCGACGCAGGTCGCGATCCCGGAGTTCGACGGGCGGCTCCTCGGCGGGGTCATCTCGTTCAAGGAGCGCGAGGCCGAGGGCTCGCCGGTCGGCGTCCCGGTGCCGCGCTACGTCCCCGATCCCGAGCGCTGCGCGCGGGTCGCGGGTCTCGCGGTCGCGCACGCGCGGCTGCGCCACACGCCGGCCGCCGAGCGCCGGGTCGCCGTCCTGCTGACCGCGTTCCCGACCAAGCACGCGAAGATCGGCATGGCCGTCGGCCTCGACACGCCGGCCAGCGCGATCGCGCTGCTCGACACGCTGCGCGCCGACGGCATGCGGATCGAGCACGACTTCGCCGACGGCGACGCGCTGATCCACGCGCTCGTCGCCGCCGGCGGCCACGACCCCGAGTTCCTCACCGGCGAGCAGCTCGCCGCCGCGCCCCTGCGCCTGCCCGTCGCCGACTACCTCGCGTGGTACGCGACGCTGCCCGAGGATCTGCGCGCGTCGATGGAGGAGCGCTGGGGCCCGCCGCCGGGCGACCGCTACGTCGACGGCGACGACTTCGTGATCGCGGGGCTCGAGCTCGGCAACGTCGTCGTCGCCATCCAGCCGCCGCGCGGCTACGGGGAGGACCCGGTCGGGATCTACCACGACCCCAAGCTGCCGCCGACCCACCACTACCTGGCCTGCTACCGCTGGATCGCGGCGGCGTGGGGCGCCGACGCGATCGTCCACCTCGGCAAGCACGGAACCCTCGAGTGGACGCCGGGCAAGATGCTCGCGCTGAGCGCGTCGTGCGCGCCGGACGCCGCCCTCGGCTCGCTGCCGCTGATCTACCCGTTCGTCGTCAACGACCCGGGCGAGGGCGTCCAGGCCAAGCGCCGCGCGCACGCGACGATCGTCGACCACCTCGTCCCGCCGATGATGCGGGCCGACAGCTACGACGAGATCGCCGAGCTCGAGGCGCTGCTCGACGAGTACGCGCGCCTCGAGGTGCTCGATCCGTCGAAGCTGCCCGGCCTGGCGTCGCGCATCTGGACGGCGATCGAGGCGGCCAACCTGCAGGCCGACCTCGACATCCACGAGCGCCCGGACGACGTCGGCGCGCTCGTCGAGCACATCGACGGCTACCTCTGCGAGGTCAAGGACATCCAGATCAAGGACGGGCTGCACGTCCTCGGGCGGGCGCCCACGGGCGAGCAGCTGCGCGGCCTGGTGTCGGCGATGATGCGGCTCGGGTCCGGCGACGTCCCCGGGCTGCGGCGCGCGGTGGGCGCCGCCTACGGGCTCGACGAGCCCGCCCTCGTCGCCGCGGCGGGCGCGCCGGCGCCGCCCGTCCCGGACGGCCTGCGCGAGCGCTTCCGCGGCCCGGTGGCGAGCGCCGGCGACGTCGTCGACCGGCTCGAGGACGCGCACATGGCGCTCCTCGACGGGCTGGCCGCGCGGGGCTGGAGCGCCGATGCCGCGGGGGTCGTCGGCCGCGACGTGCTCGGGGTCGACCACGACGGCGTGCGGCGCGCGCTGCGGTTCGCCTGCGACGAGGTCGTCCCGCGGATCATGCGCACGCCCGACGAGCTGACCGCCGTCGTGCGGGCGCTGCACGGCCGCCACATCGAGTCCGGGCCGTCCGGGCGCGCCGACGCGCGGGCGCATCGACGTGCTGCCGACCGGGCGCAACTTCTACAGCGTCGACCCGCGCGCGCTGCCCTCGGAGCTGTCCTGGGAGGTCGGCCGCCGGCTCGCCGACGCGCTCCTCGACCGCCATCGCGCCGACACCGGCGAGCTGCCGAAGATGGTCGGGCTCGTCGCGTGGGGGACGGCCGCGATGCGCACGCAGGGCGACGACGTCGCCGAGATCCTGGCGCTGCTCGGCGTGCGGCCGACGTGGCACCCGGAGTCCAAGCGGGTGACCGGGATCGAGGTGATCCCGCTCGCCGAGCTCGGGCGGCCGCGGATCGACGTGACCGTCCGGATCTCCGGGTTCTTCCGCGACGCGTTCCCGCACCTCGTGAACCTCCTCGACGACGCCGTGGCCGCCGTCGCCGCGCTCGACGAGTCCGACGCCGACAACCACGTCGCCGCCCACGCGCGCGCCGACGCCGAGCGGCTGGCCGGCGAGCTCGGCGCGCAGCCCGCGTGGCGGCGCGCGACGACGCGCGTCTTCGGGTCGAAGCCGGGGACGTACGGGGCCGGCCTGCTCCAGCTCGTCGACAGCCGCGACTGGCGCGACGACGGCGATCTCGCCGCCGTCTACGAGGCGTGGGGCGGCTACGCCTACGGGCGCGGCCTCGGCGGGTCGCCGGCCTCGGAGGCGATGCGCGACGCCTACGCCCGCATCGAGGTCGCGGTCAAGAACGTCGACTCGCGCGAGCACGACATCCTCGACTCCGACGACTACTACCAGTATCACGGCGGCATGGTCGCCACGGTCCGGGCCATCCGCGGGAGCGAGCCCGCCGCCTACCTCGGGGACTCCTCGGACCCCTCGCGGGTCGTCGCGCGCACGCTGGCCGAGGAGACGCGCCGCGTGTTCCGCGCTCGGGTGGCGAACCCGCGCTGGATCGCGTCGATGATCCGCCACGGCTACAAGGGCGCGGCCGAGCTGTCGGCGACGGTCGACTACCTGTTCGGCTACGACGCGACGGCGGGCGTCGCCGAGGACTGGATGTACGAGCAGGTCGCCGAGCGCTACCTCCTCGACCCCGACGTCGCCGCGTTCATGGCCGCGTCGAACCCGTGGGCGGCGCGCGGCATCGCCGAGCGGCTGCTCGAGGCCGCCGACCGCGGCATGTGGGCCGAGCCCGCCGACGGCTCGCTCGACGCGATCCGCGACCGCTACCTGGCCCTCGAGGGCGAGCTCGAGGAGGCGCAGTCGTGACCGTCGCCTTCCCGCTGAGCGCGATCGTCGGCCAGGAGGCGCTCGTCGAGGCGCTGCTGATCAACGCCGTCGCGCCCGACGTGGGCGGGGTGCTCGTGCGCGGGGAGCGCGGCACGGCGAAGTCGACGGCCGTGCGCGGCCTGGCTCCGCTGCTCCCGCCGGTCGCGGCGGCGGACGGTGAGGCCTTCGCGTTCGCCCCCGGCGAACGCGCGCCGGGCGGCGTGGTGGCCGCCGGCGCCCGCGTCGTCGAGCGGCCCGCGCCGCTCGTCGAGCTGCCGATCGGCACGACGCTCGACCGGCTCGTCGGCGCGCTCGACCTCGGGCGCGCGCTGGCCGGCGAGCACGCGTTCGAGGCGGGCCTGCTCGCCCGCGCCCACCGCGGCATCCTCTACGTCGACGAGGTCAACCTCCTGCCCGACCACCTCGTCGACGCGCTGCTCGACGCCGCCGCGACCGGGATCGCCCGGGTCGAGCGCGAGGCGGTGTCCGTCGAGCACGACGCCCGGTTCATCCTCGTCGGGACGATGAACGTCGAGGAGGGCGACCTGCGCCCGCAGCTGCTGGACCGCTTCGGCCTCGGCGTCGAGGTCGGCGCGCCCGACGACCCCGGCGAGCGCGCCGAGATCGTCCGCCGGCGACTGGCGTTCGAGTCCGACCCGCGGGCCTTCGCCGAGCGCTGGGGCGCGGCGGAGCAGGCGCTGGCGGCCCGGCTCGCCGACGCGCAGCGGCGCCTGCCCGCGGTGCGGCTGCCCGGAGCGCGAGCTGCTGCGCATCACGGGCGCGTGCGCGAAGCTCGGGGTCGACGGCGTGCGCGGCGACATCGTGAGCGCCCGCGCCGCGCGGGCCCTGGCCGCGCTCGAGGGTGTCGAGGAGGTCGGCGAGGACCACGTGCGCCGGGCCGTGGCGCTGGCCGTCGCCCACCGCCGCCGGCGCGACCCGCTCGACGGGCACCTGCCCAGCGCGGACGACGTCCAGCGCGCCCTCGACGACGGCGCGGGCGACGGGCCGCCGGAGGATCCGCCGCCGCAGCCGCCGAGGGGCGGAGGCGCGCCGCCGCCCGCGCCGCCGGAGCGGTCCGCGAGCGGCAACGGGGCGTCGTCGTCGCAGGCGCCCGCCGACGGACCGCCGTCGCCCGACGTCCCGGCGCGGCCGCGCAACGACGCGCCGATCCCCACGCGGCTCGGCCCCGAGGCCCTGGTGCTCGCGGGGCGCCGGCCACGGGCCCGTCGGGCGCCGGGCGCGGACCGCCGGCCCCGGCGCGGGGGAGATCGACAGCCGCCCGGCCCGCTCCGACTCCGACGACCTCGCGATGGTCGCGAGCCTGCGCGCGCGGCTGCTCGGCGACGACCAGGGACTGCGCGAGCACGTCCGCGCCGGCCGCGAGGGCGCGTTCCTCTGCCTCGTCGTCGACGCGAGCGGCTCCATGGGCGCCCAGCGCCGGCTGGCCCGCGTCAAGGGCGCGCTCGCCGACCTGCTGCGCGACGCCTACGCCCGCCGCGACCGGGTCGCCGTCGTCGCGTTCCGCGACGCGGCCGCCGAGGTCCTGATCCCGCCGGGCGCGCCGCTCGAGAAGGCGGCCGCCGCGCTCGCCGCGCTGCCGACCGGCGGGCGCACGCCGCTGGCCGCCGGGCTGCGGACCGCCGAGCTGCTCGTCCGCCGCGAGGCGGCGCGCGAGCCGGGCCGCCGGTCGATCGCCGTCGTGCTCACCGACGGCCGCGTGCGCGACCCCGAGGGCGCGGTCACCGCGGCCGCGGGCGGCCTCGGCCGGGCCGCCACGGCGGTCGAGGTCGTCGACACCGAGGAGGGGCCGGTGCGGGTCGGCCTCGCCGCGACGATCGCCCGGGCGGCCGGCGGGCGCGTGCACCGCCTCGTCCCCGGCCCATCGACCTCCAGGAGGGCGGCATGACCACCGAGAGCCCGCTCGACCGCCACGGCGACGACGTCGACGTCCCGCACCGCCCCGGGGACCGGGGCAGCGCCGAGCCCAAGCGCCGCAAGCCGCGCGACCGCCCGCTCCTGATCGTCGTCACCGGCACGGGGAAGGGCAAGAGCACGTCCGCGTTCGGGATGCTCATGCGCTCGTGGGCCCGCGGCCATCGCTGCGGCGTCTTCCAGTTCGTCAAGTCGGGCAAGTGGAAGGTCGGCGAGGCGAAGGCCGCCGCCGCGCTCGGCGGGATCGACTGGGAGAAGATGGGCGACGGCTGGTCCTGGCTGTCCAAGGACCTCGAGGAGTCCGCCGACAAGGCCCGCGAGGGGTGGGCCGAGGTCAAGCGGGCGATCGCCGAGGAGCGCTACGAGTTCCTGCTGCTCGACGAGATGACCTACCCGATCAAGTGGGGCTGGATCGACGTCGAGGACGTCGTCGCGACCCTCCGCGACCGGCCCGGGTTCCAGCACGTCGTCATCACCGGACGCGACGCGGCGCCCGAGCTGCTCGAAGCGGCCGACCTCGTCTCGGAGGTGGTCAAGGTCAAGCACCCGATGGATCAGGGGATCCGCGCCCAGCAGGGCATCGAGTGGTAGCGGCGCTCGTCATCCTCGACGGCGCGAGCGAGCCGCTCGGGCCGGATCCGACGGCGCTCGAGCGCGCGCGCACGCCGGCCCTCGACGCCCTCGGCCGGGCCGGTGCGCTGTCCCGGGTGCGCACCGTCGCGCCGTGGCTGCCGGCCGGCTCGGAGGCGGCGATCCCGGCGCTGCTGGGGTGGACGCCGCCGGCGCCCGTCGACCGCGGCGCGGTGGAGGCGGCGGCCCACGGCATCGCGCCGGCCGCGGGCGAGCGGGCCTGGCGCATCGACGTCGTGGGCGGCGCCTATGGCCGCGCCGGTGCGGCCGAGGTGGATGCCGCCGCGGCGACACTGGCCGCGGACGCACCCGGCCACCGCGTCCACCGCCTCGCCGGTCATCGCCTGCTGCTCGTCGGCCCGCCGCCGCTGCCCGCCGCGGCGCGCGCGCCCGGGCTGCGGGCGTGGCCCGAGGGCGTCGTCCCGCCGCGGATCCTCGACGAGGACGTCGTCGTGGTCGCCGCCGCGGGCGCCGCCGCCGGTCTCGGGCGGCTGCTCGGCGCGGCCGTGATCGTCCCGCCCGGCGCGACCGGCCGCCCCGGCGGCGACCTCCGCGCGAAGGCCGCCGCGGCGCGGGCCGCGATCGACGCGGGCGCGCGGCGCGTCGTCGTGCACGTCGGCGCGCCCGACGAGGCCGCCCATGAGCACGACGCCGACGCGAAGGTCGCGGCGATCGCGGCCGCCGACGAGCAGGTCGTCGCGCCGCTGGCCGAGGTCGTCGGCGAGCTCACGGTCTGCCCCGACCACGGCTGCGACCCCGCCACGGGCGCCCACGACGCCGCCCCGGTCCCGTGCCTGCGATGGCCGGCCGACGGGCCCCGCGGCCGGCTCACCGAGCGCGCGGTCGTCGCGCTGCCCGTCGTCGACCTCCACGCGGCGGTGGCGGTGTGATCCCGCGGATCGTCGTCGCCGGCACCGCCTCCGGCGCGGGCAAGACGAGCATCGCGTGCGGGCTCATCGGCGCGCTGCGCGGCCGCGGGCTCGTCGTCCAGGGCTTCAAGGTCGGCCCCGACTACATCGACCCGAGCTACCACGCGCTCGCCTCGGGCCGCCCGGGCCGCAACCTCGACGCGTTCCTCAGCGGCCCCGACCTGATCGCGCCGCTGCTCCGCCACGGCGGCGCCGGCGCGGACATCGCGGTGATCGAGGGCGTCATGGGCCTGTTCGACGGTGCCTCCGGGCGCGGGGAGCTGGCGTCGACCGCGCACGTCGCGAAGCTCCTGCGCGCGCCGGTGATCCTCGTCGTCGACGCCTCCGCGATGGCCCGCTCGGCGGCCGCGATCGTGCACGGCTACACGACGTTCGACCCCGCGGTCGACGTCGCCGGCGTGATCTACAACAAGGTCGGCTCCGACCACCACGAGGAGCTCCTGCGCGAGGCGACCGCGCCGCTCGGGATCCCGGTGCTCGGCGCGGTGCGGCGCGACGAGCGCGTCGTCGCCCCGGAGCGCCACCTCGGCCTCGTCCCGGCCGACGAGCGCGAGGCGCGCGCCCGGGCCGCGCTCGACGCGCTCGCCGAGGCGACCGCGCGCTCGGTCGACCTCGCCGCCGTCGAACGGCTCGCGCGCGCCGCCCCGGTGATCGACGGACCCGCGTGGGATCCCGGGCGGCCCGACGGCCCCGCGCGCACGCGGATCGCCATCGCCCGCGGTCCCGCGTTCTCCTTTCACTACACCGAGAACCTCGAGCTGCTCACGGCCGCCGGCGCCGAGCTCGCGCCGTTCGACCCGCTGCACGACGAGGCGCTGCCCGAGGACGCCGGGGCGCTCGTGCTGGCCGGTGGCTTTCCGGAGGTCTTCGGCGCCGAGCTCGAGGCGAACGCGGCGCTGCGCGCGGCCGTCCGCGCCTTCGCCGCCTCCGGCCGTCCCGGTGCTGGCCGAGTGCGGCGGCGCCCTGTACCTGTGCGCCGATCTCGACGGCCACGCGATGTGCGGCGTGCTGCCCGCCCGTGGGCGCATGGCCCGGCGCCTCACGCTCGGCTACCGCGAGGCCGTCGCGGCCACCGCGACGCCCTGGATCGCGGCCGGCGAGCGCGTGCGCGGTCACGAGTTCCACTACTCCGCCGTCGAGGCGACCGGGGCCGCGGCCGCGCCCGCCTGGTCGCTCACCGCGCGCGGCACGACGCGCGACGAGGGCCTCGTCGCGGGCGGCGTCCAGGCCAGCTACCTCCACGTCCACTGGGCCGCGCATCCCGAGCTCGCCCGCCGGTTCGCGCGGGCGGCCGCCGCTCCCGCCCTGGCGGCATGAGCCTCGCGCTGGTCATCGGCGGCACCCGGTCGGGCAAGAGCGCGCACGCCGAGCGGCTCGCGCTGGCCCGGGGCGGCCCCGTCCGCTACGTCGCGACCGCCGACGGCGAGGACCCGTCGATGGCCGCGCGCGTCGCCGCGCATCGCGCCCGCCGGCCGTCCGCGTGGACGACCGTCGAGGCGCGCGACAGCCTCACCGACGTCGTCACCGGCGGAGCCTGCGTCCTCCTCGACGGGCTCGGGGCGTGGATCGCGGGCGTCCTGCACCGGGCGGGCGCGTTCGCGGAGGACGCGCCCCCGAGCGTGCTCGAAGCCGTGGCCGGACACGTCCGCGCCGAGATCGACGCGCTCGTCGCGGCCGCCGCGGGCGCGGACGTGATCGTCGTCGCCGAGGACGCCGGCGGCGGCGTGCTCCCGGTCGGCCGGGCCTCGCGCGCCTGGCTCGACCTGCTCGGCGAGAGCACCCAACGGCTCGCGCGAGCGGCCGACCGCGCCGACCTCGTCGTCGCGGGGCGGGCCATCCCGCTGCCCGCGACCGAGCCGTCCTCACCCGACGCCGACCACGCCGGCCTGCGCCACCACGGCGACGCCGTCGTGCGCCCGGGCGACGCCGACCACGCCGTGAACGTCGTCGCCGGCGGGCTGGCGCCGTGGCTGCGCGACGCGCTCGAAGCCGCGCTCGACCGCGCCGCCGGCCGCTATCCGGACGAGTCGGCCGCGGTCGCGGCGCTCGCCGCCCGCCACGGCCGGGACCCCGAGGAGATCGTGCCCGACGAACGGGGCCGCCGAGGCCCTGTGGCTGCTGCCGGCCGCGCTGCGCCCCGCCCTCGCCGCCTGCATCCACCCCGGCTTCACCGAGGCCGAGGCGGCGCTGCGCGCCCACGGCGTCCCCGTCGCCCGCGTCCTGCGCGACCCCGCCGCCGCCTTCGCGCTCGACCCGGCCGCCGTCCCGGAGGCGGCCGACCTGGTCGTCGTCGGCAACCCGGCGTCGCCGAGCGGCACGCTCGACCCGGCCGCGGCGATCCTCGCCCTGCGCCGCCCCGGGCGCGTGGTCGTCGTCGACGAGGCCTTCATGGACATGGTCCCGGGCCGCACGCCGAGCCTCGTGGGCGAGCGCCTCGACGGCGTGGTCGTCGTGCGCAGCATGACCAAGGTCCTCGCCGTCCCGGGCCTGCGCGTCGGCTACGCGGTCGCGAGCGCGCCGCTGGCGGCCCGGCTGCGCGCGGCGCGCCCGCCGTGGTCGGCCAACGCGCTCGCGCTCGCCGCGCTCGAGGCGGCCTGCCGGCGCCCGGCCGAGCTCGACGCCATCGCCGAGCGCGTCGCCGCCGAGCGCGACGACCTCGCCCGGCGCCTGGCCGCGATCGACGGGGTCCGCACCTGGCCCTCCGTGGCCAACTTCTGCCTGATCGAGGTCGACGACGGCGAGCGGGTCGCCGCCCGGCTGCGCGCGCGGGGCATCGCGGTCCGGCCGGCGGCGTCGTTTCCGGGCCTCGACACGCGCCACGTCCGCATCACCGCGCGCGATCCCGCCGCGAACGAACGCCTCGCCGCCGCGCTCGCCGAGGCGGTCGCCGGATGAGCACGATCGTCGTCGTCGGCATCGGCGCCGACGGCTGGGCCGGGCTGGGCGAGGGCGCCCGGGCCGCCCTGAGCGACGCCCGTGCGGTCATCGGCTCCGAGCGACAGCTCGCGCTCCTGCCGGCCGAGGTCGGCGGCGAGCGCCGGCCGCTCCCGTCGCCGCTCGAGCCGTTCCTCGACGCGCTCGCCGCGGGCGCCGACGACGGGGTGTGCGTGCTCGCCAGCGGCGACCCGATGCTCCACGGGATCGGCGCCTCGCTGGCCCGGCGCGTCGGCCCCGAACGCCTGGCGGTCCACCCGCATCCCTCGGCCTTCGCCCTCGCCTGCGCGCGGCTGGGGTGGCCCGCCGCCGAGGTCGAGCTCGTCAGCGCCGTCGGGCGCTCCGAGGCGGTCGTCGCGCGGCTCCTGCAGCCCGGCCGGCGCATCGTCGTCTACGTCACGGGCGCCGACGGCGCCCGCTCGCTCGCGCGGCTGGTCGTCGACCGCGGCCACGGACCGAGCCGCTTCGTGGTCCTCGAACGGCTCGGCGCCGCCGACGAGCGGATCACCGACTCGACCGCCGAGGCGTTCGCCGCCGACGCCGACCCGCTGCACGCCGTCGCGATCGAGGTGCGCCCGGCGGCGGGGACGCCGCTGCACCCGCTCGTCCCCGGCCTCCCCGACGACGCCTACGAGACCGACGGTCAGCTCACCAAGCGCCACATCCGCGCCGCGACCCTCGCCGCGCTCGCCCCGGCGCCGCACGCGCACCTGTGGGACGTCGGCGCCGGGAGCGGCTCGATCGCGATCGAGTGGCTGCGGGCCGAGCGCAGCGCGCGGGCGACGGCGATCGAGGCCCGCGCCGAGCGCGCCGCGCGCATCGAGCGCAACGCGACGACCCTCGGCGTCCCGGACCGCCTCGCCGTCGTCGTCGGCACGGCGCCCGAGGCGCTCGTCGACCTCGAAGGACGGCCCGACGCGGTGTTCGTCGGCGGGGGCGTCACGGCGCCCGGCCTGCTCGACGCGTGCTGGGAGGCGCTGCGGCCCGGCGGCCGCCTCGTCGTCAACGCGGTCACGCTCGAGAGCGAGCAGCTCGTCGTCGCGGCGCGGACCGCCCGGGGCGGGACGCTGGCCCGCATCGAGATCGCCCACGCCCAGCCGATCGGCGGCTTCACCGGCTGGCGGCCGCAGATGCCGGTCGTCCAGTGGGCGGCGACGAAGCCATGACCGTCCACTTCATCGGCGCCGGCCCGGGCGCCCCCGATCTCCTGACCCTCCGCGGGCGCGACCTCATCGCCGCGAGCCCGGTCTGCCTGTACGCCGGCGCGCTGATCCCGCGCGAGATCCTCGACCACGCGCCCGCCGGCGCGCGGGTCGTCGACACCCAGGACCTGACGCTCGACGCGATCGTCGCCGAGCTCGAGCGCGCGCACGCCGCCGGCGAGGACGTCGCGCGCCTGCACTCGGGCGACCTGTCGATCTACAGCGCCGCGGCCGAGCAGATGCGCCGCCTCGACGCGCTCGGCATCCCGTGGGACGTGACCCCCGGCGTGCCCGCGTTCGCCGCGGGCGCGGCGGCCCTGCGCCGCGAGCTGACGATCCCCGAGGTCGCCCAGACGGTGATCTTGACCCGCTACGGCCGTCGCGCGTCCGCGATCCCGGCGGGGGAGGAGCTCGGCGGGCTGGCCGCCCACGGCGCCACGCTCGTCATCCACCTCGGCGCGCAGGCGATCGCCGAGATCGTCGCCACGCTCCTGCCGCACTACGGCGCCGACTGCCCGGCGGCCGTCGTCGCCCGCGCGAGCTGGCCCGACGAGGTCGTGCTCCGGGCCCGGCTGGCGGACATCGCCCACGACGTCGAGGCGGCCGGCGTGCGGCGCACCGCCGTGATCGTCGTCGGGCCGGCGCTCGCCGCGGAGGGCTTCCGCGACAGCCACCTCTACTCGGACGCGCGCGACCGCCGCAGCACGTAGGTGTCCATGATCCAGCCCTTGCGCTCGCGCGCCTCGGCCCGCACCCGCCGGATGTCGTCGGCGACCTCGGCCAGCGGCCCCGCGACGAGCAGCTCGTCGGGCGTCCCGAGATACGCGCCCCAGTAGATCTCGACGCCGGCCGGCTCGATCGCGCCGAACGAGCAGTCGGCGTCGAGCATGACCACGAGGTCGTCGACGCCGTCGGGCCACCCGTCGCGGGCGAGCCGGCGGCCGGTGGTGATCTGCACGGCGCCGCCGACGCGGTTGAGCGGGATGCGGTGGCGCGCGGTGAGCGCGTGGACGCTGCTGATCCCCGGGATCACCTCGTAGTCGAGCTCGACCTCGCCCCGGGCCGACACCCGCTCGAGCACGTCGATCGTGCTGTCGTAGAGCGACGGGTCGCCCCAGACGATGAAGCCGCCGGTCTCTGCTTCGCCGAGCTCGTCGCGCACCGCCGCGCCCCAGAGCTGCGCGCGGCGCGCGCGCCAGTCGTCCACCGCGGCGCCGTACGCCGCGGCCGCGCGGTCGCGCGGCGGGTCGGGCAGATCGACGATCCTGTAGGACGGATCCGCGACGAAGCGCTCGAGCACCGTCCGGCGCGCCGCGACGAGGTCCTCGGTGTCGGAACCCTTGCTCACCACGAAGAACACGTCGACCTCGTTGAGCGCCCGCGCGGCCTGCGCGGTCACGTGCTCGGGGTCGCCCGCGCCGATGCCGATGACGAGCACCCGCCTCACGCCCGGGACCCTACGGTGATCGCGTGATCCTGGTTCTCGGCGGCACGGCGGAGGCCCGCGCGCTCGCGGCCGCGCTCGACGCGGCGGGCGTCGCGGTCACGTCGTCGCTCGCCGGCCGCGTCGCGAATCCGCGCCTGCCCGCCGGCGCGGTCCGCATCGGCGGGTTCGGCGGCCCGGACGCGCTCGCGCGGTGGCTGACCGAGCACGAGGTCGCGGCCGTGGTGGACGCGACGCACCCGTTCGCCGAGCGCATCTCCGCCAGTGCGGCGCGCGCCGCCCCGGCCGCCGGCGTGCCGCTGCTGCGCCTGGAGCGCCCGTCGTGGAGCGAGCGCCCCGGCGACCGCTGGACGTGGGTCTCCGACCTCGACGAGGCCGCGGCGGCGGTCCCGCGGCTCGGCCGTCGCGTCCTGCTGACCACCGGCCGCCAGGGGCTCGCCGCGTTCGCCGCCGTCGACGAGACGTGGTTCCTCGTGCGCTGCGTCGATCCGCCCGGCCCGCCGCTGCCCGCCCGCCACGAGGTGCTGCTCGACCGCGGCCCGTACACGGTCGAGGGCGAGCGGGCGCTCGTCGAGCGCCACGCGATCGACCTCGTCGTCACGAAGGACAGCGGCGGCACGCACACCGAGGCCAAGCTCGACGTGGCGCGCGAGCGCGGGCTGCCGGTGATCGTCGTCCGCCGCCCGCCGCGGCCGGACGTGCCCACGGCGACCTCGGTCGAGGCGGCGCTGACCTGGGCGCGCGCTCAGGCCGGGTAGCGCCGCGGCGTGTAGACCCGCGGGGCCGGGCCGGCGATCGTGCGGGTCGTCGACGAGCCGACGATCAGCAGCGTGCGCATGTCGACCGCGTCGAGGTCGACCGCCGCGAGCGTCGTGACCGACACCGACTCCTCGGGCGCGCCCACCGCGCGGGCGACGACGACGGGCGTGTCCGGCGTGCGATGGCGGCGCAGCACCTCGATCGCGCGCGTCAGCTGCTCGCGCCGCGTGCGCGACGCCGGGTTGTAGAGCGCGAGCACGAGGTCGGCCGCCCCGGCCGCGTCGAGGCGGCGCTCGACGACGTCCCACGGCTTGAGCTGGTCCGAGAGCGAGATCACGCAGAAGTCGTGGCCGAGCGGGGCGCCCACCCGGGCCGCGGCCGCCTGCATCGCGGAGAGCCCCGGGACGATCCGCAGCTCGACGTCGGCGAAGGCGGTGTCGCCGTCGACGACCTCGAGCACCGCGGCTGCCATCGCGAAGATGCCGGGGTCGCCGGAGGAGACGACCGCGACGTGCGCGCCGCCGGCCGCCATCTCGAGCGCGTGGCGGGCGCGCTCGCCCTCCACGCGGTTGTCGGTCGCGTGGCGGCCCTGACCGCGGCGCTCGGGCACGCGCGCCAGGTACGTCTCGTAGCCGACCAGCTCGTCGGCCGCGGCCAGCTCGGCGTGCGCCTCCGGCGTCAGCCAGTCGGGGCCGGCCGGGCCGAGCCCGACGACGCTCACGCAGCCGGGCCGTCCGTTCGCGGGCGCGGTGCGCTCGACCCCGGGCACGAGCACGAGCGACATGTAGGGCACCTTGTCGCCGGCCTCGGCCAGCGGCGCGATGCGCTCGGCCGCGCTGCTCGCGCGCTCGGCGTAGATCGCCCGGTCGACGAGGCCCGCCCGTCGCATCGCCTCCGACACGCCCGGGAACGTGCGCCCGAGCTTGATGACGACGGCGGCGTCGCTGCTGCGCAGCCGCGCGGCGAGGACCTCGGGCGGCAGCGTCCCGGGGAGGATCGTCAGCACGTCGTCGCGGCGCACGAGCGGGGTGCCCGCGGCCGCGGCGGCGGCGCTGAACGACGCGACCCCTGGCACCACGGTCGCCGGGTAGCGCGGGGCCAGGCGCTCGTGGAGGTACATGTACGAGCCGTAGAAGAACGGGTCGCCCTCGCAGAGGACGGCGACGTCGCGACCGGCGTCGAGGTGCGCGGCGAGCTGGTCGGCGCAGGCGTCGTAGAACTCGCTCAGCGCCGCCTCGTAGCCGCCCGGATGGTCGGTCTGCTCCGTCGTCACGGGGTACTCGAGCGCGACCTCGACCTGGTCGCCGCGGAAGTACGGCGCCGCGATCGACCGCGCGACACTCCGGCCGTGGCGGGCGTTGGGGTAGGCGATCACGTCGGCCGCCGCGATGATCCGCTGCGCCTTGAGCGTCATGAGCTCGGGATCGCCCGGGCCCACGCCGACGCCGTACAGGTGGCCGCTCATTCCGCCTCGCTCGCGAGCGCGTTGACGGCGGCCGCGGCGATCGCGCTGCCGCCGCGCCGCCCGTGGACGACGACGTGTTCGAGGCCGGCCGGGTGCTCGGCGAGCGCGGCCTTCGACTCGGCGGCGCCGATGAAGCCGACCGGCACGCCGATCACCGCCGCCGGCGGCGCGACGCCCTCCTCGACGAGCTCGAGCAGCCGGAACAGCGCCGTCGGCGCGTTGCCGACGACCACGACGGCGCCGTCGAGGCGCTCGCGCCAGAGCTCCATCGCCGCGGCGGTGCGCGTCGTGCCCATCCGCGCGGCCAGGCCCGGGACGGACGGGTCCGACAGGGTGCAGACGACGTCGTTGTCCGCCGGCAGCCGCGAGCGCGTGACGCCCGAGGCGACCATCGACGTGTCGCACAGGATCGGCGCGCCGGCCCGGAGCGCCGCGTCGCCGGCCGCCCCGAAGCCGGGCGAGGCCGCGACGTCGTCGGCGAGGTCGACCATCCCGCAGGCGTGGATCATCCGCACGACGACGCGCTCCATGACCGGGTCGAGCCCGTCGAGGTCGGCCTCGGCCCGGATGGTGGCGAACGAGCGGCGGTAGATCTCCGCGCCGTCGCGGACGTAGCCGCTCATGCGGCCATCTCCCGCGCGCCGGGCGGCCGGCCGCAGCCGCGCTCGCAGGCCGACCAGTGCTCGGGCGCGGCGCCGGGGCGACGCCGCGTCGCCCGTTCGGCCGCCAGGGCCCGGACGTCGAGGCGGGCGCGCGCACACGCGCCGAGGCCGGAGCAGGCCGTCAGGCCCCACCAGCCCGAGTCCTCGGAGACGACGAAGCCCGCGGTGGCCAGCGCGTCGAGCAGGCGCTCGTCCGCACTCGCGGGAACGTCGACGAAGCTCAGCGTCCGGCGGGTCGACGCGCGGACGTCGGGGTGGCCGAGGGCCAGGAGGGCGTCGAGCATCGCCGGGTCGAGGCGCCCGAGCGGCGGGAGGACCGTCACCGCGCGGCGCCCGTCGGCCTGGGTCAGGCGGCCGAGCGTCACGGCGTGCGGCGTCGGCTCGGGCGGTGACGTGACGAGCGACGCGCCGAGCGCCTGCGCCACGACGCGGGCGCCGTCGGGCAGGTCGGAGATCCGCCACGCCCCGTCGTGGCCGGCGCCTCGGGCGACGGCGAGGAACGCGCGGGCGGCGTCGACGGCGAGCGCCGCGGCCTGCTCGTGCGCGGCGACCTGGCTCGTCGGGCGGCCCGCGAGCGCCAGCCGGAACGCGCCGTCGCGCTCGGCGCTCAGCGTGACGTCGGCGCCGCGGCCGCCGACCGTGGCGCTGCCGTCGTCGACCGCGAACAGGAAGCGGCCCGAGAGCGCGGCGAGGGCGGGCGCGGCGCGCAGGGCCTCGTCGAGGGCGGCGACGAGGTCGTCGGTCGCCGCGCGGGACGATGGCAGCCGGCCGCCCAGCGGGCTCGCGGCGATGTTGCGCACGCGGTCGTGCTCGGGCGACGGGAGCAGCCCGCCGGCGTGGAGGACCTCGGCGAGCGCGACCTCGGACGCGTCCGGGATCCCGCGGACCTGGACGTTCGCGCGCGAGGTCACCTCGACGACGCCGTTGCCGAGGCCGGCGGCGGCGCGCAGCGCACGCAGGGCGTCGAGCGTGAGCCGCCCGCCCGGGAGGCGGACGCGGGCGAGGCCTCCGTCCCCGGCCGCGTGGAGGCGCAGCACGCCGGGACACCAGTCCGGCACGACGCGCGCCGCGGCCGCCGACTCGCGCACGCCGAGGCGGCGTTCTGCGTGCTCGGGGGTGACGCGGTCCGTCATGGGAAGCGGTCCTCTTCGTGCCGTCTGACCTGTGCGCGAGGTCGTTGTTGTCGGTTCACCGCGGTGCGGCGGAGCGTCGACAGGTCTTCGGGCTCGGACACGTCCGCGACGGCAGCCTTCCCAGGCCTCGCGACCCAGTGGCGTGTGTGCCCTCCCGCATGTCCCTACCGCTGCGCGTCAGCTCCGGCTTCCGACCGGATTCCCTGACCCTGGTGGGTGCGATCGACTCTCAGGCGCGACGATATCGGAACTCGCCGCGGGTGCCGTCGACCGGCGGGAGCGCAGCTCCAACAATCGTACGTCCGTTAGGGTGTTGGCCCATGAGTGGCGACACCTGCGACCTGCTGTGCCTCGACATCCCGAAGGCGGAGGCGCTGCGCCACCGGCGACTGACGGTCGACGCCGCCGAGCAGGCGGCGGCGCGGGCCAAGGCGCTCGCCGACCCGACACGGCTGACCCTGGCGGTGGCGCTGCGGGACGCCGACGGGGAGCTGTGCGTGTGCGACCTCTCGTGGGTGGCCGAGCGCTCGGAGAAGCTCGTCTCCCATCACGTGCGCGCGCTGCGCGCGGCCGGGCTCGTGCGGTCGCGGCGCGACGGCAAGATGGTGATGTACGCGCTGACCGCGACCGGCCGCGCGCTGGTCGACTCGGTGCTGGCCGAGGCGGTGGCGTCCTGAGCGGTCCACGCGAGCTCCCCATGCTGCCGATGGCCGCGGACCCCGGCGAGCAGCCCGCCGCCGGAGCCGATCGCTATCGCATCGAGGGCATGGACTGCGCGGCCTGCGCGCAGACGGTGCAGAAGGTCGTGGCCGCGCTCGACGGCGTCCGCGCGGCGCAGGTGTCGTTCGGCAACGCGACGCTGACCGTCGACGGCGACGTCGAGCCCGAGCGCGTCTCGGCCGCGGTGTCGCGCGCCGGCTACCGGGCGGCCCCGGTCGCCCGCCGGCGGGCGAGCGAGCCGGCCGCGCCGTTCTGGCGGCGGGATGCACGGACGGTGTCCACGGTGCTGTCGGTCGCGCTGCTCGCGGTCGCGGTGGCGGCGACGCTCCTCGGGGCGGCGCGCGCGGTCGCCGAGCCGCTGTACCTGGCGTCGATGGCGGCGGGCGGATGGCCCGTCGCCCGCGCGGCGGCCGCTGGTCTCCGGCGCCGGTCGCTGGACATGAACGTGCTGATGACGCTGGCGGCGGTCGGGGCGGTCGGCATCGGCTCCTACGCCGAGGGCGCCTGGGTGCTGGTGCTGTTCGCGGTCGGCACGACGCTCGAGACCTACGCGTTCGACCGCAGCCGCCGGTCGGTGGGCGAGCTGATGGAGCTCGCCCCGGCGCAGGCGAGGGTCGTCGCCGAGGACGGCTCCGAGCGGCTGATGCCGGTCGAGGAGGTCACCGTCGGCGAGCGCTTCCGCGTCCGTCCCGGCGAGCGCGTCGCCCTGGACGGGGAGATCGTCGCCGGGACCTCGAGCGTCGACGAGGCGCCGATCACCGGCGAGTCGGTCCCCGTCGACAAGGCGCCGGGCGACGCGGTCTTCGCCGGCACGCTCAACGCCCAGGGCGCGCTGACCGTCCGCGTCGTCACGGCGGCCGAGCATTCCACGCTCGCCCGTGTCGCCGCGCTCGTCGAGGAGGCGCAGGGCTCGCGGGCGCCGTCGGAGCGCTTCGTCGATCGCTTCGCGCGGGTCTACACGCCGCTGGTGTTCGCGGCCGCGCTGGCGGTCGCGGTCATCCCCGTCGCGCTCTTCGACGGCGACTTCGACACGTGGGTGTACCGGGCGCTGGCGCTGCTCATCGTCGCCTGCCCGTGCTCGCTGGTCATCTCCATCCCGGTCGCGGTGGTCTCGGCCGTCGGGCGCGCGGCCCGCGACGGCGTGCTCATCAAGGGCGGCCAGGCGCTGGAGGACCTCGCGCGGGTCAGGACCGTGGCCGTCGACAAGACCGGCACGCTGACGCTCGGCCGGCCCGAGCTCGGCCACGTCGCCGCGCTGGGCGACGGCGCGGACGAGGAGATGCTGGCGCTCGCGGCGGCGGTGGAGCAGGGCTCGGAGCATCCGCTGGCCCGCGCGCTGGTCCAGGCCGCGAGCGATCGCGGGCTGACGATCGCCGAGGCGGACGGGTTCGAGGCGCTGCCCGGCCGCGGCGTCATCGCCCACGTCGACGGCCGCGAGCTGTGGGCGGGCGGTCCGCGCCTGGCGACCGAGCGCCTGGGGGAGGTGCCCGAGGAGGCGCTCTGGCTCGAGACGCGCGGCGAGACCGCGATGGTGCTCGGCGAGGGCGACCGGGCGCTGGCGGTGTTCGGGCTCGCCGACCAGCCCCGACCGGAGGCGGCCGCGGCCGTCGAAGGGCTGCGCCGCGCCGGCATCGAGCGCGTCGTGATGCTCACCGGCGACTCCGAGCGGGTCGCGGCCAGCGTGAGCGCGCGGGTCGGCGCGGACGAGTACCGCGCGGGGATGCTGCCCGAGGACAAGCTGCGCGCCGTCGAGGAGCTCGACGCCGAGCGCGGGCCGGTGGCGATGGTCGGTGACGGCATCAACGACGCGCCCGCCCTGGCGGCCGCTCCGGTCGGGGTGGCGATGGGCGCCGCGGGCACCGACGCCGCGCTCGCCTCCGCCGATGTCGCGTTGATGTCCGACGACCTCGCCCGGCTGCCCGAGGCGGTCCGCGGCGCGCGCCAGGCGGCCGGGGTGATGCGGCAGAACGTCATCGCCTCGCTGGCGGTCAAGGCCGTGTTCGTCGTGCTCGCCCCGCTCGGGCTGGTCACGCTCGTGCTCGCCGTGGCCGCCGACATGGGCATGTCGCTGCTGGTGACGCTGAACGGGCTGCGGCTGCTGCGTGACCGTCGCTAGGGGGACATCATCTGCTGCATCGCAGGCATCGGCTCGTCTCCGGGGATCGTCAGGGCCGGGACGGCATCGGGCGCGGCGAGCAGCAGGACGCCGAGCGCGAGCAGGATCCCCGCGGTCCCGTAGGTCGCGACCCGGCGCCACGGCAGCAACTTCTCCGTGGCGATGAGCGCGGCCACGAACGCCATCCAGACGAGGCTCATGATCCCGAGGGCGAAGAGCGAGGCCATGAGCGCCCAGCAGCAGCCGACGCACCAGGCGCCGTGTCGCACGCCCATCTGCAGCGCGCCGCCCCGGCCGTCGCGCCAGGCGCCGAGCAGGAAGCCGAGCGGGCTGCGGCACTTCGCGAGGCAGACGTTCTTCAGCGGTGTGAGCTCGTAGGCGGCCGCGACGAGCAGGGTCGCGCCGGCGACCCACTGACCGGCGCGGTCCCAGGCCAGGACGTCCCCGGCGATCGCGCTGCCGCCCCGGGCGACCGCGAACGCGAGGACACCGGCGGCGCCCCAGACCACGAGGTACCCGGCGGTGAACAGCAGCGGTGCCAGCCGATCCGTCGTCATCCGCGCGTACAGCGTGGCCGTCGGCGCGAGCGACGGGAACATCATCGCGGCCATCATCACGAGCCAGACGCCGACGAACCATCCGAGCGTTCCGAGCGCGGTCCACGGCCCGTCGTCCATGCCTTGCATGCGATCCGCGGTCGACCACCATCCGACGGCCGCGAGCGCGAACAGGAGCGCGACGAGGCCCAGGTGGGCGCGGGCCGCAGTCAGCGCGCGCGTCGTCCCGGCGCGCCGATCCGGCGCCGAGGTGATCACGCGGACCAGGCGAACTCGGAGGTCGAGAGCCCGGTCTTGCCCTCGTACTGGATCCCGAACGCGTTGATCTGCGAGCGCTTCGCCTCGGCCATCGTGAGATCCGACCCGACCGGGTGGAACATGCCGGAGAACCGGACGGGCTCACCGCTCTCGACGCCGAACGGCACGATGTCCTCGACCTCGAAGTCGATCGCGTCGCCGACGCGGACCCTGTGGCGCAGGCCGTCGTCGGTCAGGTCGATGGCGGCCCGCTCGACGCCGACCACCTCGCCCACCAGCGGCGCGAGGCCGGCCATCGGGCCGCCGAGCTGGCCGCTGAAGACCCCGGCGAGCTTGTCCGCCTGCTCGTCGCTGGCGCGCTCGTCGAGGAACATGCCGAGCTTCCAGTTGCCGTCGGTCATGACCTTCGGGGTGTCGATGATCACCACGACGTTGAGCCCGCCGACATCGGTGCCGTCGACCTCGCCGTCCCGCACGTGGAAGCCGAGCGTCGCGCGGCAGTAGTCGTACGTCGCGCCGTGGTCGAACGACAGGTTGCACGGGCACATGAGCTCGCACGAGCACGTCTCCGCGTAGCTGCCCTTCAGGGTCCACGCCATCCGGCACCGCCTCTCGGTCGACGGCGCCGATTCTCCAGCGCACCGCTCCGCCCGTCAACCGGCGTGGAGCACGCAGGTCAGCCGTCGAGCACGTGGCGCCGCGCCGCGTCGGCCGCCTCCGCCTCGCCGCCGGTGGCGATCGCCTCGAGCAGCGGGCCGTGGGGCGCGCTCGCGCGCGGCGCGCCGTCCAGGCGATGGACCTCGGCGAGGATCAGCCGGTCCCAGATCGCGGCGAGCGCGCGCTGGGCGGGGCGGTTGGCGCCGAGGGCGTCCACGGCCCGGTGGAAGTTGCGGTCCGCCATCGCGGCGGCGACCGCGGCAAATACGACCTGCTCGGCGACTCCCGACACGCGCGACATCGGCCCCCAGCGATAGCAGGGTCCGGCGCGCTCGCCTACTCCGGCGCCGGGAGCCGCTCGCGGATGCTGCGCCGCCGGTCGTAGGTCCCCCAGCGGAAGCCGATCTCGTGCGGCTCCGGCGCGAGCGGCGAGCGCGGCGGGGCGCCCGTGTCGACCTGCAGGTTGTACGTCACGGGGGCGAGGTCGTTCGGACCGTCGGGATGGAACAGCGACGCGAGGTACTGGAGCTGCCCGCGTCCCGGACCCTGTTCGAACATGCCACCGCCGTACGCGCCGATGCCGTGCGCCGCGCAGAAGTCGTAGGTCTCGAACAGGCGGCGGACGCTGCCGAAGCGGGCGGGCTTGAGGTTCAGCAGGCGGGGCCGCCACGGCAGCGCCTCGATGTCGGCGACCGAGTGGATCGGCTCGTCCCAGGTGATCCGGTCGCGGTGGCGGTCGAGCAGCTCGATGGTGTCGTCGGCGACGCCGGGATCCTCGATCCAGGCCTCCGGGAGGGCCTCGAACACACGCCGGTAGAGGTCGGGGTCGGGCTCCATCGCCACGCTCGCGTTGCGGTACAGCCCCTTCATGTCGACGACGTCGACGCCGGCGATCGACCCCAGCTCCGCGAGCAGCCCGTGATCCCAGCTCGGCGTGGGATCGAGCTTGAACCGCAGCGCCGGATCCATGCCGCGCAGCACCCGGATCGGACCGAGGCCGGCGGCGTCGGCGATCCGCATCGACACGACGAACGTGACCGGCTGCGCCGCCCGGCCGACCGCGTCCTGCAGCGAGAGGCCGCTCTGGCGCAGGGCGAGGTCAAGGGCTGCGCTCTCGAACGCCCACCGCCGGTACTCGCGGGCGCTCTCGCGGATCGGCTCGACCGGGAAGAGGTCGGCCAGGCCGAGCAGGGTGGAGAACTCGTCGAGCGTGCGCCGCCCGCGCAGCCACGACAGGTCGCCCGCCCGGCGCAGCTGCTCGATCTGGTCGATCTGATCCCAGGTGATGTCCTCGCCCTGGCCCTCGTGGCCGTCGCCGGTCAGCCGGACGACGGTCGAGACCTTCGTGAACCCGCTCGACGTGTCGCGCGCCAGCGGGAGCAGCTCGCAGCGGTCGATCCGCAGGGGCAGCTCGGCGACGCGGGCGTAGGTCGCCGTCTCGGATTCGCGAAGGGACACGGCGCGCGAGGTCAGCTCGGCCCGGCGGAGTTGTCGGACGGCGCATCGGGCACGGCGCGAGCGTATCGGCTTCCGGGCGTCCAACCGCCCGCTCCGGCGCGGGCGTTTCTCAGCGGGCCATCCCGCCCTGTTAGCGTCCGCCCATGAGGACCCGACGTGCCCTGCTCCTGATCGCCGACATCGGGGGCTACACCGAGTACATGCAGTTCCACCGCAGCATCCTCGGGCACGCGGAGGCGGCGACCAGTCGCATGCTCGGCAAGGTCGTCGATGCCGCGCGCGGCTTCGACCTGATCGAGATCGAAGGCGATGCGGCCTTCCTCTCGCGCGAGGCCGACGGGCTGGACGGGCCTGCCACGCTCGCCACCATCACCGAGGCGGCCGTCGCCATGCACCGCGCCTTCCACGAGCAGCGCCGGCTGATCGAGCTCAACATGTGCCCGTGCGGGAGCTGCACGCAGACGAGCGAGCTGAAGCTGAAGTTCGTCGCGCACGTGGGCGAGGTCGCGACCCAGACGATCAAGCGCCGCCGGAAGCTCGTCGGCATGGACGTGATCTACGTCCACCGCCTGCTCAAGAACCCGGTGCAGGTGCCGGAGTACGTCCTCGTCTCCGAGGACATCTACCGCAACGGCGGCACCGCGTCGCCCGAGCCGGCGATGCAGGAGATCGCGCAGGACCTCGAGGGCATCGGGCCGGTGCGCACCTGGTTCCTGGACGTCGAGGACATCGCCGCGCCGCTCGGTCCGCTGCCGGATCCCACGTGGCCGCAGCGCATCGGCGGCACGTTCGGCATGGTCGGCCGGGGCCTGCCGCACATCCTCCGCCGGCGCTCACGGGAGACGGCGCCGGCCGGCTGATCAGTCCGCGGTGCCGGCGAGCGGCTCGTCGCGCGTCGCCTCGGTCGGCGGGCGCTCGGCGTCGCGGGCTTCGACCCGGGCGACGACCTCCCGGCCCGCGGTCGCGCTCACCGGGTAGCCGGTCACGGCGGTCAGGAAGGCCTGGCGCTGCAGGACGCTCACGCGCAGGGGTGCGTCCGCGGTCGCGCGGATCGTGGCCGTGCGCGGCCGGTCGTCGAGGAGGGCGATCTCGCCGAACCCGTCGCCGCGGGCGAGCGTGTTGACGAGGCGTCCGTCGCGCACCACCTCCGCGCGACCGGACTCGACCACGTAGAACCGGTCGCCGGGCTCGCCCTGCTCGAAGACCGCCTGGCGCGGCGCGAACTCGGCGTGCTCGAGCCCCGCGCCGAGCTGTTCGATCGTCGCCGCCGGGAGCGTGCCGAGCATCGGGACCGCCCGCAGGATCTCGATGTCCGCGTCGCGGATGCGCATGTGGCCGTCGAGCCGGCGCAGCGCCGGCCAGCTGGCGGCCACGGCCGCCGGCGCCAGCAGGCCGACGGCGACGAGCGCGGGACGCCGGCCGAGCACGTCGATGACGACCGGCGCGAGCAGGCCGCCGAACGCGACCCCGAGCGTCAGGATCGCCTCGAAGCCCGCGAACATGCGCGCCAGGACGGTCTCGTCCGTCAGCCGCGCCAGCATCGTGAAGCCGCCGACGTCGATCAGCGCGTTGCCGACCCCGACGAGGCCGAGCAGGACGATCGCCGCCGCCGGCTCGGGGACGACGCCGATCAGCGCGAGCGGCGCGCCGAACAGCGCGATCCCGACCCCGAACCACGTGGCGAGCCCGCCGCGCCGCACCAGCCCGAACGCGAACAGCGAGCCGAGCACGCCGCCGGCCCCGATCGCGGCGTTCAGGATCCCGACGCCCGGGTCGCCGGTGTCGAGAAGGTCGATCGCGATCACGACGGCGAACACGGTGAGGCATCCGCGCGTGAACGTCTGCACGAACCCGAGCACGGTGATCAGCGACAGCGTGCGATCCGCCGCGATGGTCGTGAAGCCCCGCAGGACGGCGCGGCCGGTCCCGCCCACGGCCTCGGCCCGCGGCGGCGCGTCGTACGGCAGCGCGACGACGACCAGCCCGCCCAGCAGCGACGCGGCCGAGCACACGGCGAAGACCGCCGCCGGACCGCTCGCGGCCAGCAGGACGGCCGCCGCCACCGGGCCCCCGAGGGTGGCGAGCGAGTCCAGCATGCCGCGCACCGCGTTCGCGCTCGTCAGGTCCTGCGGCGACTTCGCCAGCGCGGGGAGCAGGGCCGAATGCGCCGGCCGGTACAACGAGACGGCGACCGTTGCGACGACCGCGAAGCCGTACGTCACCGCCGGCGGGCCGTCGTTGGCGGTCACCACCGCGGCGCCGGCCAGCATCGCGCCGCGGACGACCCCGACGCAGAACAGGACCTGCTCCCGGCGGACCCGGTCGGCCATCGTCGCGAGGAACGGCGCGAGCAGCGCCGCGGTCGCCATGCGGACCGCCGTGACGGCGCCGACCGCGGCGACGCCGCCCTCGCGGAACGCCACGACGGCGAGCGCGACCATGAACGCGCTCTCGCCCGCCCACATCGCGGCGAACGAGATCTGCGCGCGGCGCAGCGGCCCGCGGTAGACCGCCTCGAGCGCGCGCGGCCAGGAGCGGGGTCGCGACGGGAGGCGGGTCGGCACGACGCGACTATCGCAGGGCGGCCCCGCGCGTTGCCGCGGGGACCGCCGACGTGGTGAGCTACGGGACGCGTGCGCGTCCTGTTCTCGACCACCGGCCACTCGGGGCATCTGCTGCCGCTCGTCCCGCTCGCGCGCGCGTGCGTCCGCGCCGGGCACGACGTCGTGGTCGTGACGCACGCCCCGCGGGCGGCGAACGTCGAGCGGCTCGGCCTCCCGGTGCACGCGGTGGCCGTCGCGCCCGACGAGGCCTGGGCGCCGCTGATGGCGCAGATCCCGCGTCTGCGGCAGTCCGAGGGCGATGCGCTGATCATCAGCGAGGGGTTCGCGCGGATCGGGGCCGGCGGGGCGCTGCCCGGCGTGCTCGCCGCCGTCGACGAGGTGGCGCCGGACGTGGTCGTGCACGAGGGCTACGAGTTCGCGGCCCCGATCGCCGCCGAGCTCCGCGGGCGGCCACTCGCCCGCATGGCGCTCGGGCTCGCCTCCACCGAGGCGTGGGTCGCCGCCCTCGCGGCGCCGGCGGTCGGCGACCTGCGCCGGGACGCGGGCCTCGCGCCGGACGCGCCCGGCGCGCCGCTCCTCAGCCTCCTGCCGCCGGCCTTCGACGACGGGCCCGCGACGCAGCGGTTTCGCGCGAGCGCGCCGGCCGGCGGCGCCGCGGACGACGGCGGCCCGCCGCTCGTGTACGTGACGCTGGGCTCGGTGACGGGGTCGCTGCCGTTCTATCCCGACCTCCACCGCCGCCTCCTGGCCGCGCTGGCGGACCTGCCCGTGCGCGTCCTGCTGACCCTCGGCCGCGACGCCGACCCGGCGGCGCTCGGCCCCGCGCCCGCGAACGCGCGGGTGGAGACGTGGGTCGATCAGGACGAGGTGCTCGGCCACGCGTCGGCCGTGGTCTCCCACGGCGGCCACGGCACGACGCTCGGCGCCCTGGCCCACGGCGTCCCGCAGGCGGTCCTGCCGCTGTTCGCCGGCGACCAGTGGCGCACCGCGCGGCGGGTCGCCGGGCTCGGGGCCGGGGTCGTCCTCGAGGACGGCGAGCGCGGGGTCTTCGAGCCGCCCGGCGACGCGGTCGTCTCCGCCCTGCCCACCGCCGTGCTGCGGCTGATCGACGAACCGGCGTTCGCGGACGCGGCGCGCGCGCTGCAGGCCGACTTCGCCGGTCTCGCCCCGGCCGACGACGCCGTCCCCGTGCTCGCGGCGCTCGGGTCGGGCTGCGACCCGGTCGCCGACCCGGCTCACGCCTCGACGGCGGCGCGCAGCGCGGGATCGCGGCGCAGGAGGTCGAGCGCGTAGCGCCCGCGGTCCTCGGTGTAGCCGTTGGGGATGACCAGGCGCGTCGTGGAGGAGACGCTGTCGGCGCCGAGCGCGGCCGCGGGGAACGACGTGGCGGTGGAGAAGAAGAGCACGGCGCCGGCCTCGTCGGTGGCGAGGATCGCGGTCCCCTCGCAGCCCTGGACGCTGGTGCAGACCAGCGTGAGATCCGCGCGCGGGAGGCCGTGCGCGCCGAGCGCCGCGAGCACGGCGACGGGGTCGGTGGCGTCGGCGTGGACGGTCGCCGTCGCCGGCGAGGCGGCGCGCATGCGCTCGAGCGCGGTCGCCGAGGCGTCGAGGGCGGTGACCCTCCCGGTCCCGCCGACCGCCTCGTGCGCGGCGGCGGCCGCGAGGAGCCCCGCGTGCCCCGCGCCGAGGACGAGCACGTGGTCGCCGGGCGCGGCCATCGCGCGGGCGTGCGACGCCGCCGGGTAGACGTCGAGCGCGGTGAGCACCACGCCGAGCGGCAGGTCGTCGGGGACGCGCGCGCACGCCATGCGCCCGGTGACGACGGCGCGCCCGCGGACCGGCACCTGCGGGCGGGAGGGCGAGAGCGGGCCGACGGCCTCGAGCTCGAGCGGGATCGCGATCAGGGACGCGAGCGGCACCACGTGGTCGCCGGGGCGCAGGCCCGGGTCCCAGTGGCGCTCCCCGACGGCGGTGACGCGGCCGGCGAGGATGCCGCCGGAGCCGGTCCACGGATTCTGGAGCTTGCCGTGCTCGCGCACGATCGCGGCGATGCAGTCGGCCATGCGCCCGGGGTCGCCGTCGCACCGCTCGCGGATGACCCTGTAGCTCGTGGCGTCGACGTTGAGTGCCTCGACCGCGAGCTCGGCCTCCTCGGCGAGGATCGGAGCGGCCGCGTCGACCACGCGGGCGATGTGCGGCAGCGCGCCCGGCGGCTCGAGGGCGCGCCCGACGCCGAGCACCGCCGGGCTGGCGTACCACGGCCCGAGGAAGGCAGGTGTCGTCATTCGGCCCATCCTGTCAGCGCACCTGGAGCTGGTCGATGCGGTGTGGAGATCGACACCGAGGTGTGGCCACACCGGATCGCCGCGGTGAGATGGTTCCGGGCCGATGGCCGTCATCGTCAGCTGCGCCCTGTTGTTCGTGGTCGCCCTCGTCGTCATCGCGCGCTGGGGGGCGATGGACCTGCAACCGCCGCAGGTGGCGCGGACCGACGAGCGTCTCGACCCTCGGCCGCGCCAGACGCGCCCGGGCGTGATCCCGCGTCCCCTGTGGTACGGCCGACTGGTGCTCCTCGCGGGGCTGGCCGCCGGAGTGCTGGGCGGCGGCGCGGGCGGACGCCTGATGATGCGCGTGCTGGCGCTCACCAGCCCGCCGTCCGCGGACGGGCGGATCACCGAAGCCCAGGAGGTCGTGGGGGAGATCACCGTGGGCGGCACGGTCGCCCTGTTCATCTTCGGCGGCGCGGTGACCGGGGTGGCCGCGGCCGCGGTCTACGTGCTGATCCATCGCTGGCTTCCGTCGGGCCGCGCGCGGGGGTTGGCCTTCGGCGCGTTGATCCTGGTGACGTTCGGGTGGTGGGTCGAGCCCCTGCGCGGGTCCAATCCGGACTTCGACTTCGTCGGGCCCGCCTGGGTGGCGGTCGCCGGCTTCAGCGGCCTCGCGCTCGTGACGGGGATGCTCGTGGCCGCCCTCGTCGGACGCCTCAGCCGAGCGTTCCCGACGCAGGTCGCGACCCCGCCCGCGAAGACGTGGAAGTCGGACCGAGCGCTGGGCGTCGGCCGGGTCGCCCTCGTCGCCATCGCGTTCGTGTCCCTGCCCGCCTTCGGCCTGACGGTCGCCGACCTCCTGAGCCGGAGTCCGTGAGCGCCGCTACCTCCAGCGGGCGATGAACTCGGCCGTCGCCGGGTTGACGTGAGCGGGGTCCGAGGCGCTCAGGAAGTGCCGGCCGCCCTCGACGACGCGGAGCTCGGCGTCGGGGCTGTTGACGAAGAGCGGCATCTCGTCCTCGGCGTTGGCGACGGAGTAGACCGGGTCCTCGGTGCCGTGCATCCGCAGGACCGGGCATCGCACGCCGTCGAGCCGGCCGTGCAACCCGTCGCGGTCGCGCAGGTTGATGCTGCAGATCCGGACGTGCTTGCGTCCCGTGTCGCCGGTGTAGTTCTGCCTGGTACGTGGCGTGCCAGAAGGCGCGCTCGTCGGGCGGCACGTCGTCGCCCAGGCCCTCCTTGAGGACGGCGTCGACGAGCTCGATCGGGATCACCCAGTCCTCACCGACGGGCGCGGCGAGGGCGTCGATGGCGGGGGTGCAGAACTCGATGCCGTCCCAGCACCCGAGGTCGCGGCTGCGCGGGCTCTCGAAGTCCATCGAGGTGCCGAGCGGGATGATGCCCTTCACGACGTCGGGGGCGAGGATGGCCATGCGCGCCGCGATCCAGCCGCCCTGCGAGGTGCCCAGGACGAAGGCCTCGGGGATGCCGAGCGCTTCGAGGACCTGCAGGTTGGCGATGGCCGAGTCCCAGTAGGTGAACTGCTCGTACGCGGCGCGGGTCTCGCCGTGGCCGTAGGGCTCGATCGCGAGCAGGTTGGCGGTCGCCGCCAGCGTCTCGTCGGCGAACTGCGGGCGGTACTGCTCGACGGACGTCGTGAACGAGTTGACCATGACGAGCGTGGGCAGCGAGGCGTCGTAGGCCTGGCCGAGCCGGTAGCCGATGGTCGAGGTGCCGAGGTGGGGCACGGTGATCGTCGCGGTGTTGCTCATGGGTCTCCCTTGCCGTTTGATCGACCGATGATCGCCGACGACGTCTTCCGCGACCAACCCGCGCTCGCCGGCGCGCGCGTCCGGCTCGAGCCGCTCGCGAGCCGCCCGGTCCTCGGCGAGGCGGTCATCAACGACCTGGATGCGCCCAACGCCGCGGCGAACTTCCGCATCGGGCTCGTCGGCCCGCAGGTGTTCGGGCACGGATACGGCACCGAGGCGACGCGGCTCGTCGTGGCGTATGCCCTCGACGACGCGCTCCACTGGGACGGCGCGTGGCACGACGCGATCTCGATGGCGATCCTCGCCACGGACCCGCGGCCGGCCGCGCCCTGAGGGCGTCCCGCGGGCGGTGCATGCGTGCACGCCGTCAGACCGAGCGGGCCCCGGGTTGCGTGGTAGCGCGGATGAGCGGAGACGCCGGTCCGGCGTACGGTCGTGACCCCCATCGACCCGTCGCCCAAGAGGACTGCCATGACACTCATCGACGCGGAGGTCACCGACCCCGCGGTCCCGCCCCGCCCAGCCGCCCCGGCCGACCCCGCGCCGGCGGGTCGCGTGCTCGGCCTGACGCGCGCCGGCGTCTGGGTGCTGCTGCTCCTCGCCGCGGCCAACGGCCTCTTCCTGTACCTGTTCGGCGCCCGGGCCGACACGGACTACGCGTGGTCGATCACGCCGGCGGTGAACGCCGCGTTCATCGGCGCCGGCTTCCTGGCCGGGACCCTCGCGACCGGCCTCGTGCTCCGGTTCGCCACGCGCTGGCGCTCGTTCTCGCTGCTTCCGCCCGCGCTCTGGGTGCTCGCCACGAGCCTGTTCGCGGCGACCATCATCCACGCGGATCGCTTTCGCTGGGACTACCCGCCGACCTGGGTGTGGACGCTGGTGTACGCCGGCGTGCCGCTGGCGATCCCGGTGCTGGTCGCGCGGCAGCGGCGCCAGGCGGCGCCGCCGGCGGTGGCCGACCCCGCGGTGCTCGGCCTGCGGGTCCTGTCGGGGATCGCCGGGGCCGCCCTGGTCGCCGGCCCGGTCGCGCTGTACGTCGCGCCGGTCGAGCTCGGCGCGCACTGGCCCTGGGCCCTGACGCCGCTGCTCGCCCGCGCCGTCGCCGCGTGGTACGCCCTGTTCGGGACGATGCTGCTGACGCTCGCGCTCGCGCAGCGGCGCCGCTGCGAGGGGCTGATCGGCCACGCGACCCTCGCGGCGTGGTGCGTGCTGCTGCTCGCGCTGCCGCTCCTGCACGCCGGCGACGTCAGCGGCGGCGGGGCGTGGTACGCGCTGATGGCGGCGCTGCTGGCGCTCGCCCTCTACGGGCTCAAGGTCGGGTGGCCGGAGCGCGACCGGCTGTAGCCTGCGCAGACTCGGAGGCACGCATGGAGACCACGACCCTGACCTGGCGGGCGTTGCGCCTCGACGACGCGCCATCTCTCGCCCGGGCGCGCGCCGCCGTCGAGGCGGTGGACGACACGGGCGAGCACTTCTCCGAGCAGGACGTCCGCGACGAGCTCGAGGACGCGTCGACCGACCTCGACCGCGACACCTTCGGCGGGGTCGGTCCCGACGGGGAGTTCGTCGCCTACGCCCGCGTGAGCGGCCCCTCGGCGGTCGCCGACGTCGACCGCATTCACGTGAGCGGAGCGGTCGTCCCGGCCGCCCGCGGGCGCGGCCTCGGGCGCCGGCTGCTCGAGTGGGCCGAGGAGCGGGCCGCGGCCATGCACCGTGAGCGCCATCCCGACGTCCCCGGGGCGGCGTGTGTCGTCGTGCACGACCGCAACGCGAGCCAGGGCGCGCTGGTCCGGGCCGCCGGCTACGAGGAGACGCGCCGGGAGTACCTGATGACCCGCTCCCTGGCGGACCCGCTCCCGAGCGTCCCGCCGGCTCCGCCCGGCCTGACCCTCGCGCCGTACCTCGCGGAGCGGGACGCCGCGGTCCGCGAGGCGCACCGGGCGGCGTTCCGCGACCACTGGGCGTCGACGCCGCCCGACGACGAGCGCTGGGCGCGGTGGTTCACGGGGTCGCGCGCGTTCGAGCCCGACCTCAGCTGGCTGGTGCTCGACGGCGACGAGGTCGCGGCGTTCCTGCTGAGCTACTTCTGGGAGGCCGACGCCGTCGGCAGCGGCGTGCGCGAGGCGTTCGTCGGGCAGCTCGGCGTGCGACCCGCGTGGCGCCGGCGCGGCCTCGGAGGACTGCTGCTCGCCACCGCGCTCCGCTCCTACGAGGCCGCCGGGTACGAGCGGTCGGCGCTGGGGGTCGACACCGCCAACGCCACCGGCGCGCTGGGCCTCTACGAGCGCGCCGGCTTCGCGGTCAAGGACACGTACATCACCTGGGCCAAGCCGCTCGCCTGATCCGGGTCAGTCCGACGGATCCGCGGCGTACTGCTCGTCGGTGACGTGCTCGCCCCAGGTGACCGGACTGCCGGACTCGTCGAGCTGCTGCATGGCGACGTGGGCCATGAAGCGGTTCGGCGCCGCGCCGTGCCAATGGTTCTCGCCGGGCTCGAAGAACACGCGGTCACCCGGGCGGATGACCTCGATCGGGCCGCCCTCGCGCTGGCAGCGGCCGACGCCTTCGGTGACGAAGATCGTCTGACCGTGGGGATGCGTGTGCCACGCGGTGCGCGCGCCGGGCGTGAAGTGCACCAGCGCGGAGGCGAACGTCGACGTGCCGGCCGGGGCGGCGACGGCGTCGATGTACACGTCGCCGGTGAACCAGTCCGACGGCCCCTTCTGGGTGTCGATGCTGCTGCGGGTGATCTGCATGAGGCTCCTTGCGGTCTAGCGCCGCCGCAGCTCGGGCGCGAGGACCTGCTCGCCGTAGCTGGTGTCGGCGGGATTGAGGTTGACGCCGGGGCGGACGATCGCGTCGATCCGGTCGAGGATCGCCGGGTCGAGCACGACGTCGGCGGCGGGCAGCTGGCTGTCGAGCTGCTCCATCGTGCGCGGGCCGATGATCGCCGAGGTCACGGCCGGGTGGTTCACGACGAACGCGATGGCGAGCTCGATGAGCGACACGCCGGCGTCGTCGGCGACCTGCGCGAGCTGCTCGACCGCCTCGAGCTTGCGCTGGTTCTCGGGCAGCGCCATGTCGAAGCGCGCCGCCAGCCGCTGGCGGGCCGGCGACGTCGGCGAGCTGTCGGCGGTCCAGTTGCCCGACAGCCAGCCCCCGGAGAGCGGGCTGTAGGTGAGGATCCCCATGCCGTGGCGCCGGGCGGTCGGCAGGACGTCGAGCTCGATCCCGCGGACGAGCAGCGAGTACGGCGGCTGCTCGGTGCGGAAGCGCTCGAGCCCGCGGTCGCGCGCCGCCCACTGCGCCTCGACGATCTCGCCGCCCGAGAACGACGACGAGCCGATGTAGCGGACCTTGCCCTGCCGGACGAGGTCCGTCAGCGCGCCGAGCGTCTCGTCGATGTCCGTCTCCGGGTCGGGGCGGTGCATCTGGTAGAGGTCGATCCAGTCGGTGCCTAGCCGCCGCAGCGAGCTCTCGACCTCGGCGATGATCCAGCGGCGCGAGACGCCGCGGCGGTTGGGGTCGTCGCCCATCGGCCCCCAGAACTTCGTCGCCAGGACGACGTCGTCGCGGCGATCCTTGAGCGCCTTGCCGACGATCTCCTCCGACTCGCCCGCGGAGTAGACGTCGGCGGTGTCGACGAAGTTGATCCCCGCGTCCAGCGCGCGGTGGATGATCCGGGTCGAGTCGTCGTGGTCGGTGTTGCCCCAGGCGCCGAACATCATCGTGCCGAGGCAGAGCTTCGAGACCTGGACGCCGGTGCGTCCGAGCGGGCGGTATTCCATGGATCAGGCCTCCGGGATGTCGCGGCCGAAGGCCTCGAGCGTGATGGCCTCGGGCTCCGGTCCGCCGCGGCGGCCGGTGTCGAGGCCGTCGATCGCGGTCAGCTCGTCGGCCGAGAGCTCGAAGTCGAAGACGTCGATGTTCTCGGCGATCCGCTTGGGCTTGGTGGACTTCGGGATGACCGAGCGCCCGTGCTGGAGGCCCCAGCGGAGCATCACCTGGGCGGGGCTCTTGCCGTGCGCCCGGGCGATCTCGACGATGACGGGGTCCTCCAACGTGCTGGTGTGCTCGGCCGTCGCGGTAGAAGGTGATGCCGCCGATCGGCGACCACGCCTGCGTGAGGATCCCGTGCTCGGCGCCGAAGGCCTGCACGTCGGCCTGGGCGAAGTAGGGGTGGACCTCGATCTGGTTGACGGCCGGCACGACGGTCGCCTGCTCGAGCAGCCGCGTGAGGTGCTCGACCATGAAGTTGCTGACGCCGATCGCGCGGACCCTGCCGTCGGCCAGCAGGGTCTCCAAGGCCCGGTAGGCCTCGAGGGTCCGGTCGAACGCCGAGGGCAGCGCCTGGTGGAGGATCAGCAGGTCGATCTGCTCGACGCCGAGCTTGCCGGCGCTCTTCTCGAACCCGTGCAGCGTCTCGTCGTAGCCGTAGTCGGAGATCCAGATCTTCGTCTCCAGGAACACCTCGGAGCGGTCGAGACCTGAGGCGCGCACCGCCTCGCCGACCTCGCGCTCGTTGCCGTAGGCGGCGGCCGTGTCGATCAGCCGGTAGCCGGCCCGCAGCGCCGCCTCGACGGCGGCCGTGGTCTCCTCGGGCGGGCTCTGGAACACGCCGAAGCCGAGGGCGGGCAGCGTGACGCCGTTGTTCAGGGTCAGGGCAGGGGTCGTCGCAGGGGTCATCGTCCTGGGCTCTTCTCGGGTCGGGTTTGTCTAGCGCTCGCGCGTCTCGCGCGGGCGACTCTCGGCGACGTCGGGCGTCGCCGTCCAACTTGCCAGCAGGTCGAGCGCCTGCTGCGACGCCGAGCCGGGCTCGGCGGTGAAGATCGCCACGCTCAGCCCGTCGTCGGCGCTGAGCTCCATCGACTCGTAGCTGAGCTCGAGCTCACCGACGACCGGATGGTGGATGCGCTTGGTGCCCGTGCGGTGGAAGCGCACGTTGTGCGCCGCCCAGCGGACGCGGAACTCGTCGCTGCGGGTCGACAGCTCGCCGACGAGATCCGACAGCTGGCGGTCGTAGGGATTGCGCCCGGCCTCGGAGCGCAGGTGCGCGACGAGCTCGGTGGCCACGCGATCCCAGTCGGGGTAGAAGTCGACGGCCGCGGCGTCGAGGAAGGTGAAACGGGCGCTGTTGGCCGGCTGCTCGCGGCTGTCGAACAGCGGCGCGTACAGCGCCCGGCCGAGCGCGTTGGCCCCGACGTAGTCGAGGCGGGCGTTGCGCACGGTCGCGGGCGCGCCGACCTGGTCGAGGATCCGCTGGACGACGGGGCGGATGCGGTGCTTGATCGGCCGCACGCGCCTCGGACCGCACCCGCCCGGCGGCGCGGGCGAGATCGAAGAGGTGCGCACGCTCGGCCTCGTCGAGCTGGAGCGCTCCTGCGAGCGCCTCGAGGACGAGCTCGGAGACCCCGCTGACGTTGCCGCGCTCCAGGCGTCGGTAGTACTCGACGCTGACGCCGGCCAGCGAGGCGACCTCCTCGCGCCGCAGCCCGGGCACCCGCCGCGCCCCGTAGCTCGGCAGGCCGGCCTGCGCGGGCGTGATCCTCGCGCGCCTCGTCGTCAGGAACTCGGCGATGTCGTTGGTGGGCGTCTCGTCGGGCATGGCCTCGTTCACACCGTAGAGCGGATCCGGCCGGGGTGGGGTGCCCTGCTGGTACCCCTCTCACAGGGCCTCCCACGATCGCGTTCCGTGCGCTTTCGTAGGGGCCATGCGTGCAGCCCTCTTCATCGAACCCCACCGCGTCGAGGCCGGCGACCGGCCCGACCCGGTCATCGTCGCGCCGACCGACGCGATCGTGCGAGTCGTCCTCGCCTGCGTCTGTGGCTCGGACCTCTGGTACTACCGCGGCGACTCGCCGTTCGCGCCCGGCCCGATCGGCCACGAGTTCATCGGCGTCGTCGAGGACGTGGGTGCCGACGTCGCGAACGTGAAGCGCGGCGACTTCGTCATCGCGCCGTTCGCGTTCAGCGACGGCACGTGCCCGCACTGCCGGCACGGCATCACGTCCGCGTGCGTCGCCGGCGGCTTCTACCCGGCAAACGGCGACGGCGGCCAGGGCGAGGCGGTGCGCGTCCCGCTCGCCGACGGCTCGCTGGTGACGGTGCCCGGCTCCGGGCACTCGGAGGAGATGCTTTCCTCGCTGCTGAGCCTGTCGGACGTCATGGCGACCGGCCACCACGCCGCCGTGTGCGCGGACGTGCGGGCCGGGGCCACGGTGGCCGTGGTCGGCGACGGCGCCGTCGGCCTGTGCGGCGTCCTGGCCGCCAAGCGGCTCGGGGCCGACCGGGTCATCGCGTTGAGCCGCAACCCGGCCCGCCAGGAGGTCGCGCGCGAGTTCGGCGCCACCGACCTCGTCGAGGAGCGCGGCGAGGCGGCCACCGAGGCCGTGATGGCGCTCACCGCCGGCGTCGGGGTCGACGCCACGCTCGAGTGCGTGGGCACCGGCCAGGCGATGCAGACGGCGCTGTCGATCGCGCGGCCGGGCTCGATGGTCGGCTACGTCGGCGTGCCGCACGGCGTCGAGCTGCCGATCGGCGAGATGTTCTTCCGCAACAAGGGCGTCCGCGGCGGCTCGGCGCCGGCCCGCGCGTACATCCCCGACCTGCTGCCCGACGTCCTGGAGGGCCGGATCGATCCCGGCCGCGTGCTGGACCACGAGACCGACCTCGAGGGCATCGCCGACGCCTACGCCGCGATGGACGAGCGCCGCGCGATCAAGTCGCTCGTGCGGGTGGGGAGCGTCTGACGAGGGCCGCCCGCCGGGCGACCTCGACCGCGGCGAACGCGAGGGCCGCGAGCGCCCACCCGGCGAGGATGTCGGCGATGAAGTGCTCGCCGCCGTAGACGAGCGCGAACGCCATCGCCAGCGTGTAGAGCGCCGAGGCCGGCGCGGACGGCCCATCCCGCCGGCCAGAAGAACAGCAGCAGCATGAACGGGTACGCGGCGTGCAGCGACGGCATCGCCGCGACCGTGTTGACGAGGTTCCCGTTCTCGTAGACGGACTCCATCGAGGAGACGCCGAGGCGGTCCCACACCTCGGGCACGATCCGGTCGACCGGCCCGGTGTGGCCGAGATCGGCCGCCAGCCACGGCGGCTGCGCGGGGAAGCGCCAGTAGACGAGGAACGCGGCCAGGGTCAGGACGATCGTGACCACCGCGTAGCGGCCGAACCGGTCGCGGGACCGGCGCCACAGCATCGCGGCGACCAGCCACACGGCGAAGAAGTGCGTCAGGTACACGGCCCAGACGGCGAGGTCGTACCAGGGCAGGTGGCCGGGGCGCCACAGCTCGCGCTGCAGCCACTCGGTCGGGACCACGCCGCCCCCGAGCCACCGGTCGACCGCGATCTGCGGGACGACGTGCGCGTTCGGCGGGGAGCACCGACACCGCGCCGCGCAGCTCGTCGTAGACGACGAGCAGGCCGAGCCACGGCAGCCACGCGAGCAGCATCGCCCCCCACGACCGCCACGCGGGGACGCTGAACGCGGCCAGGCCGAGCAGCAGCCAGAGGAACAGCTGGTCGTGGGCGAGCGGGAGCCCCCAGCTGAGGACGAAGACCGCGAGCGCGACGACGTAGACGACCGGCGCCCCGACGACGAGCGCACGATGCGGCTCGCGGCGCACGGGCGTCGCCGGCGCGCCATCGACCGGTCCGGCCGGCGCATGCCCCGTGACCTCGGAGCCGAGCTGCGCCGATGCCGCCACCGGCCGAGTCTATGCCCGCGACGGCGCGGAGACGCCGTGCGCGGTGGGCCGGCGGACCGCTACAACCGCCGGGAGAGCGCCAGTGCGCCGCGCCCGACCGCGGCGATCGCCACCCCCGCCGCGGCGACCGCCAGCATGACCGCGGTCGCGCCCGCCGTCATCGGGTCGACGCCGAGCGTCGCGCCGGCCGGGGTGAGCGAGAGCACGACCGCGGTCGCGACCGCGAGCAGCGCCCACAGCGGGAACGCGACGTTGCGCCGCAGCGGCAGGCCCGGCCGGGCGCGCAGGCTCCACGCGACGGCGACGTGGGCGATGAACCACCCGGCCACGGCCGCCGCGACCGCCGTGTCGGTGCCCCACCGCGAGTGGACGATGAGGTACGTGGGGAGCACCGCGGCGGTCATCGCCACGGTCGTGAGCGACAGGGCGGTGAGCTGGGTCCCGTCGAGGAACCGGCGCGCCGGGTCACGCGGGCCCTGGTCCATCGTCCCCGGCGCCTGCGGCTCGGAGACGAAGGCGATCGACGCCCCGACGTCCATGAAGAGCTCGAGCAGGACGATGTGGACCGGGTGGAACGGGGCCGGCAGCCCGAGCACCAGCGGGATCGCGATGATCACGACGAGCGCGAGCTTCGCGCCGAGGTAGAACGCGACCGACCGCCGCAGCTGGGAGGCCAGGCCGCGGCCGCCCTCGACCGCGCCGACGATCGTCGGGTAGGCGTCGTCGACGAGCACGAGGTCCGACGCCTCACGGGCGAGATCGGTGCCGCGCGCGCCCATGGCGATGCCGACGTTCGCGGCCGCGAGGGCCGGGGCGTCGTTCACGCCGTCGCCGGTGACGGCCACCGCCTCGCCGCGCTCCTGCAGGACCCGCACGAGCCGCAGCTTGTCCTCGGGCGTGGCGCGGGCGATGACCGCCTCGCCGCGCAGTCGCTCGCCGAGCTGCTCGTCGTCGAGCGCGTCGAGCCGGGCGCCGCCGTGCAGCACCTCGGACGCGTGGATCCCGGCCTCGCGGGCGGTCGCGGCGACCGTCTCGGGATGGTCGCCGCTGACGACGATCGTCCGCACGCCCGCGTGGGCGAGGTCGGCGACGGCCTGGCCCACGCCGGGCCGCAGCGGGTCGCGGAACGCGGCGAGCCCGACGAGGTCGAGGTCGCGCTCGGCCTCCGCGACGTCGCCCGGCGCCGCGCCGCCGCGCCGCTCGGCCACGGCGATGACCCGCAGCCCGTCGTCGGCCAGCCGGGCGACGCGCGCGAGCGCGGACGCGCGCTCGCTCTCGGGCATCGCGCACGCCTCGAGCACGGCCTCGGGCGCCCCCTTCACGGCGACCCACGCGCCTTCGGCGTCGCGCCACACCGCGCTCTCGCGCTTGCGCACGGGGTCGAACGGATAGCGGGCCAGGCGCTCGCTCGGCGGGCGCACGCCGGCGGCATCGGCGAGCGCGCGATCGACCGGGTCCTGCGCGGCCGCGGCCCCGTGCGCCGCGGCGGCGACGGTCAGCACGTGCTCGCGGTCGCCCTCGATGTCCTCGATCTCGAGCCGGTTCTCGGTGAGCGTGCCCGTCTTGTCGGCGAGCAGCACCGTGATCGCGCCGACGGCCTCGGCGGCGCGCAGGCGGCGCAGCAGGACCCCGTGCTCGGCCAGGCGCAGGCCGCCGAGCGCGACGAGCGCCGTCACGAGGATCGGCAGCTCCTCGGGGATCGTCGCGAACGCCAGGGTCAGCCCCGAGAGCAGCATCTCGCGCGCCGATTGGCCGCGGAGCACGCCGATGAGCGGCACGAGCACACACGCCGCCACGGCGACGACGAGCGCCGCGCGGGCCAGCTCGGCCATCGCGCGCTGCAGCGGCGTCGGCGGTTCCTTGGCCTCCCGGACGAGCCGCCCGAGACGCCCGATCTCCGTGTCGGTGCCGAGCGCCACGACCACGCCCTCGCCGACGCCGGCCACGACCGCGGTCCCGGCGTGCAGCAGCGACGAGCGCTCGGCGAGCGGTGCGTCGGCGGCCACCGGCTCGGGCCCCTTGGCCGCCGACACGGGCTCGCCCGTCAGCCGGGCCTCGTCCGCGGCCAGGCCGTCGGCCTCGACGACGCGGGCGTCGCCCGTGACGACGCTGCCGGCCTCGACGAGCAGCACGTCGCCGACGACGACGGCGCCGACGGGGATGGCCTGCACGGCACCCGCTCGCCGGACGATGGCGTTCGGGGCGCTCAGATCGCGCAGCGCGTGCAGCGCGCGCTTCGCCCGGACCTCGGAGATCGCCTCGACGGCCCCGATCAGCACGATGACGATGAAGATCGCGATCGCGTCGCGCAGCTCGCCGAAGATCGCCGACAGCACGCCGACGAGGATCAGCAGCAGCATGAGCGGCTCGGCGAGGGACTCGACGACCTCCTCGAGGACGGCGGCGACCTGGCTCTGCTCGGGGCGTTCCGCGGCGGGGGCGGGGCGCTGCGCGACCTCCTCGGGCGTCAGTCCCTCCGGGCGACTGCCCGTGCGCTCCCACACCGTCGCGATCGGCTCGGCGTGCGCCGGCGCGGGGTCGGCCGGCCGCGCCGCGCGCGTTGCACTCGCCATGCAACGGATGATACGTCGGGGCTCGGCGCCGCGGGCCGGCGCCGCCGCTCAGCGGGCGATCGCCCAGACCTCGGAGAAGTCGTGGCGGGCGAGCCGCTCCTCGCTGATCCACAGGAAGAGCCGGGTGACGCCGGCGCCGACGATGACGCCCGAGCGCTCGGCCTGCGTCACCTGCAGCAGCAGCCGCCACCGCCCCGACGCCGCGACGACCTCCTCCGGGACGTCGCCGGGCGGGGTGTCGGGGTCGAGCCCGCGCGCGACGAGCTCGCACACAAGCGGCATCGTCCCCGACGTCTCCGTCGGGTAGCCGAGCAGGTGATGGCGGGCGACGCCGTCGGCGCCGTCGTCGTCGGCCGTCACGCCCTGCAGGTCGGCGACGCGCTCGCGCAGGCGCACGTAGCGCTCGTGCTCGTCGTCGTCGAGCTCCAGGGCCCGCACCGGGGCGGCCCAGACCCGCGGGAGGGTCACCTCGGTCGAGAGCAGGACCGGCAGTCCCTCGAGCGCCGGCTCGCCGGGCGCGACGCTCACCTGGGCGCGGCCGCACCGGGCGACCGGCGAGCGGCGGGGGACGACGATGCGCACCACGAGGCGGCCGCTGTCGGGCAGCGCGCCGCCGGCCAGCGCCGGGTCGGTGAGGTCGATCTCGGCGATCGTGGCGACCGTGCCGTCGCGCTGGGCGGTCGCCTCCGCGCGGCCCACGGTCGACGTCGCCGGGGCCTCGAGCGCGGGCGTCAGGCGGGTGCTCGTGCGCGCGAGGTCGCGCAGCGCGTCGCCGCGTCCCTCGAGCCCCTCCTCGGCGGCGAGGTCGAGGACCTCGTCGATGCTCAGCGTCCGGGTGACCGGCGGCGCCTGGCTGAGCACCGGCGGCGGGGACGCGGCGGCGGCGTCGACGGGGGCCTGCGGCGCGGGGCGGCGCGGCGGCGGTTCGGCCTCGTCGTCGCGCGCGACGCCGGTGGCGTCGACGATCGCCTCGCCCGCGTTGCGCACGAGCGCGCGCAGGAAGCCGCGGCGGCTGGTGGGCTCAGCCATGCCGACGAGGATATTGCCGCGGGCGCCCGGGACGAACCGAGCCGGTCAGCGCGGCGCTATACGGTGTGGCGACCGTGGCCGACCAGGCGTCCCCGCCCCGCGCACCGTCCTTCACGCTGCCGAGCACGACCGGCGGGTCGGTCGGCCTGGACGACCTCGTCGCGGACGGCCCGGCGCTCGTCGTCTTCGCCTCGGAGGAGTGCCCGACGTGCGCGCTGGCCCTGCGCCGCCTCGCGCCGGTCGTGGCGCCGCTGCGCGACGCCGGGGTCGCGCTCGCGGTCGTCTTCGAGGACCCGCTCGACACCGCGGCCCGGGTCGCGCGCGACGCGCGCTTCACGGGCACGGTGCTCGCGGAGCCCGCGCCGTACGACACGTCGCGCGCGTACGGCGCTCGAGAGCCTGCCGACGACGGTCCTGCTCGACCGCGACGCGTCGGTCGTCGACACCGTGGTCGGCTGGGACGCCGGCGCGTTGGCGGCGCTCCTCGGCCGGGCGTGCGCGGCGGTCGGCGCCGCCGCTCCGGAGATCACCGACGAGCCGCCGCGGGTCAAGCCCGGCTGCGCGGCGAAGTCCACCTACGACGACGAGATGCTCGCGCTGATCGAGAGCGCCGGCGCCGCGGACGAGATGGAGGACATGTTCGACCGCGGGTGGAGCGACGGGCTGCCCGTCGTCCCGCCGACCCGCGCGCGCGTGGAGGCGATGCTCGGCGGCCGCGACCCGGAGGCGTCGCTCGGCGAGGTGCCGCCCGGCCTGGGCGAGGCGACCCTCGAGCGGATCGCCGCCTGCGCGGTGCTCGCGGGCTGCCGCCCGGAGTACTTCCCGGTCGTCGTCGCGGCCGTCGAGGCGGCGCTCGACCCGGCGTTCAACCTCAACGGGCAGGCCGTCACGACCCAGCCCTGCGGGCAGCTCGTCATCGTCAGCGGCCCGGTCGCGGCGGCGATCGGGGTGCACAGCGGCATGGGCGTCCTCGGTCCCGGCTTCCGGGCGAACCTGACGATCGGCCGGGCGCTGCGGCTCGTCGTCGCGCTGACCGGCGGCGGGATGCCCGGCCGGCTGGACCGCTCGACGCTCGGCAACCCGGGCAAGCTCGGGTTCTGCCTGGCCGAGGACGAGGCGGGCAGCCCGTGGGAGGCGCTGCACGTCGAGCGCGGGTTCGCGCGCGGGGCGTCGGTCGTCTCGGTGGTGGGCTGCGACGCGCCGCTGTCGATCTCCGACCACCGCGCGACGAGCGCGCAGGAGCTGGCGGAGATCCTCGGCTGGGCGGGCGCCGCGACGTGGAGCCCGAACTGGTGGCCGCTCGGCGCGACGTCGGTCTACGTCATCTGCCCCGAGCACCAGGCGATGTTCGCCGCCGAGGGCTGGAGCAAGCAGCGGCTGCGCGAGGCGATGTTCGCGGCGATCCGCAAGCCGGCGCGCGAGCTGCGCCGCGGCGAGACGACGCCGCAGGTCCACGCCGCCGACCCCGACGAGCTGATCACCAAGTGGGACCGTCCCGAGGACATCGTCTTCGTCGCCGCCGGCGGCGAGGCGGGCCGCTACTCGGCCGTCCTCGGGCCCTGCTTGGGCATGTCCACGCAGATGGTCTCCCGGGAGGTCGCATGGAGTACGTGAGCCCGTTCGACGAGCGCCGCCGCACGCCCGAGCCGCTGGCCCCGCGCCGCGCCACGCTCGAGGGCGCGACGGTCGCGCTGCTCGACATCACCAAGCGTCGCGGCGACGAGTTCCTCGACCGCATCGAGACGCGGCTGCGCGAGCACGGCGCCGAGACGTTCCGCGTCGTCAAGGAGATCTTCTCCAAGCCCGCGGACGCCGAGATCATCCGCCGCATCGCCGACCGCGGCGACCTGGCGGTGGAGGGCCTCGCCGACTGAGGCTCCTGCACGTCGTGCAGTGTGCACGACATGGTGAGGCTCGAGAAGCTGGGAATCGCGACGGCGGCGGTGGCCACGCAGCCGTTCCTCGACGAGGCCCTCGAGCAGGCCCGCCTGCTCGGGATGCCCGACTACCGCATGGTCTACGTCCCGCACCCCGTCCAGCTCCTGACCCTCGAGGAGCTGCACGCCTCCGCGGACGCGGTGTTCGAGGAGATCGTCGGCCGGCTGGTGCAGGGGCCGCGCCCCGCATAGGGTTCGCGCCGTGCGCTACGTGGCCCTGCTCCGCGGCATCAACGTCGGGGGCAAGACCCTGATCAAGATGGCCGATCTCCGGGCGTGCGTCGAGCAGCTCGGGTTCGACGACGTCTCGACCTACATCGCCAGCGGCAACGTCCTCTTCGCGACCGACGGCGACGCGAACCGGCTCGCCGACACGATCGAGCACGCCATCGAGGAGCGCTTCGAGCTCCCGGTGAAGGTCGTCGTGCTCGACCGGACGGCCTACGGGCGCGTCGTCAAGGCGATCCCGAAGGCGTGGATCGGCGACGACGCCGTGCGCGCGAACGTCGCGTTCGTCCGCCCGGGGACCGACGCGAAGAAGGTCGTCGGCGAGCTCGATCCCGACCCGGCGATCGAGGAGGTCAAGGCGGTCAAGGGGGCGATCCTGTGGGCGACGCGCCGCGACGCCCTCAACCGCAGCACCCTGCGCAAGCTCATCGCCGGCGCGGCCTACAAGGAGCTGACGGTCCGCAACCTCAACACGACGCTCAAGCTGCAGGAGCTCCTGCAGGCGTAGACCGCGAGGCTTCACAGCGCCGCCCTGGCGTCGCTCGCCGCTGTCTGCGTAGGATCGGCGCGGAGGGCATGGAGATGACCACGCTCGAGGTTCCCGCGCGTGAGCCTGCGCTGCTGCGTCGCATCGCGCCGCCGGCCGCCGCGACGTGGGCGGTTCTGTGGGCCGTGGCGGTCGCGGGCGAGGCGCTGTCGCTGCGGCCGGTCCTGTTCGAGCGCGACACGCCGATCCAGGGCTACGAGATCGTGCTCGCGCTCGTCGGGGGCTCGTTCACGGTCAGCGGGCTGATCGCCTGGCGGCGCCGGCCGGACAGCCGCATCGGCCTGCTGATGACGGTCACCGGCGTCGCGTTCTACGTGCGGCCGCTGCTCTCGCAGCTGCCCGGCGAGCTCGCGGTGACCCTGTTCACCCTCCTGCTCAACCTGTGGATGTACCCGTTCGTGACGCTGGTCCTGACGTTCCTCTCGGGCGGGCGGTTCGAGTCGCGCCTGGAGCGGGGCCTGGTCGCCGCGTTCCTGATCCCACAGGTTCTCGGCCAGGCGCTGTGGATGCTGTTCGACCCGGTCGACGGCTCCCTGCTCCTGACCTGGCCCGACGCGGACCTCGCCTGGGCGATCGACCGCGTGCAGCGGGCGATGATCGGCGCGCTCTGTGCCGCGGTCGTGGCCGTGGTCGTCACGCGCTGGCTGCGCGCCAATGCGCCGCGGCGGCGGGCGCTGCTCCCGAGCCTCGCCGGGGCGTTCACGCTCGCGATGTTCACGCTGCTCGCCGTCGACGGGCTCGTGAGCGGCAGGAGCACGCCGGCCGTGGTGTGGGCGACCGCATCCTCGCTCGCCCTCGTCCCGCTCGCCTTTCTCGCCGGCCTCCTGCGTTCGCGGCTGGCCCGCGGCGGCCTCACCGACCTGCTCCGCGGCCTCGGGACGATGAGCCCCGACGACATGCAGGACGCGCTTCGACGGGCGCTCGGCGATCCGAACCTCGTGCTCGCAGTCGGCGCGGACCCGGCCGCAGCGGGGCCCGGGCGGACCCTGACGCCGGTCGAGCGGGGCGGCCGCCGGGTCGCCGCGATCGTCCACGACGCGGCGCTCGAGGAGGACCCCGAGCTGCTCGAGGCAGCCGCGGCGGCGACCGCGTTCGCCCTCGAGAACCGGCAGCTCATGAGCGAGGCCGACCAGCGCCTCAAGGAGCTCAGAGAGTCGCGCGGGCGGATCGTCGCCGCCGGCGACGTCGAGCGCCGGCGCCTCGAGCGCAACCTGCACGACGGCGCCCAGCAACGGCTCGTGGCGATCGCGATGCAGGTGCGGCTCCTGCAGTCGCAGCTCGGCGAGGACCCGTCGGCGGTCGAGTCGCTCGACCGGGTCGGCTCCGAACTCGCCGAGTCGCTCTCGGAGCTTCGCGAGCTGGCGCGCGGCCTGCACCCCGCGGCGCTCGAGCACGGACTGCCGTCGGCCCTCGAGTCGCTCGCGTGCCGCGCGGCCGTGCCGACCACGGTCACGTGCGACCTGCCGCAGCGCCTACCGCAGCCGGTCGAGCTGGCCGCCTACTTCGTCGCCGCCGAGGCGCTGACGAACGCCGCGAAGTACGGGCAGGCGAGTGGCGCGTCCGTGCGGGCGTGGATTCGCGACGGCCGCGCGACGATCGAGATCGCCGACGACGGCGTCGGTGGCGCCGACACGGCGCTCGGCTCCGGCCTGCGCGGCCTGGCCGACCGGGTCGAGGCGCTCGACGGGACACTGCGGGTCCGGAGCCCGGCCGGCGTCGGCACGACGATCACCGCGGAGCTGCCGTGCTCCCCGCGCGCGTAGGACCGCCTACTCGGCGACCGTCCAGCCGCCCATGATCGCCTCGCCCTCCTCGCCGCGGCCGTCGCCGAGCACGGGGTGCAGCGCGATGGCGGGCGAGTAGCGGCTGGCCGGGGTGTCGCGGCCGAGGGCCTCCGCCATGGCGCGCACGTGGTGCGGGCCGCCGCCGCAGCAGATGCCGATGTAGCCGACGCCGATGTCGCGGGCGCGGCGCGCGAAGTCCGCCATCTCGTAGCGCGTGCACTGGAAGCGCTCGAGCTCGATCGGGAACAGCCGCCGGCCGTCCTCGGCGTCGAGCGACTCGAACGCGGGCGTGGCCGGCGACGTCTTGTACGGCACCGGCTGGGCGGCGACGGGCACGTCGACCGCCGCGCGGATGCGCTCGAGCAGCGGGAGCATCGTCTCCGGCCCGCGCGAGCAGTTGAGGCCCACGAGGGTCGCGCCGTGCTCGGCCAGGATCCGGCAGGCGTCCACGTAGTCGTAGCCGTCGTAGGTCGTCGTGGGCTGCACGCTGGCGAACGTGACCATCACCGGCAGGCGCAGCTCCCGGCAGACGTCGACCGCGATGAGCGCCTCGCCGACGTGGTCGAACGTCTCGGCGATGACGAAGTCGATGCCCTCCTCGACGGCCCAGCCGAGCTGCTCCTCGTACTGCGCGCGGACGACGGCCCCGGACGTCTCGGGGTCGGCCGGATCGTAGGACCACGTGTTGCAGATGTTCCCGGCCACGAGCGCCCCGCCCTCGCGCGCGACCTCGTTGGCGATCCGGACCGCCGCGCGGTTCATGTGCTCGAGCTCGCCGTCGCGGCCGACGTCCCTGAGCTTCTCGCGGTGCGCGTAGTAGGTCAGCGCGACCATGACGTCCGAGCCGGCCCGCAGGAACTCGCGGTGCAGCTGGCGCAGGGCGTCGGGGGCGTCGAGGATCACCTCGGGCACGTAGGGACCGGCCTTGATGTAGCCGCGGCGCTCGAGCTCGAACACGTAGCCCTCGGCGCCGACGACGACGCCCTCGGCGAGACGCTCCTCCAGGGTCCTCTGCGACGGACGGGTCATGCGCTCTGCACCTGCTCCTCGAAACGGACGGGGTCGAAGCGGCCGATGTCGTAGACCGTGCCGCCCTGCACCGCGCAGCCGGCGAGCACCCGCCCGACCCACGGCGCGAACTTGTAGCCGGTGCCGCGCCAGCCGACGCCGACGTACGCGTTGGCGAGGCCCGGGATGGCGCCGAGCACGAACTCGTCGTCGGCGACGAGGTCGTAGTCGCAGCCGTCGACGTCCTCGACGTCGGTGACCGTCGCGCCGCGCAGGCCGGGCATGCACTGCTCGACGAAGTCCGCGATGCCGTCGACCGACGCCCGCTCGCCCGGCAGGTCGGGCGGGTTGTAGTAGCCGATCTTGACCCGGTCGACGAGCCCCTCGACGATCGGGTGGCAGTAGATGCCGGCGTCGAGGTAGGCGATCACCGGCATGACGTCGGCGGTGAACTGCGCGCGGGTCTCGGGGGTCGGGACGAAGTACTTGGCCTCGCTCGGGCGGTCCTTCGTGATCGGGACGCGCAGCGAGCAGCCGGCCAGCCGCGCGAGCACGTCGTTCGTGCCGTGCCCGGCGGCCACGACGAGCGCGCGGGTGCGGAACTCGCCGCCGTCGGTGACGACGCGGTAGCCGTCGCCGTCGGGCTCGATCGCGGTCGTCTCGACGCCTTCGAGCGTGCGGACACCCCGTTCGGTGAGGGCGTTCGTGAGCGCGGCGGTCACGGCCGGCAGGTTCACGACCCCGCCGTCCACGTCGAGGCGGCCCAGGTCGGCGTCGAGGTAGGCGAAGCGGCCGCGCAGCGCCTCGGCGTCGAAGGACTCGGTCTCGAGGCCCAGGCGCGTGAGCGTCGCGTAGCTCAGCTCCGCGTAGGTGCCCGCGAGATTCGGGGTGACCGAGCGCTTGCCGATGTTCAGGCAGCCGCAGCGCACGAGGACCTCCGCGCCGGTCCGGCGCTCGAAGTCCCCCCACAGCCCGATGGCCTCCTGCGCGAGACGGGCGTAGGTCGTGTCGAGGTAGTCGCTGCGGTAGGACCGGGTGCGCCCGTACGACGCGGTCATCGGGTCGCCGACCCGGCCGCGCTCGAGGACGACGACCCGGGCGCCGCGCTCCGCGGCGTGGTAGGCGGTGAAGCGGCCCATCACCCCGCCGCCGATGACGACGACGTCGTAGATCTCCGCGCCGGCCGGGTCGGCCGGGCGATGGCTCGGCCCGGACATGGTCTTCGCTCTCGAGAGGTCGGCGTGGACAAGCGCGGCTCGGTGAACCGCTTCACCAAAGTACCAGGCGCCCCGGCCCCCGTCACGGGTACCGTGGCGGTGTGCGCGAGATCGCGACCGGCGTGTGGCACTGGCGGGCGGCCCACCCCGAGTGGGCGCCGGGCCAGACGTGGGACCGGATGGTGTCGTGCTACGCCATCGACACCGGCGCGGACGTCCTGCTGTTCGACCCCGTCGACGTCCCCGCGGAGCTCCGCGAGCGCGCGAGCGCCGTGGTGCTCACCTGCCCGTGGCACCGCCGCGACGCGCCCGGGCTCGGCCTGCCGATCCACGTCCCGCCGCCCGATCCGCCCGATCCCGACCCGGTGGCCGGGGCGGTGTTCCGGGCGGGCGACACGCTGGCGGTCGGGGTCCGCGCCTTCGAGGGCTTCGAGCCCAACGACCTCGTGCTCTGGGTCGAGAGCCGCCGGGCCGTCGTCGCCGGCGACACGTTCATGGACGGCGGCGAGGGGCTGCACCTGCACCGCGCGTGGCCCGGGCCGGGCGTCGGCGTCGAGGAGGCGGCCGCGCGCCTGCGCCCCCTGCTCGACCTGCCCGTCGAGCTCGTGCTCCCGACCCACGCCGAGCCCGCGGACCGCGCGGCGCTCGAGCGCGCGCTCGCTCTCTGACGCGCGGATTCCGGCGCTCGCGGGGTAGGACGGTGGGCGCCATGATCGCCCGAGACATCCGCGCGTTCCTCCGCGCCGCGACGGCGGCGCGCATCCTCACCGGGTGGAACGTCTACGAGCCGCGCGCGGGAGAGCGGCGCTGGACGTACTCGCCCGCGGAGGGCCGCTCGCGCGACGTCGACGAGCCGGCCGTGATCGCCTACTGCGGGATGCTCCGCTCCGCCGGCGTCCGGCCGCGCTATCCCGGCGAGTGACGCGCAGCTCGTCCCGTTCGTCTCGAGGATCGCGAAGCGGACGTCGTCGAGCGAGGAGATCTGCTGCTGGCGGGCCTCCGCGACCAGCTCCTCGACCGTCATCCGCTGGCGGTGCAGGCTGCGCTCGAGGACCCGGCCGTCGGCGACGAGCACGATCGGCTCGCCCTCGAGGATCGGCCGCAGGCGGCGGACCCGGAAGCTCAGCCACGCGGTCAGGACGGTCAGGAGCGCGAGCGTGGCGATCACCGTCGTCGCGCCCGTCAGGGAGTAGTCGCTCTGGGTCACGCCCTGTTGCACGAGGTCGCCGATCACGACGAGCAGGATCATGTCGAAGGGCTCCATCGAGCTGAGCTCGCGGCGGCCGACGGCGCGGGTCACGACGAGGATCAGAAGGAAGACGAAGACGGTGCGGAAGACGAGGTCCATGGCTCAGGGGAGCACCGTGATGTCGCGGGCCAGACGGGCGACGGGGCGTTCGGCGTCGTCGAGCGCGATGGCGTATGAGCGGCGGCCGACGGCGCCCCGCGGTGCGCACCGCGCCGCGGCGGTCGCCCGCGTCGATCGCCGCGCGCTGCGGGTCCACGACGTACTTCGGGTCCGCGGCCGACTGGAAGCCGGCGCGGAAGATGCTGAAGCGCTCGCAGAGCGCGCCGGCGAGCAGCAGTCCGCCACCCACCGTCGCGGGGGCCCGCCCGCGGCGGGCGAGGCCGGCGACGACGGCCGCCCCGGCGACCGTCAGCACCTGCGCCGCGCGCTTGAAGCGGCCGGCGGCGCCGGTGTCGTACGGCTCGCCCAGCGGGCCGAGGCCGTGCTCCATGGCCGCGAGCCCGGCGGCGGTGGCGACGGCGCCGCCGACCGCCAGGCGGCGGGCGGGGGCGGCCGCGGCGGGCGGCGTGGTGGCGACGGCGGCGGCGCCCGCGGTCATGGCGGCGCTCGCGCCGAAGACGAACGGCAGCGTCGTGCGGGCGCCGTGCCAGACCGGCACGGCGGTGTCGGCCAGCAGCGCGCCGGTGTAGGTGGCGAGCGGCAGGCCCGAGCACGGCCGCGGAGACGCGCGCCGCCCGTGCCGGCGCGGGCGGGCACGTAGGAGGTCAAGGCGTCGGCGGCCGCGACCGTCGTGGCGAGGCCGGTCGCGCGTCAGGATCCACGAGCCGACGCTCATCGGCGAGGTGACCTTGAACAGCCGCAGCATGTTGAGGAACCGCTGCGGGCGCCCGAGATCGGCGACGAGCAGCAGCGGGCTCACGCCGATCGCCGGCGGCGGCGTTGATCCAGGCGCGGCGGGCGAGCTCGTCGTCGCCGCGCCGGCCGGCGAGGTAGGCCAGCCCGCACGAGGCGCCGGCGAGGCCGCCGGCGAAGAAGTACAGCGGGATCTCGTGCGTCCACACCGGCGCCTTGAGGACGGGCCGCCCGTAGTAGGAGCGCAGCTCCGCCCGCGGCCGCGTCGCCCCGGCGGCCGCTCATCGCCGCGCCCGCCCAGCACGGCCGCGGCCAGCCCGGCGCCGAGCGCGACCGCCGCCGCGCCGGCCGCCGCCCACACCGTGCCCAGGTCGCGCGTCGTCGCCACCGGGTCCGGCGGCAGGCCGTAGACCTCGGGCTCGTCGAGCAGCAGGAAGAACGCCCCCGCGCCGCCGACGCCGTCCTCGTCGTCGGCGAGGTACAGCCGCGCCTCGTCCTGGCCGGCGGCGGCGAGCGTCTCGAGGCGCGCGCCGGCCCGTTCGCGCAGGTCGGAGAGCTCGCCGAACTGGATCGAGTTCGTCGGGCAGGCCTTGCGCGCAGGCCGGCTCCTGATCGTCGCGCAGCCGGTCGTAGCAGAGGGTGCACTTCCAGACCCGGCCGTCCTCCCGGCGGCGGTCGAGCACGCCGAACGGGCACGCCGGGACGCAGTAGCCGCAGCCGTTGCAGACGTCCTGCTGCACGACGACGGTGCCGAACTCGGTGCGGAACAGCGCGCCGGTCGGGCACACGTCGAGGCAGGCCGCGTCGGTGCAGTGCTTGCACACGTCGGAGGCCATCAGCCAGCGCAGGCCGTCGCCCTCCTGGTAGGTGTCGAGGCCGGCGCGGTCGGCGAGGTCCTCGGCGGCCGCGGTGTGCACGAGCGACCGCGCCGCGCCGTCGGCGCCGACCGGGACCTTCTGCTCGATGAACGCGACGTGGCGCCAGGTGTCCGCGCCGAGGGCGCGCGTGTTGTCGTAGGACTCGCCGGTCCACGGCTCGATCTCGCCCGGGACGTCGTTCCACTCCTTGCAGGCGACCTCGCACGCCTTGCAGCCGATGCACAGCGACGTGTCGGTGAAGAAGCCCACGCGCGGGCGGGCGTCGCCGCCGTAGGTGCGGACCTCGAGTGCGGCGTCCGGCATCAGGACGCGACCCCCGCGCGGCGCCGGTAGCCGGCGACGAAGGCGGTGAGCTCGGCGCCGCGGGGCCGGCGGCCGGGCACGATGTCGCACGTCAGCGTCTTGAACTCCGAGATGTGGACGTTGAAGTCCAGCGCGAGCGAGGTGAGCTCGTTCCCCGCGTCGCCGGTCACGAGGCCGCGGCGCCCCCAGTGGTAGGGCACGCCGATCTGGTGCACGACGCGGCCCATGACCCGCAGCGGGCGCATCCGGTCGGTGACGAGCACCCGGGCCTCGATCGCCGCGCGCGCGGTCACGAGCGTCGCCCAGCCGCCGTGCTCGAGCCCGCGCTCGGCGGCGAGCGCCGGCCCGACCTCGCAGAACATCTCCGGCTGGAGCTCCGAGAGGTACATGACCGTCCGCGACATCGCCCCCGCGGTGTGGTGCTCGGTGAGGCGGTGGGTGGTCATGACGTAGGGGAAGACGTCGGCCCCGGGCGCGCCGTCGCTCGGGTTGTACGGGTTGTCGCGGTCGCGGAACGTCTGGCGCAGCGGGTTCGCGCTCTGGCCGTACAGCGGGTTGGCGAACGGCGACTCGTGCGGCTCGTAGTGCGTCGGCACGGGGCCGTCGACGAGCCCGGACGGCGCCCACAGCCAGCCGAGGCCGTCGGGGTGGGCGATGAACGGCGCGGTCCCGCGGATCGCGTCCATGCCCGTCGCGTCCGGCTCGGGCGCGAAGTCCGGCGCCTTGTCCGGCGGGAAGTCGGCGTGGTCGTGGCCGGTCCATGCGCCCTCGGCCGCATCCCACCAGACGTAGCGCTTGCGCTCGGACCACGGCCGCCCGTCGGGGTCGGCCGAGGCGCGGTTGTAGAGCTGACGCGGTGTCGGCCGGCCACGCCCAGCCCCATTCGCGGGCGACCCAGTCCTGCTCGGTGTGCGGGCGCCGGCGGGCGGCCTGGTTGACGCCGTCGGCGTAGATGCCCGCGTGCAGCCACGAGCCGCAGGTCGTCGAGCCGTCGTCCTTGAGCTCCTGGTACTTCGACACGAACGTGCCGTCTGCGTGGCGGCCGTTGATCTCCTGCAGCACCGCGTCCGCCGCGGGCTCGCCGTGGGGGCCGTGGGTCGGGTAGTTCCACGTGAGCTCGAGGACCGGTCGGTCGCGCGGGTCCGTCGAGGGCCGCAGCTTGCGGCGGATGCGCTGGCCCGAGGTCGTGGATCCACTGCAGGTCCGAGCGGCAGTCGCCGGGCGGCTCGACCGCCTTCTCGCGCCACTGCAGCAGCCGCTGGGTGTTCGTGAAGCAGCCGTCCTTCTCGGTGTGGGCCGCGGCGGGGAGGAAGAAGACCTCGGTCGCGATGTCCTCGGTCCGCGTCTCGCCGGACTCGATCTCCGGGCTGTCGTACCAGAACGCCGCCGACTCGATCTCGTTCGTGTCGCGGACGACGAGCCAGTCGAGGCTCGCCAGCGCGTGGCGCTGCACGCGCGCGTTGGCGTTGCCGACGGCCGGGTTCTCGCCGACGAGGAAGTAGCCCCGGCATGTGCCCTCGATCATCCGCAGCATCGTCGGATAGACCGAGTGGTCGCCGTTGATGCGCGGCAGGTGGCCGAAGCAGAAGTCGTTCTCGGCCGTCGCGTGCTCGCCCCACCACGCCTTCAGCAGACTCGTCGTGTACGCGCTGCAGGTCGCCCCACGCGCCCTGCCGCGGGCTGTTCTTGGCGACGAACTCCTCGAGCGTCGCGTGCCCCTGCGGGTGGGGCATCGGGATGTAGCTCGGGAGGATGTTGTAGAGCGTCGGGATGTCGGTCGAGCCCTGGATGTTCGCGTGGCCGCGCAGGGCCAGGATCCCGCCGCCGGGGCGCCCGATGTTGCCGAGCAGCAGCTGCACGATCGCGGCGGCGCGGATGATCTGCACGCCGACCGTGTGGCTGCGTCCAACCGACCGCGTAGGCGATCGCGCCGGTCCGCTCGCGCCCCGAGTTCGCGCACAGCGCCTCCGCCACGGCGAGGAACTGCTCGCGCGGCACGCCGCAGATCTCCTGCACCATCTCGGGCGTGTAGCGGGCGAAGTGCTTGCGCAGCAGCTGCAGCACGCAGCGCGGGTGCTGCATGTCGGGGTCGACGTGCGGCGGCCGGCCGCCCGGGAGCGTCATGCCGTGCGCGCCGTGGGCCTGCTCGCCCGAGACGTCGGCGCTCGCCTCGGTCTTGCCCGCCGTCAGCTCGCCGCCCGCGTCCTGGTAGCCCCAGCTCGTCGGGTTGTAGAGGCCCGTCTCGGGGTCGAAGCCCGAGAAGAAGCCGTCGAGGTCCTCGGTGTCGCGGAACTCCTCGGCGATGATCGCCGAGGCGTTGGTGTAGTGGCGGACGTACTCGGTGAACTCGCGGCCGTTCTCGAGGATGTAGCGGACGAGCCCGCCGAGGAACGCGACGTCGCTGCCGCTGCGGATCGGGACGTACAGGTCGGCCATCGCGCTGGTGCGCGTGAAGCGCGGGTCGACGTGGATGACGTTCGCGCCGCGCTCCTTGGCCTCCATCACCCACTGGAAGCCGACGGGGTGGCACTCGGCCATGTTCGACCCCATGATCAGGATGCAGTCGCTGTGCTGCACATCCTGCTGGAAGGTGGTCGAACCGCCGCGCCCGAACGATGTCCCCAGACCGGGGACGGTCGAGCTGTGTCATATGCGCGCCTGGTTCTCGATCTGGATCGCTCCCAGCGCGGTGAACAGCTTCTTGATGAGGTAGTTCTCCTCGCTGTCGAGCGTCGCGCCGCCGAGCAGGCCGAACCCGCGCGTGCGGTTCAGCGGCTTGCCGTCGGCGGTCGCGTCCTCCCACGTCTCGCGGCGGGTGGCGATGACGCGGTCGGCGATCATGTCCATCGCCGTGTCGAGGTCGAGGTGCTCCCATTCGGTCCCGCCCGGCCGGCGGTACTTCACGCGCGTCTCGCGCCGGGGGCTGTTGACGTACTGCTCGGAGGCCGCGCCCTTCGGGCACAGCCGCCCGCGGCTGATGGGGGAGTCGGGGTCGCCCTCGATCTGCGACGACCTTCTCGTCCTTGCGTAGATCGCGCTGGCCGCAGCCGACCGCGCAGTACGGGCAGACCGACCGCGCGACGCGGTCGGCGGTGCTGCGTCCGCGGCTCGAGCGTCGGCCGAGCGCCGCGACTGGGCGGCGCGGCCGAGCCCGAGGGGATCGCGCCACTGGCGCAGCAGAGGAGGAAGACGGCGCTCGGACACCGGGGCGCTCCGTACCCGGTTCGCCGGACGAGCACGCCGGTGCGTCGGCATGCGGACCTCGGGCGCCGTGGGGTAGCGTGGCGCCCCGGTCCGGTGCCATCGTCCCTCGAGCTCACCCGAGAACAGATCCTGGCCTTCCGGCGACGGGTCGGCGGGCTCGAGCAGCGGGCGCCGGCGAGCCCGGACGCGCTGCGGCGCGCCGCGTGGGCCGGGCTGCAGGACAGCATGCCGCGGGCGGCGCTGCTGTCGCTCCACGCGCGGATCGAGGACGTCGGGCCGTCGACGTGGGAGGACCCGTCCCTCGCCCAGCTGTGGGGGCCGCGCTTCAGCACCTACGTCGTGCCCGCTCAGGACTTCGCGCTGTTCTCGCTCGGCCGCCATCCCGAGAGCGCCAAGGGCCGTGAGCGGGCCGAGCGCGTTGCGACGCAGCTGCACGCCGCGCTCGGCGGGACCCGCATGACCGACCGCGACGTCGCGGCCGCGCTCGGCGTCCACTCGAACCTGTTCCGCTACGCCGCGACGACGGGCACCGTCGCCATCCGCTGGGAGGGCGCGCGGGCGCCGGTGGTCTGGACGGTCCCGGCCCCCGACATCGCCCCCGCCGAGGCGCGGCGCGAGCTCGCGCGCCGCTACCTCCACGTCTTCGGGCCGGCGACGGCCGAGGGCTTCGGCGATTGGGCCGGGGTCAAGCCGTCGCCGGCGGCCGCGGCGTTCGCCGCGCTCGAGGGAGAGCTCCTGGCCGTGCGCACCCCGCTCGGCGATGCGTGGCTGCTGCCCGAGGACGAGCCGGCGATGCGCGCCGACACGACCGCGACGCCGACCCGCCTGCTGCCGAGCGGCGACGCCTACTGGCTGCTCGCCGGCGCGGAGCGGGCGCTGCTCGTCCCGGACGAGGAGCGCCGGGCCCGGCTCTGGACGCCGCGCGTGTGGCCCGGGGCGCTGCTCGTCGACGGCGAGATCCGCGGGACGTGGCGGCGCGCGCAGCACACGGTGCGGGTCGAGACGTGGGAGCGGCTGTCGCCTGCGGCGCGCGCCGCGGTCGAGGCCGAGGCCGCCACGCTGCCGATCCCCGGCGTCGACCGGCCGATCGAGGTCGTCTGGGACGCGTGAGCGGCGGGCCCCGGGTCAGCGGTCCGGCGCGAGGCGCGCGCGGACGAGCAGCACGTCGTGGTCGGTGTGGAGAGCCGGGATGACCTGGGCCGAGGGCGAGCGGAGCGCGCGGCTGCCGTAGACGTGCTGCAGCCCGGCGGCCTGGCCGCCGGCCCGGTCGGTGCGGGTCCAGGCGCCGGCGGGCGCGCAGGAGTGGCGGCGGTTGACGTCGCCCCCGAAGATGACGGTCCCGGCCGCCGCGCGCCGGGCGAGGATGCGCGCGATCTCCGCGCATTGCGCGTCGTTGCCGGCCACCTCGACGCTGCTGCGGGTGTTCACGTGCGCGGTGCACACGTCCACGGCGCCGCGGGTCGTGACGCACAGCCAGCGCCGCCGCTCGGGGCCGGACTGGCCCGTGAAGTCGTGGGTCTCGGAGCGCACGACGGGCGCCCGGGTGAGCACCGCGTCGCCGAACAGCCCGCGGCCGCCGGGGCGCACGCAGGGCAGCAGCGCGCCCGCGTAGATCACCCGCGTGAAGCGCAGGTGGTAGCCGGTCTCGCGGGCGATCCGCTCGACGTCGCCGCGGCAGGTCTCGTTCAGCGTGACCGCGTCCGGCCGGGCCTGCCGGATCCGCGCCACGGCATCTTGCACCCCGGCGGGATAGGCGACGCGGCCGAAGCAGCCGGCGCGGCCGGACAGGCAGAGGTTCATCTGCATCAGCGAGTACGCCGGGCCCGAAGGCTCCTGCGGCGGCCGCGCCGCTCGGCCCCGAGGACCCGCCGCACCCCGCGGCGCCCAGGACGGCACCGGCTGCCGCGAGGGCCGCGGCCGCACGCCGCCCCGGGCGGCGGAGGGTGGGGCGGCGGACCGTGGGGCGCACGACGCCCGACGGTACCTCCGCCGCTCACGCCGCGAGCCGGGCGGGCAGGCCGAAGCGGGCGAACATCTCGTCCGTGAGGAACGCGGTGAGCTCCAAGATCTGCTCTCCCGCGAACGTCAGGACGAACAGGTCGTGGGGGAGGAACGCGCCGGCCGCGGCGTCCCAGCGGTACTGGGCGAAGGCCGGCTGGCCGTTGGCCCCGGTCGCGACCAGGCGGACCGGCGTCGTGCCCCCGAGCGGGCGGGCGGCGAGGAAGGTCGCCACGGCCTCGCGGCCCCGGAACCAGGTCGGCACGGGCGGCATCGACGCGACCGCCTGCTCCGCGAGCAGCCCGACGACCGCCTCGACGTCCGCGCGCTCCCACGCCGCGACGAAGCGGTCGACGATCTCGCGCAGGCGGCGGTCGCCGAGCGCGCGCATCGTCGCCTGCTGGCTGCGCTCGGGCAGCCGCTCGTCGGCGTTGCGGCGGGCGCGCTGCAGCGCGGTGTCGACCGCCGCCGGGGTCGCGTCGAGCGTCGCCGCGACCTCGCGGGCCGAGAAGCCGAGGACGTCGCGCAGGATGAGCACCGCGCGCTGGCGGGCGGGCAGATGCTGCAGCGCCGCGATGAACGCGAGCTCGACGCTCTCGCGCTCGTCGTAGCGGGCCTCGGGGCCGGCGTGGGTGTCGCCGAGCCCGAGGTCCTCGTCCGGGTACGGCTCGATCCAGACCGACTCGACCAGGGGCGGCGCCGTGCCGTCGTGCGGGTCCGACGGCGGCCCGTGGTCGATCGGGAGCACGAGCTTCGGCCGGCGCTGGATCATCTTCAGGCAGACGTTCGTCGTGATCGTGTAGAGCCACGTGCGCAGCGAGCTGCGCCCCTCGAACCGCGCGAGCCCGCGCCAGGCGCGCAGCATCGCCTCCTGGAGCGCGTCCTCCGCGTCCTGCGCCGAGCCGAGCATCCGGTAGCAGTGCGCCCGCAGCTCGGCGCGGTGGGGCTCGACGAGCCGGTCGTAGTCCGCGGGCTCCATGGGGGTGGTCCTAGCGCGTCGGCGGCCGGATGGCGAGCGGGCGGGCGCGCTCACGCCGCCTCCTCGAGCGCGGGGACGCCGGCGATCGGCGCCCGCAGCGCGGCGCCGCGGCGCCGCGGCAGGGCGAGCCCGGCCACCGCCCCGGCGACGGACAGGCCGGCGGCGACGAGGATCGCCGGCGTGAATCCGTCCGTGAACGCCGCCGGCGAGGCGTAGCTCCCGGCCGCGGCGAAGACGGCCACGGCGACCGCGATCCCGAACACCCCGCCGAGCTCGCGCATCATGCTGTTGACGCCCGCGGCCTTGCCGATCGCGTCGGTCGCGACCGCGCCGACGACGGCGTTCTGCGCGGCCGGGATCGCCATCGAGACGCCGATCCCCGCGACGATGAACGGGGCGAGGATCTGCCCGTAGGTGAGGCCCGGCCCGGCGATCAGCGCCAGCCACGCCATGCCCGCGCCCTGCAGCGCCAGCCCGGCGACGAGCAACGGGCGCTCGCCGATGCGGTCGGCCAGCGCGCCCGCGACCGGCGCCACGGTCAGGAACGTCGCCGTCCACGGCATGAGCCGCAGACCGGCGCCGAGCGGCCCGTAGCCGAGGCCGACCTGCAGCAGCTGGGCGTAGAAGAAGACGGCGCTGAACAGGGCGGCGAAGACGAAGAACATCGCCGCGTTGCCGGCCGAGAACGCGCGCCGGCGGAACAGGCCCGGCGGGACCATCGGGGCGGGGGCGCGCCGCTCCCAGGCGACGAAGGCCGCGGCCAGCAGGCCGCCGGCGACGAGCGCGGCGAGGACCTCGGCGCTGCCCCAGCCGGCCTGGTTGCCGCGCACGAGGCCCCAGACGAGCCCGAGCGCGCCGCCCGAGACGAGGACGAGGCCCGTCAGGTCGAGGCGCGCGTCGGGCCCGTGGCTCTCGCGCAGGCGGGTGAGGACGAGCGGGATGGCGAGCAGGCCGATCGGGACGTTGACCCAGAAGATCCACTCCCAGCTGATGCCCTCGACGACCGCGCCGCCGACGAGCGGTCCGCTGGCCACCGCGAGGCCGGTGATCGCGCTGAACATGCCGATCGCGGCGCCGCGGCGCTCGGGCGGGAACGCGGCGCTCAGCAGCGCGAGCCCCAACGGCACGATCAGCGCCGCGCCCGCGCCCTGCGCGGCGCGCGCCGCGATGAGCGTGCCCGCGTCGGGCGCCAGCGCCGCCGCGGCCGAGGCGGCCGCGAACAGTCCGAGGCCGACCGCGTAGAGGTTGCGCCGGCCGTAGCGGTCGCCGAGCGCGGCGCCCGTCAGGAGCAGCACGGCGAAGCTCAGGTTGTAGGCGTTGACCGTCCACTCCAACTGCTCGACGGTGGCGCCGAGGTCGAGCCGGATCGTGCTCAGCGCGGTCGAGACGACGAGCGTGTCCAGCGCCGCCATCAGCGACCCGATGGCGGTCAGCACGACGACCCAGCGCGTCGTGGCCTTCGTCGGGGCTCTCACGGGACGTCCTTTCGTGGGGATCGTTTCCGGTTGAGACCCCGGCGGCCGCGCGGATCCAACGCTCGGCCGTCCGATCCGCGGCGCCCGAGGGGTCTCCCTTCGCGAACCCCACGAACGGAGGAGCCCCATGACCATCCAGCGCGCCCTCGTCATCGGCGCCGGCGGCGGCGTCGGCCGCGCCACCGCCGCCGCGCTCAGGGCCGCCGGCGCCCGCGTCGTCGCCGCGGGCCGCGAGCGCGACGCCACCGACCCCGCCCAGGTCGCCGCCCTGCTCGACGAGGCCGACCCGGACCTCGTCGTCGTCGCGGCCGGCGCGCGGCCGCGGATGGCGGCGATCGAGGACCAGACCTGGGCGTCGTTCTCGGCCGCCTGGGACGTCGACGTGCGGATCGCCTTCGAGGCCGGCCGCGCCGCGCTCGCCCGGCCGCTGCGCCCGGGGTCGACCGTGGTGATCGTGTCGAGCGGCGCGGGCCTGCACGGCTCGCCGCTGTCGGGCGGCTACTCCGGCGCGAAGCGGACGCAGATGTTCGTCGCCGCGTACCTCCAGCACTCGGCCGACGCCCGCGGCCTCGGGATCCGCTTCGTCGCGCTCGCCCCGCGCCAGTTCATCGCGGGGACGCGGATCGGCGCGGCCGCGGCGGAGGCCTACGGCGCCGCGAGCGGGGAGTCGGCCGAGGCGTACATGGCCCGGCGCTTCCCGGCGGCGCTCGACCCCGACGGCGTCGCGCGGGCGATCGTGACGATCGCCGAGGGCGAGGAGCACGGTGACGCGACGCTGCTGACGCTCACCGCGGCCGGGATCGCGGCGCCGTGACGGGCCCGGTCAGCCGGGGCGCGTGCGCGGCGCGGCCGCGCAGTGGGCCGCGAAGCCGGCGACCACCGCCCGCAGCTGCTCGCGGGTCGCGTCGTCGGCGAGGCGCCCGTGCTCGTCGAACAGCGTCCGGGCGCCGGTGACGTAGAGCGTCTCGTCCGACCACGGCCGCATCCGCAGGAAGCGGAAGACCGGCAGCCACGCGCTCTGCGCCAGGCGCGTGCCGCCGCCTCCGCCGGCCCCGACGAGCGCGACCGGGAGGTCGCCGAAGACGCCCGGGATGTCGCTCGACGGGCGCGACGCCCAGTCGATCGCGTTCTTCAGGAACCCGGGGATGCCCCAGTTGTACTCGGGGGTCGCGATGAGCAGGCCGTCCGCGGCGCGCAGCGCGTCCTTGAGCCGGACGGCCGCCGCCGGGAAGCCGTCGCGGTCGACGAGGTCCTGGTCGTAGAGGGGCAGCGCGCCCGGGACGTCGAGCACGCCGAGGTCGAGGTCGACCCCGGCCGGGGCGACCGCCGCCGCCTCGTGCAGGAGCGCGCGGTTGAACGAGGCGGCGCGGAGGCTTCCGCCGAGGGCGAGGATGGGCACGGGGCGCGGGACGCTATCCCCTCGCCCGGCGCGATAAAGTCGAACGATCTTCCAAGGAGATCGTTCGAGGAGTTTCATGGCGTACGTGTTCCTCGCGGCCGCGATCGGCGCGGAGGTCGTCGGCACGCTCTGCCTGCGGGCGTCCGACGGGCTGTCCCGGCCGCCGTTCGTCGCCGTCGTCATCGCGGGCTACGTCGCCGCGTTCGTCCTGCTGTCGCTCGCGCTCGACCGCGGGCTGGCGCTCGGCGTCGCCTACGGCATCTGGGCGGCCGCCGGCGTCGGGGCCGTCGCGGTCCTCAGCGTGCCGCTGTTCGGCGAGTCGCTGTCGGCCCTCCAGGTCGGCGGCCTCGTGCTCGTCGTGCTCGGCGTCTTCGCCCTCGAGCTCGGGGCCACGGGATGACGACCGCCGTCGACGGACGCCGCGCCCGCGGGGCGGCGCGGCGCGAGCGGCTCGTCCGGGCGACGCTCGAGGTCATCGAGCGCGACGGCCTGGCCGGCCTCAGCCATCGCGCGATCGCCGAGCAGGCCGGGGTCTCGCTGGCGTCGGCGAGCTACCACTTCGCCGGCATCGACGACCTCGTCGCGACGGCGCTGACGCAGACGACGGAGGAGCTGACCGCGGCCCTGCGGGCCGACGACGGCGACCGCAGCCTCGCCGCGCCTGGCGCGGATGATCGCCGCGGAGGTCGCGGACCATCGCGGCCGCCTCGTGGCCGAGTACGAGCTGTACCTGCTGGCGCTCCGCCGCGCGCACCTGCGCCCGCAGGCGCTCGCGTGGCTCGACGTCATCGCCGACTCGTTCGCGCCGGAGCTCGACGGCGCCGCGCGCCGGGCGTTCCGGGCGACGGTCGAGGGGGTCTGCCTGCACGCGCTGTTCGACGACGGGCCGCCGGACGCGGAGGCGATCGAGCGCACGCTCACGCTCGCCTGGCCGCGGCCTTGACGCGTCGCGCGCGGCGCGGATACGGTGCCGAAACGTTTCGGCATGTCCGCCGCAGGAGGACTCGTGCAGCTCGCCTTTCCGTTGACGACGTACCACGCCCGGGTCGCGCGGGTCCGGGAGACCGCCCGCGCGCAGGGCCTCGACGCCGTCGTGGTCACGCTGCCCGACGCGATCCACTGGCTGACCGGCTTCGACACGATCGGCTACCTGTGGTCGCAGGCGCTCGTCGTCGACCACGCCGACGGCGAGCCGGTCCTCCACACGCGCACGACCGAGCAGCCCGGCGTCGAGGCGACGACCTGGCTGACCGCGCCGAAGCTCTACGACATCGCGACCGAGGACCCGACCGAGGGACTGGCGGCGACGCTGCGCGAGCGCGGCCACGCCGCGGGCCGGGTCGGGATCGACCTGCGCTCGTTCGCGTTCCTGCCCGCGCAGTGGGAGCAGATCAAGCGCCTGCTGCCCGAGGTCGAGTGGGTCGACACCACCGACCTCGTGGCCGAGCTGCGGCTCGTGAAGACCGAGCGCGAGCTGGCCTACCAGCGCGAGGCCGCCGCGATCGCCGACGCGGCGATGCACGCGACGCTCGCAGGCGCTGCGCCCCGGGATCTCGGAGGTCGAGCTCGCGGGCGTCGCCGCGGCCGCGCTCGGCGCCGCCGGCAGCGAGTACGCCGCGATCCCGCCGATGGTCGTCTCGGGCCCGCGCACCGGCATGGTCCACGCGATGGCGAGCCGGCGCGTGATCGGGCACGGCGACGTCGTCTGCGTCGAGCTCGGCGCCGCCGTCCACCGCTACCACGCGATCGTGATGCGCACCGCCGTCGTCGGGGCCGCGCCGCCGCGGGTCCGCGACGTCCACGACTGCGCCCGGCGCGGGCTCGAGGCGGCCCTCGCGGCGGCCGGGCCCGGCGCCCCCGCCCACGCCCCGGACGACGCCTGCAACGCCGTGCTCGCGGAGCTCGACCTCGTCCGCCGCCGCTGCCACCGCATCGGCTACAGCATCGGCGTCGCCTACCCGCCCGGCTGGCTCGAGCCGATGATGCTCGTCGCCGGCGACCCGCACGTGCTCGGCCCGGGGATGTCGTTCAGCCTCGAGCCGAACCTGACCCTCGCCGACGAGGGCTTCGGCATCAAGATCGGCGAGACCGTCGTGTGCACCGAGGGCGGCGCGGAGCGGCTGTCGGCCGTCGACCTCGCGCTGACCGAGGTCGTCTGAGGCCGCCATGGGGCCTCGGCGAGCCGATCCGCAGGCCGGCGCCGCGCGCAACGGCGGGGTGTCGTTCTGGTACGCGTCGACCGCGCTGCCCGGCCGGCGCGCGCCGCTGCAGGGCGACCGCACCGCCGACGTCTGCATCGTCGGCGGCGGCTTCACCGGCCTCTGGACGGCGTACTACCTCAAGCGCGACCGGCCCGACCTCGACGTCGCGATCGTCGAGCGCGAGTTCGCCGGCTACGGCGCCTCGGGCCGCAACGGGGGCTGGCTGTCGTCGTCGTTCAACGGCTCGCGGGCGGCGATGGCGCGCCGGCACGGCCCGGAGGCGGTCGTGGCCCTGTCGCGCGCGATGCAGGAGACCGTGGACGAGGTGCTGTCGGTCTGCGCGGCGGAGGGCATCGAGGCCGACCAGCTCAAGCACGGGATGCTCGCGGTCGCCCGCAACCCGGCCCAGCAGGCGCGGCTCGAGGCCGACCTGCCCGAGGAACGGCGCTGGCTGCCCGACCCGGAGGGCGACCTCGTCGCGCTCGACGCGGCTGAGGTGCGCCGGCGCGTCCACGTCGAGGGCGCGCTCGGCGGCGCCTTCACACCCCATGCCGCGCGGGTGCAGCCGGCCCGGCTCGTGCAGGGGCTGGCGGCGGCGGTCGAGCGGCTCGGCGTCGCGATCCACGAGGGCACGGCGGCCACCGCCGCCGAGCCCGGGATCGTCCGCACCGAGCGCGGCGCCGTCCGCGCGCGCTACGTCCTGATCTGCCTCGAGGGCTTCACCGCGGGCCTGGCCGGCCGGCGGCGGACGTGGCTGCCGCTGAACTCGGCGATGATCGCGACCGAGCCGCTGGACGCGGCCGCGTGGGCGGCCCTGGGCTGGGACGGCGCCGAACTGCTGGGCGACGGCGCGCACGCCTACATGTACGCCCAGCGGACGGCCGACGGGCGGATCGCGCTCGGCGGCCGCGGCGTCCCGTACCGGTTCGGGTCGCGCACGGACCGCGACGGCCGCACGCAGGACGCCACGATCGCCCAGCTCGTCGGCATCCTGCGCGACATGTTCGGCGCGCCGGTGCGCGACGCGCGCATCGACCACGCCTGGTGCGGCGTGCTCGGCGTCCCGCGCGACTGGTCGCCGACCGTCACGCTCGACCGCGCGACCGGGCTGGGGATGGCCGGCGGCTACGTCGGCAACGGCGTGGCGACGACGAACCTCGCCGGGCGCACGCTGCGCGACCTCGTGCTCGCGCAGGACACGCCGCGCACCCGCCTGCCGTGGGTCGGCAAGGACGCGCGGCGCTGGGAGCCCGAGCCGCTGCGGTTCGTCGGCTCGCGGCTCGTGTACGGGCTCTACCGCGCGGCCGACCGGCGCGAGATGGAGCGCGGCCGGCCGCAGAGCAGCCGCCTGGCCCGCGTCGCCTCGCTGATCGCCGGGCGATGAGCCGCGTCGGGATCCGCGACGTGGCCGCCGCGGCCGGCGTGTCGGTCACCACCACCTCGGACGCCCTGAACGGCCGCGGGCGGGTCGAGGCCGGTACGCGCGAGCGCGTGCTCGCCGCCGCCGCCGACCTCGGCTACCGCGCGAACGTCCATGCCCGGATGCTCCGCCGCGGGCGCTCGGGCGTGCTCGGGATCATGAGCTCGCTCGCCGCGGACGCCTCGATGAACCTCTCGGGCATCGAGTACCTCGCCGACATCCTGTCGGCCGCCGCGACCGCGGGGCTCTCGCGCGGGTACGCGATCGTGCTGCTGCCGCCCAGCCCGGACGACGACGAGCCCGACGGCGGCGTCGAGATCGACGGCGCGCTGCTGCTCGACCCGGTGGCCGGCAGCACCCTCGCCGCGCGCCTGGAACGCTCCGGCGTGCCGACGGTCTCGACCGGCCGGATGCCGGGCCGGCCGCCCGGGGACGCGACCTGGGTCGACAACGACATCGCGGCCGCGGCCGGGATGGTCCTCGACCTGCTGTGGGAGCGGGGCGCCCGCCGCGTCGCCCTCGTGACGAACCCGCCGATCCGCTCGTACGCCGTCGACACGCTCGCCGAATACCGGCGGTGGTCGGCCGCGCACGGCGTCGAGCCCCTGGTCGTGCAGACCGCCGAGCTCGCCACCGAGAGCAGCGCCTTCCACGCCACCGACCCGTTGCTCGCCGACGCGGCGGGGCGCCCGGACGCGATCTACGCGCCGCTGGACCGCCTCGCCGCCGGGGCGATGCTCGCGGCGCGCCGGCACGGGCTGTCCGTGCCGGAGGACCTGCTCGTGGCCTCGGGCGTCGACAGCCAGGCCACGCGGCTGGCGACGCCGCCCGTGACCGCGGTCGAGCTGCACGCGCGGGAGATCGGCCGGCGGGCCCTCGAGCTGCTGATCGACCGCGTCGAGGGCCGCCGGGACGGGCACCGCCAGGTCGTCGTCGACGCGACGCTCCATGAGCGCGCGTCGACGCGACCTCACGCGGCGGCCGGGCGCGCGTCCGCGAAGTAGTGGCCGGCCGCGAGGTCGGCGAGGAGGCCGAGGCCCTCCGGCTCCCACCCGAGGCGCTCGCGGGTCGCCGCACTCGACGCGGGCACGTCCGCGCCGTAGAAGCCGCCGATCCAGCCGAAGTGGTCGCCGGCGTCCTCCGGGGCCACCGCCGCCACGGGCAGGCCGAGCCCGCGACCGATCGCCGCCGCGATCTCGCGCGTCGGGACGCCCTCCTCGCCGACCGCGTGGACGACCGACCCGGCCGGCGCGTTCTCGAGCGCGAGGCGGAAGGCGCGCGCGGCGTCCGGGCGGTGGACCGTCGCCCACCGGTTGGCGCCGTCGCCGATGTGGGCCGAGACGCCGTGCTCGCGCGCGATGCCGATGAGGAACGGGACGAAGCCGTGGTCGCCCTCGCCGTGGACCGACGGCGGCAGGCGCACGATCGACGAGCGGACGCCGCGATCGGCCAGTGCGCGCGTCGCCGTCTCGGACGGGGCGCGGTGCGAGCCGGGCGCGGCGGGGTCGGGCACGTCCTCCTCGGTCGCGAGGCGGCCCGGGGCGAGGAGCCCGATCCCGGAGGTGACGACGAACGGCCGGCCGGAGCCCTCGAGCGCCGCGCCGATCGTCTCGACGGCCGCGAGGTCCGTGCGGCCGGCGGCGGCCATCTGGCTGAAGTCGTGGACGAACGCGCAGTGGATGACGCCGTCGGCCGCGGCGGCGCCGCGGCGCAGGCTGTCGAGGTCGTCGAGGTCGCCGCGGTGGGCCTCGGCGCCGGCGTCGGCGAGCGCCGCGGCGGAGCGATCGGAGCGGGCGAGGCCGACGACCGTGTGGCCGTGGGCGAGCAGCTCGGGGACGATGGCGGAGCCGACGAAGCCGGTCGCGCCGGTGACGAACACGCGCATGGGAAGTCCTCCCTGTCGAGGTCTCGGTTCTCGCGGCTGCGGCCGTTCCCGAGGCTTGGGAGAGGCCGATGTCAGTCGCTGTCATCACCATATCACGTGATGACAGCCGCTGACATGACTAGACTCGGCGCATGGCCCGATGGGAGCCCGACAGCCGCGGCAGGCTGCGCACGGCCGCGCTCGAGCTCTACGGCGAGCGCGGCTTCGAGCACACGACCGTGGCCGAGATCGCCGGCCGCGCGGGCCTCACCGAGCGCACGTTCTTCCGCCACTTCGCGGACAAGCGCGAGGTCCTGTTCGCGGGCTCCGAGGTGCTCGAGGAGGCGCTCGTGCGGACGGTCGCCGAGGCACCGGAGGGCCTGCCCGCGCTCGACGTCGTCGGCGCGGGGATCGAGGCGATGGGCGCGCAGCTGCCGACCGAGCGCGAGGTCTCCGCGCAGCGCCAGGTGATCATCAACGCCAACGCCGAGCTGCGCGAGCGCGAGCTCATCAAGCTCGCCTCGCTGACCGCCGCGCTCGCCCGGACGCTGCGCGAGCGCGGCCTCGACGAGACCGCCGCGAGCCTGACCGCGGAGATCGGCATCGCGGTGTTCCGGGTGGCGTTCGAGCGCTGGATCGCGCCCGGCGAGGAGCGCGACTTCGCCGCGATCGTGCGCGAGTCGCTCGCCCAGCTGCGCGCGGTCACCGCCGCCGTCTGACCGCGGCCGCCGCGGCTGTGGCAGGCTGCGGCGATGGGCACGATCGAGGACCGCCTGGGCGCGCTCGGGCTGACGCTCCCGGCGCCGGTGGCCGCCCCGGCCGGCGTGCGGCTGCCGTTCGAGTCCGTGCGGGTGCACGGCGACCTCGCGTACATCTCCGGCCACGGCCCGTTCGACGGCGACCGCCAGCTCGTGGCCGGGCGCGTCGGGGCCGAGGTCACGGTCGAGGAGGGCTACGCCGCCGCGCGGGCGACGGCGCTGTCGATGCTCGCCTCGCTGAAGCGCGACCTCGGGGAGCTCGACCGGGTCAAGGCGTGGGTCAAGGTGCTCGGCTTCGTGCGCTGCGCCGAGGGCTTCGACGCGACGCCCGCGGCGATCAACGGCTTCAGCGACCTGATCCTCGAGCTGTGGGGCGACGCGGGCCGCCACGCCCGCTCGGCTATCGGCGCGGGGCAGCTGCCGTTCGGGATGCCGGTCGAGGTCGAGGCCGTCGTCGCGCTCGGCTGAGCGGGCCGCGCAGCAGCGTGGCGCCCGCGACGAGCGCCCAGCAGAACTCGAGCAGCAGGAACCCGAGCTGGCCCTCGCGGGCGGCGAGCACGGCGAGCACGCCGGCGCCGACGAGGTTGAGACAGAGGTACGGCCGCGACTCGGTGGAGAGCCACCGGCGCTGCGCCGCGACGAACGCGGCGAGGACGAGCAGCGACCCGAGCACCTGCACGATCTGGTCCATGAGGATCCTCCGTGGCGCGCCGTCGTCGGGCCGGGTACGGCGCGGGCTCTCGTCCGGTCGGCCGCAGCGGCGGCCGCCCATCGAGGGTAGCTGCTCCGGCCTGGGTCGGCCACGCGCTCGCTGATTTCGACAATCTGCTGTCAATATGGCAACATGCTGTCGATGCCTACCGCTCACGTCGCCGTCTTCGACACCCTCGCCGACTGGGAGGCCGGCCACCTCCTCGCCGAGCTGCGCACCGGCCGCTTCACCGGCACGCCGTTCACCGTCGTGACCGTCGCGGAGACGACCGCGCCCGTCACGACGATGGGCGGCGTGCGCGTGCTCCCGGACGTCGCCCTGGCCGACGTCGACCCGGCCGCGAGCGCGCTGCTCGTGCTCCCGGGCGCCGACCTGTGGGACGCGGGCGGGGGCGACGCGTTCGCCGCCGCGGCGCGGCCGCTGGCTCGCGGCCGGCGTCCCGGTCGCCGCGATCTGCGGCGCCACCTTCGGGCTCGCGCGCGCCGGCCTGCTCGACACGCGCCGCCACACGAGCGCCGCGCCGGAGTACCTCGCCGCGTCGGGCTACCGCGGGGGCGAGCACTACGTCGACGCGCGCGCCGTCGCCGACGACGGCCTCGTCACGGCCGGCCCGCAGTCCCCGGTCCAGTTCGCGGCCGCGACGCTCGGCGCCCTCGGCCTCGCGCCGGCCGAGACACTGGCCGCCTACGAGGCCGTGTTCGCCGACGGCGACGCCTCCGCCTACCCGGCGCTCATGGCGGCGGCCGCGTGAGCGCTGCCCGCCCCGCGCGGGGCGGGGGCGACGACCCCGCGGGCGTGCCGCCGCGCGCCGCCTGGCCCGAGCCCGCCCCGCAGTCCGCGGCCGGTGCGGCGCTCACCGACGTGATCATCGAGACGTTCCGCCTCAACGGGCGCCTGCTCGAGGTCGCGCAGGGACTCGCGGCCGAGGGCGGCATCACCGCCGCCTGGTGGCAGGTCCTCGGCGCGATCCTCGACGAGCCGCGGACGGTGGCCGAGATCGGGCGCCGGATGGGCCTGACGCGCCAGGGGGTGCAGCGCGTCGCCGACCTCCTCGCCGAGCGCGGCCTCGCCGAGTACCGGCCCAACCCGGCGCACCGCCGGGCGAAGCTGCTCGCGTGCACGGAGGCCGGCTACTGGGCCGTGCGGCGGATCTCGCTCGCCCAGCACCCGTGGGCCGAGCGCGTCGGCGGCGCGGTCGGGGCGGAGGACCTGCGCGCCACGCTCGCGACGATGCGCCGCCTGCTGGCCGCCCTCGACGAGGACTAGCGCTCCCGGTCGAGCTCGAACCACACCGTGTGCCCGTCGTCGCGCGTGCCCCAGCGGTCGGCGAGCCGGTCGAGCAGCACGAGCCCGCGGCGCGAGGCCTCGTCGAGCGGCGGGTGGCGCGAATCGAGGTGGAAGCCGTCGCCGTCGGCCCGGACCTCCACGGCGAGGCGCTCCGGCGTGAGGTCGGCGTCGAAGCCGATCCCGTGCGGCGGCCCCGGCGCGTGGCGGACGCTGTTGCTCACGATCTCGCTGACGAGCAGCGACGAGCGATGGGCGTCGGCGGGGGCCAGCAGGGGCAGCTCGAGCGCGTCGAGCGCGCGGCGCGCCACCCACGGCGCGTGCAGCCCGCCGCGCAGGCGCAGCTGCAGGACGCCGCGCCGGCCCGAGGCGCCGGTCCGCGCGAGGCCCTCGTTGCCGGCCGACGCGGCGCCGGTCGCGCGCAGGACGACGACCGCGATGTCGTCGTGGCGCGCGGCCGAGCGCGGCTCGGCCGCGCGGTAGACCTGCTCGCCGGTGAGCACGGTGTCGTCGCGCGCGGTCCCGGCCAGCACCTCGCTCAGGCCCTCGATGCCGAGCATCCCGTTGCCGACGCGCGCCTCGATCACGCCGTCGGTGTAGAGGACGAGCTTGTCGCCCGCGCACAGCGTGATCTCCGACTCGGCGAGCGGGGGGTTCGGCGCGATCCCGAGCGCCATGCCGCGTCCCGTGAGCGGGGCGACCTGTCCGTCGGCCTCGACGACGAGCGGCGGGGGGTGCCCGGCCACGCACGCGCGCACGAGGACGCCGTCGCCGGTCTCGCGCAGCAGCGCGTAGGCGGTGGTGCAGAAGCGCTCGTCGAGCTCCTCGCGCAGCAGCGCCTCGTTGAGCGCGCGGAGCACGGCGGCGGGCTCGCGGGCGGTCTCGGCGACCGCGCGGACCGTGTAGCGGGCGAGGGCCGTGACCGCGGCCGCGCTCGCGCCCTTGCCCGACACGTCGCCGACGACCACGGCCCACCCGCCCGCGGCGGGGAAGACGTCGAAGAAGTCGCCGCCGACCTCGACGTCGTCGGCCGCGTGGAAGCGCGCCGCGATCTCGACCCCCGGGATGCGCGGCAGCCGGACCGGCAGCAGCCCGGCCTGCAGCGCCCCCGCGACGTGGCTTCGCTCCTGGTACTGCTCGGCGTTGTCGAGCGCCATCGCGCAGCGCGCGGCGAGGTCGCGGGCCGTCTCGCGCTCGACCGTGTCGAACGGGCGATGCCCGTGGGTCGCGACGAACGTGATCGCCCCGAGCGTCCGGTCGCGGACGCTCATCGGCACGACCATGACCGCCGCCGGCGTCCGGGCCCCGTTCGTGCTCCCGTTGCTGCCGAGCGCGCGGATCGCGGTGCGCAGGGCCGCGGTCGGCTCGTCCGGGGCCGTCGCGCCCGTCGCCAGCCGGTCGTCGCCGTCGGCCTCCGGCGCGGCCGCCCAGGCGCTGAGCGCCTCCGCGATCGGCTGCGTGGCGCGCTCGCTCTCGGCGACCGCGACGTGGCGGATCTGACCCTGGCGGTCGAAGGTGTGCACGGCGCAGCAGTCGGCCAGCTCGCGCGTGACGAGGCCGGCGATCGTGCGCGCGGTGGCCGCGTCGTCGAGCGAGGTGTTGAGCACGGCGCCGGCCTCGGCGAGCAGCGCGACGTGGCGCTGCGCGGCCTCCGCGCGCTGGCGCAGCCACGCACCCCACACCGCCAGGCCGCCGGTGAGGGCGATCGCCAGGCAGCGCACGATGTGGTCGCCGCTGCCGAGGATGTGGTGCGGCACGCCCTCGTAGATCCCCAGGGCGACCGCGTACAGGGCGATCGCGGCGGTCCGGCGCGGGGTCGCGCGCGTCGCGGCGATGAGCGGGCCGACCACGACGAGGTTGACGAGCAGGATCGGCGTGAAGGCGTCGACGATCGCGATCGTCGTGTCGATCAGGAACGCGATGACCAGGACGCCGTCGGCCGGCGCCCGGCCGAACGGCTGCCGTGCTCGTTGCTCATCCATGGCTGGGATCCGGCCCCGCGCACCGCGCGCGGGTCTCGGGGGGAGGGCTCAGGAGTATCACGCGCGCCGCTCGGCCGCGTGACGGTGCGTCAACCGGCGTCCGGCGCGTCGCCGTCGGGCGTGAGCAGGAGGCGCCCGTAGTGCGCCCGGGCGCCCAGGCGCCGCTGGGCCTCGGCCGCCTCGCCGAGCGGCATGACCGTGTCGATGACCGGCGCGATCACGCCGCGGCCGAGGAGCGCGAGGATCGCGGCGAGCTCGGCGCGCGTCCCGTCGCTCGAGCCGATGACCGAGATCTGGCGGGCGAAGAGGTCGACGAGATCGAGCGTGGCCGCGGCGCCCGACGTCGCGCCACAGATGACGACCCGCCCGCGCGGCGCGAGCGCCGCGACGACGTCGGCGAACTGCTCGGCCCCGGTGTGGTCGACGGCGAGGTTCGCGCCCTCCCCGCCGGTGAGCTCGTGCACGATCGCGCTCCAGCCGGGGCGTCGGTGATCGACGACCTGATCGGCGCCCGCCGCCCGGGCGCGCTCGAGCTTCTCGTCGCTGCCCGCGGTCGCGATCACGCGGGCGCCCGCGCGCCGTGCGAGCTGCAGCGCCGCGCCGCCGACCCCGGAGCCGGCGGCCGTGACGAGCACGGTCTCGCCCTCCTGCAGGCCGCCGCGGGCGAACAGCATGTGGTGGGCGGTGAGGAAGACGGAGCCCGCTGCCGCGGCCGCGGCGAACGACACCCCGGGCGCGAGCGCGAACAGGTTGAGCACGGGGGCGACGACGAGCTCGGCGTAGCCCCCGTCGCGGTTGACGCCCATGATCTCGTAGCGCGCGCAGAGCGACTCGTCGCCGTCGCGGCAGAAGCGGCAATGCCCGCACGAGTAGTCGTAGTGGACGTAGACGCGGTCGCCGGGCCGCGCGCCGATCGTCCCGGGCCCGAGCGCGACGACCTCACCCGCGACGTCGTAGCCGGGCACGAGCGGGAGCTTGACGCCGTAGGCGTGGGGTCCGCCCTCGCGGATGAGGCAGTCGAGCCGGTTGACGGCGACGGCGCGGACGGCGACGAGCGCCTCACCGGTCGCGGGCCGCGGATCCGGGACGCGGGTCGAGACGAGGACGTCCGGCCCGCCGTGCCGCTCCATGACGACCGCCCGCATCGGGGCGGGATCATAACCGTTGTTATCTCGGGCGGGCGACGGTGCCGTGCCGGGCGGCGCGTTGCGCGTCGCGCCCGCTCGGGACGCGACGTGGTGCGGCGCGGCCCCGACGACCCGCGCTGAGATCGGCAGCGCCGATCTCTCGCCCCCTCGCTGCCCGGGTTCACAAGCCGCGGCCGCGGCGAGCGACGGCGCATGGCGCGCCGCTCGACCGCGGCCGGCAGCGCGCGACGCACGCGGACGGCTCGGCGAGGAGGGAGGTGCGCCACGCGTCGCCGGTGTCCCGCGGGGGCGAGGTGGGCCGGATTCCAGACGCCATACGTCTGGTTCCCGGCCCGCCGGACCGCGCCACCCGCGCGCGCTACCGACCGGCGCCACGCGTCACCCGAGCGTCGCGCCCTCCGCCGCCGAGCCGACGAGGCGGCTGTAGCGGCCGAGCACGCCGCCGGTGACCCGCGGGGGCGGGGTCACGTGGGCCGCCAGGCGGGCGGCGAGCTCGTCGTCGGCGACGTCGACCGCGAGCACGCCCGCGTCGGCGTCGACCGTCACCTGCTCGCCCTCGCGGACGACCGCGATCGGCCCGCCGCGCACGGCCTCGGGTGCGACGTGGCCGACCATCAGGCCGCGCGTGGCGCCGGAGAAGCGGCCGTCGGTGACGAGCACGACGGACTCGCCCAGGCCCGAGCCGACGACGGCCGCGGTGATGCTCAGCATCTCGCGCATCCCCGGCCCGCCCGCGGGCCCCTCGTTGCGGATGACGAGGACGTCGCCTTCGACGATCGCCTTCGCGGCGATCGCGGCGATGCACGCCTCCTCGCTGTCGAAGATCCGCGCCGGTCCGCTGTGCCGGCGGAGCTCGGTCCCCGAGACCTTGGCCACGGCGCCGTCCGGCGCGAGGTTCCCGCGCAGGCGCACGAGCCCGCTCGTCGGCTTGTGCGGCGCGTCGCAGGAGAACGTCACGCGGCCGTCGGGATCGGGCGCGTCCGCGACGGCGGCGGCGAGCGTGCCGCCGGAGACCGCCGGCGCGTCGCCGTCCACGCGGCCGGCGCGGATCAGCTCGCGCACGAGGACGGGCACGCCGCCCGCGTCCTGGAGGTCGGTCCCGACGTAGCGCCCGCCGGGCGTGAGGTTCGCGATGACCGGCGTGCCGGCGACGTGGTCGAACAGGTCGTCGAGCGTCAGCGCGACACCCGCCTCGCGGGCGATGGCGAGGAGGTGGAGCACGCCGTTGGTCGACCCGCCGCTCGCGGCGATCCCGGCCATCGCGTTCAGGAGCGAGCCCCGGGCGAGGAACGCCCGCGCCGTCGGCCCGCCCACGAGGCCGACGACGAGCCGCCCGGCGGCCGCGGCCTCGGCGGACCGCCGCTCGAGGTCGTCGGCCGCGACGAGCGTGCTGCCAGACGGGGCGATGCCGAGGAACTCGAGCGCCAGCCCCATCGTGTTCGCCGTGAAGTGCCCGGCGCAGGTGCCGGGGCCGGGGCAGGCGGTGCGCTCGAGCGTGTCGAGCTCCGCGCGCGGCATGCGGCCCTGGCGGGCCGGGCCCATCGCCTCCCAGACGTCCTGGATCGTCGCCGGCTGTCCGTTGCGGTGCCCGGCGCGCATCGGCCCGCTGTAGAGCACGACCGCGGGCTTGTCGATCCGGGCGAGCGCCATCAGCGCGGCCGGGACGGTCTTGTCGCACCCGACGATGCACACGAGCGCGTCGAAGTCGTGGGCGACGTCCATGAGCTCGATCGAGTCGGCGATCAGCTCGCGCGACACGAGCGACGCGCGCATCCCCGGCGTGCCCTGCGTCTGGTTGTCGGAGACCGCGATCGTGTTGAACGCGAGCGGGACGCCGCCCGCGGCCGCGACGCCGCGCTCGACGGCGGCGGCGAGGTCGCGGTGGGTGAGGTTGCACGGCATCGTCGACGTCCACATCGACGCGATCCCCACGATCGGCTCGTCGAGGCGGTCGGGGTCGATGCCCATCGCGCGGAAGTGGGCGCGGGCGCCGGCGCGGTCGGTGCCGGCGCGCAGCCCGGCGCGGGCGGCGCGGCGGGCGTCGGCGAGCGGATCGCCCGTCGCGGGGGTGGGGGAGTCGTGGTCGTCGGCCATGGCGCGACGACGATAAGCCAGACGGTAGGTTCGAGTCCGCCGATGGGCACCCCGCAGGACACCCCGGAGGGACCCGCGCCGCGGGTCCTCGTCACCGGCGCGCTCGGCGCGATCGGCGTCTGGACGATGCGCAGCCTCCTCGACCGCGGCTGCGACGTCGTCGCGCTCGACCGCGGCGGAGCGCGCCACCGGCTCCCGATCGCGCTCGACGAGGCCCGGCAGGCCCGGATCACGCACGTCGACGCCGACATCACGGACCTCGCCCGGCTCGAGCAGGTGCTCGACGAGCACGCGACCACGCACGTCATCCACCTCGCCGCCCTGCAGGTCCCCTTCGTGCGCGCGGACCCGGTGCTCGGCGCGCGCGTGAACGTCGTCGGCACGGCGAACGTGCTCGAGGCGGTCCGCCGTCGCGCCGACCGGATACGCGGGCCGCTCGTCTACGCCTCGTCGATCGCGGCCTACGGGCCGGCCGGGACGCTCGGCGGCGACGACGTGCCCGGGACGCTCTACGGCGTCTACAAGCGCGAGAACGAGGGCGCCGCGCGGCGGTACTTCGAGGACTACGGCGTCGCCTCGATCGGGCTGCGGCCGCACACGGTCTTCGGCCCGGGCCGCGACCAGGGCGTCACGAGCGCGCCGACGATCGCGATGGTCGCCGCCGCTGCCGGCCGCCCGTACGAGATCCCGTTCGGCGGGCGCATCCAGCTGCAGCACACGATGGACACGGGCGAGGCGTTCGCCCGTTCCGCGCTGCTGGCGCACGACGACGCCACGGTCCACGACCTCGACGGCGCAGACCTGACGGTGGCGGAGGTCGTCGCCCTGATCGAGCGCGCGGCGCCCGGGGCGCGGATCACCGTCGGCGACGCGGTCCTCCCGCTGGTCGAGGCGGTCGACGGGTCGAGCTTCGTCGCGCTGCTCGGCGGGTCGGTCATGGGCCCGGTGGAGGAGCGCGTCGCGGCGTCCGTGCGGCGGTTCGCCGAGCTCCTCGACCGCGGGCTCGTCGAGCCGCCCGCCTGAGCGGCCCCGTCGCCCGTGCAGGCGCTCCTCACGACGCCCGGCCGGCCCGGCACGACGCGGATCGGCGCGGTCGCGGCGCCGTCCGGCGCGTCCGGCGCCGTGCGCGTGCGCACGCTCGAGGTCGGCGTCTGCGGCACGGACCGCGAGATCTCCGAGGGCGCCTTCGGTGTCGCGCCCGACGGCGACGGCGACCTCGTCCTCGGCCACGAGCTGCTCGGCGAGGTGCTCGACGACGGCGGGGGCTTCACGGCCGGCGACCTCGTCACGGCGACGGTCCGCCGCGGCTGCGGCGCGTGCGCGGCCTGCGCGGCGTCGTCGCCCGACGCGTGCGACACCGGCCGCTACACCGAGCGCGGGATCACCGCCCTGCACGGCTTCGCGCGCGAGGTCGTGGCCGAGGACCCGGCCCAGCTCGTCCGGGTGCCGGCCGGCCTCGGGCGCCTCGGCGTCCTGGCCGAGCCGGCGTCGGTGTGCGTGCGCGGCATCCGCCACGCGCGCCGCGTCGGGGAGCGCCAGACCTGGGCGCCGCGGCGCGCGCTCGTCATCGGCGCGGGGGCGATCGGGATGCTCGCCACCCACGTCCTGCGGCTCGACGGCCTCGAGGTGTGGACGGCCGCCCGCGGCCCGGCGGGGACCGACCGCGCCGCGCTCGTCGCCGCCTCGGGCGCCCGCTACGTCTCGACCGCCGACGTGCCGCTCGCCGCGCTGGCGGCGGAGGTCGGCGGCTTCGACCTCGTCGTCGAGGCCGCGGGCGACGCGCAGGTCATGCTCGACGTGCTCGGGCTGCTGCGGCGCAACGGCGTGGGCTGCCTGCTCGGCCTCGACGCGCGGCGGCGCCCGGTCACGCTCGACGGCCCGGTCGTCGGCATCGACGCGGTGCTCGAGAATCGCGTCCTGCTCGGCAGCGTCAACGCCCACCCCGACGACTGGCGCGCGGCGGTCGCGGCGCTCGAGGAGATCCGCCGCCGCCGGCCCGACGCGCTCGAGGCGATGGTCGGCCTGCGGGTCGCGCCCGACCGGTTCGCGGAGGCCTTCGCCTTCGACGGCGTCAAGGCGACGCTGGTGTTCGGATGAGCGCGCTGCGCGCCGAGGCGGTCACGGGGCCGGTCGCGTTCCACGGCGAGGGGCCGGTGTGGTGGCCGGGCTGGGGCGGCCTGCGCTGGGTCGACATGCTCGCGGGCGACGTCCTGGACCTGCGCGCCGACGGGAGCGTCGGGCGCACGCACGTCGGCGAGGTCGCGGCGGCGCTCCGGCCCCGGCGCGGCGGCGGGGCGGTCATCGGCGTGCGGCGTGGCTTCGCCCTCGAGGATCCCGACGGGACCCTGCGCGCGCTGCCCGAGCTGTGGTCGGGCGACGAGGTCCGCATGAACGACGGCGGCTGCGACCCGGACGGACGCTTCTGGTGCGGCTCGATGGCCTACGACGAGCGGCCGGGCGGCGGGGCGCTGTACCGGCTCGATCCGGACGGCGCCGCGACACGGGTGCTCGACGGCGTGACGATCTCCAACGGCCTGGAGTGGACCGCCGACGGCACGCGGGCCTACTACGTCGACACCCCGACCCAGGAGATCTCGATCTTCGCCTACGACGCCGACGCCGGCCTGCACGACCGGCGGCCGTTCGCGGCCGTCGACGGCGCGCACCCGGACGGGCTGACCGTCGACGTCGAGGGTGGCGTGTGGGTCGCGCTCTACGACGGCCATGCCGTGCGCCGGTACGGGCCGTCGGGGACGCTCGACGCGGAGGTGGCCGTCCCCGCGGGCCGCGTGACCGCCTGCACGTTCGGCGGCGAGCGTCTGGACCGCCTGTACATCACGACCTCGCGCGAGGGGCTGGGCGCGGCGGCGGAGCCGGCGGCCGGCGCGCTCCACGCCGCGGACGTCGGTGTCCGCGGCCTGCCGGCGCGCACGTTCGCGGGCTGAGGCGTCAGTCGAGCGGCGGGTGGCGCGCCGTGAAGCCGCCGGCCGCCTCCCACGCCGCGGCGTGGTCGAGCAGGCGCCGGTCGCCCCGGTGGCGGCCGACGAGCTGCAGCCCGACCGGCAGCCCGTCGGGCGTGAAGCCCGCCGGGACCGCGGCGACGGGGTGGGCCGAGACCGTGATCCGCGAGCACACCCGCATCCAGCCGAGGTAGTGCGGCATCGCGACGCCGGCGACCTCGGTCGGGTACTCGGTCTCGACCGGGAACGGGACCACCTGGGCCGACGGCGCGGCGAGCACGTCATGGTGCTCGAGCACCCCGGCGACCGCGGCGAAGACCGCGGAGCGCTCCGCCAGCGCGCGGGCGACCGCGGCGCCGTCGAGCGCGAGGCCCTGCTCGACGTTCCAGCGGATCGTCGCCTTCACCACGTCGCGCAGCTCGGGCGGGCCGTCGGCGAAGAAGTCGGCGTAGCCGAGCGCGCGCAGGGTCTCGAAGGCGTGGTCGGCCGCGCGCAGGTCGAGCGCGACGTCCTCGACCACGGCGCCCGCGTCGGTCAGACGGCGCCGCGCCTCGTCGAGCACGGTCAGCACGTCCGGCTCGATCGGCAGGCCGCCGAGGTCCGGGCACCACGCCACCCGCAGCCCGCGCAGGTCGCCGTGCGGCACGGTCGCGAACGCCGCCGGGTCGCCGTGGGAGAGCGGCGAGCGCGGATCGGGCGCCGTGATCGCCGTGAGCATGAGCGCGAGGTCGCCGACCGTCCGCGCCATCGGCCCGACCACCGCCGCGACGTCCCACAGGTCGCCGTCGCCGCCGGTCGGCACGAGGCCGGGGGTGGGGCGCAGGCCGACGACGTTGTTGAACGACGACGGGTTGCGGATGCTCCCGCCGTGGTCGGAGCCGTCGGCGATCGGCAGCATTCCGGCCGCCAGCGCCGCGCCGGCCCCACCGCTGCTGCCGCCCGCCGAGCGGTCGAGGGCCCACGGGTTGCGGGTCGTCCCGAACACCGCGTTGAAGGTGTGCGAGCCGACGCCGAACTCGGGCGTGTTCGTCTTGCCGACGACGATCGCGCCCGCGGCGCGCAGGCGGCGGACGAGGAGGTCGTCCGCGGCCGGGACGTGGTCGGCGAACGCGGCGGACCCGTACGTCGTCCGGATCCCGGCCGTGTCGACGAGGTCCTTGATCGCGATCGGCAGACCGTGGAGCGGCCCGACCTCCGCGCCCGCCCGCGCCGCCCGCCGGTCGGCCGCCTCGGCCTCGGCCAGCGCCTCCTCGGGGCGCAGGCTCACGATCGCGTTGACGCGCGGGTTGACCGCCGCGATCCGGTCGAGGTGCCAGGCGACGACCTCGCGCGCCGACAGCTCGCGGCGCCGGATCGCGGCGGCCAGGTCGCGGGCCGTCCACCAGTGCAGCGGGGTCGTGTCGGTCACGTGACGGTGAAGAACCGGATGCGGACCTCGCCCTCGGTCTCCACGGCCGTGCCGACGAACACGGTCTCGGCCAGCCACCGGTGGGCCGGCGCATCGGTGCGGAACACGGGCGACAGGCGGAAGTAGACCCCGTCCGGCGTCTCGCGCCAGAAGCCGCGGTTGACGACGTCGATCAGCGCATCGTCCTCCGCGCGCATGAGGTAGCGGGCCTCGACGGCGTACACCTCGCCGCGCTTGACCATCCAGTCACCGCCGCCCGGCACGATCTCCGCGCGCAGCCGCGGCCCCTCGACCGTCCCGCCGGTGATCGGCACGAAGATCACCTCGTCGCCCTCGCCGTGGCCGACGTGCTCCTCGGGCGCGATCGCGACCCGCGCCGCGAAGGCGTACTCGAGCAGCGGTGCGTCGTCGTCGGTCATGGGCTCCTCGGGCGTCGGCCGCGTCAGTTGATCCGCCGCTCGTGCCCCTGCCACTCGCGCTCGCGCAGGGCGAACTTCTGCACCTTGCCCGTCGAGGTCTTCGGCAGCGGCCCGAACGCGATCGCGTCGGGGCACTTGAAGTGCGCGATCTGCGCGCGGCAGAAGTCGATGAGCTCGCGCTCGGTCAGCGCCGCGCCGTCCTTGAGCGTGACGAACGCCTTGGGCCGCTCGCCCCAGCGCTCGTGCGGCATCGAGACGACGGCGCACTCGAGCACGTCCGGGTGGCGGCAGACGACCTGCTCGACCTCGATCGTCGAGATGTTCTCGCCGCCCGAGATGATGATGTCCTTGCCGCGGTCGCGCAGCTCGATCGCGTCGTCCGGGTGCCAGACGGCGAGGTCGCCGGAGTGGAACCAGCCGCCGCGGAACGCGGTCGCGGTCGTCTCGGGCGCATCGAAGTAGCCGGCCATCACGTTGTTGCCGCGCATCACGACCTCGCCCATCGTCGCGCCGTCGCGGGGCACGTCGCGCATGTCCTCGTCGACGACGCGCACGAGGTCGGCGACGGTGTAGCCCTGGCCCTGGCGGGCGAGCAGGCGCGCGCGCTCCTCGAGCGGCTGCTCGTCCCAGCCGTCGCGCGGCGTCGCGACCGTGTGCGGGCCGTAGGTCTCCGTCAGCCCGTAGACGTGGACGACGCGGATGTTGAGCTCCTCGAGCCGGGCCAGCAGGGTGGGCGAGGGCGGCGCGGCGGCGACGAGCGCGGTCACCGGATGCTCGAGCGGCGCCGCGGCGGGGTGGTTGACGAGCCCGATCTGCACCGTCGGCGAGCCGCAGTAGTGCGTGATCCGCTCCTCGCGCAGCAGCCGCCAGATCTCGCCCGCGTCGACCGCGCGCAGGCACACCTGCGTGCCGCCCGCGGCGGCGACGGCCCAGGGAAAGCACCAGCCGTTGCAGTGGAACATCGGCAGCGTCCACAGGTAGCGCGGCGCGTGCCCGAGCTGGGCCTCGACGACCTCGCCGAGCGCGTTGAGGTACGCGCCGCGGTGGGTGTAGACGACGCCCTTCGGCGTGCCGGTCGTGCCCGAGGTGTAGTTGATCGAGATCGGCTCGTCCTCGTCGGCGAGCACGCGCGCCGCGCGCGGCCGGGTCGCCCTCGGCGAGCAGCTGCTCGTAGGGGTCGTCGGGCGCGCCGGTGTCGGCGATGGGGACGACGTCGACGCCGGCGGGCAGCCCGTCGGCGAGCGCGGCGAGCTCGGCGTCGACGAGCACCGTGCGGGCCCCGGAGTGGGCGAGGATCGCGTGGACCTCGGGCGCGCTCAGGCGCGCGTTGATGGCGACGAGCACGCCGCCCGCGGCCGGCACCCCGAAGTGCGCCTCGAGCAGCGCCGGCGCGTTGGGCGAGAGGATGGCCACGCGGTCGCGCCGCTCGAGGCCGCGGCCGCGCAGGGCGGAGGCCAGGCGGTTGACGCGCGCGTCGAGCTCCTCGTAGGTCCGCCGCAGGCCGCCGTGGACGACGGCCGTGCGATCCGGGTGGAGCGTCGCGCTGCGCCGCAGGAAGACGAGCGGGTCGAGCTCGGTCCGGTTCGCGGCGTGGCGCCCGGGCCAGGGATCGGTCCCCGGCACGGGCGCGAGCTCCCCGGCGGCGGGTGTCGCGGCGGCCGGGCTGTCCATGTGGTCCTCCTCAGCGAGCGGTCGAAAGGCGTGCCGAACCTACCGCGCGCTCGACCAGCGGCGCCAGCTCGGCGGTCGCCGCCGCGTCGAGCTCGAGGAGCGGCGCCCGGACCGGCCCGGTGCTGTCGCCCGCGAGCCGGCAGGCCGCCTTGACCGCGGCCGGGTAGCTGTGGGCCTCGAGGAAGGCGCACAGCGGCCAGAGGCGCGTCCACAGCTCGCGCGCCCCGGCGAGGTCGAGGTCCTCGATCAGCAGCCGGTGCAGCTCGACGCACGGCGCGGGCGCGATCGACGCGACGCCCCAGACGATCGCGCGCACGCCCGCGGCGAGCGCGGCGAACGTCTGCGTGTCGTAGCCGTTGAGCAGCGTCGGGCCGTCCGTCTGGATCAGCTCGGTCGCCGCGCTGGCGTCGCCGCCGGTGTCCTTCAGGCACGCGATCGGCAGCGCGCGCAGCTGCTCGGCGGTGAGCCTGACGCCCGTCGCGCTGGGCAGGTTGTAGTACATGATCGGGAGGTCGATCGCGTCGGCGACGGCCGCGTAGTGGGCCTGCAGCCTGCGGGCGGCGCTGCGGCCACAACACGCCGCTCACCGAGCTCGGGCGGGCGTGCGGGATCGAGACGACGCCGGTCGGTGGATCGGTCTAGAGGTCGAGCGTCAGCTCCGACGCCGGGCGCGTGCAGCACACGAGCACGCGCCCGTCGGCCGGCGGCTCGAGCGGCGCGGTGTCGTAGGCGACGTCGCCGGCCAGCAGCCCCGACTCGCAGTTGTGGCACACCCCGATGCGGCAGCCGAAGCCGACCGGCACGTCGCATGCCTCGGCGAGGTCGAGCAGGCTCGGCCAGCGGTCGTCCCAGGGCACGTCGAGGCCGCTGCGGACGAAGCTGACCGTCGGCCCGGTCCCCGCCGGTCCCTCGGGGAGGTGGGGCGGGCGGTCGCCGTCGCCGACGATCCCGGACCGGTGGACCGCGACCGCGCCGAACGCCTCGGTGGCGACGCGCTCGGGCCGGACGCCGCGGGCGGTCAGGGCGGCGCCCATCGCGCGCATGAACGCGTCGGGGCCGCAGAGGTAGTGGTCGGCGTCGACGGGCACGCCGGCCCGTTCGAGGACGGCGAGGTCGAGACGGCCGGCGACGTCGTAGTCGGCGCCGGGCGTGTCGCCGGGGGCCGGCCGGCTGTAGGCGACCACGCGGTGGGCGTCGGGGAGCGCGGCGAGCAGCGCGTCGACCTCGGCGCCGAAGGCGTGGTCGGCGCGGTCGCGGGCGCCGTGGACCCACCACACCGGCCGCGGCGCGGCGTCGCGGGCGAGCGCGTGGAGCATCGCGAGCACCGGCGTCGCGCCGACGCCGGCGCTGAGCAGGACGACCGGCCCGTCGCCCGGGCGCAGGACGAAGGCGCCGCGCGGGGCCGCGACCTCGAGCACGTCCCCGGCGCGCACGCGCGTCGTGCAGCCGGCGGCTGGCCGTGCCGTCGCGCTTGACGCTGATCCGGAAGCCCGTGGCCCCGGGGACGTCCGACAGCGAGTAGCTGCGCGTCAGCGGCGCCGCGCCGTCCGCGAGCGGCACGCGCACCGTCAGGTACTGGCCGGCCGCGGCCGCGGGCTCCGGCGCGTCGTCGCCGTCGGGCACGAGGCGCAGCGAGGCGATCGTCGCGCTCTCGGCCCGGACCTCCGCGACGCGCATCGGGCGAAAGCCCGCCCACGCGGGTGCCGCCGCGCCGTCGTCGGCGCGGGCGAGCAGGTCGCGGAAGCTGCCCTTCCAGCCCTCGCTGAGCGCCGGCACGCGCAGCGCCCGCTCGAGCAGCGCGCGCGACTTGCCGGGCAGGTAGAGGAGGGCGTCGACCTGCGCGATCGTCAGCCGCTCGGGGCCGTCGGCGATCTTCTCGATCGTGTCGCCCGCCTGCACCTCGCCCTCCTCGAGCACGCGCAGGTAGAAGCCGGGCCGGTGGTGGGCGACGAGCAGCGAGGGCATCGCCGGCTCGTCCATCCGGATGCCGACGCGGTAGCAGGTGACGCGCGGCTGGGTGACCTCGAACAGCGCCGCCCCGACGCGGTAGCGGTCGCCGATGCAGACCTCGTCGTCGGCCAGCCCCTCGACGGTGAAGTTCTCGCCGAACTGGCCCGGGGTCAGGTCGTCGCGGCCGAGCTCGCGCTCCCAGTAGCGGTAGGAGTCGAGCTGGTAGACGAACACCGCGCGGTGCTCGCCTCCGTGCGCCAGCCGGTCGCCCTGGTCGTCGCCGTCGATGTTGATCCGCCGGACCATCCGCGGCCCGGTGACCGGCGCCTTCCAGATCGCCGTGCGCACGGTCTTGCCCTGCCAGGCCACGTCGCGCGGCCGGCCGACGTTGAGGGAGACGAGGCGGGCGGTCATGCCGTGGTCGACGTCCTCGTCGAGGATCGGCCCGCCGGCGTCACTGCCGGCGTCGCCGTCCTCCGCACGCAGCTGGTCGTCGAGGCCGTCCCGGTCGGTCGCGCCACGTCATTCCGGGTCCTGGCGCGCGCGGCTCGGCGCGACCCGCGGCGGCTCGTCGGGCTGCTTGGGGTAGACCGGCGGCCACGGCGCGTCCATGAGGCCGTCCGCGCGGTCGCGCTCGTGCATCGCGAGCAGCGGCTCGAGCGACTGCGGCGCGTCGGCGATCGCCGCCCACGGATCGCCGTCGCGCGCGACGCGCTCCGGGACGGTCGCGAGCGTCAGCTCGTCGGGGTCGACGTCGTCGAGCGCGTCCCAGGCGACCGGCGTCGAGACCTGCGCGCCCTTGCGCGCGCGCACCGACCACGCGCCGAACACCGTCTTGTGCGGGGCGTTCTGGTTGTAGTCGACGAAGATCCGCTCCCCGCGCTCCTCCTTCCACCACGCGGCGGTGAGGATGTCCGGGCGCCGGCGTTCGAGCTCGCGGGCGACGGCGACGGCGGCCGAGCGGACCTCGTAGGGGTCCCAGCGCGGCTCGAGGCGGACGTAGACGTGCAGCCCGCGGTTGCCGGTCGTCTTCGGATAGCCGGCGATCCCGAGCTCGTCGAGCAGCGCCTTGAGCTCCCAGGCGGCCGCGCGCGCCTCGGCGAACCCCGTGCCCGGCTGGGGGTCGAGGTCGAGGCGCAGCTCGTCGGCATGCTCCTGGTCGTCGGCGGGCGAGGGCCAGACGTGGAAGCCCAGGCACGCGAGGTTCACCGCCCACGCGACGTGCGCGACGTCGGCGGCGACGAGCGCCCGCGACGGCGTCCCGTTGACGGTCTGCACGGTCGTCGTCTCGAGCCAGTCCGGCGCGCTGTCGGGCACGCGCTTCTGGAAGAACGACTTGCCGCCGGCGCCCTGCGGGAAGCGCTGCATGAGGACCGGCCGCCCGCCCATGGCGCGCATGAGCGGCGCCTCGAGCGCCGCGTAGTAGCGGACGAGGTCGAGCTTCGTGACGCCCGGCCCGGCGAACAGGACCTTGTCCGGGCTCGTGATCCGGACCTCGCGCCCCGCGAGCTCGAGGACCTGCGCGTCGTCGGCCTTCGCCACACGCCCACCGTATCGAGCGCCGCCGTCAGCCCGGCGTGTGCGCCGCCAGGAACGCGGTGATCGCGGCGAGGTCGCCGGCGGGCGTCACGAGCGACGGCACGGCGAGCGGCGGGTCGGCGGCGAGCGCACCGGTCAGCGCCGCGCGGCCGTCCGTGTCCGCGGCGTCGAGGACCGCGACGATGGTCATCCCGTGGCGGGCGAGCTCGCGGGCCTGGTCGGCGGCGCCCGCGGCCCACGCCCTCATCGAGGCGGAGGGGAGCGACGGGGGCGGGAGGGCGATGACGCCCCAGCCCGCGTCGGCGACGGCGCCGATCACGTCGGGCGCGCCGGGCGGCGCGTTGAGGACGGCGTCCGAGACGAGCGCGACCCGGCGGCTGCGGTCGTCGCCCTTCATCGGCGCGGTCGCGCCGTCGAGATCGCCGGCGAGCGCGGCGAACGACCGCGCCTCGTCGTAGTCGGGGAGGTCCATCCCGACCGCCGTGGCGGCGACCTCGCCCACCCCGCGATCGGCGATCTGCGCGAGCAGGACCTCGACGAAGATCCCGCGGCCGGGGACGATCGCGCCGTCGAAGTCGCCGGGCTTGTCGGGCCGCCCGCCCCAGTCGGGCCCCGAGACGGTGAGCCGCACGCCCATCGAGGGGCTGCCGTCGACGCCGATGAGCACGACGTCCGCGCCGCCCGCGAGGTCGGCCGCGACCAGCTCCGCGACCGGGGCGGCGAGCGCCGCGCAGTGGCGGCGGTAGGCGGGCGTGTCGTACTGCTCGCGGACCTGCCAGAAGCGGTTGAGCCCGGCGAAGCCGAGCTCCGGGCACGGGAGCTGGCGCAGGGCGAAGCCGCGGCCGCGCAGCAGGTCGAGCAGGCCGCGGTGCACCCCGGCGCACGGCGCCCACTCGTCGACCTTCGCGTTCGCGTTCAACAGGCAGCCGGCGACGTAGGCCACGCGCGCGCTCACGCCGGGTCCTCCGGGCGCTCGAGCACGCGCGCGGCCCCCGCCGCGGTCGCCGGGGCCGCCGCGTCGGCGGCGCCCATCAGGCCGTTCCGGCCGCCGGGGCGGGCACGGGGGCGTCCTGCGAGGACAGGAACCGCCCATGGCCCGGCGCGACGCAGATCTCGCCGTCGCGGAAGACCGTCTCGCCGCGCACGAGCGTCCGCACGACGCGCCCGCGCACCGTGCGCCCCGCGAACGGCGACCACGGGTTCTTCGAGAACTGCTGGGCCTGCGGGTCGACCGTCCACTCCGCGTCGAGGTCCCAGATCGCGAGGTCGGCGTCCGCGCCGGGCCGGATCGTCCCCTTGCGCGGGTAGAGCCCGAGGATCCGCGCGGCGTTCGTCGCGCTGAAGCGGGCGAACGCGTCGAGCGCCATCCCGCGGCGGTGCACGGCCTCCGAGAGGACGACCGGCACCGTCTCCTGGATCACCTGGCAGCCGAGCGGGCAGGCGAAGATGTCGGCCTCGCCGAGCGCCTTCTCCTCGAGCGTGTAGGCCGAGTGGTCGGAGACCAGGCAGTCGACGTCGCCGGCCAGGACGCGCTCCCACATGCCCTCGACGACCGCGCGCTCGCGGACCGGCGGCGCGCAGCAGGCCAGCGGGCCGAGGCGGTCGGCGTCGGCGAGGTCGAGGATCAGGTGGTGCGGGCAGACCTCGGCCGACGCGACGACGCCGGCGTCCCGCGCGGCGGCGACGAGGCCGACGCTGACCGGGGTCGAGGTGTGCACGATCTGGACCCGGACGCCCGCGTGGGCGGCGAGGAACAGCGCCCGGTGGACGGCCTCCTCCTCGACGAACGGGGGGCGCGACTCGTGGTGGGCGAGCATGTCCGTCCGCCCCGCCGCGCGCAGCCGCCCGATGTTGCCGTGCAGCAGCGCGTCGTTCTCGGCGTGGATGAGGACGAGGCCGCCGAGGCCCGCGACCGTCCGCATGCCCTCGAGCATCTCGTCGTCGCTGACGTTCGGGTACGACGGGTCCGAGCGCGGCATGAACGCCTTGAAGCCCGCCGCGCCCTCGCGCCATTGGCCCTCGATGTGGGGGAGGGAAGGGGCCGTCAGCGCGCCCCACAGCCCGAAGTCGATCACGACCTTCTCGGCGGCCATGTCGCGCTTGGCGGTGTAGAGGTCGACCGTGGTCACCGGCGGGTAGGTGAGCGGGTGCTCGAAGACCGTCGTGAACCCGCCGGCGGCGGCCGCCATCGTGCCGGTCGTGAAGTCCTCGCGCTCGGTGTGGCCGGGATCCTCGAAGTGGGCGTGGGGGTCGATCGCGCCCGGGAGCACGACGTGCCCGCGGGCGTCGATCACCTCGTCGGCGCCCGCCAGCACGCCGTCGTCGTCCGAGAGCGCCGTGATCCGCCCGCCCTCGACGACGAGGTGCGCGGCGAAGACGCCGTAGTCCGTGGCGAGCGTGCCGCCGTGGACGACCGTGCGGCGCATGTCGCCCACGGCTAGGCCGCCTTGATCTCCTGCCACGCCTTGTCGTACTGGGCCTGGCGCGGGTTGTAGCGGATGACGTGGACCTTGCTGTCGTCGTTCATGATCGACGGGTCCTCCAGCGAGAAGGCTTCCACGAGCGTCTTGGGCACCTTGTCGAGGTCGACGGCCGTGTTCGACGAGCCGTAGGCGAAGTTGTTGAGCAGCCACTCGCCCGACTGCGGGCTGACCCACGAGTCCACGTACTTGTGGGCGTGGAAGTAGTTCTTGCTGCCCTTGAACAGCGAGAAGCCGCAGTCGAACGCCAGCCGCCCCTCCTTCGGGGTGCTGTACTCGGCCTTGACCTTCTTCGAGACCTGCTGCCAGTCCGACGGCCACGCGTACGTGATCCACGCGTTGCCCGAGGCGAAGTCCTGCTGCATGCCCGACTGGGAGTTCCAGAAGTTGCGGACGTTCGGCTTGGCCTCGATGAACTTCGCCTTGGCCGCGTCGAGCTCCTCGTCGCTCATGTTGAACGGGTCGTCGGCGCCGATGACGTAGCCCGCGATGAACAGCATGTCCGCGGGGTTGTCGTACCACGTGATCCGGCCCGGGTACTTCTTCGAGTCGAACATCATCGACCACGAGACCTCGCTCGGATCGACGTCGATCTTGTCCGGGCGGTACATCAGCGAGATGTAGCCCCAGTCGCTGGGGATCTGGTACTGCTTGCCGTCGACCTGCCCGCGCTTGAGGAGCCCCGGGTTCAGGTCCTTGAAGTTCGTGAGCAGGGACGTGTCCCACGGCTCGATGAGGTCCGCGTCGGCCCAGGACTTCACGTAGCCCGAACACGGGTGCGAGACGTCGCCGCGGTAGCCGCCGAGCGTCTTGGACAGCGCCTCGGCGTCGCTGTTGTAGAAGGTCCAATGGGGCGTCTTGCCCGGGAACTCCTTGCGGTAGGAGGTCCACAGCGGCTTGGACTCGTAGCCGGCGTAGTCGAGGATCGCGAGGCTCCCCGGCTCCTGGCCGATCGGCGGGTGCGAGGCCGCCTTGGTGCTCGCGGTCCCGCCGCCGCCGGAGTCACCGCTGCTGCCGCCGCACGCGCCGAGCAGCACGCTGCCGCCCGCCGCGAGGGCGCCCTTCAGGAAGGTCCCGCGGGTCATCCGCGGGTGGCGCGGGTCGTTCATGCCGGTGTTCACGTTCCTCTCCCAGTGGTCGGATGCGATCGATCAGCTGAGCAGCCCGCGCGCGAGCCCGCCGTCGACGAGCAGCGTCACACCCGTGATGTACGCCGCCTGCGTCGAGCACAGGAACGCGATGGCCGCCGCCATCTCGTCCGGTCGCGCGAACCGCCCGACCGGGATCGCCTCCTCATCTCGCCGGCGCGCCTGCGCCGGATCCTCCTCGAGGCTGTACAGGTACTGCAGCCGGTCGGTGTCGGTGTAGCCCGGCGCGACCGAGTTGACGGTGATGCCGTTGCGCCCCTCGGCGCGCGACAGGTCCTTGGCCCAGCCCGTCACCGCGGGCCGGAGGGTGTTCGTCAGGAGCAGGCCCTCGGACTGCTCCTTCACGGCGGACGACGTGAGGTTCACGATCCGGCCGCGGCCGCTGCGGCGCAGCGCGGGAAGGGCGTGCCGCGTCGCCCGCAGCGCCGACTGGACGGTGAGGTCGAACGCCGCCTGCCAGTCGGTGTCCTCGAATCCGTCGAAGGGGCCGGCGGGCGGGCCGCCGGTGTTGTTGACGAGGATGTCGAGGCCGCCGAAGCGCTCGACCGCCGTGTCGACCGCGCGCTCGAGCGCGGCGCGGTCGCTGGCGTCGCCGGCCACGGCGACGGCCCGCTCCTCGCCGGCCGTGTCGTTGATCTCGGCGACCGCCGCGTCCAGCTCCGCCTGGCGGCGGGCGAACAGCACGACGCGTGCGCCCTCCGCGGCGAGCGTCGCCGCGGTGGCCCGGCCCATGCCCGATGACGCGCCGCCGACCAGGGCGGAGCAGCCGGCGAGACCCAGATCCACGAAGCCTCCTCCTACGACATAACAACGATTATGATGTGGGACCCAAGCAGGTTCGCGAACGCGTGTCAACGCGGCGCGCGGGACGAGATCGGAGACGTGGATGGGGCGGTTCGACGGGCGCGTCGCGGTGGTCACCGGGGCGGCCGGACAGATCGGGGCGGCGTGCGCCCGGGCCCTCGCGGGCGAGGGCGCGGACGTCGCGGCGGTCGACCTCACGGCCCCCGCGATCGAGGTCTCCGGCGGTGGCCGGGTGGAGCCGATCGTCGCGGACCTGAGCGACCCGGCGGACCTCGAGCGCGCCTTCGCGGCGGCCGAGGAGGCGCTCGGCCCGGTCGACGTCCTCGTGCAGAGCGCGGCGGTCCACGCACGCGTCCCGTTCCTCGAGATCGACGCGGCGAACATCGACCACGTCCTCGGGATCAACGTGCGCGCGATCCTCCTCGGCGCGCGCCGCGCGGCGGCGTCGATGGTGGCGCGCGGGGAGCCGGGCGTGATCGTCAACCTCACCTCGGTCTCGGGCGTCGTCTCCGACGCGGAGTCGATCGCCTACGAGGCCTCGAAGGGGGCGGTGACGATGGCGACGCGGAGCATGGCCGTCGCGCTCGCGCCGCACGGGATCCGCGTCGTCGCGGTCGGCCCGGGGTCCATGGAGAAGTTCCAGGAGCTCCCGCCCCGCGACCCGTTCGACCTCGACGACTACGAGCGCCGGCGCATCCCGCTGCGCCGCCTCGGGCGCCCGGACGACATCGCGCAGTCGGTGCTCTTCCTCGCCTCGGACGCCGCGGCGTATGTCAGCGGGACGGTGCTCTACGTCGACGGTGGAAGCCTTGCCGCCTGGTAGCGGCCTAGGATCCCGGCATGGCTGACGCGGGGCCGACGCCACGCTCGCAGCGCCGGTTGCGCGAGGTCGACGAGGCCGCGCGCCGGGTCATCATCCGCAAGGGGCTGAAGGCCGCGACCATGCGCGACATCTCGCGCGAGGGCGGGTTCACCACCGGCGTCCTGACCCACTACTTCCCCGACAAGGACGCCCTCATCGTCGGCGTCTTCTCCAGCGCGTCGGACAACTGGATCACCCGGGTGCGCGAGGAGTTCGCGGCCGCGGGGAACGCCGAGGACCAGTTGCGCGTCGTCGTCACGCTCGGCATCCCGGCCGACCCCGACGAGCGCCGCGAGTGGCGGCTGTGGGCGGAGATGTGGAGCTACGCGGGCTGGAACGAGGAGTTCGCCGCCTACATCGTCGAGACCGACGCGCTGTGGGAGGCGGAGCTGCGCGGCGTGCTCGGCCGGGTGGTCGAGGCGGGCCTGCTCGACGCGGGCATCGACGTCGAGGTCCAGGCCCGCGTGCTCGCCCGGCTGATCGACGGCCTCGGGCTGCGCAGCCTGCTCAGCGGCCGCTGGGACGAGGCGCGCGCGACGCTCGTGGCCCACCTCGGTTCGCTCGGCCTGCCCGAGGACGTCGTCGGGCGGTTGCGGGACCTGACCGTCGCGTCGTAGCGTCCAACCCGGATGTCCGCCACCATCACGCTCGCCGACGCCGTCGACCTCGAGCGCTACCCGATCGCCGACCTCGACGCGCCCGCCGGGCGCGATCTCGTGCGCCGCTGCCGCGAGCAGCTCCGGGCCCGCGGGGCGTGCGAGCTCGAGGGCTTCATGCGGCCCGAGGCCGTGGCCGGCGCGGTGCGCGGCGTGGCGCCGCTCGAGGCGGCCGCCTTCCGCACCGAGACGACGCACAACCTCGAGTTCTCCGGCCGGGAGGCCGAGCTCGACCCCGACGACCCGCTGCGCATCCAGGTGCGCTCGGCCAAGGGGCTCGTCGCCTACGACCAGGTCCCGGCGGACTCGCCGCTGCGCGCGGTCTACGAGTCCGACGTCCTCACCCGGTTCGTCGGCGCCGCGCTGGAGGTCGAGCCGATCTACCGCCAGGCCGACGAGATCGGCGCGCTGAACGTCATGTTCTACGGCGCGGGCGACGAGCTCGGCTGGCACGTGGACAACGCGGACTTCGTCGTGACGCTCATGCTCCGGGCCTCGGCCGCGGGCGGCGCCTTCGAGTACGTGCCGCTCCTGCGCGCGCCCGGCGACCCCAACCCCGACGGCGTCCGGGCCCTGCTCACCGGCGACCGCGCGGGCGTGCGGACCCTCAGCCCCGAGCCGGGCACGCTCGCCCTGTTCCGCGGGCGGCGCAGCCCGCACCGCGTCACGCCGGTCGCCGACGGCGCGCCGCGCATCAACGCGGTGCTCTCCTACGCCGCCGAGCCCGACGCCCGGCTGAGCGCGAGCGCGCGGCGGATCTTCTTCGGCCGGGAGTAGCCCCGATGACCGACGAGACGGCCCGGGCGATGATCCGGGCCCACTTCGACGCCTCGGGCATCGGCGCCGCCGGCGGCGCGCCCGACGACCAGATCGCGCGCGCCTCGGAGATCTACGCCGACGACGCGGTCGTGGAGTGGCCGCAGGGCGGCGAGCGCGTCCGCGGACGGGCGAACATCATCGCCTTCCGCTCGACGTACCCGACGCGGATGCGCTTCGAGATCCACCGCATCACGGGCTCCGGCGACCTGTGGGTCAACGAGTACACGATCCACTACGACGACCGGCCGGTGATGGCCGTCGGCATCATGGAGTTCCGCGACGGCCTCGTCGCGCGGGAGCGCATCTACTTCGGCGAGCCGTGGGAGCCGCCGGCGTGGCGCGCGCAGTGGGTCGAGCGCTTCGACCCGCGCGATCCGGACTAGGATCGCGGCGATGGGCCCCCATCTGTTCGCCGGCGTGCGCGTGCGCGACTACCAGGCGTCGCGGCCGTGGTACGAGCGCCTCTTCGGCGAGCCGTCGTTCCTGCCGCACGACACGGAGGCGGTGTGGACGGTCGCGGACGACCGCTCCGTCTACATCGTCGAGCACCCCGAGGCGGGGCACTCGGTCCTGCTCCTGTTCCTCGACGACCTCGACGCGTGGGTCGCGGAGGTCGCGGACCGCGGCCTCGAGCCGACCGAGCGCGAGACGTACGAGAACGGCGTGCGCAAGGCGATCTACCGCGACCCCGACGGCAACAGCGTCGAGTTCGGCGGCGCGCCGGTCGAGGACGACGGCTGACGCCTACCCGTCGCCGACCAGCACCGACAGGCAGGTCACGCAGCCCTCGCGCTTCTCGAACTCGCCGATGTCCACGGCGATGACGTCGAAGCCGAGGTCGGCGAACATCTCGGCCGAGCGCGGGGCGGAGGCCGCCATGACGATCCCGCCGCCGCCGACGGGGACGACGTGCGCGCCCGCCTCCTCGGGCACGCGGCGCATCGTCGGGAAGGGCGAGGGGTCGAAGACGGACGGGTCCGACGTGACGAACGTGCCGTCGGGCAGCGCCGTGACCGCCGACTTCAGGTGCAGCACGCCGTGCAGCCGGACGGGGACGACGGTGCGCCCGCGCGTCGCCGCGTGCCGGCGCAGCTGGCGGATGCCCTCCGCGTTGGTCCGCCCGCCGCGCCCGACGTAGACGGTGCGCCCGACCTGCAGGACGTCGCCGCCGTCGAGCGTGCCCGGCGCCTCGATCCGGGCCACCTCGAGCCCGAGCGCGCGCACCGCGGCGTCGGCGCCCGCGACCTCCGCCCGCCGCTCGGCCGCCCCCGGCCGGGCCAGCACCGCGAGGTCGCCGAGGACGACGACGGTGTCCTCCACGAAGGCGCAGTCGGGGAGGTCGTCGGCCGCGGCCACCTCGCGGATCGCCCAGCCGGCGCCCGCCACGGCGTCGACGTACGCGGCGTGCTGGCGGACGGCGAGCGCGCCGTCGGCGGGCACGCGGTCGATGTGGGTCGTGATGCCGTCCGCCATCCGGCTGCTCGGCCGCCGTACGAGCGCCACCCGGTCTGCCATGGCGCGAGCCTAGATGGCCGCGGCGCGGCGTGCTTGGCGCTCCGCTCGGGCGGTGCGGGGGCTTCGTGGTGTGGGCGGACGGCTCGGCGAGGGGGAAGGTGGCCGGGCGTCTGGGTTCTGCCGTGTCGAGAGGTCGATTCGCCGGATATATGCCGGTGGACTGACGTCTCGACGATCGAGATGCGGATTTGCCGCGTATATCGCGGCAAACCCGCATCTCGACCCCGCGACCCGTCCCGCTCCGCGCCGGACGCCGCACGCCGACCACCCTCCCTCGCTGAGCCGTCCGCCGACCCGGCGAGAACCAAGGCGCCCGGAGCGGGCCGCCATCACCCGCGCGGCCCACGCCTGCGTGACGCAGCCGTCGGCGTAGGCCGTGCTGCTGACGAGCGTGAACCGCTGCGGCTCGGGCAGGCCGTGCATGAGCGGGAGGCCGTCGCCGAGCGCGACGGGGTGGACCGTCAGGCGCAGCTCGTCGAAGAGCCCGAGGCGGATCAGGCTGTGGGCGATGCGGGCGCCGCCGAACACGACCATGTCCTTGCCGCCCTCGCGCTTGAGCTCCGGGATCTCCTCTTCCAGCGGGCGCCGGCTGAGACGGGCGTTGGCCCAGTCGACGGTCTCGAGGCTCTGGGAGAAGACGACCTTCGGGAGCGAGTTCATGAGTTGCCCCATCGGGCTGTCCGAGGTCGACCAGCCGCGGACGAAGTCCGGGTAGACGCCGCCGCCGACCACGATGAGCCCGATCTGGCCGAGCATCTCGAGGTTCAGCCGGTGGCGCTGGTCGCCGTGCTCCTCGTCCTCGCCGAGCCACTGGATGACCCCGTCGCGCCGGGCCACGAACCCGTCGAGCGACACCGACATCAGCAGGATGAGCCGCCGGCCGCTCACGACGCCACCCGGTAGCGCAGATGGCTGACGCCGCCCTGCCCTTCGAGGACCCGGACCCTCTCGAGCTCGATGTGGTCGGCCCCGAGGTGGTCGAAGAGGCGCCGGCCCTCGCCGAGGAGGACCGGGATCAGGCTGATCTCGAACTCGTCGAGGACCCCGGCGCGCAGGCACGACTGCGCGAGGTCGGCGCCGTGGACGAGCACGTCCGCGTCGCCCGCGGCCGCCTTGGCCTGCGCCATCGCGCTCTCGACGCCGTCGGTCACGTAGTGCACCCACTCCGACACCGGCTCGGGCGGCGTGCCCCGCGTGGGGACGTAGATCGGGACGCCGTGGTGGTCGCCGTTCCAACGGCCCGCGTAATCGAAGGTGCGCCGCCCGACCACGACCGCCCCGGTCGCCAGCACCTCGTCGTAGACCTGCCCGTTCACGCCCGTCGGCCGGAAGTCCACCGGCCCCTCCTCGCTCGTCGTGTCGTGGAGCCAGGCGTGCAGGCGCTCGCCGTCGACCCCGAGGCCGTGCTCGGCGTCGTCGCCCGGCCCGGTGATGAACCCATCGAGCGACATCGACATGTACAGGACGGACTGCGACATGCGTCTCCTCTCCCGAGGGGTCAGACCTCGGCCAACAGCGCGAGGCGGTCGAATGCGTGCGGCACGCCGATCCGGTGCTCGTCGCGGAGCGTGTCGGTCGGAAACCCGGCGTGGTGCATGGTCATGAGCGTCGCCCCGTCGCGCGCCTCGAACGTGAACTCGAGGCGGGTCACGAGGCGGGACCCGTCGAGCCGGGTCTCGGTCGACGTGATCGCGATGCGGCGCGGCCGGTCGATCGCCTCGAAGACGTGGCGGTGGTGGTACAGCGCGTCGCGCGAGGCCCCGAACGCGACCGTCCACTCGCCGCCGACGCGCAGGTCGCATCGCGACTCGACGATCCAGCCCGGCCGGTCGGTGCCGTAGAACTCGCGCTGGCCCTCGGGGCTCGTGAAGGTGTCGAAGACGTGTTCGGGCGCGGCCCGGATCAGCCGCTCGTAGCGCAGCTCGCGGCTCACCGCTCGCGCTCCGCGGTGCGCTCGACGAAGTCGCCGAAGCGGTCGACCCGGGCCTCCCAGGCGCGGCGGTGCTCGGCGATCCAGTCCGTCGCCTCGGCGAGGGTCGCCGGGCCGAGCCGGCACTCCCGCGCGCGGCCGACCTTCTCGGTGACGACGAGGTCGGCGCCCTCGAGGATCGAGACGTGCTTCTTGATCCCGTTGAGCGTCATGCCCGACGGCCCGGCGAGCTCGCTGATCGTGGCCGGGCCGTCGCCCAGGCGCCGGAGGATCCCGCGCCGGGTCGGGTCCGAGAGGGCGAAGAACGTCGCGTCCAGGGTGGGGGATACTGCACCGATCGGTGCACTATACGCCGAACTGGCGAAGCAGGCCCGCGTCGTCGCGGATCGCGTCGTGCTCGACCGTGCGGCCGGTCGCGTCGAAGCGGTACAGGTGGCACTGGCGCCAGCGCACGCTCCGGCCGGTGGCCGCGACCCCGAGGAGCGTGCCCTCGTGGGTCCCCGCCATCGTGCCGACGCAGATCACCGTGTCGCCGTCGCGGCCCAGGTGCTCGATCGCGAAGTGCGCGTCGGGGAACGCCGACCACAGGCGGGCGAACACCTGCCGGTGGCCCTCGGGGCCGGGCGGCGTGCCCGGGAGCGCGTTGCGGTTCACGAAGCCGGGCGCGGTGATCGCGTCGAGCACCTCGAGGTCGCGGCCGTTGAACGCGTCGTCCCAGAGCGCGCGCACGCGCGCCTCGATGTCATGGGCCATGACTAGCGGCGGCGGTAGACGACGTGCAGGTCGTCCTGCCACGTGCCCGGGGTCTCGGCGAGCTGCCACTGGCCTTCGAAGCCGTCGGGGCGCAGCGTGGCCGCGAAGCGCTGCGCGAACGTGGGGTCGTCGCGCCAGAAGCGGAGCACCCCGTCCTCGAGCGAGACGCCGTACGTCCGGCGCACGCCGCGCGAGTCGAAGTACTCCATCACGAGCCCGTCGCCCGTCTCCGGGGCCCCGATGACGCCGATCGCGTCGGGGAACAGGTCGTGCGCGTTGCGCGAGCGCTGGATCAGGAACCGGCCGCCCTCCAGCCACTCGTAGGTGACGCTGCCCGGGACCACGGCGTCGAACCGCGGATGGGTCGCCTCCGTCTCCCAGGTTCCGGCCAGGACGTCGAAGGGTTCCAGGATGGGATCTCGATCGGTCATGGCCCAAGGACCATCCGACGCCGCGGGACTCATCGGCCGGCGTCAGTGCGTGGGCGTCGAGCCGAACGCGGTGAGGAACCGGTTGCGGAACGATGCCATCGGCCACGCGGGCGCCTCGACGCTCGGCATCATGCCCTTCTCCCAGCCCCACGCGCCGATCTGCGACAGCACCTTCGGGTCGTGGGCGATGACCGAGATCGGCACGTCGTGGCTCGCGCCCTGGCCGGAGACCGCCGTCGCGGGCTGGTGGTCGCCCAGCACGACGAGCACGGTGTTGTCGTCGCCGTAGTGCTGCACGTAGGAGAACAGCGAGCGCAGCGAGTACTCGATCGACTTCCCGTACGCCTCGCGGGCCCGCGGCCCGTCGCCGAAGAGCTCGGCGCTCGTCTCCTCCGCCGGCGGGACGCGGTTGAAGACCGACCCGTCGCCGACCTTGTCCCACGGCACGAGCCGCGGGATCTTCGTCCACGGCGCGTGGCTCGAGATGAGGTCGACCTCGGCGAAGACCGGCTTGCGATGGGCGGCCGCGAGCTCGCGGCGCTGCAGGGCCAGGAGCGTGTACTGGTCGGGCATCGGCGGCAGGCCGAAGCCGGGGCCGCGGTAGCCGAGGTTGCGGCGGTCGTAGATCTTGTCGTAGCGGTAGAAGCTGTGACCCTCCGGCCACGCCCGCCGGTTCGCCGGCATCGCGCCGATCGCGCGCCACCCGGCGCGCTGGAAGGCGCGGGTCAAGGTCAGGCGGTTGTTCTTGACGAGCTGGTCGTAGCGGCGCTGGCCGTCGACCTTGATCCCCGCCTGCATCGTCGAGTGCGCCAGCCAGCTCAGGCCGCCGAACGTCGGCGACGTGAGGTAGGCGCTGCGAGCCGAGAAGCCGGCGGAGTGCAGCGTCGCGTCGCCCTGCTCGAGCACCTTGTCGACCTGCGGCGCGAAGGCCCCGCCGTGGACCGCGACCTTGCCGTAGCTCTCGACGAACACGAGCAGCACGTCCTTGCCGCGCAGGCCCGTGAGCAGCCGGTTTCCGGGCGTGTCGTGGAACGGGTCGTTGGCCAGTTGGCGCGCGAGGACCGCGCGGTCCTGCAGGCCGGCGCGCACCGAGTGCACCTCGTCGACGGCGAGGGCCGTCGCGCTCGAGGTGGCGGCGGGCGCGCCGACGATCCGCAGGGCCACCCACACGACGCCGAGCGCCGCGGCGCCGCCGAGCACCACGCCGCGGTGGCCGGCCGCGGCCCGCGTCACGCGCAGCAGCGCGAGGACCGGGATGACGAGGAAGCCGAGGATGAGCACGGCGATGACGACGACGGCGACATCGGCTGCCGTGCGGCCGATCGCGTCGCCCAGCGTCTCGATGCCGATGCCGACGTAGTGCAGGTCGTCGACCGGCTTGAACGGCCGGTTGAAGGCCGAGAAGAACCCCATGTCGAGGAACTTCACGACCACGATCACGCTCAGCACGGCGCCGGCGACGACGCACAGCGCGCGGCGCGCCGGCGTCGGCAGCACGACGGCCAGGCCGAGGACGACGAGGAGCTCGAGCGGGATGCGCACGAACGCGCCGAGGGTGAAGCGGCTCGTCTGGTCGGGCGCGACCAGGGCCGCCCAGACGAGCACGAGGGCGAAGACGGTGAGCGCCGCGGCGAGCCGCCGGCGCACCGGCCCCGGCGGGGGCTTCTCGGTGTCGGCCGCCGACAGCTCGGCGCGCGTGACGTCGCGCCGGCGCCACAGCCACCACACGCACTCCCCGACGGACGCCGCGAGCCCCGCGAGCGCGGCCGCCAGGACGACCTGCATCAGCGTTCGCGGCAGGACGTCCGCGGCCGCCACCGTCAGCACGATCCCCTGCGCCGCCGCGACGACCTTGCGCCAGCGGCGCGGCGGCAGCGGCGCGCGCATCCACGGCACGAGCCACTCGCCGGCCAGGAACGCGTAGCGCGCGAGGCCGATCGCGAGCACCCACGCGCCGAGCGCGGGGACGACGTACACGCTGAGGGCGAGGATCAGGAACGCGTCGACCTCGCCGTCGAACCGTGCGCCGAGCGCGGAGACGCGGCCGGTGCGCCGCGCCAGCCAGCCGTCGACGAGGTCCATCGCCAGCGCGACGGCGGAGAGCGCCACGAGCAGCGCGACGGGCGTGTCGCGCGCGAACGAGTCGGCGACCAGCGCGGCGACGCCGACCGCGAGCGTGGCGCGGCCGAGCGTCACCCACGACGCGGGCCCGAGGCCGCGACCGGGGTCGCGCGCGAGGCCGACGGCGAGCGCGGTCGCCATGGTCAGCGCGCACGCGACGCCGACGATCCAGCCGGCCGTGCCGAGCCCGACGGTCGTCGCCAGGACGGCGAGCAGCGCCACCTGGCCGACCAGCCCGGCCACCGGGCCCGCCTGACTCGCTCGCACCTGCCTCCCTCCAAGTTCGTGGGTACGCCAGGACCTGACGTTAAGTTCTGACGCCGGTGTGCTGTCGCACCTTCCCGAGGCGGTCCGGATCCCACCCGCCGCGCCGGGTCAGGCCGCGGGCGCCCGCGGCGCGGCGCGGAACTCATGGCGACCACTCACGCCGCAGGACCGCGAAGACCCGCAGCGTGGACCACTCGCCCTTGAACCAGTCGGCCTCCACGAGGCGCGCCTCGCAGCGGAAGCCCAGGCGCTCGAAGAGGCGGTGGACGGCGGGGTTGCGGTCGTCGGCCTGCGCGTACACGCGGTGCAGGCCATGGTCCTCGAACAAGCGGGTCACGACCGCCGCGAGCGCCTCGGTCGCCAGCCCCGAGCCCTGCGCGGCGGGGGCGAACGTGACGCCGACCTCGGCCGTCGCCGGCTGGTCGTCGGCCACGCGGACCGCGCAGTCGCCGCGCAGCCGCCCGTCGTCGCGGCCGACGGCGGCGAGCTGCACCCACGCGCCCGGCGTCCCGAGCTCCACGCCCTGCTGGGAGGCGAGAAACCGCTCGGCCTCGGCCATCGGATAGGGGCTGTCCCACGACTGGTAGCGGGCGACCTCGGGCGCGCTGCGGTACGCGGCGAACGCCGAGAGGTCCTCCGCCGCGAACGGCCGCAGGATCAGCCGCTCGGTGACGATCTCGCGCACGGCGGGATCCTGCCAGGGTCCCCGCGCCGCGGGGAGGTCGCTACTCGGCCCGGTAGCGCAGGCCGTCGAGGGCGACGGCGAGGACGCGCTGCACGTCGGCCGGGTCGTCGGCCGGGATCTTCGCGATGCCGCCGACGAGGCGGACGACCTCCTCGATCGTCACGTCCGGGCGGACGATGCCCGCGTCCTGCGCGCGCTGCAGCAGCGGCTCGCCCGCGCCGTAGAGCATCGCGCGGCAGCTGGCGAAGACGGCCTGGCGCTCGGGGTCCGAGACCGCGAAGAGCTCCTCGGCCAGCGCCTGCTTCGTCGCGACGTAGCCGACGAAGTTCTGCAGCCACGCGGTCAGCGCGTCCCAGGGCTCGAGGTCCGCGAGCTCGCCCGCGCTGCGCGACAGCGCCTCGACCTCGTCGACGTAGACGGCCTGCACGAGGTCGGTGCGGGTGGGGAAGTGGCGGTACAGCGTCCCGATGCCGACGCCGGCGCGGCGGGCGATGTCCTCGAGCGCGGCGGAGCGGTCGGCCTCGGTGAACGCCTCGCGGGCGGCCGCCACGAGCTTCTCGTAGTTGCGCAGCGCGTCGGCGCGCTTCGGGCGATTCGAGAGGGGGGTGGCGGCGGTCGTCGGGCTGGTCATTCTCATCGGGGGCTTGACAAAGCGGAGGGTACCTCCGCTATGATGATGACAGGAACCGGAGGCACCCTCCGAAAAAGGTGGAGGCAACCTCCGGTTCACAGTGTAGCTCCTCTCATCCAACTGCGAAAGGCCCGTTTTGCTTCGCACCCTCTTCTCGGGGCGGGCGCGCCATGCGCTGCCCGGACCCGATGCCTCCGCACGCCCGAACCCGACGCTCGTCCTCGGCGTGATCCTCGCCACCTACCTGATGATCATCCTCGACGCGACGGTGGTGATCACGGCGCTCCCGAGCATCGCGACGCGCCTGGACTTCTCGCCCGCCGCGCTGTCGTGGGTGCAGAGCGCCTACGCCCTGACCTTCGGCGGCCTGCTGCTGCTCGGTGCGCGGATGGGGGACATCCTCGGCCGTCGCCGGACGTTCGTCGCCGGCATCGCGCTGTTCACGTTCGCGTCGTTCCTCGGCGGCCTCGCCCAGACGCAGGGCTGGCTGCTCGGCGCGCGGGCCCTCCAGGGCATCGGCGCCGCCGTCGCCGCGCCGTCGTCGCTGGCGCTGCTGACCACGAGCTTCCGCGAGGGGCCCGAGCGCATCCGCGCCCTGGCCGCCTACGGCGCGGTCGCGGGCGGTGGCGGCAGCGTCGGCCTCGTCCTCGGCGGGATGCTCACCGACTGGGCCTCGTGGCGCTGGGGCCTGTGGATCAACGTGCCGGTCGGCCTCGCGCTCATCTGGCTCGCGCCGCGTGTGCTGGTCGAGACCGAGCGCCGTCCCGGCCGCTTCGACCTCCCCGGCGCCGCCGCCTCGACGGCGGGCATGAGCGCGCTCGTCTACGGCTTCGTCCGCGCGGCGGAGGCCGGCTGGGGCGACCCGCTGACCGTCGCGTCGTTCGTCGCCGGCGTCGCGCTGCTCGCGCTCTTCGTCGCCGTCGAGCGGCGCGCGCCGCAGCCCGTCACGCCGCTGCGGCTGTTCACGAGCCGCAGCCGGGCGGGCGCGTACCTGGCCCGGATGCTGCTCGTCGGCGGGATGTTCTCGATGTTCTTCTTCCTCAGCCAGTACCTGCAGGGCGTCCGCGGCTTCACTCCGCTGCAGGCGGGCCTGGGCTTCCTGCCGATGACCGCCGTGATGTTCTCGACGGTCCGTTTCGTGCCCCGCCTGTCGGCCCGCTGGGGCGACGCGCGGCTGCTCGTGACCGGCGTCGCCGTCGCGCTCGTCGGCATGGGCTGGCTGAGCCGCCTCGACGTGACGACGCCGTTCTTCCCCGACATCGTCCTGCCGCTCGTGCTGCTCGGCCTGGGCATGGGCGCCGCGCTGGCCCCGCTCACGGGCGCGGCCCTCGCCGGCGTCGCCGCCGACGACGCGGGCGCCGCCTCGGGCGTCGTCAACGCCGCGCAGCAGCTCGGTGCGTCGCTCGGCGTGAGCATCCTCGTCACCGTCGCCGCGGGCGCGAGCGGTCCGGCCCCCGCCGCCACCCACGCCGCCGGCCTCGACCTCGACGGCGCCGCGCGAGTCCATCTCGCGCACGCCGTGAGCGCCGCGCTGACCGGCTCCACCGTCCTGCTCGCCCTCGGCCTGGTGGTCGTCGCGGCCGCCGTCGGCCGCTTCCGCCGCCCCACCGCCACTCCCGTCCTGGAGGTCGCCCGATGACCATGCCCACCACGCCCACCACCGCCACCACCGCCGGGCGGGTCGCCGCCGGCGTCACCGCCGAGTTCGTCCTCGACCTCAGCCGCCGGTCGGCCCGCGCGGCGGGCGACGACCGCCGCGGCCCGAGCCGCCGGCGCGCCCCGGTCGCCCCGCGCCTCGCCCGCGTGCGCGACGACTGCGCCCCGCGCGGCCGCGAGACGATCGCCGCGTAGGGGACACCACCCGCTCCGCCGTCGACCCCGGCCCGGTCCCGCGACGTCCGCGGGGCCGGGCCGCGGCCCGTTCTACCATCGGGCCGAGCGGCTCCGACCCGGCGTCCGAAGGCGTTTGCGAGGGTCACAAAACAACGGTTATGATCGCCCCCGGGAGGAGTGCGCGGGTAGGCTCCGCCGCCCTCGACAGCGGCCCAGGAGCGCCATGCCCGACACCCGCCACGCGATCGAGCTCGACGCCGTCACCAAGCGCTACGGGGCGCGCGACGGCGAGACGACCACCCGTCCCGCCGTGCGTGACGCGACGTTCCACGTCGCCGAGGGCGAGTTCTTCTCGCTCCTCGGGCCGAGCGGCTGCGGGAAGTCGACGACCCTGCGGATGCTCGCCGGCTTCGAGGACCCGACCAGCGGGCGGATCCACCTGCGCGGCCAGGACGTCACCGACGTCCCGCCGGCGCGCCGCGACGTGAACATGGTCTTCCAGGCCTACGCGCTGTTCCCGCACATGTCGGTCGCCCAGAACGTGGCCTTCGGCCCGCGGGTGCGCCGCATCAAGCGCGCCGAGCTCGCCGAGCGCGTGCGCGAGGCGCTGCGGATCGTGCGGCTCGAGGGCCTCGACGAGCGCCGCCCGGCGCAGCTCTCCGGCGGCCAGCAGCAGCGCGTCGCGCTCGCCCGCGCGCTCGTCAACCGTCCCGCGGCGCTGCTCCTCGACGAGCCGCTCGGCGCCCTGGACCTCAAGCTCCGCCGCGAGATGCAGAGCGAGCTCAAGGCGATCCAGGCCCGCACGGAGACGACGTTCGTCTACGTCACGCACGACCAGGACGAGGCGCTGACGATGTCCGACCGCATCGCGGTCATGAACGAGGGCGTCATCGAGCAGATCGCGACGCCGCGCCGGCTCTACGAGCGCCCCGCGACGCCGTTCGTCGCCGACTTCATCGGCACCTCGAACGTCGTCGACGTGCGCGTGGACGACATCGACGGCGAGCACGCCGTGATGCGCCTCGGCGAGCACGGCCGGATCCTCGCCCCGCTGCCGACCGGCGGCCGCGCGGGCGACGTCCTGCGCGTCACGGTCCGCCCGGAGCGCATCGCGCTCGAGCCGCCGGGCGACACGGGCTGCAGCCGCGTCGAGGGCACGGTCCGCGAGGTCGTCTACCTCGGCTCGACGATCGAGCTCGTGGTCGGGCTCGCGGGCGGCTCCGAGCTGACCGTCCGCCGCCTCAACCTCGACGAGGCCGCCGACCACCGCCCGGGGGAGACCGTGACGCTGCACTGGCGCGCGCGGCACAGCTTCGTGATCGACGACGCGGACGCGGGCGGCGACGCCGCGCCCGACCCCGGCGGCGAGCCCGCGCCGGCGCCGGCCGGGCGCGTCGCATGAGCGCCTCCGCCCCGACCGTCGGCCGCGGCCCGCTGGCCCGCGCGCGCGGCCGCAGCCGGGCCGAGGCCTCGGAGCGCCGGCGCCGCCGGCTCATGTGGGCGATGCTCGTCCCCGGGCTCGCGTTCCTCGTCGTCTTCTTCCTCGCCCCGCTCTACCAGATCGCCCGGTTCAGCCTCGGGGTCAGCCACCTCTCGGCGAACGAGGCGATCGCGCGGATCCGCGGCGAGCAGCTCGGGTTCACGCTCTCGCTGTGGGACACGCTGCTCGGCAAGGGCGCGACGTTCCGGATCCTCGGCGCCGAGGTCGACGTGCCGCTCGTCGGCCTGGCGATCGTCCTCGCCCTGCTCGTCGCGGGCGCGCTGCTCGGCCCGCGGCTCAGGCGGCACGGGACGGCCGTCGCCGTCGGCTCGCTCGTCCTGCTCGCGCTGCCCTTCTTCACGATCCCCGCCGGCCGCACGCTCGTCCGCGTCGCCCAGCTGCGCTCGGACAGCCAGTACCTCGACCTGTTCTTCAAGTCGGTGTCGATGGCGATGACGACGTCGATCTTCGCCGTGCTCATCGCCTTCCCCGTCGCGTACTTCCTGGCGACCTGCGTGCCGCGCACGAAGTACACGTGGCTGCTGATCGTCATCGCCCCGTTCTTCACGAGCTTCTTCCTGCGGATCATCGCCTGGAAGGTGATCCTCGGCGGCAACGGGCTCATCAACACGGCGCTGTTCTCGCTCGGGGTCCTCGACCGCCAGCACCCGCTGTCGTTCCTGCTCTACAGCCAGTTCACGGTCATCGTGGTGCTGATCTACGCGTGGGCGCCGTTCGCCTGCATGCCGATGTTCATCGCCCTCGACGGCCTCGACCGGCGCCTGCACGAGGCCGCGGCCGACCTCGGCGCGAGCCGCCTGCGGATCCTGCGCGAGGTCACGCTGCCGCTCGTCGCGCCCGGCCTCGTCGCCGGCTTCCTGTTCGTCTTCATCCCGACGATCGGCGAGTTCGTCACGCCGCTGCTCGTCGGCGGGACGCAGGGCTACATGTTCGGCAACGAGATCTCCGACCTGTTCTCGCAGGCGATCGACTGGCAGACGGGGTCGGTCCTCGCCGTGTTCCTGCTCGCGATCGTGGTGCTCCTGACCGGCGCGACGTCCCGCTACCTGCGCAGCGAGGGGGTGACGCCGTGAGGCAGGACGCGATGGTCAGCCGCCGGGCGAAGCGCGGCCTGAAGGTCTACTTCGGCCTGTTCCTCGTCTACCTCTACCTGCCGACGCTGCTGCTCGTGCTGTTCGCGTTCAACAGCGGGACGCTCCCCCAGTTCCCGCTGAGCGGCTTCACCCTGCACTGGTTCTCGGCCGCCTGGAACACGCCGGCGCTGCGCACCGCGATCGGCAACTCGCTGCTCGTCGCGGCCGGGACGAGCGTGCTCGCGACCGCCCTCGGGCTGCTCACCGCCTACCCGCTCGCCCGCGGCCGCTTCCGCGGGCGGGCCGCGGTGTCGGCGTTCGCGCTCGTGCCGCTCGTCGTCCCCTACGTCGTGCTCGGCGGGGCGCTCTTGATCTTCGTCACGCGCGGGCCGATCCACATCGGCACGTCGCTCACGGCCGTGCTCATCGGCCACGTGATCATCACGTTCCCCTACACGCTGCTGCTGCTCGTCCCGCGGATCGCGGCGATCGACCGGCGCCTGGAGGAGGCCGCGCGCGACCTGGGCGCGTCGTCGGCGACGACGCTGCGCCGGATCGTCCTGCCGCTCACGGCGCCCGCGATCCTGGCCGCCGCGCTGACCGCGTTCGTGCTCTCGCTCGACGAGTACGCCGTGGCGAGCTTCGTGATCGGCAACAGCCCGACCTACCCCGTCTACCTGTTCTCGCAGCTGCGCTTCGCCGAGCGCCTGCCGCTCGTCATCGCGGTGGCCGCCTTCCTCGTGGCGGTGACGACGATCGTCGTGATCGCCGCCGAGCTGATCCGCCGGCGCGGCGACCGGAGGATCGCGCTGCCGTGACCGCCCGGGCAGCGAGCGCGCTGCGCCGCCTGGCCGCCGTGGCGACGGCCGCCGCGGGGATCGCCGCCTGCGGCGCGTCGGCCCCGCACCCGCCCGCCGCCGCGCCGCCCGCACCGCTGCTCCCGGCCCGTGCGCTGCCCGAGCTGCACAGCACCGCCCGCGCGCTCGACCGCGGGGCGCTCGCCCTCGCCACGCCGATCCCGGGGCTGCGGGACCGGCTCGCGGGCTGGGGCTTCCACCGCGCCGGCGAGCGCGAGTTCACCGGCCGGTCGCGGGACCTCTCCCACGTCGTGGCTCGCACGGTCGACTTCGCCCGGCCCGCCGGCGCCGTGGCGTACGCGCGGACGCTCGCCGCGCAGACGACGAGCTACCTCGGCTCGGGCGCCGAGGTCCGGACGCTGCGCCTCGACGGGCGGACGGGCTGGCTCATCCGCGCGCCGAACTGCGGCTGCCATCCCCAGCCCCCGGCGCTCATCGTGCTCGTCCGCCGCGGTGCGCGCGTGAGCTTCCTCTCGGCCGCCGGCGACGCCGCGAGCCCGCGCCGCGTGCGGGCGCTTGCGCGCGGCCTGCCGTAGACGGCGAACCGGGGCCCTGGCACAAAACAAAACAACGGTTATGATCGCGCCGTGACGCAACCGCTCCTCATCGCCGGCGGCACGGTGGTCACGGACGGCGGGCGCGCGGAGGCCGACGTCCTCCTGCGCGACGGGCGCGTGGCGGCGGTCGGGGCCGTGCGCGAGCCCGCGGCGACGGTCGTGCGGGCCGACGGCTGCCTCGTGCTCCCGGGCGCGGTCGACCCGCACACCCACGTCTTCGGCGCCGCGCACGCCGACGGCGTCGCGGCCCTGTGCGGCGGGACGACCAGCGCGCTCGTCTTCGTCGACGCCGACCCGGGCGAGGCGCCGGCCGCCGCGGCCGAGCGCGGCGCCCGCGAGCAGGTCGCCGAGAGCCCGATCGACCTCGGCTTCCACGGCGTCGTCTGGGAGCCCGAGGCCTACCGCGACGGGGACCTCGCCGCGCTCGCCGACGCGGGCGTGACGAGCGTGAAGCTGTGGCTCGCCTACCGCGAGCTCGGGATCATGGCCGACGACGCCCAGGTCCACGCGATCATGGGCGAGGCCGCCCGTGAGGGCGTGCTCGTCCAGGCCCACTGCGAGAACGGCGGGGCGGTCGCGGACATCGCGCAGGGGCTGCGCGCGCGCGGGACGACCGCGCTGAGCGAGCACGGCCGCGCCCGGCCGATCGCGCTCGAGGCCGAGGCCGTCCACCGCTTCCTGCGGCTCGCCGAGGTCACCGGCGCCGACACCTACGTCGTCCACGTCTCCGGCCGCGAGCCGCTCGAGGAGATCCGCCGCGCGCGCACGCGCGGCCAGACCGTGTTCGCCGAGACCTGCGCGCACCACCTCGTCCTCGACGACCGCGTCTACGCCGGCGACGACGCGCTGCGCTTCATGATGACCCCGCCGCTGCGCCCGCCCGCCGACTGCGCCGCGCTGTGGGACGGGCTGCGCTCGGGCGCGATCGACACGCTCGCCTCCGACCACGGCCACCTGCGCCTCGAGGCCGACAAGCGTCCGGTCGCCGGCGACGTGACCGCGGTGCCGTACGGCATCCCCGGCATCCAGTGGCGGCTCGCCCTGGCGATGACCCACGGCGTGCGCCGCGGGCGCCTGTCGCTCGAGCGGCTCGTCGAGGTCGCCTGCGCCGCGCCGGCGCGCGCGTTCGGCCTGTACCCGCGCAAGGGGACGCTGCGCCCCGGGGCCGACGCCGACGTCGTCGTGTGGGACCCGGCGCGCACGATCGTCGTCGGCGACGACACCCGCCGCGACGGCCTGGACTACTCGCCCTACGACGGGATGGCGCTCGAGGGGCCGCCGCGCATCGTCGTCGCCGGCGGCGAGGTCGTCGCCGAGGACGGCGTGTTCCTCGGGCGCGAGACGCCGGCGCGGTTCCTGCCGCGCCCGCGGCGCACGGCCGCCGCCGCGCAGGGCGACCCGAGCGGAGACGGGCTTGCCGCGGCTCGCTGACCGCACGATCGTCGTCACCGGCGGCAGCTCGGGCCTCGGCCGGGCGATGGCGCTCGCCTTCGCCGAGCACGGCGCGGACGTGGTCGTCGGCGACGTCCGCCGCGACCCGCGCGAGGGCGGCGCGCCGACCGACGCGGAGATCACCGCCCGCGGCGGGTCGGCCGTCTTCGTCGAGGCCGACGTGTCGCGGACCGAGGACATCGACCGGCTGGTCGCGGCCGCGGTGGAGCGCGGCGGGCGCCTCGACGTGATCGTCAACAACGCCGTCGTCGCCGGCCGCCACTCCAAGGGCCTGCTCGAGACGACGCCCGAGGACTGGGACGCGATCATGGCCGTCGGCCTGCGCGGCGTGTTCCTCTGCTGCCGGCGCGCCGTCGAGCAGATGCTCGGCCAGGAGCCGCGCGGCGAGGTCCGCGGGCGGATCATCAACCTCTCCTCGCAGCACGGGATGGTCGGGACGCCGGGCCACGTGGCCTACTGCGCGGCGAAGGGCGGCGTCGTCAACCTCACCCGCCAGCTCGCCGTCGACTTCGGCCGGCGCGGCATCATGGTCAACGCCATCGCCCCCGGCAAGATCCTCACCACGCCGCTCGACGAGCCCGACACGGACGAGATCCTCGAGTACTCGCGCGCCCGCACGCCGTTCTCGCGCCTCGGCCGCCCGGAGGACGTCGCCGGCGCCGCCGTGTTCCTCGCCTCCGACGACAGCTCCTACATGAGCGGGACGAACCTCCTCGTCGACGGCGGGTGGATGGCCTACTGATGGCCGCGTTCCGGCTCGGCCTGATCAACCCGAACACGACGGCCGAGGACACGGCCGCGATGGCCGCCCTCGCGCGGGCCGCGCTCGACCCGGCGGCGGAGGTCGTGGCGCTCACCGCGACCCGACGGCTACCCGGCGATCGAGGGCGAGGTCGGCCACGTCGCCGCGGCGGCCGCCGTCGTCGCGTTCGTCCGCGAGCACCCCGACCTCGACGCCTGGCTCATCGGCTGCTTCGACGACCCCGGCCTCGAGGCCGCCCGCGAGCTGACCGACGCCCCGGTCGTCGGCATCGGCGAGGCGGCCGTGCTGTCCGCCGGGCTCGTCGCCCGCCGCTTCGCGGTCGTCACGACCCTGCGCCGCGGCGTCGCCGCGATCGAGGACGGCCTGCGTGCGAGCGGCCGGATGGACCGCTGCGCCGGGGTCGTCGCGCTCGAGCGCGGTGTGCGCGAGCAGCACGGCGCCGACGCGCAGGATGCGATCGTCGCGACGGCCCGGGCGGCGCTCGACGACCTCGGCGCGGACGCGATCGTCCTCGCCTGCGGCGCGATGGCGGCCAACGCCGCGGGCGTCTCCGAACGCCTGGGGGTCCCGGTGTGCGACGGCGTCGCGTTCGGCGCGCTGCTCGCCCACGGCCTCTGGCGCAGCGGCCTGCGGACCACGACCCGCGGCGCGTACGGCTTCCCGCCCGAGCTCGCGCCGGAGCGGGTCGGCTGATGCTCGCGGCCGCGTTCCGGGCGTACGGCGGCCCCGAGGTGCTGCGCGCCGAGGAGCTCCCCGACCCGCTCCCGGGCCCCGACGACGTGGTGATCGAGGTCCGCGCGTGCGGCGTCAACCACTCCGACCTCGACTCGCGCGCGGGGACGTCGCGGTGGGACTTCGCGTTCCCGTTCGTCCTCGGGGCCGAGTTCGCGGGGACGGTGGCCGAGGTCGGCCCCGAGGTGCGCGACGTCCGCCCGGGCGACCCCGTGACCGCGCTGCAGCAGTTCTCCTGCGGCCGCTGCCGCTGGTGCACGCGCTGGCGGCCCGACCTCTGCCCGGACTTCGTCGTCCTCGGAACCGATCGCTGGGGCGGCTACGCCGAGCGGGTCGTCGTGCCCGCGCGCGCGGTGCTCCCGCTGCGCTCGGAGGACGACTTCGCCGTGGCCGCGGCGTCGCAGACGGTCGTCAGCACGGCGTGGCACATGACCGTGGCGCTCGCGCAGGTCCGGGCGGGGGAGACGGTCCTCGTGCCGAGCGCATCCGGCGGCGTGGCGAGCGCGCTCGTGCAGTGCGCGAAGCTCGCCGGCGCGCGCGTCCTGGCCTCCGTCGGCAGCCCGGCGAAGCTCGACGCGGTCGCGGACCTCGGCGCCGACGAGGTCTTCTGCTACCGCGACCGGCCGGTGGGCGACGCCGTCGCCGAGTGGACCGGCGGCCGCGGCGTCGACGCCGTCCTCGACACCGTCGGCGGCCCGCTGTTCGGCGCCCACCTCGACGCGCTGCGTCCCGACGGGCGGCTCGCGACGTGCGGCGCGCACGCGGGCGAGCACGTCGACCTCGACGTGATCCGCCTGTTCCGGCGCGGGCAGCGGATCCTCGGCTTCCGCGTGGCGACGCCCGAGGAGATCGAGCTCGCGCTCGGCCTCGCCCTCGACGGCCGCATCCGCATCCCGGTCGCGGCGACGTACGGGCTCGCCGAGGCGGCGGCCGCGCACGTCGCGCTCGAGCGCCGCGAGCACGTCGGCAAGCTCCTCCTCACGCCGGCATGACCGAGCCCCGCGAGTCCCGCCGTCCCGGGCCGTCGACGGTCGCCGTGCACGGCGCGCCCGCCGCGCCGCGGCCCGTCGACGCCTCCGTCGTCGGCCCGGTCCACCGGTCGACGACGTTCCCGCTCGACGAGCGCGGCCTCGCCGACGTCGAGGCCACCGGCGGCGCGGGCACCTGGTACTACGGCCGCCTGCGGAACCCGACGAACGCGCGCGTGGCCGCGGCCGTCGCGGCGCTCGAGGGCGCGCCCGCGGGCGAGATCTTCGCCTCCGGGATGGCGGCGATCGGGACGACGCTCACGGCGCTCGTCCCGCCCGGCGGCCGGCTCGTCGCCGCCGCGGAGCTCTACGGCGACACACGCGCGCTGCTCGAGGGCGAATGGGCGGCAGCGGGCCGGCGCGTGACCTACGTCGACGTCGCGGACCTCGACGGGTTCGCCCGCGCGCTCGCCGGGGGCGCCGACGCCCTGCTCGTCGAGGCCCTGTCGAACCCGATGCTGCGCGTCGCCGACCTGCCGCGGCTGGCCGCGCTCGCCCGCGAGCACGGCGCGCTCGCGATCGTCGACGCGACGTTCGCCTCGCCGGTCAACGTCCGCCCCTATGAGCACGGCTTCGACGCCGTCGTGCACTCCGCGACGAAGTACCTCAACGGCCACACCGACCTCGTGGCCGGCGCCGTGGCCGGCAGCGAAGAGGTCGTCGCGCGCCTGCGCCCGCTCGCCGCGCTGCGCGGCGCGACGCTCGACCCCGGCGGCGCCTACCTGCTCGAACGCGGCCTCAAGACGCTCGCCGTGCGGATGGACCGCCACAACGCCAACGGCCTCGCGGTCGCGCGTGCGCTGCGCGCGCACCCCGACGTCGCGGCCGTCGCCCACCCGTTCCTCGACGAGCATCCCGACGCGGCGCTCGCCCGGCGGCTGCTCGCGGGCGGCTCGGGGATGGTCACGATCACCGTGGCCGGCGACCCGGGCCGCGGGCGCCGTCTCCTCGGCGAGCTGCGCCTCATCGCCCACGCGACGAGCCTCGGCGGGGTCGAGAGCATCGCCTGCCTGCCCGTGGCGACGTCCCACGCGGCGGTCGCCGAGGCCGAGCGGCTGCGCCAGGGCATCGAGGAGAACACCGTGCGCCTGTCGCTCGGGATCGAGGACGCCGACGACCTCGTCGCGGACCTCGAGGGCGCGCTCCACCGCAGCGCGCGCGCCGTCAGCGCGTGAGGTCGCCCTCGACCGCGTCGGCCGCCGCGCGGCAGCCACGCCTCCTCGCCCGCGTCCGGCGCGGGCGCCGCCGCACGCAGCGCCCGCAGCACCCGCGGCAGAGCGGGGTGCCGGCCGGCCGTTCGCCACACCGCATGCCAGGGGTAGCGCGGCGTCGGGCGCAGGGGCACGACGCGGACGCGGTCGTCGTCGCCGACCGGCCACGTGGCCACGACCGGGACGACGATCCCGGGGTCGCCCGCGACGCGCTCGACGAGCGCGGGGAGGCCGAGGTTGCTGCCGTCGGTGACGAGCGTCGCGCCGACCGTGGCGGCGTACTCCTCGGCGAAGGCGCGCAGCTCGGGGCTCGACCCGGCCGTCGGCCACCAGATCCGGTGGCGGGCGAGGTCGGCGGGGGAGAGGCGGTCGCGGCCGGCGAGCGGGCCGGCCGCGTTGACGAGCGCGGCGATCGGGTCGGTCGTGACGAGCTCGGCGCTCAACCCGGCCGGCAGCGGGCCGCCGAGGCCGGCGACGTTGCCGAACGCGAGATCGATCTCGTGGCGCTCGAGCGCGCCGAGGGCCTGGACGAGGTCGCGGCGCATGCTGATCTCGACCGTCAGCCCGGGGTCCTCGGCCGCGGCCGCGCGGATCAGCCGCGCCGGGGGATGGAGGTCGCCCCAGACGTCGACGCGCAGGGGCTCCGGCGGCGTCCCGAGAGCGTCGGCCGCGGCCCGGTCGGCGACCTCGAGCACGAGCCGCGCGCCCGGGAGGAAGCGCTCCCCGGCGGCGGTCAGCACGACCCCGCCGCGCCGGCGCTCGAGCAGCCGTCCCGACGCCGGCCTCGAGCCGCGCGACGCGCTTGGACAGCGCCTGCTGGGTGAGGTCGAGCGACGCGGCCGCGCGCCCGAAGTGCCCGTGGTCGACGACCGCGACGAAGGCCCGCACCTGCGCGAGATCGAGATCCACGTCCCCAACGGTCGCACAACCGGTGGTTGTCGTCGGCCTCCGGGAGTTGTTGGACGGATGCGCCGCGGCGTGGTGGTCTGCGGCCATGGCCACCGATCCACCCCGCGAGCGCCCGACGCTCTTCGAGCACGCCGGCGGCGAGGAAGCCCTGCACCGCCTCGAGCAGCTCTTCTACGACAGCGTCCTGCGCGATCCGCTCCTCCAGCCGCTGTTCGGCGAGGGGCAGCCGCAGCACGTCGAGCACCTGACGATGTTCACGGCCGAGACGTTCGGCGGTCCGGACCGCTTCAGCCGCGAGCTCGGCTTCCCGCACCTGATCGACGTCCACCGCGGCCTGCACATCACCGAGGAGCAGCGCGAGCGGTTCGTCGCGCTGTACCTCGCGGCCGTCGACGCGGCCGGCCTGCCCGACGACGCCCCGTTCCGGACGGCGCTGCGCGAGCACGTCGAGTTCGGCACGCAGGTCGCGATGCAGAACTCGAACGCGACGACGGACGCGGAGCTGCACCCGCTCCGCGAGGTCCCGCACTGGACGTGGCCCGACGAGACCTGAGCCGGCGCGTCTACGCGGCGAGCGCGCGGGCGAGATTCGCGAACGCGGCGCTCCAGCCGTCTTCGTGCGCGCGGACGGCGGCCTCGTCGATCAGGCCGTGGTGGCGGAAGCGCACGGTCGTCACGCCGTCGGCCTCGTCGAAGTCGAGCTCGATCAGCATGCGCGTGGGCTCGTCGTCCCACCGCCACGTGAACGCGAGGCGGCGGGGCGGGTCGATCTCGGTATAGGTGCCCCCGCCGCCGTACTCCGCGTCGCTGTGCGGGTCGCGCATGACCACGCGCACGGCGCCGCCGACGCGCAGGTCGACCGACGCCTCGGGCGTCTGCCAGTCGCGGCCGGCGTGGAACCAGCGGCGCAGGACCTCCTCGCTCGTCCACGCGTCGAAGACGGCCTGCGCCGGAGCGCGGTACTCGCGCTCCATGCGCAGGGTGAGGCCGTCGCTCACGCGGCGTCGCCGTAGGCGTCGTGGTAGCGCCACCACTGGTACGGCGCCGTCTGGGGGTAGCCGTCGGGCGAGTCCTCCCACGCCTCCTGCCGGCCGAGGGCGGTCATGTCGAGGTAGGCCCAGGTCGAACCCATCGCCTCGTCGCCGCGGCTGTCGATGAAGTAGGTGCGGAACACCGCGTCGCCCTCGCGCAGGAAGGCGTTGGTGCCGTGCCACTCGTCGACGCCGAAGTCCTTGTCGAAGTCGTCGGTGAGCGTGTACCACGGGATCTGCTCCCAGCCCATCCGCGCCTTCCAGTCGCGGATGTCGGCCTGCGGCGCGCGGGAGACGAACGCGAGCGTCGTGTCGCGCGCGTTGAGGTGCGCGAGGTTCGCGATCTGGTCGGCGAGGAACGAGCAGCCCGGGCAGCCGCGCTCGGGGAAGCTCGCGACGCCCGGCTCGTAGAAGAAGCGGTAGATCACGAGCTGGCGACGGCCGGCGAAGAGGTCGAGCAGGCTCGCGGGGCCGTCGGAGCCCTCGAAGCGGTAGTCCTTCTCGACCGCCAGGCGCGGCATCCGGCGGCGCTGGGCGGCGAGCGCGTCGCGCGCGCGGGTGAGCTCCTTCTCCTTGACGAGCATCTCGGCGCGGGCGGCGTCCCATTCCTCCGCGGACACGACGGGCGGCAGGTTCATCGGGGATGGTCCTCCTTGAGGTAGTCGTCGACGACGTCGAACAGGCGGCCCCACAGGGCGCGCTGGCGATCCATCCAGTCGGTCGCCTCGGCGAGGGCGCCCGGTTCGAGCGAGAGCCGGTGGTGGCGGCCCTCGACGACGCGGGTCACGACGCCGGTCTCCTCGAGCACCTTCAGGTGCTTGGAGATCGCGGGCTTCGAGACGGCGAACCCGCGCGTGGCGTCGCCGACGGTGGCGGGGCCGGCCGCGAGGCGCTCGACGATCCCGCGGCGGATCGGGTGCGAGAGGGCCTTGAACGGATCGTTAACCAATAGGTGAACCGTAGCAAAGCCAGCCCACCGGCCTGCCGGCCGGGCCCCGTTCAGCCCGGCTGCTCGAGGATCTCCTTCAGGCGCGCGAGGTCGCGCTGGTTGGCGCGGCGCATCGCGCGGGCCATCAGCGGGGCGGCGACGCGGCCGAAGCCCGCCGGCTCACCGCGGTTGCGCAGCGTCATCCGCGTCGCGCCGGGGCCGGCGTCGGCCCACGTGTAGGTGGTCTCCATCGGGAACGGCCCCTCGGCGGTGCGCATGACGAGCCGCTCGCCCGGGCACGAGCTCGACGACCTCGTACGTGTACGGCGATGCGGCGGCCGAGGAACTGCGCGACGAATGCGACGCGCGAGCCGACCGCGAGCGGCGGCGTCGTCTCCCACTCGACCGACGTGATGTTGACGTACCACGACGTGGTCTTGTCGATGTCGGCCGCGTACGCGGCGACCTCCGCGCGCGGACGGGCGATCTCGGCCTCGGTGAGGACGTCGACGCTCATGTCGCCGATCTTCCTCTTCCGCACAAACGCATGGTCCCCCGGGCGGCGGGGCCGCCCGGGGGACCAGGACCTCCTCGGCTGGGGCGGGGCCTCAGCCCACGCGCACTGCCTGGCGCAGGACCACGGGGCCGCCGTGCTGGGCGACGACCACCGTGTAGTGGCCCGCGCGCAGCCGGCCGGACGCCTTCAGCGTCAGGCCCGCGCGGCCCTGGTTGAGCGTCGCGCTGCCGCGGACGAGCGCCTTCGTGCCGCGCATCAGGCGGGCATCCAGCGCGCCCTTCCCGGCCGGCCAGGTGACCCGGCAGGTGACGGTGGAGCGCGTGCGGCCGTTGCGACGCGCGGACTTCACGCTGCACGTCGCCTTCGCGGCCGCTGTGGGCGAGCCCGCCTTCGTGCCCGCCACGACCACCTTGCCGGAGCCATGGCCTGCGGCCGGATCCGACGCGGCCGGAGCCGGGGCGGTCGCGGCCGGCGGCGTCGCCGCCGGGGCCTGGCCGTCGGCCGGCGCGTCCGAGGCGCCGGAGCCCGTGAGCGCGGCGGTCGACGTGCCGGCGGCCGAGTTGTCGGCGACCGTCAGCGTGGCGTTGCGCGCACCCGCCGCGGCGGGCGTGAACACGACACCGATCTCGCAGGTGGCGCCCGGCGCGACCGGGGCCTCGGAGCAGGACTCCGACGCGACCTCGTAGTCGTGCGCGCCGCCGCCCGTGACGGTGATCGCGCCGACGAGCAGGGGCGCGGTGCCCGTGTTCGTCAGGACCGAGGTCGCCGCGTCGCTCGCGACGCCGACCTTGTGGCTGCCGAACGCGGTCGCCGACAGCGTCGTGCCGACGGGGCCGAAGCGGTCGACGCCGGCGATGCCCACGTCGAAGCCACCCTCGTTGCCGCCGACGACGAGCACGCGACCGTCGGCCAGCGCGGTGAGCGTGTGCTGCTTGCGGGCCACGGTCATCGCGCCCGCGTCGCTCCACTGGTCGGTGTCCGGGTCGTAGCGCTCGGCGGTGGAGAGGACCGTGCCCAGACGGGCGTCCTCACCGCCGGTGACGAGCACCGAGCCGTCCTTCATCAGCGTGGCCGCCGCCGACTGGCGCGGCCCGGCCAGATTTGCGGCGCCGTGCCACTCGCCCGTCGACGCGTCGTAGATCTCGGCGCTCGCGAGCGCGTGGCCCTCGCCGCCGTCCCCGCCCGCGACGAGCACGTCGTCGTTGGGCAGCGTCGTCATCGTCGCGGCGTCGCGGGCCTGCGCGAGGTCGCCCGTGGCCGACCAGCTGTCGGCCTCCGGGTCGTAGAGCTCGGCGCTCGCCAGCTCGCCCTTCCCGTCGGCATAGCCGCCGGCCACGAGCACCTTGCCGCTCGGCAGCAGCGTGGCGTCATGGCCTTCGCGCGCGGCCGACATCGGGGCGGCGTCGCTCCAGCTGTCGGTCGCCGGGTCGTAGATCTCGGCGCTCGAAAGCGCGACCGCGCCGCGGATACCGTCGCCGTCGACGATGTCGCCCGAGCCGCCGGCCACGAGGACGCGGCCGTCCTCGAGCACCGTCATGGTCGGCTGGAAGCGGCCGGTGCTCATGTCGTGGGCGGTCCGCGACCAGGTGTTCGACTCGGGGTCGTACACCTCGGCCGTGCGCGTGTAGCCGCTCGGCGAGTCGGCCGACTCGTCGGCCGCATAGCCGCCGGCGACGAGGACCTTGCCGGACTGCAGGCGCACCGCGGCCTGGCCCTGACGGGCGACCTTCATCGACGCGGCGTCCGACCACGCGCCGGCGGCGGGATCGTAGATCCGCGCCGTGGCGAGCGGCTTGTTGTCGTAGCCGCCGGCCACCAGCACGCGCCCGTCCTGCAGCACCGTCGCCGTGTGGTTGTACCGCCCGGTCCCGAGCCCGTCGACTCCGGACCACGCCGCCTGCGCTCCGCCGGCGGCGGCGAGCGCGAGCGTGACCGCCAGGACGACCATCCCGGTCGTCCGGCGGATGAATACCCCCATATTCAACCCCCAATGGACCTACTTTGTGAACGTCAATGGAAGGTAGGTGCGGGGCTGATGGGTCACATCGGTACTTCCTGACGCCGGGGCGTGAGCGCTTGCACGTCGGATCTGCGACGTTCACGCGCCCGACTGTCATGTGGCGGACACTCCTCCGCGGCCCGTCAGGGCGTCTGCGGCAGCTTCTTGGCGCCCCGCTTCGTCACCGGCGCGGAGGGCGGCGGGACGACCGGGCCGATGTCGCCGTCGGGCGCCTCGTCGAGGTCGACGATCACCGGCGCGTGGTCGCTCGGGCCGCGGCCCTTGCGCGCCTGGCGGTCGACCCACGCCGCCTGGACGCGCTCGGCGACGGGCGTGCCCGCGAGCACGAGGTCGATCCGCATCCCGAGGTCCTGGTGGAACATCCCGGCGCGGTAGTCCCAGTAGGTGAACACGCGCCGGTCGGGCCAGTGGTCGCGGACGACGTCGTGCAGGCCGGCCTGCTGGAGCTCGGCGAGCGCGTCGCGCTCGGGCGGCGTCACGTGCGTCTGGCCGACGTAGGCCTCGGGGTCGAAGACGTCCTCGTCGGTCGGCGCGATGTTCATGTCGCCGCAGACGACGACCGCGTCGGGGCCGGCCGCGACCGCGGCGCGCAGCGCCCCGAGCCACTCGAGCTTGTAGGCGTAGTGCTCGGAGCCGGGCTGGCGGCCGTTGGGCACGTAGACCGAGACGACGCGGACGCCGTCGCAGGTCGCGGCGATCGCGCGCGCCTCGGGGTCCGGGAACCCGGGCGCGCCCTCGAGCCCGGCCACGACGTCCTCGAGCCCGACCCGCGAGAGGATCGCGACGCCGTTCCACGCCTGCTGGCCGTGCGCGGCGAACTCGTAGCCGCGGTCGCGCAACTCGGTCCCGAGCAGGTCGGCGAACGCGTCGTCGGTCAGCTTGGTCTCCTGCAGGCAGACGACGTCCGGCGCCCGCTCGTCGAGCCACGGCAGGAGCCGCGGGACGCGCTGCTTGATCGAGTTGACGTTCCAGGTCGCGAGGCGCACGCCCTCCACGCTACAAGCGCCGCAGAGCGGCCCGACGCGCGCTCAGCGGTGCGGCGTGAAGTGCCGTCCGCCGGCGCGCACGACCACGGTCCGGCCGTGGCCCCGCGTCGGCGTGACGGCGACGGCACCCGCGAGCACGCGGACGGTCGTCCCGGCGCACGTGTCCTCGGTCAGCCAGCGCGTGCCGCGGACCGAGGCGGTGCTGTCGCGCCCGTGAGTCTGGAACTTGCCGCCCTTGTCCTGGCCCCAGAGGCGCCGGTGGGTCTTGGGCTTGCCGGCGGCCGCCGCGCGCGCGGCCGAGCAGGACAGCGTGCCCGCGAGGTACAGCTGCGTGACGCCGGTGCCCTTCGCCGCCTGGCGGACGCGGAAGACTCCGCCGTGGAAACGTCCCTGCTGCGAACCGGTCCGCAGCTGCGAGGAGAGCACGACGGTGCCCTTCGTCGTGTCGACGAGGGAGCCGACGGGCAGCGTCGAGGTCGCGCTCAGCTCGGTGTAGCCGCGGCCGCCCGGCGCCTTGACGCGGACGGTGCCGCCGCCGGTGGCGAGCACGACGGAGCGGCCCTGCACGGGCACCGGCACCGCGGCCGGCGTGGTGGCCGGCGCCGGCGCCGCGGCCGCGGCGTCGTCGCGGGCGCGGGCGCGGCGCGGCGTGGTGACGGAGATCGGGTCGGTCGTCGTGGTGCCGGCGGCGTTCGTCGCGCTGACGCGCACGCTGCTCGTCGCGCCCGGCTGCGAGGCCGGAGACCGCGAAGCTGACCGGGAGGCTCGCGGTGCCCGCGCCGGCGTCGGTCGTGCCCGCCTGCGCCCACGTGCCGTCGGCGCGGCGGACCTCGACGGTCGCGGTCGTGGCCAGTCCGTTCGGCCGCACGCTCGCGGTGACGGTCGCGGTGGTGGGCGCCGTCGCCGTCGCCTGCGCGCCCTGACGCGGCCGGCGGAACCGTGATGCGGACGAGGTACGGCGAGCGGTCGAGCGTCATCCACATCCGGCCGTCGGCCCCGGCGGCCAGGCCGACACCGTCGGCGGCGGGGTTGATGCCGGCGGTGACCGTGGCGACCGTCCCGTCGGGCGCCACGCGGATCGCGGCGCCGGCTGCCCGCGGCCCACACGGCGCCGTCGGGGCCGGCGGCGATCGCCGTCGGGGTGTTGCCGGTGGCGAAGAGGCTCGTCTGTCCGCCCGTGAGCGAGCCGAGCACGGCTGCCGCGCGAGAACCACAGCGCGGTGGACGGCCCGGCGCCGAGCGCGGTCGGCGCGCCGCCCACGGACTGCCACGTGAGGGCGCCGGAGGTCGTGACCCGCCCGAGACGGCCGGGCGCGTTGCCCTCGACGAACCACAGCGCGCCGTCCGGCCCGGCGGTGATCGAGCGCGGGCTCGTCGACGGGTTGAGGCTGACGCTGACGTCGACGCGCGCGGCGGCCAGGTCGTAGCCGACGACGAGGTCCGGGTCGCCGCCGTTGGCGCCCAGGGCCGTCATCCACAGCCGCCCGTCGGGGCCCGTCGTCAGCGACGTCGGACGGCCGGAGGTCAGGTTGTAGCGCGTGACGATGCCGCCCGCGGTGATGCGACCGACCTCGTTGGCGCCGCCGGTCATGAGAAACCACGCCGAGCCGTCGGGCGTGACGGCCATGCCGGTCGGGGCGCTGTTCGACGGGAGGTTCGCGGTGGAGCCGCCGCGGAACTCGGTCGGCGCGCCGGCGGTCGGCACCCGCGAGATCCGGCCGGGGTTGCTCGGCTGGGCGATCCACATGGCGTCGTCGGTGCCGCGCGCGATCCCGTCTCCGGGCGCGCTGATACCCGCGACGGGTGTCGCGGTCGGTGCGGCAACGGCGGTCGACGTGCCCACCGCGCACAGCAGGCTGCACGCGGCCCCCAATACTCCCCACAGGCGCATGACCGTTCCATCGGACGATCGGCGCGAACCTGAAGCGCGAGCGGGTCGCGCTGGACACCCGTCGGGTGCGCGCGACCGGACTGGCGCCGCCGGCCGCGACCGGCGAGACTCGGCCGCGTGACGATCCGGCCGACGCGCGCGCTCGCGGTCGCCGTGGTGGCGGCGACGCTCACCGCCGCGCCCGGGGCGGGCGCTCCCGTGGCGTCCGCCGCGGCCCGCCCGCTCGCCGTCCGCCTGAGCACGCCCGCATCGGTGGCCGCCGGGGCGCCCTGCCGCGTCCGGGTCGCCGTGAGCCGCCCGGTCCGCGGGGCGAGCGTGGCCCTCCAGGAGCGGACGGGCGCGCGATGGCGGACGCTGGCGCGCCGCCGGCTGGCCGGCGCCCGTTCGGCGACGCTGCGCTGCCCGGCCGCCGTGACCGCCGGGCGGACCCGCCGCTTCCGCGCGATCGTCCGCCGCGACGGGCGCATCATCGCCACGTCGCGGGTCGTGCGCGTCCACGTCACGCCGCGGCTTGTCGCGGCCGTGCCCCCCGCCGCGGCCCCGCCCGCGCCCGCCCCGCCGGCGGGGTCGGGCCCGAGCACTCCGCCGCGCATCGACCCGGCGTGGTTCGGCGCGCAGGGGACCGGCGGCCCGCCCACCCCCGAGGCGCTCGCCCTGCTCACGAACCCGAACGTCGTCCTCACCGCGACCGGAGTGGCCGACATCCGCGCGGGCCGCATCGACCCGCGCATCGCGGTCGTGCTCGCACGCCTGGCGACCGCGCATGTGATCACGGTCGGCGCCCTGTGCAGCGATCACGCGCAGTTCACCGCGGGCGGGGCGGTCTCCCCGAACTGGCTCGGCCGCGGCGTCGACATCGCCGCGATCGACGGGGTCCTGGTCGGTCCCATGAACACGACGGCGCGCGAGCTCGCCGTGGACCTCATGGCGTTCCCGCCGGAGGTCCGCCCGACGGAGGTCGGCAGCCCGTTCGTGATCCCGGCGCCCGGGTACTTCACCGACGCCTCGACGCAGACCGTCCTCCACGTCGCCTTCGTCGCGCCGATCGATCCGTCGTGGACGGCGCCCGCCGGCTAGCAGCGCCGCCGGCCCCGGAAACGACGACGCCCGCACCTTGGGGGCCCAAGGGCGGGCGTCGTCTCCCTCGCGTTGGCGTGTGAGGAACCTCGGGGGTCCGGCCGGGTGGGGCCCGGCCGGACGTTCCCGAGTACGGCTTACCTGAGGGTGACGGCGAGCTGCTTGCCGCCGCGGTCGGACTCGACGCTGATGCAGTTGCAGGCGGGCAGCGCCACCGGCGAGTTGCGGACGTCGATCTTCCAGGCGTTCGTCGCATCGACGAGGGCGCTCCCGATCAGCTTCGTCGGGTCGATCGTCGCGCCGGCGTAGACCCGGACGTTGTTGGACTCCTGGACCGTCGCGGTGCCGTCGGCCGTCCAGCGGCCCTTGCCGTCGAACTTGCCGCGGATGTTCTGGAGGTTGTCCGCCAGCGGGGTCAGGGTGATGATCGCCGTGTCGCACGTCGGGGCCGAGCACGCGGTGCCGCCGGGATCGGTGGCGCTGCGGACGCGGAGCTGGATGTGGATCGGCGTGGTCGTCTTCGGGTAGAGGAACGTCAGCTTGGAGCTGGTCGTGTCCCCGCCAGGGCGACCTGCGTCGGCGTCACCCGGGACCTGCGACCACTCGAACTTGGCGGCGCCGAGCGAGGTCGTGCCGTCGAGCGTGAGGGGCAGGTTCTGGAGGACGGTGGCGCCCACCGGGGCGATCTGCGCCCGGGCCGGCGTCGTCGCGTTGACCTTGACGTCGACCGTGTCGGTCTTGGTCTCGGTGCCGCTCTTCACGGTGAGCGTGAAGGTCAGCGTGGTCGCCGTCGTCGGCGCGGTGAACGTCGGCGTTCGCGGTGGTCGCGCCGGTCAGCGTGGCTGCCGGCCGGGGCCGCCCAGCTGAGCGAGTCGATGTCACCGGCGGAGCCGCTGCCGTTGAGGGTCACCTTGGCGCCCTGGTTGACGGTCTGGTCCGGGCCCGCGTTGGCGATGAGCGGCAGCGGGTCGAGGCTCTGGCCGTCGACGGTCACGGGCACCGTGATCGAGCCGCCCTTGGGCGACTTGACGGTGATCGAGTCCAGCGGGGCCGCGGTGGCGACGTCCTTCTGGCCGGTGGCGTCGAGCGTGGCGTCGCCGTAGTCCGGCAGCGTCAGGGACGACAGTGCGACCGCCGAGTCGCTCGAGGTGGCGGTGACGTGGATCTTGTCGCCGCCGCCGGAGCCCTTCGTCGTGTGGTAGACGGCGGTCGCCGAGACGCTGTCGGTCAGGTCGACGTGCTTGACCGTCACGGGGACGTCACCGCGGTTGACGACGTCGACCGACTTCGGCAGCGCGCCGGAGACCGCGACGCGGGCCATGTAGTGGCCGTTGCCGTCGGGGCGCAGCGGGGTGGTGCGGAACAGGCGGCTGGGGCCGGGGCCGTTGTCGCCGTCGCTGGACGACGATGTCCTGGCCGCTCTTCGAGTTCGCGAGGATCTGGATCTGCGTGGTCGCCGCGGACTTGTCGTACGTCGCGCGGGTCACGTCGACGCCCGGCGGTCGTCGACTTCTTGCCCACCAGGACGAAGTTGTTCGTCTGGATGCAGTCGTTGACCGCGCCGCTGTAGGAGTTGGCGCCCGTGGTGTTGCACGGGTTCGGGTTCGTCGAGCCCGCGGCGCCGGCGATGCCGGGGCCCTGGATGCGCACGAAGTTCGTGCCGAGCTCGGAGCCGGTGACGGCGTGCGGCGTGACGCCGTCGCCGATGTAGCCGGCGGGCGGGACGTCCGTCGGGCTGCTCGAGGCCCAGGTCAGGAACGGGCCGACACGGCCCTTGATCGCCTGGGAGAAGTCACCCGGGGTGACGCCGACGTCCTGCGTGACGAACAGCGCGCCGGTCGAGTCGGACGTCACGGTGTCCGTGCCGTACGGGTGCGTGATCTTGTAGTCGGTGTTCGGCTGGAGGCCGGCGTTGATCCGGTAGCGGATGCGCGTGAACACGATCTGGTCGCCGGCCGTCGGGCCGCCGTTGGCGAACGCGCCCTCGAGGTCGTACGCGGCGAGGACCTTGTTGCCGCCCGCGCTCGTCAGCGCGTCGGCGTCCGCGGACATGTAGAAGAACTCGTCCGGGAAGTTGTCCGGGAACGTGATCGGCGCCGTGTTGTCCGGCGCGGCGACCGCGCCGCCGCAGAACTTGTCCTGCGGGTCGACGCACGGCATGAGGTCGACGCCGTTCGTGTCGCGGTACCAGTCCGGGAACCCGTTGCTCGGGTTGACGGGACCAACGGTGACGATGCCCTGCGGGCCCCCGGTGCCGGGGGTGAAGATGCCGGTCGGCGCCGCGATGGCGACGGCGCCGGCGGTGAGGACGAGGACCGTCGACAGGGCGACGATCTTTGTCCGTGTACGGGCTGCCCTAAGGCGCCCAAGCACTCGATTCATTACACCAGTCCTTGGATAGCAGGAGGGACCGTCACTGTGGCCTCCAAGGGCTGTGCGACCGAGAGCAGAGCGCGCAGTCGGCGCTGGGACTTTGGTCCCATCGCGTCGGGACTTGCGGCTGTCCGTTGATCGATTTCCCGGTGTTTTGGTCACCGGGGTGACCGGCCGTGGCGGGTTCCCGCGCCGCCGGCGGCGGCGTCGCGCGCCGAGCGCGCGAACCGGTGTCGGGGCGCTCAGCCGGTCGGGGACGGCGACCGGCGCGGCCGTGAGGACCGCGTCGAGGAGGCCCGGGAAGCGGGCGTCGAGGTCGTCGCGGCGCAGCGAGACGACGCGCGAGGTGCCCGCGGGCTCGGTCCAGGTCAGGCCGGCGTCGCGCAGGACGCGGAGGTGGTGCGAGAGGGTCGACTTGGCCACCGGGACGGCGAACGTCCCGCAGCTCGAGGCGCCGCGCTCGTCGAGGTCGCGGACGATCTGCAGGCGCACCGGATCGCTCAGCGCGTGCAGGACGGCGGGCAGCTCGAGGGCGTCGACGGCGGGGTGGACGAGGGCCTGATCGGACATCACGAGAGCCATTGTACGAGACTCATCGAACCTTTGCTACGATGTTCGTCGAACGTCGAACAAGGAAGGCGCCCCATGGCCTCGACCGTCTTCGCCCGGACCCACCTCGACCCGATCGCCCGCTCCGCTCCCCGCCTCTCCGTCGTGTCGACCCCGCGGATCGCCACGGCTCCGCCCGCCGCCGTCGATGCGGCCGTCGCCCCCGTGCCCGGCGCGGACCCGGCGGCCCCCGCGCGGCCCCGCTTCCGCCGGCTGGTCGTGTTCACGGGGCTTTCGTGACGCGCCGCGAGCGCCTCGTCCTGCTGGCCAGCACCATCGGCTTCTCGATGGTGCTGCTCGACACCACGGTCGTGAACGTCGCCCTCGGGTCGATGGCGCGCGACCTGTCCGCGGGGCCGACGACGCTCGAGTGGATCGCCAACGCCTACACGCTCGTCTTCGCGGGCCTGCTCCTGTCGACCGGCCTCGCGGCCGACCGCCTCGGCGCGCGCACCGTGTTCCTCGCCGGCCTCGGCACGTTCGCCGCCGGGTCGGTGGCCGCGACGCTCGCGCCGACCGCGGCCGCACTCATCGCCGCCCAGGCGGTCCTCGGGGTCGGCGCGGCGCTCGTGCTGCCGACGTCGCTCTCGCTGCTCAGCCAGGTCTTCGTCAACCCGGCGCGCCGCGTGCGCGCGGTCGGCGTCTGGGCCGCCGGATCGGCCGTCTCGTTCGCGACCGGCCCGGTCCTCGGCGGCCTGCTGATCGAGCAGGCCGGCTGGCGGTCGATCTTCGTCATCAACCTCCCGCTCGCCGCCGTGGCGGGCGCGCTCGCGCTGAGCCAGGTGGGCCGCCGCGCGCTGCCGACGGGCCCGCGGGCGCCGCTGAACCTCGCCCCGCAGGCCGCCGCGGTCGCGATGCTGCTCGCGCTGACCTTCGGCCTCGTCGAGTCGGGCGACAGCGGCTGGGGCTCGGGCCGCGTCGTCGGCGCGCTCCTCGTCGCCGCCGTGCTGGCCGTCGCGCTCGTCGTGCGCGAGCGCTCGAGCGACCGTCCGCTCGTGCCGCGCGCGCTCGTCGCCGACCGCCGCTTCACCGGCGCGACGGCGGGCGGTGCGCTCCTGAACTTCGCCTTCTACGGCGAGCTGTTCTTCCTCTCGCTCTTCCTCCAGCAGGACCGCGGGCTCGACGCGCTCGAGACCGGCCTGGCCTTCCTGCCGCAGCCGCTGTTGTTCATCGCGGTCGCGCCGCTGGCGTCGCGCCTGCTCGCGCGCGGCTCGCGTGCGCCGCTCGCGCTCGGCGCCGGCATCGCGGTCATCGGCTCGCTGCTCCTGCTCGGCGTCGACGGCGACAGCTCCTACGGCGTCCTGTTCGCCGGCCTCGCGCTGAACGGCGTCGGGGGCGGTTTCGCGATCCCGGCCGTGACCGCGACCGTCATGAGCGCCGCGCCGATCTCGCTCGCCGGCATCGCCTCGGCGTCGCTGAACGCCGGGCGCCAGGTCGGCGGCGTCCTCGGCGTCGCGGTGCTCGGTGGCATGGCGACGGCGAGCGGCCACGTCCAGGCGGCCGCGATGCACGACGCCGTGCTGCTCGCCGCGCTCGCGCTCCTGGCCGCGAGCGTGCTCTCGTTCGCGCTGCGCCCGCTCGGGCCGCGCGCCGCGGGCGAGGCCGTGCTCGCCGGGTCACCGGCCGCCTGAGCGCGCGGGCCGTCAGTCCGGGGGTGCGACGAGCGCCGGCCGGCTCGCGGTCCGCATGGCCTGCAGGTCGTTCCAGGCGGTGACGACGACCGCGGACGACGGGTCGAAGCGCAGCGTCGCGTCGTTCGCCGCGGGGCCCTGCTCGACGACCTCGCCCGCCGCGAACGCCGTCCCGCCCGGCCGGCGGAAGGCGACGTCCAGCCCCGGGACGCCGGTGCCCGCGTCGGCGCCGGCCACGCCGGTGCGCCACGCGACGGCGAGCTCGGAGCTCGGGCCGGCGTCGAGATCGGCGAGGACCGAGTCGACGGCCGGGTCGGACACCGTCGTCCCGGTCCGGAACTGCGTGGCGCCGAGCGTCGCGGTCCGCACGATGAAGCGGTCGTTGTCGAAGTCGGTCCACGCCGCCGTGATGCGCCCGTCCACGCTGCGGACGAGCTTGACCGCCCGCTCGCTCACGTACTGGCCGGTGGCGAGGGTCGGGACGCTCCCGAGGCGCTGGGCGGAATGGAAGTGGTGGCTCGCGCCGGCCGCCTTCGCCGCGGCGTCGATCGTCGCGGCCGACTCCGGCGTGCCCTCGTCGACGTCCTGCGCCTCCCACGCGACGGCGGCGCCGCGGTTCGACGTCAGGACGCCCGAGATCGCCCGGACCGGCTCGCCCGGGTTGCCCAGCCGCTCGGTGGCGTAGAGCGTGCCGCCCGCGGTGCGGATGCGGGCGAACACGCCGCCGTTGGCCTGCCACGCGACGAGGACGTCGCCCCGCGCGTTGACCGCGACCGCGGAGATGTTGCCCACGGCGACGTTGTCGAGGCGCAGCGACGGCCGGATCGATCCGCCCGCCGGGCGCACGACGAGGTACAGCGACTGGTGCCGGCAGGCGGCGTTCGCGCACACCCCGAAGGTCCCGGCGACGTCGCCGCGGGCGTTCGCCGCGAGCGCCTCCGCGGCCCCCGTGCGGTCCGTCGCGCCGACGAAGTGGACGTTCGTGAGCTTCTGGCCCGCGGTGCCGAACACGATCCCGGCGCGGTTGTCGGCGCTGCTGAAGTGCGTGCCGAGCCCGACGATGCGGCCGAGGCCGTAGAGCGCGACGCGGTCACCGAGGGCGAAGTTCGTGGCGGTGAAGGCGACCATCGGACGCGGGAAGGCGTCCTCGTCGTCGGCGACCGTCCCGAACGTGTTCGGGCCGACGCCGCCGCTCGAGGCCCCGCCGCCGGCGTCGCCCGTGATCACCCCGACACCGCCGGCGTTGAACGCGACGGTCGGCGCGGTCGCGGGCGCGTTGGGCACCGTCGCCGGCGCCGACCAGGGCGCCGCCGCGCCGGCCGTCGCCACCGGTCCGGCGACGGATGCGGCGAGCAGCGCCAGTGCGACGGCGTGGGGGCGGGGACGGGGCAAGGAGAGCATGGGCGTCGGTCCTTCGGCGAATCGGCTGCCCGCAACCTACGGGATCACCCGGGCAGGCCGAGCTCCTCGAGGAGCTCCTCGCGGTCGCGACCGCGGAACGTCAGGATCTTGCCGTCGCGGAACGTGCAGACGACGGCGATGCGCGCGTCGGAGGCGCGCCCGCGGGTCGTCGCGACGAGCCGGAGCAGGCCGACGACGCCGCCGTCGACCCGGTGCGTCGCCTCGACGTGGGCCTCGAAGCCGTCCCAGAGGTCGACGATCTCCTCGAACCAGTCGGCGATCCCGCGGTGGCCGCGGTAGGTCGGGCGCTCGAAGAGCAGGCCGAGGACCGGCTCGGCCTCCACGTCGGGGTCGACCTCCGCGAGCATGCCGGGCAGGTCGCCCGCGGTCCAGGCGGCGTAGAAACGCTGGACCGCGTCGACGTCGGGATCGCTCATGCTCGGCCTCAGTCTCTCACCGTCCCGGCGGAGTGAAACCTCGCGGCCGGGTGGTGCGCACCGCCGCCGTTCGGCGCCGGCGTGGCTGTCGACGCGCCAACAAGAGAAATGTGTGTAGAGCCGCGCGGGGCGGGGTATGCAGCGTGATACGAGAGAGGTCGAGTGCCTCGGAGAGCCCGTCATCTGGCGGGCTCTCCGCGTTAAGGAGCGAGGCTCAGGCGGCGGAAGCCGACGTGCGGTCGATCTCGAACCACACGTGCGTCGAGCCCTCGTAGACGCCCCAGCGCTTGGACAGCGTCTGGACGAGGTGCAGGCCCCAGCCGCCGACCTCGGTCTTGGGCCGGTCGCGCGCGACCGGCACGAAGCCGGCGCCCTGGTCGACGACCTCGACGCGCAGCTTGCGCGGCTCGTCGGCCTCGACCCGCAGGCTGATCGCGCCGCGCCCGCCGTACTTGACCGAGTTCGTGATGAGCTCGGAGACGAGCAGCTTGACGTCGGGGACGACGTCCGGGGCGATGCGGCCGCTCAGGCCGTCGATCGCAGAACGGGCCGCGCCGGGTGCGCCGGCGTCCCGAGGGATGTCGAAGGTGACGGTGCTGGACACGATGGAGGATGTTCCGGTGCCCGGGGGGAACGGGCTGGAAAGCAGTGCTGAAGGTATTCCGCGAGTGCGGCTGGCTAAACGCGTTCGATTGCGCCCGGTCTGCGGCCAACGCGGAGGCCGCGGCCCGCGGCGCCTTCCCGCCGCCCGACGGGGCGGTCGAGGTGCTGCTGCTTCCGGCGCGGCGGCGCTAGCGCTTGAGCAGCCGCCCGACCGCGGCCATGAGCTCGTCGGCCTGGTCCGCGGGCGATGCCGGCGCCTCGCCCTCGCCTGCCAGGAGGCAATGGCGGGTGTGGTCGTCGAGCAGCCCGAGGGCGACCTTGTCGAGCGCCGCCTGGATCGCGCTGAGCTGGGTGAGGACGTCGATGCAGTAGCGGTCCTCGTCGACCATGCGCGAGACGCCGCGCACCTGTCCTTCGACGCGCGCGAGGCGCGCGAGCAGCTGGTCCTTCGTCGCCGTGTATCCGCGTTCCGTGGCCATGTGGGTGATTATACCCTTCAGGGGTATAGTGGGTCAGCGTGGTCGTCCTTCAGACAGTCGGCGACGGGCTCGTCAACGCCGCGGCGATGGCGTACGAGGTCTGGTGGGCGCTCGTGCTCGGGTTCCTCGTCTCCGCCGTCGTGCAGGCGTGGGTCCCGCGCGAGCGCATCGAGTCCGCGCTCGCGGGCGGCGGGGCGCGGCCCGTGTCGCTCGCGACCGCGCTGGGTGCCGCGTCCTCGTCGTGCTCCTACGCCGCCGTCGCGATCGCCAAGTCGCTGTTCACGAAGGGCGCCTCGGCGGCGAGCGCGCTCGCGTTCCAGTTCGCGTCCACGAACCTCGTGTGGGAGCTCGGGCTCGTCCTGTGGATCCTGATCGGCTGGCAGTTCACCCTGGCCGAGTTCGCCGGCGGCCTGATCATGATCGCGCTGATGACGCTCGCGCTGCGGGCCTTCGTGCCGGCCCCCGTGGAGGCCCGGGCGCGCGAGCACGCGCAGCAGGCCGCGACCGGGCACGAGCACCACGCCGCGGGCGCGCGGCTGCCCTGGCGTGAGCGACTGCGCTCGGCGGCGGCGTGGTCGGACGTCGCCCACAACTTCCGCGGCGACTGGCAGATGCTCTGGAAGGAGATCGGCGCGGGGTTCCTCCTCGCCGGGTTCGTCGGCCTGCTGCCGATGGACGTCTTCAACGTGCTGTTCCTGACCGACGCGCCCGCCGCCGTCAAGACGGTCGAGAACGTGCTCGTCGGCCCGCTCGTCGCCGTGCTGAGCTTCGTCTGCTCGGTCGGCAACGTCCCGCTCGCCGCCGTGCTCTGGGCGGGCGGGATCTCCTTCCCGGGCGTGATGGCGTTCATCTTCGCCGACCTCGTCGTGCTCCCGATCCTGCTGATCTACCGCAAGTACTACGGCACGGCGTTCACGGCCCGGATCACCGCGCTCATGCTCGCGGCGATGATCGGCGCCGCGCTGATCGTCGGCGGGATCTTCGAGATCGTCGGGCTCGTGCCGGACACGCGCCCGGCGCCCGACGACGTCTTCGGCACGGTCGGGGTCGACTACAAGCTCGCGCTCAACGCGCTCGCGACGGCGATCTTCGCCGCGCTGATCGCGATGACCGTCCGGCGCGGGGCGACCGACCCCGTCTGCGGGATGACCGTCGACCGCGCGCGGGCCCTGACGCTCGAGGTCGACGGGCGGACGCTCTACTTCTGCTCGGAGCACTGCCGCCACGCGTACGCGGACGGCGCGCACGCGCCCGACGCGGCCCCCGCGCCCGCGCACTCGCACTGAGCGCAGTCAGCGGGAGGCGCTGCTGCGGGCGCCCGCGTCCGCCGCGGCGGGCGCCGAGCGCGGGACGCCGAGGTGGCGGCGCAGGACGACCGAGCCGCCGTAGCGCCCGCCGAAGCTGAAGCTCGCCTCGTCCATGAGCGCCTGCATGAGCGTGAGGCCGCGTCCGCGGTCCGGGTCGCTCTCGCCCGGCGCGGCGCCGCCGACGTCGTGGGTCGTGATGAAGACCTCGTCGCCGCGGCGCTCGAACGCGACGCTGATCGGCACCGGGGCGAAGTCGTGCGCGTGCTCGATCGCGTTCTCCCACGCCTCGTTGGCCGCCATCGTCACCGCGGCGACGTCGTCCGGCGACGCGCCGGCCTCGCCCAGCCAGCGGCGCAGCATCCGCCGCAGGGCGCCGAGCGCCTCGCGGTCGGGGGAGAGCGTGAAGCGCGCGCTGCCGCCGAGCGTCGGCTCGGCCCGGACGAAGAGCGCCGTGACGTCGTCGTCGCCGCTCGAGGGCCCCAGGCAGCTGTCGACGACGCGGTCGCGCAGCGCCTCGAGGCCGTCGCGGGCGGCCCCCGCCGCGCCGAGCAGGCGCCGCAGCCCGGTGTCGACGCCCTCGCCCGCGGCGCTCGACGAGGCCGTCCGTGTACAGGACGACCGCCGCCCCGGGCGGGAAGTCGACCGTCGTCTCGGGATGCACCGGCAGGTCGCTGACGCCGAGCGGCGGCGTGACGCCCTCGAGCAGCGACGGCGTGCCGTGGGCGGGGATCAGGAGCGGCGGCGGGTGCCCCGCGTTGACGAACCGCAGCCGGCCGTGGTCGGGCTCGATGACCGCGTAGACGATCGTCGTCAGGTCGTCCGGGCTCAGGGCGCGGTGGTAGACGTTCATCCGCTGCGCGAACGCGGCCGGCGAGTGGCCCTCGAGCGCGTACGCCCGCGCGACGCTGCGCAGCTGGCCCATCCGGGCCGCCGCCGCGACGCCGCGGCCCGCGACGTCGCCCACGACGAGGCCGACGCGCCCGCCCGCGAGCGGGATGACGTCGTACCAGTCGCCGCCGACCTCGATCCCGTGCCCGCCGGCGCGGAAGTGCGCGGCGAGGGTGACGCCGGGCAGCTCGGGCAGCGTCTGGGGGAGGAGGTCGTGCTGGAGGGTCGAGGCGACGTGCTGCTCGCGCTCGAGCAGGAGCGCCCGGCGGATGATGAGCGCCGCGCGCTCGGCCGCGTGGCCGACGAGCGTGGAGCGCTGGCCGGGCGGCGTCGCGCGGTCGGGCTCCGCGACGGCGATCGCCCCGAAGAGCTCGCCGCCCGCGCGCAGCGGGACGGCCAGCGTGCCGTCGTCGAGCTCGACCGCGCCGCGCCCGTCGGCGAGCGCGTGGCGCAGCCCGCGGCCGGCGGGCTCGGCCGCCCCGCGCTCGGCGTCTGCGACGACGGCGCCGCCGGGGTCGATCACGCGCACGGCCGCGCCGCGGGCGTCGAGGACCTCGTGCAGCCGGCGGCACAGCTCCTGGACGACATCGTCGAGCACCATCGCGTCGAGGCCGTCGGTGATCGCCGCCACCCGCGCGAGGCGCCCGGCGAGCGCCTCGGCCTCGTCTCGCGCGGCGCGCTCGGCGGCCGCCCGCTCGAGCGCGGCGTCGGCCGCGCGCCGGGCGCGCAGGTCCTCGATCTGGACGAGCAGGGAGCGCGCGTCGCCGTGCGCGTCGCGCACCGGCGCCGCGATCACCCCGACCGGGATCTCGGTCGCGCCGGGCAGGAGGCGCAGCTCGGTCGAGTCGGTCTCACCGCCCGCCATCACCTTCGCGCACAGCGCGATCAGGGCCGCGCGGTCGGCCGGATGGAACGGCGCGGAGAGGGCGCCGCCCGCGCGGAAGTCGTCGCCGAGCAGCGCGGCGAGCGCGGGGTTGACGCGGACGACGAGCCCGTCGGCGTCGACGAGCACGGCGCCCGCCGGCGAGGACTCCCACGCCCGGCGCAGGAGCTCGTCGGCGCGCTCGCGGCCGCGGCGGTGGCGCTCGAGCTCGGCGAACACCGCGACCTTCGACCGCAGCACGACCGGGTCGAACGGCTTGAGGACGTAGTCCACCGCGCCCGCCTCGTAGCCGCGGAGCACCTGCGAGACGTCGGTGCTCACGGCGGTCAGGAAGATGATCGGCGTCCGCGCGCTGCGCTCGCGCCCGCGGATGTACTCGGCCGTCTCGTAGCCGTCCATGCCGGGCATCCGGACGTCGAGCAGCACGACCGCGAAGTCCTCGGCGAGCAGCGCGCGCAGCGCCTCCTCGCCCGACCCGGCGGCGACGAGACGGACCTCGAGCGGCTCGAGGACGGCCGTCAGCGCGAGCAGGTTCTCGGGCCGGTCGTCGACGAGCAGGACGCTCGGGCGCTCCACGGGATCCCGCGCGGGGCCGGATGCGGATATCACCGCAGCCACACCCGCATGAGCGACAGCAGCTGGTCCATGTCGACCGGCTTGGTGATGTAGTCCGAGGCGCCCGCGGCGATGCACTTCTCGCGGTCGCCCTTCATCGCCTTGGCCGTCAGCGAGATGATCGGCAGGTGCTCGAAGCGGGCGATCGTCCGGATCGAGCGCGCCGTCTCGTAGCCGTCCATCTCGGGCATCATCACGTCGAGCAGGACGAGGTCGACCTCGGGGTTCTCGCGGAGCCTCCCGACCCCCTCGCGCCCGTTCTCGGCGTACAGGACCTTCATCCCGCGCATCTCGAGCGCGCTCGTGAGCGCGAACACGTTGCGGATGTCGTCGTCGACGATGAGGATCCGCTTGCCGTGGAACACCGAGTCCGCGGTGCGCAGCTGGACGAGCAGCTTGCGCGTCGCGGCCGGCAGGTTGGCCTCCATGCGGTGCAGGAAGAGCGCGGTCTCGTCGACGAGGCGCTCCGGCGACGACACGGCCTTGGCGTTGACGTGCCCGGCCAGCTCCTCGAGGCGGCTGCGATCGTCCGGGGCGAGCGGTGTGGGCGTGTAGACGATGAGCGGCAGCTCCCGAAGCCGCTCGTCGCCCGCCGCCTGCTCGAGCAGCGCGAACACCTGGTCGGTGTGCGTCCCGAGCGGCAGGACCGCGCAGTCGGTGCCGTCGGCCCGCAGCGCGGTGAGGGCGTCGGCCTCCGGGACCTCGACGACGTCGACGTCGTCGCCGGCGCCGAGCAGGGCCATCGTCGTCGGGTCGAGCTCGCTGCCGTTGCGCACGAGCGCGAGCCGCTTGACCTGCCGGCCGCGCAGTGCGGCGAGCGCGTCGAGCGCCCGGTCGACGGCGACCGCGCCGTCCTCGGCCGAGAAGTGCGCTGCCGCGCCCGCGCGCAGGGCGGCGAGCCGGCCGGCGGGCGGGCCGACCACGAACACCGGGCGGTGGCGGGTCTCGGGGTGCTGCTTGAGCTGGCCGAGCAGCACCTCGCCGCGGCCGTCGCCGGCGAACACGAGCACGCCGTCGGGGCGGTGCTCGCGGGCGAGCACGAGGCCCATCGGCGCGCGGCGCGCCATCAGCGCCCGGAACCCGCGGGCGCGGGTCCGCGCGACGGCCTCGCGCGCGCGCTCGGCGTCGTGCGCGATGACGAGCAGGACGCGGTCGCCGGCGGAGATCGCGGCGCGGTCGTCGTCCTCGGCGTCGAGCGCCGGGATCGTCTCCTCGGCCGCCGGCGCGCCGTGGCCGTTGGCGATCGCGGCGAGCTCGGGCTCGGCGACCTCGAGATGGCTCTCGGGCGCGCGGGCCGAGATCGGCAGCAGCAGCGTGAACGTGCTGCCCTCGCCCGGCGGCTCACGACGCGGATCTCGCCGCTGAGCAGCCGCGCGATCTCCCGGCTGATGTTCAGGCCCAGACCGGTGCCGCCGTACTTGCGCGAGGTCGTGCCGTCGGCCTGCTGGAAGGCCTCGAAGATCAGCGCGAGCTTCTCGTCCGGGATGCCGACGCCCGTGTCGGTCACGGCGAACGCGAGCACCCCGTCCCCGGCGCCGCCGCTCGGGCTGACGCGCAGGTTCACCGAGCCCTCGTGGGTGAACTTCACGGCGTTCGAGAGGAGGTTGCGCAGGATCTGCTCGAGGCGCTGCTCGTCGGTGACGATCGCCGCCGGCAGCGTCGGGTCGCGGTCGATCGTGAAGACCAGGCCCTTCTCCTCGGCGAGCGGGCGGAAGGCGCGCTCGAGGTCGTCGCACAGGTCGACGAGCGCGAGCTGGCCGAGGTGCAGGTCCATCTTGCCCGCCTCGACCTTCGACAGGTCGAGGATGTCGTTGATGAGCGCGAGCAGGTCGTTGCCCGCCGCGTGGATCGTCTGGGCGAACTCGACCTGCTGGGGCTCGAGGTTGCCGGCCGGGTTCTCGGCCAGCATCCGCGACAGGATCAGCAGGCTGTTGAGCGGCGTCCGCAGCTCATGGCTCATGTTCGCCAGGAACTCGGACTTGTACTTCGAGGAGAGCGCGAGCTGCGCGGCCTTCTCCTCGAGGCCGCGGCGGGCGAGCTCGATCTCCGCGTTCTTGATCTCGATGTCGCGGTTCTGCTGGGACAGCAGGATCGCCTTGTCCTGGAGCTCGTCGTTGGTCTGGCGCAGCTCCTCGGACTGCTTCTGCAGCTCCTGCGTCAGCGCCTGGGACTGCGACAGCAGCTCCTCCGTGCGCATGTTCGCCTGGATCGTGTTGATGACCACGCCGATCGTGTCGGTCAGCTGGTCGAGGAACGCCTGGTTGACCTCGCCCAGCGATCGCAGCGAGCCGAACTCGATCACGCCCAGGACCTGCTCCTCGAACATGATCGGCATGACCTGGATCGTCGTCGGCTTGGCCTCGCCCAGGCCCGAGGTGACCTTGATGTAGTCGTCGGGGATGTCGGTGAGGCGGATCGGCTTGCCTTCGAGCGCGCTCTGGCCGACGAGCCCCTCGCCGAGGCGGAACCGGTCCGGGACGCCGGGCCGCGGCCGGTAGCCGTAGGCGGCGATGAGCCGCAGGACGCCCTCGGGGGCCGCCCGCCCGTCCTCTTCGTGCTCGACGAGGAAGAACGCGCCGTGCTGGGCCGAGACGACCGGGGTGACCTCGCTCATGATGAGCTGGGTCACGGCCTGCAGGTCGCGCTGGCCCTGGAGCATGCCCGAGATCCGGGCGAGGTTCGTCTTCAGCCAGTCCTCCTCCGCGTTGACCCGGGTGGTCTCGCGGAGGTTCTCGATCATCTGGTTGATGTTGTCCGAGAGCTCGGCGACCTCGCCCTCGGCCTCGACCTTGATCGACCGCGTCAGGTCGCCCTGGGTCACCGCGGTGGAGACCTCGGCGATCGCGCGCACCTGGGTCGTCAGGTTGCCGGCCAGCTGGTTGACGTTCTCGGTGAGGTCGCGCCACGTGCCGGACACGCCCTCGACGCGGGCCTGACCGCCGAGCTTGCCCTCCGTGCCGACCTCGCGCGCGACGCGCGTGACCTCGTCGGCGAACGAGGACAGCTGGTCGACCATGACGTTGATCGTCTGCTTGAGCTCGAGGATCTCGCCCTGCGCGTCGACCGTGATCTTCTGGCCGAGGTCGCCGTTGGCGACCGCGGTCGCGACCTGGGCGATGTTGCGGACCTGGCTCGTCAGGTTCGCGGCCATGAAGTTGACGTTGTCGGTCAGGTCGCGCCAGGTGCCCGCGACACCCGGCACGTCGGCCTGGCCGCCGAGCTTGCCCTCGGTGCCGACCTCGCGCGCGACGCGCGTGACCTCGTCGGCGAACGAGGACAGCTGCTCGACCATCGTGTTGATCGTGTCGGCCAGCGCGGCGACCTCGCCCTTGGCCTCGACGGTGATCTTCTTGGACAGGTCGCCGTTGGCGACCGCGGTCGTGACCTGCGCGATCCCGCGGACCTGGTCGGTGAGGTTCGCCGCCATGCCGTTGACGTTCTCGGTCAGGCCCTTCCACGTGCCCGAGACGCCGGCCACCTCGGCCTGGCCGCCGAGCTTGCCCTCGGTGCCGACCTCGCGGGCGACGCGGGTCACCTCGGCCGCGAAGGCGCGCAGCTGCTCGACCATCGTGTTGATGGTGTCCTTCAGCTCGAGGATCTCGCCGCGCGCGTCGACGGTGATCTTCTTCGACAGGTCGCCCGTCGCCACCGCCGTCGTGACCTGGGCGATGTTGCGCACCTGGTCGGTCAGGTTGCGCGCCATGAGGTTGACGTTCTCGGTGAGGTCGCGCCACGTGCCGGAGACGCCGGCGACCTCGGCCTGGCCGCCGAGCTTGCCCTCGGTGCCGACCTCGCGGGCGACGCGCGTGACCTCGTCGGCGAAGGAGCGCAGCTGGTCGACCATCGTGTTGATCGTGTTCTTGAGCTGCAGGACCTCGCCCTTGACGTCCACCGTGATCTTCTGGGAGAGGTCGCCCTTGGCCACCGCCGTCGTGACCTGGGCGATGTTGCGCACCTGGTCGGTCAGGTTGGAGGCCATGAAGTTGACGTTGTCGGTCAGGTCCTTCCACGTGCCGGCGACGCCCGGCACGAACGCCTGGCCGCCGAGGCGGCCGTCCGTCCCGACCTCGCGGGCGACGCGCGTGACCTCGTCCGCGAACGCGCGCAGCTGGTCGACCATCGTGTTGATGGTGTCCTTGAGCTGGTTGACCTCGCCCTTGGCGTCGACCGTGATCTTCTGACCGAGGTCGCCGTTGGCCACGGCCGTGGTGACCTGGGCGATGTTGCGGACCTGGTCGGTCAGGTTCGCGGCCATCGAGTTGACGTTGTCGGTGAGGTCCTTCCACGTGCCGGCGACGCCGGGGACCTCGGCCTGGCCGCCGAGCTTGCCCTCCGTGCCGACCTCGCGGGCGACGCCGGTGACCTGCTCGGCGAACACGCCCAGCGTGTCGGTCATCGAGTTGATCGTCTCGGCCAGCGCGGCGACCTCGCCGCGGGCGTCGACGGTGATCTTCTGGGTCAGGTCGCCCTTCGCCACCGCGGTCGCGACCTGGGCGATGTTGCGCACCTGCGACGTCAGGTTCGACGCCATGAAGTTCACGTTCTCGGTCAGGTCGCGCCACACGCCGGAGACGTCGCGGACCTCGGCCTGGCCGCCGAGCTTGCCCTCCGTGCCGACCTCGCGCGCGACGCGGGTGACCTCGTCGGCGAAGGAGCGCAGCTGGTCGACCATGACGTTGATGGTCTGCTTGAGCTCGAGGACCTCGCCCTTGACGTCCACGGTGATCTTCTGCGACAGGTCGCCGTTGGCGACCGCGGTCGTGACCTGGGCGATGTTGCGGACCTGGCCCGTGAGGTTCGAGGCCATGAAGTTCACGTTGTCCGTGAGGTCCTTCCAGGTGCCGGCGACCCCGGGGACCTGCGCCTGGCCGCCGAGCTTGCCCTCCGTGCCCACCTCGCGTGCCACGCGCGAGGCCTCGTCGGCGAAGGAGCCGAGCTGGTCGACCATCGCGTTCACCGTCGTGCCGATGCGGGCGAACTCGCCCTTGAGCGGCTGGCCGTCGATGGTCAGGGCCATCTTCTGGGTCAGGTCGCCCTCGGCCACCGCGACGATGACGCGCGCGACCTCGGTCGTCGGGCGGACGAGGTCGTCGACGAGGCCGTTGACGGAGTTCAGCGCGGTCTCCCAGCCGCCCTGGGCGCCGGCGGCGCGGGCGCGCTCGGTCATCCGGCCCTCGCGGCCGACGACGCGGCCGAGGCGGACGAGCTCGGCCGTGAGCTGCGCGTTGCGCTCGACGAGGTCGTTGTAGGCGCGCTCGAGATCGCCGACGACGCCCTTGCGCCGCGCGGGGAGGCGGTGGGCGAAGTCGCCCTCGGCGGCGGACCGCAGCGCCGATTCGAGCCGTCGGAGGACCTCCTCCTGGTCGCCCGGAGTGTCGCGGCCGTTGGCGCTGGACCTGGACGTGCGCCCTGGTGCGGCGGCGGTCTTGCTCATCTGTCCCCCTCGCGGACTGGGACGTCCCACCGGCTCCTCGGGCGCCCTTGCGCCACCCGGCGGACAACCGTGTCGCTCTCTTCCTGCTGGGCGCGGAAGTTTACGCCATGACTTTTTGCGTGCCAGCCCTGCGGACGACCGTGCGAGGCCGCCGGCGGGCGGGCGGTCGAGGCGTGCCGGCGGTCAGCCGACGGCGACAGGCTCGACCGCAGGCGCGACGACGGCGGGCTCGGTCGCGCGGACGCGCAGCACGACGCGGATCGCGGCGGCCGACACGAGCACGCCGGCAGCCGCGACCGCGAAGGCCACGCGGGCGTCCGCGAGCGCCGTCAGGGTGCCGCCGAGGATGAAGCCGAGGCCGCAGCCGGCGGCGGTGACGGACTCGAGCAGGCTCATGACGCGCGCCTGGAAGCCCTCGCCGACGCGCTCCTGGATCGCCTGGACGACCGACACGTAGTAGATGCCGTTGCCGACGCCGCCCACGAGGCAGCCGACGGCCGCGAGGGCGACGACGGGGGACACCGCGACGAGCCCGTAGCCGGCGCCCATCGCGGCCGCGGCGGCGGGGATGAGGACGATCGGCGAGGTGGCCCGCACGCGCGTGAGCGCGATCGACGACAGCACCGTTCCGGCGCCCCAGGCGGCGAGGAGCAGGCCGTACGCGGCGTCGCTCGCGCCGAGCGACTCGCGCACGTAGACGACCTCGATCGGCATGCCGAAGGAGAGGAAGACCGCGGCGGCGCCGTGGGCGCCGAGGACGGCGCGGACCGTCGGCTCGCCCGCGGCGTAGGCGACGCCCTCGCGCAGGCGCGCGCGCCAGGAGCGGTCGCCGGCCCCGGACGCACCGGGGAGGCTGCGCGCGCTGGCGAGCGTGAGCGCCATCGTGGCGAAGAGCGCGGCGGTGACGGTCAGGGACACGCCGGTCCCCGTCACGGCGACGACGAGGCCCGCGATCGCGGGGCCGGTCGCGAACGCGAGCGAGAACCCGACGTTCAGCAGCTTGTTGCCGGCGTCGAGCAGGCCGGTCGGCTCGAGAGCGGCGACGACGGCGGCGCGGGTCAGCGCGCGCGCGACGATGGCGACGGCGCCGTCGGCGAGCGCGAGGGCGAGAAGGACCGCGAGCGGGGCGCTGCCGGCGAGGGCGGCGAGCGCGGCGAAGAGCGCGGCCTCGACGAGGTACAGCCCCGGCAGCGCGCGGCGCACGGGCAGCTGGTCCAGGCGCGCGGTGAGGGCGGGCGCGACGAAGGCGGGGAGGAACGTCGTGGCCAGGAACAGCAGGGTCGAGGCCAGCGCGCTCTCGGTGCGGTCGTACACGGCGACGGCGAGCGCGATCGTGCCGAAGCTCCAGCACAGCTCGTTGAGCGTGTACGTCGTCGCGAGCCGCCGGAAGGCAGCGACGCGGAGTGGGGCTACGCGCATGGGATGCGAATCGACAATCCGGTGGGGGGACTTGAGGCGCATCCGTGCGCTCGAACACTGGCCGTTCGTCCGATGGCCGCCCTAACGCAGAGCGCCCGACCGAAGCCGGGCGTCTCGCGGGGACTCGACGTTTGATCGAGCCCGAAGTCTGGTGGCGTTAGCCGATCTTCCAAGCCATGTTCCGCTCCCTTCCTCGTGTTCCGTGTGTGTGACTTGCATGTAAGCGGGCGCGGACACGCTTCCCAATAGGACATGTGTCCAGAGGGGCTTCAGAAGTGGGGATGGCGTGCCGAAAGGTCGGCGGGTTCGGCCGCGGCCTTTAGCCCTCGGTGGACCAATGATCGGCGCGCTCGACAACGAGTGCCGAGGCCGGCGGCGGACGTTCAAGTCCGGGTGGTCGCGGCCGATCTCCTCGCCGATGCGCCTCCTGCGTCCGGCACCTGTCTTCGCCTTCCTGCTGCTCGCCGGCACCGCGACGGTCGCGGCCCTCACGTCGCGCGCCGCGGACTGGGATCAGCTCCGCGTGCTCGCGATCCTCGCGGCGTTCGCCGTCGTCGCCGACCGCTTCGAGATCCGGACGCGGTCCGGGATCTACGGGTCGGGCTCGATGCCGGTGTTCATCCTCGTCGCCGTGCTCCTCGGCCCGGTGCCGGGCGCCGCGGTCGGCGCGCTCGTGGGCCTCGTCGAGCGCAACAAGGCGTGGGAGGTCCGGGTCGGGAACACGGCGGTGCTGTCGTCGTTCACCCTCGTCGCCGGTCTCGTGGCCCGCGGCCTCTCGGTGCCCGAGCCGGCGCGCCACTGGCTCGCCTTCATGGCGATGGTCGGCGGCGTCTACCTGCTCGCCGCCGTCCTCAACATGCTGCTCGTCGCGGCCTTCATGCGGCTGCTGCGCGGCCTGAGCTTCAGGACCAGCGTCGCGGCCATGTGGCGGCCGATGGTCAACTCGCAGCTCGTCCACGCCCTGGCCACCGCGGGGCTCGCGTATGCGTACCTGCGGATCGGCTCCACCGTCATCGTCTTCGCCGGCGCGCTGGCCGTGACCTTCAGCCGCCTCCTGCGCGACCTCATGGAGGCCGAGCGCCTGCGCGACGAGGCCCACGAGCGCAACGAGGAGCTCGCCGCGGCCAACGAGCGCCTGCGCCGCGCGCACTTCGGCGCGATGCGCTCGCTCGTGCGCTCGATCCACCTGCACGACCGCATGACGGCCCGCCACTCCGCCGCCGTCGCCCGCTACGCCCGCGGCATCGCCCGTGCGGCCGGATGCTCGGACGAGGACCAGCAGCTCGTCCACACCGCCGGCCTGCTGCACGACGTCGGCAAGCACATCCTCGACGACGCGATCCTCAAGGGCGACACGAAGCTCGACGACCAGCAGTGGGAGCTCGTCAAGCGCCACCCCGAGGAGGGCGCGCGGATCGTCCGGATGCTCGAGGGCCAGGAGGCCGTCGCCGAGATCATCCACGCCCACCACGAGCGGGTCGACGGCCGCGGCTACCCGCGGGGGCTGTCCGGCGAGGAGATCCCGCGCCTGTCGCGCATGATCTCGATCGCGGACACCTACGACGTGATGACGGCGCGTGACTCCTACCGCGACCCGGTCTCGTCGGCCGAGGCCATCGCCGAGCTGCGCCGCGTGTCCGGCGCCCAGCTCGACGGCGAGCTCGTCGAGATCTTCATCCGCCAGGTCCTCGGCCACGAGGACACCGCGTTCGCCCACGGCGACGACGCGGACTTCGAGACCGAGCTCGCCGGCGGGCGGGACGTGCTCGTCGCCGCCGACGGCGAGGCGGAGCCCGCCGACACGGGCGACGCCGAGCCGCAGCTCAGCGCCGCGTAGCGGCCGAGACGACCGCTCGGAGCGGTCCGATCGGCCGTCCGCCCAGGATTCAGCCGGAGGACTCCGGGTAGATTCTGGGCACGGAGCGGAAGGGGAGCAGTGCCCTACCAGTCGTGCCCGGACTGCGGGCTCAGGACCTACGTCGTCAACGGTGAGGAGTGCCCGCGCTGCGGCACGCCGCTCGGGGCGCCGTCGCGCGCGGGCGCGCGCGTGCCCGTGTGGCGCGCGGGGAGCGAGCCCCAGGGCGCGGTCGAGCGCGTCCTGGCCGTCGCCCGGCGCGAGCTGAAGATGGACGTCGCCCTGCTCAGCGAGGTCCGCGACGGCCGCGAGATCGTGCTGTGGGCCGTCGGCAACGGGCGTCTGCCGGAGTTCGTCCCGGGCGCCTCGGCGCCGCTGCGCGAGACGATCTGCCAGCGCCTGCTCGACGGCACGATCGACAGCATCGTCCACGACGCGCGCGAGGACGACCGCGTGCGCGACCTGACGGCCGTCCGCGCCACCGGTCTCGGCGCCTACATCGGCGTCCCGCTCACGGGCGCCGCCGCCCGCCGCTACGTCCTCTGCTGCGTCACCCGCGACGCGCGCCCGGACCTGTCGTCGACCGACGTGCGATTCCTGCGCGGTCTGGTCGAGAGCGTCCGCCCGGCGGTCGACCGCGCGGCCGGCGCCTCCTGACGCGGGCGAAAGAGATCTTGCGTATCGCGCATGGCGCGGCACGCCCCGGGGGAGGTCTACGGCAGGACCACCAGAAGCGATGCCGCCGGGGCGCCCCAGGGCGCAGAGGTCCGGACCGTGCGGTATCCGTGTGACGAAGAGCGAATGACTCCCAAGGAGCGCCCCATGCCCCCGGCCGGCAAGCCCACGTCCTCCGAGAAGCTGCGCGAGGTCCATCGAGCGCAGGTCAACCTCGTGGCGGCGTCGCTGCGCGCCGGGGTCCAGTACGCGCGCCCCGGCCGGGTCGCGAAGGCCGCGCCCAAGCGCGCCTGACCCCGCCCCGCGCCGGACCGCGGATCTCCGAGCGCCATCGGGCGCGGCGGGCGTCCGACCGCCGCCGTCAGCGCTCGGACTTAGCTTCCCTTCATGGCCGATTCGTTTGGCCTTCAGTGTCGTTGCCGACACTGACGCCATGGCGATCGAGCTGACCACCGACCAGGCCCGGTACATCGCCCGGATGCGCTCCGGCTGGCCCGACGCCGACATCCGCGTGCACCAGCGCACGTGGGGCGTGATCGTCGAGGTGCGCCGCGCGGCGCGGACGATCGCCCTCGTCGCGTTCGATGCCAACGGCGGCGTGCACCGCGACACGCCGCTGCGCCGCGCCGCCTGACCCGCGTTCGCGCGGACCCGCCTCAGCTCGCGAGCAGGAGCTCCTCGGTCGGCATCTCCTCCGCCGCCGACGCCGGCGCGTCGTCCGCCACGAGCTCGGCCGCGCGGACGAGGTCGACCGCCGTCGAGCGCACCTGGCCGGCGACCTCGACGAGCGCCGGCTCGGCCCGCTCGGCCACGCTCGCCGCGCGCGCCGCGGCCGCCCGCGCGAGGCGCGCGACCTCGCCGCTGCGCCCCGGGTCGTCGTAGGCCGCGGCGAGCTCCCAGACCGCGGCGCCGAGCATCTCGACCGCCTCGGCCAGCTCGGGCGGCGCCGGGCGTTCGGCGCGGGTGAGGCGCAGGGCGTGGCGGGCGAGGACGCGGGTGTTGCGCACGGCGAAGTCGACCTGGGCGAGCGTCCGGCCGTAGCGGTCGATCTGCCCGCGCGCGCGGCGGCGAGGCGGCGCCAGGCGCGCGGTCTCGCGCCCGGCGGCGAAGGCGTCGTCGAGCGCGTCGATGCGGTGGTCGATGTCGCGCGCCTCCTGCAGGGCGCGCTGGGCGGCGACCGCGTCGCCGGCGCGCAGCGCGCCGGCGATCCGCTCGAGCGAGCGCCCGAGCTCGGCGAAGACGGCCTGCACCGCGCGGCCGACGATGAGCGCCGGGTCGGGCGGGAAGAAGAGCGAGGTCACGCCGAGCGCGACGCCGCCGCCGATCAGGGCCTCGGCGAAGCGGATGGGGGAGAGGCCGGGACCGACCGTGGCGGTCGCCGGGTCCATCGCCGCGAGGAGCAGCAGCGCCGAGACGGCCGCCTCGGTGACGAGCAGCGCGCCGCCGCCGAGGATGACGGCGGTCGACATCGCCAGCACGACCATGAGCCCCATCTGCAGCGGCCCGAAGCCGATCGCGCGGACGATGAGGTCCGCGACCGACAGGCCGACGACGACGCCGCCGATCAGCTCCGCGGCGCGGGCGCCGCGCTGGCCGTAGGTCGCGCCGACGGCGATGACGGCCGCGATCGAGGCGAACGCCGGGCTGGGGTCGGGCAGCGCCACGAGCGCGACGTACCACGCGAGCACGGCCGCGGCGGCGGTGTGGGCGATCGGCATGAGCCGCGGGCGCAGGCGATGGACGCCGACGTTCGTGGCGCTGCGAAGGCGGCGCGACGCGCGCGCGGGAACCGACATCGGACGGAGGTGCACGCTTAGCAAGTTAGCTGTGTCTTGCGCTAACGAGCAAGCAATCGAGCGTGAGACTGGTCACAGAGCCCAGAACGGGCCGGTCAGGCCGGCCTCGTCGAGGAGCGCCTGCGACGCTCGGTGCATCACGCGGCCGCCAGTCGGGCGCGAGGCGCCCGCCATACCAGCGCACGGCGAACGGGAACAGTCGGCCGGCCGGCACGACGCCGCCGCGCTCGCGCCCGCGGGCCGCGCACCACGCGTCGATCTCCTCCTCCGTCCGGAAGAGCAGCATCGTCGCTCAGGTGAAGCCGATGTCGTCCCACCAGGCGCGGGCCGGCACCGCGACGTGGAACAGGACGTCGGTCTCGACCAGCGCGCCGTTCGCGGACGTGGAGCGTGACGCCGTTGCTCTGCACCGTCGCGTCCGCGAGGCCGAGCAGCCCGACGATGCCGAGACCGTCCCACGCGCAGTTGCCCCACCACTCGCCCGGCGCCCGGCCGGCGCTCGCGACCCGCGCGCCGCCACGATGGGCGGCGAACGGGTGGGCCATGAGCACGGGCGCGGCGGGGTTTCCCGACAGCGCGACGACGTGCCGGGCCGCCAGGCCATCGAGCGCCGCGTGGTCGGAGGGGCCGAGCGCGGGCGGTTCGCCGGTCTCGGCGAATGCGCGCATGATGCGCAGACGGACCTCGGCCTCGCGGTCGTTCACGCGTCGCAGTCTGACGGCGATAGGGTCGGCGCATGAGCACCGCGAGCGACACGACGACGAAGTTCCTCCTGACCGAGGACCGCATCCCGACCCACTGGGTGAACCTGCTCCCCGACCTGCCGGGAGCGCCGCTGCCGCCGCTGCACCCGGGGACGATGCAGCCCGCCGGCCCGCCCGACCTCACGCCGATCTTCCCGATGGCGCTGATCGAGCAGGAGGTGTCGACCGAGCCCGAGGTCGAGATCCCGGAGGAGGTCCGCGACGCCTATCGCCTGTGGCGCCCGACGCCGCTCTTCCGCGCCCGCCGCCTGGAGCGCGAGCTCGATACGCCGGCGCACATCTACTACAAGTACGAGGGCGTCTCGCCCGCCGGCTCGCACAAGCCGAACACGGCCGTCCCGCAGGCCTACGAGAACGCGAAGGCCGGGATCAAGAAGCTCACGACGGAGACCGGCGCGGGGCAGTGGGGCTCGTCGCTGGCGTTCGCCTGCCGCCTCTTCGGCCTCGAGTGCGAGGTCTTCATGGTCGGCTCGTCCTACGACCAGAAGCCCTACCGGCGCTCGATGATGCAGACGTGGGGCGGGACGGTTCACCGCTCGCCGTCGGACCGCACGGAGTCGGGCCGCGCGAACGCCGCGCACCCGACGGGCTCGCTCGGCATCGCGATCTCCGAGGCCGTCGAGGTCGCCGCGCAGGACCCCGAGTCCAACTACGCGCTCGGGAGCGTGCTCAACCACGTGCTCCTGCACCAGACGGTCATCGGCCAGGAGACGATCGCCCAGATGGAGATGGCGGGCGAGGCGCCCGACGTCGTCGTCGGCTGCGTGGGCGGCGGCTCGAACTTCGCCGGCCTGACCTACCCGTGGATCCGTCGCAACCTCCGCGAGGGCAGCGACGTGCGCTTCCTCGCCGCCGAGCCCGCGGCGTGCCCGACGCTGACCCGCGGTGTCTACGCCTACGACTTCGGCGACACCGCCGGCCTCACCCCGCTGATGCCGATGTTCACGCTCGGGCACGACTTCGTGCCGCCGCCCGTCCACGCCGGCGGCCTGCGCTACCACGGCGACGCGCCGTCGCTGTGCGCGCTCGTCAAGGCGGGGATGATCGAGGCGCGCGCGTACCGCCAGAACGAGACGTTCGCGGCCGCCCTGCAGTTCGCGGGCAGCGAGGGGATCATCCCCGCCCCCGAGCCCGCCCACGCGATCCGGGCGACGATCGAGGAGGCGCTCGCCGCGCGCGAGGCGGGGGAGGAGCGGGTGATCCTGTTCGGCCTCTGCGGCCACGGGAACTTCGACCTCGCCGCGTACGACGCCTACCTGGCCGGGACGCTCGAGGATCCGGAGTTCGGCCAGGACGAGCTCGACGCGGCGCTGGCCAAGCTGCCCGAGGGGGCGCCCTCGATCGCCTAGCCGCGGCCGGGCGCGACCGGCACGCGCGCGGCGTCGAGCGAGGACAATGCGCGCGTGCCCCAGGACCTCGCGCGCCGGCGACAGGAGATCCTGCTGCGCGTGCTGCGCGACGCCGGCGACCGGCCCGTCAGCCTGCCCGAACTGCGCGAGCGCGGCATCCCGAACCCGGCGACGGTGATCTACGAGCTCGAGATCGCGGGCTACGAGATCGACCGCGTGCACCGTCACCGGCGGCTGCTCGGCGTGCGGCTGACGGAGCGCGGAGAGCCGCGCCGTTGACCGACGCACGGCCCTATGGTCAGGCACGGTGAACGAATAGGTACATCTCAGCAATGACACACGTTAGGGTGCCCTGAATATGGGTGCCTTGGCACCCATTGCGCACTCCTGTTCGTCCCTCCCGTACCGGCCCAGCAGGCTCACGTGAAGCCGATCACCGATATCGACGACCCTCGCTACGTCAAGGCGTTGGCGCACCCGCTCCGCATCCGCATCCTGGCGATGCTGGCCGACCACAGCGCAAGCCCGGTCCAGCTGTCGGGCAAGCTCGACGCCACGCTCGGCACCGTCGCCTACCACGTCCGGACGTTGCACAGCCTCGGCCTCGTGGAGCTCGTGGACACCCGCCAGCGGCGGGGGGCGACCGAGCACTACTACCGCGCGCGCGAGCACCCCCGGTTCCCCGACGACGCGTGGTCGGACCTCGCCCCGGTCGCCAAGCAGCGGATGCTCAGCGCGATGCTGCAGCAGATCGGCCAGTACGTCACGGGCTCGGCCGCCGCGGGCGGCTTCGACCGCTCCGAGGCGCACATGACCCGCAACGCGCTGCGGCTCGACGAGCGCGGCTGGCAGCAGCTCGCGACCGCGACGCGGAAGTGGCTGCGCGAGGCCGAGAAGATCCAGGACAGCGCCGCCCAGCGGATGAACGGGGCCGCGCCGGCCGGGGTCGACGGCGACGCGGCGGTCGACGGCAGCGAGCCCACCCGGTCGGGGCTCGACGTCGGGCTCGTCGTGATGCTGTTCGAGGGCCGCCCCGGCGGCGGCTCCGTGGCCGGCCTCGACGGCGCGGGCCCGGCCGCGGCCTCGACCGACTGACGGGTCCGCGGTCTCGCGGTCCGGCGGCGGACCGGTGCGCCCGTCGCGGTCGTGCCATCCTGCTCGCCGTGCTGCGCCGGACCTCGCGACTGGCCGCGACGCTCGCCGCCGCCGTCCTGACCCTCGCCGCGTGCGGGGGCGGCGACGAGGACGGCGCCACGACGACCGCCGCCCGCCCGGCCCAGCCGGCGACGCTCGCGCTCGACTTCACGCCGAACGCGGTCCACGCGCCGATCTACGCCGCCGTGCGCGAGGGCCTCGACCGCCGCCACGGCGTGCGCATCCGCATCCGCGAGCCGGGGTCGTCGCCGAACTCGCTCGCGCTGCTGACCTCGGGACGCGTCGACGTCGGGATCCTCGACATCCACGACCTCGCCCTCGCCCGCCAGCGGGGCGTCGACGTCGTCGGCGTCGGCGCGCTCGTGCAGAAGCCGCTCGCGGCGCTGATCGCCCAGCCCGGAGTGCGCCGGCCGCGCGACCTCGCGGGGCGGACCGTCGGCGTGTCCGGACTGCCGTCGGACCCGGCGTTCGTGCGCGCGGTGGTGCAGGGCGACGGCGGCGACTACGCGCGCGTCAAGCAGGTGACGATCGGCTTCCAGGCCGTGTCGAGCATCCTGTCCAAACGCGTCGACGCCGTGCCCGCGTTCTGGAACGCCGAGGGCGTCGCACTGCGCGAGCGCGGCGTGCGCACGCGGGAGTTCCGCGTCGAGCGCTACGGCGCGCCCCCGTACCCCGAGGTGATCCTCGTGACCGCGCGCCGGACGCTCGAGCGCAAGCGCGCGGTCGTCGCGGGCGTCGTCGCGGCGATCGGCGACGGGGTCCGCTCCGTGCTGGCCCGCCCCGATCCGGCCGCCCGGCAGATCGCGCGGGCCGCCGGCCAGGCCGACCTCGGCCTCGTCCGCGCCCAACTGAGCGCGCTGCGCCCGGTGATCGTCCCGCCGCTGCGCCTCGACCGCGCGGTGCTCGAGCGCTGGGCCGACTTCGACGCCCGCTTCGGGATCGTGCAGCGCCGCCCCGACGTGGACCGCGCGTTCGCGTTCGACGTGGCGCGTTAGCCGCATCGCGCCGGTTTGCCGTGCGCGTCCGTGCGCCCGAAATGCGACATTCCGTACCGTCGCCTGCCAGCTCGTGCCAGAGGTGGCAAGATCCCGTCTCAGTACGGCGCGGGAGCCCCCCATACCCCCCGCGCATTGGAGGAGACCCATGAGAGGAAGTGTTCGCCTGGCGAGCGCGGGCGCGCTCGCGGTGACGGCCGCGCTGGCCCCCGCCGGCGTCGCGCTGGCCGACGACTCGCCGCCGGCGAATCTCGGCAACGGCCTGAGCCGGCTGGTCCAGCCGCCCAAGGCCGTCGGGAAGTTCAGCTTCGATCAGAAGTCGCTGGCGATCCGCGACAAGGCCGGGCCGGGTCCTCGTCGACGTCTACGCGGCGCCCGGGCACGATGCTCGCGGCCGTGCGACAGGGCGGCGAAGCCACGGCATGAAGGTCGTCGCGCAGGCCTCGCAGCGAGCACGCGGTCGAGGGCTTCGTGGCCATCGGACAGGTGAAGGCGCTTGCCGGCACCGCGGGCATCGCGTCCGTGTCGCAGGCGCTCACGCCGCGCACGAACGTCGGCGCCGCGACGTCGCAGGGCGTCCACGCCCAGCGCGTCGACCGGTCCGGTGGCGGCATCGACGGGCGCGGCATCACCGTCGGCGCGCTGTCCGACTCCGTTCGACGCCGCGACCGAGACGGTCGACGGCGATCCGCTGACGATCCACGCCGCGGATGACATCCGGACCGGCGACCTGCCGAAGGACGGCGTCACGGTCCTCGAGGAGGGCCCCGCCGACGGCGCCACCGACGAGGGGCGCGCGATGCTCCAGATCATCCACGACGTCGCGCCGCGGGCGAAGGAGTGCTTCGCCACCGCGTTCTCCGGCGCAGCTCCAGTTCGCCGACAACATCCGCGCGCTCGCCGACCAGAGCGGCCCGTGCGGCGCCGACGTCATCACCGACGACGTCGGCTACTTCGACGAGCCGTTCTTCGGCGACGGCGTGATCTCCGACGCGATCGACGACGTCGCCGCCCAGGGCGTCCAGTACTTCTCCTCGGCGGCCAACGGCTCGTCGCAGCAGGCCTATCAGGCGCCGTTCCGCTTCATCGCTCCCGACAAGCCCGGCGACACGTCGAACATCAACCTCGACGGCGTCGACGCCCGCGCTCTACGCCGGCGGCTTCCAGGACTTCGATCCGGGCGCCGGCGTCGACGTCGCGCAGGACTCTGACGCTCGGTGGCAACGCCAAGGACGGCGGCACGGGTCGTCGTCGACCTCCAGTGGGACGACCCGCTCGACCCGAACGGCTCGACGCTCAGCGATCCTCTGGTCAGACAAGACGGGTGAGACGACCACGGCCGCCCCGACGGCGGTCATCCCGTTCGACGGCACCGCCGGCGACACGATCCGCGGCTTCGTCGACGCGATCCCCTCGGGCACGACGGACCTCATCCTCACGCTGAAGGACCCGTCGCGGCGCCGTCCTGCAGGAGGTCGACACGGGCACGAGCCCCGAGGCGGCGTTCCAGACGCTCGCTGAGACGGGCACGTACACGTTCGAGATCTCCGGCTTCACCGCCGCGCGACGTCGGGCCCCTTCACGTTCGACGTCCGCAAGGTGATCTCGAAGTCGCGCACGACGACCGACCTCAACGCGCTGCTGTTCGACGCCGACGGCAACTTCCTCGGCGCGTTCGCGGACCTGAACCAGTTCTCGGGCCGGCCGATGGAGATCGGCGGATTCACACTGCCGCCGGGGCGGCTGCAGCTCGTGATCACGAAGGCGAACACCGACGAGCGGCACGGCGACCCAGCTGCGCTACCAGCTCGTAGGACGACCTGCAGTACAACGAGTACGACCAGCCGCTGGCCCCGAGCATCTTCGGCCATCCGACTGGCGCGGGGTGCGAACGCCGTGGCGGCGTACGACCCGTTCCGGCCGTTGCTGCCCGAGGACTACACGTCCGTCGGCGGCAACCTGCCGATCCTGTTCGACTCGAACGGCAACCGCCTGCCGCGGCCCGACATCCGGCGCAAGCCGGACATGGCGGCGACCGACCTCGGGAACACGACGTTCTTCGTCTCGCGACTCGCTGCTCGACCCCGACGACCAGCCGAACTTCTGCGGCACGAGCGCGGCGGCCCCGCACGCCGCGGGCATCGCGGCGCTGGCGCTGCAGGCGCGCGGCGGGCCGCGGTCGCTGTCGCCGGCGGCGATGAAGGCGCTGCTCCGGCGCAGCGCCTTCAGCGCATGACCTCGATCCCAACCACAGCGAGGCGTCGGCGGGCGGTCTGACGATCACCGCCGACGGTCGAGCAGGGGCGCGAACGCTCGAGGAGCGCGCCCCTCGACGAGAACCCGGGCTCGCATGAACAACCCGCAGTTCTTCCGCGTCCAGTACTCCGGGCCCGGCGCGATCACGTCGATCACGTTCGACGGCGCCGGTGCGAACCCGACCGGCCTCGGGCGGGGCGACCGCTCCGACGGCATCGTGTTCGATCCGCGGCCCTTCGTCGCGCTCCCCGCACTCGGCGGCCCGGAGCTCTGTGCAGCAGGGCTTCCCGTTCACCGTCGGCGCGGTGAGCCCGGGGATCGACCCGGCGAGCGTGACCGCGCAGTTCGCGCGGCCGGGCGTCGGGCAGGCCTCGAACCAGCAGTTCCAGCAGATGACCGTCCGGTTCCCGAACGGCGCCTTGACGGGTGGCCGGTCCGTCGCGTTCGGCATCGACCGGGACGAGGCGACGACCGCGTTCGGCGTCGCCCAGGACGGCAATTCCGCCGACGCGCTCGGCGCCGGCGTGCTGTTCCCCGAGGGCACCGTCGCCCGGGGCGGACTCACGTATCGGGCCGTGACCTCGACCGGCCGCGTGCTCACCGGCACGCTGCGCAACCGCATCGGCGCGGGCTTCAGCCCGGTCGACGGCTTCGGCTACATCAACGCCGAGGCCGCGGTCGGGCGGCCGCGCCGGTAGACGTCCATCGCCGCGCGGCGCCCGTGAGCGGGCGCCGCGCGGCCCGCGCGTCCTGTTACGCCGGGTGCGGATGCCCGCACCCGGCGTCCGGCTGCCACCCCCCTGGGGCATCGGGCCCCCGGCTGGGACCGTTAGGGGCGATGCACGCGCGGCTGATCCCCAACTTCCCGGACGTGACGGTCCGTCCGATCCGGGCCACGGACAAGGACGCGCTGCTCGACCTCTTCGCGCGCATGTCCGACCGCTCGCGGATGCGCCGCTTCCTCTCGCCCAAGCCGCGGCTCTCGGCGCGTGAGCTGGCCTACTTCACCGAGGTCGACCACCGCACGCACGAGGCGCTCGTCGCCGTCGCGCCGGACGGGACGTTCGCCGGGGTCGGCCGCTACGCCTGCGCGCCCGGCGAGAGCGCCGTCGCCGACGTCGCCTTCGCCGTCGCGGACGCGTGGCAGGGCCGCGGCATCGGCACCGCGCTCGCCGCGCTGATCGTCGAGCACGCCCGGGCGAACGGCATCGCGCGGCTGCAGGCCACGACGCTGCCCGAGAACGCCCCCGCCCGCAAGCTCCTCGGCCGGATGGGCTTCGGCGTCTGCGGCGTCTCGGCGGGCACGCTCGAGGTCGATCTCGACCTCACGGCCGCCGAGCGCGAGGCGTCCGCGCTGCGCCGCGCGGCGTAGCCGGCCGCGCCGCCGCTCAGCCCCGGACGCGCGTCAGGTGCAGCGTGCAGCGCCGCTGGTCGGGGTGGTTGTCGTGGTCGCCGACGCGCAGGTCGCTGCCGCTCGCCGACAGGACGCCGTCGACGAGCCCGGTCGCGAGCGCGCAGACGACCTCGGGATGGTCGGGCGAGACGACCGCGCACGGGCAGCCGGAGATCCGCACGGTCCCGTCCTCGACGGCCGCGTGGAAGCCGAGGCGCTCGAGCGCGCGCGGCAATTCGGCCGCGATGTCGCGACTGCCGGGGCGCCCGGCGAGGTAGCGGCCCCAGTCGGCGCCCGTCGCGCGTAGCGCCTCGGCGTCGGGGTGGTTGCGCACGAGCGCGGCCGCGAGCAGGCCGGCGAGCTCGAGGAAGTCCGTGCTCGACAGCGCCCAGCCCTCGGCGAGGCGGTACTCCGTGGCCGGGCGGCCGGGGCCGGAGGCGGGCTTCTGCGTGCTGACGAGCACGTCGGCCTCCTCGAGCGAGGCGACGTGGCCCCGGATCGTGTTCACGTGGACGCCCGCGACCTCGGCCAGCTCGGGAAGGGTGGCGGTGTCGTGCCGCGCGAGGTGGCGGACCACCCGCAGCCGCACGGGGTCTGCGACCGCGTCGAGGACGCCCATGGCCGGAACTGTACGAGGCGCGCGACGCAGGGACGGCAGGCGCACGGCGCGGCCTCAGGCGGCGGCCGGGAGCGGCGCCGCGGCGCCGCGGGCGAGGCAGCGCGCGACCTCGCGCGCGACGATCGCCTCGCCGCGCAGCGCCTCGAGGGCGCGGCCGGCGCGGTTGGCCGCGGCGGTCAGGCGGAGGTCGTCGATGTCGAGCAGGACGACCCCGCCGAGGCTCGCGACCGACGCGTCGACGTCGCGCGGGAGGGCGAGGTCGACGATCACGAGCGGCCGGCCCCGGCGCAGGCGGACGGCGCGCGCGACCGCCGCGCGGTCGAGCACCGGCGCGGGCGCGCCGGTGCAGGCCACCACGAGGTCCGCGGCGACGAGCTCCGGCCCGAGCGCGCGGAGTCCCGTGCCGCGGCCCCCGAGATCGGCCGCGAGGCGGCGCGCCCGCGCCGCGGTGCGGTTGGCCACGACGATCTCGGCCGTGTCGTTGCGGGCGAGCGCGCGGGCGGCCGACGACGCCATCGCGCCGGCGCCGAGCACGAGCGCGCGGCGTCCGTCCAGCCCGCCCAGGGCCTGGCGGGCGAGCTCGACGCACACCGAGGCGGTCGAGAGCGCGCCGCGCCCGATGCCGGTCTCGCGGCGCACGCGCCGGCCCGTCGCGAGGGCGTCACGGAACGCCTCCGCGAGCTCGCCGAGCGTGCCCTCCTCGTCCGCGATCGCCGCCGTGCGGCGGACCTGGTGCTGGATCTCGGTCTCGCCGACCACGAGCGAGTCGAGTCCGGCGGTCACGCGGAACAGGTGGGCGAGGGCGTCGGGCCCGGTGTGGGCGAAGCCGGCCGCGGCGACCTCCTCCGAGCTGAGCCGGCCGCGGGCGGCGAGCGCCGCGCGGAGCGGCGCGACCCCCGCCGGGCCCGCGACGGCGTACAGCTCCGTGCGGTTGCACGTCGACAGCACGGCCGCCGCGGAGATCCCCGGCATCGATCGGAGTTCGGTGAGCAGCGCCCGCGCCGCGGGCTCGGTCAGCGCGGCCCGCTCGCGGAGCGCGACCGGCGCCGTCCGGTGCGAGAGCCCGACCGCGACGAGCGGCCCGTACGCCCGGGCGGCGAGCGTTTGGACGTCGGGCCGCACCGCGGTCACAGGCTCTTGAGGTACTCGACCACGTCGGACTGCTCGCGGGTTGTCAGCCCGAGCCCGAAGCAGCTGTCGTAGTGCTGGACGACCTGCCCGAGGGTCGCGTAGCGGCCGTCGTGGTAGTAGCCGCCCTTCGTCCGGGTCCCGAGGCCGCCGAGCGGCGTCGTGCGGTACTGCCCGTCGGGAGAGCGCTGCGCCTGGAAGTCGTCGGTGCAGATCGACGCCGGCGTGTGCATGTTCTGGCCCGCCTCGGAGAACGTCGGCGGCATGTGGCAGGACGCGCAGGTCGCCTTGCCGTCGAAGAGCCTCTTGCCGCGCGCCGCCGCGGCGCGGTCGAACGAGCCGGGGCGCGGGTGCGGGGCGGCCAGCGACAGCTGGTAGGCCTGCAGGGCCGGGAGCTTCGCGCGGATCTTGTCCCCGTTGAAGCGCGTGTGGCCCATCTTGTTGCGCGCGGCGACCGGGAACTTCGTCGCGTCGTCGAGGCGGGCGTCGGTGAAGTTGCCCTGGCCGTGCATCTCGAGGTTCGCGACGAACGCGTTCCAGTACGGGACCGAGCCCCACCCGGTGTAGGTGTGGAGGTTGACCCCGGCGAGGCCGTAGGCCGGCGGGATCAGGGTCGCGGCGGTCTTGCCGTCGGGCCGGAAGCCCTTGCCGTCGAGGAACAGCTCGGCGTCGAACTTGCCCGGGCCCCAGGCGGCGAGGACCTTCTTCACCGTCGCGGCATCGACCCCGAGGAGGTCGGTGACGGGCTTGAGGTTCGGGGCGAGCGAGACGATCGCGCCGACGTTGAGGTCGCGGTTGGGCCAGCCGTCGAGGCGCTGGCCGACGCCGGGCGCGACCGAGTTGTTGACGGTCGAGTGGCAGACCGCGCACGTGAGGCCGACGGACGTCATCGCACCGCTCTTGTTGAAGTGCGGCTTGACGCCGAGGACCGCGTTGAGCTTGATGAGCGCCAGCGTCGTCTTCGGCGAGTTGAGGTCGACCTTGCCCGCCTTCAGCGCGGCGAGGACGGCCTTCGGCAGCGCGTTGGCGTCGACCTTGAGGCCGACGGACAGCGCGGTCTTCGGACTCACGCCCGGGCCGACCCCGCCGTTGGCGGCGCCGGCGACGGCCTTGTCGAGGCCGAGCGCGCCGCTCCAGAACGCGTCGTCGCCGAAGTCGTCGTAGCGGAAGATCTGGCGGCCCTGGCGGACGAGCGCCGCGCCGTTCGCCGCCGAGGCCGGCGCCTGGGCGGCGGGCCGTGCGGTCTTGGAGTCCGCGCTCACCCCGAAGAGCGCCCCTCCGGCGAGCGCGCAGACGCCCATCAGACCTCCGGTCCGAACGGCCTTGCGGAGACGACTCGACCGCGGCATACGCCCTGACTCCTCCACTTGTTTCACACAGATATCTGTGTCTAAATACAAACTACGAGGGATCGGCGCCTCGTGTCAAGGCCATCGTCAGGGCGAGGAGCCATGAATCCCCATCGCAAGCGCACCACCCGTCTCGTCGTCTCGCTCTGCGCCGCCGTCGTCCTGGCCGCGGCGCTCGTGTACACGAGCTTCAGCGCGTCGAGCGAGGCGCGCGCCCCGAGCCAGCTGGGCGACGCGACCACCGGCCGCGCGTACCAGCTCACCGGCCGCGTGGTCCCGGGCTACCACCGCGAGGGCGACGTGCTCGTCTTCCGCGTGCGCGACCGCAACGGCCCGGCGTCGACGTCGGTTCCGGTGCGCTACACCGGGGCCGTGCCGGACCCGTTCCGCGAGGGGCGCGAGGTGATCGTCACCGTGCGCCGCGAGGGCGCCGCGTTCGTGGGGGAGAAGGACTCGCTCGTCACGAAGTGCCCGTCGAAGTTCTCCGACGGCGACACGCAGGGCCGCTGAGGTGCTCGTCACCGGACGGGCCTGCCTGTTCCTCGCGCTCGTCGTGTGCGCGTACGGCGTCGGCGCCTCGATCGCCGGCGCACGCACCGGCCGGCGCGACCTCGTCGTCTCCGGCCGCCGGGCCGTCTACGCGCTGGCGATCGTGCTCACGGTCGCCTTCGTGATCCTCGAGGTCGCGTTCCTGCGCTCGGACTTCACCTTCCGCCTCGTCGGCGGGCACTCGAGCACGACGACGCCGGTGTTCTACCGGGCCACCGCGGTGTGGTCCTCGCAGGAGGGCTCCCTGCTGCTGTGGGTCTGGCTGCTCTCGCTGTGGTCGAGCCTCGTGCTCGCCCGCACCGGCGACCGGCTGCGCGACATCACGCCGTACGCGACCGCCGTGCTCCTCGGTTTCGCGGCCTTCTTCGCCGGCCTGACCGCGTTCCTCGCCAACCCGTTCCAGCTCGCGGACCCGGTGCCCGCCGAGGGCGTCGGGCTCGAGCCGCTGCTGCGCCACCCGAGCATGATGGTCCACCCGCCGATGCTGTACTCGGGGTACACGCTGTGCACGGTGCCGTTCGCGTTCGCCGTGGGGGCGCTCCTGGCGCGCCGGCTCGAGGCGGACTGGATCAGCGCGGTCCGGCGGTTCGCGCTCGCGGCGTGGTTCTTCCTCGGCATCGGCATCCTGCTCGGCGCGCGGTGGTCGTGGTCCGAGCTCGGGTGGGGCGGCTACTGGGCCTGGGATCCGGTCGAGAACGCGGCGCTGATGCCGTGGCTGACCGGCACGGCGCTCCTGCACTCGATCATGATCCAGCAGCGCCGCGGGATGCTGAAGACGTGGAACGTCTCGCTCGTCCTCGCGACGGGCTTCCTCGCCGTCCTGGGCACGTTCCTCGTGCGCTCGGGCGTGCTCGAGTCCATCCACGCGTTCGGGGCGTCGACCCTCGGCCTCCCGTTCCTGACGTTCGTGTCGCTGCTCGCGGCCGGCTCGGTGTGGCTCGTCCTCTCGCGCCGCGACGGGCTGCGCTCGGAGCACCGGATCGACTCGGTCCTCTCGCGCGAGGCCGTGTTCCTGCTCAACAACGTCGTGCTCGTCGGGCTGTGCTTCGTGATCTTCTGGGGCACGTTCTTCCCGCTGATCTCCGAGGCGGTGACCGGGACGCGCGCGTCGGTCGGCCCGCCGTGGTTCGACCGCTACACGGTCCCGCTGGCGATCGTGCTCGTGCTGCTCTCGGGCATCGGCCCGCTGGTGGCGTGGCGGCGCGTGACCCCGGCCGGCGCACGGCGCAGCCTCGGGATCCCGTCGCTGACGGCGGCCGCGACCGCCACGGTGCTGCTCGCCGTGCCCGGCGTCGCGGCGCGCCCGGCGGCGCTCGCCCTCTTCGCGGTGGCGGCGTTCGTCGTCGCGGCCGTCGCCCAGGAGCTCACCCGCGGCGTCCGCGCGCGGCGGGCGGTATCGGGCGAGGCGGTGCCCGTGGCGCTCGTCGCGCTCGTGCGCCGCAACCGCCGGCGCTACGGCGGCTACCTCGTCCACGTCGGGATGGCGGTGCTGTTCGTCGGGATCGCGGGCTCGACGGCGTTCCAGCACATGCGCGACGCACGCCTCGTCCCCGGCCGGACGATCCACGTCGACGGCTACGACGTGCGCTACGTGCGGGCGACGGGCGACCTGACGAGCGAGCGGATCACGCTCGGGGCCGTGCTCGACGTGCGCCGCAACGGCCGGCACGTCGCCACGCTGCGCCCGAGCCGGGGCTACTACCCGTCACCGGATCCGCGGGAGGGGCCGATCGGGCGCTTCTTCGACGGCGAGTCGACGAGCGAGGTCGGCCTGCGGGCCGGGGTGCGCCGCGACGTCTGGACCGCGATCCAGCCCGACATCGCGCCGCTGCGCAAGCTCATCGACGACGCGAACGAGCGCTTCGCCACGTCGAGCCCGAACGTGCAGGGGCTCGTCGTGGCCGGGCTCGTCGCGCACTACGAGGGCCGGCCGCCGCCCGCGACCTTCCGCTTCATCGTCTCGCCGCTGGTCGAGTGGATCTGGCTCGGCGGGGTGATCGTGCTGCTCGGCGGCCTCATCGCCATCTGGCCCGCGGCGGCGCTCGCCCAGGCGCGGGCGGCTGTCGGCCGGGCGTTCGCCCGCGGCCGCGGACGCCGGGACCCCACCGCGGCGGGCACGGTGCCGTCGGCCTGAGGGCGGCCTCAGGCGACCCGCTCGGGGCCGCCCTCCAAGCTCTCCTCCTGCGTGCGGGTGGCGCCGCCGACGAGGGCGAAGTAGAGGACCGACGACGTCAGCGCGACGATCGGCGCGGTGAGCGTCGCCGCGATCCAGTCCACCACGCCGCGCCCGGCGTCGCCGAGGGCCGCCCCGATGATCGCGGCGACGATGTTCACGGCGATGTCGATGAGGAGGACGAGGAGGATCGTGCCGAAGACGTTCCAGCCGTTGCCGCGCACGAGGTCGCGGCTGCGACCCAGCGAGCCGAAGACGCCGGCGCGCTCGATGACCATGGCGGGCGCCGCGACCGACCACCACGTCAGCAGGATCAGGCCCGGGATGATGATGAGCACGAAGCCGATCGCGATCGCGAACCCGGCGACGATCGCCAGGCCGATCAGCGGCAGGACGACCGGGCCGACGGACCGGAACAGCTCGCCGATGCTGTGGTCGCGGCGGCCGTCCTGCACGTCCTCCACGAGCCTGACGACCATCCCCTGGTAGAAGACCCCGACGACGATCCCGACGACCGCGGCGACCACGAAGAAGTCCGGGACGAGCAGGGCGGCAAGCAACTGCACGGCGTAGACCAGGAGCGCCGCGGGCAGCAGGGTCGCCGCCTGCTCGCGGTAGATCTCGAAGACGCGGCCGATGATGGCCCCGGGTCTGATCTCGTGCATGTTCCGCTCCCGCTCCGTTCGTTCGACAGCGCGACGTTACGCCGATCGGCGGACGTGCGGGAGACGATCGCCCGTTCGGGCCGTGCTCAGCGGCAGTCGCCGATGACGCGGAACGCGGCCGTCCCGCCGGCGGAGAAACGGCCGGTCGCGCTGATGGTCCCGTCGCGGCCGACCTTCAGCGCGCTGATGGACCCGCTCGCGTCGACCCCGTTCTCGGGGTCGGGCGCGCGCAGGACGATGGTCCCCGCGCCCGCCGAACCCGGCCGGATCCGGACGCGCATGCCCGCGGGCCCGCGCCCGTTGAGGATGAGGCTCGCGCGACCGCCGCTCCGGCACACCGTCACGGTGAACGTGCTGTCGAAGCCGCCGCTCATGACGCGGATCGTGGGGCGTGTCGTCCCGGCGCGGACGAAGCGGTAGACGCGCGGCCCGCTCACACAGCGGTAGCTGGCGCGCCGCGACTGGCGGACCGTGCGCGTGCACGCGAAGCCGCCGGGCGTCCGGAACGAGAGCGCGAACGGCCGCCCGTACGCGGTGAGGTCCTGAACTGCTGCGCCGCAGGGCATGTTCAGGACGGAGGTCACCGTCGTCTTCGTGGGGCCCTGGGCCGCGCAGTCGAGCAGGGCGATGCGCGCGCCCGACGGCGCCGCCGACAGGACCCCTGCCGCGACGGCGAGAACGGCGACCGCGACCATCCGTCGCGCGGGCCGCCGGATTCGGCGGACGTCACGCATGCTGCTCCACCTCGAGTGCTGGACCGGTGCCTCGGGATGAGGCCATGGGCGAACGATAAACCGATGCTCACCGGTCGACCGGAGGAACTTCGGATGTGATATCGGGCCGGCGCAGCCAGGCGGCGAGCCCGGCCGCGCCGCTGCGCTCGGCGGCGTCCGCGGCGGTGAGTTCGTCGTGGCCGACCCAGGTCGGGTCGGCGCCGCGGGCGAGCAGCAGCTCGGCGGTGTCGCGCCGGCCGCCGTGCGCGGCGCACCACAGCGCGTTGTCGAGGTCGGCCTGCGGCTGGGCGCCGGCGGCGAGCTCGTCGCGGACGCGATCGGCGAGGCCGAGCGCGGCGGCCTGCCAGAGGGTGGTGCGCGCGCCGCGCTCGAGCAGCCGGCGGGCGGCCGCCCACTGGCCGAAGGCGACGGCGTCGGCCATCGGGGTCCCGCCGCCGATCACCGCCCCCGGGGCGTCGATGTCGGCGCCCGCGTCGAGCAGCGCGTCGATCGCCTCGACGTCGTCGCTGCTCGCCGCCCAGTGCAGCGGCGTCTCGGTGTGCGGGCCGGAGAACCGGGCGTCGGCGTCCGCGCCGGCCGCCACGAGGGCGGCGATCTTCTCGCCCGCCCGCGGGACGTGCCCCGGCCAGTCGGTGACGAGGTGCAGCGCGGTCCGCGACTGGTCGCGCCGAGGATGCGCGGAGGCGCGCGGTCGCGACCTCGGGGTGCTCGCCCAGCAACGCTCGCAGCGGCGCGGCGTCGGCGGCCCGGATCGCCTCGGCGAGCCGTCGGGCGAGCGGCGCGTCGGCCGCCAGCACCGTCGCGTCAGCGGGCCCGGACGCGTGATCCTCGCGCTCTTCCACCGGTCGAGTATCGCGCGTCCGCGCGCGGCGCCGGCGTGCTGGTCGTGCTCGCGGTACGTCGTGCCGCCGACCCCGATGAGCAGGGCGAGGCCGCCGGCGATGGCGCCGATCGCGTCGATCGTGGGGGTCGACGCTGCCCGAACTTGTCACGTCTGCACTCTTACGCGACCCCTGGTTGACCGAACGTCAGGTTGGTAAACAACCAGTGGTGTCGATCCATCAATGGGAGATCGCTCCGCAATTGGAGCGCGTCGCGGGGCTGCGACGAACCGTCGTGGCGCACGCCGCCGGCGAGGGGGTGGTAGGCGACGCGCTCGCGGATCTCGCGATCGGTGTGTCCGCCGTCGTGGCGAACGTCGTGCGGACCAGCCGTCACGTCGGCAGCAGCGCGCCGGTGTCGGTCAGTGTCGACGTCGCCGACGATCGCGTGCTCGCGCGGGTTCGCGGTCCCCAGGCGCGGACGGCACGCCTCGACAATCCCGGGGCGGCACTGGGCCTGGTCGTTGCCGCGAGCCTTGCCTGCGACATCCGGGTCGACTCGTCCGGCTCGACCGGTACCGAGATATCGATGCGTTTCCCGCGCGCGGCTGCGCCGCGCGACCCGACGCCGGCGGCCGCGTCCGTCCTCACGGGCGCCTGACCACCGCTGAGCGCGAATCGGTCCAGGGAGCGGCCCGCCCGCGGACGGCGGCAACGACGCGTCCGGGGCGGGATACAGGACAGACCCGGGGCCACGCGGCGTGGGGCGCCCGTGATCCCCGGGTTCCTGTCTCGTGCAGGTGCGTATCGGCGGCGGCCAACCGGCGCCGTCGCTCAAGTTCTTGGGCGCGGGTGCCGATACAAGCCAGATGGGATTCCGGCGCGCCTGACTCGTGTGCCGCGCCGAACCAACTGGGGGAGTCATATGAACCGCACTGTCGATGCCACGCCCGCGTCCGCGCACGGCCTGGCGGGCACGTCCGTCGCCGAGCTGTCCGGTGCCGGGCGCCGTGAGCGAGCAGAGGGCATGAAGATCCGCGTGCTGGTGGCCGAGGATCACCCGCTCGTCCGCGAAGGCGTCATTCGCGCGCTCGAGCGCGACCCGGGCATGGCGATCGTCGGTGAGGCCGACAACGGCATCACCGCGCTGGAGCTGGCCCGCCAGCTGAAGCCCGACGTCATGGTCCTCGACCTGCGCATGCCGGGCCTCGGCGGCGCCGTGGTCCTCGAGCGCCTGCGCGCCGAGCTGCCCGAGATCCGGGCGCTCGTGATGACGGCGAACGAGAGCCCCGAGAGCCTGCTCGACGCGATCGCCGCCGGCGCCGCCGGCTACCTCTCCAAGCGCACGACCGGCGAGGAGCTGCGCCAGGCGGTCATCACGACCCATGGTGGCGGCTCGGTCATCACGCCCGAGCTCGCCGGGCATCTCCTGCGCGAGTTCTCCGGCAGCGCCCGGGGCGAAGGCTCGTCGGTGCGACCGCTGCTGGCGGCGCGCGAGCTGGAGATCCTGCGGCTCGTGGCCGACGGCATGACCGACAACGAGATCGGCAAGCAGCTGTACATCTCGCCGCGCACGGTGCAGAACCACCTGACGCGCATCCGCGAGAAGACCGGCCTGCGCCGGCGCGCCGAGCTCGCCCGCTGGGCCGTCGAGCACGCCATCGCCTGAACAGCGGCAACGCCCTTGTCAGAACACCACGGGCGCCGGCGGGCACAGGGTCCGCCGGCGGCTCAGGAGGAGACACCATTGAGCCATTCACGACCGTCGCAGCGCGACCTCGCCGCCGCGAGGAAGATCGAGCGCCAGGCCGACATAGACCGCGCGATCGCCGAGGGCCGGCTGATCGTGCGCAAGATGACCGCTGAGGAGCGTGAGCAGAGCACCGCGCGATTCGCCGCCGCGAGGGCGCGCCGTGGGACGCGCGGCGGCACGAGCCGTCGCTGAGCGCTCCCAACGGGCCCCGCGGGAACCGCGGCGCTTGCTCGCGAGCGGTTGCCGGCCGAAGAAAAACCCCGCAGGAGCAGGGCTTTTCTGAGGTGCGGATGAGAGGACTCGAACCTCCACGGGGTTTCCCCCACACGGACCTGAACCGTGCGCGTCTACCAATTCCGCCACATCCGCGCGGCGCGGCGAACGAGTGTAGCGACGGACCGGTTGCTAAGGTGAATCCCGCGCGCCGCCATCGTCTAGGGGACTAGGACGCCGCCCTCTCACGGCGGAAACCGGGGTTCGAATCCCCGTGGCGGTACTCCCGGAAGCCCTGCTCATCGCAGGGTTTTCGCGTTTCTGGGGGAGGTGCGCGAAAGTCGGGGTGTGGCCGGGGGATGGGAGGCGCTCGAGTATCGGTGGGGTGACGACGTCGTTCGCCTCGAACCGCTCACTGGTGGGGTCGGCGCCAACGAGGTCTGGAGCGTGCGCGTCAACGGGCAGCTCGCGGTCGGTCGTGTCGGTCGGCGCGGCGACGCTGATCTGCGGTGGGAGACCGACCTGTTGCGACACCTTCACCGTGAAGGGCTGCCGGTGCCTGTGCCGATTCCGACCGCGGACGGCCGGTACTTCGCCGATGGTCTGGTGGTGATGACCTACGTGGAGGGCGGACCGCCCGAGACGGAAGCTGACTGGCGTCGCGTCGCCGACGCACTCCGGCGGCTGCATCGGTCCACTCGCGGCTGGCCGCAACGCCCGGGCTGGCGATCGTCGATCGACCTTCTGCACGCCGAGACCGGGACGAAGGTCGACCTCGACGCGATGCCGCCCGAGGGGGTCGCTCGATGCCGAGCGGCCTGGGCGCGACTCACCGGCCGCACGACGTGCGTCGTGCACGGCGATCCCAACCCGGGCAATGTCCGCATGACCGCGGAACGCGTCGTGATGATCGACTGGGACGAGTCGCACGTCGACGTCCCCGACCTCGACCTCGCGCTGCCGCACAACGCCGCCGGTCTCGACGACGACGCGTACGACCGCGCCGCGCAAGCGCGGGCCGCATGGGAAGCCGCCGTCTGCTGGGACCCCACCGGGACCGACCCGTTCGCAGAGAGGCGTCTCGCCGAAGTTCGAGCGGTCTGAGAATCCCCGTGCCTACGCCGGCGGCAGTCCCAACGCCGATCGGAAAGCCGCGTACGAGATCACCCCGCCGTGGCCGCCGACGATCTGCTTCACCGCGAGCCCGTTGCGCTCGATCGTCTGCTCGAGCGACTGCGCGCCCGGGCCGGGAGGGGCGCCGGGGGTGTAGGTGTCGCCGTTGACGAACAGGACGCCCTGGTCGGGGACGAAGACGAGGATCGTCGTCGTCGCGTGCTGGGTCGGCTCGGCGAGCACGATCACCGGGCGGACGCTGTCGTTCAACGTCACGAACCCGCCCGCGCCCACGGCGTTGATCGTCGCCGCGCGCGAGGTGCCGTCGAGGCGGTCGGGGAGCAGTTGGGAGTTGCGGTTCGAGAAGACGCGGCGGAACAGCGGCACCGCGTCGGCGCCGATGACGGCGGTCGCGCCGAGCGCGACGAACGGCCGCATCCCGCCCGCGTGGTCGGCGTGGTGGTGGCTCGCGGTCACGTAGCGCACCGGCTTGCCCGGATACGTCTTCTGGATGTAGCGGATCAGCGCCTCGGCGCGGAAGTCGCTCAGCGCGCCCTCGACCACCACGACGCCGTTGGACTGCTCCACGATCATCGAGTTGTTCGGGATGCCCTGGATCAGCGTGCTGCCCGGCGCGACGGCACGCGGGACGATCTGGTCGGCGGGGCCGTCCTTCGGGAAGCCGTCCTGCGCGAAGGACATGAGGAACTCGGTGGTGGCCGCGCCGCGGGCGGCGAGCGTCGCCGAGTAGCGCGGCGCGATCCCGGAGGGGAACTGGAAGCGCGTGGCGCTCGCGGGGCGGTTGACGGCGATCGACGAGCGCGTCTCGGTGTGGATGACCTTGCCGTCGAGGCGGATCGAGACGGTGCGCGGGAAGCGGACCCGCACGCGGTTGCTCCCCGTGCCGCCGCGCACGAAGCGCCAGTCGGAGAAGTCGACGATCAGCCGGACGTCGCGGCGCAGGTACTGGTGGTCGGCGGTCGAGAGGCGGTCGATCCGACCGGTGCGCGCGTCCACGTACAGGCGGATGGGCGAGACCGGGTCGTTGATGACGAGCAGCCGGTGCGCGCGGCCGTTGATCGTCGTCGACGGGAAGGTCGTCGCGAGCCTCGGGCGCGCGATGAGGTCGCGCAGGAGCAGATGCGGGTTGAGCAGCTGCTGCTCGCGGCGGACGGCGGCCCACCGGTCGGAGGTCATCGCGGTCGTGGCGGGCTGCGCGTTGTTCGCGTCGACCCCGGTGATGTAGCCGAGGCGGCCCTTGATGACCTCGCTCACGGTGCGCGCGGCGCCCTGGCTCGTGCGCACGTTGTCGGCCCGCAGGCGGTCCCCGGAGCCGCGCAGCTCGGCGTTGAGCGTCTGCGTGAAGGTCGACGCGGGCGTCACCGTGTTGTCCGGCCGCAGGCCCTCGTCGAAGATGAACGTGCGGCCGGTCGTCTGCAGCCGGAAGGTCCGCAGGCCGGTGATCGCGGAGCGCCCGCCGATCCCGTCGAGGGCCTGCGTGACGAGGCGGGCCGTGCCGGCGCGGGTCTGCGCGCCGGCGGGCGCGGCCAGGCAGGCCGGCAGGAGCACTCCGAGGACGACGGTCGCGACGGCGAGCCTCAGGCGTTGCATGTGCGCTCTCCCCTCATGCGCTGGTGGACCGGGCGGCACCCTACCCGCGTCCGTGTCAGCTGGCTGTCATTCCGGCCAGTAGAACTCGGCCTCGGTCTGCCAGCCCGGCACGTGGCGCTCGAGGAGGTCGGTGATCATGCCGCGGGCCGCCGGACCGGCGTTCGCCCGCAGCAGGTAGAGCTCGCCGACCCCGAGCCCCCGGACGTCGCTGCGGCGGACGTCGATCCCGTTGTCCCGCAAGATGCCGACGATCCGATCGCGCCGGCCAGGGTCGGCGCTCGCGAACCGGATCGGAATGACAACCGCCATCTGGCCCCCCCGGGCTGTCTGGCGCGACTGTTCCGCTCAGCCGCTCTCGTCCAAAGGTACTACCCGCGCCGGGCGGGCGACGGGCGCAGCTCGGCGAGCCGCTCGGCGACCCGCTCGCGGCGCTCGGCGAGCCGCTCCTCGAGCTCGCCCAGCGCGGTCCGCCGGTCGCGCACGAGCGCGAGCTGGCGGTCGAGGTGATGCGCGGCCTCCCGGAGCAGACGCTCGCGCTCGGCGGCGTCGGTCGAGCTGCGGTAGCGCTCGCGGATCACCGCGCGCGCCTCCTCCGCCTCGACCAGGCCGCGGAGCTCGTCGAGCGAGAGGTTGAGCAGCTCCTTGAGCTGGAGGATCTCGCGCAGGCGCTCCACGTCGGCGTCCGAGTAGGTGCGGTGCTCGCCGTGGCTGCGCTCCTCCGAGCCGGGCAGCAGCCCGACCTCCTCGTAGTAGCGGACGGTGCGCACCGTCGTGCTCGCCTGCTCGGCGACCTCGCCGATGCGCAGGGGCTTGCCGGTCACGCGGCCTCGGCCTCCTCGCGGACGTGCGCCGGGCGCAGCAGGCAGACCGCGGCGCCGACGACCGAGGTCGCCGCGAGCACCCAGAGCGCGGTGTGCATGTTCGCGATGAAGGGCTCGAGGCGGGCGTCGGACAGGCCGCTCGCCACGCCGGAGAAGATCTGGAAGAGGACGTCCTTGGGCACCGCGGCGGTGATGATCGCGAGCACGAAGGCGATCGAGATCACCGCGCCCGTGTTCTGCAGCATCGTCCGCGCGCCGCCCGCGATCCCGCGCCGGCCCGCCGGCACCGTACCCATCATCGCGGCCGTGTTCGGGCTGTTGAACATGCCGGAGCCGATCCCGACGAGCCCGAGCCAGAGGATGCTCTGCCAGTAGGGGGAATGGACCTGCAGGGTCGTCATGCCCGCGAGCGCGCCCGCGCTCACGAGCATCCCGACCGCGGCGAGCGCGCGCGAGCCGTGCCGGTCGGCCCAGATCCCGGCGAGCGGCGAGGAGATCAGCATCCCGATCGCCATCGGCGCGAGCTTGATGCCCGCCGTGATCGGGTCGTCGCCCTGGGCGCCCTGGAAGTAGAAGACGAACACGAACAGCAGCGCGAAGCGCGACAGGCCGTTGATGAAGGCGGCGGCGCTCGCGGCCGCGAACAGGCGGTTCTCGAAGATCGAGAGGTCGAGCATCGGCGCCGACGCCCGGCGCTCGACGAGGACGAACAGCGGCAGCAGGACCACGCCGACGACGAGGCTCGAGATCGTGAGCGCGTCGTTCCAGCCGGAGATCCCGCCGCGCGAGACGCCGAGCACGAGCCCCGTGAGGCCCGCGACGTAGAGCGCCGTCCCGAGGAGGTCGAGGTTGGGCGCCTTCTCGCCGCGCTCGGTCTCGTTCAGGACGGCCCACGCCCAGAACGTCCCGGCGACGCCGATCGGGATGTTGAACCAGAACACCCAGTGCCAGGAGATCTCGACGAGCGCGCCGCCGAGGACCGGGCCGATGACGAGGCCGACGGCGGCGACCATCGTGTTCGTCCCCATCGCCAGCCCGAGTTGGCCGCGGGGGAAGGCGTCGGTGACGAGCGCGGCCGCGTTGGCGAAGATCGCCGCGCCGCCGATGCCCTGGAGGATGCGCCACAGGATGACCTCGGTGCCGTTCGCCGACAGGCCCGCGCCGAGCGACGCGAAGGTGAAGACGGCGAAGCCGAGGACGTAGGCGCGCTTGCGGCCGAAGAGGTCCGACAGCCGCCCCGCCGTCAGGACGAGCACGGTCGAGGCGATCATGTAGGCGAGGATCACCCAGACGAGCTGCAGCAGCGTCGTGTGGAGGCTGCGCTCGAGATCGGGCAGCGCGATGATCAGCGTGCCCGAGTTGATCGTCGCGAGCAGCATGCCGAGGCTCGTGACCGACAGCGCCCACCACTTGTAGTTCTCGTGGTCGGCGGCGACGCCGATCCGGCGGCGGGTGGGGAGGGCCTGCTCTTGAATCGCCATCTGACGTGAACGTTAGCTTGCCGCGGCCGATCTCGAGCTTCGTCTGGCGTTAAGGCGCCGGGCTACATTGGGTCCGTGACCCGCCGCCCGACCGTCCCGCTGCTCGTCGCCCTCGCCGGTGCGATCGCCCTTGCGGTGATCGGCGCGCTCGCCCTCGGGTCCGACGCCGTCCACGCGCGCGATGCCGCGATGCTGCACGGGTTCGTCGGGCTCGACGGCCCGCGGGTCCACGACACGTTCGTCCGGCTCACCGAGCTCGTCGACCCGGGCTCCTACGCCGTGCTCGGCCTGCTCCTCGCGCTCGTGGCGCTGGCGCGCGGGCTGCCGTGGCGCGCGGGCGCGGTCGTCGCGCTGCTCTTCGTGACGGGCGCGTGCACGCAGGCCTTCAAGCAGCTCCTGGCCGAGCCACGGTTTGAGCCCTGGCTCGGCTTCAACCAGATCGGCGATGCGTCGTGGCCCAGCGGGCACTCGACCGCGGCGATGACGCTCGCGCTGTGCGCCGTGCTCGTCGCGCCCCCGGCGCTGCGCGCCCTGACGGCGGTGCTCGGCGGGGCGTTCGCCGCCGCGGTCGGCTACGCGCTCCTCGTCCTCGGCCATCACTTCCCCTCCGACGTCCTCGGCGGGTTCCTCATGGCCGGCATCTGGACCGCCCTCGCCGTCGCCGGGCTGCGGATCGTCGAGCCGCGGCCGGTGGCCGAGCGCACGCCGGCCCGCGAGCGCATCGCCCGCCTCGGCCTCGCGGTGGCCGCCGTGATCGCCGTCGTGGCCGTCGCGATCGCGCCGCGCGACGAGCTCACGCTCTACGCCTCCGAGCGCCCGACGCTGGTCGTCGGCGCGCTCGGGATCGCCGCACTCGCGGCGGTGCTGTCGGCCGGGTTCGCCCGGGCCGCGTAGCTCAGACGAGGTCGTCGAGGGCCGCGCGCAGGCGGTCCAGGCGGGCCCGGATCCACGGCAGCGCCGCGGGGTCGTCGCTCTCGAGCGCCTGCAACCGCTCGTCGTCGTCGGCGCCGTACATGAGGCTCGTCGCCAGGCGCACGCGCAACGCGGTGGGATCGTCGCCGAACGCCTCGCCCGCGAGCACGCCGACGTCGTGGCGCTCGAGGAGGTGCTCGGCGAGGCCGGTGGCGGTCGTGACGCCGGCGGCGGCGAGCGCGTCGCGGCGGGCCTCGAAGTCGGGGTAGAGGTAGAACGCGCCCGAGGGCGGGCGGCAGGCGATCCCGGCGGCGGTGACCTCGGCGTACGCGGCGGCGGTCACGGCGCGGTGCAGGGCGCGGCTGCGGGCGATCCGCTCGCGGACGTCGTCGGGCTCGGCCAGGACGTGCGCGGCGACCGCCTGCATCGGCTGGGCGAGCGCGGACCACACGGCGCCCGCGACGCCCGCGACGGCGGCGCGGGCCTCCTCGCCGAGCGGGCCGTCGGCCATCCGGGCGAAGCCGACGCGCCAGCCGCCGAGGGCCATGTTCTTGCTCAGGCCGTTCGTGACGAAGGTGCGGCCGGGGAGGAGGTCGGCGGGGCTGCGGAAGGCGTCCGGATCGTGGGCGAGGTCGCGGTAGATCTCGTCGGCGACGATGAGCAGGTCGTGGCGCTCGGCGATCGCGCAGACCGCCTCGACGGTCGCGGCCGCGGGCTGCGTGCCGGTCGGGTTGTCGGGCAGGGTCAAGACGAGGACGCCGGGGCGCAGGCCGTCGCGCGGGGCCGCCGCGAGCGCCTCCTCGAGCGCGTCGGGGTCGGGGATGCCGCCCGCGTCGGGGCCGATCGGGACGCCCAGCGTGCGCTTGCCGGCCAGCGCGGCGTGGGCGGCGTAGCTGACCCACGACGGCCGCGGGACGACGAGGTCGCCGGGCAGCACCGTCAGGAGCGCGTAGACGAGCGGCTTCGACCCGGGGGCGAGCAGGATCCGCGCGGGGTCGGTCTCGAGGCCGCGCCGCGCGAAGTACCCCGCCGCCGCCTCGCGGGCCTCGGCCGAGCCGGCGACCGGGCCGTAGCTCGTGCGCCGCACGGCGCGGCCGAGCGCGTCGACGACACTCGGGAGGAGCGGGAACCGCGCCTCGCCGAACGCGAGGTGCAGGACGTCGGCCCCGTCGCGGATGCGGCCCTCGATGCGCTCGTTGATGGCGAGCGTCGCGGACGGCGGCACGGGGCGGTCGATCGTGCGGGCGGGGGTGGAGGTCATGCGCTCACCAGGTCGGGGGCGGCGGTGGTGGCGAGCCCGAGGGCGCCGACCAGGGCGGCGGCGGCCGGGTCGTCCGTCGGGGCGCGGGCGGCGATGAGGCGGGCGCGGACGTCGTCCTCGATCCCGGCGGCGACCGCGGCGCCGGCCAGCGCGGCGAGGCCGTCGCACACGCAGCCGAGGCCGTGCTCGCCGGCGCCGAGGGCGACGCCGCAGAGGACCGCGGTCGTCGCGTCGCCGCACCGGCGCAGCGCGCCGAGGGCGCCGTTGGGCACGGGCTCCGCGGCGCCGGTCAGGACGGCCGCGAGCGCGCGGGCGGCGGTGTCGTCGCGGGCCGCGGGCGCGCGGATGACGAGGACGGTCGCGCCGTCGGCCGCGGCGCCCGCCGCGATGGCGCGGCCGGTGTCGACGGCGAGCGCGACCTCGCCGACGCTCAGGCCCGGCGTGTCGCGGCGGGCGGCCAGGTCGGTGCGCAGCACCTCGACGTCGGCGGTGTCGACGACCCGCCGGACGGGCGGGGCGGTCGATCCGGTGACCGCGGCCAGCCAGGCCTCGGTCGGCGAGGCGCCGCCGGCGAGCGCCGCATCGCGGGCGCGCGCGTCGACGGGGGCGATCGGGATCGGCGGCCGGCGGCGGTGCGGGTCGGTCAGCGGTTCCGGCCCGGCTCCCACAGCGGCTCCTCGCCCGCGTTCGCCCCGCGGCTGAGGATGAAGAGCAGGTCCGAGAGGCGGTTGAGGTAGCGCACGACCTCGGGGTTGCCGTCCTCGACGCCGATCGCGCGGCGCTCGGCCCGCCGGCACACCGTGCGGCAGACGTGGAGGTGCGCCGCGGCGGGCGTCCCGCCGGGGATGACGAACGAGCGCAGCGGCTCGAGCGTCGCGTTGACCTCGTCGCAGGCCCGCTCGAGCCACGCCGTCTGCTCCGGCGCCAGCCGCAGGCGCTCGCGGTCGCCTTCGTGGGGCACCGAGAGGTCCGCGCCGAGGTCGAACAGGTCGTTCTGGACGTGGCGCAGCCAGTCCGCGTACTGCGCCGGGAGGCCCGCGACCGTGAGCGTCAGCCCGATCTGCGCATTGAGCTCGTCGACCGCGCCGTAGGCCTCGATCCGCGGGTGGGTCTTCGCCACCCGGCTCATGTCGCCGAGGTGCGTCTCGCCCGCGTCGCCGAGCTTGGTGTAGATCCGGGTGAGGTTGACCGTCACGGTGGGCGGCCAAGGTACCATCAGCCCCGTCAAGGGTCGGCGGTCAACCGTCGCGTTCCGGGTCGAGGGGAACACCACGACGCTCCTGCCGCCCACCTTCTGGATCGACAACCGCTCCCGTCGCCTGCCGGCGCTGCTCGCGCTCCTCGGAGCGCTCGCGGCGCTGCCGGCCGGGTGCGGCGGCGGGGCGGACACGGCGCCCGACGACACGCGCCTGACGGTCACGCGGGACTTCGGCGCCAAGGTCCAGCACGAGGTCGAGGTGCCGAAGGTGGCGGGGTCGGAGACCGTCCTGCGCCTGCTGCAGCGCAACGCGAAGGTCACGACCCGCTCCGGCGGCGGGTTCGTGCAGAGCATCGACGGGATCGCCGGCGGCCGGCGCGCGGGGCGGCCGGTCGACTGGTTCCTCTTCGTCAACGGCGTCGAGGCGCCGGAGGGCGCGGGCTCCGTGCGCGTGCACCCGGGCGACCGGATCTGGTTGGACCGCCACGACGCGGGGGCGGCGATGCGCGTGCCCGCCGTCGTCGGCTCGTTCCCCGAGCCGTTCCTGCACGGCACCGGCGGCCGGCGGCTGCCGGTGCGCGTCGAATGCGTCGACCCGGCCGCGGCCGCGTGCGACGCCGTCTACACGGCGCTGACCGACCTCGACGTCCCCGCGGCCAAGGGCGGCCTCGGGACGGCGCAGGTCGAGGATTCGCTGCGCGTCGTCGTCGGGCCGTGGATCGCGGCGCGCGAGGACCACGCGCTGCGCCGGCTCGAGGCCGGCCCGGCTCGCAGCGGCGTCTACGCCCGGCCGAGCGCCGACGGCCGCAGCATCGCCACGCTCGACCCGCGCGGGCGGACGGCGCGGACGCTCGGCCCGGGCAGCGGCCTCGTCGCCGCCACCCGGGCGGACGACGCGCCGCCGGTGTGGGCCGTGACCGGCACCGACGCCGCCGGGGTGACGGCCGCGGCCAAGGCGTTCACGGCGCGGGCGCTCGGCCGCCGCTTCGCCGTCGCGGTCGCGGGCGGGCAGCCCGTCGCCCTGCCGGAGGACGGCGCCGCGTGATGTTCCGCCCGCGCACGCGCTGACCGCCCTGGCGCGCCGCGCGTTGTCCGTCCGCGCCCCGCGCGGCGGGCGCTGACCGGGTCCGCTACGGTCCCGCGTCCATGGTCGTGGGTGTCCCGAAGGAGAGCGCGGACGGCGAGCGCCGAGTCGCGATGGTCCCGGACGTCGTCAAGCGCCTCGGCGCCAAGGACGTCGAGGTCGTCGTCGAGTCCGGCGCCGGCGAGGCCGCGCTGATCCCCGATGCGCTGTTCGAGGAGGCCGGGGCGAAGATCGGCGACCCGTGGGGCGCCGACGTCGTCGTCAAGGTCGCCGCGCCGACGAGCGAGGAGATCGGAAAGCTCGGCGACGGATCGATCCTCGTCGGCTTCCTCGGGCCGCTGACGTCGCCCGAGACGACGCGCGCGCTGGCCGACGCGAAGGTCACGGCCTTCGCGATGGAGGCGATCCCGCGCATCAGCCGCGCCCAGTCGATGGACGCGCTCTCGTCGCAATCCAACGTCTCCGGGTACAAGGCGGCGCTGCTCGGCGCCGAGCACTCGACGCGCTTCTACCCGATGCTCACGACCGCGGCGGGCACGATCCCGCCGGCGAAGGTGCTCGTGCTCGGCGGCGGCGTCGCGGGCCTGCAGGCGCTCGCGACGGCCAAGCGCCTCGGCGCGCGCACGACCGGCTACGACGTCCGCCCCGAGGTCGCCGAGCAGGTGCAGTCGCTCGGCGCCCAGTGGCTCGACCTCGGCATCGAGGCGGCCGGCGAGGGCGGCTACGCCCGCGAGCTGACCGAGGAGGAGCGCGGCCAGCAGCAGCAGGCGCTCACCGACGCGATCAAGGGCTTCGACATCGTCATCACCACCGCGCTCGTACCCGGGCGCAAGGCCCCGACGCTCGTCACCGCCGAGGCGGTCGAGGGCATGAAGCCGGGGTCGGTGATCGTCGACCTCGCGGGCGAGTCCGGCGGCAACTGCGAGCTGACCGAGCCGGGCGAGGTCGCCGTCAAGCACGACGTGACGATCGTCTCGCCGATCAACCTGCCCACGACCATGCCCGAACACGCCAGCCAGCTCTACGCGCGCAACGTGCAGTCGCTGATCGAGCTCATGCTCGACGAGGAGGGCGGCGTCAACCTGGACTTCGAGGACGAGATCATCAAGGGCGCGTGCGTGACGCGCGACGGCGAGATCGTCCACGAAGGCGCGAAGCAGACCGTGGAGGGCGCAGCCGCCTGATGACCGTCGTCGCCGTCAGCATCCTCGTCCAGAACCTGTCCGTGCTCGTGCTCGCCGCGTTCACGGGCTTCCTCGTGATCTCGAAGGTCCCGAACACGCTGCACACCCCGCTGATGAGCGGCACGAACGCCGTGCACGGGATCGTCGTGCTCGGCGGCATCATCGTGCTCGGCCTCGGGGTCGACGGCTGGTTCACGAAGCTCCTGCTCGTCATCGCGATCGCGTTCGGCACGATCAACGTCGTCGGCGGCTTCCTCGTCACCGACCGCATGCTCGAGATGTTCAAGAGCAAGCCGAAGGAGCAGGTGGAGACGTCCGAGGAGATGAAGTGACGCCGCTCGCCTCGTCGTTCCTGCAGGACGAGAACTTCATCGCCGTCCTGTACATCGTCGCGTTCTCGCTGTTCATCTACGGCCTGATGGGCCTGACCGGCCCGAAGACCGCGGTGCGCGGCAACCGGATCGCCGCGGTCGGCATGGCCGTCGCGGTGATCGCGACGTTCCTGATCCCGGGGATCGGCAACTGGGGCCTGATCATCCTCGGCATCGCGATCGGCACCGCGGTCGGCGTCCCCGCCGCACGCCAGGTGCAGATGACGGCGATGCCGCAGATGGTCGCGCTGTTCAACGGCGTGGGCGGCGGCGCGATCGCCCTCATCGCGTGGTCGGAGTTCCGCCACACCAGCGGCTACTCCGGCGAGGCGACGTACGTCGCGATCTTCAGCCTGTTCTCGGCGATCATCGGCTCGATCTCGTTCTGGGGATCGAACATCGCGTTCGCCAAGCTCCAGGAGATCCTGCCCGGCCGGCCGATCTCGATCGGGCGCGCGCAGCAGTTCGTGAACCTCGCGCTGCTCGCGGTGGCGGTGGCGTGCGCTGTGGCGATCGCTTCCGGCAGCGACAACGAGCTGCTCATGATCGTCCTGCTGATCGCCGCCGCGGCGCTCGGCAACCTGATCGTGCTGCCGATCGGCGGCGCGGACATGCCGGTCGTGATCTCGCTGCTCAACGCGTTCACCGGCCTGTCGGCGGCCGCAGCGGGCATCGCGCTCAACAACACCGCGCTGATCGTCGCGGGCATGATCGTCGGCGCGTCGGGCTCGATCCTGACGAACCTCATGGCCCAGGCCATGAACCGCTCGATCCCGTCGATCGTCGCGGGCGGCTTCGGCGGCGTCGTCACCACGGGCGGCGGGGGCGACGACGGCGACAAGACCGTACCGCTCGACGAGCGCCTCGGACGCCGCTGTCCAGATGGCCTACGCCTCGCAGGTCGTGATCGTTCCGGGCTACGGCATGGCGGTCGCCCAGGCCCAGCACGCCGTGCGCGAGATGACGAAGCTCCTCGAGGACAAGGGCGTCGAGGTGAAGTTCGCCATCCACCCGGTCGCCGGCCGGATGCCGGGCCACATGAACGTGCTCCTGGCCGAGGCGGACGTGCCGTACGACCAGCTCAAGGAGATGGACGACATCAACGGCGAGTTCAACCGCACCGATGTCTCCCTGGTCATCGGCGCCAACGACGTGACGAACCCCGACGCGCGCAACAAGTCCGACTCGCCGATCTACGGCATGCCGATCCTCAACGTCGACGAGAGCCGCTCGGTGATCGTCCTCAAGCGCTCGATGAACGAGCGGGTTCGCGGGGATCGACAACCCGCTGTTCTACGGCGAGAACACCGCGATGCTGTTCGGCGACGCGAAGTCCTCGGTGAGCGAGATCACCGAGGAGCTCAAGTCGCTCTAGCCCTCAGCGTCGAGCAGCGCGTGCAGGGCGGCGTGGTCCTCCGCGCACGCGGGGCAGCCGGCCAGGTGCGCCCGCATCCCGGGCACCGCCTCCTCGGCGTCCGCGCCGGCGCGCTCGAGCTCGACGAAGACGTCGAGCTGCTCGAAGCACGTGTCGCACGGCACCTCGGCCGCGGCCGGGCCGAGCAGGCGGGCCAGGCGGGCGCGCGGCTCGTCGCTCACCGGAGGCCTCCCTCGATCGGATGGAGCCCCTGCAGCGCCAGCTCGGCGCGGAGCTTGCGCCGGGCGTCGTGCAGGGTCTTGTAGAGCGCGCCGCGGGTCGTGCCCAGGCGCTCGGCGAGGACGTCGATCGGGACGCCCTGCAGGGTCAAGGCGACCAGGACGGAGCGCTGGTGGGGGGTCAGCCTCGTCGCGATCGCATCCTGGACGGCGCGCAGGAGCTCGGACGTCTCGGCGTCGACGCCCGGCCCCGGCGCGCCGTCCGGGACGATGGCCCAGCCGTCGTCGCCGAGCGCCACCTCGCGGCCCTGCCACGCCCGGCGGCGCGCGTGCACGGCCGCCTCGAGGAGCGCGAACTTGTAGGCCCAGGTGGTGAAGCGGCTCTGGCCGCGGTAGGTCGAGAGCTTGGCGAGGATCGCGACGAGCGCGTCGTCGGCGGCCTGGACGGCGTGGTCCTCGAGGTCCAGGCGCGCGCCGCGGCGGCGCAGCTCGAAGCGGGCGGCGCGGCGCAGCAGCGCGTGCAGGCGCTCGACGGCGGCGTCGCGCGCGGGGCCGGGGGGCGCGCCGAGCGCGGCGACCCAGGCCTCCGAGTCGGCGTCCGGGAAGCTGCGGGCGGGCAGCGGGGCCGTCACCGCGGCGACGCTACCAGCGGGGATCAGCACGGCCGGTGCTCCCCGTCGAGCGGCGCCAGGATCCGGGCCGCGAGGTCGGGCGGGCAGCCGCGGTCGACGAGGCCGAGCAGCGCGTGGAGGTCCATCGTGCAGTCGCGCGCCACGCTGGAGGCCAGGGCGGCCGGGAAGCCCGCGGCGCGGAGGCGGCGACGGCGCCACTCGACGACGTCGTCGGTGATCTGTGGGGCGCGGCTGGTCATCGTTCTCCCGGTGAGCGTCGTACCCGGTCCGTTCCTTACCTCGCCGCCGCGCACTGTGGGAACCTCACCGCCCGATGGCGCTGTCCTCCCCGTCGACGACCACCGTGTGCTCGGCCGCGCCGAGGTCATCATCGGCTGCGCGTTCCTCATCGTCGCCGGGGGGCTGAGCCCCGCGGACGCGTTCATCGGCGTGTTCATCGTCACGCCGCTGCTGACCGCGAGCCTCTACTTCGGCGTCTTCCGGCCGGTGACGCGGGCGGCGGTGCGCGACGCGCCCCCGGCGCCGCCCGGCGAGTTGCGCCCGCGCGGCGCGTACCTCCGCCGGCTGCGGGTGCCGCTCGCGCTGCAGGTCCTCGTCTTCGTGTTCTTCACGGCCACGGCGCGGGCGCCGGGGCTCCTCGGCGGGATCGCGCTCGGGGTCGGGATCGCGCTCCTGCTCACCGCCCGCTGGCTCGAGGGCTGGGAGAACGCCAACCAGACCGGGTTGCTGCGCGAGGTGCGCCGGGGCCGCGCGGAGGACGGCACGCGCGCGGGAGGCGGGTACTACGTCGCGGGTGCCCGTAAGACCCGGCTCTCGGCCGACGCCAAGCGCGCATGACCCTTTCGCACCTTCACGCCGTCGCCCCCGCGGCGGAGCCGATCGACCCCGCCCGGGTGACGAGCGCCGCCCGCGAGCTGCTGCTCGCGCTCGGCGCGGACCTCGAGGACGAGAGCATGCGCGAGACCCCGCGCCGCATGGCCGAGACCTACGTCGAGCTCCTGACCCCGCGCCCGTTCACCGCCACGACCTTCCCCAACGACGAGAGCTACGACGAGCTCGTCGTGGCGCGCGACATCCCGTTCCACTCGCTCTGCGAGCACCACCTGCTGCCGTTCCACGGCGTCGCCCACATCGGCTACCTGCCGGGCGAGCGGATCATCGGCCTGTCGAAGCTCGGCCGCGTGGTCGACCTCTACGCCCGCCGTCCGCAGGTGCAGGAGCGCCTCACGACCCAGGTCGCGCGCTGGCTGACCGACACGCTCGAGCCGCGCGGCGTCGGGGTCGTGATCGAGGCCGAGCACCTCTGCATGTCGCTGCGCGGCGTGCAGAAGCCCGGCGCGCGGACCATCACGTCGGCATTGCACGGTCTGGTGCGCGACGATCCGCGGACCCGCCAGGAGTTCCTGACCCTCACCGGAGGCCACGCATGAGCAGCAGCGACACGTTCGTCATCGTCGGAGCAGGCATGGCCGGCGGCAAGGCGGCCGAGACCCTCCGCGAGGAGGGCTTCGACGGGCGCATCGTCCTCGTCGGCGCCGAGGCGCACCGGCCGTACGAGCGGCCGCCGCTCAGCAAGGACTACCTGCGGGGCGAGAGCGAGAGCCCCGCCTGGCTGCAGGAGGACGAGGGCTGGTACGCGGCCCACCAGGTCGAGCTGCGCGCCTCGACGGCGGTCGAGTCGGTCGACGCGGGCGAGGGCGCCGTCGTCCTGACCGGCGGCGAGCGGTTGGGCTACGACCGTCTCCTGATCGCCACCGGCGCCGAGCCACGGCGCATCCCCGTCCCCGGCGCCGACCTCGACGGCGTGCACGTGCTGCGCACGGTCGAGGACTCCGACACGCTGCGCGGGGTCATCGAGGGCGGTGGGCGCCTCGTCGTGATCGGCGGCGGCTGGATCGGCTGCGAGGCGGCCGCGTCCGCCCGCCAGAAGGGCATGGACGTCACGCTGATCGAGTCGCTCGACCTGCCGCTCCTGCGCGTCCTCGGCCCGGACCTCGGCGCGTTCTACCGCGACGTGCACCAGGGTCAGGGCGTCGAGATGCTCCTCGGCGCGGGCGTCGAGGCGATCGAAGGCGCGGGCCGCGCCGAGCGCGTGCGGCTCGCCGGCGGCCGGACGATCGACTGCGCCGCCGTGCTCGTGGGCATCGGCGTCGCCCCGCGCACCGCGGTCGTCGACGGCGTCGCGGACGTCGACAACGGCATCCTCGTCGACGCCGGGCTGCGGACGAGCGCGAACGGGATCCTCGCCTGCGGCGACGTCGCGAACGTCGACCACCCCCTGTTCGGCAAGCGGGTGCGCGTCGAGCACTGGGCCAACGCCTTGACCCAGGGCCCGGTCGCCGCGCAGTCCATGCTCGGCCAGGACGTCAGCTACGACAAGGTCCCGTACTTCTTCTCCGACCAGTACGACGTCGGCATGGAGTACGCGGGCCTCCACGACCCGCAGTCGGACGAGCTCGTGGTCCGCGGCGACATGGGCTCGGGCGAGTTCATCGCCTTCTGGCTGCGCGACGGCAAGCTCACGGCGGGCATGAACGTCAACGTCTGGGACGTCAGCGACCCGATCCAGGCGATCATCGCCTCGGGCGCGACGGTCGACCGCAAGCAGCTCGCGGACCCCGACGTGTCCGTGGAGGAGATCGCCTCGTCGGCGACGGGGTAGGAGGGCCGGGTCGGGCGGCGCTCGGCTCGACGTTGACCCGGACGCCTCGCGCGAACCGCTCGCGATGTCCGGCGCGGCGCTCGTCGGAAGTGCCGCCGCGGCTGAGGAGAACCGCGGCCGAGGCGATTCCGGACGCCGGCCGACCGAACTCGCCCCGCACGCCCGTGAGCACGAGGCCGTCGAGACGCGTTCGACCTTTCACCCGATAGGTGTCCTCAACGTCGAACGCCTCCCGCGCGCGGGCCGCACCTCGCGCCACAGCCCGACGCCCAGCTCGACCGCCCGGCGACCGCAGGCAGCGCCGCGAGGCGCTCACCTCAAGACCACAACCGCGCGGCCGATGAACCGGGCGACGCGCCCCCCGGCCGATCCCCCGCCGCCGCGTCCGCAACATGGTCTTCCGTCTGCTCCCGCCGGGCTCCGAGCTCGATTCCACCACCCGCGCCGCGCGCCACCGCGGCATGCTCGTCGTGCTCGGCGTCCAGGCCGTCGCGCTCGCGGTCTGGGCGCTGGCGGCCGGTGCGTCCGTGGCCCACGTCGCCGTCGAGACGCTCCCGCTCCTGATCGCCTTCGGCCTCGCGGCATCGCCGCGGATCACGGCCGGCGGCCGCGCGAGCGCGATGGCGCTCGGGCTCTTCACCGAGTCGGCGATCGGCGTGCACATCGCACACGGCGCCGTGGTGATGCACTTCCACTACTTCGTGATGCTGTGCGTCCTCGCGCTGTACGAGGACTTCGCGATCCTCGCGCTCGGCGTCGCCTACGTCGTCGTCCAGCACGGGATCATGGGCTCGCTCGGGCCGAAGCTGGTCTACGGCCACGACGGCGGCAACGCCCACCCGTGGCACATGGCCCTCGTCCACGGCCTGTTCGTCCTCGGCGCCGCCGCCGCGCTGATCGCCAACTGGCGCGCGCACGCGATGGTCCGTCTCAGCGAGCGCCGGAACCGCCGTGAGGTCGAGCGCTATCTCGAGGTCGCGGGCGTCCTGCACCTCTTCATCGACGCCGACGCCCGGGTCCGCATGGCGAACCCGATGACGCTCGAGACGCTCGGGCACACCGCCGAGGAGTTCATCGGCACGGACTGGTTCGACGTCGCCGTCCCCGCCGACGAGCGCGAGGCGCGCCGCCAGGGCTTCGGCGCGATGAAGGCCGGCGACACCGACCGCTACGAGGTCGACAACCGCGTGCTGTGCGCCGACGGCTCCGTCCGCCTCGTCCAGTGGGTCATCACGGTCGTCCGCGACGACGACGGCGTCGTCGCGGGCACGCTGTCGACCGGCACCGACGTCACCGAGCGCCGCGCGATCGAGGCGCGCCTCGCCCGCGAGCAGCGCGACCTCGCCACCCTGCGCCGCATGGCCCAGGACGTCGCCTCGCTCGACGACGCCCGCCAGGCCCTCGTCGACGGCGCCGCGGACCTGACCGACGCGACGATCGCCGCGATCGTCGAGCCCGCCGCCGGCGGCGAGGAGCTGCACTGCACGACCGCGACGATCGAGAGCTTCGTCGGCGACCGCGTCCGCATCGGCCACGAGCCGTCGGCCACCGCCACCGCGTTCGTCGAGCGCCGTCCCGTCTTCGTCGCCGACGAGGCCCACTCGCAGACCGCGAGCCGCCGGCTGTTCGACGCCGCCGGCGCGAAGTCGGCCCTCTGCCAGCCGATCGTCTCCGGCGACGACCTCCTCGGTGTCCTCGTGGTCGGCTGGCGCGACCCGCGCCACGCCCTCGAGGAGCGTTCCGCCGAGCTCGTCCGCCTGGCCGCGGACGAGGCCGCGCGGGCTCTGCAGCGGCGCGCCGCGATGCACCGCCTCGAGTCGGCCGCCCTCAACGACGTCCTCACCGGCGTGCCGAACCGCCGCGCGTTCGAGGCCGAGCTCCCCCGCGCGATGGCCCGCGCCGCGCGCACCGGCGAGCCGCTCGCGCTCGCCTCGATGGACCTGAACGGCTTCAAGGCGCTCAACGACCGCGAGGGTCACGCCGCCGGCGACCGCGTGCTCAAGGAGGTCGCGGCGGCCTGGCAGAACGCGCTGCGCGTCACCGATCTGCTCGCCCGCATCGGCGGCGACGAGTTCGTCGCGCTCCTGCCGATGTGCGGCGCGGGCGACATGGAGGTCGTCGCCGGGCGCCTGCGCGGGGCCGTCACCCACGGCCCGGGCTCCGGCCTCGGGATCGTCCAGTGGGACGGCGTCGAGAGTGCGACGGAGCTCGTCCGCCGCGCCGACGAGGCGCTCTACGCCGACAAGGCCCGCGGGTCGGCCGCCCGGCTCGCCGACCCGGTCCGCCTGGCCGCACTCGACGCGACCGGCCTGCTCGACGCGCCGTCGCAGCCCGAGCTCGACGAGATCTCGCGCATGGTCAGCTGGCTGCTGGACGTGCCGGTCGCCACGGTCTCGCTCGTCGACGACCACCGTCAGTTCTTCGCCGGCGCGTGCGGCCTTACCGGCACGACGCTCGCCGACCGCCAGACGCCGCTGTCCACGAGCTTCTGCCAGCACGCGGTCTCGGCCGGGCGGCCGCTCATCGTGCGCGACGCCCGCGAGGTCCCGCTCCTGCGCGACAACCCCGCGATCGAGGAGCGCGGTGTCATCGCCTACGCCGGCATCCCGCTCATCGACGCGAGCGACAACGTCCTCGGCGTCCTCTGCGCGATCGACCACGAGCCGCGCGACTGGAGCGACGACGACATCGCCACGCTGCGACGGCTCGCCCGGTGCGCGATCGGCGAGCTCGTGCAGGCCGCCGCGCCGCCGGTCTGATCAGCGCGCGTCGCGGTCGATCCACTTCGCCCCGCGCGGGGGCTCCCAGTCCGCGAAGCGCGCGAGGAGGCCGTCGAGCGAGTCGTCGCTGACGAGCAGCGCCCGCGTCTGGGGTCGCAGGAAGCCCTGCTCGACGGAATGGTCGAGCATCGCCTCGAGCGGGGCGTAGAAGCCGGCGACGTCGAGGAGGCCGAGCGGCTTCTGGTGGATGCCGAGGTGGGCCCAGGTGAAGACCTCGAACAGCTCCTCGAGCGTCCCGATGCCGCCGGGCAGCGCGACGAACGCGTCGGCGAGGTCGGCCATGAGCGCCTTGCGCTCGTGCATGGAGTCGACGACGCGCAGGTCCGCGATGTCGTCGTGGGCGACCTCGAGGTCGACGATCTGGCGCGGGATCACGCCCGTGACCTCGCCGCCGGCCGCGATCGCCGCGTTCGCGAGCACGCCCATCATCCCGACGCGGGCGCCGCCGTAGACGAGCCGCATGCCGCGCTCGGCGAGCGTGCGGCCGACGGCCGCGGCGGCCTCGACGTAGCGCGGGTCGGCACCGGCGTTCGAGCCGCAGAAGACGCAGACGCTGGACAGGGCGGGCACGCCTGCATCGTGCCAGGCGCGCCCACCCCGAGATCTCTCCGCGCCGTTACGCGACGGCGGTGACCGGGTCCGCTTCTCCGCGGCGCGCGGCCTCCGCGTGCTCCCGGCTGTCGCGCGAGGAGATCAGCACCGCGGCGACGCATCGCGCCGAGCAGGGCGAACCCCGCGCCGACGAGGAACGCGTCCTGGAAGCCCTCGGTCAGCGCGACGGCCGGGTTGCGGACGCCTGACGCGACCGCATTGCTCGTGCTGCTGTTCGCCACGGCGGCGAGGACCGCCAGGCCGAGCGCGCCGCCGACCTGCTGGGCGGTGTTGATGAGCCCCGACGCGAGCCCCGCCTCGTCCGGCCGCGTGCCCGTGACGGCCGCGATCGTGACCGGCACGAACGCGAGCCCGAGGCCCCAGGCGACGACGAGCGACGGGAACAGCAGGTCGGAGACGTAGCCGCCGTTCGGCGAGACCTGCGCGAACCACACGAGGCCGATCGCGATGAGCAGCATGCCGGCGACGAGCGTCGGCTTGAAGCCGATCCGGGTCACCAGCTGCGACGCGACGCCGGCGCTCACGATGATGTTCAGCGCGAGCGGCAGGTAGGCGAAGCCCGTCTTGAGGGCGTCGTAGCCGAGCACCTGCTGCATGTACAGCGACAGGAAGAAGAACATCGCGAACAGCGACATGCCGATCAGCAGGCCGACGATGTCCGCCCCCCGCAGCGTGCGCAGGCGGAAGATCGAGAACGGCATGAGCGGGTGGCTCGTGCGGCTCTCGATGATCACGAAGGCGACGAGCAGGATGATCGAGATCGCGCCGAGGCCGAGCGTCTGGGTCGAGGCCCAGCCGGCGTTGTTGGCGTCGACGAGCGCGTAGACGAGCAGCGCGAGGCCGGCGGTGACGGTCGTGGCGCCGGCGACGTCGAACACGCGCGGGATCCCGGCGTCGCGGCTCTCGGGCAGCAGGCGCGGGGCCGCGAAGGCGGCGGCGACGCCGATCGGCACGTTCACGAACAGCACCCACTCCCAGCCCGCGTACTCGGTCAGGATGCCGCCGAGCAGGACGCCCGCGGCGCCGCCGGAGCCGGCGACCGCGCCCCAGACGCCGAGCGCGCGGTTGCGCTCGGAGCCCTCGGCGAACATCGTCGTCACGAGCGAGAGCGCGGCGGGGGAGATGATGGCGGCGCCGAGACCCTGGGTCGCCCGCGCGGCGATGAGCCAGATGTCCGACTGCGCGAGGCCGCCGAGGAGCGAGGCGACGGAGAAGAGGATGAGGCCGAAGATGAAGATCCGGCGGCGGCCGACGAGGTCGGCGAGGCGGCCGCCGAGCAGCAGGAAGCCGCCGAAGGTCAGCGTGTAGGCGTTGACGACCCAGGACAGGTCGTCCTGGTTGAAGTCGAGGGCGCGGCCGATCGACGGCAGCGCGACGTTCACGATCGAGGCGTCGAGCACGATCACGAACTGGGTCATGGCGAGCAGGGCCAGCGCCAGCCACTTGGTGTTGCCCGGGGGGGCGGCGGTCATGTGTCGAAAGCTCCTAACTGGAGACCGAGGTCCGGTTCCGTTTACCATCGGGGAAGATACGAAACCGCACCGCCCGTCGAGGGTCGGCTAGCCGTACCTTCTCGATCTGGCACAACGACGCCATGGCCACCGAACCGCGCACCTCCGAGGAACGCCCGCTCCGCGCCGACGCGCGGCGCAACCGCGAGCGCATCCTGCAGGCGGCGCGGATCGCGTGCGCCGAGCACGGCGCCAGCGTGCAGATGGACGACGTCGCGCGCCTGGCCCGGGTCGGGGTCGGAACGGTGTACCGCCACTTCCCGACGAAGGACGCGCTCATCGAGGCGCTCGTCCGCGAGAAGTTCCTCGTCACGAGCGAGAACATCCGCGCGGCGCTCGAGATCGAGGATCCGTGGGAGTCCTTCGCCTCCGCCCTGCGGCGCAACGCCGAGGTCATGGCCGCCGACGCCGGGCTGCGCGACGCGATGGTCCGCCTCGGCCCGGCCGTCGTGCACGGGGGGGAGGCCTACGAGGAGCTCGACGCGCTGGCCGCGCAGCTCGTCGGCCGCGCCCAGGCCGCCGGGGTCCTGCGCGCCGACGTCACGGTCGACGACATCACGGCGCTGATGGGCGGCCTGTGCATGTCGATGGCGCACCCCGCCCTCGACTGGCGACGGCACCTCGAGCTCCTGCTCGACGGGCTGCGGGCACGCGGCTGACGCCGCCCCGCGGCGGACGTCCGTCCGGCGCGCACCAGGCAGGACCGGCGCCGTCGGGCGGGAAACCCGGTGGGTCCCCGGAACTTTCGCGCCGGCGGCCGGTTGCAACGGCCGTCTCCGCCGCGCGCGGCCGTCTCCGCGCGCCCGCGAGGGCGCCCGGACCCCCGACCAGGAGCCTCCACCGAACCGATGCGCTGTCGTCTGCTTGCGTCCTCCGTCGTCCTCGCCGGCCTGCTCGTCGCCCCGGTCTCCGCCCGGGCGGACGTCGGCCAGTTCATCCCGGGCGAGACGATCGACGGGCCCGTGACGTCGCTCGGCGACCTCGACGTCGCCCGCGACGGCACGGGGGCGGTCGTGTACGTCAAGCCGGTCGGCGGCGCCGACCACGTCTTCGTCTCGCGCCTGCAGGACGGCGCGTGGCAGCCGCCCGAGCAGCTCGACGCCGGGCTCGCGGCCAGCTCGCAGCCCGTCGTCGCGGCCGGGGACGGCGGCAAGCTCGCGATCGGGTTCATCTCGGGCGGATCGCTGTTCACGACGGTCAAGCCGGCGGCGAACCAGCCCTACAGCGCGCTGCAACTCGTGGCGAGCCCGGCGCTCAACCCGTCGATCGACCTCTCGATCAACGACGTCGCGTACGTGTCGTTCACGAACCCGGCGGGCGGCGGGGGCGGCGACGTCGACATCGCGCGCAAGGAGCGCAAGGCGACGGCGTTCGCGATCGTCCCCAGCGCGCTCGACATCGCCGCGACGAACGGGGCCGGGGTCGGCACCGGCCGCTCGAAGGTCGCGGTCGCGGCCGACGGCGTCGCGCTCGTGGTGTGGGGCGAGGCCGGCCAGGTGTTCGCGCGGCGCGTGTTCGAGCAGACGGTCTCGGCCGCACCCCAGCCCGCGATGATCCCGGCGGGCGGCCCGTACCCGGGGGTCGCGGCCGACCTCCCGGACGTCGACGTCCAGGACGACTCGAGCTTCGCGTGGGTGACCTTCCGCGAGTCGTTCGCCGACGGCTCCGGCAACCGCTTCCGCGCCATCGCCCGTCGCCTCGTCGGCTCGGCGTTCGACCCCGGCGCGATCGTCGACGGCCTCGGCGGCTTCCCGTCGGCGGACACCGTCGGCCCGCCGCGGGTCGACATCAACGGGCGCGGCGAGGGCTACATCGCGACCGCCTCGACCGGTGCGTCCTTCGGCGCCGTGATCAAGGACCGCGTGCTCAACCCCGCGGTCCCGGTCGGCACCGGCCCGGCCGGCGCCGTGCTGCCCGTGGCCGCCACCGACGACAACGGCGACGGCCTGATCGCCTGGCAGTCGTCCGACCTGACGATCCATGCGCGCCAGTACACGAACCGGCGGGCGAGCCGGGACGTGCAGCTGCCGCAGGGCGAGACGCCGGTGTCCGCGGCGCCGACCGACGCCGCCGACGGCCTCGAGGCCGCGGCCGACCGCGCCGGTGACATCGCCATCGGCTTCGTGCAGGGCCCGGCCGGCGCTCGCTCGCTCGCCATCGCCTCGTTCGACCGCGCGCCGGGCGCGTTCCGGCTGTCGAGCGGCTCGAGCTTCCGCAACGTCGGGCGGACGCCGCTGAAGTGGACGCCGTCCTTCGAGCTCTGGGGCGGCTTGACCTACACCGTCGAGGTCGACGGCCGGGTCGCGGGCCAGACGACCGCGCCGTCGCTCGCGCTGCCGGCGCTGCCCAACGGGGTGCATCGCTGGCGCGTGATCGCGACCGATCGCCGCGGCCAGGTCACGGCCACGCCGCTGCGGCCGCTGCGCCAGGACGCGACGGCGCCGCGCGCGACCCTCCGCGTCTCCGGGGCGCGCCGGCGCGGACGGCCGGTCCGCGTAGCCGTCCGCGCGTCGGACCCCGGCCGCGCGGGCCGGACGGCCTCGGGCGTCGGGCGCGTCGTGATCTCCTGGGGCGACGGCAGCCGCACGGTCTCGCGCCGCGGCACCCATCGCTACCGGCGCGGGGGCCGGCGGACGATCCGGGTCACCGCGTTCGACCGCGCGGGCAATCCCGTGGTCGTGCGCCGCTCGGTCACGATCCGCTGAGGCCTCCCGCATACTGGGCCGCGTGAGCGCGACCCTCGTCCCCCTCGGCCCCGCCGGCGCCGGACGCACGCCGGCCGACGTCGTCGCCGCGCTCGGACTCGACGCCGGGCGGCCAGACGGCCGGCCGCAGGTGGCGGCGGCGATGATCGCCTCGGCGGACGGGCGGGCCACCGTCGAAGGGCGGTCGGCCGGCCTCGGCCACCCGGCCGACACCGCGCTGCTGCGTGAGTTGCGGACGGCGGTGGACGCGATCCTCGTCGGCCCCGGCACGCTGCGCGCCGAGCGCTACGCCGACCTGCTCGACGACGACCAGCGCGAGCGGCGGGCCGAGCGCGGCCTCGCCCCCGAGCCGCTCGTGGCGACGATCTCGCGCCGCGGCGACGTGCCCGTCGAGATCCCGCTCTTCGCCGAGGCGCGGGCGCGGATCCAGGTCTACACGGAGGCCGACCTCGACCTCGCGGGGCGCGGCGCGGACGTCGCCGTCCACCGCTTCCCGGCCGGCGGGGCGACGCCGGCCGCGGCGCTCGAGCACCTCGCCGCGGAGCGCGGCGTGCGCTCCGTGCTGTGCGAGGGCGGCCCGACGCTGCTGCGCGCCCTCGTCGCCCATCGCTGCCTCGACCACCTCCTGCAGACGCTCGCGCCGCTGCTGGCGGGCGGCGACGGCCCGAACGTCCTCGAGGGCGACGCGCTCGACCCGCCCGCGGCGCTGCGTCTGCGCGACGTCCACCGGGCCGGCGACCACCTGTTCATGCACTACGTTCCGGTGCCGTGACCACGCCGTCGCCCGTCCGCCTGCGCGACCACGTCCTCGAGCCCGCCCCGGGCCGCCCGCTGCTCATGGGCATCGTCAACACGGGCCCGGACTCCTTCTCCGACGCCGTGCGGCTGCGCACGCTCGACGCCCAGCTCGAGCACGCCCGGCAGCTCGTCGCCGCCGGCGCCGACATCATCGACGTGGGCGGCGAGTCCGGCGTGACGTACACCGCGACGACGCCGCCCGACGTCGAGATCGGGCGCGCGATCCCGCTCGTCGCGGCGCTCGCCGCGGAGGGCGTCCCGGTCTCGGTCGACACGTGGAAGCGCGACGTCGCGCGCGCCGCGCTCGACGCGGGCGCGGCGATGATCAACGACACGAGCGGCCTCGCCGACGTCGGCCTCGCCGAGCTGTGTGCGCAGACCGGCGCCGCGCTCGTCGTCATGCACACGCGCGCCGCCCCCAAGCAGGAGCGCTTCGCCGACTACGGCGGCGACGTCGTCGGCGACGTCGTGGCGTTCCTCGCCGACCGCTGCGCCGCCGCCCGCGCCGCCGGCGTGCCGGCCGACCGCCTCGTGCTCGACCCCGGGCCCGACTTCGCCAAGACGCCGGCCGAGACGGTCGAGGTCCTGCGCGCGATCGAGCGCGTCGCGGCGCTGGGCCATCCGCTCCTGCTCGCCGTCTCGCGCAAGTACTTCGTCGGCGCGATCACGGGCCGGGCACCGGCCGAGCGCCTGGCGGGGACCCTCGCCGCGGTCGGGTGGTCGGCGGACGTCGGCGCGGCCATCGTGCGGGTGCACGACATCGCCGCCGCGGACGACTTCCTGCGCGTGCGCCGGGTCCTCGCCGGCCAGGCCGAGGTCCCGGTGTTCGACGCCGAGGACGACGCGCTGAAGTGGATCCGGGCGGGCGGCTGAGCGGCGGGCCGGCACCGGGCGGGCCGCGCGGCGTCGGACCGGCCCGCTAGCCTCTGGCCCACGTACCGGGTCGCCGGGCCGCTGCGACAACGCGTGCCCCGGATGCCGACCGACACCGTCGTCACGAAGGAGGACCACAGATGTCCGTGCTGTCCCGCTCCGCCCTGGAGGCGAGCCCGCTCGCCGATCTGCATGCCATCGCCTCGGAGCTCGGCCTCGACGGCTACCGCCGTCTGCGCAAGGCCGACCTCGTCGACCGCATCGTCGCCCACCAGGGCGGCGAGGACGCGGTCGAGACCGAGGTCGTCGACGAGGCCGCCGTCGAGCCCGAGGCCCGCCCGCGCCGCCGGCGCGGCGGCCGGGGCCGTGGCCGCGCGGCCGACACCGAGGACGAGGCCGCGGTCGAGACCGAGGACGAGGATGCCGCCGCCGGCGAGGAGGCCGAGGCCGTCGGAGACCTCGTCAAGGTCGAAGACGACGAGGACGACGTGCCGGAGGAGGAGGAGAAGCCCGCCCGGCGCTCCCGCGGGGGCCGCGGCGGTCGCGGGCGCGACCGCAACGGCCGGGACGGGCGTGACGGCCGCGACGGCGACGACGAGCGCGAGCGCGAGGTCGAGACCGCCGTCGAGGGCGTCGTCGAGCTGTTCGCCAACGGCTCGGGCTTCCTGCGCCTCACCCACCCCGAGCCCTCCGACGACGACGTCTACATCTCCGCCGCCCAGGTCCGCCGCTGCGAGCTCGTCAGCGGCGACCGCGTCGCGGGCCCGGTGCGCAAGCCGCGGCGCTCGGAGCGCTACCCGTCGCTCGTCCGCGTCGACACCATCAACGGCCGGCCGGCCGACGAGGTGGCCGAAGGCACGCCGTTCGACGAGCTGCCCTGCGCGTGGCCGTCGGAGCGCATCGCCCTCGGTGACGAGGACCCGACGCTGCGCGCGATCGAGTGGCTCACGCCGATCGGCCGCGGCTCGCGGGTGACGATCACCGGCGGGGCGCTGGCGGGCAAGTCCGAGGCGCTGCGCCGCATCGCGCGGGCGCTGTCCGGGCGCGAGGAGCTCGAGGTCGCCGTCGTCCTCGCGGGCGTCCGGCCCGAGGAGGCGGCCGAGTGGGCGCAGGACGGCCCGGTCGAGCCGGTCGCGGCCGTCCACGCGGGCGCCGCGGCGGACGCGCAGGCCCAGGCCGTGGAGCGCGCGGTCGAGACCGCGAAGCGGATCGCCGTGCGCGGCGGGCACGCGGTGCTGCTCGTGGACGCGCTCGACGCGCTCGACCCGGCGACCGCGCGGCGCACGATGGCCGCGGCCCGCGCGCTCGTCGACGGCGGCTCGCTGACGGTGATCGCCGCCGCGGCCCTGCCGGTGGGCGGCGAGACGACGATCGTCGCGCTCGACGCGGCGCTCACGGGCGCCGGGCGCTTCCCCGCGCTCGATCTCACCCTCAGCGCCACGGCGCGGCCCGAGCGGCTCGTGGGCGACGAGGGCGCGCAGGCGATCGCCCAGGCGCGGGGCGAGGCGCTCGATCAGCGCGGGACGTAGGCCACCCGGCCCCAGGAGGGCTCGGGCGCGAGCTCGACGGGCTGGCCGCCGCGGTCGGGCTGGACGTAGGAGAACGTCTGGCTCCCGACGTCGTAGGCGACGTCCAGCTCGCCCTCCTTGACCCGCTGGTCGAGCCAGGCGGAGCGGAAGACGAGGCGCCGCAGCCAGTGCACGAGCGAGCGGTCGCTGGGGCCGACGAGCTCGGGCCAGCAGTCGTTGACGTGCTCGCCGAGCGCCGAGGCGGGCTCGTTGATCTCGCCGTTGACGGCGAGGTTCACGAGGTCCTCGAGCTCGGGCGCGTCGAGGCGGCCGGACACGAACCCGAGCTTGAGCGCCGCCTGCTCGCAGCGCTCCATGAAGTCACGCTCGTTGAACGTGAAGCGGAGCTCTCCGTATTCGAGGACGAAGTCCTCGCCGGAGTCGTAGTTGCCGCGGCGGGTCGTATCCATGACAAGGAAGCGGCCCCGCCGGGTTGCTCGGTCCAGGGCCGTCGTGATCCTACGGCCGATCCCTCCCTCCGCACAGCGTCTGAACAGGAATTTGCAGCGGCTTGGCGGTGCGGACGATCGGATCGGTGTCGTGTTGCCGCTCGGGGGGCGAGTCCGGTTCGCCCGCGCCTATAGGAGGCATGACCCGAGACGCACCCGCCACGATCCTCGTCGTCGAGGACGACCCCGCCACGAGGACGTTCCTGGCCGACAACCTCACCGCCGACGGCTACGAGTTGCTCGTCGCCGAGACCGCCCAGCACGGTCTGCACCTGCTGGAGACGCACTTCCCCGACCTCGCCCTGGTCGACCTCGGCCTGCCCGACGCGTCGGGCTACGACGTCCTGCGCCACGTGCGCGAGGCCGACGGCATCGCGTCGCGGATCGATCCGGACACGCCGCTCGTCCTGCTCACGGGGCGCGACGGCGAGCTCGACCGCGTCCGCGGGTTCGAGCGCGGGGCCGATGACTACGTGTGCAAGCCCTTCTCCTATCCCGAGCTCCGCGGCCGCGTGGCGGCGCTCCTGCGCCGGGCGGACGGCCGCCGGCGCGGCGGCCGCCTCCGGGTGGGCGGGCTCGAGATCGACCCCCAGGCGCGGACCGCGTTCCTGCGCGGCGTCGCGCTCGTGCTCTCCCAGAAGGAGTTCGCGCTGCTGCGGACGCTCGCCGGCGACCCCGTGCGGGTGTTCACCAAGGACGAGCTCCTGCGCCAGCTCTGGGGCTTCCGGCACATGGGGACGACGCGGACGCTGGACTCGCACGCCTGCCGCCTGCGGCGCAAGCTCGGCGTCCACGGCGACCAGTACGTCGTGAACGTGTGGGGCGTCGGCTACCGGCTCGTCGACGGGATGCCGTCATGACCGCCTCGGCGACCTGGGCCTGGCTCGTGGCGGCCTCGACGACCGGGATGGCCGCGCTGGCGTGGCGCGAGCTGCGGCGCGGGCGCGAGCTCGTCGCGCGCGCGTGCCATGAGCTGCGCGGGCCGCTGACCGCGGCCCACCTCGCCCTGCACGGCGCGCAGCACCGGGGCGACCCGGGCGGCACCCGGCTGGCGGCGCTCGAGCTCGAGCTGCGGCGGGCCGGCCTCGCCCTGGACGACCTCGCCGCGGCCCGGGCGGGCCGGCGGGCGGCCGATCGCCCCGACGTCGTGGACGTCGGCGAGCTGCTCGCCCACCAGGCCGAGACGTGGCGGGCCGTCGCGCCGGTGTTCGGCGCGGATCTGCGGGTCGGGGCGGTCGCACCGGGCGTGCTCGTCCGCGGCGACCGCGTCCGGCTGTCGCAGGCGGTCGGGAACCTGCTCGCGAACGCGCTCGAGCACGGGGCGGGGACGGTCGAGCTCGCGGCGCGCGCGGTGCCCGGCCGGGTCCGGATCGAGGTCTCCGACGCCGGGCCGGGCCTCCCGGCGCCGGTGGCGACGCTCGCCCGGCGGGCCCGGGCGGGGCAGGGGTCGCGCGGCCGCGGCCTCGCGATCGCGTCGGACATCGCGGGCCGCCACGGCGGCCGGCTCGTGTCGGCGCCGAGCTCGGGCGGCGCGCGGCTGGCCCTCGAGCTTCCCGCGTGGGAGGCCGACGTGGTCGCGATCGGGCGTGGGGGAGGGGGCGCGCCGTGACCCGGCGCCGCCGGGCCGCCATCCTTATCGGTCTATCACTCATACTCGGAGCGCTCGCCGCGTCCAGTGTCTCGGGCCGCGAGGCCGCGCTGCGGCGCCAGATCGGGCCGACCGTGCCGGTGCTCGTGGCCCGCGGCGGCCTCGCCGCGGGCGCGCGCCTCGACCGCGCCCACCTCGCCGTCCGCCGGGTGCCGTCGCGCTACGCGCCCGCGGGCGCGTACCGCGCGCCGGACGAGGTCGCGGGCTTGCGCGCGGCGGTCGCGATCCCGGCCGGGGCGGACCTCGATCCGGCCGTCGTGGACGACGGATCCGGGGTCGCGGCGCCGGCCGGCCCGGCGCTGCGCGACGGCGAGCGCGTCGCGCAGATCGTCGCGGTCGGGTCGGCCGCCACCCTCGCGACGGGCAGCCGCGTGGACGTCCTGGTCACGCGCGAGGGCGCCGACGGGCGACCGGGCTCGACGACGCTCGCGCTCGAGGACGCCGAGGTCCTCGCCGTCGCGCGGGCGCCCGCGGGCGGCTCGGACGACGCGCTGCCGCGGGTCGCTCTCGATCTGCGCGTCACCGTCCGCCAGGCCGTCTACCTCGCGGCGGCGCAGAGCTTCGCGCGCGAGATGCGGGTCCTTCCGCGCGCGCCCGGCGACCGCCGGCGCGGCGCCCAGGGCCTGCGGATCGGCGGCGGTCTGTGAGGACCGAGATGTGGGATTCCCGTCCACGGTCGGCACGTCCCGCCTCAAGTCCTGGACCCTGCGGCCGATTGCGGAGCAAGCCATGAGACTGCCCGTTGTCCGACTCCTCCTGTCCGTCTGCGCCCTGCTCGCCGTCGTCCCGGCAGCAGCGAACGCTGCGACGACCCCGCCCAAGGTGACCTCGGTCGCCCCGCTGAAGCTCAAGATCGGCGATCGCCTCACGATCCGCGGCAAGGGCTTCCTCGCCGGCAAGAACCGCAACACCGTCCTCTTCAAGGCCACCGGCTCCCGCGCGGTGTTCGTGAAGGCCGAGACCGCGACCACGACGAAGCTCGTCGTCAAGGTGCCGGCCAAGCTCCTCACCTTCCTGAAGGTCAAGAGCGGCCAGTCGGTTGCGACCACGTTCCAGCTGCGCGTCCTCGCCAAGCGCCTCAGCCCGGCGTACACGCCGGCCAAGGGCTCGCCGACGATCGCGCCGGCGGTCACCACCGGCGCGGCCCCGGCGGGTTCCGGCGCCAAGGTCGGCGCGGCCGTCACGTCGAACGCCACGTCGACGGTGGCCACGGGCGGCGCCACGGCGCCCGCCGCGTCGACGACGCCCGCCGTCTCCGACTGCGACGGCGACGGGATCGCCGATGCGGCGGACCCGGACGACGACAACGACCTGCTGACCGACACCGTCGAGCGCCAGATCGGCACGAAGGTCTGCGACGCCGACAGCGACGGCGACGGCATGGAGGACGGCTGGGAGTACAAGTCCGCGCTCGACCTCGAGCAGCGCTCCTGCCCGACCGCCGGCGACTACCCGGTCCCGTGCGCCGCGGCGATGCCCTACCCGACCAAGCGCTCGTACCCCAACCCGCTCGTCGGTGACGCGGACGTGGACTACGACGGCGACGCGCTGACGGCCGGCCTCGAGTTCAAGGCCTGGAAGCGCAAGGCCACGGCCTCGCCCGCGTGGAACAACCTGACGAACCTCTGGTACTCCGACGGCCTGCAGGCCAGCCAGGACACCAGCGCGGCCGTGGGCTGCCGCGGCATGGTCGTCCCGGCTCCGTTCGACGGCGACGGCGCCCGCCCGCAGTTCGGTCGGGGCACGACGCCGGAGACGTACCCGGACGTGACCACGAGCGTCTACGCGATCTACACCCTCGACCGCGTCGGCCGGCACGCCGCTGACGGCTGCCTCGACGACGCCGAGCGCGACGAGGACGGGGACTTCCTGACGAACTGGGACGAGACCGTCGGCTCGTTCAGCCCCGAGGACCGCGGCGTCGCGTGGTGGAAGGGCGTGTACGGCGAGCCGGACTTCAAGACCACGTTCCTCGGGACGGACTGGCTCGACAACGACACCGACGGCAACGGCGTGGTGGACGGCCTCGACGACCAGGACCACGACGACTTCCTGAACGTCGAGGAGATCAGCCGCGGCAACCAGTCGCGCAGCAAGGAGAACAAGGACACGGGCTCGCGCTCGGGCCTCTGGGTCCAGCCGTACAACCCGTGCCTCCCGTCGCCGAACTCGCGGACCTGCCCGCCGAGCCTCATCCTGGACCAGCCTGCGTGGCGCCCGTTCAAGGACCCCGACGCCACCGATCCGGTGCCGCGCTGGCCGCTCTACGGTCGGCTCCTCGGGAACGGGACGACCGACGACATCAGCGACGTCGTCTACAACCCGAAGGACATCGACCAGGCCGCCTACGAGGCCGCCCATGCCCTGGATTCGACCGTGACGCCGGACTCGTTCCCGGACATCACGTCGCCGGAGGTCTGGGCCCCGCCGGTGGCGCTGACCCAGTCGCTGCCCCCGCTGCACCCGCTCCCGCGCTAGTCGCGAGCGCCGCACCAGAAGCATCGCCGCACCTTCCGGGGCGGGACCTTCGAGCGAAGGTCCCGCCCCGAACTCGTTCCGGGGGGCGAATCGCGCGGCCCTGGCGCCTAGACGAGGCATGGACCTCGCCGCCCGCGCCGCCGCCCTCGACGACCTCGCCGCCGCCCTGCGCGAACGTCTGATCGCCGAGGCGGCGGGGGAGGGCGACCTGCACGCCCGGATCCGGGCGCTCGTCGACCGCGAGGCGGCGCTCCTGGACGCGCCGTCGCGCGCCGAGCTCGTGGCCCGCGTCGCCGAGCGCTCGTTCGGTCTCGGGCCGCTCGAGCCGCTCCTGCGCGACGCGAGCGTGGACGAGGTCATGGTCAACGGCGCCGGGCCGGTGTGGGTCGAACGCGGCGGTCGCCTCGAGGCGACCGACGTCGCGTTCGCCTCCGACGACGAGGTCCGCCACGCCATCGAGCGCATCCTCGCGCCGCTCGGTCGGCGGGTCGACGAGGCCGAGCCGCTCTGCGACGCCCGCCTGCCCGACGGCTCGCGCGTGAACGTCGTCATCCCGCCGCTCGCGCTCGACGGGCCGGTGCTGACGATCCGCCGCTTCCGCCAGCGCGGGTTCAGCGACGAGGATCTCGTCGAGCTCGGGACGTGGTCGGTGCCGCTGCGCGACTTCCTCGCGCGGGCGGTCCGCGCGCGCCTGAACGTCCTCGTCACCGGCGGCACCGGCTCGGGGAAGACGACGACCCTCAACGCGCTGTCGTCGTTCGTGCCCGCGGGCGAGCGCATCGTCACGATCGAGGACACCGCGGAGCTGCGCCTGCGCCAGCCCCACGTCGTGCGGCTCGAGGCGCGCCCGCCGAGCGTCGAGGGCCGGGGCGAGGTCACGATCCGCCGGCTGGTGCGCAACGCGCTGCGGATGCGCCCCGACCGGATCGTCGTCGGCGAGGTCCGCGGGCCGGAGGCGCTCGACATGCTCGCCGCGATGAGCACGGGCCACGACGGCTCGCTCTGCACCGTCCACGCCGGCTCGCCGGAGGAGGCGCTGCGCCGGCTCGAGACGCTCGCGCTGATGGCCGGCCTCGGCCTGCCGCACGCGGCGATCCGCGAGCAGGTGTGCGACGCGATCGACCTGATCGTCCACCAGGCGCGCCAGTCCGACGGCGGGCGGCGCGTCGTCGCGGTCGCGGAGGTCGTGCGCGTCGCCGCGGGCCCCGCGACCCGCGAGGTCTACGGCTGGCGCCGGGACCGGCCGGTCTGGCGCGCCCCGCTGGGCGACCCGCTCGCGCAACGGCTGACGGAGGCCGCGTGACGGCGGGCGCACCGCTGCTCGCGGGCCTCGCCGGCGCGCTCGGCGTCGCCGGCGCCTGGGAGGCGATCGCCGCGGTCGAGCAGGCGGCGGTCGTCAACGGCCTCGCGCGCGTCCTCTCCCCGCTGCGCGCCGCCGGGCGCGCCGGGCGCGAGCCGAGCCCGCCCGAGCGCCGGCGCCTGGCGCTCGTCGGCGCGGCCTGCCTCCTCGCGGGCGGCTGGCTGATCGCCGGCCCGGTCGCGGGGACGGGCGCCGCGGCGGCCGGCCCGTGGCTGCTGCGCCGCCTCGTCGCCGCCCGCCGCGCGCGCTGGCGCGCCGAGCTCGGTCGCGGCGCCCCGGCGGCGGCCCGCGCGATGGCCGACGCGCTCGCCGGCGGGCACGCGGTCCGCGGCGCGATCGCCGCCGCCGGCCGCGACGGCGGGCTCCCGGGCGCCGCGGGCGCCGAGCTGCGCGCCGCGGCGCAGGCCTTCGAGCTGGGCGAGCGGACCGAGGTCGTCCTCGAGCGCCTGCGGCGCCGCGCCGGCACGCCGCGGTGGGACACGATCGTCGCGGCGATCCTGCTCCAGCGCGAGACGGGCGGCGACCTCGCCCGGCTGCTGCGGACGATCGCCGCCGCCCAGGAGGACGCCGCCCGCGTCGAGGCCGACGCCCGGAGCCTCACCGCCCAGGCCCGGTTCACGGCGTGGCTCGTCACGCTCCTGCCGGCGGGCGCCGCGCTGCTCGCCGAGCTCGCCCAGCCCGGCTACCTCGCCTCGCTCGTGCACTCGCCGCTGACCTTCGCGCTCGTCGCCCTCGCGGCGGGCTGCCAGGTCGTCGCCGGCGTGCTCGTCCGGCGCATCGCGCGGCTGGAGGGGCCGTGACGACCGCGGTGCTGCTCGCCGGTCTCGCCGCCGCCCTCGCGGGCGCCGCGGTCGTCGACGTCGCCGCGCTGCTCGGCGAGCGAGGCGAGCGGGGCGGGCGGCGGACCCGGCGCCCCGGGCTCGTCGCGGTCGTCGCGCGCCTCGGCCGTCGGCTCGGTGCCCCCGCGCCGCCCGCGGACCTCGAGCGCCGGATCGCCGCCGCGGGCGCCGGGCCGGCCGTGCGCGTCGCGGACGTGATGGCGGTCAAGGCCGGCGCGGCGCTGCTCGCCCTCGTCGTGACCCTGCCGCTCGCCGCGGCGCTGCCGGGCCGGCTCGGGCCGGTCGCCGCGGTCGCGGCGCCGGCGGGCGGCTTCCTGCTCCCGGACCTCTGGCTCGCGCGCCGGATCCGCCGTCGCGGGCGCATGATGGCGGCCGAGCTGCCCGATGTCCTCGACCTCCTGCGGGTCGCCGTCGACGCCGGCCTGTCGCCCGGGCGGGCCATCCACGAGGTCGGCCGCCGCCGGCACGGCGTGCTCGCCGCCGAGCTGCGCGCCGCCGCCGCGCGGATCGAGCTCGGCGTCCCGCGCGCGACCGTCCTCGAGACGCTCGAACGGCGCTGCCCGGCGGAGGGGATCGCCCCGCTGACCGCCGCGCTGCTGCGCGCCGAGCGTCACGGCACGCCGCTCGGCCCCGCGCTCGAGGCGCTCGCGGCCGACGCGCGCGCCCGCCACGCGCAGCGCCTGCGCGAGCGCGCGGCCCGCGCCGCGCCGAAGATCCAGCTCGTCGTCGCGCTGCTGCTCGTGCCGGCGGTGATGCTGCTCGTGGGCGCCGCCCTCACGGAGGCGCTGGCATGAGCCCCGCGCCTACTTCAGCGTGAGGATCGCCTCGCCGCGCGCGACGTCCCCGTCCTGGCGGCCGCCGCCGACGAGGGCGCCGAAGGCGTCGAGCGCCGGGCCCTTGGCGTGGCCGCCGTGCTTCGCGGCCGCGAGGTCGCCGAGGCGCTGCGCGTCGACGAAGAACGACGGGCGCACGCCCGAGCCGAGCTTCGCGGCGGCGTCGCGGAAGGCCGCGGCGTCGCCGAGGCGCCCGTTCGGGCGAGAGCGCGGCGTCCAGTGCGGCGCGGCTGGACGCGATCACGAAGCGGTTGCCCGCCGACGCGACGACCAGCCCGGCCTTGCCGTCGCGCTTCACGGTGAAGCCGGCGTCGACGCCGCTCGCCGTCAGGGAGGACACGTCGCCGTTGCGGCGCGCGAGCGTCTCCAGGGCGCGAACGGTCTTCTGCGACGCCGCCGGGTCCTTCGAGGCGACGACGAGCGCGACCCGGGGCTCGTCGGCGTCGCCGGACACGAAGAGGCCCGCGTCGCCCATCCAGGCGAGCAGGTCGCGGCGGATGTCGAGGCCGATCTGCTGCTGGGCCTGCGCGAGCAGCGCCTGGACGCCCACGCCCGCGAGGCCGCCGCCGGAGCTCAGGCGGGCGATGACGTCGTCGACGGTCTTGCCGAGCTCGCCGACACCGAGGCCGAGCCACGCGTCACCCGGCAGCGCGGCCAGCGCATCGGCGCCGCTCCCGGCCGGGCGGACGCCGCCGCCGTTGCCGATGGCGGCCGAGTCGATCCGCAGCATCCCGGGCTCGGCGTCCAGGGCGGCGGCGACGGTCTTCGGCAGCGCCTGGGAGATGGGGCCGACCAGCGGCGCGAGCTGCGCGGCGCCGCCCCCGGCGCCCGCGAGCGCCTGGCGCAGGAGGCTCGCGACGTCCGCGTAGAGGAAGCCCGAGCGCTCCTGCCGGACCGTCGAGCGCGCCGACTTCAGCGCATCGGACTCGGCGAGCGAGGAGCCCTTCGAGGCGTCGATCGCCGCCTTGAGGCCGTTCTCGGAGCCGAAGACGACCGTCTCGCCGACGACGCCCGCGGCCAGGCCGTGGCGCTGGGCGTCGACGCGATAGGAGACGTCGCGGTAGGAGCGGGTCGCCGCGCCGGGAGCGATCCGGCCGAGCGCGGCCTTCGCGGCCGCGTCGTCCCGCGAGGCGGCGACGACGATCTTCTCGCCGCCGCGGCCGACGGTCAGTGCGGCGGCGCCGACGCGCTCGCCGATCCACGGCTCGACGTCGCGGGCGAACTGCACGCCGCCGCGGTCGAAGAGCTTGGCCACCGCGGCCTGCGGGTCGGAGGTCCCGACGATCTTCGCGAGCGCCGCCTGGGCGTCGGCCTGCTCCTGGCCGTCGCCGGCGAGGACCGCCTCCGCGTACAGCGGCGCGGAGGCGGGGACGGACGAGGCCGGATCGGTCCCGCCGCCCGCGCTCGAGGCACCCGCGCAGCCGGCGACCGCCGCAGCGGCGGCGAGCAGGACGGCGACGAACGCGATGGACAGACGGCGCGAGGGGCGGCGGACGGGGCTCGGCATCGTCGGCCAATCGTAGCCCCGGTCCGCCTGCGAACACGCCACTCGCCGTGCACGAGCCCCGCGGACGCACGCGCGCAGCACCCCGGCGCCACCGACCGCCCCACGACGCCCCACCCGAGACGCACACCCGGCGGACGGAACCCCGCAGCGCCTGCAATCGCGCCTGCAGACCGCGCGTCCGCAAGCGCCCGTGCACGAAGACCCCGCCCTCCGGACGGTCTCTCCCACCCCGAAAACACCGATCGCCATGGGGTTTTCGGGCCGCGACGCGTCAGACGAAGAACGGAGGTGGGAGAAGATGTGCAAGTGGGGTTGCTAAGTGGGAGGAAGTGGGGTAGAAGTGTCGTCAGCGGACCGGGGTGGAGGGGCTCCTCCCACTCCTCCACCTCGGTCCGCGACCACTTCTCCCTGCTGGGGATCGACCCTCCTGACGCCGACCACCTCGCAGCCTGATCGGGCCCGCGACGCGGGACACGCGAGATGACCGATGGCCTTCCGCGGCACCTTCGACCACACCCTCGACGCCAAGAACCGGCTGACGATCCCGGCCAAGTTCCGGACCTCGCTCAGCGAGGGCGTCGTGCTGGCGAAGGGGATCGAGCGGTGCGTGCAGATCTGGACGACGAAGGCGTACGAGGCGTACGTGGCCGCGGCGCTCGACGGCCTGAACCCGCTGTCGGAGCCCGCGCGCAAGCTGAACCGGTTCTTCGCGGCGAACTCGATCGACGCGGAGCTCGACGCGGCGGGCCGCGTCGGGATGCCGAGCTTCCTGCTCGACCACGGCCAGCTCGCGAAGGACGTCGTCGTGACGGGCGCGGGGGACTGTCTGGAGGTCTGGGGCCGCGCCGCCTGGGCCGACTACAACGAGGCACTTTCCAATGAGCTTCCCGACATCGCCGCCGGCTTTGGCCATCCTGCTTGACATGACCGCCACCCACGTTCCGGTCCTCGCCGGTGAGCTGATCGAGCTGCTCGATCCGCAGCCGGGCGAGATCGCCGTCGACTGCACGTTCGGCGGCGGCGGCCACGCGCGGCTCGTGGCGGACCGCCTCGGGCCGGACGGGCTGCTGATCGCCGTCGACCGCGACCCGGCCGCCGAGGAGCGCTTCGCCGCGCTCGCCGAGGAGACGAGCTGCCGCCTGCGCTTCATCCGCGCGGACTTCGCCGAGGCGCTCGAGCGCCTGCGCGACGAGGGCCTCGCCGCCGACCTCGTCTACCTCGACCTCGGGATGTCCTCGATGCAGGTCGACACGTGGGCGCGCGGCTTCTCCTACGCCTACGACGCGCCGCTCGACATGCGCATGGACTCCACGCAGGAGCTCACCGCCGCCGACCTCGTCAACGGCTGGGACGAGCGCCAGCTCGCCCGCCTCTTCCGCGAGTACGGCGAGGAGCGCTTCGCGCGGCCCATCGCGCGCGCCATCGTCCGCGACCGCGCCCGGCACCGCCTCGAGACGACGAACGAGCTCGTCGAGGTCATCGTCGGCGCCGTCCCCGCCCCGGCCCGGTTCGCGGGCGGGCACCCGGCCAAGCGGGTGTTCCAGGCGATCCGGATCGCGGTGAACGACGAGCTCGCGCAGATCGACGCGGCGCTGCCGCTCGCCTGGGACGTCCTCGCGCCGAATGGCCGATTTGCAGGAATTTCCTTCCATTCGCTGGAAGACCGGCGCGTGAAGCGCTTCCTCGCCGCCCGAGCGCAGGGGTGCATCTGCCCGCCGGACCTCCCGATCTGCGTCTGCGGGCACGAGCCCGAGGCCGAGCTGCTCACGCGCCGCTCGGTCGCGCCGACGCCCGGCGAGGTCGCCGCCAACCCGCGCGCCCGGTCCGCCCGGATGCGCGCCGCACGGAAGCTCGAGGTCCCCACCTGATGACGCCGTCCGAGACCGCCGCCCAGCCTCGCACCGCCCGTCCGGCGAGCCGCCGGCCCGCGGCGAAGCGCCCACCGCGGCGCGTCTCCGGCCCCGCCCGCGGGGCACGGGCGGTCGCCGGCCCGCCGCGCGCCGGCGCCGTCGCCGTCCCGCCCCCGCTCGGGCTGCGCCTGGCCCGCACGGCCCGCCGCATCCCCGACGCGCGCTTCCTCGACCGCCTCCTGCGCGGCCGCACGTGGATCGCCGTCGTGGCGGTCTCGCTCATGGGCATCGTGTTCATCCAGGTCTCGATGCTGCGCCTGAACGCCGGCATCAGCCGCGCGATCACGAGCGGCGAGACCCTGAGCCGCCAGAACTCCGCGATGCGGGCCGAGATCTCCAAGCTCGACTCGGGCGACCGGATCGCCGACGCGGCCCAGTCGCTCGGCATGATCGAGCCGCCCGCCGGCAAGGTGAACTACCTCGACGCGCGCAAGGCGAACGGTCGCGAGGCCGCGCGCAACATCCACCCGCCGAAGCCGGCGAAGGACGCCGCGAGCACCACCGGGACCGCGACGGGCACGGCCGCCGCCCGCGGCGACCGCCGCGCCGGTCGCCGCCGCCGCGACGCAGCAGCCGACCGCCGCGCCGCAGGCGACGACGACCACCCAGGGCCAGGCCGCGACCGCCCCGACGACGACGACCGCGCCGCCGACCCAGACGCAGACCCAGGCGCCCGTGACCACGGCCGCGCCCGCCACCACGACCACGGCCCAGCCGACCCAGACGGCGCCCACCCAGACCGCACCGCCCACGCAGACCACCCCCGCCCCGACCCAGACCGCACCCGCCGGGACCGTCACGCCCGCGGGCGGCACCACCGTCACCGGGCAGGGGGGTCAGTAGTCGATGGCGCTGCTCGAGCGCCGCATCGGCCTCCTCTTCGCCGCGTTCCTCGTCCTCCTGCTCGTCGCGGGCGCCCGCGCCGTCTGGCTCGGCGGTGTCCGCTCCGGGTCGCTCGCGAGCGCCGCCACCTCCCAGCAGGTCTCGAGCGCCAAGCTCCCCGCCGCCCGCGGCTCGATCGTCGACCGCAAGGGCAACCCGCTCGCCGTCTCCGAGCCGGCCGCCGACGTCAGCGCGACCCCGTACCTCGTCAAGGACCCGATCAAGGCGGCGGAGAAGCTCGCGCCCGTCCTCGGCCAGACGCCCGAGGCGCTCGTCCAGAAGCTCGCGCGCAAGGACACCGGCTTCGTGTACCTCGCGCGCGACATCCCGGCCGACCAGGCGACGAAGGTCCAGAAGCTGGCGCTCACCGGCGTCACCCTGACCCCCGGCCATCTGCGCTTCTACCCGCGCGAGTTCCTCGCCGCCCAGCTGCTCGGCTCGGTCGGCACGGACGGCAAGGGCCTGTCGGGCCTCGAGTACGAGCGCAACAAGACCCTGACCGGGACCGACGGCGAGCGGCGGCTCGTCAAGGACGCGCTCGGGCAGTCGATCAACGTCCGCGACACGAAGCCGGCGAAGTCCGGCGCGCGCCTCGAGTTGAGCATCGACGCCGCGATCCAGGACGACGTCGAGCGCGTCCTGACCCAGGTCGGCAAGACCTACAGTCCGAAGGGCGCGACGGCGATCGTCATGGACCCGCGCGACAGCGAGGTCCTCGCGATGGCCAACTGGCCGCGGATCGACGCCAACGACCCGGGCGCCGCGCCCCCGTACGCCGCCCAGAACCGCGCCGTGGGCTCGACCTACGAGCCGGGCTCGACGTTCAAGGCGGTCACGGTCGCGGGCGCGCTCGAGGAGAACGTCGTGAAGCCCGACAGCGAGTTCACCCTCCCGCCGCAGATCCAGGTCGCCGACCGGGTCATCGGCGAGTCGCACCCGCGCGGGACCGAGACGCTGAGCACCGCCCAGATCCTCGCCCAGTCGAGCAACGTCGGCGCGATCACGATCGGCCTGAAGGAGGGCAAGCAGCGCTTCGACAAGTGGGTCCGGCGCTTCGGCTTCGGCCGGCCCACCGGCGTCGACCTCCCGGGCGAGGAGCGCGGCATCGTGCTCCCGGTGAACAAGTACTCGGGCTCCTCGATGGGCAACCTGCCGATCGGCCAGGGCATCGCGGTCACCCCGATGCAGATGGCGCAGGCCTACGCCGCGATCGCCAACGGCGGGATCCTCCGCCAGCCGCAGATCGTCCGGCGGATCGACGGCAAGCGCGTCGACGCGCCGAAGGGCCGCCGCGTCATCTCCCGCAAGACGGCCTACCAGTTGCGCACGATGCTCGAGGGCGCGTTCGCCCCGGGCGGCACGGCCAGCGAGGTCTCGATCCCCGGCTACAAGCTCGCCGGCAAGACCGGCACCGCGAACAAGATCGACCCGAAGACGGGCGAGTACTCCAAGGAGGCCTACGTCGCGTCGTTCATCGGCTTCGCGCCGGCGCTGCACCCGCGGCTGCTCATCGCCGTGATGGTCGACGAGCCGCACGGGGCGATCTACGGCGGCACGGTCGCGGCGCCCGCCTTCGGGCAGATCGCGTCCTTCGCGCTGCCCTACCTGCGGATCCCGCCGGGGTGAGGAGAGATCGCCCGCCCCGCGCCGTAGACTGAGGGCGCGATGCAGCTTCGCGAGGTCCTGGGCGACGCCGCGCGCGACGCCCCGCCGGTCGAGGTGACCGCGCTGGCGTACGACAACCGGCTCGTCACTCCGGGCACGCTCTTCTTCTGCGTCCCGGGGTTCACCCGCGACGGCCACGACTTCGCCCCCGACGCCGTCGGGCGCGGGGCGGCGGCGCTCGTCGTCCAGCGGCCCCTCGGGCTCGGCGTCCCCGAGGTCCTCGTCGACGACGTCCGCGCCGCGATGGCGCCCGCCGCCGCCGCGCTGAACGGCGACCCGACCGCCGCGCTCGACGCCGTCGGCATCACCGGCACGAACGGCAAGACCACGACGGCCTACGTCGTCCGCAGCCTCCTCGAGGCGGGCGGGATCGCGACCGGCATGCTCGGGACCGTCAACGCGATCGTCGGCGGGGCCGAGCGCCCGATGGTGCGCACGACGCCGGAGGCGATCGACCTCCAGCGCACGTTCGCCGAGATGCGCGCCGCGGGCGACCGCGCGGTGGTCATGGAGGTCTCCTCGCACGCGCTCGCGCTGCATCGCGCCGACGCGATCCACTGGGCCGTCGCGATCTTCACGAACCTCACCCAGGACCACCTCGACTTCCATCCCACGATGGAGGACTACTTCCTGGCCAAGCGGCGGCTGTTCGAGACCGGGCCGCGGCTGGCGATCGTCAACGTCGACGACCCCTACGGCATCCGGCTCGCCCACGACTTCCCCGACGCCGTACGCATCGGGATCGACTCGCCCCACGCGCAGGTCCGGGCCACGCGCGTCGCGAGCGACGCGAGCGGATCGACCTTCGCCGTCGGCGACCTCGAGCTGCGCTCGCCGCTGCCCGGGCGCTTCAACGTCCTGAACGTCCTCGGCGCCGTGGCCGCGGCCCGCGCGCTCGGCGTCGACGACGCGACGATCGCCGCCGCGCTCCCGGGCGCCGCCCGCGCGCCCGGCCGGTTCGAGCCGGTCGACGAGGGCCAGCCCTTCGCCGTCCTCGTCGACTACGCCCATACCCCCGACTCGCTGGAGAACGCCCTGCTCGCCGCCCGCCCGCTGACCGGCGGGGCGCTGACCGACGGGCGGGTCATCGTCGTGTTCGGCGCCGGGGGTGACCGCGACCGGGCCAAGCGCCCGCTCATGGGCGCCGTCGCGTGCGACCTGGCCGACGTCGTGATCGTCACCTCCGACAACCCGCGCAACGAGGACCCGGAGGCGATCATCGCCGCGATCCTCAGGGGCGCCGGCGCAGGGGTGGAGGTCGAGGTCGACCGCCGCGCGGCGATCGAGCGCGCGATCGGGATCGCCGAGCCCGACGACATCGTCGTCATCGCCGGCAAGGGCCACGAGCAGGGCCAGGAGTTCGAGGACGGGCGCAAGATCCCGTTCGACGACGTCGGCGTCGCCCGGGAGGCGCTCCGTGCGCGACTGGTCGCCTGACCGCGTCGCCGAGGCGGCGGGCGCGCGCCTGGTCGCGCCGCCGCCCCACGCCGCCGGCCCCGGCCGGGTCGTGATCGACTCGCGCGAGGTCGGCGCGGGCGACCTGTTCGTCGGGCTGACCGGCGGCAACATGGACGGCGGGCGCTTCGCGCCGCAGGCGCTCGCGGCCGGCGCGTGGGGCGTCCTCGTCGGCCCCGAGCACGCCGACGCCGCCCGCTGCGCGCCGCCCGGGACGCTGCTCGCCGCCGACGACCCGCTCGCCGCGCTCGGCCGGCTCGCGACCGCCTGGCGCCGCGGCCTCGGCGCGCAGGTCGTCGGGATCACCGGCTCGACCGGCAAGACCTCGACGAAGGACCTGCTCGCCGGGATGCTCGCCCCGCACCGGCGCGTCGTCGCGACCGCCCAGAACCTGAACACGGAGATCGGCCTGCCGCTGACCGTGCTCGGCGCCCCGGCCGGGACCGAGGTGCTCGTCCTCGAGATGGCGATGCGCGGCGCCGGCCAGATCGCCGAGCTCGCCGCCATCGCCGAGCCCGACGTCGGCGTGATCGTCAACGTCGGCCCGGTCCACCTCGAGCTGCTCGGCTCGATCGAGGCGATCGCGGCGACGAAGGCGGAGCTGATCGCCGCGCTCCAGCCCGGCGGCACGGCGGTGATCCCGGCGGACGAGCCGCTGCTCGCGCCGCACCGGCGCGGGGACGTCACGACCGTCACCTTCGGCCCGGGCGGCGACGTCGCGGAGCTCCCGCCCGGCCTGAGCATCCCGTTCACCTCCGCCCACATGGCCCGCAACGCGCTCGCCGCGCTCGCCGCCGCCCGCGCCGTCGGGGTCGAGCCGTCGGGGGCCGTCGACGTGGCGCTCTCGAACATGCGCGGTCAGCGGATCGCGCTCGCAAATGACGTCGTCGTCGTGAACGACTGCTACAACGCAAACCCGATGTCGATGCGCGCCGCACTCGACGACCTCGCCGCGTCCGCACCCGGGCGCCGCGTCGCCGTGCTCGGGGACATGCTCGAGCTCGGGCCGGGCGAGACCGGCTTCCACCAGGATCTCGGCGCGCTCGCGACGACGCTCGGCCTCGACGTGCTCGTGACCGTCGGCCCGCTCGCAGCCCGCATCGGCGACACCTTCGAGGGCGGCCCGCAGCACAACGTCGCGGACGCCCGCGAGGCCGCCGCGCTCGTCCCCGGCCTGCTCGCGCCCGGCGACACGGTGCTCGTCAAGGGCTCGCGCGGCGTCGGCCTCGAGGTCGTCGCCCGGGCGCTGGAAGCGGCCTGATGGGCGAGGTCCTCATCGCGGGCACGGCCTCGCTGCTCATCTGCATCTTCCTGTCGCCGAAGTTCATCGCCTTCCTGCGCGCGCGCGAGTTCGGCCAGTTCATCCGCGAGGAGGGCCCGGAGGGCCACCACGAGAAGGCCGGCACGCCGACGATGGGCGGGATCATCATCTTCACGGCGATCTCGATCCCGTTCCTGATCCTGAGCGACTACGACTGGCGCTCGGTCGGGGTCTTCGGCGTGGCCATCGCGTGCGCGGTGCTCGGCTTCGCCGACGACTACACGAAGATCATCAAGCGGCGCTCGCTCGGGCTGCGGGCGCGCACGAAGCTCGGCGTGACGATCGCGATCTCGATCGGCCTGTGGCTCGTCGCGACGCAGGAGGCGAACCTCGCCGACACGCTGCGGCTGCGCTCGCTCGACATCACGATCGACCTCGGCGTCTTCTACCCGGTGCTGATCTACCTCGTCGTCGCGGGCACGACGAGCGCGGTGAACCTCACGGACGGCCTCGACGGCCTCGCCGGCGGCTGCGCGGCGATCGTGCTGCTCGCCTACATCGGGATCACGTTCATCACCACCGGCCAGTCGGACCTGTCGCTGCTCGCCGGATGTCTCGTCGGCGCCTGCGTCGGGTTCCTGTGGTTCAACGCGTTCCCGGCGACGATCTTCATGGGCGACACCGGCTCGCTCGGCCTGGGCGGCGCGATCGCCGGCTTCGCGGTGATGACGAAGACCGAGGAGCTGCTGATCGTGCTCGGCGGGATCTTCGTGGTCGAGGCCCTGAGCGTCCTGCTGCAGGTCTTCTCCTTCCAGGCCTTCCGCAAGCGGATCTTCCTCATGGCCCCGATCCACCACCACTTCGAGATCCTCGGCTGGTCGGAGACGAAGATCATCCTGCGCTTCTGGATCGTGGCGAGCGTGTGCGCCGCGATCGGCTTCACGGTCTACCAGCAGACCGTCACGTGACGCCGCGCCCGCCGCTGCCCGGCGGGCCGTACCTCGTGGTCGGCCTCGCCCGCTCGGGGCTCGCGGTCCTGCAGGTGCTGCACGCCCGCGGCGAGCGGGCCGAGGGCCACGACAGCAAGCTGGGCACCGACGGCCTGGCCGAGCTCGAGCACGCCCGGGCCGTCGTGAAGTCGCCCGGGGTCCCGGCCGAGGCGCCGGTCGTCGCCGAGGCCCGCGCGCGCGGGATCCCGGTCCTCGGGGAGGTCGAGTTCGCCTGGCGCCTCATCCCGAACGAGTTCATCGCCGTGACGGGCACGAACGGCAAGACGACGACGACCGAGCTGATCGGCCACATCCACCGCGAGGCCGGGCGGCCGGTGACCGTCGCCGGGAACGTCGGGACGGCGCTCAGCACCTACGTCGACGCGCTCGCGCCCGAGACCGTCGTCGTGTGCGAGGTCTCGTCCTTCCAGCTCGAGGACACGGTCCTGTTCGCCCCCGAGGGCGCGGTGCTGCTCAACCTCCAGCCCGACCACCTCGATCGCCATGGGACATTCGAGGCCTACCGGGCCGCGAAGCTCCGGGTCTTCGCCAATCAGGGCAACGACGACGTCGCGGTCGCCCCGGCCGGGCTCGGCGTCGAGGACCTCGGGGGCTGCGCGCGGCGGGTCTGCTTCGGGGTCGGCCCCGGCATCGAGGTCAGCGAGCGCGCCGGGGCGCTGTGGTGGGCCGACGAGCCGCTGCTGCCGGTCGGCGAGCTGGCGCTGCGCGGCGCGCACAACCGCCTCAACGCGATGGCGGCGGCGGCCGTCACGCTCGCCCGCGGGATCGACATCGACGCCGTCCGCGACGCGCTGCGGACGTTCGCGGGCGTCGAGCACCGCCTCGAGGAGGTCGCGACGATCGACGGCGTCCTCTACGTCAACGACTCGAAGGCGACGAACGTCGACTCCACGCTCGTCGCGCTCGCGAGCTTCGCGGGCACGCCCGTCCACCTGATCGCCGGCGGCCGCGGGAAGGGCCAGGACTTCGCGCCGCTGCGCGCGCCGGTCGCGGCGACGTGCGCGAGCGTCGAGCTCATCGGCGAGGCCGCGCCCGCGCTGCGCGACGTGCTCGGCGGCGCGGCACGCGACTGCGGCGACCTCGAGCGCGCGCTCGCCGCCGCGCGGGCCGCGGCGCGGCCGGGCGAGGTCGTCCTCCTGTCGCCGGCGTGCGCGAGCTTCGACCAGTTCGCCGACTTCGAGGCCCGCGGCCGCGCGTTCAAGGACCTGGTCCGCGGGCTTCAGAGCGGCTCGGACAGCTCGACGAGGTTGTCGTCGGGGTCGCGCAGGTAGAGCGAGCGGATCGGCCCCGTCGCGCCGGTGCGCGGCACCGGGCCGAGCTCGAACACGACGCCCGCGGCCTCGAGCTCGCGCTCGACCGCGTCGAGCGTGCCGTCGACGAGCAGGCAGACGTCGGCGGACCCGGGGGTCGGGCGCCGCGCGTGCGGCTGGATCGGCCGGCCCGCCTGGTGCAGGTTGATCTTCTGCTCGCCGAAGCGCAGGGCGACGCGGCCGTCCTCGAACTCCTCACGGCGCATGCCGAGGCGCTCGTAGAAGGCGACGGTGGCCTCCGGGTCGGAGACGGTGAGGACGAAATGGTCGAGGCTGCGGATGTGCACGAGCGCGAACGGTACGGCAGGGCGCGGTCGGCCCGGTCGCCGGGCGGACCGGAAAGCGGGCAAACCGGGGCGGGGGGCAGGACCGGCCGCCGCCAGGGCGAATTGAGGTTCGATGCGCGTCGCCGCCCGCGCCAAGGCCCCACGGGCCGTTCCGCTGGAGTACAACCTCCTGCTCACCGCCACGCTCTGCCTGCTCGCGTTCGGCGCGGTGATGGTCTACAGCGCGTCGTCGGCTCGCGCGCTCCTGCAGGGCCACGGCGACGGGACGGCGTTCCTCGTCCGCTACCTCACCTACGGCGGGATCGGCCTGGTCGGGATGCACGTCGTCGCGCGCCGCGGCCTCGACGGCGTCCTCACGCTCACGAAGCCGCTGCTGATCTTCGCCTTCGCCTGCCTCGTGGCGGTGAAGCTCCCCGGCGTCGGCGTGACGATCAACGGCGCGCGCCGCTGGCTCGGGGCCGGGCCGCTGCAGTTCCAGCCGTCGGAGATCGCCAAGCTCGCGCTCGTCCTCTACGGCGCGCGGATGCTCGCGGAGCGTCCCGGGCGCATCCGGCGCCCCGGCGACGTGATGCCGGTGCTGCTCGTCGCGGGCACCGCGATCCTGCTCGTCGCCTCCCAGCCGGACCTCGGCACCGCGCTCGTGATGGCCTTCACGGTCACCGCGATGCTCGTCGCGGCCGGGATGCCGATCCGCTTCCTGGCGATCGGGGCCGGAGCGCTGGGGATGCTCGTCCTCGTCTACGCGCTGAGCGAGCCGTACCGGCGCGCGCGCCTGACGACGTTCCTCGACCCGTGGTCGCACGCGGGCGACGCGGGCTTCCAGGCGGTGCAGGGCCAGATCGCGCTCGGCTCGGGCGGGCTGTTCGGGCGCGGCATCGGGCAGTCGGTGCAGAAGATCTTCTACCTGCCCGAGGCCCACACGGACTTCATCCTCGCGATCATCGGCGAGGAGCTCGGGGTGGCGGGCGTGTTCGGCGTCCTGTGCCTCTACGGCCTGATGGCGTACGCCGGGCTGCGCGTGGCCAAGCGGGCGACCGGCGCCTACGCGAAGCTCCTGGCGGCGGGCCTGACCTCGCTGATCCTCTCGCAGGCGTGCCTGAACATCTTCGCCGTCCTCGGCCTGGCGCCGCTGACGGGCGTCCCGCTGCCGTTCATCTCCTACGGCTCGACGAACCTCACCGTGCTGCTCGCGAGCATGGGGCTGCTCTTGAACATCGCCGCCGGGGGACGGGCCCATCTGAAGGTCGTGACACGATCCCGCAACGATGGCGCCGACGATCGTGATCGCCGCCGGCGGGACGGCGGGGCACGTGGTGCCCGCGCTGGCGGTCGCGGACGCGCTGCGGGCTGAGGGCGCGCGGGTCGTCTTCGTGGGCGGCGAGCGGGCCGAGCGGACGCTCGTGCCCGAGGCCGGCTACGACCTGCGGACGATCGCGGTCGAGGGCCTGAGCCGGACGAACCCGCTGAAGGCGGCGCGCGCCGTGGGCAAGGCGGTCGCGGGGGTCGGGACGGCGCGGCGGATCCTGCGCGACGTCCGCCCGGACGCCGTCATGGGCGGGGGCGGCTACGTCGCCGGGCCGGTCGGCCTGGCCGCCGTGGCGCGGCGGATCCCGCTCGTGCTCACCGAGGCCGACAGCCACCTGGGCCTGTCGAACCGGTTGCTCGCCCGCTTCGCCCGCCGCGTCTGCCTCGCGTTCCCGATCGCGGGCCGGACGGGCGAGCGCTACCTCGTCACCGGCCGCCCCGTGCCGCCGCCCGCGACCGACGTCGCCGCCGCCCGCGCGCGGTTCGGCCTCGGCGACGGCGAGCGCTGCGTGCTCGTGTTCGGCGGGTCGCTCGGGGCGCGGTCGATCAACGAGGCGTCGGTCGCGGCCTTCGCCGCCCCGCCGCCCGACTACCGCGTGCTCCACGCGTCGGGCACGCGCGACTTCGAGGCGCTGCAGGCGCGCGTCCCCGCCGGCGGGCGCTACGACCTGCGCCCCTACATCGACGGCTTCGGCGAGGCCCTCCTGGCCGCGCGACCTCTGCGTCGCCCGGGCGGGCGGATCGATCTTCGAGGTCGCGGCCCACGGGCGCCCGGCGATCCTCGTCCCGTACCCCCACGCGACGGCGGACCACCAGACGGCGAACGCCCGCTGGATGGCCGACGGCGGCGCGGCGACGGTGATCGCCGACGCGGACCTCACGCCGGAGCGCCTGCGCGCCGAGGTGGACGCGCTGATGGCCGACCCCGCGCGCCTTCAGGCGATGGGCCGGGCGTCCGCGGGCCTCGCGCGACCCGACGCGGCTCAGCGGATCGCGGCGGAACTGCTGGCGGCCGCGTGATGGTGCGGCCCGTCGGCCTTCGCGGTGACCGCGCCGAGCAGGATGGCGCCGACGACGAGGAGCAGCGTGGGCACTGCGCGCCAGCGATTGGGACGAACGTGCATCGTGGATAGGAACTCGACTCGCGCGAAAAGGTTGCGGTGACGGAGCGGCCCTGGAGCGGGCGCCGGCTGCACCTCGTCGGCCTCGGCGGCGCCGGGATGAGCGGCTACGCGCGCGTGGCGACGCAGCTCGGCGCGCAGGTCTCGGGCTCCGACCGCGCCGACGGCCCGACCCTGCCCGGCCTGCGGGCGCTCGGCGTCGCGGTCCACGTCGGCCACGACGCCGGCAACGTCCCGGCGGGCGACGGCGTCGAGGTCTACCACTCGACCGCGATCCCGCTCTCCAACCCCGAGCGCGAGGCGGCCCGCGCGCGCGGGCTGGCCGACCGCCCCCGGGCCGACCTGCTCGAGCAGATCAGCCGCCTGAAGCGCACGATCGCCGTCGCGGGCGCGCACGGCAAGACGACGACGACCTCGATGGTCGCCCACGCGCTGCTGCGCTGCGGTCTCGAGCCCGCCTACCTGATCGGCGGGGCGCTGCGGACGACGGGCCTGAACGCCGACTGGGGCGCCGGCGACTGGCTCGTGGTCGAGGCCGACGAGTCGGACCGCTCGATGCTCGAGCTCCACGTGGAGGTCGCGGTCGTGACGAACGTCGAGCTCGACCATCACGCGACCTACGGCTCGCTGGCCGAGGTCCGCGAGGTCTTCCGGACGTTCCTCGCGGGCGTGCCGCAGGCGGTCCTGTGGGACCGCCCGGACGTCGTCGCCCTCCGCGCCCCGGGCGCGGCGCGGGTCGTGTTCGACGTCCCCGACCCGGTGCTCGAGGCCGGCGGCTCGCGGTTCGCGTGGCGCGGCATCGACGTCCGGCTGGCCGTGCCGGGCGCGCACAACGCGCGCAACGCGGCGGCGGCGCTCGAGGCGTGCGTGCTGGCCGGGGCCGACCCCGGGCAGGCCGCGGCGGCGCTGGCCGACTTCGCCGGCGCCGGGCGGCGGTTCGAGCGCCTCGGGACGACGCCGTCGGGCGCGGCCGTCGTCGACGACTACGCGCACCACCCGACCGAGGTCGCGGCGACGATCGACGCGGCCCGGACGCTCGGGGCGCGGCGGGTCGTGGCGGTCTTCCAGCCGCACCTCTTCTCGCGCACCGCCCGGCTGGCGGGCGCCTTCGGCGCGGCGCTGGCGCGGGCCGACGTCGCGGCCGTGCTCGACGTCTACCCGGCCCGCGAGCGGGCCGAGGACTTCCCCGGCATCTCGGGGCTCACGATCGCCGAGACGACGGCCGACGCGGCGGCCGGCGGCCGCGTCCTGTGGCTGCCGGACTTCGCCGCGGCCGAGCGCGTCCTCGGGCCGCTCCTGCAGGCGGGCGACCTCTGTCTCGTGCTCGGGGCCGGGAACGTGGACGACCTCGGCCGGCGGCTCGTCGCCGCCGGCTGAGGCCCGGGCGGCGCCTACGACGCCGCGTGGAGCTTCACGAGCCGCGTGACGGACGGCGAGCCCGGGAGCTTGATGCGGACGGTGTACTTCGCGCCGGCGCGGAGGGCCGACTGCGAGGTGACGGTCGCGCGGTAGCGGACGTCGTAGCCGTGGCGGCCGACCGGCGTCAGGCCGGAGACGCGCTGGCCGCCCGCGAAGCGGATGCGGGCGTCGACGGCGCCGCCCGCCGTGCGCGGGAGGCGGTCGGAGGCGAACTCGAGGGTCGCGTGGTGGGCGTCGACCTGGACCATCGTCGGCTGGCCGCCGAGGCGGGCGCCGTGGTCGGAGGCGGCGTGGGCCGCGGCGGGGGCGAGCGCGGCGGTCGCGAGGAGGGCGGTGGTGAGGGCGGTGCGGCGGAGCATGGTGGGCCTCGTTCGGAGAGAGCGGGAGAGGAGTGGAGTACCTCCATTTCACCGCCTTCTCGACACCATGTCAGGGCCACCTAGGTGGCCGGTGAGCACACCGGCCACCCCGATGAGCGCCGCCCTCGCTCAGCTCTGCGGCGTGCGCTGCAGCGCGGGCTCGCCCGCCCGCGAGAAGCGCGGCGCGTCGGCCGTCCGCGCGCCCTCGACCGGCGCTGCGCCGCGCGTCGCGGCACTCACCGCGCACGTGACGAGCACGTTGGCCAGCAGCGCGACGACGCCGAGGTTCAGGTCCGCCAGCCACGCCGGCAGCCCGCCGACGAGCGTGTCGAGCGTCGTCGAGGACCCCGGCGTGGCGCCGGAGAACGACATCGCCGCCACGATCGCCTCGCCGACGACGATGCCCGCGATCGCGCCCGCCTTCGTCACCCATCCGGGGCGGGCGAGCGAGAGCACGAGCGCCGGGAACACCTGCGTGACGAGCGCGTAGCCGAGCAGCAGCAGCGTCACGATCGTCTGGCCGCCCTGGAACACGAACGCGACGGCGGCGAGGCCGATGATCGGCACGAGCAGCTTCGTCGTGCGCGTCACGGCCGCGTCGGACATCGACGGGTTCAGCGCGCGGAAGATGTTGCGCGCGACGATCGTCGACGACGCGATCAGCAGCATCGACCCCGGGACCAGCGCGCAGAGCATCCCGGCCGAGCCGATCAGCCCGACGAACCAGTCCGGGAACGCCTGCTGGGAGATGCCGAGCAGCGCGCCGTCGGTCTGGTCCTCGCCGAGACCCGGCAGCCGCACCACGGCCACGAAGCCGACGAGCAGGACGAACGCGATCAGCAGCTGGTAGAGCGGCATGAAGATGGCGTTGCGGCGGAAGACGTCCTCGTTGCGCGCCGTGAGCGCCGAGCCGAAGGTGTGCGGCCACATGTAGAAGCCGAGCGCGGTCAGCAGCACCGTCGAGGAGAACCACACCGGCGAGAGCTGGTCGCCCTTCAGCGCCGCGAAGCCCGGCTTGGCCTCCTGCACCTGGTGGAACATCCCGCCGATCGAGCCGAAGTAGTGGATCGGCAGGTACAGGCCGATGAACACGACGACGGCGAGGGTCAGGACGTCCTTCACGCACGCCGTCCACGCCGAGCCGTGGATGCCCGAGGCCACGACGTAGATCGACAGCACCAGCGCGCCGAGCCACACCGCGGCGGTCGACGAGACCGTGCCCGAGGCCTCCGAGACGATGATCCCGAGGCCCTTCAGCTGCAGCGCGAGGTAGGGGATCATCGCCGCGACGCCGACGACCGAGACGATCACGCCGAGGGTCCGCGAGTCGTACTTGGCGACGAAGAAGTCGGCCTGCGACAGCAGCTTGCGCGGCGTGCAGTAGCGCCAGACGGCGGGCAGCAGCCAGTAGGACAGGATGTAGGCGAGCGTCCCGTAGCCGAGGATGTAGTACGCGGCGCCGCCGGAGCCGTAGACGAGGCCGGCGCCGCCGAGGAACGTGAAGGTCGAGTAGATCTCGCCCGCCATCAGCAGGAACACGAAGAGCGCGCCGAAGCCGCGGCCGCCGGCGGTCCACTGCTCGAGGTCCATGTCGCGCCCGCGGCGGGCGAGCAGCGCCAGGCCGACGGCGAGCAGGAAGAACGCCGTGATGATCGCGAGTGCGGCGTTCATCGGCCCTCACCCCGGTCGCGCTCGCGCGTGTCGAGGCGGTAGACGATCGCCATCAGGCCCGCCGAGACGACGACCCACATCACCACCCAGAACATCGCGAAGGGCAGGCCGAGGACGTACGGCTCGACCGAGTTGGCGAAGAACATGCCGACGAGGATTCCCAGGAACGGGAGTCCGGCGAGGACGTGCTGGACCTTCATCGGGAGACCTCCTTGAGCGCGCGCAGCGCGACGTCGACGTGCATCCGCACGCCGGTGCCGAGCGCCCGCTCGTCGATGCGGAACTTGGGGTGGTGGTGGGGGTACGTCGCGCCCGCGTCCTCGTCGCCCGCGCCGATGAACGCGTAGCAGCCGGGAACCTCCGCGAGGTAGGCGGAGAAGTCGTCGCCGCCCATGATCGGCGCGAGGTCGGTGAGGGCGTCCGGGTCGATCGTGTCGCGCACGAGCGCCGTGGCGCGCTCGTCGTTGACGACCGGCTGGTAGCCGAACTGGTAGTCGAGCTCGTACTCGGCGCCGTGCGCGGACGTGACGCCGCGGACGATCTCCTCGACGAGCACGGGCATCCGCTCGCGCAGGTCGGGGTCGAACGTGCGGACGGTGCCGGACATGTCGACGCGTCCGGGCAGGACGTTGGGGGCGTCGCCGGCGTGGATCGTCCCGATGCTCAGGACCGCGCGCTCGAGCGGGTCGACGCGGCGCGCGACGACGTGCTGCAGGTTGGTGACGACCTGCGCGGAGATCGCGATCGTGTCGTCGGCGAGGTGGGGGAGGCCGCCGTGTCCGCCGCGGCCGGTCACGGCGAGCGTGAAGAAGTCGCTCGCGGCCATGAACGGCCCCGGCATGACCGTGACCTTGCCGTACTCGAGCGGGGTCCACAGGTGACAGCCGTAGACGAGGTCCACGCCGGCGACGGCGCCGGCGGCGACGAGATCGCGCGCGCCGCCGGGGGCGAGCTCCTCGGCGGGCTGGAAGAGGAAGCGCAGCTCGCCGCCGGGCAGGCGGTCGCGCGCGCCCGCGAGCAGGCGCGTGGCGCCGAGCAGCATCGCGGTGTGCCCGTCGTGGCCGCAGGCGTGCATGACGCCCGCCTTCTCCGAGGCGAAGTCGACGCCGCTCTGCTCCTCGATCGGCAGCGCGTCGATGTCGGCGCGCAGCGCGATCACCGGGCCGGGGCGGCCGGTGCGCAGGTGCGCGATGACGCTGTTCTCGGCCGGGCGCTCGATCTCGAGGTCGTCGCCGAAGCCCGCGAGCGTCTCGGCGATCCACGCCGCGGTCTCGGTCTCCTCGAAGCTCAGCTCGGGGTGGCGATGCAGGTGGCGGCGCCACTGCACCACGTCGTCGAGCACGGACTCGACGGGCTCGACGGCGTCCCCGGTCGCTGCGTCGGTCATGGTCGGACTGGCTACCCCGCCGGGCGCGCCGCCAGTCCGAGGGCTGTCGGCTCAGGCGACCGCGGCCGCCGGCCCGTTCACCGGCTCCGGGCCGCGCGCCGCCCACTCGGGCTCGAGGTGCGCGGCGTAGCCGAGGCCCTGCGCGACGCGGGCGAGGCCGCCGATCGCCACCCGCTGGAAGCCCCGCGGCAGCCACGGCAGGTAGCTGAAGGGGAGCAGCAGGCCCAGCGTCGCGGCGCCCTGGAGCGGGTCGAGGATCACGCCCGCGCTCGTGACCTTGCGGCGCTGGGCGAGCGCGAACAGCGTCTCGAAGAACTGCTCGACGCCCTCGAGCAGCGGGCCGTCGGGCGGATCGGGACGCACGGTCTGGCGGACGTGGAGCGGGGTCGGCCCGATGTTCGCGGCGTGCACGTGCTGCGCGCCGGGCGGGACGCCGTAGGCGTAGGGCGCGTCCTGCTCGGAGACCCGGCGCCCGACGCGATAGCGCGCCCGGCCGGCGAAGATCTCGAAGCCCTCGGTGTCGAAGGGGTGGACGTGCGGCAGCGCGACCAGGCGGCCGCCCGGCGGCACGAACCAGTCCAGTGAGATCGCGGCGCCGCCGCTCGAGGCCGCGGTCTCGAGGAAGACGAGCCGCAGGCCGGACGGGTCGACGACCTCGTCCCCGGGGCGCGCCATGGCGCCGAACCTACCAGCGCCGGCGGGGCCGGGACGGCCGCGGCTACTTCGCCGCGACCGTCCGGTAGCGCTTGATGGCGAGCGGCGCGAACACGACGGTCAGCACGGTGCACCAGACGAACGCCATCCAGACGTCGGAGTTGGCCGGGGTGCCGAGCCACAGGGAGCGGACGGCGTCCGAGATCGTCGTGAACGGGTTGGCCTCGGCGAACTGGCGCAGGCCGTCGGGCATCGATTCGACCGGGACGAAGATCGACGACGCGAACGTCAGCGGGAAGATCGCCGTGAAGCCGATCGCGTTCGCCGTCTCCGGCGAGGACGAGAACAGCCCGATCAGCGCGAAGATCCACGAGAACGCGTAGCCGAGGTACAGGCACAGGACGAGCCCGGCGACGACCTCGAGCACGCTCGAGTCGATGAAGTTGAAGCCGGCGAGGAAGCCGACCGCGAACAGGACGACGAGCGACACGCAGTTCAGGGCGATGTCGGACAGGGTCCGCCCGGCCAGCACCGCGCCGCGCGACATCGGCAGCGAGCGGAAGCGGTCGATCAGGCCCTTCTTGACGTCCTCCGCGAGCCCGAGCGCCGTCACGAACCCGCCGAACGCGAGCGACTGGACGATGATGCCCGGCATCAGGAAGTCGACGTAGTCGAACCCCGGCGTCTGGATCGCGCCGCCGAAGACGAAGACGAACAGCAGCACGAACATGACGGGCTGGATCGTGTACGCGATCAGGAGGTCGGGCTGACGCGGGATGCGCGCGAGGTTGCGCTTGGCCAGCACCATCGTGTCGCTGAAGGACAGGGCGAGCGCACTCATGCGCGGACCTCCTCGACCGTCTCGGCGGTGGCTTCCTCCTCGGCCGCGTGGCCGGTGAGGGCGATGAAGACGTCGTCCAGCGTCGGGCGGCGGATGACGATGTCGTCGATCCCGACCCCCTCGTCGTCGAGCGCGCGGACGGCCTGGGCGATGATGCCCGAGCGGCGGCGGATCGGCGCGTGGACGATCAGGCCGTCGCAGGTCGGCCGGCCGTCGGCGATCCCGGCCAGCGCGGAGATCGCGCGCTCGCGGTCGGCCTCGTCCTCGAGGCGGACGTCGAGGCGCTCGCCGCCGACCTGGTCCTTGAGCTCGTCCGAGGTGCCCTCGGCGATCACGTTGCCGTGGTCGATCACGACGATCCGGTCCGCGAGGCGGTCGGCCTCGTCGAGGTACTGGGTCGTGAGCAGGACGGTCGTGCCGGCCGCGGTGCGGGCCTCGATCGTCTCCCACATCGACAGGCGGCTGACCGGATCCAGGCCGGTCGTCGGCTCGTCGAGGTAGAGGACGGGCGGGCGGAACACGAGCGCGGCACCGAGGTCCAGGCGCCGGCGCATGCCGCCGGAGTAGGTCTTCGCCGGGCGCTTGGCGGCGTCGACGAGGTCGAAGCGCTCGAGCAGCTCGTTCGCCCGCTGGCGCGCCTCGCTCTTGCTCAGGTGGTACAGCCGGCCGACCATCTCGAGGTTCTCGAAGCCGGTGAGGTTCTCGTCGACGGCGGCGTACTGGCCGGCGAGGCCGATCTTGGCCCGCAGCGCGGCGGCCTGCTTGACGACGTCGAGGCCGACGACGCGGGCGTGCCCGCCGTCGGGCTGCAGCAGCGTCGACAGGATGCGGACCGCGGTCGTCTTGCCCGCGCCGTTCGGGCCGAGCAGCCCGAGGACGGTGCCGGTCTGAGCGCTGAAGTCGACGCCGCAGAGCGCCTGGACCGCGCCGTAGGACTTCTTGAGGCCCTCGACGACGATTGCGTCTTCGTCCATGGAGTCGTTCGGATCTCCCTGCCCGTGTGGGGGGCGTTCGGTGTGGGTCGAAGCCCGGTGCGTCGTTGTACGGATTCCCTGCCCGGGGTTGTCCTGGAAGGTAGGCCGGAAGAGCGGCGGATTCGGTACGGGAACCCGAACACTTGCTCGGGTCGGTGGGAAGGGCCGACGGCCGGTGGCGGCACCGTGGTCACGAATAGGGCCATAGACCCCATTAGTGACCACGGTACGAGAGTGACCACCGACGCGTGGCACCAGGGCGCCGGCCCTCACCTTCCCCCTCGCTGCGCCGTCCGCAGGCGCACCGACCCGGGCCGCCGCCCGAGCGGGACGCCACAGCGAGCCCCCTACACCCCCGGCCACTCGTGCCCGACGAACACCGGCTCCGGCACGAGCTCCACCCCGAACGCGTCGCGCACGCCCCCGGCGATCTCGCGCGCGAGCGCGACGAGCTCGGCCGTCGTGCCCGCGCCGCGGTTCGTGAGCGCGAGCGTGTGCTTGGCGGAGATCGCGATCCCGTGGGGGTCGCCCTGGCCGCGGTGGAAGCCCGCGCGCTCGATGAGCCACGCGGCCGAGGTCTTGACCCGCCCGTCGGGATCGCGGAAGGCGGGCGGTGCGACGCCGTGGCCGAGGCGCTCGGCCACCCGGCGCTCGAGCGCGGCGAAGGCGTCGCCGTCGAGGACCGGGTTCGTGAAGAACGAGCCCGCGCTGACCGAGTCCGGGTCGGCGGGGTCGACGACCATGCCCTTGCCCCGCCGCAGCGCCAGCACGGCGTCGCGGACGGCGGCGAGCGGGGCGCGGTCGCCGAGGCCGACGCCCAGCGCGCGGGCGAGCTCGGCGTAGCGGACCGGCGCGGAGAGCTCCGAGCGCTCGAGGACGAACGCGACCGCGAGGACCACCCACCGGCCCGGCGTGCGCTTGAACGCGCTCGAGCGGTAGGTGAAGCCGCAATCCGCGGCCGGCATCGTCACGACGCGGCCGGTCGTGCGGTCGAGGACCCGCACCGCGCGGATCGTCTCGGCCACCTCCTGGCCGTAGGCGCCGACGTTCTGGATCGGGGTCGCGCCGACCGAGCCCGGGATGCCCGAGAGGCATTCGACGCCGGCCAGGCCGTCGCCCACGCACCGGGCGACGAGCGCGTCCCACGGCTCGCCCGCCGCGACCTCGAGGCGGACCCGGCCGCCGGGCTCCTCGGTGCGCACGACGCCGCGGGTCGCGATCCGCAGCACCGTGCCCGGGACCCCCGCGTCGGCGACCACGACGTTGCTCCCGCCGGCGAGGATCAGCAGGGGCTCGCCCGTGTGGTCGGCGCGGCGGACGGCCGCGACGACGGCGTCCTCGTCCGCGGCCTCGACCAGGCGTCCGGCGGGGCCGCCGAGGCGCAGCGTCGTCAGGTCGCGCAGGAGCGTCGGGGTGGAGGTCTCCACGCCCGAGAGGCTACGGCCCGGACCGGCAGGGTCCCGGGCCGTGGAGTCGAAGACCGGACCGGATGCGCCGCCCGCCGCTGCCGTCGCGCCTGCCCCGCCCGCCGATCCGGGCGACGGCGGCGTTCCTCGCCGTGCTCGCCGTCTTCGGCGGCGCCTGGCTGTGGCTGCGCGACTCCTCGCTCGTCGCGGTCCGCGACGTCACCGTGACCGGCGTCAGCGGCCCCGACGCCACCAAGGTGCGCGAGGCGCTCGCCGATGCCGCCCGCGACATGACCACGCTGCACGTCCGCCAGGACGAGTTGCGCACCGCGGTCGACCCGTACCCCGGCGTCCTCCGCGTCTCCACCGACGCCGACTTCCCCCACCGCCTGCGGATCGCCGTGCACGAGCGCAACCCGATCGGCGCGGTCGTCGCCGGCAGCCAGCGCGTCCCGGTCGCGGCCGACGGGACGCTCATGCGCACGACGCCGAGCGCGGGCCTGCCCGCCATCGCGGCCAAGGCCCTCCCCGGTGGCTCCCACGCCAGCGACACGCACGTCCGGCGCGCCATCGAGGTGCTGGCGGCCGCGCCGCCCGCCCTTCGCGCGCGCGTGCGGCGCGTGTACGTCGGCGACCGCGGCTGGACGCTTCCGCTGCGCAACGGCCCGATCCTCTACCTCGGCGACTCCGCGCGGCTGCAGGCCAAGTGGGCCGCCGTCACGACCGTCCTCGCCGACCCGACCTCGACCGGCACGACCTACCTCGACGTCCGTCTTCCGGAGCGGACGGCGGCGGGCGGTCTCGAGCCGCTCCCGACCCCGGCCGAGCAGCCGACGATCGGGGACGGCACCGCGACCACGACCACTCCGCAGACGACGCCACCGGCGACCGGACCGTGACCTGACCCTCTACCTTCGCTCGAGGGTCGCCTCGAACGAAAATCTCCTGCAAGACTTGAGGGTTCTGGAATCTGCAAGGAACCTTGCTCGCGTACACTTCCGTTGACAGCGCTCGACGCCCGTGCTTACCGTGCAGACGCGGAGGGGGAGTCCTCGGGCGGCAAAACGCTCAAGCCTAACTTGAAGGTCGGTCGGAACCAACTATGGAAAGCAGCGGCAGCTACCTCGCGGTCATCAAGGTCGTCGGTGTCGGCGGCGGCGGGACCAATGCGGTCAATCGCATGGTCGACGCGGGCCTGCGCGGCGTCGAGTTCATCGCCGCCAACACGGACGCCCAGGCGCTGCAGATGTGCGACGCCGACATCAAGCTCAACATCGGTCATGACCTGACCAAGGGCCTGGGCGCCGGGGCAAATCCCGAGGTCGGCTTCGGCGCGGCGGCCGAGTCGCGCGACGACATCAAGGAGGCGCTCAAGGGCGCGGACATGGTGTTCGTCACGGCCGGCGAGGGCGGCGGCACCGGCACGGGCGCCGCGCCCGTCATCGCCGAGATCGCCAAGAACGAGATCGGCTCGCTCACCGTCGGCGTCGTCACGAAGCCGTTCGACTTCGAGGGCACCCAGCGGATGCGTCAGGCCGACGAGGGCATCGCGCGCCTGCGCGAGGTCGTCGACACGCTGATCGTGATCCCGAACGAGAAGCTGCTCAACATCGTCGAGCGCCGCACCACGATCCTCGAGGCGTTCCGTGAGGCCGACAACGTCCTGCGCCAGGGCGTCCAGGGGATCACCGACCTGATCACGATCCCCGGCCTCATCAACCTCGACTTCGCCGACGTGCGGACGATCATGACCGACGCCGGCTCGGCGCTGATGGGCATCGGGCAGTCCGGCGGCGAGAACCGCGCGACCGAGGCGGCCAAGCAGGCGATCGCGAGCCCGCTGCTCGAGGAGTCCGTCGAGGGCGCGACCGGCATCCTGCTGAACATCACGGGCGGCCGCGACATCGGCCTGTTCGAGATCAACGAGGCGGCCGAGGTCGTCCAGGGCGCCGCGGACCCGACCGCGAACATCATCTTCGGCTCGGTCATCGACGAGAACATGGGCGACGAGATCCGCGTCACGGTGATCGCCACCGGCTTCGACCACGGGCGCGCGCGGCCGCGCACCGCGCGCGAGGAGACCCGCGACCGCGCCCGCAGCCGCGATCGCAGCCCGCGCGTCGAGCGTTCGTCGCTCGAGATCTCCGACGACGACATCGACATCCCGCCCTTCCTGCGCGACCGCTAGCGGCGGTCCGCGCCGCCTAAGTCCGGAATACGGCGCAACGGGCCGATGAGGCCCGCACATCCCCAAAAGTGTGGCCCAAGGGGCGCGGAAGCGCACCGAAGAGTGTGGAAATCCCCCTTGTCGCCATGCGGAGCGGACGCGAGGCTAGACCCGCACTCTCGACCGTTCTCGTACACCTGGGGGGAGCAGGACATGCCGGACATGACCGCCGACGACCTGAAGGACCACCTCAAGCTCATCAAGGCTGCGACGACGGAGGACCTCGACGAGCTGCTGCACGATCTGCTCGTCCGCGTCTACCCGTCGAAGAAGACGCAGGACAGCTAGAGCGCCGCACCGATTTCGCCGACCGGCGCCCGCGGAGCATCCGCGAGGCGCCGTTCCGCACGCCCGCGCCCGGCCGGCTCAGTCGACTCGCAGCCGCGCCACGACGGCCGGGCCCAGCGTCGCCCGCCCGGCGCCGGCGCGCACCGAGACCTCGTAGCGCCCGGCCCGCAGGCCCCTGACCTCGAGGTGCACCGTCGCCTTGCGGCCGCTCTTCACCGCGACCGAGCGCCGCACCAGCATCGTCCGCGGGCGCGACCCCGTGCGGCGGTAGAGCCGGACCTCGGCGACCAGGCACCCGGCCGGTGGGACGAAGGCGACCGTGAAGCGTGCGGGGCGGTCGGGCGTCAGATCGACCTGCGCGCGGACCGACAGGCGCCGGACCGCGAGCGACGCGTCGCCGGCGGCGCCGGTGCCGCCGGCGGTCGGGCGCGGAGCGACCGGGCGCGGCGCGTGCGCGGGCGCCGGGGTCGTCGGCGCCGGGGGCGTCGGGATCGGCATCGTCGGCGTCGGCGGGCGCGGCGCCGGCGGGTCGGGCGTGGGCCTCGGCGGGGTCGGGGCCCCCGGGCCGCCCGGCGTCATCGCGCCTGCGCCCGCGGGGACGGCACCGGCCGCCACCACGGCCACGAGGAGGGCGAGCGCCCAGCCGTGTGCGCCGCGTCGGGCGACGCGGTCGTTCGGTCGACTGGGGTTGTGATCCACGGGCCCTTCCTGGCCATCCACGGTTCCGGAGGCTCCACGCAGGACACGCGAGCGCACGGATGCTCGCGCCCGCGACGGGCCGCCGCGAAGCGCACACCCCGCGGATCCCGGGACGCGACCCCGCACGCCGCGTGCGTACTCGCGCACCGTGCGGCCGTCGGCGGCGCTCAGGCCGCTGGTAACGTCCGCCGACGAGTGGCCGAAGCCCCCTCGCAGACCCTGAGGCGCACGCCCCTGTACGACCGTCACGTCGCCGCGGCGGCCCGGATGGTTCCGTTCGCCGGATGGGAGATGCCCGTCCAGTACCACGGCATCCGCGACGAGCACGTGGGCGTGCGGACGGCGTCGGGCGTCTTCGACGTCTCGCACATGGGCCAGATCGAGTGCTCCGGCGCCGGAGCCGGCGCCCTGCTGCAGCGGCTGATCTCGAACGATGTCGACGCCCTGCCCGTCGGGGGTGCGCAGTATGCGGTCCTCTGCCGCGAGGACGGCGGAATCCTCGACGATCTCGTCACCTACCGTCTCGCCCCGGACCGCTATCTGACGGTCACGAACGCCGCGAACCACGACGGGGATCTCGCCTGGTTCGTCAAGCACGCCGACGGCTTCGACGCCGAGGTGACCGACGCGGTCGACCGCTACGCGATGATGGCCGTGCAGGGCCCGCAGGCGCGCGAGTCCGTCCAGACCGTCGCCGACGCGCCGCTGCCCGCCCGATGGACCATCGCCACGCGCATGCTGCTCGGCCGCTCGGCGCTCGTCTGCGGGACGGGCTACACGGGCGAGGACGGCGTCGAGGTCCTGTGCGCCCCCGAGGACGCCGGCGCGCTGTGGGACGAGTTCGTCCGCCGCGGTGCGACGCCGACGGGACTCGGCGCCCGCGACACGCTGCGCCTCGAGGCCTGCCTGCCGCTGTACGGCAACGACCTGACCGAGGAGCGCGGCCCGATCGAGGCCGGCCTCGGGTGGTGCTGCAAGGAGGACACCGGCTTCATCGGGTCGGACGCGGTGCGCGCCGTGCGCGAGGCCGGGCCGTCCGAGCGCCTGCGCCCGCTCCGCCTCACGGGCCCGGGCATCCCGCGGGCGGGCAACGCGATCGCGGGCGGCGGCGTGGTCACGAGCGGCACGCTGTCGCCGTGCCTCGACGTCGGGATCGGCCTGGGCTATCTGCCCGCCGACCGCGCCGAGGTCGGCACCGCGATCGAGATCGACGTCCGAGGCAAGACCCGCGAAGCCGTCGTGGCCGAGCGGCCCCTCTACTCCAAGGAGCGAGATGGCTGACGCCAGCTACCCCGACGAACTGCTCTACCACGCCGAGCACGACTGGGTCCGCCTCGACGGCGACACCGCCACGTTCGGCATCACGTGGTTCGCCCAGGACGCGCTGGGCGAGGTCGTGTTCTTCGACCCGCCGGACGTCGGCAGCACGATCACGAAGGACGAGTCGTACGCCGAGGTCGAATCGGTCAAGGCCGTCTCGGACGTCATCGCGCCGATGTCGGGCGAGATCGTCGAGGTCAACACGACGCTCGGCGACAAGCCCGAGGCCATCAACGACGACCCGTACGGCGAGGGCTGGATGGTCAAGGTCAAGCTCTCCGACCCCGCCGAGAAGGACGCGCTGCTCGACGCGAAGGCCTACGAGGCGAGCCTGTCGTGAGCCGGTACACGAGCGTCACGCCGGAGGACCTGCGGGCGATGCTCGCGGCCATCGGCGTCGGGTCGCTCGAGGAGCTGTTCGAGCGCCAGGTGCCCGCGGGCGTGCGCCTCGGCCGGGCGCTCGACCTGCCGGCCGGGCTGCCGGAGCAGGAGGTCTACGCGCACCTGCGCGACCTCGCCGCGCGCAACGTGTCGGCCGAGGAGGAGATCACGTTCCTCGGGGGCGGGATGTACGACCACTACGTCCCGGCCGTGGTCGACATGCTCATGGAGCGCTCGGAGTACCTGACGCCGTACACGCCCTACCAGCCGGAGGTCTCCCAGGGCGGCCTGCAGGTGATGTTCGAGTACCAGACGGCGATCAGCGAGCTGACCGCCCTGCCGGTCTCGAACGCGAGCGTGTACGAGGGCCCGAGCGCCGTCGCGGCCGCCGCGTACCTCGCGAAGATCGCCAACGGCAAGGGGCGCGTCGTGGTCTCGCGCGGCGTGCACCCGCACAGCCGCGAGACGCTGCGCACGACCGCCGCGGGCTACGGGGTCGAGGTGGTCGAGGTCGACCTCCGCGACGGGGTCACCGACCTCGACGCCTGGGCCGGGGCCATCGACCAGGACACGGGCTCCGTCATCTTCCAGAACCCGAACTACCTCGGCGCGGTCGAGGACGCGACCGCGCTGGCGGACGCCGCGAAGGACTCGCCGGCCGTCGTCATCGGCGCCTACGACCCGATCCCGCTCGGGATCCTCAAGCCGCCGGGCGAGTGCGGCGTCGACGTCGCCGTGGGGGAGGGGCAGACGCTCGGCAACCGGCTCGACTTCGGCGGCCCGTCGTTCGGGTTCTTCGCCGCCACCGAGGCGTACCTGCGGCGCATGCCCGGCCGGATCGCGGGGGAGACCCGCGACGTCGACGGCCGCCGCGGCTTCGTGCTGACGCTGCAGACGCGCGAGCAGCACATCCGCCGCGAGAAGGCGACGTCGAACATCTGCACCGCCCAGGCGCTGAACGCGCTCGGCGGGGTCGTCTATCTGGCGTGGCTCGGGCGCGAAGGGCTCGTGGAGCTCGCCGAGCTGCTGCTCCAGCGCACGCACTACGCGCGCGAGACGCTCGCGGGTCTCGACGGGGTCGAGGCGCTGCACACGCGGCCGGTCGTGCGCGAGTTCGCGGTGCGCATCGATGTGGGCGGGCGGGATGGGGTCGACGCCGTGCTCGCCCGCTGCGCGGCCGAGGGCGTCGCGGCCGGGGTCCCGCTCGGCGCGGACTACCCCGAGTTCGAGAACGGTCTGCTCGTCGCGATCACCGAGCGGCGCTCGCGCGCCGACATCGACCGCCTCGCCGCCGTGCTGGGGGCGGCGGTCGCGGCCGAGCGCGGCGGCCGCGTCCCGGCGGGGGCCGCGTCATGAGCCAGGACGTCGCCGTGACCGCGCCGGCCGCCGCCGGCATGCAGGGCCCGCTCCAGCGCGAGCAGGCGCGCACGATCTTCGAGAAGGGCGCGCCCGGCCGGCGCGCGTTCACGTGCCCCGAGCTCGACGTCCCCGAGGTCGACGGGGAGCAGCTGCTCCCGGCCGAGTACCGCCGGTCCGGCCCGGCCCGGCTTCCTGAGGTGAGCGAGCCCGAGCTCGTCCGCCACTACGTGCGGCTGTCGAAGCGCAACTTCGACCTCGACTCGGGCTTCTATCCGCTCGGCTCGTGCACGATGAAGCACAACCCGCGCCTGCACGAGCGGGTGGCGGCGCTGCCCGGCCACGCGCGGCTGCACCCGCGCCAGCACCCGGCCCGGGCCCAGGGCGCCCTCGAGCTGATGTGGCGCCTCGAGCGCGCGCTGGGCGAGGTCGCGGGGCTGCCGCACGTGTCGCTGCAGCCGAGCGCGGGGTCGCACGGCGAGCTCGCCGGCGTGCTGCTCAGCCGCGCCTACCACGAGGACCGCGGCGACCACGGCCGGACGAAGGTCCTCACGCCGGACACCGCGCACGGCACGAACCCCGCGACGGTGACGATGGCGGGGCTCGAGGTCGTGAAGGTGGCCTCGAACGCCGAGGGCGGCGTGGACATCGAGGACCTCAAGGCCAAGGCCGACGACACGGTCGCCTGCCTCATGCTCACGAACCCGAACACGCTCGGGATCTTCGACCCGAACATCGAGCAGATCACGGAGATCGTGCGCGACGCGGGCGCGACCGCGTACTACGACGGCGCGAACCTCAACGCGATCATGGGCATCACGCGCCCGGGCGACATGGGCTTCGACATCGTGCACTTCAACCTGCACAAGTCGTTCACCCAGCCCCACGGCGGCGGCGGTCCGGGCAGCGGCCCGATCGCCGTGTCCGAGCGGATGGAGCCGTATCTCATGGTGCCGCGGATCGTGCGCGGCGAGGGCGCCGGGGCCGAGAACGGCGCCGCCGGCGACGCGACGTTCGACCTGAGCTTCGAGCACCCGAAGTCGATCGGCCGGCTGCGCGGGTTCCAGGGCAACTACGGCTGCTTCGTGCGGGCGTACGCGTACATCTGCTCGCTCGGGGCCGAGGGCCTGCGCGACGCGTCCGAGGTCGCCGTCCTGAACGCCAACTACCTCATCGCGCGCCTGCGCGACCTCGGCGTCGCCGAGCACCTCCCGCTCGCGTTCGGCGAGGTCTGCATGCACGAGTTCGTGCTCTCGGGCGCGCCGATGAAGCGCGACCTGAAGGTCCGTACGCTCGACCTCGCCAAGCGCCTGCTCGACCACGGCGTCCACCCGCCGACGGTCTACTTCCCGCTCATCGTCGACGAGGCGCTGCTCATCGAGCCGACGGAGACCGAGACCCGCGAGACGCTCGACGGCTTCGCCGACGCGCTGGCCGAGATCCTCCGCGAGGCCGCCGAGGACCCGGAGGTGGCGCGCAACGCCCCGTACACGACCCCGGTGCGCCGGCTGGACGAGGCGGGGGCGGCGAAGCGGCCGGTGATCCGGCAGGCGCTGGACGAGGCGTAAGCGGGGCGCGGGTCTGTGGCGGTCCGCTCGGACGCCGGCGGTGAGTCTCTGGGCTAGCGGACGGCGCGGTAAGGGAAGGCGGCCGCGGCGTCGGTGGCGCTCCCGCGACGCGCAGTCACCGTCGTGCGCGCTCACTTTGCCCCAACGGAGGGGCAAAAGTGGGCGCGGACCGCTCCGGCCGGGGCCGACCGCCGCTCGTCCACCTTCCCCTCGCCGAGCCGTCCGGCCGCGCGGCGTCCCGGCGCCGACGCCGCGAGCGGGACGCCGCGGCCAACGCACCGCCCCTACCGCCGGAACCGCGCCTCCCGCCGCCACGCGACCCGCTCCTCGGCCTCGGTCGCCTCGAGCGTCGAGGTCGAGGCGGCCGCCTGCGCCGCGTTGGACCGCGCGCAGACCCAGTTGAAGCCGGCCTGCGCGACGTCGTTCACGGCGCTCGCGCCGAGGACGGCGGTGACGACGCGGGCCTCGCGCGGGCGGGTCACGCGCAGGGCCACCAGGCCCAGCGCGCTCCAGGTCCCCACGCAGCGCGTGCAGGTCAGCAGCTCGCCGACCGCGTAGCGCAGGCCGTGGCCCTTCGGCGCCACGCCGCCGTCCGGACGCTCCTCGACGAACGGCTCGCGGACCCACGCGTCGACCTTCTCCTTGGCGACGAGCTTGGCCAGCGCGAAGGTCGCGATCCCGAGCGGGACGATCTCGGCGGGGTGGACGGGCTCGTCGCCCTTGTCGCGGGCGGCGACGAGCAGGGTGCCGAGGGCCGCGCCCCAGCCGGCGCTCAGGGCGGCGTAGTCGCGCGGGCGCGCCGGCTCCGCGGCGCGGTCGCGATCGGTCGGGTCGGGTCGGGCCACGACGACCGGGCCTACCCACCGTCGCCCCAGGGGGAACGACCGTCCGTCGAAAGCGCGCCCAGGGAGGCATAAAACGCGGGCCGACGGGCAACCTCGGGGCCAGCGCGCTCCGCGCCGCCCGGCCCACATGCCCCCCGGGGGCCGGTCATGCGGGGCGTTGCTCCGGAGCCCTCGGCGTGGCGTCACCCCCCACGCGCCGAGGGACTCCGGGGCGATCGCTAGATTCGTCGGCCCGTGCGCATCTTCTCCGGCATCCAGCCCACCGGCCGCAAGCACCTCGGCAACTACATCGGCGCGATCCGCCAGTACGTCGACGGCCAGGACCGCGGCGACCCGGCGATCTACTGCATCGTCGACCTGCACGCGATCACCGTCGCCTACGACCCCGTCCGAGCTGCGCGAGCGCCTGTACGACACGACCGCGATCCTCATCGCCGCGGGCCTCGACCCCGACCGCTGCATCCTCTTCCGCCAGTCCGACGTGCACGAGCACACCGAGCTCTGCTGGCTGCTCTCCTCGGTGACCGCCATCGGCGAGCTCAACCGGATGCACCAGTTCCGCGACAAGTCGCTCGCCCAGCGCGAGCTCGTGTCCGCGGGCCTGCTCTTCTACCCGGTCCTCCAGGCCGCGGACGTGCTCGCCTACCGCGCCCACGAGGTGCCCGTCGGCGAGGACCAGCGCGAGCACCTCGAGCTCATGCGCGACGTCGCGCGGCGCTTCAACGCCCGCTTCGGCAAGGAGATCCTCGTCGTGCCCGAGCACCGGATCCCCGAGGTCGGGGCGCGGATCATGGACCTCCAGGAGCCGACCCGGAAGATGTCGACCACCGGCGGCACCGAGGACGGCACCGTGCTCGTCCTCGACGACCCGAAGACGATCGAGAAGAAGGTCAAGCGCGCGGTCACCGACTCGGGGACCGAGATCCGCCGCGCCCCGGACAAGCCCGGCGTCAGCAACCTCATCGACGTCCTCGCCGTCGCCCGCGGGGTCACCCCGGACGCCGTCGAGGCCGACATGGCGTCGGCCCGCGGCTACGGCGACCTGAAGGGTGCCGTCGCCGAGGCCGTCGTCGGGATGCTCGCCCCGGTCCGCGAGCGCTACGCCGAGATCCGGCCCGACCAGGACCGGCTCGAGGCGATCCTCGCGCAGGGCGCGGACAAGGCGCGCGCGCTCGCGGCCGAGACCATGGCCGACGTCCGCGAGGCCATGGGCGTGGGGGCACCGCGGCGGTAGGCTCGCGCCCCCGTGCGGCGCCTCACCCTCCTCGTCGGCGCGATCGTCCTCGTCGACACGATGTTCTACGCGGCGATCACGCCGCTGCTGCCGAAGCTCGTCGACGACCTCGACCTGGGCAAGAACGGCGCGGGCGTGCTCACCGGCGCGTACGCCGCGGGGACGCTGCTCGGCTCGCTGCCCGCGGGCTGGGCGATCGCGCGCTGGGGCGTGAAGGCGACCGTCATCGTCGGCCTCGCGCTCATGTCGTTCTCGTGCCTGGCGTTCGCGTTCGGCGCGTCGATCGCGGTGCTCGACGCCGCCCGCTTCCTGCAGGGCGTCGGCGGCGCGTTCTCGTGGGCGGGCGGGATGACCTGGGTCGCGAGCGAGGCGCCGCGCGAGCGCCGGGGCGCGATGCTCGGCAGCGCGATGGGCTTCGCCATCTTCGGCGTCCAGCTCGGGCCGGTCGTCGGCGCCGTGGCGCGGGGCATCGGCCAGGAGGTCGCGTTCTCCTCGACGGTCGTGTTCGGCCTGGCGCTCGGGGTGTGGGCGTGGACGCAGCCGGTCCACGAGACCGAGGGCCAGGCCCTCGCCACGCCCGCCGAGGCGCTGCGCAACCGCTCGATGCTCGCCGGGATGTGGCTGACCGCGCTGCCGGCGATCGCGTTCGGCGTGCTCGACGTCCTCGCCCCGCTGCGCCTCGACGCGCTCGGCGCGTCCGCGCTCGCGCTCGGCCTGACGTTCTTCGCCGCGGCCGGCGTCGAGGGCCTCGTCACGCCCGCCGTCGGCCGCTACACCGACCGCGCCGGGTCACGCACGGTCGTGCGCCTCGGCCTCGTCGTGACCGTCGCGGCGCTGATCGTCGTGCAGCTGCCCGCGTCCGCGGTCGGGCTGGCGATCATCGTGATCGGGGTGTCCGGGCTGCTCGGGGTCCTGTGGGTGCCCGCGATGAAGATGCTCGCGGGCGGCGCGGAGCACATCGGGCTCGACCACGGCTTCGCGTTCGCCTACTTCAACCTCGCGTGGGCGTCCGGCTTCAGCATCGGCGCGTTCGCCGGCGGCAGCCTCGCCGAGGTCACCTCGGACACGGCCGCGTACTCGGCCGTCGCCGTCCTGTACGCGGTCTCGGCCATGTACGCCCTCACCCGAGGCCGCGGGGGCGGCCGCCTCGCCGAGAGTGGCGAGCTCGTCCGCAGCTGAGCCCTCCGGGCGGCGGAAGGCGACCGGAGCGCCGGTTACGGTGTTGCGCGTGACCGTCGCCGAGCTCGAGCTGGACCTCGAGGTCTTCAGCGGCCCGTTCGACCTGCTGCTCACGCTCGTCCTCCGCGAGGAGGTCGATCTGCTCGAGGTCGAGCTGGCCGACGTCGTCGTGAGCTACCTCGACTTCCTCGAGGCCCGGGGCGAGCTCGACCTCGACGTCGCCACGGAGTTCCTCGTCCTCATCGCCGCGCTGCTCGAGCTGAAGTCGCGGCTCATGCTCCCGCGCGAGGACGACGTGCTGCCCGACCTCGAGCCGGGGGAGGCGGCCGAGGAGCTGCTCGCGCGGATGCTCGACGCGCTCCGCTACCGCCGGGCCGCCGAGTACCTCGCGCACCGCCTCGGGGAGGAGGAGGGCCACCGCTACCGCTCGGCCCCGCTCCCGCGCGAGCTGCGCCGCGCGACCGCCGAGGACGTGACGGCGGCCTACGACCCGGCGCAGCTCGGCGCCGCGATCGGCGCGCTGCTGCGCACCCCCGCGCCGCTCGACCTGCGCCACCTCGCGATGCCGCGCGTCTCGGTCGCCGAGCGCCTGTCGCACCTGCGCGCGCTCCTGCGCCGCGGGGCCGTGTCGTTCGACGAGGCCGTCCGCGGGGCCGACCGGATCACGGTCGCCGTCACGCTGTTCGCGCTGCTCGAGCTCTACAAGCAGGGCGAGGCGACGTGGACGCAGGAGGAGGCCTTCGGCGACATCGCGATCGCGCCGCTCGCCGCCCGCCCGCCCGTCGCGCCCGCCGGCGAGGTGGGGGCGTGACCGCGCTCGGCCCGCTCGCGCGCACGCTCGAGGCGCTGCTCTTCCTCTCGCCCGAGCCGGTCGCGGTCGTCGACCTGGCGCAGGCCGCCGACTGCTGGCCCGACGACGCCGAGGCCGCGCTCGAGGAGCTGCGCGCGGCGTACGCGCCCGGGGCTCGCGGCCTCGTCCTGCGCGAGGTCGCGGGCGGCTTCACGCTCGCCACCGCGCCCGAGGCCGAGCCCGCCGCCCGGCGCCTGCTGGCCAAGCCGCGCACCCCGCCGCTGACGCCGGCCCAGGCCGAGACGCTCGCGATCGTCGCGTACCTGCAGCCCGTCTCGCGCCCCGAGATCACGCGGATCCGCGGCGTCAGCGCCGACTCGGCCTCGGCGACGCTGCTCGAGCGCGGCCTCGTCGAGGAGGCCGGCCGCTCGCAGTTCGGCGCCGTGCTCTACCGGACGACCACCCTGTTCCTGAAGCTCTTCGGCCTGACGAGCCTCGAGGACCTGCCCGACCCGTCGGCGTGGGATCCGACGGAGGACGAGGAAGCCGAGCTGCGCGACCGGCTGCTCAAGGCGGGCGAGCAGCGGGCCGGGGCCGCGCCGGTCGGGCCGGACGGTGCGCCGGCGCCCCCGACCGGGTGACCGCCGCGCACCGATCGCCGACTCGCCCGCCGGCCGTCGGGTAGGACGGGGCGATGGGTGACGTCGTGAGCCGGCCCGGCAGCGGCACCGAGTCCGCCGACGACCCGACCGACGCGACCGACGCCTCGTCCCATCCGCGGGTCGGACCGCCGCGGGCCGCCCACCACGCCGGGGGCCTGCTGCTCGCCGCCGGCGCGCTCGGCGTCGTCTTCGGCGACATCGGCACGAGCCCGCTCTACGCCCTGCAGGCGACGTTCACCGAGGCCGTCACCCCGGACCGCGCCGGCGTCTACGGGGTCATCTCGCTCGTCTTCTGGGCGATCACGCTGATCGTGTCCGTCAAGTACGTCACGTTCATCATGCGCGCCGACAACGAGGGCGAGGGCGGGATCATGGCCCTCATCGCGCGCGTCCAGACCGTCCGCCTCGGCGGCCGGTGGGCGAAGATGACCCTGATCGCGCTCGGGATCTTCGGCGCCTCGCTGTTCTACGGCGACGGGATGATCACGCCGGCGATCTCGGTCCTGTCGGCGGTCGAGGGCCTGAAGGTCGTCTCGCCGAGCCTCGACTCGATCGTCGTCGAGATCACGCTCGTGATCATCACCGTGCTGTTCGCGATCCAGCGCTTCGGCACCGGGGCCGTCGGCCGGCTGTTCGGCCCCGTCATGGCGGTCTGGTTCACGATCCTCGCGGTCGCCGGGGCCGCCTCGGTCGCCCAGCACCCCGGCATCCTGCGCGCGATCTCACCGACCTACGGCCTGAGCTTCCTCGTCGAGCACGGCGGCGTCGCGTTCGCCGCGCTCGGCTCGGTCGTGCTGACCGTGACCGGCGCCGAGGCCCTCTACGCCGACATGGGGCACTTCGGGCGCACGCCGATCCGGCGGGCGTGGTTCGTCGTCGTGTTCCCGGCGCTGATCCTCAACTACATGGGCCAGGGCGCGTTGATCCTGCGCAACCCGCAGGCCGTCGACAACCCGTTCTTCCTGCTGTTCCCGCACTGGGCGCGCCTGCCGATGGTCGTGTTCGCGACGTTCGCGACCGTGATCGCCTCCCAGGCGGTGATCTCGGGCGCGTTCTCGGTCACGCGCCAGGCGGTGCAACTCGGGTTCCTGCCGCGCCTGACGATCCTGCACACGTCGCGCGACGAGGTCGGACAGGTGTACGTCCCGGCCGTCAACTGGGGGATCTTCGTCGCGGTCGTGGCGCTCGTGATCGGCTTCGGCTCGGCCGAGAACCTCGCCTCGGCCTACGGCATCGCGGTCACCGGGACGCTGGCGATCGACACCGTCCTCTTCTTCGTCGTCGTGCGCGCGCTGTGGCACAAGCCGCTGTGGCTCGTGATCGTCGGCGCGACCGCGTTCCTCACGGTCGACCTGACGTTCTTCGCCGCGAACCTGCCGAAGGTGCTGCACGGCGGCTGGTTCCCGCTGCTCATCGCGCTGATCGTGTTCATCGTGCTCACGACGTGGCAGCGCGGGCGCGAGATCGTGACCCGCAACCGCACCGAGGAGGAGGGGCCGCTGCGGTCGTTCGTCGAGGAGATCCACGAGATGGACCCGCCGCCCTACCGCGCGCCGCGGACCGGGGTCTTCCTGAACGCCAACCGCGACACGACCCCGCTCGCGCTCCGGGCGAACGTCGAGCACAACCGCATCGTGCACGAGAACGTGATCATCGTGTGCGTGCAGACCGAGCGGGTCCCGCACGTCCCGCGCAGCGAGCGCCTGAGCCACGACGACCTCGGCTACAGCGACGACGGCATCACCCACCTGACCGTCCGCTACGGCTTCCAGGACACGATCGACGTGCCCGCGACGCTGCGCGCGGCGGCCGAGGGGATGGCCGAGGAGAAGAAGGTCGACCTCGAGGCGATCTCCTACTTCGTCTCGCGGATCACGATCGTCGTCACCGACGACCCGGGGATGATGCGGTGGCGCAAGAAGCTGTTCCGGACGATCGCGCGCAACGCGGCCGACCCGGTCCCGTACTTCGGCCTGCCGGACGAGCGCACGACGGTCATGGGCTCGCACATCGACCTCTGAGGCCGGCGGCGCTCAGCCGAGGAAGTCGAGCACGGCCGCCGCGGTCTCCGCGGGGCGCTCCAGCGCCGGCAGATGCGCGGCGCGGGCGATCGTCACGACGGGCCCGGCGCCGGGGATCTCGCCGGCGAGGCGCTGCGCGATCGCCGCGAAGTCCGCGACGTCGTCGGCCCCGACGACCACGAGCGTCGGCATCGCGACCTCGCGCAGGCGGCGGGCGACCGGCGGGTCGGGCTCGTCGAGGGCGGCGTCGACGTCGATCTGGGCGGCGAACGCGTCGCGCTGCATCGTCCGCACGAGGGCGACGACGGCGGGGTCGACGTCCTCGGCCGGCCGCTCGCCGGGGCGCTCGACCCAGAAGCGGACGTTCGCCTCCGCCGCCGCGTCGAGGTCGCCGGCCTCGACTGCGGCCTCCTCGGCGGCGTCGAGGGCGTCGAGCGCCGGCGAGGCGTCGAACTCGTCGAGGGCGCTGCCGAGCAGGACGAGCGCGGAGACGCGGTCGGGGGCGCGCAGCGCGAGGTCGAGCGCCTGCAGGCCGCCGAAGGACGCGCCGACGACCGCGGCGCGGTCGATCGCGAGATGGTCGAGCAGGGCGAGCAGGTCGGCCGGGTTGGAGACGACCCCGGGCGTGAGCGGGGTGCGGCCGAAGCCGCGCAGGTCGCAGGTGACCACGCGCCGGCCGGCGGCCACGAGGTGCTCGGCGAACGGATCCCACATGCGCGAGTCGGCGATCCCGGCATGGACGAGCAGCACCGGCGGCCCGTCCCCGCGGACCGCGTGGTGGAGGACCGTCACGCCTTCGCGGCGAGCTGCCCGCAGGCCGCGTCGATGTCGCGTCCGCGGGTCAGGCGGACGGTCGCGCGCAGGCCGTGCTCCTCGAGCACGGCGCGGAACGCGTCGATCGCCTGCCGGCTCGACCCCGTGTACGGCCCGCCGGTCGGGTTGTACGGGATCAGGTTGACCTTGAACATCTTCGGGTCGAGCACGTCGGCCAGCGCGAGGGCCTGCTCGTAGCGGTCGTTGACGCCCGCGAGCATCACGTACTCGACGAAGACGAGGCGGCGCTTCTCGGCGTAGAAGCGCCGGCAGGCGGCGAGGACGTCCGCGAGCGGGTAGCGGTCGTTCACCGGCATGATCTCGCTGCGCAGCGCGTCGTCGGCGGCGTGGAGCGAGAGGGCGAGGCGGATCGGCATGGGGGCGGCGGCGAGGCGGTCGATCCCCGGGACCCAGCCGACCGTCGAGATCGCGGTGCGGCGGTTCGTGATGCCGAGGTCGGGCAGGCGCTCGCAGGCGGCGAGCACGTGGTCGAGGTTCATCATCGGCTCGCCCATGCCCATGAACACGGCGTGGTCGACGGGCTCGATGCGCCGGAAGTGCAGCGCCTGGTCGAGGATCTCGCTCGCCGTCAGGTTGCGCCCGAACTTCATCGACCCCGTGGCGCAGAAGGTGCACGTCAGCGGGCAGCCCGACTGCGAGGAGAGGCAGAGCGAGCGGCGCCCGTCCTTGTAGCGCATGAGCACGGCCTCGACCGGGCGGCCGTCGTGCGTGCGGAACAGCGCCTTGATCGTGCCGTCGCGGGCGTGCGCCTCCTGGTCGAGCGTGAGGCTCGAGAACGGCACCTCGGCGGCCAGGCGGTCGCGCAGCGCGGCCGGCAGGTCGGTCATCGCGTCGTAGCCCCCGGCGCCGCGCGCGGTCCACGCCCACACCTGGCCGGCGCGGAAGCGGGGCTCGCCGAGATCGGCGAGGCGGTCGTCCAGGAGCGCGAGATCCACGGCCTACACGGTAGCTTCGCCGCGATGCGCCTCGCCAAGCACCTCGCCCACGCCGGCGTCGCGTCGCGCCGCGGGGCGGAGGCGATCATCGCCGAGGGCCGCGTCGCGGTCGACGACGAGACGGTGACCGACCCCGCGCGCGACGTGACCGGCGCGGAGGCGATCACGGTCGACGGCGAGGCCGTCGGCGGCGCCGAGCGGCGCGTCGTCTATGCCGTGCACAAGCCCGCGGGCGTCGTCTCGACCGCCCACGACACCCACGGCCGCCCGACGGTCGTCGACCTCGTCCCGGGCGGCGCGCGGCTGTACCCGGTCGGCCGCCTCGACGCCGACACGACCGGGCTCATCCTGCTCACGAACGACGGCGACCTCGCCAACCACCTCATGCACCCGCGCTACGAGGTCCCGCGCGTCTACCGCGCGAAGGTGGCGCGGCCGCCGGTCGCCGACCGTGCCCTGCGCGCGCTGCGCGAGGGGATCGATCTCGACGACGGCCGCACGGCCCCGGCGCTGGTCCGCCGCGTGCGCCCCGACGTCCTCGAGCTCACGATCCGCGAGGGGCGCAAGCGCCAGGTGCGGCGGATGTGCGAGGCGGTCGGCCATCCGGTGCTCGCGCTGCGGCGGGTCGCGTTCGGCCCGCTCGCCCTCGACGACCTCCCCCCGGGCAGGCACCGGCGGCTGACGCGGACCGAGGTCGACGCGCTGCGGGCGGCGTCGCGGGTGCCGCGGGCGCGCCGCTAGCGCCCGCGCGGCGGCGTCCGTCCGCGGCGCGCCGGCGACCGCCGCGCGCACGTAGGGCGCGAGCCGGGCGGCCAGGGCGGCGGCGGCGGGCGGGGTCGCGGACCCGGCGTCGACCGGCTCGGGGACGCGCTGCAGCGCGCCGTCCGCGAGCAGGGGCGACCCGGCGCGCGTAGACGGCCCGGACGTTCCGGGCGCTCGCCCCCCGGACGATCGCCGCGACGGGGTCGTCCCCGCCGAGCGGGTCGAGCGCGACGAGGTCGGCGAGCTCGCCCGGGGCGATCCGGCCCGCGGCGGCGGTGAGCAGGTCGCGGTCCGTCAGCGCCGGCGCCGCCGTGTCGGCCACCCGCTGGAGCACGGCGCCGAGGCGGACCTCCGCGAGCAGGTCGCCGTCGTCGGCCAGCCCGCCGCCGTCCACCCCCAGCCCGAAGGGGACGCCGGCGGCGGCGAGGTCGCGCACGCGCGTGACCCCGCTGCCGAGGCGCAGGTTCGAGGACGGGTTCCACGCCAGGCGCGCCCCGGCCGCGGCGACGAGCGCGATGTCCTCGTCGGAGGCATGGGTGAGGTGCGCGAGCGTGACGTCGGGGGCGAGGACGCCGAGACGGGCGAGCCGGGCGACCGGGGACGCCCCGTCGGCGCGGACCGCGAACGCGCGCTGGGCCGCGGTCTCCTGGCAATGCAGGTGCAGCGGCGCCCCGACCTCGCGCAGCGCGCGCAGGCAGCGGTCGGTGCACCACTGCGGGTTGTCGGGGCCGAGGACGACCTCGATGTCGTCGTCGCCCGCCCACGCGTCGCGCAGCGCGCGCCAGCGCTCGAGGTAGCGCTCGACCGGCTCCGTCGGCTTGCCCGGCCGCCGCCGGCGGACCTCGGCGGCGAGGTCGGGCGGCAGGGCGGCGAGCAGCGCGCGGTCGTCGTCGTCGTAGGGGACGATCGCGAAGCGGTCGAGCGCGCCGGGGCAGAACTGGACGCGCAGACCGGCGTCGCGGTAGGCGCGCAGCGCGGCGTCGTCGTGGCCGCCGTAGTGCAGGTGGTGCGTCCAGACCACGCCCGAGCGGATCAGGTCCGCGGCCGTGGCGAGCGTGCGGGCGTACGTGCGCTCCGCGTCCTCGGCGCCGTAGCGGGCCAGGAGGAAGACCTCGAGCGGCGCGTCGGGCGGCCAGCCCGCGACGTGACCGTGGGCGTTGCGCAGCCCGGGGATGAGCCAGGCGTCGCCGTGGTCGACGCGCTCGGCGTCCGGGTGCGCGTGCGCGAGGCGGGCCGCCTCGCCGACCGCGGCCACACGGCCGCCGGCGACGAGGACTCCGCCGCCGGCGACCGCGTCCTCGTCCCCGGCGAGCGTGACGAGGAGGGCCGCGGTGTGGAGGGTCGCCATCACCGGGAGAGGAGCAGCGGGCGACCCTCCTCGGCCGGCGGACGGGCGCGCCGGCCGAGCACCGCGGCCGCCAGCAGCGTGAGGGCGTAGGGGATCGCCTGCACGAGCTGGAGCGGGAGGTCGAGGTTGCGCGCCTGGGCGTACAGGTCGAGGCCCTGCGCGTACGCGAACAGCGCCGCCGCGCCGAGCGCCCCGAGCGGCTTCCAGCGACCGAGGATGATCACGGCCAGGGCGATGTAGCCGCGGCCGTTCGTCACGTTGTGGACGAACTTGTGGGTGTCGGCGAGGACGAGGAACGCGCCCGCGAGGCCGCAGAGCGCGCCGCTCACCGCCATCGCCACGAGCCGCGCCCGGACGACGTCGACGCCGCTGGCGCGGGCGCCCTCGGCGTACTCGCCGCACGCCCGCATCCGGATCCCGAGACCGGTGCGGAAGATCGCCACGGCCGCGATGGGCACGAGCGCGTAGCCGACGTAGGCCAGCCACGGCTGGTCGAAGAGCTGTCCGGCCCACGGGATGTCCGCGAGGCCGGGAACCCGGACCTCGGCGATCGCGCCGGTCGTGAAGCCGTCGGCTCCGACGATGCCGAACAGGTAGCCGGTCAGGCCGAGCACGACGAGGTTCAGCCCGATGCCGGTGACGACCTGGTCGGCGCGGGCGACGACCACGAGCCAGCCGAGCGCCAGGCCGCAGAGCCCGCCGAGCGCGATCCCGATCACGAGCGCGAGGCCGAGCGGCCGGCCCGCGCCCGCGACCCACGCCGTCAGGAACGCGGCCGCGAGCATCAGGCCCTCGAGGCCGAGGTTGAGCACCCCGGTGCGCTCGGCGATCAGCCCGCCGAGGGCCGCGAGGAGCAGCGGCATACCGAGCACGACGGTGCTCGAGACGAGGAGCTCCATCTACACATCTCCCTTCCGGAGCCGGTGGTAGGCGCGCCAGCCGACGATCGCCGCCACGACGATCACCGGCGCGCCGCCGAGGGTGATGACGACCGTGCCGGGAACGTCGAGCTCGGACTGCAGCAGCCCCGCGCCGTTGCGCAGGAACGCGAAGAACAGCGCGACGGGCACGACGGCGAAGACGTTGCCGCGGGCGAGCAGGGCGACGGCGACGGCGTCGAAGCCCCAGCCGGGGGAGAAGCCGAAGCCGACGTGCAGCTGGTTGCCGATCGCCTCGGCGCCCCCGCCGACGCCCGCGAGCGCGCCGCCGAGGGCCAGCGCCCCGAACGCGCCCCACGCCGGCGAGATGCCCTGGCGCGCGGCGAGCGCCGGGCTCAGGCCGAGCACGCGCAGCCGCCAGCCGACCCGCGAGCGGTGCATGAGCCAACCGACCGCGGCGGCGAGCGCGAGCGCGACGAGGATCGACGCCGGGATCCGCGCGACGCGGCCGAAGTGGGCGAGCGCGAAGCCGGGGTCGACGTCGGGGCTCGCGGCGAAGCTCAGGTCCGGCGCGCGGAACGGTCCCGCGATCCAGTACTGCACGAACAGGATCGCGACGAAGTTGAGCATGATCGTCGTCACGATCTCGTTGATGTCGCGCCACGCCCGCAGCGCGCCGGCGATCGCGCCGATCAGCCCGCCGGCGACCGCGGCGGCGGCGAGCGGCACGACGAAGCTGCCGGGCACGCCCGCGATCGCGTCGGCTCGCACGCCCACCCAGACGGCGGCGAACGCGCCGAGCAGCAGCTGACCCTCGCCGCCGATGTTGAACAGGCCCGCGCGGTACGGGACGGCGACGCCGATCCCGACGAGGATCAGCGGCACGGCGAACGTCAGCAGGACGCCGAAGCCGAAGGCCGACCCGAACGACGCGTCGAACAGCAGCCGGTAGGCCTCGGGCACGCTCGCCCCGGCCATCGCCACGAGCGGCGCGAGCGCGAGCATCGACAGCGCGACGCCGAGCACCGGCCACGCGGCCTCGGGCACGCGCGGCAGCCGCCCCGCGGCTCGCAGGACGCCGGCCTCGACCGCGCTCACGCCGCCACCGCCGTCCCGCCGAGCATGAGCGCGCCGAGCCGGGCCGCGTCGCAGTCGTCACGGTCGAGCACGCCCGTGATCCGCCCGCGGGCGAGCACGGCGACGCGGTCGGAGACGTCGAGCAGCTCGTCGAGGTCGGACGCGATGTAGACGACGGCCCCGCCCGCGGCGGCGCGGTCGCGGCACCAGCGCTTGACCTGCTCGATCGAGCGGACGTCGAGGCCCTTCGTCGCGTAGGTCGCCACGAGGACGTCGGGGTCCTTGGACAGCTCGCGGGCGAGCTGTACGCGGCGGCGATTGCCGCCCGACAGCTGCCCCGCGGGGGCGTCGACGCTCGGCGTCCGCACGTGGAAGCGCTCGACGAGGTCGGCCGCCTCGCGCCGCAGCCGCGCGGTGGTGCGGCTCGTGGGGCGCTCCCGCCACGCCAGCCGCGTGACGGCGAGGTTCTCCCAGACGCTGAGCTCGGCGCAGACGGCCTCGGCCTCGTCGGCCGGCACGTCGCCGATGCGCCGCAGCCGCTCCTCCGGGGTCAGCTGCGCGAGCGGGCGCCCGTGGAGCGACACGACGCCCGTCGGCGGCCGCCAGCTGCCCGTGAGCAGGGCGGACAGCTCGCCCTGGCCGTTGCCCTCGACGCCCGCGACGCCGAGGACCTGGCCGGCCGCGACCGCGAGGTCGGCGACGTCGAGCGCGCGGCCGCCCGGGGGCGTACCGCGGACGTCGCGGACGCTCAGGACCTCCGCGCCCGGCGGCGGGGCGGCCCGTCGCGCCGCGACGCGCAGCTCGCCCACCATCGCGCGGACGAGGTCCTGCTCGGTCGCCGCCCCCGGCGCGTCGAAGGTCGCGACCGTGCGCCCGTGGCGCAGCACGGTGACGCGGTCGCAGTGCGCGATCGCCTCCTCGAGGCGGTGCGTGACGAGCACGACGGCGGTGCCCGCCCGCGCCAGCCGCCGCAGGAGGGCGAACAGGCCCGCGCGCTCGGCGTCGGCGAGCACGGCGGTCGGCTCGTCGAGGACGAGGACGCGCGCGCTGGCCATCAGGGCGCGCGTGATCTCGGCCCGCTGGCGGTCGCCGGGGGACAGCTCGTCGACGCGGGCACGGGGTCGAGGGCGAACCCGAGCCCGTCGGCCGTCGCGCGGATCGCGGCCGCCAGCGAGCGGTCGACGCGCCCGAGGCCGCCGAACTGCAGGGCCACGTTCTCGAGGACGGTGAGCCGCCCGACGAGCGCCGAGTGCTGGTGGACGATCGCGATCCCGCGGCGGCGCGCCTCGTCGGCCGAGGCGAAGCGGACGGGCTCGCCGTCGAGGCGGATCTCGCCCGCGTCGGGCCGGTAGATCCCGCCGAGGATCTTGATCAGCGTCGACTTGCCGGCGCCGTTCTCGCCGAGCAGCCCGTGGATCTCGCCGAAGCGGAAGGCCGCGTCGACACCGTCGTTGGCCCGGACGGGCCCGAAGTGGCGCTCGACGCCGCGCACCTCCAGGCACCGGCCCTCACCGGTGCCCGGGGTGTCGTGCGGGCGCGGCCGGGCGGACGTCGCGCCCACGGCCTAGGGCTCCAGCTCGCGCTTCTGCACCGTGATGCGTCCGGCCTTGAGGTCGGCCACGACCTTCTCGACGCCGGCCGCGACCTTCGGGTCGACGTTGCGCACCGGCAGGACCACGTCGATCCCGCCGTTGGCGAAGGTCTGCTCGTAGATCCGCGGCTCGAGTTGGTCGGCGCGGAACAGCGAGCCGATGCGGTCGAACTGCTTGTCGAACGCGAAGCGCCAGCTCGTGATCACGTTCCGCGGCGCCGCCTCGGACTGGTCGACGTAGGACATGATCAGCTTGTCGTTCTTCTGCTTGGCCGCCTCGACGACGCCCTGGCCCGCGGTGTCGCAGGTGGGGACGAGCACGGTCGCGCCCTGGTTGGCCAGCTGCAGCGAGGCCTGCTTGGCCTTCGAGACGTCGTTGAAGCTGCGGATCCAGGTCTGCAGGTAGTCGGTGCGACCGTTCTTGCAGTGGTCCTCGGCCGCCTGCTGCATGCCGCCCGCGAACTTCGTGAAGGCCGGGATCGGCTCGCTGTTGACGTGGCCGATCTTGCCCCCGTTCGCGGCCAGGCATGCGACGGTGCCCGAGACGTAGCCGAACTCGTTCCAGTCCGACGAGAACCCGGCGACGTTCTTCAGCCCGTTCGTGCTCGTGAGGTTCGAGAAGACGACGAAGAACGTGTCGGGGAACTTCGGCGCCGTCTTCAGGACCGCGTCGCCGTAGCCGGCGCTCGAGGCGATGACGAGGTCGTTCGACTGGGCCAGGCGGGAGAGGACCGACTCCGCCTCGTCGTAGCCGACGCCGTCCTCGTTGCTGGCCTTGAAGCCGTACTTCGCGGCCATCCGCTTGAACGCCCCGTAGGTCGCGGGCTCCCAGTCGCCGGAGGTGACCGGGTCGACGTTGATGATCGCGGCCCGGAGGCGCTTGCCGCCTCCGTCGCTCCCGCCGCCGGCGGTGGCGTCGTCGTCGCCTCCGCACGCCGAGAGCCCGGCGGCGATCGTCATCAGCACGGCCGCCGCGGTCAGCCCGCGGATCGCGCTCCGGGCGCGGGCACGCCTGCTCACATCCACCACTCTCCTCGCGCACGTCGGTCCCGCCGCGGGGGTGCGCGCCCGGCGCGGCAGGTCCGCCGGTCGGAGCGCCGACCCCACGGGGAGCGCTGCGGCGGACGGGAGCACTCAATCCGAGCCGCGGCGGTGCGCCCATTGGCCGAACGCCCCGACTTCGCCCCCCGGGGTGGGGCGATCCTCCAACCCTCCGCGCGTCAGGGGCGCGGCGCCCGGCGCGCGCGGCGGACCTGCAGCGCGAGGAAGAAGTCGACGCGGTCGCCCATCCGCGCGAGATCGCGGCCGGTGAGCGTCGCGACGCGGTCGAGGCGGTGGCGCAGCGTGTTCACGTGGACGTGGAGCAGCTCGGCGGCGGGCTTCCAGTGGCCGGCCTCGTCGAGGAAGACCTCGACCGTGCGCACGAGCTCGGTGCCGCGGCGGGCGTCGTGGTCGTCCAGCGGGCCGAGCAGCGTGCGCTCGAAGGCATCGGCGACCTCGGGCGCCTGGAGCTCCATGAGCAGGCGGTGGCTCGCGAGCATGTCCCAGCCCATCACCGGCCGTCCCGCGCCCGTCAGCCGGAGGCTGTGCCGCGCCTCGGCGAGCGAGCGCTGCAGGGCCGCGGCGCCGGTCGCGCGCGAGCCGACCCCGGCCCGCGCCGGGCGCCCGAGCGCGGCCGCGACCGCGGCCCGCAGGGCCTCGGCCTCACCCGCGTCGGGCGGGCCGTCGGCGCGCGGCAGGACGACGAGCAGCTCGCCGGCGCGCGCGGCGACGAGGGCCGGGTGGCCGCGACCGGCGGCGAAGGCCTCGACCGCGCGCGACACGCCCGGGCCGTCGTCGCCCGGCGGCTCGAGGGCGAGCGCGAGCACCGCGACGCCGGCGGCGAGGTCGAGCTCGAAGCGCTCCAGGCGCGCGCCGATCTCCACACGGCGCGCCTCGCCCTCCTCGACGAGGTCGACGAGCTCGGAGGTGAAGCGCAGCCGCTCGCGGTGGACGTCCTCCATGCGCTCGAGCTCGACGGCGAGGAAGCGCCGCGCCTGCTCGAGGGCCTCGACCGCCTCGGCGTCGAGCGTCTCGTGGGCGTGGCCGCAGACGAGGTGGCCGTGGCCTCCGTGGCGGGTCTCCACGCAGATCGCGGTCGCCTCGCGCCCGTCGGCGAGCACGACCCCGACCGGCTCGTCGGTGGGCGGATGGCCGGGCGACGGCGCGACGGCGGCCGCGGCGAGCGCCGCGCCGCCCGAGCACGTCGCGAACACGAGGCCGGCCGCGTCGAGCGCGACCGCCTGCAGGCCGTCGGTGCGCTGCAGCACGTCGAGCACGCCCCGCGCGCGCGCCCCGCGCGCGACCGCCTCGAGCAGCGCCTCCTGACGGCGCAGCGCGCGGTCCAGGCGCTGCCGGCCGTCGGCCGCGTGGCGCTCCGCGACCGCCTCGGCGATCGCGGAGAACGTGTGCGGGTGGGCGAGCTCGAGCAGCGGCAGCCCGCTCGCGCGACACGCCTCGACGAGGTCGGACGGCGTCTCGACCGTGCGCGCCTCGAGCCCGTACACGAGCCCGCTCGCGCCCTGGCGGACGAGCCGCTCGACGAACGGTCGGGAGTCGGCCCGGCGCCGGCGCCACAGCCCGTTCGTCGCCACGAGGTCGCCGCCGCGCAGGTAGGGCGAGGGGTCGCGCAGCTCGGTGACGAACAGCCAGCGGACCGCCGCACCGGGCGCCGGTGTGCAGGCCCGCGCGGTCAGCCCGAGGGCCGCGTCGGCGGCGAGATCGTCGATGGTCACCGGGATCGCGCGAGCCTACCGCCGGTGGAGGAACCTCCAACGGCACGCGCCGAACTTCGACCGGTTCTCCAGTCGTCCCGCCGCCGAGGCGCTGGTTGGCTGGCCCGGTCCGGATCACGCGACGAGGAGAGTGGGCGCATGGCAACGTCGGTCGACGTCGAGCAGCGGGTGGTCGTCCCGCCCCGTGAGGGCCGTGCCCTGCGGGTGCAGCGCGGGCGGCGCTTCCGCGCCGTGGATCTCGAGGGTCACCAGTGCGGCGACCTCTTCGCGTTCGTGGCGGACGACGTCCGCGAGTACGCGAGCGCCGAGCACACCCGCGTCCACGTCGACCGCCTGTTCCCGCGGCCCGGCGAGGACTTCGTCACGAACCGCCGGCGCGCGATCCTGCGCTTCGAGGCCGACGACTCGCCCGGCGTGCACGACATGCTCATCGCCGCGTGCGACCCGCCGCGCTTCACCGGCCTCGGCGTCGAGGGCTGGCACGCGTCCTGCCAGGAGAACCTGCAGCGCGCGATGGCGGATCTCGGGCACGCCGACGTCGAGATCCCGCAGCCCATCAACCTCTTCACCAACATCGGCCTCGGGCCCGAGCGCGAGCTCGTCTGGGGCCCGGCGCTGACCCAGCCCGGCGACAGCGTGACGCTGCGTGCGGAGGTCGACGCGATCGTCGTCCTGTCGGCCTGCCCCCAGGACATCGTGGTCATCAACGAGTGCCGGCCGGGGCCGCTGGCTCTCGAGCTCCTGGCATAGGCTGGCGCCGTGCTCGCGAACCCGCCGCCGTGGCCGAACGGGGCGACCTGCGCGGCCGCCGTCACGTTCGACGTCGACTCGGATTCGATTCTGCACCTCGAGCACCCCGACGACGGCCACCGGCGGCTCGGCGCGCAGTCGTGGCTGCGCTACGACCAGGTCGCCGTCCCGCGGATCGTCGAGCTGTATGCCCGGCTCGGCCTGCGCCAGACGTTCTTCGTGCCGTCGTGGTGCGCGGAGCGCTACCCGGAGATGGTCGAGACGATCGCCGCCGGCGGCCACGAGGTCGCCGCGCACGGCTACCTGCACGAGCTCGCGCACACGCTCGAGCCGGAGCGCGAGCGCGAGCTCATCCACCGCTCGGCCGACATCCTCGAGCGCGTCTCGGGGCGCCGGCCGCGCGGCTGGCGCGGGCCGCTGTACTCGTTCTCGGACCGCACCGCCGAGCTCCTCGCCGCCGAGGGCTACGCGTACAGCTCGAGCCTGATGGGCGACGACGTGCCCTACGTGCTGAGCACCGCCGGCGGCGAGCTCGTCGAGCTGCCCGTCGACTGGGCGAACGACGATTGGCCGCAGTTCGCCAATACCGTCGACCTCGAGTGGCACACGCCGACGCGGGCCCCGGAGCGCGGCTACGAGGTCTTCGAGGCCGAGCTCGACACCGCGATCGCCCTCGGCGGGCTGTGGATCGCCGTCTGGCACCCGTTCGTCAGCGGCCGGCCGTCGCGGCTCCGGCGGCTCGAGGCGCTCGTCGAACGCGCCCGCGAGCGCGGCGCGTGGTTCGCCCCGCTCGAGGACATCGCCGCGCACGTGGCCGAGCTGCGGCGCACCGCCGCGTGGACGCCGCGCATCGAGCGCCTGCCGTACTACGACGCGCCCGTCCGCGACCCGCACGGCTGATGCCGCCGGCCCTGGAGGCGGCGCGGGCGCGATCGGCCGCCCGCATCGCCGCCGACGTGCGGACGCTCTCCCGGCCGCCGTTCACCGCCGCCCCGCCCGCGGTCTGCCGGTATGCGTACACGCCGGAGTGGACGCGGACGGTCCGCTGGGTCGCCGACCGCCTCGCGGCCCTCGGCTTCGCCGTGAGCGACGCGCCGCTCGGGACGCTCGTCGCGCGCAACGTGCCGGCCGGCGCGCCGAGCGTCGGGGTCGGCTCGCACCTGGACTCCGTGCGCCGCGGCGGAGCGTGGGACGGGACGCTCGGCGTCGTCATGGCGCTCGAGCTCGCCCGCCTGGATGCCGAGCTCGGCCTCGGCCTGCCGCTCACGGTGATCGCGTGGCTCGAGGAGGAGGGCGCCGGCTTCGGGCGGCTGCTGCTCGGCAGCGGCCTCGCGGCGGGCGACATCGGCGAGGCCGAGCTGCGCACGGAGATCTGCGCGCTCGACGACGGTCGCCCGTTCTGGGACGTCGCCGCGGACGCCGGCCGCGACCCGGCGCGCTGGCGCGACAGCGCGCGGGCGCTCGACGGCCTCGTCGCGTGGGTCGAGCCGCACATCGAGCAGGGTCGCGTCCTCCAGGATGCCGGGCGTCCGCTCGGGGTCGTCTCGGCCATCGCCGGCCACGCGCACGTCGACGTGACGCTGATCGGCCGCGCCGGCCACGCGGGCGCGACGCCGATGGCGGCTCGCGCCGACGCGCTGCTCGGTGCGGCGGAGCTCTGCCTGGCGGCCGAGGCCGAGGCCGTTCGCCGCCCGGGGGCGACGGCGACCGTCGGGGCGCTCGCGGCCGAGCCGGGGAGCATGAACGTCGTCCCCGGCCGCGCCCGGGCGACGCTCGACGTCCGCGCGGCCGACGACGCCGTGCGCGACGCCGTCCTCGACGGCACGCTCGCGGCCGGGCGCGCCGCGGCGGACCGGCGCGGGCTCGCGTTCGCCGCCCGCGACCGCGCCCGCCGACCCGCGGTGACCCTCGATCGCGACGTCCGGGCCGCGCTGGCCCGGGCGGCCGACGCGGCCGGCGCCGGCGGCCCCGAGCTCGTCTCCGGCGCGACCCACGACACCGCCTCGCTCGCCCGGCACGTGCCGAGCGGGATGCTGTTCGTCCCCTGCCGCGACGGCGTCAGCCACAGCCCGAAGGAGGCCGCCGATCCGCGCGACGCCGCCCTCGGGGTGGCCGTCCTGGCCGATGCGGCCGGCGCGCTGGCGGTCGCCGCGGGCGCGCTTTCCACGATGCGCAAAGGCACGCCGTCGGCGGTTTGACCGGGCTTCGCGGCCGGCGGTACAAGCAGAACCGCACGCCGCCGCAGCGGTGGCGCCGCCCCCTCGCCAGGAAAGGATCGTCAGATGGCAGACGGCACGCCGGACGCGAACCCGGTCTTCGGGCTCGAGCAGCACGGCTTCGACCACATCCCCGAGGCCGAGCGCACGATGACCCTCCGCGACCTCGCGTACTTCTGGGTCGGGGCGAACGCGTACCTGTTCTTCTTCACCGTCGGCGTCATCGCCTTCGGGCTCGGGCTCACCGTCTGGCAGGCGATCATCGCCGTGCTGCTCGGCAACGCCCTGTTCCTCTACATCGGCTGGGCCTCGATCGCGGGCGTCCGCGCCGGGCTGCCGACCATGACCCTCACCCGCGCGGCGTTCGGCGTGCGCGGCAACCGCGCCAACGGCGCCCTGGCCTGGGTCACCTCCGTGGCCTTCGAGGCGATCAACACCGTCTTCGGCGTCTTCGCCGTCGCCGCGCTCCTGCCGGTGCTCGGCTGGGAGAGCGCGGGCGACGCGGGCAAGGTCATCGCGCTCGTCGTCGTGTTCTTCCTGTCGGCGGGGATCGCCGTCCTCGGGCATGCGACGATGATCTGGGTCCAGCGCATCTTCGCCGTGCTGCTCGTCGTCACCCTCGCCGTCGTCTTCGCCTACACGATCGGCGGCGTCGACTGGGGCGCCGGGCCGAAGGAGCCGCTGTCGACGAGCGCGACGGTCGCCGCGATCCTCATCGGGGCCGGCGTCGTCGCCTCGGGGCCGCTCTCCTACCTCTTCAACGCCTCGGACTGGCCGCGCTACCTGCCGAGCGCGACGCCCGCGCGGTCGATCTTCTGGACCGTGGTCACGAGCGCCGGGCTCATCGCCGCCGCGCTCGGGATCATGGGCGTGATCCTGTCCTCGCGCGGCGACGTCAGCGATCCGGTCGGCGGCGTGCGCGCCTTCGTGCCGGACTGGCTGTTCGTCATCTACGCGATCGCCGCGATCGGCGGCGCGGTGGCGAACAACGTCGTGACGTTCTACGCCTCGGGCCTCGTGCTGCAGTCCGTCGGCGTCCCGCTCCGCCGGTACCAGGCGACGATGGTCGACACGACCGTCGCGACACTGCTCGTCGTCTACGTCGTCTTCATCTCGGAGAGCTTCACGACGGTCGTCAACGACTTCCTGTCGCTGCTCGTCGTGTGGATCGCCCCGTTCGGCGGCGTGTGGCTGGCCGACGGCACGCTGCGCCGCTGGCAGTACGACCCGGTCGACATCCACGCGGTCGACGCGGGCCCGTCGGGGCGCTACTGGGGCTGGAACGGCGTCAACGTCGCCGGCTTCGTCGCCCTGCTCGTCGGCATGGTGGTGTGCCTGCTCACCGTCAACGCCCCGATCTACCAGGGGCCGGTCAGCAAGCTGCTCTCGGACGCCGACCTGTCGTGGATCCTCGGCCTGCCGGTGAGCGCGGTGACCTACCTGGCCCTCGCCCGCCGCACCGTGCGGGCGACGGCGGGCGAGGTGCCCCTCGCGCACGTCCGCGCGGCGGACGCGCTCGGCGAGGCGGGCGCGATCCACGAGAGCGTGCTGGCCGGCGAGTCCTAGGCGCCGGCCGGCGAAGACGTGGCGGCCGCGATGCCGGCGCCGCCACGAGCGCCCGCGCGGCCGCGGCCGGCCGCGCGGGCGCTCGCGTTCCGGCGAGCCCCCGGCGCGGCCGCGGCTCAGTGCGGGTGCTCGCGCAGCCAGTCGGCGTACGCGCGGACGCCGTCCTCGAGGCTCCAGCGCGGCCGGTAGCCGAGGTCGCGCGCGGCCGCGCTGATGTCCTGGCGGCCCTGGCGGTCGAGCGTGGCGATGTAGCCCGGCCCGATCTCGATGTCGGCCCCGGGGACGAGGGCGCGGACGACCTCGGCGGCCTGCGTGAGCGAGACCTGCCGGTCGCCGGTGACGTTGTAGACGTCCTGGCCGAGGTCGCCGACCGTGGCGGCGGCGATGCCCGCGTCGGCGGCGTCCTCGACGTGGATGTACTCGACGAGGTGGTCGCCGCCCTCGGCGAGCGCGTAGGGCTCGCCCTCGAGCGCGGCGCGGAGCATGTCGGTGAGGACCGTGTGCATCCGGTTGCCGGGGCCGTAGACCTCGCTGACCCGCAGCGAGACGACCTCCAGCCCGTACAGCCGCCGGTAGATCGAGCCCATGAGCTCGGTCGCGACCTTCGTGACGCCGTAGGGCGTCGTCGGGTGCAGCGGCGCGTCCTCCGGGACGGGGTCGGCGTCGATGTGGCCGTAGGAGCAGTGCGAGGAGAAGTTCACGACGCGGCGCACGCCCGCGAGGCGCGCGGCCTCGAGGAGGTGGACCGTGCCGTCGACGTTCGCGGCGAACGTCGTGACCGGGAAGTCGATCGACAGCTCCGGGTGCGACATCGCCGCGGTGTGGACGATGCGCTCCACGCCGTGCTCCTGGAGCGTGCGCACCAGCCGGGGAACGTCGAACAGCTCGCCCTGGACGCACGTGACCTGTGGGTCGGGCGAATCGGCGAAGTCGCGGTTGAAGCTCACGACGCGCTCGCCGTCGCGCGCGAGGCGCGCGACGAGATGGCGGCCGACGTAGCCGAGGCCGCCGGTGACCATGGTGCTCATGGACGGGTCTCCTTGTCGGGGTCAGACGATGGGAAAGCAGCCGGTGCGCCCGCCGTCGACCACGTACTGCGCGCCGGTGACGTAGGCGGCCGCGTCCGAGAGCAGGAACGCGATGACCGCGGCGACCTCGTCGGGGCGCGCGAGTCGCCCGAGCGCGATAGAGCGCTCGGTGGCCGCGCGCTCGCCCGGCGGATCGGCCGCGACGTCGAACTCGGACTGCAGCAGTGGGGTGTCGACCGCGCCGGGGCAGACGGCGTTCACGCGCACGCCGTGCGGCGCGGCCTCGGCCGCGAGCGCGCGCGTCATCGCGAGGATGCCGCCCTTCGTGGCGCTGTAGGCGACGTAGCCCGCCTGGCCCATCAGCGCGAGCTCGGACGCGGTGCTGACGATCGCGCCGCGGCCGCGGGGAAGCATCGCCCGGACGGCCGCGCGCAGGACGTTGAACGATCCGGTCAGGTTCGTGCGCAGCAGGGCCTGCCAGTCCTCGTCGGTCGTCTCTGAGAGTGCGCTCACGCGCGAGGTGCCGGCGTTGTTGGCGACGGCGGCGAGCGGCCCGAGCTCGGCCTCGGCGGCCGCGAAGGCCGCGGCGACGGCGGCGGGGTCGCCGACGTCGCAGGCGACGGCGGTCGCCGGGGCGCCGAGGGTGCGGCAGCCGGCGACCGCGTCGTCGAGGGCGGCGCCGGGGAGGGCGAGGAGCGCGACGGGCGTTCCCGCCCGGGCGAGCGCACGGGCGGTCGCGAGGCCGATGCCCGAGCTCGCGCCGGTGACGAGGGCCGCGCCCCCCGGGAACGCATCGCGCTTGACGTCCATGGTTGCTGACCGTAGACTGGCGACCGCAAACTGTCAACAGTTTACCGATGGCCGAGACGCTCACCCCACTCCGACCGCCCGACACGCTCGCCCAGTCGACCGCCGACCTCCTGCGCGAGCGCCTGCTCGGCGGCGGGTTCGCTCCCGGCGAGCGGCTCGTCGAGGCCGAGATCGCCCGCCAGCTCGGAATCAGCCGCGGGCCCGTGCGCGAGGCGCTCGCGAAGCTCCGCGCCGAGGGGCTCGTGTACGACGAGCCTCGCCGCGGCTCGTTCGTCGCCGAGCTCACCGACCACGACGTCCGCGAGATCTACGAGCTGCGCGCAGCGCTCGAGATTCAGGCCGTCCGGCTGCTGATCGCCCGCGACGACGACCTGGCCTTCGCCCGCCTGGGCGAGGTCATGGACGGCCTGCGCGCCGCCGCCGGCCGCGGCGACCACGAGGACTTCGCCCGCCAGGACGCGCTCCTGCACGACGAGCTCTGCCGCCTGTCGGGCAACGGCCGCCTGCACCGCGCCTTCATCCAGCAGGCCGAGCTGCTCAACACCCTGCTGCGCCTCGAGGTCACGACGCAGTACGGCTCGCTCGACGACCTCCTCGCGCAGCACGAGCACCTGTACGCCGAGCTCACCTCGCGCGACGAGGCCCGAGCCCAGGCGGCGTGCGACGAGCACATGCGCCACGCGACGGCCCACGTCCTCGCGATGCGCGCGCGGCCGGCGACGCCATGACGACCGCGACGCCCGCGGGCGACACGACCGACGCCCGCTTCGGCCACGTCCAGTCGGTCTGGCGCGCGCTCGACCTCCTCGAGGCGCTCGCCGGCGAGGAGCCCGCCGGGCTCGTCGAGCTTGCCGGCCGCGCCGGGCTGCAGCCGAGCACGGCGCGGCGGCTCCTCGCCACGATGGCGGCGCGCGGCTACGTCGTGCAGAGCCGTCGCAGCGGCGGCTACCTCCTCGGTCACCGCGCGCTCGAGCTCCGCGGCCCGGTCGAGCGCCGCCACGGCCGGCTGCGCCGGATCGCCCGCCCGCACCTCGAGCGCGCCCGCCGGGTGTGCGGCGAGACGGTGTCGCTCGCCGTGCCGGTCGAGACGACCTCGGTGCTGTGGATCGACCAGGCTCTCGGCGCGCCGCCGGCCGTCTCCCGCATCGGCCGCTGCGCCCCGGCCCACGCGACGGCGCCGGGCAAGGCGCTGCTCGCCGGCCACACGCCCGGCGCGATCGCCCGCCGCTACAGCGCCCTCGCGCTCGAGGCCGTCACACCGCGCACGATCGTCACGCTCGAGGGCGTCGGCGCCGACCTCGCCTGCACTCGCGAGCGTGGCTTCGCGGTCGAGGAGGAGGAGCACGAGCCGGGCATCGCCGCGGTCGCCGCTGCGGTGGTCCTCGACGGGGCGCTCGTCGCCGCCATCGCGGTCTCGGGCCCGGCCGACCGCCTGCGCGGCGTCGGCCTCGGGGAGCTGGGGGAGATGGTCAGCATCTTCGCCGGCGAGCTCGGCGGCGACCTCGCGCGCGCCGCGGTGCGGCCCGCCGCGGCGTAGCGGCGCTCAGCCCGCCGCCGGCGCGACCGGCGCGACCGTGCCCGCAACCGCCGGGTCGGTCAGCTCCCACATGGCCTCCATGCCGCCCGGGCCGCTGTCGGAGACCTCGAGGCGGAAGCGCAGCAGGTCGCCGCGATACTCGACGCGGGCGACCTCGAACGGGCGGGTGCCGGGGCCGGCGTGACGGAACTCGGTGCAGACGGCGAGGAAGACCGACGCGCGGTGGGGGATGCCGAAGCGGTCGGCCTCGAACTGGCCGCACTGGCTCGTCTCGACCGCGATCCGCGCCTGCGCGAGCTCGATGCCGTGGTCGGCGAGCACGAGGTCGGCGGGCACGTTGCGGCCGGGATGGACGGCGGCCTCGAGCCACTCGGCCTCGGCCCGGCGGAAGAACGAGTAGCTGATGCTCAGCGGCACGCCGCGCAGCGACAGGCACGTCGTCACGCGGAGGACCTCCTCGTCGGCGCCGACCTCGAGCTCGCGCCGGATCGACTCCTCGACGTGCGCCGTGCGGACGTCGAGGGCCTGGATCGCGACCTCGGCCGGGCGCGGGACGACGAGCGAGCGCGACAGGCCGCCGGCGCGCGCGTCGAGCTTCGGCTCGGCGACGAACGTGCCGCGGCCCTTGACCCGGACGATCTGGCGGTCGTCCTCGAGGATCGCGAGCGCCTGCCGGACGACGACTCTGCTCACCCCGAAGCGGCGGGCGAGTTCGGGCTCGGACGGAAGCGCCTGGCCCGTGGTCCACGTGCCCGACTCGATCTGCTCCTTGAGGACCTCCTGCAGCTGGTAGTACAGCGGCACGAAGCTCGTGCGGTCAAGGGGCCCGCCGGTGGCGAGCGGACCCCGATGGCGCTGCGGCGCGGGCACGGCGCGAGTATAGGACAACTCGATGTCGCCTGTTCAGACAACCGTCGTGGGAGACGTTACGTAACGCACAAGGTCCGGACCGTTGCGCGAAGAAACCCAATGATACGGCGCGCTTGACGACCTCCCGGCCCGCCTGGTAGGAACCTGCCTGCCTGTCTGAACAACCGACAGGGCGGGAGGAGAGGACCATGTCGGGGACCGTCGCCGACGAACAGCAGCTCGAGGAGTTCGGCTACCAGCAGGAGCTTCCGCGCGTCCTGCGCCTGTGGACCAACTGGGCGATCGGCTTCGCCTTCATCTCGCCGATCGTCGGCCTCTACACCGTCGTCGCGCTCGGCGCCGCGACCGCCGGTCCCGCATGGGTGTGGAGCGTGCCGATCGTCATCGTCGGCCAGCTGCTCGTGGCGCTGGTCTACGCCCAGCTCGCCGCGCGCTGGCCGATCGCCGGCGGCATCTACCAGTGGTCGCGCCGGCTCGTCGGCCCGCGCTACGGCTGGTGGGCCGGATGGATCTACATCTGGGCGCTGATCCTGACCCTGTCGACCGTCGCCTACGGCGGCGGCGGGTTCCTCGGTCAGCTCGTCGGCATCGACAACCCCAGCACGGGCGACTCGATCCTCCTGGCGCTGGCGATGATGCTGATCACGACGAGCGTGAACGTCGTCGGCCTGCAGCTGCTGCGCTACACGGTCAACATCGGCATCGCGTGCGAGGCGATCGCGAGCGTCGGTATCGGCATCGCGCTCATCCTCTTCTTCCGCCAGCAGCCGGTCAGCGCGCTCACCGACACCGGCGGCGTGGCCGGCGGGGGCAGCTACTTCCCGGCGTTCATCGCGGCCGTCGCGATCGCGGGCTGGGTGCTGCTCGGCTTCGACGCCTGCGGCAGCGTCGCCGAGGAGACGCGCGATGCCGCGCGCCAGGTCCCCAAGGCGATCGTCATGTCGATCATCTGCGTCGGGATCGTCGACCTCATCGCCGCGTTCGCGCTCGTCCTCGGCAACCCGGACCTCGGCGCGATGGTGTCGGGCGAGCAGGCCGACCCGGTGTCGGCGGCCGTCGTCGCGGGCCTCGGATCCTGGGCGGAGACGCCGTTCCTCGTGGTGGTGGTGACGTCGTTCATCGCCTGCGGCATCGCGGTCCAGGGCGCCACCGTGCGCGTCGTCTTCTCCTACTCGCGCGACGGCATGTTCCCCCTCGCGCGGGTCTGGCGGAAGGTCGCCGAGCGCAACCGCTCGCCGGTCTACGCGACGCTGCTCGTGGCCGTCCTGTCGTCGCTCGCCTTCGCCTACGCGAACGTCCTGAGCGTCCTCGTCGCGTTCGCCACCGGCGCCTACTACGTCGGCTTCCTCGCGCCCGTCGTGGCCGCGCTCTGGCTGCGCCGCCAGGGCCGCTGGCGCGACGTGACCGGCCCGTTCGTGCTGCGCGGGCGGGCCGGGGCGATCGTCAACGTCGTCGCGGCCGCGTGGCTCGTCTTCGAGACGATCAACATCGCCTGGCCGCGCTACACGGACCTGCCGTGGTGGCAGAACTGGGCCTTCCCCCTCGGGATGGCCGCGTTCGGGCTGCTCGGCCTCGTCTACTTCCTGATGCAGCGCCCCGACCGCCGGTTCGAGCTCGGCGGCGCAACCGTCCCCTCCGTGGACACCGCCCCCGCGACCGGGGCCGCGGCGTCCGCCGCAGAGCGCGAGCCCGCGCAGACCTGACCTTCCCGACCAGGAGACCAACCGCCATGGGCATGTTCCACCATCACGGCAACGGCAAGGGCCACCGGCACGGGGGCCCGAAGCCGAGCGGTGTCGACCGCGAGTCGCTGCGCGGGATGCAGGCGCTCAAGCGCCTGGCCGACATCAAGGACCGGCGCGAGCGCGAGCAGCTCGAGCGCGGCCTCGACCTCGGCCTCGCCGCCGCCGACTCCGTCAACGACCGCACGATCTCGACGTTCTCGCGCGGCCAGCAGCCGGCCTTCGCCGGCATCAACACGTTCCTCAAGGCGCCCTACTGCGAGAACATCCGCGACGTCGGCAACTACGACGTGGCGATCCTCGGCGCGCCGTTCGACATGGGCACGACGTACCGCGCCGGCTGCCGCTTCGGCCCGCAGGCGGTGCGGCGGATCTCGGCGCTGTACGACTCCTACAACGCCGACATGGCCGTCGACCTGTACGAGGAGCTCAACCTCTGCGACGCGGGCGACGTCTTCGTCATCCCGTCGAACCTCGAGAAGTCCTTCGACCAGATCGACCGCGCCGTCTCGTTCATCCACGAGAAGGGCGTGTTCCCCGTCGTCATCGGCGGCGACCACTCGATCGGCTACCCGGACGTCCGCGCGATCGCCCCCCACATCGAGGGCAAGGTCGGGATCATCCACCTCGACCGCCACATCGACATGCAGGAACGCGACATGGACGAGCGGATGCACACGACGCCGTGGTTCCACGCGTCGAACATCCCGAACGCGCCCGCGAGCAACCTCGTCCAGATGGGCATCGGCGGCTGGTACGGCTCGCGGCCGGGCATGAAGGTCGCCCGCGACCGCCAGAGCACGGTCATCACGATCTCCGACGTCGAGGAGCTCGGGATCGAGAAGGCGGTCGAGGTCGCGCTCGAGTGCGCGTGGAAGGACGCCGACGCGGTCTTCCTGAGCTTCGACATCGACTCGATCGACGCCGGCTTCGTGCCCGGCACCGGCTCGCCCGAGCCCGGCGGCATGCTCCCCCGCGAGGCGCTCAAGGCGCTGCGGATGATCGCCCGCGAGGGCATCTGCGGCATGGAGGTCGTCGAGATCGCGCCGCCCTACGACGTCTCCGACATGACCGCGCAGCTCGGCTGCCGCGCGATCATGGACGTGCTCGGCACGCTCGTCGAGGAGGGCTACCTCGGCTCGCGCCGCCCGGCCGAGCCCGAGCGCGAGCAGATCCGGCTCTCGTGACCGCCGCGGTCCGGCACCTCCGCGGCGCGCTCACCCGCGCCGAGTGGTGGCGCGTGGGCGCGATGAGCGCCGTCGTCGTCGGCCTCCACGTCGTCGGCTTCGGCCTGCTGTTCGTGCTCGTCGTGCCCGCGCACCTGTCGATGGGATCGGCCGGCGCGTTCACGGCGGGCGTCGGGCTGACGGCCTACACGCTCGGCCTGCGCCACGCGCTCGACGCCGACCACATCGCGGCGATCGACAACACGACGCGCAAGCTCATGGCCGAGGGCGACCGGCCGCTCGGAGTCGGGCTGTTCTTCGCGCTCGGGCACGCGACGGTCGTGTTCGTCCTCGCGCTCCTGCTCGGCCTCGGGGTGCGCGCGGTCGCCGGGCCGGTCACGGACGACAGCTCGACCCTGCACACGGTCACGAGCGTGCTCGGCCCGTCGGTCTCGGGCACGTTCCTGCTGCTGATCGCGGCGGTGAACCTCAGCGTGCTCGTCGGGATCGTGCGGGCCTTCCGGGCCGGGCGGCGCGGCGCGCTCACGGCCGAGGAGCTCGCGCGGCACGACGACGGTCGGCGGGCCCGTGAGCCGGCTCCTCGCGCCGGATGACGCGTTCGGTCACGCGCTCGTGGCACATGTATCCGCTCGGGGTGCTGTTCGGCCTGGGCTTCGACACCGCGACCGAGGTCGCGCTCCTGTTCCTCGCGGGCGGCGCGGCGGGCGCCGGGCTGCCCTGGTACGCCGTCCTGACGCTGCCGGTCCTGTTCGCCGCCGGGATGACCCTGCTCGACACCATCGACGGCTCGTTCATGAACTTCGCCTACGGCTGGGCGTTCTCCAACCCGGTGCGCAAGCTCTATTACAACGCGACCGTCACGGGGCTGTCCGTGGTCGTCGCGCTCGGGATCGGCGGGATCGAGGTGGTGTCCGTCCTCGCCGACCGGTTCGGGCTGCACGGCGGCATCTGGAGCGCGGCCGGGAGCGTCGACCTCAACGCCGTCGGCTACGCGGTGGTCGGCCTGTTCGCGGTGACCTGGGCGCTCGCGGTCGTCGTCTGGCGCGTGGGGCGGATCGAGGAGCGCTGGGCGCTGCCCGCGGAGCGGGCCTGACGGTCAGCCGCTCCCGAAGCGCCCGACGACCTCGCCGCGGCCCGCGGCGGCCGAGCGGATCGCATCGACGACCGCCTGCGGGTCGGCCCCGGCCGCGAGCTTCGAGGGCGTCTTCAGCCAGTACAGCGTGAACTCGTAGCGGTGGGTCCCGCTCGGCGGGCACGGCGGCGTCCAGCCGGTCCCGCCCGCCGTGGTGCGGCCCTCGCGCGCGCCGGCGGGCAGGCCGGTGGCCGCGATCCCGCGCGTGCCGGGCGGCATGCCGTAGACGGTCCAGTGCACGAAGCCGCCCGCGTCGGGGTCGATGACGAGCAGCGCGAGCTCGGCCGCTCCGGACGGGACCCCGGCGAAGCGCAGCGCCGGGCGGTCGCCCGCGCCGCGGCAGCTGAAGCGCGTCGGGATGCGCCCGCCGGCGGGGAAGTCCGGGCTCGAGATGCGCAGAGCACCGCTTGCGGCGGCCGGTGCGCTCGCCACCTTGTCGTCGCCGCCGCCGCAGCCCGCGAGCAGCAGGACGGCCGCGGTCAGCAGGGCCGAACCCCACACGGTCGGGCGGGCCATAGCTGCCATCATCGCGCCGATGCGCCTGTTCGCCCTCCGCGGCGCCACCACGGTCGAGCGCAACGAGGCCGACGCGATCCTCACCGGGACCGAAGAGCTCATGCGGCAGATCATGGACCGCAACGCGCTCGGCCCCGGCGACGTGGTGAGCTGCATCTTCACGCTGACGGATGACCTCGACGCGGAGTTCCCCGCCGTCGCGGCGCGCAAGCTCGGGTTCGACCGCGTGCCACTGCTCTGCACGCGCGAGGTCCCGGTCCCGGGATCCCTGCCCATGGTCATCCGCGTGCTGATCCACTACTACGCCGACGAGGACCACGAAGCAGGACACGTCTATCTCGGCGAGGCGCGCCGCCTGCGGCGCGACCTCGACGCCGCGCAGTAGCCGCCCGCCCCGCGCGCCCGCCACAATAGGGCCATGGCCATCGAGTTCTCCGAGCGCCTCCGGCGCATCCCGGTGTACCCCGCCGCCGACGCCTACGCCGTCCCGGATGACGTCGCGATGATGGCCTCCAACGAGTCGCCCGACCCGCCGCTGCCGGCGGTCGTCGAGGCCGTGACGCGGGTGCTCGGGACGGTCAACCGCTACCCCGACCCGTCCAACAGCCGGCTGCGCAAGGCGCTGAGCGACCGCTACGGCGTGCCGGCCGCGCGGATCGCGATCGGCAACGGCTCGGTCGAGATCCTCATGTCCGCCGGGGAGGCGCTGCTCGAGCCCGGCGCCGAGCTCGTCTACGCCTGGCCGTCGTTCTCGGTCTATCCGCACCTCGCGGCGGCGTCGGGCGCGACCGAGATCCGCGTCCCGCTCGACGGCGCCGAGCGCCACGACCTCGCCGCGATGGCGCGCGAGATCACCGTCGCGACGCGGCTGGCGATCGTCTGCAACCCGAACAACCCGACCTCGACGGCGCTGCCGCTCGACGAGATCGCGGCGTTCATCGCCGAGGTCCCGCGCCACGTCGCGGTGATCCTCGACGAGGCCTACTGCGAGTTCAACACGCTCGACGACCCCGACGCGTCCCTCGACCTCCTCAAGCGCCATCCGAACCTCGTGCTGCTGCGGACGTTCTCGAAGATCTACGGCCTGTGCGGGCTGCGCGTCGGCTTCGCGCTGTGCGGCTCGGAGGACTTCGTGCGCGCGGTCAACCAGGTGCGCCAGCCGTTCTTCTGCAACGCGGCCGCGCAGGCCGCAGCGATCGAGGCCCTGCGCCACCAGGACGCGGTCGCCGAGCGCGTCGAGCGGGCGATCGTCGCGCGGGTCGAGATCGAGGAGGAGCTCTCGAGCCTGGGCATCACGTGCGCCGAGTCGCAGGCGAACTTCGCGTGGTTCGACCTGCCGGTCCCCGACGGCGAGGACGCCGCGGACGTCGAGGCCGGCGTCGTGCGCGGCCTGGCCGAGCGCGGGGTCGTCGTGCGGGCGGGCGGCGCGCTCGGCAAGCCCGGGGCGCTGCGCGTGACGTACGGGACGCCCGAGCAGAACCGCCGCTTCGTGGCGGCCCTGCGCGACCTCGTCTAGCGGCCGAGCGGGAGCACGAACGCGAGCAGGTCGACCCCGGCGACGGGCGACCAGTCGCGCCCGGGCACGCGCGTGAACCCGGCGCGGGCGTAGAGGCGGTGCGCGGCGCGCATCGTCGCGAGGCTCGAGCAGACGATCGCGTCCTTGCCCGGCCGCCGGCTGCGGTCGAGGACCGTGCGCAGCAGCGCCGCGCCGACCCCGCGGCCCTGGGCGGCGGGGTCGACGGCGAGCATCCGGAACTCGGTCTCGTTCGGCGCGGCGATCTCGCCCAGCGCGCCGCCCTCGGGGACGAAGGTGACGGTCCCGAGGACGGGGCCGCCGGGGTCGGCCGCGACGAGCACCTCGGCCGCCGCGGCCCGGCGGGCGACGTCGCGCAGCTGATCGACGTAGCCCGTGCTGCTGCTCGCGTGAACGTCGCGTACGCGGCCACGCACACGTCGCCGACGGCGGCGAACTCGGCGGGGAGGGCGGGGCGGATCTCCACGAGCGGCGGCCCTACTCCGTGAACAGCGCCGCGTAGGCGCTGAGCGCCGGCTGGCCGCCGAGGTGCGCGTAGAGCACCGTCGCGTCGCGGTCGATCTCCCCGCGGCCGACGAGGTCGATCAGGCCGGCCATCGACTTCCCCTCGTAGACGGGGTCGGTGATCATCCCCTCGAGGCGCCCGGCGAGGCGGATCGCCTCGAGCGTCCGCTCGTCGGGAATGCCGTAGGTGCCGGCGTGGTAGCGGTCGTCGAGGACGATCTCGTCGTCGCGCAGGTCGCGCCCGACCCCGGCGAGGTCCGCCGTTGCGCGCGCGATCCGTGCCACCTGCGCGTGGGTCTCCTCCGGCTTGGCCGACCCGTCGATGCCGATGACGCGCCGCTCGCGCGCCTGGGCCGCGAACCCGGCGATCATCCCCGCCTGGGTCGAGCCGGTCACCGAGCACACGATCACGGTGTCGAAGAAGACCCCGAGGTCGCGCTCCTGCGCCTCGACCTCGGCCGCCCACGAGGCGAACCCCAGCCCGCCGAGCGGGTGGTCCGAGGCCCCCGCCGGGATCGCGTACGGCGTGCCGCCCGCGGCCTCGACGTCGGCCAGCGCCTGCTCCCAGCTCTCCTTGAAGCCGATCCCGAAGCCGGCCCGCACGAGCCGCACGTCGGCGCCCATGATCCGGCTGAGCTGGATGTTGCCGACGCGGTCGTACACGACGTCGGGCCAGTCGACCCAGCTCTCCTGCACGAGCACGCAGCGCATCCCCGTGCGCGCCGCCGCGGCGGCGACCTGCCGGGTGTGGTTGGACTGGACCCCACCGATCGAAACCAGCGTGTCGCAGCCCTTCGCGAGCGCGTCGGCGACGAGGAACTCGAGCTTGCGGGTCTTGTTGCCGCCGTAGGCCAGGCCGCTGTTGCAGTCGTCGCGCTTGGCCCAGACCGCCGCGCCGCCGAGGTGCTCGGTCAGGCGGTCGAGGCGGTGCACCGGTGACGGACCGAAGAGCAGCGGGTGGCGCGGGAAGGCGTCGAGGTTCATGCGGGTCCTCCGTCGGGGGTGAGGTCGCGGGCCATGAGGACGTCGTCGACGTAGCCGCCGTCGAGGTGGAACTCCTCGCGCAGGACGCCCTCCACGACGAAGCCCGCCGCCGCGTAGACCGCGCGGGCGGGGGCGTTGGGGCCGAGGACGCGGAGCGTCAGGCGGCGCGCGCCGCGGGCCCGCGCCTCCGCGACGGCGGCGTCGACGAGCGCGCGGCCGATGCCGGCCCCGCGGCGGTCGGGGTCGACGGCGAGGCCGCGGACCATGAGCACGTGGGCGTTGGCGGGCACGGGCGTCGGCCGGCCGATCTGGACGTAGCCCGCGATCGTTCCGCCGGCCTCCGCGACGAGGACGTCCTCGGGGGCGCTGCGGCCGTCGAAGAACGGGGTCCCGGGCGCGGGCGCCGGGGCGGGCGAGGAGAGCCACGACCAGATGCGCTGGTCGAGCGCCGCGAGCGCGGCGTCGTCGGCGACGGTCGCCGGGCGGATGGCGACGGGGTTCGTCATGCGGCCGGTCCGTCGCCGGCCGCGGGCAGCCCGCCCAGCGGCGTCGCGTGCCGGACCGCGGCGAGCGTGGCGCGCTCGACCGCGTCGACGGCGAACACGGCCAGCCGGGTCACGGCCGCGGGATCCAGCCGCGGCCGCTCGCCGGGGCCGGTCGCGAGCGCGAAGATCGTGTCCCCGTCGTGCATCGTGTGCACCGGGCGGATCGTCCGGGCGAAGCCGTCGTGGGCGACCGAGGCGAGGTGGTTGGCCTGCTCGACGGTGAGCGGGGCGTCGGTCGCGACGACGGCGATCGTCGACTGCTCGACCGGCGGCGGCGGGTCGAAGCCGCGCCGCACGAGCGCGACCGAGTCCGCCCAGCCGCCCTCCGGCGCGCGCGTGCCCGCGACGATCGCGCCCGTCGCCGGGTCGACGACGTCGCCGCCCGCGTTGACGGCGACGATCGCGCCGACCCTCGCGTCGCCGGCGTCGGCGCTCGCCGTCCCGATCCCGCCCTTCGTCGCCCGGGCCAGGCCGAGGACCTTGCCGACGGTCGCGCCCGTGCCCGCGCCGACGCAGCCCTGCTCGGGCGGGTCGGACCTCGCCTCGGCGACGGCGCGGCGCCCGGCCGCGACGTCGGGCCACGCGACGGCGCCGAGCGAGAGGTCGAAGATCACGGCCGCCGGCACGATCGGGACGGCGATGCCGCCGGCGTCGTAGCCGATCCCGGCGGCGGCGAGCTCGCGCGCGGCGCCCGACGCCGCCTCGAGCCCGAAGGCGCTGCCGCCGCACAGGAGCACGGCGTGGGCGCGCTCGACGAGCGTGCCCGGGCGGCAGAGGTCGGTCTCGCGCGTGCCCGGCGCGGCCCCGCGCACCGCGACCCCGGCGACGGCCCCGGCCCGGCAGACGACGGCGGTGCAGCCGGTCAGCGCGTCCGCGTCGGTGGCGTGCCCGACCTCGATGCCGGGGACGTCGGTGATCGCGTCGTGCATGGGCGGGACCGTAGTGGGCGGGCCGGGAGGGGCGGAGTGCTTCGCGCAGCGGACCGAGTGCTGATGCGTGTTGTGTGGGCCTGACAGACATTTCGCGCATCAGCCCGCGATCGCCTCGCCCGAACCTCAGGCCCACCCCCTTACCGAGCGGTCGAGCACGGTCGCGCTGCTCCGCCATGGCCCGAGCGGAACGCCACGGCCGAACGGACGCCGCCGCCGAAGCGACCGCCTTGCACGAACCACCCTTGGCACGCACACACCGGGTCTGGCACAATCGCCGCTCGATGGCCACCCGCCACGACAGCCACTCCGCCGCGTGCACCGCCGCGCTGTCGTCCTACGGGTACGCCTACGCCTATCCCTTCGCCTGGCGATTTAGCTAGGCGCTCGGCCGGCTCCGTCTGAACAAAAAGCGAGCCGTCCGCGAAAGGGCCCACGGGCCGAGCGCCGTTAAACCGGGCGGAGACGCCCCTCGGCAGGACCTCACTCGTATCGTGTTCACGGCGTAACCAGGAAGGCACTCAAGATGATGATCGTGATGAAGGAGACGGCGACGGAGGACCAGGTCCAAGCCGTCATCGGCCGGATCGAGTCTGTCGGCGCGCACGCCCACCCCAGCCGGGGCGAGGAGGTGACCGTGATCGGCGCGGTCGGCGATCGCGAGCACATCGCCCGGCTCGAGCTCGAGGGCTCTCCCGGGGTCGACCGCGTCGTCCCGATCCTCAAGCCGTACAAGCTCGCGTCCGCGCAGATCCGCCACGACCAGCCGAGCGTCCTGACGATCGGGGGCCGCCGGATCGGCGGCGAGCACTTCGCCCTCATCGCGGGGCCGTGCACCGTCGAGTCGCGCGACCAGCTGCTGACCACCGCCCGCGTCGTCCGCGACGCCGGCGCGACGATGCTCCGCGGCGGCGCCTACAAGCCCCGCACGAGCCCCTACGCCTTCCAGGGGCTCGGCCAGGAGGGCCTGCGCCTGCTCGCCGAGGCCAAGGCCGAGACCGGCCTGCCGATCGTCACCGAGCTCATGGACGCCCGCGACCTCGAGCCGGTCCTCGAGGTGGCCGACGTCATCCAGATCGGCGCGCGCAACATGCAGAACTACGCGCTGCTCGCCGAGGTCGGCCGCTCGAACTGCCCCGTGCTCATCAAGCGCGGCCTGTCGAGCACGCTCGACGAGCTGCTGATGGCGGCCGAGTACGTCCTCAAGGAGGGCAACCCGAACGTGATGCTGTGCGAGCGCGGCATCCGCACGTTCGAGACCGCCTACCGCTTCACGCTCGACCTCACCGCCGTGCCGGTCCTCAAGGAGCTCACGCACCTGCCGGTCGTCGTCGACCCCAGCCACGCCCCGGGCCGCCGCTCGCTCGTCGGGCCGCTGAGCCTCGCCGCCGCCGCGGCGGGCGCCGACGGCATCATCGTCGAGGTGCACCCGCAGCCCGAGGAGGCCATCTGCGACGGCCCCCAGCAGCTGCGCACCGAGGACTTCCCCGAGTACGCCCGCAAGGTCGAGGCGGCCGCCGCCGTCGCCGGCAAGAGCGCCTTCATCACCGCCGCGGCCGCGGCTTGATCGTCGCGGTCGTCGGCGTCGGGGTCATCGGCGGGTCGGTCGGACTGGCCGCCCGCCGCAGGCTCGGCGCGACGGTCCGCGGCATCGATCCCGCACGCCGAGGCCGCGCTCGCCGCCGGCGCGATCGACGAGGCCCACGACGACCTCGCCGCCGCGCTCGACGGCGCCGACGCCGCGGTCGTCGCCGTCCCGCTCGGCGCGCTGCCCGAGACCGTCGCCGCGGTCCTCGCCGCCGCGCCGCCGGGCTGCATGGTCACCGACGTCGGCTCGACCAAGCGCGGCGTGGTCGGCGCCAACGGCGACGAGCGGTTCGTCGGCGGCCACCCGCTCGCGGGCAGCGAGGCGGCCGGCGTCGCGCACGCGCGCGACGACCTCTTCGACGGCGCGGTCTGGTACCTCACCCCGACCTCGACGACCTCCGGGATCGTCCTCGAGCGCCTGCACCGCTTCGTCTCGGGCCTCGGCGCCCGGCCCGCCGCCATCGACGCCGACACCCACGACCGGATGATGGCCGCGGTCTCGCACCTGCCGCACGTCGTCGCCAACGTCCTCGTCGCCCAGGCCGCCCGCGCGCTCGGCGGCGAGCGGCTGCCGCCGACCGGCCCGAGCTTCCGCGACGCGACCCGCGTCGCCGGCGCCAACCCGGCCCTCTGGCCCGACATCTACCTCGCCAACCGCGACGCGCTCCTGCACGCGATCGACGACACGCTCGCCCGCCTGCAGGCCGCCCGCGCGGCGCTCTCGGCGGGCGATCGCGCGACGCTCGCCCGCTGGCAGGCCGAGGCCGCGAGCGAGCGCGAGGCGCTGCTCGAGGCCGGGCGTCACCGGCGGCACCGTCGCGCGAGCTGCGCGCCGTCGTCCCCAACCGGCCCGGCGTCATCGCCGACATCGCCCTCACCCTCGGCCGCGAGGGCATCAACATCTCCGACATGGCGCTCACGCCGTCCCCCGACTTCACCCGCGGCGAGATCGCGCTCTGGGTCGGGGCGGACGCGGCGGCCCGCGCCGAGGAGCTCCTGTCCGACCTCGGCTTCCCCGTGAGCGCCTGACATGACCACGAGCACCACCGCCCGCTTCGACCCCGCCGCCCGCCTGCAGGGCGAGATCCGCCCGCCCGCCGACAAGTCGATCTCGCACCGCTGCGCGATCCTCGGCGCGATGGCGTCCGCGCCCGTGCGGGTGCGCAACTACCTCGTGGCGGCGGACACGACCTCGTCGCTGGACGCGGTCCGGGCGCTCGGCGCGACGGTCGACGCGGCCGCCGACGGCACGCTCACGATCCACGGCGTCGGCCTGCGCGGCGCGCGCGTGCCGGACCGCCCGATCGACGTCGGCAACGCCGGGACGCTCATGCGCCTGCTGCCCGGCTGGCTCGCCGCCCAGGAGGGCCGGGCCTTCACGCTCGACGGCGACGACTCGATCCGCCGCCGCCCGGTCGACCGCATCGCCACGCCGCTGCGCGCGATGGGCGCGCGGATCGACGCCCGCGACGGGCGCCTGCCGCCGTTCACCGTCACCGGCGCGCCGCTGCGGGGCATCACCTACGAGCTGCCGGTCGCGAGCGCCCAGATCAAGTCGGCGGTCGCGCTCGCCGCGCTGTCGGCCGTGGGCGAGACGACGATCGTCGAGCCCGCCCCGAACCGCGACCACACCGAGCGGATGCTCGCCGCGGCCGGCGCCGCCGTCCGCCGCGCCGGCGCGCGGGTCACGATCGGCCCGGCCGAAGCGCTCGACCTCGGCGGCGAGATCGTCGTCCCGGGCGACCCGTCCTCGGCCGCGTTCGCGATCGCCGCCGCGCTGATCGTCCCGGGCTCGCACGTCGTCGTCCGCGGCGCGAGCACGAACTGGACGCGCACGGGCTTCGTGCGCATCGCCCAGCGCATGGGCGGCCGGATCGAGGGCGCGCTCGAGGCGGCCCCGGGCGACGCCATCCCGCACGCCGACCCGATCGGCGACCTCGAGGTCCATGGCGGGCCGCTGCGCGCGACGGTCGTCGACCCCGACGAGGTCCCGCTGGCGATCGACGAGCTGCCGCTCGTGGCGCTGCTCGCGTGCTTCGCCGAGGGCCGGACCGTGGTCCGCGGCGCGGCCGAGCTGCGGGTCAAGGAAACGGATCGGATCGCGACCGTGGTCGACGGCCTGCGCGGCCTCGGGGCCGAGATCGAGGCCACCGACGACGGCTTCGTCGTCGACGGCTCCGGCGGCCTCGAGGGCGGCACGATCGCCTCCCACGGCGACCACCGGCTGGCGATGCTCGGCGCCGTCGCGGGGCTCGCGTCGCGCGCGGGCGTCGAGGTCGTCGGCATGGACGCCGCGGCGGTCAGCTACCCCACGTTCGAGGCGGACGTCGGCGCGCTGGTGAAGTAGACCCAGCCGTCTCGGTACTGTCTCTCTGACCGTGCCGGATCCCGCCCCGCCCGCAACGAAACCCGAGCGCCCGACGCAGGACGACCCGCGCACGGGCTGGCGCGTCGAGCCGGCGCCGGACGGCCGCGGCGCGCCGCCGGCGCCCAAGCCGCCGATGTTCCCGCGCAACCGCAAGTGGATCGCGCTGATCGTCGGGCTGCTCGCCCTGAACTTCATCGCGGCGTTCATCACGGGCGGCCCGGAGAAGCGCACGCAGGTCCCGTACTCGCCGTTCTTCCTGGCGCAGGTCAAGGCCGGCAACGTCCAGGAGATCTCCTCGCGCGGGGAGACGATCCAGGGCGATCTCAAGAAGAAGGCGAGCTTCACGCCGCCGGGCGGCAAGGCGAAGTCGGTCGACCTCTTCAAGACCGAGGTCCCGTCCTTCGTCGAGACGACCGAGCTGACGAAGCAGCTCGAGTCGAGCGGCGTCGTCGTCAACGCCGAGCCGGCCGACAGCGGCCGCTCGTTCCTCGCCACCCTGTTCCTCGGGTTCGGCCCGACGATCCTGCTCGTCGGGCTCTTCATCTGGCTCATGCGCCGCCAGGTCGGCGGTGGCGGTGGCGGCGTGCTCGGCGGCTTCGGGCGCTCGACCGCGCGCCGTGTCGCCCCGGGCGAGGCCAACCGCGTCACGTTCGAGGACGTCGCGGGCATCGACGAGGCCGAGGGCGAGCTCATCGAGATCGTCGACTTCCTCAAGAACCCGCAGAAGTACATGCGCCTCGGCGCGCGCATCCCGCGCGGCGTCCTGCTCTACGGCCCGCCGGGCACCGGCAAGACGCTGCTCGCCCGCGCCGTCGCCGGCGAGGCCGAGGCGGCGTTCTTCTCCGCGTCGGCGTCCGAGTTCGTCGAGGCGATCGTGGGCGTCGGCGCCTCGCGCGTGCGCGACCTCTTCAAGCAGGCCAAGGAGGCCGCTCCGGCGATCATCTTCATCGACGAGCTCGACGCGATCGGCCGCTCGCGCTCGGGCAACGTCGGCGGGCTGAGCGGGGGCAACGACGAGCGCGAGCAGACGCTGAACCAGATCCTCACGGAGATGGACGGCTTCACGCCGCAGGACAACGTCATCGTCATCGGCGCGACGAACCGCTCGGAGGTCCTCGACCCCGCGCTCCTGCGCCCCGGCCGCTTCGACCGCCGGATCGCCGTCCAGCCGCCGGACCGGCCCGGCCGCGTGAAGATCCTCGAGATCCACACGCGCTCGGTGCCGCTCGGCGACGAGTGTCGACCTCGAGCAGATCGCCGCCTCGACCCCGGGCATGACCGGCGCCGACCTCGCGCTGCTCGTCAACGAGGCGGCGCTGTTCGCCGCCCGCCGCGGCCACGAGAAGGTCGAGCAGAACGACTTCACGGACGCGATCGAGAAGATCATCCTCGGCACCGAGCGCCAGGTCGTGATGACCTCCGCCGACCGCGAGCGCACCGCCTACCACGAGTCGGGCCATGCCCTCGTCGGGATGCTCACGCACGGCGCCGACCCGGTCCGGAAGATCTCGATCATCCCGCGCGGCCAGGCCCTCGGCGTGACGCTCTCGACGCCCGAGTCCGACCGCTACGGCTACGAGCGCGAGGAGCTGATCGGCAAGATCAAGGTCGCCCTCGGCGGCCGGGCGGCCGAGCGCGTGGTCTACGGCGAGACGACGACCGGCGCCGAGTCCGACCTCCAGCAGCTGACGAACATCGCCCGCGGGATGGTCACGCGGTGGGGGATGAGCGACATCGTCGGCCCGATCTCCGTCGACGGCCGCAGCCAGGGGATGCTCCTGCCCGGGACCTCGGACGTCTCCGAGCACACGCAGCAGCTCATCGACCAGGAGGTCCGGCGGATCGTCGAGGACGCCGAGCGCGACACGGTCACGCTGATCGGCAACGAGCGCCACCGTCTCGAGGCCCTCGCCCAGGCCCTGCTCGAGCGCGAGACGCTCGACCAGCCCGACGCCTACGAGATCGCCGGCGTCCCGCTGCCCGCCGCTGTGGCGGCGGCCGAGGCCTCGGCCGAGACGGCGTCGGCGTAGCGCGCCTCGTCGCGGCGCAGGTCGGCGACGAAGTACAGGACGACCGTCGCGACCGCCGGGGCCACCGCGGCCACGAGCAGCGTCGCGTCGATGCCGATCGCCTTCGAGACCGGCCCGGTCAGGGCGAAGCTGATCGGCGTGAGGCCGATCGAGACGAACCAGTCGAAGCTGTGCACGCGGCCGCGCAGCTCCGCCGGCACCCGCGTCGACATGAGCGTCCCCCAGACCACCATGCCGGCGGCCATGCACGCGCCCTCGAACAGCGCGACGACGACGAACTGCCAGAGCGCGGTCCCGAACGCGTACACGGCGAACGGCAGCGTCGCGGCGCTCCACATGGCGTACATGAACGTCAGGTAGCGGCGCGGCACGCCGAGCTGCCCGAGCACGAGCGACATGCGACCGCGCCGGCCCCGGCCGCCGCGAGGACGAGCGCCGTAGCCGCCCGCACCGGCGCCGAGGTCGTTGCGCACGACGTAGGGGAGGAGCACCTCGATCGGGCCGAGGAAGAACAGCAGCGACAGGCTCGCCGAGGCGAGCGTCGCCCACAGCCACGGCTCCTGGCGCACGTAGGCGAGGCCCTCGACCATCTCGCGCCGGGCCGAGCGGGCGCGCTCGACCGGGAGCGCCCGGACGCCCATCGCCGCGACGCAGACCATGCTCAGCGCGAACGTCGCGGCGTCGATCAGGAACGCGGTCCCGGCCCCGACGGCGGCGACCACGAGCCCGCCGAGCGCCGGGCCGGCCAGGCGCACCGCCGCCTGGCGGACGAGCTCGCCCAGCGCGTTGGCCTGCACGAGCTGCTCGGCCGCCACGACCTCCGGCACGATCGCGCCGAAGGCCGGCCCGAAGAACGCCTCGCCGATGCCCATGAGCACGGAGAGCACGACCAGGTGCCAGATCGCGATCGCGCCGGTGAGCGACAGCACGCCCATCGCCACGAGCGCCACCGCGCGCACGAGGTCGGCGGCGATCAGGACCCGGCGGCGGTCGGCGCGGTCGGTCACGACGCCGCCCGTGAGCAGGAACGCGACCATGCCGAGGGTCCACGCGGTCCCGACGAGCGACAGCGCGACCGGGTCGTTGTCGAGGTCGTAGACCTGCCACGCCTCGGCCACCACGAAGATGCCGTCGCCCAGCAGCGAGATCGTCATCCCGGCCGACAGCAGGGCGAAATCCCGCTCACGCAGAGGGCGCAGCAGCTTCACCCCTCTATCGTGGCAGGCGCATGCTCCTCGCCATCGACGGCCCCGCGGGGGCCGGAAAGTCGACCGTCGCGCGCGCGGCCGCCGCACGCGCTCGGGTTCACGTACCTCGACAGCGGGGCGATGTACCGCGCCGTCGCGCTGGCCGGCGACCGCGACCCGGCGACGCTGCGGATCGGGTTCGACGGCGACCGCGTCCTGCTCGACGGCGACGACGTGACCGAGGCGATCCGCACCCCGGAGGTCTCCGACCTCGCCTCGCGCCGCGCCGCCGACCCGGCCGTCCGGGCGGCGCTCGTCGACCAGCAGCGCGCGCTGCTGGCCTCGGGCGACTGGGTGGCCGAGGGCCGCGACATCGGCACCGTCGTCGCGCCCGGCGCCGACGTGAAGGTCTGGCTGACCGCGAGCCTCGCGGAGCGCGCGCAGCGCCGCGGCCAGCCCGAGGACGAGGTCCGCGACCGCGACGAGCGCGACCGGACCCGCGCGCACAGCCCGATGGTCGCCGCCGAGGACGCCGTCGAGGTCGACACGACCGGCCTGTCGATCGACGACGTGGTCGCGCGCCTCGTCGCCCTGGTGCGGCGATGAAGGTCGCGATCGTCGGCTATCCGAACGTCGGCAAGTCCTCGCTCGTCAACCGGCTGACCGGCTCGCGCCAGGCCGTCGTGCACGAGCGCGCCGGGATCACCCGGGACCGCAACGAGATCCCGTGCGAGTGGAACGGGCGCACCTTCGCCCTCATCGACACGGGCGGCATGGACTTCCTCGACCCCGACCCGATCGCCGGGTCGATCCGCGAGCAGGCGCAGGCCGCGCTGGCCGACGCGCAGGCCGCGGTGCTCGTGGTCGACGCGCGCGCCGGCCTGCGCCCGGGCGACGAGGAGCTCGGCGACCTCCTGCGCCGGTGGCGCGGCGGGCCGGTCGCCGTCGCGGCGAACAAGGTCGACTCGGTCGCCGACGTCCCGCTCGCGTCCGAGTTCTACGCGCTCGGCCTCGGCGACCCGATCGCGGTGTCGGCCGCCCAGGGCCTCGGCTCCGGCGACCTGCTCGACCGGATCGTCGAGATGCTCCCCGAGGAGGAAGAGGCCGAGGAGGAGGACGACGCGATCCGCCTCGCGGTCGTCGGCCGCCCGAACGTCGGCAAGTCCACGCTCGTCAACCGCTTCCTCGGCTCCGAGCGCGTGATCGTCTCCGAGGTCGCCGGCACGACCCGCGACACGATCGACCTGCCGCTCGAGGTCGACGGCCGTCGCGTGATCCTCGTCGACACCGCGGGCCTGCGCCGCCAGGCGAAGGTCCAGGACGCGGTCGAGTACTACACGACGCTGCGCTCGCAGCGGGCGGTGGAGCGCGCCGACGTCGCGCTCGTCGTCTGCGACGCGCACGACGGCGTCACGAGCCAGGACCTGCGGATCGCGGAGCTCGCGATGCAGGAGGGCACGGCGACGGCGCTCGTCCTGAACAAGTGGGACGTCGCCGCGATGGACGAGTCCGACCTCGAGCACGAGCGCGCCCGCGCGGCGCAGAAGCTCCGCCTGCGGCCGAAGGTCCTGACCGCAAGCGCGCTGACCGGGCGCAACGTCGGGCGCATCCTGGCCGAGGCGATCACGCTCGGCGACCGGATGCACAACCGGATCCCGACGCCCGAGCTCAACCGCTTCCTCTCCGAGCTCGTGCAGGAGCGCCAGCCGCCGGCCAAGCAGGGCCACCGGCTGAAGATGCTCTACATGGCCCAGATCGGCACCGCGCCGCCGCGGTTCGCGATCCAGGTCAACTCGCGCACCCGCGTGACGCGCGACTACGCCTACTTCCTCGAGAACCGGCTGCGCTCGCGGTTCGGCATGGACGGCGTGCCGCTCATCATCGACTTCAACGAGCGCGGCTCCGGCCGCCGCGCGCCCGCCGCCGAGCGCGCAGGCGGCAGGGCAGGCCGGGTGCCACGCTACCCTTAGCCGCTTTCTCGCCCCGACCGGAGCCTCCCGCCTGATTCCATGAGCAACCTCTCCGACAACGAGTACCTGTTCACGTCCGAGTCCGTGACCGAGGGCCACCCGGACAAGATCGCCGACCAGATCTCCGACGGCATCCTCGACGCGGTCCTGCGCGACGACCCCTACGGCCGTGTCGCGTGCGAGACGCTCGTGAACACCGGGCTCGTCGTCGTCTCCGGCGAGATCACGACGACCACGTACGTGGACGTCCAGGACGTCGCGCGCGAGACGATCCGCAAGATCGGCTACACGGACGCCGACCTCGGCTTCAGCGCCGACTCGTGCGCGGTCATCAACGCGATCGACAAGCAGTCGCCCGACATCGCCCAGGGCGTCGACTCGGCCTACGAGCAGCGCCACGACCCGGCCGACGAGGATGCACTCGACGTCGCCGGCGCCGGTGACCAGGGCATGATGTTCGGCTACGCGTCGAACGAGACGGACGAGTTCATGCCGCTGCCGATCTCGCTCGCGCACAAGCTGGCCAAGCGCCTGGCGGACGTCCGCAAGGCCGAGGTCATCCCGTACCTGCGCCCGGACGGCAAGACGCAGGTGACGGTCCGCTACCTCGACGGCCGGCCGGTCGAGATCGAGAAGATCCTGATCTCCACCCAGCACCGCGAGGGCGTCGACTCGGAGTCGCTCATCAAGCCCGACCTGTTCGAGCACGTCCTGGCGCCGATCCTGCCGGCGGACCTCTACGACGAGAAGAAGCTCCTGAAGAACTTCCTCGTCAACCCGACCGGCCGGTTCGTCATCGGCGGCCCGGTGGGCGACTGCGGCCTGACGGGCCGCAAGATCATCGTCGACACCTACGGCGGCATGGCCCGTCACGGCGGCGGCGCGTTCTCCGGCAAGGATCCGTCGAAGGTCGACCGCTCGGCCGCCTACGCGGCCCGGCACGTGGCCAAGAACGTCGTGGCCGCGGGCCTCGCCGACCGGGCCGAGGTGCAGGTCGCGTACGCGATCGGCGTCGCGCGCCCCGTGTCGGTGATGATCGAGACCTTCGGGACCGAGAAGATCGGCAGGGCGCAGATCCAGGCGCTCGTCGACGAGCACTTCGACCTGCGCCCGGGCGCCTTCCGCGAGAACCTCAGGCTCCACCGCCCGATCTACCAGAAGACCGCGGCGTACGGCCACTTCGGCCGCGAGGACCACGACTTCACGTGGGAGAAGACGGACAAGGCCGACGCGCTGCGTCAGGCCGCCGGCCTCGGCGCGGCCGGCGCGACCGTCTGAACCGACCGAGAACCATGAGAGCCCGGCCGGCGGCGGCCGGGCTCTCTGCGCTCCTCCCCAGAGCGAACGCGCGCACCCTACAGATCCGGTGGCGCCGCGTCATCCCCGGGGAGGGCCGAGTTCGGCTGATCCGCTCCCGCCGGCGCGGGGGCGAGGTCAGATGCGGCGCAGCCGCGGGTGCGCCAGGCGGGCGAACCAGACGCGCCGGCGGGCCGGAGCGACCGGCACGAGGCGCTCGGCGCGCTCGGCGCGCTCCGCACGCTGCAGGTCGCGGATCTTCCGCTCGTTGTCCGCCGCGTCCATCTGCTCGCGCATCTTGAGCATGGCCAGATCGTGGTGCATGAGAGGGTCGAACATGACGTCCTCCGGCTGGTGCGGTGTGGCCCGGTTGGCCTCTCCGCTCGACTGAGGAGATCGTGCCGTCGCGGCCGCTCGCCGCCCATCCCTCAAAGGTGGCGGCCTTCACACCCTCGCGACGGCGCGCTCAGGCCGCGTCGAGCTGCGCGCGCACCGGGCAGCCCGCGAGGTGGTCGTCCACCACGCCGGTCGCCTGCATGAGCGCGTAGAGCGTCGTCGGCCCGACGAAGCGGAAGCCGCGGCGCTTGAGCTCCTTGGCCAGCGCGGCGCTCTCGGGCACCTGGGCGGGCACGTCGGCGAAGCTCTCGGGCGGCGCCGCGCGCGGCGCGGGCCGGTAGCGCTCCCAGATGAGCTCGTGCAACGAGCCGCCGTCCGCGTGCAGCGCGACCGTCGCCTTCGCGTTGGCGATCGTCGCCTCGATCTTCGCCCGGTTGCGCACGATGCCGGCGTCGGCGAGCAGGCGCTCGACGTCGTCGTCGCCGAACCGCGCGACCGCCTCCGGCTCGAAGTCCGCGAACGCGGCGCGGAAGTGCTCGCGCTTGCGCAGGATCGTCACCCACGCCAGGCCCGACTGGAACGCCTCGAGCGACATCCGCTCGAACAGGCCGCGCTCGTCGGTGACCGGGCGGCCCCACTCCTCGTCGTGGTAGCGCTCGTAGAGCGGGTCGCCGTCGCCGAAGCAGCGGCTCATTCGACCGGCGGTCGGGTCGGCGCGGGCGAGATGCCGACCGCCGGTCGGTCGTGCGGGAGGCGGCGCGGGCCTAGCCTGCAGTTGGTCACGGCGGACCGGCTTGTCGCCCAGGGAACTCTCTCTCCTCCCTCGAGTGGCTGAGAGCCGTGACGACGGCGCGGCGTGGGGACGCCGGGGTCATTCGGGCTGGGCCCTGGCGTCCTCACGGCCGCCGTCACCGGCGGTCGTCGGCCTCGGCGGCCACGCGCTGGGCGCGGTCGACGGCGGACACGACCTCGTCGGGGCTCGCGATCCCGCGGAAGGTGAAGTCGCTGTCGTCGGTGCCGGCGGTGTCGAAGTCGACCGTGCCGACGCGGAGGATCCGGTCGAGCACGCGCTGCTCGGTGTTGACGTTCTGCACGCGGTCGATCCGGGTCTGCTGGATCTTCTTCGCGAAGATCCCGCGGCGGATGCGCAGCCGCTGCGTCGTCACGACGTAGTGGGTCGCCATCCGCTTGAGGAACCCGACGCCGACCACGGCCAGGATCCCCACGACCGCGACGATCGAGCCGACGGCGGAGCTCGCGACCAGGCCGAGCACGATGCCGACGATCACGACGGCGCCGATGCCGTACACGTAGAAGCTGAGCACTCCCCGCCAGGACGGGTGGCCCTCGAAGACGATCTCCTCGCCGGGATGCATGTCCATCGCCGACCGACACTATCGTCAACGGCCGGTGCCGCCGCCCATCGCCCAGGTCGAGCCGCTCACGACGGCCCGTGCGCTGCGCGGGCCGTTCGACTACGAGCGCCCGGACGGCGTCGGGGTCGGGTCGGTGCTCGTCGTGCCCTTCGGCCACCGCGACGTCGTCGGCGTGGTGACCGGACTGACGGAGACGTCCGAGCACACGGTCGTCGCGCCGCGGCGGGTGCTCGAGACCGAGCTGCCGGCCGACCTCGTCGACCTCGCGCTGTGGATGGCGGGCGACTACGCGTCGACCCCGGCGCGGGCGCTGTCGCTGCTGCTGCCGCCGAAGGGCACGCGGCCCAAGACGGCGCTGTACGCGGCCGCGGCGCGACCGGTGCAGGAGGGCGAGCGGCTCACCGACGCCCAGCGCGCGCTCCTGGACTCGCTGCCGCGGTTCACCGGCCCCGACACCGCCGCGCTGCGGCGCCTGGAGGCCCGCGGGCTCGTGACGATCGAGGCGCGCGTCGTCCGCCGCGCGCCCGTGCACGTCGCGGTCGGGGCGCGCCGCGCGCGGCCGCCCCTCACGGCCGAGCAGGAGGCCGCGCTGCTCGCGATCCGCGCGGCCGCGCCGGGGGAGGGGCTCCTGCTGCACGGGGTGACCGGCTCGGGCAAGACCGAGGTCTACCTGTGCGCGGCGGCCGAGACGCTCGCCGCCGGCCGCGACGTGATCGTGCTCGTCCCCGAGATCGCGCTGACGCCGCAGATCGTCGCGCGGTTCGTGGAGCGCTTCGGCGACACCGTCGCCGTGCTGCACTCGAAGCTCTCCGACGGCGAGCGCCACGACGAGTGGGCGCGCCTGCGCCGCGGCGAGGCGCGCGTCTGCGTCGGCCCGCGCTCCGCCGTGTTCGCCCCGCTCGCGAACGTCGGCCTCGTCGTCGTCGACGAGGAACATGACCCGTCCTACAAGCACGAGGGCGACCCGCGCTACGACGCGCGGCGGGTGGCGATGCGCCGGGCGCGGACGGCGGGCGCGGTGCTCGTCGCCGGCAGCGCGACCCCGCGGCCGGAGAGCGTCCAGGCGCTGCCGCGCCTGCGCCTCTCCTCACGGGTCGACGGCCAGGCGCTGCCGCCGGTGGAGATCGTGGACATGCGCGAGGCGCGGCGGGCGCTGCACCCGCGCACCCACGACGCGCTCGCCGCCGCGGGCAAGACGATCGTGCTGCTCAACCGCCGCGGCTGGTCGAACTTCCTGACGTGCCGGTCGTGCGGGCGGGCGTGGGAGTGCCCGTCGTGCGACGTGACGCTCGTGATGCACCGGCGCGACGGCCTGCTCGCCTGCCACCACTGCGGCCACCGCGAGCGCGTCCCGTCGCGCTGCCCGGACTGCGGCTCGGTGTCGATCGCCCGCCACGGGACCGGGACCGAGCGCCTCGAGGCCGAGCTCGACCTCGGCGTCCCCGTGTTCCGCCTCGACGCCGACGTGGGCGACCCGGCGCCCGTGCTGGCCCGCTTCCAGGCGGCGCCGCGCGGGATCCTCGTCGGCACGCAGATGGTGGCCAAGGGCCACGACTTCCCCGACGTCGACCTCGGGATCGTCGTCGACGCCGACGCCACCCTGCGCTTCCCGGACTTCCGGGCCGAGGAGCGGACGTTCGCGCTGGTGACCCAGCTCGCCGGCCGCGCGGGCCGCAGCGCGGTGGGCGGGCGCGTGCTCGTGCAGACGCTCGCGCCCGAGGCGCGCTCGATCGTCCTCGCCGCGCAGCACGACGCGGACACGTTCGTCGCGAGCGAGCTCGAGTGGCGCCGCGCGCTGCGCTACCCGCCGTTCTCGACGCTCGTGCGGATCGTGTGCTCGGCCGAGCCGGCCGGTGCGGCCCAGGCGGCCGCGGCGGCGGTGAAGGAGCGCCTCGTGGGCGGCGCCGCGGGCGCCGCGCTCGGTCCCGCGCCGCTGTTCCGCCTGCGGGGCCGCGAGCGCGCGCAGGTCGTCGTCAAGGCGGCCGAGCGCCGGCCCGCGGTGGCGGCGATCGACGCGGCGGTCCAGGCGGTCGCCGGGGACCGGACGTTCCGCGGCGTGAGCTTCAGCGTGGACGTCGATCCGCAGTAGCGCGGCGCAGCCGCCGCGCGCGCCCACCGGGTGGTGGGACGCGCGCGGCTGCGCGAACTTTGCCCCCCGGTGCAGCGACCCGCCATGGCGCTGCTCCCGAAGGACAGAACCTAGTGACGAGGGGCACGTGGCGGTAGTCGGACATCCGTCCATCCGCGTCGAGGTAAGTACCCTTCATCGGCCCATGGCGGATGACCTGCACGACGCCGAAGTCGTCGAGGACGCCCCCGAGGAGGAGCGCCTCGATCCCGAGCTCGCCGCGCGCCGCGCCGCGGCGCTCGCCCACGTCCGGAAGTTCGGGGATCCCGTGCTCCGGTCGAAGGCCCGACCGATCGAGGTCTTCGACGACGCGCTCCGAGACGAGATCTCGCGGATGGCCGCGCTCATGCACGACTCGATGGGGATCGGCCTCGCGGCGACCCAGATCGGGGCGCTGCGGCGGCTGCTCGTCTACCGCGTCGAGCACGACAGCCCGATCAACGTCCTGATCAACCCGGAACTGGAGTGGTCGGGCAAGGAGAAGGAGTGGATGGAGGAGGGCTGCCTCAGCCTCCCGCGGGTCCACGTCGAGGTCGAGCGCCCCATCCACGTGCGGGTCAGGGCGCAGGACGCTGCCGGCGAGCCGATCACGATCGAGGCGTCCGGGCTCGAGGCGCGGGTCATCCAGCACGAGATGGACCACCTCGACGGCGTCCTGATCGTCGACCGCGCCCCGCGCGACCAGCGCAAGGAGGCCATGCGCGCCCTGCGCGATCAGTCCGAGGCCGCCGCGTAGCGGCTCGTGCGCACCGTCTACCTCGGCACCTCGGAGTTCGCGGCGCGCGTCCTCGAGCGCCTGGCCGAGACGCCGCACCGCCCCGTCCTCGTCGTCACCCGCCCCGACCGGCCCGCCGGCCGGGGGCGGAAGCTGACGGCCCCGCCGGTCGCCGACGTCGCGCGGGCGCTCGGCCTCGACCTGTTCCAGCCCGAGGACGTCAACGCGCCGGAGGCCGTCGCGCGGATCGCGGAGGCCGCGCCGGACGTCGTCATCGTCTGCGCGTTCGGTGCGATCCTCAAGGAGCCGCTGCTCAGCGCGTTCGAGCTCGTGAACGTCCATCCGTCGCTGCTGCCGCGCTGGCGCGGCGCGGCCCCGATCGAGCGCGCGATCATGGCCGGCGACGCGGAGACCGGCGTGTCGATCATGCGGGTCACGGCGGGGCTCGACAGCGGCCCCGTCGCGCTCACGGCGAGCGAGCCGATCGGCCCCGAGGACACCTACGGCACGCTCGCGCCGCGCCTCGAGACGCTCGGCGCCGACCTGCTCGTCCGCGCGCTCGACGAGCGCCCGCCGTACGCCGAGCAGGACGAGGCGCGGGTCACCTACGCCGACAAGATCACGGGCGCGGACCGCACGCTCGACCCGGCCGCCCCGGCCGAGGCGCAGGCGCGCGTCGTGCGGGCGCTCGCGCCGCACATCGGCGCCCGCGTCGCGCAGCCCGACGGCAGCTTCCTCGGCGTGCGCGCCGCCCGGGTCGGGGCCGACGGGGAGCTCGAGCTCGTCGAGGTCCAGCCTCCGGGCGGGCGGCCGATGGCGTACGCCGACTACGTGCGCGGCCACGGCGCGCGGTGACCGACCGCGCCGCGGACCTCGACCTCGCGGCCCGCGCCGTCCGCGCGGGCGCCGCGGCGGCGCTGGCCGAGCGCGACACGGCCCGGCGGGGCGGCGACGGCCTCGGCGTCGAGGTCAAGGACTCCCCGACGGACTTCGTCAGCCGGGCCGACACGGCCTCGGAGGCGGCGATCGTCGCGCTCCTGCGGGCCGAGCGCCCCGACGACGGCGTCCTCGGCGAGGAGGGCGCCGCGGCCGAGGGCGGGAGCGGGCGGCGCTGGGTCGTCGACGGGATCGACGGCACGTTCAACTTCCTCTCCGGCATCGCGCACTGGTGCGTCGCGGTCGGCCTCGAGGACGGCGGCGTCCCGGTCGCCGGGGCCGTCTACGACCCGAGCGCGGACGAGCTGTTCCTCGGCGGCGACGGCGTCGCGGCGAGCGTGAACGGCGCGCCGGCGGCGGTCCGGACCGGCCGGACGCTGGCCGAGGCGTCGGTGGCGACCTACCTGCGCCCGGACAAGTCCGACGACCGCGGGCACACCCTGAGCCGCCTCGTCGACGACATCGGCGTCGTCCGCGCCGGCGGGGCGGGCTCGCTCGAGCTCGCGTGGATCGCGGCCGGGCGCGTCGACGCGTGGGCGCAGCCGAACGTCTCGCCGTGGGACTGGATCCCGGGCGCCGCGCTCGTGCGCGCCGCGGGCGGCGCGGCCGAGATCCTCGCCGGCGACCCGGCCTGGCACCTCGCCGGCGCGCCGGACCTCGTCGCGGGGTTGGCGCGGGTGGTCCCGCGGCGGTAGGTCCGCCGCGCCGGCGTGCCTTCGGCGGCGAGGGGAACATCTGCCCCCTATGGCGGGGGAGATGTTCCTCTCGATGTTGCCGGCGCCGGGCCGGGAGCGGGGGCGTCGCCCGCGCGACGGCGTACCGCGCGCAGCGCCGGTGAGCGGCGCGGGGCTCGGGAACCGCTCGGCGAGGGGAAGCGGCCCCGAGGCTGCAGTTCTCCCGATATGGCGGGGAGAACTGCAGCGTCGGCGGCCCGGGCTTGACCGGGAAGCCGGAACCCGCATCCCCTTCGCCGAGCCGTCCGCTGGCGCAACGCGCCTCGCGGGGCCGGGAGCGGGCGCCGCCGGCGCGACGGCGTTCCGCGCGCAGCGCCGGTGAGCGGCGCGGGGCTCGGGAACCGCTCGGCGAGGGGAAGCGGGCCCGAGGCTGCAGTTCTCCCGATATGGCGGGGAGAACTGCAGCCTCGTCGGCCCCGGTCGCTTGACCGGGGCGAGGAGAAGACGAATGCCGGTGCGGCGAGGGGAACATCTGCCCCCTATGGCGGGGGAGATGTTCCTCTCGATTCGCGGGGACGCCGGGCTCGACCGGGAGGCCGGACCCGCACCTCGTTCGCCGAGCCGTCCGCCGGCGCAACGCGCCTCGCCGGGCCGCGAGCGGGGCGCCGCTACAGCGCCGCGCCGGCTACAGCGCCGCCACGGCGTCGCCCGCGGCGAGGGCGGCAGCCACATCCGCCTCGAGCACCGCGCGGAACGCGGCCACGACGCGGGGGTCGAACTGGCTGCCGGCGCAGCGCTCGAGCTCGGCGATCGCGTCGGCGTCGGGCATCGCGGCGCGGTAGGCGCGGTCGGTCGTCATCGCGTCGAAGGAGTCGCACACCGCCACGATCCGCGCGCCGAGCGGGATCTCGTCGCCGGCGAGGCGGTCGGGGTAGCCGCCGCCGTCCCAGCGCTCGTGGCTCGAGCGGACCATGTCGGCGACGGGCAGGAGCTCGGGGGCCGCGGCGATGATGCGCGCGCCGATCACGGTGTGCTGGCGCATGTACTCCCACTCCTCGGGCGTCAGCGCGCGCGGGGCGTGGAGGATCGCGTCGGGGATCGCGACCTTGCCGATGTCGTGGAGGGCGGCCGCGCGGCGGACGTGGGCGACGTCGGCGTCGTCGAGGCCGAGGCGGCGGCCGACGCGCTCGGCGAGGCGGGCGACGTCGTCGACGTGGTGGCGCAGCGCGCCGTCGTGCTCGCCGACGACGCTGAGGAGGACCTGGTGGACGGTCTCCTCGCTGCTCCGGCGCCCGCCGCGCTTGTTCGCGTACATGCGCTGGTCGGCGAGGCGCAGGGCCTCGATCGGGTCGATCCCGCGGCGGCCGAGCACGACCATGCCGTAGGAGCAGCCGATGCGGAAGCGCCCGCCCTGCTCGCTCAGCGCGCGGGCGGCGCGGCGGACGACGTCCTCGGGGTCCGCGCCGGGCGCGACGCGGGCCAGCAGGCAGAACTCGTCGCCGCCCATGCGGTAGGCGGTGCCCTCGCCCGCGGTCGCCGCGGCGATGTTTGCGCCGAGGCGCTCGAGCAGGGCGTCGCCCGCGAGATGGCCGAAGGCGTCGTTGTAGGACTTGAAGCCGTCGAGGTCGTAGAGCGCGAGGACGTGCGTGTCCGCGTCCGCGGCCCGGCCGTCGAGGTCGAGGAGCAGCGCGCGGCGGTTGCCGAGGCCGGTGAGCGCGTCGGTCGTCGCCTCGCGCTCGCTGCGGCGCAGCATCCGCAGGTTCGCGCGGAAGGTGAGCATGAAGCGCGCGACGCCGACCAGCAGCGTGCCGGTGGCGAGCCACACCGCGACCCCGTTGAGTCGCGTGTAGTGGTCGACCACGAGCAGGGCGACCGCGGCGAACGTCGCGGTGGCGGGCAGCACGAGCATCGGCCAGCCGCGCAGGACCGCGCGGGCGTCGAGCGGCCGCGCCGGCTGCCACGCGGCGATGGCGACGAGGAGGTACGCCGCCGGCCATCCGATGTCGAGCGGCTGGTACTCGACGTAGGTGTCCTTCGCGAGCTGGTAGAGGTAGATCGTGTCAGCGACGGCGAAGACGGCGAAGCCGGCCGCGATCAGCAGCCAGGTGCGCCCCGCCCGCAGGCCGGTGACGGTGATGACGGCGAAGGCGAACGCCAGCAGGGCGAGGTCGCCGAGCGGGTAGCCGAGGTTCGTCGCGATGGCCGCGAACGAGCCCTCGGTCGAGCTCGCGACGACCCCGAACACCAGCGCCGCGCCGATCGCGGCGACGGAGAGGGCGGTGATCAGCCCGTCGAGCCAGAGCGCGGGGGAGATCCGCCCGGCGCGGGCGCGGAGCAGCAGCACGAGGCCGACGTAGAAGCCGGGGTAGATGCCGAGGTAGCCCGCGTCGGAGAACGACGGGAACGGGGGCGAGTCCAGCGGCTCGAGCGCGACGGTCCAGTAGATGTCGCCGACGAAGAACGCGACACAGGCCGATCGTCATGGCCAGCCACGCGGTGCGCTCGGGCCCGGTGGCCCGGATCGTCCGGACCGCGCAGGCCGCGGCGGCGAAGAACTCGGTCGCGTTGTAGGCCTTCTCCCAGCCGCCCTGCCAGAGGACGCTGACGCCGAGGACGTCGTGCGCGAGCACGGCGGCGAAGCTCACGCCGGCGGCGGCGAGCAGGAAACGCGCAAGACGTGGGATCGCGGAACCCATCGCCGCCGTGATCGGCGCGCGGTGAGGGGTCTTGAGTGGCCGTGTCGTCTAGACGGCGGCCCGGGCCCGCTCCCAGGCGCTGAAGCCGCCGTCGTAGGCGCGCACGTCGCCGTCGCGGACCTCGACGATCCGGTCGGCGATGCGGTCCAGGAAGTAGCGGTCGTGGCTGACGGCGATGACCGTCCCGTCGTAGGCCTCGAGCGCCGACTCGAGCGTCTCGACGGCCGGGATGTCGAGGTGGTTCGTCGGCTCGTCGAGGACGAGGCAGTTGGCCCGCGAGAGCATGAGCAGCAGGCAGCGCAGGCGCGTGCGCTCGCCGCCGCTCATCGACCCGACCGGGCGGCGCAGCTGCTCGTAGTCGAAGAGGAACTTCACGAGCGTCGCGACCGCCTCGCCCTCCGACACCGGCCGTGCGGCGCGCACGATCTCGATCGGGGTGAGGTGCGTCGGGAGCTCCTCGGCGGTCTGCGTGAGGAAGTCGACCACGATGCTCGGGCCGGCCCAGCGCTCGCCCTCGGTCGGGGCGAGGTCGCCGGTGAGCAGCTTCGCGAGCACGGTCTTGCCGGCGCCGTTGGGGCCGACGATGCCGACGCGCTCGCCGCGCATGATCGTGAGCTGGACGTCGATCAGGACGGGGTCGAAGTCCACGCCCCGCAGCTCGATGACGCGGTCGCCGCCGCGCGCCGCGCTGCGCAGCGCGAGCGCCATCTTGCGCCGCTCGAACACCGGGCGCTCGACCTTCTCCATCCGGTCGATCCGCCGCTGGGCGTTTCGCGCGCGCTTGATGTGGCGTTCGTCGACGACGCGGTGGGCCCAGTCCTTGAACCGCCGGATCGCGTCCTCGAGACGGGCGATCTCCTTCTGCTGGGTGACGTACTGCTGCTGGCGGCGGATGAGCTCGACCTCGCGGGCGACGGCGTAGGCGGAGTAGTTGCCCGGCCACATGCGGATCCGCCCGTGCTCGAGCTCGGCGATCTGCGAGACGGTCTCGTCGAGCAGGTAGCGGTCGTGGGAGACGATGAGCACCGCGCCCTCGTACTCGCCGACGAGCTCCTCGACGATCCGCCGGCGCTCGACGTCGAGGTGGGCCTCGGGCTCGTCGAGCAGCAGGACGTCGGGGGCGAGCACGAGACAGGCCGCGAGCGCGACGAGCTTGCGCTGGCCGCCGCTGAGGCGCGCGGTCGGGCGGTCGAGGTCGGCGTCGCGCATCCCGAGGTCACGCAGGTGGCGGATCGCGTCGCCCTCGAGGCGGGCGGCGCCGAGCGCCTCGCGCTGCTCGAGCAGCCGCGCGTGGTGCTCGAGGACGCGGGTCATGCGGCCGAGGTCGGCGGCGAGCGCGGGGTCGGCGAGCTGGGCCTCGACCCGCGCGAGGTCGGCCTCGAGCGCGGCGACGTCGGGCCGCGCGTCGCGGATCGTCTGGCGGACGGTGCGCTCGTCGCCGGTGACGAGCTGCGAGAGGTGGGCGACGACCGCGCCGCGGCGCAGCGTGATCGCGCCGTCGTCCGGGGTGTCGGCGCCCGCGAGCAGCCGCAGGAGCGTCGACTTGCCCGAGCCGTTGGCGCCGATGAGCCCGACCCGCGCGCGGGCGGGCAGCTCGAGGTCGAGGCCGTCGAGGATCGTCCGGCCGCCGAACGACTTCACGACGCCGCGGGCGCTGAGCGCGGCGGGGGCGGCGGGGGCGGACACGGCCATGGCGAGAACGTACGACGTGCGGCCCGAACGCGTGGTGCGGACACCCACACGCCCGTGCGGTAGCGTCGATTTCCGCATGAAGGTCGTCGACGTCGTCGCGCGCTGCCTTCACCGCGCCGGGGTCGAGACGTTCTTCGGCGTGGTCGGGAGCGGCAACTTCACGGTCACGGTGAGCCTGCACGCGCTCGGCGCGCGGTTCGTCGCCGCGCGCCACGAGAACGGCGCGGTCTGCATGGCCGACGCCCACGCGCGGGTGAGCGGACGGCTCGGGTGCGTCTCGGTCCATCAGGGGCCGGGGCTGACGAACGCGATGACGGGCCTCACCGAGGCGGCCAAGGCCCGCACGCCGCTCGTGCTCGTCGCGGCCGACACGCCCGCCGGCGAGGTCCGCTCGAACTTCTACGTCGACCAGGACAGGCTCGCCGAGGCCGTCGGGGCCGTGCCGGTGCGCGTCAACCGCCCGGCGAGCGCCTACGCCGACACGATGCGCGCGATCCGCACGGCGATCGGCGGGCGCCGCGCGGTGCTGCTCAACCTGCCGCTCGACGTGGCCAACCAGGAGGCGGAGTGGCCGCAGGAGGAGTTCACGAGCGCGCTGCCCGCGGCCCCCGCGCCGTCGCCGCTCGCCGTGCGCGCGGTGATCGACGCGATCGACGCGGCCGAGCGGCCCGTGATCATCGCCGGGCGCGGCGCGGTCCTCGCCGACGCGCGCGACAGCCTCGGCACGCTGAGCGGGCTGATCGGCGCGCCCGTCGCGACCTCCGCGATGGGTCACGGGCTCTTCAACGGCTACGCCTTCTCGCTCGGCATCAGCGGCGGCTTCGCCTCGCCGCTGGCGGGCGAGGTCATCGGCGCGAGCGACCTCGTGCTCGCCTTCGGTGCGCGGCTGACCCGCTGGACCACGGCCAACGGCGCCCTGATCGCCCCCGACGCGACCGTCGTGCAGGTCGACCTCGACGAGAGCGGCTTCTCCGACCGCGCCGACCTCACGGTCCTCGGCGACGTCCGCCACACCGCGGGCATGCTCTGCGCCGAGCTCGACGGCCGCGGCGAGGGTCCCGCGAACGGCGGCCGCCTGACCGACGAGCTGCGGGCCGAGATCGCCGGCCGCCGCTGGCGCGACGAGCCGTTCGAGGACGCCTCGAGCGACCGCTTCATCGACCCCCGCGCGCTGAGCATCGCCCTCGACGACCTGCTCCCCGCCGAGCGGACGGTCGTCGTCGACTCCGGGCACTTCATGGGCTTCCCGGCCATGTACCTCGCCGTCCCGGACCCGGCCGGCTTCGTCTTCACCCAGTCCTTCCAGTCGATCGGCCTCGGCCTCGCGAACGCGATCGGCGCCGCGCTCGCGCGCCCGGACCGCCTCACCGTCGCGGCCCTCGGCGACGGCGGCGCGATGATGGGGCTGCCCGAGATCGAGACCGCCGCGCGCCTGCGGCTGCCGATCCTCTTCGTGGTCTACGACGACGCCGCCTACGGCGCGGAGGTCCACCACTTCCGGCCGATGGGCCACCCGGTCGAGACCGTCCAGTTCCCCGACGCGGACCTCGCCGCCATCGCGCGCGGCGCCGGCGCGGAGGGGATCGTGGTCCGCACGCTCGCGGACCTCGAGCCGGTCACGGCGTGGCTCGAGCGCCGCGACCGCCCCATGCTCGTCGACGCGAAGGTCGACCCCGACGTCGTCGCGGAATGGCTCGAGGAGGCCTTCCGCGCTGCCTGACCCGCCCCCGACCCCGCCCGCCAGGAGCCCCATGTCCACCACCGCCCCGCTGCTCCAGTCCCTCGCCGCCGCGCTCGCCGACGGCTCGGTGAAGGTCGTCGACCTCACCCAGCCGCTGCACGAGAAGACGCCGGTGCTCCAGCTCCCGGAGCCGTTCGCCAACACCCCCGGCCTCACGCGGCACGAGATCAGCCGCTACGACGACCGCGGCCCGGCGTGGGCGTGGAGCTGGCTCGAGATCGGCGAGCACGTCGGCACGCACTTCGACGCGCCGATCCACTGGATCACGGGCAAGGACGGCGAGGACCTCGTCGAGCGTCCCGCCGTCGCGTCTCGTCGGCCCCGCGGTGATGATCGACAAGTCGGCCGAGGCCGCGGCGGACCCCGACTACTGCCTGAGCGTCGAGGACGTGCGCGCCTTCGAGGCCGAGCACGGCCCGCTGCCGGCGGGCGGCTGGCTGCTGCTGCGGACCGGGTGGGACGCGCGCGCCCACGACCAGGACGAGTTCCTCAACGCGGGCGGCGGGATGCCGCGGACGCCCGGCGTGGACGCGGAGTGCGCGAAGTGGCTCGCGCAGGAGACGCCGATCGTCGGTATCGGCGTCGAGACGGTCGGCACCGACGCGGGCGGGGCGGCCGCGTTCGACCCGCCGTTCCCGGTCCACAGCTTCTTCCTCGGCGCCGGCAAGTACGGCCTCACGCAGCTCGCGAACCTCGCGCTGCTGCCGCCGACGGGCGCCGTGCTCGTCGCCGCGCCGCTGAAGCTCGTCGACGGCACGGGCAGCCCGACGCGCGTGCTCGCGCTGGTCGGGGGGTAGCGCGGCGGGGTGACGGCCGCCACCGCCCAGGTCAGCCCCGCCCGGCGCGCCGCGTACGCGGTCGTGCGCCGGGTGCTGGCCGAGGACGCCTGGGCCGATCGCGCCCTGCACGGCGAGGCGCGCGGGCTCGACGCCCGCGACCGCGCGCTGGCCAAGCAGCTCGCGTTCGGCACCGTGCAGCGGCGGCTGACCCTCGACCACCTCATCGCCGAGCGCACGACGGGGCGCCTCGAGGTCGGCGTCCGCGCCGCGCTCCAGCTCGGGCTCTTCCAGCTCGTGTTCCTCGACCGCGTCGCGGCGCACGCGGCCATCGCCGAGGCCGTCGAGCTGGCCAAGCCGAGTCCCGGCCACCGCGTGGTCAACGCCGTCCTGCGCCGGGTGCAGCGCGAGGGGATCGAGCTGCCCACCGACGACACCGTCGCGGGTGCGGCCATCCGCCATTCGCACCCGGAGTGGCTCGTGCGGATGTGGTGGGACCTGCTCGGCGCCGACGGGGCGCGGGCGCTGCTCGCGGCCGACAACGAGCCCGCCGAGCTCGCCCTGCGCGTCAACCCGCTCGTGCCCTTCGACCTCGCGGACATCCCGGGCGAGCGCAGCGGCGACACGATCGTCGTCGCGGGGCCGTTCGACGCCCTCGGGCACCCGGGCTACGCCGCCGGCGCGTTCACGCCGCAGTCGCGCGCGTCGCAGCTCGTGGCCCCGGCGCTCGACCCCCAGCCGGGCGAGCGCGTCCTCGACCTGTGCGCCGCGCCCGGGGGCAAGACCACGCACCTCGCGGCGCTCATGCGCGACGAGGGCGAGATCGTCGCCGTCGAACGCCACCGGGGCCGCGCCCGCGCGCTGCAGGCCACGGCGCAGCGGATGCACGCCTCGATCGTCCGCGTCGTCGTCGGCGACGCCCGCGCCTTCGAGGACGAGGACGGCTTCGACCGCGTGCTCCTGGACCCGCCGTGCAGCGGGCTCGGGACGCTGCGCTCGCACCCCGATCTGCGCTGGCGCGTGACCCCGCGGACCATCGCGCTGCTGGCCCGCGAGCAGGACGCGCTGCTCGCCGCGGCGCGCCGGGTGCGACGGCCCGGCGGGGCGCTCGTGTACTCGGTCTGCACCATCTCACCGGCCGAGGAGCGGCTGTCCGCGCCCGGGGCCATCAGGACCGCTCCGCACGAGGATGGCACCGACGGCTTCTATATTGCCCGTGATGGAGGCTGACCTCGGGCTCTCCTGCCCGTCCTGCGGCGAGCCCTGGCTCCGTCCGTCGAACCTTCCCGGCCGGTACCGGTGCGTCTACTGCCTGCACCGGTTCGAACTGCGTTCGGCCTGCCCGAACTGCGGGGAGCACGGGACGATCGTGCGCATGACGAGCACCGCCACCCTGACCTGCAACCACTGCGGCGGATCGATGCTCGTCGAGGTATGACGCGCCGGATCGCCCCATCGATCCTCGCCGCCGACTTCGGGCGGCTGCGCGAGCAGGTCGCGGACGTCCTCGCAGCCGGCGCCTCCGTCATCCACGTCGACGTCATGGACGGCCATTTCGTCCCGCCGATCACCATGGGGCCCAACGCGGTCGAGGCCCTGCGCGACCTCGGTGCCCACCTCGACGTGCACCTCATGATCGAACGTCCCGAGCGTCAGGTGGCTGACTTTGCGACGGCCGGGGCAGGGACGATCACGATCCACGCCGAAGCGACCCCACATCTCGACTACACCCTCGATCACATCCGCTCGGCCGGCTGCCGCGCCGGGCTCGCCGTCAACCCCTCGACCCCGCTCGCGGTCTACGGCGAGTCGGTCGTCGACCAGGCGCTCTGCATGACCGTCAACCCGGGCTGGGGCGGCCAGGCGTTCATCCCCCGATCGCTCGACAAGATCGCCCGGCTGCGGGCGATCGTGGGCGACGACGTGGACGTCGAGGTCGACGGCGGCATCGAGCTCGCGACGGTCGCGGCCTGCGCCGAGGCGGGCGCCTCGCTCTTCGTCGCCGGAACCGCGATCTTCGGGGCGCCGGACCCCGCGGACGCGTACGCCGAGCTTGCCTCGAAGATCGGGTGCGGCTAGCCGTATACGGCCTGTGAACCGCGTGACCGAGTATTGGAAGTAGTGATGACGACCGTCCTCATCGTCGACGACCACCCGACGTTCCGCGCGACGGCCCGCATGCTGCTCGAGGCGGAGGGCTACGACGTGGTCGGCGAGGCGCCGGACGGCACCAGCGGGATCGCGGCGGCCTGGGAGCTGCACCCCGATCTCGTGCTCCTCGACGTCAACCTCCCGGACCTCGACGGATTCTCGGTCGCGCAGCGCATCACGGCCAACCAGGGGGCGCCCGCGGTGGTGCTCACGTCGAGTCGCGACTCCTCCGACTTCGGCCCGCTCGTGGCGGGCAGCGGGGCCCGTGGCTTCATCTCCAAGGGGGAGCTCTCGGGCGCCGCGATCGCGGAGCTCCTGTAGCGCACGCGGCGGGACGCCCGCCGCTCTAGCATCGGACCATGCCCGGCCTGCGCCGCGCCCTCATCGCGCTGTTCGTCGTCGGGGTGCTGTTCGCCGGCATCGATGTCGCGCTCGTCCTGACGAGCAACCACGAGGACCAGAAGGCCGTCGCCGCGATCCTCGGCCCGCTCATCGGCCTGGGCTTCATCGGGACGGGCGTCTTCGCGTGGTGGCGGCGGCCGCTGAACCGCTTCGGCCTGCTGATGACGGCGGTCGGCTTCGCGTGGTTCGTCGCCGCGCTCGCCGACTCCGACAACGGCATCGTCGCGACGCTCGGGGCCTACCTCGGGCCGCTGTACCTCGTGCTCGTCGTCCAGCTCGTGCTGTCGTTCCCGAGCGGGCGGCTCGAGTCCCCGGTGGCGCGCGCGATCGTGATCGCCGCCTACGTCGACGCGTTCGTCCTGTCCCTGCCGGTGGTCCTGCTCGACGGCGACCTCAACCTCGGCGACGGCGCGCCGGACAACGCGCTGGCCGTCGCCCACGCCCGCGACGTCGCGGACGTCTTCGCCGTCACGACCTCGATCGTCGGCTTCGCGATCACGGCGGCGACGGCCGTCGTCCTCCTGCGCAAGCGCCGCACGGCGACCCCGCCGCAGCGCCGCGCGCAGGCGCCGATGCTCTGGACCGGGCTGATCGTGATCATCTCGCTCGGCCTCGTGTTCGGCGGCGACGCGATCGACGTGCCCGACGCGGCGATCGACATCGTCGGGCTCGTGGGCTTCGTCGCGTTCGCGATCCTGCCGTTCGCGTTCCTCGCCGGCCTCGTGCGCACGCGCTACTCGCGCGCCGGGGCGGTCGGCGGGCTCATCGAGCGCCTCAACGCGCCCGACACGCAGGTGAGCCTGCGCGACGCGATCGCGGACGCGCTCGGCGACCCGACCCTCCAGCTCGTCTACTGGCGCGAGTCGGCCGGCCACCACGTCAACCGCGAGGGCCACCGGGTCGACCTGCCGGTCGCCGGCTCCGGCCGCGCCTTCGCCGAGGTCGAGCGCGACGGCAAGCGCGTCGGCGCCATCGTCTACGACGCCGCCCTGCGCGACGACCCGAGCCTCGTCCGCGCCGCGGCCGCCGCGGCCGCCCTCCAGCTCGAGAACGAGCGCCTCGAGGCCGAGCTGCGGGCCCGGGTCGAGGAGCTGCAGACCTCGCGCGCCCGGCTCGTCGAGGTCTCGATGGGCGAGCGCCGCCGCCTCGAGCGCGACCTGCACGACGGCGCCCAGCAGCGGCTCGTCGCGCTGTCGCTCCAGCTCGGTCTGGCGCGGCGCAAGCTGACGGACGATCCCGAGCTCGGCGGGCGGCTGCTCGACGCCGCGCGGGGCGAGCTCGACCGCGCGCTCGCGGAGCTCCGCGAGCTCGCGCGGGGCATCCATCCGGCCATCCTCACCGACCGCGGGCTGGGCGCGGCGCTCGAAGCGCTCGCGCAGCGGGCCCCGCTTCCGGTAGATCTAGACGAGATGCCTGACGATCGCCTGCCATCCGCCGTGGAGGCCGCGGCCTATTTCGTCGTCGCCGAGTCGCTGACGAACGTCGCGAAGTACTCGGGCGCGCAGCACGCCAGCGTGCGCGTCGGCCAGTTCGACGGGTTTGCCGTCGTGGAGGTCAGCGATGATGGGGTCGGCGGCGCCGATCCGGCCGCCGGAACCGGCTTGCGCGGCCTGGCCGACCGCCTCGCCGCGCTCGACGGCCGTCTCGAGGTCCATTCACCACCCGGAGGAGGCACTGTGATCCGCGCCAACATTCCCTGTGCGACATGCGCGTAGTCCTGGCCGATGACAGTCTGCTGCTCCGCGAGGGCGTCGCGCGGCTGCTCGAGGACGCGGGCCTCGAGGTCGTCGCGCAGGCGGGCGACGCCGAGGACCTGCTGCGCAAGGTCGGCGCCCACAAGCCGGACGTCGCGATCGTGGACGTGCGCATGCCGCCGACCCACACCGACGAGGGCCTGCGGGCCGCGGCCGAGATCCAGGAGCGCCACCCGGGCGTCGGCGTGCTCGTGCTCTCGCAGTACATCGAGGAGGGCTACGCGATGGAGCTCCTGTCCTCGAACGCCGAGGGCGTCGGCTACCTGCTCAAGGACCGCGTCGCCGACCTCGAGCGCTTCGTCGACGCGGTCCGGCGCGTGGGGGAGGGCGGCAGCGCGCTCGACCCGGAGGTCGTCTCGCGCCTGCTCGGCCGCCGCCGGCGCGAGGACCCGCTGAGCGAGCTGAGCCCGCGCGAGAAGGAGGTCCTCGGGCTGATGGCCGAGGGCCGCTCGAACCACGCCATCGCCTCGCAGCTCGTCGTCACCGAGCGCGCCGTCGAGAAGCACGTCACGAGCATCTTCAACAAGCTGAGCCTGCCGCCGGCGCAACATGGACCACCGCCGCGTGCTCGCGGTGCTGACCTACCTGCGCGCTTGACGGAGGACGAGCTCGTCGCGCCGCCGGCCGGCGGGCGGGTGTTCCGGCACCCGGTCGCGGCCGGTCTCGGCGACGCCGCGCCCTCCGGGCGGCTGCGCCTGGACGCGATCGCCCGCTGGCTGCAGGACGCCGCCCTGGCCGACGTCGTCGACTCCGGGCTCGACGGCGGCGGCGTGTGGGTGCTGCGCCGTCTGCGGCTGGTCGTCGGGCGCTTCCCGCGCTTCGGCGAGGCGCTCGAGGTCGCGACGTTCTGCAGCGGCACCGGCGCGCTCGTGGCCGAGCGCCGCAGCACGGTCCTCGCGGGCGGGGAGCCCGTGGTCGAGGCCGTCGCGCTCTGGGTCCACCTCGACCCCGACGGCGCGCACCCGCGGCCGCTGCCCGAGGGCTTCGAGGCCGTCTACGGCGTGGCGGCGGCGGAGCGGCGCGTGCGGGCGCGGCTGCGCCATCCCGCCGCGCCGCCCGACGGCGCCGACGGCCGTCCGTGGCGCTTCCGCGCGGCCGATCTCGACCTCGCCGGCCACGTCAACAACGCGGTCTACTGGCAGGTGCTCGAGGAGGAGCTCGTCCCCGCCGATCCGCCGGGCGCCGACGCCGAGATCGAGTACCGCGCGGCGGGGGGACCGGGCGAGGCGGCGGTCGTCGCGGACGACGGGATGCGCTGGATCACGGCCGCGGGCGCGGTGCTCGCGACGGTCCGCGTGGCGGGCGACTAGGCTCGGGCCCATGTCCGAGCCCCTGACCGCCGGCTGCCTCTGCGGCGCGGTGCGCTTCGAGGTCACCGAGGCGCCCGTCGTGGCCTACTACTGCCATTGCACGCGCTGCCAGCGCCGTACCGGCACGGCCGCCGCGCCGGGTGCGCGGGTCGCGCCGGGCGCCGTGCGGGTCGTCGAGGGCGCGGACCGCGTCCGCCGCTATGTCCCGGACGCCGGGCTGCCGAAGGCGTTCTGCGGCGACTGCGGCTCGGCGCTGTGGGCCGAGGCGCGCGACAGCGGCGAGCCGGTGGCCGTGCGGATGGGCGCCTTCGACGAGGACCCGGGCATCCGCCCGAGCTACCGCCAGTTCACGGCCTACGCCGCGGCGTGGGAGCCGATCCCCGACGACGGCCTGCCGCGCCATCCGGAGCGCGCGCCGGCCTGACGCCCGATGGCGGCCACGGTGGTGCACTCGGCGCTCCCCGACGCGCTGACCGCGGCGGTCGACACGGTGCTGCGCGAGGCCGGCGTGGCGCACGTCGCCCACGGCGAGCGCGACCCGGTCGGCGCCGGGGCGGCCGCGGCCGGCGACGCGGCCGCGATCGCGCTCATCGGGCCGTTCCGCTCGCGTGACGTGGCCGAGACGATCGAGGCGACCGCGCCCGCGGGCCTGCCGCTGCTCGCGCCGACCGCCACGTGGGCCGGGGTCACGCGCGACGACGAGCCCGGCTGCGAGGACGACCCGGCCGACCATCGCGGGACGGTCCTGCGGATCGTCGCGCGCGACACCGAGGTCGCCCGTCGGATCGCCGCCGACGTCCGGGCCCGGGGCGAGCGCGCGCCGGTCGTCGCGGGCGCCCACGAGTACGGCGCCCAGCTCGCCGGCCAGCTCCGCCTCGCCCGCCTGCCGACCACCGACGACCCTGCGGACGCCGATCTCGTCGTCCTGGGCGGGCTGGCCGGCGCGCCCGAGATGGACCGCGCCGCCGCGCTGGCGCCGCTTCCCGTCGTCGCCTTCGACGGCGTGCAGGGCGCCGATCTCGGGCCCGGGCGCGAGGTCCGGCTCGCGCTGCCGGTCGCGCCGGCCGAGGGCGTCGTCGTGGGCGACGTCCTGTTCTTCGTCGAGCCCGCCCGCCGCGCCGCCCGGCTCGTCGCGGAGGCGGTGCGCGGCGGCGCGGACGTCGCTCGCAGCTCCTCGCCGCGCCGCGCGCGGCCGGGCCGTTCGACGCGCACGGCGATCCGGTCGACCCGCCCGGTCTGGCTCTGGCGCGCGGCCGAGGACTGGTCGCTCGCGCCCGACCGGGCGCTGGCGGGCTAGCGGCGGCGGTCCGCCGTGGCCGCCTCGGACTCCTCGTCCGCCGGCGTCTCGGCGACCGCGTCGGCGAGGTCGGTGAGGCGGAAGCCGGGCTCCTGGCCGAGCTCGCGCATCGTCCGCCGCCACAGCGCGTCGTAGCGGCGGCGTGGCCTCCGAGCGGCGGCCGCGGCGCAGCAGCACGGTCAGCAGGTCGCGCTGGACGTGGATGTCGAGCGGCTCGAGCTCGGCGAGGCGGCGCAGGTGCAGGTAGGCGGCGTCGAGGTCGCCGTCGGCCGCGTCCATCCCGGCCAGGGCATGGAGTGCGCCGGTCGCGAGGTCGCGCAGGCGGTCGCGTTCGTCGAGGGCCCACTCGGCGTACGGCTCGTCGGCCAGGAAGTCGCCCGCGGTAGAGCTCGAGCGCGGCGTCGAGCCGCTCGCGCGCCCGCGGCGGGTCGCGCTCGACGGCGGCGAGCCCGGCGCGGGCGAGGCCCTCGAACTCGTCGGCGTCGACGGTCACGCGGTCGCGGGCGAACGAGTACGCGCCTTCGCGGGTGACGACGAACTCGGAGGGGGCGCGGTTGGCGCGCCGCGGCTCGAGGCGGCGGCGGAGCTGGTGCATCGTGTGGCGCACGTTGCTCTGCGCGTCGTAGCCGTTCTCCGGCCACAGCGCGTAGGCGATCTCGTCCTGCAGCACGGACCGCGTGCGCTGGGATACCAGGTACTTGAGCAGCTGCCCCGGCCGCTGGGCCAGCCAGCGCCCGCCGAGCTGGGTCTCGCCGCTGGAGACCTCGGTGCGCCCGAGCGCGCAGATGCGCACCTGCGGCCCGGCGACCCAATGCGGGTCGGTCCGGCGCCGCCGGTCGCGCCGGTCGCCCTGGCGCAGCTGCACGACGATCCCGCGGCCGGCGTCCGGCAGCGGGGCGGCGGTCAGCCAGAGGGCGCCGGAGTGCTCGCCGTCGCCGGGGAGGTCGACGCGGATCTCCGGCGTGGCCGCGCCCGCCTCGCGCACGACGTCCGTCAGGCAGGCGCGCGCCAACGCGCCATCTCCCGAGCGGCAGCCGAAGAGGCCGCAGCACGACGCCCCGGGCTGCAAGGTGGCGCCCAGGAGCCCGGTCGCGGCGGTGTTCCACGACTGCGCACGACCCTCGGCGTCGAGCTCGAGCACGCCGAACGGGAAGTGCTCGAGCAGCGCCTGAGCCCGCTCTGGAGCAGGGATCCGGCTGCGCGGGGTTGTCGTCGGTGACTCGTCCATCGGTCCTTTCGCGCACGGCGGCGCCTCCCCTTATAGACCGAGAGAGCGCGAAAGGTGCGGTGTTACGGCCGCGCATTCAGCTTCGACGACTGGTCGGGGCGATCGGTCACATTTCGGCCGCCTAACGTCCACCAAACACGCAGCTGACAGCCGGCCGACAGGTCGCCCCTACTGTGGCGCGCCGTTCGCGACCCGACCCGAGGAGGGATCGGATTGAGAGACTTGGACGCGCTCGATCTCGCGCCGCCCGAGGACACGGCGGAGCTGTGGATCACCGAGCCGAACGTGGCCGTGCTGGCCGCCGATCCGGTGCTCCGCCGCCGCATCACCGCGGTCCTGGACTACGACCGGCTGCCCGTCGCCACCGAGGGTGGGGACCGCGCCGTCGTGCTCGCCGACGCCGTGCGGACGGACGCCCGCGCGCTCGTCGTGGCCGTGCATCGGGCCGAGGACGCCGTCGACCTGCTCTACGACGCCCGCGACGAGGGCTTCGAGGGCCACGTCGTGGCCGTCGTCCACAAGCGCCGGGCGCGCGCCGTCCGGGCCGCACTGCGCGACGGCATCGACGCGGTCGTCTGGGAGGCGCACGCCGAGACCGCGCTGCCGATCGCCATCCGCGGCGTCGGCGCGGGCCTCGCGGTCGTCCCGCGCGCCGCGGGCGAGCGCCTCGAGCCGCCGGCCCTCAGCCATCGCGAGCGCGAGGTCCTCGCCCTCGCCGCCGACGGCGCCTCCAACCAGCAGATCGCGCGCCGGCTCACGATCTCCCTGAGCACCGTCAAGACCCACCTGTCCGCCTGCTTCGCCAAGCTCGGCGTCGGCGGACGGGCCGAGGCGTTCGCCGTCCTGGCCGACGACGGCACGGCCTTCCTGCACGACGTCGGACGGCGCGCCGGAGCGCGATGACGCGATCCGCCGGCACCCCGCCGCGCGACCGGTTCGCCGTGGCCCCGGCGCACCGCCGCGAGCGCGTCCGGCGCCCGTCCGGCCGCGCCTGGCCGAACGTCGCCAACGCCCGGCGCCGCGAGGGGCCGCCCTGGGGCTCGGACGCCGACGGCCGCCGCTCGCCGTCCGCCCGGGGCCGCGAGCGCCTGCGCCGCGTCGCGCTGCTGACCGCGGACGTCCTCGCCGCCGGCCTCGCGCTCGCGATCTGCATCGTCCTGCTCGGCAACACGCCCGACCGGCTGCCGCTGTGGGCCTTCGTGCCCGTCGCGGTCGGCTGCGTCGCGCTCGCCAAGCTCCTCGGCCTCTACGACCGCGACGAGCTGACGCTGCGCGGCTCGACGCTCGACGAGGCCCCCGCGCTCTTCCAGCTCGCCACGCTGTTCGCCTTCGTCGTGTGGATCGCGGGCACGCCCGTGCTCGGCGGCGGGCTCGGCCGCGACCAGGTGCTCGGCCTCTGGGGCGGCGCGTTCCTGGCGCTGCTCGCCTTCCGCGGCGTCGCCCGCGCCGCCGCCCGCCGCCTGTCGCCCGCCGACCGCTGCCTCGTCGTCGGCGACCCCGTCGCGCGCGAGCACGCCCGGAGCAAGATCGAGGCCGCCGCCCACGGCGTCGACGCGACCGTCCCCGCGGCGACGAGCATCGACGAGCTCACCGACGACGACCTCGCCTCGGAGGCGCTCGCGCGGCTCGTCGAGCGCCACGACATCCACCGCCTCGTCATCGCCCCGGGCGCGAGCGACCAGGCCGAGGTCCTCGACCTCGTCCGGGCCGCGAAGGCGCTCGGGCTGCGCGTGAGCCTGTTCCCGCGCATGTTCGAGGTCGTCGGCTCGTCGGTCGTGTTCGACGACGTCGAGGGCGTCACGCTGCTCGGGGTCCGGCGCTTCGGGCTGACGCGCTCCTCGTGGGTGTGCAAGCGCGCCTTCGACCTCGTCGGCACGAGCGTCGGCCTCGTCCTGCTCGCCCCGCTCCTCGCGCTGATCGCCGTCGCGATCCGGCTCGACAGCCCCGGCCCGGTCTTCTTCCGCCAGCAGCGCGTCGGGCGCTGGGGCTGCGTCTTCGAGATGGTGAAGTTCCGCACGATGGTCGAGGGCGCAGACCGCCGCAAGGCGGCGCTGCGCGACCGCAACGAGGCCGAGGGCCTCTTCAAGATCACCGACGACCCGCGGATCACGCGCGTCGGGCGCTTCCTGCGCCGCACCTCGCTGGACGAGATGCCGCAGCTGTGGAACGTGCTGCGCGGCGAGATGAGCCTCGTCGGCCCGCGCCCGCTCGTGATGGAGGACGACCGCCAGGTCGAGGGCTGGTACCGCCGCCGGCTCGACCTCGCGCCGGGCATGACCGGCCGCTGGCAGGTGCTCGGCTCCGCGCGCATCCCGCTGCGCGAGATGGTCAAGCTCGACTACCTCTACGCCGCCAACTGGTCGCTGTGGAGCGACGTGAAGATCCTCCTGCGGACGCTCGCGTTCGTGGCCGGAAGGCGGGGGATGTAGATGACGCGCATCTCCCTGATGGGCATGGCCGTCGACCGCGTCGACGAGCGCGAGGCGGTCGAGACGATCCTCGACGCCCGCGCGCACGACCGCGGCGGCCTCGTCCTGACCCCGAACCTCGAGCACCTGAGCACGTTCCGCTCGAGCTCCGAGGTCCGCGCGGCGTTCGGCGCGGCCGAGCTCGTCGTCGCCGACGGCATGCCGCTCGTGTGGGCCAGCCGCCTGCAGCGCACGCCGCTGCCCGAGCGCGTCGCCGGCTCGGACCTCATCTGGTCGCTCAGCGCGGCCGCGGCCGAGCGCGGGCGCTCCGTGTTCCTGCTCGGCGGCGAGCCCGGCGCGGCCGACCGCGCCGCCGGCGTCCTGCGCGAGCGCGCCCCCGGCCTCGAGATCGCGGGCGTCGAGTGCCCGACGGTCGAGCCCGGCCGCGACGCCGAGCTCGACGCCGCCGCCGCGCACGTCGCGCGCGCCCGGCCCGACCTCGTCTACGTCGGCCTGCCGCTGCGCAAGCAGCTGCACGCCGTCCGCCGCCTGCGCGCGGCCTCGCCGCGCAGCTGGTTCCTCGGGCTCGGCGCGTCGCTGAGCTTCGTCGCCGGCGACACGGCCCGCGCGCCGGTGTGGATGCGGCGGACCGGCCTCGAGTGGACCTGGCGCCTGTCGCAGGAGCCCGCCCGCCTGTGGCGGCGCTACCTCGTCGACGGCCTGCCGTGCGCCGCCGTGCTGTTCGGCGGGGCGCTGCGGCGCAGGGTGACGGGGGCCGGCGCGTGAGCGACGCCCCCGACACGACGATCCCGCGCGACGAGCTGCGCCGCGCGACGCTCGCGAGCGTCCGCTGGGTCACGGTCGTCCGCGTGGCGGCCGAGTCGATCGGCCTCGCGTCGACCGTCGTCCTCGCGCGCCTGCTCACGCCCGGCGAGTTCGGCCGCGCGGCGCTCACGCTGATCCTCTTCGAGATCGCCTACAGCCTCGCCAACGAGGGCTTCGGCACGCCCCTGGTCCAGCGCCCCTCGATCGGCCCGGGGCACGTCCGGACCGCGCTGACGCTCGCCCTCGGGCTCGGCGCCGCGCTGAGCGCCGCCGCCGCGCTGCTCACCACGGTCGTCGTGCCGCCGCTGTTCGGCGCGGGCGCCGTCGGCCTGTTCCTGCTGTCCGCGCCGGTGTTCCTCATCGCCGGGCCCGGCGCCGTGGCGCAGTCCGTGCTCGCGCGCCAGATGGACTTCCGCCGCCTCGGCGTGATCGAGGTCCTGGCGCTCGTGCTGAACATCGCCGCGACGATCGCGCTCGCGCTCGCGGGCCTCGGGGCCGCCGCGCTCGTGCTCGGCCGCCTGCTGCAGGCGCTCGTCACGGTCGCCGGCCAGGTCCGCGTCGCGCGGCTGCCGCTGCCCGGCTGGGACCGCGCGGCCGCGCGCGAGATCGGCAGCTTCGGCACGACCTCGGCCGGCGCCGGCCTGCTCTGGGCGCTGACCCGCAACATCGACTACACGATCGTCGGGGCGAAGCTCGGCGCCGTCCAGGCCGGCTTCTACTGGCGCGCGTTCAACCTCGCCGTCGAGTACCAGGGCCGGATCACGGCGATCATGCAGCGCGTCGCGCTGCCGATCTACTCGCGGGCCGAGAACCTCGAGGACATGCGCGCGCTGCGCTTCCGCGTGGTCCGCGCCCACTCGGCGGCGATCATCCCGCTGCTGGGGCTCATCGCGGCGATCGCGCCGACGCTCGTGCCGTGGCTGTACGGCCCGGCCTGGGCGCCCGCCGTGCTCCCGACCCAGATCCTCGCGATCGCGGGCGTCACGTACCCGGTGTCGGCCGGCCTCGGCGCGCTGATCCTCGCGGCCGGCCGGCCGGGGACGCTCATGGTCGCGAACCTCGTCCAGTTCGCCGTGTACGTCGTGATGCTGCTGGCCCTGGCGCCGCACGGCCTCGTGGCCGTCTGCTGCGGCGTCGCGGCCGTCGCCTACGCCCAGGCCCTCGCCGTCCACTGGTTCGTCCTCGACCGCCGCGTCGGCATCCCGATCGCCGACGTCTGGCGTGACGTGCGCCCCGCGCTCGCCTCGACCGCCGCGCTCGTGGCGGCCGCGACGGCCGTGCGGATCGCGCTCGACGACGCGGGCGCCGGCCCGGCGATCGTCGTCGTGGCCGCGGTGGCCGCCGGCGGCCTGGCGTACCTCGGCGTCCTGCGCGGCGCGTTCGCCGGCGCCTGGGCCGATCTCGTGCTGCTCGCCCGCGCCGTGCTCGCGCGCACGTCGCGCGGCGTCGGCGGCCGCATCACCCGCGACCCGGAGGTGGCTCGCCCATGACCCCGCTCGATCCGACCCCCACGCCCCCGACCGGCCCGGCCCGCCCGGGCGTCGACGTCGTCGTGCCCTTCGCGGGCTCGACCGCGGCGCTGCGAGCCCTCGTCGACCGGCTCGCCTCCCTGCGGCTCGGGGAGGGCGACTCGCTCGTCGTCGTCGACAACCGGCCGGGCGAGCCCGAAACGGTGCGCCACCCGCGCGTCACGGTCGTCGCCGCCCGCGAGCGCCAATCGTCCTACCACGCCCGCAACGTCGGCGCCGCCCATGGCCGCGCGGAGTGGCTGCTGTTCGTCGACGCCGACGTCGAGCCCCCGGACGACCTCGTCGACCGCTACTTCGACCGCCGTCCGGGCGAGCGCACCGCCGTGCTCGCGGGCGCCGTCGCCGACGAGCCGCCCGCGGCCGGGGAGGACCTGCCGCCGGCCGCGCGCTGGGCGTACCTGCAGGCGTCGCTGAGCCAGGAGAACACGCTCCTCGACGCCAGCCCGTACGCGAAGACGGCCAACTGCGCCGTGCGCCGCGCCGCGTTCGAGGCCGTCGGCGGCTTCCGCGACGACATCCGCTCGGGCGGCGACGCCGACCTGTGCTTCCGGCTCGCCGCCGCGGGCTGGGCGCTCGAGCGCCGCGACGAGGCCGCCGTGCTGCACCGCAGCCGCCGGCGCGCTGCGCAAGCTCCTGCGCCAGCAGGCCCGTCACGGCTCGGGCAGCGCCTGGCTCGAACGCGCCTATCCCGGCTTCTCGCCGCGCAAGCGCTGGCCCGGACTCGCCGTGTGGGCCGTGCGCGAGTGGGTGGCCGCGGCCGGCGCGCTCGCCGCCCGCGAGCGCGACACGGCGCTCCTGCACGCGGTCGATCCGCTCGTCACGTGGGCCTTCGAGGTCGGGCGGCTTGTGCCGAACACGGTCGACGGTCCGAGGTGGCTGCGCCGGTGACCGCGGCGACGCTCATCCCGCCGGCGCCGGCGCCCGCGGCCGCTGCCGCGGCGCCCGTGCGCGGCCGCGTCGCGCACGTGATGCACCGCTTCGGGCTGCCGTCGGAGACGTTCGTCCGCGACGCGATGGAGGACCTCGCGGCGCGCGGCTGGGAGCCCTGGCTCGCGGCGCTGGCGATCGACAACCCGCAGTGGCTGACCGTCGCGCCGGAGCGCGTCCTGCCGGTGTCGGCGGCGGCCGTCCCGTGGCGCGACCGGCTGGCCAACCGCCTGCCCCCGGCGCGCACCCGCGAGCGCCGGGCCGTCTCGCGCCGCTACCTGCGCGCGCTCGCCGGCGCGCCGGTCGACCTGCTCCACGCCCACTTCGGCTGGGCCGGCGCCGACGCGGCGCTCGCGGCCCGCCGCCTGCGCCGCCCGCTGCTCGTGAGCCTCCACGGCACGGACGTGACCGTGTCCCCGCGCGCGGAGCCGTGGCGCCGGCGCTACCCGGCGATGCTCGCGGCCGCCGCGCGCGTGACGGTCGTCTCCGAGTTCCTCGCCGAGCGCCTGCGGGCGGCCGGGCCACGACGGCGCCGTCGACGTCGTCCCCGCGGGCGTGCGTCTCGAGCGCTTCGCGTTCCGCGGGCCGCGCGCCGCGGGCGACGGCCCGCGGCTGCTCTTCGTCGGGCGCCTGCACGCGGGCAAGGGCGCCGACCTCGCCGTCCGCGCGCTCGCGCTCGTGCGCGCCGAGATCCCGGCCGCGACCCTGACCGTCGTCGGCGACGGCCCCGAGCGCGACCGCGTGCGGGCGGTGGCCGCCGACCTCGGCGTCGCGGACGCCGTCGCGCTGCGCGGCGCGCTCGCGCACGACGCGGTGGCCGGGGCGCTCGCGCAGGCCGACGTCGTCGTCGCCCCGAGCCGCACGCTGCCCGACGGCCAGGCCGAGGGCCTGCCGGTCGTCCCCCGCGAGGCGTTCGCCACCGGCCTCGAGGTCGTCGCGACGCGCGTCGGCGGGATGGCCGAGGCGTTCCCGCCCGAGCGGCGGGCGGAGCTCGTCGGCGAGGGCGACGCCGCGGCGCTGGCCGAGCGCGTCCTCGCGCTCGTCGCCACGCGCGAGACCTGGGCGCCGCGGGCCGATCGGGCCCGCGCGTGGGTGGCCGAGGCGTTCGACGCCGACGTCGTCGCCGCCCGCCTGGACCGCATCTACACCGAGCTGGGAGGCCGCGCATGACCGCGAACGGCACGCCCCGCGCGAGCGTCATCGTGCGCACGAAGGACAAGGCCGACACCGTCGGGGCGACGTTCGCCGCGCTGCGCGCGCAGACCGTGCCCGTCGAGATCGTCGTCGTCGACTCCGGCTCGACCGACGGCACGCTCGAGCTCGCCCGCCGTCACGCCGACCGCGTGGTCGAGATCGCGCCCGAGGCGTTCACGTTCGGCCGCGCGCTGAACCTCGGCGCCGGGGCCGCGACCGCGCCGGTCCACTTCGCCCTGTCGGCCCACTGCGCGCCGGAGCGCGACGACTGGGTCGCGCTCGCCCTGCGCCACTACGAGCGCCCGGACGTCGGGGCGACGAACGGCCAGCTGCACCGCTGGGACGGCCGCCCGCTGCTCGAGCCCGTCGATCAGACGGCCGCCCTGCTGCGCAGCGCGCCGGGCTGGGGCTTCTCGAACCACGCCGCCTCGTGGCGCGCCTCGGTCTGGCAGGACCTGCCGTTCGACGAGGACCTCGAGGCCTGCGAGGACAAGGAGTGGGCCGCCCGCGTCATCGGCGCCGGCCACGTCGTCGTGTTCGACCCGCTCCTGCACGTCGATGGCGCGCACCGCAAGGCCGCGGGCACGCGCGCGCTGTTCGGCCGCACCCGCCGCGAGGCGCGCGCGATGGCCTCCGCCGGCCTCGTCCCGGCGTTCCCGGCCCGCGCCGCGCTGCGCGAGTGGTGGGACGATCTGCCGGCCGAGTCGATGAGCCCGGCGGTCTTCCACCGCGTCAACTGGCTGCGCATGGCCGACATCGCGGGCCGCTGTCTCGGCGACCGCGAGGGCCGCCGCCGCGCCGCCGCCCGCCCGCGCCCCGGGGAGGTGCCCGCGTGACCGCGGTCCAGGACCTGCCGACGACCTCGGTCGTCATCCCGACCCACGGCCGCCGCGCGCTGCTCGCCGACGTGCTCGCGCCCGTGCTCGCCGACCCGGCGACCGCCGAGGTCGTCGTGGTGGTCGACGGCTGCGACGACGGCTCGCTGGAGTTCGTCGAGGGCCTGCGCCGCGACGACGACCGGGTCGTGCCGCGCTGGACGGAGCAGGGCGGCGCGAGCGCCGCGCGCCAGGCCGGGGTCGAGGCTGCGAGCGGCGACGTCGTGGTCCTGCTCGACGACGACGTCGTCGCCGAGCCCGGCCTCGTGAGCGGCCACGCGCGCGCCCACGCCGGCCGGGACGGGGTCGTCGTCGTCGGCTACGCGCCGGTCGAACCGCCCGCGGTCAGCGCCGAGGACACGGTCGCCGTCGACCTCTACGCCGCGTGGTACGAGGAGTGCGTCGCGGGCTACGAGGCGCGGCCCGACAGCGTGCTCGAGAGCTACTGGGCCGGGAACGCGTCGCTGCGGCGCGCCGACGCGCTGCGCGTCGGGCTGCACTCGGCCGCGTTCGCCGCGACCTACAACGAGGACCGCGACTTCGGCCTGCGCTGCCGCGCGGCCGGTCTCGACGCCGTCTACGACCGCCGTCTGCGCGCCCGGCACCGCTACCGCCGCTCGTTCTCGGCCCTGCGCCGCGACGCACGCACCTCGGGCGTCGGGCGCTGGCGGATCCACGCCGAGCACGGCGCCGTCGTCGGGCCGCTGCCCGAGGACGCGTTCGCCGACGGGCTGCCGCCGGCGCGCGCCGCGCTCGTCGGCCTCGCCCGCCGCCCGCGACTGCGCCGCCTGCTCCGGGCCGGCCTCGCGGGCACCGTCCACGCCACGACGCGCGCGCGGCCCGCGGGCCGTCCGCTCGGCCGCCGCGCTGCTCGACCTGCGCATCGGCCAGCAGGAGGCCGCGACGGCCGCCTCGCACGCGACGACCGACCCGCTGCCGGTCTCGGTCGTCATCCCCGCCTACGACCGCCCCGCGATGGTGCGCCGCGCGGTGGAGAGCGTCCGCCGGCAGACGGCGCGACCGGCCGAGGTCATCGTCGTCGACGACTGCTCGACCGACGACACCGGCGCCGTCGCGGCGCGCCTCGGCGCCCGCGTGATCCGCCACGACGTCAACCGCGGCGAGGGCGCCGCGCGCAACACCGGCCTGCGCGCGGCCACGCAGCCGTGGGTCGCGCTGCTCGACTCCGACGACGAGTGGCGCCCGCACCACCTCGAGACGATCTGGCCGCTCCACGCCGGGAACGTGCTCGTCGCCGGGACGTGCGCCGGGGTCGACGCCGACGGCGTCGTGCGCAAGCCCTACGGCGTCCCCGGCCCGCGGCCGCGGGCACTGCGCTCACCGGCCGCCGTCGCGTTCCCCGAGAACTGCGTGCCCCCGAGCGCGGCGCTGCTGCACCGCGACACGGCGCTCGCCGCGGGCGCGTTCGACCCGGCGCTGAAGCGCTGCGCCGACCTCGACCTGTGGCTGCGGATGCTCGAGCGCGGCCCGGGCGTCGTCTCGCCCGCGATCACCGCCGTCTACCACCTGCACGAGGGCCAGGTCTCGGCCGACGGCCTCGCGATGCAGGCCGCCCACGCCGAGGTCCTCGCCGCCTACGCGGGCCGCGCATGGTGCACGGCCGGGCTGCGCGCCCGGTTCGCGGGCCTGCGGGCCTGGGACGCCGCCCGGGCGCGCCAGGCCGCGGGCGACCGCGCCGGCGCTCTGCGCGCGCTGCGGCCGGCGCTGCGCGACCCGCGGCGCGCGGCCGGGCTCCCGTCCGCGCTGCTCCTGCGCCGCCGGGTGCGGGCGCGCGCGGCCGCCCTCGCGGCCGAGGGGACGCCGCGATGACCCGCCGGTCAGCTCCCCGTGACCGGGCCGCGCATGTCGCTGCGCAGCGCCTGCAGGCGGTCCCAGGGGAACTTCGCGAACAGGAGGTTCGGGTAGGTCTTGAAGATCGACGGGTACGGGTCGGCGCCGGTGGGCGCCTCGGCGTAGAAGCTGATGGCCCCGGACTTGTCGCGCAGGACCATGCCGTAGCGCTGGACGGCCTTCGCGATGGCGGCCGTGACCGGCGGCAGCCTCAGGGCGTCGATGTCGAGGTCCGCGGGCAGGCGGAAGCGCGCCCCTTCGGGGATCGCGTCCGCGCTGTCGGTGTCCCCGTCGCTGCGCTGGGCGGGCCACGACCAGGACTTCCAGAGCTTCGTGTGCGGGATCGCGAACGCGAGCGCGTGGTCGATCTTCCCGGCCTGCAGCTCGGCGGTCCGCATGAGGCCGCCGAGCAGCGGCAGGCTCGTCGCGGTGGCGCCCCAGCCGGGGGTCGGCGCGGTGAAGTAGCCGGGGTTGCGCGAGACGCCCGTCATGCGCCCGCCCCAGCGCGCGTGCCAGCCGTCGGCGCGCTTGGCCGCGAGCCAGAACTCCCACATCGTGTCGGAGCTCGGCTGCCAGACGACGAGGTGCGCGTCGCCGCCGGAGGCGGGCCGCGCGTCGTCGGGGATCGGCACCTGCTGCCAGGCCTGCTGGAGCGCGGTCTCGGTCGTGTCGAGCGTGACCCGGACGGTGGGCTGGCCGGCCGGGACGGTGTAGACCGGCGTGCTGTAGGTGGTCGTGTTGATCCACGGATTCGTCGTGGCGAGCTGGCGGCGCAGCTCCGTGACCCAGGTGGCGGACTTCGCGTCGAGCGGGGCGTCGGCGGCGAGCGGGGCGTTCCAGAACGAGGTCGGGGCGAAGGGGCAGGCGGCGCAGGTGACGGCGGGCGCGGCCGGGACGGCGCCGGCGGCCGGGGCGGTCACGCCGGCGGGCGCGACCGGGGCGGCGACGCCGACGGGCGCGGGCGCGGCGGCGGCCGGGGCGACGGTCGCCGGGGCCGCGGCGCAGGGCTGCCAGCCGATCTTCACCGCGCCGACGCGGCCCCCGGCGCCGCCCAGGCGCACGGAGCGCTCGGGCGCGACGCGGGCCTTCGCCGCGGCGCGGCGCCCGCCGTCGACCCGCAGGGCGACCCGGCCGGCCGTCGCGTCGAGCGTCACCTCGACGGTGCGCCAGCCGCGGCCCGGGGCCCGGGCGGCGACGACCGTGCGGCCCGACGCGGTCCGCACCGTGACGCGGCGCGCGCCGCGCGTGACGCTGAGCCGGTTGGTCCCGAGGCCGGCGACCCGCTGCTCGCCCGCGCCGGTGCGCCGCGTGCGGACCTCGATCCGCACCCGGGCGGACGCGGGGACCGTGCGGCTGCCGGTGCCGGCGGCCGCGACGGACTGCCAGGAGGCGCCGGTCGGGCCGCACCCGGCCGCGGCCGCGGTCGACGGGAACAGGCATGCGGCGGCGAGCGCCGTGAGCAGCAGACGTCGGGACATCGGGTCCGGTTCTCGGCCGCAGCCCGGTCCCGGCGCACGGTCCGCCGCGGACGGTGGACGGATGAAGGAGGCCCGCTGCGACACGTGGAGGGCCTCCGGGAGGAGGGAGCATGCTGAGCCTGCTGAGGAAGCCGTACGCCCCGCCGCGGGGCCCGATCGCCCGGTTGCGGCGGCGGTTGCACGGGTTCGCGAACGTCGACGCGCTCGTCGCGCGCGGGTTGCAACTCGGCCGCGGCGTCTACATCGGCCCGCGCGCGACGATCGACCCCTGGCACTGCTGGCTGATCGCCATCGGCGACGACGCCACGCTCGCCCCAGGCGTCCAGATTCTGGCCCACGACGCGAGCACGAAGCGCCATCTGGGCTGGACCCGCGTCGGCCGGGTCGTCATCGGCCGCCGCGCGTTCATCGGGGCCGGGAGCACCATCCTGCCCGACACGACGGTCGGCGACGACGCGATCGTCGGCGCCGGCAGCGTCGTCTGCCGCGACGTCGCGCCCGGCACCGTCGCGGTCGGCAACCCGGCCCGCGAGGTCGCCCGGACCGCGGACTACGTCGCCCGCCACCGCGCGGGGCTCGCGGAGCGCCCGCGCTTCCCGTGGCAGGGCTGGACGCTCATGGGCGGCATCAGCGAGGCCAACAAGCAGCACATGCGCGACGCGCTGCGCGACGGGGAGGGCTACGTCGAATGACCCGCGGCCGTCTCGAGCAGCCCGCGCAGCGCGCCTGTCCAGCGGCCGAGGTCGTAGCCCTCGAGCACCGCCCGGCGTCCGGCGGCGCCGAGCCGCGCCCGCAGCCCCGGGTCGTCGACGAGGCGGCCGAGCGCGTCCGCGAGCTCGTCGGCGCGCGCGGGCGTGACGAGCAGGCCGCTCGTCCCGTCCTCGATGAGCTCGGGGATCCCGGCGACCCGGGTCGCGACGACGGCGACCTCCATCGCCATCGCCTCCATGAGCACGACCGGCACGCCCTCGGCGAAGCTCGGCAGGCAGAAGACGTCCGCGGCCGCGTAGCGCGCGCGGATCTCGTCCTGCCCGAGCGCCCCGACCCACTCGACGCGGTCGACGAGGCCCAGGCGGGCGGCCTGCGCGTGCAGGCGCTCGCGCGAGGGCCCGTCGCCGACGACGATCAGCGCGACGTCGCGCCCGCCGGCGACCAGCGTGCCGAGCGCGTCGAGCAGCAGCGCGAAGCCCTTGCCGCCGACGAGGCGGCCGACCGCGAGGATCCGCACGGGGCGCCCGGGCGCGGCCTCGACCTCGGTCGCACCAGGCGCGAACCGCTCGGGGTCGACCCCGCAGCGCACGAGCGCGAGCTTCGGCCAGTCCTCCTCCTCGAGGAACAGCATCATCTGGCTGCGGGTGAAGTCGCTCACGCACGCCACGAACGCCGCCGCCCGCGCCTTCTCGGCCAGCCGGTAGCCGGGCACGTCGTAGAACTCGGTGGAGCCGTGCATCGTGAGGCTCCACGACCGCGGCCCCGCGCCCGCCTCGCGCCCGAGACGGGCCGCGAGCAGCGCCACGTCGCTGCCGACGTTGGCGAAGTGGGCGTGCACGTGCGTCGCCCCGCGGCGGCGGCAGCGGTCCCACAGGAGCACGGCCTCGGCGAAGTAGAAGCCCTGCCACAGCGCGCCGCGCGCCCCCGCCGGAGCGAGACGGAGGGCCTCGGCGAGCGTCGTTTTGTAGCCCCGTGGGTGGCGCACGAGCGCGCGCAGGTGCGCGCGCAGCAGATGCGAGAGCCGCACCGGCAGCAGGGCGTAGGTGGCCCGCGCCTCGGCCTCGTCGGCCCGCGACAGGACCTCGTCGCGCCCCGCCCGGCGGATCGCGAACGTGTCGATCGTGACGCCGTGCTCGCGCAGTCCGGCGACCTCGCGCTGGATGAACGTGTGCGACACCGCCGGGTAGCGGCTGGCGAGGTAGGCGATCCGCATCAGCGTCGCAGCCCGCCCGAGGGCGGCCGCGGCCGCAGCGTAACGCGCCGTCACGACGCCCCCCGACCTTCGAAACCGACCCCGACCGAGAGCGAGAACCCATGAGCACCGTCACCGACCACCGCACCGACCGTCGCACCCGACCGCGGCCGGACGACTATCCGCCCGCGCTCGCGCACCCGCCGTCGCCGATCCAGGCCGTGGCCCGGCACCCGCTGATCGCGCTGCTGCCGGTCATCCTCCTGATCGGGGCGGCGATCGCGGTCGCCGGGCAGCGCGAGCCCACGTTCAACGCCGAGTCGCGCGTCGCGATCGGGAGCTTCAGCCCGAGCGAGCAGACCGCGCCCGGCGCCGCGTTCGCGGGCACCCAGTTCGCGGCGGCCTACAGCCGGGCGATCACCGCCGAGGACGTCGTGCGGCCGGTCGCGCGCCAGACCCACCTCGCCCCGGGCGCCGTCCGCGCCCGCCTGTCGGCGACGCCCGTCCCCGACAGCCCGTTCCTGCGCATCCAGGCGACGGGCCCGAACGGCCCCGGCCGCGGAGGGCCTGGCCTCGGCCGCGACCTCCGCGCTGATGGGCTACGTGCGCCGCTCGGGGGCCACGAACACCCAGACCTCGCGCCTGCTGCAGCGTTTCCGCGCCGCCCAGGGCGAGGCCGAGAGCGCCGCGTCGGCCTCCGACCGGGCCAAGAAGGCCGTCACCCGCCACCCGGACAGCAGCGCCGCGCGCCGCCGCCTCGAGCGCGCCCGGACCGACGTCGAGACCACCTCGCTGCGCGCCCGCGGGCTGCGCTCGGCCTACCTCGAGCAGGCCCAGAACACGACCTCCGGCATCCCGGTGCGCGTGCTCAACCAGGCCGACTCGGCCGTGAGCGACGCCGGGCAGAAGCTGCGCCTGCTGCTCACCATCGGGGCCGCGGCCGGCATCGCCCTGGGCGTGGCGCTCGCCACCGCGGTCGCCGCGCGCCGCTGGCGCCGGGAGCTGCCGCGGCTGTGACCCCGCGCCTGACATGGACCCCGCTCGCGGGCGTCGCCGCCGCGGCCGCCGCGGCGGCGGCCATCGGGGCCATCGGCCTCGGGCCCGCCGGCGCCCGCGGGTTCCTCGCCGCGGCCCTGCTGGCCGCGGCCATCTCCGGGGCGTACGTCGCCGCGCGGGCCGAGCCCGCCTGGCTGCTCTCGGCGGGGATCGCGGCCTCGGTGCTCTCCGGCAACAGCGCCTACGTCGGCCTGCCGATCGGCCCCGACCGGCTGCTGCTCGCCGCCGGGCTGTTCGCGGTCGTCATGGGCGACGTCGCCCGCCGCCACGTGCGGGGCGACGGCGTCTGGGGCCTGCCCCGCCTGACGACGACCCACTGGGTGCTGGTCGCCGCGGGCGCGTGGGCCGTCGTGTCGGCCGCGCGGGCCGGGACGCTCACGCAGAGCGACGGCCTGTTCGGCCTGCTCGACCGCTTCGGGCTCTTCCCGTTCGCGATGTTCTTCGTCGCCCCGCTGGCGTTCGCGACCGAGCGCCAGCGCTCGATCCTGCTCGGGACGCTCGTCGCGCTCGGCGGCTACCTCGGCCTGACCGCGCTGTTCGAGAGCGTCGGGCTGCGCGCGCTCGTGTTCCCGGGCTACATCAGCGACCCGGCGGTCGGCATCCACTTCGGCCGCGCGCGCGGGCCGTTCGTCGAGGCCGTCGCCAACGGCATGGGCCTCTTCACGTGCGCGACCGCCGCCGCCGTCGGCCTCACGCGCTGGAGCGGCTGGCGCGCGCGCTACGCGTGCTGGGCGGTCATCGCGCTGTGCGCCACCGGGGTGCTGCTGACCTTGACCCGCTCGATCTGGCTGTCCGCCGTCGTCGCGACCGCGGCCGCGTTCCTCGCCGCGCCGCGCCTGCGCGCCTGGCTCGTCCCGGCCGCGCTGCTCGGCACGCTCGCCGTGACCGGCGCGCTGGCGGCGCTCCCGGCGCTCAACCAGCGCGTCGACGAGCGCTCGACCGAGCAGAGCTCGGTCTGGGTGCGCAAGAACACGAACCGCGCCGCGGTCGACATGATCCAGGCGCGCCCGGAGACCGGCTTCGGCTGGCAGACGTTCCAGACCGCGAGCGCGCCGTACTTCCGCCAGGCCGCGACGTACCCGGCGATCGGCGTGGGGCAGGGGGTGCACAACGTGTTCCTCTCCAACGCCGCCGAGCTCGGCATCCCGGGCGCGGTCCTGTGGGCCTGCGCGCTGGTGCTGGCGATCGGCGGGGCGCTGCTGCGGCGCGCGCCGCCGGCGCTCGGCGCATGGCGCGTCGGGCTCGTCGCCCTCGCCGTCCAGTGGCTGATCGTGGCGAACCTGACGCCGCTGCCGTGGGCGTTCCCGACGCTCGTCCTGTGGACGTGGGCCGGCGTGCTCGCGGCCGGGACGGTCGCCCCGGCGCGTCAGCCGGCGGGGACGAACAGGAACGTGTTCACGTAGTCGCGCGGCATGTCGTGCGCGACCGTCTCGCCCGGATGGAGGTGGGCGAGCTGGTCGCGCTCGACGTCGAACTCCGCGAGCGGCACGACGCGGTCGTGGCGCACGGCGCGGCCCGCGTAGCCGAGCCCGGCGAGGTGGTCGACGACCTCGGCCACGCCGCCGCCGGGCCGGTGGCGCTCCTCGATCTCGAGCACGAGCGCGGGGCGGCCGCGGCGCAGCGTGCGCTCCGCGCCGCGCAGGACCTCGAGCTCGTGGCCCTCGACGTCGCACTTGACGAGGTCGACGGGCGCATGGTCCTCGCCGAGGACGGCATCGAGCGTGCGCAGGGGCACCGGCACCCGCCGCTCGCCGGCGGCGGGCGGGGCGGGGGCGTCGAGGTGCGCGAGCGCCGTGAGCGGCTCGCCGTCCTGGACGGGCACGACGAGCTCGGCCTCGCCCTCGTGGTCGGACAGCGCGGTCATGTGGACGTCGACGGCCGGCAGCTGCGCCGCGAGCGCGCGGAGGGTGGCGGCGTGGGCCGGGAGCGGCTCGAAGGCCTCGACGTGCCCGGTCGGGCCCGCCAGCCGGCCCAGGCGGCCGGTGAACAGGCCCCAGTTGGCCCCGATGTCGAGGATCTGCTGCCCGGGGCGGGCGAGCGCGTGGACGATGCGCACGGCCGGGTCGCCCTGGCGGCGCTTCCACGCCCAGGTCAGCTCGGCGGCGAGCACGGGGCGGCGGGCGCGCAGCGCGCGCTGCGCGGCGCGCGGCAGGTCGCGCAGGCGGTCGCGGGCGGCTGCGGAGGTGGTCGGAGCCATCGTGGGTGCGTGCCCTCGCCTCGGGGTGGTCAAACCGCGGCGCGGTGATCGCGGGCGGTGCGCTCCCACCCGCTCGGCCCGCGCCCGGCGGCGATCCGCCCGACGAGGGCGGCCTTGCGCAGCGCCAGCGCCGGGGCGAGCGCGAGGCCGCGCCACGCCGCCGCGGGGGCGCGCATCCGCAGCATCCCGCCGGTCACGAACGCGGCCTGGGCCGCGGCGCACGCGAGCGCGAGCCGGCGCGGGCCGCGCAGCCCGGCGAGCGTGCCGAGCGCCGCACCCGCGGCGGAGCTCAGGGCCAGCAGCGACTGCGGCGGCACGACGAGCTCGAGGCCCGCGTGCACGCGGACGGGGTCGTGCTCGCGGGCACCGGCGGCCAGCAGCCGCGGGGTCCAGCGCCGCGCCAGCGTGAGCTTGCCCGCCTCCCAGCGCGACTGCTGGCTCGCGGCCCCGTCGAGCGACTCGGGCATCGCCGAGTGCACGGCCGTCTCGGCCGCGAGCACGACGCGCTCGCCGTCGAGCACGAGCGCGAGGTGGCGCTCGACGTCCTCGGTCAGCCCGAACGAGCTCCACGGACGACGCTTCAGGTGGGCCCAGGTGAAGCCCATGCCGGTGCCGAGCAGGCCGCAGGAGAGCCCGAGGCGATCCTTGCCCAGCGGCCGCACGTCGGCGGCCAGCGCGAACGCGGCCGCGCGCGCCGCGGCGGCGGGCGCGGCGGCCGGGTTCGCGACGAGGTAGCGGGCCTGAACGGCCTCGGCCCCCGCCGCCCAGTGCGCGGCGAACGCCCGCAGCAGACCGGGCTCGACGGTGCAGTCGGCGTCGACGACCACGACGGCCTCCGGCGGCGGGCCGTCCGCGGCGAGGCGCTCGACGGCCCAGGCCAGGGCGCGGCCCTTGCCGCGCGCGTCGGGCGCGTCGCGCTCGAGGACCCGCGCGCCCGCGGCCTCCGCCTGCGCGGCGGTGTCGTCGGTGCAGTTGTCGGCGATCACGACGACGTCGAGACGCTCGGCGGGCCAGTCGAGCGCGCGGACCGACGCGACCGTCGCGCGCACGCCTGAGCCCTCGTCATGGGCCGGGATCAGGACCGCGACGCGGGGCGTGCCGGGCGCAGGCGGGGGCGACGGGCGCCGCCGGGCGGCCGCGAGCAGCGTCAGCAGGTAGGCCAGCGACGCGGCCGTCGGGACCTGGGCCGCGGTGAGCAGCCCGGCGGCGGCGCGACGCGAGCCCACGGTCATCCGCCGGTCACGCGGCGCACGGGGCTGCGCACGACCTGCAGGCGGTCCCAGGGGAAGCGCGCGAGCAGCTGGTTGGGGTAGGCGCCATGGAAGACGGCGTCGTAGGCCGTGCTGCGTGACGGCGGCGCGATCTGCCCGTAGAACACGACGGCACCCGCCTTGTCGCGGACGATGATCCCGTAGCGCTGGGCCGCGAGGGCCATCGCGCGGGCGGCGCGCGGCAGGCCGAGCCGGTCGACGTCCACCCGCGGGTCGAGCCGGAAGCGCGTGCCCTCGGGGATCGCGGTCGGGCTCGGATCCTGGCCGTCGGTGCGCGTCGCGGGCCACGCCGCGACGCCCGCGCGCGTCGTCGGGATCGCGACGGACAGCGCGTGGTCGATCCGGCCCCGGCGCAACTCGTCGAGCGTCATCATCCCGCCGACGAGCGGCAGCCCGCTCGCCGTCGCGCCGGTCGGGGCCGGGTTGATCCCGGGGCTGCGCGAGACGTGCGTCATCCGCGCGCCCCAGCGCGCGTGCCAGCCGTCGGCCCGCTTGGCCGCGAGCCAGAACTCCCACATCGTGTCCGTCGCCGGCTGCCAGACGACGAGGTGGCGGTCGCCGCCCGGGGCCGGGCGGGCGCTGCGCGGCACGGGCACGGAGGCGAACGCGCGCTGCAGCGGGGCGTAGGAGGTGTCGAGCTTCACCCGGACACGGCGCTGGCGGGCGCCGACACGGACGACGGGGACGCTGTAGTCGCTCGTCGCGATCCACGGCCCCGCGGACCGGACCTGACCCCGGAGCCCCGCGACGAGCGCGGCCGAGTTCGGCGCGATCGGCGTGTTCGCCGGCAGGGGCCGGTTCCAGACGCTCGACGGGGCGAAGAACCGCCCGTCGCCCGCGCGCGCCGCGGCCGGCCGGGCGGCCGTCGCGCCGCGCTCGGACGCGCAGCCCGCGACGACGGCCGAGAGGACCGCGAGCACGGCGAAGATCGCCACGTTCGGACGGAGGCGCATCCTTCGGGGGTGCCCGCTCGGGCGCGGGCCATGCACGGTCGCGTCGGGTCTGTCGACGCGGCCGCTCAGGCGCCGTCGCCCGCCGCCGGCTCCGTCGCCGCGAAGACCATCGTCGCGTGGATCAGCCCGACGGCCGGCCACGCCGAGCGCCCGCCCGTCAGCAGCAGCCGCTCGGCCGCGTCGAGCGCGGCGTCGATGCGTTCGAGGGCGTCGCCCGCCGGCCCCGGGTCGGGGTCGCGGCAGACCGTCCGCGCCATCGCCACCCACGGCAGCGCCCGGGCCGGGTCGCGCGGGCCGTCGCCCGCGAGCATCGAGGCGAACGCCGAGTGCAGGTACACCGCCGCGCGCACGAGCCGCCCGACGGCCGGGCGCACCTCCGGCACCCGCGGGGCGCGCGCCTCCGGGGCCGTGCGACCGTCGATCAGCGCGTCCATCGTCCCGCCGAGCAGCATCCGGACCTCGTCGTCGTCGAGTCCGGCGACGTGCCGGGCGATCCGCAGCGCCTGGTAGAGGGCGAAGACCGGCCGGCCGTACGGGATGTCCGAGGCGAACACGATCCGCTCGGCCGGGACGCGGGCGAACAGCTCGATCACGTCGAAGGGCGACAGCGTCGAGGTGTCGTAGACGACCCGCGGGTGGTTGCCGTTCAGGCGGGAGGCGAACATGCCCTGGCCGGCGATCCCGGCGTGGGCGAGGACGAGCGGCACCTCGGGGAAGCGCAGGGCGATGTCCGCCAGCGCGTCCATCGGGGCCATGCCGCGCCCGGCGTGGATGAGGATCGGCACGCCGGCGTCGCGGGCGCAGGCGAAGATCGCGTCCGCGGCCGCGATCCCGAACTCGAACGCCTGGGCGCGCGGGTGGAGCTTGATCCCGCGCGCGCCCCGGGCAAGGCAGCGCTCGGCCTCGCCGACCGGGTCCTCGGACGGGTCCAGGCGGCAGTACGGGATGAGCCGGCCGTCCGTCTCGGCCGCCCACCCGAGCACCCGGTCGTTCGGGACGCGGTAGCCGGGGTGGCGGTCGGGGTCGTGGAGCGGGAACGTGCACGCCCGGGCGTCGGGCGCGACCTCGTCGAGGGCGGCGACGAGCGCCTCGACGGTCAGCGACTGGCCGTCCTCGTCGAGGCCGAGGTGGGTGTGGGCGTCGAGGACCGCCGCGCCGGCGGGCAGCAGCGCGCGGCCCTCCTCGCGGAACGGGGCGAAGGCGGACTCCATCGCGGCGTCGGGAACGGTCACCGGGCGCCTCCCGCGAGCGCGTCGAGGGCCGCGTCGACGTCGGCCTCGGTGTTGTAGAGGTGCCACGAGGCGCGCAGCCGCCCGCCGCGCTCGGCCGCGACGATGCCGGCGCGCCTCGAGCCGCGCGCGGGCGTCCGGGACGTCGGCCGACACGATCGCCGAGTCCGACGGCTCGAGCCCGAGGCCGGCCCGGAAGCGGTTCGCCAGGCCGACGTCGTGGGCGTTGATGGCCTCGACCCCGATCGCGTTGACGAGCGCGACGGCGGGCACCGTGCCGACCCACGGAAACCACGCGGGCGAGGCGTCGAGGCGGCGCGCGGTCGACGCCAGGCGCAGCGGCGGGCCGAAGTACGAGCTGTGCACGTCCTCGCCCGCCCACCACCCGGCGGCCGCCGGCACGATGCCGTCGAGACGCTCCGGGCGCACGGTCATGAACGCCGTGCCGCGCGGCGACATGAGCCACTTGTAGGCGTGGCAGACGACGACGTCGAAGCGCCCGGCGTCGAACGGCAGCCAGCCCGCGGCCTGGGTCGCGTCGATCACCGTCATCGCGCCGTGCTCGGCGGCCGCGGCGGCGATCGCGTCGAGGTCGGCGACCTCGCCGGTGGCCATCTGCACCGCGCTCGCGGCCACGACGTCCGTGCCCGCGTCGATCGCCCCGGCGACCTCGTCGGGCGGCACGAGCCGCACCGTCACGCCGCGATGGGCCTGGGCCATGAAGGGGAAGAGGACGGAGGCGAAGTCGATGTCCGGGGCGAGGACGGCCGTGCCGTCGGGCAGGGACGAGGCGACGAGGCCGAGCAGCTCGGAGACGGTGGCGGCGGTCGCGACGGTCTCCGGGGCCACGTGGACGAGGGTCGCGAACGCCTCGCGCGCGGCGTTCGTCGCCTCGCCCCAGTGCTCCCAGCTCGTCCGCCCCGCGCGCCAGTCGGCCAGCGCCTCCTGGAGCGCCTCCCACGCGCAGTCGGGCGGGAGCCCGTAGCTGGCGGTGTTGAGGTACGCGCCCTGCGGGTGCCACTGGTCCCGGGCGACGGCGATCTCGGTCGGGTGGGTCGTCGGCATGGTGCGATGGACCGTAGAGGACCCGCGCGGTGTGTCCGGTCTGACGTCCGCCCCAGCGCACACGTTCGGCTATCCGTACCGCGCCGGGGGCGCGTCTCCCTACTCTCGTTCGCATGAACGAACCCGGTCCTCTCCTCGTCTCCGCCGCCGACATCACACGGGTCTACGGGGAGGGCGAGGCCACCGTCCACGCGCTGGACGGCGTGACCGTCGGTTTCCCGAGGGGCCGGTTCACGGCCATCATGGGCCCATCGGGCTCGGGCAAGTCGACGCTGATGCACATCCTCGCCGGGCTCGACCGGCCCACGTCGGGCTCGGTCATCCTCGACGGGGTCGAGATCACCCAGCTCGACGACCGCAAGCTCACCGAGCTGCGCCGCGAGCGGGTCGGGTTCGTCTTCCAGTCCTTCAACCTGCTGCCGGTCCTCGACGCGCGCGAGAACATCGTGCTGCCGCTCTCGATCGCGGGCAAGCGCCCGGACGCCGAGTGGCTCGAGACGCTGATCGCGACCGTCGGCCTCGGCGACCGCCTCGACCACCGGCCGTCCGAGCTGTCCGGCGGCCAGCAGCAGCGCGTCGCCGTCGCCCGCGCGCTGGCCTCCAAGCCCGCCGTGGTCTTCGCCGACGAGCCGACCGGCAACCTCGACTCGAAGTCCTCCGGCGAGCTCCTCGACCTGCTGCGCCGCTCGGTCGACGAGTTCGGCCAGACGGTCATCATGGTCACCCACGACCCGACTGCGGCGGCCTACGCGGACCGCCTGCTGGTCCTCGCCGACGGCGTGATCGTGCATGACGGCGAGGCCCACACCGCCGACGACGTCCTCGACCTCATGAAGGCGGTCGGTTAGCCATGCGAAAGGTCGCCCTCCGCGGGCTCTTCGCCCGCAAGCTGCGGCTCGTCCTCACGGCGCTCGCGGTCGCCCTCGGGGTCACGCTCATCGCCGGGACGTACGTCTTCACGGACACGATCAACAGCTCGTTCGACAAGATCTTCACCGAGTCCGCGAAGGGCACGGACGCGTCGATCACGCCGCGCAAGACGATCGACACGTCGAACAACGGCGGCACGCAGCCGACGGTGTCGCCGACGATCCTCGCGCAGGTCCGCCGGCAGCCGGGCGTGCAGAGCGCCGACGGCTCGGTCTTCGACGTCGGGACCGTGCTCGACAAGAAGGGCGATCGCATCGGCGCCGGCGGCGCCCCGAACTTCATCGCCTCGATCGCCGACCAGCCGCGCTTCAACGCGTTCACGGTCAAGCAGGGGCGCAAGCCCCGCACGGCCGACGAGGTCGCGATCGACGCCTCGACGGCCAAGCGCAAGGACCTGAAGCTCGGCGACCGGATCGCCGTCGTGGCCACCGCGCCGCGCAAGGAGTACACGATCGTCGGCATCACGCAGATCGCCGGCGTCGACTCCTTCGGCGGCGCGACGGTCGTCGACATGCTGCTGCCCGAGGCGCAGCGCATGCTCGGCAAGCGCGGCTTCGACCAGATCCAGGTGTCGGCCAAGAACGGCGTCTCGCCCGCGCAGCTGCGCGACCAGTTGCGCACCGCGCTGCCGCAGACGGTCAACGTGCGCACCGGCCAGGAGGAGGCGCGCAAGCAGTCCAACGACATCAAGGACAACCTGAGCTTCCTGACGACCGCGCTGCTCGCGTTCGCCGGCATCTCGCTGTTCGTCGGCGCGTTCATCATCTTCAACACCTTCTCGATCACGGTCACGCAACGGATGCGCGAGTTCGCGCTGCTGCGGACGCTCGGCGCCTCGCGCGGCCAGGTGATGCGCTCGGTGATCACCGAGGGCCTCACGATCGGCATCCTCGGGTCGCTCGTCGGCCTCCTGCTCGGCCTCGCGGTCGCCGAGGGCCTGCGGGCGCTGTTCCGCGCCGTCGGCGTGGACCTGCCGTCCAACGGCAACGTGATCGCGACGCGGACGATCGTCGTCTCGCTCGTGGTCGGCACGGTGGTCACGGTCCTGTCCTCGCTCGCCCCGGCCCTGCGTGCGACCCGTGTGCCGCCGGTCGAGGCGCTGCGCGAGGGCGCGGTCCCGCCCGTCCGGCGGACCGTCGCGGAAGGTCACGGCCGCCGGCGCGCTGCTCGGCCTGGTCGGGATCGCGCTCATGGTCGTCGGCCTGTTCGGCAACCTGTCCTCGAACGCCGCCCTGAGCTTCGTCGGCGGCGGCGCGGGGGCCACGTTCCTCGGCGTCGCGTTCGTCAGCCCGTACCTCGTCCGGCCGCTCGCCTCGGTCGTCGGGCGGCCGTTCGAGCGCTTCCGCGGCATCACCGGGCGACTGGCGCGCGAGAACACCGTGCGCCAGCCCGGCCGCACGGCCGTGACGGCGGCCGCGCTCATGGTCGGCGTCGCGCTCGTGACCTTCGTGTCGATCTTCGCCGCGGGCGCCAAGGAGACGATCGCCAAGGCGGTCGACGACAACCTCAAGGCGGCGTTCGTCGTCCAGAACACCGACGGCTTCTCGCCCTTCTCCGCCGCGGTCCTCCCGGCCGTGCAGAAGGTCGACGGCGTGACCACGACGAGCCCGGTCCGCTTCGGGCAGGCCCGCGTGGCCGGGGTCAAGGGCAACCAGCCCGTCTCCGGCATCGACCCGCGGACGTTCACCCAGCTGTACGGCGTGAGCACCGGCGAGGCGGCGCTGCGCGCGGTCGGCCCGGGCCGGATCGCGATCACCAAGCAGTGGGCCGACGACCACAAGATCAAGGCCGGCGACACGCTGAACCTCACGACGTCGATCGGGCGCCGCGAGGCGCTGAAGGTGACCGGCATCGTCAACGACAAGGGCGGGCTCGTCGCGGCGCTGATCGTCTCCAACCGGCAGATGGTCTCGGACTTCGGCGAGCCCAAGGACGCCTTCGGCATGGTCGGCGTGCGGCCCGGGGCGGACAAGAAGGCCGTCCAGGCCGACGTCAAGCGCGTCCTCGACCGCCAGTACCCCGAGGCCGAGGTCCTCACGGCGAAGGAGTTCAAGGACGACGTCGCGGGCCAGGTCGACCAGCTGCTGTCGCTGATCTACGCGCTGCTCGCGCTCGCGGTGATCGTGTCGCTGTTCGGGATCGTCAACACGCTCGTGCTGTCGATCAGCGAGCGCACGCGCGAGCTCGGCCTGCTGCGGGCGGTCGGGACGACCCGCCGCCAGGTCAAGCGGATCGTGCGCTACGAGGCCGTGATCACGTCGCTCATCGGCGGCGTGCTCGGCATCGTCGTCGGGGCCGTGCTGGCCGTGCTGTTCACCCAGCCGCTGGACAACTTCACGCTGACGATCCCGTGGGGCTCGCTGATCTTCCTGTTCTTCCTCGCCGGCCTCGCCGGCGTGGGGGCGGCGATCCTCCCGGCCCGCCGCGCCGCCAAGCTCGACGTGCTCGACGCGCTGGCCTACGAGTAGGACGCCGCGCGCGTCGCGTCGGCGGCGCGCTCCGCGAGCACGAACTTCTGCACCTTTCCCGACGCGGTCAGCGGCAGCTCCGCGGCGGTGCAGAACACGACGTGGGCCGGGACCTTGTAGCGGCTGAGCTGCTCGCGGCACCAGGCGATGAGCTCCTCGGCGGAGGGCGCGGCCCCCGCGGCCGGGACGACGAACGCGCATCCGACCTCGCCCATGCGCTCGTCCGGGACGGCGACGACGTGGGCCTGCTCGACGTCGTCGCGCTCGGTGAGCACGGCCTCGACCTCGGCCGGCATGACCGACTCCGCGCCGCAGCGGTAGAGGTCCTTCGTGCGCCCGGTGAGCTCGAGGTAGCCGTCGGGGCGGACGCGGCCGAGGTCGCCGGAGCGCAGGCGGCCCGTGGCGTCGAAGGCGCGCGCGTTGTCCTCGGGCGCGTCCCGGTAGCCGGACATCACGATCGGTCCGGCGACCGCGAGCTCGCCCGCCGCGCCGGCGGCCAGCTCCTCGCCCGTGTCGGGGTCGACGGTCACGTAGTGCGCGAGCCGCCCGCCGAGCGCGGGGTCGCCGGCGACGCCGCCCGGCTTGGGGCGCCCGACCGTCTCGACCATCAGCTCGATCAGGTCGCCCGGGAGCGTGAACGTCGTCGCCGCCGAGGTCTCGGTCATCCCGTAGCCGGTGACGAGCTCGGTCACGCCGAGGCGCTCGACGACCTGGCGCCACAGGCGCGCGGGGCAGACCGCGGCGGCCGACATCACCGCGTGGAGGCTCGAGAGATCGCGCTCGGTGCGCGCCGCGGCCTCGACGACGGCGAGCGTCATCGTCGGCACGAAGAGCGCCTCGGCGACCCGGTGGCGCTCGATGTCGGCGAGCGTCTCCTCCGGGTCGAAGACCGCCTGGCAGACGACCGCGCCGCCGACGAACAGCGCTGCCAGCAGGCCCTCGACGTAGGCGAAGACGTGGTGGAGGGGGAGGGCGAACAGGATCCGGCGGCCGTCCTCGAAGGCGCGGGTGTAGGCCGAGCCGTACGCGCTGCGCAGCTCCATGTCGTGGGTGAGGACGACGCCCTTCGCCCGCCCGGTCGTGCCGGAGGTGTAGAAGATCGTGGCCGGGTCGTCTTGGGCGACCGCCGCGGCGCGGGCGTCGAGCTCGGCGTCGAGGGTGTCGTCCGCGTCGCGCTCGAAGGCGGCCAGCGTGATCGCCCCGGGCCGGGTGACCGGTGCGACGCCGGCGCAGAGGACGACGCTGCGCAGGCCCGGGATCGACGGGCCGCCGCCGCCGCGGTGCCAGCCCGGCGCGAGGGCGTCGAGGGTCTCGCCCGTCGGGGCGTCGCGGAAGCGCTCGACGGTCAGCAGGACGCTCGCCCCGCTGTCGCGCAGGGCAAAGGCGAGCTCGCGCTCGTGCAGGCGCGGGTGCAGCGGCACGGCGATCGCGCCGGCGCGGCTGATCGCGAACACGGCCGCGACGAACGCGGCGCTGTTCGGGAGCATGAGCGCGACGCGGTCGCCGGGCGCCACGCCGCACGCCACGAGCCCGCGGGCGATCCGCCGCGACCACGCGTCGAGCCCGGCGTAGGTGTGGTCGCCGTCGACGCCGAAGACGAACGGCCGGTCGGAGACGGCCGCGGCGACGTGTTCGAGCGTGGCGTGGAGCGTCCGCGGGACCCACTCGGGATGGCGCGCCTCGAGCGCAGTGCGCGCGCCGTCGACATCGAAGCGTGACATGGCGTCCAAGGGTATTGGGCGTTTTGCGCAGCGCGGCTGAGCGGCGATCAGACCCCGAGTCCCGGCGCGGCGGCGCGCGACCGGGCGGCGCGGGCGGCCCGGGCGAGCGCCTCGATCGAGCGGTCGACGTCGTCCGGCGTCGTCTGCCAGTTCGACACCGACAGGCGGATGCACGTGCCCCCGCGCCACGTCGTGCCGGTCGGCCAGCACGTCCCGTCGGCCTGCACGCCGGCGAGCGTCGCGGCCGTGACGGCATCGTCGTCGTCGACGCGCACGAGGACCTGGTTGAGCTCGTGGGCGAGGACGGCGAAGCCCTCGACCTCCGGGAGGCGCTCGGCGAACCGCGTGGCGCAGGCGCACAGGCGGTCGACGAGCTCCGCGACGCCGGACCGGCCGAGCGCGCGGAGGGTCGCGTAGACCGGCACGCCGCGGGCGCGGCGCGAGAACTCGGGCGTCCAGTCGAGCGGCTCGCGGGCGCCGTCCTGGGGCTGGACGAGGTAGGCGGCGGTGACCGACATCGCCGCGCGGTGGGCCGAGGCGTCGCGGACGACCGCGATCCCGCTGTCGTAGGGGACGTTCAGCCACTTGTGCGCATCGGTCGTCCACGAGTCGGCCCGCTCGACGCCCGCGACGAGGTGGCGGTGCGCCGGGCTCGCGGCCGCCCAGAGGCCGAACGCCCCGTCGACGTGGACCCACGCGCCGGCCGCGCGGGCGGCGTCGCAGATCTCCGCCATCGGGTCGATCGCGCCGGTGTTCACGTTGCCGACCTGGGCGGCGACGATCGTCGGGCGCCCGTCGCCGTCCTCGAGGGCCGCGCGGAGCGCGTCGGCGCGCATGGCGCCGCGCTCGTCGACGGCGAGGGGAACGAGCGCCGCGCTGCCGATCCCGAGGAAGCGCAGGGCGCGGTCGACGGTGACGTGGCGCTCGCCGCCCGCGAGCACGCGGATCGGCGGCGCGCCCGCGAGGCCGTCGCGCTCGACGTCGTGCCCGGCGTCGGCGAGGACGCGGTGGCGGGCCGCGGCCAGCGCCGTGACGTGGGCCATCTGGCAGCCGGTGACGAAGGCGAACGAGGCGTCGGCGGGCAGGCGCAGGACGTCGAGGATCCACCGGCCGGCGATCGCCTCCACGGCGGTCAGGCCGGGGGTGAGGGCGACGAGGCCGGTGTTCTGGTCCCATGCGCTGACGAGCCAGTCGGCGGCGACGCCGGCGGGCTGGGCGCCGCCGACGACGAAGCCGAAGTAGCGCGGCGAGCCCATCGCGGGCAGGCCGGGCGAGGCCTCCGCGACGAGGTCGGCGATCACGTCGCCCGCGGCGGTCGGGTGCTCGGGCAGCGTCGCGGCGATCGTGAGGTCCGGCTGGGCGCGCTCGGGCCCGACCGGGCGCTCGGGGAGGGCGTCGAACCAGTCGCCGGCCTCGTCGGCGACGCGGTGCAGGAGGGCGCGGACGTCGGCGGGCTCGCTCATCCGGCGAGCCTAACCGGGCGGGCCGGCCGCCTCGCGGGCGCGCGCGGCGTCCCGCGCCATCCCGAGCGCCTCGTAGGCGGCGCTCGCCCGCGCGAGCGCCGCACGCGCCGCGTCGGCGTCGCCGGGCGCGCCGCGGGCGAGCAGCATCCGCGCGCGGTCCTCCTCGCTGTGGGCGGCCCACGGCCGCGCCCCGGCCCGCTCGTTGAGCGCGATCGCCGCCGCGAACCGGCTCTCGGCCTCGTCCCAGCGCCCGAGCGCGGTCGCGAGCAGACCGAGGTTGCGGGCCACGGCGCCGGTCGAGATCTCCGGGTAGCTGACGGCGATCCGGTCGCCGTAGGGGGCGAGCAGGCGGTGGAGCGTCGCGGCGTGACCGGTCGCGCCGAGCGCGCTCGCGGTCTCGGCCAGCAGCCCCGCCCCGACGAGCCACTCCTCGTCGAACGGGAGGGCGGCGAACGCGTCGCGGGCGAGGTCGTCGAGCGTCGCGCGCGCCGCCTCCGGATCTCCGGTCGCCAGCTCGACGTGGGCCAGGACGCAGCGCCAGATCGGGTACGTGGGGTACTCGGCGGCGGACCGCCGCACGAGCTCCGCGACCTCGTCGAGCCGGCCCTGCGCGCGCCGGAGCACGTACAGCTGGAGCCGGTAGGTCACCTCGGCGTTCCAGCTCTGGGCGCGCTCGCCGAGCGCGCGGGCGTGCGCGACGAGCTCCCCGGCCTCGTCGAAGCGGCCCTCGAGCAGCGCGACGAGGGCGTCGTACACGGCGACGAGCCACGCCTGCGCGGGCTGGCGCAGCTCGCGCGCGATCCGCGCCATCTGCGCGAGGTCCGCCCGCGCGCCCGGCAGGTCGCCGAGCTCGATGCGCGAGTCGGCGCGCTCCTCGAGCCCTTCGAGGACGCGCTCGGTCTCGCCGGCGGCGGTCGCGATCTCGATGAGCTCGCCCGCGAGCTCGAGCTGGCGCGGCGTGTGGGCGGGGGAGTGGTGGCCGAGGATGTAGCCCTGGACGGCATAGGCGAGCGTCGACGGGTCGCCGATCCGGCGCGCGATCTCGAGCGCCTCGTGGCTCAGGGCGGCGCGGCGCTCGGCGGGAAACCGCGCGTCGCGCAGCGGGCCGCCCGCGAGCCGGGCGAGCAGCCGCACGCGCAGGATGCTGTCCTCGGTGCCGGCCGCGGCGATCGCGCGCTCGAGCAGCGGGACGAGCCGCTCGTCGTCGCGCGAGACCTCCCAGCTCAACCGCCCGCCGTAGCCGAGCGCGGCGCGGCCGAGCTGCTCGGGCAGGTCCCGGCGGGCGGCGAGGTCGGCGGCGGCGAGGAACGCCTCCTTCGCCTCGGCCGTGGCCCCGGCGCGGGCGCGGGCGTTGCCGAGCTCGAGCAGCACGTCGCAGCGCACCGCGGGGTCGGTCGCGAGCTCGAGCGCGATCTCGCCGTGGCGGACCGCCTCCTCGTGCGCGAGCTGGGCCGTCGCGCGCGCGGCCGCCCGCCGCGCGTAGGCGAGCGCGCGCTCCGCGCCGCCCGCCGGGGCGGCGGCGGCGAAGTGCTGCGCGAGCTCGGCCAGGTGCGGCTCGGGATCGGCGGCGTAGACCGCCTCGAGCGCCTCGCCCGCGCGCTCGTGCAGCCGCGCGCGCCGGGTGGTCGTGAGCCCGTCGTAGAGCGTGTCGCGGATGAGCGCGTGCGCGAAGCGCAGGCGGCTCGCGGATCCCGGCACGTCGGCGACCACGCGCTCGCCGAGCGCCTCGTCGAGCACGTCGAGGACGCGCGTCGCGCGGGTCGCCGGCCAGCTGCACGAGCGCGTCGACGCCGAACTCGCGCCCGAGCACGGACGCGAGCACCAGCAGGTCGCGGCACGGCGGCGACAGCCGCCCGAGGCGCTCGCCGATGACCGCGCGCACGCCCGGCGGGATGCGCAGGTGCGCGTCGGGGTCGGTCAGCCGGTCCTCGTCGACCAGCAGCCGTACGACCTCGCCGACGAACAGCGGGTTGCCCTCGGTCTCGGCGTGGATCGCGGCCGCGACGCGGTCCTCGGGCACGGTGCCGGTCGTCTCGGCGATGAAGGCGGCGACGTCGGCGCCGGCCCAGCCCGTGAGCTCCAGCCGCACGCTGCCGGGCTCCCGGACGAGCTGGGCCAGCGTCGAGCCGAGCGGCTCGCGGAGCGTCGGGTCGACGTCGCGGTAGGCGCCGAGGACCAGCACCGGAGCGGCGCCGATCGCCCGCGCCACGAAGCGCAGCAGGAGCAGCGACGGGGCGTCGGCGGCGTGGAGGTCGTCGAGCACGACCACGACCGGGCCGCCCGTCGCGATGTGCCCGAGCAGGGCGCCGGCCGCCTCGAACAGCCGGAAGCGGGCCCCCTCGGCGTCGGGTGCCGCGGGCGCCGGGAGGTCGGCGACGAGCCCGCCGAGCTCGGGCAGGATCTGGGCGAGCTCCCCGGCGCCCGGGCCGAGCGTCGCGGCCGCCAGGGGCGGCGCGTCGGCGAGGCCGCCCCGCAGGGCCTGGATCCACGGCCAGTAGGCCGGGGCGCCGCCCGCCTCCCAGCAGCGCCCGACGAGCACGCGCGCGCCGCGGTCGCGCGCGCGGGCCGCGGTCTCCTCGACGAGCCGGCTCTTGCCGATCCCCGGCTCGCCCCCGACGAGGGCGATGCGGCCGTGGCCGGCGAGGGCGGCGTCGAGCGCATCGCCGAGGAGGGCGAGCTCGCGCTCGCGGCCGACGAACCCGCGGTCCGGCGCGGCCGGGGCGGCGGTCGCGGCGGCCTCGGGCGCGTCCGCCGGGGCCGCGCGGGCGGGCGGCGGCCGCGGCGGGTCGAGGCCCGCGTCCTGGGCGAGGATCGCCTGATGGAGGGCGCGCAGCCGCGGCCCGGGCTCGATGCCGAGCTCGTCGACGAGCGTCGCCCGGGCCGTCGCGTACGCCGCGAGCGCCTCCGCCTGGCGGCCGGCGCGGTACAGCGCGAGCATCTGCCGGCCGCGGAGCCCCTCGCGCAGCGGGTGCTCGGCGACGAGGGCCTCGAGCTCGCCGGTCAGCCCGGCGGTGCTGCCGCACTCGAGGTCGGCGTCGATCCGGGCCTCCAGGGCGGCGACGCGCTGCTCGTCGAGCCGGGCGACGGCGGCGCGGGCGAACGGCGCGTCGGCGACGTCGGCCAGCGGCGGGCCGCGCCACAGCGCGAGGGCGTCGCGCAGGAGCGCGGCGGCGCGCTCGGCCGGCGCCGCCCCGGCCTCGCGCACGAGGTCCTCGAACCGGGTCAGGTCGAGCTCCGCGCGCTCGACGCGCAGCAGGTAGCCCGGCTCGCGCGTGACGAGCCGCCCGTCGCCCATCGCACGCCGCAGCCGCGACACGTAGACCTGGACGCTCTTCGTGACCGTCGCCGGCGCCGTCTCGCCCCAGACCTCGTCGATCAGCCGGTCGGCCGTGACGATCTCGTTGGCGTTCAGCAGCAGGACCGCGAGCAGGGCACGCTGGCGCGGGCCGCCGAGCGCCAGCGCGCGGCCGTCCGCGTGGGCCTGCACCGGTCCGAGCAGCCGGAACTCCATCGCGGCTCGTTTACCGCACCGCACCCCGAACGTCTACCGGGGCCCGCGAGGGTCCGCCGCATCGGACCGCGAGGGGCGGTCCCGGCCAGGAGAAGTGGACATGCGTTCTCACCGAGTGCTCCGCACCGTCGCCGTCGCCGTCACGCTTCGCCGCGGTCTCGCCCGCGGGCGCCATCGCGGCGCAGGACCTCCGCAGCCCCGACTCCCGCGAGGCGGCGGCCGCCGCCGCCCCGCCGGCGGACCTCCGCAGCCCCGACGCCCGCGACGTCGCCGTTCGCGCGACGGCCCCGGAGCCGGCCGCCGACCTCCGCTCGCCCGACGTCCGTGACGTCGCCGCCGGCCGCGGCACGATCACGGCGCCGACCGTGATGGTCGTGGGGATCCCGCACGTCGTCGCCGCGGGCGACGGCATGGACTGGGCCGACGCGGGCATCGGCGCCGGCGGCGCCCTCGCGCTCGTCGCCGCGGGCCTCGCCGCCGCGTTCGTGCTCGGCCGGCGCCGCCACGGCGTCACGCTCGGCCGCGGCATCGCCTCCGCCGGCTGAGTCCCAGAGCCTGGCCACACCGCCCGCGGCGGCGGCCCCCAGGGGTCGCCGCCGCTCGGCGTTGTCATGTGCGAGCTTGCCGGCATGAGCTCCGTCTGGGACGTCGAGACCCTCGACCTCGACGCGTATCTCGGCCGGATCGGCCTCGCCGGCGACCTGACGCCCGGGGCCGAGACGCTGACCGCCGTGCACCGCGCGCACCTCGCCGCGATCCCGTTCGAGAACCTCGACATCGTCCTCGGCCGCGGCATCGACGTCGCGCTCGAGGCTGTCCAGGCGAAGCTCGTCACGCGCCGTCGCGGCGGCTACTGCTACGAGCACGGCCTGCTGCTCGCCGCGGCGCTCGAGCGGCTCGGGTTCGGGGTCGAGCGCCTGCTCGCGCGGGTCGGCGAGGACCGCGAGCGCCCGCGCGGCCGCACGCACATGCTGCTGCGGGTGCGGGCGGCCGGCGAGACGTGGATGGCCGACACCGGCTTCGGCTCGGGCCTGCTCGAGCCGCTGCCGTGGGGCGCCGCGGGGCCGCGGCGCCAAGGCGGCTGGACCTTCCGCCTCGTCGCCGACGGCCCGCGCGCGTGGTGGCTGCACGAGCGGCGCGGCGAGGAGTGGCACACGCACTACCGCTTCGACGACACGCGCGTGTACCCGGCCGACGTCGTGCTCGCCAACCACTACACGTCGACGTGGCCGGCGTCCCCGTTCGTGACGCGGATGGTCGTCTCGCGCAAGACGCCCGACGCGCTGCGCCAGCTCACCGGCGACACCCTGACGCTCACGCGTCCGGACGGCTCCTCGCAGGCGCACGAGGTCCCGGTCGCGGAGCTCGGGACGACGCTGCGCGACGCGTTCGGCCTCGACCTGTCCGCCGGCGAGGTCGACGCGCTCGCCCGGGCGCGTTAGCGGGCGAGGCGGTCGAGCAGGCTCGAGGCGAGCGCGATCCCGAGCACCGCGGCGAGGATCAGCACGCCGAAGTCGACCAGGATGTGGGCGTGCGTGCCGAGCAGCAGGCCGCGGAGGGCGTCGACCTCGTAGCTCAGCGGGTTGACGTGGCTGATGGCCTGCAGCCAGGGCGGCATCAGGGCGATCGGGTACAGCGCGTTGGAGGCGAAGAACAGCGGCATCATGATCGCCTGGCCGATGCCGAGCAGCCGCTCGCGCTTGAGGACGATCCCGGCGATCGACATCGACAGGCACGAGAAGAACGCGGCCGCGAGCCAGACGGCCGCGGCGGCCGCGGCGAGCCGCAGCGGGTTCGTCGTCAGCGCGACGCCGAGGATCGCCGACAGGATGAGCACGACGATGACCTGGCTGAACGCGCGGATCCCGGCCGCGAACGCCTTGCCGGCGATCAGCGCGGCGCGCGGGGTCGGCGTGACGAGCAGCTTCGCGAGGATCCCCGCGTCGCGCTCCCAGATGATCTGGATGCCGTAGAAGATCGAGATGAAGAGCGCCGACTGGGCCAGGATGCCGGGCGCGAGGAAGTCGATGTACGGGAGGTCGCCGGTCGGGATCGCGTGCAGGCGGTTGAAGGTCCCGCCGAAGATCACGAGCCACAGGGCCGGCTGGATCGCGCGGGTGTAGAGCTCGCTGCGGTCGTGGCGCAGGCGCTGGAGCTCGACGAGACAGAGCGCGCCGACGCGCGCGAGCGAGCACGCGCGCGAAGCGCCCACGGCGAGAGGGCGTCAGCCGAGGCGGATCGCGGTGCGGCGGGTACTGCGGACATCGCGGAGCCTCGCTTGGTCGTCGGGCAGGTCGCCGGCGTGGTGGCGGAAGACGTCGTCGAGCGTCGCGTCGGCACCGATCGCGGCCTTGAGCTCGGCGGGCGAGCCGATCGCGCGGATCTGCCCGCGGTGCATGAGCGCGATCCGCTCGCACAGGCCGTCGGCCTCGTCCATGTAGTGGGTCGTGAGCAGGACGGTCATGCCGCTCTGCTCGCGCAGCTCGGCGATGAGGTCCCACACGGAGCCGCGGGCGATCGGGTCGAGGCCGATCGTCGGCTCGTCGAGGATCAGCAGCCGCGGGCGGTTGACGAGCGCCTGCGCGAGCTCCAGCCGCCGGACCATGCCGCCCGAGTACGTCGAGACCATGCGGTCGGCGTGCTCGAGCATCCCGGTCGCCTCGAGCGCCCGGTCGACCCGCCCGGCGCGCTCGGCCCGCGGGACGTCGAAGAGGCGGGCGAACAGCATCGCGTTCTCGCGCCCGGTGAGCGCGCCCTCGGCCGAGAGCTGCTGGGGGACGTAGCCGATCAGCCGCCGGACCGTCATGCGCTCTCGCGCGACGTCGTGGCCGAGCACGTGGGCGACGCCGGTCGGGACCCGCAGCAGCGTGGTGAGGACGCGGATCGTGGTCGTCTTGCCCGCGCCGTTGGGGCCGAGCAGCCCGAACATCTCGCCGGGCCGGACCTCGAGGTCGATCGCGTCGACGGCGGTGTGCTCGCCGAAGCGGTAGGTGAGGCCCGCGCAGCGGACAGCCGGCGCGTCGCCGTTCATGTCGGGCCTCATCGGTCGCGCTCCAGCGCCGCGAGGAGCCGCTCGAGCGCGGGCAGCGAGGCCTCGAGGCGTCCGCGGTCCTCGGCGTCGAGGTGCCCGAGCGCGTGCGCGAGGACCCGGTCGCGCTCGTCGCGCCAGCGGCGCAGGCGCGTCGTGGCGGCGGGCGTGAGGTGCAGCTGCGTGGCGCGCCGGTCGTCCGGGTCGGGCCGGCGGTCGAGCAGCCCGGCGGCGACCAGCCCGCCGACGAGCGTGCTGACGGTGTTGGGCGCGAGGTGCAGGGCCGCGGCCGCGTCGCGGACGCCGACGCCGGGCTGCGTCTCGACGAGCCGGAGCACCTCGACCTGCGAGCCGGTCAGCGGCTCACCGCCGACCTTCGCCCGCGCGCTGCGCCGCAACCGGCGCCGCACGCCGCCCCAGGCGGTGGTGAGCTCGGAGGCCAGCGCCTCCTCGCGGGTGGGGGTGCGGGTGGGCATGTCTCGACAGGATAGCTCTGTTGCAGAGGTATTCGGTGGTCTGGGCGCGTCGGGGGTCGGCGGGCCCGGCGCTCCGAGCGGGCGCGCGCGCAGCCGCGGCGCTCCGCGCGACCGGCCGCAAGCGATGCGTCGCGGGGCCGGACGGCTCAATAAGGGGAGGGCAGCGAGCGGGGGCGGCGGACTCCTTGGCGAATGTTGCTCGCTCAGCGAGCAAGATGCACCGGGAAGCGCCGGCCCAGCGGGTGCTCGACGGCGGGCCGCTCGCCGGGCGACCGGCGCCAGGCGCCCGAACACACGACCGCTCAGCCCCGCGCGTACAGCCCCGCCAGCAGCGCGCACAGCAGCGCCGCCGCCCCGGCGTACCCGACCTCCGCCCGCACGAGCTGGTCGTCGACCACCGGGGCAAGCATCCAGGCCACGAACACGGCCGCGGCCACCAGCCACGCGACCGCCGCGGCGCGGTCGCGGCCGCGGGCCAGGGCGGCCTGGTTGAGCGTGCCGGCGCAGAGGTGGAAGCCCATGCCGACCGCGATGACCGCCAGGCCGAAGCGGCCGTAGGAGAAGTCCGAGCCGAACACGATGTCCATCACCGGCGGGCCGATCAGCAGCAGGCCGATCGCGACGGCGCCCGCGAACGCGGCGATCGCGAGGATCGTGACGCGGATCGCGCGGGCGAAGGCGTCGCGGCCCTCGGTCGCCTCCAGCCCCGAGAGGTGGGGCAGCAGCGAGGTCTGGACGCTCTGGAAGAGCTGCAGCGGCGCGCGGGTGATCAGCAGCGCGTTGAAGACGATGCCCGCGAGCGCGGCGCTCGCCGTCGCACCGACGGTCAGGACCGCGGCGTTCAGGAGCGCCTGCTCGGCGAGCTGGATCGCGGCGACCGACAGCGCGAAGCCGGCCCCGGCGCGCAGCGTCAGGCCGCCCGCGGCCGCGGCGCCCTCGGTCCGGGAGACCGTCCCCGCGTGCCGCCGCAGCGCCCACGGCACGACGAGCAGCGACGCGAGCGGCGCCGCGAGGATGCCCACCGCGACCGCCGCCTGCCCCGTCGCGATCCCCACGGCCACGGCGACCGGGAAGCAGAACCGCGAGATCGACTCGAAGAGGACGAGCCCGCCGTAGAGCCCGAACCACTGGTGGCCGGCGAGGTAGCCGCGGGCGAAGTAGCTCGCCGCGTACGCGAGGACCCCGCCGACGAAGACCCAGTACAGCGTCGTCGAGCCGTCGAAGGCGTCCTCGATCGGGCCGCGGAGCGCCAGCGCGATCACGAGGAAGGCCAACGCGAAGCTCGCCTGGACGGTCAGCGGCACGCGCAGCGAGTGGCCGCCGGTCAGGCCGCGGGCGCGCCGGTCCGCGATCGTCCGCGACAGCAGCTGCTCGACCGGCCGGTAGATGATCGAGATGACGACGAACAGCACCGACCACAGCAGCGAGATCGCCCCGTACTCCGAGGCCGACAGCACGTGCGAGGCGACCGCGAAGTACGCGAACGTGAAGACGCCGGTCGACGCGATCCCGATCGACAGGATCCGCGCGCCGCGCGCGTAGCCGTCGGCGGCGGCGGTCGCCGCGGCGCCGGTGGGACCTGCCGGAGGAGACGCCGTCGGCGCGCTAGTCACCCAGGCGGACCAGGAGCATGGTCCAGGGGAACGGCGACCGTGCCTCGACGACCTCGCCGTGGCGCGACAGGAGCGACACGAACGAGCGCTTGGACCAGTGGTTGAGGTGCCCGGGCGTGTTGCCGAGCTCGCGCAGGTACGCGCCGCGGGCCATGTTCAGGCCGCGCCAGAGCGGCTCGCGCGGGACCGAGACGAGCAGCCAGCGGTTCGCCGCCCGCGCCATCTCGGCCACGGTGTGCGCCGGGTCCGGGACGTGCTCGAGGACCTCGATCGCCGTCGCCATGTCGAACTCGCCGTCCGCGAAGGGCAGGTTCTCCGCCTTCATGACGCGGTACTCGAGGTTCGGCGCCTGGCGCTTCTCCCACTCGGCCTGGAGGGTCGCGTCCTCGAGGTCGATCCCGACGACGCGCTTGTCGCCGAGGCGGCGGGCCCACTTCTCGACGAGGACGCCCTCGCCGCAGCCGACGTCGAGGATCGACTCCGGGGCGGCCTGCGTGAACAGCTCGTCGAGCGTCCGCTCGAAGCCGGACATCAGCCGGCGCACGACGGGGTTCGTCGACCCGTACTTGTCGTACGTGTTGCCGGTGACCGTGCCTTCGCGGTCGACGGTGACGGACGTGCTGCTCATACCTCCAGGGCCTCCCGTTCGTCGGTCTGCTGGCCGTCGCGCTCCGACGGCGGCTTCGGCCCGGCCTGCGCGCCGGTCGTCGGCTGCTGGTCGGTCGGCAGCGCGCCGGGCTCGTAGTGCGAGGGCGGGATTTCGAGCTGGAGCTCGATGCGCCGCACGCGCTCGAAGATGCGCTGGACCATCATCCGCTGGCCGTACAGCAGGTCGCCGAGGATGCCGAGCGCGACGAGGACGACCGCCGCGTTGAACAGCACCGCCCCGAAGATCAGCGACTGCACGTGGCCGGCGCCGTCGCCCTGGACGTAGGCGACGAAGAAGCGCACCCACGGGATCAGCGCGGCGACGAACAGCAGGCCCGCCATCGTCATGAAGACCTTGAGCGGCTCGTACTGCGCGTAGATGCGCGCGATCGCGACGGCGTTGCGGCGCACGTACGAGGACACCGACGGGAACAGCCGCGACTCGCGCGTCTTCGGGTTCGTCCCGATCGGGACGTGGTCCGTGGCGACGAGCAGCTTGCCGGCCTGGATGATCGTCTCGAGCGTGTACGTGTACTTCGAGACGACCGCGACCTGGATCGCCGCCTCGCGGTTGTACGCGCGGAAGCCGGACGTCGTGTCGGGCACGTCGGTGTCCGAGGCCTGGCGCACGACCCACGAGCCCGCCTTCTGCAGGCGCTTCTTCAGCGGCGAGAAGTGCTCGATCGTGTCGGTCTCGCGGTCGCCGACGACGAGGTCGGCGCGCCCCTCGACGATGGGCGCCACGAGCTTCGGGATGTCCGAGCCCATGTACTGGTTGTCGGCGTCGGTGTTGACGATGACGTCGGCGCCGAGCTTCAGGCACGCGTCGAGCCCCGCCTGGAAGCCGGCGGCGAGGCCCTTGTTGTTCGTCAGCTTCACGATGTGGTCGACGCCGTTGGCGCGGGCCACCTCGATCGTGCGGTCGGTGGAGCCGTCGTCGATGATGAGCCACTCGACGACCTCGATGCCCGGGACCTCCCGCGGGAGGTCGGCGAGCGTCGCCGGGAGCGTGGACTCCTCGTTGAGGCAGGGAATCTGGATGATGAGCTTCATGGCGAACCGTCGCGGGCCGGGGCGTCCGGCGGATGTCGGACAGAGGACAGAGTACGGCGTGGGCAGGCGGGACCACCCGCCACACCGCCACGTACACTGGGGCGCCCTCGCAGTTTCGATGCATGGCTAGCGCGACGCTCACCCGGACGCGACCGGGCCAGCCCGAGGCCCCGGCCCGCCGCCGGCGCTCCGTGTCCTGGCCCGCCCTCGCCCTCGCCGGGCTCATCATCGGCACGACGGTCGGCTTCTTCGCCCGGCCGACGTTCCCCAACTACGACAGCTACTACTCGCTGCTCTGGGGCCGCGAGGTGCTGCACGGGACGCTGCCGAGCTTCGACGCCTACCGCGCCCCGACCGAGCACCCGCTCGCGATCGCCTTCGGCGCGCTGCTCGCGCTCGTCGGCGACGACGCCGACCGCATCATGGTCGGCGCGACGTTCGCGTCGTTCGTGATCCTCGCCGCGGGCATGTACCGGCTCGCGGCGGCGTCGTTCACGACCGTCGTCGGGCTCGTCGCCGCCGCGCTGCTCTGCACGCGCTTCGACTTCCCGTTCCTCGCCGCCCGCGCGTACATCGACATCCCGTACCTCGCGCTGGTCGTGTGGGCGGTCGCGCTCGAGGCCGAGCACCGGCGCCGCGGGACCCTCGTCTTCGTGCTGCTCGCCGCGGCCGGGCTGCTGCGCCCGGAGGCGTGGCTGCTCAGCGGCCTGTACTGGCTGTGGTGCATCCTGCCCGCGACCTGGCCGCAGCGCATCCGCTACTCGGCGCTGACCGCCGTCGGGCCGATCGTCTGGTGCGCGGTGGACGGGATCGTCACGGGCGACCCGCTGTTCTCGCTCACCCACACGACCGGCCTGGCCGAGGAGCTCGGGCGGACCCGCGGCCTGTCGGAGATCCCGGCCGCGACGGTCGAGTTCCTCAAGAGCCTCGACAAGGTCCCGGTGTTCTACGCGGGGCTCCTCGGCCTGGTGCTCGCGCTCGTGCTCGTCCCGCGGCGCGTCGGCTGGCCGCTCGGGATGTTCGTCATCGGGATGGCGACGTTCGTGCTCGTGGGCCTCGCCGGCCTGTCGGTGATCGACCGCTACCTGCTCGTCCCGTCGCTGATGGTGATGATCTTCGCCGCGGTCACGCTCGGCGGCTTCACGATGCTGCGGGCCGGGAAGCTGCGGACCGCGTGGGCGGTCGGCGCGGTCGCGGTGGTCGCCTACGGCGCGGTCTTCACGGCGACGCACGTCCGCTTCAGCGTCTTCGACAACGAGCTCGAGTTCCGTGGCCAGTCGCACGCCTCCCTCGAGGCGCTGTTCCGCAACCCGAAGGTCCGCGCCGGGCTGAAGTGCGGGCCGGTGTCGGTGCCCAACCACAAGCTCGTCCCGGACACGCGCTGGGTGCTCGACGCGGGCGTCGACGACGTGATCGCGCGCAGCGACCCGAAGGCGAAGGCCCGGATCGGCCGCGGCGTCGCGGTGTACGCGACGAGCCGGCAGGCGCTCCTGCGCCAGGGCTTCACGCCGGACGACTCGACGACCGAGGACATCCAGAACTCGCTGCCGATGCCCGGCTTCACCTGGGTCGCCGCGACGGCCGACTACGGCGCCTATGTCCGCTGTTGAGTCCGCGCCGTCTCGGGCGGCGAGGGCGAGGAGGAGGGCACGCGCGCGGGACCGGGAGCGCGGGTCGTCGCACGACCCGGCCCGGCAGGCGGACGGGGGCGCGCGGTGGCCGTACTGGATCGCCCTCGCGGTGGTCCTCGCGGTCGCTCTCGGCCTGCGCCTGTGGGGCGTCGCGCAGGGTCTGCCGTACGCCTACAACGCCGACGAGAACGCGCACTTCGTCCCCGGGGCGATCGGGCTCTTCGGGCACGGCCTCAACCCCCACTACTTCGTCAACCCGCCCGCCTACACGTACCTGCTGCACGTCGTGTTCGGGGTGTGGTTCGGCGGCCGCGCGGGGGTCTCGAACACCTACGCGGTCCATCCGACGGAGGTCTTCGTCGTCGCGCGTGTCACCGCCGCGGTCGTCAGCACGGCCGCCGTGTGGCTCGTGTACCTCGCGGGCGCCCGCCTGGCCGACCGGCGCATCGGCCTGCTCGCCGCCGCGCTGCTGGCCGTGTCGTTCCTGCCGGTCTTCTACTCGCACCTCGCCCTCAACGACGCGCCGACGCTCGCCCCCGTCGCGCTGTCGCTCTGGGGCACGGCGGGCGTCCTGCGCACCGGGCGCCTGCGCTACTACGCGCTCGCCGGGATCGGCCTCGGGCTGACGTGCGCGACGAAGTACACCGGCGGGATCGTGCTGCTGCCGCTGCTCGCGGCCGGGGCGATCGACCTGCTCGCGCCCGAGGACGGCGTGGCGAGCGGCCGGCGCCGCGGGTTCGCCCTCGGCGGCCTGGTGCTCGCCGGGGTCCTCGCGCTCGCGGCGTTCGTCGTGGCCAACCCGTTCTCGGTCCTCGACTTCGCCGCCTTCCGCGACGGCCTCACCCACCAGGCCTCGGCCGCCGAGGACGAGCTCGGCAAGCTCGGCCTGACCCAGCCCTCGGGCCACCTCTACTACCTCTGGACGTTCACGTGGGGCCTCGGCTGGGTGCCGCTGATCGCGGGCTGCCTCGGGGCGCTCGGGATGCTCGTCTGGAACCGCCGGTTCGCGCTCGTCCTCGTCCCCGCGCCGATCCTCTACGTGCTGTTCATGGGCACGCAGGAGCGCTACTTCGGCCGCTGGCTCATGCCGGTGTTCCCGATCCTCTGCCTGATCGCCGCCTGGGCCGTCGTGCGCGGCTCGGAGGCGCTCACCCGCCGCGCGACGACGGTCCGTCCGGCGCTGTACGTCCTCGGCGCGGTGCTCCTGCTCGGCCAGGGGCTCGTCTTCTCGCTGCACAGCGGGCTCGTCCTGTCGCGCGCCGACACCCGCAACCTCGCGCGCGAATGGATGGCGGCGAACGTCCCGCCGCGGACGAAGATCGTCGTCGAGCCCGTCGTCCCCGACGCCTGGGCGAGCGACGTCGGCCGCCCGTACGCCGGCACGTCCAACGGCGCGCGCTGGATCAAGTTCCCGACGAGCCGCTCGAACATCGCCAACGACGGCACACGCGTCCCCGGCGAGGGGCGCGTCGTGAACATCGAGGACTTCGAGCGCACGCTCGTCCCCGCGCTCGTCGACCGCTACGAGAAGCAGGGCTGGTGCTACGTCGTCAGCGGCTCCACCCAGCGCGGGCGGGCCGAGGTCGCGCCGGACGAGGTGCCCCAGGCGGTCGCCTACTACAAGGCGCTCGAGCAGCACTCGGACGTCGTCTTCCACGCGAGCCCGTACCGGCGCGGCGCGCGGCCGGTCGACTTCAACTTCGACTGGTCCTTCGACTACTACCCGCTGGCCTACGCCCGGCCGGGACCGGAGATGACGATCTACCGGCTCAACGGCGGCGCCTGCGCTCCGGACCGCCCGTCCTAGCGTCCTAGACTCTCGGGCGTGCCGAAGACGGACAGCGACCACCTCCATCTGGCGCGGGCGATCGAGCTCGCGGAGCGGGGGATGGGCCGCGCCACCCCGAACCCGATGGTCGGGGCCGTCATCGTCCGCGACGGGACCGTGCTGGGCGAGGGCTGGCACGACGAGTACGGCGGTCCGCACGCCGAGGTCAACGCGATCGCCGACTGCGGCGGCGTCGACCTCGACGGGGCCACGCTGTACGTCTCGCTCGAGCCCTGCTGCCACCACGGCCACCAGCCGCCGTGCACCGAGGCGATCCTCGCCGCGGGCCTGCGGCGGGTCGTCGTCGGCGGCGACGACCCGAGCTCGAAGGCCTCCGGCCGCGGCCTCGGGATCCTCCGCGACGAGGGCGTCGAGGTCGACGTCCCGGGCGGCGAGCTCGCCGCCCGCGCCCGGCTGCAGAACCAGGCCTTCCGCAAGCACGCGCGGACCGGCCGCCCGCTCGTCGTCTTCAAGTCCGCGATGAGCCTCGACGGCAAGGTCGCGACCCAGCACGGCGACTCCAAGTGGATCTCGAGCGAGGGCAGCCGCGCCGTCGCGCACCGCTGGCGCGCGTCGCTCGACGCCGTCGCCGTCGGGATCGGGACGGCGCTCGCGGACGACCCGCAGCTCACGGCCCGCATCCCCGGCGTCCACCGCCAGCCGCGGCGCGTCGTGTTCGACTCGACCGCCCGGCTGCCGCTCGACTCGAAGCTCGTCTCCGAGGCGCCCGAGGTCCCGCTCGTGGTCGTCGTCTCGCGCGCCGCCCCGCGCAGCGCGACCGACGCGCTCGAGACCGCCGGAGCCGACGTCATCGTCGCCACCGGCCACAACGACCCCGCCCGCATCTCCTCGGCGCTCGACCAGCTCGCCGGCCTCGACCCGCCCGTCACGAGCCTGCTGCTCGAGGGCGGCCCGCGGCTGGCCGGCTCGTTCATGGACGCCGGCGAGATCGACGAGGTGCGGCTCTTCATCGCGCCGCTCGTGCTCGGCGGGCGCACCGCGCGCGACCCGCTCGAGGGCCAGGGCGTCGACCGGGTCGCCGACGCGCTGCGGGCGCTCACGCTCGACTGCCAGCCGCTGGCCGGCGACGTGCTCATCACCGCGCGCCTGAAGGAGTGGTGAGCGGTGTTCACGGGCCTCGTCGCCGACCTGGGGACGGTCGCCGCGGTCGACGCCACCGATGACGGCGTGCGCCTGCGCGTCGCGACCGCGCTGGCCGGCGACCTCGCCGACGGTGACTCGATCGCGGTCAACGGCGTCTGCCTGACGGCCGTCGGGGCCGACGAGGACGGCTTCGGGGCCGACGTGATGCGCGAGACGCTGCGCCGCTCCTCGCTCGCCGAGGTCCGGCCCGGCGCCCGGGTGAACCTCGAGCTGCCGCTGCGCGCCGACGAGCGCCTCGGCGGCCACGTGGTCCAGGGGCACGTCGACGGCCTCGGCGCGATCCGCGACGTGCGCGACGACGGCTTCGCCCGCGTCGTCACGATCGCGGCCGACCCCGCGCTCCTGCGCTACGTGGTCGAGAAGGGCTCGATCGCCGTCGACGGCGTGTCGCTGACGGTGTCCGCGGTCGACGACGAGACCTTCGCCGTCTCGCTCATCCCCGAGACGCTCGAGCGCACCACGCTGGGCGCCGCCGGGCACGGGGCGCCGGTCAACCTCGAGGTCGACATACTGGCGAAGTACGTCGAGAAGCTGCTGCCGTCCCTTCCCCGGAGCCCATGACCCGTACGCACGCGCCGTTCGCCACCATCGATGAGGCGATCGAGGACATCCGCCAAGGCAAGATGGTCGTCGTCGTCGACGACGAGGACCGCGAGAACGAGGGCGACCTCACGATCGCCGCCCAGTTCGTCACGCCCGACGCCGTCAACTTCATGCGCAAGGAGGGCGGCGGGCTCATCTGCCTCGCGCTGACGCCCGAGCGCTGCGACGAGCTGGGCCTGGACCTCATGGCGGCCAAGAACGAGTCGCCGTTCGAGACCGCGTTCACGGTCTCCGTCGAGGCGCGCGACGGCGTCACGACCGGGATCTCGGCCGCGGACCGCGCGCACACGATCCAGGTCGCGATCGATCCCGAGAGCTCGCCGCGCGACCTCGTCCAGCCCGGCCACATCTTCCCGCTGAAGGCCAAGCCCGGCGGCGTGCTCGAGCGGACCGGCCAGACGGAGGCCGCGGTCGACCTCGCCCGGCTCGCCGGCCTGAACCCGTCCGGCGTGATCTGCGAGATCATGAACGAGGACGGGTCGATGGCCCGCGTCGACGACCTCGTGGGCTTCTGCGCCGCGCACGGCCTGAAGATGGTCACGGTCGCCGACCTCATCAAGTACCGGCGGCTGCACGACAAGCTCGTCGAGCGCGTCGTCGCGACCGCGCTGCCGACCGCGTTCGGCGACTTCGAGGTCGTGGGCTACCGCTCGCTCGTCGACGACAAGCACCACGTCGCGCTGGTCAAGGGCGACGTGGACGGCGTCCGCGACGTGCTCGTCCGCGTGCACTCGGAGTGCCTCACCGGCGACGTGTTCCACTCGCTGCGCTGCGACTGCGGCGAGCAGCTCGAGTCGGCGCTCGCGATGGTCGAGAACGAGGGCCGCGGCGTGGTCCTCTACCTCGCCCAGGAGGGGCGCGGGATCGGCCTGCTCAACAAGCTGCGCGCCTACAAGCTCCAGGAGGAGGGCCTCGACACCGTCGACGCGAACCTCCGTCTCGGGCTGCCGGCCGACCTGCGCGACTACGGCATCGGCGCGCAGATCCTCGTCGACCTCGGCCTGACGTCGATCCGGATCCTCACGAACAACCCGAAGAAGATCCGCGGCCTCGAGGGCTACGGGCTGAGCGTCACCGAGCAGATCCCGATCGTGCACACGCCCAACCCGCACAACGAGAACTACCTGCGGGCGAAGGCCGAGCGGATGGGCCACACCCTGCACCACCAGGGCCTGAACCTCGACGAGCAGCTCATCCACGAGGAGCACGACCACGACGGCGCGGCCTCGAAGGTCGACGTCCGGCGCCGGCGGCCGTGACCTACGCGATCGCGGTCGCCCGCTTCTACGAGGACCTCGCCGAGCGGCTGGTCGCGGGCGCGCAGGCCGCGTTCGCCGAGGCGGGGGCGGGGGAGGCCGACGTCTTCGACGTCCCCGGCGCGTTCGAGCTGCCGCTCGCGGCGCAGCTCGCCGCCCAGTCCGGGCCGCTACGACGGCGTGGCCTGTCTCGGCGCGGTCATCCGCGGCGAGACCGACCACTACGACTGGGTCTGCGCCGAGTCGGCGCGCGGCATCCAGGACGTGCAGCTGCGCACGGGCGTCCCGTGCGCGTTCGGCGTGCTGACGGTCGACACGATGGAGCAGGCGCTGGCCCGCAGCGGCGGCGACAAGCGCGACTCGGGCCGGCACGCCGCCGAGGCGGTCGTGGCGCTCGCGAGCCTGCGCGCGCAGCTGCGCTGAGCACCGGTCCGCGCGGGCGTTCGCGGACGCTTGTGCGACTTCGCACGCGGCGGGGTGAGCGGGTACGCTGGTCGGCGTGGCGACGAAGGAGATCCTCGCTATCGGGATCACGCTGCTGGTCCACGTGCTCGCGCTGATCGCGCTCGTGTGGACCCTGCTCGGGGAGCCCGAGGATCGCCCCGACTGGCGCGACTGGTGGCCGGGCGACGACGACGACGACCGTCCGCTCGAGCCCGATCCGGGGCCGCGCGGGGGCGACCTGCCGTTGCCCGACGCGGTGCCGAGCGCCGTGCGCCTGCGGGAGCCGGCGCCGTTGCGGACCGGCCATGGCCGTCCGGCGCGCCGTCCCGCGCATCCGCCGGAGCGGGTGCCGGACCGGTCGCCTGCGGCGCGCTGACGCGCGTCCTCCGGCGGCGGGTGGAAGCCGTCTCGGCTTCGTGGAGCTAGCGAGCGCTGCGACCGGCAGCGGGGGCGGCGGCAAGCTTGCCGCCGGGCGTCCCTGCGTGCGCCGAACCGCGCTTCTGCTCTGTGACCTTGGGCGTGAGCATCGGATTCCTTCCTTGCTCCAACTATCGGCGCGTCGCCCGGGACCTTGAACCGTCAAACGCGCAAAGTTCCGGGCGAGGTCCGCACCATCCGATCGGAGGAGGCGCAGGTCCGGGCGCGCTCGTGGCGCCGGCGAACGGAGGCAGCGAGAAGGGGTGGCGGCCGCGGAGCGGGGCGCCGCCGGGCGGCTCAGTCGCCCCGGTCGTCGCCCGATCCGGGGCCGCTGTTGTCGCCCTTGCCGTTGCCCTTGCCGTTGCCGTTGCGCCTTGCCGTTGCCCTGCGGCGCCGGCGCCCTGGCCGGCGTCGGCGCGGGCGAGCGCGAGCTCCTTCTCGACGGTCGGGCGCTGGTTGTCGCTGATGCGCAGGCGCTCCCGCAGCAGCGGGATCGCGTCGGCCGGATGGCCGGTCGCGCGCAGGCCGCTGGCGAGGTTGAAGAGCGCGAAGGCGTAGGTCAGCTCCTTCGTCCGGCCCTGCGAGCGGAAGCCGGCCACGGACTGCTGCAGGACCGGCACGGCGGCGGCCGGGTTGCCCTGCTGCAGGAGCTTGAAGCCCTGGTCGTTGAGCCCCGCGGGGTCGGCGGTCGGCGCGGAGCCGGTGGCGGTCGGCGCCGGGGAGCTCTGGGCCTGGGTGGCGGTCGAGGTCGTCGGCTGCGACGAGCCCGTCGTGCGGTCCCGCGCGGTCGTGCCCGCGGCGGCGGAGGTGTCGCCCGGGCCGCTCGCGGCCGTCCCCGAACCCGACGGCCCGCCGCCGGTCAGCGCGACGGCGGCGACGGTGCCGGCCGCGAGCAGGAGCGCGGCGAGGGCGAGGAGCGCCGGCCAGCGGCGGCGCCCGGCCGCGACGGGGGCGAAGCCGCCGGAGGCGGGCGTCACGGGCGCCGAGGTGCCGGTGGTCGGCGGGCGGCGGACGCGCGCCTCGCGCGCCTCGGCGGCCGCGCCGCAGCTCCGCGGCGGCGACGCCCGCGGTGGTCGCGGGCGGCACGGCGTCGATCCGGCGCGTCTCGGCCGTCGGCGGCGTGACCGACCGCGGTCGCGGCGTCGCCGAGCGCGTCCTCGAGATGGTCGACGAGCGCCTCGGCGCTCGCGGGACGCTCGGCCGGATCCTTGGCCATCCCGGCGCGGAGCACGGCGTCCACGGCGGGCGGCAGGCCGGGGACGATCTCGCTCGCCGCCGGGACCTCGTCGTGCACGTGGGCGCGGGCCTGCGCGGCGGGATGGTCGACGTCGAACGGGCGCGCGCCGGTCAGGAGCTCGAAGGCGACGACGGCGAGCGCGTAGCGGTCGCTCGCGGCCGTCGCGGCCAGGCCGCGCGCCTGCTCGGGCGAGATGTAGGCCGCCGTGCCGAGCACCTGGCCGGTCTGGGTGACCGACGCCTCGCTGGCGACGGTCGCGATCCCGAAGTCGCCGACGGCCAGCCGGCCGTTCTGGTCGAGCAGCAGGTTGCCGGGCTTGACGTCGCGGTGCACGACGTCGTGGCCGTGGGCGCAGTCGAGGGCGATCGCGGTCTCGCGCAGCCAGCGCAGCGCCAGCGGCCGGGGTGGGACGCGGCGGCCGCGGAGGCGGTCGGCGACCGTGCCGCCGGCGAAGTGCTCCATGACCATGAACGCGCGGTCGTCGTGCTCGCCGATGTCGTAGACCGTCACGACGTGGCGGCTGTCGCCGAGCTTCGCGGCGGCCCGCGCCTCGCGCAGGAACCGGCGGCGGGCGCGCTCGTCGGCGTCGTAGGCGCGCGCCAGGACCTTCACGGCGACGAGGCGGCCGAGCAGCTCGTCCTCGGCGGCCCACACGGAGGCCATGCCGCCGTCGGCGATGTGACGCAGCACGCGATACCGGGGCGGGAGCGACACCCGCTGCTCGGTGGCCGGCATCGTGCGCACGGTACCCGAGCCGTCCGGGCAGTACACTCATGCCCCCTCATGGCCAAGGTCTGTCACTGCTGCGGGAAGGGTCCCGCCTTCGGAAATAGTCGCAGCCACTCGATGGTCGCGACGCGGCGGCGGTTCGACCCGAACCTCCAGAAGGTCCGGGTGCTCGTCGGCAAGGCGCCGAAGCGCGTGTACGTCTGCACCCGCTGCCTCAAGGCCGGCAAGGTCACCAAGGCCGTCTAGCGCCGGCGCGCTCGTTCGCGCCCGCCGCCCCGCCGTGCCGACGTCGCGCCCCGAGCCGAGCCTCGTCCGCTTCCGCGCCGCCGTGGAGGGCGCCCTCGCGCACCTCGAGTCGCGCCGCGCGGAGATCAACGACCTGAACGTCTTCCCCGTCGCCGACGGGGATACGGGCGACAACATGGCCTTGACCCTGCGCGCCTGCCTCGACGAGGTCGACCGCCTCGCGCAGGCCGAGGGCGAGCACACGATCGACGACATCGGCCGCGACGAGATCGTCGACACGGTCGCCCGCGCCGCCCTCCTCGGGGCCCGCGGCAACAGCGGCGTGATCCTCTCCCAGCTCATCCGCGGCGCGGCCGAGGAGCTCATCTCGCGCCCCGGCGAGCTCGTCGACCCGGTGCTCATCGGCGCGGCCATGGCGCGGTCGGCCCAGCGCGCCTACGACTCGGTCCGGGCGCCGGCCGAGGGGACGATGCTGACCGTCATGCGCGACATGGCAACCTCGGTTGCCAGCGAGCTCGCGCACATGCCCGAGACCCGCCTCGACGCCGAGGCCGACGCCGCCGTCCAGAACCGCCTCATCGCCGACGTCCTCGAGCGCGCGGTCGCGGCGGGCGAGGCGTCGCTGCGCCGCGGCCCCGATCTCCTGCCCGTCCTGCGCGAGGCGGGCGTGGTCGACGCGGGCGGCTACGGCGTCATCGTGATCCTCGCCGGCGTCGTCGCGGCGCTGCGCGGCGACGCCGCCCCGGCGCTCGCGCACCACGCGCCGGCCCGGATCAGCCACCCCGAGCACGCCTCGGAGACCTACCGCTGGTGCACGAACTTCGCCGTCACCGGCCGCGGCCTCGAGGCGCAGGCCTTCGTCGGCGCGCTCGAGGCGATCGGCGACTCGGTCCTCGTCGTCGGCGACCGCACGACGCTGAAGGTCCACGTCCACACCGACGACCCCGAGCGCGCGATCGCCGTCTTCGCGGGCGCGGGCACGGTCTCGCACCTCGACGTCGCCGACATGCGCGCCCAGGTCGCCGAGCGCGACGCCCGCCTCGACCCGAGCCCCGCCGCGCCCGCCGCGCGGTCCGGGGCGCTCGCCGTCGTCTCCGGATCCGGGCTGCGCGACCTGTTCGCCTCGTTCGGCGCCCACGTGCTCGACGGCGGCCCGACGCTCAACCCGTCGACCCACGAGCTGCTCGCCGGCATCCACGCGGTGCCCGCCGAGCAGGTCGTCGTGCTGCCCAACAGCGCGAACGTGCGGATGGCGGCCGAACGCGCCGCCGAGCTCGCCGAGAAGGAGGTCGTCGTGGTGCCGACGCGCTCCCAGCAGGCCGGCCTCTCGGCGGCCGTCGCGCTCGCCCCCGAGCGCAGCGCGGCCGAGAACGCGGCGGCGATGGAGGACGTCCTCGCCGCGCTGCGGACCGGCGGCGTCGCCCCCGCGGCCCGCGCGGACGCGGCCGGGCGCTTCGCGGTCGGCGACGCGGTCGGCTTCGTCGACGAGGAGATCTTCGCCTGGGGCGAGGCCGGGCCGACGCTCGGCGCCGTCCTCGGCGCGCTCGGCGACGGGGCCGAGCTCGTCACGGTCATCGCCGGCGCCGGCGCGCCGCTCGACGGCGATCGGATCGAGGCGCTCGCGCCGGACGGCGTCGAGCTCGAGCTCTCGGACGGCGGACAGCCCGGCTGGTGGTGGCTGTTGTCCGCTGAGTGATCGAGCATCCGCGCGTGCCGCCGCGCGCCTTCGCCTCCACCGACGAGCTCGACCGCGAGACGCTGGCGGCCGCGCCCGTCCGCTGGCCGCGGCCGTCGCGCCTGGACGACGAGGTCGACTGGAAGCCCGCTCCGGCCGCCGCCGCGGCCGAGGCGCTCGGCCTCGAGACCGTCGGCGCGCTCCTCGACCACCTGCCGCGCGACACCGGCGAGGCGCGCACGATCGGCGAGCTGCAGATCGACGAGACCGCGACGGTGCTCGTCGAGGTCCGCGGCATCTCGAGCCGCCCGGTGCGCCGGCGCGGGATGAAGCCGCTCGTCGAGGCGACCGTCACGGACGGGACCGGCGTGATGAAGGCGACGTTCTTCAACCAGCCGTGGCTCGCCCACCAGTACAAGACCGGCACGCGGCTGATGCTCGCCGGCAAGTACCAGGGTCGCAACCGCTTCCGCGTCAGCACCCACGCGCGGACGGAGGAGGTGGCCGCGGTGGGCGACGCCGTCGCCGAGTACCCCGCCACGAAGGGCATCACCTCGACGCAGATCATGGCCCAGGTCCGCGGCCACCGCGGCGCGATCGCCGACGTGGTCGAGCCGCTGCCCGCGGCGATCCGCGTCGCCGACCGCCTGCCGAGCCGGCCCGACGCGCTCGCCTCCGCCCACTTCGGCGACCGCGAGGGCGGGCGCCGGCGGCTGGCCTTCGACGAGCTGCTCGTCGACCAGATCGTCCAGCTGCGCCTGCGCCGCGAGCGCCGGGGCGCGGAGTCGGCCGCCGCGCTGCGCGACGCGCCGACGCTGTCGCGCCAGTGGCGCGACGAGCTGCTGCCGTTCGCCCCGACGAACGACCAGCGCACCGCGATGGCCGAGGTCGACGCCGACCTCGCCGAGGAGCGGCCGATGGCGCGGCTCTTGATGGGGGAGGTCGGCTCGGGCAAGACCGTCGTGGCCGTCCACGCGATGCTGCGCGCGGTCGAGCACGGGATGCAGGCGGCGCTCATGGCCCCGACCGAGACGCTCGCCGAGCAGCACTTCGCGACGCTCCAGGCCCTGATGCCGGGGTCGCTCGTCCCCGCCGCGCTGCTGACCGGCTCGACCCCGGCCGGGCGGCGCGCCGAGCTGCTCGGCAACCTCGCCACCGGCGCGCTGCCGCTGATCGTCGGCACGCACGCGCTCATCGAGGACACCGTCGTCTTCGACCGGCTCGCGGTCGCGGTGGTCGACGAGCAGCACCGCTTCGGCGTGCGCCAGCGCGCCGCGCTGGACGCGAAGGCGCCGGCGGGCCTGGCCCCGCACGTGCTGCACATGACCGCGACCCCGATCCCGCGCACGCTGCGCCTGGCCTCGTTCGGCGCCCTCGACGTCACCGCGCTGCGCGAGCTGCCGCAGGGCCGCCGGCCGATCGTCACCCACCTCGTCTCGGGCGAGCACGAGCGCGACCGCGCCTACGAGCGCATCCGCGAGGAGCTGCGCGCCGGGCGCCAGGCGTTCGTCGTCTGCCCGCTGGTGTCCGAGTCCGAGGCCCTCCAGGCCCGCGCCGCGAGCGCCGAGTACGAGCGGCTGAAGGCGACCGAGTTCAAGGACTTCGACGTCGTCCTGCTCCACGGCCAGATGCGCCCGCGCGAGAAGGCGGCCGCGATGGAGGCGTTCGCCGCGGGCGGGGCCGACGTGCTCGTCGCGACGACGGTCATCGAGGTCGGCATCGACGTCCCCAACGCGACGGTCATGCTCGTCGAGGACGCCGAGCGCTACGGCATCTCCCAGCTGCATCAGCTCCGCGGGCGCGTCGGACGGGGCGAGCACGAGTCCCTGTGCCTGCTGTTCGGGCCGAAGGACTCCGCCCGCCTCAAGGCCCTGGCGGCGCATCGCGACGGCTTCCGCGCTGGCCGAGATCGACCTCGAGCTGCGCGGCGAGGGCGAGCTGACCGGGACGCGCCAGTCCGGGCTGGCCCGCTTCCGCTTCGCCCGCCTGCCCGAGGACGCGGCCGTGCTCGTCGCCGCGCACGCCCGGGCCGAGACGCTGCTGGCCGCGGACCCCGAGCTGGCCGCGCCGGAGCTCGCGCTGCTGCGCGAGCCGCTCGAGCGGGCGACGGCCGCGGCGGTGGCGGCGGCGTGACGGTGCCCGGGGCGCGATGCGCGTCGTAGCCGGCCGGCTCGGCGGGCGCCGCCTCGCCGCGCCGCCCGGCCGCGGCACGCGCCCGACCTCGGACCGCGTGCGCGAGGCGCTGTTCTCGACGCTGGGGCCGCTCGACGGCGAGCGCGTCCTCGACCTCTACGCCGGCTCGGGGGCGCTGGCGATCGAGGCGCTCTCGCGCGGGGCCGGGAGCGCGCTGCTGGTGGAGCGCGACCCGCGCGCCGTGGCCGTCATCCGGGCGAATCTCGACGCCCTCGGCCTCGCGGAACCGGTCGTCGCGGTCCACGCCGGACCGGCCCGCGCGGCCCTGCGTAACGCATCCGCCCGGGCGGACACATACGATCTGGTCTTCCTCGACCCTCCTTACCGGCGCGCACCGGAGCTGGGGCGGGAGCTCTCGGCGGCGCTCGACCCGCTGCTGTCCGGCGGCGCCCGCGTCGTGACCGAGAGCGATCGCCGCGCGCCGCTCGCGCTCGACCTGCCCCTGATCCACGAACGCCGCTACGGCGACACGCTCATCCGCATCCACACGCATGGCTCCTGATCCCCGCATCGCCGTCTGCCCGGGCTCCTACGACCCGATCACGAACGGCCACCTCGACGTCATCGCCCGCGCGGCCGAGCTCTTCGACGAGGTCGTCGTGGCGATCGTCAACCATCCGGTGCGCAAGGGCAGCACGCTGTTCTCGACCGAGGAGCGCCTGGGCTTCATCGACGAGGCGACGGCCGACATCGCGAACGTCCGCTCGGCCTCGTTCGACGTCCTGATCGTCGAGTTCGCCGCCCGGATCGGGGCGCGGGCGATCGTCAAGGGCCTGCGCGCGATCTCGGACTTCGAGTACGAGATGGAGATGAACCAGCTCAACCGCAGGCAGGCGCCGGACATCGACACGCTCTACCTGATGGCCAGCCCGCAGTACAGTTTCCTCAGTTCGAGCGGCGTCAAAGAACTGGCGATGTTCGACGGCAAGATCAACGATCTCGTCCCCGAGCGGGTAGCTCGCCGCTTGAAGGAAGAGCTCGCGCGGTAACGAACAGAACGGGTGCCCATGGACGTCCTGGTCCTCATCGACAAGCTCGACGATCTCGTCCACAACGCGAAGCCCGTCCCCCTGACGGACCAGGTGCGCGTGGACAAGGAGGAGATCTACGACATCCTCGACCAGATGCGCGCGACGATCCCCGAGGAGATCAAGCAGGCGCGCTGGATCGTCAAGGAGCGTCAGGAGATGCTCGCGGAGGCCAAGCGGGAGGCCGAGCGGATCGTCAAGGAGGCGCGCGAGCGCCAGACGCAGCTCGTGTCCGACCAGGAGGTCACCAAGCAGGCCGAGCGCGCGGCCGAGGACATCATCGAGGACGCGCGCGGCCGCGAGCGGGAGATCCGCCTCGGGGCCGAGGACTACGCCGACGAGATCCTCAACACGCTCGAGGTCAACCTCACGAAGTTCATCGCCGCCGTCCAGCGCGGGCGCGAGCGCCTGCAGGGCAAGGACGAGCCGGCCGAAGTCGCCTAGGCCGCCGCACTCCGATGGCGGCGAAGGTCGAGGTCCTCGAGACCGACATCACGACCCTCGAGGTCGACGCGATCGCCAACGCGGCGAACACCGACCTCGCCCACGGCGGCGGGGTCGCGGGCGCGATCTCGCGGGCGGGCGGTCCGGCCGTGCAGAAGGAGAGCGACCGGCGCGGGCCGATCGCCCTCGGCGCGGCCGTCGAGACCACCGCGGGCGACATGCCCGCCCGGTGGGTCATCCACGCCGCGACGATGCGCCTCGGGGGCCCGACGTCGGCCGACATCATCCGCCGCGCGACCGCGGCCACGCTGTGGAAGGCCGAGGAGCTCGGGGCGAAGTCGCTGGCGCTCGTCGCGTTCGGCACCGGCGTCGGCGGCTTCCCGGTCGCCGACGCGGCCGAGATCGAGGCCGACGAGGTGCGCCGGCACCTCGACTCCGGCAGCCGGCTCGAGCGCGTCGTCTTCACCGTCCGCGGCGACGACGCCCGCGCGGCGTTCGAGCGCGCGGTCGCCGACGCCGGCCTCTGACGTCCACCTGACGGCCCGCCCGCCATCCTGGGCGGCGTGCGTTCCTGGCTGCTCGCCGCCGCGACCTGCGCCGCCCTGGCCGGCTGCGGCGGGGGCGGGGACGGCGCCGCGGCGGCGCGGGACGACGCGCGGGGCGACGGGACGCAGACCTCCGCCGGGACCGGCCCGGCGACCACCGCGCCGGGACGGGCGGCGCCGGGCGCCGCGTCCGCCGACCCGTGGCCGCACCTGCAGGCCCTCGACGCGATCGGGCGGCGCAACGGCGGCGACCCGCGCGGCGGGGACGCCCGGCGGCGTGGCGACCGAGGACCTCGTCGCCGCGCGGCTGCGGGCGGCGGGCTGGACGGTCCGCTTCCAGCGGGTGACGTTCCCGTTCTTCGACGAGCGCCGCCCGCCGGTCGTCGCGCTCGCAGGCGGGCGCCGCCTCGCCGCCGATCGCGACGTCCGCACGCTCGCGTACTCGTCCGGCGGGACGGCGCGCGCGCCGGTGCGGGTCGTCGGCGGCGGGCGGGCCGACGCCGGCTGCCGGGCGGGTGACTGGGACGGCTTCCCGCGCGGGCAGATCGCGCTCGTGCGCCGCGGGGTGTGCCCGTTCGCCGCCAAGGCGCGGCGCGCCCAGGCGGCCGGCGCGACGGCGATCCTCGTCGAGGACCGGGACGCGACCGGCGACCGCGGGCCGGTGTCGGGGACGCTCGGCGCCCCGGGCGTCCGCATCCCCGCCGTCGCGGTCGACGCCGACGCGGGCGCGGCGCTCGCGCGGCCGGGCGGCCCGGTGCAGGTGCGCGTCGACGCGGTCTCGGAGCGCCGCACGGCGCGCGACGTGCTCGCCGAGCTGCCCGGCGCGGACGGCGGCCGCGTGGTCATGGCCGGCGCCCACATCGACTCGGTGCCGGCGGGCCCGGGGATCAACGACGACGGCTCGGGCACCGCGACGCTGCTCGCGCTCGCGGCCCGCCTCGGCCACGGGCCGCGCCCGCGCGCCACGCTGCGCCTCGGGTTCTGGACGGCCGAGGAGCTCGGGCTCTACGGCTCGCGCGCCTACGTGCGCGGGCTCTCCGCCGCCGAGCGTCGCCGCATCCGCTCCTACGTGAACCTCGACATGGTCGGCTCGCCCAACGCCGTGCTCGAGACCTACGGCAGCGGCGACACGGAGGCGGCGCTGCGCCGCGCGCTGGACGCCCGCGGCCCCGCGCCGAACGCGAGCTCGATCGGCGGCGCCTCGGACCACGCGGCGTTCCAGCGTGCCGGGATCGAGGTCGGCGGCGTGTTCACCGGGGCCTCGGGGCGGGTGAGCGCCGCGAGCGCGGAGCGCTTCGGCGCGACCGCCGGGCGCCCCGCGGACCCCTGCTACCACCGCGCCTGCGACACGCTTCAGAACGTCGACCGCGGCTCGGTCGAGACGATCGCGGACGCGGTCGAGGCGGCGCTGCGGTCGCTCGCGGACTGAGCGGGCGCGGGCGGCTCAGCGGACGGCGAAGCCGTCGTGGCCCTCGGGCGCGGCGTCGGTGACGTCCACGCGGTCGACCCGCGCCGCGTTCGGGCCGTCGTGGACGAAGGCGACGAGCGCATCGACGGCGTCGGGCGCGCCCTCGAACAGGGCCTCGACCGTGCCGTCGCCGTTGTTGCGCACCCAGCCGCCCACGTCGTGCGACTCCGCGGCCTTGCGGGTCGACTCGCGGAAGAACACGCCCTGCACGGAGCCATGGACGACGACGCGGCGCGCGACGGTGTCGGACACGCGGGAATCATGGCAAGCCGGGCGGCCGCAGAGATACGGGATCCCGCGCCCGATGTGCGGGATCTGCTCTCGGTCGCGCACGGGCGACGATCTAGCCTCTCAACCGGCCCGTGCGCGGGACCCGGTCGCTCCAGACTCCGGGCGCGCACGTCGCGCGACAGTGCCACGGCGAGCTGCGGCCACTGCCGATCGCCGCCCTCGCGATCGCGGTGCTCCCGCCAGTCGCGCTCGCCGTGGCCCGCGCGCGCGACGTTGCGCTGCCCATTGTCCGTGACGCGATCGGGCGCGCCACCGGCGTCCGGCCCGCCGCGCGCCGAGCGAACGACCCGCTCGGCGCGCGCCGCCGGGCCTAGCGCCCGGCCGGCGCACGTTCCCCCGCCCCCTGCCACGCTCCACGCCCCCCACGTGACCACCCCGTCCCCTCTGCTCGCGGCCCGACGCCTCGACGCCCCGAGCCCCCACCCGCCGCCGCGTCGGCGACGGTCCGCGCGTTCCGCGCGCCGGTTGCCCCTGGGCGGCACCGTGGCCGCCGTCGCGCTGGCCGCGCTGCCGGCGGTCGCGTCCGCCGCCGAGCGCCCCGCGTTCCCGCGGCCGCCGGCGTCCGCGCAGCCGCGGCCGTTCACCGACATCCGCACCCCGACGGTCCGCGCCCGCTCGGCCCCCGGCGCCGCCCCGCTGCGCACCCTGTCGGCGGGCGCCCGCGGCGCCCGCGAGAGGCTCGTGGCGCGGTTGGGCGGCCACGCCGTCCTCGACGTCGACCCGATCACGGCCACACCCCGCGTGGTCGGCCGTCTCGACGGCGCGCTCACGGGCCCGCAGCCGGGCGACGCGGCCGACGTCGCGCTGGGCTACGTCGGCGCCAACGCCGCCGCGCTCGGCCTCGACCCGGCCGACCTCGCCACGCTGCGCCTCGCGCGGCGGACGACGGTCGGCGGCGTCACCTACCTGCGCTGGCGCCAGGAGGCCGGGGGTGTGCCGCTGCTCGACAACGACCTGCGCGCGAGCGTCGACGCCGACGGCCGCGTGATCGCGCTCGCCGGCGCCCCGCGCGCCGGGCTCGACACGACCGCGCTGACCCCGGCGCTGTCGGCGACCGACGCCCGCGCCGCCGTTGCGCAGGACGCGGGCGTCGACCATGAGGCCACGGTCACGTCCGGCCCGAGCGGCCCGCGCCGGGACACGACCTTCAGCACGGGCGACCGCGCCGCGCTCGTGCTGTTCGGCGATACGCGCGGCGTACGCCTGGCCTGGGAGGTCGTCTACGCAGGCGCGGGCGGACGCGTGGTACGACACGGTGGTCGACGCCGCGACCGGCGGCATCCTGCGTCGCGCGAACCTGGCCAAGGGCGTCGACGGCCTCGTCTTCGGGAACTACCCGGGCGCCGCGACCGGCGGCGTCCAGGAGCAGGTGCCGCTCGACGACTACCTCACGGATCCGGCGACGGCGACGACCCTCGCCGGCCCCAACGCCCACGTCTGGAGCGACCTCGACGACGCCTCCGTCGACCCGGTCGTCCCGGCCCCGGATCCCGGCGAGGACGTCGCTCCCGGCCTCTACCCGTTCGAGAGCTTCAACGGCTCCAACGACTTCGGCGCGTGCGACGCCGGGCACCTGTGCTCGTGGGATGCCGGCGTCGGCAGCAGCTGGGAGACGAACCGCGCCCAGAACGCGGTGCAGGTCTTCTGGTCCGTCAACCGCTTCCACGACCACCTCGCGGCCGCCCCGATCGGCTTCGACGCGGCGTCCGGGAACTTCGAGGCCGCGGGCGGCGACGCGCTCGTCGCGCAGACCGACGACGGCGCGACGACCAACGGCGGCGTGCTGCCGGACGGCCGGCACCTCGACAACGCGAACATGGTCACGCTGCCCGACGGCCAGTCGCCGGTGATGCAGATGTACCTGTTCTTCAACAACACGCTGCCGCCGCCCAACGCGTCGCCCTTCCGCGACGTCAACGGCGGCGACGACGCCTCGATCGTCTTCCACGAGTACACGCACGGCCTGTCGAACCGCCTGATCACCACCGCGACCGGCGCGGGCGCGCTCGACACGCTGCAGGCGGCGGCGATGGGCGAGGGCTGGAGCGACTGGTACGCCAAGGACGCGCTCGTCGCCGAGGGCCGCCAGCCGGACACGACGCTGCCGGGCGAGATCGACATGGGCGCCTACGTCGACGCGCCGGCCGCGTTCCACGGGATCCGGACCGAGGCGATCGACTGCCCGGTCGGCGCGGCCGCCGCGCGCTGCCCGGGCACGGCGACGGCGGGCTCCGGGGGCTACACGTTCGGCGACCTCGGCCGCATCAAGGCGGCCGGCGACGTCCACGCCAACGGCGAGATCTGGGCCCAGACGCTGTGGGACCTGCGCGACGCCCTCGGCTCGCGCACGGCGGAGGCGGTCATCACCGGCGGGATGCGGCTCTCGCCGCCGCAGCCGTCGTTCCTCGAGGAGCGCAACGCGATCCTCCAGGCGGACGTGGCCGCCTTCGGCGGCGTCCACGTCGGCGCGATCTGGACCGTGTTCGCGCGGCGCGGCATGGGCTTCAGCGCCGCCACCACGGGATCGACCGACCCGCGGCCGGTCGAGAGGTTCGACCCGCCACCGACCGGCGGCGCGCCCGCGTCCGCGGCGGCCGGGGGTGCGACGCCGCAGGCGGTCCCGGCGAGCGCCGTCGCCCGTGTGCGCGTGTTCGCGCGGCCGACCGCGACCGTGGCCCGCTCGCGCGGCCGTGGGCGCGTCACGTTCACCGTGGGCTGCTCGAACCGCTGCCAGGCGACGGCGACCATGACCGTCACGCGCGTCCGCGCGCGCCGCGCCGGGCTGACCGCCACGCGGCTGGCCCGCGTGACCCGGCGGCTGCCGGGGGCGGGGCGGCGGACCTTCGGGCTGGCGATGGGCGCGAAGACGCTCCGGCGCCTGCGGTCGGCGCGAATCACGTCGCTGCCGGTCACCGTCACCGTCGCCGTCCGCGACGGCCGGGGCCAGACGCGCTCGGTCGCCCGCCGGGTCACGCGTCCGCGCCCGCTGACCGCGCACCGCGGGCGCGTAGCCTGGAGGCATGGACGAGCTGGGCGCGGCGCTCGAGGCGGCCGGAGGACTGGCCGCCGGGCCCGAGACCGCGGCCCGGCTGCGGACCCTGCTCGCCGAGGAGCTGACCCGCGGGGCGGCCGAGCTCGAGCGCAAGCGCTCGGGCTACGACGCGCCGGTCACCGTCGCCGTCGCGCCCGCGGCGGCCGGACTGCGCGCCGTCGCTCCGGTCGACGCCCGCCTCGGCGCCGACGCGCGCGCCGCCGGCGATCGCGCGTGGGTGCTCGTCGCCGCGCTCGTCGGCGCGCTCGTCGAGGTCGCGGGCACCGCCGCGCTGAAGACCGGCGCGATCGGCTCGAGCCTCGTGCTCGAGGTCCCCGGCGACCCCGACGACGCCGACCTCGTCCCGCGTCGCGTTCGAGGGCCAGCTCGAGGGGGCCGACCGCCTGCGCGCCCGCGCCCTCGCGGTCCCCGCCTTCGTCCTCGCCGACGTGGGCGAGCTGCGCCCGCCGATCGGCGGGGCGCACCCGCTCGTGCTGGCCGCGACGGTCGCCGCGCTCGGCGGGCGCCCGGCCGACCGCGCCTCGGTCGCCGAGCACGAGGAGGCGGTCTTCGCCCTGCTCGACGCCGCGGCCGACGGCGGCGTCGCCCGCCCGCACGACGACCCCGACCCCGCGCGCCGCGTCGCCCGGCGGATCCTGCAGCGGCTCAACGGGATGGGCAAGTGGGGCGGCTACCACACGGAGTTCGCCCACCTCGCGCGCGGGTTCGCGGGCAACGACCGCAACCTCGCCGAGGCCGTCGGCGAGGCGCTGCTCGAGGCGGGCCTGCTCGCCGAGAAGCCGAGCGTCGGCCAGCGCCACGTGTTCCTCAACCCGCGCCGCGCCGCGGCCATCCACGCGCTCATCGAGCGCGGCGAGACCCCGGAGGACCTCGCCCTGCCGCGAAAGAACTAGGTTTCCGTCCCGTGACCGCCCAGGACCGGATCCGGCAGAAACTCTTCACGGCCCGCACGCTGGCGGGCGCCGGGATCGTGACGCCGACGCGCCCGGACCGGATCGTCAAGGCGCTGCGCGCGCTGCGCGGCTTCGGCCCCACGCCGGCCGCGGGCTACACCGTCAGCGCGGTCCGCCACCCGGACGCGACGGCGCTCGTCGACGACCTCGGGACGCTCACGTTCGCCGAGGTCGCCCAGCGCACGAACGCGCTGGCCAACGCCCTGCGCGCCCGCGGGGTGGGGCAGGGCTCGAGCGTCGCGATCATGTGCCGCAACCACCGCGGCTTCGTCGACACGACCGTCGCGCTGTCGAAGCTCGGCGCCCACGCGCTGTACCTGAACACCGCGTTCGCCGGCCCGCAGATCACCGAGGTCGCCCAGCGCGAGCAGCCGACGGCGATCGTCTACGACGCCGAGTTCGAGAACCTCGTCCACGACGCGGGCCGGGGCCGCGCGCGGTTCATCGCGTGGCACGACGCCGACGAGCCCGCCGAGGACCCGCGCCTCGAGGACCTCATCCGCGACGGCGACACGACCGACCTCGAGCCGCCGTCCCAGAAGGGCCGCGTCGTGATCCTCACGAGCGGCACGACCGGCAGCCCGAAGGGGGCCCAGCGCCGCCAGCCCGAGTCGCTCGACCCCGCGGCCGCGCTGTTCAGCATGATCCCGCTGCGCGCCCGCGAGCACACGATGCTCGCCGCCCCGATGTTCCACTCCTGGGGCTTCGCGCACTTCACGCTCGGGCATGGCGCTGAGCACGACGCTCGTCATGCGCCGCAAGTTCGACCCCGAGGACACGCTGAGCGCGATGGCGCAGCACGGCTGCACGGCGCTCGTCGTCGTCCCCGTGATGCTCCAGCGCATGCTCGAGCTGCCGGCCGAGACGATCGAGCGCTACGACCTGCGCGCGCTGCGCGTGATCGCGGTCAGCGGCAGCGCCCTGCCGGGCGAGCTCGCGCTGCGGGTGATGGACCGCTTCGGCGACGTCCTCTACAACCTCTACGGCTCGACCGAGGTGGCGTGGGCGACGATCGCGACGCCGAAGGACCTGCGCGAGGCGCCGGGCACCGCCGGGCGCCCGCCGCGCGGGACGGTCGTGAAGCTTCTCGACGAGCACGGCGCGCGAGGTCGGCCCGGGCGAGACCGGGCGGATCTTCGTCGGCAACGAGATGGCGATGGACGGCTACACCGGCGGCGGCGGCAAGCAGGTCGTCGGCGGGCTGATGTCCTCGGGCGACGTCGGCCACTTCGACCCCCAGGGCCGGCTCTTCGTCGCCGGCCGCGACGACGAGATGATCGTGTCGGGCGGCGAGAACGTCTTCCCGCGCGAGGTCGAGGACCTCCTCGCCGGACACGCCGCGGTCTGCGAGGTCGCCGTCGTCGGCGTCGAGGACGAGGAGTTCGGCCAGCGCCTGCGCGCGTTCGTCGTGCTCGAGGCCGGCCAGGACGCCTCGGCCGACGAGCTCCAGGATCACGTCAAGGCGAACCTCGCCCGCTACAAGGTGCCGCGCGAGGTCGTGTTCCTCGAGGAGCTGCCGCGCAACTCGACCGGCAAGGTCCTCAAGCGCGAGCTGGCCGCCCGCGAGGACTGACGCGCCCGCGGCGTGGTCCTCGTCTACCCGGCGACCGCGCGCGACGTCCCCGCGCTCCGGGCGCTCGGCGTGCGGACGTGGCGCGCGACGTACGCGGGCATCCTGCCCGGCGCGGCCGTGGAGCGCGGGATCGAGGAGCTCTTCAACGCGTACTCGCTCGGCGCGGCGGTGCGCGACGGCCGGATGCTCGCCGCCGCTCGCGACGGCATCATCGTCGGGTTGCTCGAGTTCGACCGCGTCGACGCGGCGCGCACGATGGTCTGGAAGCTCTACGTCGACCCGGACGCGCAGAGCCGCGGGATCGGTGGCCTGCTGCTCGAGCGGCTGCTGCAGGCGGCGACGACGCCGGAGGTCCGCGTCGAGCACGACGAGCGCAACGCCGTCGCGGGCGGGTTCTTCGCCGAGTTCGGGTTCGACGTGGACGAGGTCGTGGACGCGGGTGACGGCGCGCGGACCGTCCGGCGCGTCCGGCGGCTCAGCCCGCGAGGTGCTCCTCGATGATCGCCCGCAGGCGGGCGTTGACGACCTCGGGCCGGTGCCCGAACGCCGAGCCGTGGCCGAGCCCCTCGAGCAGGTGGAAGCGCCCGCGCGGCGCCAGCTCGGCGACCTCGCGCACGCGCGCCGGCGGCGTCTGGACGTCGTGCGAGAACGCGATCGCCTCGACCGGCACCTCGCACCCGGGCAGGATCGGCGACGAGTCGTAGTCCAGGCACGCCTGCCACTGCGCCGCGAGCATCCGCCCGTCGCGGTCGGCGAAGTCCTGGGCGACGAGCGGCCGGATCCGGGCCCACAGCTCGTCGTCGCCGAGCACCTCGGCGGGGTAGTAGAGCATCGCGTAGTGGGCCGTCGCGAAGTCGCCGGGCAGCCCGCCGCCGGTCGCGTGGAGCGCGATCTCGGCCTCCTCCCACTCGCGGATGAACCCGGTCTTCTTCACGCACGTGCCCATCACGAGCGCCGCGCGCACGAGCTCGGGCCGCGTGCAGGCCAGCTCCGTGGCGATGAGCGAGCCCATCGACAGGCCGACCAGGAACACCGGCGGCGCGCAGACCGCCTCGATCAGGGCGGCGACGTCGCGCGCGTGCTCGGGGATCGGCCACGGCGGCGGGCCGTCGGTCGTCGTCGCCCCGACGCCGCGCGCGTCGTAGGTCGTGTTGCGGAAGCCGGGCTCGAACGCGGGCGTCTGGAAGCGCCGCCAGTTCGCGCCGGGATGGTCGCCGGCGGCGAGCCACACGATGTCGGGGCCGGCGCCGGTCTGCTCGTAGAAGAGCTCCGCGCCGTCGACCGCGAGCGTCGTCACCTCAGCCGGCGGCTCACGGCTTCCACTTGATCGAGCAGCCGACCGGCTTCGTCTCGTCGCGGTTCACCGGGCGGCCCTCGAGGACGTCGTCGAGCGCCTCGCGCAGCCAGGCGGCGTCCTGGCCGGGGTCGCCGTGGTCGCCGTCGGGCGCGCCGCGGTAGGCGACCGCGCCGTCGGGGGCGATGACGAAGACGTCGGGCGTCGTGAGCGCGCCGTAGGCGCGGGCCACCGACTGGTCCTCGTCGCGCAGGTACGGGACCGGCCAGCCGCCGTCGCCGCGGACGCGGTCGCGCATCGCCTCGAAGGAGTCGCGCGGGTAGCGCTCGGCGTCGTTCGAGTTGATGAAGAGCGTCGTGACGTCGCGGTCGGCGTAGTCGCGCGCGACCGCCATGAGCCGGTCGTGCCACGCCAGCGCGTACGGGCAGTGGTTGCACGTGAAGACGACGACGGTCGCGGGCGCGGCCGGCGCGCCCTCGCCCCCGAGGCTGTGGCGGGTGCCGTCCGTGTCGGGCAGGTCGAAGGGCGGCGCGGCGGCGCCGACGGCGATCGTGGTCATGCGGTGCTCCTCGTCATCGCGGTCTCGAGCGCCTCGCGGAGATCGGCCGGGTCCGGGGTGGGGGAGTAGCGGCCGTCGCGCAGGCGGTAGACGCGGCAGGTGAGCCCGACCGGCTCGTCGTCGCCGGGCGGCGGCGACGTCGGCGCCGTCGACGCGGATCGTCGGGGAGCCGACGAAGCGCTCGCCCTCGGCGTCGCCGTCCGTGTCGACCTCGCGGACCTCGACGGCGTCCGGGTCGAGGCCGACGGCGGCCATCGCCGCGCGGAGCTCCTCGAGCGCCTGCGGATGCGACGGGCAGCCGTCCCAGAACAGCAGCTCGACCTTGGGTCGCGTCATGGCGATCACTGTAGGGGGCCGACGCGCCCGACCCGTCCCGGGCGCCGCGGGCAGCGCATAGGATCTCGCGCATTCGCCGACCGCTCCGTGGCGGCGGCCCGGTCCGATGTCGAACCCTGTCGACCCATCGCCGCGTGCCCCCGTGGAGACCCGCGGCGCGGCCGACGTCCTGCGGGCCGGGGGCGTCGTCGGACGCGACCTGCTCGCGGTCGACTGGGCGAGCACCGGGATCGGCCCGCCCGACGGCTGGCCGCGCAGCCTGACGACCGCGCTGCGCATCCTCCTGACGTCGCGCTTCGCGATGTGGATGGCGTGGGGCGCGGACCTGACGTTCTTCTGCAACGACGCCTACCGGCGCGACACGCTCGGCGAGAAGTACCCGTGGGCGCTGGGCCGCTCGGCGCGCGATGTCTGGGCCGAGATCTGGCCCGACATCGGCCCGCGCATCGATGCCGTCATGCGCACCGGCGAGGCGACGTGGGACGAGGCGCTGCTGCTGTTCCTCGAGCGCAGCGGCTACGCCGAGGAGACCTACCACACGTTCTCCTACAGCCCGCTCCACGACGACGACGGCGCGATCGTCGGGATGCTCTGCGTCGTCAGCGAGGACACCGACCGCGTCATCGGCGAGCGCCACATGGCGACGCTGCGCGACCTCGGCTCGGACACGACGACCGTGCGCACCGAGGCCGAGGTCCTCGCCGCGGCGGTCCGGCGCCTGCAGGGCGACCTGCGCTCGCTGCCGTTCGCGCTCTTCTACGTCTTCGACGAGGACGGCGGCTGCGCGCGGCTGTCGGGCGCCGCCGGGATCCGTCCGGACGCGCCCGCCGCGCCGGCGGCGATCGACGTCGACGACCCGGAGGCGGTGTGGCCCGCGGCCGCGCTCGCCGCCGGAGAGAGCGCGCTGGTGGAGGACATCGACGAGCGCATAGCGGCACTGCCGACCGGGGCGTGGGACGAGCCGCCGCGCCGGGCGCTCGTCGTGCCGCTCCCGCAGCAGGGCCAGCGGCGCCCGTACGGGTTCCTCGTCGCCGCGCTGAACCGCTACCGCGCGCTCGACGACGCGTACCGCTCGTTCGTCGGCCTCGTCGCCGGTCAGGTCGCCGCGGGGATCTCGACCGCCCGGGCGTACGACGCCGAGCGCCGCCGCGCCGAGCAGCTCGCCGAGCTCGACCACGCGAAGACGGCGTTCTTCACGAACGTCAGCCACGAGCTGCGCACGCCGCTGACGCTGCTCCTCGGCCCGGCCGAGGACGCGCTCCGCGACGAGGACGCGCCGCTGCCCGCCGCCCAGCGCTGGCGGGTGGAGGCCGTGCAGCGCAACGGCCAGCGGCTGCTGATGCTCGTCAACAGCCTGCTCGACTTCTCCCGCCTCGAGTCCGGGCGCGCGACGGCCCGCTTCGCGTCCATCGACCTCGCCCGCTACACGACCGAGCTCGCGAGCATGTTCCGCTCGGCCTACGAGCGGGCCGGCCTGACCCTCGAGGTCGAGTGCCCGCCCCTGCGCGAGCCGGTCTACGTCGACGCCGACATGTGGGCGAAGATCGTGCTCAACCTGCTCTCCAACGCGCTGAAGTACACGTTCGAGGGCGGGGTCACGCTCCGGCTGACCGACGACCGACGCGGACGGCGGCGGCCCGCGGCTCGTGGTCACGGACACCGGCACCGGGATCGAGCCGGCCGAGCAGGCGCAGCTGTTCGAGCGCTTCCACCGGGTGCTCGGCGCGCGCTCGCGCAGCCACGAGGGCACGGGCATCGGCCTCGCGCTGGTGGCCGAGCTGTCGGGCCTGCACGGCGGGCGAGGTCGGGGTCGAGAGCGCGCCGGGCCAGGGCAGCACGTTCACGGTCGCGCTGCGCTTCGGCCGCGACCATCTCCCCGCCGACCAGGTGGTGACGGGCGGCGGCGACGGCGACGGCGCGTCCGCCGCCGGGCGCGCCGAGGACTTCCTCGCCGAGGCGCTGCGCTGGCTCGAGCCCACGCCCGAGGACCGGGGCGAGGACGGCGCCGGGCCGCCGGCGTCCGGCGGGGTCCGCCCGCGCGTGCTGGTCGTCGACGACAACGCCGACATGCGCGAGTACGTCGCCCTGCTGCTCGCGGACGACTACGACGTGGCCGCGGCCCGGGACGGCGCGGCCGCGCTCGCGCTCGTCCGAGAGGCGGCGCCCGACCTCGTCCTCACCGACGTGATGATGCCCGAGCTCGACGGCTTCGGCCTGCTCGCGGCGATGCGCGCCGACCCCGACACGAGCCACATCCCGGTCGTGATGCTCTCGGCCCGCGCGGGCGAGGAGGGGACGATCGAGGGGCTCGAGGCCGGGGCCGACGACTACCTCGTCAAGCCGTTCACCGCCCGCGAGCTGCGCGCCCGCGTCCGCGCGAACCTCGAGCTCGACCGCGCCCGCCGGATCCGCTCGGAGCTCGAGCGCAGCCGCGAGCTCCTCGACGAGGCCGAGTTCCTCGCGGGGGTCGGGAGCTGGGAGATCGACCTCGCCACGAGCCAGGTCCGGGCCTCGGCCCAGTACCTGCGGCTGCTCGCCGTGAGCGCCGACGAGCTGCGCGCCGCCGGCCTCGAGGGCGCGCTGGGGTTCATCCACGCCGACGACCGCGAGCGCGTGACGAACGCCATCACGGACGCCGTCGAGAACGGCGCGCCCTTCGACGTCGAGTGCCGCATCGTCCCCGCCCGCGGGCCGGAGCGGATGGTGCGGGCGCGCGGCGTCGTGCACCACGGCGAGGACGGGCGGCCGGCGGTCCTGCGCGGCAGCGCCCAGGACGTGACCGAGCAGCACGAGGCCGAGGCCGTCCGCCGGATCGCCGCCGCGACCGCCGAGGCCGCCGCCCGCGAGCACGCGATCGCCGACGAGCTGCAGCGCAGCCTGCTCCCGGACGTCGTCCTCGACCCCGAGCACCTCGAGATCGCGTCGTACTACCGCGCCGGCGTCGAGGGCACCCAGGTCGGCGGCGACTGGTACGACGTCATCGAGCTCGGCGCCGGGCGGACCGCGCTCGTCATCGGCGACGTCATGGGGCGCGGCGTGCGCGCCGCGGCGATCATGGGCCAGGTCCGGGCGGCCGTCCGCGCGTTCGCCCGCCTCGACCTCGCGCCGGGCGACATGCTCGAGCTGCTCGACGGGGTCGTCCGCGACCTCGGCGAGGACCAGATCGTCACCTGCGTGTACGCGATCTACGACCCCATCGACGGCGCGCTCGTCTACGCCAACGCGGGTCACCTGCCGCCGCTGCTCGCGGCGCCCGGTCTGCCCGCCCGCCGCCTCGGCGGCCGCGAGCCGCCGCTCGGCAGCGGCCCGCTCTCCGCGAGCGAGCACCAGGTCCGGATCCCGGACGGCGCGCTCGTCGCGCTCTACACCGACGGCCTCGTGGAGCGGCGCATGGGCGCGGTCGACGCGGGCATCGACGCGCTCGCGACGGCGATCGAGGCGGCCGCCGGGCCGGTCGAGCTCCTGCCCGGCGTGCTCGTGGACGCGCTGCTGCCCGACGGGCCCGACGACGACGTCGCGGTCCTGGTCGCGCGCGTGCCGCCGCCCGGGGCGGACGCGTCCTCGGCGACCCTCCCGATCGCCGCCGAGCCGCGCGCGGTGGCCGACGCGCGGGGCTTCGTCGCCGCCGCGCTGCGCTCGCGCGGGACCGACGAGGCCGTCGTCCAGCGCGCGGTCCTGCTCACGAGCGAGCTCGTCACGAACGCCGTGCTCTACGGCCGGCCGCCGATCCGGCTGCGCCTGCGCCACACCGCGCGCCACGCGATCATCGAGGTCTACGACGGCACGGCGGTCCTCCCGCGCCGGCTGCGCCCGACGCCCGACGACGAGCACGGCCGCGGGATCCAGCTCGTCGCGTCGCTCGCGGAGCGGTGGGGCACGCGCCCGCTCCCGCACGGCAAGTCCGTGTGGTGCATGCTCGAGCTCTGACCGCGCTCAGCCCGGGACGAGGACCGCGGCGCCCTCGAGCCGCCCGCCGCGCAGGTCGTCGAGCGCGTCGTTCGCGCGCTCGAGCGGATAGGTCGTGACGTGGGTGCGGACGGGGACGCGCGGGGCGAGGTCGAGCAGCTCGCGGCCGTCCGCGCGCGTGAGGTTCGCGACCGAGCGGATCGACCGCTCGCGCCACAGGTCCGCGTACGGGAACGACGGGATGTCGCTCATGTGGATGCCGGCGCAGACCACGACCCCGCCGGGCGCGAGCGCCTTGAGCGCCGCCGGGACCAGCGCGCCGACGGGCGCGAACACGATCGCCGCGTCGAGCTCCTCCGGCCCGGGGCCGGTCGCGTCGCCCGCCCACTCGCAGCCGAGCGAGCGGGCGAACGCCTGCGCCGCCTCGTCGCCGCCGCGGGTGAACGCGAACACCCGCCGGCCCTGGTGGAGCGCGACCTGGCAGACGATGTGGGCCGAGGCGCCGAAGCCGTAGAGGCCGAGGCGCTCGGCGTCGCCGGTCATCCGCAGGGCGCGGTGGCCGATGAGCCCGGCGCACAGCAGCGGCGCGGCGGCGAGGTCGTCGTAGCCGTCGGGCAGCGGCAGGCAGAAGCGGGCGTCGGCGACGGTCCGCGTCGCGTAGCCGCCGTCGATGTCGAGGCCGGTGAACCGGGCGCGGACGCAGAGGTTCTCGCGCCCGCTGCGGCAGTACCGGCACTCGCCGCACGTCCAGCCGAGCCACGGGACGCCGACCCGCGCGCCGGGCTCGACCCCGGCCCCGTCGCCGGCCGCGAGCACGGTGCCGACGATCTGGTGGCCGGGGACGAGCGGCCGGCGGCGGACCTCGAGCTCGCCGTCGACGATGTGCAGGTCGGTGCGGCAGACCCCGCAGGCGTGGACGTCGAGCAGCGCCTGGCCGCGACCGGGCACGGGGTCGTCGAGGTCGGCCGGCCGCAGCGGCGTGCCGGGCTCGTCGAGGACCATCGCGCGCATCGCCCCATCATCGCGCGGGACCCGCGCGGCGCATCATCTACCCTCGATCGGTATGGCCGCGCCCACCGACATCTTCGATCTCGGACGCCTGCGGCTGTCCTCCGGCGAGGGGCGCCGGCTGACGCTCGGCCTGCGCCTGGGCGACCTCGACTTCGGCGGCCAGCGCTACGCCGCGGAGCCCCCGCTCGTCGACGCCGCGCTCGACGTCTCGCGCATGACGGGCGGCGGCTACGCGCTGCGCCTGCGCTTCGAGGCGGGCCTGACGGGCCCGTGCATGCGCTGCCTGGAGCCGGCCGCGCCGGTGACGGCGGTCGACGTCCGCGAGGTCCACCAGCCCGGCGGCGGCGAGGAGCTCACGAGCCCGTACATGCACGGCGAGGACCTCGACGTCGGGGCCTGGGCCCGCGACGCCTATGCGCTCGCGCTGCCCGCCCAGGTCCTCTGCACGCCCGAGTGCGCGGGCCTGTGCCCGGAGTGCGGGGCGAACCTCAACACCGCCGGGCCCGAGCACCACCACGATCCGCCGCCGGACCCGCGCTGGGCGAAGCTGCGCGAGCTCAAGCTCGACTGAGCCCTCAGGCGCTCACGACTCGCCGTCGGCCGCCTCCTCGGCGAGTTGCTTGCGCAGGACCTTCTTGTCGAACTTGCCGACCGACGTCTTCGGGACCTCGTCGATGAACTCGATCCGCTCCGGGATCCACCACTTGGCGACCTTCTCCGAGAGATAGGACTTGAGCTCGTCCACGTCGAGGTCCTCGCCCTCGCACGGCACCACGCACGCGCACGGCCGCTCGCCCCACTCGTCGTCCGGGACGGCGATCACGGCCGCCTCCATGACCTTCGGGTGGCCCATGACCACGTTCTCGAGCTCCACCGAGGAGATCCACTCGCCGCCGGACTTCACGAGGTCCTTCGTGCGGTCGACGAGCTTGAGGTAGGCGCCGTCGGTCACCTCGGCCACGTCGCCGGTGCGCAGCCAGCCGTCCTCGAACTTCTCCTTCTGCGAGTCGTCCTCGAAGTAGGCGCTCGCGACCCAGGGGCCGCGGACGAGCAGCTCGCCGCCGGCCTCCTCGTCGATGGTGAAGTCCACGAGCGGGACGACCCGGCCGGCCGTCGCGCGGATGCGGAAGCGCTCGTCCTCGTCGTCGGTCGCGTCCACGTCGACGCGGGCGACGGAGGCGAGCGGGCTCGTCTCGGTCATGCCCCACGCCTGCACGATCGGGACGTCGAACTTCTCCTCGAAGCCGCGGATCAGCGCCTCCGGGACGGCCGAGCCGCCGCACACGATCTCCTTCAGCGAGGACAGGTCGGGCGCGGGGTCCAGGCGCATCATGCCCTGCCAGATCGTCGGGACGCCGGCGGTGAAGGTGACGTGCTCCTCCCCGATCAGCTCGGCGAGGTCGCCCGGGGTCATCCGCGGGCCGGGCATGACGAGCCGCGCGCCCGTGTTCGTCGCGATGTACGGCAGGCCCCAGGCGTTGACGTGGAACATCGGGACGACCGGCATGACCGAGTCGGTCTGGCTGATCCCGAGGCCGTCGGACTGGTTGGCGCCGATCGCGTGCAGGACCGTCGAGCGGTGCGAGTACAGGACGCCCTTCGGCTTGCCCGTCGTCCCGCTCGTGTAGCAGAGGGCCGCGGCGCTGCGCTCGTCCACGTCGGGGAACTCGAAGCCCTCGTCGCCGTCGGAGACGAGCTGCTCGTAGTCCAGCGCGCCGTCGCGCGTCGCGTCGGCGTCGGGCATGAGGACCTCGTGCTCGACGCCGTCGAACCGCGGCATCGCGTCGGCGAGCGAGGCGTCGAGGAAGATCACCTTGTCCTGCGCGTGGTCGACGATGTAGTGCAGGTCGTCCTCGAACAGGCGGATGTTGATGGTGTGCAGGACGGCGCCCATCGACGGCACGGCGAGGTACAGCTCGAGGTGCCGGCGCGAATTCCAGCCGAACGTCGCGACGCGGTCGCCGGGCTTCACCCCGAGCTCGGCCAGCGACGAGGCGATCCGGTGGGCGCGGTTCACCACCTCGCCGTACGTCGAGCGCTCGACCCCGTCGTGCGTGCGGCTGACGATCTCCCGGTCGCCGAAGAGCCGCTCGGCGCGCCGGGCGATGTCGCGGATGAGCAGGGGGCGATCCATCATGAGGCCGTCCATGGCCGCGAACATACCCGCCTCCGCGGGGCGGCGAGCCTAGGCCTCGAGGCCCTGGCCGCGGCGCTCGCCGAGCAGGATCCCGAAGCCGCAGCGGGCGTGGCGGACGTCGGCTGCGGTTCATCCACGTCGCATAGGTCGCCGCGAGGTCGCGGCGCAGCACCCCGAGGGCGACCCGCTCGCCCGCGATGAGGTACTCGGTCACAGGTAGGCCCCGCTCGGGACGTACGGGCGCATCGGCCCGAGGTCGCCGGCCGTGAAGAGCGGTCCGTCGGGGGAGAGGGCCAGCCCGGCGTCGAGGCACGCGCGCACGGCCCAGTCCTGCCCGGCGGTGAGGAAGTCGACGCTGACCGTCGCGCCCGGCGGCGTCGCGGCCAGCGCGCCGTTGAGCACGCGGGTGGCGGCGGCCTCGTCGCGCCCGGCGATCAGCATGATCCGCGCGCCGCGGACGACCGCGAACGCCCGGTCCTCGACGAGGAGCAGGCGCGCGTCGGCGTCGTCGAGCAGCACCGGGAGGTCGACCCCGTGCCCGGCGCCGCGCACGTCCCGCCCGATCGCGTCCGCGACGGCGATGCCCTCCGGCCCCGCGACCCGCACCCCGTCGGTCTCCGGGAGCCGGGCGCGGTCGACGATCCCGGCGGTGGCGACGCACGGGCGCAGGTCGAGGCCGAGGCGGGCGTAGCGGCGCATGGCGCCCGGGTGCTCGGTGGAGAGGATCACGTGCCCGTGGGCGTCGGCCCCGTGGCCGAAGCAGGCCTCGAGCAGCTCGCGGCCGACCCCGCGGTCCCGGTGCCCCTCCTCGACGGCGAACAGCGACAACCCCCAGATCCCTTCGCGCACGAGCCCGAGCGCGATCCCGACGATCTCCCCGTCGGCGGCGGCGACCCAGGACCCGCCGGGGTCGGTGCCGAGCAGGTGGGCGACCCGTCGCACGCCGCGCGCGACCACCACGGGATCGGTCTCCGGGGCGTCCCCGCGGAAGAGTCCGCGCCGCGCGACGGCCTCGGCGGCCTCGACGTCGGCGGGGCGCATGGGGCGGATCTCGGCGCCGGCGGGCACGGCGGCCAGTCAAGCACGCGCCGGGGCTCGCCCGGCGACCGCTACGCCCGGCGGGCTACCGGTTCGACCACAGCTCCCACCAGTTGAACAGGCAGACCCCGACGGCGAGCAACGCGACGCCGACGATCACGAGGTTGTCGCCGAGCCAGTGACTCTCGGCGGTGACGGCGCTGATGGCGGCGACGAGGACCGCAGCGGCGAGCGCGATGGCGAACGTGGGGAACGGTCGGGTCATGACGCGGACCCTAGCCCGCGACGTCGGTGCGAAGGGGCCATTCATTACCCGGATTGCGGCCGGAAATCCGCACACCATCGTTGCGGGTTCACGCACCCGGCTCCCCGAGCGCGTTGCGTGAGGTCGAGCGGTCCGGCCGGCGGGGCGCCCGATGCACTACCCTCTGCGATCGCCCATGGCCGTCCCGAAGCAGAAGCAGTCGCACAGCCGCACGTCCAAGCGCCGCGCGACGCACAAGATCAGCGCGCCGACGTACAACGCGTGCCCGCAGTGCCACAGCCCGCGCCTGCCGCACCGGGTCTGCCCGGTGTGCGGCACGTACGCCGGGCGCGAGGTCGTGCACATCCACGCGCACGACCACGACCACGATCACGACCACTAGCCGCACGGTCCGCGCCTCGCTGGCGCGTAGCCGCCCATCGGGGGTCCGCCCGGCTGAGTAGCCTTCCGCCGATGAGCATCACGGTCGCGGTCGACGCCAACGGCGCCGACCTCGGACCGTCCGAGGTCGCAGAGGGTGCGGCCCAAGCGGCGGCACAAGGGGTTCGGGTCCTCCTCTACGGGCCCGCGGAGGAGATGGGACCGGCCCCGGACGGGGTCGAGATCGTCGACGCCCCGGTCTCCATCGCCAAGGCGGCCGACCCGGTCGCCGCCGTGCGCGCGACCCCCGACGCCTCGATCGTCCGCGCCGCCCGCGCCGTGGCCGACGGCGACGCCGACGCGTTCGTCTCGGGCGGGTCGACCGGCCCCGCGCTGGCCGCCGGCCTGTTCAACATCCGCCGCGCCCGCGGGATCCACCGGCCCGCCCTCGCGATCCCCGTGCCCGTCCCCGAGCACCCCGTGATCATCGTCGACGTCGGCGCGAACACCGAGGTGCGCCCCGAGCACCTCGTGCAGTTCGGCTTCATGGGCGCGGCGCTGGCCGAGACGATCCTCGGCGTCGAGCGCGCCCGGGTCGGCCTGCTGTCGATCGGCGAGGAGGACACGAAGGGCACGCCGCTGGTCGTCGAGGCCCACGCCGCGCTGCGCGACCGGATCGCCGACGGCGGCACGTACGACTTCGTCGGCAACATCGAGGGCAACGAGATCCCGATGGGGCGGGCCGACGTCATCGTCACCGACGGCTTCACCGGCAACGTCGTGCTGAAGCTCATGGAGGGCGTCTCGGAGGCGATGCTGCGCAACATCCGCCGCGTCGCCGAGTCCTCGCGGCGGGCCAAGGCCGGCGGCCTGCTGCTGCGCCCGGCGCTGCTCGAGTTCCGCGACGTGATCGACCCCGAGAGCGCCGGCGGCGCGTACCTGCTCGGCCTGCGGCGCCTCGGCGTCGTGCCCCACGGGCGCTTCTCGCGGCGCGGCATCGCGCAGGCGATCCTGCTCGCCGCGCGGGCCACCGAGGAGGACGTCGTGGGGCGTACGCACGCCGCCCTGCTGGCCGCGCACGCGCTGCGCCGCGGCGGCGAGCCATCCGCGGCGGCCTCTACGGTTCCCGCGCCATGACCCGCGAAGAGGTCTTCACGCTCATCCAGGCGCACCTCGCCGACGAGCTCGAGGTCGATCCGGCGCGCATCGACGGCGCGACGCGCTTCCGCGACGACCTCGGGGCCGACTCGCTCGACCTCTACACGCTCGTGCAGGAGCTCGAGGACTCCTACGGCGTGAAGATGTCCGACGAGGAGGCCGCGAGGATCACGACCGTGGGCCAGGCCGTCGACTTCGTCGTCGACCACGCGCCGGCCAACTCGTAGCGGCGCCCGTCGCTTGGATCGCCTCCGACAGCTCCTGGCCGAGGTCCCCGAGGGCCTGCGCCAGCAGGTCTTCACCCACGCGTCGTGGACCGACCGCCGCAGCGACTCCTACTCGCGCCTGGCGTTCCTCGGCGACAGCGTCCTCGGCCTCGCGATCACCGCGCACCTCTACCCGCGCCTCGAGGCCGAGCGCTACGGCGCGGGCCGGCTGACCAAGATCCGCGCCCAGACGGTCTCGGGGCCGTCGTGCCGCGCGGTGGCCGAGCGCCTCGGCGTGCCCGAGTCGCTCGCGGCCGCCGCGCCGTCCGGGGTGGGGCAGAGCGCGTCGACGCTGACCGCGACCGAGCGCGTGCTCGCGTCGGTGATCGAGGCGGTGATCGGCGCCTGCTACCTGCACGCCGGCTACGACCGGACGGCCGAGGCGGTGGTCGAGGCGTTCTCGCCCGAGATCGAGCACGCGCTGACGCACCCCGTGGACTTCAAGTCGACGCTCCAGGAACGGCTGGCGCAGCGCGGCGAGGCGGTCGAGTACGAGGTCACGGCCGAGCTCGGCCCGCCGCACGACCGCACGTTCGAGGTCCTCGCGTCGGTCGACGGCCGCCCCGTCGGGACCGGCTCCGGCCGCTCGAAGAAGCACGCCGAGCAGGAGGCCGCCCGGGCCGCGCTCGAGATGCTCGACTCGCCGGTCGACGACGACGACGACGAGGACGAGGAGGAGGAGGACTGATGCACCTTCGGTCGCTGACCCTCAAGGGCTTCAAGTCGTTCCCCGACCGCACGAAGCTCGAGTTCGACCCGGGCGTGTCGGTCATCGTCGGCCCGAACGGCTCGGGCAAGTCGAACGTCACGGACGCGGTGCTGTGGGCGATGGGCGAGCAGTCGCCGCTCGCGGTGCGCGGCCAGTCGATGCAGGACGTCATCTTCGGCGGCGGCCGCGGCGTCCAGGCGCGCACGCAGGCCGAGGTCGAGCTCGTCTTCGACAACGCCGACGGCACGGTCGACCTGCCCGTCGGCGAGGTCTCGATCGTGCGCCGGCTCGACCGGGCGGGCGAGGGCGAGTACCGCCTCAACGGCGCGCGGTGCCGCCTCGTGGACGTGCTGGAGGTGTTGTCCGACACCGGCCTCGGCAAGGAGATGCACTCCGTCGTCTCCCAGGGCCGCGTCGAGGGCATCGTCACCTCCAAGCCGCGCGACCGGCGCCTGCTCATCGAGGAGGCGGCCGGCCTCGGCAAGCACCGCAAGCGCCGCCGCCGCGCGCAGCTCAAGCTCGAGCGCACGCAGGACAACCTCGACCGCGCGCTGGACGTCGAGCGCGAGGCGCGCTCGCGGCTGCGGCCGCTCAAGCGCCAGGCCGAGGCGGCCGAGCTGCACGCGCGGCTCGAGCGCCAGACGTCCGAGGCGCGCTGGGAGCTCGCCCGCGACACCGTCCGCGCGCGGCGGGTGGACCTCGCGGCCGCCGCGGCCGCCGCCGCCGAGGCGCGGGCGGCCCGCGACGAGGCCCAGGCGGCGCTCGAGGCGGTCACCGCCCGCCGGCAGGAGGCCGAGGCCGCGCTGCAGCGGCGCACGGAGCAGCGCGAGGCGCTCGCCCGGCGCGTCTTCGCCGCCCGCTCGGCCGCCGAACGCGTCGAGCTGCGCCTCGAACGCACGCGCGAGACGGTCGAGTCGATCGCCGAGCGCGCCGAGCGCCGGACGGCCCAGCTCGCCGCGCTGCGCGAGCAGGCCGAGGAGGACCAGCCCGACGAGGCCGGCCGCGAGCGGATCGAGGCCCTCGAGGCGACGCTGGCCGAGCTCGACGCCGAGCGGGCGGACGCGCTCGAGCGCGAGCTGCAGTCCCTGGCCGACGTCCGTGCCGCGGCGGCGGCGCGGGTGGCGGAGCTCGCCACCGTCGTCGAGCAGCGGCGCGCGGCGCTGGCCGAGGCCGACGAGGCGTGCGACGTCGCCCGGCGCGCCCGGCGGGCGGCGGAGACGTCGGCCGAGGCGGCGCGCCGGGACGCGGCGAAGGCCGGCGGCGAGCTCGCGTCGGTCAACCAGTTCCTGCGCTCGCAGGCGGGCGCCCCGGGCGGCGCGCGGGCGCTGGCCGACGAGCTCGAGGTCGAGGCGGGCTACGAGCTCGCGCTCGCGGCCGCGCTCGGCGGGCGCCTCGGCGCGGCCCTCGTCGCCGACGTGCCGGCCGGCCGGGCCGTGCTCGACCGCGCGGGGACCGACGGCGGCCGCGCGCTGGTCGCGGGCGACGGCGCCCCGGGCGCGGGCGCGCCGCCCGCACCGCCGTCGCCCGGCGCACGCTGCCTGGCCGAGCTCGTGCGCGGGCCGGGCGAGGCCGTGGCGCTGGCCCGGCGGCTGCTCGCCAACGCCTGGGTCGTCGAGGACGTCGAGTCGGTGCCGCCCGGTTTCGTCGGGGTCGCCGTGACGCGCGGCGGGCGGGCGTGGTTCGGCTTCACCCGCGAGCTGCGCCAGGCGCCGAAGGGCGGCCCGGAGCGCGTGCTGGCCCAGCGCAACCGGCGCGACGAGCTCGTCCGCGAGTCCGAGCGGGCGGTCGCCGCCGAGCGCGGCGCGCTGCAGGCGGTCGAGCAGGCCGGGTCGGCGGTCGGCGCCGCGGACGGCACCCGCGACGCGGCCGAGCGCGCGATGCGCGCGGCCGAGCGCGAGCGGTCGGCGGCGGCCGAGGAGGAGCGCCGCGCCGACTGGCTCATCGCGGAGCGGCGCAAGGCGCCCGAGCAGGGCGAGGGCGCGGTCCGCCGGGCCCAGCTGCTCGGCGAGCTCGCGGCCGAGCGGCGCGTGGCCGAGCGCGCCGCGCGCGACCGCGCCGAGCGCGCGGGCCGGATCGCCCGGCTCGAGGCGGCCGTCGCGCGCGACCGGGGCCTGCACCCCGCGGCCGAGCGGCTCGTCGGCGTGCTCGCCCGGGCGCTCGCCGCCGTGCGCACGCGGGTCGAGGCGCTCGAGGCCGAGCTCGAGGCCGACCGCGCGGCGGGCGAGGGCGTCGCCGCGACCCTGCGCGCCTGCGCGGCCGAGGAGGCCCAGATCCAGCAGCTCCTGCGCGAGCGCGGCGACGCGGTCACCGCGGGCGAGGTCCGCGCCCAGCAGGCGCGCGACCAGGAGGCCGACGCCGCGCTCGAGCTGCGCGCGCTCGCCGAGCGCCTCGGGCTCTCCGACGACCCCGCCGAGGAGCCGCTGACCGACGAGGCGGCCGAGGCGCTGCGGACGCGGATCGAGCGCCTCGTGCGCCGCCGCGAGCAGCTCGGCCCGGTCAACCCGCTGGCGAAGGCCGAGTACGACGAGGCGCTCGCGCACGTCGAGGAGCTCGAGGCCCAGCGGACCGACCTCGAGACCGCGCTGCGCGAGCTGCGCACGCTGATCCGCGACACCGACCGCCAGATCCGCGAGACGTTCGAGGAGACGTTCACCGCCGCGGCGCGCAACTTCGAGGAGCTCGCCGAGCAGCTGTTCCCGGGCGGCCGCGGTCGGCTGCGCCTCGTCCGCGAGGACTCCGGGCCGCGGCCCGTGCTCGGCGGCGCCGAGGCGGCGTCCGACGACGACGAGCCCGCGGGGGGCGACGACGAGGAGCGCGACGGCACGGCTCCCGAGGCCGACGAGTCGGGGATCGATCCCGCCGACGAGATGGGCGTCGAGATCGAGATCACGCCCGCGGGCAAGTCGATGAAGCGCCTGACGCTCCTGTCGGGCGGCGAGAAGTCGATGACCGCGATCGCGTTCCTGTTCGCGGTCTTCCTCGCCAAGCCGTGCCCGTTCTACATCCTCGACGAGGTCGAGGCGGCCCTGGACGACCTGAACATCGGCCGCTTCCTCGACCTGCTGCGCGCCAACGCCGGCCGCGCCCAGTTCATCGTCGTGACGCACCAGAAGCGCACGATGGAGGCGGCTGACACCCTGTACGGGGTGTCGATGGGCGACGATGGCGTGTCGAAGGTGGTCTCGCGCCGGCTGCCGCGTGACGCGGCGGCCGAGGTCGAGGCCGCGTAGACGACGGAAGGCCCAGTGGCGAAGAAGAGTCAGAAGCGCGCCCGGCGCGAGCAGAACGGTGGGTCGCCCGGCGGCGGCGCCTCCGACGCCGGTGCGGGCGCGTCATCCGGCGCGGCCGGCTCGTCCGACGCCGCCGCGTCCCCCGACGGCGCCGCTCCGACCGACGTTCCCGCCCGCTCCGAGGCCAAGGGCCGCCCCGGGCGCCCGAAGGCCGACCCGCGGCTGCGCGAGGTCTCGCTGCTCGTCGAGGAGGCCGACTACCTCGCGCACCTCTACAAGTGGATCGTGCTCGTCGGCGAGCCGCCGAGCGCGCAGGACTGGCTGAAGACCGAGGACTGGCCGCACCCCGACGTCGTCGTCGAGGTGTTCGGCTCGTGGGAGCGCTTCCTCGCCGCCGCCGAGGTCCCGGACTCGCCGCTCCTCGCGCGGCTGCGCGAGGCCGAGCGCCGCACCCGCGACATGGACGCCCGCGAGCGCGCACTGGAGCGCGAGCTCACCCGGGTCGAGGACCTGCGCCGCCAGGCCGAGACGGCCCGCCGCCGCCGCGAGGCGGCCGAGGCCGGCCGCGACGAGGAGGCGCGCCGGGCGGTGCGCCTCGAGGCCGAGGTCGCGCGCGCCGAGACCCGCGCCGCGGCGGCCGAGGCGCGCCTGGCCGAGCGCCGCCAGGAGGCGGCGCAGACCGCGACGACGTCCGCGTCCGGCGAGCCGTCCGACGACTGGCTGACCGCCCACGAGGCGCTGCTCGGCGAGCTCGAGGCCGTGCGCGCCCACCGCGAGGACCTCCTGCGCCAGGTCGAGGAGCTCCTCGAGGGGTCCGAACGCGACCGCCAGGCGATCGCCCGCCTGAGCACCGCGCTGGCCGAGGCGGGCGGCCGGCCGCCCGACGAGGAGGACGCCGGCGACGACGCCCCGCCCGCCAGCGTGCTCGAGGCCGTCGAGCGCGCCGACGCGCGGTTCGAGCACCTCACCTTCACGCGCTCGGCCTTCGAGTCCGCGGCCGACAGCCCGTTCCGCCGGCCCGCCGACATCCTCGACACGCTCGAGCGCCTCGACCGCCTCGGCGCGCTGTACGCCGACCCCTCGGGCTTCGGCACGTCGCTGACCGAGGCGGCGACCGGCCTCGGCCTCACGTGGCGCTCCGACGTCTCCGAGCTCGCCCGCAACCGCCACCCCGACCGCTACACGGCCGTCCACGACGGCGCCCGGCTCGACCTCGGCCCGCACGTCGCGATCGGCTCGGGCTCGGGGGCGGGCTTCATCGCCCGCATCTACCTCCACGTCGCCGACGGCTCGGGCGACCTCCCGCGCGGCCTGTACGTCGGCCACGTCGGGCGCCACCTGCCGGACACGACGACCTGAGCGCCGGACCGGGCCGGTCCGGCGCGGGCCCGACTGTCCGTCGGACGACCAGTGGCCTTCGCCCCACACCAGCGGCGATGTTAGGGTCGCCTAACACGGCCCCGGTCCAGCCATCCCGCGGCCGTCCCGACGATGCCCCCCGCCCCGTCCTCCTCAGAGCGCGGCGCTCCCGCGCCGCCGCGACCCCGCACGCCCTCGACCGGCCGCGTCGCCGTCGCCGCGGCCGCCTTCGTCCTCGTCGCCCTGCTCGTCTGGCAGATCGTCACCGCCCGCGGCGGCACGCCGGACCCGACCGAGGCCCAGCACCTCGGCCGCGGCGCCGTCGTCGTCGACAGTGCCGTGCTCGTCTTCCGCGAGGGCCTCGAGTGCATCCTCGTCCTCGCCGCGATCACCGCCGGGCTGAACGACGCCCACCGCGTGCACCGCCGCCCGATCGCCGCCGGCGCCGGGGCGGGGGTCGTGGCGTCGTTCGCGACGTGGTTCGTGGTCGTCGCGGCGATCGGCGCGCTCGGCGCGGGCAGCCTCGACGTCCAGGCGGCGACCGGCCTGCTCGCCGTCGTCGTCCTGCTCGTCGTCATGAACTGGTTCTTCCACCGGATCTACTGGACCGGCTGGATCTCGAGCCACAACCGCCGCCGCCGGCGCCTGCTCGTCGACGTCGGTCCGCGCGCCCGCCGCCGCATGGTGCTCGGCCTCGCGCTGCTCGGGTTCACGTGCGTCTACCGCGAGGGCTTCGAGATCGTCCTCTTCCTCCAGAGCCTCCGCCTGAAGGAGGGCTCGGGGGTCGTGGCCGCCGGCGCCGCGATCGGCCTCGTGCTGACGCTCGCGGTCGGCGTCGTGACGTTCGGTCTCGCGCAGAAGCTCCCGTACAAGCGGATGCTCGTCCTCACCGGCGTGCTCCTCGGCGTGGTGCTCGTGGTGATGGTGGGGGAGAGCGTGCAGGAGATGCAGCTCGCCGGGTGGGTGCCGAGCACCCACGTCCCGGTCGGGATCCCGGGCTGGCTCGGGCTGTGGTTCGCCGTGTTCCCGACGGTCGAGTCGCTCGCGGCCCAGCTGCTCGCCGCCACGCTCGTGCTCGGCTCCTACCTCGTCGCCGAGGAGATCCGCGTCAGGCGCCCGCGGCGCGCCGCGGCCCGCATCGCCCAGGATGTCGCCGGGTAGCCCCCGCGGCCATGGCCCATGTCCTCTTCGACGTCAACGGCACGCTGCTGGACCCGCGCGGCCTGACCGCGAGCTGGGAGGGCGCGCCCGGCGGGCTCGGGCTCAGCGTGCTCGACCAGACCGTGCTGCAGTCGATGGTCGACACGATGACGGGCGAGTTCCGGCCGTTCCCCGAGTACATGCGCGCGGCGCTCGCCCACCGCGCCGCGCTGCTCGGCCTCGGCGACGACGCCGTCGAGGCGGGCATGGCGGCCGCCGCCGCGCTGCCGCCGTACCCCGAGGCCGCCGACGCGCTGGCGCGCATCGCGCTGGCCGGCCACACGCCGTGCGCGGTCACGAACAGCCCGGCCGACGCCGCGCGCGCGGCGCTGTCCGCGGCCGGGCTGATGGACAACCTCCACGCCGTCGTGGGCGCCGACGCCGTCGGCGCCTACAAGCCCGACCCCCGCGTCTACCGCCACGCGCTCGACGTGCTCGGCCTCGACGCGGGGGAGACGTGGTTCGTCGCGGGCCACTGGTGGGACGTCACCGGCGCCGCGCGGGCCGGCCTGCGGACGGTCTGGATCGGGCGCGACGAGGGCGTCCTGCTGCCGAGCGCCCCCGAGCCCGACGTCCGCGCCGCCGACCTGCGCGAGGCGGCCGAGGCGATCGCCGCCGCCTAGTCGACCAGCCGCTTCTCGCCCCAGTAGGAGGCGACCGGGTTCGCGTTGAAGTTCCCGATCGGCCCGTAGCCGGCCGACTCGTACATCGCCTGGGCGTGGGGCTGCTGCGGGCCGGTGTCGAGCCGCGCGACGCGGTAGCCCAGGTCGCGCGCGGCGGCCTCGAGCGCGTCGAGCAGCACCCGCGCGTGGCCGCGGCCGCGCGCCGTCGGCACGACGTACATCCGCTTGATCTCGGCGGTCTGCTCGTCGAGGCGCTTGACGCCGCCCGCGCAGACCGGGTTGCCGGACTCGTCGAAGCCGACGAGGAACGTGCCGTGCGGCGGGGCGAAGTCGGCCGGCGTCGCGCTCGGCATGCCGGGCCGGTCGATCGGGCCGTAGATCGTGGCCATCTCCGCGACCATCGCGGCGACGAGGTCGGCCGCCGGCGATGCGTCGGCGGGGAACGGTTGGAAGCGCAGCACGGGCGCTATCGTCGCGCACCGCGATGCCCCGAGACTGGACCGACGTGTTCATCACCGGCGACGGCGGCGCGGTGCCGGTCGCCGCGGAGCCCGAGCCCGAGCAGCGCCGCGGCTTCTTCCGCCGCCTGCGCGAGAACCTCACGAAGACCCGCCAGGCGCTCGGCGCCGAGATCCAGGCGACGCTCTTCGAGGGCACGCTCGACGAGACCACGTGGGAGCGCCTCGAGGAGGCGCTGATCATGGCCGACGTCGGCGCGCGCACGACGGCCGAGGTCGTCGCGAAGCTCGAGATGGAGGCCGAGTCCGGCGCCGTCGAGGGCGGTGAGGCGCTCACCCACCGCCTGCGCGAGCTGCTCGCCGACATCGCCCGGCCGGGCGAGGGCCGCATCGACCTCACGCACGAGCCGACCGTGATCATGGTCGCCGGGGTCAACGGCACCGGCAAGACCACGACGATCGGCAAGCTCGCGTGGCACCTGCAGCGCGAGCTCGGCAAGACGGTCGTGCTCGGCGCGGCCGACACGTTCCGGGCCGCCGCCGTCGAGCAGCTCGCCGGCTGGGCGCAGCGCGCGGGCTGCGAGATCGTCACCGGGTCCGGAGGGCTCGGACCCGGGCTCGGTCGCGTTCGAGGCCGTGCGCCAGGGCCGCGAGCGCGGGGCCGACGTGATCATCGTCGACACCGCGGGGCGCCTGCACACCCAGGACGCGCTCATGGCCGAGCTCGCCAAGGTCCGCCGCGTGATCGCCAAGCAGCTGCCCGACGCGCCGCACGAGACGCTGCTCACCGTCGACGCGACGACCGGCCAGAACGGCCTGCGCCAGGCCAAGCTCTTCTCCGAGACCGTCCCGGTCGACGGCATCGTCCTGACGAAGCTCGACGGCACCGCGAAGGGGGGCATCGCGCTCGCCATCGCCGGCGAGCTCGGCATCCCGGTCAAGCTGATCGGCATCGGCGAGGCGCTCGAGGACCTGCGTCCGTTCGACGCCGACGACTTCGCCGCCGCGCTGGTCGAGCCCCGCGACTGACCGCCGCCGGCAACCGCTCCGAGCCGCCAACTTCGCGAGTACCCTCGGTGATCAATGGACGCCTGGGTGCTCTGGCTGATCGCCGCGACCGTGCTCGCGGTGGCCGAGGTCGTGAACCTCAGCTTCTTCCTGTTCCCGTTCGCGATCGGCGCGGCGGGAGCGGCGCTCGTGGCCCTCGCCGGGGCCGGGACGCCGATCGCCGTCGTCGTGTTCGCCGTGCTGACCGCCGTGAGCTTCGGCATCGTGCGGCCGATCGCGCGCCGGCACCTGAAGACGCCGCCGCAGATCCGCACGGGGACGGCCGCGCTCGTCGGCACGACCGCGATCGTCGTCGAGCGCATCGCGAACGACGAGGCCGTCGGGTGCGTGCGGCTCAACGGGGAGATCTGGACCGCGCGCAGCTACGACGACGACAAGGTCATCGAGCCCGGCACCCGGGTGCACGTCATGGAGATCAGGGGCGCGACGGCGCTCGTGGACGATGAATAGGAGTGGTGGGGCATGGCTGGTCTGATCGTCGCGGTGGTGCTGGTCCTGTTCGCGCTCTTCGTCGCGGCGAAGACCGTGCGCGTCATCCCGCAGGCGCGAGCCGGCGTGGTCGAGCGCTTCGGCCGCTACAGCCGGACGCTGCAGCCCGGGCTGACCATCGTGATGCCGTTCATCGACCGCGTCCGGCCCCTCATCGACCTGCGCGAGCAGGTCGTGACGTTCCCGCCGCAGCCGGTGATCACCGAGGACAACGTCTCGGTCGGCATCGACACCGTCCTCTACTTCACGATCACCGACCCGAAGTCGGCCAGCTACGAGGTCGCCAACCCGCTGCAGGCGATCGAGCAGCTGACGGTCACGAGCCTGCGCAACATCGTCGGCGACCTCACGCTGGAGGAGACGCTGACGAGTCGCGACCAGGTCAACACCCGCCTCCGGCTCGTCCTCGACGAGCGCACGGGCAAGTGGGGGATCCGCATCAACGGCGTCGAGATCAAGTCGATCGACCCGCCGTCGACGATCCAGGAGGCGATGGAGAAGCAGATGCGCGCCGAGCGCGACCGCCGCGCGACGATCCTCACCGCCGAGGGCGTCAAGCAGGCGCAGATCCTGACCGCCGAGGGCGAGAAGCAGTCGGCCGTGCTCAAGGCCCAGGGCGCCAGGGAGGCGGCGATCCTGCGCGCCGAGGGCGAGGCGAAGGCGATCGACACGGTCTTCCGCGCGATCCACGCGGGCGACCCGGACCCGAAGCTCCTCAGCTACCAGTACCTGCAGATGCTGCCCGAGCTCGCGAAGGGCGAGGCGAACAAGATCTGGGTCATCCCGTCGGAGTTCACGCAGGCGCTGAGCGGCCTGAGCGGCGCGATGGGCCGCGTCGGGGCAGCGGCCGCGGGCGCCGTGCCGGTGCCGGTGCGAACGAGGCGTCCGGCGCTCGCGCCGACGAGCAGCCCGCCGACGGCGAGCCGCGCCCGGAGGACGGCGCGCGGTCGCTGCCGCCGGGGACGCCGCCGGCGGCGTAGGACGGCGGCAGCCGCCGGGCGCCCCGCGGCGCAGGACGGCGGCGCGGCCTGGCCGTCCCGCGGCTCAGGCCGCCGCGCGCGCACGCCGGACGCCTCGGCGACGATCCGCCCGAGCGCGGCCTGCAGCGCGCCGCCGGCGAGCACCGCGCCGGTCGCCTCGGCGAGCAGCCGCGCGCGGAGCCCGCGCCGCGGCAGCACGGCGATCGAGGCCGACACCTCGCTGCCGCCGGCCGCCGCCGCCGTGAGCCGGTAGGCGACGTCCAGCGCCACGGGGCCGTCGGCCGACAGGCTCAGCCCCGCCGAGTCGGCGCGGTGGACCTCGACGTCGAAGCCGACGTGCTGGCCGGCGAGGCGGCCGCTCACGCGCGCCCGGCTGCCCTGCGACAGCCGCGGGTGCGTGAGGTCGTCGACGTAGAAGTCGACGGGCGCCCAGCGGGCGACCGCGTCGGGGTCGGTGAGCACCGCGAGGACGTCCTCGGGGTGGGCGGTGGAGGTGGTGGTGGCGGTGTAGGTGCGCATGAGGGGGCCGGGCCGAGTGCACGAGGAGCATCCCGTGGGGCGGCGGGGCCGGCCAGGGAGTCGTCCACAGTCCGTCAGTGGGGAAATCCCTACTCGGGATGTGCGCGATCGCACCGTCCGATCCCCCGCGTCGGCGCAGGCTGCGCGCCGTACACTGGGCGACCCGTGTTCGACGCCCTTTCCGAGAAGCTCCAGGAGACGCTCGCCGACGTCCGTGCCCACGGCACGCTGACCGAGGACGACATCAACAAGGCCATGCGCGAGATCCGTCTCGCGCTGCTCGAGGCCGACGTCAACTTCAAGGTCGTCAAGCAGTTCACGGCGACCGTCAAGGAGCGCTGCCTCGGGGCCGAGGTCGTCGGCCAGCTCAACCCGGGCCAGCAGGTCGTGAAGATCGTCCACGAGGAGCTCGCCAGCCTGATGGGCGGCGCCTCGATGGGCATCACGTTCTCGCCGCGCCCGCCGACCGTGATCCTCATGGCCGGCCTGCAGGGCTCCGGCAAGACGACGGCGTGCGCGAAGCTCGCCCGCTATCTGCGAAGCGAGAACGGCTCGTCGGTCGCGATGGCCGCGTGCGACGTCTACCGCCCGGCCGCCGTGGACCAGCTCGTCAAGCTCGGCGCGCAGATCGACGTCGAGGTCTACGAGCAGGGCACCGAGGTCTCGCCGGTCGAGATCGCGCGGTGGTCGCTCGACCAGGCGAAGATGGACGGCAAGGACGTCCTCATCGTCGACACCGCCGGCCGCCTGCACGTCGACGCCGCCCTCATGGAGGAGCTCGTCGAGATCCGCCGGGCGGTCAAGCCGCACAACATCCTGCTCGTCGTCGACGCGATGACCGGCCAGGACGCGGTCAACGTCGCCGAGCAGTTCGCCGAGGCCGTCGACTTCGACGGCGTGCTCATGTCCAAGCTCGACGGCGACGCCCGCGGCGGCGCCGCGCTGAGCGCGAAGGCGGTCACCGGCAAGCCGATCCTGTTCGCGAGCGTGGGGGAGAAGCTCGACCAGCTCGAGCGCTTCCACCCCGAGCGGATGGCGCAGCGGATCCTCGGCATGGGCGACGTGATGTCGCTCATCGAGAAGGCCGAGCAGCAGTTCGAGGAGGACGAGGCCAAGGAGCTCGAGCGCAAGCTGCGCCGCAACGAGTTCACGCTCGAGGACTTCCTCAAGCAGCTCAAGACGCTGCGCAAGATGGGCCCGCTGCAGTCGATCCTCGGGATGCTGCCGGGCCTCTCGGGCCAGCAGCTCTCGCAGATGAAGGTCGACGAGAAGGAGATCGACCGCGTCGAGGCGATCGTGCTGTCGATGACGCCCGAGGAGCGCCGGCGGCCCGAGCTGATCAAGGGCTCGCGGCGGCTGCGGATCGCCAAGGGCTCGGGGACGACCGTGCAGCAGGTCAACCAGCTCGTCAAGCAGTTCGACCAGATGCGCAAGCTGATGCGCCAGATCGGGCGCGGCAAGATGCCGGACCTCGGGGCGCTCATGCGCCAGGCCCGCTAACCTGCGCCGTCGCTCGATTCGGAAAGGGATTCATGGCAGTTCGACTCAGACTGACCCGCGTGGGCGGCAAGAAGGACCCCATCTGGCGGGTCGTCGTCGCCGACCAGCGGTCGCCGCGCGACGGGCGCTTCATCGAGAACGTGGGCCAGTACAACCCGCAGACGGAGCCCTCGACGATCGTCCTCAAGGAGGAGCGCATCCGCGAGTGGCTCGCCAAGGGCGCCCAGCCGACGCCCTCCGTCCGCAAGCTCCTGAAGACCCAGGGGATCGACGCCGCCGCGAGCTAGCGGCGCCCGGTTCCTGATGCGGGACCTGCTCGAGTACCTGGCACGGGCGCTCGTCGACGAGCCCGACTCCGTGTCCGTCGAGCAGTTCGAGGAGGACGACGGCACCGTCGTCCTCGAGCTCGCCGTGGCCGAGGACGACTACGGCAAGATCATCGGCCGCGGCGGTCGCACCGCCAACGCGCTGCGCATGGTCGTCAAGGCCGCGGCGGTCAAGGAGAACCGCCGCGTGCTCGTCGACATCGTCGACTGACCGTGACCGGCGCGCAGGACTGGCTCGCGGGCGGCCGGGTCGGCCGTCCCCATGGCCTCGACGGCTCCTTCCACGTCCTCGAGCCGCGCGCCGCGCTGCTCGAGCTCGGGGCGACCGTCCGCGTCGGCGACCGCGAGACCGAGATCGTCCGCCGCGCCGGCACCGACGACCGCCCGATCGTGCGCCTCGACGGCGTCGAGACGCGCGAGGCGGCCGGTGCGCTGCGCGGCGTCGAGCTGCTCATGCCGCGCTCGGCCGCGCCCGCGCTCGAGGACGACGAGTGGTGGGCCGAGGACCTCGTCGGCTGCCGCGTCGTCGACGGCGCGCGCGAGCTCGGCCGCGTCGAGCGGCTCATGCCGCTGCCGTCCTGCGAGGCGCTCGAGGTGGCCGCCGGCGACGAGACGTTCCTCGTGCCGCTCGTCCGCGACGCCGTGCGCTCGGTCGACGTCGCGGCGAAGGTGATCGACGTCGACGTCGCGTTCCTCGGCGACACCGCGCCGGAGTCCGCGCGGGCCGGCGCCTCGCCGGACCTGAGCCGGACGGCCTGACCGTGCAGCTCGACGTCGTCACGCTCTTCCCCGAGTGGTTCGGGTGGTTCAGCTCGCAGCGCCACGTCGCGAACGCGCTCGCCGGCGGCCACGAGCTGCGCGCCCTGAACCCGCGCGAGCACACGCCGCTGAGCGGCGGCCAGGTCGACGACACGCCGTTCGGCGGCGGCGCCGGGATGGTCCTGCGCGTCGACGTGATGGATGCCGCGCTGCGCGGCTTCTACGGCGTCGACCCGGTCGACCTGCGCCGCGAGCGGCGCGTCCTGGCCCTGACGCCCGGGGGCCGGATGCTCGACGACCGCTTCGTCGACGAGCTCGCGGCCGAGCCGGCGGTGACGCTCCTGTGCGGCCGCTACGAGGGCTTCGACGAGCGCATCGTCCAGCACTTCGCCTCCGACGCCATCTCGATCGGCCGCTACGTGCTGTCGGGCGGCGAGCTCGCCGCGATGGTCGTGTGCGACGCCGTCCTGCGCAAGCTCCCGGGCTCGCTCGGCCACGTCGACTCGGCCGCGGAGGAGTCCTTCAGCGCCGCGCTCGGAGGCGACCCGGAGTACCCGCACTACACGCGGCCCGCCGAATACCGCGGCTGGCGCGTGCCGGAGGTCCTGCTCTCGGGCCACCACGAGGAGATCCGCCGCTGGCGGCGGGCGCGCAGCCGCGAGCGTGGGGCGTCGGCCCCGGGTGGTTCGCTACCATGAGCCGCCCGCGCGAGCAGTAGCTCCAGGAACCGTCCGCGCGCGGTCTTCTCGCCATGAGCACCGTCATCGACAGCCTCGAGCGCGCCCAGCTGCGCCGCGTGCCCCAGTTCGGGGCCGGCGACCGCGTTCGCGTCCACTTCCAGGTCATCGAGGGGACGCGTCGTCGTACGCAGGTCTTCGAGGGCGTGGTCATCAAGCGCCAGGGCCACGGCGCCCGCGAGACCTTCACCGTCCGCAAGCAGTCCTTCGGCGTCGGCGTCGAGCGTACGTTCCCCGTGCACTCGCCGAAGATCGAGAAGATCGACGTGGCGGCCCGCGGCGACGTGCGGCGCGCGAAGCTCTACTACCTGCGCGAGCGCGTCGGCAAGCGAGCTCGCGTCCGCGAGCGCCGCTACACCGGCCCCGAGGTCAGCGTCGAGCCCGGGCTGCTGCACGATCCCGCGGCAGCGCTCGAGGCCGAGGCCGCGGCGGCCCCCGAGGCGGTCGACGCCGAGGGCGAGACGGCCACGGAGGTCGTGGACGCGGGGGGCGCGGCGGACACCGCCGCGGAGCCTGAGACCGACGGTGACGGCACCGCGCCGGACGCCGCTGCGGCGGATGACGCCGCGCCCGCGGAGGCGGCGCCCGCCGAGGCCGAGGCGTCGGCCGCGGGCGAGCCCGCCGCCGACGACAAGGCGTGAAGACGAAACAGAAGTCGGCGGGCGGCTCGCTCCTCGAGCTGGTCGTCATCGTCGCGGTCGCGCTCGGCCTCGCACTCGGCATCCAGGCCTTCCTCGTCAAGCCGTACCGCATCCCGAGCGAGTCGATGGTCCCGACGCTCGAGGTCGGCCAGCGCGTGCTCGTCAACCGCATCGGGCACCGCTTCAGCGACCCGCAGGTCGGCGACATCGTCGTCTTCCACCCGCCGGCCGGTTCGGAGACGGACACCTGCGGCGACCGCCAGGACGACGAGAACACCGCCTGCGACCGTCCGACGCCCGGCAAGTCCAGCGTGAACTTCATCAAGCGCGTCGTCGCCGGCCCGGGCGACACGATCCGGATCATCGACGGCCACGTGATCCGCAACGGCAAGCGCGAGAAGGACCCGTACATCTCCAACACGTGCGCGAACAACGCGAACCGCGGGTGCACGATGTCGACGCCGATCAGGATTCCAGCCGACCACTGGTTCATGATGGGCGACAATCGTGGGGAGTCCGACGACAGTCGATTCTGGGGCCCCGTTCCCCGAGACAACATCATCGGTGGAGCCTTCGCCACCTACTGGCCACCCAACCGGATCGGGCTCCTCTGAGCCACGGCGGGCCCGGAGGCGAGAGCGGGTGAAACGCCGCACCGGCAGAAGGCTCTTCCAGTTCGACCGCGGTCTCGGCTCCCGGTGGGTCGCCGGCGCGGACGAGGCGGGTCGCGGCTGCCTGGCCGGACCGCTCGTCGCCGCGGCGGTGCTGTTCGACATGGAGGCCCTCGGCGTCCGCGAGGTCCGCGCGCTCGGCCAGCTCAACGACTCCAAGCAGCACGACGCAGCGGCCCGCGAGGTGCTGTTCCCGCTCGTGCTGCGCACCGCGGTGAAGATCAACGTCGTCTCGCGCTGCGTGCGCGGCATCGACGGCCGCGGCCTGCACCGCACGAACCTCGCGGCGCTGCGCGAGGCGCTCATCGGGGTCGCCCGGCCCGGCACGCTCTGCCTCACCGACGGCTTCCCGGTCCCGGACTTCGGCTACGAGCAGCGGGCGATCGTCGACGGCGACGCGACGAGCGCGGCGATCGCCGCCGCCTCGATCCTGGCGAAGGTCACGCGCGACCGCTACATGCACCGCGCCGACGCGCTGCACCCCGGCTGGGAGTTCGCCGCGCACGTCGGCTACTCCACGCCCGAGCACCGCGACGCGATCCAGCGCCAGGGCGTCTCGCCGCTGCACCGCCTCTCCTTCCAGAGCATGGCGTACCAGCAGCTCGCGCTGTAGGGCCGGGCCGCGCATCAGAACGCCGCCTCGAGGTGGTCGAGGCGCACGAGCCGGCCGCGCGCGTCGATGACCACGCCGATCGCGTCGAAGCGCAGCTCGGTCGCCCGCGGGCGCTCCTGGACGTCCGAGAGGTACGCCGCGGCCATGCGCCGCACCTGCGCGCGCTTGCGCTCGTGCAGCGCCTCCCAGGGCCCGCGGCCGGCGCCGTTCGCGCGGCGCGTCTTGACCTCGACGAACACGAGCGTCGCGCCGTCGTGGACGACGAGGTCGAGCTCGCCCCAGCGGGTGCGGTGGTTGCGGGCGACGAGCTCGTAGCCGAGGCGCTCGAGGTGGGCGAGGGCGAGGTCCTCGCCGGCGCGTCCGAGGTGCTGACGGGGGTCGGCGGTCATGGCCGGCGACGCTAGGCGGAGACGTGTGACGGCGAAACCACCTGTTTGCAGCATCTCTGCGCCGATCTTGTGCCGTGACGCCGGATCGTGACGGTTCGTCGCAGAGACGGCACAGAGCGCGCGGATCGCGGCACGGAGACGGCGCAGATCTGGTGCAGATGCGCGGTTTCGCCGTCACACGCCCCGACCTAGCGTGGCGGTCGTGCTCGCCCACGTCACCACCTTCACCATCGCGGGGCTCGACCCGCGGCAGGTCACCGTCGAGGTCGACCTCCGCGCCGGCCTGCCGAACTTCACGATCGTCGGCCTCGGCGACCGCGCCGTGCGCGAGGCGCGCGAGCGCGTCCACGCCGCGATCCTGAACTCGGGCTTCGAGTTCCCCGCGCGCCGTCTCACCGTCAACCTCGCGCCCGCGTACCTCCGCAAGACCGGCCCCGGCTTCGACCTCGCGATCGCGGTCGGCGTGCTCGCCGCCAGCGGCCAGATCCCGGCAGCGGCGCTCGAGCGGCTCGCGGTCTTCGGCGAGCTCTCCCTCGGCGGCGACCTGCGCCCCAGCCGCGGCGCGCTCGCCGTCGCCGAGGGGACCGTCGCGCGCCGGGCTCGACACGCTCGTCGTCCCGCGCGAGCGGGCCGCCGAGGCCGCGCTCGTCGACGGCCTCGCGGTCGTCGGCGCGCGGACCCTCGCCGAGGTCGCCGACGTCCTGCGCGGCGGCGACCGCCCGCCGCCGCCCGAGCCGGCGACGACCGCGCTCCGGCCGCCCGGACCGCAGCCCGACCTGGCCGACGTCCGGGGCCACGCCGACGTCATCGGCGCGCTCACGATCGCCGCGGCCGGCGGTCACAACATGCTGCTGTCCGGCCCGCCCGGCGTGGGCAAGACGATGCTCGCCCGGCGCCTGCCGTCGATCCTCCCGCCGCTGACCCGCGCCGAGGCGCTCGAGGTCACACGGATCCACAGCATCGCCGGCCTGCACGACGGCAACGCGCTCGTCGAGGAGCGCCCGTTCCGTGCGCCGCACCATCAGGTCTCGGCCTCCGGCCTCGTCGGGGGCGGCGCGGTGCCGACGCCCGGCGAGGCGAGCCTCGCCCACCACGGCGTGCTGTTCCTCGACGAGCTCTCGGAGTTCGCCCGGCCGGCGCTCGAGGCGCTGCGCCAGCCGCTCGAGGACGGCCGGGTCGCGGTCGTCCGCGGGCAGCGCACCGCGATCTTCCCGACGCGCTTCATGCTCGTCGCGGCCACGAACCCGTGCGCGTGCGGGCACGCGCCCGCGCCGCGGTGCCGCTGCACCGACGCGGACCTCGCCCGCCACGCACGGCGGCTCAGCGGCCCGCTCCTCGATCGCCTCGACCTCGTGCTCAACGTCCAGCGCCCCGCCGCGCAGGACCTCGACCGCGCCGGCGCCACGACCTCGGCGGCCGAGCGCGAACGGGTGATGGCCGCCCGGGAGCGCCAGGGCGAGCGCCTGCGCGGCACGGGCGCGGCGTGCAACGCGCAGATGGACTCCGCGCTGCTGCGGGCCCACGCGCTCGCCACGCCCGAGGCCGAGACGACGCTGCTCGACGCCTACCGCCGCGGCAGCCTCAGCGCGCGCGGGCGCGACCGGGCGCTGCGCGTCGCGCGGACCGTGGCCGACCTCGCGGGGACCGAGCGCGTCACGCGCGACCACGTGGTCACGGCGCTCGGCTACCGCCACGAGCAGGACCTCGGCGGCGAGGCCGTCGCATGAGCCTCCACGCGTGCGACGCCTGTCTGCGCCGGACCGCGCTCGTCGCCCACCTCGCGGGCGCGATCGAGATCGCGCGCCACGAGAAGCGGATCCTGCGCGAGCTGCTCGCGCTCGCCGACGAGCGGCTCATCGCCGCGCTGGCGCCGGGCGGCGCCGGCGACGTGGCCGAGCAGGCCCGGCGCCGCGACCCGAACCGGATGCGGGCCGCCGCGGCCGCGAGCGGCCTGGCCGCCGTCTGCCGCCACGAGCCCGGCTACCCGCCGCGCCTCCTCGACCTGCGCGACGCCCCCGCCGTCCTCTTCGTCGCCGCGGCGGCCGACCCGCTCGACCGCCTCGCGCGGCTCGCGGGCGGCACGCTCCACGACGGCGCGCCCGCGGTCTCGATCGTCGGCGCGCGCCGGGCGTCGCCCGAGGGCAACGAGATCGCCCGCGCGCTCGCGCGCGCGATCGCCTCCGCCGGCGTCGGGGTCGTCAGCGGGATGGCGCTCGGGATCGACAGCGCGGCCCACGCCGGCGCGCTCGACGCGGGCGCGGGCACGGTCGCCGTCCTCGCGGGCGGCGCCGACGTCCCGTATCCCGCCAGCAAGCGCGCGCTCTACCGCCGGATCGTCGAGCACGGGTGCGTGGTCTCGGAGATGCCTCCGGGCTTCACCCCGTTCCGCTGGTCGTTTCCCGGCCCGCAACCGGACGATCGCGGCGCTCGGGCGGATGACGGTCGTCGTCGAGGCGGCCGAGCGGTCCGGGTCGCTCATCACCGCGGAGGTCGCCGGCGACCTCGGCCGCGACGTCGGCGCGCTGCCCGGCGCCGTGACCTCGTGGCGGTCGAAGGGCACGAACGCGCTGCTCCACGACGGCGCGGTGCTCGTCCGCGACGCCGACGACGTCCTCGACACGGTCCTCGGGCTCGACCGCCACGTGGAGACCGATCCGGGCGCCGGCCTCGAGCCGCGGCTCGCGTCGCTCCTGCGCGCGGTCGCCGGCGGCCGCGACACGCTCGCGGCGCTGAGCGGAGCGCCGGACCAGGCGCAGTCCACGCTCGCCGCGCTCACCGAGCTCGAGCTGCTCGGCCGGCTGCGCCGCGTCGCCGGCGGCCGGTACGTGGTGGTGCCCCGATGGTGACGGCGCGCCCCGTCCTATCCTCCATCGCCGTGTCCAGCGATTCCGACCGCATCCCCGTCTGCCTGTCCATCGCCGGGTCGGACTCCGGCGGCGGCGCGGGCATCCAGGCCGACCTCAAGGCGTTCGCGCGCGCGGGCGTGCACGGGACGACCGCCATCACCGCGATCACCGCCCAGAACACCGTCGCCGTCACCCGCGTCGAGGCCGTCTCGCCCGCGATGATCGTCGCGCAGGTCGCCGCCGTCGCCGACGACATCGGGGTCGACGCGGTCAAGATCGGGATGCTCGGGTCCGTCGCGAGCGCCGAGGCGGTGGCAGAGGCCCTCGACCTCCTGCCCGCGGCAACCCCGGTGGTCGTGGACCCGGTGATGGTCGCCGAGTCCGGCGCCCGGCTGCTCGACGCCGACGCCCAGGACGCGCTCGTCCGGCTCGTGCTGGCGCGCGCGACGGTCGTCACGCCGAACGTCCCCGAGGCCCGGGTCCTCGCCGGCGACGGCGAGCTCGACGTCGAGGGCCTCGCGCGCGCGGTTCACGCGCTGGGGCCGCGGGCGGTGGTCGTCACCGGCGGGCACCGCGACGAGGCGACGGACGTCCTCTTCGACGGCGCGGTGTTCCACGAGATCGCCGGCGAGCGGTACGCGGACGGCGCGGCCCACGGCTCGGGCTGCACGCACTCGTCGACGCTCGCCGCCCGGCTCGCGCTCGGCGACGACCTGCTGGGCGCGGCGACCGAGGCCAAGCGCGTCGCCGCGGAGGCTGTCCGCGACGGCCTGCGCGGCATCGGCCGGGGCGCCGGACCGGTCAATGCCCTGAGACTCGGCGCAAAGGTCGGCGGAGTGGCGGGCGGCCTTTGACATAATCGCCCGACGATGAAGTTCCTGCGGATGAAGCCGGGCCACGGAGAGGTCCTCATCGCGGAGGGCGACGTCGACGTGGCCGGGGACGAGGAGCGCCTCGTGGAGGAGTTCCGCCGTCAGCTCGACCAGGGGCTGTGGGCCGCGGTGCCCAGCCGCACGCCGGCCGGGCGGCGGCAGGCGCAGATGGTCAAGGCGTTCGACGAGATCCCGCGCGACGCCGATCGCGTCATCTTCTTCCCCCGCGCCGCCGGCGGCGCCTGAGACTGGGCCGAGGGGGGAACCACCGCCAGCATGCTGCTCGCCTCGATCGCTATCGGCGTCGTCATCGTGGCGCTCCTCTGGGACCTCCTGCTGCCGCCCGCGCGCGAGGCCTTCGAGCGACATCGCGCGCGGCGGGCGATCGTGCCGAACGCCGCCTACGACCCGGGCCGTGAGCGCCGGGCCGAGCAGCGGGCGCGCGAGCTGCTGCGCTCCTGCGTCAACGACGAGGAGTGGTCGATGTACCGCGACCTCGGCTTCATCCGCGTGTGGGGCGGCATGGCGCAGGCACCCAAGCGGCCGGGGGCCGGGTCCGGCGACCCGCGGACGGGCGCGCCGTACGCGTACCTCGTCTACCCGCACAAGCCCGTCGTGGCCTACCTGCCCCAGACGCGCGAGCTGCTCAACGAGTACTGCGTCGCGTTCCCGGACGAGACGCGGCCGTACGGCAGCGCGCGGCTGCCGGACTCCGACGACGTCCTCGCGAAGTGGATGGCGCTGACCGGCGACGAACGGCGCCTCATCAACACGGCGAACATGCACCTGCCCGGGCGGCAGGTGGATCCCAAGCAGGTCCGCCGCGACCTCTGGCGCCTGAGCCAGTGGGAGCGCGACCGCCTCCGGCGCGCGTCGCGGCCGGAAGGTAGTGTTCCCGCGCCGTGAGCACCGGCGCCACCGCCTTCGACCTCAAGCACAAGAGCCGGGCCCTGACCGAGGGCCCGTCCCGCGCGGCCGCCCGCGCGCAGCTCAAGGGCATCGGCTACGACGACGAGGCGCTGTCGAAGCCGATCATCGGCGTCGCCTCGACGTGGATCGAGACGATGCCGTGCACGTTCCACCTGCGGGCGCTGGCCGCGAAGGTCAAGCAGGGCATCCGCGACGCCGGCGGCACGCCGATGGAGCTCAACACCGTCGCGATCTCCGACGGGATCACGATGGGCACCTCGGGGATGAAGACCTCGCTCGTCTCGCGCGAGGTCATCGCCGACTCGATCGAGCTCGTCGCCCGCGGCCACTTCTTCGACGCCGTCATCGCGCTCAGCGGGTGCGACAAGACGATCCCCGGGACCGTCATGGCGCTCGCCCGCCTCAACGTCCCGGCGGTGATGCTCTACGGCGGGTCGATCCCGCCCGGGCGCTTCCAGGGCCGCGACGTCACGATCCAGGAGGTCTTCGAGGCCGTCGGCGCCCACGCCGCGGGCCGGATGACCGACGAGGAGCTCCACGAGCTCGAGGGCGCGGCCAGCCCCGGCGCCGGGGCGTGCGGCGGCCAGTTCACCGCGAACACGATGGCGATGGCCTTCGAGGTCCTCGGCATCTCGCCGATGGGCCCGTCGATGGTCCCCGCGCAGTACCCGTCCAAGGCCGAGGTCGCCTACGACGCGGGCAAGCTCGTGGTCGACGTGCTCCGGCGCGGCGTCCTCCCGCGGGACATCATCACCCGCGAGGCGCTCGAGAACGCGATCGCCGCGGTGACCTCGAGCGGCGGCTCGACGAACGGCGTGCTCCACCTCCTCGCGGTCGCCCGCGAGGCCGGCGTCGAGCTCTCGATCGACGACTTCGACGCCATCAGCGAGCGCACGCCGCTGCTCTGCGACCTCAAGCCCGGCGGCCAGTACGTCGCCGTCGACCTGCACGAGGCGGGCGGCGTGCCGGTCCTCGTCGACCGCCTGCGCGAGCTCGGCGTCCTGCACGCCGACGCGATGACCGTCACCGGCAAGACCGTCGGCCAGATCGCGGATGCCGCCCAGGAGACCGCCGGCCAGCGCGTGATCCGCCCGCTCGACGACCCGCTCAAGCCGACCGGCGGCCTCGCGATCCTGCGCGGCAACCTCGCGCCCGAGGGCTGCGTCGTGAAGCTCGCCGGCCACGAGCGCCGCCACCACACCGGCCCGGCGCGCGTGTTCGACGGCGAGGAGGCGGCGATGGCGGCCGCCACGCACGGCGGCATCTCCGCGGGCGACGTCGTCGTCATCCGCAACGAGGGCCCGGTCGGCGGGCCCGGCATGCGCGAGATGCTGGGCGTCACGGCGGCGATCAACGGCGCCGGGATCGGCGACACCGTCGCCCTGCTCACCGACGGGCGCTTCTCCGGCGCCACCCACGGCTTCATGGCCGGCCACGTCGCCCCCGAGGCGGCGAAGGGCGGGCCGATCGCGGCGGTGGAGGACGGCGACGAGATCACGATCGACGTCGACGGCCGGCGGATCGACGTCGCGCTCGACGACGACGAGATCGCCCGCCGGGTCGCCGCGTACCGGTCGCCGGACAACGGCGACTCGACCGGCGTGCTGGCGAAGTACGCCGCCCTGGTGTCGAGCGCCTCCGAGGGCGCCGTCACCCTGCGCTGAGCGCCGACCGCCAGAAGCGACGCCCGCTGCGGACTACTCCTCCGCCGCGAACGCCTCGAGCAGCGCGTTGAACCCCGTCGGGCGCTCGAGCATCGCCAGGTGCCCGGTCTCCGGCCAGACGACCTTGCGCGCGTCGGGGATCAGGCGCTCGAACTCGTGCGCGTCGCGCACGGGCACGAGACGGTCCTTCGCGCCCCAGACGATGAGCGTGGGGCAGCCGATCTCGCCGAGGCGCGCGCGGATCGGGTAGTGGGTCAGCGCGTCGAGGGCGTCGATGAAGCCGAGCGTCCCGGCGCCGCGAACCTGCTCGGAGATGAGCGGGGCCGGGAGCTTCTCGGGCGACGCCGCGACGAGGCCCATCAGCAGGCGGCGGGTCCGCGGGCGCGTCGCGATCGCATCGGAGCGCGCGCCGATGAAGCCGCCCCAGGCCGTCAGCAGCCATTGGCCGTAGCGCAGCGCGCCGAGGACGGTGTCGTGGCGCTGGTACTCGACGGTCAGCCCGGCCGCGCTCACGAGGACCAGGCGGTCGACCCGGGCCGGGTACTGGATCGCGACCTCGGCCCCGATGAAGCCGCCCATCGAGTTGCCGACGATGATCGCCGGCCCGACCCCGAGGCGCTCGAGGAGGGCGTCCACGAACCGGCCGTAGCCGGGGATCGAGATCTTGTCCGCGGGCAGCTCCGACTCGCCGAAGCCGGGGAGGTCGAACGTGATGACGCGGTAGCCGAGGGCGGCGAGGACGGGGAGGTTCTCGAGCCAGTTCTGCCAGGAGCCGGCGAGGCCGTGGACGAAGACGATGGTGCGATCGCCCTCGCCGAGCTCGACGACGTTGACGCGCCGGCCGTCCATCTCGACCCAGCGGCGATGCGCGCGCCAGTCGACGTCCAGCCACGCCGAGCGGCCGACCGGGCCGTAGGGGCCGGGGTCGGGCGGCGGCGCGCCCGGGCCGGCGACGCGGGCGGGCTCCGGCGCGGCGGACGCGGGCGCGCGGGGCATCGATCCGAGGATAGAGGCGGCACCGTACGGGGCAGCCTCCTCGGTGGCCTCCGGCACGGCCGCCGCCGGGCAGGCGGTCCCCGGCGAGCGCGATCGGGATAATCGGTGCCCGTCACCGCGCATGCGCATCGCGATCGACATCGACTCCACGCTGCATCACTACTGGCCCCTGCTGTCGGCCGCGGCCAAGCGCCGCTTCGGCATCGAGCTGCCCTACGACCGCCAGTTCACCTGGGCCATCAGCCGCCTGCGCAAGGAGCAGCTGCGGGTCTGCGTCGAGGACACGCACTCCGAGAAGGCGATCCGCTCGGCCAAGCCCTATCCGAACGCCGTCGAGACCGTGAACCGCTGGCACGCGGAGGGGCACTTCATCCACATCACGAGCCACCGCGCCGAGCACTGCCACCGCGCGACGAAGGACTGGCTCGACGGGATCGGGCTCGAGTACGACGACCTCTACTGCTCGTACGACAAGATCGCCCGGGCCCGCGAGATCGGGATCGACGTCCTCATCGACGACAGCCCCGTGAACATCGTCCGCGCCATCGACGCCGGGATCAAGGCGGCGACGATCCGCCACCCGTGGAACCAGGACGTCTGCGAGGAGGAAGAGGTCATCTGCGCGCCGGACTGGCCCGAGCTCGGCCGCCGGCTCGACCCGTTCCTCGGCGGCGACCGCCGCGCGGCATGAGCGGCGCCGGCCCCACGGCCGCCGCGCAGACCGACGACGAGCTCCGCGCCCTGCTCCCCGCCGTCGAGCCCGACCGCACCCTCGACGACTGGGGCCGCTCCGAGCGCGTCGAGGCCCTCTTCGACCGCACGGTCGCGGACTTCCTCTACCACCTGTGGTTCCGCTGCGAGGTCGAGGGCATCGAGCACGTCCCGGCCGACGGCGGCGCGCTCGTCGTCGCCAACCACGCCGGCGCCCTGCCGCCCGACGCCGCGATGATCGCCAAGGCGATCAAGGAGGAGCACCCGCGCCACCGGCCGCTGCACATCACGGTCGAGCACTTCTTCAAGGGGTATCCGGGCTTCAGCATGCTGCTGCCGAAGATCGGCTGCGTGCCCGCCCACCCGGCCAACGTCCACCGCCTCCTGGCCGACGAGGGCGAGCTCGTGCTCGTCTTCCCCGAGGGCCGCAAGGGCAGCGAGAAGCTCTACAAGGACCGCTACCGCCTGCGCCGCTTCGGCCGCGGCGGGTTCGTCGAGGCGGCGATGCGCGCCGGCGCGCCGATCGTCCCGGTCGCGGTCGTCGGGGCCGAGGAGGCGGCGCCGATCTTCGCCCACGTCCCCGCGCTGAAGCGGCTGACCGGCCTGATCTACTTCCCGATCACGCCGACGTTCCCGCACTTCGGGCTCCTCGGGATGCTCGGCTTCCTGCCCGCGAAGTTCCGCATCCGCTTCCTCCCGCCGGTCCGCACGGATAACCTGGCCGCCCACCCGAAGAACCGTGGCAGGACAAGGCGCTCGTGCAGACCGTCGCCGACGAGGTCCGCGCGACGATCCAGGAGAACGTCCTCGACATGGTCGCCCACCGCTCCTCGGTCTGGTTCTGACGGGCGGCCGACGCGAGCCTGGACCGTGCCCTCCCGCCGCATCCTCGTCACCGGCCTGTCGACCTCCTGGGGCGGCCGCCTGGCCCAGGCCCTCGAGCGCGACCCGGCCGTCGAGGCCGTCATCGGCGTCGACCGCACGCCGCCGAAGGTCGCGCTCGACCGCACCGAGTTCGTCCAGGTCGCCGACTCGCACTCGCTCATCCGCCGCATCGTCGAGGCGGCCGAGATCGACACGGTCGTGGACACGCGCCTGGTCGTCGACTCGATCGTCACGACGGCGCGGCGCGCGCACGAGAACAACGCGATCGGGACGATGAACGTGCTCGCCGCGTGCAACGGCCCGGACTCGCCGGTCCGCAAGGTCGTCTTCAAGTCGAGCGCGCACGTCTACGGCTGCGAGCAGGACGACCCCGCGTTCTTCACCGAGACGATGGGCCGCCGCCACCCGCCGCGGACGCCGCTCGAGCGGGACATCGTCGAGGCCGACGGCGCCGTGCGCGACTTCGCCGCGCGCAAGCCCGAGGTCACGGTCACGCGGCTCCGCTTCGCCAACGGCCTCGGGCCGGACCTGCGGACGTCGTGGAGCCGGCTGTTCGCGCTGCCGGTGGTGCCCGCGGTCCTCGGCTTCGACCCGCGCCTGCAGTTCATCCACGAGGACGACATCGTCGGCTGCCTCGCGCACGCCGTCCGCCACGACGTCGACGGCGCCTTCAACTGCGCGGCCGACGGCGTGCTCGCCCTGAGCGAGATCGCGGGGCTGCTCGGCAAGCGGTTCGCGCCGCTGCTGCCGCCGGTCGGGACCGGTCTCGCGGCGGGCGTGGTGAAGCGCGTCGGGATCCGCCTGCCGCCCGAGGTGCTGCGCCAGATGCGCTTCGGCCGCGGCCTGGACAACCGCCGGATCAAGGCGACCGGCTACCGCTACCGCCACACGACCCGCGAGACGATCCAGCGCCTGCGCGAGCACCAGCGCGTCGAGCCGATCCTGCGCGGCGCGCCGCGCGAGCCCTACCGCTACGAGCGCGAGCTCGAGGACTTCCTGCGCTACAGCCCCAGCGTGCGGCCCGGCGCCCGCCTCGCCGCCGCCGAGCCGCGCAACACCGCGCCCGGCGCCGCCCCGGCCTACGACGACCTCGACGCCCGCGAGCTCATCGCGCTGCTGCCCTCGCTCGACGCCGACGGCCTGCGTGCCCTCCACGAGCACGAGGCCGCGCACCGGGCCCGCGCGACCGTCCTCGCGGCGATCGAGCGGTTGCAGCCCTGGGAACCTGGGCGCTGACCTCCTACACTTCCGCGCACCGCCGTTCGGTACGGATTCCAAGGTGCGGTCCAGGACACTCATCATCACCGCCACGCTCGGCGTGGCCGCCATCGGGGGGGCAGCCGCAGGGGTCGCTGCCTACGACTCCGCGCGCGCCGACGAGATCGGCAAGGGCGTGCGCGTCGGCGGGATCCCGCTCGACGGCCTGAGCGCCGCCCAGGCGAAGGCCAAGCTCGACCGGCTCATCATCCAACCGCTCGAGCGCCCGGTCGTCGTCCACCACGACCGGTCCACGTGGACGCTCGGCAGCCGCGAGGCCCGGATCGCGGTCGACACCGACCGGATCGTCGACGACGCGATGGCCCGCAGCCGCGAGGGCAACGTCCTCGCCCGCACCGTCCGCAACCTGACGGGCAAGTCGCTCGACGCCGACGTCCGGCCCTCGGTGACGTTCTCCGACCGCGCCGTCGTGCGGATGATCGACAAGATCCGCGGCGCGATCGAGCGCCGGCCGGTCGATGCGACCGCGAAGCTCTCCGGGGCCGGCATCAGGACGACCGACAGCCGGACCGGCCTCGAGGTCCGCGCCAGCACGCTCCATCGCCAGATCAAGGCGGCCATCGTCTCCACGACGGCCGACCGCACGTTCATCGCCCGCACGCGCAAGATCCGGCCGAAGGTCGCCACGAGCGACCTCGCGGCGAGGCTCGGCACCGCGATCATCGTGGACCGCAGCGCGTTCCGGCTCACGCTCTACAAGCGCCTGAAGCCGGCGAAGACCTACTCGATCGCGGTCGGCCAGGTCGGGCTCGAGACCCCGGCCGGGCTCTACCACATCCAGAACAAGGCGGTGAACCCCGCCTGGAACGTGCCCAACAGCGACTGGGCGGGCGACCTCGCCGGCACCGTCGTGCCGGGCGGGGCGCCGGACAACCCGCTCAAGGCGCGGTGGATGGGCATCTTCGCCGGCGCCGGCATCCACGGCACGGACGCGATCGGCTCGATCGGCTCCGCGGCCTCGCACGGCTGCATCCGGATGCGGATCCCCGACGTGATCGAGCTCTACGACAAGGTGCCGGTCGGTGCGCCTGTTTACATCGCGTAAGAACCGCGACCCGCGGCTCCCCGACCCGCCCCGCGGGCTCTACGCGGGCGTGGGCCTGATCGGGATCGTCGGCGCGATCGTGCTGCTGATCTTCGCCCTGAACATCCTCACGGCGTTCCACTCGACGGCGCCGGGCGAGGTCTGCGTCGTACAGGAGGGCGGCCCGCTCGACGGCCGCGGCGTCGCGAAGGTGCGTCAGCCGGGCGAGGGTGTCTCGAACATCGGGATCTTCAACAAGCAGCGCTGCTTCCCGGCGACCGAGCGCAACTACATCATCTCCTCGCGGGCCAACGAGGCGGACTCGAAGACCGTCGACTTCGTCGAGGTCCCGACCTCCGACGCGGTCGCCGTGCGCATCGAGGGCCAGGCGCTCTTCCGGCTGACGACCGACCCGGCGGTGCTGCGCGAGTTCTACCGCCGCTTCGGCGTGCGCACGTTCGACGGCCAGCACCCGTACGACGGCGACAGCGGCTGGGTCAGCTTCCTCGCCATCCAGTTCCGCCCGGTGCTCGACAACGCGCTGCGCGAGGCGATCGGCCAGTACCGCTGCGAGCAGCTCAACAACACCTGCCAGTACGTCCAGAACGCCAACCAGGCGGTGAGCGGCAAGGTCAAGGAGGTCAACACCGGCCAGACGCTCGCCCAGGCGCAGGACGCGATCGCGAGGACGCTGCAGGCCGACCTCGACGACACGCTCGGCGGCAAGTTCTTCGAGGGCATCAAGTTCCGCCTGCGCGGGGTCTCCTTCGCGCCCGAGGTGCAGGCCCAGATCACCCGCGCCCAGGCGACCCGGACGGCGGTGGCGACGGCGCGCCTGGACGCCCAGAAGCGCGTCGAGCAGGCGATCGGCGACCGTCGCGTGGCCGAGCAGCGGTCCCGGGCCATCCGCGCGACCCGCAACGCCTACCGCGACAACCCCTCCCAGGCGCGGATCGACGCGCTGAAGGCGCTCCCGCCGGGGCTGCAGTCCCTCGGCGGCGACACGAGCCTCCTGCTGGGCGGCAGCAACCGCTGAGACGAGCGACCGGTGCGCGGGCTCGAGGCGCTGCTCGTCCTGGTCCTCCTGACCGCCTGGGTCGCCGGGTTCGTGCTCGTCCTCCGCCGGCTGCGCGTCGGCCGGACGCGCTGGAAGGTCGGCGTCCACAGCCGTCGCGACGGCACGACGCTCGTCCAGCTCGAACGCCCCGGCGAGCGGCCGGTGACGCTGCACGAGCTGCCGCCGGCGATGGACTCGATCGACTTCGGCGCGAACCTGCGGGTCGCCATGGAGGACGCGGAGGCCCAGGCGGCCGAGCTCAACCGGCGCTAGGCGGTGCGCCGACCGACGTCCCGATCTCCTTGATGGGCACTTCCTCCCAGCCCTGCTCGCGCAGGAGGGTGTGATGGTCGCCGTGGCGAAATACGAGTGTGCCGATGTACACGCCTCGCTCCCGCCTGCGCATCACCGCGAACCACATCGTCGTCGCGTCGCCCGACCCCTGGATGCGCAACCAGGGCGGCCGCGGCGCCTCGTCCCCGACCAGCACGCCCGCGTCGAGGAGCTGGCGCTGGGTGGCGACGTGACCGGTGGACGTGTCGATGAAGAAGAGTCCCACGGACGCCGAGGATAGGCCGCAGGAGCTCCCGCCCGCGTGGCGTGACGCGCTCGCACTGTTCGAGTCCGACCTGCGCCGCCGCGGCGCGGCGGAGAAGACCCGCCGGGCCTACGCCATCGACCTCGGCCAGTTCGCGACGTGGTGCGCGGTCCAGTCGCTCGATCCGGTCGAGGTGACGCCGCGGACGCTGCGCCGCTACGCCGCGACGCTGTCGGACCGGCGCGCCGTCGCGACCACCGTCGCCCGCAAGCTCGCGGCCCTGCGCGCGTTCTACCGGGCGTTGCGCGAGCACGGCGAGATCGCCCAGAACCCGGCCGACCTGATCCCGGCGCCCAAGCGTCCGCGCAGCCTGCCGCGGGTACTGCGCCCGGACGAGATGGCCGCCGTGCTCGACCGCATCCCCGCCTCGACGCCGCTCGAGCTCCGCGACCGCGCGCTGTTCGAGGTCGCCTACTCGAGCGGCCTGCGCGCCGAGGAGCTCGTGACGCTCGACGTGACGTCGGTCGACTTCGACGCCGAGGAGCTGCGCGTCGAGGGCAAGGGCGCGAAGACGCGGATCGTGCCGGCGGGCGAGCCCGCGCTGCGGGCGGTCGCGCGCTACCTCGAGCGGGCGCGGCCCGCCCTCGGCAACGGCGACGGCGGCCCGGCGCTGTTCCTCTCGAAGTCCGGCCGGCGGCTGTCGACCTCCGACGTCCGGCGGCGGCTGCGCGCGTGGACGCGCCACGCGGAGGTGCAGGGCGGCGTCTCACCCCATACCCTGCGCCACTCGTTCGCCACGCACCTGCTCGAGGGCGGTGCCGACCTGCGGACGATCCAGGAGCTTCTCGGGCACGCTTCCATCTCCACGACGCAGATTTACACTCGGGTAGAGTCCGCGCGGCTCAAGACCGCCTATGCAAAGAGCCATCCACGGGCCTGAATCCGCAGACAGGACGTAGTGGAGACCAACGTCAAAGCCATCGAGCTCCGGGACATGTGGCGCCGGTACAAGGCGTCCGGAGACCTCGCTGCCCGCGAGCGTCTCGTCGTCGCGTACTCGCCCCTCGTCAAGTACGTCTCGGGCCGGATGGCCTCGGGACTGCCCGCCCACGTCGACGAGGCCGACCTCATCTCCTACGGCCTCGGCGGCCTGATCAACGCGATCGACCGCTTCGAGCCGGCCCGCGAGATCAAGTTCGAGACCTACGCGATCACGCGCATCAAGGGCGCGATCATCGACGAGCTGCGCTCGCTCGACTGGGTCCCGCGCTCGGTCCGCGCGCGCGCCCGCGAGATCGAGAAGGCCAACGCGAAGCTCGAGCACCAGCTCCAGCGCGCGCCGAGCGACGAGGAGATGGCCACCGAGCTGAAGATCTCGGTCGAGGACTTCCAGGACTTCCTCCTGCAGATCTCGAACTCGACGGTCGCCGCGCTCGACGAGCTGTGGACCGTGAGCGACTCGAGCGGCGACGCCGTCTCCCTGCTGGACACGATCCACGACCCCGACGCGCCCGATCCCGCCGCGGTCATGGACCAGACGGACCTCAAGGACCGTGTCGCGGAGGCGATCGCCCGCCTGCCCGAGCGCGAGAAGCTCGTGGTCGCGCTCTACTACTACGAGAACCTGACCCTCCGAGAGATCGGGGAGGTCCTCGGGGTCACCGAGTCGCGGGTCAGCCAGCTCCACACGAAGGCCGTTCTGCGCCTCCGTTCGCGCCTCGTCGACTGACCCGCCGTAGCGTTCACGTTCGTGCCCTTTGCCGCTAGGGTCCATCGCCCGGACCCCCGAGGAGAGGAGAAGAGGCATGCATCGGGCCGACCGCATCAGGAATGTCGCCCTCGTCGGCCACCGCGGCAGCGGTAAGACCTCGCTGAACGAGGCGCTGCTCTACCAGGCGGGAGTGGTGAACCGCCTGGGCTCGGTGACCGACGGGACGACGGCGTCCGACGCGGACTCCGACGAGCAGGCGCGGCAGATGTCGATCAGCGCCTCGCTGAACTCGTTCGAGTGGCAGGACCGCAAGATCAACCTGCTCGACACCCCTGGCGAGCCGAGCTTCGTGGCCGACGCGCTCGGTGCCATGCGCGTCTGCGAGTCGGCGATCTTCGTCGTGAACGCCGTCATGGGCGTCGAGGTGACCACCCAGCGCCTGTGGCAGCGGGCCGAGGAGCTCGACCTCGCGCGGATGGTCTTCGTGAACATGCTCGACCGCGAGCGGGCCGACTTCTTCCGCTCCCTGGACAGCCTGAAGGAGGCCTTCGGCCAGCACGTCGTGGCGACGGAGATCCCGATCGGCGCCGAACACGAGGTCCGCGGCGTGATCGACCTCGTCGACATGAAGGCCTACGAGTACTCCGACGACGACGGCCGGGAGAACTGCAGCGAGATCCCGATCCCCGACGAGCTCCAGGCGCAGGCCGAGGAGTACCGCGAGAAGCTCATGGACGAGGTCGCCGAGGTCTCCGAGGAGCTGATGGAGCGCTACCTCGAGGGCGAGGAGATCTCCCACGAGGAGATCGTCACCGCCCTGAAGGACGGCACGAACCACGGCGGCATCTTCCCCGTCGTGTGCGGCGTCGCGACGCGCAACCTCGCGACCAACCGCCTGCTCGACGCGATCGTCGACGACCTGCCGAGCCCGGTGAAGCACGGGGCGCTCGAGCTGCCCGAGGTCACGCTCACGCCCGACCCCGACGCCGAGCTCTTCGCGTACGTGTTCAAGACGAAGGCCGACCCCTTCGCGGGGCGCATCAACTTCTTCCGGGTCTACCAGGGCGTCATGAAGCCCGACGCCCAGGTCCTGAACACCCGCGCGCACAGCAAGGAACGCATCGGCACGCTGCTCGTCCCCGAGGGCAAGGACACCGGCCACGCCGACGGCTTCGGCCCCGGCGACATCGGCGCCGTCGCCAAGCTCAAGGAGACCCGCGCCGGCGACTGGCTCGCCGCCCGCGACGAGCCGATCGCGATGCCGCGCATCCGCCTGCCGCAGCCGGTCATGGCGTTCGCGATCGAGGCGAAGGCCAAGGGCGACGAGGACAAGGTCTTCACGTCGCTGCGCCGCCTGCAGGAGGAGGACCCGACGATCGACCTGCACCGCGACATGCAGACCGGCGACCAGATCGTGGCCGGCCTGTCGCAGATCCACGTCGAGATCGTCGTCGACCGCCTCAAGGAGCGCTTCGGGGCCGAGGTCACGCTCAAGCCGCCGCGCGTGCCCTACCGGGAGACGATCCGCAAGGCGGCCAAGGCGCACGGCCGGCACAAGAAGCAGACCGGCGGGCGTGGCCAGTTCGGCGACTGCCACATCGAGATCGAGCCGGTCGAGGGCGAGGACTTCGAGTTCGTCAACGCGATCAAGGGCGGCGTGATCCCGCACAGCTTCATCCCGGCGGTCGAGAAGGGCTGTGTCGAGGCGATGCAGCACGGCGCCGTCGCCGGCTTCCCGGTCAAGGGCGTCCGCGTGCGCCTCTACGACGGCTCCGCGCACACGGTCGACTCGTCGGAGATGGCGTTCAAGATGGCCGGCTCCATCGCGATGCGCCAGGCGCTCGAGGACGCCGGCGCGGTGCTGCTCGAGCCGATCATGCTCGTCACGCTGGCCGTCCCCGAGGAGGCCGTCGGCGACGTCATCGGCGACCTCAACTCGCGCCGCGGGCGCCCGCAGGGCATGGAGCCCGGGGTCGGCGGCCTGACCGAGGTCAAGGCCGAGGTCCCGATGTCGGAGATGCTCACCTACGCCCCCGACCTGCGCGCGCTCACCGGCGGCCAGGGCGACTACACGATGGAGTTCCTGCGCTACGAGGAGATCCCCGGTCACCTCGCCCAGAAGGTGGTCGACGCGGCGCGCGAGGAGGCCGAGGCGGTCAAGGCCTGAACGCCCGCCTGAGCAGCGGGAATCGCGCACGAGCACATGCGGCCGAGGGTGGCCCCACTGCTACCCTCGGTCGCCTCGTGACGCGCAAGTCGATCAGCACGAACACGCCTGTCGTGAACTGCGACGTGTGCGGGCGCACGCTGCTGCCGGGGGAGGCCCCGAACGTCTTCCTGGCCGCGGGCGAGAAGCGCAACGTGTGCGAGCTCTGCACGCAGCGCGCGTCCCATGAGGGCTGGATCCGCGAGGGCCTCGACGACGCGACCGTGCGCCGGGGCCAGAACGGCCGCTCGCGCGGGCTGCTGTCGCGCCTGCGCGGCCACCGCGACCCCGACGACGGCCACGACGAGCACCACCACCACCCTCCGGCCCAGCAGGACCGCGAGCGTGAGCGCCCGCCGCAGCCCGTCCGCGAGCAGCGCAACGTGCACGCGATCCCGACGAACGCCGACCTCAAGATGGCCCGCGCGCTCGACCTCTTCAACGGCAGCTCGCACCCGCGGACGGTCGCCGGCGTGGCCCGGTCGCTCGGGCCGCCGATCGTCGCGGTCCGGCCGTCGCTGACCGAGGGGAGCGTCGTCACGATCGTCGTCGGCTGGGAGCTGTCGTGGTACCGCTTCGAGATCGACCTCGGCGACGAGGCCGCCGGGGTGCGGCTCGTCAACCAGGGGACCGAGCTGTCCGAGCTCGAGCCCGCCGACCAGATGCCCAACGCCGCGGCCGACGAGCAGGGCGAGTTGCACCTCGCCGCGCAGCACGCGTAGATTTCCGCGCCGGTGATCTACTCCGTCATCCCAGAGGAACTCGCGCCGGAGCTCTACGAGCGGCTCGTCGAGTACTACAAGGACGACCCGAACGTGAAGGTCATCATCGACCGCCGCAAGAGCGAGCGGCGCGGGCCGACCACACCGGAGCAGGCCGAGCAGCGCACCCGCCGCGACCGGCGGCGGACGCGCGTCGCCGGCGAGTTCCCGCAGATCGACGCCAACGACGAGTGAGGCGCCCGCGCCGGTGAAGGTCGTCGTCCACGTCGACGGCGGCGCGCGCGGCAATCCGGGTCCGGCCGCGGCGGCCGCGGTGGTCTCGACCCCCGACGGCGACGTCCTCGACGAGGCCCGACAGCTGCTCGGCGTGGCCACGAACAACGTGGCCGAGTACCGCGGCCTCCTCCTCGGCCTCGAGCGCGCCCGCGCCCTCGGCGCCGACGAGGTCGAGATCGTCAACGACTCCGAGCTCGTCGCCAAGCAGATGAACGGCGAGTACAAGGTCAAGCACCCGGACATGAAGCCCCTGCACGCGCAGGCGAAACGCGCGCTCGCCGAGTTCGCCGGGTGGCGCATCCGCAGCGTGCCCCGCGCGCAGAATGCCGCCGCCGACGCGCTCGTCAATCAAGCCCTCGACGAGGCCCGATGAACGCTACGGTTTCCTCCTGCTCCTGCCGATAACCGGATCATGTCGCCCGTTCCCCTGTCCGCAGCACCCGTCACCCCCGGTCTCACGCCCCCTTCGTCGCGGGGTCGGTCGTCGCGACAGATCGGCGACATCGTCGTGGGGCTCGGCTACGCCGGACGGGAGTCGGTGGAGCTCGCGATCACCGAGGCCAAGGCCGCCGGGCGGCGCACGGGCGAGGTCCTCGTCGACCGCGGCGTCCTCACGCCGGACCAGCTCGCGCGCGTCATCGCCGAGCGCTTCGGGGTCGACCACGTCGACCTGAACGCCTTCCGGGTCGACATGTCCGCCGCGAACCTGCTGCCCGCCTCCGCGGCCAAGCGCTACTCGGCCGTCCCCGTGGGCTTCCTCGACGACCGCACGCTGCTGGTCGCGATGGTCGACCCGGGCAACGTCCTCGCGATCGACGACATCTCGCTCATCACGAGCTACGAGATCCGCGTCGCGGTCGCCGCGCACGAGGACATCGGCGCGCTCGTCGGGCGCCTCAACCAGATCGACGACATGGTCGTCGAGGAGGCCGTCACCGACGAGGGTCCCGAGGTCGTCGACCTGCGCGAGTCCGCCGACGAGGCGCCGGTCGTCAAGCTCGTCAACTCGCTCGTCGCCCAGGGCGTCGACCAGGGCGCGTCGGACATCCACTTCGAGCCCGTCGGCGGCGAGCTGCTCGTCCGCTTCCGCGTCGACGGCGTCCTGGCCGAGGCGACCCGCATCCCGCGGCGCCTCGTCGCCGGCGTGATCTCGCGCATCAAGATCATGTCCGAGCTCGACATCGCCGAGCGGCGCATCCCGCAGGACGGCCGCACCGCGCTGAACGTCGACGGCCGGCGGATCGACGTCCGCGTCGCCACGCTGCCGCTCGTGGGCGGCGAGGGCGCGGTCATGCGCGTCCTCGACAAGGACGGCATGGTCATCGAGCTCGACCACCTCGGCATGGTCGACCCGGAGCAGAGCCGCTTCGTCGAGGCCTTCTCCCGCGCCCACGGCGCGGTGCTCGTCACCGGCCCGACCGGCTCGGGCAAGACGACGACGCTCTACGGCGCGCTGCAGACGCTCCACACGCCCGAGAAGAACATCATCACCATCGAGGACCCGGTCGAGTACGAGCTCGCCGGCGTCAAGCAGATGCAGATCAACCCGAAGGCGGGCCTGACGTTCGCCAACGGCCTGCGCTCGATGATGCGCGCCGACCCGGACATCATCATGGTCGGCGAGATCCGCGACAAGGAGACCGCGCAGATCGCGGTCGAGGCCGCGCTCACCGGCCACCTCGTCCTCTCCACGCTGCACACGAACGACGCGCCGGGCGCGATCGCCCGCCTCATCGAGATGGGCGTCGAGCCGTTCCTCGTCTCGAGCGCGGTCAGCGCCGTGCTCGCCCAGCGCCTCGCACGGCGCCTGTGCGACTGCAAGCAGGAGGTCGTGCTGCCGGGCGACGCGGTGCGCGCCAACGGCTACGACGTCCACGGCGACATGATCACCGCGTGGGAGCCGGTCGGCTGCGGCCGCTGCGGCGGCACGGGCTACAAGGGCCGCATCGGTCTCTACGAGGTCATGCCGGTCACCGACGAGATCCGCAAGCTCGCCGTCGGCCGCGCGTCGGCCGACGCGCTCGGCGAGGCCGCGCGCCGCGCCGGGATGCGCACGCTGCGGGCCGAGGGCCTCGACAAGGTCCTCGCCGGCATGACGTCGTTCGCCGAGCTGGCCCGCGTCACCGTCTAGGACCGCTCGACGGCTCGTGCCGGGAGGCGGCGCCGGATAGGCTCGCCGCCCGGTGCCCGGCCGCTTCCGCGTCCCGATCGCGCTGGCGCTCATCGTGGTGGCCGGCGCCGGCCTGCGCGGCTGGCAGGCCGCGCACCCGCACGTCGCCCGCGCCTCGGTGGACGAGCGCGTCTACGCGGCGCTGGCGCGGACGCTCGCCGAGGACCTGCACTACGGCGACCGGACGTCCGGCCCGCGCCACCCGTTCATCGCCGCGCCCGGCGCTCCGCTCGCGTTCGCCGCGGCTCGCCGCCTGACCCCGAGTCCGCCGGGATCACCGACCGACATCCCGGCCGCGTACTGGTTGCTCGCGGCCGTCGGGACGCTGCTCGTCGTCGCGGCGTTCGCCCTCGGCCGCGAGCTGGGCGGTGCCGCCGCCGGTCTGCTCGCCGCGGGGGTGGTGGCGTTCTACCCGCCGCTCGTGCGGACGACGGGGGAGCTGCTCAGCGAGCCGTTCGGCGCCCTCGCCCTCACCCTGGCCGTCCTCGCGCTCGTCACCGCGCGACGGTCGGGACGGCGGCGGCTCCTCGCCGGCGGTGGCGCCCTGCTCGGCGCGGCCGCCCTGGCGCGCGGCGACCTGCTGGTCGCCCTGCTCGTCTGTCCGCTCGTCCTCCTCGCGCTGGGCGCGGCCGAGGGGCATTGGCGCAGCGCAGCGTCCGACGCCGCGACCGTGCTGGCGGCCGGGGTGCTGGTCATCGCTCCATGGGTCGGATACGCGTCGGTGCGGTCGCACTCGCTGGTCCCGGTCGTCGAGACGGACGCGACGACCCTGCTCGTCGGCACCTACCTGCCGGGGGACGGCAGGACGACCGGCTTCAAGCGGGCGCTCGCGGGGGAGACCCGGGCGCGCTTCCCCGAGCTGCGGGGCCGCAGCGACCTCCGGATTCCCGGCGAGGCCGTCATGGAGACGGTGCGCGCGCGCCGCCCGGAGCTCGGCTACCGGGCGGCGCTGCGCGCCGAGGCGCTCGCCAACGTGCGCCGCTACGCGCTCGGTCGCCCGACGGCGTTCGCCGCGATGATGGCCCGCAAGACCGCCCGGATGTGGGGGCGGCCGAGTCAGGTCCGATCGCGTGCGGCGGCCGTGGCCCACGCCGTCGTCGTCGTCCTGGCCCTCGCCGGACTGCTCTGCGGCGCCCTCTGGGGACGGCGCGGAGACGTGGCCCTCGTGACGAGCGTGGTCCTCGCGAGCACGCTCGTCCACGCCGTCCTCGTCGCCCAGCCGCGCTACGCACTGTCGCTGATCGCGCTGCTGGCGGCCGGCGGGGCGAGCGGCCTGGCGGCGGCGTGGCGCCGGGCCTACGCCGGCTCGAGCAGCCCGCGCTCGAGGACGACCTCGAGGGCGAGCGTCTTGTAGCCGACATCGTCGAAGAGCACGACGACGGCGCGGCCGTGCTCGTAGCGCTGCACCTCGCCCTCGCCCCACTCGGCGTGGACGACGCGCGTGCCCGGCACGAACGGCGCCTTCGCCGCGTCCGGCGCGGTCACCCGGCCGGCGCGGCAGTTGTCGCAGCGCCCGCACGGGAACGCGTCGAACGGCTCGCCGAAGTAGGAGAGGACGAACGCGCGCCGGCAGCCGTCGATCTCCTCGGCGAACGCGCGGATCATGTCCAGGCGCGAGCGCTCGACCTCGCGGCGATCGTCCTCGTGGTCGAGCGCCCCGCGCACCGCCTCGTCGAGCGGCGGCGCGTCGTCGCGCGCCGCGACCTCGCCGGTGGGGAGGACCTCGACCGCGCCCGCGTCCTCGAGCCGCGACACGGCCGTGGCGAGCTTGGACTGCGACAGCTCGGTGCGCTCCTGGAGCTCGCCCGGGTCCACGGGGCCGGCGGCCGCGCCGACGACCGCGGCGACCTCGGTGAGCTCGTCGGCCCCGACGTGGCCGCCGCCGGCGAAGAAGCGGCGCAGCCCGAGGTCCTCGGGGCGGTAGAAGAGCGTCGCGTGGGCCGGCTCGCCGTCGCGCCCGGCGCGCCCGACCTCCTGCCAGTAAGCGTCGACGGACTCCGGGACCTCGGCGTGGAAGACGAAGCGGACGTCGGCCTTGTCGACGCCCATCCCGAACGCGGTCGTGGCGACGATGACCTTGGCACCGTGGTCCATGAAGCGCTCCTGGACCGCCTCGCGGTCGGCGGCGCGCAGGCCCGCGTGGTAGGCGTCGGCATCGACCCCGCGGTCGCGCAGGGCGGCCGCGAGCGCCTCGGTGCGCTTGCGCGTCGCGGCGTAGACGATCCCGGGCTTGGGCGCCGCGACGACGGCGTCGAGCAGCGCGTCGTCCTTGTGGCGCGCCTCGTGGTGGCGCTCGACGGCGAGCTCGAGGTTGGGACGGTCGAAGCCGCGGACGACGAGCTCGGCGTCGCGCAGGCCGAGCCGCTCGACGATCTCCCTGCGCACCGGCGGCGCGGCCGTCGCGGTCAGGGCGAGCACGGTCGGGCGCCCGAGCTTCTCGATCGCCGCCCCGAGGCGCAGGTACTCGGGGCGGAAGTCGTGGCCCCACTCCGAGATGCAGTGGGCCTCGTCGACGACGACGAGGCTCGGGCGCGCGGTGGCGAGCTCGTCGAGGACGGACGCGTTGGCGAGCTGCTCGGGGGCGAGGAACAGGAACTCGAGCGCGTCCTCGGCCAGCTCGGCCAGCGCCTCCTCGCGCTCGCCCTCCGGCACGCTCGAGTTGAGCTGGGCGGCGCCGAGCGCGCGCTCGCGCAGCGCGTCGACCTGGTCGCGCTGCAGGGCGATCAGCGGCGAGACCACGAGCGTCGCGCCCTTCGTCAGCAGCCCGGCGATCTGGTAGATCGCCGACTTCCCCGAGCCGGTGGACAGCACCGCGAGCGTGTCGCGGCCGGCCAGGACGCTCTCGATCGCCTCGAGCTGCCCGGGCCGCAGGGCCGTGAAGCCGAGGACCTCGCGGGCGGTGCGTTCGATGCGGGCACGGCGGGCGGGCACCGGGCGACGGTACCCGCGGCGGACGCCTCGCATCGCCGGCCGCCGATCCGGGCGGGGTCAGACGGGCCGGGCGGAGCCGTCGGTGGTCGGGTCGCCGATCCGCGCGCGCACCTGGTCGGCGTCCACGCCGAGCTCGGCCAGCGTCCGGGCGGCGCCGCCGACATCCTCGCGCAGGAGGGCGAGCAGCAGGTGCTCGACGCCGATGTGGGCCTCGCCCCGCGACAACGCCTCGCGCAGCGACTGCTCGAGGACCGAGCGCGCGTAGCCCGAGATCCCGTCCTTGCCGATGGGCTCGCCGTGGCCCCGGCCGTCGACGAGCGTGGGCTGGGCGGCGACGCGGGCGTCGTCGATCGAGACGCCCATGTCGGTGAGGATGCGGGCGGCGCGCTGGTCGCCGCTGCGCAGGATGCCGAGCAGCAGGTGCTCGCTGCCGACGACCTCCGAGCCCATCGCGCGGGCCTCCTGGCGGCCGAGGCGGACGGCCATCCGCGCGGGCGCGGTGACGAGCACGCTGTCGACGGACGCCGCGGCGGAGGAGGGCGCGGCCGCCGTCGCCGTCGCAGCGGCGGCCTGCTTCGTGCCCCGGTGGCGCTTCTGGGCGGCCTGGCGCGTGATGCTCAGGCCGTCGGCGATCGTGCTCCAGGACGCGCCCGCGACGCGCGCGCAGGCGACGGCGTCGCGCTCGAGCCGGTCGAGCTCACCGCGCAGCGTCGTGATCGCACGGAGGGCGTCGTCGGGGTCCTCGGCCGTGTTGAGGGCACGCCGAAGGAGCTCCCCTGGGTTGTGGTCGCTGGACGCCACGAAGATTCTTTACCCACCCACCCGCACGGCGACTCCAGTGTCCTCCAATGTTCAGTCGAGACCGAGGCGGTGGATCTCGATCGCCGGGCAGCGGTCCATGACGACCGTGAGCCCGGCCGCGCGGGCGCGGTCGGCGGCGGCCTCGTCGACGACGCCGAGCTGCATCCAGACGGCGCGCGCGCCGATCGCGATCGCCTCGTCGACGTGCGCGCCGGCGGCGTCGGCCCGGCGGAAGATGTCGACGACGTCGACGACGGACGGGTCGTCGAGGTCGGTCAGCCGCGCCACGCAGCGTTCGCCGTGGATCTCGGCGCCGGCCGCCTGCGGGTTGACCGGGATGATCCGGTTGCCGCGCCGGGCGAGCAGCGCGGCGATGCGGTGGCTGTCGCGCGCGGGGCTCGGCGAGCAGCCGACGACGGCCCACGTGAGGTGGGCCGTCAGCAGGTCGCGGATCGCGTCGTCAGGCGGTGCGGTGATGCCCGCGAGGATAGAGCGGACGTCAGCTCGCGCCATTGCGCGAGCGGGGCGGGAACGACCGGCGGGTCGCGGCGGAGGCGACGTAGCGGCGGGCCGCCTCCTGCCAGGCGCGGCGCTGCTCGGCGGTCGGACGGCGCTCGTCGATCGCGGTGCGCGCCTCGCGCAGCGACTCGCGCGCCAGCCAGGTCGCGCGGCGCAGCGCGTCCTCGGTGTCCGGGACCGCGAGCGCGGCGATCGGCTCGGGCTCCTGTTCGGGCTCGGGCGCGGGCATGATCTCGGCGCGGATACGCTCGAGAAGGGGTTGCAGCGCGTCGACCGCCAGAAGGAGGGCCTCAGCCTCCTCGCGTGGCAGCTGCAGGTCGACGGGCGCCTCGTTGGGCAGGACCGGAAGCTCGCTCATGGCTGATCAACGTGTCGCACGCGGCACATTTCGCGCGCGTTCGCACCGGTGCGACGGATTCCTGCAAAGAGCGAGGATCCGTCGCCACCGGTGGAGGGGTCGCGCCTAGGCGGCGCGGCCGCTGCGCGCGCGGTACGTGGCGGGAAGCCCGGCGATGAGCCGCTCGCGCAGCGACGGCATCCGCTCGAGGGCGTGCAGGCCGCGCTTGCGCTGACGCAGGCAGATCAGGACGTGCTCGGTCGGCTGGTAGGGGTCGACCAGGCTGCGCTCGTCGCGCAGGGCGACGGCCGCCACCGGCTCGCCGTGCAGCTCGCCGACGAGGATCGGGCCCTCGAGCGGCGGCTGGCCGGCGAGGTCGGCGAGGCGGGCGAGGATCGGGGCGTCGGCGTCGGTGGCCATGCGGATGACGTAGTGATTGGCGGCGTACATGTCGGGCTCCTGAGGTGTGAGAGAAACTCGGTGGAGCGGGCAAGATGGCATCCGCCCGCTCCGCCGTTTGTGCGCCCGATCACGAATGCCGGGCCTCTGTGATGCGGTTCACGAAGCAGACGCGCGCGGGAGCAGGCGCGTGAGGCCCGCGACCGCGACGCACAGGACCGCGAGCTGGGCGAGGCTCAGCTCGAACGCGTGCGCGTAGCCGCCGTCCAGCGCGCCGAAGAACAGGACGCCGGTGACGGCGACGCCGATCGCGTTGCCGACCTGCTGCATCGTCGCCAGGGCGCCCGCGGCGGCGCCGGCCCGCTGCGGCTCGAGCGACGCGAGGACGGTCGAGGTCAGCGGCGTGATGACGAGGCCCATGCCGGTGCCGACGAGCAGCAGCGCGGGGACGAGCGCGGCGACCGACCCGCCGGTCCCGGCCTCGGCGACGGTCGCGAGCATCACCGCGTGCCCGGCCGCGAGCACGAGGGCGCCCAGGGCGGGGAGCCGGCGGCCGAGACGCGCGGCCAGCCCCGGCGCCTCGAGCGAGGCGACGAGGTACGCCGCCGCGAGGATCGTGAACACGAGGCCGGCCTGGAGGGCGTCGAGGCCGCGGCCGAGCTGCAGGTACAGCGCGAGGACGAGGAAGAACGACGCCTGACCGGCCCAGAACACGAGCTGGGTCAGCAGCCCGGCGCTGAACGCGCGGTCGCGGAACAGCGCGGGGTCGAGCAGCGGGGCGCCGCCGCGGCGGCCGAGCCGGCGCTGGTGGGCGGCGAAGGCGCCGAGGACGACGGGGGCGGCGGCGAGGCTCAGCGCCGTCCACATCGGCCAGCCGTGCTGGCGGCCCTCGACGAGCGGCAGGACGACGGCGGTCAGGCCGACGGTCACGAGGACGGTGCCGGTGACGTCGATCCGGCTCGAGCGCTCGGCGCGGGACTCGGGCACCAGGCGCGGGGCCAGGGCGAGCGCGGCGACGCCGATCGGGACGTTGATGAGGAAGCAGCTGCGCCACCCGAGGCCGGCGATGTCGGCCTGCACGAGGACGCCGCCGACGAGCTGGCCGCCGACGGCGGCGAGGCCGAGGACGATGCCGTAGACGCTCAGCGCGCGGACGCGGTCGGGGCCCTGGTAGGCGACGCCGATGATCGACAGGACCTGCGGGCTGAGCAGGGCGGCGGCGATGCCCTGCACGAGGCGGGCGACGACGAGCGCCCCGGGGCTCCAGGCCAGGCCGCAGGCGGCCGAGGCGACGGTGAACAGGGCGAGCCCGGCGGCGAACATCCGCCGGCGCCCGAACCCGTCGCCGAGCCGGCCGGCGGTGATCAGGAGCGTCGCGAACGTGAGGCCGTAGCCGGCGACGACCCACTCGATGGCGCCGGTGCTCGCGTGCAGATCGGCCTGCATCGCGGGCATGGCGACGTTGACGATGAAGAAGTCCAGCACGACCATGAACGTGCCGGCGAGGACGACGGGCAGGGCGGCCCACGGGCTCGAGGAGCGGCGGGGCCGGGTCGGTGAGGCGGCGATGGCGTGTGTGCTCATGGCCGGGCACGATCCCGCCGCCCCGGGCGCGGGTCGATTACCCGCGGCGTAAGGACCGCGCTACCGCGTGCGCGGGTCCAGCCAGACGAGCGCGAGGTCCGCGAGCAGGTTCGCGATCGCGATGAACGCGGCGCCGACGACGGTGATCCCCATGAGCATCGGGAAGTCGCCGTAGCCGATCGCGCCGCGCAGACGGCCGAAGACGCCGGGGATCCCGAACACCGTCTCCATCAGCGCGACGTTCGTGATCGTGAGGTTGATCGTCATGCCGGTCGCGGCGATCACGGGCGCGGCGGCGGCCGGCAGGGCGTGGCGGCGCAGGACCCGCGCGTGGGTGAGGCCCTTGCCGCTCGCGGCGCGGATGAAGTCCTCGCCGAGCACGCCGACCATCGCCGTCCGGGTCAGCCGCAGCAGCAGCGCCGCGAGCGGCATCCCGGTGAGGATCCAGGGGACCACGAGCGAGCCGAACCATTGCAGCGGGCCGTCGCTGAACGGCACGTACGCCCGCGGGATGTGGACGCCGACGTCGACGTAGGCGATGTCGGCGCCGAACAGCAGGATGAGCGACAGCCCCAGGACGTAGAGCGGGGCGAAGATGAAGAACGCCGCGGCGCCCTCGAGCGCGATCGCGAGCGCCGTCCCGCGCCGGGCCGCGCAGTACACACCGCCCGCGGCGCCGGCGACCGCGCCGAACGCCGTCGCCCCGAGGATCAGGCTGAGGTCCGCGGGCAGGCCGCGGCGGATGATGTCCGCGACGCGGTCGCTCGGGGGCTGGAACGAGCGCCCGAAGTCGAAGTGGACGAAGCCGCGGCGCAGGTAGTCGCCGAGTTGGACCGGGACCGGGCGCGTGTCGCCCGTGAACCACGACGGCCGCAGGACCCGCATCGCCAGCCACGTCAGGGCGGTCACCCCGATCACGACGAGGACCACGCCCGCAACGCGCCCGGCCGTGCGTCCGAGGGTCCCCGCCATCGCCCCGATGCTGCCACATCATCGGCATCGGAGCATTCCTCACCCTCGACTGGAGAGTGAGACATTGCCATCGACCCATCCTCGTGTGCGCCCGCGGTGATGCGACAGAGGTCGCACCACGTCCTACTACCCATGTCGCATTGCGAGACCCGGCGAGGTCGGGCAGCGTTAGGGGTGCACTGCGCGCGCCGCCGACGGGTGGGCGCCTGTATCGATGCCGCGGCCATGGACAGACCGCGGCGTCGGGGGTTATGAGGACCATGGATGATCAGACATGGCTGGCAGGGCCCGGGCGCGTCTCCTGACGTCGCTGCGGCGCTCCGTGCGCCGGCACCGCACCGTGGCCCAGTTCGCGCTCTCCAGCGCGGCGCTGCTCGTGCTCGTCGCGACGATCGGCGCGGTGACCCTCAAGCACCTGGCCACCGGCGAGGCGCTGAGCGACGCGCGGCTGGTCACGGTCGCCGTCAGCCACGGCGTCCTCGAGCGCGAGGTCACGCCGGGCGTCCTGCACGGGGAGGCGGCGTCGCTCGCCCGCCTGGACCGCACGGTCCACGAGGCGATCCTCGGACGGCCGATCGTGCGCGTGAAGGTCTGGACGCCCGATGGCCGGGTGGTCTACTCCGACGCCCACGGCCTCATCGGCCAGCGCTTCCGACTGCCCGACGACATGCGCGAGGCGCTCGAGGAGGGCGCGGTGCGCGCGGACGTCAGCGACCTCAGCCGGCCCGAGAACCGGCTCGAGCGCGGTGAGGGCAAGCTCGTCGAGGTCTATCTGCCGCTGCGGCTGCCCTCGGGCCGTCTCGTGATGGTCGAGGCCTACCACCCCGCGGGCCAGATCGACGCCGCCAGCCGCCGCATCTGGCGGACGTTCCTGCCGATGTTCCTCGGCCTCCTGCTCGCCCTCGCCGCGGCGCAGCTGCCGCTCGTGTGGTCGCAGGCGCGCCGGGCGCGCGCCGATGCGCGCGACCGCGAGGAGCTCGCGCGAGAGGCCGAGCACGCGCTGCAGGCCGAGCGCGGCCGCATCGCGACCGAGATCCACGAGGGCGTGGTCCAGGACCTCGCCGGCGCGGCCTACGAGCTGCACGCCGCCGCGACGCTGCCGGCGGGCACGCCGGAGGACCAGCTGCGCGGCGCGCTCGGCCGCGGCGCGGAGGTGTGCCGCCGCACCATGACCCGGATGCGCGAGCTGCTCGTCGACCTGCGCTCCGAGGAGCACCGCGTCCAGGACCTCCAGAGCGCGATCGAGGCGATCGCGGCGCCGCTGCGTGACGCCGGCGTGGAGGTCATCGTCGGCCTCGCCCTGAGCCGCCCGCTGCCGGGGGAGACGGCGCTGCTCGTCCATCGGGCCGCCCGCGAGATCCTGCTCGACGTGCGCCGGCGCCCCGACGTGACGCTCGTGACGATGAAGATCGAGGACCGGGGCGAGCAGGTGACCCTCACCGTCGACCACAACCTGATCCCTGATCCGGAGGACACCGGCGAGCGCGAGAACGGCCGCCGGCCGCGCCTGGACTCGCTCGCGCAGACGCTCCGGGACCGCGGCGGTTCGCTCGCGATCGACGCCCGCGAAGGCGTCGGGGCGCGGTACGCCGCGACGGTCCCGCCGCCCGTCTAGCGGCCGGTTCAGCGGCGGCGGCCGAGGCCGTGGTCGACCGCCCAGAGGGCGGCCTGGGTGCGGTCGTCGACGCCGATGTGGCGGTAGATCCGGGTCAGATGGGCGCGCACGGTCGGCTCGGTGATGCCGAGCCGGCGGGCGATCGTCTTGCTCGGGATGCCGTCGGCGACGAGCTCGAGGACCTCGCGCTCGCGGTCGCTCAGCACGCTCAGCGGGTCGCCCGCGGCGGAGCGGGCGACGACCGTGCGGGCGATCCGCGGGTCGAGCGGCGAGTCGCCGGCCGCGGCGCTGTGGATCGCGCGGACGACCTCGTCGACGCTCGCGTCCTTCAGGACGTAGCCGCTCGCGCCCGCGTCGACGGCGTCGAGGACCTGGGAGCGGTCGGCGAACGAGGTCAGGACGACGACGCTGACGTCCGGGGCCTCGGCGGCGATCCGGCGCGTGGCCGCGACGCCGTCGACGCCCGGCATCGCGAGGTCCATGAGCACCACGTCCGGGCGCAGGCGGAGCGTCGCCTCGATCCCCTCCTCGCCGTCGGACGCGCTCGCGACCACCTCGATGCCCTCCACGCCGTCGATCACCCGGCGCAGGCCCTCGCGGACCATGACGTGGTCGTCGCAGAGGACGACCCTGATGGCGGCTCCCGCGGTCACCGCTGGCAGTCTGGCGGGTGCGGCGCGATCGTGCGGCGCCCTGACGCACTGTCAACGATCGTCGTACGACCGTGGTCGCACGCGTCCGGACGGTCCTACTACCGATGTCGTCTTGTAGCCCCGACGCGACCTGACGCATCATCCGCATCAGCCGAAACCGCCGCTCAGCCGACGTCTGACCCCCCTGACACGGCCCGCGGCGGACGCCCCCCAATCGAGACGGACAGTCGCAACGGCGCCCCGGTCTTCCCCCCAGGCCGGGGCGCCGCTGCGAAGGCGCTCGCGTGCCCGGCGACCGGAGTCGTAGCCGACCTGCGGCTCCACCCCCGCCGATGTGCGGGATCTACTCATGTGACACCCCCTGGGCGGCACCTACCGTCCGGCACATTCCCCGGGCGGCCCGCATCGCGTGGCCGCGAATCGAGTGCGAGGTCCACGTGCCAGTGCCTTCCCCCCAGCAGTCCCCGTCCCGACGCAGTGCACTGCTCCGCGGTTGCGCGGGCGCCGCGGCGTGCGGACTGGTCATCGGCGCGGTCGCCGTGCCGGTCACGGGCGTCTGGCCCGGGACGAAGCAGACGTCGGTGCCGCCGCAGATCGTCGGCATGCCCGACGACTCCGGCCTCGCCCTGATGGCGCCGGGGACGACGGCCACCGTCACGACGCACAAGAAGAAGAAGGCCGCGCACCACGCGTGGGAGGTCCAGGCGACCGGCACGCAGATCGTGGTCCGCCCGTCGGAGGGGACGGTCCCCGCCACCGACTCGACCCCGGTCGTCCCGAACGACACCGCCGCGGCGAAGACCCCGGCGAAGACGAAGAAGCCCAAGCCCGTCGGCGGCCACGAGGTCGTGACGTCGAGCGACCCGCTGCCGACCACGACGATCGTGCCGACGCCCGCCGCCGCGAACAGCCTGGCCGGGCTCGTCCGCCTCAGCGTCCGCTCGGCCGGCGTCGCCGCCAACGCCAACGGCGACCCCGAGCTCCAGGTCAAGCTCGGCATCGCGGGCGGCCAGCCGAGCGACGCGCTCCCGGAGACCGTGACGCTGCACCTGCGGCCCACGGTGCCCGCCGCGCTGCCGAAGGACGACCCGACGCTCGCGCTCAAGGCGACGGTCGACATGGTCGACGCCCCGCGCACCACGGCGACCGACCCGGCGCTGCGGATGCGCGTGCGGATGAACATCGCCCAGGCGCCGACCGGCACGCCGATGGTCCAGGAGCCCTCCACGGGCGGCGACGGCAAGAGCAACGTCATCGCGCTCACGGTCGGCCTCGCGAACTTCCAGGCGCCGGACGACGAGCCCGGCCAGGGCACCCCCGGCGCGCCGGACCCCGGCCAGCCCTCGCAGCCCGGCGATCCCACGGGCAGCCCGTCCGGCCCCGGCGGCCCGACGACGCCCGGCGACTCCGGCCCGGGCACGCCCGCGCCGAGCGACCCGGCGCCGACCGAGCCCGCCTACCCGACGCCCGCTCCGAGCGATCCGACGCCGGCGCCGAGCGATCCGGCCCCGACGCCCGCCCCGAGCGATCCGGCGCCCGCGCCGGCGCCGAGCGATCCGGCTCCGACGCCCGCCCCGAGCGATCCGGCGCCCGCTCCGGCTCCGACGCCGGCCCCGAGCGACCCGGCGGCCGCACTCCCGGCGACGGAGATCCTCATCCCGGTCGGGCCGGTGCGCCCGATCGGCGGGACGACGTCCATCCCGGTGCCGCCCGGCGCGGGTGACACCCCGGTCCCGGACGCGATCCCGATCGAGGTCATCGTCGAGGAGCTGCCGCCGGCCGACTCGGCGCCGCCCACCGACCCGGCCGACGTCCCGATCACGGTCGTCCAGGACCCGGCCCCGGAGATCCCGGGCCCGCCGGCCGATGCCACCGCCGATCCGAACGCGGCTCCGGACGCGAGCGCCCCGGCCGACGTCGCCGTCGTCGCGTCCTACGACGGCACGGGCGGCACGGCCGCCTCCGGCACCTAGAACCGCAGACGCGCGCGCGACATCAGGCCGTCGCCACGCCCGGAGGGCGGCGTGGCGGCGGCCTCGCGCGTTCCCGGCCCGGTCAGGCCGCGCGCTCGAGGCCCGGCCCGGCGCGCTCGAAGCGGAATCCGCCCCCGCCGCGCCACCCGACGCCGGCCGAGATCCCGCCCGCCTCGCCGTCGACCACGAGCCGCATCCGTCGCGCGCAGTGCGTGACCGCGTGCTCGCCGCGCTCGACGCCGATCCAGCGCCGTCCGGTCTTGTGGGCCACCGCCGCCGTCGTGCCCGAGCCGAGGTAGGCGTCGACGACGAGGTCGCCCGGGTCGGTCGCGATCTCGAGGACGCGCCGCAGGAGCGCCTCGGGCTTGGGCGTGTCGAAGACGGGCTCGTCGGGGAACAGGGCGAGCACCTCGCGCTTGGCGGCCGCGGTCGTCCCGACCTCGGCGGCGGGCCAGAGGGTGGGCGGCGTCATCCCCGCGGGCGCGGCCGAGAGGAAGCGCTTGAGCCGGGGCACGCCGTTGCCGCCGGCCCCGAAGGAGATCTCGCCGGCCGCGACCGCGGCGTGCATCCGCTCGCGCGTGTAGATCCAGCAGCGGCCCTTCGGCGGGCGGTGGCGGCGGCCGTTGGGCGCGACGAGGTCGTAGAACTGCGCCGCGGTGCCGTGGCCGGCCTGGGCGGTGAGCGAGATCGACTGCCACGGCCCGCGCGGATCGGCGTCGGGGTTGCGGTAGCGCGCGAGCACCGCCGGCGACGCCGCGACGGGGTTGCGCGTGAGCTTGAAGCGCTCGGGATCGCGGGCGTAGACGAGCAGGTACTCGTGGTTGTGCGAGAACACCCGGCGGTTCTCGCGCGACGTGCGGTGCTCCCAGACGATCGTCGCGACGAACGCCGCGCGGCCGAACAGCCGGTCCGCGAGGACCTTCAGGTAGTGGACCTCGGTGTCGTCGATCGACACCCACAGGCTGCCGTCGGCGCGCAGCAGCGGCCAGACGCCGGCGAGCGTCGCCTCGACCGCGGCGAGCCAGCGGTCATGTCCTTCGCGGTCGTCGTAGTGCGTCCAGCGCTCGCGGTTGTTGTAGGGCGGGTCGAGGTAGACGCAGCGCGCCGCGCCCGCGATCTCGTCCGCGAGGGCGGGGAGGACGTCGCGGTTGTCGCCGTGGATCAGCCGGTTGCCGGCGCCCGCCGCGCCGTGGGACAGGCCGGGGACGTGCTCGAGCCCGCTCACGTCCGGCCCGCTAGGCCGCGAACTCGCGGTAGTAGAAGAGCATCGGCTCCTCCTGACCGGGCTCGGTGTTCGTGAAGCCGTGGCGCTCGTAGAAGCGCCGCGCGTCGACGTCCTCGCCGTCGACGTTGATCTCGAGCGCCTCGCCGCCGCGCCGGCGCACGAGCGCGCAGGCGGTCTCGAGCAGGGCGTGGCCGAGGCCGTGGTTGCGCTCCTCGGGCCGGACGTAGAGCTCGTCGAGCAGGCCGACGGGCCCGTCGTACCACGCGCTCGGGCGCAGGCTGACGAGCGCGACCCCGACCGCCGGCTCGCCGATGAGCAGCGCGCGCATCCCGTCGCCGGCGAGTCGCTCGCGCAGGCGCGCGGTGAGGACCTCGACCCCCGGCGTGGGGGTGTCGAACTCGCGGTTGAAGTCGTGCAGCAGGGCGGCGACGGTGGCCGCCTCGTCCGGGCCGGCCGCGCGGGGCGTGCGCCCGTCGGGCGCCGCGGTCGCGTCGAGCCGGTCGTCGTCGCCCATCCGCCGCGACGCTAACGCACGCCCCGGACCTCAGCGGCAGTGCTCGAAGCGACTGCGGTACGCCGAGTTGAAGTAGCCGCGCGGCGAGAAGTTCGCCGGCATGAGGAGCGTCACGTCGCCGCCCCACTGCACGCAGCGGCTGCGCGCGGGCACGTAGACCGGGCCGGCGAAGAACTTGAACTCGCCCGAGTCGCCGCCGACCGTGTTCGGCCCGAGCGGACGGGCGGCGAGGGTCACGGCGAGGAAGTCGCCGTAGACCGGCCGCGCCTGGCCGACGCGGTAGCGCTTCATCGTCACGGCGCAGTTGACGCCGGCCGCCGGGTTGTAGGTCAGCACCACGGTCGCGAGCAGCACCGGCTGCCCGGTGGCGGGGTTCGTGTCGTACAGGCGGTGGCGGTCGATGACCGAGTACCCCGGCCCGCAGACCCCCGCCGCGGTGTAGGGGTTCTTCGCGGCGCTCGCGGCCGACGGGATCGTCAGCAGCACGAGCAGCACGGCACCGACCAGCATCCGGAGCGTTCGCATGCGGCGCCACCTTGCCGGATCAGACCCGCCGCGCGGAGCCGATCGGGCGGACTCTCACGAAGCTCTCACGATGCCGGCGTCCCGGGGGCCTGCCGTAGGGTCCGCGGCCATGGAGATCGACTGGCACGCCGACCGATCGGCGTTGGAGGATCTGGCGACGCTCGACCAGCTCGAGGCCGGGGAGCCGATCGATCTCGTGGCCGTCAGGGCCTACCGGCTCGGGCGCGTGCGGGCGCTGATGGCCGCCGCCTCTCTGGATGCGTGCGTCCTCGTCGACCCCGTGAACATCCGCTACGCGACCGGGGCGCGCAACATGCAGGTCTTCCATCTGCGCAATCCCGCCCGCTACCTGTTCGTCCCGGCGTCCGGGCCCGTCGTGCTGCACGAGTTCACCGGCTGCATGCATCTGGCCGAGGGGCTCGAGACGATCGACGAGATCCGCCCGGCGATCACCGCCAGCTATGCCGCCGCCGGCCCCGGGATCGCGTCGGTCGAGACGGCCTGGGCCGCGCAGGTCGCCGCGCTCGTCCGCGAGCACTGCGGCGCCCGGGCGGCGGTCGGCGTCGAGCGCGTCAACGCGGGCGCGGCGCTCGCGCTGCGCGACGAGGGCTTCCACCTGTTCGACGCGCAGTCCGTGGTCGAGCGCGCCCGGGCGGTCAAGTCCGACGAGGAGCTGAAGTGCGTCCGCGCGTCGATCCGGGCGACCGAGGCGGGAGTGGCCCGGCTGCGCTCGGCGGTCGCCCCCGGGCTCAGCGAGAACGAGCTCTGGTCGATCCTGCACCAGACCGTCATCGCGCTCGGCGGCGACTACGTCGAGACGCGTCTGCTGGCCTCGGGCCCGCGGACGAACCCCTGGTTCCAGGAGACCGGGGAGCGCCGCCTCGAGCCGGGCGAGCTCGTCGCGCTCGACACCGACGTCGTGGGCTGCCACGGCTACTACTGCGACTTCTCGCGCACCTTCCACACCGGACCGGCCGAGCCGACGAGGCTCCAGCGCGAGCTGTACCGCACCGCCCACGAGCAGGTGCACCACAACATGGCCCTGCTGCGCCCGGGCCTGTCGTTCCGCGACTACTCGCTGCAGGCGTGGGAGATCCCGGAGCGCTTCGTGGCCAACCGCTACTTCCTCTCGGCGCACGGGTGCGGGATGACCGGCGAGTACCCGTACCTGTACCACCACCTGGACTTCGAGGACTCGGGCTACGACGGCGTCCTCGAGTCCGGCATGACGATCTGCGTCGAGAGCTACATCGGCGAGGACGGCGGCCACGAAGGCGTCAAGCTCGAGCAGCAGGTCCTCATCACCGACGCCGGGACCGAGCTCCTGTCCTCGTTCCCGTTCGAGGAGGCGCTGCTCGGCGGCCCGGCGTGAGCGGCCGGCTCATCCGCCGCGCATCGCCCGCGCGATGACGTCGTGGACGTCGGTGTTGTCGATGACGCCGTCGAAGCCCTCCGAGCCGGGGCCGCTGGCCGTGATCGGGGTGTCGGCTCCGGTGTGCTGGCCGGTGGTCCAGTCGGCGAAGACCTGCAGGTCCGTGCCCTGCACGGGGAACGGGCCGTCCTCGCGCGAGAGCTCGTCGCCGGACTCGTCCTCGGGGTCGGGGTTCTCGATCGTGAGGCCGCCGGTCTCGTGGTCGCCCTGGACGACGATCAGCGTGCCGGGGTGGCGGCGCGCGAAGTCGACCGCGAGCGCGACCGTCCGGTCGAGGGCCGCGCCGGACTTGATCATCAGCCCGGCGTTGTTCTCGTGGGCCATCTCGTCGATGGCCTCCTCCTCGATGAGGACGAAGAAGCCGTCGCGGTCCTGGGAGAGGACGTCGAGCGCCTTGGCCGCCATGTCGGGCAGCGGCACGACCGGGTCGTAGAGGTCGCCGTGGCCCTCCTCGCGGTGCTCGAACATCTCCTCGTTGGCGAACAGCCCGAGGAGCTTGGGCCCGCGGGCGCGCTCGAGCGCGGCGGCGTCCGTGACGTAGCGGTAGCCGAGCTGCTGCGCGCGCTCGACGAGGTTGCCGCGATCGCCCTTGCTCTCCTCGGTCGGGTCGGTGGCCGGGTGGTCCGGGTAGGCGCCCGGGGTCCCGGCCGGGTACCAGTAGTCCTCGCCGCCGCCGAGGATCACGTCAGGCTTCGACGCCTCGAGGAACTGGCGGGCGATCTCGCTCTGCTGCGCACGGTCGGTGACGTGCGCCGCGTAGGCCGCCGGCGTCGCGTCGGTCACCTGCGAGGTGGTGACGAGGCCCGTGGCCTTGCCGGCCCGCCGGGCGTCCTCGAGCAGCGTGGGAACCGGGTTGCCCTGCGGGTCGACCCCGACGGCGCCGTTGAACGTCTTCACGCCGGTGGAGAAGGCGGTCGCTGCCGCGGCGGAGTCGGTCACCGCCTCCTCGGGGTCATCGGGATCGGTGTGCACCAGGCCGGCGTGGTCGAGCTGGTTCATCACGAGCTCCTGCCCGGGCTTGTTGCCGACCGTGACCAGCCGGATCAGGTCGCGCTGCGCGGTGGCCATCCCGTCGCCCTGCAGGACGATCACGTTGCGCGCGACGGCGCGGCCGTCGTCGCCGCCGCGGTGGCGCGCGGCGTCCGTCCACGTCGGCACGCTCACGAGCGCCAGCGTCGCCGTGACCGCGGCAACCAGCGTCACCCTGCTTCTCCCACCCATGTCAGCCTCCTGACGTCGTCGACCCGGCTGTGACGCTTCCTCCCCGAACCGACGGCGGCTCACACCCTCCGGCGCACGTCCGATCGCCGGCGCTCAGCCAGGGCCCGGGTCGCGTTCGAGCTCGCGAGCCGCTCGCCATCCCGAGGTGGTCAGCTGCCAGTGCCCATCGGACTCCTGGACCAGGTGGGCGTCGTGGAGTTCGCGCAGGGCGCGGGTCACGTCCGACGCGGCGCCGGCGGTGTGCGCGGCGACCTCGTCGACCGTGTCGTGGTGGGGACGGTCGCGGAGCGATCGCAGGACGGCGCGCGCCGGGTCGGGGGGTGGCGGTGGTGAGGACACGGGGTGCGACGGCGGGCGATTCGCCGCGGGTCGCACCGCTTCGGTGCTGCGTGAGTCCGCAGCCCGCGGTGCGGTGCGATGCAACCGCGTGGGCGTGGTCCTGCCCTTGGAGGTCCGTCAACAGACTGTGAAAGTCCTGTGAAGATTACTTGTCCACAGTCGTTTGCAGGGGGGGTACCTTGTCAGACCACGACCGTGGCACCGATGTGGGGGTCGAGAGCGGGCGGACGCACGCTGCCTCGACGTCTTCACGTGCCAGTCTCTTCCGCCGGCTCATCGCCGGCAGCACCCGTCGCCGGGTCGCGCTCCTCGTCACCGCATCGCTGCTCGGCACGGCTGCCGTCGCGGTTGCGGGGCCGTCGGGTGAGTGGCTCGAGGGTGGCGACCAGGCCACCGGCGGCATCGTCAAGTTCGGGCCGATCAACTCGGTCAACGGCTTCCCGGACTGGTACCGGGACGTCAACGGCGTCGAAGTCGAGGCGTGCCTGTCGAGCTTCGAGCCGAAGTGCAACGCGCCGCTCGCGTCGCCCGATCCCAACGCGGAAGTCAGCTTCCCGGACAACTTCCCGGACGAGTTCTTCTACTTCACGGGCGAGGCCTCGCTGACCGCCAACGGCGGCAACGACGTCCTCGCGCTCTACACGATCGAGGGCACCTACGGCGGCGGCAACACGCAGACCGTGTTCGGCCGCACGCGCTACCGCATCCGCGGCGGCCTCGTGGCCGGCGCCCAGTACAAGGTCACGAACCCGTACGGCGTGGACACCCTCGTCGCGGGCGACGACTCGACGATCTTCGTCACCGACGACGTCGGAGTCGGCTCGGGCAACTTCGGCGGCCTCTTCGAGGGCCAGGTCGGCCCGTTCCTGAAGTGGGACGGCAGCGCGCCGGCAGCGCCGGTGGGCTACCTCGGGGACCCGGGCGTGCAGCACAAGGTCACCGGCAGCCCGTTCAACACGAACTTCGTGAAGATCGAGGGCCCGAACGTCGGCGGCACGAACAACCCGAACCCGTGCCCCGGGCTCACCACGACGACGTCGAACGACTGCATCTACACCGACCTGTTCAGCATCCTCGGCAAGAAGTCGACGCGCGGTGGCGTCGAGGTCGCCCGCGCGACGTACTCGCTCGCCGCGACCGAGAACGCGAAGCCGCAGATCGACGTCATGGCCGAGTCGAAGGTCGACCAGGACATCGTCGTCCAGGACACGGTCACCGGTCCTGACCGCAGCTTCCAGGTCACGCCGCTGAAGAACGAGCAGAGCCGCTACTTCACGCACCTGAACGTGCAGGGCGCGCTCCCGGCCGCAGGTGGACGTGCTCAACCTCGGGGACGTCCCGCAGACGAAGAAGCGGGTCAAGGTCGTCGACCACCTGACCGGCACGGCCGTCTACAACACCGACGAGCACAAGCTGCACGTCCAGGCCGAGTCCAGCGACAAGACGATGCCGATGACCGACCTCTCGGTGGCCGGCTTCACGCCGACGCCGCTGAGCGCGGCCGGCGCGGCGACCGTGGACACGGACGCCCCGGAGAGCACCGTGAAGGTGGTCTCGGAGCGCGGCGGCAGCGTCGTCATCCCCGTCCAGGTCCAGGGCTCGGGCCTTCCGGCCGTCGAGCTCAAGGCCAACGCCGGCGGCGAGCAGACCGTCGAGCGGGGTGTGACCGTCGAGCTCGACGGCAGCGCCTCGACCGGCAACATCGACACGTTCGAGTGGACCGGCCCTGACGGCGTCACGCTGACCGGCGAGGACACCGCGAAGGCGTCGTTCACGGCGCCGGATACGCCGGGCGACTACCAGTTCACCCTCAAGGTGACGGGTCCCGACGGGACCTCGGGGAACACGACGACGGAGACCGACACGGTCGTCGTGCACGTCCGTGCGACCACGGACGCGCTGGCGAAGATCGCCTTCTCCAACTCGGTCGTGGCGCCGAACGGGGCGATCGACGTCCCGCAGAACGAGTCCATCACGCTCGACGGCGGCCAGTCGACCAGCGCCGCCGCGTTCAGCTGGAGCCAGGTCTCCGGCCCGACCGTGAACCTCGGCGCGACGAACCGGTCGACGCTGACGTTCACGGTCCCGAAGACCGGCTCGAACATCGTGCTGCGCCTCGACGTCCGCAACCCGGACGCCGTGGGCGGCACCTGCACGGACGTCACGTGCGACAGCACGCAGATCACGCTGCGTCCGGTGGCGGACTCGCTCGCCATCACCACGGCGCGGTACGTCGCCAACAGCCTGCGCTGGCGGGTCGACGGCACGGCGAGCTCCACCAACCGCAACCGCGTGCAGGTCTACAGCGGCCTGGCGCTCAACCCCGCCATGCTGATCGGCGCCGCCGACGTGCTGGCGGACGGCACGTGGTCGGTGGACGCGCGTGACTCGAGCATCCCCCTCACCACCTGCCAGTGCGTGACGGTCGTCTCGGATCGCGGCGGGCAGGTCGTGAACTTCCCGCTCGAGAAGCCGCAGAACCTGCCGCCGGCGACCGCTGACCCCGGTCAGCCGCCGGTGCAGACGCTCCGCTCCGCCGCGCCGGTCACGGCGCTGGCGGCGGCCGTCCCGCTCGCCGGCAACACGCTGGCCGCGGCGCGGATCGGCGCTCCGGCCACGGTGGCCGCGGGCACGGTCGGCTCGTCCGGCGTGCCCGTGACGGTGTCGGTCCCGACCGGTGCGACGCTCCTGCGCCTGCGGGTCCTGACCACCGCCAACAAGGCGCTGTTCTCGACCTTCAAGGCCGTCAAGGGCGGCACGAAGGTCAAGGTCAACATCCGCTCGGCCAAGCTGCGCAAGCAGCTGCGCTCGGGCAAGCGCTACGTGATCGAGGTCCGCGCCGGCACGGCCCGGAACCGCCTCGGCAAGCCGACGCGGAAGGTGCTCCGCATCCGCTAGCGCATCCAGAGCCCCCTGGCCGCATCGCGGTCCTCGACGCCCTCCCCGGCTCCGTGCCGGGGAGGGCGTTCGCGTTAACGCGATGTGAACGACGGGCAGGCACAGCCCGTGCCCGCGACGTCCGCCGCTCCACCACACCGTCCTCGCCGTGACGGGCCAGGGCCCGAAGCAGCTCGGCGAGCTCGCCCTCGCGTTCGTGCTGTCGACGCTGATCGGGCTGGAGCGCGAGTGGCGCCAGAAGTCGGCCGGGCTGCGCACGCACACGCTCGTCGGCGTCGGCGCCGCGCTGTTCATGCTCGTCAGCAAGTACGGCTTCGGCGACGTCCTCGTGAGCGACCGGACCGTGCTGGACCCGTCGCGCATCGCGGCCCAGGTCGTGTCCGGCATCGGCTTCATCGGCGGCGGGCTGATCTTCGTCCGCGGCGACATCGTGCGCGGGCTGACCACGGCCGCGATCGTGTGGGTCACCGCCGCGGTCGGCATGGCGTGCGGCGCCGGGCTGGCGCTGCTCGCCTGCGCGACGACCGCCGGGCACTTCGCGGTCGTCTTCGGCTATCCCGCGCTCGCGGCGCGGCTGCCGGCCACGCGCGCCGACGACTTCGCGGTCCGCGTCGTCTACGAGGACGGCCGCGGGATCCTGCGCGACGTCCTGGGGAAGAGCACGCGCGGCGGCTTCGCCGTCCAGCGCGTCACGACGCAGCAGCTCGAGACCCGCGCGGTCGGCGGCGTGCCGGCGGTGGCGGTGACGCTCGAGGTCCACGGCCGCGACGGCGTCGAGGGCCTCGTCACGACCCTCGACGCGCTCCCGGGCGTGCTCGAGGTCACGACCACCGATCTCGCCGGCGACTCGGACTGACCATGGGTGCGGTCCGCGTCCGAAGGACTCAGGCGACGATGAACGTGTAGTCGCGGTCGATCCGGCCGTCCGCGGCGAGGACGAGGATGCTGAGCCCGACGGCCGGCACCTCGCCGTCCTTGGTGACCGCCTCCCAGTGGAGCTTGACGACGTCACCGAGCCGATCGGCGTCGTCGCGCCCGCGGAAGCTGAGCCCCTCGGAGCCGACCCAGTGCTCGTAGACGCTGGCCGCGCGAGCCTCGATCGCCTCGTGTCCCTGCGCCGCGAGGATCGCGGTCATGGCGATCCCGGGTTGCGCCGCGACCGCGCGGATCTCCTGCGGCGGCTGGAGGATGTGCCTTCCGTCCTCGGCCCAGAGCTCGGCGATCGTCCGCCGGCGCCGGTCGGCATCGGGCTCGTTCCAGAGCGCGACGTACGTCTCCGCCAGCGCGGCCGCGCTGCGGGATGAGATGTCGACGAGAGCGTGTGTGTCGGTCATCGGGTACCTCCGTTGATCGTGTGGTCGCTTCGCCGTCCACGGTCCCGGAGCAGGGGCCGTGGGTCGATTACCTCTCGTGTAACGCGGGCCGGCGCTACCGTCTGATCGTGTGGTCGTCCAGACCGAGCAGGAGCCCCGGACCGCGGGCGAGCTGATCCGTTTCTGGCGCACGCGACGCGGGCTCAGCCAACTCGAGCTGTCCCTCGACGCGAACGTCTCGACCAAGCACCTGAGCTTCGTCGAGACCGGCCGGTCCAGCCCGAGTCGCCAGCTCCTCGTCCACCTCGCCCAGCACCTCGATCTGCCGATCGCCGAGCGCAACCGACTGCTGCTCGCGGGCGGCTTCGCGCCCGCCTATCTCGAGCTGCCCTACGACGGGGAGGTGATGCAGCCGCTTCGGCAGTCGCTCGCGCGGCTGCTCGCGGCGCACGAGCCGAACCCGGCGTTGATCGTCGACGGGCTCTGGAACCTGATCGAGTCCAATCGAGCCGCGGCGCTGCTCTGGGACGGCGTCGACCCCGAGCTCCTCGAGCCACCGATCAACATGCTGCGCCTCGGCGTTCACCCGGGCGGCCTGCCGCGGATCTCGTCGATGACCGCCGCGTGCAACGCGCCGCTGATCCACCGCCTGAAGCGCAGAAGCCGCGAGGACGCCGATCCCGCCCTCGCCACGCTCGTCGAGGACGTCGAGTCCTACCTCCCCGGCGAGCCGCCGGCCGGAGCGGCCACCCAGCCGGTGGTCTCGCTGAGGCTGCAGACCGCTGTCGGCGAGGTCGAGCTGTTCACGGTCATCGCCACGCTCGGAGCCCCGCTCGACGTCACGGCCGCGAATCTCGCGATCGAGACCTTCCTGCCGATGGACCCCACGAGCGCAGCGCGGCTCGCCGAGCTCAGCGCGGCCCGGTCCGCCTGAGCACGCGGTGGCCGTGGATGGAGGTCCTCCGCTCGACCGTCGCCGCCCTCGTTCTCGCCGTGACGCTCGCCGCGTGCGGGAGCAGCGACCCGGCCGGCGACGTCACGAGCACGCTTCCCGTCCGCACGGCGCCGGCGGCCCGATCGCACGTGATCGTGCTCGTGATGGAGAACAAGGAGCAGGGCCGGGTCCTCGGGTCCCACGGTGCGCCGTTCCTCAACCGCCTCGCGCGGCGCGGCGGCGTCGCGACGCAGAGCTTCGGCGTGCGCCATCCGTCCCTTCCGAACTACATCGCGCTCGTCTCCGGCTCCACGCAGGGCATCACCGACGACTGCACGGACTGCACCGCCAACGGTCCGAACATCGCCGATCAGCTCGAGGCCGCCCACCGCACCTGGGCTGCCTACCTCGAGGGTCTTCCGCGCCCGTGCGCGCGCCCGGCCTCGGCCGGACGGTACGCGAAGAAGCACGATCCGTTCGCCTACGACGACAAGATCGCCGCGAGCCCCACGCGGTGCCGCCGGCGCGTACCGCTGGATCGCCTCGCGGGCGATATCGCCGGTGACCGGCTGCCCGACTTCGCCTTCATCGCGCCCGACCTGTGCAACGACACCCACGACTGCTCGGTGCGGACCGGCGATCGCTTCCTCGCGCGCGTCGTACCGGCGTTGATGAGCGCCCTCGGACCGCACGGGTTCCTCGTCGTGACCTATGACGAAGGGGACTCCGACCGCGGATGCTGCGGCGGCGCGCACGGTGGGCGGATCGCGACGGTGCTCGCCGGGCCCGATGTGCGCCGCCGCTCGCAGATGACGCAGCCGATCGACCACTACGGCGTGCTCGCGAGCATCGAGCACGCCTTCGGCCTGCGGCCCCTCGGCGCCGCTGCCGACCCGCGGCACGGCAGCCTCGGGCCGCTCTTCCGAAGCGGCCGCGTACCACGGCTGTAGCGACTCGCGGCCGGGACGCTAGGACACGAGCTCGACGTACCCGTCGGTTCCGTGCACGCGGATCCGCTGCCCGTCACGGATCAGCCGGGTGGCGTGTTCCACGCCCACGACGGCCGGCAAGCCGTACTCCCGCGCGATCACGGCCCCGTGGGTCATCAGGCCTCCGGCCTCCGTCACCAGACCCTTGATCGCGACGAACAGGGGCGACCAGCTGGGATCCGTGTAGGCGGTGACCAGGATGTCCCCGGGTTCGAACTCGGCCTGGGCGAGGTCGAGGACGACGCGGGCCCGTCCCTCGATGGTCCCGCGGGAAACCGCCAGGCCGACCAGCGCCCCGGCCGGCGCGTCGTCGCGGCGGTACGCCCCGGCGATGATCTCGCCCTCCGACGTGAGCACCCGGGGCGGCGTGAGGGCGTGGTACGACCGGAACGCGTGCTTGCGCCGGGCGATGAGCTGGTCATCCACCTCGTGCGCGCGCACGGCGTCGTGGAGTTCGTGGAACGTGAGGTAGAAGACGTCGTCCCGCTCACGCAGCACGCCGGCCTGCACGAGGCGCTCGGCCTCTGCCAACAGCGCCTGCTTGTACGTGAAGTAGCGGCTGACGATGAAGTACTTCGGATACTCCCGGTAGCCGATGAAGGTCCGGACCCGGTCGATCATCCGCTTGGTCTCCTCCGCCTTCCGCTCGCCGTCCGGCAGGGCCCGCAGGCGCTCCAGCAGCTCCTGCTCCTTCTCCAGCGCCTCCTGGCGCCCCTGCTCGAAGCGCCGCACGCCGGCGCCCGGCTCGAAGTTCCTCACGTTGCCGAGGATCACGGGCACGAGCGTGGACGGGCGTTCGCGCCAACGGGGCCTCGTGATGTCGATCTCACCGACGCAGCGCATGCCGTACCTGTCGAGAAAGGCCTCGATGGCGTCTCGCGCCTCCGGCCCGCCCGGAAGCTCGGCCAGCTCGTCCAGGAAGTCCTCGTCCTCGACGTCCTGCAGGAAGGCCACCACCTCCGGATGCGGGCGGATCACGTCCGCGACGTCCAGGAGCGCGAGCCCCATCTCCGACGTGACGTTGTGGGGAACGGACTGCGTCAGCGTGTCGGCCGCGTTCTTCTCGCCGAGCCACTCCTGCAGCTTCTCGTTGAGCCACCCCGAGGCGTCCATCGCGCCCATCCACACCTGACGGCTTCGCGGGTCGACGAGGATCCGCTTCAGCTCCTGGATGTCCGCCAGGATGAAGTCGAGCAGCGCCGATCCCGACAAGGTCCGGATGTCGCGTGCCACGGCGGCGTTGGAAGCCTGGCTGCGCTCGATCAGCTCCGTGACGATGGCCGGATCGGTCTCGATCGCGGGCGGTGCGTCGCGCGGCGGCGCGCCTCCGGGATCCTCGTCCGGGATCGACGGGATGAAGTCGCCGCGCTCGAGCACGGTCTCCAGCGCGTCCCTGATCAGTGGGTCGCCCGTCCCGAGGATCTCCAGGAGACCTGCGCGGCTCGCTGGCGAAGCCAGGCCCCGGGTGACGTCGACGAACAGCCTCCCGCCGGCTTCATACATCCGCGGGAGGGCCGTCAGCTGCCAGATGGAGAGCCCCAGCGGCTTCATCGGGTCGGTCATCATCTGCTGGTGACCGACCGAGACGTAGACGTGGTTCTCCCGGTCGCCGGCGGCGGGGATGGGGAACAGCGTGGTGATCGGCCGGCTCTGGACGATCTCGAAGTCATCGCCGACGAGGCACCACTCGATGTCCTGGGGGCGGCCGAAGTGTGCTTCGACCCGCCGGCCCAGCTGCGCGAGGCGCACGACCTGCGCATCCGTCAGCGCCGGCCGGCCCCGCTGCGCCGGGTCGATCGCCTGCTCCTCGGTCCCGCCCGCCGGTGAGGCGTGGATGGCCAGCCGCTTGTCGGCGACCGCCTTGGCGATGACCTCCCCGTCGCGCACCTGGTAGCGGTCCGCGTCGACCAGGCCCGAGACGAGCGCCTCGCCGAGGCCGAAGCCGGCCTCGACGGAGGCGACCTTCCGGTTGGACGTGACGGGGTCGGCGGTGAAGAGGATGCCGGCCGCGTGGGGGAAGACCATCCGCTGGACGACGACGGCCATGTGGACGTTCCGGTGGTCGAAGCCGTTCCGCAGGCGATAGGTCACGGCCCGCTCGGTGAACAGCGAGGCCCAGCACCGGCGGACGTGCTGGAGGATCGCGGCCGGCCCGATGACGTTCAGGTACGAGTCCTGCTGGCCCGCGAAGGAGGCGGTCGGCAGATCCTCCGCCGTCGCACTCGACCGGACGGCGTACGCGGCCTGCTCGCCGAGACGGGCGAGCGCGAGGGTGATCGCCGCCGCCGCATCCTCGGGGACGGCGGTCTCCTTCGAGGGTCGCGCGGATCTCCGCGCTGAGCGTGCCGATCGCCTCCCGGTCGTCCGCGCTCAGGCGCGACAGACGGTCGAGCCGATCGTCGATCGCCGGCGCCTGACCCATGAACCGCCGGAAGGCGTCCGTCGTCACGCAGAAGCCGGGCGGCACGCGGATGCCTTCGATGCGCGAGAGCTCTCCCAGGTGCGCGCCCTTGCCACCGACGACCGCGACCTGCGCCTCGTCGATCTCGTGAAGACCCACCACGTAGCCGTCGTTCCGGGCGCCGACGAGCCCCTTCGGATCGTCTCCGGCAACCGCCGCCGCATGCTCTTCCGTGTGCATCGCGTTGCTCCCTTCGTCGCTTGCGGCGAGCGAGTATGAGGCACACCCCGGGGCTTGAAACAAGCCCCCCCGGCCGCGATACTTTGGAAGTGGCGGGGGGCAGACGTCCGCGCCGCGAGAAGCGCGGCCGCTCAGCCGCCGTTGTGGTTGACGACCTCGACGTTGTGCCCGTCGGGGTCGAGCACGAACGCGCCGTAGTAGCCGGGGTGGTAGACGGCGCGCTCGCCCGGCGCGCCGTGGTCCTCGTAGCCCGCCGCGAGCGCGGCGGCGTGGAACGCGCGCACCGTGGCGTCCTCGCTCGCGGGGAACGCGAGGTGGACGTGCTCCGTGAGCGGCCGTTCGTCCCGGACGAGCGAGAAGCTGTAGTCCGGGCCGGAGAGCTGCACGCGGCCGGGCTCGTCGTGCGTCAGGCGGAGCCCGGCGTGCGGGGCGATCGTCGTGTAGAAGCGCCGGGACGCCTGCGGGTCGCGGACGCGGAGCCACAGGTGGTCGACGCGGCCGGCGGGGACGGCGTGCTCGCGGTCGCCGTGGACCGCCTCGACGCTGTTGCCGTCGGGGTCGAGCAGGAAGGCGCCGTAGTACGTCGGGCCGTACTGCGTGCGCGGCCCCGGCGCGCCGTCGTCGCGGTAGCCCGCGTCGACGCCCGCCCGCCAGAACGCGTCGACCTCCGTGCGGTCGCGGGCGCGGAAGCCGACGTGGAGCCCGCGGGTCACCGGGTGCTCGCGGTCCGTCGGCCCGATCGCCCAGTCCTCCCACTCGACCAGCCCGGCGTCCGCATGGCTGGGCTCGACGCCCAGGACGCTCAGGACGGTGCGGTAGAAGCGCTCGGACGCCGCGAGGTCCGAGACGGCGACGCCGACGTGGTCGAACACCCGGCCGAGGCTAGCGGTGCGGGCACGCCCGACGCCGCGATCACCCCATACGGATGATGCGCGGCCTTCCCGACCGCGACAGGTTGGGCGCAGAGGCGCGGCCGGCTTTGACATGCGCCGAGAGAGGGGAATCTGATGGCGACGACTGCGAGAGGAGCATCCGGGCCCGGCGTCACCGTCGGACCGACGAGCGAGTTCAGCCTGTTCTTCCGGGTCAAGCCCGGGGACGGCGAGGCGTTGCGGGCGGCGCTCCATGAGCTGCAGAACACCCCCGGCTATCGGCCGGGGGAACACGGGATGGCGATCTCGACGATCCACGAGGCGCGGTTCGTGCTGTTCGACGACGACACGCGGCTGGCGTTCATCACGAGCTTCGACGGCCCGTGGGACGCCTACATGGAGGACTTCTTCACCTCCGGGCCGACGCTCGCGCTCTTCGACGCGATCTTCCGTCACACCGAGGGCTACGACGGCCTGCCGGACCTGGCCGCGGTGAAGGCCTTCGTTCTGAGTGCGCAGCAGACCGCGGGCGCCTACGCCCGCAACTACGGCGGCACGGTCAAGGAGATCCGCAAGGCGCAGCGCGTCAACGCGGGCTTCCAGCAGGTGCTCGACCACCCGGATGCCGCCGAGGCGCTGCAGCACCCGGCGCTCAAGCCGCTGCTCGACGAGGCCGCCGACTAGCCCGATGTCCGACCACATCTCGGGCCCGCGGGCGCTGTCCGACCCCATCGCCGACATCACCGACGTGTACGCCTTCCCGAGTCCCGAGCGGCCCGGCCATCTCGTGCTCGTCATGAACACGCTCCCGTTCGCGAAGCCGTGGAACGCGCTCTCCGAGGGGCTGATCTACCGCTTCCGGCTACGACCGCTCACCGCGGGCGCGCCCGGGAACGGGGCGCCGTTCGCGGCCGGCGACGAGGAGCTCGTGTTCGACTGTGTCTTCGCACCGCACGTGCACCCGAACGGGCCGCGGCACTTCGAGCAGGAGGGCACGTGCACGACCCCGGCGGGCGAGACCGTGACCTTCCGGGTCAACGACCCGGCCGGCGGCGAGGGGCGCGGTGTCCGGGTCTTCGCCGGCGCGCGCTGGGACCCGTTCATCATGGACGCGCCCGCCGCGCTGCGGACCATCGCCACGGGGAAGCTCCAGTTCACCGATCCGTCGTCGATCTTCCTCGACGGCAAGGACGTCCTGAGCCTGGTCGTGGAGTTCGACACCGCGCTGCTCGGCGGCGCGGATCTGGTGGCCGTGGTCGCCGAGACGCTCACCCGCGGCGTGTTCACCGTGCGGATCGAGCGCGTCGGGCGCCCCGAGGTCAAGAACATGATGCTGGCCCCGAAGCAGTACGACCCGGTCAACCGCGACCTCGAGATCCGCGACCTCTACAACTCCGAGGACGCGTTCCACCTGGCGGACGGCTACCTCGGCGCCTACCGGGCGCGGCTGAACGCCAACCTCGCCTTCTGGGACGGCCTCGACGGCAAGGCCGACTGGACGCTCGGCGAGGGCGGCAGCCATCCGCTGACCGAGCTGGTGCTCGCCGACCACCTCGTCGTCGACGTGACCAAGCCGTACGTCGAGCAGGGGTCGTACCTGGAGATCGAGCTCGCCGCCCTCCGGGGCGAGGCTCACCGGACCTGCGGCGGACGGACGCTCAACGACGACGTGATGGACACGATCTTCACGCAGCTCATCAACGCCGGCAACGGACCCGTGATCCGCGACGGCGTCGACCGGTCGACGCGACCCGGCACCCACGAGTTCCCGTACCTGGCGGAGCCCAACCCGGATCCGCCCGAGCCGCCCGAGCACCACTGAGCGATGGCGGGCACGCAGCCATGACCGCGGTCGACGGCATCAGCCTGGAGCTCGACGATATCCAGAGCGGGGCGCTCCACGAACGGCCGTCGCCCTACGTCGGCACCTATCTGCTGCTGCGCATCGACGATCCGGCCGCGGGCCGCGAGCTCGTCCGCCGGCTGCACGGCCTCGTCGATGCGGGACGACCGTCGACCGATCCGGCCCGCGACGCGTGGATCACCGCCGCGTTCACGTACCGGGGCCTCGAGGCGCTGGGGGTGCCGCAGGCCTCGCTCGACAGCTTCGCGCCCGAGTTCCGACAGGGCATGGCCGCCCGCGCCGCCGAGCTGGGGGACGTCGGGGACAGCAGCCCGCAGCACTGGGAGAAGCCGCTCGGCTCGCCTGACGTCCACGTCGCCCTGGCGGCCCTTTCCCCCGACGCCGCACGGCTGCAGGCCGTGGTCGAGAGGGCGCGTCGCGCCCACGAGGAGCTTGCCGGCGTCGAGCTGATCTGGCGGCAGGACTGCTACCAGCTGCCGACGGGCCGCACGTCCTTCGGCTTCAAGGACGGGATCGGCCAGCCGTCGGTCGAGGGCAGCGGCCGGCCGCCCTCCAACCCGCAGGAGCGCCCCCTCAAGCCGGGCGAGATCATCCTCGGCTACCCGGATGAGTCGGGCGAGCTGCCGCCGATGCCGACGCCGGACGTGCTCGGCCGCAACGGCACGTACATCGTCTTCCGCAAGCTCCACACGCGGGTGGCGGCCTACCGGCAGTACCTGCGCGCGAAGAGCGCGAGCCGCGAGGAAGCCGCCCGTCTCGGCGCCAAGATGGTCGGGCGCTGGCAGAGCGGCGCGCCGCTGGCGGTCTCGCCCGAGCGCGACGACCCGGCGCTCGGCGCCGACCCGCAGCGGCACAACGACTTCCTCTACGGCGACGACCCGCGCGGCCTCAAGTGCCCGCTCGGCGCCCACGCGCGACGCGCCAACCCGCGCGACGCGTTCGACGACGACGGTGCCGTCGACGTGCGCCTGCACCGCATGATCCGGCGCGGCACGAGCTACGGGCCGATGCTGCCCGAGGGCGTCCTCGAGGACGACGGCGCCGACCGCGGGATCATCTTCGTGTTCGCCGGTGCGCACCTCGGGCGCCAGTTCGAGTTCGTCAAGACCCAGTGGCTGAACGACGGCATCTTCATCGGCGCCCCGCTGGAGAAGGACCCGCTGGTCGGTCCGAACGACGGCACCGGGACCTTCACCGTGCCCGAGCGGCCGATCCGCCGCCGGCTGCAGGACCTCCCGCCGTTCGTCGTCACCCGCGGCGGCGAGTACTGCTTCGTCCCGGGCCTGCGCGCGCTGCGCTGGCTGGCGGAGCTGGAGCCATGACCGCCCCGACCGACACGAGGAGGACAGCGTGGCCACGAACGTGACCCGCACCGACCGGTGGAGTGCACTCGACTTCGGCCCGCCGCCGTCCGGCCTCGAGGAACCCGAGTCGCCGGTGCTCGTCGAGTACCTCTCCGAAGGCCGGGTGGCGGTGATCACGCTCAACCGGCCGCACGCCGACAACGCGATCACCACCGAGATGGGCGCCCGCCTGACGGAGATCGTCGAGACGATCGCCGTCCGAACCGCCATCCGCGCGGTCATCCTCACCGGCGCCGGCGAGCGGGCGTTCTCGGTCGGCAGCGACCTGCGCCAGCGCAAGGGCATGACCAAGGAGGACTGGCTGCGCCAGCGCCAGGACTTCGATCGCACGCTCTACACGGTCCGCCAGCTGCGCAAGCCGATCCTCGCCGCCGTCAACGGGACCGCCTACGGGGGCGGCTGCGAGCTCGCCCAGAGCACCGACTTCATCATCGCGTCGGAGAACGCCACCTTCGGACAGCCGGAGGCGATGCTCGGTCTCGCGGCCGGCGGCGGCTCGCCCGTGTTGCTGCCCCGGCTGCTGCCCCCGGGCAAGGCCCTGCAGATGCTCATGACCGGCGACCCGATCACCGCGCAGGAGGCGCACCGGCTCGGCATGGTCAACGAGCTCCACCCGCAGGACGAGCTGCAGGCCGCGGCGCGGCGGATCGCCGAGAAGATCGCGAGCAACTCGCCCACGGCCGTCCAGGCGGTCAAGCGGGCGGTCCAACTCGGTCAAGGGCAGCCGACCGAGCAGGCGATCGCGACGATGATGGACATGCACTGGCGGTCGGCCGTCCATCCGGACCGCGTCGAGGGCATCGGCGCCTTCAACGAGGACCGCGAGCCGACCTTCCGGGACGCCGACTACTGATGCGCGACGTCCCGAGCGGAACCACCCGCCCACCAGGAGGCCCAGCCATGGCCGTGACCGACGAACTCGCCCGAGCGCGCGCAGCACTGCAGATGATCAACCAGGCTCCGTTCAACGCGGAGGCGCCGCCCGAGGCGCTGGAGGGCGAGATCACCCCGACCGACTTCCACTACATCCGCAGCAACTTCGCGCTGCCCACGCACGACGGCACGCTCCAGATCGGCGGCGCCGTGGAGCACCCGACCACCGTGACGCTCGATGATCTGCGCGCCATGCCGGCCCGGCACCGCGCGGTCACGCTGGAATGCGCGGGGAACGGGCGTCTGCAGACCCGGCCGCTTCCGATCGGCGAGCCCTGGGGCGACTACGCCGTGTCGACCGCGCGCTGGACGGGCGCCCTCCTCCACGACGTCCTGGAGCAGGTGCATCCGGCGCCGGAGGGCGTCGAGGTGCGGTTCTCGGGCGCCGACGCGGGCGCCTACCACCTCAATCCGGTGCTGGCGGACACCAACCGGGACGACCTTCGGTTCGTCCGCGCGCTGCCGCTCGCGCTCGCGACGGACGCGGCGGCGGAGATCCTGATCGCCTACGAGATGAACGGCGAGCCGCTGCGCCCCGACCACGGGGCGCCCTTCCGGCTCATCGTGCCGCACTGGTACGCGGTGGCGTCCGTGAAGTGGCTGCAGCGCATCGACGTGCTCACCGAGCCCTTCGCGGGCGAGTTCCAGACGGGGCACTACATGTACGAGTGGCCCGATCGGGAGCCCGAGGCGGTCCGCCTGATGCGCGTCCGCGCGCGGATCACCGCGCCCGCCGCCGGCGCGATCCTCGACCGGGGAACGCACACGGTGCGCGGCAAGGCGTGGTCGGGGACGGGTCCGGTGACCCAGGTGGACGTCAGCCTCACCGGCGAAGGCGACTGGCACCCGGCGCGGGTCGAGCCGCCGTCAGGCCCGTACCACTGGCAGGACTGGTCGTTCGACTGGGCGGTGGAGGACATCGGCCGCCATACGCTCCGCGCGCGGGCGACGGACGCCGCCGGCCACACCCAGCCGGAGGTCCCGCCCTGGAACCGGCTCGGATACGGCAACAACGCCATCGAGGTCATCTACGTCGACGTGGCCTGAGGGCGCTCCTGGTCGAAGCGCGCGGCGCGCACGCCGTGGCGCAGGCCGCGGTCGCTGACGGTGAGCTCCTCCCGGCCGAGCTTCGAGAGCACCGTGCGCACGACGCACGCCCCGGCGAGGATGATCTCCGCGCGCGCCGGCTGCAGTCCGACGATCGCGCGGCGCTCGTCGGCGCCGCGCGTGCGGTAGAGCTCGATCTGCCGTTCGATCTCGGCGACGTCGAGCGTCGCGCCCTGGACGGCCGCCGGGTCGTACGTCTTCAGGCCGAGATCGACCGCGCAGATGTTGGTCACGGCGCCGCCCATCCCCACCAGCGCGTCGGGCGCCGGACGCCCGTCGAGGCGCGAGAGGTCGGCGGCGATGGCCTCGAGGGCCGCGGCCACCGTGGCCTCGTCGACCGCGGTGTCGAGCCCGAACCGTTCGGTGACGCGTACGGCGCCGACGTTCACGCTGAAGCGCTCGACGACGTGCTCGCTGCGGCCGAAGGTGAACTGCGAGCTGCCGCCGCCGGTGTCGAACACGACCAGCGACCCGCTGCCCACGCCGAGGCCCGACTTGGCCGCGAGGTAGGCGAGGCGGCCCTCCTCTTCGCCGTCGACGAGCTCGATCTCGACCCCTGTCCGCCCGCGCACGGCATCGACGACGGCCGCGCTGTTGGGCGCCATCCGCATCCACGCCGTGCCGACCGCTGCGATCGCCGCGGCGTGGTCGCGGCGCGCCTCCTCGACCATGGCGACCGTGGCGGCGACGGTGCGCGCGATGGGCTCGTCGCCCAGCCGCCCCGAGGTGGCCAGGCCCTCGCCGAGCCGGGTGACCTCGGCGCGGTCGGTGATCGTCCGCCAGGCGCCGTTCGCGGTGCGCTCGCCGACGTGGAACTTCACCGAGTTCGTGCCGACGTCGATGACCGCGAAGCGGTGCGTGTCGAAGCCGGCGAGCGTCTTGAGCTCGCGCGGCACGCTCACGTTCGGGCGTCCCTCGAGCCCGAGCTCGCGCACCGTCGCGACCACCCGCGCCGGGTCCTCGGACTCGACCGCGATCGTGCGCGCCGCGCCGTGGTCCGTGCGGAGCTCCGAGAGCTCCACCATCGCGCCGCCGACGATGTGGTGCGTGCGGTGCTTGCGCACCGCGACCGCCACCAGCTCCGGGTTCGGGCCGACCACCTCGTCGATGAACTGGTCGAGCGTGTACGCGGCGCGCGCGAGCAGCTGCACGGGCGCGTGCAGCGCCTCCTCGAGCCTGGTGATGTCCCCGGCGTCGAGCGGGAACTCGCCTTTCGCGACCGGCCTCCACTGCTCCAGCCCGTCGTCGTCGACGCGCTGCAGGTGCTTGACGTCGAGCAGTCCGTCGCGGACCTTCAGCGACGCGTCGCTGTCGAGCGCGAGCACGTAGAGCTCGTCGCTGTCCTGCACCCGCTCGGGCGTGAGCGCGGCCAGGCGCTCCTCGGCGGCGCCGAACCGCTCGCCGAACGTGCGCCACTCCCAGCGGGGGACGATCTCGGTCACGGGGCCGGACTCTGATGCGCTCCGCGCCACGGGGCATCACCCGCCCGGGTGATTGACCGCGGTGGCTCACCCCGCAAGGTGAGGAGCGCTCACCCGCGACCGCTGCATGATCCTGACGCAAACGCGATGCGCTGCCGTTGGTGATCGAGCAGGCGCGCGCCGATCGGGCCTCGAAGGAGGACACTGGGATGGCCGGCACCGAGACCCCGTCGACCGCCACGAGCGAGGCGCAGGTCTGGCATGTGCTCTCGCGCGACGGCGCGGTGCGTGAGCTGGGCGTCGAGCCGGAGCGCGGCCTGACGAGCGAGGAGGCGGCCGAGCGCCTGCAGCGCTACGGCCCGAACCGCTTCGCCGAGGCGAAGGCCGAGCCGCGCTGGCACGCGTTCGTGCGCCAGTACCAGGACCCGATGCAGATCGTGCTGCTGGTCGCGGGAATCATCTCGATCTACCCGGTCAAGCAGGCGGGCACGGGGATCGTGATCCTGCTGCTGACGCTGCTCAACGCGGTGCTCGGGCTCAGCCAGGAGGGCAAGGCCGCGGCGGCGGTGGCGGCGCTTCAGAAGATGATGATCGTCAAGGCGCGGGTGCGTCGTGACGGGGCGCTGACGCAGCTTCCGGCCGAGCAGCTCGTCCCGGGCGACGTCGTCGCGATCGAGGCGGGCGATGTGGTGCCGGCGGACGGGCGCGTGCTGGCGGCGGCGACGCTGGAGGTCGCCGAGGCCGCCCTGACCGGCGAGAGCCTGCCGGTCAGCAAGGGCGTCGAGACCGTGGCGGCGGAGGATGCCGCGCTGGGCGACCGCACGGACATGGTGTACATGAACACCAACGTCACGCGGGGCACGGGGGAGTTCGCCGTCACGGCGACGGGCATGGGGACGGAGGTCGGCCACATCTCCGGCATGCTCCAGTCGCAGGACGAGTCGAAGTCGCCGCTGACGATCCAGCTCGAGAAGCTGACCAAGCAGCTGGTGACGATCGCGGGGCTGGCGCTCGTCGTCTCCGTAGTGCTCAACATGGCGCGGGGGCAGAGCTTCACCGAGGTCTTCACCGTGGCCGTGGCGTTCTCGATCGCCGCGATCCCGACCGGCCTGCCGGCGGTCGTCACCACGATCCTGTCCCGCGGCACCCGCCTGCTCGCGGAGGCCAACGCGATCATCAAGCGGCTGCGCTCGACCGAGACGCTCGGGGCCACGTCGGCGATCTGCTCGGACAAGACCGGCACGCTCACGCTCAACCAGATGACCGCCGTCGAGCTGACGATCCCGGGGCGCCGCTACACCGTCTCCGGCAGCGGCTACTCGACCGAGGGCCAGATCAAGCACGTCGCCGGCGAGCCCGAGGTGCCGCTCGAGCCGTTCATGTTCCCGCTCGTGCTCGCCTGCGACGCGGTGCTCACCGCGACCGGCGAGATGATCGGCGACCCGACCGAGGGCGCCCTGGTCGTCCTCGGGGAGAAGGGCGGCCTGGCCATCGGCGCCACGCGCGAGCGCTACCCGCGGGTCGCCGAGCTGCCGTTCGACACCGCCTACAAGCTGATGGCGACGTTCCACCGCATGACCGACGAGGCCGGCGAGGAGGTGGTGCGCTGCTTCGTCAAGGGCGCGCCCGACCAGCTGCTCGCGCGCGCGTGGTCGCACCTCGACCCGGAGCTCGCGAGCGCCGTGGTGGACGAGGACTTCAAGGCCCGGTACCTCGCCGAGAACGAGCGCCTCGCCGCGAAGGGCCTGCGCGTGATGGCCACCGCCCGCAAGGACTTCGCGCTCGCTGACTTCGATCCCGGCGCCGACCTGCTCGAGTTGACGGACGGGCTGACGCTGCTGGCGCTCGTCGGGATCGTGGACCCGCCGCGCCCGGCGGCGAAGGCCGCGATCGCGACCGCGCACGACGCCGGGATCCAGGTCCGGATGATCACGGGCGACCACGCGATCACGGCGGGCGCGATCGCGCGGGAGCTCGGGATCGAGGGCCGTGCGATCTCGGGCGCGCAGTTCGCGGAGATGACCGACGCGCAGGCCGACGAGGAGATCGACGGGATCGGCGTGATCGCGCGCGTGACGCCCGAGCAGAAGGTCCGCCTCGTCGACATCCTCAAGCGCCGGGGCCACGTCGTCGCGATGACCGGGGACGGGGTCAACGACGCGCCCGCGCTGAAGCAGTCCGACATCGGGATCGCGATGGGGATCACCGGCACCGAGGTCTCCAAGGAGGCCGCGGCGATGATCCTCACCGACGACAACTTCGCGACGATCGTCAAGGCCGTCGAGCTCGGGCGAGGGCTCTACGACAACCTCGTCAAGTACATCCGCTTCCAGATGGGCGTGCTCGCCGGCCTGATCATGACGTTCGTCGGCGCGAGCATCCTCAACATCGTCAGCGGGATCCCGCTGCTGCCGCTGCAGACGCTGTGGGTCAACTTCACCACGCAGGTGTTCCAGGCGATCGGGCTGGGCTACGGCAAGCCGAGCGAGGGGCTCATGAAGCGCCGCCCGCGCAAGCCCGAGCGGCCGATCCTGAGCGGCGCCGACACGAAGTGGTTCGTCGTCGCCGGCTTCGTCATGGCCGCGGCGACGCTGGGCGTGCTCGCGGGTGCGGAGCACACCGAGAGCGACGCGCTCGCGCGCACGATGGGGCTGACCACGTTCTCGCTCGCGAACCTGTTCTTCTCGTTCACCGCGCGCGACGCGCTGCGCTCGGTGTTCAGCCTCGACACGTTCGGCGACCGGACCTTCGTGATCACGTCGCTGATGTCGGCCGCGGCGATCGTCTTCGGGACCGAGCTCGGGTTCTTCCAGCGGATCCTCGATACCGAGGAGCTGACCGGCAACCAGTGGCTGATCTGCATCGGTGCGGGGCTGGCGGTGCTCGTCGTGTCGGAGGTCTGGAAGCTCGTGCTGCGCCGCCGGGAGGCCGTCGCGGAGCCCGCACCGGCCTCCGCGCCCGACGGCGAGGCGGCGCCGGCCCTCTGAAGGCCCGGGTCGGCGTGGTGGGCGCAGCAGCGTGGATCTAAGGCGTCACGTGCGGCAGCGGTGGCAAGCCGTCGATGGCGGCGCGATCCGTCGAGGGCGCCGAAGGCGCGCCCGGTCCCACTGCGGGCACGGACCGCGCGGAGCATTTCGCGGACGCCGTCTACGGGACGATCCTCGTCCTCGCCGTCGTCGCCGCGCTGTCAGAGGACGACCATGCGCCGGCGGGCGCCATCCTGGGCGCGGCGCTCGCGACCTCGCTCGTGTTCTGGATCGTGCACGTGTACGCCGAGGTTCTCAGCCGGCGCGCCTCCGGCGACGGCACGGCGTGGTGGCCCCTCGTTCGGCAGGCCGCACAGCGGGAGTGGCCGCTCGTCGAGGCGGCGTTCCTGCCGTCGGTGCCGCTCGTGCTCGGCGCGGTGGGGCTTCTCGCGCGTTCCACCGCGATCACGCTGTCGCTCATCGTCGGTCTCGCCGATCTCGCGGCCTGGGGATATTTCGCCGGGCGCGCGATGCGCCAGTCACGCGATCAAGTCGCTCGCCAGTGCGGTAGCGGCCGCCGGGCTCGGGACGTTGATGGTTCTCCTGAAGAACCTCGTCCACTGAGCCGATCGCCGGTGCCCTGGTCGGGCCGTTCGCATTCACCTGGATGAACCGGGGCGCCCGCGTCCTTCCCGGCCCGGCGCCGCCGTAGGGTCGGATCACTGGCGAACTCAAGCAGAGGAGAGGCGATGCTCATCGCCGCCGACTACCCATTCCTTGACGTGATGTGGACGATCCTCGTGTTCTTCATCTGGGTCGCGTGGTTCATGCTGCTGTTCCGCGTCTTCGCCGACATCTTCCGCCGGCAGGACCTCTCCGGCTGGGGCAAGACCGGATGGCTCATCTTCACCATCGTCCTGCCGTTCCTCGGCGTCTTCATCTACCTGATCACGCAGGGCCGCGAGATGACCGAGCGGAGCCTCGAGCGGGCGGGCGCTCAGCGAGCCGAGTTCGACGACTACGTGCGGGAAACCGCCCGCAGCGGTGGCTCGGCGACCGAGATCGCCCAGGCCAAGCAGCTCCTCGACAGCGGCGCGATCACGCAGGAGGAGTTCCAGACGCTCAAGGCGAAGGCACTGGCCGCGTAGGGCCCGTGACGTCGCCCGTACGGCGGCCGCACTCGACGACGAATTGCGCCGCGTTCGTCGCGCGCTCCCATCACCCCGATCGGATGATGCGGCGATACCTCGGCTCGCGTTCTACTCGCCAGGGGGAGGACGAGAGAGGACGCCGATGACGAGTCGACAGTTGCGCCCCGAGCCCGGTGCCACAGCGGGCGTGGGTGAGTTGCTGCCGCTCGCCGGGGCGAAGCTCGCGCCGCCACGGCTCCGTGCCGGGCTGGTCGAGCGGCCGCGCATCGAGCGGGCGCTGGACGACGGTCACGGAACGGCGTTGACGCTCGTCGCCGCGCCGGCCGGTTACGGGAAGACGACCGCGGTGCGCGCGTGGTGCGCCCACCGGGACGCGGCCGTGGCCTGGGTGATTCTCGATGCCGGCGACGACGACCCTGTTCGCTTGTGGACCTACGCCGCCGCCGCGGTCGACGGGGTGCGCGACGGCCTCGGACGCCGGGCGCTCCGACGCCTCCGCGAGACGGGCGGTCCGATCGAGAGCGCGATCGACGAGCTCATCGACGGGATGGCGGTCTTCGGCGAGGAGCTGCTGCTGGTCTTCGACGACATGCAGGCGGTGACGGACCCCGAGTGTCTCGCGTCGATCGAGTACGCCATCCGGTCCGCGCCGGCGAACGTGCGCCTCATCGCCGTCACCCGCACCGATCCTGCGCTCAGGCTTGCGCACCTGCGTGCCGGCGGCGAGCTCACGGAGCTGCGGGCGAGCGAGCTGGCGTTCACGGCGGCGGAGGCGCGCGCGTTCTTCGTGGAGCGAAGCGGCGTCGACCTCGAGCCCGACGAGTTCGAGCTGCTGTACCAGCGCACGGAGGGCTGGCCGGCCGCCCTGTCCCTCGCTGCCCACTGGCTTCGCGGCGTGGACGATCCGCACCTGGCCGCGCGCGAATTCGGCGGGGACCACCGGTTCATGGCGGAATACCTCAGCAACGAGGTGATCGCGTCGCTCGACGATCGCGCACGCTGGTTCCTGCTCCGCGCCGCGGTGCTCGGCCGTTTCACCGCCGAGCTCTGCGACGACGTGCTGCGCACCGACTCGGCGTCGATCCTGGCCGAGCTCGAGCGCACGAACCTGTTCGTGGGTCGCTCGGAGCATGGAGGCTGGTACGAGGTCCACGCGCTGTTCGCGGAGTTCGCCCGTTTCCGGCTGGCCTCGGAACAGCCGGGTGCCGTTCCGGCGATCCATCGAAGCGCCGCGGAGTGGCTGATGGCGCGGGGGCTCACCGTGGAGGCGATCGAGCATGGCGCGGCCGCCGGGGACGACGAGCTCGTCGCCGACCTTCTGGTCCAGGACCACCTGGCCCTGATCCGGAGTGGTCGCGCCCGCACGCTCCTCCGATGGGTCGCGACGCTCCCCGACGAAGCCGTCATCGCGCGTCCGGAGCTCGCGGTCGGGGGGGCGACGGCCGCGACGATGATCGGCCTCGCCGCCGAGCGGCGCCGCCTCCTCCACCTCGCAGATCGCGCGCGGTCCGAGTATCCCGAACGGTTCACCCCGTACGTTCAGGCCGCAGCGCACATGGTGCGAGCCAGCGCGGTCGACGGCGACGTCGGCCGGGCCGTGCTGGACGGTCGGCGGGCCGCTGACGTCGCCGAGGCCGGCGCCGACAGCGTCCTCGTGGCCGCTCTCGCCGGCTACGCGCGCGCCCTGTACTTCGCGGGAGACCTCGATGCCGCGTGGGCCGCGGCAGCACGCGCGGTCGATCATCCCGACGCCGCACGACGGGCGCCCGGACACGCGTTCGCGCGGTCGACCCTCGCGCTCGTCGCCGCGGATCGAGGGCGAGCGGCGACCGCGCGCATCCACGCCGAGAAGGCCAAGGAGCTGATCGGCGGCGTCGGCAGCAGCCGCAGCTGGCTCGGCGCCAATGCCGCCGCCGCTCTCGGCACCGTTCTGGCGCTCGAGGGTCATCTGGCCGATGCCGAGCGCGAGTTGGCGACCGCCGAGCACATCTTCCGCGACGAGGTGGCGACGGTGCACCACACGTGGCTCCTCGTCTCCCTGGCCCGGGTTCGCTGCCATCGCGGTCGGCTGGCCGAAGCCAAGGCGACGCTTGCCGCCGCCCGTGAAGCGATCGGAGAGCTGGGTGACAGCGGGACGGTGCCGCACCTTGCCGACGAGGTCGAGCGCGAGCTCGTGCGGGCCACGGGCCGGGCCGAGAGCGGCGCGATCCTCGATCCGCCCAGCACGGCGGAGCTGACGGTGCTCAGGCTGCTGGCGTCCGATCTGTCGACCCGGGAGATCGGCGGGCAGCTGTTCCTGTCGCCGAACACGATTCGGACCCACACCCGCGCGATCTATCGCAAGCTCGCGGTCAACTCACGCGCGGATGCCGTCGCCCGCGCCGAGGCGGTGGGCCTTCTCGGGCAAGCGGAATCACCCAGGTGATCGAAGGTCCCGGAGCAGCGATCGGGTGGTGACGGCGGGATGCTCCGCGGCATGGACGCTCGGGAATGGCGGCTCACCGTCGAGGGCGAGCTCAGCGACCGCGCAGGTCAGGCCTTCGCCGGCATGCAGCTCACCCACAACCGCGGGAACACGGTCCTCATCGGTCGGGTGCGCGACCAGGCCGAGCTCCAGGGCCACCTCCAGCGCGTGTCGGACCTCGGCCTGACGCTCCTCGACGCAACCGTCGTCGACGACCCGGCTCGACCACGCTGATCCCGGCCCGGATACAGGAGACACGCATGAGCAGAGGCGACCGCATCCTCGACCAGCTCAGGGTCGCGCCCGGGACCGCCGCGGCGATCGCCGACCGGGATCCCGGCTGGACCGGGGGCCCGGACTACGAAGGACTCACGCACGACGGGCTCAAGCGCGAGGCGAAGGCGGTACTCGCGCGGGACGTCGAGCGGCTCTCGGAGGCACAGGAGCTGCTGTGGGCGAGCGACAGCCGCGCGCTGCTCGTCGTCTTCCAGGCCATGGACGCCGCCGGCAAGGACAGCGCCATCGAGCACGTCATGTCGGGCGTCAACCCGCAGGGCGTCCAGGTCTTCTCGTTCAAGACGCCTTCGGCCGAGGAGCTCGACCACAACTTCCTCTGGCGGACCGCGAAAGCCGCGCCCGAGCGCGGCCGGATCGGCATCTTCAACCGCTCGCACTACGAAGAGGTCGTCGCGCTCCGTGTCCACCCGGAGTGGCTCGGCGCGCAGCGGCTGCCGGAGTCGCCCGACGACCCGGGGTTCTGGGAGGGGCGCTTCGAGGACATCAACACCTTCGAGCGACACCTCGACCGCACCGGCACGAAGATCGTCAAGTTCTTCCTCCATGTCTCGAGGGCGGAGCAGAAGCGGCGCTTCCTCGCGCGCCTCGACGAGCCGCACAGGGAGTGGAAGTTCAACGCGGCCGATGTCGCCGAGCGGGCCCGGTGGGGCGAGTACATGGCCGCGTACGAGGACGCCCTGACGGCCACGTCGACGCCCTGGGCACCGTGGTACGTCGTCCCGGCCGACTACAAGTGGGTCACGCAGGCGCTCGTCGCCGCGATCCTCGTCGACACGATCCACGGGCTCGATCTGCAGTGGCCCACGGTGTCCGAGGCCGACCATGAGGCGAACGTGGCGGCGCGGCGAGAGCTCGACGCGGAGGGCGCCGACGCTGACGTCGTCGGCTCGGCCCGCTCATGATTCGATCGCTTCCGGACCGACCGGAGACGCGCACGGCGATGGAGCCGCGGCGGGCCCGGGAGATCGCCGAACGGCTGCACGCCGCGGACGTCGACGAGTCCGGGGCGCCCGTCCTCTGGCACCTGCGGCGCGTCGCGCGGAGCACGCCCGCGGAGGCGCGCGCCGTGGCCTGGCTGCACGAGGCGTTCGAGTCGACCGCCGTCAGCGAGCAGGAGCTCCTGGAGGCCGGCCTGACGAACGACGAGCTGCGCGCCCTCAGGCTCCTGCACCGCGCGACCGACCCGTGCAGCACGCGCACGTACCTGGCGCATGTCGACCGGATCATGCGCGCGGCCGGCCGCTCCGGCGTCCTCGCGCGCATGGTCAAGGTCGCGGATCTCGAGGATCGGTGCCTGCATCCTCGCGTCCGGCCGGACGGCTGGTCGCCGCCGTACCGGCTCGGCCTCGGGTTGCTGCTCGAGGTGTCCGACGATCGGCGCGGCGCGGCCAGCGCGGACTAAGTGGCAGCGCTGCGCTGCGCTGCGGGTCCGCGGGCTCGGGTGACGGGGGTCGGGGCGCTCTCCATCGGCGGGACCTTGTCGGGCGGGTGCCGCTCGTACCAGCGGGCGTAGCGGGTGGCGAGGGGGGCCGCGCTGAGGCCGTGGGCGAAGACCGACAGGCCGACGGTCAGGTAGATCGCGACCACGATCAGGTGCTCGTGGGGAAGGTTCGACTCCTCGACCACGATCACGGCGAAGACGATCGAGGCCAGCCCGCGGGGCCCGAACCAGCCGAGGAAGCCGACCGTCGGCGCCCTGGCCCGTGTTCCGAGCATCGCGATCGCGACCGGGAGCATCCGGACCAGCGTGAGGCTGAGAACCGCATACAGCGCGAGCTCCCAGCTCAGGTCGCCGAGCGCGGGCCCGAGCAGGATGGCGCCGAAGAACACGAACGTGACGCCGTTGAGCGCGTCCCCGACCTGCTCGCTGAGCTCGTTCATGGGGCCGGGGTCGCGCCGCAGCGCAAGCCGGAACGTCATGCCGGCGACGAACGCCGCGATGAAGCCCGATCCGCCGAGGGCACTCGCGGTCCCGTAGGCAAGCGCCGCGCCGGCGGCCGGGATCACCTGACGCCATGGATCGGCGATCAGCTCGCGGCGGCCGGCGTAGATGACGATCGCCGCGACGACGAGCCCGCCGACGACACCGCCGAGGACCCCGTAGCCGATCTCCTCGAGCAGCAGGGTGGCGGCACTGCGGCCACCGGAGATCTCCGATTCCACGTCGGCCGCCGCGACGGCCGCGAACAGCAGCGGGACGCAGATTCCGTCGTTGAGCCCGCTCTCCACGTTGAGTCCCTGGCGGATCCTCGCCGGGATGCGCGGCTCGGTCACGACCGCCTGCCCGAGCGCGGCATCGGTCGGAGCCAGGACCACGGCCAGGATGACGGCTTCCTCGACGGTCAGCTGACCGAAGATCCCGACCGCCGCGAGCGCGCCGAGCGCGATGGTCAGCGGCAACCCGATCGCCAGCAGACGGACCGGCACCGCGACCTCGAGGCGCAGGTGCCCGAGATCGATCCGCGACGCGTCGCAGAACAGCACAAGCGCCAGCGTCGCCTCCGCGAGCGTCCGCACCGTCGCGCTCGAGCTCTCGAGGTCGATTCCGTCCAACATCTGGGGCCCGACCAGCAGCCCGACCGCGACGAACACGATCGCCGGCGTCACCGGGGTGCCGGTCAGCCGCCGCGAAACGGCGCCGACACCGAGCAGCGTGAGCGCCACGATTGCGAGGGCCCACTTCACCGGTGGTCGCCGTTCCGGCGGGCGAAGAGCGTTGCGCGTGTCACGCGGCCGGACACCTAGGCCACGGGGAGCGTGAGCACGAACACGACGCCGCCGATCAGCAGGGTGAGCGCCATGCCGAGGACCGCGATCCGCAACGGTCGCCAGTCCACTCGCAGCGAGATGCCGGCGAAGAACAGCACCGCGGCGAAGAAGACCGTCGAGAGGATGTACTTGTCGTCGTAGCTCTTGGCCGCCGTGCCCTCCTTGTAGAGCTGGTCGGCGGCGGCGTCGAGCTGCGCGCTGCGCGCCAGGTCGGCGGACCGGTACTGCGGCAGGTAGAGCGGACCCGGGACCGTCCGGGGGTTGGTGAAGGGCCGCCGCGCGAGCCACGCACGGAACGCGGGCACGAACTCCGGGCGAAAGCGCGCCCGGTAGATCGCCGCCAGCCGCGTGTCCCCGGCCTCGCGAGCGTCCAGCCAGCCGTTGAAGTACAGGAGGTCGTCGATCCGCAGCTGGCCCGCGCGTGTGGCCGCCTGCTGGGACTTGATGCGGGTGGCCGACGCGCGCGCGTAGTGCTGTGACTGCTCGCCGGACCAGCGCGCCGCCTGGTAGCCGCACCACGCGGTGGCCAGCGTCGTGAGCGCGAGCAGCAGGACGGCGCCGAGCTCGAGCCGGCGCTCCATGTGGTCGGGCGGCGAGGGCTGTCGACGATCCGTCAGCTCCTGCGGCGCGCGGGCATGGACGTGAGCCACGGGCCGAGTGTCATCGAGGCGGCCGCGTCCGGCGTCACCTCAAGCGGGTGAGGTCGCCCTCTCACCCGATGCGAGTGATGACGCCGGGCGCGTCCGGCCATGATCTTCCTCACACATGGCGATCCGAGGCCCCGCTCCGCGATGAACATCTTCGTGGCGCTGGTCGTCATCGTCGTCGCGACCGCCCTCGCGATCGGTGCGATTCTGCTCGTGCGCCGGCGCGCCCCGGACGGCAGCTACTTCAACGACGGCGACCGCGCCGCGGGCGTGTTCGGCGTCCTGGCGACCGGCTTCGCCGTCCTTCTCGGCCTCGTCGTGGTGCTCGCGTTCACGAGCTATGACGACGCGCGCACCGGCGCCTCCACCGAGGCGCTGACCGTCGCGCAGCAGTACGAGGTGGCGCACCTGCTTCCACCCGCGCAGGGCCGCCGACTCGCCGCGGAGCTCATCTGCTACGGCCGCTCCGTCGTTCACCAGGAGTGGCCGCGGATGCAGGACGGCACCCAGACCGACGCGATGAACCCGTGGGGCGTCGCCCTGTTCCGCAGCCTGCGGGCCGTCGAGCCGCGCGCCGCGTCCGAGCAGGCCGCCTATTCGAAGTGGCTCGACCAGCGGCTCGACCGCGAGGCCGCCCGCGGCGCGAGGATCCACGGTGCGTCCAGCGTCATCCCCGCGCCGCTGTGGCTCGTGCTCTACGTCACCGCGCTGCTGATCGTCGGCTTCATGCTCTTCTTCGCCGACAGCGGGGAGCGGGCGGTCGTCCAAGCGGTCCTGATCGGGACCGTCGTCGCGGTCATGACCGCGACGATCCTGCTGATCCGCTTCCTCGACAACCCCTACCGGCCCGGTGTCGGGAGCCTCAAGCCGGTCGCCATGGAACGGACGCTGCGCCTGCTCGACCAGGAACGCCGCATCGTCGGCGACACGACGCCGTTGCCGTGCGACGCGCGCGGCGCCACCCGCGCCTGAGTCGCCGGCCGGCGTATCGGCCGTGCGCCTGCGCGCCTCCCCGTCTGCGGGCCCGCACCCCTCGCCGGTTGCCGTCACATCAATCACGGAACGGCGCGAGCCGAATGCTCACGTCGCTCACGGCGAAGCGGTGCAGGTACCAGGCGCGGCCACGAGGGACTTGCTTGGCCTCGGCTCGGAGAAGCCCGGCGAACTCCCGCTTGAAGCCCAACCGCGGGTACTCCTGGATGACGCTCTGGCGGACGGCATCGGGGATCTCGTTGCTGCGGAGGCCGAACACATCGACGGCTGCGCCGGCAGATAGGAGGTAGGCCTCGGCACCGGATTCGAGGCCGACGCCGGGGGTGTGGTGCATGGCGATCGCGTTGGCGACGAGCTCGCGGATATCGGCCGGCACGTCGTGGCGGTCGGTGAACTCGCGGGCCACCGCGGCGCTGCGAACCGTGAAGTCGACGTCGGGCACCGGGCTCGGGATCCCGGTGTCGTGGAACATTGCCGCCACGTACAGGAGCTCACGGTCGAACGTGATCCCGTGAAGTGCGGCGATGGCCGCGCCCCACGTGTAGGCACGGCTGGAATGGTTGAGGAGCGCCGGTGTCAAGAGGTCCTGCGCGGCGACCTCGGCGTCTCTTGCGAGAACGGAGTCGGGAGGCACGAGGCTCGCCGGATCGACGGAGCTCCGGCGACCCGAGTGCATTCGGAGCACCATCGCGAGCCGGCCGGCAAGAATGCTGAGCTCCCCCCGCAGCAGGGGCCGGGCGAGTGTCAGGCATTCCCGAGCGGTGAGCACGCCCCCGGTGCGTTCGGTCCATCCGATCGATCCGATCGGATCGGAGAGTCGGGGCTGGCTCATGGGCCTCTCAGTTCGGTGGTGTCGCGTCGCGCGTGTTACCAGGCGATACCGACAGCCGGAGTCGGCGGGCCAGCCAGGAACGGTGTTCCGGCCGTCTGCCGCGCATTCTCGACCGTTCGCCGAAAACACTGCATCGAATCGCTCGAGCGGTCAACCTCACATCCCCCGGAGACCGGTCCCTCTCGGCCCTGATGGAGGTCTGACGGATGGGACCCAACGTGCTGACCCGACGTGCCACGCTGCTGGTCGCGCTCGGCGTCGCGGCGGCCTTTGCGGGCGCCCCGACGCCGCCGTCCCGCGCTGATCACGCTCCCGCCACCGCTCCGGTTGCCGCCGCCAAGCGCTGCGTGCCGCTGGGCGGCCTGCTCGTCCGGCAGACCATCCGCCGCGGGCTGCGAAACGGCGGCAACGAAGTCACCGAACAGCTCGCCAACGGCGTCTACCGCGTCACCCGCTGCGACCGCGCCGGCGCGCTGACCTCGTCGATGACGGTCGCACCAGTTCCGGATCCCGACGGCCGCCGCGTCCTGGCGCCGGAGGCGATCGTCAGAGGGCGTCGGCTCCTGACGCTCGACTACGGCGATCCTCGCGACCCGAGGTGGGCCAGGGTGTGGCGGCGCGTCCGTGCGCGCGTCGCCGCGTCGGTGATAGCGGCGACCCGCGGCAGCGCCCGCCCCGACTCGGCGTTCGACCGCCGCAACGTGACCGGGTCGTCCGTCCGCGCCGCCGAGGCGGCGGTATTCGCCGGGCCGGCCGCGAAGGGCGCCGCCGGGTCGTCGTGCGACGCGGGCGGGTACCTCAAGAGCGGCGAAATTTGGCCGGGCCACCGCTACGGGTGGCGCTGGAGGGCGAGCACATTCGGCTCCAACGGCGACATCCTCCGCGCGATGGAGCTCGGCGCGCAGGCGTGGGACGTGACCAAGAACAGCTGCGACTTCGGCGACATCACGACGATCACGCCGGTGTACGAGGGCGCGACCGACCTCGCGGCGGGGGCGCAGGACAACGCCAACACCGTCGACAAGGGCAGCGTGGCCTCATTCGGCTGCGAAGGCGCGCTGGCGTGCACGCAGGTGTGGTACTCCGCCACTGGGGCCGTCGAGGCCGACATCCGCTTCAGCGACCAGGTCAGGTGGTCCACGGGCGGTGCGTCGGGCGCCTACGACTACCGGGCGGTGGCCACCCACGAGTTCGGGCACTTCATCGGCCTCAGCGACCTGCACGACAGCCCGAACCTGACGATGTACTACGCGACCCACGCGGGGAGCACCGACCCGCGAACGCTCGGCCGCGGCGACGTCCTCGGCCTGCGTGCACTCTACCCCTGACCCCCGGGACCGTCGGCCTGCCGGACTTTTCTCCTGTGGCCCCCCGCCCGACCGCGGAGCACCGGGCTACCCGGGCTGCCGGGAGCGACGATCAGGCGCCGGTCTCCGCGACGTCGGCGGCCTCGACGTCGAAGCTGAACATCATGCCGCTCTCGTGGTGCTCGGCGATGTGGCAGTGCGCCATCCAGCGGCCCGGGTGGGTGACGTCGAGCAGGATGTCGACGACCTCGCCGGTGCGCACGAGCACCGTGTCCGTCCAGACGAGGTTCGGGTCCTCGACGCCGTCGCGGCTGAGGACGAGGAACCGGCCGGCGCCGTGGATGTGGAACGGGTGGTGCATCGGATGGTCGGAGTCCATCTCGTTGACGAGCCGGATCTTCACGCGGTCGCCGACCTTGAATCGCCACGCGATGCCGTGGTTCTCGGCGCCGGTGGAGCGGTCGATCAGCTTCCAGCGCGTGTTCGCCGGCGTCGTGGTCCGGTTGACCTCGACCATGTCGTCCTCCCACTCGATCCCGCCGGCGGCGGCATGGTCGTGGTGGTGGCCGTGCTCGTCGTGATCGTGCGGCTCACCGGCGGCGGCTGAGACCGCCGAAGCCGGCATGAGCTTCATGCCGCAATGGGGGCACTTGCCCTGCTCGTCGCTGACGACGTCGGGGTGCATCGGGCACGTGTAGGCGACGGCGGCTGCGGTCGGCATCAGCTTCATCCCGCACTCGGGGCACTTGCCCTCCTCGGGACTGACGACCTCGGGGTGCATCGGGCAGCTGTAGACGACCGTCCCCTCCGGTACCTCGAACTCCATCTCGGCGACGAACGCGATGGTCTTGTCGGGCTCGCGGTCGCGGTAGGGCGCGATGCGGTGGCGCTCGGCCACCATCTCGGGGTTGACGCGCAGCGTGTCGAACGCCGCCGTCGGGCCCGGGTCGACCGCGCCGTCGCCGACCGTGACCGCGGCGAGCTGGTACGTGCGCTCCGGGGTGCGGTGCTCGAGCACCGCGTCGCCCACGGCGTCGAAGCGCACGTCGACGACCGCGCGCTCGGACGGCGCGAGAACGACCGACTCGACGAGCTCTTCGCGTTCGCAGCGGCCGCTGTCGCCGCCGACGAGCTTCATCCGGCCGCCGCGGACGGCGACGTTGAAGACGCGCGTGTTGGCGGTGTTGACGAGGTAGAAGCGAACGACCTCGCCCGCGTCCGCGTCGAGCGTCAGGCCCGGTTCGCCGTTGACGAGCAGCTCGTTGCCGAAGCGGCCCATCGCCGCGTACGTCGTCTCGGTGGGGCTGAACGGCGCGATCCGCCCGTCCTCGATCAGGACGTCGTCGAGCGTGACGACGACCTCGCGGTGGGCCGGCGCCCAGTAGCCCGGGTCGTCGGGGACGACGAGGATGGTGCCGGACAGGCCCATCTCCTGGCCGTAGTCCTGGCGGATGTGCGGGTGGAACCAGTACAGCCCCTCGTCGGGGAACTGCAGCCGGTACTCGAAGCTCTCGCCGACCTCCATCGGGCGCTGCGTCTCGTGCGTTCCGTCGTAGCGGTTGTCGAGGCGCAGCCCGTGCCAGTGCACGGTCGCCTCGAGATCGCCGCGGTTCTCGACCCGGACGGTCACCTCCGAGCCCTGCGCGACCTTCAGCGTCGGGCCGGGCACCGAGCCGTTGTAGGCGAGCATGCGCACGGTCGCGTCGCCGAGCTGCTTCTTGACGGGCGCGATCCGCAGATCGAATGCGCCGCCGTCGGCGATCTCGACCGTCTCGGGATCGGTCGCGAGCTCGAGGTCGGTGGTGTCGGTGGGGAACTGCTCGTCGGCGTTGGCTGTGCGCGTGCATGGTTCGGATCCCTTCGATGGTTGCGGCGGCGGCTTCGATCCGCCCGGCGATGAACTCGGCGTCGTCCTTCGACGAAACCGAGCAGCGCCGAGCCGCGCGTGTGCTGCCAGGAAAGGCCGAGGAAGTACAGGCCGGGGATGTCGCTGACCCCGCGCCGGTGGCGGAGCCGGCCGTTCCCGTCGGCGATGTCGAGATCGATCCAGGAGTGGTCGGGCCGGTAGCCGGTCGCCCAGATGACGGCGTCGACGTCGAGCTGCGTGCCGTCGGCGAAGCGCACCGTCCGCCCCGAGCCGCCGACCGCCCGCGGCCTGAGGGCGACACCGAACCGGCGCCTGAGCTCGCGCGGGCTCGAGCCGATGAGCGTGTCGCGATCTCGCGCGCGGCGACCCACGCGCGAGTCGACGCTCTTGTCGAGCAGGCCCAGCCGCGTCAGCCACGAGAACAGGTCGCGCCCGAGCAGCCGCTGCGGCAGCGGGGTCTGGCGCGAGCCGACGGCAAGGTGCACGGTGTGCGTCGCCGACAGCTCCTTGGCGATCTGAAAGCCGGTGTTGCCGCCGCCGACCACGAGGACCGTGCCGTCGGGCACGCGGCTCGGGCTGCGATAGGCGGCGCTGTGCGCCTGGAACAACGCCGGGTCCAGCTCGTCGGACAGCGCCGGCGTGCTCGGGACGTGGAACGGCCCGGTGGCGACGACGACCTGGTCGGCCGCGACGCGCCGGCCGTCCGCGAGCTCGAGGACGAAGCCGTCGTCCTCGGCCTGCAACGACCGCACCTGGCTGCGGAGCCGGACGGGCAGGTCGAACGTCCGCGCGTACTGCTCGAGGTAGGCGACGACCTCGTCGCGGCCGGGGTAGCCGTCGGGCTCACCGGGAAACGGCAAGCCGGGAAGCGCGTCGTAGCGGCGCGGCGTGAACAGGACCAGCGAGTCCCAGCGCGCGCGCCACGCGGTGCCGACCGAGTCGCCCGCCTCCAGGATCACGAACCGGCGGCCGGCGCGCGCGAGGAAGTGGCCGATCGCCAGCCCGGCCTGGCCGGCGCCGATGACGACAACCTCGACGCGCCCGCCGGACTCCGAAGGGAACGCTGCGGCGGCTGCGTCGTGACTCATCGCTCGGCCGACTCCCGGTTGCGGGCTGTGCGAGCCGTGATCCTCGCTCATCGGCCGGCTCGCTGCACGGCCTTGACGACGTCGCGGATGGCGCGGCTCGATTGGGCGGCGTCGACATGGTCGTTGATGAGGGACGCGTGCGTGGCGCCGGGGATCGTGCGGTGGACGCTGTCGGTCGAGAGCGTGGCGAGGTCGTTCTGCTGCCCGGCCCAGCCCGGAAGCGAGCCGGTGCCGGCGCTGAGGACGATCAGGGGCGTGTTGCCGAGGCTGGTCAGCTTGGCGGCGCGGTCGAGCTCGGCCGGCATCTCCGCGACATCGCGGACGACCTGGCGAGCCTGCGCCGTCGGATCCCCGTCCTTGCGATCGAAGAGCAGGTTCGCGAGCCCGGTTCGCGCCAGCGTCGGGACGAGCGCGAGCAGCGGGTCCATGCCGGAAAACGCGTTGTGCTGGTGGGGGTGCATGGAGTCCAGCAGGACGATGCCGCCGACCTCGGCCGGGTAGCGGTGGGCGTAGCTCAGCGCGAACATGCCGCCGAGCGAATGCCCGGCGAGCACGTAGGGCCCGGGGACGTGCGCGCGCTCGAGCAGGACGTGCAGATCGCGCGCCGCGTCGGCGCCGGCGGCCGGCTCGGCGTCGCTGCGCCCGTGACCGGCGCGGTCGTAGACGACGACCGTCGTGGTGCGTGCGACGTCGGGGGCGATCCAGCGCGCCATCTCCCGGGCCGACTCGCCGAGCCCCGGTTCGAGGATGACGGTCGGGCCGCCCGAGCCGACGGAGCGGATGTACAGCCGGCGCCCGCCGCCGACGTCGATGAGGCGGCCACCGGCGACGTGCGCCACGGGCCGGTCGGTCGCGTTGGCCAGCGTCTCATAGCCCCCGCCGATCGCCGTGAGCGCGAGGGCACCGAAGATGGGATACAGCAGCCACGGCTGCAGGCGGCTCGCGGGCCGGCGGCGGGCGCGCACGATCATCCACGTGACGAGCACGAGCAGCAGCGGCGGCCAGACCCAGCCGAGCGCGCCGAGCGTGCCGGCGCCGGGCGCGAGGACGATGAGCCCGGCGCCGCTGATGCCCATCGCGGCGGCAGGAACGGCCGCCCAGCGCTGCGGGCGGTGGGTGAAGCGCGCCGACAGCACGGCCAGCAGCGCCCAGCCGGCGGCGAAACCGAGCAGCAACCCGCCGGTGATCACGGCTTCCCGGCCGCCCGCCAGCGGGCCGGCGACGAGCGCGACCGCGGCGGCGAGGCCGGCGAGCAGCGAGCCCGCGACGACCACCGCCGGCCGTCGCCGCGGGGACGGCTCGGCCGCGGGTGCGGGGGACGGCGAGGTGGCGGTGAGCAGAGAGCGGGTGGACATGGTGTTCGTGTTCCTCCTTGGCAGATACCCTATAGGGGTATAGTGAGGCATCGGCCGGGTATACCCCAAGGGGGTTAGCTACACCTCCACCGGGCGGCCACCATTCGCGCGGCGTCGGCCAGGCGTGGCTGCGCGTGGGATGCTTCGGACGTGCCGTGGCCGTGTGACCTGCTCTCCGCGCCGGCTTCGTGGCGGGCTCGCTGATGCGGGCCGCTTGGTACGACCATCAGGGTCCGGCCGCGGAAGTGCTGCGGGTCGGCGACCTTCCCGCGCCCGACCCTGGTCCCGGAGAAGTCCGGGTGAGGGTGCACTACTCCGGCATCAATCCCGGCGACACGAAGAAGCGCATCGACCGGTTCGGTCTCGGGATGCCGTTTGCGCGCGTCGTCCCGCACAGCGACGGCTCGGGCGTCATCGAGAGCGTGGGGGAAGGGGTGGACGCCGGTCGCATCGGTCAGCGGGTCTGGGTCTACGGTGCCCAGTCGTATCGCCCGTTCGGCACCGCCGCGCAACTGACCGTGGTGCCCGCCGAGCAGGCCGTCGAGCTCCCGGAAGAAGTCAGCGACGAAGTCGGCGCGTGCCTGGGGATCCCAGGGATCACCGCGCACCGGGCGGTGTTCGGCGACGGGCCGGTGACGGGCACGACGGTGCTCGTGCAGGGCGTACTCGGCGGCGTGGGCTCGCTCGCTGCGCAGCTCGCGCGCTGGGGCGGTGCGGAGGTCATCGCAACCGTGCGGCGGAGCAGCGACATCGAGGCGGTCGACCCGACCGCGGCCACGCACGTCGTCGCGCTGGACCAGCCCGACCCTGCGGTCGAGGTTCGTGGACACGCCCCCGACGGCGTAGACCGCATCATCGAGGTCGCCTTCTCGGACAACGTCGACCTCGACGCCGCGGTGGCCGCAGACAACGCCGTCATCGCCGCCTACGGGACGCGCGAGGACCGGCCGGCGTTTCCGTTTCGACCGCTGCTCTGGGCCAACGTCACCATCCGCCTGCTCGGGAGCGACGACTTCCCGGTCGCCGCGAAGCGGGAGGCGGCGAGCGCACTGACGGCGGCAGCGCGCGACGGCGCGCTGTCGATACCGACGGGCGAACCGATGCCCCTCGACCGGATCGCCGACGCGCACGACCGCGTCGACGCCGGCGCGCGCGAGCGTGTGCTCCTCTCGCTCCCGTAGCAGCCGGTTGCAGAGCGGCCCCTGGAACCGTCCCGAAGCTCGGGGGAGTTTCGTCGGCGAGATGGCGTTTGAAGCGGTCCGCCTGCCGCCCGTCAGCTCTCGCCTTGGTGGACTGGCGGACGCGGGGTTAGGGTGGCGCGGTGGACGATCGCGCACTGCGCCGGGCCGCTGACCTCGCGCTCGAGTTCCTCCGGGGGCTGCCCGAGCGCTCCGTCGGGGAGGGGGCCTCGATCGACGAGCTCCGCGCGGCGCTCGACGTGCCGCTCGAGGATGCCTCGCTGCCGTCGCTTGAGGTCATCGAGCGGCTGGCGGCGGCGGTCGAGCCCGGGCTTGTCGCGAGTGCGGGGCCGCGCTATTTCGGCTTCGTGATCGGCGGCGCGCTGCCGTCGGCTGTCGCCGCCGACTGGTTGACCTCGGCCTGGGACCAGAACGCTGGCGGCTACCCGGTCGGGCCGTCGGCGTCGGTGGCCGAGGAGGTCGCGTGCGTGTGGCTGCTCGACTTGCTGGGGCTGCCGGCGGATGCGGGCGTCGGGCTTACTACCGGCTGCCAGATGGCGCACGTCACTTGCCTGGCCGCCGCCCGCCACCGCGTCCTGCGCGACGCGGGCTGGGACGTCGAGGCGGAGGGTCTGTTTGGCGCGCCGGCGGTGCGCGTGTTGGTGAATGAGCAGGCGCACGCGACGGTGTTCGCCGCGCTGCGTCTGCTCGGGTTCGGCAGCGCGCGCTGCGAGCTCGTGCCCGCCGACGATCAGGGCCGGATGCGCGTCTCCGAGCTCGAGGCGATGCTGGCGGGCGGCCGCGGCCGGGCGATCGTCATCGCGCAGGCCGGCGATATCAACACGGGCGCGATCGACGCGCTCGCGGACATCACGCGCCTGGCACGCGAGCACGGCGCGTGGTGCCACGTCGACGGCGCCTTCGGCCTGTGGGCGACGGTCAGCCCGGCGCTTGCGCGGTCTCGTTGAGGGCTCCGCGGATGCCGACTCGTGGGCGACCGACGCACACAAGTGGCTGAACGTCCCGTACGACTGCGGCGTGGCGGTCGTGCGCGACCGCGATGCTCACGTGGCCGCGATGAACTCGTTCGCGGGCGCCGCCTACATTCCCGGCCGCGCGCACGACGAGCGCAACCAGTCGGAGTGGGTGCCCGAGTTCTCACGCCGGGCGCGCGGCTTCACCGTCTACGCGGCGCTGCGCGAGCTCGGGCGTCGCGGCGTGGCCGACCTCGTCGAGCGGTGTTGCGCGCACGCCCGCCTGATGGCTGAGCTGCTCGCCGAGGCCGACGGCGTGGCCGTGCTCAACGACGTCGTGCTCAACCAGGTGCTCGTCCGGTTCGGCCACGACGCAGACAACGCCACCGACGCGGTGATACGCGCTGTCCAGCGCGATGGGACGTGCTGGATGAGCGGTACCCGGTTCGGCGGTGAGGCGGCGATGCGCATCTCGGTGTGCAACTGGCGCACGACGGAGGAGGACATCCGCCGCTCGGCGGCCGCGATCCTCGCCTGCGCGACGACGGTCGTCGGAGGCGCCGCGCGCGGAGCGTGACGCGACCCGCAGGAGTGCGTCGACCGACCTGGACAAGCCTCAAACACGGCGTCGAACGGCGCAGGCTCCGGGCGCCCGCCGCGCCGCCGTCGGCGGTGACCTGGCTCGCGCTCGGGACGACGCCCGACGCGTCACCGACCGCGCGCGGCGTCGTCGCGATCACCCACCACGGATGCACCGCCGGCATGCGCACGGCTCGCGCCCAAAAGCCCTGTAAATCGGGCACTCATGATCCGTCAGACCTGGGTTCGAGTCCGAGCCGGCCCATTTGATGGTGGAAGCCGAGTTCTGACCAGCTTCTCGCCGGTGGTCGCGTCGATAGGCTCCGCCACGGCGCATTCATCTTGGCCATCGACGGCAACAGCCTCGACGCCGTCTGCGAGCGCCGGAGAAGACGCCGACCTCGGCTTCCAAGGAGGAGGGGAAGTAGCGATCGACAGCGATCGGCGCAGCACGGATGGCGGCGGGCCGCGCTCCCCGGCGCTCACGTTCGTGACCACGGAGCACTTTGTGCTCCAGGGCGCCCGCGCCGCGACGATCGCCGAGTCGACCGGCCGGGCGAACATGTTCCTCGCGGCGGTCTCGGGCGGCCTCGTTGCCCTGGGCCTGGTGGCGACCGCAAGCCGCGTGGGAGCGGCATTCTTCGGGTTCGCCCTCGTCCTCCTCCCGACCCTGGCCCTCGTCGGGCTTCTCACCTTCGGGCGGGCGCTGCAGGCATCGATGGAGGACACGGAGTACGCACGCCGGATCGCCCTGCTGCGCGGCTATTACTTCGAGCACGCGCCGGAGATCGCCCCGTACCTGCTGCGCGTCCCACGCGCCGAGCTGCTCCACATGCAACGGGTGCCCGGCGATCGCTGGCAGGGATACCGGACGGTCGCCGGCATGGTCGCGGTGATCACGGCGGTGCTCGCCGGCTCGACCGCGGCCCTGGCGGCGATCCTGATCTTCGATCACTCGCTGGCCGCGGCGGTGATCTCAGGGACGGTCGTCGCGCTTCCCGCCTTGATCGCGATGATTCGCTACCAGGATTCGGCCTGGGAACGCGCCGCCGTAGAGCCACTGAGCGACGGCGAGGAGTGACGGGCACGAGCCGTGGGTGGCGGAGCGCCGATCTTTCGCCGAGACAAGCAAGCGAGCAGGCGGCACGCCCCTGTGGCATGGAGCCAGGCGAAGCCCACCGATCGAGGCCTCCGGTCCTTGAGCTTTACTGGGCCGACGCCTGAACTGCTCGACGGCGGTCTCGGTCCGCGCAGGACCTCGACTGACCGTCTGTGATCGTGGCCATGGACGTGACCACCCCTGATGCGAGGGCGATCCACACCCGTGCGCGCGCGACTCAGGCCAGAACTGCCGCGAGCCAGGCGCTCGCGGCGAGCACAGTGGCAGAGAGCTCGATGACGATCGACAAGCCCATGGCGCGGAGTGCCTCCCGGGTGGAGTACCAGGCGGAGGCGTGTTGGCCGAGCCGGCGGCGTTCCCCGAGATAGACGCCGAGCGGAAACCCGATGAAGAAGCCGACGACAGGGATAAGGAAGAACCCGACACCGGCGAGGACCGCGCCGGCGAAGATCGACCGTCGGTGGACGCCCGCGGCGCGCAGGCGCCGCCCGGGAACGAGGAGCTTCACGACCTGGGCGCCGCCGATCACCAGGGTTGCGACGGCCAGAACGGTCCACGCCATTGCAGAGCCGACCGCGAGCGCCCACACCGTGATGGCAGCCCAGGCCAGCAGTGCCCCGGGAAGGACCGGCACGACGACACCAACGATCCCCGTGGCGATTGCGAGAGCGACGACGACCAGTCCAAGGTCACTCATCTCGTGCCGCGGACCTCACCCCGTGGCGGGAGGCCGCCGGTCGTGTGCATCGTCGCCATCGTGACGTACCGCACGTCGCGCGCGCGGACTGCACCGCAAGACGAGCGGCACCAGCGTCGTCGGCACAGTGCAGCTGCCACCGTGCGTCGCATCTCGGTGATGGCGAACGGACGCACGGAATCCGCGATCCGTCAGGCACGGCGCTCATCGGTGCCGGGAAACTCGTGCCGATCTCGCGCTGACCGTCGTTGCCAGCGCGCGTTCCCCACGTGTTCAGACAGACAAAAGGCCCGCATTTGCGGGCCTTTCGTAAGCGGCTGAAGGGACTCGAACCCTCGACCTTCTGCATGGCAACGACCCCTATCGCGGTTTTCTAGTCCCTAGAAGAATGCGATTTGCTGGGCTTTCTCGGATTGGCTCACGTAACCGTGTCCCGGTCGGGGACACCGTTGGGGACACGCCGCGTCCCAATCTCGGGGTAGTTTCGCTGCCGAGATGGCGTTCGAAGCGGTCCGCCTGCCGCCCGTCAGCGGGCATGTCCACCGTGTGGTGCGGCGCCGCGGCGCGGTCTGGTACGTCAAGTACCGGATGCCCGACCCGACTCGGCCCGGGCGCGTCCGACAAGTCCGCAAGCTCCTCGGCCCGGAGTGGCCGGACAGAGGGCGCGCCGCCGCCCGGCTACTACGACCGCCGCAGCGCGCAAGAGGCCCTCGAGGCGATCCTGACCGACGCGCGGCGCGGGGCGATCGACCTCGCCCGAACGGGCGTGACGTTCGAGCAGGCGGCGATCGAGTGGATGCGCTGGGGCGAGCACGAGCGCGGCTGGAAGCGCTCAACGCTCGTCGACCGCCAGTCGGTGCTGAAGCACCACCTGCTGCCCGAGTTCGGGGCGCTGGCCGTCAATCAGATCACGACCCGGCGCGTCGAGGCGTGGAAGATCGCCTGGCTGGCCGAGCACGACGCGCGCCGACAGGGGGCCAAGCTTCTGGCGATCCTGCACGGGATCATGGAGCGCGCGCGCAAGGCCTACGACCTGCCGCGCAACCCGATCGCCGACGTCGACCGCATCCGGATCAGCTACGACGCGGCGCGCTTTGACTTCTACTCGCCCGAGGAGGTCTACGCGCTCGCACGCGCCGCGGCCTTCGAGCAGGACGCCGCGCTTTTCCTGACGGCGGCGTTCGCCGGCCTGCGCCGCGGCGAGCTCGTCGCGCTTCGCTGGCGCGACGTCGACTTCGAGAAGCGTTCGATCCGCGTCGAGGGCTCGTTCTCCCACGGCGCCGTCACCACGACCAAGGGCGGCCGCGCCCGGGCCGTCCCCCTGGTCGCCGAGGTGGCGCAGGTCCTCGCCCGACTCGGTCAGCGGGGTTACGCCACGGGGCGCGACGATCCCGTGTTCCCGGGCGAGATCGCTGACCACCTCGACGCGTCGGCGCTGCGCCGGCGGTTCATCGCCGCGCGTGACGCTGCTGGCCTGCGGCCGCTGCGCTTCCACGACTTGCGGCACACGTTCGGTTCGCTTGCGATCAACCGGGCGAGCATCGTGCAGGTGCAAGCCTGGATGGGCCACGCGGATGCGAAGACGACGATGCGCTACCTCCACCACAAGAGCCAAGAGAACGAGGCCGAGCTGCTCGCGGACGCCTTCCGTCCGACGTCGTCGCCCATCCAGCTCGCTGTCACGGAGCGACACGACGCCGCGTAGAAGGGTAGGACTGCTGCGTTGCACGGATACCGACACTCCGCTCGGCGGCGACCTCGACGCGCGCATTGCAGCGAAAGCGGAAGCGGCGGTGCATCGGCGAAGCGCTGAGGCGCCGAGCCATCCGGCTAATGCACCGTCGTCGGTGCTCGTCTCACCGGCGGTGGTGGTCCGGGCTTAGGCTGCGCGCCATGGACCAGCCGCGCCGTCTAGACCTGCGCTTGCTGTTGACGCGCGCGGAGGCGGCCGCGCCGGTCGGGGTGGTCGACGCGATGGCCGCTGCGCTACTGGAGATGCTCGACGCCCGCGATGTGAGCTTTCTGATCGCCGACTTCAGCGGGCGGTCGCTGAACCGCCTGGGGCACACCGCGGCGTCGGAGGAGCCCGGATCGCGCAGCGAGGAAACCTCGGGGCGGGTGGCGCTGGAGGGCACGCCCTATGGCGCGGCGCTCGCTGGGCAGCGCTCGGTGCTGTTGCGGGAAGGGGATGACACGCGCGTGCTCGCGCCGGTGACGAGCCGCGGCGAGGCGGTCGGCGTGCTGGAGCTCGTGCTGCCGTTCGAGCCGGCGCGGATCACCGTGGAGGACGTGGAGCTCGCCGCGCACCAGCTGGCGTACGTAGTGATCGCCAACCGCCGATACACCGACCTGTTCGAATGGGGCCAGCGGACGGTGCCGGTGTCGCTCGCGGCGGAGATCCAGCGGCGGCTGCTGCCGGCGTCGTTCACCTGCGAGGCCGACCAGTTCACGCTCGCCGGGTGGCTGGAGCCGGCCGGCGAGGTGGGCGGCGACACGTTCGACTTCTCGCTGGATCGCAACACGCTGCATCTGTCGGTGACCGATGCGCTGGGGCATTCGGTCGAGTCCGCGCTGCTGGCGACGCTCGTCGTCGGAGCCCTGCGGAACACGCGCAGGCGCGGCGCGAGCCTGGTCGAGCAGGCGCACAGCGCGCACGAGGCGCTGCTCGCCCACGCCGAGCCCGAGGTGGCGTTCGTAACCGGTCAGCTCGTCCGCGTCGATCTCGTCGCCCAGACGGCCCGCGTCCTCAACGCCGGCCATCCGCGGCCGTTCCGCCTGCGCCAGAGGCGAGCCGAGGAGATCGAGCTCACCGCCGACGAGCCGTTCGGCGCGATGGAGGGCGCGAGCTGGAGCGAGCAGGAGCTACCCCTAAAGGCCGGCGACCGTCTGCTCTTCCTGACCGACGGGATGCTCGAACGCAACGCCAGGAGCCTCGACATCCCGGCGCTGATGCTGGCCAGCGGGCACCTGCATCCACGCGAGGCGATCCAGTACCTGACACACACGGTCCTCGACGCCTTCGGCGGCGAACTCCCCGACGACGCCACATCCCTGTGCCTTGACTGGCACGGCGGCACGCAGGGCGACCGCACAGCGCACGCCGGCGCGGAACACCGGACACAGCGCGAACGCCACTGACCCCGTCGCCTCATGAGGACGAAATCGGCCGCTGGACGAGCGCTTCACGCGTAAGCAGCAGCGGGCGCCTGGCTCAATCCTTGAAGTGCGTGGAGGTCTCAAGAGCCCCGGTCCTGGTGCTCTCCCGTTTCATGCCATCGGGATGACGAGGGCAGGCGCACCCCCGTCCATACTCGCCTCTGGTCTACCACTCCAGATCGGAGCAAGAATGGCGACGCGTAAGGCCTCGTGCCGTTGCGGCAAGCTCAGCCTCACCTACGAAGGCCGCGACCCCGAGCGCATCTCCCTGTGCCAGTGCTACGAGTGCCAGAAGAAGACGGGCAGCGTGCTCAGCGTGCAAGCGCGAATCCCGAGGAATCAGGTGACGATAGAAGGCGAATCGACGACGTGGACGTTTCCCGTTGAGGGCGCGGAGCCGGCCGCGTTTCGCTCCTGCGACAGCAGCGGTGCCACGTATCACTTCTGCCCTGAGTGCGGGTCGACCGTGTACTGGGACATCTCCGTCGCTCCGGACGTCGTCGGGGTCGCAATCGGTGGCTTTGCCGACACGACGTTTCCGCCGCCGATGATCTCCGGCTTCGAGGCGTACGGGCATCCCTGGGCGATGAACCCCTCCGCCCTTCCAGTGCCGCACTACGACACCGACGGAACCGAGCATGGCGGGGCAAGAGCGTGAACTGAACAACCGAGTCCGCCGCCTCGGCCGAAAGGCCACTCAGATCGCTCGATCCGGGTGTCGGATCGAGGCAGATGCGATAGCCGCGACCCGCGCCGCCCGCACTATCGGGTTGGGACGAGGAGCGCTAGCCAGGCTGCCGGGGCTGCCGGGGCGCATGGCGAGAGCCGGCGGCAAGCGAAACGACTCCTCCCGCCTCCTTGCAGTGGATGTCGCGCGCGGATGCCTCTCGCCGCGAGTGTTGGTCCAAGTGGCGAGGCCGGATGGTCGGTGCTTCATCGAGGATCTCGGCTGGATCTTCCGGGCGGTGGCGACGGCCTGGACCCGGGCGCCATGACCGACGCGCACGCGCTGATAGCGCCCTCAGCGGGGTCGGGCAGCGCGCGGACCGAGCTCCAAGGCGGCTTTCGACTGCACATGTCGACTCGGACCGAGCCTTGCTTCATGCTGGGGTCCCTTCAGAACTCGGCCCTCTGATGTCGCCGGCTTGGCGCTGCGGTCTTGGCGGAGGAGAGCCGCGGTGGGTGCGGGTCGTGTCGTGAGTTGGTCACACCCGGGCGGAACGGTGCGTCTAACGGATCGTCATGACGAACGTGACCGAAATCGACGTTGCCAGGGCGTTGGACGGCGACCGCGACGCGCTGACCCGGCTGGTGCAGCGCGTGCACCAGCCCGTGTTCCGGTTGGCGCTGCGCTTCTTTGGCAATCGCGCCGACGCGGAGGACGCCAGCCAGGAGGCGCTCATCCAGATCGTGACGCGGCTGGATCGCTTCAGCGGCCGCAGCGCGTTTGAGACGTGGGCTTACAGTGTCGCGTCGCGCAAGTTCCTGTCGATGGCGCGCGGCGGCGCGCCGTTGAGCTTTGAGCAGTTCAGCGAGGAGCTCGCGAACGTCCCGACACCGGGCATGGGCGTGGCGCCGCCACCCGACGTCGACGCCGACCTGCTGGCCCAGGAGTTGCGCATCGGGTGCACGCTGGCGATGCTGTTGTGCCTGGACCCGTCGCACCGGATGGCCTACATCCTCGGCGAGATCATGGGCCTTGACCATCGCACCGGCGCCGAGGTGCTCGACATCTCGCCGGCGGCGTTCCGCAAGCGCATGCAGCGCGCCCGCGAAGGCGTCATCAGGCTCATGTCTGGGCGCTGCGGGCTGTTTGACCCCGCGAACCCGTGCCGCTGCCACAAGCGCGTGCCGGTGGCGATCGAGCTGGGGCGAGTGGACCCGCACGAGCTGGTGCTGGCGGGCCCGATCGAGCAGGCGCGGCGCTTCCCGCGCGTGCTTGACGAGATCCGCCGGCTTGACGAGGCCGAACGCGCCGGCGCGCTCTACCGCGCCCATCCGGAGGCGCACCCGAAGGCGGATCTGGCTGGGTTCGTCCGCCGCCTGTTCCCCGATTGACGCGCGGCCCGCCCCGGGCCACTTCCGCGAAAGCCGACCCCTCACAAGGAGGATGACTCATGCCGGTCACCAAGCAGATCGCCGCCGTGCGCGGCACCACGATGGCCTACCTGCAGGAGGGCGCCGGGCGCCCGATCGTGCTGCTGCACGGCAACCCGACGTCGTCGTATCTGTGGCGCAACGTCATCCCCCACCTGCGCGGCCACGGCCGCGTGATCGCGCCCGACCTCGTCGGCCACGGCGATTCGGCCAAGCTGCCGGGCACGGGCGACGCGCGCTACTCGCTGGCCGAGCACCAGGCCTACGTCGACGCGCTGCTCGACGAGCTCGACGTGCGCGAGGACGTCGTGCTCGTCGGCCATGACTGGGGCGGGCCGCTCGCATTTGACTGGGCGCGCCGGCACCCGGACGCCATGGCCGGCATCGCCTACCTGGAGACGATCGTCATGCCGTTCACGTGGGACGGCTTCGGCGACATCGCCGAGCTGTTCCGCGCCTGGCGCTCACCGGCCGGCGAGCAGCTCGTATTGCAGGACAACCAGTTCGTCGAGGGACTCGTCCCCGGCGCGATCATGCGCACCCTCGCCGACGACGAGTGGGCCGAGTACCTGCGACCCTGGAGCACCGCGGGCGAGGACCGTCGCCCCACGCTCACCTGGCCGCGCCAGATCCCGATCGACGGCGAACCGCCCGACGTCCACGCCACGATCGAGGCGATCGCCCAGTTCCTCGCCGCGACCCCGATCCCGAAGCTGTTCATCGACGTCGAGCCCGGACTGGCGATGACCGACCGCGAGCGCAGCTTCGCCCGGACCTTCCCCAACCAAACCGAGGTGACGGTCAAGGGCCTGCATTTCGCACAGGAGGACTCGCCCGACCAGATCGGCGACGCGATCGCCGAGTTCGTCGAACGGCTGTAAACAACGCGGAGAACGCGCGTGCGCGATCCACGACTCGTGCAGCCGCCCGATCATCAGCAGCTCACGCAGATGCCGCGCGTCACCGCGATCGATCTTGGCGCGCTTCTTGTTCCCGCGCCGCGCCGCGGTCTCCGCCGGCTCGGCGAGATGGGCCGTCGCTCCGATTGCGTGCAGCTCCTCGACGACGAACCGCCAGCGCGTCGTGGCCTCACGCGCCACCTCGAGCCGCTGGCCTGCGAAGCGTTTGAGGAACCTCCGCACGTCGTCGCGGTGCGCCGGCGAGACGCGCGCGCGGCCGATCTCGCCGCTGTCGGTGTCGATCCACTCGGCCGTGATGGGCACGGTGCTGATCGAGTCCCATTACGTTCGCCACCGCGGGGCCTCCTCAAGCTGCACGGTTGACTACCTGCGCGCATCTTGCGCGCTTGAGTTCAGGAGGTCCCACATGCGCCGGGACCACCGCCCGGCACATGCCATCTTTGCGCGCAGGGGCAGCGGCAGTCGAGGCCCCAGCAAGACCATGCCCGCCGAGCAGTACGTTTCGCTCGCGTGCCGCCGGAGACCACGCTCACACGCGCCCAGACCTTACGTGGCGATTAAACGGACCGGCGTCCGGAGTAACGCGCGCGGCGGCTCGCTGGTCTGGCAGGGGCAGCACACATGTCCGCCCTACCACGGAGGTCCCGTCGATGTTGTCCCTCACCCGCGTTCGCGCGGTTCTCGCCACCCTCGCCTGCGCCCTGGGCGTCGGGGTCGTGGTCAGCGCCCCGGCGCTGGCCGACTCCGGCAGCGGCAAGCTGTTCATCACCAGTGCGGTCGAGCACCCCGCCGACCACACCGCGACCTTCCCGCTCCTGCGCGGGACGAGCGCGGGCCGCACCGTCTGGTACGTCGTCCTCGACGCGTCGACGAGCAACGCCGCCGACCGCTACGGGGTCAACCGCTCGAACAAGCTGCAGAACGCGCGCGGCACGACCGCGGTGCAGAAGGTGACGGTCCGCAACGGCGTCATCGACTTCCCGGCGAGCGTCGACTTCCGCCCGCAGCGCCAGGTGGCGCCCGGGCCGACCGGCTTCCCGCCGGCCGTCGCCGAGCCGGGCGCGATCGGCGAGCCCGGCTACAGCCCGCTCATCGAGCTGCCCGACGGAACGATCCTCAACGCGCCGCAGCTCGCCAATCCGACGGGCCGCGCCGACAAGATCACCGCGATCGACACGACCAGCGCGAGGCCGTCGGTCACCTACCTGCTGACCGACGGGTTCGCCCGCGGCGAGGCCGTCCGCTACGTCTCGACCGACGCGTCCGACCCGGCCGTCGCGACACTCGAGAACTCGACGTTCGCGCCGGCGCTGAACGCGGCGCCGTTCGCCGGCGGTGACGGCACCGACTCCGCCCGCGCGACGCTCGTGGCGTTCGTCAACGGGCAGACCGGCGCCGCCAACCCGCAGCGCCAGGGCCTGAACTCGGCACTGCTCGACGGGCTCGACCCGCTCAACGTCCTCGCGTGGAAGCCCAACCAGGGCCGCTACAGCCCGCTGTGGGACGTGCACCCGGCCCAGTGGAGCGCCAGCGGGTGCGGCCGCCCGCAACGTCCGCCAGACGAGCGTCGACGACGTGCAGGACCTGGCCCGCCAGGACGATCACCGGCCCCGGCGGCGCGGCCTTCGGTCCCGGCGGCTTCATCGTCGACTGCCCGATCGTGAGCTCGCTCGGGTAGCCGACCGACCGCGTGGCCACACCACACCCCCGGTGTGGCCCAGGGGGTGGCCGGGGCACGACGCCTCGGCCACCTCGATCCCGGAGCCCGACAACGCGCATGAACAGCTGATGACTCGCCCTCCGACCCTTCCGTTCCCGGCGCCGCAGCGTTCAATGGACCGTCATGTCCGCGCGGAACGGCCATTCTCGGGGCTGCGTGCTCGTCGTCGACGACGAGCCGACGATCGCCGAGGTCGTCTGCCGTACCTCGAGCACGCCGGCTACGACGACGCACACCGCCGGCGACGGCGCCGCGGCGATCGAGCTCGCCGCGGAGCGCCGTCCGGACCTCGTCGTGCTCGACCTCATGCTGCCCGGCGTCGACGGGCTCGAGGTCATGCGCCGCGTGCGCCTCGCGCGACCGCGACGGCGGCCGGCCGCTGGCCATCATCCTGCTGACGGCCAAGGGCGAGGAGTCCGACCGCGTGATCGGGCTGCGCCTCGGCGCCGACGACTACGTCGTCAAGCCGTTCTCGCCCCGGAGCTCGTCGCGCGCGTCGACGCCGTGCTGCGGCGCGGCGACCCGGCCCCCGAGATCGCGGCGACGCTCGAGGTCGGCGACCTGTCGATCGACCCCGGCGGCGCGGCGCGTGCTCCGCGACGGCGACGAGATCGCGCTGACCCAGCGCGAGTTCGATCTGCTGCTGTACCTCGCCCGGCACCCGGGCCAGGCGTTCTCGCGCGAGAAGCTGATGGACGCGGTCTGGCAGTACTCGTTCTACACGGACACCTCGACCGTCACCGTCCACATCCGCCGGCTGCGCGCGAAGATCGAGCGTGTCCCGGAGGAGCCGCGGCACGTCCAGACGGTGTGGGGCGTCGGCTACCGCTTCCAGCCATGAGCGCCGCGCGCTCGCCGTCCTCGTCCTCGGACCACGCTCGTGGCGTCGGTCGCCGCCGGCGCGGTCTACGGCGCCGGCGCGGCGCGCTGACGTGGCTCCTGCTCGCCGGGCTCGGCGGCGCCGGCGCTCGCCGCCGCGCACCTCGTCGCCGCCGGCGCGCGCGGCTCGGATCGCTGCGGCGCCAGTTCGCCGCTGGCGGTCGGCATCGCCGTCGGCCAGGTCCTCGTGTCGCGTGGGTCGGCGCCCAGCTCATGTTCGTCTCGGCCCACGACGTGTTCTTCGTCGTGATCATCGCGGCGCTCGCCGGGCTCGTCGGCGGTCCGCGCGGCGCGGCTGTTCGCGGGCGGCGTGATGCGCGACATCGAGCACCTGCAAACGACGCTCGCCGCGGTCGGCGACGGCTCGCGCGCGCCCGTCGCCCGCACCGGCGGGGCGACGAGCTGGCGGAGCTCACCGACGCGGCGAACGCCGCGATCGCGAAGCTCGCCGCGGCGAGGAGGCGCGCGCCGGCGCGGCTGATCGCGGCCGTCTCGCACGACCTGCGCACGCCGATCACGTCGCTGCGCCTGCTCGCCGAGGCCGTCGACGACGAGATCGTCGACGGCGAGACCCGCGCGCGCTACCTGCGCGGGATGAGCACCCACATCGCCGCGCTGTCGCGCGCTGATCGACGACCTCTTCGAGTTCTCCCGCCTGGAGGCCGGCGACATCACCTGGACGATGCAGCACGTCCGCATCGACGAGCTCGTGGGCGAGACCGTCGACGCGATGCGCGTCCACGCCGCCGCCAAGCGCGTGAGGTCCGCGCCGGCTGGCCCCGCGGACATCGCCGCCGCGCACGCCCATCCCGAGCAGCTCCAGCGCGTCCTGTTCAACCTGATCCAGAACGCGATCCGCCACACGCCCGGCGGACGGGTCGGTCACCGTGCCCGCCGAGGCCGCGCGAGGACCGGCTCGAGATCGAGGTCGCCGACACCGGTGACGGCATCCCGGCCCCGAACGCGAGCACGTCTTCGAGCCGTTCTACCGCGGCGGGACCGAGGCGGCGCGCACGCGCAACGGGGCCGGGCTCGGGCTCGCGATCTCGCGCGCGATCGTGGAGGCGCACGGCGGGCGGATCTGGGTCGAGACGGCGCCCCACGGTGCGCGGGTGCGGTTTTCGCTGCTGGCCGCGCCGCCGCTGGCGACGCGGCTGTAGTCAGGCGCGGAGCGGGGCGCGGGCGAAGGCCCGCATCCCCTCCTCGAGGCCGATCCCGGCGGTGAAGCCGAGCTCGCGGCGGGCGCGGTCGGGCGCGGCGAAGACGTGGCGGACGTCGCCGGCGCGGAACTCGCCGGTGACCTCGGGCGCGGGCGCGCCGGGCCGGCGGCGTCGGCGAGCGCCGTGCGCCATGTCGCCGCACGCTGCGCGGCGTGCCCGAGGCGATGTTGAGCGCCGCGGCGCCGGCTCCGGCGCCGTCCAGCGCGAGGACGTTGGCGCGGGCGACGTCGCGCGACTCGACGAAGTCGCGCAGCTGCCCGCCGTCCTCGAAGACGCGCGGCGCCGCGCCCGGCTCCAGCGCGCTGCGGAAGATCGCCGCGACGCCGGCGTAGGGCGTGTCCCGCGGCATCCGCGGGCCGTAGACGTTGTGGTAGCGCAGCGCGGTGACCGCGACCCCGTCGTGCTCGCGGGCGAAGCGGCGCAGAGGTGCTCCTGGTGGAGCTTCGTCGCGGCGTAGACGTTGCGCGGGTCGAGCGGCGGCGTCCTCGGGGACGGGCGCGGGCCGCAGCGGACCGCCGCACGCCGGGCAGGCGGCTCGAAGCGCCCGGCGTCGAGGTCGGCGACGGCGCGCGGGCCCGGGCGCGACGCGCCGTGGCGGCGCACGCGGTAGCGCGCCCTCGCCGTAGACGACCATGCTCGAGGCCAGCACGATGCGCCCGCGGAAGCGGCGCTCGCGCGAGCGCGCGCAGGAGCGCTGCGGTGCCGAGGTCGTTGTGGGCGACGTAGTCGGCGACGTCGGCGAAGTCGACGCCGAGGCCGACCATCGCCGCCTGATGGCAGACGGCGTCGACGCCGGCCACGGCCGCGCGGGCGACGGCGGGGTCGCGGAGATCGCCGACGCGCAGCTCGGCCCCGGCGACGTGCGGGGAGCACGCGGGCGCCGTGCGCCGCCGCCAGCAGCGCGTCGACGACGACGGACGTCGTGGCCGTCGGCGACCAGGGCGTCGACGACGTGGGAGCCGATGAACCCGGCGCCGCCGGTCACGAGGATGCGCATCGCCCCACCGTAGGTCGGCTGCGCGCGTACGACGCGCTGCGGGCGGGGCCGTTTCGCGGATCGTAATGGCGGGCCGTGGGAGCCGCACCTAGCTTCGAGGGCATGATCGACGTGGTCCTCCCGGTGCTGGACGAGGCGGCGGCCCTCCCGTGGGTGCTCGGCGCGGATGCCGCCCGGCTACCGCGCGATCGTCGTCGACAACGGCTCGACCGACGACTCCGCGACGGTCGCCGCGGGCCTCGGCGCGCCGGTCGTGACCGAGCCGCGCCGCGGGTTCGGCGCCGCCTGCCACGCCGGGCTGCTCGCCGCCGACGACCGACCTCGTCCCTTCATGGACGCCGACGCGTCGCTCGACCCGCGGCGACCTCCCGGCGTCGCGCGACCGCGGTCGCGGCCGGCGCCGACCTCGTGCTCGGCGCCCGCCGCGCCGAGCGCGGCGCCTGGCCGCTGCACGCCCGGATCGCCAACCGCGCGCTCGTCGCGCGACGCTGCGGCGGCGCACCGGGCTGCGCCTGACCGACGTCGGGCCGATGCGCGTGGCGCGCCGCGCGGCGCTGCTGGACCTGGGCGATCGAGGACCGTCGCTTCGGGTGGCCGCTCGAGATGGTCGTGCGCGCCCACGCCGCCGGGTGGGCCGTGGAGGAGGCGCCGGTCGCCTACCGCCCGCGCGTCGGGCGCTCGAAGGTGACGGGTACCGCCGCGGCTTCGTGCGGACCGTCCGCGACATGGCGCCGTGCTGCCGTGACCGCGACGCTGGCCGTGATCGCCAAGGCGCCGCGGCCCGGGCGGGTCAAGACGCGGCTGTGCCCGCCGTGCACGCCCGACGAGGCGGCGGCCGTCGCCGAGGCGGCGCTGCGCGACACGCTCGCCGCCGTCCGGCGCGACTCCCGTCGCGCCGCCGGGTCCTCGTGCTCGACGGCGCGCCCGGCGCGTGGCTGGGTCCCGGCTTCGAGGTCGTCGCGCAGTCGCGGCGGCGGTCTCGACGAACGCCTCGAGCACGCGTTCGCGACGCTCGGCGGGCCGACGCTGGTCATCGGAATGGACACGCCGCAGGTGACGCCCGCCCTGCTGACGACGGCCCTCGCGCGCCGCGCGCATCGGCCCGCGCGGCGCTCGGGCCGGCGCGCGACGGCGGCTACTGGGCGATCGGCCTGCGGGACCCGTGCCCGCGGTGCGGTCCGCGGCGTGCCGATGAGCCACCCCGACACCTACGCGGCGCAGCACCGCCGCCTGCGGACCCTGGGCATCGAGCCGCTCGTGCTGCCGGCGCTCGTCGACGTCGACGACATCGCGAGCGCACGGGCGGTCGCCGCCGCGATGCCCGCGAGCTCGGCGTTCGCGCGGCGCCGTCGCCCGCCTCGGATACGCGGCGGCCGTCGCGTGAGCGCGACGCCGCTCGAGGTCTTCGGCCGCGGTCTGGCCACCGGTCTCGACCACGTCCTGGAGCTGGCCGACGGGACCGTCCGGCCCGTGCCGTTCGAGCTCTGGCTCGGCCCCGCGACGGCGGCCGACGAGCGCGTACTGGACCGCGCGCTGCCCGGACCGGTGCTCGACGTCGGCTGCGGCCCCGGGCGGCACGTGCGCGCGCTGGCCCGGCGCGGGGTCCTCGCGCTCGGCGTCGACGTCTCGCCGGCGGCCGTCTCGCTCGCCCGCCGCCGCGGCGCGGCGGTCGTCGAGGGCTCGGTCTTCCAGCGTGTGCCCGGCGCGGGCCTGTGGGGATCGGCCCTGCTGCTCGACGGCAACCTCGGCATCGGCGGCGACCCCGAACGCGCTGCTGCGCCGCGTCCGCGGGCTGCTGCGCGCCCGGCGGTGTCGCGCTGGTCGAGACCGACGCGCCCGGCTCGCCGACGCGCTCGACCGCGCGCCCGGCTCGACGGCCCGGACGCGACGAGCGACTGGTTCGCGTGGGCCGTCGTCGGGGCCGACGAGGTCGGCGCGCTCGCGGCTCGCGGCCGGGATGACGGTCGTCGAGGCCTGGGAGGACGGCGGACGCTGGTTCGCCGCGCTGCGATGAAGCCGCCGCCCGGCCCGTCGCGACCCGGCTTCTGGCGCAGCCCGCTGCGCGGGCCGTGGCTGACGTCGCTGCTCGGCCTCCTGCTCCTGCCGCTCGTCGCCGTCGTCGCGGTGACCGGCCTGCTCTCCCACGCGGCCTACAACCCCGGCCTCGGCGCCAACGCCATCGTTCCCGGACACGTTCGCGCCGGTCGTCTTCGACTGGCCGACGCACCCGGCCTGGCTCTACGCCGCCGAACCAGAGCCTGCACGTGACGGTCGGGATCGTCACCGTGCCGCTCCTGCTCGCCAAGCTGTGGTCGGTCATCCCGCGCCTGTTCGCCTGGCCGCCGGTGGCCTCGCCGGCCAAGGCGCTCGAGCGGCTCGACGCTCCTGGCCCTCGTCGGCGGCGCGCTGCTTCCAGTTCGCCACCGGCATCCTGAACGTGAGTACGACTACCCCTTCGGCTTCAACTTCGTCCGCGCCCACTACTACGGCGCGCTCGGTCTTCACCACCGCGCTCGTGCTGCACATCGCGATCGAAGGTGCCCGCGATGCGGCGCGCTCGCGCGGTGAGACGGCACGCTCGCGCCGCTACGCCAGCGGCGCTGGCCGAGACGACGCCCGAGCCGCTACGAGCCCGACGGGCTCGTCGCCGCCCGACCCGGCGCTCCCGACGCTCAGCCGCCGCGGGCTGCTCGGCATGGTCGGCGCCGGCGTCGGCGACGCTGTTCGTCGTCGACCGCCGGGCAGTCGATCGGCGGCCCGCTGCGTCGCCTCGCCGCTGCTCGCGCCCCGCGGCCGCGTCCTCGGCGACGGGCCGAACGACTTCCAGGTCAACAAGACGGCCGCGCGCCGCGGGGATCGACCCCGGCGCGACCGGTCCCGGACTGGCGCCTGGAGCTCGCGGGCGCGGCGCCGCACGCGCGCTGACGCGCGCGCAGCTCCTCGGCGCATGGCGCAGCACACCACGACCTGCCGATCGCCTGCGTCGAGGGCTGGACGACCACGCCAGCGCTGGAGCGGCGTGCGGCTCGCGCGACCTCGCCGCGCTGGCCGGGATGCCGGACGCCGGCTCGACGTGCTCGTCGACGTCGCTGCAGGCGCGCGGCGAGCTTCACCGCGCGTCACGCTCAGCCACGACCAGCTGTCCGACCAGCGCGCGCTGCTCGCGCTGCGCGTCAACGGCGCCGACCTCTCGCCCGACCACGGCTATCCCGCGCGCATCATCGTCCCCGGCGCTGCCGGGCGTGCACTGCACGAAGTGGGTCGGGCGCCTGGCGTTCCGCGCGTGAGCCGGCGCCTGCGCGCGCGCTACGGCGCCTCGCCGCTGCACCTGCTCGCGCACCTGGCCGCGATCGGCTTCGTCGCGTGGGTGCTGTGGCTCGTGCTCCCCGGCGGCGGCCGCGCCCGGACGTCAACCTCGGCCTGTGGCTCGTCGCGGCGCGATCCTGCACGACCTCGTCTCCCTGCCCGCCTACTCGCTGGCCGACCGCGTCGCGCGCGCGGCGACGGCGCGGCACCCCGGCGTCGTGAACCACGTCCGCGTGCCGGTCGTGGTCAGCGGCGTGCTGCTGCTCGTCTACTTCCCGCTGATCCTGACCCGCGCGCCGAGCACCTACGAGCGGGCGACCGGCCGGCCGGTCACGGGCTACGCGACGGCGTGGGCCGCGATCACCGCCGGCCTGTTCGCGCTCTCCGCGGTCACCTACGCCGTGCGCGGCGTGCGCTCGCGGGTCGACGATCTGCAGCGTCCCCGGCGTCGCGCCCGGTGATGTACGAGGCGCCGGTGGCCGGGTCGACCGCGACCGAGTCGGGCTGACGGACGGTGGCAAGGCGCCGTAGCGCGTGCGGACGCCCGTCGGCCGGAAGCTCGACGACCTCGTTGCGCGCGGTCAGCGTCACCCACAGCCGACGGCGCACGGGGTCGAGCGCGACGCCGTACGGCGCGCCGGGCAGCGCGTAGCGCCGCACGAGCTCGAGCCGCGGGCGCAGGTCGTAGACGAGCAGCGCGCTCGCCGCGGTGTCGACGACGTACAGATGGACGCCCGACGCGTCACCGACGACGTGCGTCGGGCCGACGCCGGCACCGACCCGGGCCACCCGGCGCAGCGTGCGCGCGTCGTAGAGCTCGAGCACGCGCTCGCGCGCGGAGACGACGGCGATCCGCCGCCCGGCCGCCACGCTCGCCACCCCGCCCGGCTGGGCAGCGACCCTGCGCGTCGCGACGACCCTGGCCCGCGGCCGTCGGGACAGCACGGCCAGGGTGCTCGACCGATCGTCGCCGACGAAGACGCTCCCGGCGGCGACCGCGGCGTCGTGGGGCCGCCCGTCGACCGGGACCGACGCGCGACGGGTGCCGTCGCGGCCGACGAGGACGACGCGATCCGCGGTCTCGGTCGGCACGACGAAGCCGCCGTCCGCGGCGGAGATCACGTGACGCGCCGCGCCCGGGAGAGCGACCGTGCGCCAAACGTGACCACTGCGCGCACCGACGAGCGCCAGCGCCGGCGGGTCGTGCAGGGCCACCGCCACGATCTGGCCATGGGCGGAGACCGCCACGCCCTCCGGGCGGCGGCCGACCGCGACGACCCGCCCGGCCGGGGCGGCGGCCGGACGCGGCGAGGGGGCCGGCCCGGCGGCCGGGGGCAGCTCGGCGACCGTCAGGGACCCGCACGCGCTCGCGGTGCCCGCGGCCAGGAGGAGCAGCAGCAGCTTCGCCGGGCGAGGCATCGGCCGAGGATCGCGCAGACGGGATGACGAAACGGTGAACGCCACCGCGCTGCGCCGACCCGCCACACTTCCGGCCGCCTGCGCGAGCGCGGCGGCCCTGGTGGTCGCCACCGGCGTGGTGATCCACGAGGCGACCGGCCGTCTCGGGACGGCCACGCCCCCGTTTGTGAGCGTGTTCGGCCCGGCCGCGGACCTTCCGTGGACCCTCGCCGCGGCCGCGGCGCTCACGACCGTGGTCGCGGGCGCGCCGGCGGTCGCGGCGCGCGCCCGGCCGTGGCTCTTCGCCGCGGCGCTGGTCGCGGGGGCGCTCGCCGTCGCGCTGACGGTCAACGCGGCGCGCCACGGATCCGGCGCGTGGGCGGCCATCTTCGACCTCGGCCCCGGCGGCTCGTTCGAGGCCGGCAACGAGTACCTGCCGGCCCTGCCCGCAACCGCCTACGGTCCGCACTTCCTGCTCGATCGCTTCGACGACCTCGTCCCCGCCCTGCCGGCCAACGCCGCCGCGCACCCGCCCGGCCTGCTGCTCGTCATCCACGGCGCGGGGCTGCGGACCCCGGCCCGGCTGGCCGCGCTGTGCATCGCGGCGGCCGTGCTGCTCGCGCCGCTCACGTGGGCGCTGGGCCGCAGCACGCTCGGCGACGAGCGAGCCGCGCGCCGCGCCGCCGTGCTCGTGATGCTGTGCCCGGGGCCGGTGCTGTTCGCCACGACCTCGGCCGATGCCGTCTACGCCGCGGCCGGCACCGGCGCGGCCGCGCTGCTCGTGGCCCGGCGGCCCGGACTGCGGTTGGCGGGAGCCGCCGCCCTCGCCCTCGCGACGATGCTCTCGTGGGCCCTGCTGGCCATCGGCGCCTGGTCGGCCGTCCTGGTCTGGCGGCGCGACGGGCTACGGTCCGCCCTGGCCGTCGCGGCCGGGTGCGCGGTGGCCGTCGTCGGCCTCGACGTCGCGCTGGCCGTGCTCTGGGGCTACGACGTGCTCGGGACCCTGCGGGCGACCGGCGCGATCTACCGGCGCTCGCTGGCGAGCGTCCGCCCGTACTGGTTCTGGGTGGCCGGGTCCCCGGTCGCGTGGCTCGTCATGCTCGGGGGCCCGGTGGCCGCCGGCTGGCTCGTCGCGGCGGCTCGCCGCCGTCCCGCGGGGGTCGCGCTCGCGGTCGTCGTCGCCACGGCCGCCATCCTGGGATTCAGCAAGGCCGAGACCGAGCGGATCTGGCTGTTCATGGCCCCGCTGGCCTGCATCGCCGCGGCCGACGTCATCCCGCCGCGAGCGCTCCGTCCGGCGCTCGTGCTCCTCGCCGTGCACGCCCTCGCCTGGGAGCTGCTCTTCGACACAATCTGGTGACCGCGGCGATCCGCCAGCTCAGGTGAGCCGGAGGGGTGCCTCGCCGGTCCGCTCGCTGCGGTCGTCCGTGCTCGCGCAGCTCGCCGAGGACACCCGAGATCCAGAGCACGCGCCGCACGTTCCGCGCGCCAGGCGTGCCAGACCGCCGGCCCGTCCCGCGGACGCGACGGGCGCTCTGTACGAGTTGGCCGTGTCAGCTTACGCGAGGTAGTCGAGCTGGTCGAGCACGACGACGAGCTCCGCCCCGCTGCGCTCGTCCTGCAGCAGCTCGTCGCGGAAGGCCCCCTCGCCGTCGAGAGCGAGCTCGCCGCCGCCCGGATCGCTCTTGTCTCGGCGATGGTGTCCCATCGTGCTCGGTGTCATCGCCCTGCGGGGCTGGGGAGGCGCTTACTGCACGAGGCGAGGGACCACCACGAAGTCGTCGCCGACGTTCCGCGTGCTGTGTGCCCGACCGGGTCTGACGCCGGCCTCGACCATGGCGCGAGATCAGCACCATCCGGCTGGCCGGACGGTCGTCGCCTGCCTCGCACGACACCGTGATTCAGCCCGGAGCGCACTGCTGCGAGTGGCGCCGTAGGGATCACGGTGCGGACGGGGGTATGGATTGCGCGTCCACACTCAATCCCCGTTGGAATGCGGGTTTGCGGCCTGTGCCGGGCCCTGACCCCGCCCAAACACGATGGGGTGCTCGGGCGGGGTCAGGGCCCGGCACAGGAGAAGTGTTGGTGGAGAGACGGGTGGACTGTGGAGCGGTGGAGGGATGACAGAGACAGAAGAGTGAGAAGAGAGTCGGAGCAGCAGAAGAGAAGAGGAAGAGCAGAGCAGGGAAGGACAGGCGGGACGGTGGGCGAGCCGGCGGCGGGGTGCGGTGACGCGGGGGAGAAGCGGGTGGTTTGAGGGGGTGTTGGGGACCGGGAGAGCGTCAATGCGGGTGCGGGATGTCGGCTGGAGAGAAACGTGGTTATCAGCGTCGGCGAGATGCGTAGGAGCTCGTCGGCGGGGATTGCGTGTGGTACCGGCAGGGATCGGTCGGTCGTGGCGTGGGTCGCGGTCATCGGGGCGGTGTCCGCTCAGGACGTGATGGACACGTTTGGTCTCGGCAGGACGGTGGCCTACCGGTGGCTTCGGGCGCTCGTCGACCGCGGCCTGATGGCAACCGCGCTCGATCGCGCCGGCGAGGGTGCGCTGTCGGCTGGCGGCGAGGTCAGCAGGTGCCGGGCGCAGCGGGCGTCGTTCGCGCGTTTGGTGCCGGTGAGCGGGCAGGGTTTGGACCGGGATGGAGGGGGTGCACTGCGGGTCCGCTCGCTCCTGGGCCGCTGACGCGACAAGCCGTAGCCGCTCGGCCGCAACGTCCCCCGCGGGGGGTTTCACGGTGCGGCGCCTCTGAAACCGCGGCGGTAGAGCGCAAACCCGCGGCGCGACGGGTAACACCAATGGCCGGTGGGTGGGATCAATATCCGAGTGTCTGCTCGAGTTGAGCTTGCCGGCTGAGCCGGCGAGCTGCACTCGGGCGCGTCACGAGATCCGTGCGGCGCTGCACGGTGCTGCCGTCGACGTGGCGGCAGTTGAGCTGGCCGTCTCGGAAGCGGTCAGCAACGCCGTCCTGCATGCGTATCGCGACCGAGACTGCGCCACCGCAGAGCTGCGTCTTTACCTACGGCTGACTGCGGACGACGCGGGCGTCTGGATCCTCGTCAGCGACGATGGCGTCGGAATGTCCGCGCGCGACGACAGCCCCGGACTCGGGGTCGGGCTCAGCCTTATGGCGAAGCTCAGCGACCAGCTGCTGATCGTCCAAGGCGAGATCGGCACCCGTGTGCACATGCGGTTTTCGTTTGCTGATACCGGAGCCGTCGAGCCGCGCTAGGCGCGCTAGGCGTCTGCCGTAGCACGGATTCGTCGATGAAAACCAACGCATTCGCGTCGCGTGTCGCGGCAGGGCAGGAACATGGGAGCAGGCGATGGATTTCCTCGGCGACACAGCCGGCGTTCAGATCGATCCGAGGTGCGTGGCATCCAACCAGGCGACGCTCCGCACGCTCAACGAGGGCATTAACATCGAACCGGCCGATGGCGTCATCGCGTTCCGCTGCGAGTGCGGGCAGCTCGGCTGCAATCGACTCATCCCGCTTCGTCGCGCTCAGTACGAGGCCGTGCGTCTCAACGCACGGCGCTTCGTCGTCGCGCCCGGCCATGCGGTGGCAGAGCTCGAGCATGAGGTCGAGCGCCACGGCGAACACGCCGTGGTCGAGACGCATCCGCACACCCTCGGAGTTCGCCGAGCGGACCGACCCTCGCAGCGCGGCCACCGACTGAGGATCCGGGGCGTCGGCTGGACGATCAGGCGCGTCGGCGCGTCGGCGCGTCGCGATCGCGACGGTGTTTTCGGCGGCATGTCAACCTGCTGATCGACTGGCGCGGAGGTGCGGGTGAATCGTCATCGGGAGGCGCGAGTGGGCGTCGTACGTCGCGACCAGGGAGGGGTGGCGGCGACGGAGGTGCTGTCGCGTCTTCTGCCCATCGGCCCCACAGAAGGGGCGACGCGCGCGCTAGCTCACAGGCGAGTGATTGAAGGGGAGCAGATGGACGGTGTGCGCGTCGAGCCCGCCGCGATGCGTTCGTGACGCGCGACGTCAGGACAGAGGCGGCTCGACGCGGCTGTGCTGCGGCCGGCGGATGCTCGCCTCGAGGACGTTGGACAGCCGGACGTCGACTCCGTCGATCGACACCACGTCGCGATAGCCGGTGCTGTCGAGCTCGTCGTCGGCCTCGGTTTCCGGAGGCGGCTCGGGCACGCCGACCCACTCGTGGCCGTCCTGCACTCTGAGGCACACCGTCAACCGCCCTATGCTGGCGTCCGCGCACAACCTGCCGACGCTGACGAAAAACTGCGCGACGATGTCGTCCACGACGCGCGATATGCCCGGCATTCAGCGGACCCAGACACGATCTGTTCCGCCCCGTTGGCTTTGGACAGGCGGACGGCCCGGCGCTCGACCCGGAGTCATCGCGACGGCAGCGCCCACGCGCTCGCGACCCGACGAGTCGCGCGCGATGTGACCGTTCGACGACTCCGTGCCGGGGCGCACCGGACGTCACACGGGGGTTGGTCGACGGGCCTTGGGCGGCGCTACGCCGCCCGGTCGTCGCGCTGCCGTCGGGCGGTCGGCGGCTTGCCGGTTTCGGGCGCGTTGGAAGGAAACGGCGCCACTCGCGAGGCCGTCATGTCCGGCGTACCGTCACGGCGGGTTGCGGGTTCCCTCACCGGCAACCCCCAAGACCCCCAAGAGGCAAGGGCCAAGCCCCTTGAGGCGGTTTGGCCCGAGCCGCTTGGGAGCGAGACGGCGCTGATCCGGTCGGAGCAGACCCGCCGGGCGGCCTAGACGCGGCCGGTCGCAGCTGCGTCCGGCAGAAGCTGTAGCTCGCCTTGGCCGGTATCGTCGCGGTCCGCTTCTGCACGGATCGCGTCCAGTCCGCCCACGACGATCTCGGCGCGCCTCGTGGACGCGTCCCAGCAGTTGGTGAGCGGTGCGGGGAAGATCCGCTCGCCCGCGCCCAGGACGACCGGGTGGAGGAGAAGGCGGTACTCGACGATCAAGCCGGTCTCAATTGGCGATCGGGCGAACCGTCTCCCGCTGTGGGCGAGCAGGTATCCGTCGGAGCGCTCCGCGCGGCGTACGCGTAGGACCACGTGGATGCTGCCGCGGTGGTTGGGCTGCCGGCTGCTGCTGCCGCGCTGGCTGGACCGCCGGCTGCCGCAGTTGGCGGTTGAGCCCGAGCCTGCCGGCGTGCAGCGGGTAGGGTCGGTCGGTGGCCGTCGAGGCCGACCGCGCCCACGCCCGCTTGGCCGAGCTCGTTGCCGCGCTGTCGCTCGGCATCGATCTCGGCTTCGGGCAGCCGATGGAGCATGTTCTGCGGCAGTGCCTGATCGCGTTGCGGCTGGCCGAGCGGATGGGGCTCGACGAGGACGAGCGCGCGGTCGTCTACTACACGGCGCTGCTGATCAACGTCGGTTGTCACACCGACGCGCACGAGCAAGCCAAGTGGTTCGCGGATGACATCGCGGCCAAGTCGGTCAAGTACGACTACGAACTGCGCAGCTTCCGGATGGCGGTCAGCGGCCTGCGGAGGATGGGCGAGGGCAACCCGCCGCTGCACCGCTTTCGTATGGGCCTCGAGTTCGTCATCTCGGGCCATCGCGAGGTGGACGGGATGATCGAGCACCACGCCGCCGTCGCGCGCATGATGGGCGCGCAGCTCGAGCTGCCGGATGCGGTGCTCGACGCCCTTGGCTCGGCCTACGAGATGTGGGACGGCAAGGGCTGGCCGGGCGAGTTGGAGGGCGAGCAGATCCCGCGGGCGGCCCGGTTGGCGGGGCTGGCGGAGTTCGTCGAGGTCGCCCACCGCGTCGGCGGGGTGGCAGCCGCGACCGAGCTGGCGCGCAAGCGCAGCGGCAAGCAGTTCGACCCGGCCGCCGCGGCGTGCCTGTGCGCGGACCCCGAGCCGATCCTCGGCGGCCTCGACGCCGTCGACACCTGGCACGCCGTGATCGGCGCGGAGCCCGCCCTCGCTGTCGTGCTCTCGGGCGAGCGGTTCGACACGGCCCTGACCGCGATCGCGAACTTCGTCGATCTCAAGTCGCCCTACACGCTCGGGCATGCGCGCGCTGTGGCTGACCTCGCCGGCGCCGCGGGGACGCACCTCGGCCTCGAGGAGGGCGAGCGGCGCATGCTGCGCCGCGCCGGGCTGGTTCATGACTTCGGGCGGCTGGGGATCTCGAACGCGATCTGGGACAAGCAGGGGCCGCTGGGCCCGGGCGAGTGGGAGCGAGTGCGCCTCTCGCCGTACCTGAGCGAGCGCATGCTCCATCAGTCCGAGGCGCTGCGGCCGCTCGGGGCGATCGCGGTCCAGCACCGCGAGCGCCTAGACGGCTCGGGGTACCCGCGCGGGCTGAGCGGCGCGGCGATCTCGCGCCCGGCGCGAGTGCTCGGCGCCGCCGACGCCTACCAGGCTATGCGCGAACCGCGGCCCCATCGTCCGGCCCGGCCGGCGGCCGACGCCGCCGCCGAGCTGTGGGCCGAGGTCAGGGCCGGCCGGCTCGACGGCGACGCGGTAGAGGCCGTCGTGGCCGCCGCCGGCCACCGCGTCCCGCGGCGGCGCGACGGCCCGGCCGGCCTGACCGCGCGGGAAGTGCAGGTGCTCAGGCTCGTCGCCCGCGGCCTGTCCAACCGAGCGATCGCACAGCAGCTCGTGATCTCTCCCAAGACCGTCGGCAACCACATCGAGCACATCTACGCGAAGATCGGGGCGCGCAACCGGGCGACGGCGGGCCTGTTCGCGATGCATCACGGCCTCCTCCCGGAGGAGGAGTTCGTGGCCGCCGTGCCGACGTGATTCACGCCCTCTGCATCGCCTCCATGTTCTGCTGCATGGCTTCGCTGACGCGGTTCAGCTCCTCCGTCGGGCTGAACTGCACGTACTCCGTCCCGGCGTCGGCGCTTGGGATATGGCCGGCCGGCAGGTAGAAGGCGTCGCCGGCCTCGAAGACCTCGACGTCGTCGCGATCAGGAAAGCGGAACGTCACCCGGCCGCTGAGCACGTAGCCCCAGTGGGGGCATGAGCAGGCGTTGTCCGGCATGCCCTTGAGCAGTGGCGTCGCATCGATGTCCTGGTCGAACGACACGATGTTGACCGTGTAGCCGTCGAGCTCGGCGTGGCGGTCGGTCACCGGCCCGTGATGCTCGATCGCGGCGGTCTCGCGTGACATCTTGGGCATGGCTGCCCTCCTTCGGTGGATTGCGGATCACGCTAAGCGCCGCCCGACACGCCGTCATGAGGCGTTTGCCCCATCTTCTAGCCGCGCTCGAGCGCGACGAGGGCCTGGCGCACCGCTTGGCGCGCCCCGCTCCACGCTGAGGGGATGAAATCCGACAGCCCAGCGGGCCACCGCTCGCGAGCGGTGGCTTCGTCCGGTGTCGTCCTTGGGGCGAGCGCTTGCGACAACGACCGCGCTCCAAGAAGGACCGGCCGAACCCGTTCCGGGGAGCTACACCCGGCATGCCGCGCCGGCGTCCTGGTGGCGCTGGCGGTACGTGCCGCCGCCGACGCCGATGAGCAGGACGAGGCCGCCGGCGGCGCCTGCCCCGACCGCGGTCGAGGCCCGGTCGAACCCCTCGCTGATCGTCCGCCCTACGTGGGGGTGCCGGCGCGATGACGACTGGCTCGCCGCTGCTGGGCCGGTCGGGCCCGGCTGCCCTGGCACCGCGGAAGCGGCGACCGGACCGACGATGAGGCCCGCGCTCACGACACGGGTGACGCGTTGCGCACGTTCATGACGCGTCCCTTCGAGGCGATCGACGTGCAAGCCGGGAATGCTGGCGGGGCGCGGTACATGGCCGGGATCAAGGTGGACCGGGCTATAGACGGCGCGTCCACACTCGATCCCTGTTCATAGGGGGGACAGGGCCCGGCACAGGAGAAGTGTTGGTGGAGAGACGGGACGGACTGGGGAGCGGTGGAGGGATGACAGAGACAGGAGTGAGATGAGAGTCGGAGGAGCAGCAGATAAGAGGAAGAGCAGAGAAGAGAAGGACAGGCGGGACGGTGGACGAGCCGGCGGTGGATTGGCGATGACGCGGCGGAGAAGCGGGTGGTTTTTGAGGGGGTTGGGGGCGCGGGGAGACGTCGGTGCGGGTGCGGGGTGTCGGCTGGAGCGATGCGTCCCAACCTGGTGACCGGGGTTCGGCGAGATGCGTAGGAGCTCGTCGGCGCAGGTTGCGTGTGGCTACCGATCGGGAACGGTCGGTCGTGGCGTGGATCGCCGTGTCGTCGGGGCGTCAGCTCATGGCGCGCTTCGGCCGTCGGAAGGACCGCGGGCTTCAGCAGGCCCGGGCGGCGCGTCGACTGCCGTGCAAGCGCCACGGTGCCGTTTCGGCGGAAACGGCAGCCACCGCGAGCGATTGCGACAGGCGTGACGTCCGATCGGGTCGGTCACGCGACCACCGGCGCATTCAAAGCGCGGCCTTCTGCGCGCCGGGCCAGCACCGCCACGCGCATGACGGCGCTGGTCCGTGGGTGTGCGCACACCACCGCTGAGGTGTGCTCGACGCCGACGAACACTGGTGGGCCTTGTTGTCTAACCGTGCCGGACGAGCGAGCTTGCCACGGGTGATGACGCTGGGCGCGACGCACGCCACCCACACGTCGGTCATGGTCGTCGACGACCAGGCGCCGTTCCGGCACGCCGTGGGATCCGTGGCCCGGGCGACGGTTGGCTTCGAGGCCGTGGCTGAGGCGTGCTCGGGTGAAGAAGCAGTGCGGGTCGCGCGTGGAGTGCGTCCCGATCTCATGCTCGTGGATCTCCGGATGCCGGGGCTCGACGGCGTCGAGACGAGCCGACGCGTGGCCGCCGCCGTTCCTGAAACCGTGATCGTGCTGGTATCGGCCGGCGAACCCCCGTGGTCGAGCGCGAATCCGCCGCCGTGCGGCGCCGTCGCGTTCATGCGCAAGCAGGACCTGCGCCCGGACACGCTCCGTGCGATCTGGGACCGACACCGCCGGTAGCCGGCTCTCGACCGGGCTCGCCGCAGCTGTGTTCAGGACGCTTGGGTTAGCCGGGCGAGGATGCTGCGCTCCCTCGTTTCTGCTCATCCGTTCGGGCCGTGATCGCAGGCGCTCGGCGGCGACGATCAGATAACCCCATCCTTCTTGAGCCAAAGCCGCTTGGCAGAGGCAAAAGCTCTGCAAATCGGGCACTCATTATCCGGCTGACTCAACCTGGCGCTACGCGGCCCACGCTGCGTTTTTGAACGCAAGTTCGGGACACGGTTTCGGGACACGTTTATAACCCGAACGGTCTGAGATAGACAAAAGGCCCGCATTTGCGGGCCTTTCGTGAAGCGGCTGAAGGGACTCGAACCCTCGACCTTCTGCATGGCAAGCAGACGCTCTAGCCAACTGAGCTACAGCCGCAGAGGGCCGGAAGTATAGCCGCCGCCGCGCGACGTCCGGCCATCGTCCATCCGGAGGCCGCGAACCTCAAGGCGCGAGACGGGGCGGTCGATCACCCGGGCCGATGTCCTCTGCCGCCCAGCGCCTCGTCCTCCTCGCCCTCGCCGCGGTCTGCCTGACGCTGGCCGTCGCCGCGCCCGCCGGCGCCTTCCGCCTCGGCCCGGGCGAGACGGCGGTCGCCCACAATCCTGCTGACCGCCTCGCGGCGCTGCCCGCGGACCCCGAGGACTACGACCCCGCGACCCACTGCGCCACGACGGTCCGGCCGGGGATGGTCGCGCTCGTCGGCTGGCTGCAGCGCAACGTCGCGGGCGAGAACTGGGGCACGTACCGCTGCGAGAAGTGGGGCCCGCACGAGGCCTCGCTGCACGCCGAGAACCGCGCCGTCGACTGGCACCTCGACGTGCGCGTCCCCGCCGAGCGGGCGGCCGGCAAGGCCCTCATCGAGATGCTGCTCGCGCCCGACCGCACCGGCCTGCCGCACGCCCTCGCCCGCCGGATGGGCGTCGAGGAGATCATCTGGGACTGCAGCTACTGGGGCGCCGGGATGCAGGACTTCAAGGCCTACTCGCCGTGCCTGAACAAGCAGGGAGAGCGGCGCAAGCGCGTCGACCCGACCGTCGGGCACCTCGACCACCTGCACATCGGGATGTCGAAGGCGGGCGCGGCCCGGCGGACGTCGTTCTGGACGGCGGCCGCGGCCGGCGCCTAGGCCTTCTCGACCAGCATCGCCATCCCCTGGCCGACGCCGACGCACAGCGTCGCGAGGCCGCGGGAGCCGCCCTCGCGCTCGAGGCGCCCGAGCAGCCCGATCACGAGGCGGACGCCGCTCGCGCCGAGCGGGTGGCCGAGCGCGATCGCGCCGCCCTCGGCGTTGACGGTCTCCTCGTCGAGGCCGAGGCGGCGGATGCTCGCGATCACCTGGGTCGCGAACGCCTCGTTGATCTCGACCGCGTCGAGGTCGCCGACCTTCCAGCCCGTCCGCGCGAGGACCTTCTCGGTCGACGGGACGGGGCCGAGGCCCATGATGTGCGGCGGCACGCCCGCCGACGCGGTCGCGACGACGCGCCCGCGCGGCTTCAGCCCGTGGCGCTCGACCGCCTTCTCGCTCGCGACGACGATCGCGCCCGCACCGTCCGACAGCGGCGACGCGGTCCCGGCGGTCACGATGCCGTCGCGCTCGAACGACGGGTTGAGCTTCGCGAGCGCCTCGGTCGTCGTGCTCGGACGCGGAACCTCGTCCTCGGTCAGTTCGCCGTCCTTGAGGGGAACGGGGACGAGGTCGGCCTTCAGCTGCTCGGTCGCCGCGGCCGTCCGCTGCTGCGAGCGCAGTCCCCAGGCGTCCGACTCCGCGCGCGAGATCCGGTCGAGACGCCCGACCTCCTCGGCCGTCTCGCCGAGGCTGATCGTGGCCTTGCCGCCGTCGACGTCGCGCATGCGCGGGTTGACCAGGCGCCAGCCGAGCGTCGTGTCGGCCATCTCGGGCGGCGCGCCGTAGCCGCGGGCGGCCTTGGCCATGACGACCGGCGCGCGGGTCATCGACTCGACGCCGCCGGCCACGACGACGTCGGCCTCGCCGGTGCGGATCTGCTGCGCCGCCGACGCGACGGCCTGCAGGCTCGACGCGCAGAGGCGGTTGACGGTGTAGCCGGGGACCTCGTCGCTGAGGCCGGAGAGCAGGACGGCCATGCGCGCGACGTTGCGGTTGTCCTCGCCGGCCTGGTTCGCGGCGCCGTAGATCACCTCGTCGACGGCGTCGTGCGGGACGCCGGCGCGGTCGAGCGCGGCCTCGAGGACGATCGCGGCGAGGTCGTCCGGGCGGGTGCCGGCCAGCGCCCCGCGGAACCGGCCGAACGGGGTCCGCACCCCGCCGATGAGATAGGCCTCCTGGCTCACGGATTCTCCTTCGTGTTCGTCATGCGTACAAACGTGCGCCCAGCGAATCCTACTGATAGCGTCCCTCAGGACCCCATGCCCAGATCCACGCAGCTGTCCCTCGACGAGGCCGTCGCCGAACACGTGCACGACGGCGACACGGTCGCGCTCGAGGGCTTCACCCACCTGATCCCGTTCGCGGCCGGCCACGAGATCATCCGCCAGGGCCGCCGGGACCTGACCGTCGTGCGCATGACGCCCGACGTCATCTACGACCAGATGATCGGCATGGGCTGCGTGCAGCGGCTCGTGTTCTCCTACGGCGGCAATCCCGGCGTCGGCTCGCTGCACCGGATGCGCGACGCGGTGGAGAACGAGTGGCCGCGCCCGCTCGAGCTCGTCGAGCACTCGCACGCGGGCCTGGCGAACGCCTACGTCGCGGGCGCCTCGCGGCTCCCGTTCGCGGCGCTGCGCGGCTACGCGGGCACGGATCTCGAGCACGGCGGCGCGGTCGCGTTCGTGGAATGTCCGTTCACCGGCCAGCGGCTGTCGGCCGTCCGCGCGATCAACCCGGACGTCAGCGTCATCCACGCCCAGCAGGCCGACCGCGCGGGCAACGTCATGCTCTGGGGCCTGACGGGCGTGCAGAAGGAGGCCGTGCTCGCGGCCGACCGGTCGATCGTGACGGTCGAGGAGATCGTCGACGAGCTCGAGCCGCGCCCGCACGCCGTCGTCCTCCCGTCGTGGGTCGTGACCGCGATCTGCCACGTCCCGAACGGCGCGTGGCCGTCGTACGCGCACGACTACTCCAAGCGCGACAACGTCTTCTACGGCGAGTGGGACGCGATCGCGCGCGACCGCGACACGTTCCGCGCGTGGATGGACGAGCACGTCATGGCGGCCAGCGCGGACGCCGCGCGGGTCGGAGGTGAGGCATGACCGAGAACGGCGCGCCGACGCCCGAGGAGACGATGACCATCGCGGCCGCCCGCGAGGTCAAGGACCGCCAGGTGCTGCTGGTCGGGGTCGGTCCGCCCAACGCCGCGGCGAACCTCGCCCGCCGCCTGCACGCGCCCGACGCGGTCCTCGTCTACGAGTCCGGCGCGATCGAGGCCAAGCCCGCACGGCTGCCGCTCTCGATCGGCGACGACGACCTCGCCGAGACCGCCGCCGAGCTCGTGTCGGTCCCCGAGATGTTCAACTACTGGGTGGGGGCGGGGCGCATCGACGTCGGCTTCCTCGGCGCCGCCCAGCTCGACCGCCACGCGAACATCAACACGACGGTGATCGGCGACGTACGCCCACCCCAAGGTCCGGCTGCCGGGGGCGGGCGGGGCGCCGGAGATCGCGGCCGCGTCGCGCGAGGTCATCATCCTGCTGCGCCAGTCCAAGCGCAGCTTCGTCGAGAAGCTCGACTTCACCACGTCGATCGGCTTCGGGTCCGGCCCCGGCGAGCGCGAGCGGCTCGGATTCACCGGCGCGGGGCCGACGGTCGTCATCACCGACCTCGGGATCCTCCGCCCGAACCCCGACGACCGCGAGCTCGAGCTCGTCGCGGTGCATCCGGGGATCGAGGTCGACCAGGTGCGCGAGGCCACCGGGTGGCCGCTGCGCGTCCGCGAGCCGGTCGAGCGCACCGAGCCGCCGACGGAGCGCGAGCTCTCGACGCTGCGCGAGCTGCGCGCGGCGGCCGGCCGCCCCTGACGCCTCAGTCCCTGAGCCGCCGCCAGAGCGGACGGGGGAGGAGGCGCATCCCGGCGAAGACCCAGCGCAGCGCGCCGGGCGACCAGACGGTGTCCGCGCCGCGGCGCACGGCGGCGGCGATGTCGCGCCCGACGCGCTCGGGGTCGGTCGCGAGCGGCGGCGGCTTCGTCGTCCGGTCGGCGGTCATCTTCGTCGCGACCCAGCCGGGGCGGGCGACGAGCACGTGGACCCCGCGCGGCGCGAGCGCGTCGCCGAGGCCCTGGGCGAAGGCGTCCTGGCCGGCCTTCGACGCGCCGTAGGGGTAGTTCGCCCGGCGGGCGCGCACGGCGGCGACCGAGGACAGGACGACGATCGTGCCGCCCCCCTGCGCCGCCATCCGCTCGCCGAGGACCGTCAGCACGCTCACGGACCCGACGAAGTTCGTGTGCGCGAGGGCGACCGCTGCGCGCGGGTCGCGCTTCGCGCGCTCCTGGTCGCCGAGGACGCCGAACGCGACGATCGCGAGGTCGAGCGGGGCGGGGGAGACGGCGGCGAACGCCGCCTCGACCGCCTCCGTGTGGGTGTCGGTCGCGTCGGCGTCGAAAGCGGTGACGGTCGTGCGCAGGCCGTGGTGCGCGAGGCGCTCCGCGGCGGTCGGCGCGGGCGGGGTCGCGCACGGCGAGGACCACGTGTTCGAGGCCGCCGTCCGTCGCCAGCGCCGCGACGGTCGCGACCGCGATCTCGGAGTTGCCGCCGAACACGGCCGCGGTCCTGGTCTGGCGAGCCGTGACGGTCACAACGAAGAGGCGACGACCGGAATCGAACCGGTGTAAACGGCTTTGCAGGCCGCTGCGTAACCACTCCGCCACGTCGCCGGGAGCGGACACATCGTAGGCGGTGGGCGGCCGTGGGGCCGCTCGACCGGGCGCCCGGCGGCGGAGCGCTCGCTAGCCTCGGCCGCCGTGTCCCACCAGCAGTCCACGATCCCCACGCCGAAGCAGACGAGCCCGCTGCGCGTCCTCGCCGGCATCGCCTGCCTGGCCGTCATCGTCGCGGCCGTCGCCGTGACCGCCCTCGCGGTGAAGCTCTACGGGATGACCGGCGACGTCGACCGCGCGGTCGACGACGCGTCGCGCTCGGCCCGCCGCCTCGACACCCGTTCCCGCGACCTCCAGCCCACCATCCGCGAGCTCCGCGACGCCGCCGAGTCGCTCCAGAACCTGAACCCGGGCGCGACGCCGTAGGCCCCGGCGCGCGCTGGTACCCTGTTCGCCTCCCAGGGCGATTAGCTCAGCTGGGAGAGCGCCGCCTCGACAAGGCGGAGGTCACTGGTTCGAGCCCAGTATCGCCCACTGGAAGCCCCGTAGAGCGGGGCTTTTCTCTTGCCTGACGGCGGAGGGGTGGGGCCGTGTCCTCCTGGTGTCCTCCCCGCGGCCCTGGACTCCGACGACGGTGCGTGTCGACGTGCGCGAAAGCGTTGCAGGCGCCGCCGGACTGACGCCGCCGCCGGTCGCGACCCTTAACGCGCTCAGGTGCGTCATCGCGCACCGTTCGCACGCGGGAAGCCCCCGCCGAGCGTGCGCGTTGCGCGGATGAAGGGTCTGTTGACGAACACAACACTGTGGGCACGGTTGCCGCGCAGGTGGGGCGAGGACCCGTTCACCCTGTGGGGGCGGGGCTCCTGTCCGCGGCGACGACAACCGGAGCCGGCCGTCGAACGCGGCCCGCGCGCCGGACCGTGCCTGCCGACGGCAGGCGCGGTATCGGTCCTACACGAACTACCGGGGGAAGGTCCATGCAACGGACGTCACGGACGCCAGGTCCGAGTCGCTTGCGGCGGCGATTCACGCGTCGTGCAACGGCAGTCATCGTCGGCGGCATCGCCGCCGTGGGAACGGGCGGCGTGCTCGTCGCCTCGGCGGCGACGCCGGAGTTCCCGAACAACCTCGTCGTCTTTCCCGACCGCGACTTCCTCGCGGTCGAGGGCTACCAGGACCGCGTCGGCCAGACGGCGCTGATCGAGGTCACGCGCGGCGGAGAGGTCGTCGGCTCCGCGAAGGCGACGATCGCCGAGGGCGATCCCGCCATCGAGGTCAACCACCCCGGCGGCGCCTGCTGGGGCGCCGGGACGGATCTGAACGTGACGCCCGACATCCGCGCGGGTGACAAGGTCTCGATCAAGTTCCCCGACGAGTTCGTGGAGGACACGATCGTCCAGGACGCCGCGGTCGACACGGACACCACCATCGACGAGGCCACGCGGACCGTGACGGTCCGGGGCTACATCGTCGGCGGGGTCAACCCGGACCAGACGGAGCAGCGGATCGTCAACCCCGCTCTCGTCGATCTCATCGGTCGGCGCGACGTGCGCGCCCTCCGTGGTCCGCTCGTGCCGTCGGACAAGGGCGGCTACTCGTCCGGCCTCGACATCGCGAACGGCCGGTTCACCGCGACGTACGTGTTCGACACGCTCGAGGCCGCGCGGACCGCGGCCGGCGGCGGTGGCGAGCGCTTCATGTCGTGGCAGACCGAGGACGCCGACGGCAACCGCCAGGGGCTGACCATCGCCGAGTACGGCGAGCTCGGCGGTCCCGGCATGGGCGGCTGCCCGGCCGGTCCGGCCGATGCGGCGGCGCCGCAAGGCACGTACTCGGCGGTGCGCTCCGACGATGGCCGGTCGATCGTCGTCAAGTGGACGGCGGCGAAGGCGGCTCCCGGCGCGACGCCCGTGACCGGCTACAGCGTCGAGGCGATCGAGCCCGGCGACGGCAGCACCCCGCGGCCGGGCGTGCTCTCGCGGACCAACGCGACCACGACCTCAGTGACGCTGCCGGTGACCGCGTCGGTCTCCGACTACGAGATCGAGGTCCGCTCGCTGGCCGGCCCGCGGATGAGCGAGGCCTTCCCGCTCGCCAACTCGGCGCCGACCGACCCGGGTGACATCGAGGCCCCCAAGGTCACGGTCGACCCCGCACCCGCCGCCGACGGCACGGCCGTCGAGGCGACGTCCGTGAAGCTGACCAGCGACGATCCCACCGCGGACATCTTCTTCACCACCGACGGCTCCCCGGCCCGCATCGCCGGCGACCTGCCGTCCGCGACGGCGAAGCTGTACACCGGTCCGATCGCGATCGGCCGCGCCACCCCGACGACGGAGATCAACTGGGTCGCGTTCGACGCCGCGGGCAACTCGTCCGGCAACATGACGGGCCTGTACAAGCCGCCGCCGTTGCCGGCCGCTCCGCCCGCCCCGACCGGCCTGGCCGGCTCGGCGACCGAACGTTCGGTCGCGCTGTCCTGGGCCCCCGCGGCGCGTGCCACGGAGTACCAGGTGACCGTGTCGAGCGGCGGCGTCAAGCTGGCGTCGCAGCCGGCCTCGGTGACCGGCACCAGCCAGACCATCACGGGGCTGACGGCCTCGACGGACTACCAGTTCACGGTCACGGCGAAGAACGAGGGCGGGACCAGCACGTCGGCCCCGCTGACCGTGCGGACGAGTGTCGCCACGGAGCGCCTGACGATCACCACGGCGAAGTGGAAGACGAACGACTTCCGCGTCGTCGGCTCGAGCTCCGCGACGAGCGGCACCGTGTCGGTCTACACGGCCGTCACGGATGGCACGGGCAAGCTCGTCCCGGCCGCCGCTCCGATCGCCGGCATGGCCAACCAGCCGCTCACCGCGGCGGCGCCTCCGGCGACCGGCACCGAGTTCGACGTCCGCCTGCGCGCCAACGTCCCCAACCCGAAGCCCGCGCAGATCTTCGTGAAGTCGAGCAACGGCGGCATCGCCGGTCCGTTCGCCGTCGCGAACGGCTAGCGAGCGAGGCATCGCGCGCCGCGAGCGCGCACGCAGGAATGAGCCGAGGGCCCGTCGCGACAGCGGCGGGCCCTCGGCGCTTCGAGCGCCGACGCAGCGGGGCTCAGCGCACCGCCCGCGACGGCCGCACGCGATCGTCGCGCGCGACGGCGTTCTTCAGCGCGCCGACCTCCCGGCGGATGCCCTCGGCCGTCGCCTCGACCTCGTCGAGTTGGCGCCGGACGCGGGCGGTCTGCGGCTCGGCCGTGGTGGCGGCGTCGCGAGCGCGTTCGATGTCGTCGGCCTTGGCGGTCCCTCGGGCGAGCGCGTTCGGGGTCCGTTCCTGATGGCGCGGCATGGCGGTCCTCTCCGTCGCGGGTTCTTCAGGGACTACCACGCCTGCGCCGGGCTACTCGCCCGATCGCGGCGGCGTCAACAGCGGTTGCGAATCGCGCGCCCCGAGCGGCGCGGCTCAGGCCGGCGCCGCGGCCTCCACGAGTCGGTCGAGGTCGTCCTCGTCGTTCCACGCCCCGACCGACGCCCGCACGTACGGCGTGCCGGGCAGGTTGCGGACCATGATCCCGGCGCCGGCGAGGCGGTCGCGCGTGCCCTCGGGGTCGTCGTCCTCCCAGGAGACGAGCGTCGTCGGGCCGCGCTCGGCGACCGTGCGGCCGCGCTCGCGCAGGCGGTCGGCGAGCGCGGCGGCGAGCGTTCGCGCGCGCTCGTAGACCGCGTCCCAGCCGGCCTCGCCGAGGACGTCGAGCGCCGCGACCGCCGCGGCGGCCGACTCGGCCGAGAGCGCCGGCGAGTCGTGGCTGCGCGCGTCGGGGTGCACGGCGGACTCGAGGCCGCGGCCGGGCTCGGCGAGGTTGAGGTACGTCGCGCCGACCGGCAGCACGTCGTTGCGCCGCTGCGGGCGCGATCCACAGCATCCCGGTCCCGACCGGCCCGCACAGCCACTTCTGCCCCGACCCGGCGTAGAACGCGCAGCCCAGGGCGCGGACGTCGATCGGCACGGCGCCGACCCCCTGCGCGCCGTCGAGCAGGACAGGGACGCTCGGCCCGAGGCGCGCGAGGCCCTCCGGCCGCACCGCGCCCGTGACCCAGCTGATGTGCGAGCACGCGACCAGGCGCGTCCGGCGCCCGACCGCGTGGGCGAGCTCCTCGAACGGGGCGGTGCGGATGTCGACGCCGCGCCGCTGGCGCAGCGAGTTGAGCGGGCCGAGCAGGCCGGGGTGCTCGTCGGGCGCGGTGAGGACCTCGTCGCCCGGCCCGAGCGAGAGCCCGGCGAGGACGCGCACGACGCCCTCGCTGGTGCACGAGGTCAGCGCGACGTCGGCCGGATCGGCGCCGAGGCGCTCCGCATAGGCCGCGCGCTGGCGATCGCGCAGCGCCAGCATCGACTCCATGTACGCGCGCGTGCGGCCGTCGACCGCGGCCCGGGCCAGCACGTCGGCCACGGCGTGCAGCGCGCGGCGCGGCAGCGGACCGCACGTGCCGGAGTTGAGGTAGGCGTGCCGGTCGAGCACGGGGAACTGGGAACGGAGGGCGGTGGCATCCACGGCCCGGGACAGTAGCCGGGCGGATGTGCCGGCGGACCGCCGGACTGTCACGACTCTGCACCAACTGTGTGCCGGCATCCGCGCGGCCGGGCGACGGCCGCTGATGCTCGCGTAGCATCGTCGCCTCATGAAGGTCACGCTCCCTGACGGCACTCCGCTCGACCTCCCCGACGGCGCCACCGGCGCCGACGCCGCCGCCGCGATCGGGCCCGGCCTCGCGCGCGCCGCGCTCGCGGTCAAGCAGGACGGCGAGGTCCGCGACCTCGCGCGCCCGCTGCTGGCCGACACGCCGCTGGAGATCATCACCGACCGCAGCGGCCAGGACGCGCTCGACCTCATCCGCCACGACGCCGCGCACGTCCTCGCGGCGGCGGTCCTCGAGCTCTATCCGGGCGTGAAGATCTCGATCGGGCCGGCGATCGACCAGGGCTTCTACTACGACTTCGACTTCCCCGAGGGCGTGTCGGTCTCGGACGCGGACTTCGCGCGCATCGAGGAGCGCATGCGCGAACACGTCCAGGCCGACGAGCCCTTCGTACGCGATGAGGTCTCCGTCGCTGAGGCGCTCAACCGGTTCCGCGACGAGGGACAGGACTACAAGGTCGAGCTCATCGAGGACCTGGTGCGCGACCAGGGCGTCGAGACCGTCAGCCTCTACACCAACGGCCCGTTCACCGATCTCTGCCGCGGCCCGCACGCCCCGAGCACGAAGCGCATCGGCGCGTTCAAGCTGCAGTCCGTCGCGGGCGCGTACTGGCGCGGCGACGCGAGCCGGCAGATGCTCACGCGCATCTACGGGACGGCGTTCTTCAAGCCCAAGGACCTCGAGGCGTACCTGAAGCTCCTCGAGGAGGCCCGCGCGCGCGACCATCGCAAGCTCGGCCAGGAGCTGCAGCTGTTCTTCCTCAGCGACCTGTCGCCCGGCTCGCCGTTCTGGCAGCCCAACGGCATGGCGCTGTGGAACGAGCTCACGACCCTGTGGCGCGAGGAGAACACCAAGCGCGACTACCGCGAGGTCAAGACGCCGATCCTCTACGACGTCGAGCTGTGGAAGCAGTCCGGCCACTGGGCCGTCTACCGCGACAACATGTACTTCGCGGACGTCGAGGGCCGCACGATGGGCCTCAAGCCCATGAACTGCCCGGCCCACGTCCAGATCTACAAGGACGAGCGCCACTCCTACCGCGACCTGCCGATCCGCTACTCGGAGGCCGGCCTGGTACACCGCCACGAGCCGAGCGGCACGCTCCACGGCCTCCTGCGCGTGCGGCACATCACCCAGGACGACGCCCACATCTTCTGTACCGAGGAGCAGATCCCCGTCGAGGTCCAGCGCTGCCTGGACTTCGGCTTCGCGATCTACGACACGTTCGGCTTCAAGCCGCGGCTCGAGCTGTCGCTGCGCCCCGCCAAGCGGGTCGGCACCGAGGAGATGTGGGACAAGGCCGAGGCGGCGCTCGAGAAGGCGCTCGTCGACAAGGGCCTCGAGTTCGAGTTCAACCCCGGTGACGGCGCCTTCTACGGGCCGAAGATCGACTTGCACATGACCGACTCGATCGGCCGGTCGTGGCAGCTCGGGACGGTCCAGCTCGACTACTACATGCCCGAGCGCTTCGAGCTGAGCTACACGGGCGCCGACAACGCCGAGCACCGCCCGGTGATGATCCACCGCGCGCTCATGGGCAGCTTCGAGCGCTTCATCGGCATCCTCATCGAGCACTACGCGGGCGAGTTCCCGGTCTGGCTCGCGCCCGTGCAGGCGATCGCGCTGCCGATCGCCGACCGTCACAACGACGCGGCCGGCAGCGTCGTGGCGCGGCTGCGCGAGGCCGGCCTGCGCGCCGAGCTCGACGACCGCACCGAGTCCGTCGGGCGCAAGATCCGCGAGGCCGAGCTGCGCAAGATCCCGTACATGCTCGTGGTCGGCGACCGCGAGGCCGAGGAGGGCACGGTCGCCGTGCGCCGCCACGGCGCGGGCGACGAGGGCAGCGTGCCGATCGCCGACTTCACCGAGCGCCTGCGGGCGCAGAGCGAGGAGCGGCAGTGAGGCTCCGCGCCGGACACCGCGACCGTCCCGTCCCGCCGGCCTGGGAGCGGCGCCTCGAGCGGCTGCCGGCCGAGCGGCTCGGCGGCGGGCTGTGCGTCCATGACGCGCGCGGGCTGCGTGCGCGCGGACGCGGCCTGGGCGGGCTCGACGCGCTCCCGGCGGACCGCGCGCTGCGCCTGCGCTGCCGGTCGGTGCACACGTTCACGATGCGCTTCGCCCTCGACCTGATCTGGCTGGACCGCGACGGCGGCGTCGTGCGGGTCGATCGCGCGGTCCCGCCCCGCCGCCACCGCGGGTGCGCGCGTGCGCGCGCGGTGATCGAAACCCGGGCGGGTTGCGCGGATCGCTTCCTCTCAGGCGGCGTGGGCGGCTATACTGCGATTCGTTGATCGTTTCTTCCGCCACACAGCCGCGACCTTCTTGACGCGCGGTCGTCACAGCTAGTGCCGGTCCCCCGCAGATTCGACCGGCGCCCGCCTGAGCGGGACCAGACGAGGATCAACGAGCGCATCCGTGTGCCCGAGGTCCGGGTCATCGGCGAGGACGGGCAGCAGATCGGTGTCATGCGCACCGAGGAGGCGCTCCGCCACGCGCAGGAGCGCGATCTCGACCTGGTCGAGGTCGCCCCCGACGCGCGCCCGCCCGTCACCCGCATCCTGGACTACTCGAAGTACAAGTACGAGCAGGCCCAGAAGCAGAAGGCCGCGCGCAAGCACCAGCAGCAGATCACGATCCGCGAGATCAAGTTCCGCCCGAAGATCGCGCAGAACGACTACGACACGAAGAAGGGCCATGTCACGCGCTTCCTGAAGCGCAAGGACAAGGTCAAGATCACGATCATGTTCCGCGGGCGCGAGGTCACGCACCCCGAGCGCGGGCAGCAGCTGCTCGAGCGCCTGGCCGAGGAGCTCAAGGACCTCGCCACCGTCGAGCAGCGGCCGAACCTCGACGGGCGCAACATGACGATGATGCTCGGGCCGTCGAAGGCGGTCCTGAGCGGCCAGTACGACTCCGACCAGCCGACCGGCGACGTCCCGGTCGTCGCGGCCGAAGAGGCCGCCGACGGCGACGGCGCCGAGGCGCCCGCGAACGGCACGGCTGCGGCCGAGGAGCCGGCCGCCGAGGCGCCGGCGAACGGCGTCGCGGCCGAGGAGCCGGCCGCCGAGGCGCCGGCGAACGGGGTCGCGGCCGAGGAGCCGGCCGGCGAGCCGCAGGCGGCGGAGACCGCCGAGCCCGCCGCCGGAGCGCCAGGCGGCCGACGCCGCCCCGCCCGCCGCCTAGCCGCGTCGCAGGCGCAGCGGCGGCGCCGCACCGCATCGCCCCGCACCGCAGGGCCGGACCACGGCGTCGCAAACGAGTCTCCTATACTCCTCCGTTCGCCATGCCCAAGATGAAGACCCATTCCGGCGCGAAGAAGCGCTTCAAGCTGACGGCCAAGGGCAAGGTCCGGGCCCGTCACTCGTTCACGAGCCACCAGCTCGAGCACAAGTCGCCCAAGCGCAAGCGCCACCTGGGCACCCCGGCGATCCTCAAGGCCGCGGACACCAAGCGCGTCAAGAAGCTGCTGGGGGCCAGCTCCAAGTGACCCGCGTCAAACGCTCCGTCAACGCGCGCAAGAAGCGCCGCGCGACCCTCGAGCGCGCGAAGGGCTTCCGCGGCGAGGCCAACTCGAACTACAAGCGGGCCAAGGAAGCGGTCATGAAGGCGGACGCGTACGCGTACCGCGACCGCCGCAACCGCAAGCGCGACTTCCGCCGCCTGTGGATCGTCCGCATCAACGCCGCCGCCCGCCAGAACGGCATGAGCTACGGCAACTTCATCCACGGCCTGAAGCTCGCCGGCATCGAGCTGGACCGCAAGGTCCTGGCCGACATCGCCGTGCGCGACCCCGAGACCTTCCGCCGATTTGCCGATGCCGCCCGAGAGGCGTCGGCCGCTGCCGCCTAGCGCAAGCCGACAGACCAGACCTCACGGGCGCCGCTTCCTCCGGATCGGCGCCCGTTTCGTCTTAAAGGCCCGCCTTCGACGAACCGACGACCCCGCGACCGAGACCCAGCCGATGATCACCTCGCCCCACAACGACAAGCTCAAGGAGATCCGCCGCCTCCAACGCCACGCCGAGGAGCGCTTCGTCGCGGAGGGCGAGGACCTCGTCGCGGCCGCCGAGCGGGCGGGCTGGCCGGCGGTCTACCGGCTCGAGGCCGGCGTGGACGTCGAGCCCGCGCTCCTCGACGACGTCTCGGCGCTCGGCTCCGGGACCCGCGTCATCGGCGTCTACGAGCGTCGCCCGGCCGCTCCCACCGGGCCGCTCTGCGTCGCGCTCTGGGGCGTGCGCGACCCGGGCAACGTCGGCACCGTCGTGCGCTCCGCGCTCGCGTTCGGCGCGGCGAGCGTCGCGCTCGGCCCGGACTGCGCCGATCCCTACGGCCCGAAGGCGGTCCGGGCGTCGATGGGCGCGATCTTCGCGCTGCCCGTCGCCCGCGTGGACGACCCGTCGGCGCTGCCGGGCCGCGTCGTCGGGCTCGCCGCCCGCACCGGCGCGCCGCTCTCGGGCCCGCTCGACGGCGACACGACGATCCTCGTCGGGGCCGAGCGGACCGGGCTGCCCGACGCGGTGCTCGCGGCGTGCGACGAGGTCGCCCACATCCCGATCGCGGGCGACTCGCTCAACGCGGCGATGGCCGCCACGGTCGCGCTGTACGAGGCGACGCGGGGCCAGACGCCCGGAACCGCGACCGTCCCCGACGACGCCGGCGCGGAAGCCCGCGAGGACGGCGTCGACCCCGCCGGCGGGCGCACGATCGCGGCCGACCCCGAGACGGTGGGGGACACGCTCGCCGCGGAGGCCGCGACGCCGCCCGAGCCCGCCGCGTCGCCGCCCGAACCCGCCGGATCGGCCCCCGAGGCCGAGGCGGCCCGGAACGCTAGGGTCGGGCGGTCATGAGCACCCTCGACCGCATCGGATCGATCCGCGCGGAGGCCGAGGCGGCCGTCGCCGACGCGCCGTCGAGCGCCGTCCTCGAGGAGCTGCGGGTCCGCTACCTCGGCCGCAAGGCCGAGCTCCCGAACCTCCTGAGAGGCGTCGCGCAGCTCCCGCCCGAGGAGCGGGGAACCGTCGGCCGCGCCGCCAACCAGGCCCGGCAGGCGCTCGAGCAGCTGATCGAGCAGCGCGCCGACGAGCTCGAGGCCACCGAGCTCGACACGAAGCTCGCGCAGGACCGCATCGACGTCACGCTCCCCGGCGACCCGCCGCAGCCGGTCGGGCGCCTGCATCTCGTCACGCAGACCTGGCGCGAGATCGAGGACGTCTTCCTCGGCCTCGGCTTCACGAGCGTCGAGGGGCCCGAGATCGACCTCGTCCACTACAACTTCGACGCGCTCAACCACGACATCACGCACCCGGCGCGCGATCACACCGACACGTTCTACGTCGCGCCCGACATCGTGCTTCGCACGCATACGTCGCCGATGCAGGTCCGCGCGATGGAGGCCCATCCGCCACCGCTGTACGTCGTGATCCCGGGCCGCACGTACCGGCGCGACAGCGACGCGACCCACACCCCGCAGTTCCACCAGGTCGAGGGCCTCGCGGTCGACGAGGACATCACGCTCGCCGACCTCAAGGGCACGCTCCTGAGCTTCGCCAACGCGATCTTCGGCGACGGCCGCGACGTGCGCCTGCGCCCGCACTTCTTCCCGTTCACCGAGCCGAGCGTCGAGGTCGACGTCTCGTGCTTCAACTGCGACGGCAAGGGCTTCCTGCGGGACGGCTCGCGCTGCCGGCTGTGCCGGGGCGAGGGCTGGATCGAGATCCTCGGCGCGGGCGAGGTCGACCCGAACGTCTACTCCTACGTCGACGACGACCGCTACGACCCCGAGAAGGTCCAGGGCTTCGCCTGGGGCCTCGGCATCGAGCGCATCGCCCAGCTCAAGCACGGCCTGACCGACATGCGGGCGCTCTTCGACAACGACCTCCGCTTCCTGGAGCAGTTCGGCTGATGCGCGCGCCCCTGGAATGGCTCTACGCCTACGCGAACCCCGGCCTCTCGCCCCGGGAGGTCGAGGAGCGCCTCACGATGACCGGCACGAAGGTCGAGGCCGTCCACCACCACGGCGTCGACGCGCTCGAGCACTTCGTCGTCGGCAAGGTGCTCGAGTCCGGCCGCCACCCCGACGCCGACCGCCTGAGCGTCTGCCGGGTCGACGTCGGCGGCGATCACGTCGCGCAGATCGTGTGCGGCGCCCCCAATGTCCAAGCCGGGCAGACGGTCGCGGTCGCCCGGCCCGGCGCGGTGATGCCGGGCGGCGTGAAGCTGAAGAAGGCCAAGCTCCGCGGCGTCGAGTCCGAGGGGATGATCCTCGCCGAGGACGAGGTCGCCATCGGGATCGAGCACGCCGGGATCATGGTCCTCGACGAGCTGATCGCCGACGGCGCGGACCTGGTCGGCCGGCACGCCGCTCGCCGGCGTCCTGCCGATCACGACCGCCGTCCTCGAGCTCGAGATCACGCCGAACCGCCCCGACTGCCTGGGCATCTACGGCGTCGCGCGCGAACTGCACGCCGCGACGGGCGCGCCGCTGAAGCCGCCGCCGTGGGCCGACGACCCCGGCACCCCCGGCCCGGTCGACGGCGCCGAGGTCCGGGTCGAGGCCCCCGATCTCAACCCGCGCTTCACCGCGCGCGTCTTCGACGACGTCACGATCGCCCCGTCGCCGCTCTGGCTCAAGGCGCGGCTCATGGCCGCCGGCCAGCGCCCGATCAACAACGTCGTCGACATCACGAACTACGTGATGCTCGAGGCCGGCCAGCCGATCCACGCCTTCGACCTCGACCGCGTCGCCGGCCACCGGCTGACCGTCCGCCGCGCCCGCGACGGCGAGCAGGTCACAACGCTCGACGACCAGGTCCGCACGCTCGACGCCGAGATGCTCGTCATCGAGGACGACGAGGGGCCGACGTCGATCGCCGGCGTGATGGGCGGCGCGCGCTCCGAGGTCCACCCGGGCACGACCCGCGTGCTGATGGAGGCCGCCAACTGGGTCGGCCCGAACATCCACCGCACCTCGCAGATCCTCGGCCTGCGCAGCGAGGCCAGCGGCCGCTTCGAGAAGGGCCTGTCGCCCGAGCAGGCGCTGGAGGCCCAGGCGCTCGCGACGAAGCTCATGGTCGCGCTCACCGGCGCGAGCGTGCGGCCCGGGACGATCGACGTCGGCGGCGAGGGCCCGCCCGCGCAGACGATCCGGCTGCGCACCCAGAAGGTCGCCGACCTCCTCGGCATGGCCATCGCGAAGCCGCGCCAGGCGGAGATCCTCACCGCGCTCGAGTTCGGCGTCGCCGACGCCGCGGACGGCCTCGACGTCACCGTCCCGCACTTCCGGCGCAACGACGTCTACCGGGAGGCCGACCTCGTCGAGGAGGTCGCGCGGATCGACGGCCTCGAGAAGCTCCCGACGACGCTGCCCAAGCGCCGCAACGCGTACGGGCGCCTGAGCACCGAGCAGCGCCTGCGCCGCCGGGCCGTCGACGCGCTCGCCGGCCGCGGCCTGAACGAGATCGTCGGGTGGAGCTTCACCGACCCCGGCGTCGTCGACCGCCTGCGCCTCGACGCCGGCGATCCGCGCCGGCGCCTCGTCGTCGCTCGAGAACCCGATGTCCGAGCAGCAGTCGGTCATGCGCACGATGCTGCTCGGCTCGCTGCTCGACGCCGCCCGGCTCAACGTCTCCCACGGCCAGGCCGACGTGCGGCTGTTCGAGCAGGGCGCGGTCTACGCGTGGCGCGAGGACCGCGAGGGCTCCGACGGCGGCCCGAGCCCGAACGGCGGCGACCCGCGCCGCGGCGGCCAGGACCACCGGCTGCCGCTCGAGCACCGCGCCCTCGGCGCGCTGCTGGTCGGCCGCCTGTACCCGCCGAGCTGGGGCACCGGCGAGCCGCCGCGCGCCGGGTTCTTCCCGATCAAGGCGATGCTCGGCGCCGTCGGCGACGCGCTGCGGGTCGACTGGACCGTCGAGCCCGCCCAAGAGCCGTTCCTGCACCCCGGGCGCGGTGCCCGGATCCTCGCGGGTGCCGAGCGCGAGCCGGTCGGCTGGATCGGCGAGCTCCACCCGCTCGTCGCGCGCACGTACGACCTGCCCGACGAGGCGGCGGCGTTCGAGCTCGACCTCGGCCGCCTGATCCGCCACGCCGACGCCGTCCCCACGTACCGCGACCTCACGAGCTTCCCGGCCCTGCGCCAGGACCTCGCGGTCGCCGTCGCCGACGACGTGCCGGCCGCGGCCGTCCTCGCGGTCGTGCGCAAGGCGGGCGGCAAGCTCCTCGCCGACGCGCGCGTCTTCGACGTCTACCGCGGCGCGCAGGTGGGGGAGGGGCGCACGTCGCTCGCCCTCGCCCTGCAGTTCCGCGCCCCCGACCGCACGCTCGCCGACGACGACATCGCCCCGGTGCGCGACAAGATCGTCGCCGCGCTGCGCGACCAGCTGGGGGGCGAGCTGCGTGCCTAGCGTCCTCGTCGCGGGGGCGTCGGGCTACACCGGCGCGCTCGCCGCCAAGCTCCTGCACCGCCACCCCGACTTCGACCTCGTCGCCGTGACCAGCCGCAGCGACGCGGGTCGGCGGCTCGACGACCTCTACCCCTACCACCGCGTCCCGCTGACGCTCGAGCAGCTCGACCTCGACCGCCACGGCGACGTCGACGCCGCGATCGTCGCCTACCCGCACGGCGCCGCCGCCCCGGTCGTCGCGGCGCTGCGGGCGAAGGACGTCAAGGTCGTCGACCTCAGCGCCGACTTCCGCCTGCGCGACCGCGCCGAGTACGAGCACTGGTACGTCGAGCACCCGCACCCCGAGCTCCTCGGCGACGCCGTCTACGGCCTGCCCGAGCGCTACCGCGAGGCGGTCCGCGACGCCGGCCTCGTCGCCAACCCCGGCTGCTACCCGACCGCCACGATCCTCGCGCTCGCCCCGCTCGCCGGCCACATCGCCGACGTCGTCGTGGACGCGAAATCCGGCGTCAGCGGCGCCGGGCGCAAGCTCCGCGAGTCCACGCACTTCGTCGCCGCCGACGAGAACGTCACGCCCTACGGCGTCGGCGCCCACCGCCACATGCCCGAGATCGACCAGGAGCTCCACGCCGCCGGCGCGCCGCGCCACCTCCGGGTCACGTTCACGCCGCACCTGCTGCCGCTCGACCAGGGCGAGCTCGTCTCCTGCTACGTGACGCTCTCCGATCCGCTCGGCCATCCGGTGGAGGAGGTCTTCGCGCGCGCGTACGCGCACGAGCCGTTCGTGGAGGTCGTGGACAAGGTGCCCGGCGTCCGTGACGTCCGGGACACGAACATGTGCCGGATCGCGGCCCGGCTGGACGAGCGCACCGGCAAGGTCTTCGTCTTCGCGGCGATCGACAACCTCTGGAAGGGCTCCTCGTCCCAGGCCGTCCAGAACCTCAACCTCATGTTCGGCCTCGACGAGTCGGCCGGGATCGCGGCATGAGCGCGCCCCCGCGGACGTTCTTCCGCTCGCGCTGGGTCGAGGTGCCCGACGGCGTGGCCGAGGCGCCCGGCGGGCTGCCGGACGGCTTCCGGGCCGCCGGCGTCGCGGCCGGCCTGAAGGAGTCCGGGCAACCCCGACGTCGGGCTGCTCGTCTGCGACGCCCCCGACGCGACGAGCGCCGCGCGGTTCACCCGCTCCGGCGTGCTCGCCGCGCCGGTGGTCGTGACGCGGGACCGCGCGCAGCTCGACGGCCTGCGCGCCGTGGCCGTCAACTCGGGCAACGCGAACGCCGCCACCGGCGGCCGCGGGCTCGACGACGCCGCGAAGATGCAGGGCGCCGCGGCGATCGCCGCGGGCGTGCCCGCACGACCGGGTCGCGGTCGCCTCGACCGGCGTCATCGGCGTCCCGCTCGACACGCGGGCGATCGTGAGCGGGCTCGCCCGCGCCGCCGGGCAGCTGCGCCAGGACGGCGATGCCGACTTCACCGCGGCGATCATGACCACCGACGCCTTCGAGAAGCGCGCGGCCCTCGACGTCACGCTGCCCGAGCGGCGGCACCGTGCGCCTGTGCGCGCAGGCCAAGGGCGCGGGCATGATCCAGCCGAGCTTCGCGACGATGCTCTGCTTCGTGCAGACCGACGCCGCGCTGAGCGCCGAGACGGCCGACCTGCTGCTCGGGGTCACGGTGAAGCGCTCGTTCGACCGCATCAGCGTCGACGGCCAGCTCTCGACGAACGACACGGCGCTGCTGATGGCCAGCGGCGCGAGCGGCGTGACGATCGCGCCCGAGTCGCCCGACGAGCTGCACTTCGGCCAGGCGCTCGACGCGCTCCTGCGCCAGCTCGCGCTCGAGATCGTGCGCGACGGCGAGGGCGCCGCGCGGGTCGGCCGGGTGGTCGTGAGCGGCGGCGACGGCGTCGCGGTCGAGCGCGCCGCGCGCGGGGTCGCGAACTCCCCGCTCGTGAAGGCCGCGCTCAACGGCGGCGACCCGAACTGGGGCCGCATCGCGCAGGCCGTCGGCGGCGCGCTGCCCGACGCCGCGCCGGTCGAGCTCGACATCGCGATCGAGGGCGTGCCGGTCTGCGCCCGCGGCGCCGCGGCCCGCTTCGACCTGCCGGCGCTCGAGGAGCGCGTGCGCCGCGACGAGGTCGAGTACGTCGTCGGCCTGCCCGGCGACGGCCACGAGACGGAGGTCTTCTTCTCCGACCTCTCGCACGGCTACGTGTCGATCAACGCGGACTACACGACGTGAGAGACGTCGGCACCCTCCTCGAGGCGCTCCCGTACATCCGGGAGTTCCACGGCCGGACCGTCGTCATCAAGTACGGCGGCGCGGCGATGGAGGACCCGGCGCTGCGCGAGGAGTTCGCGCGCGACGTCGTGCTCCTCAAGTACGTCGGGATCAACCCGATCGTCGTCCACGGCGGCGGGCCGGAGATCACCGCGTACATGGAGCGCCTCGGCCTGCCGGTCCAGTTCGTCGGCGGCCTGCGGGTCAGCGACGCGGACACGGTCGAGGTGGCCAAGATGGTCCTCGTCGGCAAGGTCAACAAGGACATCGTCCTGCGCCTGAACCGCCACGGCCAGCCCGCGGTCGGGCTCTGCGGCGACGACGGCCTGCTCTTCCGCGTCGCCAAGCAGAACTCCCCCGACGGGACGGACCTCGGCTTCGTCGGCCGGATCGAGCGCGTCGACGTCGACGTCCTCAACCACATCGCGCAGGACTACATCCCGGTCGTCGCGTCCGTGGGCGCCGACCGCGAGGGCAACTCCTACAACGTCAACGCCGACGAGGCCGCCGGTGCCGTGGCCCGGGCCCTCGGCGCCTACAAGGTCATGTTCCTCACGGACGTGGCCGGCTGGCTGCGCGACCCGGCCGACCCCGAGAGCGTCGTCTCCGAGGCGGCGGCCGACGAGGTCGAGGGCGCGCTCGACGGGATCGCGGGCGGGATGCGCCCGAAGCTCGCCGCGTGCCTGAACGCGATCCACGGCGGTGTCAACCACGCCCACATCGTCGACGGCCGGGTGCCGCACGCGCTGCTGCTCGAGCTGTTCACCGATGCGGGCCTCGGAACGAAGATCAGGGCGGCGGCATGAGCACCACGACGGACCCCGGCACGACGAGCGACCACCTGATGCCGACGTACGCGCGCCATCCGGTGCGGTTCGTGCGCGGCGAGGGCGCGCGCCTGTGGGACGACGAGGGCCACGAGTACCTCGACTTCCTCGCCGGCATCTCGGTGTCGAGCGTCGGGCACTGCCATCCGCGCGTCGTCGAGGCGATCCGCGCGCAGGCGGGCGAGCTCATCCACGTCGGCAACCTCTTCTACACCGAGCCGATGACGCGGCTGGCCCGGCGCCTGGCCGAGAGCTCGCTCGGCGGCACCGTGTTCTTCACGAACTCGGGCGCCGAGGCCGTCGAGGCCGCGCTGAAGCTCGCGCGCAAGGCCAAGCCCGGCGGCGAGATCGTCGTCCTCCACCGCGGCTTCCACGGCCGCACGTACGGCGCGCTGAGCGCGACCCCGCAGGAGTCCAAGCAGGCGCCGTTCGCCCCGCTCGTGCCGGGGTTCGTGGCCGTCGAGCCGACGGCCGAGGCGATCGCCGAGGCGGTGACCGACCAGACCGCCGCCGTCCTGCTCGAGCCCGTCCAGGGCGAGAGCGGCGTGTGGCCGCTGGACGACGACCTGCTGCGCACGGCGCGCGAGGCGTGCGACGCCCACGGCGCCGTGCTCCTCTACGACGAGATCCAGTGCGGCCTCGGGCGCTGCGGGACGATGTGGTGCTACCAGCAGTCGGGGGTCGTGCCGGACGCGATGACGACGGCGAAGGCGCTCGGCGGCGGCCTGCCGATCGGCGCGCTCATCACCGGCGAGCGGCTCTCCCGGGTGCTCCAGCCCGGCGACCACGGCTCGACGTTCCCCGGCGGCGCGGTCGTGACCGCAGCGGCGCACGCCGCGCTCGACGTGCTCGAGGACCCCGCGCTCCACGCGCGCGTGCGCGAGCTCGGCGAGCGGCTGACGGCGCGGCTCGAGGACCTTCCGGGCGTGCGGACGGTCCGCAGCCGCGGCCTCATGGTCGGCTTCGACGTCGCGGGCGCCGACGCACCCGGCATCGTCCGCCGCGCGCTGCTCGAGCAGCGGCTCGTGTGCAACGCGACCGGTCCCGAGACGATCCGCTTCCTGCCCCCGCTGATCGTGGGGGAGGCCGAGATCGACGACGCCGTCGAGCGGATCGCGCCGCTGCTCGCCGAGGCGGCGGGCTCGTAGGATCCGGGCCATGGAGGACGGGACCGCCCGGGCGCGCCTGCAGGACGACGCCGAGAACCGCTTCATCCGGCTGCGCGCCGAGCTCGGCGTCACGAGCTTCGGGCTCAACCAGATCGTGCTGCACCCCGGCCAGCGCGGGCGCATCCACGGCCACGCGCGCCAGGAGGAGGTCTACCTCGTGCTCGCGGGCACGCTCGCGCTCGTCGTCGAGGGCGAGGAGATGACGCTCGAGCGCGGCGACCTGATCCGCGTCGCGCCCGACGTCCGGCGCCAGCTCGTCAACCGCGGCCCGGACGACCTGCACCTGCTCGCGATCGGCGGGGCCGGCGAGCACGAGGGCCGCGACGGGCGCGCCTACACGGCGTGGGACGACACGGAGCCCGTCTCCCCGCAGGAGATGCCGATGCCGGAGGACCTGCCGGCGTCGGAGCTGCGCGGCTGAGCGCCCGCTACTGGCGGTGTTCCCAGAGCCCGTCGCCGCCGGTCGGCAGCAGGGCGAGGATCGCGTCGAAGAACAGGCACGTCGAGATCATCGACAGCCCGAAGATCAGCAGCGGCGGATCGAGGACGTACGCGCCGACCATGCAGAGCACGGCGGCGACGAGCGGGATGCGCACGCGCGCGGTCGGGTGGCGGCGGCCCCACGGGATCTTCGGCCGCTGGGGCTGATCAGGCTCGGGCCCGTACCGCGGGTCCGGCGTGTCGATCAACATCAGCATCGCTTCCCGTCCTCCCCCCGGCGCGTCCGCCGGCCAGCTGCGTCCGTGGACCGAGGATAACGCCGAGCGGGTGCCGGCGGAAGGGCTGCCGGTAGGCTCCGCCGCCCCATGACGGACGTCACCGAAACCCCCACGGTCCAGACGACCCCGCACACCCGGACCGCCTCCTACCTCGCCGAGCCGGGCGAGGTCTCCCGCGTGCTGCTGCTCTACTCGGGCGGCCTGGACACGAGCGTGATGCTCAAGTGGATCCAGGACGAGTACGAGGCCGAGGTCGTCGCGCTCACGATCAACCTCGGCCAGCCCGGCGAGGACTACGACGTCGTCAAGGGCAAGGCCGAGCAGCTCGGCGCCGTGGCGGCCGAGGTCGTCGACGCGCGCGAGGAGTTCGCGCGCGAGTACGTGGTCCCGGCGATCAAGGCCAACGCGATCTACGGCCTCGCCTACCCGCTCTTCACCGCGCTCGGCCGGCCGCTCATCGCCAAGCTCGCGGTCGACTACGCCCGCCGCCACGGCTGCGACACGATCGCCCACGGCTGCACCGGCAAGGGCAACGACCAGGTCCGCATCGAGGCGACGATCGCGACGCTCGCGCCCGAGCTGAAGGTCATCGCGCCGGTCCGCGGCTGGCAGATGGGCCGCGAGGAGGAGATCGAGTACGCGCGCAAGAACGGCATCCCGATCAAGGGCGGGGCCGAGCAGACGCCGTACTCGATCGACGACAACCTCTGGGGCCGCAGCTCGGAGGGGCGCTGGATCGAGGACCTCTCGCACGCTCCGGACGACGACGTCTTCCAGCTCGTCACGCGCCCCGAGGAGGCGCCGGACGAGGCGCAGACCGTCGAGATCGAGTTCGAGCGCGGCGTCCCGGTCGCGATCGACGGCGAGCGCCTCGAGATCGTCGACCTGCTCGAGCGCGCCGCCCAGCTCGGGATCAAGCACGGCGTCGGGATCGTCGACCACATCGAGGACCGGATCGTCGGCCTGAAGGTGCGCGACATCTACGAGGTCCCGGCGGCGGCGATCCTGCTGCCCGCGCACGCCGAGCTCGAGCGCCTCGTCGGGACGATCCACCAGAACCAGTTCAAGGGCGAGCTCGACCGCAAGTGGGCCTACCTCGTCTACGCGGGGCTGTGGTGGGAGCCGCTGCGCACGGACCTCGACGCGTACATGGAGTCCGTCAACGCGCAGGTGACCGGCACGATCGGGATGAAGCTCTACAAGGGCAGCGCGCGGGTGGTCACGCGTGCGTCGCCGAACGCGGTCTACGACGCGCAGCTCGCGACGTTCGAGACCTCCGGGGGGCTGTTCTCCCAGCAGGCGTCGCCGGGGTTCATCGAGCTGTGGTCGCTGCAGTCGCGGATGGCCCATCGACTGCGCACCGAGCGGGACGGGTAGCCTCAGAACCATGCTTTACAAAGCACTCGGATTCGCCGTCTGGAAGGGCGCGAAGTGGTACCTCGGGCGCAAGGTGCCGCCCGGGCGGCTCCTCGTCGGAGTCGGCCTCGCCGCCGTCGCCGCGACCGCCGTTGCGGTCGGCGCGAAGCGCAACACCGACTCCTGAGCGGCGGCCCCCGCGACGGCCGTCCGGCGGCCGAGGTCCGTCCGCCCGCGCGACTAGGTTGCGGGCGTGGCGTCCTACCCGTCAGACGAGCTGGCCGAGCGGCGCGCGCGCCGTGACGGGCCGCCCGCCGGCGGCGGCGACGGTCCCGCGCTCGGGGCCGCGGGCGGGCTCGAGCTCGCCCGCCACGACGTCGCCGTGCTCACCGCGCGCGTGGGCGAGACGGTCGCCGAGCGCGACCGCATGGCCGCACTCGCGGCGGCGCGCCGCGAGCAGCTCACGGCCGCGCGCGAGCGCGAGGCGGCGCTGCGCGCCCGCATCCGGGTCGCCGACAGCGAGGTCGCGCGGGCGCGCGCGGAGCTCGCCGCGCGCACGACGTCGGAGGCCGGGCTGCGCGTCCAGGCCACCGGCCTGCACGCGCGGATCCACGCGCTGCGCGCCTCCGCGGCCGCGCACGACGCGCGCATGCGCGAGCTGACCGAGGTCGTCGAGTCCCTCTCGGGCGTGTCGAGCGCCGCCCGCGCGGACGTCGAACGGCACCTGGCCGCGCGCGAGGCGGCCGAGGAGGCGCTGGCGGCCGAGCGCGACCGCGCGGCCGGTCTGGCCGAGGAGGTCGCGACGCTGCGCGCCGACCTCGAGGCGCTGCACCGCGCGCGCGACCACACGCTCGGGGCCGAAGACCGCGTCCGGGCCGCGCGGACGGCCGAGCTCGCCGCCCTGCGCGCCAGCTCGGAGCGCCTGCGCGCGCTGCCGGTCGCGGACGGCGCGGTCGTGCCGGACCTCGCGTCGGAGCTGGCCCGGGCCGCGGAGCGGCTGCGGTCGGCGACGCCGTTCGTGGAGGACGAGGGCGACCCCGCGCCCGAGCTTGCCGCCGCGGCCCCGCCGCCCGTCCGCGCCTCCGCGCCCGCGGTTGCCGTGCCCGTCGCGTTCCCGCCGGTGCTCGCCCCGCCGCCGCGCCCCGCGCACAGCCGCGCGCGCGGCGTGCGCGGCTTCCTGCAGCGACTGCTCGACCGTCGCGGATAGAGCCCGCAACGTGCGCACGATCGTCCCGGGCCGGCCGAACGGTCCCTCCGCCCCGCCACCTATCCTCGGAGTCCTGTGAGCACGTCGTCCTGCGCCCATCTGCACGTCCACTCCGAGTACTCGCTCCTCGACGGCGCGGCGAACATCGACGCGCTCGCCGCGCGCGCCGCCGAGTTCGGCCAGCCCGCGCTCGGCCTGACCGACCACGGCGTCATGAACGGCGCGGTCGAGCTCTACAAGGCCTGCCGCAAGCACGACGTCAAGCCGATCATGGGCTGCGAGATCTATCTCGTGGACGACCACACGGATCGCTCGGGCGGCGCGAAGGGGCGCGAACGGAATCACCTGACCCTGCTGGCCGAGAACGACGTCGGCTACCAGAACCTCGTCAAGCTCTCCTCGGCCGGGTTCCTCGAGGGCCTGCACCGCGGCAAGCCGACACTCGACATGGGACAGCTCGCGGGGCACGCCGAGGGCGTGATCGCGCTCACCGGCTGCCTGGCGAGCCGCTTCTGCCAGCGCCTCGTCGACGGCCGCGACGCCGAGGCGCGCGCGCACGCCGACGACCTGCTCGAGACGTTCGGAGCCGAGAACGTCTACTTCGAGGTCCAGAAGAACGGCATCGCCGCGCAGGAGAAGGCCAACGAGGGCATCGTCCGGATCGCTCGCGAGGTCGGTCGCCCGCTCGTCGGCACCGGCGACGTGCACTACCTGCGGCGCGAGGACTACCACCACCACACGGCGCTCCTGTGCGTGCAGACGAAGTCCACGCTCGCCGCGCCGAAGATGACCTTCGACACGAACGAGTTCTACCTGCGCTCGAGCGACGAGATGGCGCAGGCGTTCGCGGAGTGGCCCGAGGCGCTTCAGTCCACGCTCGAGATCGCCGACCGCTGCGACGTCACGATCGAGCTCGGCCGCCAGCTCATCCCGCGCTACCTGCCCGACGGCCAGGACGAGCGCGCGTACCTGCGCGAGCGCGTGGAGGAGGGCCTGCGCTTCCGCTACGGCGACCCGGTGCCGGCGGCCGCGGTCGAGCGGGCGGAGATGGAGCTCGGCGTCATCGACCGCATGGGCTTCAACGCCTACTTCCTGATCGTGTGGGACTTCGTCAAGTGGGCGAAGGACAACGGCATCGCCGTCGGCCCGGGCCGTGGCAGCGCCGCCGGCTCGATCGTCGCCTACTGCCTGAAGATCACCGACGTCGACCCGCTGCGCTACGACCTGCTCTTCGAGCGCTTCCTCAACCCCGAGCGCGTGTCGATGCCGGACATCGACATCGACTTCTCCGTGCGCGGCCGCGACCGCGTCATGCGCTACGTGACCGAGAAGTACGGGCGCGACTCGGTCGCCCAGATCATCACCTTCGGCCGGATGTTCCCGCGGGCGGCCACGCGCGACGCCGCCCGCGTCCTCGGGCACGACTACGGCGTCGGGGACCGGCTCGCGAAGCTCATCCCGGATCCGCAGCAGGGCCGCCCGCCGGCCTTCGACGACTGCCTCAAGCCGGGCGAGCCGCTGCGCGGCGCGTACGACACGGACGGCACGGCGAAGCAGATCATCGACGTCGCGCGCGGCCTCGAGGGGATCGTCCGCAACTCCTCGATCCACGCCGCCGCGGTCGTGATCTCGGGCCAGCCGCTCACGAACATCGTGCCGCTGCAGCTCGCCGACGCCGGCGCCGGGGGCAACGGCAACGGGGACGGCGAGCGCGACTACAAGCTCGTCACGCAGTTCTCGATGAAGCCGGTCGAGGAGCTCGGCCTGCTGAAGATGGACTTCCTCGGCCTGCGCAACCTCGACGTCATCGAGGACGCGCTGGACATCATCGAGCGCTCGTCGGGCCGGCGCCCGGACATGTCGCGCCTGCCGCTCGACGACGGGAAGACCTACGAGATGATGGCCGCCGGCGACTCGGTCGGCGTGTTCCAGTTCGAGTCCGAGGGCATGCAGAGCGCCCTGCGGCAGGTCAAGCCGACCGAGTTCGACGACCTCGTCGCGCTCGTGGCCCTGTACCGCCCGGGCGCCATGGACCAGATCCCCGCGTACGCGCGCGGCAAGCGCAACCCGGACGCCGTCTCGGTCCCCGACGACCGCCTCGAGCCGATCATCGGCCAGACCTACGGCGTGATCCTCTACCAGGAGCAGGCGATGCAGATCGCCAAGTCCCTGGCGGGGTTCAGCGGGGCCAAGGCGGACGACCTGCGCAAGGCGATCGGCAAGAAGAACCGCGTCGCGATGGCCCAGCTCGAGCCGGAGTTCCGCGACGGCTGCCGGCAGTCGGGCACGAGCGCCCAGGTGGCCGACTGGCTGTGGACGACGAACGAGAAGTCGGCCGACTACTCGTTCAACCGCAGCCACGCGGCCTGCTACGCGCTGATCGCCTACCGGACGGCGTGGCTGAAGGCCAACTACCCCGCCGAGTACATGGCCGCGCTGATCTCGTCGGTCATGGACACGAAGGACAAGGTGCCGTTCTTCGCCGCCAAGGCGGAGGAGATGGGCATCGAGATCCTGCCGCCGGACGTGAACCTCTCCGACCACGAGTTCATCGTCGTCGAGGGCAACATCCGCTTCGGCCTCGACGCGGTGAAGGGCGTCGGCCACGCCGCGGTCGAGGCGATCAAGGCCGCGCGCGACGAGGGCGGCCCGTTCCAGTCCATCTGGGACTTCTGCGCCCGCGTCGACCCGCGCGCGGTGAACAAGCGCGCGATCGAGGCGCTCGTGAAGTGCGGCGCGTTCGGGTCCACCGGTGATTCGCGCAAGGGCATGCTCAGCGTGCTCGAGCAGGCGCAGGGCGCCGGGCAGAAGGCTCAGCTCGACGCCCAGATCGGCCAGGGCTCGATCTTCGACCTCGCGATGGGCGGCGACGGCGGCGGCGGCGGGGCGGCGTCCCCGTTCGCGGCGCCGGCCTATCCGCCGATCCCCGGCGAGGAGTTCGACCAGGCCGAGCTGCTCGCGGTCGAGAAGGAATCGATCGGCCTGTTCATCTCCGCGCATCCGCTCAAGGAGGTGCGCGAGGCGCTGCGGGCGGCGGTCGACTGCCCGCTCGCGGAGCTGGCGGGCAAGCGCGACGAGGAATGGGTCACCGCCGGCGGCATCATCACCGCGGCGAAGAAGATCCGTACGAAGAAGGGCGACCCGATGATGTTCGCGACCCTCGACGACCTCGAGGGGTCGGTCGAGGTGCTCATCTTCGCCAAGGCGCTCGAGGAGTACGGCGCCGACCTCGGCGTCGACGAGGTGATCCTCGTGCGCGGGCGCGTCGACCACGGTGACAAGGGCACGTCGCTGATCGCCCAGGCGGTCGAGCCGTTCGAGCCCTCGACCGAGGAGGTCGAGGAGGCGCGGGCGGCCGCGGCGCGCGCGCCGGTCGGCCCGCAGCCGCTGCACGTGATCCTCGACGCGGCGGCGCTCCCGGCGTCGGTGATCGACGAGCTCAAGCACGTCTTCGGCAACCACACGGGCGAGACCGAGGTCGTGCTCGACATCCACACGTCGGCCGGCCCGCGCACGCTGCGGCTGGGGCAGGGCTACCGCGTCGCGCCGACGCCGAGCCTGCGCGCCGAGCTCGAGCACATCCTCGGGCCGGCGGCCCTCCAGGCCGCGGGCTGAACCCGGTATCGCGGGGCCTCGAAGCACCGGATATCGGCTGGTTTTCGACGTGCTTGTCGGCAACGTGAGTTGCCGCGGTGCGCGCGTCGGGAGGGCCCTCGCGGGCCCGCGCGAGGCGCCGTCAGCGCGGCGACACGCTCCGGAATCTCCCTGCAAACGGAGGGTGTTGACGGACGGTAGGGGGCCGCGGGTCCGGAGATCGCGCAACTACTCGTCGGCGTGGAGCATGCTCCACGCCGACCACCACACCCGCCGTGCCTATGCAGATCAAACGGCCCGTCTCGCATAGGACCCGGCAAACGCGCTAGTTTCAGACTCGCGGCCCCTCGCTCTACCGCTGGACCGGGGGCGGGGGGTCGCACTCCTGGACCGGGGGCGGGGGGTTAGCCTCTCGTTACCCGCGGCCGGAGGCCCTGAACCTCGTCCACGGACGTTGACACGCCGCCGGACGCTGCCGGGCGCGAACGGCCACGGCGGGACCGCGATGGCCGCCGATCGCGTCCGGCCCTGCCGCCACCGGCCGGGCCGGCGGTCCGCCGCCTATGCGGCCCGCGCCGCCCGGCGCCGCTTCGCCAGCCCGCGCCGGCGCAGGTCCTTGGCGAACTGCACCTGCTCGGGCGTCGGCCCGTGCTTGTCCGGCCCCGGCGTCTCCATCACGCACGGCAGCCCGTCGAACCGCGGCTCGGAGAGGAACACCGCGCAGCCCTCGGCGCCGAGCTCGCCCTCGCCGGGGTCGGCGTGGCGGTCGCGGTTCGAGCCGAGCGGCGTCTGGCTGTCGTTGAGGTGCAGCGAGCCGACCCGGTTCTTGCCGACGGCGGCCTCGCAGTCGTCGAGCACGGCCGTCAGCGCCTCGGCCGTGCGGATCTCGAAGCCGGAGGCGAGCATGTGGCAGGAGTCGAGGCAGATGCCCAGGCGGGCGTCGTCGCCCGAGGCGTCGAGGAGCCCCGCGAGCTCCTCGAAGGAGCGCCCGAGCGTGCCGCCTGTGCCGGCCGTGTTCTCGAGGTGCAGCGGGCAGTTCTCGCTCTCGGAGAGCGCCTCGCGGATCACCTTGCCGGCGCGCTTGATCGCCGGCTTGACGGAACCGGTCTTGGCCGAGCCGGCATGGAGGACGACGGCGTGGGCGCCGAGCGCGTCGCCCGCCTGCAGCGACGCGATGAGCGACGTGCGCGTCTTGTCGCGCATGTCCTTGTCCGTCGTCGCCGCGTTGAGGAGGTAGACGGCGTGGATGAGCAGCGCGTCGACGCGGCTGCCCTTGCGCGCCTCGTGGTAGGCGGCGACCTGCTCGTCGGAGTACACGGTCGGCTTCCACTGCCGCGGGCTCTGGTTGAAGATCTGGATCGCGCGGCAGCCCCGCTCGCGCCCGCGCCCGACGGCGTTCGCCGGGCCGCCGGCGGGGGAGACGTGCGCGCCGATCAGCATGCGGCTCGTCCGGCCGCGGGCGTCCGGCGGTGCGGGGTACTGTCCCAAGGCATGCGGGTTCGCTTCGCTCCCTCTCCGACCGGCGCGCTGCACATCGGCGGCGCGCGGACCGCGCTCTACAACTGGCTCCTCGCGCGGCACGCCGGCGGGACCCTCGTCCTGCGGATCGAAGATACCGACCGCGAGCGCTCGACCCCCGAGAACGTCGAGCAGATCCTCGACGCGCTGCGCTGGCTCGAACTGGACTGGGACGAGGGCCCGATCTCGCAGGTCAGCCGCACCGAGCGCCACGAGGAGGTCCTGCAGCGCCTGCTCGACGAGGGCCACGCCTACCGCTCGAACGCGACGGGCGACGACGTCAAGGCGTTCAAGGCCGAGCACGGCGCCGACCGCGGCTTCCGCGGTGAGGCCGAGGCCGACGGCGCCGTCCGGCTGCGCGTCCCCGACGAGGGCGAGAGCGTCGTCCACGACCTCATCCGCGGCGACACCGCTTTCCAGCACGTCCACCTCGACGACCCCGTGATCGCGCGGGCGGACGGGACCGTCCTCTACAACTTCGCCGTCGCGGTCGACGACCTCGACGCGGAGATCACCCACGTCATCCGCGGCGAGGACCACCTCTCGAACACGCCCAAGCAGCTGCTCGTCTACGAGGCGCTGGGCGCCGAGCCGCCGCTGTTCGCCCATCTGCCGCTGCTCCACGGCCCGGACGGCAAGAAGCTCTCCAAGCGCCACGGCGCGGCGTCGGTCCAGGAGCTGCGCGCCGCCGGCTACCTGCCCGAGGCGGTGCGCAACTACCTCGCGCTGCTCGGCTGGGGCGACACCGACGACGAGACGATCCTCTCGACCGACGAGCTCGTGCGCCGTTTCCGGATCGAGCGCGTGTCGCGCAACCCGGCGCGCTTCGACGAGCAGAAGCTGCGCTGGCTGAACGGTCGCTACGTGCGCGAGCTCGGGACCGACGAGCTCACGCGGCGCCTCGAGGGCTACCTCGGCCGCGACGGCGACCTGCGCCCGGCGGTCGCGATCTCCGAGGAGAAGATGCAGACGCTGGCCGACTTCTGGCCGCTGGCGGGCTTCATCTTCGACGGCCCGGCCGACGACCCGAAGGCGCGCGAGAAGTGGCTCGGCGACGACGGCCGCGCCGCGCTCCAGGCGGCCCGCGACGCGCTGGCGGGCGTCGAGCCGTTCACCCTCGACGGGATCGAACCGGCCCTCCGCGGGGTGGTCGAAGGGCGGGGGGCGAAGCCGCGCGACGTCTTCCAGCCGATACGGGTGGCGTTGGCGGGTACGACCGTGTCGCCGGGCATCTTCGAGACGCTCGAGGTGCTCGGTCGAGACGAGGCGCTGCGGCGGATCGACGCCGCTCTCACGACCTGAGAAGGTGGCGCATCCCCATCAGTCGGGAACTCGACTCAATCAAACGTCCATACCTGCCGATAACCGGGTTGTCACCGCCTCCGGCCCCCGACTGCCTCCATGCCCCAGCCCGCCAGCGTCACGCCCATCAACTCTGAGAACCCCGATGCAGCCGGCGTCCAGCGCCGGCACAACGAGGGCCACGGTCGGCGTCTGACCGCCGCCTTCGAGGCGCTCGAGGCGTTCCCGGCTCTCGCCGAGTCGCGCGATCGTCTCCTCCGCCTCGTCACCGCCGAGCGCATCTCGCCCGGCGACGTGGTCGCCGCCGTCGAGAGCGACGTCGCGCTCGTGATCGCCGTCCTCCGCCTCGCCAACCAGGTCGAGGGCAAGAGCCGCGGCAAGGTCGAGTCGGTCGTCGAGGCCGTCGAGCTCCTGTCGCCCGAGGCCGTCCAGAGCCTCGCGATCCGCGCCCGCACCTTCGACTTCTTCGAGCGCTCGTCCGTCTGGGACGCCGCGCCGGAGCGCTTCCGCCTGCACGGCGTCGCCACGCAGCGCGCGGCCGACCGCCTCGCGACCGAGGCCGGCTACGAGCACCGCGACCGCCTCATGGTCACGGCGCTGCTGCACGACATCGGCAAGCTCGTCCTGATGCACGCCTATCCGGGCTATCCCGGTCAGGTCCACGGCAACGCCCGCACGCCGGAGGAGCGCATCCACCGCGAGCGCCGCGAGCTCGGTGTCGACCACGCGCTGGTCGGCGGCGTCCTCGCCCGCCGGTGGGGCCTGCCGAAGGCCGTCGCGTCGGTCATCGAGCGCCACCACGCCGACGACGCCGTCGGCGAGGCCGCCTTCGTCCGCCTCGCGGACATGCTCGCCCACTACTCGCAGGGCGCGGCCGTCTCCCCGACCGAGCTGCTCAAGTGTGCCCGGACCGTCGGCCTCGGCCCGACCGAGCTGCGCAGCGTGATGTACGACCTGCCGTACCCGACGGTCGGCCGCACGCGCCAGATCGACCCGTGCCCGCTCTCCTCGCGCGAGCTCGAGGTCCTCAAGCGCCTCGCCGAGGGCAAGGTCTACAAGCAGATCGCCCACGAGCTCTCGCTGTCGACGAGCACCGTGCGCACGCACCTGCACAACATCTACGGCAAGCTCGGCGCGGTCGACCGCGCCCAGGCCGTCCTCATCGCGACCGAGCGCGGCTGGCTGTAGGCCGCCGCGCGGGGCGTCCGGTTCCGGGCGCCCCACCCCTCGCGTCGTCCGATTTCTGACACGCGAAGTTCGTGGAGTATTGAACACCCCTGAATCGTGGCTACGCTGCCGCTCGTCCTGCGCGGTCGCCTGCGCATAGCCGCCGGGGGGTCGGATGGGGCGCCGGGGCCGCGATCGGCCCCGGCGCCTCGCGAGCTTCTCCGCACGCGCCTGCGTGCCATAGCATCGGCCCCGTGATCTCGATCACGACGAAGAGCCCCTATGCGTTGCGCGCGCTCGCCGAGCTCGGCCGCTCGGGCGAGGGGCCCGTCCCGATCGGCGACCTCGCGCGCCGGCGCGACATCCCGGTCCAGTTCCTCGAGCAGCTCTTCGCCGTGCTGCGCCGCGCGGGCGTGCTGCGCTCCCAGCGCGGCGTGAAGGGCGGCTACTCCTTCGGTCGCCCGCCGGGCGAGATCACCGCGCTCGAGATCGTCGAGCTCCTCGACGGCCCGCTCGGCCGCGACGCCGACGGCATCTTCGCCGACGCGGCCGCCGCCGCCCGCGACGTCCTGGCCCGCACGACGATCGCCGACGTGATCGCGCGCGAGGCGGCCGAGGCCGGCGCGGCGATGTACTACATCTGATCTCGGTCCGATCGGCGTCTAGTGTCGCCCGAACACCTGGACGTACGTGCCGCCGCCGCCCGACGCGGGGTCCGGCGTGCCGGGCGAGATCGCGAGCCCGGCCTCGCGGAACGAGCGCCGCAGCATGTTCCTGCGGTGGCCGCTCGAGTTCATCCACGCCTGGACGATCGCGGCCGGCGTCGAGAGCGTTCCGCTTCCCCAGGCGATGTTCTCGCCAACCTGCGCGGACTTCGCCTTCGCGCTGTACCCCGCGGCGCTCGCGCGGCCCGCGGGCGCCGATCCGCCCTTCGACTCGTGGCTGAAGTAGTGGTTCTGCACCATGTCGGCCGCGTGCCCCTCGGCGGCCGAGTAGAGCGCGCTGTTTCGTTCGAGGGCTTGGATCCCACGCCGCGCACGCCGCTTGTTGACGAGGCAGAACGCGGCCGCCTCGGCGCGGGCGCGGGTCGCGTCGGTGACCTCGACGTTCTCGTCCTTGCAGTGCGGCCCGCTCTTCCGGCCCTCCGTGGTCTGGTCCGTGAAGGGCTCCGGGCCGGCCAGCACCTCCGGCGCCTGGCCGGACTCGGCGAAGGTCGCGTCGCCGGTGGTGCCGCGGTCCGCGTCGGACGGCACGCTGGTCGCCGTCAGGCCGCCGGTCGTCGTCTGGCCACCGGAGGAGGTCACGCCGTCGGCGGTGGTCGGGGTCTGACTGTCGCCGCCGCACCCGGCGGCCGGGACGATCAGCAAAAGGACCAGCACGACGCGGGCCCGCATTCGCGCAGCCTACTCAGTACATGCTCACCAAGCTCGTTTTGGCGGCCGCTGTACATCTGAGCCGCGACGGCCAACCTCCGGGACCCGACTGCGTCTCAACGACCGGGGGGTGATTTCCCGTGGGGGCGGGCGCCGCTCGCACCGGCGCCCGCCTCCGCGGATCTACCCGTGCGGCGCGTTCGCGAGGTTGGCGCCGAACAGGGGTTTAACGTCGGAGGGGCGCGGAAGTAGGTTGTCGCCACGGCCAGGCCCGGTCCGGCGGCGGCCGTCGACTCGTCGGCCCGTGCGGCCGGGTGGCCACAGGCCCTCCTCCAGGGTCCGCCGACCGGGCGCCGCTCGACGAGGGGCGGCGTCCGGGCGCGGACCCCTGCGCGCGCGCGGTCAGGGCTTCGTCGTCGCGCGGAAGAGCTCCGTGAGCGCGCTGCTGTGCATGCTCGCGCGCGCCGGGCGCCGCCGCGCGGGAGCGGGCGGCGGCGCCACGGCGGCGGGCGGGGGAACGGGAGACGCAGTGGGTGCGGGCGGCGGCGGCGCCGCCAGGTCGGGCAGCGCGCCGAGATCGAGCGGGACGAAGCCCTCCGGCGAGCCGGCGGACGTCGGCACCGGTGCCTCCGGGCCGTCGGGCAGCCGGCGCCAGGCCTGCCAGTCGCGCACGCCCGCGCGCAGGTCGACGCCGAGGCGCTCCAGCGCGGCGAGCTGCTCGTCGGCCGCGGCGGCGGTGCGGTGGGCGATACGGCGGGCCCGACGGGCGTCGCGGGCGGCGGCGGCGCGGGCGGCGGCCAGGTCGGCCCGTGCGGCGTCCGCGAGCAGATCCTCGATCGCGTCCAGCCGCCACTGCTTGACGACCCAGCCCATCGGAATGCGGTTCGACGCGGGGCCGGGGAACTCCTTGCGGCGCGGTCCTCAGTTCATCCGCGCCCGGAGGTGCGCGAGCTCGTGGCGCAGGTCGTCGAGCACCGGGCGGGAGAAGGGGAGGGCGAGGCGCATCTCGGCCGCGCGCAGCGCCCACGCGACGTTCCCGGTGCGCTCGGCCCGCTCGCCGATCCGGTTGAGCATCCGCGCCGCGACCTGGTGCGAGCACTGCCAGCCGATGTCGTCGGTGCGGCCGCCGGCCTCGATGAGGCGCCCGCGTTGCGCGACGTCGACGAGCAGCGGCTCGTCGAGCATCGTGTGGGCGACGAAGCAGCCCGCGCCGCCGGCGACGACCCCGAGCGAGATCCCCGCCCGGCGCGCCGCCTCGACGCAGACGACCGCCAGCGCGAGCGGGTGGCCCGAGCCGTCGGCGACGACCCGGTCGAGGAGCAGGTCGTCGATGCCCGCCCACTGCAGGTCGCGGGGCTCGAGGCGGGCGGCGACGGTCTCCGCGCAGCAGGTGAGCTGCTCGCCCGCGTCCTCGTCGCGGACCCCGAGGAGCTCGCCGGCAAGATCGTCGAGCGCGTCGCCGGTGGTCGGCACCGGCGCGCGGAACTCGGCCGCGAGCGCGAGCGCGAGGTCGGCGTGGGTCGGGCAGGCGAGGCCGGCCTGCACGGTGAACGGGATCAGGTCCATGGGCCGGGGGCGAGGGAGGGCATCGGGGCTCCGAGGTCGTGGTGTTAGGTGACCCTAACGAGCGGCTGGGCAAAACCTACCACCGCGATCGGAATGCGGGTAGCACGCCCGGCGCGGAGTACCCTCCGAAGGGCAATGGGGGCAATTCCGATCAACATCGCCGCGCACGTCGGCAACACGCCGATGGTCCGCCTCACGCGGCTCCTCCCGGAGGATCTCGACGTCGAGGTCTACGGCAAGCTCGAGGCCTTCAATCCCGGCGGCTCGGTGAAGGACCGCATCGGCGTCGCGATGATCGAGGCGGCGGAGGCCGAGGGGCGCATCGAGCCGGGCCGGACGACGATCGTCGAGGCGAGCTCGGGCAACACCGGGATCGCGCTCGCCTTCTGCTGCGCCGCCAAGGGCTACGACCTCACGATCTTCCTGCCCCAGGGCATGAGTCGCGAGCGCGAGGCGCTGCTGCGCCTCTACGGCGCGCGCGTGGAGATGGTCGAGTCGCTCGGCGGCATGAACGAGGCCGTCGACGCCGCCCGCGCGATGGCGCGCGACCCCGACGTGTTCCTGCCCGACCAGTTCTCCAACCCGGCCAACCCCGAGGCCCATCGGACCGGCACCGGCCCCGAGATCCTCCGCGCGCTCGACAACCGGGTCGACGTGTTCGTCGCGGGCGTCGGGACCGGCGGCACGATCACCGGCGTCGGCGAGGCGCTCAAGGCCAACGATCCGGCGACGCGCATCGTCGCCGTCGAACCCGCATCGTCCGCGGTCCTCACCGGCGGGCCGCCCGGCCCGCACCGCATCCAGGGCATCGGCGCGGGCTTCGTCCCCGCGGTGCTCAACCGCGACATCGTCGACGAGGTCATCCCGTGCACCGACGAGCAGGCCATCGGCTGCGCGCACCTGCTCGCCGCCCGCGAGGGGATCCTCGCCGGGATGTCCTGCGGCGCCGCGGTGTGGGCCGCCCTCGAGGTCGCCCGCCGGCCCGAGTCGCGCGGCCGGCGGATCGTCGTGATCCTGCCCGACTCGGGCGAGCGCTACATCTCCGCGCCGTTCTTCGCGCCGAACGGGAACTGAGCGATGGCGACCGCGTCCGGGCTCAGGCGACGATTCGGCACCTTCGCGGGCGTCGTGGGCGAGATCCGCTGCGACGTCGCCGCCGCCCGCGAGCGCGACCCGGCCGCCCGCGGGGTCTCGTCGTTCGAGATCCTTCTGAACTGGCCCGGCGTCCATGCGCTGCTCGCCTACCGCGTCGCGCATGTGCTGCACGCCGCGCGCGTGCCGCTCGTGCCGCGCTGGATGGCGCTCGCCACGCGGGCGATCACGAACGTCGAGATCCATCCCGCCGCGACGATCGGCCAGGCCCTGTTCATCGACCACGGCACGGGCGTCGTCATCGGCGAGACGGCCGAGATCGGCGACAACGTCACGCTGTACCAGGGCGTCACCCTCGGCGGCACCGGCTTCGCCACCGGCAAGCGCCATCCGACGGTGCAGGACAACGTCACGATCGGCTCGGGCGCGAAGCTGCTCGGCCCGATCACCGTCGGCCACGGGGCGAAGATCGGGGCCAACAGCGTCGTCATCACCGACGTGCCGCCGAACACGACGGTCGTCGGCAACCCGGGCCACGTCGTCCGCGTCGACGGCCGCAAGGTCGAGGGCCCCGACGCCGACTGGATCCACCTGCCCGACCCGGTCGCCGACGCGATCCGCGCGCTGTCGCGCCGCATCGAGGAACTCGAGGCGACGCTGGCCGAGCGCGAGGGCGACGGCGCGGACAACGGCGAGCCGCGCACCCCGAACGAGGTGCGCCGGATCGAGCCCCGCCGCGGCCCGAATCCGGCCGGCGGCTAGCGCGCGGGCGCGGCGAGGCGGCATGATGCCGCCATGCACTTCGAAGGCATCATCCCCGCCGTCACCACCCCGTTCGACGCCTCCGGCGCGATCGACGAGGCCGCGCTCGAGCGCAACGTCACGGCCTACCTCGACGCCGGCGTCCACGGCGTCGTCGCGAACGGGACGATGGGCGAGGCGGGCAGCCTCAGCGCCGAGGAGCGCCGCACCGTCGTCGCGACGATCGCGCGGGCCGTCGCCGGGCGGGTCCCGCTGATCGCGGGCGTGTCGGCCGGCACGCCGTCGGCCGCGATCGCGTTCGCCGCCGACGCCGCCGAGGCCGGCGCGACCGCCCTCATGAGCCTCCCGCCGCTCGGCTACCACGGCGACGCCCGCGAGGTCGCCGCGTTCTACCGCGCCGTCGCCGAGGCCGGCGGGCTGCCGCTCATGGCCTACAACAACCCGGCGGCGAGCGGGAGCGACATGCCGCCCGCGCTCATCGCCGCGCTCGGGAGCGAGATCGAGAACGTCGTCGCCGTGAAGGAGTGCTCGGGCGACGTGCGCCGCATCCCGGCGATCATCGCCGCCGCGCCCGGCCTCGAGGTCCTCGTCGGCGGCGACGACTGGGCGCTCGAGGGACTCGCCGCCGGCGCGACCGGCTGGGTGACCGGCGTCGCCGACGTCGTGCCCGCCGAGTGCGTCGAGCTCTGGGAGCGCTGCCGCGCGGGCGAGCTCGACCGCGCCCGGGCGATCTACCAGCGGATGCTGCCGCTCGCGCGCTTCGACATGACCCCGAAGCTCGTGCAGTACTTCAAGGCCGCGATGGACGAGGTCGGGCTGGTCGGCGGCGCGGTGCGCCCGCCGCGGCTCGAGCTCAGCGGCGCCGAGCGCGACGACCTCGCCGCGGCGCTGCGGACGCTCAGCGCGCCCGCCGTGGCATGAGGGCGGCGCGCTACCTCGCCGCCGTCGACTCGCACACGGAGGGAATGCCCACGCGCGTCGTGACGGGCGGCGTCGGGCCGATCCCCGGCGCGACGATGCTCGAGCGCCGCGCGCACTTCCTGCGCGAGATGGACGACCTGCGCCTGCTGCTGATGCGCGAGCCGCGCGGGCACGGAGCCATGTCGGGGGCGATCCTCCAGCCCCCGACCCGCGCCGACGCCGACTGGGGCGTGCTGTTCATCGAGGTCAGCGGATGCCTGCCGATGTGCGGGCACGGGACGATCGGGGTCGCGACCGTGCTCGTCGAGACCGGGATGGTCGAGGTCACCGAGCCCGAGACGGTCGTGCGGCTCGACGTCCCCGCCGGACTCGTCGAGGCCCGGGTCGCCGTCTCCGGGGGCCGCGCGCGGAGCGTGACGATCCGCAACGTGCCGTCGTTCCTGCACGCGCGCGACCGCACCGTCGCGGCCGACGGCATGGGCGAGGTCGCCTACGACATGGCCTTCGGCGGCAACTTCTACGCGATCGTCGACGCCGCCTCCGCGGGCGTCGCGGTCGATCCGGCGCGGGCCGACGACCTCGTCGAGCGTGGCGCGGCCGTGATGGCGGCGATCAACGCCGCCGAGCGGCCCGTGCATCCCGACGACGAGCGGATCGCGGGCTGCCACCACGTGATCTTCCACGCCCCCGGCCACGACGGCGCCGACGCGCGCGCGGCGACGTCGATCCACCCCGGCTGGCTGGACCGCTCGCCGTGCGGGACCGGCACCTCGGCGCGCATGGCCCAGCTCCACGCGCGCGGCGAGCTCGCCATCGGCCAGCCGTTCGTCAACGAGTCGGTGATCGGCACGCGCTTCACCGGCCGGCTCGTGGCCGAGGCCGACGTCGGCGGGCGCCCGGCGGTCGTGCCCGAGATCACCGGCCGCGCCTGGATCACCGCGATGGGCCAGTACCTCCTCGACCCGGACGACCCCTTCCCGGCCGGGTTCGCGCTGTGAGCGCGGCCGGGGCGCCGACCCCGGACGTGATCGTGGTCGGCGCCGGGATCGTCGGCGCGGCGTGCGCGCGCGAGCTCGCGGTGCGCGGCGTGCAGGTCACCCTCGTCGACCGCGGGGCCGTCTCGAGCGGGACGACCGGACTGGGGGAGGGCAACGTGCTCGCCTCCGACAAGGACGCCGGCCCCGAGCTCGACCTCACGATCGCCGGCCTGGCGGTGTTCGACGAGCTCGACGCGCGGCTCGGGGACGAGGCGCAGATCCGCCGCAAGGGCGCGTTCATCGTCCACCCGGAGGCCGACACGTGGGCCGCCGAGCCCGAGCGGGTCGCCCGCCTGCGGGCCGCGGGCGTCGCCGCGGAGCTCGTCGACGGCGCCGCCGTGCGCGAGCGCGAGCCGCTGCTGACCGGCGACCTGCACGGCGCGTCGTTCTTCCCGGGCGACCTGCAGTGCGCCCCGCGGGCGATCACCCTCGCCCTCGCGCGCGAGGCGGCCGCCGCGGGCGCCGCGGTCCGCCCGGGCACGACGGTCGAGGCGGTCGCCGTCGACCGGGCGCGGCGGGTGCGCGGCGTCCGCCTGGCGGGCGGCGAGCGGATCGCCGCGCCCGCCGTCGTCCTCGCCGCCGGCGCGTGGAGCGCCGGGCTCGCCGCGACCGCCGGCCTCGAACTGCCCGTCGCGCCGCGCTGGGGCCAGCTCGTCCGTCTCGCCGCGCCGGACGGGGGCGCGGGGCCGCGGCTCGTCCGCCACAAGATCGTCGACGGCTCCTACCTGCGCTCCGTCGCGAGCGCGGAGGCCGAGCTGCAGGTGACCACGGTGATCGAGACGACGTGGGAGGGCGACGTGCTCGTCGGCTCGAGCCGTGCGCGGCGCGGGTTCGACACCGCCGTCGACCCGGCCGTGAGCGCCGCGATGGTCGCGCGCGCGGCCCGCCTCATGCCGCTCCTGCGCGACCTGCCGGTCACCGCGGCCTGGAGCGGCCTGCGGCCGTGGCTGCCCGACCATCTGCCCGCGATCGGCCCGTCGGCCCATGCGCCGGGCCTGTGGGTGGCGACGGGCCACGAGGGCGCGGGCGTCGCGCTCGGGCCGGTCACGGGCCGGCTCGTGGCCCAGGCGCTGTGCGGCGAGCGCCCGGCGGTCCGGCTCGCGCCGTTTCATCCGGACCGCTTCCAGCCCCCCGGTCAGTAGAAGATCGTCCGGCAGCGGTGGCGCGGCACCGCCTTGTACTCCGGCGCCCCGCCGCGGGTCCACAGCGCGTTGTCGATGTCGCGCTCGGTCATGCCCGTCCGCCGGGCGATGAGCGCGCAGGCGTGCACGGCGCAGGCCCGGATCTCGCGCTCCTGGGGGCCGGAGCGCAGCCGGTGGCCGGCGTCGATATGCGCCGCGAGCCGGTCGTCGTAGACGAGGACGCCGTCCACGCGCAGGACGTGGGGGACGAGGTTGTCGGCGAAGATCGTCAGACGGTCGATGTCGCCGAACGCGGCGATCCCGGCCAGCTCGAGGTCGCTGGCCGTGATCTGCGCGCGCTTGTAGAAGTCGCGGTCGGCGAACATCGCCATCCCGGCCGCGAGCTGCTCGGCGAGGCGCACGGCCGAGCCGTCGGCGGCCGCGACGACGTCGTGGGCGGAGCGGTCGCCCAGGAAGGTGCCGAGCTGGCGCAGGGCCTGCGCGAAGAGGGCCATGAGCTCGTGGTCGGGCGGCTGGCCGAGGACCTCCGCGATCTCGCCGGCGCGCATCGCGCGCAGGTCGGCCGGCGTCCACGGGCCGAGCGCGCGGAAGCGGTCGGCGAGACCCCAGGCGACGGTGAAGTAGCCCGACACCGCGGCCCCGTCGGGGCCGCGGCGCTTGCGCAGCGTGGGGAACCAGCCCGAGCCGAAGTTGATCGCGTCGAGGGCGAGGACGTACGCCGCGACGTCGGCGGGATCGCCTTCGAGGTAGTGGCGCTCGGGGTCCATCTCCGGGAGCGGCCCGGGGTCGAGCGTCTCGAGCGCGTCGAGGTCGATGCGCACCGAGCGGGCGTTCGCGGCGATCTCCGCGCACGCGGCGCGGACCTGGTCGGGAAGGCTCGCGGCCATCGCCGACCAGCGTACGGCGCGGCGCGCGGCTAGGAGACGTCGCCGAAGTCGAGCACGAACGTCGCCCCGGCGCCCGGGGCGGACACCGGCACGCCCGCCGCGACGCCGACGCCGATCTGGCGGAAGTCGCGGTCGAGGATCACGCGCCGGTGCGGCGGGCTGTTCATGAACGCCTGGAAGATCGACTCCGGGGTCGACTCGGAGCCGGTGCCCCAGCCGATGTCCTCGCCGAGCGCCCAGTCGTGCGAGCCGCCGAGATAGCCCGAGGCGCGCACGCGGTCGGAGACCGAGGCGCCGTCGGGGTTGACGTGGGCGAAGTAGTGGCGCGCGACCATGTCGGCGCTGTGGGCGTCGGCGGCAGCGTTGAGCTCCTGGTTGGAGCGCAGCGACGGCAGCCCGTGTTGCGCCCGCTCGAGGTTCACCAGGCAGCGCAGCGCGGAGCGCATGTTCGGCTCCGGCGCGGAACTCGCGGCGGAGCGCGTGAAGTGACATCCCGTCCCCTGGGCAGCGGCGAGCGACGGCGTGATGAGGAGCACCACGCCGGCGAGAACCGCTGCGAAGGGGACCCTGCCCAGGCCCATTCGCATGTGTCTTGCCTCCCCGGATCCGGTGCAATGGTCCTGGCACTTGCGACGGACGGCGCCCCACCGGGGTCGGGCGGCCGGTGGCGGTGTCGGGAGGCGGCCGTTGCGGGTTTCTCGACCGCTGGACGGTCTCCGCGCCCAGGCCGCCGGTCAGCGGCGGCCGAGATCGAGCACGTACACCGCGCCGGTGTTCGTGCGGCCGCTCGGCGTGCCGAGCGTGACGCCCACGCCGATCTCGCGGAACTTCGGGCTGAGGATCACCGCGCGGTGCGGCGGGCTGTGCATCCAGGCCTGGACGATCGCGGCGGGCGTGCCGAGCTCGTAGGTGCCCCAGCCGATGTCCTCACCGAGCGTGCGGCCGCCGTAGCCGGCCTGGCGGGCGCGCTCGGTGAGCGTGCCGCCCGAGGGCGAGACGTGGGCGAAGAAGCCGCGGGCGACCATGTCGCCGGCGTGCGCGGTGGCCGCCGACTGCAGGCGGGCCGAGGCCTGCAGCGGGGCGAGGCCGTGGCGCGCGCGCTCGAGGTTGACGAGGCAGCGGACGGCGGACCCGACCGAGCGGACGGGGACGTCGGCGGCGGCGGCCGACGCGTTCTGGCACCCGCCGGAGGACTGGGCGCTCGCGCCGGAGGCGGCCCCGAGAGCGGCGATCAGCGCCGCCGCGAGGGCGGTGAGGACGGCGGTGAGACGGCTCACTTGGCGCCGACGTCCAGGACGAAGGTGGAGCCGGCCTGCCCGGCGTCGAGCGGGACGCCGGCCACGACGCCGACGCCGACGTCGTTGAAGTCGCCGTCGAGGATGACGGCGCGGTGCGGCGGGCTGTTCATCCAGGCGGTGACGATCGCCGCGGGGGTCGAGAGGACGCCCTCGCCCCAGGCGATGTCCTCGCCGAGCTCGTAGTCGTCGGCGCGGTGGATGTAGCCGGAGCGCCGCGCGCGGTCGGTGATCGCGCCGGCGAAGGGGGAGACGTGGGCGAAGAACCGGTGGGCGACCATGTCGCTGCCGTGGCTCTCGGCGGCGACGCGGAGGGTGCGGCTGGGCCGGAGCGGGGAAAGACCGTGCGCGATCCGCTGGTCGTTGACGAGGCAGCGGATCGCGCGGCCGACGGTCGCCTGGGGGGCGGCGGACGCGGCGACGTCGGTGGCCGCACAGTGGGGGGTGCCGGCGGCCTTCGAGGTGGACGTGAGAGTCAGCGAGACGATCGTCGAGAGGAGGACGGCGGCGATCGCGAGGAGGAGTCGAAGGGGGGAGCGGGGGAGCGCCATGAACACAGCCATCGGCCCCGTCCGTGAGCGACTTCACAGCAATTTGCAGGAAATCGGCTAACGGCCTCGACGGTGCGACGAACGGCTGGTATGCAAGGTTGGATGGAAGCCCGATCGGGTGGTGGGGTGCGGGCTCCCGAACACCGCCGGGGCCGCCGGACCCGGGTCTATCCTCAATCGGCCATGGCCGCAGCGCCTGCCGACGATCCGATCACCGCCCTCCTCGAGGGCCTCAACCCGCCGCAGAAGGCCGCCGTGACCCACGGCGACGGGCCGCTGCTCATCCTCGCGGGCGCCGGGTCGGGCAAGACGCGCGTCCTGACCCACCGCCTCGCCTACCTCATCCACTCCGGCCGCGCGCGGGCGCACGAGATCCTCGCGATCACGTTCACGAACAAGGCGGCCCAGGAGATGCGCGAGCGCGTCGAGCTGCTGCTCGGGCGCTCGACGCGCGGAATGTGGGTCATGACCTTCCACGCGGCGTGCGCGCGGATGCTCCGCAGCGAGGCGCCGCGGCTGGGCTACACGCGCCAGTTCACGATCTACGACCAGGCCGACGCGCGCCGGCTGGTCAAGCGCGCGATCGACGAGCTCGGGGTCGACCCGAAGCGCTTCACGCCGGCGGCACTGCACAACCAGATCTCCGACGCGAAGAACAAGCTGCGCGACGCCGAGGCCTACCGCCAGCTCGTCGGGTCGTACTTCGAGCAGACCGTCGCGGACGTCTTCGAGGTCTACGAGCGCGACCTGCACCGCATGAACGCGATGGACTTCGACGACCTGCTCGTCCGGACCGTGAACGTGCTCGAGCTGTTCCCGGAGGTCCGCGCGCGCTACGCCGCCTCGTTCCGCCACGTCCTCGTCGACGAGTACCAGGACACGAACCACGCGCAGTACCGGCTGCTGCAGCTGCTCGCGGGCGAGCACCGGAACCTGGCGGTGGTGGGGGACGACGACCAGTGCCTCGTCGAGGGCACGCCCGTGACGATGGCCGACGGCACGGTCCGGCCGATCGAGGACGTCCGGGTCGGCGATCTCGTCCGCTCCTGCTACGGCAGCGGCGACTTTCGCGCCGCGCGTGTGACCGACACCTTCCGCTCCGAGCGCGTCGACGGCATCCGGATCGTGACCCGCGGCGGCCGGGAGATCGTCAGCACGCCCGAGCACACGCACTTCGCCGGCTACCGGCTCGGGCTCACTCCGCAGCTGCACATGACGTATCTGATGCGCATGCGAGGCGAGGGTGCCGCGTCGGGGTGACGCGGACCTATACCGACGCCCGGCGTAAGCCAGTCATCGGTCGCCAGCAGCGATGCGGCCAGGAGCACGCGGACGCCGCCTGGGTCGTCGCCGTACACGACAGCGATGCGGAGGCACGGCGCAGGAGCACCTCCTCTCGGTGCGATACGGCATCCCGACGATCCCGTTCGTCGCCGCGACGGGCATGGCTTCGTCGGCGATCAGGCGCTGATCGACCGCGTCTTCGCCGGCGTCGACTCCGGCCGCGGTGGTTTGCGCCTGATCCACGACGCCGGCCTCGACGTCGAGTTTCCGCACCACGCGCCCGCCACCTACGAAGGCCGCCGGCGCAATCTCACGATCACCCTGTGCGGAGACCGCCGGGGGCGGACGCCGATGCATCGCGTGGCCCTGGGCGGGCGCGACCCGGACGTGCGCGCCGCCCTCGAGCGCGCCGGCCTCTCGGTCCGCGACGCGCGCAACGCGAGCTGGCGGGTCGAGTCGTGCTTCAAGGACTTCGACGAGGCAGTCCGGTTCGCGGATCGCATCGGCCGGGCGACACCGGTGACCCGGCGCTACACGGCGCGCCTCGGGGCGCCGGTCGCCGGGTCGAAGAACGCGTTGCCGTTCATGCCCGCCTCGTCGGTTCGCCCCGGCATGGCGATGTTCACCGAGGAGGGCGGCTACGACATCGTCGAGCGGGTCGAGACCGTCCGCCTCGACCGGCCCGTCTACGACATCAACGTCGAGGCGACCCACAACTTCATCGCCGGCGGACTCGTCACGCACAACTCGATCTACGCGTTCCGCGGCGCGGACATCAGCAACATCCTCAATTTCCAGGACGACTTCCCCGACGCGGAGGTCGTCCGCCTCGAGCAGAACTACCGCTCGACCCAGACGCATCCTCGACGCGGCGAACGGCGTCATCTCGCACAACCGCGGCCGCATGGGCAAGACCCTGTGGACCGACATCGGCGAGGGCGACCCGGTCAAGATCCGCGAGCTCGACGACGAGCACGCCGAGGCGCGGTTCGTCGTCGGCGAGGTCGAGCGGCTCGTGGACGAGGGCGTCTCGCGCGCGGAGATCGCGGTCTTCTACCGGACCAACGCGCAGTCCCGGGTCCTCGAGGACACGCTCGTCCGGCGCGAGATCGGCTACCAGATCATCGGCGGCACGAAGTTCTACGAGCGCGCGGAGATCCGCGACGCGGTCGCCTACCTCACGCTGCTCTCGAACCCGCAGGACGCGATCTCGTTCACGCGCGTGGCGAACTCGCCGCGCCGCGGCATCGGGCAGACGTCGCTCTCGCGCGTGCTCGCGCACGCGGACACGATGGGCATCGCGGTCTGGGACGCCGCCGTCGAGCCGGCCGCCGTGCCCGGCCTGGGGACCGCGGCGCAGCGGGCGTTCGGGCGCTTCATGGCGACGATGACCGGGCTGCGCGAGCGCGCCGAGGACGGCGTGCCGGTCGGCGACCTGCTCGAGGCGATCCTGCGCGAGACCGGCTACCTCGATGCGCTCGAGGCCGAGCGGACGATCGAGGCGCAGGGGCGGATGGAGAACCTCGAGGAGCTCGTCGAGGTCGGGCGCGAGTTCGACGCCCGCGCGGAGGACGGCGCCGACACGCTCGACGCGTTCCTCCAGCAGATCGCGCTCGTCGCCGACGCCGACACGCGCCGCGACGACGAGGGCCTCGTGACCCTCATGACGCTCCACAACGCCAAGGGCCTCGAGTATCCGATCGTCTTCATCATCGGCTGCGAGGAGGGCGTGTTCCCGCACTCGCGCTCGCTCGACGAGGGCTCGCTCGAGGAGGAGCGGCGCCTCTGCTACGTCGGCATGACCCGCGCGATGCGCGACCTCTACCTGACCTACGCGCGCCGGCGCGCGGTGTTCGGCGCGGCGAGCTTCGCGCTGCCCAGCCGCTTCCTCGCGGAGATCCCGCCCGACCTCGTCGAGTCCGAGGGCGCGCCGCCGCAGTTCGGCGGCGGTGGCGGCGCGTTCGGAGGCGGCCGCGCCGGGGCGGGCGCGTCGCGCATCCCGTCGTGGGCCGCGTCGCGCACCGAGGCGCCGGGCGCCGACTACCGGATGGGCGACGACGTCGTGCACGCCGCGTTCGGGGAGGGCGTCGTCACGGCGGTCGAGCCCGGCGGGATCGTCGTCGTGCGCTTCGCGGGCGACGGATCCGAGCGCAAGCTGATGGCCGAGTACGCCCCGATCAGCAAGCGGTAAGGTGCCCGGCCCTCATGGCTGCCCAGATCATCGATGGCAAGGCGGTCGCCGCACGCACGCGCGCGCAGGTGGCCGAGGACGTCGCGGCGTTCACGGCGGAGCACGGGCGATCGCCCGGCCTCGCCACGATCCTCGTCGGCGACGACCCGGCGAGCGCCGTGTACGTCGGCGGCAAGCAGAAGGCCAGCGCCGAGGTCGGCATCGAGGGGTTCGCCCACTCGCTCGCGGGCGACGTCTCCGAGGACGAGGTCGCCGACCTCATCGCGCAGCTCAACGCCGACGAGCGCGTCTCGGGGATCCTCTGCCAGCTGCCGGTCCCCGACCACATGGACGGCGTGAAGCTCACCGGGCTGATCGATGCCCGCAAGGACGTCGACGGGCTCACGCCCGAGAGCGCCGGCCTGCTCGCCCTCGGCCGCGACGGCCTGCGCCCGTGCACGCCGCTGGGATGCATGATCCTGCTCGAGGAGGCGGGCGTCACCCTCGAGGGCGCCGAGGCGGTCGTCATCGGCCGCTCGAACCTCTTCGGCAAGCCGATGGCGCAGCTCCTGCTCCAGGCCAACGCGACGGTGACGACGTGCCACTCGCGCACGAAGGACCTCCCGGCCGTCGCCCGCCGGGCCGACGTCCTCATCGCCGCCATCGGCCGCCCGAAGATGGTCGGCGGCGACTGGGTCAAGCCCGGCGCCGCGGTGATCGACGTGGGCATCAACCGCACCGACGACGGCCTCGTCGGCGACGTCGACTTCGACGCGGCGGCCGAGGTCGCCGCCGCGATCACGCCCGTGCCGGGCGGCGTCGGCCCGATGACGATCGCGTGCCTGCTGGGCAACACGCTGCAGGCCGCGCGCCTGCAGGTCGCGGGGCCGTGAGCCTGCGCCGGCTGCGCTCGGGGGAGCTGCTGGCCGGAGCCGGTGCGGTCGTCCTGTTCATCGTCCTGTTCCTCGACTGGTTCGAGCCCGAGGTCCAGCCCCGGATCACCGAGACGTCGGGCCGCGTCGTGGGGCCCGAGCAGCACCTCAGCGGCTGGACGTCGCTCGGCTGGCTGATGATCGTCGTCCTGCTGGTCGTGATCGTGCTCGCCGTCTGGCTCGCGCTGTCGACGGTGCTCGCCGCGACGGTCAGCCAGCCCGTCGCGGCCGGCGTGATCCTCAGCGCGGTCAGCGCCATCGCCCTGGGCGCGCTCGTGATGCGCGTCACGGTCGCCCAGCCCGGCCTCGGCATCGGGCTGCGCGACGACCTCGTCGCCGTGCGGCCACCCGCGTACGTCGGCATCGCGGCGGTCGCGGTGATCCTCGTCGGCGCGTGGATGTCGGTGGGCGACGAGCGCACCGACGCGCCCGAGAGCCGCACGACCCCGCCGCCGGCCCGGCCGGCTCCGCCCGAGCGGCTCTGAGCGCCGGCGCGTTCGGCCGCGCCGCCGAAGCAGCACATCGCGCGCGCGGACGCGAAGTGCGAGAGGATCGCGCGCAAGGCCATCGCCATGCTGCGCCAACCGCTCACGGATCCGGTCCCCGCCCGCGTGCCGTTCGCCCGCCTCGCCCGCCTGCGCGCCACGCCGAGCGGGCGACGCTGGCTCGACCTCGGGTCGGTGCTCCTGCTCGCCCTCGCGTACTACGTGGCGGCGAAGATCGGGCTGCGGCTGGCGTACCTCGACGGCGCGGTCACCGCCCTGTGGCCGCCGGTCGGGGTCGGGATCGCCGCGCTCGTGCTCTACGGCCCGCGCCTGTGGCCGGGGGTCGTCATCGGCGACCTGCTCGTCGCCGACTTCTCGACGCCGTTCGGGACGGTGATGGGCCAGACCGCCGGCAACACGCTCGAGGTGGTCGTGGCCGCCGTTCTCCTGCGCCGGCTCACCAGGGGCCGCGTGGCGATGGACCGCGTCGGCGACGTGTTCGCGCTGGTCGCGGCGAGCGCGGCCGCGACCCCGATCAGCGCGATCTTCGGCACGACCTCGCTGCGGCTCGGCGGCATCATCCCCGCCGACGAGTTCGGCGAGGTGTTCCGGACCTGGTGGCTGTCGGACTTCTCCGGCGCGCTCGTGGTCACGCCGCTGCTGCTGACGTGGGCCGCCCCGGCCGCCCGAAGGCTCGGCCGACGCGAGCTGGTCGAGGCCGCCGCGCTGCTGGCGATCCTCGTCCTGCTGGCCGAGGTGCCGTCCCAGCGCGACGTCCCGTACGTCGTCTTCCCGGCACTGATCTGGGCCGCGCTGCGCTTCGGGCCGCGCGGAGCCGCGACGGCGGTCGTCGTGGTCTCGGGCCTGACGGTCTGGAACACCGCGCACAACGCCGGCCCGTTCGTGCGCGAGTCGATCACCGACAGCCTGCAGTCGAGCCAGCTGTTCATCGCGGCCGCGGCCCTGACGTCGCTCGTGCTGGCCGCGGTCACGGCCGAGCGGCAACGGGCGAGCGAGGCGCTCGTCGCCAACGAGGAGCGGCTGCGGTCGGTGGTGCACTCGATGGCCGAGGGCCTCGTCGTGCGCGACGCGAGCGGGGCGATCAGCGACTGCAACGCCGCGGCCGAGCAGATCCTCGGCCGGCAGCGCACGGAGCTGCGGGGGCAGCGGCCCGAGGACGTCCTCGACGAGGTCGTGGACGACGCCGGCGCGGGCGTCGCCCCCGAGCGGCTGCTCGGCGACGACGCGCTGCGCTCCGGCGCGCCCGAGGCCGGCGTCGTCGCGCGCGTCGTCCGGCCGGACGGCGCGGCCCGCTGGGTGGCGACCAGCTCGGCGCCGGTGCTCGGGCGCGACGGCCGGCCGCAGGGAGTCGTGACGACGCTCAGCGACATCACCGAGCGCCGCGAGGCCGAGCAGCGCCTGGTGGCCAGCGAGCGGGCGACGCGGGTGCTCGCCGACGAGCAGACGGCGCTGCGCCGGATCGCGACGCTCGTCGCGAGCGAGCCGACGCCCACGGCGCTGTTCGAGCGCGTCACGGCGGAGGTCGCGACGCTCATCGGCGTGCCCAGCGTCAGCCTCCTGCGCTACGAGCCCGGCGACCGCGCGACCGTCGTCGCGACCTACACGGAGCCCGGGACCGACGGCGTCACCCTCGGCGCCGCGGCCGACCTCGACGGCGACACCGTCGTCGCCCGCGTCTACCGCACGGGCCGCGTCGCACGGGTCGACGGCTACGAGGACGCCGACGGTGCGCTCGCCCACCGGCTGCGGGCGCTCGGGTTCCGCTCGTCCGTGGCCGCCCCGGTCACCGTCGCCGGTGCGCTGTGGGGCGCGCTCGCCGCCTCGACCCGCGAGCCGCGGGGCCTGTCGCCGGACACCGGCCGGCGGCTGTCGGACTTCGCCGACCTCGTGGCCCAGGCGCTCGCGAACGCCGACGCGCGCGACAAGCTCGCGGCGTCGCGGGCGCGGCTCGTCGAGGTCGGCGACGCCGAGCGCCAGCGCCTCGAGCGCAACCTCCACGACGGCGCGCAGCAGCGGCTCGTCGCCCTCGCCCTCCAGTTGCGGCTCGTCGACGCCCGGATCGCCTCCGATCCGGCGACCGCGCGCGACGAGCTCGCGACGGCGCGCGAGCACCTCGACCACGCGCTGTCCGAGCTGCGCGAGCTCGCGCGAGGGATCCACCCCGCGGTCCTCACCGATCGCGGCCTCAAGCCGGCGATCGACGCGCTCGCGAACCGCGCGCCGGTGCCGATCGAGGTGCTCGACATCCCCGACGACCGGCTCCCGGAGGCGGTCGAGACCGCGGCGTACTACCTGATCGCCGAGGCGGTCACGAACGTCGCCAAGTACGCCCACGCGACGCACGTCGCGGTCAGCGTGACCCCGGAGAACGGCCACCTCGTCGTCCGGGTCAGCGACGACGGCGTCGGCGGGGCGGACCCGACGGGCGGGACCGGCCTGCGCGGCCTCAGCGACCGCGTCGAGGCGCTCCACGGCCGCCTGCGCGTCGACAGCCCGCCCGACGGCGGCACGCGCATCAGCGCCGAGATCCCCCTCGCCTGACCGCCGGACCCCGGCGGCCTCTCCTATCATCGAGCGGGGATGATCGACCGCGAGCAGGTGCTCCACGTCGCGCGCCTGGCGCGCCTGGAGCTCAGCGAGGAGGAGGTGGGCCGCATGACCGGCGAGCTCTCCGCCATCCTCGAGCACATCGAGAAGATCTCGGCGCTCGACCTCGACGGGGTCCCGCCGACGACCCACGTCGTGGACGTGCCGAACGCGCTGCGCCCGGACGTCCCGCGGCCCTCGCTGCCGCACGACGTCGCCCTGGCCAACGCGCCGGCGGTCGACGACGACGGCTTCTCCGTCCCGAGCCCGACGGCATGAGCGACATCGTCGCGCTCACCGCCGCGCAGGCCGCCGCCGCCGTCGAGAAGGGCGACCTCGACCGGGCCGAGCTGTTCGAGGCCTACCGCGCGCGGTCGGCCGCCAACGACCTCAACGCCTACGTGTGGGTCGCCGACGAGGCGCCCGAGGACGAATCGGACCCCACCCGGCCCGCTCGCCGGCGTCCCGGTCGGCATCAAGGACCTGTTCTGCACGGAGGGCGTCCCGTCGCAGGCCGGCTCGAAGATCCTCGAGGGCTACCGCCCGCCCTACACCGCGACGGTCGTGCGCAACCTGGCCGAGGCCGGCGCGCCGCTGCTCGGCAAGACCAACCAGGACGAGTTCGCCATGGGCTCGTCGAACGAGAACTCCGCGTACGGCCCGGTCCTCAACCCGTGGGACCGCGGACGGGTTCCCGGCGGCTCGAGCGGCGGCAGCGCCGCGGCCGTCGCGGCCGGCCTCGCCCCGTGGGCCCTCGGCACCGACACCGGCGGCTCGATCCGCCAGCCCGCCGCGCTGTGCGGGATCGTCGGCCTCAAGCCGACCTACGGCGCGTGCAGCCGCTTCGGGATGATCGCGTTCGCCTCGTCGCTCGACCAGGCCGGGCCGCTCACCCGCGACGTCACCGACGCGGCGCTGCTGTTCCGCCACATGGTCGGGGCCGACGAGCGCGACGCCACCTCGGTCGCGTTCCCCGAGGAGGTCCGGCTGCCGACCGCCCAGCGCCTCGACGGCATCCGCCTCGGCGTCCCCGAGGAGCTCACGGGCGAGGGCGTGGAGCCGGGCGTCATGGCCGCCTTCGAGGCGACGCTCGCGACCGCGCGCGACCTCGGCGCGACCGTCGAGCGCGTCCCGCTCCCGCACGCCGACTACGGGCTGAGCGCGTACTACGTGCTCGCCCCGGCGGAGGCCTCCTCGAACCTCGCCCGCTTCGACGGCGTGCGCTACGGGCTGCGCCGCGACGCGCCCGACCTGCTGACGATGTACACGAAGACCCGCCACGACGGCTTCGGCGCCGAGGTCAAGCGCCGCATCCTCATCGGGACCTACGCGCTGTCGAGCGGCTACTACGACGCGTACTACGGGCGCGCGCAGCGCGTGCGGACGAAGATCGCCGACGACTTCCGCGCGGCCTACGAGAAGGTGGACTTCATCGTCACGCCCACGAGCCCGACCGTCGCCTTCGCGCTCGACTCGCTCACGTCCGACCCGCTCGCGATGTACCTCAACGACTACTTCACCGTCCCGTTCTCGCTCGCCGGCATCCCGGGGATCTCGATCCCGGCCGGGCTGAGCGAGGGCCTGCCGGTCGGCTTCCAGGTCGCCGGGCCGGCCTTCAGCGAGAATCGGATCCTCGACGCGGCCTACGCGCTCGAGCAGGCGATCGGCTTCGACAACTCCCCGGCACGCGCATGAGCACGACCGACACCGCCCCCGCGACCGACGTGACCTACGAGCCGGTCATCGGCCTCGAGATCCACGTCCAGCTCCGCACCCGGACGAAGATGTTCTGCGGCTGCGAGCTGTCGTTCGGCGAGCCGCCGAACACGCGCACCTGCGAGGTCTGCCTCGGCCTGCCCGGCGCGCTGCCGGTGGCCAACGCCGAGGCGATCCACTACGGGCTGATGATCGGGCTCGCGCTCGGCTGCGAGCTCGCGCCCCAGTCGATCTTCCACCGCAAGAACTACTTCTATCCCGACCTGCCCAAGGGCTACCAGATCAGCCAGTACGACGAGCCCCTGTGCCGGGGCGGGCGGCTCGGCGACGTGCGCATCCACCGCGTCCACCTCGAGGAGGACGCCGCGAAGCTCGTCCACGCCGGGGCGAGCGGGCGCATCCACGGCAGCGCGACGAGCGTCGTCGACTTCAACCGCGGCGGCACGCCGCTGGCCGAGATCGTCACCGAGCCCGACCTGCGCGCGGCCGAGGACTGCGGCGAGTGGCTGCGCCTGCTGCGCACGACGCTGCGGCAGCTCGGCGTCAGCGACGTGAACATGGACGAGGGCTCGCTGCGCTGCGACGCGAACGTGTCGATCCGGCCCGCCGGGCAGCGCGAGCTGGGGACGAAGACCGAGCTCAAGAACATGAACTCCTTCCGCTTCCTCGAGAAGGGGATCCGCGCCGAGATCGCGCGCCAGGAGGCGCTGGTGCGCGCGGGCGAGGCGGTCGTGCAGGAGACGCTGCACTTCGACCCGCGGACCGAGACGCTCACGCCGCTGCGCTCGAAGGAGGAGGCGCACGACTACCGCTACTTCCCCGAGCCCGACCTCGTCCCGGTCACGATCACCGAGGAGATGCTCGACCGCGCGCGGGCCGCGCTGCCGGAGCTCCCGGCCGCACGCGCCGAGCGCTTCGAGCGCGACCTCGGGCTCTCGGCCGACAGCGCGAAGCTGCTCGCCTGGCGGGCCGAGCTCGGCGACTACTTCGAGACGGCGCTGCGCGGAGACGGCACCGACCCACCCACCCCCAAGCCACCGGAACCCCAGCCGCTCGCCAACTGGGTCAACGAGCTCGTCGCCCGCATCGACGTCGAGGACCCGGCCGCCTCGCGCGTCGAGCCGGCGGCGCTGGCGACGCTCGTCGGCATGGTCACCGAGCGCCAGGTCACGCAGAACGCGGCCAAGCAGGTGCTCGACACCCTCGTCGCCGAGGGCGGCGACCCGCGGGCGATCGTCGAGCGCGAGGGCCTGGGCGCCATCGGCGGCGGCGACACGCTCGAGCCGATCGTGCAGCAGGCGCTCGACGCCAATCCGGACGTCGTCGAGAAGCTGCGCGAGGGCAACATGAAGCCGATCGGCGTCATCGTCGGCTTCGTCATGCGCGAGACGAAGGGCCGCGCCGACGGCGGCGAGGTCACGCGCATCGTGCGCGAGAAGCTCGGGCTCTGACGAGCGCGAGCGCGCCGGTTTGTCGCGTTCACCGGTCAAACTGCGTAAACCTGCATCGGGCTCGGCGTGATCTGACCTCGTCGGGCGCGGGGCGCCGACCCACCATGGGTCGACAGGCCGGGGAAGGACTCGTTCCGTGTGTCCCGGCCTCAGCGATCACCGCCGGCCGACATGCTCGCCGCCGGCGGTGGTCGCACACACGGCTCCGCGCCACGTCCGGGCGGCGACACGCGACCTTCCCCGACGGGCGGGTCGCAGGCGTAGCATGCGCCCGTCCGGTCCTCGCCGTCAGGAGCTCTCCCATGTCCCGTCTCATCCGCATGGACCACACCGGCCACACGACGCTCGCCGAGTGGACGGCCGACGATCCCGCGGCGGTCGACGCGGCGGTCCGCGCCTTCCGCACGGAGCTCGACCAGGGCTATTTCGGGATGGTGTCGACCGGCGAGGGACACGCCGATCAGGTCCGCGAGCTCCCGCTCGACGCCGAGCTCGTGATCATGCGCCTGCCGATCTCCGGCGGCTAGGCGACCGCGCGGACCGAGCCCGTCGTGGCCGCCGAGACCATCGGCGAGGGCCTGCCCGAGCGCCAGGGCGTCCACTGGCGCCCGCTCGTCGACGAGCGCCGCCTGCGGCGCACCGCCACGCTGTGGACCGCCACGACGACGGCCCAGGTGATCCCGTTCGTCGGGGCGGGGGCGCTGATGTTCGCCGTCCAGCCGCTCGCGTTCCCCGTGACGCTCCTCGGCCTCGCGCACGCATGGATCATCCCCGAGCTCTACGCCCACCGCGGGGCGAACGTCGTGCGCCCGAAGCGCTCGGCGGCCGCGGCCCGGGCGGAGACGGTGTCGGTCGGCCTGCTCGGCGACCTGATCGGGCACGAGGCGCGCGAGCTGCACGCCGCGACCGGCCTCGTGCTCGAGCGCGGGAGCCTCGGCGTCTGGCTCGTCGGGCCGGCCGGCGCGCTGCTCGTGCGCCCCGGCGGCCGTCGCGTCCACTGCTACTGCGTGCGGGTCGATGACCCCGAGCTGCCGAGCGGCGACCGCATCGCCCACCTGCTGCTCGCGCTGCGCAGCGACGAGCGCGGCTTCACGACGGTCGCCAACCTCGCGTTCTCGGGCGCGCGGTGGCGCGTGCGCCGCCGCCTGCACCCGACGCTCCGCCCCGCGCTGGACGCCGCCGCCCGATCGGCGCGCGGTCTCGACCGGAGGGCCATGCGTTGAGCGGCGATTCCCGACCGGCGGGCGATGGCGGATCGGCCCCGCACGCGCGACCATGCCTGGCATGACGCTCGAAGACCGTGCCTCCGCCGCCCGTCTCGTGCTCATCGAGCGCCGCGACACCGTCGCGCCGCGCGACCCCGGCGCCGCCCGCGTGCGGCGCTACCGCCTCGCCCGGACCCAGCTGAGCGGCCGCACGACGGCCCGGTCGGTCGGCGCCCGGTCGTGGTCGCGGACCACGTGATCCGAAGCCGCCCGGGCGCGCCGGTGGCTCCGGCGCGCTCCCGCGGGCGGCGAACCGCGATGCCCGGGTATCCGGGGGCGTAGAATCCATTCCATGGAAGAGAAGTCCGCCGGTCCCTCCTTCGGGATGCGCATCGTCGCCGCGCTGGTCCTGGCCCTCGGCGCCTGGATCCTGCTCAAGGTCGTCATCGGCATCATCGCCGGTGTCGCCTGGTTCGTCGCGGTCGTCGTCGCGATCATCGCCGTCGTCTGGGCCGCACGCACACTGTTCTAGCGACCGGCCGGGCCCGCCGTGCCGTTCGTGATCATCTGCATGGGGTTCGCGCTCGCGGGCGGGATCATCGGGCGCATGAAGGGCAGTTCGTTCCTGCTCTGGTTCGTCCTCGCCGGGATCCCGCCGTTCATCGGGCTGATCGCGGCGATCATGTACCGCGTCGAGTACGACGAGCCGCACCGGCGCTGCCCGACCTGCGCCAAGGTCGTCCCGGTCTACGACGCGCTCTGCACCCGCTGCGGGACCGAGCTCGACTTCCCCGAGCCGAAAACCCCGGCAGCGCCCGTCGCGACACCGTAGGCTCGTCCGCGCCATGCCCGGGGAGTTCCTCAGCGAGCTCGAGCCGGGCGAGCGCGCGGACCTCGAGAAGCTCGGGATGGTCCGTCGCTACCGCCGCGGCGACGTGCTGTTCCACGAGGGCGACGACGCCGGCGCGGTGCTCGTCCTCCTCGGCGGCCACGTCAAGGCCGAGATCACGACCGACGGCCGTGAGGTGATCCTCGGCTTCCCCGGCCCGGGCGAGCTGCTCGGCGAGGTCTCGGCGGTCGACGGCCGGCCGCGGTCGGGGACGGTGCGCGCGGTCGACGACGTCGAGGCGCTCGTCGTCCCCGGCAGCGCGTTCCGGTCCTACCTCGAGCAGCGCCCGCGGATCGCGCTCGTGCTGCTGCGCTCGGTCGCCGCGCGCCTGCGCGCCGCCGATCGCCAGCGCGTCGACTACGCCGTCAACGACGTCGTCGTGCGCGTCGCCGGGCGGCTGGTCGAGCTGTGCGACCGCTACGGCGCCGAGGGCGAGGCGGGGATCGACGTCGGCCTCGGGATCACCCAGGACGAGCTCGCCTCGTGGGCGGGCGCGTCGCGCGAGGCGGTCGCGAAGGCGATGGCCCTGTTGCGCACCCTGGGCTGGGTGCAGACCGAGCGCCGCCGGATCATCGTGCTCGACCTCCCCGCGCTGCGCCGCTACGCGAGCTGACAGCGCGTCGACCCGGGCGTGTAGGACGACACGCTCCGAGGGTGACCCGTGTCTCTGTGGCCCCGGTCGGCCGGCCATAGCGTCCGGTCATCGCTACTCGCCCCCCGCTCACCGGGGATCCAGAGGTCACCAGGAGGCCACCCATGCTCGACCGTTCTCGTCTCACCCGCCTTGTCACCTGCGCGCTCGCGTCCTGCGCCGTGACGTGGGCGCTCGCCGTCGCCGCGCCCGCCATGCCGGCCGGCGACACCGCCGTCGCGGCCGCCGCGCCGGCGTTCCAGGACGTCCCCGGGGACACCGACAAGACCCCGACCACGCAGCCCGCGGCGCCCGCCGCCGGCGACGTGAACAAGGTTCCCGACCCCGCCCAGGTCCAGCGCGTCCTGAACGGGATCGACGCGAAGACCGCGCAGCCGGTCGTCGACACGACCGACGACACCGGGACCGTCGCCCTCGCGCTCGCGATCGCGGCGCTGTTCATCGCGTGCGGCGCGGTGACGCTCACGCTGACCCGGCCGCGGCACCCGGTGGTCGGCGCCTGAAGCCGTCCGGCCGACCGTAGAGCTCCGGTGACCGACGGGGCGGGCGTCGCAAGGCGCCCGCCCCGTTCGCGTGCATGCATGCATCGCCGGGACGCGCGCCTTGGGGTTACACTGGATCCAGAGCCGCCCCGGGCGGCTCGTTTCCGTCCTACAAGCGATGTTCCGGACCTCGGAAAGGGGGAAGCGCATGCGGGCTGTCGATGCCGTGATGGAGTGCCTCAAAGCGGAGGGCGTCGACGTCGTATTCGGCCTCCCCGGCGGGGCCAACCTGCCCACGTACGACGCGTTCGTCGACGCGGGGATCCACCACGTCCTCGTCCGCCACGAGGCGGGCGGCGGCCACGCCGCCGAGGGCTACGCGAAGGCGACCGGCAAGGTCGGCGTCGTCGCTCGGCACGAGCGGCCCCGGCGCGACGAACCTCGTCACGCCGATCTGCGACGCGATGATGGACTCGGTGCCGACGGTCTTCCTCACCGGCCAGGTGCGGACCGACCTGCTCGGCACGGACGGGTTCCAGGAGGCGGACACGATCGGCATCACGATGCCGATCGTCAAGCACAGCTTCATGATCCAGCACCCGCTGGAGATCCCGCGGACGATCCACGAGGCGTTCTACGTCGCGCGGACCGGCCGGCCGGGCCCGGTCATCGTCGACATCCCGGTCGATCTCTCGCGCGCGGACGTCCCGTACGAGCCGGTCAGCGACGTCCACCTGCCCGGCTACCAGCCGACGACGGACGGCAACGCCAAGCAGGTCCGTCAGGCCGCGAAGGCGCTCGCCGCCGCGCGGCGGCCGGTGATCTACGCGGGCGGCGGCGTCGTCGGCCGCCAACGCCTCGCGTGAGCTGACCGAGCTCGCGACCGCGGACCGCTTCCCGGTCACGTGCACGCTCATGGGCCTCGGCGCGTTCCCGGCCCCGCACGAGCAGTGGCTCGGGATGCTCGGGATGCACGGCACGCGCGCGGCGAACTACGCGATGGACGAGGCCGACCTCATCGTCGCGGTCGGCGCGCGCTTCGACGACCGCATCACGGGCAAGCTCAGCGAGTTCGCGCCCCGGGCGAAGTTCATCCACATCGACGTCGATCCGGCCGAGATCTCCAAGAACGTCCCGGCCCACATCCCGATCGTCGGCGACGCGAAGAACATCCTCGCCAAGCTGCTGGTCGAGTACCGCGCCCAGGAGGCCGACGGCGCGCGCCTCGACGAGTGGTGGCAGCGCATCCGCGAGTGGCAGGAGCGCCACCCGCTGCGCTACGAGGACTCCACCGACAGCGAGATCCGCCCGCAGCGGATGATGCAGGCGCTGTACGAGGCGACGGACGGCGACGCGATCGTCACCTCCGACGTCGGCCAGCACCAGATGTGGGCGGCGCAGTACTTCCACTTCGCGCGGCCGCGCCGCTGGATCAACTCCGGCGGCCTCGGCACGATGGGCTTCGGCCTCCCGGCGGCGATGGGCGCGAAGGTCGGCTGCCCCGACCAGACCGTCGTCTGCATCGCCGGCGACGGCTCGGTCCAGATGAACATGCAGGAGCTGGCGACGTGCGCCCAGGAGGGCATCGCCATCAAGGTGTTCATCATGAACAACGGCTACCTGGGCATGGTCCGCCAGTGGCAGGAGCTGTTCTGGGACCGGCGCTACTCGCACGTCGACATGGGCAGCTACCCGGACTTCGTGAAGCTCGCCGACGCCTACGGGGCGACGGGCATGCGCTTCACGGACAAGAGCACGCTGGTCGAGGACATGCGCGAGGCGCTCGCGACCGACGGCCCCGTCCTCGTCGACGTCCGCGTCACGCAGGAGGAGAACGTGTACCCGATGATCCCGGCCGGCCAGGCCGCCCGGGACATGGTGGGGTGAGCGGCGATGGGTGAGCCGGGAACCAAGGAGGTCCTCAGCCTCGAGGAGCTCGACGCGGTCGCGGGTCTGCGGACCGGCCGCAAGCACGTCCTCTCGATCCTCGTCGAGAACAAGCCGGGTGTCCTGACCCGGATCGCCGGCCTGTTCGCGCGGCGCGGGTTCAACATCGACACCCTCACCGTCGGTCCGACGGACGAGGACCGGCTGTCGCGGATCACGCTGACGGTCGACGGTGCGCTGCACCCGATCGACCAGGTGACGAAGCAGCTGCACAAGCTCGTCAACGTCCTGAAGATCCGCGACCTCGAGCCGAAGGACACGGTCGCCCGCGAGCTCGCGCTCTTCAAGGTCGCCGTCGACGGCGCGCAGCGCGCGGAGGTCATGCAGATCTGCGAGATCTTCCGCGGCAAGGTCGTGGACGTCACGAAGCGCTCGATCATCCTCGAGATCACCGGCACGACCGAGAAGGTCGAGGCCTTCGAGCGCATGGTCCGCCCGTTCGGGCTGATCGAGATGATGCGCACGGGCGAGATCGCGATCTCGCGCGGGCGCGGCGAGACCTGAGTCGCACGCCTCGGTCCGGGTCGTGTGCGGCGAGTGCCGCGCGCGGCCCGGGTCAGCGCGCCGCGACCGACGCCAGCGCCTCGACCGCGAGGTCGAAGTGCTCGGGGCGCAGGCGGATGTGCGACTGCTGGCTCATCGACCGCGCCGCGACCCCGATGGCCTCGACGGGCGGCGCCGCGTCGAGTTGCGGCACGACGAGCAGCGGCTCGGTCGCCACGGTCCAGGGCCAGCGCGGGTGCTCGCGTGGCGCGGGCTCCCCGGTGACCTGGACGATCGCGAACACCCGCCGCCAGACCGAGGCGTAGAGGACGAGGCGGTCGTCGGGGGCGATCCGCGGGCGCCGCGGGAAGCCGGTCGTCCGCAGGAGCTCGGGGCGGGTCTCGAGCCAGTCCTCGGCCAGCGGGCCGCGGGCGTGGCCGATCGCCTTCAGCCAGAAGCCGGGCTCGCCGCCGTGGCCCGTGCGGGCCACGGTCAGCGGGTCAGCGTCAGCGCGCGGGAGCGGGTGCGCCCGTTGCCGGCGGCGTCGGTCGCCGTCGCGGCGAGCGTGACCTTCAGGGTGCGCAGGCGCCGCAGCGCGCGCCGGACCTTCGCGCTCGCCTTCACGGTGACCTTCTTGGCGCCGGACGCGGTGAGGGTCGCCGAGCCGGTCGCGATCGTGCGGCTCGAGAGGTGGAGCTTCTTCGCGGTCCGCGCGTCGACGCGCAGCTGGACGGCGACGGTCCCGCGCTCGGACGTGGTCGCGGTCACCCGCAGCTTGCCGGCGAGGAGGCCGCGCAGCGCGCCGCGGGTGGTCAGCGCGGCGGCGACGGTCGGGGCGGTGCGGTCGGCGGCCGGGGCGGTGACACGCGTGACCGGGGCGGTGGTGCCGGTGGTGGGGGTGGTCGTGACGGGCGTCGCGGGCGTCGCCGGGGTCGTCGGCGTCGTCGTGCTCGACCCCGTCCCGGTGGCGGTGCGGGCCGGGGCGGCGGGGCAGGCCGGAGCCGGCGGGGCGGGCTCGTTCGTGCGCGGGGCGGCGAACGTCGTGCCGCCGATCGTCACGTCGGACGCGTTCGTGATCGGTCCGGTCGCGCTCGTGATCGCCGGGCCGACGGCCGTCGCCACGTCGAGGCGGCCGCCGTTGCCGCCGTTGATGCGGCCGGCGTCGGCGCCCGGCAGCCGGTCGGCGGTCGAGATCAGGCGCGAGCGCAGCTCCGCGACGCTGTAGGTCGGGTGCGCGGCGAGGACGAGGGCGGCGGCGCCGGAGACCTCGGGCGCGGCCATCGAGGTGCCGCTCATCCAGCCGTAGGAGTCGCAGCGGGTACGTGCTGTAGATGTCGACGCCGGGCGCCGCGATGTCGACGCTCGAGCGGCCGACGTTCGAGAACGACGCGAGGTGGTCGGTGTTGTCGGTCGCCGCGACGCAGAGGATGTTCGGCAGGTTGTACGCGCAGGGGTAGGTCGGCCGCGAGTCGTTGTTGCGCCCGTCGTTGCCGGCGGCCACGACGAAGAGGACGTTCGGGGCGTTCCTGATCGCGTCGTACTCGGCCTGCGAGGGGCTCGAGCCGCCGAAGGACGCGTTCACGATCCGCGCGCCGTGGGTGGCGGCGTAGGTGTCGGCGGCGACGATGTCGCTCGTGTATCCGGCGCCGTCGGCGTCGAGGGCCTGGACCGGCATGAGGCTCGTGTCCCAGGCGACGCCGGTGACGCCCGTGCCGTTGTTGCCGCGCGCGCCGATGATGCCCGCGACGTGCGTGCCGTGGCCCTCGTAGTCGGTCGGGTCGGCGTCGTCGTAGGCGAAGTCGTAGCCGGGGACGAGATTGGCGAAGAGATCGGGGTGCGAGCGGTCGACGCCCGAGTCGACGACGGCGACCGTGATGTCCTTGCTGCCGGTCGTCACGTCCCAGGCGGACGGGGCGCCGATGTCGGCGCCGGTGCTCCCGGCCTGCTCGTCGATCGTCTGGCCGGTGTTGTGGAACGCCCAGAGGTTCGCGAAGGGCTGGTCGTTGAGCGGGTTGCCGTCGTCGTCGACGAGGGCCTCGTCGGGGTAGCGCTCGAACGCGCGGCGGGGCTGATCGGCCTCGGCGTAGGCGACGTCGGGGGAGGCCTCGAGGTCGGCGACGGCCTCGGCGACGCTCGTGCCGGGCGTCGGGGTGACGAGCTCGGTCGCGGGGAGGGCGAGGGCCTCGTCGCGGACGACGTCGGCGTCGGCGCGGGCGTCCGCGCGGTCCTGCGCGTCGGCGCCCGTGGCGTACCGGACGATGATCTGGCCGGGGTCGGCCGACGCGGCGGCCGGCGCCGCGAGAGCGGCGACGACGGCGGCGAGGAGAAGGATGCTGGACCGGCGGGGAACGGTGCGCATAGGCGTAGCCCCACGGTTATCGACCGGTGCCCCGGCGACCTTTAGGTCGACTTTCGCGGCGTACACTCGCGCGGCGATGGCCGGGCAGACCAGGACCGCCGGACGCCCCGTGCTCCGGCCCGAGGACCGCGAGCGCCTGCGCGGGCGCGCGGCCGAGGCCGTCCGCCGCGCCCGCCGCCACGGGGAGGCCCTCGCCGCGATCACGGTCCGGATGCCGCGCGACGCCGACCCGGTCGCGATCGCCGCCGCCTCGCGCCGCGCGGGCGAGGCGTGGTTCAGCTTCGAGCAGGCCGACCGCGACCGCTTCGCCCTCGCCGGCGCTGGGCTGCGTCGCGGCGATCGACGAGCACGGCCCCGACCGCTTCGCGGCCACCGCGCGGCGCTGGCGCGCGCTCGCCGAGCGCGCCGCGTGCGACGACCCCGACGGCCCGCGCGGCACCGGCCCGGTCGCCGTCGGCGGCTTCGCGTTCGCCGGCGACGGCGGCGGCGCGCCGCACTGGGCGGGCTACCCGCCCGCCTCGCTGCACGTCCCCGAGGCGGCGCTCGCGCGCCGCGGCGACGACGTGCGCCTCACGCTCACCGCGCTCGCCCGCCCCGACGACACGCCCGAGGACGTCGTCGCCCGGCTCGAGCGCCGCGCCGGCGAGCTGCGCGAGCGCCCGCTGCCGCTGCTCGACCCCGATCCGGCCGGGCGCTTCCGCGTCGTCAGCGCGATGCCGCCCGAGCACTACGAGGCCGCGGTCGCCCGGGCGGTCGAGCGCATCCGCGCCGGGGCGTTCTCCAAGATCGTCCTCGCGCGCGAGGTCCAGGTCCACGCGCCCGCGCCGCACGACGTGCCCGCGGTGCTCGGCGTCCTGCGCGAGGCCTTCCCCTCCTGCCACGTCTTCTGCGCCGCGCGCGGGGACGGCGCGTTCATCGCCGCGAGCCCGGAGCTGCTCGTCCGCCGCGAGGGCCTGCGCGCGGGCACCCTCGCGCTCGCCGGGTCGACGCGCCGCAGCGCCGATCCGGCCGTCGACGACCACCTCGGCGAGCAGCTCATGCGCTCCGCCAAGGACCGCGAGGAGCAGGCGATCGTCAGCCGGCGGATCGTCCGGGCGCTGCGGCCGCACAGCGTCTGGGTGACCGCCGCCGAGGAGCCGGTCGTCGTGAAGATGGCGAACATCCAGCACCTCGCGACCCCGATCCGCGCGCAGCTCGCCCACCCGGTGAGCGCCGTCGAGCTCGCCGGGCTGCTTCACCCGACGCCCGCCGTCGGCGGCGAGCCGATGGCCGACGCCGTGCCGCTGATCCCGGCGCTCGAGGGCCTCGACCGCGGCTGGTACGCGGGGCCGGTGGGGTGGACCGATCGCGCCGAGGACGGCGAGTTCTGCGTCGCGCTGCGCAGCGCGCTGCTGACCGGCGCCGTCGCGCGCTGCTACGCCGGCGTCGGTGTGATGCGCGACTCCGACCCGCCGGCCGAGCTGGCCGAGACCGAGGTCAAGCTGCAGGCGCTGCTGCCGGTCCTCGCCGGCTGACGGCTCGCGCTACGGCGTGTAGCCCTCGACGATGACCGCCCGGCCGTGCGAGGCGGCCTGACGGATCGGGGCGACCTCCTGGTACTCCGGCGAGTCGTACCACGCCTTCGCCTGCTCGACCGAGGGGAACTCGAGCACGACGAGCCGGTCGAGCTCCCACTCGCCCTCGAGGACCTCCGTCGCGCCACCGCGCGCGAGGTAGCGGCCCCCGTGCGCGGCAACGGCCTCGCCCGCGGGCCCGCGGTACGGGGCATAGGCGTCGGGGTCGTCGACGTGGATGTCGAAGATCACATAGGCGGGCATGGCCGCAACCTATCTGGCCCGGCGGTACACCGTCAGGACGTCGCGGACGGTGGCGCGGCGATAGCTGATGCGCGAGTCGAGCGGGCGCAACTCGAGATCGAAACGGCCGCTCGTCGCGCTGCGCGATCCCCGTGACGACCGCGTGGAAGCGGCGGCCCTTGCGGTCGACCTCGACGATGTCGCCCCGGCCGATCCCCTTCGACGTCAGCCGCCGCGGGGGCGGCTGGGCGGCCGGCGGGTCGGGGAGGAGGCTCGTCTGCTGCATCCCGCGCGCGAACCTACCGCGCGCCCCGGACGGCGGCGGCCACGGCGGGCCACACGCGCCGGTGCAGGGCGAGGTTCTCGGCCCGGTCGGTGCGCACGTGCACGAGCGTCGTGCCGCTGCCCGCCACCGCCGCGTCGAGCGCGGCGCGCACCTCGGGCATCGTCGCCGGGGCCGTGTAGGCGAGGGAGAACAGCTCCGCCGCCCGGGCGAGGTCGAGGCCCGTGGGCGTCGCGACGTGCTCCTCGAAGGCGTCGGTCTGGGTCGCGACCGGGAGGAAGTCGAAGATGCCGCCGCCGCCGTTGTCGACCAGCACGATCGTGAGCGCGAGGCCGAGCCGGGGCGCGCACAGCAGGGCGCCGAGATCGTGGACGAACGCGACGTCGCCGATGTGCAGGACGACCGGCCCGGTCCCGGCCGCGGCGGCCCCGAACGCGGCCGCGACGGTGCCGTCGATCCCGTTCGCCCCGCGGTGGGCCAGCACGCGCGGCGGGTCGTCGCGCGCGGGCCAGAAGGTCTCGACGTCGCGGACCGGCATCGAGGAGGCGGTGAACACCGTGCTCCCGGCGGGCAGGTCCGCGAGCGCGGCGGCGACGGCGGGCTCGCTCGGCGCGTCGGCGGGCAGCATCGCCGCGATCGCCTCCGCGGCGGCGGCGTCGGCCGTTCGCCAGCCGGCGAGCCAGGCGGACGGCGGACCTGGGGCGGCGGGGAGTTCGGCCTCGAGCGCGTCGGCGAGGCCGAAGGGGAGCGACTCGGCCACCACGGCGGCCGGGTCCTGGCCGGCGGCCTCGGGGTCGAGCGCGACCTGACGGGCGTCGAGGCCCGCCAGCCACGTCCGCAGCGGCTTGGAGGTGGGCAGGTCGCCGGCGCGCACGACGAGGTCGGGCGACCGGGCGGCGGCGAAGGCCTCGTCGCGCAGGAGCGCGTCGTAGTGGGCGATCGCGGCCGGCCCGCGCCGCGCCCCGGAGAGCGGGTCGGCGAGCAGCGGGACACCCGCCGCGGCCGCGAGCCCGGCGACGACCTCGGGCGCGCCGCGCTCGTCGCGCCCGGCGACGATCACCGGCCGCTCGGCCTCCGCCAGGAGGGCGACGAGCGAGCGTGCGCCCTCGGGCGCGCCCGCCCCGTGCCCGGCCGGCCGCGCCAGCCACGGCCGCCCGCCCGGCCGCCCGCCGCCGCCGGGCTCGGTCGTCGGCAGGGGCGCGTCGAGCACGAGCGGCTCGCGCAGGGCGAAGTTCAGGTGCACGGCGCCCGGGCGCCCCTCGGTCGCGGTCCACACCGCCCGGCAGGCGAGCGCGCGCATCCACCGCAGCCGCTCGGGCGTCGCCGCGTGCGTGCCGACGTCGAAGAACCACTTGGCGTGGTCGCCGTAGAGCTTGAGCTGGTCGATCGCCTGGCCCGCGCCGACCTCGCGCAGCTCGGGCGGCCGGTCGGCGGTGAGGACGATCAGCGGGACCCGCGCCTCGTGGGCCTCGACGACCGCCGGCAGGTAGTGCGCGGCCGCCGTGCCGCTCGTGCACGTGACCGCCGCCGGGCGGCCCGTGGCCTTGCCCAGCCCGAGGGCGAAGAAGCCCGCGACGCGCTCGTCGACGTGCGACCAGCACGGCAGGCGGCCGTCGCGGACGAGCGAGAGGACGAGCGGCGTCGAGCGCGAGCCGGGCGACGTGCACGCGCCCGCCACACCGCAGCGGACGAGCTCGTCCACGAAGGCGCGCAGCAGAACGTACGTGTCGGCCGTCTCGGTCAAGATGTCTTGTCGAATGGCGGAGACGGTCGTCCTCCTGCACGGGTTCGCCGGTACCCGCCACGCGTGGGACCTCGTCGCCGACCGTCTGGACCCGGAACGCTACCGGCCGCTCGCGCTCGATCTCCGCGGCCACGGCGCGGCCCGCGACGCGCGCCCGATCACGTTCGACGGCGTGCGCGGCCGACGTGCTCGCCGAGCGCCCCCGAGCGCTTCGTGCTCTGCGGCTACTCGCTCGGCGGGCGGATCGCGCTGCACGTCGCGCTGGCGGACCCCGCGCGCGTGAGCCGGCTCGTGCTCGTCGCCTCGACCGCCGGCATCGAGGACGCCGCCCTGCGCGCGGAGCGCCGCGCCGCGGACGAGCGCCTCGCCGCCGAGACCGAGCAGGGCACGATCGAGGCGTTCGCCGACCGCTGGAGCCAGCTGCCGCTGTTCGCCGGCACCCCCGCGTCCGCGGCGGCCTTCTGGCGCACCGACCTGCTGCGCAACGACCCGGTCGCCCTCGCGGCCGCGCTGCGCGGGATCGGCGCCGGCGTCATGGAGCCGCTGTGGGACCGCCTCGGCGAGCTCGACGGGATGCCCGTGACGATCATCGCGGGCGAGCGCGACGGCCGCTACGCCGCGCTCGGGCGCCGTCTGGCCGGTGCGCTGCCCGGCGCCCGGATGCTCGTCGTGCCCGGCGCGGGCCACGGGCTGCCGCGCGAGGCGCCGCAGGCGGTGGCGGCTGCGATCGCGACGACGGAGTGACGCTCAGACGCCGAGGCCGGGCACGGCGGGCACCGCGATCTCGCCGTCCTGCACCGGCAGGACCGCGAGCTCGTCGCTGAAGCGCTCGAGCGTCCCGAGCCCCGACGCGGCCGACGGGCGCAGCGCCGCCGCGCAATGGACCGCGGCGGCGATGCCGAGCGGGCCGTCGAACGTCGAGGCGAGGTAGACCTCGGCGCCCGACGCGCGCACGAGCGCGGCCTGGGCGAGGAGGCCCGAGATCCCGCCGCAGCGCGAGACCTTCAGGCACACCGCGTCGGCGACCGCGGCGGTGAGCGAGCCGGGCTCGGCCGCCGTCTCGTCCATCGCGACGCGCACGGCGACGCGCTCGCGCACGGCGCGCATCGCCGCGATCCCGTGGACGGGCTCCTCGACGAGCTCGAGGCCGGCGGGCGCGAGGCGGTCGATGTTCGCGACGGCCTCGTCGACCTCCCACGCCCCGTTGGCGTCGAGGCGCAGCTCCATCTCCGGCCCGGCCGCGGCCCGCACCGCGGCGACCCGCCCGGCGTCGTCGCCGACGCCGACCTTGACCTTCACGCACGAGTAGCCCGCCCGCGCCGCGTCGGCGGCCGCCGCGGCGGCGCCCGCGCGGTCCTCGGCCGCGATCGTCGCGTTGACGCGGACGCTCGCGGCCGGCTCGTCGGTGATGAGCTCGCTGACCGGGCGGCCCTCGCGGTTGCCGGCGCGGTCCCACAGGGCGAGGTCGACCGCGGCGAGCGCCTGGGGGAGGTCGGCGGCGTCGCGGCAGGCGTCGAGCAGCGCGCCGCCGGGCAGGTCGTCGCCGTCGCGGAGGATCGGCTCGTAGGCCGCGAGCGCGTCGCGGACGGCCTCGAGCGGCACGCCGTCGTAGGGCTCGAGCGGCGCGGCCTCGCCCCAGCCGACGACGCCGTCGCCGCCGCGGATGCGCAGCAGCAGCAGCTCACGCTCGTACAGCTCGCCGTAGGCGGTCAGCAGCGGCCGCGCGAAGCGGAGCACGAGCGAGGCGATCCGGACCTCCATCAGCTCAACAGCAACCCGATCGAGAGCAGGACGCAGAAGCCGAGCTGGAGCATGCCCGTGCGCGCGAGCGCGCGGTTGAGCGTCGGCCCGTCGGTGTGGGCGCGCACGAGCCGCACGAGCGCCACGGCCGGCGGGCAGCAGCACGAGCGGCAGCAGCAGCCACGGCGACAGCGCGCCGAGGATCCACGGCAGCGGCGCGGTGAGGAACGCGACGTAGACCATCAGCCCGAAGACGGTCCGCGTCGCCGGGCGCCCGAGCCGGACCGCGAGCGTCCGCTTGCCCGCGCGGCGGTCGGTCTCGAGGTCGCGGACGTTGTTGACGACGAGGATCGCCGAGGCGAGCAGCCCGACCGGCACCGCGAGGACGAACGCCTCCCACTCGACCTGCTCGGTCTGGACGAAGTAGGAGCCCGCGACGGCGACGATGCCGAAGAACAGGAACACGAAGATCTCGCCCAGGCCCTCGTAGCCGTAGGGCCGCGGCCCGCCGGTGTAGAGGACGCCCGCGAGGATCGAGGCGGCGCCGATCGCGAGCAGGATCGGCCCGGCGAGGTACACGAGGTAGGCGCCGCAGGCGACGGCGAGCGCGAAGCTCACGTACGTCGCGACCAGCACCTGGCGCGGCGGGACGAGGCCGCCGGCCGTCACGCGCACCGGCCCGAGGCGCTCCTCGGTGTCGGCGCCGCGGCGGGCGTCGGAGTAGTCGTTGGACAGGTTCGTCCCGACCTGGATGAAGATCGCGCCGAGCAGCGCGGCGACGAACCCGCCGATCCGCAGGTCGACCTCGGTCATGCCGAGCGCCGTCCCGACGAGGACGGGCGCGATGGCCGCGGGCAGCGTCCGCGGCCGGGCGGCCATGAGCCAGATGCGCACGCCGGCGACCTCGTCTCCGCGCTACGGCCGCCGCGGGAACTTCGAGAAGTCGGGCCGGCGCTTCTCGACGTAGGCGTCGCGGCCCTCCTGGGCCTCGTCGCTCATGTAGAAGAGCAGCGTGGCGTCGCCCGCGAGCTGCTGCACGCCGGCGAGGCCGTCCTCGGCCGCGTTGAAGGACGCCTTGAGCATCCGCAGCGCGAGCGGCGACAGCGCGAGCATCTCGCGGCACCACTGGACGGTCTCCTCCTCGAGGCGCTCGAGCGGCACGACGGTGTTGACGAGCCCCCACTGCAGCGCCGTCGCCGCGTCGTACTGGCGGCAGAGGAACCACACCTCCTTGGCGCGCTTCTGGCCGATCTGGCGGGCGAGCAGGCCGGAGCCGAAGCCGCCGTCGAAGGAGCCGACGCGCGGCCCGGTCTGGCCGAAGCGCGCGTTGTCGGCGGCGATCGACAGGTCGCAGCAGACGTGCAGCACGTGGCCGCCGCCGATCGCGTAGCCCGCGATCATCGCGACGATCGGCTTCGGGCAGCGGCGCATCTGGATCTGCAGGTCGAGCACGTTGAGGCGCCCGATGCCCTGCTGGGCGACGCTGTCGTCGCCGATGTAGCCGTCGTCACCGCGGATGCGCTGGTCGCCGCCCGAGCAGAACGCCTTGTCGCCCTCGCCGGTCAGGACGATGACCCCGACGGTCGGGTCGTCCTGCGCGAGCGTGAACGCCTCGCGCAGCTCGAAGAGCGTCTGGGGCCGGAAGGCGTTGCGCACCTCCGGGCGGTTGATCGTGATCTTCGCGATCCCGTCGCCGCTCAGCTCGTACCGGATGTCCGTGTAGTCCCGGGCGGCGGTCCAGGTGACTGGCATGCGCGGCAGGCTACTTTGACCCGCGTGCTCGTCGACGCCTGGCTCCCGCGCGCGGCCGCGCGCCACCCCGACCGCCCCGCGGTCAACCGGCTGACGTACGCGCAGCTGCTGGGGGAGGCGGCCGTCGCGGCCCGGCGGCTCGCCGGCCACGGGGTCGCGGCGGGCGACCGGGTCGGCATCGAGCTGCCCCCGGGCGACGCGTTCTGCGTCGCCCTGCACGCCTGCCTGCTGCTCGGCGCGGTCGCGGTCCCGATCGACGTCCGCCTCGGCGTCGAGGAGCGCCTCGCCGTCGCGCGCGGGGCCGCGTTCGTCGTCGCGGGGCCGATCGAGGGCCGCGAGGCCGCCGCCCGCCTCACACGGTGGCACGACCTCGACGCGACCGCGATCGTCGTCCACACCTCCGGGTCGAGCGGGCGGCCGAAGCCGGTCGAGCTGACCTACGGCAACTGGCTGTGGAGCGCGCTGGGGTCGTGCGCGGCGCTCGGCCTCGACGCCGAGGAGCGCTGGCTCTGCGCGCTGCCGCTCTCCCACGTCGGCGGGCTGTCGATCATCCTGCGCAGCGCGATCACCGCGACCACCGCGATCGTCCACGAGCGCTTCGACACCGAGCGCGTCCTCTTCGACCTCGACCGCCCGGATCGCCCCGCGACGATGATCTCCGTCGTGCCGACGACGCTGCAGCGCCTGCTCGACGGCGGGCTGCGCGCGCCGCGGCGCCTGCGCTGGGCGCTCGTCGGCGGCGCCCCGGTCACGCCGGCGCTCGTCGGCCGGGCGGCCGCCCACGCGGTCCCGGTCGCGACGACCTACGGGCTGACCGAGGCGTGCTCGCAGGTCACGACGCTCGGCGCGCCGCTGTTCTGCACGGACGTCCGCCTGGCCGAGGACGGCGAGATCCTCGTGAGCGGCCCCACGGTCGCCCCCGGCGCGGGGCCGGTCCTCGCGACCGGCGACCTCGGGGCGTGGAACGCGGACGGCGTCCTGCACGTCGTCGGGCGCAAGTCGGACACGATCGTGACCGGCGGCGAGAACGTCGCGCCGGCCGAGGTCGAGGCCGTCCTCGAGAGCCACCGGGCCGTCGCCGAGGCCGCCGTGCACGGCGTCGCGCACCGCGAGTGGGGCGAGGCGGTCGTGGCGACCGTCGTCGTCCGCGCGGACGTGTCCGAGGAGGACCTGCGCGCCCACTGTGCCGCCCGGCTGGCGCCGTTCAAGGTGCCCAAGGCGATCCGATTCGTCGACGCGCTGCCGCGCACGCGGTCGGGCAAGCTCGAGCGCGGGCGCCTCTGAGCCGCGCGCCCGCGGGCGGACGCTGGTAGACCTAGGCCATGGACGCCGAGGCGTACCGCGCGGACAGCCGCGAACGCTGGGAGGACGCAGCGGCCGGATGGGCGCGCGAGCGCGAGTCCTTCCAGCGCGACGCGATCCCCGTCTCGCAGTGGCTGCTCGACGCCGCGAGGCTGCAGCCCGGGCACACCGTGCTCGAGCTCGCGGCGGGCCCGGCGGACACCGGGCTGCTGGCCGCGGAGCTCGTCGCGCCGGGCGGGAAGGCGATCATCACCGACAACGCGGAGGCGATGCTCGAGGCCGCAAAGGCGCGCGCGGAGGAGGTCGGAGCGACGAACGTCGAAATCCGTCCCATGGAGGCCGAGTGGATCGACCTGCCGACGGCGAGCGTGGACGCGGTCCTCTGTCGCTGGGGCTACATGCTGCTCGCCGACCCCGAGGCGGCGCTGCGCGAGACGCGCCGCGTGCTGCGCCCGGGCGGGCGGGTCGCGCTCGCCGCGTGGGCGGGGCCGGAGCACAACCCGTGGATCGCGACGATGGCCCGCGTCATGGCCGAGCAGGGGCACCTGGAGCCGCCGCCGCCCGAGGCGCCCGGCCCGCTCGCGTTCGGCCGCCCGGGGCGGATCGAGGAGCTGCTCGACGCGACCGGCTTCGACGACATCGAGGTCGAGCCGCTCGACTTCGCCTTCCACGCGGCCGAGCCTCGACGCGTGGTGGGAGCACTCGATCGCGATGTCGGGGTCGTTCTCGCGGGTCGTCCGCGGGCTGAGCCCGGCCGACCACTACGCCCTGCGCGACGCGGTCGACGCCGCCTACGCGCCCTACGTCCGCGACGACGGCTCGCTCGCGATCCCCGCCCGCGCGCTGGTCGCCGCGGCGGGCGCGTGAGCGGCGGAGCGACCGGGGAAGCGAACAGCGATGCGACGAATGGCCCGCCGCATATTCGACTTCTACTGGGGCCAGGGGATCGCCGACGACGTCCCCGCGTTGACCTACTACCTGCTGCTCTCGCTCGCCCCGCTCGCGCTCGGGCTCGCGGCGGTGCAGGCGCTGCTGCTGAAGAACGTGCTCTCGGCGATCGAGGTCGCCGACCAGCTCAACCGCTTCCTGCCCGACGCGATCCACGGCGACATCAAGACCCTCGTGCTCGGGACGCGCAGCAACTCGCCGCAGCTGCTCGCCGCCGCGGTCGCGACGATGCTGTGGACGACGTCGGGCGCGATCGGGGTCATCGAGCGCTGCGAGTCGCGGATGCTCGGGGCGCCGCGACACACGGTCGTGATCGGCCGCCTGCGCAACGTGGTGCTCGGCGCGGGCGTCGCGCTGATGGTCGCGGTCGCCTCGGCCGGGGCGCCCGTGATCGGCGACGCCGCCGACGCCCTGGACCTCCGCGGGTCGCTGCCGGGCGGCCTGCTGCTGCTCGTCAACACGCTCGGCTCGATGCTCGTGTTCGCCGGGATCTACCGCTGGGCCCCGCGCGCGACGCTGCGCTGGCGCTCGGCGATCGTGGGCGCCATGCCCGCGGGCATCGCGATCCAGGCGGTCCCGGCGCTCGTCGGCCTCTACGTGGGGAACTTCGTCGGCTTCGCCGCGGTGCGGCTGTTCCTGACCCTCGCCATCGTGCTGTTGGGCCTCTACGTGATGGCGACGGTGATCCTCGTCGGCTCGGGCGTGGCCGTGAAGCGCGAGCTGCGCTACGCCCGCCGCGCGACCCGCCGCGTCCGCCCGGCGGCCGAGCGCGTCCGCGGCGCCGCCGCCGGGGCGGGGCTCCCGGCCGGCGTCGAGCGCGGCGGCCCGCGCCCCGCGCTCGAGCCCGAGGGCGCCGCGACGGCGCCCGGTCGCCCGCCGGCCGCCACGGGTGCATAGGATGGCGCCCGCATGTTCTACGACGACGACGCAGACCTCAGCCTCCTCGACGGCAAGACCGTCGCGATCATCGGCTTCGGCTCGCAGGGCCACGCCCACGCGCTGAACCTCAAGGACTCCGGCGTATCGGTGGTCGTCGGCCTGCGCGAGGGGTCGTCCTCGGTCGACCAGGCCCGCGAGGGCGGCCTCGAGGTCCTGCCGATCGCCGAGGCCGCGTCGCGCGGCGACATCGTGATGGTCCTCGTCCCCGACGAGCTCCACCACGACGTCTACGAGAACGAGGTCCGCGACGGGATCGCCGAGGGCAACACGCTGCTGTTCGGCCACGGCTTCTCCGTCCACTACGGCGAGGTCGAGCCGCCGCCCGGCGTCGACGTCGGCCTCGTGGCCCCGAAGGGCCCCGGCCACCTCGTGCGCCGCCAGTACGTCGAGGGCAGCGGCGTGCCGTGCCTGATCGCGGTCGCCCAGGACGCGAGCGGCGGCGCGCGCGATCTGGCCCTCGCCTACGCGAAGGGCATCGGCGGCACGCGCGGCGGCGTGATCGAGACCACGTTCAAGGACGAGACCGAGACCGACCTCTTCGGCGAGCAGGCCGTCCTCTGCGGCGGCACGTCCGAGCTCGTCCAGGCGGGCTTCCAGACGCTCGTCGAGGCGGGCTACTCGCCCGAGATGGCCTACTTCGAGTGCCTGCACGAGCTCAAGCTGATCGTCGACCTCATGTACGAGAAGGGCCTGCAGGGGATGCGCTTCTCGATCTCCAACACGGCCGAGTACGGCGACTACACCCGCGGCAAGCGCGTCATCACCGACGAGACCCGCGAGCGGATGCGCGAGATCCTCAAGGAGATCCAGTCCGGCGACTTCGCGCGGGAGTGGATCGCGGAGAACCGCGCCGGCCAGGAGAACTTCAAGCGGATGCGCGCCGAGCAGGCGGCCTCGGAGATCGAGTCCACGGGCGAGGAGCTGCGCTCGCACATGGACTGGATCAAGCCGGCGTTCTGAGGGCGGCGGCGACGGTCGCCGCCACGGCGGCGGGGTCGTCGGCGAGCTGGCGGTGGGTGAACCGGAGCGTCCGGTAGCCCGCGCGGGTGTGGAGGGCGTCGCGGGCGCGGTCGTTCTCGAACGCCTCGCGTGAGCGGTGGTGCGTCCAGCTGTCGGTCTCGACGATGAGCGCGTGGCCGGGAAGCGGAAGTCGACCTCCTTGCCGCTCGGCCACGAGTTGACGAGCGGCGCGGGCAGGGCGTGATCGCGGCAGAGCGTCAGGAAGCGCTCCTCGAGGTGGCTCCTCGTGAGGGTCGTGCCGGCGTCGTGGGTGTCGAGGGTCGATTGCAGCTGCCTCGCCCCGCGGTGCCCGGGGTGGGCGTGCGCGATGGCCCGGAGCGCCGGGTAGTCGGCGAGCTCGAGCAGCTCCGTGCGGTCGAGGACGCGCTCGAGCGGTCGGCGCCCCAGCATCGCGGCGAGGTCGAGGATCGTGCGAGCGGGGGTGGTGACCGGGACGCCCTCGTGCGTGGTCACTTCGTCGGGCCGGAGCGTGCGTGGGCGGTGGATGCGCAGTCCTGACCGCTTCTCTCGGCCGCTCCGGCGAACGGTGATGTCGATCCGCTCCGCGTCGCTGGAGCGCATCCCCAGAGCGCCGCGGCCGACGCGTGGCTGAGGACGGCGCCCTCGCCGCCGGCCAGGACGGCGGCCATGAGCCGCCCGTGCCGCGGTCAGCACGGGGTGGCCGACGGCGTAGACGCCGCGGTGGACACGGTGCAGGCGCCCGTCGGCGGCCCGCCGCGCGATCGCCTGGCGCGTGAGGCCGAGCGCGAGCAGCTGTCGCGTCGCGACCGCGCCGTGCTGGCGCTCCGCCAGCGCGGCGATCGCCTGTCTCGCGACGGTGGGCCGGATTTGTCAACGTCCGATTGTCGTTTCGGCCCCGCTCGATGGCACGAGCTTGGCGCGGAAGGTGTGACGCATGGGCGGCGCGCTGCACCAGCGCTCGCGCGGAACGTGCAACGCCATCGCGCGCCTACGCGCAGCACCACCCCCGCACGACCGGCGTCCCGCCGAACCGCGGCGCGACCGGCGAGATCGCCACGATCCCCGGAGCCGCCGGCGCGTCCGCCGCGCCGGCCCCGAACCCTGAGCCCGCCCGACCGCGCACCGAAGCCGCCCGCGCCGGCGACAGCAGCAGCCACTCGTCCGCGTCGGCCCACCGCACGAGCACGCGCGAGCCGTCGGGCGACCAGGCCGGCGAGGCCAGGCGTCCCGTCGTCGTGAACACGGGCCGGTCGGCGATCCGGGTCCCGCCCGGCGCGACGAGCACGCGGGTCAGGTCGCTCGACGAGCCCCGCGCGACGACGGCGAGGCGACGGCCCGCCGGCGCCCACGCCGCGGCGACCGCACGGTCGCCGCTCGGCAGCGCCACCCGCTCGACCGTGCGGGTCCGGACGTCGGCGAGCCGTAGCCCGTCGGCCGCCTGGATGAGCAGCAGCGCGCCGTCGGCCGACCACGACAGCGCCCGCGCCGAGCCGACCGCGCCGGCCGAGCGCCACACGACGCCGCCGGTGTCGACGTTCTGCACGACGACGCGCCCGCTCGGGTCGACCCACGCGAGCGTGTGCGGCGCGCCGGGCTGCCACGCCGGCCCGGCCGGGGCGACCGACGCGGCGAGCAGGCGGGGCGCGGTGCCGTCGCCCGCGACGAGGCCGAGGCCGCCCGCGCGCCGGTAGGCGACGCGGTAGCCGTCCGGCGACCACGTCGCGTTCGCGACCCGGCCCGGCGTCCGCAGCGTCCACGCGACCCGGCCGTCGGGGGCGACCGCGTGCACGTCGGGCCCGCTCCACGCCACGACGTACAGGCCGCGCGGCGACCACGCGGCGCCGGTGTACGCGCCGAGCAGCGTGCGCGTCCCGTCGTCGGCGACGACCCACGCGCCCCGCGGCGAGGTGACGAGCATCCGCCCGGGCGGCAGCGGCCCGATCCGCGCCCGCGGCGCCGGCGGCGTGTCGCCGCCGAGCACGCGCACGACGAACCCGCGCACCGCGGCCCCCGGCTCGGTCGCGCTCGCGGCGACGGCGAGCATGAGCACGCCGAGCACGACCGCCACCGCGATCCCGGGCGCCACCCGGAACCGCGGCCGCGACCGCGGAGCCGCGGACGGCGCCGCCGAGCCCGGCCGCGCCGCGAACTCCGCGGCGACCGACGCGAACGCCCGCTCCCGCGCGCCCGCCGCACCGGGGACCTCGACGTCCAGGAGCCTCGCCCGAAGGTCGTCGCTCACGACGCCTCCGACGGCCCCGGCCCGAGCGCAGGCGGGTCCGGTCGCAGCGGCTCGGCCAGGGCGTCGAGCCCGCGCCGCAGCCGCGAGTTGACCGTCCCCCGCGGGAGTCCGAGGACCTTCGCGATCTCCCCGGGCGTGAACTCGAGCAGGTGGCGCAGCACGATCACCGCGCGGTGCTCGGGCGCGAGCCGCGCGAGCGCCGCCAGGACCTCGCCCGAGGGCGGGTCGCCCGACTCGAGGACGGCCCGTGCCTCCGCCACCGCGTCCGCCGGCACCTCGCGGCGCACCTCCCGCGCCCGGGCGTAGTCGATCGCGCGGTTGACGACGATCCGGTGCAGCCACGGCCCGAACGGCCGGCGCCGGTCGAAGCGATCGAGCGCGCGGACGGCCGCGAGGAACGCCTCCTGCGCCACGTCCTCGGCGGCCGCGGCGTCGTGCACGACGAGCCACGCCGCCCGGTGCGCCCGCGGCCAGTGGCGGCGGAACAGCTCCTCCATCGCCTCGGCCGACCCGCCCTGCGCCGCGCGGACCAGCGCGCGCTCGGTCGACGACGCGACGCCCCGGGCGGCGGCGGCACGCCCCAGCGACGGCGCCGCGGACGCCGCCGGCAGCGCGGCCTCACGCGCCTCGGCCACGCCCGCCTCCCCGGAATCGGCCCCGCGTCATCGCGGCGATCGTCTCACCCACGCCGGTTCTACGGCGCACCGCCGGCCAGAGGTCCCGGAAGATGGTTCGGTACAGTCCAAAAGCCGTCGCGACTGGCGTCTCGAGGTGGAATCGACCACCGGGGAGCGACGGCCACACGCCGCCGCACGCCTGGGCATCGACTTCCGCCTCCGACCGCCGCCCACCCGCCGCGAGAGAGCTGAGAGACATGACGCCCAACCCGTTCATCAAGCAGTACCTCATGACCGCCGGGCCGACGCCGCTGCCGCCGAGCGTCAGCACCGCGATGGCCGAGCCGATCCTGTACCACCGCGACCCGGCCGGCGTGAAGCTCTACGCGCGCGTCCTCGAGCGCCTGCCCGCGATCTTCCGCACGGGCAACGACGTGCTCCTGTTCGCGGCGAGCGGCTCGGGCGCCATGGAGGCCGCCGTCGCGAACCTCGTCCGGCCCGGCGACCGCGTGCTCGCGTGCTCGGCGGGCAAGTTCGGCGAGCGCTGGATCGAGCTCTCCGACGCCTACGAGGCCGACGCCACGCGCTACGAGCCCGGCTGGGGCCGCCGCCTCGACCCGGCCGAGATCGACCGCCTGCTCGCCGCCAACGCGGGCATCGAGGTCGTCTTCGCGACGCTGAGCGAGACCTCGACCGGCATCGTCCACGACATCCAGGCGATCGCCGAGGTCGTCCGCGCCCACGACGCGATGCTCGTGGTCGACGCCGTCTCCGGCCTCGGCGCGGTCGACGTCCGCCAGGACGAGTGGGGCGTCGACGTCGTCTGCGCCGGGTCGCAGAAGGCGCTCATGTGCCCGCCCGGGATCGCGCTCTGCTCGGTCTCCGACCGCGCCCTCGAGCGGGCCGCCGCACGACCCGGCGGCCGCTACTACTTCGACTTCGCCACGACCGCGAAGAACCAGCGCCAGGACCCGCCGAACTCGCCCTTCACGCCGCCCGTCAGCCTGCTGCAGGCGATGGACGTCGCGCTCGACATGATCGAGGCCGAGGGGCTCGACGAGGTCCTGGCCCGCCACGCGATCCTCGCGCGCGCGACCCGCGCCGGGGTCCAGGCGATGGGCCTCGACCTGTACGGCGACCCCGACGAGCGCGCGAACGTCGTCACCGCCGTCGAGCTGCCCGCGGACATCGACGGGGGCAAGGTCCCGAAGATCCTGCGCGACGGCTACGGCATCACCGCCAACGGCGGCCAGGGCCAGCTCAAGGGCAAGATCGTCCGCATCGCCCACACCGGCTACTTCGGCGCCTTCGACATCATCGTGTCGCTCGCGGGCCTCGAGATGACGCTGGCCCGCCTCGGCCACGACGTCGAGCTCGGCGCGGGCCCGGGCGCCGCCCAGCAGGTGTTCCTCGAGGCCGGCGTCGCCGCCACCCCGGCGTGAGCGCGCAGGACTCGAACGGGCGCCCCCGCGTCCTCGTCAAGGAGAAGATCGGCGAGCCCGGCGTCGCGCTCCTGCGCGAGCACTTCGACGTCGATCTCGGCCTCGACTGGTCCGCCGAGGAGCTCGCCGACCGGATCGGCGCCTACCACGGCGTCCTGATCCGCTCGGCCACGACCTTCGACGCGGCCCTCATCGCGCGCGCGACGAGCCTGCGCGTCATCGGCCGGGCCGGCGTCGGGGTCGACAACGTCGACGTGGCCGCCGCGACGAAGCAGGGGATCGTCGTCGCGAACGCGCCGCAGTCGAACGTCGTCACCGCCGCCGAGCACACGATGGCGCTGCTCCTCGCGCTCGCCCGCAACGTCCCGCAGGCGCACGCGAGCCTGGTCGCCGGGCGCTGGGACCGGTCCAAGTACTCGGGCGTCGAGCTCATGGACAAGACGCTGGGCGTCCTCGGCTTCGGGCGCATCGGCCAGCTCGTCGCCCAGCGCGCGATGGGCTTCGGGATGCGCGTCGTCGCGTTCGACCCGTTCGTCAGCGCCGAGCGCTACCGCGAGCTCGGGGTCGAGAAGGCCGACGGCCCCGACGACGTCTACGCCCGCGCCGACTTCCTCACGCTCCACCTGCCCAAGAACGACCAGACCGAGGGCTGGCTGAACGCCGAGGCCCTGCAGAAGTGCAAGGACGGCGTGCGCGTGCTGAACGTCGCGCGCGGGCCGCTGATCGTCGACGCCGACCTGCAGGCCGCGCTCGACAGCGGCAAGGTCGCGGGCGCGGCGCTCGACGTCTTCCGCAGCGAGCCCGTCACCGACCACCCGCTCTTCGGCTACCCCAACGTGATCGTCACGCCGCACCTCGGCGCCTCGACGGCCGAGGCGACCGACCGCGCCGGCTTCCAGGCCGCCGAGCAGGTCGTCGCCGCGCTGACCGGCGGCGCGGTCTCGACCGCCGTGAACGTGCCGGCCGTCGCCGCCGAGGACCTCGAGGTCCTCGGGCCGTTCCTGCCGCTCAGCCGCCGCCTCGGCCGGCTGGCGATGGGCCTCGCCGAGGGCTCGTCGGTCGAGCGCGTCGAGGTCGAGTTCCTCGGGCGCATCGCCGAGCGCGACACGCGCCCGCTCGGCCTGCACGCCCTCGTCGGCGTGCTCACCGGGCACGTCGAGGAGGAGGTCAACGAGGTCAGCGCGCCGGCCGTCGCGGGCGAGCGGGGCATCGCGCTCGTCGAGACCAAGCGCACGCAGTCGCGCGACTTCACCGACCTCGTCCGCGTCACGGTCGTCGCGGGCGACGCCCGCGTCCGCGTGGCCGGGACGACGCTCGGCCGCCAGCACCGGCCGCACCTCGTCGAGGCGTGGGGCCACCGCTTCAACGTGCAGTTCGAGGACGACTACATGGTCCTGTTCCGCTACCTCGACCGGCCGGGGATGATCGGCCGCGCGGGGACGTCCTTCGGCGCGCACGGCGTGAACATCAACTCGGCGGCCGTCGGCCACGTGCCGGAGGACGGCGGCGACGGCGGTGTCGCGGTGATGGTCCTCACGACCGACGCGCCCGTGCCCGACACGGTGCTCGGCGACATCCTGTCCGGCGACGGGTTCCTCGCGGGCCGGTTCGTCCCGCTCCGCTAGGACGCCTCCTCGCGCAGCCGGGCGAGGATCTCCTCGCTCCAGTCGTGGGTGCGCATGAGGCGGTAGCGCTGGCCCACGATCCGCATGTACGCGTCGGTCTCGGTCTCGCCGGCCTCGACCATGCCCGCGTCGCGCACCATGTCGGCGATCGGGACGTAGTCCTCGTCGAACCAGCGCCGGGCGGCGGTCCGGCGGTCCATGAACTCGGCGCGGTCCTGCATCGCGCGAAAGCCCCAGGCCTCGACCATCTCGGCGAGCAACGCGTAGCGCCACGGGTCGGTGAGCGCGATGCGGTCACGGGCGTCCGGGGGGATGGGGGCGCGTTCGTAGAAGAGGCGCTCGTGGCTCTTGAGGGGCAGGTCGCTGATGACGAGCGAGCGCTCGGCGCCGATCCGCGTGACGACCTCGACGACGTAGGCGTCGATCGTGTCGCGCCCGAGCGCGCGGGCGACCGAGACGCGGTGGTGGCCGTCGCGGACGAAGTGCACGTCGCCGATCCGGTAGACGGAGATCGGCGGCAGCGCCTCGCCCCGGCGCGCGGCGTTGGCGATCCGCTCCCAGCGCGCCCGCACGCGGGCGCTCGTCGGACGGAACTGGCGGTCGAAGCCGCCGTGGACGCGGTCGACGGTGCCGAGGATCGAGTCGAGCTCGATCGTCTGCAGGCCGATGTAGCGCTCCTCCAGGCGGCCGAGGGCGTCGACGACCTCCTCGAACGGCAGGATCACGTCGACGCCGCGCGCGTCGCGCCCGAGGCGCCGGGCGAGCTGGGACATGACCTGCCGGCGCCGGGCGCGCTGGAAGTCGTCCTGCGCGTCGGCCGTGGGGAATCCGGAGTCGCGCCTCACCTGATCGAAAGTACTGCGCCCACCGGCGATCGGCCACCGCCCGGCGGCCAGGGCCGGACCGCCCGCGGGTGTCCACGATGCACAAGTCGACCGTCGCCGCCGGGCGGATCGCTAATCTCGCCGCGATCGCGCGCGGCGCGAGGCAGCATCGAGCGAGGAGGAACAACGGCATGGCAGGTACCGCGGCCGGGCAGGAGCCCGCCGACGCGCGACCCCTCGAGAAGGGGCTCAAGACCGGCGCGATCAGCTTCGCGTCGAGCGTCGTCATCGGGGTCGCCTCGACGGCGCCGGGCTACAGCCTGGCGGCCGTGCTCGGGCTCGTCGTCGCCGTGGAGGGCGTCGGCACCCAGGCGCCCGCGATCTTCATCGTCGCGTTCATCCCGATGCTCCTCGTGGCGATGGCCTACAAGTACCTCAACAAGGCCGACCCCGACGCCGGCACGAGCTTCTCCTGGGCGACCCGCGCGTTCGGCCCGAACACGGGCTGGATCACGGGCTGGGCGATCGTCGTCGCCGACATCATCGTGATGGCGAACCTCGCCCAGATCGCCGGCCTCTACTCGTTCCTGCTCTTCGGCGATCGACGACCCCTCGACGCTCGCCGTGACGGTCATCGGCGTCCTCTGGATCGCCGTCATGACCTACGTCTGCGTCATCGGCATCGAGCTGAACGCCAAGACGCAGCAGTGGCTGCTCACGGCCGAGGTCGTCACGCTGGCGATCTTCGCCGTGGTCGCCCTGACCCGCGTGTGGGCGGGCACCGCCCCCGCGGGGTCGGTCAACCCGGAGCTCTCGTGGTTCTCGCCGTTCGCCATCGACTCGACGAGCGCGCTGACCTCCGGCGTCCTGCTCGCGGTCTTCATCTACTGGGGCTGGGACAGCCTCGTGTGCGTCAACGAGGAGACCGAGGACGCCGAGAACGTCCCGGGCAAGGCCGCGGTCGTCGCGACGCTGATCCTGCTCGGCATCTATGTCGTCGTCTCGACCGCCGCGATCGCCTACGGCGGCCCGGACAAGCTCGCCAACGACGACTCGGGCGACGTGCTCGGGATCCTCGCCAACTCGGTCTTCGGGTCCGATCTGCTCGGCAAGATCGTGATCATCGCGGTGCTCTCGTCGGCGGCCGCCTCGACGCAGACGACGATCCTGCCGACCTCGCGCACGGCGCTCTCGATGGCGCGGTCGAAGGCCTTCCCGCGGAGGTTCGCCCACATCCACCAGGAGCACCAGACCCCCGACACCGCGACGTGGTGGATGGGCGCCCTGTCGATCATCTGGTACGTCGGCCTGACGCTCGTCAGCGAGGACATCCTGTTCGACTCGATCGCCGCGCTCGGCCTGATGATCGCCTTCTACTACGGCATGACCGGCTTCGCGTGCGTCTGGTACTTCCGCCGCGACCTGACCAAGAGCGCCCGCAACTTCTGGCTGGTCGGCGTCGCCCCGCTGGTCGGCGGGCTCATGCTCGGCGCGATCTTCGTCAAGTCCTGCTTCGACCTGGGCAAGGCGGACGCGGGGTCGACGACGTACTTCGGCCTGGGCTCCCCGCTCGTCATCGGCATCGGGTTCCTGCTGCTCGGGCCGGTGCTGATGCTGATCTGGTGGGGGATGGGCCACCGCGAGTTCTGGCAGCGCCGGCGCGAGGTCGCCGACCCACGGGTGCTCCAGGAGGGCGTCGTGGCGCCGGAGCCGGCGCCGGTGTAGCGCCGCTCAGCCCGCGGCGCGCGCCTGCACGGCCGCGGCCACGACGAGGTCCTCCCACGCCATGCCCGTGCTCTTGAAGAGCCGCGGGCGGCCGGCGGCGGGAGCGGCCTCGCCGCGGACGAGCGCGGCGAGCGGCACGAGCGCGTCCGCCGCGAGCGCGCCGTCCTCGATCGCTCCGATCACGTCGCCCGCCTCGCGCAGCGCCGACGCGCGCGACTCGACGACGACGGTGGCGCGGCCGGCCAGGGCGCTGTCGGTCTCGCGGGCCTCGGGCTCGTGCGAGCCGATCGCGACGACCGTCGCCTCGTCCCCGACGTCCGCGCCGGCGAAGAGCGGCGCCCGCGCGGTCGTCGCGCACACGACGAGGTCGGCGCCGGCGACGGCGTCCGGCGTCGCCGCGCGGGCCTCGAGGCCGTCGTGCTCGGCGGCGCAGCGCTCCACGAACGCCGCGACGCGGCCGCGGTCGCGCGCGACGACGTCCACCCGCTCGAGCGACGGCGCGACCGCCCGGAGCGCCGCGACGTGGGCCCAGCCCTGCGCGCCGGTGCCGAACACGACGAGGCGCCGGGCGCCGGGCGCGGCGAGGTGGCGCACGGCGAGGGCCGAGACCGCGGCCGTCCGCAGGTTCGTCAGCGCGATGCCGTCGACGAGTGCGCCGGGCGCGAGCGTCTCGGGGTCGAAGAGCACGTAGACGCCCTGGATCCGCGGCAGCCCGCGGTCGGGGTTCGCCGGCGCGACCGTGACGAGCTTGACCCCGATCGCGCCCGGCGAGGAGGACGGCATGATCAACACCTCGCCGGCCTCGCCCGCGACCGCCTGGCGCGCCGGGTCGGCCTCGGGGTCCAGGCCGCCGCGCAGCGCGGCCTCGAGCGCGTCGACGGCCTCCGCGGCCGAGACCCGCGCGACGGCGGCGGCGTCGAGGAAGGGGATCCCGTCCACGGCGCTCACCGCAGCACGAAGCCGGTCCCGACCGGGTCGCGGGGGTCGAGCACGAAGCGGTGCTCGCCGGTGCGATAGGCCGCGCCGCGGACCTCGACGACGACGGCGTCGCGGCCCTCGGCGGCGACGGTGTCCGTGACCGCGGCGGCGAAGACGGTCCCGACGATCGACTCGTGGCTGAGCGTCCGCCCCGGGCCGAGGCGGCCGTCATCGTGCAGCAGCGCCGCCCGCGCGCAGGTCCCCGACCCGCACGGCGAGCGGTCGACCTCGCCGTCGGCGAAGACCGTCACGTTGCGCTGGCGGGGCCCGTCGGGCCCGTCGCCCCGGTCGTCGTAGACGATCGTCCCGTAGATCCCCGACAGGCGGTCGTCGCTCGGGTGGCGGGCGTGCTCGGTGCCGGCGAGCGCGGCCTTGACCGCCCGCCCGAGCGCGATGAGCTGCCCGTACGCGCCGGGCTCGACCGTGAGCCCGGCGGCCGCCGCGGGCACGCACGCGTAGATCGCCCCGCCGTAGGCGACGTCGACCCCGAGGCGCCCGAACGCGCCCGCGTCCACCGCGACGTCGCGCGCGAGGACGTACGACGCCACGTTGCGGAACGTGACGTCCTGCACGACGCCCGCCGCGCACCGCACGCGCGCGATCACACGCCCGGACGGGACGTCGATCGGCACGTCGGTCACGCCGTCGGGGGCGGCCGTGACGAGGCCGGACTCGACCGCCCAGGCGCCGAGCGCGATCGTCCCGTGCCCGCAGGCCGTCGAGAACCCGTCCTTGTGCCAGAACAGGACCCCGAGGCGGGCGCCGTCGTCGTCGGGCGGGACGGGGAAGCAGCCGTACATGTCCGCGTGCCCGCGCGGCTCCTGGCACAGCAGCTGCCGGACGCGGTCGACCTCCGCGCTCGCCCGGGCGTGCTCGCGCCGGTCGCGCACCGTCGCGCCGGGGATCTCCGGCGCTCCGCCGGTCACGATCCGGAACGGCTCGCCGGCCGTGTGGTAGTCCGTCGTCCGCAGCTCGTCCACCGCGGGCAACCTACGCGACACCCGCTGATCGCTGCGATCACAACCCGGAAACCGGCGAACTTGCGTGACCCGGGCGGGCTCCGCTAGCCTCACCGCAGCACATGTCGTTCCTGCTCGACCTTCGACTTCTTCTCCTCCCCCTTCGGGGGGAATAGCGCGTGGCGGCCGCGAGAGCCGCAAACCCAGCCCGAGAAGAAGCCCGCAGGACGAACCGACAAGGAGAGGACGACATGGACCCCGACCGAGTACTGATCTTCGACACGACGCTGCGCGACGGCGAGCAGTCGCCCGGCATCTCGCTCAACACCGGCGAGAAGCTCGAGATCGCCCACCAGCTGGCGCGCCTGGGCGTCGACATCATCGAGGCCGGCTTCCCGATCGCCTCGCCCGGCGACTTCGAGGCCGTCCAGGCCATCGCCCGTGAGGTCCGCGGCCCGGTCATCGCCGGGCTGGCGCGCGCCCACGCCGGCGACGTCGACCGTGCTTGGGAGGCCGTCCGCGAGGCGGAGCGACCTCGCATCCACACCTTCCTGTCGACGTCGGACATCCACATCGAGCACCAGCTGCAGTCCACCCGCGAGGACGTCAAGGGCCAGGCCCGCGCCGCCGTCGCCCACGCGAAGGCGCTGTGCGAGGACGTCGAGTTCTCGCCGATGGACGCCACCCGCGCCGACGTCGAGTTCACCGCCGAGGTGATCGAGATCGCCATCGAGGAGGGCGCGACGACGATCAACGTGCCCGACACCGTCGGCTACACGATGCCCGACGAGTACGTCGCCTTCCTCACGCGCCTGTACACGCTGGTCCCCGGCCTGGCCGACGTCGTGCTGTCGGTCCACTGCCACGACGACCTCGGGCTGGCCGTCGCGAACTCGTTCGCCGGGATCCAGGCGGGCGCGCGCCAGGTCGAGTGCGCGATCAACGGGATCGGCGAGCGCGCGGGCAACGCGTCGCTCGAGGAGGTCGTGATGCTGCTGCACACGCGGCGCGCGGACGTCGGCGTGCACACCGGCGTCGTCACGAAGGAGATCGCGCGCACGAGCCGCCTCGTCTCGCGCCTCACCGGCTACCCGGTGCAGCCGAACAAGGCGATCGTCGGGCGCAACGCCTTCGTGCACGAGTCCGGCATCCACCAGGACGGCGTGCTCAAGGAGCGCTCGACCTACGAGATCATGGATGCGACGACCGTGGGCGTCGACACGAACGCGATCGTGCTCGGCAAGCACTCCGGCCGCCACGCGCTGCGCCAGGCGCTCGAGGAGCTCGGCTACGAGGTCGAGGGCCAGGCGCTGAACACCGCCTTCAAGCGCTTCAAGGAGATCGCGGACAAGAAGAAGCAGGTCACCGCGATGGACCTCGAGGCGCTCGTCACGGACGAGCTCCGCTCCGAGCTGGCCGGCTACCAGCTGCGCTGGTTCGACGTCGAGGCCTCCTCCCGCCGCCCGCCGCACGCGACGGTGTCGGTGCTCTCGCCCGAGGGCTCGGACCTCGAGGGCTCGTTCACGGGCGACGGCCCGGTCGACGCGATCTTCCGCGCGGTGAACGCCGCGACCGGCATCGACGCGCGCCTGCGCGAGTTCCGCGTCGAGGCCGTCACCGGCGGCGAGGACGCGCTCGGCGAGGTCTCGGTCGTGATCGAGTACCAGGGCCAGTCGGCCGGCGGCCAGGGCGTCGCGACCGACATCCTCGAGGCCGCGGGCATGGCCTACGTGCGCGCGATCTCGAGCGGGGTGCGCAAGGCGCGCGTCGCGGCCGAGCAGCCGGCGGTCACGGCGCGGCCCGCCGCGCTGGCCACGCCCTGAGCGTGGCGCTCGAGACCGCGCTCGGGCGCCTCGACGCCGCCGCGATCGCGCGCGACGTCGCGGCGCTCGTCCAGGTCCCGAGCGTCACGGGCGACGAACGCGCCGCGCTCGAGCGCCTCGGCGAGCTGGCCGCGGCGCTCGGGCTCGAGGCCGACCTGCACCGCCACGACCTCGCCGGGCTGCGCGCGCATCCCGACCACCCGGGCGAGGAGGCGCCGCGCGCGGAGCTGTGGGGCCTGGCCGTCACGCTTCCCGCGACCGTCGGCGACGCGCCGCGGCTGGCGGTCGACGGGCACGTCGACGTCGTCCCGCCCGGTGCGGAGCCGTGGGCGCACGGCGGCCCGTGGTCGGGCGCGGTGACCGGCGGCTTCGTCCACGGCCGCGGGAGCGTCGACATGAAGGGCGGGGTCGTCGCCGCCCTCCACGGTCTGGCCGCCCTCGGGGCCGACACGCCCCACGGCGAGGTCGTCCTGCTCGCGGTCGGCTCGGAGGAGGACGGCGGCCTGGGCACCTTCGCCGCGCTCGAGCGCGACAGCGCGTTCGCCGCCTGCCTGATCCCCGAGCCCACGGGGTTCGACGTCGTCTGCGCCCAGGCCGGCGCGCTCACGTTCGAGGGCACCGTCCGCGGCGTCGCCGCCCACGCGGCCCACCGCCTCGAGGGCGTCTCGGCGATCGACCGCTACCTGCCCGTCCACGCCGCGCTCGCCGCCCACGAGCGGGCGCTGAACGACGGCGTCGAGCACCCGCTCATGCGCGCGCTGGAGCTGCCCTACCCGGTCCTCGTGGGGCGCCTGCGGGCGGGGGAGTGGTCGAGCAGCGTGCCCGACCGGCTCGTCTTCGAGGGCCGCGCGCCGGTGCGCGTGGGGGAGGCGCCCGCCGCCGCCCGCGCCGCCGTCGAGGCCGCGGTCGCGAGCGCCGCCGACGGCCACGTCGAGCTGCGCTGGCCCGGCGGGCAGTTCGCCTCGGGCGAGACGCCGCCCGACGACCCGTTCGCGGCGCTCGTCCGCGCCGCCGTCGGGGCGGAGCTCGGCCGGGAGGCGCGAGTCGCGGGGGTCCCGTGGGGCGCCGACATGCGGCTGTGGTGCGCGCGCGGCATCCCGTGCGTGATGGCCGGCCCGCGCGGGATCGAGCTCGCCCACGCGGTGGACGAGCGCGTCGCCGTCGAGGACCTCGTGACCGTCGCGCGGACCGTCGTGCGCGTCGCGCTGGGGCTCGCGCGCTAGCCGGGCGGCGCGGCGTCCGTCGCGGGCGGCGCGACGCCGTCGGGCGCCGGGTAGCGCTTGCAGATCACCGGGCACTCGTCGATCACGACGCGCTGTGCCTGCGCGGCGCCGGAGACGGGCTCGACCGCGATGACATCCGCCGCCTCGAGGCCGTGGGTGGCACGGAAGTGCAGGTCGGCGAGGCCGACCGAGTCGCGCCCGACGCCGTAGATGCCGCTCGCGCCGACGGTCCCGCCGTCCACGACCGTGATCGGGCCGTAGCTCGTGACGTGCTGGCGGTGGTCGTGGCCGGTGAGGATCGTGAGCGGGCGGTCGAGGTTGCGCAGGCGCAGCTGCCCGGCGAGCCACTGCGCGAGGCCGTTCTGGTGGACGAGGACGACGTCGGGCCGGCGCGGGAGGCCGTCGTACCAGCGCAGGAGGTCCTGGCGGGCGACGTCGGTCGCCTGCTCGGGGTCGGGCAGCTCGGAGAAGGAGAAGATGCGCCGCGGGTCGTCGGGGTCGTCGGCGTGCCACTCGAGCGGGTCGTCGAAGCCCGCGACGCTCAGGCCCGCGACGTCGGCCATCGGCGCGCCGTGCGAGCCGTCGCCGCGCAGGACGCCGTCGCGCGTCAGGACCGTCACGCCGCGGCGCGCCAGGCCGCGCATGAAGGCCGTCGAGTCGTGATTGCCCGAGACCGCGACGACCCGCGTGCCGAGCCCCGCGATCCGGTCGCCGAGCGCGCCGACCTCCGCGCCGCTGCCGGTGTTGCCGAAGTCGCCGACGAAGAAGACGGGCTTGTCGCGGGCGTAGTCCTGCAGCGAGTCGAGCACGACGCGGTTGTTGTGCAGGTCGGAGGCCAGCAGCGCGGGCTGCGTGTCGTCGAGCTCGCCGGCGGTGGGGTCGGCGAGCAGGGAGGCGAAGCCGCTGACCGCGCCCTGGACCTTGCTCGCGTAGCCGTCGCCCGCCTTGCGCGCATTGGCGGCGGCATCGAGCAGCTGCACGAGTTCCGCGCCGCGGGCGTAGTACGTGGGACGCTCGAGGGCGCGCTCGTCGAAGCTCGCCTGGGCCTGGAAGATCGTCGCCCCGCACGCGATCGCGGCGACGGCGACGACCGCGACCGGCGCGCCCGCGAGCACGAGCCGGCGCCGGACGCCGAAGGCCGCGAGGGCGAGGCCGAGGACGAGCGCGACGACCGCCGCGCCGCCGAGGGCGAAGCGCAGCGTGCGCAGCACCGTGCGCCGGACCGCGTCGCGCAGCCCGGCCTCGGTCTCGTCCAGCGGGGCCCGCGCGCCGCTCGCCGCGCGGACCACGACGTCGCGCTGGATGGTGCGCGGCTCGATGTGCAGGCGCATCGGGGCAGAGAACGCGTGGCTGCGCACGCCCCAGTCGGCGAGCGGGATGTAGGCCTCGACGGCGCCGTGGGTCGCGGGCGTCACGCGCACGGAGACCCGGCCGAGCTCGGTCTCGTACTCGCCGGGGCTCGCGACGCGCAGCCCGAGCCAGACGCCCGCGAGGGCCAGGGCGACCACGACGATCGGGGCGAGGACGAGCGCGGCGGCGCGGCGGCGTCGGTGGCCGCGCCGGGTGGGCGGAGCGGCGTTCACTGCCGTTCACGGTAGGACATCGGCCCCCGCGGCCCGTGCGGCCGCCGGGGCGTCTGAACCATTCCTTAACCCTCGGCTGACCGAGTCCTTCACCGCCCCTGGACGGCGGTTGGACGGCCGAAGCGCATCCTGATCTCACACACCGACCACGCACCGAGGAGATCGACATGAGGATGAGAAAGACCGTCGCCGTCGCCGCCGCACTGGCCGCGCTCGGCTCGACCGCCGCAGTCGCCGGAGCCGCTCAGCCCGCCGCGCCGAAGGCCCCGGCCACCCAGGCCGCCACCCGCCAGTACGAGGGCACGATCGTGTCCGTCAACCGCAGCGCCCGGACCTTCCGCCTGCGCGACTCCGAGCGCGGCACCGTGACGATCAAGGTCACGAGCAACACCCGCTTCCAGCGCGTCGGCGGCTTCTCCGGCCTCCGCGCCGGCATGACCCGCATCGAGGCCAACGTCCGCCGCTCGAACGGCACGTGGGTCGCCACGTTCGTCGAGCGCTCGGGCGGCGGCGGCAACCACGGCGGCGGCAACGGCGGCGGGAGCGACGACTGACATGCGCCGCCTGCTCCTGATCGCCGCGCTCAGCGGCGCGCTCCTCTCCGGCGGCACGCTGGCGATGAGCGCCATCGGCTCCCAGGGAGCCGACGACCCGGCCGGCACGACCACGGCCGCCACGACCTCCACGACCACCGCCACCAGCCCGACGACCACGACGACGCCCGACGCCGCCGCGAACCCGACCGACGACGGCCACGACCGCGACGACCACGCACCGCCACCGTCACCGCGGCCGCGGGCGTGACCACGCCGCCGGCACCGACGACCGCCGCCGCAACCGCGGCGCCGACGACAGCCGCAGCCGGTCGAGCAACTCTGGTTCGAGCAACTCCCGCTCGAGCAACTCGGGCTCCGGCTCGAGCAACTCCGGCTCGGGCAACTCCGGCTCCGGCAGCAGCGGCCGCTCCGGCGGCAGCGACGACGGCCCGAACCACGACGTCAACGACGACCACGGCTCCGGCTTCGAGCCCGGCGACGACAGCGGCGGCCACGGCCGCGGCCGTGGTCGCGGCGGCGACGACTGAGGGCTGCCCCCGTACCGACACCGATCGCCCCCCGCGCCCCGCGGCGCCCGCCCCGACGGCGGGCGCCGCGTCGTGCGCGGAGCGGCAGGCAAACCACCGATGACGCCCTACGATGTGGACATGGCATCCGGCCGGCGGACGATCCTCCTGGTCGAGGACGAGCCGGCCATCGCGGAGCCCCTCGCCGAGACCCTCACCCGCGAGGGCTTCCATCTCGAGGTGGCCGGCACGGCCGCGGACGCGGTCGACGCCGCGGGCCGCATCCGCCCGGACCTCATCCTCCTCGACCTCATGCTCCCCGACGGCTCCGGCTTCGACGTCTGCCGCGAGGTCCGGCGCGAGTCGCAGGTGCCGATCATCATGCTGACCGCCCGCGGCGACGAGGCCGACCGCGTCATCGGCCTCGAGCTCGGGGCCGACGACTACGTCGTCAAGCCCTTCAGCGCCCGCGAGGTCACCGCCCGCGTGCGCGCCGTCCTGCGCCGCACGGCCGTCGCCCAGGCGCCGGCCCCGGGGGCGCCCGATCCCACCGCGGCGGTCGAGGTCGGCGACGTCCGGCTCGACCCGGCCACGCGCTCGGTCACCCGCGCGGGCGAGCCGGTCGAGGTCACCCGCAAGGAGTTCGACCTGCTCGCCCTGCTCATGCGCAGCGCCGGCGCGGTCGTCACGCGCGAGCGCCTCATCGACGAGGTCTGGGACGTCAACTGGTTCGGGTCGACGAAGACCCTCGACGTCCACGTCAGCGGCCTGCGCAAGAAGCTCGGCGACGACTCCGCCGCCCCGCGCTACATCCACACCGTCCGCGGCGTCGGCTTCATGTTCGGCGGCGGGGCGGCCGGGGGCGGGGCGGCGCGATGAGCGTCCGCGTCTGGCAGCTCGCCGCCTTCGCCTACGTGCTCGTGCTGATGCTCGTCGCGCTCGAGGTCCCGCTCGCGCTGAACCTCGCCAAGCGCGTCGACGCCGAGGTCAAGGCCGAGGCCGCGGGCCAGGCCCAGGTCGTCGCCTCGAGCGCCGCCGCCTCGCTCGACGAGCCCGCCCAGCTCGCCGCGCTCGTGCGCACCGCGGCCGGGAACGTCGGCGGCCGCGTGATCATCGTCGACCGCCGCGGCCGGCTGCTCGCCGACTCCGCCGGCAGCGGCCTCGGCACCGCGTCCTACGCGAGCCGCCCGGAGATCCGCACCGCGCTCGCGGGCGACACGTCCCAGGGCACCCGCCACAGCGCCTCGCTCGGCGAGAACCTGCTCTTCACCGCCGTCCCGATCGTCTCGGCCGGGCAGCGCGCGGGCGCCGTGCGCATCACCCAGTCCGTCGACGCCGTGCACTCCGAGGTGCGGCGGGACACGATCGCCCTCATCGGCCTCGGCCTGGCCGCGCTCGCCCTCGGCCTGATCGTCGCCTGGCTGCTCGCGGGCTACCTGTCGCGCCCGCTGCGCGGCCTGACGAAGGCCGCCCGACGGGTCGAGGCCGGCGACCTCGACGCCCGCGCCGCCGAGGCCGGCGCCCGCGAGCACCGCGAGGTCGCCCACGCGTTCAACGACATGACCGAGCGCCTCGGGCAGTCGATGGCCGCCCAGCGCGACTTCGTCGCCAACGCCGCCCACCAGCTGCGCACGCCGCTCACCGGGCTGCGCCTGCGCCTCGAGGCCGCCGGCCTGAAGACCGACGACGACGCGCTGCGCCGGGATCTCGAGGCGGGCGAGCGCGAGGCCGAACGGCTCGCCCGGACGGTCACCGACCTGCTGACCCTGGCCCGCGAGGGCCAGCGGCCCGCCGCCGTGCCGCCGCTGTCGCTCACGGCCGCCGCCGAGGCCGCCCTCGACCGCTGGCTCTCGGTCGCCGACGAGCGCGGCGTCGACCTCGAGGTCCGCGACCGCAGTGCCGGCGCCCACGTCGACGCCTCCCGCGAGGACGTCGCCGTGATCCTCGACAACCTCGTCGAGAACGCCATCGAGCACACCGCCCCGGGCACGACCGTCGTGGTCGAGCTCGGCGCCACGCGCGACGACGGCCGCATCGCCGTCCTCGACGCGGGCCCCGGCCTCGAGCCGGGGGAGGAGGAGCGCGTGTTCGACCGCTTCGTCCGCGGCAGCTCGCGCGCCCAGCGCCCGCGCGGCAGCGGCCTGGGGCTCACGATCGTGCGCGTCCTCGCCCGCCGCTGGGGCGGCGAGGCGACCATCGCCAACCGGCCCGAGGGCGGCGCGCGGGCCGACATCCGCCTGCCGCTCGCCGCGGTCGCCGGCCGCCGGGCGCGAGCCGGTCACGACCGTCATGGAGGACCGATGACCCCGCGCTCCGCCGCGCTCCTGGCCACCCTCGCGCTGCTCGGCATCGGCGCCGCGCTCGGCATCGGGCTGGCCGCCAACGCGATCTCCGGCGATCGCATCGGCCTGTCGGCCAAGCCGCTGCGCGCGGGCGATCAGCTCGCGCCCGGCGCAGGCCGGCGACGACGGCGGCAGCGCGACCCGCACGACGCCGACCACCACGACGTCGACCTCCACCTCCGAGGACCGCACGACCTCGACCGGCTCGCGCACGACCACGACGACGACGCCGCGGACGACCACGACCGAGTCCGGCGACGACCACGGCGGCGGCTCCTCGGGCGGCGGCTCGTCGGGCAGCGGCTCATCGGGCGGCGACGACAGCGGCGGCAGTGGCCGGGGCCGCGGGCGCGGCCGCGGCGGCGACGACTGAGCCGCGCCGCTAGGCGCCGGCCGGCGCGCCGGGGCCGTCCGGCCGTCCGCTGCTGAGCGCGATCCCGGCGAGGATCGCGCCCGCGCCGAGCGCCTGCAGCGGGCCGAAGGCGTCGCCGAACGCGAGCACGGCCACGCCCGCGCCCACCAGCGGCTCGAGGTTGGCGAACGCGCCCACGACCTCCGGCCGCACCCGCGCCTGGCCGAAGGCGAAGAACGCGAACGGCAGCAGCGTGCCCGCCACGACCAGCGCTGCGACCGCGCCGGCCTCGCCCGCGCTCGCGGCACCCAGCGCCGGGGGCGATCCGCCGGCGAGCGCGAAGGGCAGCGCGACGAGCGCCGCGGCGGCCATCTGCACGGCCGTGACCGCGATCGGATCGCGGCCGTCGAGCAGCTGTGCCTGGGCGACGACGAACGCCGCCTGGCAGAGCGCCGACAGCAGCATGAGCCCGTCGCCGGCCGGCGACGACCCGCCGCCCGACCCGGCGACGAGGCCGACGCCGCCGAGCGCGACGCCGAACCCGAGCCAGGCGAGCGGCCCGCTCCGCCCGCGGCCGGACAGCGTCGCCACGACCGCGACGAGCGCGGGCACCGCCCCGAACAGCAGCGCCGCGTGCCCGACGCTCGTCCGCTCCACGCCGGCGTTCTGCAGGAGCACCATCGCGCCGTAGCCCGTGCCGCCCCAGGCGACGACGGGCGCGGCGAGCGCAGCGCGCAGCCCGCGCCGGCCCGCGAGCGCGAGCACGGGGGCGGCCAGGGCGAAGCGGGCGACGGTCAGCCAGGCGGGGTCGAGCCAGCCGAGGGCGACCTTGCTCAGCGGGACGGTGAGGCCGAACAGGACGCCGCCGGCGGCGAGCGCGAGGAACGCGCGGTCGGGGCGGAAGCGGGTCATGCTCCCATTGTTCGGCAGATCGGGCGAGAAGCCACAGTCGATCGCAGATCTCGTCGTGCAGACGCGATATTCTGTCGTGTAATGGCCGTTCAGCTTGACGAACTCGACGTGAAGCTCCTGGACGAGCTCCAGCGCGACGCCGACCGGCCGAACGTCGAGCTCGCCCGGCTCGTCGGCCTGTCGCCGACCGCGACGATGCACCGCCTGCGGCGCCTGAAGGCCTCGGGCGTCGTGGCCGGCATCGCCGCGCGGCTCGACCCCGACGTCGCCGGCTTCCCGCTGCGCGTCTTCGTCCAGCTCACGCTCGCCCGCCACACCGAGGCGGCCGAGAAGCGCCTCGAGGAGGTCGTCGCCGGCCTGCCGCAGGTCACGCAGGCCGACTGGGTCGCGGGGGAGACCGACGTCCTGCTGAGCGTCGTCGCGCGCGACATCGAGGAGCTCCAGCGCGTGCTCACCGCCCTCTCGGGGCGCGGCGGCGCGGCCCGCGTCGTCACGCTCCTGCGCATGCGCGAGATGAAGGCGCCCGCGCCGCTGCCGCTCGGCTGACGCGGCCGCGGGCCTAGCGCACGAGCGCCGCGCCCTGGGCGAAACCCGCGGCGAGGACCGCGTCGCGCGGCTCCGGCGCCATGAGGTCGTCGCCGATGGCCGCGGCGGCGCGGGCGTCCGGGCCGACGCGCACCACGTGCGCGCCCCGGCGCCGGAGGGTCTGGGTCTCGAGCTCCGCCGCCACCCGGAACGCGCGCCGCAGCGCGACCATCCCGCGCCCGCGCGGGTCCAGGCCCGAGAGGACGTCGAGGCACAGGACGTGCGACTCGCGCCCGGCGGGCGCGGCGTCGAGGTTCGTCACGCTCCACACGCCGCCGTCGACGTACTCGCGCCCGCCGATCGTGACGGGGGCGAACACCCACGGGATCGAGCACGACGCGACGACGGCCTCGCCGACCCCGGCGGTCGGCGCGCCCGGCTCGCCGAAGACGACCCGGCGGCCGCGGCGGCGGTCGACCGCGCAGACCCGCAGGCGCCCGTCGAAGCGCGCGCCCCAGCCGTCGACGCGCGGTCCGAGGCCGTCCAGCGAGCGCTCCTCGCGAGGCATCCGCGCGAGCGCCGCCGCCCGGGCGAGCGCGCCGCCCGCGGCGCCGAACGCCAGGGCCGCCGACGCGGCAGGGGCCGTCCCGGCCCAGGCCGCCGCCCCCGCGCCGCGCAGCGCGCGTCGCGCCGCCGCGCCCACGCCACCGTCCTCGGCCGCGGCGTCGTCGTGCGCCGGAGCCGCCGCCGGCGCACCCTCGGCCGGGCGCCGGGGCGAGCGGCCGGCCGCCAGGCTCGCCGCGACGATCGATCCCGCCGACGTCCCCACGAACGCCTCCGTCCGGCGCAGGTCGATCCCGGCCTCGGCCTCGATGCCCGCGAGCACGCCGGTCATCCACGCCTCGCCCAGCACGCCGCCGCCGGCGAGCACGAGGACGTCTGGGGCGGCGAAGGGCAGCACGACGCGTGAGGCTAGTCATCCTCGCGTATGCGATAACGTACGCTCGTAATGGCGCTGGCCGGCGACATCGAGACGCAGATCCACATCGGCCCGCGGGTCCGGGCGCTGCGCGAGGCGATGGACCTGTCGCTGCGCGACCTCGCCGAGCGCAGCGGCGTGAGCGCCCCGATGCTCAGCCAGGTCGAGCGCGGCGAGACGAGCCCGACCCTGCAGGTCGCCAGCCGCATCGCGGCCGGCCTGGAGCTGCGCCTCAGCCAGCTCCTGCGCCTCGACGAGTCCGGGACGGTCACGATCGTCCGCGCCCGAGAGCGCCGCCGCGGCGGCTCGCCCGACCACGGCCACGCGATCGAGGTCCTGACCGCGCCGCTCCCCGGCCTGCGCGCCGAGCTCAGCCGCCACACCCTGGCGGCCGGCGCCCGCACCGGCGGTGCGGGCGACCCGCCAATGCACGAGCCGGGCAGCCGCGAGATCGCGCTCGTCGAGGCCGGCCACGTCGTCCTCGACATCGACGGCGAGCGCCACGACCTCGCGGCGGGCGACTGCGTCACGTTCGACGCCGACCTGCCCCACCACTTCGAGAACCCCGGCCCCGAGGCCGCCGCGCTGCTCGCGGTCGTCTCCGCGGGCCTGCGACGGAGCTAGCACCCCAAGGAGCGCATCCATGCCGAGCACGCTGTTCGACAAGATCTGGGCGGACCACGAGGTCGCACCGGGCCTGCTCTACATCGACCTGCACCTCGTCCACGAGGTCACGAGCCCGCAGGCGTTCGACGGCCTGCGCCTGAACGGCCGTCAGGTGCGAAGGCCCGACCGCACGCTCGCGACGGCCGACCACAACGTGCCGACCGACGGCACGATGGTCGCGGCGCGCATCCGCGACGAGCTCAGCCGCGTGCAGGTCGAGACGCTCGAGCGCAACTGCGCGGAGTTCGGCGTCCCGCTGTACTCGCTCGGCTCCGACCGCCAGGGGATCGTGCACGTCATCGGGCCCGAGCTCGGCGTCACCCAGCCCGGCATGACGATCGTCTGCGGCGACAGCCACACGGCGACCCACGGCGCCTTCGGGGCGCTCGCGTTCGGCATCGGGACGAGCGAGGTCGAGCACGTGCTCGCCACGCAGACGCTCGTCCAGCCGCGCCCGAAGGCGATGCGCGTCCGCTACGAGGGCGAGCCCGGCTTCGGCGTCACGGCCAAGGACCTGATCCTCGGCACGATCGGCCAGGAGGGCGTCGCCGGCGCCGTCGGCCACGTCGTCGAGTACGCCGGCCCGGCGATCGAGGCGCTCTCGATGGAGGGCCGGATGACGATGTGCAACATGACGATCGAGTGGGGCGGCCGGGCCGGGATGGTCGCGCCCGACGACACGACGTTCGCGTGGGTCGACGGTCGCCCCGGCGCGCCGCAGGGCGCGGACCTCGACGCCGCCGTGGAGCGCTGGCGCGGGCTGCGCACCGAGGACGGCTCGTCCTTCGACCGCGAGGTCGTCGTCGACGCGGCGGCGCTCAGCCCGATGGTGTCGTGGGGGACGAACCCCGGCCAGGTCGTCGGCGTCACCGACGCCGTGCCCGAGCCGGCGACCGACGGCGAGCAGCGCGCGCTGCACTACATGGCGCTCGAGGCCGGCACGCCGATCCAGGAGATCAAGCTCGACCGCGTCTTCATCGGCTCGTGCACGAACTCGCGCATCGGCGACCTCCGCGCCGCGGCGAAGGTGGTCGAGGGCCGCAAGGTCGCGGGCGACGTCTACGCGATGGTCGTCCCGGGCTCCGTGCAGGTCAAGCTGCAGGCCGAGGCCGAGGGCCTCGACGAGGTCTTCAAGGCCGCGGGCTTCGACTGGCGCGGGGCCGGGTGCTCGATGTGCCTGGGCATGAACCCCGACATCCTCGAGCCGGGCGAGCGCTGCGCCTCGACCTCGAACCGCAACTTCGAGGGCCGCCAGGGCCGCGGCGGGCGCACCCACCTCGTCTCGCCGGAGATGGCCGCCGCGGCGGCCATCGAGGGCCACTTCGTCGACATCCGCGACTGGAGCTGACCAATGGACCCGATCACCGTCATCGACGGCGCCGTCAGCGTGCTCGACCGCGACGACGTCGACACCGACCAGATCATCCCCAAGCAGTTCCTCAAGCGCGTCGAGCGCACGGGGTTCGGCGAGTTCCTGTTCTACGACTGGGCCAAGGACCCCGACTGGGACCTGCCGTCGAACCCGATCCTCGCGACCGGCAAGAACTTCGGCTGCGGCTCGTCGCGCGAGCACGCGCCGTGGGCGCTCGAGGACTACGGCTTCAAGGCGATCGTCGCGCCCTCGTTCGCCGACATCTTCTACGCCAACTCGACCAAGATCGGGCTGCTGCCGATCCCCCTGGCGGCCGACGACGTCGAGGCGGTCATGGCCGCCGGCGACGCGAAGGTCGACCTCGAGGCCCAGGAGGTGACGTGGGACGGCGGATCGGCGCGCTTCGAGATCGACCCCGACGTCAAGCACCGCCTGCTCAACGGCCTCGACGAGATCGGGCTGACGCTGCAGAAGGAGGACGCGATCGCCGCCTACGAGGCCGACCGCGAGCGCTCCGGCCCCGTCACGACGGCGCTGTAGGCGCATGGCGAAGACGATCGTCACCCTGCCCGGCGACGGCATCGGGCCCGAGGTCACGAGCGCCGCGATCGAGGCGCTCCACGAGCTGCGCGACGACCTGACCTTCGAGGAGCACCTCGTCGGCGGCGCGTCGATCGACGCCCACGGGACGGCCCTGACCGACGAGGTCCTCGCGGCCGCGCGGGCGTCGGACGCCGTGCTGCTCGGGGCCGTCGGCGGCCCGAAGTGGGACACGACCGACCCCGACAAGCCGCGCCCCGAGCAGGGCCTGCTCGGCCTGCGCCGCGAGCTCGACCTCTACGCGAACCTGCGCCCCGTGCGGCCGGCGACCGCGCTGCTCGACGCCAGCCCGCTGCGCCGCGAGGTCATCGAGGGCACCGACCTCGTCGTCGTGCGCGAGCTCACCGGCGGCATCTACTTCGGCGAGAAGACGCGCACCGACGACCGCGCGACCGACCTCAACGAGTACACGGTCGCCGAGATCGAGCGCATCGCGCGGACCGCGTTCGGCGCCGTGCGCACGCGCGTCTCGAGCGTCGACAAGGCCAACGTGCTCGAGACCTCGCGGCTGTGGCGCGCGACCGTCAACCGCGTCCACGCCGACGAGTTCGGAGACGTCGAGCTCGAGCACGTCCTCGTCGACAACGCCGCGATGCAGCTCGTCTCGGCCCCGACGCGCTTCGACGTGATCCTCACCGACAACATGTTCGGCGACATCCTCAGCGACGAGGCGGCCATGCTGACCGGCTCGATCGGGATGCTCCCGAGCGCGTCGCTCGGCGCGCCGGGCGAGCCCGGGATGTTCGAGCCCGTCCACGGCTCCGCGCCCGACATCGCGGGCCGGGGGATCGCCAACCCGCTCGCGATGTTCCTCTCCGCCGCGATGATGCTCCGCCACGGTTTCGGTTTCCAAGACGAGGCGACGGCCCTAGAATCGGCCGTGGACCGCGCGCTCGAGGACGGGCTGCGGACCCACGACCTGGGGGGAAAGGCGACGACCGCCGAGGCCACCCGGGCAGTGCTCGGACACCTGCGATAAGGAGCATCGACGTGAAGCAAGCGGACCTCATCTGGATGAACGGGGAGTTCGTCAAATGGGAGGACGCGAAGGTTCACGTACTCACGCACGGGCTCCACTACGGCACCGGCGTCTTCGAGGGCATCCGCTGCTACGACACGGAGATCGGGCCGGCGGTGTTCCGGCACCTCGACCACATCGACCGGCTCTACAAGTCGGCCGAGCTGTACTACATGCCGATCCCGTTCGACCGGACGCAGATCCGGCACGCGACCCTCGACCTCATCGCCAAGAACGGGATGCGGTCCTGCTACATCCGCCCGATCGTCTTCCGCGGCTACGGCACGATGGGCCTGTTCCCGCTCGACGCGCCGGTCGACGTGACGATCGCCGTCTGGGAGTGGGGCGCCTACCTCGGCGAGGAGGGCAAGCGCAACGGCATCCGCGCGAAGGTCTCCTCCTGGCGGCGCATCAGCCCCGACTCGCTGATCCCGCACGCGAAGGCGACCGGGCAGTACCTGAACTCGATCCTCGCGAAGATCGAGTCGCACAAGGCCGGCTACGAGGAGGCCATCCTCCTCGACGACAAGGGCTACGTCTGCGAGGGCTCGGGCGAGAACATCTTCGTCGTCCGCGACGGGCGCATCATCACCCCGCCGCAGCAGGCCTCGATCCTCGACGGCATCAACCGCAAGTCGATCATCCAGATCGCGCGCGACCTCGGCTTCGAGGTCGTCGAACGCGACCTCGCGCGCGCGGAGCTCTACCTCGCGGACGAGGTCTTCGTCTCCGGCACGGCCGCCGAGCTCACGCCGCTGCGCGAGATCGACGACCACACGATCGGCGAGGGACACCCCGGGGACATCACGCGCGCGGTCCAGACGGGATTCGAGGACGCCCTGCACGGGCGCACCGAGCGCTACCGCGAGTGGCTCGACGCCGTCCCGGTGCCGTCCGCCGCGCCGCAGGTCGCGTGACCTCCGTCGAGCTCTACGACGCGACCCTGCGCGACGGGATGCAGGGCCAGGGCATGACGCTGTCCGCGCACGAGAAGATCCGCGTCGCCCACCGCCTCGACGAGCTCGGCGTCCACCTCATCGAGGCCGGCTTCCCGTCGTCGAACCCCAAGGAGCTCGAGCTCTTCGAGCTCCTCGCGGGCGAGACGTTCGGCCACGCGCAGATCGCCGCGTTCGGCATGACCCGCCGGCGCGGCGTCCGCCCGGAGGAGGACGAGGGCCTGCGGATCCTCGCGGGCTGCTTCGCCCCGGTCTGCACCATCGTCGGCAAGACGTGGGCCCTGCACCTCGAGAAGGTCGTCCGCGTCGACCGCGCCGAGAACCTCGCGATGATCGAGGAGTCGGTCGCGTTCCTCGCCGGCGCGGGCAAACGCGTGATCTACGACGCCGAGCACTTCTTCGACGGCTTCCGCGACGACCGCGCCTACGCGCTGCAGTGCCTCGAGGCCGCGGCGCGCGGCGGGGCCGACACGGTCTGCCTGTGCGACACGAACGGCTCGTCGCTGCCCCACCAGGTGGCCGAGGCGACGCGCGCGGTGGTCGAGGCCGTGGGCGACCGCGTCCGGGTCGGCTTCCACGGCCACAACGACGCCGAGTGCGGCGTGGCGAACTCGCTCACCGCGGTCGACGCCGGGGCGCGGCAGGTCCAGGGGACGATGAACGGGGTCGGCGAGCGCACGGGCAACGCGAACCTCGTCTCGATCATCGCGAACCTCCAGCTGAAGATGGGCCACGACGTCGTCGGGCCCGAGCGCCTGGGCAAGCTCACCGAGGTCGCGCACTTCGTCGACGAGCTCCTCAACCTCACGCCCGACCCCAACCAGGCCTACGTGGGCAAGAACGCCTTCGCCCACAAGGGCGGACTGCACGTCGCGGGCGTCCGCGCCGACGCCTCCACGTTCGAGCACATCGACCCCGACCAGGTCGGCAACACGCGCGAGCTGCTCATCTCCGAGCTCAGCGGGCGCGGCACGGCCGCCGAGAAGGCCGCCGCCGCGGGCCTCACCGTCGACGACGCGGCCGCCGCGCGGATCGTCGACCGGGTCAAGGAGCTCGAGCACCGCGGCTACCACTTCGAGGCCGCCGACGGCTCGTTCGAGCTGCTCATGCGGCGCGAGAGCGGCGAGTACGAGCCGCTGTTCACGCTCGAGTCCTGGCGGGTGATCGTCGAGAAGCGCGCCGACGGCAAGGTCGAGACCGAGGCGACGATCAAGATCTGGGTCGAGGGCGAGCGCTACGTGCGCACGGCCGAGGGCAACGGCCCGGTCAACGCGCTGGACGCCGCGCTGCGCGACGCGATCTCGGAGATCCACCCGCACCTGCGCGACATCGAGCTCGTCAACTACAAGGTCCGCATCCTCGACGAGAGCCACGGCACCGGCGCCGTGACGCGCGTGCTCATCGACGCGTCCGACGGCCAGGACGTGTGGGGCGCGATCGGCGTCGACGAGAACGTCATCGCCGCCTCGTGGCAGGCGCTCGTCGACTCGCTCGAGCACCCCGAGCAGCCCGGCCGCCGCACGCGCCGCCCGGCGGCCGACGGGGCGGGCGCGCGCTCGGCGTGAGCGCGGGGGCCGACACCGAGCAGATCCCGCTCGCGCGCCCGGTCCTCGGCGAGGACGAGGAGGCGCGCGTCCTCGAGGTCATCCGCTCCGGGGAGCTCTCGCTCGGTCCGCGCGTCCCGGCCTTCGAGGACGCCTTCGCGGCGCGCCTCGGCGTCGACCACGCGAGCGCCGTCTCGAGCGGCACCGCCGGCCTGCACCTCGCGCTCCGGGCGGTCGGCGTCTCCGACGGCGACGAGGTCGTCACGTCGCCGTTCTCGTTCGTCGCCAGCGCGAACGTCTGCGTGTTCGAGCGCGCCCGCCCGGTGTTCGCCGACATCGACCCGGTGACCCTGAACCTCGACCCCGACGCCGCGGCGGCCGCGGTCACCGCCCGCACGACCGCGCTCCTGCCGGTCCACATCTTCGGCTACCCGGCCGACACGCCCGCCTTCGAGCGCCTCGGGCTGCCGATCGTCGAGGACGCCTGCGAGGCCCTCGGCGCGGTCCACGCCGACGGCGTCCCCGTCGGCGCCCGCGGCCACCCGGCCGTCTTCGGCTTCTACGCCAACAAGCAGCTGACGACGGGCGAGGGCGGCATGGTCACGATGGCCGACGCCGCCATGAAGGAACGGATCGACTCCGAGCGCAACCAGGGCCGCGCGCCGGACATGGGCTGGCTCGACCACGACCGCCTCGGCTTCAACTACCGCCTGACCGACCTCGCCTGCGCGCTCGGCCTCGCCCAGCTCGAGCGCCTCGACGGCATGCTGGCCGACCGGGCGCGGGTCGCGGCGCGCTACACGGAGGCGCTCGCGGACCTCGAGGGCCTCGGCCTGCCGTGCCCGGACGCCGGCGGCAACCTCCGCGGCTGGTTCGTGTTCGTCGTCCAGGTCCCGCACGGCCACGACCGCGACGAGGTCGTCCGCGCGCTGCGCGAGCACGGGATCGCGAGCAAGCCGTACCTGCCGGCGATCCACCTGATGACCTACTACCGCGAGACGTTCGGCCACCGCGAGGGGGAGTTCCCCGTCTGCGAGGACGTCGCCGCGCGGTCCCTGGCGCTGCCGTTCTTCCCGGCGATGACCGACGGCCAGGTCGAGCGCGTCGCGACGGCCCTTGCGCGGGTCCTCGGTCAGTCGCGATAGTCACGGCATGTCCACGCGCGCCGCGAGCGGCGTCGGGATCGCGGCCGCCGCGGCGCTGCCGGCCGCGCTCTGGCACGGCGTCGTGGCGGCCATCGCCAGCGAGTTCCGCCTCGAGCCCGCCTACCTCATCACCGGCTGGACGTGCTGGGCGCTCATGGCGCTCGGCCTGGCCTGTCTCGTGCCGCCCGCGGTCGAGGCCTGGCGCGATCCCGGGCACCGCTTCCACCGGCGCGGCACCGGCGCCTGGTACGGCTGGGGCGTGACGCTGTACCTGCTCGGCTTCGCCCTCGCCACGCAGGTCGCGCAGATCACCGACGGGCTCACGGCGGTCTGAGGTCCGGGCCGCGGCTCGCTCTAGACTCCGCGCGCGTGTCGCGCTTCTCCGAGCCGCAGGACCCGGCGTTCCAGCGCCTGAACGCCTCGATCGGCTTCGACCGCCGGCTCTGGCCCTACGACGTGCAGCAGTCCCGCGCCCACGCGCGCATGCTCGCGGCGACGGAGGTGATCTCCGAGGAGGACCGCGACGCGCTCCTCGCCGGCCTCGACGCGGTCGAGGCCGAGCTCGACGGCGGGCGGTTCCCGTTCCGGGCCGACGACGAGGACATCCACATGGCGATCGAGCGGCGGCTGACCGAGATCGCCGGGCCGGTCGGCGGGCGGCTGCACACCGCGCGCTCGCGCAACGACCAGGTCGCCACCGACGTCGCGATGTTCACCCGCGACGCCGCCCGCGCCGCCGCGACGGGCGTGACCCGGCTCATGCGCGCCCTCGTCGAGACGGCCGAGCGCCACCTCGACTGGGCGATGCCGGGCTACACGCACCTCCAGCGCGCCCAGCCGGTCTATCTCTCCCACCACCTGCTCGCCTACGTCTGGATGCTCGTCCGCGACCGCGCGCGCTTCCGCTTCGTCGCCGAGCAGACCGCGTCGCTCCCGCTCGGGGCCGGCGCGCTGGCGGGCGTGAACTTCGAGACCGACCGCGCGATGGTCGCCGCGGAGCTCGGTTTCGCCGCCGGGCCGGCGCCGAACTCGATCGACGCGGTCTCCAACCGCGACTACGTCCTCGACTACCTGTCGGCCGCCGCGACCTGCGCGACCCATCTGTCGCGCCTCGGCGCCGAGCTCGTGATCTGGTCGAGCGAGGAGTTCGGCTTCGTCGAGATGCCCGACGCGTGGGCCAGCGGCTCGTCGATCATGCCGCAGAAGAAGAACCCCGACGCCGCCGAGCTCCTGCGCGCGAAGGCGCCGCGCATCGTCGGCCACCTCGGCGCGCTCCACGGCGTGATGCACGCCCTGCCGCTGACCTACAACAAGGACATGCAGGAGGACAAGGAGCACCTCTTCGACGCGGCCGACACGCTCGAGCTGTGCCTGACGGCCGCCCGCGGGATGATCATCGGCGCGCGCTTCCGCCGCGAGCGCCTCGCCGACGCCGCCTCGGACGAGCTCATCGCCGCGACCGACATCGCCGACCTGCTCGTCAAGAAGGGCGTCCCGTTCCGCGAGTCCCACGGCGTCGTCGCCGGGCTCGTCCGTACCGCGGTCGACTCCGGGCGCACGCTGTCGGAGCTCTCGGCCGACGAGCTGCGGGCGGCCTCCGAGCACCTGGTGCCCGACGAGGTCGCGGTCGTGCTGACCCAGGCGTCGTGGCTCGAGTCGAAGGTCAGCATGGGCGGCACGGCCCTCGACCGCGTCCGCGAGCAGCTCGACGCCGCCCGCGCGGAGCTCGAGCCGGCGTGATCGCCGCCGGCACGCTCGACCGGGCCTTCTACGACCGGCCCGTGCTCGAGGTCGCCCGCGACCTCGTCGGCTGCACCGTGCGCCACGGCGCGACGGCCGGCGTGATCGTCGAGACCGAGGCCTACCACCACACCGAGGCCGCCTGCCACGCCTACGTCGGGCTCACCGCCCGCACCTCGACGCTCTACGGCCCGCCGGGTGTCGCCTACGTCTACCGCTCCTACGGCATCCACGCGCTGCTGAACGCCGTCTGCGAGCCCGAGGACGTCGGCGCGGCGGTGCTCGTGCGGGCGCTGGAGCCGGTCGACGGGATCGAGGAGATGCGCGCGCGGCGCGGGCTGCAGCGTCTCGAGGAGCTGTGCTCCGGCCCGGGCAAGCTGACCCAGGCGCTGGACATCGACCTCGAGCTCAACACGACGTCGCTGGTCGACGGCCCGATCCGCTTCGGACCGCCCGTCGCCGGGCGCCCGCCGGTCGCGGTCGTGGCCGGGCCGCGCATCGGCATCACGAAGGCGGTCGACCTGCCGTGGCGGTTCTGCGCCCTCGGCAGCCGGCACGTCTCGCGGCCGTGGCCGCCGGCGCTGCGCGCGTCGCTCGCCGCGGCCTGAGGTCAGCCGGGCGCGACGGTCCCGCCCGCGGGCGGCGTGCCCCCGGTCCCGGGCGTCGTCGGCGCCGGCGCCGGGGTGGGGGTGGGGGTCGGCGCCGGGGTCGAGGTCGAAGGCGTGGGCGTCGGCGCCGGGGTGGAGGTCGTCGGCGTCGCCGATGGCGCGCTGGTCCCGCCGCCCGACGGTGTCTGGCTCGGCGGCGCGGGCACGTCCCCGCCCTCGGCCGGCGCGGCGGGCGCGACGGCGGGCGGCGGGGTCGGCGCGGTCGTCGTCGTCCGCTCCTTGTCCGGGTCCTCCGGCGGGAGGCCCTTGCGGATGCGCTCCTTGGCGATGCGGTCGTCGATGATGGTGTTCGCGCCGGTCATGAAGTCGTGCCAGATGAGCGCCGGGTACGTGCCGCCCTCGACCGGCCGGCCGGCGAACTCGGTGAGCATCGGCTTGAGCTTGTCCGGATAGCCGACCCACACGGCGACCGTCAGGCGGTCGGTGAAGCCGACGAACCACGCGTCGCCGCTGTTCTCGGTCGTGCCCGTCTTGCCCGCGGCGAAGCTGCCGTCGGCCAGCCCCGCGCGCTTGCCGGTGCCGCGCTGGATGACGGTCTGCATGATCCCGACGGCCGTCTGGGCCGTGTCCTTGCCGAGCACCCGGCGGCGGCGCAGGTCGTTCTCGGCCAGCACGCGGGTGGGGCGCCCGGCGGCCGGGAAGGTCGTGACCGAGCGCACGCCGACCGGCCCCTGCTTGCTCGAGCCCAGCGTGCCGGTGACCCGCAGCCCGTTCTCGGCGAACGTCTCGTACGCGTGCGCCATGTCGAGCGGCGTGACGCCCTCCTTCAGCCCGCCGAGGGTCATCGCCGGGTTGGTCGAGACCGGGGTGCGGATGCCCATCTGCCGCGCGAGCCGGGAGATCCGCTTCGGGCCGACCTGCAGGCCGACCGCCGCGAAGATCGAGTTGTCCGACGCCGTCAGCGCGCCCGCGAGCGTGTTCGATCCCGAGTAGCTGTCCTCGAAGTTGTTGACGACGAACTTGTCGCTGCCGCCGGGGACCTTGAACACGCGCTTCTTCGAGGGCCACACCGACGCCGGGCTGATGCCGCGCCGCAGCGCCTCGGCGAGCACGAACGGCTTCATCGCCGAGCCGGGCTGGCGCTGGCCCTGGGTGGCGAGGTTGAACGGGCGCGTGTTGTAGTCGCGCCCGCCGACCATCGCGCGGACCTCGCCGGTGTCGTTGTCGAGGGCGACGAGCGCGGCGGTCGGGCCGTTGGCGTTCGAGAAGTAGCGCTGCACCGTGTTCTCGGCGGCCTTCTGCAGGTCGACGTCGAGCGTCGTCGTGATCTTCAGCCCGCCCTCGAACGCGCGGCGGGCGCCGAAGCGGTCGACGAGCTGCTGGCGGATCCAGGTCGTGAAGTACGGCGCGGTCGTGCGGACCGTCGGCGGCTCGGGGTCGGCCGGGAGCGCCTCCTGGCGCGCGTTGAAGTACTGCAGGCGGCTGAGCCGGCCCTGCTGGAACATCCGCTGCAGGACGAGGTTGCGCCGCTGCTCGGCCGCCTGCGGGTGGGCGACCGGGTCGTAGCCGCTCGGGTTGGCGACGACGCCGGCGAGCAGCGCGGCCTCCTCGGGGCGCAGGACGCTGACGCACGGCTTCTCGCGCGTCCCGCAGTCCGGGTGGGCCTTGCCGAAGTAGGTCCGCGCCGCCGACTCGATCCCGTAGGCGCCGTTGCCGAAGTAGATCGAGTTCATGTACTGGGTGAGGATCTTGCGCTTGGACCACTTGCGGGTCAGGTGGTAGGCGAGCGCCGCCTCGCGCAGCTTCTGGAACACCGTGCGCTGGTTCTGGGCCCGCAGCGCGTTCTTGACGAACTGCTGGGTGATCGTGGAGCCGCCCTGCACGGCGCGCTTCTGGACGACGTCCTGGACGAACGCGCGCCCGATGCCGCGGATGTCGACGCCGGAGTTCGTGTAGAAGCGCCGGTCCTCGATCGCCACGATCGCGTTGCGCATGTCGGGCGCGATCTGGTCGTAGGTGACGATCACGCGGCTCTGGTTGTTCGTCAGCACGCCGAGCGCGTGCTTGCCGGTGTCGTCGTAGAGGACCGAGTTGCGCGCGTCCTGGTACTCCTTGCGGTTCTCGAGGTCCGGCAGGTCGGACGCGACCGCCATCATCATCCCGAACACGGTCGAGACGACCGCGAGCAGCATGACCGGCACGAGGACGACGAGCAGCCGGAGCTTTCGGACCCGCGGCCGCGCGCGCGGAGGGTCGCCGAACAGGGGCGTGACGTTGTCGGATCCGTTCGCGTCGCTCATGCGGCGGAGGCGGCCGAGGCCGCGAACGACGGCAGGGAGGGCGGCGGCCTGTGGCGGTCGACAACACTAGCATTGGGTCGGATGGCCCAAGCCCCCTCGGACGCCGCCGCGTTCCTGACCCGAAACGCCGTCGACGCGCTGCCGAAGGGAGGGCTCGAGCGCAAGCTCGAGGAGGCCGCCCGCGACGGTCGCCAGCTCCGCGCGAAGCTCGGCCTCGACCCGACCGCGGCCGACATCCACCTCGGTCACACCGTCGTCCTGCAGAAGCTGCGCGAGTTCCAGGACCTCGGCCACAAGGTGATCCTCATCGTCGGGGACTTCACCGCCCGGGTCGGGGACCCGAGCGGGCGCTCGTCGACGCGCCCGCAGCTCTCCGGCGAGGAGATCGACGCCAACGCGCGCACCTACCAGGAGCAGGCCTTCCGGGTCCTCCTCGACGACCCCGAGCTGCTCGAGGTCCGCTTCAACTCCGAGTGGCTCGACATGCGCATGGAGGAGCTCTTCCGGCTCGCGCGCACGGCCACCGTCGCCCAGATGCTCGAGCGCGACGACTTCGCCAAGCGCTTCGCCGCGCGGGCGCCGATCTCGGTCCTCGAGCTGCTCTATCCGCTGCTGCAGGGCTACGACTCGGTCGCGATCCGCGCCGACGTCGAGCTCGGCGGCACCGACCAGACCTTCAACCTGCTCCTCGCGCGCGACGTGCAGCGGGCCTACGGGGTCCCGGAGCAGACGATCCTGACCGTCCCGATCCTGCCCGGGATCGACGGCGTCGAGAAGATGTCGAAGTCGCTGGGCAACCACATCGGCGTCACCGAGGCACCCGAGGAGATGTACGGGCGGACGCTCTCGCTCCCCGACGAGGCGATGGACGCGTGGTTCACGGTCCTCGGGATCGCGCGCCCGCCGGAGGGCACCGGCCCGCGCGACACGAAGCGCGCCCTCGCGCGCGCGATCGTCGAGCGCTTCCACGGCCCGGAGGCCGCGCGCGCGGCCGAGGAGCACTTCGACCGCGTCGTCGTCCGCCACGAGGCGCCCGACGAGATGCCCGAGCTCGACATCGCGGCCGGGAAGCCGCAGCACCTGCCCGAGCTGATCTCGACGGCGCTCGGCCTGTCGCGCTCGGACGTGCGGCGGATGCTGGCCCAGGGCGGGGTGAAGCTCAACGGCGAGCCGCTGCCGGCCGACCGCCTCGACCTCGAGCCCGACGGCCTCGACGGCGCCGTGCTGCAGGTCGGCAAGCGGCAGTTCCGCCGCCTCCGCGTCCGGGGCTAAGGCGCGGCAGCCGTCCACGGCGGCCTGCTGCGCCTGCGCACGCCAGAGGCCGCGCGAGCAGCCGCGATCGCCGCTCGCAGCGGCGATTCCGGGGTCTTGGCGCCGAAGCGCTCGCGGGCCGCGATCCGCGCGCTACTATTCCGCGTCCGGTCGGGTTGGCGCCCGATGAGAGCCCAGCGGCTCGCAGATCGGCGCTATACTCACGAGTCCGGCCCTGAGCGGATCCCGCTCAGGTGCGCCGTCAGCGAAGGAATCCCCTTCCCGACTGGGCGCGGCGGTCTTTGAAAACTCAACAGCATGCACACCCGGATCCTTGTTAGCGATCCGGTGTGCGTCCAGGTTCGACCGTCCGGCATCGTCAGATGCCGGCGGCCAGAATTGATTGACCCGTCTAGACCGTGGCGTCCGTGTACCGGCGCCACAACAAAGTAGGTCTCGACGAACTCTTTGTGACGGTCTGCGGAGCTTCGGCTTCGCCGGCCAGCAGTTCTTCACGGAGAGTTTGATCCTGGCTCAGGACGAACGCTGGCGGCGTGCTTAACACATGCAAGTGGAGCGACGAATCGGGCTTCGGCCCGAGGCAAAGCCGCGAACGGGTGAGTAACACGTGGGTAACCTGCCCCGATGATTGGGACAACCTCGGGAAACCGAGGCTAATACCAAATGTGCTCACATCCCGCGAGGGTTGTGAGGAAAGGAAGCTTCGGCCTCCGCATCGGGATGGGCCCGCGGCGCATTAGCTTGTTGGTGAGGTAAAGGCTCACCAAGGCTTCGATGCGTAGCTGGTCTGAGAGGACGATCAGCCACACTGGGACTGAGACACGGCCCAGACTCCTACGGGAGGCAGCAGTGGGGAATCTTGCGCAATGCGCGAAAGCGTGACGCAGCAACGCCGCGTGCGGGAAGACGGCCTTCGGGTTGTAAACCGCTTTCAGTTGGGACGAAGCTTCGTCGGTGAATAGCCGGCCGGAGTGACGGTACCTTCAGAAGAAGCCCCGGCTAACTACGTGCCAGCAGCCGCGGTAATACGTAGGGGGCGAGCGTTGTCCGGAATCATTGGGCGTAAAGCGCGTGTAGGCGGCCCGGTAAGTCCGCTGTGAAAGTCCAGGGCTCAACCCTGGGATGCCGGTGGATACTGTCGGGCTCGAGTCCGGAAGAGGCGAGTGGAATTCCTGGTGTAGCGGTGAAATGCGCAGATATCAGGAGGAACACCAATGGCGAAGGCAGCTCGCTGGGACGTGACTGACGCTGAGACGCGAAAGCGTGGGGAGCAAACAGGATTAGATACCCTGGTAGTCCACGCCGTAAACGATGGGCACTAGGTGTGGGGGGTGTCGACTCCCTCCGTGCCGAAGCTAACGCATTAAGTGCCCCGCCTGGGGAGTACGGCCGCAAGGCTAAAACTCAAAGGAATTGACGGGGGCCCGCACAAGCAGCGGAGCATGTGGTTTAATTCGACGCAACGCGAAGAACCTTACCTGGGCTTGACATGTTCCTGACCGTCCTGGAAACAGGGCTTCCCTTCGGGGCAGGATCACAGGTGGTGCATGGCTGTCGTCAGCTCGTGTCGTGAGATGTTGGGTTAAGTCCCGCAACGAGCGCAACCCCCGTCGCATGTTGCCAGCATTTAGTTGGGGACTCATGCGAGACTGCCGGTGACAAACCGGAGGAAGGTGGGGATGACGTCAAGTCATCATGCCCCTTATGTTCAGGGCTACACACGTGCTACATTGGCGCGTACAGAGGGCTGCGATACCGCGAGGTGGAGCGAATCCCTCAAAGCGCGTCTCGGTTCGGATTGCAGGCTGAAACCCGCCTGCATGAAGGTGGAGTTGCTAGTAATCGCGGATCAGCATTGCCGCGGTGAATACGTTCCCGGGCCTTGTACACACCGCCCGTCACACCACGGGAGTGAGCAACACCCGAAGCCGGTGGCCTAACCCCTTGTGGGAGGGAGCCGTCGAAGGTGGGGCTCGTGACTGGGGTGAAGTCGTAACAAGGTAGCCGTACCGGAAGGTGCGGCTGGATCACCTCCTTTCTAGGGAGCCCCGTATGGGGCATGTGCGGCACGGCGCCGCGCGGACGTTCGTGACCTTCGTCGTCACGACCTTCTCCGCCGGCCTCCGACCGCGCAGCTAGAACGTCGACCGAACCTGGCCGGCCCAACCGCCGTCTCGCATCTGTGAGCGGCCGTGGCGCCTCGTGCGCCGCGCGGCATATCGCCGAGTTCGAGGCCGGAGCATGCTGTTGAGTTTTGAGAGACCGGTGCTCGTCGGTCGGCCCTCGTGCCGACCGACTGGCCCAGCGCCCTCTCGGCGGCCCTTGAAAACTGCACAGTAGCCACAGCCACCGCGTAACGATAAGCCGCGGTGGCAACGGGTATCACCGGCCGAGCTCTGCCGAGCTCGGTCTAGATCACCGTCAAGATAGTAAGGGCACATGGTGGATGCCTTGGCACCTAGAGTCGAAGAAGGGCGTGGACGACTGCGATAAGCCACGGTGAGGCGTTGAACAGCCTTTGACCCGTGGATTCCCGAATGGGGAAACCCGGCGCCGGTAATGCGGCGTCACCGCCGGCTGAACACATAGGCCGTTGCGGAGACAAGCGGGGGAAGTGAAACATCTCAGTACCCCGAGGAAAGTAAATCAACCGAGACTCCCTGAGTAGTGGCGAGCGAAAGGGGATCAGCCCAAACCGGGTGCGTGTAAGCGGTCACGCGTTGCGTATCCGGGGTTGTAGGGCGCCTGTTCTGGACCGTGACCGGTCCAGCGGAAGTTACAAAGCCGTTCGATAGTCGAAGCGTGTGGAACCGCGCACCATAGAGGGCAACCGTCCCGTAGACGAAATCGTTCGGCCTTCCGTCAGGCGTTCCTGAGTAGGTCCGCACCCGTGAAACGCGGACTGAATCTGGGGGGACCACCCTCCAAGGCTAAGTACTCCTAGGTGACCGATAGCGGACTAGTACCGTGAGGGAAAGGTGAAAAGTACCCCGGAAGGGGAGTGAAATAGTACCTGAAACCGCGTGCCTACAAGCGGTGGGAGCAGACTTGTTCTGTGACCGCGTGCTTTTTGCATAACGAGCCGGCGAGTTACTCGTCTGCGGCAAGGTTAAGCGATGAGCGGAGCCGTAGCGAAAGCGAGTCCGAATAGGGCGACACAGTCGTAGGCGGTAGACCCGAAACTGAGCGAGCTATCCATGGGCAGGCTGAAGCGGGGGTAAGACCTCGTGGAGGGCCGAACCGACCTAGGTTGAAAACTGGGCGGATGACCTGTGGATCGGAGTGAAAGGCTAATCAAGCTCAGTGATATCTGGTTCTCTCCGAAATATATTTAGGTATAGCCTCGGATAAATTGCGTTGTGGCCGTAGAGCACTGTTTGGACTAGGGGCCCTACCAGGTTACCGACTTCAGGCAAACTCCGAAGACCATTACGCTTACTCCGGGAGTCAGTTGCTGGGGGATAAACTTCAGCGTCAAAAGGGAAACAGCCCAGATCGCCAGCTAAGGTCCCTAAGTACATGCTAAGTGGCAAACGATGTCCGAGTGCATAGACAACCAGGAGGTTGGCTTAGAGGCAGCCACCCTTGAAAGAGTGCGTAACAGCTCACTGGTCAAGTGTTCGGGCGCGGATAATTCAACGGGGCTCAAGCATGTCACCGAAGCTGCGGGTGCGTGAGGTCTTCGGACCGAGCGCGCGGTAGGAGAGCGTTCCCTCGCCAGTGAAGCGGCGGAGTAATCCAGCCGTGGAGGCGTGGGAAGTGAGAATGCCGGCATGAGTAACGAAAGAGGGGTGAGAATCCCCTCCACCGATTGCCCAAGGGTTCCTGAGTAAAGTTCGTCTGCTCAGGGTTAGTCGGGACCTAAGGCGAGGCCGAAAGGCGTAGTCGATGGCTAACAGGTTGATATTCCTGTACCACGTCGCTTCCGTTTGACCGATGGGGGGACGAGGAAGGCTACGGGATCCCAGGCGATGGTTGTCCTGGGGTAAGCATGTAGGGGTGGTCCTTGGCAAATCCGGGACCGCATAACCCGAGGTGCGATGCCAGCTGGCTCAAGAGCCGGCGAGTCCCCGACGCCATGCCTCCAAGAAAAGCCTCTAGGGAGGAAGCGCGTGCCCGTACCAAAACCGACACAGGTGGGCAAGTAGAGAATACTAAGGTGATCGAGATAACCCTCGTTAAGGAACTCGGCAAAATTGCTCCGTAACTTCGGGATAAGGAGCGCCCCAGTAGGGTGAAGCCGCTTGCCGGTGGAGCCCGAGGGGGCCGCAGTGAATAGGTCCAAGCGACTGTTTACCAAAAACACAGGTCTCTGCTAAGTCGTAAGACGACGTATAGGGGCTGACGCCTGCCCGGTGCCGGAAGGTTACGTGGAGGTGTTAGGGTTCGCCCAAAGCACCGAAGCTAAGCCCCGGTAAACGGCGGCCGTAACTATAACGGTCCTAAGGTAGCGAAATTCCTTGTCGGGTAAGTTCCGACCTGCACGAATGGCGTAACGACTTGGACGCTGTCTCAACGAGGGGCTCGGTGAAATTGCAGTCTCGGTGAAGATGCCGAGTACCCGCGGCTAGACGGAAAGACCCCGTGAACCTTTACTACAACCTGGTATTGGCGTTCGGTGCATTTCGCTCAGAATAGGTGGGAGGCTTTGAAGCGCCGGCTGCGGCTGGCGTGGAGCCAACTTTGAGATACCACCCTTGATGTATTGGATGTCTAACACCGCGCCGTTATCCGGGCGGTGAACAGTGCCAGGCGGGTAGTTTGACTGGGGCGGTCGCCTCCCAAAATGTAACGGAGGCGCGCAAAGGTTCCCTCAGTACGGTTGGAAACCGTGCGTAGAGTGTAAAGGCAGCAAGGGAGCTTGACTGTGAGACCGACAGGTCGAGCAGGTGCGAAAGCAGGCCTTAGTGATCCGGCGGTAGCAAGTGGAAGTGCCGTCGCTCAACGGATAAAAGGTACTCCGGGGATAACAGGCTTATCGGGCCCAAGAGTCCACATCGACGGCCCGGTTTGGCACCTCGATGTCGGCTCGTCGCATCCTGGGGCTGAAGTAGGTCCCAAGGGTTGGGCTGTTCGCCCATTAAAGCGGCACGCGAGCTGGGTTCAGAACGTCGTGAGACAGTTCGGTCCCTATCTGCCGTGGGCGTTGGAGAGTTGAGAGGATTTGTCCCTAGTACGAGAGGACCGGGATGAACGCACCTCTGGTGTATCTGTTGTCCTGCCAAGGGCATCGCAGGTTAGCTACGTGCGGATCGGATAACCGCTGAAGGCATCTAAGCGGGAAGCCGGCCTCGAGATGAGCTCTCCCATCCCCTTGAGGGAGTAAGGACCCTGGTAGACCACCAGGTTGATAGGCCGGATCTGGAAGCACGGTGACGTGCGAAGGAGACCGGTACTAATGGTCCGAGGGCTTGACGGTTTTTTTGATTCCCTAGTGGCGCTGTGCGGTTTTGAAGGGCCTCCGGAGGGCGGGTCTCTCGCCAGTTTCCGGTGGTCATGGCGAGGGGGAAACACCTCTTCCCATTCCGAACAGAGCAGTTAAGCCCCTCAGCGCCGATGGTACTTGGCCCGCAAGGGCCCGGGAGAGTAGGACGCCGCCGGTTTAATCAGTGCAACGGGTCGCCTTCGGGCGGCCCGTTCGCCGTTAAGCGCAGGTCCTTCGGGACGGCCTCGCGACGGCTCTCCCTCGCCTCGGCGGGCCTGGATGCGCGTTCTGCTCCCCAGGGGACCGGAAGGCGCATCACCCCCGCCGTCAGCGCGCGGGGAGCGTGACGCCCTCGGCGAGCGAGAGCGTGTTGCCGTCGGGATCGCGGAACCACGCGATCCTCCCGCCGCCGGGCGCGGTCCAGACGCCGGCGGCGTCCTGTTCGACGCTCGGAAAGCGCTGAAAGACCACGCCGGCGCCGATCAACGCCTCCATCTCGGCGTTGATGTCACTCACCGCCCAGCCGAGGGTGGTGTATGGCGCGGCGGTGACCCGTTCGACGCGGGTGACGCGGAGCATCGTGCCGTGGGCGTCGTAGACGTTGGCGTAGGGGGACGACTCGACGTGCCGCAGGCCGAGGACTCCGCTGTAGAACGCATGGGAGCGCTCGAGGTCGGTCGTCGCGGCGAAGGCGATGATCTCGGCGTCGGTGAGCATCGGGGCACGGTCTCACACCCGGTGCGGCCGCCCGTGGCGTCGTGTCCGACACCGCTCGGACCGGTCGCGCGCCCGCAGTGCGACCGCACGCCGCGTGTGGTTGCCTACGCGGACATGGAAGGGGCGATCGAGACAGAGCGGCTCCGGCTGAGCCCGCTCACCGCCGCCGATCTGGACGATCTCGTCGAGCTCGACGGGGATCCCGAGGTGCGGCGGTTCGTCGACCCGCTCGGGATCATCATCCCCATCGAGCCCGGGGAGCGCCGCACGTACGAGTGGGAGCGGTTCGTGTCGCCGGGCGGCTTCTACGGCGCCCGTGAGCGTGTCGGCAACGCGTTCGTCGGCTGGTTTCAGCTCGAGGGCGTCCCGGACCGTGAGGACGAGGCCGAGCTCGGCTATCGCTTCCGCCGGAACACGTGGGGCCTGGGCTACGCCACCGAGGGCGCCGTCGCGCTCGTCGCGTACGCGTTCGACGTCCTCGGCTTCCGCCGCGTGTTCGCCCACGCGCTGAACGACAATCCCGCCTCGATCCGCGTGCTCGAGAAGGCCGGCCTGCAGCCCGCGGGCGACTGGAGCTATCGCGACATGCCCGGCGTGGAGTACGCCATCGAGCGCCCGGAGGCCGCCGGCGCCTCGCCCGGGCCCGCCGACGCGGGCTGACGCGACCGCCCTCGCGCCGCGGGGCCTGGCCGCGCCGGCGCGGGCCGACGCGAGCCGCTCGCCAGCTGGCGCCCGATTTCCATGCTCCCGCCATGTGGGGGCGACCGAAGCGCCCGCGCCGGCGGCGGCCGCGCGACGAGTTGACGCCTCCGGAGATGCGTCCTTCGCGCGACCGCGCTCCGCCGCCCACCACGCGCCGGCTGCGGCGGCGCGATCGGCCGGTCCGCGCGCCGGCCCGCGGCGGCGCGCCCGAGCGCGCCGCCGTGGCGGCGCGCCCGAGGGCACCACGTCGGCTGACCGGGCCGCGCCCCCCGACGCGGCCGGGGGTGACGTCAGCCGAGGTCGGTGCGCGTCGCTCGGCCGAAGCGTCCGCCTCGGCCGAGGGACCCGCGCCGACCGGGCTGGGCGTCGAACTGTGGCCGCGCGAGGCGGCGTGTCGGCGGGTGGGTGCGCAGGACGCGGCGCACGGCGGTCTGCAGCGCCGGCGCCGGGCCGGCCGGAGCGCTCATCAGTGCCGGGCGCCGCGGGCGGGCGCGGGGGTCGGCCGGGAGCGGCGGGCTACGAGCGGCGTGAGGCAGGGCTGCGGCTCGGGGCGGACGGCGCCCGGGCGGCGCGTCCGCGACGGCGCGGTGACCGGGCGGCGGTGCGGGTGGTGCGCGATACGGGCGGGGGCGGCGGGGCCGGCGTGATCAGCACGGGCGGTGCGGGTGCGCTCGCCGCCGGCGTGTGCGAGGTCAGGTCGCGCGTACCCGCCGGTGCGGAGGTGCTTCGCGGCGGCCGTGGCGGGCGGGACGGCGACGACCGGGCGCGTGAACGACGCGCAATCGAAGGGTCGTCGGCATCCCGCCACCCGGCCTCAGGCGACGGGTCGACGTCGCGCAGCGTCGCGAAGGCGACGATCAGATCGAGCCCATGGCGGAGGGTCGAAAGCCATCCGTGGGCGGGGCTGCTGGGGTGCTCGGGGAGGGGGAACATGTGTTCGTGAGACTAGGGAGGGGGTCGGACGGAAGGGGGTGCGGTGCAAGGCGTCTTGCACCGCCCGCCGGGAACCCGCATGGCACCGCGATCGGCCGGAATTCGCACCGCGGATTGCGGCTGCCCGGCCCCGTCCGAACGTCCCGCCGCCTACAGCGGGGGGCGGTGGTAGACCTCGAACCGGTTCCCGCTGGGATCGGCGAAGTACACGGCGTAGTAGCCCGGTCCGTACGGCATGTCCCGCGGACCCGAGAGGTCGCGGGCACCCGCCTCGCCGACGACGGCCGCGAGGCGCTCGACCTCGTCACGGTCGGCGGCCCAGAACGCGATGCGGTTCTCGTTCGGCGTGTGGCCCGGGCTCTCGGTGATCGCGAAGTACGCGGCGGTGGGCGGCGGGACCGGCGTCGCGAAGACGAACCAGTCGCCGCCGTCGTAGCGCTGGGTGAAGCCGAGCGCGGGCAGCAGCGCCTCGTAGAACGGCAGCGCCGCGGCGATCGACGCGACGCGCAGGTCGATGTGGCCGAAGGGGTTGCGGGGGACGGCGCCCGCGCTCACGCCTTCGTCCCGAGCGACGACCAGACGTCGATCTTCGTGCGCACGCGCGCGATGACGTCGTCGGTGAACTCGGTCGTCGAGGCGTGGCCGCCGAGGTCGGGGGTGCGGACGCCGGACGCCGTCGCCTCGAGCACGCTCTCGTAGATCGCCCGCGACGCCCGCGACGCGCCGGCGCGATCCGCCATCGCGGCGTAGTGCAGGACCGCGCCCGCGGCCAGCAGCATCGCCATCGGGTTCGCGATGTCCTTGCCCTCGAGCGCCGGCGCGGTGCCGTGCGGGGCCTCGGCCATCGCGACCTGCGTGTCGAAGTCGTCGTCGAAGGCGAGCAGCACCGACTCGGCACCCGCGATCGAGCCGAACATCGGCATCACGAGGTCCGAGAGGCAGTCGCCGTCGCGGTTCAGAGCCGGGATCACCAACGGCCCTACCGCGGCGCCGGAGATCAGGCCGGCGTACGTCGCGTCGATCAGGACCGGCTGGTAGTCGACTTCGTCGTGGCGGGCGGCGGCCGCGTCGAGCTCCTCCTTGAGCATCCCCTCGTAGACCGGCGAGACCGTCCACTTCGGCCCGCCGTACACCCGCCCGCCCATCTCGCGCGCCGTGCGGAAGGCGTACTCGGCGACGGCCCGGCACGTCCCGCGGCTGATCTTCTCCGTCCGATAGGCGATCTCGTCGGGCGAGCCCTCCGCGCCCTCGCGCCACTGCTCGGCGCCGTAGGCGTCGTCGACGGCCATGCGCACGACCGAGATCGGGTCGTGGACGCCCGCGACCGGGGTGACCCCGGGAATGCGGCGGCCGGTGCGGATGATGACCTTGCCGTCGACCTCCTCGCGGAGGATGCGGTTCGGGGAGCCGACGTCGTCGCGCCCCTCGGGCGTGATCGTCGCCGCCTTGAGGCCGTAGCCGGCGTCGCGCATCGCGCGGGCCGCCTCGTGGACGATCTCGTTGGCGGTCGAGCGGCGCGACTCCAGCGAGAGGTCGTAGCGCACGAGGTCGAGCTCCACCCCGAGGACGTCGGGATCGAGGACGCGGAGCGCCTGCTCGAGCAGCTCTTGACCGGTCTGGTCGCCCTCGAGGACGACGATCCGCAGCGGGTCGGGCATCGCGCCGGACGATAGCGCGGGGTCCGCCAGCGCCCCGGGTAGGCTTCGCGGCCGCGATGGCGAGCCTGAAGTGCAGCTGGTGCGGCGTGGACATCGGCCGCGACGAGGGTTTCCGGGCCACGGAACCCGAGGGCGAGCGCATGGCCGCGTTCTGCCGCCTCGAGCACGTCGTGCCGTGGGCGATCCAGGGCGCGCACTGGGAGCCCGGGCGGATCCTGGCGCCGGGCGACCCGGACGACGGGCTCGGCCGCTGCGCGCACTGCGGCGGCCCGCTCGGCGGCCGGCGGGTGCTGCTCGTCCGCCACCGGGGCGAGCACCGCATCGCGGACGCGTTCTGCGGCGTCGAGCACCTGCTCGCCTGGGCCAAGGCCGGCGGGCGCTGGCGCTGAGCCGCCGCGGGGCGCTACGCCGTCGGGGCCGGAGCGAGCCCGAGCGTCCCGCGCCGCGCGAACGCGAGCACGCTGCCGAACATCGCGCAGCCCGCCCCGACGAGGAACGAGACGCGCCAGTCGGCCGCCTCGACGAGCGCCCCCGCGGCCGCGTTGCCCGCCGCGATCCCGATGACGAGGGCGGTGATCGGCCACGTGAAGGCCTCGGTCAGCGCGCCCGTGGGCGCGACGTCGCCGACGAGTTGGTTGCCGCTCGCCATGAGCGGGGCGATCGCGACACCCGCGACGAGGCAGAGCGCCGGCATGACCCAGACCGTCGGGGTCGCCGCGAGCGGCAGGAACGTGAGCGGCAGCACGGCCGCGAGCCGGATGTAGGTCCGCGCGAGCGGCAGCGTCCCGGCGCGGGCGCCGTAGGCGATCCCGCCCGCGGCGCTGCCGAGCGACCACACCGACAGCAGCACGCCGGCCCACGCGCGGCTGGCCATCTCCTCGCTGAACGCCGGCAGCGTGACCTCCATCGCGCCGAAGCAGAAGCCGAGCGGCAGGGTCACGGCGACGAGGGTCCGCAGGCCGGGGGAGGCGAGTGCGCCGAGCCAGCCGCGGCCGGGGCCGGTCCGCGCCTCCGGGCGCCACGCCCGGGACGGCGGCGAGGCCGTGAACGCGAGCGTCCCGCCCACCACGAACAGCGCCGAGAGCGCGAGCGCGGCCACCGGCGACAGCAGCGCCGTCGCGATCGCCGTGAGCAGCGGCCCGACGACGAAGACGAACTCGATCATGACCGAGTCGAGCGCGTACGCGGCCGGCAGGAGGTCGGGCGCGCCCGAGAGCATCGGGCCCCACAGCGGGCGCATCGTGGCCGAGATCGGCGGGATCGCGGCCCCGGCGACGAGCGCGGCCGGGACGAGCAGCGCGACGTGCGCGCCGGCGAGGCCGAGCGTGACGAGCACCGCGAGCCCGAGGGCGTGCACGAGCGCGAGCGGGACGAGGACCTCGCGCTGGCCGAAGCGGTCGACCAGCCGCCCGGACAGCGGCGCGCCCGCCCCGCTGCCGAGCGCGAAGCAGGCCGAGACGAACCCGGCGGTCGCGTAGGAGCCGGTCCGCTCGCGCAGGAACAGGACGATCGCGAGCGAGTCGATGCCGATCGGCAGCCGCGCGACGAGCGCGGCGGCCATGAGCGGGCGGACGTGCGGCGTGCGGAGGATGCGCGCGTAGCGAGCGCGCGCGGTCACGCGGCGGCCGAGCCGCGCACGCCGAGCTCGTCGGCGCGCTCCTCCAGGGCGGCGATGACGAACCGCACGTGCTCGTCGAAGTCCACGCCGAGCTCCTCGGCGCCGGCGCGGACGTCGTCGCGGTTGACGGCCGCCGCGAAGCTCGGCTGCTTGAGCTTCTTCTTCACCGACTTCGGCGTCAGCCCGACGATGCCCTCGGGACGGACGTACGCGCACGCGAGCAGGAAGCCCGACAGCTCGTCGACGGCGAAGAGCGTCTTCTCCATCGGCGAGTCGCGCGACACGCCGAGGAAGTCCGCGTGCGAGGCGATGGCGCGGACGACGACGGGGTCGACGTCGCGCTGCTCGAGCTCGGCCAGCGCGACCCGCGGATGGCCGGTCTCGAGGTCGGGATGGCGCTCGTAGTCCATGTCGTGCAGCAGCCCGACGACGCCCCACAGCTCCTCGTCCTCATCCCGCGCCCGCGCGTACGCGCGCATGGCCGTCTCGACGGCCAGGCAATGACGGCGCAGGGACTCGGATTGCACCCACTCGGTGAGCAGGGACCAGGCCTCGTCGCGCGAAAGCCTCACGGACATGGCTGTTAGGCTAGCCGAGCCGCCGAATCCCCCTCGCGCGGCGTCTCGTATGGAGAAGTTCGTCATCGACGGCGGCGTGCCGCTCCGCGGCACGGTTGTTCCCGCCGGTAACAAGAACGGCGCGCTGCCGATTCTCGCCGCCTCGGTCCTGACGACCGAGGAGGTCGTCGTGCGCAACGTCCCGCGCATCCGCGACGTCGAGGCCATGCTGCGCGTCCTGCGCGGCCTCGGGGTCGCGGTCGACTGGCGCGATGACAACGAGGTCTGCCTCTGCGCGGCCGACGTCGACCCCGAGGCGACGATCGATCGCGAGCATGCGACCCGCATCCGCGCGTCGTTCCTGCTCGCCGGGCCGCTCCTGGCCCGCTTCGGCCACGCCGAGATGCCCCCGCCGGGAGGCGACGTCATCGGCCGCCGGCGCCTCGATCCCCACCTCGACGCCTTCCGTGCCCTGGGCGCCCGGTTCTCGCAGGAGCGCGACATCCTCCTGACCGCGCCCCACGGCGGGCTGCGCGCGGGCGAGGTCTTCATGGACGAGCCGTCCGTCATGGCGACGGAGAACGCGGTGATGGCGGCCGCGCTGACGCCGGGGACGACGATCATCGGCAACGCGGCGTGCGAGCCGCACGTCCAGGACCTCGCGCGCATGCTCGTGAAGATGGGCGCCGACATCACTGGCATCGGCTCGAACGTGCTGACGATCACCGGGACCGGCGAGCTCGGCGGCTGCGAGCACCGGGTCGGCCCGGACCACATCGAGATCGGCTCGTTCATCGCGCTCGCCGGGGTCACCGGCGGCGACCTCCGGATCAAGGACACCGAGCCTGCGGACCTGCGGATGATCCGTCTCGTCTTCGAGCGCCTCGGGCTGCGGACCGAGCTCGACGGCGCGGACGTGCTCGTGCCCGGCGAGCAGAGCCTCATCACCCAGCGCGACGTCGGGGAGTTCAAGGCCAAGATCCAGGACGGCCCGTGGCCCGCGTTCCCGGCCGACCTCACGTCGATCGCGATCGCCCTCGCGACGCAGTGCAGCGGCTCGGTCCTCGTGCACGAGTGGATGTTCGAGAACCGCATGATCTTCACCGACAAGCTCGTGTCGATGGGCGCGGACATCGTGCTCTGCGACCCGCACCGCGCGATCGTCACCGGCCCCGCGCGGCTCCGCGGCGAGCGCCTGTCGTCGCCGGACATCCGCGCCGGCATGTCGATGCTCATCGCCGCGCTGTGCGCGCAGGGCCGCAGCGAGATCCAGAACATCCGGGAGATCGACCGCGGCTACGAGCGGATCGACGAGCGCCTGCGCGAACTGGGCGCGCAGATCGAGCGGGTCGCGACCGAGCCGCAGCCCGCCGGCGTGTGATCCACCCGATCCCCAGCGGCACGCGCGACGTCCTGCCGGACGAGATGCGCGAGCTGCGCGCGATCACCGAGACCCTGCGCGGCGTCTTCGAGACGCACGGCTACGGCGAGGTGTACACGCCGGCGATCGAGTACGAGACCATCGTCCGGATGGCCTCCGGCGGCGAGCTGCCGGCCTACCGGGTGTTCGACGACCACGGCGAGGTCCTCGCCCTGCGGGTCGACATGACGGTGCCGATCGCCCGGCTCGTCGGGACGCGCTACCCGACGGCCGATCCGCCGCTGCGCTTCTGCTACATCGCCCACGCCTACCGCGCGGTCGCCCCGCACCGCGGGCAGATGCGCGAGTTCCTCCAGGCCGGGATCGAGCTGGTCGGCGCGCCGGGCCCGGCGGGCACCGCGGAGGCGCTGACGGTGCTGTGCCGGGCGCTCGACGCCGTCGGGCTGGCCGACTACCGCGTCGGCCTCGGCGACGCGTCGCTGTACCCGAAGCTCATGGCCGCGTTCGACGTGCCCGAAGAGGCGCGCGAGCGCCTGCTGCACGAGCTCGCGACGAAGGACCTCGTCGGGCTCGAGCACGAGGTCGGGGCCCTCGGCCTGCCGACCGAGGCGGCCGACCTGCTCGTGCGCGTGCCGCAGCTGCGCGGCGGCCCCGACGTCCTCGCCACAGCGGGTTCGCCGGTGGCCGAGGCCGTCGCCGGGCTGCGCGAGATCCTCGACGTGCTCGAGCCGGCCGTCGCCGGCCGCGTGATCTTCGACCTCGGCCTCGCGCGCGGGCTGGGGTACTACTCCGGCGCCGTGTTCGACGTCTACGACCCGGCGCTCGGGGCGCCGCTCGGCGGCGGCGGGCGCTACGACGACCTGCTCGGCCGCTTCGGCCGCCCGCTGCCCGCCGTGGGCTTCGCGCTGGGCGTCGACCGCCTGCACGCGGCGCTGTCGGGCGAGGAGCATGCCGGGCTGTGAACCGCTCCGGCCTGACGATCGCCGTCCCGCGCGGCGCGCTCCTGGGCGAGACGCTCGACGCGCTCGACGGCATCGGGGTCGACACCGCGCCGGTGCGCGCGAACGACCGCCGGCTGCTGTTCGAGGACGTCGGCATCGTCACGATGCGCCCGAGCGACGTGCCGACCTACGTCGAGGCCGGCGCGGCGGACATCGGGATCACCGGCAAGGACGTCCTCATGGAGCAGTCCGGGCGCTCGGTCTTCGAGCTGCTCGACCTCGGCTACGGCCGCTGCCGGATGGTGCTCGCGAGCGTCGACGACGAGCCCGACCCGGCGGCCGAGGCGCTGCGCCGCCTCGGGGTCGTCCGGGTCGCGACGAAGTACCCGCGGATCGCGGCCGGGTTCTTCGAGCGCACCGGGCGCCAGGCCGAGATCGTCGAGGTCAAGGGCTCGGTCGAGCTCGCGCCGCTCACCGGCCTCGTCGAGGCGATCGTCGACCTCACCGCGACGGGCACGACGCTGCGCGAGAACCGGCTGGTCGTCCGCGAGGAGATCGCGGTCGCGACGGCGCGGCTGATCGCCAACCCGGTCGCGCACAAGCTCAAGGCGCAGGCCATCGACGCCGTGGTGGAGCGGCTGCGTGGGCGCTGAGCGCTTCTCCATCGGCCACGGCACGGATCCCGCGGGCGCGGCCGCGCGCGTGCACGCGCTCGCGCCCGGGGCCGAGTCGGTGACCGAGGCCGTGCGCGAGATCGTCGAGGAGGTGCGCCGCGACGGCGACGTCGCCCTGCGCCGCTATGTCGAGCGCTTCGACGGCGTCAGCGGCGCCCCGGAGGTGCCGCCCGAGGCCCGCGAGGCCGCGCTGGCGGCGCTCGACCCGGCGGTCCGCGCGGGCCTCGAGGTGGCGATCGCCAACGTCCGCGCCGTCGCCGAGGCCGACCTCGGCCCCGACGTCGAGGTCGCCCTGCCGCAGGGCCAGACGGTGACGCTGCGCGACGTGCCCGTCCGGCGGGCGGCCGTCTACGTCCCGGGCGGCCGGGCGCCGTACCCGAGCACCGTCGTGATGGGCGTCGTCGCCGCGCGGGCGGCGGGGGTGGACGAGGTCGTCGTGTGCGCGCCGGGGATGCACCCGGTGATCCTCGCGGCGTGCGCGCTGTGCGGCGCGGACGAGGTCTTCGCGATGGGCGGCGCGCACGCGATCGCGGCGCTGGCCTACGGCACCGAGACGATCGCGCGGGCCGACGTCATCGTCGGCCCCGGGAGCCTGTGGGTGCAGGAGGCCAAGCGGCTCGTCTCGGGCGACGTCGGGATCGACGGCTTCGCGGGCCCGAGCGACGTGGTCGTGCTGGCTTCGGCCGGGGCCGACCCCGCGCTCGTGAGCATCGACCTCGCGGCCCAGGCCGAGCACGGCGCCGGCACGGTCGTGTGCGCCGTGTCGCCCGAGCCGGCGCTCCTGGACGCGATCGAGCTCGAGCCGGGCGACGCGGCGGGGGCGCTCGTCGACGCGCCCGACCTCGAGGCCGCCTTCGCCTTCGCCGAGGCCTTCGCCCCCGAGCACCTCGAGCTCGTCGGGGCCGCCGCCGAGGCGCTCGCCCCGCGCGTGCGCAGCGCCGGCGCGCTGTTCGTCGGGCGCGAGAGCGGCACGGCGTTCGGCGACTACGTCGCGGGCTCGAACCACACGCTGCCGACCGGCGGCGCGGCCCGGTTCGCCTCGCAGCTCGGCCCGCGCCACTTCCGGCGGCGCATGAGCGAGGTCCGGATCGGCCCCGCGGCCGCCGCGCTCGCCCGCGCCGGCGCGCCGATCGCGCGGGCCGAGGGCTTCGTGCGCCACGCGGCCTCGATGGAGGTCAGGGAGAATGGGTCCGGATGAGCCGGCGGGCGGACATCACGCGTGAGACGGGGGAGACCCGCGTCGAGCTGGGCCTCGACCTCGACGGATCGGGGGCCGGGAGCCGCACGACCGGCGTCGGCTTCCTCGACCACATGCTCGACCTGCTCGCGCGCCACGCGCGGATCGACCTCGAGGTCGCGGCCCGCGGCGACCTCGAGACCGGCGCGCACCACACGGCCGAGGACGTCGGGATCACGCTCGGGCAGGCGCTGGACCGCGCGCTCGGCGACCGCCGCGGCATCACGCGCTACGGCCACTCCGTCGTGCCGATGGACGAGGCGCGCGCCGCCTGCGCGCTGGACTTCTCGGGCCGCCCGTTCCTCGCCTTCGAGCCGGGCGCCCTCGGGCCGGGGGTCACCGGCGGCTTCGACCACGAGCTGACCGAGGAGTTCTTCCGCGCCGTCTCGAGCAGCGCCCGGATCACGCTGCACCTGACGATCGAGGCCGGGACGAACGCGCACCACATGATCGAGGCGGCGTTCAAGGCGTTCGCCCGCGCGCTGCGGGCGGCGGTCGCGATCGACCCGACCGAGACCGGCGTGCCCTCGACGAAGGGGACGCTGACGTCGTGAGCGCGGCGACCGTCGGGATCGTCGACTACGGCATGGGCAACCGGCGCAGCGTCGAGAAGGCGCTCGAGCGCGTCGGCGCCCGGGTGATGCTCACCGGCGACCACGACGCGCTCATGGCGGCCGACGGCCTGGTCGTGCCCGGCGTGGGCGCGTTCCCGGCGGCCATGGCGCGGCTGCGCGACGCCGGCCTCGACGAGCTGATCGTCCGCCGCGCGCAGGCCGGGACCCCGGTGCTCGGGGTCTGCCTCGGGATGCAGCTGCTGTTCGAGCGCTCGACCGAGCTCGGCGGCGACGACGGGCTCGGGCTGCTGCCGGGCGAGGTCGTCGCGCTGCGGCCGGAGGCGGCGGGGCTGAAGGTCCCGCACATCGGCTGGAACGTCGTGACGATGACGCGCTCGTCGCCGCTCCTCGAGGCGTTGCCGGAGCGCTGCGCCTTCTACCACGTGCATTCGTTCGTGGCCCGGCCGGGAGAGGCCGCGGACGTGCTCGGGCGCGGCGACTACGGCGGGCCGTTCGTCTCGATGGTCGCGCGGGACCCGGTCTACGGGGTGCAGTTCCACCCCGAGAAGTCGTCGACGCACGGCCTGGCGCTGCTGCGCAACTTCACCGCGATCTGCGCCCGGACGCCGGTGTGATCCTCTACCCCGCGATCGACATCTCCGAGGGGCAGGCGGTCCGCCTCGTCAAGGGCGACTTCGCCGAGAAGACCGTCTACCGCGACTCGCCGGTCGAGGCCGCGCGGGCGTGGGTGGAGGCGGGCGCGCGCTTCCTGCACGTCGTCGACCTCGACGGCGCGCGGACGGGCTCGCCGAAGAGCCTCGACCACCTCGAGCGGATCACCCACGAGCTGCCCGTCCCGGTCCAGTACGGCGGCGGCCTGCGGTCGCTGCCCGCCGTACGCGACGCGCTGCGCGCCGGCGCCGAGCGCGTGATCCTGGGGACGGCCGCCTTCACCGACGTCGACTTCCTCGACGACGTGCTCGGCGCGTTCCGCGAGCGTGTGATCGTCAGCGTCGACACGCGCCACGGCAACGTCTCGACCTCGGGCTGGCAGCAGACGACCCAGATGCCGGCCGAGAGCGTCATCGACCGCCTCCAGCACCGGGGCGTGCGGTCCTTCGTCTACACGAACGTCGACCGCGACGGCATGCTCGAGGGGCCCGACCTGGACGAGGTCCGGCGGATCGCGGGCGTCGTGCGCGGGCGCTTCCTGTATTCCGGTGGGATCGGCGCGCTCTCCGACCTCCACGGCCTCGCCGCGCTCCGCCAGGTCAACCTCGGCGGCGTCATCGTCGGCAAGGCGCTCTACGAAGGGCGCTTCACGATCGACGAGGCCCAGCGCGCATTGCAGGGATGAGCAGGGGTTTTCTGCCCGTGGTGCCGATTTATTAGGCTTCCCGAACATGAGAGAGCAGTACGGTTGCCTGACGAGGCGACAGGGTTCGGAAGGGGGCAGCTCTTGAGCGCACAACAGGACGGCATGAACCGCAGTGAGGTCCTCAAGGCCTCGCCGCCGATGTTCGAGTCGCGCTGGCTCGACATGTGCTCGCGGGTGCATCCGGCGGTGCCGGTGCTGCTGTTCGCGCCGGCGATCGCGATCCTCCTGACGCTGGGGGTCGAACGCGTCGGCGGGGTGGCCGCGGTCGCGTGGGTGCTGGGCGGCTACGTCTTCTGGACGCTGACCGAGTACTGGATGCACCGCATCGTGTTCCACTTCGAGCCCGAGGACGGGATCGGGGCACGGCTGCACTGGATCATCCACGGCGTCCACCACGACCATCCGAACGACCCGATGCGGCTCGTGATGCCGCCGTCGGTGAGCGTTCCGCTGGCGGTCGGGTTCTACCTGCTGTTCCTGCTGGTGCTCGGCGGGACGATCGCCCCGGCGTTCGGGGCGGGCTTCCTGGCGGGCTACCTGATCTACGACATGACCCACTACCACGTGCACCACCACACGCCGCGCACCCGCGCGGGGCGGCGGCTGCGCGAGGCGCACATGCGCCACCACTTCCAGGACGACACCCGGGGCTTCGGCGTGAGCGCCCCGTGGTGGGATCACGTCTTCGGCACCGCGCCGAAGCGCACCGTGGCGCGGTAGGCAGGCCGACGGTCCGGCGCGCCGGGGTCTGCCCGGCGCGCGCCGTAGGCCTGGCTAGCCTGAGCGGGGTGCACCTCAAGCGCGTCATCCCCTGCCTCGACGTCGACGCCGGCCGCGTCGTCAAGGGCACGAACTTCGTCGACATCCGCGATGCCGGCGACCCCGTGGAGCTCGCCGAGCGCTACGACGCCGAGGGCGCGGACGAGCTCGTGTTCCTCGACATCACCGCGACCCACGAGAAGCGCGACACGATCGTCGACCTCGCCCGGCGCACGGCGGACAACGTCTTCATCCCGTTCACGATCGGCGGCGGGATCCGGTCCGTGCGCGACGCGCAGGCCGTGCTCGACGCGGGCGCCGACAAGGTCAGCGTGAACTCCGCGGCGGTCACCCGCCCGGAGCTCGTCGACGAGCTGGCGGAGCGGTTCGGCGCGCAGTGCGTGGTGCTGGCGATCGACGCCAAGCAGGTCGCGGACGACCCGGCGTGGGAGGTCTTCGTCGCGGGCGGTCGCACGGCGACGGGCCGCGACGCGGTCGCCTGGGCCCGCGAGGGCGTCGAGCGCGGCGCGGGCGAGATCCTCCTCACGAGCATGGACCGCGACGGCACGAACGACGGCTACGACATCGCGCTCACGCGCGCGGTCTCCGAGGCGGTCGCGGTGCCCGTGATCGCCTCGGGCGGCGCGGGCGAGCTCGACCACCTCGTCGATGCGCTGCGCGCCGGGGCCGACGCCGCCCTGTGCGCCTCGATCTTCCACTACGGCCGCTACCGGGTGGCCGAGGCGAAGGCGCACCTGCGCGCGGCGGGGATCGCGGTCCGGGGGTAGCGCGGCGCGGTGGCCTTTGCGCCTTGCGCCGGCGTCGGTGGTTGCCGCAGCGTCGGCGAACGGAAGCAGCGAGGGGAGGGGTGAGCCTGTCGCGGATGGCGTGCCTTCGCGGCTGGGCGGCTGTAGCTGCGACGCAGCGACGTCGAGGGGAACATCTCCTCCTTATTTCGGGGGAGATGTTCCCCTCGTCCGACGCCGTCGGCGAGTCGGTGCCGCAGGCGCCGGTCCTGCTTCCCCTCGCCGGGCAGTCCGGATGCGTGTGCGGTGCCGGGGCGCCCGAGCGGGACGCACCCGAGCCGGCCTACGGCTTGCGCGGCCGGCAGATCGTCCGGTCGTCGGCCTCGCGCGTGAAGCAGACGAGCTTGCGCGGCACGCGGCAGACCGTGCGGCCGTCGGAGCGGAAGCAGATCTCCCGGTGCTCGCGGCGCAGGCGGCGGTTGCGGGCGACCGCGCGCTTGCGGGCCGCCACCCGGCGGGCGGTGGCGCGCCGCCGCCGCGCGACCCGGCGGCCGACGACCCGGGCGCGGCGGTTCTCGGCGCGGGCGCGAGCGCGGTTGCGCGCGCGCCGGCGCTCGACCGGGTCGCGCAGGCGGACCCGCGCGTCGCGGCGGGCCTGGTCGCGGTCGGCGAGCATGAACATGCTCGAGTAGCCGACGAGGTAGATCCGCCGGCCGTCGGAGATCGCGGGGTTGAAGGCGCCGCGGTCGGTCTTCCACACGAGCTCGCCGGTGCGGGCGCCGACGGCGGCCGTCGAGCGGCGCGTGAGGTTCGAGTAGAAGACGAGGTCGCCGACGACGACCGGGCCGCCCGAGATCTTGCCCCCGGACGTGCGCGTCCAGCGGACCCGCCCCGACCGCGCGTTCAGCGCGTAGAGCTTGCCGTCGTAGGAGCCGATGTAGACCGTCGGCCCGGCGGCTCCGACCGACGCCACGGCGGGCGAGGAGTAGACGAAGCCCCCGGTCTTGTGGCGCCAGGCGAGGCGGCCGTTGCTCGCCGCGAACGAGTAGACGAAGCCGTCGAGGCTGCCGATGTACACGCGCCCGTACGCCACGGCCGGCGTCGAGTAGAACCGCCCGGAGCGCAGGCCGAGCGCGCTGCCCGCGGCGTTCGAGCGCCACAGCCGGTGGCCGTCGGCCTGGCGGATCGCCTGGACCTTGCCGCCGTAGTCGCCGAAGAACAGCTTGCCGTCCTTCAGCGCCAGCGCGCCCTTCACCGCCCCGCTCGCCTTGTAGCGCCAGCGCACCGCGCCGTCGCTCGCCCGCAGCGCGTAGACGGTGCCGTCCTCGGAGCCGAAGTACAGGCGCCCCGAGTCCAGCAGGGGCGAGGACTCCACCCGGGAGGGGATCTTCCGCGACCAGCGCGTCCGGCCGGTCGTGGCGTCGACCGCGACCGCGCGACCGCCCTTGACGCCCTTGCCGCGGGCGAGCAGGACCGCGTACACGGTGCCGTGCCCGCACGCCGGCGAGGAGGCGGCGAGGTCGCCGAGCTTGCGCTTCCAGCGCACCCGGCCGCTCACGCGCGAGACGGCATAGAGCGCGCCGTTGTTCTTGAGCAGGAAGACCGAGCGCCCGCACAGCACCGGCGTGAACTCCGTCAGGACCGACCCCGTGACCGCCCACTCCTGCACGAACGGGGGGCGGAGGTCGACGTTCAGCGGCAGCCAGCGCGTGCGCTCCTTCGTGTAGCCGTAGACCGGCCACGAGAAGCCGTCGTCGAACGGGTGGGGCCCGTTCTTCGCCTGGGTCGGGGGCACGGTGGGGGGCTGCTGCTCCTCGGTGAACTCGACGTCGGGGTTCGAGACGTCACCCGGTTCGCTCGTGAGGATCACCGCGGCAGCGGCGCCCGCGGCGACGACCAGAAGCACGCCCCCGAGCACGATCCAGCGCAGCCGACCCAGGCCGCGGAGGCTCGAGAACATGAAGCGAGGGTAGCGGCCAGAATGCGGGCGTGCGCAACCCCCACGAGGCCCTCGACGCCCTGCGCGCCCTGCCGTGCGGGGCTCGGGCGCTCGCCGCGTTCGGCCCCGGCGACGGCGTCCACGTCGTGGGCGGGGCCGTCCGCGACCTGTTCCTCGGCCGCCGCCCGCGGGAGATCGATCTCGTCGTGGAGGGCGACCTGGAGGCGGCGATCGCCCGCCTCGGCGGGGAGGCCACCGCCCACGACCGCTTCGGCACCGCCCGCGTCGTGCTCGGCGACTGCGCGATCGACCTCGCCCGCGCGCGGCGCGAGCGCTACCTGCGCCCCGGGGCGCTGCCGGAGGTCGAACCCGCGTCGCTCGACGAGGACCTCCGCCGCCGCGACGTGACCGTCAACGCGATGGCGCTCGGCCTCGACGGGGAGCTGCATCACCGTCCCCGGCGCGGTCGAGGACCTCGCCGGCGGGATCCTGCGCGTCCTGCACGACCGCTCCTTCGCGGACGACCCGACCCGCCTGTGGCGCGTGGCCCGCTACGCCGCCCGCCTCGGGTTCGCGGTCGAGCCCCGGACCCGCGCGCTCGCCCACGCGGCCGACCCGTCGACCGTCAGCGGCGATCGCCTCGGGGCCGAACTGCGGCTCGCGCTCGGCGAGCCCGACCCGCCGGCCGCCCTGCGCGCCGCCCGCGACCTGCAGCCCCGGCTGCTCCCGGACGGCTTCGACCCCGACCCGCCGGGCCTCGCCGCCGCGCTCGCGCTGCTGCCCGAGGGCGAGGGCCGACCCGATCTCCTGACCCTCGCCGCCGCGACCGCCGGCATGGACGCGCGCGCGCTGCTGCGCTGGCTCGACGACATGGGCTTCACCGCCCCCGACCGCGACCTGGTCGCCGCGGCGTCGCGCTTCTCGACCGGCGCGCCGCTGCGCGCGGCCCGCACACCGGCCCAGATCGCCCGGGCCGCGCGCGGCGCGCCGCTCGAGGCGGTCGCGCTCGCGGGCGGCGAGAACGCGCGGCGCTGGATCGACGACCTGCGCCACGTCCGCCTCGAGATCACGGGCGACGACCTGCTGGCCGCCGGGATCCCGCAGGGGCCGGAGGTCGGCGAGCGCCTCCGGCGCGCGCTCGACCGCCGCCTCGACGGCGAGATCGCCGGGCGCGAGGAGGAACTGCGCGCCGCGCTGCGGGCGGACGGCTAGGCTCGCCGCGCCGTGACCGAGAGCAGCAACGCCCTGCGCTGGGACGGCGGCCCCGGCCACTACGAGGTCTGGTACCTCACCCTCACGGACCCGGCCACCGGGATCGGCGTGTGGCTGCGCCACACGCTCCTCGCCCCGCTGCACGGCCCGGCCGAGGGCGCGCTCTGGCTCGTCGCGATGGCCCCCGACGGCGACCGCTTCGCGCGCAAGGCGACGTTCCCGGCCGCCGGCCTCGAGGCCGACGCCCGCCCGTTCCGGCTGACCCTCGGCGGGGCCGACCTGACCGACCGCGGCGCGGCCGGCGCCATCGGCTCCGACGCCGCGTGGGAGCTGTCGTGGCAGCCGCGCCTGGCCCCGTACGCGTTCGTGCACCCGCTCCTCGCGCGCGCCGGCGTCGCCGAGACCGAGCTCGTGCTCCCGCACGCCGATCTGCAGGTCAGCGGGACCGTGCGGGTCGGCGGGCGCCGGCTCGAGCTCGACGGCGCGCGCGGCGGCCAGGCGCACCTGTGGGGCACGCGCCACGCCGCGCGCTGGGCCTGGGTGCACTGCAACGACCTCCGCGGCGCCGACGGGGCGCCGCGCCCGGACACGTTCGTCGACGCCGTCTCGGTCCACGTCGAGCGGCTGGGGCGGTCCGTCGGGCCGAGCACGCCCGTCGTGGGGCGGTTCCGGGGCGAGGACTTCGTCGCGACCGACCCGGTGGCGCTCGTCCGGGCCCGCAGCCGCTTCGGCCTGAGCACGTGGCGCCTCGAGGCGCGCGCGGGCCGGCGGCGGATCGCCGCGGAGATCGACGCGCCGCGGGCGACCCTCGCGGGCGTCACCTACCACGACCCCGACGGGCGCCCGGCCTACTGCTACAACAGCGAGGTGGCCTCGATGCGTCTCACCGTCTGGGACCGCGCCGCCCGCGGGCGCGCCGGGTGGACCCTGCGCGACGAGCTCGTCGCGGACGGCCGCGCGCACTTCGAGTACGGCCAGCGCGCCTCCGTGCCGGACGTCGACCTGCTGCTGACGTGACGCGACCGATACTTCACGGCCGTCGGCGAGCACATCGGGATCGCCCTGCCCGGGGGCACGGCGCTGTTCACCACGCGCCGCGGCGGCGTCTCGGAGGGGCCGTTCGGGTCGCTCAACCTCGGCCTGCGGACCGACGACGACCCCGCCGCCGTCGGCGAGAACCGGGCTCGCGTCGAGCGGCTCACCGGCGGGCGGATCGCGCCGATCCGGCAGGTCCACGGGACCGACGTCGTCGCCGCCGACCCCGACGCGCCCGTCCGCGACGCCGACGGCCAGGTCACCGCGGAGCCCGGCGTCGCGGCGCTCGTCCTCGTCGCCGACTGCCTGCCGATCGCGCTCGTCGCGCCCGAGGGCGTCGCGGCGCTCCACGGCGGCTGGCGCGGGCTGGCCAACGGCGTGATCGAGAACGGCGTCGCCGCCCTGCGCGGCCTCGGGGCCGAGCGCATCGTCGCGGCGATCGGGCCGGGCGCCGGGCCGTGCTGCTACGAGGTCGGCGAGGAGGTCCACGCCGCGTTCGGGACGAGCGGGCGCACCGTCGACCTCAAGGCCATCGCGCGCGAGCGGCTCGAGGCGGCCGGGGTCGCCGCCGTCCACGACTGCGGCCTGTGCACGATCCACGACGCCGAGCGGTTCTTCTCGCACCGCCGGGACGAGGGCGTGACCGGGCGCCAGGCGGGGGTCGCGTGGCGGAGCTGATCCGCGGCCTCGACGCGCAGGTCGTCTCCCGCAATCTCGCGCGCGTGCGCGAGGAGATCGCGGGCACCGGCCGCGACCCGGACGACGTCGAGGTGCTCGCGGCGGTCAAGTACGTCGCGCTCGAGGAGCTGGGCGTCCTCGCCGAGGCCGGGGTCCGCGTCGCCGGCGAGAACCGCGCGCAGGACCTCGAGGCCAAGGCGGCCGCCCAGCCGGAGCTGACGTGGGACTTCATCGGCCACCTGCAGAGCCGCAAGGTCAAGCAGGTGCTGCCGCTCGTGCGCTGGGTGCACTCGGTCTCGAGCGACTCCGTCCTGCGCCAGCTCGAGCGCCATGCGACGCCGGAGACCGAGGTGCTCGTCGAGGTCAACGTGGCGCGCGAGGAGGGCAAGAGCGGCGTCGACCCCGACGCGCTCGACGACGTGATCGGCCGCTGCCCGGCGCGCGTGGTGGGCCTCATGACCATGCCGCCGCTGACCGAGGAGCCGGAGGACAGCCGCCGCTGGTTCGCCGCCCTCGCCGAGCTCGCGGGCGCGCGCGACCTGCGCCACCTGAGCATGGGCACGTCCCAGGACTACCTCGTCGCCGTGCAGGAGGGCGCGACGATCGTGCGTCTCGGCACGACGCTGTACCGGTGAGAGACGAGGCGTAACTTGCAGGAAATCCCCCGTAGAGGGCTAACCTGTCACCCGTAATGGCCTTCCGCGATTCGTGGCACCGGACGCTCGTCTACTTCGGCCTGGCCGAGGAACGCGACCCGTACGAGGAGGAGGAGCCGAACTACGAGCCCGAGGCCGAGCTCGAGGACCGCTACCGCGAGCGGCCGAACGTCCGCCGCCTGTCGAGCCGCAGACGGCGCGACGACTTCGACGACATCTTCGCCGACGACGACGACCGCGGCGGGCGCCCGACGACCGTGCTGCGCTCGGTCCGCGGCGGGAACGGAAAGAGCGACGTCCGCGTGCACCTCGTCATCCCCAAGAGCTTCAACGACGCCCAGCAGGTCGCCGACAAGTTCAAGGACTCGATCCCGGTCGTGCTCAACCTCCAGGGCGTCGAGAACGACCTCAGCAAGCGCCTCATCGACTTCGCCAGCGGCCTGACGTACGCGCTCGACGGCGGCATGCAGCGCATCGCCGACAAGGTGTTCATGCTGACGCCGCGCAACGTGCAGATCTCCGCCGAGGAACGCGCGCAGCTGATCGAGAAGGGCTTCTTCAACCAGTCCTGAGCCCGCGCGGCTAGTCTGGCCTCCGTGAAGATCGGCCTCATCGGATCGGGCGCCATGGCCCGTGGGTTGGCGCTCGGGTGGCGCGAGCCCGTCCTGTGCACGGACATCGACGCGGACCGTGCGCGGGCGCTGGCCGACGAGGTCGGCGGCGAGGCGCTCGCGTCGAACGCCGAGGTCGCGCGGCGCGCGGACCTCGTCGTCCTCTGCCACAAGCCCGCCCAGCTCGAGTCCGTCGCGCTCGAGGTCGCCCCGCACGCCAAGGCGGTCGTCTCGATCCTCGGCGGGACGCCGCTTCACGCCGTCAAGGCCGCCTACCCGGACCGCCCGGTCTACCGGATCCTCCCGAGCACGCCGGTCGAGGTCCGCCAGGGCGCCGTGATCCTCGCCGCCGACGGGCTCGCAGGACGAGCCGAGCCTCGACGCGAGGGTCCGCGACGCTGTTCGCCTCGCTCGGACGGCTCGTCGTGCTCGACGACGCGCTCGTGGACGTCGCCATGGGCCTGATGAGCAACGCCCCGGCCTACTACGCGCTCGTGGTCGAGGCCCAGGTCGACGCGGGCGTGCGCAAGGGCATCCCGCCGGCCAGGCGGCCGAGCTCGTCGTCCAGACGATGGCCGGCGCCGCGGAGCTCATCCGGCTGCGCGAGTACGACACGCTCGCGGTGCGCCGCAGCGTCACCTCCCCCGGCGGCTCGACCGCGCGGGGACTCGACGCGCTGGAGCGCGGCGGCCTGCGGGCGGCGTTCTCCGACGCGATGGACGCCATCCTGAGGACCTCATGACGCTCGCCGCTCTTCGTCCTCGCCGCCGCCCGCGACGACATCGCGAGCTACGTCCGCGCGCTGCTGAACGTCTACACGATCCTGATCATCGCGTACATCTTCAGCTCGATGTTCTTCGCGTTCGGCGGGCGCGTGCCGTACAACCAGTACCTCAGCAAGGTGCTCGGCTTCCTGCGCGACGTCTGCGAGCCCTACCTCAGCGTCTTCCGCCGGTTCATCCCGCCGCTCGGCCCGATCGACCTCAGCCCGGTCGTCGGGATCCTCGTCCTACAGATCGTCGGCGGCATCATCGCCAGCCTGATCCAGGGCTGACCGGATGGCGGTCGGGGCATGGGGCCGGGTGGCCTTCGTGGCCGCGGGCGTCATCGCGCTCGACCAGGCCACCAAGGCGGTCGTGCGCGCGACGATCGAGCCGGGCGACCGTGTCGACGTCGTCCCGGGCGTCGGGCTCGTCCACACGCGCAACAGCGGCGTCGCGTTCGGTGCGCTGTCGGGCGGCGGGGCGATCGTCACGGTCGTCGTCGGCGCCGCCCTCGTGGCGCTCCTGGGCTACTTCGCCACGCACGTGCGCAAGCCGTGGTTCTGGCTGCCGACCGGGATGCTCGTGGGCGGGGCGATCGGCAACGTCATCGACCGCGTCCGCGCGGGCGAGGTCACGGACTTCGTCCAGATCCCGCTCGGGTTCCCGGCCTTCAACGTCGCCGACATGTCGATCACGTTCGGCGTCATCACCCTCCTCGTCGTGATCGAGCGCCAGGATGCGGGTGCACGCCACCGCTGAGGACGAGGGCGAGCGCCTCGACGCCTTCCTCGCCGGCCCCGTCGGATCGCGCGCCCAGGCCCAGCGCCTCATCGCGGAGGGCGCGGTGCGCGTCGACGGCGCGGTCGTGCGCAAGCGCCACCGGATGAGCGCGGGGGAGACGGTCACCGTCGAGGCGCCGGAGACGCCGGCGCCGGTCGCGGCACCCGACCCGGCGCCGGCGAACTTCACGGTGGCCTACGAGGACGACGACCTGCTCGTCGTCGACAAGCCCGCGGGCGTCGTGGTGCACCCGGCGCGTGGGCACTCGACCGGGACGCTCGTGCAGGCACTCGCGGGGGTCGCGGCGGGCGGCGAGGCCGGCCGCCCCGGCATCGTCCATCGCCTGGACCGCGACACGTCGGGGCTGCTCGTCGTGGCGCGCTCGCCCGAGGCCCACCGCCGGCTGAAGGCGGCGATCCAGGCGCGCGAGGTCACCCGCGAGTACCTCGCGCTCGTCGAGGGCCGCCCACCCGCGCGGACGGGCACCATCGACGCCCCGATCGGCCGCGACCGGCGTGTGCGCACCCGCGTGTCGACCGACACGGACGACCCGCGGGAGGCCGTGACGCACTTCGCCGTCGAGGCGGCACTGCCGCGCACGACGCTCCTGCGCGTGCGCCTCGAGACCGGGCGCACGCACCAGATCCGCGCCCACCTGCAGGCGATCGGGCACGTCGTGGTGGGCGATCCCGAGTACGGGACGCCAGGACGCCTCGGGCTCGAGCGCCAGTTCCTCCATGCCGCGCGCCTCGCGTTCGCGCACCCGTTCACGGGCGCGGCGGTCGAGGTCGTCTCGCCGTTGCCCGCCGATCTGGCCGCGGCCCTCGGGCGGGCCCGCGACGGAGCGCGGCTAGGCCTCGCCGGGCGGCAGGTCCTCCTGGCCCTCGGCGAAGTCGCGCTCGACGACCTTCTCCGGCGTCTCGCCTTCCTCCTCCTGACCCTCGCTGAAACGCCCGATGTGCTCCTCCTCGGGCGCGTCGGGGGTGAGTTCCTGGCCCTCGCCGAAGTCGCGCACGCGCTCCTGGTCCGGGGACTCGGGATGGATCTGCTCCTGCCCCTCGGCGAAGCCCTCGTCGTCGGACTGCGGTGGTTGTGCGGGATGCTCGCGCTCGTCGGCCATGCGGAGGTCATACCATCCGGCGGCGCGCCGGGGCAAATAACGGTGGTAACCCGGATGTGAACCCGGGGTACTAGCGGGCATGGCGGAGAAGAGGACCGACCAGCCGCGCAGGCGCGAGGCTGCCCAGGAGCGCGTGCTCCAGACCGCGCGCAGCGCCCGCGAGCGTGGTCGGGAGATCAAGTGCGCCGCCCTGGACATGCCGTGGGCGCGTTGCGCCCCGGCGCGGTTCGCGCGGGAGACGATCCTCTCGGGCTTCTTCGCGCCGGTCATGGCCTGGTACGTGCGCCGCCGGACCGAGGGCCGCGAGACCTTCGACGGGCTCAAGGCGCCCGTGGTCTTCGTGGCCAACCACTCCAGCCACATGGACACGCCGGCGATCCTGCGCGCGCTGCCCCGCCAGTGGCGCCAGCGCACGGCGGTCGCCGCGGCGGCCGACTACTTCTACCGCAAGCGCTGGGTCGCGGCGATCGTCTCCCTGCTCTTCAGCACGGTCCCGATCTCGCGCCGCGGCGGAGGGATGGAAAAGGGCTCGGCGGACCACCTGCACCGCCTCATGAGCAACCGCTGGAACCTCCTGCTGTACCCCGAGGGGACGCGCTCGCGGAACGGCTCGCGGGGCAAGCTGCACTCCGGCGCCGCCGTCCTCGCCGCCGCGCACGACGTGCCGATCCTGCCGATCTTCGTCGCCGGCACCGGCGACGCCATGCCGCCCGGGCGCTCCTGGCCGCGCCGGCTGCGCGCCGGCCGCATCGGCCGCCAGCCCATCTGCGTCCGGTTCGGCCCGCCGATCCGCGCGCTGCCGGGTGAGCACCGCAACGAGACGATGGCCCGCGTGCAGGCGTGGTTCGACGCCCAGGGCGGCCTCGTCCCCTCGGGCGCGCCGCTGCCGCCCTCGCCGCCCGCCGCCCCGGCGTCCGCCGAGGAACGGCCGATGACGCCGGTCGGCACCCGCTAGCCGCGCCCGACCCCGCCAGGGCTCCGCCGAACCGGTCGACCACGTTCGTCGGCCGGCGCTCGTCCGTGCCTCCGAACAGAGGCAGGAGTCGGGCCGCTCCCGCACGAACCCAGGACTCGCCCCGTTGACTTGCGCGCTCCGACCAGATTAGGGTCGCTCAAGGGTCGCGCCGGGGTCCCCGTTCTTGGTCTGCTAGGAGAGAGGAAAGCGCTTGAGCATCATCGGTGGAGAGACGATCGGGACCGCGCTCCTGATCCTGTTGGGCGACGGCGTCGTCGCGGCCGTGCTGTTGAACCACTCCAAGGCGCAGAACTCGGGGTGGATCGTGATCACGTTCGGCTGGGGCTTCGGCGTCATGGCCGGCGCGTACGCGGTCGGGCAGTTCACCGGCGCGCATCTGAACCCAGCGGTCACGGTGGGTGTCTGGATCCAAGGCGGCATCGACGGTGGAGATGTCATCAAGTACTTCATCGGCGAGTTCCTGGGAGCAATGATCGGCGCCGGGTTGGTGTTCCTGGCCTATTTCCAGCACTTCGGGGAGACCGAGGACGCGGGCCTGAAGCTCGCCGTGTTCTCGACCGGCCCGGCCATCCGCAACACGCATGTGGAACCTCATCACCGAGATCATCGGCACGATGGTCCTGCTCGTCGGCATCCTCGCGATCACCGATGCGGGCAACAAGGGCAGCAACGCGAGCGGCCTTGCGCACGCTGCTCGTCGCCTTCCTCGTCGTCGGCATCGGGTTGTCGCTCGGCGGGCCGACCGGCTACGCCATCAACCCGGCGCGTGACCTCGGACCACGGATCATGCACGCGATCCTCCCGATCCCGGGCAAGGGCCCGTCGGACTGGGGCTACTCGTGGATCCCGGTCGTCGGCCCGCTCCTGGGCGGCGCCCTCGGCGGCCTGATCTACTACGTCTGCTGGCCGAGCTAGTCGTATGAAGAAGCTCATCAACGCCCCCGAGGACGTCCTCAAGGACGCCCTCGAGGGGATGGAAGCCGCGCACGGCGACCGGGTCCGCGTCACCTACGACCCGCCGGTCATCGTGCGGGCAGACGCGCCCGTGCAGGGCAAGGTCGGGATCATCTCCGGCGGCGGTTCGGGCCACGAGCCCATGCACGGCGGCTTCGTCGGCGCGGGCATGCTCGACGCCGCCTGCCCGGGCGAGGTGTTCACCTCGCCCACGCCGGACCAGATGGACGCCGCGACGAAGGCCGTCAACGGCGGCGCCGGCGTGCTGCACATCGTCAAGAACTACACCGGCGACGTGATGAACTTCGAGATGGCCGCGGAGATCGCGGCCGGCGAGGACATCGAGGTCGTCTCGGTCGTGACGAACGACGACGTCGCGGTGCAGGACAGCCTCTACACCGCGGGGCGCCGCGGCGTCGGCGTGACCGTCCTCGCGGAGAAGATCTGCGGGGCGGCGGCCGAGGAGCGCAAGTCGCTGCAGGAGGTCGCCGACATCTGCCGGCGCGTCAACGACCAGGGCCGGAGCATGGGCATGGCGCTGACGCCATGCATCACGCCGGCCGCGGGCGAGCCGAACTTCACGCTCGGCGACGACGAGATGGAGATCGGCATCGGCATCCACGGCGAGCCGGGCCGGCAGCGGATGAAGGTCGAGCCGGCGGCGAAGGTCACCGAGCGGCTCGCCAGCGCGGTCGTCGAGGACCTGCCGTTCAACGAGGGCGACAACGTGCTCGCGTTCGTCAACGGCATGGGCGGCACGCCGCTGATCGAGCTGTACATCGTCTACAACGAGCTGAACAAGTACCTGCAGGGGCGCGGGATCACGATCACGCGCAACCTGATCGGCAACTACATCACCTCGCTCGAGATGGCCGGCTGCTCGATCACCCTGCTGAAGCTCGACGACGAGCTGACCCGCCTCTGGGATGCCCCGGTCGACACGATCGCGCTGCGGTGGGGCGCCCGGTGACGATCACCCACGAGGCGATCGAGGAGTGGATGAAGCGGTTCGCCGCCGATGTGGCGGAGAACCGCGCGTACCTGACGAAACTGGACGGCGCCATCGGCGACGGCGACCACGGGACGAACATGGACCGTGGGATGAAGAAGGTCCTCGAGAAGCTCGAGACCTCGGACGGCGACGACATCGGTGCGTCGCTCAAGACCGTCGGGATGGCGCTCGTCTCGAGCGTCGGCGGCGCGGCCGGGCCCCTCTACGGGACGCTGTTCCTGCAGATGGGCCAGGCCACGGCCGGCAAGTCCGACCTCGACCTGCCCGGATTCACGGCGGCGCTCGACGCGGGCGTCCAGGGCGTGATCAAGCGCGGCAAGGCCGAGCCGGGCGACAAGACGATGCTCGACGCGCTCGGCCCGGCGGTCGAGGCCCTCCGGGAGGCCGGCGACGACACGGACGTCGCCGGCGCGCTCGGGCGGGCGGCGGAGGCCGCCCGCGAGGGCATGGAAGCGACCATCCCCATGGTCGCCCGCAAAGGTCGCGCGAGCTACCTGGGCGAGCGCAGCGCGGGCCACCAGGACCCAGGTGCGACCTCGTCGCATCTGCTGCTCAAGACCGTCGCGGAGGCCGTCGGGAGCGGCGGCGCGGCCGGCTGAACGTTACGAGTATCGAGAGAGAGGAACAGAAGCGTGGCCAAGTACGCCGCAGCACTCGATCAGGGCACCACGAGCACCCGGTGCATGATCTTCAACCACGGGGGCGAGGTCGTCTCCGTGGCCCAGAAGGAGCACGAGCAGATCTACCCCCAGCCGGGCTGGGTCGAGCACGACCCGAAGGAGATCTGGGCGCGCACGCAGGAGGTCATGGACGAGGCGCTGGACTCCGCCGGCGCGAGCGCCGACGACATCTCGGGCCTGGGCATCACCAACCAGCGCGAGACGACGGTCGTGTGGGACAAGAACACCGGCGAGCCGGTGATGAACGCGATCGTGTGGCAGGACACGCGCACGGACAAGCTCGTCGACGAGCTGTCGCGTGACGGTGGCCAGAACCGCTTCCAGGAGCAGGTCGGCCTGCCGCTGGCGACCTACTTCTCGGGCCCGAAGGTCCGCTGGATCCTCGACAACGTCGACGGCGCGCAGGAGAAGGCCGAGGCCGGGGATCTGATCTTCGGCAACATGGACACCTGGTGCCTCTGGAACCTCACCGGCGGCACCGACGGCGGCCTGCACATCACCGACCCGACGAACGCCAGCCGCACGATGCTGATGGACCTGAAGACGCTCGCGTGGGACGACGGCATCGCGGGGACGATCGGCGTGCCGACGTCGATGCTCCCGGAGATCAAGTCCTCGAGCGAGGTCTACGGCGAGGTCCGGTCGGGCGGCAAGTTCAACGGCGTCAAGATCGCCGGCGACCTGGGCGACCAGCAGGCGGCGACGTTCGGCCAGGCGTGCTTCGACCCAGGTGAGGCCAAGAACACGTACGGCACGGGCAACTTCCTGCTGCTCAACACGGGCACCGAGGCGGTCGTGTCGAAGAACGGCCTGCTGACGACGGTCGGCTACAAGATCGGCGACCAGGACGCGGTCTACTGCCTGGAGGGCGCCATCGCCATCACCGGCGCGCTCGTGCAGTGGCTGCGCGACAACCTGAAGCTGATCAAGGCGGCGCCGGAGGTCGAGGACCTCGCGCGGTCGGTCGACGACAACGGCGGCTGCTACTTCGTGCCGGCGTTCTCCGGCCTGTTCGCGCCGTACTGGAAGTCCAACGCCCGCGGCGTCGTCGCCGGCCTCACGCGCTTCGTCACGGCGGGCCACATCGCCCGCGCGACCCTCGAGGCGACGGCGTACCAGAGCCGCGAGGTCGTCGAGGCCATGAACCAGGACTCGGGCGTCGCGCTCGAGTCGCTGAAGGTCGACGGCGGCATGGTCGGCAACGACCTGCTCATGCAGTTCCAGGCCGACCTGCTCGGCGTGCCGGTCATCCGGCCGAAGGTCCCGGAGACGACGTCGCTCGGCGCCGCGTACGCCGCGGGCTTCGCCACGGGCCTGTGGAGCACCGAGGACGAGCTGCGCGAGAACTGGGTCGAGGACAAGCGGTGGGAGCCGACGATGGACGCGTCCAAGCGCGACGAGTACTTCAAGTACTGGAAGCGCGCGGTGACGAAGTCGTTCGACTGGTTCGACGCCGACGAGGGCTAGGCGCCCGCTTCGTGATGGGGCGGGGGATCGCGCCTCCGCCCCGTCATACTCCTCGGCGCCATGACCGCCATGCAGACCGACGTGCTGGTCATCGGCGGAGGCGCCACCGGCGCCGCCGTCGCCTGGGACTGCGCGCTGCGCGGGTTCGACACGATCCTCGCCGAACGTCGCGACCTCGCCGAGGGGACCTCCGGCCGCTTCCACGGGCTGCTGCACTCGGGCGGGCGCTACGCGGTCAAGGACCCGAACGCCGCCGTCGAGTGCATCGAGGAGAACGTCGTCCTGCGACGGATCGTCGCCAACGCCATCGAGGACACGGGCGGCATGTTCGTCACGACGCCCGAAGACGACCCGGCCTACGGCGACCAGTTCGTCGCGGGCTGCGCGAAGACCGGCGTCCCGACCGAGGAGATCGACGTTGCCGAGGCGCTGCGCCGCGAGCCGCGGCTGAACCCCGGCATCAAGCGGGCGTTCACCGTCCCGGACGCGAGCATCGACGCGTGGAAGACGGTGTGGGCGCTGGCGCACGCGGCGACGAGTCGCGGGGCGAAGATCCTGCCCTACCACCGCGTCGTCGACGTGCTGCGCGAGGGCGACCGCGTCGTCGGCGCGCGCCTGCACGACGAGCACTCCGGCGAGGACGTCACCGTCGAGTGCCGGATGGTCCTCAACGCGTCCGGCGCGTGGGCCGGGCAGATCTGCCACATGGCCGGCATCGAGGACATCGAGATCATCCCCGGCAAGGGGATCATGATCGCGATGAACCACCGGCTCGTGAACACGGTGATCAACCGCTGCACGATGCCCGCCGACGGCGACATCCTCGTCCCGATCCGGACGGTCTCGGTCATCGGCACGACCGACATCCGCGTCAAGGACCCCGACGAGCCCGAGGTCACCCAGGACGAGGTCGAGCAGATGCTCGACGACGGCGAGCGGCTCGTGCCCGGCTTCCGCCACGCGCGGGCCCTGCGCGTCTGGGCCGGCGTGCGCCCGCTGTTCCAGGACGCCAAGGCCTCGGGCTCCTCACGGGACGTCACGCGCGCGCACGCGATGCTCGACCACCGCGAGCGCGACGGCGTCGACGGCTTCCTGACGATCACCGGCGGCAAGCTGACGACGATGCGCCTCATGGCGCGCGACATCGTCGACGCGATGTGCCGGCAGCTCGGCGAGGACCGGCCGTGCACGACCGACCAAGTGGTCCTGCCGGGCTCCGAGGACCTCGAGCCCTACTCGATCGGCTCGCGGCTGAAGACGAAGGAGGACCGCCTCCTCGACGATCAGCTCGTCTGCGAGTGCGAGCTCATCCCGCGCCGCCGCCTCGAGGAGACGATGCGCGAGCGCGACACGACGAACCTCGACGACATCCGCCGCAGCCTGCGCCTCGGGATGGGGCCGTGCCAGGGCGGGTTCTGCATCTACCGCGCGACCGGGATCCTCCACGGCGTCGAGCAGCTCGACGCGCTGCAGGCCAACGACTCGCTGCGCTCCTTCCTGCAGGAGCGCTGGAAGGGCGTCTGGCCGATCCTCTACGGCGACCAGCTGCGCCAGGCGCGCCTGGACGACTGGATCTTCCAGGGCCTGCTCGACGTGGAGCACCTGCCGGCGTGACCTCGACCGGCTGGGCCGCGCCGTCGTACGACGTCCTCGTCATCGGCGCGGGGCTGGCGGGGCTGAGCGCGGCCGCGCGGCTGGCCGAGAGCGGCGCGAAGGTCATGCTCATCGCCAAGGGCGTCGGCGCGACGCACCTCGGTCCCGGCACGATCGACGTGCTCGGCTACGCGGGCGCCGAGGACCGCGCCGTCGAGCGCCCGGGCGAGGCCCTCGGCGGCCTCGACGGCGACCATCCCTACGCGCGGCTCGGCGGCGCCGACGCCGTCGCGCGGAGCGTGGACTGGTTCAAGCGCCAGTTCGAGTCCGGCCCGCTGCCCGACTACCGCTACCAGGGCTCGCTCGAGGAGAACGTCGTGCTGCCCACGACGGTCGGCGCGCCGAAGCCGTCGGCGCTCGTCCCCGAGACGATGGCCGCGGGCGACCTGCGCCGGACCGGCTCGATGCTGATCGTCGGCTTCTACGTGCTGCGCGACTTCCACGCCGCCTACCTCGCCGACAACGTGTCGCGCGGGGGCGTGGCCGCGCGCTCGATGGTCATCGACCGCCGGGTCGACGGCCGTCCCGAGGCCAACAGCATGGGGCTGGCGAAGGCCTTCGACGACCCCGAGCGGCGGCGGCTGATCGTCGACGAGGTCGCGGCCCAGGTGGGCGACGCGGAGCGGATCGGCTTCCCCGCCGCGCTCGGGGCCGAGGACCCGCACAAGGTCTGGCAGGACCTCCAGGAGCGCCTCGGGCGGCCGGTCTTCGAGATCCCGACGCTGCCGCCGTCGGTGCCCGGGATGCGCGTCTTCCGGACGTTGCGCGACCGGCTGCGGGCGCACGGCGGGCGGATCGTCCTGAACTCGGTCGCCGTCTCGAACGAACGCACGAACGGCCGCATCGACACGGTCAACGCGACCGCCGCGGGGCGCGAGCTGACCTACCGCGCACGGTGGATCGTGCTCGCGACCGGCGGCGTGGCGAGCGGCGGGATCGAGCTCGACTCGCACTGGCACGCGCGCGAGACCGCGCTCGGGCTGCCGCTGCACGGCGTCCCCGGCGCGGACGAGGCGCGCTTCGGCCCGGACTACTTCGGCGAGCATCCGTTCGCGCGCGCCGGCGTCGCCGTCGACGAGGGCCTGCGCCCGGTCGACGCCTCGGGCGCCCGGGTCGTCGAGAACGTGCTCGTCGCGGGCGCGACCCTCGCGGGCGCGCGCCCGTGGAAGGAGAAGTCGGGCGACGGCGTCAGCCTCGCCAGCGGGCACCGCGCAGCCGAGCTGATCATGGAGGAGAGCTGATGACCGACGTCCTCTTCGAGGCGATGCGCGGGTCGCTGGACCACTGCGTGAAGTGCACGATCTGCGAGACGGCGTGCCCGTTCTCGAACGTCACGCCGCTGTTCCCGGGGCCGAAGTACGTCGGCCCGCAGGCCGAGCGCTTCCGCACCGACGAGCCGGTCCCCGACGCCTCGGTCGACTACTGCTCGAGCTGCGGCATCTGCACCCAGGTCTGCCCGCAGGGCGTCCACATCGCCGAGATCAACACGCAGGCCAAGGCGCGCCTGCGCGAGCGCGAGGGCTTCGCGCTGCGCGAGCAGATGATCGCGCGCCCGACCGTCGTCGGCCGGCTCGGCACGCCCGCCGCGCCGATCGCGAACTGGACGCTGCGCAATCCGCTGTTCCGGCTGCTGATCGAGAAGACGCTCGGCATCCACCGGCGCGCGGCGATGCCGATGTTCGCGGGCCGGACGTTCCAGGGGTGGGCCAAGCGCCACCGGCCGCCGGCGTCCAAGAAGCGGGTCGTCTACTTCCACGGCTGCGGGGCGAACTACTACGAGCCGCACGTCGCCGAGATGGCGGTCGCGGTCCTCGCCCACAACGGCTTCGCGGTCGACGTGCCCAAGCAGGACTGCTGCGGGCTGCCGCTGCAGTCCAACGGCCTGTTCGACGCCGCCCGCGGCTACACGCGGCGCCTGGCGAAGAACCTCGCCCCGGCGGCGACCGGCGACGCCGTGATCGTGGGGACCTCGACGAGCTGCACGCTCATGCTCAAGCGCGAGGCGAAGGACATCCTCGGCCTCGCCGGCGAGCCCGACCTCGAGTACGTGAGCGAGCGGACCTACGACATCGTCGAGTTCCTGCTCGGACTCCACGCCCAGGGCGAGCTCGACACGGACTTCAAGCCCGTCGACCTGACGGTCACCTACCACGCGCCGTGCCAGCAGCAGGGCCACGGGATCGGCAAGCCCGCGCTGGACCTGATGGACCTCGTCCCCGGGCTGAAGGTGGTCGAGAACGACGCGGCCTGCTGCGGCGTCGCCGGCACCTACGGGCTCAAGAAGGAGAAGTACCCGATCTCGATGGAGGTCGGGGCGACGCTCTTCGGGCAGATCGGGGCGGCCGCGCCGGATCTCGCGGTGTGCGACAGCGAGACCTGCCGCTGGCACATCGAGAAGGCCACGGGCGTGAAGTCGGTGCATCCGGTGGAGATCCTGCACCGCGCCTACGGGCTGTCCTGAGCGTGGCGTGAGCGTCGGGCTCGTCATCGTCTCGCACAGCGCGAAGCTCGCCGAGGGCGTCGTCGAGCTCGCGCGGGAGATGGGCGGCGAGGACGTCGTGATCGAGGCCGCGGGCGGCATGGCCGATCCGCCCGGCGCGATGGGGACCGACGCGATGGTCGTCATGGAGGCGCTCGAACGCGCGTCCTCGGGCGACGGCGTGCTCGTGCTGATGGACCTCGGCAGCGCGCTCATGAGCGCGGAGATGGCGGTCGAGATGGCGGGCGACGACGTGCGCGTCGTGCTCGCCTCGGCACCGCTGGTCGAGGGGGCGGTGGCGGCCGCGGCGGCGGCGCGGGTCGGCTCGGGGCTGGACGAGGTCGCGGCCGAGGCGCGCGGCGCGCTGCGGGCGAAGGCCGAGCAGCTCGGCGACGGCGCGGAGGTCGAGGACGACGCGGGCGCCGCGGGGGCCGAGGCGGGCCTCGCCGCGGACGCCGAGGAGCTGCGGATCGTGGTCGGCAACCGCCTCGGGCTGCACGCGCGGCCCGCGGCGCGGTTCGTCGGGGCCGCGGCCGGGGCCGACGCGACGGTCGAGGTCACGAACGAGACGAGCGGGCGGGGGCCGGTGAGCGCACGCTCGTTGACGGCCCTGGCGACACTCGGGGTCAAGCAGGGCCACGAGATCCTCGTGCGCGCGAGCGGCCCCGAGGCGCGGCGCGCCCTGGACGCGATCCAGGCGCTGGCCGACGACAACTTCGGCGACGACGACGGCCCGGAGCCGGACGCCGCCGCGGGCAACGGCGCGGCCCCGGCCCCCGCGGCCGCCGCCGCGCCGGCCGAGCCGGGCGGCCCGCTGCGCGGCCTGCCGGTCGCCCCCGGGATCGCGATCGGCCCGGCGCAGCGCCTGCGCGCGCCCGAGCCCGAGGTGTCCGGCGCGCCCGCGGGCGACCCGGCCGACGAGTGGCGCGCGCTCGAGCAGGCCCGCGAGGCGGCCCGCGCCGACGTCCGGACCGCCCGCGGCGCGGTGGCGTCCGGGGCCGGGGAGGCCGAGGCCGCGATCTTCGACGCCCACCTCCTGCTGCTCGACGACGACGCGCTGCTCGACCCCGCCCGGCGCGCGATCGAGGCCGACGGCCGCAACGCCTCCCAGGCCTGGGCCGCCGCGGTGCAGGGCGCCGCGGCCGCCTACGAAGGGGCCGACGACGACTACCTGCGCGAGCGCGCGGCCGACGTCCACGACGTCGGGCGCCGCGTGCTCGGCCACCTCGCCGGCACGGGCGGAGGCGGCCCGACGCTCGCCGAGGCGGGCGTCCTCGTCGCCGAGGACCTGACCCCGGGCCAGACCGCCGCGCTCGACCGCGACCTCGTGCGCGGGATCGCGACCGCCCGCGGCAGCGCGACCTCGCACGCCGCGATCCTCGCCCGCGCGTTCGGCATCCCGGCCGTCGTCGGGATCGGCGACGTGCTCCTCGACACCGCGGACGGCACCCCGCTCGTCCTCGACGGCGACGCGGGCACGGTGACCGTCGACCCCGGCGCCGACGCGCTGGCCGCCGCCGAGGGCCGCCGCACGGAGGAGCGGCGCGTCGCCGCCGAGCGCCGCGAGCGCGCCGCCGAGCCCGCGCGGACCCGCGACGGCCGGCGGATCGAGGTCGCCGCGAACCTCGGCGCGGTCGCCGAGACCGCGGGGGTCGTCGCCGAGGGCGCCGAGGGCGTCGGCCTGCTGCGCACCGAGTTCCTCTTCCTCGGCCGCGAGGACGCGCCGACCGAGGAGGAGCAGTACGCCGCGCTGGCCGAGGTGGCGACCGGCCTCGCGGGCCGCCCGCTCGTGATCCGCACGCTCGACGTCGGGGCCGACAAGCCGCTGCCGTTCCTCGCCCAGGACCCCGAGGTCAACCCGTTCCTGGGCCGCCGCGGGATCCGCCTCGCGCTCGCGCGCCCGGACATCATGCGCGCGCAGCTGCGCGCGATCCTGCGCGTCGCGGCCGAGCACGACAACGTCAAGGTCATGTTCCCGATGGTCGCCGCGCTCGGCGAGCTGCGCGCGGCGAAGGCGATCCTCGACGAGGAGCGCGCCGCGCTCGGGATCGACCCGCCGCTCGAGGTCGGCATCATGGTCGAGGTCCCGGCCGTCGCCGTCGCCGCCGAGCGCTTCGCCCGCGAGGCGGACTTCTTCTCGATCGGGACGAACGACCTCGCCCAGTACACGCTCGCGGCCGAGCGCGGCAACGAGCACGTCGCGGCGCTGGCCACCGGCCCGGTCCCGGCGGTGCTGGCGCTGGTCGACGCCATCGTCCGGGGCGCGCAGGTCCACGGTCGCTGGGTCGGCGTCTGCGGCGAGCTCGCGGGCGACCCGCTCGCCGCCGTGCTGCTCGTCGGCCTCGGGGTCACCGAGCTGTCGATGGCCGCGCCGCGGATCCCGGACGTGAAGGCGGCGTTGCGCGAGATCGACGCGGGCGAGGCGGCCGCCGTCGCCCGCGAGGCGATCGAGGCCGACGACGCGCAGGCCGTCGCCGCGCTGGCCGCGGACCTCGTGCAGTCCTCCGCACGCGCTACGATCCCGCCCTCGTGAGCACGCGCTCGACGAGCGCGCGCGGGCCGATGGCGGTGCGCTTCGTCGCCGCCGGCACGTGTGCGCGCATCTTCCTCGCCCCGGTCGTCATGGCCCTCGTTCTCGCTGGCAGCGACGCGGAGGTCCCGGCCGCCCTCCTGTTCGCCTTCGCGGCGGCGACGGACTACTGGGACGGGCGGCTCGCGCGGCGCTGGAACATCACGACGACGCTCGGCTCGTTCCTCGACACGACGGCCGACAAGCTCCTGGCCGCCGGCGTGCTGATCGCGCTCGTCGGCGTCGAGCGCGTCTCGCCGTGGATCGCGGCGATCATCATCGGACGCGAGTTCATCATCCTCGGCCTGCGCGGCGTGATCGCGGTCGACGGCGCGGTCATGGCCCCGTCGATCTGGGGCAAGCTCAAGACGACCGTCCAGTTCGTCGCGATCCTGCTCGCGATCCTGCGTCCCGGCGACCCGATCGGCGGCCAGTACGCCGACGAGTGGGTCATGCTGATCGCCGCCTTCGTCACCGTGATGTCGGCCGTCGACTACCTGCAGCGCTTCGGGTCGTCGCTCACGGGCCGCGACTGACGCGGCCGTGGGCGAGCGGGTCTTCGTCACCGGCGGCACCGGGCTGATCGGTCGCGCGCTCGTGCAGCGGCTGGTCGCCCGCGGGCACCGCGTCGTCGCGCTCGCCCGGTCCGAGGGCGCGGCCGCCGAGCTCGGCCGGCTCGGCGCCGAGGTCGTCCGCGGGGACCTGCTCGACGAGCGCGCGCTCGCGGCCGGGATGCGCGACACGGACGTCGCCTACAACGTCGCCGGGGTCAACACGCTGTGCCCGACCGACCCGACGCCGCTGTACCGCGTCAACCGCGACGGCGCGCGGGCGATGGTCCGCGCCGCGGCCGCGGCCGGGGTGCGCCGGCTCGTGCACACGTCCTCGGCGGCGACGCTCGGCGAGGCCGCGGGCACCGTCGGACGCGAGGACTCGCCCCACCGCGGCTCGTTCCTCTCCGACTACGAGCGCTCGAAGACCGAGGGCGAGCGGGCCGTGCTCGAGGAGACCGCGCGGACGGGCCTCGACGTCGTGCTCGTCAATCCCTCCTCCGTCCAGGGGCCGGGCCGCACGGGCGGCACCGGCCGGATCCTGCTCGCGCTCCTCGATCGCCGCCTGCCGGTGTTCATCGACACGCGCATCAGCGTCACCGACATCGCCGACACCGTCGAGGGCCACCTGCTGGCGGCCGAGCACGGCGTCGCCGGCCGGCGCTACGTGCTCTGCGGCGCGGTCCTGACGACGGCCGAGGCGATGGAGCTGCTCTCGCGCGTGTCGGGTCACGCCGTCCGCCCGCGGATCGTGCCGGGCGCCGTCGCGTTGGCCGCCGCGGCGGTCGTCGAGGGCGTCTTCCGCCTCGCGCGCCGCCACCCGCCGTTCTGCCGGGCGATGGCGCGCACGATCATCCACGGCCACGCCTACGACGGCTCGCGGGCGAGCGACGAGCTCGGCCTGCGCTACACGCCGGTCGAGGACACCCTGCGCCGGACGCTCGAGTGGGCGCGGGCGGAGGGGCTCGTCCGGGCCTGACCGCCGGCCCGGGCGCCCGGTCACACGCGCCGGGTCACGCGCAGGTCGGCGCGCCAGCGGCGCCGGATCGGGCGGTCGAACCCGCCGTGGCGGTCGACGGTCTCGGCCACGCGCGCGAGCGTCTCGGCCCGCTCCTCCTCGCCCAGCGCGCCGATCACGCTGAACGAGGCGAACCAGGCCAGCAGACCCTCGCGGTCGAGTTCGTCGTCGAACCACAGCTCGACCGCGCGCAGGGGGGCGAAGCCGGGATGGGCCTCGATCGCCTCGGCGCGGCGGCCCTCGATGATCGACGGGTGGCTCGCGCGCTCCCACAGCGGCCGCAGCATCTGCCACAGCTCCTGCGACCACGGGCCCTCGTCGCCCTGGCTGATGAGCCAGACGAGCACGAGCGCGGCGCCGGGACGCAGGACGCGGTGCAGCTCGTCGGCCGCGCGCGGGCCGTCGAACCAGTGGAAGGCCTCGGCGCAGACCGCGCCGTCCAGGGAGGCGTCGGGCAGCGGGATCGCCTCGGCGCGGCCGTCGAGCGCGCGCTCGGGGCCGACCGCGGCGGCCAACGCCGCCCGCATCCGCTCGAGCGGCTCGACGGCGAAGACGTCGAGGCCGGCCGCGAGGAGCGGGCGGGTGAGCTTGCCCGTGCCCGCGCCGAGGTCGAGCACGCGGGCGGGCGGCCCGGTCCGGGTGGCGCCCAACTCCTCGATCACGCGCGCGACCACCGCCGGCGGGTACTCCGGCCGGCCGCGCTCGTAGACGGCGGCGACGTCGGTGAAGCCCGCGACGAGCGCGTGGAGGTCGGCCATCGCCCCCAGGCTAGGCGAGACCGCGGGGAACGGCGGGGCGGCCGGTCCGTGGCCGCCCCGCCGTGCCAACCAGGCGAACCGACCACCGGAGGTAGGGGAGGGAGATCGGCCCGCGATGCACCTAACGCAGGAGCAACGCAACACTTGCGTACACTGGATCGCAACCACCAAACCCGACCCGCGCGGGCCGCGTGACGGCCCTGCCCGGTGCGGGCGCTCAGACGAGCGCACGACCCGGGTCCGCCACGTTCCGCGCGGCCGCAGTCTCGTCACACCCCACACGTACAAGGGAGCACCCACATGGCGACCGAGGTCGGCATCAAGGAGCTGCTGGAGGCCGGAGTCCACTTCGGTCACCAGACGCGCCGCTGGAACCCGAAGATGCGCCGCTTCATCCACGGCGAGCGCGCGGGCATCTACATCATCGACCTGCTGCAGACGCAGCGGCTGCTCGGGCAGGCGCAGGACTTCGCCACCGAGCTCGCGCGCCGCGGCGGCACGATCCTCTTCGTCGGCACGAAGAAGCAGGCGCGCGACGCCGTCAAGGAGGTCGCCGAGAGCGCCGGCATGCCGTACGTGAACAACCGCTGGCTCGGCGGCCTGCTCACGAACTTCCAGACGATCAACCAGCGCATCCGGCGCCTGCACGACCTGGAGCGCTACGAGACCGAGGGCCAGCTCGAGCTGCTGCCGACGCGCGAGCGCATGGCCGCCCAGGCCGACCTCGCGAAGCTGCGGCTCAACCTCGGCGGCGTCAAGAACATGCAGCGCACGCCGGACGCCTGCTTCATCATCGACCTCAAGACCGAGGCGATCGCCGTGCGCGAGGCCCAGCGCCTGCGCATCCCGATCATCGGCCTCGTCGACACGAACTGCGACCCGGACGGCATCGACTTCGTCGTCCCGGGCAACGACGACGCGATCCGCTCCTGCTACGTCGTCGCGCGGGCGATCGGCGACCACGTCGCCGAGGGCACCTACGCCTTCCGCGCCGAGGAGGACCGCGCCCGCCAGGAGGCCGCCGAGCAGGCCCGCCTCCAGGCCGAGGAGCGCGCCCGCCTCGAGGCCGAGGAGCAGGCGCGCCGGCAGGCCGCCGAGCAGGCCCGTCGCGACGCCGAGGCCGCCCAGACGACCGCGGAGGGCGGCGGCGACCGCGCCGCCGCCGAGGCCGAGGTCGCCCAGGCCCGCGAGGAGCTCGGTCGCCCGCAGCCGACCGCCGACGCGGCGGTGCGCCAGAGCGCGAACGACCCGTCGCCCGAGGCCGACCGCGGCCCCGACCAGGGTCTCGGCGCGCCCGCGCCGCCGGCGGTCGACCCGACGCCGATGCCGGCCAGCCCGCCGGCGACCGAGGTCGCCGCGGAGTCCCAGACGGAGACCGCGGAGGCCGAGGCCCAGCCGTCCGTCGACGACCAGCCGGCGGCGATCCCGACGCCCGACCTTCCGGTGGAGCCCGATCCCGCCGACGCCGCGGCGGCCGAGGCGGCCGCCGGCGGCCCGAAGACCCGCGAGGGCGAGCGCGCGGCCCAGATGACCCCCGACAACCAGGAACAGAACGCATGACTTCCCCCACGATCTCCGCCGCCAGCGTCAAGGAGCTGCGCCAGAAGACCGGCGCGGGCATGATGGACTGCAAGACGGCCCTCCAGGAGGCCGACGGCGACATGGACAAGGCCGTCGAGATCCTCCGCGTGCGGATGGGCAACAAGATCGGCAAGCTCGCCGACCGCACGGCCACCGAGGGCACGGTCCAGTCCTACATCCACGCCAACGGCAAGGTCGGCGTGCTCGTCGAGGTCGACTGCAACACCGACTTCGTGGCCAAGAACGAGGACTTCATCGAGTTCGCCAAGGAGGTCGCCCTGCACATCGCGGCGTCCCCGACGGCGCTGTTCGTCTCCGAGGCCGAGGTGACCGAGGACGCGCGCGCGGCCGAGGTCCGCGTCTTCGAGCAGCAGGCGGCCGACAAGCCCGACAACATCCGCCCGAAGATCGTCGAGGGCCGGGTCAAGAAGTGGCTCGAGGAGGTCGTCCTCCTCAACCAGACCCACGTCAACGAGGACAAGCACGAGTCGCGCACGATCGAGCAGATGCGCGCCGACCTCTCGGCCAAGACCGGCGAGAACGTCGTCATCCGCCGGTTCACGCGGTTCGCCGTCGGCGAGTGAGCGACGCGCCGGCCCCCATATTCCGGCGCATCCTGCTCAAGCTGTCCGGCGAGTCGCTGATGGGCTCGCTGGACTACGGCACCGATCCGGTCCGGCTGTCCGAGGTCGCCCGGGAGATCAAGGTCGTCCACGATCGCGGCGTCGAGATCGCGATCGTGCTCGGGGCCGGGAACATCTACCGCGGGATCGCGGGCGCGGCGGAGGGCATGGACCGCGCCACCGCGGACTACATGGGGATGCTCGCGATCGTGCTGAACGCGCTGCAGCTCCAGGACGCGCTCGAGAAGCTCGAGGTCCACACGCGGGTGCAGTCGGCGCTCGACATCCGCGAGGTCGCCGAGCCCTACATCCGCCGCCGCGCGATGCGCCACCTCGAGAAGGGCCGCGTCGTGATCTTCGCCGCGGGCACCGGCAACCCGTTCTTCACGACCGACACGGCCGCGGCGCTGCGCGCGAGCGAGATCCACGCCGAGGCGATCCTGATGGCCAAGAACGGGGTCGAGGGCGTGCTGACCGCCGACCCGCGCGAGGACCCCGACGCACAGCTCATCAAGGAGATCACGCACATGGAGGCGTTGGAGCGGCGCCTGCGCGTCATGGACCTCACGGCCCTGACCTTGTGCATGGAGAACGGGATCCCGCTCTACGTCTTCAACATGGACGACGAGCGCAACATCGACCGGATAGTCTGCGGCGAGCGCGTAGGCACCCTGGTCAAGACCTGACATGAGCGAGATGACAAACGAGCTCCTGGCGGACGCCAAGGAGCGCATGGGGAAGTCCGTCCAGTCGACCAACAACGAGTTCGGCTCGGTGCGGACCGGTCGCGCCAGCCCGGCGCTGCTCGACCGCATCGTCGTCGACTACTACGGCGCGCCGACGCCGCTCAAGCAGCTCGCGACGATCAATGCCCCGGAGGCGCGCCTGCTCACCGTGCAGCCCTACGACGCGAGCTCGATCAAGGCGATCGAGAAGGCGATCATGGAGTCCGACATCGGCCTCACGCCGAACAACGACGGCAAGCTCATCCGTCTCGGCGTGCCCGAGCTCAACGAGGAGCGCCGCCGCGAGCTCGTCAAGGTCGTCCGCCACATCGCGGAGGAGGGCCGGGTCGCGATCCGCAACATCCGCCGCGACGTCATGCACGACCTGCGCGAGCTGAAGGACGCCGGCGAGGCCGGGGCCGACGACGAGCACCGCGCCGAGGTCGAGCTGCAGAAGCTCACCGACGGGCAGATCGCCGAGCTCGACGGGCTGCTCAAGGGCAAGGAAGCGGAGATCCTCGAGGTGTGACCGACGCCGGTGAGGACGACGGCCGCCCGCGGTACGTCGCCATCATCACCGACGGCAACGGCCGCTGGGCACAGGCCCGCGGCCTGCCCGTCGAGGAGGGCCACCAGGCGGGCGCCGACGTCGTCAAGGCGCGTCTGCGCGACGCCGCCGAGTTCGGCATCCGCGAGCTGACGGTCTACTCGTTCTCGACCGAGAACTGGTCGCGGCCGGCCGAGGAGGTCACCGCGCTCATGCGGATGTTCTCGCAGCGGATCCTGTCCGAGACGCCGGAGCTGAACGCCGAGGGCGTGCGGATGCGGTTCATCGGCCGCCGCGAGCGGGTCGCCCCGGCGCTGCTCGAGCAGATGGACTGGGCCGAGGCCGAGACGGCGGACAACACGACGATCACGCTCTACGTCGCGTTCAACTACGGCGGGCGGGCGGAGATCCTCGACGCCGCGGCGCGCTACGGCGGCGGCGGGGAGGACGCGTTCCGCGCGCTGCTCTACGCGCCCGAGATGCACGACCCGGACCTCGTCATCCGCACCAGCGGCGAGCAGCGGATGTCGAACTACCTGATCTGGCAGTCGGCGTACGCCGAGCTCGTCTTCCGCGACGAGCTGTGGCCCGACTTCACGCGCGAGGCGTTCGCGGCCGCCCTCGACGAGTTCGCCGGGCGCCGGCGCCGGTTCGGGGGCCGCTGATGGCGGCGCGCGGCGGCGGGCGGGACGACGACGAGCAGATCCGCCGGCGCTCGCGCGCGCGGCCCCCGCGCAGCGACGCGAGCGACCTCGGGCCGCGCATCCTCGTCGCGATCCCCGCGCTCGCGTTCGCCGGGCTGATCGTGGGATTCGGCCACTGGGTGTTCGCCGCCGGGCTGTTCGTGCTCGGCGCGATCTGCCTGCACGAGCTGTTCGAGATGTTCGCCTTCACGAACCCGTCGCGGCTGGCGGGCGTCATCGGCCTGGCCGGGATCCTCGTCGCCGCCGAGGCGGGCGGGCGGGAGACGGTCCTCCTCGCGTTCGTGATGACCGTGCCGCTGGTGTTCCTGCTGTGCCTGGCCCAGGCCCGCCACAGCGGCGCGCCGGGGGTGTCGGTGACGATCCTCGGCCTGGCGTGGATCGGCCTCGCGCTCGCCCACGCGGTGATGCTGCGCGACCTGCCGCACGGCGACAAGATCGTGATCATCGTCCTCATCGGCACCTTCGTCGGCGACACCGCCGCCTACATGGGCGGCCGCGCGTTCGGCGAGCGCCGGCTGGCGCCGTCGATCTCGCCGAACAAGACCGTCGAGGGTCTGGCGGTCGGCATCGTCATGGCGATCGCGGGCGTCTGGTTCTCGGGGCTGTACGCCGACTGGCTGACGGGCGTCGAGGCGCTCGAGATCGGCGCGGCCGTGGCCGTCGCGGCGCCGCTGGGCGACCTCTTCGAGTCCTACCTCAAGCGGGACGCGGGCACGAAGGACACCGGCCGCCTGTTCGGCGCCCACGGCGGCGCGCTGGACCGGCTCGACGCCGTGCTGTTCGCGGCGGTGGCCGGGTTCTACGTGTGGCAGTCGATGGTGTAGGGCTGCGTGGCGCTCTGGTGCTGCGCGCGGGGCGAGAAACAGTCGCGGGGCGACCGGAATCCGTCCCACCCGCGCGAGCGTCTGCCGGCGCGCCGGGCTGTACCGCCGGAGAGCGCCCCGACTCCCTCTCGCCGAGCCGTCCGCAGGCGTCGCGGGTCGCGTGCGGCGGTCGCGCGGGGCGCCATGCGCGACCGCTCTCGGTGGGGCCGGGGCTGGTGAACCGCTGCGGCGAGGGGAGGGTCGGATCGGCGACGCCGGCTTGCGCCGGGGTGTGGGGCGAGAAACAGTCGCGTGGCGACCGGAATCCGTCCCACCGGCGCGAGCGTCCGCCGGCGCGCCGGGCGGCGTCTGAGCGGGACGCCGTGCCCGCATCCCGCAACAGATTCGCACCGCGAAAGAAATTTGCGCAAGTTCCGGCGCGGGGGCGCGTTCCAGCGCTTGACCCGATCACAAGTCGCCCTCCGCACCCCGACCCCCCCCGGCGGGGCGCGGAGGCCGCGACCAGCAGGGCACGTTCACGCCGCGCACCCGGGCGGGCAGGGCCCGGGCTCCCGGTGGCGTGAGCGGGGTGGGGAGAGGGCGGCCAGTGTCCCAGCATCGGCCGCCCTCTCTGTTTCGCCGCTACGCGGCGCGGCGGCCCTCCAGCCAGCGCCACGGCGAGCTGTCGGCGGTGTCGTCGGCGATCTGCGGGCGGGCCGTCACGACGGTCCCGGCGCGCGTGGCGGAGATGCCGGCGGCGCGGCAGGCGAAGGTGGCGGCGTCGGCGACCGAGGCGTCGCTGCAGTGCAGCGCGTAGGCGTCGCCGGACGTCGCCCACAGCACGTACGAGCCGAGCCCGGCGGGGAAGCGGGCGGCGAGCTCGGCGCGGATCATCGCCGCGTGGGTGCCGGCCGGGCTCGGGTCGAGCGTGCGGCGGACGGCGATGCCGTGCGCGCTGATCTCGGCGAGGACGGGGGCGAGGCGGGCGTCGATGGTCGGCTGGGTGGTGGTCATGCGGGCTCCTTGGGCGAGAGAGGACGACGCCGAGTTTGCGGCCTCGGCGACCGCCCGCCATCGGCGCCACCACCCATTCGCGCGCCCCGCGCCGCCCCGGCGGCTGTCGGGTTGCACGCAGTCAGGCCGACCGGCGCGCGCCGTGCGCGTAGCGGGCCGCGGCGGCCGCGCGGGCCGCCTTGCCGGTCAGGCGGAGCTTCGCGTAGATGTTCGACAGGTGGCGCTCGACCGTGCGCACGCTGAGGACCAGGCGGGCGGCGATCTCCTCGTTGCTCAGGCCGTCGGCGACGAGGGCGAGGATCTCCTCCTCGCGCGCGCTGAGGTCCCACGCCGGCGGCGGCGCCGGGGCCCGGGCCGGCACGACGCGGGGTTCGGGTTCGGTCGCCAGGAACGCCTCGACCTCGCTCATGAACGCCGGCCACGCGGGCTCGTCGGCGAGCAGGATGTGGCTGCGGCCCTCGAGCGGCAGGAAGCGCGCGCCGGGGACGAGACCCGCGATGAGCCGGCCCTCGTCGAACGACACGACCGCGTCGTCGCGGGCGTGGGCGACGAGCGTCGGGGTCCGCACCTGCACCGCGAGGTCGGTGACGTCGAGCGCGCCGCGCGCCTGCCAGATCCGCGCGGCCGTCTCGGGCGAGGCCGAGGTGCGCTGGATCTCGTCGAACCAGATCATCTGCTCCGGCGTGCCGTCGGGGACGAACAGCGTCGTGAACAGGCGCCGGAACGCGGAGTTCGAGCGCCCCCAACCGACGCGGATCGCCTCGACGAGGACCTCCGCCTCCTCGCGCTGGACGAGGTCGCGGCGGAAGCGCCCGCGGGCGTAGCCGCCGTAGATGACGATGTGGCTGACCCGCTCGGGGTGGCGCACGGCGTAGGCGATCGTGAGCGCCGCGCCCTGGGAGATCCCGAGGAGCGCGAACCGCTCGAGGCCGGCCGCGTCGACGACCGCCTCGAGGTCGGCCACCCACCGGTCGAGCGTGAAGGCGTCGTCCTCGACGTGGCGGTCGGACAGCCCGCAGCCGCGCTCGTCGTAGTGGACCAGCGTGTGGTGCGCGCCGAACCCCTCGAGCCAGTGGCGCCAGACCGGGCTCTGCCAGTCGTGCTCGAGGTGCGTCATCCAGTTCGCGGCCTTGACGACCGCAGGCCCCCCGCTGCCGTGCACCCCGAACGCGAGGCGCAGGCCGTCGGAGGCGGTCGTGAACGCGATACGGCGCGTCGCCATCGGAAGCCGACCCTACGCGGGCGGGCGGACCGAGCGGAGCGGCGCGGTGCCGGGTTTCGCCGGCGGCGCGTCGCAGCGGCCGCGGACTCTTGCGCACCGTTGACATCGCGGCTGCCACACTGGGACCCGTGGCCCGTCGCCTGCTCATCCTCGGATCCACCGGCTCGATCGGCACCCAGGCGCTCGACATCGTCGCGCGCTCGCCCGACCTCGAGCTCGTCGGCCTGAGCGCGGAGCGCTCGTGGGAGACGCTCGTCGAGCAGGCCGCCGAGCACCGCGTCGCCCGGGTCGCGCTCGCCGACGCCGACGCGGGCGCCCGCGCCGCCGAGGCGTGGACCGACGGCGAGGTGCTCGTCGGCGCGGAGGGGCTCGTCCGGCTCGTGCTCGAGTCGGACGCCGACCTCGTCCTCAACGCGCTCGTCGGGTCCGCCGGGCTCGGGCCGACCGTCGCGACGCTCGGCGAGGGCATCGACCTCGCGCTGGCCAACAAGGAGTCGCTCGTCGTCGGCGGCGAGCTCGTCACCCAGCTCGCCGAGGCGACCGGGGCGCGGATCATCCCCGTCGACTCCGAGCACTCCGCCCTGCACCAGCTCATCGACGGTGCGGGCGCGGGCACGGTCGACCGGCTCGTGCTCACCGCCAGCGGCGGGCCGTTCCGCGGCCGGACGCGCGCCGAGCTCGCCGGGGTCACGGTCGAGGAGGCCCTCCAGCACCCGACGTGGGCGATGGGCGGCAAGATCACGATCGACTCGGCGACGCTCATGAACAAGGGCCTCGAGCTCATCGAGGCCCACCACCTGTTCGGGACGCCGTACGAGCGCATCGACGTCGTCGTGCACCCGCAGTCGATCGTCCACTCCTACGTGCTGCTGTGCGACGGGGCGGCGCTCGCGCACCTCGGCCACCCGGACATGCGCGTGCCGATCAGCTACGCGCTGCACCACCCCGAGCGCGTCGACGTGCCCGTCAAGGCGCTCGACCTCGCCGCGGTCGGCGCGCTCACCTTCGAGCCCGTCGACACGGACGCGTTCCCGTGCCTGCGCCTGGCCCGCGACGCCGCGGCGGCCGGCGGGACCGCGCCGTGCGTGCTCAACGCCGCCAACGAGATCGCCGTCCACGCCTTCCTGCAGGGGCGCCTCGACTTCCTCGGCATCCCCGAGGTGATCGAGGAGACGCTCGAGCGCACGCCGCCGCAGCCGCTGCGCGCCTTCGAGTCGCTCTACGAGGCCGACCGCGAGGCCCGCGCGCTCGCCGCGGAGCTCGTCAACGCCGACCGGAGCCGCGCGTGAGCTACTTCCTCGCCTTCGCCGGCTTCGCCGCCCTGATCATCCTGCACGAGTTCGGCCACTTCGCCGCGGCGAAGGCCGTCGGGATGCGGGTCGAGCGCTTCTCGCTGTTCTTCCCGCCGCTGCTGCTCAAGTACCGGCGGGGGGAGACGGAGTACGCGGTCGGGGCCGTGCCGCTCGGCGGCTACGTGAAGATCACCGGGATGAACCCGAACGAGCGCATCCCGCCGGAGATCGCGCATCGGGCCTACTTCGCGCAGCCGGTCTGGAAGCGCGTCGTCGTGATCGCCGCCGGGCCGTTCATGAACTTCCTGATCGCCTTCGCGATCATCTGGGTGCTGCTGCTGTCGCTCGGGCAGGTGCGCAACGCGCTCGAGGTCAACTTCGTCGACGCGGGCAGCCCGGCCGCCGGGCAGCTGCGCGCCGGCGACCGGATCCTGTCGATCGACGGGGCGCCGGGCGACGCGCCCGGCCTCACCGCCGCGCAGATCCGTGAGCGCCAGACGCGCCTGCGCGCGCTCGTCGCCAAGCACACGTGCGCCGGCACGCCGACGCAGGGCTGCAGCGCGCGGACGCCGGCGACGCGTCGTCGTCCTGCGCGACGGCAAGCGGCACACGCTGCACATCGCGCCGAAGTACAACGCCGCCGCCAAGACGATGCTCCTCGGCATCGGCTACGGCCAGAACGTCGACATCGCCCCCGGCCACGCCGCCGGCATCGCGGTCTCGAACATGTGGCAGGTCACCGAGGCGACCGTCAGCGGGATCGTGAAGATCTTCTACAACCCGCAGGCGCGCAAGGAGGTCTCGGGCGTCGTCGGGTCCTTCGAGGTGACGCGCCAGACGATCGACTTCGACACGACCCGCGCGCTCTACATCCTCGCGCTGATCTCGCTGTCGCTCGCGGTCGTCAACCTCTTCCCGTTCCTGCCGCTCGACGGCGGGCACATCTTCTGGGCCGTGGCCGAGAAGATCCGGGGCCGCCCGATCCCGTTCGCGGTGATGGAGCGGGCGAGCGTCGTGGGCTTCATGCTGGTCGCCGTGCTCTTCATCATCGGCCTGACGAACGACATCGGGCGATTGACGGGCAACGGCTTCAACGTGCGCTGAGCCCCCGCGCGGGGTAAGCGCGCTGACATGGAAGCTGCCACCGCGCCGGTCGGCGCCGCGCCCGGATCCGCGTCCTCCGACGGCCTCAAGCGCGCGATCTCGCGCAACATGCTGCTGCTGTTCGTCATCGGGGACGTGCTCGGCGCCGGGATCTACGCGCTCGTGGGGACGATCGGCGACCGGGTCGGCGGCGCGATCTGGGCGTCGTTCCTGCTCGCGATCGTGCTCGCGTTCTTCACCGCGGTGGCGTACGCCGAGCTCGTGACGAAGTACCCGCGGGCGGCCGGGGCGGCGCTGTACGTCAACAAGGCGTTCGGGGTGCCGTTCGTGACGTTCATGGTCGCGTTCGCGGTGATGTGCTCCGGCCTGGGATCGGCCAGCACGCTCGCCCGCGCGTTCGGCGGCGACTACCTCGCCGAGTTCGTCTCGGTGCCGACGGTGCTCGTCGCCTTCGCGTTCCTCATCGTCGTGGCGGCGGTCAACTCCCGCGGGATCGGCGAGAGCGTGAAGGTCAACGTCGGCTTCACGCTGATCGAGCTGAGCGGCCTGCTGCTGGTCGTCGTCATCGGCGGCGCCGCGCTCCTCGACGGCGTCGGCGACCCGGGCCGCGCGCTCGAGATCAAGGAGGGCGAGGCGCTGCTGCCCGCCGTGATGGCCGGGGCGGGCCTCGCGTTCTACGCGATGATCGGCTTCGAGGACTCGGTCAACGTGGCCGAGGAGGCGCGCGACCCGCAGCGCAACTACCCGCGGGCGCTGTTCGGCGGCCTGCTGATCGCCGGCCTCGTCTACCTCGCCGTGAGCGTCGTCGCGAGCATGGCCGTGCCGACCGACAAGCTCGCCGCCTCGGACGGGCCGCTGCTCGAGGTCGTGACGCTCGGCCCGCTGGCGGTGAACACGAAGCTGTTCGCCGCGATCGCGCTGTTCGCGGTCGCCAACAGCGCGCTCATCAACATGATCATGGCCTCGCGGCTGCTGTACGGGATGTCGGTCGCAGGGGATCGTCCCCGCCGCGTTCTCGAAGGTGCTGCCCGAGCGCCGCACGCCGTGGGTCGCGATCGCGTTCACGACGCTCCTCGCGATGGTCCTCGTCTCGACGGGCGACCTCAGCACGCTCGCCGACATGACCGTGCTCCTGCTCCTGACGGTCTTCGCGCTCGTGAACGTCAGCGTGCTCGTGCTGCGCCGCGACGCGGTCGACCACGACCACTACCGCGCGCCGACGGTCCTGCCGGTGATCGGGGCCGTGATCTCGATCGCCGTGATGTTCACCAAGGAGGGCGACGTCTTCCTGCGCGCCGGGCTGCTGCTCCTGCTCGGCGTGGTGTTCTGGGTGATCAACCTGGTGGCGCTGCGCCGACAGGGCGCACGCACACCCAGCTCTTCGTGAGCGGGCCGATCCGCTCGGGCGCGGCGGGGCCGAACAGGACCTCGATCTCGCGCCGGCCGAGCAGGTGGATCTCCTCCCAGGCGCCGGCCGCGCCCAGGCGCCAGTAGAACCGGCGCGGCCCGACCGGCAGCCAGTGCGCGAACGGCAGCAGCGCGTGCGGCTCGATCGGGAACGAGCGCGCCGGCGTCTGCACGAACCAGCCCCGCGCGACGCGCCGGACCTCGGCGGCGAACGCGGCGCGGCGGTCGGGCGGGACGTGCTCGATCACGCTCGAGGAGTAGGCGAGGTCGAACGCGCCGTCGGCGAACGGGAGGCGTTCGGTCGCGTCGGCCTGCACGAACGGCCCGGGGTACTCGGGGCGCGGGGCGAGGTCGACGCCGGTGATGTCGAGGTCCGGCTCCATGGCGCGCAGGCCGAGCGCGCCGCAGCCGACGTCGACGATCCGCATGCCGGGACGGACGCCGGTCGCCGCGAAGAAGCGCTCGTGGCGGTTGCGGCGGGCGTTCGCGGCGAGCGGTCCGAGGACGCGCGCGCGGATCCGCCCGCGGGCGGTCGCGTAGACGTCCGGTGAAGACGGCACCCGGGCAGCGTAGGGGCCCCGGGGGCGGCAATACACTGGGACGCATGGCATCCGCCCGGCAGATCCACGTCGGCGGCGTCCCCGTGGGGGGCGGCGCACCCGTCGCCGTGCAGACGATGACGAAGACCGAGACGGCGAACCTCGAGGCCACGATGGGCCAGATCCGGCGCGTGGCCGAGGCCGGGGCGGACATCGTGCGCGTCGCGGTCCCGCGCGAGCAGGACGTCGCCGCGCTGCGGACGATCGTCGCCGAGTCGCCGATCCCGGTGATCGCCGACATCCACTTCAACCACACGCTCGCGATCAAGGCGCTCGACGCCGGCGCGCACTGCGTGCGGATCAACCCGGGCAACATCGGCGGGCCGGACAAGACGGCGGAGGTCGTCGCCAAGGCGCGCGAGGTCGGGACGCCGCTGCGCATCGGCGTCAACTCCGGCTCGCTGCCCAAGCACCTGCGCGAGCTCGAGTTCTCCAACCCGGTCGAGGCGCTCGTCACGGCCGCGGTCGAGTACGTCGAGCTCATGGAGCGCCTCGAGTTCACGGACTTCAAGGTCTCGATGAAGTCGACGTCGGTGCCCAACACCATCGCGTCGAACCGCCTGCTGGCCGAGCGGATCCCGTATCCCCTGCACCTCGGCGTGACGGAAGCCGGGACGAAGTGGTCGGGCTCGCTGAAGTCGGCCGTCGGCCTCGGCACGCTGCTCGCCGACGGCATCGGCGACACGATCCGGATCTCGCTGTCGACCTTCCACGCCGAGGAGGAGGTCAAGGTCGCCTGGGAGATCCTCAAGGCCCTGAAGCTCCGCGAGCGCGGCCCGGTGCTCATCGCCTGCCCGACCTGCGGGCGCCTGCAGTTCGACATGGACTCGGTCGTCGCCGAGGTCGAGCGCCGGCTCGAGGCCTACGAGGACCCGATCGAGGTGTCGGTCCTCGGCTGCGCGGTGAACGGCATCGGCGAGGCCCGCCACGCCGACTTCGGCATCACCGGCGCCAAGGACATGGGGATGATCTACTCCAAGGGCGAGCCGCTGAAGAAGGTGCCGACGGAGCAGCTCGTCGACGAGCTCTTCGCGGAGATCGACCGCTACTACGCCGCCGGCAAGAAGGTCGTCGCGCGACGAGTCGCAGGCCGCCGACGCGCGCGAGTGGCTCGCCGCCGAGGAGGACGCGACGGCGATGACGCCCGAGCGCCTCGCGGCGCTCGAGGCCGCGGCCGCCGACGAGGACGCACCCGTGGCGACGCCGATCGACGAGGCGATCTCGCCGGTGGCGGGGCGGCGGTTCAGCCGGGCGTAGGGGCTGGGCTCGGCCTGTTGCGTTCCGCGCGGGCGGGGCGCCGGGTCGTGGCGTGTTTCGACGGCGCGGCGAGGGGGAGGGGGTGCCGGCGCGGGTGGCGCTCTCTGTACCCGTCGCGGTGGATCGAGGTGAGGATTCGCCGCGAAATGCGCGGCAAACCCGCATTCCGATCGCGTCCGGACGGCGGCCACATCGACCGTGAGGCGCCGGCTCCAGCTCCCCAGCCCGCCCGGCCACTCTCCCTCGCCGCGTCGTTCACTAGCGCCGCGCGCACCGCGAGCGCTGCGCAAGCGCCACGGCCCTCGCACGGGCTGGCGCTCGCGACGCCACGGCTCCCCTCAGCGCGACCCGACGCCCCGCCCGCGGACGACCGCCCCGTGCCACGCGATCGCCGCAACGGCCGCGGCGCCGGTCACGATCGCGAACACCGCGACCGCCGTCTCGAGTGAAGACAGCGTCGCCACCACGCCGACGCCGATGACGGAGACCGCCACCCCGAGGTAGATGCACACGAAGAAGGCGGCGGTGACCTCGCCCCGGCGCTCGGGTGGGGCGATGGCGTTGAGGTCCTGCTGGGCGCCGAGGAACGCCATGCCGTGGCCGACGCCGCCCAGCAGCGCCGCGGCGAGGATCAGCGCCAGCGAGTGCGCCGGGAACGCCGCGACCAGCGCGACGAGGCCGACGACCACGAGGCCGAGGCCCACGGACTGGTCGCGCTCGGGCCGGCCGCTCCCGCGGACCACGACCTGGGCCGCGCACGACGCCAGCAGCATGACCGCCGTGATCGCGCCCTCGAGCGCCAGGTTGGAGGTGTCCAGCAGCGACCCGGTGTAGGACGGCACGACCGACAGGTAGAGCCCGGCGACCGCCCACGCCGCCGCGGCGGTCAGCGCGAAGCGCGCGAAGTCGGCGCGGATCTCGGGCGGGACGTCGGGGCGCTGGATCCGCCAGGCGGCGCCGGTGCCGCCGGGCATCCGCGGGAGCGCGAGCACGCCCGCCAGCAGGACGCCGGTGACGACGAAGCCGACGACGAAGCTCGTCGTCTCCGGTGCGGGCGCCCATTGGGCCAGCGCGCCGCCGACGAGCGGGCCGGCCGCGCTGCCGCCGGCCTGGGCGAGGGTCGAGACCAGTGCGGCCCGTCCGGCATCGCCCGCGGGTGCGAGCTCGACGAGGGCGGCGGTCGCCGCGCCGCTCGCGGCGCCGACCGCGAGCCCCTGGACGGCGCGGGCGACGAACAGCCACGCCGTGTCGTCGGCCAGCGCGAAGAGCGCGAGCCCGACCATCGCCACGGCCAGGCCGCCCGCGACGACCGGCCGGCGCCCGATGCGGTCCGAGAGCTGGCCGAAGACGATCAGCGACGGACAGAGCACGAGCTGATAGGTGGCGAAGACGAGCGTCAGGACGACGCTCGAGAAGCCGAACTCCTCGCGGTAGACGCCGTAGAGCGGCGTCGCGAGGTTCGCGCCCGCGACGAGCACGAACAGCGCCGCCCCGACGAGCGCGAAGGCCGCGCGGGGCGGCGCGCTCACGGCGCCGCCCGGCACGGTGCGAGGACTACGAAGCGGCCGAGTAACGCTCCGCGACCTTGCCCCAGTCGACCACGTTCCACCACGCCTTCAGGTACTCCGGGCGGCGGTTCTGGTACTTGAGGTAGTACGCGTGCTCCCAGACGTCGTTGCCGAGCAGCGGCGTCTGGCCATCGGTGAGCGGGCTGTCCTGGTTCGCGGTGCTCGTGATCTTCAGGTCGCCGCCGTCGAGGACGAGCCACGCCCAGCCCGAGCCGAAGCGCCCGACACCGGCCGCCTCGAACTGCTCCTTGAAGGCGTCGAAGGACCCGAACGCCGCGTCGATCGCGCTGCCGAGATCACCGTCGGGCGCACCGCCGCCGTTCGGGCTCATCGACTCCCAGAACAGGCTGTGGTTCAGGTGGCCGCCGCCGTTGTTGCGGACCGGGCCGCGCTTGTCCTCGGGGACCGAGCCGAGATTCGCGATGACCTCCTCGATGGGCTTGCCGTCGAAGTCGGTCCCGGCGAGCGCATCGTTGGCCTTGTCCACGTAGGCCTGGTGATGCTTGTCGTGATGCAACTGCATCGTCTGCTCGTCGATGTGCGGCTCGAGCGCGTTGTAGTCGTACGGAAGGGGTGGGACCTCGTAGGCCATCGGGGCTCCTCTGGCACGTCGTCTGGACGGGATGAACCCAGCAACCCTACAAAGGCGCAGCGCCCGACCCCGTCCGGCTACCCTTCGCGCCCAATGCGCCTATCGCAGCTCCTCCTCCCGACAGAGCGTCAGCCCCCCGCCGACGCCGAGGCGATCTCGCACAAGCTGATGGTGCGCGCGGGCCTCGTCCGCCAGCTCGGATCGGGCCTCTGGACGTGGCTGCCGGCCGGCTGGCGCGTGCACGAGAACGTCGTCCAGATCGTCCGCGAGGAGATGGACGCGATCGGCTCGCAGGAGATGCTGGCCCCGGTGCTGACCCCGCGCGACCTGTGGCGGCGCAGCGGCCGCGACACGATCGACGAGGTCTTCAAGCTCGAGGACCGTCGCGGGGCGCCGATGATCCTCGCCCTGTCGCACGAGGAGGCCTTCACGACCCACGTCGCCCAGGTCGTGCGCTCCTACCGCGACCTGCCGCTGCTGCTCTACCACTTCCAGACGAAGGAGCGCGACGAGGCGCGCCCGCGCGCGGGGATCCTGCGCACGCGCGAGTTCATCATGAAGGACGCGTACTCCTTCGACCGCGACCGGGCCGGCCTCGACGAGTCCTACGCCAAGTTCGTCGTCGCCTACGACCGCGTCTTCGACCGCGTCGGCCTCGAGTGGTACCGGGTCGAGTCGGACGTCGGCGTGATGGGCGGCTTCGGCGCGCACGAGTACATGGCGCCGTGCGCGGCGGGCGAGAACGACATCGCGCTGGCGCCCGGCTACGCGGCGAACGTCGAGGTCGCGAGCGCCGAGGCCCAGCGCGTGCCGCTGCCGCCGGCCGGGGCCGCGCCCGCGACGGTGCAGACGCCGGGCATGACGACGATCGACGCGGTCGCGAGCCACCTCTCGCTGCCCGCGGGCGCGCTGCTCAAGGCGTTCCCCGTCGTCACCGACGACCGCGGGATGCTCATGGTCGTCGTCCGCGGGGACCACCGCGTCAACGAGATCAAGCTCCAGAACGCGCTGGGCGGGCCGTTCCGCCCGGCCCAGCCCGAAGAGGTCGCCGAGCGCATCGGCCCGCCCGGGTTCATCGGGCCGGTCGGCATCGATCTGCCCATCCTGCTCGACAAGGCGGTCGCCCCCGGCCCCTACGTCGTCGGCGCCAACGCCCCCGACGCGCACATCGCCGGGGTCGAGCCCGGCCGGGACTTCTCGTTCGAGACGGTCGACGTGCGCAGCGTCGAGGCAGGTGACACGATCGACGGCAAGGTGATCCGGATCGAGCCCGCGATCGAAGTGGGAAACATCTTCAAGCTCGGCACCCGATACTCCGAGCCGCTCGGCGCCACGTACCTCGACGAGTCCGGCAGCGAGCAGCACATCTGGATGGGCTCCTACGGCATCGGGCCGGCCCGGATCGCGGCGGCCGCGGTCGAGCAGTACCACGACGAGAAGGGCATCTCCTGGCCGCGCGCGATCGCGCCGTGGCAGGTCGAGCTCGTCGGCCTCGGCCGCGCGGGCACGCCCGAGCGCGAGGCCGCGGAGAAGCTCTACGAGGAGCTGCGCGGCGCGGGCATCGACGTCCTGTACGACGACCGCGACGCCGGGCCGGGCGAGAAGTTCGCGGACGCCGAGCTGCTCGGCGTGCCGCTGCGGCTCACGCTCGGCAAGCGCTCGCTCGAGTCGGGGGCCGTCGAGGCGCAGGTCCGCCGCGGCCGCGCCGACCACGAGGGCGGCATCCCGCTCGAGGGGGCTGCGGAAACGGTGGCCGAACTGTGGCGCAGCCTCCCGTAGACCGCGCCCGCGAGGCCGCCGCCGAGCAGGTCGAGAAAGCCCGGCTCACGTTCCGCCGCCTGTCGGGGCTCGACCGCTCCGGGCCGCCGCCGCCCGCGACGCTGCCCGGCGCCCCGTGGCACGTCTGGACGCTGCCGAACGGCATCGGCCTCATCCGCCTGGTCCTCGTGCCGGTGTTCCTCCTCATCGGGCTCTCGAGCGAGACCGGGACCGACCCGCTCGCGGCCGTGCTGTTCGCCGCGATCGCCTGGGCCGACTACGCCGACGGGATCGCGGCGCGCCTGACCGGCCAGTACAGCCGCTTCGGCGCGCTGCTCGACCCCGTCGTCGACCGCCTGCTCGTCATCAGCGGCGGCGCCGTGTGCTGGTACCACGAGCTCCTGCCGCGCTGGGCCCTGGCCGTCCTCCTCGGGCGCGAGCTCTTCATGCTCACCGCGGGGCGCTACGCGATGAACCGCGGCGTCGAGCTGCGGATCAACTGGTGGGGCCGGCTCGCCGTGACGCCGGTCATGGCCGCCCTGTTCGCGGGGCTCGTCGGATGGACGACGCTCGGCGCGGCGCTGATCTACCTCGGCCTCTTCATGTCGATCGTCGCGACGATCGAATACGCGCGCAGCGCCCGCCGGCAGCTCGACGGCCACGAGGCCTGACCCCGGCGACGCCGTCGAACGCGCTGAGATCGCCGGATTTCACAGGCAATTCGGCCACCACCCTCAACCTCAGCTTGAGTGTGACCGATCCGCTGGTATGCTCGCCCGATGGACACCTTCCCCGACCTCGGCTCCCTCTCCGACCAGGAGCTCAAGGACCTCATCCAGCAGCTCACGGAGGAGGAGGTCGACATCTCGTACAAGCGGCGGATCCTCCACGGGAAGATCGACATCCTGCGCGCCGAGCTCGTCAACCGCCTGCGCAAGAAGCACGAGGGCGGCGAGGAGGTCATCACCGGCGACGACGTCCAGAAGCTCACCGACATCCTCGCCGGCCGGGCGGCCGGCGACGGCCAGGAGAACGAGTAGCCCCTGCCGATGGCGCTCCACTGCCCGGAGTGCGGGTTCGACAACGCCGAGGGCGCGAACTTCTGCTCGCGCTGCGGCGCGAACCTGAGCGCCGCCCGCGAGAAGGCTCCGCCCGCGGAGCCCGCGACGGCGACGTACCGCATCGACGAGACCGGTGAGCTCGTCCCGGTCGACGTCGGGGACGTCGTCGCGGACGAGGGCGCCGCGCTCGTCATCCGGGCCGGCGGCGGACGGGTGGGGGAGAGCTTCCCGCTGAACGCCGACCGCATGACGATCGGGCGCCGCCCGGACTCGGACATCTTCCTCGACGACGTCACCGTCTCGCGCGACCACGCCCTGCTGGTCCGGCGCAGCGGCGACTACTACCTCGACGACCTCGGCTCGCTCAACGGCACCTACGTCAACCGCCATCGGATCGAGTCCCACCGGCTCGAGGACGGCGACGAGCTGCAGGTCGGCAAGTTCAAGCTCACGTACATCTCCCGGTGAGAGCGACATGACGCTGCAGGACGAACAGGCGCAGTTGGAGACCGTCCCGCCCCCGCCGCTGGAGGAGGAGGCGCCGCCGGCGAAGGCGATGACGATCGGCGCCCTCTGCAAGGCGCTCGAGGTCGAGTTCCCGGACATCTCGATCTCGAAGATCCGCTACCTCGAGGACCAGAAGCTCCTCTCGCCGAAGCGCACGCCCGGCGGCTACCGCCTCTACAGCGCCGGGGACGTCGCGCGCCTGCGCACGATCCTGCGCCTGCAGCGCGACGAGTTCCTGCCGCTGCGGGTGATCCGCCAGGAGCTCGCCTCGGGCCGCACGGAGTCCGACGTCGCCGCGCCCAGCGGCGGCGGGGACGCGGCCGGCCGGCGCAAGCGCCGCCCGAGCGTCACGGCCCCGGCGTCGGGCGCGCTGTACTCGCTCGACGACGTCGTCGAGGAGACCCGGGCCGACCCGCGCCTCGTCGCCGAGCTCGAGGACTACGGCGTCATCAAGGGCGAGAACCGCGCGGGACGAAGTACTACGACGAGACGGAGCGCGAGATCGTCCGCGCGGTCACCGAGCTCGCCCGCTACGGCGTCGGCGGGCGCAACCTGCGCGCGTTCCGGACCTCGGCCGACCGCGAGGCGGCGCTGCTGCAGCAGATCCTCGCCCCGGCGCTGCGCTCGCGCAACGCCAAGCGCCGCGAGGAGGCGATCGAGGCGCTCGAGAACCTCGCGGCCGTCACGACCCACCTCAAGCACCTGCTGCTCATCCGGGACCTGCGCAAGATCGTCGGCTGACGCGCGCCGTGGCCGTCGACCTGCGAGCGCTCGTCCGGGAGATCCCGGACTTCCCCCAGCCGGGGATCGGGTTCAAGGACATCACGACGGTGCTCGCCGACCCGGCGGGCCTCGACGCCGCCGTGACCGGCCTGGCCGCCCTCGCGCCGGAGGCGGTGGACGTCGTCATCGGCGCCGAGGCGCGCGGGTTCCTGCTCGGCCCGGCGCTGGCGCGCGAGCTCGGGGCGGGCTTCGTCCTGGCCCGCAAGCCGGGCAAGCTGCCGGCGGCGACGGTCCGCGCCGAGTACGTCCTCGAGTACGGCGTCGACGCCCTCGAGATCCACACGGACGCCGTGGCGAGCGGCGCGCGGGTGCTCGTGCACGACGACCTGCTCGCGACGGGCGGCACCGCCCGCACGCTGTGCCGGCTGATCGAGGAGCTGGGCGGCGTGGTCGTCGGCTGCCACTTCCTGATCGAGCTGGCGTTCCTGCCCGGCCGCGAGCGGCTCGCGGGCTACGACGTGCAGGCGCTCGTCACCTACGACGCCGAGTAGCGCGGCGTGCCCCGGACCCGCCGCACCCGTGCGATGCCCGCGTCGCCCGAGGCGGTCTGGCGCACCGTCACCGACGCGCACCACCTGCCGCGCTGGTGGCCGCGGGTGCAGCGCGTCGAGGGCGTCTCGCCGGAGCGCTTCACGACGGTGCTCGGGACGGACAAGGGCCGCTCGGTGCGCGCCGACTTCACCGTGCTCGAGTCGCGCGCGCCGGAGGTCCGCCGCTGGCGCCAGGACGTCGACGGCACGCCGTTCGAGCGTCTGCTGCGCAGCGCCGAGACCGAGGTCCGCCTGGCGCCGGACGGCGCGGGCGGCACGCGCGTGACGCTGACCCTGCGCCAGCACCTGCGCGGGGTGGGCGCGCTCGGCGGGTTCATGGTCGGGCGGGCGAACCGGCGCGTCGCGGACGACGCGCTCGCGGCGCTCGCCCGCCTGCACGGCGGGTGACCTGACCGGGGTCGGGCGTAGCGGCCGCTCAGCCGCCGCCGGAGGTGTTCGACGCCGTCTTGATCGGGCCGCGCAGGTAGATCGGGCCCGGCCGCGCCGGATTGCCCTTCGCCTCGCGCGTGACGAGGATCTCGCGGTAGCCGGCGATCGGCGTCTTGAGCTGGCCGCGGGCGAGCAGCCGGCCCTGGTTGTCCTGGCTGGCGAAGAACCCGAGCCACTGCGCCTTGCCCGGCCCGCTGTAGAGCCAGATCCCGTAGCCGCCGGACTTCGGCTTCGGCAGCCCCTGGACGGCGGCGACGATCTGGTCCTGGTTCTGCGCGCGCTGGACGAGGACGACGCCGAGGGCCTTGAGGTTCTTGCGGCTGTCGGGCGGGACGAGGTTGACCTGCGCCTCGACCTTCGCCTGCGGCTGCGTGGCCGTCGTGCTCGCGGCCGGGGCGGGGGACTTGTCGTCGCCGCCGCCGTCGCGCAGGACGAAGAACAGGACGACCGCGACCGCGACGATCGCGAGGCCGCCGAGCAGGAGCGCGCCGCCCAGGCGCGAGGAGCGCGGGGCCTCGCGGGCGCCGAACGCGTCGGTGGCGGTGTCGGGCGCCTCGGAGTCGGCCGGAGTCGTCGCTTCGCTCGCGACCGGGGTCGTCGCCCCGCTCGCGGCCGGCGCCGTGGCGACCGTCGCGGCGGTGGCGGGCGCCGCCGCGCCGTCGTCGCGGCCCTCGCCCGGGATCTCGGGCAGGCGGTCGCCGGCGAGGTCGCGCAGCTCGTCGGCGACGACCCGCGCCCAGGCGCGGCCGCCGGCGGAGCCCTCCAGGAAGGCGCGCGTCGCGCCGCTCTGCGCCTCGTCCTGCTGGCCGAGGAGCCAGTCGCCGACCTCCGCGCGCCGGCTGTCGTCCAGGCCGGGCGCCGCGTCCGGGCCGAGCGCGGCGAGCGCGCCGTGGGCGCGGCGGCGGACCTCCGACTCGTCCAGATCGAGCAGCTCGCCGAGCTGTCGGTAGTCCTTGCCTTGACGCAGCAGCAGCTGCAGCACGGCACCCTGGTCGGCGGGCAGCGCGTCGATCCGGCTCATCCGCCACCGCAGGGTACTGCCCGCCGATCGCTATCGTGCCGCTCCTCGTGAGCTTCGAGCCCGTCATCCCCCTCGACCAGACCTTCGACGCGCTCTACGGCCTGGAGGTCGTCGAGGCCGACGACGAGCGCGTCCGGGCGCGCGTCCCGGTCCGCGACGAGATCAAGCAGGCCATGGGCCTCGTCCACGGCGGCGTCTTCGCGTCGATCGCCGAGTCGATCACCTCGCTGGCCACCGCGCTGGCGGTCATCCCCGAGGGCCGGATCGCCCAGGGGCTGTCGAACCAGACGAGCTTCCTGCGCCCGATCACCGAGGGCACGATCCACGCCGAGGCCCGCCGCCGCCACCGCGGCCGCACGACCTGGGTGTGGGAGGTCGAGATCACCGACGACCACGGCCGCCTGTGCGCGCTCGTGCGGATGACGATCGCCGTGCGCGACGCCGCCGCGACGCCTACGCCGGCGGCGGACTGAGCAGCGGGTCGGGCGCGCCGCCGAGGGCGGCGTCGGCGAGCAGTTCGCCCAGGCTGGGCGCGTGCTTGAACAGGTTGTGGCCGGCGAACGCGAGGACGCCGTCCTGGTGCCAGAGGCCGAAGCCGTCCTCGTGCGTCCCCGGCAGGATCGCCATGAGGCGGAGCATCACGTCCACCGGCTCGGGGTCGAGGCCCGGGAACGCCGCCCGCACATAGGCGACGAGCCGCCGCCGCGCCGCGCCCACGTCGACCGCGTCGCCCGGCAGCGTCTCGGCGTCGGCCGTGTCGAGCACCGGGGTCCCGCCGACGAGGCCGACCGCGTACCGGTCCGGACCCTCGGGCGCGCCGTAGGCGCTCTCGCCGAAGCGGCCGCCGCGGTCGCCCCAGACCGGCGCGGGCCCGGCCGCCGCGGTCCGGACGCGGAACGTGAGCCGGAACGCCGCGCGCCGCTCGCGCGGCGTGAGCGCGAGGCCGAGGGGCGCGACGAGCCGCTCGGTCCCGGTCCCCGCACAGATCAGGCAGCGCCCGCAGCGGACCTCGCCGCGCGCGGTGACGACCCGGACGCCGTCGCCGTCCGGCTCGACCGCCAGCACGCGGGCGCGTACGGCGCGGTCGCCCACGAAGCCGGCGAGCGCGCGCACGGCCGCGTGCGCGCGGACCGCGCCCGCCTCGGGGTCGAACAGCAGCGGGCCGGCCTCGGGCGCGAGCCAGGGCAGCCGCGACCGCGCCTCGCCCGGGTCGAGCACGCGCGCCTCGACGCCGACCGCGCGCAGGGCGGCGATCTCGGGCTCGACGTCGCCGCCGAGGCGGACCATGCCGCCGCGCTCGAGCAGCTCGGTGCCCGCCCGCTCCTCCCAGCGCCGCCAGCCCTCCCGGGAGCGCACGGCGAGCCGGGTCAAGGCCGGGTCGGCGTGCAGATGACGGAAGCCGCGCGCGAGGCCGGCGGACTGCGCGTGGCCGGGCATACCGCCGTCGAGGCACACGACGCTCGCGCCGCGGCGCACGAGCGCGTCGGTCGCCGCGAGCCCGACGATCCCGGCCCCGACGACCACGACGTCCGCGTGCGCGGGCAGCGGCGCGGGCGTCATCCGCGGACGAACCCGCCCTCGGAGTGCACGACCTGGCCGGTGACCCAGCCCGCCTCCTCCGAGCAGAGGAAGGCGATGAGCTTCGCCGCGTCCTCCGGGCGGCCGATGCGGCCCATGGGGAAGCGCGGCAGCAGCGCGGCGCGCAGGTCGTCGTCCATCCAGCCCGTGTCGTTCGGCCCGGGGCCGACGGCGTTCACCGTGATCCCGAGCTCGGCGACCTCGGCGGCGAACTGCACGCTGAACATCTCGAGTGCGGCCTTCGTCGCGGTGTAGGCGAGCTCGCCGCGCATCGGGCCGAACGACTGGCCGCTCGTGAGGTTCACGATGCGGCCCGGGTCGCCGCGCCGGTGCCCGCGGGCGAGCGCGCAGCTCAGCAGCACCGGGGCGCGGACGTTGACGGCGTAGTGGGCGTCGAGCGTGGCCGCGTCGAGGTCGCGGTAGCTGTCGCGGGTGGAGTGCGCGGCGTTGTTGACGAGGATCGCGGGGCGCCCGAGGAACGCCTCGACCGCGCCGAGCAGCGCCTCGGGCGCCTCGGGGTCGGCGAGGTCGGCCTCGATCGGGACCGCGCGCAGCTCGGCCTCGCCCACCGTCGAGCCGGGGAGCACCGACGCCGCGACCGTCACGCCGCGCGCGGCGAGCGCGTGGCAGACGGCGCGCCCGATGCCCTGGGGGTTGTCGGCCCCCGTGACGAGGGCGATGGCGCCTTGCATCGCGGCCAGTATCGCGGTCAGCCCGCGGCGGCCGTGCTGCGGCGGGTCCGCCGGGTGCGGGCGGGCTTCGCGTCCGCGGGCGGTGGGACGCCCGCCGCCTCGCGCAGCTCGGCGATCGCGGCGCGCAGCGCGTCGGCCACGTCGGCGAGGTCGGGCAGCGCGTCGAAGTCGCCGAGCAGGCCGAAGCCGAGGCGGCCGTTGTAGCTCATGATCGCGATGCCGAGGGCCTGGTTGCGGGCGAGCGGGACCACGGGGTAGATCGCGAGCAGCTCGTGGCCGAGCAGGTAGAGCGGGACCTGCGGGCCGGGGACGTTCGTGACGACGAGGTTGAAGTAGCGCTGGCGGGCCTGCAGCCGCGCGGCCTGGCTCATGATCGTCGGCGGGGCGAAGTCGGCGAGCTGGGTCAGCGCCTGCGCCCCCACCGCCTGGCCGGACTCCTTCAGGCCCTGCATCGCCGCGTGGACCTCGGCGTAGACGGCCGTCGGGTCCTCGAGCCCGACCGGCAGCGGCGCCCACATCGCGGCGACGCGGTTGCCGAGCGCGCCCCGCTCGGCGTCGGCGCGGACCGACACCGGCACCATCGCCTTCAGCACGAGGCCCTCGGTCGCGACGCCGCGGCCGCGCAGCCAGCGCCCGAGGGCGAGCGCGACCGCGCTCAGCACGACGTCGTTCAGCGTGCCGCCGAGGGCGTTCTTGATCGCCTTGAACTCGTCGACGGACGCGTCGACCCACGTGTACCGCCGGTGCGGGCCGATCGGGACGTTCAGCGGCGTGGCGGGCGCGCGGTCGAGCCCCGCGCGGGCCATCGCCCCGAGGCCCGCGAGGCCGGCGGCGATGCGCCGGGCGGCGCGCGCGCGGCGCGCGGCTCGCGTGATGGAGCCGCGCGCAGGCCCTCGCCCGGGGCGGTGGCGCGCTCGGCCAGCGAGCGCGCGAGCAGCTCGGCGCCGGTCGGCTCGGGGCGCGCGATCCACGGGCGTTCCGGCGGCGGCGCGCCGCCGCCCGGCTCGGGGGTCGGGTCGAAGAGGACCGAGGTGATGTCCACGCCGGAGACGCCGTCCACGAGCGCGTGGTGGGTCTTCGAGATGATCGCGAAGCGCGGCGTGCCGTCCGCCGCCGGCGCGACGCCCTCGACGAGGTTCATCTCCCACAGCGGCTTCGTGCGGTCGAGGGGGAGGGCGAAGAGGCGGCCCGCGATGCGCTCGAGCTCGGCGTCGCCGCCCGGGGCGGGCAGCGCGCTGTGGCGCACGTGGTAGCGCGGGTTGAAGTGCGGGTCGTCGACCCACTGCGGGCGGCCCTGGCCGAGCGGGCACGTGCGCGAGCTTCTGGCGGTAGCGGGGCACGACGTGCAGGCGCGCGTCGATCGCGTCCACGAGCTCGTCGTAGCCCGGGGCCTCGCCCGCGAACAGGAAGATCGCCGCGACGTGCATGTGCGCGCCGTGCGACTCGAGGTCGAGGAAGGCGGCGTCGAGGCCGCTGAGGCGATCGCGGTGGGCCATGCCGGGATTGTGGCCGGACGGCGCGCCGGGCGGCACTCCGACGCCAAATCAAGGAATCCACACAACCTTCAACAACTTGTGTAAGGTTGGCGCACGATGGGGATCACCGCCGACATGGACCTTTCCGACTCCGCCACCTTCGCCCGGGCGTACGACGAGCACGCGCCCGCGGTCTACGGAACCGCGCTGCGCGTGCTCGGCAACCCTGCCGCGGCGCAGGACGTCGCCCAGGACGTCTTCCTGCGCGTCTGGCGGCGCCCGAACGGCTTCGACGCGCGGCGGGGCGATCTCGGCGCCTACCTGCGCCTCATGGCCCGCAGCCGCGCGCTCGACCTGTGGCGCAGCGCCCAGGCCGGGGGCCGCGCGACCGACCGCCTGAAGATCGCCGTCGGCCGCGACGAGGCGCGCCCCGAGGAGCAGCCCGTGGCGCGGTTCGAGCGCTCCGAGCACCGCGCGACGGTCCGCGCCGCGCTCGGCACGCTGCCCGCGCCGCAGCGCGAGGCGGTCATGCTCGCCTACTGGGGCGGGCTGACCGCCGACGAGATCGCGCGGCGCTCCGGCGTGCCGCTGGGGACCGCGAAGAGCCGCGTCCGGCTCGGCCTGCAGCGGATGCGCGCGGAGCTCGAGCGCCGGCGCGACGAGCTCGACCTCGAGCCCGCGCCGGCGGTCGCCGAGGCCGCGTAGCGCCGACGCCGTCCGGCACGCGGGACGGCGGCCACGATCATCTAGGGTCCCGCGCCGATGCCCGTCAACGGAGCGACCTTCGACCCGCGTCTCGACGCGCTCTACCGCGACGGCCGCGAGCTGCTCGGCGACGCGGAGTGGTTCGACGCCCACACCCACATCGGCCAGAACGACCCGGACGGCCGCAAGGCCACCCCGGAGGAGATCCTCGGCGGCCTGGACCAGGCGGGCCACCAGCGGGCGCTCGTGTTCGCCATGCACGAGCCCGACGGCTACGGCCCGGCGAACGACGCGGTCCTGGCGGCGACGGCGGCGTCCGGCGGCCGGCTCGTGCCGCTCGCGCGCGTCAGCCCGCACCACGAGGACGCCGTCGCCGAGGCGCAGCGCTGCCTCGACGCGGGCGCCCGCGGGTTCAAGCTCCACCCGCGCTCGGACGAGTTCGGGCTGCCGCACCCGGCCGTGGAGCGGATCGTCGCGCTCGCCGACGAGCGCCGGATGCCCGTGCTCTTCCACGCCGGCCGCGGCATCCCGCACCTCGGCGAGGCGGTCGTCGACCTCGCGCGGCGCTACCCCGGCGCCCGCCTGATCCTCGCCCACGCGGGCATCAGCGACCTCGGCTGGATCGCCCGCGACGCCGCCGAGCTGCCGAATCTCTTCTTCGACACCGCGTGGTGGCTGGTCTCCGACCACCTCCAGCTGTTCGCCACGATCCCGCCCGGGCGGATCCTCTACGCGAGCGACATGCCCTACGGCCCGGGGCTGTCGACGGCGTTCATCTTCCTGCGCGTCGCGCGGGCGGTCGGCCTCGAGGCCGACGCCGTGCGGGCGATCGCGGGCGGCCAGCTCGAGCGCGTCATGGCGGGGGAGGACCCGATCGACCTCGGCCCGGCGCCCGGCCTCCAGGCCGTCGGGCCCCGGGTGATCGCCGCCGAGCGCGTCGTCGCGTACTGCGCGACCGCGCTGCAGCTGTCCTTCCGCGGCCTCGACCCGACCGAGTCGATCGCGCTCGCGCGCCTCGCGTGCCGGACGGGCGCCGACGACGACACCGGCCGCCTGCTGACCTACGTCGACCGGCTGCTCGAGATCGCGCTCGAGAACGTCGCCGACGAGCCCGAGGCGCCGCGCGCGCCGACCCCGGCGCTGCTGCTCGCGCTGACGATCGCGGGCACGCCGACGGCCGGGCCGCCGGCCGTCCCTGTGTGATCCGCGTCACACGACGAGCCCGGACCGGCGCTACGGTGGTCCGTCGCTGTCGTACCGCGCGCCGCGCCGCTCCGGCCTGAGCCGGGCCCTCGTGGGCCTGCCGCCGGCGGCGTTGTCCGATGCGCGCGGTGTCCGTCCCCCGAGACCGGAGGAATCGCATGAAGCCGCACGCCATCCTGCGTGTCGCGGGCGCCGTCGCGGCGCCGGGCACGATCGCCGTCGTCGCCGCCGCAGCGCTCGCGCCGGCCGCCCGTCCAGACCACGCCCGCGCCGCCGTCGAGCGCGCCAGACCCCCCGCGGGCGACGTCGCGATCGCCCGCCGCGAGCTCGATGTCGTCTCCGGCCGGCGGGCCCTCGTGACCGGGCGGGTGACCGGCATGGCCGCCGGCGGCGCCGTCGCGCTCCAGCGCCGCGCGGGCGACGGCTGGCGCACGATCGACCGCGACCGCACCGGCGCGGGCGGCGCGTTCGCGTTCCGCTTCCGCCCGGTCGCGTCGCGCAGCGCGGCGGTCCGCGTGCGCGCCGGGGCCGCCCGCGCCCACGCCGGACGCCTGAACGTCTACCGCCGCGCGCGGGCGTCGTGGTACGGCCCGGGCCTCTACGGCGGCCGGCTCGGCTGCGGCGGCACGCTGACGCCGGGCACGCTCGGGGTCGCGAGCAAGAGCCTGCCGTGCGGCGCGAAGGTGACGCTGCGCCACGGCGAGCGCCGGGTCCGCGTCCGCGTCGTCGACCGCGGCCCCTACGCCGCGGGCCGCGAGCTCGACCTCACGGCGGCGACGAAGGAACGCCTCGGGTTCGCCGGGGTCGGCTCGGTGCTCGTGGCCGGCTGAGCCGGGCGGCGCTCAGACCGTGGCGGCGAGGGCCCGGCCCATCAGCGCCGGGACCTCCTCGGGCGGCACGGGCCGCGCGTAGAGGAAGCCCTGCCCGGTCGTGCAGCCGAGGGCGATGAGGCGCTCGGCGTGCGCCGCGGTCTCGATGCCCTCGGCGACGACCTCCACCCGCAGGCCGCGGGCCATGCTGACGATCGCCTCGACGATCGCGCCCGCGTCCTCGGCGTCGTCGCTGTCGAGGTCCGCCACGAAGGAGCGGTCGACCTTCAGGACGTCGATCGGGAAGCGCCGGACGTAGGCCAGCGAGCTGTAGCCGGTGCCGAAGTCGTCGAGGACGAGCGTGATGCCCAGCGCGCGCAGCGCGTGGAGCGTCGCGACGCTGGCGTCGGTCTCCTCCATGATCGCGCTCTCGGTGATCTCGGCCCGCAGCGACGCCGGGTCGACGCCGGTCTCGGCGATGATCCGCTCGAAGCGCTCGACCAGGCCGGGCGTGAAGACCTGCTTGGCCGACAGGTTGAACGAGATCGGCAGCCCCGGGCGCTCGCCGGCGCCGGCCGCCCACGCGGCGGACTGGCGGCAGGCGGCGCGGAACACCCACTCGCCGAGCGCGACGATCAGGCCGCTCTCCTCGGCGACGGGGATGAACTCGCCGGGGGCGAGCAGCCCGCGCTCGGGGTGCTGCCAGCGGACGAGCGCCTCGACGGCGACCATCCGGCCGGTCTCGAGCTCCACGATCGGCTGGTAGTGCAGGCGCAGCTCGTCGTGCTCGAGGGCGCGGCGCAGCTCGTTCTCGGTGCGCAGCCGGGCGGTGGCCTGCGCGCGCATCGGCTCGTCGTAGAGCTCGGCCGTCCCGCGGCCGCGCTCCTTGGCGCGGTACATCGCGGCGTCCGCCTCGCGGATGAGGTCCTCCGCGTCGCGCTCCCCGGCGTGCGCGACGGCCACGCCGAGCGACGCCGACACGAAGTGCTCGACCCCGGCGATGTGGAACGGCGCCTCGAGGGCCCCGAGCGTGCGCTCGGCGATCGCGAGCGCCTCGTGGGCGTCGGCGAGCTCGTCGGCGATGAGGACGAACTCGTCGCCGCCGAAGCGGGCGACGGTGTCGCAGCTGCGCAGGGAGCCGTCGAGGCGCCGGGCGAGCGCGCACAGGAGCTCGTCGCCGGCCCCGTGGCCGAGCGAGTCGTTGACGAGCTTGAAGTCGTCGAGGTCGAGGAACAGGACGCCGACCGAGGCCCCGGTGCGGCGGCCCCTCGCGAGGGCGTGGGTGAGGCGGTCGGAGAACAGTGCGCGGTTCGGCAGCCCCGTCAGCGGGTCGTGCAGCGCGCGGTGGCGCATGCGCGACTCGGCCCGGACGCGCTCGATGGCGTCGGCGAGCACGTTGGCCAGCGCGCGCAGGAAGTCGATCTCCTCGGGCGTGAACGTCCGCAGCGACCGCGACTGCGCGCACAGCAGGCCGAACGGGCCCGGCTCGCCGGGCACCTGCACCGCGACGCCGCTGCGCACCTCGGCGTTGCGGAACGCGTCGGGGATGCGGAAGCGCCGCTCCTGCGTCCAGTCCTCGACGACGAGCGCCCGCCCCTCGGCCGTCAGCGCCGGCAGGTCCGCGAGCAGCCCGATCCGCGCGTGGCGGTCGGCGGGGGCGAGCCCGCGACTGCCGCGGTGGCGGGCGTTGCCCTCGATCTCGTCGAACTCGAACACGGCGGTGACCTCGACGTCGAGCACCTCGCCGACGGCGACCGCGATCTCGTCGATGAGCTCCTCGAGATCGGCGCCTTCGAGCGCCTTCATGCCGAGGCGCGCGACGGCGGCCTGCTGGGCGGCGTTGCGGCCGAGCTTGCGCTCGGTCGCGCGCAGGCCCTCGCGGGCGGCGTCGAGGGCGCGGGCGGCGGCCTCGATCTCGCGCTGCAGATCCGTGTAGCTGTCGGCCATCAGCCCCATCTCGTCGCGCGAGCTGACGGTCACGTCGATCGCGTCGACGCGGGCGTGGGCGCCGTCGAGGTCGCCGCGGGCGAGCGCGCGCATCGCGCGGGTGAGGTCGGCCACGGTGCCGCGGGCGAGGTGGCCGGCGGCGTCGGCGACCTGCTCGGCGGCGTGGGCGATCATGCCCGGCAGGACGAGGCCGACGGCGACGGTGACGATGGCCACGGCGACGAAGATGTCCGACAGCACGGTCACGAAACCCGCCTGCCGGTCGGTGAGGTGGGAGACGGCGAGCAGGTAGCCGGCGCCGTCGAGGCCCACCACGGCGATCATCGCGCCGGTCAGCTTGAGGTGCAGCGAGCGGGCGACCCGCGGCGCGCCGGTGCGGCGCTGCTCGTCGCGGCGGCGCCAGGCGTAGAGCAGCGACCCCGAGTAGGCGAGCGCGAGGCTCGCGATGACCGTCGGCAGGCCGAACTGCTCGAGGCCGAGCAGCGTGGCGAGCAGCCAGCCGCCGGCGGCGACCACGCCGAGGCCGATCGTGCCGCGCGGGGCGCGGTATGGGCGGTCGCGGTCGGGCTCGTTGCGGCGCAGCAGCCAGACCGCGATGCTCGGCAGGCCGATGCTGATGAGGTAGCAGAAGTTCGCCGCCGCGATGAGCCACACCGGGTCGCCGAGCAGGAGGAACGCGATCGCGGCGCCGGCGGTCGCGAGCGTCGCGACCCACGGCACATCGCGTGAGGAGCGCAGGCCGAACGTCCGCGGCAGCAGCGCGTCGTCGGCGAGCTGCGAGAGCGTGCGCGCCGCGCCGGCGAGCGGCTGCAGCGTGCCGTGGAACATGTTGAGCACCATGAACCAGATCGCGGCCGCCTTCGCCCCGCCCGCCAGCAGCGGCGCGAACGTGGGGCCGAGGCCGGTCATGAGCTCGCCCTGCATCGGCCCGGTGCCGAGCGCGCCGAGCCACACGACCGGGATCGCGACGAAGTACAGCGACGCCATGCCGGCCGCCGCGTAGACGGCGCGCGGGACGTTGCGCTTGGGGTCGATCGTCTCGCCGACGTGGCACGTGGCGGCCTCGAAGGCGGGCGCGGCGAAGCCGATGAGGTACAGCCCGGCCATCGCGCTCGTGATCGTCCCGAACAGGCCCGGGAACGGCGCCTCGACGTGGAAGGACGTCGCGCGCTCCCAGTCGACCGAGCCCGAGATCACGGGCACGACGGTGCTGAGCAGCGCGAGGAGGGCGCTGGCGCCCGCGATCGGGACCGCGAGGCGGGCGGCGGCGCGGACGCCGCTGAGGTTCACGGCGCAGAACACGACGACGATGCCGCTCGCGAGCAGCGGGACCGACGCGCCGGGCAGGTACCACTCCTTGAGCGCGGAGGCCGACAGCATCGCCGTCAGGCCGCAGGTCGGCACCCAGCCCCACCAGTAGCAGACGCCCGTGAGGTTCGCGAGGACCGGGCTGTAGGGCCGGAAGGCCTCGGCGCAGGTCGCGGCGATGCCGCCGACGCGCTTGGGCCACATCAGCACGAGCTCGATCCAGCCCGGCGCGGCGGCCCAGCTCATGAGCAGGCCGAGGATCAGCAGCGGGATCGCCGCGCTGCCCTGCGCGGCGACGAGCGCGCCGATCAGGAACAGGCTCTGGTTCGAGCCGCCCATCGCCAGCGCGGTCGTGCCGAGCCAGCCGATGGTCCGTGGGTGCTCGCGGGGCTCTGCGGAAGGGGACAACATCGAGTCCGGGTTCTCGGCGACGCGCGGCGGCGCTTGAGGCCGCTGGACGCACTGTCGAGCCGCGGACGCGGGTCAGCCGTACGGTCGCCGTCGGGGCCGGCGCGTACGCTCGGGGGCCGTGCCCGAGCCGTCCGCACCCCGGCGCGTGATCGTCCACATGGACTGCGACGCGTTCTACGCGACCGTCGAGCTGCTGCGGCGGCCCGAGCTCCAGGGCCAGCCGGTCATCGTCGCGGGCTCCGGGCCGCGGGCGGTCGTGACGACGGCGTCCTACGAGGCGCGGAAGTTCGGGGTCGGCTCGGCGATGCCCGCCTCGCGCGCCCGGCGGCTCTGCCCGCAGGCGATCGTGATCCCGCCCGACTTCGCCGCCTACCGCGAGAAGTCCGCGGAGGTCTGGGCCCTCGTCGCCGACCGCCTCGCGAGCCCGATGCAGCACGTCTCGCTCGACGAGGCGTACGCCGACGTCACGGCGGTGGAGAAGCCGTTGCGCGTCCTGCGGGCGCTCGTCGCCGAGGTGCGCGCGGAGACCGGGATCACGATCTCGGTGGGGGTCGGGCCGAGCCGCCTCGTGGCCAAGACGGCCAGCGACGCGGACAAGCCCGCCGGGTTCGTCGTGCTCTCGCGCGCGGACGCGGCCGTGCGGTTCGCCCCGGCCCCGACGCGCCTGCTGCAGGGCATCGGGCCGCGCACCCAGGAGCGGCTCGAGCAGATGGGGATCACGACGATCGCCCACCTCCAGGCGGTGGCGGAGTCGGTGCTGGTCGCGCGCTTCGGCGCGCGCATGGGGCAGTGGCTCAAGGCGCGGGCCGAGTTCCACGACGACTCGCCCGTCGAGTCCTCGCGCCTGGCCAAGAGCCGGTCGAGCGAGACGACGTTCGACACCGACGTCGACGACTTCGAGACGCTGCGCTCCACCGTGCGCAAGCTCGCGGCGGACGTGTGCGAGGGCCTCCAGCGCAAGGGGACGAAGGGCCGCACGATCGGCATCAAGCTGCGCTACGACGACTTCACGAACATCACCCGCGACCGCTCGATCGAGGAGCACACGAACGAGCTCGAGCGGGTCACGGCGATCGCGCTCGACCTGCTCGAGGAGAACCGCCCGCCGCGGCCGGTGCGCCTGATCGGCGTGCGGGTGGCGTCGTTCGAGGGCGTCGCGCCCGACCGGCCGCCGGCCCGGCCGCCGGTCACCGGGCAGCTCGCGCTGCCGGTCGGGGACCTGGCCCTGCCCTGACCGGGGCTCAGCCGCGGTTGTGGTTGACGACCTCGATGTTGTTGCCGTCGGGGTCGAGCACGAACGCGCCGTAGTAGCCCGGGTGGTAGACGGCCCGCTCGCCCGGCGCGCCGTTGTCGCGGTAGCCGGCGCCCGTCGCCGCGGCGTGGAAGGCGTCGACCGTCGCGTCCTCGGTCGCGCCGAAGGCGAGGTGGAGGTTCGCCGTCGGCTCGCCGGACACGAGCGAGAACGACCCGCTGCCGGTCGTGAAGTGCACGTGGTCGGGCTTGTCGAAGCCCTGGTGCAGGTCGGCGTGGGGAGCGATCGTGGCGTAGAACGCCTGCGCCGCGCGCACGTCCGCGACCCGGATCCAGAGGTGGTCGACGTTGCCGTCGCGGCTGAGATCGCCGTGGTGGACGGCCTCGGCGCTGTTGCCGTCGGGGTCGAGCAGGAACGCGCCGTAGTAGTCGTAGCGGTACTGCGGGCGCGGGCCGGGCTCGCCGTCGTCGGCGTAGCCCGCGCCGCGGCCGGTCTCCCAGAATGCCTCGACGAGCTCGCGCGAGGCGGCGACGAACCCGATGTGCAGGCGGCGCGTGACCCGCTCGGGCGTCTCGGCCGGCGCGATCGAGAAGTCGTTCCACGCGGTGTGGTCCTCGTCGGTGTAGGTCTGCTCGATGCCGAGCGGCGCCAGGACGGTCCGGTAGAAGCGCTCGGACGCCTCGCGGTCCGAGGCCCGGATGTCGGCGTGGTCGATCACGGGCCGAGGATCGCAGACCGCCCGGTCAGGCGGCCATCGCCGCGTCGGCCGCCGACGACCCGAGGCGCTCGCCGCCCGGCCCCGCGCCGGTGGCGAGCAGCGCGGCGGGCGGCAGGCCCGCCAGCCGCGTGCACTCGCGGGTGAGGTGGGCCTGGTCGGCGTAGCCGGCCTCGAAGGCCAGGCGGGCGAGGTCGGGCGCGTCGCCGGGCGGGGCGGGCCGCCGGGCGAGGGCGAGGAAGCGCTGGAAGCGCAGCACGCGCTGGAGCGTCTTGGGGCCGTAGCCGACCGCGTCGTGGAAGCGGCGGCGGAGCTGGCGCGCGCCGATCCCGAGGTCGCCGCGCAGGTCATCGACGGGCCGGCGCGGCTCGCGGGCGCCGAGCGCGGCGGCGCGTACGAGCGGGTCGATCGCCGCGGGCGGCGGCAGGCGGCGGGCGACCGCGGCGGTCAGCGCTTGCACGGCCTCGGCGGGCGTCCGGGCGTCCGCGAGGCGCTCGGCCAACTCGCCGCCGTCCCGGCCCCACACGGCGTCGAGCGGGACGTGATCGTCCAGCAGATCGCCGGCGGCGACGCCCAGCGCGCTGCCCGCGGCGCCGACGCGGAAGCGCACGCCGACGGCGGAGCCGCCCTCCGGGATGGTCGAGAGCACGGGGCCGGTCGCCGGGCCGGCGACGAGCAGGCGGCGCCCGGTGATCCAGACGATGTCGGCGCAGGCGTCGGGGACGATGCGGTGCTCGCGCGCGGCGGGCTCGGGGCCGCGCATCCAGACGGTGGCGACGTGCGCGGCGATCTCCGGGGACGGGGCGAGCTCGCGGTACATCCCCGTCCGATGCTACGCGACGGTCGAGCGCGTCCACCCGCCGTCGACGCGAAGGCTCGCGCCCGTGACGTACCCGGCGCGCTCGGAGGCGAGGAAGGCGATCGCGTCGGCGATGTCGTCGGCGGTGCCGAACCGCCGCATCGGGATCGCCTCGGCCTGCTCGGCGTAGACGTCGTCGATCGGCACGCCGCGCTCGCGCGCCTCGGCCTCGGCCAGCTCGACCGTGCGGTCCGTGTCGATCCAGCCCGGGAGCACGCTGTTGACCCGCACGCCGTCGGGCGCGACCTCGGTCGCGAGGTACTTGGCGAAGCCGGCCGTCGCGAGCCGCGGGATCGTCGACAGCGCGGTCTCCGGGACGAGCTGGTGCACGCCGGGGGTCGTGATGTTCACGATCACGCCGCGGCGCTCGCGCAGGTGGGGGAGGGCGACGCGCGCGAGCCGGATCACGCTCAGCGTCACGAGGTCGAACGCCGCCTCCCACTCCTCGTCGGAGCGCCCGGCGGCCGGGCCGTAGGGCGGGCCGCCCATGTTCGTGACGAGGATGTCGAGGCCGCCGAAGGCCTCGACCGTTGCGGCGACCATCCGCGTGCAGTCGGCCGGATGGGTCACGTCCGCGGCGACGGTGCGGATCTGGGCGCCGGTCAGCGCCCGGATCGCCCCGGCGGCGTGGCCGAGCGTGCCCGCGGACCGTGAGCTCATCATCACCTTCGCCCCCTCGGCGGCCAGGCGCTCGGCCGTCGCGCGGCCGAGCCCGCGGCTCGCGCCGCCCACCAACGCCACCTTGCCGGCGAGCCCGAGGTCCATGGCCCGGAACCGTAGAGCCGCCGGACGACGGCACCGCTACAGGCGGCCCACCGCCTCGACGAGGCGGCGCACGTCCTCCTCGTCGGTGTAGGCGACCGCGCCCGCGCGGACGGCGCCCTCGCCCTCGAGGCCGAGGTGCTCGAAGAGCTCGAGGGCGTAGTAGTTGCCGTCCCAGACGGCGATCCGCTCGGCGGCGAGCGCGTGGGCGACCTCGGTCGACGTGCGCCCGGCGACGGTGAACATGACGGTCGGCGCGCGGTCGCGCGCGTCGCCGTGGACGGTCACGCCGTCGATCGCCCGCAGGCCGTCGAGCATCTGGGCGAGCAGCGCGTCCTCGTGCGCCCGCAGGTCGTCGCGGTCGAGCGAGAGCAGGAACTCCGCGGCGGCGCGGACGCCGGCGACGGACTCGAACGGGAGCGTCCCGAGCTCGAAGCGGTCGGGGATCTCGTCGCTCGACGGCCGCAGCTTGTCGGGGCGGAGCGTCTCGAACAGCTCCGGGCGGATCCACACCACCGCGGTGTGCGGGCCGAACCACTTGTAGGCCGAGCAGGCGAGCGCGTCGCAGCCGAGCGCCTCGACGTCGATCGCCCGGTGCGGGGTCGCGTGGACGGCGTCGACGTAGACCTTGGCCCCGGCGCCGTGGGCCGCGGCGACGATCTCCGGCAGCTCGGGAACCGTGCCGACGGCGTTGCTCGCGGCCGTGACGGCGACCCAGCGGGTGCGCTCCGACAGCACCGCCTCGACCGCCGCGCCGGGCAGCTCGAGGGTTCCGGGCTCGGGGTCGGCGAAGCGCACGGTCGCGCCGGCGCGCTCGGCGGCGATGACCCACGGCGAGACGTTCGCGTCGTGGTCGAGCCGTGTGCAGACGACCTCGTCGCCCGGGCCGAGGTCGCGGCCGATCGTCGCGGCGAAGCGCAGCGTCAGCGCGGTCATGCTCGGCCCGAACGCGATGCCGCGCGGGTCGCCGCCGAGCAGCCGGCCGACGGTCTCGCGCGCGGTCGCGACGAGCTCGTCGGTCGCCTCGGCGGCGCGGAACGCGCCGCCGTGGTTGGCGTTGTCGCCGCTGCGCATGAAGTCCGCCATGGCGTCGATCGCGACGTCGACCATCTGCGTCCCGGCCGGGCCGTCGAGGCGGGCCCAGCCGTCGCGGAGGCCGGGGAAGCGCTCGCGGACGGAGGTGAGCGGCGTCGCTTCGGTGGCCATCAGTACAACGCCGCGGCCAGCCGCCGGCGGGCGGCGCGGGCGAGCGGGTCGTCGACCCCGAGCCGGTCGAGCACGGCGACGACGACGCGGCGGACATCGTCCTTGTGGCCGTCGGCGCTCGGGATCGCGCCGATCAGGAGCTCGAGCGCGCGCTCGTGATCGTCCGCGTCGAGGGCGCGGAAGGCCTCGTCGAGGTCGACGGCGTCCTGGTCCTCGAGGCGCATCCGCGCGGCGAGGCCGTCGGCGCGGAAGTTCCCCGCGACGTTCTCGACGAGCCCGAGCGCCTCGTCGCGCTCCCCGCGGGCGTAGAGCATCTCGGCCAGCGCGACCGCGGCGTCCGAGCGCTTGGGGTCGAGGTCGAGCGCGCGGCGCAGCGACGCCTCGTCGCCCGCGGCCACGAGCGCGTCGGCCTCGTTGGGCACGAGGCCGTCGAAGAAGCGCTCGACCTGCGCGGGCGGGACGGCGCCGACGAACTCGTCCACGACGCGGCCGTCCTTGAACGCCTTCACCGCGGGGATGCCCTGGATCTGGAACGCGCGCGAGATGCCGGGATTCGCGTCCGTGTCGAGCTTCGCGAGGACGACCTGGCCCTCGCGGGCGTTCGCCGCCTTCTCGAGCGCCGGCCCGAGCTGTCGGCACGGGCCGCACCATTCGGCCCAGAAGTCGACGACGACGGGGACCTCCCGGGAGCGCTCGATGACGTCGCGCTCGAAGTCCTGTTCAGTGACATCGATGACGGCCATGCGAGCGATGATAGGACTCCGCCCGTGGATCTCTACGTGACCGAGGCGGGGGAGGGGACGCCCGTCGTCCTGCTGCACGGGCTGACCGCCACGAACCGCTACGTCGTGATGGGCTCGAAGGCCCTCGAGCGCTCCGGGCACCGCGTGATCGCCTACGACGCGCGCGCCCACGGGCGGTCGGATCCGGCGCCCTCGCCCGACGCCTACCGCTACGAGGACCTCCGCGACGACCTCGTCGGCGTCCTCGACGAGCGCGGGGTCGAGCGGGCGGTCCTGGCCGGCGCCTCGATGGGGGCGCACACCATCCTGCGCCTCGCGTTGGAGCAGCCCGAGCGGGTGGCCGCGCTCGTGGTGATCACGCCGGCCTACGACGACGAGGGGTTCGGCGACGCGGACTCGCTCGCCCGCTGGGACGCGCTGGCCGAGGGCCTGCGGACCGGCGGCGTCGAGGGGTTCGTCGAGGCCTACGGCGACCCGGGCGTCCCCGAGGAGTGGAAGCGACACGGTTTTCCGGGTCATCCGCCAGCGCCTCGCCGAACACGAGCACCCCGAGGCCCTGGCGGACGCGCTCGGCGCCGTCCCGCGCTCGCGCCCGTTCCCGTCGATCGAGGCGCTCGGCGCGATCGAGGTCCCGACGGTCGTCGTCGCCGACCGCGACGAGGCTGACCCCGGCCACCCGCTCGCGATCGGTGAGGCCTACGCCCGGACGATCCCGGGCGCGGAGCTCGTCGTCGAGGAGGAGGGCAAGTCGCCGATCGCCTGGCAGGGCAGCCAGCTGTCGAAGCTCATCGCGGACGTGGCCGGGCGGGTGTGAGCGCCGGGTACAGCGGGACGCCGCTGCCGAAGAAGCTGGGATTCAAGCCCGGGTTCGCCGTCGCCTACGTCGACGCGCCCGACGGCTTCGACGCGCTCCTCGGCGAGCTGCCCGAGGACGTGACGGTGCGCCGGCAGCTGCGCGGGCCGCTCGACCTGGTCGTCTGCTTCGTCACCGCGCGGCGCGACCTCGAGCGGCGCCTGCCGCGCCTGCGGGCCGCGCTCGCGCCCGCCGGGATGCTGTGGATCGCGTGGCCCAAGCGCGCCTCGGGGGTCGCGACGGACATGACCGAGGACGTCGTCCGCGACGTCGCGCTGCCGACCGGTCTCGTCGACACCAAGGTCGCGGCGATCGACGCGACGTGGTCGGGCCTGCGCCTCGTGATCCGCAAGGAGCTGCGCTGAGCGCCGCGCTCGAGCCGGTCTTCCGCCGCGAGGGGGACACGTTCGTGCCGACCGCGCACTCGCGCGGCCCGTGGGACCCGGGCGCCCAGCACGGCGGCGCGCCCGCCGCGCTGCTGGCCGAGGCGGTCGTGGAGCCGGACATGCACGTGGCCCGGCTCACCTACGACTTCGTCGGCCCGGTGCCGGTGGGCGGGCCGCTGCGGGTGGTGACGCGGCTCGTGCGACCGGGCGGGCGGCTGCAGCTCGTGGAGGCCGACCTCGTCGACGCCGACGGCGCGCCGGTCGTGCGGCTGCGGGCGATGCGCCTGCGCCGCGGGGAGGTCGGCGGCCTGCGCCCGGGGCCCGACGAGGACGCGATCCCCGGCGGCGGCGGGCCCGCGTCCGGCGTGCCGTCGGACTTCCCGCTCGAGCCGCCCGACGCCGAGGGCTTCCACCGCACGGCGATGGAGATCCGCTTCGCCGCGGGGACGACCTACGACCGCGGCCCCGGCCTCGTCTGGTTCCGTTTCGCGCGTCCGCTCGTCGAGGGCGCCGAGCCCGTCGCCGCTCGCGCGCGTCGTGGCGGCGGCCGACTTCGGCAACGGCGTGAGCCGCATCCTCGACTTCGACCGCCACCTCTTCGTGAACACCGACCTCACGATCCACCTGCGCCGCGATCCCGTGGGGGAGTGGGTGATGCTCGACGCCCGCACGCGCGTCGAGCCCACGGGCGTCGGCCTCGCCGCGTCCACGCTCTACGACGAGGCCGGGGCCATCGGGCTCGCGGCGCAGTCGTTGTACGTCGCCGAGCGCTGAGGGCGACGCACGGGGGCAGCCGCAGCGAGTCCCGCGCGGGCGCGGTGGGGCGTGCGGGGCCGCGGACGGCGGTCAGGGGCCCGTCGACGCGGCGTCGGCGATCGCCCGCACGCCACGCGAGGGTCCCGGCCGGCGGCGTGGCGGGGTCCCCGGTCGAGACGGACCCGCAGCCACCGACGCCGGAACCCTCGACGTCCGCGAGGGCTCAGCGCACCACGCGGTACTTCACGTGCGTCACCGTCGGCGACGCGACGACCTCGACCGGCTCGAAGGTCGGGTCGCCGACGTCCTCGAGCAGGCGCTCGCCGGAACCCAGGACGACCGGGGCGATGTGCAGGTGGAGCTGGTCGAGCAGCCCGGCGCGCAGGAACTGTCGGACCGTGCTCGCGCCGCCCGCGATCGAGACGTCGAGGTCGCCGGCCGCCGCTCGGGCCTGCTCGAGCGCGGACTCGATCCCGTCCGTGACGAAGTGGAAGGTCGTGCCGCCCTGCATCGGGAGCGGCTCGCGCTCGTGGTGGCAGAGGACGTAGACGGGGGTGTGGTACGGCGGGTCCTCGCCCCACCAGCCGCGCCACTCGAGGTCCCACGGCCCGCGGTCGGGGCCGAACATGTTGCGGCCCATGATGTAGGCGCCGATGCCCTGGGCGATCTCCTCGGCCACCTGCGAGTCGGCGGTCCGCTCGCCCGCATCGGAGCCGTGCTGCTTGTTCCACGTGTCGGTCGCGAGGACCCACTGGTGCAGGCGCATGCCGCCCTCGCCGATCGGGTTGTCGACGCTCTGGTTCGGCCCCGCGACGAAGCCGTCGAGGGAGATGGACAGTTGAGAGGTGACGTTGCTCATGGCGCTATGGACCGTCCTCGGGCGGAGAAGTCATCGGCGGCGGTGCATCACGCCTCGTCGATCCGCACCACGAGCACGGCGACGTCGTCGCGCAGGCCGTCCTCGGCCTGCTCCTCGGCGAGTGCGACCGCGCGGCGGGCGATCGCGGCCGCGCCGTCGGCGAGCGACGCCTGGAGCGCGGCGGCGAGCGCCTCGGGCGAGAGCGGGCGGTCGACCCGCGCCTCCGTGATGCCGTCGGTGTAGAGCACGAGCGCGTCGCCCGGGCCGAGCGTGAACGGGCAGTCGGTGGCCTCCGCGTCGGGCTCGACGCCGAGGAGCGTCCCGCTGCACGCGGCGACCTCGGGCGTCCCGCCGGCGCGCAGGAACAGCGGCGGCAGGTGGCCGCCCGAGGCGAGCGTGCCCTCCGCGTCGCCGCCCGGACGCACCGTGAGGTGACCGAGGACCGCGGTGAGGAACCGCGGCTCGGGCATCTGGCGCAGCATCTCCTCGTTGAGCGTCGCGAGCGTCGCCGCGGGCGAGGGGGAGCGCGTCGACACGGCGCGCAGCGTGTACCGGGCCAGCGCGGTGACCGCCGCCGCCTCGGCGCCCTTGCCGCAGACGTCGCCGATGACGAGCGCCCACTCGTCCGCGTCGCCGATCGCGAACACGTCGAAGAAGTCGCCGCCCACCTCCATGCCCTCGCCCGCGGGCACGTACTCGGCCGCGAGGTCGGCGCCCGGCACCGCGGGCAGCGTGCCGGGCAGCAGGCTCTGCTGGAGCGTCCGCGCCACGTACGCCCGCTCCTGGTACTGCAGGGCACTGTCGACCGCGAGCGCGATCCGCTGCGCGAGCGCCTCCACGAGGCTCCACTCGTCGCGTGCCGGCCGGCGCCCGGCTCGCTGCCAGCCGATGGTGAGGACCCCGACCGACCGCCCGCGAGCGACCAGCGGGACGACCGCGAGGCTGCGGCCGGCCGCCTCGCGGAAGCGGGCGATGTCCGCCTCGTCGCGCGCGACGTCGCGCATGTAGCGCTCGGCCGGGTCGTCGAGGAACGCCGCCTGCTGCTCGCGCAGCGCGCGCGGGATCGGGTGGTCGGCGCGGCGCTGGAGGCGCTCGCCTTCGGCCAGCTGCGCGAGCACGCGATCGCCGCCCGGCGCCCGCGACGCCGCGCCGAGGCGGCGGATCCGGCCGTCGAGGCCGAGCACGTCGATGATCGCCGCGTCCGAGACCTGCGCGACGAGCAGCTCGGCCACGTCCTGCAGCGACGCGTCGTCGCTCACCGCGCGCTCGAGGAGCGCGCTCGCATCGGCGAGCAGGCGCACGCGGGCGTGGGCGGCCTCGCTCGCGCGCCGCGCCGCCTGCTCGGTGCGCAGCAGGCGCTCGCGCTCGGCCTCCTGGTGGTGGCGCTCGGTGATGTCGCGGGCGATGATCACGAGCCGGTCGTCGCCCTCGGCCGGCAGCGGCCGGGCTGCCGCCTCGATCGGGACGCGGCTGCCGTCCGGGCGCACGACCTCGGTGACGAAGGCGTCCCGCGGCTCGACGCCGAGGCGGGCGTCGCGCAGCCGCGCTCCGACCGCCCGCCGGTGCTCGGGGGCGACGAGGGCGAAGACCGACTCGAGCGCGTACAGCTCCTCGGCGGTGCGGCCCGTCAGCCGCTCGGTCGCCCGGTTGACGTAGACGATCCGTTCGCCCTCGAGCAGCGCGAACGCCTCACCGAGCTCGCTCTGGGCGCGCATGAGCGCCTCGTAGAGGTCGCGCTGGGCGCGCAGCTCCTCGCGGTCGGCGACGCGCGCCGTCATGTCCGTCACGGTCACCCCGACGCCCAGCAGCTCCCCGCTGCCGAGCCGCACGGGGTAGTGGCTGACGAGGTGGTGGCCGAGGGTTCCGTCCGGGAGCGGGCGGGAGGTCTCCATGTCGGGCACCGGGCGGCCGGTCGCGATCACGGTGTCGATCTGCTCGGCCACGAGCCCCGCGAGGTCCGGGAAGAGCTCGTCCAGGCGGCGGCCGACGTGGTCGGCGGCCGGGAGGCCGTTGATCTCGGCGATGCGGTCGTTCACGCGCAGAAAGCGGTGCTCGGCGTCGAGGAAGACGATGCCGATCGGGGCCTGGTCGATGAGCGTGTCGAGCAGCGCGCGGGCCTCGGCGGAGAGCCGCTGCTGCTCGCGCGCCTCCCGGTACAGGCGCGCGTTGTCGACGGCGATGGCCGAGCGCCCCGCGATCTGCTCGGCGAAGGCGAGGTCCTCGGCCCCGTAGTCCGGCCGCCCGTGCGTGGCGATGAGGGTGAGCGCGCCGAGCACGCGGCCGCGGGCGCGCAAGGGGACGATCATCGCCGAGCTCAGGCCGAGCTCGCGGATGAGCTCGAGCTGCTCCGCGTCGGCGCCGGTGCGCTCGAGGACCTCGACGCTGAGCTCGGGGTAGAGCTCGGACTCGCCCGTGCGCAGCGCGACGTTCGGCGCCCCCGTCGGCGCGTCGAGGTCGGGCGGGTAGCGCTGCTGCAGGTCGCGGGCCATCGCGACCTTCGCGGGGTCGACGTGCGCGACGGCGACGTTCCGCATCCCGCCCGCGTCGTCGACCATGTCGATCGAGCACCAGTCCGCGATGCGGCGGACGGCGAGGTCGGCGACGGCGGCGAGCGTCGCGTCGTAGTCGAGCGACGCGTCGAGCGCGGCGCTGACGTCGGCGAGGAACTGGGTGCGCTCGAGCGCGCGCTCGGCCGCCTCGATGGCGTGGACCCGGGCGGTCGTGTCGCTCACGACGATCCCGACCCCGGCGATCCCGCCGTCCGCGCCCGGGACCGGGTAGTAGCTCGCGCTGTAGTGGCGGTGCTCGCCCGGCGTGACGCCGTCGTCGCCGACGACGAGCGAGGAGAGGTCCTCGTAGGTGACGACCTCGCCCGTGTCGCGCACGGCGCGGACGCGGGCCTCGACGACGTCGCCCAGCCGCCCGGGCAGCGCCTCGCGGACCGTCCGGCCGAGGTGGGCCTCGACCGACCGGCCGCCGATCGCCGCCATCGCCTCGTTGATGCGCACGTAGCGCAGGTCCGGCCCGACGAACGCCAGGCCGACCGGCGCGGTGCTGTAGACGGCGTCGACGAGCGCCCGGATCTCGTCGCCCGCCACCTGGGCGCGGCGCTCGGCGTCGATGTCGCGCGCGACGCCGACGAGCGCCCGCGGCCGGCCGTCGGCGTCGTCGACCCGGCGGCCCGCGGACTGGAGCCAGTGCACGGAGCCGTCCGGCCAGACGGCGCGGACGTCGATCGCGTACGGCACGCCGTCCTCGATGGCGCGGCGCAGGGCGTGCGCGAGCCGCTCGCGGTCGTCGGGGTGCACGAGCGCCACGGACTCCTCGACGCTGCCCGGGGCCTCGTCGGCCGACAGGCCGTGCAGCGCGGCCAGCGACGGCGACCACCGCAGCTCGCGCGTGGCGAGGTCGACGCGGGAGGTCCCGGCGCGGGCGGCCTCGAGCGCGAGGAGCAGTTCCTCAGGGCTCAGGCCGCCGAGTGGCTCCGTGCCGAACGGCGCAGTCATCGTGCTCGCGGGTCGAGTCCTCCTTGCGGGGCGAGCTTATCGGTCGCCGGGGCGCGAGCCGCTCCGTGGGCCGACCACGGCAGAATCAGGGGCGATGGATCCGTTCGCCGCTCTCGAACTGCCGCCCGGCGCGTCGCCCCAGGAGATCGCCGCGGCGTACCGGCGGCTCGCCAAGCAGTGGCATCCCGACCACGGCGGCGGGGCCGCGGCCGCGGCGCGCATGGCCGAGATCAACGTCGCCTACGACGTGCTGCGGGCCGGGGCGTGGCAGCGCGGGGAGAAGGCGGCCGAGCCCGACGACAGCGTCACGCGCGTCGCGCGCACGCCCGGCCTGGCCGGGGCGTGGCTCGACCAGCCGCTGCGCCGTGCGCTCGGGCGCGAGCTGCTCATCGCGCTCGACGAGGGCGAGGCGGTGACGCTCGTGACCCCGGCGGCGACCTGGGCGAGCCCGCGCACGCTGCTGGCCGTCACCGACCGGCGGCTGCTCTGGCTGCTCGACGACGCGCCGACGCACCGGGTCCGCTCCCTGGCCTACGGCGCGATCGCGGGGATCGAGCACAAGGTGCGCCGGCCGCTGCGCCGGGTCGCCGTGCTGCGGGTGCAGACCCGCGGCGGCCGGACGCTGTCGTTCAGCGAGCTGCGCCCGGCGACGGCCGCGGCGATCGCGGGGCACGTCGGGGCGGCGCGGATGGCGGGGCTGGAGCGGGCCTCGTGACCGGGCCGCCGCTGTTCGAGCGGCTGCCGGAGCAGTACTTCACGCGGATCCTCGGCGCGGTCGCGGCCGCGCGGGCGCAGCCCGGCCCGCGCGTGATCGATCTCGGGCGCGGCAACCCCGACCTCCCGCCGCCGCCGCACGCGGTCGCCGCCCTGCGCGACGCGGCCGCGGAGATGACGATCCCGATGCACGGCTACCCGAAGTTCCAGGGCGAGCCCGACCTGCGCGCCGCGATCGCCGAGCGCTACCGCGCCGACCACGGCGTCGTGCTCGATCCCGACACCGAGGTCGCGGTCGTGCCCGGCACGAAGACGGGGATCATGTTCGCGACCCTCGCCTCGGCCGGCCCGGGGGACGCCGTGCTGCTCCCCGACCCCGGCTATCCCGACTACCACTCGGCCATCGCGCTCGCCGACACGCGCGAGGTGGCGTTGCCGCTCGACGCGGGCGCCGGCCACCAGCCCGACTTCGACGCGGTGGCGCGCGCCGACCGCGAGCGCACGCGCCTGCTCGTCCTCAACTACCCCTCGAACCCCTGCGCCGTGTGCGCGGCGCCGGGGACGCTCGACGCCGCGGTCGCGTTCGCCCACGCCCACGGCTGCGTGCTGCTCAACGACCTCGCCTACGGCTTCCTGGCCTACGACGGCCGGCGCGCCGCGAGCGTGCTCGAGTCGCCCGGCGCGCGCGACGTCGCGATCGAGCTGTGGTCGCCGTCGAAGGTCTACGGGATGGCGGGCTGGCGGGTCGGCTTCGCGGTCGGCGCGGCCGACGTCGTGGCACGGATCAAGGCGCTCGTCGACCACGCGACGGCCGGCGTGTTCACCGGCATCCAGCGCGGCCTGCTCGCGGCCCTGAGCGGCGACCAGGGCCACGTCGAGGAGCGCCGCGCGATCTACCTGCGCCGGCGCGACGCGCTCGTCGCGAGCCTGCGCGCGGCCGGGGCGGAGATCGACGCGCCCGAGGGCACGTTCTACGCCTGGTGGCGTCCGCCCGCCGGGCTCACGCCCGAGCGCCTGCTGCGCGAGCACCGCGTCGCCGTCGCGCCCGGCGAGGGGTTCGGCTCGCGCGGGGCGGGCTGGGTGCGGCTGTCGTTCGCCCTGGCCGAGGAGGATCTCCTGGAGGGCGGAGCGCGGCTCGCGGCCGCGGTGGCCGAGACGCTCGACGGGCGGCCGGCGGCGGGCTGAGCGCCCGCGCCGTCAGCGCGTCAGCTCGTCCGCCAGCGCCTCGAGCGCGGCGAGGCCTGAGCCGATCGGCGCGAGGTCGATGTACTCGTCGAGGCGGTGGGCGTTGGCGCCGGTCGTCACGCCGACCGTGATCGCGGGGATGTCGCGGCCGTAGGCGGCGTTCGCATCGGTCGACGACGCGCCCTCCTCGGCCGGCGGCAGCCCGGCCGTCTCGCGGGCGCGGCGCGCGGCGGCGAGCAGCGGGTGGTCGGCGAGCGATCCGTCCGCCGGGCCGGCGCCCGAGCGCCTGCACGTCGACCTCGAGGCCGTCCGGCGCCCAGCCCAGGACCTCCTCGATCCGGGCCGCGGTGCCGCGCAGGACGCCGTCGTCCTCGGCGCGGAGGTCGATCAGCGCCGTCGCCTCGCCCGCGATCGCGTTGATCACGGTGCCGCCCTCGATCACCCCGACGTTCACCACCACGTCGGCGGCGTGGGCCTCGGCCAGGGCGCCCGAGAGCAGGTCGACGAGGCCGTGGACCGCGCTCGGGGTCCCGCGGTCGCCCCACGGGTGCCCGCCCGGGCCGCGGACCGTGAGCTGCAGCCGGATCGAGCCGACGCCGGCCGTGCGGATCTCCTCGAGCATCTGGCCCTCGATCGCGACGAACGCCGCCACGTCGAGCTCCTCGAGCAGCGCCTTCGCGCCGCGCAGGTCGCCGAGGCCCTCCTCGCCGACGGTCGCGGCGAGGACGACGGGGCGGGCGAGCGGACGGTCGTGGAGGTGGCGGCCGAGGTGCAGCAGCGCGGCGACCGCGACCGAGTTGTCCCCGACACCCGGCGCCGAGAGGCGGCCGCCGGACTGCTCGCACACGATCTCGGTGCCCTCCGCGAAGACGGTGTCGAGGTGGGCGGCGAAGACGACCGCGCCGGGGCCCTCGGCGCCGGTCGGGGCGGCCAGGACGTTGCCGATCGCGTCGATGCGGTGCGGCGTCCCGATCTCGCCGAAGAGGTACGCGACGAGCTCGGCCCGCGGGCCCTCGGCGAAGGGCGGGGCGGGCATCTCGCAGATCCGGCGGGTGTCGGCGATGACCCGCTCGACGGCGGCGTCGGAGGGCATGGCCTGCATGCTGGCACCGGCGGTCCGGGCCGGGCGCGTCAGGCGACGAGCGCCCGCGCCACCGCGTCGCCGAGCAGGCGCCCGTCGAGCGTCAGGACCGCCCGGCCGCCGGCGAGCGCGGCGGCGTCCAGGCGCCCGCGACGCGCCTCGAGCCGGGCCGCGGCCGCCGCGCGCGGGTCGTCTCCGCCGAGGGCGAGCCCCTCGGCCAGGCGGACCTCGAGCATGATCCGCTCCGTGCGTCGCTCGGCCGGCGCGAGCCGCTCGCGCCCCGCCGCCGGCGAGCGCCCGGCGGCGAGCCGGGCCGCGTACGCGCGCGGGTGCAGGACGTTCCACCAGCGCACGCCGCCGACGTGCGAATGGGCTCCGGGCCCGACGCCCCACCAGTCGCCCGAGCGCCAGTAGCCGAGGTTGTGGCGGCAGCGCGCGGCGTCCGTCGCCGCCCAGTTGGAGATCTCGTACCAGCGCAGGCCCGCGTCGCCGAGGACGCTGTCGGCGGCGCGGTAGCGGTCGGCGAGCACGTCGTCGCGCGGCGCGGGCGCGCCCGCCCGGACGCGCGCGTGCAGGCGCGTGCCGGGCTCGACCGTCAGCCCGTAGGCGCTGAGGTGGTCGACGCCGGCCGACAGCGCGGCGCGCAGCGACGCCTCCCAGTCGGCGGGCGTCTCACCGGGCGTGCCGTAGATGAGGTCGAGGCTGACGTGGTCGAAGCCGGCCTCGCGCGCGAGCGCGGCGGCGGCGACCGCGCGGCCGGGCGTGTGGCGGCGGTCGAGCGCGGCCAGGACGTGCGGGCTCGCGCTCTGCATCCCGAGCGACACGCGCGTGAAGCCCGCGTCGCGCAGCACCGCGAGCATCCGGGCGGTGACGGTCTCGGGGTTGGCCTCGACCGTGACCTCGGCGCCGTCGGCCAGGCCGAACGCGGCGCGGATCTCGTCGAGCAGCGCGGCGAGCAGGTCGGGGGCGAGGAGCGTCGGCGTGCCACCTCCGAAGAAGACCGTCGCGACCGCCGGCGCGCGGTCGCCGAGCACCCGCCGGGCGAACCGGATCTCGGCCAGCGCCGCCCGGACGTAGGCGGCGCGGTCGTCGCCGTCCTCGGCCGGGACGTAGGTGTTGAAGTCGCAGTAGCCGCAGCGCGCAGCGCAGAACGGGACGTGCACGTAGAGCCCGAGCGGGCGCTCGCCGAGGTGCTCGAGCGCGCCCGTGGGGAGGGCACCGCCGGGCGGCGCCGTTTCGCCATCGGGCATGATGGGCACGGGCACAGTGTCGCGCGCGCTGCAAGGCAGCGCCCGCGGATCGGCGACCCCGCTGCTAGCTTCGCCGCCTTCCGGCCGCCCCCTGCCATGCGCCGCTCCTGCAAGATCTCTGTCGCCGCCGTGGTCGTCGCCACCGCGGCGGTCGCCGTCGCGCTGCTCGCGCCGGCGCTGTCCGGCGCCCAGAGCGAGGGCGATCTGCGCAACCGCGCCGACAACGCGCGCGCCCGCGAGCGCGGGCTGTCGTCGGACGTCACCCGGCTCGGCGCGCTCGTCACGAAGCTCAGCCGCGACATCACCGTGATCGAGCAGCGCAAGGGCGAGGTCCAGGCGCAGCTGAACGCCGACCGCGCGAAGCTCGCCGCCCTGCGCGAGCAGCTGCGCGCCCAGCGCCGCCGCGTCGTGCGCCTGCGCGCCCGGCTGGCCGAGGCGCGCCGCATCCTCTCCGCCCGCCTCGTCGAGCTCTACCAGACGCCGCAGCCGGATCTCGTCACGGTGATCATGCGCTCCAAGGGCTTCGCGGACCTGCTCGAGCAGTCGACCTACGTCAAGGCCGTCGGCCACCAGGACCGCAAGATCATCGACATCGTCAAGACCGCGCGGGTCGACGCGGCGCAGGCCGTGCGGCGCCTGGCCCGCGACGAGTCGCGCCAGCAGGACATCACGAGCACGATCGAGTCGCGCCGCGACGGGCTCGCCGGGATCAGCGCGTCGCTGCAGTCGCGGCGGGCCGCGGTCGCCGACGCCCAGGCCGCCCGCGCCGCGCTCCTGGCCAGCACCCGCGCCAACCGGCAGCAGCTCGAGAAGCGGATCGCGGCGCTCGAGGCGGCCCGTGCCCGCGCCGCGCAGTCGACGGGCCCGGGCGGGCCGTGGGCGATCCCGTGGCCGGTCGTCCAGTGCGAGTCGGGCGGGCAGAACCTGCCGCCGAACTACGCGAGCGCGTCGGGCTACTACCAGATCCTCGCGTCGACCTGGAAGCTGTTCGGCGGCGCCGGCCCGGCCGCCTGGAAGGCGTCGAAGGCCGAGCAGGACCGCGTGGCCGCGAAGATCTGGAACGGCGGCGCGGGCGCCCACAACTGGGTCTGCTACTCGCTCGTCACCTGAGCGCGCCGAGCCGAGCCGCGGGCGGTAGCCTGCCCGCGGTGAGCACCGAGGCGACGCGGACGGCTCCGGACGCGGCCGGGGAGAAGGCGGCGCGCACCGTGCGCGACGCGACGTTCGACGTCCTCCGCGCCCGGGGCCTCGAGACGATCTTCTCCAACCCCGGCTCGACCGAGGTGCCGCTGCTCGCGGGCCTCCCGGACGACCTGCGCTTCGTGCTCGGCCTGCACGAGGGCTCCGTGGTCGGGATGGCGACCGGCGTCGCGATCGCCTCGGGCGAGCCCGCCTTCGTCCTCATCCACACGACGGCGGGCCTCGGCAACGCCGTCGCCGCGCTCGCCACGGCCCGCGTGAACCGCGCGCCGCTCGTCGTGGTCGTCGGCCAGCAGGACCGCCGGCACCTCGCGCTCGAGCCGTTCCTCGCCGGGCGCCTCGAGGGGCTCGCGGGCGACTACCCGGTGTGGGTCAACCAGCCGCCGCGCGCCCAGGACGTCCCGGCCGCGATCGCCCGCGCGCACCACGAGGCCGCCACCGGCCGCGGCCCGGCGATCGTGATCGTGCCCATGGACGACTGGCTCGCGCCGGCCGGGGAGGAGGCCGAACTCGCCGCCGCGGCCCGCGTCGTGCGCGCCGCGGCCGTCGACCCGGCCGCCGTCGACGAGCTCGCCGCGCTCGTCGAGGACGCCCGCGCACCGGTCCTCGTCGTCGGGGCCGGGGCCGACGACGCCGAGACGTGGGCGGGGCTCGTCGCCCTCGCCGAGCGGCTCGCCGCGCCCGTCTGGCAGGAGGCGTTCGGGGCGCGCGCCGGCTTCCCGCAGGACCATCCGCTGTTCGCCGGCCAGCTGCCCGCCGACCGCCCGCGGCTGCGCAGCGCGCTCGACGGCCACGACCTCGTCCTCGCGGTCGGCGCGCCGGTGTTCCGCCAGTACCCCTTCATGCCCGGCCCGCTGGTCGCGCCGGGCACGCGGGTGGCGATCGTCACCGACGACCCGGCCGAGGCGCACCGCAGCCCGGCCGACCTCGCCGTCCTCGCGCCGCCCGCGGCCGTCTGCGGCGCGCTCGCGGCCCGGGTCGACGACCGCTCCTCCGAGGCGCCCGACCGCCTGCCCGGCCCGCGCCGCCCGGCGCTCGACCCGCCCGGCCCGGGCGAGGCGCTGCGCGCGGGCCACGTCTTCGCGGCCCTCGCCAGCCGCCTCCCCGTCGACACCGTGGTCGTCGAGGAGTCGCCGTCGAGCCGCCCCGAGCTCGAGGCGCGCCTGCCGGCCCGCGCGCCGCTCGGGTTCCTCAGCGCCGCGATGGGCGGCCTCGGCTTCGCGGTCCCCGGCGCGATCGGCGTGCGCCTGGCGCTCCCGGACCGCCCGGTGGTCGCGATCGTCGGCGACGGCGCCGCGCTCTACCAGGTCCAGGCGCTGTGGAGCGCGGCCCGCTACGGCGCCGGCGTGCTCTTCGTCGTGCTCGCCAACGGGCGCTACGCGATCATGGACCGGCTCGCCGAGCGCCACGGGGAGGCGGCGCCGTGGCCCGCCTTCGAGGACATCCGCCTCGCGGCCGTCGCGGAGGGCCTCGGCTGCCCCGCGCGCCGGATCGAGCGCCACGAGGATCTGCTCGCCGTCCTCGACGAGGTCGTGCCCGGCCTCGCGCAGCGCGCGACGCCGCTCGTGCTCGACGTCGTGGTCGAGCCCGACCCGACGTTCGCGCCGTAGCCGCTAGGCCAGCGTGCCCGCGCGGCCGGGCAGGGCGACCGCCGGCTCGGTCTCGGCGACGGGCGCGTCGGGCAGCAGCACGAGGCGGCTGATCCGCCGGCGCAGCGCGCCGCGGGCCCACCACGGCAGGCGCCCGACGAGCACGAGCCGCGTCTCGTCGCCGTCGGCGGCGTGGAGCACGAGCCGCCGCGCGCAGCCGCGCACGTGCCGCCACACGACCGGGATGTGCGGCGGGACGCGGTCGACGGCGTCGGCGAGCAGCGAGCGGCTGTAGCACTCGAGCTCGTCGTTGAGCGCCTTCGGACAGGCCACGAGCGCGACGGTGAACGACGCGTGCGCGATCCCGCCCACGACCTCGAGCGAGGCGTGGTGCTCGTCGGCGAGCCTGCAGGCAGCGTCGACCAGCGGCAGATCGTCTACCGAGTCGACGGCGACCAGCACCCGTGCGATCACTGCTCGAGTCCCTTTCCTCGGCCCCGCTGACACCGTGCGGGGCCTCTCTCCTGCCGGGAACCGTAGCGCCTGCGGACCGGGAACGGGGAGATCGGATCAGACGGGTCGCGCGACGAGCCGCAGCCAGCGCTGGCCGACGCGCAGGACGCCGTCCTCGCCGCGCGCGGCGCGCAGGCCGGTGCGCGGCCCGCCGGCGGCCTCGGCGGCGAGCGCGGCGCGGACCTCGGCGGCCGCGTCCGGCGGCGTGTGGGCGCGCTCGAGCCACGGCTCGGCCTCGAGCGTGCGGTCCACGGCGTCGCGGTCGACGACCTCGAGCCCGGCCGCCGTCAACGCCGCCTCCAGGCCGTCCGCGGTCAGGCCGGTCGTGTGCGAGGGGTCGCGCAGGCGCTCGAGGCCGTTCTGGCGGTCGGCGATCTCGTCGTCGAGGGCGACGAGATCGGCGACGACGACGCGGCCCGCCGGCCGGCAGACCCGGGCGAGCTCGGCCAGCGCGGGCGCGGGGTCTGAGAGGTGGTGGACGACAAAGCGGCAGAGGACCGCGTCGAACGAGCGGTCGGCGAACGGCAGCGCCTCGAGCGCGGCGCGGACGAAGAGGACGTTGGCCACGCCGTCACGCTCGGCCGCGTCGCGCCCCGCCGCGCGCAGCTCGTCGGTGAGGTCGGCGACGACGAACTGCCGCGCCCGCCCCGCCAGCGCGCGCGACAGGTCCCCGGCGCCGCCGCCCGCGTCGAGGACGATCTCCTCCGGGCGCAGCCGCGCGCCGGCGTCGACCCACTCCGCGGTCGAGGACGAGGCGAAGAACGAGGCGCGGTGGCCGAAGCCGTCGGCCTGGCGGGCGAACTCGCGGCGGACGACGTCGTGGTGCTCGCTCACCGCGGCGACGCTCCCCGAGACGTCTCAGGCGACCGGCACGGTGCGCGGCGCCGCGGCCAGCCACGCCAGCGCGGGCATCGCGAGGTGCGCCGCGAGCTCGAAGCCCAGCGCCTCGGTGAACGGGTGGTCGGGCAGGCGCCGCTCGAGGACGTCCAGGCTCGCGACGTAGTGGGCGCGCTTGCCCGCCGTCTCGCGTGCGGGCATCGTGCCCGCCGCCGCCGCGAGCCGCAGCTCCCGCGCCTTGACGACCTTGTCGGCCGCGAAGACCGCGACCGTCTCGTCGTCGGCGGCCTCGGCGGCCGCCCGCAGCGCCGCCTTGCGCGCCGCGTCGTCGGCGATCGACGCGTCCTCGGTGAGCGTCGCGACGATCGCCGCCACCCGCGGGCCGAACGCGGCGACGATGTCGGCCGTCCCGGCGGCCGTGTTCTCGACGACGTCGTGCAGGACCCCGGCGGCCACGACCTCGTCGCGATATCCCGCCATGTGCAGGAGCAACGCGACCTCGAGGGGGTGGACGACGAAGTCCGCCCCGTCGGACGGCCGCCGCTGGCCGTCGTGCGCGTCGACCGCCCACGCCGCGGCCCGCCGGGCGACCGGCTGGCCGGACAGGAACGCGGTGAGCGCGTCGGGCAGGGGCATCCGGGCGATGCTCTCAGATTGGCGCGCCGCCGTCATCGCACGGGCGTGCGAGCCGCCGTGCCGCGCAGCAGCGCGACGGCCTCGCCGACGCCGACGACGTCGCCGTACTTCGCGTCGATGTCGAACAGCGCCGCGTCGTGGGGCCCCGCCGCGCGGTCGGCGACGGCCTCGCGCGGCACGACGACGCGGTAGCCGTGCTGGAGCGCGTCGACGACGGTCGCGCGGACGCAGCCCGAGGTCGAGGCGCCGGTCACGACGACGGTGTCCGTCCCGTGGGCGGCGAGCATCGCGGCCAGCGGGGTGCCGAAGAAGGCCGAGGCGAACAGCTTGAGCAGCACGGGCTCGTCCGCGCGCGGTTCGATCCGGGCGTCGATCTGCGGCCAGCGGGTCCCGGGCGCGAGCGTGCGCAGCGTCGGGACCTTGGCGATGAATGCCGCCGCGACCCGCGCGCCGGCCTCGTCGTAGGCGACGGTCGTGTAGGCGACCGGCGCCCCGCCGGCCCGCGCCGCCGCGAGCAGCTCCGCGGTCGCCGCCACGGCCGCGTCGGCGTCGCACCACAGCGGCGACTCCGGGTCGGTGAAGCCGTAGACGAGGTCGACGACGACGAGCGCCGGCCGGCTGCCCGCGCCCGAGCGGCGGCCGAACCCGCGCTCGGCGTAGAGGTCGGCGTCGCCCACGCGGTGCCCTCAGCCCGCGACCGGCGCGAACGTGCCGGCCTTGTGGAGCTGCCCCGGGAGCTCCTTGCCGAGCTGCTCGCCGAGCCAGACGGCGTGCCCGATGAGCGCGTCGAGGTCGATCCCGGTCTCGTGGCCCATGCCGTGCAGGAGGTAGACGAGGTCCTCGGTCGCGATGTTGCCGGTCGCGCGCGGGGCGAACGGGCAGCCGCCCGTCCCGCCGAGCGAGGCGTCGAGGACCGTCGAGCCCGCCTCGATCGCGGCGAGGGCGTTGGCGAAGCCCGTGTTGCGCGTGTTGTGGAAGTGGCAGCCGATCGGGACGCCGGCCGCCGCCGCGCCGGCGACGAGCGTGCGGACCTGCGACGGCACCCCGACGCCGACGGTGTCGGCCAGGACGATCTCGTCCGGCCCGGTCGCGGCGACGCGCTCGGCGAGGCCGATCACGTGGGCGGGCTCGACCGCGCCCTCGAACGGGCAGCCGAACGCGACCGAGAGCGTGACCGTGATGCGCAGGCCGTCCGCCTGCGCCCGGCCGACGAGCCCGGCGGAGGTCTCGACGGCCTCGGCGACGGTGGTGTTCTGGTTGCGGCGGGCGAACTCGTCGGTCACCGGGAACGCGTAGTGGACCTCGTCGACCCCGGCCGCGAGCGCCCGCTCGTAGCCGCGCGCGTTGAGCACGAGCCCGGCGTAGACGGTGCCCGGGCGGCGGTCGATCGCGGCCATGACCTCCTCGGCGCCGGCCATCTGCGGGACGCGCTTGGGGTTGACGAAGCTCACGGCCTCGACCCGCGGGCACCCCGGCGGCCGCGAGGCGGTCGCAGAGCTCGGCCCGGACCGCCGGCGCGAGGCTCGTGTCCTCGTTCTGGAGCCCGTCGCGGGGCCCGACGTCGCAGATCGTGATCCGCACGGCCCGCGGAGCGTACTCCCGGCGCCGAATTGCATGCAACGCCTCCGAGATCTCCTTGCATCCGGCGAGCCGTCTCTGGTTGGGTATGCAAAATGGCGGACCGCGAGGCACCGGTCACGAACGCCGTCCGCGCTCGCGACGAGCTGCGCGAGGCGATCCTCGCCGGGTCGCTGCCGCCGGGATCGCGGCTGCGGGCGGAGTCGCTCGCGGAGCGGCTGCAGACCTCGCGCACGCCGGTCCGCGAGGCGCTGCACCTGCTCGCCCGCGAGGGCCTCGTCGACATCGAGCCGCGCCGCGGCGCCGTCGTGCGGCAGTTCGACGCGGCCGATCTCGCGGACCTCTACGACGTCCGCGCGCTGATCGAGCCGTACGCCGCGCGGCGGGCCGCGACCCGGATCGGCGCGCCGGACGTCGCGCGGCTCGCGGACCTCTGCGACCGCGCCGACGCGCGCGGCGCCGCCGACGACGCGGCGGTCGAGGACCAGGTGGCCCTCAACGAGGAGTTCCACCGCGATCATCGTCGCGGCGGCGGGGTCGCCGCGCCTCGAGGCCGCGCTGCGCGCGGTCGCGGGCATCCCGCGGGCGTTCCGCGCCGCGTTCTGGCACGACGACGCCCAGCGCGACGCAGTCGCTGTTCTGCCACCGCCAGATCGTCCACGCCCTCGAGCGCCGCCAGCCGCGGCTCGCCGAGGCCGCGATGGAGATGCACATCGTGGGGGCGGTCGAGTTCCTCAAGGAGGTGATCGATGACGAGCGGTGACGAGCTGCGCGACGGCCCGCTGCAGGGCCTGCGCGTGATCGAGTTCGGCCAGCTGCTCGCCGGCCCGTACGTCGGCACGCTGCTCGGCGACTTCGGCGCCGACGTCGTGAAGATCGAGGCGCCGCCGAACGGCGACGCGATGCGCGACTGGGGCCGCCTGCGCCACAACGACCACTCGCTGTGGTGGTCGATCCTCGCGCGCAACAAGCGCTCGGTGACGCTCAACCTCCGCGAGGCGGAGGGCCAGCGGATCGCGCTGCGGCTGTGCGAGGGGGCCGACGTCGTGCTCGAGAACTTCCGCCCCGGGACGATGGAGAAGTGGGGCCTCGGCCCCGAGGACGTCCACGCGCGCAACCCGAAGGCGGTCTTCGCGCGGGTGACCGGCTACGGGCAGACCGGCCGCTACCGCGACCGGCCCGGCTTCGCGTCGGCCAGCGAGGCGATCTCGGGCCTGCGCGGCATCAACGGCTACCCGGGGCAGGCGCCGCCGCGCACCGGGCTGAGCCTCGGCGACACGCTCGCCGCCCAGTCGGCGTTCCAGGGCATCCTGCTCGCGCTCTACGCCCGCGACGCGCGCGGCGCGACCGGCCAGGTCGTCGACGCCTCGATCACCGACGCGTGCTTCGCCGTCATGGAGTCGACCGTCCTCGAGTACGAGAAGACGGGCGTCGTCCGCGAGCCGACCGGCACGCGCCTGCCGCGCATCGCGCCCTCGAACGTCTACCGCTCCAGCGACGGCAAGTGGGTCGTGATCGCGGCCAACCACGACACGCTCTGGCGGCGGCTGGCGAAGCTCATGGGCCACGACGATCTGGCCGAGGACGAGCGCTTCTCCTCGCATCACGCCCGGGGCGAGAACGAGGACCTCCTCGACGAGATCATCGGCGAGTGGGCGGGCCGGCACACGGCCGAGGAGCTCGACGAGATCGTCAACGACGCCGGGGTCGTGTGCGCGCCGGTCTACGACGCCGCCGACATCTACGACGACCCGTACTTCCGCGAGCGCGACCTCCTCGTCTCCTACGAGGACGAGGTCCACGGCACGGTGAGCGCGCCGGGCGTCGTGCCGAAGCTGAGCGGGACGCCCGGGAGCGTCCGGTCGGCGGCGCGCTGGACGGTGGGCGCCGACACGGACGCGGTGCTGACCGAGCTGGGCGTCGAGCGCGAGGAGCTCGACGCGCTGCGCGAGGCGGGCGTCCTGTAGCCCGCAGACCCGAGAACGCGAAGAGGAGACCACATGGCCTACCGCCTGGGAGTGGACGTGGGGGGAACGTTCACCGACCTGTTCCTGGTCGACGACGACCGCGCGCGGCAGTGGCGCGTGAAGACGCCGTCGACGCCCCGCGACCCGTCCGACGGCGTGCTGACCGGCGTCGAGCGCATCTGCGCCGAGGCCGGCATCGCGCCCGGCGACCTGCGCAACCTCGTCCACGGGACGACGGTCGCCACGAACGCCGTGCTCGAGTCCAAGGGCGCGCGCGTCGGGCTCGTCACGACCCAGGGCTTCGGCCAGATCCTGCACCTCGCCCGCTCGCAGACCCCGGGGCCCCTGGCGGGATGGATCATCATGCTCAAGCCCGACCCGCCCGCGTCGCTGGCCGACACGCGCGAGGCGGTCGAGCGGATGGACGCCGCCGGGCAGACCGTCGTCCCGGTCGACCGCGCGCAGGTCGCGGGCGTGATCGAGGACCTGATCGCCTCGGGCGTCGAGTCGCTGACGATCTCGCTCATCAACTCCTACGTCGACGGCCGCCACGAGCAGGAGATCGCGGCCATCGTCGAGGAGCTGCACCCCGGCTTCCCGGTCACGATCTCCTCCGACGTCCTGCCCGAGTTCCGCGAGTACGAGCGGACCCTGACGGCGTGCATGAACTCCTACGTGCGCCCGACGGTCGCCGACTACGTCGGGCACCTCGAGACGCGGCTGCGCGACCTCGGCACGGGCGGCGAGCTCAACATCCTGCGCTCCGACGCGGGCGTGATGACCCCGCGCGAGGCCGCGCGCAACCCGGTCTACGGCGTGCTCAGCGGGCCGTCGGGCGGCGTCGCGGGCGCCCTGCACGTCGCGACCCGCGCCGGGCATCCCAACATCCTCACCTTCGACATGGGCGGCACGTCGACCGACGTCTCGCTGTGCCGCGACGGCGAGCCGACGATCGGCCGCGAGACGACGATCGGCCAGTTCAAGATCAAGGTGCCGTCGGTCGACGTGCACACGGTCGGCGCGGGCGGCGGCTCGATCGCCCACGTCCCCGAGCTCACGAAGGCGCTGCGCGTCGGCCCCGAGTCGGCGGGCGCCGATCCGGGCCCGGCGGCCTACGGCCGGGGCGGCGAGGCGCCGACGGTGACCGACGCGAACGTCGTCGTCGGCCACCTCCCGCCGCGGCTGATCGGCGGCGAGATGGCGCTCGACGTCGAGCAGGCGACGGCGGCCGTGCAGACGATCGCCGACGCCACCGGCCTGTCGCTCGACGCGGCGGCCGAGGGCATCCTCGCGATCACGAACGAGACGATGGCCGGCGCGCTGCGGCTCGTGTCCGTCCAGCGCGGCCACGACCCGCGCGAGCTCGCGCTCGTCGCCTTCGGCGGCGCGGGCCCGCTGCACGCCAACGCCGTCGCCGCGCTCATGGGCTCGTTCCCGGTGATCGTGCCGCCGTCCCCGGGCCTGCTCTGCGCGCTCGGCGACCTCGTGGCCGACTACCGCTCGGAGTTCGCCCGCACGCTGATCCGGCTCGTCTCGGAGGCGACGCCGGAGGAGGTGCTCGCCGTCCTCGACGAGCTCGACGGGCGCGCCCGCACCTGGATGGCCGACGAGGGCATCGCCGCCGAGCGCCAGACCGTGACGTTCGTCGCGGACATGCGCTACCACGGCCAGGGCTACGAGATCCCGGTGCCGCTCGCGGTCGAGGAGATCCGCGGCGGCGGCCTCGGCGAGCTCGAGGAGCGCTTCAACGGCCTCCACGACCAGCTCTACGGCTTCCGGATGCCGAACACCGCGTCGGAGATCGTCAACCTCCGCGCCGTCGCCACCGGCGACCTGCCCAAGCCCGAGCTGCCCGAGGCCGAGGTGGAGGGCGAGGACGGCAGCGGCGCGGTCGTCGAGCAGGGCGAGATCCTGTTCGAGGGCGAGCGCCGCCCGACGCCGATCTACGACCGCGGCCGACTGCGGCCGGGCAACCGCTTCGCCGGCCCCGCGATCGTCACCGAGTTCGACTCGACCACCGTCGTCCTGCCCGGCTACGTCGCCGAGGTGGACCGCTTCTCGAACATCCTGATCACCCCGGAGGACGCCCGATGAGCGCAACCGCAGACGGGCTTCGCATCGCCCAGATCCCGGATCAGGAGGTCGATCCGGTCACGCTCGACATCATCGAGAACGCGCTGCGCAACGCGCGCCACGAGATGGACGCGGTGCTGTTCCGCTCGGCCATGAGCCCGGTCATCCGCGAGCAGCACGACGAGTTCCCGATGATCACCGACCCGCGCGGCCGCATGGTCGTCGGCCAGTTCGGCGCCTACATCAACGAGATGATGCGCGACTGGGACCGCGGCATCTATCCGGGCGACGTGATCCTCACGTCGGACCCGTACAAGTGCTCGGCGTCGATCTCGCACACGAACGACTGGCTCGTGCTCGTGCCGATCTTCTACGAGGACGAGCTCGTCGGCTGGTCGTCGCAGTTCGGCCACCAGATGGACGCCGGCGGCCGGCTGCCGGGTTCGCTGCCCACGGGCGCGACGACGATCTTCGAGGAGGGGCTGATCATCCCCCCGATCAAGATCGTCGAGCGCGGCGAGGTGCAGGAGGACATCCTGCGGCTGATCCTCAACAACGTCCGCCTGCCCGAGGTCAACCGGGCGGACCTGTTCGCGATCGTCGCGGGCTGCCGCGCGGGCGAGCGCGCCGTGATCGGCCTGTGCGAGCGCTTCGGCAAGGCGACGTACCTCGCCGCGCTGCAGGCGCTGCTCGACCGCACGCTCGAGGCGATGCGGACGCTGATCGGCCTCGCGATCCCCGAGGAGCCGCAGACCTTCGAGGACTGGATCGACGACGACGGCCTGGGCAACGGCCCGTACCGGATGCGCCTGACGATCTGGCGCGAGGGCGACCAGGCCTGGTTCGACTGGACGGGGACGGACCCGCAGGCGATCGGGCCGGTGAACTTCTACCTCTCCGAGGGGATGTTCAAGATGTTCATCGGGGTCTACCTGATCATGGTCAACGACCCCCAGATCCTCTTCAACGACGGCTTCTATCCGCTGCTGCACGTCGTGATGCCGGAGGGGACGCTGCTCAACCCGCACTATCCGGCGGCGCTGGGCTGCCGCACGCACGGGCTCGCGCGGCTCTTCGACGTGCTCGGCGGCGCGCTGTGCAAGCAGGCCCCGGAGCTCAACACGGCCGCGGGCTACGGCACCTCGCCGTACATGCTCTACTCGGGCTGGGACACCGCCGGCCAGTTCTTCTACGCGATGGAGATCCTCTACGGCGGGATCCCGGGCCGGCCGATCGGCGACGGCATGGACGGCCACTCGTGGTGGCCGCTCTTCGAGAACATCCCGACGGAGTACCTCGAGGCCTACTATCCGCTGCGCGTCGACGGCTACACGACGGTGACCGACTCCGGCGGGGCCGGGATGCACCGCGGCGGCAACGGGGTCGAGAAGCGCTACGTCTACCTCGAGCCGGGCCAGGTCTCGATCCACGACGACCGCTGGCTCAGCCGGCCGTGGGGCGTCCTCGGCGGCGAGCCGGGCGAGCGCTCGACGAAGCTCCTGCGCCGGGCCGACGGCACCGAGCAGGTCCTGCCGGCCAAGTGCGACGAGGTGCAGGTCGAGCCCGGCGACATGCTCGTGTTCCGCACGGCGGGCGGGGGAGGGTGGAAGGACCGCCTCGACCGGCCCGTCGAGGCCGTCGCGCGCGACGTGGCCTTCGGCCTGGTGACGCGCGAGAAGGCCCTGGCGGGCTACGGCGTGGTGCTCGGCGACGACGGCACGGTCGACGAGGAGGCGACGGCCGCCGAGCGCGACCGCCAGCGCACCGAGCGCGGCCCGGCCAAGGACTTCGACTTCGGCCCGCCGCTCGAGGAGGCGATCGCGGCGTGCGAGGCCGAGACCGGGCTGCCCGCCCCGACCGCCGCCCGCCCGTTGCGCTGGGCGCCGCTCGAGGACGCGGAGTCGGCGATGGCGCGGGCGCGGGCGGCCGCCGACGGAGAGGCGGCGGGAGCGGAATGAGGCGCAGCCCGAAGGAAGCCCCGGTGTAGCGATCGTGGCACCGGGGGACTCCCTTTGTATGGGTGAGGATCTCGTAGGGCTCCGGGCGCGCTCGGAGCATCTCGCAGGCAAGCTGGCGCACACCGAGGCGCTGGAGGTGAACCGCGCGATCCTCGACGCGGCGCCGGGCGACCCGGTCGCCACGAACCGGCTGGGCGCCGGGTTGATCGCCGCGGGTCGCGCGCCGGAGGCCGTCGCGGTCTACGAGGCCGGACTGGAGGCCAACGCCGGCAACGCGATCATGGTCAACCGGCTGACGCAGGCCCGCCACGCGGCCGGGCTCCGGCCGGTGGCGCGCGCCTCCGCGGCCAGGTCCACCGGCCGCCGGCGGTCCGGGCCGACCGGCTGGATCAAGGCGCTGCAGCACGACGGCGACGAGTGGCCGGACGCGCCCGAGACCCGCGACTGGGTCAACGACGCCGGCAAGATCGACGCCGACGGCAACCGCGTCAACACCGCGAGCGGGACGCCATGGGGCGCGCCGAGCTGGAAGGTCGACGATCCGGTCGGCCTCTGCTACGGCGGGACCCACAAGGTCGCCGCGCTCGTGAAGGTCGCGGCCCCGCCGCGCTTCGACCCCGCCTTCGTCGAGGGCCGGACCGGCTCGGCCGAAGAGGGCCGCCGCCGGCCGTGGGTCACCGAGGTCGTCGGCGTCAGCGCGGTCGACCTCGCCGACGCCCCGTCCCTCACCGACCTCGGGATCGACAACGGCAGCGTGCAGCAGCGCTCGCGACTCAAGCTCGACGCCGAGCGCCGCGACAAGATGTTGCAGTTGCTCGGGCCGTAGCGAAGCTCACCGCCGCCGCAGCCACTCGGCCAGCAGCGGGTCGACGAGGCGGCTGTCGCGCGGGCTGCGGATCAGGTGGCCCTGGTCGGCGAGCCGCGCGGCGGCGGCGTCGAGCGTGCCGCGGGCGAGCTGGTGCTCGGCCGCGAGCGCGCGGCTCGTGGGCGGGATGCCGTCGGCGACGGCCGCGAGGATGACGCGCTCCGAGCGCCCGAGCTGGCCCCAGAGCGCCTGGTGGGCCGGGGCGGTCCGGTCGAGCGCGTCGCCGACGACCTCGACCGCGAGCCGCGGCGTGCCCGTCGCGCCGGTCGCGAGGCGGTCGGCGAGGAGGTAGGCGAGCAGCATCGTCCGCTGCGGATGGCCGTCGGCGAGGACGACGAGCTCGGCCAGCGCCTCGCCGGGGTCGAGGCCCTCGGCGGCGAAGCGGTGGGCGAGGTCGGTGAGCGTCTCCTCGATCGGCAGCGGCGCGAGGGCCAATGGGTCGGCCTGGCCGAACAGCGGCCGCTCGCGGGTGTCGAAGAGCTCGCGCATCATCGACGGCTCCGACCCGGCGTAGACGTAGGCGGCCGCGTCGCCGTGGTACTGGATGCGCGAGCGCAGGAGCCCGTCGAGGTCCTTGCGGGCGACGAGCAGGTCCTGGAACTCGTCGTAGACGACGAGCGTGGGGGTGCGGTCGGCGTCCCACAGGGTCTTCGGGAGGTCGAGCAGGCGGTGCAGGACCGTCTCCGCCGTCGGCGCGTCGGGCGTCATCGGGCGCGGGCCGAGCGAGACGGCGGGGCCGATCGCCGAGAGGCTCACGCCGATGCGCGCCAGCAGGCCGCTGAGGTGCGAGCGGACCCACGGCGTGTCGAGGTGGGCGTAGGCGGTCGCGAGGCGGCGGGCGACGTCGGTGAGGTCCGCGACGCGGGAGAAGTCGACGTGGGCGGTGCGCCAGCCGGTCTCGACGAGCCGGCCGGCGTGGGCCAGCAGCAGGCTCGTCTTGCCGTACCGGCGGGGCGCGACGAGGCGGACGCTCACCCGGTCGCCGGCGCGGCGCGCGAGCAGGTCGAGTTCGGTGGCGCGGTCGATCAGCAGCGCGGGGGCCACGGGGCCCTCGAACGGGAACGGCGTGCCCTGTCGTTCTGGTGGTCCCATGGTGTAAGACCAGATGGTACTACATTTTCAGACCACCGTGGGCTGAACCGGCCGGGGATTCCGTCGCCGGGCGCCGGGGCAGCACCCGGGGAACGTGCCCTGGGTGTTCGGATACGGATCGCTGCTGCCCGCCGGCGTCGCCGCGCTGCCCGAGGGCGCCGTGGCCTGCCGCCTGAGCGGCTGGCGGCGGAGCTGGGGCGTGGCGATGGACAACGCGCGCGACCTGCCGGGCTACAAGCACTACCTCACGCCCGAGGGCGATCGCCCGGACGTCATGGTCGCCTTCCTCGACATCGGGCCCGCGGCCGACGGGCTCGTCAACGGGGCCGCGATCCCGGTCGCCGAGGACGAGTTGCCGGGCCTCGACCGCCGCGAGCGCAACTACTACCGCGTCGACGTCACCGACGCCCTCGACCGGCGCCTGGAGGACGGTCCGGTGTGGGCGTACGCCGGCCTGCCCGCCGCGCGCGAGCGGGCCGACCGCGGTCGCCGCGACGGCCGGCTCGTCGTCTCGCGGGCGTACTACGAGCGGGTCGCCGAGGGCTTCGCGGTGCTCGGCGAGCGCGACGCGTTCGAGCGCCTGACCGCGCCGCCGCCCGCGCCCTTCGCCGACCTCGTCCTCGTCCGCCACGAGCCGGTCGCCGAGCCCCGGGCGACGCGCTAGGGGACGATGTAGTCGACGTAGCCGCCGTCGACGCGCAGCGCGCCACCCGTCGTCGCGGACGCGTGCTCCGAGCAGAGGTAGGCGACCATGTTGGCGATCTCCTCGGGCTCGATGAGGCGCTGGATGAGCGAGTGCGGGCGGTGCTCGCGCATGAACGTGACCTGGGCCTCGTCCCACGGCGCGTCGTCGCCGACGAGGCTGCGGACGAACTCCTCGACGCCCTCGGTGTGCGTCGGCCCGGCCATCACGGCGTTGACCGTGACCCCGGTGCCCGCCATCGCCTTCGCCAGCCCGCGCGAGAGCCCGAGCAGCGCCGTCTTCGTGACGCCGTAGTGGACCATCTCCTCGGGGATGACGACGGCCGAGTCGCTGGCCATGAACAGGACCCGGCCGAACCCGCGCTCGCCCATGCCGGGGAGGAAGTGGCGCGAGAGGCGGACGCCCGACATGACGTTGACGTCCCAGAAGCGCTGCCACGTGTCGTCGTCGATCTCGAGCACCGGCTGCGGGGCGAAGATGCCGAGGTTGTTGACCAGGAGGTCGACGTGGGGGAGGGCGGCGGCGACGGCCTCGGCGCCCGCCGCCGTCGAGACGTCGGCCGCGACGCCGTCGAAGGTCGCGTCCGGGGCGGCGGCGCGGAGCTCGTCGAGCACGGCGTCGACCCGCGCGGGGTCGCGGCCGTTGATCGTCGTCGCCGCGCCGGCGGCGGCCAGGCGGGCGGCGATCACGCGGCCGATGCCCTGGGTCGAGCCGCTGACGAAGGCCGTGCGGCCGGAGAGGTCGATCTGCATGCCCGATGGGCTAGCAGATCGCGCCGCCCGCCACCGGCGGACGGTTGTCGCCATGATGCGCGACCGGACCGCCCGAGCCCGACCCCACGAGGAGCCCCTTGGATCCCCACCTGCGCCTGCGCATGTCCCCGGTCGCCCATCCCGACGCCGTCGTCCGCGGCGACCATTGGCGCATCACCGTGCTCACGGCCGGGCTCGTGCGGCTCGAGTGGGCCGACGACGGCGTCTTCGAGGACCGCGCGTCGACGTTCGCCCTGCATCGCGAGCTGCCGGTCCCGGCGTTCGAGACGGTCGACGGCGACGCGGCGCTCGAGATCGTCACCGAGCGCCTGCGCCTGACCTACGACCGCCGGCCGTTCAGCCCGGCGGGCCTGAGCATCCAGGCCCGCGGCAACGTGTCGAACTACCGCAGCGTCTGGCGCTACGGCGAGCCCGTGCGTGATCTCGGCGGGACGACCCGCACGCTCGACGACATCGACGGCCCCGCACCGCTCGACCCCGGGGTCGTGTCGCGCTACGGGATCGCGGCGCTCGACGACTCCGCCTCGTTCCTGTTCGAGGACGACGGCTGGGTCAGCCCGCGCGACGGGTCGAAGGTCGACGTCTACGTCTTCGCCTACGGCCACGACTACACGGAGGCGATCCAGGCGTTCTACGCCGTCTCGGGGTCGCAGCCGGTGCTGCCGCGCTGGGCGCTCGGGAACTGGTGGAGCCGCTACCACGCCTACAGCGCCGACAGCTACCTCGAGCTGCTCGACCGCTTCGACGCCGAGGGCCTGCCGTTCTCGGTCGCGGTGCTCGACATGGACTGGCACCGGGTGGAGTCCGTGCCCGCGCAGTACGGCTCGGGCTGGACGGGCTACAGCTGGGAGCGCGAGCTGTTCCCCGACCCCGAGAGCTTCCTCGCCGAGCTGCACCGCCGCGGGCTGCGGGTCACGCTGAACGTGCACCCGGCCGACGGCGTGCGCGCGTTCGAGGACGCCTACCCGGCGATGGCGGAGGCGATGGGCCAGGACCCGGCGACGGAGGAGCCCGTCGCGTTCGACATCACCGACCCCGCGTTCCTGAAGGCCTACCTCGAGGTCGTCCACCACCCGATCGAGGACCAGGGCGTCGACTTCTGGTGGCTGGACTGGCAGCAGGGCCAGTACTCGCGCGTCGCCGGGATCGACCCGCTGTGGATGCTCAACCACTTCCACTACCTCGACTCCGGCCGCGGCGACCGGCGGGGGCTGACGTTCTCGCGCTACGCGGGGCCGGGCAGCCACCGCTACCCGGTCGGCTTCTCCGGCGACGCGCACATCTCGTGGGCCTCGCTCGCCTTCCAGCCCGAGTTCACGGCGACGGCGTCGAACATCGGCTACGGCTGGTGGAGCCACGACATCGGCGGGCACATCTTCGGCACGCGTGACGACGAGCTCGCCACCCGCTGGGTCCAGCTCGGCGTGTTCTCGCCGATCCTGCGCCTGCACTCGTCGAGCAACCCGTTCCTCGTCAAGGAGCCGTGGCTGTTCCCGCGCGAGGCGCGCGACGCGATGGGGGAGGCGCTGCGCTTCCGCCACCGGCTCGTGCCCTACCTGCACACGATGAACCACCGCGCCGCGGTCGAGGGCGTGCCGCTCGTGCGCCCGATGTACCACCTGGCCCCGGACGACCCGCGGGCCTACGACGTGCCGAACCAGTTCGCGTTCGGGACCGAGCTGCTCGTGGCCCCGGTGACCTCGCCCCGCGACCCGGTGACGCTGCGCGGGGCCGTCCGCGCGTGGCTGCCCGAGGGGCGGTGGGTCGACGTCTTCACCGCGATGGCCTACGAGGGCGGGCGCGAGGTCGAGCTGCATCGCGACCTCGGCTCGATCCCCGCGCTCCTGCGCGCCGGCGGCATCCTCCCGCTCGCGGCCGAGGACGACCTCGACGCGACCCGCAACCCCGAGCGGCTCGAGGTCCTCGTGGCCGCCGGCGCCGACGGGGCGTTCACGCTCGTCGAGGACGACGGCACCGGCACGACCCCGGACGACATCCCGGCCGCGCGCACGCCGCTGCGATGGGACCAGGGGAGGGGCGAGCTCACGATCGGGCCGGCCGAGGACCCGCACGGCCTGCTGCCCGCGGAGCGGACGTGGACCGTGACGTTCCTCGGCGTCCCGGCCGGCACCGCGATCGCCGTCGACGGGGCGCCGGCGGACGTGACGGCGGGCGAGGGCCGCGCGAGCGTGACCGTCCGCGCCGCGCCGGGCACGGCCGTCCGGGTCGGGTGCGGGGCGGACGGACCACGGACGCAGGACCGCTCCGACCGCGCTGTTCGACGTGCTCAACGCGGCCCAGTTCGGCCACTCGGCCAAGGCGTCGGCCTGGACGACCCTGACGGCGGACCTGACGCCCGGGGCCATGCTCGCCGAGTTGCACGCCCAGGGGCTGCCGCGGGCGCTGATCGGGGCCATCGCGGAGGTGCTCACCGCGGTTGCGTGATGTTTTCGAACAGGTTGACGCACCGGTTCCTCGCAATTTGCGAATTCCAGTGGCTGAAATCTGTACGAAAACGTGGCGATTCCTGCGGCCCTGGGGCTACGGTTCGCGGTCTCATGACACGGCTCAAGTGGGACGAAGAGACGATCGGGCACACCCTCGGCGGGGTCATCGCCGAGCTGGGACGGATGCCGACCCGGACGGAGCTCGAAGCGCGCGGGCTGAGCTCGTTGTGGAGCGCCATGCGCCGCAACGGCGGCACGCGCTTCTGGGCCGCGCAGGCCACGGCCCTGGCGGCCGCGGCGCCGCCGGTCGTGATGGCCCCGCCGATCGTGGTGGAGGAAGCGGTCGAGGACCGCATCCGCGTGCGCGCGTACTTCCTCGCGATGGAGGGCGCGCCCGGTGGCCCCGAGGCCCACTGGCTGCGCGCCGAGCGCGAGTTCGTCGCCTCATAGCGCGCCCGCGGGGCTGATCCCGGCAGGCGTGCGGGGCCGGTCAGGCGCGCACGATCCGCGCCAGCCAGGCCGGCGCGCCCTGCGGGGCGAAGCGCGTGCGCAGCCGATCGGGGTCGACGGAGACGACGCGCCAGCCGCTCGCCGGGCCCGAACGCCGCCCGCAACTCGTCCTCGGCGATCGGATGCGGGCCGGCGGCCTCGGGGTCGACGTCGCTGAAGCAGAGGACGAACGCCGTTGCGCCGGGGCGCGTCACCGACGCGAGGCTCGCCACGTACGCGCGCCGCTCGTCGCCGTCGAACGTGTGGAGCAGGGCGCAGTCGAGCACCGTGTCGAACACGCGACCGAGCCGGCCGAGGTGCAGCGCGTCGGCGACCAGGAACTCGGCGTCGAGGCCACGGCTCGCAGCCTTCTCGCGCGCGATCGCCACGGCCGTCGCCGCCACGTCCACGCCCACGACGCGCAGTCCCAGGGCGGCCAGGTGCAGGGCGTTGTCGCCGGTCCCGCAGCCGGCGTCGAGGACCGCGCCGGTGAACGCGCCCTCGGCGGCCAGGCGCGGGATCGCGGCCTGCGGCTCCTCGATGTCCCACGGCGCCGGGCCGCCGCGGTAGGACGCGTCCCACGGCTCGCCGGCGCGCCGCTCGTGGCTCGTCGGCCGCCGTGGGCCGTCGTCGTCGCGTCGGATGTCCGTCGGCTCGGACACGCGCGGCCTTGGTTCTCAGGCGATGAGGTCCGTCGAGACGTCCCAGAGACGCTCGGCATTGGCCGGGTCGAGCGCGTACGCCGCGACCCCGCCGAGCCCGGCCTCGCCGCGGCGGTGGATCACCGGGGCCTCGTTGCAGTCCTCGAAGTAGCGCCCGCCGACGCCCTCGAGGGCCGGGGCGGTCGCGAGCAGGACCGAGGTCGCCGCGCCCTGCTCGACGGTCTTCAGCGACGCGCCGGCCGCCCGGAAGCGCTCGACCGCCTGGGCGATGTACTCCGCGCCGCCGACGTGGCGCTGGAGCGCGGTGTGGATGCCGCCGGGCATCAGCGCGTTGGCCGTGATCCCGTCGGCCGCCCAGCGGCGCGTCGCCTCGACGGCGAACAGGACGTTCGCGGTCTTCGACTGGCCGTAGGCGTTGAAGCCCTCGTAGTCGCGGAAGGCGTAGTGCAGGTCGTCGAAGATCACCGGCGAGCGCAGGTGGCCCGACGAGCTGACCGCGACGATCCGGGCGTTGCCGGCCGCGGTGAGCGCGTCGTGGAGGCCGAGCGCGAGGGCGAAGTGGCCGAGGTGGTTCGTGGCGAACTGCATCTCGTGGCCGCGGTCGGTGAGCGTCAGCTCCTGGATCGCCATCACCCCGGCGTTGTTGACGAGGATGTGCAGCGGCGCGTCCCAGGCGGCGACGAACGCGGCGATGCTCGCGGGGTCGGTCAGCTCGAGCGCCGCGACCGCGACGTCGTCGTTGCCGGTGCTCGCGCGGATGTCGGCGGCGACCGTCTCGGCGTCGCCCGTGCGGCGGGCGGCGATCGTCACGGCGGCGCCGGCGCCGGCCAGCGCCCGGGCGGTCTCGACGCCGATCCCGGACGCGCCGCCGGTCACGATCGCGTTGCGGCCGGAGAGGTCGATGCCGTCGACCACCTCGGCGGCGGTCGAGGAGAAGCCGAACGGGGTGCTGATCAGGGGCGAGGTCTCGGTCATGGCTGTCAGTGTCGCGCTCCGCCGTGGCGCGCGAACGCTCGCCGTCGCGGGAGCCGCCCGGCGGCGGACGAGACTGCAGTTCGCCCGATATCGCGGGGAAAACTGCAGTCTCGACGTCGAGAGGAACATCTGCTCCCTATAGCGCGGGAGATGTTCCCCTCGTTCGCCGCCGTCGCCGGCTCGGCGCCGTGGGCGGGTCCGGTATCCCTCGCGCGCTTTCCAATGCTCGATAACGCACGTTATGTGAACCAGCAACGGAGGACGGCGCGGCCGAGACGTCAGAGCCCATGCCACACCGCGGCGCGGCCGTGCAAGCGCGCCGCCGGCCGGCCCGGCGGGCGGATCAGGACGGCGGCGCGACCGAGCGCGACGGCGGCGGCACCGAGCGCGACGGCGTGGCGAGCGGCGAGGCGAAGGCCGGCGGTGTCGGGCCGCGGCCGTCCGGGCCGTAGCCCCACTGGTTCGGGCCCTCCGAGCCGCGCAGCGTGATGACGAGCAGCACGATCGGGCCGACCAGCGGCACGAGACTGACGAGCAGCCACCAGCCGCTGTGGCCGGTGTCGTGCAGCCGGCGGACGGTGAGCGCGATGTTCGGCACGACGATGCCGAGGACGGTCAGCACGTAGAACACGCCGCCGGTGCGCAGCGCGGCGTCGACGACCAATGCGGCCACGACCACGAGGGCGTTGAACAGCGAGAACCACCAGTACGCCGAGCGTGACGAGCGCCCGCTGAAGGTCGCATAGTGGGTGAACGCGTCGCGAATCGCGTCGGTGAACGACATGGCTTCCGTGCCTCCTCCGGGTGAACGTGGGACTCCCTGCCGCCGGGGCGGCGACGGCAGGGTGCCGCAGCCGCCCGCGCCGGTCAAGGGGCACTCAGCGTTTGATCGATATCCCCTTCTTCGCCGGGTTATGTCAACTCGCCCGCGATAGGCCGAACCGTTCGACGGCGGGCGAGAGCCTCGTCACGCGCGACGCGGAGCGCACGGCGGCCCGGCAGCGGCGGCTCGGCGAGGCGCGTCCCAGCGTGCCGCTCGCGCTCCAGTGGCTCATGCTGGCGAGCGTCGTGGTGGTGCTCGCGGTCCTCGGCACGACCACGATGGCCGGCGTCGACCCGGACGCCGCTGCCGTGCGACGCAGCCGGGCTGCCGAGGCGGGCGACGGGGTTCCGGCCGTCGACCGAGGCGCTTGGCTAGCGCCTCACTCGACGTTCGCGATCAGCGCGCGCAGCGCGGCGACGTGCGCGCTGAGCGCCGTGCGGCCGCGGGCCGTGAGCGCGACCCACGTCGTGCGCCGGCCCCGGTGGACGCCCTTGCTTCCTTTTCTCGACGTTCGCGATCAGCGCCGCAGCGCGGCGACGTGCGCGCTGACGCGTGCGGCCGCGGGCCGTGGGTCCACGTCGCGCCGCCCTGACGCCCTTGCGGCGGCGGACGTAGCCGGCCTCCTCGAGCGCGGCGAGGTGCTTGGACAGCACGGAGTCGCTGACCTCGAGCGCGTCGCGCACCGTGGCGAACTCGGCCTGGGAGACCGCGCTCAGCGTGGTCATGAGCTTCAGGCGCGCGGGCGCGACGACGTGCTCGTCGAGTCCGTCCATCAGGCCTCGAGGCCGAGCACCACGAGGCCCGCGACCGCCACGACCACGAGGAGGCCGAGCCACACGAGCGACTCGCCCCGCCCGTGCACGGCGGGGTCCGCGCGGTAGGTCCGCATCCACCGGCGGCCGCTGAGCGCGTAGGCGGCGCCGCCGACGGCCGACCACAGGGCGACCAGCCACCAGTGCGCGCCGGTCGCCGCCCAGATCGCCGCGCCGAGCGCGATCGCGTAGGACAGCGACGCCGCGGTCCCGGTCCCGAGCACGACGCGGCTGGCGAAGCCGCCGAGCCACACGCCGTTCAGGCGCCGGAAGCGGGCGAGCTGGACCCCGGCGACGACCGCGAAGAGCGCGAGGCCGACGGCGAGCGCGACCCCGTCGCCGTTGCCGAGACCGGCCGCGGTCGTCGCGATCTGGACGGCGATGACGACGCCCATCGACGTGAAGAACCACGACGGCGTGGCGATCCGCCCGGCGAGGCCCGCCCGCGACGTCTCGGCGGCCGACAGGGCGGCCGCGGCCTCGGCGGCGGTGGGACGCGGTGAGCTTTCCATGTTGGAAAGCATAGCCGCGAGCTTTCCAAATTGGCAAGTCCGCGGCCTCAGCGCCGCGCGCCGAGCGTGCGCAGGTCGACCCCGCGGCGCGCGGCGTGGGCGCGGACGACGGCGCCCGCGAGCGTCGAGAGCCGGGCGCGGTCGCGGGCGGGGAGCGCGGCCAGCAGCCCGTCGACGCGCTCGTCGGCCTCGGCCTCGATCGTCTCGGTCAGCCGCCGCCCCGCGGCGGTGAGCCGGACGTGGACGCCGCGGCCGTCGTGCGGCGCCGGCGCGCGCTCGACCAGCCCGCGCCGCTCGGCGCGGTCGATCAGCCCGGTGACGCTCGACTTGCCCAGGCCGAGGTGGCGCGCGAGGTCGAGCATCGCGGGCACGCGGTCGCGCAGGATCCCGAGCAGCCGCATCTGGGTGAGCGACAGGTCGTGCGCGGCGGCGATCTCCCCCAGGGCCTCCTGCACGGCGAACGAGAGCTGGACGACGGCGTCGACCGGGTCGAGGTCGTCGGGGCGGCGGTCGGCGGCGGCGGGCATCGGATGAAGATCGTACTTGATGCAGTTCGCGGCACGTACTACATTGGTTCGTGATACGAACTAGATCTCTTCCCGAGAAAGAGGCCGTCCGATGCACGCCGCCGTCGTCCGCTCCTTCGACCGCCCGCCCCGCTACGAGACCGTCGATGCGCCACGCGCACCCGACGGCGATCACGAGGCCGTCGTCGCGGTGCTCGCGGCCGGCCTGCACCCGCGCGTGCGCTCGGCCGCGAACGGCTCGCACTACACGAGCGGCGGCGACCTGCCGCTGATCCCGGGGATCGACGGCGTCGGGCGGACGACCGAGGGCGACCTCGTCTACTTCGTCCTCCCCGACACGCCGCAGGGGTCGATGGCCGAGCGAACCGTGATCGACCGCCGGCGCAGCGTCGTGCTCCCGCCGGACGCCGACCCGATGACGATCGCGGCGGCGATGAACCCCGCGATGTCGGCGTGGATCGCCCTGCGGGCGCGGATCGCACTGGCGCCCGGCGCGCGCGTCCTCGTGCTCGGCGCGACCGGCAACGCCGGGCAGATGGCGGTGCAGGTCGCCCGGCGCCTCGGTGCCGGCGAGGTCGTCGGCGCCGGCCGCGACCCCGAGCGCCTCGCCGCCCTGGCCGGTCTCGGCGCCGACGTCACGGTGTCGCTCGCCGGCGACGACGACGATGCCGACGACGCGCTCGCGGCGGCGGCCGCCGACGTCGACGTCGTGCTCGACTACCTGTGGGCGGCGCCCGCCGCCCGCGCGATCCGCGCGATCGTGACGCGCCGCGCGGACCGTGGCCGGCCGCTCGACTGGATCCAGATCGGCGCGGTCGCCGGCCCCGACATCGCCCTGCCGTCGGCCGCGCTGCGCGCCGCGAACCTGCGCATCCTGGGCAGCGGCCAGGGCTCCGTCTCGACGGCGGCGATCGTCGCCGAGTTGCCGGCGCTCGCCGCCGAGATCGCGGCCGGCACGTTCACGGTGGACGCCGCGCCGCGGCCCCTGCCGAGGTCGAGGCTGCCTGGACCGACCCCGCGCCGGCCGGTCGCCGGGTCGTCCTGACGCCCTGACCGGATCCCGGGGCGGTGGATAGAGTCGCCGCGTGCCCCGCCTCGTCCTGGGACCCATCGTGCGGTACGTGGACGACCGCGTCGCCACGGTCTGGCTGCAGACCGACGCGCCCTGCGAGGTCGAGATCCTCGGCGCGCGCGAGCGCACGTGGTGCGTCGACGGCCTGCACTTCGCGCTCGTCGCGGTCGAGGGGCTGACGCCGGGCGCCGACCACCCGTACGAGGTTCGGCTCGACGGCGCGGTCGTGTGGCCGCAGGACGCGGCGTTTCCGCCCAGCACGATCCGCCTGCTCGACCCGGAGAAGCGGATCGACGTCGCGTTCGGCTCGTGCCGGATCACCCGCCCGCACGAGCCGCCGTACGTGCTGCGGGCGACCGAGGACGACGCCGGCCAGGGCATCGACGCGCTCCGCGCCTTCGCGCTGCGGATGGCGCGCGGCGGTGGCGGGGCCGCCGGGCCGGACATGCTGCTGATGCTCGGCGACCAGATCTACGCCGACCAGCCCTCGCCCGCGCTCCAGGAGGTCTTCGCCGCCCGCGAGCGCCCGGCCGACGCGCCCGAGGACGAGCTCGCCGACTTCAGCGAGTACGCGCTCGCCTACCACGAGGCGTGGTCGGACCCAGCGATCCGCTGGCTGCTGTCGACCACGCCCGTGACGATGGTCTTCGACGACCACGAGGTCCACGCGGAGTGGCGGATCTCGCAGGGCTGGCTCGACGAGATGAACGCCGAGCCGTGGTTCGACGACCACATCCGCGCCGGGCTCATGGCCTACTGGGTCTTCCAGCACATCGGCAACCTCTCCCCCGCCCAGCTGACCGACGGCGGCCTGTTCGACGAGGTCCGGCGCCGCGACGACGCGGGCGACCTGCTCGCCAAGCGCATGGACACCGCGGGCCGCCAGGTCGGCCACAGCCGCTGGAGCTTCGCCCGCGACCTCGGCGACGCCCGCCTCGTGGTGATCGACTCGCGCGCCGGGCGCCAGGTCGAGCCCGGGCGCCGCGAGCTCGTCCAGGCCGAGGAGTGGCAGTGGATCCGCGAGCAGGCCTCCAAGCCGGCCCGCCATCTGCTGCTGGCGAGCTCGGTGCCCTTCCTGCTCGCCCCCGGCCTGCACCACGTCGAGGCCTTCGACGAGGCGCTGACCGAGGGCGCGTGGGGCCGGATCGGCGCGATGCTCGGCGAGAAGCTGCGACGGGTGGCGGTCATGGACCACTGGGCCTCGTTCCAGCGCACGTTCCACCAGCTCGCCGAGCTGCTCGACGACGTCGCGCACGGGCGCGTCGGGGACGCGCCCGCGACGATCGTGATGCTGTCGGGCGACGTCCACCACTGCTACCTCGCCGAGGTCGGCTTCCGGCACGACACCGGACGGCACAGCCCGGTGTGGCAGGCGGTCTGCTCGGCGTTCCGCAAGGAGCTCGCGCCGTCGGAGAAGCGGATCATCTCGTTCGGGCACTCGGTCTTCGCCGAGCGCCTCGCCCGGCGGCTGGCCCGCGCCGCGGGGGTCGAGCCGCTGCCGCTCGACTGGCGGGTCGTCGAGGAGCCCGCCTACGCCAACCAGATCGCGACGCTGTCGGTCGACGGCGACCACGCGCGCCTGACGATCGAGGCGATCGCCGACGGCGACTGGCGCAACCCGGCGCTCGAGGCGCGGGTCTCGCGCGAGCTGAGCTGACCGGCCGCGCGCGGCTCAGCCGGCGAGCAGGCCGAGCTGCGCCGCCCGCCCGGCCGCCTCGGTGCGCGTCCGGCAGCGCAGCTTCGTGAGGATGCTGCGCACGTGCATGTCGACGGTGCGCGTGCTCAGGACGAGCCGCTCGGCGATCTGGCGGTTCGTGAGGCCCTCGGCGACGAGCCGCATGACCTCGAGCTCGCGGCGCGAGAGGCCGGCGGACGCGTGCCGCGCGGCGGCGCGGGTCCCGACCAGCTCCTCGAGCGAGCCGCCGATGGCGGTCACCGCGGCCGCGACGTCGGCCGCGAGCGGCGCGGCCCCGAGCCGCCGGGCGATCCGGTGGGCCTCGGCGAGCCGCTCGAGGCCCTCCTCGCGCTCGCCGGCGGCGGCGAGCGCGGTGCCGGCGTGCAGGAGGATCTGCGCGCGCTCGAACGGGATGTCGAGGTCGTCGTGGAGCGCGAGGGCGCGGGCGAACTGCTGCAGCGCCGCGTCCGTGTCGCCCTCGGCGAGCGCGATCACGGCGAGCGTGTCGGCCAGCGCGGCGAGCGCGTCGGGGTGGCCGGCGGAGACGGCGATGGTCGACAGGGCCTCCGCGCACGCGCGGGCGTCGGCCGCCGCGCCGGCCCGGACGAAGTGCCCCGCCGCCCAGCGCAGGCCCCACACGGCGTAGTGGTGGTCCTCGCTGCGCGCCCAGCGGTCGAGCACCATGCGGGCGATGGCGGAGGCCTCGGCGTCGTCGCCCGCCTCCTCGGCGAGCCACGCCAGCGCCGCGGCGGTGTCGCACTGCATCGAGACGACGTCGAGCCGCGTGGCGACCTCGAAGGCGCGCTCGAGCAGCGGGCGGGCGGCGTCGGGCGCCCGCGCCAGAGGTGCACCGTGGCGAGGATCCCGTCGGCGACGAGCGTGTCGCTCGGGTCGGTGGCGGCGTCGATGAGGTTCTCGCACAGCTCGACGACCTGGTCCCAGTCGCCGAGCTCGCGCAGGACGTAGGCCATGCAGCTGAGGCAGACGTACTGCAGCGCCCCGGCCTGTCCGCTCTCGCACAGCCCGATGGCCGTGCCGAGCGCGTCGCGGGCGCCGTCGTAGTCGCCGGCGATCTCGTGGGCGGTGCCGAGGCGCTGGTAGATCTCGGCGGCCTCGGCGGTCAGCTCGTGCTCGAGGGCGAGCGAGAGCCCGCCGCGGATGATCTCGACGCCCTCCTCGTATGCGCCGCCGGCCTTGACGCGAGCGAGGCCGTGCAGGCCGAGCGCGCGGGCGCGGAGGTCGGCGCGGTCGGCGCGGACCGCCTCGGCCGCCGCGAGCTCCGCGGCCGCCGCCGCCTCGGTGTGCCGGCCGGAGCTCAGCAGGTAGCCGGCCATGACGAGGCGCTCGGCCGCGGCCTCGCCGGGCAGGCCGTTGGCGGCGTAGGCCTCGGCGGCGACCCGACGCGCCGCGAGCGCCCGCTCGCGGTCGCCCTGGAGCGCGTAGATGCCGGCGATCCGGCGCTCGGCGTCGGCCAGCGCGCGGTCCGCGCCGGCCGCGCGGCGGGCCGCGACGACCTCGCGCTGGGCCCGGGCCGCCTCGCCGAGGTCACCCGCGAGCTCGGCGTGCCCGGCGTACTGCTCGACGACGATCAGGCGCTCGGGGCCGCGCTCGCCCTCGGGCCAGACGTCGAGCGCCTGGCGGCCGAGCCGGGCCGCGTCGCGGTAGGCATGGACCGCCGCCCCGGCGGCGATCGCCTCGAGCAGCGCCTCGAGCGCGCGCGACGGGTCGCGCGCGGCGAGCCAGTGGGTCGCCACCTGCGCCGGGTCGGCGCCGCGGGCGCGCAGCGCCTCGGCGAGCCGGCGGTGGATCGCGCGGCGGCGCAGCCACGGCACGTCGTCGTAGATCGCCTCGCGGGCGAGCGGGTGGCGGAAGACCGCGCGGCCGGGGTCGGCCTCGCGGATCAGGTCGGTGGCGATCAGCTCGTCGAGCCCGTCCTCCCCCGCCACCGTCGCGACGACCTCGAGGTCGAACGACGTGCCGACGGCCGCGGCGGTCTCGGCCACGGCGCGGGCGGTGTCCGACAGCGGCGCGGCCTGGACGAGCACGGCGTCGCGGATCGTCTGCGGGAGCGCGACGTCGCCGTCGAGCGCGAGCTCTGCGCCGTCGGGTCCGTCCGTCAGGCGCCCGGAGGCCCGCAGCGCCTCCGTGAGCTCCTCGGCGAAGAACGGGACGCCGCCGCTGCGCGCGTGCAGCGTGGCGGCCAGGCGCGGCGACGGCGGGCGGCCGAGGACCTGCTCGACCAGCCGCGCCGTGTCCTCGGCCCCGAGCGGGGCGAGCGCGAGCTCGTGCAGCGCGCGGTCGCGACGCAGGTCGTGGCGCAGGCGGCGGAGCGGATGGGCGCGCGGGATGTCGTCGGAGCGGTGGCAGGCCACGACGAGCAGCGGCAGGTCGGCCAGCGCCGGGGCCAGCGCCACGAGGAGCTCGAGCGTCGCCTCGTCGGACCACTGCAGGTCGTCGAGGAGGATCGTCGCGGGGCCGTGGGCGACGAGCGCCTCGAGCCCGCAGCGGATCGCCTCGAACAGGGTCGCGCGGTCGTTCGTCGGGCGGGCGTCGCCGAGCTCCGGCAGCAGGAGCGCGAGGTGCGGGCGCAGCGGGCCGCACGCGATGAGGCCGTCGGGCTGCGTGCGCAGGTAGGCGCGCAGGGCGGCGACGACGGGGCCGAACGGGGCGCAGCCGGGGGTCGCGGCCCCGCGGACGAAGCGCGGGCCGGCCTCCGCCAGCGCGACCTCGCACAGGCGCGTCTTGCCGACCCCGGCCTCGCCGCAGAGCAGCAGCAGCGAGCCGGCGCCGCGGACGGCGCCGGCCAGGCTGGCCTCGAGTTGCGCCCGCTCGATCCCGCGGCCGATGAACGCTCCGCCCGACGTCACGGCGCGATCCTACGGATCGGGCGCCGCTCGCCGGCGGGCGTCAGCGGGTCGCGGAACGGGCGCGGGGATGGCCGCCACGGCGGCGGCCATCCCAGGTCCGTCAGGCGGTCGGGGTGCGCCGCCGTCACTCGGGCAGGCCGCGCGGGCCCTCGGTGCCGAAGACGGCCGACACCTCGGCCACGAGGTTGGCGGGGAAGCCGCCGCCGCGGGCGTGCTCGAGCACGTCGTCGGCGTTCTCGGCGTCGTGGACGCAGTAGACCTTGTCGCCCGCGACGTAGCTGTGACGCCACGTGTACGGGCGGTTCAGGCCCTCCACGACCTCGTTGGACTTCTGCGTGATCCCGCGCAGCTCGTCGTCGGTGAGGTTGCTCGCGCCGGGGATCTGGCGCTCGATGAGGAAGGTCGGCATGGTGACTCCTGGTTCGGGTCGGTTGACGTCCCGGAAGCTACGGGCGCGGCGGCCGTACGGCATCCGCAGCATTGCCGTACTTTCGCCGCGCGGCTGCCGTATCGGTCGTCGGTCACTCCCCCGGCAGCAGCGAGAACAGCGTCTTGTCCAGGCGGCGACCGGACGGCACCGGCAGCGAGCGGACGACGCCCTCACGCGTGTAGCCGGCGCGCTCGAGCGTGGCCTCGGACGCGACGTTGCCGACGTTCACGTACGCCGCGACGCGCTCGACGCCGAGGGCGAACGCGTGCTCGGCGAGCATCCGCGCGATCCGCGTGGCGAAGCCGCGGCGGCGCGCGTGCGGGAGGATCCAGTAGCCGATCTCGACGATCGCGCGCTCGGCGTCCAGGTGATGGAGTGTGCCGCCGCCGACGACCTCGCCCGTCCCCGCGTCGGCCGCGAGCATCGGCATGAGCCGCCCGCTCGCGGCCATCGCCGGCAGATACGGCAGCGAGGCCGCGAACTCCTCGCGCCCGAACGCGGGCAGGTTGCCCGCCTCGCGCAGCTCGGGGTCGGCGAACGCGGGCATCACGAGGTCGATGTCGCGCTCGCGGGGCGTGCGCAGGACGACGACGCCGTCGCTGATGCCCTCGTCGGGCAGCGCGAGCCGCAGCGTCGGCTCGCGCATCCCGGGCGGCGGGCCCGGCGGCGCGGCGGGGAGAGGCATGGCGCTCATCGCGCGAGCCTCGCCGGAGCGGGCCGCCGTGTCGCTACGGCTGCCCGCACGCGGGGCGGGCGGGTGCCCCGACGTCAGCCGTGGACGTGGACGCGCTCGCCGTGCGGGCCGAAGATCGCGAACGCCTCGACCGGCCCGTCGATCGCCCCGAACCAATGGGGCGTCCAGGTGCTGAACTCCACGGCCTCGCCCGGCTCGATCACGTGGTCGTCCTCGCCGAGCACGAGCCGCATCCGGCCGCTCAGGACGTAGAGCCAGTCGTGGCCCTCGTGGACCGGGAGCTGGTCGGGCGGCGCCGTGCGCTCGGCCTCGATGCGGATGCGGTAGGCGTGGACGCCCGCGGCCGCGCCGTGCCGGGTCAGCGGCCACATCGTCAGTCCCTCGAAGCGTTGCGGCGGGCGGCGCACGCGCGGGTCGGGGCGGTCCGCGGGCGAGAGCAGGTCGTCGGCGGTCACGCCGAGGGCGGCGGCGAGCCCCGGCAGGTGGTCGAGGGCCAGGCGCCGCTTGCCGGACTCGAGCCGGCTGAGGGTCGACACGTCGATCGCGGCCCGCGACGCGACGGCGTCGAGGGTCAGCCCACGGGCGGTGCGCAGCTCGCGCAGGCGCCGCCGGACGCGCTCGCCGACCAGTTCCTCGGTCTCGGCGTCCGGCGCCGTCACGCCGCCTCGGCGCGCGCCGCGGCGGCCCGCCGCACGGCGACCCGGGTCTCCTCGGCCACGAGGTCGTTGTTGATCGCCGCGGCGGCCATGAGACCCCCGCTGGCGGCCGCGACGACCCAGGCCATGATCTCGGTGACGTTGCCCGCGACCCAGACGCCCGGGACGGCGGTGCGGCCGGTGACGTCGGCCTCGATCCGCTCGCCGGTGCCCTGCGGGTGCTCCGTCGCCGTCAGGCCGACGCCGGCGAGCAGGCCGGCGCGCGCGACGAACCGCGGGCCGACGACGAGCCGCCGGCACGGCACGACCTCGCCGCTCGCGAGCCGGGCGCCGCGCAGGCGCCCGTCCTCGGTCTCGAGCGCCGTGACCTCGCCCTCGACGACCGCGATGCCGCGCGCGGCGAGCGCCTCGGCCTCCTCGGCCGACGGCGCCGGGGCGGTGTGGCGCAGGAAGATGACGTCGTCGGAGAGCTGGCGGAACAGCTGCGTGACGTGCAGCGCCATCGGGCTCGTCGCGAGGACCGCGAGCGGCTCGTCGCGCACCTCCCAGCCGTGGCAGTAGGGGCAGTGCAGGACGTCCGTCCCCCACAGCTCGCGCAGCCCGGGGATGTCGGGCAGCTCGTCGACGAGGCCGGTCGCGACGAGCAGGCGCCGCGCGGCGAGCGTGCGCCCGTCCTCGAGCGTCACGGTGAAGTCGCCCTCGCGGCCGGCGAGCGCGGTGACGCGGCCGTCGAGGACCGTCCCGCCGTAGCGCTCGACGTCGGCGCGCCCGAGCCGCACGAGCTCGTCGGGGGCGAGGCCGTCGCGCGTGAGGAAGCCGTGCACGCCCTCCGCGGGCCGGTTGCGCTGCTCGCCCGCGTCGACGACGACCACGGACCGCCGCGCCCGGGCGAGGGTCAGGCCCCCGGTCAGGCCGGCGGCGCCGCCGCCGACCACCACCACGTCGTGCCGTTCGTCCGTGTGCGTCATGACCCCACCGTAGGCACAGGCCGTCGCGTTGGCAAGCTCGTCTTGCCGAACTGGCAAGTGACCCTCAGGGTCCGCGCCCGACCCTCGCCGGGGCTTCACCGAACCGCCGCTGGGTATAGCGCCCGCGTCCCGTGCGCTTCCTCCCCTTCGCCACCGCCTGCGTGCTGACGGTCCTCGCGGTCGTGCTCGCGGTGCTCACCGGCGCCGTCGCCTGGATCGTCGTCGCCGTCGTGCTCGCGGCGATCGTCGCCGTCGGCCTCCACGACCTCACCCAGCGCGGTCACAGCATCCTGCGCAACTACCCGCTGCTCGGGCACATGCGCTTCGTGCTCGAGAAGGTCCGCCCCGAGTTGCAGCAGTACTTCGTCGAGCGCAACTTCGACGGGCGCCCGTACGACCGCGACACCCGGACCTCGATCTACGAGCGGGCCAAGGGCGTCAAGGACGAGCAGGCCTACGGGACCGAGCGCGACCTGGCCGAGCCGGGCTACGAGTGGCTGCTGCACTCCGCCCACCCCGTGCCCGAGCCCGACGACCCGCCGCGCGTGCGGGTCGGCGGCCCGGACTGCCCGGAGCCCTACGACATGGCGCTCCTGAACGTCTCGGCCATGAGCTTCGGCGCGCTCTCCGGCGCCGCCCTGACCGCGCTGAACCGCGGGGCGGCCAAGGGCGGCTTCGCCCACGACACCGGCGAGGGCGGCCTCACCCGCTACCACCTCGAGGGCGCCGACGTGATCTGGGAGCTCGGCTCGGGGTACTTCGGCGCGCGGACGAAGGACGGCGGCTTCGACGAGGCGACGTTCCGCGACAAGGCCGCCGACGACCGCATCCGCTGCGTGTCGCTCAAGCTCAGCCAGGGCGCGAAGCCGGGGATCGGCGGCGTGCTGCCGGGGGCCAAGGTCACGCAGGAGATCGCCGAGGCCCGCGACGTCCCCGCCGGCCAGACGGTGACGAGCCCGCCCGCCCACAAGGTGTTCTCCACCCCGCGCGAGCTCGTGCGCTTCATCGCCCACATGCGCGACCTCGCCGGCGGCAAACCGACCGGCTTCAAGCTCTGCGTCGGCCCGCGCTTCCAGTTCCTCGCGATCTGCAAGGCCATGGCCGACGAGGGCGTCACGCCCGACTTCATCGTCGTCGACGGGGCCGAGGGCGGGACCGGCGCGGCCCCGATGGAGTACGAGGACCACGTCGGCACGCCGCTCACCGAGGGCCTGATGACCGTCCACAACGCGCTCGTCGGCACCGGCCTGCGCGACCGCGTCCGGATCGGCGCGAGCGGCAAGGTCGCGACGGGCTCGGACCTCGTCAAGCGCATCGCCCAGGGGGCGGACTACACGAACGCCGCGCGCGCGATGATGATGGCCGTGGGCTGCATCCAGTCTCAGCGGTGTCACACGAACCAGTGCCCGGTCGGCGTCGCCACCCAGGACCCGCGGCGCGCCCGCGCGCTCGACGTGCCCGACAAGGCCGAGCGCGTCTTCCGTTACCAGTCGGCCGTCGTCAAGGAGGCGGTGCGCATCATGGCCAGCATGGGGCTCTCGAGCCCCGCCCAGCTCACGCCGCACATGCTCATGCGCCGCGTCGACCACGCCACGGTGCGCTCGTACGCCGAGCTGTACCGCTGGCTCGAGCCGGGCGAGCTGCTCGCCGAGCCGCCGGCCGACTGGGCCGCGGACTGGGCGCTCGCGGACCCCGACTCGTTCGCGGTGGTCCGGTGAGCACCGTCGCGGAGGGCATCGTCGAGGCCCTGGCGGCCCAGGGCGTCCGCACGGTCTGGGGCGTCGTGGGCGACGCGCTGAACCCGGTCACCGACGCGATCCGCCGGCGCGACGGCATCGAGTGGGTCGGCGTCCGCCACGAGGAGGCGGGCGCGTTCGCCGCCTCGGCCCAGGCCCAGCTCACGGACACCCTCGGCGTGTGCATGGGCACCGTCGGCCCCGGGTCGATCCACCTGCTCAACGGGCTCTACGACGCGAAGAAGTCCCACGCGCCGGTGCTCGCGCTGTGCGGTCAGGTCCCGCTCGCCGAGCTCGGCACCGACTTCTTCCAGGAGGTCGACAACGACCGCCTGTTCGCCGACGTCGCCGTCTTCGCCCGCACCCTGACGAGCCCCGAGCAGATGCCGATCATGCTCGAGCTCGCCGTCCAGTCCGCGCTCCAGCGCCGCGGCGTCGCCGTGCTCACGCTGCCGGGCGACGTCGGCGGCCTCGACCTGCCCCGCGACGCCCGGGCCGCCCGGTTCGTCGACACCCCGGCGACGGTCGTCCCGGACCCGGCGAAGCTCGCCGACGCGGCCCGCGCGATCGACGAGGCCGGGAGCGTCGCGCTGCTGGTCGGCATCGGCGCGCGGGAGGCTCGCGACGCCGTGCTCGCCCTCGCCGACCGCCTGGCGGCACCGATGGTCCTGACGCTCAAGGCCAAGGAGGGCCTCGAGCACGACAACCCCTTCCAGGTCGGCCAGACCGGCCTGATCGGCAACCCGGCCGCGCGCGCCGCGCTCGAGGGCGCCGACCTCTTGCTCATGCTCGGGACCGACTTCCCCTACCGCGACTGGTATCCCGCCGGGAAGGTCGTCATCCAGGTCGACGAGCGCGGCGAGCACATCGGCCGCCGGACCGCGGTCGACGTGGGTGTCGTGGGCGACACCGGTCTGGCGTGCGCGGCGCTGCTCGAGCGCATCGCGGCGAAGGCCGACCGCTCGCACCTCGACGCGGTGACCGAGCGCTACGCCGCCTGGCGCGCCCGCCAGCACGAGCTCACCGACCCGGCCTTCGACCGCAGCGGGATCGTCAAGCGCGTGCGCTCGAAGCTCGACAACCCCGAGCGGCGCATCCGCCCGGAGGCGCTCGCCGCCGCCGTCGACCGCCACGCCGCGCCCGACGCGATCTTCACCTCCGACACGGGGATGTCGACGGTCTGGCTCTCGCGTTTCCTGACGATGACGGGCACGCGGCGGCTCGTCGGCTCCTACAACCTCGGCTCGATGGCCAACGCGATGCCGCAGGCGCTCGGCGCGCAGGCGCTCGACCGCGACCGCCAGGTCGTCGCGTTCTGCGGCGACGGCGGCCTGACGATGCTCCTCGGCGACCTCATCACCGCCGTCGACCTACCGACCTGCCGGTCCGGCTCGTCGTGTTCGACAACGGCCGCCTGGGAATGGTCAAGCTCGAGCAGGAGGAGGGCGGCCTGCCCGAGTTCGGCACGGTCCTCGCGAACCCCGACCTCGCCGCCGTCGCCCGCGCGATGGGGCTGCAGGCGGTGCGGATCGAGGACCCCGAGGAGGTCGACACCGCGATCCGCGACGCGTTCGCCCTCGACGGCCCTGTGCTGATCGACGCGATCACGAACCCCGACGAGGTCTCGCTGCCGCCGAAGGTCGGCCCGCACGAGGCGTGGGGCTTCGCGATCGCGAAGATGACCGAGGCGCTCGAGAGCCGCGGCGCGTAGCGGGTCCGTCCGGGCTCGGACGCAGCCGGATGACGCCGGGCGCCGCCGGGCTACGGTCCGGGCATGGCGAAGATCCGCATCCAGCCGCACGTCCGCCTGCAGGAGTGGGTGGCCGAGGACGAGGGCTTCTTCCGCGACGAGGGGCTCGACTACGAGTTCGACCCGGCGGGGTTCGCGGGCGGCTCGGTGTACGCCGACGCGACGGTCAAGCCCGGCGACGCCGCGCCGCTCTCGGTCCGCAGCGGCGCGTTCGAGGACATGGAGGCCGGCCGCACGTGCGACGTCTCCGGCGCCTGCCACTGGGCGGTCAACCACGCTGCGACCGCGAACCACGGGCGGATGTGGGGCCGCGCGTACTCGGTGTGCGTGTCCGGCATCTTCGTCGCGGCCGACTCGCCCCACACGCGCCCGGAGGACCTCGCCGGCGTGAAGGTCGGCGTCGGCTACCACTCGGGGAGCCACTACTCGGCCATCCAGGGGCTCGAGCCGTTCCTCGACCGCACCCAGATCGAGCTCGACTTCGTCGGGCGGCCGTGGGACCGCGTCCGGCTCATGCGCGACGGGCGCATCCCGGCCGCGAACGTGTTCGGCGCGCAGTACTACCTGCTCGAGCAGCTCGGCTTCCGCAAGCTCGTCGACACGACGTTCATCATGGGCTTCATGGTCGGCGAGGCCGCGTCGACCGACGACATGGACCGCTACTTCGCCGCGATGCGCCGCGCCCAGCGCGAGATCGACCTCGACGCCGACCGCCACAAGCACTACTGGCTGCGCGAGATGCCCGACGACCTCAAGGACGCAGTCGACGTGCGCCGGTTCGGGCCGGGCGAGCGCATCGTCTTCGAGCCGTACACGCGCGAGATGTTCGAGCGCACGCACCGCTGGATGGAGGCGTGGGAGCTGTTCGATGCGGGCGCCGTCGCGCGGCCCGCGTACGAGGACGCCGTCATCGCCTGACCGCGCCGCCCGCGGGGCGGAGGTACCCTCGACCGAGTGGCGTCGCGCCTGGATCCGGTCCTGGTCCGCGACCCGGACCTGGCGGCCGGGCTCGAGGGCGAGCGGCTGCGGCGGGCCCAGCGCGACCTGATCGCCGCGACGGTCGTCGCGTTCGAGGGGCCGTGGGACGCGCAGGAGACGGCCGAGGCCGCCCGCGGCGGGATCGGCCTGCTCGTGCTCGAGGGCCTGATCGTGCGGCGCGTCGGGCGCACGGGCCGCCACGGCGCGGAGCTGCTCGGCCCGGGCGACGTCATGCGCCCGTGGCAGCACGACGGCGAGGACGTCAGCGTCCGCTTCAGCACGGAGTTCCGCGTCATCGACGAGGCCGAGCTCGCGGTGCTCGACGCGCGCTTCGCCGCCCGCGCCGCCGCCTATCCGGAGCTCTCGAGCGCGCTCGTCGGACGGGCGCTGCAGCGCTCGCGGACCCTGTCGGTGAACATGGCGATCGCGCACTACCCGCGCGTCGACCTGCGGCTGCTGATGCTCATGTGGCACCTCGCCGACCGCTGGGGCCGGGTCACGCCCGCGGGCATCCGGATCCCGCTGCGCCTCACGCACGAGCTGCTCGCCGACCTCGTCGCCTCCCGGCGCCCATCGGTGACGTCGGCGCTGCAGGAGCTCTCACGCACGGGGCGCATCTCCCGCGTCGGCGACGCCTGGATCCTCCACGGCGCACCGCCGGACGAGGTCGAGGACCTGCCGCGCACGACGCACGCCGGCTGAGGCGGTCCTGGGCCGGACACGCCCGTCCGGGCCCGGACGCGGCGGTGCACGCGCGGGTGCGCGAGGTGGCACAACGTGGATGGAGGTGATGTCGGTGATGCAGACCCCGCCCGACCAGCAGACCGCGTACGAGTCCGTCCCCGACCTGGCCCAGTGGGCCGGTTCAGCGCCGGCCTCGAGCGCGAGCCGGCCACGCCCGGCAGGCTCCACCGCGGCAAGTACAGCGAGGGCCTCGACCGGCTCCCGGAGTCGGAGCGCAAGCGCCACCCCGGGCGCTTCAGCGACGGGCTCGCCCAGTTCCCGGACGACCCGCGCACGGCCCGTCACGGCAGCTTCGGCGACCGTCAGTAGCCGCCGTTCTCCCCCACCAGGCCGAGCAGCCGCGCGGCGTTGCGGAAGCGCGATCCGCTCGCGGACGTCGTCGTCGAGGTCGAGCGCGTCGAACCACTCCGCCGCGTCGGCGATGTCCTCGAACGGGTGGTCGGCGGCGAAGATCACGCGCTCGGGGCCCAGCTCGCTGAGGACGCCGGTCAGCGAGGGCGTGTGGTAGTTGCCGCTGACGGTGACGTAGAAGTTCTCGCGTAGGACGGCGGTGGGCAGCCGCTCGAGGCGCACGTCGGCGCGGCGGCGCAGGCGCTGCTCGAGGCGGTGGGTCTGGAACGGCAGGCCCTCCCCGAGGTGGCCGAGCACGACGGTCAGTCGCGGGAAGCGGTCGAAGAGGCCGCTCACGATCAGGCGCAGCGCATGGGTCGCGGTCTCGACGCCGAACGCCCAGGTCGGGCCGAGGAGCTCGGGGCGGCCGGCGTAGATCTCGCGCTGGGACTCGAGCGGGTTGCGCGGGTGCAGGTAGAACGGGACGTCGAGGCCCTCGATCGTCGCCCAGAAATCGCGGTAGCGCTCGTCGTCGTAGTACGGCGCGCCGTCGGAGAATCCGTTGACGAGGACGCCGCGGAAGCCGAGCTCGTGGACCGCCCGCTCGGCCTCACGGGCCGCCTCGGCCGGGTCCTGGAGGGCGACCGCGGCGAAGCCGGCGAAGCGGTCCGGCCGGGTCGCGACGATCGCCGCGAGCGCGTCGTTGGCGGCCCGCGCCCGCCCGACGGCCTCGCCCGGGTCGCGGATGCCCTGGATGCCGTCCGAGGCCAGCGACAGCACCGACATCGCGATCCCGTGGCGGTCCATGAGCTCGAGCCGCTCGCCCCCGACGTCCTCCAGGCGGTCGAGCGTGCGCCGGAACGCGTCCGGCGGCCAGCCCGGGTTGAGCACGAGGTCCTCGAGCTCGCGGGTGACCACGTGCTCCTCGATCGCGATCTTGCCGTGCATGGCGCGGAGGTCTATCGCGGCGGCGTCGCGCGCGAGCGCGCGGCGCCCCGCGCGGGGCGCTGTGGTCGTTCATGCGCGGGCCGACGGCGCGGTAAGGGGAGCGGGCGCGGCGTGGTGGCGTCCCGTCGGGGAGCACGACACGGACGCGTTCGACCTTTCCCGCCTATATCGCGCTCAACGTCGAACGCGTCGGCCGGGAGGTTCGCGCGACGACTTCTCCCCGGATACTGGGGATTTCTCGTCGCGCGACCGCCGGCGCCGCAGCGACCGGTACGACAGGCGCCGCCTTCCCCCTCGCCGAGCCGTCCGACCGCGCCGGACGCCCCGCGCGCCGGAGCGGAACGCCGCCGGCGCGCGCCCCGCGCGGCTAGGCTCCCGGGCCGATCATGAGCGGCCGCGTCACGAGCCCCCTGCTGCTGGTCGGCAGCCTGCCCGCCGACTCGACCGAGGAGGCGCTGCGCTCCGGCGCGAAGCACTTCGGCGACCTCGTCTTCGCGTTGCCCGACGGCGAGACCGGGCCGCGGCAGGCGTGGGTCGGCTACGAGCGCGAGCGGCTCGCCCGGCCGAACCCCGACGTCGTCGTGGTCGAGGAGACCGCCTCGCCGACGGGGATCCCGCGCCACGCCTACGAGACGCCGGTGTTCGCGATCCGGGCGGGCGTCGACGCGCTGCACTGGGACACCTGGCCGCGGATCGACGACGCGATCGCCTCCTACGCGATCTTCCGCCGCCTGCGCGACGAGGGCGCGATCCCGGCGGGGATGCGCTTCCAGGTCGGGCTCCCGTTCCCGGCCAGTGCGCTGAACGCCTTCAAGGCCGACTTCGCCCGCGACTACCCGATCGCGGCGGCGGGCTTCGAGGACCTCGTCGCGCGCGAGATCGCCCGCCTGTGCGCGGCGATCCCGCCCGCCGACCTCGCGATCCAGTGGGACAACGCCTACGAGACGCAGGACATCGAGCAGGTGCTCGCGTGGACGACCGACGGCGCCTGGGAGCGCTTCGCCGGGCCGGCCGAGCGGCTCACCCGGCTGATCCCCGAGGAGGTCCTCGTCGGCTACCACCTCTGCTACGGCACGTTCCCGGAGTGGCCGATGTACGAGGCCCAGGACATGAGCGTGATGGTGCGGATGGCCAACCACGCGGTCGCCACGGCGGGCCGGCCGGTCGACTGGCTGCACATGGCCGGCCCGCGCTATCTGCGCAGCGAGGACGACCGCTTCTTCGCCCCGCTGCGCGACCTCGACGTCGGCGCCACCCGCGTCTTCCTCGGCATCGTGCTGCCGATCGACGGGATCGCCGGCGCGCGGCTGCGCCACGCGACCGCGGCGCGCCACCTCGACGACTTCGGCGTCGCGATGTACTGCGGCTTCGGCCGCCAGCGCGGCTTCCACGGCGAGGACACGATGCGCGAGCACGCCGAGACCGCCCGCGCGCTCACCGCCGCCTGAGCGCCGCGCAGGACCGACGGGCCGTCGCGCGCCGGGTATCCTGCCCGCCGTGCTCGGGGGGCGGTCAGGGACGGCGGCGGCACTGGCGACGGCGGCGCTGGCCGTGCTCGCGCTCGCGCCGGTCGCGCTCGCGCTCCCCGGCGATCCGGGCTTCACCGCGACGACCCCGGCCGACGGCGCGACGCTGCCGGTCGACGCCGACGGGATCCCGGTCGCGTTCACGTGCCCGCTGTACCGGATCTCGGACGCGGGCGGCGGCTTCGTGCAGTACGGCGGCGGCGACGACTACGGCGTGAGCTTCGCGCGCGCCGCGACGCTCGGCCCGGACGGGCGCCTCGTCGACGCCGTGGCGCTCGGGACCGGCCGGGTCGTCCCGGGCACGCAGGACCAGTGCACGTCCGCCATGGCGGCGGGCGGTGCGACCCGGCCGCAGGAGACCCCGGGCACCTACTTCTGGCAGGTCTGGCGCGTCTGCGTCGGCTGCCCGACGGGCTACGAGGCCGGCCCCGTACGCCGCCTGGTCCTGCGCTCGACCGCGCGGCCGCGGCTGACGGTCCCGGCGCGCGTGTACGCGGGCTTCCCGGTGATCGCGACGGTCACCGCCGCCGGGCTGCCCGACGGCACGCCCGTCACCGTGCAGCGCCGCCGCGGCGGCGCGTGGGTGCGCGTCGGCTCCGGGACGGTCCTCAGCGGCCGCGCCGAGCCGACCGTGACGCTGCCGCGCGGCGCCCAGCGCCTGCGCGTCACCGCGGTCTCGGGCAGCGAGACGGTCGTGTCCGCCGAGGTCGCCCGCGCGGTGCGCGGATCGGGCGGCCGCACGACGCGGGTGACCGCGGGGCGCTACCGCGGCGTCGCCGGCAACGGCGCGGGGAGCGTCCGCTTCCGCGTCGAGGGGCGCACCATCCGCGGCTTCACGGCGACCGTGACGATGCTCTGCCCCGGCGTGACCGCGGGACAGCTGACGACACAGGCCGGGGTCGCCCCGGTCGCCCGCATCCGGCTCGCGCCGGACGGCAGCTTCGTCGGCGCGACCACCGCCGGGCGCGAGACGTCGATCCGCGTCCGCGGCCGGCTCGCGGGCTCGCGGCTCACCGGCGGCCGCGTCGAGCTCTCGGTCGGCAGCTGCACCGGCAGCGGGACGTTCCGCGCGCGACGCGGCTGAGCGCGGCCGCGGTCCGGTCAGGAGCGCGCCAGGACCCGGACGAGGTCCGGGAGCGTCTCGCGCAGGTCGCGCCGCCAGTAGGGCCAGTCGTGCGTGCCCGGCCCGTAGTCGTCCCAGACGTGGCGGATGCCGAGCGTGCGCAGCCGCTCGTGGAGGCGCACGTTGCTGCGGTGCAGATAGGCCTCGAGCCGGCACGCGCCGCAGTCGCGGGGCGTGCCGCGACGGTCGAGCGGGCCGGGCCGCCCGTTCCCGGTGCGCAGCTCGACGAGCGACAGGCCCTTCAGCCGCGAGGCGATCGAGATCGGCAGGTGCGACCGCCACAGGTCGGCGCTGCTGCTCCGCGGGCCCCAGGCGTCCTCCGAACCGACCTCGAGCGCGCCCGAGAAGGACGCCGCGGCGGCGAACGTCGTCGGGTGGCGGGCGGCGTAGCTCATCGCGCCGTAGCCGCCCATCGACAGCCCCGCGACCGCGCGCCCGCGCTGCGCGGCGACGGTGCGGTACGTCGCGTCGACCCACGGGACGAGCTCGCCCACGTGGTAGGTCTCCCATCGCGGGTTGGTCGGGCGATCGCCGAGGTACCAGTCCGTGTACCAGCCGTCCGTCCCGCCGTCGGGCATCACGACGATGAGCGGAGACCGGGCGGTGATCGCGTCGGCGTCGCCGAAGCGCGTCCACGAGCGGTAGTCGGAGTCCGCGCCGTGCAGGAGGTAGAGCACCGGGTAGCGCCGGGCGGCGTTCGAGCGGTAGCCGCGCGGGAGCAGCACGCGGACGTGCGTCGGGTCGTCGAGCGCCGGGGTGCGCAGCGTCCACTCCTCCGTCCGCGCGCCGATCCGCTGCCGGCGCACGACGGTGATCGCCTTGGCGCCCGCCGGCGCGGCGGCGCCGGTCTCCTGGCCGGCGGCCGCGGTCGACGTGACGCCCGGCGCGGTCGCTGCCGATTGCGTGTCGCCGCCGCCTCCGCAGCCGCCCGCCAGCAGACCGCCCGCGACGAGCGCGAGCGCGCAGCGGCGGACGCGGCCGGCCGGGCTCATCGGCGGAGGTCTAACAGGCCGCCGCCGAGGCGGTCACGCCGGCGCGTCAGGCCCGGGCCTCGCGTTCCTGAGGGCTGCCTGAGGATGGCGCGTTCGCGGTCGAACACCGGTCCAGAACGTCGGTGTCCAGATCGAACAGCCGTTGAGGGCGCGCGTGCGCCCGTCGATGCGCGGAGCGACCATGTATGCAAGCCTCCGCTCCGCCGTTCGCCTGATCGTTCTCACGGCGGTCCTCCTCGGCGTCGCCGCCGCTCCCGCGGCCGCCGCCGACGCCGCCTTCACGAGCCGCTTCGCCGCGACGGCGCCGGGCGACATCGCCGCCGTCGGCAACGTCCTCATGACCTGCCCCACCGGGGCCACGAACTGCGCCGCGGCGAGGGCGGGGACCGCGAGCGGCGCGGCCCTGAACAACAACTCCTACGACATGGTGCGCTACGAGCTCGCCGAGGACGCCGGCGACGCGACGATCTTCGACTCGTCCAAGGCGACGGTGACGCTGCCGACGGGCGCGACCGTGCTCTGGGCCGGCCTGTACTGGTCCGCCGACACGTCGGCCGGGACGAACGGCGTCGCAGCCACGAACACGACGACGACGGGCATGGGCACCGTGAAGTTCGCCGGGCCGGACGGCGCCTACACGACGCTCACGGCCGCCGCGGGCGACGTCCTCACCTCCTCGGTGCAGCCGACGCGCTATCGGTCGTTCAAGGACGTCACGAGCCTCGTGCAGACGGGCGGCTCCTACAAGGTCGCCAACGTCCAGGCCGGCACCGGCCAGGACCGCTACGCCGGCTGGTCGCTCATGGTCGCGTACCGCCGCGCCGCCGACCCGGTCCGGCGCCTGAGCGTCTACGACGGCCTCGGCACCGTGGACAACACGCACACCTTCTCGACGCCGATCACGCCGTTCCACACGCCCGCCAGCGGCCTCGTCAAGTCCCGCATCGGGATGCTCACCTTCGAGGGCGACGCCGGCTACACGGGCGAGACGGCGCGGTTCAACGGCCACGATCTGTCGGACAGCCTCAACCCGATCAACAACGCGATGAACTCGACGATCGAGACCGGCGGCGTCTCGTTCACCGCCAAGGTCCCCGACCAGCGCAACCAGCTGAACGTGGACCTCGACACGTTCGTCGACGACGCGGGTCTGTACCTGAGCAACGACCAGAGCAGCGCGACCCTCACCTTCTCCTCGACGGTCGAGTACTTCATGCCGTCGGCCCTCTTCCTCGTCTCCGACGAGGGCCCGGCGACGAACACCGTCCTGCCGAGCATCAGCGGCACCGCCACCGACGGCCGGACCCTGACCGCGGCGGCCGGCACCTGGAACGGCACGCCGTCGATCACCTACGGCTACCAGTGGCAGCGCTGTGACGCGGCCGGCGCGAACTGCGCCGACATCGCGGGCGCGACCGCCTCGACGTACACGCTCACCAGCGCCGACGTCGGCAAGAAGGTCGACGTCGTCGTCAAGGCGACCAACGACGCCGGCACCTCGGATCCGGCCACCTCGACCAAGACCGCGGCGATCAGCCCCGCGCTTCCCGCCAACACGATCGTCCCGACGGTCGCCGGCCCGCTGACCGACGGCCAGACGCTGACCGCCGACAAGGGCACCTGGACCGGCACCCCGACCGTCACCTACGCCTACCAGTGGCAGCGCTGCGACACGAACGGCGCCAACTGCGTCGACATCGCGGGCGCGACGAACACGACCTACACGCTCACGAGCGCCGACGTCGCGAGCAAGCTGCGCGTCGCGGTCAAGGGCACGAACGCCGCGGGCACCTCGGCCGCCGCCTACTCGGCCCCGACCGCCGGCGTCGCTCCCCTGGCTGCCGCGAACACCGCGGTGCCGACGGTCAGCGGCACGTTCGTCGATGGCCAGACGCTGACCGCAGCCAACGGCACGTGGAGCGGCAGCACGCCGATGACGTTCGCCTACCAGTGGCAGCGCTGCGACACGAACGGCGCCAACTGCGTCGACATCGCGAGCGCGACGAACCAGACCTACGCGCTCACGCCGACCGACGTGGCCAAGAGGGTCCGCGTCACGGTCAAGGCGACCAACGGCGCCGGCACGACAGCCGCGGTCCCCTCGGCCTCGACGACCGTCTCCCCCGCGCCGGCCGTGAACACGGTCGTCCCGGCCATCACCGGCACGCAGCGCGACGGGCAGACGCTCACCGCGGCGCCCGGCACCTGGACCGGCACCCCGACGATCACCTACGCCTACCAGTGGCAGCGCTGCGACAGCGCGGGCGCGAACTGCGTCGACGTCGCGGGCGCGACGAGCACGACCTACGCGCTGACGAGCACCGACATCGGCAAGCGGATCCGCGTCGCGGTCAAGGGCACGAACGCCGCCGGCACCTCGGCCGCGGCCAACTCGGCCACGACCGGCGTGATCGCCGCGATCGCGCTCGCCAACGCGACGCTCCCGTCGATCACCGGCACGCTGCGCGACGGCCAGACCGTCACCGCGACCACCGGCGCCTGGACCGGATCGCCGACGATCGCCTACACCTACCAGTGGCAGCGCTGCGACGGCGCCGGCGCGAACTGCGTCGCCATCGCGGGCGCGACGAACGCCACCTACGCGCTGACGAGCGCCGACGTCACCAAGACGCTGAAGGTCGTCGTCACGGGCACGAACGCCGCCGGTCCGGCCTCGGCGACCTCGGCCGCCACGACCGCGGTCGCCGCCGACCCCGCCGCGAACACGGCCGTGCCGACGATCACCGGCACCGCGCGCGACGGCCAGACGCTGACCGCCGCCAACGGCACGTGGACCGGAACCACGCCGATGACGTTCGCCTACCAGTGGCAGCGCTGCGACACGAACGGCGCCAGCTGCGTCGACATCGCCGGCGCCACCGCCTCGACCTACGCGCTCACCCCGAGCGACGTCGGCGCGAAGGTGCGCGTCGCCGTGAAGGGCACGAACGGCGCCGGCACCTCGACCGCGATCCCGTCGGCCGTCACCGCGGTCGTCGCCGCGATCCCGGCCGCGAACACGGTCGCCCCGACCGTCTCGGGCACGCTGACCGACGGCCAGACCCTCACCGCGAACAAGGGCACGTGGACCGGCACCGCGCCGATCACGTACGCCTACCAGTGGCAGCGCTGCGACAGCGCGGGCGCGAACTGCGTCGACATCGCGGGCGCGACGAACCCGACGTACGCGCTCACGGGCGACGACGTCACCAAGAAGATCCGCGTCTCGGTGACCGGCACGAACGCCGCCGGGAGCTCCACCCCGGTCACCTCGACGGTGTCCGCGACCGCCGTCGCCGGCGTCCCGGTGGCCAACAGCGTCGCCCCGACGATGACGGGCACCGCGCAGGAGGGCCAGACCCTGACCGCAGGCAACGGCACGTGGACCGGCACGCAGCCGATCACCCTCGCCTACCAGTGGCAGCGCTGCGACGCCGCCGGCGCGAACTGCGTCGCCATCACGGGCGCGACGAACGCGACGTACGTCCTCACGCCCGACGACATCGGCAAGAAGGTGCGCGCCGCCGTGATGGCGACGAACGTCGTCAACACCGCGACCGTGACCACGACCCCGACGGCGACGGTCGTCATCGCCCCGCCGGCCAACGTGGTCCGTCCGGCGATCAGCGGCGCGGCCTACGAGGGCGGCGTCCTGACCGCCGCGAGCCGCGGCACCTGGACGGGCACGGCCCCGCTGAGCTACGCCACCCAGTGGCAGCGCTGTGATGCGGCCGGCGCCAACTGCGTCGACATCGCGGGCGCCACCGGCTCCACGTACACGCTCACCGCGGGCGACGTCGGCTCGACCTTCCGCACGAAGGTGACCGCCACCAACGCTCGCCCCGCAGAACGCCGTCGCGACGTCGCTCCCGTCGGCCGCCGCCACGATGGCGCCGCCGGTCAACGTCGTCGTCCCGACCGTCTCGGGCACGCCGGCGATCGGCGCGACGCTCACGGCCGCGACCCGCGGCACGTGGACCGGCGGCCTGCCGATGACGTTCGCCTACCAGTGGCTGCGCTGCGACGCCAGCGGCGCGAACTGCGTCGACATCGAGGGCGCCACGGCTTCGACCTACACCACGACGAGCGCCGACGCCGGCGCCAAGATCCGCGTCCGCGTGACGGCGACGAACGCGGCCGGCTCGGACCGGGCAGCGAGCGTCCCGTCCGACGCCGTCCCGGCCCCCGCGGCGACGACCGCGGGCCCGACGCGGCCGGTCAACCTCGTCATCCCGAGCGTCCCGAGCACCCTGACCCCGGGCGCGCCGCTCGACGCGGGCGACGGCACCTGGGGCGGCTCGCCGGCGAACAAGACCTACCAGTGGCAGCGCTGCGACGAGAACGGCGCGAACTGCGTCGCGATCCCGGGCGCCACCGGCGCGACCTACACGCCGGGCGCCGCGGACGCGGGCAAGACCCTGCGCGTCGCCGTCACCGCGACCAACGCGGCGGGCTCGGCGACCGCCCTGTCGGGCATCGTCGCGGCGGGTGACCTGAGCGCCGTCGCCGGCGTCCTCGTCAGCGACACGAGCTGCCAGCAGCTCGCGGGTGGCGCGAAGTTCTCGCGCGTCAAGGTCAAGGGCATCGGCAACGTCCGGGTCCGTGCCTACACGAGCGGCCCGGCGCTGAAGGCCTCGCCGGTGCAGCTGACCACCCAGATCACGGGCGGCAGCGCGCGCAGCGTCGCCTATCGCCTGGACGGCCGCGCCCTCACGGCGAAGACCGACAAGATGCACCGCTCGACGATCACCCCGGCCCAGCTGCGCCGCGTCGGCACCCACACGATCGCTCACGACCGTGCGCGGCGCCGCCGGCGCGGCGAAGACGATCAAGCTGACCGTCAAGACGGTCCCGTGCCAGACGCTGTTCACCGCCCAGCGGTGGAACACGACGGCGGGCACGGGCCTGCGCCTGCGGGTCGACGCCCGCAGCGCGCTGAGCACGGTCGCCTTCAAGGCCCCGGGCGCGCTGCTGCCCAAGCCGCTGAAGAAGGCCCGGCCGATCGGGTTCATCCGCCTGTACGTCGCGGGCAAGGCGAAGCCGGTCCGCACGGCGCTCACCCTGCCCGCGCGCGGCAAGGGCGCCGTCATGCTCGAGCGCGCGGGCTGGCCGAAGGTCGTCCGCACCGCGAGCGGGATCAGCGTGACCGGCCTGACGGCCGGGACCGCGGTGGCCGAGCTCACGCTGTACCGGGTGCGCAAGCTCGACCGCCCGACGAGCACGCGCCGCTACGCGATGAGCGCACAGGTCCAGCGCGCCGGCGTCGCCCGCCAGGTCCTGCGCCAGAAGCCCGCTCGCCGAGCCTAGCGCGCGGCCGGCCGCAGCCCGCGGCGCGCGAGCAGCGCGTCGACCGACGGCGTGCGGCCGGTCATCGCCCCGAAGGCCGCGAGCGGGTCGACGACCGCGCCGCGGGCGAGCATCTCCGCCCGCAGGCGCATCCCGGCCGCGCGCGTCGGGCCGCCCTGCTCGTCCAGCCACTCGAGCGCGCTCGCCTCGAGCGTCGCCGACCACAGGTAGGCGTAGTGCGTGCCCGCGTACTGACCGTCGAAGATGTGCGGGAAGCAGGCGGAGTGGTAGTGCGGCCCGACCGCGCGCAGCGCCAGGCCGTGACGCTCCAGGACACGGGCCTCGAAGGCGTCGACCTCGTCCGCGGGGACGCGCTCCCCGGGCGCCAGGGCGTGCCAGGCCTGGTCGAGCACCGAGCACGCGACGCCCGCCGTCGAGTGGAACGCGGCGGCGTCGCGGACGTACGCCGACAGCGCCGCGGCGTCGTCGTCGCGCAGCGGCACCCCGGTCGCGTGGTGGCGCGCGTAGCGCGCGAGCACGTCGGGCCGCACGGCCAGCGACTCGTGGAGCTTCGAGGGGAACTCGACGACGTCGTCGGGCACGTTGAGCCCGGCGACGCGCGGGTAGCGGACGTCCGACAGCAGCATGTGCAGCGCGTGGCCGAACTCGTGGAAGAGGATCCGGGCGTCGAGCGGGGTCACCAGCGCGGGCGCGCCGTCCGCGGGCCGCGTGGCGTTGAGGACGATCAGCACCCGCGGCAGCCGGCCGACGAGCGGTGACGGCTCGGCGTAGGCGTCGAGCCACGCCCCGCCGCTCTTGCCGTCCCGCGCGTACGGGTCGACGTACAGCTCGCCGCGGTCGGCGCCGTCGCCGTCGGCGACCGTCCAGACGCGGGCGTCGGGGTGCGGGCGCGGCAGGTCGTCGCGGCGCGTGAACGTCAGTCCGTAGAGCTCGCCGGCGACCGCGAAGAGGCCGTCCTCGACGACGCGGTCGAGCACGAGGAACTCCGGCACGCGAGCCTCGTCGACGGCGTGGCGGTCGCGGCGCTCGCGCGCCGCGTAGTACGGGAAGTCCCACGGCTCGAGCGGGCCGTCGTGGCCGTCGGCGTGCAGCGCGGCGGTGTGGCGCTCGACCTCCCGGCGGGCCGCGGCGACCGCGGCCGCGCCGACCTCGGCCAGCAGCGCGGTCACCGCCGCGACCGACCCCGCGGTCTGCGTCGCGAGCGCGAACTCGGCGTGGGAGGCGAAGCCGAGCAGCCCGGCGCGCTCGGCCCGCAGCGCGGCGATCTCGCTCACCACCGCCCGGTTGTCGTGGGGACCGCCCCGGCGGCAGCGCGCGACGGAGGCGCGATGCAGGCGCTCGCGCAGGGCGCGGTCATGGAGGTGCTCGAGGGCGGGCTGCGCCGCCGGGAGCGCGAGGCGCAGCACGAACCCGTCGCCGTCGGCGGCGGCGGTGCGCAGCGGCGCCGGGAGGCCGTCGAGCTCGGCCTCGTCCGCGACGCCCACCGCGAGCGCCGCCGTCTCGGCCTGGAGGTTGGCCCGGAAGGTCGCCGACAGCACCGACAGCCGGGCGTTGATCGCGCGCAGGCGCGCCTGCTCGGCCTCGCGGAGGGTCGCGCCCGCCCGGACGACGTCGCGGTGGTAGCGGTCGAGGACGGCGGCCTGTTCGGCGTCGAGGCCGAGCGCGTCGCGGCGGGCCGCGAGGTCGGCGATCCGCGCGAACACGCGCGGGTCCAGGCCGACGGCGTCGTCGTGCGCGGCGAGCCGCGGCAGCCACTCGGCCTCGAGCGCGCGCACCGCGGGCGTCGAGCGCGTCGCGGCGGCGTCCTCGAGCAGGCGCCGCGCGAGATACAGGCGCCCGCCGGAGCGCTCGAGCGCGGCGATCGTGTCGTCGAAGCCGGGCGGCCACGGGCCGGCCGCGATCGCGTCGACCTCCGCGCGCTGCTCGGCGATCCCCGCCTCGAGCTCTGGCCCGAGGGCCACGTCGAACGCGAGGCGATCACGGTGGGCCATCGCCCGAAGCCTAGGCGCGGCAGCCCCGGACCGGGCGCCCGGGCGGTACCGTCCGTCGCGAATGGCCGACGCCCTCCGCGTCCTCGCGGTCCTCGTCCTCATCGCCGGCAACGCGTTCTTCGTGGTCGCCGAGTACGCCGTCGTGACCGCGCGGCGCTCCGCGCTCGCCGCGCGCGAGGGACGGCGCGTGGCGGCGGCGCTGCGCCTGATGGACGACCCGGTGCGCATCATCTCGACGGTTCAGGTCGGGATCACGGCGCTCGGGATCGTCACCGGCGCGGTCGCGGAGCCGCTCGTCAGCGAGCTCCTCGGCGACGCCCTGCCGACGTGGGTCAGCTTCGTCCTGGCGTTCACGATCGTCACGTACCTCAGCGTCGTGCTCGGCGAGCTCGTGCCGAAGGCGCTCGCGCTCGACCGCGCCGAGACGCTCGCGATGCTGATCGCGCGCCCGGTCGAGGTGATCGGGCGGGTGCTGCGCCCGGTGGTGTGGCTGCTGCAGCGGTCCGCGCAGCTGCTCCTGCGGCCGTTCGGGATCGACGAGGTCGTCGCCGGCGACACGATCCGCAGCGCCGACGAGCTCCGCGCGCTCGTCGACCAGGCCGAGAGCACCGGCGTGATCCCGCTCGCGCAGGAGGAGCTCCTCCACAACGTCTTCGACTTCGCCGACCGCGAGGCGCGCGACATCATGGTCCCGGCGCCCGACATCGCCTGGCTCGACGCCGCCCTGGCGCCGGGCGACGCACTCGACCTCGCGCTCGCGACCACGCACAGCCGCCTGCTCGTGTGCCGCGACTCGGTGGACCACCTCGTCGGCGTCGTCGGCCTGCGCGACCTCGTCACGGCCGTCCACGGCGACGACCCGGCCGCGACGATCGAGCCGCTCGCCCGCGCGCCGTTCGTCGTGCCCGAGACGAAGGACCTCGGCGTGCTCCTGCGCGAGCTGCGCGAGGCGCACCAGTCGCTCGCGGTCGTCGTCGACGAGTACGGCGGCACCGAGGGCCTCGTCTCGATCGAGGACATCCTCGAGGAGATCGTCGGCGAGATCGAGGACGAGTACGACCTGCCGCGGTCGGAGCTCGACTGGCTCGACGACCGTACCGTCGCGGTGGCCGGGTCGCTGACGATCGACGACTTCAACGAGACGGTCGGCACCGCGCTGCCCCAGCGGGGCGCGCGCACGCTCGCGGGGCTCGTCTTCACCCGGCTCGGCCGGCGCCCCGCGGTCGGCGACGCGGTCGATGTCGGCGACGTCCACGTGCGCGTCGTCGAGATCGACGGCGCGCGGATCACGCGGCTGGCCCTGACGCTGCCCGAGGGCGTCGCCGCGCCGGGCCACGCGGCCCACCCGCCCGACGCCTGACCCTGACGCGCACGGCATCCGGCGCGGCCGCCCGTAGGGTTGCCGCCATGCTCTTCGACGGCTTCTCGGTCACCGATGTCGAGACCCCGCGCGGGCCCGTCCATGCGCGCGTCGGGGGCGCGGGTCCGCCGCTGCTGTTGCTCCACGGCTGGCCCGAGACGCACCTGATGTGGCACGCGGCGGCGCCGCGGCTGGCGGAGGCGTTCACGGTCGTCGCGGCCGATCTGCCCGGGTACGGCGACTCGTTCTCGCCGCCGGTCGCCCCCGACCACGCGCCGCATTCCAAGCGGGCGCTCGCGGCCGATCTCGTCGCCGCGATGGCCGCGCTCGGGCACCCGACCTTCGCCGTCGCCGGCCACGACCGCGGGGGGCGGGTCGCGCTACCGGATGGCCCTCGACCATCCCGCCGTCGTGACGCGGCTGGCCGTCCTCGACATCGTCCCGACGGGCGAGATCTGGGCCCGCGCCGACGCGACGTTCGCCCTCGGCTACTGGCACTGGCCGTTCCTCGCCCAGCCCGCGCCGCTGCCCGAGCGACTGATCCTCGGCGACCCCGACGGCTTCTGGATCACCCCCGAGCGCCAGGGCCTGAAGGCCGACGCCCGCTACCCGGCCGAGGTCGTCGACGCCTACCGCACGCAGCTCACCGACCCCACGTTCGTCACCGCGATGTGCGAGGACTACCGCGCGGGCGCGACGATCGACCGCGCCCTCGACGACGCCGACCGCGGCACGCGGACGATCGCGTGCCCGGCGCGGGCGCTGTGGGGCGCGGACGGCGCGCTGCCGCGCTTCTACGCCGACCCGCTCGACCTCTGGCGCCCGTACGCGCCCGAGATCACCGGGGCCGCGATCCCGGACGCCACGCACTTCCTCGTCGAGGACCAGCCCGAGGCGGTCGCCGCCGACCTCCTCGCGTTCTTCGGCTGAGTCTGGCCTAGCGCGGCGCGGCGGCGAGGCCGAACGGCGAGCCCTCGGAGTCGCGGCAGATCGCCCACGCCTCGCCCGGGTGGATGACGCTGCCGCCGAGCGCGCGGACCTGGTCGAGGGCCGCCGCCATGTCGGGCACCGTGAAGTACGGCAGGGAGACCGTGTCGCCCGGGCCGCGGCCGCGCTCGTGGACGCCGACGGCCGGCGGGCCGTCGTGGGTCTGCACCCCCGACCCCTCCCCCGCGGCGCGCTCCTCGAGCGCCGTGCCGAGCAGCCCCGACCAGAAGGCGCGGGCGCGGGCGAGGTCGTCGGCGGGGAACTCGATGAGGGTCGGGCGGGCGGCGGTCATGGTCTCCCGCCCACCCTACGCCGCCCGCGCCGCGGCGATCAGGTCGCGGTACCAGGCGGCGCTCGCCTTCGGGATCCGCCGCTGGGTCTCGTAGTCGACGCGGACGATCCCGAACCGCGGGCGGTAGCCGTGGGCCCACTCGAAGTTGTCCAGGAACGACCAGACGAAGTAGCGCCGGATGTCGACGCCGGCCGCCCGCGCCGCTCCGACCGCGTCGAGGTGGTCGCGCAGGTACGCGATGCGCAGCGGATCGTCGACCGCGCCGTCGACCAGCTCGTCCTCGATCGCTGCGCCGTTCTCGGTCACCCAGAACGGGACGTCTCCATAGTCGCGGCCGAGGCGCTCGAGCAGGTCGCGGAAGGCGCCAGCGTCCTGCTCCCACCCCATCGCCGTGAGCGGCGGGCGGGGCTCGCTGCGCTCGAAGCCGAGCGGCACGTGCGACGGTTCGGCCGCGACACGCTGCGGGAAGTAGTAGTTGACGCCGAGGAAGTCGAGCGGCTGGGCGATCGTCGCGAGGTCGCCGTCCTGCACCGAGTCCGGCGGGCCGAGCGTCCAGGCGTAGTGCTCGAGCATGTCGGCCGGGTAGGTGCCGCGGAACACGGGGTCGAGGAACCAGCGGTTCTGGTGGCCGTCGGCGAGCATCGCGGCGGCGCGGTCCTCGTCCGTGTCGGTTGCCGGGTACGCGGGATGGAGGTTGAGCGTGAGGCCGACCGGCGTGCCCGCCGGCAGCGCGGCGCGCAGCGCCTGCGTGGCCCGGCCGTGCGAGAGCAGCAGGTGGTGCGAGACGCGCAGCGCCGTCGCCCAGTCGCGGATCCCGGGCGCCATGACGCCCTCCGCGTGGCCCAGGAAGGCGACGACGTTGGGCTCGTTGTGCGTGATCCACGCCGCGACGACGTCGCCGAGCGCCTCGGCCGCGATCGCCGCGTACTCGGCGAAGCGCTCGGTCGTGTCGCGCGCGGCCCAGCCGCCGGCGTCCTGCAGCGCCTGCGGGAGGTCCCAGTGGTAGAGCGTCGCGACGGGCTCGATCCCGCGCTCGCGCAAACCCTCGGCGAGGTCGCGGTACCACCGCAGGCCCGCGTCGTTCGCCGCGCCGCTGCCCGCCGGCTGCACCCGCGGCCAGGCGATCGAGAAGCGATAGCTCTCGACGCCGTGGGCGGCCATGAGGTCGAGGTCCTCGCGCCAGCGGTGGTAGTGGTCGCAGGCCACGTCGCCGGTCTCGCCGCCGGCGACCGCGCCGGGGGTATGGGCGAAGCGGTCCCAGATCGACTCGCCGCGGCCGTCCTCGGCCACGGCGCCCTCGATCTGGTACGCCGCGGTCGCGACGCCGAAGAACGGACGGGGCGGCCAGGTCATGCGGGTCTCCTCCGGCGTCGGGATCAGGAGGCGGCGGGGGCGGCGGCGGTGCGGCCGCGCAGCAGCAGGGCATCCGCGCGGGCGAGGATGTCCTGCAGGCCGAAGGGCTTCGTGACGAAGTCGTCGCAGCCCGCGCCCGCGGCACAGACCTTCGCGATCTCCTCGCGGTCGGCGGCGAGCATCAGGACCGGCACGTCGGAGCGCTCGCGGATGCGCTCGAGGACCTTGTATCCGCCGGCACCGGGCAGTGGCACGTCGAGGACGACCAGGTCGAGCTGCAGGCGGGCGAGTGCGGCGAGCGCCTCGGTGGCGTCGGCGGCCTCGACGACCGTCGCCTCGTCCCGTTCGAACACCCGCCGCAGGAGGCGGCGCAGCACCGGGTCGTCGTCGACCACCAACGCGGTGATACCTGACACAGTTCCCCCCAACCCATCGTTTCCGGCGATCACTCAGCGTCCTGGAGTGGTCGAGGGACTCTGCCGTCTGGGGCGGCCGTTGTCCAGCATTTGCGGCCGAAACGTATCGCGAATCGGCGCGCTCGCGCTATGCGGCGATGGCCTCGGTCGGGTCGAACGGATCGAGTTGGCCGTCGGCCGAGCGCAGCGCCGCCGTCAGCTCCGCCGCCGCGGGCGCGTGCCGGCGCGGGATCCGGACGCGCCCGTCGGGCCGGATGAGGAAGAACATGACCGGCCGCTCCGGGCGCAGCCCGGCCATGTGGCGGTGCTCGCCCTCGGCCTCGGGCCAGGTGTGCACGTGGCCGGAGTCGAACAGGATGCCGCGGCCGTGCCCGTCGCCCCGACGCCACCACAGCCGGTGCGGCTGCGCCGCGGGACGCCCGGCGGCCGCGTCGTCGCGGTGGTCGGTGGCCATACGGCCGTCGTCGGCCGGACGACGCAGAACTTGAGGCGCGCGGTCCGGCGCCCGCCCCGCCGGGGGTCAAGCGGGAAGTTTCCGGAAGATGCGGCTTCGTCTCCGGCAGGCCCGTTGACCGGACGAGAACGCCGTCGTACGTTCCCCCCAGACGCGGAACCGAGTCGCAGAGAGCGAGGCCCCGGGATTGCAAGGCCCGCCGCTCTGAAGCAGCGACGCCCCCTCGGGGGTGGCGCAGCGGAGAGCATCCCGAGCGACTCGGGACCGCGTCGACTTCGTTCTCGGGTCAGGCCTCGGCCCGCGCCGGCCGGACCCTCGTGCGCTCGGGCGCCGCGGACCGCCGCCCCTCGCCCCCGGCGAGTCGCCGCGCGACGAGCGCCGCCGTCAGGTACAGGCCGCCCTGGACCTCGAGCGCCGCCGTCAGGCCCGCGCCGGTCCCGACCAGGCCCGCGACCATCATCCCCAGCGCCTGGACACCGCCGAGCACGGCGAACACGGTGCTCAGCACGCGGCCACGCACGGCCGGCGCGGCGTGGGTCTGGATCAGCGTCAGCAGGCCGGTCATCGTCGTCAGCGCGGGCCCGCCGACGGCGACGAAGAGCGCGACGTAGACCGCGAACGCCGTCGTCACCCGCGGGCCGTTCCACGTCAGGAGCGAGAGCACGCCGATCACCGCGAGCGAGACGCTCAGCAGACGCCCGGGGTCCGTGCGGCGGATGGCCGCGGTCAGCAGCACGCCGCCCGCGAGCGACCCGATCGCCTGCACGCCGCGCAGGACGCCGACGTCCGCCTCGCTCGCCCCGAGGTCGCGGACGACGAACAGCACGAACAGCACGACGAACGCACCCTGCGCGAGGGAGGCCAGGGCGACCACGACGAGCGTGCGGCGCAGGACCGGCGAGCCCGAGACGACCGCGAGCCCCTCGGCCCAGTCGCGGACGAGGCGCACGCGCGCGCCCGCGCGCCGTGCGCCGGCCGGCGCGCGCGGCGGACGGAGGGCGAGCAGCGCGACGACGACGGCGAATGTCGCCGCGTCGGCGAGGACCACGCCGTCGATCCCGCGCAAGCCGAGGACGAGCCCGCCGAGCGGCCCGCCCGCGAGGCGCGCGGCGCTGGACAGCATCCCGAAGACCTGGTTGAGCCCGGCGAGGTCGCCGGCCGGCACGAGCCCGGCGGCCGTCGTCGACCGGCACGGCTCGATCACCGTCGACAGGACGGACTCGACCACGACGACCGCGTAGACGATCCACAGCTCGCGCTCGGAGCCGACCGCGAGCAGCGGCAGCAGCGCGAGCGCCTGGAGCGTCGCGACCGCCGGCATCAGCCGCCACGGGTCGAGGCGGTCGACGAGCACGCCGGCGAAGGGCGCGGCGACGACGGTCGGCACGAGCTCGAGGGCGAACACCGACGCCGTGACGAGCGGCGAGCCGGTGAGGTCGAGCACGAACAGCGGCAGCGCGATGAACAGCATCCAGTCGCCGGTCTCCGACAGCAGCCCGGCGAGCCCGAGCCGCCCGACGCCGGGGCGGCGCAGGACGGCGGCGAGGGTCACGGCGCGAGCGCCGGGTGGAGGTGCGGGTCGAGGAACGCGCGCAGCGTGACGTGGACGATCTCGGCGTCCTCGGGCGCGTCGCTGCGGATCGGGGCGACGTACGGCCGGATCAGCGCGTCGAGGCGCTCGAGGAGCGTCATCGCAGCTCGTCCGCCGTGATGCGCAGGCCGTAGCCGCTGTCGCCCGCCGCCTCGCGCCAGTGCTCCGGCACGGCGTCCTGCCCGGCGAGGTAGCGGCGGTAGAGGTCGTCGGCGTGGTCGGCGATCAGCCCGGAGAGCACCGTGCGCGCGACCCGCTCGGCCGGCGTCGGGGCCTCGTCGCCGACGCGGAACCCGACCGCGGTCGCCTGCCACGGCCGCGTCCGCGCGTCGCCGCCGGCGGTCCGCGGCGCGCGCGCGACGAGCCCGGCCTTCTCGAGCGCCCGCAGGTGCCACGAGCAGTTCGAGGCGCTCTCCCCCACGACCGGCGCGCACTCGCTCGCCGTCCGCGGCCCGGCGACGAGGAGGTGGTTGAGCAGCGCGAGGCGCGCGGGCACGGCGAGGGCGGCGAGCGCCTCGGCGCCCACGACCGCGCGCGGCGGGAGGTCGTCCCCGCCGCGGCGTCTCCGGCGGCATCGCGGCGTGACGAGGCCGATCTGAAGCCATGACTTCAGGGTCGGTGTCTCGCGCCGAGATGTCAAGTCAGGACTTCAGAACTCCGACACGCTCACCACGCGACCGGCCGCCCGTCGCGGAAGAAGCCCCCGGTCGGCCCGTCGTCGTCGAGCAGCACGGCCCACGTCACGCTCGCGGCGCCGTCGGCGACCGGCCGGCCGCCGGCGCCGCCCATGTCCGTCGCGACCCATCCCGGGCACACCGCGTTGACGAGGACCCCGTCGGAGCGCAGTTCGGCGGCGAGGATCCGGGTGAGCGCGTTCAGCGACGCCTTCGAGACGCTGTACGCCGGCGTCCCCGCGCCCATGTCGGCCAGCGACCCGCTCCCGCTCGACACGTTCACGACCCGCGGGTGCGGGCTGCGGCGCAGCAGCGGCAGGAACGCGAGCGTCGTCCGCCACGCGCCGAAGAGGTTGGTCTCGAGCGCGGCGTGGACGCGGTCGAGGTCGGCGGTCGTCGCGCGGGCGTCGGTGTCGTAGTCGATCGCGGCGTTGTTGACGAGCGCGTCGCAGCGCCCGAGCGCGTCGGCCACCCACGCCGCCGCGGCGGTGACGCTCGCGTCGTCGGCGACGTCGAGGGCGCACGCGACGACCCCCGCGTCCGCACCGCCGAGCGCCGCCGCCGCCTCCTCGCCCCGGCCGGCGTCGCGGGAGCCGAGCACGACGCGGAAGCCCGCGCCCGCGAGGGCGCGGACGACCTCGCGGCCGATGCCGCGGTTGGCGCCCGTCACGACGGCGACGGGCAGTTCGTCCGATGTCACCCGCCGCAGCTAACGCGACGAGCGCGGCGGGCGCAAGCCGCCGAGGAGCCGGCGGACCGGCGAGGGCCGCGGCTGCCAGCGCCGCGGGTCGAGATCGGCGCCGCAGATCGCGCACCCCGCCGCGTACGGCGTGACACGCTCACCACATCCGGGGCACCGGCCGGGATCACGGAACAGCGACACGCCGCGAGCGTAGGACCGGATCGTGAAGCGCGGGTGAAGCGGCCTTAAGCGGCTGGTATGACCGCCTCGACGCGGACCCGCGGGCCGAGCCGGGACTCGTCGTCCGCCGGCCGGGCGCCGAGGCGCGGGGCGAAGCTGAAGACGTGGAAGAAGCGGGTCAAGGAGGCGGTGTCCCCGGTCTCGAGCTCGACCCGGCCGTCCGCGACCGCGTCGGTCGGGTGCAGGTCGCCCGAGGCCAGCTCGAACATCGTCGCGAGGTCCGTGCGGGCGACGAGGTCGGCGTCGTCGGCCGCCTCGCCGATCTCGACCGTCAGGTGGCCGTCGTCGAGGCGGACGGTGAACGCGGTGTCGTCGACGACGATGACCGTCGTCTCGGTCACGCCGCGGGCGCGCTCGGGGTACAGGAGCGCCGGGAACGCGTCGAGGCCCCACTCGGGGTTCAGGGCCTCGCCCTCCGGCGGCGGCCCGAGCGAGCGGGCGCCCCAGCGGGCGATCGCGTGGACGGCCTCCTCGAGCCCCTCGCCGTACGGGGTGAGCTCGTACACGGTCGAGGCGGCCGGCGGCGGGAGCCGGCGCTTGTGGACGACGCCGCCGGCCTCGAGCTCGCGCAGACGGGTGGCGAGGACGTTCGTCCCGATCCCCGGCAGCCCGGCGACGAGGTCGGTGTACCGGCGCGGGCCCTTGAGCAGCTCGCGCACGACGAGCAGCGCCCAGCGCTCGCCGACCATCGAGAGCCCGTGGGCGATCGGACAGAACTGGTCGTAGCGCTTGGCCATGTCCAGCAGCTTAGCGCCTGTACTTCAAGTGTGGAAGGCCGTACTTGCAAATTAGAAGTCCGGCGTATAGTTCCGCAAGCTCGTGCTGACGATACGAAAGAGAGCTGTCGTGAACGCAGCCCGCCACAAGTGGTACGCCCTCGCCCTCCTCTGCACCGTCCAGTTCATGGTCGTGCTCGACATCGCGGTGGTGAACGTCGCCCTGCCGTCGATCCAGACCGACCTCGGCTTCTCGCAGGAGAACCTGCAGTGGGTCATCAGCGCCTATGCGCTCTTCTTCGGCGGCTTCCTGCTCCTCGGCGGCCGCGCCGCCGACCTCCTCGGCCGACGGCGCGTGTTCCTCGTGGGCATCGTCGTCTTCACCGTCGCGTCGCTGCTGTCCGGGTTCGCCTGGAGCGAAGCCTCGCTGATCGTCTCGCGCGCGCTCCAGGGCCTCGGCGCGGCGATCATCTCCCCCGCCGCCCTCTCGATCCTGACGACGCGGTTCGCCGAGGGGCCCGAGCGCAACACCGCGCTGGGCGCCTGGGGCGCCGTCGGCGCGTTCGGCGCCGTCGCCGGCGTGCTGCTCGGCGGCGTCCTCACCGACCTGCTCAGCTGGGAGTGGATCTTCTACGTCAACGTCCCGGTCGGCGTCGTCGCCTTCCTCCTGACCCCGGTGCTGCTCGAAGAGAGCCACGACGCGTCGGCGCGCAGCTTCGACCTGCCGGGCGCCGCGCTCGTGACCGGCGGCCTCGTGACGCTCGTCTACGCGATCACGCAGGCCAACCAGTACGGCTGGGGCTCGGCCGAGACGGTCGGCTTCTTCGCCGCCGCGGCGGCGCTGCTGGTCGGGTTCGTGGCGTGGGAGGCGCGCACGAGCGACCCGATCATGCCGCTGTCGATCTTCCGCCTGCGCACGCTCGTGGGTGCGAACGTCGCCGGCCTGATCCTCGGCACGGTGCTGTTCTCGATGTTCCTCATGCTCACCCTCTACATGCAGCAGGTGCTGGGGTACTCGCCGCTGAAGACCGGGTTCGCGTACCTCGCGGTGGCCGGCACCGCGATCGTCTGGTCGGCGGTGGCGGCGCAGCTCGTCACGCGCGTCGGCGTCAAGCCGGTCCTCGTGGTCGGTATGACGTTCCTCACCGCCGGCGTGGCGTACTTCACGCAGGTCTCGCCGGGCGGCTCGTACGTCACCGACCTCCTGCCCGGGTTCCTCGTGATCGCCGTCGGGATGGGCTTCTCGTTCGTGCCGATCTCGATCGCGGCGCTCGCGGGGGTCAAGCCGGCGGAGGCCGGGCTCGCCTCGGGCCTGATCAACACCTCCCAGCAGGTGGGCGGCGCGCTCGGCATCGCGGCGCTGTCGGCGATCGCGACCTCGGCGACCGGCGACAAGATCGCCGTCGGGCGCGCAGCGCGCGACCGCGCTGACCGACGGCTTCCAGGCCGCCTTCACCGCGGGCGCCGCCGTGGGCGTCGTCGGGATCCTCGTCGCGCTCTTCGTGGTCCGCGGGCGCGACATCGCGACGACCGCGCCGGCCGTCGAGGCCGCGCCGGTCGAAGCGGCCGAGGTGGTACTCGAGGCCGCCTGACCCACTCGCCGGCGGCCGGCCGCGTCTCCTCCGCGGCCGGCCGCCGCGCCGTCTTCATCAGATCTTCATGCGCTGCGGGGCCTGCCTCGTGGCGCGTGCGGACGCTCGCGGCCGCTCGCGAGCGCCTGCATCACCCCGTGCCGGACCCCCTCTACTCGTGTCCGCGGGCTGACACCCACCATGAGTCGCAGGGTTTCACCACAAGGGGGTTGCAGCTGTTCATGGGAATGCGGCGGCCGGGACGGCCGGGTGTTTCACCATGGCGCGAGACCGGGCGACGAGCCCGCCGCGCGATGAAGCTGGCGCTGGGGGCGGCCCTGTGCGCCGTAGCGATGGACGGCGGGACCGAGACCGCGGGGGCGGTCACGCCGAACGGGGACGACCTGCAGTTCATCCTCGAGCAGATCCGCCGCGCCGAGGCCCACGCCGGCGGCGGCGAGCTGCTCGGCACCGGCCCGAACCAGGTCCCGAGCCCGCTGCTGCCCTACGGGCTGCGCACGGTCAACGGGAAGTTCAACAACCTGATCCCGGGCCAGGAGGAGTTCGGGATGGCCGACCGGATCTTCCCGCGGCTCGTCGCGCCGCTGTTCCGCGACGGTGAGCCCGGCGACATCGACGGACCCGGCCCCGCGCCGCCTTCGAACCAGGACTACAACTCCACGAGCGGCTTCGTCTTCGACTCGCGGCCGCGCACGATCTCGAATCTGATCGTCGACCAGAGCAACGCCAACCCGGCGGCGGTCGTCGCCGCGGGCGAGGCCCCCGAGCGCGATGACGACGACCTCGTCATCCCGAACGTCGCGCCCGACGTCGGGCTGTCCGCGCCGTTCAACTCGTGGTTCACGCTCTTCGGGCAGTTCTTCGACCACGGCCTCGACCTCACGACCAAGGGCGGCGGCACGGTCGTCGTCCCGCTCAAGGCCGACGACCCGCTGATCGTCGGGCCGGACGGCGACCCGAACACCGCTGACGACCCGGAGAACCCGCCGCCGCCCAACCAGCGCTTCATGGTGCTGACCCGCGCCAAGAACGCGCCGGGCGGCGGGCACGAGCACATGAACACGACGACCCCGTTCGTCGACCAGAACCAGACCTATACGTCGCATCCCTCGCACCAGGTCTTCCTGCGCGAGTACGAGCTGCGCGGCGGCCGCCCGGTGGCGACCGGACGCCTGCTCGACGGCGCCGACGGCGAGGGGATCGCCAACTGGAGCGAGGTCAAGGCCCAGGCGCGCGACATCCTCAAGATCGAGCTCGACGACTTCGACCTCCTCGACGTCCCGCTGCTCCTGACCGATCCGTACGGCCGGTTCATCCCCGGCCCGGCGGGCTTCCCGCAGCTCGTGACCGGCACCGGCGCCAACCCGCCGACCGTCACGGCCACGGCCGGCGGCGCGGCTGTCGACGCGACGCAGGCGGTCGGCACCGGCCACCAGTTCCTGGACGACATCGCCCACCACGCCAACCCGGTGAGCTCGGAGACCGGCCAGCCGCTCACGGCCGACGACGATGATCCGGCGACGACCGCGGACGACGGCGACCGCACCACGTACGACGACGAGATGCTCGGCCGCCACTTCGTCACCGGCGACGGCCGCGGCAACGAGAACATCGGCCTCACCGCGGTCCACCACGTCTTCCACGCCGAGCACAACCTGCGCGTCGGGGAGATCAAGGCCCTCATCGAGGAGCCCGGCGGACCGGACCCGGCCGACTGGCAGCTGCCGAACGGCGACTGGAGCGGCGAGCGGCTCTTCCAGGCCGCGCGCTTCATCACCGAGATGGAGTACCAGCACCTCGTCTTCGAGGAGTTCGCCCGCAAGGTCCAGCCGCAGGTGAACCTGTTCGCCGGCTACCACAGCGAGATCGACCCGGCGATCGTGGCCGAGTTCGCGCACACCGTGTACCGCTTCGGCCACTCGATGCTGCGCGGAGACCGTGGCCCGCACCTCGGCGACCGGACCGGCGAACGACCGCGACATCGGCCTCATCGACGCGTTCCTCAACCCGCTCGCCTACGACGACAACGGGGCGATGTCCTCGCGTCAGGCGGCCGGCCAGATCGTGCGCGGCATGACCCGCCAGCGCGGCAACGAGATCGACGAGTTCGTGACCGGCGCGCTGCGCAACAACCTCGTCGGCCTCCCGCTCGACCTCGCGACGATCAACATGGCCCGCGGGCGTGACACCGGCGTCCCGTCGCTCAACGCGGCCCGGCGGACGTTCTTCGCCGAGACCGGCAACTCCGCCCTGCGCCCGTATTCGAGCTGGCACGACTTCGAGCTCGGCATCCGCCACCCGGAGTCGCTCGTCAACTTCGTCGCGGCGTACGGCACGCATCCGGACGTCACGGGCGCGACGACGCTGAAGGCCAAGCGGGCGGCGGCCACCCGGATCGTCGACCGCGACGCCGCGGACCGGCCCACCGACGCGGCGGCGTTCCTCAACTCGACCGGCGACTGGGCGAACCGCGCCACCGGCCTCGAGGACGTCGACTTCTGGGTCGGCGGCCTGGCCGAGAAGCAGATGCCGTTCGGCGGCCTGCTCGGCTCGACGTTCAACTTCGTCTTCGAGACGCAGCTCGAGAAGCTGCAGGACGGCGACCGGCTCTACTACCTCACGCGCAACGCGGGCCTGAACTTCCTCACCCAGCTCGAGGAGAACTCGTTCGCCGAGCTCGTGATGCGCACGACGGACACGACCCATCTGCCGTTCGACATCTTCTCCCGGCCGGACTTCACGTTCGAGATCGACCGTCTCGGCGCCGGCCCCGGTGTCGATGACGACCCGTCGACGACGTACGACGAGTCCGAGCTGCTGGAGCGGATGCCCGACGGCACGCTGCGCTTCAACGGCGAGGAGCACGTCGTCTTCGGCGGCACCGACGCCGCGAACCGCATCCACTCCAGCGAGGGTGACGACACCCTCTGGGGCGACGGCGGCGACGACCGCCTCGAGGGCGGCGCCGGCAACGACGCCATCAACGGCGGCGAGGGCGACGACATCCTCACCGACCTGTTCGGCGACGACAACATCAAGGGCGGCGAGGGCGACGACGCGATCAACGCGGGCGGCGGCTTCGACCTGATCCTCGCGGGCTTCGGCAACGACTTCGTCGTCGCCGGGGCCGATCCGAAGGAGACGTTCGCCGGTGGCGGCAACGACTTCGTCATCGCGGGCGACTCGTCCGACACGGTGTTCGGCAACGAGGGCGACGACTGGATCGAGGGCGGCGCCCAGGCCGACCTGCTCCAGGGCGAGAACGGCGACCCGTTCCAGGAGGGGCGGACCGGCGACGACGTCATCGTCGGCGACGGCGGCGACGACGACTACGACTCCGAGGGCGGCGACGACGTGATGGTCACCGGCCCCGGGATCGAGCGCAACGAGGGCATGATCGGGTTCGACTGGGTCACCCACCGCGGCGACCCGCAGCCGGCGAACGCCGACATGCGCTTCACCGGCCTGCTGCCGCCGGACCTCGACAACATCCGCGACCGCTTCGACAACGTCGAAGGGCTCTCCGGGTGGGACAAGAGCGACGTCCTGCGCGGCGACGACACCGACGCCGCGGAGATGGCCGGCGACCACGAGCTCACCCGGCCCGAGCTGGTCGGCGGGCTGTCGGACCTCATCGGCGGCGCGCCCCGGTTCACCGGCGGCAACATCATCATCGGCGGCGCCGGCAGCGACCTCGTCGAGGGCCGCGGCGGCAACGACCTCATCGACGGCGACGCGTGGCTCGACGTGCGCATCGGCGTCGAGGGGACGGCCGAGACCGTGAGCAGCATGAAGCAGGTCCAGGCGCGGGTGCTCGCCGGCGACCTCGACCCGTCGCGGCTGCAGATCCTCCGCCGGATCGAGATGGCCGCGCCCGGCAACGACGTGGACACCGCGGTGTTCACCGAGCCGCGGGCGAACTACGACCTGAGCCCGCTCAGCACGACGGAGATGACCGTCACCCACGCCCGCGGGTCGCTGGCCGACGGCATCGACACGCTCAAGCACGTCGAGCGCCTGCGGTTCGCCGACCAGGTGGTCGTCCTCGGCGGCCCGGCCAACGCGCCGGCCGGCGGGACGGTCTCGATCAGCGACACGACCCCGGCGGAGAACCAGACCCTCACGGCCTCCGAGGCGGTCACGGACGCCAACGGCGTCAACCGCGCGACGCTCACCTTCGCCTGGCAGGCCGAGGAGGGCGACGGCGGCTGGACGACGGTCGCGACGGGCGCGACGTTCACGCCCGGTGACGGCGAGGTCGGCTCGGCGCTGCGCGTCGTGGCGACGTTCAACGACGGCGACGGCGTGCTCGAGAGCGTGACGTCCGCCGCCACGCAGCCGGTGACGAACGTCAACGACCCGGCGACCGGCACGCCGGTGCTGAACGACCCGACGCCGCAGGCGGGCGTCGCGGTCACGGCGCTGACGGGCGGCATCGCGGATGCCGACGGCCTCGCCGGCGTGCCGTTCGCGTTCCGCTGGCAGGCCGAGGACGGCGGGTCGTGGAGCGACGTGAACGGAGCGACGGGCGCCTCGTTCACGCCGGGCGCGGCGCAGGTCGGACAGCGGCTGCGCGTCGTCGTGTCCTTCACCGACACGAACGGGACGGCCGAGAGCGTGACGTCGGCGGCGTCGTCGGCGGTCGCGCCGGCGGGCACCGGTCCCGCTCCCGGCGGCGGCCCGGGCCAGGGCATCGGCCTCGGGCAGACGGTCGCGCCCGTGGCCCCGGTGCCCGGCCTCGCGACGCTGCTCGCCGCCCCGGGCGGCGGGCCGGCGGCCGGCGGCGCGGCGACGCGGGCTCCGGCGCGCGTCTCCGGCCTGGCCGTGACGGCGGCCGGTGGCCCGATCACGGTCACGGCGAACGTGCCCGCGGGCGCGCGCGTCGTCCGGATCCGGGTGTTCCGCGCGGGCGGGGCGCCCGCCGGGACGGCGAAGGCCCGCGCCGCGGCCGCGCGCGGCCGCCTCGTGGCGACCGTGTACCGCCCGGCGCCGGTGGCCAAGCGCTACCGCTTCCGGCTCACCGAGCCGAAGCTGCGGCACCTGCCGGCGGGCCGCTACCGGGTCGAGGTCCGCGCCGGGCGCAGCCGCACGGTGCTCGGGCCGGCGGCGGCGCGGACGGTGAAGGTCGCCGCCGCGCGCGCCGCGAAGGCGGGGGGCCGCGGCTAGGCCCCGAGGACGTCGGCCCGGCCGTCGCGCTGTCCCCCTGTCAGCGCGGCGCCCCCGGGCCGAGGCGGAGCGGTCGCCCCGGATGGGCGGCCGCTCCGCATTTTTTTCGCGTCCGGGCCGCGCTCAGCGCGCGACGGCCACGCCGGGCGCGAGCGCGAGGACGGTCACCGTCCCGGGCGCGACCTCGGTCAGGCCGCCGTCGACGACCCGGGCCGCGAGCGCGTCCGAGGCGCACAGCGCGTCGAAGACCCGCTGCTGTCCCGGCGCGATCACCGTCGCGGGACAGCCCGCCGCCACCCAGTCCTCGAGGCCGCCGCCGTCGGCCGCCATCACCGCGGCGTGGCCGATCTGGGCGAGCGTCTTGCCGGAGCTCATCTCCAGGCGCGGATTGACGAGGTAGGTGACGCGGGCGGGGTCGGGGTCGGCGCGGTCGGGCAGCGGCTCGAGCGCGCTCGTCATCGCCTGCATGCGCTCGAGCAGCGGGCCCCGGCCGGAGCGCCGGCGGGGCGGCAGGGCCGCGACCGCCTCGCCCTCGGGGTCGCCCGCCACGACGTGCGCCTCGGTCTCGAGGAGCTCGCGCCACTGCGCCGGCCGCGCACGGAGGGTGACCTTCCCCGGCCGCCGGCGCCAGGCCGCGAGGTCGGCCGCGAAGTGCTCGTCGGCGGCGAACCGCCGGACGCACGCGACGGCCGCCGCACCGGCCAGCTCGCCGCCGCGGGCGAGCGTCGTCAGCGCGTTGCGGCGGACCACGAGGTAGAGCCGGAACGGATCGTCCACGCCGCCGATTGTGCCCGCCGCACGCCGGTGGCCGATACTCGGCGCCCATGCCGCCGTCCTTCGACATCGCGCGCGGCTCGGCCGCGGACCTCGACGCGCTCGAGCCGCTGTGGGTGGCCGTGCACCACCGGCACGTGGAGTCCATGCCGGAGCTGCGCCCGTACGTCACGGACGCCGAGACGTGGGCCGCGAGCCGCGCGATGTACGTCGAGCTGCTGGCCCGGCCGGACACGGTGCTCCTGCTCGCGCACGCCGACGGGGCGCTCGTCGGCTACGGCCTCGCCCACGTGATGGAGGCGGGCGACACATGGCTGGCCGACACGTGGGTCACCGGCCGGCGCGTCGGCGAGATCGAATCGCTGTCGGTCCTTCCCGACCTCCGTGGCGCGGGGATCGGGAGCGCGCTCCTCCACGGCCTCGAGCGGGCGCTCGCGGACGACGGCGTGACCGACCTGGTCCTCGGAGTCCTGCCGGGCAACGACGCCGCCCGCCGCCTCTACGAGCGGCGTGGATACCGCCCGACGTTCCTGTACCTGTCGCGCCTGGCGGGACGGGGATAATCGGCCGATGGCGCACCACGATCACGAGCACGGCTCCGAGCTCTCCGAGACGCAGCGCCGCGTCCGCGCGCTCGAGACGATCCTCACCGAGAAGGGCTACGTCGACCCCGCGGCGCTCGACGTCCTGATCGAGACCTACGAGACGAAGGTCGGCCCGCACAACGGCGCGCGCGTCGTCGCGCGGGCGTGGGCGGACCCGGAGTACCGGGCGTGGCTGTTCGCCGACGGCGGCGCGGCCATCACCTCGCTCGGCTACGTCGGCCGGCAGGGCGAGAACATCGTCGCGCTCGAGAACACGCCGGACGTCCACAACATGGTCGTCTGCACGCTGTGCTCGTGCTACCCGTGGCCCGTCCTCGGGCTCCCGCCGGTCTGGTACAAGTCCGCGCCCTACCGCTCCCGCGCCGTCTCCGATCCGCGCGGCGTGCTGCGGGACTTCGGCGTCGACCTGCCGGCCGAGACCGAGATCCGCGTGTGGGACTCGACCGCCGAGCTGCGCTACCTCGTCGTGCCCGTGCGCCCGGAGGGCACCGACGGCTGGAGCGAGGACGACCTCGCCGCGCTCGTCACCCGCGACTCGATGATCGGCACCGGCCTCGCCGCGCGGCCGGAGCGGGTGGCGGCGTGAACGGCGTCCACGACATGGGCGGGATGCACGGCTTCGGGCCGGTCGAGCCCGAGCCCGACGAGCCCGTCTTCCACGCCGAGTGGGAGCGCCGCGCGTTCGCGCTCACCCTCGCGATGGGCGCCACCGGCCAGTGGACGATCGACGCCTCCCGCTTCTCCCGCGAGGACTGGCCCGCGCCGGCGTACCTGGGCCGGACCTACTACGAGATGTGGCTCGCCGGGCTCGAGCGCCTGCTCGCCGAGCGCGGCCTCGTGACCGGCGCCGAGGTCGACGCCGGGCGCCCGCTCGAGCCGCCGCGGCCGCTCGACCGCGTGATCGACGCCGCGGCCGCGGTGCGGATGGTGCGCAGCGGCGGGCCGTCGAACCGCGAGGCGCCGCGCCCGGCCCGCTTCGCGACCGGCGACCGGGTCCGCACGCGCAACCTCAACCCGCCGACCCACACCCGCCTGCCGCGCTACGTCCGCGGCAAGGTCGGCACGGTCGTGCTCGTCCACGGCGCCCACGTCTTCCCGGACGCGAACGCCCATGGCGGCGGCGAGGACCCGCAGTGGCTCTACACCGTGCGCTTCGCCGGCCGCGACCTCTGGGGGCCGGACAGCGACCCGACCGTGTCGGTCTCGTTCGACGCCTTCGAGCCGTACCTGGAGCCGGCGTGAGCGACGCCGCGACGGTCGCCGCCGCGACGGTCCCGGGCGTGCCGCGCGACGCGGACGGCCCCGTCTTCCGCGAGCCGTGGGAGGCCCAGGCCTTCGCCCTCGCGGTCGCCCTGCACGAGCGCGGCCTGTTCAGCTGGCCCGAGTGGGCGGCGGCGCTGGCCGAGGAGATCCGGGCCGCCCAGGCGGCGGGCGACCCCGACACGGGCGAGACCTACTACCGCCACTGGCTCGCGACGCTCGAGCGCCTCGTCGCCGAGAAGGCCGTCGCCGACGCGGCGACCCAGGCCCGCTACGCCGACGCCTGGGGCCGCGCCGCGGACCGCACGCCGCACGGCACGCCGATCGAGCTCGCCCCGGCCGACTTCGCCTGAGCGGCCCTCGATGTCCGCCGCCGCGCCGCCCCGCTCCCACGTCGTCACCGGCGGCGGCCGCGGGGTCGGCCGGGCGATCGTGGAGCGCCTGCTGGCCGGCGGCGACGCGGTCGTCGCGCTCGAGCTCGACCCGGCCGCGCTCGCGTGGCTCGACGAGCACCCCGCCCGCGCGCGGGCGGCCGCGGTCGCGGGCGACGCCGGCGACGCGGCGGTCGCCGCCCGCGCCGCCGACGCGGCCGAGCGCCTGGCGCCGCTCGCCGGCTGGGTCAACAACGCCGCCGTCTTCCGCGACGCCTCCGTGCACGACGCGCCGCCGGAGGACGTCCTCGCGCTCGTGACCGCGAACCTCGCGCCGGCCGTGGTCGGCGCGGCGACGGCCGTCCGGCGCTTCCTGGCCGCCGGCACGCCCGGCGCGATCGTGAACGTCTCCTCCCACCAGGCCCAGCGCGCTGTGCCCGGCGCGGCGCCGTACACGACGGCGAAGGCCGCGATCGAGGGCCTCACGCGCGCGCTCGCGACGGAGTACGGCCCGCGCGGGATCCGCGTGAACGCGATCGCGCTCGGCTCGATCGACACCGGCCGGGCCGACGCGACCGAGGCCGCGGCGGACATCGCGCGGCTGCACGCGCTCGGCCGCCTCGGCCGCCCGGACGAGGTCGCCGCGGTCGTCGCGCACCTGCTCTCCGACGACGCGAGCTTCGTCACGGGCGCCGTCGTCCCGGTCGACGGCGGCCGGGCCGCGCTGGGCCAGGATCCGGAGGCGCGGCCGCTCGCGCCGGGCTGACGCGCGGGCGCGCTTGACACGGACCCCCACCGCCTGATCGTCTAGTCAGCCGTGGCGCCCATGACGATCCCGCGCCGGGTCCGGCGCCGCCCGGCCGTCCTCGCGACGGCGCTCGCCCTCGCCGCGCTCGCGGTCGTTCCGGCCGCCCGGGCGCAGGCCCCGGCCGTCCCGCTCCCCGCGCCGACCCCGGTCGACGTGCGGGTCATGACGTTCAACATCTGGCTCGGCGGCGACGAGGTCGACTTCTCCAAGGTCGTCGAGGCGATCGGTGCGGCGCGGGCGGACATCGTCGGGCTGCAGGAGGCCGAGGGCAACACGCGGCGGATCGCGGAGGCGCTGCACTGGCCGTACTGGAGCGACCGCATGCACGTCGTGTCGCGCTTCCCGCTCGTCGACCCGCCCGAGGCCCACGGCGAGTACGTCCTCGCCCAGATCCGCCCGGGGCAGGTCTTCGCGCTGGCCAACGAGCACCTGACCTCCGACCCCTACGGCCCGTACCTCGTGCGCTCCGGGCGGTCGCTCGCGCAGGTCCTCGCGAACGAGCGCGCGACCCGCGTGCCGGAGATCAACGCCGCCCTGCGCGCCGTGCGGCCCGCGCTGCGCCGCGGGATCCCGACGTTCTTCACCGGCGACTTCAACACGCCGTCGGCGCTGGACTGGACGCCCGCCGTCGACGCCGTGCGCGGCGACGTGCACTACCCCGTGCCGTGGCCGGTGACCCGCGCGCTGACCCGGGCCGGCTTCACCGACACCTACCGCGCCGTCCACCCCGACCCGGTCGCGAACCCCGGCATCACGTGGACCTTCGGCTACCCGTTCCCGCGCCGCGCGGCGAACGAGGTCATCGACCGCATCGACTTCGTCCAGGCCTCGCCGGGCGTGCAGGTCCTCGACAGCGGGATCGTCGGCCCGTCGGGCACGCCGGACGTCACCTACCCGGTCGACCCCTACCCCTCCGACCACCGCGCCGTCGTCTCGACCGTCCGCTTCACGCCCGCCGTCCCCGCGCCGTACGCGTCGGTCCTCGACCGCCACGTGGTGCGCGGCGACACGATCGCCGTCCGCTACGCCGCGCCGCGCGGCGAGGGGATCGACACGCTGCGGATCGTGCGCGCCGGCCGTCCCGCCCGTGACGCGATCGGGATCATCCCGCCGCAGGAGGCGAGCTTCTTCGGCGAGATCAACTTCGGCTCGGGCGCGCTGTCGCCCGGCCGCTACGACGCGCTGCTCGTCACGCGCGGCAACCGCGTCGTGTCGCGCAGCACGTTCTGGGTCGTCGCGCCGGGCGCCCGGCCGACGGTGGCCGCGCCGGCGCGGGTCCGGGCGGGCCGCTCGATCCGGGTGTCGTGGACGAACGCGCCCGGCTTCCGCCGCGACTGGGTCGGCATCTGGAAGGCCGGCGACAACGACCTCTACAACGACTACCTGACGTTCGTCTACACCGGCGCGACGGTCGCCGGCCGCACGACGATCGCGGGCGACCGCAGCACGTTCCCGCCCGGCCGCTACGTCGTGCGGCTGGTGAAGGACGACGGCTACGGCGTGCTCGCCCAGTCGTCCTTCACCGTCACGCGCTGAGCGCGATCAGCCGTTGCGCTTCAGGCTGCCGTGGCGCTTGGCGTAGCGCTCGCCGGTCCGGAAGATCGCCAGGCCGGCCGGGATCGCGACGACGCCGAGCACCAGCAGCGGCCACAGGTCGCCCCACACCGCCCCGATGCCCGCGCCGTCGAGGACGGCGGCCCGGATGCCGTGGAGGGCGTACGTCGCGGGCGACACCGTCGCGATCGCCTGCATCCACCCGGGCATGACGTCGACGGGGTAGTAGACGCCCGACACGACCAGCAGCAGCCCCTGGGCGATGAAGCCGAGCTGCGCGCCCTTCTCGGGCGAGATGAGCGGCAGCACCGCCGTGACCATCCCGACGCCGACGAACGAGATCGACGCGACCGCGAGCAGCAGCAGCGCCGCGCCGAAGTTCGCGGCCGAGAAGCTCAGGCCGAAGAAGAGCGCGACGACCGCGAACAGCGCCGCCGTGCGCAGGACGCCGTAGAGCACGGCGAACGCGCCCATCCCGAGCAGGTGCACGGCCCGCGGCAGCGGGGCCATGAACGTGTACTCGATCGTCCCCTCCCAGCGCTCCCACGCGACGGTCTCCGTGAGGATCTCGAAGACGATCCCGAGGTAGGACCAGATGACCGCGCCGATGAGCAGGCTCGCGGTCTCGCGCTCGACGTCGAGCGTGCCGCCGTTGGCCTGGACGCCCTTCGCGATGAACACGATCGTCAGCGTGTTGGCGACGGTCCACAGGAAGAACGCGAGCTCCCACCAGCCGTAGCGCTTGACCAGGTAGGTGTTGCGCTCGACCACGCCGAGCAGCGCGGTCGTCTGGTAGCGCAGGACCCCTGTCGCGGCGCGCATCAGGCGGCCTCCTCGTCGTCGTCGTCCTCGGTGTCGTCCGCGAGCGCGATGCCGGTCGCGGCGAAGAACGCGTCCTCGAGCGTGGCCGCGTCGTAGCGGCGCCGCAGGGCCGCGGGCTCCTCGAGCGCGAGCAGGCGCCCGCGGTGCAGGATCCCGACCCGGTCGGCCAGCGTCTCGGCCTCGGCCATGTCGTGCGTGCACAGCAGCGTCGTCGTGTCGTGCACGGCGTGGACGTGGCGGATGAAGTCCTGGACCTCGCGCTTGGAGCGCGGGTCGAGGCCCGTCGTGGGCTCGTCGAGCAGCAGCAGCGTCGGCGAGGTCAGGAGCGCCCGCGCGAGCGCGACCTTCTGCTGCATCCCGCGCGAGAGGTCCTGCATCGGCGCGCCGGCGCGCTCGAGCGGGAAGCCGACCGAGCCCAGGATGTCCGGGATCCGCCGGCGCGTCTCGGAGCGGCCGATGCCGTAGAAGCGCGCCGCGTAGGAGAGGTTCTCGGTCGCCGACAGGCGCTTGAAGAACGACGCCTCGACCGAGACGCGATTGACGATCCGCCGGACCGCCCGCTCGTCGCGCGCGACGTCGTGGCCGAAGACCCGGGCGCTGCCGCTCTCGTAGATGAGGAGCGTCGAGAGCGCGCGGACGAGCGTCGACTTGCCCGATCCGTTCTGGCCGAGCACGGCGACGCACTCGCCCCGGGCGAGCGAGAACGAGACCCCGTCGAGCGCGGCGATGCTCGTGCGGGTCCGGCCCTTGCGGCGGGTGAACTTCTTGGTGAGACCGACGACTTCGACTGCGTGCTGCACGGTGTGCTCCTCGGGAACTGCGACGTGAACCGGGCCAGGGCGAATCGACCGAGGCGGTGCTCGGCCATGGCGGCGGGGGATTCACGCTCGGAGGAGCATCGCCACCGACGGTACCACCGCCGGACGGCCGGCGCGATCCGGCGCGTCAGGTCTCGTCGCCGCGCGGGTCCGGGCGGCGCAGCCACGCGCGGACCTCGCCGGCCGCGACGACCGGATCGCCGTCGCTCGTGTAGCCCATGACCGGCAGCGCGTCGTCGGCGATCGCCGCCGCGAGCCACGTCTCGTCGACGTCGAGCCACGCCGCGACCTCGGCGGCGGACAGCAGCGCGTCGTCGGGCGGATCGGCGGGCACGCGCGTCACGCCCATCCGGGCGGGATCGCGGCTTCCGGCGGCGCCGCGCTGACCTGCGGCGCGCGCCCCGCGATCAGCGTCGTGAACACGACGGCGGCCGGGTCGCCGGCGGCATCCCGCGCGGTGCACGCGAGCACGAGCCGCCGCGCCCCGCGCAGGTCCTCCACGCCGCCGGTGACGCCGGGGTACGCGGGCTCGAAGCGCAGCCGGTGGCCGCGCTCGACCGGCGCGGCGACCGCCTGAAGCGCGGACGACAGGGCCGCCAGGTCGGCGCCGGCCGCGATCGGCCCGCCGGAGATCCGCCCGGTCCGGTGGGTCAGGTCCGCGGCGAGCGCGAGCCGCAGCGCCTGCCGCGAGAGGTCGCCGTCCACGCCCACGGCCGTGGTCATACCATCCGGCGCCCGTGGCCGCCCCGCGCACCCTCACGCGCAAGATCCTCGAGCGCCGGCTGCGCGACGGCCGGCTCGAGCCGGGCGCGGACATCGTGCTCGACGTCGACCAGGTGCTGCTCGAGGACGCCACCGGGACGATGGCCGGGATGCAGTTCGAGGAGCTCGGCGTCGACCGGGTGCAGGTGCCGCTCGCGGTCTGCTACGTCGACCACAACGTCCTCGGGCTCGACCACCGCAACATGGACGACGCGCGCTACCTGCAGGCGTTCTGCGCGCGCTACGGCCTCGCGTACTCGCGGCCCGGCAACGGCATCTCGCACTACGTGCACCTCGAGCGCTACGCGCGGCCCGGGCACGTGCTCGTCGGCGCCGACTCGCACACGTCGATGGCCGGGGCGCTCGGGATGCTCGCGATCGGCGCGGGCGGGCTCGACGTCGCGGTCGCGATGGCCGGCCACGGCTTCGCGCTCGCCTGCCCGACGGTCGTGGGCGTCGAGCTGACCGGGGCGCTCGGCCCGTGGGTGCAGGCCAAGGACGTGATCCTCGAGCTGCTGCGCCGCCGCGGCGTGCGCGGCGGGCTCGAGCGGGTGTTCGAGTTCACCGGCCCCGGCGTCGCGACGCTGACCGCGACCGAGCGGGGCACGATCGCCAACATGATCGTCGAGACCGGCGGGACGACCGCGATCTTCCCCGGCGACGAGCGCACGCGCGAGTGGCTCGCCGGCCAGGGCCGCGCGGACGCGTTCGCCGCCGTCGCCGCGGACGACGGCGCCGAGTACGACGAGGTCGAGCAGATCGACCTCGGCGCGCTCGAGCCGCTGATCGCCCAGCCGTCGTCGCCGGGCGACGTCGTCCCGGTCGCCGAGCTCGCGGGGACCGAGGTCGCGCAGGTCTGCGTCGGCTCGTCGGTGAACTCCTCCTACGAGGACCTCGCGCTCGTCGGGGCCGTGCTGAAGGACGAGGTCGTGCACGAGCGCGTCCAGCTGACGGTGACGCCGGGCTCGCGCCAGATCCTCGACGTCATCGCCCGCGCCGGGGTCTACGGCGACCTCGTCGCGTCGGGGGCGCGGATGCTCGAGGCGGTGTGCGGCCCGTGCATCGGCGTGGGCCAGGCGCCGTCCGCGGGCGCGCCGTCGGTGCGCACGTTCAACCGCAACTTCCCCGGGCGCAGCGGCACCGACGGCGACGCGATCTATCTCTGCTCGCCGGCGACGGCCGCGGCGACCGCGCTGCGCGGCGCGATCACCGACCCGCGGACGCTCGGCGACCCGCCCGCACCGGGCTCCGTCGAGCCGCGCCCGGAGATCGACGACCGCCAGATCGTCGCGCCGCCGCCGCCCGCGGAGGCGGCGCGGGTCGAGCTCCCGCGCCCCGAGAGCATCGTCGCGCCGCCGAAGGGCGAGCCGCTGGCCGACACGGTCTCCGGACGCGTCGCGATCGTCGTCGGCGACGACGTCTCGACCGGCGACATGGCCCCCGACGGCGCGATCGGCATGAGCCTGTGGTCGAACATCCCCGACTGCGCCAAGTACATGTTCCGCCGCCAGGACCCCGAGTTCCACGACCGCGCGCTCGAGTGGGGCGGCGGGCTGATCGTCGGCGGCCACAACTACGGGCAGGGCTCCTCGCGCGAGCAGGCGGCGCTCGCCGCCCTGCACCTCGGCATCCGCGCGGTGGTCGCGAAGAGCTTCGCCCGCATCCACCGCACGAACCTCGTCGCCCAGAGCGTCCTGCCGCTCGTCTTCGCCGACGAGGACGACCACGACGCCGTCTCGCTCGGCGACACCTGGACGATCGAGGGCGTCCGGGCGGCGGTCGAGAACGGCGAGGAGGACCTCGTCGCGCGGACCGAGGGCGGCGGCGAGATCGCGCTGCGCGCCGTGCTCTCGGACCGCGAGCGGGCGGTCCTGCTCGCGGGCGGCCTGCGCGAGCTCGTCCGGCAGAGATAATCCCTGGCGGTGCTGCACTCCGGATCCGTCCGCCGGCGTCAGGGCGGCGTGCTCGTCGTGGGCGCGTCCGAGCCCCAGGTCCCCGCGTGGCTGCGCGCGGCGGGTTACCCGGCGCGCGCGGCCACCGGCGCCGTCGCCGCGTCGGCGGCGCTCGACGAGGGCGAGGCCGACCTCGTCATCGTCGACCGCGAGACGGGTGGCCTCGAGGTCGCCGAGTGCTGCGCGAAGCTCCGCGAGGACCACCGCCTCGAGGAGGCCTGGCTGCTGGCGATCACGGCCAAGGGCCGGATGGCCGACGCGGCCCTGAAGTCCGGCGCCGACGACTACCTGCACCGGCCGTTCACCCGCGGCGAGCTGCTCGCCCGGGCGCGCGCCGGGATGCGCGCGGCGCAGCAGCGCGCCGACGACAAGCTCGTCCGCTCGCTCATGGTCCACGTCCCCGGCGCGATCTACCGCTCGGCGTGGCACAACAACCACACGCTCGAGCTCATCAGCGACGAGATCGAGCGGATCTCGGGCTACCCGCCGCACAACTTCATCGCCAGCGCGAGGCGGACGATCATGAGCATCGTCCACCCCGACGACCGCGCGGGCGTGATGCGCGCCGTCGAGGCCGCGAGCGCCCGCGGTGACGCCTTCGAGTTCGAGTACCGGATCGTCCGCGCCGACGGCGAGGTCCGCTGGGTGCTCGACCGCGGCCAGCCGGTCCCGGGGCCGGCCGGGCGGATGTGGATGGACGGCGCGATCGTCGACATCACCGACCGCCGGGCGGCCGAGGAGGCGCTCCGGGAGAAGGAGATCGACGCGGCGCGCACCGAGGAGCTGCGCGCCTCGCGCGTGCGGATCGTCCAGGCGGCCGACGCGGCGCGGCGCCGGATCGAGCGCGACCTGCACGACGGCGCCCAGCAGCGGCTCGTCTCGCTCGCCCTCGAGGTGCGCCTCGCCCGCTCCCAGGTCGAGAAGGACCCGGCGAAGGCGCCGGCGTTCCTCGAGCGCTTCGGCGACGAGCTCCTGGAGGCGTCGGCCGAGCTGCGCGAGCTGGCCCGCGGCATCCACCCCGCCGTGCTCACCGAGCGCGGCCTCGCGCCGGCGATCGCGGCGCTCGCCGCCCGGGCGCCGGTGCCGGTCGAGGTGCTCGACGTCCCCGGCGACCGCCTCCGCAGCGAGGTCGAGACGACGGCGTACTTCACCGTCGCCGAGGCGCTGACGAACGTGGCGAAGTACGCCGACGCCAGCGAGGCCACGGTGCGCGTCGCGTGCGAGGCCGACGACCTCGTCGTCGAGGTCCGCGACGACGGCGTCGGCGGCGCGGACCCGGGCTCCGGCTCGGGCCTGAGCGGGCTGGCCGACCGGGTCGAGGCGGTCGACGGGTCGCTGAGCATCGAGAGCCCGGCGGGCGAGGGGACGACCGTCCGCGCGGTGCTCCCGCTCGCCGTCGCGCAACCTTGAGCCGGCCCGGCGGTTTGCAACGGGCGCAGGGGCCGACGGAAGCCCCTCGACCTTCGGAGGGACACGGTGATGGGACGGATTCGCCGCCCGCGCGCGCTCGCGGCACTGGCGACGCTCGGGACGGTCACGGCCGTCGGCCTCGCGGCGCTGCCGGCCGGCGTCGCCTCGGCGGTGGTGCCGACGGTGCGGACGCTCGCCCCGACGGGCGTCACCGTGCAGAGCGCGACGCTGCGCGGCGCGGTCAACCCGCGCAGCCTCGCGACGACGTACTTCTTCCAGTACGGCCCGACGGCGGCCTACGGCGCGCAGACGGCGCCGACCGCGCTGGCCGCGGGCGCGGCGGCGGTGAACGTCTCCGCCCCGGGCGTCGGCCTCGTCCCGGCCGCGACCTTCCACGTCCGGCTCGTCGCGACGAACGCCTCCGGCACCTCGGTCACGGCCGACCGGACGTTCCGCACGCCCGCGCAGGTGCTGCGCGTCGCGCTCGCCGCGAACCCGAACCCGACGGCCTTCGGCGGGCCGACGACGCTCGTCGGCACCGTCTCCGGCACCGGCGCCGCCGGCCGTCCGGTGCAGATCCAGCAGCGCGCGTTCCCGTTCCGCGGCGGCTTCGCGAACACCGGCAACGCGCTCGTCGCCGATGCCGCCGGGCCGGTTCTCGATGGTGGTCCTCGCGCTCCCGCTGACGACGCAGTTCCGCGCCCGCGTGACCGACCGGGCGGGCGTCGTCAGCCCGGTGCTCGCCGTCGGGGCGCGGGCGATCGTCGGCACGCGGGTGACGAGCACGCGCGTGCGCCGCGGCGGCCGGGTCCACTTCTCCGGCACCGTGCGCCCGTCCGAGCCGGGCCGCGGGATCGCGATCCAGAAGCGCCGCGACGGCCGCTGGATCACGGTCGCGGGCACGGTCACGCGGCCGGGCGGCGCCGGGTTCGGCATCTACGGCAAGACCGTCCGCATCCGCCGCGGCGGCCTGTTCCGCGTGTTCCTCGGGACCGGCAGCGGCGCGACGGTGCCGAACGTCGGGCGGACGATCCGGATCAGCACGCGGCGCTGAGGAGGCCGGGCCACGGTTGTGGCGCCAGGCCGGCGGCGCCCGCTCCGACCCGCAGTTGCGGCCGAGAGGAACATCTCCTCCCTATATCGGGGCAAATGTTCCTCTCGATCCGCGGCGGCCTCGGAGGGCCACACCGACGCCGGTCCCCACTCCCCCTTCGCCGCGCCGTCCGCCGGCGCCCGCGCCGCCCCGGCGCCCGAGCGGGACGCCACCACCCACCGACCCGCCTCAGTCCACCAGCAGCGTGACGATCTGCCACGGCCGGACGTCGACGACGATCGCGTCGCCGTCGACCTCCGACCGGGCCGAGGTCGTCCTCGAGCAGGTTCGAGCGCCGCGCGCCGGTGAACGGCAGGCCGAGGCGGATCCGGGCCCGGGCGCGGCCGCCGTGGGCCTCGTAGAGGCGCAGGACGAGCGCGTCGCCGTCCTCGGCGCGCTTGACCGTGTCGAGCACGACGCCGGGCGCGTCCTCGACCCACGCCCACGGGCCCGGCGCGGCGCCGCCCGGCCCCCAGCGCAGCGGCGCGCCGAACGCGCGCGCCTCCCCCACGATCCCGGCGTCCTGCCAGCCGCCGGCGTGCGGGACGAGGGCGTAGGCGAAGCGGTGCTCGCCCATGTCGGCCTGCGCGTCGGGCGTCTTCGGCGCGCGCAGCAGGCTGAGGCGCAGGGTGTCGCCGTACGCGCTCCAGCCGTACTTTGCAGTCGCTCAGCAGCGCGACGCCGAAGCCGTGCTCGCCGAGGTCGGCGAAGCGGTGGCCGCAGACCTCGAAGCGGGCGAGGTCGTGGCGCGTCGAGTAGTGCGTCGGGCGGCGGGCGACGCCGAACGCGGTCTCGTACGTCGCCTCGTCGGCGTGCACGGCGAGCGGGAACGCGGCCTTGAGGAAACGGTGGTCCTCGTGCCAGTCGGCGACCGTGTGGACCTCGAGGCGGCGGGCGCCGGCGTCGAGGCGGACGGTCTGGCGCAGGTGCGAGCGGGCGCCGACCGGGCGCTCGAAGTCGACCTCGACCCGCAGCGCATCCTCGCGGACGGCCGCGATCCCGTCGGCCGGCGCGCAGTCCGCGCGGGTCTCGAGGTGGAACGGGTCGACGTCCCAGGCGTCCCACGCCACGGGCCGGTCCTCGTAGAGCTCGAGGCGGTTGGCCGGCGCCGCCAGCGCCTCGCGGCCGGTCGCGCGGTGCACGAGCGAGGCGATCGCGCCGCCCGGGGTGAGCGTGGCGGTCAGGTGCGCGTTCTCGAGCACGGCGCCACCCTCGGGCGTCCGCACGATGCGCACGCCGTCGTCGGGACCCGGGGCGACGACGCGGCCCGGCCCGCACGGCGGCGCCTCGGCGAGCACGAGCGTGCCGTCCGGGTCCCGCGCCACCTCGCGCCGCGGCCACGGGATCGTGTTGACCGGGACGGACTGCGCGCCGCCGCCGCCATCGCCGAGCGCGGCCAGCGCCGCCGCGGTGAGCCGGTCGGCCGTCGCCTCGACGCCGGCCAGGTCGGCCCGCGCGCGTTCGTTGACCTCGGTGATCGACGTCCCCGGCAGGATGTCGTGGAACTGGGTGACGAGCAGCACGCGCCACGCCTCGGCCAGCTCGGCCGCCGGGTACGGCGCGCGCCCGAGCCGCGCCGCGACCGCCGCCGCGAGCTCGGCGTCGTGGAGCGCCGCCTCGCAGCGGCGGTTGCCGCGCTTGAGCGCCGCCTGCGTCGTGTACGTGCCGCGGTGCAGCTCGAAGTAGAGCTCGCCGACGATCGTCCGCAGCTCGCGCGCGCCCGCCTCGAGCCGGTCGAAGAACGCCTCCGGATGGCGCACGCGTCGTCCGCGGCAGGCCGCGCAGGTCCCGGGCGCGGCGCAGGCGCTCGAGCATCGCCCGGGTCGGCCCGCCGCCGCCGTCGCCGTGGCCGAAGACGAGCAGGCTGTCGCGCGAGCGGTCGTGGTCGTGGTAGGCGCGCACGCCGTGGCGCAGCTCGGCGACGGTCGCGTTCGCGTTGTAGGTGTCGGCCGGCGGGAAGTGCGTCAGGACCTCGCTGCCGTCGATCCCCTGCCACGTGAAGGTGTGGTGCTCGGGGCGGTTGAAGCGGTTCCACGAGAGCTTCTGGGTGAGGAAGCGCGTCATCCCGGCCTCGCGCATGAGCTGCGGCAGCTGGCCGGTGTAGCCGAAGACGTCGGGCTGCCAGAGCTCGGTGCAGCGCCGGCCCAGCTCGCGCTCGAAGAAGCGCTGGCCGTGCAGCAGCTGGCGGGCGAGCGACTCGCCCGCGGGCAGGTTGCAGTCCGGCTCGATCCACGTGCCGCCGACCGGCGCCCACTGCCCGCGGGCGACGCGCTCGCGGATCGCGGCGAACAGCGGCGGGTCCTCGCTCGCGGATCCACGCGTAGTGCTGGGCCTGGCGAGGCGCAGAAGACGTGCTCGGGGTACTCGTCCGTGAGCCGGACCTGGGTCGTGAACGTCCGCAGCGCCTTGCGCCGGGTCTCCTCGAGCGGCCACAGCCAGGCGGTGTCGAGGTGCGCGTGGCCGATCGCCGACAGCTCGTGCGGGCCGCCCGCCGCATGGCGCTCGTACAGCCCGGTGAGGATCGCGCCCGCCGGCGCCCAGGTCGCGCGGTCCTCGGCGTCCCACGCGTTGCAGAAGTCGTCGAGCCCGGCGAGCAGCTCGCCCGCGAACGCGGGGTCGAGGCCGGCCTCGAGCTCGAGCGCGCGCAGGACGCCGAAGTCGTGCACCAGGCGCCAGGCCTCGGGGTCGAAGCGCGCGAGCTCGCAGGCGTCGAGGACGAACGGCGAGCGCGTCCGGTACGGGCCGTGCGCGCCCTCGCCCTGGACGCCGAAGCCGAACATGTCGTTGCACGCGATCTCGAGCTCGAACGCGAGGCGCCTCCCCGCCGCGCGCCGAGGCGACGAGCGTGGCGTCGGAGCGGACCTGGCCGCCCCCGCTGCTCAGGCCCTGCACGGCGCGGCCGTCGCGCCACAGCGTCGCCTCGCTGCGGGTGTCGAGCACGAGGTCGACCCGCTCCCCGGCCCAGGCCTCGGGCACCGTCGCGGCGACCCGCAGCCACCAGGTCGCGAACAGCGGCCCGAGCTCGGCGCCGAGCGCGACCGGCGCGTAGTCGAGGGCCGCGGCCGCCGACCGGTCGATGCGGCCCGTCGGGCCCGCGATCTCCATGCGTGTCGACCGCCGCGCGCTCGGGATGCACGAGCGCGGCGAGGCGGGCCTCGGTGTGGGCCAGCCGGTCGCGCGTGTACTGGCGGTGCGGGAGCACGGGCGGCGGGCGACCCTACGCGATCGTGCGGCCGTCAGCGCGTCGGGGCCGGCGGCGCCGCGCCGGGGCAGTCCGCGGGCGGCGCGGCGCGGACGATCGAGAGCTGCGGGGCGAGCGCCCGCGCGCGGAACGAGAAGCACCACGGGCGCCGGTAGCGGCCCTGTCGGCCGGGGGCGCGCGGCGCGGGCGAGCGCGAGCAGTACACCCGCGCGAGGCACACGGCCGTCCCCCACGTCCCGTCGAACCCGTTCCAGCTCGCCGGCGGAGCGGTCGGGCCGCGGGTCGGCAGCGCGCCGACGCACGGGCCCGCGCAGTCCGTGTTGCCCGGCCACGCCGAGCCGCCGTCGTGGGCGTTGTCGTCGAAGAGCGTGCCCTTCGCCGCGCACGGCGGCTCGTCGCACGCGACGGGGTAGGCGGCGTGGGTGCCGCGGGCCACGAACACGAGCGGGTGGTCGGCCGCGGCCGCCGCCCAGCGGGCGTAGCGCGGCGCGCGCCACGCGGCCTGGAGCATCTCCCAGGGCACGTCGACGACGCGGTCGTGCGCGGCGTAGTGCACGCCGACGGGCTCGCCGCTCGCCGTGTCGAGCACGACCGTGACGCCCTCCCAGTCGGACTGGTGGTCGAAGCAGGTGATCTCCGGGATCACGAGCCCGGCGCCGCACATCGCCCCGCGGGCCGAGCGGGCCGGGTTGTCGGGCAGGTACCACCAGTAGTCGAGGTACGTCCGGTCTGCACGCGTGACCGCGTGGACGTAGACCCGCGTCGCGACGTCCGCGCCGGCGACGGCCTTCGTGTCGAAGCGGAGGTTGCCGAACTCGTTGCGCAGGTCGCCGGCGCCGTGCACCGTGCGGCAGTCGGCGAGCAGGCCCTCCCCGCCCGGGCACAGCTCCACCAGCCCGGTCGCCAGGAGCCCGTCGACGTCGAGCGGCCGGTCGAACGGCTCGTCGCGGTCGAAGAGCAGCAGCGGGCGGTGGTCGATCGCGGCCTGCGAGACCGCGACGTCCGCCGCCGGCGCGAGCGGCGTGCCGACCGGCGCGCCGCCGGCCCCGCCCGCCCCGTCGAGCGCCCGCACCACGCCCCAGCACACGACCGGCACGACGACCCCGAGGACGACCGCCGCGGCCCAGACGCCGCGGCGGTGGGCGATCCGGTGGCGCGACAGCCCGCCGACGTACAGGGCCACGACCGCGGCGGCCAGCACGGCGCCGAGGAGGAGCACGAGGTCCAGCCGCGCGCCGGCGATCGCGGTGTAGACGAGCGGGGCGGCGAACACCGCGGCCATCACGAGCAGGAGCGCCCAGCCCAGCGGGTGCGCGACGCCGACCGGCGCGACCGCGGCGAGGTAGCCCCACACCGCGAGGCCGACCGCCACGGCGGTCACGACCACGCCGAAGTTCGGCGCGCCGTTCGTGACGACGTAGAGGACGAGCGAAGCGCCGCCCGCGAGCCCCGCCCACCGCGGCGGATGCCGCGGCACCGGCCGGCCCAGCCAGCGCAGGTACGCGTACGCCGTCGCGCCGATCACGACCCCCGCGACGAGCAGCCCGAGACCGGGTGACGGGGTGGGCAGCCCGACCGACGCCCATCCGACGTCGAACGCGAGCAGCCCCAGCAGCGAGATCACCGTCGTGGCCAGGCCGATGAGCGGCACGAGCAGCACCGGCGTCGGGCGCGCCAGACGCATGAGGCGGACGGGCACCGTCGCGAGGACGAGGAGACCGATGACCACGAACGGCCAGGCGATGAGGGTCGCGAGCATCACCGCGCCGAAGGCGAAGAGCGCGAGCACCAGCGTCGCGGCGGTCAGGCCGACGCCGAGCACGCCGCGCCGGGCCCCCAGCCGGTCGCGCGTCGCCTCGAGCGGGCGCTCCGTCGCCACCCCCATGCCGCGACGATGCCAGATCGGGCCGGCCGCGGGTGTGATCCCGGCCGCTCAACGCGGCGTTCAACTCGCGTCGTGGAAGATGACGCCGAGCGTGACGCGCTCGCCGGCGTGGACCGTCGCGACGCCGTGGCGCATCGTCGTGCGGTACGGCCCGCGGGTCCCCTCCACCGGCCGCTCACGCGTCGGGAACAGCAGGAACGCGCCGCGCTCGAGGTCGATGACGTGAGCGCGCGACTGCGCCCGCGGGCGCTGCTCGACGAGCACGAACTGCCCGCCCGCGAAGTCCGTCCCCGCGCGGTTGAGTGCCGTCACCGCCTGCAACGGGAACGCGACGTCCCCGTAGAGGTCCTGGTGCAGCGTGTTGTGCCCGCCCGCGACGTACCGCAGGATCAGCGGCGTCGGGCGGGTCTGGCCGGCGGCGTGGCAGCGCTCGAGGAACGCGTCGAGGTCGGCCGGGTAGGGCGCCTCCTGCCGCAGGCGGCGCGCCCAGTCGTTGGCGACCTCGGCGAGTGGCGGGTACAGGGCGCGACGGGCCTCGTCGACGAGCGCCGGCAGCGGCGCGTCGAAGTACTTGTACTCGCCCTCGCCGAAGCGGTGGCGGCGCATGTCGACGCGCGAGCGGAAGCGGCCGTCGTCGAACTCCGCGGCGAGCGCGCGGCACTCCGCCGCGCGGAGGACCGGCGGGGTCTGCGCGTGGCCGACCGCGTCGAGCTGCGCCTTCAGGGCGGGCCAGTCGAGCGCGGCGATGCGATCGGCGACGGTGGTCGGGGCGGTCTGCGTGGCCATGCGGGCGTCCTCTCTCGGGTCGTGCGTCTGTCCAGACAGGACGCGGCAGGCGGCCGGGACGTGAGAAGCTTTCGCGCCCGACTCCACTCCCCGCCGACGCGCGCGTGTTGCGAGCGTCCGACGGGGAATGCTCCATATCGATGACCATTCTCGAACTCGTCAAGCCGCGCCCCGACTGGCTCGGCGCCCTCCAGATCGCCCTCACCCGCCCGCCGGGCGTCCCCGAGCGCCGTGCGGGCGAGGACCCGTGGCAGCAGGCCTCGACGGAGCGCCCGCGGCGGATCTCCGACGACCTCGCCTGGTTCCGCGACGCCATGGACGAGCCGCACGAGAACGGGCTGCGGCCGCTCGACGACACCGCGACCGTCGCGGCGTGGGAGCCGGCCGACCCGTCGCTCGTCCCCCGCCTCGCCCGCCTCGACCAGCGCGGCGTGCTCGCCGCCGCCGGCTTCCTGCTGCACGAGCCGGACGCCGCGGTCCAGGCCCTGTAGGGCGCCCGCCTACGCCGCCCGCGCGGCCGCCGCGCGGGCGCCGAGCGTCTCCACGGCGCCGATCACGAGGTCCCAGAAGCGGTCCGCGTCGAGGTCGAGCGCGACGCGCGTGTTCGGCTCGCGGCGCAGGCGCCGGTGCAGGTCGACGACGGTCGCGCCGCGCGTCCACCGGCCCGCGGTCTCGATCGCGACGAACGCGTCCACGAGGCGGATGAGCGTCGGGTCGATCGCCAGCGCGACGGCGCAGACGTCGTGGACCGGCGGCCCGGCGAAGCCCCACAGCTCCTCGTAGGTGGAGCCGAAGAACGTGATCCAGCCCGCGACGACGCGGGCGATCTCCGTGTCGAGCGCGAGCAGGCGCTCGACGATCGGCGGCGTCGCGAGGGCCTGGTGGGTGAGGTTGAGGCCGAGCATCGTCAGCGGGACGCCGCTCGCGAACACGCGCTCGGCCGCCTCGGGGTCGGCCCAGATGTTGAACTCGGCGTAGGGCGTGCGGTTGCCGCGCCCGGTCGAGCCGCCCATCACGATGACCTCGCGCAGCCGGCCCGCGAGGTCCGGATGGCGCTCGAGCGCGACCGCGACGTTCGTGAGCGGGCCGACGCCGATGAGCGTCACCGGCTCGGCCGACGCGGCGACGACGTCGGCGATGACCTCGTCCGCGGGCCGCGGATCGACCGGGACGTCGGGGTCGGGCAGCGCGGGGCCGTCGAGGGCCGACGCGCCGTGGACGTCGGCCGCCGTCTCGAGGGTCCCGGCGAGCGGCCCGGCCGCGCCCGCGGCGATCGGCACGTCGCGGATGTCGGCCAGCGTGCAGATGCGCTGCGCGTTGAGCGTGACCTTGTCGAGCTCGCCGTTGCCCGCGACGGTCGTGATCGCGCGCAGGTCGAGCGCGTCGCTGGCCGCGGCGAGCAGCAGCGCGATCGCGTCGTCGTGGCCCGGATCGCAGTCCAGGATGACCGGGCGCGCGCTCACCGCGGCAGCGGCACCGGCTGCAGGACGCGGGCGAGGAGGTCGCGCAGCGTCTCGCGCTCCTCGGCGCTGAGCGGCGCGAGCACGTCGTCCTCGAGGCCGTCGAGGGCGGCGTCGGCGCGCTCCAGGGCGGCGAGCCCCGCGGGCGTGATGTCGACGACGTGGCGGCGGCGGTCCTCCGGGTCGCGGCGGCGGTGGGCCCAGCCGTGGGCCTCGATGTCGTTGAGCAGCAGCACCGCGTTGTTGGCGTCGAGCATGATCGCCTCGCCGAACTGCCGCTGGGTCATGCCCGGCTGGTGGCGCAGGTGGGTCAAGGCGACGAACGCCTTCAGCCGCATCCCGAGCACGTCCTCGGTCGCCCGCCGGAAGACGACGCGCGAGAGGCGCGTCAGGAGGCCCAGCGGGCCGACGGTCGGCTCTTCGTGCATCTCCGGGTGATCCTATCGTTGACAATGACAAGCATTGCACCAATGATAGTCACTGATACAGTGACGATCCATATGCCACGGAATCTCGTTCGCCGCTCACCCGTCCGCTCCTCCCTCGCGGACCCGGCCACGCGCCGCTGGCTCGCCCTCGGCGCCGTCCTGCTCGTGCAGCTCATGATCGTCCTGGACTTCGTCCCCTTCGTGCTCGCGCCGGGCACGCCCTGCTCGGCGGCTACCACCTGGCGTTCACGGTCTCCGCCGGGTGCATGGCGGCGTGCGCCGCCGTGGCGGTGGTGGTGCTCGCCGCGCTGCGGTCGTCTCAGGCGCGGGCGGTGGCGTCGTGAGCGCGGTCGCCCGCCTCGGCCGGCGACCAGTCCGTGCCGAGGCCGGTCGAGCGCCAGACCTCGTCGCCGGCGTGCTGCGTGAACTCGAGGACCGTGCGCCGCGGCGGCCAGCCGAGCACGTCCTCGAGCACCGCCGCGACCGCGCCGCCGAGGCGCTCGCGCTGCTCCGGCGGCCGCCCGCGGCGGACGTCGCAGTTGACCATGACCACCGGCTCGAGCGCGCCGTCGGGCCCGATCCGGACCACCCCGTTCTCCCCCAGCTCGCGGAAGGCGACCGTGACCCGCTCGGGATTCGTCTCCATCACGTCCGCGTAGACGTGCGCGAGCCGGACCGCGAGGCCGGCGCGGTCGCCCGCCGTGAGGGCGACGGGCAGGTCGAGGTGCAGGTAGGGCATCCCTGAAGGCTACGGCGGCGCGAGGTCCGGCCGCGGACGCCGAGTGATCCGATCGGGCCCCCGCAGCGCCATACCGGTCATGCCCACCATCGGACCCATGGAACTCATCGTCGTCCTCGCCATCGCCCTGATCGTGCTCGGTCCCAAGCGCCTGCCCGACGCGGGCCGCTCGCTCGGCCGCGGCCTGCGCGAGTTCAAGGGCGCGATCAGCGGCGGCGACGAGCCGCGCGAGCGCGAGCACGAGCCGGAGCACGAGACGCCGCGCGCCTGAGGCGAGCGGTTCGGCGCCCGCCGCGCGGACGCGGCGGATCGCGGTCCGGCGGGCCGGGTAGCGCCACGGGGTCGCACCTGACCCCGAGAGAACAGGACGCGCATGCCCGAGATCACCGCCAACTCCGGACTGCTGAGCAAGACGAAGGTCCACGTCGAGGACACGGGCGGCAGCGGCCGCCCGGTCGTCCTCATCCACGGCTGGCCGCTCTCCGGCGCCGCGTGGAAGGACCAGATCGCGGCCCTGTCGGGCGCCGGCTACCGCGTCGTCGCCTACGACCGCCGCGGCTTCGGGCGCAGCGACAAGCCGCGCGGCGGCTACGACTACGACACGCTCGCCGAGGACCTCGAGGGCGTGCTCGACGAGCTCGACCTCACGGACGTCACGCTCGTCGGCTTCTCGATGGGCGGCGGCGAGGTCGCCCGCTACGTCGCCAAGTACGGCGAGCAGCGCCTGCACAGCGTCGTCTTCGCCGCGGCGATCCCGCCGTATCTCCTGAAGACCGACGACAACCCCGACGGCCCGCTGAGCCCGGAGCTCGCCGAGCAGATGGAGAGCGGCCTGAAGGACGACCGCGACGCGTTCTTCGACCAGTTCACGACGATGTTCTTCTCCGCCGGCGACGAGCTCAAGGTCTCCGAGGCCCAGCGCCAGGAGGCCGTCGCGCTCTGCCGGCAGTCCGACCAGCGCGCGGCGCTCGGCTGCATGGAGGCGTTCGGGACGACCGACTTCCGCGAGGACCTGCCGAAGATCACGGTGCCGACGCTCGTGATCCACGGCGACAGCGACGGGATCGTCCCGCTCGAGGGCTCCGGCGCCCGGACCCACGCGGCCGTCGCGGGCAGCGAGCTCGTCGTCGTCCGCGACGCGCCGCACGGCCTGAACACGAGCCACGCCGACGAGTTCAACGCGGCGCTGCTGGCGTTCCTGGCGAAGTGACGGGCGGCGTGCCGTACGTGTGGAAGCTCTCCACCGTCTTGACGCCCCACGCCTGGCCCTTGCGCCGCTCGGCCTCGTTCCAGACCGTGGGCGGGTGCTCGGGGTCGTAGACGAGGTAGCCGCCGGTCGTGACCTCGATCCGGTTGCCGCCGGGCTCGATGCCGTAGAGGAAGAAGCCCTGGGCGATCGCGTGCTTGGACGGCGCGGCCTCGATGTGGATGCCGTGGTCGAGGAACAGGTCCGCGGCGCGCAGGCACTCCTCGCGCGTGTCGACCCAGAACGCGAGGTGGTGCAGGCGGCCGTGGGCGCCGTAGGCGTCCTTGGTGTAGATGAGCTCGTGGGCGGCGATCGTCGCGCTGAGCCACGCCCCCGCCTCGGTGCCGTCGTCGAGCTCGATGCGCTCGTACAGGCGGTAGCCGAGGACGTCGGTGGCGAAGACGCGGTCGGCGCGGACGTCGGCCGAGAGGATGTTCACGTGGTCGAGGCGCTTCACCGCCGCGCCGCGGCCCGTGTAGCGCTGGGGCTGGTTCTTCAGCGACGGCCGCAGGTGCTCGGGCGGCTCGTAGCGCTCGACGTCGTAGTAGAGCTCGAACAGGTGGCCGTCCGGGCCGCGGAAGCGGTAGCCCGCGCCCCGGCCGCGCTCCGCGCCGTCGGCCGTCCACTCGCCGCCCAGGCCGGCCGCCCGCACGGCGGCGACGCGGCGCTCGAGCGCCTCGGGGCTCCAGGCCCGGATCCCGAGCCAGGCCATCCCCGAGGTGTCGGACTCCGTGAGCTTGAGGCTGTAGCGCTGGTAGTCGGCCCAGCCGCGCAGGTACACCGACCGCCCGTCGCGCCCCTCGACCTCCATGCCGAGCACCTCGGTGAAGAAGTGCAGCGAGCCGTCGGCGTCGGGCGTGAGCAGCTCGACCGGGCCGAGGTGGGCGATCTCGCTCACGCGGCGCCCTCGACCTTCGCGCGCAGGCCGTCGAGGTCGTAGGAGAGCGAGCCGGCCGCGAGCTTCTCGCCCTTCACCCGCTCCTTCTCCTCGCGCTCGCGCGCGGCCGCGAGCACCTCCTCGACCCGCTCGGCCGCGACCACGGCCACGCCGTCGGCGTCGAGCACGACCGCGTCGCCCGGGCGGATCTCGGCGCCGCCGACGGTGACCGGGACGTCGAGCTCGCCGGGCTCCTCCTTGACCGCGCCCTGCACGCGCACCCAGCGCGCCCACGTCGGCGGGCCCTGCGCGGCGAGCTCCTCGACGTCGCGGACCGACGCGTCGACGAGCACGGCCGCCGCGCCGCGGGCGCGGGCCTGCGTCGCGAGCAGGCCGCCGAAGAGCGCGAACGGCGCGGGCTCGGGCATCGTGAGCACGAGCACCTCGCCGGGCTCGAGCGCGGCCATCGCGGCGTGGACCATGAGGTTGTCGCCCTGCGCGCAGCGGACCGTCCGGGCCGGGCCCGCGGCGCGCGAGCCGGGGACGACCTGGACGAGGTCGAGGTCGACGAAGCCGCCGCGCCCGCCGCCCTCGTAGACCGTCGCGCTGCCCAGCCGCGCGAGCTCCGCGTACACCCCGCTCACAGCGTGTCCACCACCTGCGGGATGACGCGCTGGAAGGCCTCGGCGAAGCGGACGTCGGGCGCGCCGGCCGCGCGCCGCGCGTGGTGGGCGCGCTGCTCGGCCCGCTGGCCGTAGTAGGTCTGCAGGTAGGCCTGCGCCTTCATGTGCCCCATCGCCTCGCGCTTCTTCTCGATCACCGAGGTGATGTCGACGAACGTCGTCGGCATGAAGTTGCAGAGCTCCGGCTGGTGGGGCTCGAACAGGAACAGCGCCGGCGGGCGGATCGTGGTGAACGCGCTCGAGACCCCGGCCCCGGCCGCGAGGCCCGCGCGCGCGGTCGACGGCGGCGTGGGCGACCGGGTGGTCGGGGTTGAACGGGTCGGTGTCGGTGTGGGTGACGAGGACGTCCGGCGCGAACTCGCGGATGACGTCGGCGATCTGCGCGAGCGCGTCCGCGTCGATCTCGAGCGGGTAGTCGCCGAGGTCCAGGCAGCGGAACGGCGCGCCGAGCGCCGCCGCGGCCGCCTCGGCCTCGCCGTGGCGCACGCGCTTGACGTTCTCGACCGTCTGCCCCTCCTCCTTCCACAGCTCGCCGGACTCGCCGCGCTCGCCGTAGGACAGGGCGATGACCTCGGCCGTGCCGCCGGCCTCGACCGCCTTGGCGATCGCGCCGCCGGCGCGCCAGACGAAGTCGGCCGAGTGCGCCCCGATGACCTGGATGCGCCGGCTCATGCCGCCGCCGCGATCCGCTCGCGGGCCGTGGCGTTGGCCGCGGCGACGAAGCGCGTGTTCGTGACCGCCATGGTGCGGACCTCCTCGTCGTCGAATCCGGCCGCGAGGAACTCGTCGGCCATGATCGCCAGGCCGTCCTCGACCGGCGGGTTGAAGACCTGGCCCAGATCGGTGGACCAGATGGTCCGATTCGGTCGGACCGCCCGGGTCGCGTCGAACACCTGCTCCCACGAGCACTTGCCGGTGTAGGGCGTCGTGAACGCCCGCTCCATGAGCGCGCCGCGGTCGGCGAGGGCGATCTGGTCCTCGATCGACAGCCGCTGCGAGGGGAACTCGGGGTGGGTCACGACGATCCGCCCCACCCCGGCGTCGACCGCCGCGTCGACGACGGCGAAGATCTCGTCGCGGGCCAGGTGCCCGGTGGCGAGGACGAGGTCGTGGCGGGCGACGACCTCGAGGACGGCGCGCAGGGCGTCGAGCACCGCGCCGTCCGCGTCCACGACCGCCACCGGCTCGGCCGTCACGCCGGCCTCGCGCAGCTCGAGCTCGAAGCGGACCCAGACCGGGACCTTGCCCTCCGGGTCGGCCGCGAGGACCTCGTGCTGCTCGTTCTCGGAGCTCACGGTCGGCAGCCACACGATCCGGGCGCCCTCGCGGGCGGCGATCTCGACCGCGACCGGGTTCAGCCCGCCGACGGCGCGGTTGAGCGTGATCGCCCCGATGGTGTCGACCTCCGGGACGGCCGCGCTGACCACCCGCGCGCGCTCGGCGGTCGAGGTGTAGTGCGACTTCAGCCCGAAGCCGGCGAGGCCGAGCTCGGCGAAGCGCCGCGCGAGGACGACGTCCGACGCGCGCCGCCGGACGACGTCGGGCGCGATGTGGACGTGGGTGTCGTAGCCGCCGCGGACGAGCTCGCGCGCGCGGTCGCTCGGGGTCGGGTGGTCGTCCGGCGCGCCCACGCCGGCGGTCACTCGCCCCAGACCTCGGCCGCCGTCTCGAGCACGAGCTCGAGCTTGGCGAACTGCTCGTCGATCGTGAGGTCGTTGCCCTCGCGCGTCGAGGAGAAGCCGCACTGCGGCGACAGGCAGAGCTGGTCGAGGTCCGCGTACTTCGACGCCTCCTCGATGCGGCGCTTGAGGATGTCCTTGGACTCGAGGTTCGGCCGCTTCGTCGTGATCAGCCCGAGCACGACGGTCTTGCCCTTCGGCAGGTAGCGCAACGGCTCGAAGCCGCCCGAGCGCTCGTCGTCCCACTCCATGAAGAAGCCGTCGACCTCGAGCTGGTTGAAGAGCGAGTCGGCCACGAAGTCGTAGCCGCCCGACGCCGCCCACATCGACTGGTTGTTGCCGCGGCACATGTGGGTCGTGATCGCGATCCCGTCGGGGCGGTCGGCGATCGCGCGGTTGATGTTCGCGATGTACGTCTCGTGCTGGTGCTGGGGGTCGCCGCCGATCTGCGCCACGTGCTCGCGCTGGCGCGGATCGTTCATGTAGGCGAGGCTCGTGTCGTCGAGCTGCAGGTACGTGCAGCCGAGCTCGGCGAGCTGGCGGATCTCGAGCGCGTAGGCCGCGGTCAGGTCCTCCCAGAACTGGTCGAGGTCCGGGTAGATGTCGGCGTCGATGGCCGAGCGCCCGCCGCGGTAGTGGACCATGCTCGGCGACGGGATCGTGAGCTTCGGCGTGCCCTTCGTGACGGTGTCGCGCAGGAACGCGAAGTGCTCGGCGAAGATCGTCTGCGGCAGCGTCACGAGCGAGCTGACGTGGGCCGACGGCGGCGCCCAGTCGAACTGGCGGTCCTTGTTCTCGAAGTGGACGTGGATCGTGTCGTCCTGGACCTTGGTGACGCCGCCGAGCTGGTAGATGAAGTCCATGTGCCAGGACTCGCGGCGGAACTCGCCGTCGGTGATCGACCGCAGGCCGACCTCCTCCTGACGGCGGACGACCTCGCGGATCGCGTCGTCCTCGATCTGACGCAGCTCGTCGTCGGTGATGGCGCCGCTCGCGCGGTCCTCGCGCGCGGCGAGCACCTCCGGCGGTCGCAGGAGGCTGCCGACGTGGTCGGCCCGGAACGGCGGCGTGGTTCGCGCGGTCATGGGGCTCTCTCGCGGGTCGGGGACGGTCGTCGCGATCCTACATTGTTGACAATCACGTCGACAGTCCGGCCCGCGGCGCGGCCCCGATCGGAACGATTCCGGAGCAGCGGCCGGTGCCTCGGTAGGCTCTCGCCATGGAACGCCCCGTTGAGGAGATCGCCGATCAGCTCCGCGATCACGGGTTGCGGGCGACGACGACCCGCGTCGCGGTCCTGCGCGCCGTGGGCGAGTTGTCGGGCCATCCGGACACCGACACGATCGCCACGCGCGTGCGCGAGTCGCTCGGCACGATCTCGACCCAGGCGGTGTACGACGGCCTGCACGCGATGACCCGCGTCGGCCTCCTGCGCCGGATCGAGCCCGCCGGCAGCCCGGCCCGCTACGAGACGCGCGTCGGCGACAACCACCACCACCTCGTGTGCCGCTCGTGCGGCGCGACCCACGACATCGACTGCGTCGTCGGCGCCGCGCCGTGCCTCACCCCGAGCGACACCGCCGACTTCCTCGTCGACGAGGCGGAGGTCACGTTCTGGGGCGTCTGTCGCGACTGCCAGGCCGCCGCCGCCGAGGCCACCGACGCCGCCGAGGCGGGCGAGCGGTCCCGCGTCCCGGCGGCCTGACCCGGCCGCCGCGCGCCGCGTGATGGCCGAGCCGGACCTGCTCTTCGAGCGGCGGGGGTCGACCGCGGTCCTCACCTTCAACCGCCCGCAGGCCCGCAACGCGATGACGTTCGCGATGTACGAGGGCCTCGTCGAGCGCTGCGACGAGGTCGACGCCGACGACGGCATCCGCGTCCTCGTCCTGCGCGGCGCGGGCGGCCGGGCGTTCGTCTCGGGGACCGACATCCGCCAGTTCCTCGACTTCGACTCCGGCCGCACCGGGGTCGAGTACGAGGCCGACATCGACCGCTACGTCGGTCGCCTGGACCGGCTGCGCACGCCGGCGATCGCGCTCGTCGAGGGCTACGCCGTCGGCGCCGGCCTGGCGCTCGCCGCGGCCTGCGACCTACGGATCTGCACGCCCGACGCCCAGTTCGGCCTGCCGATCGCGCGCACGCTCGGCAACTGCCTGTCGATGTCGGGCTACGCGCGCCTCGCCGCGCTGCTCGGCGAGGCGCGGACGAAGGACGTCGTGTTCACCGCGCGGATGGTCGGCGCCGAGGAGGCGCTCGCGTGCGGCCTGGCGACCGCCGTCGTCGCGGCGGACGAGATCGACGCGCACGTCGACGACCTGGCGGCGCGGATCGCGTCGCACGCGCCGATCACGCTGCGGGTGACGAAGGAGGCGTTGCGCCGCATCCGCGAGGCGAACGTCCCCGACGGCGCGGACCTCGTCGAGGAGGCCTACGGCAGCAACGACTTCCGGGCCGGGGTGGCGGCGTTCCTCGAGAAGCGCCGCCACACCTGGACCGGCACCTGAGCCGGGTTCGGGCGGCCGGGCCTCGGCGAGCGCGTCAGACCGGCAGCGCGCGGCCGTTGACGAACTGCTCGAGCTCGGCGGGCGGCAGCGGCCGCGAGATGTGGAAGCCCTGGCCGTGCGTGACGCCGAAGGCCGCGAGGCGCAGGAGCGTCTCCTCGTCCTCGATGCCCTCGGCCACGGTCCGCAGGCCGAGGCGGCGGCCGAGGTCGACGACGGTCTGCACGATGGCCGCGTCGGCATCGTCGCGCACGAGGTCGCGGACGAACGCGCGGTCGATCTTCAGCTCGTCGACCGGCAGGTGCTTGAGGACGCCGAGCGACGAGTAGCCGGTGCCGAAGTCGTCCACCGAGACGCCGATGCCGGTCGCGACGAGCCCCTCGACGACGCGCAGCGTGCGCTCGGGGTCGGCCATCAGCGTGTCCTCCGTGATCTCGATCCGCAGCCGCGAGGCGGGCACGCCGCGGGCGACGAGCGTGGCGCCGAGGTCGGTGCCCCAGCCCTCGTCGAGGAGCGTCGCGGCCGACACGTTGACCGCGACCGAGAGGTCGATCCCCCGCTCGTACCACGCATCGATCTGGCGCAGGGCGGCGTCGAGGACGTGCTCGGTCAGCTCGCGCATCACGCCGGTCTGCTCGGCCAGCGGGACGAACGCGCCCGGCCCGAGCAGCCCGCGCTCGGGATGGACCCAGCGGACGAGCGCCTCGACGTCGTCGACGCGTCCGGTCGCGAGGTCGAGCTTGGGCTGGTAGTGCAGGACGAGCTGGTCGGTGCCGATCGCGTCGCGCAGCTCGCCGATGAGCTCGAGCCGCTCGCGCGAGTGGCGGTCGCGCTCGCGCTCGTAGAAGGCGTGGCCGCTGCGCGCCGCCTTGGCCTGGTACATCGCGACGTCGGCGCGCTGCATGAGCGTCTCGGCGTCGTCGCCGTGGTCGGGGAACACGGCGATGCCGATGCTCGCCCCGATCCGCACGTCGATGCCGTCGACGTGCAGGCCGGCCTCGAGCGAGCGCGCGATGCGCCGGCCGACGGGCTCGGCGTCGGCGGCGTCGGCGAGGACCGCGGCGAACTCGTCGCCGCCGAGCCGGGCGAGCATGTCGCCGGAGCGGAGCACCGCCCGCAGGCGCGGCCCGACCTGCTCGAGCACGATGTCGCCGGCGCGGTGGCCGAGCGTGTCGTTGAGCTCCTTGAAGCGGTCGAGGTCGATCAGCAGCAGGGCGACGGAGGTCCCGTGCTCGCGGGCGCGGTCGAGCTCCTCACGCAGGCGCCGTTCGAGGTGACGGCGGTTGGGCAGCGCGGTCAGGTCGTCGGTGTCGGCCAGGCGGCGGATCTCGGCCAGGCCGCGGACCTCGGAGAACGTCACCGCGGTGCGCGCCATGGACGACACGGCGGCGCCGGCGGCGAGCGCGACCGCGACGACGGGCGCCGCGGCGACGCCGGCGTAGACGAGCACGCCGAGGGCCGCGAGGGCGAACGCGAACGGCGGGGCGAGGACCGCGGCGCTCGCGGGCGCGGGACGCCGGTCGATCTCCGGCTGCCACGCCGACACCGCCACGAGCAGCAGCCCGACGCCCCACAGGAGGTCCATCGGCCCGCCCTGGGTGTAGGCGCCGTCGGTGACCTGCGTGAGGTAGAGCGCGTCGCCGGCGGCGAAGACCGCGAGCCCGAGGGTGAGGCCGAGCCAGGCGCGGCCGGCCCGCCAGCCGTGCAGGCCGAGGACGGCGACGGTCAGCGCGGCGAGCCCGAGGTCGCCGATGACGTAGGCGCTGTTGACGACGGTCCCGAGGCGGTGGTCGGGGGCGTGGACGACCATCGGGTCGACGACGAGCAGCCACCCCAGCGCCCCGACGGACAGCAGCGCGATGAGGCCGTCGAAGCGCACGCTGCGCCCGACGTGGTGCAACGTGGCCCGGACCCGGAGGCCGACGGCGAGGAGGGCGAGCGGGTAGAACGCGAGCCACAGCGGGTCGGCGGCGCCCACGACCCCGATGTCGCTCGGGCGCCCGACGAACGTCGCCACCGCCGTGCCGGTCAGCCAGAGCGTGACCGCGGCGGCGAGCGCGCGCCAGCCATGGCGGTCGCCGGTCGCGGCGCTCGCGGCGCGCAGGACGAGCAGCACGAGGACGCCCAGGTCGCAGAGCGCGGGCGCGACGTGCCCGAGGGGCGTGGCCCCGACGCCGGCGCCGATGACCGCGAGGTGCGCAGCGAGGCCGGCGCTCGCCAGAGCGAACGCCGCGGCCCCGACGGCGCGCGTGCGCCGACCGGCGCCCGCCATGGCGGGCATCAGTCCCAACAGCCAGGTCATCCACCGGGAGATCGGCGCCCGGGACACGGGGTTGACCGCCGTTGGCCGGATGACCGGGGCGCGGAGCGCGGAGTGGTCGCGCCGGCGCTCGGCGGCTACCCTCGTCGGTGCGATGCCGATCGTCGAAGGACTGTCCTTCAGCTACGTGATCCACGAGCTTCCCCGCGACCGGCTGCCCTTCCGGCGATGGCGCTTCGAGCTCTGGCACGGCGCCCGCCTGGAGGCCGCGGGCTGGCGGACCACCGAGCGCGACGCCCTGCGCGCGCTGCGCAAGCACGGCTCGCGCGTCGCGCACGGGATGTTCGGCCTGCGCGCGCCGGGCGACGTCCCGGCGGCCGGCGCCGGCTTCCGCCCGGGCTCGACGGTCCAGGTGCGGCACAACGGCCTCGCCTTCGCGCTCGTGCCGCGCCAGCTCGAGGCGCCGTCGGTGCTGGGCGGCCTGCCCGGCTGAGCGCCCGCCGCCGGGGTCCGCGCGGGCGCCGGTGTACGCTCGCTGGACCGATGAAAACGCTCTACACCGCCACCGCCACCGCCACCGATCAGGGCCGCAACGGGCGCACGCGCTCGGCCGACGGCAGCCTCGACCTCGCGCTCTCGATGCCCGAGGCGATGGGCGGGCCGGGCGGCGACGGGACGAACCCCGAGCAGCTCTTCGCGCTCGGCTACGCGGCATGTTTCGCCAACGCGATGCGCAGCGTGGCCCGCCGCGCGGGCGACGAGTCCGTGGTGGACGGCGCGACCGTGACCGCGCACGTCGACATCGGGGCGATCGGCGGCGGGCGCTTCGGGCTCGCGGTGCAGTTGGAGGCCGACGTCCCGAAGCTCGGGCAGGGCGAGGCGGAGGACCTCGTCGCCAAGGCGCACGAGCGCTGCCCGTACTCCAACGCGACCCGCGGCAACATCGAGGTCGGCCTGACCGTCCGCGGCGGGGCCGCGGTCGAGGCCTGACCCGCCGTTCCCCACGACCAGGAGCACACGATGCAAGGATCGGACCGCGAGCACTTCGGCGAAGCCGATCTGGGCCACGCCCAGGCCTCCAACCCGGCCGACGACCCGGACATGATCCGTCCCGACGCCGACCCGCTCGACACCGACGTGGAGGACGCGGACCTGTTCCTCGGCTTCGACGACGACGACGGCGAGGACGACGTCGAGGCCTGAGCGTCAGCCGCCCCGGGCGTCGAGGCGCCCCGCGCACAGGAGCACCGCGCGCTCCTGGGCGTCGTAGGCGGCGCGCAGCGCGGTCACCCGCGCCTCGTGGCCGGTGGCCGGCGCGTCGGCTCCGCCGTCGCCGTCGGGCAGCGGGTGCTCGGCGAGCAGGCCGCGGACCGCGTCGCGCAGCGCGGCGCCGTCGATCTCGACCGCGAGGCGCTCGAGCAGCGTGGCGCGCACCCGGGCGCCGTCGGCGAACGCCGCGACGACGGTCTCCGGGGCGAGCGGCGTGCCGCGCCCGAACACGCGGCCGTGCAGCACGGCCGGGTTCGCGCGGTTCAGGCGGTCGCGCTCGGCGCGGATCTCGGCCTCGACCCCGACCGCGGCCGCGAGGACCTCGATCGCCTGCGTCACCCCGGTCGCGTCGACCGGCAGCGACGCCCGCAGGCCGGCGGGCACGGCCTCGAGCATCTCGGCGTGCGCGGCGCGGGCCGTGTCGAGCGCCGCCTCGACCTGCGCGAAGTAGCCGGCCACCTCTCCCACGGTAGGCGCTCGCCGGGCGGCCTCAGGTGTCCGACGTGTCGTGCGGACCCTGGCGGGCGCCGCTGCCGCCGCCGCGCGGCGCCGAGCGGATGCCCGAGGACCACTGCGTCGTCGGGCGGTCGACCGGTGCGCCGTCGACCTCGATGTCCGCCTTCTCCCCGAGGAAGCAGACGAGCCCGGCGATCGGCGGCGCGTCGGGCAGCGGCTCGTCGTAGGTCCACGCGACGTCGCGCTCCTCGCCCACCGACCAGTAGGAGGCGAAGCCCTTGTAGGCGCAGATCGTGCGCGTGTCGGTCGGCGTCAGGCGGTCCATCGCGACGTCGGCGCGCGGGAGGTACCAGCGGGTGGGCAGCGAGGTCTCGAAGACGACCGTCGGGCGGTGGCTCTCGGCCACGACGACCCCGCCGATCGTGACGCGCACATGCCGTGCGCTGCGGCGGGCGTCGACCCGGTGGCGCGGGTCGCGCGGGTGGCCGAAGACCTCCTCCTCCTCTTCGTACCAGTGGTCCATCGCCTCCCAGGCGAACGCGAGGTGGCCCGCGAGGTCCGGGTCGGCGTAGCGCCACGCCGCGTTCTCGGCGACCTCGTCGCCGGCGACGGCGGTGGAGAACGTCGCGCCGCCGCCGTGCGCGTCGGGCACCGGATGCTCGCTGGCGCGCAGCAGGTCGAGGCGGACGTCGCTGTCCGGGAACGCGTAGACCGGCACGGCTCGCCGCGGCTCCCAGACGAGGATCGCCGCGGTGCTGTCGGCGAGCGTCTCGCCGCCGAGGCGCGCGCGGACGCGCTTGGGCGTGCGGTCGTAGCGCAGGTCGCGCGGGAGCGCGGTCGAGACGCGGGTGGCCATCGGCCCATGGTGACGGGCGGGCCGCCCGGGACCCCCGATCGACCGGCGATCGGACATTCCGTTTGACGGATTTGCGCCCATCGGGTGCGTTCCGCGCCTCGGGACGGCAAACTGGTCGCGTGCTGCGTCGCCGCCACCGGCGTGTTCCCGACGACGGACCCGCCGGGACCGCCCCGCCCCGCATCGGCTCCGCCGTCGCGCGTTTCGTGCTCGGCAGCCTCGTCGCGGTCGCCGTCGTCGTCGTCGGCGGCTACTTCGCCCTGCGCAAGGTCACGATCGACGACGCCGAACGCGGGACGAGCCAGCTCGTCCAGATCGACGGCCGTCTGGTCCAGGGCCAGCTCGAGGACGGGATCCTCCGCCGCGACCCAGCCGCCATCGCGCGCGTCGACGACACGGTCGTCAGCCAGGTCCTGCCCGAGCTGTCCAAGGACAACAGCGTGCCGCCGATCAAGCGGGTCAAGATCTGGGCGGCCGACGGGACGGTGCTCTACTCCGACGTGCCCCAGCTCATCGGAAAGAAGTTCGACCTCGGGGACGAGGAGCGCGAGATCCTCGAGAAGGGCGGGGCCGAGGCCGAGCTCAGCGACCTGAGCAAGCCCGAGAACCGGTACGAGCGCCAGTACGACAAGCTCCTCGAGGCCCACACGCCGATCCGCACGCCGAACGGCACCCCCGTGCTCTTCGAGATCTACCAGCAGTTCAGCGCGGTGCAGTCCGGGGCCACGAGCCGCCTGCGCCGGCTCGCGCCGCCGCTGATCGCCGGCCTGATCGTGCTGCTGGTCTCCCAGGTCCCGCTCGCCTGGTCGATGGCCAAGCGCCTGCAGCGCGGCCACCGCGACCGCGAGATCCTGCTCGCGAACGCGATCGAGGCCTCCGAGCAGGAGCGCCGGCGGATCGCCTCCGACCTGCACGACGGCGTCGTCCAGGACGTCGCCGGGGTCGCGTTCGGGCTCGCCCCGCTGGCCGAGAACGCCGAGCGCCGCGGCGACCCGCGCGAGGCGGGGCTGCTCAAGGGGTCGGCCTCGACCCTGCGCCAGGGCGTGCGCGACCTGCGCACGCTGCTCGTCGAGATCCACCCGCCGAGCCTCGAGTCGACCGGGCTCGAGGCCGCGCTGAGCGACCTGCTCAGCCCGCTGCGGGCGGACGGCATCGAGACCGAGTTGCACGTCGACGAGCGCGTCACCCCCGGCAGCGGCAACGACGCGCTCGTCTACCGCGTCGCCCGCGAGGCGCTGCGCAACGCCCAGAAGTACTCCGAGGCCGACACGGTCCGGATCGACGTGACCCGTCCCGTTCCGGAGACCATGCGGCTCGTCGTCACCGACGACGGCAAGGGCTTCACCCCGGACGACCGCGAGCGCCGCGGCGAGGAGGGCCACGTCGGCCTGACCCTGCTGCAGAGCCTCGTCCGCCAGTCGCACGGCACACTTGCGGTCCGTTCAGACCCCGGAAAGGGGACTACAGTGGAACTGGAGGTTCCCGCCAGGTGATTCGCGTCCTCATCGCCGATGATCACGGTGTCGTCCGAGACGGTCTCGGCCGGCTCGTCGAGGCGTTGCCCGACATGGAGCTCGTCGGCCTCGCCGCCGACGGCGAGGAGGCGGTCGAGCGCTCCCGCGACTCCGAGCCGGACGTCGTGCTCATGGACCTCGACATGCCGCGCCTGGACGGGATCGAGGCCACCCGGCGGCTGCTCGCCGACCGGCCCAACACCGCCGTGCTCGTCCTGACGTCGTTCTCGGACCGCCCGCGGATCATGGGCGCGCTCGAGGCCGGCGCGTCGGGCTACCTGCTCAAGGACGTGGAGGCCGACGAGGTCGCCGAGGGCATCCGCGCGGCCGCCCGCGGCGAGTCGCCGCTCGATCCCCGCGCCGCGCGCACCGTCCTCACCGCCCGGGCGGAGCCCGACCCGCTGGAGGAGCTCTCGGCCCGCGAGCGCGAGGTCCTCGGCCTGCTGCTCGAGGGCCTGCCGAACAAGCTGATCGCCCGGCGCCTGGAGATCACCGAGAAGACGGTGAAGTCGCACCTGACGCGGATCTTCCGCGAGATCGGCGTCACCGACCGCACGCAGGCGGCCCTGTGGGCCGAGCGCCACGGGCTCGGCCCGGGCGCGCCGCGGCGCCGCTGAGGCCTGGCTTCCCGCCGCCGAGCGGCGCGCCGCCAATCCCGCCCCCCGGCAACGCAGCCCGGAACCGCGCATCGGCCGCCGACAAGCCGCCGGACGGCGCCGCCCGCCGGACGGACGGCGCACCCTGCGGCGGACCGCACCCGGGTGTCGGACCAAAGTCGCATTGAAGCCCGGACCGGCCAGGCTTCACCTTCTTGCGACCGATGGATCGCCGCACGCCCCCCACCCTGCACGCCCCCGCCCCCCGCCTGGCGGTCCGCGTCCCCGCACTCCTGCTCACCGCGCTGCTTGCCCTCGCGCTGCTCGGCCCCGCCGCCGCGCTCGCGAGCGGCGGCGGCGGCGGTGGCGGGGGCGGCGGTGACGACAACGGCGGCGGCGGCCATGGCGGCGGCGCCCGTCCCGAGGTCCGCGTCGCCGGCGCCTGCGGCCGCGGCGCCACGTCGAAGCTCAAGCTCAAGGCCCGCGACGGCGTGATCGAGGCCGAGTTCGAGGTCCACGGCAAGGGCCACCAGACCTGGCGCGTCGTGTTCGTCCAGGAGAGCCGCATCGTGTGGCGCGGGAACGCCCGCACCGCGAGCACCAGCCGGTCGTTCTCGGTCGAGCGCCGCATCAGCGACTACGCGGGGCCCGACCAGGTCACCGCACGCGCCGTCGGCCCCCGCGGCCTCACCTGCCAGGCGAGCGCCACGCTCCCGGGCTAACCGGCGCCGCGCCGTCCCGGGCGCGGGGTCAGGCGGTGCAGCGCGATCTCGCCGTCCTGCCGCGTGCGCACGGTGAAGCTCGCCCGCGCGGCGGCGAGGAAGTCGCGGGCGCCCGCGCGCCGCGGGTCGGCCAGCCGGATCTCGCCGCCCGGCGCCACGAGCCGCGGCAGCAGCGCGAGCGCGGCCTCGACGCTCGCCTTGAGGTACAGCACGTCGGCGGCGAGCACGACGTCCCACGGGCCGCGCGCGACGAGCGCGTCGCCCTGCGTGGCCCAGTCGACCTCGGCGACCTCGCCGTCGAGCTCGTTGAGCGCGAGCGAGTGGGCGGCGAAGACGACCGCGTCCGACGAGCCGTCGGTGGCGAGCACGGACGCGCCCTCCCGCGCGGCGACGATGCTCGGCAGCCCGAGCCCGCAGCCGAGCTCGAGCACGCGCGCGCCGGCGGGCGGCGGGTCGTCGGCGACCGCGCCGGCGAGGACCGCGCCGCTCGGCCACGGCGTCGCCCAGTACGGCACGCCGCGGCCCGCGCCGCCCTCCTCGTGGCGTAGCTGCTCCCAGTCCGCCGGCCGCACGAGGAACACGTCGCCGCCGGGCACGCGCGCGCGGATGACGCGGATGTCGAGGATCGCCGGCGGCAGGCGCTCGGGCGGCTCGCCGCGCATCGCGGCCAGCCGTTCGCGCAACGACGCGCGCAGGACCGCGAGGCTCTCGGACGGCGCCGCGATCGCGCTACCCCGCGCGCAGCGCGTCCATCGCGCGGGTCGAGAGCACCGTGCCGCCCTCGAGGATCGTCATGGCGGCGAAGCCCTCCGGCAGCGTCGCCGTCCAGGCCGGGGCGTCGGGCCCCATCGCGAAGGCCGCGGTCGCGTAGGCGTCGGCGGTGCCGAGGTCCGGCCCGCAGACGGTGACCGAGCAGCACGCCGCGCGGCGGCCGGCCGGTGCGCGGGTCGACGATGTGGGCGCCGCGCTCGTAGGCCCCCGACGTCGCGACCGCGAGGCCGCCCGCCGGGGCGTGCAGCACGGCGGCCGTCCGGCCCGCCGCGGACGGGTGCTGGACGCCGACGCGCCACGGGCGGCCGGGCGCCCGCTCGCCGAGCACGCGGATGTCGCCCCCCGCGTGCACGCACAGGTTCCGGGCGCCGGCCGCGCCCAGGATCGCGACGACGCCGTCGACCGCCCAGCCCTTCACGAACCCCGACGGGTCCAGGCGCCCGGTGGCGTGCACGTCGAAGCGCCCGCCGGTGGCGTGGCGCAGGCGCTCGCAGCGCGCGAGCACCGCCCGCACCTCGGGCCGGGCCGCGGCGACCGCGAGCGTGCCCGCGGCGATCCGGCGGACATCGCTCGTCGCCCGGTACGGGCTGAACGCCGCGTCGACGGCGCGCAGGTGGGCGAACGCGCGGTCGAGGACGGCGGGGTCGACGCCGTCGTCGCGGACGTCCACCCCGACCGGGATGCCCATGACGGTCTCCACGCGGTGCAGGCCGCCGGCGGCGAGCGTCTCAGCCATGGCGCGCCTTGTCGATCGCCGACTGCAGCGCCTTGCGGTAGCTGCGGCTCGTGTAGGTCGCGCCGGTGACGACGTCGACGTCGGCGCTGCCGGCGCGCAGGGCCTCGGCGCGCAGGAGCGGCTCGGCGCGCTCGTTGATCGCCTGGGTCCGGGCGCCGGTGCCGGTCATCTCGACCGTCTCGACCCGGGTCAAGAGGCGGCCGGTGAACGTGACGCGGACCTGGATGAACGAGAACGGCGTCGTGAACGCGTCGCTCAGCCCGGAGCGCACGCGGCCGCCGCCCGGCGCCCGGCGGCTGCTGACCCCGTGGATCGTCTTCGTCGTCGGGCCGGCCTCGATCTTCGGCACGGCCGAGTCGGGCGGGATCGGCTGCGGCCGCCCGCGGACGCCGTGCAGGAGCGCGGCCACGCCGGCCGTCGCGACGACGACGGGCGCGGCGCGGCGCGCGAGGTCGCCGCGGTCCATCAGCCGAACCCCTCGCTCCAGACCTGGCGGTCGGCGATCCCGGCGGCGCGCAGCGCGGCTCGGACCTCGCCCACCCAGTCGCTCGGGCCGGCGACGAACACGTCGCGCTCGGCGAGGTCGGGGACGAGCGCGACCAGGCGCTCGGCCGTGAGCGGCGTCCCGGCCGCGACCCAGGACAGGGCGGCCGCCCGGTCGCGCGCGAGATCGTCGACCTCGGCGCCGAGCGGTGCGGTCTCGCGGGCGCCGGCGCACACGAGCGCGACATCGCCCGGCGTCTCCTCGAGCAGCGCGCGGGCCGGGGCGATCCCGGGGCCGCCCGCGACGACGGCCAGTCCGGGGCGCCGGCGGCTCGCGCTCGTCAGCCCGCCCGCGGGACCCTCCGCGATCACCCGCGTCCCGGGCCGCAGGGTCGCGAGCGACGCGCGGGCGCCGGGCCGCTCGCGAACCGTCACCCGCAGGACGCCGGCGCGCGGCGCGGCCGACAGCGACAGGGCCCGCGCGCGCCACCGGTGACCGGGCGCGAGGAAGCGCCAGTGCAGGTACTGGCCCGCGCGGGCCCCGAGCCGGTCGAGGCCGTCGCCGCCGATCTCCACCGTGACGACGCCGGGCGCGCCGGTCGCGACCCGCGCGACGTGCAGGCGATGGACGGCGAGCGAGCGGACCACAGGGAGCACGACCCGGAACGCGACGATCGCGAGGAGCGTCGCCCCGTAGAGCGCCCACCAGTAGGCGCGCGCGACCGGCTGGCGCTGGAACTCGTGCCCGGTGGCGAGCTGGTGGCTGAACGCGAGCGCGATCGCCAGGTAGACCGTCAGGTGGACCGCGTGCCACGCGCGGCGCCCGAGCCGGCGGCGCGCCGCCCGCGCCGACGTGACGGCGGCGGCCACGAGCAGCACGAGCCCGATCGTCGCGATGAGCACGCCCGAGTAGTCGCCGAGGAGGTCGCCGATCTCGCGCCCGAGCCCGACCTCGTCGGCCAGCGCGTAGCCCGCCGTGATGAGGACCGTGTGGGCGACGAGCAGCGCCACGCACGCGATCCCGTTCCACCGGTGCCAGCCGTTGACGCGGTCGAGCGCGAGCGTGTCGAGCACCGGCAGGCGCGCGAGGAGCACGAGCTGGACGAGGGCGAGCAGCGCGCCGACCATGCCGGTCACGCGCCCGAGGCTCGTGAGCAGCCCGGCCGTGTCGTGGATCTCGCTGATCCCGCCCTGCCGCCACCACAGCCCGACGACCGCGACGGCGTTCGCGCCGACGAGGACGAGCAGGTCCCACCCCGTCAGCCGGCGGCGGCGCGGCCCGCGCCCCGGCTCGGCCGGCCCCTCGGCGGCGACGGCGGCCGCCGCGGGCGTCGTCACGCCGCCCTCCCGCCCCGTCACCGCCGCGCGAGCGGCCCGACCGGGCGCCCGGCGGCGGAGTCCTCGATGAGCCGCGCGAGGCGGCGGTCGCGGGTGTCCTCGCGCTTGGCGCTCATCACCCAGTGCGTCGCCGTGCGCCGGTACCACGGCGCCTGGGCGGACCAGTGCTCCCACGCCGCGGCGTTCGCGCGGAGGCGCGCCTCGCGCTCGGCGTCGAAGGCGGCCGCGTCGCGTTGCTCGTAGGAGTACGTCCCGGTCTCGGTCCGCGCCGCGAACGCCGCCGCGCCGGCCGGGTGCATGAGGCCCGCCTCGGTCAGCTCGCCGACGCGGCGCACGTTGACCATGCTCCACCGGCTCGTCGCCTTGCGCGGCGTGAAGCGGATCATGTAGCTCGTCTCGTCCACGCGGCGGCGCACGCCGTCGATCCAGCCGAAGCACAGCGCCTGGTCGACGGCCTCGGGCCATGTGATGCTCGGACTGGCCGGAGCCGACCTTGTGGAAGCCGACCCAGTGCTCGCGCTCGTCCGCGTGGTGGGCCTCGAGCCAGCCGCGCCACTCCTCCGGCGTCGCGTAGAACGCCGGCGCGATCTCGGCCCGCTCAGTCAACGAGCGCCTGGTGGACGAGCTGGTGCAGCTGCGAGCGGATCGGATAGGTGCTCGACGGCAGCAGCTGCGTGAAGAACAGGACCGTCAGGCGCTCGACCGGGTCGACCCAGAACGCCGTGCTCGCCGCGCCGCCCCAGGCGAACTCGCCCGGCGACCCCGGCGACCGGCCCGCGACCGGGTCCATGCACGACGGCGAACCCGAGCCCGAAGCCGACGCCCTCGAACGTCGTCTCGGCGAACAGCGGGCGGCCGAAGGCCTCGAGGTCGGCCCCGCCGGGGAGGTGGTTGCTCGCCATGAAGCGCACGGTCCGCGGGCCGAGCAGGCGCACGCCGTCGAGCTCGCCGCCGCCGAGGAGCATGAGCGCGAAGCGGTGGTAGTCGCCCGCCGTCGAGACGAGGCCGCCGCCGCCCGACAGCGCGGCGGGCGGGCTCAGCGCGAGCCGGCCCATCTGGTCGAAGCGGCTGGCGCGGCCGGTCGCGGGGTCCGGCGCGTACAGCGCCGCGAGCCGGTCGTGGTGCTCGGGGGCGGCGTGGAACGCGGTCTCGGACATGCCCAGCGGCCCGAGGACGCGCTCGGCGAGGAACGCGTCGAGCGACTGGCCGGAGACGACCTCGACGACGCGGCCGAGGACGTCCGTCGCCACCGAGTACAGCCACTCGGCGCCCGGCTCGAAGGCGAGCGGCATCCCCGCCCACGCCTCGCAGCACGCGGCGAGGTCGAGCCCCGGCGGCGTGCCCCACTCGTAGCCGTTCGTGCGGTAGATCTCGTCGACGGCGTGCGTGTGGTGGAAGCCGTACGTCAGCCCCGACGTGTGCGTCATCAGGTGCCAGAGGCGCACCGGCTCGGTCGACGGGCGCGGTGAGCGGCTTCGATCGCCGGGCCGCGGAGGTACACGCGGGCGTCGGCGAAGGCGGGGATGAAGCGCGAGACCGGGTCGCGCAGCTCGAACGCCCCCTCCTCCCAGAGGATCATCGCCGCGACGGTCGTGATCGGCTTCGTCATCGAGTAGATCCGCCACAGCGTGTCGGGCTCGACGGGCGCGCCGGACTCGAGGTCGCGGCGGCCGCCCGCGGCGACGTGGGCGATCCGCCCGTCGCGGGCGACGACCGCGAGGTAGCCGGGCAGGCGGCCGTCGTCGACGAAGCGGTCGAAGTGGCGGTCGATGCGGTGCAGGCGCTCCGCGTCGAGGCCGAGATCGGCCGGATCGGCCTCCGGGGCGAGGGCGGCGCGCTGCGTCGTCATGCCGCGCATGATCCCAAGCGCCGCGCCCGGGCCGCTCCGCCCCCGTCCGCCGACGGCACGCCGAACGGCGCCCGCCTGCAGCTTCGCGTCCACGTTCACGGCGCCAACCGGTGCACTTGCGTCGCCCGTGCCCGGTGTCTGACACCGTGTCGTGACCGGCGCACCGTCAAGTGGATGAATGCCGCGCGCCGCGGGCCGACCGGTCTCCGGCCATCCTTGGGAGGGGATGCCATGCGTTTTCCGCGTACATCCGTGCTGGCGCTCGTCTGCGTCGGCACGCTCGTCTCGGTCGGGCCGGCTGTCGCCGCCGACGTCCAATCCGCCCCCGGTCTGCCGGACCTCGACGTCCGCTCCGGGAAGCTCGCGCCGACCGCCGCGCAGAGGTCCGACGTCAAGGCGCTCCGCGCCGACGTCGGCGTGGAACGAGTTCGGCACGCCGTCGTCGCTCGTGCGGCCCGGCGGGGCCCTGGGCGCGACGGTCGGCGGCGCGAGCGCCGGCGCGGCCGCGCGGGCGTGGCTGGATCGCAACCGGGCGCTGTTCCGGCTCGGCTCGCTCGCCGGCCTCACGCAGGTCAGCGACTCGCGCCTGGCCGCGAGCGACACCCACGCCATCACGCTGCGCCAGACGCCCGGCGGCGTCGCCGCGTCCGGCGGCGGCCTCGTGACGATCGGCGTCGCGAAGGCCGGGAGCGCGTGGAAGGTCGTGTCCGCGGCGTCGACGATCAGCGGCGACGAGACGCTCGCCTCCGGGTCGGCGAAGCTGTCCGACGCCCAGGCGTGGCAGCGCGCGGCGATCAACGTCGGCCACAACACGTCGCTGGCCCGCGTCACCCGCATCGGCACGCGCAAGCTCGGCCTGCCCCGCGGCTGGAAGGGCCTGCGCGTCGCCGGCCTGTCCGACGTCCAGCGCTCGCGGCCGGTCGCCTTCCCCACCGTGACGCGCGGCTACGTCCCGGCGTTCGAGAACCTCGTGGTCGACACGTCCGGCGTCGAGCCGTCCGCCTACCGCGTCTTCGTCGACGCCCGCAGCGGAGCGGTGCTCGCCCGCGAGAACCTCGTCGACAGCGAGGGCGCGACCGACTCCTCGGCCGCGCCCAAGGCGCGCGCCGCCCAGGCTCCCGCGCCCGGGACGACGCCCCTGACCGGCGCGCTGCCGGCGCAGGACGCGGGCTGCGACACGCCGAAGGGCCCGTTCACCGTCGCCGACGGCTCGGGCGTCCGCGCGATCGACGTCTTCGCCAACGCGGAGAACCCGGCGAACGACATCGTCCTGCAGCTCTTCCGCGCCGGCGTCGCCGCCCCGGTCGCCCAGCAGGACACGGTCCGCACGCCCGAGCGCATCCGCTACGCGCCGGAGGGCGGCGTCCCGGCGGGCGACTACACCGTCGTGGTGTGCGACTTCGAGGACGGCACCGCGCCGGTCGCGCCGCTCGCCTGGACCGGGACGATCGGCCTCGACGCCTCCGCCCCGCCCGCAGCCGTTCACCGCGCGCTGGCGCGCGTTCACGGCCAACCCGCCGCTGGCGCCGCTCACGCAGGATCCGTGGAACAACCCGAGCACCGACACGCGCGAGAACCTCTGCTGGAAGCAGAGCACCACGCCGGCGGACTGCGACCGCGTCGTCGGCAACCCCGCGTCGCGCTCGCCGTGGGACTTCGACCCGGCGACGAACGCGTCGTCGAACACGACGACCGGCAACAACGCCCGCACGGCCGAGTCCTGGACCGACGGCGAGCCAGCCCGGGGCCAACCAGTTCCGCCCGGTGAGCCCGACCCGCGACTACACGTTCCCGTGGACCAACCAGTGGTTCGCGCAGGACTGCAACCCGGGCACGCCCTACGGCGACGCGTTCCAGGTCGGCAAGAGCTTCGACGTCGCCGCGGCGGTGACGAACCTGTTCGTGCAGCACAACCGCATGCACGACTTCTCCTACCTCCTCGGCTTCACCGAGGACAACTTCAACGGCCAGCAGTCGAACTTCGGGCTGACCGAGGCCTTCCGCGAGAACGACCCGGTGCTCGGCGACACGCAGGCGGGCGCGACGCTGCCGCCGCCCGACGTCTACGCCGCCGCGCGCAACAACGCGAACATGGCGACGCTGCCGGACGGGTCCTCGTCGATCACGAACATGTACCTGTGGCAGCCGGTCGCGGGCGCGTTCTACCCGCCGTGCGTGGACGGCGACTTCGACGCCGGCATCATCGGCCACGAGTACACGCACATGATCGAGAACCGGATGATCGGCAAGGGCGACCAGCGCTCCGGCTTCCAGGCCGGCGCGATGGGCGAGGCCGCCGGCGACCTCGTCGCGATCGAGCAGCTCAACGAGAACGGCCTCGTCCCGACCGGGGACGAGAACCCGTTCGCGGCCGGCACGTACGCGACGGGCAACAAGGTCCGCGGCATCCGCAACTACGCGGCGAACTGGCCGCGGACCGGGGCGTTCCCGGAGCCGGGCGTCGAGGCCCAGGTCGACCCGCTGAACTTCAGCGACGTCGGCTACGACCTCACCGGCCCCGAGGTCCACGCCGACGGCGAGATCTGGGTCGCGATCAACTTCGAGCTGCGCCGCGCGCTGGCCGCGAAGTACAACGCCCAGTTCCCCGAGAGCGACCGTCAGCTGCAGGCGCAGTGCGCGGCCGGCACCGTCCCCGTGACCCAGTGCCCGGGCAACCGGCGCTGGATCCAGCTGCTGTTCGACGCGTTCCTCCTCATGCCGACCGACCCGACGATGGTGGACGCGCGCAACGCGATCCTCGCGGCCGACCAGGCCCGGTTCGGCGGCGCCGACCAGACCGAGCTGTGGGCGGCGTTCGCCCGCCGCGGCCTCGGCCGCTTCGCGGCCCAGGACAACACCTCGGGCCGCGTGCGCGGCGTCGAGTCCGACACGAACCCGCTGCCCGACTTCGAGGCCGTGGGCCAGTCCAACGCGCGGGTCACGTTCGCGACGACCGTCGCCGGCGGCGGCGGCCAGGCGGCGCCGAAGGCCCGGATCTACGTCGGTCACTACGAGGCGCGGGTCTCCCCCGTCGCCGACACCGACCCGACGACGAACGCCCCGGCCACGGCCTCGGCGAACAACCTCGACGAGACCGCGGTCTTCGCGCCGGGGACGTACGAGTTCATCGCGACGGCCCCGGGCTTCGGCGCGGTGCGCTTCCGCCGGACCTTCACGGCGGGGGGCGACCAGGCGGTCGGGATCCAGATGGCCCCGAACCTCGCCTCGCAGAAGGGCGGCGCGGCCGCGAGCGGCGACGCGGCGCCGGTGGTCTCCGGCCCGACGACGGTGCAGGACGCCGACCGGGTCCGCAAGAACCTGATCGACGACACGGAGAGCACCGACTGGCAGGCCGCCGCGACCGCGGGCGCCGACGGCGCGTTCGAGGTCGACGGCAAGCAGGTCACGATCGACCTCGCCGGCACCCAGCCCCAGCGCATCAACCGCGTGCAGGTCAGCGCGCTGCTCGGGCCGGTGTTCAGCGGCACCGCCGACGTGACCCAGAACCGGTTCACCGCGGCCCGGCAGTTCGAGATCTGGACGTGCAACGCCCAGGTGTCCGACTGCGGCCAGGAGGCGTCCTACCAGCGCGCGTTCGCCAGCGCGAGCAACGCGTTCCCGTCGGACGCCCCGCGGCCGATGGCGCCGTCGCTGCTCCTGCGGGGCTTCACGTTCTCGCCGGTCCGGGCGACGCACCTGCGGGTCGTCGTGCGCGCGAGCCAGTGCACCGGCGGCCCCGCGTACCAGGGCGAGCAGGACGCCGATCCGAACAACGCGACGGACTGCAACGCCGCCGGCCCGGCCGCGACGCGCTTCGTCCGGCTCGCCGAGGTCCAGGCGTTCGGGACGGCCTCGCGGGTGGGGTGAGGCCCGCGGTCAGCAGGTGAAGGTGGAGAACTGGAAGGAGGCGTGGCTGCCGCGGCCGCCGGCGGCCACGCCCTCCACCCCGCCGCAGGCCTCGATGCCGGAGAACGCGAGGACGAACGTCCCGCGCCCCGTCGCCCGCACGCGCCGGACGACGGGATCGCCGGCGCTCTCTCTCACGGTGACCCGCACGCGCTCACGGGCCCGGAAGCCCGAGCCGCGGACCCGGAACGTCGTGCCGACGAGCGGCACGAGCCGGGCGCGGTGGGCCGCGGCGCCCGGCGCCGGCTGACCGCTCGGCGCGGGGCCGCTGCGGGGCTCCACACCCCCGCCCGCGCCGAGCACGAGCGCGGCGAGCGCGGGGACGAACACGGCGGCGCCGGTCACGGACATGACGCCGTCCATGGTGGCACGGGCGCGCTCGCGGGGCGTCGCCCGCGTCAGCCGCCGAGCGTCCAGTAGAAGTCGGCCCCGGCCGCCTCGGGCCGCGCGACGACGGCGAGGGCGGCCCGCGCCGCGGTCGCGTCGACCTGCATGACCGCGGCGACCTCGGCCGTCGCCAACGGCTCGCCGGCCCACGCCAGCACCTCCTCCGCGGACTCCGGCTTGGCCCGGCGCGGGAGGTCGGGGTCGAGGTGCGCGACCGCGATCTCGTAGGCCTCGATCGGGTTGAAGCCCGGGACCGCGACGGTGACGCCGTCCTCGGGGCGGACGATCTCGTAGCTCGGCGCGGTGTAGCGGCGCTCCGCCGGCGGGCCGCCGAGCTTGTGGTCGAGGGCCAGCGCGGCGGGCGCGGGGCGGCGGGCGGCGGTGATGTCGGCTCCCAGCGCGAGCGTGACCTCCTCGGTCGCGCTCCACTCCGCCAGCCGGTCGGGGTCGAGGCCCGCCTCCTGCGCCGCGCCGGCGATCAGGCCGGGGTCGTCGAGCAGCCCGCCGAGCATCGTGCGCACGCGCAGCCGCCGCAGCAGCGCCTCCTCGGTCCCGGGCGCGTTGACCCGCGCGGCGACGACGGCGCGGCACGCGGGCTCGGAGCTCACCGGGCGCTCGTAGGGCGCCGGGTCGATCGGCATCCCGTACTTGCGCTGCAGGCCGGGCGCGCCCTCGGCGAGCTTCTCGGCCTCGCCCGGCTCGAGCGTGAGCACGATCATCCGCACGGTCCAGACCAGCCCGTCGCCGTAGTGCCAGCGCAGGCGCCGGCGGACGGGCTCGGCGGAGAAGGCGAACGGGCAGGCGGGGTCGGTGAAGAGCGCGATCTCGAGGGGCACGCCCGGACGGTTCCCACGCAGAGGGCTCGGCAAGCCGATCCCGGCGCGTTGCGCACCGACCAATTTCCGCGTCTGCGACGGTCCACACCGCCATGACCGCACCACGGATCGTCAACGACGCCCTCGTGATGGGCGAATCGCCGCGCTGGCACGAGCGGCCGGCTCTGGGTCGCCGACTGGGGCGCGGGCGAGGTCGTGGCCATCGACCCGGCGACCGGCGCCGCCGAGGTCGTCGTGGCCGACGCCCCGCCGCTGCCGTTCTGCTTCGACTTCGCCCCGGACGGCGCGCTGCTGCTCGTCGACGGCCGCGGCGGGCGCCTGCTGCGCCGTGCGCCGGGCGAGGACGCCTTCGCCGTCCACGCCGACCTCACCGGACTGTGCGCGCCGCCGTGGAACGACATCGTCGTCGACGCGCGGGGCGGCGCGTACGTCAACGCGACCGGCTTCGCGTTCCCCGGCGGGGAGTTCGCCCCCGGGTTCGTCGCGCTCGTCACCGCCGACGGCGAGGCGCGCGTGCTCGCCGACGGCGTGGCGTTCCCCAACGGGATGGCGATCACGGACGACGGGGCGACGCTCGTCGTCGCCGAGTCCTACGGCCACCGCCTGACCGCGTTCACGATCGGCCCCGACGGCGGCCTGGCGGACCGGCGCGTCTGGGCCGACCTCGACGACGGCGTGCCGGACGGCATCTGCGTCGACGCCGAGGGCGCGATCTGGTACGCCGACGTCCCCGGGCGCTGCTGCGTGCGGGTGCGCGAGGGCGGCGAGGTCCTCGCCCGCGTCGACCTCGACCGCGGCGGCTTCGCGTGCATGCTCGGGGGCGCCGACGGGACGACCCTGTTCGCGGTCACGAGCCAGTGGCGCGGCCCGGACGCGATGCCCGAGGGCCGCGGCGCCGGCCAGGTCGTGGCCGTCACCGCGCCCGCGGCCCACGCGGGGCGGCCGTAGCGCTCACGCCTCGACGGCCGACAGGTCCAGGCGGGCGACGCGCGCGGGGTCGACCAGCACGTCGAGCTCGACGATGCGCCCGCCCGCGACCGTGAACGCGAGGACCGCGTAGGGCCGGCCGCGCGGGACCACGACGGCCCCCGGCGCGCCGTTGACGAGCGCGCGGCGGGCGAACGGCGCCAGCCCGGCGAAGCGCCGCGCCCGCGCGGCGACGGTCTCGGCGCCGCGGGCCTCGAGCGTCTCGGCGTGGCCGGGGCCGGAGTCGACCCGCAGCACGACCTCGGGGTCGAGCACGGCGACGAGCGCGGCCATGTCGCCGTCGCGCGAGGCGGCGACGAACGCGTCGACGACCCGCCGCTGCTCGCCCAGGTCGGGGTCGGCGACCGGCGCCGAGCCCTGGACCCGGCGCCGCGCGCGGCTCGCGAGCTGGCGCGCGGCGGTCGGCGTGCGGCCGACGAGCGGGGCGATCTCGTCGAAGGGCACGGCGAACATGTCGTGCAGGACGAAGGCGAGGCGCTCGGCCGGAGCGAGGCGCTCGAGGACGACGAGCATCGCGAGGCCGACCGAGTCCGCGAGCACGGCCTCGTGCTCGGGGTCGGCCGCGCCCCACGCCGTGATCACGGGCTCGGGGACGTGGCCCTCGAACGGCTCCTCGCGCCGCGACCGGCGCGTGCGCAGGATGTCGAGGCAGACCCGCGCGACCACCGTCGTCAGCCAGCCGCGGAGATTCTCGACCGCGGCCGTGTCGGTGCGGTTGAGGCGCAGCCACGCCTCCTGCACGGCGTCGTCGGCCTCGCTCACCGAGCCGAGCATCCGGTAGGCCACGCCACGCAGGTGCGCGCGGTTCGATTCGAAGCGGTCCGCCAGCAGGGCCTTGTCGTCGTCCACGGTCACATCCCCTCGTCGTCTTCCGTCAACCGGGTGACGGAGCACTGACCCGCGATGTGACCGAGGTGACCGATCTCATGACCCGCAAGTGGTGGACCCTGGCCGCGGTGTCGGCGGCGACCTTCATGCTGCTGCTCGACATCACGGTCGTCAACGTGGCCCTGCCGTCGATCCGCGACGACATCGGCGCGAGCTTCACCGACCTGCAATGGGTCGTCGACGCCTACGCCCTGACCCTGGCGGCGCTCGTGCTGACGGCCGGATCGGTGGCCGACCGGATCGGCCGGCGGCGCGTGTTCGGCGCCGGCCTCGCGATCTTCACGACGGCGTCGCTCTTGTGCGCGATCGCCCCCGACGCGCTGTTCCTCAACCTCGCGCGGGCGGTCCAGGGCGTCGGCGGGGCGGCGATGTTCGCCGTGTCGCTCGCGCTCATCGCCCAGGAGTTCGCCCCCGGCCGCGAGCGCGGGACCGCGATGGGCGTCTACGGCGCGACGATCGGCGTGGGCGTCGCGGTCGGGCCGCTCGTCGGCGGCGCGCTGACCGACGGGCTCGGCTGGCGCTCGATCTTCTTCCTCAACCTCCCGATCGGCCTCGCCACCCTGGCCCTCACGGCGCTCGTCGTGGCCGAGAGCCGCGACCCGCACGCGACCCGGATCGACCGCGCGGGCGTCGCGACGTTCAGCACGGCGCTCGGGCTGCTCGTGCTCGCCCTCGTGCGCGGCAACGACGAGGGCTGGGGCAGCCCGCTGATCCTCGCGCTGCTCGGCGGCGCGGCGGCGATGCTCGTGGCGTTCGTCGTGGTCGAGCGGGTCGTGCGCGAGCCGATGCTGCCGCTCGGGCTGTTCCGGCGCCCGGCCTTCGCGGGCGTCCAGCTCGCCGCGTTCGCCGTGTCCGGATCGATCTTCGCCCTGTTCCTCTACATGACGCTGTACCTGCAGAACGAGCTCGGCCTGACGCCGTTCCAGGCCGGCCTGCGCTACCTGCCGATCACGGTCGCGAGCTTCGTCGCCGCCCCGGTCGCGGGCGCGCTGCTCTCGCGCGTCCCGGCCCGCGTGATGCTCGCCACCGCGCTCGTCGGGGTCGGCGTCGGGCTGCTGCTCATGCACGGCATCGACGCCGGCTCGGAGTGGACGACGCTGCTGCCGGGCTTCATCGTCGCCGGGCTCGCCGTCGGGCTCATCAACCCGGTGATCGCGGACGTCGCGGTGAGCGTCGTGCCGGTCCGCGAGAGCGGCATGGCGGCGGGGATCAACGACACGTTCCGTCAGGTCGGCGTGGCCCTCGGCGTCGCGGTGTGGGGCGCGATCTTCGTCGGCCGCGGGGCCGACAAGGTGGCGACGCTGACCGCCGGCGTCCCGGGAGCGGACGGCCACTCGCGCGCGCTCGTCGAGGCCGCCTCGTCGGGCACGCTCGACCGCGCCCTGGCGAACACGCCCCCGGGAGCGCGCGACACGGCTCGCCGACGCCGCCCACCAGGGCTTCCTGACCGGCCTGAACGACGTGCTGCTGCTCGGCGGGCTCGTCGCGCTGGCCGGAGCGGTGCTCGCCCTGCTGCTCGTGCGCGAGCGCGACATCGAGCGCTCCGCCGCGACGGCGGGCGGCCTGCCCGAGCCGACCGCGGCGTGAGGCCGAGACCGGCGGGCGGCGGCCGGCGGCGGCCTCAGCCCGCCGCCGCCCGCGCGGTCCAGTCGACCTGTGTGACCGGCAGCGCGAGGACCGCCTGCCAGGTGGCGGCGTCGGTCTCCCCGGTCGGCGGCAGCCCGCGCGCGGTCTGGAAGGCCGCGAGCGTCTGGGCCGTGGCGGAGCCGAAGGTGCCGTTGATCGGCAGCGTCGGCGCGTACGAGGCGAGGTGCTGCTGCAGCCAGATGACCTCGTCGCCCTTCGTGCCGGTGTCGAGGATCGGCCAGCCGGGGTCCGGCAGGGCGGTCGGCGCGGGCGCCGGGGCGGCGAGCGTCGACCACGCGGCCTCGCTCGAGGCCTGCCAGCTCCACCACGACAGACCGCCCACGCCGTAGGACGCCCACACCTGGCGGAAGCGCTGGAGGTCGGCCGGCGCCGGGTCGTTGTAGCTCTGGCCGAGCGGCGCGACCGGGGTCCCGTAGACGCGGTTGTGGGCCCACGTCTTCGCGCTCACGGCGTCGACCGAGCCGCCGATCGCCTTCCAGTAGACCTGCGGGAGGTTGGCCTGCGCGGCGCCCGGGGCGAGGAACACCGAGTACGGCAGCCGCGGGTGGAAGTCGATGTACGGGAACGACGTGAAGCCGACGGGGTAGCTCGGCCCGATCGCGGCCCGCAGCGCGGCGACGTACTGCTGCGCCTGGGGGTACTTGCCCTCGTAGCGCGTCTCGGCGTCGATGACGAGGCAGTCCGCGCCGAGCGCCACCGCCTGCGCGCCCTGGGCCGCCTCCCCCGCCGGGTCGTCGCCGTAGACGAACTGCCACGCGCACACGCGCAGGCCCTGCGCGTGCAGCGCCGCGACGAGCGCCGGGCTGAACTGGGCCCACGGCGTCACGCCGTCCGAGCTCTTCACGAAGACCGTCTCGATGCCGGCCGAGCGGGCCTTCAGGCCGATCGCGGTCACGTTGCCGCCGCTGCTCTTGGGCAGCTCCCAGATCCACATGCCGTCGCCGCGGAACGCGGCCGGGAGGTCGCCGGCCGTGCTCGGGACGCGGACGACGGGGACCGGGAGCACGACGAGGCGGATCACCCGCGAGCGCCGCCCGGCGCGGTCGGTCACGCGCACCGAGATCGTCCCCGGCTTCGTCCCGGCCGGCACGCGCACGACGAAGCCCGCGGCGGTGCGGCGCAGCTTCGTCGCCAGCGCGCCGCGCGACCAGCGGAAGCTCACGCGCATCCCCGACTTGAGGCGGCGGCCGCGGAGCTGGACCTGCTTGCCGATCTGCACCTGCGGGCGCGCGCGGCACTCGGCCCGGCGCGCGGGGACGCAGCGCAGCGTGGTCAGGACGGGCGCGCGCGAGCGGGCGGCCGCGGCAGTATCCGGCCCGCCCGCCCCGGCCGGCCCGGCGAGCACGGTCGCGAGCACGGCGGTGAGAACGGCCGGCGCGAGTCTCCTCATCATTCAGGTGCAACCACCGTCGGCGCCGGAAGTCGCGCCGCGCGGCGCGCGGCGGGTCAGCGGTCGCCGGGCACGACGGCGGCCAGCACCCAGTTCACGACGGTGACGATGATCGCCGCGAGCGCGGCCGTCCCGAACGAGCTGAGGTGGAAGTCGGTCAGCCAGTCGGTGACGTAGAGCATCAGGATGTTCACGACGAACAGGAACAGCCCGAGCGTCAGGATGATGAACGGCAGCGACAGGAGCGTGACGATCGGCTTCAACCACATGTTCACCACGGTGAACACGGCCGCCGCGATGAGCAGCGACCACCATTCGTCGCCGTAGGTGACGCCGGAGAGCGCCCAGGCGGCGACGTACAGGGCGACAGCGTTGCAGGCGAACCGGACGAGCAGGCGCATGGCTCCTCAAGCCTCCCCGATCGCGGTCTCGAGTGCGGCGGTGACCTGTTCGGTGGTCGCGTCGCCGCCGAGGTCGGGCGTGTGGTTGGCCGGATCGTCGAGCACGGCCTCGATGGCGCGGGCGAGCGCCGCGGCCGCGTCGGCGTGGCCGAGGTGGTCGAGCATCAGCGCCCCGGTCCACACCTGGCCGACGGGGTTCGCGACCCCCTGCCCGACGATGTCGGGGGCCGAGCCGTGGACGGGCTCGAACATCGACGGGTGGTCGCGCTCGGGGTTGAGGTTCGCCGCCGGCGCGATGCCGATGCTGCCCGCGACCGCCGCCGTCAGGTCGCTGAGGATGTCGCCGAAGAGGTTCGAGCCGACGATCACGTCGAGCGAGTCCGGGCGGGCGACCACCCGCGCGCACAGGGCGTCGATGAGCACGCGCTCGACCTCGACCGCGGGGTGGTCGGCGGCGACGGCCTCGACGACCTCGTCCCAGAACGGCATCGTGTGGATGATCCCGTTGGACTTCGTCGCCGAGACGAGCCGGCCCGCGCGCTCCTCGGCGAGGCCGAAGGCGTAGCGGACGACGCGCTCGGTCCCGCGGCGGGTGAACACCGCCAGCTGCGCGGCGAGCTCGCCCTCCTGCCCGGCGTAGAGCCGCCCGCCGACCTCCGAGTACTCGCCCTCGACGTTCTCGCGCACGACGACGAGGTCGATCCGCGGCGGGCCGGCGAGCGGGCTGCGGACGCGGTCGAACAGCCGGATCGGGCGGAGGTTGACGTACTGCTCGAACGCCCGGCGGATCGGGATGAGCAGGCCCCAGAGCGACACGTGGTCGGGGACGCCGGGCGCGCCGACCGCCCCGAGGAAGATCGCCTCGTGGCCGCGCAGCGTGTCGAGCCCGTCCGCGGGCATCATCGCGCCGGTCTCGAGGTAGCGCTCGCAGCCCCAGTCGTAGGACTGCCAGCGGAAGCCGAACCCGTGCCGCTCGCCCGCGCGCTCGAGCACGCGCTGCGCGGCGGGGACGACCTCGTTGCCGATGCCGTCGCCGGGGATGACCGCGATGTCGTGGATGACCTCGTCCATGCCGGGATCCTCGCGCGTTCGCCCGCCGGACGACCGTAGAGTCGCCCCACCATGCGTCTGCGTGCCCGCGGCCGGCCCCGCCCGAGCCCGATGCGGTCCTTCGACCCGCGCGCCGTCGGCCGCCTCGAGACGCGGGCGTGGGAGACGTACTACCGCCGCCGGTGGCTCGCCTGCCTCGTCGCGTTCGTCGCGCTCGTCCGGGCCGCCTTCCGCATGCCGTGGCCGCGAACGCTCGCGGGCGCATACCTCGTGCTGCGGGCGAACATGAAGTGGGCGCCGCACCCGGTCAACGACCCGGTCGCCGCCCGCGCGCTGATGACGCGCTTCTACCGCCTGGTGCAGGCGAGCGCGCCGGAGGCGGCGTGGGATCCGGCCCGCGCCGCCGTCCTCGAGGTCGAGTGGTGGCGCGCGCACCGCGAGCACCAGCACGGGCCGGCGTCGCGGGCCGAGCTCGTCGCCGCCCTGCGCGACCTCTACGCCTACACCTACGGCGCCGACCCGGCGGCCGTGGTCGCCGCCGCCGAGCTGCGCGCCGAGGCGATGGACGTCTCCGACGCGTGGGTCGCCGCCGGCTGCGATCCGGCCGATCCGCGGCTCGCGCAGGAGCGCGCGCTGCTCGTGCGCTCCTACGCCGCGCTGCTCGCCGCGGTGCACCGCTGACGGCGTGGGCGCGCCGCCGCGCCTGCGGTGCGGTTGACTGCCGCGCATGGAACATCGCAACCTCGGCCGCTCCGGCCTGCGCGTCTCCGCGCTCGCGCTCGGCACCATGACCTTCGGCGGGCGCGGCAACTTCGCCAACGTCGGCGACACCGACATCACGGGCGCCGCGCGCCAGATCGACATGGCCCTCGACGCGGGCATCGATCTCATCGACACCGCCGACGTGTACTCCGATGGCCTGTCCGAGGAGATCATCGGCGAGGTCCTCGACCGCAACGGTCGCCGCGACCGGACCCTGATCGCGACGAAGGCGCGGATGCCGATGGGCGAGCGCGCCAACGACGCCGGGCTGTCGCGCCACCACCTGATCGCCGCGTGCGAGGCGAGCCTGCGGCGCCTGCACGCGGACCACATCGACCTCTACCAGGTCCACGAGTGGGACGGCGTGACCCCGCTCGAGGAGACCCTGAGCGCGCTCGACGACCTCGTGCGGGCGGGCAAGGTGCGCTACGTCGGCTGCTCGAACTACTGCGGCTGGCAGCTCATGAAGGCGCTCGGCGTGTCCGAGCGTCACGGCTTCGAGCGCTTCGTCAGCCAGCAGATCCACTACACGCTGCAGGCACGCGAGGCCGAGTACGAGCTCGTGCCCGCCGGGCTGGACCAGGGCGTCGGGATCATGGTCTGGAGCCCGCTCGCCGGCGGCCTGCTCTCGGGCAAGTACCGCCGCGACCAGGAGTGGCCCGAGGGCGCCCGCGGCCTGACCGACTGGAACGAGCCGCCCGTCCGCGACCCCGACGCGCTCTACGACGTCGTCGACGTCCTCGTCGAGGTGGCCGAGGGCCGCGGCGTGTCGGCCGCGCAGGTCGCGATCGCCTGGCTGCTCGGGCGTCCCGGCGTGTCGACCGTCGTCGTCGGCGCGCGCACCGACGAGCAGCTCGCCGACAACCTCGCGGCCGCCGACCTCGAGCTCTCCGCCGAGGAGCGCGCGCGCCTGGACGAGGTCAGCGCGCCGCCGCTGCTCTACCCCCACTGGCACCAGGCCAAGACGGCCCGCGACCGCCTCGGGACGCCCGAGCTGTCGCTCCTCGGGCCGCACCTGGACTAGACGCGACGGCAGGACCGGCGGGCGGTCCCGCGAACGGGGAAGGCGGGCCGGGGCGCGACCCTGGCCCGTCCCGCGTGTCTCAACCCGAGGTGATGACGATCCTCCCCGTGACCCTCCCCCGCCCCGCCCGTCCGCCGCGCGCCGTCCGGCGCGCCGCCGCGAGCCTGCTCGCCGCCGGCGCGGTCGGGCTCGGCGGCCTCGCCGGCGCGGCGCCCGCCCGGGCCGACTGTCCCGGGCGGCGCGCCCGTCTGCGCCTACACCGCCGCGAGCCAGGTCGGGCACCGCGGCGAGGGCGTCCTGCGCTTCCCGCAGGCCGTCGCCGTCGGCCCCGACGGCATGGTCTACGTCGCCGACCAGGGCTCGCACGTCGTCCAGGTCTTCAATCCCGCGGGCCAGTTCGTGCGCGAGGTCGGGATCTCGGGCACCGGGCGCGGGCAGCTCACGTCGGTCGGCGCGATCGCGGTCGCGGGCGATGGGTCGCTGTTCGTCGCCGACGGCACGAACCGGATCGACCGCTTCGGGCCGGACGGCGCGCTCATCGCCTCCTTCGGCCACGGCGGCAGCGACGCGGGCGGCCTGCGCCTCGGCGCGGGCGGCGGCAACGCCGCGGGCGCCGGCGGCGGCCTCGTCGTCGGCGGCTCGTTCCTCTACGTCGCCGACACCGGCAACGACCGGATCCTGCGCTTCGACCTCGACGGGAGCAACCCGCGCGTCCTCGTGCCGCCCGGCATCCTCGACGTCCCGCAGGGCCTGACGATCCGCGGCACGCGGATCACGGTCGCGGACGACCGCAACCACCGCCTCGTCGTCTTCGACACGGGCGGCCGGATGCTCGCGACCGTCGGGGCGGGCAAGGGCTCGAACCCCGGGCAGCTCGCCCATCCCTACGACGTCGCCTCCGACGCCGCGGGCCGGCTGTTCGTCGCCGACGACCTCAACCACCGGGTCGTGCGCTTCAGCGCGCCGCCGCGCTACCCGTACAAGGGCCGCTGGGGCGCGTACGGGACCACGCCGGGCCGCCTGGCCTACCCGCGCGGGCTCGCGGTCGGGCCGCAGGGCCAGATCTACGTCGCCAACACCGGCAACGACCGGATCGACGTCTTCGACCGCGGCGGCGCCCTGCAGGCGTCCTTCGGGGCCTCGGGCCGCGCGGTCGGCGAGTTCGACGCGCCGATGGGCGTCGCGACGGACGCGAGCGGCATCCGGGCGGTCACCGACTCCGTCAACGGCCGCATCGAGCTGCTCGGCCCGGACGGCGCGGTCCTGGCCCAGTGGGGCGCCCCCGCGCCCGGGCCGACGCTGCTGCCCGACCCCGTCGCGGTCGCCTTCGACGGCGGCGGCAACGCCTACGTCCTCGACCAGCGCCGCGCGCGGATCCTCGTGTTCAACCGCACCACCGGCACGCTCGCGCGCACGATCGGCGCGCCGGGCAGCGGACCGGGCAAGCTGCTCTCCCCGTCGGCGATCGCCATCGACCCGACCGGCGCGATCACCGTCGCCGACACGGGCAACCGCCGGCTCGCCCGCTTCACGCTCGCGGGCGCCCCGCTGCCCCCGATCACCTCGACGGGCGCGGTGCGCGGCGTCGCGGTGACCCCGGACGGCGCGCGCATCTACACGACGAACACCGAGGCGAAGATCCAGGTCTACAGCCCGGCCGGCGAGCTGCTCGACGACTTCGGCGGCAAGGGCCGCACCCTCGGCAAGCTCGACGCGCCCGCCCAGATCGCGCTCGACGCGGGCGGCAACCTCTGGGTCGCCGACCGCGGCAACAACCGCGTCCAGGAGTTCGGGCCCAACGGCGAGCGCCTGCTCACGATGGGCGAGCGCGGCATCGGCGCGGGCCAGTTCGTCCACCCGACCGGCGTCAGCGTCGACTGCCACGGCACGCTGACGGTGACCGACAGCGACAACAACCGCGTCCAGCAGTTCACGCTCGCCGCTCCGGCCGTCGCGCCGTGCGGCGTGCTGCCGGCGCTCGGCAACCCGCCGCCGCCGAAGCTCCCGACGCTCCCGCAGCCGGTCGGCCCGCAGCTGACGGTCCGCCCGCTGCGCTCGAGCGGCGTCGTGACCGCCCGCAACCTCCCGGTCCGCGTCGGATGCGACACGAGCTGCACGCTCACGGCGTCGGCGACGCTCACGCCGCGCTCCCGGCCGCCGAAGGGCCGCCGGAGCGTGACGGTGAAGCTCGGCACGGTGAAGCGGACGATCCCGGCGGGCGAGTCGGGCATCGTGCGGCTCGCGCTCTCGAACGCCGACGCCCGCCGGCTGCGGCGGGCGCTGCGCGGGCGCCGGGGACTGCTCGCGCGGGTGCAGCTGACGGCGACCGCGGACGCGGGGCCGCCGACGGTGATCGATCAGCGGCTGACGGTCACGCGGTGACCGTCAGCGCCTGATCAGGAGCCGTACGAGTCCGACGGCGCCGGGGCGCCCGGCGTCGACGTGGCGTCGGGCGTCGTGGTCGCCGGCGGGGCGGTGGTCGTCGCCGTCGTCGTGTCGTCGCCCGACGGGTGATCGTCGGAGTGGCCCGGCGTGGTCGGGTCGGCCGGCGCCGGGTCCGCCGGGGCGGGCGTCGGGTCGGCGGGCGCGGGATCGGCCGGGGCCGGATCGGCGGGCGCGGGAGCGGGATCGGCGGGAGCCGGGGCGGGCGTCGCGGCCGGCGTCGGGTCGATGACGACGGTCACCGGGACGTCGGGCGTGCCGCCGTGCGTGCCGGCGGCCGGCTCGGGCGCGGGGACGTTGGCGGTGTCGGTCTCGGAGTTGGCGTCGTTCTCGGTCGCGGGCGCGAGGTCCAGGCGCAGCTCGGTCGGGTCGGACGGCGCGGTGGTGAGGTCGTCCGAGGACCCCGGGGCGCCGTCGGTCGGCGCGGGCGCCGTGGCGGTGTCGCCCGAGAAGGCCTTGAGCGGGACGCTCAGTGCGATGACGTTGCTCTGCCCGTCGCCGTCGCCGGCGTCGGCGACCGTCGGGGCCTGGGCCGGCGTCGTGGCCGCCGGGGCGGCCTCGATGGTCATGCGGACGCGCATCTGCAGGCCCGCGACCTGGCCGGAGCCGGTGCCGGAGTTGTCCGAGGGGCCGTGGCCGTGGTCGTCGTCGGTCTGGACGACGTCGACGTGCGCGCGGAGCGCGAGGGCGCCGGCGCTCGCGGCGGCCTTCTCGGCGTCGGAGACCTTGGGCTGCAGGCGGACCGTCACCTGCTCGGGCACGGTGGTGGTCGACGCGCTGCTGTTGAGCGCGAGGCCGAGGCGCAGTTCGGGCTTGCCGCGGTCGTCGCTCTCGACGGCGACGGAGGCGACGCTGAGGCGGACGATCTTGGCCGACTTCGCGGGCGTGAGCGGCGTGGCCGGGATCGCCGCGGCGGCGACGGAGGCGGCGACGCTCGGGGCGCTCGGCGCGACGGGCGCGGCGACGGTCGGCGTGTCGTCGGTCGTGGTCGTCGTCACGCGGCGCGGCGACGTGGTCGGCTGCGTGACGTGCGTGGTCGCCGTCGGGGCGGGACGCGACGCGGCGGGCGTCGTGTCGTCCGCGGCCGGGCGGCGGTCGCGGGTCGTCGGCTGATCCGTCTGGTCGACGACGCGCGGGGCGCGGGTGCGAGCGCGCAGGACGTCGGCGTCCGGCGTGCGCGAGGCCGGGATCGCGGGCAGCGCGACGGCCTGCTGGGTGCCCTGGGCGCCCGAGTCACCGTTCCAGTCGATGCCGAGCATCGGGCCGACGCTGAGCGCGAGCCCGACGATCACGGCGCAGAGCGCGGCGCCGGCCGAGCCGCCGAGGAGCAGTTCCTTCCGCATAAGCGACTTCACAGGGGGTGGTATCGGCATCCGTGACCTCGAGGTGAACAGCAATTCGTCAGCGTATGGCCCGATCGGGCATCCGCGTATGGGTAGAACGCGCACATCCCCCGTCATCTCGCGTACGGAGCGGGGATACAGCGGGGACCGGATGGTCCGAAAGTCCCCCGGTCAGCACCCTTGGGGCATGGCCCCCACCAGCCCCTCGAGGACCGCGTCGCGGACGTCGTACGGCCGCGATCTCGGCCTGCAGGCCCGGATGCTCGCCACGATGGTCATGCTCGGGCTGCTCTACCTGGCCCTGGTGGGCGTGCTGCTGTGGGCCGGGATCGGCGCGATCGCGATGCTGTTCGTCGTCGCCGGCCTGGCGCTCGCGCAGCTGCTGTTCTCCGACAAGTTGGCGCTCCGGGCCATGGGCGCGCACGAGGTCTCGCCGTCCGAGGCCCCGGGGCTGCACGCCCTCGTCGAGCGCCTCTGCGTCCAGGCCGACCTCGCCAAGCCGAAGATCGCGATCGCCGACACGCACGTCCCCAACGCGTTCGCCACCGGCCGCTCGCGCAAGGCCTCGACCGTCTGCGCCACGACCGGCCTCCTGCAGCTGCTCGAGCCCCACGAGCTCGAGGGGGTCATCGCGCACGAGCTGGCCCACGTCCAGCACCGCGACGTCCTCGTCATGACCGTCGCGAGCTTCTTCGCCAGCATCGCCGCGATGGTGCTCCAGTTCGCGCCGTTCCTCGGCGGCGGGCGCGACCGCGATGGTGGTCAGCCGGCCTTCATCGTCGTCATGCTGGTCTCCGTGGCCGTGTATCTGCTCTCCTTCGTGTTGATGCTCGCGCTGTCGCGCCACCGGGAGTTCGTCGCCGACCGCGGCGCCGCCATGCTCACGGGGCGTCCGAGCGCGCTGTCGTCGGCGCTCATGCGGATCTCCGGCGCCATGCGCGGCGTGCCCGATCGCGACCTGCGCGCCGCCGCCGAGATGAACGCCTTCTTCATCGTGCCCGCCTCGGTGAAGGGCTCGATGCGGACGCTGCTCTCGACGCATCCGCCGATCGAGCAGCGCATCGCGGCGCTCGGACGCATCGAGGCGGCGATGCAGTCCGGGCCCGCGCGGGGCACGTGAGCGCCTTCACCCGCCGGCGCCTCCGTCCCCGCTACCGCCGTCTCTTCTGGCGGATCTTCGCCGCCAACGCCGTGGTGCTCGCCGCGGCGTCGGCGACGGCCGTCCTGATCCTCTCCCCCGGCTCGCTCACCGAGCCCGTCGCCCTGCGCGAGCTCGGGATCTTCGCCGCCGCGCTCGCCGTGATGGTGCTCGCGAACCTCGTCGTCACCCAGCGGCTCGTCGCGCCGCTCGAGGAGCTCGTGCGCGTGATGCGCCAGGTCGACCTCATGCGCCCGGGGGCGCGCGTCTCCGTCGGGGGCGGCCCGTCCGAGGCGACGGAGCTCGCCGAGACGTTCAATGCGATGCTCGACCGCCTGGAGGCCGAGCGGGAGGAGAGCATGCGCCGCGTGATCGGCGCCCAGGAGGCCGAGCGCCTGCGCGTGGCGCAGGAGCTCCACGACGAGGTCGGCCAGAACCTCACGGCCGCGCTGCTGCAGCTCGCGCGCGTGCGCAAGCAGGCCGGCCCGGAGCTCGAGACCGCGGTCGGCGCGGCGACCGAGACCGTGCGGGCGAACCTCGACGACCTGCGCCGGATCGCCCAGCGGCTGCGCCCGCAGGCGCTCGACGAGCTCGGCCTGACGAGCGCGCTGTCGCAGTTCAGCGCGCGCCTGAGCGTCCAGGCCGGCCTCGAGATCGACGCCCGGCTCGACAGCCAACTGCCCCCGCTGACCCGTGAGGAGGAGCTCGTGATCTACCGCGTGGCGCAGGAGGCGCTGACGAACGTCGTCCGCCACGCCGGCGCCGACCGCAGCGAGCTCGTCCTCGAGCGCGCGCCCGACCGGCTGACGCTGCGCGTCTCCGACGACGGCCGCGGGCTGGACGACGCGGCGGTCGCCAGCGGCGGCATCCGCGGCATGCACGAGCGCGCCGCGCTGATCCACGCCGACCTCAGCGTCACGCGCCGCGACGGCGGCGGCACCGACGTCGTCCTCCACGTCCCCCTGAGCCCGGACGGCCTGTGGTACCGCTGAAGACCCGCATCCTGCTCGCGGACGACCACACGATCGTCCGCCAGGGCCTGCGCTTCATCCTCGACGCGGAGCCCGACCTCGAGGTCGTCGCGGAGGTCGCCAACGGCAACGAGGCCGTCGCCCGCGCCCTGAAGGACGACATCGACCTCGCGATCCTCGACATCGCGATGCCGACGATGACCGGCCTGCAGGCCGCCCGCGAGCTCACCGCCCGCCGGCCCGACCTCAAGATGCTGATCCTCTCGATGCACGACGACGAGGGCTACCTGTTCGAGGCGCTGAAGGCCGGGACCTCGGGCTACGTGCTCAAGTCGGTGGCCGACCGCGACCTCGTCGAGGCGTGCCGGGCGGCGATGCGCGGCGAGCCGTTCCTCTACGCCGGGGCCGAGCGCGCGCTCGTCCGCGACTACGTCGTGCGGGCCGCGGCGGGCGAGACGCCGCCCGAGGACCCGCTCACGCCGCGCGAGCAGCAGATCGTGAAGCTCATCGCCGAGAGCCACACGAACAAGCAGATCGCCGAGGTGCTGACGATCAGCGAGAAGACGGTCGAGACCCACCGCGCGAACATCCTCGAGAAGCTCGGGATGCGCGACCGGGTCGAGCTGACGCGCTACGCGATCCGCCGCGGGTTCGTCGAACCGTGATCTCTCGACGGAGGATTCCGCTCGCATTCGCCGCGGTGGTCCGGCGCCGGACCGCGGAGTCACCCATCTAGGGTCGAGACCCCATTGGCGGTGTGGGCGCCCGGCTTCACCCTGCACGGCATGACCGCCGCCTCCATCCGCGTCCTCGTCGTCGACGACCATCCTGCCGTGCGCCAGGGCATCGAAGCGATGCTCGGCTACGAGGACGGGATCGTCTGCGTCGGCACGGCCGCGAGCGCCGGCGAGGCCCACGAGCTCTGGACGGCGGCGGAGCGGCCGCCGGCGGACGTCGTGGTCGTCGATCGTCACCTGCCCGACGAGGACGGCCTGTCGCTCTGCCTCTGGCTCCAGACCCGGACGACGCCGGCGCCGGCGGTGGTCATCTACTCCGCGTTCGCCGACGAGGCCCTCGTCCTCCCGGCGGTCGTCGCCGGTGCGTCCGGGCTCATCGGCAAGGTCGCCGACCCCGCCGACCTCTGCGAGGCCGTCCGGGCCGCCGCCGCGGGCGAGCGCCGCCTGCCCGACCCGTCGCCGACCGTCGGCGCCGTGCAGGCCGCGCGCCTGGGCACGGAGGACCTGCCGATCCTCGGAATGCTCCGCCACGGCGTGCGGGTGGACGAGATCGCGACGACCCTCGGCCTCGACGACGCCTCGCTCGTCGCCCGGCGCTGGGCGATGCTCGAGGCCCTGAACGCCGCGCCCGACCACCGCGGCGAGCCGCGGACCGTGCCGCGCATTCAGGCGACGCGGATCTCCTCCCCCCCGGCGGCGATGACGTCGCCCGGGTGGAGCTGACGCCCGCGCCGGGTCTCGACCGCGCCGTTCACCGTCACCGCGCCGTCGGCGACGAGCGCGCGCGCCTCGCCGCCTGAGTCGGCCAGCCCGGCCAGCTTGAGCAGCTGACCGAGGCGGATCATCTCGCCGCGGATCTCGACGTCGCGAGGGATGCGGCATCGTCGCACGCCGTCACACTTCCGCGTCCATCGCGTAAGAGAGGACGATGGGCCACGACGGCGACACCACGGAGGACGTCGCGCTCCTGCGCGCGGCGGCGGACGACCCGGCGGCCTTCGCCCGGTTCTACCGCCGCCACGTGCACGGCGTCATCGCGTTCTTCCACCGCCGCACCGGCGACGCCGAGACCGCCGCCGACCTGACGGCCGAGACGTTCGCCGCCGCGCTCGCCGGCTGCCACCGCTTCGCCCCCGACCGCGGAGCGCCGGCGGCATGGCTGTACGGCATCGCCCATCGCCAGCTCGCGACGCTCCACCGCCACGGCTCGGTCGAGCGCCGCGCCCGGCGGCGCCTGGGCATGGCCCGGATCGAGCTCGACGACGCGATGCTCGAGCGGGTCGAGGCGATCGCCGACGCCGAGCGCGTCGACGTCGACGTCGCGCTGCGCGCGCTGCCCGCGGGCCAGCGCGACGCCGTCCGCGCCCGCGTGCTCGACGAGCGCTCCTACGAGGAGATCGCCGCCGCGCAGGCCATCTCGCCGCTGGCCGCCCGCCAGCGCGTCTCGCGCGGCCTCGCCGCGCTCCGTGCCCACCTGAGGAACGCCCCATGACCGACTTCGTCGACCTCCTCGAGGCCCAACTGCTCACCGCCCACGCCCGCCGCCGCCGCTGGGCGTGGCTGCGCGTCCCCTCGACCCGCGGGGCGGGCGCGCTCGTCGCCGCGACGGCCGGCGCCGCGGCGGTCGTGGTGCTCGTGGTGGCGCTCGCGTCGCCCGCCCGCCATCACGCCGCCGGCACGGGCTCGACCACGGCGCGCACCGTCCCGCCGGTCGCGACGACCCCGGTCCCGCCCACGCCGTCCCGCCGGCGACGACGCCGGTCCCCGGGCGACGCCCGTGCCGCGGGCGACCACGCCGGTACCGGGTGCGCCGCCCAGCACCACCCCGATCCCACCGCCCGCAACGACCCCGCCCGCCACGACGACACCGCCCCCGACCGCGACGGTGCCGACGCCGCCCTCGACGACCCCGGTCCCCACCGCCCCGTCGCCCGTCCCCGCGACACCCGTGCCGCTTCCGGCCCCGCCGCCGTCGAAGTTCCCCGTGCCGGCGCCGTCGCGCACGACGGTCGCGGTCCTCAACGCCGCGCGGACCGCCGGCCTGGCGCGGCGCGAGGCCGCCCGCCTGACCGGCGCGGGCTACCGCGTCGGCGTCGTGGCCAACCACCCGTCCGGACGGCTGGCCCGCAGCAGCGTCCGCTACGCGCGGGGGCAGCGGACGGCCGCCGTCGCCCTCGCCGCGCGCGAGCGCATCCGCCGCGTCCTGCCGCTGACCGGCGCACTGCGCCGGCAGCTCGGCGGCGTCGACGTCGTCATCGTCCTCGGCGCGGACCGCCGCTGAGGCGTCGCCGCGCCGGACACTCCGGGACCGCTCGCGTCCCGCGGTCCGTAGAACGGGCGTGCGCCGCCGCGAGTTCCTCACCGCCGCCGTCGCCGCCGTCCCGCTCCTCGCGGGCGCCCGGCCCGTGTCCGGCGGCGCGCTCCGGGCGGCCGCGCGGGCCGGCCGCGCCCCGCTCGCGCTGGCGACGGCCGACACCGAGGGCTTCGTCGCCGTCGTCGACCTCGGCGCGGCGCGCCGGATCGGGCGGGTCGCGACGCTCGACGGCCCGCGCAGCATCGAGGCGCGCGGGCGCGGACCTGTGGTCGTCGCCCACACGAGCGCCGGCGCGGTGACGCTCCTCGAGCGCCGCGGCGACCGCGTGGCGCGGCGCCGCGTCCTGCGGGGATTCGGACAGCCGCGCTACACCGCGATCGCCCCGGACGGGCGGCTGGCGTACGTGACGGACTCGGGGACGGGCGAGCTCGCGGTCCTCGATCTCGTGCGGGGTCGCGTCGTGCGCCGCGTCGCCGTGGGGGCGCTGGCCCGCCACGTCACGCTCGATCCGGCCGGTGGGACGCTCTGGGTGGCGCTCGGCTCGTCGGCCCGGCGGATCGTCGTCGTCGACGTCGCCCGCGACCCGGAGCGCCCGCGGGTGGTGCGCCACGTCGTGCCGCCGTTCCTCGCCCACGACGTCGGCTTCGCGCCCGGCGGCAGCCGGGTGTGGGTGACCGCCGGCCGCGAGCGCCGCCTCGCGGTCTACGCCGCCCGCGGGGCGCACCCGATCCGCCTCCTCGGCGCCGACGCCGCGCCGCAGCACGTCACGTTCGGCGCCGGACGCGCGTTCGTGGCGAGCGGCGAGGAGCCGAGCCGTCGCCGTCCACCGGGTGCGCGACGGCGCCCGGGTGCGCCGCACGGCGACGCCGCTGGGCTCGTACAACGTCCAGCAGGCCGCGGGCCGGGTGCTGACCCCGTCGCTGAACCACGGGACGCTCACGGTGCTCGGCCCGGACGGGCGGGTCGTGCACGAGGTCGCGGTCGCCGCCGCGGCGCACGACGCGTGCGTCGTGCGCTGACCGGGCCGGGAACCGACCGCTCGTGTCCTGCGGCTCGTGGGCGCGCGGGCGAGCGGAACTGGATCGATGAGTTTGGGCGCGGATCGCGGTCTGAGCATTCCGCGGCCGTGGTGGCTGCACGGGAACGACCGATCGGAGTCGAGATGGCCAAGCTGATCTATGCGGCGATCGCCTCGCTTGACGGGTACGTCGAGGACGAGGAGGGCAGGGCCGACTGGGCGATGCCGGATGAGGAGGTGCATGCGTTCGTCAACGATCTCGAGCGGCCGATCGGCACCTACCTCTACGGGCGCCGGATGTACGAGACGATGGTGTTCTGGGAGACCGCGAGCACCGAGGCCGATGAGCCGGCAGTGTTCTCGGACTACGCCGAGATCTGGCGGGCGACCGAGAAGATCGTCTACTCACGGACGCTTCAGGCGCCATCCAGCGCGAGGACTCGGATCGAGCGCGAGTTCGAGCCGGACGCGGTCCGGCAGCTGAAGCTGTCCTCGACGGCCGACATCGCAGTCGCCGGCGGCGAGCTCGCCGGCCAGGCGATCGGCGCCGGGCTGGTTGACGAGTGCCATCTCTTCCTCTGCCCGATCGTGGTTGGTGGCGGCAAACGCGCCCTGCCGGACAACGTCCGCGCGCAACTCGAACTGCTCGATGAGCGCCGCTTCGGAAACGGCGTCGTTCATCTCCACTACCGCGTGGGCGCCTTCGCGGGACGCTAGAGCGAGAAGCCCCCGACGACGGCCGTCGCCAGCGCGTCGCCGGACTGCGCACCGACCGTGCGCGGGCCGCCGGCGTGGCACTCCGTGCGCGGGTCCGGGGTCGCGACGAAGCGGACCTCGAGCCACACGCGGCCCCCGGCGGGCTGCGTCTTCACGCTCGGCGCGGGGCGGACGAGCAGGCTGGTGACCGTCTGCGAGCCCGCGGTCCGCGTGACGCGCCAGGCGCGGTTCGTGCGGGTTCCGACGTCGGCCAGACGCGCGCCGGTCGCGGGCGCGAGGCGCGCGACGCGGTCGGCGGCGGGCTCGCTGACGTCGACGACCGCCCGCGAGCTCACCTTCACGGTGAAGCGGCACGAGCCGATCGGCCCGAACGTCCGCGACGTCGCCGAGCCCGTGCCGCGCAGCGGCCACGTCGACGGGACGGTGTAGGCGAGGCGGAGCCGGTACTTGACCTGCGGCGCACCGGAGACGGTCACGTCGCGGAAGTCGCTGAACCGCTGGACGCGGACCGTGGCGGCGTGGGCCGGGATCGCGGCGACGAGGGTCGCGGTGGTGAGGACGGCGGTGACGAGGAGTCGGCGCATGGTCGCCGAGCCTAACCGCGCGCGGCCCGGCGCCCCGCCCACCTAGGGTGCGGGAATGGCCACCTCGCTCGTGACCGGCGGCTCGCGCGGCATCGGCCGCGCGATCGCGCTCCACCTCGCCCGCGACGGGCACGACGTCGCGGTCGGCTACGCCACGAGCGCCGACGCCGCCGAGGCCGTGGCCCGCGAGATCCGGTCCCTCGGCCGCCGGGCGCTCGCCATCGGCGCCGACCTCGCCGACCCCGCGGCGCCCGACACGCTCGTCGACGCCGTCGAGGCCGAGCTCGGCCCGGTCGAGGTGCTCGTGGCCAACGCCGGGGTCAACACGCCGGGCCGCCGGGTCGAGGAGATCGACCTCGCCGAGTGGGACCGGCTGCACGCCGTGAACCTCCGGGCGCCGTTCCTCCTCGCGCGGCGCGTGCTCCCGGGCATGGTCGAGCGCGGGTTCGGCCGCATCGTGCTCCTGTCGTCGGTGGCCGCGTACACCGGTGGGATCATCGGCGCGCACTACGCGTCGTCGAAGGCCGGCCTCCACGGCCTCGCGCACAGCCTGGCCCAGCAGGCCGCGGGGTCGGGCGTGACGGTGAACGTCGTCGCCCCGGCCCTGATCGACAGCGACATGCTGCCCGCGGACCCGGACGCCCGGGCGCGGCTGGCGGCGTCGATCCCGGTCGGGCGGCTCGGGACCGCGGACGAGGTCGCGGACCTCGTGGCCGCGATCGTCCGCAACGCGTACCTCACCGGCCAGTCGATCCTCCTCGACGGCGGGCTGCACCCGACGTAGCGCGCGGGTCAGGCGGTGGCGAGCGTCCGCACGGTGCGGACGGGCGCCTGGCCCGCCGGCGCGAGCGTCACCACGACACGGCGGGCCGGGCGGCGGCGCAGGCGGGCGGTCGCGGCGGCCGGCAGTCGCAGCCGGACGACGGCCTCGCCGCCCGCGGCGATGGCGTACGCGGCGCGTGCGAGGCGGCGCCCGCCGTGGGCGAGCGCCAGGCGGCCCGCGCACGGCGCACCGGGCGCGCAATCGAGCGCGACGGCGACGGTGCCGTCCGCGGCCAGGCGCAGCGGCGCGGTCGTGAGCGTGGCCCGTGCCGCGGCGGCGGCCGACGGCCCGGGGCGGCGGATCGCGACGGCGCCGGGTGCGGGCCCGGCGGCCGCGTCGACGACGGCGACGGTCAGGGTGCGCGCGGCGGTCAGGCCGGTCGCGTCCGTCGCGGTGACGGTCGCGGTGTGCGTCCCAGCGGTCGTCCACGCGTGGGCGACGCGCTTGCCGGTCGCGGTCGTCCCGTCGTCGAAGGTCCAGGCGAGCGTGACGGCGTCGCCGTCGGGGTCGGCGGCGAGCGCGAGGAAGCCTGCGGGCACGCCGGTCGGAACGCGGACGAGCCATTGGGCGGTGACGAACTGCGGCGGCGCCGCGGCGTGCGCGGCGGCGGTCGACCCGGCGAGGACGATCGCGAGCGCGATCACGGCGGCGCGAAGAAGGCGGACGGCCATGTCCCGGCCGTCATCGGCAGGACGGCCGGGAGGCATGAGGGCAGTTCGCCCGCTAGTCGACCTGCGCGCAGGACCGCGTCGCGAACCCGCCCTTGTTCGTCGCGTAGTCCCACATGAAGAGCCGAGCGGTTCCGCTGAGCGTCACTAGAAGCCCGGAGGCCCCGTGTTCACCGGACATTCCGTGAGCGCGATGCTCATCGAGAACGCGTCCATGGCCCGGGGGTGTTCGCGCTGCGTTCGCGACAGCGAAAGGACCGCCCCCATGTAATGCCTAGCCAGGCTGGGGGCGGTCACCGGGACGCATCCCGGTCGCCCGGCAGCACGCTGGGCACACCCACGCTGGTCTCGGCCTCGTCGTCGCAACCCAGCCAGCCTTGAGTGGGTCGAGCTCGAGGGTTCCGCCGCACCGGTCGCAGCGGCGGAGCGCCCCGTATCGGCCGGCCGCGGTCGCCATCGTCCGAGCCCATGGGGATGGCCGCGTTCACCCCAAGGGCCCCTATCGCCCGACACCTCGGCAGTTCACGTTGAGTAGCCCCTACCCGTGCAGCATTAGGAAGGACGATCAACCACATGAGACCCAGCAAGGTCCGCACCACCATCGCCGCTCTGGCCACGATCGGCGTCGTGTCCGCCACCGGCGTCACTGGCGTCGCGTCGGCCGTGAACCCGACTCCCCCACGGGGAGGAACCCCGACGCCGACGACCGCGGCCCCGGCCCGCATGCAAGGCGCAGCAACCGGGAACGGCCCCGCCACGAACGCCTACTGCCAGCGTGCCGCGGATTCCATCAACAACCTCAACGAAATGGCGTCGATCGACACCGCCAAGGGCGCCAAGATCGATCGGGCCCAGGCCAACCAGGTCATGGACGCTGCCGAGAACGCCGGCTGCTTCTGGATCTATTGACGGCAGCCGCGACGCAGGCGCGAGCGGGTCGCAAGTCGGTTAGAGCACCGGCCCGCTCACCACGCCCACCCCGCCGGGGCGGGCGGCCATCTCGTCCATGTCGTCCGTGGCGTTCATCGGCTCAGAACTGACTCGCCGGGACCTCGAAGGTGCCCTCGCTCGCCGACTGGTTGGAGCCGGTGCCCTCGAACCGGTAGTACCAGACCCCCACGCTCCAGCGGGCCGGCCTCCCCCACGCCCGGCCCTACGACTGCCGCCACAGCTTCGCCTCGTTGCTGCTGCACGAGGGCCGCAGCGTGATCTACGTGGCCCGCCAGCTCGGGCACGGCGCCGAGCTGACGTTGAAGAGGTACGGCCACGTGATCGACGAGCTCGAGGACCAGTCCCAGGTGTCCGCTGAGGACGCGATCCGGGCCGCGCGAACGCCGCATGTTCGCGCTGCGTTCGCCGCGGCCTGACCATGCGTGCGCAATTGCGCACAACGACGGACCGCGAAACCCCGGCGTTAGCTGGGGTTTCCTGTCTGCGCGCAGGACCGCGTCGCGAACCCGCCCTTGTTCGTCGCGTAGTCCCACATGAAGATCTTGCCGGGGCCGATGAAGTTGTAGAGGCCGACCCGGGTGCCCTTCTTCGCGACCTCGAACGGATCGCGCGAGCGCCCCGTGCGGCGGTCGTAGTTGCCGAACAGCGTCACGTCCTGGCAGGTGATCGTGGCCGGGACGGCGCGTGAGCCGCCGACCTTCGTCGCCGGCGCGAGGACCGTGAACGTCTGCGAGAACTTCGTGCCGTCGGCGAGCGTCGCCTGGACCGTGGTCGGCCCGGCCGCGGACGGCGCGATCGTCGTGGCGGCGCTGCAGGCGGCCCGGGCGATCGGCGCCGGGGTCATGCAGACCTGGGTCACCTTGCGCCCGCCGGCGTTGCGGACGTCGACCTGGAGCGCCTGGCCCACGTGGAAGTTCTTGGCCTGGCCGCCGGAGAAGATCGCGTGGACGCGGAGCGCCGGCGACTGGGCCGAGGCGACCGCGGGACTGACCGCGGCGAGGGCGAGGAGGGCGCCGAGACCGGCGCGCAGGGCAAGACGCATCGTGGCTCCTGACGGTTCGGGGGATGGACGTCTGGGCCCGGTAACTCGGTGGGCGGGCCGACGGTTACGGTGGGGCCGCGCTCGGTGTTCGAGTGCCTACGCGTCACAACGCGATCTCCCGCTCGAGGCCGAGCGCGTCGCGCAGGCGCCGGTCGTGGGTGGCGACGACGAGCGCGCCGGGCCAGTCGGCGAGCGCCGCCTCGAGGACCTCGAGCGACTCGACGTCGAGGTGGTTCGTCGGCTCGTCGAGCAGCAGGCACGTCGCCCGGCGGTGGCCGAGCACCGCGAGCTCGGCCCGCGTCCGCTCGCCCGGGGAGAGGGTCGCGGCCGGCCGCGCGGCGGCGTCGGCGTCGAGGCCGAAGGCGGCGAGGGCCGCGCGCGCCTCGCGCTCGTCGAGGCCGGCCGACGCCCGCACGGCCGCGGCCAGCGGGCGGGCGTCGGCGCCGAGCGCGTCGCGCTCCTGGCCGAGCAGCGCGATCACCGCGCCCGGGGTCACCCGCCGCCGGCCGGCGGCGGGCTCGAGCGTTCCCGCGAGCGCGGCGACGATCGTCGACTTGCCGCTCCCGTTCGGGCCGCGCAGCAGCACGCGGTCGCCGTGCGCGAGCTCGAGGTCGAGCGGCCCGAGCGCGAACGCCCCGCGGCGCAGCACGGCGCCCTCGAGCGCGACGACGAAGCCCGAGCGGCGCTCGGCGGCCGTGAGGTCGAGGTGCAGGGGCGCGTGCTCCCACGGCTTGTCGGGGACCTCGACGCGGGCGGCCCGCCCGGCGATGACCCGGGCGCGGGTGCCCATCCCCTCGGCGCGCGAGCGGACCCATTCCTTGACGTGCTTGTCGCCGTCGGGCGGGTTGTCGCTCACGCGCCGGATGCTCGCCGCCGCGCGGCGGCGGACCTCCCGCTCGGCCTCGACGAGCTGGGCGCGGCGCGCCAGCGCGCGGTCGTGCTCCTCGACCGCGCGCCGGTGGGCGGCGTCGCGCTCGCGGCGGTAGGCCTCCCAGCCGCCCCCGTAGTGCGTCGCCTGCCCGGTGTGGAGGTCGAGCTCGACCAGCTCGCGCGCGGCCTCGCCGAGCAGCGCCCGGTCGTGGGAGACGATCACGACGCCGCCGGCGCGCTCGCGCAGGAGCGCGGCGAGCCGTGCGAGCCCATCGTCGTCGAGGTGGTTCGTCGGCTCGTCGAGCAGCACGACGTCGAAGCGCGCGGTGCGCAGGGCCGCGAGGCCGGCCCGCGCGGCCTGGCCGCCCGACAGCGAGGCGAGCGGGCGGTCGAGCAGGTCGGCGCCGAGGCCGAGCTCGGCCGCGGCGGCGCCGAGGCGCGCCTCCGCGTCGTCGCCGCCGAGCGCGAGCCAGCGGTCGAGCGCGGCCGCGTGCGGCTCGAGCGCGGCGAGGTCGCCCGCCCCGAGGACGAGCGCGAGCTCGTCCACGCGCCGGGCCGCGGCGGCGACGCCGATGCGCTCGAGGATCGTGGCGCGCACGGTCGCGCCGCCCGGAGTCGCGCCCTCGGTCGCGAGCTGCGGCAGGTAGCCGACCGTGCCGTGGGCGCGGACGGTCCCGCCGTCGGGCCGCTCGAGGCCCGCGAGGATGCGCAGCAGGGTCGACTTGCCCGACCCGTTCGGGCCGATCAGGCCGATGCGGCTGCCGGCGTCCACGCGGAGGTCGACGGCGTCGAGGACGGTACGGGTGCCGTGGTGGCGGGTGATGCGGCGGGCGTCGAGGAGGGTCGACGGCATGCGGGCTCCTTCCGGGGCGGGCGGGCGACGGAGGGACAGCCGCGAACGGGCGGTGGGGCCGGTTCGGTCCTGGCGGCTGTCAGCGAGCGTCACGCATGCGATGGCCCCGAGGGCCGTCGCCGACGGTACCAAGGATCGAACGTCCGTCCAGTGCGGCCACCCCCACCGGGCATCTTGCGTTCAAGCTTGCACGCAAGTCGCCGAGAGAGAAGACAGATCGAATGTCTGGTGTCTTCTCGAAAGTCCTCGCCGGTGGCGTCTCAGCGGGCATCTTCCTGCTCTGGTGGCCGGCCCACGTCACCGCCCAGGGCAGCGAATGGCTGTTCATCCGCGGCATCCTCTGGTCGCTGGCCTTCGAGATCCTGCTCTTCGCCTACAGCCCGCTCGAGAAGGCGATCGTGCGCGCCGTCCGCGAGCGCGAGCCGCGCACGCTGCGCAGCGCGAAGCTGGCCCGCGTCCTGACGTTCGCCGTCCTCGCGGTCGCCGTCCCGCTCGTGATGCTCTCGGGCACGAAGCCGCCCTCCGCCGCGCCCGCCCGCGCCGCCGTCCCGGCGCAGAAGGTCATCGTCAAGCGCGAGATCGTCAAGCGCGAGGTCGTCGTCCGGCGCGTGAACAAGGTCGTCCGCGTGCCCGGCCCGACCGTCACCACGGCCGCCCCGGCCACCGCCCCCGTCGCGACGGCCACCACGCCGGCCGCGAAGAAGACCGCCCCGAAGACGACGACGAGCGGCCAGGTCGTCGGCTCGAGCACGAAGGACGCGAAGGCCACCAAGCCCGCCGCGAGCGCGTCGACGACCGCCACGCCGGCGACCCAGGCCACGACGCCCGCGGCCACCGCGTCGTCCTCCGCGGGCGCCAGCCCGGCGGCGAGCAGCGCCGGCACCACCTCCGCGGCGAACGCCGCGACCGCCGCCTCGACGAGCGCCGCGGGCTCGTAGCCCGGCCTGCGCGGCCGCCGCGCCCGCCCAGCGGGCCGCTACCGTCGCGGGTCGTGGACCGCTCGTCCCTCACCGCCCTCGCCGACCGCTGGCGCCGCTTCGGCCCGCGGCACCTGGCCGCCGACGCCGCCCGGCGCACCGCCCGCCGCGTCGGGGACCGCATGGAGGACACGATGCTCGACATCGAGGGCGCCCGCGGGGTCCTCGGCCCCGCGCACCGCGCGTGGACCGACAACTCCCCCGACGAGAACCGCCGGCGCTGGAACCGCTGGGACTGGTCGCAGCTCGGCGAGGAGTGGACGCTGTCGGAGACCTGGAAGCAGGCGCTCGTCGACGAGGTCCTGCTCCCCACGATCCCGCCGGGCGGGACCGTCGTCGAGATCGGCCCGGGCGGCGGGCGCTGGAGCGTGCTGCTCGCGGCACGGCACGAGCGCCTCGTGCTCGTCGACGTCGCCCAGCGGCCGCTCGACCTCGTCGCCGAGCGCCTGCGCGAGGAAGGCGCCGAGAACGTCGAGTACGTCCTCACCGACGGCTCGACGATCGCCGGCGTACAGGACGCGAGCGTCGACGCGGTCTGGTCCTTCGACGTCTTCGTCCACGTCGCGCCGCCCGACCAGGCCGGCTACCTCGGCGAGATCGCGCGCGTCCTGCGCCCCGGCGGCGTCGCGGCGATCCACCACGCCGACGGCCGCAACCGCGGCCTGCTGCCGAGCCGCCGCGGCTGGCGCGCGCCGATGACGGCCGAGCTGTTCGCCGCGCTGGCGACCGAGCGCGGCCTGCGCGTCGAGCGCGTCGTGCGCTCCTTCGGCGACGACCAGGACGCGCTCGGCGGCTTCGGCGACGCGATCACCGTCCTGCGCCGGCCGGGCTGACGCCGGCTGGACGTTCGGCCGAGGCGCCGCGACGGCCCTCGTGCCCCGGCCGCGGGCGGCCGATGCAGGACCGGCATGCGGGATTCCCGACGACTGACCCTGCTCGCGCTCCTCGTGGTGGGCGTCGCCGGCGTGCTCCAGATCGCCGCGCGGCGCGCGACCCCGACCGTGCCGACGACGAGCTGGCGCCTCGACGCCGCCACGGCCCATCGCGACCATGTGCCGGTCCTGCCCGCCCGCACGCGCGCCGCGACGTTCCACTTCGCCCCGGGCACCGCGCCGGGCGACCGCGACGCCTTCCTCGCCGCCGTCGCGGACGCGCGGCCGGCGGCGCGCCGGCTCATCGACCTCGTCGACGGCCTCGTCGACGTGCGCATCGGCTCGACCGGCGAGGCGCGGGCGATCGGCCTGACCGAGAGCGACGGCGACCGCTACATCGTCACGGTCGACTTCGCGACGGTGGCCCAGCGCTACGGCCGCCGCGGCATCGACCGGGTCGTCCTGCACGAGATCGGGCACGTCGTCGACTTCGCGATCGTCCCGCAGGACGTCCGCACGCGGCTCGACGCCGGGATCCCGGTCGGGTACGGGTGCGACGAGGGCGTCAGCGGCGCGTGCGCCGACGAGCCCGAGCGCTTCGCCGAGAGCTTCGCGAAGTGGGCGACGGGCGACATCGGCGCCGACCTCTACATCGGCTACAAGGTCCTGCCGCCCTCCCCCACGCTCGAGGCGTGGGGCGCGCCGCTGGCGGCCCTCGGGCGCTAGCTCAGCTCGCCCACGGCTGGTACGTCCCGAAGCTCCACACGTTGCCCTCGGGGTCGAGGGCGGAGAACTCGCGCGAGCCGTAGTCGGTCTCGTTCAGCGGCCGGGCGATCTCGGCGCCCGCGGCGGTCGCGCGGTCGTGGAGGGCCGCGACGTCCTCGGCGACGATGTACATGGCCCCGCTCCCCGGCGGGGGCGCGAACGAGCCGTACTCGCCGGGCGCGGCCGGCCGGACGCTGCCGAGCATGATCATCGCGTCGCCGAGGGTCAGCTCGGCGTGGGCGATGATGCCCTCCTCGCCGTCGACGACCATGCGGGGCGCGAAGCCGAACGCGCGTCCCAGCCAGTCGATCGCCGCGGGCGCGTCGGTGTAGCGGAGGGTCGGGAAGATCGTCTGATGGCTCATGGGCCGGACCCTACGGACGGGCGCGCGGCGCGTCTTGGACGGATGGGAACCGCGGCCGGCGGCGCGCGGATGACGTTCGGAGGGCGACGGATTCACGTCGCCGGGGCGTGGGTATCGTGGCGGCTGCCCGCGCCCCGGCCGGGCCTGCCGCCACCGTTCACGCCAGAGGGGTCACCACATGAAGGTCCGTTCCGCCGCCGTTCTCGCAGCGGCTGCCATCGCGCTCGCCGCGCCCGCCGCCGCCCAGGCGGCGACGATCACCGTGTCGGGCACGTGCTTCGTGAGCAGCCGGCAGATCGCGATCACCGGCGCGGGCTTCACCGCGGGCGCCCAGGTGACGATCAGCGGCGGGGTGTTCGGCAGCGCGCTGGCGGACGCGGCGGGCAACATCTCGACCACCGTCTCGGCCCCGGCCGTCACGACGATCGCGCCGCGACAGGTCGCGATCACCGCGTCCGACGGCACGAACTCGGGCGGCGCGACGGTCGCGGTCATCCGCGACGTGCTCGTCACGAACGCGCCGCTCAGCGGCCGCCCGCGGCAGAAGACGACGTGGCACTTCTCGGGCTTCCCGTCCGGCACGGCGATCTACGGCCACTACCGCTGGCACGGCCGGACGATCAAGAACTACCGCTTCGGCAAGCCGACGGGCCCGTGCGGCACGCTGACCGTCCGCGCCCGGCGGATCCCGGTGGCGTCGAGCAGCCTGCACGCGGGGACGTGGACGCTGCAACTCGACCAGCGCCAGCACTACCGCCGCAGCGGCGCGCGGCGCGTCATCACCTTCCGGCTGTTCCGCACCCTGCTCTAGCCGCGCCGGCGGCGGTGCCAGGGGCGCTCGTGCTCCTGGACGGCGTCGCCGATCAGCCAGAACATCGGGGGCCAGAGGCCGACGAACAGCGCGCGCCGCTCCGCGTTGCCGCGCTCGTCCTGGTCGACGGTCTTCGCGCGGATCCAGAGGCCGATGCACAGGCCGATCGAGCCGAGCGAGGCGCCGTGCAGCAGCCATCCGCGCAGGCCCGCGTCATGGAGGGCTTTCGAGAGCATGCGCGCCGACCTACCCAGGTCCGCGCCCGGGCAGTGCGTGATGGCGCGGGGACGCGGGGTAGGCCCTGCCTCCGTGCCGCGCCGCCCTCCTCTCGTCCGCCGCCTCACGACCGCCACCCGCTGGCCGGTCGGCATCGCGCTGACGAGTTGGGCCTACATGTGGCGCACGACGCCGATGCACCGGCGCGAGACCAGCGGCAGCGTCGCGGACCACCGGCCCCCGCCGCTGGAGCCCGAGGTCGAGCGCGCCGAGATCCAGGCCCCCGCCGACGGCGTCGGCCCGCTCTTCCACCGCCGCTACGCCGGGCGGATCCGCGAGCCGGACCTCGACGCCGAGGACCTGATCGCGCGGATCTCGCGGAACCTCAACGCGGTGGCCCCGACCCAGTTCGCCGTCTTCCAGAAGGTCGTGGGCCAGGACGAGGCGATGCGCGTCGGCGACGAGTACGTCGTGCGGATGCCCGCGCCGTGGGACGGCCCCGTGCGTGTCGTCGGGGTCGGGCCGCGCTCGTTCCGCTTCGCGACCCTCGCCGGCCATCTCGAGGCGGGCCAGATCGAGTTCCGCGCCCTGCCCGCGCCGGAGGGCGGCGTGCGCTTCGAGATCGAGTCGTGGGCCCGCAGCGGGGACTGGCTCTCGAACCTCCTCTACCACCACCTGCGCATGGCCAAGGAGGTCCAGCTGCACATGTGGACCTCGTTCATCGAGCGGGTCGCGCGGGCCTCGGGCGGGCGCCTCACCGGCGGGATCGACATCGACACCTGCCGCATCGAGGACCTCGCCGATGAAGCTTGAGCGGCTGCTCGGGTTCCCGGGCGAGCCGCGCACCGTCGAGGACCTCCACGACCGGGGCTACAACTTCGACCCCGGGCGGCTGCCCGCGCTCATGGCCGAGGAGCACTGGCACCACGACGACCGCCGCCAGGCCCTGCCGGGCGAGCCGCCGGGCGACCCGGTCCCGGGCGGCACGTTCGAGCGCGCCACGGCCCTCATGCGCGACTACGCGTTCGCCGAGGGCTCGGCCGTGCACGCGATCTTCCAGCAGGACGCCCCCCTGCAGGGCCGCGACATGATGCTGATCGGGCGCTTCCTCGGCCTCGACTTCCGCCTCGGCGTCCGCGTCTTCGACGTCGTCGACGAGGCGCGCGAGGAGGACGGCCGCCCGGTGCGGGTCTTCGGCTGGGCCTACCGGACGCTCCAGGGCCACCTCGAGCGCGGCGAGATGCGCTACGAGGTGCGCAAGTGGCTCGACACGGGCGAGGTCGAGTTCCGCATCGCCGCCGTCTCGCGCCGCGCGCACGTCGGCAACCTGCTCGTGCGCATCGGGTTCGGCCTGCTCGGGCGGCGCGAGCAGCTGAAGTTCTACGACCACACGTGCGAGGTGATGGCCCGCCGGACCTCGGTCGAGGTGGCCCCCGCGGCAGCGTGAATATCCTCGGCCCATGAGCGCGCGGGCATGGGCCGGGTTCTTCGCGATGTCGACCATCTGGGGCGTCCCGTACCTGTTCATCAAGGTCGCGGTCGACGACGGCGTCCCGCCCGCCTTCCTCGCCTGGTCGCGGGTCGTGCTGGGGGCCGCCGTGCTGCTCTTCCTCGCCCAGCGCGCGGGCACGCTCGGGTCGCTGCGCGGCCGCGGACGCTGGCTGCTGGCCTTCGCCGTCTTCGAGATCGCGGTGCCGTTCCCGCTCATCGCCGCGGGCGAGCAGCACGTCGACTCCTCCGTCGCGGCGATCATCATCGCCGCCGCCCCGCTGATCGTCGCGGTGCTGGCGCTGCGGTTCGACGCCAGCGAACGCGTCTCCGGCCGCCGCCTCGTCGGCCTGCTGATCGGCCTCGCGGGGGTCGTGGCACTCGTGGGGATCGACATCGCGGGGCGCACGGACGAGCTGCTCGGCGCGGGCGCGATCCTCGTCGCCGCGGCGGGCTACGCCGCGGGCCCGATGGTCCTCAGCCGCACGCTCGCCGACGCCGATCCGCGCGCGACGATGGGCGCGAGCCTCGCGATCGCGGCCGTCCTCCTGACGCCGTTCGCCGCCGCCGCGCCGCCCGCGAGCACGCCGTCGCCCGAGGCGCTCGCGGCGCTGCTCGTGCTCGGCCTCGTGTGCACGGCCGCGGCGTTCGTGATCTACAGCGGCCTGATCGCCGAGATCGGCGCCGGGCGCGCGCTCGTGATCACCTACGTCGCGCCCGTCGTGGCCGTCGCGCTCGGGGTGAGCGTCCTGGGCGAGCGCCCCGGCGCGGGCGCGATCGCCGGGCTGCTGCTCATCATCGCCGGTTCGTGGCTGTCGACCGACGGGCGCCTGCCGCCCGGGCCGAGCGCCGCGGTCGCGGCGATCCTGCGCCGCCGCCGGTCGCGCGGGCGCGGCGGGCCCGCGGCCGGCGAGTCGGGTCAGCCGAGCAGCACGACGATCAGGATCACGACGACGACCACGACGATGCCGACGAACGCGGGCACGATCGGCTTCTGACGCCACCAGAACTCGGGCTTCGCCCGGTCGCGCGAGTAGTGACCCTCCGGCGGGGTCCCGACCCAGTCGTCGTCGTCGTTACGGGCTCATGCGCGTGACCGCCTCCTCCCCGGTCCGCGCACGGGCGAACCGTGTTTACCGATTCGGGCCCCTGCGTAGAACGCTGGTTGTACCCGCAAGCAAGAGCGTTCGGGAGGACACATGAATCTTGGCAAGCTCGCGGTCCGGGGCGTCGTCGGCCCGCTGTTCGTCGGCCACGGCACGCAGAAGCTGTTCGGCTGGTTCGGCGGCCACGGCCTCGAGGGCACGGCGGGCTTCTTCGAGTCCGGGCATCGGCCTGCGGCCGGGCAAGCGCCACGCCACCGCGGCCGGCCTGTCCGAGGCCGTCGGCGGCGCGCTGCTGACCGCCGGCGCGCTCACGCCGCTGGCCTCCTCGATGATCATCGGCACGATGACCACGGCGATCCGCAAGGTCCACGCGCCGAAGGGCCCGTGGGTCACCGAGGGCGGGTACGAGTACAACGCCGTCCTGATCGCGGCGATGGTCGCGATCGCCGAGAGCGGCCCCGGCAAGCCGTCGGTCGACGCGGCGATGTTCCCGAAGCTCAAGGGCACGACCTGGGCGCTCCTGGCGCTCGGCGCCGGCGTCGCCGGGTCCTACCTCGCGACCGAGTACTTCAACGAGCCGGAGCCGCGCCCGCCCCCGTCGGCCGAGGCGCCCGCGGACGAGCCGCGCTTCGAGCGCGAGCAGGCCGAGGCCGAGGACGAGACGCGCTTCTCGCGCGAGTCCTCGACGGCCGACGCCTCCTGACCCCGAGGGAGCACCTCGCGCAAGCAGGGACGGGGCCGCCGGGCACGCCGGCGGCCCCGTCGCATCTCCGCGGCCGGGTAGCATCGCCCGGCCGTGCACGAGAAGCGCATCGAAGTCCGCTGGCGCGACGTGGACAACTACGGCCACGTCAACAACGCCGTCTACCTCACGTACCTCGAGGAGGTGCGCGACGAGTGGCTCGCGCGCACGATCGACGACGACGACGCCGTGTGGGACTTCGTCGTGGCCCACGTCTCGATCGACTTCCGCCGCGAGATCACGCAGGACGACGACGAGGTCGTCGCGACCTGCCGGGCCGAGGCGATCGGGACGTCGAGCGTGCGCACGCGCGAGGACATCCACCTCGCCGCCGGGCCGCTGGCGGCCGAGGCCCACGCGGTGCTCGTCGCGCGCGACCGGAAGACCGGGCGCTCGCGGCCGATCACGCCGGGCGAGCGCGAGGCGTTCGAGCGCGAGCTCACGCCCGCCGCGGGCGACGCCGCCTAGGGCCGCGGCTCAGCCGGTGTTGCGCATGCCGGCCGCGATCCCGTTCACGGTGAGCAGCAGCGCACGGGCGACGGCCGGGTCGGACTGACGCTCGGACGCGCGGTCCTCGCGCCAGCGCTCGAGCAGCGCGACCTGCATGTAGTGCAGCGGCGCGAGATAGGCGTTGCGCACGGCGAGCGTCCGGCTCAGCACGGGATGGGCCTCGAGCAGCTCGCTGCGCCCCGTGACCCAGAGCACCTCGGCGACGGTCCGCTCGTGCTCGGCCCGGATCCGCTCGAAGACGTGGCGCAGCTCGGGCGCGACGAGGCGGCTGACGTAGTGGCCGGCGAGGTCGAGGTCGGTCTTGACGAGCGTCATCGCGACGTTCGACAGGAAGTTGCGCAGGAAGTGCCACTCGCCGAGGATCTCGCGCAGCTCGTCGCCGAGCCCGGCCTCGCGCGCGGCCCGGATCCCGCTGCCGACGCCGTACCAGCCCGGGACGATCTGGCGGGACTGCGTCCAGCCGAACACCCACGGGATCGCGCGCAGGCCGCCGAGCCCGGCGCCCGAGTCGGGCCGGCGCGACGGGCGCGACCCGAAGTGCAGCTCGCTGAGCAGCTCGACCGGGGTCGAGGCGAAGTAGTAGGCGGGCAGGTCGGGGTCGGCGACGAGCGCCTCGTAGCAGCGCGCCGCCTCGTCGGAGAGCACGCGCATGACCTGCGACCAGCGCATGACGTCCTCGTCGGAGGAGCGCGGCCGCTTGTGGAGGATCGTCGACTCGACGACCGCCGCGAGCGCGAGCTCGAGGTTCTCGCGGGCGAGGCTCGGCAGCAGGTACTTGTCCGAGATGACCTCGCCCTGCTCGGTGAGCTTGATCTCGCCGTCGAGCGTGCCCCACGGCTGGGCGAGGATCGCGTCGTGGGTCGGGCCGCCGCCGCGGCCGATCGTCCCGCCGCGGCCGTGGAACAGCCGGATGTGGACGCCGTAGCGGTGGCCGACCTCGCGCAGCGAGCGCTGGGCGAGGTGGATCTCCCACTGGCTCGTCGTGATCCCGGCCTCCTTGTTGGAGTCCGAGTAGCCGAGCATGACCTCCTGGACGTCGCCGCGCAGGGCGACGATGTGCCGGTAGCCGGGGTCCTCGAGCAGCTCGGTGAGCAGCGCGTCGGCCTCGCGGAGCTGGTCGACGGTCTCCAGCAGCGGCACGAACCCGATGCGCGCGACGCCACCGGGGAGGTCGACGAGGCCGGCCTCGCGGGCGAGGACGGCGGCGGCGAGCACGTCGTCGGCGCCGCGGCACATGGAGACGATGTAGGACTCGATGACGTGCGGCCCGAAGCGGTCGAGGGCGGCGCCGATCGCGGCGAACGTCGCGTAGGTCCGCGCGCCGGCGTCGTCGAGCGGCGGCGGGGTCGGGGCGAGCGGGCGGCGCGAGGCGAGCTCGGCGGCGAGCAGCGTGCGGCGCTCGGCGCGCTCGAGCTGGGCGTACGGGCGCGGGTGCTCGCCGAGGCGGTCGAAGAGCTGGCCGAGGGCGTGGTGCTGGGCGTCGGCGTGCTCGCGGACGTCCATCGTCGCCAGGTGCAGACCGAAGGTCGACAGCGTCCGGATCGCGCGCTCGAGCGAGCCGTGGGCGACGAGATCGCCGCGGTGCGCCAGCAGCGACTCGCGCACGAGGACGAGGTCCTCGATCAGCTCGTGGGTGCCGAGGTAGTCGCGGCCGGGCTCGTGCTCGTCGCCCGCCGCGATGCGCCGCCGCGTATTGGTCAACTTGACCCGGATGCACGTGAGCTTCAGCCGGTAGGGCTCCTCGGCGTTCATGCGCCGGTAGCGCGGGTCGAGCTCCGGCAGGCGCTCGATGTCGCCCGCGAGCGAGGCCTCGAGCGCGGTCGTGGCGCCGGTGATCCGGACCGAGGAGGAGAGCTCGCGGCGGAGCTCGTCGACGACGTCGAGCGTGTCCCGGATCGCGTGCTCGTGCTGGAGCGCGATCACGTCGAGCGTCGACTCGGGCGTGACGTTCGGGTTGCCGTCGCGGTCGCCGCCGATCCAGGTGCCGAACGTCAGCGGGCGCGCGTCGATCGGCAGCTCGACCCCGATCCGCGCGAGCTCGTCGCCCAGCAGCTCGAGCGTGTTCGGCACCGCGTCGTGGTGCAGGGCGTCGAAGTAGTAGACGGCGTTGCGGGCCTCGTCGATCGGCTCGGGGCGCACGACCCGCAGCTCGTCGGTCTGCCACAGCAGCTCGACGAGCTCCTCCAGGCGGCGGCGGACGCGCCGCTCGGCGATCGGATCGATCGCGAGGCCGTCGGGCCCGAACGCGCGCTCCCACTCGTCGAGCAGCGTCGCGATGCGGCGGATCTTGGTCAGCACGCTGCGGCGCGCGGCCTCCGTCGGGTGCGCGGTGAAGACCGGGCGCAGGTTGACGTGGCGGAGGTCGTCGGCGACCTCGTCGGCGGTGTGCCCGGCGGCCTGGATGCGGTCGATCGCCTGCTGCATCCACGTGCCGTGCTCGAGCCGGCTCGCGGCGAGCTCGCGCCCGCGGTGGACCTGCTCGGCGACGTTGACGAGGTAGAAGTAGGTCGTGAACGCGCGCACGAGCCGCGTCGCGTTCGCGGTGTCGAGCAGCGCCAGGACGCCCGCGGCGGCGTCGCGGTCGGAGCGCATGAGGCTGCGGACCTGCTCGACGAGCTCGAGCAGCTCCTCGCCCTCCTGGCGGACGAGCGTCTCGCCGAGCAGCGTGCCCAGCGCGCGGATGTCCCGGCGCAGGCCGGCGTCGAGCCCGGGCGGGACGGGCGTGACGGTGGTCGAGACGACGGAGGGCTCGGAGCTCATGGCGGGTCACCGTGGGCGCCGGACGCCCACCTCAGTCCTCGTCGCGGTGGACGGTGTCGGGCGAGAACGCCGGCAGGCAGACCGCGACGTAGTGCGCGCCGCCGGCGTCGGGCGTGGAGTAGCGCACCCACTCGCCCGCGCGCACGAGGACGGCCTGGCCCGCACGCACATCGATCGCGCCCGCCTCGTGCTCGACCCGCAGCGCGCCGTCGATGACGACGGTGTACTCGTCGAAGTCGGGGCGCTGCCCGGGCTCCTGCCAGCCCTCGGGGGACCGCATCCGGGCCACGCTCAGCCGCTCCTCGCCGGTGTTGACACGACCGACGAACTCGTCGATCAGCTTCGGCTTGGTGCCGGCGGCCTCGACGCGGCTGGGACTCTCGATGATCTCGGGCACGCAGGAAGAGTAGGAGGCGCGGGGATTCGCGCCTCGATCCGCTCCGGGTTCGAGGGGCGAAGCGTACGGGTCCGGCGCGGTCGGCGGCCATGGCCCGGCGGTCCAGGTGCCGTGGGCCGGATTCCGGACGTCATGCGTCTGGAATCCGGCCCACTGCCGCGTCCGTCAGCTCGCCTGGGTCTGCTCCACCGGCGCGGCCGGCTCCACCGGCGCGGCCTGCTCGACCGGCGCGGCCTGCTCGACCGGCGCGGGCTGCTCGACCGGCGCGGCCTGCTCGGCCGGCGCGGGCTGCTCGACCGGCGCGGCTGCTCGGCCGGCGCGGGCTGCTCGACGGCGCGGCCTGCTCGACCGGCGCGGCCTGCTCGACCGGCGCCGGCCTGCTCGACCGGCGCGGCCTGCTCCACCGGCGCCGCCTGCTCCGACCGGCGCGGCCGGCTCCACCGGCGCGGCCTGCTCGACCGGCGCGGCCGGCTCCACCGGCGCGGGCTGCTCCGACCGGCGCCGCCGGTCGCTGCCGACCGGCGCGGCCGGCTCCGCCGGCGCCGGGGCAGCCTCCGCCGGCGCGGCGGGCGCCGTCGTCACCGCCGGCCGCGCGACGCCGGCGCGGGTGCTCGACCCGCCCGAGGTCCCGGTCGACACCGTCGTCGAGCGGCGGGTCGAGGTCGCGGTGGCGTGCGCGGCCGCCGTCGCTGCGGTGCCCGTCGTGCCGGCGATCGTCTGGGTGCCGGCGAGGTACGGGGCGGGGTCGACGGCCGTCCCGCCGCGGCGGACCTCGAAGTGCACGTGCGGGCCGGTGCACGTGCCGGTGCAGCCGACGTAGCCGATGACCTGCCCGGCCGCGACCTGCTGGCTCACCGTCGCCGCGGTGCGCGACATGTGGGCGTAGCACGTCGTGACCCCGCCGGCGTGGCGGACGCACACCATCAGGCCGTAGCCCTGCTCGGAGCCGGACTGCACGACGGTCCCGCACTGGGCGGCGTGGATCGGCGTGCCGCTCGCGGTCGCGAGGTCCTCGCCGGCGTGCGCGTGGCCCGCGCGGCCGTCGCCGAAGTGGCCCGTCACCGTGCCCTGCACCGGCGCGACGATCCGGCCGTCGGTGCAGCCGCCCGCCGTCGCCGGCTCCGGCGAGGAGGACGGCGCCGGGCTGGGGGTCGCCGTCGGTGCGCTCGGCGCGGACGCGCCGGTGTCGCCCGAGCCGCCGCCGGACGACTCGCCGGCCGACCCGTGCCGGTCGACCACGAGCCGCACGGACCCCTTCCCCGGGGCCGCGGGGGTCGTGCGCGACGCGTCCGGCGCGTCGTAGAAGAGCACGCGGCCGTTGAACAGCGCCGCCCACGTGCGGGCGTCGACGACCCCGCTCACGCCGAGGCCGTGGTCGCGCTGGAAGCGCTCGACGCCCGCGCGGGTGATCGGGCCGAAGATCCCGTCGGCGGCGACGCCGACCTGCCGCTGGATCGCCGTGACCGCCGGCCCGACGTCGCCGAAGCGCAGCAGCTGCGTCCGCCCGCCGGTCGCGGCCGCCACCGGCGGCGTCCGGTCGCCGGTGGCGGCCGCCACCGAAGAGGTGTCGAGCGCCGCATCCGTGGGCCCGCCGGAGCCCGCCCCGCCGCCGCCGCGCGACGGACCGCCCGCGAACGCGGGCACGACCGGCGCGGCGAGCATCGCCGCCCCGACGGCCAGCGAGGTCCCCTTGCGCCGCTGGCGGTGGCTGCGACTCGCCGCCTCCAGCCGGCGGCGCTGGCGCGAGCGCTCGAGCGACGCCTCCCACAACTCGAGCGCGGCGAGGTCACGGCCGACCCGTGGGTACGGGTCGAGGTCCGAGGGCCGATGGTCCACGTACGTCTCCCTTCTTCCGTCGTGCCTACGAGGTGAGCTGACGGGCTCGCGCGCGGAAGTCGCGCTACGCCGCACACGCGGCGATTCGCCCCTGCGGCCATGCGGCCGCCATGGGTCCCCCGCCCGGCGCCCCTGAACTGCGCCGGTTCGGCTTGGTCGTCATAACAGTGCACGCGGAGGACGGAAGTTGCGGTCCGCCGACTACCCTCCGTCGCCCATGATCCGCGGCGAACGATCGATCGAGATCGGCGCGAGCCCCGAGGCCGTCTTCGCGGTCGCCTCGGACCTCGAGCGCTACCCCGAGTGGCAGGACTTCCTCAACCGCGTCGAGGTCCGCGAGCGCGACGCCGACGGCCGCGCGACACTCGTCGAGGCCGGCGCCGACGCGAAGGTCACGCAGCTCAAGATCCTCCTGCGCGCGACCCGCGAGGAGCCCCGCCGGGTGGCGTGGCGCTCGGAGAAGGGCGACCTCAAGGCCCTGAGCGGTGCCTTCGACCTCGCCGAGGCGGGCCCGGGCCGGACCCGGGCGACGTTCGGCCTCGAGGTCGACCCCGGCTTCAAGCTCGGCCTGCTCCTCAAGGGCCCGGTCGCCGACTCGCTGCGCGACCGCATCCTGCAGGGGATGCTCGACGGGCTCAAGACCCGCGCCGAGCAGGGCGGCTGAGCGACCCCGGGCGCGGGAGCGCGTCAGCCCTCGGCCGGCGCCGTCCCGGCCGGCGGCGGCAGGGCCCCGGGCGGCGACGCGTCACCGACCGCCGGATCGGGCCCGGGGTGGGTGAAACGCCACCACTCGAGCACCGCGATCTGCGCCGACGCCGCCACCGGGATCGCGAGCAGCGCGCCCGCCACGCCGAACAGCGCGCTGCCGAACAGCACCGATACGAGCACCACGAACGGGTGGATGTCGAGCGCGCGCTTCTGGATCTGCGGCTGGATGACGTTGTTCTCGAGCTGCTGGTAGACGATCGCCCAGATCACCCAGACGATCGTCGCCGTCGGGAAGTTCACGAACACCGTCACGATCCCGACCACGATCGCCGCGATCGTCGCGCCGACGAGCGGGATCAGGTCGAAGAAGAAGACGACGACCGACAGCGGCGCCGCGAACGGCACGCCGAGGATCGTCAGGACGATGAACGTCGTGATCCCGGCGATCGTGGCCTGGGCCAGCGCTCCCGCGACGTAGTTGCCGACCGCGATCGCCATGCGGTCGACCACGCGGTCGATGAGCGCCGCGCGCTCGGGCGGCATGAGTGCCGCGCCCTTGCGCAGCCACCCCCTCCCCCCGCCCACCATGAAAATGCTGAGCACGATGATCGTGACCCCGGCGAAGATCGAGTTGACGAGGCCGAGCCCGACGTCGCGCAGCGTCCCGGCCGCGCCGCCGAGGCGGTTGGGGAGCTTGGCCGCCTCCTGCTCGAGCTTCGTGACGACCCCGTAGTCCTCCTCGAGGCCGCGCAGGGTCTTGTTCTTCTGCACGAAGTCCTGGACGTCGGCGGCGTAGCGCGGCGCGTCGTTGGCGAGGTCGTTCGCGCCGGTCACGACCGGCGGCACGACGATCGCGCCGAGCGCGACCGGCACGAGCAGCAGCCCGATGTACGACAGGCCGATGGCGATCCCGCGGCGGCCCAGGTGGCGGTGCAGGAAGTTCACCGGGCCGGACATCGCGATGGCGAGGAACGTCGCGACGACGATCCAGCCGATCGGCCGCCGCAGCAGGTAGATCAGGTACAGCGTGATCACGACCGCGACGATGATCAGGACGTTGCGCAGCACGGCCCGCGCCGTGGACTCGTGGGGGTAGGTGGCCACCGCGCCCGCAGTATCGGGAGCGGTCCGGACGACCCCGCCTCGTGGCGCGGACACCCGTCTCGCCGAGGATGGCCCGGCGCTACGATCCGTGAAGAGGAAGAACGGACATGGTCATCTTGGGCATCGTGCTGGTCCTGACCGGCGCCGGCCTCCTGGTCGCGGAGGCGCATCTGCCCACGTCCGGAGTGCTCGGGGTCCTCGGCCTCGTCTCGCTCGTCGCCGGCGGCGCGGTCGCCGTCGACGCGTCGGGCGGCGGCGTCGCCCTCGTGGTCGTCGTCGCGCTCGTCCTCGCGCTCATCGCCGGCGCCACGCTCGCGGCCGTCGTCCGCGGCACGCGCAGTGTCGCGCGGCGCGGCGCGCGCACCGGGGTCGAGGGGCTGGTGGGCCACGTCGGCGTCGTCCGCCAGGAACTGCAGCCCGTCGGGCAGGTGTTCGTCGACGGCGCCCTGTGGAACGCGCGGCCGTGCGCGTTCGAGGAGCCGGGCCACCTGCGCGCCGGGGACGCGATCGTGGTCGAACAGGTGAAGGGGCTGACGCTGTCGGTCCGCCGGGCCGAGGAATGGGAGCTCGAGATATGACCGCGGTGCTCGTCGCACTGATCATCATCGCCGCCGTCGTGGCCGCCATCGCCGGCGCCTCCGTGCGGATCCTGCGGGAGTACGAGCGGGCCGTGGTCTTCCGCCTCGGCCGCCTGCTCGGGCAGAAGGGCCCGGGGATCGTGCTCCTCATCCCGGGCATCGATCGCATGGTCCGCGTCGACCTGCGCACCGTCACCTTCGACGTCCCGCCGCAGGACCTCATCACACGCGACAACGTCCCGGCCAAGGTCAACGCGGTCACGTACTTCCGCGTCGTCGACCCGGTGAAGTCGGTCATCGAGGTCGAGCGCTACCGGGCCGCGACCTCGCAGATCGCCCAGACGACCCTGCGCTCGGTGCTCGGCAAGGCCGACCTCGACATGCTCCTGTCCGAGCGCGAGCGCCTCAACGAGGCGCTGCAGCAGATCATCGACGAGCAGACCGACCCCTGGGGCATCAAGGTCACGACAGTCGAGATCAAGGACGTCGGCATCCCGCAGGGGATGCAGCGGGCGATGGCCCGCCAGGCGGAGGCCGAGCGCGAGCGCCGCGCGAAGGTCATCAACGCCGAGGGCGAGTTCCAGGCCTCCGAGCGCCTCTTCGACGCCGCGCAGATCATGAGCGCGAACCCGACCGCGCTGCAGCTGCGCTACCTGCAGACGCTGCTCGAGCTCGGCTCGAGCCAGGCGTCGACGATCGTCTTCCCGCTCCCGATCGACCTCCTCAAGCCGCTGCTCCAGGCCACGCAGTACGACGGCACCGAGAAGCGCCCGCCGCCGATCGCCGATCGCGACGCGGCCAGCCGTGACGCGGCCGACCGGACGCTCCAGGCGGCCGACGGCGCGCGCGAGATCGCGGGCGGCGCGTCCGGCAGCGAGACGCGGGCGGAACTCGACGCGGAGGTCGAGGCCGAGGTCGAGGCGCAGGTCGAGCGCGTGAAGGCCGAGGTCGAGCGCGTCCAGGCCGACCTCGCCGAGCGCAAGCCGTGAGCCGCGGCCCGCTCAGGCGGGCGGCGCGACGCAGATGAAGCCGAGCGGCTCCGGGCCGAGCGCCTCGAAGCAGTGCAACTCGTCGCCCGCCACGTAGACCACGTCGCCCTCCCCCACCTCGTGGACCTCGTCGCCCAGGGTCACGCGCGCGCGGCCGTGCTGGATGACCACGCCGTGGTCGTGCGGATGGCGCTCGCGCGCGGTGCGCCCGCCCGCCGGCACGTGGAACCAGCGGACCCGGTAGTGCGGCGCGCCGTCGGCCCGCCCGATGAGCTCGTGCTTCTCCACGCCGGCGAGCGCGGGGTCGTCGTAGGCCTGCGCGGAGACGCCCTCCCACGACCGATCTGACACGCGCCGGTGCACGGTTCCCATGGTCGGGTAGGTTCGCACCATGGCCGTCACCAAGATCATCGAACTCGTCGGCAGCTCCACCGAGAGCTCCGACGACGCGGTACAGCAGGCGCTCGCCGAGGCGCAGAAGTCGCTGCGCAACATCAAGGCCGTCGATGTCGTGTCGACCGGTCTGCGCGGCGAGGGGCTCGGCGAATGGCGCGCGCACGTGCGCATCGCCTTCCTCGTCGAGAGCATCAACGAGTAACCCTCGCCGCGAGATTCCCGCCCGAGTGCGCATGGCCCGCCGTTCGGTTGGGCAGGAGTCCGCTCGTGGTAGCGACGGCCCCCATCCGCTCCCAGCGCCTCCGCCGTGAAGACGGGGTCTGCGCTGCGCACATGCCCGCCCTGCTGACGCCGGCCCAGGTGCTCGACCGCATCCGGACCATCGCACGGACGCTCGAGGCCGAGCCCGGCCTCACGTCCCGCGAGCTCGCCGAGCGCGCCCGCCTGTCGCGCCGGCACATGAGCCTCCTGCTCCTCCGCCTCGAGGAGCACGGCCACGTCGTCCGCGAGGGCCGGCGCTGGTTCCTCGGGGCCGAGACCGTCGCCTGAAGCGCCTGCTGCAGGCTTGAGCCCTGCAAGAGATCCTGCAAAAAGCAGGAATCCGCGCTGATAGCTTGACGCCCGCTTCGCGCCGAGTCGCCGTGCCCTCCGGGGCCGGGGATCGGGGGACCCACTGCGGCCGCACGTCGGCCGCGGGGGCGAATCGCCGCCGTCCGGCGGCGTAGCGCCCGGCGATCGCCGGTCGCGAGCCCGTCAGCTCACCTCGTAGGCGCCGCGCCGACATGACGAATCCATCCTTCATCACCTCCACCCGCCGCCGGGCGGGGGCGCTGCTCGCCGCCTGTGTGATCGCGCTCGCCGCCCTGGCCGCCACCGCCGACGCCCGCCCCACGCTGCACCACGGCGATCGCGGGCACTCGGTCGAGAGCCTCCAGCGCGCGCTGCACATCGGCGCCGACGGCGTCTACGGCCGCGGCACGGTCCGCGCGGTCAAGCGCTTCCAGCGCCGCCACGGTCTGCACGCCGACGGGATCGTCGGCGGCGGGACGTGGCGGATGATCCGCCGCAGCCTGCACCGTCGCCACACCGTCGCCCGCTCGGCGTCGTCGGCCTCGCGCGGCGTGACGGGTCGCGGGCCGTCGGTCAGCGCCCTTCAGGGCAAGCTCGGCCTGGCCGCCGACGGGGTCTTCGGCCCGGGCACGTACCGCGCCGTCAAGCGCTTCCAGCGCGGGCACGGCCTCACCGCCGACGGCGTCGTGGGCCCGGCGACGTGGACCGCGCTCGGGATCGGCGGCACGCACCCCGTGCTCAAGCGCACGCGCCTGCGCGGCGGCGGGAACCGGGGCGTCGCCGGCATCCCGGCCGCGATCTCGCGGGCGATCTCCGCCGCGAACCGGATCGCGGGCCTGCCCTACCGCTACGGCGGCGGGCACCGCTCGTTCTCCGACAGCGGCTACGACTGCTCGGGGTCGGTCTCCTACGTCCTGCACGGCGCGGGCAAGCTCGGCAGCCCGCTCGACTCCTCGGCGCTGATGTCCTACGGGTCGCCCGGGCCGGGCCGCTGGATCACGATCTACGCGAATCCCGGCCACGCCTACATGGTCATCCGCGGGCGCCGCTACGACACGACCGGCCGGTCCGAGTCGGGCTCGCGCTGGCAGCACGACGAGCGCTCGGCGGCGGGCTACACGGTCCGCCACCCGCCGGGCCTGTAGACCTCGCCGGCGGCTCAGGCGACGGCGACGGCGGCGGCGCGGTCGACGACCGTGCGGTCGCGCCCGGCCCGCTTGGCCGCGTACAGCGCCGTGTCGGCGGCCGCGAGCAGGGCCCGCGGGTCCGTCGGACCGGCCTGGGCGGCGACGCCCGCGCTGACGGTCAGCCGCCCGTCCGACGATGCCGCGACCGCGCCGCGGACGCGCTCGGCGAACGCGAACGCGGCGTCCGCGCCGGCGCCGGGCAGCGCGACGACGAACTCCTCGCCGCCCCAGCGGGCGGCGGCGTCGGCGGCGCGGACGTGGTCGGCGATGACGGCGCCGACCATCGCGAGCGCGCGGTCGCCGGCCTCGTGGCCCTGCTCGTCGTTGACGCGCTTGAAGTGGTCCAGGTCGAACGCGACGACCGCGAGCGAGAGGTCGTCGCGCGTGGCGCGGGCGGCCTCGGCGACGAGGCGCTCCTCGAGCCCGCGGCGGTTCAGCAGGCCGGTGAGCGCGTCGGCGCGGGCCTCGGCGACGAGCGTCGCGACGAGGCGGTCGACGCGCTCGGACAGCGCGCGGACCACCGCGCCGACGACCGCCACCGACGCGACGACGTCGACCCAGCGGTCGAAGTTCCCCACGCCGGGCGGCATCGCGATCAGCGCGATCCCGTGGACGACGCCGACCCAGGCGACGATGAAGACCGTCCCGCGGCGCCCGTAGAAGTGCGCCATCCACAGGACGGGCCACATGTACATCACGGCCCCGTCCGTCCATCCGCGCGTGCCGTGCAGCGCGTAGGCGATCACCACCGCGCCGAACGGCCCGAGCAGGCCGAGGACGTTGCGCGGCAGGCGCGGGCCGAAGATCGCGGCGAGCGGCGCGACGACGAGCGCGACGAGCCCGGGAAGCAGCGACGTGGTCGGCCCGCCCGGGATCAGTTCCTCGACGAGGCCGATGAGCATCGCGCCGGCGTAGATGCCGGCGGCGCTGCGGGCGATCGCCCGCGCCTCTGCCTCTGCTGGACCCATCGGCCAGATGATCGGCCGCAGTGGCGGAGCCTTGACGTGGTGGGCCGGCGGGTGTCCGGAACGCGACACGCCCGCCGGCCGCGAGGGCCGGCGGGCGTGGTCGCCCTTCCGTGTGTGGGTGCTCAGGCGCCGATCAGCCGGTGAACTGCGGCGAGACGACCTGGGCGGCGCACCGGGTGATGTTGATGCGCAGGGTGCGGGCCTTCGTCTGGCTCGCGGCGGTGAACTCGACGCGGGCGGTGACCGCGTTCGGGCCGCGGCGCAGCGAGGAGGTCCGCATGGAGAGCGTCCACCGGCCGTTCGCGGCCTTGGTGACGGTCTTGACCTTGTGACCGCGGACGAAGAACGTCACGCGGCGGATCTGCTTGCCGCGCACGGTCGCCGAGACCGACGTGGTGCGCGGGCAGGCCCGGGGGCCGGTGATCGCGGCGCTGCCGCGGGCCGGACGGGCGACCGTCTTGACGCCGGCCACGGCCTGCGCGGGCGCGGGCTGCGGGGTCGACGGGGTGACGGGCGGCTGCGGGCTCGACGGCGGGGTCTTGCGCGTGTTCGTGATCGTGCAGGTGATCGTGTCACCGTCGCCGACCGCGACGTTCAGCACGCCCGTGCCCTTGGCGACCTCGGTGCCGGCGGCGTCCGTGCAGGACGTGGCGCTGGTGTAGGCGTCGAGGTTGCTGCCGGCCTCGCCGACGGTGTGGCTGCCGGTGGGCACCGTCTTGGAGCCGGTGCCGCCGTCGCCGATCTGCGTGGCGACGTTGTCGCCGTCGACCTGGAGGTCGAACTTGCCGCCGTCCGTGGACGGGAGCAGCTGCTTCTTGACGACGATCGTGCCGGTCTTGCGGGTGTTGGTGATGGTGCAGGTGATCGTGTCACCGCTGCCCACGTTCACCGCGCCGCCGGCCGAGACGTCGACCGAGTAGCCCGAGGCGTTCTTGCAGGACGTCGAGCTGGCGTAGTCGGCCAGGTTGGCGCCGGCCTCACCGACGGTGTGCGAGCCGGTGGGCACGGTCTTCGAGCCGTAGCCGCCGTCGCCGACCTGCGTCGCGACGTCGTCGCCGTCGACCTGCAGGTCGAACTTGCCCGCGTCGGTCGCCGGGATCAGCGCCTTCTTGACGATGATGATGCCGGTCTTGCGGGTGTTGGTGATGGTGCAGGTGATCGTGTCACCGCTGCCCACGTTCACTGCGCCGTCGGCCGAGACGGCGACGGTGTAGCCCGAGGCGTTCTTGCAGGCCGTCGAGCTCGTGTAGTTGCTCAGGTACGCGCCGGCCTCGCCGACCTTGTGCGAGCCGGTGGGCACGGTCTTCGAGCCGTAGCCGCCGTCGCCGACCTGCGTCGCGACGTTCGCGTTGTCGACCTGGAGGTCGAACTTGCCCGCGTCCGTGGACGGGACGAGCTGCTTCTTGACGATGATCGTGCCCGTCTTGCGGGTGTTGGTGATCGTGCAGGTGATCGTGTCGCCGTCACCGACGTTCACCGCGCCCGCCGCCGAGACGGCGACGGTGTAGCCCGAGGCGTTCTTGCAGGCCGTCGAGCTCGTGTAGTTGCTCAGGTACGTGCCGGCCTCGCCGACGGTGTGCGAGCCGGTCGTGACGGTCTTGGAGCCGTAGCCGCCGTCGCCGACCTGGGTCGCGACGTTCGCGCCGTCGACCTGGAGGTCGAACTTGCCCGTGTCGCTCGCCGGGATGAGCGCCTTCTTGACGATGATCGTCCCGGTCTTGCGCTTGTTGTAGACGGTGCAGTCGACCTTCTCGTTGACGCCGACCCGGATGCTGACCTTGCGGTTGGCGAGGTCCTTGGCGGTCGAGCCGGACGCCGTGTACTTGCCGGGCGCCGGCGTGACCGAGCAGGCGATGTCCCGCAGGTCGTAGTCGGCGTCCGCCGTCTCGCTGACGGTGTAGGCCCCGGCGCCGGCGTAGGCGCCGGTGTTGGCGTGGACGGTCGAGCTCGAGTACGACTGGCCGCCCTTGAGGTCGAAGCCGCCGGTCGACTTGATCGCCGTCGACGCGTTGAAGTGGAACGAGTCGGTCTGGTCGCCGCCCTCGTTGACCTTCGTGATCTTGACCGTGCCGTAGGTGGCGAAGGCGCTGGTCGCGCCCGCCGTCCACGTCAGGCCGATGCAGGCGAGGAGCGCGGCCAGCCCGATACGGGTGGCAGCGCCTCGCGGCCCGGCGTCAGCCGAGCGGAAAGCCCCCAACATCGATGAATACCCCCAAAAGATTGTCGCCGGGAGCAACCCTGCTCACGGCGTTCCTGCCGCCCGCGACACCCCTGTCGCGCTGCGTATCCGTACGCCTCCGAGGTGGCCCGCCACCCAGACGGGCTCCTCCGACAGCACGTCGAATGTAGCACCCTCGGCAGCTTGCCGACAAGGTTGAGCGGCACCTTCTCGGGGTCGAACGGTTGTCCAGTCCCCGGGGACGGAAGCGTCCAGGAACTCTGGACGCGGGCGTCTAGTTGTGGATGTTGATCGGCGTGCCGCGCTCGGCGAGCCGGTAGAGCCGCATGATGTCGCGGTTCTTCAGGCGGATGCAGCCGTGCGAGGGCCGGCCGGGGATGAGCCCCGGCTGGTTCGTGCCGTGCAGGCCGACGACGCCGCCGCCCGGCCAGTCCGAGAGCGTCGGGGCGTAGGCGCTCGTGCCGATCGCGCGCGGCCCGTACAGCGGGACGCCCTTCACGTGGAACTTCTCCCGCACGTAGAAGCGGCCCGACGGCGTGATCGTGCCCTTCTTGCCGACGCCGACCCGCGCGGTCATGACGACCTTGCCGTGGTCGAAGACGCGCAGGCGCAGCGTGCGCTTGTTCACATCGATCAACCTGTGGTTGACGGTGAGGGCTCCGAGGGCGTCGGCCCGGACCCAGCCCTTCACGCCGTTGGGGCGCTTGGGCAGGCGGATGCGGACCCACTGGTTGCCCTGCGGGTCGGTCCAACGCGACAGCGCGAGGTACAGCTCGGGGAACTTGTCCTCCGTGAGCAGGCGCAGGCGGCCGACCTTGCGCGCGCTGCCGGACGGCCGCGAGTAGGCGAGCGCGCGCCGCTCCGGATAGGCCCAGCGCGTCTCGGTGCGCTCGTCGGAGAGCACCTGCGCGTCCGGCGGACTCGCCGGCGGCAGGGCCTGCGGCGGCGTTCCGGCGGCCGCGACGGTGGCCCCGCCGACCGCGCCGAGCGCGGTCGTGCAGGCCAGGGTGAGCAGGATTCGGCCGCCCCTCATTGCCCGACAGGATAGGACAGGGCGTCGCGATGCGGGCCGAGGACCGGTCCGCCAGAGCATGACCCGGCGCGTCAGCGGCCCTTGCGGGCGGTCGTCTTCGCGGGCGCCGAGCACGTCGCGGCGCGCTTGGCCTTCGCGCTCTTCACGGCGTGCTTGCCGCCGTTGCGCTTCACGCTCGCGGCCCGCGCGCTCGCGGCCTTGACCTTGCAGCTCTTGACCTTGGCCTTCGCCTTCGTGGTGGCCTTGCGCGGCTTCCCGCCGGCCGAGGCCGTGGTCGCGACCACGTCGTCGGTGTCGTCGATGACGGCGCCGAAGTCGGTCGTGTAGGTGGCGCCCCAGGACGTGTCGCCGGGCGTGCCGGGGACGATCCCGATGCCGACCTCGCTGAACTCCGGGGTCAGGATGTTCTCGCGGTGGCCGGGGCTGTTCATCCAGGCGATCATGATGCTGCGGGCCGTCGAGATGTCGCCCTGGCCCCAGGCGATGTTCTCGCCGACGGTCCAGTCGCCGTCCGGCTCGATGTAGCCGCCGGCCTCGAGGCGGTCGGTGAGCGTCGCGCCGTCCGGGGCGACGTGGGCGAAGAAGCTCTCCGCGACCATGCGCGCCGAGTAGGAGGCGGAGGGCTGGGTGAGGCCCTGCGCCACGGTCAGCGGGTGCAGACCGGCGGCGGCGCGCTCGTCGTTGAGGAGGCAGAGCGTGGCCGAGGCGACCTGGGTGAGGTTGCCCGCGGCCGGCACGACGTCGGCGCCGGGGCACGCGGCGTCCTGGGCGTGAGCCTGGGCACCCGCGGGGGCGGCGAGTGCGGCGACGGCTGCGACCAGGAACGTGGCGGCGTGGCGGCGGGAGAGCATAGGTCCTCATCGGGCCGCTCCCCACCGGTGCTTCAGTCCGCACCACCCGATTGGACGGTTGTCCGTCGATCGTCCGTCCAGGCGGCGGCGATCGCGTCGAACAACGCGAAGGCCCGCTCGCGGTGCGCGGCCGCGTCGGCGCGGGTCTGAGCGCCCAGGGCGTCGCCGTCGATGCGGCGCGCGGCGAGCGTCGCGCGGCCGCCGCGGATCCAGCCGTCGAGGATCTCCGGCGTCACCTCGGGATGGAACTGCAGGCCGACGCTGCGCCCGACCCGGAACGCGTGCGGGCAGCACGCCGTCCGCGCGAGCTCCTCGGCGCCGGGCGGCAGCGTGAAGGCGTCCTCGTGCCAGGCGAACCAGGGCCCGGACGGGAACCCGCCGCCGTCGGCGGGCTCGAGGTCGAGCCAGCCGATCTCGGGCTCGGGCGCGTAGCCGGCCGTCCCGCCGAGGGCGACGGCCAGCGCCTGGCCGCCGAAGCACAGGCCGAGGACCGGGACGCCGCGCTCGTGGGCCTCGCGCAGGAACGCGATCTGCGGCGCGATCCACGGATCGTCCGAGCGCGCGACCGACTGCTCGGCCCCGAGCGGCGCGATCGCGTCGAAGCGCGTGGGGTCGGGCCACGGGCCGGCGCCGAGCTCGACGGCGCGCAGGATCGTCACCGCGTGGCCGCGCTCGCGCGCCCACTCCTCGAGCAGCCCCGCCGGCGCGTCGGCCTCCTGCTCGACGATGCACAGCTCCACGGTCAGCCCTTCACCCGGAACGCGCCGCGCATGAACGGGTGGACGCGGCAGAAGTAGGCGTACGTGCCCGGCGTGAGCGTCGCGGGCGTCGACCACGTGTCGCGGTTGGCGGCGGCGGTGAACAGCGCCGGGCCGAAGCCGAGCTCGCCGGAGTCGAAGACCGGGCCGTTCGCCAGCGGGAACGCGATCCCGGTCGTCGCGGTGCACGGCAGCCGGCAGCCGGTGATGGTGTGGAAGACGTCGCGCCCCGCGTCGCGGTTGACGAACTGCACGGACTGGCCGGGCGCGACGACGGGCGGGTCGCGCCGCGCGTCGGGGAGCGACAGGTCGCCCTGGCCGTAGAGGAAGCCGCTGACCTGGACCTGGGTCGTCCGCGGGCCGTCCGGCAGCGCCGCCGGGCTCGCGTACGGGCCGCCGGGCGCGCCGCCGTGGTGGTCGTTCTCGGGCAGGTGGCCGTGGGTCAGCACGCCGGGCACCGCGACGTTCGTGCGGAAGGGGTCGGCGCCGCCGACCGGCCGGCGTGTCGCGGCCACGGGCATGATCGCCATCGCCTCGTACCAGGAGGCCCGCGCGGTGTCGTAGGTGCCGTGGACCGCGAGCACGTCGCCCTGCTTCACGGCGACGCGCCAGCGGCGCGGCGTGGCCGTCATCGAGACGTCCCACGAGACGGCGCCGGCGGGCTCGAAGTAGTGCGCGCGCGAACGGAAGAGCAGCACCGTGCGCCCGGCGCGGGTGAGGGTCAGGTCGGTGTACAGGCCGCCCGGGTGCAGGTGGCCGGCCGTCGCGACGAGCGTGCTGTCGTGCGTGACGACCCACTGGTTGCGCGGCAGCGGGCTGTCGGGGTACGGGTTCACGGCCTGGTCGGGGAACGTGTAGCGCCCGCCGGCGCCCGTGCCCTGGACGGCGTCGAAGACCGGGTAGGCCTTGCCACCGACCGCGTCGACCCAGTTCGTGTCGACGGCGTGGAGGTGGCGCGCCGCGGGCGCCGTCGCCGGCACGAAGTCCATGTCCCACGTGACCCACACCCGGTCGGGGCTGCCCGTGAGGTTGTGGATCATGTGGTTGAGGACCCACGTGTCGCCCGTGCGGTAGCGCCAGCCGTAGCCGCCCGGCAGCCGGACCGCGGTCTTCTCCTCCCCCGCCGCCCACGTCGGCCGCCCGTCGACGAGCCAGACCGCGTGGTGCAGGTGGATGACGTCGACCGGCGGAACCGAGCCGTCGGCCCGCACGAGGTTCGGGCGGAAGCTCGTGATGTAGCCGTCGACCTTCGGACGCGCGTTCGTGACCTTGAAGCTGATCGTGTTCTGGCCCGGGCGGATGCGGACCGGGCCGAAGCGGAAGTGCAGATGCTGGACGCCGTCCGCCGACGCCGTCGCGGGCGCCGGAGAACGCTGAAGCTCGACCTGAGGTGTAGAGCGCGCGTGCGCGGTCCCGGCGAGCGCGAGGGTCGCGATCAGGGTGAGGAGCGGGAGGCGGCTTCGCGGCATGGCGGGACGGGTCGCGCGCGGTTCCCGGGGCGCCGGCCGGGCCGCTCAGGCGACCAGCGCGTCGGCCTCGTCGGCGTCCGTGTCCCCCGCCCGCGCGGCGAGCGCAGCGTACCGCCCGCCGCGGGCGAGCAGGGCCGCGTGCGTCCCGCGCTCGACGACGCGGCCGTGGTCGAGGACCACGATCTCGTCCGCGTCGTGGACCGTCGAGAGCCGGTGGGCGATCGCGATCGTCGTCCGGCCCTCGGCCAGGCGGTCGAGCGCGGCCTGGACGGCGCGCTCGGTCTCGGTGTCGAGCGCGCTCGTGGCCTCGTCGAGGACGAGGATCGGCGGGTTGCGCAGCACCGTCCGCGCGATCGCGATGCGCTGCTTCTCGCCGCCCGAGAAGCGGTAGCCGCGCTCGCCGACGACCGTGTCGTAGCCCTCGGGCAGCGAGGCGATCAGGTCGTGGATGCGCGCGGCCCGCGCGGCCGCCTCCAGCTCCTCGTCGGAGGCGTCGGGCTTGGCGAAGCGCAGGTTCTCGCGGATCGAGGCGTGGAACAGGTACGTCTCCTGCGAGACGAGGCCGACGGCCCGCGCGAGCGACGCGAACGACAGGTCGCGCACGTCGACGCCGTCGATCGTGATGCGCCCGCTCGTCGCGTCGTACAGGCGCGCGACGAGGTAGCCGAGCGTCGTCTTGCCCGCGCCGGTCTCCCCCACGAGCGCGACGCGCGCCCCCGGCGGGACGACGATGTCGATGCCGCTCAGGGTCGGCGGCGCGTCCGGGTCGTAGCCGAAGCCGACGTCCTCGAAGCGGACCTCGCCGCGGATCTGCGCGCGCTCCAGCTCGACCGGGTCGGGGCGCTCGGCGATGTCGACCGGCTGGTCGAGGTACTCGAAGATGCGCGTGAACAGGGCCAGCGACGTCTGCATGTCGAGGCCGACGTTGAGCAGCGAGAGGATCGGGAACAGCAGGCGGGTCTGCAGCGTGGTGAACGCGACGACGGTGCCGATCGAGATCGCGCCGCCGCCGTGGGCGATGCTCTGGCCGGCGAACCAGTAGACGAGCGCCGGCATCACGGCGAAGCTCATCTGCACCGAGGACATCCGCCAGCGGCCGGCCATCCGCGAGCGCACCTCGAGGTCGGCCAGCTCGGCCGACTCGGCGTGGAAGCGGTCGGCGAGCTCGGGCGCGCGGCCCATCGTCTTGCCGAGCATGATGCCGCTGACGCTGAGCGACTCCTCGACGAGCGAGGACATGTCCGCCAGGCGGCCCTGGCGCTCGGAGGTGATCTTCTTGCGCTCGGTGCCGACCCGGCGCGTGATCGCGACGAAGACCGGCAGCAGCCCCAGCGAGAACGCGGCCAGGCGCCAGTCGAGCGCGACCATCGCGACGATCGTCGCGCTCACCGTCGTGACGTTCGAGACGATCGAGGTGGCGGTGCTCGTCACGACGTTCTGCACGCCGCCGATGTCGTTGGCGATCCGCGACTGGACCTCCCCCGTGCGCGTGCGCGTGAAGAACGCGAGCGACAGGCGCTGGAGGTGGCGGTAGACCGCGGTGCGCAGGTCGTGCATGACCCGCTGGCCGACGACGTTGGACAGCCACGTCTGCGCGACGCTCAGCACGCCGGTCGCGACCGCGACGCCGATCATCCCGAGCACGAGCCAGCCCGAGGAGCGCCGTGTCGCCCTGCGGGATCGCCACGTCGAGGACCTCGCGCAGGAGGAACGGCGAGGCCATGCCGAGCCCGGCCGAGACGACGATGAGCGCGAGCACGACGCCCAGCCGCGCGCGGTACGGGCGGAAGAGGCGGGCGATGCGGCGCAGTTCGCGCGGCTGTTTCGTGTCCTCGGTCACGAGTTCAGTGTAGCGACGAATAGTTGAAGCACTCAACTATCCGAACGCTTCGATCTCGACGCGAGCGACCGCGTCGAGGACCCCGGCAAACTCCCTCGCGAGGGCCGGCCACGACCACTGCGCGAGCGCGGTGCGGCGAGCCTCGTTGCCGCGGCGGGCGCACTCCTGCGGCCCGTCGATGGCCTGACAGAGCGCGCGTGCGAGGGCAGTCTCGTCGTCGGGCTCGACGAGCCAGCCCGTCCGCCCGTCCTCGACGATCTCAGCCGGCCCGAAGCGGTCGACCGCGATCGCGGGCAGCCCGCACGCCATTCCCTCGACGAGGACGAGGCCGAACTGCTCGCGAACCGAGGCGAGCACGATCGCGTCGGCGGCGTCGAGGAACGCGGGCAGCGTGTCGTGCTCGTGCCAGCCGGCAAGGAAGACGTCGCGCGCGCCGGTCGTCGCGATCGCCTCGCACGGGTGCTCGCCCTCCCACTCCCCCGGGTGGCCGCCGAGGAGCACGAGCGACGCGTGGACCGGGGTGTGCGCACGGGCGCGGACGAACGCCCGGACGAGCAGGCCGAGCCGTTTGACGGCGGTGAAGCGCCCGACGGCGAGGAGGACCGGGCCGTCGGCGAGCCGCGCGATCTCGGCGTCGGTGTAGCGCACCGAGCCGGCACCTTCTCCCGGCCGCCAGCCGCGCGGGTGCACGACGAGGTGCTCGTGCCAGTGCGCGGCGCGGTCGACGTGGTGCGGGGCGAAGCGGTCGGGATCGAAGCCGTTCGGCACCACGACGCAGCGCTCGGCGTCGATGCCGAGCAGGGCCTCGACGCGTGGGAGCTGGCTCGGCGAGAGCACGAGGAGCCGCTGGGCGCGGGCGGCCCAGCGGCGCATCCGCTCGGCCCACGCGGCGGCGTGTGCCCAGGAGTCGGGCGCGCCCTCGGCGATCCGCTCCAGCATGAGCAGCTCAGTGCCATGGAGATGAGCGACGACCGGCACGTCCGGTGCGACTCGGGCGGCGGCCTCGTGGACCGGCGTGAGGTGGTGGAGGTGCAGGATGTCGTGGTCCGCGGCGCCGGCGCGGTCGAGCGCCCGGGCCCAGGCCGCGACGTGGCACTCGTACTCGTCGTCGTCGACAGCGGCGAAGACGCGGTCAGGCGCGTCCGCGCGGTCCTCGAAGGACGGATGCATCGGCGCGTCGCCCGCGGCGAAGTCGACCGCCCGGACGTCGAGGCCGGCGTAGAAGCCGCTCGCGTCGCAGAGGCCGTCGCCGCCGAGCGAGCCGGAGACGATCGTGACGTCCCAGCCCTCGGCGGGCAGGGCGTGGGCGAGCGCGCGCGCCACGTGGGCGGAGCCGCCGCGGGGGAAGAACATCAGGGCATCGAGGACACGCACCGATCCGGTGTACCAGAAGTGGGAGCGACCGGTGACCGCGCCGCGTGAGGCGCAACGCCGTCAGCGCGGCACGAACAGCAACGCCGTCGTCACCGGTCGGCCGCCGGTGAGCTCGATCCCGTCGGCCTCGCGCGGCCGGTTGCGCAGCGCGCCGCCGCATACGAGCGAGCTCGAGCCGCCGCCGTCGAGGTTGATGGCCTGCATCGCGCCGAGGGCGGCGAGCGCCTCGGCCAGCTCGGCGAGCGTCAGGCCCACGTCGTCGTCGCGGCGGCCGTCGGCGGCCACGGCGAGGATGCGGCCGCCGCGGCCGACGCCGAGCGCCGCGCGCGGGTACCGGCCGTCGGTGATGTCCGAGTCGAACTGGGCCGCCCCGGCCCGGAAGCCCTCGGGATCGCCGGCGATGCACGGCACGCCGCCGCGGACGAGCAGTGGGCCGGCCTGGATCAGGTCGCCGCGCGGGTGGACCGGGAGCTCTGGCCGCCGGGCGATCGCGACGGTGGCGCCGGCCGCGTGGACGCACGCGCGCACGGCGTTCCACGGCGTCGCGAACGGCCGGCTCGCGCGGCTGATCCCGCTCGCCCACAGCTCGCCGAGCGGCTCGCCGCTCGCGCGCACGAAGAACCCGCCGACGAGCGCCTCGGCGAACCCCCTCTCCGCGCACCACGCCGCGAGCGGCGTCGGGTGGGCGAAGCAGACGACGCGCACCCGCGTGCGGGCCGGATCGTGACGAACCACGTGGAGCGTGGTCCACGCCCCGTCGGCCAGCCGCAGCCGAAGGGTGCGGGCGTGCGGCGGCAGGGCGGCGTCGCCCGGGGCGGGCAGTGGGCGCAGGAGGCGGCGGGCCATCGTCACGCACCCGGCATGGTGACGGGGCACCGGCCGACGGTGTGATCGCGATGTGACGGGGATGTGGCGGTACGGTGACCGGCGCGAGCCGCTCAGGCCTCCGTCGCGCGCCAGCGGTGCCGCGCCGCCTTGGTGCGGTTGCCGCAGATCCGCATGGAGCACCACTGCGCCGAGCGGTTGCGCGAGCGGTCGAAGAACACCCAGCCGCAGTGCTCGTGCGGACAGGCCTTCATCCGCCGCCACGTCCCGTCCGCGCGCGCGGCGAACACGACGCCCAGCACCAGGGCCAGCGCCGCGTCCGGACCGCCGCCCGAGACCTCGAGGCGGTCGGCGCCGGCGACGAACCGCGGGGTCAGGCCGGCGCGCGGGGCGACGTCGAGCGCCACGCGGTCGAGCACCGCCTCGGCCGACGGCGCGGGCGCGTCGTCGTGGTTGGCGAGCGCGAGCGTGCGCAGCGCCTCGCGCGCGGCGAGCGCGCGGTCGAGGTCCGCCGCCCCCACGCCCGCGCCGGTCTCGCCGGCGTCCGCGAAGCCGCGCTCCCCCAGCCACCGCCCGTACGCCGCGGGCGCCGGCCAGGCCTCGGAGCCGTCGCCGTCGAGGTCCCAGAACGAGTTCAGGAACGCCTGGACGAGGCCGAGCCGCCCGGGCGCGGGCGGGCGCCCGGCGGGCTGGCGACCCGGGTCGAAGCGGTCCACGGTCACAGCTTGACCATAACCGGTCACGATGTCTACGCTGGTTAGGTGGAGCGGACCTGCCCCCACTGTGGGTTCTCGGAGGACTCGAACCGCGAGCGCTGCACGCGTTGCGGACGCTCCGTTCACGTCCGCGCGCCCCGGTTGCAGGGCCGGCGGCGGACGGCCGTCCTCTGGGGCGGCGGCGCGGTCGGGCTCGTCGTGCTGGCGATCGTCCTCGTGGTCGTCCTGCAGGCGAAGTCCGACCGCGACGCCCGTCAGCGGGCCGACGATGCCCGCGCGGCCGCCGTCGAGCGGGTGCGGCTCACGAAGGTCCAGGCCCCGCACCGCGGCGCCGCCCCCGACCTCGAGCCGAAGGCGGGCGCCGGCGACGGGGCGCGGCTCGCCGCCCGGGCCGCCCTCGTCCAGCGCGTCGAGGACCAGATCACGCGCGACGCGCGCGCCCGTGCGAGCCGCGGCGAGCTGCAGGGCCCGATCCGCGGCAGCACCTGCGGGCCGTTCCTGCGCGCGCCCGACGCGGTGCCCGACGACCGGGTCCTCACCAAGGCGATCGGCCGCTACGACTGCGTCGCGGAGAAGGACGACATCAAGGGCAGCCAGGGCTCGACGCTCGGCAGCCTCGGCTACCCGTTCGTCGCGGCGCTCGACTTCGATCGCTTCACCTACGTCTGGTGCCGGAACACGCCGCCGCAGAGCGAGCGCGGCCCGGCGCTGGCCTTCGTCCGCCTCGACCGCGCCTGTCTCGCGGCGAAGGGCCGCGCGCTCGGCACCGGCTACGCGGACGTGCCGGGCTCCTAGCGGTCAGCGGTTGCGGCGGCGGGCGGCCTTCTGGGCCTTGACCTTGGCCCGCGCCTGCTGCTTGCTGCGCTGCTTGTGGCGGTGCGCCGCCTCCCCGGGCTCGGTCACCGGGCCGCCGTGACGGAGCTTCGCCGCGCGCTCGCGCGAGTCCGAGAGGATCGCGACCGCGATGCCGCCGATGAGGATGATCCCGGCGGCGAAGATCAGCACCTCCTGCCACGTCGCCAGTCCGCCGCCGCCCGAGGAGGTCGTCGTCTGCACCGTCTGGACGGTCACATCGGGCGTGGGCGGGGCGCCGAGGGTCGGGGCCTGCTGGGCGCCGGCCGGGGCGGCGAGGGCGAGCACACACGCCGTCGCCGCGATCGCTGAGCCCACACGAACGCGCATCGGGGGCGAGTGTAGCCGCGGTCGGGCGCCAACCGTGGTGCGGGCCTCCGCGCGCGGTACGCTCCGGAACGCGATGCCGCCCAAGCCGCGACAGGTCAAGATCGAGCAGCGCTCCGCGCTCGCCGCGATGCAGCAGCTCGAGCAGCGTTCCGACGAGGAGCTCGAGCGCGAGCAGAAGTTCAAGGCGGCCGCCCAGGCCATCCTCGGGGCGCGCGCGGCCGAGCGCTACGACGCCGACAAGGCCCGCGCGCACTTCCGCCGCGCGATCTCGGCCGCCCGGCCGCAGGAGCGGATGCAGCTGCGCCGCATGGCCGACGCGTCGCTCGCCCTCGCCGAGCGCCGCCCGGACGACCTCAAGGAGGCCGTGACCCGCCTCGGGCAGGCGCCGCCGAGCGGCCGCCAGCTCATGATGCTGCGCCTCATGGGCCTCATCGCGCCGCCCCAGAACGCGCCGTGGCACACCAAGCTGCGCGGGTTCCTGCTGATCGTCGCGCTGGTCATCGTGCTGCTCGCGATCGGCTTCGGGATCGTCAAGCTCATCGCCCTGCCCTTCGGCGGCACGGGCACCGCGGGCGGGCTGCTGCTCGGCCTCCTGCTCGTGGTCGTCGTGCTCGGCGTCATGGTCCTGGTGGGCCGAAGGCGCCAGCAGAAGGCGCGCGACGCCGCGCGCGAATCGCAGCGCGTGACGTAGCCGTGTGCGGGCGCTACTCGCAGACCGGGCCCGACCCGTCCGTCCTGCGTGACCGCTTCCCGATCGGCGAGCGCGTCGAGGTGCGCCGGCGCTTCAACGTCGCGCCCGGCGACCAGGTGCTCGCGGTCACGACCGACCGCGAGGGCGCGCCGCGCGGCGAGGTGCTGCGCTGGGGCCTCGTCCCGCACTGGGCCGACGACCCGGCCAAGCTCGGCCTGAAGCTCATCAACGCGCGCTCGGAGACGATGGCCGAGAAGCCGTCGTTCCGCGACGCGTTCGCCCGCCGCCGCTGCCTCGTCGTCGCCGACGGCTTCTACGAGTGGGAGAAGCGCCCGGACGGCACGACGCAGCCGTGGTGGGTCACGCGCCCCGACGGCCGGCCGTTCGCGTTCGCCGGGCTGTGGGCGACGTGGCGCGGGCGCCCGGACGTCGAGCCGCTGCGCACCTGCACGATCGTCACGACGCGCGCGAGCGCCCAGCTCGCGCACATCCACGACCGGATGCCGGTCATGCTCCCGCCGGACGCCGAGACGGCGTGGCTGGACCACGGCACGCCGCCGGGCGTCCTCGAGGAGCTGTGCGCCCCGCTCGAGGAGACCGGCACCCGCGCCGTCGGCACGGCCGTCAACGACGCGCGCTACGACGGGCCCGACTGCCTCGAGCCCGCCCCCGCGCCGCTCACGCTCTTCTAGCTACGCGCCCCCGCCGAGCGACGCGCCCTCGAGCGTCGCCTGCTGCATCACGACCGGGGCGACCGGCTTCTCGTCGGCGTCGGCCGGGACCTTCGCGATCCGGTCGACGACGTCCTGGCCGGCCGTGACGCGGCCGACGAGCGCGTAGTCGGGCGGCAGCCCGGCGTCCGCCGCGGTCACGACGAAGAACTGGCTGCCCGAGGTCCCCGCGGGCTCGGTCTGGGTCTTGGCCATCGCGACCGTGCCCTTCGTGTACTTCAGGTCCGCGGGCGGCTTCTCGCGCACCGAGAAGCCGGGCCCGCCGAGCCCGGTGCCGAGCGGGTCGCCGCCCTGGATGACGAACGGGCCGCTCGCGGGGTCGCCCGAGATGCGGTGGAACGTGAGGCCGTCGTAGAAGCCCCGCTTGACGAGGGTCGCGAACGACGCGGCGGTGCGGGGCGCGTCGGCGACCGCGAGCGTGATCGTGAAGGACCCGCAGTTCGTCTTGATCTCGACCTTCGCGTCCTTCGAGGAGAGGCGGCCGCTGGGGCGCTTCTGCTTGGTCTCGTCGTCGCGCGGGCCCGGGTCCGGGACGCGCGTGCAGCCCGCCGGGAGCTTCGCGCCGGCCTGGGTCCCGTCCCCCGGCTGGGCCGTGGTCGCGGCGGTCGAGGAGCTCGCGGCGCCGTCGTCCCCGCCCCCGCCGCAACCTGCCGCGAGGACGCCGACCGCGGCGCTGAGGACGAGCACGAGGATCGGCCGGGACACGGGCGCCAGGATAATGCCGCTCTCGCCGATGCCCGTCACCGCCGCCCTGTCCCGCTACGACCACGTCCTGCTCGACCTCGACGGCTGCCTGTGGATCGGCGACGCGGCGGTCGACGGCGCGGGTGACGCGGTCACCGCGCTGCGCGAGGCGGGCAAGGGGATCGCGTTCGTCACGAACGAGAGCCGTCACGCCGAGGACGACGTCGTCCGCAAGCTGTGGCGCCTGGGCTTCCGCGCCTCGCGCGAGGAGGTCGTGACGGTCGGCGGCGCGCTCCAGCACGTCCTGGCCGAGTCCGGGCACCGGACGGCGTACGTCGTCGGCTCGGCCGCGATCCACCGTCACGTCGCCGACGCCGGGCTGCGGATCCTCAACCACTCCGACCTCGCCGCCCGCGCCGACGTCGTGGTCGTCGCCGCGCACGACGACTTCGACTACGACGAGCTGCGGGGCGCGATCCAGGCGGTGCTCCGCGGCGCGGAGCTCGTGTGCGCGGGCCGTGACGCGACGTTCCCGATGCCCGACGGCCCCTGGCCCGGCGCGGGGCCGATCGTGGCCGCGATCGAGGCCGGCACCGGCGCGACGGCCGCGAGCGTCGGCAAGCCCGAGCCGCAGCTGTTCCTGACCGCGCTCGACCGCCTCGGCGCCGGGCGCGCGCTCGTCGTCGGCGACCGGCTCGACGCCGACGGCGGCGGCGCGCGGGCCGCGGGCCTCGACTGCGCGATCGTCCTGACCGGGGCGACGGACGCCGCGGAGGCCGACGCGGCGGACCCCGCCCCCACGTTCGTCGCCGCGAGCCTCCACGAGCTCGTGCTCGGCGGCGGGTAGGCGCCGCCGATGCCGACCCGCCGGCTCGCCCTGCTCGTCAACCCGCACGCCGCGGGCGGGCGGCCGCTGCGGCTGCTGCCGCGCGTGGAGGCGCGCCTGCGCGACCTCGGCCTCTCGTTCACCGTGCAGCGCACGCAGAGCCTGCTCCACGGCTGCGAGCTCGCGCGCGAGGCCGCCGGACGCGGCGAGACGCCCGTGACGCTCTCGGGCGACGGCCTCATCGGCGCGGTCGCCGGCGCCGTGCGCGAGGTTCCCGGCGCCGTCCTCGGCGTCCTGCCGGGCGGCCGGGGGAACGACTTCGCGCGGATGATCGGGCTGCCGCTCGACGCCGTCGCGGCCTGCGACGTGCTCGCCCACGGGCGCGAGGCGCCGATCGACATGGGCGCCGCGAACGGGCGCACGTTCCTCGGCATCGCCTCGCTCGGCTTCGACTCCGACGCGAACCGGATCGCGAACGCCGCGCCGCCCCAGCTCGGGCGGCTGGTCTACGTGTACGGCGCGGTCCGGGCCATCGCGGCGTGGAAGCCCGCGCGCTTCACGGTCGCGGTCGACGGCGACGAGCGCTCGTTCCGCGGGTGGAGCGTGGCCGCGGCGAACTCGGCCTTCTACGGTGGAGGGATGCGCCTCGCCCCCCACGCCCGGCTCGACGACGGCGCGCTCGACGCGATCCTCATCGGCGAGTGCTCGAAGGCGCACTACGTCCGCACGCTGCCGAAGGTCTTCCACGGGGCGCACGTCCGCGAGCCGATGGTGAGCGAGCTGCGGGGCGCCGAGCTGCGGGTGAGCGCCGACCGTCCGTTCACCGTCTACGCCGACGGCGACCCGATCGGCAACCTGCCCATCACCCTGCGCGCGGTCCCGGCGGCGCTGCGCGTCCTGCTCCCGGCATGACCGGCGCGCTCGCGTGGAAGGTCGCCGCGGCGCGCGCCGCGGGAGGCGTCTCGCGCCGCGCCGGCCGCGGCGGGACGAGCCTGCCGGGCAAGGTCCTCATGCGCCTCGAGCCGCACGCGATCGGGCGGCTCGCGGCCCGCCTGGAGCACGGCAGCGCCGTGATCTCGGCGACGAACGGCAAGACCACGACGGCGGCGATGGTCGCGAAGATCCTCGAGCGCGGCGGCACGCGCCTCGTCCACAACCGCGCGGGCGCGAACATGGCCGGCGGCGTGGCGAGCGCGCTGCTGCAGGCCGCGCGCCGCGGCGACCGGCTCGCGGGCGACACCGGGCTCTTCGAGGTCGACGAGTTCTGGCTCGGCCAGGTCGTCGACGAGCTGGAGCCGCGCGCCCTCCTGCTCGCGAACCTCTTCCGCGACCAGCTCGACCGCTACGGCGAGCTCGACACGATCGCCGACCGCTGGCTCGACGTGTGCGCGCGCACGGGCGCCGCGCTCGTCCTGAACGCCGACGACCCCACGGTCGCCGACCTCGGCCGCGCGCGCGGCGGCGACGCGGAGGACCGCAGCGTGTCGTTCTTCGGGGTCGAGGACGACGCGATCGCCCTGTCGGAGATGCAGCACGCGGCCGACGCCAAGCACTGCCGCCGCTGCGGGGCCCCGTACCGCTACGACGCGATCTACCTCGGCCATCTCGGCCGCTACCACTGCGACCGCTGCGGCGCGACCCGCCCGACGCCGTCGGTCGCGGCCGCGGACGTCGTGCTCGAGGGCGTCCGCGGCGCGCGGTTCACGCTGCGCACCCCGGCCGGCGAGCGCGCCGTCGCGCTGCCCCTCCCCGGCCTCTACAACGTCTACAACGCCCTCGGGGCCGCGGCGCTGGCGCTCACGCTGGGCGCCGGTCTCGACGACGTCGCCGCCGGCCTGGAGGCCGTCTCCCCCGCGTTCGGGCGGGCCGAGACGGTCCGCCTCGGCGACCGCGAGCTCTCGATCCTCCTCGTGAAGAACCCGGCCGGGGCGAACGAGGTCCTGCGGACGCTCGCGCTCGAGCCGGGCGAGCACGACGTGCTGGCGATCCTCAACGACCAGGTCGCCGACGGGCGCGACGTGAGCTGGGTGTGGGACGCCGACTTCGAGGTCCTGGCCGGCCGCGTGCGCCACGCGACGTGCAGCGGCACGCGGGCGGCGGAGATGGCCCTGCGGCTGAAGTACGCGGGCATCGCGCCCGAGCGCATCACGGTCGCGGGTCCGCTCGACGAGGGCCTCGACCGCGCCCTGAGCACCGGCGACGGCCGCCTGTTCGCCCTGCCGACCTACACCGCGATGCTCGGGCTGCGCGACGTGCTCGTCGCCCGCGGCGCGGCGGGGAGCAGCTTCGCGTGAGCGCGCGCCCGCGGACCCACGTCCCCGAGGTGATCTGGCACGACGTCGAGTGCGGCTTCTACGGCGAGGACCTGCCGCTGTGGCGCGATCTCGCGACGGTGCACGGCGGGCCGGTGCTCGACATCGGCGCCGGCACGGGCCGTGTCTCGCTGCACCTCGCCGGGCAGGGGCACACCGTCGTCGCGCTCGACCGGTCGGCCGACCTGCTCGCCGCGCTGCGCGCGCGCCAGGGGCGCCTGACGATCGAGACCGTGGTCGCCGACGCGCGCTCGTTCGAGGTCGGCGAGGGCCGCTTCGGGCTGATCGTCGTGCCGATGCAGACCGTGCAGCTCCTCGGCGGCGCCGAGGGGCGCGCCGCGTTCCTGCGCTGCGCACGCACGGCGCTCGCGCCCGGCGGCCTCGTCGCGATCGCGATCGCCGACGCGCTCGAGACCTTCGACGAGGTCCGCTGCCTGCCGCCGCTGCCGGACATCCGCGAGATCGACGGCATCGTCTACGCGAGCCGTCCCGTCTCGGTCCACCAGGAGGCCGAGGGCGCCGTCATCCGCCGCATCCGCGAGACCGTCGACACCGCCGGCCACCGGACCGTCGAGGAGGACTGCATCACGCTCGCTCACCTGGACCCGGCCACGCTCGAGGCCGAGGGCGCGGCCGCCGGCTTCACCGTCCAGCGCGCGCGGGTCGATCCCGGAGACGGACGACTACGTCGGCTCGACCGTGGTGATGCTGGGTGGCTGAGACGAGAACGGCCCGCCCGCCCGGCCGCACGCTGCGCGTCTGCGCGCTCTATCCGGACCTCATGAACATCTACGCCGACCGCGGCAACATCCTGCTGCTCGAGCGCCGCTGCGCGTGGCGCGGGATCGGCTTCGACGTCCACGCCGCGAGCCTCGGCGACGACGTCGACCCCGAGGCCCACGACCTCTTCTACCTCGGCGGCGGCCAGGACCGCGACCAGCAGCTCTGCGCGGAGGACCTCGTCGAGCGCAAGCGCGACGCGCTGCACGCCGCGGCCGCCGGCGGGCGCACGATCCTCGCCGTCTGCGGCGGCTACCAGCTGCTCGGGCACTCCTACGAGCTCGGCGACGAGACCGTGCCCGGGATCGGGCTCGTCGACCTGCGCACCGTGCGCGAGGACGGGCCGCGCCTCATCGGCAACGTCGCGATCGAGGTCGAGCTGCCCGGCCTGAGCGGCCCGCGCGTGCTCGCCGGCTTCGAGAACCACGGCGGGCGCACGTACCTCGGGGCGGGCGAGACAGCGCTCGGCCGCGTCCTGCGCGGGCACGGCAACACCGGCGCGTCGGGCGTCGAGGGCGTCCGCCGCGGCGGCGTCATCGGGACCTACCTGCACGGTCCGCTGCTGCCGAAGAACGCGTGGTTCGCCGACTGGCTGATCGCGACCGCGCTGGGGCTCGAGGATCCCCTCGAGCCCCTGGACGACACCCTGGAGGACGCGGCGCACGCGAGCGCGCGCCGCGCCGCCGGGGTCTAGCGGATCACGCTCAGCTGCTGCCGCCGCCCGTCAGGCCGTTGGCCTGCAGGAACTGCCCGGCGACCGCCTTCGGGTCCTTCTTGTCGAGGTCGACGGCCGCGTTCATCGACTGCATCGCGTCGTTGGTCAGCAGCTTGTTGACCGAGTCGATGACGGCCGAGAACTGCGCGCCGCCCAGCGCGTCGTACTTGTCCTTGTTGATGACGAAGTAGACCTGCTGGAAGCCGAAGACGCCCTTCGGGTCCTGGAGCACCGTGTACTTGCCGGACGCCAGCTGCGCGTCGGTCGAGAACACGTTCGCGGAGTCCACGTCGCCCTTGTCGAGCGCCTGGTACTGCAGGCCGAGGGCGAGCTGGCGGAACTTCGCGTTGTTGATCCCGTACACCTTCTTCATGCCCTCGAGGCCCGTGAAGCGGCTCTTGAACTCGGGGCGGGCGCCGAGCGAGAAGCTCGACAGGTTCTTCAGGTCGGCGACCGACTTCAGGTTGTTCTTCGCGGCGAAGGCCTTGGTCGTGGCGATCGCGTCGACGTCCTGGAAGGGCGTCGGGCCGACCACCATCTGACCGCGCTTCTCGTAGAAGGCCTTCGCCTTCTGCGCGGTCTCCTCCTTCGTCGGCGACAGCGTGTCGTCCTTGGCGACGACCGCGGTCGTGATGCCCGTGTACTCGGGGTACGCGTCGATCTGCTTGCTCGTCAGCGCCTTGTCGGTGATCTCGGTGGCGCCGATGTTGCGCTTGAGGTTGACGGTGTAGCCCTTGGCCTTCAGGGCCTGGGAGTAGAGCTCACCGAGGACGAACTCCTCGGTGAAGTCCTTCGTGCCGATCGTGACGGCCGGCTTGCCCTTGCCCGGCTGGCTCGCCGCTGCCGACGACGAGCTCCCGCCCGAGCTGGAGCTCGAGCTCGAGCTGTCGCTGCCGCCGCACCCGGCCACGAACAGCGCCAGGGCCGCGAGTGTGGAGAGGAGCGTGAGTAGGCCCCGTCCTCGTCTGGCGTGCATGTGCAACTTCCTCCTCGCTTGGTGGATCCGCTGGACTCAGACCTGTTCGACTGTCGCCGCGGTCTCCGCGGTGACGGCCGTGTCGGTCCCCGCGGGAACGATCGTCTGCAGTTCGCGCGGGACCTGGAGGCCCCGCGGGGTCACGGCCCGCTGCGCCATCGAGAACAGCGCGTCGACGGCGAACGCGAGCACGACGACGACGAGCGTCGCCGCGATCACGCCCACGAGCTCGTAGGTCGGCTGGTTCAGGATGATGTCGCCGAGGCCGCCGCCGCCCGCGATCGCCGCGAGCGGCGCGGTGGCGACGACGTACACCGCCGCCGTCCGGATGCCGGCGAAGATCAGCGGCCATGAGAGCGGCAGCTCGACGCCGGTCAGGATCTGGCGCTCGGTCATCCCCATGCCGCGCGCGGCCTCGACCGCGTCGGGGTCCACCCCGTCGACCGCCGTGAAGGCGTTCGTCAGGATCGGCGGGACGGCGAGGGCGACGAGCGCGATCTCGACGTTGAGCAGGCTCAGGCCGAACAGGGCGAGGCTGATCGCGATGAGCGCGAGGCTCGGCAGCGCCCGGAAGACGTTGGAGATGTTGATCGCCAGGAACGCGCCGGCGTGCCGGTGGCCCAGGTAGACGCCGAGCGGCAGCGCGAGGACGAGCGCGATCGCCATCCCGAGGCCGGCGATCCCGAGGTGCGCGAGCGTCTTCTGGAGGATCAGGCTCGCGTTGTCGCCGTAGAAGTTGATGAGGTCGCTCATGTCGATCGCCTCCGCGCGCGGGTCCACGGGCTCACGATGCGCTGCGTCGTCACGATCAGCACGTCGGCGAGCAGCGCGAGCACGATGGCCAGCAGGCTCGCCGCGACGAACTCGGTGTTCGCCCCGCTCTGGATCGCGTTGAAGATCGGCGCCCCGAGGCCGAGCGGCGTGATGAACGCGGCGACGGTCGCGAGCGAGATCGTGGTGACCGTCGCCACCCGCAGGCCGGCGATGATGGCCGGCACGGCGAGCGGCAGCTCGACCTGGATGAGCGTCTGGCGCCGGGTCAGGCCCATGCCCTCGGCCGCCTCCTTGACCTCGGTCGGGACCTCCCGCAACCCGGTCAGGATGTTCCGGAACAGGATCAGGAGCGTGTAGGAGACGAGCGCGATGATGATGCTCGTCCAGCCGATCCCGGTGATCGGCACCATGATCTGGAAGAACGCGATCGAGGGGATCGTGTAGAAGAGCGACGCGACGTTCGCGAACGGCAGCTCGAAGCCCCGGTGGCGGTGCGCGATCAGCGCCGCCGTGAAGGCGATGATGAAGCCGAGCACGACCGCGATCGCCGTCATCTTCAGGTGCTCGCCGACCCGCGGCAGGAAGCGCGAGCTGAAGTTGTCGAGGAACCAGTGCAGGCAGAACTTGCCGTTGTTGCGGATGCAGTCGTCGCCGCGGCCGAAGTTCGGGATGACCGGGCCGCTCTGCGCGAGCGGCGCGAGCGGCGCCACCGCCAGGGCGCTCATCGCACGGCCTCGCCGCGTTCGCCGAGCATCCGGCTGAGCGCCTCGAGGGTCAGGTAGCCGCGCACGCCGCCGTCGTCGTCGTGGACCTCGAGCTCGGAGGAGCCCTCGGTGAGCATGAGCGACAGCGCGTCGCGCAGCGTCATGTCCGGGCCGGCCTCCGGGCGCGGGTGGCCGTTGGAGACCGGGGTGCTGGCGAGCGTGTCGAGCTCGCCGAGATTGCGCAGGCCGAGGCGCTTGAGGCCGCGGTCGGCGCCGACGAAGTCGGCCACGAACTCGTCGGCGGGGTTGGCCAGGATCGCCTCCGGCGTGTCGAACTGGGCGAGCTTGCCGCCCTGGCGCAGGATGCAGATCCGGTCGCCCATCTTGATCGCCTCGTCGATGTCGTGCGTGACGAAGATGACCGTCTTGCGCACCTCGCGGTGCAGGCGCAGGAAGTCGTTCTGCAGGCGGTCGCGCGTGATCGGGTCGATCGCGCCGAACGGCTCGTCCATCAGCATCAGCGGCGGGTCCGCCGCCATCGCCCGGGCCAGCCCGACGCGCTGGCGCTGGCCGCCGGACAGCTGCGCCGGATAGCGCTTGGCGTACTCCTCGGGGTCCAGGCCGACGAGCTCCAGCAGCTCGCGCGACCGCGTCCGGGTGCGCTGCTTGTCCCAGCCCACGAGCTTGGGCACGGTCGCGACGTTGGCCTCGATCGTCATGTGCGGGAACAGGCCGATCTGCTGGATGACGTAGCCGATCCCGCGGCGCAGCTCGACCGGGTCGAGCTTCATCACGCTCTGGCCGTCGATCGTGATGTCGCCCTCGGTGAGGGTGATCAACCGGTTGACGAGCTTCATCGCGGTCGTCTTGCCGCCGCCCGACGGCCCGATCAGAACACAGATCTCGCCCGCCGGGATCGTGATGCTCAGATCGTCGACCGCGGGCCGCTCCGAGCCCGCGTATCGCTTCGTGACGTGGTCGAAGACGATCTCCGCCGCGTCGGACCGCAGACTCATCAGTGCTCCTTCCGCCCCGTCTTGGACCGGTCCACCGGTGGAATCCGTGTGAACACGCGCGGATACTAGCCAGATATATCAGTGCCCGTGCAAGTGCCGTTCGGGCGCCGGCGCGCGCAGAGGGGCGACGGCCGATGGATGCTCAGTGCTCGAGCAGGTTCTTGGCGCGCTGGAGGTCGGCCGTCATCGGCCGGTCGCCCAATCCCGCGGGCAGATCGGCGACCACGCGCTCGAAGAGCGTCCGGGTCCCCACGCCCGCCGGCGCACGGCCCGCGACCCGCAGCGCGCGGGCGGCGAGCACGAGCTCGGTCGCGAGCGCGTCGGCGTAGGCGTCCAGCGCGGCGTCCGTGTGGCGGACCGACAGCGCGGCGAACGAGGCGTGGGACTCCATCCCCGCGCCGACGACCGTGTGCTGCGCGGCGGCCGGCGTGGCCTGCATGCGGACCTCGGCCGCGGCCCCGTGGGCGGTGTACTCGAGCGCCATCGCGCCCGAGCTCGCCCCGCGGGTCGCGGCCAGCCAGCCGCGCAGGCCGCTGAAGCGCTCGTCGAGCAGCGCGCTGGCGCGGGCGGCCACGAGCGACGCGGCCTGGGCCAGCGCGCCGCGGAGGCCGTCGAGCGACAGGGCGAGCGCGACGGCGTGGAAGTTGCCGGTCGTCAGCGCGACGGGCTCGGGGCCCGCGACGACGAGCGGGTTCTCGGCCGCGGCGTTGAGCTCGACCGCGAGCACGCGGTGCAGGGCGGCGAGCGCGTCCTGCGCCGCGCCGTCGACCTGCGGCTGGCAGCGGAACGCGAGCGGGTCGTGCAGGCCCGGGCCGTGGCGCCGGGGATCGCTGCCGGCCAGCAGCGCCCGCATCCGCGCCGCCACGGCGGTCTGCCCGGGCAGCGGCCGGGCGGCGTGCACGCGCGCGTCGAGCGGCGACTGGTCGGCGTCGATCGCCTCGAACGACAGCGCGGCGACCACGATCGCGGCATCGCAGAGCCGCTGCGCCCGGACGGCCGTCAACGCCGCGCGCCCGATGGTGACCGCGTTGCTCGAGATGATCGCCATCGCGTCGCGCGGGCCGGGGGTGAAGGGCGCGAGGCCCGCCCGGCGCAGCGCTGTCCGCGCGCTGGTGCGCCGGCCCTGGGCCCAGGCCTCCCCCTCGCCGAGCAGCACGAGCCCGATGTCCGACAGGCCGGGCAGGTCGCCCGTGCCGAGCGACCCGATCTCGCGCACGACGGGGACGACGCCCGCGGTGAGGGCCGCCGCGAGGATGTCGAGCAGGCCGTCGGACGCCGCGCCACCGCCGGCGCCGAGCTGGTTGAGGCGGACGAGCATCGCCGCGCGGACGGCCGCGGGCGGCAGCGGCTCGCCGGCGCCGGCGGCGTGGCTGCGCAGGAGGTCGCGCTGGTGGCTCGGGGCCCGGGCGCGCGTGACCGGGCGGTCGTGGAGGGCGCCGACGCCGGTGGTCGTGCCGTAGACCGGGGTGCCGTGGGCGATGACGGTCTCGAGCGCCTCCCGCGAGGCGGCGTTGCGCGCCCGCGCCGCGGAAGCGAGGCGCACGATGCCGGCGCCCTCGGCGACGGCCGCGACCGTCGCGGGCGTGAGCGTGCGGCCGTCGAGCACGACCTCCGCGGGCAGCGGCGGGCCGGCCGGGCGCAGGGCGGCGGGCCTCGACCGTCACGGCGCCTCGATCCGGCGCGCGATGGTGGCCGCGCCCGCCGTGACGGCCGGGACGATCCGCTCCAGCGCCGCGTGGATGCGCGCGGTCGGGCCGGTGAGGCTGAGCCCCGCGACCGGGCGGCCGCGCGCGTCGAGCACCGGCGCGGCGACGGCCGTGGCGCCCGCGTCGAGCTCGCCGTCGGTGACGAGGTACCCGTCGCGGCGGGTCGCCGCGATCTGCGCGCGCAGCGTCGCCTCGGACAGCTCGGCGCCGCCCGTCGGGTGCGGCGGGGGGTCGGCGAGGATCCGCTCGGCGTGCGCGTCGTCGAGGTGCGCGAGCAGCACCTTCGCCGACGCGCCGAGGTGCATCGGGGCGGTGCGCCAGCGGTCGTAGGAGAGCCGCATGGCGTGGTGGTCGCTCTCGACCGAGGCCAGGCACATCGCGTGGGTCCCGCCCGGCGCGGTGAGGATCGCGGTCTCGCCGTGGTCGTGGGCCAGCGCCTCCATCACGCCGCGGGCGGGCTCGACGAGCTCGGCCTCGAGGCGGTCCTCGACGCTGCGGGCGAGCTCGAGGACCCACAGGCCGAGCGTCGTGCCGCGCCGGCCGGCGCGCGTGACGAGGCCGTGCTGCTCGAGGTCGGCGATCAGCCGGTAGGTCGTGCTCGCGGGCAGGTCGCAGCGCTCGGCGAGCTCGCCCGGCGGCAGCTCGCCGGCCTCCGACAGGGCGCCGAGCAGCGCGACCACGCGGTCGAGGACCTGCGCCCCGCCGATCGGACGATTCTCAGCATGTGAGAGGAGTGTTACGGACATATCGCTTGACCACGCCGGGCCATGCGACGAAAGTATCACTCCATGGGGATATCTGGCGAACCTGCCGGCGCGATCGACGGCGCGCGCATCGCGGCGCGCCTCGAGGCGTTGTGGGCGATCGCCCAGGCCCCCGGCGGCGGCGCGGACCGCCCGGCGTACTCCGCCGAGGAGGCCGCGGCGATGCGCCTCGTCGCGGGCTGGGCGGACGAGGCGGGCCTGTCGGCGACGCTCGACGCCCACGGGAACCTCTGGGCGCTGCCCGACGGCGACGGCGCGGTCGTGACCTCCGGCTCGCACGTCGACACGGTCCCGGCGGGCGGCCGCTACGACGGCGCGCTCGGCACCGTGCTCGCCCTCGAGGCCGCGCTCGCGCTGCCCGGCCGCGTCGGCCTGCTGATCTGCGCCGCCGAGGAGGCGCCGCGCTTCGGCGCGGGGACCGTCGGCTCGCGGCTGATGGTCGGCACGCTCCCCGAGGACGCGCTCGACGACCTGCGCGACGCCGCGGGCGTGACCGCGGCCGAGGCCCGCGCCGGCTTCCTCGACGCCCTCGACGACCTCCCCCGTCTCGACGGGCCGCCCGCGCTTCAGCGCATCGGCGCGCACGTCGAGGTCCACATCGAGCCCCGCCACGAGCTGCGCGGCCGCGGCGCGCGGCTCGGCGTCGTCGAGCGGATCGCCGCGCCGCACCGCCACGAGCTCACGGTCGAGGGCGAGGCCGGCCATGCGGGCGAGGTCGCGATGGCCGACCGCCACGACGCGCTCGCGGCCGCGGCGGAGCTCGTGCTCGCGCTCGAGGCAGCCGCGCGCGACACCGCGACCCGGGCGCCGGCGACCGTCGCGACCGTCGGCCGGCTCGACGTCGAGCCCGGCGCGATCAGCGTGATCCCGGCGCGCGTGCGCGCGGCGCTCGAGGTCCGCGGCATCGACGCCGCCGCGATCGCCGCCGTCGAGGGGGCGCTCGACGCCGCCGTCGCCGATGTCGCCGCGCGCCGCGGCGTGCGGATCGACCGCCGCCTCTTGCGCGGCGGCGACCCGATCGCGCTGGACCGCGGCCTCGTCGAGCGATCGATGGCGGCGGCCGCCGCCCGCGGCCTCGAGCCGGTGACGACGTACTCGGGCGCGGGCCATGACGCCGGGCACCTCGCGGCCCACGTCCCGGCGGCGCTGCTGTTCGTCCCGCTCGCGGGCGGCCAGAGCCACACGCCGCAGGAGGCCGCCGACGACGCCGACGTCGTCGAGGCCGCGCGCGTGCTCGTCGACGTGCTCGCCGCCAACTGATATACCAGCGCGGATGGCGAGCCTGGCCGTCCCGGATCCCGCCGACGCCACCGCGCGCCTGCTCGCGCTCGTCCTCGAGCGCTCGCCGCGCACGCTCGCGGGCGTCGCCGACGAGCTCGGCCTCGTGGAGCCCGAGCTCGCGCCGCTGCTCGCCGCGCTCGAACGCCACGAGCTCGTGGCCCGCGACGACGCCGGCCGCCTGCGCCCCGGGCCGGCCGCCGGGCGCTTCGCGCGCTCGGCCGTCGCGCGGGAGGAGCTCGCCGCGCACGCCGCGGGCGCCCTGCGCCGGCTGGCCGAGGAGACCGGCGAGACCGCGAACCTCATGGTGCCGACCGCGGACGGCACGGAGGCGATCGCGCAGGAGGACGGCCGCCACCTGCTCGGCGCGACGAACTGGATCGGGCGCGACATCCCCGACCACGCGAGCGCGGCGGGCAAGCTCTTCCTCGCCCACGGCGTGTCCGCGATCCCGGCGCGCCGCGAGCGCTTCACCGAGCACACGCTCGTGGACCGCCCGCGGCTCGAGGCCGCCCTCGAGACCGTCCGGGCGCGCGGCTACGCGACCCTCGTCGACGAGCTCGAGCCCGGCCTGTCGGTGGTCGCGGCGCCCGTCTTCGACGCGGGCGGCGCGGTCGTCGCGGCGCTGACGGTCTCGGGCCCGACGACCCGGCTGCCGGCGCCGAAGCTCGGCCTCATCGGCCGGGTCACGATCGAGCAGGCCCACGCCGTCTCCGAGCGCCTCGGCTTCCGCGGGGCGCTCGAGGACGCCCTGGCCTGAGGCTCGCGCTCAGACCGCCGACGCCAGCGCGACGGCCGCCGCCCGCGCGCGGGCCGTCTGCACGGCGCGGCTGAGCGTGTCGCTGTCGTACGCGCCCTGGTGGCGCTGGCCGTTGATGAAGAACGTCGGCGTCCCGGTGACGCCGCTGGCGTCGGCGCTGTGGACGTCGTCGGCGACGCGCTCGGCGTGCTCGCGGGTGCGCAGGTCCTCGACGAAGCGCTCGACGTCGAGGCCGAGCGCCTGCGCGTGCTCGCGCAGGTCGCGGGGCGAGAGCTCGTCCTGGTGGGTGAGCAGGCGGTCGTGCATGTCCCAGAAGCGGCCCTGGGCGGCCGCCGCCTCGGCGGCCTCGGCGGCGCGCTGGGCGCTCGGATGGACGTCGACGAGCGGCAGGTGGCGCCAGACGTAGCGCAGCTCGTCGCCGAACGAGTCGAGCAGCTCGCGGACGACGATCTCGGCCTGGCCGCAGTACGGGCACTGGTAGTCGCCGTACTCGACGAGCGTGACCGGCGCCTCGTCCGTGCCACGGATGTGGTCGTGGTCGGCGTTGACGTCGTCGTAGAGGTCGATGAGGTCATCGGCTGTCCCGCTGAGCTGGCGGGCGCGGACGCGCGCCGGCAGCCGCTGGATGACGCGCACGACGCCCCACGCGAGCACGGCCGCGACGACCGCCGCCGACAGGACGCCGATCTTCGCCTCGGCCAGCCGATCGCCGTCGAACGCGATGCTCGAGATCAGCAGCGACACGGTGAAGCCCATCCCGCCCACCACGCCGCCGACGAACGTGACCGGCAGCGTCACCGACGGGGTGACGTTGCGCAGCCGGGTCGCGAGCCACGTCGCGAACGTGATGCCGACCGGCTTGCCGACGACGTAGCCGAAGAAGATCCCGAGCGTGATCGGCGACGTGAGCGAGCGCGACAGCAGGTCGCCATCGATCCGCACGCCGGTGTTGGCCAGCGCGAACAGCGGCACGATCACGAAGCTCGTCCACGGGTGCAGCCCGTACTGGATGCGCTCGTTGGGCGAGATCGCGCTCGCCACGCCGCGCTGGGCCGAGCGCGCGAGCTCGGGCGTCGGCTGCTCGCGGAACGAGCGCACCCGGTCGACGACCTCCTCGAGGTCCTGGCGCACCGGCTGGTAGGCGCTGATGAGCAGGCCGACGGCGAGGCCGGAGATCAGCGGATCGATGCCCGACGCGTGCAGCGCGACCCAGATCGCCGCCGTGAACAGCGCCGCGGTCGCGGCGAGCAGGCGCGCGGGGATCCGGCGCAGCGCGACGGCCAGCACCGCGAACAGCCCGACCGCGATCGCCAGCGGGCCGAAGTCGACGTGCTCGGTGTAGGCGATGGCGATGACGAGCAGCGCGACGAGGTCGTCGACGATCGCGAGCGTCAGCATCTGCACCCGCACGCGCGTCCCGTTCGGGGCCACGAGCGCCAGGACCGCGAGGGCGAACGCGGTGTCGGTCGACATCGCCGCGCCCCAGCCCTTCGCGCCCGCGCCGCCGGCGTTGAAGGCGAGGAAGATCGCCACGGGCAGCGCCATGCCGCCGAGCGCGGCCACGACCGGGATCGCGATGCGGCGGCGCTCGCGCAGCTGGCCGAGGTCGAGCTCGCGCTTGGCCTCGAGGCCGACGACGAGGAAGAACAGGGTCATCAGGCCCTGGTTGACCCACTCGCGCAGGTCCATGTCGATGCCCGAGCTGCCGAGGCGGACCTCGAGGTCGGTCCGCCACACGGCCTCGTAGGCGTCGCCCGGGAAGTTCGCCCACACGAGGGCGGCGATCGTCGCGCACAGCAGCACGGCGGCGCCGCCGGTCTCGGTGCTGAGGTAGTCGCGGACCGGCGCGGCCAGGTTGCGGGCCCACGCGGTCTTGCCGCTGAGGCCGCCCAGCCCGGCGGCCGCCCCGCCGCCGGCCGTCTCCGTGTCGCGCTCGCCCGTGTCGCTCATCGGGCGCACATGTTGCCGGTCGCGGGACCTCGGCCCGCGAGCGGCCGTCCGCCGGCGCTACAGGACCGAGCGGATCTCGGTCGCGAACGTGCCGACGTGCTCGGCCGCCATCGCCCGCGCGCGGTCGGCCTCGCCGTCGCGGATCGCCTCGAGCAGCGCGCGGTGCTCGCGGACGCGCTCGGCGAGGTGCGGGAGCCGGTCGAGCACGAGGTACCAGATGCGCAGCGAGAGGTTGAAGTACCGGGCGAGGGTCTCCTCGAGGTACGGGTTCGCCGTGCAGCGGTGGACGAAGCGGTGGATGTCGGCGTCGAGCTCCATCTGCTCGTCGCGCGGCGCGCCGTCGGCGGCGGCGATGCGGGCGAGCAGCGCCTCGAGCTCCGCCCGGCGCGCGTTGGTCAGGCGCTGCGCGGCGCGGTACGCGGCGTGGCCCTCGAGCTGCTGGCGGACGTCGGAGATGTGCGCGAGGTCGGTGATGTTGATCTCCGACGCGAAGGTGCCGCGGCGGGGGAACACCGTCACGAGGTTCTCGAGCGCCAGGCGCTTGATCGCCTCGCGGACGGGCGTGCGGCCCATGTCCAGCTCGCGCCCGAGGGCGTCCTCGTTGATCGGCTCGCCCGGGGCGATGCGCAGGGCGACGATCCGGTCGCGCAGCGCCGCGTACGCGCGGTCGGCGAGCAGCTCGCTGGTGGTCCCTCCGCTCGTCCTCGCCTCCGCGCTCATCCGCTCTCCCAGGCCCCGCCCGCCGGTTGACGGGCCAGACCGACGACTGATATATGAGTCGTCAGACTAACGCCCGAGGAGAAGCAATGTCCAGAACGGCCGATGCGGTGATCATCGGTGCCGGCGTGATCGGCTCGAACATCGCCTATGAGCTCGCCCGCAAGGGCTACAAGACCCTGAACATCGACAAGCTGCCCGCCGCGGGCTACGGCCCGACGAGCGCGTCGTGCGCGATCGTGCGCGCCCACTACTCGTCGTGGGACGGCGTCGCGATGGCCTACGAGGGCTTCTCCTACTGGCAGGACTGGGAGAACTACCTCGGCGTCGAGGACGAGTCCGGCCTCGCGAAGTACATGAACTGCGGCACGCTGCTGCTCGAGAGCGCCACGGGCCATCACGAGAAGGTCCTCGGCCACTACCGCGACGTCGGCGTCGAGTACGAGGAGTGGACGACCGACCAGCTGCTCGAGCGCATGCCGATCTTCGACCCGCACGCGTTCTATCCGCCCAAGCGCCCCGAGGACCCGCACTTCTGGGACCAGTCCGAGGAGATCCTCCCCGGCGCGGTCTACACGCCGGGCTCGGGCTACGTCAACGACCCGCAGCTCGCCTCGCACAACCTCCAGCGGGCCGCGGAGGCGAACGGCGGCGAGTTCCTCTTCCGCGCGACCGTGGCCGAGATCCGCCGCGACAACGGGCGGGTCAAGGGGGTCACGCTGAGCGACGGCCTCGAGATCGACGCGCCGATCGTCATCAACGTCGCCGGCCCCCACTCGGACATCATCAACGAGATGGCGGGCGCGACCGGCGACATGAACGTCCGCACGAAGCCGCTGCGCCACGAGGTCCACCACGTCCCCGCGCCGCCGGACTTCGACTACGACATGGACGGCGTGCACTGCTCGGACGGCGACACCGGCATCTACTTCCGGCCGGAGAGCGGCAACCACATCCTGATCGGCTCCGAGGATCCCGACTGCGACGAGCGCCAGTGGATCACGGACCCCGACAGCTACGACCGCCACGTCACCGAGGCGCAGTGGGAGGCCCAGGTCTACCGCCTCGCCCGCCGCATCCCGTCGCTGCGGATCCCGAACGAGCGCAAGGGCGTCGTCGACCTCTACGACTGCTCGGACGACTGGATCCCGATCTACGACCGGTCCGAGGTCGACGGCTACTACATGGCCATCGGGACGAGCGGCAACCAGTTCAAGAACGCCCCGGTCGTCGGGCACGTCATGGCCGAGCTGGTCGACCGGGTCGAGAAGGGCCACGACCACGACAAGGACCCGGTCAAGGTGAAGTGCCGCTACAACGACCTCGAGCTCGACATGTCGTTCTACTCGCGGCTGCGCGAGATCAACCCGAACTCGAGCTTCTCCGTCAACGGGTAGGCGCGAATCGGACTGGCGCGCTCGCGCCCGATCGGCCATAGTGATTCCTCCTCCGCAGGGGGAGGAATCACCTTTGGAGCTGCGGCAGCTCACCTACTTCGTCGCGGTCGCCGAGGAAGGAAGCTTCACGCGCGCCTCCGAGCGGCTGTACATCGCCCAGCCGGCCGTCAGCCGGCAGGTCGGCCACCTCGAGCGCGAGCTCGGGGCGCGGCTGTTCGCGCGGCGGCCCGACGGCGTGCGGCTCACGCGGGCGGGCGAGGCGCTGCTGCCGCGCGCGCGGCGGATGCTCGCGACCGCCGACGAGTGCCGCGACCAGGTCGCGGCGGCGGCCGGGCTCATGCGCGGCCGGCTCGTCGTCGGCAGCCTCTTCGCCGCGCCCCGGCTCGGGCTGCCGCGGCTGCTGGCGGCGTTCCACGCGCGCCACGCCGAGGTCGACATCGTCTGCCGCGAGGACACCTCCGAGCGCCTCATCGACGACGTCGGGCAGGGCGCCGCGGACGTCGCGTTCGTCGCGCCGGTCCACGAGGACTGGCCGGGCGGGATCGGCGCCGAGCTCGTCGAGCGCGAGCGCGCGCTGCTCCTCGTGCGCGGCGACCACCCGCTCGCCCGCCAGGCGTCGGTGTGTCTCGCCGACCTGCGGGACGAGCGCTTCGTCGCCCTCGCCCCCGGGACCGGGCACCGGACGATGATCGAGGCCGCGGGGCGGGCGAGCGGGTTCGCCCCGCTCGTGGCGTGCGAGGCCGGCAACACGACGATGCTCACGGACATGGTCGGTGCGGGCCTCGGTCTGACGTTCGTGCCCGAGTCGATCGTCCCCGCGACCGACCGCTTTCGCGCGATCCCGGTCGACGGCCCCGCGCTCGAGCGGCGGATCAGCATGGTCTGGCGCGACCGCGAGCCGCCTGCGCCGCCCGTGGCGGCGTTCCTGGCGACGGCCCGCGAGCACGTCGGCCCGCGGCGTGCCGAGCGCCCGGTCGCGCCCGGCTGACGCCCGGCGCGCGGTATGCCGCACCGGTCTGGACCTCAGAACGGTTCGGACTTGGAGCGCTCCGCCGGGTCGCTCATGATGTCCGGCCCGGGCGGGGATCCGTCCGTGCCTCCGCCCGCCGCGCGCTGCCGCCCTTCCCCCCGACGCCAGTGCCAGCCATGTCCGACCACGCTCCGTCCCGCGCCCATGATCCGTCCGTCGCACCCACTCCGCCGACCCGTCGAGGACGGGCGCGAGCTGCATGCGGTCGTGACGATCCTCGAGACGCTGGCCGTCCGGATGGCGCCCCCGCGGAGCGCCGCCGCCCTCGACGCGCTCCGTGCCGCCAACGGCCGCCTCGCGACGGCCGGTGACGACCCGTGCGCGGCGGCCGCGGCCGGCGCCGAGTTCCATGCGCTCCTGAGCGACGCGTGCGGCGACGAGCGCCTGCTCGAGCTGCTCGCCACGGCTCGTGAGGGCCTGGCCCGCGCCCGTCGCGTGCACCGCGTCGACGGCCGCGACATCCCGCGCGCGATCCGCGAGCACGCCGCGATCATCGACGCGCTCGCGGCCGGCGACGCCGACCGGGCGGCCGACCGGCTGCGCGCCCACCTGACGCGCAGACGGCCGCGCGGGTAGCGCGCTCAGCGCTCGTGCGGCGGCGGGGGTGGCGGCGGATGCTCGCCGCCCTCGCGCTCGTGCGGCGGAACGTGGCCTTCGCGCTCGTGCGGCGGGACGTGGCCCTCGCGCTCGTGCGGCGGCGGGGGCGGCAGCTCGTGCAGCCCCGGCGGCCCGTCCGGCCACACGAGCAGGACGCGGCACGGCGCGTGGTCGACGACGAAGCGGGCGTGCTTGCCGAGGCTCTTGGGGCCGAGCCGCTCGTCGTCGCCGTCGCGGGCGCAGATGAGCAGGTCGGCGCCCTCGCAGGCGGCGACCACCTCGCGCTCGACCCGTCCGTGGCGGACCTCGGTCGCGGCGTCGCGGCCGAGGCGCTCGAGCGCGTCGGCGAGCAGGGCCTCGGCGGCCTCGTCGGCGACCTCGCTCCAGCGCGGTCCGGGCGGCGGCGGGGGGCGGCGTCCGAGCAGGCCGGCGCGCCCCCCGGCGTGGACCTGCTCGAGCTCGGCCGAGGGCACCGCGAGCAGGAGGATCTCGGCGTCCTCGGGGACGAGCAGCGTGGCGGTGTCGACGCACGCCTCCCACCCCGCCTCGGCTGTCCAGACCACGACCCGCATCACACGACCTGCAGAGCCAACCACAGCACGGCCGTCGACGCGATCAGGATCGGCGGGACGGTCAGGGCACCGAGCTTCACGAACTCGCCGAGGTCGGTGTCGTGGTCGTGGGCGTGGAGCACGCGCCGCCACAGCAGCGTCGCGAGCGAGCCGACGTAGGTGAGGTTCGGCCCGACGTTGACGCCGATGAGCATCGCGAGCACCGGCCCCGGCCCGGCGGCCGCGACGACCGGCAGGACGATCAGCGTCGCGGGCAGGTTGTTGAGGAGGTTCGCGGCGACGGCCGCGATCACGGCGACGAGGAGCAGCGCGGGCAGGCCGTCGCCGCGCGGGAGCAGGCCGTCGACCACCGACTGCAGCCCGTGGTCGCCCGCCGCCCGGACGACGATCGCGAGGCCGAGCACGAAGACGAGGAACGGCGGCTCGATCGCGCCGAGGACGGCGCGCGGCGGCCGGCGCTCGCGGACGACGAGCGCGAGCGCCCCCGCCGCCGCGACCCAGACCGGCTCGATGCCGGCCAGCGAGCTGAGCGCGAAGCCGACGAGCGTCGCGGCGACGACGCCGATGGCGAACCGCGGCAATGCGACCTCGGCCTCGCGGGCGGGCGGCGGCGGCCGGCCGTGGCGCAGGTCGCGGGCGAACGCGCGGGTCAGGACGAGCCACTCGATCCCGAGCGCGACGAGCCACGGCAGGAGCATCAGGGCCGCGAAGCGCAGGAACGACAGCCCGCTCGCCTCGAACGCGAGCAGGTTCGTGAGGTTCGAGATCGGCAGCAGGAGCGACGCGCTGTTCGCCAGATGCGAGCACGCGTAGACGTGCGGCCGCGCGCGGGCGCGCAGCCGGGAGGCGGTCGCGAACACGACGGGCGTCAGCAGCACGACGGTGGCGTCGAGGCTCAGGACCGCCGTCGTCGCGCCCGCGACGACGAACACCATCGCGAGCAGCCGGCGCGGGTCGCCGCGCGACCCCGCGGCCATCATCGCGCCGAGCGCCTCGAACAGCCCGGCCTCGCGGCAGCCGTCGGCGAGCACGAGGAGTGCGGCGAGGAAGCCGATCGTCGGGCCGAGGTCGGAGGCGGCGTCGCGGGCGTCGTCGACGCTCAGGACGCCGGTGGCGACGAGCGCGAGCGCCGCGACGGAGGCGACGGCCCAGTCCGGCGCGAGCCGCGGCCGGGCGACGGCCGCGGCGAGCGTCGCGGCCAGCGCGAGGAGGGCCGCGACCTCGCTCACCCGACGACGGCCCCGGCGGTCACGCCGCCATCATGCCCGCCGGAGCGGGCGGCACACCGCCCGGCGGTCCGGCGGCCGCGGGCGTCAGCGGGAACCGGCGGTCTCGGGCTCCCGCGCGACCTGCGGCGGGCGCAGCCGCAGCGCGCGGCGGACGCGCTCGGGCAGGTACCAGTTCCAGCGCCCGAGCAGCTTCATCGTCGCGGGGACGAGGATCGCGCGAACCACCGTCGCGTCGAGGATGATCGCGACCGACAGGCCCAGGCCGAACTCCTGCAGCGCCGGAAAGCTGCCCGCGACGAACCCGGCGAACGCGGCGACCATGATGATCGCGGCCGCCGTGATGATCCGCCCGGTGTGCTCGAGACCGTAGGCGACGGCCTGCTCGTTGTCGTGGCGGCGGTCCCACTCCTCGCGGATGCGCGAGAGCAGGAACACCTCGTAGTCCATCGACAGCCCGAACAGCAGCGCGAAGAGGAAGATCGGGATCCACCCGTCGATCTGCGGCGTCTGCCCGAGGCCGGCGCCCGCTCCGAGGCCGTGCTCGAAGACGAGCACGAGCACGCCGTACGTCGCGCTCACCGAGAGCAGGTTCATGGCGACGGCCTTCGCCGGCAGCACGACCGAGCGGAACGCGCGCAGGAGCACGAGATAGGACACGACGAGCACGGCGAGGACGAGCCACGGGAACACGCCGTAGGCCTTGGCGACGAAGTCGACGCCGAATGCGGGCGCGCCGGTCAGGAGCACGTCGGTCCCGCCGGGGAAGCCCGCGGCGGGCACGTAGCGCTCGCGGATGCGGTGCACGAGGTCGATCGCCTGCTCCGTGCCGGAGTCGGTCCGGCCCGCGGCGCGGACCTGCAGCACGCGGCCCGCGCCGTCGACGAGGTTCGCCTGGCGCGCGACCGCGGGCTTCACGAGCACCGGCGCGGCGATCGTGCGCGGCTGGATCGCGGGGTCGCGGCGCAGCAGCGCGAGGAGACGGCGCTCGGCGGCGACGACCCGCGCATCCCGCACGCCGCCCGGGCGATGGGTGTCGACCACGACCTGATGGGGCGCGAGCGCGCCGGCGCCGAGGGTCGTCTCGAGCACGTGGAGCCCGCGCGTGGCCTCGGTCGTGAGGGGCACGCCGCGGTTGTCGCCGCCCGTGACGTGCAGCCCGAACGCCGGGACCGCGAGCGCGAGCATCAGCGCCGCCGAGCCGGCGAAGAAGAGCACGGGGCGGCGCATGATCGCCGTCGCGAGGCGGTGCCAGAACCCGGTCTCCTCGGCCCGCGCGCGGCGCTCGAGCCAGCGCCGCGGGATGACCCGGTAGCGGTTCACGCCCCGTCCCATCAGCGCGAGCATCGCGGGCAGCAGCGTCGCCGAGGCGGCGATCGAGACGAGCGGGACGAGCAGACCGCCGACGCCCATCGAGCGGATGAACGGCAGCGGCATGAGGACGAGGAGCGCGAGGCCGATCGCGACCGTCAGCCCGGAGAAGAGCGTCGCGCGTCCGGCCGTCGCCATCGTCGTCTGCAGGGCGGCGTGCGGATCGTCGGTGCGCGCGAGCTCCTCGCGGTAGCGGAACACGACGAGCATCGAGTAGTCCACGGCGATCGCGAAGCCGATCAGCGCGACGATGTTCGTCACGTAGATCGCCATGTCCATCGTGTGGGCGATCACCCACACGAACCCGAGGGTCGTCGGGATCGTCACCGCCGCGAACGCGATCGGGATGACGATCCCGCCGAGCGTCCCGAACATGAGGATCAGCACGAGGACGGCGACGGGCGCCCCGACCGACTCCCCGCGGCGCAGGTCCTCGGCGAAGATCTTCTGGGTGTCGTGGTTGATCGCCGGGAAGCCGGAGAGGTAGGTCCGCACGCCCGCCGGCCGGCCGATCGCCGCGCGGACCCGCGGCGTCGCCTTCGACGCGTCCTGGTTCTCGAGCGGCGTCGTGATCTGGGTGTAGACGACGCCGCGGGCGGCCGGCAGCAGCGGCCCGGCCTTGCCGCCGTCGACCGCGGAGGCGCCGCGCCGGGCGGCGGTCAGGACGGCCGCGCGGTCGGCGGCCGTGTCGACGCCGGTGGCGACGAGCGTGAACGACCCGTCGGAGCGGTCGCCCATGCGGTCCTTCACGAGGTCGAGTCCGCGTTCGGACTCGGAGCCCGGGACGCTGAAGCGGTTGGACAGCAGGCCGCCGAGGTTCGCGGCGCCGTAGGCGCCGAGCGCGAACAGCACGAGCCAGGCCGCGACGATGCGCCGGCGGTGCGCGATGACGAAGCGGGTCCAGCGGATCATTCGGGGGTTCGGCCGTGAAGGTCGTCGGCCGTTCAACAGTACGGGGCCGCGGCGCCCGCGCGATGAGGCCGGCGTTCGATGACCGCGTGGCCGGCGGCGGGTCACCGCAACCCCACGGGAATCCGGTTGTTCAGGGACGGACAGCGCCGCCGGGCGCGCTCCCCCACCACTGAGAAGGACACGATGACGTCTCGCCTTGCCCGCCTCTGCCTCGCCGTCGGACTGCTCGTCGCGCTCGCGCTGCCGAGCTCGGCGCTCGCCCACGGCGGCGGCCGCCACCACGACCGCTCGCGCGCCTGCCGCGCGGTCGAGAACAACCGCGTCCCGCGCGGACTGACGGCCGCGCAGGCCCAGTCGCTCGCGACCGCGTGCACAACCCGCGCCGCCGCGGTCAAGGCGGCGAACGACGCCTTCGCGGCGGCCGCGAAGCCCGCCCGTGACGCCTACCGCGCTGCCGTCGCGCCGCTCAGTGCCCAGCTGCGCACGGCGTTCACCGCCAAGCGCACGGCCTGCCGCGCCGACCGCTCCTCGCAGGCCTGCACCGACGCCCGCGCCGCGTACCGCTCGGCGCTCACCACGCTCGCGCCGCAGTTCCGCGCCGCGCGCAAGGCGTTCGCCGCGGCCGTCCGCCCGGCGGCCCAGACCCGCGCGGCCGCGGTCCGCGCCGCGCAGCAGGCGTTCCGCGCCTCGGTGCGCCAGATCCTCGGCGCCTGAGCCTCGGCGTCCCTGGCCGGCCGGTCCGCGGGGGGCGGGCCGGCCGGCGCCCTGTGGTCATGCGACCGCGTCGGCGGCGAGCACCGCGCCCATGATCTCCGCGACCTCGCGGGGGTGGTGGGCGATGCGGTCGTGCGTGAAGCGCAGCGTGCGCCAGCCGGCGGCGGCGTGGACCGCGTCGCGCCGGCGGTCGGTCTCGAACTGCGCGCGAGAGCGGTGCCAGCGCCAGCTGTCGGTCTCGACGAGCAGCCGGTGATCGGGGAAGACGAAGTCGACCTTCGGACCGACGACGGGGTGGTTGCACAGGGGCCTCGGGAGCCCGGCGGCGCGGCACAGCGCAAGGAAGCGCTCCTCGAGATCACTGCGCGTGAGCGTCGTGCCGGGCGCGTGTCCGTCGAGGGCGTCCAGGAGCCGTGGCGCTCCCGGATGACCCGTGGTGGCACGCGCTGCGGCGACGAGCGCCGGGACGTCGGCGAGGCGGAGCACCTCGGCCTGGTCGAGGACGCGCTCGAGCGCGCGACGGTTCAGGGTCGCCGCGAGGTCGAGGATCGTCCGTGCCGGGGTGGTGACCGGGATCCGCTCGCGGATCGTGGCCTGGCGGTCGAGGCTCCGGGCGCGGTGGATGCGCAGGTCCTTGCGTCGCCGCCGGCCGCCGGCGCCGGGAATGGTGATGTCGATCGTGGTGGCGGTGCTGCCCCGCAGCTCCCACAGCGCGCCGGCTGCGGCGTGACTGAGCACGGCTTGCGGCCCGCCGGCGAGGACCGCGGCCATCCAGACGCCACGCACGGCGAGCATCGAATGACCGACCGCGAACACGCCCCGGTGGACCGGCACGAGCCCGCCGCGCCCGACCCGCGCGGTGACGCGGCTGTCGCTGAGCCCGAGGTCGCGGAGTTGGGCGCGCGACACCACGCCGTACTGCCGGTAGGCGAGCGCCGCGAGCGCCCTCTCGAGGGGTACTGATGCTCCTTCTGTGCGCCTGGCAGACATTTCGCGCATCAGCCCCGAGGCTGCCAGGCCGCGCGTCACAGCGGACCCCCGAACTGTGCCAATTCAGCGGCGGGAGACACTCGCGACGGCGGTCCACCACCGTCGGCGTGTGCGGGATACCCCACCGCCGGTGTACGGGACCGCGGGCGTAGGACACGGGTGAGCCCCCATGGCCCGGCCGCCCCGCGCCGCGGGAAGCTGCTGCCCATGCCCACCACCGTCGCATCCGCCCCCACCGCGACCGCCGCCGACTGGCACCGCCGCCAGCGTGATCTCGTCGCCGCCAGCCTCGTGGCGTGCCCGCGGTCGTCGCAGCCGACGCACCGTCGCTGGGCGTAAGTCCACTGCCCCGCGCTCGCGGCGCCACGCGCGAGCGCTCACGGTTCCCGCTGCGCCGGCGAACCGCCGCGGTAAGGAGGAAGGGCGGGCCAACGCCCCGCGCTTCGCGCCACCGACGCCTGGCCCGCTCCCCTCGCCGCCTCAGTTCAGGACGGCAAGCGCACCGCGAAGGAACCGCGCATGGCGCCAGAGCATCGGCCCGGCCCGCACCAAGCCCCTAGTCCCCCAGCTCCCGCCGCCGCCGGACCACGTACTCCTGGAGCTCCGCGTCGACCGCCTCGTCCATCGGGGGCTGCTCGTACTCCTCGAGCGTCTTGCGCCAGATCTCCCCCGCCCGCTCCGTCGCATCGCGCCCGCCGTTGCGCGTCCAGCGGTCGAAGTTCTCCGTCGAGCTCAAGAGCGGCCGGTAGAAGCACTCGCGGAAGCGCTCGAGCGTGTGCATCGCGCCGAGGAAGTGGCCGCCGGCGCCGACCTCCTCGTGGGCGCCGAACGCGAGCGTCTCCTCGTTGATCTCGAGCGGCGTGAACTCGTGCTGGAGCATCCGCAGGAGCTCGATGTCGATGATGAACTTCTCGTAGCAGGACACGAGCCCGCCCTCGAGCCAGCCGGCCGAGTGCATGACGTAGTTCGTGCCGGCGAGGAAGGTCGGGAGCATCGTCATCAGGCCCTCGTAGGCCGCCTGGGCATCGGCTGTCTGCGAGGCGTTCAGCGCGCCGCCGGACCGGAACGGCAGGCCGAAGTGGCGCGCGATCTGGCCCGTGCACAGCAGGCCGATGGCCGACTCCGGCGTGCCGAACGACGGCGAGCCCGACTGCATGTCGGTGTTCGACAGGAACGAGCCGAAGATCACCGGGGCGCCCGGGCGGATCAGCTGCGTCAGCGCGATGCCGGCGAGGCCCTCGGCGATCTGCTGCACGAGCGTCGCGGGGATCGACACGGGCGACATCGCGCCCATGAGCAGGAACGGCGTGACGATCACGGCCTGGTTGCGCTTCACGTACTCGTGCAGCGCCCCGAGCATGCGGTCGTCGAAGCGCAGCGGCGAGTTGACGTTGATGAGCGACACCGACGCCGATGTCTGCTCGATCGCCTCGCTGCCGCCGAAGAGGATCTCGCCCATCGCGATCGTGTCGACCGCGTTCGGGCCGCTCGTCACCGAGCCCATGTACGGCTTGTCCGACAGGGTCTGCAGCGCGTAGACCATGTCGAGGTGGCGCGAGTCGAGCGGCGTGTCGTTCGGCTCGACGATCGTCCCGCCCGGCGAGTCGAGCTGCGGGAAGGACTGCGACAGCTTCACGAAGTTGCGGTAGTCCTCCATCGTCGCGTCGCGGCGGGTGTCGCCCTCGCGCACGAACGGCGGCCCGTAGACCGACGCGAAGACCATGTGGTCCCCGCCGATGTGGACCGTGTTCGCCGGGTTGCGGGCCTGGATGTCGAACTCGCGCGGGGCCTTGGCGATCTGCTCGAGGATGAACTCCGGGTCGAGCTTGACGTTGTTGCCCTCGACCTTCTGGCCCGCCTTGCGGAACTCCTCGAGCGACTCCTCGAGCAGGAACTCGACGCCGAGCTCGGACACGATCCGGCGCCAGCCGCGGTCGAGCGTTTCCATGGCGTCCTCGCTGAGGATCTCGTAGCGAGGCATCTTGTTGACGAACATCGGTGCTCCCCTCGGTCGAAGTCCTGGCCGCGGAACGATCGGGCTTGACCACGCCCTCGCGGCGTGCGTAACCTACACAACCGTGGAACAAGAGTTCCAGAACGTGGATCGCCGGGGGACACCCCAGGGCACCCAGGCGATCGACCGGGCGGCCCAGCTGCTGACGCTCGTCCTCGACAGCGCCGAGCCGATCGGCGTCGGCGACCTCGCGGTCGCGGCCGACCTGCCCAAGAGCACGGCCTCGCGCCTGCTCTCGAGCCTCGAGCGCCACGGCCTCGTGCGCCGCACCGCCAACCGCGGCAAGCTCGAGGCCGGCCCGGCGATCATGCGCTTCGCGCACCGCGGCGTCGTCGAGCGCAACCTCGTCGACCTCGCCCAGATCCCGCTCGAGGACCTCGGCGAGCGCAGCGGCGAGACGATCAACCTCGCGGTCCCCGGCGTCCGCGGGGTCGAGCACCTCGCCCAGGTCGACAGCGTCCACTTCCTCGGCACCGGCCAGTGGGTCGGCCGCAGCGTCGACTACCACACGACCGCCGTCGGCAAGGTGCTCGTCGCCTACGGCGCCGCGGAGCTCCCCGCCGGCCGGCTGCGCCGCGTCGCGGAGGGGACGATCATCGACCGCGCGCTGCTCGAGGCCGAGTTCGAGCGGGTCCGTCGCGACGCGTTCGCGACCGCGATCGACGAGCTCGAGCCGGGGCTGACCGCCCTGGCCGCCCCGGTCCACGGGCCGACCGCCGACGTCATCGCGGCGCTCGCGATCTCGGGGCCGACGCTCCGCCTGCCGCCGGAGCGGGTGGCGGAGCTCAAGCCGGTACTGACCAAGGAGGCAGCGGCGCTGAGCGCGCGGCTGGGCCACAGCGACAAGGGAAGGAGAGCCGCATGACCCACGAGGAGATCCTCAAGGGCCTCTACGACGACACGCTCGTCGGCAACGCGCCCTCGGTGAAGGCATTGGTCGAGCAGGGGCTCGAGGACGACATGGACCCGTCCGTCCTGCTCTACGACGCGCTGATCCCGTCTCTCGAGGAGGTCGGCGCCCGGTTCGAGCGCGGCGACTACTTCGTGCCCGAGATGCTCATCGCCGCCCGCGCGATGCAGGGCGCGCTCGACATCCTGCGCCCGCTGCTCGCCGAGACCGGCGCCCAGGAGGTCGGCACGTTCCTCATGGGGACCGTCAAGGGCGACGTCCACGACATCGGCAAGAACCTCTGCAACATCATGCTCGAGGGCGCGGGCTTCACCGTGATCGACCTCGGCGTGAACGTCGCGCCCGAGACCTTCGTCAAGAAGATCGACGAGGTCCAGCCCGACATCGTCGGCTTCTCGGCCTTCCTCACGACGACGATGCCGATGTTCAAGGCGAACATCAACGCGCTCGAGAAGGCCGGCATCCGCGACGACGTGATCGTCATGGTCGGCGGCGCGCCGGTCACCCAGGAGTACGCCGACGCCGTCGGCGCCGACGGCTACTCCGCGGACGCCTCGTCGGCGGTCAAGAAGGCGAAGGCGCTCATCGAGGAGCGCCGCGCCCGCGTCCCCGCATGAGCCTGCTCGAGACCGTCGAGCACGCCCTCAAGGGGCCGATCTGGGACTGCCGCATGTGCGGCCAGTGCGTCCTGCACGACACCGGCCTGACCTGTCCCATGACGTGCCCGAAGACGCTGCGCAACGGGCCGTGCGGCGGCGTGCGCCCGGACGGCAACTGCGAGGTCAAGCCCGAGATGCCCTGCGTCTGGGTCAAGGCCTACGGGCGCGCGGACAAGCTGCCGGTCTGGGGCGAGCACATCCACCAGCTGCGCCCGCCCGTCGACAACTCCCTCAAGGGCACGTCGTCGTGGCGCAACCTCATCACCGGCCGGGACAAGCAGACTCCGGCGGGCTGGTCGACGGGCGGAGATGTCGCGCCTTGAGTCGAAGCTGACCGCGGGCGAGTTCGTCGTCACCGCGGAGATGCCGACGATCGACGGTGGCGGCTACCCGGAGATCCAGCGCCAGCTCGCGCCGATGAAGGCGTGGGTCGACGCGATCAACGCGACGGACAACCCGGCCGCGCACGCCCACGCCTCGCCGCTCTCGGTGGCCATCGCGCTGAAGGCGTGCGGGGTCGAGCCGGTCATGCAGCTCGCCTGCCGCGACCGCAACCGGCTCAACCTCCAGGCCGAGATCGTCGGCGCGGCCATGCACGGCATCGAGAACGTGAGCTGCATGACGGGCGACGACGTCGTCGCGGGCGACGAGCCCGAGACCCGGCGCGTCTTCGACCTCGACAGCCCGCAGCTGCTGAACGTCGCGCGCGGCCTGAAGGAAGGGCACTACCTCTCCGGCCGCGTCCTTCAGCCGGCGCCGCGCCTGTTCCTCGGCGCGGTCGAGAACCCGGGCGCCCCGCCGTTCGAGCACCGCGTCGCCCGCGCGCACAAGAAGGCCGACGCCGGCGCCCAGTTCCTGCAGCTGCAGATCTGCTTCACCCCCGACCGCCTCGAGGCGTTCATGGCCCGCGCCGTCGCGACCGGCCTCGCCGAGCGCTGCGCGCTGATCCCGTCGATCCTCATCGTGCGCTCCGCGAGCGCGCTGAAGTTCGTCGACGCCAAGGTCGCCGGCATCGAGGTGCCGCCCGCGACGATCGCGCGCGCCGAGGCCGCCGCCGACCAGCAGATCGAGTGCTTCGACATCGCCTGCGAGATCGCCGACCACGCCCGGTCGCTGCCGGGGGTCGCGGGCCTGCACTTCATCTCGTTCCGGAAAGACGCCGGAATCGCCAAGCTCTGTCAACGACTGGGCATCAAGCCCAGAGCCGAAAGGGACCAGCCGCATGGACACCGTCCTCGAGTCGCGGTCTAGCACCGTCACCATCGGGCCCGAGCAGCCCTTCTGCATCATCGGAGAGCGCATCAACCCCACGGGGCGCAAGGTCTTCGCCGAGGCGCTGCGCAACGGCGACCTCTCGACGGTGACCGTCGACGCGGAGGCCCAGACCGAGGCCGGCGCCGACATGCTCGACGTCAACGCCGGGATCCCGCTCGTCGACGAGGCCGAGCTGCTGCAGAACATGCTGCAGGTCGTCCAGAACGCGACGGACCTGCCGATCTGCATCGACTCCTCGGTCATCGAGGCGCTCGAGGCCGGTCTCGCCGTCTACGAGGGCAAGGCGCTCGTGAACTCGGTCACCGGCGAGGACGACCGCCTCGAGGAGATCCTGCCGCTCGTGGCCAAGCACGGCGCGGCCGTCATCGCGCTGGCCAACGACGAGACCGGCATCCCCGAGACGCCGCAGCAGCGTCTCGAGATCGCGACGAAGATCGTCCGGGTCGCCGGCGACTACGGCATCAAGCCCGAGGACATCGTGATCGACCCGCTCGCGATGACCGTCGGCGCGGCCACGGACGCCGTGACGATCACGCTCGAGACGATCCGTCTCATCCGCGAGCACCTCGGCGTGAACATGAGCCTCGGGGCCTCGAACGTGTCGTTCGGCCTCCCCGACCGCCACGCCCTGAACGCCGCCTTCCTGCCGATGGCGATGGAGGCCGGGCTGACGAGCGCGATCATGAGCACCGCGCCCGTGGTCGTCGAGAGCGTCCGCGCCGCCGACCTGCTGCTCGGCCACGATCCGTGGGGCGGGCGCTGGATCGCCGCCCACCGGGCGCGCAAGGCGAAGGTGGCCGACGCCGCGTGAACGCCCGCCCGCACCTGCGGCCGGTCGACGAGCCCGACGACGCGCGCGGGGACGACGCGGCCGCCCATGGCGCCGGGCGTGTCCGCCTGCGCTTCCTCCCCGACGGCGCCGACGTCCGCGTGCCGAGCGGCACGCCGATCTTCGACGCCGCCAGCTGGAACGGCATCGCGATCGACTCCACGTGCGGCGGGCACGGCACATGCAAGAAGTGCAAGGTCCGGGTCGTCGAGGGCGACGTGCCCGTGGGCCGGGTCGATCCCCGCGCGTTCAGCCCCGACGAGCTGCGCGCCGGCTGGCGCCTGGCCTGCCGGGCGACCGCGACCGATGACCTCGTCGTCGAGGTCCCGCCGCTGCAGACCCGCCCGAAGGCCGCACTCGTCGGCGTCGGGCGCCACGTCATCCTGCGCCCCGCGCTGCAGAAGCGCTACGTCGAGCTCTCCGAGCCGACGCTCGAGGACCAGCGCTCCGACGTCCAGCGGCTGCTCGACGGCATCGACGACCTCGAGCCGACGATCGACCTCGAGGTCGCCAAGACGCTCGGTCGCGTGCTGCGCGACGCGCACTTCAAGGTCACCGCGGTCGTGTGCGACGAGGCGCTCGTCGCGGTCGAGCCCGGCGACACGACCGGCCGGCGCTACGCGATCGCGTTCGACCTCGGCACGACGACCGTCGTCGCGACGCTGCTCGACCTCGAGACGGGCACGCCCGCGGCGGTGAAGTCGATGCTCAACCGCCAGCAGCCCTACGGCGCGGACGTGATCTCGCGCGTGTCGGCGACGATGCTCGACGCCGACGCGCTCGGCGCGCTCCAGGCCCGGGCGACCGAGACGCTCGACCAGCTCGCGCGCGAGGTCTGCGAGGACGCGGGCGTCGAGCCGACGGACGTCCACGAGATGACGATCTGCGGCAACGTCACGATGACCCAGCTCGCGCTCGGCATCGACCCCGAGCCGCTGTCGATGGCCCCGTTCATCGTCACGACCCACGAGCTGCCGCCGGCGCGCGCGGCCGACTTCGGCGTCGCGATCCACCCGCGGGCGCCCGCGTTCGTGTTCCCCTCGCTCGGCGCGTACGTCGGCGGCGACATCGTCGCGGGCCTGCTCGCGACCGGCCTGACGCGCGACCGCCGCGTGCGGCTGTTCATCGACGTCGGGACGAACAGCGAGATCGCGCTGGGCTCCGCCGAGCGCGTCGTCGCGACCGCCGCGCCCGCCGGCCCCGCCTTCGAGGCCGCCCAGATCCGCTGCGGGATGCGGGCCGCGGACGGCGCGATCGAGGGCGTGAAGATCGAGGGCGACGAGTTCCGTCTGCAGGTCATCGGCGACGCCGACCCGGCCGGCATGTGCGGCTCGGGCCTCGTGGACTGCGTCTCGGAGCTCGTCCACAGCGGGCTGCTCGACCATTCGGGCCGATTCATCCCGGACGAGGCCGCCGCCGAGCTGCACCCCGGGCTCGCACCGCGCCTGACGAAGATCGGCGAGGAGCGGGTGTTCGTCATGCACTGGCGGGGCGAGGACCCGGCCAACAGCGTCTTCCTCTCCCAGCGCGACGTGCGCGAGCTGCAGTTCGCCAAGGCGTCGATCGCGACCGGCTGGCACATCCTGCTCGGCGAGCTCGGCCTCGAGCCGGGCGACATCCAGCAGGTGCTGCTGGCGGGGTCGTTCGGCGCCTACCTCTCCCCCGCCTCGGCGGTCCGCATCGGCCTCGTGCCGAAGCTCGCGCTGCCGCGGATCGTCTCGGCCGGCAACGTCGCCGGCGAGGGGGCGAAGATGGCGGCGCTGTCGCTGCGCGAGCGGGCCGAGGCGCGGTCGATCCTCGACGAGGTCGAGTACGTCGAGCTGTCCGGGCGCGCGGACTTCAACGACGCGTTCATCGACCAGCTGGCCTTCCCGGGATGAGCGCGCGGGTCGGGGTCATCGCGTGCGGCGCGCTCGCCGTCCACGTGCGCGCGATCGCCCGGCGGCGCGGCTGGCCGGTCGACCTCCACCCCGTCCCGGCGCTGCTGCACAACCGTCCCGAGCAGATCGCGCCCGCCGTCCGCGAGCAGGTCGACGCGCTGCGCGAGCGCTATGACGTGCTCGCGTGCGCCTACGGCGACTGCGGGACGTACGGCGCGCTCGACACCGCCCTCGACGGCACCGGCGTGCAGCGCCTGCGGGGCGAGCACTGCTACGACCTCTTCGCCCGCGACGAGGTCCGCGCCGCGCTCGCCGAGCAGCCGGGGACGTACTTCCTGACGGACTTCCTCGCGCGGACGTTCGAGCACACGGTCGTCCGCGAGCTCGGCCTCGACCGCTGGCCCGAGCTGCGCGACGACTACTTCGGCTCGTACACGCGCGTCCTCTGGCTGGCCCAGGCCGACACCCCGGCCAACCGCCGCGCCGCCGAGCGCGCCGCGGAGCGGATCGGCCTGCCGCTCGAGGTGCGGGTCGTGGGCGAGTCCGGGCTCGAGCGCGAGCTCGAACGGCTCGTCGGCGCGGCCTGATCGCCGCCTGCCACCCTCCCCCGGGTGCTGGTCGTCGTCATCACCGGGCCGCCCGGCTCCGGGAAGAGCGCGGTCGCGGGCCTGGCCCACGACACGCTCGGCGAGGCGGGGACCGCGAACGCGCTGATCGAGGCCGACCACGTCCGCCGCGCCTACCCGCCGCTCACGCCCGACCTCGCGCTCGCGCACATCCGCGCGCTGCTCGATTCGTACGCCGCCGCCGGCCACGACCTCGTGTTCGTGACCGAGACGCTCGAGACCGAGGCCGACCTGCGGGCGCTGCTCGCGGCCCTCGCGCCGGCCGACGTCGCGCTCGTGCGCCTCGACGCCGAGCCCGAGACGGTGGAGGCCCGGGTGCTCGAGCGCGAGCCCGAGACGTGGTCCGGGCGGGTCGGCCTCGCGCGCCACGCCCGCGATCTCGCGGTCTCGATGCGAGCGCTTCCGGACGCCCAGCTCGTGCTCGACACCGGCGCGGGGCGGGAGGTCGTCGCGGCGGCCGCGGCCGTGCTCGACCTCGTCGCCGCCCGGCGCGGCGGGTGATCCGCGGTGACTGACCCGAAATGTCACGGATCTCTCATGGTCGGGGCCTACGTTCCCGCCCCATGAGCCCGACCGCCCGAAGCAACCCACGCGACCGGCTCGTCCAACTCGACGAGCCCGCGGTGCGCGAGCTGAACGCCGTCGCCGCGATCCTGGAGAGCCTCGCCGTGCGCCGTGCGCCGGCCTTCGACGCCGCGCGGCGCGCCCGGCTCCGGGCCGCGAACGCGCGGCTGCGCCGGGCGCCCGATGCGGTCACCGCGGCGATCGCCGACTGCGAGGTCCACGCGCTGCTCGTCGAGCCCGGCGCCGACGGCGAGGTGCTCGCGACGCTGCGCCCGGTGCGCGGCGCGTTGCGGACGTGCGCGGCGAAGCGCCCTCGCGACGGCGCCGATCGGCACGCGGCCGAGCACGACGCGGTCATCGATGCCCTCGCCGACGGGGATCACGCGCTCGCGGCGGAGCGCCTGCGAGAGCACGTCGCCCGGGGGCTCCCCGCACTGCTCGAAGGGGTGGCCAACCGAACCGATCGGGCCGATCGCGCCGCCTAGACTCGCGACGAATGTCCCCCGCCGCGGTCCTCCTGGTCGACGACGACGCGTCCATCCGGCGGATGCTGACGCGGACGCTCGCCGCCGAGGGCTACGCCGTCTCGGCGGTCGCCGACGGCGGCGCCGCGCTGGCCGCGGTGGAGCGCTCGGTGCCCGACGCGCTCGTCCTCGACGTCGCGATGCCGGGGCTCGACGGCCTCGCCGTCACGCGCCGGCTGCGCGGGAAGGGGCTCGCCCTCCCGATCCTGCTGCTCACGGCGCGCGACGGGCTCGGAGAGCGCGTCGCCGGCCTCGACGCCGGCGCCGACGACTATCTCGTCAAGCCGTTCGAGAGCGACGAGCTCGCGGCGCGGCTGCGGGCGCTGCTGCGCCGCAACCGGCCGCCCGAGCAGCGGCTCGCGTTCGCCGACCTGTCGCTCGACGTGGGCGCGGGCACGGCGCACCGGCACGGCCGCGCGATCGCCCTGACCCGCCGCGAGGCGGAGCTGCTCGAGGTCCTGCTCCGGCATCCGCGCACCGTGGTGACCCGCGAGATGGCGCTCGAGGAGGTGTGGGGCGGCGAGGGCGAGGCCAGCCTCAACGTCGTCGACCGCTACGTCGCCTATCTGCGGCGCAAGCTCGGCGAGCCGCCGCTCATCGAAACCGTCCGCGGACTCGGATTCCGGCTCGGCGGCGGGTGAGGCCCGTCACGCTCCGCGCCCGTGTCGCCGCGGCGTCCGCCGTGGCGATCGCGGTGGCCGTGGCGCTCCTCGGCGTCGCCGTGCTCGCGCGGCTCGACAGCCGGCTCTACGGCACGCTCGACGACACCCTGCGCCGGCGCGCGGTGGACGTCGCGCGCCTGTCCGCCTCCGCCCCGGCGGTGCTCACCGATCCGGGCGCCCTCGAGAGCCGCATCGGCGGCAGCGCCCTGCTCGTGCAGGTCGTCGACCGTCGCGGGCGGATCGTCGCCCGCTCGGGTGGGCTCGGCAGCCGCGTGCTCCCCTTGACCGGCGCGACCGCCGCGGCGCTGCACGGCCGGCGCGCCGGGTTCGGCGACGGCCGCCTGGGCGACGAGCCGCTGCGGCTCTACGCCGCGCCGCTCGGCGAGATCGGCGACGGCCAGGCGGCGGGCGGGGCGGTGGTCGTCGCCGGCACCACCGCGGACATCGAGGACACCCTCCACGCGACGCGGTCCTTCGTCCTCCTCGGCGGCCTCGCGGCCGTCCTGATCGCGGCGGGCGTCGCCGCCCTGCTCGCGCGCCGCGCGCTTCGCCCGCTCGCGGATCTCGCCGCCGGAGCCCGGGACGTCGAGCGCACCGGCGATGCGTCGCGCCGCCTCGCCCTGCCTGCGACCGGCGACGAGGTGGGCGACCTCGCCGCGACGCTCGACGCCATGCTGGCCTCGCTCGAGCGCGCCCGCGAGGCCGAGCGCCGGTTCGTCGGCGACGCCTCGCACGAGCTGCGGACCCCGCTCACCGCGCTGCGCGGCAACGTGACGTACGCGCTGCGCCACGGGCCGACGACGCCGTGCTCGCGGACATCGACGACGGCGTGCGGCGCCTCGGCGGCCTGCTCGACGACCTCCTCGCGCTCGCCCGCGAGGACGCCGCCCCGGCGGTGCGCGCCGAGCTCGTCGACCTCGCCGAGGTCGCGCGCGAGGCGGCCGGCGGCGACCCGCTCGGCCGCACGGCCCTGGATGCGCCGTCCGGGCAGGTGCTCGTGCGCGGCGAGCGGGCGGCGCTCGAGCGCGCCGCGGGGAACCTCGTGCGCAACGCGCGCCGCCACGGCCCGGCCGACGGAGCGATCACGGTGACCGTGTCGGCGCGCGACGGCCGGGCGCTGCTCACCGTCGCCGACGAGGGCGACGGCCTCACCCCGGAGGCGGCCGAGCACGCCTTCGAGCGCTTCTGGCGCGGCCCGGACGCCGCGGCACCCGGCTCCGGGCTGGGCCTCGCGATCGTGCGCTCGATCGTCGAGCGCCACGGGGGGTCGGTGCGGGTCGACGGCGCCCGCTTCACGCTCGACCTGCCGGCCGCCGGGGATCGGGACGGTGCTCACGACTCTCTCAGAGCGCGAGCGTAGAACCCGTCGTGTCCCGTCCCCTCCCCTCTCCCTCACCATGAACCTGCTCGCCACCTCCTCCCGCCGCCGTCTCGCGGCCATCCTCACCGTCCTCGGCGTGATCGCGCTCGGCGCCGGTATCGCCGGCGCGGCGCTCGGCGCCTCGGACTCCCCGTCCAAGCCGCCGCGGCGGCCGCTCGCCCAGGCGGTGCTCAGCGCGCTCTCGGCGCCGCCCGTCGAGGGCGTCAGCGCCCGCGTCCACCTCACCAACCACCTGCTCCCGCCCGGGTCGCTGCCCAAGGGCACGACGCTCCCGTTCGGCGCGTCCGCCGACGGCCGGATCTGGCTGGCGCGCGACGGCCGGCTGCGCCTCGACGTGCAGTCCGACGCCGGTGACGCCGAGATCACGTACGACGGCTCGCGCCTCACGGTCTACGACGCCGGGTCGAAGACGATCTTCCGTGCACCGGTCGCGCTCCCGGCGGCGACGGGCGGCGGCACCGGCAGCGCGCTGGGCTCGCTCGCGACGAAGCTCGCCCCGCTGATGAAGGTGCTCGACGTCTCGGACGCCGTGCCGTCGAACACCGCGGGCCGCCCGACCTACACCGTGCGGGTCACGCCCAAGGACGACGGCGGCCTCCTCGGTGCGGCCGAGCTGGCCTTCGACGCCGATCACGGCATCCCGCTCCGGGCCGCGATCTACCAGCACGGGGACGACAGCCCGGTCCTCGAGCTCGCCGCCACCGATGTCGAGTACGGGCCGGTCGCCGACGCCGACATCGCCCCGCGATCGCACCCGGACGCCAAGGTCGTCGACGTCGCCCGCGGCCGCCCGGCCGCCCCCGCGACCAGCTCCGTGAGCGGCTTGGAGGCGGTCCGCCGCCGCGCTCGGCTTCCCGCTCGCCGCGCCGGCGACCGTCGCCGGCCTGCCGCGGCGCAGCGTCCATCTGCTGCGGTCGGGAACGAGCTCGGGGGCGCTCGTGGTCTACGGCCGCGGCCTCGGCACGGTCCTCGTCTTCGAGACGAAGGCGGACGGCGGGAGCGCGCCGATCAGCGGCCTGAAGCTGCCCGAGGTGAACATCGACGGCCGCACGGGCACGGAGCTCGCGACGGCCCTCGGGACGGTCCTCACGTTCGAGCGCGACGGCGTGCGGTACACGGTCGCCGGCCTCGTCCCGCCGGTCGCGGTCGAGAACGCCGCGCGCTCGCTGCGCTGAAGCCGCGCCCTCAGCCCTCGCGGACGACCTCGCCGGCCGCCTTGTCATCGCGCAGCCCGAGAAAGCGCGGATGGCGCAGGCGGCCGGCGCGGGTCCACTCGGTGAACGCGACCTGCGCGACGAGCTCCGGGCGCACCCACGTGATCCCGCGCTCGCGGATGTCGGCGGCGTCGGTGAACGGCGGGTCGTCGCGGGCGATCGCGCGCATCCGGGCCCCGAGCTCGCGCAGGGTCTCGTGGTCGAAGCCGGTGCCGACCTTGCCGGCGTAGCGGAACGCGTCGCCGTCGTAGTAGCCGAGCAGGAGCGCGCCGAACTCGGTGCGCGAGCCCTTCGGGGCCGTGAAGCCGCCGATGACGAGCTCCTGGCCCTTCTCGCACTTGAACTTCAGCCAGTCCTTCGAGCGCGTGGTGCGGTACGGGCTGTCGGCGCGCTTGGCGATCACGCCCTCCCAGCCCTTGCGGCACGCCTCCTCGAAGAGCGCCTCGCCCGTCTCGTTGCGGTACGGCGTCAGCCGCACCCCGTCCTCGAAGCTCAGCGCGTCGCGCAGCAGCCGCTTGCGGGAGCGCAGCGGCAGGTCGCGGACGTCGTGGCCCTCGAGCCAGACGATGTCGAAGACGTAGAGGAAGACCCGCACGTCGCGGTGGCCGCGCTCGGCGAGGCGGGCGAAGCTCGTCTGCGCGCCGTCGAACGCGACGACCTCGCCGTCGATCGCGAACCGGTCGCACGGCTCCGCCTCGAGCGCGGTGACGAGCTCGGGGTAGCGCCCGTCGAGCGACAGGTCGTTGCGCGAGAGCAGCCGGACCCGCTTGCCCGAGCGGATCGCGATGCAGCGGATGCCGTCGAGCTTGCGCTCGAAGATCCAGTCCGGGTCGCTGAAGCGCGCGTCGGTGAGGACCGCCTTCATGGCGCCGGCGGTGGTCGGCGCGGGCGCCTCCTTGACGAGCGCGCGCTCGTCGTCGCTCAGCGCGTCGAGGGCGCCGCTCACGCGTCGTCCCCGGCGTCGTCGCCCTCCTCGCGGGCGACCTCCTCGACCGTCCGCCCGCTCTTGACCGATTCGGGCTGGGTGCTCTGCGGGTTGCGCCGGGCGTCGGCGCCGTCGTCGCGGCGCTTGATCAGCAGCCACTGCGGCTTCTGGCCGCCGCCGGTGCGCTGGAGCGTCCAGCCGCCTTCGAGCTTCTCGCCGTCGAGCCAGACCTTCGCGTGGCCGGCGTCGAGGGTCTCGGCCATCGAGCGCTCCTCGTCGAGGTTGCGGTAGGTCCCGGCGTCCCAGACGATGACGGCGCCCGAGCCGTAGCCCTCGCCGATGACGCCCTCGAAGTCGGCGTACTCGAGCGGGTGGTCCTCGACCTCGACCGCGAGGCGCTTCACGCGCGGGTCGGTCGAGGGGCCCTTCGGGACGGCCCACGAGCGCAGCGTGCCGTCGACCTCGAGGCGGAAGTCGTAGTGCAGGCTCGAGGCGTCGTGCTTCTGGATGACGAACCGCGGCGCGGACCCCTTGCGCGAACGCTTCTTGGCGCCCTTCCGGACGCCGGGCTCGGGGGTCTTGTCCGCGTCGCGCTTCTCGCGGTAGCGCTCGAGGCGATCGGCCATGGCGGAGATGTACCCGAGTCGCGGCGGCGCGCGCGGTCAGGCGACCCGGATCGCCGCCTCGAGCAGCGCCTGGGCCTGGACGGCCGGCGCGAGGCCCTCGCGCGGGAAGCGCCGGGCGCGCAGGCGGTTGGCGAACGCGCGGACGGCCTCGCCGGCGTCGGGGGGCGGGCCGACCCAGCGCTCGGGCTCGCCGCCGCCGCGGTCGAGCTCGAGGACGCCCTCGTGGAGGACCGCGGTGGCGGCCGAGCCGGTCACGACGAGCTCGAGCCCGCCGGGGCGCACGGCCCAGCTCGTGCGCACCGACAGCGGCGCGCCCGCCCACGTCCCGAGCGCGATGCCGCCGACGTCGGCCGCGCCCGGGGTGGGCTGGTCGAAGGCGACGGTGTGCAGCGCGGGCGGCTCGTCGGCGCGCAGGGCCGCGAGCGCGTCGACGAGGTGCAGGGCGAGGTCCCCGAAGCCGCCGACCCCGGCGCGGGCGGGGTCGCGCATCCAGCCGAGCGGGCCGTCGAACCAGCCGTCGACGGCGCCGGGATGGGCGAGCACGGCCGTCACGCCGGCGAGACGGCCGAGGAGACGCTCGCGGAGCACGCCGGCGAGCCGCGCGAGCGCGGGCAGCTCGCGCAGGAACAGCGCCGCCATCGCCGGGGTGCGGCTGCGGGCGACCTCGCGCGCGACGCCGCGGGCGTCCGCGGCCGTCCGCGCCACCGGCTTCTCGACCAGGATCGGGCAGCCGGCCCGCGCGGCCTGGACGCAGAGCGCCGGGCGCTGGTCGGTCGGCGCGCAGATCACGGCCGCGTTCGCGCGGCGGATCGCGGTCTCGGCGCGGCCGACCGCGGCCCCCGAGATCGCGGCCGGGATCGCCGACGGGTCGGCGTCCCAGACGGCGACGAGCCGCAGGTCGGGCTCGGACGCCAGCACCCCGAGCACGTCGGGGACGTGCGGGTGGGCGCAACCGAGGAGGGCGACGTCGATCGGCATTCAGGCCTGGGGCTCGCCGCTGCGCTCGGTGTGGCCGAGGTGCCGGCTCGGGGCGACGCGGTCGCGGACGAGGCGCTTGAGCTCGGGGAGGTCGGGGAAGCCGCCCTCCTCCTTGCGCGACCAGATCGTCTCGCCCTCGGCGCGCACCTCGAACACGCCGCCGCTGCCCGGGACGAGCGCGACCTCGCCGAGCTCGGCCGGGAACGTCGTCAGGAGCTCCTGCGCCATCCAGCCGGCGCGCAGCAGCCAGCGGCACTGGGTGCAGTACTCGATCTCGATGCGGGGCGCGGGCACGGGCGTATCAGTGTGCCAGCGCGTGCGGCCCCCGCGCCGCGCGGCCGCTCACGGCCCGTCGGCGCGCAGGGCGGCGGCGGCCGACGGCGGCAGCTCGACCGACGTCTCCGGGACGTCCGAGGGGGGCGGCGGCGGGCGGCGGTGCTGGAGCCAGTCGGAGATGATGATCTGGACCGTGCCCGCGACCGGGATCGCGCCGAGCGCCCCGATCACGCCCGCGACCTCGGCCCCGATGAGCACGGACACGAGGATCGCCAGCGGCGAGAGCTGCACCGTGCGCCCGTAGACGATCGGCTGCAGCAGGTGGTTCTCCAGTTGCTGGTAGACGACGAAGAACGCGAGGACGACGATCGCGGCCGTCAGCGAGTGCGTCAGCGCGACGAGCGTGACGATGATCGCGGCGAGGGTCGCGCCGGCGAGCGGGATGAGGTCGAGGATCGCGACGAGGAGGCCGAGCGCGAGCGCGAACGGTACGCCCACCGCGAGCAGGACGATCGTCGTGAAGAAGCCGGCGATCAGGCTGATCAGGAGGTTGCCGGAGACGTAGCCGCCGATCGTCTTGGCGATCTCCTGGGTCATCCGCCGCGCGCGCGGCTGGACGTGCCCGGGCAGCAGGGCGATGAACCGGTCGCGCCAGGCGATGCCCTCGAGCAGCATGAAGAAGGTCATGAACGCGATCGTCACGACGCCCGCGACGAACGTGATGACGCTGCGCGTGACGTCGAGCGCCGCCGTCGCCCCGCCCGCCAGGCGGCCGGACCCGTTGCCGCTCACGGCGTCCTGGACGCGCTCGACGACGTGGTACTTCGTCTCGAGGAACCCGAGCGGTCCGCGGCCGTGCGTCAGGTCCTGCACGTAGCCCGGTGCCGCGTCGACGAGGTCGTTGACCTGGCCGACGAGCGTCGGGACGAACAGCGCGCCGAGCCCGGCGATGACGGCGATCATGACCAGGTAGACGACCGCCGCCGCCGCGCCGCGCCGCTTGAGCCCGCGCCGCTGGAGGGCGTCGACGGCGGGACTGAGCGCGACGGCGAGGAACGCCGACACGAACGTCCAGACGAGCACTCGGCGCGACACCCAGACGATCCACAGCACGACGCCGACGGCGACGAGCAGCACCGCCGCGACGATGATGCTGCGCGGGCGAAAGGCGACGACGCGCTCCTCGGGGCCGGCCATATCCGCGGCATAGCCTAAGCGGGGGTCGACGCAAACCCGGCTGCGGCCGAGCGGCCGGGGCCGACCGGTAGCCTCGCGCGGGTGCCCGAGCCCCTCATCCGCTGGTCCACCTACCCCAACGCCTTCCCGCGCCCGCTCGCCGGGCGGATCGAACGGCACGAGTTCACGAGCGAGCTGCTCGCCGGCAACCCGCTGGGCGACCCGGCCGAGCGCCCGCTCGAGGTCTACCTCCCGCCCGGCTACGACGACGAGCCCGAGCGCCGGTACCCGTCCGTCTACGTCATCCAGGGCTACACCGGGGCGGTCCCGATGTGGCACAACCGCTCGGCGTTCCGCCCCACGTTCCCCGAGGCGGCGGACGCGCTGTTCGCCGCGGGCGAGGCGCCGCCGTGCGTCGTCGTCCTCGTCGACGCGTGGACCGCGTACGGCGGCAGCCAGTTCGTCGACTCGCCCGGCACCGGGCCCTACCACTCCTACCTCTGCGACGAGGTCGTGCCGTTCGTCGACGCGCGGTACCGCACGCTTCCGGAGGCCGCCCACCGCGGCATCACGGGGAAGTCGAGCGGCGGGTTCGGCGCGATGATCACCCCGATGCTGCGCCCCGACCTCTTCGGCGGGCTGGCCAGCCACGCGGGCGACGCGCTCTACGAGCTCTGCTACATCCCGGGCTTCGGCAAGGTCGTGCGCGCGCTGCGCGCCTACGACGGCTCGTACGAGCGCTTCTGGGCGGACTTCGCCTCGCGCCCGCCGATGAGCAAGGACACCGACGCCGATCTCGTCCTGACCTACGGCGTCGCGGCCGCGTTCTCGGCCGACGAGGACGGCACCGTCCACCTGCCGTTCGACCTCGCGACCGGCCGGCTCGTCGACGACGTCTGGGAGCGGTGGCTGGCCTGGGACCCGGTGCGGATGGTCCCCGGCCACGCCGACGCGCTGCGCGGCCTGAGCGCGATCTACCTCGACGGCGGCACGAAGGACGAGTGGTACCTCGAGCTCGGTGCCATCGCCTTCCGCGACGCGCTGGCCGAGGTCGGCGTCACGGACGTCGCGTGCGAGATCTTCGAGGCCGCGCACGGCGGCATCGACTACCGCTACCCGCGCGGCCTCGCGTATCTCGCCGAGCGCCTGACCCCGGCCGGCGCCTGACGCGCGCGCCGCGGCCTACGCCGCGCGCGGCAACGGCCCCTCCGTGCGGTAGTTCAGGATCACGATCCCGTCGGCGAGCGGGATCGTGTCGGCCAGTTCGAACGCGGTCGCGGGCGCCGCGCCGAACAGCAGGTCGCCGGGGGTGCCCTGGCCGACGGTCAGCGGATGGATCCAGAGGCGCACCTCGTCGAGCAGCCCGTGCTCGAGCATGAGACGCGTCACGGCGCCGAATCCGTACTGCACGATGTCGCCTCCCGGCGCCTCCTTGAGGCGGGTGATCTCGGCCGCGACGTCGCCCGCGATGACCTGCGTGTTGGGCCACTGCGGGTCGCGCAGCGTGGTCGAGACGACGTACTTCGGCATCGTGTTGATGCGGTCGGAGAACGGGTCGCCCGAGCGTGTCGTCCAGACCGGCGCGAAGCCGTCGTAGGTGTGGCGGCCCATCAGGACCGCGTCGCAGGACAGCAGCAGGTCGGTCTGGATCTGCCCGGCGCGGTCGTCGCCCTTGCGGCCGAGCGACGGCCAGAGGTGCGGCGCCTCGACCACGCCGTCGAGACTGATGTACGTCGAGTTGATGATCTTGCGCATGGGATCGACGTTCGCACGGATCGGTCCGGGTTTAAGATCCGATTCGATGCTGCTCGAGAGGACCGATCTCCCATTTGCCGCCGACGTGCTGGTGCCGCTGCGCCCACGCTCGGGCGTCGCCCTGCATCGCCAGATCGAGACGTCGGTCCGCGCCGCGATCCGGGCCGGGACTCCTGCCGCGCGGCACGGCGCTGCCGGCGACCCGCGCCGCCTCGCGCGCGAGCTCGGCGTCTCGCGCGGCGTGGTCGTCGAGGCCTACCAGCAGCTCGTCGCCGAGGGCTACCTGACCGCGCGCTCGGGCGGCTACACCCGCGTCGCGATCGGCCCGGAGCGGGCGTCCGCCCTGCCCGCCCCCGCCGTCGAGACGTCCGCGGCCATCGACTTCTGCCCGTGCCGCGCGGACGGCTCGCAGTTCCCGCGCGCGGCGTGGCTGCGCTCGATGCGGCGCGTGCTCACGGACGCGTCGGCCGAGGACTTCGGCTACGTCGGCGGGCGCGGCGCCCCGGCCCTGCACGCGGCGCTCGCCGAGCACCTCAACCGCGTGCGCGGGACCTCGGCCCGCCCGGACGAACGTGATCGTCGTCAACGGCTACGCCCAGGGCATCGCGCTGATCGTGCAGGTCCTCGGCTGGGGCGGCGCGACCCGGGTGGCCGTCGAGGACCCGTCGGCCGACGACGACGCCGTGCCGGTCGCCCGCGCGGCCGGCCTCGAGGTCGTCGGGGTGCCGGTCGACGCGCACGGCATCCGGGTCGACGCGCTCGAGCGGATCGACGCCGACGCGCTCGTCCTCACGCCGTCGCACCAGTGGCCGACCGGCGGCGTGCTCGCCCCGGACCGCCGTGCGGCGGCGCTGCGCTGGGCCGCCGAGCGCGGCGCGATCGTCGTCGAGGACGACTACGACGCCGAGTACCGCTACGACCGCGCGCCCGTCGGCGCGATGCAGGGTCTCGCCCCCGACCGCGTCGTCTACGCGGGCACGGCGAGCAAGACGCTCGCGCCCGGGCTGCGCCTCGGCTGGCTGGTCGCCCCGCCGCGGCTCGTCGGCCCGCTCGCGGAGGCCAAGCGGCTGGCCGACCGCGGCTCGCCGGTCCTCGACCAGCTCGCGTTCGCCGACTTCCTGCACCGCGGCGAGTTCGACCGCCACCTGCGGCGGATGCGGCCGCTGTACCGCCGCCGCCGCGACGCGCTCCTCACCGCGCTGCGCGAGCACCTGCCCGCGCTCGAGCCCGCGGGGATCGCGGCCGGGCTGCACCTCGTCGCGTACCTGCCCGACGACCTCGACGAGACGGCGGTCCAGCGCGCGGCCGCCGAGCGCGGCGTCGCGGTGCACGGCCTCGCGCCGTACCGGCTCTCGGGCGCCGGCCGCCCCGGGCTGATCTTCGGCTACGCCACCCTCGCCGAGCCGACGATCCACACGGGGATCGCCGTGCTGGCGGACGCGATCCGCGCGCTGTAGTCTCGACTTATATAAGCCATTGTTGATACTTTGCTCGCCGTGCACGCGTTCGACGTCCTCGGCGACCCGGTCCGCCGCCGGATCCTCGAACTGCTCGCCGCCGGCGAGCAGACCTCCGGCGCGATCACCGACGTCATCCGCTCCGAGTTCGGCATCTCGCAGCCCGCCGTGTCCCAGCACCTGCGCGTGCTGCGCGAGGCCGGCTTCGCGACCGTGCGGCCCGACGGCGCCCGCCGGCTGTACGCCGTCGACCCCGCGCCCCTGCGCGACGTCGACGCCTGGCTCGAGCGCTTCCGAGCGTTCTGGACCCCCCACCTCGACGCGCTCGCCACCGAGATCGCCCGCGGCCGGCGCCGCCGCCGGCTCGACCCCACCCCCGACGAGAGGAATGCCCCGTGATCGACGTCGCCCACCACATCAGCACCGTCGAGCGCCGCGTCGGCCGCCGGACGCTCCCCGCGGGCGAGGCGCGGACCGTCACGATCGCGCGGGTCTACCCCACGCCGCCCGAGGACCTCTGGGACGCGTGCACGAACGCCGAGCGCCTCTCCCGCTGGTTCCTGCCGGTCTCGGGCGACCTGCGGCTCGGCGGGCGCTACGCGTTCGCCGGCAATGCGTCCGGGACGATCGAGCGCTGCGAGCCGCCCCGCGTCGTCGCCGCGACCTGGGAGTACGGCGGCCAGACCTCGTGGGTCGAGCTGACCCTCACGCCCGAGCCCGGCGGCGGCAGCCGGTTCTCGCTCGACCACATCGCCCACGTCGACGACGAGATCTGGGCCCAGTTCGGCCCCGGCGCGGTCGGCGTCGGGTGGGACGGGGGCGTCCTCGGCCTGACCCTCCACCTCGGCGACGGCGAGCCCCCGTCGCGCGCAGCGATCGACGCGTGGGTGGCATCCGCGGAGGGTCGGGCGTTCAACCGCCGGTCGAGCGAGGCCTGGGGCGAGGCCGACATCGCCGCAGGCACGGACCCCGGCGCGGCGCGGGCGGCCGCGGCGCGGACGGCCGACGCCTACACCGCCGAGCCCGCCACCTGACCGCGGGACTCGTCCGCGAGCGCCTCGAGGCGCGCGTGCAGCGCGCCGACCCACGCCTCGTGCTCGGGCTTCATGAGCACCGAGCGCAGGACGCGCACCGAGTCCGCGTCGCGCTCGACGTCGGGGTGCAGCGCGGCGAACGCGTCGGCGTCGACGCGCAGCGTGGACAGGAAGACCGGGTCGTCGCGGTCGGCCGTGCCGGCGTGGAGCATCGCGGCGGAGGCGGCGTCGATCTCGCTCATCCGGGCGCGGCGGGGCCAGTAGGCGACGATGTCGAGCGCCGGGTCGAGGTGCAGGCGCAGGCGCTCGGAGCCGCGCAGCCGGCCGGCGAGGTCCAGCGCGCCGCGGCGGCAGGCGCCGAGGATCGCGCCGAGGCCCCGGTCGCGCTCGAGGGGGAACGCCTGCAGCGTCAGCCACAGGGCCCCGGCGGCCGCGCCCGCGCGCGAGCACTCGAGCGAGATCTCCCCCAGGTGCAGCTCGTCGGAGGTGAAGTACGTGTAGGGCGAGTCGTGCTGGTAGAACCGCCCGACACCGGGGTCCGCGAACAGCACCGCGCCGCACCCGTAGGGCTGGAGGCCGTGCTTGTGCGGGTCGACGACGACGGAGTCGCAGCGGCCGATCGCGGCGTAGGCGTCGTGCTCGCCGAGCAGCGCGAAGAAGCCGCCGTAGGCGCCGTCGACGTGGAGGCGGACGCCGTGGCGCTCCTTGAGATCGAGCGCGGCGCGGATGTCGTCGACGGCCCCGACGCCGGTCGTCCCCGGGGTCAGGACGACCGTCCCCACGCCGCCGCGCTCGACCTCCGCCGCGACCGCGTCGAGGTCCACGCGGCCGTCGGGCAGCGCGGGCACGGCCCGCGACTCGACGCCGAGGACCTGGCACATGCGCCCGTGCGTGTAGTGCGCCGCCTCGGAGTGCACGACCGCCGTCCCCGGCGCGAGCTCGCGGGCGATCCACAGCGCCTCGAGGTTGGCGATCGTCCCGCTCGAGGTGAGATGGCCGAGCGCGTCGTCGGGCAGCCCGAACATCGTGGCGAGCGACCGCACGACCTCGACCTCCATCGGCGACGTCGCCTGCGAGGCGTCGAGCGCGTGGTTGTTCGGGTTGACGATCATCGCCGCCAGGTACGCCGCGACGGCGACCGGGTGCGGCGCCTTGAGCATCTGGCCCGCGTAGCGCGGGTGGAAGAACGGCAGCGTCGCGTCCATGCGCGCGGCGTACGCGTCGAGCAGCGCGGTGAGGTCGACGTCGGAGGTCAGCGCGGCCGCGCCGGGCATCGCGCCCCAGCGGGCCTCCCACGCCTCGACGCCCCGCAGGGCCTGGTCGATGAGCTCGCGGCGGTCGGTCATGGCGGGCCATGCTGACAGCGCGCGGCCGCGGCGGCCCTATGCTCGCGCGGTGCGGGTGCTGCTGACCGGCATGTCCGGAACGGGGAAGTCGACGCTGGTACGCGAGCTCCGCGCGCGCGGCCACCGCGCGCTCGACGCCGACGACGACGGCTTCAGCGAGCCGCGCGAGGACGGCCGCTGGGGCTGGCGGGTCGACCGCGTGGCCGAGCTGCTGGCCGCGCGAGCCCGACGGCCTGCTGTTCTTCGCCGGCTGCTCGGAGGAGCAGGCGGCGCTGCCCTTCGACCTGCGCGTGCTGCTCACCGCGCCGACGCCCGTGCTCGTCGCACGCCTGCGAACCCGGACCGGCAACCGGTACGGCCGCGACGACGCCGAGCTGGCCCAGGTGCTCGGCGACCTCGCGGAGGTCGAGCCCCTCCTGCGCCGCTCGGCCGACGTCGTCCTCACGACGACCGTGCCGCCCGCCGAGCTCGCCGACCGGCTGCTCGAGCGCCTCGCTACGCCAGCGCCGCGTTCGTCTGGTCGGCGCTCGGCAGCGCCTCGTGCAGGCCCTTGCGCGAGCTGATCCCGAGCTTGGCGAACACCTTGTGCAGGTGCCACTCGACCGTGCGCGGGCTGAGGAAGAGCCGGGCGCCGATCTCGGGATTCGAGAGGCCGTCGCGGGCGAGCCGGGCGATCTGCTCCTCCTGCGGCGTGAGCTCGTCGCGCGTCTCGGCGTTGCGGCGGCGCACCCGCTCGCCCGTGACGAGCAGCTCGCGCCGGGCCCGGTCGGCGAACGCCTCCATGCCGATCCCGGCGAGCATCTCGTGGGCGATGCGCAGCTGTTCGCGGGCCTCGGCGCGGCGGCCCTCGCGGCGCAGCCACTCGCCGTGCAGGAGGTGGGCGCGCGCGAGGTCAGGCCGCAGCCGGGTGCGTCCGAGGCGGTCGATCGCCTCCCGGTACAGCGCATCGGCGGCGTCGCCCTCGCGCAGCAGCGCCCGCGACCGGGCCTCGATCCCGAGCGCCCAGTCCGTCCCGCCCGCGGTCGTGGCCTCGGCCAGGTGCTCGAGCGCGTCCGCCGCGCGATCGAGGTCGCCGGTCCGGACGCTCGCCTCGATGAGCTCGGGCAGCGCCCAGGCCGGGAGGAAGAGCGCCGGCGTGTCGCCCACGACCTGCTCGGCGGCGGCCCGCGCCTCGTCGTAGCGGGCCAGGCCGTTGGCCAGGATCGCCGCGACCCAGTGCGCGTACTGCACGCCGATCCCCTGGCCCCCGGCGACGGCCTCGTCGATCGCCGCCTGGATCAGCGCGCCGGCCTCGGCCTCCCGCCCACGGAAGCCGGCGAGGAGCATGGCGCCGTACGGCGCGATCCGCGTCTGGGTGGCCTCCGTGACGGCGTCGGTCTCGGCGATCGCCGACGCGGCGCGGGCGAAGTCGCCATAGAGCACGAGGAGCACGGTCGAGGCGGTCAGGTCGATCGGCAGCCGGGCGAGCGCGCCCGCGTCGCGGGCGAGCTCGACCTGGCGGACGTTGAGCGCGTGCCAGGTCTCGTCGTCCCAGAGCACGTTCGCGGGCACCGTCGTCAGCCAGCCCCAGCGGAGGTTGTCGGCCGCCGGCGTCTCGGCGGCGAACGCCCGCGACGCGCGGCCCAGCATCGGCGCGGCCGCTGCGCGGCCGTCGGTCACGAGCGTGGCGAGGCCGGCGAGCAGGAGGTCGGAGGGACGCGGCGGGTCGGGCGCCGGTGGGCCGGAGCGGGCCGCGCGCGACACCTCGACCAGGCCTCCGGCCGCGGCCAGCCGGCCCGCGAACAGCGCGGCGCCCCACGCGTCGAGGTACGTCTCGCGCGCGAGGGCCCCGTCGAGCGGCTCCAGGCGGCGGGCCGCCGTGAGCAGCAGCGGCGGCGCGTCGTTGCCGACGCTCGAGGCGAACGCGATCTGGCCGCGCAGCAGGTCGACGCGGGCGCGCTGCATCTCGTCGAGCGGCCCGGCCTCGGCCGCGGCGAGCAGCCCGACGGCCGGGTCGAACGCCCCCGCATGGAGGTTGGCCCCGGCGGCGGCGAGCGCGCGGTCCGCCCGCTGCGTCGGATCGCGCGTCAAGGCGACGGAGCGCTGGAGGAACGCGGCGGCCGCGGCGAGCCCGCCCCGCGCCTGCGCGCGGCCGGCCGAGTGCTCGAGCTCGAGCGCGATCTCCTCGTCCGGCCCCGCGGCGGCCGACGCGAGGTGCCAGGCGCGGCGATCGGCGTCGATCTCGGGGTCGGTCACCTCGGCCAGCGCGAGGTGCACCGCCCGGCGTTCCTCCGGCGCGGCCGACCGGTAGACGGCCGAGCGCACGAGCGGGTGGCGGAACTTCACCCGCTCGCCGATCTCGATCAGGCCCTCGGCCTCGGTAGCGGCCGGCGACCAGACGCCGAGCCCGAGGCGCTCGGCGGCGCGCCACACGAGCAGCGGGTCGCCGATGGGCTCCGCGGCCGCGACGAGCAGCAGCCGGCGCGCCTCCGCGGTCAGCCGGTCGAGCCGCTCTCGGAAGCGCTCCTCGATCCGCCCGGAGAGCGGCTGCGCGGCCAGGACCCCGAAGCCACCCGCGAGCTGCGCGGCCGTCATGCCGCGCGGCAGCTCGAGCAGCGCGAGCGGGTTGCCGTGCGTCTCGGCGACGATCCGGTCGCGGACGCGGTCGTCGAGGCGCCCGGGGACGACCGTCGCGAGCACCATGCGCGCGTCCTCCTCCGCCAGCCCGGCGAGGGCCAGCTCGGGGAGGCCGGCGAGCCCGCGCTCCCGGCTCGGCTCGCGGACGGCGAACACGATCGCCAGCGGCTCGGCCAGCACCCTGCGCGCGACGAACCCGAGGACCTGCGCGGAGGCGCCGTCGAGCCATTGGGCGTCGTCGACGAGGCAGAGCAGCGGCTGCTCGGCCCCGACGTCGGCCAGGAGGCTGAGTGCGGCGAGCGCCACGAGGAAGCGATCGGGCGGCGTGCCCGTCGACAGCCCGAACGCCACGCCGAGCGCCTGCCGCTGGGGCTCGGGCAGCGCGTCGAGCCGGTCGAGCATCGGCGCGCAGAGCTGGTGCAGACCCGCGAACGGGAGCTCCATCTCGGACTCGACCCCGGCGGTCTGGGCGACCTGGAACCCGGTGGCGGCGCGGGCCGCGTAGCGCAGCAGCTCGGACTTGCCGACGCCCGCCTCGCCGCGCACGACGAGGACCGCGCTCTGGCCGCCGCGGACGTTCGCGAGCAAGCGGTCGAGCACCGCTCGTTCGCTGGACCGGCCACGGAACCCCGGCGAACGGAACCCGGCCATCTCGGCCCAGCCTAGACGACTCGAGACCGCCGCTGGGGGCGCTGCGGTCCGTCGCGAACCAGGGTGCGAGACCGGGGACCCCACGGGCGCGACCCGGCGCGCGCGGCGTCACCGTGGCGGCCATGCGTCCCGACATCGTCCCCGGCGCCGGCTTCCCCGACTACGAGCTGCCCGACCACGAGAGCGTCCCCCGCCGGCTCAGCGAGCTGCAGGGCGACGACCCGATGATCCTGACGCTCGCGCGCGGCCACTTCTGCCCCAAGGAGCACCAGCAGCACCTCGCGCTCGCGGCCTTCTATCCGCAGATCGCCGTCGCCTACACGCGCATCGCGACGATCTCGACCGACCCGCACCACACCTCCCAGGAGTTCCGCGCGTCGGTCGGCGCGCAGTGGCCGTTCCTCTCCGACCCGGGCCGGATCGTCCAGAAGGACCTCGACATCCAGGAGTACACGGACCCCGAGAACGACCCGATGATCCCGCACACGGTCGTGCTCCGGCCCGGGCTCGTGGTCCACAAGGTCTACAACGGCTACTGGTACTGGGGCCGCCCGTCGGTCGTCGACCTGTGGCACGACCTGCGCGAGGTCACGCGCGCGGTGCGGCCCGACTGGGACCTGAGCGCGCCCGGGCTGCGCGAGGCGTGGGACGCGGGCGACGTCTCCCCCTTCCACGGTTGGGACCGGCGCGCGGCGGCCGGCGCGGACGCCCTGACAGCGGGCGGGTCCTCGAGCCCGCGACACACGATCGAACGGAGGTCTCGAATGGCAGACAGCTACGACGTGATCGTTCTCGGCGGCGGCGCTCCCGGCGAGCACTGCGCCGCCGCGCTCGCCGAAGGCGGGCTGCGCGTCGCGGTCGTCGAGCGCGAGCGGGTCGGCGGCGAGTGCTCCTACTGGGCGTGCATCCCGTCCAAGACGCTGCTGCGCCCCGGCGAGGCCGTGCAGGGCGCGCGCGAGGCGGCGGCCACGGCCGAGGTCGACGTCGCCGCCGCGCTGGCGTGGCGCGACTTCATGGTCTCCGACTACTCCGACGCCGGGGCTGCGCGCTGGCTCACCGGCCGCGGGATCGACGTGCTGCGCGGCACCGGGCGGCTCGCCGGGGCGGGGATCGTCGAGGTCGACGGCGTGCCGTACACCGCCGAGCACGTGGTGCTCGCGGCCGGCGCCGACCCGTTCGTCCCGCCCGTCCCCGGCCTGCGCGAGCTCGAGGGCGTCTGGGGCACCCGCGAGGCGACGTCGATGCGCGCGATCCCGCGGCGGCTCGTGGTCCTCGGCGGCGGCGCCGCCGGGGTCGAGCTCGCCCAGGCCACGCACCGCCTCGGCGCGGAGGTCGCGCTCGTGGAGAGCGCGCCGCACCTCCTCGCCCGCGAGCCCGCGCCGCTGGGCGAGGCGCTCGCCGACGCGCTGCGGCGCGACGGCGTCGAGGTCGTCGTCGGCATCGAGGCCACCGGCGCGCGGCGCGAGGGCGACGACTACGTCCTGGCCCTCGCCGACGGGCGCGACCTGCGCGGCGAGCGGCTGCTCGTCGCGACCGGGCGGCGGCCGCGGGTCGACGCCATCGGGCTCGAGACCGTCGGGGTCGAGGCCGACCCGCGCGGCGTGCACGTCGACGCGCGGCTGCGGGTCGCCGAGGGGTTGTGGGCGATCGGGGACATCAACGGGATCTGGCCGCTGACCCACGTCGGCGAGTACGAGGGCGACATCGTCGCGGCGAACATCCTCGGCGAGCGGCGCGAGGCGCACTACGACGCCGTGCCGCGCGTCGTCTACACCGACCCGCAGGCGGCCGCGGTGGGCGCGACGGAGGCGCGGTTCAGCGCGACCTACGCCCTCACCGACGTCCCCAAGGCCGCGGCCTACACGCGGGCGTACGCCGAGTCGAACGGGTTCCTGACGCTGCTCAGCGACGGCGAGGTGCTCACCGGCGCCTACGCGCTCGGGCCGGAGGCGGGCGAGTGGCTGCAGCAGGCGACGCTCGCCATCCGCGCGGGCGTTCCGCTCGACGTGCTGCGGGACACGATCCAGCCGTTCCCGAGCTTCTCGGAGATCCTTGCGTTCGCGCTCAAGGCGCTGCGGGGCGAGATCGCGGCGGCGCTGCGGACCTCGACGTCGGCCGGGGCCTGACGGGCGGCATCGGCCTCGAGACCGCCCGCCGGGCCCGCGCCGAGGGCGCCGAGGTGATCCTCGCCGCCCGCGACCCCGACCGGCTGGCGCGCGCCGCCGCCGAGGTCGGCGCCGGCAACACGGCCGCGTTCGACGCCACCGACCACGATCGCCTCCGGCGGAGCTGCTCGCCGACGGGCTCGGGGCGCGGCGTGAGCGGCTGCGCGCGGCCCTGCCCATCCGGCGCGTCGTCGGCCCCGAGGACGTCGCCGCGCTCGCCGTCCACCTGATGGTGAACACCGCGCTCACGGGCGCGACCTACGACGTCGACGGCGGCCAGCAGTTCACGCCCGACGCGTGGTCGTGAGGGGCGCCGGGGCGCACGCTGCAGGCGCCCCGCTCCAGACGCTCGCGTTCGTCGCGGCCCCGGCGGACGGCTCGGCGAGGCGCCCGGCGGTGCCGGCGCGGGTGGTGATCCCGTACCCAGCGCGGATCGGCTGGGCCCCAGGTCACGGGGTGTGGGCGGAGAACTGCCCGGTATGCGGGCAGAACTCCCGCCACACGGCGCCTCGACCGCGAACCGGCGGCGGCAAGCCGCGCGACCGGCGTCAGTCCCGACCCCCTCCTCGCCGAGCCGTCCGCACTGCGCCGCGCCCCGGAGACGGCGGTCGCGCGGAGCGCCGCGCACCCCGCGGACGCGCCGCGCCCGGCCCTCAGCGCACCCGACGCGGCGTGCGACGTTCCGGCAGGAGCCCCTCGGGCCGCAGGAGGACCACGAGGATCAGGAGCAGGCCGTAGACCCCGGACGCGACCGAGGACAGGTCGAAGTCCAGCCCGAGGGCGCTCGGGGCGTCGTTGAGGACGCGCGGCAGCAGGACGCTGTTGATCTCCGCCACCGCGATCGCCCCGAGGACCACGCCCCAGATCGAGCCGAGCCCGCCGAGCACGACCATCACGAGGATGAAGATCGAGAACGAGAACGTGAACTGGGCGGGGTTGACCGTGCGCAGGTAGGACGCGAGGAACGCGCCGGTGACCCCGCCGAACGCGGCGCCGATGCCGTACGCCCGGAGCTTCGTCGCCGCGATCGGGACCCCCGCGCTCGCCGCCGCCTGCTCGTCGTCGCGCACCGCGATCCACGCGCGGCCCAGACGCGAGTCGCGCAGCCGGATCGTGACGAGCAGCGTCAGGCCGACGAGCGCGAGCGCGAACCAGTACCAGGGGCGCAGATCCAGCGGGCCGAACGGCGCCAGGAACGGGAGGTCGATGCTGTCGATCGGCGTGATCCCGTTCGGCCCGTCCGTCAGCGTCCCGCCGAACAACCGGATGTCCTGGCCGTTGGCGGCGACCTGCCCGATGACCTCGCCGAACGCGAGCGTCACGATCCCGACGTAGGCCCCGCGCAGGCGCAGGGTCGGGATCCCGATGAGCACGCCGGCGGTCGTCGTCACGACCACCGCGAGGACCAGGACGAGCAGGAAGTTGACGTGGATCCCCGGCATCCCCGCCGTGGGCTCGCCGACGAGGACCGCGACCCCGCTCCCGCCCGCGGCGTCGGCCCAGTAGGTCGACGCGACCATCGCCGTGACGTGCGCGCCGATCGCGAAGAACGCGACGTACCCGAGGTCGAGCAGGCCGGCGAAGCCCACGACCATGTTGAGCCCGAGCGCGGCCATGACGTACGCCGCCGCGAGGATCGCGTTGTCGAGCACGGTGCTGCCCTCGCCGACGAGCAGCGGGAGGGCGACGGCGACGCTCGCGCCCGCGACGGCGAGAACGCGCGACGACACCGGCCGCCGGAGACGGACGCCCGCGCTCACGCCCGGGGGCGGCCCGGCCGTCGCGCCCGCTGCCCGCCCGGCGTCGCTCATTCCTCCGCCGTGCGCCGGCGGCGGTAGTAGGCGCGGTTCTTCGTCCGGTTGCCGCAGATCGCCATCGCGCACCACGCGGCCGAGCGGTTGCGCGAGCGGTCGTAGAACGCGTAGCCGCACTGCCGGCATCCCTTGACCCGCAGCCAGTCACCCGTCAGCTGCGCCTCGTGGAGGATGCCGAGCAGGGTCGCGACCGCACCGTCGGCGCCGCCCCCGGCCGGCACGAGCGTGATGCGGCCCGTGTCGTCCACCGCGACCGCGAGCCGGGCTCCGGCCGAGAGCGCCCGGATCGTCTCCGCCGCGCCGGGCGCCGGTGTCTCGCCGCGGTGGTTGGCGAGCGCGAGCGCCCGGATCGCCTCGCGCAGCTCCCGCAGGCGTGCGGCGTCGGCGTCGGAGACGTGGTCGCCGGGCCCGACGAGCCGCTTGCGGCGCAGCCACGCCTGCGCCCGCTCCCCGGTCCCGATGCGGTCCCACTCCGCGGGGAGGTCGTGGTTGTAGGAGTTGACGAACCGCTGCAGCAGCTCGAGGCGCCCGGGCGCCTTCGGCCGCCCGCCGGGCTCGATCTCCTCCCCCACGCGTCGCTTGTCGCGTTCGTCCATGGTGGTCGCGGCTGACCACTGTACGGCGAACGCTGGTCAGATGCGAGCTACTTCTCGTAGCCGGTGAACGGCTCCGTCTCGAAGCGCTCGCCCTTCGCCTTGTCCTCGAAGACGTGGGTGATCCGCACCGCCGGCGGGACGGGCTCGACGCGACTCTCGACGAGCTCGACGTCGGGGTTGTCGCCCAGACCGAGCTCGTTGAGCCGTTCCGCCTCGGCGCGCGCGACGTCGCCGGGCGTCGGGCGGCTCTCGGGGTAGGCGTCCTCGTGGTGGCGGATCAACGCCTGCCAGTGCTCGTCGCCCGCGCGCTCGATCGAGTCGCGGATCTGTGACCGGGTGAAAGCCATCGTCTCCCTCTCCTACCCGCGGCCGCGGGCGAGGTCCAGCAGCCGGCGCAGGATCCGCTCGCCGTCGGCGCGCAGGCCGTTGTGCAGGTACTCGTTCGTCAGCCAGAGCCGCAGGCCGCGGATCCGGCCGGCGGTCTCCTCGGAGAACGTGCGCTCGACGTACGGGTCGTCCGCGTAGACGAGCGCGGCCGCCGGGACCTCGTTGGCGGCCAGCCGATCGGGGTCGTACAACGCCGGCCACTCGCGCTCGGCGAGGATTCCCGCGGCCTCGCGCAGCGGGGCGAGGGCGCCCTGCTCCTCGAACATCCACGGCAGGACGTGCTCGCCCGTGAGCAGCTCCGGCCGCTCGCGGAAGTCGTCGGGCATCGTGCGCTCGGCCGCCCACCGTGTCGTCGTGCCGTCGGCCCAGCACGCCTCGTGCACGACGGCGTACAGCGGGTTGCGCGCGTAGCTCGTCGCCGCCTCGACGTCGTGGAGGAACGCGGGCGAGGCGGGGTCGAGCTCGAGGACGTGATGGATGGCGTCGGGGCCGTCGCTCATCCCGAGCGCGCCGCCGAGCTGGCGCAGCCGGCGGCCGCGGAGCAGGTCGCCGGAGGGCAGCCGCGCCGGGTCGCGGTCGAGCTGCGCGACGAGCTCGCGCACGCGTTCGCGGTCGCCGGGGTAGCGCGCGTAGTAGGCCTCGTTGCGGTCGAGGATCCGCCGCCACGTGCGCTCGTAGACGGCGTCGGCCGGGCGCCCGAGCGGCGGCAGCCCGCCGGTGACGAGCGCCTCGCGCAGGCCCTCGGGCGCGAGCGACAGGTACGTCGTGACGCACAGCCCGCCGAAGCTCTGCCCGAGGACGCTCCAGCGCTCGACGTCGAGCTCGCGGCGGATGTGCTCGCAGTCGCGCACGATCGCGTCGGCGCGGAAGTGCGCCAGGTACGCGGCCTGCGCCTCCGGGTCGAGGCCCGGGAGCGTCCCGACCGGGGTCGAGCGGCCGGTCCCGCGCTGGTCGAGCAGGAGGACGCGGAAGTCCCGGAGCGCGGCCTCCAGCCAGCCCGGGCCGCGGGGGTTGCTGGTCGGGCGCGGGGCCTCGGAGCCCGGGCCGCCCTGGAGGAAGACGAGGAACGGCTTCTCGCGGCCCTCGGGCTCGGCGACCTCGCGGGCGAAGACGGTGATCCGCTCGCCGTCCGGGGCGGCGTGGTCGAGCGGGACGGTGAACTCGTGCTCGGTGAGGACCAGCCCGCGGGCGTCGACCGTGACCGCCACCTCAGCGCCGCCGCCCGCCGCCGCCCAGGCGCCCGAGCGTGTCGAGCTCCTCGAGCGAGTGGCCCGCTCCGACCGCGACACACGTCAGCGGGGAGTCGGCGAGGTAGGCCTTCATGTGGGTCTCGGCCTGGACGCGCTCGGCGAAGCCGCGCAGCAGCGACCCGCCGCCGGCGAGCAGGATCCCGTGGCGCACGATGTCGCCGGCGAGCTCGGGCGGCGTCTCCTCGAGCGTCGCGTGGATCGAAGCCGTGATGTCCGCCAGCGGCGAGGCGATCGCGCTGCGGACCTCCTCGCTGCCGAGCTGGAGCTTGCGGGGCAGGCCCGAGAGCAGGTCGCGGCCGCGGATGTCGACCTCGAGCTCGCTCTGCAGCGGTGCGGCGGAGCCGATGGCGAGCTTGATCGCCTCGGCGCTCTGCGAGCCGATCGCCATCACGTGCTCGTTGCGGATGTGGGCGGCGATCGCCTCGTCGAGGTCGTAGCCGCCGACGCGGACCGAGCGCGACACGACGATCTGGCCGAGCGAGATGACCGCGACCTCGCTCGTGCCGCCGCCGACGTCGACCACCATCCGCCCGATGGGCTCGGCGATCGGCACGCCCGCGCCGATCGCCGCCGCGATCGACTCCTCGATCAGGTGCACCTGGCGCGCGCCCGCCGACAGCGCGGCCTCCTCGACCGCGCGGCGCTCGACCTCGGTGATGCCCGACGGGGCGCACACGACGAGGCGCGGGTGCGCGCGGCGGCGCTCGAGGACCTTCGCGATGAAGTGGCGCAGCATCTTCTCGGTGACCTCGAAGTCGGCGATGACGCCGTGGCGCAGCGGGCGGGTCGCCGAGATCGTGGCCGGCGTGCGGCCGATCATCCGCTGCGCGTCGGCCCCGACGGCGTGGACCTCGCCCGAGCGCTCGTCGATCGCGACCACCGACGGCTCGGACAGCACGATGCCGCGGCCGCGCACGTGCACGACGGTGTTCGCCGTGCCCAGGTCGATCGCCATGTCGCGCACCGGACGCAGCGACCACGAGGACGAGCGCCGGCCGGCCTGGCCGCCTTCGGTGGTCGGGCCCATTCGTGTACAGGGTGCCAGAGCGCGGCACGTGGCCCCGGCCGGGGCCTTGCAAGGATGTCCGGATGGACTGGCAGATCTATCTCTCGGGCGAGATCCACACCGACTGGCGCGAGCGCATCGCGCAGGGAATCGCCGAAGCGGGCCTCGACGTCGTGCTCACCGGGCCGGTGACCGACCACGCGGCGAGCGACGACTGCGGGGTCGCGATCCTCGGCGACGAGGACCGCCCGTTCTGGAAGGACCACGTCGGCGCGGGCGTGAACGCGATCCGTACGCGGACCCTGATCGAGCGGGCCGACGTGGTCGTCGTGCGCTTCGGCGAGCAGTACCGCCAGTGGAACGCGGCGTTCGACGCCGGCTACGCGGCGGCGCTCGGCAAGCCGCTCGTGACCCTCCATCCCGAGGAGCACGACCACGCGCTCAAGGAGGTCGACCGCGCCGCCCTCGCCGTCGCGCGGGAGCCCGAGCAGGTCGTCGAGGTCCTGCGCTACGTGCTCGAAGGACGGTTGCCCGCGCGCGTCTGAGGCGGCTGGAGGTCCGCGACGCCGAGGTGGTCGAGCAGGCCCACGGCGCGCGGCACGCCGTCGTCGCCGACCACGACCGCGCCGCCCGGCCAGTACGGGTGCGGCGGCCTCGCCCGATGCACGACCAGCGCCTCGTACGTCCACGACCCCGTGTTGAACAGCAGCGGCGTGCCCCCGGGGCCGCGCCAGCGCCGCGGGTCGTCGCCGGGCAGCGGCCCCGCGCGGTGGACGTGGCCGAAGACGACGTGGTCGGCGTCGACGCCGAGGCGGTGGACGACGCGACCGAGCGCCGGCAGGCTCGCCCGGCGCATCTGCAGGCCGAGCAGGACCGACGTCACCGGCGCGAGCCGTCGGCGCAGCACCCGCCGGCGCAGGGTCGGCATCGTCGAGGCGCGGGCGATCTCGGCCAGGTCGTCCCACGCGGTCACCACCGGGCGCGGCGTGCGGCCGACGACCGACTCGACCCGGACGCGCGAGTCGCTGCGGGCGCGCTCGTAGTCGGCCGGGGTCGCGCCGTCGCGCGGCACGCGGCCGAGCAGCCCGCGCGTGACCCCGTAGGCCGAGGTCGGCAGCAGGTGGCGGTCGAGGTAGTGGCCGTGGGTCGCCCACACGCGGGCGGTCAGGCGGACCCCGGGGTACCGGACGCGCACCCGCGCCGGGCCGAGCCACCCGACGACGCGGGCGAGCGCGGCGGTCGCGTCGGGCGGGACCGGGGCGTCGGTCCCCGCCGGGCCGCCGTTGGCGCGCAGCCACGAGCGCACGAACGGCGCGTCGTGGTTGCCCGGCACGAGCACGATCTCGCGGTCGCGCCCCATCGCCGCGCCGATCGTGCGCAGGACCGGCTCGGCGATCGCCATCGCCCGGCTCGCGCGGCCCTCCATGAGCTCCACGACGTCGCCCAGGAGCACGAGCCGGTCGACGTCCTCGAGCGCGCCCAGGAGGGCCGCGAGCGGCTCGGGGTAGCGCAGGACGTCGCGCCCCAGACGCGAGCCGAGGTGCAGGTCGGAGATCACGAGGATGCGCACGGGCGGCGCGACGATGGCAGACCGGGTCGGCGCCTGCGACGCCGGCCGGGCGGCGAAGTGGTGCTGGCCGAACCCTGCGCGCCGCGGCCGGTCGGTACGGTGACCGGCGTCATGATCGATCGCTGACGCGCCCCGTCCCGCACGCCCCGCGCCCGCCGCCCAGCGGCCAGGCCCGCGTGCCGCCCCGGCCGTCCGCGTCCCAGGACCTCGTCGTCTCGCCGTCCCGCCCCTCGCCGGGCTGCGGCGGACGCGGGCGGACCGCTCCCCACCGAACCACGTCCGAGGAGCGCCGCATGCACCGCCGTCCCCCGATCCCCAACCGCGTACCGGTCGTCCGACCCGCCCCGCGGGTCCTCGTCCGCCCCGTGCCGCGGCGTGTCCCGCCGCGCCGCGCCCGCTAGCCCGAGGGCTAGCGTCCGAGCACGCGCGTGAGCTCCCGGGCCCGCGCCGGCACGTCCCCGACGAGCCGGCGGACCTCGGAGAGCCCCGCGCGGAGCTCGGCGTCCCCGACGTCGACCGGCCGCATCGAGTCCTGCAGCTGGCCGAGGCGGTCGTCGGCCCGCGTCACCGCGGAGACCGCCCCGTCGACGAAGCCGCGCACGCCCTGCGACGGGTGTCCTGGCTCGGGCTGGACGAACGTCCGCGGGGGCTCCCCCACCCGCGCCGCGAACTCGGTGTGCGTCCGCTTCGCGCGGCCGTAGGCGAGCTGCACCGGGCGGAACAGCGCCTCCTCGAGCCGGTCGCCCGTCACCTCGTCGAGCTGCTCGTAGGCCTCGCCGAGCGCGCTCAGCGCTGCGCCGAGGTCGTCGGTCGCGAGCGCGACCTCGTCGAGGAGCTCCCGGCGCGCGTCTGCCGTGTTGTAGGCCACGCCGCCACGGTAGTCCACCGGCCCTCCCCCGATCGGGGGAGGGCGCGCACCGTCCGACTCTCCCGCCTGCCGGGCGATGGCGTTCGACCGCCCGATCGGTAAGACTGCAGGCGTCCGGTGGACCTGGGGGGGCATCACCGGACTCATGCTTGGAAGCGTTGCGGCCGGCGCGGACGGGGGGTCCGCGTCGGACGCAGGGGTCGCGACAACTCCACGCCGTGCACGCCGTGAGCGAGAGCGAAGAAGAACGCCGACAGAACCACGCCCTGCGCCGCCGGATCGACCAGCTGATCGGTCGTGTCCGCGCCGCCGAGGACGAGATCGTCGAGCGCGGGCTCGACGCCGTGCAGGAGACCAAGCAGGCGGACGCCGACGCGCCGCCGCCTCCGCGGCGCCGGCCGCGGCCGAGCGCGGACCAGGGCTCGGCGTAGGCTGAGGGCCGGATGGCCCTGCGCAACCGCGTCACGCCGCTCAACGAGATCGTGGCCGACCCGGCGCGCGGCCTCGTCTACGGCAACCGCGGCTGCCTGCACGACGAGACCGGCGCGATCCGCCGCCTCTACGCCGTCCGCCGCTGGATCGCCTGCCGCCTGGCGTTCAAGGGCTGGGAGCGCGGACCGCTGCTGCAGCCGGGCAAGTTCACCGAGCTGTTCTTCCTCGACGAGGCGACCGCCTTCGCCGCGGGCCACCGGCCGTGCGCGCTGTGCCGGCGCGAGGACTACGACCGCTTCTCGGCGATCTGGCGCGACGTCCACGCCGGCGAGCGCGGCGCCGACGCCATGGACACGCGCCTGCACGCGGAGCGCCTGGCGCCCGACCGCCGCACGCAGCGCCGCCACGCCGCGCGCTTCGGCTCGCTGCCCGACGGCGCCTTCGTCGTCCGTGACGACGAGCCGTGGGTCGTGCGCGGCAACGCGCTGCGGCGCTGGACCGTCGCGGGCTACACCCACCGCGCGCCGCGGCCGGCCGCCGGCGAGCGGGCCGAGGTCGTCACCCCGCCCTCGCTCGTCGCGGTCCTCGCCGCGGGCTGGGAGCCGATCGTGCCGCTCCTGCACCCCAGCGGCGGCTGACCCCGGCCTTCAGCGGACGTCGCGGGCCCGCAGCAGCGCGGCCCCGGCGGCGAACGCGGCCGCGATCCAGCCGAGCAGCAGCAGGACCGCGAGCCCCGGGGCGACGAGGTCGACGCCCCCCATCCCGGCCGACTCCGGCGGCGCCGCGGACGCCGCCACCGGCAGCGCGCTGAAGGGCGAGAAGCGGCCGACGTCGGGCGCGACGCCGAGCAGCACGGGCTCGATCGCGAACATCAGCAGCAGCACCCCGACGATGCCGACGACCTGGTTGCGGGCCAGCGCGCCGACCCCGACACCGAACGCCCCGAGCAGGCAGGCGACCATCGCGTTGCGGGCGTCCTGCGCGAACAGCTCGCCGGCGTCCGGCAGCGGCAGGTCGCGGAACGACAGGATCGCGACCCCGACGACGGTCACCGCGAGCGACACGGCGACCGACAGCGCGACGCCGGCGACCGCGAAGGCGATCGTCTTGGCCGCGAGGAAGCGCACGCGGTCGGGCGTCGCGAGCAGCGCGCCGGCGATCGTGCGGTGGCGCCACTCGCCGCCCATCCCGACGACGGCGAGCACGATGATGAACAGACCGCTCGTGTCCGACAGGAAGACGTCGACGATGACGGAGGCCTTCGTCGGCTCCGTCAGCGACGCGACGAGCCCGGTGAGCAGCACGGACGTGCCGACGGTGACCGCGGTCATCGCGACGAACGTGCGGGTCGTGCGGAGCTTCAGCAGCTCGGCCCGCAGCAGGGCGGTCATGCCGCCACCTCCTCGGTCAGGGACAGGAACGCGTCCTCGAGCGACGGCGCGACGCCGCGGAGCTCGGCGAGCGCGACGCCGTGCGCGGCGGCGAGCGCGCCGACGCGCTCGGGCGCCGCGCCGCGGACGAGCAGCGCGCCGTCCGGGGCGGGCTCGACGGCGAGGCCGGCGCCCCGCAGGGCCGCGGTCAAGGCGGCGTCGTCCGGCGCCCGGACGACGGTCGCCGGCCCGTCGGCGCTGCCGACCGCGCCCAGGACGCGGTGCAGCGGACCGCTCGCCCGCAGCCGGCCCCCGGCGATCACGACGAGGTCGTCGACGCTCATCGCCGCCTCCGACAGCAGGTGGCTCGAGACGAGCACCGTGCGGCCCTGCGCCGCCTGCGCGCGCAGGAGGTCGCGGATCCAGCGGATGCCGGGCGGGTCGAGGCCGTTCGTCGGCTCGTCGAGGATCAGGACCTCGGGGTCGCCGAGCAGCGCCGCCGCGAGCGCGAGGCGCTGGCGCATCCCGGTCGAGTAGCCCTTGACCCGGCGCCCGCCGGCCGCCGCGAGACCGACCTCGTCGAGCAGGCGCGGCACGCGCTCGGGCGCGTGACCACCGGCGGCCGCGAGGACCCGCAGGTGGTCGCGGCCGCTGCGGCCGGGATGGAAGCTCGCGTCCTCGAGCACCGCGCCGACGTGCCGCCCGGGGTGATCGAGCTCGGCGTAGCGGCGGCCGGCGATCCGCGCGACCCCGCCGTCGGCGCCGATCAGGCCGAGGATCATCCGCAGCGTCGTCGTCTTCCCGGCGCCGTTCGGCCCGAGGAAGCCGGTCACGCGCCCCGGGCGCACCGTGAAGCTCAGGTCCTCGACCACGGCGAGCCCGCCGTAGCGCTTGGTCAGCGCCTCGACGACGATCACGAGCCCTCCTCCCGCTCGCGCTCGCGGCGCTCGTCCTCGACCGCGCCCACGATCACGAGCACGACCACGATCGCGAGCACGCCCCAGCGCACCCGGCGGAACACCGGGCCGGCCCAGTCGGGCAGGTCGGGGAACGGGATCGCGGGCAGGTCGACGGCCGGCAGCGGCACGAAGCGCAGCGTCAGCGAGACGAGCACGATCAGCGCGACCGTGCCCGCGGCCCGCGCGAGCGGCGAGCGGCCGTCCTCTCGTCGGTCCTTGGTCATGGCCCCGATGATCGGCGCGGCGCGCGCCGCCGGCATCGGGCGCGAGGATGGACCTCGCCTCCGACTTCAGGATGAGCGCGGGCGCACGAGGCCGACGTCGTAGGCGAGCACGACGGCCTGGACGCGGTCGCGCAGGCCGAGCTTGCGCAGGACGGACGAGACGTGGGTCTTCACCGTCGCCTCGGTGAGGTGCAGCCGTGCCGCGATCTCCGCGTTGGACAGCGCGAGGGCGACGAAGCGCAGGATCTCGGCCTCGCGCTCGGTGAGCTCGTCGAGCAGCGGCGACGCGGGCCCCGGGGTGCCCCGCCCGCCGGGCTCGTCCCCGGCGAAGCGGTCGACGAGGCGCCGCGTCACGCTCGGGGCCAGGAGCGCGTCGCCGCGCGCGACGACCCGGATCGCCTCGACGAGGTCGCCGGGGCGCGCGTCCTTGAGCAGGAATCCGCTGGCCCCGGCCCGCAGGGCGGCGAAGACGTGCTCGTCGAGGTCGTACGTCGTGAGGATGATGATCCGCGCGGGCCGCCCGCGGCGACGATCCGGCGCGTCGCCTCGATGCCGTCCATCACCGGCATGCGGACGTCCATGAGGACGACGTCCGGGGCCGTGCGCTCCGCGAGGGAGACGGCCTGCGCGCCGTCGTCGGCCTCGCCCACGACGGCGATGTCCTCCTTGGCGTCGAGGATCATCCGGAAGCCGCCGCGGACGAGGGCCTGGTCGTCGGCGATCGCGACCCGGACCGTCACGACGCCGAGGCCTCGAGCGGGAGCCGGGCGTGGACGCGGAAGCCGCCGCGCTCGAGCCGCCCGGCCTCGAGCGTGCCGCCGAGCAGCGCGGCGCGCTCGCGCATCCCGACGAGCCCGCGCCCGCCGGCGACGCCGGTCGACGCCGGGCCCGCCCGCCCGTCGTCGCGGACGTCGACCTCGAGCGCGTCGGCGCGGTAGCGCAGCGTGACCTCGGCGCGCGTCGCGCGGGCGTGGCGCAGCGTGTTCGTGAGCGCCTCCTGCACGATCCGGTAGGCCGACAGCTCGATCCCGGGCGGCAGGGCCGCGGCATCGCCCTCGCGCCGGACGACGACCTGCAGGCCGCCCGCGCGCAGCGGCGCGGCGAGGTCGTCGATGCGGTCCAGCCCGGGCTGCGGCGGCGCGGGGTCGGCGGGCGCGGCGTCGGCGCCGTCCTCCGGCCGCACCGCGCTCAGCACCCGCCGCAGCTCGCCCATCGCCTCACGCCCGGCGCGCTCGATCGACCGCAGCGCCTCTCGCGCCTGGTCGGGGCGGGCGTCGAAGACCTCGTCGGCGGCCGCCGCCTGGACGACGATCACCGACACGGTGTGGGCGACGACGTCGTGCAGCTCGCGCGCCACCCGGGCCTGCTCCTCGCTGACCGCCCGCCGCGCCGCCTCCTCGATCGCGACGCGCCGGCCGCGCGCCGCCTCGCCCAGCGCCCAGGCGCCGACCCCGCACGCCATGGTGAACAACGTGTCCGCGACGGTCGCCGTGAGGAAGTTCGTCGCGGCGACGAGCTCGAGGCCCGCAAGCCCGACGAGCGACACCCGCGGCGACCGCGCGGCGGCGAGCGAGCCGACCGCGAAGAAGCCCGCGAACGGCAGGACGGTCTCCGGGATGAGGAGTTGCAGCCCGAGCGCGCCCGCCAGCACGACGGCGGTCACGAGCTCCGGGCGCCGGCGCCGCCACCGCAGGGCCGCGGCCTGGACGACGGCGAGCGCGAACGCGAGCACCACGAGCGCGGCCGGCCGCGAGCCGTCGGCCCAGTCGAGGACGATGAGCACCAGGAAGACGCCGACGCCCCACGGGACGAGGACCTCCGCGGCGCGGGACAGCGTCGTGCGCGATGGCCGGCGCATGCGCCGGATGGTGGCGGATCGTCGCCGCCCTGACATCCGTCCTGAGGATGAGGCGGGCCGGGCCTCAGGCGGTCGCGGGTGCGGCGACGTCCTTCATGCGCTCGCTGGCGGGGTCGAACAGCGGCTCGGCGCTGACCGTCACCGGATGGGCCGCGCCCTCGCTCCACACGCTCAGCCGCGTCCCGACCTCGGCGTGCGAGACCGGCAGGTAGCCGTAGAGGATGCTCTCGCCGATGGTCGCGCCGTAGCCCGCGCTCGTGACGTAGCCGAGCGCCTCGTCGCCGTCGAGCAGCGCCTCCTTGCCGACGAGCAGGCGCGACGGGTCGTCGGTGACCATGCAGCACAGCCTGCGCTCGACGCCGCGCTCCTTGATCGCCGCGGCCGCCGCACGGCCGATGAAGTCCGCCTCCTTGGTGAAGCGCACGAGCCAGCCCAGGCCGGCCTCGAACGGGTCATGCTCTTCGTCGATGTCCTGGCCCCAGAGGCGGTAGCCCTTCTCGAGGCGCATCGCGTCGTAGGCGGCGCCGCCGACGGCGACGGCCCCGAGCGGCTCGCCCGCCCGCCACAGCGTGTCCCACAGCTGGGCACCGAACTCCGTCGGCGCGTAGATCTCCCAACCGAGCTCGCCGACGTAGGAGATCCGCAGGCCCTTGACCGGCACGTAGCCGATGTGGAAGTCGCGCGCGGTCATGTACGGGAACGCCTCGTTGCCGAGGTCGTCCTCGGACAGCGACTGCACGAGCTTGCGCGCCTGCGGCCCCCACACGCCGATGCAGCACAGGCCCGACGTGCGGTCGTGGAGCGAGACGCTGCCGTCGGCCGGCAGGTTGCGGCGCATCCAGGCGAGGTCGTGCTTGCCGACCCCGCCGCCGGTGACGACCCAGAAGCGGTCGTCGGCCACGCGCGTGATCGTCAGGTCGCACATGATCCCGGCCCGCGGGCCGAGCATCGCCGTGTAGACGACCGTGCCGACCGGCCGGTCGACGTTGTTCGCCGCCAGCCGCTGCAGGTACGCCGCGGCCCCGGGGCCGCTGACCTCGCACTTCGTGAAGGGCGAGACGTCGAAGAGCCCGACCCGGTCGCGGCAGGCGAGGTGCTCGGCCACCGCGACGGGCGACCACTCCCGCGCCGCCCACGCCGACGACGGCTCGTAGGCCGGGTGGTCGCTCAGCAGCGCGGCGTTGGCCTCGTACCACTGCGGGCGCTCCCAGCCGGCGCTCTCGAAGAACGCGGCCCCGAGCCCCTCCTGGCGCTCGTAGAACGGCGTCCGGCGCAGGCCGCGGGCCTGCTCGGACTGCTGGCGCGGGTGGATGATGTCGTAGACCTCGCGGTAGCCCTGCGCCCCGCGGGCCCGCGCGTACGGCCGGCTGAGGCCGTGGTTGTCGTAGCGCTCGGGGTCGGCCTCGTGGAGGTCGACGGACGCGTCGCCGTGGGTCATGAGCTCGGCCAGCGCCTTGCCCGCGCCGCCGGAGTGGGTGACCCAGATCGCCTCGCCGAGCCACAGCCCGCGGACCGACGCGGTCTCCCCCAGCAGCGGGAAGCCGTCGGGCGTGAAGGACATCAGGCCGTTGAACGTGCGCGTCAGCGCGGCGCCGCCGACGGCGGGCAGGAGCGACGCGGTCTCGCGCGCGGCCGACGCGAAGTCGTCCTCGGTGAACGGGAACATCGACGGCTGCAGGTCCGCCCCCGGCGCCCGGATGTCGTCGGGCTCGGTCAGCCGCGGCTCGTGGCGGTAGTTGCCGATCCCGTAGGCGTCGGCGTGCTGGCGGTAGTAGAGCGAGTGGTCCTGGTGGCGCAGGATCGGGTGGACGACCTCGCGCGTCTCGCCGGCGAGCTCCGCCAGCGGCGCGGTGAACGCGTACTGGTGCTGGACGGGCGCGAGCGGGATGTGCACGCCGCCGAGCATCCGCCCCGCCTTCGGGCCCCAGATGCCGGCGCAGAGGACGACCGTCTCGGTGGCGATCGTGCCGCGCGTCGTCTCGACGCCGCGGACGCGGCCGCCCTCGACCACGAGCCCGACCGCCTCGGTCGCGCCGAACGCCTGCAGGCCGCCGGCCGCGGCCGCCGCGCGGCCCATCGCCTCCGCGCCGCGCACCGCCTTGGCGATGCCGTCGCGCTCGACGAACAGGCCGCCGAGGATCCGGTCGGCGTCGATGAGCGGGATGCGCTCCTTGACCTCCGCGGGCGTGAGCAGCGACGGCTTCAGCCCGTAGCCGAGCGCGCGGCCGTAGCGGCGGTCGAGCTCCTCCCAGCGCTCCTCGGTCGCCGCGACCTCGATGCCGCCGACCGGGTGGAAGCAGGGCAGCCCGTCGAGCTCGAGCCCGCTGAGCAGGTCGACCGTGGTCTTCGCCATCTCGGTCATCGTGTGCGACGGGTTGAGCTGGAAGACCAGCCCCGGGGCATGGGACGTCGAGCCGCCCGTCTCCCACAGCGGCCCCTGGTCGACGATCACGAGATCGGTCCAGCCCTCGCGCGTGAGATGGTGTGCGACGCTCGCACCGACGATGCCGGCCCCGACGATCACCGCCCTGGCCGAGGACGGAATGCGCTCAGGGGTGATGGTCGCCGCGGTTGTCTCGGTCATGGCCAACTGATATATCAATCGCTCTCGTGGGCCGTCAACCATCCCAGCGGACGGTGGCCGGCAACGGCGGCCTCCTCGCCGAGCGTGCCTACGCGACGATGCGCGACCTCATCGTCACGCTCCGCCTGCCGCCGGGGACCGCGCTGCGCGAGGACGAGCTCATGCGCAGCCTCACGCTCGGCCGCACGCCGCTGCGCGAGGCGGTCAAGCGCCTGGCGCTCGAGGGCCTGGTCGAGGTCCGGCCCCGCTCGGGGACGTACGTCACCGACATCGAGGCGACCGACATCGTCCACATCGCCGAGGTCCGCGCCGAGCTCGAGCCCGCCGCCGCGCGCCTGGCCGCGCGGCGCATGGACGACCGCCTGCGGGCCGTCGCCGCCCAGCTCGACGCCGAGCTGCAGGCGATCGAGGGGACGGTCGGGATCGACGCCTACATGCGCCTCGACGAGCGCGTCCACCACTTCGTGTGGGAGGCGGCGGGCAACCCCTACCTCGTCGACGCGCTCGAGCGGCTGTGGGCGCTGTCGCTGCGGATCTGGCACCTCGTCCTCGAGCGGGTCGCCGCCCTCCCGGCCGCGGTCCACGAGCAGCGGGCGCTGCTGCACGCGCTCGTCGCCGGCGACGAGGCGCTGGCCGAGGCCCGGATGCTCGTGCACGTCCAGGCCTTCGAGACCGAGATCATGGACGCGTTCAGCCGCTGATGACGACCGTCTGCAGCTCGGTCAGCGTCTCCATCGGGTAGCGCCCGCCGACGCGGCCGACCCCGCTGACGGTCCCCGCCCGCCCGCCGAAGGGCAGGTGGTTCTCCCAGTAGTTCGTCGTCTCGTTGATGTTCACGAGCCCCGTGCGGACCTCGTCGGCGAAGCGCAGGCCCTGCATCAGGTCGCGCGTGAAGATCGCCGCCAGCAGGCCGTAGCCCGAGCGGTTCGTGATCTCGATCGCCTCGTCGACCGACGAGATCGCGACGACCGGGGCGATCGGCCCGAACGTCTCCTCGACCGCCGCCTGGGCGTCGGCGGGCACGCCGTCGAGGATCGTCGCCGGCCAGTAGAGCCCGGTCGGGAAGCCGTCGGCCCGCGCGCCGCCGGTCACGACGCTCGCGCCGCGCTGCTCGGCGTCCGAGACGTGCTCGTCCATCTTCGCCGCGACCGGCTCGTTGTTCAGCGGCCCGAGCGTGGTGCCCTGGGCGAACGGGTCGCCGAGGACGATGTCGCGCGTGACGCGCTCGGCCAGCGCGCGGACGAAGTCCTCGCGGACCGCCTCGTGGACGAGCAGCAGCTCGCCGGCGGTGCAGCTCTGCCCGGCGCACAGGAAGCAGGCCATGATCGCGGCCTCGGCGGCCGCCTCGATGTCGGCGTCGTCCATCACGACGAGCGGCCCGTTGCCGCCCATCTCGAGCAGCTGCGCCTTGCCCGCCGCGCGCCGCGCGATGTGCAGGCCCGTCGCGGTCGAGCCGATGAAGCCGACCCCGACGATGTCCGGGTGGCCGACGAGCTCGTCGCCGACCTCCGGGCCGGGGCCGGTGACGAAGTTGAACACGCCCGGCGGGAGGTCGGCCTCGGCGATGCACTCGGCCAGCAGCCCCGAGCAGACCGCGGTGCTCGGCGCCGGGGTCCACACGACGGTGTTGCCGCAGGCGAGCGCCGGGGCCACGATCTCGGCGGGCATCGTGTACGGCCAGTTCCACGGCGTGACGACCGCGACCGGGCCGAGCGGGCGGCGGACGAGCAGGACGCGCTTGCCCGGGTTCATGCTCGGCGCGATCGCGCCCTCGAGGCGGATGCCGTCCTCGGCCGCCCCGCGCCACATCGCGACGAGCTCGTCGACCTCGTCGTAGCTCTCGGCGTGCAGCGGCTTGCCCTGGTCGAGGGTCAGCGCGCGGGCGAGCTCGTCGCGGCGGCGCTCGCAGACGTCGGCGACGCGGCGCAGGCCCGCGGCGCGGGCGAACGCGGTCTCCCGCTCCCAGCCCGGGAACGCGGCCTTCGCGGCGGCGATCGCGCGGCGGGCGTCCTCGCGGTCGCCCTGGGCGACGGGCCCGAGCGCCTCGCCGGTCGCCGGGCTGGCGGCCTCGGCGGTGGCCCCGGAGAGGGCGTCCTCCCAGGCGCCGGAGATGAACATGCGGGTGGGAGCGCTCGTGCCGGTGGCCATAGCGCCAACCCTATGCATTCGCATAGGGTCGGGACCATGGCTGATGAGCGCTACGACTTCGTGATCGTCGGCGGGGGTTCTGCGGGCAGCGCGCTCGCCAACCGCCTGAGTGCCGACCCCTCCACCAAGGTGCTCGTCCTGGAGGCGGGCCGCCCCGACTGGAAGTTCGACCTCTTCATCCACATGCCGGCCGCGCTGACGATCCCGATCGGCAACCGCTTCTACGACTGGCAGTACGAGTCCGAGCCGGAGCCGCGCATGAACGGGCGGCGCGTCTACCACGCGCGCGGCAAGGTGCTCGGCGGGTCGAGCTCGATCAACGGCATGATCTTCCAGCGCGGCAACCCGCTGGACTACGAGCGCTGGTCGCGCGACCAGGGCATGGAGAACTGGGACTACGCCCACTGCCTGCCCTACTTCAAGAAGATGGAGACGTGCCTCGCGGGCGCGGACGAGTGGCGCGGCGGCAACGGCCCGCTCGTGCTCGAGCGCGGCCCGGCGACGAGCCCGCTGTTCCAGGCGTTCTTCAAGGCGTGCGTCGAGGCCGGCTACCCGCTGACGAAGGACGTCAACGGCTACCAGCAGGAGGGCTTCGCCCCGTTCGACCGCAACATCCACAACGGCCGCCGCTACAGCGCCTCCGTGGCCTATCTGCACCCGGTCATGGACCGCCCGAACCTCGAGGTCCGCACGGGCGCGATGGTCAACAAGGTCCTGTTCGACGGGACGCGGGCGACGGGCGTGGAGTACTCGAAGTTCGGCCGGCGCGGCGGCGAGAAGGTCACGGCCAACGAGGTGATCCTCTGCGGCGGCGCCATCAACTCGCCCCAGCTGCTGCAGCTCTCCGGCGTCGGCAACGCCCGCGAGCTGCAGACGTTCGGCATCGACGTCGTCTCCGACGTGCCCGGCGTCGGCGAGAACCTCCAGGACCACCTCGAGGTCTACATCCAGTACGCCTCCAAGCAGCCGGTGTCCGAGATGCCGGCGCTCAAGTGGCAGAACCGCCCGAAGGTCGGCGCCGAGTGGATCCTGCGCCACACCGGGCCGGCGGCGACGAACCACTTCGAGGGCGGCGGGTTCGTGCGCTCCAACGACGAGGTCGAGTGGCCGAACCTCATGTTCCACTTCCTGCCGCTGGCGATCCGCTACGACGGCTCGAAGCCGGCGGCCGAGCACGGCTACCAGGTGCACATCGGGCCGATGTTCTCGGACGCCCGCGGCACGGTGAAGATCGGGTCGACCGACCCGCGGCGCAAGCCGGAGCTGCGCTTCAACTACCTCACGACCGAGCAGGACCGGCGCGAGTGGACCGAGGCGATCCCGATCGCGCGGAAGATCCTCAACCAGCCCGCGTTCGAGCCGTACAACGACGGCGAGCTGTCGCCGGGGCCGTCGGTCCAGACGCCCGAGGAGATCATGGACTGGGTCGCGAAGGACGCCGAGACCGCGCTGCACCCGTCGTGCACCACGAAGATGGGCACGGACGACATGTCCGTCATCGACCCGGGCTCGATGCGCGTGCGCGGGACGGAGGGGCTGCGCGTCGTGGACGCGTCGGTGTTCCCGTACGTGACGAACGGCAACATCTACGCGCCGACGATGATGACGGCCGAGAAGTCGGCCGACCTCATCCTCGGCAACACCCCGCTCGAGCCCGAGCACACGCCGTTCTACCGGTACCGCAAGGCGGACATGGCGGAGACGACGTAGGCGACTGTTCCTTTGCGTCGGCGGCGGTCGGGCGGCGCCCCGCGCGACCGCCGCCGCATCGCGGGGCGCCCGCGGACGGCTCGGCGAGGAGGGAGTTGGGGCGGGCGTCGCTGGTCGGGCGTCGGCGCGCCCGCGGCTGTTCGTCGGGCGGGGCGACTTCCGGACGCTCCACGACCGTTTCTCGGCCCGGCCGGCGGCGCGAGCTATCGCTCGACGAGAAATCCCCGCTATCCGCGGATAACTCGTCGCGCGACGCGAGCGCCGATCCTCTTCCCTCGGTGCGGCGGTTCACCGGCCTCGGGCCCACACGAGCGACCGCGCGTGGCGCCGCAGCCAGCGCGCCCGAGCCGAAATTCGGGCCACATTCCGCAGACGCCGAGACTCCGGGCGCGGAAGTGACCGGGGTGGCCGCTACGTTGGTGAGCCATGGCCGCCGCCCTCTTCGAGCCGATCACCGCCGAGCTGCAGGTCCGCCTGCTGCATCCGTCCGCCGCCGCGCCACGCCGCGCGCACGACCACGACGCGGGCTACGACCTCGCCTCCGTCGAGGACGTCACCCTCTGGCCCGCGCGCCGGCGCACGATCGGGACGGGCGTCGCGATCGCCCTGCCGCCGAACGTCGCGGGGCTCGTCACGCCGCGCTCGGGGCTCGCCTCGCGCCACGGCATCACGATCGTCAACGCGCCCGGTCTCGTCGACCCCGGCTACCGGGGCGAGCTGCGGGTCACGCTGCTCAACACCGGCGACGCGCCCCACGCGGTGCGCGCGGGCGACCGCATCGCGCAGCTCGTGCTCGTCCCGTTCGTCGCGCCCGAGGTGCGGGTCGTCGAGGACCTCGACGCCGGGCCCGACGCCCGCGGCGAGCTGGGCTTCGGCTCCTCCGGCCGCTGAGCCCGCGGACCCCGCGTCAGCGGCCGTCGTCGTCGCGGTCCGGGACCGCGCGGCGGTACTCGACCATGGCCAGGCCCGGCACCGGGTCGTGGAACGGCTCGCTCACCGGCGCCCAGCCCGCGCGCTCGTAGAACGCCCGCGCCCGGGACTGCCCGGCCGCCACGAACAGCCGCATCGCGCTGAACCCGCGCTCCCGCGCCGCATCGGCCGCGGCGGCGTCGAGCACCCGCGCCAGCCCCGTGCCGCGGTGGTCGCGGTGCACGAACAGGTTGCGGACGTGGGCGAGGGTCGCGTCGGCGACCGGCCGCGGCCCCGCCGTCGCCGGCACGAGCGAGATCTGGCCCACGATCTCCCCGCCCGCCTCGGCCACGAGACACCACGCGTCGGGATCGGCGAGCGCGCGGCGGGTGTGGGCGGCCTCCGCCGCGAACGCGGGCGGCGCCCACCCGTCAGGAGCGAACGCCGGGTACTCCGCGAGGCCGTCGATCACGCCGCGGGCGAGCGCGTCGGCGTCGGCCGGGACGGCCGGGCGCAGCGCGTACGCCGGCGGGGGCGGCTCGGGCATCGCGCGAGCCACCGTAACGGCAGAACGGCAGCGACCCCCGGCCCGGCTGAGGAGTTCGCCGGGCCGGGGGGATTCGCGAGCCCTCCCGAGAGCTGTTGTGAACCCGACGTCATCGTGGACCGACGCGCTGACATTCCCCAGAGCAGAAGACGCACTCGCCGACCACGCGGGCTCGCGCGACATCCAGAACGGCGATATGCGGGGCCGCGCATCCCGGACCGCCCGGCGCACCGGCGGCGCCGCCGGGCGGCGGCGGTTGCGAACATGCCCACCCGTGACGTCCCTCCTGGCCTCGATCCCCTCCCCCGCGTCCAACGGCTTTCACATCGGGCCGCTGTTCTTCCGGGCCTACGGCATCTGCTACGTCTTCGCGGTCCTCGCCGCCGTCGTGATCACGGGCCGGCGATGGGGGAAGCTCGGCGGCGACCCCACGCTCGCCCAGGAGTGCGCGCTCTGGGGCTTCCCGGCCGGGCTCATCGGCGGGCGCATCTACTTCCTGCTCACGAGCTGGAACGAGGTCCCCGACGCGTGGTGGGGCCCGTTCGCGATCTGGCGCGGCGGCCTCGGGATCTGGGGCGGGATCGCCGGCGGGGTCGCGGCCGGGATCTGGGTGCTGCACCGCCGCGGGGCGAACATCTCGCTGTTCATGGACTGCGTCGCCCCCGGCCTGCTCGTGGCGCAGGCGATCGGCCGCGTCGGCAACTGGTTCAACCAGGAGCTCTTCGGCGGCCCGACCTCGCTGCCCTGGGGCCTCGAGATCGACCGCGAGTTCCGCCCGGACGGCTACCTGAACGACGCCACCTTCCACCCGACGTTCCTCTACGAGATCGTCTGGAACGTCGGGCTCGCGGCGTTCCTCGTCTGGCTCGGCCACCACCGCCGGATCCGCCCGCCGGGGCTGTTCGCGCTGTACGTGGCGGGCTACTCGTTCGGGCGCATCTGGGAGGAGTTGCTGCGCGTCGACCCGGCCCACCACATCCTCGGGCTGCGGCTGAACTTCTTCGTCGCGATCGTCCTGTTCGCGATCGGGATCGCGTGGTTCGTGCGCACCCAGCGCAAGGGCCCGGACTACGACGCCGAGCCCTACCCGGAGCACCGCCAGGCGGCGCCGGTCGCCGGGCGCTGAGCGCGGGAGGGTGCGACCGCTCTACGGCGAGCTGGCGTGGGCCTACGAGCTCGTCGTCCCGACCCCGGCGGGGCCGCCGCCCGAACGAATCGCGGCGCTGCTCGCGGCCGAGGGGATCGAGCCCGGGTCGACCGTGATCGACGCCGGGTGCGGGACCGGCCGGCACGCGAACGCGCTCGCCGCCGCCGGGTTCGCGGTGACCGGGGTCGATCGCAGCGCCGCGCTCCTGGCCGAGGCCCGGCCGGGCGCCGCGGTCCTCGTGCGGGGCGATCTGCTGACGTGGCAGCCGGACGCCCCGGTGGACGCCGTCCTCTGCCGCGGCGTCCTCAACGACCTCCTCGAGGACGGCGAGCGGGCCGGCGCACTGGCGGCCTTCGCGGCGTGGCTGCGGCCGGGCGGGGTCCTGGTCGCCGACGTCCGCGACTGGGGCGCGACGGCCGGGCGCTACGCCGCCGCGCCCGCCCCCGTGGAGCGGACCGGCGAGCGCGACGGGCGGTCCGTGCGCTTCACCAGCGAGACGAGCGCTCGACCGCGCCCGCCACATGCTGCTCGTCCGCGAGCGCTACGTCGCGACGGCGGGCTGGCGCCCCGATCGAGCGCACGGCCGTCTTCGCGATGCGCTGCTGGAGCGCCGCCGAGCTGCGCGAGCGCGCCGCCGGCGCGGGCTTCGCGGCCGTCGACGTTCGCGACGGCCCGGACGCGGGCGCGGCGCGCGACCGGCTCGTGCTCGTCGCCCGCCGCTGAGGCTCAGGCCGCCGCGCCGACCGACAGCGGCGGCCACGCGTCCGCCCACGGCAGCACGCGCTCGACGGCCGCGGCGGCCGCCAGGACCGTCGCGTCGGCGAACCGCCGCCCGACGATCTGCAGCCCGACCGGCAGCCCGCCGTCGCCCACCCCGATCGGGACCGAGGCCGCGGGCTGGCCGGTGAGGTTCGCCGGCAGGCAGAACGTGCACCAGTCGTCGAAGAACGGATCGACCGGCCGGCCGTCGATCGTCGCGGGCGACACGATCCCGACCGGCAGCGCCGTCAGCTGCATCGCCGGGGTCAGCAGCAGGTCGAAGCGCTCGTGGAAGGCGGCCCACGCCCGGGTGTAGCGCGCCCGCGCGTCCTGCGCGTCGAGGTACTCCGCCACCGTGATCGCCTCCCCGGCGCGGACGATCTCGGCCGTCCCCGCGGTCATCCGGTCCTCCCACTCGGCGAGCAGCGGCCCCTCGGAGGCCCAGCCCTCGGCGCAGGCGATCGTGTTCCACATCTCGATCGGCGGCTCCGCGGGCGGCGCGGCCTCGGTGAGATCCCAGCCCGCGGCCCCGAGCGCCTCGACCGCCCGCGCGAAGCACGCCCGCACGTCGGGCTCGACGGGGGCGAAGCCGAGATCGGGCGAGTAGGCGACGCGCAGGCCGCGGACGTCGGCGCGCGCGGCGGCCGACAGCAGGTCGCCGGCCGGCACGGCGACGGTCTGGTCGTCGGCGGGCGACGGCCCGGCCATGACCGAGAGCATGAGCGCGAGGTCGCGGACCGTGCGCGCGAGCGGGCCGTCGACCGACAGCGTGCGCCAGTTGCGGAAGCCGGGCTCCTTCGGGACGAGGCCGAACGTCGGCTTGAGTCCCGCGATCCCGCAGAACGACGCCGGGATGCGGATCGAGCCGCCGCCGTCGGTCCCGACCGCGAGCGGGACCATCCCGGCCGCGACCGCCGCCCCCGAGCCGCCGCTCGACCCGCCCGGCGTGTGCCCGAGCGACCACGGGTTGCGGGTCAGGCCGAACAGGTCGTTGTCGGTGATCCCGCGGTAGCAGAACTCCGGGTTGTTGGTCTTCCCCACGAACACCGCGCCGGCGGCCCGCAGGCGCGCGACGCAGACGCAGTCCTCGTCGGGGACGAAGCCGGCGAACGCGTGCGAGCCGTTCGTGGCGGGCGCGCCGCGCATCCAGACGTGGTCCTTGATGGCGACCGGGACGCCCGCCAGCGGCCCGACCGGCTCGCCGTCCGCGACCGCGCGCTCGACCGCCCGCGCGGTCGCCCGGGCCTCCTCGGCGAGGACGACCGTGAACGCCCCGATCTCCGGGTCGAGCCGCGCGATGGCGGCCAAGGACTCCTCGACGAGCTCGACCGGCGAGACCCGGCCCGCGCGGACGTCGCCCGCGCGGGCCCACGCGTCGGCCGTCACGCCGTCGCGGTCGGCATCGCGTGCTCGGACGCCATCTCCTCGAGCTCCTCGGCCTCGCGCTCGGCCAGCCGTCGCTCGGCGTCGACGTCGATCGAGCGCGCGAACAGCAGGTACAGCCCGCCCGCGATCGGCAGCCCGACGAACAGCGACAGGTCGGCGCCGTCCATCGCCTTCGCGATCGGCCCGGTGAACGAGGGCGTGGAGAAGAACGGGACCATGCACCCGAACCCGATCGCGTAGGCCAGGATCCCGCGCCACCCCCACCGGCCGTAGATCCCGTGCGGCTTGAAGATCTCCTCGACCGCGTAGTGGCCGCGGCGGACCACGTAGTAGTCGATGAGGTTGACGGCCGTCCAGGGGATGAACAGGTAGAGGATGAGCAGCAGGAAGTTCTCGAAGTTCGTCAGGAACGACTCGCTCGAGACGAGCGCGACCACGAGCGACAGGCCCGCGGTCAGCCCGATCGTCGCGACGCGCACCGACAGCGTCGGGCGCACCCGCCGGAACGAGTCGATCGCGCTGATGAGCGTCAGCGACCCGCCGTAGAGGTTCAGCGCCGTGACCGAGATCAGGCCGACGGCCGAGAACAGCAGCACGACCGTGCCGAAGCCGTCGAAGACGCCGTTGGCGGTCGCCTCGATCGACTTCACCGTGTCGAACGCGTCGCCGGCCGAGACGGCGAGCAGCGCGCCGAGGCCCATGAGCCACGCGGCGCCCAGGCCGGAGCCCCAGTAGGTCCACCAGAACGTCTTGCGCACGGTGACGTCCGGCGGCAGGTAGCGCGAGTAGTCCGAGACGTAGATCGCCCAGCTGATCTGGTAGCCGGCGGTCACGCCGAACTGGGTCAGGAACGCGACGGCGTCGAACTTGCCGGGGTCGAGCGCGCCGGCGGGCAGGCCGAGGGTCGCGATCGCGCCGATCGTGAAGACGCCGAACACCAGCAGGAAGGTGTAGGTCAGGCCCTGCTCGACGCGGTGGATGAAGTCGTAGCCGATCAGGGCGATCGCGACCGCCAGCAGCATCGCGATCACGATCCCGACCTTCTCGCCGATGCCGGTCGTCGTGCTCGCCGCCTGGCCCGCGAGGATCGTGTTGAAGACGTTGAAGCCGGCGTACTGCAGGTAGGCGAACAGCCACACGAGCAGCGCGCCGATGTAGCCGAACTGCGGGCGCGACTGGATCATCTGCGGCAGGCCGAGCTGCGGGCCCTGCGCGGAGTGGAACGCCATGAAGAACGTGCCGGTGAGCACGCCGGTGAGGATCGCGGCGAGCGACCAGAACAGGTTGCCGCCGGCCTCGACCCCGACGACGCCGACCGCCAGGGTCGCGATCTGGGCGTTGCCCATGAACCACAGCGGGCCGAGGTGCCACAGCTTCCCGTGGCGTTCGGACAGCGGGACGTAGTCGATCGACCGGACCTCGACGCCGGACCTGCGCTCGCTCATACGGGTCTCCTCTCCTGCGGGGGCAGGAAGGCGGGTCTACCCGCTCGCGCACGAGGCGAACGACGCGGTGGTCCGCGTACGGCGCGTCAGCCGGCGCCGTTGTCCGACGCGCCGTTGTCGGCCACCGCGTCGGGGTCGATCTCGAAGCGCGCGAACCGTTCGGCCACGGTCGCCGGGACGCGGCCGCGGACACGGACGCCGTCGGCGGTGTCCTCGCGGTCGAGCTCGCCCGCCATGTCGTGCAGCTCGGCGAGCCGCCCGCCCTGGTCGAACGGCAGCAGCAGGTCGACGCTGCGCAGCGTGTCGCGGAAGGCGCGCTCGATGCGCGCCTCGAGCACGTCGATGCCCTCGCCGGTCGCGGCCGAGACGAGGATCCCGTCCGGGTGGCGGAAGCGCAGCTCCTCGCGACGGTCGTCGTCGATCCGGTCGGCCTTGTTGAGCACGAGCAGCCGGGGCCGCTCGCCCGCGCCGATCTCGTCGAGGACGTCGTCGACCGCGCGCAGCATCAGGACCATCTCGTCCTCGTCCACCGAGGCGTCGACGACGTGGACGATCAGGTCGGCGAGGCGCGTCTCCTCGAGCGTCGCGCCGAACGCGTCGACGAGCTGGTGGGGCAGCTTGCGGATGAAGCCGACCGTGTCGGTCAGGAGATACGGACGGCCGTCGAGGCGCATCGCGCGGGTGTTCGGGTCGAGCGTGTGGAACAGCCGGTCGCGCACGCCGACGGTCGCGCCCGTGAGCCGGTTGAGCAGCGTCGACTTGCCGGCGTTCGTGTAGCCGGCGAGCGCGACCTGCGGCAGGTGACCGCGCTCGCGCTCGGCGCGCATGACCGCGCGCGAGCCCTTCACGTCGCGCAGCTTGCGCCGCAGGGCCGAGATCCGGTCGCGCGCGAGGCGGCGGTCGGTCTCGAGCTGGGACTCGCCCGGGCCGCGGGTCCCGATGCCGCCCTCGCCGCGCCCGGCGCCGAGACGCTCGAGGTGCGTCCACAGGCCGCGCATCCGCGCGAGGTTGTACTCGAGCTGGGCGAGCTCGACCTGGAGCTTGCCCTCCGCGCTCTGCGCGTGCCCGGCGAAGATGTCGAGGATGATCGCGGTCCGGTCGATGACCGGCATCCCCATCTGCTCCTCGAGGTTCCGGCCCTGGCGCGGCGACAGCTCGTCGTCGACCGCGATGAGGTTCGCGTCGGCCGCCTCGGCCTGCGCCTTGACCTCCTCGAGCTTGCCCGGCCCGAGGTAGGTGTTCGGGTGCGGCTGGTCGCGGTGCTGGACGATCTGGCCGACGGTCGCGACGCCCGCGGTGAGCAGCAGCTCGCGCAGCTCGGAGAGGTCGTCGCCCTCCTGGAGGGCGCCGATCGCGAAGGCGCGCTGCTTCGCGCGGCCGGTGGTCCGGCCGTCGGCGGTGCGCGATTGGGTCTCTCGTCCGTGTCGGCCGCGTTCCATGGCTCCTGTCCAGTCTAGAAGCCATCGCGAAGCCCGCGGGACGGTGGTGTTGGAGGTCGGGCGTGGCGCGGGCCGCGGCGTCCCGCGCGTCCGCTCGCGTGGGTCGGACGTCAGCGGACGGCGCGGCGAGGGAGGGTGAGCCGGCGTGAGCGGCAGCGGACCGATCTCCGGCGCCCGGGCAGACACCGCCACGGACGCCGGAGCTCAGCGAAGGACGACGAGCAGCGCTAGCGGCGGTTGGCGATCAGCGCGAACGCCGGCCGCGGGTTGCCGGCGGCGTCGATCAGCGACGAGTCCCACACGCTGTTCGGGCGCGCGCGGATGTCCCAGGCGACGATCTCGGTCAGGTGCGCCGAGGCGATCTTCAGCGCGTTGCGCCACCAGGTCACGCCGTCCTTGACGCCGGCGGCGAGCACCTGGCCGCTGCGGTGGCGCAGGACGAAGCCGGCCTCCGTGACGTAGAGCTTGGGCGTGCGGTGGGTGAGCTTGCGGGTCATCGTCTTGATCGGGACGGCGAGGTTCATGCCCGGGCCGTAGGCGTGCCAGGCGACGTTGCCGACCTTCGTGCGCAGCTTCTTCGACGCGCTGCCGCAGCGGGTGAGCGTCGCGCGCAGCCACTTCTGCGCGTTGTGCGGGGCGAACTCGCCGAACAGGACCCGCTTGACGCCGGCCGCGCGGAGCTTGCCGTAGGCGTCGAGGTAGGTCTTCACGTAGCCGCACACGGAGACGCCCGCGGTGTCGGGCTCGTTGACGACCGAGACGCTGTAGAGGGGCTTCCAGCGCTTGGCGGCGGCGACGGCGGTCTTCACGACGTTCTTCGTGCTGCGGTGGTTCTTGGTCCCGGTGCCGCCGATCACGAGCTGCGGCTGCTGGCCGACCGCGCGGTGCGCGGCGATGTGGGCGTCGTAGTGCGCCAGCGGCTTGGCGGGGTCGATCACGACGCGCGAGGCGACGGCGTGCAGCGGCGCGGACTGCGCGGCCGGGTACAGCGCGCTGTCGCCGACGCCGAGCGCGTACTTCGCGGCCGACGCCATCGGGGCGGCGATCAGGAGCGCGCCGGCGAGGAGCGCGGAGGTCAGGACGAGAGCGCGGAGGCGCGCGGACGCGGACATCGGGACGAGAGGGTCCTTTCGGGGCCGGCCGTCGAACGGCGACGCCGGGTGTCGGGGGAACGGTAGTGGTGTCGGCATCGCGGCGCCGGGTCTTGAGTCAAACGACCGCGGCGAGCGGAGGTGACGCGCGCTCAGAGCCAGAGCTCGAACACGTGCTGCGGCCCGGCCGTGCCGCCGTGGTAGAGCGCGCCGGTGTCGGCGAACCCGGCCCGCGCGTAGGTGCGGATCGCGACCGGGTTGCGGACGTTCACCGTCAGCACCACCCGCCGCGCGCCGGGCAGGTGCTCGGCGACGAAGTCCGGCAGCGCCGCGAGCGCGCGGGTCGCGACCCCGCGGCCCTGCGCCGCCGCGTCGACGAGGAACGTCCGCAGGAGCACGTCGCGGTGCTCGAGCGCGGGCTCGATCGCGGCGCCCGGCCCGCGGTGCAGCACGAAGAACCCGACCGGCGTGCCGCCGAGGAGGATCGCGACGGGCCAGCGGTCCGGGTCGGCCTCGGCCGCCGGGAGCGTCTCGGCCAGCCGCCCGGCGAAGCGCTCCTGGTCCGGACGCGGGGCGAGACCGAGCAGGCGCTCGCGCAGCTCCGGGCCGGCCGGCGCGAGGCGCACGTCCATGCCGCGGCAGGCTAGCGGCGCCAGGGTTCCCACCCGACCCGCGGGGCCGGGTAGGCTGGCCGGGCGAGAGGCTGGTCAACCTGAAGGGGACGGCTGGCGATGGAAGATGGGATCCGGATCGGCGCGGCCGCGACCGCGCTCGGGGTGAGCATCGACACGCTGCGGCGCTGGGAACGCAGTGGCCGCGTGACCTTCCAGCGCCGCGGCCAGCAGCGCTACCTGTCCCAGGACGAGCTCGCGCGGCTGCTGCGCGAGCGGTCGGGCACCGCCGGCGGCAGCGCCCGCAACCGCCTCCCGGGTATCGTCCTCGCGGTGCGGCGCGACGGTGTGATGGCCCAGGTCGACATCGCCTGCGGCCCCAACCGGGTCGTCTCGGTCATGTCCCGCGAGGCGGCCGACCAGCTCGGGCTCAAGCCCGGGGACACCGCGACCGCGGTGATCAAGGCCACGACGGTCGTGGTCGAGCGCGCGTGACGGAGACGCCGCCGGGCACCGGCGACCTCCCCACGCTCCGCCACGAGTACGACACCCACGGCGTCGCGGTCCCCGACCTCGACCCCGACCCGCTCGTCCAGTTCGGCGTCTGGTTCGAGGAGGCCGCGGCCGAGGGCATCTACGAGCCGCACGCGATGACGCTCGCGACCGTCGACGACGACGGCCTGCCGAGCTGCCGCTACGTCCTGCTGCGCGGCGTCGACGAGCGCGGCTTCCGCTTCTTCACGAACTACCGCAGCGCCAAGGCGCGCGACCTCGACGCCCGCGGCCGGGCCGCCCTGACGTGGGGCTGGCTCGAGCAGCACCGCTCGATCCGCGCGACCGGCCCGGTCCGGCGGCTGCCCGCCGAGGAGAGCGACGCGTACTTCGCCTCGCGCCCGCGCGGCAGCCAGATCGCGGCGTGGGCGTCGCCGCAGAGCGAGGTCCTGGAGTCGCGCGCCGACCTCGAGCGCGGCGTGGCCGAGGCCGAGGCGCGGTTCGCGGGGCGCGACGTCCCGCGGCCCGAGCACTGGGGCGGCTATCTCCTCGAGCCCGAGACGATCGAGTTCTGGCAGGGCCGCCACAGCCGCCTGCACGACCGCCTGCGCTACCACCGCGCCGGCGGCGGCTGGACGCGCGAGCGCCTCGCCCCCTGAGCGGCGCGGGCGGCGGCTCAGGCCGGGGCGGTCGTCCGGCCGCGGATGTGCGCCGCGACGCTCGCCGCCGCCTCGCCGGTGGCCGCGGCGAGCGCCTCGCGCGTGGCGGCGTCGACCTCGCCCGCCGGGAACGTCAGGGCCACCGCGGCGACCGGGTAGCCGTTGTGGTCGAGCACGGCCGACGCGACCGAGGCGAAGCCGGGCGTGACGAAGCCGTCCTCGTAGGCGTGCCCGGTGCGCCGCACGGCGACGAGCAGCGCGCGCAGGTCGCTCAGCGACGCCGGGCCCGCGTCGTGGCGGCGCACGAGGTCGCGGCGGGTCGGCCACAGCGCGGCGACCTGCCGGGCGGGCAGCGCCGCGAGCATCGCCAGTCCGCTGGCGGTCAGCGGCGCGGGCAGCCGGACCCCGACCTCGGTGACGAGGCTCGCCCGTCCGGGCGCGCGCTCCTCGATGAGGTAGAGCGTGTCGCGCCCGTCGAGCACCGCGAAGTGGCCGTTGTGGGTCGTGTCCTCGACCAGGCGCGCGAGCACCTTCGCCGCGATCCAGCGCAGGGGCTCCTGGCGGGCGTAGGCCGAGCCGAGCTCGAACGCCGCGGTCCCCAGGCCGTAGCGGCGCTCCTCGGGCAGGTGCACGACGAACCCCTTCTCGCGCAGGACACCGAGCAGGTGGTAGGTCGTCGAGCGCGGGAGCCCGAGGTCGCGGGCGATCGCCGAGGCCGGCAGCGGCGCCACGCGGCGGCCGAGCAGGGTGAGGACGTCGAGCGCGTGGCCGGCGGCCGGGACGTTCGCCATGGCCTCGAGTGTCTCAGATGACAGACAGTGTCCGGCCCCGCGCCGTGACACATCCGCCCCGCCCGCGTTGAATGCCCGGCCATGGATGCCACGCAGCCCGTCACGGTCGGCCTCGGCGCGCCGACGATCGCCGACGTCGTCGCCGTCGCCCGCGACGGGGCCCCCGTCGCGCTCGCCCCGGACGCCCTCGCCGAGATCGCGCGGACGCGCGCGGTCGTCGACGCGCTCGTCCGCGACGAGCGCCCGCACTACGGCATCTCGACCGGCTTCGGCGCGCTCGCCCTGCGCCACATCCCGCCCGAGCGCCGCACCCAGCTGCAGCGCAGCCTGATCCGCAGCCACGCCGCGGGATCCGGGCCCGAGGTCGAGCGCGAGGTCGTCCGCGCGCTGATGTTCCTGCGCCTGTCGACGCTCGCCACCGGCCGGACCGGCGTGCGACCCGAGACGGCCGAGACCTACGCGGCGCTGCTGTCCGCCGGCATCACGCCGATCGTCCCCGAGCACGGCTCGCTGGGCTGCTCGGGCGACCTCGCCCCGCTCGCCCACTGCGCGCTGGCGCTCATGGGCGAGGGGCCGGTCCGCGACGCGGGCGGCCGCGAGCGCCCCGCCGCCGACGCCCTGGCCGACGCCGGGATCGCGCCGGTCGTGCTCGCCGAGAAGGAGGGCCTCGCGCTCATCAACGGCACGGACGGGATGCTCGGCATGCTCGCGCTGGCGATCACCGACCTGCGCACGCTGCTCGCGACCGCGGACATCACGGCGGCCATGAGCGTCGAGGGCCTGCTCGGCACCGACGCGGTCTTCGCCGCCGATCTCCACGCGCTGCGCCCGCACCCCGGCCAGGCGGCGTCCGCGGCGAACGTCCGGGCGCTGCTCGCCGGCAGCCCGCTGGTCGCCAGCCACCGCGGCCCCGAGGACACCCGCGTCCAGGACGCCTACTCGCTGCGCTGCGCGCCCGCCGTCGCCGGCGGCGCGCGCGACACCCTCGACCACGCCGCCGCGGTCGCCGGGCGCGAGCTCGCCGCGGCGATCGACAACCCGGTCATCACCCTCGACGACCGCATCGAGTCCAACGGCAACTTCCACGGCGCCCCGCTCGCCTACGTCCTCGACTTCCTCGCGGTCGTCGCCGCCGACGTCGCGAGCATCGCCGAGCGCCGCACGGACCGCTTCCTCGACGCCGCCCGCAGCCACGGCCTGCCGCCGTTCCTGGCCGACGACCCCGGCGTCGACTCCGGGCTGATGATCGCCCAGTACACGCAGGCCGGGCTCGTCTCGGACCTCAAGCGGCTGGCGATGCCCGCGTCGGTCGACTCGATCCCGAGCTCGGCGATGCAGGAGGACCACGTCTCGATGGGCTGGGCGGCCGCGCGCAAGCTGCGCCGCTCCGTCGACGGCCTGACCCGCGTGCTGGCCATCGAGCTGCTCACGGCCGCCCGCGGGATCGAGCTGCGCGCCCCGATCGAGCCCGCGGCGGCGACCGGCGCGGTCATCACCGCCCTGCGCGCGGCCGTCCCCGGGACCGGCCCGGACCGCCATCTCGCCCCCGAGATCGAGGCCGCCGTGGCCCTCGTGCGCTCGGGCGCGATCCGGGCCGCGGCGGAGACGGTCGCCGGGCCGCTCGCCTGACCCTCGCTGTCTGGGATCCGAGACAGAAGACGGCCGCCCGGCTTGCGCTCTCCCGGGCCGCCGCCGCAGACTGCGGCCATGGCCCAGACCTCTTCGGAGACCGGACTGCGCTGCCGCGGGTGGGAGCAGGAGGCGGCGCTCCGCATGCTCGAGAACAACCTGCACCCGGACGTCGCCGAGCGCCCGCAGGACCTCGTCGTCTACGGCGGCATCGGCAAGGCCGCGCGCGACCAGGCCAGCCTGCGGACGATCAAGCGCGAGCTGATGCGCCTCGGCGACGAGGAGACGCTGCTCGTCCAGTCGGGCAAGCCGGTCGCGGTCTTCGAGACCCACGATCGCGCGCCGCGCGTCCTCATCGCCAACTCGAACCTCGTGCCCCAGTGGGCGACCTGGGAGCACTTCCGGGCGCTCGACGCGGCCGGGCTGATGATGTACGGCCAGATGACCGCGGGGTCGTGGATCTACATCGGCACCCAGGGCATCCTCCAGGGCACGTTCGAGACCTTCGCGGCCGTCGCCCGCAAGCGGTTCGGCGGCACGCTCGCCGGCCGGCTCGTCGTCACCGCCGGGCTCGGCGGGATGGGCGGCGCCCAGCCGCTCGCGGTCACGATGAACGAGGGCTGCGCGCTGTGCGTGGAGGTCGACCTGCACCGCATCGAGCGCCGCCTGCAGACGCGCTACCTCGACGAGCGCGCCGCCGACCTCGACGCGGCGTTGCAGCGCCTCGACGACGCGCGCGCGAACGGCGAGGCGGTCTCGGTCGGCCTGCTCGGCAACGCCGCCGAGGTCCTCCCCGAGCTCGTCCGCCGCGGCGTCGCGGTCGACGTCGTCACCGACCAGACGAGCGCCCACGATCCGTTGAACGGGTACGTGCCGGCCGGGCTGACGGTCGAGCAGGCCGAGGCCCTGCGCGCATCCGATCCCGACGACTACCTGCGCCGCGTCGGCGAGTCGGTCCTCACCCACGTCGCCGCGATCCGCGACCTGCAGACGGCGGGCGCAGAGGCCTTCGACTACGGCAACGCCCTGCGCGGCCTCGCCCAGTCCCACGGCGACGAGGACGCCTTCGCCTACCCCGGCTTCGTGCCCGCCTACATCCGCCCGCTGTTCTGCGAGGGCAAGGGGCCGTTCCGCTGGGTCGCGCTGTCCGGCGACCCGGCCGACATCCACGCCACGGACGCCGCGATCCTCGACCTCTTCGGCGACCAGGAGCACATCGCCCGCTGGATCGCCCTCGCCCAGGAGCGCGTCGCCTTCCAGGGCCTGCCGGCGCGGATCTGCTGGCTGGGCTACGGCGAGCGCCACCTCGCGGGCCTGCGCTTCAACGAGATGGTCGCCAGCGGCGAGCTGAAGGCGCCGGTCGTCATCGGCCGCGACCACCTCGACGCGGGCTCGGTCGCCTCGCCCGAGCGCGAGACCGAGGCGATGGCCGACGGCACCGACGCCGTCGCGGACTGGCCGCTGCTCAACGCGCTCGTGAACACCGCCTGCGGCGCGTCGTGGGTGTCGATCCACCACGGCGGCGGCGTCGGCATGGGCAAGTCGATCCACGCCGGCCAGGTGTGCGTCGCCGACGGCACGGACCGCGCGGCCGAGCGCATCCGCCGCGTCCTGACCGCCGACCCGGGCATGGGCATCGTCCGCCACGCGGACTCCGGCGAGCCCGACGCGCTCGCCGCCGCCGAGCGGACCGGCGTCCGGATGCCGATGCTCGATCCCGCGTGACGACCGTCTGGATCTCCGGGGCCGCCGAGGTCCTCCGCCCGCCGGAGGACGGCCTGCCCTACCTGCGCCACGACCGCGCCGGGGAGATGCGCCTCGACGGCGGCGACCTCATGATCGACGGCGACCGGATCGGCGCGTTCTCCGGCGACGTCGACCTGCGCATCGACGCCACGGGCTGCGCCGTGCTGCCGGGGTTCGTCGACTGCCACACGCACCTGCCGTTCGCGGGCTGGCGCGCGGACGAGTACGAGATGAAGGTCACCGGCGTCCCGTACGAGGAGATCGCGCGCGCGGGCGGCGGGATCGCGTCGTCGGCGCGGTCGTTCGCGGCCACCGACGACGAGGCGATCCTCGCGCAGGCGACCGGCCTCGCGGCCGAGATGCTCGCGACCGGCACGACGACGTTCGAGGGCAAGACCGGCTACGGCCTGTCGTACGACGCCGAGCGCCGCGCGGTCCGCCTCGGCCGCGCGCTCGGCGAGCGCGTGCGCCAGACGACGGCCGTGACCGGCCTCTTCGCGCACGCCGTCCCCGCGGGCTTCACCGCCGACGCGTGGATGGACGAGGTCGAGCGGCTGGCCGACACGACCGACGTCGACGCGCTCGACATCTACGTCGAGAGCGTCGCGTTCGCCAACGAGCACCTCGAGCGCCTCGGCGCGATCGCCGCCGCCCGCGGGCTGCCGCTGCGCGCCCACGTCGAGCAGTTCGGGGCCAACCGCTCGGTCCCGGTCGCGCTCGCCGCCGGCGCCCGTTCGGTCGACCACCTCGCCCGCCTGCACCCCGACGACCTCGGCCCGCTCGCGGCGAGCGAGACCGCCGCGGTGCTGCTCCCCGGCGCGGAGTTCCTCGGGGCCGAGGAGACGGCGCCCGCCCGCGGCCTGGCCGACGCGGGCGCGATCTGCGTGCTCGGCACCGACCTCAACCCGGGCACGTCGCCGGTGGCCTCGATCCCGGCGATCGTCGGCCTCGCGGTCCGCCGCTACGGGTGGTCGGTGCGCGAGGCGCTGCTGGCCTGCACGCTCAACGCCGCGTACGTCCTCGGGATGGCGGGCGAGATCGGCTCGCTCGAGGACGGCAAGCGCGCCGACGTGATCGTCCTCGACACCCCCGCCGCCCACCTCCCCTACCGCTTCGCCCGCAACCCGGTGTGCGCCGTCCTGATCGGCGGCCGCCCGGTGTGGGTGCGGCCCGACAGCGCCTGGCGCCTCGAGGGGGCGGTCGCGTGAGCCGCGTCGTGCGACGTCCCGGCGATGGTCAACGCCCACTCGCACGCCTTCCAGCGCGACCTGCGCGGCGTCGCCGAGCGGCCGGCGAGCCCGGACGACGACTTCTGGACCTGGCGGACGGAGATGTTCCGCCTCGCGGGCGCGCTCGAGCCCGACACGATGCGCGACGTCGCGGCGCGCGTCTACGGCGAGATGGCCGCCGCGGGCTACGGGGCGGTCGGCGAGTTCCACTACGTCCACCACCGCCCCGACGGCACGCCGTACGAGACGCCCAACGCCATGGCGATCGCCGTGGCCGAGGCCGCGCTCGCGGCCGGCCTGCGGATCGTGCTGCTCCCCGCCGCCTACCACCGCAACGGCTGGGACGGCGGCGACCGCCCGGCCGAGCCCGGCCAGCGGCGCTTCTGCGACCCCGACGTCGAGACCTACCTGCGCCGCGTCGACGACCTGCGCGCCTGGGCCTCCGAGCGCGACGGCGTGACCGTCGGCCTCGCCGCCCACAGCGTCCGGGCGGTGCCGGCGGCCTGGCTCGAGGCGATCGCCGCCCACGGGCGCGAGCACGACCTCGTCCTGCACGTCCACGCCCACGAGCAGGTCCGCGAGCTGCGCGAGTGCGACGCCGAGCACGGCTGCACGCCGGTCGAGCTGCTCGCGCGCACCGGCTTCCTCGGCGAGCGCACGAGCGTCATCCACGGCATCCACGTGTCCGACGCCGACATCGACCTCCTCGCCCGCTCGGGCTCGATCGTCGTGTCCTGCCCGACGACCGAGGGCAACCTCGGCGACGGGTTCCTCCCCGCCCTGCGCTACCGCGACGCGGGCGTGCGGCTGGCGATCGGCAGCGACTCCCAGGTCCGGGTCGATCCGTTCGAGGAGGTCCGCGAGCTCGAGACCGGCGCGCGCCGCGAGGGCCAGACCCGCCATGCGCTGCTCGCCGCGTCGGGCGACCTGTGGGGCGAGCTCGTCGCCAACGGCTGCGCGTCGCTCGGCCTCGCCGAGGCCGGGCTGGTCGGGATCGACCTCGACCACCCCGACCTGCGGGGCGTCACGGAGGCCGACCTGCCCTACGCGCTGGCCACCTGCGCCTCCGCGGGGGTCGTCGCGGGCGGCGCGTAGAGTGCGCGGCCGATGTCCCCGGCCGACCGCCTCGCCGCCCGCGCCCTCGAGCTGATCGACGTCCCGTCCGAGTCCCGCGACGAGGCCGCGCTCGCCGCGCACGTCCTCGGCGTGCTCGAGGCGGGCGACGTCGCCGTCCGCGACGCGGGCGACACCTGCGTCCTCGCCGGCGTCACCGAGCGCGGCGAGCGCCCGCTCGTCCTGCTCGCCGGCCACCTCGACACGGTCCCGGCGCAGGACAACCGCCCCGGCCGCCGCGAGGGCGACACGATCCTCGGCCTCGGCGCCGCCGACATGAAGGGCGCCGACGCCGTGATGATCGAGCTCGCGCTCGGCGACGTCCCGGCCCGGGCGAACGTCGACCTCGGCTTCGTCTTCTTCGGCCGCGAGGAGCTGCCGTTCGCCGACAGCGCGCTCAGCCGCCTGCTCGAGCGCGAGCCGGGCCTGCGCACGGCCGACGCCGTCATCGTCATGGAGCCCACGGACAACGCGATCCACGCCGGCTGCCTGGGCAACATCAACGCGACGTGGACGTTCCCGGGCACCAGCGGCCACTCGGCCCGCCCGTGGTTCGCCGACAACGCCATCCACCGCGCCGCGGCCGGGATCGACGCGCTCGCGCAGATCCCCTACGAGCCGCGCGAGTTCGACGGGCTGCGCTTCACCCAGGTCGTCTCCGTCACGCGGATCTCCGGCGGGATCGCCGACAACGTCGTCCCCGACACCGCCACCGCGCACGTGAACTTCCGCTACGCGCCGGGCACGAGCGCCGAGGAGGCCGAGGCGCTCCTGCGCACCTGGTGCGAGCCGTACGGGACGGTCGAGATCACCGGCAACGCGCCGTCGGCCCCGGTGGCGACGAACAACGAGCTCGTGCAGCGGCTGATCGCGACGGGTGACCTCCCGGTCGAGCCCAAGCAGGCCTGGACCCCGGTCGCCGAGTTCGCCGCCGCCGGCGTCGACGCCGTCAACTTCGGCCCCGGCGAGCCACGGTTCGCCCACACCCGCGACGAGCAGGTCACGGTCGCCGCGCTCGTGCGCAGCTACGAGACGCTGGAGCGCTTCGCGTGCGGCTGAGCCCGGTCCTCGCCGGCCTGCCGACCTACCCGTTCGTCCGCCTCGACGAGGCCAAGCAGGCCGCGCTCGCCCGCGGGATCGACGTGATCGACCTCGGCGCCGGCGAGCCGCGCGAGGAGACGCCCGCCTTCATCCGCCGCGCGCTCGCCGAGGCCGTCGAGGCCTCACCCGTGCTCGGCTACCCGAAGGCCGCGGGCCTGCCGGAGCTGCGCGCGGTGATCGCGGAGTGGGTCGAGGGCCGGTTCGGCGCCCGCCTCGACCCCGACACGGAGATCGTCCCGACCTTCGGTTCCAAGGAGGCCATCTTCGGCCTGGCGCAGGTCGTCGGCGGCCCGGGCACGCGGATCGCGGTCACGACCCCGGGCTACCCGGTCCCGGCCCGCGGCGCCGTGTTCGCCGGGGCCGAGGTGGTCGAGCTGCGCCTCACCGCCGGGCACGGCTGGCTGCCCGACCTCGACGCGGTCGACTGGGACGGCGTCGCGATCCTCTGGCTCAACTCGCCGAACAACCCGACGGCCGTCGCCGCCCCGCTCGCCTTCTACGAGCGCGCCGCCGCCCTGGCCCGCGCCCACGGCTTCGTCCTGGCCTGCGACGAGGCCTACTCCGAGCTGTGGTTCGCGGGCGACCCGCCGGCCAGCGCGCTGCAGGTCGCCGACCGCACGAACGTGATCGTGTTCAACACGCTCTCCAAGCGCTCGTCGATGCCCGGCCACCGGCTCGGGTTCGCCGCCGGGGACCCGGAGCTGATCGCCGCGCTCAAGCGCTACCGCCCGAACGTCGGGACCGTGCCCCAGGAGTTCGTCCAGCGCGCCGCGATCGCGGCGTGGAGCGACGAGGAGCACGTGATCGAGACCCGCGCGCGGTACGCGGCCAAGCGCGACGTCCTCCTCCCCGCCCTGCTCGCGACCGGCCTCGAGCCCGCGGGCGGCGACGCGAGCTTCTTCCTGTGGCTGCGCGTGCCGGGCGGCGAGGACGCCGAGGCGTTCGCCGTGCGGATGCTCGACGACCTCGGGATCGTCGTGGCGCCCGGGCCGTTCTTCGGCCCCGGCGGCGAGGGCCACGTGCGCGCCGCGCTCGTCCCGACGCTCGAGGAGTGCCGGCGAGCCGCGGAGCTTCTAGCCTCGTGGGCATGACGACGACCGACCTCTCCGCGCTGGCCGCGCGCATCGAAGCGCTGTTCGAGCTGCCCACGTCCGACCTCGACGCGGACGCCGCCGCGACGGTCGAGCAGGTCATGACGATGCTCGACGAGGGCGAGATCCGCGTCGCCGCGCCGACCGACACGGGCTGGAACGTCAACGAGTGGGCCAAGAAGGCGATCCTGCTGTCGTTCCGCACCCGCGGGATGGAGACGATCGAGGTCGGGCCGTACGAGTACCACGACAAGATGCCGCTCAAGTCCGGCTGGGCCGAGAAGGGCGTGCGCGTCGTGCCGCCCGCGACCGCGCGCCAGGGCGCCTACATCGCGCCGGGCGTGGTCCTCATGCCCTCCTACGTGAACGTCGGCGCGTGGGTCGGCTCGGGGACGATGGTCGACACGTGGGCGACCGTCGGCTCCTGCGCGCAGATCGGCACCGACGTGCACCTCAGCGGCGGCGTCGGCATCGGCGGCGTGCTCGAGCCGCTCCAGGCCAGCCCGGTGATCGTCGAGGACGGCGCGTTCGTCGGCTCGCGCTGCATCGTCGTCGAGGGCGTCCGGATCGGCCGCGAGGCCGTGCTCGGGGCCAACGTCGTCATCACGTCCTCGACGCCGATCATCGACGTCCGCCGGAAGAAGCCGGTCGAGCTGCGCGGCGAGGTCCCGCCCCGCGCCGTGGTCGTGCCCGGGACGCGCAAGAAGAAGTTCAAGGCCGGCACGTACCGGATCCCGTGCGCGCTGATCATCGGCGAGCGCTCGGCCTCGACGGACCGCAAGACCTCACTCACCGAGGCCCTGCGCGAACACGCCGTCAGCGTCTGACAGCACGCCCGCGTAGACCGGCACGGCCCAGCCCGTGAGGTCGACGTGGAGGTCCTCCCCGACGTCGACCTCGAGCTCCCCGCCGTCGAGCCGGACCGTCACCGGCGAGTCGCCCCCGCGCAGGACGTAGGCGACGGCCGCCCCGCTCGCGCCGGTGCCCGAGGCGGTGGTCTCCCCCGCCCCGCGCTCGAAGATCCGCGCGCGGAGGACGCCCGGCTCGAGCTCGGCGAACCACGACACGTTCGTGCGGTCGGGGAACAGCGGCGCGTGCTCGATGCCGGGACCGATCGCGGCCAGGTCGAGCGCGTCGACCTCGGCCGGCGTCGGCAGGGCGATCGCGCACTGCGGGTTGCCGATCGCGACGCGCTGGAAGCGCCACACGCGCCCGGCGCTCTCGACCTCGCCGGCGCCGTCGTCGCGCGCGCGGCCCATGTCGACGCGGCACATCGTCTCCGACAGGATCGTCGGGCGGATCTCGCCGGCGACGGTCTGGATCGAGAACTGATCGCGGTCGGTCCAGCCGCGGTGGCGCAGGTACATGATCGCCTCGCGCGCGCCGTTGCCGCTGAGCTCGGCCTCGGAGCCGTCGGGGTTGAAGATCCGCAGCCGGGCGACGAAGCCGGGCTCGTCCGGCGGCTGCAGCAGCAGCACGCCGTCGGCCCCGATGCCGGTGTGGCGGTCGCACAGCGCCCGCACGACCGGGGCGGTCAGCGGTGCCGGAAGGGCGGCGGCCTCGACGATGACGTAGTCGTTGCCGAGGGCCTGCCACTTCTCGAAGCGCATCTACGCGGGTTCGAGGTCGACGGCGGGCAGGCCGTCGATGCTCACGGCGTTCTTCTCGGCCACGTACTCGTCGAGCGCGCGCTCGCCGCCCTTGCGCACCTTGGTCTCGGCCCACGCCGGGTACTGCGGGCGCGTCCCGACGTACTCCATGAGCGGCACGCCGTAGCCGCACGAGTCGGCGATCCGCTCGACGTCGACGCGGATGACGGCCCGCTCGGTGCCCGGCGGCGGCGAACGCGATCCGAAGGAACGACACGGCATCGGCCGGGAGCACCGTCCCGTGGCCGTGCAGGCGCAGGATCCGCGGCGGCCCCTCGAACGCGCACAGCATCACGACGATCCGGCCGTTGTCGCGCAGGTGGGCGATCGTCTCGGCCCCGCTGCCGATCACGTCCTGGTAGGCGACCGTGTGCGGGTCGAGGATCCGCAGGCTCTCGATCGGCCCCTTCGGGGAGACGTTGACGTGCCCGCCGTCGCCGCTCGGCGCGGTGCCGACGAAGAACATCCGCTGGCGCCCGATCCAGGCCGCGAGCTTGTCGTCGATGGCGTCGAAGACCTTGCCCATGCCTCGGATGCTACGGGAGCAGGTCCGCGGCGACGTCCTCCGGCGCCCGCCCGGTCACGTCGGTGATCTCGACCCCGGGAAGCTTGCGCATCCAGGTGAGCTGGCGCTTGGCGAAGTTGCGCGTGCGGCGCTTCATCGCCTCGACGTCGCCCGCCAGCAGCTCCTCGAAGCCGAGCGCCTTGCGCGCGGTGTCCGACGCCCCCGCGGCGTGGGCCGCCCGCACCTCGGCCACGGCCCCGGCCGCGACCATCGCGTCGACGCGCGCCTCGATCCGGGCGTACAGCGCCTCGCGCTCCATCACGAGCCCGATCAGGCGGGTCGGGTGACGGGTGTCGCCGGTCCACAGCTCGCTGCGGGCCGGATCCGGTCGCGGCTCGAGCTCGCCGAGCTCCAGCAGCTCGAGGGCGCGGACGATCCGGCTGCGGTCGCGCGGGCCGATGCCCGCGGCGGCCCACGGCGCGGCCGCCGCGAGCTCGGCGTGGAGCGCCTCCGGCCCGCGCCGGGCGAGCTCGGCCTCCCAGCGCGCGCGCAGCGCGACGGGCGGCGGCGGGCGCAGGGTCAGGTTCGGCGAGCGCGGCGCGCAGGTACAGCCCGGTGCCGCCGACGACGATCGGCCGCGCGCCGGCGGCCAGCAGCCCGTCGATCTCCGCGTGGGCGAGGGCGGCGTACTCGCCCGCGCTGAAGCGCGCGTCGACCGGGAGGATCGAGACCAGCCGGTGCTCGAGGCGGGCCTGCTCGGCGGCGTTCGCGACCCCGGTGAGCGTCTCCAGGCCGTTGTAGACCTGCAGCGCGTCGGCCGACACCGCGACCGGCCGCTCGCCGCGCGCGCGCAGCCGGTCGGCGAGCGCCAGCGCCAGCGCGGTCTTGCCGATGCCGGTCGGCCCGAAGACGGCCAGGACGACGGCTTCACGCGCCATGGCGCGGAGTATCGTGCGGACGGTGAGCGTCCGCATCGGCTGTGGGCTGTCGACGAGCCCGGATCCCCGGGTGGCAGCGATCGAGGCGGGCACCCATGCCCGCGCGGCGCTCGGCGGCGCCGTGGCCGACGTCGCGTTCGTGTTCTCGAGCGGCACCCACCTGGCGTCGCCCGAGGCGACGCTCGAGGGCGTGGCCGAAGCGCTCACGCCGCCGACGCTGGTCGGCTGCGGGGCGGGCGGCGTGCTCGGCGCGCTGCGCGAGGTCGAGGCCGGCACCGCCGTCGCGGTGTGGGCGGCGACGCTCGACGGCGGGAGCGCGACCGCGTTCCATGCCGAGGCCATCGAGACGCCCGACGGGATCGGCGTCACCGGCCTCGCCGAGATCGACGACGCGAGCGGGATCGTCCTGCTCCCCGACCCCTACTCCTTTCCGACCGACGCCGTCCTCGCCGAACTCGCCGTCCGCTCGCCGGGCGTGCCGATCGTCGGCGGGCTGGCCAGCGCGCGGACGCCGGACGGCGACGCGGCGCTGTTCATCGACGGCCGCGTCGTCGGGGCCGGGGCGGTCGGCGTGCGCTTCGAGGGCGTGGAGATCCTGCCGTGCGTCTCGCAGGGCGCCGCGCCCGTCGGCCCCGAGCTGACGGTCACCGCGAGCGAGGGGAACGTCATCCGCGAGCTCGCCGGCCGCCCCGCGCTGGGGCGTCTGCGCGACGCGATCGAGGAGCTGACCTCGATCGAGCGCGGGATGGTGGCCAACGGCCTGCTGCTCGGCGTCGTCATCGACGGCGGCAAGCCCGAGTACCGCCAGGGCGACTTCCTCGTCCGGCCGCTCCTGGGCGCCGATCCCGACGACGGCACCGTCGCCGTGGGCGCGCCGATCGAGACCGGGACGGTCGTCCGGATGCACGCCCGCGACGCCCGCTCGGCCGACCGCGACCTGCGCGACGCGCTCGGGCTGCGGCTCGAGGCGCTCGGCGGCGCGGCCCCGGCGGGAGCGCTCGTCTTCACCTGCAACGGCCGCGGGCGCGAGATGTTCGGCACGCCCGATCACGACGCCGTCGCGCTCGACGAGGAGCTCGCCGGCGCGCCCGCCGCGGGCTTCTTCGCCGCGGGCGAGATCGGCCCGGTCGGCGGCGATCCCTTCCTGCACGGCTTCAGCGCGACGGTGGCGGTATTCCCGGCGTGAACCTCGCCGGGCGGACCGTCCTGCTCACCGGCGCGACGGGCGGGCTCGGCCACGCGATCGCGCGCCGCCTGCACGCCGAGGGCGCGCGGCTCGTCCTCACCGGCCGCCGCACCGAGGTGCTCGAGCCGCTCGCGGCCGAGACCGGCGCGACGGCCGTGCCGGTCGACCTCGCCGACCTGGCCGCGGTCGAGCGCCTGGCGAATGACCACGCGGACGTCGACGTCCTCGTCGCCAACGCGGGCCTGTCGGCCAGCGGGCACGTCATGTCCTTCTCGGTCGAGGAGATCGACCGCGCGATCGCCGTGAACCTCCGCGCGCCGATGGTGCTCGCCCGCCTGATCGGCGAGCGGATGGCCGAGCGCGGCAGCGGCCACATCGTCTTCATGTCCTCGCTGAACGGCAAGGCGGGGACGCTGCGCGCGGCCGTCTACGGCGCGACGAAGTTCGGCCTGCGCGGGCTCGCGCAGGGCATGCGTCAGGACCTGCACTCGAGCGGCGTCGGCGTGAGCGCCGTGTTCCCCGGGTTCGTCCGCGACGCGGGCATGTTCGCGGACTCCGGCGCGAAGCTCCCGCCCGGCGCGGGCACGGTCGCCCCCGAGGAGGTCGCCGACGCCGTCGTTCGCGCGATCGAGCGCAACCGCGGCGAGATCGACGTCGCGCCCGTCGGGATGCGCCTGGGCACGGCGTTCGCCGGCTTCGCCCCCGAGGTCGCGGCGACGGTCATCCGCGCCACGGGCGGCGCGAAGGTCGGCGACCGGATCGGCGCCGAGCACCGCACGAAGCGCTGACCGCGCCGGGCGACGGGTGATCAGCCGCCGCCGCGGCTGACCCGGGCCTTCAGGCGGCGGGCGGCCGGCGTGCGGATCGTCGCCGTCGCCGAGACGCGCTGGCGGGCGGTGAGCAGGCGCGCACCGCGCGGCGCCCGCGGCTGGTAGACGGTGATCTCGACGATGCCGGCCGCGGCGGGCAGGCCCGTGACCGTGATCGTCCGCCCGCGGACCCGCACGCCGGGCCGGCCGTTCCGGGCGGTCAGGCCGGCCGGGCGGCGGCCACGGGCCGGGGTCAGGGCGTACTGGCGGCGGCCGGCGGTGGTCACGACGCGGATGCGGCCGGACGGCTTGCCGAGCGCCAGGCCCTTCGTGATCGCGCTCGGCAGCGAGAACGTCACGGCGCTCATGGCCGTCCGCGCGTCGACGCGCAGGCGGATGCCCGTGCCGGTGGTCGTCCGGTACTGGCGCGCGGTGAACCGCGTCGCGCAGGCCGCGACCCGCAGCGTCGTCTTCAGCGTGCGCGTCCGGCCGGTGCGCGGCCGCAGGCGCGCGATCAGCGTGTGCCGTCCGGGCCGCAGCGCGGACGGGGTGAGCAGCAGCTGGTAGGGCGAGCGCGATCCGGCCCGCACCGTCCGGCCGTCGAGCGTGTAGCGCACGCTGCGCAGCCCGCGCGCCTTGGCGGCGTTGACGGTCACGCGGACCGGCGCGGTCGGCAGGATGGTGGCGTCGGCGCGCACGCGCATCCGCACGGCGCCCGCGGGCTGGAAGTTGATCCGCCGGAAGCCGCCGCCGCCGACGAGCGTCGCGCACGAGGCCGCCGTGAGCTGGCTGCCGGGCAGGCTCGAGAGGTCGCCGGCGGGCTGCGTGGTGCCCTGGCTGGGCGTCGCCGGCGCAGTCGGTGTCGGCGTCGGCGTGGCCGGGCTCGGCGACGGGGTGGCCGGGCTGGTCGGGGTCGGCGTACCGCCGGCGGACCCGGTCGCCTCGACGACGTCGGTCGCGGCCGACGCCTGCGAGCTCGCGCCGACGCTGTTGCGCGCGGTCACGGCGACGACGATCGTGTGGCCCGCGTCGGCGCTCGTGGGCGTGTAGGTCCGCCCGTTCGCGTCCGTGATGTCGACGCAGTTCGTGCCGTCGGCGTCGCAGCGCCGCCACTGGTAGGTGAAGTCGACCGGGGCGCGGCCGGTCCAGCCGCCCTCGCGGGCGGTGAGGGTGCTGCCCTGCTGCGCGGTCCCGGTGATGGTCGGGCGCGTGACGTTGTCCGGCCCCTGCGCGGTGCCGCCGGCGGCCGCGATCGGGTCCGAGGCGCCCGAGGCGCGCGCGGCCGTGCCGCCAGGCCCGGTCGCGGTCACGACGACGCGGACCGTGTTGCCCTCGTCGGCGTCGGCGAGGATGTAGCTCGGGTCGGTCGCGCCGCCGATGTCCGTGCAGTTGGCGCCGCTCGCGTCGCAGCGCTGCCACTGGTAGGCGAACGTGATCGGCTGGGTGCCGTTCCACGTGCCGGGGTCGGCGGTGACGGACTCGCCCACGCGCGGGGTCCCGACGACGCGCGGCGCCGTGAGGTTGCCCGGGGCCGTGCCCTGGACCGGGCCGGTGCGGCCGCTCGTCGCCGGTCGCGAGCCCGCGGCGTTGGTCGCCGTGACGACGACCTGGATGCGGCTGCCGGCGTCATCGGTGGTCGGCGTGTAGGTCGGGTCGGTGGCGCCGGTGATGTCCGCGCACGCGGTCTGGTCGCAGCGCTGCCAGCGGTAGCTGAACGTGATCGGCTCCGTGCCGTCCCAGGTGCCGCGATTCGCGGTCAGCTGCGTCCCGACGCGCGGCGTCCCGGAGACGCTCGGGTCGGCCGTGTTGGTGGGCGCGACGGCCGCGACCCGGGCCGTCGACTGCGAGGTCGCGGTCGCGTCGCCGACGGTGTTGCGCGCGGTCACGACGACCTGCAGGCGCTGGCCGACGTCGTCCGACGTCGCGGTGTAGTCGCGCGCGGTCGCGTCGCGGATGTCCGTGCACTCGTTGGCGGTGTTGCAACGCTGCCACTGGAAGCTGACGTCGATCGGGTCGGTGCCCGTCCACGTGCCCTCGTCGGCGGTCAGCCTCGCGCCGTCCTCGGCCGTGCCGGTGATCGTCGGGCGGGCCGTGTTCGCAGGCGCGGTCGGCTGGGCCGGCGCGGTCTGCACCGGGTCCGTCGGGCCGGACGTCACGGAGGCTGTGCCGCCGGGGCCGGTCGCAGTCACGGCGACGCGCAGCGCGTGGCCGACGTCGCCGGCGACCGGGGCGTAGCTCGCGCCCGTCGCGCCGCTGATGTCGGTGCAGTTCGCGCCGTCGGCGTCGCAGCTCTGCCACTGGTAGGCGAACGCGATCGGCCCGGTGCCGTCCCAGTCGCCGGTCCTGGCGGCGAGCGTCTGGCCGACGCGCGGGGTGCCGTCGATCGTCGGCGCGGTGGTGTTGGTCGGGGCGATGCCCTCGACGCGACCGGTGGCCGTCGACGTCGCGGTGGCGTCGCCCGCGGCGTTGTGGCCGGTGACGACGACGACCAGCGTGCTGTTCGCGTCGGCGTCCTGCGCCGTGTAGGTCTTGGCCGTCGCGTCGGCGATGTCGGCGCAGGCGGTGCCGTTCAGGTCGCAGCGCTGCCACTGGTAACGGAACGTGATCGGCTCGGTGCCCGTCCACGTGCCGTCCTGCGCGGTCAGCTCCTCGCCGTCGCGGGCGGTGCCGGTGATGGTCGGGGCGACCGTGTTGGCCGGCAGGCGCGGGACGACGACGCCGGTCGGCAGCGAGTCGGCGGTCTGCGGGCCGCCCTGGTTGGTCGCGGTGACGACGACGCGCAGCGTGTGGCCGACGTCGGCCCCGGTCGGCTCGTACCTCCTGCTGCCGGCGCCCGCGATGTTCTCGCAGTTGTCGCCGGTCGTGTCGCAGCGCTGCCACTGGTAGCCGAAGTCGATCGGCGGCGTGCCCGTCCACGTGCCCTGGTCGGCCGTCAGCCGCTCGCCGTCCATCGCGGTGCCGGCGATGCTCGGGCGGACCGTGTTCACCGGCGGGACGGCGCGGATGGCGTCGGTCTGCTCGGAGCGCGCGATGTCGTCGCCGACGCCGTTCGTGCCCGTGACCTCGACGCGGATCGTCTTGTCGACGTCGGTCGCCGTCGTCGTGTACGTCGTGGCGGTGGCGTTCGGGATGTCGGCGCAGCTGCCGTTGTCGCAGCGCTGCCACTGGTAGGTGAACGTGATCGGCTGGGTGCCGGTCCACGTCCCCGGAGCGGCGGTCAGCGTCGCGCCGGCCTGCGTGCCGCCGCTGACGGTCGGCTCGGCGGTGTTGCGCGGGGCGACGGCGGCGACGGCGCCGGTCGTCGCGGACGTCGCGTCGACCGCGCCGGCGGCGTTCGTCGCGGTCACGACGACGCGCATCGCGTGGCCGAGGTCCTCGGGCCCGAGCTCGAACGTCGCGCCGGTCGCGTTCGGGATCGTCGTGCAGCCGCTGCCGTCGGCGTTGCAGCGCTGCCACTGGTAGGTGAAGGCGATGTCCGGCGTGCCGGTCCACGTCCCCGGGTCGGCGGTCAGTGTGCCGCCGTCGCGCGCGGCGCCGTCGATCGTCGGGGTCGACGTGTTGTCCGGGAGGCGCGGCGCCACGGCCGTGGTCGGCGCGGACTGCGCGGTCGCCGTGCCGCCGTCGTTGCGGGCGGTCACCGAGACGCGGAGCTCGTGGCCGACGTCGGCGGGCGTGGCGGTGTACGACCTCGCGGTCGCGCCGTCGATCGGCACGCAGTTCGCGCCGTTCGCGTCGCAGCGCTGCCACCGGTAGTCGAACGCGATCGGGGCCGTGCCGGTCCACGGGCCCCGGTCGGCGGTCAGCGTCTCGCCGTCGCGCGGGGTGCCGTTGATCGTCGGCGCGCCGTTGCTCACGGGAGCGGCCGCGGCGACGGTGTCCGACCGCGGCGAGGTCGCGCTCGCCGTGCCGCCCGCGTTGTGCGCGGTGACCTCGACGCGCAGCGTGCCGCGGACGTCGTCGCCGGTGGGCGTATAGGTGCGGTCGGTCGCGCCCGGGATCGCCGCGCAGCTCTCGCCGTTCGCGTCACAGCGGCGCCACTGATAGGTGAACGTGATCGGCTGGGTGCCGTCCCACGCACCCGGATCGGCGGTGAGCGGGACGCCGTCGCGCGGGGTCCCGGTGATCGACGGGACCGAGCGGTTCGTCGGGGCGACGGCCGTGACGGCGCTGGTCGCGTCCGAGGTGGCGCTCCGGGTGGCGGCCGTGTTCGTCGCGCTCACGACGACGCGCACCGCGTGCCCGACGTCGGCGGCCGTCGGCTGGTAGGTGCTGTCCGTCGCGCCGGCGATGTCGGAGCAGCCGTTGCCGTCGGCGTCGCAGCGGCGCCACTGGTACGCGTAGGTGATCGGCTCGGTGCCGGTCCACGTGCCGCGGCCGGCCGTGAGCGTCGAGCCGTCGCGCGCGGTGCCGGAGATCGTCGGCAGGCCCGTGTTGGCCGGCGGCGCGACGGCGACCGCGGTCGTCGGCGCGGAGGTTGCCGCGGCCGAGCCGCCGTCGTTGCGGGCCGTCACGACGACCCGGAGCTCGCGGCCCACGTCGGCGCCGGTCGCGGTGTACGTCCTGTTGGTCGCGCCGGAGATCGGCTGGCAGTTGCCGCCGCTCGCGTCGCAGCGCTGCCATTGGTAGCTGAACGAGATCGTCGGCGTGCCGTCCCAGGTGCCGGGGTCGGCCGTCAGCTGCTCGCCGTCGCGCACCGTGCCGGAGATCGTCGGGGCGACGCGGTTCGCCGGCGCGGCGGCGGCGACGGTGCCGGTCTGGTCGGCCGTCGAGCTCGCCGACCCGGCGGTGTTCGTCGCGGTCACGACGACGCGCACCGTCTTGCCGACGTCGGCGGCGGTCTCGGTGTACGTCTTGCCGTTGGCGTTGGCGATGTCGACGCAGTTCGCGCCGCTCGTGTCGCAGCGGCGCCACTGGTAGGTGAAGCTCAGCGGCTGCGTCCCGTCCCACGTGCCGTCGTCGGTCGTGAGGGTCTCGCCGTCGCGCGCCGTGCCGGTGATCTTCGGGGCCGTGCGGGCGGTGGGCGCGAGGGCCGCGACGACGCCGCTCTGGCTCGCGGTCGCGTTGGCGCTGCCCGCGATGTTCGTCGCCGTGACGACGACGCGCAGCGACTTGCCGACGTCGGCGGCGGTCTCGGTGTACGTCTTGCCGGTCGCGTCGGCGATGTCCGCGCAGCCGTTGCCGCCGGCGTCGCAGCGGCGCCACTGGTAGGTGAAGGTGATCGGCGTCGTGCCGCTCCACACGCCCGGGTCGGCGGTCAGGGTCGAGCCGTCGCGCGTGGTGCCGCTGATCGACGGGTTCGTCGTCACCGAGGGCCGCACGGCGGCGACCGGCGCGGTCTGGGTCGACGGCGCGCTCGAGGAGCCGGCGGCGTTCGTGCCGGTCACGACGACGCGCAGGCGCGAGCCGACGTCGGCCGACGTCGTCGCGTACGTGCCGGCCCTCGCGTTCGCGATGTCCGTGCAGCCGGCGCCGTTGGCGTCGCAGCGCTGCCACTGGTAGGTGAACCCGATCGTCGGCGTACCGCTCCAGCCGCCGGGATCGGCGGTCAGCGTCTCGCCGTCGCGGGCGACGCCCGAGGCGATCGACGGGACGTCGACGTTGACCGGCGGCGTCGCGCGGACGGTGTCGGTCGGGGCCGACGTCGCGGCCGCGGAGCCGCCGCTGTTGCGCGCGGTGACGGTGACGCGCACCGTCTTGCCGACGTCGGCGGGCTTGGCGACGTAGGTCGCGGCGGTGGCGCCGTCGATGTCGACGCAGTTCGCGCCGCTCGTGTCGCACCGGCGCCACTGGTAGCTGTACGTGATCGGCGTCGTGCCCGACCAGGTGCCGCGGTCGGCGGTGAGCGTCTCGCCGTCGCGGACCGTGCCGCTGATCGCGGGCAGCCTGGTGTTCGTCGGCGCGACGGCGGCGACGACGTCCGTCGGGGCGGCCTGGCCGGTCGCCGTGCCGGCGGGGTTCGTGGCGACGACGCGCACGCTCAGGCGGCCGCCGACGTCGTCCGACCCGGCGACGTAGGTCCGGCCCGTCGCGCCGGCGATGTCGGTACAGCTCGTGCCGGTGCTGTCGCAGCTGACCCACTGGTAGGTGAACGTCGGCTGCGTCCCGGCCCACGTGCCGGGGTTGGCCGTGAGCGTCTCGCCGTCGCGCGCGGTGCCGGAGATCGACGGAGCGGTCGTCTGGACCGGGGCCGCGGGGTTGACGGACGCCGGCGCCGAGGCGGCGCTCGCGTTGCCGACCGCGTTCGTCGCGGTGACGACGACGCGGATGCGGCTGCCGGTGTCGGCGGCGACCGTCGTGTACGTGCGGTTGGTCGCGCCGGCGATGTTCGTGCAGTTCGCGCCGTTCGTGTCGCAGCGCTGCCACTGGTAGGTGAACCCGATCTGCGGCGTGCCGGTCCAGCTGCCGTTCTGGGCCGTCAGCGTGCTGCCCTCGGTCGCGATGCCGGAGATGGTCGGCGCCGCGACGTTGGCGGGCGCGACCGCGGCGACCGCGGTGGTGCCGGCGGAGTCGGCGGACGCCGTGCCCGCGTCGTTCGTCGCCGTCACGCGGACCTTGACCACGTGGCCGACGTCGTCGGGCGTGAGCTCGTACGTCGAGCCGGTCGCGCCGGCGATCGCGGTGCAGTTCGCCCCGTTGCCGTCGCAGCGCAGCCAGGCGTAGGAGAAGCGCAGCGGGCCGGTGCCGCTCCAGGTGCCGTTCGTCGCGGCGGTGAGCGTCGAGCCGTCGCGGGCCGTGCCGGTGACGGTCGGGACGGTGCGGTTGACGGGCGGCGCGGCGACGACCTTGTCGGTCGGGGTGTCGCGCGCGGTCGCGGTCCCGGCCGGGTTCGTCGCCGTGACCTGCAGGACGAGCACGTGGCCGACGTCGTCGGCAGTGAGCGCGTAGGTCAGCGAGGTCGCGCCCGCGATGTCGGTGCAGTTCGCGCCGCTCGCGTCGCAGCGGCGCCACTTGTACGCGTAGGTCAGCGGCTCGGTGCCGGTCCAGGTGCCGCGCGTGCCGGTCAGCGTCTCGCCGTCGCGGGCCGTGCCGGAGATCGTCGGCGCGGTCGTGTTGACCGGCGGGGCGAGGGCGACGGTCGCCGTGGCGGTCGTGCTCGCGGGCGTCGCGCCGGCGGTGTTCGTCGCCGTGACGACCGCGCGGATCGTCTTGCCGGTGTCCGCCGCCGTCAGCGTGTACGTCTGGCCGGTCGCGTTCGCGATGTCGGTGCAGTTCGCGCCGGCCGTGTCGCACCGGCGCCACTGGAAGGCGTAGGTGATCGTCGGCGTGCCGGTCCAGCTGCCGCGATCGAGCGTGAGGACCTCGCCGTCGCGGGCCGTGCCGGAGATCGTCGGCGCGGTCGTGTTGACCGGGGCGACCGCGGTCGTCGTCGCGGTCTGGGCGCTCGTCGCGCTCGCCGTGCCGGCGGCGGTTCGTCGCGGTGACGACCACGCGCGTCGTCGTCCCGACGTCCGCGCTCGTGAGCGTGTACGTCGCGCTGCGGGCGTTGGCGATGTCGACGCAGTTCGCGCCCGCGGTGTCGCAGCGCCGCCACTGGTAGGCGTAGGTGATCGTCGGCGAGCCCGTCCACGTGCCCTTGTCGGCGGTCAGGGTGCTGCCGTCGCGCGTGGCGCCGGAGATCGTCGGGACGGCGGTGTTCACCGGCGGGGTCGCGGCGATCTTGTCGCTCGCGGCGGTGGTCGCGCTCGCGTTGCCGGCGGCGTTCGTCGCCGTGACGACGACGCGGATCGTGTTGGCGACGTCGGCGCTCGTGAGCTTGTACGTCGTGCCGGTCGCGCCGCTGATGTCGGCTGCAGCCCGACCCGTTGGCGTCGCAGCGCCGCCACTGGAACGTGTAGTTGATCGTCGGCGTGCCGGTCCACGTGCCGCGGTTGACGGTCAGCGTCTGGTCGTCGCGGGTGGTGCCGGTGATCGTCGGCGCGACGGTGTTGACCGGCGGCGTCGGGTCGACCTTGGCCGCCGCGGCCGACGTCGCGGCGACCGATCCGGCGGTGTTGGTCGCGGTGACGACCACGCGCGTCGTCGTGCCGACGTCGGCGCTCGCGAGCGTGTACGTCGCGGTCGTGGCGCCGCTGATGTCGGCGCAGTTCGCGCCGTTCGCGTCGCAGCGGCGCCACTGGTAGGCGTACGTGATGTTCGGCGTGCCGGTCCACGTGCCCGTGGTCGGCGGTCAGCGTCTGGCCGTCGCGCGTCGTGCCGGAGATCGACGGGAGCGTCGTGTTCGCCGGGGCGACCGCGTCGACGCGGGCGGTCTGGGTCGTCGTCGCGGCCGCGGTGCCGGCCGAGTTCGTCGCGGTGACGACGGCGCGGATGGTCGCCGCGACGTCGGCGCTCGTGAGCGTGTAGGTCGTGCTCGTCGCGCCGGAGATGTCCGTGCAGTTCGCGCCGGTCGTGTCGCAGCGCCGCCATTGGTAGGCGTACGTGATGTTCGGCGTGCCGGTCCACGTCCCGCGGTCGACCGTGAGCGTGCCGCCGTCGCGCGTCGTGCCGGAGATCGTCGGGGCGACGGTGTTGACCGGCGGGGTGGCGGCGACGCGGGCGGTGGCGGCGGTCGTCGCGGTGGCGCTGCCGGCGGCGTTCGTCGCGGTCACGACGACGCGGACCGTGCTGCCGGCGTCGGCGCTCGTGAGCTTGTAGGTCGTCCCGGTCGCGCCCGCGATGTCGGCGCAGTTGCCGCCGCTCGAGTCGCAGCGGCGCCACTGCAGCGCGTAGGTGATCGTCGGCGTGCCGGTCCACGTGCCGCGGTCGACGGTCAGCGTCTCGCCGTCGCGCGCGGTGCCGCCGACGGTCGGGGCGACCGTGTTCGCGGGGGCGACCGGGTCGACGCGGCCGGCGGCGCCGGACGTCGCGGACGTCGACCCCGCGGTGTTCGTCGCGGTCACGATCACGCGGGTCGTGGTGCCGACGTCGGCCGGCGTCAGCTTGTACGTCGTCGCCGTCGCGCCGGCGATGTCGGCGCAGTTCGCGCCGGCCGTGTCGCACCGGCGCCACTGGTACGCGTAGGTGATGTTCGGCGTCCCGGTCCACGTGCCGCGGTCGGCGGTGAGCGTCTCGCCGTCGCGCGTGGTGCCCGAGATCGACGGCGACGCCGTGTTGACGGGCGGCGTGGCGGCGACCCGGCCGGTCTGGGTCGAGGTCGACGTCGTCGACCCGGCCGCGTTCGTCGCGGTCACGACGACCCGGACGGTCGAGCCCACGTCCGCGGTGCCGAGCGCATAGGACTGCCCGGTCGCGCCCGCGATGTCCACGCAGTTCGCGCCGTTGGCGTCGCAGCGGCGCCACTGGTAGGTGAACGTGATCGGGGTCGAGCCCTGCCAGACGCCCGGGTCGGCGGTCAGCGTCTCGCCGTCGCGGGCCGTTCCGCCGACGGACGCCGGCGTCGAGGCGAACGGCGGGCCCTCGTCGAAGGCGAGCGCCATGACCCCGGGCAGGTACGTGTCGGTCGCCGTCGCGAGGTGGACGGTCGCGCTCGACACGTTGTTGCCGAGGAACCCGTCGATCGTGAACTCGTCCTTGTCGTAGCCGAGCTGGTTGACGTAGCTCGGCGTCCGGCCGGTCGTCACCGCGCCGGCGCGCGAGATCGTCGAGTTGAAGACGTTCGTGACCGGGTTGAGCGTGTCGGTGAGCGAGCGGCCGGCGAACGTCGCGGTGTCGCCCGTGATGCCCTTGTCGCCTTCCCACGCGAGGATGCCGAGGCGGCCGACGACGGTGCCGGACGGCGGGGTGACGAACCCGGTGAGCGAGACGTCGGCCGAGGTGCGCAGGCCGGACTGCAGCGCGAACAGGCCGTCGTAGACGAGGAGGCGGCGGACGGACTCGGCGGGGTTGCGGTAGACGACGACGAGGCCCCAGCCGCCGTAGCGGCCCTCGCCGGTGCCGGTCTGGACGTTCCCGACCGTGTAGACGCCGTTGCCGGCCGCGGCGACCGGAGCTCGTGACGTCGGCGAAGCCCTGGTAGCGCGTCGCCGACAGCGAGTCCGTGTCGAGGGCGCTCGCGGTCACCTGCCGGTAGCTGGTCGCCGTCGGCGTCCGGAGGGACACGAGCGCCCGGGAGCCGGGGGCCGGCGCGGCCTGGCCGTCATCGCCCGCCGACGTGTCGCCGGCCCAGTAGAGGCCCGCGAAGAGGACGGTGGACCCGGCCGGGAGCGCCAGCGTCGCGCGGCTCGAGTTGAACGTGGTGGACGTCGCCGTCGACGTCCACGTAGCTCATGTCGAAGTCGTTGTTGTCGGCCGCCGCGGTCGTGCCGTTCTGCGCGTTCTGGCACGCCGTGCTCGTACCCGGGCACGTGAGGACGGTGTTGCCGGCCGTGACGACCTGGCCCCGCTCGGTGGTGCTGAAGCGGGGGGCGAACGTGCGGTCGGCGACGGCGGCCGGGGCGAGGGCGCCGCAGACGGCGAGGGCGGTGACGACGAGCGCGCAGAGCAGCCCGGTGGTCGCCCCCGGGTACCGCGTACGCCTCGTGTATGTCGTGGCCTCGCGCTGGATCGCCGTCATCGCTCGTCGTCGCCGGGATCCGACCCGGCGGCGTGGTGCCGACACGAGCCGACAACTTCACCGTTGCCCCGATCTGGTGCATTGGCGGAACGACGTGGCGCGAAAAATGCTCTAGGTCCCCTTAGCGGTCCGCCGAACGGCGGGTTTCGCGCGACGAACGGGTGAACGGCGGTCCCTGGCGGACCGGTTGCCGGAGTTTCGGATCCGGCGTCGCGAGGGCGGGCGCGCCAGTCTGGCGCGAGGGCGCCCGAGCAGTGGTTCCGCGGCCTTCTGCGGGGTGCCGCGCGGGTCATGCAGCGGACGCGGGTGGACGGGTGCCAAGGACGCGGGTGGACGGGGGCGAAGGCGCCCGCGGCGCACGTCCTCCGCGCCGCACGTCGGCCCTACCGGACGGGGCCCGCCGCCCGGAGGTCAGCCCTCGGTGCGGACCGTCTGCCCGCCCACGACCTCGAGCACCTCGCTCGCCAGTCGCGGGCCGTCGGTGGGACGTTCGGGGGTCGCCGTGATGCGCACCACGACCTCGTCGCCGTCGAGCTCCTCGAGCGCGATGCGCGGCGTGTCGCGCATCGGCGTCTCGATCTGGCGCTGGAGCATGTCCTGCATGTCGAGCGGTGTCAGGCCCGGACGCAGCCGGGCGCGCAGGTCGATCCCCTCGGGCTCGCGGAGCGGGACGATGGCGACGTTCAGCACCACCGAGTTCGGGACCATGATCGCGTCGTCGCCGGAGGCGAGCGTGGTGTACAGCAGCCCGAGGCTGCTGACGACACCCTCGACCGTCCCGGCCAGCCCGCCGCCCTGCAGCCGCACCCGCTCCCCCACGCGGAACGGACGCGCGCTGAGCAGGACCATGCCGGCGAACAGGTTGCCGAGCGTCTGCTGCGCTGCCAGGCCGACGACGACCGCGGTGAACGCGCCGCCGAGGGCCAGCGTGCGCGGCCCGAGGCCGGCGATGCGCAGCGCGATCAGGACGGCCACGAGCATCGTCGCCAGCCGCAGGAGGAACCCGACCGTGCCCGCCGTTCCCGGGTCCATCCGCCGGAACAGCGTCGGCCCGAGCGCGCGCCCCACGTCGCGGGCGAACTGCCAGCCCAGCGCGATGAGCGCGAGGAACGTGACGATCCGGACCGCGTCGTCGTACGCGGGGCCGAACAGGCGGTCGCGGTAGCCGTAGACGACCAGCACGCCGACCAGCACCGGCAACAGAACCAGCGACTGGATCCGCGCGCGCTTGACCGCGCGCCGGCTCAACTCACGTGCCAGGCCGACGTCGCGCCAGGAGTGACTGTGGGTGGTGAAGAACTGCCGCATGGGACTCAGGGGGCTCGATCTCGTTTCGCTCGTGGGGTCTCCCAAAGCAACACCGTCACCGACGCCGGGTTTCCAATTCCCGGTGTGATGCCGGTCACAGACGGCGGGGATTCGGCTCAGAACAGCGCCTCCTGCCGCCCCGGCCGCGGGCGCGGGCGCGGCCGCTCGGCATCCGTCGCCCCGTGCGCGGCCCCGCTCGGACCGTCGCCGCGGAACAGCCCGATCGCCGTCGCCATGGTCTCCCCCGGCCGGTCGCCGTCGCGCCCCGGCGGCCGCCCGGCCGGCGCGCGACGCACCCCGCGGGTGTCGGCGGGCGACCGCCTCGGCAGCTCGTGGCCCGTTCGGACGTGCGTCGTCGTGAGCAGGCGGCGCAACCGGTCCTGCTCCTCGCGCGGCGCGTAGGCCCCGCGGGCATAGAGCGCCTCGTAGCGCGGCACGAGATCGGGCCGGTACGCGCGCAGCCACTCCATGTAGATCCCGCGCACCTCCCCGCGCAGGTGCAGCGCGATCCCGCTCACCCCGGTCGCCCCCGCCTCCCCGGCGGCCTCCAGGATCCGCTCGACCTGGCGCGGATCGTCGTTGATCCCCGGCATGAGCGGGGCGACGAGGATCCCCGCCGGGATGCCCGCGCGGTTGAGCTCCGCGACCGCCTCCATCCGCGCCTTCGGGCTCGGCGTGTGCGGCTCGCTCGCGCGCCAGGGCTTCTCGTCCATCGTCGGGATCGAGAGGTTCGCGTGGATGTCGGTGACCTCCGCGATCTCGCGCAGGAGATCGAGATCGCGCAACAGCAGCGGCGACTTCGTCAGCACCGAGCACGGGTTGGCAACGTCGCGCAGCACCTCCCAGATCCCGCGCATGAGCTTGTATCGGCCCTCGACCCACTGGTACGGGTCGGTGTTCGTGCCCATGGCGATGTGCTCGCCCTTCCACGACGCGCGGCCGAGCTCGGCCCGCAGGACCTCCGGCACGTTGACCTTGACCACGATCTCGCGCTCGAAGTCCCGCCCCGCGTCCATGTCGAGGTATGTGTGCGTCGGGCGCGCGAAGCAGTAGACGCAGGCGTGGCTGCACCCGCGGTACGGGTTGATCGTCCAGCGGAAGGGCATCCGCGAGCGCTCCGGCACCCGGTTGAGCGCAGATTTCGCCCGCACCTCGTAGAAGCGGGTGTCGAGCGCCTCGGGCGCGTCGAAATGCCGGACGACGGCGGCGTCGCGGTACCCCGGGAGCCGCGCGCGCTCCTCGGCATCGATCGTCAGGTTGTCCCATCGCACGAACGTATGTTCGCATACGGCGCGGACGGACCGCCGGGCGAGGCGGCACCTGATCAGTTCAGGCGGGCGAGCAGCTTCGCATGGGCCGCGGCGACCTCGTCGCGTCCGCCCTCCTCGAGCGGCAGCGCCAGCCGCAGCGCCGACGCCGCGAGGGCCGTCGAGAGGTCGTTCGGCCGGACCGCGCGGGCGACGATCGCATCCAGCAGGCACAGGGCGGTCTCGTGGGCGCAGCGCCACGAGAGGTCCGCGTCCAGCGTCCGCGCGTCGACAAGCCGCGCGGGCGCCTCGGGGTCGACGACGAGCGGGGTCTCGAGCGCGACGCGGTGCGCGAGGAACAGCCGCCCGTCAGCGGCGCCGATCGGCTCGATCCGCAGCCCGGCGAGCGCCGCCGCCGCGCCCGCGGCGACCGCGACGGCGACGGGGTCTCCGCCTCCGTCGAGGACGAGCGGCAGCATCAGCGGGCCGCCGGCCACGGGGCGGAGCCCGGCGACGAGCGCGCGGACGCCCTCCAGCTCGCGCCCCGGGTCCGCCACGGCGTAGGGCAGGCCCGCCGCGAGCGACTCGAGGCGGGCGCGTGCCGTCCCCGGCGGACAGCCGAGCTCGGCCGCAATGCCGAGCGCGAGCTCCTCGTGGCGCGGATCGGCGCCGTTGGCCAGCACCGCGAACGGGGTCATCGGCGCGCGTAGAACTCGATGATCAGGTGCTCGTCGACCGGCACGGTGATCTCCGTCCGGCGCGGCGGGCGCAGCATCCGGCCCCGGAGGCCCTCGACGTCGGCCTCGAGCCACGCCGGGATGGTGCCGGTCAGATCGGCGGCCTCCGTCGCCAGCGGGCGCACGGGGCTGTCGGCGGCGATCGCGACCGCCTGGCCCTCCGTGACGAGGCAGGACGGGATCGTCACGCGCCGACCGTCGACCTCGACGTGACCGTGAGACACGAACTGGCGCGCCTGCGCCCGCGTCGAGGCCAGACCGAGGCGGTAGACCACGTTGTCGAGGCGCCGCTCGAGCAGCCCGAGCAGGTGGTCGCCGACGAGCTCGCCGCGCTGGCGGGCCGCCGCGTTGACGTAGCGGCGGAACTGCCGCTCGCGAACGCCGTAGTACCGCTTGGCCCGCTGCTTCTCACGCAGCTGCTGGCCGAAGATCGACTGCCGCGTGCGCCGGCCCGTGCCGTGCTGTCCGGGCGGGACCGCCCCGCGCCGCTCGAGCGCCGACTTGCCGTTGAGGGCCCGCTCGCCCTTGAGGAACAGCTCGACGCCCTCGCGCCGCGAGAGCCGCTCGACCGGTCCGGTGTATCGCCCCACGAATCGTTCTCCTACCGTCGCCGTCGGATTTCGTTAGGGGACCCTAACACGCGTGCCGCGCGATCTGCGCGCACGGGTGCCGACGACCACGTGGAGGATGCCGGGACGGACCGCTGCGCCGGCCGCGTCAGGCCGTCGCGCGCGAGACCAGCGACTCCTCGCCGGCGAGCGTCTGGCTCGTCGCCGAGTGGATCTCGACCGGGACGACCTCGCCCGGGCGGGCGAGGCCGGCGAAGTTGACGGCCTTGTTGTGGCGCGAGCGGCCGCGCATCCGCGACGGGTCGGTGCGCGACGGGCCCTCGACGAGCACGTCGAGCGTGCGGCCGACGAACCGCTGCGCCTGCTCGTGGGCCCGGCGCTGCACGACCTCGACGAGCCGTTGCATCCGCTCGACCTTCACCTCATGGGGCACGACGCCCTCGGTGATCTCGGCGGCCTCGGTCCCGCGACGCGGCGAGTAGACGAACGTGAACGCCGCGTCGTAGCCGACGGCCTCGCACACCTCGAGCGTCTGCGCGAAGTCGGCCTCGGTCTCGCCCGGGAAGCCGACGATGATGTCGGTCGTCAGCGCGCAGTCGGGCACGTGCTCGCGGATGAGGGCGACGCGGTCGAGATAGCGGTCGCGGTCGTAGGTCCGGCGCATCGCCTTGAGGATCCGCGACGAGCCCGACTGCAGCGGCAGGTGGATGTGCTCGCAGAGCGCGGCGAGCTCGGCGTGCGCGCGGATGACGTCCTCGCGCATGTCCTTCGGGTGCGGGCTCGTGTAGCGGATGCGATCGATCCCGTCGATCGCGTCGACGGCGCGCAGGAGCTCGCTGAACGAGCGGCGCTCCGGCCGTAGATCGCGCCCGTAGGAGTTCACGTTCTGGCCGAGCAGCGTGACCTCGCGCACCCCGTCGGCAGCGAGCGCGGCGACCTCGGTCACGAGCTCGTCGAACGGCCGGGACACCTCGCGTCCGCGCGTGGAGGGCACGATGCAGTACGAGCAGCGGCAGTTGCAGCCGACGGAGATCTGGACCCACCCCTGGAACTCGCGGGCGCGCTTGGCCGGCAGGTGGCCGGTGAAGCCCTCGAACTCGAAGAAGCCCTGGGCGGTCAGCGAGTCGCTCGTGAGGAACTCCGCGAGCTTGTGGACCTGGCCCGGGCCGAACGCGACGTCGACGAACGGGAAGCGCGCGAACACCTCCTCCTTCACCGACTGCGCCCAGCAGCCGCCGACGCCGACGATCACGTCGGGGCGCTCACGCTTCACGCGCTTGGCCTCGCCGAGGTGCGCGACGAACCGGTCGTCCGCCTTCTCCCGGATCGAGCAGGTGTTGAAGAGGATCAGGTCGGCGTCGGCGCGCGTCGCGGACTCGGCGTAGCCGAGCGACTCGAGCATGCCCTTCATGCGCTCGGAGTCGTGCTCGTTCATCTGGCAGCCGAACGTCGTGACGTGGTAGCGCTTCATCGGGCCTGAAGCGTAGCCGGGGCGCCCACGTCGGCGAGGGCCGCGAGGAGCGCCTCGACGAACGGCTCGGCGTGGGTCGTCACCGCGACGTGCGTCCCCGGGACCTCACGCGGCACGACCCCGACGAGCGCGGCGAGCTCGCGCTGCTTGCGGACCGGGACCAGCGTGTCGGCGACCGGCACGATCACGGCGCGCGGCTGGGTCAGCTCGGCGAGCCACGCGCGGCCGTCGTAGCGGCCGAGCTCCCGCCCGGCCTCGGCGATGTCGCGCGCGTTGCCGCGCGACAGCTCGGCCGCGGCCCACGTCGTGCCGGCCGAGTCGGGCAGCCCGATGCCGCGGAGCGCGGCGCGCCAGAAGCCGTTCGGGAAGAGGCCGAGCTCGAGGCGGAGGAAGCTCATGAGCCGCCAGCCGCGCTTCATGTTCGGCTCCTGCCAGTCCGGCGCGGTGGCGCAGAGCACGAGCCCGGCGACGACGGGCGCGTGGTCGCGCGCGAGCAGCGCGGCGATCGGCCCGCCCATCGAGTAGCCGACGGCGACGACGCGCTCGACGCCGACCTCGTGGAGGACCGCCGCGGCGTCGGCCGCGCAGTCGGCGAGCCGGAACGGCGCCGGGCCGCGCAGGCCACGGCCGTGGCCGCGATGGTCCATCGCGAGGACGCGATAGCCCGCCGCCCGCAGTGGCTCGTACATGGTGATCCAGTTGAGGTCGGCGGAGACCATCCAGCCGTGGAGGAGCAGCACCGCCGGGCCGTCGCCGCCGCTGTCGCGCACGAAGAACTCGCCGCGGCCCGGGACGTGGACGAGGCGCCCGGGCGGCGGAGCGATCGGCGGGTCGGGCGCCAGCCGCGGCGCGCGGCGGCGGCGCAGCAGCGCCGGCAGCGAGCGCGGACGGGCGCGCGGCGCGCGCGGGGGCCGGCCGGCTGTCGGCCCGGCTCACTTCGCGTAGTCGACGGCGCGCGACTCGCGGATGACCGTCACCTTGATCTGGCCCGGGTACTCGAGCTCCTTCTCGATCTCACGCGCGATGTCGCGCGAGAGGGCGATCGCGGCGTCGTCGTCGATGTGGTCGGGGGCGACGATGACGCGGATCTCGCGGCCGGCCTGCATCGCGTAGACCTTGTCGACGCCGGTGTGGCGCGTGGCGATCTGCTCGAGCTCGCGCAGGCGCTTGACGTACTGCTCGAGCGACTCGCCGCGCGCGCCCGGGCGCGCGCCGCTCAGCGCGTCCGCGGCCTGGACGATCACGGCCTCGACGGTCTGGGGCTCGACCTCGTTGTGGTGGGCCTCCATCGCGTGGGCGACGGCCTCGGGCTCGCCGTGGCGGCGCACGAGGTCGCCGCCGACGAGCGCGTGCGGGCCTTCGATCTCGTGCGAGACGGCCTTGCCGATGTCGTGCAGGAGCGCGGCGCGGCGGGCGGTCTTCGCGCTCGCGCCGAGCTCGTGGGCCATCATCGCCGCCAGCTGGGCGCACTCGACGGAATGCGCGAGGACGTTCTGGCCGTAGGACGTGCGGAACCGCAGCCGCCCGAGGATCTTCGTCAGCTCGGGGTCGAGGCCGTGCACGTCGGCCTCGAAGACGGCGGCCTCGCCGAGCTCGACGATGTGGCCCTCGAGCTCGGACTTGGCCTGGTAGTAGGTCTCCTCGATCCGCGCCGGGTGGATCCGCCCGTCCTGGAGCAGCTTCTCGAGCGTCATGCGCGCGATCTCGCGCCGGACGCCGTCGAAGGCGGAGAGCACGACCGCGTTCGGCGTGTCGTCGATGATGAAGTCGACGCCGGTGAGGTTCTCGAGGGCGCGGATGTTGCGGCCCTCCCGGCCGATGATGCGCCCCTTCATGTCGTCGGAGGGCAGCTGGACCACGGACACCGTCGTCTCGGCGGCATGGCTCGCGGCGAGGCGCTGCATGGCGACCGACAGGATCGAGCGCACCCGGCGCTCGGCGTCGCGCTTGGTCTCCTCCTCGACCTGGCGGATGATCCGCGCCGAGTCGTGCCGGGCCTGGTCCTCGATGTCCTTGAGGAGGGCCTGCTTGGCCTGGCCGGCGCTCAGGCCCGCGATGCGCTCGAGCGCGCGGACGTGCTCGTCGCGGAGCTTCTCGAGCTCGGTGCGCTCGGTGTCGAGCTCGGCGATGCGGGAGTCGAGGTCACGCTCGCGCCGCTCGATCTCCTCCGTCCGCCGGTCGAGCGAGCGCTCGAGCGACTGCGAGCGGGCCGCGCTGCGCATGAGCTGCTCCTCACGCTGGCGCAGCTCCCCGTCGCCTGTCGTGGTCGTCGTCGTGTCCGCCACACCCTCGGCGGGCGCGACCGATGGTCGGCGGCCGAAGACGATGGCGGCCGCGACGATCCCCCCTGCCAGGACCACCGCCGCGATCACGAATTCCATTGCCGTGTCCTCTCCTCGCCGGCCCCATGGTGGCGACCGGCCCTCTGTTCTCCGGGTTCATGGAGCGACGGACCGACCGCGGAGGCGGACGAACGGAGATGGCAGTGCGGCGCGGCGGCCGCGCTTCAGTGGCGCTGCTGAGGTACGAAGGTCTGGTTCGACGGACGTGCGGGTCCGGTTGGTGATTTCACGGTGGAGCGTCTTGGTCTGAAGCTTCCGGTTCTCGGAACTGCCTGATTTGCTGGACTTTCTTGGCCTCTCGGCCGGTCTATCGCTTGCGTTGATCGTAGTACCGCAGACCTACGGACGCAATGACGCCGCCCGCGGCCGCAGCCGTCCGCGCCGGTCAGCCGTCGCGCTCGAATGCACGCACCGCGTCGTAGGCGAGCTCGAGCTCGTAGCCCCGCCGGGCGAGCAGGCCGAGCGCCCGGTCGCGCTCGCGGTCGGAGTCGGGCGGCTGCCGGATCCGGGTGCGCAGCAGGGTGATCGGCGGCGTCGAGCTCGTCATGGCCCTCCCCCGCCGCGGCCGCGCCGGCGGCGAGGTCCGACGGGACGCCCAGCGCGAGCAGGCGGCGCTCGATGCGGTCGGCGCCCCAGGCGTCCAGGCGACGGCGGTCCTCGGCGAACCGCTGCGCGAAGCGCGCGTCGTCGAGGTAGTCCAGCCGCTCGAGCTCGGCGACGGCCGCGTCGGCCACCGCCGGCTCGACGCCCTTGCGCTCGAGGTGGCGACGGACCTCGGCCTCCGTGCGGTCGCGGTGGCCGAGGTAGCTGAAGCCGTAGTCGAGCGCCGCCTGAAGCTGAGCCTGAGGGTCAGGTGCCGGCTCGTCGAACAGGTCCGATCACGCCGCCTGATCGAGGGCGGGCTCGGGCGGGGCACCGTCGGGCGTGGCGGGGTCGGACGAGTCGATGGGCGTGACGAGGTCACGGTCGAGGTCGAGCGCCTCGTAGATCTTGCTCTCGATCTCCTTGGCGATCTCGACGTGCTCGTTGAGGAACGCCTTGGCGTTGTTGCGGCCCTGGCCGAGGCGCTCGTCGCCGTAGGAGAAGAACGAGCCCGACTTCGTCACGACGTTGTTCTCGATGCCGAGGTCGATCAGGCAGCCGGCGGTCGAGATCCCCTTGCCGAACTCGATGTCGAACTCGGCCTGGCGGAACGGCGGCGCGACCTTGTTCTTGACGACCTTCACCCGCACGCGGTTGCCGACCGCCTCGGTCCCCTCCTTGAGGGTCTCGATGCGGCGGATGTCGAGGCGCTGGGACGAGTAGAACTTCAGCGCGCGGCCGCCCGGCTGGGTCTCCGGCGAGCCGAACATCACGCCGACCTTCTCGCGGATCTGGTTCGTGAAGAGGCACATCGTGTCGGTGCGGTTCAGGTTGCCGGCGAGCTTGCGCATCGCCTGGGACATCATCCGCGCCTGCAGGCCGACCGTCTGGTCGCCCATCTGGCCCTCGAGCTCGGCCCGCGGCGTCAGGGCGGCGACCGAGTCCACGGCGATCACGTCGACCGCGCCGGAGCGGACGAGCATGTCGGCGATCTCGAGGCCCTGCTCGCCATAGTCGGGCTGGGAGACGAGCAGCTCGTCGATGTCGACGCCGATCTCCCGCGCGTAGAGCGGGTCCATCGCGTGCTCGGCGTCGATGAACGCGCACACCCCGCCGAGCTTCTGGGCCTCGGCCATGATGTGGTACATCAGCGTGGTCTTGCCCGAGGACTCCGGGCCGAAGACCTCGACGATCCGCCCGCGCGGGACACCGCCGATCCCGAGCGCGAGGTCGAGGGACAGCGCCCCGGTCGGGACGACACCCACGCGCACCTTGGCGCCCTCGTCGCCCATGCGCATGACGGTGCCCTTGCCGAACTGGCGTTCGATCTGGGTGAGCGCGCCCTGGAGGGCGGCATCGCGGGCCTTGGCGGCCTTCTCGTCTTCGGGGACGGGCATGGGGCAGGGACCTTTCTTCTCTGGCTGAGACGGGCATCTTGAGGCCCGCAGCGGACGGAACGGACCGTAGAAGCGGGCCCTGCGACGGCGCCACACCACTCTGTGCCGAGACTGCACCAATTGTGTGCCGACTCTCCGCGAACAGCCCCGGATCACGGGATTCCGTCCGCCCGCGCACCGACCGTGCGGCCCATGCCGTCCACCCCCCACGAGACGCACCGCGCGACACCGATGAGTCCTGCGCGGCCACGGCGTTGTACGCGCCGACGGCACGCACCGGGCGGCCGCCGCGAACGACGAGAGAGGTCACGAACATGAGCTACGCCGACGTCAACGGTCTGTCCCTGTACTACGAGGAGCACGGCGCGGGCGACCCGCTCGTCCTGCTGCACGGCGGCTTCGGCGCCGGCGAGCTGCTCGGCCCGCTCACCGCCGCGCTGGCCGCGGGCCGACGGGTGATCACGGTCGACCTCCAGGGCCATGGCCACACGGGCGACATCGACCGGCCGCTGCGCCCCGAGCACATGGCCGACGACATCGCGGCGCTGATCGCGCACCTCGGCCTCGAGCGGGCGGACGTCATGGGCTACTCCCTCGGCGGCATGGTCGCGCTGCGCACGGCGATCCAGCACCCCGAGCGGGTGCGGCGGCTCGTGGTCGTGTCGGTCGCGTTCCGGCGCGACGGCTCCTATCCGGAGGTCGTCGCCGGCTTCGACCAGTTCGGCCCGGAGGCGGCCGACATGATCGGCCAGTCCCCGATGGGCGAGCTGTACCGCGGTTCCGCGCCGCGACCGGAGGACTGGCCGGTGCTCGTCGCCAAGACGGCGGAGATGCTGCACATCGACTACGACTGGGGAGCCGAGGTCGGGGCGATGACGACGCCGACGCTGGTCGTCTTCGCCGACGCGGACTCGATCCGCCCTGACCACATGATCGAGTTCTACGGCCTGCTCGGCGGCGGCCGGCAGGAAGGCGGCGTGGACGGCTCCGGGCGGCCGGCGTCCCAGCTCGCGGTGCTGCCGGGGCTGACGCACTACGACATCTCGACGTCCCCGGCCCTCCCGCCGGCCGTCGTCCCGTTCCTCGACGCAGCGTGAGTTGCGTCAGCGTGCCCCGACGGGTCGGGACCGGGCGGTGCGAGGGGCCGCCCGGTCCCGGCGCGGCGCACCGGGCGCCGGCGCGAGGGAACCCGCCGTCGCGGCGCGGGCCGGCGCTGGGGGGCGCACCGTCCCGCTCCGCGTCAACACCGCCGGTCGGAGGCGCCGACGACGTCGGGGGAGGCCGCGCGCTCGCAGAGCGCGCGGACGGTCTGCAGCTCGATCGCGACGACCGCGCGCTGGTCGGCCAGGTCGGGACCGCGAAGGTCGTCGGAGAGGAACTGCGTGAACGTGAAGTGGCAGCCCTCGCCGTTGCGGCACGACGCGGGAGAACGCGCCGATCTCGGCCTCGGGCAGCGCGTCGGCGACGAGGTAGTCGACGGTCCCGAGGTCGGGCGACACCCGCACGCGCAGGCGCACCTCCCGCTCCCCGGTGTCGACGACCCAATCCTCGCCTTCGACCCGGACCGCCCGGGCGAACCCGGCCGCCCAGCGCGGGAACTCGCGGGGATCGGACAGGAACGCGATCACCGCGCAGGTCGGAGCGGCGATCGAGATGGACTGCGTGTCGGCGCGCTGCATTGGACTCCAGGTCTTGCGGGGTGGTGGCCAGGATCGTTACGCTCGATTGGGTCCCTGGCAAGGGCCAATCCGATGGCAACAGAGCAGTCCAATCACCGACGCTCCGATGACGCGGCCTTCCCGCCGGAGCTCCTCGTCGCCCTGGACCGGTCCTCGGGACGCGGCCTGCGCGAGCAACTCGAGGGCGAGCTCCGGCGCGCCGTGCGCGGCGGCCGCCTCGCGATCGGGACCACGCTTCCGCCCTCGCGGATCCTGGCGCGCGACCTCGGCGTCGCCCGCAGCGTCGTCGTCGACGCCTACGGCCAGCTCGCCGCCGAGGGCTACCTCGAGGCGCGCCAGGGCTCGGGGACGCGGGTGCGCGCGACGCAGCCGCACGACGGGGCGGGCGACGCCTCGCCGGACCGCCGTCCCGACATCGGCCCCCGGCTGCTCGGCGGGCTGCCGGACCCGGCGAGCTTCCCGCGCGCGGTCTGGCTGCGCCACTACCGCGCGGCGATCGGCGAGCTGTCCACCTCGTCGCTCCCGTATCCGGACCCGCGCGGCAACGCGGCGCTCCGGGCGGCGCTCGCCGGGTACCTGGGCCGCGTCCGCGCGGTCGTGACGACGCCCGACCTGCTCCAGATCTGCGGCGGCTTCACGCAGGGGCTCGCGCTCGTGTGCCGCGCGCTGCGGGCCCGCGGGGCCCGGCGCCTCGCGGTCGAGGATCCGTGCTTCAGCTACCACCGCGAGCTCATCGCCAACGCCGGCCTCGAACCCGTGCCGATCCCCGTCGACCGGCACGGCATCGACGTGGCCGCGCTCGCCGCGCACGACGACGTCGCCGGCGTCCTCGTCGCGCCCGCGCACTCGTTCCCGCTCGGCGCCGTGCTCGCGCCGCAGCGGCGCGTCGCGCTCGGGGAGTGGGCGCGCGCGAACGACACGCTGATCGTCGAGGACGACTACGACGCCGAGTTCCGCTACGACCGCGCCCCGATCGGCGCGCTGCAGGGCCTGCGGCCCGACCGTGTCGTCTACGGCGGGAGCGTGAGCAAGACGCTGAGTCCGATCGTCCGCGTCGGATGGCTCGCGGCGCCCGAGTGGCTCATCCGGGATCTCCGTCGCGAGAAGGTCTACGACGACCTCGCGAGCGGGACGCTCGACCAGGTCGCCCTCGCGACGTTCATCGAGAGCGGCGACCTCGCGCGCCACCTGCGCCGCGTGCGGCCGGTGTACCGGCGCCGCCGGGACGCCGCGCTGCGCGCGCTGGCCCGCCACCTCCCCGACGCGATCCCCGGCGGGGTCGCCGCCGGCCTGCATCTCCACGTGCGGCTCCCGGACGACTGCGACGAGACCGGCCTGGTCGTCGCCGCGCGGCGGCTGGGCGTGCAGATCGAAGGGGCCGCGCGGCACTGGGCCGAGCCCGAGGCGGCACCGCCGGCGCTCGTCCTGGGCTACGGCACGGCGGGCGAGGCAGCGATCGAGCAGGGCGTCGCGACGCTCGCGGCCGCCTACGCGGGCGTCCGCGCGCCGGCGGCGGGCGGGAACGGCGCCTGAGGGCGGCGCGCAGGCTCGGCGGTGGGTCCGCTCGTCCCGGGCTCCGCGGGCGCCTCGCGCCGGATGACGGCGGCGACACCGACGAGCGCGACGACCATGCCGACGAGGCTCGCCGGGTGCAGGGCCTCGCCCAGGATGGGCGCCGAGGCGATCGCGGTCACGGCCGGGACGACGAGGAGCAGGGCGCCGACGGTGCTCGCGGCGTACGCCCGGAGGAGGTGGACGAGGAGCAGCAGCGTGACGATGCCCATCCCCCACGCCAGCCATCCGAGCGAGAGCAGCAGCCGCGGGCCGACGTCGAAGCGGCCGCCGAACACGGCGACGGCGGGGGTCACGAGGACGGCGCCGGTGACCGACTGCACGGCGGCCGAGACGCGGACGTCGGCGCCGCCGGCCCAGTGCTTCTGCACGACGGTCCCGCCGGCGAGGCCGAGCATCCCGACCAGCGTCACGCCGATGCCGACGCCGACGCGGGCGTCGCCGAGCTCGGGCGCGAGGCTGATCGCGACCCCGACGACGCCGATCGCCAGGCCGGTCCAGAGGCGCGCGTCGCCGCGTTCGTGGCCGGTGCCCACGGCGATCGCGGAGGTGACGAGCGGCGCGAGGCCGAGCATCGCGAGCGCGGCGAGCGCCGCCGGGACGCCGAGGGCGAAGCCGCCGTACACGCCGCCGAACTGGACGACCTGGAGCAGCACGCCGACGACCGCGAGGCGGCCGAGCGGGGCGCCGCGCCAGCGGCCGTGGCGCAGCGCGAGCGGGACCGCGAGCAGCGAGGCGAGCAGGAAGCGCGCGGCGAGCAGCGGCAGCGGGTCCGCGACGTCGATCGCGATGGCCCCGACGACGTAGCCGGAGCTCCAGAGGACGACGAAGGCCGGAAGCAGCGGGCGATTGGTCACTCCTCCAGCGTGCCCGTCGCGGGCCACGGGACCAATCGCACCTGACGACGGACCGATGCACATTCGTCATCGATCCCTTGAACACCGGGCTCCGGCGCGCGACCATGGACGCGTGGACCTCGACCTCGCCCACATCCGATCGTTCCTCGCGATCGTCCGCTACGGCGGCTACCACCGCGCCGCCGAGGCGCTGCACCTCACGCAGCCCGCGGTCAGCCGGCACATGCGCCGCCTCGAGGAGCAGCTCGGCGAGCCGCTGTTCGCCAAGCGCGGCCGCGGCGTCGAGCTGACGCCCTTCGGCGAGCAGGCGGCGGTCGAGCTCGGCGCGGTCCTCGCCGCCCACGACCAGGCCCTCGCGCGCCTGGGACGCGGCGACGGCGACGCGAGCCCGTTCGTCCTCGGCGCGATCGAGAACCTCGTCGACCCGGTGCTGCCGGACCTGATCGCGGTCGTCCGCGAGCACATCGGCGAGCGCGCGCTGCAGCTGCGGGTCGATCGCTCGTTCAGGAGCTCGTGGAGCGGGTCGGGCGCGGCGAGGTCGACGCCGCGATCGTGGTCGACGCCGGCGACGCGCCCGGCGCCACCGAGATCGGCCCCGTCACGCTGCGCTGGTGGGCCGCGCCGGCGCTGATCGCCGCGGCGGAGGAGCTGCCGCGCCCGCTGCCGCTCGTCGCCTACGACCCGCCGTGCGGCCTGCGCGATCTCGCCCTGCGCCGCCTCGACGAGCTCGGCCTCGAGCCGCGGCTGACGGCCGAGAGCCCGCATCTCAGCGGCGTGCACGCCGCGGTCCGCAACGGGCTCGGGTTCGCGCTGCTGGCCGCCGGCGGCGACGGCCTGCGGGCGGTCACCTCGGGGCCGCTCGCGGAGCCGATCCCGACGAGCCTGTGGCTCGTGCTCGCCCCCGAGCATCGCCGCCTCGCCGCGCCCCTCCGCGCGGCGATGTGGCGCGCCACGACACGACGCTCGCTGGCCGAGGCCGCCTGACGAGGTCCGACCCCGTCGCGACGCGCGCGGTATCGGATCGCGCCGGGCGCTAGCGTCCGCGACGATGGACCAGGCCAGGACCATCGCGCCCGGCGCGCCGGGGACCGGCGACGGGGCCGAGTCGCTGCTCGCCGAGGAGCAGGCGGCGCTGCGCCGCGTGGCGACGCTCGTCGCCTCCGGCGCCGATGCGGCCGAGATCTTCGGCGCGGTCGCCGAGGAGGCGGGCCGCCTGCTGCACGCCGCGTCGTCGGCGACGATCCGCTACGACGACGACGCGGCGGTCACCGTCGGCCGCTGGCACGACGGCGACCCGCGCGGCTTCACCGTCGGGACGTCCGTGCCGCTCGCCGAGAGCGACGGGCTGACGGCGGTCGTCCACCGCACCGGACGCTCCGCGCGGATCGACGACTACACCCACGTGCGCGGCCGCGCCGCGGAGATGATGCGCCACAACGGCTACGGGACCGCGGTCGCGGCGCCGGTCGTCGCGGGCGGGCGGACCTGGGGGCTCGTCCTCGTCGCCTCCGACGCGCCCGACACCCTCGGCGCCGACGCCGAGCGCCGGCTCGGCGACTTCGCCGAGCTCGTCGCCCTCGGGCTCGAGAGCGCGGAGGGGCGCGAGCAGCTCAGCGCCTCGCGCCGGCGGATCCTCGAGGCGGGGATGAACGAGCGCCGGCGCCTGGAGCGCAACCTCCACGACGGCGCGCAGCAGCGGCTCGTCTCGCTCGCGATCCAGCTGCGCGTGGTCGAGAGCAACCTGGCCGCCGACCCGGACGCCGCCGGCGCGCTGCTCGGGACCGCCCGGACCGAGCTCGACCTCGCGATGAAGGAGCTGCGCGAGCTCGCCCGCGGCCTGCATCCCGCGATCCTCACCCAGCGCGGGCTCGCCGCCGCGCTCGGCTCGCTGGCCGACAGCGCGGCGCTCCCCGTCACGATCAGCGGCGCGACCGAGGAGCGGCTCTCCGACGCCGTCGAGGCCGGCGCCTACTTCGTCGTGGCCGAGAGCATCACGAACGCCGTGAAGCACGCGGAGGCGTCGGGGATCGACGTCCGCCTCGATCGCGTGCCGGGCGGCCTGCGGATCGAGATCGCCGACGACGGCCGCGGCGGCGCCGACCCGACCGCGGGCACGGGGCTGCGCGGGCTGTCGGACCGCGTCGAGGCCCTCGGCGGCCGGTTCGCCGTGCACGACCGGCCGGGCGGCGGGACGGTCGTCGCGGTCGAGCTGCCCGCCTGACCGCGACGACCCCGAGAGGCCATGTCAGAGGACGACGCGCTCGAGCGCCTCGTACCGCGCCGGCCCGCCGCCGAGCCAGGACCGGTAGAGCGTCAGGGCCTCCCCCGCGAACGCCGCCTCCGGCGCGTCGGGCAGCCCGGTCCGCCGCGGGGCCGCGCCGTGACGCACCCGCGCGACCGTGACGTGCGGGCGGAACCGGCGGCGGTCGGGCTCGTACCCGACGGCGTCGACCAGCGCCGCGACGAGCCGCTCCTGCAGCCCGATGAGCGCGCCCGAGCGGTCGACTGCACCTCGACCGTCAGCACGTGCGGGCGCCGCGGCGCGAGCCACAGGGCGTCGCCGAGCGCGAGGTCGGCCACCGGCGCGGCCACGGCCCGCACGGCCTCGGCCGCCGGCTCGATGTCGTCGAGCGCGCGATGCCCGAGGAAGGCGAGCGTGACGTGCAGCGCGTCGTCGCGGACGGCGCGGAGCGCGAAGTCGTCGGCCGCCGCCGCGCGCCCGAACGCGCCGAGCGCATCGCGCACCGGGACGGGCAGGTCGAGGGCCGCGAACAGCCGCGCGCTCACGCGGCCGCCTCAGATCCGGATCGCCGCGGCGTCCGTCTCCCCGCGGAGCAGCCGCCGGACGAGGTGCATCGCGATCGTCGTCGAGCGGTCGCGGACGTCGGCGCGGTTGCCGGGGAGGCGGATCGAACGGGTGATCCGTCGCCCGTCGGGACCGGCGACCGAGAAGCAGACGAGCCCGACCGGCTTCGTCGCCGTCCCGCCGCCCGGCCCGGCGACGCCGGTGATCCCGACGCCGACGTCGGCCCCCAGGCGCGCCCGGGCGCCGTCCGCGAGCGCCTCGGCGACCTCGGTCGACACGGCGCCGACGCGGTCGATGAGGTCCGCGGGCACGCCGGCCAGCGCGGTCTTCGCCGCGTTCGAGTACACGACGAGCCCGCCGAGGACGTAGGCCGAGGAGCCCGCCAGGTCGGTCAGGCGGCCCGCGAGCAGGCCGCCGGTGCACGACTCGGCCGTCGCGATCGTGCGGCCGCCGTCGAGCAGCAGGGCCGCGACCTGCTGGTCGATCGTCGAGCCGTCCGTCGAGAACAGGGTGTCGCCGTGGCGCTCGCGGACGACGGCCTCGAAGGCGGCGTAGGCGGGCTCGCCCGCGGGCTCGAAGCGCGTGACGACCTCGAGCTCGCCGCGCCGCAGGCAGGTCGTGATCTCGAGGCCGTCGATCCCCGGCGGCGAGGCCTCGGCCGCGCGCAGCGTCTCGGCGATCTCGGACTCCGGGATGCCGTAGAGCCGCAGCGTGCGCTGGCGGAACTGCGTCGCCCCCGCGATCGCGGCGGCGAACGTGTCGGCCGCGGCGGCCGCGGGCCACATGTCCTGCAGCTCGCGCGGCGGCCCCGGGAGCACGACGACCGTCGGCCCGCCGTTCCCGGACGCCGGCGGCACGACGAGGCCCGGCGCGGTGCCCACGGGATCGAGGATCGTCGCCCCGGCCGGGACGATCGCCTGCTTGCGGTTCGAGGCGCGGACCGCCTCGGGATCGATGCCCGGCCAGCGCGCGCTGTAGCGGGCGAGGATCTCGCCGATGCGTTCTTCGAGCGCGTCGTCGAGGACCATCTCCCGGCCCTGGAAGCGCCCGACGACCTCGGCGGTCAGGTCGTCGGCGGTCGGGCCCAGGCCGCCGCTGGTGACGATCACGTCGACGCCGATCGAGGCCAGGAACGACAGCGCCCGCTCCATGTCCTCGGGCCGGTCGCCGACGACGACCGTGAGGGCGTGGTCGACGCCGAGGTCGCGCAGGCGGTCGGACACGAACGGCCCGTTGCGGTCCGCCACCCGTCCGGTCAGGACCTCGGTGCCGGTGACGACGATTCCCGCGCGGGCGCTCATGCCCCGCAGTTCGGGCGGTTGCCGGCCGACAGCGGGCGCACGCGGCCCGGCGGCGTGATCTCGTAGCCGAGGATCCCGCCCGTCGGGGCCACCGAGCGCGTCTTGCCGTTGATCCGCAGGCGGGCCTCGCTGTTGCCGAGCAGGAGCCGGAAGCGCTTGGAGCGGTACGTCGGCTGGCGCGAGCCGGCCTGCAGGATGCGGCCGTTGACGACGGTCCCGCCGTCGGCGCGGCGCAGGCAGACGTAGACCGGCCCGGTCGGGACGATGCGCAGGCGGACGAGGCGGGCCGCGGCCTGCCGGCGCCGGCGCGCGGCGCGCGAGCGGGCCGAGGTCGTCGAGGACCGGGGCGTCGTCGACGTCCGGGCGCGGGTCGTCGTGGTCGAGGTCGTCGCGGACGGGGTCGTGCTCGCCGCGTCGTTGCCGTCGTCGCCCCCGCTGTTGCCGAGGAAGTAGAGCGCGGCGACGATCCCGCACACGACGACGAGGACGGCCCAGCCGCGGCTCGCGCCCGGGCCGCGCCGGCGCCGCCGCTGGTCGCGGGCCGCGCCCGGCGGGCGGATCGGCTGCATCTCGACGTCGGAGAGGCGCTCGTGGCGGAGCTTGTACTCCTCGATGAGCAGCTTGCCGTCCAGCCCGAGCGCCTCGGCGTACGTGCGCAGGAAGCTCTTGACGTACGTGGGACCCGGCAGCAGGTCCCATTCCTCGTTCTCCAGCGCGCGCAGATACTTCGCACGGATCTTCGTCTCGGACTCGATCTCCGAGATGTCGATGCGCTGGCGCATGCGCGCGTCGCGAAGCGTGGCCCCGATGTCCGCCATCCGGACGGGGAAGGCTACTCGGGGAGGTCGGGCTCGGGCTCCGTTGCAGGCAGTTCTGCGGGCTCGGGGTCCGGGGGGATCTCGGGGGCGCTCGGCGCGGCCGCGTCGAGGGCCGCGAGGACGCGCGGCAGGTCGCCCTCGGTGACGAGCACCTGCCGCGGTTTCGAGCCCTCGTAGCCCGAGATGATGCCGCGGCGCTCGAGCATGTCGATGAGCCGGCCGGCGCGGGTGTAGCCGAGGCGCAACCGGCGTTGCAGCATGGACGTCGACGCCGTCCCCATCTCCACGACGAGCTGGATCGCGTCGCCCAGGAGCGGGTCCTCGTCGGGGTCGAAGCCGTCGTCGTCGCCGCCCTTGTCGGGCACCTCGGGCTCGACCTCGTCGAGCAGGTCCTCGCGCAGCTCGGGCTCGCCCTGGCGCGCCCAGAAGCCGGTCAGGGCCTCGATCTGCGGCTCGTCGATGTACGCGCCCTGGATGCGCTGCAGCCGCGAGCTGCCGACGGGCGAGAACAGCATGTCGCCCTGGCCGAGCAGCGACTCGGCGCCGTTCTGGTCGAGGATCACGCGCGAGTCGGTCTGCGAGCTCACCGCGAAGGCGATCCGCGACGGGACGTTGGCCTTGATCATGCCCGTGATCACGTCCACGCGCGGGCTCTGCGTCGCGAGCACGAGGTGGATGCCGACGGCGCGGGCCTTCTGGGCGAGGCGGATGATCGAGTCCTCGACGTCGGCCGGCGCGACCATCATCAGGTCGGCGAGCTCGTCGATGACGCAGAGGATGTACGGCAGCGCCGTGTCGCCCTCCTTGACGCGCACCTTGTTGAGCTCGACGAGCGAGCGGGTGCGCTTCACCGACATCACGCCGTAGCGCCACTCCATCTCGCGCACGAGGTTCTGCAGCGCGTTGGCGGCCATCTTCGGGCTCGTGATGACCGGGGTCAGGAGGTGCGGGATCGCCTCGTAGTGGTTGAGCTCGACCTGCTTGGGGTCGACGAGGACGAGCCGCACCTCGTCGGGCGTCGCCCGCAGGAGGATCGAGCTGAGCATCGCGTTGACGGCGCCCGACTTGCCGGCGCCCGTCGTGCCGGCGACGAGCAGGTGCGGCATCTTCGCGAGGTCGGCGCTGATCGCCTTGCCGGAGACGTCCTTGCCGAGCCAGACGGTGAGCGGCGACGAGCCGGGCGGCGCGTCGCCGAGCACGTCGCCGAGCGTGACGATGCGGCGGTGGCGGTTGGGGACCTCGACGCCGACCGCGCGCTTGCCCGGGATCGGGGCGAGGATGCGGATCTCGGTCGCGGCGAGCGCGTAGGCGAGGTCGTTCTTGAGGTTCGCGACCTTCGCCATCTTCACGCCGGGCGCGAGCTGCAGCTCGTAGCGGGTGATGTGCGGGCCGGCCACGGCGCCGATGACCTGCGCCTGGACGCCGAGGTGGCCGAGGGCCTCGGTGAGCCGGGCCGCGGTCTGCTCCTGGCCGGCCGTGTCGGGGCGCACCTGCTCGGGCGTGGAGCGCTTGAGGATCCGCGGCTCGGGCAGGGCGAACTCCTGCTCGCCGACGGAGAGCTCGAGGTCGAGCTGCTCGCGGCCGTCGGAGCGGGGCGCGCGGGCGGGCGCGGCGGCCACGACCGGCTCGGGGAGCGGCTCGGGCTCGGGCACCGGCGGCTCGTCGGGCGGCAGCTCGTCGGCGGCGGGGTCGGCGACACCCTCGTCCTCGTCCGCCCGCGCCGGGCCGGTGATCGCGATCTCGGCCGGGGTGCCGAAGAGGTCGGGGTAGCGCAGCGCGCCGTCGAGCGACCCGGCGGCGGTGCGCGGCCGCACGACCGGCTCCTCGCCCGCGGGCTCGGGCGGCCCGAAGTACGGCGACTCGTCCGGCGGCGCCTCGGGCCAGTCGTCGGCCTCGTCGCGGCGGCGCTCGCGCCGGAGCATCTGGGTCGTCTCGCTCACCCGGGTGTGGGTCGCGCTCAGCACGCCGGCGACCGACGCGCCGGTCAGCAGCAGCACGCCGGCGACGGCGAAGAAGATCGCGATGATGCTCGCGCCGACGTCCGAGAAGGCGGTCGCGGCGGCGTCGTGGAGCGCCTGGCCCGCGACCCCGCCGTTGTCGCGCACGGGCTCGCCGTCCGCGCCGAACAGCAGCAGCGCCGCGCCGAAAAGGCACAGCGCGCCGGCGCGGAACGGGCGCACGGTGGGCAGCACCGGGCCCATGACGACAAGTGCGCCGGCGGCCACGAGGACGACCGGGGCCGCGTAGGCGATCGCCCCGACGGCCCAGGTGAGGCCGTCGACGATCGCCTGGCCGGCCGTCCCGCCGTCCCAGCTGAGCCACAGCGGGAACGCGAGGAAGACGCCGACGGCGACCAGCCCGAGGCCGGCGAGGTCGAGGTGGCGCTGCTCGACGACGGGCAGCCGCGGGCGCCAGGACGACGACGAGCGGCGGGCGCGGGCCTTCGGCGCGGCGCGGCCCTTCTTGGCGGCGGGCTTGCGCTTGGACGCGGACTTGGACGATGTGCGGGCAGGGGGCATCGGCGGATCGGTCGCTCTTTCGACGCCGACTGCGTCGGACCCTGCCCCTCCTCCCCTACCGTTGCCGCCGTGACCGTCGTCAGCGCGCGCGGACTCGTGAAGACCTACGGCCGCGGGCGCGCCGCGCGGCGGGTGCTCGACGGCGCCGACATCGACGCCCGCGCGGGCGAGCTCGTCGCCGTCGTCGGCCGCTCGGGCTCGGGCAAGTCGACGCTGCTGCACGTCCTCGGCGGGCTCGACCGGCCCGAGGCGGGCACGATCGAGGTCGCGGGCGAGCGCATCGACGGCCGCCCCGAGCGTCAGCTGACGAGTGTCCGGCGGCGCAAGGTCGGCTTCGTCTTCCAGTTCTTCCACCTCATCCCGGAGCTGACGGGCGAGGAGAACGTCCTCCTCCCCGCGCGCTTGCCGGGACCGCGCAACGGCGCGCTCGCCCGCGGGCGCGAGCTCATCGCCGGCCTCGGGCTCACCGACGCGGCCAAGCGGCTGCCGCACGAGCTCTCCGGCGGCGAGCAGCAGCGGCTCGCGGTGGCCCGGGCGCTCGTCCACGACCCGCCGCTCGTGCTCGCCGACGAGCCGACCGGCAACCTCGACAGCGAGGCGGGCGCGGCGGTGCTCGCGCTCCTGCGGCGTGCGGCCGGCGACGGCCGCGCGGTCGTCCTCGTCACCCACGACGAGGCGGCGACCGCGCAGGCCGATCGCGTGCTGCGGATGCGCGACGGACGGCTCGAGTGATCGGCGCCGCGGTGACGCGGCTGCGCGCCGCGCCGAAGCGGGCGGCCCTCGCCGCCCTCGGGGTCCTGCTCGCCTCCGCGATGGCCGGCGCCGCGATCACGGTCGGCTACGGCCTGCACACCGGCTTCGACCGCGCCGCGCGCGAGGCCGACCTGCCCGACGTGATCGTCCGCTTCCGCCCCGAGCGCCGCGCCGAGGTCGACGCGATCCTGCGCCGCCTGCCGAACCTCCAGGCCCGCTCGTACCGCACGCAGGTCGACAACCGCCAGGTCGCCGGCGGCAGCGGGGCGACCGACAACGGGGCGATCGAGCTCGTCGCCGGGCGCCGCGGCTACGCGATCGTCGACGGCCGCGACGTCGACGGCCGGTCGGACGAGGCGGTCATCGACCGCGGGATGGCGAACGACTGGGGCATCCACGTCGGCGACACGATCCGCGCCGGCTTCCTCGGCGGGGTCCGCGTCGTCGGGATCGCGGTCTCGCCCGACAACGTCGCGTTCCCGCTGTCCTCGGTGCCGCACGTCTACGTCTCCAACGCCTGGATCGAGCGGATCGCGCGGCTCCCGCCCGGGCGCCACTTCGTCGTCAACCAGGCGCTGATCTGGGCCAACGACCCGAAGGCCGTCGACGTCCTGCTCCAGCAGGCGCGGGCCACGAGCACCGGGATCGCGGACGTCCGCTTCCTCACCCGCTCGGGCGTGCGCGTCCTGATCGACTCGGCCGCCGGGGTCGTCATCGCGCTGCTCGTCGCCTTCTCGCTCGTCGCCCTCGCGGCGGCCGGGGTCATGCTCGCGGCCGGGGCGAGCGCGGACGTCCAGCGGCGCCTGCAGACGATCGGCATCCAGCGCGCGATCGGCGTCTCGCGGACCGCGGTCGCCGCCGAGTACGGGATCGCCGCGGCGCTCGTCGGGCTCCTGGCGGGCGCGATCGGCCTCGGCGCGGGTGCGCTGGCCGCCACCGGCCCGAGCACCCAGCTGCTCGAGGCGCTCAACGAGCAGCCGCCCGGCGCGGCGCTGCTGCCGGTGCTCGGCGCGGCGCTCGTCGCGATCGCCGTCCTCGTCGGGCTCGCGGCCGCGTGGCCGGCGTGGCGGGCGACCGGCCGGCCGACGGTCGCGCTGCTGCGCGGCGCCGAGCTCGGGCCGAGCCGCCCACGACGGCTGGCGGTCACCGCCGGCGGCTTCGGCGCGCTCGGCGCCCGGCTCGCGCTGGCCCGCCGCGGCCGTGCGGCGGCGACCCTCGTCGTGCTCACCGTGTCGGGCGCGGTGATCCTGCTGATGCTCGGGCTCGCCTCGCTCGTCGCCGCGCTGCGCGACGACCCCGGCTCGATCGGCAAGCGCTACCAGCTCACGGCCAACCTCGACCCGAGCGCGCTGCCCGCCGTGCGCGCGATCCCCGGGGTCGCGGCCGCCGGCACGCGCTACGTCGTGCGCGGAGCCGACTCGTTCGCCCTCGGCGAGCCGGTGAAGCTCCTCGCCTTCCCCGGCGACCACACGCGGTTCGAGGACCCGCCGCTCGCCTCCGGCCGGCGGCTGCGCGGCGACCGCGAGGCCGAGATCGGCGTCGGGCTGGCCCAGGCGCTCGGCATCGGCCTCGGCGCGACGCTCGCCGTCCAGCTGCCCAGCGGCGGCGAGGCGCGCTTCCGCGTGGTCGGGACCGTCCGCGCGCTCGAGGAGGACGGCCGCGTCGCGTACGCCCGCCCCGCCCAGATCCTCGCCGACGACCCCGGCGCCAACCCCCAGATCGTGATCCGCACGCGCTCCGGGGCCGACACCGCGGCCATCGGCGCGCGCCTGCGCGACCTCGGCTCCGTCGCGTCGCGCGTCGGCGGGGCGACGACCCGCAACGGCGACTTCCTCGGGATCCTCGCGACGCTCCTGCGCGCCGTCGCGGCGATCGACGCGCTCGTCTGCCTCTACGCCCTCGCCCAGTCGCTCGCCCTGACCGCGCGCGAGCGCCGGCCGACGCTCGCGCTGCTGCGGGCGACCGGGGCGCCGGTCGGGACCATCGGCGCGGTGCTGGCCGGCGCCGGGCTCGCCCTCGCGGTGCCGGCCGCGCTGCTCGGCCTCGCGCTCGAGCACTGGGTGCTGGCCCCGTTCGTGGGCGGCCTCGCCGCGGGCTACGCCGACCTCGCCGCCCGGCCCCAGGGCGGGCAGGCGGCGCTCGTCGTGGTGGGGCTCGTCGGTCTCGCGATCGCCGCCGCGGCCTGGACCGCCCGGCGGGCCGTGGCCGAGCCGCCCGTCGCGGGGCTGCGGGAGGAATGACCACCGGGCGCCGCCATCTCGCCGTCCTCGCGGCTCTGCTCGCCACCGTCCCCGCGCTCGCGGTCGCGTGCGGGGGCGACCGGTCGGGTGGCGGGACGGCGGCGGCCGGCGTGGCCGGCGGCTCGACGCTCACGGCCACGTTCGACGACCCTGACGGCGACGGGACGCTCGGCCGCGGCCCCGGCGAGCCGCTGCGCGACCGCACCGACCTCGGTCCGGCGGCGGCGCCCGGGCGCGTGCTCGGCAGCGTCGGGATCCTCACCGACGTCCACGTCCGCGACGAGGAGTCCCCGGCCCGCCCGGTGTTCCTCGACCGCCTCGGGCCGCCGTTCTCCGCCGTCTTCCGCCCGCAGGAGGCGCTCACCCTCCAGGTCCTGACGGCCGCCGTCCGCTCGCTCGACGCCGCCCGGCCCGACGCCGTCGTCGTCAACGGCGACCTCGTCGACAACGCCCAGGCCAACGAGATGGCGCAGGCCCGGCGCGCGCTCGACGGCGGGCTCGTGCGGCCCGACAGCGGCGCGCCCGGCTACGGCGGCGTCCAGCGCGCGGACGACCCCGACCCCGCCTACTACCGCCCCGACGTCGACCCGCCGCGCCATCCGGGCCTGCTCGCCCGCGCCCAGCGGCCGTTCCGCTCCCCCGGGTTGCGCGCGCCCTGGTACCCGGTCGCCGGCAACCACGACCTGCTCGTCGCGGGCGAGCTCGCCCGCACGCCGCGCACGAACGCCGTCGCCGTCGGCGACCGCGTGCTCGTCAAGCCCGACCCGTCGCTGCGCGTCGGGCGCAGCGAGCGCGACCTCTCGGCCGCGACGATCGACGACCTGCTGCGGACCGGCCTGCCCGGCGAGACGGCCCCGGTCGCGCCCGACCCCGCGCGGCGGGAGCTGACGCCCGCGCAGGCCGTCGCGGCGCTCAAGCCCGGCACCGGCGACCGCCTCGACTACGCCTTCGACGTCGGGCCGCGCGTCCGCGGCATCGTCCTCGACACGGTCCAGCGCGCGAAGGGCGCGCACGGCGCCGTGACGCAGCGCGAGGTCGACTTCCTGCGCCGCGAGCTGCGCCGCGCGGGCGACCGCTGGGTGCTCGTCTTCAGCCACCAGCCGCTGTCCGGGTTCGCCGAGGCCGCCCCGCTGCGCGACCTCCTCGACGCCGACCCGCGCGTGCTCGCCGCGATCGCGGGCGACACGCACCACAACCGCGTCACGCCGCGGCCGACCGCCGCGGGCGGCTACTGGCAGATCACGACGAGCGCGCTCGCGGACTTCCCCCAGCAGGCGCGGATGCTGCGGGTGCGCGAGACCGCGGGCGGCGGCGCGGTCCTCGAGACGTGGATGCTCGACACGGCGCCCGACCCGCTGGCGGACACGGCGCGGGCGCTCGCCTTCCTCGACGCGCAGGGCGGACGGCCGGACCACGACGCGGGCGGACGGCTCGATCGCAACGTCCGCCTGTACCGTGCGGCCCCGCGCCGTTGACCCAGAGCCACCTCAGCCACCTCGAGTGCCCCGCGTGCGGCACCACCTACGACGCCGACGTCCCGCAGAACCTCTGCGCGTGCGGCTCGCCGCTGCTCGCCCGCTACGACCTCGAGCGCCTGCGCGTGACCGGGTCGTTCGCCGCCATGACCGGCCGGCCGCCGTCGCTCTGGCGCTACCGCGAGCTGCTGCCCGTCCGCGCCGACGAGCACGTGATCACGCTCGGCGAGGGCATGACCCCGCTCGTACCGCTCGCCCGCCTCGGCGCGGCGCTCGACGTGCCCGGGCTGCTGATGAAGGACGAGGGGCTCGTCCCCACCGGGTCGTTCAAGGCGCGTGGCGCGGCCGTCGGCGTCTCGCGCGCGCGGGAGCTCGGGATCGAGCGCGTCGCGATGCCGACGAACGGCAACGCGGGCGCGGCGTGGTCGGCCTACGCCGCGCGAGCGGGGATGCAGGCGCTCGTCGTGATGCCGGTCGACGCCCCCGACATCACCCGCCGCGAGTGCACCGCCGCGGGCGCGGAGCTCTACCTCGTCGACGGCCTGATCGGCGACGCCGGCGCGATCGTCGCGGGCGAGGTCGCCAAGGGCGACTGGTTCGACGTCTCGACGCTCAAGGAGCCCTACCGGCTCGAGGGCAAGAAGACCATGGGCCTCGAGATCTACGAGCAGCTCGGCCGCCGCGTGCCCGACGTGATCGTCTATCCGACGGGCGGCGGCGTCGGCCTGATCGGGATCCACAAGGCGCTCGGCGAGCTGCGCGAGCTCGGCTGGCTCGAGGGCCCGCTGCCCCGCCTGGTCGCCGCGCAGGCGGCCGGCTGCGCGCCGATCGTGCGCGCGTTCGAGCGCGGCGAGCGCACGGCCGAGCCGTTCGCCGACGCCCACACCGTCGCGTTCGGGATCAACGTCGCAAACCCGCTCGGCGCGACGCTCATGCTCGACGCGATCGCCGACACCGAGCGGCTGCGCCGTGGCGGTCACCGACGAGGAGCTGCTCGCCGCGCTGGCCGAGACGGCGCGCCTGGAGGGCGCGTTCATCTGCCCGGAGGGCGGCGCCGGCGTCGCGGCGATCCGGCGCCTGCGCGCGTCCGGCTGGATCGGCGACGGCGAGGAGGTCGTGCTGCTCAACACCGGCGCCGGGATCAAGTACCCCGAGACCGTCGTCGCCGACCCGCCGGTCCTCGCCCGCGGCGCGAGCATCCCGCACTGACGCGGACCGCGCTGCCCGCGGCAAAACCCCCGCTCGTGCCAATTGACCGCGACCTTATGCGGCGTTCATCGCGCCGCGTACCCTTCCCGGTGTCCCATGACCGGTGTCGGACGAGATCCGCGGGTGCTCGTCGTCGAGGACGACGACGAGATCGCCCAGGTGCTCCAGCGCTCGCTGCGACTGGACGGCTACGACGTGCGCATCGCCGGCGACGGCGAGGCCGCGCTCGACCAGGCGGCCGCCTACCACCCGGACCTCGTCATCCTCGACCTCGGGCTGCCGAAGATCGACGGCATCGAGGTCGCCCGGCGCCTGCGCGCCGCCGACGACGTCCCGATCCTCATGCTCACCGCCCGCGACGCGGTCGAGTCGCGTGTCGAGGGCCTCGACTCCGGCGCCGACGACTACCTCGTCAAGCCGTTCGAGCGCCAGGAGCTGCTCGCCCGGCTGCGCGCGCTCCTGCGCCGGCGCCCGCCGCGCGGCAGCGCCTCGCTCGTCGTCTCCGACCTGTCGCTGAACCCGGACACGCACGAGGTCATGCGCGGCGAACGGACCGTCGAGCTGACACAGCGCGAGTTCGAGCTGCTCGAATACCTCATGCGCAACGAGCGGATCGTCGTGCCCCGCCAGCGCCTCCTCGAGGAGGTCTGGGGCTACGACCCGTTCGCCACCACGAACACCATCGAGGTCTTCGTCTCCAACCTCCGCCGCAAGCTCGAGGCGGGGGGCGAGGCGCGGCTGCTGCACACGATCCGCGGCGCGGGATACGTGCTCCGTGGCTAGGCCCTTCGCCCAGATCTCGATCCGCTGGCGGCTGGCCGTCGTCTCGGCCGCGCTGACGTTCGTGATCCTCGCGATGTTCGCGGTCGTGATCGGCCAGGTCACGGCCTCGCGCGTGCGCTCGGACTTCAACAACCAGGTCGCGGCGGCGGTCGACGACCTCTCGGACCGCTTCACCTTCCACGTCGCCGACAACGGCACCGGCCTCGGGCTCGACGGCCCCGACATCAACCTCTACGCCGCCTCGACCGGCGCCGTCATCCGCGTGCTCACGCGCGACGGACGGCTGCTGGACCGGACGACCCGCGCGCCGAACTTCGGCATCCTGCTCGGGCGCACCGCCGAGACCGGCGGCTACCGCGTGGAGACGCGCGTGCGCAACGTCCCGATCCGCCACGCGCAGCGCCCGTTCGTCGCCCCGGTGATCGTCCAGTACGGGCGCCAGACCTCGGTCGTCGAGGCGACCGTCGGGCGCATCCGGCTGTTCCTCGCGGGCGGCGTGCTCGGCGGGACGCTCCTCGCCCTCCTCGGCGGCCTCGTCGTGGGCCGCCGCGCGATGGCCCCGATCGCCACGCTCACCGCCGGCGCGCGGCACATCGCCGAGACGCGCGACCCCGGCGACGCCCTCCCCCAGTCGCCCGCGGACGACGAGATCGCCGAGCTCGGGCGCACGCTGCAGGACATGCTCGACGGCCTCGAGGCGTCGCGGAACGAGACCCAGGAGGCGCTCCAGCGCCAGCGCCAGTTCGTCGCCGACGCATCCCATGAGCTGCGCACGCCGCTGACGAGCATCCTCGCGAACCTCGAGCTGCTCACCGAGGTGCTCGACGGCGAGCGGCGCGAGACGGCCGAGTCGGCCCTGCGCTCCTCGCAGCGGATGCGCCGCCTCGTCGGCGACCTCCTGCTCCTCGCCCGGGCCGACGCCAACCGCACCCAGCCGCGCAGCCGCACCGATCTCGCGCAGGTCCTGGTGGACGCCGCGGCCGAGCTCGGCCCGCTCGCCGACCGCCACCACCTGTCGGTCGACGCGCGCCCGGCGATCGTGGACGGCTCGCGCGACGAGCTGCACCGGATGGCGCTCAACCTCATGGAGAACGCCGTGCGCCACACGCCGCCCGGCTCGCGCGTCCACGCGACCGTCAGCCGGCGCGAGGACGAGGTCGTGCTCGTCGTCGAGGACGACGGCCCCGGCGTGCCCGAGGAGCTGCGCCCGCAGGTCTTCGAGCGCTTCGTCCGTGGCGACGGCGACCGCGGCAGCTCGTCCGGCCTCGGCCTGTCGATCGTCCGCGCGGTGGCCGAGTCGCACGGCGGCCGTGTCGATCTCGAGGACGCGATGCCGGGCGCGCGCTTCGTCGTCCACCTTCCGCTCGCCCCCGAGGCGGCCGCGGGCGAGTCCGAGCCGGACACCCGGGTCGTGGCGCCCGAGGCGGCCGTCTTCTCGGTCCGGGTCCCCGACTGACCCCGGCGCACCGGCGGTCCGGGGCGCTCAGACGGCGACGAGCCGGCGCTCCGGCTGCGGGGCGAGGAGCCCGAGCGCCTCGTCGAGCCCGATGCGGCGGTAGCTCTCGACCGGCCGCCCGTCCTCGAGCAGCGCGCGCCGCGCGGCGGCGATGCGGTCGCGCTCGGCCGGCGCGACGTCGCGCGACTGCTCGAGCACGCCGCCGACGTAGGTCTCGGTGACGTCGTTGGCCGCGATCGCGACGTCGGCGTCGCGCGTGCGGCCGTTCGCGTCGTAGGCGATCGCGGACACGATCCGCGCCTGCGCGCTCGCCACCGTCTCGCGGGCGAACGAGCCGTCGCCCGGCGCGCCGTCCTCGACGACGAGGCGGGTGATCGCGCGGTCGTTGATCGCCCGGAGGACCTCCTCGGGCTCGTCGGCGACGACGACCTCCTTGTGCGGCGGCCAGATGTCCAGACGGTTGTGGCTCCCCTGGCGGTGGCCGACGTGGAAGACGAAGTAGTCGGGGTAGATGAAGAAGTCCTCGCCGGCGCTGCGCTGGACGTCGTAGAACGCCGTGATCGCGGCCATGATGAGCGCGCTCGCCCCCACGGCCCCGCACGGGCGGCGCACCACGATCCCGATGCGGTCCGCGGCCTCGAAGCCCGGGAGCACGTCGGCCACGGCGGCGGGGCGATCCCCGAGCGTGATGCGGAACGACGAGCTGCGGAGCTCCTCGGACGAGTGCACGGCCCGGAACCCTAGACCCTCGCGCCGGCGGGGCGCGCCCCTCGCTCAGACCTCGACGACGACCGGCAGGACCATCGGCCGCCGGCGCAGGCGGTCGTAGACGAACTCGGCGAGATCGTCGTGGAGGATCTTCTGCAGGAGGTCGGTCTCGCGGATCTCCTCCTGGGCCGCGCGGGCGAGCGAGGCCTCGACCGTGTCGCGGATGTCCCCCAGCAGGCGCTCGGCCTCGTTGGGGAACGGGACGCCGCGGAAGATGATCTCGGGCTCGGCGACGGACGAGCCGTCCTGCTCGGAGATCGTCGCGACGACGATGAAGATGCCGTCGGCCGACAGCATGCGCCGGTCGCGCAGGGCGACGTCCGTCGGATCGCCGATGTCGACGCCGTCGACGAAGATCATCCCGGAGCGCTCGGCCTCGCCGATCCGCGCGCCGCGCTCGTCGATCTCGAGCGGCAGGCCGTTCTCGAGCTTGAAGATCCGGTCGCCGCGGACGCCGACGGCCTCGGCCAGCTGGCCGTGGAGGTGGATGCGCTTGTGGTCGCCGTGGGCCGGCATGACGTAGCGCGGGCGCACGAGGTTGAGCATGAGCTTCAGCTCCTCCTCGTAGCCGTGACCGGACGCGTGGATCGGTGCGTCGCGGGTCGTGATCACGTCGCAGCCGATGTGGTAGAGGCGGTCGATCGTCTCGTTCACGGCGCGCTCGTTGCCGGGGATCGGCGTGGCCGAGAACACGACCGTGTCGCCCTCGTGGAGCTCGACCTGCGGGTGGTCGCGGTGGGCCATGCGGCGCAGGGCGCTCAGCGGCTCGCCCTGGGACCCGGTCGAGATGATCACGAGCCGCTCGTCGGCCCAGTCGTCGAGCTCGCGCGGCGGGACCAGGATCCCGTCCGGCACCTCGATGTGCCCCAGCGAGCGGCCGATGTTCACGTTCTTGCGCATCGAGCGGCCGATGAGCGAGACCTTGCGGTCGAGGGCGGCGGCGGCGTGGACGACCTGCTGGACGCGGTGGATGTTCGAGGCGAAGCAGGTCACGACGATCCGCCCCGGACAGCGCATGAAGAGCTCCCCCAGGCGCGGCCCGACGATCCTCTCGCTCGGCGAGAATCCCGGGCGGTCGGCGTTCGTCGAGTCGCCGCACAGCAGCAGCAGGCCCTCGGCGCCGAGCTGGGCGAGGCGGCCGACGTCGGCCGGGATCCCGTCCACCGGCGTCTGGTCGAACTTGTAGTCGCCGGTGACGAGCGTCGTCCCGAGGTCGCAGGTGATCGCCACCGCCGACGCGTCCGGGATCGAGTGCGTCATGTGGACGAGCTCGACGTCGAACGGCCCCAGCTCGAGCCTCTCGCCGTCCTTGACGTCGTTGACCTCGACCTCACGGAGGCGGTGCTCGTCGAGCTTCGAGCGCGCCATCGCGGTCGTCAGCGGGCCGCCGAAGACCGGGATGTCGGGGCTCAGCTCGCGCAGGACCCACGGCAGGGCGCCGAGGTGGTCCTCGTGGCCGTGGGTGACGACGATGCCCTCGATGTCGTCGACGCGCGAGCGCAGGTAGGAGAAGTCCGGCAGGACGAGGTCGATGCCGACCATCTCCGCGGTCGGGAACCGCAGGCCGACGTCCACGACCACGATCGCGCCCTCGTACTCGACGACCATCATGTTCTTGCCGATCTCGCCCAGCCCGCCCAGCGGGAGGACGCGCAGGGTCGAGCTCACTTAGGTGTGCGCGGTCTTCAAGAGGCCGTGGCGCTCGAGCGCGCCCCGGATCGTCGCCTGCTCGGCCTCGTCGGCCTCGACGAGCGGCAGGCGCAGGCCGCCGACGCGGTGGCCGAGCATGTTCAGCGCGGCCTTGACCCCGATCGGGTTCGTCGTCACCGACAGCGCCTCGAAGACCGGGCGCAGGGCCGCGTCGATCGCGGCGCGCTCGTCGGGCTCGTCGACCATCCGGCGCATCTCCTCGCCGACGACGTGGCTGGCGACGCAGATCCCGCCGACGCCGCCGATGTCGAGCGTGGCGGCGAGGATGTCGTCGTTGCCGGCGTAGATGCCGAGGCCGTCGACGGGCGCGAGGTTCGCGTTGTTGGCCTGCTTGACGTAGTCGACGCGCTCGATCTGGGCGAGCTCGGCGAGGACGTCGTTGGGCATGTCGAGGGCCGTGCGGGCCGGGATGTTGTAGAGGATCACCGGCCGGTCGGTGGCGCGGGCAACCTCCTCGAAGTGGCGCCGCAGGCCGCGGCGGTTGGGCTTGTTGTAGTACGGGGTGACCGAGAGGATCGCGTCGGCCCCGAGCTCGGTCGCGCGCGCGGTCATCACGCAGGCATGGTGCGTGTCGTTCGAGCCGGTCCCGGCCACGACCGTCGCGCCGTCGGGCTTCTCCGCGACCGCGAGCTCGATGAGACGCAGGTGCTCGTCGTCGCCCAGCGTCGGCGCCTCGCCGGTCGTGCCGCACACGACCACGCCGTCGGAGCCGTGCGTGCAGAGGTGGCGCAGCAGGTCGACGAACGCGTCCTCGTCGACGCGCAGATCGTCGTCGAAGGGCGTCACGATCGCCGTCAGGATGGCCCCCGGGTCAGCCATGCGGGGGACCGTATCAGCCCGGTCCGCCGGGTACCGTGCGCGGTCGTGCAGGAGCTGACGGTCGAGGTGACGGCGGTGCGCTACGCCCCCGACGAGGGCGACTTCGCCGTGCTGGCGGGGATCAGCGACGTGGGCGAGGAGGTCGTGCTCACCGGCGCCCTGGCCCACGTCCACGCGGGCGAATCGGTCGACGTGGCGGGCGACTGGCGCCGCCATCCGCGCCACGGGGCGCAGTTCGCCGTCGAGCGCGTGCGGGTCCGCGAGCCCGAGGGCGAGGCGGCCGTCCTCGCCTACCTGAACTCGATCAAGCACGTCGGGATCCGCGGGGCCGCGTGGCTCGTCGACCGCCACGGCCCCGAGGAGGTGCTCGGGGCGATCGACCGCGACCCGGGCCGCGCGCTGCGCGAGGTCCCCGGCATCGGCGAGCGGCGGATCGCCGGCGCGGTGCGCTCCTGGGAGGAGCAGGGCGCGCTGCGCGCCGTGCGGCTGTTCCTCGAAGGGCACGGCGTCCCGGCGTCGGCCGCGGCGCGCATCTACCGCGCGCTCGGCCCGGGATGCATCGAGATGCTGCAGACCGACCCGTACGCGACCACCGAGGTCGAGGGCATCGGGTTCGCGACGGCGGACGCGCTCGCGCGGGCGCTCGGCACGCCGCCCGACGCGCCCTCGCGGATCGACGCCGGCCTCGTCCACGCGCTGCACCAGGCCGAGGGCGACGGCCACTGCCACCTCCCCCGCGCCGAGCTGCTCGAGCGCGCCCGGCGGCTGCTCGGCGTCGATCCCGAGGACCGCCTCGACGACCTCACCGCCGCCGGGAAGCTCGTGGACGAGGACGGCCGCATCTTCGACCCCGTCATGCACGCGATCGAGCGGCGGCTGGCGCGCAGCGTGCGCGAGCTCGTCGAGTCGCCGCCGGCGCTGCGCCGCCGCAAGGGCGACACGTTCGAGCGGCCGACCGACGGCGCCTTCGTGCCGACCGACACCCAGTGGCAGGCGGTGACGAACGCCGTCGGCCACCGCCTCTCGATCCTCACCGGCCTGCCGGGCACGGGCAAGACGCAGACCATGCGCGCGCTCGTCGATCTGCTGCGCGCGCAGAAGCGCAGCGTGCGCCTGTGCGCGCCGACCGGCAAGGCCGCGCGGCGGCTCGGCGAGCTGACCGGCGCCGAGGCGAGCACCGTCCACCGGCTGCTCGAGTACATCCCGGGCGAGGGCTTCTCGCGCGGCCCGGAGGACCCGATCCCGGGCCTCGACATGCTGATCGTCGACGAGGCCTCGATGCTGTCGGTCCGTCTCGCCGACGCGCTCCTCGGCGCGGTCGGGCCGCGCACGCACGTGCTGCTCGTGGGCGACGTGGACCAGCTCGCGCCCGTCGGCCCCGGGCGCGTGCTCGAGGACCTGATCGAGTCGGGCGTCGTGCCCACCGTCCGCCTGACCGAGATCTTCCGCCAGGCGGCGCGGTCGCTGATCGTCCGCGCCGCGCACGCGATCAACGCGGGCGAGCCGCCGCCGCTGCAGACGACCGGCCCCGACGACATCCGCGACTTCTTCTTCCTCGAGCGCCCGTCCGCGGCGGCCGCGTTCGAGGAGGTCTGCGACATCGCCGTCCGCCGCCTGCCGGCCGCCTACGGCCTCGACCCCACCCGCGAGATCCTCGTCCTCTCCCCCATGCACAAGGGCCCGCTCGGCATCGCGGCCCTCAACACCGAGCTGCGCCGGCGGCTCAACGCCGACGGGCCGCCGGTCCCCGGGCTGCCCTTCCGCGTCGGCGACCGCTTCGTCCAGCGGCGCAACGACCACGAGCACCAGCTCATGAACGGCGAGACCGGCGTCGTCCTCTCGGGCGACGACGAGCGCGAGCAGGTGACGCTCCAGTGCGACGACGGCCGCGTGCTGCGGATCCCCTACAACGCCGGCCACACCCTCGAGCTCGGCTACTGCCTGTCGATCCACCGCGCGCAGGGCTCGCAGAACCGCGCGGTCGTCATGGTGCTCTCGGCCGCGCACGCGGTGATGCTCACCCGCAACCTGATCTACACCGGCCTCACCCGCGCCCAGGAGCTCGCGGTGATCGTCGGCGACCGCCGCGCGCTGTCCATGGGCCTGCGGCGCACGGACGCCGCGCGCCGCTACACCCGCCTCGCGGCGCTCGTCGGCGCGGGCCGCCCGGCCTGAGGCGCTCGCCCGCCCGTTCTCCTCCACCGGCCGCGCGAATGCTGAGAGGATCCTCGGCGATCGCTGCGGGGCGGCGCCGAGAGAGGAGAGGATGATGATCCACCGCAGTCCCCTGGCGGACGTCGAGGTCCCGGACGTCTCGCTGCCCGCGTTCGTCCTCGAGCACGCGAGCGCGCGGGCCGACCGTCCGGCGCTCGTGGACGGCCCGACCGGGCGCGTCCTGACCTACGGCGAGCTCGCGGACGGTGTCGCCCGTCTCGCCGGCGGCCTGGCCGGCCGTGGGATCGGCCGCGGCGACGTCGTCGCGATCTGCTGCCCGAACGTGCCCGAGTGGGCGATCGTCTTCCACGGCGCGCTCGCCGCCGGCGCGGCCGTCACGACGCTCAACTCGCTCTACACCGCCGACGAGATCCTCGCCCAGCTCCGCGACAGTCGCGCGCGCATCGTCTTCACCGTCCCGCCCTTCCTCGACCGGGTGATGCCCGCGGCCGAGGCCGCCGGCGTGGACGAGGTCGTCGTCCTCGGCGCCGCGCCGGGCGCCACTCCGCTCGCGGAGCTGCTCGCCGCCTCGCCCGCCGGCCTGGGCGGCGCCGCGGCCGGCGACACCGCCGCGCTGCCGTACTCGAGCGGGACGAGCGGCGTCCCGAAGGGCGTCGTGCTCACGCACCGCAACCTCGTGGCGAACATCCTGCAGACGCTCGCCGCGCACCGGGTCGACGCCGACGACACGACGCTCGGGTTCCTGCCGTTCTTCCACATCTACGGGATGACGGTGATCCTCGACCTCGGGCTGCGCCAGGGCGCGACGATCGTGACGATGCCCCGCTTCGAGCTCGAGCCGTGCCTGGCGCTGCTCGAGGAACGGCGCATCACGCGGGCGTACGTCGTGCCCCCGGTCGTGCTCGCGCTGGCCAAGCACCCGGCGGTCGACCGGCACGACCTCTCGGCGCTCGAGGTCGTCTTCTCCGGCGCCGCGCCGCTCGGCGACGACCTCGCGCGGGCCTGCGCCGAGCGCGTCGGAGCGCCCGTCGCCCAGGGCTACGGCATGACCGAGTGCAGCCCGGTGACCCACATCACGGCCGACGAGGACGCGGGCGCGCGCATGGGCTCGATCGGCCGGCTGGCGGCCGGGACGGAGTGCCGGCTCGTCGATCCGCTGACCGACGAGGACGTCCCCGAGGGCGAGCGCGGCGAGCTGTGGATCCGCGGGCCGCAGGTCATGCAGGGCTACCTGCGCAACCCCGACGCGACCGCGGCGACGCTCGTCGACGGCTGGCTGCGGACCGGCGACGTGGCGACCGTCGACGGCGACGGCTGGTTCACGATCGTGGACCGGGTCAAGGAGCTCATCAAGTACAAGGGCTTCCAGGTCGCGCCGGCGGAGCTCGAGGCGCTGCTCGTCTCACATCCCCGGATCACCGACGCGGCGGTGATCGGCATCCCGGACGAGGAGGCCGGCGAGGTCCCCAAGGCGTTCGTCGTCGCCGAGGCCGGCCTCTCGCCCGACGAGGTCGAGGCGTGGGTGCGCGAGCGGGTCGCCCCGCACAAGCGCGTGCGCGCCGTCGAGGTCCTCGCGGAGATCCCCAAGTCGCCGTCCGGGAAGATCCTGCGCCGCGTGCTCGCGCAGCGCGAGCGCGACCGCGCGCGCGAGCCGATCCCCCTGACGCCGGCGCGGCCGCCGGCGCGGGGAGTAGCCTGCGGGCCCATGTACGTGTCGCTCTCACGCCTGCGGATCGACCCCGACCGCGCGCCCGAGCTCGTGTCGGCCTTCCGCGACCGGGCCGGCCTCGTCGACGCGTTCGAGGGCTTCGTCGACCTGCAGGTCTGGCAGTCCGACCGCGACCCCGGCGAGCTCGTGATGGTGTCGCGCTGGGACACGCGCGCGCACTTCACCGCCTACATGCGAAGCCGCGAGCACGAGGTCTCCCACGGGCGCATCGACCCCGGCCTGGACGCGGCCATCAAGCTCGAGCGCCTCGAGCACCTGCACACCTACGAGGTCGTCGCCGAGTGAGCGCCCGGCCCCGGCCCGCACCGCCGTCGGGCCGCCCGCCGCCCCGCCGCGCCGAGCTGGCCGACGGCACCGAGGTCGACCTCGAGGCGCTCGCGACCGAGATCTGCGCGCGCTACCGCGCCGAGTACCCCGACGAGGACGAGCGCTACGGCGCGGCCGGCGAGCAGTGGTGCCGGCACGACAACCAGTACCTCGTCAACTGGGCCGTCCTCGACACGCGCGCCTACGCCTCGATCGAGGAGCAGGTCGCGTGGCTGGCGAAGGTCCTCGAGGCGCGCGAGTTCCCGCTCGACCGCCTCGCCTGGGACCTCGACGTCGCGGCGGAGGTCGTCACGCTCCGCGTGCCCGACGGCGACGCGGTGGCGGCGGCGCTCACCCGCGCGGCGGCGATGGTCCGCTCGCGCGAGACGTTCCTCTGAGCCGGGTGCCCGGCTCAGCTCGTGCCGCGCGTGCCCGTGCGCAGCAGGCCCATCGCCGACTCGAGCAGCCCGGGCGGCTCGGGCGGCGCGACCGTCGGCGCCGGCGCCGCCACCGGCCGGCTCTCGACGTGGCGCACGGTGCAGTCCGTCAGCTTCGCGACGCGGTGCGGCAGGTCGACCTGCATCCACCGCGACGCGCCGGTGGCGAACGTCGAGACGACGATCTCGTCGAAGCGGCCCGGGTTCCAGAGCTCTTGCACGGCGACCACCGGGTCGGCGTCCCCGAGGACGCCCTCGCACTCGATGTCCTGCTCGCGCAGCGCGGCGCACGCCGCGTCCAGACGCGCCCGCGCGGCCTCGCGCTCGGAATACAGCACCGGGGACAGGATCGTGACGTGGATCGGCCCCTGCCCGGAGCGCGCCTGGAGCGCGGTCATCAGGTCAGGCGAGTCGACCGTCTGGCTCGCCACGACGAGAACGTGCGTCCTGAAGGGCATACCCTGCCTCCTGTCGTTCTGGTGCGTGCGCTTCATCGCAACGTAGCGCTGCCCGCGACGGCGGGCAACTGCCCGCGGGAGCGTCAGCACCCAGACGTCAGCCGCCCGACCGCGGCGGGCGATCGCGCAGTGCGTCGGTGAACCGCCGGGGCACCCGCGGCGGCGCCGGGCCGCCCTCGTGCTCCCACAGCGTCACCACGACGACCTCGCGCGCGGCGCGGTCGTGACGGCACACGAAGACGAGCGAGCGGTCGACGAGGTCGCGGACGTAGATCGTGCCCCGGGCGAGCGGCGTCCGGCCGTCCGGCGCCTCCTCGCTCACGCGCCCGGCGTCCCATGCGCGGGCCACGCGCGTGGCGATCTCGGGGCGCGCGTCGACCTCGCCCGTCCGGCCGCCGACCCGCTGGCGGAAGCGCTCCACCGCGTGATCGGTGACGGCGACGAGGACGCTCACAGCGCGCGCTCGTAGCGCAGGCCGGGCGCCCGCCAGACGCCGACGCCGAGGAGGTCGCCGACGCGCTGCCAGCCGTGACGCTCGTAGAACCCGCGGCCGCGCTCGTTGTCGGCGTAGACGACGAGCCAGGCGCGTGCGTGGCCGTCGGCGCGGAGGCGCTCCACCGCGTCGGCGAGCAGCAGCGTCCCGACGCCCGCGCCCTGGGCGGGCGGGTCGACGTACAGCGACGCGAGCTCGTCGCCCCGGACGTACGCGTAGCCCGCGACGGTGCCGTCCTGGTCGAACACCCGCACGCCGCCGCCGGGAATCGCCTCCCGCCAGCGCCCGAGGCAGGCGTCGTGCTCGGGCATCTTGTCCGGCGGGATGAAGTCCGCGTAGGTGCGCCACCAGCCGCGGACCTGGACCTGCGCGAGCGACGGGGCGTCGGCCTCGGTCGCCGGCCGGATCACAGCAGGTGCTCGAGCCCGATCACCGGCGACGTGTCGAGGTCCGCGACCCGGCGGACGGCCAGCAGCACGCCGGGCATGAACGACGTCCGGTCCATCGAGTCGTGGCGGATCGTCAGCGTCTGACCGACGTCGCCGAGGATGACCTCCTGGTGGGCGACGAGCCCGGGCAGGCGGACGGAGTGGATCGGCACGTCGCCGTCCATGAGGTCCGCCGTGCGCGCCGCGGTGCCGCTCGGGGCGTCGACCTTGCGGTCGTGATGGAGCTCGATGATCTCGGCCTTCGCCATGTGCTTCGACGCCTGCGCGGCGAACTGCATCATGAGGACGGCGCCGATCGCGAAGTTCGGAGCGACGAAGACGTTCCCGCCGCCGGTCTCCCCCGCGAGCTGCCCCGGGTCCCAGCCGGTCGTGCCGACGACGACGTGGACCCCGGCGCGGACGCAGGCCCGCGCGTTCTCGAGGGCGGTCTCCGGCACGGTGAAGTCCACGACGACGTCGACGTCACCGAGGATGTCGGCGAGCTCGACCCCGAGCGCCGGATCCGCGCGCGCGGCCAGGACGAGGTCGTCGGCCGCCTCGACCGCCGCGCACACCGACTGGCCCATCCGGCCCGCGGCGCCGGCGACGCCGACGCGGATCGGCCCGTCGCTCACGCCCCGGCCCCGCTCACCCGACGCCGACCCCGTTCACCAGGGCGGGCGAGATCGGCTCGAGCGCGCGGCGGAACGCCGACGCGTCGGCGCCGATGCCCGCGGCGCTCATGCGCTCGGGCGCGAACAGGTCGTGGGCGAGCACGGCGATGTCGTCGAGCGTCACGGCGTCGATGCGCTCGATGACGTCGTCGACGCTCAGCAGCGGCATGTCGGCCAGCACCGACGCGCCCAGGCGGTTCATCCGGGCCGTCGTCGACTCGAGCGACAGGACGATCCGCCCCTTGACATTCTCCTTGGAGCGCTGGAGCTCGTCGGCGCTGGCCGGGTCCTCGCGCAGGCGCACGAGCTCGTCGGCCACCACGCCCATCGCGCGCACGACGTTGTCCGGCCGCGTGCCGAGGTAGAGCCCGACCTGGCCGGTCCCGGCGTACATGGACTGGAAGGAGTAGACGTTGTACGCCAGGCCCCGCTTCTCGCGGACCTCCTGGAACAGCCGCGACGACGAGGTGCCGCCGAGGATGTTGTCGAGGACGCGCAGCGCGAAGCGGCGCTCGTCGTCCCGCGGGATCCCGGGCGCGCCGAGGCAGACGTGGTACTGCTCGGTCTCCTTGGCGACGAAGCGCATCCGCGGCGGGTCGGCCGAGGGCGCCTCCGGCAGCGCCGGAGTGCTCGCGCCGGGGCGCTCGACCCCGGAGGCCCGGACGAGCTCGACGAGCGCGTCGTGGTCGACCGAGCCGGCCGCCGCGATCACGACGTTGCGGGGGACGTAGCGCGCCTCGTGGAACGCCCGCAGCGCGGGCGGGACCGCGCCGCCGACGACCTCGGCCCGCCCGATGATCGCCCGCCCGAGCGGGTGATCGCCGAAGACGGCCTCGCCCAGGACGTCGAACACCTTGTCCTGGGGGTCGTCCTCGTACATGGCGATCTCCTCGAGGACGATCTCGCGCTCCTGGGCGAGCTCGTCGGCATCGAAGCGCGGGCGCCACACCATGTCGGCCATCACGTCGAACGCCTCGGCGAGGTGCACGTCGAGCACCCGCGCGTAGACCGACGTCGTCTCCTTGCCCGTGCCCGCGTTCAGCTCGGCGCCCATGGCGTCGAACAGCTGGTCGATCTGCAGGGAGCCGTAGCGCTCGGTGCCGCGGAACAGCATGTGCTCGATGAGGTGCGACAGGCCGGCCTCGGGCACGTCCTCGGCGGACGAGCCCGTGCCGATCCAGAAGCCGAGCGCCACGGATCGCACGGAGTCCATGTGCTCCGTGACGATCCGGACGCCCGACTCGAGCTCCGTCAGGCGATGCTCTTCGAGCAATGCGCGAACGCGGCGCTAGCCGCGGTCGGGGTCGCGGTCGGAGCCGCTGCGGTGCCGCGGGCGGCCCGAGCCGCGCGGCTCGCGGTCGCCGCGCGGGGCGCGGTCGCGGTCGCCGCGCGGGCCGCGGTCACCGCCGCCACGCGGGCCACGGTCGCGGTCGCGGCGCGGGCCGCCGCCGTTGCCGCCGCCCGTGCCGACCGAGGAGAGCTCCTCCTTGGTCTTGCCGGCGATGTCCGGGTCGTCGGCGAGGCGCAGGCCGATGCGGCCGCGCTCGCGGTCGACCTCGACCACGCGGACGGACACCTCGTCGCCCTTGTTGAGCACCTCTTCGACCGTCGCCGGGCGCTCGCCCGGGGCGATGTTCGAGATGTGCAGCAGGCCGTCGGTGCCCTTGGCGAGCTCGACGAACGCGCCGAACGTGGTCGTCTTGACGACCTTGCCGGTGTACTCGTCGCCGACCTCGACCTCCTTGGTCATGCTGCGGATGCGCTCGGCGAGCGCGTCGCCCAGCTCACCGCTGCGCGAGTAGACGAGCACCTGGCCCTCGTCGTTGACGTCGATCTGGGACTCGTACTCGTCCTGCAGGGCGCGGATGGTCTCGCCACCCTTGCCGATGAGCAGGCCGATCTTGTCCGGGTCGATCTTGACGGTGAGGATCCGCGGCGCGTGGGGCGAGAGCTCCGTGCGCGGCGCGGCGATCGCCTCGTGCATCTTCTCGAGGATCGACAGGCGGGCATCCTTGGCCTGCGCGAGCGCGTCGCGCAGGATGTCGAAGGTCACGCCCGTGATCTTGATGTCCATCTGGAGGGCGGTGATCCCGTCCTCGGTGCCGGCGACCTTGAAGTCCATGTCGCCGAGGTGGTCCTCCACGCCCGCGATGTCGGTGAGGACGGTGTAGTCGTCGCCCTCCTTGATGAGGCCCATCGCGATGCCCGCGACCGGCTTGCTTGATCGGCACGCCCGCGTCCATCAGCGCCAGCGAGGAGCCGCACACCGAGGCCATCGAGGACGAGCCGTTGGACTCGAGGATGTCCGACACGACGCGGATCGTGTACGGGAACTCCTCGGTGCTCGGGACCACCGGCACGAGCGCACGCTCGGCCAGCGCGCCGTGGCCGATGTCACGGCGCTTCGGGCCGCGCATGAAGCCGGCCTCGCCCACCGAGAACGGCGGGAAGTTGTAGTGGTGCCAGTAGAACTTCTGCGTCTCGAGCCCGAGGGTGTCGAGGCGCATCTCCTCCTTCAGCGTGCCGAGCGCGGCGACGGACAGCGCCTGCGTCTGGCCGCGGGTGAAGAGGGCCGAGCCGTGCGTGCGCGGCGCGACGCCGACCTCGATCGAGATCGGCCGGATCTCGCGCTCGCCGCGGCCGTCGGGACGGCGCTTCTGCTTGGCGATGCGCTCGCGGATGATCGTCTTCTCGAGGCGGTCGAACGCGAGCTGCGCGCGCTGGCGGAACTCGGCGTACGTGTCGGCCTCGGGGTCGCCGCTGTACTGCTCGAGCACGGCCTCCTCGACGAGCCTTCGTCGCGGCCTGGCGGGCGAGCTTGTCCTCGACCGAGGTGGCCTCGTCGAGCGAGAGGCCGTGGCTCTCGGCGATCTGGCGGACGAGGTCCTCGTCGACCTGCGGCGCCTCGATCGCGAGCTTCTCCTTGCCGGCCTTCTCGGCCAGCTCGCGCTGCAGGGCGCAGAGCTTCTTGATCTCCGAGTGGGCGATGTCGAGCGCGTCGAGCATCTCGGCCTCGGACACCTCGTTGGCGCCCGCCTCGACCATGAGGATGGCCTCGTCGGTGCCGGCGACGACCAGGTCGAGGTCGGTGTTGTCGACGAGGTCGGCCTCGCTCGGGTTGACGACGAAGTTGCCGTCGATCTTGCCGATGCGCACGGCGCCGACGGGCGCGGCGAGCGGGACCGGCGAGAGCATCAGCGCCGCGGAGGCGCCGTTCATCGCGAGCACGTCGTAGGGGTGCTCGTGGTCGACGCTCAGCGGCATGTTCACCAGCTGCGTCTCGAAGTGCCAGCCCTTCGGGAAGAGCGGGCGGATCGGGCGGTCGATCATGCGCGCGGTCAGGGTGCCCTTCTCACCGGCACGACCCTCGCGCTTGAAGAAGGAGCCGGGGATCTTGCCCGCGGCGTACATGCGCTCCTCGACATCCACCGTCAGCGGGAGGAAGTCGACGTCGCGGAGGTTGCCGATGGTCGCGGTGCTGAGGACCATCGTGTCGCCCTGGCGGACGACGACCGCTCCGGACGCCTGCCGGGCCATCTTGCCCGTCTCGAACGAGATCTCGCTGCCGGCGATCTCGACCGAGACCGTGGTCACGGCGTCACTGCTCATATGTGCTGCCTTTCCGGGCCCACCCGTCGGTCGGCGGGCCGATTCGTCTTGCTTCTCGTATTCCGAACCTGACCATGGTACCGAGCAGGTCCGGATCGCCCGGTCCGATCCAGACCGTGGGCGTCGCCGTCGCGCCGGCGCGCAGCGCGTCGTGGACGTCGCGCCGGACGCGCTCGGCGGCCTCCTCGCCGCGGCGGTCGGCCTCGAAGCGGTCGAGGTCGAGCCCGAGCCGCTCGCACAGCGCCCACAGGTGCGGGTCCTCGAGCCGGCTCTGGTCGGCGTAGAGCGCCTCGGCGAGGTCCCAGAACCGGCCCTGCCTGGCCGCCGCCTCCGACGCCAGCGCGAGCGCGACCGCCCGCGGGTGCTTGGCCTTCAGCGCGAAGTGGCGGAACGTCAGGCGGACCGGCGCGGGCTTGAGCTTCGCGTAGGCCGTGGCGCACTTCGGGCAGGCGAAGTCGCCGTAGAACAGGACCATGGGCGCGTCGTCGGGGCCGCGGACGTGGTCGTCCGCGCGCGGGCCCGGGACGTCGGCGCTGCGCAGGTCGGTCATCCTCGTGAAGCGTACGGACGTAGCGTCGGATGACGATGACTCGCTCGGGCATCCACGTCCTACGCCGGGAGCAGCGCCTCGAGGCCCCGCCCGAGGCCGTGTTCCCGTTCTTCGCCGACGCGCGCAACCTCGAGGCGATCACGCCGCCGCTGCTGCAGTTCCGGCTGCTGACCCCGGACCCGATCAGCATGGGCCCCGGGACGTTCCTGCAGTACGCGCTGCGCATCCACGGCGTCCCGGTCCGGTGGGACACGCTGATCCAGGACTGGGATCCGCCGCACCGCTTCGTCGACGTCCAGGTCCGCGGCCCCTACCGGCTGTGGCACCACACGCACGACCTGATCGCCGTGGACGGCGGGCGCGCGACGCTCATGCGCGACACGGTCCGCTACGCGGTCGGGTTCGGCGTGCTCGGCGAGGTGGCGCGGCGCGCGCTCGTGAAGCGCGACGTCGAGGCGATCTTCGACTTTCGTCGCGAGCGGGTGCCGGAGCTGGTGGCGGGTCTGGTGGCTGGGCGGTAGGTCTCGCGGGGCGTTTCGCGCCGGCTTCTTCGCGGGCGTTGTGGCGCGCCGCTCGGGGCGCCGCCGGCGGGTCGCGGCGCTGGCGGTCGGCAGCGAGGGAGGCTGGGTCGGGCGTCGGCGGCGTCCCACCGGGATGGGTACTGATGCGCGAAATGTCTGTCAGGCGCACAGAAGGCGCATCAGTCCCCCCGCGCAGGGGAGGAGCGCCAGAGCGCCGGCTCACCCTCCCTCGCCGCAGCCGTTCGCAAGCGTGCGCGGAAACGCAAAGCCCCGCGCCACCCACCGCGGCCCGAGGACTACGCCGTCCGGGCCGCGAGGGCGTCGAAGATCAGGTTCGCGCCCGGCAGGTCACCGAGCGACTCGGCGCGATGCGACCACTGCACGACCCCGTCCGGCCCGACGATCACGAGCGCGCGGGCCGACGAGCCCGCCGGGGCGAACCATGCGCCGAACGCCCGCGAGACCTCGCCCTTCGGCTCCCAGTCCGAGAGCTGCTCGATCTCGACCCCGAGGCGTTCGCGGAACGCGCTCTGCGAGTAGGCGTGGTCGCACGAGACGCCGTAGAGCGTCGCGCCCTGGGCGGCGAACTCCTCGCGGACCTCGTCGTAGACCTGCAGCTGGTCCGTGCAGACCGGGCTGAAGGCGAAGGGATAGAAGACGAGGACGGTCGTCTTGCCGAGCAGGTCCGCGCGCGTGAACGTCGACCGGTCGGGACGCGCCAGGGAGAACTCCGGCGCCGGCGTGCCCGGCGCGATGATGTCCTCGGGAGCGGCGGTCACCGACGAAGGCCGAGCTCGCGAATGAGCGAGCGGTAGCCCTCGAGGTCGTTGCGCTGCATGTAGTTGAGCAGCCGGCGACGCTGGCCGACGAGCATGAGCAGCCCGCGACGCGAGTGGTGGTCCTTGCTGTGCTCGCGAAGGTGGGCCGTGAGGTCGCTGATGCGCTGGCTGAGCAGCGCGATCTGCACGCGGGTGTTCCCGGTGTCCTCGGCGTTCTCCCCGAACTGGGAGACGATCTCGGCCTTGCGTTCCTGGGTCAGGCTCATGCGGCAGCGCAGGGTAGCAGGGTCAACCCGCGATCGCCCGGGCCTCGTCGACGTCCCGGCCCATCTGCTCGACGAGCGCGTCGATCGACTCGAAACGCTTCTCGCCGCGCAGCCGCTTGAGGAACTCCAGGCGCAGCGGCTGGTCGTAGATGTCGTCCGAGAAGTCGAGCAGGTACGCCTCGATCAGCTCGCCCCGGCCGGTCTCGAACATCGGCCGCACACCGATGTTCGTGGCCGCCGCGTACGTCGCCGCCCGAGGCGACCGTGGCGCGGCACGCGTACACGCCGTGGCCCGGGGTCACGTAGCCGTCGGCGGGCAGGAGGTTCGCGGTCGGGAAGCCGAGCTCGCGGCCGCGCTTGTCGCCGTGGACGACCTCGCGAGTCAAGGAAAACGGGGCGCCGAGCAGCTCGCCGGCGTACCCGACGGCGCCCCCGAGCACGAGGCCGCGGATGTGGCTCGAGGAGACGACCTCGGCGTCGACCTCGAGCAGCGGCGCCACCCGCGTCTCGAAGCGCCCGTCGGCGGCCAGGCGCGCGGCGTCGCCCTCCGCCCCGCGGCCGAAGCGGAAGTTCTCCCCCACGCTCACGTGCGTGGCCGCCATGCGCTGGACGAGCACGACGTCGACGAACTCCTCCGCGGTCAGCGCGGCGAACGCCTGGTCGAACGGGACGACGACGAGCTCGTCGACGCCGAGCGAGGCGACGAGCTCGGCCTTGCGCTCGAGCGTCGTGAGCAGCAGCGGGGCGCGCGCCGGGGCGAGGACCGACAGCGGGTGCGGGTCGAACGTGATGACGGTGTCCGCGCCGCCGATCACCTCGCGGTGGCCGCGGTGGACGCCGTCGAACGTGCCCACGGCCACGCGCCGCGGCCGCGGATCTGCGTCGGGCAGGCGCGTGACCTTCACTCGCGGAAGCCTACGATGGGCTTCAGCACCGCGCCCTCGCGTGGCTCGGCGATGGCCACGGGGCCGTCCGCATCGACGAGCAGGACCTCGCCCGCGGCGCCGTCCGGCGACTCGCCGGCGACGGTCTGGCCGTGGGCCGCGCGCCACCCCGCGTCGGCGTCGAGGTCGACGCGCGGCAGGAACGCCAGCGCCTGCTCGAGCGGGAGGACGCGCGTCGCGTCGGCGTCGGAGACGTCGAACGGGCCGACCCGCGTGCGCCGCAGCTCCTCGCAGTAGGCGTCGCCGAGGTCGGCGATCAGGCTGCGGATGTACGTCCCCGACGAGCAGTCGATGACGAACCCCGCGCGGTCGCCCTCGCGCCAGCGCTGGTCGAAGCGGTACACCGTGACCTCGCGCTCCGGAACCTCCACGGCCTCGCCGCGCCGGGCCAGCTCGTAGGCACGCCGGCCCTGGACGCGCACGGCGCTGTAGATCGGCGGGCGCTGGCGCACCGCGCCGGTCGGCAGCACGAGCGGGTCGGGCGGCAGCACGCCGGTCTCGGTGATCTCGCCCTCGGGATCGCCCGTCGTCGAGACCGCGCCGAGCCGCGCCACCGTCTCGTAGGTCTTCGGCAGGGCCATGAGGAAGCGCTGCACGCGCCGGGCGCGCCCGACCAGGACGAGCAGCAGCCCGGTCGCGAACGGGTCGAGCGTGCCCGCGTGGCCGGCCTTGCGCACGCCGAGGCCCCGGCGCGTGGCGAGCGTCAGGTCGTGCGAGGTCTTGCCCGCCGGCTTGTCGACGAGGACGAGTCCGTCCACCGAGGCGGGACGCTACAGCTGGGTGGCGATCTGCTCGCGCAGGAACGCGACGAGCTCGTCGTGGGACAGCTCGGTCGTGAACCCGGCGGCGCGGCGGTGGCCGCCCCCGCCCCCGGCGCGGGCGATCGCCGAGACGTCGACCTCGCCGTCCGTGGAGCGCAGCGACACCTTCTTGCGCGCGCCGTTGCCGTCGAGCAGCTCGCGCGCGAGCCCGGCGACCTTCGTGCCGTCGACCGAGCGCAGGTGGTCGATGATGCCCTCGGAGTGGCTCTCCTCGGCCCCGGCCGTCCGGAAGTCGTCGCGGTCGAGGTAGGCGAAGGTGAGCGCGCCGTCGTCGACGATCTCGAGGCGCGCCAGTGCCAGGCCGAGCAGCTCGAGCTTCGCGAACGGCATGCCCTCGTACAGCCGCCGGTAGATCCCGTGCACGTCGATCCCGGCCGCGATCAGCTCCGCCGCCATCTCGTGCGCGCGCGGGCCGGTGTTCTCGTACATGAACTTGCCGGTGTCCGTCACGAGGCCGACGTACAGCGCCTCGGCGATCTCGATCGACGGCGAGACGTTCAGCGGGTCCATGAGGTCCCACACGATCTCGGCCGTGCACGACGCGTCCTCGACCACGTGATTGACCGTGCCGAAGCGCGTGTTGTCGTGGTGGTGGTCGATGTTGAGGATGTGGGCGTCGTCGCCCTTGAACGCGTCGATCGGGTTGCGGTCGATGTTGCCGCAGTCGAGGAAGACGATCATGCGCTCGTCGAGGTCCTCCGGCGGGTGGCTCTGGAGGCCGTCGAAGCGGAAGAAGCGGTACTCGTGCGGCAGCGGGAACTCGTCGGCGGCCATGAACATGACCGAGTCCTTGTCGAGGGCGCAGAGCACGCGGTGCATCGCGACGAGCGACCCGAGCGCGTCGCCGTCGGGGTGCTCGTGGGTGACGAGGACGAACTTGTCGGCCGCGCGGATCTCGTCGAGGACCTGCTGGCGCGTCCCCAGGCCGCTCTCGACGGCGCTCACGCGCGCTCTTCCTCTTGGTGGATGAGCTGCTCGAGGCGGGCGGCGCGCTCGGCCGTGTGGTCGAGCTCGAAGGTCAGCTCCGGCGTGCGCTTGAGGTGCAGCTCGCCGGCGATGCGCGACTGCAGGAAGCCGTGCGCCGAGCGCAGGCCGTCGAGGCTCGCCGCCTGCGTGGCGTCGTCGCCCAGCACGCTGACGTATACGCGTGCGTGGCGCAGGTCCGGGCTGGTCTTGACGTCCGTCACGGTCACGAATCCGACGCGAGGGTCCTTCAGTTCCTGCGCGAGGGCGTCGCCGAGCACCTGCCTCATCGCCACGTCGACCCGACGCATCCTCTCGCCGCTCATCCTAGCCCTCCCGCGTCATCGAACGACGTCAGGCTCCGCTCGATCCTCACACACTCGGGAAACCGGTCCAACAGAAATCGTTCGATCCGGTCGACCGACGCGTCGAGCGTCGCGAGCGACCCGCCGGTGAGCGCGGCGGCGAGGGTCGAGCGCTGCCAGGTGTCCTGTCCGTCGACCTCGGCGACCGTGAGCCCGTGGCGACCGTGGAGCTGCGCCTTCACGGACGACAGGTCCTTCCGCTTGGTCTTGAGGCTGCCGGAATCCGGAAAATGGATGTGGATGAGCAAGAGAGCGACATACGCGTCCGTCACCACCCTGACGGTAGCGCCAGGGGACGTGCTCGCGGCCGGGACGGCGGGCGCGTTGCTCAGCGGCGTCCCCTCCACGGTCGTGACACTGGCCCGACGCGAGCGCCTGCTCGACGGCGCGACCGCCGCCGGGGCGATGCTGCTGCCCGCCGAACGGCGCACGCTGCCGCTCGTCGCCGCGGCGGTCCCCGTCCACCTCGCGCTGTCCTACGGGTGGGCGGCGGTCCTCTGCGCCGCGTTGCCGCGCCGGGCGACCGTGCCCGCGGCCGTCGCCGGCGGGCTGCTCATCGCGGCGTTCGACCTCCAGGTGGCCGGCCGCGCGTTCCCCGCGATCCGCGCGCTGCCGCAGGGCCGCCAGTGGGCCGACCACGTCGCCTACGGCCTGGCGGTCGGCGTCGTCGTGCGCCGGCGGCGGCTCAGGCGGGCAGGAGCCGGCGCCTGATCGCGTCGGCGACGGCGTCCGGCGCCTGCATCGGGACGAAGTGCCCGACGCCCGCCAGGACCTGCACCTCGACGTCGGCGAAGAACTCGTCGAGCCGGTCGGACCACGCGACCGGGAACAGCGGGTCGTGTTCGGGCCATAACACCGTCGTCGGCACGGCGAGGCGATCGAGCGGCGCGGGCGGGCGCTCGGCGAGCGAGCGCGCGACCGTCCCCGCCCCCGAGCGGTACCACGCGATGCTCGCGGTGAACGCGCCCGGACGGGCGTAGTCGGCGACGAGCGCGTCGAAGCGCGCGGGGTCGATCGTGAGGCCGGGCCCGCCCCAGTGGCGCCAGAAGTGCTCGAGGTAGGTGCGCACGGCGCGCTCGTCCCCGTCGATCAGCTCCTCGGCCAGGGGCAGGCGGTGGAACGGCTGGTACCAGAACTCGCGCTGCGCGTCGGGCTCGAGCACCCGCCGCCCCACGCCCGGCAGCGGCGGCGAGACGACGAGCGCCCGCACGTCGTCGGCGATCCGCCGCGCGACGGTCTGCGCGACGCGGCTGCCGACGTCGTAGCCCGACAGCACCGGGCGCTCGAGCTCGAGCTCCTCGAGCAGCGCGCAGACGCTGTCGGCCTGCGCGTCGGCCGAGTAGGCCTCGGACGGCGGGCGGTCGTGGCGGTCCGAGCCGCCGAAGCCGCGCAGGTCCGGGACCACGACGTCGGCGTGGTCCTGCAGGCGCGCGGCGACCTCGCGCTGGTCGGCGCGCGAGCCGGGCCAGCCGTGGAGCAGCACGACGGGCGGACCGGAGCCGGCGCGGTCGTACTCGAGGGTGAAGTCGTCGACGGGCCGGCTGCGGGGCATCGCGGCCGACCCTATCGGGCGGCGACTCGCGGAGCCGGGAGCCACTCGAGCGGAGCGAAGCCCGAGCGCGCGCTACGACAGCGCGCGCTCGACCTTCCTCGTCTCGTACGTCTCGAGGACGTCGCCTTCCTTGACGTCCTGGAAGTTGGCCAGCACGATGCCGCACTCGAAGCCGGTCGCGACCTCGCGCACGTCCTCGTTGAAGCGCTTGAGCGAGTCGATCGTGGTGTCGTAGACGACGGTGCCGTCGCGCACGACGCGCACCTTCGCGCCGCGGCGGATCGTCCCGTCGGTGACCATGCAGCCGGCGATCGTGCCGATGCGCGAGGCGCGGAACGTCGCGCGGACCTCGGCCGTGCCGACGGTCTCCTCGACCTCCTCCGGCGCGAGCATGCCCTGCATGGCGTCGCGCAGGTCGTCGAGCGCGTTGTAGATGACCGAGTAGGAGCGGATCTCCACGCCCTCGCGCTCCGCCGCGGCTCGCGCGTCGCCGACCGGGCGGACGTTGAAGCCGAGGATGACGGCGTCGGACGCGGCGGCGAGCATGACGTCGGACTCGCTGATGCCGCCGACGCCGCTGCGGACGACGTTGACCTGGACCTCGCTCTGCGGCAGGCGCGCGATCTCGTCCTCGAAGGCCTCCAGCGAGCCGGAGACGTCGGCCTTGAGCACGAGGTTGAGCTCCTGGACGGCGCCCTCCTGGATGCCCTTGAAGATGTCGTCGAAGGACACCTTGCGCCCGGCGCGGCGGGCCTGGGCCTCGTTGCGCAGCCGGACGGCGCGCTCGTTGGCCTGCTGGCGGGCGGTGCGGTCGTTCTCGACCACGCGGAACGTGTCGCCGGCGTCGGGGACGCCGTCGAAGCCGAGGATCTCGACCGGCTGGCCGGGGACGGCCTCCTTGAGGCGCTCGCCCTGGTAGTCCTGCATCGCGCGGACCTTGCCCCAGTGCGAGCCGGCGACGATCGCGTCGCCGACGCGCAGGGTGCCGCGCTGGATGAGCACCGTGACGACGGGGCCGCGGCCCGGGTCGAGCTTGGACTCGATGACGACCCCGGACGCGTCGGTGTTCGGGTTGGCCTTCAGGTCCTCGAGCTCGGTGACGACGAGGATCGTCTCGAGGAGGTCCTCGAGGTTCTCGTGCGTGCGCGCGGAGACGTCGACGAACTCGGTGTCGCCGCCCCACTCGGCCGGCTGCAGGCCGCGCTGCGTGAGCTCGGTGCGCACGCGGGTCGGGTCGGCGCCCTCCTTGTCGATCTTGTTGACCGCGACGAGGATCGGCACCTCGGCCGCCTTGGAGTGGTCGATCGCCTCGTCGGTCTGCGGCTTCACGCCGTCGTCGGCGGCGACCACGATCACCGCGACGTCGGTGACCTTCGCGCCGCGGGCACGCATGGCGGTGAACGCCTCGTGGCCCGGGGTGTCGAGGAAGGTGATCGTCCGCCCGTCGTGGCTGACCTGGTAGGCGCCGATGTGCTGCGTGATGCCGCCGGCCTCGCCCTTGACGACGTTCGTCTGGCGGATGGCGTCGAGCAGCGACGTCTTGCCGTGGTCGACGTGGCCCATGATCGTGACGACCGGCGGGCGCTCGACGAGGTCCTCGGCGGCGTCCTCGAACGCCGGCTCGTCGTCGACGACCTCGTCGGCGTGGACGACCTCGACCTCCTTCTCGAGCGCCTCGGCGAGCACGCCGATGGCCTCGTCAGACAGCGTCTGGGTCAAGGTGACCATCTCGCCCATCAGCATCAGCTGCTTGATGATCTCGGGGACCGGGACGCCGAGGTACTCGGCGACGTCCTTGACGGTCGAGCCGGAGTTGATCCGGACGACGTCCGTGCGCGACGCGGCCTGCTGGTCCAGCGGCGCGGCCGTCTCGGCGAGGACGTCGCGGCGACGGCGCCCGCGGCGGCGCGGCCGCTGCTGGGGCCCGCCGCCCGGACCGCCGGGGCCGCCCGGACCGCCGGGGCCACCGCGGCCCGCGGCGCGAGGCCTGCGAGTCGATGACGACGCGGCGGGTGCCGCCGCCGGGGCCGCGCTCGGTGCGCATGCCGCCGCGGTTGGGGCGGCCACCGGGGGCCGAAGGCTTGGACTGCGTCTCGTCGCGCGTCGGGCGCTTCTCGGGCTCGGGCGCGGCGATGATCTTGGGGCCGGTGCCGGGGGCGGGCGTGCCCTCGGTCGGCGTGATGACGGGCGGGCCGGTCCCGCGGCGACCTCTCTGCGGCGTGCCGGTCTTGGCCTTGGCCTCGGCGGCCGGGGCCGCGGCTGCGGTCGCGCCGGCGGCGGCCGGCTGCTGCTGCTGCTGCTCGGCGGGCGGCGCCTGCGTCGCGGCGGCCGGGGCCGCGGGAGCGGCCTGCGCCGGCGCCGGCTGCGCGGGCGCGGCCTGGGCCGGCGCGGCGGGCGCGGCCTTGGGCTGCGCCTGGGGCGCGGCGGCGGGCTTCGCCGGGGCGGCCTCGGCCTTGCCCGCCTGCGCCGGCTGCGACTCCTGCGCCGGCGCGGCCGGGCGGGCCTCGGCCGGCTTGGGCTCGGCCGGGGCGGCCTGGCGGGCCTGCGGCTGCTCGGGCTGGGCGGGCGCGGCCTGCGGCTGCGCCGTCTGGGTCGGCGGGGGCCGGCGCGGCCTGCTCGGCGGCGGGACGCTGCTGCTGGGCCTCGGCGGCCGCGCGCTCCGGCTCGGCCGGGCGGGCCTGCGGGCGCGCGGCGGCGCGGGCCGGCTGCTGCTGCGGCGGGCGCGAGGCCGGCGGCCGCGGGGGAAGGATGGGGCGCGGGCGCTCGGGCTCGCGCTGCGAACGCGGGGTGACCTTCAGCGGCGGGCCGTCGGGCTCGAAGACCCGGCGCGGCGCGCGCTGCGGCTGTCCGGGCGCGGCGGCGGGGCGCTGGCCGGGCTGCGCGGCGCGAGCGCCGGGCTGCGCCGGGCGCTGGCCGGGCTGGGCCGGGCGGGCGCCGGGCTGCGCCGCGCGCTGACCGGTTGCCGGTCGCGGCGGGGCCGCGGTCGCCGAGCCGTTCGCGCCGAGCGCACGCAGCGCCTCGGCCTCGTCGACGACCGAGGCCGCGGCGGTCACGTCGATGCCCGCGGCGCGCAGCTTGAGCAGCGCGTCGCTGGCGGACATGCCGCGTTCCTTGGCGATTTCGTGCACGCGCTTTTCTGCCATCAGCGATTCGATTCTACGAGGTCTACGGGGACTGACACGGAACGGCGGAACGCACGTCCGAACGCACGTCGGCGGACCGCCTGCTCGAGGCAGTCGGCTCCGCAGACGTAGGCGCCGCGCCCGGGCAGCACGGCGGTGGGATCGGCGACGACGGCGTCGTCGCGAACGGCGAGACGGCGGAGGTCCGCCTTGGGGGCGACGCGGCCGCAGCCGATGCAGCGGCGCGCCGGTATGTGGCCGCGCGCCCCTATGAGGTGCGCTCCTCGGCCGGCTCCGGCTCGTCGGCGGCGAGCGCCTCGGGCTCGGCCGCCTCGGGGGCCGGCTCGAGCGGGCCGCCGTCCTCGCTGGGGATGCCGCCGTCGAGCGTCTCCTCGACGCCCGGGACGTCCTCGGCGAGCTCCTCCGGCGGCGCGCCGGCGACGTAGTCCGAGCCGGTGCCCTCGAGCGCCTGGTGGGCGTCGAGGCCGCAGTAGCGCGAGCCGGGCAGCGAGGCGTTCGGGCAGCGGCGGCCGTTGCCGAGGATCGCGGCGCAGCGGCCGCTGGTCTCCTCGGGCTGGTAGCTCTCGTCCTGCTCCTCGGTGGCGAACTCGGTCTCGGACTTGATGTCGATCCGCCAGCCGGTGAGGCGGGCGGCGAGACGCGCGTTCTGGCCCTCGCGGCCGATCGCCAGCGAGAGCTGGTCGTCGGGGACGATCACGGTCGCCTGGCGGCCGTCGTCGTCGACGAGGACCTCGCGCACGCGCGCGGGCGACAGCGCCTTGGCGACGAAGCGGGCCGGCTCGTCGTTGTAGGGGATGATGTCGATCTTCTCGCCGCGCAGCTCGGAGACGACCATGCGCACGCGCGAGCCGCGCGGGCCGACGCACGCGCCGACCGGGTCGACGCCGTCGGTGTGCGAGACGACCGCGATCTTCGAGCGGTACCCCGGCTCGCGGGCGACGTTGGCGATCTCGACGAGGCCGTCGGCGATCTCCGGGACCTCGAGCTCGAAGAGCTTCTTGATGAGCTCGGCGTCGCGGCGCGAGACGATGATCGACGGACCCTTCGTCGAGGGCGAGACCTCCTTGATGACGGCCTTGATGCGCTGCGAGTGGTCGTAGCGCTCGCCGTCGACCTGCTCGGACTTCGGCAGCAGGGCCTCCACGCGCTCGCGGAGCTGCACGAGCGTGTAGCGCGAGTCGGACTGCTGGACGATGCCGGTGATCAGCTCGCCCACGCGGTCGCGGTACTCCTCGAACATCATGTCGCGCTCGGCCTCGCGGATCCGCTGCAGGATCACCTGCTTGGCGGTCTGCGCGGCGATGCGGCCGAAGTCGCCCGGGGTGACGTCGCGCTCGTCGATCTGGTCGCGGTACTCCTCGAACTTCGCGGGATCGATCTCCGGGTCCTGCGGCTCGACGGGCTCGCCCGTCTCGGGGTCGATGTAGGTGCCCTCGTCGATCGTCTCGACGATCAGGTGCGCCTCGAGCATCTCGGGGACGATCAGCTCGATGACCCGGTAGTCGCCGGTGTCGGGATCCATGACCACGCGCGCGTACTTCGCCGCGCCGGGCTGCTTCTTGTAGGCCGAGAGCAGGGCGTCCTCGAGGGCGTGCAGGAGCTTGTCCTCCGAAATGCCCTTCTCGCGCGCGAGCCCGCTGATGGCCTCGACGATCTCTCGTGACATTGCTGCTTACTCCTCGACCAGGTTCGAACGGTGGATGTCGGCGTACGGGATGGCGACCACCCCGGTGGTGGCGGCGATCGTCACCTCCTCCTCCGAGGCGCCGACGAGCTCGCCCGTGAAGCTCTTGTGGCCGCCGTGCTGATCGCGGGTACGGACGCGGGCGCGGCGGCCGAGGAAGCGGCGGAAGTGTGCGGGCTTGGTGAGCGGGCGCTCGGTGCCGGGCGAGGACACCTCGAGCGCGTAGCGCTCCCGCACGTCGGCGAGGCGGTGGGTCACGCGCTCGCACAGGGCCAGGGAGACGCCGTCGGGATGATCGATGAACACCCGCAGCGTGTGGCCGCCGACGACCTCGGCGAGCAGCACCTCCACCTGCGGCTCCGGGCCGGCAAGGCGGGCCTCGATATCCGCCTGCAAGCTGCTCATCCATCCTCCTTCCGACAACAAAAAAGCGGGCGAGCGCCCGCTTCCGGACCTGCGCCGGCAACTCACCGGCCCCAACGAAAGCTGTGGGAGGACGATAGCACCGTGCACCCGAGCAAGTCGGTCGAAGACGCCCTGGCGGAGAGCGGTGCGAACTGGCGCAGCGTCGCTCCCGGAGAGTGGGGTCTGGTCGCTCCGGCGGGCGGTCGCGACCTCCACATCGGGCTCGCGCTGCGAGGCGGACTGCTGGCCGCGCAGGCCGAGGTCGCGCCCCCCGGGCGGGCCTCCGAGCACGCGCTCCTGCGCCGCAACCGGACCCTGCGGCTCGTGCGTTTCGCCCACACCGCGGCGGGCGCCGTGTACGTCCAGGGCGAGATCCCCGAGGCGGCGGTCACGCCCGCCGAGGTCGACCGGCTGCTCGGCCTGCTCGTGGCCGCGGCCGACGAGCTGCGGGGCGCGCTCGGCTAGGCCGCGCGGCGCCGCGAGTGGTCGCGGTACTGGCGGTAGTCGCTGCGGTCGGGCCGGAGGTTCGCGGCCAGGGCGAGCGGGCGGCGGGCCTCGGCGTGGCGGCCCATCAGCTGCAGCGAACGGCCCAGGCAGAAGAGCGCGTAGTCGTTCGTCGGCGCACGCTCGACGATCTCGCCGAACTCCTCGGCCGCCTCGCGATAGCGGCGCGAGCCGAACAGCGCGCGGCCGAGCGCCTCGCGGATCGACGTCTTCTCCGGCTCGAGGTCACGCGCCCGCGCGAGGGGCACGGTGGCCGCGTGGAAGTCCCCGTCCTCGAGGAGCCGGGTGCCGTTCTGGAAGAGTTCGTATGCGCCTGAAGGCTCTCCGCCGTCCATCTCAGCCAGTGTAGGGCCCGCGGCGGCCGATCACGGGCGGTAGGGCCCACCACGCGCGCACCCGCCCGCCGAGGCCGAGGCCCGCCCCGAGCTCGTGCCGCAGCGCCCGGCGCTGGGCGGCGCTCGGGCCGGACGCGGCGCCCTCGTAGCGCTGGGCGCGGACCGCGCGCAGGTAGCCGAGGGCGGCGTCGCTGCCGCCCAGCGTGCGCTCGAGCTGGGTGATCGTCATGGCCGCGGGCGGGGTGCGCCCCGAACGATGCAGCGCGCGCTGGAGCTCGGCCACCTCGGGCGCGAGCGTCCCGCCCGGCACACGCCCGCGGCGCCGCGCGAGGACCGCGCCCGCGACGAGCAGCGCCACGACGATCGCCAGCAGGATCTCGAGCGTCCAGTCGCGCTGCTGGGTCGGGGCGATCCGCGCGCCAGGGTCGCCCGGCGCGACCTGGCGGTCGCCCGCCTGGCCGAGGACCGAGTTCGGCCGCAGCGCGGGCGGGATGTTGCCGGCGCTCGGGCCGAGGTCCGAGATCTGCGAGCGCGCGGGCGAGGCGGCCGGCGTCGGGTCGAAGGTCTGCCAGCCGATGCCGGGGAAGTAGGCCTCGACCCACGAGTGGGCGTCGTCGTCGCGGACGATGTACTCGTCGCGCTTGGAGTCGAAGCGGCCGGGGCTGAAGCCCGAGGCGACACGCGTGGGGATGCCGCCCATCCGCAGCATCAGCGCCATCGTCCCGGAGAACTGCTGGCAGTAGCCCAGGCGGCTGCCGAACAGGAAGTCCATGAGCGGCACGCGCGCGGGCGGCGGCGTCTCGGAGTACGTCTCGCCGTTCTGGACGCGCTCGAGGACCGCGCTGGCGAACGCGAACGGCGTGCTCGACCGCGCCTTGAGCGTCTGCGCGAGGTCGTACATGCGCGCGTACGCGGAGGCCTCGATCGCGCGCTCGCCGCCCGTCTCCTGGAAGCCGTTGAAGAAGCCGGCGCCCGCCTTCTCCTTCGAGCCGTACGGCGGGAACCGGACCGCCCGGGCCTCCGTGCGCGACCCGGCCCGCGGCAGGACCATGTCGAGGTAGTTGCGCGTGAAGCCGGGATAGGCGGTGCCGGCCGTGCGCAGCTGGCGATCCGTCGGGCGCGGCACGTACACCTTCGCCTGGTAGCTGGACCCGGGACCGAGCGGGTTGCGGATCGTCTGGAAGCTGCCCGACTCGAGGCTCACCGCGGCCGGCCCGCCCGGCAGGATCGCGATCGTGTGGCCGGCGCTCACGAACTGGCGGCTGCGCACGCCCCGGTCGACGACCTTGATCGTCTCGATCCAGTCGCGGTTCGCGATCTCGGTGTCCTCGGCCGCCCGGTTCTGGCCCGAGTCGACCCAGCGCAGCCCGTCGAACTGGTCGAGGCTGACGGCCTTCCAGTACGTCTGGCGCGAGGCCTTGATCCGCAGCACCTCGCGTCCGTCGCGCGGCCAGGTCATCGGGCCGTAGCTGTGGTCCCAGCTGAACGTCGAGGCGCGCTGGGGCTGCAGGTCCTCGGCGATCTGCTCGTAGTCGAGCCACGGCGAGGATCCGTCCAGGCGCGGCGCGACGAACCCGCCGACGATCGTCACCGCGAGCAGGCACGCGAGCGCGACGCCGATCTGGTCGCCGCGCAGGCGCTCGAGCCAGAGGAACGTGCCGAGCAGGATGCAGAAGACGGCGCCGCCGAGGTACGGGGCGGTCGGGCCGCGCTCGACGATCGGGACGGTGTAGAGCGCGCCGAGCGCGACCGCGGCGGCGATCGGCCGCCCGGGCGTCCGCGCCTCGCCGCGCGGCCAGAAGGCGATGAGCGCCGCGACGCCGGTGAGCGCGACGCCGCTCGCGACGAGCGCGATCCGCACCCACTCGTCGACCCCGCGGTAGGGCACCGTGACCGCCGGCAGTGACTGGATCCCCTCGCCCAGCCCGGAGAAGAGCTCGTCCCAGTTGCGCGGGCCGAGCAGCCGGACGGGCACGCCCGCGACGAGCAGCGCGAGGACGAACACGCCGACGACGGCGCCCGCGATGCCCGCGCGGCGGACCCAGCGCCGCTTGTCCGGCCCCGTGACCAGCAGCAGGCCGGCGGCCGCCGCGGCCGCGACGACGCCGAGCAGCATCCGGCCCTGGGCCTTGGGCTGCAGCAGCGCGCCCCACTGCAGCGCGCCGAACATCGCGAGCGGCACGAAGCCGACGAGGCGGGCGATGCCGGGGCTCGCGAGCGGCCCCGTCGCGGGCGCCTCGCGCGGCGGCGAGCCCGGCGCGCCGACGCGGACGGCGTGGGCGGCCATCAGGCGACCTCCGCCGCGGCGCGCTGGCCGGAGAGCTCGTACGCCGCGCACCCGGCGACGGTGAAGATCGCGCGCCGCCCGCTCATCGTGCCCGGGACGACCAGGATGCGCCCGCCGCCCGGCGCGTGGGTGAGCGCCCGCGGCGGCCGCTGCGGCGCGCTCGCCGCGACGTAGAAGACCGGGCCGCGGCGGTTGGCGAGGCCGGCGAGGTTCGGGCCGCGCGCGCCGGTGACGACGGCGAGGCGCGCGTGGGCGTGCTCCCACGCCGCGAGCGTCGGCTCGAGCACGGTCGGGCGCCGATCGCCGGGAAGCATCAGCGCGCAGCCGCCGGCGCGGGCCAGGTGGACGGCGAGCGACGCGGCGGCCCGGACGGCGGCGTCGAGCGGCGCGTCGCCGGCCGCGCCGCGCGGGTCGAGCACGACGAGCGGGCGCGTGTCGGTGTCGGCGCGCAGGCGGCGCTCGACGAGCTCGCCGGTGCGCGCGAACGCGGGCCAGTACATGCGCGAGGCGGGCGCGCCGGGGCGATGCGGGCGCAGGCCGTCGAGGTCGACCTCGGCGGCGACCGACGGCCGGCCGCGCCGGGCCGCCAGGCCGGTGCCGTCGCCCTCGCCCGCGGGCGTGACGACCTTCGCGATCCGCGGCAGGATCAGGATCTCGGCCTCGCCCCCGCCCTGGACGACCCGCATCGCGAGGCCGAACGGGTCGCGCACGATCACGCTCGGCTCGACGAGCCGCTTGCGCCCGCGCCGCGCGAAGCGCGCGTCGATGACGACATGGGCGGTGCGCCGGCCGGCGCCGATCGGCGCCGGGGCGGGCAGCAGCGGGTCCTCGATCAGGCCGGCGGGCAGCGCCAGCGAGGCGGTGCGCACGTCGATGTCGATGCGGACCGTGTCGTCCTCGAGCGCGCGGCGCGCGCTCACCGAGCGGGTGATCTGCAGCCGCCGGGCCCCGAGATGGACCCAGACGACCGCGCCGACCGCGAGCACGACGAACGCCGCGCCGGGGACGTAGAGCGGCTCGGCGTCGAACGTCGCCGCGGTGAGCGCGAGGACCCCTCCCAGCAGCGCCGTGACGACCGCCGGCCTCATTGCCACCGATCCTAGAGCGCCGCCGGGCCTAGAGCGCCGGTGTCGTCGACAGAGCGTCGGCGATGACCCGCTCGCCCGTCGCCTCCATCGCCTCGGGCGCGAGCACGATGCGGTGGGCGAGGACGACCGGGGCGAGCGTCTGGACGTCGTCGACGAGCGCGTGGTCGCGGCCGCGCAGGAGCGCCCGCGCCTTCGCGGCGCGCAGCAGCATCAGGCCGGCGCGCGGGCTCGCCCCGAGCTCGACGCGCGGGTCCTCGCGCGTCCGGCCCAGGAGCGCGACGACGTAGGTCCGCAGGGCGTCCGACGCGTAGACGCGCCGCGCCGCCTCCTGGACCATCAGCACCTCGGCGGCCGTGGCGACGGGCTCGACGAGGTCGACGCGGTCGCCCGCCTCGTGCGAGCGGAGCATCGCGACCTCGCCCTGCGCCGACGGGTAGCCGAGCGACAGGCGGGCCATGAAGCGGTCGACCTGCGCCTCGGGCAGCGGATAGGTCCCCTCGAACTCGACCGGGTTCTGCGTCGCGAGGACGATGAAGGGGCGCGCGAGCTCGTGCGTGTGGACGTCGACGGTGACGCTGCGCTCCTGCATGCACTCGAGCAGGCCGGACTGGGTCTTCGGCGAGGCGCGGTTGATCTCGTCGACGAGGACGATGTTCGCGAAGATCGGCCCCGGGCGGAACTCGAAGCGGCTCTCGCGCTGGTTGAAGACGTTCGTGCCGACGACGTCGGCCGGGAGCAGGTCGGCGGTGCACTGCACGCGCGCGAACTGCAGCTCCATGGAGCGGGCGAGCGCGCGGGCGAGCGTCGTCTTGCCGACGCCGGGCAGGTCCTCGAGGAGGATGTGGCCCTCGGCCGCGATGCACACGAGGGCCTGGTCGAGCAGCTCGGTGCGGACCTCGACGGCGCCCGAGACCGCGTGCGCGATACGACGGGAAAGGGCGACGGCGGTCTCGAGCTCGGTCTCCGCGACGTGGTCTGGATCTTCGATGCTGGCCATTCAGTGAAAGGGGACGTACCGGAGGACGGCGGACACTATGCCGTCGTGCGCTGATCCGTGCGCAGATCGCTGACCGTTTCCAGCACTGCGCGCGCGACGGCGGCCTTCGTCGTTCGCGGCACGTGCCGCTCGCCGGAGGCCGTGACGATGGTCACCTCGTTCTCGACGCCCTCGAAGCCGATGTCCTTCCGCCCGATGTCGTTGACGACGACGGCGTCGAGGCCCTTGCGGGTCAGCTTGTCGCGGCCGTAGGCGACGGCGCCCTCGCCGTGCTCGGCGGCGAAGCCGACGAGCGTCTGGCCCGGGCGGCGGGCGGCGGCGAGCGCGCTGATGATGTCGTCGGTGCGCTCGAGGGTCAGCGTGAGCGTCTCGCTGCGGTCCTTCTTGAGCTTCGTCCCGGCCGCCTCGGCCGGCCGGTAGTCGGCGACCGCGGCGGCCATCAGCAGGGCGTCGCAGCCGGGGAACTCGGCCTCGCACGCGGCCTTGAGCTCGGCCGCGGTGGCGACGTCGACGTAGCGGATGCGCGCGCTGCGCTCGAGGGCGACGTTCGCCGCGATGACGGTCACGTCGGCGCCGAGCGCGGCGGCCTCCTCGGCCAGCGCGAAGCCCATCCGGCCCGAGCTGCGGTTGCCGACGAAGCGCACGGAGTCGATCGGCTCGCGGGTGCCGCCGGCGGTGACGAGGAGGCGCAGCCCGACGAGGTGGCCGCCCGCGCCCGGGAGGACGGCCTCGACGGCGCGCAGGAGGTCGGGCGGCTCGGGCAGGCGGCCGACGCCCCACTCGCCCTTGGAGCCCAGCGCGCCGACGCCGGGCTCGAGCACGGTGACCCCGCGCTCGCGCAGCGTCGCGAGGTTGGCCTGCGTCGCCGCGTGCTCGTACATGTGGTTGTTCATCGCCGGGGCGACGAGCACGGGGCACGTCGCGGCGAGCGCCGCGCTGGTCAGCAGGTTGTCGGCCAGGCCGTGGGCGAGCTTGGCGATCGTGTTCGCGCTCGCCGGGGCGATGAGGAACGCGTCGGCGTTGGCGACGAGCTCGAGGTGGCTCAGCGGCTCGTGGTCGGGCGGGCGCTGGTCGGCGAACGCGCCCCGGGCCGGGTCGCGCTCGAACTCGTCCGTCAGGACCGGGGCGCCGGTCAGCGCGGCGAACGACGCGGCGCCGACGAACCGCTGCGCCGTCGGGGTCTGGACGACGCGGACCGCGTGGCCCGCCTTCGTCGCCAGGCGCACGACCTCGAGCGCCTTGTAGGCGGCGATCCCTCCCGTGACTCCGAGCAGGACCCTGGCCATCTCCCCTCCTCCCGTGGGGGCGCGGCCGGGCTAGCGGTAGTGGTACTTGATCTTGCCCGCGGCGACTTCCTCGAGCGCGATCGTGAGGTAGTTCTTCGAGCCGCTCTCGACCATCGGCGGCGGGAACTCGTCGAAGGTGCCCTCGCCCAGGTTGTGGTAGTAGCTGTTGATCTGCCGCGCCCGCTTGGCGGCGACCAGCACGGACGCGTAGTTGGAGTCGACGTGCTCGAGGAGCGTGTCGATGCGAGGGTTGATCATGTGATCGAGGGTACCAGCGCGCCCGGCCTCCGCCCGTGCGTGCGCGCCCGCGACGGCGGCGCTCAGGCCCCGCTCGTGCAGCGCGGCCCGGACGATCCCGGTGAGCTCCTCGACGGCGTCGTCGAGACGGTCGTTGACGACGACGTGCGCGAACTCGTCCTGCGCCGCGAGCTCGGCGTCCGCGGTGCGCAGGCGCGCCGCGACCTGCTCGGCGTCGTCCGTGCCGCGGCCGACGAGCCGCGTGCGCAGCGCCTCGCGAGACGGCGGGGCGATGAAGACGCGGATCGCCTCGGGCATCGTCTCGCGCACCTGGCGCGCGCCCTGGACCTCGATCTCGAGGACGACGGGGGCGCCGGCACCGGTGCGCCGGTCGAGCTCGCTGCGCAGGGTCCCGTAGCGGCGGCCCGAGTACGTCGCGTGCTCGACGAAGTCGCCGGCGTCGACGCGGCGCTGGAACTCGGCGTCGGAGAGGAAGTGGTAGTCGACGCCGTCGGCCTCGCCCGGGCGCGGCCCGCGCGTGGTCGCCGAGACGCTGAGCTCGAGCTCGGGCATCCGCTCGCGCAGGGTGCGGATCAGCGTGCCCTTGCCCACCCCGGACGGGCCCGTGATGACGAAGACGCGCGCCACGACGTGCGGCGGAGGCGCCGCGCTACCGGCGCAGCTGGCCGACCAGCTCGCTGCGCTGGCGCTGCGAGAGCCCGCCGATGGTCTTGCTCGGCGAGATCCGGCACTGCTGCAGGACCTTGTTGACCTTGACCCGGCCGTACTTCGGGACGGCCAGCAGCATGTCGAAGACCTTCGCCGTCAGCACGTATTCCGGCGGGTCGAGCAGGAGCACGTGGATCGACACCCGGCCGGCTTTCAGGTCCTTCTTGAGCTGGGCCCGGCGGGTACGGATCTGGTTCGCGCGCTGGAGCGCATCCATGCGCTGGTGGAGCGAACGCTCGGGCGCCGCCGAGTGTTTCGGCGGGGTGTTGGTAGCCGACGGCATCGGCGGCGAGTCTACACACCAAGACCCGCCAGGCAAGCCGAGATCCGCGAATTCGGCTCGACCTCGACCTCAGCTTTAGGTCTGTTCAGACTGGTTGACGGTTTTGGTGTGATTTGCAGCGCTTTTTGCCTAGATATTCCGCCTGGTATCGACGATGTCCCCGCTCTTTGCGAACAAATCGTGAAGCTCGTGTCTGATCCGTGTGGCCGCCGCCGGGTCCCGGAAGCTCTCGGTGCCGACGGCAACCAGAGTGGCTCCCGCTGCGATCAGTTGCGCGGCGTGGCGGCCGGTCTGGACGCCGCCCATCCCGACCACCGGGATCGTGACCCGCTCGGTGACGGCGCGCACCTGCGCGAGCGCCACCGCGCGCACCGCCGGGCCGGACAGCCCGCCCGTCCCGCCGCCGAGCCAGGGGACTCCGCCCCGGCCGGGATGGGGCGCGTAGGCCCGGAGGGTGTTGATGAGCGAGACGGCATCGGCTCCGGCGGCCTCCGCGGCCTGGGCGGCGGCAGGCACGTCGGAGGCGTTCGGGGTGAGCTTCACGATCAGCGGTTTTCCGGTCAACGGCCGGACCTGTTCGATGACCGACGCGAGCCCGACCGGGTCGGCGCCGATGTCGAGGCCGGTCTTCACGTTGGGGCATGACACGTTGAGCTCGATCGCGTCGATCTCGGCACGAGCGTCGACCGCCTCGACGAGCGCGGCGATCTCGGCGGCCGTCGGGCCCATGACGTTCGTGACGAGCGGGACCGGCAGGCGGGCGAGCTCCGGGAGGTCCTGCTCGAGGTAGCCGCGCAGGCCCTTGTTGGGCAGGCCGATCGAGTTGATCATCCCGGCCGGCGTCTCGAACAGCCGCGGCGGCGCGTTGCCGTCGCGCGGCTCGAGCGTGATCGTCTTGGAGACGAACGCGCTGAACGGGAAGTCGTCGAGCAGCGCGTCGCCGAACACGCGCCGGGCGGCGATCGCGTCGTAGGTGCCCGAGCCGTTGACGATCGGGTGGGCGAGCTCGAGGCCGCAGAACTCGATCATGCGTGCGACGGGACCTCGGCGAGGAGGGCGGCGTCGAGGACCGGGCCGTCGACGCAGAGGCGCACGTAGCCGCCCGCGCGGGTCGGGACGACGCAGCCGAAGCACGCCCCGAAGCCGCACGCCATCCCGGCCTCGAGCGCGAGCTGGGCCGGGACGCCGCGGGCGGCGCACAGCGCCCGGACGGCCTCGAGCATCGGCGGCGGCCCGCAGCTGTAGACGGTCGCGTGCGGGTCGGCGTCGAGCTCGGCCACGAGCAGGTCGGTGACGAGGCCGTGGTGGCCGGCGCTGCCGTCGTCGGTGGCGACCTGCGGGTTGGCGAGGAGCGCGGCGCCGGCGGCGTGCGCGCCGTCGCGGAAGCCGAGCAGCGCGGGCGCCGGGAGCCCGGCCGCGATGAGCTCGTCCTGCCAGATCGCCAGCGGCGCCGTCCCCACCCCGCCGCCGCAGAGCAGCGCGCGACGCCCGTCTTCCGCGGCAGCGAAGCCGAGCCCGAGCGGGCCGGTCACCCACAGGCCGTCGCCGGCCTGCAGCTCGCAGAGCCGGGCGGTGCCCGGACCGACGTCCTCGAGCATGAACTGCAGCCGCCCGTCGGCCACGCGCAGGACCGAGAAGGCCCGCGGCAGGAACGGCCGCTCGTCCTCCCCGCCGCCCCACCGCTCGGCCGCGGCGAGCATGTAGAACTGGCCCGGCCGCGGGGCGGGACCGTCGGGGTCGGCGGCCTCGAGCACGACGTAGGCGCCGACCTCGTGGCGCCCGGCGACCCGCAGCCGCCGGCGCCCGAACGGCGCGAGGGTGCGGCGCCCGGCCGCGGTCACCGCGCCGCCTCGGCCCGCGCGAGGCCGCCGTGCAGTTCCTGGAGCGACAGGACGGCCGGCGCCCCGTGGCGCGCGGCCGAGATCGCCCGGGCCGCGGCGAGCCCGCCGGAGAGCGTCGTCAGGCACGGGATCCCGCGCGCGACGGCCGCGCCGCGGATCTCCCAGCCGTCGGTGCGCGCGCCCGAGCCGGTCGGCGTGTTGACGACGAGGTCGACGTCGCCGCGCTCGATCCAGTCGACGACGTGCGGCGAGCCCTCCCCGATCTTGTTCAGGCGCTCGGCCGGGATGCCCATCCGCTCGATCGCCTCCGCGGTGCCGCGCGTCGCGACGATCCGGAAGCCGAGGTCGTGCAGGGTCTGGGCGATCGCGACGGCGCCGGCCTTGTCGCTGTCGGTGACGGTGATGAACGCCGTGCCCGTCTCCGGCAGCGACGCGCCCGCCGCGGCCTGGGCCTTGGCGAACGCGGCCGGGAAGTCGCGCGCGACGCCCATGACCTCGCCGGTCGAGCGCATCTCCGGGCCGAGCACGGCGTCGGAGCCCTCGAAGCGGTCGAACGGCAGCACCGCCTCCTTGACCGAGACGTGGTCGGAGCGCATCGGGTCGGCGGGCAGGTCGAGGTCGGCCAGGCGCTCGCCGAGCATCACGCGGCAGGCGATCTTCGCCAGCGGGATCCCGATCGCCTTGGAGACGAACGGGACCGTCCGCGAGGCGCGCGGGTTGGCCTCGATCACGTACAGCTCGCCGCCGTAGACCGCGTACTGCACGTTGAGCAGGCCGACGACGCCGAGCCCGCGCGCGATGCCGGCCGTCCACTCGCGGATGCGGTCGAGCATCGCGTGGCCGAGCGAGTGCGGGGGCAGCACGCAGGCCGAGTCGCCGGAGTGGATCCCGGCCTCCTCGACGTGCTGCATGATCCCGCCGATCCAGACGTCCTCGCCGTCGCACAGCGCGTCGACATCGACCTCGATCGCGTTCTCGAGGAAGCGGTCGAGGAAGATCTCGCGCCCGTTCCGATTCGAGCCGGGCGCGTTGCGGACGAGGTAGTCGCGCAGCCCTTCGTCGGAGTAGACGATCTCCATCGCCCGCCCGCCGAGGACGTACGACGGGCGCACGAGCAGCGGGTAGCCGACGTCCCCGCCGCGCGCGAGCGCCTCGTCCACGCCGTGCGCGGTCGCGTACGGCGGCGCCTGGTAGCCGAGGCGCTCGAGCAGCGCGCCGAAGCGGCCGCGGTCCTCGGCGAGGTCGATCGCCTCGGGCGAGGTGCCGAGCAGCGGGACGCCCGCGTCGACCAGGCCGGCGGCCAGGCGGAGCGGGGTCTGGCCGCCGAACTGGACGATCACGCCCTCGGGCCGCTCGACCGCGACGACGCCGAGCACGTCCTCGAGCGTCAGCGGCTCGAAGTACAGGCGGTCCGAGGTGTCGTAGTCGGTCGAGACCGTCTCGGGGTTGCAGTTGATCATCACCGCGTCGCGGCCGGACTCGCGCACGGTCATGGCGGCGTGGACGCAGCAGTAGTCGAACTCGATGCCCTGGCCGATGCGGTTCGGCCCGGAGCCGAGGATCACGACCGAGGCCCGGTCGCCGCGCTCGACCTCGTGGACGGCGCGCCGCTCCCAGCCCGAGTAGAAGTACGGCGTGCGGGCCTCGAACTCGGCCGCGCAGGTGTCGACCGCCTTGAACGAGCGCTCGCCGCGGAACGGCGCGTCCGGCTCGAGCGCGAGCGCGCGCAGCTCGCGCAGGAACCACGGGTCGATGCGGGTGCGGGCCTGGACGTCCTCGATCGTCGCGCCCTTGACGAAGGCCTCGAGCAGGACCTCGAAGCGGTCGGCGGCCGGGCGCTCGAGCGCGGTGAGGAGCGCGTCGAGGTCGAGCGCGTCGAAGGCCGGGACGCTGTCGAGCTCGCGGCTGCGCAGCGCCTTGGCGAACGCCTGCTGGAAGGTGCGGCCGATCGCCATCGCCTCGCCGACGGACTTCATGTGGGTCGTCAGCTCGGGGTGCACGCCGGGGAACTTCTCGAACGCGAACCGCGGCCACTTCACGACGACGTAGTCGATCGCCGGCTCGAAGCTCGCGGGCGTGAGCCGGGTGATGTCGTTCGGGATCTCCTCGAGCGCGTAGCCGACCGCCAGCCGGGCCGCGATCTTCGCGATCGGGAACCCGGTCGCCTTCGACGCCAGCGCCGAGCGACCGCGACACGCGCGGGTTCATCTCGATGACGAGGATCTCCTCGGAGTCCGGGTCGACGGCGAACTGCACGTTCGAGCCGCCCGTCTCGACGCCGACCGCGCGGATGACCGCGATCGCCTGGTCGCGCAGCTGCTGGTAGAGGCGGTCGGTGAGCGTCTGCTGCGGGGCGACCGTCACCGAGTCGCCCGTGTGCACGCCCATCGGGTCGACGTTCTCGATCGAGCAGACGATCACGACGTTGTCGTTGTGGTCGCGCATGACCTCGAGCTCGAACTCGCCCCAGCCGAGCACCGACTGGTCGAGCAGGACCTGGCCGATCGGCGAGGCGGCGAGGCCGCGCGCGACGATCCGCCGGTACTCCTCCTCGGTGCGCGCGACGCCGCCGCCCCGCCCGCCGAGCGTGAACGCCGGGCGGACGATGCACGGCAGGCCGATGTCGCCGATCGCGCCCATCGCCTCGTCGACCGACGTCGCGATGGCGCTGCGCGGCATCTTCAGGCCGGCCGCGTCCATCGTCTGGCGGAAGAGGTCGCGGTCCTCGGCGCGCGCGATCGCGTCGTAGTCGGCGCCGATGAGCTCGACGCCGAAGCGCTCGAGGGTGCCGTCCTCGTGCAGGGCCTTGGCGAGGTTGAGCGCGGTCTGGCCGCCGAGGGTCGGGAGCAGCGCGTCGGGCTGCTCGCGCTCGATGACCGCCGCCACCGGGCCCGGCAGCAGCGGCTCGACGTAGGTCGCGTCGGCGAACTCCGGGTCGGTCATGATCGTCGCCGGGTTCGAGTTGACGAGGACGATCTCGTAGCCCTCCTCCTTGAGGACCTTGCACGCCTGCACGCCGGAGTAGTCGAACTCGGCCGCCTGGCCGATGACGATCGGGCCCGAGCCGAGGATCAGGATCTTGTGGAGGTCGTCGCGTCTCGGCATCGCTACGCGGCGGCCTTCCGGATCTGGTCGAGGAAGCGGTCGAAGAGGTAGAGCGAGTCGTGCGGCCCGGGCCCGGCCTCCGGGTGGTACTGGACCGTCCCGCCCGGGACGTCGAGCAGCGTGAGGCCCTCGACGGTGCGGTCGTAGAGGTTCACGTGGCTGAGCTGCGCGGCCCCGAAGTCGGTCTCCCACCGCACCGGCTCGTCGGCGTCGACGGTCCGCGCCCCGCCGGGCCCGAGGACCGCGAAGCCGTGGTTCTGCGAGGTGATCTCGATCCGGCCGGTCGCGAGGTCCTTGACCGGGTGGTTGGCGCCGCGGTGGCCGAACGGGAGCTTGAAGGTCTCCAGGCCGACGGCCCGCGAGAGCAGCTGGTGGCCGAGGCAGATGCCGAACACCGGGCGCGGGCCGATGAGCTCGCGCAGCGTGTCGACGATGTAGCCGAGGGCGGCGGGGTCGCCCGGCCCGTTGGCGAGGAAGACCGCATCGGGGCGGTTGGCGACGAGGTCGTCGGCCGTGGCGGTGCACGGGTGCAGCTCGACCGTCGCCCCGCGGGCGACGAGGTTGCGCACGATCGAGCCCTTGATCCCGGTGTCGATCGCGGCGATCCGGATGTCGCCGCCGCCGTGCTCGGTCATCCGCTCCGGCGTGACCTCGCGGGCGAGGTCGAGGCCGGTCATCGACGGCTCGGCGGCGATCATCGCGCCCGCCTCGGCCTCGGTGACCCGCTCCGGGAACACGCCGCCGCGCATCGCGCCGGCGCTGCGGATGTGGCGCACGAGCGCGCGCGTGTCGACGTCCGTGATCGCCGGGATCCCGCAGTCGGCGAGCCAGTCGAGCCAGCCGCGCTCGGCGCCCGGCGCGTCCTCGGTGTTCATGGCGGCGCGCATGATCGCCGCGCGGGCCCAGACGCGGTCGGACTCCATCGCCTCCGCGCTCACCCCGTAGTTGCCGATGTGCGGGTAGGTGAACGTGATGAGCTGGTGGGCGAACGAGGGGTCGGTCATCGACTCCTGGTAGCCGCTCATGCCGGTGGTGAAGACGACCTCGCCGGTGGCGTGGACGTCGGCGCCGCAGGCCTCGCCGTCGAAGCGGGTGCCGTCCTCGAGCAGGACGTAGGCGCTCATACGGCCACCAGCGCCCGCTCCCGGTAGGCGACGCTCCCGCCCGCGACCGTCATCAGGACCCGGCCGCGCAGCCGGCGGCCCGCGAAGCAGCAGTTCTCCGAGCGGCTCTCGTAGCCGTTCTCGCCCACGTCCCACTCCGCGGCGAGGTCGACGAGCGTGAGGTTCGCGGGCTCGTCGGCGGCGATCCGCGGGACGGGCAGGTCGAGCAGCGCGGCCCCGGCCGTGAGCCGGTCGACGACGAGCGCCAGCGGCAGGATCCCGGGCACCACGAGCTCCGTGTGGACCGCGGCGAACGCCGTCTCGAGGCCGATCGTCCCCATCGGCGCCTGCTCGAACGGGGTCTCCTTCTCGTCGCGCGCGTGCGGCGCGTGGTCGGTCGCGATGCAGTCGATCACGCCCGAGCGCAGGCCCGCGATCAGCGCCTGGCGGTCGGCCTCGCTGCGCAGCGGCGGGTTCATCTTCATGTTCGTGTCGAGGAGCCCGAGGCGGCCGGCGGAGCCCTCGCGGATGGCCTCCTCGGTCAGGCAGAGGTGGTGCGGCGAGGCCTCGGCGCTGACCCGCACGCCCTCGGCCTTGGCGTGCTCGACGGCGCGCACCGACTCGATGCAGCTCAGGTGCTGCATGTGGACGCGGCCGCCCTCGTAGCCGGCCAGCGCGGCGTCGCGGGCGACCATCGTGGACTCGCTCACGCTGGGGATCCCGGCGATCCCGAGCATCGCGCTGACCGCGCCCTCGTGCATCGCGCCGCGGCCGCTGAGCGACGGGTCCTCCTCGTGCAGGGCGATGACGCCGCCCGCGAGGCGCTGGTACTGGATCGCCTTGCGCAGCATCCCGGCCGAGACGACCGGCTTGCCGTCGTCGGTGAAGCCGAGCGCGCCCTCGTCGCGCAGCTCGGCCATCCCGGTCAGCTCGGTCCCCTGCAGGCCGCGGGTGATCGCGGGCATGAAGCCGACGGCGACGCGGGCGTCGCGGGCCGCGGCGTCGCGCAGCGAGCGCAGGACCGGCGCGGAGTCGACGATCGGGTCGGTGTTCGGCATCGCCACGACGGCGCAGTAGCCGCCGGCCGCGGCGGCGCGGGTGCCGGTCTCGATGTCCTCCTTGTGCTCCTGGCCGGGCACGCGGAGGTGGACGTGCGGGTCGACGAACGCGGGCAGCAGGTGGCGGCCGCGCCCGTCGACGACCTCGGCGCCGGCGGGCGCCTCGATGCTCCCCGGCGCGCCGAGCTGCGCGATGCGCCCGTCGCGGACGAGGACGTCCTGCGGGCTGTCGATCCCGGTGCGCGGGTCGAGGACGTGGGCGCCGGTGACGAGCAGCTCGGCGGGCGCGGCGGGCGCCTGGACGAGGGCGGACGACGCGTCGAAGGGCCGCGGCGCGCTCATGCGATCGACGGCTCGGGCGTCGGGACGGGGACGTTGGCCCGGCCGGCGAGGACCTCGTAGAGCACGGCCATCCGGACGACGATCCCGGACTCGACCTGCATCGTGATCACCGCCTGCGGCGAGTCGACGACCTCGCCCGAGAGCTCGACCCCGCGGTTGACCGGCCCGGGGTGCATGAGCACCTGGTGCGGGCGCAGGCGGCGGCCGTTGATCTGGTACTCGGTCGCGTACTCGCGGATCGTCGGGACGAAGGCCTGGTCCATGCGCTCGTTCTGCATCCGCAGCGCGTAGACGACGTCGGCGCTCGGCAGGTCGTCGAGCGTGAAGCGCACGTCGCAGCCCAGCGCCTCCATGTGCCGCGGGATCAGCGTCGGCGGGCCGCAGACGGTGACCTTCGCGCCCATCTGCTGGAAGGCGAGGACGTTCGAGCGCGCGACCCGCGAGTGCAGGACGTCGCCGACGATCCAGATCGAGGCGCCGTCGAGGTCGCCGACGCGCTGGCGCAGCGTGTAGACGTCGAGCAGCGCCTGGGTCGGGTGCTCGTGCTTGCCGTCGCCGGCGTTGACGACCGCCGCGGGCGTCCACTGCGCGACGAGCGCGGCGGCCCCGGCCCACGGCGTGCGGATGACGATCGCGTCGGGCTTGTGGGCGTTGAGCGTCAGGACCGTGTCCTTCAGCGACTCGCCCTTCTCGACGCTCGACCCGCTGGCCGAGAAGTTCACGACGTCCGCGCTGAGGCGCTTGGCCGCGAGCTCGAACGACGAGCGCGTGCGCGTGCTCGCCTCGTAGAAGAGGTTGAGGACCGTGCGCCCGCGGAGCGCCGGGACCTTCTTGATCTCGCGGTCGGAGACCTCGGCGAACGACGCGGCGCGCTCGCAGATGCGCTCGATCGCGGCGCGATCCAGGTCCTCGATGGAGAGCAGATGCCTCACGCGACCACCTCCTGGAGGTTCGTGATGGTGACCTCGTCGGTGCCGTCGAGCTCGGCCACGTGGACGTTGACGCGCTCGCTCAGCGCGGTCGGCAGGTTCTTGCCGACGTAGTCGGGCCGGATCGGCAGCTCGCGGTGGCCGCGGTCGACGAGCACGGCGAGCTGGACGCGGTCCGGGCGGCCGTAGTCGAACAGCGCCTCGATCGCGGCGCGCACCGTGCGGCCGGTGTAGAGGACGTCGTCGACGATCACGACCGTGCCGCCGTCGACGGCGAAGTCGAGGTGGCTCGAGTGGACGACCGGCTGCTCGGTGCGGCGGCCGAGGTCGTCGCGGTAGAAGGAGATGTCGAGGTCCCCGCGTGGGACCTCGCGCTCGAGCAGGTCGTTCAGGAGCGCGTGGAGCCGGCGCGCGAGGATCGCGCCCCGCCGGTGGATGCCCACGATCGCGAGGCGCTCGGCCCGCTCGCCGGCGTTCTTCTCGACGATCTCGTGGGCGATGCGCACGAGCGTGCGCCGCATGTCGTCGCCGTCGAGGACGACCTTCTCATCCGCCACGTATCCGCCCTTCTGGGTCTCACAGGACCCGGTTAAAGGAACGCGGAGACCGTAGCAGTGCGTTCGGCGGCAACGCGGCGCGGACGACGGTCCCGCGGCCGGGGGCGGATCTCACCTCCATGACCCCGCCGACGGCCTCGACGCGCTCGGTGCACGCGGCGAGGCCGAGGTGTCCGTCGTCCAGCGCGGCGCCGCGCGGCGGGGTGCGGAATCCGCGCCCGTCGTCGGTGCAGCGGAGCACGACGGCGTCCGTCTCCCGGCGCACGTCGAGGCGCACCCGCCGGGCTCCCGCGTGCTTGGCGACGTTCTGCAGGAGCTCGCGCGCGAGCGCGAGGAGCAGCTCGTCGTGGGCGCCGACGGCCTCGTCGCGCACGACGACCTCGACGTCGAAGCCGCCGGCGCGCCCCTTCTGCTCGGCGACGGCCCGGATCGCCGCGGGCAGGCCGAGCGTCTCGAGCTGGTGCGGGTGCAGGTGGGAGATCTCGTCGCGCAGCGCCCCGACCGTCGACTCGAGGACATCGCGCGCGCGGCCGATCGCCTCGCCCCGGCCGCGGGCGGCCGAGGTCAGGTCCTGGCGGACGGAGAGCAGCGACTGGACGACGTCGTCGTGCAGGACGTAGGCGAGCTCCCGGCGCGCGCGGTCCTCGGCGCGCAGCGACTGGGTGACGAGCGCGCGGCGGCTGTCGGCCAGGCTGCGGATGCGCGCCTCGCGCCGCGCGAGCAGGATCGACATCGCCACGACGAGCGCGTTGCGCCACGCGAGGTCGATGACCGCGACGGCCGCGGTGCGCGCCGGCGTCGGCTCCCCGACGACCGGGGCGAGGACGACGACCACGACAAAACATGCGACCGTGGCGACGGCCAGCGCGGCGGTCTGCCGCGGGCGGCCGAGGAACGCGGCGACGATCGGCGGGATGCCGAAGGCGAAGCGGATGTGCGCCTCCGCCCCGCCCGCCCCGTAGGCGATCAGGCCGAGGAGCGCGATGTCGGCGGCGACGAGCACCTCGGGCGGCGCCATGCGCCGGCCGGACAGCGCGAACGCGAGCGTCAGCAGGGCGTAGGCGGCGGCCACGGGAAAGACGACCTCGAGCAGCTCGAGCTCGGTCCCGGGCGGCTGCGTCCAGACCTGCCCCACGATCGCCACGGGCACGACGGCGACGCGCACGAGCGCGACGACGAGCGCGACGGGGTCGCCGCCGCGCGGGAGTGTCAGCCGAGGAGCCCGCACCGCATCGCCTCGGCCACCATCGTCGCCCGGTCTCCGACGCCGAGCTTCGCGTAGACCCGGCGCAGGTGGGTCTTGACCGTCGACGGCGCGATCCCGAGCCGGAGGCCGATCTGCGGCCCGGTCAGGCCACGGGCCGTGAGCCGCATGACGTCCGCCTCGCGGCGGCTGAGGCGCACGCCGTCGGGCGCCGGGCGCTGGAGCTCGCGCAGGACGCCGCTCTGCAGCGACGGCGAGAGGACGATCTCCCCGCGCGCGGCGGCGACGAGCGCGTCGCAGATGTCCTCGCGCTCGGCCTCCTTGGAGAGGAAGCCGGCCGCCCCGGCGGCCAGCGCGCGGGCCACGACCTCGCCCTCCCCGAACGCCGAGAGGAACACGACGCGCGCGGGCGAGCGCGCGCCGCCGAGCCGCTCGAGCGCACCGACGCCGTCCAGGCGGCGCATCCGCACGTCGAGCAGCGCGACGTCGGGGCGCAGCTCGCGCACGGCGGCGACGGCGTCCTCGCCGTCCTCGCACTCGGCGGCGACGGCGAGATCGGGGCGTTCGCGGATCGCGGCCACGAGGCCGCTGCGGTACACGGGATGGTCGTCGGCCACGAGGACGCGGGTGGGCCGCATGGCCCCGAATTGAATCGGCGCCGCGGCGCCGCCGGAAGCGCAGGGACCGCCGTCCCGGACGACACTTCCCGTCCTCCGAACGGGGGACATCCGCAGGCGGCGGGCACGAGGCTGACAGGCCGTCGGGCCCCTTCGCGCGGGCGACGCCGTGGTCCTCGCGCGGTGGAGGCAGGGCCGCGAGCGCTCGCGCCGGGCGTGTGCCGGGTCTGCTCTGCGGGCGGTGGCCCGCGGCCGCGTACAACCCTCGTGCCGGCGATCTCATGGGGTGTCACAGCCCGGGCACCGCTGCCGGCTGCCCCTCGACTGGTGGTCCGGGCCAAGCAGCGTGACTCAAGGAGGTCACCGATGAAGCACACGACCCATCCGCGGCGGCGGCGCATCGCGCTCGCGATCGCCGTCGGCGCCGCGAGCGCCGCGTTCATGGTCCCGGCGGCGTTCGGCTCGGGCGGGCCGGGCGGCGGCTCCGGCGGAGGCGGCTCGGGCGGGGGCGGCGGCGGAGGCGGCGGCGGCAAGGGCGGCGGGGCGACCGTCGTGCCGCCCGTCGCCCCGCTGCCGGCGGCCGCCGGCCCGACGGGCGGCGGCGGCGGAGGCGGCGGCGGCGGCGGTGGCGGCGGGGGCGCGGCCACGACCACGCGGCTGCGCCAGACCGGCCCCTGCGGCATCGACGAGCTCGTCCTGCGCATCAAGCCCGGCCCGGGCGGCGGGCTGGACGCCGGGGTCAACGTCGCGACGAACGTGACGTGGGACATCACGCTCAGCCAGCAGGACTACGACGCCGTCACCGGCGGCAAGGTCGGCCCGTCGATCCCGCTGTTCAGCGGGCCCGTCACCGCGATCGCCGGCGAGGCCGGCGTCGACGTCGCCGCCGTCGACAACGACGGCATGACGCACGCGTTCAGCTACACCGCCGTGCCCGACAGCGGGCCGTCGCAGACGTGCGCCCAGACCGGCTACTGGACGAACCCGGCGGGCGCGAGCCTCGGCCCGGTCGCCCAGAACCCGGGCGGCAAGCCGAACACGGCGCCGCTGCAGACCGGCACGATCGAGGCCGACCGCGGCACGTCGCAGGTGCTCGTCGAGTTCAACGAGCCGCTCGACCCGGGGTCCGTCCCGGTCTCGTCGCGGTTCACGATCTCCGGCAAGAACGGCAACGGCGCGAACTACACCCGGACGGTGAGCAGCGTCGCGATCACCGACAACATCCTCACGCTGGGCCTGACGGCCGCCCTGCCCAACGCGGGGACGATCCAGATCGGCTACTCGAAGCCGCTGACGGGCGCCGTGCTGCGCGATCCGGACCTGCTGCCGGTCGCGAACTTCACGATCGCCCCGCAGCCGCTCACCTGACGCGGAGCTCCGTACGAGCCCGGACGCCCTCCTGTCCCCCCGGGAGGGCGTCCTCGCGTTCAGGCCCGGGCGCGCTCGGCGGGCTCGAAGCGCTCGACCTCGGGCTCGCCCTTCTCGGCGTACGGGACCTCGATCGCGTCGAAGTCGCGCGGGACGACCGTCCGCTCGAACACGGCCCGCGCCTCGTCGCGGATCTCGCCGCCGCCGTAGCGGGTCGAGACGTGGGTCAAGGCGAGCAGGCGGACGTCGGCCTCGCGCGCGATCTCGGCCGCCTGGTGCGCGGTGCTGTGGCCGGTCTCGAACGCGCGCTCGCGCTCGTCCTCGGTGAACGTCGCCTCGTGGACGAGGACGTCGGCGCCCGCCGCGTGCGCGCGGACCATGTCGCAGGGGGCCGTGTCGCCCGAGATCACGATCCGCCGGCCGGGGCGTTCCGGGCCGACGACCTGCTCGGGCCGCACGCCGTTGACCGTCTCGCCGCGCTGCAGGCGGCCGAACTCCGGGCCGAAGGGCACGCCGAGCTCGATCGCGAGCTTGTCGTCGAAGCGGCCGGGCCGCGGGTCCTCGACGATCGCGTAGCCGAAGGCGTGGGCGCCGCGGTGGCGGACGTTGAAGGCGGCGATCTCGTAGCCGTCGTACTGGACCGCCTCGCCCGCCTCGAGCTCGACGACGCCGAACGGGTAGCGCAGGCGGCCGTAGACGATCCGCATCGCGCGCATGAGCTCGGCGGTGCCGGGCGGGCCGTAGACGGCGAGCGGCGCGTCGCGGTCGCGCAGGTCGAAGGACTTGAGCATCCCGGGCAGCCCGAGCCAGTGGTCGGCGTGCAGGTGGGTGAGGTAGACGGCCTCGATGTCGGGCAGGCCGACGGTCCGCAGAAGCTGGCGCTGGGTGCCCTCGCCGCAGTCGAAGAGCAGCCGGTCGCCGCCACGGCGCAGCAGGGTCGCCGGGAGGCCCCGCCGCGCGGTCGGCACCGAGCCGGCGGTGCCGGCGAAGAACAGCGACAGGTCCATCCGGCCCCGAGCGTAGCGTCGGCCCGATGCTGCGGGAATTCCGAAGCTTCATCCTGCGCGGGAACCTCGTCGACCTCGCCGTCGCGGTCGTCATCGGCACCGCGTTCACGGCTGTCGTCGCGGCGTTCGTCAAGGACATCATCACGCCGCTGATCGCCGCCGTGGGCGGCAAGGCGAACTTCGGCAATCTCGCCTTCACCATCAACGACAGCCGCTTCGCCTACGGCGACTTCCTCAACGCGCTCGTCACGTTCCTCGTCGTCGCGGCGGTGATGTTCTTCCTCGTCATCAAGCCGGTGAACGTCCTGCTCGACCAGTTGCGCACCGAGCCCGAGGTCGAGTCGCCCACGCGCGGGTGCCCGGAGTGCCTGTCGCAGATCCCGCGGGCGGCGTCGCGGTGCGCGTTCTGCACGTCGGAGGTGGCGCCGGAGGCGGCGTAGGGCTTGCGGGGTCGGGCGGTCGGGGCGGTCGCCTCAGCCCGTCGCGGCCCAGCCCGACCAGCGCGCGACGTCGATCGCCACGACGACGCCGGGCGGCGGCGCCGCGCGGTACTGCGCGTAGCGGCCGGCGAGCAGGTCGCGGCCCCGCTGCGCGGCGGGGTCGGCCGGGTCGAGCAGCTGCGCGGCCCCGTCCGCGCGCGCCCACCACAGCGCCGTCCAGTCCTCGTCGTCGTAGTGGTCGGCGAGCAGCGCGACCGCCGGGTTCGCCGCGATGTTCCGCAGCCGGCGCAGGCGCATCGTCGCCTTCGGCTTGACGTCGTCGACGGCCGACCAGACCCGGTCGCCGTCGACGGCGAACACGACGGGCACGAGGTGCGGGCGCCCGTCGGCGTCCGCGGTGGCCAGGCGCGCGACGCGCGCGGCGGCGAAGCGGCGGCGGGCCTCGGCGGCATCCATCGCGCGAACGGTACGGGCCGCGGCGCGCGGCGGCCCCCCGGCCCCGCCGCGCGCCGCTCGGCCCGCCGGCCCGGCGCACCCCATGCGCCGTGCCGCCTGCTCCGGCGTGCCGCCCCCGCGGCCCGACCGGTCCTCTGCCGGACGGGTCGCCCCCCAGCGACCCGCCCGCCCAACCCGGCAGCGCCGCCATCCGCGACACACCGGCCCTCCCGGACGGGTCGCCCCCCAGCGACCCGCCCGCCCAACCCGGCACGCCGCCATCCGCGACACACCGGCCCTCCCGGACGGGTCGCCCCCCAGCGACCCGCCCGCCCAACCCGGCACGCCGCCATCCGCGACGCACCGGCCCTGCCATGCGCGTCGCCCCCCGACGACGCGCCGTTCGGACGGGCCCGGCCGGCGCGTTCGCCCCCAGCGACGCGCCGGACCCGGCCCTTCGGCGCACCGCCCCCAGCGGACGCGCCTTCCTACCCCCCGGCGCGTCGCCCCCCGACGACGCGCCACCGGCTCTCCCGCCCGTCGCCCCCCAGGCGACGGGCGGTTGCCGGATTCAGCGGCGCGTCGCCCCCCAGCGGACGCGCCGGCCGTTTCAGCGGACGGTCAGCGTCACCGTCCGCACGTTCGATCGCCGGGTGCCGACCACCGCCTGGAGCGCGAGGCGGTAGCGGCCCGCGCGCAGCGTGCGCCGGCCCACCCGTGTGCGCAGGACGTAGCGGTTCGCGCCCGGCCGCGTGCGCAGCGAGACCGCCGCGACGTCGCGGTACGCCGAGCCCGCCCGCCGCCCGACCGTGAGCCGCGTCGTCGCCGCCCGGTCGAGCGTGAAGCGCACGGTCACCGGGTGGCGGGCGGTCAGCGGCCCGCCCTGCCTTGACCTTGCCGAGCACCGGCGCCGAGTTGACCGCCGGGGCGACGCTCGGCGGGCGCACCGGCGTCGTCGCGAGCGGCGTGGCGCTCCCGACCGGCGTCGGGGTCACCGCGGTGGTCGGCCTCGCCGTCACCGGGGCGGGCGGCTGGCACACATCGCCGAACCCGTCGTGGTTGCCGTCCTCCTGGCCCGGGTTGGCGACGTACGGGCAGTTGTCCGCGCTCGTCGGGAGGTGGTCGCCGTCGGGGTCGGTCGGCGTGGCCGACACCGCCGCGACCGCGGCCGCCGCGTCGAGCCGTCCGCCCGTCACCGACCGCCCGTTCAGCGCGCCCACCCGCTGCACGCTCCCGAGGAGCGCCGCCTTGAGCTGGGCCGCCGTCGCGGCCGGGTTGACCTGCAGCATCAGCGCGAGCGTCCCGGCGACGTGCGGCGTCGCCATCGACGTGCCGTTGTAGTACGAGTAGCCGGCGGTCGGGACCGTCGAGAGGACGTTCTCGCCCGGCGCGAACAGGTCGACGCTCGTCGCGCCGTAGTTCGAGAAGCTCGCCGGCCGGTCGTCGTCGTCGCTGGCCCCGACGCAGATGATGTTCGCCTCGGGGAACGCGCACGGATAGTCGGCGTTCGCCGGGACGTCGTCGTTCGCGCCGTTGTTGCCGGCGGCGACGACGTACAGCGTGCCCGGGTGCGCCGCGATCGCGTCCTTCTCGACCTGGGCGAACGGGCCGCCGAGGCTCGCGTTGACGATCTTGTAGCCCTTGTCGCCGGCGAGGTCGAACGCGTTCGCGATCCACGAGGCGTTGCCGCTCCCGCTGATCGCGAGCGCCCGCAGCGGGAAGACCTTGGCGTCGGGGGCGACGCCGGCCACGCCGACGCCGTTGTCGCGCCGCGCGGCGATCGTGCCCGTGACGTGCGTCCCGTGGCCGTGGTACCGGGTCGCGGTGCCGTCGGACGGGTCGCTGTCCGGCCCGGCGGTCGCGTCGCCCTCGCACGTCGAGCTGCAGCTGACGAAGTCCCAGCCGCGCGCGTCGTCGACGAAGCCGTCGTTGTCGTCGTCGACCCCGTTCGTCGCCTTCGCCTGCCCGAGCGCGTCGGTGCCGCTCTCCCCCGCGTTCGTGGCGAACGCGCCCTGGAGGTCGGGATGGCCGAAGGTCGCGCCCGTGTCGACGACGGCGACCGTCTGGCCGGCGCCCGTCGACAGGTGCCACGCGTCGACGACGTCGATGTCGTCGCCCGGCGTGCCGCCGGTCGCGCCCGTGTTCTGCAGTCCCCACAGCCACGGCCACTGCGGGTCGTTCGTGGTGGCGTACACCGGGACGTCGGGCTCGGCGTAGCGCACGCCGGGCTCGGCCTGGAGCGCGCGGAGGGCCTCCGCGAGCCGGCCGGGCTGGGCCTCCACGACCTCGGTGTTCGGCAGCCGCAGGGTGGCGACGTGGTCGACCCCGGCGTCGTCGCGACCGGCGGCCCGCACGGCGGCCGGGACCCCCGGCTCACGGGCGACGACGATCTGACGGACGCCCTGGTCGTCCAGGCGCTGGATGGCGGCGGCGGTCGGCTCGGCCGCAGGGGCGGCCGGAGCGGGGACAGCGATGAGGAGCGTTGACAACGCGAAGAGGGCTGCGAGATCTCGCGCATCGTGCGCGAATCCGCGTGCCGTCCGCCTGCTCCGCTCCCTGCGGGGCATACGACTCGGACGTATGAGCATGTTGCGCCGGTGATCGGGTCCGGCGCACCTGCTTTGAGGCCGTCAGCCCTCTGTCGGACGATCGTCCGATTTCGGGTCAAGCCGACGGCGGAGCTGCCTATCGTCGGCCGGCGGCGATGTCGGCGGCCGCGTCGGCCGCGCTCTCGACCTCATCGGCATCGCCCGACGGGATCATGAACAGGACCCGGTCCACGCCCGCCTCGGCCAGCTCGTCGACCGCCGCGGCGTCGATCGGGGTGCCGAAGTGCGTGACCGGGATCCGGCCGCGCCCGGCCTCCTCCCCGCGGCGGCGCAGCTCGGCGATCCGCTCGGCGAGGTTCTCGCGCGTGTTGGGGAACCAGCCGTCGCCGTAGCGCAGCACGCGGTCGATCACCTTCTCGCCCGCGCCGCCGATCCACAGCGGCGGATGGGGCTTCTGCACCGGCTTGGGCCACGACGTGATCCGGTCGAAGTTCACGTGCTTGCCGTGGTAGGTCGCCTCGTCCTCGGTCCAGATCGCCTTCATCGCCTCGGCGCGCTCGCGCATGACGCCGAAGCGCTGCCCGAACGGCGTGCCGTGGTTCTCGACCTCGGGCACGTTCCAGCCCGCGCCGAGCCCGACCTCGACCCGCCCGCCCGACACGTAGTCGAGGCTGGCGATCGCCTTCGCCGTCGTGATCGGATCGCGCTGGGGCAGCAGCATGATCCCGAAGCCGAGCCGCAGCTTCGTCGTCGTCGCGGCCGCGGCGGTCAGGGTCACGAAGGGGTCGAGCGAGCGGTAGTACTTGCGGTCGACGTCGCGGACCGAGTCGCGCGGCATGTGCGGGTGCTCGGCGACGAACAGCGCGCTGAACCCGCGCTCCTCGACCAGCCGCCCGAACTCGCCGGGCGGCGGCGTCTCGTCGGTGATGAAGGTCGCGATCCCGAAGTCCATGCTGTGCTCAGCCCTCCACGACGAAGACGTCGAGCGTGCGCGGGCCGTGCACGCCCTGCACGCGGTTGAGCTCGATGTCCGCCGTCGCCGACGGGCCCGAGACGAAGGTGACCGGCCGCCCCTCGGCGACCGCCGGCGCGACGGCCGCGACCCCGTCGGGCACGGCCGGCACGACCTGGCCGGAGCGCACGACACAGAGGTGCAGGTCGGGCACGAGGGTGATCGCGCGCCGGCCCGAGACGCCCGCGCCGTCGAGCACGATCGTCCCGGTCTGCGCGATCGCCGCCGCACACCCGGTCAGGACGCCGTCGATCGCGTCGAGGTCGCGCGGCCCGAGCGGCGGGTCGTCCGCGACGAGCTCCACGCCGTCGACGCGCCACGGCAGCCCGACCGGCGTCACGAGGCGCGCAGCGCCGCGCTCCCGGCACACCCGCGCGAGCGCGTCCTCGAGGTCGTCGGCGCGGACGCGGTGCACCGTCGCGTCGTAGTCGGCCACGATCTCGCAGAAGCGCTCGACGGCGTCGAAGGCGACCGGAGCGCCGGCGTGGCGGTAGGCGCGCTCGATCTCCGGCGCGGCCGGCGCGGGGCCGAGCGCGTCGCGGATCCGGCGCAGGACGACGTCGCGGGCGCCCGCGCTCATCCCCCGCTCCCCGGCGCGTCGTCGCGACTGCGCCACCAGTCGCGGAAGCTCTGGGCCGGGATCTCCGGCAGGTCGCGCGCCTGCGCCCACGCGCCGAGCCCGGGCATGCCGCTGCCGAGGCCGGCGAGCGGCCCGCGGCCGAGGCGCGCGAGCTTCTGCGCCGTCTCGTAGCGGCGCCGGGAGCCGAACACGCGCGCCACGGTGCCCATCACCGCCTTCTCCGTGCGCCCCTTGCCCTCGACCTCGCGGACGACCCGCCCGCGCAGGTGCACGAGCACGCTCGGGATGTCGATCTTCACGGGGCACGCCTCGTAGCACGCGCCGCACAGCGAGGACGCCCACGGCAGCGTCGGCGCCTGGTCCAGGCCGCGCAGCTGCGGGGTCAGGATCGCCCCGATCGGCCCCGGGTAGATCGAGCCGTACGCCTGCCCGCCCGTGCGCGAGTAGACGGGGCACACGTTCAGGCAGGCCGAGCAGCGGATGCAGTGCAGCGCCTGGCGCCCGATCTCGTCGGACAGGACGTCGGTCCGCCCGTTGTCGAGCAGGACGAGGTGGAACTCCTCGGGGCCGTCGCCGGGGCGCACGCCGGTCCAGAACGACGTGTAGGGGTTCATCCGCTCGGCCGTCGACGAGCGCGGCAGCAGCTGGGCGAACACCTCGATGTCGCGCCACTCCGGCACGACCTTCTCGATCCCCATCACGGTGACGAGGACCCGCGGGAGCGTGGTGCACATCCGGCCGTTGCCCTCGGACTCGAAGACCGCGATCGTCCCGGTCTCGGCGACGCCGAAGTTCGCCCCGCTCACCGCGACCGGGACCGTGAGGAACTTCTCGCGCAGGTGCACGCGGGCGGCCTCGGTCAGCGCCTCGGGCTCGTCGGAGAGCTCGCGGCCCGCGGCGATCGTGCGCTCGAACAGGCGCCGGATCTCGGCCCGGTTGCGGTGGATCGCGGGCACGAGGATGTGCGAGGACCAGTCGCCGGCGAGTTGGTTGATGAGCTCGGCGAGGTCCGTCTCGATCGCGTGGATGCCCTCGCGCTCGAGGGCGTCGTTGAGGTCGATCTCGTCCGTGGCGAGCGACTTGACCTTGATGACCTCGTCGGCCCCGTTGGCCCGCGCGATGCCCGCGACGATCGCGTTGGCCTCGGCGCCGTCGCGCGCCCAGTGCACCGTCCCGCCCGCGCGCGTGACCGACGCCTCGAGGCGCTCGAGCTGCTCGGGCAGCGTCGCCATCGTCCGTGCCTTGATCTGCGATCCGGCGGCGCGCAGCGCCTCCCAGTCCTCGAGCTCCGCGACGGCCGCGAGGCGCTTGGTCCGGATCGTCGACGTCGCCTTGCCGAGGTTGCGCCGCAGCTGCGTGTCGCCCAGCGCGCGCCGGGCGGCCTCGGGGAAGTCGTGGGCCTTCGACGAAGCGCTCATTCCTGGGCCGCCAGGATCTCGGCGAGGTGCATCGTCCGGGTGCCCGCGCGCTGCCGGCGCAGGCCCCCGCCGATGTGCATGAGGCACGACGCGTCGGCGGCGGCGCACACCTCGGCGCGCGTGTCGAGGACGTGGCGCAGCTTGTCCGAGAGCATCGCGATCGACGTGTCGGCGTTCTTGACCGCGAAGGTGCCGCCGAAGCCGCAGCACTCGGCCGCCTCCTCGAGCTCGACGAGGTCGATGCCGTGGACCGCGCGCAGCAGCCGCTGCGGGCGGTCGCCGACGTGCAGCGCGCGCAGCGAGTGGCACGTCGGGTGGTAGGTGACGCGGTGCGGGAACGACGCGCCGACGTCCTCGGCGCCGAGGACGTCGACGAGGAACTCGGTCAGCTCGTACACGCGCGGGAGCACGTCCGCGGCCGCCCGCGCGAGCTCCTCGTCGCCGGTCAGCGCGGCCAGGCGCGGGTAGGCCTCGCGGACCATCCCCGCGCACGACGCCGACGGGCAGACGATCGCCTCCGCGTCGGCGAACGTGCGGACGAACCGCCGGGCGAGCGGCGCGGCCTCGAACTGGTAGCCGGTGTTCCAGTGCATCTGGCCGCAGCACGTCTGCTCCTCGGGGAACGCGACCTCGACCCCGAGCCGCTCGAGCACGGTGACCGTCGCCCGCCCGACGCCGGGGAACAGGGTGTCGTTGAAGCAGGTGATGAAGAGGGCGGCGCGCATGGCTGGTCTCGGACGCGGACCCTATCGGCCGCCGTCGGACACACAACCGGTGAGACGCGCGCTTCGTGCCGTCTCTTGCACTCGTTTGCACCAAATCAGCGGAGAACCGCCCGGCAGGGGGGTTCCCGTCAGGCGCAGGGGGTATGACCCAGCCCGGTAGATCCCACGGGAGGAGGTCTCATGTTCATCCTTGCTGCCTACACGCAGCACTTCGACCCAGTCGGCGATTCCCTCTTCGCCAGCGCCATATTCGCGGCGCTGCCGCTCATCACGCTGTTCGTGACGCTGGGCGGCCTGCGCTGGAAGGCCCACTGGGCCGCGCTGGCGTCGCTGGTCGTCGCGATCCTCGTCGCGGTCATCGTCTACTCGATGCCCGTCGGGCAGGCGGTCGACTCGGGCCTGGAGGGCGCGGCGTTCGGCCTGTTCCCGATCATGTGGATCGTCTTCAACGCGATCTGGATCTACAACATGACCGATCGCACCGGGTACTTCGCCGTCCTGCGGCGCTCGTTCGAGCGCGTGTCCGACGACGAGCGCATCCAGGCGATCATCATCGCGTTCTCCTTCGGGGCGCTGCTCGAGGCCCTGGCGGGCTTCGGCACGCCGGTCGCGATCACGGCGTCGATGCTCGTCGGCCTCGGCTTCCAGCCGATGAAGGCCGCCGGAGTCGCGCTCGTCTCGAACACGGCGCCGGTGGCGTTCGGCGCGATCGCCATCCCGATCATCACGCTCGCGGGCATCACCGACCTCCCGAAGGACGACCTCGGCGCGATGGTCGGGCGCCAGACGCCGTTCCTCGCGCTCATCGTCCCCCTGATCCTCGTGGGCATGGTCGACGGCATGCGCGGCATCCGCCAGTGCTGGCCGGCCGCGATGGTCGGCGGCTTCGCGTTCGCGATCGGGCAGTACGCTCTGCTCGAACTTCCTCTCGGTCGAGTTGACGGACATCGTCGCCGCGCTGCTGTCGGTCGGCGCGCTCGTCGCGTTCCTGCGCGTCTGGCAGCCGAGCGAGCCGTTGCGCGCCGAGCCGCGCGTCGGTCAGCCTGCGATGGCCGGCGGCGCGGCCGCCGACCCCGCGTTCGAGGCCGAGGTCCGTCGCCGCGAGGGCGGCGAGGGCCACGTCGACTCGCGCCGCGACAAGCTCATCGCCTACGCGCCGTACGCGATCATCATCGTGATCTTCGGGATCGCGCAGTGGAACCCGCTGAAGACGTGGATGGCCGACAGCGCGACGACGAAGTTCGACTGGCCCGGGCTCGACATCCTCAATGCCAAGGGCGAGGCGCCGACGGCGGTGACGTACGTCTTCAACTACCTGCCGGCGGCGGGCACGCTGTTGCTGATCGCGGGCATCATCTCGATGTTCGTGCTGCGCGTGCGCCCGGGGCGGGCGCTGCGGATCTACGGCGAGTCGCTCGACCAGCTCAAGTGGGCGACGCTCACCGTCATGACGGTCCTCGGCCTCGCGTACGTCATGAACCTCTCGGGGCAGACGACGACGATCGGCACGTGGATCGCGGGCGCGGGCGGCGTGCTGCCGTTCCTCTCCCCGATCATCGGCTGGCTCGGCGTGGCGGTGACCGGCTCCGACACCTCGTCGAACTCGCTGTTCGGGGTGCTGCAGGTGACCGCGGCGAAGGACGCGGGCTTCGACCCGACGCTGCTGGCCGCGGCGAACTCGTCCGGCGGCGTGCTCGGGAAGATGCTCTCGCCCCAGAATCTCGCGATCGGCGCCGCGGCGGTGGGGCTCGCCGGCCAGGAAGGTGACATATTCCGGACAGTGATCAAGTGGAGCTTGATCCTGCTCCTCATCATGTGCGTGATCGTCTTCCTGCAATCGACCGCCCTCCTGTCGTGGATGGTGGTCTGAGCCCCGGGCTGCTGGCCGAGCTGCGCCGCGTATGCGGCGCCGACTGGGTGTTCACCCAGGAGCACCAGCTGCGGACCTACGAGTCCGACGGGCTCCTGCAGTACCACGCGCTCCCGGCGGCCGCCGTGCTGCCGGGGAGCGCGGAGCAGGTCCAGGCGGTCGTGCGCGCGTGCGCGCGTGAAGGCGTGCCGTGGGTCGCCCGGGGCTCCGGCTCCGGGCTCTCCGGCGGCGCGCTGCCCATCACCGACGGCGTGCTGATCGTCGTATCGCGCCTGAACCGCATCCTCGAGTTCGACGCCGACAACCACCGCATCTGCGTCGAGCCGGGCGTGACGAACGCCTCCGTGTCGACCGCCGTCGCGCCGGACTTCTTCTACCCGCCGGACCCCTCGAGCCAGATCGTCTGCTCCATCGGCGGCAACGTGGCCGAGAACTCCGGCGGCGCGCACTGCTTCAAGTACGGCTTCACGACGAACTACGTCTGCGGGCTCGAGGTCGTGCTCCCCGACGGCGAGATGATCATGCTCGGCGGAAAGGAGCTCGACACCCCGGGCTACGACCTGCTCGGTGCGTTCGTCGGCTCCGAGGGCACGCTCGGCGTCGCGACGAAGGCGTGGCTGCGCGTCGTCCCCGTGCCCGAGACGGTCAAGACGCTCGTCGCGTTCTTCGACTCGACCCACGCCGCGGGCGAGGCGGTCGGCGAGATCGTCACGAGCGGCGTCGTGCCGGGCGCGATCGAGATGATGGACAAGCTCGCGATCGAGGCCTCCGAGCAGATGGCCCACGCGGGCTACCCGGTCGGCCGCGGCGCGGCGCTGCTCGTCGAGCTCGACGGCGCCGAGGACGAGTGCGAGGCGCGCTTCGAGGAGGTCGTGCGGGTCTGCGAGCAGTGCGGCTCCGACGACGTCCGCGTCGCCCGCGACGAGGCCGAGCGCCAGCTCTTCTGGAAGACCCGCAAGGCCGCGTTCCCGGCGATGGGCCGCATCAGCCCGAACTACTTCGTCCAGGACGGCGTCATCCCGCGCACGAAGCTGCCCGAGGTCCTCGACCGCATCGACGAGCTCGCGGCCGAGTACGACATGAAGGTCGCCAACGTCTTCCACGCCGGCGACGGCAACCTCCATCCGCTCGTCTGCTACGACGGCGCGGTCGAGGGCGAGGCCGAGAAGGCCGAGGAGCTGTCGGGCAAGATCCTCGAGGCCTGCCTGGACGCCGGCGGCTCGATCACGGGCGAGCACGGCGTCGGCGTCGACAAGCGCAAGTACATGCCGAAGATGTTCGGCGAGCCCGACCTCGCGGCCTTCCAGATGCTGCGCTGCGCGTTCGACCCCGAGGGCCTCGCGAACCCCGGCAAGGTCATGCCCACGCCGCGGCTGTGCGGCGAGGTGCCCGGCCCGTACCGGCGCCACCCGCTGGAGGTCGCCGGCCTGGCCGAGCGCTTCTGATGGCCGCGGCCCCGGTCGCCACCGAGCACCCCGGCACGCCCGAGGAGGCGGCGGAGCTGCTGCGCACGCTCGGCGCGGACGGGCGCGCCGTGCGGATCCGCGGCGGCGGCACCAAGCGCGCGTGGGCCGCCGGCGGCGAGCCCGTCGCGATCGAGATCGTCACCGACGGCCTCGACGCCGTCGTCGAGCACAACGAGGGCGACTTCACCGCCGTGCTCGAGGCCGGGATGCCGCTCGCGCGCGCCCAGGAGCTGTTCGCGACGACGGGCCAGATGTTCGCCCTCGACCCACCCCTCGGCCCCGGCGAGGCGGCGACGCTCGGCGGCGTGCTCGCGACGGCCGACTCCGGCCCGCTGCGCCACCGCTACGGCGGCGTCCGCGACCTCGTCGTCGGGATCACCGTCGCGCTGTCCGACGGATCGCTGGCGAAGGCCGGCGGGCGGGTCATCAAGAACGTCGCGGGCTACGACCTCGGCAAGCTCTTCGCGGGGTCGTTCGGCACGCTCGGGCTCGCGGTCACGATCGCCGTGCGCCTGCACCCGCGCCCGGACGACACGGCGACGGCGTGGGGCCGCAGCGCCGACCCGGCCGCGCTCGCGAGCGCCGCCGCCACGCTCGCGCGCCTGCCGCTCGAGGCCGACTGCCTCGACGTCGCCTGGCACGAGGGCGACGGCCGCCTGCTCGTCCGCTTCGGCGGCGCGGCGGCCGAGCGCCAGGCCGCCGCGGTCGTCGACCGCCTGGGCGCCGCGGGCCTCGAGGAGGTCCAGACGACCGCCGACGACGACGCCCTGTGGACCGCGCAGCGCGACGGCCAGCGCTCCGCCGACGGCGCGGTGCTGAAGGTCTCCGGGCGCCCTGCGGACCTCGGGAGCGTCCTCGCGGCCGCCCGCGACGCCGACGCCCGGGTCGTCGGGCGCGCCGCCCTCGGCCTGTCGTGGGTCACGCTGACGGGCGACGACCTCGCCGGTCGCGCGGAGGCCGTCCGCCGGGCGCTCGCCCCGCGCGCGTGCACGCTCCAGGACGCGCCCGAGGCCGTCCGCGCCGCCCTGCCGCCGTGGGGCGACCCCGACCCCGGCGCCCTGGCCGTCATGCGCCGCGTCAAGGAGCGGTTCGACCCGGCCCGCATCTTCAGCCCCGGCAGCTTCGTGGGAGGCATCTAGTGAGCTCGCTCGACATCACCCGCCACGAGGCCGAGCCCGACCCGGGCAAGCGCGCGTGGGACGACCACAACCCGCCCGCGCTCGACCTCATCCGCGACTGCGTGCACTGCGGCTTCTGCCTGCCGACGTGCCCGAGCTACGCGGTCTTCGAGGACGAGATGGACTCGCCGCGGGGGCGGATCCTGCTGATGCGCATCGGCCACGAGGAGGGCGCGGAGATCTCGCCCGAGATGGTCACGCACTTCGACCGCTGCCTGGGCTGCATGGCGTGCGTCACGGCGTGCCCGTCGGGCGTCCAGTACGACCGCCTCATCGAGTCGACCCGGCCGCAGCTCGAGCGTCAGACGGACCGCGCCTGGTCGACCCGCGTGGTGCGCCGCGGGATCTTCGAGCTCTTCACGCACCCCGGCCGGCTGCGCGTCCTCGCGCCGCTGATGGCGCTCGAGCGGCGGATCGGGCTGCTCGACCGGCTGGCGAAGGTCCCGCTCGTACAGCGGGTCCCGCGCCTGCGCGTGATGCTCGCCCTCACCCCCGACGTCCCCGCCCGCGCCGCGATCCGGCGGCTGCCGGCCGTGACGAAGGCGCGCGGGACGACGCCGCGGGACCGTCGCGTTCATGCAGGGCTGCGTCCAGCGCGTCTGGTTCTCCGACGTCAACGCCGCCACCGTCCGCGTCCTCGCCGCCGAGGGCTTCGAGGTCCACACGAAGGCGCAGCCGCGCTGCTGCGGCGCGCTCATCATGCACTCGGGCGTCGAGCCCGAGGCGCTCGACCTCGCCCGCGCCACGATCGAGGCCTTCGAGGGCTACGACGTGATCGTCGCGAACGTCGCCGGGTGCGGCTCGGCGATGAAGGACTACGGCCACTTCCTCGCCGAGGATCCCGCGTGGGCCGAGCGGGCGAAGGCGTTCAGCGCGAAGGTCCGCGACGTCCACGAGCTGCTCGCCGAGCACGAGCCGCGCGCCGAGCGCCGCCCGCTCGAGCTCAAGGTCGCCTACCACGACGCCTGCCACCTCGCCCACGCCCAGGCCGTCCGCCAGCCGCCGCGCGACCTGCTGCGCTCGATCCCCGGCCTCGAGCTCGTCGAGCCCGCCGAGTGGGAGCTGTGCTGCGGCTCGGCCGGGATCTACAACGTGATGCAACCCGAGGCGGCCGAGAAGCTCGGCAAGCGCAAGGCCGACAACCTGCTGGCGACCGGCGCGCAGGTCATCGCCGCCGCCAACCCGGGCTGCACGATGCAGATCGGCGCGCACCTCGACGGCCACACGATCCCGGTCGTCCACCCCATGGAGCTGCTCGACCGCTCGCTCCGCGGCGCCCCGGCCGGGGAACTCCTCGGTTGAGCTTCACCACGCCCGACGGGATCGAGGCGAGGCCGCCGCACGACCAGCAGTACGCCGACATCGTCTCGATCGACGCGCTGCGCTTCGTCGCCGGCCTGCACCGCCGCTTCGAGCCGCGCCGCCGGGAGCTCCTCGCCGCCCGCCGCGAGCGCGACGCGGCCCTGCGCGCCGGCGGGACGCTCGACTTCCTCCCCGAGACGCGGGACATCCGCGAGGGCGACTGGAACGTCCCGCCGCCGCCCGACGACCTGCGCGACCGCCGCGTGGAGATCACCGGGCCGACCGACCGCAAGCTCGTCATCAACGCCCTGAACTCCGGCGCGAGCACCTTCATGGCGGACTTCGAGGACGCGAACACCCCGACGTGGCGCAACGTGGTCGAGGGCCAGCGCAACATGATCGACGCGATCGAGCGCACGATCACGTACGACAGCGAGGTCGACGACCGCCACTACGAGCTCGACGACGAGACCGCGACGCTGATCGTCCGCCCCCGTGGCTGGCACCTCGACGAGCGCCACGTGAAGGTCGACGGCGAGGTCGTCTCGGGCGCCCTGCTCGACTTCGGCCTGTACTTCTTCCACAACGCCCGGCGCCTGGTCGACAAGGGCTCGGGGCCGTACTTCTACCTGCCCAAGCTCGAGCACCACGCCGAGGCGGCGCTGTGGAACGACGTCTTCCTCCACGCCCAGGCCGAGCTCGGCCTCGACCGCGGGACGGTGCGCGCGACGGTGCTCGTCGAGACGCTGCCCGCGGCGTTCCAGATGGAGGAGATCCTCCACGCGCTGCGCGAGCACTCCGCCGGGCTGAACGCGGGCCGCTGGGACTACATCTTCTCCACGATCAAGTGCTTCCGCGACCGGCCCGAGTTCGTCACGCCCGACCGCGACGACGTGAAGATGACGGTGCCGTTCATGCGCGCGTACACGGAGCTGCTCGTGCGCACGTGCCACCGCCGCGGCGCGCACGCGATGGGCGGCATGGCGGCGTTCGTGCCGTCGCGCAAGGACTCGAGCGTCAACGACCGGGCGATCGCCGCCGTCCGGGAGGACAAGCGACGCGAGGCGACCGACGGCTTCGACGGCACGTGGGTCGCGCACCCGGACATCGTCGCGCCGGCCCGCGAGGAGTTCGACGCCGTGCTCGGCGACCGGGCGAACCAGATCGACCGGCAGCGCGAGGACGTCGAGGTCTCGGCCGCCGACCTGCTCGACGTGGCGGCGACGCCGGGCGAGATCACGGAGGCGGGCCTGCGCAACGACGTCGCCGTGGGCTTCCAGTACCTCTCGTTCTGGCTCGGCGGCCGCGGCGCGGCGGCGATCAACAACCTCATGGAGGACGCCGCCACGGCCGAGATCTCGCGCTCGCAGCTGTGGCAGTGGATCCGGCACGGCGCGACCCTCGACGACGGCACGACCGTCACGCGCGATCTCGTCCGCGACGTCCTCGACGAGGAGACCGCGCGCATCCGCGAGGAGGTCGGCGAGGAGACCTGGGCGGCCGGGCGGCCGGAGGAGACGCGGGAGGTCTTCGAGCGCGTCGCCCTGAGCGAGGACTTCCCCGAGTTCCTGACCCTGATCGCCTACGACAAGGTCGACTGAGCCGCGCGCCGGCGAAAGATGGGGTCGCGACCCCATGGGCGCATCGGCGCCCGATTGGGATTCTCATTTCCGCGGTCGTCGGGATCAGTGCACCGATGATCGCCACTTCGCTCTCCCCACGGGGGCGAGCCTCGGACGGACGCGGTCAGCGAGTACGGGCGCTGGCCGCGCCGTCCAACCTCCCTCCCGCCCGCTGCCCTCAGCGCTGCGGAGCGCGGGTGAAGCTCAGCTGGTACGTCGAGTTCAGCGACGTCGAGCTCGACGAGTCGATCGCCACGTAGAAGCGCCGCGCCGAGCGCGACGGGTTGCGCAGCGTGACCGCGTCGGTCCTCAGGCGGTTCTTCTCCGACCGCGCCAGCGGCGTCCCGCCGAGCGTCCTGCGGGTGCCCGGGTAGAGGAACAGGTCGGCGTCGCCGAACGTCGTCCGCAGCACCGCGCGGACGCTGCGCCCGGCGGGCACCTGGACGCGGTAGACGTCGACCGGGTCCTCGACGACGTCGACCGACGCCCGCAGCGGGGCCCGCGCGACGCCGCGCCACACGTACGGGTCCGCGGTCCGGAACGAGGAGCCGTCGACGAAGGTGATCTCGTCGTTGGGCTCGAGCGGGTCGTCGCGCGGGATCGGGGCGGTCAGCGCCTTCGGGATGTTCACGACGCCGAACCCGGTCTGCGCGTCGTAGCCGGGGGTGGCGACGTCCGACGCGCTCTCGCGCAGCACGTCGGCGAGCTGGCCGTTGGAGAGGCTCGGCCGCGCGGACCAGACCCAGGCCGCCGCGCCCGCGACCATCGGCGAGGAGAAGCTCGTGCCCGAGTCGATCGTCACGCCGTCGGGCGTGCCGTCGGTGTCGAGGGCGACGGGCGTGTCCAGGGGCACGGCCTCGCCCGGCGCCGCCAGGTCGATCGCGGCGTTGCGGTTGCTGAACGACGCCGGCGCGAGCGCCTGGTTGATCGCGGCCACGCTCAGGACGTGCGGCCACGCGGCCGGGAAGCTCGGGGCGTTGCCGGCCTGGGCCTCGTTGCCGCCCGCCGCGACGACGAGCGCCCCCGCGCCGTACGCCCCCTCGACGGTCCGGAAGAGCGTGAAGCACTGGCTCGCCGAGCCGAAGCTGAGGTTCACGACCTTCGCCTTGGCCTCGACGACGGCGGTGATGCCGTTGGCGGCCGCACTGCAGGTGATCGTGGCCGGCAGCCCGTAGGACAGCAGCGGGACGGAGGGGAAGATCCCCTCCACCCCCACGCCGTTGGCGGCCGCGCTGACGGCCGACGCGACCTCGGTCCCGTGCGCGCCGGTCACGGCCGCGGGCGGGTTGACGATCGTCGTCTGCGGGCCGAGGTCGGGCAGCGTGGTGTCGACGAAGTCGTCGACGATCCCCACCGGCACGGTCGGCGCGGGCGCGGCCACGTTCGACCCCACCACGACGCCGCGCGCCCAGGCGTCGGGCGTCGCGTCCGGGACGCTCGCGCGCCTGAGGACCACGTCGGGCTCGGCGTAGACGAGGTCGCCGCGGCTCTTCAGCGCGGCGGCGAGGCCACGGGCATCGTCCCGCGAAACCGACAGCGCCCCCGGCACCGCGAGCGAGCGGGCGCCGTAGCGCTTGGCGACCCGCGCGACGCCCGCGCCGGGCCGCGCGCCGATGAGCCAGCGCCCGGGCTCGACCTTGGCCGCCCGCGCCCCGAGCCCCGGCAGCTTCATCGGGCGGACCGCGTAGGAGGGCGCCGTGACCGCCACGGCCGACGGGCACAGCACCGCGCATCCCCCGACGGTGGCCACCACGCCGATCAGCTTCCGCATCGTCCCCCCTGGCTCCGCTCGCAAGACCGGCGGGAACCTTAGACGCCTTCCGCCCCCCACGCGCACGATGCCCCGAGACACGAACACCGCCGACCGCGGCCGGTACGATGGTCCCCGGCCGCCGCGCCGGCCACCCGCGCCCGTAGCTCAGTGGATAGAGCGCTTGCCTCCGGAGCAAGAGGTCACAGGTTCGAATCCTGTCGGGCGCGTCATACGCGCCGGGCCGGGGTGAGCGGCGTTGGGTCTCACCCCGGCGCACGATTCGCGCCTCTGCCCCGGTGGGCCGGCGGATGCGTTGGCGGTGGCTCCGGTGCTAGTCGAGCAGCCCCTCCGCCCCGGTCCGGTGTGTCGACGGCCGTCGGGGCTGCGTCGTTCATCACCCGTGCCCTTTGGGTGGGCTGCCGTGGGCGGCCCCATCCGCTCACGGTGATGAGGGCGCCGGCGACGCGGCGGCCGTGCGGCGTGGAGGTGTCGAGGCCGAGATCGATGGCCACCAGCGCGGCCTCGGCGGCGTCGAGGCGCGCCATGACCTCGGCGAGGTCGACGCCGCGGCCGAGCAGGCGCGCGTCGCTGACGATGAGCGCGCGAGCCTCCCCGTCGGCGATGCGGTCCAGCGCGCGCGACACCTCGGCGCCCTCGAGTCCGTCGCGGTCATGGACGGTGTCGACGAGCTCCCAGCCGTCGCGCTCGCAGATGCGCGCGATCGCGCGCTCCGCCAGCGCCGCCTGACCGTTGCGGTCCGCCGATCCGGTCACGTAGCCGATCGCCGGTCCACGCACCACACGAGGATTCGTTCGCTCCGACACCGTGTTCGCGTCCGAGACGCGCTCGGGAACCAACGGCAACGACACCAGCGCTGAGGGTTCGATGCCGGCCGCCGGAATGACCGGGGGCTGCATCTGGGGCCGCGCCATGCGTGCGCGGTAGTACTTCCCGGCATATTCACGACGGCGATAGCGGGCCAGCGCCAGTGCGCCGGACACGGCCACCAACGCGGTCAGGACACCCTGAAGCAGCGGGTTGCGCCACCACGCCGAACCGGAGGCCAGCTCGATCGGCGACTGACCCGGCCGACCCTGCGACGCGGGGGTCGCGCTCGGCGCGCCCGCGACCAGCGGCTTGGGCGTGACCATGGACGGCGGCTCGGAAACCTTGGGAGCCGACACGCGATGCGCGCGGGCGGTCTTGGCCGGTGCGCTCACAGCGCTGCGGCGCAGCGCGGCGCGCGTCCGCGGGCCGACGACCCCGTCGACTCTCAGATCCTTGGAGGCCTGAAAGCGCCGGACCGCACGCGCCGTACGCGGACCAAATCGGCCGTCGACACCGCCGACGCTGTAGCCGCGGCGCACCAGCGCCCGCTGCATGCGCTCGACGCGCACACTCGGCTTCGCGACCATGCCGACGCCCTGCTTGAGCACGCTCGACGAACTCGCGGCCGCGCTCGCGTGCGACGGCACCATCAGTGCGACGACGGCCAGCATCACCAGCGCCCCCAGCGCGGTGATCGGCGTTCTCCTGTTCAGCAACCCTGACGGGTCGGTAGTCATTCTGATCTCCCTTCAGAAGCGGCAAGATGCGCCCAGCGGAATCCGCCAGGCGAACGGTGAACCCCGACCGGGGCTCAGCCAGGCCGCTGCTGAAGAGATGCGAAGCCAACCGGCCCGGGCATCACCGGCATCAACCGGAGACGTCGGAGCGGTTGGAAGTACACGAGAAGAAGACTGGCCACCAGGATCGCGGCGACCACACCCGAACCGGCCGCGGCGCTCGAACCCGAACCCGCACCGGACACCGCGCCGCGACCCGGAGGACCGAACGGCGTCGGGGCCGGCAGCCCACGGCGACCGCCCGACGACCCCGCCGAACGCGCCGGACGAACGTCAGCGCTCGGCGCCGACCTGACCGCACCGCGCGACGCCGAGGGCACCGGCGCGGGGTCAGACCAGACGGACCGCACACCCGAGCCAGAGCCAAGGTGCCCAACCGTGCGCAGGGCCGGCGAATCCAGCCGCGAAGCATCGACGCTCCGGGAGCCCGGCGCGCCCCGGCGCCACCAACCGGCCAGCAACGCCCGCTCACCCCGAGCGGTCACGGCCACGGGCCAGCTCGCGGGGACTGTCGCGGCCAAAGACTTCGCGCGACCAGGGCGACCCACCAGGCCGGCCGAGGCGGGTGCCGACCACGTGGGCGGCACCGGCGCAGCGGCGGTTCCGGGGGCCGCGAGGATTCCGGTGACGGGAGTCCGCGTGACCGGCGCGGCCGGCGTGTCGTCCAGCGACTCGACGACGACCGGATCCGAACCGGTCTGGCCCGGCGCCGACGGCGGAACCGGCTTCACCGAACCCGCCGAACCATGACCCCGACCAGAATTCGAGCCGTGACCCCGGCCGGAACCCGAGCCGCGGCGCTTGCCGGAGTCCGAGGCGCGGCCCTTCGCGGGGGTCGTTCCCGACCCGGCACCGTTGCCGGCCGATGGGGCCGGAGCCTTGCCGGACTTCGGCCCCGGTGTAGTTGCGCGGTGGCGTCGCCGACGGTCCCGAGCGGGAGCCCTGGGCCGATCGGCCCTGGCTCTCCGACTCGCCGCCGGCGCGCGGGGCCGATCCGCGCGAACCCGATCCGGACTCGCGCGCATCCGCGGCGCGCTTCGCGCCATGACCGTCACCGCTCGACGAACTCGAGCCGCCACCGGAAGAACCCGAGTCCGGCTTCTTCGCCGCCGGCTTGTCAGCCGTTGCGGCGGCGGCCGGGGTCGACGCGCCGTCGGCCGGGGCCGCAGTCGATGTTGTCGGGGCGCTCGCGGCCGGCGCGGCGGACGACGGGGCCGGACTCGCGGCGGGAGCCGGCGAAGCCGCGGCCGGCGTACTGCTCGGAGCCGGGGCGGTCGTCTCGGTGCTCGCGGGTGCGGCCGTGCCGGCCGCCGGGGCGGCGGTCGTCGCGGCAGTGGCGGTCGCAGCGGCGCATGCCGCTTTTCCGCTCCCGGGCCCGGAGCTGCACGAGCCGTCGGCCATCGCGAAACTCGTCGTGACGGCGCCCAGCGCTGCCGAGACCAGCACAGCGCCCGCGAGCGTACGGCCGACCCGAGGACCCTGTCGGCGCAGAGCAGCGCGACCGTGGCTGACCACGGTGACGACCCCCGGAAGCTGACTCGAGCTCCGCCTATCCGTTGGCAGGGCTGCTTGCACCACGGCCGAGAGTACGCCTCCCGGCGGCGCGAAGAAAGGGCGCCGTACGGACCGCCCATAGACCGGTTGGCGGTGCATCGGACCATTCGTCGGCGCTCCGGCACCGTCCACCGCAGGGGGCCATCGCCGCCGTTGCCCGATGGCAACGGGGATTTCCCCGGTCTCGGCCGGCACGAGATGAGCGCGTGACCGCGCTCATTCGATGACCGTCCGCGGCACCGAATTGGCGCTTCGAACACGACGGATCCGGCAACCTGATTTGCACACCGCTCACAGCACCCGACGACCGGAGGGCACCAAACCGCGCGCCCGCGACGGCCCCGATGCGGGGTGTGGTCACGGGGAGCGCGGTGGCCGAGTGGGTTGTTCATCGGCTGTGGCAGTGTGCAGAGTGATGGGCATGGTGTGACGAAGGTGATAGTCACTAGCTGGATCTCTTGTCATGTACATGGTCTGGTTCATTGTTGTGTCGCTGGTGAGATCATGGAGTGGACTGCCGACACGAGCGTTCAGCGAACAGCGGGTATTTCGAGGTTGTCGGTCAGTTGGTAGGCATGCTGTTCTGGAATGGCGAGGGCACCGGGCCAGGCGCGTGGGTCGAGCACTGGACCTGACGCGTGCTTGGCATTGACACTCAGGGGCTCCGCTATCAGGGCAGGGAGCGTGTCCTTGCTCATGTACCAGTCCGCTGGCGGCGTAGCGGAGAAGGTCGATGTCTCGGGCCGTACAAGGACGACCGCCGGCCTGCATCGGGTAGGGGTCGGCTGGCGACGGCGTGTCGAGGGACACGGCGGGGAACGCTGCCGCGTGGCCGAGGCCGGAGCCGGGCGGCCTCATGGGCAACCTTCACGGTCACGGACGGCCGAGGCCCGCGAGGTGCTCCTCGGCGAGGGTCATCAGCGCGCGCGTGGTCGGCGCCGGCATTGCGTCCACCGGATGGACGCGAAGGTCTCCTGTAGCGGCGAGTCGAGGGACACGGCGGGGAGGCTGCCGCGTGACCGCGTCCGGCGCCGGGCGGCCTCATGGGCAACCTCCACGGTCATGGACGCGCCGCCGGATGATGAACGCGAAGGTCTCCTGGAGCGGTGGGTCGAGGGCACGGTGGCGAGGCCGGCGCGGTGCCGAGTCGTCGAGCACGGCGCAGGTATCGACGGCGGCTACCTCGCCGGGTGACTCGCGCGTGACGCGTGGCGGCGGCCCACGAGACACTCCCATCCGGGGCCTCGGGTCGTCTAGCCTCGCACCATGACCAAGCCGTTCGTGGCGCCGGACCCGGCGTCGCTGCTCCGGTCGCTCACGTGCAACGTCCCGGGCGCGATCTACCGGTGCACGCTCGACTCGGACTGGACGATGCACCTCATCGGCGACGAGATCGAGCGGATCACCGGCTATCCGGCCTCGGACTTCATCGAGAGCCGCGTCCGCACGTACATGTCGCTCGTGCATCCCCGCGACCACCGGCGGGTCGAGCGCGAGGTCTGGGTGGCGGTCCAGGCGGGCCGGCCGTACGAGCTCGAGTACCGCCTCCGCACGGCGGCGGGCGACTACCGGTGGGTGCTCGAGCGCGGCTGCGCCGTGCAGGGCCACGAGCGCGAGTGGCTGGACGGCATCATCTTCGACATCACCGACCGCCGGCTCGCCGAGGAGCGCGCACGCCACGCACAGGCCGAGGCGGCGGTCGCGCGCGAGGTGGCGGAGTCGCGGCGGCGGATGATGCGCGCGGCCGACGACGCGCGGAGGCGCATCGAGCGCGACCTCCACGACGGCGCGCAGCAGGCGCTCGTGTGCGCGCTCATGATGCTGCGCAGCGGACGGCGCTCGATGCCCGGCGACCTGGAACGCGCCGCGGACCTCCTCCAGGCCGCGGAGGGCCATCTCGAGCGGGGGATCCAGGACCTCCGCGACCTCGCGCACGGCATCCATCCGTCGCTGCTCTCCGCCCACGGCCTGGCCGCCGCGCTGGGTGAGGTCGCCGCGCGCACGCCGGTTCCGGTCCACGTCGTCGACGACCTCGGCCAGCGCCTGCCCACGGACGTCGAGGCCGCGCTCTACTTCAGCGCGGCGGAGGCGGTCACGAACGCCGCCAAGCACGCGAACCCGAGCGAGGTCCGCGTGCAGATCGGGCGGCGCAACGGCGCCGCGTTCGTGCGCGTCTTCGACGACGGCGTGGGCGGCGCGTCCCTCGAGCAGGGCAGCGGCCTGCGCGGGCTCTGCGACCGGCTCGCGACGCTCGGCGGCACCGTCGTCGTCACGAGTCCGCCAGGCGCGGGCACGAGCCTCCTCGCGGAAGTGCCGGTCGCCGCCGAGACCCCGCGCGCCTGAGGCGACGGCACCGCCCGGCGGTCAGGCGCCGAGGCGTCGCTGGTACTCCCCTGGCGTGAGGCCGAGGCTGCGCCGGAAGTGGCGATGCAGGTGGCTCTGGTCGGCGAACCCCGTCGCCGCGGCCGCCTGCGCCGGGGTCTCCCCCGCCTCGAGCAGCCGTCGTGCGGCGCGGATCCGGTGCGCGACCTGGAGCGCGTGCGGGGGCAGTCCGGTCCGTTCGCGAAACAGACGGATAAGCCGGAACTTGCCGATGCCGGCGGCCGCGGCGAGCTCGTCCAGGCTGACGTTCCGCTCGGGCTGGTCGGCGAGGTACGCGCACGCCGCCCGCAGCGCGCGATCGTCACGCGCCCCGAGCGCCGGGCGCCGCGGACGGACGGACGCGGTGCGCGCGATGACCGCCCGCAGCCACTCCGCGAGGCGCTCCTCGCGTTCGAGTCGCGTGGCCGACGACTCGAACGCGGTGTGCATCCGCACGAACCGGGTCGCGAGACCGGGATCCGAGATCACCGGCTCCGGAAACGCGACGTCGGCGAGCGGATCGGTCTCCGGGTCCGTCGCAAGCGTGCGCAGGTCCGCCACCTCGACGACCATCAGACGAGAGGCCCAAGGCCGACCGCCGACAGCTGATCCGCTGTGCCGGTCGGAGGGGTCCCACGCGACGAGCTCGCCCGGGCGCACCAGGTGGCGAGCCCGTCCGCGGCGGGCACGCATCGGCGCGCCCGCGACGATCCCGAAGACGTATTCGCCCCGCGGCTCGACGGCGTAGCCGAGGGTCCGCCCCGCCATGAGCAGGACGCGCTCCTCGGCCGCGGGACGCCACATCCGGACCTGCTCGCTCGCCATCCGACCATCGTAGGACGGCAAGAACGTCCAAGACCGGCGCCGGGGGCGCGCCTACGGTGCGCGCATGTCCATCACGCCGCACATCGTCGTCCAGGGTGCCGAGCGCGCCGTGGCCTTCTACCGCGACGCCTTCGGTGCCGAAGAGGTCGAGCGGATCCCGACCCCGGACGGCCGTCTGATGTCGGTGCAGCTGCGCCTCAACGGGGGCGTCCTGCACCTCGCCGACGAGTTCCCGGAGATGGGGGTGCTCGCCCCGCCGTCGATCGGTGGCACCGCGGTGGTGCTCGCGCTCGACGTCGCGGACGCGGACGCGCTGTTCACCCGCGCCGTCGCTGCCGGGGCCGAGATCCGCCAGCCGCTGCAGGAGATGTTCTGGGGAGACCGCCACGGCCAGCTCGCCGACCCCTTCGGCCACCGGTGGAACGTCGCCGAGCACGTGCGCGACGTGCCTCACGACGAGATCGTCGCCGCGGCCGCGCAGCTCTTCTCCTGAGCCTCCCGCCGGCGGGTCAGAGTGCGGGGCGATGCGCCGGGCGAGCGTCACGACCGATCACCGTCGCGGGTGGCGGTGGCCGCGGCCGCGCCGTGGCCGACCGCTTGGCCGGCGCGGCAGGGGCGGTGCGCGCCGGCCATTGACCCAGATCCCTGGGATGGACCGCCCGGCCGGCCGGCCGCATCCTGCACGGCTCCCGACGGAAGGCGAACCGCACCGATGCGCAAGCTCATCAACTCGACCTACATCACGCTCGACGGCGTCGTCGAGGCGCCACAGCTGTGGCCGTCCTCGGACCGGCCGGGCGACGACCGCGCGGGCCGGATCCAGAGCGACCTGCTGCTCTCCTGCGACGCGCTGCTCATGGGCCGCCACACCTACGACGGCTTCGCGCCGGTCTGGCCGACCCGCTCCGATCCGGCGGCCGACCACATCAACGCGATGCCGAAGTACGTCGTCTCGCGGACCCTGGAGAACCCGGGGTGGGCGAACACGAGCGTCATCGACGGCGACGCCGCGGGCGAGATCGCGCGGCTCAAGCAGGCGCCGGGCCGGGACATCGTCCAGTACGGGTTCGGGGCGGTGACGCGCCTGATGCTCGAGCACGGCCTCCTCGACGAGCTGCGCCTCTGGGTGTACCCGTTGATCCTCGGCCAGGGCAAGCCGGCGGACCTGCTCTTCGGCGAGACGCGCACGGGCCACCTCGAGCTCACGGACACGACCGTGCTCGCGGACGGCATCGTGATCCTCGACTACCGCGTCGCCTGATCGCTGTCCCGGATCCCGCGCCAGAGCCGCACGTGGTCGAGGAGCGCAGGCGTCGGCCTACGCGGGCTGACCGGGCCGGCAACCGCCGGCCCGGCCCCGCATGCGAATGCCCAGCGTCGGCGGAGCTACGCCGCCGCGACCGCGGCGAAGGCCTTCGCGCCGGCCTCCGCGACCTGCTGGTCCTGCTCGACCTCGCCGCCGCTGACGCCGATCGCGCCGACGATCTCGTCGTCGTCGGTCAGCGGGATGCCGCCGGGGAACGTGATGACGCGGCCGTCGTTCGAGACGCCGATGCCGTACAGCGACCCGCCGGGCTGGGTCTTCTCGTAGAGCTCGTGGGTCGCGGCATCGAAGGCGCGGGCCGTGAAGGCCTTGTCCTGCGCGATCGCGATCGATCCGAGCCAGGCGCCGTCCTGACGGGCGAACGCGGTGAGGTTGTTGCCGGCGTCGACGACGGCGATGTTCATCGGGACGCCGATGTCGTCGGCCTTCTCCTTGGCCGCGGTGACGACGGCTTCGGCCTGCTCGAGGGTGAGGCTGGTCATATGCGTACTGCCTTTCGTTGCGAGGGAGTGCATCCAGGGCCGGGACGCAAGCGGATCCGGGCGAATGGGCACCGGATCGAGCGGCGTCGCGCCTGCCCGTAGTCCTTGGCTCCCCGATTCGGGCCGATCCGACGCGCGCCTCGTCCGGGAAACGCCCTATCGCGGCCGTGTGCGATCGGTCAGGAGCGAGCGCAACGCGACGACCGCGACGACCGCGATCGCGACGACAGCCACGTAGTCGGCGTACCGGAACGCGTGATGGACCTGCTCCCACTTGCCGCCGAGCGCCCAGCCGGCGCCGGCGAACGCCAGCGCCCAGATCAGCGAGGCGGCGAACGTCAGGAGCGTGTACGGCAGCAGCGGAAAGCGCAGGACACCGGCCGGGATCGAGACGAAGGAGCGCACGAGCGGGGTCAGGCGCCCGAGGAAGACGGAGGCCGAGCCGAAGCGGGCGAACCAGCGCTCGGCGCGCGCGAAGCGCGCCGGCCCGAGGTGCAGCTTGGTGCCGTGGCGCACGATCAGCTCTCGCCCGCCGCGAATGCCGATCACCCAGCCGACGAGCGCGCCCGCGAGGTAGCCGAGTGTGCCGGCCGCGACCATGACGAGGTAGCTCTCGACACCGGGCGCGAGCGCGTGGCCCAACACGGAGAGCTTACCGTCGGCCACGGCTCCGGCGGCGAGGGCGCCGGCGAAGAGCATCACGAGCTCCCCGCCGGCGGGCAGCACCGCGTCGACCGCCATCAGCAGGAACACGGCGGCGACGCCGTGGGCCGTGATCCAGTCGGTGAGTTGGGCGGTCATCGGCCCCTCACGGTGCTCGACGCACCTGAACGCGGTCTGAACACCGGCTTCGCCGGCGGGCCACGCAACACGTCACGTCCACGCGCGCGCGCGCGCGCGCGCGCGCGCGAGGAGGTGTCAGGCGTCAGGCGCCGGCGTAGGCCGCCAGGTGCTCGCCGGTCAGCGTCGAGGCGTCGGCGACGAGGTCGGCGGGCGTGCCCTCGAAGACGATCCTGCCGCCGTCGTGACCGGCGCCGGGACCGAGGTCGATGATCCAGTCGGCGTGCGCCATGACCGCCTGGTGGTGCTCGATCACGATCACCGACTTGCCCGCGTCGACGAGCCCGTCGAGCAGGCCGAGCAGCTGCTCGACGTCGGCGAGGTGCAGGCCCGTGGTCGGCTCGTCGAGGACGTAGATCCCGCCTTTCTCCCCCATGTGCGTCGCCAGCTTGAGCCGCTGGCGCTCGCCGCCGGACAGCGTCGTGAGCGGCTGGCCGAGACTGAGGTAGCCCAGCCCGACGTCGCTGAGCCGGCGGAGGATCCGGTGCGCGGCCGGGGTGCGCGCGTCGCTGTCGCTGTCGCCGAAGAACGCCTCGGCCTCGGTCACCGGCATCGCGAGGACCTCGCTGATGTCGCGGCCGCCGAGGTGGTACTCGAGCACCGAGGCGTCGAAGCGGCGGCCCTCGCACTCCTCGCAGACAGTGGCGACGCCGGCCATCATCGCGAGGTCGGTGTAGATGACGCCGGCGCCGTTGCAGGTCGGGCAGGCGCCCTCGGAGTTGGCGCTGAACAGCGCCGGCTTGACGCCGTTGGCCTTCGCGAACTGCTTGCGGATCGGGTCGAGGAGCCCCGTGTACGTGGCCGGGTTGCTGCGCCGCGAGCCGCGGATCGAGCCCTGGTCGACCGTGACCACGCCTTCGCGGCCGGACACGGAGCCGTTGATCAGCGAGCTCTTGCCCGACCCCGCGACGCCGGTGACGACGACCAGCACGCCGAGCGGGATGTCGACGTCGACGGCCTGCAGGTTGTGGGCGTCGGCCCCGCGCACCTCGAGGACGCCGGACGGCGTGCGGACGTCCGCCTTCAGCGCGGCCCGGTCGTCGAGATGGCGGCCCGTGATCGTGTCGCTTGCCCGCAGCCCTTCGAGCGTGCCCTCGAAGCAGACGGTGCCGCCGCCGCTTCCCGCGCCCGGGCCGAGGTCGATGACGTGGTCGGCGATCGCGATCGTCTCGGGCTCGTGCTCGACGACGAGCACGGTGTTGCCCTTGTCGCGCAGCCGCAGCAGCAGATCGTTCATCTGCTCGATGTCGTGCGGATGCAGGCCCGTGGTGGGCTCGTCGAAGACGTAGGTGACGTCGGTGAGCGACGAGCCGAGGTGGCGGATCATCTTCGTGCGCTGCGCCTCGCCGCCCGAGAGGGTGCCGGACGGCCGGGCGAGCGAGAGGTAGCCGAGCCCGATCTCGACGAACGAGTCGACCGTCTCCCGCAGTGACTCGAGCAGCGGGGCGACCGACGGCTCGTCCAGCCCGGCCACCCACTCCGCGAGGTCCGAGATCTGCATCGCGGAGACGTCGGCGATGCTGACGCCCGCGATCTTCGACGACCGCGCGGCCTCGCTGAGCCGGGTGCCGTCGCAGTCGGGGCAGGTGGTGAACACGACCGCGCGCTCGACGAAGGCGCGGATGTGCGGCTGCATCGCGTCGACGTCCTTCGAGAGCATCGACCTCTGGATGGAGGGGATCAGCCCGGCGTAGGTCAGGTTGATGCCTTCGACCTTGATCTTGGTCGGCTCCTTGTAGAGCAGGTCGTGGAGCTCGTGCTTGTTGAACTTATTGATCGGCTTATCGGGATCGAAGAAGCCGCAGCCGCGGAAGATGCGGCCGTACCAGCCCTCCATGCTGTAGCCGGGGATCGTGAGCGCGCCGTCGTTGAGCGACTTGCTGTCGTCGTAGAGCGCGGACAGGTCGAAGTCGGTGACGGCGCCGCGCCCCTCGCAGCGCACGCACATGCCGCCGGTGCGGCTGAAGCTCGCCTTCTCGGTCCGCGTCTTCGCGCCGCGTTCGACCGTGATCCCGCCGCTGCCGTGCACCGAGGCGACGTTGAACGAGTAGGCCCCGGGCGAGCCGATGTGCGGGTCCCCGAGCCGGCTGAAGAGGATCCGCAGCATGGCGTCGGCGTCGGTCGCCGTGCCGACCGTCGAGCGCGGGTTCGCCCCCATCCGCTCCTGGTCGACGAGGATCGCCGTCGTCAGCCCGTCGAGGACGTCGACCTCGGGCCGGGCCAGGGTCGGCATGAAGCCCTGCACGAAGGCGCTGTAGGTCTCGTTGATCAGCCGCTGCGACTCCGCGGCGATCGTCCCGAACACGAGCGAGCTCTTGCCCGAGCCCGAGACGCCGGTGAACACCGTCAGCCGGCGCTTGGGGATCTCGACGCTGACGTCCCTGAGGTTGTTCACGCGCGCGCCGTGCACGCGGATGAGGTCGTGGCTGTCGGCGGCGGGCAGCGCGAGCGCCGCGGTGTCGGTGCTCGTGGCCATGCTCAGCGCAGCTCCTGGATGCGGACGAGGTTGCCGGCGGGATCTCGGAAGGCGCAGTCGCGCACGCCGTAGGGCTGGTCGGTCGGCTCCTGGACGACCTCGGCGTCGCCGGCCTGCAGCCGCTCGAACGTGCCGTCGAGGTTCGTCGTGGCGAGGTTGATGCTGGCGTAGGTGCCCTTGGCCATCATCTCGGCGATGGTGCGGCGCTCGTCGTCGGTGATGCCGGGGCTGGCGGCCGGCGGGTACAGGACGATGGACGTCCCGGGCTGGTCGGGCGGCCCGACCGTGATCCAGTGCATGCCGCCGTACTCGACGTCGTTGCGGACCTCGAACCCGAGCGTGTCGCGGTAGAAGCCCAGGGACGCTTCCGGGTCCTCGTGCGGCAGGAGGGTGGCGTGAATCGTGATGTCCATGGCGGTCACGCTAGTCGCGCCCCGCGACCGGCGCTTCTCGATTCCTGATCGGTTTCGTCACCTGCTTGGCCACGCACGGCGGCATCCCCGCCATCGCCCCCGCCTCCTGGCGCCGGTAGCTGCTCGGCGGCATGCCGACCAGTTCGGTGAAGCGCGTGCTGAACGTGCCCAGCGACGAGCAGCCGACCTCGAAGCAGACCTCGGTGACGCTGAGTTCGCCGCGCCGCAGAAGCGCCATCGCGCGCTCGATGCGCCGGGTCATCAGGTACGCGTACGGCGACTCGCCGTAGGCGAGGCGGAACTGGCGGCTGAGGTGCCCGGCCGACATGTGCACGCCGCGGGCGAGCGCCTCGACGTCCAGCGGCTGCGCGTACTCCCGGTCGATCCGGTCGCGGACGCGGCGCAGCCGCGCGAGGTCCTCCAGGCGCTGCGTGGCGGGGGCGCTCGTCACCCGGAGGATCGTGCCACAGGCCACGCCCGCCCGGCGACGCCGGCCGCGCTCCGCCGAAACCGGCACGAACCCGTTGATTGAATGCGGCCGGACCGGTACCGGCGGCGACAACAACGAACGACAAACGGCTGGTTCGTGCGCTGACACCTTGTGTTCCCACGCACGAGGCCCGTACCTTCGCGGTGGCTCGGCCGAGCTTTCGCTGTTGGGGGTGAGGAGCGAAAACCGGGGCGCGACGGACGCGTCCCGGACCTCGATCTCTGCCTCTCTCGTACACGCGCCCGTGGTCGCAGCCGCGGGCGACACAGAGAAGGAGAAGCCATGCCGAGCACCAGCTCGTTGCCCGCCGTGCGGCGGTGGGCGCTGTCGGTCGTCAGTGCCTGCGTCGGGATCCTCTGCCTGGCGGTGCCGGGCATCGCGAGCGCGAAGGTCGAGCAGGTCCGCCTGCTCGACCAGTGCGATCCGGTCACGTTCAACGCCCAGTTCGGCGCGGGCTTCTGCCAGCGCACCGGCAGCGGCGTGTCGTTCGACGACTTCAGCGCCGAGCTCAACCCGAAGGACTTCGGCCACAACGCGTGGTGGATCAACGCCTCCGGCGGCCGGAACGGGATCACGAAGATGAAGGCCGGGGATACGCTGCACGTCACGAACGAAGGCGGGATCTTCCACACGTTCACCGAGTTCCCGCAGTTCGGCGGCGGGTGCATCCCGCCCTTCTCGGTGCCGCTCGGGCTGCCGGTCATCCCGTTCGTCCCCGACTGCCTCGCCATCATCGGCGCCACCGGTGTCGCGCAGGGCACGAGCAGGGACGTGAGCCTGTCGGTCGGCACGCACCGCTTCCAGTGCGTCTTCCATCCGTGGATGCGCCAGACGTTCGAGGTGCGCCCGGCCGACGCCACCTGACGCGCCCACCGCGCCGGCGCTCAGCCCCGCAGCCGCATCATCAGCGGCCCGCCGCCGCCCCCGCCTCCGAGCGTGCGCGGCGGCGGGCAGTCGCCGCCCTCCGCGGCCGCCTCCGGGTTCGCGCAGCGTGCTCGCCGTACGGCCGCGATGTCCGCAACGCCGGGGGTCGGCAGCACTCCGACGAGCTCGAGGAACTCGCGCGGCGACATCGGCGGCGCGACCGAGCAGGCCGCCCCGCAGGCGCGTGGCGGCTGCTCGCTCGCGGCAACCTCCGGCGCGGCGACGGCGCAGGTCGCCACGACGAGCGCGGTGGCGCAAGGCGTGGTGCGCAGCATTTGACCCAACCCCCCGGTCGGTGTCGCCCCGCGAGGGCCGGAGGCCGGGCGAGGATGACCCGACCGACCGTACGCCCGCGCGATTGGTGAAGTCAAGCCGAGTGATCAACACCACTGCTTCCATCGGAGCGGCGGCCGCGGACGCGTTATCTCGCGGCGTCCGTGGTGGCCGGGCCGTTCGTTCAGAACCCCGCGCCGCCCATTCTGCGTCAAGACTGATACCGTTCGTCACGAATCTCGTCACCGGACAGGAGCGTCTCCATGGACGAACTCGGTCCGCCGGACCATCAGGGCTGACATACGCAGGCGTGGCCCCCAGGGCGCGCGCCAGCACGATGTCACGCAACATCTTCGTCGGCGCCGACCGGTGCCGCAGCCGCGCAACTTCGCGCGACGCCTCAAACCTTGACGGCCGGGCTTCTCGCCCGGCCGTTCTCATCTCGGGACGCGGTCGCGCGCTCAGCGCAGCGTGCGCAGCAGCGCGGACAGCAGCCGCGCCCGCGGGACGACGGAGTCGAGCGCCAGGTGCTCGGTGTCGGTGTGGAACCCGTCGCCGCAGACCCCGAGGCCGTCGAGCGTCGGGACGCCGAGCGCGCCGCTGAAGTTCCCGTCGCTGCCCCCGCCGACGGTCCCGTGGCCGGGCGCGAACCCGATCTCGCGCGCGCACGCGAGGGCGTGCTCGTAGAGCGCGAGGCCGGCGGCCGTCGGCTCGTAGAGCGGGCGCACCGGGCCGGCCTCGACCTCGAGACGGACGTCGGGTCCGCTCGGCCGCAGCGCGAGCATCCGCGCCCGGATCGCCGCGTAGTCGCGCTCGGTCGGCGTGACGGCGAGCACCTCGGCGCGGCACTCGGCCGGCACGACGTTCACGAACGTCCCGCCCTCCACCACGCCGACGCTCAGGGTCACGTCGCGCGCGGGGTCCGACAGCCCCTCGACGGCGATGATCTGCTCGGCGATCTCGCGCACCGCCGAGCGCCCGTTCTCCAGGCGCGCGCCGGCGTGCGCGCGGCGGCCGCGCGCACGCAGCACGAAGCGCTGGAACGCCCACCGCCCGGTGATGAGGTCGCCGCTCTCCTGCGCGGGCTCCGGGACGAGCACGTAGCGGTGACGCCGGGCCTCGGCCTCGATCAGCCCGCGCGACGTCGGGCTGCCGACCTCCTCGTCGGGGACGAACAGGAACGTCACCGGCAGCGGCGTGACGCCGTCGGCGGCGAGGACCTGCCGGAGGGCGTACAGGGCGCAGTACGTGCCGCCCTTCATGTCGTAGACGCCGGGACCGTAGAGGCGGTCGCCCTCACGCCGGAACGGCAAGCGCGTCGCCGAGCGTCCCGACCGGATGGACGGTGTCGAGGTGCGCGAGGACGAGGATCCCCGGCGCGGTCTGCGCCCCCGCGAAGCGGGCCACGACGCTGTCGCCGAAGCCGTCGGCCCCGGGCCGGCGCTCGACCGCGGCGCCCATGGCCTCGGTCGCGTCGCAGGCCAGGTCCATCATCCGGTTGACCCCGGCGCGGTCGTACGTCGGGCTCTCGACCTCGACCCAGGTGCGCAGCCCCTCGACGATCTCGTCGAGGTCGAAGACGGTGGGCGGAAGGGCCGCGCCGAGCTCGTCGTCGACCGCGCTCACGACGCGGTGCCGCGACCGATCGCGCGCAGGGGCGGCCGGCTGCGGCGCTCGTCCTCCTCGAGGCCGAAGAGCAGGCGCCGGAGCGTCTCGGACAGGGCATCGCGGTCCCCGGCGGACAGGTCGGTGAGCAGCGCCTCCTCGTTGGCGAGGTGCGCGCGCATCGCCGCCTCCTGACGGACGCGGCCCTCGTCGGTGAGCCGGACGAGGACGACGCGGCGGTCGTCGGTCCCCGGCTCGCGGCGGATGAGGCCGGAGCGCTCGAGGCGCTCGAGCAGCTTCGTGAGCCCACCCGAGGTGAACAGCAGGTGGTGGCTGAGCTCGGACGGGGTGAGCTGGAACGGCGCGCCGACGCGGCGCAGGGCCGACAGGGCGTTGAACTCGGCGATGTTCAGGCCGTGCAGGCCGAGCTCGCGCTCGACGGCGCGCTCGAGGTAGCGCGCGGCGCGCAGCACGCGCCCGATGACCGCGATCGGGGCCATGTCGAGCTCGGGGCTCTCCTGGTGCCACTCCTCGAGGAGCCGGCCCGTGTGGTCCTGTTCCTCTCCGCTCATCCGGGGTGGAATGTATCTGTTCGGAAAGGTGTTTGACAACCTGTTCCAGAAGTCTTAGCCTCGCGCCGACCCCGTCCGGCGGCCGTGCCGACGGAAGGCTCACGAGGAGATTCGATGGCAGACGTCACGTCCGGCACCGCCACGGCGACGGTGCCCGCGGCCGGTTCCGGGCCGGCGCCGGAGCTCGGTGTCCACAGCGAGTACGGCCGCCTGCACGCCGTCGTCGTCGGCAGCGTCGAGGGCCTCGCCTATCCGGCGTGGAACCGCAACGTCCGCTACCTCCCCGACGAGATCCGGCGGCTGCTGTCCGAGCCCGACGAGCGCGGCCAGATCGACGTCCGCGAGCGCGCGCCCGAGATGTGGGCGGCGCTGCGCGACGACGTCGAGGGCGTCGTCTCCGCCTTCGAGGCCGAGGGCGTCACCGTCCTGCGCCCGCGCCCGTACCACCCGCTCGAGAAGGACTACCTCGCGCACCTCCAGGGCGGCCACAGCCTCCTGTACCCCGCCGACCCCACCTACGTCGTCGGCCGCCACGTCATCGAGACCTGCATCCGCCGTCCGTTCCGGCGCAAGGAGACGTGGGCGACGCGCGACGTGCTCGCCCCGTTCATCGCGGCGGACCCCGAGGTCCGGCACGTGTCGATCCCGCGCGCCGAGCCGGGCGTCGCCGGCGACGAGGGCCCGGGCCCCTTCCTCGAGGGCGGCGACATCATCATCTGCGGCCGGGACGTCCTGTGCGGCGTCACCGACCTCACGTCGAACGCCGCCGGCGCTGAGTGGCTGCGCCGCTACCTCGAGCCCTTCGGCTACCGCGTGCACCCGGTCCACGGTGACCGGCACGTGGCTGCACCTCCTGAGCGTGTTGACCCTCGTCCGCGAGGGTCTCGTCATGGCGTACCTCCCGGCTCTCGGCGGCCGGCTCCCTGAGCCGGTCGCCGGTTGGGACGTCATCGAGATCACCGAGGAGGAGGCGCGCAGCCTCGCCACCGTCGGCATGAACATCGACCAGGAGCGCCACCTGATCGACCGCCGGCTCGAGCGGATCATCGACGAGCTCGACCGCCACGGGATGACGCCGGTCCCGATCGGCATCGACACCTTGGCGAAGTGGGGCGGGGCGATCCGTTGCGTCGCCCTGCCGTTCTCCCGCGAGGCCGACTGAGCGCGGGGCGACGTCCGGCCCGGAGGCGACCCCCCGCGCCCCCATGGCGGACGAGCCCCGCACCGTCGGACCGGTCGAAGCACTGAGGAGAGGAGAGGTCCAGATGGCGGTGCAGGTGCAGCAGGGCGAGTTCGCGAAGGCGGTCGAGATCGACCAGCACGGCATCGAGCCGATCGGCGCCGCCGACCGCGACTCGACTCCGGCCCAGCAGTTCTGGATCTGGTTCGGGGCGAACATCACGCCGACGAGCTGGGTCGTCGGCGCGATCGGGCCGCAGCTCGGCCTCAGCCTGTGGCAGTCGATCCTCATCATGCTCGTCGGGCAGCTCGCGGGCTGCCTGCTGTTCGGGTTCTTCACGATCATGGGCCACCGCACGGGCGTCTCGCAGCTCGCGCTCGGGCGCATGGCGTTCGGCCGGCGCGGCAACGCGATCCCGGCGGTGATCCAGGGCCTGATCACGCTGTCGTGGGTCGGCCTGAACACGTACGTCGTCCTCAGCGCCGCCTCGTTCTGCCTGCACAAGCTCGGGCTGCCGGACAGCAAGGGCACGCAGTACGGCGTCGCCGCGGTGATCATGGTCATCCAGGTCGGGATCGGGACGCTCGGCTTCTACGCGATCCGCACGTTCGAGAAGTGGACGGTCCCGGTGCTCGCGGTCGTCATGGCGATCATGACCGTGCTGGCGCTCACCAAGGGCCACGTCGTCTGGAACAAGGCGACCGTCCACGGCTCCGCGGCGTTCACGGCGATGACGCAGTTCATGACCGCGGTCGGCATCGGCTGGGGGTTCTCGTGGGTGGCGTGGGCGTCGGACTACTCGCGCTTCACGCGCCCCGAGGTGACGGAGAAGAAGCTCTACTGGGTCTCCGCGATGGGCACGTTCATCGCCGTCTTCTGGCTCGGCGTCCTCGGCGCGGCGATGGCCAGCGGCGACACGAGCGCCGACCCGGCCCAGCTCGTCGCCTCGCTGTTCGGGGTCATGACGATCCCGGTCCTGCTCGTGATCATCCACGGCGCGATCGCGGTCAACGTCGAGTCGGTCTACTCCGCCCCGCTGTGCTTCCTCGCCGCCGGCCTGCGGATCCGGCGCTGGGTCGGGAGCCTCGTCACCGCCGTGCTGGCCGCGGCCGTCCTCGTCGGCTTCCTGGCCTCGTCGACCTTCGCGACCTCGTTCACGAACTACATGAACTCGTTCGTGATCTGGACCGCCTCGTGGGGCGCGATCATCCTCGTGAACTTCTACGTGGTCAACCGCGGCCGCGCGGACGTCGCGGCGCTCTACGCGCCGGCGCACGAGTCGCGCTACGGGGACGTGAGCTGGCGGGCGCTCGTCGCGCTGCTGGCCGGCCTGGTCGCCGGGTGGCTGTGGGAGTTCGGCCTGGCGAGCGCGTTCCAGGGGCCGCTCGCGCGGGCCACCGACGGCGTCGACCTGTCGTGGCTGGCGTCGATCGTCGTCGCCGCGGGCCTGTACTGGGCGCTCGTGCGCACCGCGCCCGCCCCGGCGGCGCACGGGCGCGAGGAGGTCCCCGCCGGGGTGCTCGGCTCCTGATGGCGCCGCGCTTCGCCTGGCCCGCCGGCACGCGCTGCGCGTGCGTCATCTCCTTCGACGTCGACGGCGAGTCGGCCGTCCTCCAGGTCGACCGCAAGTACGCGCGGCGCGCGACGCTCATGAGCCATCAGGCCTACGGCCCGCGCGTCGGCGTGCCGCGCCTGCTCGACGAGCTGCGACGGGCCGGGATCGCCGCGACGTTCTACGTCCCTGGCTTCACCGCCGAGCGCTACCCCGACATGGTCCGGCGGATCGTCGCCGAGGGCCACGAGGTCGGCTGGCACGGGGACCTGCACGAGCCGCCCGACGAGCTGCCGCCCGACCGCCAGCGCGAGATCCTCGAGCGCGCGGCCGAGGTCCTCGAGCCGCTGACCGGGTCGCGGCCGGTCGGCTACCGCGCGCCCTGGTGGCAGCTGAGCCTCGAGTCGCCCGACCTGCTGCGCGCCACCGGCTTCGAGTACGACTCGAGCCTCATGGACGACGACGTCCCGTACCTGCTCGAGACCGACGGCGGCCCGCTCGTCGAGCTGCCCGTCCACTGGTCGCTCGACGACTGGGAGCAGTACGGCTTCTTCATCGACCCGCCGCTCGGCGACGCACTGGAGCCGCCGGGCAAGATGCTCGAGCTGTGGCGCGTGGAGCTCGAGGCCATGCACGCCGAGGGCTGCCTGCAGGTCATCACGATGCACCCGTTCCTCAGCGGGCGCCCGTCGCGGGCGCGCAACGTCGGGCGCTTCGTCGACCTGGCCCGCGGGTTGGGCGACGTCTGGTTCGCCACCGGGAGCGAGATCGCCACGTACGCGCGGTCGGTGCTCGAGCCGGGCGAGGCGCGGCGCCTGCGCTCGGCGCTCGACCCCGAGTACGGTCAGCGGCCGGCGCACGACGGCGCCCCGGGCGGCACGTAGCGCATCCGCGGCCAGCGCTCGCGGAAGCGCTTCTCGGCGACGCGCCGCTCGTAGAGGTCGGGCGGCACGCGCGCCGGGTTGTGGCGGCACACGCAGCCGAACAGGTCGTCGAGGCCGAACGGCGCGACGACGAGCAGGTCGTCGTCGGGCAGCAGCCGGACGCCGACGGCGCTCGCGGTCTCGGGGAACGTCGCGATGGCCTCGGCGCAGGAGCGGAACGGCGGGACCTCGAGGCCGAACACGCGCGGGTACCAGTGGTGCACGGCGGCCTGGTTCTTGGCCTCCCACCGCACGCCCGGCGCGCGCCGGCGCAGCGCCTCCTCGACGGCCTCGTCGCGCTCCGGCGTGAGGTCGGCGGGATCGAAGAACCCGACGTCGACGTCGCGCGGCGGCGCGGTGGGCGGGCGGCCGTGGAGGTCGTCCCAGACGGCGTCGCGGATCGCGCCGGCGTTGACGAGCCACTGCGGCGCCGCGACCGCGCGCGCGACGCGCAGGGCGTCCATCAGCAGCGGCGCGCGGCGCAGCACGTCGCCCAGCCGCATCGCGGGGCCGCCGTCGGAGGCGAGCACGCCCTCGTCGCGCACGCGGCGGGCCCGTCTAGCGGCTGTGGCTCGCCAGCGCCCGCGCCGCGGCGACCGTGTTGCGCAGCACCCAGGCGTCGGTGATCGGGCCGACGCCGCCCGGGACGGGCGAGACCGCGCGGACGTGCGGCAGCACGCTCTCCGTGTCGACGTCGCCGACGAGGCGCACCTTGCCGTCGGGGCCCTCGACGGGGTTGATGCCGATGTCGACGACGATCGCGCCGGGCCGGACGTGGTCGCCGGTGATCATGCCGGGGACGCCGACCGCGACGATCAGGAGGTCGGCCTGGCGGGTGTGCTCGGGCAGGCGGCCCGCGTCGAAGGTGTGCTTGTGGGCCGAGATGACGGTCGCGTTGCGCTGCAGGCCGAGGATCGCGGCGGGCTTGCCGACGTTGTTCGAGCGCCCGACGATCACGAGGTCGAGGCCGTCGTAGGCGACCTGCGGGTCACGGCCCGTCGAGCGCATGTAGCGGTCGAGCATGTCGAAGGCCGCGGCGGCCGTCGACGGGACGAACCGCGGGGCGCCGAGCGCGAGCAGGCCGGCGTTCTCCGGGTGCTGCGCCTCGACGTCCTTGAGCACCGGCAGATGGGCGAACACGCGCGCGTCGTCGATGTGGCCGGGCAGCGGGCGCAGGACGAGGATCCCGGTGATGTCGGGGTCGACGTCGAGCTCGGCGATCTTGCCCACGACCTGGGCGAACGTCGCGTCGCCCGGCATCTGCACCGGCCGCGAGGCGACGCCGACCGCCGTCGCGTGGCGGTCGATGCGGCGCTGGTAGACGGAGGCGGCGTAGTCGTCGCCGACGAGCAGCGTCGCGATCCCGACCCCGTGGCCCGCGGCGCGCAGGTCCTCCACGTCCGCGCGGACGCCGTCGAGCAGCTCCTCCGCGAAGGCGCGGCCGTCGATGATGCGGTGGGTCAGGGCGCTCGTCATGGGCGCGGGGAAGATACGGGTTCGCAAGACCGGCCGCGACCGGCCCGGGACGCAGAGCGTCCCGGCGCCAGGCCCAGGGGCTTAGGACCTATGTCTCCTTGGCGATCGGCGCGCCGCAAGGCACCCTTTTCCGGTGATGCGAACCGGACACCGCCGACATCGGGCCTCTGAGGCCGCGGGCATCGCCGCGGGCCCGCCGGCGCCGTCCGCCGCATCGCTCTCGGTCGAGTGCGCAGTCGATGAGCTGCGCGGAGGGCCCTCGTCCGCGACGCATCGCGCCCACGCCCACCGGCTGATGGCCATCCTCGCCCGTGAGCGGGGCCGGTCGGGCGTGGGCCGCGAGCTCGCCGTCGAGGTCTGAGCCGCCCCGAGCGCCTCCGGCGGCGCGTCCCGCTGGCGGGATTGCGCCGAACCGCGCATTCCGCCCAACCTTCGCCCCCGCCGCGCGTCTTTGGCTGATGACGGGTGGCTCCCGTCTGCCGCGAACCGTGCAGCGGCGAAACCGCGGGGGGCCGTTGTCTGAAACATGACGGCGGCCCTCCCGCGGCCGCATCCCGGCCCATCCTCAGGCGGCTCTCAGCCTCTCACCGGCCGATTCACAGGCGGCCTGCCGAGCATCGTCGTGCACACCCCTCGACGACCAGGAGAGCGCACATGCTCAGCCCGTTCATCAAGAAGTCCGCCGTCACCGTCGCCGCCCTCGGCGCCCTCGGCCTCGGCGGCGCCGCCGTCGCCGGCGCCACGGACAGCACCGCGACCACGACCGCGCCCCAGAGCCGTCCCGCCCGTGATCCGCGCCCGGCGCTGGCGAGCGACGTCGCGGCCAAGGTCAAGGCCGCCGCGCTCGCGAAGGTCCCGGGCGCGACCGTGCTCGCGACCGAGGCCGGCGGCCCGTACTCGACGCCGTACCACGCCCACGTCAAGACGTCCGACGGCACGCGCCAGGTCGTCCTCGTCGACGCGTCGTTCTCGGCGACGGCGGTGCAGGCCGACAACGGCCGCGGGCCGGGCGGCGGCCGCCGCGGCGACCACGACGGCGACCACGGCCCCGGTGGCCGCCGCCCGAACGAGACCGCGCTGACCGGCGACACGAAGACGAAGGTCGAGGCCGCGGTGAAGGCCAAGTACCCGAACGCGACCATCCTCCGGACCGAGACCAACGGCGACTCGCGCGCGCCGTACGAGTCGCACGTGAAGACGAGCGACGGCAAGGAGCTCGAGGTCCTCGTCAGCAAGGACTTCGCGGTCGTCAGCGCCGAGGAGCGCCCGGCGCACCCGTAGCCCTCGCGGTCGCCGCTCGCCGCCCGGGCCCGACGTCGTCGGGCCCGGGCGCGCGGTCAGCCGTCCTCGACCCCGCAGAAGCGCATCGCCGTCACGGCCAGGACCTGGGCGGCGCGGGTCAGCTCGTCGAGCCCGACGTGCTCGTCGACGGTGTGGGCCTGCGCGATGCGCGCCCGGGCCGAAGCAGATCGCGGGCGTGCCGGCGTGGGTGAAGGTCGCCGCGTCGGTCCACGTCGTGCGGTCCGCGATCGCGCGCTCGAGCCCCAGATCCGCCATCACGTCGAGCGTCGTCGCCGCGATCGGGTCGTCCGGCTCGACCCACGCCGCCGGGACGTCGCCGTCCCAGGCGAACACCGGCGGGTGGTCGGCGAGCCACGGGTCGGCCCCGGCGGCGGCCCGCACGCGCGCCTCGATCTCCGCGACCACCGGCGCGCACGACCCGTCGGCGCCGGCCTGCCCGGGCAGGTACTGCACGTGGCAGCGCAGGGTCGCGGCCGCGGGATAGGAGACGATCCACTGGCCCGCGTCGAAGGCCACGGGGACGATCGTCCCCGGGCGCAGGTAGGCGTGGCGCGCGTCCGGCCGGTCGCGCCACTCCTCGCGCAGCGCCTGGAGCGCGGCGAGGACGACCTGCGCCTTCTCGATCGCGTTGACCGGGCCGCCCGCCGTCCAGTGCTCGTGCGGGAAGCCCGCGTGGCCGGCGCGGCCGGGGACGGTGATCTCGGGCATGAGCGACCCGCGCGTCCCGAGCCACGCCGTGAGCGCGGTCGGCTCGGGGACGATCGCGCCGTCGGCGGCGACGCCGTGCGCGACGGACGCCAGCGAGCCCGCGGCCGTCGACTCCTCGTCGGTCACCGTGTTGACGAGCAGATCGCCGCGCAGCGGGACGTCGAGGGCGCACAGCACCTCGGTCGCGAGCGACCATCGCCGCGACGCCGCCCTTCATGTCGCACGCTCCGCGGCCGTACAGGCGCCCGTCGCGGACGTCCGCCCGGAACGGATCGGTCGTCCAGCGCTCGACCGGCTCCGCGGACACGACGTCGATGTGGCCGTTGAACAGCAGGCTGCGCCCGCCGCCGGTCCCGGCGCGCCGGGCGACGAGCTGCGGGCGCCCGCGGAAATGGTGGCCGGGCGGGATCGGGTAGCGCGTCGGCGGCAGGTCGGCGACGTCGGGCTCCCACACCTCGACGGCGAGGCCGGCGGCTTCGAGCCGCCCGGCGAGGTGGGCCTGGAGCGCCGCCTCCTCGCGCGGCGCGAGGTCGGGGCCCGGCACGCGGGTGTCGAAGCCGACGAGCGTCGCGAGCAGGTCGACGAGATCGGGCGCGCGGCGCCGCACCTCCGCGGCGACCCGCCGCTCGAGCGCGGCCGTCACCGGCCCGCGGCCCACGCCTCGGCCTCGACGAGCACCTCGCGCAGGACCGCCCCGATCTCGGCGAACTCGCGCGGCCCGGCGATGAGCGGCGGCGCGAGCTGGATCACGGGGAAGCCGCGGTCGGTCGCCCGCGCGATCAGCCCGCGGCGCCGCAGGCCGGGCGCGAGCACGCGGTCGGTGAGCTCGTCGGCGGCGTCGGCCGGGAAGCCGCGCTTCGTGGCGCGGTCGGCGACGAGCTCGATGCCCCAGAAGTAGCCCGCGCCGCGCACGTCGCCGACGATGTCGAGGTCGGCGAGACCCTCGAGCGTCGCCCGCAGGGCGGGCTCGTGGCGGCGGACGTGGCCGAGCAGGTCCTCGCGCTCGATGAGGTCGATGTTCGCCAGCGCGACCGCCGCGGCGACCGGGTGGCCGCCGAACGTGAGGCCGTGGGCGAACACGGCGCCGCCGCCGAGGAACGGCTCGGCGACGCGGTCGGAGACGATCATCGCCCCCATCGGCACGTAGGCCGAGGTGATGCCCTTCGCCGTCGTGATGATGTCCGGCACGTAGTCGAAGCGGTCCGCGCCGAACCACGAACCCAGCCGTCCCCACGAGCAGATCGTGTCGTCGGAGATGAGCAGCACGCCGTGGCGGTCGCAGATCTCACGGACCCGCGCGAAGTAGCCCGGCGGGGGCGGCAGGCACCCGCCGGAGTTCTGCACCGGCTCGAGGATCACGGCCGCGACGGTCGACGGGCCCTCGAACCGGATGCGCTCCTCGATGGCGTCGGCCGCCCACAGCGGATCGCGGTCCGCCGGCGTGCGGTAGAGGTCGGTGTGCGGCACGTGGCAGCCGCCCGGCATCAGCGGTTCGAACGGCGTGCGCACGGACGGCAGACCGGTCGCGCTCAGCGCCCCGAACGTCGTGCCGTGGTAGGCGAGCTCGCGCGCGATCACCTTGGCCCGCGACGGCTCGCCGCGGGCGTGGTGGTAGCTGCGCGCGAGCTTCAGCGCCGACTCGACGGACTCCGAGCCGCCCGAGGTGAAGAACACCCGGTCGAGCCCGTCCGGCGCCAGGCCGGCGATGCGCTCGGCGAGCTCGATCGCCCGCGGATGGGTCGTGTCCCAGGTCGTCGCGTAGGCGAGCTCGCGGGCCTGCGCGGCGGCGGCGTCGGCCAGCTCGGCCCGGCCGTGGCCGGCGTTCACGCAGAAGAGCGAGGACAGGGCGTCGAGCCACCGGCGGCCCTCCGTGTCCCACAGCTCGCAGCCCTCGCCGCGGACGAAGATCGGGACCTCGTCCTCGCCCACCGGCGCGAAGTGGCGCCAGAGATGCCGCTGCGCCGCCCGCTGGAGGTCGGCGCTCGCGGTGTCCGCCTTGGTCATGCCTGTCTCCTGGGGCCGTGTGCGCGTCGCCGCTGGACCGTATCGTCCGCGCATGACCCGGATCGCGGTGATCGGCGGCGGCAACATCGGCGGGACGATCGGCGAGAAGTGGCGCGCCGCGGGCCACGAGGTCGCGTTCGCCTCGCGCTCGCCCGAGCCGCCCCGGACGGTGGCCATCGCCGACGCCATCGCGAGCGCCGAGGTCGTCCTCCTCGCGGTGCCCGGCGCGGCCGTCCCCGGCCTGCTCGCCGAGCACGGTCAGGCCCTCGACGGGCGCGTCGTGATCGACGCGACGAACGACCTCGGCGCGGCCCGCCTCTCGCACGCCGAGGCCTACGCGTCCGCCCCGGGCGCCCGGTTCGCCCGCGCGTTCAACAGCGTCGGCTTCGAGACGTTCGCCGAGCCGGAGGTCGGCGGCGAGGTCGCGGACCTGTTCTGGTGCGGCCCGGAGGACGCCGGCCTCGAGGGCCTGATCGCGGACGTCGGCCTGCGCCCGGTGCGCGTCGGCGGGATCGACGCCGTCGAGGTCGTCGACGGCGTCGGGCGCCTGTGGATCACGCTCGTGTTCCGGGCGGGCCACCCGCGCCGGCTCGCGTTCCGGATGCTCGCCGACTGACCCGCAGCCACTTCCGACCGAGGAGACCCCCCATGAGCACCGCCCCGCGCCGGATCGTCACCGGCCACGACGCCTCCGGCCGTTCCGTCGTGCTCTCCGACGGACCCACGCCGAAGACCCTCGACATCGGCACCGCCGCGTTCCACGAGGTCTGGATCACCGACCACATGCCGGTCGACATCGAGGCCAGCCAGCCCGAGCCCACCGACCGCCCGGTGCGCACCCCGCCGCCGGCCGAGGGCGTGGGCGTCCGCTTCACCGAGATGGCCCCCGGCGGCGCCTCGCCGATGCATCGCACCGAGACGGTGGACGTCGGCGTCGTCCTCGAGGGCGAGACGTGGCTGCTGCTCGACGACGGCTCGGAGACGCTCTGCCGCCCGGGCGACGCGGTCGTCCAGCGCGGCACGAACCACGCCTGGGAGAACCGCTCGGACCGCCCGGTGCGGATGGTGTTCGTGATGATCGACGCGACGATCAGCGACGACCTCCGGGCCGCGACCGGCCCGCTCGAGTTCTTCGACCAGGTGCTCGGCTGACGCTCGGGGGGAACGGAGACCGCGCTCCGGGTACGGCGGTCTCCAGTGTCGAGCAGCGCGCAACGGTCCAGCGCCGCACCAGCCGGCGACGCCCCCGGCCGCACCGGGTTCCTGCGCCGCATCACCGTCGCCACCGCGTTCGGCGAGGGCCTCGACGGCTACGACCTCGGCGTCATCAGCGTCGTGCTCCCGCTCGCCTCGACGGCGCTCGACCTCACGACGGTCGAGGAGGGGCTCCTCGGGGCGTCGTCGCTGGCGGGCATCTTCTTCGGCGGGCCGATCTTCGGCTACCTGACCGACCGCTTCGGGCGGCGCAAGATCTTCATCCTCGACCTGATCGCGTTCGTGATCCTCGGCGCGCTGCAGGGCGTCGTCGACAGCGCGCCGCTGCTGCTCGCGCTGCGCTTCGCCCTCGGCCTCGCGATCGGCGCCGAGTACGCCATCGGGCAGACGATGCTCGCCGAGTTCGTCCCGAGCGAGGGCCGCGGCCGGCGGCTGTCGAGCCTGCAGGCGTCGTGGTACGGCGGGTTCCTGCTCGCGGTCGTGGTCGCCTACATTCTCGACGGCCTCGGCGTCAGCTGGCAGCTGATCCTCGCGACCGGCGCGATCCCGGGGCTGGCGACGCTCTTGCTGCGCCAGGGCCTCCCCGAGTCGCCGCGCTGGCTGGCCAGCCGCGGGCGCGAGGACGAGGCCAAGGAGATCGTCGACGAGCACCTCGGCGGCGACTACTACGAGGACGAGGACCTCGGCGACGAGAACACCGAGCCGGCCTCCTTCGCGCGCCTGTTCGCGCGCGACACCTGGCGCAGCACGGCGTTCGCGTCGATCTTCTTCACCTGCCTCGTCGCGCCGTACTTCGCGATCTTCACCTTCGCGCCCGAGGTCTTCTCCTCCCTCGGCTTCGACAGCCCGAAGTTCTCGATCATCGCCACGAACACGGTCGCGTTCCTCGGCGCGCTCGCGGGGATGGTCGTGATCGAGCGCTCCGGCCGCCGACCGCTGCTGCTGACCTCGTTCTGGGTGATGGTCGCGACGACGGCCCTGATCGGCGTCTGGACCGGCGGGCCGCCCCCGATCCTGCTCGCCGCGCTCGTGGGCTTCGCGTTCTTCAACGCGATCTCGGGCGATCTGACCGGCGTCTACCCGGCCGAGATCTTCCCCTCCGAGCTGCGCGGCAGCGGCGTCGGGTTCTCGGCGGCGATGAGCCGGATCGGCGCCGCAGGCGGGACGTTCCTGCTGCCCGTGGGGATCGACAAGCTCGGGATCGGGCCGTCGATGCTGATCGCCGCCGGGGTCTGCGCGATCGGCCTGGTCGTGACGTACCTCTGGGCGCCCGAGACCACCGACCTCACCCTCACCGAGACCGAGCGCGCGACGGCGGCGGCCGCCGCCGACTGACCCCGCTCAGCGCAGCGGGAACTCGACGCCGCGCTCGGACTCGGGCCGCGGCCCGAAGATCCGCCGCTCGGACTCGTCGATGCGCAGGTCGTTGATCGACGCCTCGCGGCGCACCATCAGCCCCGAGTCGTCGAACTCCCACAGCTCGTTGCCGTACGAGCGCCACCAGACGCCGTCGGCGTCGTGGGACTCGTACTGGAAGCGCACGCCGATCCGGTTGCCCGCGAAGGCCCACATGTTCTTGCGCAGCGCGTAGTCGAGCTCGCGCTCCCACTTCTGCGTGAGGAACGCGACGATCTCCTCGCGGCCCCGGACGAACTGGTCGCGGTTGCGCCACACCGAGTCCTCGCTGTAGGCGAGCGAGACCCGCTGCGGGTCGCGTGAGTTCCACGCGTCCTCGGCCGCCTGGGTCTTCTGGGCGGCGGTCTCGGCGGTGAACGGCGGCAGCGGCGGGCGGGGCTCGGACACGGGACGACCTCTGAGGCTCGGGAGGGAGAGAACGATCGTTCTCAAGGCGACGGGCGCAGCCTATAGAATGGTCGTTCTCACCGCAAACGGAAACCAACCCGAGGGAGAACGCCATGAGTGCCGAGAGCCGCTGGCCCGCCGTCGCCGAGCTGGGCCAGAGCGTCTGGTACGACAACGTGGCCCGTCCGGCGCTCGCCGACGGTCACCTCGCCCGTCTCGTCGAGCGCGACCACGTCACCGGGGGCACGTCGAACCCGACGATCTTCTCGAAGGCCGTCCTCGACTCCGACCTGTACGACGACGAGCTCGCCGCCGCCGACCCGTCCGAGAGCGACGCCGCCGTCTTCGAGCGCGCCTGGATCGAGGACATCCAGCGCGCCTGCGACCTGCTGCGCCCGGTGTACGACCGCACGGGCGGGCGCGACGGGTTCATCTCGATCGAGGAGGAGGCCGACCTCGCCTTCGAGGTCGACGGCGCCGTCCGCCGCGCGCACGAGCTGCGCGCCCTGGTCGACCGGCCCAACGTGATGATCAAGGTGCCGGGCACCGACGCCGGCGTCGAGGCCTTCCGCCGCCTCACGCGCGAGGGCCTGAACATCAACATGACGCTGCTGTTCTCGCGCGAGCGCTACCGCCAGATCGCCGAGAACTACGTCGCCGCGCTGACGGAGCGCCTCGATGCGGGCGAGGACGTGGCCGGCATCGCCTCCGTCGCGAGCTTCTTCGTCTCGCGCATCGACGTCAAGGCCGACGACCAGCTGCCCGAGGACTCGCCGCTGCGCGGGAAGATCGCCGTCGCCAACGCGAAGCTCGCCTACGCCGACGTGTTCCTGCCCACGCACTCGGGCCCGGCGTGGGAGCGCCTCGCGGCCGCCGGTGCGAACCCGCAGCGCCCGCTCTGGGCCTCGACCGGCGGCAAGAACCCCGACTACTCGCCCACGCTCTACATCGACGGGCTGATCGGCGAGCACTCGGTGACGACCGTCCCCGACGCCACGCTCGACGCGTTCCGCGACGCGGGCGAGCCCGCGCCCGACCACCTCACCGTCCTCGACGGGATCGACCAGGCGCGCGCCGACATCGCCGCGCTGGCCGAGGCGGGGGTCGACCTCGACGCGATCACGAGCCGCCTCGAGAACGACGGGGTCAAGCAGTTCGCCGACGCCTACGACGAGATGCTCGAGGCGATCGGGCGCAAGCGCGAGCAGGTCGGCGTGTCGTGACGGCCGCCGTCCCCGCGACGGATCCGGCCGAGCAGCAGCTGCTCGACGCCGCGGAGCGCCTGTTCTACGCGAACGGGATCCAGGCCGTGGGCATGGACGCCCTGCGCGCGGAGTCGGGCGTGTCGTACAAGCGGATGTACCAGCTGCACGCGGGCAAGGAGGACATCGTCGTCGCCTTCCTGCGGCGCCGGGACGTCCGCTGGCGGGCGCGGCTGCGCGACCACGTCGAGGCCGTCGAGGGCGCGCGCGAGCGCGTCCTCGCCGTCTTCGACTGGCTGCACGTCTGGTTCTCCGAGCCCGGCTTCCGCGGCTGCGCGTGGATCAACGCGTTCGGCGAGCTCGGCGGCACGTCGCCCGCGGTGACGGCCGAGGTCCGCCGCCACAAGAGCGCGTTCGACCGCTACCTGCGGCGGCTGGCGGCCGAGGCGGGCTGCTCGCGCGCGACCGCGAGCGCGCTCTTCCTGCTGGCCGAGGGCGCGATGGCCACGGCCGCGATCCAGGGCTCGCCGCGGCCCGCCCGCGACGCGCGCCGGGCGGCCGCGGCGCTCCTCGACGCCGAGGCCTGACCGCGCCGCCCCGGCGCGGACGCGCCGCGATCCTGGCGACAAGATCGTCGACGATCCTGCCGCCCGGACGGCTATGGTCCCGGGCCATGACCAGCGCCGACGCGTACGCGAAGCTGCGCGACGCGATCCTCAGCGGTCGATATCTCCCCAACGAGCGGCTGGTCGAGGCCGACCTCGTGCAGACGCTCGGCGTCCCCCGCGCCGCGGTGCGCACGGCGATCGTGCGGCTCGTCTCCGACGGGCTCGTCGAGCACGCCCCCAACCGCGGGGCGAAGGTCCGGCTCGTCAGCGAGCGCGAGGCGAACGAGATCATCGAGATCCGCGCCGTCCTCGAGGGGTTCGCCGCCGCGAAGGCCGCGCGCGCCGCCCGGCCCGCCGACGTCGAGCGCCTGCGGGCGATCGTGGCCGAGATGGCCCGCCGCCACGGCGCGGGCGACCTCATCGGCGTGTCCGAGGGCAACGCGCGCCTGCACGCGGCGATCCTCGACCTCGCCGGCCACGCCACGACGCAGCGGCTGGTCGCGTCGCTGAACTCCCAGCTCGTCCGCTACCAGTACCGGACGATCCTCGCCCCCGGGCGCCCGGAGCAGTCGCTCGCCGAGCACGGCGCGATCGTCGACGCGATCGCCGCGGGCAAGGGCCCGGCGGCGGAGAAGGCGATGCGCACGCACCTCACGAACGTCGGCGCGACGCTGCGCCGGATGCCCGGCGCGGCGCACGCGGCATAGCGCGCGCGGGCGCATCGATACACCCTTTTCCGGGCTGCGTAGCATCGGGGGCGACCCTCCGTCCCGGAAAGAGAGCGCCGTGATGACCCGTCCCGTCCTCGCCCCGACCGCCGAGCACCCGATCACGATCCTGCCCACCGAGGGCCGCGTCACGGTCCGCGTCGGCGGCCACGTGGTGGCCGACACGACCGCGGCCCTGACCCTGCGCGAGTCGAGCTACCGGCCGGTCCAGTACATCCCGCGCGCCGACCTCGACGAGGCCGTCCTCGACGCCTCCGACCACACGACCTACTGCCCGTACAAGGGCGACGCGACCTACCTCTCGGTCGCCGTCCCGGGTGCGGCGCGCGAGGACGACGTGATCTGGACGTACGAGGACCCGTTCGAGGCCGTCGCGCAGATCGGCGGGCACGTCGCGTTCTACGCCGACCGCGCCGAGGTGACGGTCGAGGAGGCTTGAGCCGGGCCGCCTCCGCCCGCCCCGCGCGATCGCGGATGGCCGAGGACTGGACGCTCGACGAGCTCGCCCACGCCGGCGCCGAGCACCTCGACCCGGCCACGGGCTACACGCGCGCCGACCTCGGCGAGCACGTCCGCGCGGAGCACAGCACCTACCGCTGGCTGCTGGAGCCGATGCTCGAGCGCGCCGGATTCGCCGTGGAGGACGCCTCATACGGCGCCTCCGTCTACGCCGCCTACACCTGCGTGCGGCGGTGAGCGGCGCGGCGGAGGTCGTCGTGCGCGAGGCGGGCGCCGCCGACGCGGGCGCCGTCGCCGACCTGCGCGCGGCCTGGGCCGCCGCGGACGTCGAGGACCCGACTTTCGCGGCGCGCATGGCCGACTGGCTCGCGGCCGAGGGCGAGCGGCGCACGACCTGGCTCGCGTGGCTCGATGAGCGCGCCGGTCGGGCTGGCCTCGCTGTTCGAGTACCGGCGGATGCCCAAGCCGGGCCTTCCGCCGTCGGCCTGGGGCTACGTCGGGAACATGTTCGTGAGCGAGGGCCGGCGCGACCGCGGCGTGGGCACGTTGCTGCTCGACACGCTGATCGCGACGGCCGACGCCCGCGGCTACGCCCGCCTGGTCCTCTCCCCCTCGCTGCGCTCGCTGCCGTTCTACGCCCGGGCCGGGTTCGTCCCGGCCGGCGACGCGGCGGGCGACGACCGCCTGCTGGTCCGCCCCGGCCCGCCGGCCTGACTCAGCCCGTCCACGGCTCGCCGACGAGCGTGGCCGCGGCGACCCGCGCGGGGTCGGAGACGAGGTCGACCCCGACGATCCGCTCGCCGGCCACCGTGAAGGCGTAGACGACGCGGGGCGCACCGTCGTGCACCCACACGAGCACCGGCTCGCCGTCGAGAAGCGCCTCGACCGCGCCGCGCGCCCGGCGGCACCAGCCGGCGACCGCGCGGGCCCCATGGACCTCGGGCTCCGCCCCGAGCGCGACGACGCCCGCATCCGCGCGCAGCACGACGTCGGGGTCGAGGACCGCGAGCAGCCCCTCGAAGTCGCCGCCCCGCGCGGCGGCGAGGAACGCCTCGACCAGGCGCGCCTGGCGCCGCCGGCCGGCCGGGGCCTCGGGGTCGCCCCCGCGCACGCGGCGCCGCGCGCGGCTCGCGAGCTGGCGCGTCGCGGGCGGGTTGCGGCGCACGATCGGCGCGATGTCCTCGAACGGAATCGCGAACACGTCGTGGAGCACGAACGCGACGCGCTCCGCGGGGCTGAGCGTGTCGAGGACGACCAGCAGCGCGAGCCCGACCGTGTCGGCGAGCAGCACCTCCTCCTCCGGATCGTCGCCGCCGGCGGGCTCCGGCGCCTCGCCGTCGAGCGGCACCTCCGGGCGTGAGCGCCGCGCCTGCAGGGTGTTCAGGCACACCCGCGACAGCACGGTCGTGAGCCAGCGCCCGAGGTCGTCGATCTCGTCCGCGTCCGTCCGGCTCAACCGGATCCAGGTCTCCTGGACCGCGTCGTCGGCCTCGCTGCGCGAGCCGAGCATCCGCCGGGCGATCGACGTCAGGCGCGCGCGGTGCTCCTCGAAGCGTTCGGCCAGCCGGTCGTCGTACAGCGCGGTCACACCCCTGGGTCGTCGTCGGTCATCCCGGTAGACCGGCGCGACGCCGCCGGTGTGACCGACCGAAGGAAGGACGACATCTTGACCACCACCAGCGCCATCGACCCGATCCTCGTCACCGGCGGGACCGGCACCCTCGGCCGCCGTCTCGTCCCCCGCCTGCTCGACGCGGGCGTCGCCGTCCGCGTGCTCAGCCGCGGCACGAAGCCGCCGCTCGAGGGCGTCGAGCACGTCGTCGCCGACCTCGCGACCGGCGAGGGCGTCGACGCCGCGGTCGCCGGCGCGCCGACGATCGTGCACCTCGCGGGGAGCAACAAGGGCGACGAGGTCAAGGCCGGGCACCTCGCGCGCGCCGCGGCCCGGGCGGGCGCGCGCCACCTCGTCTTCATCTCGGTCGTCGGGGCGGACCGCGTCCCCGTGCGGACCAGGATGGACCGCGCGATGTTCGGCTACTACGCGTCCAAGCGCGAGGCCGAGCGGGTCGTCGCCGATTCGGGCGTGCCGTGGACGACGCTGCGCGCGACGCAGTTCCACGACCTCATGCTGCTCGCCGCGCGGTCGATGGCGCGCCTGCCGGTGATCCCGGTCCCATCGGGCATGCGCTTCCAGCCCGTCGATACCGGCGAGGTCGCCGACCGCCTCGCGGAGATCGCGCTCGGCCCGCCGGCGGGCCTCGTCGCCGACCTCGGAGGCCCGCGGACCTACGAGCTGCGCGACCTCGTCCGCGACTACGTCCAGGCCCGGCGCAAGCACCGCGCGATCGTTCCGCTGCGGCTCCCGGGCGGCGCGACGCGGGTGATGCGCGAGGGCGCGAACCTCGCGCCGGACCGCGCGGTCGGCCGCCGCACCTGGGAGGAGTTCCTCGCCGCCGCCGTGGCCTGAGGGGCTGCGGGCGCGCTCAGCGCACGGCGTCGGGCGCGAGCAGCGCGTGGACGCCCTTGACCCGGTTGACGATCTGGGTCACGCGCAGATCGACCGCGACGCTGCAGAGCGCGAGCGCGTCCGCCCGCCCGAGCCCGAGGCGCGGACCGATGAAGGCGATCATCGCCTCGAGCGCGAGGAACGCCGCCTCGTCCAGGTCCTCGTGGAACCCCATCGCGACCCACCCCGCCGGGGTGCGGGCGAGCGGCGTCGTGAGCGGCAGGTCGTCGCGCAGGGCGAAGCTGAGGTCGACGCGCTCCATCGCGCACTCGATCGCCGTCCCGCCCACCTCGCCGTCGCCCTGCGCACCGTGGCCGTCGCCGGTCGAGAACAGCGCGCCGTCGACCGCGATCGGGAGGAACAGGGTGCTGCCGGTCACGAGCTCGCGGCAGTCGATGTTCCCGCCGCACGCCCGCGGCGGGATGGTCGACAGCACGCCCGGCTCGTCCGGCGCGCAGCCCAGGACGCCCATGAACGGCGCCAGCGCGACCGTGTGCCCGTGCTGGTTGCGCGCGGTGCCGGCCTCGGGGTCGAGCGCCCAGGCGTGGAGGGCGCGCTCCGCGACGAGCCCGAGGCGCTCGTTCACCGGGGTCGGCCGCCCGCCCGCGTAGCAGCGCCCGACCGGCCCGGGGACCATCACGCCGATCCCGACCTCGAGCGTCATGCCGGGCCGCGCGCCGCGGACCGCGACCGGGCCGACGAGCGCGTGGCCGTCGTCCTGCGGCGACACGCGCCCCGGGAACCGCGGCACGGCCTCGACGTCGTCGACCGGGCCGTCGTCGAGGTGCCAGCCCGACTCGAGCGTCCGGAAGCACACGGTGTCGCCGGGGTCGATCGTGAGGACGGGCGGCAGGTCGCGGGCGAAGTGGCCGTGGAGCGTCCGCCGGTCGGGCGCGAGGCTGTGGGTCGTCGGCATCGGAGTCGGCCGCGCACCCTACGGCGCGCGCCGACATCGTGTTGGCGCGCCGGCCGTCGCCGGTCGCCACAGGTTTTGCCCGGCGCCGTCGTTGCAGCTTCTGTCGGCGCGGATGGCTGCGACGAGATGCACCCGGGGGGTGGGCGCCAGCCACCACAACGACACGCGCCGATCGGAGGTAGGGACGGCCGGGGCACGACGCCTCGGCCGCCCTGCTGGCTCCCGAGCGCCACCTCGGGCATTTGCCTTGACCGCTCAGGGGCGGTCTGGGAGGGTCGGCACGGGGGGGTTCGGGTGGGCGCCGCGTGACCGAAAGGGTCTTGCATGAGCGCGTACCAGCGGAGCGCCCGCCGTCTCGTCGGAGCTGTCGGCCTGATCCTCGGCGGGCTCACCGTCTCGGCCCTCGCCGACACCGGGGACCGGACCACGAAGTCCCCCGCGACCGCCGCACCGACCGCCGCCACCGCGCCGGTCCCCGCCGCGACCATGCCGACCGCCTTCACGGCGTCCGCCGACCCGGCGGTCCGCGCCGCCCAGGCGCGCCGCACGTTCTCGACCCCGACCAATTCGAGCCCGATCGCGATGTCGCGCGACGGCCGCCTCGTGTGGGTCGTCAACCCGGGCGCCGACACCGTCACGGTCATCCGCACCTCGAACAACACGGTCCTGCGGACCCTCCGCGTCGGCGACGAGCCCCAGGGCGTCGCGCTCGACCCGTCGAACCGCTACGCGTTCGTCGCGAACGCGGCGGGCAACTCGGTCAGCGTCATCCGGATCTCGAACCCGAGCCCGACGAGCGCGTTCCGCGCCCGCTCGATCCGGCGGCTCACGACGGGCGCCGAGCCGTGGAACGTCGTCGTCTCGCCCGACGGGCGGCGCGCCTTCGTCGCCAACAGCGGCCAGGACACGATCACCGTCATCGACGCCGAGAGCCCGCGCATCATCGGCAACGTCGACCTCACCCGCGGCCGCTGCGTCGGGCCGGACCGCAACCGCCACTTCCAGCCGCGCGGGCTCGCCGTCGACCGCAACAGCAACCGCCTCTACGTCACGAGCTTCCTCGCGTTCACCCGCCCCGGCGGCAAGCAGGGCGACGACGGCGGCCGCCAGGGCGTCGTCTGCCGGGTCAGCGTCGACACGGACTCCGACGACATCGACGACTACCGGCCCGCGAAGCGGGTCACGCTCGCGCCGCAGGTCACCGGCTTCACCGTCGACCGCGACGGAAACGGCACGCCCGATCCGACCTCGGCGTTCCCGAACCAGCTCCAGAGCATCGTCATCCGCGGCGGCCAGGCCTACCTGCCGAACATCGCCGCATCGCCGGACGGGCCGCTGCGCTTCGACGTCTCCACGCAGGCGTTCGTCAACACCGTCAACGGCGTCCGCACCGGCCAGGAGCGCGATGGCGCGCCCGGGCGCTTCCTCAACCTCCACCTCGGCGCGCGCGACCCGGAGCCCGGCAAGAAGAAGCTGTTCTTCGCCAACGCGTGGGCGATCGGGTTCACGAACCAGTCGGGCGCGGGCTTCGGCTACGTCGTGTCCGCCGGCAGCGACCTGCTCGTGAAGGTCCGCGTCGCGGCCGACGGGCGTCTCGCGTTCACGACCGACAGCGACACGACCCGCTACATCGACCTCGACGACCCGGCGAACCCGGCGACCGCCGGGGCGAACGCCGGCAAGAACCCGCAGGGCATCGCGGTCAACGCGGCCGGCACGCGCGCGTACGTGACGAACTTCGTCTCGCGCAACGTCTCCGTCGTCGACCTGCGCAACGACCGCGTCATCAAGGTCATCCAGGCCTCGCCGGCGGCGAACACGGCGATCGGCAAGGTCGTGAGCGCCGGCGCCGAGATGTTCTTCTCGTCGCGCGGCAACTTCAACCGGCCGGCGGGCGCGGCGGTGTCGACGAGCGAGCGGCTCTCCCAGGCCGGCTGGCAGTCGTGCTCGAGCTGCCACTTCAAGGGCCTGACGGACGGCGTCGTCTGGGAGTTCGCGACCGGGCCGCGCAAGTCCGTGCCGCTCAACGCCACGTTCAACCCGCGCAACCCGCAGCAGCAGCGCATCCTCAACTACTCGGCGATCTTCGACGAGGTCGACGACTTCGAGATCAACATCCGCAACGTCTCGGGCCCGGGCCCGCTCCCGGCCCCCGTCGCGTGCAGCGCCCCGCCGCCCGCGACGAGCACGCTCGACCCGAACCACGGCCTGATCATCGGTGACAACGGCGACGTCAACTCGCCGCCGTGCGTGGTCAACGCGTTCGCCAAGCCGAACGCCGACCGGTCCCAGCTGACGATCACGCCGCCGGGCACGACCGACGCCATCGTGGCCCTCGGCGCCCTGCGCGAGTGGGCCCGCGTCGCGGTGCGCACGCCGAACGGCCCGCTCCGCGGGACCAACTCGCGGCCGGGGCCGCTGGCCTCGGACATCGCCGCCGGGCGCCGCCTGTTCCAGGCGCAGGGCTGCCAGAGCTGCCACGGCGGGCAGACGTTCACGAGTTCGCTGAAGGACTTCGTCTCGCCGCCCGCCGCCGGCGAGATCGCGACGGAGACCACACCGCCCCCGACGTCCGGCAACCCGGTCGCGGCGCAGTTCCTCAACCGCTTCCTGCGCGACATCGGGTCGTTCAACCTCGGCGTGACCGGCGCGGGCAACGACATCGGCGGCGACGTCGGGGCGGTCGAGAAGGCGACCGCGAACCTCGTCGGCGGGGTGGCGCAGCCGCAGCAGGACGCGCTCGGGCGCGACTACAACGGCGACGGCAAGGGCATCGGCTACAACGTCCCGTCCCTGCTCGGCATCAACGCCGTCCCGCCCTATTACCACAACGGCGCCTGCGAATCGCTCGCCTGCGTGGTCGGCAATGCCAAGCACCGGACGGCGAACGGCCGGCTCCCGGACCGCCTGCAGTCCGCGCGCGCCCAGGCCCAGCTCGTGGCCTGGCTGAAGACCGTGACGGCAGCGACGGCGCCGGTGCCATAGCGGGGGTCGACTAGCCTGGATGGATGGCTGAGACCCAACGTGAAGAACGACAACGCGAGCGCGACGCCGTAACACGGGAGATGCGGCGCCTGCGCTCCACGGACGTGCCGGACGCTCCCGACGACGACGAGGACCGCGATCTCGTCGACACGGTCACGGAGGAGCAGCAGCGCGCCCGTGACGCGCAGGACGAGGACCCGCCCTACTGAGCGCCCGCGTCGGGCGGCGCAAGCGCGAAGTTCGTCTCGGCCAGCTCGGAGGCCATCAGCGTCGTGAAGGCGAGCAGCTCCCGGTGGGTGAGCAGCTCGAGCACGTCCCACACCGCGTCGGTGCCCCGGCGCTCGGCCAGGCCGCACAGCGCGTCCATCGCGGTCAGCGCGGTGTCGATCAGGCGGCGGCGGACGTCGGGCGGCGTGTCGGCGCGCAGCTCGAGCAGCCGCGAGCCGCGGATGAGGCCCGCGACCTCCTCGGGCTCGAGGTCGATGCGCGACGACACGCGGGCACCGTAGCGGCCGGGGGCAGGGCCGAGGCCAGGGGTAGGGCGGTCCCCACCATCGCGCCCCCGTCCGTGCGCGAGGATGGGAGCGTGCCGCGCACCGTCCTCATCGTCGACGACTCCGCCCCGTTCCGCACGACGGCCCGGGCGCTGCTCGAGGCGCGCGGCTACACGGTCGCCGGCACCGCCGCCGACGGCGCGGGCGCCCTCGACGCGGCCCGCAGCCTGCGCCCCGACGCCGTCCTGCTCGACGTGAACCTCCCCGACATGGACGGCGTGACGGTCGCGGACGCGCTCACCCGGGAGGCCGCCGCGCCGGCCGTCGTCCTCGTCTCGACCGTCGAGCGGGCCGCGCTGGGCGGGCGCGTGGAGGCCTCGGGCGCGCGCGGGTTCCTGCCCAAGTCCGAGCTCGGCTCGCCGCGGCTCGTCGAGCTCCTCGGGCCGCCCGGCCGCTGAGCGCATAGATTGGGCCGTATGCCCACACGCGTCGTCATCGGCGAGGACCAGGCCCTGCTGCGCCAGGGCATCGTCCGGCTGCTCGAGGACGCGGGCTTCGAGGTCGCCGGCCAGGCGGGCGACGCCGTCGACCTCGTGCGCAAGGTCTCCGCCCACAAGCCCGACGTCGCGATCGTCGACGTCCAGATGCCGCCCGACAACACCGACGACGGCCTGCGCGCCGCGATCGAGATCCGCGCGCGCCAGCCGGACGTCGGCGTGCTCGTGCTCTCCCAGCACGCCGACGAGCGCTACGCGCTCGACCTCATCGGCGACAGCGCCGAGGGCGTCGGCTACCTGCTCAAGGACCGCGTGGCCGACTTCGCCGCGTTCGCCGACGCCGTCCGCCGGGTGGCCGAGGGCGGCTCGGCGCTCGACCCCGACGTCGTCTCGCGGATGCTCGGGCGCCGCCGCCGCGCCGACCCGGTCGAGACGCTGACGCCGCGCGAGCGCGAGGTCCTCGAGCTCATGGGCGAGGGCCGCTCGAACCGTGGCATCGCGGAGGTGCTCGTCGTCACGCCCGCCGCGGTCGAGAAGCACGTGACGAGCATCTTCTCCAAGCTCGGGATCGCCCAGGCGCCGGAGGACCACCGCCGGGTGCTGGCGGTGCTGACGTTCCTGCGCCGCTGACGATGCCCGAGACCGGCAAGCGCGTCTCGTGGGTCGAGCTGTACCTCGACCTCGTGTTCGTCCTCGCCGTCGGCCGGCTCGCGCACCTGATGGTCGCGGAGCCCCGGATGCACAGCGTCTGGATCGCGCTCGGCCTGTTCTTCGTGCTGTGGTGGACGTGGGTCGGCTTCGCCGTCCTCTACAACCGCCACGGCGCCGACGAGCCCAACCAGCGCTTCCTCTTCCTCCTCGCGAGCATCCCGGCGGGCGTCGCGGCGGTCGCCATCGAGCCGGTCTCGAAGGGCGACGTCGCGGTGTTCGCGGCGAGCCTCGCGGTCATCCGGCTCATCCTCGCGTTCGGCTACGTGGTGGCCGAGGGCGGCACCGACATCCTGCGGCGCCGCATCACCCGCGCGTGCCTGGCCTCGGCGGCGCTGTTCGCCGTCTCGATCGCCGTGCCCGAGCCGTTCCGGTACCTGCTCTGGCTCGTGGCGATCGGGATCGAGTCGAGCACGATGCTGGCCGAGGACCGCGAGGCGATGGGGCGCGCGCGCCGCGACCGCGACCTGTCCGCGCTGGCGCCGGCCGACCCGGAGGAGGCGCTCGACGCCCACCACTTCGCCGAGCGCTTCGGCCTGTTCCTCATCATCCTGCTCGGCGAGGTCCTCGTCGAGGCGGGCCAGGCGGCCGTCACCGGCGCGGACGCCGATGCGGGTCGCTGGGCCGCGCTCGTCGCCGCGATGACCCTCGCCGCGGCGCTGTGGTGGCTGTACTTCGACTCCGCGGTCGAGATCAACCTCAAGGTGCTCGAGCTGACGGGCGGCTCGACGACCATGGCCCGCGCGATCTTCGCCGTCGGCCACATGCTCCCCTCGTTCGCCCTGCTCGTCATCGCCGCCGGCGTCGGGCTGCTGCTCGAGGAGGAGCCGCCGCGGTTCGCCGCCTGGGCGACGTGCATCGGGATCGGCATCTACCTGCTCGGCACGCGCGCGTTCCTGCGCGCCGACAGCCGGGTGAGCGGCGCGGCGCGGGCGCTCATGGTCGTCGCGACGTTCAACCTCGCGCGGCTGTGGCCGCACCTGTCGCCGCACGAGTACCTGTGGCTGCTCACCGTCTGGACCGTCGTCTGCGCCACCCTGACGACGCGGCGGGGCCCGCGGACGGACGAGGAGGAGCTCGCCGCGATGATGGGCGGACCGCCGCGCCCCGAACGCGCCGAGCGCGAGCGCGGGCCGCGGCGCGGGCGCCGAGCCGCCGCCGCCGCGAGCCCGCCGACTAGCGCTCGGAGGCGACCGGGATCACGGCCCGCACGAGCGTTCCGGCCCCCGGCGCGCTCTCGACCTCGAGGCGGCCGTCGAGCGCGCCGACGCGGTCGGCCAGCCCGCGCAGACCCGACCCCGAGGCCGGGTCCGCCCCACCGCCGCCGTCGTCGCGGACCTCGACGACCGCGCTGCCGTTGAGACGCTGCACGTCGACTCGCGCGTGCGTCGCGCCGGCGTACTTGGCGACGTTCGTGAGCGCCTCGGCGACGACGTAGTAGGCCGCCGTCTCGACCGGCAGCGGCAGGCGCTCGTCGAGCGGGTCGCCGAGCTCGACCGGCACCGGCGAGCGCGTCGCGAGCGACTCGATCGCGGCGTCGAGGCCGCGCTGGGTGAGGACGGCCGGGTGGATCCCGGCGGCGAGGTCGCGCAGCTCGTCGACCGCGGCGCGGGCGTTGTCGAAGGCCTGGTCGACGAGGCCGCGGGCGAGGCCCGCGTCGCGCTCCCAGCTCTCGCGGGCGAGCTGCAGCTCGAGCATCAGCGCGACGAGCCGCTGCTGGGCGCCGTCGTGGAGGTCGCGGCCGAGGCGCCGCCGCTCGGCGTCGCCGGCCTCGACGATCCGCGCGCTGGCGGCACGGAGCGCCTGGAGGCGGGCGCGCAGCTGGGCCTCGAGGCGCGCGTTCTCGAGCGCGAGGGCGGCGGTGCGGGCCGCCGCGCGGACGAGCTCGGGCTCCTCGGCGAGCTCCGCGCCGTGGACGAGCGTCGCCACGACCCGGCCGTCGTGGACGACCTCCGTCGCGACGTGGTCGTCGCCCTCGCCGGGGAGCACCACCGCACGGCCGGTGCGGTCGACGTACCCGGAGCCGTCGTCGAGGCGGTAGGCGACGAACAGCGACGGGTCACCCAGCACCGCGCCCAGCGCGTCGTCGATCCCGGCGGCGCTCGGGTCGCGTGTCAGGCGGTCGACGAGCCCCGCGATCGTCGACCCACGCAGGAGGCGGCTGCGCGCGAGCCCGACGAGGAACGCGACGGGCAGCATCGCGAACGCGAAGAAGAAGATCGCCCTGGGCGGCCGGGCCGGCGCCCGTGTCCCGCAGCGCGACGGACAGGATCGCGAGGACGAGGATCGACGGCGCCGAGCAGGAGCACCGGGGCCAGGCCGCGCCGCGGGACCGGGCCCGAGGCGAGGTAGCGGCGGACGACCAGAACGATCGTCGCCAGGATGACGCCGAGGATCATCAGCGCCTGGACGATCTCGACGACGTCCGTGAGCCGCGGAGCGCGGGCGATGAGCAGGATGTTGTGCGGGCAGTTCTGGGTGGCGTCGCACCCGAGGTCCGGCGGGCTGCTGAACAGCACCAGCGACGATCTGGAGCGCCGCCGCGACGGCCCCGACCGTCGCCACGATCAGCGCCCCGCGGGTCTCGATCCGGCCCGTCGGGAAGGCGAGAAGCAGGTGCGCGAACAGCGTGATGACGAGCGCGTCGGTGAGCGACCCCGCCACGAACAGCGCCGACCAGTCGGAGATCTGCAGCCCGGTGACGAGCGCGATCAGCCCCTCGGCGATCATCAGCACGCCGGTGCGATTGTCCGGCCGGCGCAACGTGGCGAACGCGCCGAGGGCGGCGAACCCGAGGCCCATCGCGACGAGCAGCACCGCGAGCAGGATCCCGCCGTCGCCCAGCCGGTCCGCCTGGGGCGTCGGCCGCGAGCAGCAGCACGCCGAGCACCAGGGCGGCCACGCACGCGACAGCCACGGCGGCGACGCGCGCGCGCTGGGTCCATCGGAGGGTGGCCACGGACGTCATCGCGCATCCGACCCTATGCGCCGCGGCGCGCCCCGGTGGTAGGGCGCGCCCTACCTCACCGGCCCGGGATCCCCACGACCTGCTCGTCGGCGTCGATCGGCTCGAGCTGGGAGATCTCGCTGCGGCGGTCCTCCCAGTGCGGCGGGATGCACATGTGCGTCCCGAGCTCGTCGGCCGCCTCGTCGATCGTGAAGCCCTGCGGGGTCGAGTAGGCGAACTCGAACAGCGCGCCGCCCGGCGTCCGGCAGTAGACCGAGAAGAAGTAGCCGCGGTCCTTGACGTCGGAGACGTCGGTGAACCCGAGCCCGACGATCCAGTCCTTGAGCTCGGCCTGGCTCTCGGCCGTGCCGGCGTCGAAGGCGTGGTGGTGGATCGTGCCCTCGCCGAACGTCCAGCTGCCCTGGGGCAGGTCGGGCTCCTCGACGAGCTCGAGGATCCGGCCGTAGCCGTCGTCGGTGCCGATCTCGTACTGGTGGTTCGCGCCGTCCGAGGCGAGCTTGCGGCCGTGCATGCCGCGCGTGATGAACTCGTCCATCGGCTCCGGCTCGCGGACCGAGGTCGTCGTGCCGTACGCGCCGCGGATCGCGTGGTCGGCGCCGACGCCGGCGCCCTCGTACGGCGTGCGGTCGTCGCCGTCGGCCTCGACGAGGCTGTACGGGATGCCGGTCGGGTGGGCGAAGTTCAGGCGGTGCGTGCCGAAGAGCTCGGCCTCCTCGTGGGCGATCCCGGCGGCGGAGAGGCGGTCGGCCCAGAAGCCGATCGAGCCGCCGGGGACGGACAGCAGGAGCGCCTTGCACTGGTTCGTCCCGCGCCGGCCCATCCATCCCGGCCTGGCGGTAGGGGAAGGCGGTGAGGATCGTGCTCGCGTCGCCCGCGCCGTTGGCGTAGTAGAGGTGGTAGATCGGGATCTCGCCGTCGAACAGCACGGTCTTCTTGACGCTCTTGAGGCCGAGCGTGCGGACGTGGAAGTCGTAGTCCTCCTGCGCGCCGCCGACGCAGAAGGTCAGGTGGTGGGTCCCGCGGATCGTTCCCCGTCCGGGCATGCCGTCCTCTCTCTCCTCGTGGCCTGGGGCGCGTCAGTCTAGGCTGTTGCGTCCGCAAGTACTTGCCCTTCCGTGCAGATCGCCCTCACGTTCGACAACCTCGGCGAGGCCGCCGACCTCGAGCGGGGTCTGTGGCCGGACGACGCCCCCCTGGGCCGGCACGCGTCGGTGACGGTCGCGCTCCCGCGGCTGCTCGACGAGCTCGACGACCTGGACCTGCGCGCGACGTTCTGCGTCGAGGCGCTCAACTGCGAGCTCTATCCCGAGGCCGTGCGCGGGATCGCGGCCCGCGGCCACGAGGTCGCGATGCACGCCTGGCGCCACGAGCCGTGGGGCGAGCTCGACCCCGCGCGCGAGGACGCGCTGCTCGCCCGCGGGCGCGCGGCGTTCGACGCGCTCGGCCTCGCGGGCGTCGTCGGGTTCCGCCCGCCGGGCGGCGCGCTCACCGCGGCGAGCCCGGCGCTGCTCGCCCGTCACGGCTTCACGTGGTGCTCGCCGCTCGGGACGCGCCGGGAGCGGACGGGCGGCCTGGCGTCGGTGCCGTTCGCGTGGGGGCTCGTCGACGCCTACCACCGGCTCGACGCGTTCGCCGCCCGGCGCGCCGCCGACGGCGATCCCGAGGCCGCGCTCGACCCGGACGCGACGGCCGCGGCGCTCATCGCGCGCCTCGTCGCCGACCCCGCGCCGACGCTGATCCTGCATCCCTTCCTCATGGTCGACGACGCCGGCTGGGGCGCGGCCCGGCGCGTCCTGCGCGCGGTCGCCGATCGGCGCGCGGCGGGCGCCGCCGAGGTCGCGACCGCGGGGGCCGTCGCCGCCGCCCTGTAGCCGTTCGACAGACCGTCGAGCCGGTCGCGTAGGGTGCCGCGCCGTGACCACCCAGGACCTCACCCGCCGCGAGCTCGTCGGCGGCGCCGTCGCCGGCGCCGCGCTGCTCGCCCTCGACGCCGAGAAGGCCGCCGCCGCGCCCGCGCGCCAGGCGCGCCGCCGCACCCGCCGCGCCGACGTCGCGATCGTCGGGGCCGGGCTCGCCGGGCTCACCGCCGCCCGGCGGCTCGTCGCGGACGGACACTCGGTCGTCGTGGTGGAGGCGCGCGACCGCGTCGGCGGGCGCACCCTGAACACCGACCTCGGCGGCGGGCACGAGACCGAGCTCGGCGGCCAGTTCATCGGCCCGACCCACGACCGGATCGGCGCCCTGGCGAAGGCCGTCGGCGTCCCGACGTTCCCGACCTACAACGCGGGCGAGGACATCTCGCTGTTCAGCGGGCGGCGCGGGACGTACCCCGCGACGCCCGGCATCCCGACCGACCCGGACATCACGACGATCCTGGGGCCGATCCTGCAGCTCGACAAGCTCGCGACCCAGGTCCCCGTCGACGCGCCGTGGACCGCCAAGCGGGCGGCCGAGTTCGACCGCCAGACGCTCCAGGACTTCAAGGCCGCGAACGTCTCGAACCCGATCGGGGCGGCGGCGTTCGACCTCGCCTGCCGCGTGATCTGGGGCGCCGAGCCGCGCGAGCTGTCGCTGCTCTATGCCCTCGCGTACATCGCGGGCGCGGGCAACGCGAAGACCCCGGGGAGCCTCGTCCGGCTCATCACGACGCCCAACGGGGCGCAGGAGTCGCGCTTCGCGGGCGGTTCCCAGCTCGTCTCCGAGCGCGTCGCCGACCGCCTCGGAAACCGCGTCGTGCTGGGCACGCCGGTCCGCCGCATCGTCCAGGACGCAGACGGCGTGCGGCTCATCGGCGCGAAGCTCACGGTCGCCGCGAAGCGCGCGATCGTCACCGTCCCCCCCATCCTCGCGCTCGACATCGCGTTCGCCCCGGTCCTGCCGCGCTCCAAGCAGCGGCTCCTGCGCGGGCTGCGGCCCGGGGCCACGATCAAGGCCGAGGCGATCTACCCGCGCCCGTTCTGGCGCGACGCCGGGCTCTCGGGGCAGTGCATCGGCGACGCCGCCGTGGCGGCCACGTTCGACAACAGCCCACCCGACGGGAGCCTCGGCGTGCTGATGGGCTTCATCGTCGGCGCGCCGGCGCGCCGCCACCACGGGCTGCCGGCCGCCCAGCGGCGGGCCGAGGCGCTCGCATCGTTCGCCGGGTACGTCGGCGACGCCGCGTTGACGCCGACCGGCTACGTCGAGAAGGACTGGACCGCCGACCGCTGGACGAAGGGCTGTCCGACCGCCCACACCCCACCCGGCGTCCTGCGCCGGTACGGCCCCGCGCTGCGCCGCGCGACCGGCCGCGTGCACTGGGCGGGCAGCGAGACGTCGACGTTCTGGCAGGGCTACATGGACGGGGCCGTGCGCTCCGGCGAGCGGGCGGCGGACGAGGTCCATCGCGCGCTGCGGGCCTCGTAGTCCCGTCCACCCCGCGGGGCCGGATGTTCGACCGACCGGAAAGTCGGGCATCATGTGGCGCAGTGACCACGGACGGCTCGCTGCACGCGACACGGGTGTTGATCGCGCACCCGGCCCCGAGCGCTCGCACGGCGACGCGCGACGCCCTCGACCGCGCGGGCGCGACCTGCCTGGAGGCCGCGTCCCACGAGGAGCTGCTCGCGGCGGCCCGCGAGGGCGACATCGACGTCCTCCTGCTGCACGCCGGGCTCGGCGCGGCGCTGGCGGAGGTCAAGAGCGACCCGGACCTCTTCCGCATCGCGGTCGTCCTCGTCGGCGAGCCGGGCGACGTCGGGGCGACCGTCGATGCGCTCGAGCACGGTGCCCACGACGTGCTGCGCGACGACGCGGCCGAGGCCGAGGTCGTCGCGCGCGTGCACGCCGCGCGGCGGGCGCAGGAGATGCAGGAGCAGCTGCTCTCGCGCGAGCACGACCTCGAGGCGCTCGCCTTCTACGACGAGCTCACCGGGGTCGCGAACCGCCGCTTCGCCGTCCGCCAGCTCCACGCGCTGCTCAGCCGCGCCCGCCGCCACGACCAGGAGCTCTCGGTCGTGATCCTCGACGCCGACCGCTTCAAGGCGCTCAACGACCGCCACGGCCACGGCGCGGGCGACGACGTGCTGCGCGGGCTCGCCGCGCGGCTGCGCTCGCGCGTGCGCGAGGAGGACATCGTCGCGCGCTTCGGCGGCGAGGAGTTCCTCGTGATCCTGCCCGACACCGACGCCGAGGGCGCGGCCACGGCGGCCGAGGACCTCCGCGCATCCGTCGCCGCGCAGCCGTTCCCGGTCGGCCGCTTCGCCCTGCGGCTGACCGTCAGCATCGGCTGGGCGACGTGGCGGGGCGAGACGCTGGAGCGGCTCGTCGCCCGCGCCGACCGCGGCCTCTACGCCGCCAAGGAGGCCGGCCGCGACTGCGTGCGGCCGGCCGACGCGGCGCGCGCGCCGTCGCGCTGAGCCGGGCGGCTCAGCGCGTCGTCACGACCAGCGTGTGCTTCGCGCCCGGCGAGGTGGCGACCGTGACCTCGAGGCCGCGGTTCGTGTCGCGCTCGTCGGCGTTCACCTTGCGCCCGTCGAGCCGGACCTGGTCGACGCGCGCGTCCGCGGGCAGCGTCGCGCCGATCCGCAGGCGGACCGGGGCGTGGGCCGTCACGGTCGTCGTGAACGTGCGGCCCGCGTGCTGCGCGCGCACGTCGACGCTGCCCGACTGGCCGAGGCGGATGTCCGACCCCGCGATCGGCGCGCTCGACGGCGGCTGCGGCACGACCTCGAGCCGGCCGCGACCGAGGTCCGGGCGCACGCCGAGCTGCTGGTGGACGACCGGCCAGACCGTCCCGTAGGAGCCCCACGCCTGCATCACCGACGCGCGCTCGGGGAACTTCTTGTCCTTCGACCCGCCCGGCGCGTAGTCCGGCGACGGGGCGATCTCCGGCATCGCGCCCGGCTGCTCGTCGGGGTCGGGCAGCTGCAGCCGGCGGTTGGCCGTCGTGAAGCGCTGCTGCTGGTCGGGGCCGAGGCGGCCGTAGTTGCCCTCGCCGACCGCGATGATCGACGTGTTCAGCGTGAACGTCTGCTTCTCGGCCTTCACGTCGGTGACCGCGCCGTCGCAGCCCGGCGCGCCCGTGTGGTAGAGGCCGAAGTCGTCGCCGTAGCAGTCCTGCTCGCGCACGTGGAGCGTCCGGCCGGCGCGGTCGGCGCGGGCGAGGCCGGGGTCGGGCTCGCCGCCGGAGCCCGTCAGCTCGGCCTCCATCGGGGTCACGCCGATCCAGAAGCGCCCGAACAGCTGGTTGTTGCCGGGGTCGTCGAGCGAGTCGGCGTAGCCGGGGACGTTCTCCATCCACCACGCGGCCTCGAAGTGGCGCATGAGGTCGCGGGCGTGGCGGCGCGCCCAGCGCTCCGTCGCCCGATCGCCGCGGGCGTCGGCCATGTCGGCGAGGTCCGTCAGGCCGCGGATCGTGTAGACGGTGTTGTCGAGCTTCTCCTCGCCCATGCCCTCGCGCTCGACGTTGCCCAGGCCCTCGGGCCAGCCGTCGTGGTCGGCGTCGAGCTGCTCGACGATGAAGTGCATGTTGCGGACGGTGAAGCCGTACATGTCGCGCAGGAACGCGTCGTCGCCCGTCCAGCGCCACACGAGCGCGACGGCGCTCGGGAACTTCGCCGTCTCGTCGGTGTTGCCCGGGTCGGCGAGCGCGCCGAAGAACACGGTGCCGTCGCTGACGACCTCGTGGACGACCTTGCCGCTGTTGCCGTTGAGCTTCTCGCTCACGTCGCGCAGCGCGCGCAGGTGGTCCTTGATCGGCGCGAACTGGCCGACGCCGACCGACGCGAAGGCGGTGTACTCGCCGTCGGTCGAGAACAGCCACGGGTAGTCGGGGAAGCCGGCCGCGATCCAGCGCGCGTGGGCGACCGTCCCGACCGGCGCCGGGTACTTCGTGCCGGCGTTCGTCTCGCGAACCTGCAGGCCGTCGGCCTCCTGGACCATGTCGGCGAGGTTCTGCTTGCTCCAGTCGATGCCCTGGGCGAGCAGCGGGTCGCCCGGGAGGTCGAGCTTCGTGTGCTGCGCGAGCGCCGCGCGCTCGTCGGTCTTGGCCTTCAGGGCGCCCGCGGGGTCGGCGAGCATCCGCCCCAGCGCGTCCTGCGCCGCGCCGGCGGCCGAGGCGCCGTCCGCCTGCGCGCCGGCGACGCCGAACCAGATCGTCTTCTCGCCGCCCGCCGGGACGACGACGTGGTAGCTCAGCTGGCCGCCCGCGCCCTTGCCGTAGGCGGTGTCGTCGCACGGCTCGTCGGGCAGCGGCGGGGCGTCGGGGCCGGACGGGCCGCAGATCACCGGCGACTCCTCCTGCGGGCCGCGGAAGCCGGGGCCGGTCTGCGCCGGGTGCGCGGGGTCGGCGGCGACGTTCGCGCCGACCGCGGCCGCCCAGTGGTGCTCGGCGGCGCCGGGCAGCGGCGGCGTGCCGTCCTCGGTGAAGACGAGCGCGTTGCCGTCGGCGCTCGCGGCCGCCTGGTCGGGCAGGTTGAACGTCGTCTCGTCGAACGGCTGGCCGTCGGCCTTCGTCTCGCCCCAGGGGTAGGCCGACATCAGCTCGGAGTGGGTCTGCATCGTGAGGTCGAACGTCTGCTCCGCGCCGGACGCCGCGAAGTGCAGGCCGACGAGCACGCCGCGCGCCTCGCCGGGCACGAAGTCGGTGCGCTCGACGCTCAGGCCGGGCTTGCCGGGCAGCGCCATCTTCACGTAGCCCTGGCCGCTCGTGAACTGCGTCGCCGGGCCGATCCACGCGCCGTCGACGCCGAACCAGATGCCGTCGAGGAGCTTCACCGGCGGCGACCAGATGCCGCCCATCTCGCCGCGCGTGTGGAAGCCCATCGCCGGATAGCGGCCCGCTTCCGTACCGACGTCGTACGCCCGCGGGCCCGCGGTGACGAAGCGCCGCGCGTCCAGGCGGTCGGAGGTGGACAGCTCGTCCGGCGCCGCGGCGGCGACGGCGGGAGAGAGCAGCGCGAACGCCGCGAGCACGACGACCCAAGCCCGGAACATGGCTGCCCGCTGCCCAGGGCGCGCGGGGGCGAACCTCCGCCGGGTCGTCTATCCACCGGCGGTGTTCGATGTCGAACGCGTGCCGCGCCGGCCGTTACCCGCGCGCGTCGAGGTCCGCGACCAGGCCCTCGAGCGCCGCGCGGAACGGCTCGACCGGCTGATGCGCGACCCCCGCGCCGATCTGCCCCGCCCCCGAGGAGCCGTGCAGGACCCCGGTGCTGATCTGCGGGGTCGTGTCGAGCTCGACGACGAGGCGGGCGTCGATCCCGACCGGGCCGGGCGCGAAGTCGAGGCCGGGGATCGAGAACCGCGTCGAGCGCGCCGCGCAGATCTCGCCCATGAGGCGCGTCCGGGCGGCGGCGTCGGCCGCGGTGCCGCCGAAGAACGTCGCGACGGCCGGCGCGGCGGCGATCACCATCCCGCCGAGGCCGATGCACTCGATCACCGCCGAGTCGCCGATGTCGCGGGCGGCGTCCTCCTCGCGGTGGCCCTCGCGCAGCAGCGCGTCCTGGACGAAGGCGGCGGGCGCCGTGAACCAGCGCCCGGGCAGGCCGGCGACCTGGACGCCCATCTCCGTGCCGTTGCGCGCCATGAGGTGCACGATCGTCGAGCCCTCGGCGCCGTCCGCCGCGGCCAGCGAGGCGCACTTCGCGGCGGCCATCGTGAGGTTGAGGAAGAAGTGGTGGTTGCCGGCCAGGAACGCGGCGACGTCCTCGCCGCCCTGGGCGGCGAACGCGGCGGCGAGGTCGCGGATGAGGAGGTGGCCGGCCGCCTGGCTGCGCATGTGCAGCTCGTCGCCCATCTGCAGCCCCTGCGCCGCCAGCCCGAGCACGTCGACCGGGCCGGTGCGCTCGAGCAGCGCCGCGAGGACCGGCCGGGCGCGGTCGCGCAGGAAGCGCTGGCGCTCGACGGCCTCGTCGTCGCCGACCCCGAGCCAGAAGGTCCGGCCCGGGCCCTCGTTGAGCGTCGAGAACGCGCGCACCCCGCTCGCCTCGTCCTCGACGACCCAGACCGCCATCGACGGCGAGCACACGCCGGTCATCGGCCCCACGTGGCCGTGCTCGTTGCCGCTCTCGAGGCGGACCTCGCCGTCGGCGAGCAGCTTCGCGGCGCCGTCGCGGTCGGCGGCCCAGCCCTCGAGCAGGCACGCGGCGAGCAGCGCGCGCCGCTGCGGGTCGCACACGTCGGCCCACGCGATCGGCGGGCCCGCGTGCAGGAGCACGCCGTCGCCGAGACCGGGGACGACGTCGCCCGCCCGCGCGACCGTGAGCGCCCGCGGGTGCACGCGCTCGAGCCGCTCGAGCGCCCGCGCGTTCGCGGCCTCGACGCGGTCGCCGTGGCGGCCCCAGAGCGCCTCGAGCAGCGCGACGGTGTCCGCGTCGCCGCCGGCCGGCGGGCGCCAGTCGACGTCGACGGCCTCGGCCCCCTGGTCGCGGACGGCCTGCCCGAAGCCGTCGAGCCCGACGTTCACCGCGGCGACGCGCTGGAACACGGCGTCGCTCATCGGTTGAATCCCCGCGCGGTGCCCGACCTCGCCACCCTCGCCGAAACGGTCCGCACCGCGCCCGGCCTGCGGGCCAAGCGCGACCTCGACCTCCTCGGGCGCCTGCCCGGCGCCGCGCTGCTCGACGGCGACGACGCGGCCGCGATCCCGCACGGCGACGGCTTCCTGCTCGTGTGCGCCGAGGCGATCGCCCCCGCGCTCGTCGCCGGCGACCCGTTCGCCGCGGGCGCGGCGGCGGTCGCGACGAACGTCTCGGACATCCGCGCCATGGGCGGGCGGCCGCTGGCGCTCGTCGACACGCTCGTCAGCCCCGACCGCGCGCACGCCGGCCGCGTGCTCGACGGGCTCGCGTGGGCGGCCGGCCTGCTCGGCGTGCCGGTGGCCGGCGGGCACCTGACGATCGGCGGCGCGCCCGCGCTGTCGGCGTCCTGCACCGGGACCGCGCGCGTCCTGCTGCGCGCGGCGAACGCGCGCCCCGGCGACGCGCTGCTCGTCGCGTTCTGCCTCGAGGGCGTGTTCCGCGACCTGCCGGGAGCGCCGATCTTCACGTCGCTGCGCGATCGCCCCGCCGCGCGGCTGCGCGAGGACGGCGAGGCGCTGGTCGAGGTGGCCGAGGCCGGCCTGTGCCGCGCCGCCCGGGACGTCTCGATGCCCGGGGTCGCGGGCTCGCTGCTGCAGCTGCTCGAGCTGACCGGCGGGTGCGGGGCGACGCTCGACCTCGACCGCCTCCCGCGCCCGGCGGACGTCCCGCTCGCGCAGTGGCTCGTGACGTTCCCGAGCTTCGGCTTCGTGCTCGCCGCCGCGCCGGAGCGCGCGCCGGAGGCGATCGACGCATTCGCGCGCCGCGGCCTCGACTGCGCGGCCTGCGGCGCGTTCGACGACTCCGGCGTCCTGCGGCTGGCCGCGGGCGGGGACATCGCGGACGTCTGGGACCTCGCGGCGGCCCCGGTCACCCGCCCCGGCCCGGGCTGAGCGCGATCGCCATCGGCTGGTGCTCGCGGCCGTGGAAGGTCGCGGCCGGGCCGTCGACCGACCATCCGAGCGCGCGGAAGAAGCGGACGTTCGGGACCTGGATCATCGCGACCATCCGCTCGCCGCCGCGCTCGCCCGCCGTGCGGACCGCGAAGCGCACGAGCGACCCGCCGAGCGAGCCGTGGCGGAAGGCGGGCAGCACCGCGAGCCGGTCGCCCTGCCAGAGCAGGCCGTCGGCGGAGAGCGGATAGAGGCGCACGGTCCCGCCGATGACGTCGTGCTCGGCGCCGACCGCGTGCAGCGTGTCGTCCTCGTCGTCGCGGTCGTCGTGGTCGTCGCGTCCGCCGAACATGCCCTGCTCGGCGCAGAAGACGGCGCGGCGGATCGCGAAGTGGTGCCCGCGCTCGTCGGCGTCACGGGCGAGCCGGCAGGCGAGCGCCTCAGCGACCGACGAGCCCGCGGCCGGCACGCCGCTCCTCCTTCTCGAACAGGCGCTCCCAGGCCGAGAGGCCCGAGCAGGCCTGGCAGCGCGCGCAGCCCGCGGCCGCGTCGAGGTGGTCGAGCCCGTGCTCGGAGAGCATCGCCGAGACCGACCGGTAGACCGACGCGACGTAGTCGGGATCCGGCGTCGGCGCGTCGGCCAGCAGCGTGCCGGGCACCGGGCGCAGCGGGACGACGAACGGGTAGACGCCCATCTCGATCGCCCGCCGGCAGCCGTCCTCGATCAGTTCGCGCCGTTCGCCCATCCCGAGGATGACGTACGTCGTGACGCGGCCCCGGCCGAAGACCTCGACGGCCCGCTCCCACGTGCGGAAGTAGCCCTCGACCCCGCACTGCGCCTTGCCCGCCGCGACGCGCTCGAGCACGAGCGGGTCGAACGTCTCGATGTGGATGCCGACGGCGTCGACCCCGGCGCGGTGGACCTCGTCGAGCACGGCGAGGTCGTCGGGCGGCTCGAACTGGACCTGCACCGGCATCCCGCCGCTGCGCTCCTTGATCGCGGCCGCGCACTTGGCGATGTAGAGCGCGCCGCGGTCGCGGCGGTTGAGCGAGCCGGTCGTGAGCGTCACGTCGACCGCGCCGTCGAGGTCGCGCGCGGCGGTGCACACCTCCGCCAGCTGGGCCGGCGTCTTGACCGAGATCGTCTGCTCGCCGCGGGTCAGCTCGATGCCGCAGAACGCGCACTGCTCGGGCGTGTCCCAGTAGATGCACTTCTGCACCACCGTCGAGGCGATCGAGTCGAGGTGCAGCAGCGCGATCTTCCAATAGGGAACGCCGTCCGCGGTCTGCATGTCGTAGATCCGCGGCCGCCGCGGGACGCGGACGGGGCCGACGTCGTCGGCCCCGTGCAGCAGCAGCGGGCCCTGGTCGGTGAGGCGCAGCGTGTACGGCGACTCGTGCGCGTAGTCGGCGTGCATCGGGACCGTGAGCGGCAACCCGCGGACCCAGATGAACCCGGCGTCGGCCGGCCCGGCCCCACCGCGCCGGCCGGGGACCCCGTCGCCGGCGGTCTCGTCCTCCACGCGGACGCCGAGCGACTGGAGCTCGACGAGCAGGCGGCGGTCGTCGAGGGTGAGCAGCCCGCGGTCAGCCACGGCCCGCGTACAGCTCCTCGTAGTTCTGCCAGAAGACCCGCTCCTTGAGCTCCTGGGAGATCGTGCGGATGCCGTTGATCTTCCAGTACTCGGAGTCGAAGTCCGACCACGGCTCGTCCGAGCCGAAGAACACCCGGTCGCCGCCGACGCCCGTCTTCTCGATCTCGGTCAAGAGCCAGCGCGCGCCGAAGCCGATCGCCCAGGACGTGTCGGTGTAGACCTTGTAGCCGTCCTTCACCCACTGCAGGAACTTCGGGACGAGCCGGATGTGCCCCGACACGCCGCCGCCGAAGTGCACGAGGTAGATCTTGCAGCGCTGGCCGTAGCGCTCGACGAGCGGGATGAAGTTCGAGATGTCCGAGTTCCCGCCCGGGCTCGTGTGGAAGTGGAAGATGAGGTCGTGCTGCTCGCAGACGTCGAAGCACTCGTCGGCGATCGCGCGCGTCTCGTCGTCCCACGAGTTCGGGTCGGGGTTGCCGCCGAGCAGGAACGTCGTCTTCAGCGCGACGACCCGTGACTCGCTCGCGAGCGCCAAAGCCTTGCGCGTCATCTCCGCGTTGCGCGGCAGGAACGAGACCCAGATCGCGGCGAGGATGCGGTCGTTCGTCGTCGCCGCCTCCATGACCACGTCGTTGAGGTCGAACGAGATCTCGTGGAGGGGCACGCCGTAGTTCGACATGGCCAGCGCCCGCTCGATCTTGAACTCGTCCATGTGGTTCTTCACGAACTCCGCGGGCGAGCGGTAGTCGTAGACCGTCGGCTTCACCGGATGCTCGAGGTCGTAGAACTTCCACGGCGGGATCTCGCCGATGTGGCAGTGCGCGTCGATGACGCGCTGCGGGTGCGTCGTGGCCCTGGCCATCTCAGTCCTTTCCGAAGGTCGCCCGCGCCTGCGCGATGCGGGCCTCCCACTCCTCCTGGGTCGCGTACCGCTGGGCCGGCATCAGCGGCGGGCGGTCGAGGAGCCAGCTGCCGTCGGCGGGGTCGAGCTGGACGACCTCGAGCTCGAACGTCGGCGTCGGCTTCTCGAGGTCCATCTGGCTCGAGGGATGCAGCGCACGGCCGCTGCGGACGTGCATCTCGAGCCGGTGCGAGCCCATCGGCGTCACGTCCTCGAACAGCACGACCCAGTCGTCGCCGTTGCGCTTCGCCGCCTCCAGCCGCTCGGCCGCGATCTCGCGCCCGCGCTGCCGGGTGAGCTCGCGGTGGCGGTGGCAGAACGCGGCATCGCGCACGGCGGCGAGGTCCATCAGCATGCGCATGCTCGGCGCGTGCCGTTCGACCACCGCCGTCGCGATGTCACGTCGCTCGGTCCAGGCCGTCACCAGGTCGTCGTCCGTCCGCACGTCGCCCAGCTCGTCGGCGATCGCGCGGACGATCGTCACGTACTGCTCGTAGATCGCGGGGTTGACCATCACCGTCGGGTAGATCCGCGCCTCGGCGCGCCGCCACGCCGCGATGGCGTCCTCGCGCCCCACGAGCCGGCCGCTCAGACCGTCCAGGTGTTGAGCTGGAAGGCCTTGTCGCGCCAGGCCGTGAGCGCGGCGTCGAGGACGTCCAGCGGGTGGAACGGCTTGACGCCGTCCATGAGGAAGTCCTCCGGGAACCCGTACAGCGCCCCGCACGCGAAGCGGCACGCGTAGACCGTCCCGCCCTCGTCCAGGAACGTGCGGATCTGGTTGTTGATGGCCATGTGGCCCGGGAAGGCCTCGTCGCCGACCTTCGGGAAGCCGCGGGTCCCGGAGGCCATCAGGACCCCCGGCCCGTAGAGCACGAGGTTCGTCTTGAACCCCTTGCGCAGCACGCGGGTGGTGGTGAGCAGGTTGACGAGCCCCACCGAGCCCTCGTACGGCACGGTGTGCATGAACGTGTAGGCGGACTCGCCCTCTTCGGCCTTGACGTCGGGGAAGATCTTCTCCGAGACGTCGAAGAGCTCGGTGCCGGCAGGCTGCTCGGCGAGGTCGGTCTTGGCCACTTCGCACCCCCTTGGGGACGCTCGGGTGCACGGCGCTTGCGCCGGCCGATCGTTTCGGATCGCGAATGGCGTTCTAACGGACCGCGAGCCGCCGCGTCAAGCGCTTTGTCCGGGATTCAGCCCGGTTGTCGGGTCCCGGGCGACCGTCTGTCGGACCGGCTATGTTCACCATAGGAAACGATTTGGCTTGACTCCGGCGTTTCCGATGGTGCACATTCTCTTTCCGAAAGTCGATGACCGCGACCCCTCCCTATTTCGGCTCCGAGATCGAGCAGACCGTCTCCGCGATCGGCGCGAAGGTCGCCAAGGCGCGCGCCGAGCGCGGCTGGTCGCTGCAGCAGCTCGCGCGGCGCTCGGGCCTCTCCCCCGCCTCGATCCACAAGATCGAGAAGAGCGGGATGACCCCGACGATCACGAGCCTCATGAAGGTGGCCGCCGCCCTGGGCAAGAGCGTCGGCTACTTCATCGAGGAGTCCGACGGCCTGCGCCCGGTGACCGTCGTGCGCCACGACGAGCGCACGCGGCTGCACACGTCGAAGGACGGCCTCGTCCTCAACAACATCTCCGGTCGCTACGGCCCGTTCTTCGTGGCCGGCGCGGAGGCCGCGGTCGAGCCGTGGGCCGACAGCGGCCCGCAGCCGATGATCCACCCCGGCGAGGAGCTCGTCCTCCTGCTCGAGGGGACGATGCGCTTCACGATCGACGCCGTCGTCTACGACCTCGACGCGGGCGACTCGATCCACTTCCGCACGGCCTACCCGCACTCGTGGGCCAACCCGTCCGACGAGCCCGCCCGGGCGATCTGGCTGGCGATCCGGAGCTCCTGACGGCGGGCCGCAGGCATGCGCATCGTCATCGCCTTCGGCGGCAACGCGCTGATCCGCGAGGACGAGCGCGGGACCTGGACCGAGCAGACGGCGCATGCCATCGAGGCCGCGAAGGCGATCGCCCGCGTCGCCCGGGCGCACGAGGTCGTGCTCACCCACGGCAACGGCCCGCAGGTCGGCGCGCTCGCCCTCCAGCAGGCGGGCGGCGAGCCCGACGCGCCCGCGCTGCCGTTCGACGTCCTCGACGCGATGACGCAGGGCGAGATCGGCTACCTGCTCCAGCAGGCGCTGAACGCGGTCGACCCCTCGCTGCCGACCGCCACGATCCTGACGCGCGTGCGGGTCAACCCCGAGGACCCGGCGCTCACCGGGGCCCCGACGAAGCCGATCGGCCCGTTCTACGACGAGCCGACGGCGCGGCGGCTGGCCGAGGAGCGCGGCTGGCAGGTCGGGCCGGACGCGGGCCGCGGATGGCGGCGGATGATGCCGAGCCCCCAGCCGATCGAGATCGTCGAGCTGCACGAGATCGAGGTCCTCGCGGCGGCCGGCGTGCTCGTGATCGCGGGCGGCGGCGGCGGCATCCCCGTCGTGCGCCGCGGCGCGGGCCTCGAGGGCATCGACGCCGTCATCGACAAGGACCGCTGCGCCGCCGAGCTCGCGGCCGCGCTCGGCGCCGACCTGCTCGTGCTCGTCACGGGCGTCCCGCGCGCCGCCCTCGGGTTCGGCACGCCGGACCAGCGCGCGATCGTCCGCCTCACCGTCTCCGACGCGCTGCGCCACCTCGACGCGGGCGAGTTCCCGCCCGGGAGCATGGGCCCGAAGATCGAGGGCGCCGCGCGGTTCGCCGGCGGCGGCGGGCGCGCCGTCATCACCGACGCGGCGCACGTCGCGGCGGCGCTCGACGGCGAGGCCGGCACCTGGATCGTGCCCGACGCCGAGGGGCCGTCCGTGCTCGAGCGCCCGGCGGTCGCCGTGTGAGCTGGCAGGTCCGCACCCTGGCCGACCGCTACGCCGACAGCGTGCGGCTCATGGGCATCGCGCGGGCGCTGCGCGGCCGCGACGGGATCGCGTCGTGCGAGGTCGCGATGGGCACGCCCGCGAACCTCGCGGCCCTCTCGGACCTCGGCGCGCGGGCGGACGCGACGCCGGGCGACATCGTGATCGCGGTCGACGGCGACGAGGGACCGGCGGGCGACGCGCTGGCCGAGGCCGAGCGGATGCTCGCCGCCGGCGGCGCGGGCGGCGCCGGCGCGAACGGGGCCGGTGCCGCGCCCGCCCGGCCGCGCTCGCTCGGGTCGGCCGTCGACGGCCTCGGCGGCGCGAACGTCGCGCTCGTCTCGGTCCCCGGCGAGTACGCCGCGCTCGAGGCGCACCGCGCGCTGAGCCGCGGCCTGCACGTCTTCCTCTTCTCCGACCACGTGTCCGTCGCCGACGAGGTCGCGCTCAAGCGCCGCGGCGGCGAGCGCGGCCTGCTCGTCATGGGCCCGGGGTGCGGCACCGCGATGCTCGGCGGCGTCGGCCTGGGCTTCGCCAACGTCGTGCCTTCCGGCCCCGTCGGCATCGTCGCCGCGGCCGGGACCGGCGCGCAGGAGGCGGCCTGTCTCGTCGCCGCGGCCGGCGGCGGCGTGTCGCAGATCGTCGGCGTCGGCGGGCGCGACCTGTCGGCGGAGGTCGGCGGCCTCGCGTTCCGCCAGGGCCTCGCACTGCTCGGGGAGGACGACGCGACCGAGACCGTCCTGCTGGTCTCCAAGCCCCCGTCGCCCGAGGTCGTCGCGGCGCTGGCCGACGCGCTGCCGCCGGGCAAGCGCGCGGTCGCGGCGTTCGTCGGCCTGCGCGACGCCGACGCGCCGTACGAGGTGCACGACAGCCTCGAGGCGGCGGCCCTCGCGGCCGCCGGCGCGGCCCCGCCCGACGTCGCCGCGCTCGAGCGCGCCGTCGACGCCCGCCGCGACGCCTCGGCCGGGCGCGCGGTGCTCGGGCTGTTCTCGGGCGGGTCGCTCGCCCACGAGGCGCTGACGATCCTCGAGGACGCGCTCGGCCCGGTCGCGGGCAACGTGAGCGGGCACGACGAGGCACCGGGCGGGCATCGGATCCTCGACCTCGGCGAGGAGGAGTACACCCGCGGGCGCCCGCACCCGATGGTCGACCTCGACCTGCGCGTCGGGATGGTCGAGGAGGCGGCCGGCGACGACGCGCTCGGGTGCCTGCTGCTCGACGTCGTCCTCGGCCACGGCTCGCACCCCGACCCCGCCGGCGAGCTCGCCGGGGCGCTGGGCCGCGTCGCGGAGCGGGCGACGGTCGTCGTGCGCGTGTGCGGCACGGCCGAGGACCCGCAGGACGCGCGCCGCCAGACCGCGGCGCTCGAGGCCGCGGGGGCGATCGTCGCCCCGTCGAACGCCGCCGCGGCCCGCCTGGCCGTGCGGGCGGTGCGGGTGGGCGAGGCGAAGTGACCGACGGCGCGCTGCGCGTCGCGATGCTCACGTACTCCGTGCGCCCGCGCGGCGGGGTCGTGCACGCGATCGCCGTGGCCGAGGCGCTCGCGGCCCGCGGCCACGCGGTCGAGCTGTTCGCGGTCGGCCCGCCCGGCTCCGCGTTCTTCCGGGCGCCCGCGGTGCCGGCGACGGTCGTCCCCCACGAGCCGCCCGAGGGCGACTTCGACGCGAAGATCGCCTCGACGATCGCGACCTACCGCGACGGCCTGCGCCCGATCCTGCGCGACGGCGGCTTCGACGTCGTGCACGCGCAGGACTGCATCTCGGCCAACGCCGCGCTCGCGCTGCGCGACGAGGGCGTGGTCGACGCCGTGATCCGGACCGTGCACCACGTCGACGACTTCCGCTCGCCGTCGCTCGTCGCCTGCCAGATCCGCTCGATCGCGGAGCCCGACCACGTCGTGTGCGTGTCGCCGCCGTGGATCGCGCGCGTCCGCGACGAGTTCGGCGTCGAGTCCGGCCTCGTCGGCAACGGCGTGGACACCGATCGCTACCGCCCGCCCCGCGACGCCGGCGAGCGCGAGGCCGACCGCGAGGCCGCCGGCCTCGACGGGCGCCTGGCGATCCTGACGGTCGGCGGGATCGAGCCGCGCAAGGGGTCGCTCACGCTGCTCGAGGCCTTCGCCCGCGCGCGCGGCGCGCTGGCCGACCGCCGCCCCGTCCTCGTCGTCGCCGGCGGCGCGACGCTGTTCGACTACCGCGACGAGATCGGCCGCTTCCACGACCGCGCGGCCGCGCTCGGGCTCAACGGCGACCTGCGCGTGCTCGGCCCGGTCGAGGACGCGGAGCTCGAGGCGCTCTACCGGGCCGCCGACGTGTTCGCCCTGCCCTCGACGAAGGAGGGCTTCGGCCTGGCGGTCCTCGAGGCGCTGGCCGCGCGCGTCCCCGCCGTCGTGTCGGACCTCGACGTCTTCCGCGGCTTCCTGGCCGACGGCGACAGCGCGCTGCTCGCGCCCGCGGGCGACGCCGGCGCGCTGGCCGACGCGCTCGTGCGCGTGGCGCGCGACGGGGCGCTCGCCGACCGCCTGCGCAGCGGCGGCCGCGACGTCGCCGCCCGCCACACCTGGGCGCGCGTGGCCGAGACGCACGAGGCCGTCTACCGCGACTTCCTGCGCGGGCGCTGATGGCCGAGGGCCTCGAGGTCACAGCGCGCTGGCGCGGCGGCTACCGCGCCGACGTCGAGGCCCGCGGCCACACGGTCGCGGTCGACGAGCCCACCGACCACGGCGGCGGCGACGAGGGCTTCATGCCCACCGAGCTGTTCTGCGCCGCGCTCGCGAGCTGCTTCTGCCTCGCCGTCGGGCACGTGGCCCGCAAGCGCTCGATCGAGGTCCCGGGGCTCGTCGTGCGCGTCCGCTCCGAGCGCGCGGGGCGGGAGCTGCGCTACGCGCGGTTCCGCGTCGCGTGCGCCGCGGACGTCGACGACGAGCTGCTCGACGCCCTGATCGAGCGCGCGCAGCCGTTCTGCTGGGTCTCGAACACGCTGGCCGCCGGCGTCGAGGTGGAGTATGGTCGCCTTACTTAAGGCAACGTCCATTCAGGATAGGAAACACTCCGCGTCATGGCCCTCCACAACGCCGACGAGCTCGCCGTCGTCCTCGACCGCGCCGACCACCTCGGTCCCGTCTTCGCCCGCCACGCGTACGGGATGCGGGCGTGGGTCGACCTGTTCTCCGCCCACGTCGCCGGGCTCCCGCGCCCCGAGGACAAGGCGCTGCTCGCCGGCCTCATCGCCGTCAACGCGCGCCACATGCTCCTCTTCCGCGAGCGCGCGGCCGCGAACGGCACCGACCCCGACGCGTACACGTGCCCCGACGAGGGCGAGGCGATCTACGACCGGATCCCCGGGCTCTCGGGCGCCGACGAGCTCGTCGGCTACGCGCTCGGCTCGCTCGACCACTTCGCGCAGCTGCTCACCGTCTACCGCGCCGCGGCCGAGGGCGACGACGCGGCGGCGATCGACACGGTCCGCGCGGACGTCGACCGCGCCCGGGCCGAGCTGCGCGAGCGCGCGGCGGGCGACGGGGCCGAGGCCACGGCCGCCGAGGCCCACGAGCTGTACCGGGTCCGCGAGCTCGCCGAGGTCCCGCTCTACGCGCATGCCGCCTGAGGCGGCCCACCCGACCTTCGCCGACCTGCAGCGCGAGCTGCCCGTCTCCTCCCCGCGCGCGTGGCGCTTCGCGGCGCAGCGCGCCGCCTCGCGCGCGGGTGCCCTGGTGAGCGACGGCCTGCGGGTCGGCTATCGCCACGGCTTCGAGTCCGGGCCGTTCATGGACCACGTCTACGCCGACGCACCGTCGGGGCGCACGGCGCTCGGCCGCGAGATCGACCGCCGCCTCCTGCGCCGGCGCACGTGCGTGGCGTTCCGCGACATCCGCGCGCTCGCCGAGCAGGCGATCCGCGACGCGCTCGCGGCCACCGACGGCCCCGCGCCCGTCGTCGCCGACCTCGCCGCCGGGCCGGCGCCGTACCTCCTGAGCGCCGTGGCGGCGCATCCCGGCGCGCGGGCCGTGATGTGCGACATCGCCCAGCCGGCGCTCGACGGCGCGCGGGCGGCCGCCGAGCGCCTGGGGGTCGCCGACCGCGCGACGTTCGTCCGCGCGAGCGCGTTCGACCGGACCGCGCTCGCCGCGCTCGAGCCGAAGCCCGACGTCGTCCTCGAACTCGGCCTCTACGGCATCTACCACGACGACGCCCGCATCGAGCGCCACTTCGCCGACCTCGCGGAGCTCGTCGCGCCGGGCCAGATCGTCTTCAACGTCCAGACCCGCAACCCGGAGATCGAGTACATCGCGCGCGTCTGGGTGAACGCGGCGGGCGAGCGCTGCGTCTGGCGCCTGCGGCCGGTCGAGCAGATCCTCGGCTACGCCGCGGCGGCCGGGTACACGCCCGCGCAGATCACCGCAGGACCGCTTCGGGATCTACCGCGTCGTGCGGCTCGTCCGCACGGAGACGGCATGAGCAACGTCCTGACCTGGGCGGCGGACCCGGCCGCCGACGGCACGCTCGCCGTCTCCGAGCGCCTGCGCGCGATCCAGCGCAGCCACCACGCGATGTGGAACTACGTCACCTACCGGGACGCCATCGCGCTGGTGGGGCTCGACGCCGAGGACCTCTATCCCGAGGGCACGACGCGGCTGCCGGCCGACTGGGCCGACCTCGGCTGGCTGACCTGCTTCGCCGGCCCGCCCGAGAGCGCGGTCGCGGCGATGCGCGCGGCGGTCGAGCCCGACGCGCTCGACATGTACGCGCCGGACCTGATCGAGCCGCTGCGCGACGCGGCGGCCGGCGTGCTCGGCCGCGAGCGCGACGCGGCGTTCGAGGTCGTCGGGACCGAGGGCGCGCAGGCCGGCCTCGCGCTCGCGCTCATGGCCTCGGTCGACCCCGGCGACGAGGTCATCCTCGGCGACCCCGGCTACTTCCACCTGCCGCCGGCCGTGATCGCCGCGGGCGGCCGCCCGGTCGCGGTGCCGCTCGGCGCCGAGACCGGCTTCCGCCTGGACCCCGACCGCGTGGCCGCGGCGATCACGCCGCGCACGCGGGCGATCTGCCTCATCGACCCGGTCAACCCGTACGGGACGGTCGCCCGCGCGGACGAGGTGGCGGCGCTGGCCCGCCTCGCCGAGCGCCACGGGGTCCTCCTCATCGACGACGTGACCCACGGGCCGCTCGCGATCGACCCGGCGAGCGAGCTGCATCCGGCGGTCACGGTCTCCGAGCAGGCGGTCGCGACGTTCTCGGTGTCGCACTGCTACGGCATGGCCGGCGCGCGGATCGGCTTCCTCGCGGGCCCGCGCGCGCTGATGCGCGGCTGCCTGCAGCTGAAGGCCGCCCTGACCCGCCTGAACACGAACCCGATCTCGCAGCGCGGCGCGCTCGCGGCCCTGCGCGACGAGGCCTACCTCGCGTCGGCCCAGGCGACGATCCGCGCGAACCTCGCGCACCTCGAGGAGACGCTGCGCGACGTCGCCGGCGTGCGCCTCGCGGTCCGGCCCGAGCGCGGCCTCGCGTGCGCGATCGACGTGTCGGCGACCGGGGCGAGCGCGCAGGAGGTGATGGTCGCGCTCTTCGCGCGGCGCGTCGCCGTGTACCCCGGCGACGGCCTCGGCGAGCGCTCGGCGGCCGGCACGGTGCGCATCAACCTGTCCAACCCGGAGCCGTGGGTCATGGCGCACGTCCGCGCCGTGCTCGGCGAGGCGGTCGCCGAGGCCGCGGGCGGCCGCTGGCGGGAACCCGTCGCCGCGCTGCTCGACGGCAAGGGCACCGACCGCGCCGCCCGGCTCGCGGCCCGGATCCGGAGTGGCAGACTCGACAGCAGTCCCGAGGAGGAGATCGTCTCATGACCGAGCGGCTCATCGTGATCGGCGGCGGCGGCGCGGGGATCTCCGCGGCGACGACCGCGAAGCGCGTCAACCCCGACCTGAAGGTGTCGCTGTACACCGAGTTCGAGGACATCGCCTACTCGCCGTGCGGGATCCCGTTCGTGCACGGCGGCGAGATCCCGCGCTTCGAGGACCTGTTCCTGTCGACCGTCGAGCGCTACGTCGCCGACGGCCTCGACATGCGCATGGAGACGGTCATCACCGACCTCGACCTCGACCGCGGGGTCGTCACCGCGCGCAACCAGCACGAGGGCTTCGACAAGCTCATCGTCGCGACGGGCTTCGTGTGGGAGAAGCCCGACGTCCCCGGGGCGAACCTCGAGGGCCTGCACTACGTCAAGAACATCCGCAAGGCGATGGAGTTCGACAAGCTGCTCGACTCCGTCAAGACCGTCGCGGTCATCGGCGCGACCCCGCTGGGCGTCGAGATGGCGGGCAACCTCGGCCACCGCGGCCTCGAGGTGCACTTCATCGACGAGGGGCCGTGGGCGCTGCACGAGGTCCTCGACCCCGACGTCGCCGAACCGGTCCACAAGTCCCTGACCGACCGCGGCGTGACGCTCCACCTCGGCACCGCCGTCGAGGCGTTCCTCGGCGAGGACCACGTCCGCGCGGTCGCGACCTCGGCCGGCGAGATCGCCTGCGACGTCGTGATCGTCTGCCTGCACAAGATGCCGAACACGGCGCTCGCCGCCGCCGCGGGGCTCCCGGTCGGCACGACCGGCGGGCTGATCGTCGACGACCACATGCGCACCCCGCACGACGGCGTCTGGGCCGGCGGCGACGCGATCGAGGTCCCCCACGGGCTGACGATGATCCCGATCCGCGGGCTCACCGGATCGCACGCCTACGCCCAGGGCCGCACGGCCGGCGCGAACGCCGCGGGCGACGACCGCACCTACGACCCGGTGTGGGTGCCGTGGGGCCTCGTCGCGGGCGACTACACGATCGGCGGCTTCTCGCTCGGCGAGACGCTCGCCTCGGCGATGGGCGTCCCCTACGTGCTGGCCAAGGGCGTCGGCGTGTCGCGGGCGCGGTACTTCCCCGGCGCCACGCGCACCCACGTCAAGCTCCTCGCCGAGCCCGGCACGCTGCGCCTGATCGGCGGCCAGGTCCACGGCGGCGAGGGCGTCAAGGAGCGCTGCGACTTCCTCGCGTTCGCGGCCAAGCGCGGCGCGACGCTCGAGGACTTCGCGTGGATGGAGAACATCTACTCGCCGCCGATCGGCGCGCTGTTCGAGCCGATCGCGATCGCGGCGCAGAACGGGCTCGCCGAGCTGCGCAAGGGCGGCGGCATCGTCCATCCGCCCGCGCCGGCGCCGAAGGTCCCGGCGTGAGCGGCGTGCCCGCGGGCGTCGCGAAGGCCCAGCAGCGGCTGCGCGAGCAGGCCGAGCTGCACCTGCGGCTCGCGGCGATGGAGGACCTGCGCCGCGACCACCCGGCGTCGACCTCCGCCCCGTACCGCCCGCCCGGCGGCGCGTTCTGGCGCTACGTGTTCGTGCCGCTCTACCGCCGCCTGCCGTGGGAGGCCAAGGAGCGCGCGATGCACGCGCTGAAGATGACGGCCGAGGGCCACGGCTGGACGCCGCCCGCGCGCGTGCCGGGCGAGCCGTGGCGCCCGCCGGCGCCGCCGCCGTCGTGAGCGCCCGGTAGCGGGCGCTCACGGCACGGCCGTCGCGGCTAGGAGGACGACACGCCGGGCGTGCCGACGATGTTCGGCGGCGTCTCGCCCGGGAGGTGCAGCAGGTTGCGGACGTCCTTGACGCCGCTCACCATGCGGGTCTTCATCTCGAGCGCCTCGGCCTGGGCCTGGTCGCTGACCTGGCCGCGGAGCTCGACGATGCCGTTCGCGACGGAGATGTCGACGCTGCCCTTCGGGGCGTCCGCGTCGCGGAAGACCTCGCTCTCGACCTTCGCCTTGAGCGTGTTGTCGTCGCCCGGCGCGTTGTCGCCGCCGGTCGCGACGTGCTGCGCCTTCGCGGCGACGCCCTTGGCCTGCGCGCCCGCGGACTGGGCGGCGCCGGTCACCGTCCCCGCGCCCTCGCGCGTGAACCGGCCGGCCTTGTCGGCGGCGATCTTGCGGCGCCGGGTGCCGGAGGTGTTGTCCAGAAAGTAGGCCGCTGCAGCGCCGACTCCGGCACCCGCGACGAACGTGGTCAGTTTCGACATCAGGGCATCGCCTCACGATGGTCGGGGATGGGTTCCTCCCCGCGGCGTACCCGATGGGACGCAGGGGTAGTGTCGGGTTCATGCAGGTCAACGACATCACCCGCGAACGCCTGCGTGAGCTGGCCGAAACCCGCGTCGGCGACGTGAAGGTGCTCTCCCTCTTCGTCAACCTCGACCCGCGCGAGTTCGCCACGCCGGCGGCGCGGAGCACCGAGGTGCGCTCGATCCTCGACCGCGCGGGCCGCCTCGTGCGCGAGGAGTCGGAGCGCCTCACCCACGAACAGAAGGAGTCGCTGCGCAGCGACCTCGAGCGCGTCGCGAGCGAGCTCGGGAACGGCGCGGGCACGAAGGGCGCGCACGGCCTCGCGATCTTCTCCGCCTCCGCCGCGGGGTTGTTCGAGGTCCTGCGCCTGGCCGAGCCGATCGACCACGACCCGGTCATCTCCGACACGCCCTACGTCGCGCCGCTGTCGCTCATCGGGCCGCCCGGGTACTGGTGCGTGGTCCTCGTCAACCGCCGCACGGCGCGGCTGTTCTGCGGCTCGAGCGACGCGCTCGACGAGATCGCGCTCATCGACGACGGCGTCCGCAACCGCCACGATCAGGGCGGCTGGTCGCAGGCCAACTATCAGCGCTCGGTCGACAAGGACGTCCAGGACCACCTCAAGCACACGGCCGAGGTCGTCTTCGACCGCATGAAGCGCAAGCTGCCCGAGGGCCTGCTCGTCGGCGGCCCGGCCGAGACGCTCGCCGACTTCGAGGGCGTACTGCATCCCTACCTGCGCGAGCGCCTCGCCGGGCGGATCGACATCGACGTGGAGAACAGCTCCGTCGAGGACGTGCGCCGCTGCGCCGCGGAGCGCATCGAGGCCGCCCGCGCCGAGCGCGACGACCGGGCCCTCGCCCGCCTCGCCGAGGCCTTCGGCACCAACGGCCGCGCCGCCACCGGGCTGTCCGACGTCCTCATCGCCACGCACGAGCAGCGGGTCGAGGCGCTGCTCGTCGACCAGGGCTACAGCTCCGCCGGGGTCGTCTGCCCGCAGTGCGGCTGGCTCGGCGGCAAGGGTTTCTCCGAGTGCCAGGCCGACGGCACGCCGGTCGAGCGCCGCGACGACATCGTCGAGGTGGTCATCGAGCGCGTGATCACCCAGTCGGCCGACGTGCACGTGCTGCGCGACCGCCCGGAGCTCGCCTCGCACGGCCACATCGCCGCGATCCTGCGCTTCTGACCCCGAGGAGGCCCGTCGCATGACGATCCCGAGCCCCACGCCCGACCCGATGCCCTCCCCGCCGACGCCCGACCCGGCGCCGCCGAGCCCGACGCCGGAGCCCGGCCCGCCTTCTCCCCCGGACCCCGCGCCGCCCCAGATCTGACGCCGCCGTTGCGGACCCGGCGGCGCGCGACTACGGTCGCAGGCGCCCCCGTCCGCCACCCCGCAGGAGGTCGCCGTGCCGGTCCAACCGCCCTCGCGCCAGGAGCTGCAGCGCCTCGCCGCGCAGTTCGACCTCACGCTCTCCGACGAGGAGCTCGAGACGTTCGCGGCGGCGGCGCCGGCGACGCTCGCCGGCTTCACCCGCCTCGACGAGCTGCCCGACGAGCACCTGCCGGTGAAGTATCCGCGCGCCGACCTCGGCCACCGGCCGACCGGCGCGGACAACCCCTCCAACGGCTGGAGCTGGAAGTGCTCGATCCCGGGCGCGGCCGAGGGCCCGCTCGCCGGCAAGCGCGTGGGCATCAAGGACAACGTCTGCGTCGCCGGCATCCCGATGCTCAACGGCTCGCCGATCATGGAGGGCTACGTCCCGCGCGAGGACGCGACGGTCGTGACGCGCCTGCTCGACGCGGGCGCCGAGATCGTCGGCAAGACCGCGGTCCCGGCGTTCTGCTTCGACGGCGGCGGGCTGACCGGCTACCCCGACCCGCAGCCCACGAACCCGCACGACGCCGCCTACCTGTGCGGCTCGTCCTCCAACGGCAGCGCCGCGGTCCTCGTCACCGGCCAGGCCGACCTCGCCCTCGGCGGCGACCAGGGCGGCTCGATCCGCCTGCCCGCGTCCTGGAGCGGGTGCGTCGGGCACAAGCCGACGTTCGGCCTCGTCCCCTACACCGGCATCTTCCCGATCGAGCTGACGATCGACCACGTCGGGCCGATGGCGCGCTCGGTGGCCGACTGCGCGGCCGCGCTCGAGGTGCTCGCCGGCGAGGACGGCCTCGACCCGCGCCAGGTCGGCGTCCAGGTCACGCCCTACGTGGACGGCCTCGACCGCGGCCCCGACGGCCTGCGCGTCGGCCTCCTGCGCGAGGGCTTCGAGCGCGACGGCATGTCCGAGGCCGACGTCGACGCCGCCGTCCGCGACGCCGCCGAGGCCCTGGCCGCCGCGGGCGCGACGGTCGAGGAGGTCTCCGTGCCGCTGCACAGCGACGGCCTCGCGATCTGGAACGCCGTCGCGATGGAGGGCGCCACCGACCTCATGGTCCTCGGCGACGCGTTCGGCACGAACCACAAGGGCCACTACACCACCGACCTCGTCGACTTCTACGGCCGCGCGCGCCGGATGCGCGCCCAGGACTACTCGGTGACGGTGAAGCTCACGATGCTGCTCGGCCGCTACCTCTCCGAGCGCTACAACCACCACTACTACGCCAAGGGCCAGAACCTGGGCCGACGGCTGCGTGACGCGTACGGCGCGGCGCTCGAGCGCGTCGACGTCCTCGCGCTGCCGACGACGCCGATGAAGGCGATGCGGATCCCGCCGCCCGGCGCGTCGATCGCCGACGTCCTCACGGCGGCGCTGTCGAACATCGCGAACACCGCGCCGTTCGACGTCACGGGCAACCCGGCGCTGAGCGTGCCGTGCGCGTTCGCCGACGGCCTGCCGGTCGGGCTCATGCTCGTCGGCCGCCCGTGGGACGACGCGACCGTCCTGCGCGCCGGGCACGCCTACGAGACGGTGCGCGGCGACCTCGAGCCGAGCGCGCGGGCGGCGGCCGCCGCGTAGGCGCGGCCGCTACGGGCGGGGGGCCAGCGACCCGGGCGCGAGCTCGTGGTGGCTGCGGTACCCCGCCATCGCCAGCGTGTTGTCGAGCTCGCCGAGGAGCGTGCGCAGGACGTGGCGCACGCCCTCCTCGCCGCCGAGCGCGAGCCCCCACATCGCGGGGCGGGCGACGAGCACGGCCCGCGCGCCGAGGGCGAGCGCCTTGACCGCGTCGGCGCCCGTCCGGATGCCGCTGTCGAACAGCACCGGGACCTCGCCGGGCACGGCGCCGATCACGCCGGGGAGCGCGTCGAGCGCCGCGATCGCGCCGTCGAGCTGGCGGCCGCCGTGGTTGGAGACGATGAGCCCGCGGACGCCGGCGTCGAGCGCGCGCCGCGCGTCCTCGCCCGTGTTGACGCCCTTGACGAGCACGGGCAGGTCGGTCCGCTCGGCCAGCCACGTGATGTCGGCCCAGCCCAGGTCGGGGTTGGCGAACACCGACAGCCACAGCTCGATCGTCGCCTCGGGCGAGTCGCCGTCGAGGCGGCTGCGGAAGACCGGGTCCGAGGTGTAGTTGGCCAGGCCGATGCCGCGCAGGAACGGCAGGTAGGCGCGGCCGAGGTCGCGCGGACGCCAGCCGAGGATCAGCGTGTCGAGCGTGACGACGATCGCCGAGTAGCCCGCGGCCTCCGCGCGCTGGGCGAAGCTCAGGGCCAGGTCGCGGTCGGTCGGGTAGTAGAGCTGGAACCAGCGCGGACCGTCGCCCGCGGCCGCGGCGGCGTCCTCGATGCTCGTGCTCGCGGCGGTCGAGTGGACGTACGGCACGCCCAGGCTGCCCGCGGCGCCCGCCGTCGCCCGCTCGCAGTCGGGGTGGATGATCTGCTGCACGCCGACCGGTCCGACGAGCAGCGGCGCCGGCAGCGCGGTGTCGAGGATCGTCGTCGACAGGTCGCGCGTGCCCACGCCGCGCAGCATCCGCGGGACGATCCGCCAGCGGTCGAAGGCCTCCCGGTTGGCGCGCATCGTCTCCTCGCCGCCGGCCCCGCCCGCGACGTAGTCGGCGGCCTCGGGCGTCATCGCCACCGTCGCGGCGGCCTCGAGCTCGCGCCAGCGCACCGGGTACGGCGGCGCCTGCCCGCCGGCGTAGATCAGGTTCTGGAACTCCGAGTAGGCCGTGATCTGCTCGACCTCGTGCGCCATCGCGGTCAGCCTCTCCTGCGGGACGGGGCCCCGGAATCTACGCCGCCGTAGGGTTCGCGGCATGCCGCCCGCCCTCGACGCCCTGCGCGCCCGGCTCGCCGAGCTCGCCGACCTCTCCGCCCTCGCCCGCCTCGCGGGCTGGGACCAGCGCACGATGATGCCGCCCGGCGGCGCGCCGGCCCGCGCGCACATGTTCGCGACGCTCGAGCGGCTCGCGCACGACCGCGCGACGGCCGACGCGATCGGCGGCTGGCTCGACGATCTCGACGGCGACGGCGACGGCCTGTCGGACCTCGACCGCGACCTCGTGCGGCTCGCGCGGCGCGACTTCGAGCGCACCCGGCGGATCCCCGCGGACCTCGCGGCCGACCTCGCGCAGGCCTCGGCCGAGGGCCAGGCGGCGTGGCAGACCGCCCGGGCCGCGGACGACTTCGCCGCCTTCGTGCCCGCCCTGCGCCGCAACGTCGAGCTGGCCCGCGCGTACGCCGCCTGCTTCGACGACGTGGAGCACCCCTACGACGCGCTGCTCGCCGACTACGACTTCGGCCTGACCGCCGCCCGGGTCAAGGAGATCTTCGATCCGCTCGCGACCGCGCTGTCCGCCCTCGCCGCGGAGGCCGCCGAGCGGCCGGCCGCCCCGCCCCTGAGCGTCCCGCTCGACGCCCAGCGCGCCGCCGTCGACGCGGTGCTCGCGCGGCTCGGCGTGACCGCCGACAGCTGGCGGGTCGACATCTCGCCGCACCCGTTCACCTCGTGGGTCGGGGCCCAGGACACGCGGATCACGACCCGGTACGAGGAGGACGCGAAGCTCGAGCCGGTCCTGGCCGCGATCCACGAGTACGGCCACGGCCTGTACGAGCGCCAGATCCCGGCCGAGCTCGACCGCACGAACCTCGGCCGCGGCACGTCGATGTCCGCGCACGAGTCGCAGAGCAAGCTGTGGGAGAACCACGTCGGGCGCAACCCCGCGTTCGCTCCGGTGATCGCCGCCGAGCTGGCCGCCGGCGGCTTCACGATCGACCCCGCCGCCCTCCATGCGGGCACGGTCGCGGTCGCGCCGTCGCTCATCCGCGTGTCGGCCGACCCGCTCACCTATCCGCTGCACATCGTGCTGCGCTTCGAGATCGAGGTCGCGCTGATCGAGGGCTCGCTCGAGGTCGCCGACCTCCCGGGGGCGTGGAGCGACGCGATGCGGCGGCTGCTCGGCGTCGAGGTCCCCGACGACGCGCACGGCGTCCTGCAGGACGTCCACTGGTCGGGCGGCGCGTTCGGCTACTTCCCGAGCTACGCGCTCGGCTGCCTGATCGCCGCCCAGCTGTGGGAGGCCCTCGAGGCGGACGCCGGCAGCCAGGACGACGCGCTGAGCGTGGGCGAGACCGCCGCGATCCGGATGTGGCTGGCCGAGCACGTCCACGTCCACGGCCGCCGATTGGACACCGAGCCGCTCGTCGAGGCGGCCACCGGCCGGGGCATCGACCCGGAGCCGTTCCTGCGCCACGTGACCACGTACGTGCGCGACTGACGGGCGGCGGTCCTCCGACCGGCGGTCCACTGGACAGCCGCCTCACCGGCGGGGTAGCGTCCGTCGAGGCTCACCGGCCTGGTGCACGGCCGGAGCAGGGCCGCTGGCAGGTCCCAATCGAGGAGGGGTCGAGGTGAAGCGTTCCGTCTTTCCGGCGACGGTCGTCGTGGCGACCGCGCTGTTCGCGGTCGCGTGCGGAAGCTCGTCAGACAGTTCGGGCGGTGGCGGAGGCTCGTCCTCCGCATCGTCGACGGCGAGCGGCGGCGCGGAGGCGGCGGGCGCGCGCGGCGGCACGCTCATCACCCGCGCGAACGCGGCCCCGGCGGGGTCACCGGACACCCAGGTGAACTACACGGCGCAGGAGTGGCAGTTCCTGATCCTCACCCACGACGGGCTCGTGGGCTTCAAGCGCGCCGGCGGCGCCGAGGGCTCCAAGCTCGTCGCCGACCTCGCGACCGAGGTCCCGACGCCGACCGACAACGGGAAGACCTACACGTTCACGCTGCGGCCGAACATCAAGTTCTCCGACGGCAAGACGGTCACCGCGGCCGACGTCAAGGCGACCTTCGAGCGCCTGTTCAAGATCGGCGACAGCCCGAACGCGGGCACGTGGTACAGCGTCATCAAGGGCGCCGACGCGTGCATCAAGACGCCCAAGAGCTGCGACCTCACCGGCGGGGTCGACGTCAGCGGCAACCAGATCACGTTCCACCTCACCGGCCCCGACCCCGAGTTCCTGCAGAAGCTCGCGGTGCCCTTCGCGTTCATCCTGCCGAAGGACACGCCGTCGAAGAACGTGGACTTCCCGCCGCCCGGCACCGGCCCGTACAAGTGGACGCAGTACGAGCCCAACTCGGGCATGAAGGTCGAGCGCAACACGTTCTTCAAGGAGTGGTCGAAGGACGCCCAGCCCGACGGCCTGCCGGACGTCATCGACCAGCGCTTCGGCCTGAGCGTCGGCGCCGCCGTCACCCAGGTCGAGAACGGCCAGGCCGACTGGGTGTTCTACGGCGACTCGATCCCGTCCGACCGCCTCAACGAGCTGAGCACGAAGTACGCCAAGCAGGTCCACATCGACCCGCAGCCGGCGACCTACTACTTCGCGTTCAACACGACGATCCCGCCGTTCGACAACCTCAAGGCCCGCCAGGCCGTCAACTACGCGACAGACCGCAACGCGCTGATCAAGCTCTACGGCGGCCCGAAGCTCGCGAGCCCGACGTGCCAGGTCCTGCCGCCCGACTTCCCCGGCTACAAGCCCTACTGCCCGTACACGGTCAACCCGGGCAGCGGCAAGTGGACGGGTCCGGACATGGCCAAGGCGCGCCAGCTCGTCGAGGAGTCCGGGACGAAGGGCATGTCGGTGAAGGTCAACTCGGACACGACCGAGGTGGACAAGGCCTACGGCGAGTACTTCGTCGGCCTGCTCAACCAGCTCGGCTACAAGGCCACGCCGCAGTTCCTGTCCAACGACATCCAGTACGCCTACATCCAGAACTCGAAGAACAAGGTGCAGTTCGCCTACTCGAGCTGGTTCGCCGACTACCCCGCGCCGTCGGACTTCCTCCAGGTCCTGCTCGGGTGCGGCTCGATCCACAAGAACTCGAACTCGAGCCCGAACATCGCGCAGTTCTGCAACAAGGAGATCCAGGCCAACATGGACAAGGCGGGCGCCACCGCGTCCGAGGACGTCAACACCGCCAACACGATGTGGGCGCAGGCCGACAAGGACATCGCCGACCAGGCGCCGTGGGTCGCGATGTTCAACCCCAAGCAGCTCAACTTCGTGTCGAGCCGGGTCAAGGGATTCGTGTTCAGCCCGCAGTGGTACATGCTGCTCGCCCAGGTCTCGGTGAAGTAGCGAGCGACGCGGCGACCGCATGGCGGAGTTCGCCTTCGAGCCGGAGCCGGCGGGCGTCGCGCTCGCCCCCGGCGAGACCGCCCGGGAGGTGGCGGGGAAGAATCCCTGGCTCCTCGCCGGGCGGCGGCTCGTGCGCAACCACGTCGCGATGGCCGCGCTGGCGCTGTTCGTGGCGATCGTCCTGGTCAGCTTCGGGGCCCCGATCTGGGCGAACCACATCGCGCACGTCGACCCGTTCGCCTCCAACGTGAACGGCACCACCGTCGTGGACGGCAAGCGGGTCGAGGTCATCCAGCAGGGCGGCGGCGCGCTCGGGATCGGCGAGAACCCGATCGGCCCGACCTGGCAGACGAACTACCTGATCGGGGCCGACAGCCAGGGCCGCGACGTGTTCGCGCGCGTCCTGTACGGCGGGCGCGCGTCGCTCGAGATCGGCGTCGGCTCCGCGCTCATCAGCTGCTTCGTCGCGCTCCTGCTCGGCCTCGTCGCGGGCTTCTTCCGCGGCTCGGTCGACGTCGTCCTGTCGCGCGTGATGGACCTCGTGTGGGCGTTCCCGATCTTCCTGCTCGCGATCTCGCTGGCGACCGTGCTGCTCACGGCGCCGGACGGCCTGCAGTGGGGCCCGGTGCACGTCGACCCCGCGAGCCTCTGGATCCCGACGCTCATCATCGCGCTCGTCTACGTGCCCTACGTCTACCGCCCGGTGCGCGGCCAGGTCCTGTCCGTGCGCGAGAAGGAGTACGTCGAGGCGGCGGTCGCCCAGGGCGCCTCCACGTGGCGGCTGATCTTCGTCGAGATCCTCCCGAACGTCATCACGACGATCGTCGTGATGCTGCCGCTGATGATCGCGACGACGATCCTCACCGAGTCGGCGCTGTCGTTCCTGTCGATCGGCGTCCAGCCGCCGGCGGCGAGCTGGGGCACGATCATCGAGGACGGCCAGGGCCTGCTCTACACGCGCCCGTGGGTCGCGATCGCGCCGGGGATCATGATCGTGCTCACGGTCCTGTCGCTGAACGTGCTGGGCGACGGCGTCCGCGACGCGCTCGACCCGCGGGCGAAGCTGCGCCTCAAGCGCGCGAAGGTCGGCAAGTAGTGGGCATCTTCATCGTCCGGCGCCTGCTCGGCCTCGTGATCGTCCTCTTCGCGATCACGGTCCTGACCTTCCTGATCTTCTTCGCGACCCCCGGCGTCGACCCGACGCGCGCGCTCGCCGGGCGCAACCCGACGCCCGAGACCGTCGCCGCCGTCCGCCACCAGTTCGGCCTGGACCGCTCCAAGCCGGAGCAGTACGCGCTGATGATGAAGCGGCTGTTCATCTCCCGGGACCTCGTCTCCTACGGCAACCAGGCGCTGCGGGTCGTGCCGGCGATCACGAAGGCCGCGCCGGTCACGTTCTCGCTCGTCATCGGCGCGGCCGTGATCTGGGTGGTGATGAGCGTCGCGATCGGGGTGCTCGCGGTCATCCTGAAGGGGTCGATCTGGGACCCCCTGCTGATGATCCTCGCCCTCATCGGGATCTCGATGCCGGTGTTCTGGCTGGGCGAGGTCGCCAACCTCGTGACCCAGGACCGCCTGCACGACACGTTCCTCTTCTCCTGGGTGCCGCCGCTCGGCTACACCCCGCTCAGGGAGGACCCGTGGGAGTGGTTCAAGCACCTGATCATCCCGTGGATCACGCTGTCGGTGCTGTACATCGGCTTCTACGCGCGGGTGCTGCGGGCGAGCATGCTCGACGTCGCCAACGAGGACTTCGTGCGCACCGCGCGGGCCAAGGGTCTCTCGGAGCGGCGCGTGCTCGTCCGCCACGTGCTGCGGACCTCGATGATCACGTTCGTCAGCCTCTTCGGCCTGGACTTCGGCGTCCTCGTCGGCGGCGGCGCGCTCGTGACCGAGGTCGTCTTCGGCCTCCCCGGCGTGGGGCTGCTGACGTACCGCTCGCTGCAGTCCCTCGACCTGCCGGTGATCATGGCCACCGTGATCTACGGGGCGTTCTTCATCACGATCGCGAACGCGGTCGTGGACATCGTCTACGCGCGCCTCGACCCGCGCATCCGGCCGGCCTGAGCCGTGGCCGCCGACGCGACGCCCCTGCTCGAGGTCCGCGACCTCAAGGTCTCCTTCAACACCGAGGACGGCGTCGTGGAGGCCGTCGACGGCGTCTCGTTCACGCTCGCCCAGGGCGAGGTGCTCGGGATCGTCGGCGAGTCGGGCTCCGGCAAGAGCGTGACGATGATGTCCGTCCTGCGGCTCATCAACGACCCGAACGCCATGTTCGAGGGCGAGGTCCTGTACAAGGGCCGCTCGATCATGGACCTCGGCGACGACCGGATGCGCGAGGTCCGCGGCGGGGAGATCGCGATGATCTTCCAGGACCCGATGACGTCGCTGAACCCGGTCTACACCGTCGGCGACCAGATCGTCGAGGCGATCCTCACCCACCAGCGGATCGGCAAGGCCGCCGCCCACACCCGGGCCGTCGACCTGCTGCGCCAGGTCGGCATCCCCCAGGCCGATCGCCGCGCCGACGACTTCCCGCACCAGTTCTCGGGCGGCATGCGCCAGCGGGCGATGATCGCCATGGCGCTCGCCAACGACCCCGACATCCTCATCGCCGACGAGCCGACGACCGCGCTCGACGTGACGATCCAGGCGCAGATCCTCGAGCTCATCGGGCGGCTGAAGGACGAGTTCTCCTCGGCGGTCATCCTCATCACCCACGACCTCGGCGTGGTGGCCGACATCGCCGACCGGATCGCGGTCATGTACGCCGGGCGGATCGTCGAGTTCGGCGGCAAGCGCGACCTCTTCTACGACCCGCTGCACCCGTACGCGTGGGGCCTGCTGGGGTCGATCCCGCGCCTGGACCGGCCCAAGCAGGATCGGCTGCACTCGATCGCCGGCATGCCGCCGTCGCTGATCGACCCGCCCGCCGGGTGCCGCTTCCGCCCGCGCTGCCCGCACGCCTTCGACCAGTGCACGACCGAGCCCGCGCTCGAAGCGCGCACCGCCGTCCCGGCCCACCTCGACCGCTGCTGGCTCGATCCCGAGAGCAAGCGCGCGCTGCGCGACCGCACGATCCGCGGCGAGACCGCGGCGGCGTGACCGAGTTCGGCGACACGCTCGTCGAGGTCGACGGCCTCACGACGCACTTCCCGATCCGCCAGGGGCTGCTCGGGCGCCAGATCGGCGCGGTCCATGCCGTCGACGGCGTGTCCTTCTCGGTCCGTCAGGGCGAGACGCTCGGCCTCGTCGGCGAGTCGGGCTGCGGCAAGTCGACGCTCGGGCGCACGATCGTGCGCCTGCTCGAGCCCACCTCCGGCGACGTGCGCTTCGAGGGCCGGTCGATCGCCCGGCTCAGCTCGCGCGAGCTGCGGCCGCTGCGGCGCGAGATGCAGATGGTCTTCCAGGACCCGTACGCGTCGCTGAACCCGCGCAAGCGCGTGGGGTCGATCATCGCCGCCCCGATGCGCATCCACGGCGCGGGCGACAGCGGCGAGCGCCGCCGGCGGGTCCGCGAGCTGCTCGACGTTGTCGGCCTCTCCCCCGAGCACGTCAACCGCTACCCGCACGAGTTCTCCGGCGGCCAGCGCCAGCGGATCGGCGTCGCCCGCGCGCTCGCCCTGCGCCCGAAGCTCATCGTCGCCGACGAGCCCGTGTCGGCGCTCGACGTCTCGATCCAGTCGCAGATGCTGAACCTCCTCGAGGACCTGCAGGAGGAGTTCGGGCTCACCTACATCTTCATCGCCCACGACCTCGGGGTCGTGCGCCACGTCTCGGACCGCATCGCGGTCATCTACCTCGGCAAGCTCGTCGAGCTCTCCCCCGCCGCCGAGCTCTACGAGCGCCCGATCATGCCCTACACCGAGGCGCTCCTCTCGGCCGTCCCGATCCCGGACCCCGACCTCTCCGAGCGCCGCGAGCGGATCGTGCTGCGCGGCGACGTCCCGAGCCCGATCGACCCCCCGACCGGCTGCCGCTTCCACCCGCGCTGCCGCTACGCGACGGACGTCTGCTCGGCGGAGGAGCCGCCGCTCGTCGACTACGGCGGCGGCCACCTCGCGGCCTGCCACCACCCGCTCAACGTGGACGCCGACACGCTCGCGCGGCAGCGCGCGCACTCTCCCGCCGACGCCTAGCGCCGCTATGGGCGCTCGGTGCGGCGCATCACCGTCAGCCCGACGAGCCGCGACACGACCATCGCCAGGTAGGCGACGCCGGCGAGCTGCTCGAACATGACGAGGCTGCGGGCGAAGGGCCGGATCGGGATGACGTCGCTGAGCCCGGTGCTCGACAACGTCGTGAAGCTGAGGAACAGCAGCTCGACCCAGCTGCGGTCGCTGTTCGGGTCGACCGCCGCCGTGAAGCTGCCGGGCGCGACCGCCTGGCAGACGATGAACACGTAGGCGAATCCCCACGCCACGAGCGTGAACGTGGCGCCGACGGCGAACAGCTCGTCGCGCGTGACCTCGTGGTCGGCCAGCATGTACGCGATCAGCGCGCCGGCCGCGTAGAAGTAGAGCGGCGCCTCGAACGCCGACGAGTACGGCAGGAGCTTGTCGCTGCCGGTCACGACCTGCGCCAGCAGCAGCACGCTGGCCGGGACCGCGAGCGCCGCGCCGACCCACGTCCACCCCGGCGACACCTGGACCGCGAGGACGACGAGCCCGAGGATCGCGATGCCGAGGACGCTGAACAGCGCCCGGCCGACCGCATTGCCCTCCATCGCCGGGTACACGAGCAGCCCGGCGAGCTGGGCGGCGAACAGGACCGCCGAGGGTTCCCGCCGGAGGAGGGTGAGCACGGCGGCACCGTAGCCGCCGTGCCGGTCGTTCCCCCCTAGTTCGCCGCGCCGTGCGCCTCACGCGAGAGCGCGTCCCAGCGCTCCCACGTCGCGATCCGCGCGGCGTACTCGGTGCGGATGATGTCGAGCGGGCCGATGCCGAAGAAGACGCGCAGCGGCGGGTCGGCGGCGTCGACGAGGTCGAGGATCGCCGGGCCGGTCGCCTCGGGGTTGCCGCGGCCGGCGGGCATCGCCGCGCGCTGGCGCTCGCGCGCCTCCCAGATGGGCGCGTACGCGGGCAGGCGCTCGGCCTGGACCGACGACGGGCCGGCCCAGTCGGTCGAGTAGCCGGTCGGCTCGACGATCGTGACCTTGATCCCGAGGTCCGCGACCTCCGCGGCCAGCGACTGGCTGAAGCCCTCGAGTGCCCAGACCTTCGCCATGTCGTTCTCCCACGTCTCCGGCGGTGGTTGCCGCGACTCAGCCGCCGTCCGGCGCGAGCCCCGAGAACGCCGCGAGCTCGGAGCGCAGGCCCTCGAGCATCGACCACACGTCGTCGACCTGCTCGCGGTCGGCGACGATGCCGAAGTCGAGGTGGTCGCGGTAGCTCATCACCGTGATGTTCAGCCCGACGCCGTCGACGACGACCGACACCGGGTAGTTCGCCTCGAGCCGCGCGCCCGCGAGATAGAGCGGGTCGCGCGGGCCGGGGACGTTCGAGATCGCGAGGTTCACCGGCGGGCGGGTGCGGGCCATCAGGTCCATCGCCCTGCGCGCCGCGAGCGCGGCGACCGCCGGCGGGATGAACGTCGCGGCGTCGGTGAGCAGGTCGGCCGGCAGCGCCTTGTGGCGCTCCTTGGCGCCGCGCAGCGCCTCGTGCGTACGCCGCAGCCGCAGCCCGAGGTCGGCCTCGTCGGTCGGGATCGCGACGATCATCAGCGACACGCGGTTGCCGAACGCGCCACGCTGCTCCTCGGTGCGCACCGAGACCGGGACGAGCGCCACGAGCGGGTCCTCCGGCAGCGCGTCGCGGGCGAGCAGCCAGGCGCGCACCGCCCCGGCGCAGAGCGCGACGACGACGTCGTTGACCGTGACGCCGAACGCATTCTTGAGGTCCTTGACCGCGTCGAGCGAGAGCTGGCCGAACGCGAAGCGCCGGTGCGCCGACAACGGCCCGTTGAACGGCGTGCGCGGCGCGCGGGCGGTCGTGGCCTCGAGGACGCTCGGGTCGCGCCGGCTGACGACGCCGCGCAGCCGCGCCACGCCCCGGCGCACCGTCGGCGCCGCGGGCAGCGATGAGACCCCGGGCAGGTCCATCAGGTGCGGCAGCGTCCCCGGGATCGAACGCAGCGCGCGCAGCGGCTGGCGCGGTAGGCCGAGCATGCCGCGCCCGAGCATCTCGAGGTCGCCGGGCACGCGATCGCCGAGGCGCGGCGCGTCCGGCGGCGCGACCTCGCGCCCCTCGGGGCTCGGGTCGAGCAGGACGCTCAGGAGCTCGCTCCCGGACACCCCGTCGACGACCGCGTGGTGGATCTTCGTCAGGAGCGCGATCCGCCCGCCGGGCAGCCCGTGGATGAGGTAGATCTCCCACAGCGGCCGCCCGCGGTCGAGCGGGCGGGCGAAGATCCGCGCGACGGTCTCGGCCAGGCGCCCGTCGTCGCCCGGCGGCGGCACGGCCGACTCGCGCACGTGGAAGTCGAAGTCGAAGTCCGGATCCTCGACCCAGTACGGCAGGTCGAGCCCGAACGGGACGCTCGCGAGCTTCCAGCGCAGCGGGGGCAGCAGGTGCAGGCGCTCGCCGACCAGCCGGCAGACGTCCTCGACGGTCAGGTCGCCGCCCGGGGCGGTCGTCGGGTCGTAGATCGCGAGGCCGCCGACGTGCCCGTAGGTCCGCGCCGACTCCACGGCGAGGAACTGCGCGTCGAGGCTCGTCAGCTGGCGCATCGCACTCCCTCCCCGCGAAGGCTCATTCCACGCGGCTGAGGCGCGGGTTGGGCTTCTCGCCGCGACCGGCCTTCGCCACGGCGCGGCCGTCGACGCGCACGACGTCGGCGGTGAAGTCGTTCGACCCGCGCAGGAGCGAGGAGCCGACGCCGTAGGCGTCGACCGGGGCGCCGGCCGCCTCGAACGCCGTGATCTTCGCCGGGGTGAACCCGCCCGAGACGACGATCTTCACGTGCTCGAAGCCGGCCACGTCGAGCGCGCGGCGGACCCGCAGGGCCAGCAGCGGCGTGACCCCGCGGTGGGCCTCCTGGTTGGGCTCGGCCTGCAGCGCGCGGTCGACGAGCCGCTCGCTCGTGTCCAGCCGCACGCCCCAGAGCCGGTCGCCGAGCGCGCCGGCGACGTCGAGCGCGGTCTGGACCGAGTCGTTGTCGAAGTCGACGAGGACCGTGATGTTCATGTCGCCGTGGTAGCGCTCGGCGAACGCGCCCGCCGCGGACACCGTGTCGCCCCCGAAGGCCGCGATCAGCCCGTGCGGGACGGTGCCGACCCCGCGGCCGCCCCACCACGACGCCTGCGCGTCGGTCGAGACGCCGATCGCGCCGGCCACGTGGGCGGCCCAGCCGTCGCCCGTCTGCACCAGCCAGTGGTCGTGGCGGGCGGGAAAGAAGAGGATGGGCTTGCCGGCGGCCGCGCGGACGACCCCGGCGACGTTGCGCATGACCAGCGTTCGGCGCGCCATGCAACCGAGGTACACCGTCTCCAGATGCGCGAACAGCGAGTAGTCGCCCTCGATCGTCATGACGGTCTGGTACGGCGAGATCTCGTCGCCCTCGTACAGCGCATGCACGACGAGCTGGTCCCACGCGGGTACCCAGTCGCCGTCGGGCAGGCGGCGTCCGGCGCACTGCTTGAGGACCGCGATCGCCTCGTCGACGCCCCCGAGGACCGACTCCTCCTTCTGGAAGACCTGCATCAGGACGTGCGGGTTGCGGCCCTCGGCGAGCAGCAGGTCGCGTGTCAGGTTGAAGTACTGGTCGGAGTAGTAGCCGTCGCGCATGCGCTCCACGGGGAGGCGGAAGACGGCCGGGTCGAGGCGCTGCTGCACGACGCTCACGCGGTGATCCTATGAGCGAAGCCACCCGCCTCGTGGACGAGCTTCGCCGCTACGTCGCGGACGAGCGCGTGCTCGCCGCGATCGCCGCCGTCCCGCGCGAGGCGTTCGTGCCCGACGACCTCCGCCCGCACGCCTACGAGAACACCGCGCTCGGCATCGGCTGCGGCCAGACGATCTCCCAGCCGCTCGTCGTCGCGCGGATGTCCGAGCTGCTCGAGCTCGCGCCGGAGGACCGCGTCCTCGACGTCGGCACGGGGTCCGGATACCACGCCGCGATCCTCGCCGCCCTCAGCGCGCACGTGTGGTCGGTCGAGCGCCATCCGGACCTCTCGCGCGGAGCGGCCGAGGCGCTGGCGCGCGCCGGGGTGCACAACGTGACCCTCGTCGTCGGCGACGGTGCGCGCGGCCTGCCGGACGAGGCGCCCTTCGACGCCATCAACGTCGCCGCCGCGGGCGCCCGCGACGCGCTCGAGACGCTCGAGGCGCAGCTCGCCGAGGGCGGACGGCTCGTCGCGCCTCTCGCCGGGGGCGGGCCGCCCGCGCTGCGGGCGCTGGGCGTCACCGCACGGCGCCAGCGCCTGGCCGTGGGGCGACGGGAGGGCGATCGGGTGTCGTGGCGTCACCTCGAGGAGGTGCGCTTCGTCCCGCTGGTCCGCGACGACTGAGCGCGAGCCCGACGCCGGCCGCGCCGCCCGCGAGCAGCAGCGGCACCATCCGCACGTTGTGGCGCGCCTCCGCGACGAAGAACGAGTTCACCGCCGTGATCGTCAGCACGGTCGCGAGCACGGCCCACAGCGCCGGGTGCCCGGTGCGGCGGAGGCCGTACACGAGGCCCGCGAGCCCCGCGGCCGAGAACAGCAGGTGCACGACGAGGATCCATGTGCGGCGGTTGTGGAAGCTGCCGCGGTCGTAGCCGATCCACGTCCGCTTCACCTTGCGGACCTGCATCGCGGCGAAGTCGAGCGGCCGGCCGAGGCCGTAGACGCGCAGGTTGCGCAGCGTCTCGTGCTCGAGCGCGGCCGAGCGGCCGAGGTCCGGGTGGCGGGCCGCGACGGCGTCGAGGATCCACTCCGTGCGCAGGTTGCGGTTCTCGCGGTCGCGGATGTGCGGGTTGTGACGGCGGGCCTCGTCGCCCAGCGCCTCGCGCAGGCCGAAGATCCGGCCGTCGCCGGGCAGGTAGGTGCCGACGAACAGGCCCGACCACGAGCTCGACGTGATCGGCGTGAACTGGTGGCGCTGACGGCTGGCGTAGACCGACCACGGGGCGAGCACGAGCGCCGCGCAGACGAGGTAGGCGCCGGCCGCCGTGAGCGCCCGCCGCGCGCCGGCCCGGCGCAGGCTCAGCGCCACGACGAGCGCCAGGACGAACGGGAGGATCAGGAGATCGGCGCGCACGAGGATCGCGGCCCCGGCCAGCGCACCCGCCACGGCGAAGCGCCACGGCGGCGGCTCGCGCGCCCGCCACGCCCACGCGAGGCCGGCGAGCGCCAGGACGCCGGTGAGCGCTCCGAGCGGCTCGGAGACGAGGTCCCCGGTGACGAGCGCGAGCGGCGGATAGAGCGCCACGCCCGCCGCGGCGGCCACGGCCGGCCACGGGCCGGTGATCAGGCGGACGAGCAGGAAGACCGCGAGGACCAGCGCCATCCCGACGACCCACTGCGCGACGTAGATCGCGGCGGGGTCGATGTCGGCGTCCGGCGCGCCGCTCAGCCGGCGGGCGACCGCGAACAGCAGCGGCGTCCCGGGCGGCCAGTGCAGCGGGTCGTCCATCCCACGGGGCGTGTAGTGGCCGTGGGCGATGGCGACCCCGAGCGCCGCGTAGGCGCGCTCGTCGGTCGACAGGAAGCGCCCGTGCTCGATCGCGCGCTCCGCGCGCAGCGCCCCGCCCGCGACGAGGACGAGCGCGAGCACGAGGGCCCAGCGCGGGATCGCTGCACGTCGTACCACCCCGTTCCTCCTTCCCGGCTACGCGAGAATCCCATCATGGTCGAGCGGGTGGTCGACGAGGCGATGCGCGCGTACTACGACCGCCGTGCGGCCGAGTACGACGACTGGTGGCTCGGCGCGGGGCTGTTCGCCCGCCGTGAGCGGCCCGGCTGGGAGGCGGAGGTCGAGGCCGTGCTCGCCGCCGTCGCGGGCCTCGGCGCCCGCCGCTGGCTCGACGTCGCCTGCGGCACCGGCTTCGTCACGCGCCACCTCCGAGGCGACGTCACCGGCCTCGACCAGAGCGCGCGCGATGGTCGAGATCGCCGCCGCGCGGCTGCCCGGCGGACGCGCGGTGCAGGGCGACGCCGTGCCCGCTCCCCTTCGCCGACAACGCCTTCGACGCCGTGTTCACCGCGAACTTCTACGGCCACCTGCTCGCGGACGAGCGCGCCGCGTTCCTGGCCGAGGCGCGCCGCGTGGCGCCCATGCTCGTGGTCCTCGACGCCGCCCTGCAGCCCGGCGGCGAAGGCGAGGAGTGGCAGGAGCGCAAGCTCGACGACGGCTCGCGCCACCGCGTCTACAAGCGCTTCTTCACGCCCGAGGGGCTCGCGGCGGAGACCGGCGGCGGGCGCGTCGTGCACGCCGGGCACTGGTTCGTGATCGTCACGGCGCCGTAGACGCGCGGCCGTGGCCTGGACGACGACCCACGACCCCGAGGCCTTCCTCGCCCTCGCGGGTCCGCTGCTGTGGGCGGCGCCCGCGGCGCACTCGGTGCTCCTCACGACGACCGAGGCCCTGCGGGCCCGCGGCCCGGGCGGGGCCGGGGCCGGGGACGAGGCGCCGCTGTTCGGCGCGTGGCGGTCGCCGGCCGGGGCCGTCGCGGGCGCGTTCGTCCACCGCCCCGGCCTCCCGGTGACGCCGACGGCGCTGCCGCCCGCCGCGATCGGCCCGCTGGCGGCGACGCTCGCCGCCCACGGCCGCTCCCCCTCCGCCGTCAACGGCCGCGCGGACGTGGCCGAGGCCTTCGCCGCGGCGTGGACCGCGCGCACCGGCGCCCGGGCGCACCTCCAGCGCCGGATGTGCCTGCACCGCCTCGACGCGCTCGTCCCGCCCGACCCCCCGGCGCCCGGGTCGGGCGCGATCGCGACCGAGGCCGACCGCGACCTGCTCGTCCGCTGGTGGTACGCCTTCACGGCCGAGCTCGACGACTTCGCGGTCGAGGTCGAGCAGGCCGTCGCCGCGCGCATCGCCTACGGCGGCGTGCTCGTCTGGCGCGCCGACGGCGAGCCCGTGTCGATCGCGGGCACGACGCGCGCGGTCGCCGGGATGGCGCGCGTCGCGCCGGTCTACACCCCGCCCGAGCACCGCGGGCGCGGCTACGCGGCGGCGGCGACCGCGGCGGTGACGCGGCGGCTGCTCGACGCGGGCACGCGCGACGTGCTGCTGTTCACCGACCTCGCGAACCCGACGAGCAACCGGCTGTACCGGCGCCTGGGCTACAGGCCGGTCGAGGAGGTCGTGACGTTTTCGTTCGCCGGCTGAATGTGGTCCCAGCGGCGTCGCTCGGCCTCGAGCGCGGCCTCCTCGCGCTCGCCGAGGTCATGGCACGCGCAGCGCTCCTGGTCGAAGAGCGCCTCCGCGCACTGGCCGGCGCGCGCGTCGGCGCCCCCGTCGTCGGGCGAGCGGCGGATCTCGGCGAGGAGCTCGCGCAGCGTTCGGTGGCGCCGGCGCATGACAGAGGCAACGTTAGACCGCGGGCAGCTGCTGCACAAGCGACACGACCGGCGCGAAGAGGTCGCCGTGCTCCTCGACCCGCGCGCGGACCGCGTCGGCGTCGAAGACGAGCCGCTCCGGGTCGCCGTGCTCGGCGCCCTCGCGGACCTCGTCCCAGGTGAGCGGGGTCGACACGGTCGGCCGCTCGCGCGCCCGCAGCGAGTAGACGTTCACGGTCGTCTTGTGCTCGTCGTTCTGGCTCCAGTCGACGAGCACCTTGCCGCGGCGCAGGGTCTTCGTCTGGCGCGACACGACGAGCTTGGGCTCCTCGCGCTCGAGCAGCTCGGCGACCGCCTTGGCGAAGCCCTTCGTGACGTCGTAGGTCGTCGGGGAGTTCAGCGGGACGTAGACCTGCAGGCCCTTGGAGCCCGACGTCTTGGGGAAGCTCTCGAGCCCGAGGCCGCGGAACATGCCCTCGAGCAGCAGGCCGACGCGGCAGCACTCGACGATCGTCGCGGGCTCGCCGGGGTCGAGGTCGAAGGCGAGCGTCGTCGGGCGGCGGATGTCCTCGGCGCGCGAGAGCGACGTGTGCAGCTCGAGGTCGGCGAGGTTCGCGAGCCAGACGAGCGTCGGACGGTCGTCGCAGACGACGTACTCGATCGTCTTGGAGCCGGTCGGTACGCGCGCCGTCGGCACCCACGCCGGCCGGTGGGACGGCGCGTTCTTCTCGTAGAAGAAGGCGGCCTCGACGCCGTTGGGGTAGCGCTTGAGCGTGAGCGGCCGGCCCTCGAGGTGCGGGAGCAGCACGGGGGCGATCGCGTCGTAGTAGGCGATGACGTCGCGCTTGCGGAAGCCGGCCTTCGGATAGAGGACCTTGTCGAGGTTGGAGAGCTTGATCTCGCGGCCGTCGACGATGGCGTAGGCGCGGTCCTTCTCCTCGACGATCTCCAGGCCGGGCGGGTGGGCGTCCTCGCGCACGACCTCCTCCGGCGCCTTGTCGTCGCGCAGCCCCTTGTAGGACGGCGCGCGCATCTGCCCGCCCTGCGTCCACTCGCGGAACTCGACCTCCGCCACGTACCGCGGCTCGACCCACACGGCCCCGCGCGGCGGGTCGGTCTGGCCGGGGGCGTCGAACGGCGGGGTGTCGCGCTCGAGCGGGCCGAGGAGCCGCGCGAGGCGGTCGAGCTCGCGCTCGGTGAAGCCGGTGCCGACCCGGCCGGCGTAGCGCAGGTGCCCGTCCTCCCGGACGCCGACGAGCAGCGCGCCGATCCGGTCGCGGCGGCGCCCGTCCCCGGGCATCCAGCCGCCGACGACGACCTCCTGGCGGTCGAGGTTCTTGACCTTCACCCACGCCTGGCTGCGCCGGCCGGGCTCGTACGTGGAGTCCAGGCGCTTGCCGACGACGCCCTCGAGGCCCTGCTGCTCGGTCGCGGCGAGCACGGCGGCGCCCTGGCCCGCGACGTAGTCCGGGGTCCGCCAGCGGTCGCCGGTCAGCTCGAGCTCGGCGAGCCGTGCGCGGCGCTCCTCGTAGGGCAGGTCCATGAGCGAGTGCCCGTCGAGCCAGAGAAGGTCGAAGATCATGTAGGTGACGGGCGCCTCGCGCGCCAGGCGGCGCACCGCGCTCTCCGCCGCGAGGTGCATCCGGCGCTGGAGCGCGCCGAAGTTCGGGCGCCCCTCCTTGTCGAGGGCGACGATCTCGCCGTCGAGGATCGCGCGATGGTGGCTCAGGGCGCGGTTGAGCCGCGCCAGCTCGGGATAGCGCGGCGTGATGTCGTGGAGGTTGCGCGAGTGGAAGCGCAGCCGCCCGGGCTCGGAGTGCGCGATCGCCCGCACGCCGTCCCACTTGATCTCGAACGCCCACGCCGCGTCGTCGCGCGGCAGGTCGCCGAGGCGGGCCATCATCGGCACGACCTTGTCCGGCATGGGCTCCCGCGTGGCGTCCGCCGGCGGGTCCATCCGGTGGATCATCCAGTTCTTCGGGTTCTCGCCCTTGTCGATCGGGAACAGCGCGTAGCGGCCCTGGACGCGCTCGCCATGGAGGGCGACCTCGATCTTGCGCGGCTGCCACTTGAGCTCCTCGTACGTGCCCCGGTCCCAGACGCGCATCGTCCCGGCGCCGTAGGAGCCCTTCGGGATGTCGCCCTGGAAGTCGAGGTACTCGAGCGGGTGGTCCTCGGTGTGGACGGCGAGGCGGTTGTCCTTCGGCTCCTCGGGGAGGCCGTTGGGCACGGCGAAGGACACGAGCGCGCCGTCGCGCTCCAGGCGCAGGTCCCAGTGCAGGCGGGTCGCGTGGTGCTCCTGGATGACGAACCGCGCCGTCCCGACGTCCGCGTCGGCATCGCCCGCCGGCTCCGGTGTGGCGGCGAAGTCCCGCTTGCGGCGATAGGTCTCGAGCTTGTCGGCCACGCCCTTCCCACGCTACCCCAGAGGGAACCGAGGGGCGTCCAACGGTGCATATCCCGGTGCGTCGGGGGAAGCCCAATGGTTATGCCCATTACCGAGACACCACGGTTCACCCGAGAAGAGACCGAGACCGCGCCGCGCGAGACGCCGGCCCGCTCCACGGCCGCCGATTCCGGCGTCGGGCCGCGCTCGGCGCCCAGCATCGGCCTCCTCGCCGGCCGCCTGCTCGTCGGCTTCATCATGGTCGCGCACGGCTGGCAGAAGCTCTTCGACACCGGCCCGGCCGCGTTCGGCCGCTCGGCGCTCGATCCTGTCGGCGTCCCGATGCCCGTGGCCGCCGGCTATCTCGTCACGTTCACCGAGCTGATCGGCGGACTGCTGCTCATGGCGGGCCTCCTGACGCGGCTCGCCGCGATCGCGCTGACGATCGACCTCGTCATGGCGATCATCCTCGTCAAGGCGAAGGTCCCGCTGATCGTCCCGCAGGACCAGCCGGGCGCCGGCATGGAGCTCGACCTCGCGCTCATCGCCGGCTTCGTGATCGCCCTCTTCGCCGGGCCGGGACGGCTCTCGCTCGACCGGCTCTTCGGGGTCGACGCGCGCTGGGCGCGCCCCTTCGCGGGCCCGCCCGCCTAGCACCGGCCCACGCCGCCACCTTCGCCCACCGGGCGCCCGAAAGGGCGCCCGGTCTCGTTCCGGCCCGGGTCAGCCGCCCGCGACCGCGGGCAGGACCTGGACCTCCTGGCCGTCGGCCACCGGCGTGTCGAGCCCGTCGGTGAAGCGGATGTCCTCGCCGTCGACGTAGACGTTGACGAAGCGCCGCAGGCCGCCGTCGCCGTCCGAGAGGCGGTCGCGCAGCTCGCCGTGGCGGTCGAACAGCGAATCGAGGACCTCGCCGACGGTCCCGCCGGTGACCTCGAGCTCGCCCGCGCCGCCGGTGGCGGCGCGCAGCTGCGTCGGGATCTTGACCTTGACGGCCATCAGGAGCGGACCCCCGCGCCCTCGACCTGCTCGACGAACTCGTCGTAGGACGGCGCGATCTCGAAGGACTCGAACGTCCCCTTGACCGCGTCGAGCGTCTTGAGGCCCTCGCCGGTGATGACGAGCACGACCCGCTCGCCCGGGGCGATGTCGCCGCGCTCGGCGAGCTTGGCGAGGACGGCCGTCGTCGTGCCGCCGGCGGTCTCGGTGAAGATGCCGGTGGTCTCGGCCAGCAGGCGGATGCCGGCGCGGATCTCGTCGTCGGTGACCTGGTCGATGCTGCCGCCGGTCTTGCGCGCGAGGTCGAGCGCGTACGGGCCGTCGGCCGGGTTGCCGATGGCCAGCGACTTGGCGATCGTCTTCGGCCGGACGGGCGTGCAGAAGTCGCGGCCGTCGGCGAACGCGCTGGCAACCGGGTTGCAGCCCTCGGCCTGGGCGCCGTTCATCGTCGGGACGTCGCCCGTGATGAGGCCCAGCTCGAGCCACTCCGAGAAGCCCTTGGCGATCTTCGTGTACAGCGAGCCCGAGGCGATCGGCGCGACGAGGCGGTCCGGCGTCTCCCACCCGAGCTGCTCGGCGATCTCGTAGGCGAGCGTCTTCGAGCCCTCGGAGTAGTACGGGCGCATGTTGACGTTGACGAACGCCCAGTCGCGCTCGCCCGAGAGCTCGGTGCAGAGGCGGTTGACGTCGTCGTAGTTGCCCTTGACCTTCACGAGGTTCGTCCCGTAGACGCCGGTCGCGAGGATCTTCTGCTCCTCGAGGTCCGACGGGATGAAGACGTAGCTCTCCATGCCGAGCGCGGCGCCGTGGGCGGCGACCGAGTTGGCGAGGTTGCCGGTCGAGGCGCAGGCGAGGACCTCGTAGCCGAGCTCGCGGGCGCGCGTGGAGGCGACGGAGACGACGCGGTCCTTGAACGAGTGCGTCGGGTTCGCGGCGTCGTTCTTGACCCAGACCTCGCGCAGGCCGAGGCGCTCGGCCAGGCGGTCGGCGCGGATCAGCGGCGTGCAGCCGGCCGGCAGGCCGCTGCGCGAGGACGCGCGGGCCGACGGGCCGGGCTGGTTGGCGAGCGGCAGGAAGTCCGCGTAGCGCCAGATGTTCTGCGGGCCGGCCTGGATGCGGCGGCGCAGCTGATGGGGATCGGTGCCGAGATCACCGTGGTCGTACGCGACCTCGAGGGGCCCGAAGCAGCGGTCGCACACGTACCGCGCCTCGAGCTCGTACTCAGCCCGACACTCTCGACACTTCAGACTCGTTGCTCCCATGAAAAAACCTCCGCCGGTTCGTGGCGGAGGTTGGAACTGGAGCCTCCGGCCACATCTGTCAGGAATTGGCACCGTTCCTGTCGCGCTGTCCTGCCGCGTCAGGCGGTTGCCGGGGTTTCATAGGGCCAGTCCCTCCACCCCTCTGGATGTGTCCAGCTATGTGGAGCGCACCATACCAGGCCTCGCGGCGGCCCGAAACGCCCTGGTTACCGGCGCCGTCCGTCGCACAGGTAGACTGGTCGGTGGAGTGATCACCGTGCTGAGCGACGAGCCTCGAAGTCCCCATGCCGAACCTGCCCAAGCCTCGCCTTCGTCGGACGGCGCGGTCACGCGGCGTAGGTTCCGCACGCCCGCAGGAGCCTGAAGCTCCCAACGTCGAGATCGTCGAGGACGTCGTCGAAGGGCGGCGCCTGCGCTGGATCAACATCGAGCGCCCGCGCCAGATCGACCGCGCGTGGCTCGAGGAGCACTTCGACTTCCATCCCCTCGACTACGAGGACGTCTACTCGCGCAACCAGCGCCCGAAGGTCGACGTCTACGACGACTACATGTTCGTCGTCCTGCACTTCCCGGCGTACGACAAGCAGATCGGCCGGCTGAACGCGGCCGAGCTCGACGTCTTCGTCGGCCCGGACTACGTCGTCACGCTCCCCAACCAGCCGATCCCGCCGCTCGAGTACCTCTTCGAGCGCGTGCGCACGCGCGACGACCTGCGCGAGCAGCTCTTCAGCAAGGGCCCCGGCTACCTGCTCTACAAGATCGTCGACGACTGCGTCGACGCCTCGTTCCCGATGCTGCGCAAGATGGGCAACAAGCTCGAGCGCCTCGAGGAGGACATCCTCGAGGGCCGCTCCGCCGAGATCGTGCGCGACCTCTCGAACGTCAAGCAGGAGATCATCAACTTCCGCAAGATCGTCCGGCCGCAGCGCGTCGCGCTGCGCGACCTCGAGCGCACCCGGCGCTACATCCCCGAGGACCTCGAGGTCTACTTCGACGACATCATCGACGCGTCCGAGCGCATCTGGGACATGCTCGAGAACTTCAAAGAGGTCGTCGAGGCCCTCGAGGACACGAACGAGTCCGTCCTCGCGCACCGCCTGAACGACGTCCTGCGCATCCTCACCGCCTTCAGCGTGATCATGCTGCCGCTGACCTTCATCGCGAGCGTGTTCGGGATGAACACCCACGTGCCGGGCGAGGAGTCGATCACCGGCTTCTGGGTCGTGATCGGGGTCATGGTCGTGGTGCTCGTGGGGATGCTCACGCTGTTCCGCAAGCGCGGCTGGCTGTAGACCGGGGGCGCTGCGCCTCGCGCGGGCTCTGCGCGGTCGACTGGCGCCTGGGAACGGCGGCAGCGAGGGGAATGGGCCGGGCGAACCCGGGATCCCGTCGCGCGCGCCGGTCGCGGGCGGTGCCGGCGCGGGCCGGTTCCCTGTGGGATCGATCGAGGGCGGCGGGGCAGATGACGGAGTGTGGGCTGAGAACTGCCCGCTATCCGGGCACAACACGCACCACCCGGGAGCTCGACGGAAAGTGCCCGCTCAGCGGGCAAAATCCGTCGAGCACCGACTCTCAGCAGCGGGCCGCACCGCCGTCCACCGCGACGCGGCATGGAACGCCGCCCAGGTCGGCTCCCCTCCCCCTCGCCGCAGCCGTTCCCCGGCCTCCGCCGACCAGAAGCGCCCGCGCATGGCGCCGCCAACCGGCGCCGCCAACGCGACGCATCAACCACGCCCCGAACAAACCAGGGTGGGGCTACCCGCACCGCCGGAATGCCGGGTCGCCCTATATCGAGACGGCCATCGCGGCGCCAGACTGCACATCGTTCCCTCACGCGACACACGAGAGCGCCTCCTCCTCATAACGACACCAAGAGCGCTCCCGCCCGACGCAGCAGCGGCAATATCTCTCCTCCTCCCGCCGTTGCCTCAAGCGCGCGCGCAGCGTCGTCGGCCCGACTCCTCCGGGCCGGCGACGCGCCGAGGGACCCCCTCTTCGGTGTAGAACACGCCGGCCATGCCGCCCCCTGAACCGGTCGAAGCCGCGGGCACGGCGCTCGCGCTCGAGGCGCCGGTGCAGCGCAAGCGGATGCTCGTGATCGCGAATCCGTACGCGACCACGTACTCGCCGAAGATGAAGAGCCTCGTCGTCTACGCCCTCCAGGGGCGCTTCGACGTGGACGCCGTCGACACCGAGGGCCGCGACCACGCCACCGAGCTGTGCCGGCACGCCGCGGCCGAGGGCTACGACGTCGTGGCGGCCTTCGGCGGCGACGGGACCGTCAACGAGGCCGCGAACGGCCTCGCCGGCACGGCCACGGCGCTGGCCCCGCTCCCGGCCGGCGCGACGAACGTCTACTGCCGGATGCTCGGGATCCCGAACGACATCGTCGACGCCACCGAGCACCTGCTCCGCCTCGCCGACGCCTGGGCGCCGCGGCGGGTCGACCTCGGCGCGGTCAACGGCCGCGCGTTCGTGTTCTCCTCGGGCTACGGCCTCGACGCCGCCGTCGTGCGCCGGGTCGACGCCCACCCGCGCCTCAAGTCCCGCCTGCGCCACTGGTACTTCGCCTACGCCGGGCTCGCGACGGTCGCCCGGGAGTACCTCGTCCACCCGCCGCAGATCGACGTCGAGGTCGCGGGCGAGACCGTCCGCGGCGTCAGCGTCTTCGTGCAGGACGGCGACCCGTACACGTACTTCGCGGGCCGCCCGCTGCAGGTCGCCGAGGACGTCGCGCTCGACGACGGCACGATCGCGGGGGCCGTCCTGCAGCGCGCGGCGCTGCCCGACGTCGCGACGGTCATGGCCCGCCTGTTCACCGACCGCCTGCGCATCGCGGACCACCGCAGGGTCTTCGCCTTCACCGCGCAGACCGCCGCGCACTGCGTGTCGGCCGACGGCCGTCCGGTCCCGCTGCAGGTCGACGGCGACCACATCGGCGATTTCGTCGAGGCCCGCTACGAGGTCCTCCCCGGCGCGCTGACGGTCGTCGGTTGACCGCCGCCGGCACCGTGCGCGTCACGCGCGGCGGGCACGTCGAGAGCGTGCATCGCTTCGCCTGGCGCCTGCACGACGCCGACGGGACGGTGCGCGGGGGCGGCGACGTCGGCCCGGTCTTCGTGCGCTCCGCGGCCAAGCCGTTCCAGGCGCTGCCGTCCGTCCGGGCCGGCGTGCTCGACCGCCTCCGCCTGACCGACCGCCACCTCGCCGTCGCGTGCGCGTCGCACGGCGGCGACGGCCAGCACCTCGCCCGGGTCGCCGAGGTCCTGCTCGCCGCCGGGGTCGGCGAGGCCGCGCTCGGCTGCGGCCCGCTGGCCCCGCGCGACCCGAGCGCCGCCGCGGCGCTCACGGGCCCGCCCCGCCGCATCCACCACAACTGCTCGGGCAAGCACGCGCTCGCGCTCGCCCTGTGCGTCGCCGAGGGCTGGCCGACGGTGGGCTATCTCGAGGCCGACCACCCGCTGCAGGCCGCGATGCGCGCCGCGATCCTCGAGGCGACCGGCGTCGACGGCAGCGCCGTCGCCGAGGCCGCCGACGGCTGCGGGATGCGCACGTACGCGCTGCCCCTCGAGGGCCTCGCGACCGCGTTCGCCCGGCTCGCCTCGGGCGGCCTCGGCCCCGCGGGCGCCCGCGTCGCCGGGGCGATGTCCGCGTACCCCGCGCTCGTCGGCTTCCCGGGGTCCATCGACACCGAGCTCATGGCCGCCCGGCCCGGCGTCGTGGCGAAGATCGGGGCCGAGGCCGTCATCGCCGTCGGCACGCCCGACGGCCGCGGCCTCGCGCTGAAGATCCTCGACGGCAACGGGCGCGCGATCGACCCCGCGGCGGTCGTCTGCGCGCGCGACCTGCTCGGGCTCCCGGCCGACGGCGAGCCGCTGGCCCGGCTCGCGGCACCGGTGATCCGCAACTCGCGCGGCGCGATCGTCGGCGGGCTCGAGGCGAGCCTCGCCTAGCCCGGCCGGGCCGCGTCGAGCAGGGCCGGCGACAGCGCCGAGGACGCGGAGCTCGTGATGCGGATGCCCACGAGGCGCCCGTAGAAGTCGAAGTCGAGGACCATGCTGTCGAGCGCGGGCAGCCCGTCGGCCTCCTCCAGCGCGTCGAGCGCGACCGACTCGCGCACCTCCGGCGGCTCGGGCCCGGCGAGGCCGACGTAGGCCTCCCCGGCGTCGTTCAGCGTGACGAGGATCTCGGCCATGCGCGCGAGGCTATCTCCGCGGCAGCGTCCACGGCCGCGGCCTCGTCTGCGCGCAGCGGCAGCGCGGCGACGGTGCGGTCGTCGTCGAGCCACGGGTCGACGACGCCGGTGCGGACCCCGGCCAGCCGCTCGACGATCGCCAGGCCGCAGTAGGCGACGTACGCGCTCGAGTAGCCGCCCTCGTGGCAGAGCACGAGCCGCCCGTCGCACAGCTCGCCCGCGGCGGCGAGGATCCGCTCGGTCAGCAGGCCGAAGCACTCGCTCGTGAGGTTCATGCGCCCCAGCGGGTCGCACATGCTCGCGTCGAGGCCGCTCGCGACGAGGACGAAGTCCGGCGCGAAGCGGTCGAGCGCCGGGCGGACGACCCGGTCGAACGCGTCGAGGTACGCCGCGCGGCCCGCGCCCGCCGGGAGCGGCACGTTGATCGTCGCCCCCTCCCCCGTCCCGGCCCCGACCTCGTCGCGACGGCCCGAGCCGACCGGGAACAGGTTGTCCTGGTGCAGCGAGATCGCGAGCACGTCCGGGTCCTCCCAGAACGTCGCCTGCGTGCCGTTGCCGTGGTGCACGTCCCAGTCGACGATCGCGACCCGGTCGAGGCCGCGCTCGCGGCGCAGATGGAGGGCCGCGAGCGCGACGTTCGAGAAGACGCAGTAGCCGCAGCCGCCGGCGGGGCCGGCGTGGTGGCCGGGCGGCCGGACGAGCGCGTAGGCGTTCGCGACGACGCCGTCGAGCACCGCGTCGACCGCCGCGATGCAGCCGCCCGCCGCCAGCGCCGCGATCTCGAAGGTCCCGCGGCCGAACGGCGTCCAGTGCCCGGCGTCGCCGCCGACCGCGGCGCTCGCGGCGCGGATCTCCTCGATGTACGCGGGGTCGTGGACCATCCGCAGCGTGGCGTCGTCCGCCGGACGGGGCGCGACCTCGGTGAGGGCGGCGAGCAGGCCGCTCGCGTCGACGAGGTTGCGCATCCGGCGCTTCGTGTCGCCGCTCTCGAGGCTCGGCTGCGGCTCGAACAGGGCCTCGGGCGGGGCCGAGTCCATCAGTCCGCGCGCGTCGTGCCACGCGTAGCGCTCGTGCCAGACCCAGCCGGTGGTGTCAGCCATGGCGGCGCAGCGTAGTCGCGCGCCCGGACCGGCGGGTACCGTTGCCGTGTGGCCGACGCCCCGGATCTCGATCTGCTGGCCGCGTCGCTGCGCGCGGACGCCACCGACACGGCGGCGTTCCTCGAGGCCCTCGCCGCCCGCCTCGAGGGCGCCCTCCCCGGCCAGGTCGACGTCGAGCGCAAGGGCCGGCTCTTCGGCGGGGCCAAGCGGGTGCGCCGCATCGCCGTGCGCCTCGGCGACACCCACTACGACATCGCGGCCGAGGGCGGCGCGGTCGAGGCCCGCCGCCGCAGCGTCGTGCGCGGGATCGCGCTGAAGTCCGAGACGCTCGGCGTCGACGCGTGGATCGACGCGCTGTCGCGCGACCTGCTCGCCCTCGCCGAGCAGAGCGACCGCGGCCGGGCGGCGCTCGAGCGCCTGCTCACCGGCTGATGCCCTTCCGCCGCCGCCCCTCGGCCGACGAGGCGCGCCGCGCCGAGGAGAGCCTCGCGCGGCTCCAGGCGGGCGGCATCCCCAGCGCCGCGGCCGAGCGGCTCGAGGCCTACCGCACCGCCGGCGGGCGCTTCTTCACGAGCGACCTCAGCGTCAACGAGCTCATGCTCACCCGCCAGGCCGGCTTCCGGCCGCTGACGCAGGTCATGGGCAGCTGCTTCTACCGCACGGGCTGGCAGAGCTACCCGTGGGGCGGCGGCGGGCTGGGCTTCGGCGGCATGAGCTGGGGCGGCGGCGACGGCGAGACGATCGAGCTCGAGCAGCAGACCGAGGCCTGGAACGAGGCGCGCCGCCTCGCGCTCGGCCGCCTCGCCGAGGAGGCCCGCCTCGCGGACGCCGACGCCGTCGTCGGCGTGCGCCTGCGCCGCCGCCACCGCGACTGGGCCGCCGGCGTGATCGAGTTCGTCGTCGTCGGCACCGCGGTGCGCTCGGAGCGCTTCGAGCTCGAGGAACGCCCGGTCCTCTCCAACCTCAGCGGGCAGGACTTCCACAAGCTCGTCCGGCACGGGTTCTGGCCGGTCGGCCTCGTCGCGGGCACGACCGTCGCCTACGTCGCGACCGGCTCGCGCCAGCAGTTCAGCTCGACCGGCCTGTTCACCGGCCGCCAGAACCAGGAGATGCCGGACTTCACCCGCGGCATCTACGACGCCCGCGCGCTCGCCATGGAACGCGTGAGCCGCCAGGCCCACGCGCTGAACGCCCACGGCGTCGTGGGCGTGACGATCGAGCGCTCCCAGCGCGAGCTGGAGCGCGACCGCGGCGGCGGCACGAACTACACCGACCTCCTCGTCGAGATGCACGTCCTCGGGACGGCCGTCGTCGAGGTCGAGCACGACGAGGCGCCGCCCGCCACCTTCCTCGACCTCCAGCTGAACGACCCGATGGAGCGCCCGTGACCCAGGAGCCCGAGCCCTACGACCCCACCTCGACCGCCGGCGTGCCGGAGCACGGGGTCGAGCGCCTCGAGCGGATGCGCGACCGCAGCTTCTTCACGAGCGACCTCTCGGTCAACGAGTTCCTGCTCGTCAAGGCCGCGGGCTTCGAGCCGCTCGGGCTCGTGGTCGGCACGTCGATCTACCACATCGGCTTCCAGGTCGGGGCGTGGAGCCAGAACCAGGAGATGGACGTCCTGACGCAGGCGATGTACCACGCCCGCGAGCTCGCGATGACCCGCATGGAGGAGGAGGCCGACCAGCTCGGCGCGGACGGGATCGTCGCGGTGCGCCTCGACGTCAGCCGCGCGGAGTGGGGCAACGACCTCGCCGAGTTCATCGCCATCGGCACCGCCGTGCGCCACGCCGAGGGCAAGCTCCACCGCGCCCCGAACGGCCGCCCGTTCACGAGCGACCTCTCCGGCCAGGACTTCTACACGCTGACCTCGGCCGGCTACCGGCCGCTCGGGCTCGTGATGGGGACCTGCGTCTACCACGTCGCCCACCAGGGCCTCGGCGGCTGGCTGAAGCGGATCGGGCGCAACACCGAGATGCCGAACTTCACCCAGGCGCTCTACGACGCCCGCGAGCTCGCGATGGAGCGGATGCAGGCCGAGGCCGAGGCGCTCGAGGCCGAGGGCATCGTCGGGGTCGCGCTCACCGAGGGCAACCACGGCTGGAACTCGCACGTCATCGAGTACTTCTCGATCGGCACGGCGGTCACCCCGACGAGCGCGGACCACCAGATCCCGGCGCCGAGCCTCGTCCTCAACCTCAACGACCCCGCCTCGCGCAGCCGCCTGGAGGGCTTCTGAGCGCCGTAGGACACGCCGTGCTCGGCGCGGAGGGCGTCGAGCGCCGCGATCAGCCGCCCCTCGACCGGCATCGCGACCGGCTCGGCCCGCGCCGTGTCGTGGAAGACCGGGAAGTCGCGCTGGCCCCAGCCGCGGATCTGGCTGTCGAGGACGTGGAAGGCGCCATCGGTGTCGAGCACGAGCCCGGGCTCGTGGTGGCTGGGCGTCTCCTCGTCGTCCCACACGACCGGCCGCACGACCCAGCCGCGGAGCTCCGGCGTGCGGCGGAAGAGGCCCTCCTTCGGGGCGTCGGGCATCGGCCACGCCCCGGTGCCCGGCGAGCCGGCGGCGCGCATCGCGGCGAGGAACGCGGCCGTGGCCTCGGCGCAGCGCTCGGCGAGCGCGCCGTCCGGCGGCCCCGAGGCCTGCCCCGTCGCCTCCGCCCGGGTCGCGGGCTCCGCCCCCGCCTCCCACTCCGCCCGCGTCGGCAGCCGCTCGACCGCCGCCAGGTTGCGCCCGCACGCCGCGCAGAACACCGCCGCCCCGGGCGGCTCGCCGCAGAACGGGCACACGCGCACCGTCGCCTCCATCGCCGGGCATCGTCGCACGCCATCGCGCCCAGCCGACCGTCGGCCTTGCCCTCGCGCGAGGAAGGGCGGATGATCGGACGATGGTCGCCGGTCCCTCACGCCGCATCGTCGTGGAGGTCGTCGCGCCGCCCGCTCCGGTCCCGACGCCCGCCCCGGCGTCGGCGCCCGCGCCGGTCGCCGCCGCCCGCCCGTGAGCGACGTCCCGCTGGTCGCCGGGCCGGTCTACGGCCTGCGCACCTGGGTCGTCGTCGGAAAGCCCGGCGAGGAGCGCCTCGCCGGGCCGCACCGCGCCACGCCGTGGCCCGACGGCGGCCGGTGGCTCGTCGCGACCTGCGCCCGGGACCCGGCCCATCACGCGCCCGAGCACGACTGCGTCTGCGGCCTGCACGCGTGGCATCCGGACCGCCAGAGCGCGCGGCGGGTGCTCGCGCCGCGCCGGGAGATCGCGGGCGTCGTCGAGTGCGACGGGGCGATCGAGATCCATCCCGAGGGGCTCCGCGCCGAGCGCGGGCGGCCGCGGGCGCTCGTCGTCACGCCGATGCGCAACGCGGCGCTCGTGACGCGGCTGGCGACGGCCTACGCCGCCGAGGTCGCGACGGTGGACGGGCCCGACGGCCTCGTCGCATGGTGCCGCGAGCGCGATCTCGGCCTCGAGCCGACGGTCGTCGACGACCTGCTCGGGCCCGGCACGGCGAGCGCCTTCCGCGCGGCGGCGCGCCGGCGCACGCGACGGCTCGTCGGTGGCTTCGCCGTATGGATCGTCGTCGCGATCCTGCTCGCGCTCCTGGCGTCCTTCGCGCTGCCGGACTCCAAGGAGCCGCACGTCGTGCGCGGCCGGTCCGGCGAGGTCACGATTCCGTAGACCCCGGCCGGACCGGCCGCCGCGACGTCAGTCGGTGACGCGCCTCAGCTCGGCGCGCTCATGAACCCGATCTTCGTGTAGTCGGGCTGCGCGAAGCCGAACGAGCCGACGTTCGCGAGGTTCTTGTTGACGCCGTTCATCTGCGGCCGCTGGTAGAAGACCACCGAGTGGACCTCGTTCCAGATTGCGGCGTCCGCCTGGTTGGTGAGGGCGAACGCCTCGTTCGGGTCGAGCGTCTCCTCCGCCTTGTTCATCAGGTCGTCGATCTCCTTGGAGCCGACGCGGGCGAAGTTCTGCTGGATCTGCAGCTCGCCCGAGGAGTCCTTCGTCGGGTTGGCGTAGATCGACTGCGCCGACGAGATCGGGAACGGCGTCCCGAGCCACGAGAACGGCGTGATGTCGAAGTTGCCCGGGATGACGTACTTGTCGAAGAAGTCCTCGCTCGGCACGGCGCGGACGTCGATCTTGACGCCGACATCCTTCAGCATCGCCTGGGTCAGCTCGCCTTCCTGCTTGCTCGCCGGCGATCCCGACCGGGATCACGAACCGCAGGTCGAGCGTCTTGCCGCCCTTGGTGCGGAACCCGCCGCTGCCCATCTTCCAGCCCGCGGCGTCGAGCATCTGCTTGGCCTTCTCCGGGTCGTACTGCCCGACCGTCCCGGCGTTCGCCTTGTAGCCCGCCTGGGTGTTGACGAGGAAGTGGTTGTCCATCGTCCGCGCCGGCCACGGCAGGCCGGTCAGGTCCGCCTTGTTGATCGCGTTGCGGTTGATCGACATCGCGATCGCCTGGCGCACGTTGACGTCGGACAGGTTCGGGCTCGTGCCGTTGAACGTGAAGTGGCGGAAGTCCGGGCCGCCGGCGACGCGGATCACGCCGTTCTTCGCCGACTTCGCCCGCTTGTACGAGGCCGGGTCGTTCGGCAGGAGGTTGACGTCGACCTCGCCGTTGACGAACGCGTTCACGCCGGCGTCACCCTCGAGCGACCGGGTGATGATGCGGTCGAGCTTCGGCTTGGCGCCCCACCAGTTCGGGTCCGCGGTCATCGTCACCGTCTTCGCGGACTTGTCGATCTTGTCGACCTTGAACGGGCCCGCGGTGACCGGGATCTTGTTGAAGTAGCCCTTGTTGAAGTGGTCCGCGGTGTCCTGGTACTTCGCCGGATACATGGGCGACCACAGCGACTTCCAGTCGGCGAAGGGCTTGCTGAACGTCGCGATGACCTCATGCTCGTCCTTGCCCTGCTTGACGCTCTCGATGCGGTCGTAGCCGGTCGACGAGGCGATCTGATACTTGCTCGTCGGGTCCTTCAGCGCGTCCCACTGGGTCTCGAAGTCCTTCTCGGTGATCGGCGTGCCGTCCGACCACTTGGCCTTCGGGTTGATCTCCATCGTGACGACCTGCTTGCCGCTCGAGTTGTCGGCCTTCGCGGACGTCAGGTAGTCCGGGTTGGGGCTGGTCGTCGCGGTCTTGTCGGCGATGAAGACGTACGGCATGACGCCGTAGAGCACCTGGGCGGTCGCCGAGTTCGGCCCGTTGATCTGGTTGTAGTTCCACTGGGTCGAGAGCTGATCGACCGCCCAGCGGATCGTGCCGCCCTGCTTGACCTTGTCGAGCGGCTGCTCGTTGATGTCGATCTGCTTGGTCGCCGACGCTTCCTGCTGCTTCGTCGGCTTGGCGTCGCCCCCGGTGTCCGACCCGCTGTCGGAGCCGCCGCAGGCGGCGACGACGAACGCGGTCGCGGACACGAGGACCGCCAGCAGCGAGGTCCTTCTCGAACGTACGAACACAGCACTCCTCCTCAGAGCGTTTTTGGTGTGCACCACTTCTCCCTCGGCCTTCAGACGACCTTCACCGCCTCCGCGTAGTGGCAGGCGGCGGAGTGGTCGTGCTCCATGCCGTAGAGCGGCGGCTCCTCCTCAAGGCACCGCCGGCGCCGGTCCTCGTCGAGGCCGGCGAACTTCGGACAGCGCGTCCGGAACCGGCAGCCCGACGGCGGATTCGCCGGGCTGGGCAGGTCGCCCTCGAGCAGGATCCGTCGCCGCGCCCGCTCCTTGTGCGGGTCGGGCAGCGGGATCGCCGAGAGCAGCGCCTGCGTGTACGGATGGGACGCGGACTCGTACACGCGCGTCACGTCGCCGATCTCCACGATCTTGCCGAGGTACATCACGGCGATCCGGTCGGCGATGTGACGGACGACCGCGAGGTCGTGCGCGACGAACAGGTAGGACAGGCCCAGACGGGCCCGGAGCTCCTCGAGCAGGTTGATGACGCCCGCCTGGATCGAGACGTCCAGCGCGGACACCGGCTCGTCGAGCACGAGGAGCGAGGGCTCGAGCGCGAGCGCCCGGGCGATGCCGATGCGCTGGCGCTGGCCGCCCGAGAACTGCTGCGGGTAGCGGCCGGCGTGCTCGGGGCTGAGGCCCACGAGGCGCAGCAGCTCGCGCACCCGCGCACGGGCCTTCTCCCCGCCCATCCCGTGCGTGCGCAGCGGCTCGGCGAGGATGTCGCTGACCGGCATCCGCGGGTCGAGCGACGCGAGCGGGTCCTGGAAGACGATGTTGATGTTCCGGCGCATCGTGCGTCGGTCGGCGGCGCTCAGGCTCGCCACGTCGCGACCGAGCACGACGATGCGCCCGTCCTGGGGCGCGGCGAGCTCGAGGACCTCGAGCAGCGTCGTGGTCTTGCCGCAGCCGGACTCGCCCACGAGCCCGAGGACCTCGCCGTCGCGCACGTCGAAGCTGATGCCGTCGACGGCCCGCACGGCGCCGACCTGGCGCTTGACGACCGCGCCCTTCATGAGCGGATGGTGGCGGACGAGGTCCTCCGCGGAGAGGACCACCTCGCGCTCCTCGCGCGGGATCCGCGCGGCGGCGGGCTCGGGCAGGTCGGGCAGCGGGTAGACGTCGGTCGGGCCCCAGCCGCCCGCCTCGATCTTCTCCGCCAGATGGCAGGCCGACCGATGCTCGGGGCTGCCGACCGCGATGAGCGCGGGCTCGACCTCGCGGCAGGTGTCGAACACGAGCGGGCAGCGCGCGGCGAACGGGCAGCCGGGCGGCAGCTCCGCGAGCGACGGCGGGTTGCCCTCGATCGGGACGAGCGGCCGGTCGCCCGACTCGTCGGCGCGCGGGATCGCGCCGAGCAGCCCCATCGAGTACGGCATCCGCGGGCTGTAGAAGAGCTCGTCGACCGTGCCCGTCTCGACGATCCGCCCCGCGTACATCACCGCGACGCGGTCGGCGAAGCCCGCGATGACGCTGAGGTCGTGGGTGATCATGATGATCGCCGCGCCGGTGACCTCGCGCGCCTTGCGCAGCACCTCGAGGACCTGGGCCTGGATCGTCACGTCGAGGGCCGTGGTCGGCTCGTCGGCGATGATCACGTCGGGGTCGTTGGCGATCGCCATGGCGATCATCACGCGCTGGCGCATGCCGCCCGAGAACTCGTGCGGGAAGGCGCTCGCGCGGTCGGCGGCGTTCGGGATGCCGACGAGGTCGAGCAGCTCGACGGCGCGCGACTGGGCCGCCTGGCCCGAGACGTCGTTGTGGACCCGGACGGCCTCGGCCAGCTGGTCGCCGACGGTGTAGACCGGGGTGAGCGCCGACAGCGGGTCCTGGAAGACCATCGCGATCCGCTTGCCGCGGATCTTCGCCAGGCGCGCGTCGTCGAGGCCGATGAGCTCCTCGCCTTCGAGCTTGATCGAGCCCTCGATGACGGCATGGCCCGGCAGCAGCCCCGTGACGGCGGTCGCCGACGCGGACTTGCCCGAGCCCGACTCGCCCACGATGCCGAGCACCTCGCCCGGCCGCAGGTCGTAGTCGATGCCACGGACCGCACGGACGTCGCCGCCCGAGCCGCGGAAGGTGACCGTGAGGCCACGGACGGCCAGAACCGGCTCGGCCATCCCGATCAGAACCCGGACGTCGGGTCGAGCGCGTCGCGCAGGCCGTCGCCGACGAGGTTCACGGCGAGGACGGTGATGACGAGCAGGCCGGCCGCGAACGCGAAGAGCCACGGGTAGGTCGTGGCCGACGGCGTGCCGTCGGCGATCAGCGTGCCGAGCGAGACGTCCGGCGGCTGGACGCCGAAGCCGAAGTACGACAGGCCGGTCTCGGAGATCACCGCGGCGCTCACGTTGATCGTCGCGTCGACGATCAGCAGCGAGGAGATGTTCGGGAGGATGTGGCGGAAGATGATCCTGTGCGCCGGCACGCCCATGTAGCGCGCCGCCATCACGTACTCGCGCTCGCGCAGCGAGATCGTCATGCCGCGCACGATCCGCGCGGTGACCATCCACAGGAACGCCGCGAGCAGGATCACGAAGACGAGCCACGTCTTGCCGCGGAACGTCGGCGACAGGATCGCGATGATGAGGAACGCCGGCAGGACGAGCAGCAGGTCGACGAACCACATGAGCGCGCGGTCGACCCAGCCGCCGAAGTAGCCGGCGAACGATCCGACGAGCGCCGCGATCCCCGTCGAGAACAGCGCGACGAGCAGGCCGATGATCAGGGACTTCTGCATCCCGCGCAGGGTGAGCGCGTAGACGTCGCCGCCGGTCTGCGTGGTGCCGAACCAGTGGTCGAGCGACGGCCCCTGCAGGAACGCGTTGAAGTCGTGGTCGGTGTACTCCCACTGGGTGAGGTACGGCCCGACGAACGCCAGCAGGAACATCAGCACGAGGACCACGAGGCCGAACATCGCCAGCCGGCGCCGGCGGAAGCGCTGCAGGACGATGCTCCAGCGCGACGCGATCCGGGTCTCGTCGAGGAGCGGATCATCGCCATCGGTCTGCGGGGCGACCTGGGTGAGGGAGTCGCTCGGGACGGCCATCTCAGCTCACCCGGATCCGCGGGTCGAGCAACGCATAGGCGATGTCGGACACGAGGCCCGCGAGCAGGATCATGATCGCCGCGAAGCACGTCACGGCGGCGACGGCGTTGGTGTCCTGCCGCGTCACGGAATCCACGAACCACTCTCCCATCCCGTGCCAGCCGAAGATCTTCTCGGTGAACGTGGCGCCCACGATGAGGATCCCGAAGTTGTAGATGAAGTAGGTGACCGCCGGGATCAGCGCGGTGCGCAGCGCGTGGCGCATCAGCGCGCTGCGCCGCCGCAGCCCCTTGGCCTGGGCCGTGCGGACGAAGTCCTGGCCCAGCACGTCGAGCATCGCGCTGCGCTGGTAGCGGCTGAAGATCGCGATCTCGCCGAGGATGAGCGTGATGCTCGGCAGGACCAGGTGCTGCAGGCGGTCGACCGCGTGGGTCCAGAAGCCGCCCTGCAGGCCCGGCGTGAACTCGCCGGTGTACTCGAACACCTTCGATCCGACCGCGTTGTTGAACCCGACGGCCGCGACCTCGAGCACCACCGCCAGGACGAACACCGGGATCGAGAGGATCACGAACGACAGCATCGTGACCGCGTGGTCGGAGAGTTGGTACTGGCGGATGGCCCCCCAGGCGCCGGCGAGCACCCCCAGCAGGCCCCCGATGATCGTCGCGATGAGCAGGAGGCGGAGGCTGACGCCGATGCGCCGGCCCATCTCGGCGTTGACCGAGTCGCCATCCCACGTCTTGCCGAAGTCGAGTCGCACGACCCCGCTGACCCACGTCTTGTAGCGCTCGAGGACCGGCGTCTTGTCGTTGAGGTTGAGCTCTGTGAGCCGGGCGTCGACGACCTGCTCCGGCGGCGGCGGGTTGCGTCCCTCGAAGTTCGCGCGCGGCTTGAGGCTGACTGCCGCGAGCATGTACGCGCCGGAGGTCGCAACCGCGACGAGAATCACGTAGTTCGCAAAACGGCGCAGAAGGAACTTGGCCATGGACTCCCCTGGACGGCGGGTACTGGGGTACCCGCCCGCGTACAGATAAGCACCCGGTCAGGATTTCCGCGTCACGGCCGCCGGACCGCTGACTGTCGCGCGATCTCCGAGCAGTCGCACGACCAGCCGCGCCATCGTCACGCGCAGGAGGTCCTGCGGGTCGCGCAGGTCGAGGTCGCAGAGGTCCTGGACCTGGCGCAACCGGTAGCGCACCGTGTTCGCGTGGACGTAGAGGTCGCGCGCGCACGCGCGCGCGTCACAGCCGCACCCGAGGTAGCTCTCGAGCGTGCGCAGCAGCTCGCTGCCCGTCCGCGCGTCGTGGTCCAGCGCCGGGCCGAGGACCTGCCGTGCGAGCGCCTCGAGCTCCTCGGGGCGCGCGTTGTCGACGAACAGGCCGAGGATCCCGAGCTCGTCGGCGGCGAGCGTCTCGCCCGGCCGGCCGAGGCGGCGCAGGACGTCGAGGCAGCGGGTCGCGCCGGCGTAGGACGCGCGGAAGTCCGGCGCGGCCCGCGCGACCGCCCCGATGCCGGCCGAGACCTGCAGGCCCGGCACGAGCTCGGCCACGCGCGCGCGCCCCGCGGCGATCGCGCCGGTCACGCGCTCCAGGGCCCGGGCGGGGTCGCCGCCGGTGGGGACGGCGACGGTCACCACGTCGCCGGCGCGGCCGGTGAGGGCGCCCGGCAGGCGCTCGGCGAGCGTCGCGGCCAGCGCGGCGAGGACCTGCGCCCGGCGGTCGCGGCCGGCGGCCTCGGGGCGCCGCGCCCGGGCCGGGTGCGCCGGACCGTCCTCGAGGGCGGCGACGACGACGCGGTGCTCGGCCCCGAGCGTCAGCCCGTAGTGGCGCGCGCGCTCGCCGATGCGATCCTCGGCCACGTCGCGGCCCTCGAGGAGGTCGGAGAGGAAGTCCGAGCGCAGGCGTTCTTCCGTGGCACGCGCAACGCGCTCCTTGACGATCTCGAGCGCGAGCACGGTGCCCGCGTGCTCGACCGCGCGGACGTCGAGGTCGCGCGAGCCGGGGTCGCCCTCCTCGACGACGACGTGGCCGAGCAGCTCGGCGCCGATGCGGATGCGCCCGACGAGGGCGTCGGGCGACGCCGTCACGAGCGCGGGGTGCGGCGGCGGATCCTCCGAGGTGCAGATCGGCCGGCCGCCCGCGTCGGTCACGAGGACGCCGCGGCCGATGAGGCCGGCGAGCGTCTGGGCGACGGCGTGGAAGTCGGCGCCCGCGATGACGGCCGACGTGAGCCGCAGGTGGATGTCGTGCGAGCGCTCGAGCATCCGGCGGTGCTCGCGCAGCTGCTCGTTGGCCTCGCGCAGCTGGGCGATCGTCTCCTGCTGGGCGTCGACGAGCATCGTGAGCCGCAGCGCGAGCGCCGCCTGGCCCGCGAGCGTCTCGACGGTCTGCAGCTGGGCGTCGGTCAGCGTCCGCGGCTGGGCCGAGTAGCCGTTGAGCGCGCCGAGGACCTCGCCGCGCACGACGAGCGGGGCGGAGACGAGCGAGCGGTAGCCGAACTCGGTCGCCAGCGCGCGCCACGGCCGGAAGCCCTCGTCCGACAGCGCGTCGGTGAGGACGGCGGTCTCGCGGCGCTTGAGCGCGGCGACCGTCGGCGAGCCGTCGAGGTCGACCCCCTCGAGCGGCGCGAGCCAGAGCTCGTTGAGGCGCTTGACGTAGTTCGGCGGGAACCCGTGCGAGGCGGCGAGGTGGACGTGCTCCCACTGCTCGTCGGGGAGCACGATGCCGCAGAAGTCGAACGCCGCGAGCTCGCACACGCGCCGCGAGATCAGGCCGAGCGTCTCCTCGAGCGGGCGCTGGAGCACGAGGCTCTGCAGCACCTCCTGGAAGATCTCGAGGCCCGCCCCGTCGACCGTCTCGGGTGCCTGGGACATGGCCGCACCCTACGGGCACGGATTGACGCGGGCAACAACCACGACGCGGATCCTTGTCGCCCGGGACATTGAGCGCGACGGCGGCGACTGACAGAGTCGGGCCGGCGGTCCCGTCCAGCACGCCCCGAGGAGCCATGGTCAAGCCGATCCTCCAGCTCTACCCCGTCATCCCGGCCGAGAGCGAGGAGGAGCGGGCGAGCCTGCGGCCGCTCGGCCGCAACGTCGAGCGCTACCACGACGTCGTGCACGGCATGACCGAGCTCGTGAAGGCCGCCGACGAGCTCGGCTTCTGGGGCGCCTCGACGATCGAGCACCACTTCCACTCCGAGGGCTACGAGGTCGGTCCGAGCCCGGGCACGCTCAACGCCTACTGGGCCGCGGTCACCCGCAACATCCGCGTCGGGCAGCTCGGCTACACGATGAGCGCGCAGAACCCGATCCGGGTCGCGGAGGAGACGGCGATCCTCGACCACCTCTCCGACGGGCGCTGCTTCGTCGGCTTCTCGCGCGGCTACCAGGCGCGCTGGACCAACGTCCTCGGCCAGCACCTCGGCACGCGGGCGACGCTCTCCCCCGCCGGGCGCACCGACGAGGACCGCGCCGCGATGGACCAGGCGCAGCTCGCCGCCCAGGACAAGGACGACCGCGTCAACCGCGACATCTTCGAGGAGCAGATCGACCTCGTCCTCGACTCCTGGAAGTCCGACAGCCTCGAGCGCCCGGCCGGCGGGCGCTGGGAGATCCCGTACCCGTACACGGACGGGATCGAGTGGGGCATGACCGAGGCGACGGCCCGCCACGGCGCCGAGGGCGAGATCGGCCCCGACGGCCGCGTGCGGCGGGTGAGCGTGGTGCCCGCGCCGTACACCGACCCGCACCCGCCGGTCTTCGTCGCGTCCAACGCGAGCAAGGAGACCGTCGAGTACTGCGGCGACAAGGGCTTCGTCCCGACGTACTTCTCGGGCATCGGCCGCGCCGGCAAGTTCGGGCAGGCCTACGTCGAGCACGCCCGGGCCGGCGGGCGCGAGTTCGCGCTCGGCCAGAACCAGGCGCTCGTGCGGTGGATGCAGATCGCCGACACCGAGGAGGCCGCCCGGAAGGCGATCGCCGACTACGACGCCGAGGTCTACGTCAACCTCTACAAGGCGCTCACGCCGGTCATGCCGCTCGACCCGGCCGACCCGGTGCAGTCGGTCGTCGACTGCGGCCTGTGGATGTACGGCACGCCCGAGATGGTCCGCGACCAGTTCGTGGCCCAGTGGCAGGAGCTGCCGGCCGAGTACGTCGTCCTGATCTTCCACTACGCGCAGATGCCGGCCGACGCCGTCATCCGCAACATGGAGCTGTTCATGGAGCACGTCAAGCCGGCGCTCGACGAGCTCACCGAGTATGCGCCCGCCGGAGCGCGGGCGTAGGGTCGCGCCATGGCCCGAAAGCAACGCAAGGCGATCATCAGCTGTGCCGTGACCGGGGCGATCCACGTCCCGTCACTGACGCCGCACCTGCCCATCACTCCCGAGGAGATCGCCGACCAGGCGGTCGGTGCGGCCGAGGCCGGCGCCGCGATCCTGCATCTGCACGCTCGCGACCCCGGAACCGGCCGCCCGACCCCCGACCCCGACGTGTTCGGGCAGTTCCTGCCCGACATCTTCGACCGCACCGACGCCGTCATCAACATCACGACGGGCGGCGGCCTGGGGATGTCGCTCGAGGAGCGGCTCGCCGCGGTCCGGCGCTTCGACCCCGAGCTGTGCTCGCTGAACATGGGCAGCTTCAACTTCGGGATCTTCCCGATGGCCGCGGGGATCGCCGAGTTCAAGCACGACTGGGAGAAGCCCTACCTCGAGAACACGACGGACTTCATCTTCAAGAACACGTTCGCCGACATCGAGACGATCGTCACCGAGATCGGGGAGCGCGGGACGCGCTTCGAGTTCGAGTGCTACGACGCCGGCCACCTCTACAACCTCGCCCACTTCCTGGACCGCGGGGTGCTGAAGCCGCCGCTGTTCGTGCAGGCGATCTTCGGGATCCTCGGCGGCATCGGCCCCGACGTCGAGAACCTCGTGCACATGAAGGGGATCGCCGACCGGCTGTTCGGCGACGAGTACCACCTGTCCGTGCTCGGGGCCGGGCCGTCACCAGACGCGGCTCGTCACCGTCGGCGCGATCATGGGCGGCAACGTGCGCGTCGGCCTCGAGGACTCGATCTACCTCTCGAAGGGCGTGCTCGCGGAGAGCAACGCCGAGCAGGTCGAGAAGATCGGGCGGATCCTGGGCGAGCTGTCGCTCGAGGTCGCCACCCCGGCGGAGGCCCGCGACATGCTCGGCCTCAAGGGCCCGGAGAACACGGCGCTCGGCCGCGGGGAGGCCGCCGCGGCATGACCGACCAGGTCGAGAGCGAGGCCGTCCACGACGCGCTCGACGAGTACATCGACCGCTACAGCAACTGGGGCCGCTGGGGCGGCGACGACCAGTGCGGCACGACGAACCACATCACGCCCGCGCTCGTGCGCGCGGCGGCGGGCCTCGTCCGCACCGGCCAGGTCGTCCCGCTCGGCCTGCACTTCGACCAGAACGGCCCGCAGACGGGCGCCAACGGGCGCTTCAACTGCCTGCGCTACTCGGTGGCGACCGGCACCGACCACGCGCTGTCCAAGCAGATGTGGGCGGGCGGCCCGCTGCCGCGCCAGATGGGCTACGCCGACGACACCGTCGTGCTGCACCTGCAGTCGGCGACCCATTGGGACAGCCTGTCGCACATCTTCCACCGCGGCCGGATGTACAACGGCTACCCGGCGGACGAGTACACGGCCAACGGCACCACCCGCAACGGCGCGGAGGTGCTGAAGGACAAGCTCGTGGGCCGCGCGGTCCTGCTCGACATCCCGCGCTCGAAGGGGCTGCCGTGGCTCGACGACGGCTACCCGATCACCTCCGACGACCTCGAGGCGGCGGCCGAGTTCGGCAAGGTCGAGGTCGGGACGGGCGACATCATCCTGCTGCGCACCGGGCAGATGGCCCGGTGCTTCGAGGAGGGCTGGGGCACGTACGCGGGCGGTGACGCCCCCGGGCTCAGCTTCTTCACCATCCCGTGGCTGGCGAACCGCAACATCGCGGCCGTCGCCACCGACACGTGGGGCTGCGAGGTCCGGCCGAACGAGCTGCCCGACAGCTTCCAGCCGTTCCACATCCCGGCCCTCGTGTACATGGGCCTGCTGATCGGCGAGATGTTCGATCTCGAGGCCCTGGCCGAGGCGTGCGCCGAAGACGGGCGCTACGAGATGCTCGTCTCGGCTCCACCGTTGGCGTTCACCGGCACCGCCGGCGCGCCGCCCGGACCGGTGGCGATTCGCTGACCGGTATGCGGCGCGCGGGTGCTCGGAGGGCGAGCAGGGACCGGGGGCAACCGCTCCGCCCCCGGTCCCTCCCAGCGCCTCAGCGAGCGGACCGGTCGTCGTCGACGTGAGGAGAGAGACATGGAGCTTGGGTTCGCCCTCCCGCACCTGGGGCCGATCGCGTCCCGGGACAACATCCGCCAGGTGGCGGTCGAGGCCGAGCGCCTCGGCTATCACTCGCTGTGGACCAACGAGCGGCTGCTGAAGCCGGTCAACCCGAAGACGCCCTATCCCGGCAACCCCGAGGGCGTGCTCGACTGGCAGTACGAGACGGTCTTCGAGCACCTGACCGCGCTGACGTACGCCTCGGCGCTGACCGAGCGCATCCGCCTCGGCGTGAGCCTCATCAACCTGCCGTTCCACAACCCGGTCCAGCTCGCCAAGCGGATCGCCACGATGGACCACCTGTCGAACGGGCGCATCGACGTCGGGCTCGGCCTGGGCTGGTCCGAGGACGAGGCCGACGTGACGAACACGCCGTTCGCCACCCGCGGGCGCCGCGGCGGGGAGTACATCCAGGCCATGAAGGCGCTGTGGGCGCCGGACCCGGTCGAGTTCCACGGCGACTTCGTCGACGTGCCGCTCACCGAGTTCGGGCCGAAGCCGGTGCAGGCGCCGCACCCGCCGCTGTACATGGGCGCGTTCGCCCCGGTCGCGCTGACCCGCGCGGGCCGGATCGCCGACGGCTTCACCGCCTGCTGCGCGCCGGTCGACGCGATCCTCCAGATGCGGCAGGCCGTGCAGGACGCGGCGACCGCCGCGGGCCGCGACGGCGCGGCGATGCCGACCGTCGTGCGCTGCCTCGTGCACCGCACCGACGAGCCGCTGCCCGACGAGGGCCGCCCGGTCGCGCACGGGACCTGGGAGCAGATCCACGAGGACTGCGTCCGGCTCGACGAGGCCGGCGTCGAGGTGACGTTCTTCGACGTCAACTTCGTCCACGACGCGGGCGACACCGACTCGCTGCTGGGCTACCTCGAGCGCTTCCGCGGGATCCTCGACCAGGCGCCCGCGGCGGTCTGAGCCGTCGCCCCACCGGCCGTGATCGCCCTCGCGCCAGGGACGCGGGGGCGGTCGGCGCGCGGCCTATCCTGGATGCGGATGTCCCGTCCGCAGCCCGACGAGAACGACACCCCGACCCCTGACGCCGCCGATCCGCGCTCGGCCGTCGAGCACGTGCTGAGCCGCTCGCTCATCGACGAGTCGGTCCGCGGCCAGCCCCTGTCCCGCCGCGCCGCGACGACGCAGCGCAGCGTCGAGGCGTACCTCAAGGCCGGGGTCAAGCCGCGCTGGATGGAGCGCGTCATGGAGATCGACGAGGGGATCGCCGCCGAGCGGCGCCGCCTCGAGCGCGCCTACCGTGCGCTCGCGCGCGAGTGCGGCCGCGACCGCTCGCGGTTCGCCCGCCGCTGGCGCGAGATCGCCGGCGCGTGGCGCTTCGACCCGGCCCTGAACGACCTCATCGAGCAGCACAACGAGTGGTATCCGGTCGAGCGGCGCCTGCCGATGAACCCGCGCACCGGCGACTACGTGCCGGTCGGCGGGCGCTCCTACCGGCGCCCGGTGCTCGGGCCGGAGTGGGTGCTCGAGCAGTTCCCGGCCGCGCCGCCGGCGGGCGCGTAGCGCCTCAGGGGGCCAGGTCGTACGGGTAGTCGGTGAGGACCTCGGGGCCGTCGTCGGTGACGAGCACGAGGTCCTCGACGCGCGCCGCCCAGCCGTCGCCCGACGTGCCCGGCTCGATCGCGACGACGTCGCCCGCGACGAGCGGGTCGGTGCCGGTGCGCCCGAGGCCCGGCGGCTCGTGGACCTCGAGGCCGACGCCGTGGCCGAGGCTGAAGTAGAAGCCCTCCGTCAGCGGCTCGCCCGGCGTCTTCGTGCGCTGGGTCGGATGGCCCGCGGCCTCGAAGACGTCGCAGGCGATGTCGTACAGCGCGCGGCCGGTGACGCCCGGGCGGACGGCCGCGGTGCTCTGCTCGAGCGCCTCCATCGCCAGCGCGTGCATCGCGCGCGTCTCGTCGCTCGCCTCGCCGACGACGAACGTGCGCGTCATGTCGGCGTGGCAGCCCGAGGCCTCGTCGCGCGGCCAGAGGTCGACCGTGATCGGGATCCCCGGCGCGAGCGGCCCGTGGCCCGGGTCGTGGCCGCCGGGGAAGCGGTCGCTGCGGGCGACGATCGTGTCGGCCGGGGCGACCGCGCCGCGGGCGGCGCAGGCGTCGCGGATCGCGGCCCGGACGTCCTCGGCCAGCAGCGGGGCGCCGTCGCGGCGCAGCTCGTCGCCGGCGACCTCGGCCTCGCGCAGCATCGCCGCGCACGCCGCCATGGCCGCCTCGGCGGCGACCTGGGCGCGGCGGATCCCCGCGAGCTCCTCGGCGTTCTTCGCGCGCCGGCGGGCCTCGAACGTCACGTGGTCGGGACGGAGCTCGATGCCGTCGGCGCGCAGGCGGTCGGCGAGCTCGACCGGCAGCTCGGGCGGGACGACCGCGGTCCGCAGGTCCAGGCGGGAGCACACCCGCGCGCAGACCTCGAGCCGGATCTCGTGGTGCGGCATGCCCGGACGCGACGAGGTCGTCCATCCCGACGTCGTCGCCGACGAGCAGCTCGACGTCCGGCGCCGCGCGCGCGATCCGGTCGCGCTCGAGGGCGTTCGTCAGGACGACGCGCCGGCCCGCGACCTCGACGTAGAGGAACGGGTCGCCGATGGCGAGCGGGATCTCGTGCCGCAGCGTCGCCGAGCGCTCGGTGTCGCCGTAGATGAGGACGTCGTCGGCCATCGGGCCGGCTCAGCCGGCCCCAGGCGTGACGCGGTAGGCGTCGAAGACGCCGTCGATGTTGCGCAGGCGGTTGACCGTCTGCTTGAGGCCCTGCGTGTCGGCGACCTCGACGACGAACCGGTTCTGGACCATCGGCGAGGAGACGATGCAGCGCGCCTCCACGATGTTGCAGCCCGCCTCGGCGAACGTCCGCGAGAGGTCCTCGAGGAGGCGGTGGCGGTCCCACGCGTCGACCTGCAGCTCGACCTTGAAGGCCTGCACGTGCTCGCCCTCCCAGTGGACGCGCACGAAGCGCTCGGGGTCCTTGCGCAGGGCGGCGGTGTTCGGGCAGTCGTCGCGGTGGATCGTGATGCCGCGGCCGAGCGAGACGTAGCCGACGATCGGGTCGCCGGGCACCGGGCGACAGCACTTCGCCAGGCGGAGCATGACGTCGTCGACGCCTTCGACGAGGATGCCGTAGGAGTTGCTCGACCCGGTCGGCTGCCGGCGCTCGCGCCGCGGCGAGATGAGCGCCTCGACCGGCTCCTGGTCGGCCTCGGCCGCCTCGCCCTGCTTCAGGCGCGACATGACCTTGTTGACGACGACCTTCGTCGAGATCTTCGCGCCGCCGAGCGCGATGTAGAACTCCTCGGCCTTGCGGAAGCCCATCTCGCGGATGACGTCGGCCAGCAGCGGCGAGCCCGCGATCTTCTGGGGCGGCAGCCCGGCCTTGGTCAGCGCATCCTGCAGCAGCGCGCGGCCCGAGTGCTCGGTGTCCTGGCGCGACTCCTGCTTGAACCACTGCTTGATCTTGTTGCGCGCGCGGGTGGTCTTCACGACCGCGAGCCAGTCGCGCGACGGGCCGCGCTCGCGCTTGGACGTCAGCACCTCGACGATGTCGCCGGAGTTCAGCTGGTAGTTCAGCGGGACGATCTTCGAGTTGACCTTCGCGCCGACGCAGCGGTGGCCGAGCTCCGTGTGGATCTCGTAGGCGAAGTCGAGCGGGGTCGCGCCCGCGGCCAGCGACTTCACCTCGCCCTTCGGGGTGAAGACGAAGACCTCCTCGTCGAAGAGGTCGACCTTCAGGTTCTCCATGAACTCCTTGGGGTCCTGGAGCTCCTGCTGCCAGTCGAGCATCGAGCGCAGCCACTTGAGCTTGCTCTCGCCCTCGGGGGCGGGCTTGCCGCGCGCGGTCGGGCCCTCCTTGTAGATCCAGTGCGCCGCGACGCCGAACTCGGCCATGTCGTGCATCTCGCGCGTGCGGATCTGGATCTCGAGGGGCAGCCCCTCGGGCCCGATCACCGTCGTGTGCAGCGACTGGTACATGTTGAACTTCGGCATCGCGATGAAGTCCTTGAACCGCCCGGGCAGCGGCTTCCACAGCGAGTGGATGACGCCCACCGCGCCGTAGGTGTCCTTCACCGAGTCGACGATGACCCGCATGGCCGTGAGGTCGTAGATCTCGTTGAACTCGCGGCCCTTCTTCGTCATCTTCGAATAGATGGAGTAGAAGTGCTTCGCGCGGCCGAAGATCTCGGCGTGGATGCCGAGCGCCTCGAGCTCCTTGGCCAGGTACTCGCCGGCGGCCGTGACGTAGGTCTCGCGCTCCTCGCGCTGCTGGTTGACCAGGCCCTTGATCTCCTGGTACTTGCGCGGATGCAGCGCGGCGAACGCGAGGTCCTCGAGCTCCCACTTCATCGCGTGGATGCCGAGGCGGTGCGCGATCGGCGCGTAGATCTCGAGGGTCTCCTTGGCCTTCTCGATCTGCTTCTGCTTGGGCATCGCGCCGATCGTGCGCATGTTGTGCAGGCGATCGGCCAGCTTGATGAGGATGACCCGGATGTCCGTGGCCATCGCGACCATCATCTTGCGGTAGTTCTCGGCCTGCGCCTCGTCGCGGCTCGTGAACGTGATGCCGGTGAGCTTCGTGACGCCGTCGACGAGCGTGGCGATCTCGTCGCCGAACCGCTCGCGGACCTCCTCGAGGGAGGCGCTCGTGTCCTCGACGGTGTCGTGCAGCAGCGCGGCGCACAGCGTCTCGGTGTCGAGGCGCAGCCCGGCGCAGATCTTCGCGACGCCGACGGGATGGAAGATGAACTCCTCGCCCGACTGCCGGCGCTGGTCGGCGTGGTGCTCGCACGCGAAGAGGAACGCGTCCTCGACGCGGTCGCGGTCGATGACCACGGCGGCCTCGTCGGCGTGCTCCTCGACGATCGCGAAGAGGTCGCCCAGCAGGCGAATCTCGGTCGCGGTGAAGTCGGCCCGCGAGACGGTGATGGGCGCGTCGGGGTTCTCGACGCGGTCGACCGGCGTGCGGTCGCTCGTGACCGAAGTCAGCTCCTGGGCGCGACGCGGCGGGGACCCGTCGCCGTCGCGGCGGGCCTCCTCCTTCCGGTCGGTCTGCGCCTCGGAGGCCATGCCTCCAAGGGTACCCCCTCCGCCCCGTCGACCGGACACGGCGTGGACCGGTCTCAGGCCGCGGCGGCCGCCGTCTCACGGGCCGGCGGCGGCGCCGCCCGGGCCCGCCGCGCGTCCAGCCGGGCGCGGGTCGCCTGCAGCCGCGCCGCGGCGGCCCGGAAAGATGGCGAGTGCTCGAGATCGGTGCGTTCCGCCGCGGGCACCGCGACGGCCGGCGTCGCGCGGTCGACCGTCACGAGACCGAGCTCCGTCAGGACCCGCAGCGCGCGGCCCGCGACCGCGGGCGGCCCGGTGGCCGCAAGCGCGGCCGGGAGCGCCGTGCCCGCCTTCAGTGCGCGGTACAGCGCGCGCGCCGGGGCGCGCAGGTCGCCCGTGGCCTCGAGGACCTTGAGGGCGAAGCGCCGCTCGCCCTCGCCCCACGCGAGGTGGACGAGCGCGCCGTGCGCGCCCGCAAGCCGCAACGCGGCCTCGTGACCCAACGGCGGATCGAGGGCGACGACGTGGGCGTAGGGCGCCGCGAGCGCCGGGTCGCGCTCGAGCGCGGCCCACGAGCACACGGCGATCGCGCCGAGGCGCCCGTCGAGGTGGCGGCGACGGGCCCGCGCGTCGGCGCAGGCGACGAGCACCGGGTCGCCCGACAGCGCGACGGCGGCGATCACGCCCGCCGCGCCGCCGTCGCGGCGGTCGCGGGGCGCCTGGAGCGCCGCCGGCGCCTCGAGCGCCGCGCGCGGCTCGAGCGGCGCGTCGAGCTCGGCGAGCGCGGCCGCGACGGCGTCCTCCGGCTCGCCGACGAGCGTGATCGGGCCGGGCTGCGGCGGCTGCGCACAGCGCAGGACGAGCCGGGCCTCGACCGCCCCGTTCCATTCGTTGAGCTCGAGCCCGAACGTCGCGTCGAGCGCTCCGTCCGCGACCGCCGGCTCGGGCAGCTTCGCCATCCCGAAGGCCACCGCTCGGGCCCGCACGCCGCCGGACTCGACCGTGAAGCGCAGGTGCTTGCCCTCCCCCATCGGCCGCGGGTCGGACAGCCGCGCAGCGGGGACCATCAGCGACACGTCGGGGTTGCCGATCCCGAACGGCGCGAGCCGCTCGAGGTCGTGCGCGAGGTCGAAGCCGAGCTCGTCACCGGCGACGACGGCGTCGACGCGCTCGCGCGGGACGAGGTCCTCGGGCGTCAGGACCGCCCCCGCGTGCGCGGTGAACGCCGCCCGGAACGCGGCCACCGCCTCGCGGGTGATCGTGCACCCGGCCGCCGCGCGGTGGCCGCCGTGGCGCAGGAGGTGGCCGGCGCACGCGTCGAGGCCGCCGAGCAGGTCGAAGGCCGGGATCGACCGGCCCGAGCCCGTCCCCTCGTCGCCGTCGAGGGCGACCATCACGCACGGCCGGTGGTGGCGTTCGGCGATCCGCGACGCCACGATGCCGATGACGCCGGGGTGCCAGTCGTCGCCCGCGAGGACGTAGGCCGACGCCTCGCCGGTCTCGGCGACCTGCGCCTCGGCCGCGAACAGGATCCGGGTCTCGGTGTGGCGGCGCTCGACGTTCCACGCGTCGAGCTCGGCCGCGATCGCGGTCGCGCGCTCGTCGTCGCGCGTGAGCAGGAGCTCGAGGCCCGCGTCGGCGCGGTGCAGACGGCCCGCCGCGTTGATGCGCGGGGCGAGCCGGAAGCCGATGCCGCGGGCGTCGAGCGCGCCCGGGTCGACCCGCGCGACGCGCATGAGCGCGCGCAATCCGGGCCGCCGGGTGGCGGCGAGCGCCTGCAACCCGGCGCGGACGAGGCGGCGGTTCTCGCCGACGAGCGGGACGCAGTCGGCCACCGTCGCGAGCGCGACCACGTCGAGGTCCTCGTCGGCCCCGGCCGGGTCCTGCCCCCGCCGCGGCCAGCAGCGCCGCCGCGAGCTTGTACGCGACGGCCGTCGCGCACAGGTCGGGGCACGGGTAGCCGCACAGCGCCGGGTGGACGAGCGGCGCGTCGGGCAGCGTGCCGTCGGCGCGCGGCTGGTGGTGGTCGGTCACGACGACGTCCATCCCGGCGGCGCGGGCCGCCGCGACCTCGTCGACCGCGGTGATCGCGCAGTCCGCGGTCAGCAGCAGCCGCGTGCCGCGCTCGGCCAGGCGGCGCACGGTCGGCGCGGCGAGGCCGTAGCCGTCCTCGGTGCGGCTGGGCAGGTACCAGTCGACGTCCGCTCCCAGCCCGCGCAGGACGCGCACGAGGATCGCCGTCGAGCACACGCCGTCGACGTCGTAGTCGCCGTGGACCGTGATCCGCGTGCCGGCCGCGGCGTGGCCGAGCACGACCTCGACCGCCCGGTCGATCCCCGCGAACGCGGACGGCAGATGAGCCTCGCCCGCCTCGAGCCACGCACGGGCGACGGCCGGGTCGGCCATGCCGCGGCGGACGAGCACCTGGCCCACGACGAACCCGACCCCGAGCTCGCGCTGGAGGGCGAGGACGTCGGCGACGGGGCAGGGCGGGATGTCGAGTCGGGCGGACACGCCCGGCGGACCCTAGGCCCGGGGGAGGACGGAATCGGGGCAGAAGCCGCTCCGCGGTGCGGGCATGTGATCGCCCGACGAGAAATCCCCGCATAGCGGGGAGAAGTCGTCGCACGTCCGCCCCTCGAGCTCCGAGCGCCACCGGCCGCGCGGCCGGGCGGAGGGTGTGTCGAGAAGTCCTCGCTGAGCGGGGAGAACTCGACACACCCCTCGCCGACGTCAGCGCCGCACGTGCACGCCGCGCGTGAACCGCAGCGTCCGGCCCCGGCCGCTCACCGTGACCCGGACGCGGTACGAGCCCGCTCGCGCGCGCACGGGCACACGCATGCGCAGGACCTGGATCCCGGCCCGGCGGACCCGCCACCGGTGCGACGCGACCTGCCGGCGCCCGCGGAGCAGGCGCGCGCGCACCGTCGAGGCGGCGTTCACCCGCAGGCGGATCGAGAGCGTGCGCCGGCGGCCGTGGCCGCGGACGCTGAGCCCGAGCACGCGGGCCGACAGGGCGGCGCGGCGCCGTGGCTTCGTCGTGCCCGGGCTCTTGGTGCCCGCGACCGCGCCCGCCGCCTTGTCGAACACCGCCGTGAGCGACGTCACGGGTCCGACGGCGAGCCGGCACGTCGCGGCGTTGCCGCAGGCCGCCCGCCAGCCCGCGAAGCGCGAGCCGTTGTCCGGCGTCGCGGTGAACGTCTCGTTCGCGCCGAACGTCGCCTTGGTGGTGCACTGGCCGCCGCAGTTCAGGGATCCGCTCCGGATCGTGCCCGACCCCGCGCCGGTCTTTCCGACGTGGAAGTTCACGGTGATCTCCGGTGGGAACGCGGGCTGCGGGGCTTCGCCGTCGAAGCCCACCGAGATCCAGCGCGGCCATGCCGGGAGAACATGGCACGTGACATCGGGGGACACATCGCACAGGACGCCGCGCCGGCTGTCGTTCGGCAGCCACACCGGTGTCGCGCCGACAGCGGTGAACGTCACCGGGACGTCCGGTTCGAAGTCGCCGCACAGGCTGGAGAGCGAGCACGCCGCCAGCGCGCCGGGCGCGCTCGTGACCGTGCTGGTCCCAGAGGTGTCGGTGACGATGACCGAGACGCGTTGGGGGCCGAACAGCGCCGCGACGGTCTGATCATCCGCGCCGACCGTCAGCGTGCACGGGCCCGCGCCCGGGCAGCGGTCGTCGCTCCACCGCCGGAACGTCGTCACGGGCCCGTCCCCGTCGTCGCCGCCGGTCGCCTGCAGCGTCACCGTCGTCCCGGCGGGATAGGTCAGGGTGCAAGCGCCGCCGAGATCCGTCCGGCCACCGCTCGTGCCCGTGACCGTGCACGCCGACGAATTGAAGTCCGGGTCCGGAACCGCCGTCGTCGCCGGAGGCGACACCGTCACCGACCCCAGCCCGACCGGCACGACCTGCAGCGTGCCGGCGTGCGCGGCGGCCGGCACAGCCCCGAACGCCACCAGCGCGAGAGCACCGGCGAGCAGGTGCCGGGTGCGGGACGTCGTGCGCTGCATCATCGTCATTCCCCTTCTCAGTGCCGTGCCGATTTCCGGTACAAGGAACGGCCGGAAAAGCGTCATCCGTCACGCTCGGCACATCACGACGACAGTCTCACAGCGCACCTGACGATTGCGTGCCGTACCTCACATTCACCTCATCCGTCCTTACCTAATTTGGTGCGTTGACACGAAGTGAACCTCCACGCATAGGATGGTCGCGAGGTGAATACGCGGGATGAGGAGCAGTACGTCGTCCTCGAGGTCCGGCCGACGGGCCCCACGCGCCGTGGGCGCTCCGCCGGCGACGCCGCCCTCGCCGCCACGCTGAGCGTCGAGTCGTTCTCGACGCGCGACGCGGTCGCCGCCCGGCGCGACCCGGCCGTGGCCGTCGCGCCCCTGCTGCCGATGAAGCTCGTCGAGCCCGTGGCCGCCCTCGACACCGACGCGCCGTCCGGCCCCGGGTCCGCCTGGGGTGTCGAGGCCGTCGGCGCGGTCGAGAGCCCGTTCACCGGCGCGGGCGTGACGGTGGCCGTGCTCGACACGGGGATCGACGCGTCGCACGAGGTGTTCGCCGGGCTGACGATCACCGAGCGGGACTTCACCGGCGACGGCGACGGCGACGCCTTCGGCCACGGGACGCACTGCGCCGGCACGATCGCCGGCCGCGACGTCGACGGCTACCGCTACGGGGTCGCGCCCGGGGTCGAGGAACTGCTCGTCGGGAAGGTGCTGGGCGACGCCGGCGGCTCGACCGACACGCTCATGCGCGCGATGCTCTGGGCCCTCGAGTCCGGCGCGCACGTCGTGTCGATGTCGCTCGGGCTGGACTTCCCCGGGCTGGTCACCCGCTGGACCGACGAGGGCCTGCCCCTCGAGCCGGCGACGTCGCGCGCGCTCGAGGGCTACCGCGACACGATCCGGCTGTTCGGCCGCCTGGCGGACGTCTTCCGGGCCGCCGGGCCCTACGGGCGCGGCGCGCTCGTGATCGCCGCCAGCGGGAACGAGAGCCGGCGTGCCGGGGACACGCCGTACACCATCGGCGTGTCGCCGCCGGCGGCCTCCGAGGGGTTCGTCGCCGTCGGCGCGCTCGAGCGGGCGGCGGACGGCGCGCTGCGGATCGCGGAGTTCTCGAACGCCGGCGCCACCGTGGTGGCGCCGGGCGTCGACATCCTCTCCGCCCGCCCGGGCGGCGGCTTCCGCGCCTCGAGCGGGACGAGCATGGCCGCGCCGCACGTCGCCGGCGTCGCGGCGCTCTGGGCCGAGAGCGTGCTCGCCTCGACCGGACAGCTCGACATCGGCCTGCTGACGGCGCGGCTCACCGGAAACAGCGAGGAGCTCGCGGGGGTGGCCGCCGCCGACGCCGGCGCGGGCCTCGTCCGCGCGCCCCGACGACTCGGAGGGAGGGCGGATGGACTGGAACTTCCCGCCGCGCCCGGAGCTCGAGCTCGAGCTCCCGACTGGCGCCGGCGCTGAGCACGACATCCCGCTCGGCGGGAGCCCCTTCCCGCCGATCGCCGAATACGCCCTGCTCTCGGACTGCGAGGTGTGCGCGCTCGTGGCCCCGGCGGGCAACGTCGAGTGGCTGTCGCTGCCGCGGATGGACGGCCCGAGCGTGTTCTCGGCGATCCTGGACCGCCACGCCGGGCGCTTCCGCGTCGGGCCGCTCGGGCGCACCGTCCCCGCCGGCCGCCGGTACCTGCCGGGAACGATGATCCTCGAGACGACGTGGGGCACGCCGACGGGGTGGCTCGAGGTGCGCGACCTGCTCGTGGTCGGACCGTGGCGCCACGACGCCGCCCGCACGCAGCGCTACGACCGGGCGCCCCGCGACCACGAGGCGGGCCATGTCCTGCTCCGCGTGCTGCGCTGCCTGGACGGGTTCGTCGACGTCGAGATCGAGTGCGAGCCGGCGTTCGACTACGGCCTCGCGCGCGGCACGTGGCGCCACCTCGACGACGCGTACGGGGACGCGGCGTGCGAGGCCGGCGACGACGCCCCGGCGCTGCGCCTGCGCACCGACCTGCGCCTCGGGTTCGAGGGCCCGCGCGCCCGCGCCGAGACGACCATGCGCGCCGGCCAGTCCGCGTTCTGCGCGCTCGGCTGGGACGACCACGCGCCGCCCGAGACCGCCGACGACGCCGCGGCCCGGCTCGACGAGACCCGCGCCTACTGGCACGACTGGATCAGCCGCGGGCGCTTCCCCGACCACCCGTGGCAGATCCACCTGCAGCGCTCCGCGCTGACGCTCAAGGGGCTGACCTACGCCCCGACCGGAGCGATGGTCGCGGCGGCGACGACCTCGTTGCCCGAGACGCCCGGCGGCGAGCGCAACTGGGACTACCGCTACAGCTGGCTGCGCGACTCCACCTTCACGCTCTGGGGCCTCTCCACCCTCGGCTTCGACCGCGAGGCGGCGGACTACTTCTACTTCGTCGCCGACCGCATGGAGGACGAGGACCTCCAGATCATGTACGGCATCGACGGCCGCCGCGAGCTCGACGAGCGGACCCTCGACCACCTCACCGGCTACGAGGGCGCGAGCCCGGTCCGGGTCGGCAACGACGCGTGGCACCATCGCCAGCACGACGTGTGGGGCGTGCTGCTGGACTCCGTCCGCCTCCACACGCGATCGGGCGACCGGCTCGACGACCGGCTCTGGGGCCTGCTCTCGCGGCAGGTCGAGACGGCGCTCGAGCACTGGCGCGAGCCGGACCGCGGCATCTGGGAGGTCCGTGGCGAGCCCCAGCACTTCACCTCGTCGAAGGTCTTCTGCTGGGTCGCCGCGGATCGCGGCGCGCGCCTGGCCCGCCTGCGCGGGGACGAGGACACCGCGGCCCGCTGGCGCGCGGCCGCCGACGAGATCCACGCCGACGTGTGCGAGCACGGCACCGACGCCCGCGGCGTGTTCGTCCAGCACTACGACACCGACGCGCTCGACGCCTCCCTGCTGCTCGTCGCGATCGTCGGGTTCCTCCCGCCGTCGGACGAGCGCGTCCGCGCGACCGTCCTCGCGATCGCCGACGAGCTGACCGAGGACGGCCTCGTCCTGCGCTACCGGGTCGACGCGACCGACGACGGGCTCCACGGCGAGGAGGGCACGTTCACGATCTGCTCGTTCTGGCTCGTCTCCGCCCTCGCGGAGATCGGCGAGCTCGACCGGGCGCGAGCGCTGTGCGAGAAGCTCCTCTCCTATGCGAGCCCGCTGCTGCTCTACGCCGAGGAGATCGAGCCCCACAGCGGCCGCCATCTCGGGAACTTCCCGCAGGCGTTCACCCACCTCGCGCTCATCAACGCCGTGATGCACATCGTCGAGGCCGACGAGGTGCTGAGCGAGAAGGCACCGCGGGCGTCAGCCGTGACGGCGGACACCGCGCCGTGAGCCGCGACGGCGTCGTCGCAGAGGTCAGGCGCGTCTTCGCCGACGTCGAGGGCGTCGCCGAGCGGCTGCGCGCGGACCGCGCCGACGCCGGCGCGGCCTTCCAGCCCATGGCCGTGGGCGAGCCCGGCGACCCGGCCCTCGAGGCCGCGCGCCGCGAGCGCGAGCGGGTCGTCGCCCGGGGCATCGACGGCCTCGTCAAGGTCGCGGAGCACCGCGAGAACGACCTCGACGACGCCGAGCGCTTCGGGATGCGGGCGATCGTCCACCTCGAGGGGCGCCCGGCGATCCTGATCGAGGACGGCGACTTCGGCGCGCCGCCCCCGGAGTGGGCGCGGCTGACCGCCCGTCGCGCCCAGATCCGCGAGGTCATCGCACGCTCCGGCCGGGTCGAGGTCTCGGGCCACGTGGAGCTCGACTGGATCGGGACCGCGTCCCTCGTCGCGCCCGGGACGCTGATGACCAACCGCCACGTGGCCGAGGAGTTCTGCGCGCGCCGGGGCGAGCGCTGGACGTTCCGGCAGGGCATGACGCCGCGCATCGACTTCCTCGCCGAGCGCGGCAGCACCGCGTCGTTCGAGTTCGAGATCACCGAGACGATCGGCGTGCACGAGAAGCACGACCTCGCGCTGCTGGCCGTCGAGAGCGCGTCGTCCGACGGCCGGGCGCTGCCCGAGCCGCTGGCCGTCGCCGCCTCCGAGCCGGCCGACCTGGCCGATCGCGACGTCTACGTCGTCGGCTATCCGGCCTGGGACAGCCGCCGCAACGAGCCCGAGCCGCTCCGGCGCATCTTCGCCGACGTGTACAACGTCAAGCGGCTCCAGCCCGGGCGGGCCGTCGGCTACTCGACCGCGTACTCCGCCCTCGAGCACGACTGCTCCACGCTCGGCGGGAACTCCGGGTCGCCGGTGGTGGACCTCGAGACGAACACGGTGATCGGCCTGCACTTCGGCGGCCGCTACGGGATCGGCAACTACGCCGTCCCGCTCTGGACGCTCACGGCCGACCCGCTGTTCGCGCGGGCCGGCCTGGACCTGCGGTAGTCCCGCCGGCAGGCCCGCCGCGCATGGAGCGCGGCGGGCCCGGCCGTCGGGCAGCGGGGTCAGCCCGAGGCGTGACCGGTGGGGTCACGGCGCGAGGAGGCGCTCCCCGGCGCGCGCTCCGGGATCAGCTCCCGCCAGATGTCGCCGAGCGAATCGGTAGGCGCCTGGCGCCCCTCCTGGATCTGCTCGACGTGGGGCAGCGGCCAGTCGAGCCGACGCTCGACCGCTCCCGCGACCCATTCGCCGGGCTGCGAGACGCCGACCTTGCGCACGACCTCGACCACCGGGAAGAGCGTCTTGCGCGTGTGGTCGAGGTAGCGGTCGGGGTTCGTCGCCGCGAGGTGCTTCGGGAAGATCTGCGCGAACCAGAGCACGGTGAACCCGGTCCAGGTCAGATCGAAGAGCCCGAGGGCCAGGCCGCCGGTGATCTCCGTCCCCGTGAAGGGGATGATGATCGGCTCGCGATGGGCGAGCAGCGTGGCGGTCGTGACGATCAGCGCCACGAAGAGCTGCCGGGCGGCGAGCCAGCCGGCCAGCTCGGAGGTCGTGCGATCGGGATACATGGACCGCCAGCGGTCGATGACGGCGACCTCGAGGCCCTCCATCCCGGCCAGCAGGCACATCAGGCTCAGCGCCGCGACGGCGCTGACCCCCGGCATCACTTCGCCGTTGCCGACGGCGTCGACCGTGCTGGCGAGCCACAGGACCGTTTCGATGCCCCAGGCGCCGAACAGCACGGCGCCGAAGATCACCCGAGGGGCGCTGCGCAGCCGCGTGCCCTCGTCGACCGAGATTGCGTGATCGGCGGACACGGTCAAACCCCCGTGGCCGCGCCGCGGAAGAACTCATCCATTTGTAACCACCCCGTTGTGGGCGCGAACCTCGTCAAGGAATTCAGGACGAAGCGGGCGCCGGTTTACGATTCCGACACTCCCACCATCGGGTCATGGCGTCAAGGCTCCCGTGCGGTGTATCACACGGCTGAGCAGGCGATATTCCGGTGGATGCGGACGGCGCCATCAGTGCGTTTTTCGGACTTCCGACACTCTCGGCCGCGGTGCACAGGTTAAGTGCACACATCGGTCATCCCCGCCGCGCACCGGCCGGCCACACGACCGTCGTCCGGACGCCCCGCTCGCGGGCGAACGCGACCACATCGGCCGTCCCTCCGAGCCCGCCGGACGGGCCGCCGTCCCAGACCGCGAGCAGCAGGTCGCAGCGGCCGACGACCTCTCGCCCCGCCGCCCAGTAGGCCTCGGTGGAGGGCCGCGGGAACGGCAGCTCGACGAGCTCCGTCGCGCGCGCCCGCAGGCGCCGGTACCGCGCCGCGCCGGCGGCCGTCTCGAACGCCGCCGCGTAGCCCGCGGACGGGATCACGGCCGTCAGGGCGCCGCGGGCGTCGAGCACCTGCTCGGCGAAGATCTGATCGGCCCCCTCCGCCAGGGCGCTGACGCCGTGCAGCGGGCCGTGGGCGGCCAGCTCCGCCGCGACGGCCGCGGTCACGAGCCGGCGGGTGGGGCCACCGAGATCGCGATGGCCCGTCACGCCGACGCGCGTCATATCCGGCCGGCGTCGGCGAGCTTCCAGTAGAAGCGGCCGAGCGCCGTGAGCCGGCAGCCGGTGCCGTTGACGGCGGCGAAGTACATGTCCTCCTCGCCGATCGGCTCGACGAGCTTCACGCGGTTGCACCGCTGCAGGCAGCGGAAGACGCCCTCCGCCTCGCGGTCGTGCGGCTCCGTCGTGTGCTCGTGGCGCGGCGAGAGCGGGAAATCCGTGCCCGGGCCCGGGAACCACTCCGGCAGGCGGCGGAGGATCGCGACGTCGATGGCCGGCTTCGCGCTGCGCAGCGACAGCATCCGCGAGACGTGGGACTTGAACAGCGGGCGCTGGTCCCACGCCCCGAGCGCCTGGTCGACGTAGGCGTAGACGGCCGCGACCGAGACGTTGCCGAGGATGTCCGCGGCGCCGCCGTCGAGGGCGCTGCCGACGAGCTCCGTGAACACGCCGCTGTCGCCGCGCTCCATGGCGGACTGCGAGGAGCGGCTGGCGGTGAGGATCGAGAGCCCCTCGCGCAGCGAGGCCTGCATGTTGTCGACGGCGGGGACGGTCCCGAGCCAGCCGCTGTGGCAGCTGTCGACGATGATCGCGACCTCGGAGATGTGGCTCGCGCGCGTTGGCGAGCGCGAGCACGTCCGCGAGCGCGACGCCCTCGTTGTAGAGCGTCGCGTCGGACGTGACGAGGTAGCCGCCGAGATCGTTCTCGGTGCCGTGGCCGGAGAAGTAGAGCAGCGCGACGTCGGCCGGATCGGCGAACAGGTTCTCGATGCTCTCCCGCAGGCGCGCGCGGGTCACCATCTCGCGGTCCGAGGTCAGCAGCTGAGTGTCGAAGTTCACGCGCCCGTCGTCGTGGCGGCGCAGCAGGCGCTCCATCCGGGTCGCGTCGTCGACGCACCCCGTGAGGGGAGCGGACTCGTAGTGGTTGATGCCGACGAGCAGCGCTCTGCGCATCGCTGGCGGTTCACCTCGTTTCGGTGCGTTATCCGGGTCGGGCGACGGCGATCAGAGACCATTCCACGACCGGCTGTCACGCCGCAAGACGTTTGCGAGTGTGCACGAAATTCGGTGCATCGATGTGGGGGAAAGCGCACAGAGGCATCCGCCGCCTTGACACCGCAGGCACGTGGTGGGACTGTCGGAAATCGCCACGAACGCAGGAGCATTTCGGGTGGACCGCCAAATCGCAGACGTCGCCGCGTCGCCTGCGCGCGGCCGGACGGCGGGAATCTGCTGCGTCCGTCCGGCGCTGGCGGCGGTCGTGATCGCGGCGATCGGGATCCTTGCTTTTCCAGCGATTTCGCCGGCAGCGACCCTCGACGTCGTTCCCAACGGGCCGGAGGGCGTGGCGGTCACCGTCGCGGCCGCCGGGAGCGCAAACCCGCCGTGCGCGGCGATTGCGATCAAAGCGACGGCCTGCACCTACACCTATCCCCGTGGCGAAATGGTGACATTGAGCGCTTCGATTAACCAATTTGTCGGGTGGAGCGACGTGCGATGCCCGCCGACGCCGACGTGCACTGTGTCACTCGACGACGAGGCGACGACGATCTCCGCCTCCTACGCCGTCCAGCGTGTCTGGGTCAGGATCTCGGGCGCGGGCACCGTCGCGCCCGTCGGCGGGCCCCCGTGCGTCGTCGATCCCGGCGACGCCACGACCGCCGACTGTGGCCTGTTCGCCCTCGGCTCGCGGGTGACCCTCACGGGCATGCCGGCGAATCCGGTCGCCCCGACGTGGCAGCGCGCCCTGAGTAATCCGGCGCGTCCGCTCTGCGACGACCCGCCCGGCGTCGACGCGACGAGCGCGTCGACCTGCCCCATCGACGTCAACGGACTGCGCTGGGGCAACGTGGCGTTCGACGGCCAGCCGCTGTCGTCCGCGGTGCCGTCCTCGGTCAGCGTGCGCTTCCGCGTCCTCAAGGTCGGCAACGGCGACGGATCCGTGCGCGGCAGCTCGCTGGACTGCGGCGGCCGGTGCTCGGCGGAGCGCATCTTCGGCAACCGGGAGACGCTCGTGGCCGCCCCGCGGGCCGGTTCGCGGTTCGTCCGCTGGCGGGGCGCGTGCGGGACGGCGCCGACGTGCGCGCTCGCCGTGGGCCCGGTCACCGCGATCTCGGCGGAGTTCCAGGCAAAGGCGCGGATCCGGCGCCGCGCCGCGCCCGCGCGCGCTCGTCGCGCGCATCTTCCGCGCCTCGGTCCGCGGCCGCGGGCGCGGGCGGACCGTCCGGGTGACGCTGCAGGTCAACGCCGCCGCGAGGGTCCGGGTGGCGCTGCTGAAGGGCCGGCGGACCATGGTGAGCCGCCGCCGCAGCGTCCCCGGCGGCCGGCGGGTCCTCGTCGCCTTGCGCGTACCCGCGCGCGCCGCGGCGGGCGCCTATCGCGTGCGGCTGACGGTGCGGGACCGTGCCGGGCGAACGGCGACGACGGCGCGGCGCGTGCGCCTGGGCCGTTGAGCATCGGGCAGGCGGCCCGCGAGCGGGTCGACCGGCGCACGCAGCGCGCAGGCGCCGCCCCGTCCGCCCCCTCCGGCGGCGCGGAGCGGCGGCGCTCGGCCGACGCGCCGGTCGAGCGCATCTTCATCAGCTACCGCCGCGCCGACTCCGGCGGGTGGGCGCGGAGCCTGCACGACAACCTCGAGGAGCGCCTCGGCCCGGGTCGCGCGTTCCGTGACGTGACGATGGAAGGCGGGATGGACTTCCACGAGCACGTGGAGTCCCTGCTCGACCGCTGCGACGTGCTGCTCGCGGTCATCGGCAAGAGCTGGACGACGATCACCGGCCCGAGCGGCACCCGCCGGCTGGACGACCCCGAGGACCTCGTGCGGCGGGAGATCGCGCGGGCCCTGCAGCGCCCCGACGTCGAGGTCATCCCGGTGCTCGTCGACGGCGCGCGGATGCCGACGGAACGTGAGCTCCCGCCCGACCTCGCGCCGCTCGCGCGGCGCCAGGCGTGCGAGCTGAGCGACCTGCGCTGGGACTTCGACGTCGACAACCTGGCCCGGCGGCTGCGCGTGCTGCTGGACGAGAAGCCGCCGCGCCGGCTCCCCGGCGCGCGGCTGATCGGCGCGCTGGTGGCGGTCGCCGTGGTGGCCGCCGCGTTCCTCGTCCTGTGGCCGGCGCTCAAGCCCCAGGACGCGCCCGCGACGAAGGCGGCCCGCCTGAGCAACCTGACGCTCGACCGCGACGTCACCTTCGGCCAGTACCTGGACCGCAAGGGGTTCTCGCGCCAGCCGTACGGGCCGGCCCAGCTCGCCCGGCGCGGCGCGTACTTCGCGTTCGAGTTCCGCGTCCAGGGCTACCACGGCAAGCGCCTGCCGCTGCGCTGGCAGCTGATGGACGCGCGCACCGGCGACCAGCTGAACCAGTCGCGCGCCATCGCCATCACGCCCGCCGCGAACACCGACCAGGGCAGCTGGGACTTCTGGGTGCCGCTGCCGCGGGGCCACGAGCGCTTCTACGTCCAGATCCAGCTGTACGACAACGCGGGGCTCGTGCCGATCGGGCGGCTGCGGACGGAGCGCTTCCCGGCGCCGGGGCGGGCCGCGTGATGAGCCCGCTCGTCCCCGCCGTCGCCACCCATCAGGTGCGCCTGCACCTCAAGGTGCTGTCCCCGCCGCCGCAGATGACCCCCGATGCCATGGTCGCCTACATGCGCGACGTCTACGCGCCGTATGGCATCGACGTCGTCGTCGGGTCGCCGGTCCAGGACCTCAGCGGCCTCGAGGTGCTCAAGGACCTCTGGGTCGAGGACTGCATGCTCGGCAAGACGACCCCGGACCAAGAAACGCTGTTCGCGTATCGCGACGGCGTCCCCCCGAACGAGATCTGCATCTACTTCATCCGCTCGACGGTCGACGACGAGGCGGCGGGGTGCGCGTCGCTCGCGCCGGTCGCGGGCTTCCCGGCCGGGCGGCCGGCCGCGGTCGTCACGGAGGACGCGACGGCGTGGACGCTCGGGCACGAGTGCGGGCACCTGCTCGGCCTGAGCCACGTCATCCCCGTCGAGCAGGTCATGGTGAGCGGCACGTGGCGGATCACCGTCGACCCGCCGATGCTCGAGCCGGGCGAGGTTGACACGATCAAGGCCAGCCCGTTCGCGCAAGCCGTCGCACCGGGTGCCCCGCCACCGCCTGCGCCCGGACCGGCGCCCCCGAAGCCCCCGGCCGGCGGGAGCGGCGCCGACGAAACCCGCCCCACGAAGGAGGGCGGCGACCGCCTCGCGGACGCCATCCGCCTCGACCTCGACCGGGACGACGGCCTGGACTACGACGGGCTCGCACGCCGGTTCGGCCCGAACGCGGTGGAGGCGCTCGCGACGGTCGTCTGCGGGGACCGGCCGCGGATCGCGGCGGGCGCGGTGTCCCTCGCCGCCCGGCTCGAGGGCGGCGCCGGCTTCCCCGTCGTGGCCCAGGGCTCCGCCAACCCGCGCCCGGTCGTCCGGGTCGCGGCCGCCGCCTCGGCCCGCCGGCTGCCGCCGGCGCCGGCGACGCCGATCGTGGCCCGGCTCCTCGAGGACCGTGACGTCGGGGTGCGCGGGCACGCCGTCCGCTCCGCGGTGCGGATCGGCGCGCCCGAGCTCCTCGAGCGGGTCAGGGTGATGGCCGGGAACGACGAGTCGACCGCCCTGCGGGAACTCGCCGCACGACTGCTCGACCCGCCCGGCGATTCGGCGAGCTGAGCGCGCTCACCGCGGCAGCCACACGCGGCGGCTGACGCGGGTCGCGTGGCCGGCGGCGTCGCGGATCGACACGGCGAGCCGGTAGTGGCCGGGACGGGCCCGTGCCGGGACGCGGAGGCGGACCAGCGGCGTGCCGCCGCGCATCCGCCAGCGCCCGCCCGCGGCGCGGTGACGCCCGCGACGCAGCGCAGCGCGGACGGTCGCGGGGGCGTTGAGCTGCAGGCGCATCAGCACCCGGCGGTGGCGCCCGTGGCCGGTGACCGCGACGCGCTTCAGGCGGGCGACGAACGGTGCGCCCGCGGGCCCCGGCGCCGGCGCGGCGCGCGTGTCGGGCGCCCGGTGCGATGGCCCCCGGCCCGGTTCGTCCTTCGCCGTGTCGGAGCTCTCGAAGACGGCGACGGCGCTCGTGACCGGCCCGACCGCGAACGAGCACCGGGGCGCGCTCGAGCACACGCCGCGCCACCCGGCGAACGCCGAGCCCGGCGCGGGGTCGGCGACCAGCGTCTCGCGGTCGCCGAAGTGCCCGTCGATGGCGCAGCGGCGCCCGCAGTCCAGCGACGCGCTGCGGACGGTCCCCGACCCGTCACCCTGCTTGAACACGCGGAACGACACGCTGATCGTCGGGTTGAGGTCGCCCCCCGGCTCGTCGTCGAAGCCGACCCGCCCCTCGGTGGGCCCGAGGACGCTGACGGCGCACACCAGGTCGCCCTTCACCGGCTGCGGCGCCTGGCACAGCGCGGGCTCCCACGTCACGATGACGGCGGGACCGAGCGGGTTCGCCTGCAGGGGCACCTCGGACAGGATCGGGAACCGGCCGCAGTCGAGGAAGCGCCGGCGGCCCTCGACCTTGGGCTCGCACGCGGCGCCGCCGGGCGTCGTGACCGTGCCCGGGCCGACGGACTTGACCGTGACGCGTTGGGGCGAGAAGAGCGCCGTCACCGTCTGCGCGTCGCTGTCCACCGGCACGGTGCACGGGCCCGTGCCCGGGCAGCGCGCGTCGCTCCAGCCCACGAAGGCCGTCGGCGGCTCGACCTCGGGCGGCTCGACGTTCGGCGCCGCGGTCAGCGTGACCTCGTCGCCCGCCTCGACCGCGTACGCGCAGGGGACGAGCTTGTCGGGCGAGCCGACGCACGTCGCGGCGGCTGCGGCCGGCGCCGGACTGATCGTGACCGTGCCGTTCCCGTCGGGGACGACGTCGAGCGTCGCGGTCGGGTCGGCGCCGGCCGTCGCGGGCGCGGCGGCGAGAGCGCAGAGCGCGAGCGCGCAGAGCAGCGAGCGCCGGAGACGGCGCGGGTCGGCGGTCGGCGAGGCGGCCCGGAGGGGCGTCGTGCAGGACGCCGCGCGGGCGGAACGGTTACGCATGAGTGGCCTTTCGGGAGGCCTACTAGCCAGGGCGTGCCGGCCGACCATAGGCGACGGCGCACCGGCCCTCTGTGAGGACCGGCACGAAGAATCGCCTGGAAAACGGACCCCTGGGGGGGTCCGGGCGGGCTACGCCCGCGCCGCGTTCTCGCGGCGGAGGCCCTCGTAGTAGACGGCCGCGATCCCGAGCACGGCGCCCGGGATGGCCTCGAGGGCGGTCAGCAGGTGCGTGTCGTCCTGGCCCGGGACCGAGCCGCCGTTGACGATCAGCCCGAAGACGATCGCGCCGATCAGCGCCCCGAGGAACGCGCCGACGATCCCGCCCCAGAAGTGGTCGGGCAGGAAGATCGTGAAGTGCCAGAGGGCCAGGCCCATCATCACCCATGCGAGCATGCCCATGGCTATCGCGACCTTCCGTGCTTCTTGTTGCGCGGTCTCTTCGGTTTCTCGCGCTTGGCCTTGTCGTCCTTGAGGACCAGGTCCTCCGGGTCCGCGTCGGCGGCCGGGTCACGCTCGCGCTCGGGGTCGGCGGTGGCCGTCGTCGCCGGCGGGGCGTCGGCGTGCAGGTCGCGGACCATCTCGTCGAACTCCTGCTTCGAGACGCCGCGGTCCGGGGTCTCGGGCTCGGTGATGCGGCGGGGGCGCCGGCGCTCGGAGGGCGCGACGTCGGCCGGCGCTCCGGCGGTCGCGACCGCGTAGGCCGGCACCAGCCCGCCGAACTGCTCGGCGATCCGGGAGCGGCGGCGCTCGTAGACGGCCTCGCGCTCCTTCCAGTGCGTCAGCACCGGCGAGGCGATGAAGATCGACGAGTACGTGCCCGAGGCGACGCCGACGAGCAGCGCGAACGCGAAGTCCTTCAGCGTGTCGCCGCCGAAGAGCAGCAGCGCGAGGATCGGCAGCGCCGTCGAGAACGACGTCGCCAGCGATCGGGCGAGCACCTCGCTCATCGAGCGGTTGACGATCTGCGAGAACGCCGCCCGTGGCATGCGCGGCACGTTCTCGCGGACGCGGTCGAACACGATGATCGTGTCGTAGAGCGAGTAACCGAGGATGGTCAGCAGCGCCGCGACCGTCGACGTCGTCACCTCCCGGCCGGTGAGCGCGTACACGCCCGCGGTGATCAGCAGGTCGTGCATCAACGCGATCAACACCGGCACGGCGTACTTCCACTCGAACCGCAGCGCGATGTACGCGCTGATGACGATCAGCGACGCGATGATCGCGATCAGCGCGCTCTTCGCGACGGTCTGACCGAAGACCGGGCCGATCGTGTCGAAGTTGAAGCTGCGCGTGCCGTAGCGCTGGTCGAGGCCCTCCTGGACGCGCTGGCGCTGGGCGACGGTCAGCGTCTCGGTCGAGATCTGGAAGCCGTTGCCGCCCTGGACCTCGCGGCCGCTCAGGCGCTGGATCTCGGCGTCGCCGAAGCCCGCCTGCGTCAGCACGGAGCGCACGCCGTCCTCGTCGGCCGCCCGCACGAGCGACGTCTTCATCCGCGTGCCCGACTCGAAGTCGATGCCGAAGTTCAGGCCCTTGCCGCCGATCGCGAGCGCCCCGATGAGCAGGATCACGCCCGAGGCGGAGAAGAACCACTTCGAGGCGCCCATGAAGTCGAAGGTCTGCCACCAGTGGTGCGAGTTCTTGCCCGCGCCGAGCGCGGCCGGGTGCGAGATCAGGCGGCTGCGGCTCATCGTGCCGAGGACGGCCTGGGTGAGCAGGACCGCCGTGAGGAACGACACCAGCGTGCCGATGCCGAGCACGAACGCGAAGCCCTTCACCCCGGCCGTCGCGAGGACGAAGAGGATGAACGCGACCATGAACGTGACGACGTTCGCGTCGATGATCGCGGAAAGGCCCTTCTTGTAGCCCGCGGCGATGCCCGCGGCCACCGACCGGCCGGCCCGGATCTCCTCCTTGACCCGTTCGAAGATCACGATGTTCGCGTCGGCCGCGACGCCGATCGTGAGGATCAGGCCCGCGATGCCCGGCAGCGTCAGCGTGATCGGGATGAGCTTGATCAGCGCGTAGAAGTAGATGGCGTAGACGAGCAGCGCGCCGACCGCGATCACGCCGAGGATCCGGTAGAAGGCGAGCAGGAAGACCGCCACGATCACGAAGCCCGCGATGCCGGCGATGAGGCCCTGGTCCAGCGCCTGCTTGCCGAGCGTCGCCGAGACCTGCGACGAGGAGATCAGCTGCAGCTTGATCGGCAGGGCGCCGGTCTTCAGGAGGTTCGCGAGGCGCTGGGCGGAGTTGATCGTGAAGCCGCCCTCGATCTGCGAGCCGTTGCGCGCGTCGATGCCGTCCGGGTTCTGCTGGAAGTCGATGAACGGGACCGAGATCAGCTCGTTGTCGAGCACGATCGCGAAGTGCTGGAACGCGGTCGCCGGGTCGTTGCCCGGGATGAAGGACTGGCTGCCGCGCTGGGCGATCGCGCGCGTGGTCTTCTGCCACTGCGAGCGGCCCTTGTCCGTGAAGTCGAAGGTGACGATCGGCTGGCCGCTGCCGCCGGCGCCGTTGTCGAAGTTCTGCTCGGGGTTCTTGATGTCCGTGCCGCTGAGCGCCGGACGGTCCTGCATGACGTAGTAGACGCTGCTCTTCGTCTTGTCGTCCGGCGACTGCGCGCGGACGACGATCGTGCCCGGCTTGACCTCGACGGTCTTCTGCGTGCTCGAGGGCTTGATGCCCTTGTTCTCGAGCTCCTGCTGGAGGTCCTTGCGCGTCTCGTCCGGGCCCGCGAGGACCTTCTTGGTCTTCGTGTCGACCTGGTAGAAGAGCCCGTTCGTCGTCTGGTTCGGGAACGAGCGCTGCGGGCACTTGCTCGCACGCGTGACCGCCGTGAAGTAGTCCGTCGCCCCGATGCCGGTCCCCGCCGACGAGCCGCCCGTCACGTTCTGGTCGGACGGCGCCGTCTTGCAGTTGGCGTCGAGGACGTTCGTCTCCCAGTCGTAGAAGTACATCTGCGCCGTCGTGCCGACCTGGTTGGCGGCCTCGTCGGCGTTCTTGACGTCCGGGAGCGAGACGTCGATCTGGTCGGCGCCCGAGCGCTGGATCTCGGGCTCGGCGACACCCAGCTGGTCGACGCGCTCGCGCATGATGTCGAGCGTGCGGTCGATGGCGTCGCTGTTGACCGTCGACTGCTTCGTCGGCTTGGCCTGGTAGATCAGCGAGACGCCGCCCTTCAGGTCGAGGCCGAGGCGGGTCTCCTTCGTCGCGACGACGAAGAGCGAGGCCGCCAGCAGGCCCGCGACGAGCAACAGGACGAACAGGTTGCGGCGACGGTCGGTCATGGCAAGTAGATCGGCAGCTATTTCGCCGGCGTTAACACAAGAAGCAGCCCGCCGTCATCGTCGTAGGCGGGAAAGAGGTCGGCGGTGGCGCGAGCCGGCAGGTCGCCCTCCGCGTTGACCTCCACGGGCTTGTTCAGGGCACGGACGCCCCACTCGAGCACGGTGTTCACCGGGTCATCGCCGTTGGACCAGCGCAGGCCGAGGACCTCACGCACCGGACGGCCGATGACCCGCTCGTCGTCGAGGCCGGTGAGCTCGAAGGAGCCGCGGCCGCAGCGGATGACCCGGCCCTGCGCATCGCAGACGAAGAACGCCGCGTCCGGGGCCGGGTAGTAGTCGTCGAGGAGTTCGAAGAGGAAGGGGAAACCGCACTTGCGACAGGCGGGCGATTCGCGGGTGAACCCCCGCGTCCGTTCCGATTCGTTGGTGCGCGTCCCGCAGTTCGGGCAGATGAAGAGGTGGGCCATGCGCTCATCACAGGGTACGCGGTGCTCGCTCCGGTGGGGGTCACCTGGACGCTTCGTGCAAGAGCCCGCCCCCACACCGGCGAAAGCGCGCAGGCGCCGGAGCGGCGAACCCGCACCGTCTCAGAACAGCGGGGCCGCCTCGCGCGGGGCGTCCATTCCCAGGTGCGCGTACGCGCGGGCGGTGGCCGCGCGCCCGCGCGGGGTCCGCTGCAGCAGCCCGCACTGCAGGAGGTAGGGCTCGTAGACGTCCTCGATCGTGTCCGCCTCCTCGCCGACAGCGATCGCGAGGGTCGACAGCCCGACCGGTCCCCCGGCGAACGTCGCGCAGACGGCGTTGAGGATGTCGCGATCGAGGCGGTCGAGGCCGAGGTGGTCGACCTCGAGGAGCGTCAGCGCGGCGTCGGCGGCCGCGTCGTCGACGACCCCGGAGCCGCGGACCTCGGCCCAGTCGCGCACGCGCTTGAGCAGGCGGTTGGCCACGCGCGGGGTCCCGCGGCTGCGCGACGCGATCGCCCACGCGCCGCGCTCGTCGAGCGCGATCCCGAGGATCCCGGCGGAGCGCCGGACGATCCGCGCGAGGTCGTCGGCGGCGTAGGCCTCGAGGCGGTGCTGGATGCCGAAGCGGTCGCGCAGCGGGGTCGTCAGCAGGCCGGCGCGCGTCGTGGCCCCGACGAGCGTGAACGGCGGGAGGTCGAGCGTGACGACCTTGGCCCCGGCCCCCTGGCCGATCGTGATCGGCAGGCTCAGGTCCTCCATCGCCGGATAGAAGGTCTCCTCGAGCGCGCGGTTCAGGCGGTGGATCTCGTCCACGAAGAAGACGCTGTTGGGCTCGAGCGCGGTGAGCAGCGCGGCGACGTCGCCCTTGCGCTCGAGCGCCGGGCCGGCGGTCTGGACGAAGCGCACGCCCATCTCCTCGGCGACGATCTGCGCGAGCGAGGTCTTCCCCAGGCCCGGCGGGCCGGACAGCAGCACGTGGTCGAGCGCCTCACCGCGGGCGACGGCGGCCTGGACGGAGACCGTGAGCTGCTCGCGGATGCCGTCCTGGCCGACGAACTCGTCCAGCGACCGGGGCCGCAGCGAGCGGTCGAGATCGTCCTCGCCGTCGAGGACGCCGGGCGTGTGGATCCGGGGCGGCTCGGTCATCCGCGGGCCGCCTTGAGGGCGCTCGCGATGAGCTCCTCGGCGGTCGCGCCGTCGGCGGCGTCGAGCAGCGCCTGCGCCTCGGCCGGCGCGTAGCCGAGCTCGAGCAGGCCCTCGCGCGCGAGCCGGCGCGGGTCCTCGTCGCCGCCCCCGCGCGTCACCGTGATCGGCGCGTCGGACGCCTCGGGCACGACCCCGACCTTCTCGCGCAGCTCGACCACGATGCGCTCGGCCGTGCGCTTGCCGATCCCCGGCACGGCCTGCAGGCGCGCGACGTCGCCGGCGGCGAGCGCGCGCACGAGGTCCCGCGGGGTGCCGCCGCCGAGGACCGCGAGCGCGACCTTCGGCCCGACGGACTGCACGCCGAGCAGCATGAGGAAGAGGTCGCGCTCCTCCTCGGAGGCGAAGCCGTAGAGCTGCAGCGCGTCGTCGCGGACGACGAGGTGGGCGTGCAGCGACACCGTGCGCCCGACGGCCGGGACGTGCCGGAGCGTCTCGCCCGACACCGACAGGCGGTAGCCGACCCCGCCCGCGGTCTCGAGGACGACGTGGTCCGGCCGGCGGACGGCCACCTCGCCGGCCACGAGCGCGATCACCGGGCGGCCGCCTGCAGGTCGACCGCGCGGGTCAGCGGGCCGTGGTTGGCGTGGCAGATGGCCACGGCGAGCGCGTCGGCCGCGTGGTCGGGCCGCGGCGGCTCGGGCAGGCGCAGGAGCGTCTGGACCATGCGCTGGACCTGCTCCTTCGGGGCGCGCCCGCTGCCGCACACCGCGCCCTTGACCTGCTGGGGCGTGTAGTCCGTGCACGGGATCCCGCGCTCGCCCGCCGCGACGAGCACGGCACCCCGGGCCTGCCCGACCGCGAACGCGGTCGAGACGTTCTGGCCGAAGTAGAGGGCCTCGAGCGCGACGGCGTCGGGCTCGTGGGTGGCGAGCAGGTCGTGCACGCGCTGGTGCAGGACGGCGAGGCGCCGCTCGGGCGCGACGCCGGCGCGGGTCGTGATGACGCCGCCGTCGAGCGCGGCGAGCCGGCCCGAGCGTCGGGCGACCACGCCGAAGCCGGTGTTGGCGAGGCCGGGATCGATGCCGAGGACCACCATCCGGCACGCATTCTGCGCGCCGGCCCGGATGCCTTCCCGCGCGTCAGCGCGCGGAGGCGCCGAACGCGGGGGCGCCGAGGCCGACGGCGGCGCCGCTCGCGGGTGCAGGGCGGGCCGACGCGGACGGCGCACCGCCGGCAACCGGCGCGGCCTCCCCCGGCGCCGCGCCGTGCCAGACGAACTCCATGGCCCGGTCGACGAGCGTCGCGCGCGGGATGTCCTGGTGGTCGTGCCACCAGGTGGCCAGCGACTGCACCGCGCCCGAGAGGAGCTGCGCATGGATCTCGACGCGGACGTCGTGATCGGTCGTGCCCGGGGCGAGGTGCGCGGGCGCGTCGGGGTCGGCCGCGAGCAGTCGCGCGATGACCGCGGTCGCCTGGGCCTGCAGCCCCGTGACGAGCGCGCCGACCTCGGGGTCGGCCGCGTCGCGGAAGAGCGCCCGCCACGCCTCGCGGTGGGCCTCGACGAACCCGAGGAAGGCGTCGATGCCGGTCCGCAGCCGCTCCTCCCCGCTCCCGCCGCTGTCGGCGGCGGCCGCGAGGCGGCGGAAGATCTCGGCCGCGTGGGCCTCGAGCAGCGAGGCGTGCAGGACGCGCTTGGACTCGAAGTGCTCGTAGATGAGCGCCTTCGAGACCCCGGCGGCGTGGGCCACCTCGTCCAGCGACGCGCCGTGGTAGCCGCTCTCGGCGAAGGTCGCCTCCGCGGCGGCGAGGATCACCTCGCGCCGCTGGGCGGCGGGCATGCGGCGACGGCGGGTGGACGCCATGGCGAGCCTCCGGTCGGTGGCGGCTGGACGGCGACCTACGCTACACCCCGATCGCCCCGGGCTTCGCCGGTGAAGGACGGGTGCTCCGGCGCGCCGTGTCGGGGCGCCGGGGCGTTCCGCTCGGCGGCGCTGAGAGGCGCCGGCGCCGTCCCAGGCCACGCGTTCGACGTTTGCCGCCATAGTGGCGGCGAAGGTCGAACGCGTGAGTCCGCCGGGTCGCCCCGCCTAGCGCTCTTCGACCGGGGCCGGGTCGCGCTCGAAGCGCAGGCCGTCGGTATCCCGGACGAGCGCGCCCGCCTCGGCCTCGAAGCGGCCCGTCGCGACCGGCGCCGGCTCGACCGGGGCGGCGACGACGGGCGGGTCGCCGGGGCCGCCGCGGCGGATGCGCCGGACGTCGGGCACCGCGAGCCAGGCGAGCGCGGCGAGCATGCCCGCGCCGCTCATCAAGACGAGCGTCGTCTGCAGGCCGACGCCGTCGGCGAGCGGCCCCGCGACGGCCATGCCGAGCGGCATGAGCCCGAGGGACGCGGCGAAGTCGTAGGAGCTCACGCGCGAGACCGCCGCCGGGGCCACCTGCTCCTGGATGCTCGTGTCCCACAGCGTGAAGAACAGCGATACGGCGACCCCGGCGGGCACCTCGAGCGCCGCGATCCCGGCCGTGCCGAGACCGCTCGTGATGATCACCGCCTGCGTGCCCCCGACGAGGAGGGCGAGCGCGGCGACGAGCACCGGCCGGCCGATCGGGATCCGCATCGCGAGGACGTTGCCGACGACGGTCCCGACCCCGAAGCAGGCGACGATCACGGCCCAGCTCGAGGCGCCGTCGAGCTCGCGGACGGCGAGCGCGGGGCCGAGGATGTAGACGGCGGGCAGGACGAACACGTGGTACGCGGCGATCGCGCCGAGCCCGGAGGCCAGCCACGGGCGGGAGCGGACCTCGGCCCACCCGGCCCGCAGCCGCCGGCCGAAGCGCGCCCTCGTCGGCCGCGGTCTCGGGCGCGTCCGCGGCCCGCGGGCGGAGCCGCAGCGCGGCCAGGCACGCCGCGCTCACGGCGAACGTCGCGGCGTCGAGGGCGATCGCCTCGCCCGGGCCGCTCAGTGCGATCACGATGCCGGCCACGGCCGGGCCGCCGACGGTCGCGATGCTGCGGGTGAAGCCGAGCAGCGCGTTGGCCTCCTGCAGCCGGTCGGGCGGGACCGTCTGCGGGATCAGGCCGATGAGCGCGGGCATGAAGACCGCGGCGGCGGTCCCGTACACGGCCGCCAGCACGACGAGCATCCAGACCTCGGCGCTGCCGGTCAGCAGCAGCACGGCGGTCAGCGCCTGCGACGCCGTCCGCACGACGTCGGACGCGATCATCACGTTGCGCCGCCCGACGCGGTCGGACACGACCCCGCCGGCGATCGCGAAGAGCGCGAACGGCACGCCGGAGGCGGCGAGCACGAGCCCGAGGTCCGTGGCGTCGCCGATCGCGAGGACGGCGAACGCGATCGCCACCGGGGTGATCCGGTCGCCGACGACGGACAACGCCTGGCCGGCGAAGAGCAGCCGGAACGGGCCGCCGTCGCGCAGCATCGAGGGGGACCTCCCGCCCATGATCGGCCTCAGGCTAGCGTCCCGCTTCAGCGTGGGCCGTCATCCGGGTGACAGATCGGACAACGGCGCCGGTCAGCCGCCCGAGGCCACCGCCCGGCCGCGCGACGACCGGCGGACGGTCGGCCGCGAGGAGCCGCGGCCGCAGGCCCGCGGCTCAGCCCGCGACGCGTTCGAGGACGGCCGCGTCGACGTCGAAGTTGCCGTGCACCTCGCCGACGTCGTCGTTGTCCTCGAGGGCGTCGATGAGGCGCATGAGCCGCCCGGCGATCTCCTCGTCGACCGGCACGCGCGTCTTGGGGTACTGGACGACCTCGGCGCTCTCGAGCTCGATGCCGCCCTCCTCGAGCGCCGCGCGGACGGCGGGCAGGTCGCCCGGCTCCGTGAGGACCTCGAAGACGTCGTCGTCGACCGAGACGTCGAGCGCACCGGCCTCGATGGCCGGCAGCAGGTCGTCCTCGGAGTAGCGGTTGCCGTCGACGACGACCAGCCCGCGCTTGTCGAAGAGGTAGGCGACCGAGCCGGGCTCGCCGAGGTTGCCGCCGTGCTTGGAGAACATGTGGCGGACCTCGGAGCCGGTCCGGTTGCGGTTGTCGGTCAGCGCCTCGACGAGGAGCGCGACGCCGCCGGGCCCGTAGCCCTCGTAGAGGACGGTCTCGAGCGCGTCCGCGTCGGCGCCCTCGCCGGTGCCCTTCGCGATCGCGCGCTCGATGTTGTCCTTCGGCATCGAGGCGTCCTTGGCCTTCTGGATCGCCAGGCCGAGCGCGGGATTGCCCTCGGGGTCACCCCCGCCCTCCTTGGCCGCGACGGTGATCGCGCGCGCGAGCTTCGTGAACAGCTTGCCGCGGCGGGCGTCGACGATCGCCTTCTTGTGCTTGATCCCCGCCCATTTCGAGTGACCGGCCATGAGGATGCATGGTAGTGCGCGCGTCCCTAGGATCGCCCGCATGGCGAACGCCCCTGAGCAGATCTTCAAGGCCTACGACGTCCGCGGCCTCTACGGCCAGGACATCGACGCCGACACCGCCGAGCAGCTCGGGCGCGCGTTCATCCGCGTGCTCGCGGACCTCTCGGGCAAGGGCGCGGCCGACCTGCGGGTCGGCCTCGGGCGCGACATGCGCCTCACCGCCCCCGACCTGTCCGAGCGCTACAAGCGGGGCATGATGTCCGAGGGCGCGCACGTCCTCGACGCCGGGCAGGTCGGGACCGAGATGCTCTATTTCCTCGTCGGCTCACGCGGCCTCGACGGCGGGCTGATGTGCACCGCGTCGCACAACCCGAAGGCGTACACGGGCGCGAAGCTCGTGCGCGAGGGCGCGATCGCGCTGTCCGGCGACTCCGGCATCCAGGACATGCGCGCGCTGATCGACGCCGGCCTGGGCGACGCCCCCGGCGGCGGCTCGAGCGAGGACGTCGACATCTACCCCGAGTTCCACGAGGGGGCGATGACGTTCATCGACCCCGCGAACGTGAAGCCGATGAAGGTCGTCGTCGACGGCGGCAACGGCATGGGCGGCCCGATGGTCGGCCCGCTGCTCGACCAGCTCCCGCTCGACCTCGTGAAGCTCTACTTCGAGCCCGACGGCGAGTTCCCCGACCACGAGCCGAACCCGATGCTCGAGGAGAACCGCCGCCTGATCGTCGACCGGGTCCGCTCGGAGGGCGCCGACCTCGGGATCGCGTGGGACGGCGACGCCGACCGCTGCTTCTTCGTCGACGACACCGGCCGCTTCGTCGACGGCGACTTCCTCACCGCGATCCTCGCCGAGCACCTGCTGGCGAAGAAGCCGGGGTCGGCGATCCTCTACGACGTGCGCGCCTCGCGCGCGGTGCCGGACATCGTCGCGGAGGCCGGCGGCACGGCCCATGCCAACCGCGTCGGCCACGCGTTCTTCAAGACCCGGATGCGCGACGAGGGCGCGATCTTCGGCGGCGAGGTCTCCGGCCACTACTACTTCCACGACTTCTACAACGCCGACTCCGGCACGATCCCCGCGCTGCTGATCCTCGAGAAGCTCTCGGTCGAGGGCAAGAAGATGAGCGAGCTGCTCGAGCCGCTGCGCTCCAAGTACTTCATCTCGGGCGAGATCAACTCCGAGGTCTCCGACGGCGAGGCCAGGATGCGCGAGCTCGAGGAGCGGTTCTCCGACGGCAAGATCTCGCACCTCGACGGGACCTCGGTCGACTACGACGACTGGCACTTCAACGTGCGCCTGTCGAACACCGAGCCGCTGCTGCGCCTGACGCTCGAGTCGCTCGTGTCCGAGGAGGACATGGAGCGCCGTCGCGACGAGGTCCTCGGGGTCATCCGGGGCTAGGAGGCCGCGACCTCCGGCTCCCCCGCCGGCAGGACCGCGCGCAGCACCCGGATCGCGTTCGCGCCGAGGAGCTTCTCGGCGTCGGCGCCGTACTCGCGGCGCAGCGCGTCGCGCAGCGCCGCGAGGTCGGCCGCGTCCTCGACGCCGCCCGACGTCGGCTTGATGAAGCCGTCGAGGTCGCTGCCGATCGCGACGTGGTCGAGCGAGGAGGCCGCGGCGATCGCGTCGACGTGACGGCGGATCACCGCGACCGACTCGTCGAGCGTCTTCGTCCGGGTGCGGCGGATCCCGTCGTTGAGCTGGTGCTGGGCGAGGATGACCCCGACGACGCCCCCGCGCGCGGCGATCCGGCCCACGGTGTCGGCCGTCAGGTTGTAGCTCTGGCCGTGGTCGGCGAGGCGGAACGCGCCGTGCGAGGCGATGACCGGGTGCGCGGCGGGGTCGGCGCCGCGCGCGCGGTCCAGGCGCTCGTGGATCGCGAAGGTCTGGTCGATCGCGGCCTGGGTCATGTGGCTGATGTCGACGAGGACGCCGCACTCGTACATCGCCTCCACGGCCGCCACGCCGAGGTCCGTCAGGCCGCTCTCCGGCTGGGGGAACACGGCGGCGTACAGGCGGTCGGGCAGGAACGGGATCGCGGGCGCGTTCGTCGCCACCCGGCGGTAGAAGAGGTGCGCGAGCGTGATGTAGCGGACGCCGCGGGCGGCGAGCGCGCGGACGTTCGCGGCGACCTCGTCCGGCTCGGCGCCGAGGTGGAAGCCGCCCTCGACGCAGTGCACGAACCCGACGCGGCCCGTCGCCAGCGCGCCGTCGAGGTCGGCGGCGGTCCGGACGAGCACGTGCCGCGCGCCGTCGGGGTCGATCTCGCGCAGGTCGGCCTCGACGCGGTCGAGCTGCGCCTCGAGGCCGGCGAAGTAGCCGTGCTCGGGCGCCGCGGCGTAGCGCTCGTCGAGGTCGAGCTCGGCGAACGGGTCGTAGAGGACCGAGAACGCGACCTCGACGCCGCCGCGCTCGAGGCCGTCGAGGCTCACGCGCCAGCCGCCGTTCCACGCCCGGAAGTTCAGGACCCGCGCGGCGAGCAGCAGCACGAACGCGCGCAGGCGCTCGAGCCACCGCGGCCGGCCGCGCACGCGCGCCATCCCCCGCACGATGTCGCGCGGGGCCCGCGCGAGCAGGTGCATCGGGTAGTGGCAGTGCAGATCGACCACGACGTCGCCTCGGGCCGACCCTAGTGCCGTGCGGACCCGTCGTGCGTGCGCTCGCGCACGCGGGAGTAGCCTCGCGGACCGGTTCCCACCGCGACAGAGGAGACCCGATGGCCAGCACGTTCCCCAAGGCGAGCATCAGCACCGAGGCCGCGCGCCGCGCGATCGAGGCGGCGGAGGCGAAGGCCGCCGAGATCGACGTCCCGATGGACATCGCGATCGTCGATGACAGCGGCGTCCTGAAGGCCTTCAGCCGCATGGACGGCGCGCCGCTGCTCAGCATCCAGATCGCCCAGGACAAGGCGTACACCGCGGTCGGCTTCGGCATGCCGACCCACGGCTGGCACGACTTCATCAAGGACGACCCGCCGCTCGCCGACGGCGCGCCCGAGGGCATCGAGCGCCTCGTGATCTTCGGCGGCGGTTACCCGATCAACCTCGACGGCCAGCTCGTCGGCGCGATCGGCGTGAGCGGCGGGCACTACGAACAGGACCAGCAGGTCGCCGAGGCCGGGCTCGCGGCGATCGGCGCGCCGGTCGACTGACCGCGCGGCGGCGGGCGGCCGCTCCGGCCGCCCGGCCGCGGGGGAACGCCCTGCGCTACCCCCAGATGCGGCGGGCCGTGCTCGCGATGGTCCGCAGCTTGCGCGCCTCGTCCTCGACGGTGAGCGCGTTGCCCAGCACGGAGGTCGCGAAGCCGCACTGCGTCCCGACGCCCAGGCGCTCGAGCTCGACGACGGCCGCCGCCTCGCGCACGCGCGCCTCGAGCTCGTCCTCGGTCTCGGGCCGCGGGCCCTTCGTCGTCACGAGGCCGAGGATCACCTGCTTGTCGTCGGGGACGAGCGCGAGCGGGTCGAAGCCGCCCGAGCGCTCGTCGTCGTACTCGAGCAGCAGCCGCTCGGCGTGCACGGCCCCGAAGATCGACCCCGCGATCGCCTCGTAGCCGCCCGCGACGAGCCAGCGCGAGTCCTGGTTGCCGCGGCACAGGTGGAAGCCGAAGGTCACGCCCGGCGCGGCGTCGATCACCGCGTTGTCGAGCTCGACGCCGTACGACAGCCAGCGCTCGGCCGGCCAGCCGCGGGCCTCGTAGAACGCGCGCCACGTCGGGTCGATGAGGAGCGGGTAGTGCGGCGCGTCGATCTGGAGGTACGTCGCGCCGAGGCGGGCGAGCTCGCGGACCTCGTCGACGAGGATCGCGACGACGTCCTCCATGAACGCGTCGAACGTCGGGTAGGCGCCGGTCGAGCGCTCGGGGCTCCAGAGGTTGCCGAAGAGGGTCGGGCTCGGGAGCGTGATCTTGGCGACGCGGTCGGTGTGCGCGCGCAGGAACGTGAACTCCTCGGCCGCGAGCGAGCGGCGCCGGTGGAGCTTGTCGACCACGGCCATGTCGGGCGGGCGCTCGACGGTCTTGTCGCCGAGCTCGTCGGAGTGCCACGCGCCCCACAGCCACGCGTCGATCGTGACGCCCTCGAAGCCGTCGACGGCGGCGACGAGCTCGGACTGGAAGGACTCGCGGCGGAACTCGCCGTCGGTGACGACCTCGAAGCCCGCGTCCTCCTGGAGGCGCAGGACGTCGAGGACGGCGCGGTCCTCGATCGCCTTGAAGGAGCGGGGGTCGATCTCGCCGGCGGCGGACGCGCGGCGGGCGTCGAGGAGCTCGGGCGGGCGCAGGAGGCTGCCGACGTGGTCGGCGTGGGCGGTGACCATCACCCCAGCCTAAGCGTGTCCTCGACGACGGCGTCGACGCCCCGGGCGGTGCGGTCCCACGAGAAGGCCCGCGCCCGCTCGAGGCCGGCGGCCCGCAGCCGCGCCGCGGTGGCGGGCTCGAGGGCGCGCTCGATCGCGGCGGCGACCGCGGCGGGGTCGTGCGGGTCGGCGAGGAGCGCCGCATCGCCGCAGACCTCGGGCAGCGCGGCGGCGTCGGCGGCGACGACCGGCGTCCCGCACGCCATCGCCTCGACGCACGGCAGGCCGAAGCCCTCGTACAGGGAGGGCAGGACGAAGGCCGCGGCGCCCGCGTAGAGGCCGGGCAGGTGGGCGTCGGGCACCGGGCCGAGGGCGCGCGGGCCGGCCGGCCCGGGCCCCGGAACTGCGGCCGCTCGCCGCCGGCCGCGACGAGGTCGATCCCCCGGGCGGCGAGCTGTTGCGCGGCCCGGTCCAGAGCGGCGAGGTTCTTGCGCGCGATCCGGCCCGCGACCGTGAGGACGTACGGGCGCTCGAGGCCGAGCGCGGCGCGGGCGGGCGCGGGGTCGGCGTCGGGCGTGAAGCGGTCGTGGTCGACCCCGCCGGGCACGACCGCGGCCTCGACGCCGACGAGGTCGCGCAGCTCGCGGGCCGAGAACGCCGAGACCGTGATCACGCGCCGCGCCCCGCGCGCGACCGCCGGCAGCAGCGCGCCGTGCCAGTGCGCGTAGAGCGGCGAGTACCACGCCGGCTCGCGCAGCACCGCCGCGTCGTGGACGACGACGACGTTGCGCGGGAAGACGACCGGCGCGAGGTTCGCGGGGCCGAGCAGCAGCTCGGCGCGGCGGGCGCGCAGCGGCAGTACGCCCTGCTCCCACGCGTGCCCGGCGCGGTGGGCGAGCGCCGCGGGCGGGCGCGCGACGGCGTAGCGCTCCGGCCGCAGCGCCGGCAGCCGCGCGCACAGCTCGCGCGCCCACCGCTCGACCCCGCCGAGCTCGGGCCGGACGGCCGCGCGGCCGTCGATCAGGACGGTCACGCGTCGCCGGACTCGATGGCGCCGAGGTGGGCGATGTTCGCCGTGTCGTCGGGCGCGGTGCTCGGGGCGGTGGCGAACCACGCGTCGAGGATCTCGCCGAGCTGCGCCTCGGAGGTCGCGCGCAGGCTGAGCGCGAGGACGTTCGCGTCGTTCCACTCGCGTGCGCCGGCGGCCGTCTGGGCGTCGCCGCACAGCGCCGCGCGGACGCCCGCGACCTTGTTCGCGGCGATCGACGCGCCCGTCCCGGTCCAGCAGCACACGACGGCCTGCTCGGCGCGGCCCTCGACGACGTCGCGGGCCGCGGCCTCGGCGCACCAGGCCCAGTCGTCGCGGTCGCCGTCGGCCAGCGCGCCGTGCGGGAGCGGCTCGTGGCCGCGCCGGCGCAGCTCCGCGACGACGGCGTCCGCGACGCCCGTTCGCTCGTCGGCGGCGACCGCGATCCGCATCGATCGAGTATCGCGCTTCGGGCGGTATCGTCGCGGCGTGGTCGACGCCCCGTCCGAGCCCGCCGTCCTCGCGATCGGCCGCGACCTCGCGGCGGCGTTGCCGGCCGGCGCGCGCAGTCCGATGAAGCTGATCGACGACCGGGCGATGGACCTCGCCTCCCAGGACGCGGAGCTGCGCGCCGCGCTGTTCCGCTTCGTCGACGTCGTGCCCGCGTGCCGCGACCTCGACGACCTCGCCCGCCACCTCACCGGCTTCCTCGACGAGGTCGACGACCGCCCGCCGTCGCTGCAGGTCGCGATGCGGATGGGGTCGAGCCGCGCCGGCCGCCAGGCGCTCGGCGCCGCCTCCGCCGCCGGGGTCAAGCACATGGCCCACCGCTTCATCGTCGGCGCGACGCCGCGCGACGCGACCGGCGTGCTCGAGGGCCTGTGGAAGGACGGGGTCGGGACCTCGGTCGACCTCCTCGGCGAGGCGACGGTCACCGCCGCCGAGGCCGACCGCTACGCCGCGCGCTGCCACGAGGCGCTCGACGGCCTGCACGAGGTCTACCGCCGCCTGCCCGCGCGGCCGCGGCTCGAGGCCGACTCGTTCGGCTCGATCCCGCGCGAGAACCTGTCGGTGAAGGTCTCGGCGCTCACGCCGCTGCTGCGCCCGGACGCGCCCGAGCGCGGCAAGCGCGACGCGGCCCCGCGCCTGCGCGACCTGCTCCGCCATGCCCGCGAGGTGGGCGCGCACCTGCACATCGACATGGAGTCCTTCGACTCGCGCGAGGCGGTCACCGACCTCGTGCTCGAGCTGCTCTCCGAGGACGAGTTCCGCGACGGCCCCTCGGCCGGGCTCGTGCTCCAGGCCTACCTGCGCGACTCGCCCGACCTCTGCGAGCGGGTCGTCGCCTGGGCCTCGTCGGCCGGGCGCGCGCAGCCGCTCGTCGTCCGGCTCGTGAAGGGCGCCTACTGGGACCACGAGGTCGTCGAGGCGCGCCAGCACGGCTGGGAGTCGCCGGTGTTCGAGGTCAAGGCCGAGTCCGACCGCAACTTCGAGGCCCTGACCCGCCGGCTCATCGACGCGCGCGGCGCGATCCGGCCGGCGATCGCGTCGCACAACCTGCGCTCGGTCGCCCACGCGGTCGCCGCCAACCGCTCGACGGGGGCGCCCGACGGCGACGTCGAGTTCCAGGTCCTGCGCGGCCTCGGCGACGACCTGCAGCACGCGCTCGCCGCCCGCGGCCTGCGCGTGCGGACGTACTGCCCGGTCGGCGACCTCGTCGCCGGGATGGCCTATCTCGTGCGCCGGCTGCTCGAGAACACGTCCAACGAGTCGTTCCTCGCCGAGCAGGCGAGCGGCCGGCCGATCGAGGAGCTGCTGGCCGCGCCGTGACGCCGCTCGCGCCGTTCCGCAACGAGCCGGTCCTCGAGCTGCGCCGCGCCGCCGCGCGCGAGACGCTGGCCGCCGGGATGAAGGAGCTCGCGCCGCAGCTCCCGCTGCGCGTGCCGCTGTGGATCGGCGACGACCGCCGCGAGGGCGACGCGCTCGTCTCGACCGACCCCGGCGACCCGGACCGCGTCGTCGCGTACGCCCCGATCGCGGACGAGGCCGACGTCGACGCCGCCGTCCGCGCCGCGCGCGAGGCGTTCCCGGCGTGGTCGCGGACCCCGGCCGAGCGCCGCGCCGAGGCGCTCGTGCGGGCGGCGCGGTGGCTGCGGGAGAACCGGGCGATGCTCTCCGCGCTCGAGGTCCGCGAGTGCGCGAAGCCGTGGGCCGAGGCGGACGCCGACGTCTGCGAGGCGATCGACTTCCTCGAGTTCTACGCCCGCGGGGCCGTCGCGCTCGAGCGGGGCAAGGAGCTCTTCCAGGTCCCGGGCGAGCGCAACGAGATGCGCTACCGGCCCCGCGGGGTCGTCGGCGTGATCGCGCCGTGGAACTTCCCGATCGCGATCCCCATGGGCATGACCGCGGCGGGCCTGGCGACCGGCAACACCGTCGTCCTCAAGCCCGCCGAGCAGTCGCCGGGCTGCGGGTACATGGTCGTGCGCGCGCTGCGCGAGGGCGGCGTGCCGGCCGGCGCGATCGCGCTCGTCCCGGGCGAGGGCGAGGCGGGCGCCGCGCTCGTCCGCCACCGCGACGTCGCGACGATCGCGTTCACCGGCAGCGGGCCGGTCGGCCTCGAGATCATGCGCGCCGCCGCCGAGGTCCCGCCCGGCGGCCGGCACCTCAAGCGCGTCGTGGCCGAGATGGGCGGCAAGAACTGCGTGATCGTCGACAGCGACGCCGACCTCGACGACGCCGTCCCCGCGATCGTCCAGTCCGCGTTCGTCTACGCCGGGCAGAAGTGCTCGGCGGCGTCGCGCGTGCTCGTCCACGAGGCGACGGCCGACGCGCTGCTCGAGCGCGTCGCGGGCGCGGTCGACGGGCTGCTCGTCGGCCAGGCCGACACGTTCGGCACCGACGTCCCGCCCGTGATCGAGCAGGAGGCGCGCGAGCGGGTCGAGCGCTACCGCGCGATCGCCCGCGACACCGGTCGCATCGCCGCGGAGCGGGCCGACGGCGTGACCGGCGGCGGCTGGTTCGTCGCCCCGACCGTCGCCGCCGACCTCCCCGCCGACTCCCCCGTGCTGAGCGAGGAGATCTTCGGGCCGGTGCTGGCGGTCGAGCGGGTCAAGGACGTCGACGCCGCGATGGACCGCGTCGACGAGTTGGCCTTCGCCCTGACGGGCGGCCTGTTCGCCCGCAACCCCCACACGGTCCAGCGCGTCATCGAGCGCACGCCGGTCGGCAACCTCTACGTCAACCGGTCGATCACCGGCGCGATGGTCGGCCGCCAGCCCTTCGGCGGCAACCGCCTGTCGGGCACCGGGACGAAGGCGGGCGGGCCCGACTACCTGCTGGAGTTCGTCGAGCCGCACGTGGTGAGCGAGAACACCGTGCGCCACGGCCTCGTCATCTGAGCGCCTTCCTCGGTGTCGGCTGAGACCCGTCCAGGGCGCGGAAGCGGACGCCCTCGCGCTTCGTTCCCTACCTTGTGCCGCTCATGCTCAGCCCTGTCACCACCGAGACCCTCGCCGCCGGGGCGGTCGACGTCGAGTCCGCGTCCGCGGCGCTCGCGTCGCGCCTGCCCGCCGCGCTGCGGCCGCTCGCCGAGCTCGCCTACAACTACCGCTGGTCGTGGACGACCGGCGGGCCGGAGCTCTTCGCGAGCATCGACACCGCGCGCTGGGGCCTCACCCATCAGAACCCCGTGCGCCTCCTGCAGGAGGTCCCGCCGCAGGCCCTCGAGCGCATCGCGCGCGACGAGGACTTCACCGCCCGGATGCACGAGGTGCACGCCGCCGTCGCCGCCGACCTCGCCCGCCCGTACGCCGAGGGCGCCGTCACGGCGCACCGGCCGGCGGCGTTCTTCTGCGCCGAGTACGGCGTCCACCAGTCGCTGCCGGTCTACTCCGGCGGCCTCGGCGTCCTCGCCGGCGACATCCTGAAGGCGGCGTCCGACCTCGCGGTCCCGCTCGTGGCGATCGGGCTGATGTACCGCCACGGCTACTTCCGCCAGCGCACCGACGTCGGCGGCTGGCAGCACGAGTACTGGGTCGACACGGACGCCGACCGCGTCCCGGCGGCGCTCGTCACCGCGGGCGACCTGCCGCTGACGGTGAGCGTCCCGGTCGGCGACCGTCAGGTCGTCGCGCAGGTCTGGCGCGTCGAGGTCGGCCGCATCCCGCTGCTGCTGCTCGACACGAACCGGCCCGAGAACACCCCGGCCGACCGCTTCATCACCTCGCGCCTGTACGTCGGCGAGCCCGACCTGCGGCTCGCCCAGTACGCGGTCCTCGGCATCGGCGGCGTGCGCGTGCTGCGCGCGATGCACGTCGACCCGGCGGTCGTGCACCTCAACGAGGGCCACGCCGCCTTCGCCTGCCTCGAGCTCGCCCGCGGCGAGGCGCTGCGCAGCGGCCTCGAGCCCAACGACGCGTTCGCCGCCGCCCGGGCCCGCACGGTCTTCACCACGCACACCCCGGTGCCGGCCGGCAACGACACGTACCCGGCCCAGCAGGTCGCGGACCTGCTCTCGGGCGAGGCGGCCGAGCTCGGCGTCGACGTGTGGGAGCTCATCGCCCGCGGACGCACGACCCCCGGCGACCACCACGAGCCCTTCGGCGTCACCCAGTTCGCGCTGCGCTCGGCGCGCGCGGCCAACGGCGTCGCGGCCCGCCACGGCGAGGTCGCGCGCGGCATGTGGAACGGCCTGTGGCCCGACCGCGCGGTCGAGGACGTCCCGATCACGAGCGTCACGAACGGCGTCCACCACCCGACGTGGCTCGGCGGCCCGATGCGCGCGCTGCTCGACCGCCACCTCGGCGAGGACTGGCCCGCCCGCGCCGACGACCCCGCGACGTGGACGCCGGTGCGCGAGATCTCCGACGCCGACCTCTGGGCCGTCCGCACCGAGCAGCGCCGCGACCTCATCGCGATGGTCCGCGAGCGCTCGGTGATCGAGCGCCTCGCCCGCGGCGAGGGCAAGGAGTACGCGCACTCGGCGGCCGAGCACCTCGACGAGAACGCCCTGACGCTCGGCTTCGCCCGGCGCCTGGCGACGTACAAGCGCCTGGACCTGCTGCTCGCCGACCCCGACCGGATGATGTCGCTGCTCGGGGCCGAGGGCCGGCCGGTGCAGCTGCTCGTCGCCGGCAAGGCGCACCCGAAGGACGACGGCGGCAAGCGCCTCGTCACGCGCCTGTTCGAGTACCGCTACCACCCGCAGTTCGCCGGCCGGGTGATCTTCCTCGACGACTACGACATGGCGCTCGCCGCGACGCTCGTCCGCGGCTGCGACGTGTGGGTCAACGTCCCGCGCCCGCCGCTGGAGGCGTCCGGCACGTCGGGGATGAAGAACGCCGTCAACGGCGGCCTGCAGCTGTCGGTCCTCGACGGCTGGTGGCCGGAGGCCTACGACGGCACGAACGGCTGGGCGATCTCCGGCGACGTGGACGACGACCACGGCGCCCAGGACCACCGCCACGCGCAGGACTTCTACCGCCTGCTCGGCGACGAGGTGGTGCCCACGTTCTACGACGGGCGCGACGGCTCCGGCCCGCCGGCGCGGTGGCTCGAGATGGTGCGCGCGTCGCTCGCGACGTGCGGGCCGAAGTTCGGCGCGACGCGGATGGTCTCGGACTACGTCGACGCGGATGTACCCGGGGCGGTAGTCCCCCCGACCGAGCGGCGTCCCGCCCGAGACGCGCCCGTTCGTCCCGTTGCCGGCGGACGGCTCGGCGAGGGAAAGGTGTCGCGGGCGCAGCGGAGTCTCGACGGAGAGTTCTCGTCGGTCGCGCGGAACGCCGGGCGCGCCACCCCCTCACCGCAATTCGCGGTCCCCGACCCCCACGCGCCCGAACCCCCCGCCCGCCGCCGTCCTCGACGACCCGCACCGGCAGGTCAGCGCCCCCGAGCCACTCGGCGAGCCGCGCGGCCTCGCCGCCGACCTCGACCCAGGTGATCCCGCCCGGGCCGGCGTCGCTGCCGGACGGGTCGGCGATGCCGGGGTCGCGGGCGATGAAGAACGGCAGCAGCGGGTCGGCCATCGCCTCGGCCACGCCGGTGAGCCGGGCGGTCAGCCCGGACCGCGAAATGCCCGTGACCTCGATGCCGAGCCGCTCCGCGACCGGCCCCACGTCTTCGACCGCGACGGCCCACGCGAACAGGCCGTCGCCGTGGCCGGCGATCCGGGACTGGATCGCCGCGCCGAGCGCCGAGCCCGCCGCCTCGTCGGCGTCCGCGACCGCGAGCAGTTCGAGGTAGCCGCCGCCGAGCGGCACGATGCGATTGTGCGTGCCGATGCCGTCGTGGCGGCCGCCGCCGCGCGCGGCGACGCCGATCGCGGCCTCGACCCGCGCGGCGGCGGCGTCGAGGTCGGCGGTCGCGTAGATCACGTGGTCGATGCGCATCGCCATAGGATCGCGCGCCATGATCGCGCGCATCTGGAGAGGGGCCGTGGCCAAGGCCGACGGCGACGAGTACGAGCAGTACATCGACGACACCGGGTTCTCCGCCTACGGGAAGACGCCGGGCAACCGCGGCGCGTGGATGCTGCGGCGGGACAAGGGCGAGCTGACCGAGTTCGTGACCTACTCGCTGTGGGACTCGATCGACGCGGTCAAGGCGTTCGCCGGCGAGGACCACGAGATCGCCGTCTACTACCCCGAGGACGAGCGCTTCCTCGTCGAGCGCGACGACACCGTCGTGCACTTCGAGGTCGCGCGGGAGATCCCGCCGCCGGCCTGAGCCCGGATCGGTCGCTACGCGCCGCGGGCCGCGCGCACCTGCGCGAGGAACGCCTCGTGCAGGCGCGGGTCGTCGCCGAGCTCGGGATGGAAGGCGATGACGAACAGCGTCCCCTCGCGCGCGGCGACGGGGTGGCCGTCGACCTCGGCGAGCACCTCGACGCCGGGGCCGTGCTCGCTGATCCACGGCGCGCGGATGAACACCGCCCGCACCGGCCCGCCCTCGATCCCCGGGAACGCGAGGTCCTCCTCGAAGGAGTGCAGCTGCCGGCCGAAGGCGTTGCGCTCGGCGACGATGTCCATGAGCCCGAGGTGCGCGCGGTCGAGCATGATCAGCCCGGCGCACGTGCCGAAGATCGGGCGGCCGGCGGCGTGGAACGCGCGCAGCGGCTCGGCCAGGCCCTCGCGGGCGATGCCGAGCGTCATCGTCGTCGACTCGCCGCCGGGCATGACGAGCCCGTCGAGCCCCTCGAGGTCGGCCGGGGTGCGGACCTCGCGGACGTCGGCGCCGAGCTCCGTCAGGACGCGCGCGTGCGCACCGAAGCCGCCCTGCAGGGCGAGGACGCCGACGAGCGGCCGGTCGCCGGTGTCCGGGGTCAACGCGGCGGGGTCGGCTACCAGCCGCGCCCGGCGAGCAGCTGCGACTCCTCGAGCTTGCGCGTCTCGAGGCTCTGCATCGCGGTGCCCAGGCCCTCGGAGGCCTTCGCCACGCGGGCCGCGTCGCGGAAGTGGGTCGTCGCCTCGACGATCGCCGCCGCCCGCGGGGCCGGGTCGTCGGACTTGAAGATGCCCGAGCCGACGAACACCGCCTGCGCCCCGAGCTGCATCACGAGCGACGCGTCGGCCGGGGTCGCGATGCCGCCGGCGCAGAACAGCGGGACCGGCAGCGCGCCGGCCTGGGCGACGCGGCGGACGAGGTCGTGCGGGGCCTGGATCTCCTTGGCCACGCCGAAGAGCTCGGCCTCGTCGAGGGTCGTGAGGCGGCGGATGAGGCCGGTGATCGACCGCAGATGGCGGACGGCCTCGACGATGTCGCCGGTGCCCGCCTCGCCCTTGGAGCGGATCATCGCCGCGCCCTCGGAGATGCGCCGCAGCGCCTCGCCGAGGTTCGTCGCGCCGCACACGAACGGGACGCCGAACGCCCACTTGTCGATGTGGTGGGCCTCGTCGGCGGGCGTGAGGACCTCGGACTCGTCGATGTAGTCGACCTCGAGGGACTCGAGCACCTGCGCCTCGGCGAAGTGCCCGATGCGGGCCTTGGCCATGACCGGGATGGTCACCGCCTCCTGGATGCCCTTGATCATGCTCGGGTCGCTCATGCGGGCGACGCCGCCGTCGCGGCGGATGTCGGCCGGGACGCGCTCGAGCGCCATCACGGCCGCCGCGCCCGCGTCCTCGGCGATCTTCGCCTGCTCGGCCGTGACCACGTCCATGATCACGCCGCCCTTGAGCATCTCGGCCAGACCGGCCTTGGTCCGGAACGTCGCCTCGTCACGCATCTGCCCCATGATACGAGCCGGATCCGTGCCGCCCCGGCCAACCCGGCGGTCAGCCGGACGCCGCCATGGCGAGGATCGGGCCGAGCCGTACGCCGGTGTCGGTGAAGCGCGCTCCGCGGTCGCCGGTGTGCAGGACGCGCCCGTCCGCCGTGGCGACGAGCAGCTCGCCGGCCGCGGTCGTCGCGAGCGCGTAGGGCATCGCCTCGTCGGGCAGGTCCAGCCGGCGCCAGCCGTCGCCGTCCCAGTGGTAGAGGCGCCCGCGGGCGCGCTCGCCGGCGTGGGCGGCGCCGGGGCCGCTGGCGGCCGAGACGAACCAGCGGTCGGGGTCGCCGGGGTCGAGCGCGAGCGCCCAGCAGTAGCCGCGGTCGCGCCCGGCGTCGAGCCCCTCCCACGTGGCCCCGCCGTCGCGGGTCTGCGCCGCGCCGTCGCCGGCGGCCTGGTACGCGCGGTCCGGCGCCGTCGGATGCCACGCGAGCTGGTGGGCGTCGCGCTTGGCCCCGGGGCGATGGTCCTCGAAGCTCGCCCCGCCGTCCTCGGAGCGCATCACGCCGCCGAGCTCGATGCCGACGAGCAGCCGCCCGGCGTCGTGCGGGTCGGGCGCGATCCAGCGGACGTGGTGCGTCCACGGCCGCGGCGGAAAGCGCCAGCTCGGCTTGGACGGGATGTCCTGGAGCGCCTCGAGCTCGGTCCACGCCCGGCCGTCGCGGGCGACGAACAGCCGGCTCGGCTCGGTGCCCGCGTACAGCGCGCCGTCGGCGGGGCCGATCGCGACCGAGAAGACGTCGCGCTCGGGGAGGTCGACGGCGGTGAAGGTCCGGCCCCCGTCCTCGCTGAGCCGCAGCGCGTGCCCGCGGGTCCCGACGAGGACGCGCGTCCCGTCGGTGGCGACGCACTGCGCGCCGGCGTCCTCGAGGACGGTCTCGGCGGTCCAGGCGTCGTCGTCGCGGTGCAGGGCGACGAGGTCGCCGGTGTGGGTGCAGAGGAAGACCGGCACGGACGGAGGATCCCACGACCGCCGGGCCGGCCCGGCCCGACTACTTCAGCCGGAACGCCTTGATCCGGTCCGCGTACTGCTCGGCGTCGCGGCTGTACACGCCGTACGCCAGCGCCTGGATCATGCTCAACAGCGCGGTGTGCGAGCGGACGTAGGCGGGGCTGTTCGAGGAGTAGTACAGCCGCACCTGGGCGAGCTTGGCGACCTCGGACAGCGTCGCGTCGGTGATCGCGACCGTCCGCGCCTTGCGGTGGCGGGCGAGCTTCATCGCGCGCACGACGAGCGGGTGCGGGCGGCCGGCCGACAGGCCGATGACGAGCGTGTCCGCGTCGATCCGGCCGAGGCGGCTCAGCGCCTCCTGCGACGGGCTGGCGACGAGGTCGGCGGGCAGGTCGAGCAGCATCAGGAGGTGGCGCAGGTACGAGGCGAAGAACGCCATCTGGTCGGTGCCCGCGATGAGCACGCGCCGGGCCTGCGTGATCGCGTCGATCGCGGCCTCGACGTCGCGACGGCTGATGCGCCGCGCGGTCTCCTCGACGTTGACGTGGTCGGCGGCGACCGCCGTCTCGAAGTCGCTCTGGTCCAGCGAGAACAGCGGCGCCGGGCTCGCGGGGCCGTGGCCGTTGCCGTTGTGCTCCTTCATCCCCGCCGCGACGCTCCGGCGGAACTCCTCGCGCGCCGAGGTCTGCAGCTCGGGGAAGCCCTCGAAGCCGAGCGCCTGGGAGAAGCGCACGACCGTCGAGCTCGAGGTGTTCGCGCGGCGCGCGAGCTCCTCCGCCGTCTGGAAGGCCACCTCGTCGAGGTGGTCGACGATGTACTGCGCCACGTCCTTCTGCGAGCGCGAGAACTCGTCGAACCGCGCACGGATGTACGCCGAAAGGGTCTGGTGACCCGAGGCCTCGTGTGGGGCCTGGGCCGTGGGCGTTCCCGTCCGCTTCATGGGCAGGACGGCTATTCGACGGCGTCGGCAGGCCTTCCTTCAAACCCGGCCGCGACAGACGCGGAACCCGACATCGCGCGGCGGTCGCTCAAGCGCACCGCGCAGCGTCCGACGACTGGGACGATGAATCCCGTCCCGAACCTGCCGGGCTGGCACCGCGCGCGTCTGCTGCTCACGCGCGATGACCGTGCTGCTGGCGATCTGCGCGTTCCATGCGGTCGTCCGCTTCGACGCGGGGCCGTTCGCCTGGCTGCTCGAGAAGTGGGGCTACAACGTCGTGCTCGTCGCCTCGGGCCTGCTGTGCCTGGCCCGCGGGGTCGTCGTCCGCGCCGAGCGCACGGCGTGGCTCGTGATGGGCGTCGGCGTCGTCGGCTGGGCGCTCGGCAACGTCTACTACACGGTCGTCCTCTGGGACCAGGACCCGATCCCGGTCCCGTCGCCGTCGGACGTCCTGTGGATCGTCTACTACCCGATCGTCTACGTCGCCGTGGCGATGCTGCTGCGCGCCCGGATCGCCCGCTTCCACGCGAGCCTCTGGGTCGACGGCGCGCTCGCCGCCCTCGCGGTCGGGGCGCTCTCGGCGGCCGTCGTCTTCCAGAGCGTGCTCGCGAGCACGGGCGGCGACCCGATCGAGGTCGCGACCAACCTCGCCTATCCGCTCGGCGACCTCATCCTGCTCGGGATGGTCGACGGGCGGCGTCGCGCTCACCGGCTGGAAGCCCGGCCGCACGTGGGGCGCGCTGGCGGGCAGCTTCATCATCTTCGGCGTCAGCGACGGCATCTACCTGTGGGCCAACGCCGTCGGCACCTGGCAGACGGGCTCGATCTTCGAGGCGGGCTGGCCGGCCGCGACGCTGCTGCTCGCCTACGCCGCCTGGCTGCCGCCCAAGCACGTCCGCCCGCGACTGCTCGAGGGCCGGCGCACGCTCGTCGTCCCCACCCTGTTCGCGCTGCTCGGCCTCGTGCTGCTGATCTCCGACCACTTCGCGCGGCTGAACCTCCTCGCCGTCGCGCTCGCCTGGGCCTCGCTGCTCGCGGTCATCGGCCGCTTCGGCATGACGTTCTTCGCGAACCTCACGATGCTCGCCGACACGCGCACGGAGGCGCTGACCGACGCGCTCACCGGCCTGGGCAACCGCCGCAAGCTCATGCGCGACCTCGCCGAGACGCTGGACCCCGAGGAGCGGCGGCCGAGCGCCCTCGTCCTCTACGACCTCAACGGCTTCAAGGGCTACAACGACGTCTTCGGGCACCCCGCCGGCGACGCGCTGCTCGCCCGCCTCGGGGCGCGCCTGGGCGACGCCGTCAGCCCCGACGCGCGCGCCTACCGGATGGGCGGCGACGAGTTCTGCGTCCTGGCCCCGATCGACGTCGGCAACCCGCTCGCGCTGCTCGAGCGCGGCCAGCGCGCGCTCGGCGAGCTCGGCGACGGCTTCGAGATCAGCGCCGCGAGCGGCTGCGTCCTCGTGCCCGAGGAGGCCGAGGACGCGGGCACCGCGCTCGGCCTCGCGGACCGCCGCATGTACGCCGAGAAGGCGACCGCGCGCCGCTCGGCCGACGAGCAGAGCCGCGACGTCCTGCTCAAGGCGCTCGAGGAGCACCACCCCGACCTGGGCGACCACGTCCACGACGTCGGCCGGCTCGCCGAGGTCGTCGCCGAGGAGCTCGGCCTCTGCGGCCAGCAGCTGCACCACGTCCGCCAGGCGGCCGAGCTGCACGACATCGGCAAGGTCGCGGTCCCGAGCGCGATCCTCGACAAGCCCGGCAAGCTCGACGCCGAGGAGTGGGCCTTCATCGCGCGCCACACGCTCATCGGCGAGCGGATCCTCGGCGCCGCGATCGCCCTGCGCCCGGTGGCCAAGCTCGTCCGCTCGAGCCACGAGCGCGTCGACGGCAGCGGCTACCCCGACGGCCTCGCGGGCGACGAGATCCCGCTCGGCGCGCGGATCGTCTCGGTCTGCGACGCCTACGACGCGATGACGTCCGACCGTCCCTACCAGCGCCGTCTCGGCCACGACGAGGCGCTCGTCGAGCTGCGCCGCTGCGCGGGCACGCAGTTCGACCCCGCCGTCGTCGAGGCCTTCTGCCGCGTCAGCGCGCGCGAGACGGCCGACGCGGCCGAGTAGCGACCGCCGCGTCCTCGAGGGCCGACGCCAGCTCGGGGTCCTCGGGCTCGAGCACGCTCAGGTCGCCGCCCGCGAAGCGCGCGGCGCGGGAGCACCGCCGCACCGCCTCGGCGCCGCTGCGGTCCAGGCGCTCGACCGCCGTGAGGTCGAGGCAGACGTGCTGCGCGCCGCGGCGCACGGCGTACATCACGAGCGTCGGCAGCATGCCGCCGGTGTGGCCGTCGACGTCGCCGGTGACGCGCACGACGTGCCAGCCGTCGATGTCCTCCTCACGGGCGCCGAAGGGTCGCCGGGTGTGAACCTCGATCGTCATGCCCCCGCTCGGAGAGGTATCACCGCGCGACGGGAAGTGCCAAGGGCCGCAGGGATGAAACCGGTTGCACGGTGCGATCCGTGACCGCGCCGGCGCCCGGACAGCCGTGTGACGGCCCCGGCGGCGGGGGTAGCGCCGGGTCATGACCCCGTTCGACGAAGGCGCAGACCAGGTCGGCCACGGCGAGGCCGGCCTCGGCGAGGCCCAGTCCTCCAACCCGCCCGCCGACCCCGAGATGCTCGAGCCCGACGCGGCGCCGGTCGACGCCGACGTCGAGTACGACGGCGACGGCCCCGTGCCCGAGGAGGAGCGCGACAACGAGGACCCGGCGCCGAACGCGCCGTAGCCGCGGCCGGCGTTCGCGGACTGACGAATCGCGTTCCCCGGCGCGCCCTCGTGGATAGGACCCCGGCCATGAGCGCGTCCCGCCTGGCCCTCGCCCTCGTCCTGTCGCTGCGCGCGACGCTGATCTACGGCGAGGCCCCGAGCGCGACCGCCGCCCCGGCGGCGTGGCGCGACCTGCTCCCCGCCCGCTGGCGCGTCGCCCCGGCCGCCCCGCTGCTCGCGGCGGGGCCGGAGCTCATTCGCGAAGTTCCTTCTTGACGACCTTGCCCATCGCGTTGCGCGGCAGCTCGTCCAGGTAGCGCACGACGCGCGGACGCTTGTGCGGCGTGAGCAGCCGCGCCACGTGGTCGGCGAGCTCCTCCTCGCCCGGCTGCTCGCCGTCGGACGGGACGACCCAGGCCACGATCCGCTCGCCGAGGTCGTCGTCGGGCTCGCCCGTCACCGCGACCTCCGCGACGCCCGGGTGCTCCATGAGCGCGCCCTCGATCTCGCCCGCCCCGATCTTGTAGCCGCCGCTCTTGATGAGGTCGGTGGCGCGCCGGCCGACGATGCGGATGTAGCCGTCCTCGGCCCGGGTGGCCATGTCGCCGGTCGCGAACCAGCCGTCGCGCAGGACCTCGGCGGTCGCGTCGGGGCGGTTGAGGTACTCGAGGAAGAGGTTCGGGCCGCGGACCTGGATCTCCCCCACGGTCTCGTCGTCGCGCGCGTCGATCGGCGCGCCGTCGTCGTCGACGAGGCGCAGGTCGACCCCGGGCAGCGGCACCCCGACGGTCCCGGGCCGGCGCTCGCCGTCGACCCGCACCGCGGTGTTCATCAGCGTCTCGCTCATCCCGTAGCGCTCGACGATCCGCTGGCCGCAGAGCTTCTCGATCCGCTCGTGGTCGGCGGCGGGCAGCGGGGCCGAGCCGGAGATCAGCACCCGGGCGCCGCGGAGCCCGTCGGCGATCTCCGCGTCGGCCTCGGCGTCGGCGGCGAGGCGGTGGTACATCGTCGGGACCCCGAACATCATCGTCGCGGGGCCGCCGAGCTCCGCCGCCATCGCCTCCGAGTCGAAGCGCCCGAGGTGGTGGACGGTGCCGCCGAGGCGCAGCGGCCCCAGCACGCCGAGGATCAGGCCGTGGACGTGGAAGAGCGGCAGCGCGTGGGCGAGCACGTCCTCGCCGGTCCACTCCCACGCGTCGGCCAGCGCGTCGAGGTTGGTCGCGATCGCCCGGCGCGGCAGCACCGCGCCCTTCGGCGGGCCGGTCGTGCCCGAGGTGTAGACGACGACGGCCGGCGCCTCGTCGTCGGGCTCGTCCGGGAGCGCCGTCGCGTCGCCGCGGGCGGTGCTGTCGACGTCGACGCGCTCGAGGTCGCCGAGCGGGCCGGGCAGGTCGACCCCGCCCGCGGTCAGCACCAGCGCGGGCGCGCTGTCGGAGACGATGTGCTCGAGCTCGCGCTCGCCCGCCTTGGGGTTGACCGGGGTGAACGGCACGCCGGCGAGCAGCGCGCCGACGGCGGCGACGGCACGTCTCGATCCGGGACTCCGCGAACACCGCCACGCGCGATCGGCCCCCGACCGCCTCGGCCACGGCGGCGGCCGCCCCGGCGAGCTGCGCGTACGTCAGCGCGTGCTCGCCGAAGCGGATCGCTTCCTTGTCCGTCGGGTCGTGAAGCGGCGGCAGGAGGGGGCTCATGCCCCCATTCTCACCCGCCGGCCCGGACGCGCGTCAGGCGACCTTGGCCTTCTTCTTCCCGCCTGCCGTTGCCGTTGCCGCCGTTGTTGGCGACGACACCGGTGGGCTCCTTCGGCAGACCGGCCGCCTTGCGCAGCTTCTCGGCGATCTTGGCGATCTCCTCCGGCGCGAAGTCCGGCGCGAACACGTCGGTCTCCGGCGGCAGGTCGACCGGCGGCACACCCTCCGGCGCGTGGTCGACGACCTCGAGGTCCTCGCCCGTCTCCGGGTGCGGACCGTTGAAGACCGCGGCGATCTCCTGGTAGTCCTCGGGCGAGAAGCGGTAGATCCGCAGGTGGTCGCCGCGCTCGATGTGCGGCCGGCACTCGGGGATCTTGTCCGTCGGGATCCGCGGCGAGGGGAACATCTTCATGAGGTCGGCGCCCGTGAGGTTCTCGACCGCGCGGGCGTAGGCGACCTGGTGGACGCCGCCGCGCACGAGCAGGTAGCCGGTCAGCGCGCGGGCCGCGGGGTGATCGACCATCTCGTACACCTTGAGCTTGTTGTTGCGTGCGCCGGTCTCGAGGAAGAAGTTGTGCGTCAGGTCCTCGACGAGGTCGCCGGTCGCCGTGACGTAGTCGCCCGTCCACGGCTTGCCCATCGAGTCCTGCGGCAGCGCCGACTTCCCGCCGGCGATGAACTGCTGGGTGTTGCGCGGCCGCGCGCCCTCGAGCTCCGAGCCGGTCAGCATGGTGTTGATCGCGGCCGCGACGAGCTCGATGTGGCCGTACTCCTCCGCCGCGATGTTCGCGATCAGGTCGTAGAACGGCCGCGCGCCCTGACGGTTGCGGAAGTTGAACGACTGGAACGTGTAGTTCATCAGCGTCGACATCTCGCCGAACTTGCCGCCCATGAGCTCCTGGACGACGCTTGCGCCGTCCGGATCAGGGTCGGACGGGGGCGGTAGCTCGGTCTGGAGCCGGTCGATTCGCAGGATCATGAGGCGTGCCTCCTAGGCTGGAAAGATTCCAAGGAGGGCCGCCCTACCCGACCCATGGACCGGGCCACGCATTCGTCCCCGGGCCGTGTCCGACGATCGCCCTCTGACCATCGGCGGCGCCGGCCTCGACGATGGGGGTTTCGGCGCGCACGCACGGGTAGGAGGCGGCCATGCCCGTGCTCGCAGCCAGCGCGCTGAGCCTCGACGTCAGCGCCCTCGATTACGCCATCCTCGGCATCTACTTCCTGGTGGTGCTCGGGATCGGCGCCGTCGCGCGTCTGTCCATCAAGACCGACGTCGACTTCTTCCTGTCCGGCCGGTCCCTGCCCGCGTGGATCACGGGCCTGGCCTTCGTCGCCGCCAACCTCGGCGCGCTCGAGATCCTCGGCATGGCCGCCAACGGTGCCCAGTACGGCATCGCGACCGTGCACTTCTACTGGATCGGCGCGGTCCCGGCGATGGTCTTCCTGGGCATCGTGATGATGCCCTTCTACTACGGCGCCAAGGTCCGCAGCGTGCCCGACTACCTGCGCCTGCGCTTCAACAACCCCACGCACGCGCTGAACGCCGCGACGTTCGCGGTGGCGACGGTCCTGATCGCCGGCGTCAACCTGTTCGCGCTCGCGCTGATCATCAACCTGATGCTGGGCTGGTCGATCTCGGTCGCGATCGTCGTCGCCGCCGCGATCGTGCTCGTCTACATCACGCTCGGCGGCCTGACCTCGGCGATCTACAACGAGGTCCTGCAGTTCTTCATCATCGTGGCGAGCCTGCTGCCGCTGACGCTCGTCGCGCTGCACGACATGGGCGGCTGGGGCGGCCTCCAGGACAAGATCAAGGAGACGCCGCTGAAGGAGGGCGGCCTGCACGCCTGGCAGGGCCTCGGCGTCGGGAACGTGACGAACCCGATCGACGCCAACTGGATCGCGATCGTGTTCGGCCTCGGCTTCGTCCTGTCGTTCGGGTACTGGACGACGAACTTCGCGGAGGTCCAGCGCGCGCTGTCGGCGAAGAGCATGTCGGCCGCGCGGCGCACGCCGCTCATCGGCGCGTATCCGAAGATCTTCATCCCGGCGCTGACGATCATCCCCGGCCTCGTCGCGCTCGTGAGCGTCAAGGGCCTCGGCGGCTCGAACGCAGACCTGCAGTACAACAACGCGATCCCGCTGCTCATCGAGCGCTACCTCCCCGAGGGCATGCTCGGCCTGGCGGTCACGGGCCTGATCGCCGCGTTCATGGCCGGCGTCGCGGCGAACGTCACGTCGTTCAACACGGTCTTCACCTACGACCTCTGGCAGGACTACGTCGCCAAGGATCGCGACGAGAAGTACTACGTGCGCGTCGGCCGCCTCGCGACGGTCGGCGGGCTCGTGATCTCGGTGGCCACGGCGTTCATCGCCAAGGGCTACTCGAACATCATGAACTACGTCCAGCTGCTGTTCTCGTACTTCAACGCGCCGCTGTTCGCCACGTTCATCATCGCCATGTTCTGGCGGCGGACGACGCCCTGGGCGGGGTTCTGGGGCCTGATCGCGGGCTTCCTGGGCGCGTTCGTCACGCACCAGCTCACCTCGTCCGGGACGATCGACCTCGGCTCCGAGCTGGCCGCGAGCTTCTGGGGCGCCATCGTCGCGTTCATCGCCGACGCCGTGGTCACCGTGGGCGTCTCGCTCGTCACGAAGCCCAAACCCGAGGACGAGCTCCGCGGCCTCGTCTGGGGGCTCCCGCGCAAGGACGCCGAACCCGAGCGCATGGAGGAGGGCGACGACGCCTGGTACCGGTCGGTGTGGCTGCTCGGCGGCGTCGCCCTCGGGCTCGTCGTGATCCTCAACATCGTCTTCATCTAGGTCAGGGAGAGAGCCATGGCCACTGACGCACAAGAGCCCGAGGTCGACGCCGCGACCGCCGCGAAGGCCGCGAACCGCTTCGACATCCGCCGGATCATCGGCGGCCTGTTCCTCCTCTACGGCGTGATCCTCGTCGTGGTCGGGATCGTCAGCAGCACCGCGGAGAAGAACAAGGCGGCCGGGATCAACGTCAACCTCTGGACCGGCCTCGGCATGTTCGTCTTCGGCGCGCTCATGGTGACGTGGGCGCTGACGCGGCCGGTCGTCCCGAACCCGCCCGAGTAACCCGCCGCGCCGCGCCGGCCCGTGTCCGACGGAGCCGTCGTCTGCCTGCACGGGCTCGGGCGGACGCCGTCGGACTGGACCGCCGTCCGCGCGGGCCTCGAGGCCTTCGGGCCGGTGCGCTGCCCGGCCCTCGCCCGCGCCCGGCCGGAGGCGCTGGCGAGCGCGCGGGCCGCGATCGAGGCCGGTGCCGGGGCGGCGCCCGTCGTCCTGGTGGGGCACTCGATGGGCGCGGTGATCGCGCTGCGGATCGCCGCCGAGGCCCCGGCGGCCGTCCGCGCCGTCGTGCTGTCGGGCTGCTTCTTCCCGCCCGCCCGCAACGGGCGCACCCTGCCCGCGAGCGTCGCCGACTACGCCCGCCACCGGGTCGCGTTCGTCCGCGAGGCCCGGCAGGCACCGCGCGCCGTCGGGCCTGGCTCGCGGCGCGGCACCGGCACGGCGCTGCGCACGCTCCTCGGCTACGCCGCCCGGCCCGCGCGGTTCGCCGCGCTCGCGGGCTCCGTGCGCGCGCCGGTGCTCGTCGTCCACGCCCGCGACGACCACCACGTCCCGGTCGACTTCGCCCTCGCCGCCGCCGCGCGCCGCCCGGACTGGACGCTGCGTGTGCTCGCGACGGGCGGCCACCACGCGCACGTCGCGGCCCCGGAGGCGTGGCTCGGGGCCGTGGCCCCGTGGCTCGCCGGCCTCAGCGCTCGCGCACGCGCTTGCGGACCTTCGTGACCGTGTTGAAGGCCGCGAGGACGGCGCGGTCGGCGGGCGAGTCGCGCTTGGGGAGCATCCCGATCTGGCGGGCGAAGGCCGCGCCGTCGTAGTAGACGACGTTCTCGGTCACCCGGCCCTCGGGGTCGAAGCGCATGACGTCGCAGCCGGGGAGGTCGAGCGAGGACCCGGTCGGCTGGATGCCGAGCCACGGCGCGCCGGTGAACGTCCCGCGCGCCCGCCAGCGGATCGTGGCCCCGCGCTCGTGGGCGAGCACGTCCTCGATCTCCATCGCGAAGTCGGGCATCGCGGCGAAGATGCCGGTGAAGAAGTCCGCCATGCCGTCCGGGCCGTGGACGGTCATCTCGAGCGCCTTCAGGTCCGTGATGAGGTCGTCGGCCCAGTACCAGCTGGGGTCGGTCAGGTCACGCTCGTCGAACAGGCGCCGGAAGATGTCCCGCGCCCGCTCCTCGTTGGCGACGACGGTCGGAGGGGGCATGGCGCGAGCCTAGCCCGTCGGGCCGAGCACCGCGCCATCCGGGATGTGAACGGCCTCCCCCTCGGGAGCCGTGACCTCGACCGCGCCGCGCGCGACGACGCCCGCGCCGAACGTCACGTCGCCGCGGACGACGAGGCGGTCGCAGGCGACGAGCGACGGCGGGCCGTGCGGGAAGCGGGCGTCGAAGGCCGCGAGCGTCGCGAAGTGCGCGGGGTCGAGGTCGACGAACGGCTCGTCGCCCGTGCGCTCCGGCGCGCGCTCCACCCGGGCGTCGCCGGTCAGGCGGTAGACGTCGGAGCGCAGGACGAGGAGGTCGTCGGTCGTCTTGACCGGGGCGAAGCGGGTCCGTGGGACCTGGACCGCCCGCGCCCCGTCGAACGCGCCGATCGCCGCGCCCATCGCGCTCTCGAGCTGGATCACCTCGGGGCCGCCGGGGATGCGCTTGCGGTTGACGATGAGCGGGAGGTCGATCGTCCCGTCGCCGGCGTCGAGCAGCGCGGCGAGCGCGCGCAGGTCGATCCAGAGGTTGTTCGAGTTGTAGTGGCGCCAGCGGTCGATGTCGCGGAAGGAGTCGGGGTCGTCGGCCTGGGCGGTCTCGCGCAGCACGAGGCGGCCGTCGGCGCGCCGGCGCGCGATGTGGCCGCCCTTGCGGTCGGCCTCGGTGCCCGCGACGACCTCCATCGCGAACGGGACCTCCTCGGCGGCGAACCACGCGAGCAGCGCGGGGTCGAGCACGGCGCCGAGGTTGTCGGCGTTCGAGGCGAACGCGTAGCGGTAGCCGCGGTCCAGCAGCGCGGCGAGCATCCCCGAGCTGCGCAGCGCCGGGTACAGGTCGCCGTGGCCCGGCGGGGCCCATTCGAGCTCGGGGTCGTCGGGCCAGTCGACCGGGGCCAGGTCGTCGGCGCGGATGCGCGGCTCGCGGTGCTGGAGGAAGTCGGGCGGGACGTCCGCGGGCAGGTCGGGGTAGCGCGCGAGCGCGGCCAGGCTGTCGTCGCGCGTGCGGTAGCTGTTCATGAGCACGAGCGGCAGGCGGACGCCGTGGCGGGCGCGCAGGGCGAGCGTCTGGCGGGCGATGACGTCGAGGAACGACAGCCCGTCGCGGGCCTCGACGAGCGACTTCGCGCGGGTCATCCCCATGCTCGTCCCCAGCCCGCCGTTGAGCTTGACGATCGCGACGCGGTCGAGCGCCGCGGACGGGTCGTGGCGCGGCAGGTCTCCGGCGCTCGAGCACGTCGCGGACGGGCTCGATCTCGCGGTCGGGCAACGTCCCGGAGGCCCCGGCCTCGAGCGCCGCGTAGGCGCGCTCGAAGGTGCGCACGGCCTCGGCCGGCTGGCCGTCGGCGCGCATCTTGTCCGTCGCCGCGCGCAGGCCCGCCGCGCTCACGTCAGCCCGCCTCGAGGAGGCGGGCGGGCGGCCCCGGCGCCACGGCGAGGGCCTCGGGCGGCGGCTCCGCGTCGGGCGGGTACAGGGCGAGAACGGCGCCGCCGAAGCCGCCGCCGACCATGCGCGCCCCCGCCGCGCCGCCGCCGCGCAGGCGCTCGACGAGGCGATCGACCTCCGGGACCGACACCTCGTAGTCGTCGCGCAGGCTCGCGTGGGAGGCGTCGAGCAGCGCACCCAGGCGCTCCAGGTCGCCGTCGCGCAGCGCTGTCACCGCCTCGTCGACGCGGACGTTCTCGGCGAGCACGTGGCGCACCCGGCGGTCGAGCGGGGCCGGGAGGTCCGCCGCGCCGTCGGCGGTCGCGTCGCGCAGCGAGGCGACGCCGAGCTGCTCGCCCGCCTCACGGCACTCGCGCCGGCGGTCGTTGTAGCCCGAGCCCGCGTGCGTGTGCTCGACCCCGGAGTCGACGGTCACGAGCCGCCAGCCGTCGAGGCGCAGCGGGACGGGCTCGACCGTCAGCGTGCGCATGTCGAGGCGGACGGCGTGGCCGTCGCGGCCGAAGAGCGCGGCGAGCTGGTCGAGCAGGCCGGTCTGCGCGCCGACCCAGTCGTTCTCGACCCGCGAGCAGAGGCGGGCGAGGTCGCGGCGGTCGGCGGGCTCGGGGCACCCGCTGTGGGCGAGCAGCGCGAGGGCGAGCGCGACCTCGAGCGCGGCCGACGACGACAGCCCGCTGCCGCGCGGGACGTCGCCGCGGATCGTGAGCGTCGCGCCACGCAGCGCGTGGCCCGCGCGCAGGAGCTCGGCCGCGATGCCCCGCACGAACGCGCGCCAGCCCTCGCCCGGCGCGACGTCGGGGTCGAGCGCGAACGTGTCGTCCTCCCCCAGGTCGGCGGCGTGCGCGGCGATCGCGTCGTCGGGGCCGTCGGTCGCCTGCACCGTCACGCCCGCGGCGATGGCGAACGGCAGGCACAGGCCGTCGTTGTAGTCGGTGTGCTCGCCGATGAGGTTCACGCGGCCGGGCCCGAAGGCGCGGATCGCGCTCACAGGACTCCGCGGAGCATCGTGAAGACCACGAACAGGATGATGACGAGGACGGCGAGGCTGGCCAGCCGCGGGGCCCAGACCGCGACCGGCGAGCGGCCCGCGCGCCGGCGCGGCCCGGTCCGCGTGCGCTGGTCGCCGGGCGTCAGCGGCGTGGCCCCGGCGGCGCGGTCGTAGGCCGAGGCCTGGGCGACGGCCGCGGCCGCCTCGCTCGCGCTCACGGCCTCGTCGCGGGCCCGGACGGCCGCCTCGCGCTCGCTGCGGGCCTTGTCGCGGGCGGCCTTGGCCGCGTCGACCTCGGACATCCAGTCGTTGCGCTCGCGCCGGATCGCGTCGCGCTCGCCCAGCGCGGCGTCGCGCTCGTGCGCGGCCTCGGCGAGGCGGCGCTCGGCCTGCTCGATCCGGCGTTCGAGGGTGCGGCGCTCACGGCCGGTCTCCTCGCGGGCCTCGTCGCGGTCGGCGACGGCGGCGTCGCGCTCGCGCCGGGCCTCCTCGACCTCCTCGGTCGTGGCCCGGACGCCGGACTCGGCCGCCTCGTCGCGCTCGCGGGTGAGCGCCTCCACCCGGGCGCGGGCCTCGTCGCGCTCGCGGACGAGGTCGTCGATGCCGCGGCGCGCGTCGTCGCGCTCGCGGGTCAGGTCGTCCACGCCGCCGCGCGCCTCGTCGCGCTCGCGGGTCAGGTCGTCCACGCCGCCGCGCGCCTCGTCGCGCTCGCGGATCAGGTCGTCGAGGCGGGCGCGCGCGCTCGCGAGCTCCGCGGCGAGGGCGTCGCGCTCGGCGGCCGCCGCACCGTCCGCGGGGTCCCCGCCGGCCGGGGCCGTGTCGCCGGCCTCGGGGGCCGTGGCGGCCGCCCGCGCGGCCCGGAGCTCGTCGCGCTCGGCGACGGCGGCGTCCCGCGCCGCGGCCAGCTCGTCGCGCTCGGCCACGGCCGCGTCCCGCGCGGCCTGCAGCGCGTCGCGCTCGCGCGCCGCGGCGTCCCGCGAGGCGGCGAGCTTGTCGCCTGCGGCGCCGGCGGCCGTGTCGCGCTCGGCCACGGCGGCGTCGCGCTCCCGGCGCAGCTCGTCGCGCTCGGCCCGCGCCGCGGCGACGGCGCGGCCGGCGTCCTCGCGCCCCGCGGCGAGCTCGTCGCGCTCGGCGGCGACCGCGTCGCGCTCGCGCACGGCCGCGTCGCGCGCGGCCTCGAGCGCGGCGAGGCCCTCGGCGGCCCGCGCCCGGCGGGCCGCCGTGTCCGCGAGCTTCGCGGCCCGGGCGCGCTCGCGCTCGAGGTCGGCCTCGAGCCGCTCGGCGCGGGCGCGCTCCTCGGCGACGGCCGCCTCGGCCCGATCACGTTCCTCGGCGAGGCTCGCCTCGGCCCCGGCCCGCGCCTTCGCGGCGGCCTCCTCGGCCGCGGCGACGCGCGCCTGCGCCTCGGCGACCTCCGCCCGCAGGCGGGTGGTGCCGTCGCGCGCGGCGCGGCGCAGGTCCTCGCGCTCGGCCCGCAGCCCGGCGAGCTCGTCCTGGGCGGCCGCGAGGTCGCGCTCCAGCGTCTCGACGCGGCGCTCGCCGTGGGCCTTGATGCGCGGGCCGGTGCGGCCCGCGGCGCCGGCCGCCCGGCTGCCGGCGCCCGAGCCGCCCTTCGCCGCCCGGACGCGTCCGCCCCGCGGGGTGGGCGACGGCAGCTCGACCGCGACGCTCGGGGCGACCGACATCTCGGCGATCGAGACCTCGACCTTCGGCCCCTCCCACGCGAAGGCCGCCGTCCACGGCTCGCCGTCGTCGGCGGCCCACGGCTTGTGCTCGAGCAGGGCGAGCAGCCGCCGGCGCTCGTCACCCGACTCGACGATGAGCGCCGGGCGCATGAAGCGGTGCCCGCGCAGGCCGAACCAGCGGCCGGTGACCTCGAGGCGGTCCGCCGCCGTCCACCCGAAGCGCTCGACCTCGAACGCCACGGCGGGCGCCGCGTCGGCTGTCGACGTCGGATTTCGGGCCATCGAAGGTGTGCGGCTACCCGTTCAGCGCCCGTTCAGCACGCGGGCGGGACGGTCGGGGGACGGTCAGGCGTGCTTGCGCGCCACCTATCATCCGCCCGTGGAGCCGTTGGGGGCAAGTGCGCACGGACGCGAGCAGGGGCTCGCCGTGCCGTCGCGCGTGCCCGCGGCCGACCTCCAGCGCGTCACGGACGCCGCGCTCACGCACCTCGCGCTCGACGCCCTGCTGGCCGAGCTGCTCGAGCGCATCGCGGAGATCCTGCACTCCGACACGGCGGCGTTCCTGCTGCTCGACGAGCCCTCGGCGATGCTCCACGCGCGGGCGGCGAAGGGCATCGAGGAAGAGGTCGAGCAAGGCGTCCGCATCCCCGTCGGCCGCGGCTTCGCCGGACGCATCGCCGCCGAACGCCGCCCCATCACCATCCCCGACGTCGACCACGGCGACATCCTCAACCCGATCCTCCGCGAGAAGGGCATCCGCTCCCTCCTCGGCGTCCCCCTCCTCGTCGAAGGCCGCGTCATCGGCGTCCTCCACGTCGGCACCCTCACCCCCCGCGACTTCACCGACGACGACCGCGCGCTCCTCCAGGTCGCGGCCGACCGCGCGGCGCTCGCCATCGACCACGCCCAGCTCTACGAGCGCGAGCGCGAGGCCCGCGCACGCTCCGAGCGCGCCGTGCGGGTCGTCGAGGCGGTGCAGCGCGTCACCGACGCGGCCCTCGCCTATCTCTCCACCGAGGACCTCCTCGACGTCCTGCTCGAGCGCATGCGCGAGATCCTCCGCGCGGACACGGCCGCGATCCTCATGCTCGAGCAGAACGGGCGCGTCCTGCGGGCGCGGGCGGCGAAGGGCATCGAGGAAGAGGTCGAACAAGGCGTCCGCATCCCCGTCGGCCGCGGCTTCGCCGGACGCATCGCCGCCGAACGCCGCCCCATCACCATCCCCGACGTCGACCACGGCGACATCCTCAACCCGATCCTCCGCGAGAAGGGCATCCGCTCCCTCCTCGGCGTCCCCCTCCTCGTCGAAGGCCGCGTCATCGGCGTCCTCCACGTCGGCACCCTCACCCCCCGCGACTTCACCGACGACGACCGCGGCCTGCTGCAGCTCGCGGCCGACCGCGCGGCCCTGGCGATCGACCACGCCGAGATGTACGAGCAGCGCCGGCTGGCCGAGGCGCTCCAGCGCGAGCTGCTGCCCCAGGAGCTCGCGGCCGCGCCGGGGATGGAGGTCGCCGCGCGCTACCTCCCCGCCGCGAGCGCCACCAGCCTCGGCGGCGACTGGTACGACCTCTTCCCGATCGGCGGCGGGCGCTTCGGCATCGCGGTCGGCGACGTCGTCGGCCGCGGCCTGCCCGCCGCGGCGCTCATGGCCCAGCTGCGGACGACCCTGCGCGCCTACGCGTTCGACGGCCAGTCCCCGGCCGACGTCGTCGACCGTCTGAACCGGATGCTCGTGTATCTCGCGCCGGCGACGATGACGACCGCCGCGTACCTGACGCTCGACCCCGAGCGCGAGCTCATCACCGTCGTCAGCGCGGGCCACCCGCAGCCCCTCGTCGTCGGGCCGGACGGCACCGCGGCGTTCCTGCCGGTGCCCGCCGGGATCGCGCTCGGCGCCACGCGCGGCGCGCGCTACCGCGAGCACACGTTCCCCTTCCCGGCCGGGTCGACCGTCCTGCTCTACACCGACGGCGTCGTCGAGGTGCGCGGCGAGTCGCTCGACGAGGGCCTCGAGCGCATGCGCCGCCTCGCCGCGCGCGGGTTCCCGGACGTCGAGGCGCTGAGCGACACGGTGATCGAGGAGATGGTCGCCGACGCCCGCCCGGCCGACGACGTCGCGCTGCTGGCGCTGCACCTGACCCCGCTGCCCGACCACCTCGTCACCCACTGGCCGGCCGACCCCGACGTGCTCGCGAGCGTGCGCCACCTGCTGCGCCGGTGGCTGCGCGGCCACGGCGCGACCGACGACGAGATCTACGACATCACCGTCGCCTGCCAGGAGGCGTGCGCGAACGCGGTCGAGCACGCCTACGCCCCGGGCGACGAGGCGTTCGAGGTCGAGGCCAAGCTCGCGGGCCGGACGATCGAGATCGCCGTGCGCGACCACGGCCAGTGGCGGCGGGCGCGCGGGACCCACCGCGGGCGCGGAATGCCGATGATGGAGGGGCTGATGCACAGCGTGCACGTCCAGCACACCGCCGAGGGGACGGTCGTCGTCCTGCGGCGCGAGCTCGGGGCCCGCACATGAGCACCCTCGCCCGCCTCGAGGACGAGTGGCACGACGAGATCCCCGTCGCCCGCCTGCAGGGCGAGGTCGACGCCTCGAACGTCAACGAGATCGCCGACCGGCTGCGCTCGCTGCTCTCGAACCGCTCGGTCGCGATGATCATCGACCTGTCCGGCACGACCTACCTCGACAGCGCCGGGATCAACCTGCTGTTCGCGCTCGGCGAGGAGATGCGCAGCCGTCAGCAGCGCCTCGCGCTCGTCGTCGCCGACCCGTCGCCGATCGCGCGCATGATCACCTTGACCGGCCTCGACCAGGCGCTGCCCGTGCACCGCACGCTGCCCGACGCGCTCGGCGACGTGCGCGCCGCAGGCCCCTGAGACAGCGGGCCTTATGCCCCGCATACGCGCGATCCGCGAAGGTTGCGCCCCATGTCCCCCACGTCCGCCGACCGGGACGACGACGGCCTCACGCGACGGCGCTTCCTCGAGGGGTCCGCACTCGTCCCCATCGTGTTCGTCGTCGGCGCCTGCGGGACGGACGGGCGCGATCGCGCGGCGACCGGCGCCGCCGCCGCCGGCACCACGTCCGCCGCGCAGGGCACGAGCACCGACCTGAGCGCGGAGGCGGCCGCCGAGGCCGGGATCCTCCAGGCGACGCCGCCGTGCGACGACGGCGACGACGACCCCACCGAGGCGCAGACCGAGGGCCCGTACTACACGCCGGACACGCCGCGGCGGTCGAACCTCGTCATCGGCGGCGTGCGCGGGACCGCGCTGCTCGTCACCGGGGACGTGGTCGACACCCGGTGCCGCCCGGTCCGCGGCGCGCTGCTCGACTTCTGGCAGGCCGACGCCGAGGGCGAGTACGACAACCAGGGCTACCGGCTGCGCGGCCACCAGTTCGCCGACGCGCGCGGCCGCTACGCGCTGCGCACGGTCGTCCCGGGCCTGTACCCCGGCCGCACGCGCCACATCCACGTCAAGGTGCAGCGCCCGCACGGCCCGATCCTCACGACGCAGCTCTACTTCCCCGGCGAGCCGCGCAACCGCACCGACGGGATCTTCGACCGCTCGCTGCTGATGGCGGTCCGCGCCGCGGGCAACGGCCGCCGCGCGCGCTTCCGGTTCGTGCTCGACCGATAGGCGTATCGTCGCCGGGCATGAGCGTGCTCGAGACGACCGACACCGCCGCCGCCGGGCCCGTGCTCGTCCGCCGGGACGGCGCCGCCGCGCGGATCACCCTCAACCGGCCCGCCCAGCGCAACGCGCTGAGCCTGCAGGTCATGGAGGAGGTGACCGCGGCGCTCGAGGCGCTCGCCCGCGACCGCGACGTGCGGGTCATCGTCATCGACGCCGCCGGGCCGGCGTTCTGCGCCGGCCACGACCTCGGCGAGATGGTCGATCGCGACCTCGCCTTCTACCAGCACGTCTTCGACACCTGCACGGTGATGATGGAGGCGATCCACGCCGCGCCGCAGCCGGTGATCGCGCGCGTGCACGGGATCGCGACCGCCGCGGGCTGCCAGCTCGTGGCCGCCTGCGACCTCGCCGTCGCCGCCGAGGAGGCGCGCTTCGCCACGCCCGGCGTGAAGATCGGGCTGTTCTGCTCGACGCCGATGGTGCCCCTGTCGCGGGCCATCGGCCGCAAGCGCGCGCTCGAGATGCTCCTGACGGGCACACCGATCGACGCGGCCACGGCCCGCGAGTGGGGGCTCGTCAACCGCGTCGTGCCGGCCGACGAGTTGGACGCGACGGTCGCCGCCCTCGTCGACGCGATCGCCGCCTCGAGCAGCTTCACGGTCGCGATCGGCAAGGAGGCCTTCTACCAGCAGATCGACCTCGACGAGCCGCGCGCCTACGACCTCACGAAGACCGTGATGTCGATGAACATGCTCGCCGCCGACGCGCAGGAGGGCATCTGCGCGTTCCTCGAGAAGCGCCCGCCGACCTGGACCGGGCGGTAGAGCGGGGCGCTACGCCGTCGCTGGGTGGTTCGGCGGGCGAGTTTGCAGGGCCGACAGCCTGCTGCTGCTAACAACGTTATGCTAACGTCGTTAGACAATGCCTCCCCGTCCCCGCTCCGACGCGCAGCACGCCGAGCGGCAGGCGCTCATCCTGCGCGAGACCCGCGGCCTGGCCCGGGAGGCCGGCTGGGGCGCGGTGACGATGCGCGCCGTCGCCGAGCGATCCGGTCTCAGCGCGCCGTCGGTCTACGAGCAGTTCGCCGGCAAGGACGCGCTGCTGGTCGCCGTGGCCATTGCCGGCTTCGGCGAGCTGACAACCGCGCTGCTGGCCGACGCGGGCGACGGGCTCCGGGGGTGCGCGCAGCGCTACTGGCGATTTGCCGAGGCCGAGCCGCAGCTCTACGAGCTGATGTTCCATCGCCCCCTGACGCTGCCGTTCGCGTCCGCGGCGACGCCGGCCGAGCTGCACGACGGGTTCGCCGCGCTCGCAAGCCACGTCGTGGCCACCGCCCGCGACCTCGGCATCACCCTCTCCGACCCCGACACGGCCACCGAGGCATGGTGGTCGACGCTGCACGGCACGGTCTCGCTGCTGCTCTCCGAGCGCCTGCGCCCCCACGCCGACACGCTGCTGCACATCGCGACCGACACCTTCACGGCCGGGCTGCGTGCCGGCGCCCTCGACCACCCCGACGCCCCGAAGGAACGCGCCTCATGACCACCTCCCGCTCGCTCGCCGATGACTTCGCCACGACGCTCAGCAACCACGACCTGGACGCATTCGCCGGCCTGATCCACGACGACTACATCAACCACAACCGCTACGCCGAGCCGGGGAAGGCCGGCGCCATCGCAGTCTTCGCGCACTTCCTCGACGCGTTCGACGACTTCCGCGTCGAGGTCGACGACGTGCTCGTCGACGGCGACACGCTCGTCGGCCGCTACACCTACCGCGGCCGCCACACCGCAACGTTCATGGGCGTTCCGGCCAGCGGCAACGACATCGAGATGCACTCGATCGATATCTGGCGCGTCGCCGACGGCCGGCTCGCCGAGCACTGGGACGAGCTCAACACGCTCGAGCTCTTCCAGCAGATCGGCGCCATCCCCCAACGCTCCTGACCATGCTCACCGCCAGCCTCATCATCGCCGCCCTCGCCGCCGGCGCCACCGCCGTCATCTTCGGAACGGACGCGTTCTGCGCGCTCGTCTGGTGCCCGTCGCTGGCGGAGCTCGACGACACCGCGCTGACACGGTCCGCGGGCGCCGTGCACCGCTACGGCGACGCCCGCCTGCCGCCGATCGGCGCCACCAGCATCGCGGCCGCGACGACGAGCGCCGTCACCGCCGCCCTCGCCGGCCACGCTGCCGGGACGGCGCTGGCGGGCGCAGCGGTCCTCGCCCTGCTCGCGTGGCTGGCCGTCTACCTGCGCGTCTCGGCACCGGTCAACCGCGCACTCATCCGTGCAGCAGCCGACGCCGAGCCGGCAGTCGACGCGCGGAGGCTTCAGCGCCGCTGGAACAGCGTCATCGGCGTCCGGCTCGCGCTACAGGGAGCGGCACTCGCGCTCCTGCTCGCGACGCTCGTCGCGCACGTCTGAGCCACGCGAAAACCGCGGGGCCTCATCGATCTCGGCGAGCCCGCGCGTGCTCACACCGCGCGGGCCTGCTCACCGTCCACCGCTCGCGGATCTCAAAGGACGGAACGCACGACGAGCATGCCCCGGCTCGAGACGAGATGCGCCAAGTCCTCAGCCAACCGTTGGACGTATTCGCCCGCCTGTTGCTCGAAGCGGTCCACTTCGACGATCTCGGCGATCAGCACGTAGTCGGCTTGACCGATGGATTGCCCGGGCACGTCCGACGGCCGCGTAAGCCGCCAATCCGAGATCGTGTCCAGCGACCCGCGGACGGTGTCGCGATCCTCCGTCATCAGGCGCTCGAAGTCCTCGGCCAGGTCCGGCGAACGCAGCTGAAACCAGATGAGCAGAGTCGCCGGAGGACTCATCCACAAAGCCTAGTCGACACTCGCAACCAGACGAGCGAGTGGGCACGGAGCCCGGGGAGCTCGGCCTCTCGCAGCCGCCCGGTAGGAGGAGCGCCGCGAGCGACGCTCTCCCACCCCGCGCTGCGTGCGCCATAGGCTGGCGCACGGCATCACGAAACGAGGACGTGGAGACGTCATGTACCTGATCACCGAGAACAATGCGCTGGCGGAGGAGGTCATCGGAAAGATCTCCGAGGTGCTCGGTCGGGGGCACCGGACGGCGATGGCGGCCAACGAACTGGGCGAGGCACGAGCGATCCTCCACGTGGCTCACGCGTTTGCGAACGAGCTGGCCGCCGCAAGAGCGGATTTCGACCGCGGGCGGTTCATCCGGGAGATCACCGAGGATCGGTGATCGACGGACGTCGAGATCGCGTTCGTACCGACCCTCCACCCGGGAGCTCACCGAGCTACGACGTGAGCTATGCGTCGCGGTCGTCGAGGGCGTCCGCAACGAGCCCGATGAGGCCCACCTGCAGGCCGCGGAGGACCGCCGGCCCCGGCAGGGAAGCTTGAGCCGCGCGTCGGCGGCGCCGAAGGCCGCGCCCGCAACCGCCCCGCGCGAGCTCGTCTGCAGCATCGGTCAAGCATGTCAGCGGTTCCGCGGTGGAACAACTCGTCCGGGCTCTAGAGTTGGGTACTCCGCCCGGCACGACCAAGGAGGTCCACGTGACCACGGACTCCCCCACCCCGTCGCCGATCGTGTTGATCCACGGACTCTGGTTGACACCGCTCAGCTGGGAGAACTGGGTCGGACGCTTCGAAGGCAAGGGCCATCGCGTGCTCGCCCCGGCCTGGCCCGGGCTGGACAAGCCGGTCGAGGAGCTCCGCCGCGATACCGCTCCCTACGAGCGGCTCGGCATCACCGAGATCACCGATCACTACGCGGCCATCATCGGCGGGCTCGATGCGCCGCCGATCATCATCGGCCACTCGTTCGGCGGGCTGATCACCATGCTGCTCCTCGACCGCGGGCTCGGCGCCTCGGCCGTGGCCATCTCACCCGCGCAGCCGAAGGGCGTACTCACGCTGCCGCCCGCGCAGGCTCGGGTGGCGTCGGTGGCGCTGCGCAATCCGTCCAATCGCCACAAGGCGCAGATGCTCACCGAGAAGCAGTTCCACTACGGCTTCACGAACACGCTCAGCGAAGCGGAGTCGAAGCCGATCTACGACCGCTACGCGGTGCCCGGTCCGGGCCGGGTCCTCTTCCAGGCCGCTCTGGCGAACTTCAACCCGAACGCGGCGAGCAAGATCAACTTCAAGAACGACGACCGCGCGCCGCTCCTGATCATGGCCAACGGCAAGGACCACACGGTGCCGGCCGCCAGCGCCAGGGCGACGTTCAAGCTCCAGAGCAAGTCCAAGGCCACCACCGTCCTGCGGGAGTACGCCGACCGTCCTCACCTGACGGCGGGCGTCGCGGGCTGGGAAGAGATCGCGGACTACGCCCTCGACTGGACCACGCACCACCTGTCGCCCGCCAAGCAAGCGGGCGGCGAGACCACACGCCAGCCCTGACGAGCGCCGGTCATCGCGGCGGTCGACCGCCCGCTACGCGGTCCGCCCCGGGTCGACGGGCTCGCCGGCATCGTCGGCGGGCACGAGCACGATGTCGCACGCGAGCGACGCCCACTCGCCCTCGACGCCGTCCGGGCGCTCGGGGTCGTCGGCGGCGCGCATCCGGATCTCGCGCAGCAGCGACGGCTTGACGGCGAAGACGGCGTCGGAGTCCAGGTACTCGCTCTCGGCGTCGAAGACGTGGGTCGTCACCGTCGCGTGGCCCGGCGCGCGCACGATCATGTGGATGTGCGCCGGTCGCCACGGGTGCCGGCCGGTCGCGTCGAGCATCCGCCCCACCGGGCCGTCGTCGGGGATCGGGTACGGCACCGGGCGCACCGCGAGGAAGGCGTAGGAGCCGTCGTCGCGGGTCGTGAAGCGCCCGCGCAGGTGGTCCTCGGGGCCCTCCGGCTTCTGCACGGCGTAGAGCTGGTCGTCGCCGTTCTGCCACACGTCGAGCTCGGCGCCCGCGATCGGCTCGCCGTCGAGGTCGAGCACGCGGCCGTGCACCCACGTCGGCAGGCCCGCGGGCTCGACCGCGATGTCCTCGCCGTAGCCGTGCTCGGGCGCGCCGGGGACGTAGAACGGGCCGAGGACGGTCGACTCGGTCGCGCCCGGCGGCCGCAGGTTGGCCAGCGCGTCGACGAGCATCGACAGGCCGAGCGCGTCGGACCACAGGATGAACTCCTGGCGGCGCTCGTCGGTGATGTCGCCCGTCGCGGTCAGGATCGCGACGGCCTGGCGCCACTCCTCCTCGGTCAGGCCGACCTCGGTCGCGAAGCCGTGCAGGTGGCGGACGAGGGCCTGCATGATCTCGCGCAGGCGCGGATCGGGGCAGTCGGCGAAGCTCGCCTCCACCCGCGCGGTGATGTCGGCGGGGGTCGTGCGCTGCGCGGCGGTGTCGGAGGAGCTCATGCCCGCGATTCTGCCGCACCGCGTCCGCGTCGCGACGGGGGCACGATTCGCGGCGCGGCGGGTGGGTAGCAGATCGCACATGCCCTCCGCGTCCAGCCCCACCGTCGCCGCGCGCCTCGACCGCATCCCGCCGATCCGCATGCACCGGCGGATGTCCGTCGCGGTCGGCTTCGCGAACTTCTTCGACCTGTACGACATCTTCCTCGGCGGCGTGCTCGCCGCGGTGCTCGCGGAGACGTGGGGCCTGAGCACGAACGGCAAGGCGCTGGTGATCGCGTCGGGCTTCGCCGGGATGTTCTTCGGGGCGATCACGCTCGGCCCGCTGGCCGACTACCTCGGCCGCCGGCGGATGTTCCTGATCAACCTGATGATCTACTCGGGCTTCTCGCTCGCCGCCGCGTTCTCGCCCGACCTCATGTGGCTGGCGATCCTGCGCTTCCTCGCCGGCTTCGGCCTCGGCTCGGAGCTGTCGCTGTCGGACACGTACCTCAGCGAGCTGCTGCCGCGCCAGATCCGCGGCCGCTACATGGCCGCGCGCCTACACGCTCGGGTTCTTCGGCGTGCCGCTGGCCGCGTTCATCGGCGCGAAGTTCGTCGCGGGCGAGCACCTGCTCATCGACGGCTGGCGCTGGCTGCTCGTCGTCGGCTCGCTCGGCGCCGTGATCGTGTGGACGATGCGGCGCAACCTGCCCGAGTCGCCGCGCTGGTACGAGATCCGCGGCCGCCACGACGAGGCCGACCGCGCGACCGCGCCGGATCGAGGACAGCGCCCGCGAGGAGCTCGGCGTCGCGGAGCTGCCGGAGCCCGAGCCCGTGGCGGTCGCCCCCGCGACCGGCGCCCCCATCGCGGAGATCTTCCAGCCGCCGTACCGCCGGCGGACGGTGATGCTCTACATCTTCCAGTTCCTGCAGACGGTCGGCTACTACGGCTTCGGCACGCTGGCCCCGCTCGTCCTGGCCGACAAGGGCTACGACATCGTCGAGAGCCTCGGCTTCTCGGCCGTGATCTTCCTCGGCTACCCGGTCGGCTCGGCGCTGTCGGTGCCGCTCATGGAGCGCTTCGAGCGCAAGCACCTGATCGTCGCCTCGGCGCTCGCGATGGCCGTGCTCGGCGTCGTCTTCGGCTTCGGCCGCTCGCCCGCGGTCATCATCGGCGCGGGGTTCCTGCTGACGTCGTGCAGCAACGTCTTCTCGAACGGCTTCCACATCTACCAGGCCGAGATCTTCCCGACGCGGATCCGCTCGACCGCCGTCAGCACGTCCTACTCCCTGAGCCGGCTGAGCGGCGCGATGCTGCCGTTCATCAGCGTCGCGGCGCTCGACAACCTCGGCCCGACCGCCGTCTTCCTCGGCTCGGCCGCGATCCTCGTCGTCGTGTGCCTCGACGTCGGCCTGCTCGGCCCGCGGAGCACGGGGATGAACCTCGAGGACAGCTCCGACGAGCTCGCCGGCGCGGCCGAGCGCCGGGTCGACGACGGCCCGCGCTTCAGCCGCGAGGGCCGGACCGCGGTCGCCCGCGCGGGCGACACGCGCGACCGCTGAGCGTCAGCGGGGCAGCAGCAGCACCTTGCCCGTCGTCTTGCGCGCGGCGAGGTCCTCCTGGGCCTGCCGGGCCTCGGCGAGCGGGTAGCGGGCGCCGATGCGCACGTCGAGCGAGCCGTCGGCGATCCACCCGAACACGTCGCCCGCCCGCTGCACCAGCTCCTCGCGGGTGGCGATGTAGTTCGGCAGGCCCGGGCGGGTCAGGAACAGCGAGCCGCCCTGGTGCAGCCGGGTGACGGCGACCGGGTCGACCTGCCCGCTGGCCGCGCCGTACAGGACCATGTAGCCGCGCGGGCGCAGCGCCGCGAGCGAGCCGTCGAAGGTCGCCTGGCCGATGCCGTCGTAGACGGCCGCGACACCCGCGCCGCCGGACAGCTCGCGCGCCGCGTCGCAGAAGTCGTCGTAGCCGAGGACGTGGTCGGCGCCGGCGCCCTTGGCGAGCTCGGCCTTCTCGGGGGTCGAGGTCGTCGCGATCACGACGCCGCCGCGGAGCTTGACGATCTGGGTCAGGAGCAGGCCGACGCCGCCGGCCGCCGCGTGCACGATGACCACGTCGCCGGGCTGCACCGGGTAGGTGTCGACCGCGAGGTAGTGCGCGGTCATGCCCTGGAGGATCGCCGCGGCCGCGATCTCGGTCGAGACGCCGTCGGGCACCGGCACCGCGGCGTCGGCCGGGACGAGGACGCGCTCGGCGTAGCTGCCGTCCGCCGCCGCCCACGCGACCCGGTCGCCCGGAGCGAAGTCGGTCACGCCATCGCCGACCTCCGCGACCGTGCCCGCGCCCTCGGCGCCGGCCACGAACGGCGTCTCGTTGGAGTAGCCGCCGATGCCCTCGCGCTCGTAGATGTCGCGGAAGTTGACGCCGACCGCCTCGACGTCGACGAGCAGCTGGCCCGCGCCGGGCTGCGGGTCTTCCAGATCGCGCAGCTCGAGGACCTCGGGGCCGCCATTCTCCGTCACGACGATCGCGCGCAATTCGGTCTCCTCCACAGGGGGCTTCGCTGGACGGCCCGCGAGTCTATGGTCCGGGGACGGCGGTCCGTCGGCGCGGTCGGCAAGATGTTCTCCCGCAACCGATGAGTCCCGCCGCCCGCCGCGGTCTCAGTCCCCGAGGAGCCGTCCGAGGAGGCCGAGATGCCGGTGGAGCAGATGATCGCCGTGAACGACGCTGACAGGCGCTTCGAGCGCACCGAGCCGCCGCACATCCCCTACTTCGTCGCCGAGCCCGGCGCGCGGAGCGGGGACCGCGCGGCCGCCACCGCCGCCGGCCCGGTCGCCGCGGTCGCCCCGCCCCTCGGTGCCGGGCGCGTGCGCGCGGTGGTCGCGGCGGCCCTCCTCGCGGGCCTGGTCGTCATCGCCGTCCAGCTCGCGAGCGACCACCAGGACGCCCGCGTCGTCTGGGCGATCTTCGGCCCCGCCGTCGGGTGGAGCTTCGTCGGCACCGGCCTCTACGCCTGGCGCCGCCGGCCCGACAGCCGCACCGGCGCGCTCATGGTCCTCCTCGGCTTCGCCTGGTTCCTGTTCACGCTCGACGCGGCGAACAGCCCGCTCGTCTACACCGTCGCGCTCGTCGTCGGCGGCCTGTGGGGCGGCGTCTTCCTGCACCTGGGCCTGAGCTTCCCGACCGGCCGCATGCCCGCCGTGATCGACCGCGCGCTGGCGATCGCGGGCTACGTGATCTTCCCGCTGGCCTTCGTCCCCGCCCTGCTGTTCGCCGGCCCGCACGAGCTCGGCTGCGACCGCTGCCCGACGAACCTCCTGCTGATCGAGCGCGACCCCGGCCTCGCGAGCGCCCTGACCGCGTTCGGCGCGCTGCTCTACGTCGTGCTGTTCACGGTCGTGCTCGTGCGCGCGCTCGCCCGCTGGCGGGCGACGACCTCCTTCGAGCGCCTGCAGCTCACCCCGGTCTACGTCTGCGCCCTGCTGACCTTCCTGCTCGTGACCGTCGCGCGCGCCGGCGTCGGCGAGGCGGCGTGGTGGGCGGCGTTCGTCTCCACCGGGCTCATGCCGTTCGCGTTCCTCGGCGGCCTGCTGCGCAGCCACGTCGAGCACCTCGACGCCGAGCTGCGCGAGAGCCTCGAGGAGCTGCGCGCCTCCCGCGCGCGCATCGTCGAGGCGGGTGACGCCGAGCGCCGCCGCCTCGAGCGCGACCTCCACGACGGCGCCCAGGCCCGCCTCGTCGCGCTGTCGCTCCTGCTCGCGACCGCGCGCCGTCGCGCGGACGGCAACGACGAGCTCGAGGCGATGCTCGACCAGGCCCGCGCGGAGCTCCAGACCGGGCTGACCGAGCTGCGCGAGCTGGCCCGCGGGATCCATCCCGCCGTCCTCACCGACCGCGGCCTCGAGCCGGCGCTGCACGCGCTCGTCGACCGCGCGACGGTCCCGGTCACGGTCACCGCCGAGGTCGAGCGCCTCCCGGCCCCGGTCGAGGCGGCCGCCTACTTCGTCGTGTCCGAGGCACTGCAGAACGTCGCGAAGTACGCGCACGCGAAGAGCGCGGACGTCAGCGTCCGCCGTGTCCGCGGGCGGCTCGTGGTCGACGTCAGCGACGACGGGGTCGGCGGGGCCGACGCCGCGCGCGGCTCGGGCCTGCGCGGGCTGAAGGACCGCCTGGCGGCGCTCGACGGCACGGTCGCGGTCGACAGCCCGGTCGGCCGCGGGACGCGCCTGCGGGCCGAGATCCCGCTCAGCGCCTGACGGCGTAGCCGTCCAGGCCCGCCTCGAGGCGGGCGAGCGCGGTCTCGGCCTGGCCCGAGAGCTCGGCCGCGACGTCGGGGGCCGCCGCGCCCGCGACCACCCGGCGGCGCACGTACTCGATCAGCGAGCGGTGCACGCCGAGCAGGGCGTGGGCGACGACGAACGGCTCGACGTCGTCGGGGCCGGCGCCGGTCTCCTCGGCGATCAGCGCCGCGAGGCGGTCGGAGTAGCGGGCGAGGACCTCGCGCTCGCGGGCGAGCAGCGCCGGGCTCTCGGTGATGACCCGCGTGATCGTCCGCAGGCGCTCGGTCGCCTCGTCCCAGGTGCCGGGGCCCTTCATCGCGAAGACGCCCTCGGGCGCGAGCACGAACGCGCGGAACCCGCCGAGGACGGTCTCGCCCGGGGCGCGGTCGCGGATCGCGTCGAGGAGGCGCTCCTCGAAGGCGACCATGCCGTCGTAGAACAGGTCCTCCTTCGTCGCGAAGTAGTTGAAGACCGTCTTCTGCGCGACGTCGGCCGCCCGCGCGACATCCGCGACGGTGACGGCCTCGAAGCCGCGCTCGGTGAACAGGCGGCGCGCGGTCTGGGCGATGTGGCGGCGGGTCTGCTGCTTCTTGCGCTCGCGCAGGCCGGGCGGGGCGGTGGCGGTGTCGGCGCTCATGACCCGCGGAATGATAGCGCTTGCTTCTAGTCGCAGGAATGTTATAGTGACTAGAAGTTAGCTGTCGATGGAAGGAATTCTCCGCATGAGCGCCCCCACCACCACCCAGTCCGCGCAAGAGCCAGAGGCGACGAGCCGCCGTCAGGTCCTCGTGACGTTCTCCGGGCTGCTGCTCGCGATGCTCCTCGCCTCGCTCGACCAGACGATCGTGTCCACCGCCCTGCCGACGATCGTCGGCGACCTCGGCGGCATCGACCAGCTGTCGTGGGTCGTGACCGCGTACATGCTCGCCGCCACCGTGACGATCCCGCTGTGGGGCCGGGCGAGCGATCTCTTCGGCCGCAAGCGCCTGTTCCAGGGCGCCATCGCCGTGTTCCTGCTCGGCTCCGCGCTGAGCGGCATGGCGCAGTCGCTCGGCGAGCTGATCGCGTTCCGCGCGCTGCAGGGCCTCGGCGCCGGCGGGCTCATGACCCTCGCCATGGCGATCGTCGCCGACATCATCTCCCCGCGCGAGCGGGGCCGCTACCAGGGCTACATCCAGATGGTCTTCGTGTTCGCGAGCGTCGCCGGGCCGCTGTTCGGCGGGCTGTTCGCCGACCATCTGACGTGGCGCTGGGTCTTCTACGTGAACCTGCCGATCGGCGCCGTCGCGCTGACCGTCATCTCGACCACGCTCCCGCTGACCACGAGCGACCGCCGCCCGCGCATCGACTGGCTCGGCGCCGCGCTCGTCGCCGGCGCGATCACCGCCGTCCTCCTCGTGACCACGTGGGGCGGCCGCCAGTACGCCTGGACCTCGGCCGAGATCGTCGGCCTCGGGGCCGCCGCCGTCGCGCTGCTCGTCGCGTTCGTCGCCCAGGAGCGCCGCGCGCCCGAGCCGATCCTGCCGCTGCGCCTGTTCCGCGAGCCCGTGTTCGACGTCGTCTCGGCGACGCTGTTCCTCACGACGTGCGCGTTCTTCGCCGCCGTCGTCTTCACCCCGCTGTACCTGCAGGTCGTCACCGGCGCGAGCGCGACCGCCTCGGGCCTGCTGCTCCTGCCGCTGATGCTCGCGGCCGCGGCCAGCACCGCGATCTCCGGCCGCCTGATGGCCAAGACCGGCCGCTACAAGCGCTTCCCGGTCGCCGGCCTCGCGCTGATGAGCGTCGGCCTGTTCCTCCTGTCGCGGATGGACACGGGCACCTCGCGCGTCACGACGTCGCTGTTCCTCGCCGTCTTCGGCGTCGGGTTCGGGATGGTGTCGCAGGTGCTCACGGTCGCGATCCAGAACGCCGTCGACCGCCGCGACATCGGCGTGGCGACCGGGTCGGCGAACCTGTTCCGCGCCCTGGGCGGCTCGGTCGGCGTCGCGCTGTTCGGCGCGATCTTCGCCGCGCGCCTGGACACGTCGCTGCCGCGCGGCGTCTCCGCGGATGCGCTCCAGGCGAGCCCGGAGACGCTCCACGCGATGCCCGCCGGCGTCCGCGACGGCATCGCCGAGGCGGTCGCGCACGCGCTGCAGAGCGTGTACATGGTCGCCGCGCCGGTCGCGCTCCTCGGGCTGGCCGTCGTCCTGCTCCTGCGCGAGGTCCCGCTGCGCGGGCCGGGCGGACCGCCGCCGAAGAGCGACGGCCCGCCGGCCGAGCGCTCCGGCGCCCCGGCCGCCGGCGGCTCGCGTGTCGCGACCGCGGGGGCGAGCCGATGACCCGCCCGCGGATCAACGTGATGCTCCGCGGCGAGCAGACCGCGGGCGAGGTCTCGCTCATGGACAACGGCTCCACCGCGGGCGCCGCGGGGCCGCCGCTGCACCACCACGACTTCGACGAGCTGTTCTACGTCGTCGCGGGCGAGCTCGTGTTCCAGCTCGAGGACGAGCTCGTGAGCCGCCGCGCGGGCGAGGTCGCCTTCGCCCCGCGCGGCGTGGCCCACACCTACGCCAACCAGAGCGGGGCCGACGCGCGCTTCGTGCTCGTCTGCACCCCGGCCGGCTTCGAGCGCTACTTCGCCAAGCTCGCGGCCGAGATCGCGGGCGTCGAGCCGCCGCCGGAGGTCGCGCTCGGCTGGCCCGAGGTGACGAAGGTCGGGCCGCAGATCGGCGACCGCCGCCCGGACGACGCGGCCGCGGGCGGCCCGACCGAGCTCCCGCCGCCCGGCGATTCGTTCGCGACGCGCGTGCTGGTGCGCAGCGAGGAGTCCGGCGGGGTCGTCTCGCTCGTCGAGAACACGGTCCCGGCGCAGTGGGAGGGCACGCCGCTGCACCACCACGCCTTCGACGAGGCCTTCCACGTGCTCGACGGCGAGCTGACCCTCCAGCTCGGCGACGAGGTCATCACGCGCGGGCCGGGCGAGACGGCGTTCGCGCCGCGCGACGCCCACCACGCGGTCGCCAACCACGGCGACGTCCCGGCGCGCTACCTGCTGGTCTGTACCCCGGCCGGCTTCGAGCGCTACTTCGACGAGCTGGCCGCGAAGATCGCCGGGGTCGACCCGCCGCCCGTCGTGGCCAAGGGCTATCCCGAGACGATCGTGGTCGGCCCGCCGATCGCGCGACGCTGACCCACCGACCCCGAGCCGAGGAGGCGAAGATGACGACCGACCCGCACGACCTCGACGCCCAGGCCCGCGCGATCCTCGCCGCGAACCGCTACATGGTCCTGTCGACCGCCGCCGCGGACGGCCGGCCGTGGGTCTCCCCCGTCTGGTTCGCGAGCGAGGACGGCCTCACGTTCCACTGGATCTCGAAGCCGGGGGCGCGGCACTCGCAGAACATCGCCGCGCGCCCGGAGATCGCGATCGTCGTGTTCGACTCCTCCGTGGCCCCGGGCGGGGCCGCCGCGCTGTACGTCGACGCGGTCGCCGAGCGGCTCGACGGCGCCGAGCGCGACGCCGCGGTGGCCGCGTACTCGCGGGCGTCGGTGGCCCAGGGCCTCCCGCGTTCACGGCCGCCGACGTCGCCGAGGGCGCCCGCTGGCGCATGTACCGCGCGACCGCCACGGCGCGGTCGGTGCTCGGCCCCGGCGACGAGCGCCTCCCGCTCGGGCGCTGAGCGCTACGCGATCCCGGCCGCGATCAGCTGCTTCCAGATCTCGGCCTGGTCGACGACCTCGACCTCGAGCTTGGCCGCCTTGTCGGTCTTGCTCGCGCCGACGCCCTCGCCGGTGATGAGCAGGTCGGTGGCGGAGCTCACGGACGAGGCGACGGTCGCGCCCGCGCGCTCGACGAGCCGCGAGAACTGGGGGCGCGGGATCTTCTCGCCGCTGCGCGGGTCGGCCATCGAGCCGGTGACGACGACCGTCTTGCCCGCGAGCGGCGCGTCGGCCGCGACCTCGGGCGGGCGGTCCTCGTCGAGCACGTCGAGGTTCACGCCGCGCTCGCGGAGCGTCTCGATCTGCGTGCGGCTCTCCGGCCGGTCGAAGAACGCGCGCAGCGACGCGGCGACCGCCGGGCCGACGTCCTCGACCTCGACCAGGCGCTCGACCGGCGCGTCGGCGATCTCCTCGATCGAGCCGAACCCCGCGCGGCACAGCTTGGCCGCGCTGCCCTCGCCGACGTGGCGGATCGCCAGGCCGATCAGCGCGCGGCGCAGGCCGACGTTCCGGCTGGCCGCGATCGACTCGACCATCCGCTCGGCGCTGACCTCGCCGATGCGCTCGTACTCGAGGAGCTGCTCGGTCGTGAGCGCGTAGAAGTCCGGGATCGCCGCGAGCTTGCCGGTGTCGTTCAGGCGCTCGATCCACGTCGGGCCGACGGCCTCGATGTCGGCCGCCGCGCGCGAGGCCCAGTGCACGAGGCGGCGCACCGCCTGCGCCGGGCAGGTGTCCGAGGCGCGGCAGTAGAGCTCGCGGCCGTTGCCCTCCTCCTCGAGCTCGCTGCCGCACGACGGGCAGTGGGTCGGCGGCTCGATCTCGCGCTCCTCGCCGGTGCGCTTGGACGCGTCGAGCGGGCCGGCGACGAACGGGATGACGTCGCCCGCGCGGCGCACGAGGACGGTGTCGCCGATGCGCACGTCGCGCGCGCGGATGACCTCCTGGTTGGCGAGCGTCGCGCGGCGGACGGTCGTGCCGGAGATGAAGACGGGCTCGAGGACCGCGACCGGCGCGACCTTGCCGATCTTGCCGACGTCCCAGATCACGTCGCGCAGGACGGTCGTCTTCTCCTCGGCCGGATACTTGAACGCGAGCGCGCCGCGCGGGCTGTTGGCGCGCGCGCCGGCCGCGGCGTAGGCCTCGGGGTTCGCGAGCCGGACGACGGCCCCGTCGAGGTCGGCGTCGGAGTCGCCGCGGGTCTTCTCGATCGCCTGGATCGCCGCGACCGCCTTCTCGGCGGTGTCGGCGTGGACCATGTCCGGCGTCTGCAGCTCGAGGTCGCGCAGGACCTTCTCGAGGTCGGTGTCGACCGGCGGGTGGATGTCGAAGGCGAAGAACGACAGCCGCCGGTCGAGCGCCTTCGAGGCGTCCTTCTGGCGCAGCGTGCCGGCCGCCCCGTTGCGCGGGTTGACGAGCGGCTTGTCGGGGTGCGCGGCGTTGTAGGCGGCGAACGTCGAGCGCAGCATGACCGCCTCGCCGCGGACCTCGATGCGCTCGGTCCGCGGGATCTCGTTCGGGATCCCGTCGAGCGCCTGGCGGGCGATCGGGGTCACGTCCTCGCCCGTCGTGCCGTCGCCGCGCGTGGCGGCGCGGCGCAGCTTGCCGCCCTCGTAGATGATCGACAGCGACAGGCCGTCGAGCTTGGGCATCACGACGACCTGCTGGCGCGGGAAGCGGGCCATGAACGCCTCGACCTGCTCGGGCGTCGTGGCCTTCTCGAGCGAGAGCATCGGCCGCTCGTGGCGGACCGGCGCGTGCAGGACCGACGGCGCGCCGACCTGCTCGAGCGGGTTGGGGTCGGGCGCGAGGTCCGGGTGCTCGGTGAGGAGCGTGCGCAGCTCGTCCTCGAGCTGGTCGTACTCGAAGTCGGAGACCTTCGGGGTGCCCTGGTAGTAGGCGTCGCGGTGCGCGGTGAGCGCGGCGGCGAGCTCCTGGACGCGGGCGGCGGGATCGGTGGACGTGCTCATGGCTGGAGGGTCGGAGAATCGGTCGGAGACCGGACGGTACGACGTGCGCCGGGCGGCGTCACGGGCGGCGCAGGACCGGCTTGAGGTCGAGGACCGGGGTGCCGTCGACGGCCTCGAGCCCGCGCACGAGGACGCGGCCGCCCTCGACCGCGGCGACCTCGACCTCGTGCAGGCCGATCGGGTTGGGCCGGTCGGCCGAGCGCGTCGTGAAGACGCCCCGTTCGGGGACGGCCGGGTCGTCGCGCGGGTGGACGCGCAGGACGTCGCGGTCGGCCTCGTGCAGCCAGGTCAGGACGATGATCGCGTCGCCCGGCCGCAGGCCGTCGAGCCCGTCGACGACCGCGGGATCGAGGACGAGCCAGGCGTCCGGCCCGCCCTCGAAGCCCTGCTTCGGCGCCCGCGCGCGGTCGGTCAGCGGCGACGCGACGCGCCCGATCGGGACGAGCTCGACGGGCTCGCTCACGCGAAGTCCGGCCGCGCCTCGTTGGGATCGACCGCCCGGCCCTGCGGCTCCTCCCACGCCTCCTGCCGGCCGAGGGCCGTGTTGTCGAGGAAGTAGTACGAGCCGCCGGTGCGTCTCGCCGCCGCGCGCGTAGAGCGAGTAGGTGTGGAAGATGTCGTCGTCCACCCGCAGGAAGTAGCTCGAGCCGGGCTGCTCGATGCGACGGCCCGTCGCCGGCGAAGTAGTAGCCCGTGCCGCGCGCCTCGTGGTCGGCCTTCGAGCGGTAGTTGTACTCCGCGGGCGCGACGCGCTCGTCGATCGTCACGTTGAAGTCGTAGTTGAACGTGCTGCCGTACGACGAGTAGAACGGGAACGTCCAGCCGCGCTCGCGCCGGTAGGCCTCGATCTTCGCGATCGGGGCGCGCGCGACGTACGCGATCGTCGTCTCGCGGGCGTGCAGGTGGCGGCGCAGGCCGTCGGACATCTCGTCGGCGCCCGCGGTGCAGCTCGAGCAGCCCTGCTCCCAGTCGGGGTCGAACATGAAGTGCACGACGATGAGCTGGCGGCGGCCCTCGAACATGTCGAGCAGCGTGACCTCGCCGTCGGGGCCTTCGAAGCGGTAGTCCGCCTCGACGCGGACCATCGGGAGCCGGCGGCGTTCGGCGTTGAGCGCGTCGCGGCGGCGCGTGAGGTCCTTCTCGGCCTCGAGGAGCCGCGTGCGCGCGGCGCGCCACTCGTCCTGGGAGACGACGTCCGGAAGGGTCATGTGGGCCTCGTTTGATTGGGTTCGGGGATAGGGACTCCGGGGGCGCCGAAACTCATCGGTGGCTGTCCGGCGCCCGGGCGGTCCGCGTCGCGCCGCGAACACCGACCGGGTGATTTTCGGCGGAGCCGGGCCCGCGGCGGCGCATGGAGGTGGCAGGGTGTCGCCGTTCCCCGCAGGTCGACCGAGGCCCGCCTCTGTGCCGACGCGCCGTACCCAGCGAAGTGACGGCCCCGTGGTGGCGCGCGTGAGCGCGCGGCCGGGCCGACCCGCGCCGTGGCGCGCGGCGGTGCTCGCGCTGGTGGTCGTCGCGCTCGCGATGGCGCTGCTCGCGGGGAGCGCGGCGGCGCAGTCGCCGGGCGTCGACGACGCGCAGACCGCGACGTCCGGCGTCGCCGACGTGCCGGCCACCACCGAGCCGGCGCCCCCGGCGACGACCGATCCGGCCCCGGCGCCCGACACCCCGGTGGACGGCGAGGCGCTGCCGCCCGCGGACGGCCCGGCCGATCCGGCCCCGCCGCCCGCCACGACGCCGCCGGTCGCGACCGACCCCGCGCCGCCCGCCCCGGCGAACCCGGCGCCGCCCGCGACGACCGCGCCCCCCGCGACCGGCGGGGCCTCGACGTCCCACGGCGGCGACGACGGCGGCAAGGGCGACAAGCATCCGACGACGCCCGCCACCGGGTCGGGGACGACCACGACGGACCCGGCCCCGTCGGCCCCGGACCCGGGCGACCCGCCCGCGGCCGGCCCGACGACCGGCGCGCCGGCGTCCGCGCCGGGCACCGGCGACCCCGGCGCCCGTCGCGCACCCGGCCCGCCCGGCGACGGTCCTCGCGCCGGGCCCGGCGGCGCCCGCGGCTGCCGCGGCCCTGGCGCCCGCGCCCGCCGCGCACGGCTCGTACCGGCCGACGGCGGCCCCGCCCGGCGTGACCGCCGCGGCGTCGCCGCGGACGCTCGTCGCGCGCGGCGCCGCGGCCGGCCTGCTCCCCTTCCCCGCTCACGACGCCGTGGGCCGCCGCGACCACGACGCGATCACCCGGTTCGGGCTCGGCGCGTCGGGCCCGGTCCGCGCGGCGTTCGCGCCGCACCCGGGCGCCGCGCCCACGACGGCCGGCGCCGCCCATCGCCCGGCGCGCGGCCCCGCCCGCCATGGCGGCGGCAACGGCCGGCCCATCCCGCCGGCCCCGCTCGCCCCGCCCGGCAACGCCGGCGCCGGCGGCGTCGCGGGCGCGTCCGGCGGCGCGGCCACCGGCGTCTGGTGCGCCCTGCTCGCCGGCACCCTCGTCTTCCTCGCCCAGAGCTTCCGCCGGCACCGGTTCCGGCTCGTCGCCCCCGCCCCCGGCGGGGTCGTCTTCCTTCTGCAGCGGCCTGGCTGAGCCTCGGACCCGCAGGTCCGACGCCACCCGTGCGCTTACGCGCGGGCGGTCCGCCAGCACCGTTCCCCGGAAGGAGACGTTCCCCGATGACATCCGTCCGTCCTCTCCCCGCGAGAGGCATGACCACCGCCGTGACGGCCCTCGCACTCGCCGCCCTCGCGTTCGCGGCCCTCACCGCTCCTGCGGCCGGCCGACGCCGCCGCCGCGACCCCGTCCCTGCACCAGGGCGTCGGCCTGAAGGCCGGCCCCAGCCTGCGGGTCGAGCGCCTGCAGCGCGCCCTGCACCGCCGCGGCTACCGCCTCGGCCCGGCCGGCGTCGACGGCCGCTACGGCCCCGCCACCGCGCGAGCCGTCCGCCGCCTGCAGGCCCGGCACGGCCTGCGGCCCGACGGGATCGTGGGCCCGCGGACGCGCCGCGTGCTCGCCCCGGCGCCGGCGGCCGCCCGCCACGACCCGGCGCGCCGGACCCGTGCCGCGACCCCGGCGCCGCGCCCGGCCGCCGCGCCCTCCTGGCCCGTCGCCCCGGCCGCCCTCGCGCCCGCCCCGGCCCGGCCCGCGCCGGCCGCCGCCCGGCCGAGCGGCGCCCGGACGCGCTCGATCGCCGTCGGCCTGCTCGCGACCGCGATCGTCCTCGCGATCTGGCTGTTCGGCCAGTGGCGCACGGCCCCGGAGACCCGCCGGCGCCCGCGCCCGGCCGCGACCCAGGACGGCGCCGCCCCGCTGCGCCCCGGGCGCCCGGTGATCGCGTACGTCACCGTGAAGCCCGAGGACCGCGGCCGCGCGGCGGAGGCGATCGAGACGACGTGCGCCCGCCACGGATGGGACCTGCTCGAGGTCGTCGCCGAGCACGCCGACCGCCCGCCGGAGCGCCGCGGCGGCCTGAGCTACGCGCTCGACCGCGTCCAGCGGGGCGAGGCGGCCGCGCTCGTCGTCCACGACGAGCGTGACCTCGGCCGCCGGCGCGAGCGGCGCGCGGTGCTCGACACCCTGCACGACGACGCCGCCGTCATCACCTGCGCGGGCGGCCGCCGCCGCGCCTGAGCCCACGGGGGAAGCCCGCGCGCGGTGCCCGGCCGGCGGGCGCCGCGCGCGAACGGCCCGCGCTACGCCACCACCGCGCGCGGGATGAGCGCGGCCGCCGCGTCGACGGCCGCGGCGACGTCGTCGTCGGGCGGGAACAGCAGCGACCGGCCGACGACGAGGCCGATCGCCCCCGGCGTCCGCAACGCCCGGCCCCACTGCGCGAACGTCGCCGCCTGGTCGGCCGCGACCTCGCCGCCGAGCAGCAGCGTCGGGAGCGTCGTGGCCCCGATCACCCGCTCCATGTCCTCGACCGCCGGGACCTTCAGCCAGGTGTAGGCCGACGTCGTCCCGAGCGCGGCCGCGATCGCCGACGCGCGGATCGCCGCGTCCGGCGTCAGGACCGGCCGCACGCGGCCCTCGACCTTCCCCGCCATGAACGGCTCGACCATCGCGACGAGCTCGCGGGCGGCGAGCGCGCTGACCGCGTGCGCGCAGGCCTCGACCGTGGCGGCCGTCGCCGGATCCTCGGGGTCGATGCGGACGAGCATCTTGCCGCCCTGGAAGCCCATCGCCGCGATCGCCTCGGCGTCGTAGCCGGTGAAGCGGTCGTCGATCTCCCACGCCGCCCCCTGCAGCCCGCCGCGGTTCATCGACCCGAACACGGCCTTGTCGTCGAGGACGCCGAGCAGCAGCAGGTCCTCGAGGATGTCGGCGGAGGCCATGACCCCGGTCACGCCGGGCCGCGAGAGCGCGAGGCAGATGCGGTCGAGGAGGTCGCCGCGGTCGACCATCGCGTCCGGCCGGCGGCCGGCGCCGAGGATGCCGCGGGCGGTGTGGTCGGCCGCGATCACCATCGCGCGGCCGTGGGCGTCCACCGGCGCGGCGGGGCGCCGCCGCGCGGCGGCGGCCTCCGCGATCGCCTCGGGCCGCCGGGCCCGCGTGTCCAGGAGCATGCTTCGCCGGTCGTCGCGCATCCCCGGCACCGTCGCACACCCGGCGGGCGGGCGGGAGACCGGGTGGAGAACGCAGAACGACCCCGGGATGGGGGGGATTCCCGGGGCCGTTCATGTCCTGCGTCTGGCGCGGTCCAGGTGGGGGGTCCTTCCGCCGCCAGGCCCAACATCGGCAGACACGCCAATTTCCCCAACCCCTGTGCGGAATTGAACGGGCTTGCGCGTCGAGGTGCGACAAATCCTGCGCACGATCGTCCGGAAACCGGAGGACGGCACGGGTGAGACGTGGCCCCGGAGCGAATTCGTCGCTCCGGGACCACCGCGTCTCGGGATTCGCGGCCGGCCCCACCCCCCAGTGTCACCGGCTGCGCACCCCGGTAGTCGTCGGGGGGCGGGCCCGCTTTATCGCGACTGGACGAGTGATCGGGTCCCGGCTCCGCGGCGCGCGGCGGGCCGTACCCTGGGAAGGGCGCCATGGCCCGCCGCGACGTGCTCACCCTGCTCGGCCTCGCCGCCCTGGCGACGGCCGTCGCCGCCGTGCAGCACCTCACCGGCCTGGGCGCGGACGTCCTCATCGCGGCTCCCGGGCTGCTCCTCCTCCTGCCGCTGATCGCGGGCCGCTACGTCGGCGAGGACGGACTCGTGCGCATCGCGCGCGCGGCCGCCCCGCCCCTGCGCGGCGCCGCGCCGGCGCGCGTCCCGCTCCGCGGGCGTCGCGCCGTCGTGCCCAGCGGCGGCCTCCTGATCGCGCTCGCCCTCGGGCGCCGCGGTCCTCCGCCGGTCCTCGCCGCCCGCTGAGCGGGCGTCACCGACCGGGCTCGTTCAAGGGCCCCTAAAAGCTCGCGCGGACGGCTCAGGTTCGGCGCGCGAGCGCCCGATACGAACAGCAGGAGACCAAAGGAACCCATGACCACTGCCACCCCCACCAAGCAGGAGCGGCGCGACCAGGCCCGCCGCGAGCGCCTCGAGCGCGAGCAGGCCGAGGCCGCCGCGGCCGCCCGCCGCCGCCGGTTCATCCGCCTCGGCGCCGTGCTCGCCGTCGCCGCCGTCGTCGTCGTCGTGCTCGTCGCCGTCTCGAGCTCGGGCGGCGGAGGGGCCAAGACCGCCGCGAGCGGCTCCGCCTCGTCCTCGTCGGCCTCGCTCGCCGGCGCGCAGGCGTCGACCGATCTGCTGAAGGGCATCCCGCAGGACGGGATCAGCCTCGGCAGCGCGAAGGCGCCGGTGCGCGTCCTCGAGTTCGCCGACCTGCAGTGCCCCTTCTGCCGCCAGGCGACCCTCGACGTCCTGCCGAACGTCATCAAGGACTACGTCCGCCCCGGCAAGGTCCGCATGGAGTTCCACGCCCTCGCGTTCATCGGCCCCGACTCGGTCCGCGCCGCGCGCGTCGCCGAGGCCGCCGGCCAGCAGGACAAGCTCTGGAACGTGACCGACCTCGCCTACCACAACCAGGGCAAGGAGAACTCGGGCTGGGCGACCGACGCGACGCTCAAGCGCATCACGGCCGCCGTCCCGGGCCTCGACACGAACAAGGTCTTCGCCGCCCGCAACGGCGCCGCGGTGACGAGCGCGCTCACCGCCGCGAGCAACCTCGCCAACGCGACGAAGGTCACCGAGACGCCGACGTTCCTGGTCGGCCGGGGCAACGACCTCAAGGCGGTCGACGCCGCGGGGCTGACCGCCGCCATCAAGGCCGCGTCGGGCGCATGAGCGACCGCCTCCGCCTCGCCGCGATCGTGATCTCCGCCGTGGGGATCGCGATCGCGGGCTACCTCACCTACGTCCACTACGCCGGGATCTCGCCGGTCTGCGAGATCGCCCACGGCTGCGAGAAGGTCCAGACCTCCGAGTGGTCCAAGGTCGCGGGCGTCCCCGTCGCGGTGCTCGGACTACTCGGGTACGCCGGGATCCTCGCCGCCCTGTTCGTCCCCGGCGAGACGGGCGCGACCGCCGCCGCGGGGATGGCCCTCGTCGGCGCCGGCTTCAGCGTGTACCTCACCTACCGCGAGGTCTTCACGATCGAGGCGATCTGCATCTGGTGCGTCGCCAGCGCGATCCTCATGACCCTGCTCGCGATCCTCACCGTCGTGCGCCTCGCCCGTCAGTCCCCCGCCGCCCTCAGCGCGGCCCGCGCCGCCCAGTAGCCGCACATGCCGTGGACGCCGCCCCCGGGCGGCGTCGAGGCCGAGGCCAGGAACACGCCCGGCAGCGGGGTCGCGTACGGCACCGCCCGGGCGACGGGCCGCGTGAACAGCTGCCGGATGTCCTGCGCGCCGCCGTTGATGTCGCCGCCGACGTAGTTGCGGTTGTGGGCCTCGACCGCGCGCGTGTCCATCGCCGAGCGCGCCGCGATCAGCCGCGTGAAGCCGGGCGCGAAGCGCTCGACCTGGGCCTCGATCGCGGCGGTCATGTCGCGCGTCGAGCCGTTCGGGACGTGGCAGTAGGCCCAGGCCGACTGGCGGCCGTCGGGCGTGCGGGTCGGGTCGAACCGGCTGGCCTGCACGAGCAGGACGAACGGGCGCGCGGGGTGCTCGCCGCGCGCGACCGCCGCCTCGCCGGCGGCGATCTCCTCGATCGGCCCGCCGAGGTGCACGGTCCCGGCCCGCCCGACCTCCGCCGCCGTCCACGGGATCGGGCCGTCGAGCGCCCAGTCGAGCTTGAAGATCCCCGGCCCCGGCCGGAAGCGCGCGAGCCGGCGGCGGTAGACCGGCGGCAGCCGCGACCCCGCGAGGGCGAGCAGCCCGCGGGCGGAGGTGTCGAGGAGCACGGGGCCGTCGCCGGGCGCGAGCACGTCGAGCGAGGCGACCGGCCGGCCGGTCTCGACCGTCCCGCCGAGCGCGCGCAGATGGCCGGCCAGCGCGTCGGCCAGCCGCTGCGAGCCCCCGCGGGCGACCGGCCAGCCGACGGCGTGGGCGCTCGCGGCGAGGATCAGGCCGAACGCCGCGCTCACCGGCGCCTCGAGCGGCAGCATGGAATGGGCCGCGCAGCCGGCCAGCAGGGCCCGGGCGCGCTCGCCGCGGAACCGGGCCTGCGCCAGCCCGGTCGCCGAGCGCACGCCCGACAGGCCGAAGCGCGCGAGGACGAGCGGGTGGCGCGGCGGGCGCAGCGGCCCGAGCGTCTCGGCGAAGAGCGCGTCGGCGTCGCGCACGAGCGGCGCGAACAGCGCCCGCCACGCCGCCCCGTCGGCCCCCAGGCCCGCGGCCGTCGCGTCGACCGAGCGCTCGAGCATCGCTGCCGTCCCGTCGTCGAGCGGGTGGGCGAGCGGCGCATCCGGGTGCACGGGCGCGAAGCCGTGGTCGGCCAGCGGCAGCGTGCGCAGGAACGGCGAGGCGAGCGCGAGGGCGTGGACGGTCGAGCACGTGTCGTGGACGAAGCCCGGGAGCGTCAGCTCGGCCGAGCGACAGCCGCCGCCGAGCGTGGCCTCGGCCTCGAGGACGGTCACCGATCGCCCCGCGCGGGCGAGGACGATCGCCGCGGCGAGGCCGTTCGGCCCGGCCCCGACGACGATCGCGCGGGTATGGAGCGTCGCGCCGATGGCGGCACTGTGACGCACGTTGCCCCAGCGCGGCCGCGAACGTCCGACAGACGATCCTTCACATACCCCCTAGGGGTGTGCTAGCCTGCGCTCGCACCGGATACCCCCCTTAGGTATCGCGACCGCAATGACCCCAGCCCCAGGAGCCCACGCCATGTCGTTCGTCTCCTCCCGCGTCAGCCCCGCGACCCGCCACTTCGTCCGTCACTACGTCGAGATGGTCGTCGTGATGTTCCTGGGGATGGGCGTCCTGGCCCTCCCCGCCCGCTGGGTCGTCGGCGCCGCCGGCACGAGCTATGCCGAGGCACCCGCGCTGATGTTCCTGTCGATGGCGGTGACGATGACCGTCCCGATGGTCGCCTGGATGCGCTTCCGCGGCCACGGCTGGCAGCCGAGCGCGGAGATGTCCGGCTCGATGCTCGTGCCGACGTTCGCCGTCATCGGCCTGCTCGGGGCCGGGATCGTCGAGGACACCGGCGTGCTGATGGCGGTCGAACACGTCGCGATGCTCGTCTTCATGCTCGGCGCGATGCTGCTGCGCTCCGCCGAGTACACGCACGGCGCGCACGGCCGGACGCGGGTCGAGCGGGTGGCGGTATGAGCGTCCTCCCCCGGCTGGCGGGCTTCGCCGCGGTGCTCGCGCTCGTCTTCGGGGCCGCCCTCGCCGTCGGCGACCGCGCCGGGGTCGACCCCGGGGCCGTCGCGGGCGCGGATGCCGCGGCCCCGGCGATGCCGGCGATGGCCCGCGGCCACGGCGCGGACGGGGCGCCCGTTCCGCAGACCGTCCGCGGCCTGGCCGTCAGCGAGGGCGGCCTGACGCTCGCCCTCGCGCGCACGACCGCGCAGGCGGGCGAGCGCTTCGCCCTCGCCTTCCGCGTCGTCGACCGCCGCGGGCGCACCGTGCGCGCGTTCGACGTCGAGCACACGAAGCGGATGCACGTGGTGCTCGTGCGCCGCGACATGACCGGCTTCCAGCACCTGCACCCGACGCAGCGCGCGGACGGGACGTGGACCGTCCCGGCCACCGTGCGCGACCCGGGCGCCTACCGCGTCTTCGCCGACTTCGCCGTCCGCGGCCGGGCGCACACGCTGGCCGGCGACCTCGCCGTCGACGGCGAGGTGCGCTCGCGGCCGCTCCCGCCGCCCGCCGGGGCCGTGACGGTCGACGGCCTCCGCGTGCGCCTCGCCGGCGGCGCGGCCCGGGCCGGGGCCGAGGCCGACCTGCGCTTCTCGGTCACGCGCGCCGGCCGCCCCGTCGCGGTCGAGCCGTACCTGGGCGCGCGGGGCCATCTCGTCGCGCTGCGCGAGGGCGACCTGGCGTTCCTCCACGTCCACCCCGACGCGCGCCGGCTGCGGTTCATGGCGACCCTGCCGACGGCCGGTTCCTACCGCCTGTTCCTCCAGTTCAAGACCGGGGGCCGCGTCCACACGGCCGCCTTCACGCGGGAGGTCGCGCGATGAGCACGCCCACCGTCAACCTCGACCTGCCGATCGAGGGCATGACCTGCGCATCGTGCGCGAACCGCGTCGAGCGCGGCCTGAACGCGCTCGACGGGGTCGAGGCGACCGTGAACTACGCGACCGAGAAGGCCGCGGTGCGCTTCGACCCCGGCGCGACGGGGCCAGATGCGCTCGTCGCGGCCGTCGCCGCGGCGGGCTACCGCACGACCCTCCCGGACGCGGACGATGCGGAGCCCGGCGGCGTCGAGGGCGACCCCGAGCCCGACGCCGCCGCCCCGCTGCGGCGCCGCCTCGTCGTCTCGGCCGTCCTCTCGGCTCCGGTCCTCCTGCTGTCGATGATCCCGGCGCTGCAGTTCGACAACTGGCAGTGGCTCGCGCTCCAGCTCGCGACCCCGGTCGTGCTGTGGGGCGCCTGGCCCTTCCACCGCGCCGCGTGGGCGAACCTCCGCCACGGCGCGGCGACGATGGACACGCTGGTGTCGCTCGGCGTCCTCGCGGCCTGGGGCTGGTCGCTGTACGCGCTGTTCCTCGGCGACGCGGGCGCGACCGGCATGCGGATGGCCTTCGCGCTCGTCCCGCGGGCCGGCGGCGGCGCGGACGAGATCTACCTCGAGACCGCATCGGTCGTGACGACCTTCGTCCTCGCGGGGCGCTTCTTCGAAGCGCGGGCCAAGCGCCGCGCCGGGGCCGCGCTGCGCGCCCTGCTCGCCCTCGGGGCCAAGGACGTCGCGGTCCTCGGCCCGGACGGCGCCGAGCGCCGCGTGCCGGTCGCGGAACTCGCGACGGGCGACCGCTTCGTCGTCCGCCCGGGCGAGAAGGTCGCGACCGACGGGGTCGTCGAGCGCGGGACGTCCGCGCTCGACATGAGCATGCTCACCGGCGAGCCGGTGCCGGTCGAGGTGGCCCCGGGCGCGCGCGTCGCCGGCGGCACGGTCAACGCGGGCGGCCGGCTCGTCGTCCGCGCGACGGCCGTCGGCGCCGACACCGCACTGGCGCAGATCGCCCGCCTCGTCGAGGCCGCGCAGACGGGCAAGGCGCCGGTCCAGCGACTCGCCGACCGCGTCTCCGGCGTGTTCGTCCCCGTCGTCGTCGCGATCGCCGTCGCGACGCTGGGCTTCTGGCTCGGCTCGGGCGCGAGCGCGACGTTCGCGTTCACCGCGGCCGTCGCCGTGCTCATCATCGCGTGCCCGTGCGCGCTCGGGCTGGCCACGCCGACCGCGCTCATGGTCGGCACGGGCCGCGGGGCGCAACTCGGGCTGCTCATCAAGGGGCCCGAGGTGCTCGAGTCCACCCGCGCCGTCGACACGGTCCTGCTCGACAAGACCGGGACCGTGACGACCGGGCGGATGGGCCTGGCCGGCATCGACGTCGCGCCGGGCACGGACGCCGCCGAGGCGCTGCGGCTCGCGGGCGCGGTCGAGCACGCCTCCGAGCACCCGATCGCCCGCGCGATCGCGGAGGCGGCGGCGGCGATCGGCCCGCTCCCGGAGGTCGCGGCGTTCGCGAGCCACGACGGCCTCGGGGTCGAGGGGGTCGTCGGCGGGCGGCGCGTCGTCGTCGGGCGGCCCGCGTTCCTGCGCGCGACCGACCCCGCTCTCGACCTCCCGCCGGCCCTCGCCGCCGCGCGCGAGCGGGCCGAGGCGGCCGGGCGCACGGCGGTCGCGGTCGCCTGGGACGGCCGGGCCCGCGCCCTGCTCGCGGTCGCGGACACGGTCAAGCCGTCGTCGGCCGCGGCGGTCGCCGCCCTGCGGGCGCTCGGCCTGCGCCCGGTCCTGCTCACCGGCGACAACGCGACGACGGCCCACGCGGTCGCCGCCGCGGTCGGCATCGACGAGGTGATCGCGGAGGTCCTCCCCGCCGGGAAGGCCGACGTCGTGCGCCGCCTGCAGGGCGACGGCCGGGTCGTCGCGATGGTCGGCGACGGCGTCAACGACGCGCCCGCGCTCGCCCAGGCCGACCTCGGCCTCGCGATCGGCACCGGCACCGACGTCGCGATCGAGGCCTCCGATCTCACGCTCGTCTCCGGCGACCTGCGCGCGGCCGGCGACGCGATCCGCCTCTCGCGGGCGACGCTGCGCACCATCCGCCAGAACCTCGCCTGGGCGTTCGGCTACAACGTCGCGGCGCTGCCGCTCGCCGCGATCGGGCTGCTCAACCCGGTCGTCGCGGCCGCCGCGATGGCGCTGTCGAGCCTGTCCGTCGTCGCCAACGCGCTGCGCCTGCGGCGCTTCCGCGCCGCGGCGACCGCGCCGGGGCCGGAGGTCGCCGTGGCATCCTGAGTGCGGCCGCCCATGCGTCTCGCCCCCCTCTGCTTCGCCACGCTGAGCGCCGCCGTCATCACGGCGTGCGGCAGCGACGCGCGCCCGGCGCCGCCGCCCGTCCGCCTCACGGTGAGCGCGCCGCGCGACCTCGCGGTGGTCCACGACGACCGGGTCGAGGTCTCGGGCTCCGTGCGCCCGTCGAGCGCCACCGTCGTGGTCGAGGGCAAACGGGCGAGCGTCGCCGAGGGCGCGTTCCACGCCACCGTCTCGCTCGCCGAGGGCACGAACGTCGTCGACGTCCTCGCCAGCGCGGGCCGCGCCCGCCCCGCCCTCGCGGCGATCCGCGTGCGGCGCGACGTCCGCGTCGAGGTCCCCGACCTCGTCGGCACCTCCGCCGACGACGCGCGCAAGCAGCTCACCGCCCTCGGGCTGAAGGCCGACGTCCAGCGCGGCGACGGGATCTTCGACCGGCTGCTCCCGGGCGCCCCGAAGGTCTGCGCGACCGACCCCGAGAGCGGCGCGGAGGTCAACCCCGACACGACCGTCCGGCTGCTCGTCGCGCGCAACTGCTGAGGCCCGTGGCGTTCCGCTCGGGAGCCACGGGTCACGTGGCGCCGGCGGACTGCTCGGCGAGGGAAAGGGGGCCGAGCGAGTGCGGCCGCTCCGGGCCCAGGTGGTCGACGTCGGGTCACGCGTGCTCACTTCCCCTCCCATATGGAGGCAAAGTGAGCACGCGTCCGACGTTCACCCCGATGGTCGGCAAACGTCGCCGGCTGCGGGCGAGCCCCTCAGGCCCGCGGCTCCGTGGCGATGAGGTCGATCCGCGGCTCCCCGCGCCAGCGCACGACCCCGAGCACGAGCCGGCCCGTCAGCGTGGCCCGGCCGCGGCGCAGCACCGTGTAGTGCCCTTCGACGCGGCCGACGCGGCCGCCGGTCACCGTCATGTCGGCGAGCGTGTACGAGGTGACCGTGTCGGCGTCGAACTGCCGGCGGTACTCGGCGACGACGGCGGGGCGGCCGGTCTGGACGTCGCCCGTCCCGACCCGCCGCGCCTCGGGCGTGAGCAGCCGCCGCAGCGCGCGCTCGTCCTCGTGCGTGTAGGCGCTCGCGAAGGACTGGGCGATGTCGCCGACCTCGCTCTCGCCCAGCGGCCCGGTCGGGGTCCCGCCGCCGCGCGTGACGAGCACGATGACGGCCAGCGCCGGGAGCGCGAGGACGAGCGAGGTGAGCATCCCGACCATGCGCCGGCGGCGGCCGCGGTGCACGCGCACGTCACGCTCGCCGGGCGGTGCCGGCGCGCGCCCGCCCGCCGTTGGCTCCGGCCGCCCCGGCCCCGGCCCCGGCGGCCGCGCGCGCGCCGTCGTCGGCGATCGACGTCTCGGCGACCGAGGTGACCCCCGCGGCGTCCGCGAGGCTCGTGATCGCCGTCGGGGTCGCGCGCTCCGGCGTCGCCTCCCCCACGGCCACGCTGCCGCGCGCCGTCGCGGGCGCCTCGCCCACCGCCGCGGCGAGCGCGGCGCGCCCGAGGTCGCCGGCCGAGGCGTAGCGGTCCGTCGGGGCCTTGGCCAGCGCGCGGGCGACGACGGCGTCGAAGGCGACCGGCACGCCCGGCGTCGCCGACGGCTTCGGCGGCGGGTCGTGCAGGTGGGCGGTGATCGTCGCGGGCACGGTCTGGCGGCGGAACGGCGGCGCCCCGGTCAGCGCCGTGTACAGCACGCAGCCGAGCGCGTAGACGTCGCTGCGGGCGTCGGTCGGCTCCGCGCGCAGGTGCTCGGGCGACATGAAGTCGACCGTCCCGACCCAGCCGCCGCTGTCGGTGATCTGGGTGTCGGCCTCCTGCACGCGCGTGATGCCGAAGTCGCTGAGGTAGACGTGCTCGCCCGCGATGAGGACGTTCGCCGGCTTGACGTCGCGATGGACGAGGCCGGCGGCGTGGGCGGCGTCGAGGGCGTCGGCGACCTGCGCGACGACGCGCGCGGCCCGCGCGGGCGCGAGGCTTCCCTCGCGGCGCAGCAGCCGGTGCAGGTCGGTGCCCGGCACGAAGCGCATCACGAGGTAGAGGTGGCCGTCCTCCTCGCCCGCCGCGTAGACCGGAATGACGTTCGGGTGGTCGATCGAGGCCGTCAGGCGCGCCTCGCGCTCGAAGCGCTCGCGCAGGTCCGGGTCCGACGCGCCCTCGGCGGCGATGAGCTTCAGGGCGACCGGGCGGCCCAGCCGCAGCTCGGTGGCGCGGTAGATCACGCCCATCCCGCCCGTGCCGAGGATCTCCTCGATGCGGCAGCCCGCGAGCTCGGTTCCAGGGGAGAGGTCCGCCATTCCTCTCTCATTCTGACGCGCCCCGGCCCGACCCCCGCCCAGTATCCGCCGCGTCTGGAAGACTGCGTCCGAGGTGCACGACGTGGCCCGCCCCCACGAGCACGCGCCCGACCACAGCCACGCGCCGGAGGCCGGCGAGGCCGCCCTGCGCCGCCGCGGCCGGCGCCTGACCCGCCAGCGCCGCCTGATCTGGGACGTCGTCGCGGCCGAGCCCGACGCCCACCTGAGCGCCCAGGACGTGACCGACCGCGTCCGCGAGCGCGCGCCGTCGGTCACCCCGTCGACCGTCTACCGCACGCTCGACGTGCTCGTCGAGGCGGGGCTCGTCCTGCGCACCGACCTCGGCGAGGACCGCGTCTTCTACGAGCTCGCCTACGAGCACCACCACCATCACCTCGTCTGCGAGCGCTGCGGCGCGGTGCGCCACGTCCACGACGACGTCCTCGGCGACCTGCGCGAGCGCGTCGAGGCCGGCAGCGGCTACCGGCTCGGCCGTCGCGAGCTGACGCTCTTCGGCGTGTGCCCGGCGTGCCGGACGCGCGAGGATGGCGGCCCATGACCACGACCGCCGCCGTCCCGACGAGCCTCGTCGGCTCCTACGCCCAGCCCGCCTGGCTGCTCGACCGCGACAAGCTCCGCGGCCGCTTCCCGCCCCGCGTCCGCGCCCGCGAGCTGTGGCGGGTGGACCCGGCGTGGCTCGAGGAGGCCCAGGACGACGCGACGCGCCTGGCGATCCTCGACCAGGAGCGCGCGGGCCTCGCGATCGTCACCGACGGCGAGATGCGCCGCGAGAGCTACTCGAACCGCTTCGCCACCGCGCTCGAGGGCGTCGACGTCGACAACCCGGGCACGGCGCTCGATCGCAGCGGGCACCCCAACCCGGTCCCGCGGGTCGTCGGCCCGGTCCGCCGCCGCCACCCCGTCCAGCTGCGCGACGCGCAGTTCCTCATGGCCCACACGAGCCGCACGACGAAGATGACCGTGCCGGGGCCGTTCACGATGTCCCAGCAGGCCCAGGACGACCACTACGGCGATCCGGCCGCGCTCGGTATGGCGTACGCCGAGGCGGTCCGCGAGGAGATCCTCGACCTGTTCGCCGCCGGGATCGACATCGTCCAGATCGACGAGCCCTACATGCAGGCGCGGCCCGAGCCGGCCCGCGCCTACGGCCTGGACGCGCTGCGCCGCGCGACCGACGGCGTCGCCGGGACGGTCGCGGTGCACATCTGCTTCGGCTACGCCGCGATCATCCACGAGCGCCCCGAGGCGTACTCGTTCCTGCCCGAGCTCGCCGCGACCGAGATCGACCAGGTCAGCATCGAGACCGCGCAGTCCGGGCTCGACCTCGGCGTGCTCGACGCGCTCCCGGACAAGACGATCATCCTCGGCGTGCTCGACCTCTCGACCGAGCAGGTCGAGACGCCGGAGCTCGTCGCCGAGCGCATCGCCCGCGCGTTCCCCCACGTCGACGCGGCCCGGCTGGTCGCCGCGCCGGACTGCGGCATGAAGTACCTCCCCCGCGACGTCGCCTACGCCAAGCTCGAGGCGCTCGCGGTCGGGGCGACGGGGCCCTTCACCGACTGATCACCCGATCGGCAGGCGCTCTCGCTGCTCGAGCAGAAGGCAGGGGCAAGGGCAAGGGCTTCTTCCTGCAGGTCGAGGGCGCGTCCATCGACAAGCGCGACCACGCCGCGAACCCGTGCCAGCAGATCGGAGAGACCGTCGCGTTCGACAAGGCGGTCGGCGTCGCGCTCGCCTACCAGCGCGCGCACCCCGACACGCTCGTGGTCCTGACCGCCGACCACGGCCATACGAGCCAGATCGTCGCCGAGGACACGAACGGCGAGGACGGCCCGACGGGCTACGCCGAGGACCTCGTCACGAAGGACGGCCAGACGATCCGCATCGCCTACGGCACCGCCGGCGGCCTGACGCGCCCGGCAGCCGCAGAGGTCAGCCAGCAGCACACCGGCACGGAGGTCCGCGTCGCGGCCGTCGGCCCGCAGGCGGCCCGCGTCAACGGCGTGATCGACGAGACCGACATCAACGGGGTCCTCACGTCGTTCGGGAGGCGCGGCGGCAAGGGCTGACACCGCGGGGCGCGTCACGCGTCCGCGAGCGTCTGCTCGACCTCCTCCATGGCGGCCGGCGTCATGCCGGCCGCCCGCAGCTGCCGGAGATCCTCGCGCGCGATCTCCGCGCCGGTCAGCCCCTTGGTCGGGTGCCGTTCGCCGCGGAGCGTCCGGTACTCCGCCAGGGCGGCCTCGCGCCGGCCGAGGAACAGCAGCGCGTGCGCGAGGTTGACGCGGTGCATGACGTCGCCGGGCTCGGTCGCGAGGCCGTGCGCGGTCGCGGCGAGCGCATCGCCCGGCCGGCCGAGATACAGCCAGGCCTCGGCGAAGTAGGAGCGCAGGCCCGGATAGGCCGGGTCGAGCGCCTCGGCCGCGCGGTAGTCGGCCAGGGCGTCCTCCGCGCGGCCCTGCAGGATCCGGACGGCGCCGCGCTCGCACCACGGCCTCGGCTCGCGGGGGAACGCGGCGATCGCCGCGGCGAAGACCCCGACGGCCGCCTCGAGCTCGCCCGCGGCGCGGTGCGCCCGCCCGCGCCGCACGAACGCGTCGAGGCCCTCGGCCACCGCGGGCGGTCAGTCGCGGGTGGGGAGCTTGACGACGGTCACGAAGAAGTCGTCGATCAGGCGGACGACCTCGATGAAGCGGTCGAAGTCCACGGGCTTCGTGACGTAGGCGTTCGCGTGCAGGTCGTAGGAGCGCACGATGTCCTCCTCGGCCTCGGATGTCGTCAGCACGACGATCGGGATCGTGCGCAGGTCGGGGTCCGCCTTGACCTCCTCGAGGACCTCGCGGCCGTCCTTGCGCGGCAGGTTGAGATCCAGCAGGACGAGGTCCGGGCGCGGCGCGTTCTCGTGCCCGTCACGGCGGTAGAGGAAGTCGAGCGCCTGCACCCCGTCGGAGACGACGTGCAGGGCGTTGTGGACCTTGTTGTACTCGAAGGCCTCCTTGATGAGGACGACGTCCCCCGGATCGTCCTCGACGAGCAGGACATCGACGACCGACAGGTTCTCCATCATCCCTCCACCTCCTCGGGCGCCGTGTCGGGCACCGGCAGCGTGAAACGGAACGTCGCGCCGGAGCCGTTGTCGGACGGCTCGAGCCAGATGCGTCCGCCGTGGTGCTCGATCACCTTCCGACACATTGCCAGACCGATGCCGGTCCCGGTGTACGCGTCCTTCGTGTGCAGGCGCTGGAAGATCACGAAGATGCGCTCGGCGTACTGCGGGTCGATGCCGATCCCGTTGTCGGTGACCGTGAAGCGCCAGAAGCCGTCCTCGCGCTCGACCGACACGCGCACCCGCGGCGGCTCCTCGCCGTGGAACTTGATCCCGTTGCCGATCAGGTTCTGGAAGACGAGCACGAGCAGCGAGCGCTCGCCGCTCACGACGGGGAGGTCGCCGGTGACCTCGATCTCCGCGCCGGTCTCCTCGATCCCCGACGCGAGGTTCGCCGTCGCCGCCGCGACGAGATCGTCGGTGTCGACGAGCTCGGACTCGCGGCCCATGCGGCCGACCCGCGAGAAGGCGAGCAGGTCGTTGATCAGGATCTGCATCCGCTTCGCGCCGTCCACGGCGAACGCGATGTACTGGTCGGCGCGCTCGTCCAGCTGGCCGCTGTAGCGGCGCTCGAGCATCTGGCAGAAGCTCGTGACCTTGCGCAGCGGCTCTTGGAGATCGTGCGAGGCGACGTAGGCGAACTGCTCGAGCTCGGCGTTCGAGCGCGCGAGCTCCTCGGCCTGGGCGGCGAGGTCGGCCTGGGCCTTCTCGACGGCCTCGAGCTCCCGGACGATCCGCACGCGCATCGCCTCGACGTCGTTGCCCAGGGCGAGCACGTCCTTCGGGCCGCCCGGCTCCACCGGGCGGCGCAGCGCCCCGCCGGCGACGGCGCGGACCTGATCGGTGAGGCGCCCGAGCGGGCGCGCGACCAGGTTGCGGGCGATCACGGCGACGGCGGCGAGCGTGCCGAGGAGGACGACCGTGGCGAACACCAGGGCGACGTTCAGCTGGTAGGCGGCGCGGTCGAGGTCGTCGCGGGCGTCGCCGCGCTCGGCCGCGAGCGTGGCGTCGAGGCGCTGGAACGCGGCGCGCACGGCATCGAAGCGGCGCTTGCCCTCGGTCACGTCCTCCTCGTCGACGGCGTTGGGGCCGTCGCGCCGGACCCGCTCGATCGCCGGCTGCGCGTAGCCCGAGCGCCACTCGGCGATCCGGCGGCGGACGAGCGCGAGGTCGTCGCGGACGTTCGCACCGGCGTCCGAGGCCGCGAGCGCGTCGAGGCCGCGGAACGGCACGGCCGTCGCCCGGGCGCCGTTCGTGTACGGCTCGAGGAACGTGTCCCGGGCGCCGAGGAGGTAGCCGCGGACGCCGGTCTCCTGGTCGACCATGCCGTTGAGGAGCGTGAGCGAGTCGCGCTGGGCGGGGTCGACGAGGTCGGCGAGGCGCACGCGGGCGTCGGTCACGCGCGAGGCGGCGAGGAACGCGGCGCCGACGGAGAGCAGCGCGGCCACGGCGAGCACGCCGACGCTGAGCGCGAGCCAGCGGCCGGCGGTGAAGCGCGCGGCGCGCATCAGTCCCCGGCGCGCCGCCCCGTGAGCAGGAGCGCGGCGACGTCGTCGAGCGGCACGCCGCCGTTGCGGCGCATGACCTCGTCGATGAGGCCGGCCACGAACCCGTGGGGGTCCGCGGCCCAGCGCGAGTCCGTCCCCGGTGCGCCGACGAGCGTGATGAGGCCCTCCATCCCGAGCCGGCCGGGCTCGTCGGGCCCGGCGCGGCCCTCGATCAGGCCGTCCGTCGACAGCAGCAGGCCCCAGCCGGGCGGGAGGTCGAGGCGGCGACCGGGCCACGCGGCGTCGTCGAAGATGCCCAGCGGCAGCCCGGGCTCCACCTCGAGGGCGGTCGGCGCGCCGGCGCCGAGCAGCACCGGTGGCGGATGGCCCGCGCTGCGCAGCGTCGCCGAGCGCCGGTCGGGCGCGACGACGACGGTCAGGACCGTCGCGAAGATCTCCTCCGCATAGCGCTCGTGGACGAGCACCCGCTGGAGCGTCGGGAGGACGGCGTCGGGCGCCGCGTCGCCGAGGATCTGCGTGCGCCACGCGACCCGAAGGCAGACGCCGAGGGCGGCCTCGTCGGGGCCGTGGCCGGCGACGTCGCCGATGACGAGGTGGACGCTGTGGTCCGGCGTCTCCACGGCGTCGTAGAAGTCGCCGCCGAGCAGCGTCCGCTCGCGGCCGGGGCGGTAGCCGGTCCCGACGCCGAGGGTCTCGTCGTTGAGCAGCGGGACGGGGAGCAGCCCGCGCTCCAGGCGGGTCGCCTCCTCGGCCAGCATCTCCGCGGCGCGCAACTGCTGGCGGACCGCGTCGGCCTGGCGGCGCTCGACGGCGTACAGGACCGCGCGGCGCAGGCCCTCGCCGTCGACGCTGCCCTTGATGAGGTAGTCCTGCGCGCCGGCGGCGACGGCCTCGACCCCGCGCTGCACATCACGGTCGCCGGTGAGCACGAGGTGCGCGACCCCCGGCTCGGCGGCGCGCAGGCGCTCGAGCGCGCCGAGGCCGGTCGCGTCCGGGAGGCCGAGGTCGAGCAGCACGCAGTCGGGCGGGTCGGCCGCCACGGCATCGACGGCCGCCGCGAGCGAGCGCACGTGCTGGACCTCGATGCTCGGGTCCTCCTCCTGCAGGAGCTCGGAGACGAGGAACGCGTCGCCCTCGTCGTCCTCGACGAGCAGCAGCCGCAGCGGCGCTGCGGCGGCGCGTACGGGTGCTGGAGAGAGGGGTTCCATGCGCCGCGGGCCCCGGACGGGGCCCGGCGTGAGCCTAGCCGCCCGGCAGGCGGCGCGTCACCGGACAGGTTTGCCGTCCACACCGGCGCGCGGGGCCCCGCCGCACATCCGCTGAGGGTCAGGCGCCGTCGCGTCGGCGGGGCGCTGCGCCGCGGAGTGCGAGCTGGTGCTTGCGGGGCGACATCGGTCCCGCCGGCAGCGGCCCGGTGACCGCGCCGGGCCGCAGCCCGTCGAGGTAGATCTCGAGGAACCGGCCGGCCTGCTCGGGAGCGATGTCGGCGGTGCGCTCGACGATCCGCGCCGTCGCCCACAGCAGGACGTTGACGTCCGGGGTGGCGATGTCGGGCCGCAGCGCACCCTCGGCGTGGCCGCGCGCGACGAGCTGGTCGATGACGGCGTAGAGCTTGCGCCGCGCCGCCTTCACCCGCCGCTCGTCGCGGCCGCGGGCGGCGAGCGCGTCCTTGAAGCCGCGGTCCGTGCGCTGCAGGTCGATCGCCGCGACGAGGAAGGCGTGGAAGCCCTCCCAGGCGTCGTCGGCCGCGAGGGCGCGCTCGGCGGCCGCCGTGAGCTCGGCGAAGCCCGCGTCGACGATCGCGTCGATCAGCGCGTCCTTCGTCGGGAAGTGGCGGTACAGGGTGCCCATCCCCACGCCCGCGCGGCGCGCGATCTCGTCCACGCCGACGTCGAGCCCCCGCTCCTCGAACGCGGCGCGCGTGGCGGCGAGGATCCGGTCGCGGTTGCGCTGGGCGTCGCGCCGGAGCGGGGCTTTCGTCGTGCTCGGCACGGCGCACAGTGTAGTGCCTCCACGCCCAACCGGAGAGCACGCTCCGGTTTCTCGCTATCATGGATGCAAGCAGAACCGGAGCGCGTGCTCCGCAACCCGTACGCCACCGCGAAAGCCCTGATGCCGACGACCTCCGCCACCGACCGCTACAAGTGGATCGCCCTCTCGAACACGACGCTCGGCGTGCTCATGGCGACCGTCAACTCCTCGATCCTGCTGATCGCCCTGCCGGACATCTTCCGCGGGATCCACATCGACCCCCTCGCCCCGGGCAACACGAACTACCTGCTGTGGATGATCCTGAGCTTCCTCGTCGTCACGGCCGTGCTCGTCGTGAGCCTCGGGCGCCTGGGCGACGTCTACGGGCGCGTGCGCATGTACAACCTCGGCTTCGCGGTGTTCACGCTCGGCTCCGTGCTGCTGTCGGTCACCTGGATGACCGGCGGCGCCGCCGCGGTGTGGATGATCGCGATGCGCGTCGTGCAGGGCATCGGCGGCGCCATGCTGTTCGCCAACTCGAGCGCGATCCTCACCGACGCGTTCCCGACCCATCAGCGCGGGCTCGCGCTCGGCATCAACGGCGTCGCGGCCATCGCCGGGTCGTTCATCGGCCTCGTGCTCGGCGGCATCCTCGCCCCGATCCAGTGGCGCCTCGTCTTCGTCGTGTCCGTCCCGATCGGGCTGTTCGGGACCGTCTGGGCCTACCGCAAGCTCGTGGACCTCAGCCCGCGCCGCCCCGCGCGCATCGACTGGTGGGGCAACGTCACCTTCGCCGTCGGCCTGATCGCGATCATGGTCGGCATCACCTACGGGATCCAGCCCTACGGGACCCACACGATGGGCTGGACCGCCCCCGGCGTCGTCGCCGCCCTGATCGGCGGCGTCGCGCTGCTCGCCGCGTTCGTCGCCATCGAGCGGCGCGTCGCCGAGCCGATGTTCAACCTCTCGCTCTTCCGCATCCGCGCGTTCACCGCCGGCTGCGTGGCGACGCTGCTGGCGGCGATCGGTCGCGGCGGCCTGCAGTTCATCCTCATCATCTGGCTGCAGGGCATCTGGCTGCCGCGCCACGGCTACGCGTTCACCGAGACCCCGCTGTGGGCGGGCATCTACATGCTGCCGCTGATCGCCGGGTTCCTCATCGCCGGCCCCGTCTCGGGCTGGTTGTCGGACCGCTACGGCGCCCGGCCGTTCGCGACCGGCGGCATGGTCGCCGCCGCGGCGAGCTTCCTCCTGCTCCAGCTGCTGCCCGTCGACTTCTCGTACCTGGCGTTCGCGGCACTGCTGCTCCTCAACGGCCTGGCGATGGGCCTGTTCTCCTCGCCCAACCGCGCCGCGATCATGAACAGCCTCCCCGCCGACCAGCGCGGCGCGGGCGCGGGGATGAGCGCGACGTTCCAGAACGCCGCGGCCGTGCTGTCGATCGGCATCTTCTTCTCGCTGATGATCGTCGGCCTGGCGTCGAGCCTGCCGGGCGCGATCCACGACGGCCTCGTCGCCCACGGCGTCCCGGACGCGGACGCGACGCGGGTCGCCGACCTGCCGCCCGTGGCCTCGCTGTTCGCCGCGTTCCTGGGCTACAACCCGATGCAGCACCTGCTCGGCCCGCACGTCCTCGCGGCGCTCCCGCACGCGCAGGCCGCGACCCTCACCGGCCGCGGGTTCTTCCCGTCGCTCATGTCCGGGCCGTTCGCCCAGGCCCTGAACGTCGCCTTCACGTTCGCGCTCGTCGCGTGCCTGATCGCGGCGGCGGCGTCGCTGCTGCGCGGCGGCCGCTACACCCACGACGACCACGTCGCGCTCGAGGGCGAGGCCGTCGAGCCCGTCCCGTCCGGCATCGCCTCGGCCCTGCAGCGCTCATGACCCGCGCGTCCCGCCCGCCGGCCGCGCTGCTCGTCATGGACCTGCAGAACGCGATCGTCGAACGCCTCGGCGACGAAACCGTGCTCGACCGCGCCGCCGCTGCCGTCGCCGCGGCGCGCGCCGCCGGCGTGCCCGTCGTCTTCGTCCGCGTCGCGTTCCGCCCCGGGCTGCCCGAGGTCAGCGAGCGCAACAAGACGTTCGCCGCGATCCGGGCGAGCGGGCGCACGGACGCGTTCGCCGACGCCGAGGCGACCGCGATCCACCCGCGCGTCGCCCCCACGCCGGACGAGGTCGTCGTGACGAAGCGCCGCGTGAGCGCGTTCGCGGGCAGCGATCTCGACGTCGTGCTGCGCGCCGGCGGCATCGAGGAGCTCGTGCTCTGCGGCATCGCGACGAGCGGCGTCGTCCTCTCCACGCTCCGGCAGGCGGCGGACCTCGACTACCGCCTCACCGTCCTGCGCGACGCGTGCGCCGACGCCGACGCCGAGGTCCACCGCGTGCTGACCGAGAAGGTCTTCCCGCGCCAGGCCGACGTCGTGGACGTCGCGGACTGGGCGGCCGGGCTCGGCGGCGCGCCGGCCGGAGCCGCCGCGCGCGTCGCGGCGGCCCCGGAGGCGTGAGCGACTACGCCGGCTGCTGGACCGCGGTCTTCGGGTCGCCGTCCACCGCCTGGGCCAGCGCGTCGACCTCGTTGTCGAGCATCCACGGGATGCTGAGCGCGCTCGCGAAGCCCAGCGCGCCGGCGAACTGGTCGGTGAGGTCGAGGTAGACGACGCGGTCGTCGCGCACGGCGTCCAGGCGCGAGACGACCTTGTTGGACTCGATGTCCTTCTGCGCGCCGTACATCACGACGAGGTCCTGGTCCATGAGCCGGAACTGCTCCTGGCTGAAGGCCGCGAAGAACGCCTTGCCGGCGAGCTTGTCGACCTGGGTCGGCGTCTCGAAGCCGAGGTCGGAGAGGAAGCGGCTGCGCGTGTCCTGGGTCGAGTAGGCGCCGTACCCGTCCGGGCCGCCGTAGGCCAGGATCGCGCTCTTGCCCTGGAACTCGGGATGGTCGGCGCGCACCTTCGCGAACATCGCCTTGACGTCGGCCACGAGGTCCTTGGCCCGGTCCTCGCGGCCGAGCGCCCGGCCGACGAGCAGCGTCTGCGCGTCCCACGGCATCCCGAAGTCGATGTAGTCACCCGACTGCCCGACCGTCGGCGCGATCCGCGAGAGCCGGTCGTACTGGCCCTGCTTCAGGCCGGCGTTGATCGCGATGATCAGGTCCGGCCGCTGGGCGGCGACGGCCTCGAAGTTGATCTCCTGGCCGCTGACGACCGGCGGGTTCGCCCCCTTGAGCGCGGCCTTGGCCCACGGCCGGTCGCGCCACTTGTAGCCGCCCAGGAAGTCGCCGACCCCGACGGGCACGACGCCGAGCGCGAGCACCGGGTCCTGATCGGTGTAGCCGACGGTGACGACGCGCTTGGGCTCGCTCTTGATCGTCGTCGAGCCGAACTTGTGCTCGACGGTCACCGGGAACGCGCTCGCCGCGGCGGACGTGCTCGCGGCGCCGCCGCCGGAGGACGAGTCGTCGTCCGAGCCGCAGGCGGCGAGCGCCAGGGCGGCGAGGAGCGCCGCCAGCGCGGCCGCGGATCGGGTCACGAGGTGCATCGGTTCCTCCTTGGCTGGGAGATCGGAAGGCACAGCGGGGTACCGGTCACGGGGTCCTCGACCACCGACGCCTCGAGGCCGAACACCTCCTGGATGAACGCGCCGTCGACGATGTCGGCGGGCGCCCCGGCGGCATGCACGCGCCCGTCGCGGACGGCGACGAGCTGGTCGGCGTAGCGGCACGCCTGGTTGATGTCGTGCAGGACCATCACGACCGTGCGGCCGCGCTCGGCGACGAGCCGGTCGAGCAGGTCGAGGACGTCGATCTGGTGGGCGAGGTCGAGGTAGGTGGTCGGCTCGTCGAGGAGCAGGAGCCGCGTCTGCTGGGCGAGCGTCATCGCGATCCACGCGCGCTGGCGCTGGCCGCCGGAGAGCTCGTCGATCGGCCGGTCGCGCAGCTCCGTCATCGCCGTCGCGACGAGCGCCTCCTCGACGGCCTCCTCGTCCTGCCGCGACCACTGGCGGAACAGGCCCTGGTGCGGGTAGCGGCCGCGGGCGACGAGGTCCTCGACGCTCAGCGTGTCGGGGGCGACGGGCGCCTGGGGCAGCATCCCGAGGCGTCGCGCGACCTCGCGCGAGGGCAGCTCGCGGATCGCCTGCCCGTCGAGCAGGACGGTGCCCTCGCGCGGGCGGATCAGGCGCGCGAGCGCGCGCAGGAGCGTCGACTTGCCGCAGCCGTTGGCGCCGACGACGGCGGTGATGCGCTCGTTGGGGATGTCGAGGTCGAGGCGCTCGACCACGGCCGCGTCGTCGTAGCCGACGGTCAGGCCCTCGGCGCGCAGCGGGGCGTCGCTCATCCGGCCGCCCCGATCCGGTGCGCGCGCCGCAGGAGCGCCAGGAAGTACGGCGCCGCGATGACGGACGTGACGATCCCGACCGGGATCTCGGTCGGCGAGAACAGCATCCGCCCGATGAGGTCCGCGACGAGGACGAGCACCGCGCCGCAGGCCGCCGACGTCAGCAGCAGGTCGCCGACGCGCGCGGGCCGGGCCAGGCGGCGGGCGATGTGGGGCGAGATGAACGCGACGAAGCCGATCGGCCCCGCGCTCGAGACCGCGACGCCCGTCAGCACGACCGCGGTCGCGAGCAGCAGCATGCGCGTGCGCTCGACGCCCAGCCCGAGGCTGCGGGCGACCTCGTCGCCGAGCGCGAGGACGTCGCCCCGCGCGCCGAGGCCGAGCATCACCGGCAGGAGGACGCCGAGCGCGACCGCGAGCGGCCAGACGTCCTCCCAGCCGCGGCCGTTGAGCGACCCGACGAGCCATACGTAGGCCTGGGAGACCTCGAAGATCCGCCCCTGGGTCAGGACGTAGGAGATCCCGGCGTTCGCGAACGCCGCGAGCCCGATCCCCACGAGAACGACGCGGTAGCCCTGCACGCCGCCGCGCCAGGCGAGGGCGTAGAGCACCGTCGCCGCTGACGAGCGCCCCGGCCAGGGCGGCGAGCGGCACGGAGACCGCGCCGTCGGTCGCGCCGAGCACGATCAGCGCGACGGCGGCGAGCGACGCCCCGCCGGCGACGCCGACGATGTCGGGCGCGACGAGCGGGTTGCGCGTCACGTCCTGGAAGGCGGCGCCCGAGACGCCGAACGCGACGCCGGCGAGCAGGGCCGTCACCGCCCGCGGCAGGCGCAGGTCGAGGACGATGAAGTCCGTCGCGCGGTCGCCGGCGCCGACGAGCGAGGCGACGACGTCGGGCAGCGGGATCGAGAACTCGCCGACGGCGACGCTGAGGACGAGGACGGCGATCGCGAGCGCCGTGAGCAGCCCCGCCACGGCCAGCGGCCGGGCGTCGAGGCGCAGCGACACGCCCGCCCGCCGCACGGTGACGCGCGCGGTCGTCACAGCGCCACGAGCCGGCGGCGCCGGACGAGCCAGATGAAGAACGGCGCCCCGACGAGCGCCGTCACGATCCCGACCTGCAGCTCGGCCGGCCGGGCGACGAGGCGGCCGACGATGTCGCTCGCCAGGAGCAGGACGGCGCCCAGGACGATGCTGTAGGGCACGATCCAGCGGTAGTCGGGGCCGACGAGCCCGCGCGCCACGTGCGGGACCGCGAGGCCGACGAACGCGACCGGGCCGGCGGCCGCGACCGCGGCGCCCGCGAGCAGGACGAAGCCGACGCTCGCCGCCGCTCGGGCCTTCGCCACGTTCTGGCCGAGCGAGCGGGCGACCTCGTCGCCGAGCGCCAGCGCGTTCAGCGACCGGCCCGTGCCGAGCGCGATGACGAGCCCGACGGCGATCAGCGGCAGCACCGACAGCGTGACGCCCGCGTCGCGCCCCGCGATCGACCCGACGATCCAGAAGCGGAACTCGTCGAGGGTCTCGGCGTCGAAGACGAGGACGGCGCTCGTGAGCGAGACGAGCATCGCCGTGAGGACCGCGCCCGCGAGCGCGAGCCGGACCGGGGTCGGCCCGCCCCGGCCCGAGGCGCCGAGGGCGAAGACGAGCACCGCGGCGACGGCCGCCCCGAGGAGGGCGAACGCCGCGTAGGCGGCGACCGAGGTGACGTGCAGGAAGCGGATCGCGCAGACGACGGCGAACGCCGCGCCCGCGTTGATGCCGAGGATCCCGGGCTCGGCCAGCGGGTTGCGCGTCGTGCCCTGCATGAGCGCGCCGGCCGCCCCGAGCGCGGCGCCGACGAGCAGCCCGAGCTCGGTGCGCGGGACGCGCAGGTCGCGGACGATCGCGGCCGCGTCGCTGCCGTCGTAGGCGGTGAACGCGCGGACGACGTCGGCGAACGGCACCGACAGCGAGCCGAACGCGAGCGAGGCGATCGCGCAGACGGCCGCCAGCACGACCGCGGCGACGAGGCCGGCGCTCCTGGCGCGCCGGGTCGCGAGCGGGACGACGCGCTCGGCGCGCGCGGACGTGCGGGGCTTTCGGGGTGATCGCGGCCATGGGTCATCGACACCCCGGGAGGGGCGTTGACGCCGGGTGTTAGGTTGCCCTAATACGCCCGGACGCGCGCACCCTAGCGCAATCCCGACGCCGTCGGCAGGAGTTCTCAGGGACGGCGGCGCAGCGGCGTCAGAGGAACTGCCGGCCGCCGTCGACGACGATCGTCTGGCCGGTCACGAACGCGCTCGCGGGCGAGGCGAGGTACAGCGCGGTGCCGACCATGTCGTCGGGCGTCGCCGCGCGCTTGATCGCCCCGCGCTCGACGCCGTAGGTCTCGGCATCAGGGATGAGGGCGCGGCTCGCGTCGGTGAGCGTGAAGCCCGGCGCGATGGCGTTGACGCGGATGCCGAGGTCGCCCGCCTCGCGGGCCATCGTCCGGGTGAGGGCGACGAGGCCGCCCTTCGAGGCGACGTAGTGCGACCACAGCGGCGAGCCGCTGAGGACCGTCGCGGAGGCGACGTTGACGATCGCCCCTCCCCCGCCCGCGCGCATGACGGGCACGCACGCCTTCGCGCAGCGCCAGGCGCCGGTCAGGTTGACCCGCAGGACGCGCTCCCACTCGTCCTCCTCGATCTCCCAGAACGGCGCGCGCCTGATGCCGGCGTAGGCGGCCGCGTTGTTGACGAGGACGTCGAGGCCGCCGAACGCGTCGACGGCCGCCCCGACCATCGCGGCGACGCTCGCCACGTCGGTGACGTCGGCGGCGGCGGCCACGGCGCTCGCCCCGTCCGCGCGCAGCGCGTCCGCCGTCGCGGTCGCGGCCGCCGCGTCGAGGTCGGCGGCGACGACCCTCGCCCCCGCCGCACCGAACGCCGCGGCGAACGCCCGCCCGAGACCGCCGCCCGCGCCGGTGACGAGGACGACGGCGCCGTCCAGGCCGTCCGCCGTCACGGATCGCACGCGACGAGCACCGCGGCCGGTGCCCGGAAGGTGCTGTTGGGCGAGAAGTCGAACGTCTGGCCCGGGACCAGACGCAGCCCCGGGACTCGGGTCGTCAGCTCCTCGAGGACGACCTGCGCCTCGAGCCGGGCGAGCGACGCGCCGAGGCAGAAGTGGATGCCGTGGCCGAAGGCGAGGTGGCGGCTCGCGTTCGGACGCCCCAGGTCGATGCGCTCGGGGTCGGGGAAGACGTCGGCGTCGTGGTTGGCCGAGCCGAGCAGGAGCAGGACGTTCGCACCCTCGGGGATCTCGACGCCGGCGATCCGCGCTGCGGTCTTCGCCTTGCGCTTCCACGCGAACACCGGCGTCGCGACGCGCAGCATCTCCTCGACCGCCGCCGGCGCCCGGGCGGGGTCGGCGCACAGCTCCTCCCAGCGGTCGCGCTGGGTCAGGAGCTCCTTGAGGCCGGTGGCCAGCAGGGCGGTCGTCGTCTCGTGGCCGGCCGTGAGCTGGCCGTAGACGAGCCCCGCCATCTCGTCGAGCGAGATCGAGCGGTCCCCCTCCGCGTAGATCCGGACGAGGTCGCTCGGCAGGTCGTCGCGCGGGTCCTCGAAGCGCGCCTTCACGAGGTCGACGCAGTAGCGCCAGTAGGCGACGAGGTTCTCGGCGTGGTGGATCTGCTCGTCGACCGGCGCGTCGCCGAAGTTCAGGAAGACCCGGCTCGCCGCCCAGGCCTTGACCCGCGGCGCGTCCTCGTCGGGGATCCCGAGCAGGCGGAAGATGACGAGCGCGGGCAGGTCGTGGGCGAGGTCGGCGACGAGGTCGCCCCGGCCGCGGGCCGCCAGGCGCTCGACCATCGCGACGGTGAGCTCGCGGACCTGCGGCTCGAGCGTCGCGATCCGCCGCGGCGTGAAGGCCTGCTTGATGAACCCGCGCAGCCGCGTGTGCTCGGGCGGCTGGCGGGCGGAGAGGCCGGAGTAGGCGCGGAAGTCGCCGTCGTCGAGGACCTGCTGCACGGCCGCCGGGCGCGGCTTGTAGGGCGCCTGGGTGTTCTCGCTGGAGAACGTCCGCGGGTCCATGAGGACGGCGCGGGCGTCGGCGTAGCGGGTGACGACCCAGAACCCGATCTCCGGGCTGTAGAAGACCGGCTCCTCCGCCCGCGCCCGGGCGTAGAACGCGAACGGGTCGGCGATCTCGAAGGGCCGGAACGCCTCCGCGACGCCGTGCACGGGGCAGGCGCCGGGCGGGCTCGTCGCCGAGGGGGCGGTGTCCACGCCCGCGACCGTATGCCCCGCCCGGTGACGCGATCAAGCCGGATTGCGTGCGCTGTGATCGGCCGCGCCGATCAGCGCCCGCCTCACGGCATCGCGACCACGAGCCGCACCGCCCCGACGAACCACGGCTGCGTGCGCAGTGTCCCGAACCGCGCGTCCCACACGCCGCGCTCGAGGTCGCGGCGCAGGTCGGCGACGGCGCGGTCCTCGACGCCCGGCGCGACGAAGCCCCACGCCGACTGGGCGCGGCGGACGGCGGGGTCGAGGAAGCGCTCGGGGCGGCCGTAGAAGGCCTCGGTGAAGCCGTCGGTGCAGTCGAGCGGGATCGGGACCTCCGCGACCGTCGCGGTCCCTCCCAGGGCGGCGAGGATGCGGTCGATCGCCGGCATCCGGCGCGCCTCGGCGACCACGAGCTCGGGCGCGTACTCCGCCAGCCACAGGCGGTCGAGAGCGTCGCCGTCGAACGTGAGGATCACGACCGGGCCGCGGGCGACGCGGCGCATCTCGCCCAGGCCGCGGTCGAGGTCCGACCACTGGTGGATCGTGACCATCGCCATCGCGGCATCGAACGCGCCGTCGTCGAAGGGCAGGCGCTCGGCGGTCGCGTCGACCGCGGGCAGGAGCCCCCGCGAGCGCTGCGCGCGCATCGCCGCGGAGGGCTCGACCGCGACGACCGGCCGGTCCTCGGGCTCGTACGAGCCGGCCCCGGCGCCGACGTTCACGACCGTCCGGGCCGCGCCGAGCGCGGCGTGGACCCGCGCGGCGATCCGCGGGTCGGGGCGCCGGACGGCCGCGTAGCCCGCGCCGTGGGCCTCGTAGTCGAAGTCGCCCGCGGGGGCGGGGCGCGCCGCGCCGCTCACGCGCGGAACTCGGCCTCGAGCCGCGCGATCGTCGCCCGCAGCGCCGCGTCCGGTGCGGTCGTCGCCGGGCCGACGGCGAGGGTCTCGCCCACCGCCACGGGACCGGGGCGCTCGACCTCGGCGTAGGCGCCCGCGCACGGCTGGTCGCCGAACGCGCCGAGGTCGACCCGGTGCTCGGCGACGAGCGCGCGCAGGAGCCGCGGATCAGCCGGGAGCTCCTCGTGCGCCCGCGTCGGCACGACGCAGCGCGGCGTCGGCAGGCCGACCGTCATCCGCACGCCGCCCGGGCCGCTCAGCGCGCGGCCGACGAGCGCGTCCTCGCTGAAGCCGCCCGGCGCGTCGCCGTCGTCGAGCACGAGGTTCGGCCGGAAGCGCCGCACGTCCCACGCGATCTCGGGGCGCAGCGCGCGCAGCTGCGCGAGCGTGCGCGTCGTGAGGAGGTGGATCGGCGCGAAGTCCTGGTGGCCGCCGGGGGCGCCGTAGGCCCCGGACGTGCGCGCGCCGCAGCGCCGCAGCGCGACCCGGCGGCCGAGCAGGTCCGACAGCGCGCGCTCGACGCCGTCGCCGGTCGCCGCCGTGCCGTCGGGGAGGGTCACGCGCAGCTCGCCGCCGGGCAGCAGCTCGGCGCGGCTCGCGCGCAGCCGCGGGTCGGTCGGGCCGCGCTTGTTCGCGATCCGCTCGCCCGAGTCGCGGTCGACGACGACCCATTCGCGGTCGCCCTCCACCCCGCCGGCGCCGATCGCCGCGGCGGCGACCCGCTCGCCGAGCATCGCCTTGACCGGGTAGCGCAGGATCGCCAGGACGCCCATGGGCGGAAGCTACCGCGGGATCACGCGGGGTCGAAGAGCCCGCAGGCCTCGAGCGTCGCGCAGTCGCACGCGCTCGCCGCGTCGAGCCAGCGCACCATCGCGCGGGCGCGCTCGACGAGCGCCTCGGCCTCGGGCCGGCGCCGCGCGGCGAGGGCCCGCAGCCGCTCGCCCGCCTCATCCTCCTCGGCGGCGAACAGGTCGGCGATCTCGGCCAGCGTGCAGCCCGCGCGCTGGGCCGCGTCGACCATCTCCAGGCGCCGCAGGACCGCCGGCGGGTAGCGCCGCCGGCCAGAGACCCGCTCGGGCGCCGGCAGGACACCGACGTCCTCGTACCAGCGCAGGGTCGTCGCCTTGACCCCGGACCGCCGCTCGACCTCGCCGATCGTCAGCCGTCCGTCGTCCATGCTTGACCTCCAGGGCACTGGAGGGTCGACGCTAGCACCCATGACGATCCATCCCGACGGCGAGCCCGTGCTCGCCTGCTCCCTCGACGGCCCCGGCACGACCGAGCGCGCGTACCGCTGGCGGCAGCTGCTCGACCACCATCTGCGCGCCAACCGACCGACCGCGCACGGCCGGCGGCTGACCTTCGCCCCGGACGCCCGCGACGAGCTCGACGACCTCGTCGCCGCCGAGCGCATCTGCTGCCCGTTCCTGACCCTGACGCTCGCGCCCGAGGACGGCGAGATCGCCCTCGACATCGTCGCGCCGGACGCGGCGGCGCCGATCGTCGAGATGATGTTCGGGCCGGGCTGATCCCGGCGATCCCCGACACATCTGGCGAACGGCCCGGAGGCACCCCCGAATGAGCGACCCGCAACGCCTGCCCCGAGAGCAGGCCACCCACGTCGAGTACGGCGCCCACCTCGAGCCGCAGCTGCGGGTGGGGCTCGGCGAGCGCTTCGTCATCGAGACGAACGACAACTGGTTCAACCTTCTCGGCGAGGAGGGCGCGATCCCGTCGGTCACCGAGCCGCCGGTGGCCGCCGCCCAGTACCTGCGGGCCAACCCGGTCGGCGGACCGGTCCACGTGGACGGCGTCGAGGCCGGCGACACGCTCGTGGTCGCGATCGAGGACATCGCCGTCCGCGACTGGGGCTGGACCGGAACGGTCGACGGCCTCGGCCCGATCGCGGGGCTCTCCGAGTGGGCGGAGATCGACGAGCCGTTCTCGACCGTGATCCGTCATGTCCCCGGGCCCTCCGGCACGCTCGCCGACGGCGAGGCCGTGATGGACGTCGGCCGCGAGGTGCGCTGGCCCCTCGCGCCGTTCATCGGGACGATCGTGACCGCGCCCGAGCGCGGGATCGAGAACACGCTCATCGGCCAGGGGCCGTGGGGCGGCAACATCGACACGCGCGACATCGCCGCCGGCCACCGCATCCACCTCAACGCGGCCCACGCCGGCGGCCTGCTGTTCCTCGGCGACGTCCACGGCTCGCAGGGCGACTCCGAGCTGACCGGCATCGCCGACGAGACCGCGGCCGACATCACGCTCTCGTGCGACGTCCTGAAGGGCGTCAGCACTCCGGGCGTGTGTCGCATCGAGAAGCCGGACTCGCTCGTGCAGGTCGACAGCGCCCGCAACGCCGGCAGCATGGAAGCCGCCCTGCGCGACTGCTTCACGAACATGATGCGCTGGCTCGTCCACGACCACGGGATGGACCGCCGCGAGGCGTACCTGCACATGACGGCCAACTCCGGCGTGCGCATCAACGTCTACCAGTTCGTCAGCCCGTTCTTCACCTGCGGGGTGGAGTTCCCCAAGCGCAACCTCTGACCCGAACAGCAGCCGCATGGCGCGCAGCGGGCCGATGTCGGCGAGGTCGGCGAGCAGGGCCCTAGGGCGTCCGCGCCGGAGCGCCCGGGGCGATGCGCTCGCCGCCGCGCGTCCACCGCGACGTGCACGGGATCCGGTTGGGGTCGATGCGGTCGATGTAGCGGACCGCGACCTGCCGGACCTCCTCGAGGAGCGAGTCCTCGAGCGTCGTCGGCCGCAGGCCGAGCCCGACGAGGCGCTCGTGGGCGACGACCAGCTCGTTCTCGGACGCCTCCTTGCGCGGGTTCTCGATGAGGTCGATCTCCGCGCCGGTGAGCCGCGCGACGAGCTCGGCGAGGTCGATGATCCGGTGGACCTCGGTGGTCTGGTTGAAGATCTGCACCCGGTCGCCGCTCTCGGGCGGGTTGGCGATGGCGAGCTCGATACATCGCACGGTGTCGCGGATGTGGATGAACGCCCGGCTCTGGCCGCCCGTCCCGTGGACCGTCAGCGGGTAGCCGATGGCGGCCTCCATCAGGAAGCGGTTGAGCACGGTGCCGTAGTCGCCGTCGTAGTCGAAGCGGTTGATGAGCCGCTCGTCGCGCGAGGTCTGGTCGGTCTGGGTGCCCCAGACGATGCCCTGGTGCAGGTCGGTGATCCGCAGCTCGTCGTTCTTGGCGTAGAAGGCGAACAGGAGCTGGTCGAGCGTCTTCGTGGTGTGGTAGACGCTGCCCGGGTCGGCCGGGTAGAGGATCTCGCGCTCGACGTCGTCGCCGTCCGGGCCCTCGACGCGGACGTTGAGATAGCCCTCGGGGATCGTCGCGCCGGCCGACTTGTAGCCGTAGACGCCCATCGTGCCGAGGTGGACGACGTGCGCGTCGAGCTCGGCCTCGACGAGGGCGGCGAGCAGGTTGTGGGTCGCGTTGACGTTGTTGTCGACCGTGTAGCGCTTGTGCCGGGAGGACTTCATCGAGTACGGCGCGGCGCGCTGCTCGGCGAAGTGCACGATCGCGTCCGGGCGCATGTCCTCGAGCAGGGCGAGCAGGCCGTCGTAGTCGCGCGCGACGTCGACCTCGACCGTGCCGATCTCGCGGCCGGTGATCTCGCGCCAGGCGGCGACGCGCTCGTCGAGCGTGCTGATCGGCGTGAGCGAGCTGACCTCGAGCTCCTCGTCGATCCGCCGCCGCGAGAAGTTGTCGGCGACCGTCACGTGGTTGCCGCGCTCGGACAGATACAGCGACGTCGGCCAGCCGCAGAACCCGTCGCCACCGAGGACCAGGATGCGCTGCGCTGCCATGTCGTCCGGTGATCTCACGGGATCTCTCACGCGCCGCACTGTATTTGGCCCGATGGCCATGCCGCTTTCCGACCCTGGGCCGGCCCACGATTCTTCGGTGCCACTTAGGTTCCCTCCTGCTCCGGGCGCGTTCGCGTCGGCCGGCCCACGACGACGAGGATCACGAGCTCGGCGACGATCGTCACGGCCCGCAGCACCACCGCGGCCGCGGCGAGATCCGCCCGCGCGAAGGTCGACGCCAGCAGCCCGGCGTACACGAGCTCGCGCGCGCCCAGGCCGCCCGGGGCGAAGACGACCACCAGCCCCGCCGCCCAGGCGATGCCGGCGGCGCCCGCGACGAGCAGCGGGTCCTGCCAGCCCGTGACGGCCGCCTGCACGAGCACCGCGGCCACGAGGTAGCCGACGAACGCGACCAGCGCGTTGCCCGTCGCCCGTCCGAGCCGCGGGTGGTCGAGGCGCGTGCGGCCCCGCAGCCACGGGACGGCGACGAACGGCGCGACGGGCGCCAGCGCGACGAGCGCCCACAGCGGGCGCCCGCCGAGCGCGAGCGCGAGCCCGCCGAGCCCGAGCGCGGCGCACAGCGAGACGACGTTCTCGGCCGCGACCGTCGCGAGCCGGTCCACCGCCGTGCCGCCGACGAGCACGGCGCGCGAGGTCGGCGCCCAGATCCCGCCCGGCAGATAGCGCAGCACCTGCGTGCGGCACCAGACGCCCATGTCCTCGCGCCCGGCCGCGCCGCCCGCGAGGATCGCCCAGCCGCGCGCCAGCAGCGTCCACCACCCGAGCGTCGGCGGCAGGGCGAGGACGAGCAGCCACCACGTCAGCGACCGCGACGGCACGTAGCGCACCGCGACGACGGCCATCGCGACGACGATCCCGACCGCCACCACGAACCGGGCGACCCGCAGCGCGGGCATGATCGCCGCGAAGCGCTCGCGCCGGAGCAGCGGCACCGTCGTCATCGCCGCCGGCGCTCGCGGGCCCACGTGGTGACGATGACGCGTGCGTAGCGGACGCCGTACAGCAGGTTGTGCCCCTTCTTGCTCTCGCCGGCCGTCCGCTTGCGCATCGTGATCGGGCGCTCCACGACCCGATACCCCTGCAGGAGCGCGCCGATGAGCAGCTCGGAGGTCTGGTACTGCACCTGCTCCTGGTGGACGGTCTCGGTGACCTCGACGCGCATCGCGCGAAAGCCGCTCGAGGTGTCGGTCACGCGGCTGCGGGTGAGCACGCGCACGAGCGCGCCGAAGACGTGCACGCCGGCGTGGCGGAAGGCGTCGTCGGTCTCCGCGGCGCCCAGGACGCGCGAGCCGATGACGAAGTCGGCCTCGCCGTCGACGACGGGCTGGAGCACGCCGGGCAGCTCGGCCGGGTTCCACTGGCCGTCGCCGTCGAGGGTCACGATGTAGCGCGCGCCGTGCTCGCGCGCGAGCTGGTAGCCGAGGCGCAGCGCGACCCCGTGGCCGAGGTTCTCCTCGAGCCGCGCGACCCGCGCGCCGGCGGCCCGGGCGACCTCCGACGTCCGGTCCGTGCTGCCGTCGTCGACGACGAGGACGTCGACGTCGAGCCCGCACGCCGTTCGCGGCACGTCGCGGACGACGGCGCCGACGCCGCCCTCCTCGTCGAGGGCCGCGATCACGGCGACGACGGGGGCGAGGCGCAGGTCGGGATGCGCGGCCGCGAAGGCGTCCAGCGCGCGGGCGCGGACGTCGTCGCGAGGCGGTGTACGGGTACCGGCGATGGCGTGCCTGTCGATGATCGCGATCGGCCCTCGACGGGCGAAGCGCAGGGGGCGGCAGTCTACGGCCAACCGATCGGTTAGCTTCGCCCTCCGCGTGGCCGCGACCGCTCCCACCACCCCCCGCCGCCGTCCGCCGGCCGGCCCCGCCGGCGTCCGCGTGTGGTGGCTCGCCGCCGCGATCGTCGCCGTCGCCGTGCTGTCGCTGCTCATCGCCGACCAGACGACCTACGACCCGACCGCCTGGCTCATCTGGGGCCGCGAGATCGTCCACGCGGACCTGTCGACCAGCGCGGGCCCGTCGTGGAAGCCGCTGCCGGTGCTGTTCACGACCGCCGGTGCACCGTTCGGCGACGACGTCCAGCAGTGGCTGTGGCTCGTCGTCGCGCGCGCCGCCGCGCTCGGGGCGCTGGTCATGGCCTACCGGCTCGCCTGGCGGCTGGAGGGGCCCGTCGCCGGCGTCATCGCGGCGGCGAGCCTGGTCATGGCGAGCGCCTTCTCCACGTGGATGTTCCGCGGTGACTCCGAGGGCCTGCTCGTGCTCCTCGCGCTCGGCGCGATCGAGATGCACCTCCAGGGCCGGCGGCGCTTCGCGTTCGCGCTGATCGCCCTGGCGACGCTCCTGCGCCCGGAGCTCGCGCTGTTCGCGGTCGGCTACGGGCTGTACCTCCTCGCGACGACCCCGCCCGGCACGGCCCGGAACCGGCTCTTCGTCGCGGCCGGCGGCGCCGGCGTCGTCGTCGTCGCCGCCTGGCTCGTGCCCGAGGAGATCGGCTCGGGCAATCTGTTCCGCGCCGCCTCACGCGCGCTCGAGCCCGTCTCCGGGTCGCCGGCGACCGCGTCGCGCCCGTTCGTGGCGACGTTCACGAACGCCGCCTCGATCCTGCCGTGGCCGCTGTACGCGACGGGGGTCGCGCTGGTCGTCATCACCGTGCTCGAGCGCGGGCGGGGTCCGACGGGCCGCCTGGTGCTCGTGCTCGCCGCCATCGCGACGGCGCTCATGGCCATCGTCGCGGCGATGGCCGAAGGGGGCTTCACCGGCAACATCCGCTACCTCACGCTGCCGGTCGCCCTCACGTGCGTGCTCGGCGGCGCCGGCGCCGTGCGCCTCGCGCGGATCGCCCGCGATCGCCTGGGCGGCCGGCGCGGGACGGCCGCGATCGTCGCCGGAGCGCTCGTCGCCGCACCATTCGTCGTCGATGTCGCGGTGCGCACCGCCGACCAGGTCCGCGGCGGCCAGCGCGAGTCGCGCCTCTACTCCCAGCTCGACGCGGCGATCGCCCGGGCGGGCGGCGCGGCCGCGATCCGCCGCTGCGGCAGCGTCTCGACCGGCTACGGGTTCGACACGCAGGTGGTCGCCCGCGCGCTTGGCCTGCACGAGTTCCAGGTCCGGGTGCGCGGCGCGCGGGCCCCGGGAACCTCCGTGCTGCGCCTGAGCCGCCCGCGCCCGGCGGGCCCCCGCTTCCCGCACGTCACGCACGTCGGCGGCTGGCGCATCGAGTCGACCTGCGCCACGTAGACGCCCGACGTGTCCGCCCCCGGGCGTGGCCGGGTAGCGCCCCGGGACGCATGACCTTTGCCGACGACCCATCCCTCCGCGCGCGATGAGCGCGCGCACCGCCCTCCGGCTCGCCGACGCCGCGCTGCTCGGCGCGTGCAGCGGCCTGCGGACGTTCTCGGGCGTCGGCGCGCTCGCGGCCCGGGGGCGTCTCGGCGGGCCGCGCGGACGCCTGCCGATCATGGCCGCCGCGGCGGGCGAGCTCGTCGGCGACAAGCTCCCGCTCACCCCGGCCCGCATCGAGCCGCCGGCGCTCGCCGGGCGGGTGGCGGGCGGGACGATCGCCGGCCACCGCGCCGCGGGGCCCGCCGGCGCGGCCGTGGCGTCCATCACGGCGGTCGCCGCCGCCGGGGCGGCCCACCGCGGACGGGCCGCGCTCGCCGCGCGCCTGCCGGTGCCCGACCCGGTCCTCGGCCTCGTCGAGGACGTCCTCGCGCTCTCGCTCGCCGCCGTCGCCAGCCGCCCGCGCGCCGGTGCGCGGCCCGCGGTTCGCCCCGCGCTCGACCCCGAGGCGGCGCCGCCCGAGCGCCCGCTCCCGGTGCGCCTCGCCGGCGGCGTTGCGGCCGCCGCGGCCGGCACCGCCGCGATGACCCTCGCGCAGACGACCTACCAGGCGGCGACCGGCACCGGGCCGAGCGACGCGCCCGGGAAGGTCGGCCGGCGCCTGCTGCGGACGACGCTCCACAAACGCGTCCCGCGCCGCCGCCGCCCCGCGCTCAACCACGCGATGCACTGGCTCTACGGCACGGCCTGGGGCGTGCCGCTCGCCGCCGCCGGGGCCCGCGCCCGCCGCGCGCCGCTGACGACCGGGACGGCCGTCGGCCTGGGCGTGTGGGCCGGGAGCCTCGTGGAGCTCCCGCTGCTGGGCGTCGCGCCGCCGGTGTGGCGCCAGTCGCCCGAGGCGATCGCGAACGACGCCGCGTTCCACGTCATCTACGGCGTCACCGCGGCCGCTGCGCTGGGCGCGCTCGCCCGCTGACCGCCGCGCGCCCCGCGGTCCCGGCGCCCGGCCCGGGCCGCGATGATGGGCCGATGCTCGCCCCGTTCCCGCTGAACCCGATCCTGCCGGCCCAGGACGGCCCGCGCGCCGAGGCCTTCTACCGCGACGTGCTCGGGCTCGAGCAGGTGTCGCCGCCGGGCGCCGATCCGATGGCGTTCACGGCCGGCAACGGGACGCTGGTCGTGCTCAGCGAGATCCGCGACCGCGTCCCGCCCGACTACCCCGTCGTCGCGTTCCTCGTGACGGGCATCGAGGACCTGGTCGACGGCCTGACGGCGCGCGGCGTCGCGTTCCTCGACGCGACGCCGTCGAGCTTCGCGGGCACGGAGGGCACGATCTCCGGCGGCGGCAAGGTCATCGACTACGGCCCGGTGAAGTCGACGTGGCTGCGCGACAGCGAGGGCAACGTGCTCGCGCTGAACGAGATCGTCGCGCCGCCCGGGAGCTGACGCGCCCGGCACATTAGGATCGCCCCGTCCCCGGAGGAGGAGCACGAGATGGCGGCGATCGCGACGGTTGACGGCTGGACGGAGCGGGCGGCGGAGCTCGACGTCCCGCGCCAGGCGTTCATCGACGGGCGGTACGCGGACGCGCACGACGGCGCGACGTTCGCGTGCGTGAGCCCGATCGACGGGCGCGAGCTGGCCCAGGTCGCCGCGTGCACGGCGCCCGACGTCGATCGCGCGGTCGCGGGCGCGCGGGCCGCGTTCGCCGCCGGGACGTGGGCGACGGCCGCACCGAGGGAGCGCAAGCGCGTGCTGCTGCGCCTCGCCGACCTCATGCGCGAGCACGCCGACGAGCTCGGCCTGCTCGAGACGCTCGACATGGGCAAGCCGATCCGCGAGGCGCGCGACACCGACGTGCGCCTCGCCGCCGAGTGCATCCAGTACTACGCCGAGGCCGTGGACAAGGTCTACGACGAGATCGCCCCGACGTCGCGGGACGCGGTCGCGCTGATCTACCGCGAGCCGCTCGGGGTCGTCGGCGCCGTCGTGCCGTGGAACTTCCCGCTGCTCATGGCCTCGTGGAAGCTCGGGCCGGCGCTGGCCGTCGGCAACAGCGTCGTCCTCAAGCCGGCCGAGCAGTCGCCGCTGACCGCCCTGCGCCTCGGCGCCCTCGCGGCCGAGGCCGGGCTGCCCGACGGCGTCCTGCAGGTCGTCCCGGGCGACGGCCCCGGCGCGGGCCAGCCGCTCGGCCTGCATCCCGACGTCGACATGATCGCCTTCACCGGCTCGACCGAGATCGGCAAGCGGTTCCTGCGCTACGCCGGCGAGTCGAACATGAAGCGCATCTCGCTCGAGTGCGGCGGCAAGAGCCCGCACATCGTCCTCCCCGACTGCCACGACCTGCCGGCGGCGGCGAGCGCGGCCGCGTGGGGCGTCTTCTACAACCAGGGCGAGGTCTGCAACGCGGGCACGCGGCTCGTCGTGCACGAGCAGATCAAGGACGAGTTCATGGACCTGCTCCTCGCCGCCGCGCGCGACATCGCGCCGGGCAACCCGCTCGACCCCGACACGACGCTCGGGGCGATGGTCGACCAGACCCAGACCGAGCGCGTCATGGGCTACATCGAGACCGGCCGCACGGAGGGCGCCGACCTCATCCTCGGCGGCAGCCGCGTGCGCACCGACACGGGCGGCTTCTACATCGAGCCCACCGTCTTCGACCGCGTGCGCAACGACATGACGATCGCCCGCGAGGAGATCTTCGGGCCGGTGCTCTCGACGATCGAGGTCGGCTCCGAGGCCGAGGCGGTGACGGTCGCCAACGACACGATGTACGGCCTGGCGGCCGCGGTCTGGACCGACAGCGTCGACGCCGCGCACCGCGTGGCGCGCGCGATCCGGGCGGGCGTCGTGTGGGTCAACACGTTCGACGCGGGCGACATCACGAGCCCGTTCGGTGGCTTCAAGCAGTCGGGCTTCGGTCGCGACAAGTCGATCCACGCGCTCGAGAAGTACGCCGACCTCAAGACCGTCTGGATCGGCCTGCGCTCCTGACCGGCGATACCCCCCCGCGGTCCATTAGGCTGGCCGCGGGGTGGAGCTTCTCGAGCGTGACGGCGAGCGGCAGGTCCTCGAGGCGGCGATCGCGGCGGCGCCCGAGACGGGGCGTGTCGTCGTCGTGGCCGGAGAGGCCGGGATCGGCAAGACGTCGCTCGTCACCGCCGTGTGCGGGGAGCTTCCGCCGGATCGCGTGCTCTGGGGCGCGTGCGACCCGCTCATCACGCCCCGCGCGATGGGCCCGCTGCGCGACGTCGGCCGCCAGGCGGGCGGGCCGCTGCTCGCGGCGCTCGACGGTGACTCGCGCGAGGCCGTCCTCGACGCCGCGCTCGATGCCCTCGCGGCGGCGGCCGTCATCGTCATCGAGGACATCCACTGGGCCGACGACGGCACGCTCGACCTCGTCGCCCTCCTCGGGCGGCGGCTCGTGCGGTCTCCCGGCTGCCTGCTCCTCACGTCGCGCAGCGAGGGCGTCGCGGAGCGGCCCGAGGTCCGCCGCGTGCTCGCCGGGCTGCCCCGCGAATGTGCCGTGCGCGTCTCGCCCGAGCCGCTGTCGCAGGATGCCGTCGCGCTGCTCGCCGCGCGCGCGGGCCGTGACGCCTCGGACCTCCACGCGGTCTCGGGCGGCAACCCGTTCTACGTCACCGAGGTCCTCGCCGCGGCCGCCGACGGCGGCGTCCCGGCCAGCGTCCGCGACGCCGTCGCCCTGCGCCTGACGGGCATCTCGGCCTCCGCCCGCGCCGTCGTGGAGCTCGCCGCCGTCGTGCCGGGCGCGACCGAGCTGTGGCTGTTCGGCGAGACCGTCGGCGCCGACGCCGCCGCGATCGACGAGTGCATCGCCGCCGGCCTCCTCACCGTCCGCGGCGACGCCGTCGCCTACCGCCACGACCTCGCCCGCCGGGCCGTCGAGGACGAGCTCTCCCCCGTCCGCCGCCGCGAGCTCGACCGCCTCGTCCTGGGCGCCCTCGCCGCCGACGAGGACGCCGATCCCGCGCGCCTGGCCCACCACGCCCGCCGCGCGGGCGACGTCCTGGCCATCCGCCGCCTCGCGCCCGTCGCCGCCCGGGCCGCGGCGCGCGCGGGCGGCCACCGGCAGGCGCTCGAGCACTGGGAGGCGGCGCTCGCGGCCGAGGAGGGCACCGATCCCGCCGGCCGCCTGGAGGCGCTCGCGGGCGTCGCGGTCGAGGGCTACCTCTGCGGGGACGTCGAGCGCGCCACCGAGGCGCGCCGCGCCCTGCTCGCGATCCACGAGGCGGCGGGCGACACGCTGCGCGTCGGCGACGACCTGCGCTGGTTGTCGCGCCTGATGTGGTGGTCGGGACGCGGCGAGGAGGCGGCCGCCCTCGGCGACCGGTCGATCGCGGTGCTCGAGGCCTTCCCCGACAGCCGCGAGCTGGCGATGGCCCTGAGCGGCCGCTCGCAGCTGGCGATGCTCGACGAGCGCAACGAGGAGGCGGTCGCGCTCGGGACGCGGGCGGAGCGCCTCGCTCGACGCGCCGGCGACGACGAGACCGTCGCGCACGCGCTGACGAACGTGGGCTCGGTCCTGCACAAGTCCGGCGACATCGAGCACGGGCGGGCCCTGCTCGAGGAGGCGTTCGCGCTCGCCGTCGCGGGCGGCCACGACGACCACGGCGCCCGCGCGCTCGGCAACCTCGCGCTGGGGATGCTCATGCACCACCGCGACGACCCGCGCGTCGCGGACGACATCGACCGCGCCCTGCGCTTCACGGTCGAACGCGGGCTCGACGGCTACGCGCAGTACCTGCTCGGCGCGCGCGCGGGGCTGCGGCTCATGGGCGGCGCCTGGGCCGCGGCCGAGCAGGACGCGAACGCCGCCCTCGCGCTCGGCGACCAGCCCGGGGTGAGCGTCTGCCCCGCGCTCATCGTCCTCGGCCGCCTGCAGAGCCGCCGCGGCGACGACGAGGCCGGCGCCACGATCGCGGAGGCCGAGCGCCTCGCGATCGCGACCGGCGAGCTGCAGCGCCTGGGGCCGGTCGCGTGCACCCGGGCCGAGCACGCCTGGCTCGAGGGCGACACGGACGGCGTCGTCGCGGCCGCGCGGGAGATCCACGCGCTCGCGACGCGGCGCGCCGACGTGTGGGCCCGCGACGAGCTCGCGTGGTGGCTGTGGCGGGTGGGCGCGGCGACGCCGCCGGGGCCGCCCGGACCGAGCGGGCAGCCGACGCCGTACGTCCGCGCGGTGGCGGGCGACTGGCAGGGCGCGGCCGCCGCGTGGGCGGCGCTCGGCTTCCCCTATGAGCGCGCCCAGATGCTCGTGGACGCCGAGACCGACGAGGCGCGGGTCGAGGGGCTGCGGATCTTCGACGAGCTCGGCGCGGCGCGCGCCGCGGCGCAGCTGCGCCGGCGGCTGCGGGCCGACGGCATGCGCCGGATCCCGCGGGGGCCGCGCGCCGCCTCGCGCGCGGCCCCGGCCGGCCTGACCCCCCGTCAGGTCGAGGTGCTCGACCTCCTCACCGCCGGAGCGACGAACGCGGAGATCGCCGAGACGCTCGTCATCGCGCCCAAGACCGTCGACCACCACGTCTCCGCCGTGCTGCAGAAGCTCGGGGTGGCCTCGCGGCGCGAGGCGGCGGCGGCCGCCGCACGCCTCGCCGCCGCGCCGTGACGGTCAGCCCGCGACGCGCGTCCCGATCGCGAGCAGGTACTCCATGTCGAACCGCGCCTGGTCCTCGGTGCCGCGGTTCCACTCGTCGCAGAACGCGTCGAGCGCCGCGTCGAGGTCGCCGGCCACGCCGTTCTTCTCCGCGTTGGCGCGGGCCGTGATCGTCGGGCCGTAGCGCGCCTTGAAGTGCTCGGCGTAGTCGTGCGGTCGCGTGAACGCGGTGACGTCGAGGACATCGCGCTCGAGCGTGCGGAAGTCGACGCGGTCGCCGAACAGCTCGCGCACGTGGTCCTCGCTGCCCCAGAGCGGGGCGGGGCGCGCGCCGGGCGGGGGCGGCGGGGCGAACGGGCCGATCGTGCGGAACAGCCCGCCGATCATGCCCTCGGGCGTCCAGCTCAGCAGGCCGATCGTGCCGCCCGGGCGGCACACGCGGACGAGCTCGTCCGCCGCGGCCTGGTGGTGGGGCGCGAACATGACGCCGATCGACGAGATCACGACGTCGAAGGACGCGTCGTCGAACGGCAGGTGCTCGGCGTCCGCCTCGACCCATCCGAGCGAGACGCCCGCGCCGTCGGCGCGATGGCGGCCGGCCTCGAGCAGCTCGGGCGTGAGGTCGCTGGCGGTGACGCTCGCCCCGCGCTGCGCGGCCGGGATCGACGCGTTGCCGGTGCCGGCGGCGACGTCGAGCACGTGCATGCCGGGCCCGATCCCGCACGCCTCGACGAGCCGCGGGCCGAGCGGGAGCAGGAACGTCTCGACCATCGACGGGTAGTCGCCGGACGCCCACATCGTGCGGTGGCGCGCCTTCAGGGCGGCGTCCTGCGCCTGCGGGTCCTGGATGTCTGCAGCCATGAATTCCCCTTCGGTGTGTGGTCGGCGCGACGCTACGCCGCCGCGCCGCCCCGCACATCGGGGGGAACACCCTATTTTTGGCGGCCCGCCCCCGACTGGCTGCGGGGGCCGCGCCGGGGTGGACCCGGGGGTCGACCCCCGGCCGCTCACAGCTGGTGCGGGCCGAAGCGCTCGAACGCGACGAACACCGCCATCGCGCCGAGGACGAGGTTGACGACCACCATCTGGCGCTCGTGGCGGCGGATATGCGTGGCGGCGGCGCCGAGCATCAGCGCGACGAGACCGACCGCCGCGAGCGGGGTGAGCCCGACGAACACGTCGAAGGCCCCCGGGATCACGAGCGCGAGGGCGGCGAGCACCTCCATCGCGCCGATGTTCTTGACCTGCGCCGAGGTGAAGTCCTCGGCCCACGCCATCTGGCCGGCGACGAGCTTCTCGCGCGGCTGCGTGATCTTCGTGAGTCCGGCGAACAGGAACACGACGGCGAGCAGGATCTGCACGATCCAGACGACGGTCTCCATGGGCACCTCGGCCTGGGATTGCTTGCGGGCGCAAACGTATCGGCCGGGGCCCTCGCCCCGCAGCCCGATGCCGTGGAAGCGCTCAGAGCTCGATCTCGAGCCCGTCGTCCCCGATCTCGACCCCGGCGGCGAGCACCGCGTCGCGCTCGGCCGAGCGGTCGAGCAGGATCGGGTTCGTGTTGTTGATGTGCACGAGGACGACGCGCGGGCGCTCGAGCGCAGCCAGCGGCGCGAGCGAGCCGCCCGGGCCGGTGAGCGCCACGTGGCCCATCTGCGCGGCGGTGCGCCGGGAGATCCCGAGCCGCGCGAGCTCGTCGTCGATCCAGAACGTCCCGTCGACGAGGACGACGTCGCTCGCGGCGAGGCGGGCGAGGATCTCGTCGTCCAGGCGCGCGAGGCCGGGCACGTAGGTGAGCACGCCGCCGCCCGCGCCGTCGCGGAACACGAGGCCGGTCGCCTCGATCTCCGCCCCGGTGCCCGCGAGGTACAGCGGCGCGTCGCCGCCGGTCGCGAACGACTCGACCGTGAGCGACGAGCCCGCGATCGCGACGGTGGCGCCGGGCTCGAGGGCATGCCAGTCGACGCCCGAGTAGCCCGCGAGGACGCGGAGGACGGGATAGCCGTCGGTCAGCGCGCGGCGGACGTCCGCGCTGCCGTAGACCTGCAGCGGCGTCGCCGACTCGCGCAGCAGCAGCAGGCCCGCGGTGTGGTCGATCTCGGCGTCCGTGAGCAGCACCCCGGCGACCGGTGCGGCCCGCGGGCCCGCGGTCGGCTCGGGCGGGAGGGTCTCGAGCTGCTGGCGCAGGTCGGGCGACGCGTTGGCCAGGAACCAGGGCCCCTCCATCCCGCGGACCGCGATCGAGGACTGCGTGCGCGGCCGCGCGGCGCCGGCCCGGGCCGCCTCGCAGGTCGGGCAGCGGCAGTTCCACTGCGGGAAGCCGCCGCCGGCGGCGGAGCCGAGGATCCGGACGCGCACCGGGCGATGATAGAAACAGGCGATGACCTCCGGTCCCCAGCCCGTGCCGACCCCCGACCCCGCGCGATGAAGGTCGAGCTCAGCTCCGCCCCGGCCGGCCGAGGTCGAGGCCGACGTCCTCGCGCTGGCGGCGGACGGCCTCGCGTCCGCCGGCTCGACGCGATGTTCGAGGGCCGCCTGCTCCGCTCCGCGGCCGACGCCGACCCGGTCGCGGTCGTGCAGGTCGGCCGCGAGGTGCGGGCGCGGCGGGTGGCGCTGGTGCAGACGGAGGGCGTCGACCCCGAGGACCTGAGAACGGCCGCGGCGCGGGTCGTGCAGTCCAACCGCGGCGCCGGCACGGTCGCGTGGGTGCTCGACGACACGCTCCCGATGGCGGAGGAGCGCCAGGTCGCGGCGATCGTCGAGGGCGCCGTCCTCGGCAGCTACGACGCGGGGCGCTGGAAGAGCGCGCCGCGGCCGGACGCCCCCGAGCGCTTCGTCATCTGCGGCGCCCGCCCGCCGTCTTCGAGGCGACGGCCGCCCGGGCCGAGGTCGTGGCCCGCTGGACGAACGTGGCCCGCGAGCTCGTCGACGGGCCGCCGAACGTCGTCACCCCTGAGAGCCTCGCCGAGCGTGCGAGCGCGCGTGCCCGGCCTGCAGGTCGAGGTCCTCGACGCGACCGAGGCCGGCCTGCCGGCGCTCGCGGCCGTCGGCGCCTCGAGCGCGCATCCGCCGCGCCTGATCGTGCTCCGCCACGAGCCGCCGGGCGCCGCCGCGCCAGCCGCGGCTCGGGCTCGTGGGCAAGGCCGTCACCTTCGACGCGGGCGGCTACTTCCTCAAGCCGCAGTCGGACATCGTGCGCCAGAAGGGCGACATGGCCGGCGGCGCCGCGGTCCTCGCGGCGATGGGCGCGATCGCCGAGCTCGAGCTGCCGCTCGTCGCCACGGGCGTGATCGCCGCCTGCGAGAACCTGATCGGCCCGGACGCCACCCGGCCGTCCGACGTCATCGAGACCGCCTCCGGGCTCACGGTCGAGGTCACGAACCCGGATGCGGAGGGCCGGCTGATCCTCGCCGACGCGCTCTGGTACGCGCAGCGCCATCGAGGCGCGTCGCACGTCGTCGACCTCGCGACCCTGACCGGCGCGATGCGGGCCGGCATGGGCGACCTCTTCGCCGGGCGTGTTCGGCAACGACGCCCAACTGGCGCGACGTGATCGTCGACGCCGGCACCGCGGTCGGGGACTTCGCGTGGCCGTGGCCGATGCACAAGCGCTACGACCGCCTGCTCGAGTCCCGCGTCGCCGACCTGCGCAACACCTCGGGCCGCCCGTACGGCTACCCGATCGTCGCGGCGACGTTCCTGCGGCAGTTCTCCGGCGAGGGCCCGTGGGCCCACGTCGACATGCTCGGGCCGGCGCTCCTCGACGACGACCGCGGCGACGCGTTCGGCGTCGGCGCCAGCGGCTACGGCGTGCGACTGCTCGTCGAGGTCGCCCAGCGCGCCGCCGACGCCGTGCGCCGGCCCTCGTCGAGCACCACGGGCGAGGGGAGCATGGCGGCGTTCCGCAGCCAGCAGGCGGATGACGACGACTAGCTGAGCGACGCTCGCGCCAGGTCGTCTTTTCGGGAACGCGGACCTCGACGCGGACCCTGCCACGGACATAGACTCCGTCGCGGGAATGAGCGGGTCCGCCAATCGTCATCCCCGCAGCGATGCGGAGCGCTACCGGACGGTCACGGCCGCCCGCGAGCGCTTCCTGGAGGGCGACGACCGGGTGCGTGGCGTCCGGCCGGAGATCGCCACGTCCTGGTACCGGTGCCGCGAGCAGTACCACGTCGACCCGGGGCTCGTCCGGGCGCCCGCCGCGTCGGCCCAGGAGGAGTCCTCGACCGAGCACACGCTCGAGCGCGAGGTCGTCTTCGCCAACCTCGGCGGGGCCGCCGCGTCGATCGCGCCCGAGGTCGAGACCCTCGGCGGCGTGGTCACCGTGACCGACGGCGTCGGACGCATCCTCAGCGTCCAGGGCGACGCGAACACGTTGCGCCGGGCGCGCGAGTCCAACATGGCCCCGTGGTCGTGCTGGTCGGAGTGGGCGACCGGCACGAACGGGATGGGCACCGCGCTCGAGGCGCCCGGACCGGTGCTCATCAGCGGGCCCGAGCACTGGTGCACGACGTTCGACGAGTGGATCTGCGGCGCCGTGGCCGTCCGCGACCCGGTGACCGACGACGCCGTCGCGGTGCTCGACGTCTCGACGTGGCGCCACGACCTGCCGGCCCAGGCCGCCGGCTGGCTGTCCAACGCGGTCAGCGGCGTGCGCTCGATCCTGCGCCAGCGCGCCCGCGACAGCGGCGCCGAGCTGGCCGCCGCCTTCGCTCAGGCGAGCGCGCGGTCCGGCCAGGCGCTCGCCGCGCTGGACACGAGCGGCAAGGTGGTCATCGCCGACGAGGAGGCCAGCCTGCTCCTCGGCGTGCCCGCGCGCGTGCCGGCGCTCGACCCCACGGTCCGCTGGCGGCCCGCGCTCGATCTCGCCCGCCTGGCCCGGCACGCCACCAAGCAGGCGCGGATCGACCGCGCCTGGGTCGGGTCGACGCAGATCGCGACCGGGCTCACCGCCGAGCCGCGGCGGCTCATGCTGCGGCCGGTGTTCCTCGCCGACCAGCCGATCGGGACCCTCGCGGTGTTCGGCTCCGGGAACGGGGACGTCGTCGAGGAGGAGGCGCCCGAGCGCGGGATGAGCGCACCGGAGCGCATCGTCGGCGTCGACGGCGAGCGCATGGTCCTCCTCCACCGCCACGAGGTGCGCTTCGCCGAGGCCGACGGCAACGACGTCTGGCTGGCCACGGACGAGGGCCGCCTGCAGGCGTCGGTCCGCGGCATCGACAAGCTCGAGGAGCTGCTCGCCGGCAGCGAGTTCGTGCGCGTCCACCGGCGCTTCCTCGTCAACCTGGACTGCGTCCGGGCGATCGACCGCGGCGAGCGCGCCGAGCTGCAGCTGATCATGGACACCGCGACCCGCGAGTCCGTGCCCGTGTCGCGCCGGAACGTCCCCGCCGTCCGGCGCGCCCTCGGGATCTAGCTAGCCGCGCTGCGGGACCCGCGGGGCCCGCGGGCGCTTCATCGTCCGGTAGGTGAACTCGTCCGACTGCCCGGATTCGCGGGCCTCGACGACGCTTGGCGTGGTGCGGCGAGAACCGGCACACCGGATCGGTCGCCGCCGCGTCGCCGGTCAGCCGCAGCGCCTGGCAGCGGCAGCCGCCGAAGTCCTCCTCCTGCCGGCCCAGCGGGCACGACCGGCACGGCTCCTGCATCCAGTCCGTGCCGCGGAAGCGGTTGAACGCGTCGGCCTCGTTCCAGATCCACTCGAGCGAGTGCTCGCGCACGTTGGGGAACGTCAGGCCCGGGATCGTCGCCGCGGCCTGGCAGGGCAGCGCCTCGCCGTTCGGCGCCACGACGATCGCCCTCCGCGCCCAGCCGCCCATGCACGGCTTGGGCAGGTCCTCGTAGAGGTCGGGCAGCACCCAGAGCACCGTGATCCGCGGGCCGACGCGCTCGCGGAAGCGCTGCACCGCCTCCTCGCCACGCTCGAGCTGCGCGCGGGTGGGCAGCAGCGCGTCCTGGTTCAGGACCGCCCACCCGTAGTACTGCGTGTTGGCGAGCTCGAGCCGCTGGGCGTCGAGCTCCTCGGCCAGCCGGAGGATCTCCTCGATGCGGTCGAGGTTCTGGCGATGCAGGACGCAGTTGATCGTCAGAGGGAAGCCGAGCTCGCGCGCCGCGCGCGCAGCGGCGATCTTCTTCTCGAACGACCGGACCCCACCGATGCGGTCGTTCTCCTCCGGGTCCGGGCTCTGGATCGAGACCTGGACGTGGTCGAGCCCCGCCGCCTTCAGCTGCTCGGCGCGCTCGCGCGTGAAGCGGGTGCCCGCGGTGACGAGCGTCGAGTACAGCCCGGCGTCACGGCCGGCGGCGACGAGCTCGTCGAGATCCTTGCGCAGCATCGGCTCGCCGCCCGTGAGCGCGAGCTGCAGCACGCCGAGCCGGCGCGCCTCGTGGAACGCGCGCGTCCAGTGCTCGGTCTCGAGCTCGTTGCGGTAGCGCTCGCCCCCGATGTCGACGGGGTTCGAGCAGTACGGGCAGTGCAGCGGGCACTGGTAGGAGAGCTCGGCGATGAGCGTGTAGGGCCTAGGCGGCGTCATCGATCACCAGTCCTCTGTCGCGCATCCCGCCGAGGAGCTCGGCCACGTCGCCGGAGACGTCGGCGCCCGCGTAGCGCTCGGACAGCGCGGCCGCGATGTCGTCGGCCGAGCGCTCGCCGTCGCAGAGCTCGAGCACCGCGGCCGCGGTGGCGTTGAGCCGCACCGCTCCCTCGGGCACGAGCAGCAGGTGCTCCTCGCGGACCTCGTCGTACTGCAGCCGCGCGCCGTCGACGAGCCGGGGCCGGTTCACGGGGCCACCGGCGGTTGGGTGTCGCCGCGCTCGATCGCCTCGAGCTGGGCCCAGAGGACCTCGGTCTTGAACTTCAGCGCGGCGACGGCGCGCTCCTGCTGCTCGCGCGTCAGGCAGCGCTCGACGACGAGCTGGAGCGCGTAGTCGGCGTCGCGCGGCGCCTGCACGAGGCGGGCGCGGAAGTACTCGAGGCCGGCGGGATCGATCCATGGATAGTGCTCCTCCAGCGCGGCGAGGCGCACGCGGATCGCACTCGGCCCGAACAGCTCGGTCAGGGACGAGGCGACGGCCTCGATCCACGGTTTGCGCCGCGCGAACTCCACGTAGGCGTCGACCGCGAAGCGCACCGCCGGCAGCACGTGCTGCTCGGTCTCGAGCTCGTCGCGCGACACGCCGAGCGCCTCCCCGAGGCGCAGCCACGACTCGATGCCGCCCGTTCCGGCCTCCGTGCCGTCGTGGTCGACGATGCGCGTGATCCACTCGCGGCGCACCTCGACCTCGGGGCAGTTGGAGAGGATCGCCGCGTCCTTCAGCGGGATGCAGCGCTGGTAGTAGAAGCGGTTGGCGACCCAGCGCCGCAGGTCCTCGCGGGTGAGCTCGCCCGCGTCCATACGCACGTGGAACGGATGGAGATGGTGATAGCGGGACCCCTGGGCGCGGAGGTGCTCGACGAGCTCCTCGGCCGTCCATGGCGTCGCGTTGGTGGCGGTGTCGATCATCGCTCCGTCCCGAGAAACGAACGCGCGCGTCGAGTTCACGAGCGCGCGCGTGCGGACAGGCGTGGCCCCGCTCGGGCGAGGCCACGCCGGCCGCGAAAACGTCTATCCGCCTACGGGTGTACAGGTAGGACGTGACCTCGGAACAGAGGTCGATCACCTCGAATTCGGGCTTGACCCACGTCATAGGCGCCTCTCTCTCTTTCTCGGGATGGCTTCCCAGGGTAGCGACTACTCGGGCAGCGCGAAGGCAATCAGCGAGCTGCCCTGGCGGGCGCCGAGCATGCCGGGCAGGAAGCCCTCGGTCCAGGCGCCCCAGCCGGTCGGCGCGGCGATGTACTGCCGGCCGTCGACCTCGTACGTGCACGGGCTCGAGTGGTGCCCGCTGCCGCACTGGAACTGCCAGAGGTGCTCGCCCGTCTCGGCGTTGAGCGCGACGTACTCACCCGTCGGCTTCCCGCCCAGCACGAGGTTGCCGGCCGTGGTCAGCAGCGACGCGCACATCGGCTGCTCGTTGGCGCAGCGCCACCTCTCGGCGCCCGTCCGCGGATCGAACGCACTGATGGAGCCGGCGTGATCCTCGAGGTCCACCGCGACGCCCGCGCCCCAGTACGGGATGCTCTCCCTGAACTCGCGGCGGCGGCGGGTGGCCGTGGCGCCGACGTCCTGCACCGGGCAGTAGAGGAGCTCGGTCTTCGGGTTGTAACAGGCGTGCGTCCACTCCTTGGCGCCGGCCGGACCGGGCCAGAAGTGCACCGGGTCGCCCTCGGCGTCCGGGAACACGAGCGGGGTCACGTTGCCCTTCTCGTCCACCTCACCCCAGTCGATGCGGTCGACGAACGGCGCCACGCGGACCGGCGACATGTCGGTGCGGTCCAGGATGTACATGAACCCGTTCTTGTCGAAGTGGGCCGCCAGCTTCTGCCCATCGAGGTCGAACAGGATGTGCTCCATCGTGGAGTCGTAGTCCCACAGGTCGTGCGGGGTGTACTGGAAGTGCGCCTTGATCTCACCCGTGTCGGCGTCGATGGCCACACCCGAGTCGGTGTGGAGGTTGTCGCCCTCGCGGACGCCGCCGTCGAAGTCGGGGCAGGGGTTGCCCGTCCCGTAGTAGATGAGGTTCAGGTCGGCGTCGTACGTCGGCGTGACCCAGCAGTTCGCGCCGCCCCGCTGCCACGCCTCGCCGTCGTCGGGCCAGGTCTCAGAGCCGGGCTCGCCCGGCTTCGGGACCATGTAGGTCCGCCAGACGCGCTCGCCCGTCTCGAGCTTGAACGCATCGGAGTGACCGCGGTTGCCGAACTCGCCGCCGGAGCTGCCGACGACGACCAGGTCCTTGACGATCAGCGGCGCGACAGTGGCGCTCTCACCGGCGCGGACGTCGCCGTAGGTCTGGTCCCAGACCTTCTTCCCGGTCTCGGCGTCGAGCGCGATGATGTGGGCGTTCAGGGTGACGACGAAGACCATGCCCTGGGCGACGGCGACCCCGCGGTTGACGTTGCCGCAGCACAGCGACACGTCGAACGGGATCGCGTGGCGGTACTGCCAGAGCAGCTCACCGCTCGCCGCGTTCAGCGCCCAGACCCAGCCGTCCCAGCCGGAGAGGAACATGACCCCGTCGACGACGATCGGGGAGGCCTCGAACGAATAGGTGGACTTGCCGGAATGCAGGCCGACCGAGCCGGCCTGGAACATCCACGCGGGCGCGAGCTGGCTGACGTTGTCCGTGTTGATCTTGTCGAGCAGGCTGTAGCGCTGCCCGTCGTAGGCGCCGTAGTACGTGAGCCAGTTGTGCGGCTCGCCGGAACGGGCGTTGAGGATGCGGTCGTAGGTGACGCCCTTGGCCACGGGCGGCGCGCTGCCGGCGAGGACACTCAGGCTCGAGTTGGATACGGCCTGCCCTGCGTCGACGTAGTCGGTTGCCATTCAACTGCTCCTTTGCAGGCTGTAGAGAGGTTGCGGTTGGGCGGTTGGACTACGGCTGCGGCTGCGGCGGCCGGTCGATCTTGGCCTCTTCGGGGGCATCCCCCTGGACGACGATCGCGGCGGTCAGGCCGCGGCCCTCGTCGTTGCCGGTACGGGAGCCGTACCAGTAGTAGCCGGGACCATCGAGCTGCAGGGTTGCCGTGCCCTTCGAGTGGTTCACCAGCCAGATGATCTTGTAGTCCTCGTTGCACGGCAGGACCGCACAGTGGGTGTTCTTGTCGTCGTTGATGAAGGTGATCTCGACTTCGCCCTCGTGGGGCAGCACGAGCACTCCGGGATCAAAGACGAGCTCGTCCTCCGGGATCCGGACGGTGGCGGTCATCTTCCCGTCGGGACCGTCTTCGGCATAGCCGATGTTGCCTCGGCCAAGAACCCGACCAAGGGTGGCTCCGTTCTGCTTGCCCAGGAGCTCTTCGACGCTTGCTTGGGCACTCTGACTCACAGCAGGCTCTCCCTTCTGCGTCCAATGAAGTGGCCGGACCCTATCCGACCCCGCGCGGCGTAGGCAACCCGCCGTACAGACCCCATGTAACGCGCGTCGCACATCTGACGTTGGAATCGTTGCGGGGGTCTGCGAGGCCGCCGCGTGAGGCTCGTTCAGGCGTCGGGGGTCGCGCCGACATGGCGACGCGACGGGCGTCCACGGTCCCGCCGACGGCGTTGAGCAGGGCGCGCGTTCATCGACCCCGCCGGAAAACGCGGCGCGTTTGCAGTCGATTGCATCGGCGTCCTGGCGCAGACGACCGGGTACTCACCTCGTTGCGCACGACGATCGGCTCCTCGCCGTTGACCTCCCCCAGAAGATGCAAGAGGTTGAAGGTGTAGGAGTCGTCGTTGTCGATGACCAGCGTGCGCATCCCTGAGCCCTCCACGAAGACAGCCCCGACGCGGACGCGGCCGTGAGCCTGCGCGTCGCGGTGCTGGGGTCGACCGGGGGATGGCACGCCGAGCGACTCGAGCGCGCGCTGACCGCCCGGGGGCACTCGTGCGCCTTCGTGCCCGTCACGCGAATGGTCGGCCGGATCGGCGGCGGGGTCGCGGTCGGCAGCGGCGAGGTCGCGCTGGAGGCCTGCGACGTCGTCGTCGTGCGCGGGATCCCGCGCGGCTCGCTCGAGCAGGTCGTCTTCCGCGTCGACGCGCTTCACGCCCTCGCCGCCGCCGGGGTACGCGTGGTGAACCCGGCGCCGGCGATCGAGCGCACGGTCGACAAGTTCCTCGCCTCCGCGCTGCTCGCCGCGGCCGGCGTGCCGACCCCGCGCACCGTCGCGTGCGAGCGCGCCGACGACGCCCTCGCCGCGTTCGCCGACCTCGGCTCCGACGTGATCGTCAAGCCGCTCTTCGGCTCGATGGGGTTCGGGATGGCGCGCGTCGACGACCCCGACGTCGCCCAGCGCGTGTTCCGCGCGCTCGAGATCGAGCGCGCCGTCTACTACCTGCAGGAGACGATCCCCCACGACGGCGTCGACATCCGCGCGCTCGTCGTCGGCGACCGGGTCGTGGGGGCGATCGAGCGCGTCGGCGACGGCTGGCGTGCGAACCTCGCCCGCGGCGCCCACGCCCGCGCGATCACGCTCTCCGACGAGCGGGCCGAGGTGTGCGTGCGCGCGGCCCGGGTGGTCGGGGCCGACTACGCCGGCGTCGACCTGCTGCGCGGGGCCGACGGTCGCGAGCACGTGCTCGAGGTCAACGGCATCCCCGGCTGGAAGGGCGTCGAGGACGCTACGGGGGTGGACGTGGCGGCGGCGCTGGTGGCGACGTTGGAGGGCTGACGAGCTCCGCCAGCTCCCGCGCCCCGATCGCCCCCGAGTGCAGCGCCGTCGCCACGAGCGCGCCGGCGGCGCCCGCGTCCGCGAGCGCGTGCAGGTCGGCGGCGTCGCGGACGCCGCCGCCCGCGAGCAGCGCGACCTCCGGGCACCGCGCGCGCAGCGCCGCGAGCAGTGCGACGTCCGGGCCCTCGCCCGAGCCGACGCGCGCGAGGTCGAGGACGATGGCCTCGTCCGCGCCCGCGGCGGCCAGGCGCGCGAGCGCGTCCGCCGGGCCGAGGGCGGCGAGCGCGGGGTCGGGCGACAGGGTGCGGCCGCCGCGGAGGTCGAGGCTGACGACGAGCGGCGCGTCGGGGAGCGCGGCGCGCAGGCGCCGGAGGGCGTCGATCCCGGGCAGCGACTCGGTGCCGACGATCACGCGGGCGACCCCGAGCTCGAGGAGCGCCGCGACGGCCGCCGGGTCCGTCGCCCCCGCGTCGACCATGACCCGCGCCTCCCGGGCGAGCGCGGCGACCAGCTCGCCGTGGCCCTCGCCGCCGGTGATCGCGTCGAGGTCGGCGACGTAGAGCTCGTCGAGGCCGAGGCGGTCGCGGACGGCGCGGGTGACCGCCACCGGGTCGGCGCCGGCGACCAGGCCGCTGCGGAGCGGGCGGTAGCGTTCGCGCTCCCCGCGCACGGCGTGCACGGCGACTCCGCCCTTGAGATCGATGACCGGGACCACGCGCACGAGCCCGAAGGGTCGCGGATGCGCGGCGTGATCGGCCTCGACATCGGCGGGGCCAACACGAAGGGCGTCTGGCGCGACGGCGACGAGCGGCGCACGATCTCGCGCCCGTTCGAGGTCTGGCGCGAGGGCGAGCCGCTCGCGACCGTCCTCCGCGACGTCGTCGCCGGGCTGACGGCGGGCGCGCCGCCCGAGCTCACGGCCGTCACGACGACGGCCGAGCTCTCCGACGCGTTCCGGACCAAGGCCGAGGGGATCGCGCACGTCCTCGACGCGGTCGCTGCCGTCGTCCCGGGGCCGGTGCTCGTGCTCACGACCGCGGGCGAGCTCGTCGGCGTCGGCGAGGCGCGCGAGCGCCCGCTCGACGTCGCGGCGGCCAACTGGGTCGCGAGCGCCATGGCCGTCGCCGCGGTCCACCCCGACGCGCTGATGCTCGACGTCGGCAGCACGACCGCCGACGTCATCCCGATCGCGGCCGGCCGCGTCGCCGCCGCCGGGCGCACGGACCTCGACCGCCTGCTCGCCGGCGAGCTCGTCTACACCGGCCTGCTGCGCACGAACCTCGCCGCGATCGCGCCGCGCGTCCCCGTCCGGGGTGGTTGGTGCCCGGTCGCGTCCGAGCTGTTCGCCGTCACGGCCGACGTGCACCTGATCCTCGGCCACCTCGCGCCCGACGCCTACACGTGCCCGACGCCGGACGGCCGGGCCGCGAGCGTCGAGGCCGCCCGCGAGCGCGTGGCGCGGCTCGTCTGCTCCGACGCCGACCAGCTCGCGCCGGCCGAGATCGACGCGATCGCCGCCCACCTGCACGCCGCGCAGGTCGGCCAGATCGAGGCCGCCGCCCGCCAGGTCGCCACGCGCGTCGCGGACGACGACGCGCCGGTCGTGACGTTCGGCGCCGGCGCGTTCCTCGCCCGCGAGGCGGCGGCGCGGCTCGGCCGGCCGGTCGCCGAGATGCCGTGGACAGAGGCCGAGCGCGACGCGGCCCCGGCCGCCGCCCTCGCCGCCCTGGCCGCCGCCCGCGTGCGCGCGGCGTGCTGACGGTCGTCAAGGTCGGGGGCGGCCTGGCCCGCGAGGCGGGCGACGAGGCGCTGCGCGCGCTGTGCGGGGCGATCGCCGATGCGGGGGCGCGTCACCGGCTGCTCGTCGTCCCCGGCGGCGGAGAGCTCGCCGACGCCGTGCGCGCGCAGGACCGCCGCCTCGGGCTGCGGCCGCGGACCGCGCACTGGATGGCGATCCTCGCGATGGACGCCTTCGGCTGGGCGCTCGCGGACCTGATCCCGGGCGCCGCGCGGCGCACGGACCTGCCGCCGGCCGCGGCCGAGCCCGGCGTGGCGGTCCTCCTCCCCTACGCCCTCCTGCGCGAGCGCGCCGCGCTGCCCGAGTCGTGGGCCGTCACGTCGGACGCGATCGCCGCCTGGGTCGCGGGGGCCGCGGGCGCGGCCCGGCTCGTGCTCGTCAAGCCGGTCGACGGCCTGTACCGCGCGTGGCCGCCCGCCGGCGACCCGATCGCCGAGCTGACGGTGGACGAGCTCGCGGCCCTGCGCCCCGGCGGCGTCGACGCCCACCTGCCCACCGCGCTCGCGGACGCCCGGGTCGAGACGTGGGTGATCGGCGGCCGTGACCCCGCACGGCTCGTCGAGCTGCTCGACCGCGGCCGCACGACCGGCACGCGGATCGCGGCCGCGTAGCCCTCAGCGGGCGACGGCGGCACAGACCGCGCGCAGCCGGGCGATGCGGGCGGGGTCGATCGGGGCCGTCCGGCGCCCGTCGCGGCACGCGGCCGAGCGCACCCCGGCGATGTCGGCCCCGCTGGCGCGGACGACGGGCAGCTCCTCGGCCCGGAGCTCTCCCGCCAGCGCGATCTCGAGCCCCGCGTCGTGCGCGTCGGCCACGATCGCCGCGAGCGCGTCGGGGTCGAGCCAGTGCAGGAGCCCGCGGCCGTCCTTGACCGCCGTGTCCACGAGGCACCCGCGGACCCCCGCGGCGCGGGCCGCGGCCACGAGGTCGGCGGGCGCCAGCGGTCGGCTCGGCACGCGCGCGGCGTCGGCGTAGGCGACGGCGACCACGTCGGCCTCGCCGGCAACGGCGGCGCGCGCCGCGCGCAGCACCGCCACCGCGCTGTCGACATTCGCGCAGCCGACCAGCCCGAGCTTCACCGACGCCGCGCCCGAGCGCGCGGCCCCGACCGCGGCGAGCGCGGCCGTCCCGGGCAGGGCGGGCAGGTCGCCGAGCGCGGCGCTGAGCTCGCGGTCGGCGGGCACGGCGGCGCGGACGGCCGCGAGCACCGCGGGCGCGGGCGCGCCGAGCGAGCCCTCGGCCGGGTTCTTGACGTCCACGACGTCGACCCCGCCCGCCACGGCGAGCCGCGCCTCGGCGGCGTCGGTCACGCTCACGAGCAGCCTCATGCGACCTCCACGCGGGCGCCCTCGTCGTCGAAGGGCACGACGTCGACCAGGCCGCCCGCGCCGATCTCCGCGCCCAGGCGGTCGGCGAGCGCGCGGCCCGCGGCCTCGGACCCGACGACGCCGTACACCGCAGGCCCCCACGAGGTCTGCCCCGCCCCCGCGGCCCCGTGGCGCAGGAGCGCGTCGACGAGCGGCGCGGCCCGCGGGTGGAACGTGCCGCCCTGGGCGGAGGCGAACGCGTCGCCCACGAGCCGCTGCAGCCGGGTCAGGGCCGCGCCGAACTCGGCGAGGTCGCGCTCGACGAGCGCCGGCAGCAGGGCGGTGAGGACGATCTGGGCGATCAGCGCCGAGCGCTCGGGGTCGGGCCGCAGGTCGGCGAAGGCCTCCTCCTCGGCCCCGCCCGAGAGCCCCGGCTCGGCCGCCGGGATCGCGAGCACGCAGCGCCACTCGGCCGGCATCGGATGGCGCGCGAGCAGCGGTGCCGGGTCGTCGGAGCCGCGGCGGCGGCCGCCCTCGACGACGAACCCGCCGCCCGCGAACGTCCACAGGCCGACGGCCGAGCGCGCGCCGCGGCCGGCCATGCGCGCCATCGCCGCCGGGTCCGGCGTCTGGCCCGCAAGCCGCGCCAGCGCCGCGGCGACGGCGAGCGCGAGCTTCGTCCCGGACCCCAGCCCGACGTGCGGCGGGATCGCCTCGACCACCTCCAGCCGGGCGGCGGGCGCGCCGGGGCCGAGGGCCGCACGGCAGCGCTCGGCCACCGCGAGGGCGCGGTCGGCGTCCGGCCCCGCGGCGGTCAGCTCGCCGGCGGTCTGCGCCGTGAGCACCACCGCCGGGCGGCACACGCCGACGCCGAGCCCGCCGAAGCGCCGCGCGCCCTCGCCGGAGGCGTCGAGCATGCCCAGATGCAGCCGCGCGGGCGCGACGACGCGGACGGTCGTCATCCGTCGCCGGCGGCGGCGCGCACGTGCCGCAGGACCCGCTCCCACGCCGCGCGCTCGCGCGGGCCGGCCGTCTTGTCGACCGCGACCTCCAGGCGCGCGAGCTCCGCGCGGATCTCGCCCGCGGGCAGCCGCCGGGCGCGCGAGGCGAGGATCGAGGCCTCGAGCACCGCGGCCGCCGCGCGGTTGGGGCCGATGAACTCGCGCCCGACCCCGCGCGCCACGACCCGCGTCGTCACCCGGGCTCGCGGGCCGCGCGCCTCGATCGCGTCGACGGCGACCTCACGCCACGAGCAGGCGTCGGCCAGCACGGCGCCCTCGACGGCCGCGGCCGGCCGGGTCGGCGGGTGCGGGTCGTCGAGCGCGGCCTCGGTGAACAGCAGGATGTCGTCGGTGACGTGGACGACCGCCGCGCCGTGGCGCTCGAGGTTGCGCAGCGTGCGGGTGGCGCGATAGGGCTTGATGACGATCGTCTGCTCGCCCCACTCCACGCCCATCGCGGCGCAGTTCACGGTGCCGTCGGGGTTGATCGTCGTCGTGACCGTCTCGACGATCATCCCCGGAACGATCGCTCGAGGACGTCGAGCGCCACGCCCCCGGCGGCGAAACACCGCCCGCTCTCCGCGCTGACGAGCCGGATCTCGGCGGGGCTGAAGAGCAGCGGGTCGATCTTGTAGAAGTCCCACTCGGCCGCCTCGAGGACCTTCCCGAACGGCTGGCCGAAGTCGTCGGAGGCCGACGACGGCAGGCGCGAGACGATCCCCTCGAGGTCGTCGTCCGGCCCGTCGACCGTGAGCTCGACCTGGCCCCCGTAGAGGACCGCGTCGTTCGTGCGACCGATCCCGGCGCCGTCGTTCTCGGCCACCGGCGGCAGCGGGCACGTCCCGTACCCGCTGACCACGCGGCGGACGTCGAAGTCGATCTCGTGCAGCTTGTGCAGGGCGGTCTCGACGACCCGGGCGGCGACCTGCACCGACCCGGCGAGGCTCGCGGTCGGCGCGAACAGCAGCGTCAGGTCCGCGGGCTCCACGCCCGCGCGCTCGGCCACCCACGCCGCGAGCTCGGCGGACGGCGCGTCGCGCGTCTCGAGGCAGAGCACCGCGCCGCCGGCCTGCTCGGAGACGTCGAGGTCGTCGTAGAGGTCCTCGGCGCGGATCAGCGCGCGGCCCGGGCCGCTGGCCATCGCGAAGTAGTCGTCGCGCTTGATCTGCCAGCCGGCGTACTGCGCCCCGAGGCAGGCGAGCGCCGGGTGGTCGGTGACGACCGTCAGGCCGGGGAACCAGCGCCCGTCGAGGACGACCGGGGCGAACCCGACCGACCCCAGGCCGCCCATCGTGATCTCGGCGAAGCGGCGGCCGGCCTCGAGGCCGCCGGGGACCGCGCTGCCGCAGTCGATCAGGCGGGCGCCGTTGTCGAGCGTCGCGACCGAGACGCGCAGCGCGTCGGCGTCCGCGGCCAGGGCGTCGGCGAGGTCACGGGCGCGGTCGTTGAGCGAGAGGGTCATCGGGGCGGCTCCAGGATCAGGATCTCACCGCGCCGCAGCTCGAGGGTGTCCCCCGACCAGCGGGTGTACTCGCCCTCGATCTGCTCGTCGGTGACCGGCAGGCCGAGGGCGCGCAGGCGGCGCAGGCACAGGCGCAGGAACGGTGGACGGTACGTGCAGGCCCGCACGTAGGTCGGCAGCAGGGTGGCCGCGCCCAGCGCGACGATGCTCGCGCGGCGCATCCCGGCCCCGGGGTGGGCGCCGAGCTCGCCGAAGGCGACGATCGTGCCCGCGAGGGCGTTCAGTCCGGCGGCGGCGCCGGTGCGCCCGGCGACCGCGACGAGCCCGCGGCGCAGGCCCGCGCCGGCCTCCTCGCCCGCGTCGCCGTGGACGACGATCTCGCCGCCGCGCATCCCCGCGCGCTCACCCGCGAGCGCGCCGCCGAGCCGGCTGCCGGCCGAGCCGCGCACCACGAGGCGCCCGCCGCGCATCCCCGCGCCGGCGTAGGCGCCCGCGTCGCCCTCGACGACGATCTCGCCGTCGCGCATCCCGGCGCCGAGGTGCGGCCCCGCGTCGCCCGCGATCGTCAGGCGCCCGCCGGCCATGCCGGTCGCGAGGCCCGCGACGCGGCGCAGGTCGCCCTCGATGCGGACGTCGTCGCTGCGGCCGCCCGCGACGTCGAAGAGGTCGCGCACCGCCGCGCGGCGGTTGCCGTGCCAGAGCGAGAGCCGCCCGACCTCGTCGGCGCTCATCGCCGCGATCCGGTCCGGGACCAGCGCGTCGGCGACGACCGGGGCGGCCGGCGCCTCGCGGAGCGTCAACGTCAGGGTCACGGGACGAGGTCCTTGAGCGGGAAGTGGTGCGGCCCGAGGTTGCCGCCGTAGTTGCCCGCCGTGATCCGCAGCGCCCCCGCGCTGCGCCGCCGCCTCGAGGCCGACCCGCATCGCCTCGGCGACGGGCTCGGGCGCGAGGCCGTCGATCACGATCTCGAACACGGAGCCGATGTCCTCGGGCACCTGCGTGTCGTCGACCTGCACGCGCAGCGTCGGGCACAGGACGTGGTTCGTCGAGGCCATGAGCGCCGGATAGCGCGAGCCGACCTTGCTGCCGCTGCGGGCGATCCCGCCCGGGAACGGCATGATCGCGCCCTCGACCGCGTGCATCGCCTCGGCCGCCGCCTCCGCCGCGGCCAACGCGCGTTCGACGTCCTCGGCCAGGATGATGATGTTGCCGCCGCCGACGCCCTCGACCATCCCGAAGCGCTCCTCGACGAGGAACTCGCCCTCCATCACCGGGACGCGCCAGAAGCGGCGGCCGTCGATGACCTTGCTGGCCTGCCAGCCGTCGCCGAAGAAGCGCAGCTGGCCGCCGACGTCGGCCTCGCGCTCGGCCTCGAGGCCGTTGAAGCAGGCCGTCGTCGGGCACGTGAGCACCGTCTGGCCGATGCGCTCGACGAGCCGCTTGGCCAGGCCGTCCTTGTCGGGGGCGAACAGCAGCACGGCGATCCCCGGGCGCCCGTCGGGCGTCTCGTCCGGGGCGAGCTCGCGCTCGATCCCCGCCTCGCACTTGCAGCCGATCACCGACGTCGCGAAGCCCGTCAGCGAGCGCCCCGCGTTCGTCGCCCAGGTGCGGTTCGCGGCCGTCACGACGATCCGCGCGCCCCACATCGGGAACGCCTCGGCGAACGTGTCCTCGACCTCGGTGTCGCCGATGCGCATCACGTGGGCCTCGCCTCCACGCGGCGCGCGGGCTCGAGCAGCCACGGCTCGCTGACCGGGTAGTTGTCGAACGCGACCGTGTAGCGCTCCTCGAACTGCGCCCGCAGGACGTCCTCGACGGCGGGGTCGTGCGGCACGTCCACGCGCAGCAGGTCGCCGGGCAGCGCCTCGACGAGCTCGCCGTCGCGGACGACGACGCGGCCGCCCTTGATGACGTAGCGCGGCGTGGCGAACATCTCCTCGCGGTCGGCGCGGTCGTCGTAGATCGTCACGTCGGCGTCCGCCCCCGTCCCGAGGTGCCCCTTGTGGGTCAGCCCGAGCAGCCGCGCCGGCCCCGCCCGCGTGATGATCGCGACCTCGGCGAGCGTGTACTCACGGTCGAGGTCGTCGAGCAGGACGGTGCTGCGGATCGCCTTCTTGTTGGCCTGGCGGAGCTGCTCGTTGCGGAAGTCGCGGTCCATGAGCAGGCGGATGAGCTTCGGGTAGCTGAGGAACGAGCCGCCGTTGGGATGGTCGGTCGACAGCACCATCCGCCACGGGTCACGGCTGAGGAGGAAGAGCTCGAGGCCGATCCCCCACTGCAGCGCGTGGACGTAGTTCTTCTCCTTGTAGGTGAACGGCACGATGCCGCAGCCGGTCTCGACCTCGGTGTCCGCGTTGACCCACTTGCCGCCGGTGACGTCGCGCAGGATCGCCGAGACCGGCGCGTCGGCCGTCATCGTCGTCGCGGGGCCGAACATGACCTGCCCGACGTCGGCGCTGAGCTCGGGGTGCTCGCCGAGGTACTCGGCGATCTCGGGCGCCTTGGACCGCGGCCGCCCGCCCGGCCGGCCGCCGTAGGCGTGGAACTGGAGGTGGGCGAGGTGCGCGCGGCGGCCCTGCAGCGTGCGCAGCGTGTCCATCGTCGTGCGCCAGTTGCCCGCGATCCCGAGGTTGTTGCAGTGGACGTGGACCGGATGCGGGAGCCCGAGCTGGTGCGCGGCGCCCGCGACCGCGTCGATGACCTGCCGCGGCGTGACCCCGACGACGTCATCGTCGAGCGAGCTGACGTCGCCGTTGGCCGTCTTCCAGCGCTCGACCCCGCCGGGGTTGACGAGCTTGACCCCGTAGCCGCCCGTCGCCTGGAGCCACCACGCGACGGCCTCGCGGACCCGCGCGGGGTCGCGGCGGATGAGGTCGAACAGCGCGAGGTTGTTGCCCATCAGGAGCAGGAAGAGCGCGTCGATCATCGGCGTGTCGCGCAGCTCGGACAGGACGTGGCGCGCGGCCAGCGGCGGGGTCGCGGCCTCGACGACGGTCGTGTAGCCGAGCAGCGCGTAGCGGTAGCCGGTGACGAACGTCGAGGGCACGGTGCCCCCGGTGCCCGAGCGCAGGATCGCCGTGCGGTCCTGGACGTCGCCGCGGTGCTCCTCGGGGGCCAGGCGCCGGGCCGCGTTGACCGTCGGCCCCGCGATGTGGGCGTGGATGTCGACTCCGCCCGGCATGACGACCATGCCGCTCGCGTTGATCCGTCGGCGCGTGCTCGTCGACGGCGTCGACGACCGTGCCGTCGTCGCCGAGGCAGACGTCGCGCACCTCGCCGTCGACGCCGTTGGCCGGGTCGTAGACGCGCCCGCCGGTGATCCGCAGGCTCATGCCGTCGCCTCCCGCGTCCGCGCCAGGCGTTCGGCGAGCGCCGCGAGGACCTCGTCGTCGCCCGGCCGGTCGCTCTCGAGCACCGCGTGCAGCGGGACGGGCACGCCGTCGAGGCGGTGCGCGACCCCGGGCCGGTGCACGCCCGCGGCGGACGTGGTGAACGCGACGCGGGCCGCCTCCGCGGTCGTCGTCGCGCGGGCGTCGATGGTCACGACGGGGATCGCGCGCAGGGCGTCGGCGGCGGCCGCCGGCAGGTGCTCGAGCGGGTCCGAGCCGACGACGAGCGCCGCGTCGGCGTCGCCGCGCGCGAGGATCGCGGTCGCGCTCCACTCGCCAGGACTCGCCTCGGGGTGCCCGGTCGCGAGGCTCACCGCCGAGGGGTAGCCGGTCTGCCAGGCGAGGACGTCCTCGGCCCCGGCGGCGTTGCCCTCGTGGCGGAGGACGGCCGTGACGATGTGCGTGCCCGTGTCGAGGTCGCGGACGAGCGCGCTGAGGGCGAGCGCGGCGACGTGGTCGCGGACGTGATGGAGGATCGCCCCGTTGGCGCAGCCGCGCAGCCGCGCGCCGAGGTCCTCCAGGCCCGCGACCGGCGGGTCGCCCGAGAACGGCTCCTCGCGGATGACCGCGCGCAGGACGCCGAGCGCCTCGACGTCGCGGTCCTCGGGCAGCGCGAGGAAGACGTCGGCCTGCTCGGCGGTCGCCGTGCGCTCCGCGTCGACGACCACGAGCGTGCGGCCCTCGGCGGGCAGGCGCAGGCGCTCGAGCAGCCGCGGGTGGGTGGTGGCCGGGTCGGCCCGCCACAGGACCACGACCTCGGCGCGGTCGCGGATGTCGCCGAGCATCGCGGTGCTCGCCCCGCGGGCCGAGAACGCCCGCCCGGCGGCGCCGTCGAGCAGCGGCCCCGCGGGGTCGATCGTCGCGCCGAGCGCGTCGGCCAGCGCGACCGCGGCGCGCTGCGCCTCGATCGAGGTCTCGCCCAGGCCGTAGACGAGCGGCGCGCGGGCGCCGGCGAGGATCGCGGCGGCCGCGTCGAGCGCCTCGTCGACGCCCGCCTCGCGGCCGTCGACCCGGGCGACCGGCACGCCGGGGTCGATCCGGGCGCCGAACCACGCCTCGCCGAGCGGGCACGCGGGCTCCAGGCGCAGGCGACCGTCCGGGCCGGGGACGGCCGTGAGGTCGTCGCAGAGCAGGCCGCAGGCGGCACACGTCACGCGCATCGGCTCAGGCGAGGACATCGACTCGCATCCGGTCGTGGAGGGCGGCGGCGCGCGCCTCGAGGTCGTCGAGCACGGCCTCGGGCGTCGCCCCGGTGGCGGTGAGCGTGCAGATCGGATGGCCCCGGCCGATCGCCTCGCCCGGGTGCGGGACGTCGCGGATCCCGCGGTCGGGCCAGTCGCGGGTGTCCGGGGCCGCGCCGTCGCGCACGGCGTAGACGACCGCCTTGCCCGCGGCGCGCGGCGGGTCGGCGAGGGCCGCGAGCGGCGGGGCCGCCGGCAGGCGCCCCGCGCAGCCCTCGAGGTGGGCGGTGAACGGGCGGATCCCGTGGGCGGCCGCGACGGTCTCGAGCGACCCGCTCGGGCGCGGGTTGACCTCGACGACCCAGGCGCGCTCGCCGTCCCAGACGACGTCGACCCCGAACAGGCCGCGCAGGCCGAAGGCGGCCGCGAGGTGCGCGCAGACGTCGGTCGCCGCGGTGGCGAGCGCCCGGCGCTCGACGAGCGGCAGCCGCGCGGGGACGAGGTTGCCCGCCCAGGTGAAGCCGCGGGCGCCGAGCGCGCGGCGCCCGATCAGCTGCTCGCTCACGCCGAGCACCGCGGCCGACCGGCCGTCGCCGACGGCGGCGAACGAGCACGGCAGGCCGGCGATCCGCTCCTGGAGGACGACGTCGCCCGTGACCCGCCCGCCGCGCCACGCCCGGATCCCGCGCCCGCCGCCGCCGCGCACGGGCTTGCGCAGCCAGCGCCGCGCGGCGTCGGCGCGGGCCGGCGCACCGGGGCCCGCGAGCGTCTCCGGGAACGCGTGGCCGGCGGCGCGCAGCGACGCGCCGAGCACGGCGGGGTCGCGGACGCGCCGCAGCGTGGCCGGGTCGCAGCCGAGGAGCGTGCGGCCGGCCGCCAGGCGCGCGACGAGGTCGGGCCGGTTCTCGAGCCCCGCGCCGTAGACGACGCCGTCGGCCGGGACGCGCTCGGCCGCCGCGACGAGCTCCGCCATCCCGCCGCGCCCGTCGAGGTCACGCATGATCGAAAGGCTGGGACACATCTGCTGGAGGTCCAGATCCCCGAAACGGTCGACGGCGAACACGGCGTGTCCGTCGCGGACCGCCAGCTCCGCCAGCATCCGCGCGCTGACCGACACGACGAGGATCACAGCAGGCCCTCGAGCAGGGCCACGAAGAGCACGGCGGTCACGAGGTCGGCGGTCGTCCCCGGGTTGCGCGCGTTGCCGTCGCCGCGCAGGTCGGCGTCGAGGTCGCGCACGGCCGCGCGCCCGGGCTCGTCGCGCACGCCGCCCGCGGCCAGCGCGGCCGACGCCGCGGCCGAGACCCGCTGCGCCTCGGCCCGCCCGCGCTTGCGCGCGATGAGCGTGTCGGGCACCGCGGCGAGCAGCTTCAGGTACGTCTCGACGATCGCCGGCCGCGGGGCCAGGCCGTCCTCGAGGGCGCGGCGGATCGCCGGGAGTCCGACGTCGAACGTCACCGGGAAGCCCTCGGCGTACTCGGCGGCGAGCGCGTCGCGCCCGGCGGCGGCGGCCATCGCGGCGCGCAGGGTCACGGTCGGCGCGTCGCGCACGTCGTGCTCGACGGGCTCGTCGAGGCCACCGGCGCCGGCGGCGCGGATCGCGGCGTAGGCGTCGCGGGCGTCGTCGAGCGTGAAGGCCGCGAGGACCGCCTCGGTGCGCGCCCGCAGCGGCCCCGCGCCGACGAGCGCGGCGCGCGCCCAGCGGCGCGAGCAACAGGGCGATCCCGAGGTTCGTGTTGCTGCCGGCGACGCGTCGCGTGGCCTGCACCGCGGCGAGCACGGTGGCGCCCACGCCGCGCTCCCCGGCGCGCCCGATCTCGGGCCCGAGCGCGATCGCGCTGCGGAGCATGTCCTCGTAGCTCGTGTCGGCGTAGTCGTGGCTCGGGGTGATGTTCCCGGGCTTCTCCGCGCTCGCCTCGAGCACGCACGCCAGCTGCGCGGCCGCCGCGACGGTGGCGGCACTCGGCCCCGATTCCGCGTCGTCTGCACGTCGCCGACGCGCCTCCTTGACCGCCATTCGCGCCATCGTATAGCTTGCCGCGCGGCCCTAGACCGGGTCTCCCGGCCGTCCCCTGACGGCACGGCGGCGTGTTCCACGACCACGGAGAGAGGCGCGAAATGGCTGGATCCTTCATGGTAGGCGAGTCCCTGGTTGGCGATGGCAACGAGGTTGCCCACATCGACCTGCTCATCGGGTCCAAGAGCGGCCCCGTCGGCGAGGCGTTCGCCGAGGCACTGATCAACCAGCACGAGGGTCATACGAACCTTCTCGCGGTTGTCGCGCCCAACCTGCCCGCGAAGCCCGACACCCTCATGGCCAACAAGGTCACGATGAAGGGCGCGACGCAGGCCGTGCAGATGTTCGGTCCGGCTCAGGCGGCCGTCGCCCGCGCCGTGGTCGACTCCGTCCGCGAGGGTGTCATCCCCGAGGGCCAGGTCGACGACCTGTGCCTCATCGTCGGCGTCTTCATCCACTGGGAGGCGACCGACGACAAGAAGATCTTCGACTTCAACTACCAGGCGACGAAGGAGTCGATCGCCCGCGCGATGAAGGGCGAGCCGTCGACCCAGTCCGTGCTCGACGCTGCGGCCGACGCGCGCCATCCGTTCGCCGGCGGGACGGAGGGGTAGCGCCGACACCGGACCCGTCGCGGCCGGACGCGCTCCGGCTCGACGGCGCCCGTGCGGTCGTCACGGGCGCGAGCAGCGGCATCGGCGCCGCGATCGCGGAAGCGTTCGCCGGCGCCGGCGCCACGGTGCTCATCACCTATCGCCGCAGCGAGGCGGCCGCGCGAGCGGTCGCCGAGCGCATCGCGGCGGGCGGCGGCCACGCGTCCGTCGTGCAGGCCGACCTCGGCACGCGCGCGGGCTGCGAGGCCCTCGTGGCCGAGGCGCGCGAGCGGCTCGGCGGGCTCGACGTCTGGGTCAACAACGCCGGCGCCGACGTGCTCACCGGCGAGGAGGCCGGCTGGGACTGGGAGCGCAAGCTCGACCTGCTCGTGGCCGTCGACCTCAAGGGCACGATCGCGTGCTCCTACGCCGCCGGCGCCGTGATGCGCGAGCAGGAGCACGGCGGCACGATCCTCAACATGAGCTGGGACCACGTCGAGAGCGGCATGGCCGGTCCCAACCCCGAGCTGTTCAGCGCCGTCAAGGGCGGCGTCCTGAGCTACAGCCGGAGCCTGGCGCGCGCCCTCGCCCCCGCCGTCCGGGTCAACGTGCTGTGCCCGGGCTGGATCGAGACCGCGTTCGGCGCGGGGGCCGACGAGGACTTCCGCCGCGAGGTCGCGGCATCGACGCCGCTGCGCCGCTGGGGCACGCCCGAGGACGTCGCCGGGGCCGCGGTCTACCTGGCCTCGCCCGCGGCGGCCTTCATCACCGGGCAGGCCATCAACGTCAATGGTGGCACTGTGATGTAGTGAACCCGAAGGAGGCGATTGCCATGGCGACTGAAGAGAAGAAGACGTACAGCGACGAAGAGGTCGAGGCGAAGATCGCCGAGCACGGCCTCGACGGCTGGTACCTCGAGGACGGCTGGCTGCGGCGCAAGTACAACACCGACGGATGGCCGAGCACGCTGATGGCCGTCAACGCCGTCGGCTACGTCTGCGAGGCCGCGTACCACCACGCCGACCTCTCGGTGACCTGGGGCAAGCTCTGGGTGAAGCTCATGAACCACGCGGCCGGCGGCATCACCGACAAGGACTTCGCCGTCGCCCGTCAGATCGAGGACACCGTGCTGTGGCGCCCGGCCGACGACAGCGCGCTCGAGGGCACGCCGAACAAGTTCGTCTTCAGCAAGGGCTGACCCAAGCGGACAGACGTGGCCGACCGGCTGCTCTTCGTGACCGGCAAGCTCGCGGCGCCGGCCCTGCGCGACACGCTGGGCCGGGCCGAGCTGCCGTTCGACTACGACGTCGCGGTCATGAAGATCACCGTGGCCGCGCTGATGACGACCGACTGGATCGCCAAGCGCCTCGAGGTCCCCGACGCGGTCACCCGGATCATGATCCCCGGGCTCTGCGAGGGCGACGTCGAGGTCATCGGCGAGCGCTTCGGCATCCCGGCCGAGAAGGGCCCGAACGACCTCAAGGCGCTGCCGCGCTGGTTCGGGCAGGAGGACACGCGTGAGAGCTACGGCGAGCGCGACATCCGCGTGTTCGCCGAGATCAACCACGTCCCGCGCCTGTCGCGGGCGGAGATCCTCGCGATCGCGGGCTACTACCGCGACGCCGGCGCCGACGTCATCGACCTCGGGCTCTCGCTCGGCCGCGACTGGCTCGACGAGGGGCCGGACGTGATCGCCGAGCTGCGCGCGGACGGCTTCGACCTGAGCATCGACACGCTCGACCCCGACGAGATCCGCATGGCCGACGCCGCCGGGGTCGGCTTCGTGCTGAGCCTGAACAGCACGAACCGCCACCTCGCCGGGGAGATCGCCGCGACGCCGGTCCTCATCCCCGACACGCCGGAGGACCTCGACAGCCTCGACGCGACGATCGCCCACCTCGAGGACCTCGGCAAGCCGTATCTCGTCGACCCGATCATCGAGCCGATCGGCTCGGGGTTCGCCGCCAGCCTCGGGCGCTACCTCGAGGTCCGCCGCCGCTACCCGGAGGTCGAGATGCTCATGGGCATCGGCAACCTCACCGAGCTCACCGAGGCCGATACGACCGGCGTCACCGCCCTGCTCATCGGCTTCTGCCAGGAGCTCGGCATCCGCAACGTGCTCACCACCGAGGTGATCGACTGGGCCCGCGGGGCCGTCCAGGAGACGGTCATCGCCGCGCAGCTCATGCACTTCGCGCTCGAGCGCGGGATGACCCCGAAGCGCATCGACGGGCGCCTCGTGACCGTCAAGGACGACGACTTCCGGCCCTATTCCGAGGACGAGCTGCGCGAGCTGCAGGCGGAGATCACCGACCCGAACTACCGCATCTTCGTCGACGCCGACAACATCTACGTCTTCAACGCCGACCGGTTCGTCAAGGGCACGGACTTCAACGCGATCTTCGACCAGCTCGCGGTCGACGAGCCGACGCACGCCTTCTACCTCGGCAAGGAGCTGATGAAGGCCACGATCGCGCGGGCCCTGCGCAAGAACTACCGCCAGGAGTCCCCGCTCGACTGGGGGTACATGACATTCGAGGAGCCGAAGCGCGAGCGCGTCCGGCTCACAGCCCAGCGCACCCGAAACGCCGCGGAGGAATCGTGAAGAAAGTCCTGATCCAGCTCGACACCGACCAGCACCCGAGCACGTTCGATGCCATGGTCGCCTTCGACTCGGAGGTGCCCGACGAGCTGCTGCGCTACGGCGGCATCGAGCCCGACGTCGTGCAGGGCCTCGTGCAGTCGGCGTACTTCACCCGCCCGCCCGGCGACGCGAACCTCGCGGTGTGGGTCGGCGGCTCGAGCGTCGGCGCGGGCGAGGAGGTGCTCGAGGCGGTCAAGAAGTCGTTCTTCGGGCCGTTCCACGTGTCGGTCATGCTCGACTCCAACGGCTGCAACACGACAGCGGCGACAACCGTCGCGATGCTCGCGCGCGAGATCGACCTCGAAGGTCGGCGCGTCGTCATCGTCGGCGCCGGCGCCGTCGGCCTGCGCGCGGCCAAGATCCTCATCGACGAGGGCTGCGACGTCACCGTGTCGGGCATCCCGAAGGACCGCTTCGAGGGCAAGGAGTACCGCCGCGCGCGCGGGCTCACCACCGCCGAGGAGCGCGGCATGCAGATCGCCGAGCCCGAGGACGACGACGCCCTCAAGGCAGCTGCTCGACGGCGCCACGCTCGTCCTCGCCGCCGGGCCGGCGGGCGTCGAGCTGCTGCCCGAGTCGGTCTGGCGCGAGGTGGACTCGATCGAGGTGCTGGCCGACTTCAACGCCGCCGACCCGCTCGGCATCGAGGGCACCGACGCCCAGGACGAGTTCAAGGACTACGACGGCAAGAAGGTGCTCGGCGCGCTGGCCATCGGCGGCCCGAAGATGAAGGTCCACAAGACCTGCATCCAGCGCCTGTTCGAGACGAGCGACGCCGTCCTCGACGTCGACGGCGTCTACGAGATCGCCAAGGAGCTCCTCGTCTGAGCGCACGGCGCGGACCGCGCGTCGCGGGCATCGACCCCGGGACGGTCTCGTTCGAGGTCTGCGTGCTGGACGGCGGCGACGCCGCTGCTCGAGGACGGCTTCCCCTCGAAGGCGCTCGGCGCGGACCCGTCGCCGCTGATCGACGCGCTGCTCGCCCACGGTCCGTACGAGGTCGTGCTCGGGCCGGCCGGGTACGGGCTGCCGCTCGTCCCGGCGGCCGAGGTCGGCGAGCGCGAGCTCGCGCTGATGGTCCTCAAGCGCGCCGACGAGCCAACGGAGGGCGCCGGGATCGCGGGCATGCGGACGATCGTGCGCGCGCTGATCGCGGCCGGGATCCCGCTCGTGTTCGGCCCCGGCGCGATCCACCTGCCCACCGTCCCGGCCCACCGCAAGTGGAACCGGATCGACCTCGGGACGGCCGACAAGGTCGCGAGCGTCGCGCTCGGGATCGTCGACCAGGCCGAGCGCCTCGGTCTGGCCTACGAGGAGACCCGGTTCGTGATGCTCGAGCTCGGCGGCGGCTTCAGCGCGGCGACCGCCGTCGACGGCGGGCGGATCGTCGACGGCATGGGCGGCTCGGCGGGGCCGATCGGGGCCCGCGCCTGCGGCGCGCTCGACGCCGAGGCGGCGTACCTCATCGGCGGCGCGCTCTCCAAGCGCACGGTGTTCAGCGGCGGCGCGCTCGACCCCGACGGCGCGCTCGACCTCGGCGCGCCCGGGGCGCTCGACCGGCTGCGCGACGACCCGCAGGCGGCCGACGGCTGGCTTGCGCTCGAGGAGGGCGCGACGAAGGCCGTGCTCGCGCTGACCGCGTCGGTGCCCGCCCCGCGCGAGGTGCTCGTCGCCGGCCGCCTGGCCGCCGTCCCCGGGGTCGTCGAGGCGCTCGGCGCGCGGCTGGCCGCGGTCGCGCCGGTCCGCGCCGCGCTCGCGGTGAAGAGCGCCGCCCGCGGCGCGGCGCTGCTCGCCGACGGCCTCGCGGGCGGCGCCTACGCGCCGCTCGTCGACCGGCTCGGGCTGCGCGAGGCGCGCGGCGGCGTGCTCGACCACCTGCGCGTGTACGGCGCGCAGGACATCGCGCTCGGTTAGCCGGCGAGCCCGGCGGCGTCGAGCCAGGCCCGCAGCGACAGCGCGCGCGGCGCCGCCCCGTCGGCGAGCTCGGCGCGCAGGTCGCCGAGCAGCCCGCCGCGCTCGGCCACGAGGTTGTGGCGGTGCACGGTCTCGAAGCTCTCCTGCGCCGCCGAGACGAACACCTCGTCCGGCGCGCCCGCGAGGTGCTCGACGACCCCGGCGATCATCGCCCGCACGCAGTCGTCGGCCGCGCGCGGCCGGCGGTGGGCGCGCTCGACGACGGCGCCCTCGTCGCTGCGCTTCATCAGCTCGAAGATCTCGCTCGACATCGCGCCCTCGACGATCGCGAGCAACGCGGGGACGTCGAACGCGAGCGTGCCGCCCTCGGGGCACCCGACGTGCAGCGTGCCGAACCCGCGCTGGTCGTGGGTGGCGACGGGCACGTGGTCGAGCACGCGGGCGACGGCGGCCTCCGAGAAGCCGTCGCGCACCAGCCGCTCGCGGGCGTCCGCGGCGATGGCGCGCTGGGCCTGCGGGGCGGTCGTGAGGCCCTGGGCGGACACGCCGACCGCCCGCCGGGTGCCGCGCGGCGACGCCATCGCGGCGGCATGGAGCGTCGAGATCTCCTGGGTCGGCGTGCCGGAGACCGGCGCGGGGCGCCGCTCGGGGAAGCGCGCCGAGACGGTGACCTCGACGCGCGGCGCGGCCAGGCGCTCCCGGACGCGCTCGGCGACCTCGCGCACGAGCCGCTCCGCGCGGATCGCGCGCGTGTCGAGGACGACCTCGCGCACGACCTCGGCCACGGCGGTCTCGAAGCGCTCCGTGCCGTCCGCGGACTCCGCGCGGGGCTCGATCGCGCAGTCGATCCGGGCGGCGAACGGCTGGGCGGAGCGCTCGTCGACGCCGAGGCGCACGACGGCCTCGACCCCTGCCAGACCGACCCGCGAGAGCGCGGGACGGACCGCCGGCACGTCCACGTCGCGGCCGCGGCGCGGCTACGCCGCCGCGCGCGCTTCCTGGATGTACTTCGTGACGATCGCCATCCGACGGCGGGCCATCGGGATGATGATGGCGCGGATCTCCTCCGGGATCGCATCGCCCCAGGCGGCCGCGGACTCGTCGGCGCGGGCCAGGATGGCGTCGATGAGGTCGGGCTCGGGGTTGGCGTCGATCAGGCAGCGCAGCCCGAAGCCGATGTGCCAGCGCTCGTCGAGCTCGACGTGGTACACGCCCTGGCGGACGCCCGGCATGACCCCGTCCTCGAGCTCCTCGAGCAGCGCCTTCTGCCCGGCCGCGAGCACCATGCCCTCGAGGGTCATGTGGTACAGCGAGATGCCGTCGCTGAGACCGAGCTTGCCCATCTCCATCTCGGCGGACATCGCGGGCAGCTGCTCGTCGAAGAGCTCGACGATGCCGGGCGGCGCGAGCTCCCGCGCGGCCGCGAGGCGGTCCTCCCGCTCGTCGCCGAGGCCCAGGACCTCGTTCGAGACGCGGTCGAAGAAGTTCGCGTGGCGCTCCTCGTCGCGGCGCTGCAGGAAGATCACCCAGGCCACGAGCGAGTTCCTGGCGGCGGGGCCGAACGGCGTGAGGTTCTTCGAGACCGCGTCGTCGGCGACGCGGAAGCCGCAGAGGAGCTTCGTGAGCTTCTCGCGCCGCGCGTCCGGGAGCTCCTTCCACGCCTCGGCGTCGTTGGTCAGGTCGATCCCGAACGCGTCCCACTGCAGCTTCGCGACGAGGCGCGAGAAGAAGTTCGGCCACTTGCTGTCGGGCAGGATCTGCCCGGTCGTGACCTCTTCCTGGTGAATCCGTCGTCCTGTCGCGGGATCGAACGCGAGGTCCCACGCCTGCCGCTGAGTCATGTCCGGAACCGTATCAATCAGTACGACCAGTTCCGGCGGTCCGGGCGCGGTCGGCTGCGGGCCTCCGCCAACCCGGCGCGCAGGCCTCTCACCGGCGCTGCGCGCATCGCCCCGGGTCCCGGTCCGTCAGTGCTCGACGAAGTACGAGCCGTGCCCCTGGCCGCTCGAGAAGTAGCGGCTCGTGACCGTCTTCTTGCGCGTGTAGAACTCGACCGCGTCGGGGCCGTGGGCGTGCAGGTCGCCGAGGAAGCTGTCCTTCCAGCCGCTGAACGGGAAGAACGCCACCGGGGCCGCGACCCCGATGTTGACCCCGATCATGCCCGCCTCGACGTCGTGGCGGTAGCGGCGGACGGCGGCGGCGTTCTCCGTGAAGATCGACGTGCCGTTGCCGAACCGCGACGCGTTGACGATCGCGATCGCGTCGTCGAGCGACTCCGCGCGGACGACCGTGAGGACCGGGCCGAAGACCTCCTCGGCCACGATCGGCGCCTCGGCGGCGACGTCGTCGAGGATCGTCGGGCCGACGTAGGAGGAGCCGTCCGGCCCCTCGCCGGCGGCCGCGCGGCCGTCGACCGCGACCGTCGCGCCGTCGTCCACCGCGCGGTCGATCCAGCCCGTGATGCGGTCGCGCGCGGCACACGACACCACGGGGCCGACGTCGATCGCCTCGTCGCTGCCGTCGCCGACCGAGAGCTTCTCGGTGGCCTCGACGAGCGCGGGCATGAGCCGCTCGTGGGCCTCGCCGACGGTCACGACGACCGAGCCCGCCATGCAGCGCTGGCCCGCGGCGCCGAAGGCCGAGCCGATGATGCCGGGGACGGTCTCGTCGATCACGGCGTCGGGCATCACGACCATGTGGTTCTTGGCCCCGCCGAGGGCCTGGACGCGCTTGCCGGCCTTCGCCGCGCCCTCGTAGACGATCCGCGCGACGGGGGCCGAGCCGACGAACGACACCGCGTCGATGCCGGGGTGCTCGAGGATGCCCTCGACGACGTCGCGGCCGCCGTTGACGAGGTTCACGACGCCCGGCGGCAGGCCGATCGCGTCGAGCTCCTCGAAGGCGATCTGCTGCGTCAGCGGGACCTGCTCGGAGGGCTTGAGGACGAACGTGTTGCCGCACGCGATCGCGAACGGCAGGAACCAGAACGGGACCATCGCCGGGAAGTTGAACGGCACGATCGCCGCGCAGACGCCGACCGGCTGGCGGATCGTCTCGGCGTCGATGTTGCGCGAGACGTCCTCGAGCACGCGGCCCTGCATCGTCGTCGGGATCGCGCACGCGCACTCGACCATCTCGATCATGCGGGCGACCTCGGCGCGGGCGTCGGCGATCGTCTTGCCCATCTCCGCCGTCACCGACCGGGCCAGGTCCTCCTGACGGGCGACGAGCCGCTCGCGCAGGTCGAAGAGCTTGCGCGCGCGGGCGATCGTCGAGACGTCCCGCCAGGGCTTCAGCGCCGCGCGGGCCGCGGCGACGGCGGCGTCGAGGTCGGGCGAGCCCGAGAGCGGGACCCGGGCGAGGACCTCGCCGGTCGCGGGGTTCGTCACGTCGAGCTCCTCGTGGGCGGACGCCGCGGGGGTCCACTCGCCGGCGATGTAGTTGTCGAGGACGCGCGTTGCGGTGGTGGCCATGGTCGGGGTGCTCCTGGCTGGGTGGGTTCAGTTCGGGGTCGGGTCGGTGTCGGTCATGGAGTCTGCAGGTGCATGCGCTGCGCGGCGCGGGCGGCCTCGTAGCCCTCGCGCGCGCTGCGCACGGACGGCTCGTCGCTGACCTCGGCGACCGGTACATCCCACCACGATTCGTAGTTCGGCACACCGGCGTAGCGGTCGGCCTCGATGTGCACGACGACCGGGCCGTCGGCGCCACGGGCGTCGGCGAGCGCGGCGCGCAGCTCGGCGATCGTCCGCGTGCGGATCACGCGCGCGCCGAGGCTCTCGGCGTTGGCGGCGAGGTCGACGGGCAGCGGCTCGGCCGGCCGCGCGAGCGCGGCACCGGCCGCGTCGTCGACCGGCAGCGCGCCGTTGTCCGAGCGCCGGTAGTGCGTGCCGAAGCCGGCCGAGCCGACCGACCGCGAGAGCGCGCCGATCGAGGCGTAGCCGTGGTTGTCGACGAGCACGATCACGATCGGGATCCGCTCGGCGACGGCCGTGACGAGCTCGCCCGGGAGCATGAGATACGAGCCGTCGCCGACGAACACGAACACCTCGCGCTCGGGGGCGGCGAGCTTGACGCCCATGCCGCCCGGGATCTCGTAGCCCATGCACGAGAAGCCGTACTCCACGTGGTAGCCCTTGCCCGCCGGGTCGCGGGCGTGCCAGAGCTTGTGCAGGTCGCCCGGGGCCGAGCCCGCGGCGCACACGACGACCCCGGTCTCCCCCGCCGCGTCGTTGATCGCGCCGATGATCGCCGCCTGGTGCGGCAGCGCGGCGTCGTCCGCCGGCGCGGCGACCAGCCGCCGCACCTCGGCCGCCCACGCCCGCGCCTCGTCCGCCGCCCGCTCCTCCCAGGACGACGGGGCGCGGTGCCCGGCGAGCGCCTCGCGCAGCGCGTCGAGCGCGACGCGGGCGTCGGCGACGACCGGCAGGCCGCTGTGCTTGGCCGCGTCGAACGAGGTCACGTTGACGTTGACGAAGCGCACGTCCGGGTCCTGGAACGCGGACTTCGACGCGGTCGTGAAGTCGCTCCAGCGCGTCCCGACCCCGATCACGACGTCGGCCTCGCGGGCGAGACGGTTCGCCGCCGCGGTGCCGGTCGCGCCGACGGCGCCGAGGCTCAGCGGGTGGTCGGACACCAGCGCGCCGCGCCCGGCCTGCGTCTCGCACACGGGGACGCCGGTCGCCTCGGCGAACGCGCGCAGCGCGGCGGTCGCCTCGCTGTAGATCACGCCGCCGCCCGCGACGAGCAGCGGCCGCTGCGCGCCCCGGATCAGCTCGGCCGCGCGATCGAGTGCCTCGGGCGCGGGCGGCTGGCGGTAGACGGTCCAGACGCGCTCGGCGAACAGCTGCTCCGGCCAGTCGTGGGCCTCGGCCTGGACGTCCTCGGGCAGCGCGAGCGTGACGGCCCCGGTCTCCCCCGGGTCGGTCAGCACGCGCATCGCCTCGAGCGCCGCCGGGATCAGCTGCTCGGCGCGCTCGACGCGCTCGTAGAAGCGCGACACCGGCCGGAGGCAGTCGTTGACCGACACCGTCGCGTCGTGGGCGACCTCGAGCTGCTGCAGGACCGGGTGCGGCGTGCGGGTCGCGAACGTGTCGCCCGGGAGCAGCAGCACCGGCAGGCGGTTGATCGTCGCGAGCGCCGCGCCCGTGACCATGTTCGTCGCGCCGGGGCCGACCGAGGTCGTGCACGCGAAGGCGCCGAGGCGGTTGCGCTGGCGCGCGTAGCCGACGGCGGCGTGGACCATCGCCTGCTCGTTGCGCGCCGGGTGGTAGGGCAGCACGTCGGCGTGCTGGTGCAGCGCCTGCCCGAGCCCGGCGACGTTGCCGTGGCCGAAGATGCCGAAGCAGCCGGCGAAGAAGCGCTCGCGCACGCCGTCGCGCTCGACGTGCTGGGCGCCGAGGAAGCGGACGAGGGCCTGGGCGACGGTCAGTCTCATGCGGTCCTCCTCGGGGCGCCGGTCAGCGGGAGCCGCGGGTCGAGGGCCTGCCCCTCCCACGTCGCGCGGATCCACGCGTGCGCGGGATCGTCGTTGAACCGCCACGCGCGCTCCCCCGCTCCGGCCATCACGTTGAGGTAGTAGAGGTCGTAGCCGGGCGCGGCCATCGAGGGGCCGTGGTAGCCGTGGGGCATGATGATCACGTCGCCCGAGCGGACCTCGGCCGTGACGTCGATCTCCCGGCCGGGGCCCGAGCCGTACACGCGCTGGTAGGCGAGGCCGGGGTCGCCGGCGGCCGACGGCGCGACCTCGAAGTAGTAGATCTCCTCGAGCGCGGTCTCCCGGCCCGGGATGTCCTCGTCGTGCTTGTGCGGCGGGTAGGAGGACCAGTTCCCCGCCGGCGTCAGGACCTCGACGGCGATGAGCCGGTCGGCGATCGCGACGTCGGGGCCGCAGAAGTTGTTGATCTGGCGGCTGGCCTGGCCCGCGCCGCGCAGCTCGACCTCGACCTCGTCGGCCGCGACGTGGCGCGCCGCGAGGCGGTTGGCGGCGCGGGCGCTCGGCAGCGCGAACCGCCCGCCGCCCGCGGCGGCGATCTCGACGGTCGCGTCGCGCGGCGCGTAGACGAAGTCCGTCACCGCGGCGAAGATGCCCGTCGCGGCCCTCCACCGCGAACGCCTCGCCGTCGACGGTCACCGTGCAGGCGCCCTCGAGCGGCAGCACGACGACCTCGTCCTCCCCGGTCGCGATCGTCCGCGCCTCGCCCGCGCCGAGCGTCAGGACGCGCAGGCCGCTGAAGCCCCAGCCGGCGCTCTCGGGCGTGACGAGCAGGTCGAACCCGTCGCCGCTCGCCTCGCCGTGGCGCACGTGCGACCTCACGCCGGCACCTCCCCGAGCAGCGCGTCGACCTCGGCCTCGGTGGGCATCGCGTCGGCGCAGGCCAGCCGCGAGGCGACGAGCGCGCCCGCGGCGTTGCAGAAGCGCATCGTCCGCTCGAGGTCCCAGCCCGCGAGCAGCCCGTGGCACAGCGCGCCGCCGAACGCGTCGCCCGCGCCGAGCCCGTTGACGACCTCGACCGGCACCGGCGGCACCTCGACGGCGGTGTCGCCGTCCACCGCCAGCACGCCCTTCGGGCCCTGCTTGACGATCGCGAGGTCGACCCCGAACTCGCGCAGCGCGGCCGCCGCCGCGCGCGGCTCGCGCTCGCCGACCGCCGTCTCGCACTCGTCCTGGTTGCCGATCGCCACCGTCACGTGGGGCAGCGCCTGCTGGACGAACCGGCGCGCCTCCTCCCGCGATTCCCAGAACATCGGACGGTAGTCGAGGTCGAGGACCGTGATGGGCGGGCGGGCGTCTTCCCCCGCGCCTCGAGCGCGGCAAGCGTCGCCGACCGGCTCGGCTCGTCGGACAGGCCGGTGCCCGTGACCCAGAAGATCCGCGCGGCGCGGATCGCGTCGAGGTCGAGGTCGTCGCGGTCGAGCTCCATGTCCGGCGCCTTCGGGGCGCGGTAGAAGAGCAGCGGGAAGTCGTCGGGCGGGAAGATCTCGCAGAAGACGACGGGCGTGCGGAGCGTCGCGTGCGTGCTCACGTACCGCGTGTCGACGCCGAAGCCCTCGAGGGCCTGGCGGACGTAGGCGCCGAACGGGTCGTCGCCGACCTTCGTGACGACGGCCGCACTCGCCCCGAGGCGCGCGGCCGCCACGGCCACGTTCGTCGCGGTCCCGCCGAGCGACTTCGCGAACGAGCGGACGTCCGGCAGCCGCACGCCGATCTGCTCGGGGTACAGGTCGACGCCGACGCGGCCCATCGTGAGGAGGTCGAGGCTCATACGGTGATCGTCTCCGGGGCCGCGGGGTTCGCAACGTCGAGCTCGGCGCGCAGGCGCGCGAGCTGGGTGTCGAGGTCGGGCAGCTCCACGCCGAGCAGCGCGGCCGTCGCCGTCGCGTCGAGGCGCGTGTCGCGCGGGACGCGGGCCGGGAGCGCCTCGGCCGGCGGGGCGCCGACGTCGAGCAGGTCCGGGTCCAGCCCGAACGCGGCGACGGCGCGGCGGGCGAGCCCGACGCGGTCGGCGTGCTCGCCGCCGCAGCAGTGCAGGATCCCGGTGACCTCGCGCTCGAGCGCGCGCCACACGAGCTCGCCGGCGTCGGTCGCGAGGGTCGGCGTGGCCAGCGCGTTGAGGCCCGGGCCGTCCCAGACCGTGAAGCGCCGCCCCGCGCGCAGCGTGTCCGCGAGCGCCGCGACGAAGTACCCGAAGCCCGCGTCCTGCGCGCGCGGCGCGCTCGGGCGGGCGTGGTGCACGCCCTGGACGGCCGCGATCCGCGCGACGATGCCGCGGCGCGCGCGTTCGGTGACGACGAGCTCCGAGGCGGCCTTGAGGAAGCCGTAGGCGTTGACCGGGTTGGGCGGCGCGTCCTCGGCCGCCGGGCCTTGCGTGCCGTCGAAGACCCAGTCCGTCGAGATGAGGACGACCGGGATGCCGGCGACGTTCGCGGCATCGACGACGTTGCGGGTCGCGCCGACGTACGCGGCCCACGCGCGCGGACGGTCGCGCTCGAGGTCGGCGAACGCGTTCCAGATCGCCGCGTGGACGATCGCGTCGGGCCGCGCGGCCGCGACCGCGTCGCGCACGGCCGCCGCGTCGGCGACGTCGACGTCCGCATGCCGTGGGGCGACGACCTCGGCGCCGTGGCGCTCGGCGAAGACGTGCACGAGGTTCGAGCCGACGAACCCCGAGGCCCCGGTGACCCAGAGCCTCATGCCGCCTCCGCCGCGGCCGGGACGGCGTGCTCGCCGTAGGGCCCGTGGACGGTCTGGTCGAAGTCGACGACCGAGCCGGTGACCATCCGCGCCGCGTCGCTCAGCAGGTACGTGACCGCCGGGGCGATGTCCTCCGGGCGCAGCAGCCGGCCGAACGGGCGGCTCGCGTCGGCCTCGGCGAGCCAGTCGTCGGCCTGCCCGACGCCGGTCTGCACGCCGTGCTCGCCCTCGGTCGCCGTCCAGCCGATGTTCAGGCCGTTGACGCGGATACGGTCGGGCTGGAGGCTGTAGCCGAGGTTGCGCGTCAGCGTGGCGAGCGCGCCCTTCGAGGCCGAGTAGGCCATGAGCACGGGCTCGCCGCCGTGGCTGGCCATCGTGATGACGTTGACGACGCTGCCCCCGTCGCCCGTCGCGCGCATGAGCCGCGCGGCCTCCTGGGTCAGCACGAACGGCGCGCGCACGTTGACGGCGAACAGCCGGTCCCACAGCGCCACGCTCGTGTCGTCGAGGGTCCCGCGCTGGCTCAGCCCGGCGGCGTTGACGAGGCCGTCGAGGCGGCCGAAGCGCTCGGCGCAGGCGGCGACGATCGCGCGGCAGTCGGCCTCGCGGGTGAGGTCGCCGGGGACGAAGACGACGTCGGCGCCGAGCGCGGCGAGGCGATCGCGGACGGCCGTCCCGCGCGCGGCGTCGCGGCCGGTCACGACGAGCCCGGCGGCTCCGAGCCGCGCGGCGCGCGTGGCGATCGCGGCGCCCAGGCCCTGCGTGCTGCCCGTGACGATGACGACCTTGCCGTCGAGGCGCTGGTCGGCGAACAGGTCCGCAGTCACGCCGCCACCTCCTCGATGCGCACGGGCCGGGCCTCGCGCAGCGAGCGCCACGCGGCGAGGCCGATGACGAGCGGCGCGCGGGCGTCGTCCGTCGTGACCGGCGGCGTCGCGCCGACGGCGAGCGCGGCGACGAACGCGTCCCACTCGCGCACGTAGCTCTGGGTGTAGCGCTCGAGGTAGAAGTAGGGCAGCGGCGCCTCGCGCGCGCCGTCGGCCGTCCGCAGCAGGCCGCTGTGGGCGAGCGGGTTCTCGCTCGCGGCCATGCCGGCCGACCCGAACACCTCGACGCGCTGGTCGTAGCCGTAGACCGCGCGGCGCGAGTTGTCGATCGCCGTCAGGCAGCCGTTCGCGTGCGTCAGCATCACGATCGCCGTGTCGACGTCGCCCGCCTCGCCGAACGCGGGGTCGACCCGGACCGCGCCGCGGGCGTAGACCTCGACGACCTCCGAGCCGGTGACGTAGCGGGCCATGTCGAAGTCGTGGATCGTCATGTCGAGGAAGATCCCGCCCGACACGCGGACGTACTCGATCGGCGGCGGGGCGGGATCGCGGCTCGTGATCCGCACGAGGTGCGGATCGCCGACGCGGCCGTCCGCGACCGCCACGCGGACCGACTCGTGCGCGGGGTCGAAGCGGCGGTTGAAGCCGATCTGGAACGGGACGTCCGCCTCGGCGACGGCCGCGAGCGCGCGGTCGACCGTCTCGAGGTCGAGCGACACCGGCTTCTCGCAGAAGATGGGCTTGCCGGCGGCCGCCGCCTCCACGATCAGCTGGGCGTGGGTGTCGGTGCTCGTGCAGATCGCGACGGCGTCGACGTCGGGGTCGGACAGCATCTCGGCCACCGAGCCGGCGACCGGCGCGCCGAGGCCGGCGGCGACGGCCCGGGCCGTCTCCGGGTAGGCGTCGATCACGCTCGCGAGCGCCGCCCCCGGCACCCGGCGGGCGAGCAGCTCGGCGTGCATCCGCCCGATCCGCCCGACGCCGATGACGCCGATCCGCACGGGCGGCATCGGCGGGGCCGCGGTCGCCGCCATCCCCGGCTGCGTTGTCGCGTCCATGCGGGTCACTCCTCCCGTAGCGAGACGACGTCCTCCCACCGGCCCGACCCGGCCGAGCGCAGGAGCGCGTCCTGCACGTCGACCCAGGCGAGCGCGTCGCCGAAGCCCGGGCGGTGCTCGCGGCCCTCGGCGAGCGAGCGGCAGAACTCGTAGTCCTCGATCACGACGAGGTCCTCGAACCCGATCCCGTTCGCGCTGCCCGGCACGAAGTTGCCGTGGTAGGGGAACCGGTCGCCGCCGAACACGGTCCGGTAGCCGGTGTGCAGCTCGTCCTCGACGAGGTAGAGCTGCAGCTCGTTGAGCTTCTCGAGGTTCCACGACAGCGCGCCCTTGGTCCCGTAGACCTCGAGCGCGTTCTGGCTCTCGGGGCCGACGATCGAGCGGCTGGTCTCGAACGTCCCGCGCGCGCCGGAGGCGAACTCGCACAGCATCCCGGCGTAGTCCTCGTTCGTGACGGCCCCGGTCGGGTCGCCCGGCCGTCCGCGGCCGTAGTGGCTGCCGGCCGGCGCTGGGAAGCGGGCGCTCGGGGATGAACGTCGCGGTCGTCCCGACCACGCGGGAGATCGGCCCGAGGAGCATGTGCGCGAGGTCGACCGAGTGGCTCATGAGGTCGGTCGTGACCCCGTGGCCGGCCTGGTCGACGAGGAAGCGCCACGACAGGACGCCGAGCGGGTCGCTGCCGTACATCGAGAAGAACCGGCCGCGGTAGTTCGTGATCTCGCCCAGCGTGCCGTCGGCGATGAGCTGGCGCGCGTACTGCACGAGCGGCGCCCAGCGGTAGTTGTAGCCCACGCCGCTCGTGACGCCCGCCCGCCGCGCGGCGCGCTCGGCGCGGACGGTCTGCGCGGGCGTGCCGCCGACCGGCTTCTCGCAGAACACGTGCTTGCCCGCGGCGGCCGCGGCCTCGACCAGCTCGACGTGGAGCATGTTCGGCGCGGCGATGAACACCACGTCGACCTCGGGATCGTCGACCACGGCCCGCCAGTCGGCGGCCGCGCGGGCGAAGCCGAACGAGCCGGTCGCCTGCTCGCGGCGCTCGGGCAGCGTGTCGCCGCAGACCACGAGCTCGGTGTCGAACGTCCGCTCGGGAAACAGCGTCGGGATGCGCAGCAGCGAGCGGCTGTGGGCCTGGCCCAGCCAGCCGAAGCCGATGACCCCGACGCCGATCCGCCGCCGGGCGCCGCGCGGCGTCGCGGGGGCGCCGACCGTCTCCGTCGCGGCCCCCATCACGCCGCCGGGAGCTCGCGGCGCAGCTCGTGCTCGAGCGCGTCGATCTCCGCGCCGCCCGACATCTGCTTGACGAGCTCGTCGCGGGTGATGTCGTTCTTGCGCCAGTCGCCCATCAGCCGGCCGCGGTTGAGGATCACGAAGCGGTCCCCGACCGGGTAGGCGTGGTGCGGGTTGTGGGTGATGAAGATGACGCCCAGCCCGCGGTCGCGCGCCTGGGCGACGTAGCGCAGCACGACGCCCGACTGCTTGACCCCGAGGGCCGACGTCGGCTCGTCGAGGATCAGGACCTTCGCCCCGAAGTACACCGCGCGCGCGATCGCGACCGCCTGGCGCTCGCCGCCCGACAGCGTCCCGACCGGCTGGTCGGGATCGCGGACGTCGATGCCCATCTTGCGCAGCTCCTCGTGCATCGTCCGCTGCGCGAACTTGACGTCGACGTAGCGCAGCGGCCCGAACTTCTTCACCGGCTCCGAGCCGAGGAAGAAGTTGCGCCAGATCGACATGAGCGGGACGGTCGCGAGGTCCTGGAACACCGTCGCGATCCCGCGCTCCTTGGCCTCGCGGGGCGAGCTGAACGAGGTCTCCTCGCCCTCGACGAGGAGCTGGCCCTCGCTGTGGCGGTGCACGCCCGAGAGGATCTTGATGAACGTCGACTTGCCGGCGCCGTTGTCGCCCAGGACGCACGTCACCTCGCCGGCGCCCACGCCGACCGAGACGTCCTTCAGCGCGACGACGTTGCCGAAGTACTTCGAGACGTTGCGCACCTCGAGCAACGAGGTGCCCGTCGCGCCCGCCGGGGCGCTCTGCTCCGTGGCGCTCATCGCCGCGCTCCTTCCGCCCGCTTGCGGATGTAGTTGTTGACCAGGACGGCGACCAGCAGGATCACGCCGAGGAAGAGGAAGCGCCAGTCGGTGTTCCAGCCCGAGAACTGGATGCCGATGAACGCCATGCCGATGATCGTCGCCCCGAGCGAGGCGCCGATCGCCGAGCCGAAGCCGCCGGTCAGCACGCAGCCGCCGACGACCGCGGCGATGATGTACTGGAACTCCTCCCCCACGCCCTGCCCGGCCTGCGCCGAGGCGAGCCGCAGCGCGATCATGATCCCCGTCAGCGCGCACACGAGCGACGTGGTCATGAACAGGCCGATCTTCACGCGGGCGACCGGGACGCCGACGTTGCGCGCGGCGTTCGCGTCGCCGCCGACGCCGAAGATCCAGTTGCCGACGCGCGTGCGGGAGAGGACCCACGTGGCGATCACCGTCGCGGCGATCCACCACAGCACCGTGATCCGGAAGTCGTGCGGCGACCAGAAGCTGCCGCCGAAGATCTTGTTGGCGCTGTCGTAGCCGGCGGCGGAGTCGATGTTCGAGACCGCGACCTGGTTCGTGATCGCCTTCGTCACGCCGAGGTTCGCGCCCTGGAGGACGAAGAACGTCGCGAGCGTGACGATGAAGCTCGGGAGCTTCGTGGTCATGACCATGTAGCCGTTGATGAACCCGACGGTGCCCGCCGCGATCATCGTGATGACGATCGCCGGCCAGATGTTCATGTCGAGCTCGGTGGTGAGGATGCCGAGCATGAGCCCGGCGGAGCCCGTCATGACGCCGGCCGACAGGTCGAACTCGCCGCCGATCATCAGGAGCGCCACGACGACCGCCGGGATGCCGATCGTCGAGGCGACGTCGGTCCAGTTGGCGATGCCGTCGAGCTCGAGGAACAGCGAGTTCTGGGTCCAGAAGAAGATGGCGACGACCACGGCGGCCAGCAACGCGCCGATCTCGGGGCGCCGCATGAGCCGCGCGAGCGGGCTGATGTTCGCCAGGCGCTCGTCGCCGGCCGGGACCGGTGGGGGCGGTGCGACGTCCGGGGCGCCGGTGGCCGTCCCGGACGAAGCCGCCATCAGGGAGTTGTCCATCAGGGTGTCTCTCCTCGTGTGCCGCACGGGCCGCCGGCCGCCGCGGGGGGCGGCCGGCGATTCCGCGATCGCTAGCGGGTGCCCGCCTCGGTCAGCTTCTGGACCGTCGCGACGTTCGTCTTGTCGACGAAGCCCGGGCCGGTCAGGACGGGCTGGCCGCCACCGACCGTGTTCGCGTTCTGGCGGAACAGCTTCAGGAACACGACCGGCAGGTAGCCCTGCAGGTACTGCTGCTGGTCGACGGCGAACTCGACGTCGCCCGACTGGATGTCCTTGAGGACGGGCGGGCTGAGGTCGAAGGTCGCGAGCTTCGCGTCCGAGGACGCGCCGCTGATCGCCGTCTTGGCCGCGGCGGCGATGTCCGGGTTCAGCGTGATGACGCCGTCGTAGGACTTGTCCGCCTGCAGCTTGGACTTGATCTCCGTCTGCGTCGTCGCGATGTCCGCGGTGCCCTTGACCTGCAGGTTGGTCACCGAGCCGCCGAAGCCCTGCTTGACGCCGTCACAGCGCTGCTGGAGGCCGATGTTGTTCGCCTCGTGGATGACGCAGAGGACCTTCTTGACGCCGTCGCCCTTCAGCCGCTGCCCCGCCGCGCGGCCGGCGATCGTCTCGGTCTGGCCCACGTGGGTGATCGCCCCGAGCGCCTCGGAGTCCTCCGCGCCGGAGTTCAGCGTGATGATCGGGATGCCCGCGGCCTTGGCCTTGGCCAGCGAGCCCTTGATCGCGCTCGCGTTCGGGACGGACACCGCGAGGCCGTCGACCTTCTGCGAGACGGCCGCGTCGATCAGCTGCGCCTCCTTCTGCGGGTCGTTGTTCGACGGGCTCCAGATGAGCTTGACGCCCTCGTCCTGGGCGGCCTGCTGGGCGCCCTTCTTGACGACGGACCAGAACGAGCCCTCGTCGCTGTGCGTGACCATCGCGAACGTGAGGCCGCTGCCCTGGGTCTGGTTGACGGACTGGGTCGAACTGCTGGACGAGGTCGGGGTTGCCGTTGGCGTCCTTCTTGCCGCCGCACGCAGCCGCGACCAGCGCCGTGAGGGCGAGGACGGCCAGGAGCAGCCCGGCGTGGAGTCGCTTCATCGGTGGGACACCTCTCTCCTCGGAGCCCTCATGGACAGGAACTCGATGCTCCGCTGCACATCGAGGGCAGGACCTTCGCCGGTCGGGGGCTCCGCGCCGGTGATCGCGATGTCCTGTTCGAGCACGAGCCAGCGCTCGTAGCCGGTCTCGTCGAGAAGGCGGACGACCTCGTCGATCCGCGCGTCGCCCTCCCCGAGCGGGCGGAAGAGCCCGGCCTGGGTGGCGGCGACGAGGGACCGCGCGCCGGTGCGGACGTCCTCCGCGAGGCGCGCGTCGACGTCCTTGAGGTGGACGTGGCCGATGCGGTCGGCGTGGTCCCGGACGAAGGCGGCCGGGTCGACGCCGCCGATCAGCAGGTGGCCGCTGTCGAAGCACCAGGGCACGTCGGTGTGCGCGAGCGCCTGCTCGACGTCCGCGGCGGTCTCCGCCAGCGTGCCGACGTGCGGGTGCAGGACGAGCTCCAGGCCCTCCGCCGCGGCGAGGCCCGCGAGCTCGCGCAGGTGCGCGCCCACGCGCTTCCACCCGTCGGCGTCGAGGGTCGGGGGCGCCGACCAGTCGAGGTCGGCGACGAGCGCCGCCACGAACACGTCGGCGCCGGCCGCGGCGAGCTGCGCCGCGGCGCGCCGGGCCTGCTCGCGCGTGTCGCCGAGCTCGGCCTCGTGCACGACGACCGGCACGAAGCCGCCGACGAGCCGCAGCCCGTAGCGGTCGAGCTCGGCCCGGGCCAGCGCGCCGTCGAGCGGCAGCCAGCCCAGAGGACCCAGCTCGGTGGCCGTGCATCCCCAGCGCCCGCATCTCCGACAGCACGCGATCCGGCGGCAGCTGCAGGCCCCAGCCCGGGACCTCGCAGACCCCCCATGAGATCGGCGCGCCCGCGATCCGCGCCGCCGGCTGCGACGCATCGACACCGCGTTCCCCGGTCAACGTCTCTCTCTCGTCCGCATCACCGCTCCACCTCTTGGAGCGCTCTAACGGCGATGACCCTATAGTGGCCGGTCGCGCCATGTCAAGGCGAGAATTTGAGCGCTCCAACGCTGACATGAGAGCGCTCTAATGCATACTCCCGCGCCAATGGCGGAGGCGGAACGCACCGAGGTCGACGCGCTCCATGTCGCACACCGGCGCGGCTACGTCACGATGGACGACGTCGCCCGCGAGGCCGGCGTGTCCCGTGCGCTCGTCTCGCTCGTCATGCGCGACAGCCCGAAGGTCAGCCCCCACCGCCGCGAGCGCGTGCTCACCGCGGCGGCGCGGCTCGGCTACCGCCCCAACGCGGCCGCCCGCAACCTCGCCAGCCGCCAGAGCCGCACCGTCGGCGTGCTGCTCAACGACCTGCACAACCCGTTCTTCGCCGAGATCGCGAGCGGCATCGAGGACCACGCGGCCGACACCGGCTACCGCCTGCTGATCATCACCGGCGGCCGGCGCGAGCAGCGCGAGCAGGCGATGCTCGAGGCGCTGCTCGAGTACCGCCCCGACGGCCTCATCCTCGTGTCGCCGCGGCTGGCCGGCCCGCAGATCGCGGCCGAGGTCGGCTCGGTCCCGTGCGTCGTCATCGGCCGTCGCCTGCGCGACCGGCGCATCGACACGGTCATGACCGACGAGGCGCTCGGCGCGCGGCTCGCGATCCAGCACCTGCTCGGCCTCGGCCACGAGGCCATCGCCCACGTCGACGGCGGCCGCGGCGCGGGCGCCGCGCCCCGGCGCGCCGGGTACCTCAAGGCCATGGCCGAGGCCGGCCTCGCGGACCGCGCGCGGATCGTCGCGGGCGAGTTCACCGAGGACGCCGGCACGGCGGCCGCGGAGGAGCTGCTCGCCGCCGGTGACCTGCCGACCGCCGTCTTCGCCGCCAACGACCTCGTCGCGATCGGCCTCATCGACCGCCTGTACCGCGAGGGGATCCGCGTGCCCGAGGACGTCTCGGTCGTCGGGTTCGACAACACGTTCGTCGCGGCCTTCAGCCACATCCGCCTGACGACGATCAACCAGCCGCGCCAGGAGATGGGCCGCGAGGCGCTGCAGCTGCTGCTCGAGCGCACCGAGGGCCGGACGCGCGGGACGACGCGCCTGCACGAGCCCGAGCTCGTCGTGCGCGGGACGACGGCGCCTCCGCGATGAGCGTGCCTCGCCGCGGGGCCGGCCTCCTCGCGGGCGCGGTGCTCGCGGCGGTGGCGCTCGCTCGCGGCGGGCTGCGGCGGAGGCGGCGCCGGCCCGACCGGGGCGCCCCCGTCCGTCGTGCGGGTGACCGTCGCGACCGACGGGCTCGTCCCCGAGGTGGCGACCGGCGTGGCGGCCGGCGACGGGCGCGTCCTCACCGTCGCGCACCCCCTCTCCCCCGGCCGCGCGGTCCGGGTCGGCGGCCGCCCGGCGCGCGTCGTGCGCGTCGACCGCCGCCTCGATCTCGCGCTCCTCGCCGTGCCCGGCCTGCGCGCGCCCGCGCTCCGCCTCGGCGACGGCGGCGCCCGTGCGCGGATCGTCGTCCTGCGGGCGGCCGGCGCGCGGCCGCTCGACGCCCCGATCCGCCGCCGCGTGACGGTCGCGTTCCGCGACCAGCCCGGCGACCCGCCCCGGATGCGCCCGGGCCTCGAGCTCGCCGCGGCGATCGACCCGGGCGACTCGGGCGCGCCGGTGCTCGACGGCCGCGGGCGCCTGCTCGGCGTGCTCTACGCCCGCTCGCGCGACCGGGCCGGCACGGCGTGGGCCGTCGACGCGGCGGCCGCGCGGTCGCTGCTCGCCCGCTGAGCGCCTCGCCCAGGTCGCGCCGAAGGCGACGGCGTCGCCCTCGACGAGGGGGAACTCGGCATCGGCCGTCACGGGCGCGCCGTTCACGCTCGCGCCGTCCAGGCGCGCGCCGGGCGGGCGGCCGGCGGCGGCCGCGCGCCGCGCCGAGGGTCGCGGCCCGCACGGCCCGCCCCGGCGCGCCGGCGACCGCCACCGTGACCGCCGGCGCCGGCCGCGCCCGCGCCGCCTCGTAGTCGGCGGGCTCGTTGACGTTCACCACCGAGCCCAGGTCCGGATCGGCGGCCGCGAGGACCGGGTCGGCGAGCAGCGCGGCCGCGTCGAGCCCGCGCACGCGGATGACGTCGAACAGCGTCACCAGCCGCAGCCGGCCGGCGGCGATGCGCCGCTCGATCACGTCGACGACGTCGGTCCGGTAGGCGGCGGCGAGCGGCTGCGGGAAGCCGCCGGCGTGCGGCAGCGCGACGTCGGCGTCGCCCGCCTCGGCGAGCGCGGCGAGCACGCGGCGCACGAACTGCGGGTGCAGCAGCGGGACGTCGGTCGAGGAGGCATAGGCGGCGGGGGCGTGCGGGCGGACCGCGGCGAGGCCGGCCGCGAGCCCCTGCAGCGGCCCCTGGCCCTCGCGCGCGTCCTCGACGACCGTGATGGCGGCCGGCAACGGCGGCAGCTCCTGGCCCGGCGCGCGGACCACGACGACCGGCCCGTCGACCGCGCGGGCGACGATGCCGGTCACGCGCCGCAGCAGCGTCGACCCGTGCCACTCGAGCGCCGCCTTCGGCCGCCCCATCCGCGACGAGCGCCCGCCGGCGAGCACGATGCCTGCGGCGTCGGCCATGCCGGCGATGCTAGTGGCGGCCGGCGGCGCTACTTCAGCTTGGCCAGCGCCTGGGTGAAGACGGCCTTGCAGGACGCCGGCTCGCCGTTCTCGACGCGCACGCCCGCGGACTTGTCCGGGTTCGTCGCCACGACGTCGCCGGAGTTGCGGTACGTGTCGACCTCGGCCGACGAGCGCAGGAGCAGCCGCGCGGCACACTGCGGGTGGCCGGGGAGCAGGTAGGTGAGGCCGTCGGACTGGCGCTCGAGCCCCGTGCGCTGCAGGAACTGGTCGATCGTCCACGACCGTCCGCTCGACTGGGGCTCGGAGTCCGAGGAGCCGCACCCGGCGAGCGCGAGCGCGACGATGACCGCCGCGACGATCGCTTTCCAGGGCATCATCAGCCGGCGATGGTAGAGGCGCGGCGCGCCCGGTGACGACCCGGCATGTCCGCGCGGACCACCGGGGTCGGCGCGGCGCTCAGCGCGGCCGCGGGCCTGCGGCCTCGGTGGCCGCCATCCCCTGCGACCACTTCTCCTCGATGTGCCCGAGGTGCCACACCGCGAGCGCCACGACCCAGGTCAGGACGAACAGCGCGACGATCGCGTAGCCCACGTAGTTGAGGTCGAGGCCGGAGACGAAGTCCCAGGGCTGACCCGTGAGGGCGAGCTTGTCGGCCAGCACCGAGAGCAGCTCGATTCCGCCGATCACGAGCGCGACGACGACCGACAGCCAGGTGATCGTCATGTTGTAGAAGATCTTCCGCACCGGCTGGGCGAACGCCCAGCCGTAGGCGAAGTTCATGAACGCCCCGTCGATCGCGTCGAGCAGCGACATCCCGGCGGCGAAGAGGATCGGCAGGCACAGGACCGCGTAGATCGGCAGTCCGCCCGCGGCGGCCGCGCCGGCCGTGGCGAGCAGCGCGACCTCGGTCGCCGTGTCGAACCCGAGCCCGAACAGCAGGCCGACCGGGTACATCTGCCACGGCTTCGTGACGGTGTTCGTCGCGCGCCGGTAGATGCGGTTCATCAGGCCGCGGTTGTTCAGCTGCTCCTCGAGCTCGGCCTCGCTGTAGTCCCCGCGGCGCATCCGCCGGAAGATCCCGACGATCCCGACCAGCACGAGCAGGTTGAGGAGCCCGATGATCGTCAGGAACGTGCCCGAGACCGTCGGCCCGATCAGCCCGGTGGCCTGGTGCAGCCACGAGCCGTCCTCGCTCACGGCGCCGCTCAGCCCGCGGATGCCGAGGGTGAACGCCACGGCGAGCACGAACACGATCGTCGAGTGCCCGAGGGAGAAGAAGAACCCGATGCTGACGGGCCGCTGGCCGTCGGCCATGAGCTTGCGCGTCGTGTTGTCGATCGCGCCGATGTGGTCGGCGTCGAACGCGTGGCGCAGCCCGAGCGTGTAGGCGGTGAGCCCGAGGCCGACGGTGAAGACGCCCGAGTCGCCGAGCGCGAAGTCCCGCGGCGCGATGACCACGAACAGCAACACGAACCCGACGGCGTGCAGCGCGGCGATCACCGCGAACATGGCCGCGACGGTGCGCCACTGCCCCGGCGTCAGCCCGCCCTTGACGCGCGCCCAACGAGAGACGTGGCCCGTCGATCCGGCCGCAGCACCCATCGTCACCTTCCTCGTCGCGCCCGCACGTGGCCTGCGGGCCGTCGGTGCGGCCGAACGTACCACTGTTGCAACTCATTCGCAGAAAGCGGGCACGACGCCGCGCACGGCGCGGCCGAGCAGCGACCGTCGCGTCAGTCGCCGGCGTCGTCGACCGCGCGCAGCGCGGGCGCGGCGTCCGCGGGCGGCTCGTCGAGCTCCGCGGACAGCGCCTCGCTCTCGAAGCGCGCGAGCGCGGCCTCGCACGACACGAGCGCGGCGGTGGCGTCCTCGCCCCCGGGCGCCTCGAAGTAGTCGCGGGCGCGGATCGCGGCGAGCCACTTCTGGTGGCGCGCGAGGTCGGCGTCGGACTCCTCGAGCTCCGTGTACGTCGCGCGGCCGCGCGAGCGCTCGAGCTCGAGCTCCTCGTGGAAGTTCCGGGTGCTCTCGACCAGCTCGCGGTACTCGTCGGTCCGCTCGCGCCCGATCGCGTCGATGACCGCCGCCTCCTGCTTGGCGTCCGACAGCTGGATCCGCAGGACCTCGCCGCGGCCGCCCTCCGCGCGCAGCCGCGCCACGAGCTTCGTCGTGGCGCGCGTCGTCGCCGGCGTCGCCGGCAGCAGGCACACGGACTGCTGGAGGTAGTGCGCACCGAGGCTGCGCAGGTTCCGCCACGCGTAGACGCGCAGCGTCGACGAGCCCCCGCGGGGGGTCGACACCGTGATCAGCAACCAGTCGCGCACGACAGCCGGGGATGATCCCAGATGCCCGCCGGCGGGCCACCGTACAGCGTGCGTGCAGCGTCCGTTTCAAGGCGGACGGAACGCTCATATCGCCTGCTCGGAAACGGATTCCGGGGCCCGCCGGGACGACTGACGCCGGGGGTTGCGCGAGCCGCGCGCGGTCGGCAAGGATGCGCCCCGCCCGGTTTCCGCCAGCGGGAGGCACCACCCCGACATGACCTCGATCTGCACGCCGATCTCCGCCGCCGACGCCCGTGATGCACACGTCGTCAGCCCCGAGGCCCACGCGTGATCTCGCTGCTCACACTCGGGTTCACGCTCAGCCTGGACAACTTCCGGACGTCGCTCGTGCTGGGCGGTCTCAAGCCGACGCTGGGGCGGTCGGTGAAGACGTCGCTGATCTTCGGCCTCTGGGATGGCATCGCGCCGCTCGTGGGGCTGATCATCGGCAGCTACCTCAGCGAGCAGATCGATTCCACGGCGGACATGATCGCCGCGATCGGCCTCGCGGCGTACGGCCTGTTCGTCGTCGTCCGGGCGTTGGTGAAGCCCGAGGACGCCGATCCGGACATGCGCTGGGCGACTCGCGGGCTCCCGCTGCCGTTGAGCGTCGACAACGTCGCCGCGGGCGCGAGCCTCGGCCTGGCCGGATACTCCCCGTGGCTCGCGCCGGTGTTGTTCGGCGTGATCACGTTCGTGATGTCGGTCGCCGGGCACCAGATCGGCCGGGCGGCGGCCAACTTCATCCCGCGCATCCGCACCGACCTCTTGACCGGCCTCGCGTTCGTCGTGATGGCGGTCCTCGTGTTCACGGGCACCTACGACGCCTGACGCGTCACGGACGGGCCCGGCGCGCCCACCGGACAGCCGGTAGAGGCGCCAGCCGGCGGCGTACCGGCGCCGGTCGACCCGCGTGGTCGACCAAACTGGCGGGCCCGCACGCGGGCCGCGGCGGTAGCGTGTCCGCGAGCAGGCGGACGCCGTGCGATGAGACAACTCCAGGTCGGATCCGGAACGCCCAGAGCGGACGCCTCGGCCACCGCGCTCCGCCGCGCGGGCCCGGACGAGGCCCCGGTCGACCACGAGGCGCGCATCCGTCGCGTGCTCGGGGCGGCCGGGATCGACACCACCCCGGCGGAGGTCGTCGCCGCGGTCCGCGCGGGCGCCGTCATCACGGTCAACTTCCACGCCGGCCGGCTGCTCGACGACCGCCGCTCCGTCGCGGAGGTCCTGGGCGACGACGGCGTGTACGAATGCCGGTTCGCCGCGCCCCTGGCCGGCGACCGACGGCCCGCCTCCCCGGGCGACGACCCCGACCACTGGCGAACGTCGATGCGCGTGGCCGGCGCCGAAGCGGCGACCCACGGCGGCCTGGACCTGCTCGACCAGCCCAACGGCGCGTGCCCGCGGTTCGGCGCATGTCATCTACGCCTGCGCCCGGAGGCGCTCGAGCGCGCGACGATCCGGTACGGCGCCGGCCCGGCGACCGCGGCGCCCACCGGCCTCCTCCCGATCGTCGCGGACCTGCTCGACTCGGCCGCGGCCACGGGGCGCCTGCTGGGGCGCGACGGCGTCGACGTCGGGGCGTTCGTCGCGGCCGTGCTCGAACCCGAGCGGCCGCGCGAGGGGCCGCTGGCGCGGGCCATGAACCGCTCCCTCGACGACTACGTCGCGGCGCAGATCGCGGGGCCGATCGACCTGCGCACGGACGTCGACGCGCTCGTGATCGATCCGGCCTACGCGGGCACGCGCACGGGCATGCTGCTGCTCTCCGCGGCGCGCCGCTGCGGCGTGCGGACCCGCTGGAATCCCGGCGTGGTGCTGCCGGTCTCGCGCATCCCGATCGCCGCGCCAAGGCAGGACGGTGCCGAGCTGGCGGTCTGGCAGGCGTTCTGTGCGCACGGCCGGGCGCGGCGGCTGGCCGAGCAGGTCGCCCGCGCCACCGGCCAGCGCGAGGGCGAGCTGTTCCTCAGCGCCGCCGTCATCAGCAGCGCCGGCGTCTCCGCGGTGCGCGACCCGCAGCGGTGGGAGAGCTGGGGCGTGCCGGCGGAGGTCCTCACCGCGCTGAAGTACCTCTGGCTGCTGGTCGTCACCTACGGCGAGCCGGCGGCGGCGACGCCGGACGACTGAGCCGGCGACCGCTCCAGCACCGACCGCGTGATCGTCGGGCGGCCGGCGCCGAGGAAGAAGATGCCGGGCAGGCCGGGCGTCTCGAACCCCGCGCTCGGGTTGCCGCGCAGGACGCTGTCGGTGATCGCCATCGTGCCGGTGCGGTCGTTGCTCACGAAGAACACGGCCCCGCCGCCCTCGGCCGCGCGGTTGCCGGTGAGCCGGCAGTCGGAGAGCGTCAGCCGGAAGCGGTTGCCGTCGTTGTAGATCGCGCCGCCGCTGCCGCCCCCGGGGGTGCCGCCGCGGGCCGGGTTCGCCCCGCGGCCGATCGCGCGGTTGCGGGTGAACTCGCTGCGGCGGACGGTCCAGGACACGCCGATGCTGCTGAGCGCCCCGCCGTTGCTGCAGACGTTGCCGGCGAAGCGGCTGTCGGAGACGACGACCGGGAGACCGTGGTACTGCGACAGCGCACGGACCGCGCCGCCGCCGACGTCCGGGCCCTGCGGGTCGCAGCGGTTGCCGGTGAACGACGAGCGCTCGATCCGCAGGCGCCCGCCACGGGCGAAGATCGCGCCGCCACCGCCGCCGTCGACCTCCTCGCCCGTCGCGTTGCCGTTCGCGAACGCGAGCCCGCGAACGACGAGGCGGGGCGTGGCCTGGTCCTGGCAGTGCGACGTGGTGAAGACCAGCGCGCGGTCGCAGGTGTTCAGGTAGAGGATGCGGCGCCGGCCCTGGCCGCTCAGCGTCACGCGGCCGCCACCGTCGAGGACCACCTCGCGGTGGGTGTTGCGGACCTTGGCCGTCGCGCGCATGCGGATCGTCACCGGACGCGGGCCGCACGAGAAGCGGATCGTCCCCCCGGCGCGGACCGCGGCGACCACGCGCGCCGAGGTGCAACTCGCCGCGGTGCCGTGCCCGACGGTCGCCGCCTGCGCCGGGGCGGCAAAGGCGAGCGCGCACAGGCCCAGCACGAGGACGCCGCCTCGCGCGCTCGGTCGCGACGCGATCCGACGAGGGCGCGTCAGAGCGCGCTGATCCCGTCGCCGATCAGCTTCACGCCGAGCAGCAGGAGCAGCACGGCCATGATCACCGCGTTGTTCCCGGCCAACCACTCCTTCAGTGTGTCGAGCATGTGGCGCGAGCGGTCGCCGAGGACGAAGGTGATGACCACGGGCGCACCGACTCCGATGGTCGCGATCACCACGAACAGGCCGTAGGCGACGGCCTGCGATCCCGCGGAGATCCCGGTCCCGGCGATCGCGGCCGCGGCCCCGATGGAGAGCAGCGCGTTCTTCGGGTTGAGCCCGGAGAACAGCACCCCGGCGCCGGCGGCCTTGACCGGCGTGAACGTGTCGAGGGCGCCCATCCACTTCGGCGCCGGCGGCTGCTCGTCACCGTGCGGACGACCGCGCCACTGGCGCACGCCGACCAGCAGCAGGAGCGCCCCGAGGACGAGCTTCAGAACGCCGACCCACGTCGCCGGCTCGCCCCCGTCGCTCGCGTCCGCCCCGCTCGAGAGCCCGAGGACGATGGCACCGAGGATCGTCAGCCCGAGCACCCAGCCGACGATGAAGGCGGGCCCGTTCGCCCGCCCGCGCCGGCTGACGAGCATCAGCACCACGGCGACGATCGGCATCGGGCTGACGGCGACGCCGACCGCGGCCGGGAGCATCTGTCCGATCGCGTCACCCACCGCCGACGCCGGCCTCCTCCACGCTCATGCCGTCCACGCTCGCGCGGCGCCGGGTGACCGGGCTTCACCCGTGCGGGTGACGCCCGGTCACCCGCCGGTGCGGTGGTCTACGCGGCACGATGCGAGGAACACGGTTCATGGCACGCCGGACGGGCCCGAGGAGCGCGGCGCGCCTGCGCCTGCGAAGAGGCCGGCGCCACCGCCGCGGGGCGCTCGGACGGGCGCTCCTCACCACCCGGACCGCGTGGTGGATCAGCCGGCGCGTCACGCGCGCGTACACCCGCGAGGCGCATCGCCGCCGGGGCGCCGCGAAGTCCGCCCGCCGGCGCTGATCAGGCGGCCGGCAGCGGGAGCCGCGCGCTGACGCGAGTCCCCTCGCCCGGCGGGCTGCGGATCTCGAGGCGCCCGCCGAGCGCGTCGATCCGGTCGGCGAGCCCGCGCAGGCCGGTGCCGCCCGTGGGGTCGGCTCCGCCGGCGCCGTCGTCGACGATCTCGACGAGCAGCCCCTCCGCATCCGCGACGACGCGCACGTCGACGGCGTCCGCGCCGGCGTAGCGCTGTGCGTTCGTCAGCGACTCGCTGACCACGAAGTACGCGGCCAGCTCGGCGTCGTCGGGCAGCTCGTCCACGCCGACGTCCAGGCGCACGCCGAAGGTGCAGCCGATGGTCAGCGACTCGAGCGCGCTGCGCAGCCCCCGCTCGGTGAGCGCCACGGGGTGCAGCCCGCGCGCGAGGTCCCGCAGCTCGGCCTGCGCGTCGCCCAGCTCGTCGCCCGCGAGCCGGATGACGTCGGCCACCTCGTCGCCGGCGTCGAGCTTGCGCTGGGCGAGCTTCAGCAGGTTCGCGACGGCGAGCAGGCGCTGCTGCGCCCCGTCGTGGAGGTCGCGGCCGACGCGCCGGCGCTCGGCGTCAGCGGCCTCGATGACGCGCCCGCGCGAGCGGCGGAGCGCGACCTCCTGACGGCGCCGCTCGAGCTCCGCCGCCGCGCGCGAGGCGAAGATGCGCATCGCGGCGACGTCGTCTTCGCCCGCCGCCATCGGGCTCGCGTCCATCACGGCCATGTGGCCCAGGTGGGTGCCGTCGGCCGCGCGCAGGCAGACCGCGAGGTAGCTCTCGAGGCCCATCTCGATCGCCGGCCGGGCCTCGGGGAAGCGTTTCGTGAGCGCGGCGGGGAACGCGACGACGGCCTGCTCGACGACCAGCGCGCACGGCTTGCCCTCGGTGTCGTACTCGAACGGCTCGGCCATCCAGTCGCCCGAGTACCAGCCGCTGATCACGCGCACGTGCGCGCCGGCGGGGTCCGAGGCCTCCGCGACGAACGCGAACTTCGCGTCGAACGCCAGCGCGACGTGCCGAACCAGGCAGCGGAGGAACTCGTCCCCGACCGCGCCCGCGGTCCCCTCGGCGACGGTGCGCAACAGCTCCCGGCCGCGGAGCCGGGTGCCCGACCGCTCGATGTCGACGAAAGACGGCACGTCCCCCAAACCCGCGGCGAATGCTAGCGCGCCAGAACGACCGGGCGCGTAGCCGTCTGGGCCAACACCGCCGCTCGCGCGTACGCCAGATGTGAGGGGAGCGGAGACCGAGTGCGATCGGACGCCTCGCCCCACCGGCGCGACGCGCCGACCCGCGCGGCGCCCATCGCCGTTCCGCTCCCCCACACGCCCGCGGCGCCGCGCGGCGGGCGCCACCCACCCCACATCCGGAGGTCCCACATGTCCTTCTCGCTGCGCCGGGCGTCCCGCCCGGCGGCGGTCCTCGGCAGCCTGCTCGCCGTCCTGGCCATTGCCTGCGCCCCCGCCGGAGCGCACTCGACGCACTCCGCCACGGGCTTCGGCGCGACGACGCTGACGCTCGATCCGGGCGCGGTCAGCGCGCTCACGAGCCTCGGCGTGACCCCCGCCCCGATCGCGCCCGCCCGCGCGACCCGCAGCGGTGATCTCGCGTTCCCGATCACGAACTCGTTCGGCGACGCGCTGCGCACCGGCGTCATCCACCACAGCGGCGGCATCTCGCTCACCGCGGGCGCCACCACCGTCGCGCTGACCGACTTCGACATCGACGTCAAGGCCCATCAGCTCAGCGCGATGGTCGGCGACGCGCGCGTGGCGATCCTCGACCTGGACTTCGGCACGGCCGACGTCGCGTTCCGCCACCGCGGGGTTCGCGTCGGGCCGGTCGGCGCCACGTTGACGGCGGCGGCGGCCGACGCGCTCAACGGCGCGTTCGGGCTGCCCGCCGGGACCGTCCCCGCCGGGCTGAAGCTCGGCGACGCGACGGTGCACTACCGGCTGTCGCACCACTAGCGGATCCGGCTCGCGTGCGGTCGCGCCCCTCGAGGGCGCGGCCGCCCCGGGCCGTGAGTCAGCCCGGGCGGCGCAGCATCTCGACGACGAGGAAGGCGAGCTCGAGCGCCTGCTGCGGGTTCAGCCGCGGATCGCACGCCGTCTCGTAGCGCGAGCCGAGCTGGCTGTGGGAGATCATCTCCGCTCCGCCGAGGCACTCGGTGACGTCCTCGCCGGTGTGCTCGACGTGGATCCCGCCGGGGTGCGTCCCGAGCTGCTGGTGGACCTCGAAGAAGCCCTCGACCTCGTCCATGATGCGGTCGAAGTGCCGCGTCTTGTGGCCGCTCGGCGACTCCTCGGTGTTGCCGTGCATCGGATCGCACTGCCACACGACGCGATGACCGCTGCGGCTCACGGCCTCGACGATCGAGGGCAGGCGGTCGCGGACCGCCCCGCTGCCCATGCGCGAGACGAGCGTCACGCGGCCGTCGATCCGCTGGGGATCGATCCGCTCGACGAGCGCGACGACCTCATCGGGCGTCACGGTCGGGCCGAGCTTGACGCCGATCGGGTTGGCGATGAGGGCCGCCAGGGCGACGTGCGCGCCGTCGAGCTGGCGCGTGCGGTCCCCGATCCACACCTGGTGGGCCGACAGCAGGAACAGGCGCTCGCCCTCGGCGCGCAGGAGCGAGCGCTCGTAGTCGAGCACGAGCATCTCGTGGCTGACGTAGAGGTCGACCGTGCGCAGCGAGCTGTCGTCGACGCCGCAGGCGGACATGAACCGCAGGCTGCGCTCGATCTCCGTCGCGACGCGCTCGTAGCGCTCGCCGGCGCTCGACCGGCGCACGAAGTCCATGTTCCACTCGTGGAGGTGGTGCAGGTCGGCCAGCCCGGCGCCGGTGATCGCGCGGGCGAGGTTCATCGCGGCCGCGGCGTTCGCGTAGGCGCGGATCATCCGGCCGGCGTCGGGCCGCCGCGCGGCCGCGGTCGGCGCGATCGCGTTGATCATGTCGCCGCGGTAGGACGGGAGGCCGGCGGCGTCGACCGCCGAACTGCGCGGCTTGGCGTACTGCCCGGCGATCCGGCCGACCTTCACCACGGGCATCGCCGTGCCGTACGTGAGCACGACCGCCATCTGCAGGAGCGTCCGGATCGTCCCGCGCAGGCGCGCCTCGGTGTTGTCGTCGAACGTCTCGGCGCAGTCGCCGCCCTGCAGGAGGAAGGCCTCGCCCCGGGCCACCGCGCCGAGGCGCGTCTGGAGCGCGTCGACCTCCGTCGTCACCGCGATCGGCGGCACCACCTCGAGCACCCCGCGGACGCGGTCGACGTAGTCGGCATCCGGCCAGCCCGGCTGCTGGACGGCCGGTCTGGCCAGCGCCTCGGCGACCGCCGCGGCCATCGCGACGGGCAGCGTGGTCGGCGGTGCCTGCTCGGTCACCGGAACGTCGACGGTCCAGCCCATGCGGCGAACGCTATGCGTCCGGCGGCGACGGCGTCGCGCCGGGATCGCCGCGGCGTCCGGCCGGAGCGCCGAACGCGGCGTCGACGGCGTCGGCGAAGGCGGCCATGGACGGGAACTCGAGGTCGTAGGCCCACGCCTCGGTCGGTGCGGGGGTCGCGCCCCAGCCGGGGCGGTCGTGGCGGCGGTTGATCCAGACCGACGGCAGGCCTTCACGCCTGGCCGGCACGTGGTCGTGGAACAGGCTCTGGGCGACGTGCAGGAGGCGATCGCGCGCGACGCCGAGCTCCGCGAGGGCGGCGTCGAGCGCGCGGAAGTGGTTCTCGGCCGGCTTGTAGGCGCCGACGTCCTCGGCGGTGATGATCGCGGCGAAGGTGCCGCGGAGCCGCCGGTTGCTCCCGGCGAACCCGTCCCGGTGCACGTTGGAGAGGATGATGAGCCGGCAGTGGCGGGCCAGCCGGGCGAGCGCGTCGGCCGAGTCGGGGAACGCCGGCCAGTCCGGGACGGACTCCCCCAGCCGCTCCGCCCAGCGATCGTCGACCGGCGCGCCGAGCGCCTCGCCGGTGCGGCGGAACGCGGCGGCGAGGACGGCCGGGTAGCGCGCGGTCGGGGTGTCGCGCTCGACCGCCGCCTCGTTGTCGGCGTAGGCGAGCAGCAGCTGCTCGTCGGTGAGGCCGAGGCCGTGCTCGCGGGCCCACGGCGTCAGCACCGCGGCGATCCCGGTCTCCCAGTCGATGAGGGTTCCGTAGCAGTCGAAGCTGAGCGCCTCGAAGCGGGTCAGGTCGAGGTCCGTGGGCATGGCGACGAGGGTCATGGTCGCGGAGATCGCGCCGCGGTGACGGCCGGGCTCAGGGGCGCGCGTCGGCGCGCAGCGCGTCGCGGAAGGCGACGTGCTTGAGCAACGGGTCGCTGCCGTGCGGGCATGAGCGAGACGTGGTGGCTCGGGCCCCCGTCGGAGCCGACACGGCGCAGGAACACGCGGCCGTCGAAGTCCCCGCTCGGGTCGCGGCGGTACTCGAGCGCGGCGAGCGCCGGGACGCACCGCGCGGCGTCCGCGCCGTCGCGCAGGCCGACCGCGATGTCGATGATCGGCTTGGCGGGCAGACCGGGCACGGCCGTCGAGCCGACGTGCTCGATCGCGACCGCGTCGTCGCCGAGCACCGCGGCGATGCGCCGGCGCTCGGCGGCGAACGCGTCGTCCCAGCCCGGGTCCGCGTCGGCCGTCACGATCGGTGCGGGCGTCGTCGGCCCGGGACCCATCGGGTCGTCGATCACGATCCGCCAGGTGCCGTCCGGCTGCCGGCGCGAGACGATCGTCCCCTGCCCGGAGACCTCGAGCGGGTGCGCCGGATCCGCGCCGGGGACGACGACGTCGAGGCGGGCGCGCGTGAGCGCCAGCCCTCCGCTCTCGAGCTTGCCGATCACCTCGATCCGCGCCCGCGGGCCGGAGGCGAAGATCGGGGCGAGCGCGGCGCGGATGGCCGCATGACCGGTGACGCGCCGGCCGTCGGGCGGCACGACCGTCGTCGCGTCGTCCTCGTGGAGTGCCACGAAGGCGTCGAGGTCGCGCGCGTTGAACGCGGCCTCGATCAGCGTGTGGATCTCCTCGGGGGTCCGTGCCGGCATCGGAGACCGAGATGGTGGCCGAGCCGCACGCGGGCGCAATCCCAGATCCGAGGGGTCACAGCACCGGCCGGAGGTGGGTGATCGCCCACCCGGCCAGGCTGCTCGGCGTCGTCGTCAGCACCGAGCGCGGCTGCTCCGGGGTGAACCCATGCCGCTTGCCCACGCTCATCCCGATGATGCCCTCGACGGCCACCTCGCTCATGCCCGCGGCGCGCAGGGCGGCGCGCTCCTCGTCGTCGCTGATCCGCTGCGCCTCGATCATCTGATCGGGCCAGGCCGTCGACGAACCCCGCGCCGTGGCGCAACTCGGCGCCGACGCTGCTCAGGAACACGACGCGCGGGATCCGGTTCTGGCGCATCGCGGCGGCCAGGCCCTCCCCGGTGCGCTCCGCGTCGGCGTCGGGGTCGGGCAGCGACCAATCGTCCGGGTGCACCCAGAAGACCGCCTCGACGCCCCGGGTCGCCTCGGCGACATAGGCGGCGTCGCGCTGGTCGCCGACGGCCAGCTCGGCCCGATCGCGCACCTCGGGATCGAGACGGTCCGGGTCGCGCAGCAGCAGGCGAGGACGCACGCCGGCCTGACAGAGCATCCGCGCGACGTGTGATCCGACGTGGCCGGTCGGGGTGGTGACGGCGATCGTCAGGGCAATCTCCCCCTCGGTGTGGGACACGGACCAGGCGGGGCCGGCCATACCCACGCCGGGCTCGCCGCACCAGCAGCGGCGGGAAGCTCCGGAACCGGGTCCGTCCGACGCGCCGGGCACCCTGATCACGTCGACGCCACAGAGCGAGAGGAGCTGACGTGAACAAGACGGAACTGGCCGAGCAGGTCGCCCAGCGCGCCGGGGTATCCGGGGCCGAGGCCGGGCGGGTCCTCGACGCGACGCTGCAGACCATCGAAGAGGCGCTCGCGGGCGGCCAGGAGGTCACGATCACCGGGTTCGGGAAGTTCACCGTGGCGGACCGCGCGGCCCGCCAGGGCGTCAACCCGGCCACCGGTGAGCCCATCGCCATCGCGGCGTCCAAGTCCCCGCGGTTCAGCGCCGGCGCGCGGTTGAAGCAGGCCGTCAAGACCTGATCGCCCGCTCCTGCTCCAGAACGCGCCCGTTCTGGTGGAGGTGGCCCGCGACGCCCACCGGGCCGGGGTCCGGATGGACGACGCCGGTGATGTCTGGATCGCCCACTGGCACGCGGCGACGCCGGACCGGGTCGCGGGCACGCGCCTCGACGAGCGGGGCGCCGCCCAGATTCGCGGCCTGGACGCCGACGGCACCGCGTGGGCGGCGGTGGGCGGGCGTCTCCCGCCCGACGCGGTCGCGGCCGAGGCCAGCACGCGCCGGCGCTTGGTGTCGGGCCGGCGGGGTAGACGGCGTCAGCGCTGGGCGGCGGCCAACTCGCCGGCCGTCGCGACGACCTCGGCCACGAGCGTCCGGAGGTGCTCGGCGCGCGTGTCCGGATGGAGGATGCAGGCGCGCAGCGTCTCGCGGCCGCCGAAGACGGTGCCGGTCACAAAGGCGCGCCCGCGCGCCTGGACCGCCTCGGGCAACGCCCGGTTGAGATCGTCCAGCCGCGCCGGCGGACAGCCGGCCGGGCGAGCGCGGAACGCGACGATCGAGGTCTCGGGCCGCGCCGCGAGCTCCAGGTCGGGCGCGCGCTCGACCAGCGCCGCGAGCTCCTGCGCGAGCCGGTTCGCGCGCGCGACCTGTGCCGAGAGCCCGGCCCGGCCGCGCGCCGCGATCGTCGCCCAGGTCTTGAGGGCGCGGAACGGCCGCGTCTGCTCGGGGCCGTACTCGGCGAACGTGCCCACGGCCGTGCCGGTGTCCTGGCGCAGGTAGGGCGGGATGAGGCTGAACGCGTCGCGCAGGTCGTCGCCGCGCCGGACGAGCGCGCAGCCGGCGTCGACGGGGACCCCGAGCCACTTGTGCGGGTCGAGCGCGAGCGAGTCGGCCCGCTCCATGCCGCGAAAACGGTCCGCGATCGCCGGGTCCAGCACGCCGAACGCGCCGTAGGAGCCGTCGACGTGGAACCACAGCCCCTCCGCGACGCGCGACGGCCGCGAGCTCGTCGAGCGGGTCGATCGCGCCGGTGTTGACCGTCCCCGCCGAGCCGACGAGCAGCGTCGGAAGCGCGCCGTCCGCCCGGTCGGCGGCGATCGACGCGCGCAGCGCCGAGGCGTCGAGGCGGCCCGCGGCGAGCGGCACCTCGCGCATCGCCGCACTGCCGACGCCGAGGAGCTCCAGCGCCCGCCGCACGCAGCTGTGGGCCTCGGCGGGCACGTACGCGGTGAGCCGCGGGGCGCCCGCGAGCCCGTCGCGCCGCACGTCGTGCCCGACGGCCGCCAGCGCCCGGGTGCGAGCGCCGGCGAGACAGATGATCGTCGCGGCCGACCCGCCGCTCGTGAGCAGGCCGCCTCCCGGACCGTGGGGAAAGCCGACGAGCTCGGCCAGCCAGCGGACGACCGTGTGCTCGAGGTGGACGTCGGCGTGGTCCCCGGCGACGACGCTCGGGTTCATCGCCGCCGCCGCGAGCGAGGCCGCGATCCCCGCCGGGGACGGCGGCGGATTGACCCAGCCGAAGAACGCGGGGTGGCCGTTGCCCATGGCGTGCGGCAGGACGTCGCGCAACGCGGCCGCCGTCAGCTCGTCGAGCGTGGCGGCGTGCTCCGGCAGGGGCGCGTCGAGCAGCCGCTCGCGCACCGCGATCGGGGAGCGGCTGCCAGACCGGGCCCGACGGCAGCGCGGCGAGGTGGTCGGCGACGCCGTCCACGAGCGTGTGGGCGGCGCGGCGGAACGCGCGCAGGTCGGCGGCGGAGTCCGGTTCGTGCACGGCGCGAGGATACGGTCGCGCCCGAGAAGGGTCCTCGGTGCGGGCGCACAACCGCGGATCCTGGGTTGTGTCAGCGCCGCAGCCGCTGCACGATCCCGAGCCCGAACCACAGCGTGCTGTAGAGCGCCACGAGGCAGACGACGACCACCGTCACCGTGTCCGCCCCGAACAGGACGTCGGTGACGAGCAGGACGGCGAGGTTCATCGCCACCGCGAGCGCCGCCAGCCCGATCAGGAACTCGACCGTTCCGAGCCGGATGATGGTCGGCTTCTGGTGCTGCTCGAACGTCACCCGGTGATACGCCGACGGGGCGATCAGGAAGGCCGTCGCCGTCGCCGCGGCGATCAGCGCCGCCAGGTAGATGGTCTGCTGGAAGTCGGTCACCTGCTGGAAGCGCTGCTGGAACGGCACCGTCAGCAGGAAGCCGAACAGCACCTGCACCCCGGGCATCGCGACGCGCAGCTCGTTGAGCAGCTCGGTCATCTGGCGGTTGAGCCGCTCCTGCTCCTCCTCGGTCCGGTCCGCCGGGTCCTCCGCCTCCTTCGTCGTGCCCATCGGGGGTGGAGTACCCCGGCGGACGCCGGACCAGCGCGTGCGCGCGACGCCCGGGACGTTGCCTGCTGACAGCCGTGATTCACGGTGCGCGGTTGTGGAGTACACCGCAGCTATGAGCGGTCGGGTCGCGCCGCCCCGAGCCCCGGCGTCCGAGTGGAGCGTCACCGTCGCCGTCTCCGACGGCGCGGCGCGGGTGGTCGTCCGCGGCGCGCTCGACGCGGCCAACGCGCGCGAGCTCGACGGCGTCCTCGACCGCCTCATGGCGAGCGCCCGGCGGATCACGGTCGACCTCCGCGGCGCGACCGGGATCGAGCCGTCCGCGGTGCAGGTCCTCGCCCGGCACTCCCGCCACGGCGAACGCAGCGGGTGTCCGCTCGCGATCGCGGCGGCGCCGCCGGCGGTGGCCGCCGCGCTCCGGGCCGCCGGGGTCGACCGCGTCCGGTCCGCCCTACCCGTCCCGGCGCCCCATGGGCGCTTCGCCCCGGGCGCCAATGCGCCGGCGCAGGCTCTGCGCGTCACGGTGCAGGACGCGCCCGGCACGGTGCGGTTCCGGCTGACAGGAGACCTCGACCTCGCCGGCGCGCCGCGGCTGCGTGAGGTCATCGACGCGCACGCCCGCGCGGGCCAGACCATGGTCGTCGACCTGCGCGAGCTCGGCTTCGTCGACTCCATGGGCCTCGCCGCGCTGATGCGGGTGCAGCACCGCGCGCTTGCGCGGGGTGCCCAGCTCGAGCTCGTCCCCGGCCCGCCGGCCGTGCAGCGGGTCTTCGCCACCGCCGGCCTCGAGCGCACGTTCGTGTGGGCCGAGACGGACGTGGCCGCGCCGCCCGTGGCCGGGCGCTGACCCATCCGATCGCGCCAGGTCCCGCGCCGACCCCGCGACCACGCGTTCCGCACCGGCGGCCTCGGGTACGGCGCGCGCGATGCCGACCCACTTCTGCGAGCTGACCCTGGAGACCCGCGATCTCGCCGCGCTCGAGCGCTTCTACACCGCGGCGTTCGAGCTGACCGTTCTCACGCGCGAGGACGATCGCGTATGGCTCGCCGTGGGCGACGAGGCGCGTCTGGGGCTGTGGTCGCCCGGCCCCAAGGAGTTCGGCGACCGCGGCGGGCGGCACGTGCACTTCGCGCTGTCCGCGGGGGCGGGCGAGCTCGAGCACATCGCCCGCAGGGTGCGCGACCTGGACGCGGCGCCGCGCGGGCCGGTCGAGCACGAGGGCGGCGACCGCTCGCTCTACGTCGAGGACCCCGAGGGCAATCTCGTCGAGGTGTGGGAGTTCTTCGTCGACGGCGACGGCGCCCGCGAGGGCGTCGCTCCCCTGGCCGACGACCAGAGCGCCGCCGCGTCCGCGTGACGGGGGGCGTCGCCGGCGGTGCTCCGCGGGACGCGACCGAAGTTGAGCCGATATAGGCGGCACAACTTCGGTCGCGTCTCGGACGCTCCGCACGTTGACCGCCTATTTCCGGCACAACGTGCGGCGCGCTCCGCGTACAACGCCCGCGCTCGCTCACCCTCCCCTCGGTGCGCCGCCCGCGAGCGCCGCGCCCAGCGGTGCCCACCCGCGCGATCCCCGCCCCCTCACCCGATCGCCACGGCGAGCAGCGCCCCGAGGACCGCGACGCCGAACGCGGTGAACGCGGCGTAGTCGCCCGGCCGGCCGCTGTGCAGGGCGCGCAGGCCCTCGAGCGCCCGCAGCCCCGCCCGCGGCGCCCGGTCGCGCACGCCGACCAGGGCAGCCAGCGCGACGCCGACCGCTCCGGCGACCGAGAGGGCGGCGTAGAGCGCCCCGGTGAGACCCGGCCCGTGCACCGGCGAGGTCACCGGCGGCAGCGGCCGGCCGTCGAGCACGAAGGCCGCGGAGGCGCCGGTCGCGACGAAGCGCGCGGCCGCGCGGCCCGCCGCGTCGGTCACGCCCGGGGCGAGGCCCCACACGAGCGACGCGGCGACGAGCAGCGCGGCGGGCCACGTCAGGAGCGCCGGCACCCGCGCGAGCGGGGCCTCGCCCTCCGCGGGTTCACGGGCCTCGTCGCGCCCCTCGCCCTCCGCCCGGGCCGAGTGCGGGTCCTCCGGTGCCGACCGCCCGAGCCCGCCGAACACCCGCAGGCCGACCCGCAGCAGGGCGCCGCCGGTCAGGGCCGAGACGACCACCATCACGGCGGGCACCCACGCGTAGCCCGCTTCGAGCGCGGCGTCCTCGACGAGCGTCTTGCCGAGGAACGGCCCGAACGGCGGCAGCGAGGCGACGGCCAGCGCGCCGAGGCAGAACAGGCCGCCGATCCAGCCCAGCTCGCGCCCGCGCCCGTGCAGCTCGGCCTCCTCGACGGTCGCGAAGCGGTCGTTCAGCAGCCCGACACAGGCGAAGAGCGCCGCCTTCACCAGCCCGTCGCCGACAACCCAGACCGCGACGCCCGCGATCCCGCCGGCGTCGAGCAGCCCGATCCCGACGAGGAACAGCCCGACGTGCGAGATCGTCGCGAACGCGAGCAGGCGCTTGAGGTGATGCTGCGCGGCGCACATCACCGCGCCGACGAGCGCGGTGAGCAGTCCGAGGCCGACGAGGATCGCCCGCAGCTCGGCCTCGTGCGGCGCGAGCACGGCGTGGAACACCGTCCAGTGCACGCGCGCCAGCCCGAACAGCCCGATCTCGGAGAACGCGCCGGCGAGCAGCAGGCCGACCGGCGTCGGCGCGACCGCGTAGGCGTCGGCCGTCCAGAAGTGGAACGGGACCGCCGCGGCCTTGACGAGCAGCCCGCCCGCGACGAGCGCGTAGGAGACGACGACGAGCCCGTCGGCCGGCCCGTCGGCGAGCGCCCGGCCCATCTGCGCGAGGTTCAGCGCGCCCGTGCGCCCGTAGAGCAGGGCGATCCCGGAGAGCAGCAGCAGCGAGCCGATCGAGTTGGTGATCGCGAACGTCAGCGAGCCCTCGAGCGGCGCCCGCGCGCGGATCTCGTAGCCGACGAGCACGTACGCGCAGACGCTCATGAGCTCGAAGAACACGAACAGGTCGAACAGGTCGCCGCTCAGGCAGAAGCCGACCATCGCCGCGATGAAGACGAGCGCGATCGCGTCGAACAGGTGGTCCTCGACCTGGATCACCTCGACGCACATCACGAGCGCCGCGACCCCGAGGACGGCCACGAACAGCGCGAGCCCGCCGCCGATCGGGTCGACGGCGAAGTCGATGCCGACGGCCGCGCCGGCGCGCGGCCGCCAGCCGCCGAACCAGGTCAACGAGCGTCCCGCCCGCGACGTGGCCGAGGGCCGTCGCGCACAGCACGGCCGTCGCGAGCGCGGCCGCCACCCCCGCGATCCCGGCCACGCGGCGGCGGGCGACGAACGGCGACGTCGCGGCGAGGACCGTGGCCGCCAGCAGCGGCACGAGCACGGCGAGCGGCGCGGCCGACACGGCGGATCAGCCGCGCAGGGCGCCGAGCGCGTCCGGATCGCACGTGCCGAAGCGCTTGTGCGCCTGGACCGTCAGCGCCAGCAGCACCGCGATGACCGTCGCCTCGACGACGACGTCGGTGAGCGTGAGCGCCTGGACCACGGGGTCGACGACCGGCGTTCGCGGCGGGATGTCGCCGAAGATCGGCGCCGCCCCGCCCGTGCGCCAGCCGATCGCGAGCAGCAGCACGTAGGTCGAGGCCTGCATCACGCCCAGGCAGAGGACGAGGTGCACGAGGTGGCGGCTCGTGATGACCCCGTAGAGCCCGACGATCATCAGCCACACCGCGACGAGGTAGGCCAGCACGGCTCAGCCGCCGTCCCCGTCGTGGAGCAGCATCTGGTCGAGGAACTCGGTGAGGATGAGCGTCACCGCGGCGGTCACCTCGACGCCGACCGCGATGCTCAGCACCGGCACGGTCCCGCCCGACAGCAGCGACCCGGTCGTGCCGAACGGCAGGACGTTGTCCATCACCGCGACGCCGAACACGAGGCCCGCGAGCGCGACGAGCATGTAGGCGCCCGCGCCGACCGCGTCGGCCACCTCGACGAGCGCGACCGGCCGGACGCGGCGGATCGCGGCGACCTGGCCCGCGGCGTAGACGAGCAGCAGCGCGCCCGAGAGGATCACGCCGCCCTGGAAGCCGCCCCCGGGGGTCAACGCCCCGTGGACGACGACGTACACCCCGAGCAGCAGCACCGGCCCGACCAGCACGGCGCCGAGCGCCCGCACCGCGTCGGCCGTGCCCGGGCCGCGCTCCTCCTCGGCGGCGGTCGCCGCCTCGACCTCGCGCTCGGTCCGCTGGGCGCGCAGCAGCACGGTCGCGCCCAGGGCGGCGACGAACAGGATCATCTCCTCGCCGAGCGTGTCGAACCCGCGCAGGTCGAAGGTGACGCCCGTGACGGCGTTGGCCACGTGGCGCTCGTCGAGCATGATCCGCGGGGCGAGGTCCGCGTAGGGCCCGCGCGGGTGGCCGAACTCCGGCAGGCCCGAGACGCCCCACACGAGCAGGCCCGCGAGGACGGCGAGCGACCCGAGACCGAGGACGACGCGCACCCGCCGGCTCATCCGTCGTCCTCGTCGGCCCCGCCCTGCGCGACGCGGTCCTCGACGCGGATCTTCGCCAGGGCGAGCAGGACCATGACCGGCACGGCGACCCCCGCGACGACGATCTGCGACAGCGCGACGTCGGGGGCCCCGAAGGCGAGGAAGAGGACGGAGAGCGTCAGCCCGAGCGCGCCGGAGACGACGGCCTGGCGCAGCGGGTCGCGGGTGAGGACGACGGCCGTCCCGGCCACGGCGACCGCGATCAGGCACACGGACTGCAGCGCGGTCATCGGCCCGGGCGCCGATGGAGGTGGATGGCGCGCGCCGTCGCGTGGCCGAGCACCGGCCCCGTGACGGCGAGGAACGCCACGGTGAGCAGCGCCTTGAGGCCGATGACCGACGGGCCCTCGGCGACGACGACGGCGAGGCCGACGCACACCGACCCGAGCAGCGAGGCGCCGACGTAGTGCAGGCGGTCGAGGGCGTCGCGCATCAGCACGACGCCGAGCGCCGCGAACACCTCGATCGCGACCCCGGCGACGACCAGCGCGGCGGCCACGGCATCGCGCACCGTCACTCCTCCCGGAAGGCCTCGACGAACCGCAGGTACGCGATCGCCCCGACGAACGACACGACGGCCAGCACGAGCGCGAGGTCGCCGAACGGCTGACGGTCCGTCCCCTGGGCGATCAGCAGCAGGGCCAGGACCGCGTCGACGCCCGCCGCCTCGAGCGCGACGACGCCCTCCGGCGCGGGGAGCCGCGCGCAGACGATCGTCAGCGGCACGAGCGCGGCGACCAGCACCGCCGCCGCCCACAGCCAGCCGTTCACGGGCCGGGCAGCGGCGTGGCGCGCGCCGCCGGGTCGCCGGTGGGCACGAGCTCGTGGACGAGCAGCACGCGACGCTCGGCGTCCACGCCGACCACGAGCGTGTTCGGACCCAGCGAGCCCAGGGCCTGGGTGAACACGCGATGGGCTGTGGCCTCCGGCTCGAGCCCCACGGCGGTGTACGGGACCTCGACGATCTCCCCGTGCTCGTCGGCGCGCCGGATCCCGCGGCGCCAGAGCGCGATCGCGAGCGGTCCGAGGTCGGTGACCAGCCGCCGCACCGGCCCGGCCGCGTGCCGCACCCACGCCGCCCGCGGGCGCAGCAGCACCCGCCGCTGACCGCGGACGACCACGGCGCCGGTCGCCGCGATCGCCGCCGCGACCGCGCCGGCGACGAGCTCGGGGGCTGCGACCGTGTCGACCAGCGCCAGCCAGAGCGTGGCCAGCAGCGCCCACCAGATCAACCAGGCCCGCACGGCGCCGGGATGGCGGGGACGATCGCGCGACGACGGCGTGGCGCCCATGCGCTCGGGGACTACCCCGGGCCCGTCCGCGGCTATCCAGGCGAGGGTGGCGCCGGACCGTCCCGGTCGTTCCTGTGCGGACGCCGGCGAGTTGGCCCACCGCGTCGAACGGGCATGACGATGACGGTGAGGGGTCCGCGAGGGTGAGGCGTCCCGGCCGGCTCCTGGCGGTCCTGGTCGCCGCGTCGCTGGCCGGCTGCGGCGGTGCCGCGCGCAGCGCCGACCATGCCTCGCTCAGGGTCACCTCGACCGGCTTCGCGGACGGGCCGGTCGCGATCGACATCCGCGGCCTGCGCGCCGGCGAGCGGGTGACGCTGCACGCGCGCTGGACCGCGTTCGGCGGCCATCCGTGGACCTCCGCCACGCCGCTGCGCGCCGGCAGCCGACGGGACGATCCGGCTGCGCGGGCTGGAAGCGGCCCGGCCGCTGTGGGCGATGCGCCCGGTCGGAGCCGCGTTCGAGCACCCGTTCTTCCTGCCGCCCGCGCGGGGACCGACCACCGCGGCGATCTCGCTGACCGCGGGCGGGAGGACGGTCGCCCGCGCGACGCTGGCGCGCCGGATCACGCCCCCGTCGGTCCGCGTGCGGGAGTTGACCAAGCGCCGCGACGGACTGGTCGGCGTCCTGTTCACCCCCCGCGTGCGGACGCGCCGCCCGGCCGTCCTCGTGTTCGGCGGCTCGGAGGGCGGCAACGGGATGATCGACGTCGCCGGGGTGCTCGCCGCCCACGGCTATCCGACGCTCGCGCTCGCCTACTTCGGGCTCCCGGGCCTCCCGTCCCAGCTCGTGAACGTCCCGCTCGAGTACTTCGCCCGCGCCGCGCGCGTCCTGCGCCGCGTCCCCGAGGTCGACCCGGCCCGCGTCGCCGTGATGGGCGCGTCCCGCGGCGGCGAGCTCGCCCTGCTGCTCGCCGCCACCTTCCCGCACCTGATCCACGGTGCGATCGGCCTCGTGCCCAGCGACTCCGTCTACCCCGCGCCCGCGGCGGAGCTCAGGGCGTGGACGCTGCACGGCAAGCCTCTGCCGCTCGAGGAGATCCCCGTCGAGCGCATCACCGGCCCGGTGCTGACCGCCGGGGCGGGCGACGACCGCGTCTGGGCCTCGCGGGAGAGCGTCGAGCAGATCGAACGCCGCCTCACCGCGCACCGCTTCCGCTTCCCCCACCAGAGCCTCGTCTACGAGCACGCCGGCCACCTCATCGGCAGCGCCCTCCCCTACCTCCCCGCGAACGGCGCGGCCGGAGGCTTCGGCGGGACCCAGCGCGCGGACGCCGCCGCCCTGGCCGACCTCTGGCCGCGCATCCTGCGCTTCCTCGCCGCGCGCGTGGGGCTCCTGACGAGGCGCCCGCGCCGCCCACAACCGATCCGCACGAATCGGGCCCCAGGTGGTGTAGGCCGGCGCCGGCGGCGCACGTAGCGTCGGGCCGATGAACCGGAGCCTGATCCTCCTCGTCGTCAGCGCGGCGATTCTGTTCGACGCGCTCGACCTCTCGATCACCCAGGTCGCGCTGCCGAGCATCCAGGCGGACCTCGACGTGTCCGCGGCGACGCTGCAGTGGGTCGCCAACGCCTACGTCCTCACCTACGGCGGCCTGCTGCTGCTCGGCGGCCGCGCCGCGGACCTGCTCGGCCGGCGACGGGTCTTCGTCGCGGGCCTCGTCATCTTCGCCGTGATGTCGCTGGTCTGCGGGCTGGCGCCCTCGACCGGCGTGCTCGTGGTCGCGCGCGGTCTCCAGGGGATCGGCGCGGCGATGACGGTGCCCGCGGCGGTGTCGATCATCGCCGCGACGTTCGCCGAGGGGGCGGAGCGCAACCGCGCGCTCGGCATCTTCGGCGCCTGCGCGAGCGCCGGCTTCAGCGTCGGCCTGGTCGCCGGCGGCGTCCTCACCGACGTTGCCGGCTGGCGCTGGATCTTCCTCGCCAAGGTCCCGTTCGTGCTCGCGGCCGCGCTGCTCGCGTGGCGCGTGGTCCCGGAGAGCCGCGACACGGCCCCGGAGGTGAGCGGGTACGACCTGCGCGGCGCCGCCCTCGCCGCCGCCGGGCTGCTGCTCGCCGTGCTCGTGATCACGCAGCTGGCCGCCCCGGCGGTCGAGCCCGCGGTGCTCGTCGCGCTCGCCGCCGTCGCGGTCGGATGCCTCACAGCCTTCGTCGCCAACGAGCGCCGTGTGGACGATCCGCTGTTGCCGCTCGCGATCTTCCGCATCCGCACCCTGCGCTACGCCGACATCGCGTCGCTCACGGTGCTCGCGGCGCCCTTCGGGCTCTCCTACGTGGTGACGCTCTATCTCCAGCGGGTCGGCGGCGCGAGCCCGCTCGAGACCGGGCTGCAGCTGCTGCCGGGCGCCGCCCTGACGGTGATCGTGTCGCGCTACGTCGCGCCGGCGGTCGTCGGCCGGTTCGGCCTGCGGGCCGCCTGCGGCGGCGGCCTCCTCGTCGTGGCGGTCGGGTTCGCCGGGCTCCTGCGCCTCGACGTGGGCTCGGCCTACGCGTCGGTGATCCTGCCGTCGTCGATCGTCGCGTTCGGGCTCGGCATGGGCGTCGCCTACGCCGCGTTCACGATCGCCGGCGTCGCGGGCGTCGACGAGCCCGAGCAGGGGCTCGCGGCGGGGATCCAGAACACGGCGCTCCAGCTCGGCGGCGGCATCGGCCTGGCCCTGGTCAGCGCGGTGATCGCCGCGCGGCTGCCCGCCCGTCCCTCGCCGGAGGACTACGTGGCGGCGCTGCGCGGCGGCGTCGCCGTCGGCGCGGCCGTGCCGCTGCTCGGCGCCGCGGTGGCGTTCGCCGGCCTCGGCCCGGCGCCGGCCCGCCAGCCCTGCTCGCCGGCGACGAGCTCGGCGGCGTCGAGGAACAGCTGAACCGGTCCGGTCGGACCGTCCGCCGGCCACATCGCGGACATCGGGTAGCTCACCGGCGGCTCGACCGCGCCGGAACACGAGGTCGGCCGGCGGCTCGCGCCACGGCACCGTCGGCGTGACGACCGCACCCTCGCGCAGCACGTCGGCCGCCGCCACCGAGCCGTGCGTCGTGTCCGGATGCCGACGCGGGACGAATCCCGCCTCCCGGCACAGGGCGGCGATGAACGCGGTCCATTCCCCGGCGGCCTCGTCGGCGGGCAGCAGCAGCGGCACGTCGCGCAATGCCGTGATCGGGACGGTGGCGGCGTCGGCGAGCGGGTGCGTCGCCGCCATCCCGATCAGGAGGGGCTCGCGCCGGACCAATCGGCTGGCGACCTCGTCCGGCGCGGAGCCCGCGTGACCGAGCAGGACGTCGAGCTCACCGCGGCGCAGCGCGCCGAGCCCCCACGCCACCCCGCGCTCGACCTGCCGCACGCCGAGATCGGGGCAGGTGCGCCGCAGCCGCTCGAGGATCATCGCCCCGGTCTCGAGCCCGCTCGAGCTGACGTCGACCCGCAGCGGCGCGACGTCGCCGCGCGCGGTGGCGAACGCCGCGTCGGCGGCGCGCACCGCCCGCCGCGCGTGATCGAGCATCCGCTCGCCCGCGTCGGTCAGCTCCACGCGCCGCGTGGTGCGCGCGAACAGCCGTACGCCGAGCTCGTCCTCCATCTGCGCGACCTGCCGGCTGAGCTGCTGCTGCGTCAGGAACAGCCGCTCCGCGCCGGCCGTGAACGTGCCCTCCTCGCACACGGCGAGGAAGGCGCGGAGATGACGCAGCTCGGGGGACACGGCGACGCATCCTGGCAGCGGCCGCGTCGCGCAGGAGCGCTGGCGCGCGAGGAGCGCAGAGCCGAGCAGGAGATGCGCAGTCAGCGCGACAACCCGGAGACGGCGGACCGCCGCCTCGCGGCCCTGGAGGCCGAGCGGCGCCGCGCTTCGATGCACGGCGGCGACAACGTCTCGGGCATGTGACAGCGCGGGCTACGCCGGTCGCTGCCGAACGCCGCACTTCGGGGACACTGTGGTCGATGGCGACGATCTCCCGGCGCGGATTCCTGCTCGCCGCCGCGGGCGCGGCGTGGGCCGCCCTCGAAGGCCGGCGGCCGGCATGGGCGTCGCCGGCGGTCGCCGCCGCGCCCGGTCTCTCCGCGCGGCGCGCGGCGACGATGCGCGAGCTGGTCGCCACGCTGCGCCACGCGCCCGGCGGCCGCTTCGCGGCGGTCGACCCGCGCGTCGCCCAGGCGCGCTTGACCCGCTGGTACGCCCGCCAGGACGCGGACGAGCGCCGGCGCGCCGACGCGGTCCTCGACGCGGTCGAGGGGTGCGGCCGGCGCGGGTACGACGCGCTCGCCCGCACGGCCGCATCGTGCCGGAGCCCGCGCGCGGCCCGGCGGGCCGCCGCCCTCTCGGCCGCCCTCGACCTCGCCGCCGTCGTCTGCGAACCGCCGCCCGCCGAGGACGAACGCCCGCCGGTGGTGGCCCTGGAGGCGCGCGGATGAGCGCGATCCTGCGGCGCATCATCGACCTCGGCGCGGGCGCCACCGCGCAGCCCGGGTCACCGGGCGACCTGCGCTTCCACGACAACCGGACGTTCCTCGCCGAGACCAACACCTCGTGGGTGCGGCTCTGGGCCGACTGGCCGCTGCTCCAGCCCGACCCCGCGCGGCCGCCCGACGACCCCGACGGTCCCGGCGCGCCGTTCCTCGCCGCGATCGACGAGCAGATCGCCGCGGCGAACGCCGACGGCGTCAAGGTCCTGCTCCAGCTGTACCGCTTCCCGCTGTGGGCCAACGGCCTCGAGAGCCTCGGCGCGCAGCGCAACACCGATGCCGAGATCTCCTATCGCTTCGCCGACCGGATCAGCCCCGCGGCCTGGGCGGCCTACGTCGCGGCCGGCCGCGACCCCGCGCGGGTCAATCCGAGCCGCCGGGCGCTCGAGTTCGGGCTGCCGCCCGGCGGCCTCGGCCCCGACAGCGCGTGGGCCGCGTTCTTCGCCTTCTGCCACGACCGCTGGCGGCTCGGCCGCCAGGCGTCCGGTCCGTACGTGCACGGCTTCGAGCTCGTCAACGAGCCCAACTTCCAGTGGTGGCCGCAACGCGCCCCGGCGACCGGCGACGACCCGTTCGCGACGGCGAGCCTGACCGCGCAGGTCCCGATGGCGCAGATGATGGCCACCGCGGCGAGCGTCGCGGCCGGCGCCGACGACGGCACGCTGCTGTTCGCGCCGTCGTTCGCCGACAGCGAGCTCGGCGGCCGGACGGTCACGCAGTACGACGAGTTCACCACCGCGCTCCTCGACGCGCTCGACGCCGCAGGCCATGCCGCCGGCCCGAGCGAGGTGTGGTCGCATCACAACTACACCGACCTCGAGCGCCGCTCCGTCGAGACGAAGCTCCAGCGCATGCGCGGCCTCATGACGGGCCGGTGGACCGGCTTCAGCGAGGGCGCCCAGCCGACCGTGTTCGTCACCGAGGGCGGCGTGCGCCTGTCCAAGATGGCCGCCTACTACCCGAGCGAGGATCGCCGCGCGGCCCAGGCGCTGAGCTGGCAGACCGGGTGGGAGCGCCACGTCCGCGACGACGGGCCTGGTGCCGGCGTCGGCATGCTGGCCCAGTACACGACCTACGCCGACCCGCGGTTCGACTGCGGCCTGCTCGAGCCCTGGCCGAGCGCGGTCCGGCGCCCGGTCTACGACGTGTGGACGTCGCTGCCGCGGATCGGGTGACGTCCGGAGCCGGTCGCTCGCGCGCCCGATCGGTCGGATCCCTGCCAGGGTCTCGCCATGACGGCGCGGCCGGCGGAGCCCGAGGATGTGCTGAGTGCGCTCGTCGAGGACGCCGACGACGCCGTGATCGTCGCCGACGCCGACGGGACGATCCGGTACTGGAACCGCGCCGCCGAGCGCATGTTCGGCCACGCGCGCGAGCAGGCGGTCGGCCGGCCGCTCGACCTGATCATCCCCGAGAAGCTGCGCGATCGCCATTGGGCGGGCTATGCCCGCGTGATGGCGACCGGCGAGACGGACTACGCCGGACGGATGCTCGCCGTCCCGGCCGTGCGCGCGGACGGCGGGCGGATCTCGATCGAGTTCACCGTCACGCTCATCCGCGACGCGTCCGGCCGTGTCTGGGGGATCGGCGCGATCGTGCGCGACGTGACCGCGCGCTGGGAGCAGGACCGGGCGCTGCGCCGGGAGCTGGAGGACCTCCGGCGGTCGTCCGCCGAGCGCTGATCCATCGCGCGACGCGACATGTCACGCTCGAGCGCGGTACCTCGTCAGTCGGGCATGAACGAGATCGTGATCACCGGATCCACCGGCGTCATCGGAGGGCGTGCCGTCCGCGAGCTGCTCGCCGCGGGCCACCGCGTCACGGGCGTGACGCGCTCCGCCCGCGGCCGCGAGCGGCTCGCGCGGCCTCGGGGCCCGCGCCGTCGAGGCCGACGTGTTCGACGCGGCCTCCCTGCGGCGCGCGTTCGACGGCGCCGACGCCGTCGTCAACCTGCTGACCCACGTCCCGAGCGCCGATCGCATGGCCGATCCGTCCGCCTGGGCGGAGAACGACCGCATCCGGACCGAGGCGTCGGCGGCGATCGCCCGCGCCGCCTCGGCCGCCGGCGCGGCACGGCTCGTGCAGGAGTCGATCGCCTTCGTGTACGCCGACGGCGGCGACGCGTGGCTCGACGAGGATGCGCCGGTCGCCGGCGGCGGCGTGACGACGAGCGCGCTCACAGCCGAGCGCAACGCGCGCGAGCTCTTCGACGGCGACACCGTCGTACTGCGTTTCGGCCTGTTCGTCGGCCCAGGGCGCGCTCGGGTGGATCTGGGGCCGCAGCCCGGCGACCATCCCGCTCCCCGGGTTCCGGACCGTCGCCCAGGTGGAGGAGAACGTCGGCGCCGCCGACCACGGGCCGCTCCCCGCCGAGCGCATGGAGCGCGTCCGCGGCATTCTGGGAGAGCCGCTGCCGGCGTGACGGGCGGCTACGAGCCCAGGCCGGGGACGCCCGCCGGGACCGCGAAGCCGTCGGCCTCCTCGACGAACGGCACGACCGCGACGACCGCATCCGGGTTCAGGGCGCCGTACAGGTGCGGGAACGACTCGCCGTCGCTGGTCTCGTATCTGAGCGGCGCCTCGAGGCGGTGCACGGCCACGCAGAGCAGCACCAGGTCGGGCTGACCGGCGAACAGGGCGTTGCCGCACGCGACGACCTGATCGACGCCGCAGAGGTGGATGAACCCCTCCGCGGCCAAGGACGGCGGCGCGTAACGGCCCGTGGGGCGAGCCGCCTCCCAGGCCGAACGGGTGGCGATGTGGACGATGGTCGCGCCCAGAGCCGTGCGAGCCTAGCCGCTACGCGGCGTCTCCCCGACGTCGCTCGCCCGCGCCTTCTGCACGAACGCCCGCGCGTCCGCCGGCAGCAGCAGCCGCCGGCGCACGAGGCGCGCCGCCGCGCGCGCGACCTTGCGGACGTACTGGGCGTGGTCGCGGTAGCGCTCCGCGAGCGACGGGCGCGGGTCGCCGGCGGCCGTCCGCTCGGCCTTCGTGCGGGCGAACGGGATCGCCATCCCGAACGCGTCGCAGCCGTCGCCGCTCGGGCGCAGGTTCCACCCGGTGTACGTCGCCGTCGGCACCGCCACGTCGGGGATCCGGATGCCGGCGATGTCGTTGCCGTCCGCGTCGGTGCGCGGGACCTGCACCGGATACGGCGTGCCGACGAGCCTCGGCGGCAGCACGCTCAGCACGCCCTCGTCGAAGTCCGGCCCGAAGTCGAACAGGTCGCCCGTGTGGTGGATGCCGTTGTAGGTCACGCCCGGGATGCTCGGGAAGCCGACGTCGGCCTGCGCCGCGGCCGGCACGAGCGTGCCCGTCCGCGCGGCGCGGCAGGCGCGACGCCGGCGGGCGTCCGGCGCCCGCTCGTCCAGTCGGCGAGATCGACGAGCATGGCGCGCAGGACCGTGTTCGGCTGCAGCGGGTTGCGCGGCTGCTGGCAGATGCCCGGTCCCTCGTCGGCGGCGTGGGGCAGGCTCGACAGCAGGTAGGAGCGCACGCCCGGCGCGTCGCCGAGGTCGCGGCCCTGGAGGTCCGTGTGGAGCACCGACGCCGCCTTGGCCCAGTACTCGTTCTCCGAGTTGACCTCGAGGATGCGCGGGCACGTGCGCGTCTGCTCGCAGCGGGCCAGGCGGCCGTCGGTCCGGCCCGTGAACGGGTCCGTGAGCACCTGGTTGGCGAACGGGAACTCGTACTCGGGGAACCAGCGCCCGATGTGCTGGCGGTGCGTGCGGAACGGCTGCGCGAAGCGCTGGTTCATGAAGATCCCGCTCGCGCCGCCGATCCAGTTGAGCACGCCGTCGAAGACCTGCCGGCCGTCCTCGTCCTGGTTGAAGCCGAGGTGCAGGAAGTCGTTCATGGTGCGGCTCGGCTGGCTGACGCCGAAGCTGTCGACCGCGTCGATGTCCCGCCTGCCGCGCAGGAACGACGCGACGTCGCGGACCGCCGCGAACCCGAGGCCGGCGACGAGCGGGTCCTTCGCCTGGTAGGTCAGCTCGTAGAGGCCGACCGCGAACGGCGTCCCGCTGGGCTGGAGCGTGACCGACTTGCCGTCGGGCGAGAACGCCCACGCGGAGGCCGGGAGCGGCTGGGGCGGGTCGTCGTAGCGCAGGCGGTACGTGAGCTCCGCGCCGTCCTGCGACGCGCCGGCGGCGTTGGCGTAGGTCACCGGCTGCGCGTCGGTCGTGGCCTCGTCGATCACGAACTCCTCCAGCGACGGCCCGACGATGCTGCTGCCGTCGGCGTTGCGGGCCGTCGGCACCGAGATCTGGAAGCGATCCTCGCCCGGCGCGACCGTGGCATCCCAGCCCGCCTCGAGGATCGTGTAGCCCTGGTTCATCAGGAAGCCGTTGCCGGCGTCCTCGGCGGTCGTCGGGTCGTTGCCCCCGGTCGTCGCGTCGTTGAGCGCCTCGAACGAGCGGTTGTCGCCGCGGTTGTTGAGCTCGAAGAACAGCCGCCGGTTCGCGCGCGAGCGGTCGATCGGGCGGACGAGCCAGATGTCGGTCGAGTACTCGACCATCCCGCGCGCGTTGCGCGGCGCGTTCTGGATGTCGGCGATGACGGCGTTGTGCGGGTCGCGCGGGTCGACCTCGCCGAACGCCGTGCCGCGCAGCTTCTCGTACTGGCCGACCGCGCCCGAACGTCCGCCCGCCGAACGTCGGCGACTCGACGACCTTCGCGTCGATCCGCGTGATGCGCGCCTGCGACGCGCTCGGTACGAGCAGCGCGAGGCCGCACGCGGACAGCACGACCGACAGGAGCGCCGAACGACGGCGCGGGCACAGCAGCATCGACATCGCCTCCCAAGACGACGGGCACCCGCGACCGCCCTGCGGCGGCCCGCCCTGCCCGCGTCCTCCCTCCTCCCCGCGCGCGCGACGGGCAAAACGGCGCGTGGTGCGGTCGGTCTCAGCCCTCGGCGGGAGGGAGGAACTCGACGTCGTGCTCGGCCGACACGCGCACGACCGCGTCGAGGTCCGTCATCTCGTGCAGCTGGTCGAACAGCTCCTTGAGCCGGCCGGCCGGCGTGACCCAGAACAGGCACCGCGTGGGCTCGTCGCTGGTGTTGAAGTAGCCGTGCGGAATGCCCCGCGGCATCTTCACCAGCGAGCCCTGGCCGGCGGTCTGGCGCTGCCCGTCGAGCTCCACCTCCGAGCACGCCCTCGGTGACGAAGATGAACTCGTCCTGCGTGGGATGGACGTGCGGCGGGACGAACGTCCCGGGCGGGTCGTAGGTCTCGAACGCGAAGGACGCCCTCCGACCACGCGCGGTTCCAGTAGACGTGGCCGAGGATGTGCCACTCGGCGCCGTCCTGCGGGGGCGACACGCCGCCCTGGAGCGCGCCGGGGCCTCCCTCTCCGCTCATCTGCCGTCCCCTCCTCGCGCCGGTGGCCGATCCGCGCGGAGTCTATTCGGGCGGATCCACGTCACACACGGGCGTTCCCCGCGCGGCCTACGTTTGGGCGAGACCTTCCAACGGAGACGAAGCGAGAATCCCATGCTGATCTGCAGTCGTACGGGTCGGGTCCTGCGGCCGGGGCAGTCCCTGCGCGTCCTGAGCCCGGGCGGGTTCACCGAGGGCGTCTACGACGGCTCGAGCCTCACCGGCGGCGTCCGCGTCCGCGCCGGCGCACGCGTCCACGAGGTCGCCTTCGACGACATCGAGGCGGTCTGGCGGCTTCACTGACCCCCGCGGCCGGCGACGGCGACGGGCGCGCCATCGGGCGTTCCGACCGCGTCGCCCGCCCGAATCCGGGCGCGACTGACGAGCGTGAGGCCCGCCGCCGCGAGCACGAGGGCGACCGGGACGACCCCGAGGGCCGTCGTCAGCGACGTCGCGTCCGCGAGCGTCCCGACCGTGAGGGGCGCGAGCAGCACCGCGAACGACGTCACCACCACCGCCCGCCCGCTCGCGAGCGCCGCCCGGGCCGGCGCGAGAGCGACCGTCACGGAGATGCCCATCGGGAACAGGTTCCCGAGCCCGACCCCGAGGAGCGTCAGGCCGACCACCGCCTGGACCGGCCCGGTCGACGGCCACAGGATCGCGAACCCCGCGGTGGTCACGACGAGGGCGAGCGCGAGCAGCCGCGCCGGATCGTGCCGGCGCGCGAGGCGGCTGCCGAGCGTGCGGCCGGCCACCACGCCGCCGAAGTAGCCGGCCATCAGCGCGACGGCGACGTCGGTCGACACGCCGGCGGCGTCCTCGACGAAGGTCGCGCCCCAGGCCGTGATGCACCACTCGGCCGCCGTCGTGCAGAACAGCATCCCGGCGGCGATCCAGAACACCGCTGGGAGCCGACCCTCCGTCACGCCGGCCGGCGACGGCGCGTCGATCGCCAGCCGCCGGTTGCTCCACCACATGAGCGCCGGCACCGCGAGCGAGGCCAGCAGCGCGAGCCGCCAGCCCGCGTGCAGCGCGGCCGACAGCGACAGCACGCCGATCAGCACGACGTACGCGATGCTGGCCGCGACGTTGGCCTCGGCCAGCGCGACCGCGCGCCGCTCGCCGTGCTGGTCGGCGAGCGCGGCCTGGACCGTCACGAGGACGAGCCCGCCGCCCAGGCCCATGACGAACACGGAGCCGACGGTCACGGCAGCGGTGCGCCCGGCCGTCAACGCGATGGCGCCCGCGCCCATCATCGCGGCCGCCGACCAGAGCAGCCGGCCGCGCCCGAGCACGCCCTCGAGCCGGGCGGACCCGACGCCCGCGACGATGCTGCCGGCGGCGAACGCCGCGACGTGCAGGCCGCCGGTCGAGTAGCTCAGGTCGAGCTCGTCGCGGAGGTGCGCGATGACGAGCCCGGGCGCCGCCTGCAGGTAGGCGAACCACGCGAGCACCACGTACGCGACCCAGGTCAGCCGGTCGCGGCGGAAGTCCGGGCGCGGGCGCGAGGAAGGTGGGCGTAGGGCGGTCAACGTGGTCGGGCGGTCGGCGTGCCGGCGACGACGGTGTCCGACGCCTGCGACCGGCCGCACACGCTAGCCGCGGCCGCCCGGGAGAACACGGAGTGGCGGGGTCAGACGCTCACGGTCCCGCCGCGCCCGGCCACGACGAGCAGGTCGCTCACGCCGTTGCCGGCGAAGGCGGCGCGCAGCTCGGCCTCGCCCTGCGTGAAGTGCGACCACCCCTCGTAGTGGACCGGCACGACCGCCCGCACCCCGAGGATCCGCGCGGCCTCGGCCGCCCGGTCGCTCGACAGCGTGAGGTAGGCACCGTCGAAGCGATGCGGCAGCTGGACCGCCCCGGCGAACAGGATCGCGACCCCGATCGGCCCGGCCCGGTCGGCGATCGCGCGGACGACGTCGAGCGAGGCGTTGTCGCCCGAGACGTAGACGGTCTCGAGGCCCGGCGCGGCGAGGAGGAAGCCGATCACGGGGCCGGTGATGTGGTCCGTGCCGTCCGGCCCGTGCTGCGCCGGGACCGCCGTGACCGTGACCTCGCCGACCGTCACCGACGACCAGGGCTCGATCCCGGTCGCGTTGCCGCCCAGCCGCTCCGCGCCCGCGACCGTCGTCAGGACCTGCCCGGCGCGCGGGAGGAACGCGCGGCCGGCGGGATCGAGGTTGTCGCTGTGGTGGTCGTGCGAGAGGAGGACGACGTCGATCGCCCCGACGTCGTCGGCCGCCACCGCGGGCCCGGTCGTCTTGCGCAGCCCGCCCTCGTACTCGCCCGGCGGCGAGAACGCCGGGTCGGTGAGCCAGCGCAGGCCGGCGTACTCGAGAACGGCGGTCGGGCCGCCGACCAGCTGGACGGTGAGCGTCGGCATCGGTGCTCCTGGGCGTTCGAGGGTCGCGGGCCAGACCGCAGTCTCGCCGACGGCGACACCGGACGGACAGCGCTCCGGGGAATGGCACGTTGCGACCCGGTCGCAGTGGTATGAGTCCGTGATGAGCGCGACCCGACTCGGTGGCGTGTTGGCCGCCGGCGGATTCGCGGTCACGGCCGAGCTCGGTCCGCCGCGCGACCCCGACGCGGCCTCCGTCCGGGCGGCGGGACGCGCGCTGCGGGATCACGTGACGGCCGTCAACGTCACCGACAACCCGGCGGCGACGGTCAAGATGTCGCCGGTCGCGTGCGCGGCGCTGCTCCTCGACGAGGGGCTCGAGCCGATCCTCCAGCTCACCAGCCGCGACCGGAACCTCATGGCCCTGCAGGCGGAGCTGCTCGGAGCGTGGGCGTTGGGCGTGCGGTCCGTCCTCGCGCTCGGCGGCGACCCGGTCGAGATCGGCCCCTACGAGGGCCGCGCGGCCGAGGTGCGCGACGTCGACGCGGCCGGCCTCGCGAGCGTGATCGCCGGGCTCAACGACGGGCGGCTGGCGGCCGGCGAGCCGCTCGAGATCCCGACGAGCTTCCTGATCATCGGGGCCGCCAATCCGCTCGTCGACCCCCCCGACCGCCTGCGCGCGAAGATCGACGCGGGCGTGTCGCTGTTCCAGAGCAACATCGTCTACGACGTCGAACGGTTCACCCGATGGCTGGGAACCGTCGTCGACGCCGGCGTCACCGAGGCGGCCCCGATCCTGGTCGGGGTCACGCCCCCGCGCAGCCACCGGGCGCTCGAGTACATGCACGACCGCATCCCGGGCGTCGAGGTCGACGACGCGACGTTCGCCCGCATGCGCGGGCTCGACGGCACGCGGGCGATGGACGAGGGCATCGCGATCGCGGCCGAGATCATCGCGCGCCTGCGCGAGATCCCGGAGGTCGCCGGCGTGCACCTCATGGCTCCGGGCTGGGAGGTCGAGGCGGTGCCGCGGGTCGTGGAGCTCGCCGCCGACGCCCTCGGGCCCTCGCCCGCCGGACGGTAGGCCGGCGGGCGGGTGCGGCGGACCGGGGCGACCCGGGTTATCGCGAGGCGTTCGTGCGGCGGGGGCGGGCGCCGCGGCGGTTCGAACGCCGGAGCTGATGCGCGTTCTGTTCCCCACGGCGGCAGAACGCGCATCACCCTCGCCCCGTCCCGGCGACCGCGCGCGTCACGGGCGGCGCGCCGACGCACGCCGCTCGCCGGACCGCCGGCCGCGCACAGACCAGGGTGCGCACCCGGGTCCTCCCGGGGGCGAGGGCGGACCGCGTCGGCGAGGCTCCGTCCATCGTGGCCGCGACCCAGCCCCGCAACGGCGCGCTCGCCTCGCTCGACGAGGCGGACGTCTGGCTCAACTCACGGCCCCTGACCGCGACGGCGCTGCGCGGCCGCGTGGTGCTCGTCGACTTCTGGACGTACTCGTGCGTCAACTGGCTGCGGACGCTGCCGTACGTCCGGGCCTGGTCCGAGCGGTACGCGGAGCGCGGGCTCGTCGTCGTCGGTGCGCACGCCCCGGAGTTCGGCTTCGAGCACGACCTCCCGAACGTGCGCCGCGCCGTCGCCGACCTGGCCGTCCCGTATCCGGTCGTCATCGACAACGACTTCGCCATCTGGCGCGCGTTCGGCAACCACTACTGGCCCGCCGTCTACCTCGTCGACGGCACCGGCGCCATCCGCTATCACCACTTCGGCGAGGAGGCCTACGCGGAGACCGAACGCGCGATCCAGACGCTGCTCGGGATCGAGGAGGACCTCGTGCGGGTCGACGTGTCCGGCGTCACCGCCCCGGCCGACTGGAACGCGCTCCGCTCGCCCGAGACCTACGTCGGCGCCGGCCGCGGCGAGCCCGCGCGCGTGCCGGTCGCGGACCTCGGGCTCAACGAGTGGGCGCTCACCGGCGACTGGGGCGTCGAGGAGGAGCTCGCGACGCTGCGGACCGGCGCGGGCTCGATCGCGTACCGCTTCGAGGCGCGCGACCTCAACCTCGTCCTCGGCGCCGAGCGAACGGTCCCCTTCACCGTCCTCCTCGACGGCGAGCCTCCGGGCGAGGACGCCGGCGCGGACGTGGACGGCACCGGCGCGGGCGTGCTCGCCGAGCCGCGGATGTACCAGCTGGTCCGTACCCGTGGAGCCGTTCGCGAGCGGACGTTCGAGCTGCGCTTCGCCGCGCCCGGCGCGCGCGCCTACGTCTTCACCTTCGGCTGACGCGATCGCTACTTCGCGAACGGCGGTTCCGGCGCGGGCAGCGAGGACAGGTGGCGGAGGTTGTCCTTGTCGCGGACGACGATGGCGGGCAGGTTGTCGCCACCGGCGTAGACGATCGCCTCGTCCGGGAACCGCTGCAGCCAGGTGACGACGTCCTTCACCCGAAGGCTCAGCGCCCCCTCGCCCATGTAGGTAGCCATGCGGCCGAGCATAACCGGGGCGCTCGTCAGGAGACCGACGACAGCGCGGCGGCGACGGCAAAGCCCAGCACCGTGACCAACCCGGAGACGTCGCCGCCCTTGCGGACCGCCTCGGGAATCATCGAGTCGATCAGCATCACGAGGAGCGCGCCGGCGGCGAACCCGTCGATGCCGGCGTTGAGGTTGCGCGAGACGTTGTCGGCGACGGCATATCCGACGACCGTGGCCACGACGCAGATCGCGGCGACGAGCAGCCAGAGCCGACGGATCGCCGCCGGCCGCGTCCCGCTCGCCCGCATCGCGGTGGACGAGCCGATCGCCTCCGGGAGGTTGGACACGAAGATCGCCACCAGCAGGCCGACGCTGACCCCCTGACCGTCCGCGAGACCGATCCCGAGCACCGCCTGCTCGGGGATGCCGTCGAGGAAGGCGCCGAGCGCGAGCGCGGGTCCCGAGTCGTCGTCGCCGCCGCGGCTCCGCCGCTCCACCAGGCGGTTCAGCGTGTAGTACGTGAGCGCGCCGAGGGCGAGGCCGGCGCCCGCGACCCCGGTATCGCCCAGACGACCGGCCTCCTCGGCGAGGTCGAAGCTGACGGCGCTGATCAGCGCGCCGGCGCCGAACGCGAGCACGAGCCCGACGAGCCGGGGCGGCCACGGCCGGAGCAGCCCGATCACGGCGCCGATCACGAGCGACGACGCGGCCAGCGCACCCCATCCCAGGGCCGCGGTCACGTCGCCGACCGTCTCCCCTGGCCGCGTGCGGACATCGCGGCGAACGCTAGCGGCCCGACGGCCGTGACCTGAGAACATCGACGCCCATGGAGCACCGAGCATGGGAGCGCGTCCCGATCGACGCGCAGAGCGTCGAGGCGCCGCTCTCGCGCGCCGCCGTGTTCCTGGTCATGCGAGCCGGCGAGAGCGAGGCCGATCTGGCCGGGGTCCGTGACCTGCTCGGAGCCGTCGGCGACCTCGTCAAGAACGTCGGCTTCCGGGACCTCGGCGGGCGGCTGTCGTGCGTCGTCGGGATCGGCTCGGCGCTCTGGGACCGGCTGTCGCCGGGCGTGCGGCCGGCGGACCTGCGTCCGTTCGCCGCGATCGAGGGACCGGTGCACACGGCGCCGTCGACGCCCGGGGACCTGCTCTTCCACCTCAGGGCCGAGCGCGAGGACATGACCTTCGAGCTCGAGCGCCAGCTGCTCGACGTCATCGGCGACGCGGCCGAGGTGGTCGACGAGACGAGCGGCTTTCGCTACTTCGACGCCCGCGACCTGCTCGGGTTCGTGGACGGCACGGCCAATCCGGCCGGTGCGGAGATCCGCGACGCGGCGCTGATCGACGGCCGACGCCGACCCCGACTTCGCCGGTGGCAGCTACGTGGTGGTCCAGAAGTACCTGCACGATCTCGGCGCCTGGAACGCGCTGTCGACCGAGGAGCAGGAGGCGATCATGGGCCGGACCAAGATCGACAACGTCGAGATCGACGACGACGACGCGCCGCGCAAGTCCCACAAGTCGCTCGCGACGATCGAGGACCCGGCCGGCGGCGAGCTGGCGATCCTGCGCGACAACATGCCCTTCGGCCGGCCGGGCGCGGGCGAGTTCGGCACGTACTTCATCGGCTATGCCGCCCGCCTCTGGGTGATCGAGCAGATGCTCGAGCGGATGTTCGTCGGCGTGCCGCCAGGCGCCTACGACCGCCTGCTGGACTTCTCGACCGCCGTCACCGGCACGACGTTCTACGTCCCGACGGCAGAGATGCTCGAGGCCCTGGCGGCGCCGGCGGCCGATCCCGACACCGCGCGGGCCGAGGCCGGCGGCGCGACGGCGCCGCCGGCGCCCTCGTCGTCGCTCGGCATCGGGTCGCTGCGCCGCTAGTGGCGGTCCGCGCTCCGCTGCGGCGCCGCAGGCGGCGGTCTCGCGGTGGGGCAGCTTCCAGCCCGGCCGCGGGAAGTGGCAGGTGTAGCCGTTCGGGTAGCGCTGGAGGTAGTCCTGGTGCTCGGGCTCGGCCTCCCAGAACGGGACGGCGTCGCTGATCTCGGTCACGACCTTGCCGGGCCACAGGCCGGAGGCCTCGACGTCGGCGATCGTGTCCTCGGCGACCTGGCGCTGCTCGTCGCTCGTGGCGAAGATCTCGGAGCGGTAGCTGGACCCGACGTCGTTGCCCTGGCGGTCCTTCGTCGTCGGATCGTGGATCTGGAAGAAGAACTCCAGGATGTCCCGGTAGGAGATGCGCTCGGGGTCGAACACGATCTCGACCGCCTCGGCGTGCCCGGGATGGTTGCGGTACGTCGGGTTGTCGTTCTCCCCACCGGTGTATCCGACCCTGGTGGAGATGACTCCGTCGCGCTGGCGCAGCAGCTCCTCGACGCCCCAGAAGCACCCGCCCGCGAGGATGGCGGTCTCGGTGTTGTCAGTCATCGCGCTCTCCTTCCTTCGACGGTCTCGTGCGACCCAGTCTAGGCATCGCGCAACGGCCGGAAGAACGCCCGCAGCTCCTCGGCCAGCAGCTCGGGCTCCTCGAGCGCCGCGAAGTGGCCCCCGCGCGGCATCGCGGTCCAGCGCGTGACGTCGAAGAAGTGCTCCGCGAGCGCGCGCGGCGGGCGCGCGAGGCCGGGGCGCCAGCTGTCGGCGAACACCGCGAAGCCCGACGGCACGGTCACGCGCAGATCCGGCTCGGGCGGCGGCTCGAAGTGGGCGAAGTCGTAGTACGCCCGCATCGCCGGCGCGATCGTGCCGGACACCCAGTAGAGCGTCAGGTTCGTGAGCAGGTGCTCGCGACTGAACCGCGACTCGACGTCCCCGCCACAGTCGCTGAACGTGCGGAAGAGATCGATGACCCAGGCGGCCAGTCCCGCCGGCGAGTCGGTCAGCCCGAACGCGGCCGTCTGCGGCCGGGTCGACTGCAGCCGCGAGTACGCCATGTCCTCCGCGCGCTCCGAACGCTGGCGCGCGATGAACTCCTCCACCTCGGGCGGCCACGGCTCCGGTGGAGGCGACAGATAGAACGCGCTCATGTGGATCCCGACGACGTGCTCCGGGTGACGCACGCCGAGCTGGATCGTCGGACCCGTCCCGACGTCGCTGCCATGGGCTCCGAAGCGCGTGTAGCCGAGCCCGTCGCGCAGCAGCCGGCACCACAGATCGCCCAGCCTCGCCTCGGTGACCGGGTCGGCGACGGGGTCCGAGAAGCCGTAGCCGGGCAGGGAGACGATGACGACGTCGAACGCGTCCTCGGCTCGCCCGCCGTGGCCCGCCGGGTCGGTCAGCAGCGGCAGCAGGTCGAGGTATTCGACGAACGAGCTCGGGAAGCCGTGCGTCAGGACGATCGGCAGCGGCGCGGGCCCGTTGCCGCGCTCGTGGACGAAATGCAGCCGCGCCCCGTCGACGTCGGCCCGGAAGTGCGCGAGCCGGTTGAGCTCGCGCTCCCGGGCGGGCCAGTCGAAGCCGTCGGCCCAGCTGTGGAGCAGCGAGCGCAGATAGCCGGCGTCGGCCCCCGCCTCCCAGCCCGTGCCGGGGACCTCGTGCGGCCACCGCGTCCGCCGGATGCGATCGCGCAGGTCGGCCAGCACCGCCGGCTCGACGGAGATCGTGAACGGCTCGATCGTGACCGGATCCGGCACGCCGACCTCGGATGCGACGCCCGGCTACTCGTACGGCGCGTACCGGCGGTGCAGCATGAGCTGGTTGCCGTCGGGGTCGGCGAAGATCGCCATGTGGCAGACACCGGTGTCGAAGGTGTCGCCGAAGAACTGGACGCCCTTGGCCTCGAGCGCGGCGCGCGTCTCGGCGACGTCGTCGCAGCGCAGCGGCCACGGGTTGCCCTGCTGGGGAACGAACGGCATTCCCTGCTTCTCGGGCTCCCAGATGCCGAAGCACGTGTCGCCGGCCCACTGCTCGAATTGGGCGTGCTCGTCGGGGCGCATGCCGAGCACGTCGCGGTAGAAGGCGCGGGAGCGCTCCGGGTCCCGGGTCGGGACGCCGAGGAAGTCGAGTCCTTCGATGACAGCCATACAGCGAGGATGCCACGAGGCCGTGACGGATATGCGATAGACCGCCGCCATGGACGACAAGGTCAATCTCGCCGAGAAGTTCGCGCTGCTCTCCGAGCCCTACAAGCCGGGCGTCGTCGGCTACCTCAACGACTACAAGCTCCAGATCGTCAAGGTCCGAGGTCCCTTCGTGTGGCACAAGCACGACGAGACCGACGACTTCTTCCTCGTCGTCAGGGGCCGGCTGACCATCCAGCTTCGCGACCGCGACGTCGAGCTCGAGGAGGGCGAGCTGTTCGTCGTGCCGCGCGGGGTCGAGCACTGCCCCACCGCGGACGACGAAGCGCTGGTGCTGTTGATCGAGCCGCGTGATACGCCGAACACCGGCGACGCGGGCGGAGATCGCACCGCCGAGCCGGTGGAGCTCTGAGCCGAGCGCCGCGGCCGTCAGCCGGCGCGCGGTGCAGGGCCTCCGGTCGGCCGGCGAGCGCGGAGCGCGGCGCCCGTCAGCGACAGCGCGGTCGCCAATACGCCGAGCGCGAGCGCCAGCCACACCGCGGGCAGGTGCGGGCGGCGGGCGTTGGCGTACACGTAGCGCCCGGCGTGGCCGCCGAATCCGGGCCGGAACGCCGTGGCGTCGGCCCGCGACTCCGCGGCGCGGCGACGATCCCGGTGGTGACCGGCGGGCGTGACCGTCGCCGGCCCGACCCCGTGATGGTGCGCCGGCGGCGGCCCCGCGGCGGCCAGGGCGATCGCGACGACCGGCGCGAGCCCCACACTCACGCCGGCCGCGCGAAGCGCGCCTCGTCGGTCCGCGACGCCCGCGCCGGCGGCGGCCAGCGCGACGAGCGTCGCGGCGAGGGCGGCGCAGGCGAGCCCCGGGAGCGCGGCCCACTGCCCGCGCTCCTCCGCGACCCCGGGTACGGCGACGGCCCGCGTGAGGACCCAGCCGACGCCGGTCAGGGCGCCGAGCGCGCCCACGAGGCGCCAGGCCACGCGTCCGCCGGGGCCGCCGGCGCGGGCCAGCGCGACCGCGAGGGCGAGGGCGGTCACGATCGCCGCCACCGAGATGGCGGCGATCTGACGCCCCTGCACGAGCGAGTACGGCAGCGCCGTCACGTGGACGAGCGCCAGGCCGAGCAGCGCGCCGGCACCGGCCGTTCGCCGCGTCGCCTCGTCCGGGGCAATCTGCTCGTGCATCGCGGACCGTCCTCAGGCGACGAGCTCGAGGGGACGCATCATCGAGTTGTCCTCGTGCTCGAGGATGTGGCAGTGGAACACGTAGCGCTGCGACGGCGCCACGCCCGACGGCAGCGTCCAGCGCACGCGGATCCTGGTGATCTGGGCCGGGTTCGTGCGCACGGTGTCCTTCCAGCCCCGCTCGGCGGGCTCGGGCGGCGCGGCCGGCCCGGTGAAGTACGGCCGCGGGTCCGGGTTCGCCGCATCGGGGTCGATGGCCCGCGCCTCCTCGAGCGCCGCCTTGTAGGCGTCGGCGTCGAACGGCGTGCGATCGACGATCTGGAACTGCACGAGGTGCAGGTGGATCGGGTGGGTGTCCTCGGTGAGGTTCACGAGCCGCCAGTCCTCGGTGGTCCCCAGGCGCGGGCGCTCCTGGACGCCCCGCGCGTCGTCGTACTTGCGGCCGTTCAGCGAGCCGTACTCGGGCTCGCCGGTGACCTCGTTCTCGACCTCCTCGAGCGTGATGTTGCGGGTGAGCGACGGCGTGCCGAGCGCAGGCATCGCCCCCGGCAGCGTCGCGGGGATGCCCGCGGGCCCGGGCGCGGTCACCCGGCGGCCGACGCGGATCTGCATGACCGCCGAGAGCGGCGGCGCCGGGCTCGAGACGTCCCCGGGCAGGTCGGCGTTGACGACCGTGAGCGTCTGCCCGGCGAAGCGCGAGAAGTCGACGATCACGTCCGCGCGCTCGGCGGGGAGCAGGAGCACGCGCCCGACCGGCACCGGCCGGTCGAACAGCCCGCCGTCCGACCCGATCTGGAACGCGGGCGGGCCGCCCGGGATCGTGAGGTTCCAGAAGCGCGCGTTCGACGCGTTGAGGATCCGGAAGCGGTACCGCCGCGGCTCGACCTCGAGGTACGGGCGGACCGCCCCGTTGACGAGCGGCGTGTCGCCGAAGAACTCGGGGATCCACGTCGAGTCGGGGCTGTAGAACAGCTGGCCCGAGCGGTCGAACAGGCGGTCGGCGAGCATGAGCGGGATCTCGTAGGCCCCGCCGGGGACGCCGAGCCCGTTGGGCTCGGCGCCGGTGTCGAGACCGTCGCGGATCACGTAGAGCCCGACGAGTCCGGCGTAGACGTTCAGCCGCGTGATCTGGTCGGCGTGGTCGTGGTACCAGAGCAGCGACGCGTTCTGCGCGTTGGGGTACACGACGCTCTGGATCTGGCCCGGCCGGTACTCACCCGGGTCCTGGTAGGGGTTGCCGTCGCTCGCCCCCGCGACGTATCCGCCGTGGAGGTGGGTGTTCATCCGCACCGGGGCACCGGGGTGCATCGGGTCGGGGACGACGGAGTCGAACAGGTGGCGGGCCGGGAGCGCGTTGACGAAGTCGACCCGCGTCGGCGTGCCCTTGCGCGCCTCGATCGTGTAGCCCGGGCTGGCGACGCCGCGTCCGCTGTTGTCGTCGTAACCGAACACGCGCGTCGACCCGAACGACGGATGCATCGGCATCGACCCGGCGCGAGCGGTGATCAGATAGCGGTTGGCCGCGACGGGTCGCGCCTTCGGCAGCCGGGGCAGCGGGGTGGCGAAGCCCTGGACGGCCGCCGGCGTGCTCGCCGGCCGATAGAGGCCGAGCGGCAGGGCGGCGCCCGCGGCGCCGACCATCGCGGATTTGAGGAGCGTTCTGCGGGTGAGCACGGCGTTCGCCCTTTCTCGTGGCGTCGGTGGTCGCGGGGGGCGAGCGGCCACTATGCGAGCGCCGACGCGCCCGATGGCATCCCGTGACCGCGCCGTCACGCAGCCGTCATCCGCCGCTCATCGCTTCCGCACGATTCGCTGCACGGACCGGCAGCAGGTCGTGCGTCACCCGGCGCGACAGGGCGCCGAGCGACGCCGCCGACGTCATCCAGACGTCATCTGCGCCCGGGCTCGTCAGCGTTCGGCGACGGAACCGCGACCTCGAAGCACGCGGGCCGTGCGCGGGCGAGGATCAGGTCTCCGCCCTCGCGCCGGACGAGCTCGCGCGCCACCGCGAGCCCCACGCCATTGCCGTCACGCGACGACCAGCCGCGCTCGAACAGGCGCTCGGCACGGTCGGCCGGAACGCCCGGGCCGTCGTCACGCACGCGCAGGCGCACACCGACGCCGTCGGCGACGACGGCGACGCTGGTCGCGCCGGCGCCGTGGCGAAGCGCGTTGTCGAGCAGGACGTCGACGATCTGCCGGGCCGATTCGGGCACCAGCGGGGCGGGAATGCCCGCCTCGGGCGACACCGTCAGCCCGCGGCCGGCGGCGGCGAACCGCGGTGCCCACTCGGCCGCGACGTGTTCGGCGACGACCCGCGCGAGGTCGGCACTCGCACCGGCCGGCGCGGGTCCCCGGGCGAGCGTCTCGAGGTGCTCGATCGTGTCCATGAGCCGGTCCGCCTGGGCCAGCGCGGCGTCGGCCTCGGCCACCGCGGTCTCCGACGGCGCGAGGGCTCGCAGCTCCTCGAGGCGCATCCGCAGGCCCGTCAGCGGTGTCCGCAGCTGATGCGAGGCGTTGTCGGAGAACTCGCGCTCCCGGCGCAACACCTCCTCGACCTGGCGATCGGCGGCCGCGAGCGCGGCGCCGATGCGATCGACCTCAGCGATCCCTGTCGGGTGCGCGTCGACCCTGACCCCGGGCTCGGCGACCCGGCCCGCCCTGGCCGCGAGCCGCTCCATCGGTGCCGCGAGACGGCGGGCCTGCACCAGTGCCAGCGCCACCGCGGTGCCGACGGCGAGCAGCGAGAGCACGATCACGGCGAGCCACACGCCGCCGACGTCGTCCGTGCGCTCGATCGCCGGCGCGAACGCGATCACGCGGAGGGCGCCGGCTCGGGCCGCCTCGGCGCTCAGCGGATCGTGGCCGACGGCGGGGCCGGCGTCGAACCGCCGGCCGCCCGGCAGCACGACCAGCAGGCGATGTCCGGGCCGGGCCAGGGCCGCGACCGCGCCGGTGTCGACCCGGCGACCGTCGCGCAGCCGGCGACCGAGGACCACGGCGGCCGCGTCCGCCTCGCGCTCGAGGCGCGCCTCGGCTCGCTGACGCAGCAGCCTGCTCCCGACGAGGCCGAGCGGCACACCGAGCACGAGCACGGCGACGAGCGCGATGAGACCGGTCGAGATCAGCAGGCGGCGCCGCACGCGTCACTCGCGCTCGAAGCGGAAGCCGACGCCGCGCACGGTCGTCACCAGCGGCGGGTCGCCGAGCTTGCGCCGCAGCCAGCCGACGTGGGTGTCGAGCGTCTTCGTCGACCCCCACCAGTTCTCATCCCAGACCGTCGTCATGATCTCGTCGCGCGGCACGGCCTCGCCGGCGCGCGCGACGAGGAGCGCCAGGAGATCGAACTCCTTCGGCGAGAGCTCGAGCTCTCGGTCGCCGCGCCACGCCCGCCGCGCCGCCGGGTCGACCCGGACGTCGGCCACCGTCCGTTCCCCGTTGCCGTCTCGCTCGCGCCGGCGCAGGAGGGCGCGCACGCGCGCCGTGAGCACCGAGAGCGAGAACGGCTTCGTGAGGTAGTCGTCGGCGCCCGCATCGAGGCCCAGGACCTCGTCGAGCTCCGCGCTTCGGGCGGTGAGGATGAGGATCGCGAGATCGGGATGGTCGGCCCGTGCCCGCCGACAGACCTCGACGCCGTCGAGGTCGGGCAGACCGATGTCGAGGACGACGAGGTCGGTCGTGCCGTCCGCCAGGCGCTCGAGCGCCGCGTCGCCGCGGGCGACGTGCTCGACCTCGTGCTCCTCACGCGCGAGCGCGCGGACCAGCGGCTCGCTGATCGCGTCGTCGTCCTCGACCACCAACAGGCGCGCCACGGCACCTGAGGGTACGAGCGGCGGCCCGCCCGGGATCCTGAGAGTTCCCTGGGTTTGCCGAATCTTGGAGGTTTGCGGCCCCGGCCTTGGACGGCCGCCGGGAACGATGACCCCATGACCTCCACCACCCGCAAGATCTCCGCCGCGGCGCTCGCCGCCGTCGGCGTCATCCACCTCGTCCTCAGCCCCGAGTACCTCTCCGAGGAGGCCTACATCGGGGTCCTGTTCATCGCCGGCGGGCTGCTGCTCTGCGCGCTCGCCGTCGCGCTCTGGCGCGCGGACAACGTCCCGTCCTGGTTCCTCGGCGCCCTCACCATGGCGGGGATGGGCATCGGCTTCGTGCTCTCGCGCACCACCGGCCTCCCGGGCTTCCACGAGTCCGAGTGGGAGCTCTCGGGCATCGTCGCGCTCGTGCTCGAGGCCGGGTTCGTCGCGGCCGCCCTCGCCGGCGCTCCGTCCCGGTCGCCCGACCGCCGTGGGCTCGGCCCCCGCCGAAGACGAGCGCCGCTTCCGTCACGGCGCCGACGCGCCCGCCGACCGTCGCCGCGAGGCCGACGTGGCGGCCTGACCCCGGCCGGCGGGCCGGCACCGTCAGCGGCGCACGCATAACGACGGCGGGCCGGCGTCCCGCCGGCCCGCCGCGTGCTCTGGGAGGTCTCGGCGCCCGGGGGGACTGGGCGCCGTGATTCGACCGATCATCTCGCGCCGACGGCCGACCACCCAACCGCGTGACGACGATGTCACGTGCTCGTCATCCCGCCTTCATCGCTCCGCCGCCGCGACGGTGCCTGAACATGAAACGGGACGTGCGGATTTCTCCGTTGACGGGCCGCGCGCGAGCCGTCTTACTCGGTCGTGTGTCCGCTCTCGCCGAGACGCCCGCCATGACGTCCGCCCCGTCCGGCCGCGTGCTCGTCATCGATGACGAGCCGAACGTCGCGAGCTTCGTCGGGCGCGCGCTGCGCGCGAAGGGCTTCGCGGTCGACGTGGCCCTCGGTGGCGAGCGCGGACTCGACGCCGCGCTCGACGGCGGGCACGAGCTGATCGTGCTCGACCTGCGGATGCGCGACGTCAACGGGCTCGTGATCCTCCGCCAGGTCATGCGCCAACGGCCCGAGCAGCGCGTCCTCGTGCTCTCGGCCGCCGCCGACGTCGACGTCAAGGTCCGCTGCCTCGAGCTCGGCGCGGCCGACTTCGTCGCCAAGCCGTTCGAGCTCGCCGAGCTCGTCGCGCGGGTCGGCGCCCACCTGCGCCGCAGCGCGCCGGCGGCCGCGGAGGCCGAGCGCCATCTGCGCGCCGGGGGCCTCACGCTCGATCTCGTCCGGCGTCGCGTCGACCTCGGCCGCGGCGGATCCGCGGTCGAGCTCTCCGAGCGCGAGTTCGGCGTGCTCCGCCACCTGATGGCCCGCGCCGGCCGGCCGTGCACGCGCGAGGAGCTGCTGGCCGACGTCTGGCAGATGGACTTCGACCCGCAGACCAACGTCGTCGACGTCTGCGTCCATCGCTTACGCGACAAGCTCGGCGCCGGCGCGATCCGGACCGTCCGCAACCTCGGTTATGTGGTCGACAGCTGAGCGTCGCGGTGAGTTCGCGTGGGGCGCGTTCTGCGTCGCCTGCGCGGTCGCGATGCTGCTCTTCCCGCGATGGCAGACGGTCCCGTTCCACTGGATCTGGATCACGATCACGTTCCTGTACGGCTTCCGGCGGTGGACGAACCATCAGACGGCGGGCGTGCTGCTCGCCGTCGTCGCGGTCACGACCATCGCGATGCTGCGCACGCCGGTCGAGCGCTCCGAGCTGTCGGAGATCCCGCTGATGACGTGTGTGTTCCTCGGCATGGTCTGGCACGTCCGCCGGCGCCAGGAGGCGGTCGACGAGCAGCGCCGGGCCGCCGAGCGCGAGCGCGGCTTCATGCGCGACGCCGCCCACTCGCTGCGCACCCCCCTCACGGTCGCCCAGGGCCACGCCGAGTTCGTGCGCGATGGGCTCGAAGCGGGGACACAGAGCCACGATGACGCGACCGTCCTGCTCGACGAGCTGCGGCGCCTCGCGCGCATCTCCGACCAGCTCCTGATGCTCGGCGCCGCCGGCCACACCGAGGCCCTGCTGCTCGCGCCGGTCGCGCTCGACCGCCTGGCACGCGAGGCCGCGCGCCGCTGGAGCGCGACGAGCGGCCGTACGATCGCGGTGAACGTGCCCGCGCCGGTGGCCGTGCTCGCCGATGAGCAACGGCTGCGCCACGCGCTCGACGCCCTCGTCGAGAACGCGCTGAACGCAACGGGGCCGGACGACCGCGTCACGATCACCGCCCGCGCCCGCGACGGTCGCGCCGTCCTGGCCGTCGCCGACACGGGCACGGGCGTCGCGCCCGACGACCTCGACCGGATCTTCGAGCGCTTCGCCCGCGGCCGCGGCGCCGAGGGTCGCCCGGGGACCGGGCTCGGCCTCGCGATCGTGCGTTCGATCGCCGAGGCCCACGGCGGACGCGCCGCGGTCACGAGCACGCCCGGGGCCGGAGCAACATTCACGATGACCCTCGGCGCGGCGCTGCCGGCCGAGCGCTCGGACCTCAGCCCGGCTGCGGACGCCGGCGCGCGCCACCCCGCGTTGGCCTGAACGCGCGACCGTTCGCGCCACGCCACCCGCGGTGCCATGCCGTTCAGGCGGCGTTCAGGTTGCGCCGCCGATCCTGTCCCTGCCGTGCTCGCCGATCGCCTGCTCGTCGTCATCGCCGACGACGCCCTTCGCGCCCGTCTCACGGACGCGCTCCAGGACGACGGCTACGCCGTCCAGGCCGCCGGCGATGCCGTCACCGCACTCGCGCGTGTCGACGCGCCGCCCGACGGCCTGGTCATCGGCGACGACCTCCCCGACGCCGACGGCCATGACCTGCGTCAGGCGCTTCTCGCCCGCGGCGTCACCGCGCCCGCGCTGTTCCTGCGGCGGTGCGACGCACCCGCCGCGCCGGTCCTCGGCGACCGCGGCCAGGACGACGTCCTGGCGACGCCCGTGGATCTCGACGAAGCCCGTGCGCGTGTGCGCGCACTGTTGCACCGTCGCCGGGCGGCCACGCCGATCCCGTCCGGCTCGCTGCGGCTGGACCCGGTGATGCGCGCCGTCCAGGGCGAGCGTGGCGCCGTCGCGCTCACCCCCACCGAGTTCCGCGTGCTCGCGGCGCTGCTCGAGCGGCGCGGGGTCATCATCCGGCGGGCCGACCTCGTCGGCGCCGCGTGGCCCGCTGACGCCACCGTGTCGGACAACTCGCTCGACCAGTACATCGCCCGCCTGCGCGCGAAGCTCGACCAGGTCTCAGGCGGCTCGACGATCGTCACGACCCGCGGCGTGGGCTATCGCCTCGAGTGAGCGGGGCGATCGCGGGCAGCTCGAGCACAACCCCGCCGTCCTCTCCGAGCGTCACGTCGCCGCCGCAGGACCGCGCCAGGCGCCGCGCCAGCGGCAGGCCGAGACCGGCGCCACCGTCGGCCGCGCCGGGGCCGCGGACGCCGGGCTCGAACGCCTGCTCGCCGAGCTCGGGCGGGATGCCCGGCCCGTCGTCACGCACCGCCACCCGCACGCGTCCGGCGGACGCGCTCAGCACGAGCTCGACTCGCGCCCGGGCGTGCCGGCGAGCGTTCTCGACGAGCGGCGCGAGCGCCCGCCGCACGATCTCGGCGTCACCCTCGGCGGGCGGAAGCCCGTCGGGCGCGACGACCGCGACATCGGCGAGCTCGCGCGCGAGCGCCTCGACGTCGACCGACCCGTTGCCCGCCCCGCCCTCGCCGCGTGCGACGGCGAGGAGCGCGTCGATCGCCGCGGTGAGACGGTCGACGTCGGTCACGACGGACTCGAGGGCCCGCTCCCGCTCGGCATCGGCCCCGCGGCCCGCGTGCAACGCGAGCTCGGCTCGCGCGCGCATCCGCGCGATCGGGGTGCGCAGCTCGTGCGCGACCTCGGCGGCGAAGCGCTGCTCGTGACGGCGCGAGGCGGCGATACGAGCCAGCAGGCCGTCGAGGGTCGCCGCGAGGGCGGTCAGCTCGTCGCGCGGCGGGCCGAGGTCGAAGCGGCGGTCGAGATCGTTCGCGCTCCACGCCCCGGCGTCGTGGGTCATCGCCGCGACCGGCCGCAACGCCCCGTCGACGGCGGTGCGGATCGCGTACCAGCCGGCGACCAGCAGCAGGCCGGCGAGGACGACCGAGCCGAGCAGGACCTCGCGGCGCACGCGCTCGACCGGCTCGGCCGACATCGACACCACGACGGCGCCGATCCGCCGCCCGCGATCGACGACGGGCTCGGCCCGCAGGCCGATGTCGTCGCCGGCCTCGGCGGTCGCCGATCGGCCCGCTCGGCCGAGGGCGACCGCGGCCCGGTCGACCGCCGCGTCCTCGTGCGCGGGTCGGGAGACGAGCCGCGGACCGTCCAGGACCCACGCCTCGCCGTCGACCAGCCCGCTCCCGGGGCTGTCGCGGACCACGACGTGGCCGTCGCGCATGTCGACCGCCGCGAGCGCGGTCTGCGCGCGAGCGCGCAGGATCCGCTGCTGGTCGGCACTGACCCGCGCTCCGAGGACGAGGTTGCCGGCGATCAGGAGCGCGGCGAGGCCGAGGCCGAGCGCCAGCGTCGACGCGGCCAGGAGCCGCCCACGGAACGTCGTCGCCGCCCGCAAGCGCTCGGGCATGACGCGGAGGCTACGCTCGCGCGCGACCGCGATGCCCGTTACAGGTCCGTCATCTTCGTCATCCGCGGGCGAACGCGCCGGAACCCGGTGTGCGTGAACGTGCAGGTCCGCGCGCCGCGCGCCGCCCGCAGCCACGGGCGGATACGGCTCCTGACGGACCGACCAATCGGTCCCGCTTGCCGAGTCGCGCATGACAGCGGGTGGGTTGCCGCCTTCTGACGTCGCCGCGCGGGCCGCACGCTGCCCCGACATCGACTCGGATCGGGGGTTCCGAACACATGCACAACAGGACGGGCAGGAAACACGGATGGTTCCGGCTGCTGGGAGCGACGCTCATCGGGCTGGCCATGCTCATCACCGGCGCGGCCGTCGCCTTCGGCAAGGGCGGCGGCGGGACGGCGAAGCCGCCGACGGGCGTCGTCTCGCCGTTCACGACGCCGACGCTCACCGACCCGCTCTTCAGCGTGGCGCCGGCCGACATCCACGGCTTCGACGAGACCGGCTTCATCCAGCACGCGACGGTCAGCGACGACAACAGCGCGTGCCCGGACGTGGCCCAGGCCAACCGCCGCGGCGGCACCGTGACGATCAACAACACGACGATCGTCGTGCCCTGCAACATGGTCGTGCAGCTGCCGGCCAACACGATGACGTGGGCCGACATGGTCCACGGCGGCCCGTCGCTCGCGCTCGACGGCACCCCGTTCCCCTCCTTCGAGATCCGCGCCGTCGGCAACATCGTCGCCGGCAAGCACATCGCGGGCCTGATGTTCGCCTCGCAGCAGTCGGCCAACGTGGCAAGCGGGACGATCAGCCGGATCGACTACGACACCGGCGACATCCACCTGGACACGGGCGATCCGGCGCACCCGGCGGTCGTCCGGATCAACGACCCGAACGGCCGCTTCGGCCGCGCGCAGAGCCCGGACGCGCGCCTCAGCGTCGACGACCAGAACCCGACCGTCCACGCCGGCACCGGGTACCCGATGTGCGTCCCGCGGACCGACCCGGCCACGGACGACGACCCGCTCTGCTCGCAGGTCAACCGGCCCCGGCCGACAGGCGCCGCGCGGCACTGCCGCAACTTCACCGACGCGGGCGTCGTCCCGCTGCCCGGCAGCGGCGAGCTGACGCAGCCCGCGGCCGGCGAGGAGTTCTGCCTGAAGTTCGTCATGCCGTCCGTCGCGGACCGCGGCGCCGGTGACCCCGACCCGCGCCAGCAGGCGCCGTTCGAGGTCGGCGACCAGCTGACCGTCTCGGGCACGCTCGTGCACGACACCGACGGCGACTACCTCTCCGCCCACACGGTCGAGGCGAACGTCGGGATCTTCACCCAGCCCGGGACGCAGCCGAGCTACCTCGCCATCGGCGAGTTCGGTATCGGGACCGCCGACCCGAACGCGACGGCCGTCAGCGGCGTCGCCCAGGAGGCCCAGGACCGGATCTTCCTCGAGTCCGAGACGACCGACGTCAGAACGCCGGTCGACATCTACCTCATGGACGTCGACCCGCGCACCGGCGCCGTCAAGAACCGCTGGATCACGCCCTGGGAGATGACGGGCGAGAACCAGACCGGCACCCCGACCGGCGGCATCACGACCCAGTTCACGGGCGCCCAGCCGCAGCGCGCCCGCCTGCGGGCGACGAAGGCGCCGATCGGCCTGCTCGGCCAGCCGACGCGCATGATCCGCGTCGTCGCGCGGTCGCTCTGCACGCCGGCCCAGCAGCTCGACCAGTCCGCGCTCGACGCGTGCCTGGCGAAGGCGCCGAAGGTGGCCAACGGGCTCGTCGCGGGCCAGTACGCCGCGCCCACGTTCGAGTTCATCTTCCCCGAGAACGTGATGCCGGGCGACGCGATCGCGCCGTTCGACCTCTGGCACCTGCCGTTCCTGCGCTACGGCGAGGGCGCGCAGACCGACAGCGGCGTGGGGCCGCTGGAGCCGACGCCGTGGGGCGCGCCGGTCTCCGACCTCCCGCCGCTGCCCGACCCCGCCCCGGCCCCGACCGACCCGAGCAGCGGCTCGGCCCCGGCCGCCGCGCCGGTGGCCGCGCCGCCTGCGCCCGTCGCCGCGGCCGGGGCGGGGACGCCCGTCGCGGCCGCCGGCACGGGGGCGCCTGCTCCCGTGACGGCGCTCGCCGCGCCGGTCGTCACCGGGCTCGCGGCGCCCGCGACCATCCCGGCCGCGACCGCCGCGCAGGCCGGCCTGCTCGTGCGCTTCGCGGTGCCCGCCGGGATCACGACCGCGCGCATCCGGGTCCTGACCCACCGCGGCGCCGGCCGCCTGACGGTCCTGGGCACCCTGGTCGTGCCGGTGCGGCGCGGGGTCAACCGGGTGGCCCTGCGCGCCAAGGCGCTGCGCCGGCGGCTCCGTCGGGGCACGGTCGTCGTCGAGGTCCGGCTGCAGCGGCCGCGCGGGGGCGTCGGCGCGCCGCGACGGGCCGTCGTCCGCATCGTCTGACCGGCCGGGGGTGGGAAGCGGCGGCCCCGGCGCGGCGCGCGCCGGGGCCGCCGACCCCTTCGGTCGCCGTGGTCCAGGGTGTCGACCGCCCGGCCCGCGGCGCCGCCGCAGGGTCTAGGGTCCGGCCATGCGCCGGGCGGCCGCGCTCACGATGGTCGTCCTGGCCGCGGTCCTCCTCGCCGGCGCGGCGATCGCGTGGTACGCGGACGCCGCGCTCGTCGACGATCAGGAGTTCGCGACGAGGGTGACCTCCTCGCTCGACGACGAGAACGTCCGCGGCGTCGTCGCCGATCAGCTCGTCACCGGGTTGACGAGCAGCGCCGTGCCCAACGCGCTCATCGTCCGCCCGCTGATCGTGCCGCTCGTGGCGGTGGCGGCCGACGCGGCGGTGTTCCGCCGCACGGTGCACCGTGCGCTCGCATCGCGCCACCGCGCGCTGGTCCGGGGCGACACGACGTTCAGCCTGCAGCTGCCGCTCGGCGAGGGCACGCTGTTCGAGGGGCTGCGGCGGTTCGCTCCGAGCGTCGCCCGTCGCATCCCCGCCGATCTCCGCATCCCGGTCCTGCGGCTCGACCCGAAGGGCTTCGAGCTGACCGCCGCCCATCTGCTCGTCTCGTTCGCGGGCTGGCGCTGGCCGCTGCTCGTCGCCGGGGTGCTCGCGGCGCTCGGCTGCGCGGTGCTGGCCGGCGGCGTGCGCGCCGCGCTCATCCACGTCGGGCTCGCGATCGCCGGTGGCGGCCTGCTCGTGGCCGCGATCGTGGCCGGCCTCGGCGACTTCGTCGCGACGCACGCCGCGCACGCCGCGAACCTCGACGAGGACGCCGAGCGCGACGCCATCAGTGCGGTCTGGGGCGCGCTGTTCGGAGACCTGCGCGGCGCGGCGCTGGCAGCGGCGCTCGGCGGCGCGCTCGTGGCGGCCATCGCGTCGGTCACGCTGCCCGCCGTGGACCCACGGGCGGGGTGGCGCCGGGTGCAGCGCGCCGCGACCTCCACCGGGCCCGTCGGCCGGGGCGCCCGCGGCGCGGCGCTCGTCGCCGTCGGCGCGGCGCTCGTCGTCGAGCCGGCGCTCCTGGGTCGCATCGCCGTGGTCGTGGGCGGCGTGCTGCTCGTCGTCGTCGGCCTCGCGCAGCTCCCGGCCGTCCGGCCGCCGGGCGGCGAAGCCCCCGCCCCCGCGCGCCGCCCGCGCCCGCGGCCGTGGGCGCCCGCGCTCGCCGTCGTGCTCGTCGTCGCCTTGACCGGTGTCGCGATGGCGCTCGTCCTCCCCGGCCCGCACGCGGCGGCGGTCCCCGTCGTCGGCGAGCAGGGCGGATGCAACGGTCTGCGCGCGATGTGCGAGCGCCGCCTGGACCAGGTCGTGTTCGCCGCCACGCACAACTCCTACGCCGCCGCGGACGAGCCCGGGTGGCTGTTCGCCAGCCAGCGCTTCGGGATCGCCCGCCAGCTGCGCGACGGGATCCGCGCGCTGCTCGTCGACGTCCACCTCGGCGCGCCCGACCCCCGGACCGGGCGCATCCGCACGGATCTCGCGGCCGAGGGCTCGGATCGCAACAAGGTGGCGCAGGAGCTCAGCCCGGCGGCGCTGCGCGCGGCCGACCGCCTCGTCGGCCGCGCGGGCGTCGGCAAGCCGGTCGGACGGCGCCGCCCGTACCTCTGCCACACGCTGTGCGAGCTCGGGGCCGAGCCGCTGGACGAGCAGCTCGGGATCCTCCGCCGGTTCCTGGCCGCCAACCCGCGCGAGGTCGTGCTCCTCTTCGTCGAGCCCTACGTCCCCGTCGCGACGATGGAGAAGGCGCTCCGCGACGCGGACCTGCTGACGCACGCGGCGACCTTCCGCCCTGCCGCGCCGCTGCCGACCCTCGGTGAGCTCGTCGCGGCCGACACGCGCCTCGTCGTCCTCGCCGAGCAGGACGGCGGCCGGCGGCCGTGGTACCTCGACGGCTTCCGCCTGGTGCAGGACACGCCCCTCGGCGCGACGCGCCCGGCGCAGCTGAGCTGCGCGCGCGCCCGCGGACGCGCCGACAGCCCACTGCTCATGCTCAACCACTGGATCCCGCCGTTCCCGCCGTCCGTCACCCGCAACCAGCGCATCGGGGGCGGCTTCCTGCGCCGCATGATCGGCCGCTGCGAGCGGGAGCGATCGATGCTCCCGAACCTGATCGCGGTCGACTTCTACGACCGCACGCACGTCGTCCAGATCGCGCGCGACGTCAACGCCGAGCAGCCCTGACCGCTCGCGACGGCCGCGTCAGGGTTCGTGGCGTGCCCGGCGGCGCTCCTGGATCTGCGCGCGGAGCCCGTCCCAGCGCGACCGCGCCTGGGTGGTGACCTCTTCCCACTGGCGCTGGACCTCGTCCTCGGCGGGCCGTTCGCCCCGCGCGATCCGGTCGAGCTCGTCATGGACCTCCCGGCCGGCCGCTGCCGAGACCACGAGGATGGCCATGATGATGAAGAACGTCGAGATCATCGCGAAGACCGCGCCGATGACGCCGTAGCGCGTCGCATACGTGTCGAACAGGTGCGGGACGTAGACGGTGGCGCCGACCGAGTACACCGCGAGCAGCGCCGCTCCGACGACCGCGAACGGGATGAGGTCCTCGCGCGCGAGCCGTTTCGCGGTGAGGACCCGGCCGGTCCAGAGGAGGAACAGGACGGTCACCGGCGCGCAGAGCAGCGCCGCGGAGAGTTCGAGGCGGCTGCGCCCCAGCACCGCGTGCAAGCTGCCGCTGAGGGTGAGGTACAGCGCGAGCCCGCCGATCCAGAGCAGCCCGTTGAACGTGTTGCGGACGCTCAGGGCCTCGAGCTCCCAGGCCTGCTCGAACAGTCGTTGCGCGGCCCGGCTGAAGCTCAGGACCGCGATCAGGAGGAAGAGGAACCCGAGGATGCCGATGCTCGTGCTCGTGCCCGTCGGCGGCGCGAAGACGTCCCTGACGGCCTCCGCGCCCCCGCCGGTCAGTCCGTAGCGGTCGATGATGCGCTCGGCGGTGCCCTTGCCTCCGAGCTCCGACGCCACCGTGCTGGCGAGGATCGCCAGCGGGATGGTGGCGGTGAGTGCGCCGGAGGCCAGCGCGATGGCGCGGTCGAACCCCGCCACCTTCTGAAAGCGGCTGACGACGCGAAGGACGAACTCCGGCCGGAGCCAGAACGTCAGCGTGCGCGCAACGCGCTCGCGTTGCGCGCGACGCTGATGCTCCTGCTCGATGGGTTCGTCGCCTGCCATGGCTCGCTCGGCGCCGCACGAAGGCCGTGCGGCCCGCCGTCAGGTGGCGGGCCCGTATTCGTCGTCCCCGAGCACCGCGATGCCGTACACGATCCAGATGCACAGGAAGAAGATCGCCAGCGACCACCAGGGGTTGGCGCCGCCGATCGAGAACAGCGCCCCGATCGCCCCCAGGGTGCCGCCGACGAGCCCGATGACCCGGCCGTACGTGTTGCCGGCCAGCAGCGAGAAGCCGCCGGAGAGCTGGATGATCCCCAGGACGATGAGCACCCAGCCCATCGTGTTGAGGTCGCTGAAGATGTACCGCTTGTCGTTGACGAAGATGTTGGCGCTGTCCAGCGCGCCGATCCCGTAGACGATGTTGAGCGTACCGGCGATAACCAGCAGGATCGCCGCGAACATGGCTCGACCTGCACCGCGCATTTCGAACCTCCCTCTCGTTGGTGTGTTGTGGGTGTCAGAGCACTCGCCCGGCCTGGCTAGGCGGGCGCCTTCGCCGCCGCGTCGATTTCCTTCTTCAGCTCGTCGGCGTCGGCGTCGACCTGCTTCTCGATGATCTTGTTGGCCCGCGCGAGCGCCTTCTCGAGTGCCTCCTCGAGCTTCGACTCCCCGAGGACGATCACCGCGGCGGTCCCGGCCTCGAGCTCGTCGCCGAGGTCCTTGAGATCGCCACGCGAGATGCCCTTCCTCAGGTGCCCGACCAGTCCGCCGGCGCCGGCCCCGACGATCGCGCTGCCGATGAGCGCGGGCGGGAACACGAGCCCGACCAGGGCGCCGACCCCGGCACCGGTCCAGGCGCCGTGCTGCGTCGGCTTCTCGGTCTTCGTCACGCGGACCTTGCCGTCGTCCTCCTTGCGGATCACCGCCGAGTCGAAGGTGCCGATCACGCCGGCGGCATGGAGGTCGAACACGGCCTCGTAGTCGGCCTCGGCGTCCGCGATCTCGTCGTAGATGGCGGCGTAGAGAAACACGGGTCTGTCGGACATGCAGGCCTCCTTGGGCGCGATGCGGTCCCGACGACCGTAGGCCGCCTGTCATCCGGCGCGCATCACCCGGACGGGATGAACCGCGACCGCAGTTTCACCCGCGGCGGGTGATGCGGCGGGCCGGCCGGCGGCAATACGGTCAGCGTGCCATGACGAGCGACCGCCAGCGTGCCACCGACGAGGAGGGCCCGATGCCCAGCGAGCCCGGGCCGGACTACGGCCAGTCCACCGCCTGGCGCCCCGAGCGCCCGCGCTGGCGGGTGTTCCCGCTCGTCGTCTCGTGGCTCGTGACGGCCGTTGCCCTGATGGTCGCCGCCGGGTTGCTGCCCGGCGTCACGATCGACAGCTTCTCGGCCGCGCTGCTCGTCGCCCTCATCGCGGCCGCGCTGAACGCGGTCATCCCGCCCGTGCTCGCGGCGCTGCGGTTGCCCGCCACGCTCCTCGTCGGATTCCTGCTCGTGCTGGCGGCGGACGCCGGCATCCTGCTGTTGACCGACGCCCTGACCGACGGGATCCTGCGGGTCGACGGCTTCGGCTGGGCGCTGCTCGCGGCGCTCGTCGTCGCCGCGGTGAGCGTCGTGCTCGACGTCTTCCTCGGCTCCGACGACACGTATTCCGTGCGCCTCGCGCAACGCATCGCGCGCCGGCAGGGCATCATCGCGAGCACCGACGTGCCGGGGATCGTCTTCCTCGAGATCGACGGGCTGGCGCTCCCGGTGCTGCGCCGCGCGATGCGCGACGGCAACGCCCCGAACATGGCCCGCTGGCTGGCCGAGGGCACGCACCGCCTGGCCGAGTGGGAGACCGATCTCTCCTCGCAGACCGGCGCCAGCCAGGCCGGGATCCTGCTCGGCTCCAACGAGGACATCGCGGCGTTCCGCTGGGTGGAGAAGGAGACCGCGACGATGATGACCTGCTCGGCGCCGCCGGACTGCGCCGAGATCGAGCGGCGCCTTGCGACCGGCGTCGGCCTGCTCGTCGACGGCGGCGCGAGCCGCGGGAACCTGCTCTCCGGGGAGGCCGACGACGTGATCCTCACCGTCAGCCGGATGGAGGCGGAGAAGAAGGCCAACCCGGGCTACCGCGCGTTCCTCGCCAACGGCGACAACGTGACGCGCACGTTCGTCCTGTTCCTGTGGGAGGTCATCCTCGAGTGGACGGCGGCCCTGCGGGCCTCGCGGCGCGACGTGCGCCCGCGCGGGCACCGCGGCGGCATCTACCCGCTGATGCGGGCGGCGCTGTGCGTCTTCGTCCGCGACCTCATCACGTCGGGCGTCCTCACCGACATGATGCGCGGCCGGCCCGCCGTGTACGCGACGTTCTCCAGCTACGACGAGGTCGCCCACCACTCCGGCCTCGAGCGCGCGGACACGCTGGAGGCGCTGCGCAAGCTCGACGACCACTTCGAGCAGATCGACCGCGCCCGCCGCTACGCGCCCCGGCCGTACGAGATCGTGGTCCTCTCCGACCACGGGCAGACCCAGGGCGCGACCTTCAAGCAGCGCAACGGCTACGGCCTCGACGAGCTCGTCGAGCGCTCCCTCTCCCGAGGCGACGTGTCGGGTGTCGCCGGCGGGGACGAGCAGAGCTCGATGGTCGGCCTCGCCGTCGGGGAGGCCACCGGCAAGCAGGCCAAGCCGGCCAAGAACGACGTCTCCGACCGCGACGTCGTCGTGCTCGGCTCGGGCAACCTCGGGCTGGTGTACCTCATGGAGGAGCGCCGCCGGCTCACCCTCGAGGAGCTCGACGAACGCCACCCCAAGCTCCTCCCCGCCCTGCGCGCGCACCCCCACATCGGCTGGCTGCTCGTGCGCTCCTCCGAGCACGGCCCGGTCGCGCTCGGCGCCCACGGCGCCCACTACCTCGCCGACGGCCGCATCGAAGGCGACGACCCGCTCGCGCCGTTCTCGCCCACCGCGCCGGCGCACCTGCTGCGCACGGACGGCTTCGCGCACGTCGCCGACATCATGGTCGGCAGCTTCTACGACCCCGAGCTCGAGGAGGGCTGCGCCTTCGAGGAGCTGATCTGCTTCCACGGCGGCATCGGCGGCCTCCAGACCCGCCCGTTCATCCTCCACCCGTCGCACCTCGAGGTCCCCGCGGAACCGATCCTCGGCGCCGCGAGCGTGCACGGCGTCCTCACCGGCTGGCGCAAGGCGCTGCAGGACGGCGCCAACCGGGCGTCGCTCGAGCCCTCTGCGCCCGCCACGGAGCCGGCGGTGGCCGAGCCCTCGGTCGGATAGCCGGGTCAGGCCCGTCCGGCCGGTTCCGCGTCCGGCGGCATGTCGGGCACCGGCGCCTCCTCCGCCTCACCGCCGGCGCGCCCCCGCAGCTCGTCGGAGATGTGCACGGCGGCGGAGGTGAGCGGCGCGGCGAGCGTCAGCCCGACCATCCCGAACAGCGCGCCGCCGCCGATCGTCACGATGAGGACCACGAGCGGGTTGAGGCTCAGCGTCGCGCCCATCACGAACGGCTGGATCATCTGCTGCAGCGCCCCGTTGGCGAGCAGCGCGACGACCGCCATGACGGCCGCGGCGTCCGCGCCCTTCGTGCCGAGCGCGATCAGCACGGCGAACGCGCCCGCGGTCCAGGCGCCGACGTACGGGATGTACGCGCCCGCGAACGTGACGACCGCGATCGTCCCGACGAGCGGTACGCCGACGACCAGCGCCGCGACCCCGATCAGGACGGCGTTGAAGGCGGCGATGATCGTCACGCCGAGGAAGTAGCTGCGCAGCGACTTCGCGATGTTCGTCGTGACGACGTGGGCGACCGGCTGCGGCACGCCGAGGTGGCGGTCGATGAAGCGGTGCATCACCGGGCCGTCCTTGAGCACGAACAGCGTGCTGAGGATCGCGAAGGCGACGAAGAAGACCAGCGAGGAGAGCCCGCTGATGCCCTTCGAAACCCCGGTCAGCAGCGTGCCCCCGATGTCGGGCGCGGCCTGCTGCACGTCCGTCTTGGCCGCCTGCGTGTGATCCACCCCGACGTCCGCGAGCCACCCCTGGATCTTGTCCAGCGCCTGGTTGAGCTTCGCCGAGATGGACGCCGACTGATCGGAGATGCCGCCGAAGACGAGCAGGAAGATGAGGACGGCGATCGCGACGAGGCCGAGCAGGACGAGGATGGCGCCGCCGATCCGCGGAACCCGGTGGCGCTCCAGCCAGCCCACGGCGGGGCCGGCGACCGCGCCGAGCACCGCCGCCAGGATCACCGGCATGACGATCGTCGACGTCTGGCCGAGGAGCCAGATCACGCCCACGATCACGAGCCCGAAGCCGACGATCAGCCACGACGTGAAGCCCAGCGTCCTCAGCCACGCCGGGGCGGGCGGCAGCGTGTTGCGCTCGGGCACGATCGGCATCAGGGCTCGTGCCGCAGCCGGCGCAGGTGACGGTTGTAGTCGTCCATTCGAACCGGTGCACATCCAACCGGCTGCGGCGCGCGAGCGCATCACCCGTCGCGGGTGAGATTCGCCGGCAGCGCGAGAGGAACATTCATCCCAGCGGGGTGATTCGCCGCTCTATCGCGCGGGCCTACGGTCGCGTCATGGCGCGCCTCAAGCTGATCGAACGGCGGATGTCCCGCTTCCTGAGCGAGCCGGGGTCGGTGCGAAATGCCGCCGGTGTCATCGCCGTGTCGACGACCCTCGTCGTCGTCGCGGGTGGCGTGCTGATGCGGCTCCTCGATCGCAGCGAGTACCCGAGTGTCTGGGCCGGTCTCTGGTGGGCGATGCAGACGGTCACGACCGTCGGGTACGGCGACGTGACGCCGGAGCGCACGTCCGGCCGGATCGTCGCGGTGGTCGTGATGCTGTGGGGAATCGCCTTCGTGGCCATCGTCGTCGCGGCGATCACGTCGACGTTCGTGGCCCGGGCCGCGCGCGACCACGACCGGGCCGACGAGCAGCAGGAGCGGACGGCCGAGGATCGGCTCCAGGCACGATTCGACGACCTGGACGCGCGCCTCGATCGGCTGGAGCAGGCGCTCGCGCGCCGGGGGAAGGCGTGACTCCGAACGCGAAGCGTTGCGGGTCCGATGGGGCGGTTACCCGCCTTGTTGCGCTGGTCCCGTGTCCGTAGCATGGCGTCAAATGGGGTCCATGGAACGCGCCGGGGTCGCGTCATGGAACAGGCCGATGAGCGCTTGACCAGACTCGAGCCGGGCACGCTCTTCGCCGGCTATCGCATCGAGGGCCTCCTCGAGCGTGGCGGGATGGGCGTGGTCTATCGCGCGACCGACGAAGAGCTCAACCGGACGGTCGCGCTCAAGATCATCGCGCCCGAGCACACGCAGGACGCCGATGCGGTGCGGCGCTTCAAGGCGGAGGCGCGGCTCGCGGCATCGCTCGAGCACCCCAACATCGTGCCGATCCACCAGGCCGGCCAGTATCGCGGCGTCCTCTATCTCGCGATGCGCTTCGTCCCGGGGACGAACCTGCGCCAGTTGATCGACCAGGGCGAACTCGCCCTCGATCGCGTGCAGCGCATCATCGCGGCCGTGGCCTCGGCCCTCGACGCCGCCCATGAGGGCGGCCTCGTGCATCGCGACGTGAAGCCGGCGAACATCCTGATCACCGGCAAGGGCGACCACGAGCAGGTCTACCTCGCCGACTTCGGGTTGACCAAGCGGCTCGGGTCGGTCGGCAGCCTGACGCGCACCGGCGCATGGGTCGGCACGCCGGACTACGTCGCGCCCGAGCAGATCAAGGCCGCACCGGTCGACGGCCGCGCCGATGTCTACTCCCTGGGCTGCGTGCTGTACGAGATGCTCGCCGGCGAGGTCGCGTACCCCAAGGACAACGACATGGCGAAGCTGTGGGCGCATGTCCAGGACCCCTGTCCGGCGCCGCGCCTCAAGCGCCCGGAGCTCGTCGAGGCGTTCGACGACGTCGTCGCGCGTGCGACCGCGAAGGACCCCGACGACCGCTACGGCCGCGCCTCGGAGCTGGCCGCAGCGGTGAACGCGGCCGTCAGCGAGCAACGCGCCGAGGACGCCCGCATCGCGCTCCAGGCCACGCACACCTCCGGCGCCGACCCCGTCGAGCACGAGATCTTCACTGCCGAGCCGACCCGGGACGGGTCGCCGCCGCCACCGGCCGAGGCCGCGGCCCCTCCGACGCTCGCGACGGCGCCGCCGCCGAGCCCGCCGCCCCCAGCCGCGTCGTCGACCGACGAGCCCGGTCCTCCGCCCGGGCGGCGCTCCCCGCGCATCCTGCTGGCGCTCGGCGTGGTCGGCGCGATCGTGCTCGCCGCCGTCGCGGCGGTGCTGCTGACCGGCGGCGGCGGTGACGAGCCCTCTTCGGAGCCACCGGTGGTCGCCGCCACTCGGCTCCCCGCGAACCTCGACTGGCAGCCCGTCGCCGACCTGTCCTTCCGGCGCCAGTACGCGGCGTCGACGGCCGTCGACGGGAAGCTCTGGATCTTCGGCGGCATCGGCAGCGGTTCCTCGAGCACGACGACCAAGATCTACGACCCGGGCGCCAACCGCTGGTCGACGGGACCCGGCCTGCCGCTGCCGCTGCATCACTTCACGGCCGTGACGTACAAGGGCGAAGCCGTCGTCATCGGCGGCTTCGTGCCCGGCGACGAGCTGACGTCGGGTCAGTCGGACGGCGTGTACGCGCTGCGTGAGGGCACGTGGCAGAAGCTGCCCTCGCTCCACCACAAGCGGGCCGCAGCCGGCGCCGCGGTCGTGGGCGACAAGATCGTCGTCGTCGGCGGGCAGGCCGACGGCAAGCTCGTGCCGCAGACGGAGGTCTTCGACGGCAAGCGCTGGACGGACGCGGCAAGGATCCCGACCCCGCGCGAGCACCTCGGCGCCGCCTCGGACGGCCGCTACCTGTACGCCGTCGGCGGGCGGGAGCTGTCCGCCGCGAAGAACTCCGGCGCCTTCGAGCGGTACGACCCGGCGAGCGGGCGCTGGACCGAGCTCGCGGCCATGCCGAAGCCGGCCGGCGGAGTCGGCGTCGCCTACGCGGCCGGCCGCATCGTCGTGGTCGGCGGCGAGGGAACGACGTCGGCGTCCGACGACGTCCAGGGCTACGACATCGGTCGGCGCACGTGGTCGCAGCTGCCGCCGCTGTCGGTGGCGCGCCACGGCGTCGCGGTGGCCGTGATCAACGACTCGCTCTACGCCGTCGGGGGCGCGACGGAGCCCGGGCACGTCGGCCCCACCACGCGGTCCGAGGTGCTCGACCTGTCCGGCCGGGCGGCCGCGGCGCCGGTGACCGTGAACGCCACGTGGCACCGCGTCTCGGCGGCTCCGTCGAGAATCGAGTACGCCGCCTCGGCCGAGGTCGGCGGGCGGATCTGGCTGTTCGGCGGCATCGGGGCCGACGAGGCGCCCACGGCCCAGATCGCGGCCTTCGACCGCGTCCTCAACACCTGGACTCCCGGACCGAAGCTCCCGAAGCCGGTGCACCACGCCACCGCGGTGAACTACAAGGGCCGGCCGGTGCTGATCGGCGGCTTCCTGCCGGGTGCCGCCCTGACGTCGGTGGCGTCCGATCGCGTCTACACGCTGCGCGGCGACAGGTGGGTGCAGCTGCCGCGGCTCAAGCATGCGCGCGGGGCGGCGGCAGCGGCCGTGGTCGGCCACAGGATCGTGGTCGTCGGCGGCCAGGCCGACGGCAAGCTCGTGCCGGAGACCGAGGTCTTCGACGGAACGCGCTGGACCGACGAGGCCGAGATGCCCACGCCGCGGGAGCATCTCGGCGCCGCCTCGGACGGCCGCTACCTGTACGCCGTCGGCGGGCGACAGCTGTCCGCGGCCAAGAACGTCGGCGCGCTGGAGCGCTACGACCCTGCGAGCGACAGCTGGAGCAAGCTGCCCGCGATGCCGAAGGTCGTCGGCAGCGTCGGCGTGACGTTCGTGGCCGGTCGCGTGATCGCTGTCGGCGGCGAGGGCATCACGACCGCGTCGAACGCGGTGCAGGGCTACGACGTTCGCCGTCACGCCTGGTCGCAGCTTCCCCCGCTGCCGAAGGGACGACACGGGCCCGCGGTGACGACGCTCCGGGGTTCGCTCTACGCGATCGGGGGCGCGGCCGCGGCCGGGCACGTCCAGCCGACGCAAGACGTCTACGTGCTCGACTTCGGGTGATGGCGGTCGGCCATCACGCCGACGTGGTCGGCCCGCGGAAGGTTGCCCGGCTCCTCGGGGGGATGGCACAGCCCCGTCGGCCTGCGCGCGGAACAGCATCACCGTGTCGCCGAAGCGCAGGACGTCGCCGTCGTTCAGCGCGCTCTGCTCGGTGATGCGCTCGCCGTTCACGTAGCTGCCGTTGCGTGAGCCGTCGTCCGCGAGCACCCAGCCCTTCGCCGTGCGCGTGATGCGGGCGTGGCGGCGCGAGACGTCGGCGTCCCAGACCAGCGCGAGGTCGTTGTCCGCGAGCCGGCCGATCCTGAGCTCCCGGTGGAGGTGCACCACGCGCTGCCTGCCGGCCTGATCGTGGACGACGACGACCGCTCCCCGGTATCCGGCCGTCGCGACGCGCTCCCGCAGGAGGGCGTCGACGCGCGTGAGCTGGCCGGTCTCCGCCAGCGCGATGCTGAGCTTGGTCGTGAGCTCGCGCCGTGCCGGGTCGTCTCCGTCGAGCAGCAGGACGGCACGCTCGAGCAGGCCGACGGCGGCCCGGGTGTCGCCGCGGGCGAGCGCACGTCCGCCCGACGAGCCGAGCCGCCGGGCGGCGCGGGCACCCAGCTCGCGCCCGCGCTCGTCGAGCGTGCCGAGCTCGGATCCGTAGCGGTAGGCGCGCTCCAGGTGGTAGCCGATCATCTCGTCGTGCTCGCCCGCCCGCTCGCCGGCTGCGCGCTCGACCCAGTCCGCGTACCGCGCGTGGAGGTCGGCGCGACGCGCCTTGAGCATGCCCTGGTAGGCGACGTCGCGGATCAGCACATGGCTGAAGCTGAAGGTCGGCTCGCCCGCCAGGCGCCCGCCGTCCGCCTCGATCAGCTGCTTGTGCACGAGCGCTTCGAGGTGCGCGTCGAGCGCCGCGCGGTCGACGCCGTCGATGAGCTCGAGGAGTGCGCCGGCGCCGAAGGACCGCCCGACCACGGCGCCCGCCTCCGCCGCGGTGCGCTCGGCCGGCTCGAGGCGGTCCATGCGGGCGGCGAGCAGGGCGTGGATGGTCGGCGGCAGCGCGAGCAGCGAGGAGCGCACGGCGGAGAGACCGGCATCGCTGCGCTCGAGCCGGCCGTCTTCGACGAGCATGCGCACGAGCTCGGCGACGAACAGTGGATTGCCCCCGGCGCGCACGAAGACGCGCTCCACGAGGTCCGCGGCCACCTCGTCGTCGGCGAGCAATTGCTCCACGAGGCGCCTGCTGTCGTCGCCGGTGAGCGCCTGCAGCGACAGCCGCGGCGCGTCGCCGCCGAAGCCGGGCCTGACCTCGAGCAGGTCCCCGCGCGCGAGCGCGACGATCAGGACGGGGGCGCCATCGAGCGTCCCGGCCAGATGCTCGATCAGGTCCAGGAAGATCGGCTCGGCCCAGTGGATGTCCTCCAGCACGATCACCAGCGGGCGCTCGACGGCGCGCCGCCGCCAGCAGCTCCCGCACGGCCCAGAAGGTCCCCGGCGGGTCGGCGGCGGCCTCCGACCAGCCCAGCGCGCCCGCGACGCGCTCGACGACGGCCTCGGTCTCGTCGCCGTCCTGCAGCAGGCGCAGGAGCCTGGACTCGACCTCGTGGCTGCTCGCGCCGTCGGGGTCGCCGGCCAGCGCGGTGACGACCTCGCGGAGCGGCCAGAACGTGAGTCCCTCGCCGTAGGACAGGCAGCGGCCGACCGCGACCGAGGCCCGCTCGTGCACCGATTCGGCGAACTCGCGGGCGAGCCGCGACTTGCCGATGCCGGCGGGACCGACGATCGTGACCAGCTCACAGCCGCGCCGGTCGACTGAGCGGTCGAAGGCGGCGTGGAGCTGCTGCAGCTCGTGGTCGCGGCCGACCAGGGGAGCGGAGAACTCCGGGCCGGTGGATGGCGTGACGACGTCGATGTCGACGAGCCGGAAGGCCGGTACCCGCTGCGTCTTGCCCTTGAGCTCGAGCGGCGGGAGCGGCTCCACGGTGACCGCGTGCCTGACGAGCTCGAGCGTCTGCTCGCCGATGAGGATCTCGCCCGGTGCGGCCGCCTGCTCCAGGCGGGCCGCCACGTTGACCGGGTCGCCGCTGATGAAGCCATGGCGACGCGAGCGATGGCCGGCGATCACCTCCCCGGTGTTCACGCCGGTGCGGGCCTCGAGGGTGACGCCGAAGTCACGGGCGAGCTCCACGTTGAGCTCGGCGAGCGCGAGGCGCAGGCCGGCCGCTGCCCGCACCGCGCGCAGCGCGTCGTCCTCGCGCACGGCCGGCACGCCGAAGACGGCCATGACCGCATCGCCGATGAACTTCTCGACCGCTCCCTGGTGGCGCTCGATCGCCGCGCTCATCGAGCGGAAGTACCTCGCGATCACGCGGCGGAACGTCTCGCCGTCGAGGCGCTCCGCGAGCCCGGTCGAGTCGCACAGATCGGAGAAGACGATCGTGACGACCTTGCGGACGCCGACGGACGAGGGTCCTCCCGCGAGCGCGCACCCGCATTTCGGGCAGAACCGGGCCTCTTCCGGTGTGTCCACACGACAGCTCGGACACTCGGGCACGACTCGAGTCTACGGCCGGCGATGGCCGCCCGGGGCGTGGTGGCCAGAATGGACGGATGCGGAAGATCGACGCCTTCGCCCACATCCTGCCGCCTGGCTATCTGGAGCACCTGGAGCGACACCTCGCCTCGACGATGAGGCCGGCTCGGCTGCGGTACTACCAGGAGGGCGTCTTTCGCTTCGACCCGGTCATCAGCGACCTCGACGCCCGCCTCCGAGTCATGGACCGCCACGGCGATTACGCGCAGGTCCTCGTGCTGGCCGTCCCGCCGCTGGAGGAGCTGGACCCCCCGAACGCCGCCACCGAGCTGGCGCGGCGCGCCAACGAGGAGATGGCCGACCTGGTGCGGCGCTTCCCGGACCGGTTCGCGGGATTCGCGGCCGCCCTGCCGCTGGGTGACGTCGAGGCGTCGCTGATCGAGATCGACCATGCGGTCGGGGCGCTCGGCGCGCTCGGCGTGCAGCTGTTCACCAACATTCGCGGCGCACCGTTGGACGACCCCCGCTTCGACCCGATTCTGGCGCGGATGGAGGAGCTCGACCGGATGATCTGGCTGCATCCGACCCGCGACGCCGCGTGGCCCGACTACGCGACCGAGCGCGAGTCCGACTTCGGGATCTGGTGGTCGCTCGGCTGGCCGTACGAGACGGCGGCCGCCCTCGCGCGGCTCGTCTACTCCGGTCAGATGGACCGCCACCCCCGGCTCCGGGTGATCGCCCACCACGGCGGCGGCATGGTGCCGCACTTCTCGGCGCGGCTGGCGATGGGGCCCGGATACCGGCAGACGAAGGACGCGCTCCCGCTGCCGGCGCTGGACTACTTCCACCGCTTCTACGCGGATACCGCCCTCTTCGGAGCTCCCCACGCCGTCCGCTGCGCCATCGAGTTCTTCGGCCCGGAGCACGTGCTGTTCGGCACCGACACGCCCCTGGGACCGCCCGACACCATCGACGCCACCATCGCCGACCTCGGGGCTGCCGGGCTGTCGGAGGCGGAGCTGGCCGCCGTCTACGCGGGAAATGCGCAGCGCCTCCTCGGCGTGCGGTGAGCCCGGAGACGTCTACCTCCGCGCAGCGACCGTTTCGCCCGCGCCCTCGCGATGGCCGTTCGGTCCGGACTGCACGAACGCCAGCAGGTCGGCGTTGATGGTGTCCGCCTGCGTCGTCGGCATCCCGTGCGGGAATCCCTTGTAGGTCTTGAGCGTCCCGTTCTGCACGAGCTTCGCCGACAGCGGCCCGGAGTCCGCGTACGGGACGATCTGATCGTCGTCGCCGTGCATGACCAGGACCGGCACCGTGATCTGCTTGAGGTCCTCGGTGAAATCGGTCTGCGAGAACGCGACGATGCCGTCGTAGTGGGCCTTGGCTCCGCCCATCATCCCCTGGCGCCACCAGTTCTGGATGATCGCTTCCGACGGCTCGACCCCGGCCGGTTGAAGCCGTAGAAGGGCCCCGACGCAAGGTCGCGGTAGAAGATCGACCGGTTCGCGGCGACCTGCGCCTGGAAGCCGTCGAACACGCTCTTGGGCAGCCCGCCCGGGTTGGCTTCGGTCTGCACCATGAGCGGCGGCACCGAGCTGACCAGCACGGCCTTGGCGACGCGGCTCTCACCGTGCCGCGCGATGTAGCGCACGACCTCGCCGCCCCCGGTGGAGTGCCCGACGTGAACCGCATCCCGCAGATCGAGATGCTCGGTCACGGCAGCCAGATCGTCGGCGTAGTGGTCCATGTCGTGACCGTCACCGGTCTGGCTCGAGCGTCCGTGGCCACGTCGATCGTGGGCGATCACGCGGTAGCCGTGGCGGAGGAAGAACAGCATCTGGTTGTCCCAGTCGTCACTGGAAAGCGGCCATCCGTGGCTGAAGACGATCGGCTGGCCCGAGCCCCAATCCTTGAAGAAGATCTCGACGCCGTCGCTTGTGGTGATCATGCCCATGACGTGCTTCTCCCTGGTTGCGGTTGACGCCTACCACGATCGCGCCCCCAGAGCAGGCTCGTCATATGAAGCGCCGGCGATGGTCAGACCCGACGCGTATCGCTCGAGCAGGTAGGTGCCCGGGCGATACCGCCGCCACGACCCCGGTGCCACCGGGGGATCGTCGCCACGTCGGCGCTCTTCGACTGGGGCCGGCTACCAGATCGCGGCTGACAGCCAGCCCAAGACTGTCAACGCTGATGATGCGAGCGCGCCACGATCGGACGTACGGTCGCCGCCATCTTCGGATCAACTGAAGGGGCGCAGAAATGACCTTCCTCGTCCGTCCCGGTACGCCGCTCTACCAGGCTCAGCTGCAGGCCCGCGCGCTCGACGCGTGGCGCGACGCCGAGCTGGTCGTGCGAGCGCGCTGGGACGCCTTCCTCGTCGCGGACGGCGCGTCGCGTCGTGACGCGTTCGCCGCCTATGTGGCCGCGCTCGACGCCGAGACCGCGGCCGCCGGCGATCTCGCCGACGCATCCTCCGACCTGGCCGAAGCGGCCTGAGCCATGGAACTGCGGCATCTGCGGTACTTCGTGGCGATCGCCGAGGAGCGCAGCTTCACGCGCGCCGCCGAGCGCCTCTGGGTGGCCCAGCCGGGCCTGTCGACGCAGATCCGGCGGCTGGAGTCCGAGCTGGGCGTCCGGCTCTTCGAGCGGCACTCGCGCGGCGTGGACCTCACCGATGCCGGCGAGCTGTTCCTCGAGCGAGCCCGGACGGCGCTCGCCGCGGCCGACGCCGCGCGCGCGACCGGCCACGATCTCGAGGAAGGGCTCGTCGGCAGCGTTCGTCTCGGGATCGTCACCGGCGCCGGCTGGCCGGGGACTTCGGCGCTCCTCGGCCACTTCGGCGCCGAGCGGCCCGCCGTCGAGCTGACGGTCGTGGAGTCCTACGCCGGGACGTTGCTGCGCGACCTGCGTGACGGGCGACTCGACGCGATGATCGCGCCGTCCGAGTTCGGCTCCGCCGAGCTGCGCCGGGTGCGTCTCGGCCGCGAGCCCTGGCTCGTCGTCGCCGGACCGAGCCACCCGTTGGCCGGCAGCGGACCGGTCGCGGCGGCGGATCTCGAGGGGCAGCGGTTCGTCGTCACCGGCCACCGCGACGGCGCCGGCTATGACCGGCTCGTCGCCGACACGCTCGGCGCGCTCGGCGTCACCGCTGCGCTCGAGCGCGGAGGGCCCGGTCCGGCGATGCTCGCTGCGGTCGCCGCCGGCGACGCCCTCGCGCTGACGACCGCGCCCGAGGTGGCGATCGGCGGGGCGGCTGCGCGCAGCATCCAGCCGATTCGCCGCGTCGAGTTCGCGCTGCTCTGGCGCGATGAGACCCCGGCGCCCGCGCTCGACGAGCTCATCCGGTCCGCCGAGGCGCGCGCCGGTGCGCCGCGTCCGATGCTTGCGGCGGTGGCGTGAGATGGCGCGGGACGACGATCGCCTGCTCACGGCCGCCGAGGAGATCGCGCTCGCCAAGCGCGTCGAGCGTGGTGATCTCGCCGCCAAGCGGGAGATGATCGAGCGCAACCTGCGGCTCGTGCATTCGCTCGCGCAGCGGTACCGCGGACGTGGAGTCCCCTACGAGGATCTCGTCCAGGAGGGCACCATCGGTCTGCTCCGCGCCGTCGAGAAGTTCGACCATCGCCGCGCTCTGAGGTTCTCGACGTACGCCGTCTGGTGGATCCGCCGCTCGCTCGCCGACGCGGTCGTCGACGAGCGCACGATCAGGATCCCGTCCAATGCCTCGGATCGGCTGGCGAGGATCCAGCGCGCCGAACACGAGCTCGAGCGGTCGGCGCCCGGCTCACCCTCGACCGAGGCGATCTCCGAGCGGATCGGTTTGAGCGTCCGCAGCGTGCGCGCGCTGCGCGAGGCGGCCTCGGTCACCGCATCGCTGGATGAGCCGATCGGGGAGAACGGCACCACGCTCGGCGAGCTGATCGCCGACGACCACGCCGTCGACCCGTGGCGGCAGACCGACGAGCGCGAGAGCCATCGGCGGGTGTGGTCGATGCTCGGCCTGCTGCCCGAGCGCCATCGCGAGGTCCTCCTGCGCCGCTACGGACTGCGGGGCGAGGAGCCCGCGACGCACGCCGAGATCGGCGCGCGGCTCGGCGTCGGCGAGGAGCGCAGCCGCCAGATCGAGCGCGAGGCGCTTCACCGGCTGCGTTCGCTCGCCACGCACCCCGCCTGCCACGCGAGCTATAAAAAAGCGCCGCGGTCAGCGCCCGGTCTCGGGACGGTGACCGTGGCGATGCCGTCAACGGCCGTCCGCACGCGCACCGCGTCGTGGACTGCCGCCGGCTCGTCGTCCGAGACGAGATCCGGCCGGACGGCCCGGGCGTACGCGTGCACCGCCTTGGTGAGGTCGAGGATCTGCTCGGAGATCCCGAGCAGCTCGCGGTTCTGCTGGTCCTCCTCCTGCACCGTGTGCCACTGCTGGTCGGCGATGACCTGGCGTTTCGCGTCGGCGCGGTTCTGGCTGATCATCACGAACGTCGAGAGGAAGATCGCCTCGAGCGAGACGATCATCGTGAGCAGGCCGTACGGGTAGGCCTCGACGCCGAAGCCGATCCAGCAGGCGAACCAGATGACGTGGAGATAGACGAACGTCATCGAGCCCGGAGAAGCGCGTGATCGCGTCCGCGATGCGGTTCTGCAGGTCCCGCCGCTCCTCCTCGGCGTGCTCGGAGCAGGCGCCGGGTTGATCGGTTGCGGGAGCTTCGGCGGAACCAGGAGGTGGCGCAGCCGGCGGTGATCCGGCGTCGAGGTGGCGGCGGGTGTCTGGTCCATAGGCCAAGACCTGACCCCTGCGGGGGTCCCGGCCCTAGACGACATCGACGCGTGCGCCATCACGCCCGCGGTATGGCGCACCGCCATACGCGGCGGCTATCGCGGCCGGGCGCAAGAGGTCTTCGCCCCGACGGCGCATCGTGCCAAGACGTTCGCCGAGTCCGCGCGACCGCAGCCGCCCGCGCGCGGCCATCGCCTCTTCCAACGTGGGGCGGCGGACAAGGAGAACCACGATGGACCTCACCAACGACCGGGTCATCGATGACGTTCGCGCCGAGCTGGCGAGCGACCCGCGCCTCCCGGCCCCGGGCGAGATCGCCGTCGAGTCCTTCGGCGACGCGGTGACGCTCCGGGGCACCGTCGGCAGCTTCGCCCAGCAGCGCGCGGCGGTGGCCGACGCGCGCCGCACACCCGGCGTCGTCGACGTCTACAACGAGCTCGACGTGCGCATCCTCGACCGCAACCGCCGCGAGGACGCGGAGATCCGGGGCGCCGCGCTGCAGCGGCTGGCCTGGGACACCGAGATCCCGGCCGACTACCTCGACGTCCACGTCGACGACGGCTGGGTCACGCTCAAGGGCGACGTCGACTTCCAGTTCCAGAGCGACCTCGCGTTCGACGACGTCGCCCGGCTGTACGGGGTCACCGGCGTCACGAACGAGATCAAGGTCGTCGAGCGGCTGTAACCGAACCGGGTGTTCCTGGGCGCGTGGTTCCTCGAGCGTCCGCCCATACGCGCGGCGGATGGCCGTCCCGCCCACATCGTCTAGCTCCCGCCGCGAAGCGCGCCCAGGCTCGCCGGCAACCCCCAAAGCGAATCGGAGGATTTCCATGTTCGTCGCACCCGGCACCAGCGCCCTTCGGCTACAAGCTCACCCGCGACGCCGCCCAGCAGGTCGCTCGCAACTGGTGGATGCTCCTGCTCAACGGCGCCCTGCTCGTCGTCGCCGGCGTCCTGATCTTCAGCATCGACTGGACGATCCGCGATCCTCGCCACGTTCATCGGCGCGCTGTTCATCTTCCAGGGCGTCGCCGGAAGCGCTCACGACCGGCATCGACGCCCGCGTGCGGCGCGCCAACGTCGATCACCGGCCTGCTGTCGATCGCGACCGGGGTCCTGATCATCGTCTGGCCGTCGCCCGGCCTGCTCGCCGTAGCGATCGTCCTCGGCGCGTGGCTCATCGTGACGGGCACGATCGCGATCTCCGGCGCCGTTCGCGGCCCGCCGGAGCATGCCCGGACTGGTGGCTGCTGCTGCTCCTCGGGCTCGCCGAGATCCCGCTCGGCGTCCTCGCGCTCGCCAACCCCGGCGCGACCCTCGCCGCGCTCATCACCGTCGCCGGGATCTGGGCGGTCGCGATCGGCGTCATGCGGATCGTGCTCGCCTTCCAGGTCAAGCGGCTGCCGGACGAGGTCGACCAGGCCTGGAACACCGTGAGCGCCAACGGTGTCAAGCGCGCCGAGAAGCCCGAGGACTCGCACCTCGCCCCCGCGGCGCCCTGACCCCGAACCGCGCCGCCCAAAGGGAGGGCGATCCCCGATTCGAACACGAAGAGAGGAGCACGTCATGCCCGACACTGACCTGCACCGCGCCGTCATGGAGGCGCTCGCGGACAACCCGCGCGTCCACGCCGACGAGATCGTCGTGGAGAGCCTCGACGACAGCGGCGACATCCTGCTGCGCGGAACCGTCGGCAGCCTCGTCCAGCAGGTCGAGGCGGTGCGAACCGCGGGCGACGTGGCCGGCGTACGGCACGTCGAGGACGGGCTCGACGTCCGCCTCATGGGCATCGACGGACGGGCCGACGCCGACACCGAAGCCGCCGTCCTCGACGCCGTGGGCGCCGACCGCGAGATCCACGCCCGCGACGTCGAGGTGGACGTCAAGGACGGGGCCGTCACGCTCGCCGGGCTCGTCGAGGTCGCCTCGCAGCGCGACCGCGCCGAGCGCATCGCCCTCGGCGTGCCCGGCGTCGCGAGCGTCGAGAACAAGCTCCGCATCTGGCTGACGGTGTCGGCCGACGACGTCGCCCAGCGGATCACGGACGCGATCGGGCGCGACGCGGTCGTCGGCCGCGACAGCATCGCCGTCCGGGTGACCGGCAACGACGTCGCCCTGAGCGGCTGGGTCACAACGCCCGCCCACCACGACGCCGCGATCGCCGCGGCCGAGGGTGCGCCCGGCGTGGCCCGCGTCCACGACGTGATCACCGTCGGCGAAGCCGGGGTCTGCTGAATGACCACGCGCCCCGAGTTCCCGCCGCCGATCCGGCGGCCGGGCGAGCCGCCCGTGCCGCCCGAGCCGGCGCCACTCCACCACCTTGCCGGCGTCCCGGACGTCGTCGACGCGGCCACGGACCTCTACGGCGCCGAGGAGACCGCGGCGCGGGTCGCCGAGCGGCTCGCCCGGCTCGATTCGCACGTCGCCCGCGTCGCGGACGACGGCGAGGTCCTGCTCACGCCGCCGCTCGGGCCGGGGCGCGATCGGATCGCCGGCCCTGCTACCGGGCCGGTGACGCTGCTCGTCTTCGGCGCGCACGCGACGCCGTGGTCGCGATCGCTCGGTGCGGTGCTCGAGGCGGTGCGCCGGCGGCATATCGCGACCGTCGCCGTCGCCTGGCGCCACTACCCGGACCCGGTCGCGCACCCACGCGCCGTCGTCTTCGCGCTGGCCGTCGAGGCCGCGGCGCAGGCCGGCAGGTTCTGGACGCTCACGCGCGAGCTGCTGCGCCTGCGCCACGACGACCCGGACGACCTCCGCGCCGCGATCGTCCGCTCGTCGCTCGACCCGGACCGGCGCTCGACGCGATGCGCCGCGGAGCCGGAGAGGACCGGATCGCCGGCGACGTCGCGAGCGCGCTCGCAAGCGGCGTGGCCGTCCGCGCCGACGCTCTTCATCGCCGGCGAGCGCTATCGCGGCGAGTTGCGCCCGGCGTCCGTGCTCGCCGCGATCGAGCGCGTCCCGCGCGGCGGTTGAGCGCGTGGCGGGCGCCATCGCACACAGCAATACCGCACGCGGGCGAGCGGTCTGACGGCCGGGCGCGGTTCGCGCCCCAGGTCTCATCGCACCGCACAACACCACAGGAGGAACACACCATGAGCAGCTACGCTTTCAGCCGCGAGAACGTGATCGTCGTCGGATTCGCCGACAACGATCGCGCCTTCGAGGCGATGACCACGCTGAACGAGCTCGCGACCCAAGGGCAGATCGCGCTCGAGGAGGCCGCCGTCGTCATCCGCGACGAGGACGGCCATATCGAGGTGAAGGACCAGGTCGGCGACCCCAGCTTCGCGAATACGGCCTCCGGCGGGCTCGTCGGCCTGCTGATCGGCATCCTCGGCGGGCCGCTCGGGGTCCTGCTCGGCGGCGCCACCGGGCTCGCGGTCGGCTCGCTGTTCGACCTCGCCGACGCCGAGGACACCGACTCGGCCCTCAGCCAGGTCTCGAAGACGCTCAGGGTCGGGCGCACGTCGCTGCTGGCGCAGGTCGCCGAGCAGAGCCCGGAGGTCGTGGACGCCGCGATGGCGCCCTTCTCCGGCACCGTCGTCCGCCGTTCGGTCGCCGACGTCGAGGCCGAGATCGCCGCCGCCGAGGAGGCCCAGCGCGAGGCCAAGCGCAAGGCGCGGGCCGAGCTGCGCAAGGCGCGCCACGACAAGCGCCACGACGAGGCCCACGCGAAGGTCGAGGAGCTCAAGGCCAAGCTCCACCCGGCGCGCAAGGCCGCTGCACCCAGCGCCTGAGATCCGCGCTCGTGCGACGGGCCCGCTCGTCGCGGGCCCGTCCGCGTCCGTCTCTACGCTAGCCGGGAACAACTCGCCCTCAGCAGCTCGCGACGTGCCCGCTCCGCGAACGCCTCCATCCCGATCCCGATGAAGCAGCAGCGTCCGCGTCGCGAGGCCCCCTCTGCACGTCGCGACACCGAGTTCCCCGCGCGCCTGGCACGCGACCCGAGCGTCCGGCACGGCACCCCGGTGAACCAACCAGAGAGGAGCACAGAGGAGACCGCCGCCGTTCGATGTCACGGTGGGCTTCACACCATCCCCGCCGATCCCCGCGAGGAGATCACCATGAGCAGCATCGACATCAGCACCCCCGCGTCGCACGAGGCGGCGTGAGCCATAGAACTGCGGCATCTTCTGTACTTCGTCGCGATCGCGGAGGAGAGCAGCTTCACGCGAGCGGCGGAGCGTCTCTGAGTCGCCCAGCCGAGACTCTCGACCCAGATCCGACGCCTAGAGACCGAGCTAGAGATCCAGCTCTTCGCGCGTCATACGCGCGGCGTGAACCTGACCGAGACCGAGGAACTGTTCCTCTACCGCGCCCGCACCGCGCTAGCGGCGGCCGAGACCGCCCGCTGCACCGGCCAAAAAAAAAAAAAAAAAAAAAAAAAAAAAAAAAAAAAAAAAAAAAAAAAAAAAAAAAAAAAAAAAAAAAAAAAAAAAAAAAAAAAAAAAAAAAAAAAAAAAAAAAAAAAAAAAAAAAAAAAAAAAAAAAAAAAAAAAAAAAAAAAAAAAAAAAAAAAAAAAAAAAAAAAAAAAAAAAAAAAAAAAAAAAAAAAAAAAAAAAAAAAAAAAAAAAAAAAAAAAAAAAAAAAAAAAAAAAAAAAAAAAAAAAAAAAAAAAAAAAAAAAAAAAAAAAAAAAAAAAAAAAAAAAAAAAAAAAAAAAAAAAAAAAAAAAAAAAAAAAAAAAAAAAAAAAAAAAAAAAAAAAAAAAAAAAAAAAAAAAAAAAAAAAAAAAAAAAAAAAAAAAAAAAAAAAAAAAAAAAAAAAAAAAAAAAAAAAAAAAAAAAAAAAAAAAAAAAAAAAAAAAAAAAAAAAAAAAAAAAAAAAAAAAAAAAAAAAAAAAAAAAAAAAAAAAAAAAAAAAAAAAAAAAAAAAAAAAAAAAAAAAAAAAAAAAAAAAAAAAAAAAAAAAAAAAAAAAAAAAAAAAAAAAAAAAAAAAAAAAAAAAAAAAAAAAAAAAAAAAAAAAAAAAAAAAAAAAAAAAAAAAAAAAAAAAAAAAAAAAAAAAAAAAAAAAAAAAAAAAAAAAAAAAAAAAAAAAAAAAAAAAAAAAAAAAAAAAAAAAAAAAAAAAAAAAAAAAAAAAAAAAAAAAAAAAAAAAAAAAAAAAAAAAAAAAAAAAAAAAAAAAAAAAAAAAAAAAAAAAAAAAAAAAAAAAAAAAAAAAAAAAAAAAAAAAAAAAAAAAAAAAAAAAAAAAAAAAAAAAAAAAAAAAAAAAAAAAAAAAAAAAAAAAAAAAAAAAAAAAAAAAAAAAAAAAAAAAAAAAAAAAAAAAAAAAAAAAAAAAAAAAAAAAAAAAAAAAAAAAAAAAAAAAAAAAAAAAAAAAAAAAAAAAAAAAAAAAAAAAAAAAAAAAAAAAAAAAAAAAAAAAAAAAAAAAAAAAAAAAAAAAAAAAAAAAAAAAAAAAAAAAAAAAAAAAAAAAAAAAAAAAAAAAAAAAAAAAAAAAAAAAAAAAAAAAAAAAAAAAAAAAAAAAAAAAAAAAAAAAAAAAAAAAAAAAAAAAAAAAAAAAAAAAAAAAAAAAAAAAAAAAAAAAAAAAAAAAAAAAAAAAAAAAAAAAAAAAAAAAAAAAAAAAAAAAAAAAAAAAAAAAAAAAAAAAAAAAAAAAAAAAAAAAAAAAAAAAAAAAAAAAAAAAAAAAAAAAAAAAAAAAAAAAAAAAAAAAAAAAAAAAAAAAAAAAAAAAAAAAAAAAAAAAAAAAAAAAAAAAAAAAAAAAAAAAAAAAAAAAAAAAAAAAAAAAAAAAAAAAAAAAAAAAAAAAAAAAAAAAAAAAAAAAAAAAAAAAAAAAAAAAAAAAAAAAAAAAAAAAAAAAAAAAAAAAAAAAAAAAAAAAAAAAAAAAAAAAAAAAAAAAAAAAAAAAAAAAAAAAAAAAAAAAAAAAAAAAAAAAAAAAAAAAAAAAAAAAAAAAAAAAAAAAAAAAAAAAAAAAAAAAAAAAAAAAAAAAAAAAAAAAAAAAAAAAAAAAAAAAAAAAAAAAAAAAAAAAAAAAAAAAAAAAAAAAAAAAAAAAAAAAAAAAAAAAAAAAAAAAAAAAAAAAAAAAAAAAAAAAAAAAAAAAAAAAAAAAAAAAAAAAAAAAAAAAAAAAAAAAAAAAAAAAAAAAAAAAAAAAAAAAAAAAAAAAAAAAAAAAAAAAAAAAAAAAAAAAAAAAAAAAAAAAAAAAAAAAAAAAAAAAAAAAAAAAAAAAAAAAAAAAAAAAAAAAAAAAAAAAAAAAAAAAAAAAAAAAAAAAAAAAAAAAAAAAAAAAAAAAAAAAAAAAAAAAAAAAAAAAAAAAAAAAAAAAAAAAAAAAAAAAAAAAAAAAAAAAAAAAAAAAAAAAAAAAAAAAAAAAAAAAAAAAAAAAAAAAAAAAAAAAAAAAAAAAAAAAAAAAAAAAAAAAAAAAAAAAAAAAAAAAAAAAAAAAAAAAAAAAAAAAAAAAAAAAAAAAAAAAAAAAAAAAAAAAAAAAAAAAAAAAAAAAAAAAAAAAAAAAAAAAAAAAAAAAAAAAAAAAAAAAAAAAAAAAAAAAAAAAAAAAAAAAAAAAAAAAAAAAAAAAAAAAAAAAAAAAAAAAAAAAAAAAAAAAAAAAAAAAAAAAAAAAAAAAAAAAAAAAAAAAAAAAAAAAAAAAAAAAAAAAAAAAAAAAAAAAAAAAAAAAAAAAAAAAAAAAAAAAAAAAAAAAAAAAAAAAAAAAAAAAAAAAAAAAAAAAAAAAAAAAAAAAAAAAAAAAAAAAAAAAAAAAAAAAAAAAAAAAAAAAAAAAAAAAAAAAAAAAAAAAAAAAAAAAAAAAAAAAAAAAAAAAAAAAAAAAAAAAAAAAAAAAAAAAAAAAAAAAAAAAAAAAAAAAAAAAAAAAAAAAAAAAAAAAAAAAAAAAAAAAAAAAAAAAAAAAAAAAAAAAAAAAAAAAAAAAAAAAAAAAAAAAAAAAAAAAAAAAAAAAAAAAAAAAAAAAAAAAAAAAAAAAAAAAAAAAAAAAAAAAAAAAAAAAAAAAAAAAAAAAAAAAAAAAAAAAAAAAAAAAAAAAAAAAAAAAAAAAAAAAAAAAAAAAAAAAAAAAAAAAAAAAAAAAAATGCTGCTCGTGTTCGTCGTCCGCACGCTCGACGTCCCGGTTTTTTTTTTTTTTTTTTTTTTTTTTTTTTTTTTTTTTTTTTTTTTTTTTTTTTTTTTTTTTTTTTTTTTTTTTTTTTTTTTTTTTTTTTTTTTTTTTTTTTTTTTTTTTTTTTTTTTTTTTTTTTTTTTTTTTTTTTTTTTTTTTTTTTTTTTTTTTTTTTTTTTTTTTTTTTTTTTTTTTTTTTTTTTTTTTTTTTTTTTTTTTTAAAAAAAAAAAAAAAAAACGAGGACCGCAGACGAGGCAAGGTCGCGGCCACGAGGACCAGTGAGCGGACCAGGGACTCACCGGGCGCGAGCGCCGGCGGAGCGCGGCAATGTCTACGACGCAACCACCCACGGAGGAAGGCATGACCAGCGCAACCACGACCGTCCCGGTCACCCGCGAGCCGGCGCTCCGCGGCCAGACCGTCGTCCTCATCGGCGGCAGCGCCGGGATCGGGCTGGAGACCGCGCGACTGGCCCGGGCCGAGGGGGCCGACGTCGTCATCACGGGCCGCAACCCATCGCGCCTCAAGGAGGCGGCGCTCGCGGTCGACGCGCGCACGACCGCGGCGTTCGACGTCAACGACCCGGCGGCGGTCAAGCGGTTCTTCGAGGATCTGCCCGGGCCGATCGACCACGTGCTCGTGACGGGCCCCGGCCCGCACTACGTGCCCCTCCTCGAGATGAGCGCAGACGATGTGCGCGAGGCGCTCGCGGGCCACGTGGTGGTGGCGCTCGACGTCGCGCGCAACGCCGCGCCGAAGATGCGGCCCGGCGGCACGTTGGTGTTCCTGGGTGGCACGGGGGGCCGGCGGATCAGCCGGGAGCTGGGGCTCTTCTCCGCCGCTACCGCGGTTCTGCCTCCGTTCGCGGCGGCGCTTGCGCTCCAGCTCGCCCCGGTGCGGGTCAACCTCATCGCGGCCGGCTTCGTCGATACGCCGCTCTCGGCGTCGCTGCTCGGCGAGGGACTCGACGCGCGGCGCGAGGAGCTGCGCTCGACGCTCCCCATCGGGCGCGTGGTCGGGCCGGCCGACGTCGCTGCGCTCGCCGTCCATCTCATGACGAACACCGCCGTCACCGGCGCGACCTACGACATCGACGGCGGCCAGCAGTTCGTCGCGTAGTCACGTGCGGTGGCCCTTTTTTTTTTTTTTTTTTTTTTTTTTTTTTTTTTTTTTTTTTTTTTTTTTTTTTTTTTTTTTTTTAAAAAAAAAAAAAAAAAAAAAAAAAAAAAAAAAAAAAAAAAAAAAAAAAAAAAAAAAAAAAAAAAAAAAAAAAAAAAAAAAAAAAAAAAAAAAAAAAAAAAAAAAAAAAAAAAAAAAAAAAAAAAAAAAAAAAAAAAAAAAAAAAAAAAAAAAAAAAAAAAAAAAAAAAAAAAAAAAAAAAAAAAAAAAAAAAAAAAAAAAAAAAAAAAAAAAAAAAAAAAAAAAAAAAAAAAAAAAAAAAAAAAAAAAAAAAAAAAAAAAAAAAAAAAAAAAAAAAAAAAAAAAAAAAAAAAAAAAAAAAAAAAAAAAAAAAAAAAAAAAAAAAAAAAAAAAAAAAAAAAAAAAAAAAAAAAAAAAAAAAAAAAAAAAAAAAAAAAAAAAAAAAAAAAAAAAAAAAAAAAAAAAAAAAAAAAAAAAAAAAAAAAAAAAAAAAAAAAAAAAAAAAAAAAAAAAAAAAAAAAAAAAAAAAAAAAAAAAAAAAAAAAAAAAAAAAAAAAAAAAAAAAAAAAAAAAAAAAAAAAAAAAAAAAAAAAAAAAAAAAAAAAAAAAAAAAAAAAAAAAAAAAAAAAAAAAAAAAAAAAAAAAAAAAAAAAAAAAAAAAAAAAAAAAAAAAAAAAAAAAAAAAAAAAAAAAAAAAAAAAAAAAAAAAAAAAAAAATGCCGAGACCCGCGGCAACCCAAACCCCCCCCTTTTTTTTTTTTTTTTTTTTTTTTTTTTTTTTTTTTTTTTTTTTTTTTTTTTTTTTTTTTTTTTTTTTTTTTTTTTTTTTTTTTTTTTTTTTTTTTTTTTTTTTTTTTTTTTTTTTTTTTTTTTTTTTTTTTTTTTTTTTTTAAAAAAAAAAAAAAAAAAAAAAAAAAAAAAAAAAAAAAAAAAAAAAAAAAAAAAAAAAAAAAAAAAAAAAAAAAAAAAAAAAAAAAAAAAAAAAAAAAAAAAAAAAAAAAAAAAAAAAAAAAAAAAAAAAAAAAAAAAAAAAAAAAAAAAAAAAAAAAAAAAAAAAAAAAAAAAAAAAAAAAAAAAAAAAAAAAAAAAAAAAAAAAAAAAAAAAAAAAAAAAAAAAAAAAAAAAAAAAAAAAAAAAAAAAAAAAAAAAAAAAAAAAAAAAAAAAAAAAAAAAAAAAAAAAAAAAAAAAAAAAAAAAAAAAAAAAAAAAAAAAAAAAAAAAAAAAAAAAAAAAAAAAAAAAAAAAAAAAAAAAAAAAAAAAAAAAAAAAAAAAAAAAAAAAAAAAAAAAAAAAAAAAAAAAAAAAAAAAAAAAAAAAAAAAAAAAAAAAAAAAAAAAAAAAAAAAAAAAAAAAAAAAAAAAAAAAAAAAAAAAAAAAAAGCCGTCTGGCCGCCGGCGGAGCCCTCCTCGACGTTTCTCTCGCCGCCAGATCGGCGCCGCGACCGAGCGGCCGCCGCGACCATCTGATCTGCTGCTCGACGGCCTGGCCGCGCTGGTCACGGAAGGACCTGTGGCGAGCGCGTCCGCCTTGCGGCAGGCGACGAGCGCGTTCCTGGACGACGCGTCGGGGACGCAGGCGAACTTCCGGTGGGGCTGGCTGGCGACCATCCCGGCCAATGTTCTGTGGGACGAGAAGAGCCTGCACGCGATCGATTCGCGGCAGTTGCAGGAGGGCCGTGACACGGGCGCTCTCGCGCGATTGCCGATCGATCTCGCTGCATGGGCGTTTCTGGTGGCGTGGCGGGAGAACTCGGCGCCGCTTCCGCGGCGATCGCCGAGGCCGAGGCGGTGACACGGGCGACGGGGTCACGCCTTGCGCCCTACGCCGCCGTGCTGCTGGCCGCACTCCGCGGACGCGAGGCCGACGCCTTGCCGCTGGTCGAGTCGATGATCCGCGACCCAGGGGCCGAAAGGCCAAGGCATCGGCGTCCAATGGGCCCACTGGGTGAGTTCGATCCTGTTCAACGGGCAGGGCAGCTACGACCGGGCGCTAGCCGCAGCCGAGCGGGCAGCCGGGGAGATGCCGCACCTGTTCATCTCCGGTTGGGCCCACCCCATTCGTCGAAGCGGCCGTGCGAAGCGGGAAGCCCGAGCGCGCGACCGCGGCGCTCAAGTTCCTGGTGGAGGTGGCATCGACCACCGGCACCGACTGGGCAGTGGGGATCGAGGCCCGCTCCCGCGCCCTCATCAGCGAGGCAAGTCTGCCGAGCGCCTCTATCAGGAGGCGCTCGATCACCTGAGCCGCACCCGGTCGCGACCCGAGCTCGCTCGCGCGCACCTCCTCTATGGCGAGTGGCTACGCCGCGAGGAGCGCCGAGTGGACGCGCGCGTCCAGCTCCACGCTGCGTACTAGCAGTTCTCTCGCGTTCAGGATCGAGGCGTTCGGCGAGCGCGCGCGCCGGGAGCTGTTGGCGACCGGCGAACGCGTCCGAAAGCGAACCGTGGAGACGCGCGACGATCTGACTGCTCAGGAACGGCACATCGCGGGACTCGCTCGCGACGGGCTGTCGAACCAGGAGATCGGTGCGCGGCTGTTCCTCAGCCAGCACACCGTCGCCTACCACCTCCGGAAGGTGTTCTCCAAGCTGGAGATCACCTCGCGCAACCAGCTGATCCAGGTGCTGCCGGACAGCGCCGAGGCCACGCCGGTGACGTAAGCGGCCAGCCAGCTCCACCAGTGGCGTCGGTGGCGCGCGCGGCGCGGCCGGGTGTATTCGTCGAGGCTTCTCATGGCGACCGGTTCTGCCGCACCGGGCGGGTGGGCAGAGCCTGCATGGGCGGGACGAGGAGTGCGCTCGCCTGGACGGGTTGGTCGGGGACGTTCGGCGGGGAGCGAGCCGGTCGTTGGTGCTGCGGGGGGAGGCGGGGATCGGCAAGACGGCGCTGCTCGAGTACCTGATCGGGGTGGCGTCGGACGTGGCTGTCCTGCGGGCGGTGGGGGTGGAATCCGCATGGAGCTCGGCTACGCCAGGCTGCATCTGCTGTGCCGGCCGCTGCTCGCGCAGCGCGAGCGGCTGGAGCGGCTGCCGCCTCCGCAGCGTCAGGCGTTGGAGATCGTGTTCGGGTTCAGCGGGGGGCCGCCGCCCGATCGCTTTCTGGTCGGTCTCGGTGTGTTCAGTCTGCTGTCGGATGCGGCGCACCAGCGTGCGTTGCTGTGTGTCGTCGATGACGCTCAGTGGCTCGATCGGGCGTCGATGCTGACGCTGCCGTTCGTTGCGCGCCGGCTCCTGGCCGAGCCGATCGGCATCGTGTTCGCCACGCGCGAATCGGACGACGAACTCACGCACTTGTCCGGCTTGAGTTGCACGGCCTGGTCAACGGCGATGCCCGGGCGCTGCTGCAGTCGGCGGTGCGATTCAGCCTGGACGCGCGTGTGCGGGACCGGATCATGATCGAGACGCGCCGAAACCCGCTGGCGCTGCTCGAGCTGCCGCGCGGTCTGACCGCGACCGAGCTGGCGGGCAGGTTCGGGTTACCGGAGACGCACGTGCTGACCGGGCGCATCGAGCAGAGCTTCGTCAACCGGCTCGAGGCGCTGCCCGAGGAAGCGCGCCGTCTCTTGCTGGTGGCGGCGGCCGAGCCGGTTGGCGATCCGGTGCTGCTGTGGCGGGCGGCAGAGCAGCTCGGGATCGCGCAGGGGGCGGTCGATGCCGCGGAGCGCGAGGGGTTGCTTGCTGTCGGCGAGCGGGTGGATCTTCCGCCATCCGCTGGTGCGCTCAGCGGTGTATGGGTCGGCGGCGGCCGCGGAACGCCGGTCGGTCCATCTGGCGCTGGCGGAGGCAACCGACCCGGACGCCGATCCGGACCGTCGTGCCTGGCATCTCGCCGCGGCAGCCGAGGAACCCGATGAGAAGGTGGCCGCAGAGCTCCAGCACTCCGCGAGCCGCGCCCAGGCACGAGGCGGACTGGCGGCTGCGGCCGCGTTCCTGCAGCGCGCCGTCGCACTGACACCGGACCCCACCCGGCGTGGGGAACGCGCGCTCGCCGCCGCGCTGGCGAGCTTTCAGGCCGGCGCCATCGAGAGGGCTCTCCAGCTCGTGGGCACGGCGGAGGCCGGCCCGCTCGACGAGTTCCTGTGCGCCCAAGGAGACCTGCTTCGCGGCTACGCCGCCACGGTCTCGCACGACGGGAATGATGCCGCCCCACTCCTCCTCCGAGCGGCGCGGCGGCTCGAGCCGTTTGATCTCGCTCTGGCTCGCAAGGCCTACCTGGCCGCCTGGGGCGCAGCGGTCGTCGCCGGCCATCTCGGAGGAACGAAACCCATGCTCGAGATCTGCCGCGCTGTCCGCGGCCTCCCTCCGCCTCCAGCGCCTCCCCATCCACTCGACCTGATGCTCGATGGTCTCGCCCTGCTGACCACCGACGGACCAGCTGCCGCCGCTCCGGTGTTGCGCCGCGCCGCCGAAGGGATGGTCCATATGCCCGTGGAGGACGTTCTGCGCTGGGGCTGGCTCGCCCCGGGCGCGAGTATCGCGATGTGGGACCCCGACGGCACTCGTGCCACCGCCGAGCGACAGCTCCACGTCATCCGTGATGCCGGTGCGCTCGCCGAGCTGCCAGCCCACCTTCAGGGCTTGGCCATAGACAAGGCGCGGACTGGCGAGTTCGCGGACGCCGCCGCCCTCGTTGCGGAGAGCGACAACGTGGCTACCGCGACCGGAAGCCAGATCCCGCCGTTCGCCGAGCTCGCGCTCCGGTCACTGCAGGGGAGGGAGACCGAGGCGCGCGCGTTGATCCAGACCGCACTCGCCCAAGCCGCCGCCGGAGGGCAAGGTTCAGCGGCGACAACGGCGTATTGGGCCGCCGCGGTCCTGTGCAACGGCCTCGCCCGGTACGACGAGGCGGTCTCCGCAGCACGCGAAGTGACCGTCAACGCCGTTGATCCCTGGCGGCCGATGTTCGCCCTTCCCGAGCTGGTGGAAGCGGCAGCACGCGTGGGCGATCTCGAACTCGCGGGCGATGCGCTCGAGCGGCTGGCCGAGATGACTCGCCCGGCCGGCACCGACCTCGCGTGCGGCATCGAGGCGCGGGCACGCGCGGTGGTGAGCGAGGGCCCAACCGCCGACAGGCTGTATCGCGAAGCAATCGCGCATCTCGGCCGGACCCCGGTCCGTCCGGAACTCGCTCGCGCTCACCTCCTCTACGGCGAGTGGCTGCGCCGCGACCGTCGCCTCGCCGTAGCCAGAGAACAGCTGCGGATAGCGCACAGGATGTTCATCGACATCGGCATGGAGGCCTTTGCCGAACGCACCCGTCGCGAGCTCCTGGCGACAGGCGCGCACGTGCAGCGACGGATCGTCGCGACGCGCGACGAGCTGACCGCACAGGAGCGGCAGATCGCGCTGCTGGCCCGAGACGGAATGTCGAACGTCGACATCGGTGCGCGGCTCGCTCTGAGCCAGCACACTGTGGCCTACCACCTGCGCAAGGTGTTCTCCAAGCTGGGCATCAGCGCACGCCGCGAGCTGGCAGCCGCGCTCCCGAGCTCCGAGTCGGACCTCGCGCCGGCCGAGGGGTGATGCGTGCAGGAGCCGTGGCCGCTGCGGGATGTTCGAGCTCGCCCCGGCCGAGCGGCTCGACCTGGACCGCGTGGACGCGGGGCCGCGGCAGGATCGGCCCTGCGATCCTGCGCGAGTTCCTGCCGACGGTCGTCGGCCGTGAGCTGGCCGCCGATCTGCTGGCGCGAGGTCCGCGCTGGTACCGCCTCGACGAGGATCCGTACATCCCGCTCGAGTTCGCCGACGCGGCGTTCCGCTACGGCCACGCGCAGATCCGCGACCGCTACCGGGTCAACGAGGACCTCGGCCCGTGCCCCCTGTTTCCCGATCTCATGGGACTCGGCCCGGTGCCGCGCGAGCACGCGGCCGATTGGGCGCTCCTGATCGACGTCGCGGGCCACCCGCGGGCGCAGCGCGCCAAGCGGATCGACGCGCGACTCGCGCGCTCGCTCATCGCGCTTCCGCGGAATGTCTCCGGCGAGGCGCCGGGCACCGACTACGCGTCACCTGGCCAACCGCGATCTCCAGCGCGGCCAGGCTGTGGGTCTGGCGTCGGGCGAGGCGATCGCCGCGCGCATGGCCGCGCCCGTCCTCAGCCGCGAGCAGGTGGGCCTCGCCGAGCACGGCTGGCAGAACGAGACGCCGCTCTGGTTCTACATCCTCAAGGAGGCCGAGGCGCTGCACGAGGGCGAACGCCTCGGTCCCGTCGGTGGGCGGATCGTCGGTGAGGTCCTGGTCGGGATCATCGACGCCGACCCGGAGTCGTTCCGCTCCGTCGATCCGGGCTGGACGCCGTCGCTCCCATCGGCGGGCGCCGGCGTCTTCGGCCTGGCCGACATCCTCCTGCCCCGCCCCGACCACGCTCCGTGAGCCGATCGGGAATCGCCCTTCTCCTCCTTCCCGTTCCCACCAGCGGGCGTCACGCGGCGCCCCACAACGAGCAGTGGTGGGTCGCGGCGAAGCCCGTGTCGAGGCGAGGCCGCGGCGCCGCGAGCGACAGCACGGGCGAACCGGCGTCGAACGACGGCCAGGGCACCGCTGCCGACGCAGGATCACCATGCGCGGCGAAGCTCGCCCACGCCGCTCGCATGCTCCCGGCGAGGGCCTCCTGCGCGGGATTCAGCGGAGCGGCGAAGGGCGCGTTCGGCTGGTCGAAGAGGTACTGGATCTCCGACGAATGGGTCGCGATCGGGGGCAGCGTCGGTCCGGCGAAGATCTGTGGCGCGGTGTCGTCGTCGAACTCGTAGGCGAACGTCGGCACCCGCCTCGCCGTCCAGCGGTCGACCTGCAGTGCCGGGCACGCGAAGTTCGCGTCCGAGACCAGGACGCTGAGGGCCAGGATCGGAGCCGGGTACGCGCTGAGCGGGTACTCGGCCGCGATCGCCGACGCCCTGGCGGCGGACACGCCGAGCACGGACGCGATCGCGCTCGCGTAGGTGTCGGCGGTCGGCACCGGCGCCGGAACGAACCGGCCTCCGCTCACGGCCAGCTGAAGGCCGGCGACGAAGATCCACTCCTCGTTGTGGTTGATGCCGTTGAGGACCGGCACATGGGCGAATCGCCCGGCGGCCAGCGCCGCCCCGATCGGCTCTCTCAGGACCTCCCCGTCGACGACACCCGGGATGGCGGCGTCCGGGAACGCGCCGACGAGCGTGTCGACCGGCACATGACGCAAGCAGCCGGCCGCCTGATCCGAGCAACCCACCTCGTCCGCGAACTGCGCGCCGAAGGTCTCGGCCTGGGCGAGCGGCTCCTGGTTCAGTGCGAACGCCCCGCTCTGCACGATCGCCCGTTCGAAGAGCTCCTTCGAGCTGGGCGCCACCAGGTGGGCGAGCACCGACACGCCACCGGCCGACTGGCCGGCGATCGTCACGTCGTGCGGATCGCCGCCGAATCGCGCGATGTCGTGGCGGACCCAGCGCAGGGCGGCCTGCTGGTCCATCAGGCCGTAGTTGCCCGACGGCCCGCCGGGCCGCGAGGCGAGCGCTCGGTGCGCGAGGAAGCCGAGCGCCCCGAGCCGATAGTTGATCGTCACGACGACGATGCCGTCGGCGGCGAGCTTGGCGCCGTCGTAGTCGAGGGCGCCGTCCTGCGTGAACCCGCCGCCGTGGATCCACACGAGCACCGGCCGCTTCGCGTTGTGGCGCAACGTCGGCGTCGAGACGTTCAGGTACAGGCAGTCCTCGGACTGGGGACCCGGAGGCTCGAACAGGCTCGGCTTCTGCGGGCAACTCGGCGCGTACCCCGATGCGTCGCGGATCCCGTGCCAGGACGCCGGCCGCTGCGGCGGGCGCCAGCGCAGGTCCCCGACGGGCGGAGCGGCATAGGGCAGTCCGCGGAAGGCGTAGCCGCCGGGGACGCGCGCGCCACTGACCGCGCCGTCGCTGGTCACGACGGTCGGGCGGTCGCCCCAGCCCGCGGCAGCGCCGGCTTTGGCTTCGTCCGACGCAGCGAGCGTCAGCGTCATCAGCGCGGCGCACATCACGACACGCGGCGCGCGCCCGGCACGGGGTGAACGCATGGTTGCCAGCTCCTTCGCTTCGGAATCGTCGGCGACAACGGTGCCGTGCCGTGCACGGCGGTCGCACCCGAGCTGACCCCGGTCGCACACGGGCGTGACGCACACGCGACACCGGGACACGTCTGCCCGGGTGGCGTGCGCTCGGCGCGAACCTCCGAGCCACAGACACGCCGGCCGGTCCGGCCCAGGGTGCCGCCCGGGGGTGCCCACGGGCGCGAGGGCGCCGCACGTGGTGCGAGCATTCGCATCCGCCGGACCAATGGACCCTGCGACCCCGTCAGTCAGCGACGACCTCGAGCGCTTTCTCAACCGCGAGGGCGAGACCACGCTCGGTGGGCTCATCGACGTCTTCGGACGCAACAGCTTCGCGCTCATCTTCGTCCTGCTGCTCGGGGTGCCGGCCCTCCCCCTGCCCACCGGCGGGGCCACACACGTCTTCGAGCTCGTCGCGATCGTGCTCGCGCTCCAGCTCATTGCCGGGCGCCACGGCATCTGGCTGCCGCAGCGGTGGCGCCGGATCGAGCTCGCCGGGCCGCGCCGGCAGCGCTTCACCCAGGGACTGCTGCGCCTGATCCGCCGTCTCGAGCGTTTCTCGAGACCACGGGGAAGGTTGCTCTTCCACCACCGGGCGAGCAATGCCCTGTTCGGGATGCTCGCCGGCACGGGCTCGCTCGCCGCGTTCCTCGCCCCGCCGTTCACCGGCCTCGACACGCTGCCGGCGCTCGGCGTCGTGCTCGTCTCGCTCGGAGTGCTGCTCGAAGACATCGCGGTCGTCGCCGCCGGTGTCGGGTTCGGCGCCGTGGGCGTCGTGCTCGAGATCGTCCTCGGTCGCGCCGCGGTGCACGGCATCGGCAACCTGTTCGGCTGATCGGGCGAGGGCGCCCGTCCGCGGCCACCGCCCGGCGCGCCTGGTCCGCCGCCGCCCGCTCTCATCTGGCTCTCAGGTCGTGGGCTTAGCGTCCGCCGCGGGGATGTCGGTACCCAACGACCAAGCTGTGCGACCCCTGGCCGGCTCCGCGGCGGTGGTGGCCCACGACAGCGAGGCGACGCTCGTGGCCGACGGCCTCCGCAAGGAGTACGGGCGCCTGATCGCGCTCGAGAGCTTCTCGCTCACCGCACGAGCGGGCGAGGTCGTCGGCCTCCTCGGCCCCAACGGGGCCGGCAAGACGACGGCGTTGCGCATCCTCACCACGGTCCTGGCGCCGACGGAGGGGGCCTTCACGGTGGCGGGCGTCCCGCACACGCGCCCGGGCGCGATCCGCGCCCGGATCGGGATGCTGCCGGAGAGCGCGGGATACCCGGCCCAGCAGACCGCTGCCGAGTTCCTCGCCTACCACGGCCGGCTGTACGGCCGGTCGCGGGCCGACTCGCGCGCGACGGCCGCCGCCCTGCTCGACGAGGTCGCGCTCGCCGACCGGGGATCGTCGCTGATCACGTCGTTCAGCCGCGGGATGCGGCAGCGGCTCGGGATCGCGCGCGCCCTCGTCAACGATCCCGCGGTCGTGTTCCTGGACGAGCCGACGCTCGGCTTGGATCCCGCGGGCCGCCGACAGGTGCTCCGCATGGTCGCCGCCATCGCCCGCGGCCGCGGCGCCACCGCAGTGCTGAGCACGCACGCCCTCGGTGACGTCGAGGACATCTGCGACCGCGTCGTCATCCTCAACCACGGCCGGGTCGTCGCCGAGGGCACAGTCGCCGAGGTCGTGCGTCTCGCGGCCGCCCCGCGCGGCCTGCGGCTGCGGGTCGCCGCCGCCGAGCGCCTGCGCGCGGCCGCCGTGCTGGCGAGCGTTGCCGGCGTTGCCGGGGCGACCCCGGCTCAGGCCGAGTCGGGCGGCGAGTGGCTGTCCGTCGTCCTCGAGGGCCTGGACGACCGGACCCTGGGCCGGCGCGTGGCCGACATCGTCGAGGCGCTCGTGCGGGCGGGGATCATGCCGCTCGCGTTCGAGCTCGAGGGCGCGCGGCTCGACGACGCGTTTCTCGCCCTCACCGGCTCCGGCCCGGAGGCGATCGCTTGACCCCGGACAAGGCCCGTCCCGGGCGCTGGCGGGCTGTGGCCCACCAGGAGCTGCGCGATCTGTGGATCGGCGGCCGGGGCATGGCGCTGGCGTTCGCCTTCGCGGTGCTCCTCGGCGTGATCGCCTACCTGTCGGCGACGAACGAGTCGCTCAACTTCCTCGAGCAGCGCGAGTCGGTCAACCTGACGCTCCAGGTCGCCGTGGCGGTGGGCGCGCTGCTCGCGCTCGTCGTCGCCGCCGACACGGTCAGCGGCGAGCGCGAGCGCGGCACGCTCGAGGCGCTGCTGCTGACGCCCGTCCCGCGGGCGCAGATCCTCGTCGGGAAGCTCCTGGCCGTGCTCTCGCTCTGGCTCGTGTTCCTCGTGCTGGCGACGCCCTACCTCTGGTTCCTGGGCCGCGGCGTCGGCGCGCTGGGCGAGGCCTTGGCCGCCGGCGTGCTCGTCGGCACGCCGGTCGCCGTCGCCCTCGCCGCCCTCGGGGTGACCGTGAGCACGCTCGCCGCGACCAACCGCCAGAGCATCTCGGTGAGCGTGTTCGTCCTCCTCGCGCTCTATGCCCCGACCCAGCTGCCGCTCGGCGCGAGCCAGGGCTGGCTCGCCGAGCTGCTGCTCCGCGTCAACCCCGTGACCGCGGCCGAGAACTACATCTCGGGGATCGTCATCAACGCGCATCCGTGGTCGCAGGATGCGAGCTGGCTCGTGTCCCCGATCGCCGCGGCGATCGGGCTGACGGTCGTCGTGCTGTTCGTCGCCCCGCGGGCGCTGAGCCTGAGCGGGGGGCTGCACCGATGAGGTACCCGGGCCGGCGCGAGGCCGCGCTCCTCGGCCTGCTGCTGATCCTCGCCGCCGCCGGACCGGCGAACGCCACGCCAGGAGCGGTCGACGTCCGCGTCGACCGCCACCGGGCCGATCTGAGCCTCGGCGACACCTTCCACTTCTCGTCGACGCTGACCAACACCGGAGCGCGGGCGACGCCCGACCTCGTCGCCCACCTCAACATCGTCGGCCTCGACCCCGGCATCTACGTCGACCCCGAAGACTGGTCGTCGCGTCGCACGCTGTACCTCGGGCCGCTCGGGCGGGGGCACTCCGCGACGCTGCGCTGGAGCGTCAAGGCCGTCACGGGCGGCAGCCTCGCCGTCTACGTCGTCGTGCTCGAACGGCGGCCCGACGGCAGCGTCGCGCCCGCCCCGATCGCCGCGGCGCGCCCGGTGGCCGTGCACGTCACCGAACGCCGCACGCTCGACTCGGGCGGGATCCTGCCGCTCGTGCTCGGCGTGCCCGCGATCATCGGGGCGATCGGCATCGCAAGCGGCCGGATGCGGCGGAGACAGACGTCCCCCGGGCGCGTGTCGTCTCGCTCGGGATGACCGACCGCCGAGCGGTTGAGGTCGGACGTCGGCTCGTAACCCGCCCATCCGGGTACCGCGGGCCGACGACCTCGCCGGGTATCGCCTTCCGCCCCGGTACGCGACAGCCACAGGAGGCGAGATAGGAGGCCGGCGTGCCGGCCCCGACCGACCCCCTGAGCGGCGACGCGCTCCTCGATCCTGGCCTGCGTGATGGGCGGCGTCTACACCGAGGTCGAATAGGTCGGGGGGCACCTACGGCGCGGGCGCGTCGACCGGCGCGAGGACGATCAGCGTCGCGTCGTCCTCGAGTGGCTGGGCGCTGGCCAGCCGGACGGCGTCCTCGATGGCCTTGACCGTGCCGGCCGCGGACGTCGAGGCGACGCCCGCCGCGGCCTGACGGACGCCGTCCGGGCCGAGCGGCGTGCCATCGGTCGTGGGGCGTGCCGTGACGCCGTCGGAGGCGAGCACGATGCGCTCGCCCGGCACGAGCCGGATCTGCTCGACGGTGAACGCGTTCGGCTCCGGCGTGCCCAGCGGGGGCGACTCGCGGCCGAGGATCTCGATCCCGCCGGTCGCGTCGATGCGCATCGGGCGCGGGTTGCCGCAGCTGATCCAGGTGAAGCTCGAGGACGCGCCGTGCCAGCGCGCGATCGTCACCGCGACCGAGTCGTTCGCGCCGCCGACCCGCGCGAGGGTGTCGTGCATCGAGGCCACGATCCCGCGGAGGTCGTCGCCGCTGCGGCGGCTGGCGCGGAACGCGCCGAGGGCGATCGCGGCCAGTGCGGCCGCGGCGGCGCCCTTGCCGATGGCGTCGGCGATGCCGATCCAGGTCCCGCCGGGGTTCTCGACGTAGTCGAACCAGTCGCCCCCGACCTCGTAGCTGGGCAGGACGTTGCCGGCGAGCGCGGCGCCGGAGACGCGGGCGATCCGCGGCGGCAGCGTGGCCTGCTGGACCTCCGCGGCCGCGCTCGTGTCCTTGCGGCGGCGCGCCACGTCGAAGACGTCCGTATACGCCCCGGCGAGCTCGAGCGCGGCCGCCGCCTGACGGGCCAGCTGCGCGAGCGGCTCCTGCGGCGAGCGCACCGCGAGCAGGAGGCCGATCGCGCGGCCGCGCAGGTACAGCGGCGCGGGCACGCTCCCCGGCAGCTCCTGTTCGATCAGGCGCCGCAGGCCGGGGATGCCGCCACGGGGGATCTCGGGGCCGACGGCCAGCGGGGCGGCGAGCTCCTCGGGGAACTCGGCCGAGCCGGCGGTGCGCAGGAGCCGCGAGCCGTCGATGTCGACGAGGTAGAGGGCGACGGACGACACGCCGGAGATGCGCTGCGCCTCGGCGACGATCTGCTCGCCCAGCAGGTGCGGCGGAACCTTGTTGAGGACGTCGGCGACGTCCAGCGGTGAGGACCCGCCGCTGTCGAGCTCACCCGCGGGGCGCAGCGCGTCGTGCTCGTTGGCGTCCACCGCGTCCTGGCTGTGACGGCGGGCGATCGTGACGAGCTCGCGCCGGCCGTGGAAGTGCCGGTACACGGTGGCGCGGCCGAGGCCGGCCGCGGCGGCGATCGCGTCGAGCGTGACGTCGGGATCCTGCTTGAGCAGCCGCGCGGCGCTTTCGACGATGCGCCCGTAGTTCTGCTCGGCGTCGGCCCGTCGCCGCCGGGCGCCCGTGCCGTTCGATCCCCTCGGCTGCGCGCCCGCCGTCTTCGAGTCGGCCATCGGTCACTCCTGGTCGCGGGACCGCGATAGCGTCCGGACTTCGGGACGAAGCGGTACGCGGAGTCTCGCATATTCCGCCCAGACGGAGGCGAAATCCGTCTCCGATGCGCCAAACTGCCGGTTCTGCGCCAACCTCAGGCGAATCGGCCGGTCGGCCGCGTGTTTGATTGTGTCTCGGGTAATCTCGTTTCAGCTTGACGTTGCCCACAGAGGGGCGGGACGAGTCTCACTTGCGGTCCGGTGGCTCTCGGTTCCTGTCCACGGCGGCGTCCCATCGGCGCGACGTGCGTCATACGACAAGGAGGGGCCCATGCCCCCGATGAACGAGGTCCTCGAGTGGCGCGGCCAGACCATGGTCGGCTCGGGCGGAGACAAGATCGGCAAGATCGAGGAGATCTACCTCGACCAGGAGACCGAGCAGCCCGAGTGGGCGCTCGTGCACACCGGTCTGTTCGGCACGCAGTCGACGTTCGTACCGATCGCCGAGGCGACCACGGATGACGACAAGGTCGTCGTGCCGTTCGACAAGGCGCACGTGAAGGACGCCCCGAAGATGAAGGCTGACGGCGAGCTCTCGCAGCGCGACGAGGCGGCGCTCTACTCGCATTACGGCCTCGAGTACACCGAGTCGCACTCCGACAGCGGGCTGCCCGAGGGCGGCACGAACGGCGACACGGCCCACGACACGACTCGTGACCGCACGGACGGCGTCGTCGGCAACGACGTCAGCGGTCGGGAGACCGACGCCGCGATGACGCGCTCCGAGGAGGAGCTGCGCGTCGGGACCACCCAGCGCGAAGCCGGGCGCGCCCGCCTGCGCAAGTACGTCGTCACCGAGAACGTGACCCAGACGGTCCCGGTGCAGCGCGAGGAGGTCCGCGTCGAGCGCGAGCCGATCACCGACGCCAACCGCGACGCAGCGACGTCCGGCGCCGAGATCTCCGAGGAGGAGCACGAGGTCGTGCTCCACGAGGAGCAGGTCGTCGTCGAGAAGACCGCGGTCCCGAAGGAGCGCGTGCGCCTCGACACCGACACGGTGACCGAGCAGCGCTCGGTGTCCGAGCAGATCCGCAAGGAGCAGATCGAGCAGATCGACGCCGACGGCGAGCCCGCCGAGGGCCGCGACGGCGTCCGCGGCACGGACGACGGCGCCCGCTAAGCACCTCGTTCCCCGCTCGGTGGTGGCCGGCCACGGACGGCCGGCCCCCATCAGCACCGCCACATCCTCCCTCTTCCCCACTTCCAAGGAGTCTCTCCATGCCCACGCTCGCCGCCGTGAAGATCGGCGATTCCCTGCAACAGGGCTTCGACTCGTTCTTCGGCTTCCTGCCGAACCTCATCGGGTTCCTGGTCATCCTCATCATCGGCTACGTCATCGCCAAGGTCGTCAAGGGCCTCCTCGTGAAGGTGCTCCAGCGCGCCGGCCTCGACAAGGCGCTGCACTCCGGCCACAGCGGTCAATACGTCGAGAAGCTCGCGCCGGGCGCCAGTCCGGCCAACCTGATCGGCGCTGTCGCCTTCTGGCTGATCTTCCTGTTCGTGCTCTCCGCCGCGATCGGCGCGCTGAAGATCCCCGCCGTCACCACGTTCATGAACCAGGTCCTCGCGTACCTGCCGAACGTCATCGCGGCCGTGATCATCTTCGTCATCGCCGGCGTCGTCGCCGGGGCGATCGCCACCCTCGTCACCCGCACGATGGGCGACACCCCGACCGGCAAGCTCGTGGCCACCGTGGCGCCGCTGCTGATCATGGCGATCGCGACGTTCATGATCCTCAACCAGCTGCACATCGCCCCCGCGATCGTGACGATCACGTACGCGGTGCTCCTCGGCTCGCTCGGTCTGGGCATGGCCCTCGCCTTCGGCCTCGGCGGCCGCGAGACCGCCGGCCAGCTCGTCTCGGGCGCCTACAGCAAGGCCCAGGGCCAGACCGACCAGGTCAAGCGCGACCTGGAGACCGGCAAGCAGCGCGGCCAGGACCAGGCCGAGCAGGCCCGGGCCAAGGTCAACGGCGACACCACCGGCAGCGCGCCGGTCGGGTCCCCCAGCACCTAGTCCCCGTCCCCTCGTGCGCTCGGCTCCGGCCGGGCGCACGCACGGGCCTGACCACGCCCGCGCCCGACCCGCGCGGGACCCCCTCGGAACCGACAGGACACACATGACCGTCAACGATTCCCTCGCCAACGGCACCCGGGCCGCCCACGACGTCGGCCTGGCCGCCTGGCTCGGCGGCGCGATGTTCGGCAAGTTCGCCCACAACCCGTCGCTGCGAAACATCGCGAGCCACACCGAGCGCGGCAGCGTCTCCAACGCCGCCTGGAACAGCTACAACGCCGTCAACGCCGTCGGTCTCGGCGCCGCCGCGCTCGGCTGGACGGCCGCCCGCTTCACCGAGACGAAGCCCACGAACCTGTCGAGCACCGAACAGGCGCTCTCGACGGCCAAGGACGGGCTGATGGCCGCCGCTGTCCTCACCGGCGTGGCCAGCGGCGTCCAGGGCGCGCGCATGGCCAAGCAGACGCCCGGCGGCGCGGTGCCGGTCGAGACCGGCACGACGCCGGCCCCCGAGACGCCGCCCAAGGCCGCACGCATCCAGCGCAGCATCGGCGTCCTGTCGAACGCCAACATCGCGACGGGCGTCGCGCTCGTCGCGGTCAACGCGATCCTCGCCCAGATGAACCACAGCCATCCGCCGAAGGAGCGGACGCTGCTGCGCTCGTCCTCCGGCTGGGCGACGAGCCCGCTCTGGCTCGGCTCCGCCCTCGCGACCGGCGTAGCGGCCCTCGACCAGACCCGCCGCACGCGCTCCTGACACCGCGACACGACCGCCATCCCGCGGTCAGAACGAAAGGCACACCATGGAGATCCCCAAGGACAAGATCCTCGAACTGCTCAAGGAGCACGGCAAGGGCGACCAGGTCGACCAGGCCGACCAGGAGCTGCCCGACACCGTCGACCCCGAGCGCGACTCAGGCCTCCTCGAGAAGTTCGGCATCGAGCCGAAGGACGCCCTCGCCAAGCTCGGCGGCGGCATCCCGGGCCTGTAGCCGTCCCTGGGGCGACCCGGTCCGCGGAGCGAAGAGTCCGGGGAGGGACGGTGATAGACATCGAGTGAGGGGTGGTGCCCGAGGGCGAGCACGGCGTGCTGCGCTACCGCTGCGGCCGCCGCGCACCCAGCGACAGCTGGATCATCTGCGGATCGCGTTGCCGCCCAGTGCGATGACAACGCGCATCAGGTCCACCGCCCCGTGACGAGCGTGTAGAGCAGGGCCTGCTCGGTCGGCAGGCAGTTGGCCGCCTGCTGCCACACGGCGGACGCGGGGCCGTCGATCACGATCGCGTTGACCTCCTCGCCGCGGTGCGCAGGCAGGCAGTGCAGGAAGATCGCGTCGGGCTCGGCAGCATCCATGAGCCGCTCGTCGACGCGGTAGGGCGAGAGCGCCCGCAGGCGTCCGGTTTCATTCTCGTCGCCCATGGACGCCCACACGTCCGTGTAGACCGCTGCCGCGCCGTCGACGGCCGCGAACGGATCGTTGTGGATCTCGATCCGCCCCCCCGTGCCCGCGGCCGTGAGTCGGCCCCATCGCACGACGTCCGGGTGCGGCTCGAAGTGCTGCGGGCAGGCGAGCGCGACGTCCATGCCCATCAGCGCGCCCGCCTCGATGAGCGAGTGCGCGACGTTGTTGCCGTCGCCGACGTAGGCCAGTCGCAGACCGGCCAGCCCGCCGAAGCGCTCGCGGATCGTCAGCAGGTCGGCGAGCGCCTGGCAGGGATGGTGGTCGTCGGTCAGCGCGTTGATCACCGGCACCGAGGAGGCCGCCGCGACGGCGGCGACGTCCTGCTGGGCGTAGGTGCGGATCACGATCGCCGCCGCGTAGGAGGAGAGGACGCGGGCGGTGTCGGCGATGGGCTCGCCGCGGCCGAGCTGGAGCTCGTCGGGACGCAGCATCATCGGCACACCGCCGAGCCGGACGATCGCCGCCTCGAACGACGCGCGGGTGCGCGTCGACGGCTTGCTGAACAGGCAGGCGACCGTCTCGGCACGCAGCGTGCCGTACCGGCTGTCCGGCCGGGCCTTCATCGCTTCCGCCAGCGTCAGGAGCGCATCGAGCTCTCCGGACGTGAGGTCGGCGACGCGCAGAACGCTGCGCGTGAGCGGGGGGCTGAGCGTGGTCATGGTGATGTTCCTCACAGGAGTCGGAGGCGACGGCGTCGCGCTCGACCGGGCAGGACATGCAGCGCGGGCGGCCGCGGCCGAGCTCGGTGTCGCCGTCGTCGCGTTGCGCACGGGATCTCTTCCGTCGATGTCGTGAGCTCCCAGCATCGCGGCCGCGGCGCGGCGCGACATCCGCTCAGCGCCGCACGTCGGGCGGGCGAAGTACGGACCGTGCGCGACCCCGGAAACGCGTCCGCCCGGGCGCGGGCCCGGGCGGGGTCAGACAGGGGACGCGTGTCGCCCGGGCTCAGCCGGGGTGGACGATCAGCACGTCGCGGTGTGTCTTGTGGGCGACCGAGCGACTGATGCTCTGGCGCAGGACGCGGTCGAGTAGGCCCGGCTCGCGGGTGCCGACCACGATCAGGTCGACGTCGCGCTCCTCGGCGACCATCATGATGGTGTTCGCGGGGTCGCCGACGGCCGGCAGATACTCGGCCTCGATCCCCTTCGCCGACAGGTACTCGCGCGCGTGCTCCAGCTCCTCGATGTGGCGCTGGGGTGAGTCGATGGGGTCGGTGGCTCCGGCGCTCCGGCCGACGCCGTGCACAACCGGGGCGACGCTGGTCAGCACGAGCTTCGCGCCGAATGCGGTGGCGAGCATGACGGCGCGCTCGAGCGCGCGCTTGGAGGGCTCGGTCTCGTCGTAGGCGACCAGGATGGTCTTCATGGTGGGGTTCCTCTCGGCTGGTGGGTCGGGGCGACGCTACGGCCGGGGACGCCGGACGGCGACGGGGCGCCGCCGACGACCTCGTCCGTAGTCGTCCGCAGTGGGATCAGGCGAGCACCTCGGAGGCGCCCGGGT
>CAWBIM010000003.1:0-852920 GCA_963788935.1 uncultured Actinomycetes bacterium | reverse complement strand
AAGGTGAGAGCGGTCGTCGCGAGAGCGCATGCTCGCAACGGTCCTTGCCCCGAAGCGGTTGTGTCGGGCTTGCGCGCAGTTCGACTGTCGCGTCCGTATAGGCTGCGAACAATGGTCTGTCAGGCTTCTCGGGTGGCGCTCGATGCCCCGTGTGGGTGCCGCCATTCTCCGAGGTCCTGACGCGTATCCAGTAGCGCTGTGACAAACCACGATCCGCTTCTCGCCGAGCAACTCGCCTACTATCGGGCTCGCGCTCGCGAGTACGACGAGTGGTTCCGTCGCGAGGGGCTCCATGACTTGGGCGAGGAGCGCAATGCGGGATGGCGTCTTGAGCTCAACAGTGTGTTTTCAGCACTCGATGCGTTTGCGCCTCGTGGAGACGTCCTCGAGCTTGCCTACGGCACGGGTGAGTGGACGATCCGTCTCGCGGAGTCCGCGACCAGAGTAGTCGGAGTCGATGCAGCGCCGGAGATGCGCGAACTCGCTCTGGCGAAGCTGCAGGATGCCGGCAAGAGCAATGTCGAGCTCTCGGTTGACGATCTCTTCAGCTGGCAGCCAGATCAAGACTATGACGTGGTCTTCTTTGCGTTCTGGCTTTCGCACGTTCCCGAGAGCGATGCCTACCGGTTCTGGCGCAGCGTTCACGACGCGCTTCGCCCCGGAGGCCGCTTCTTCCTCGTGGATGCCGCACGCGCGGTCGTGGAGAGGAACGTCATTCACGGTTCGCGACTGCCCGATCGCGAGAGCGCGACTGAGCTCCGGCGACTCGAGGACGGTCGGGAGTTTCGGATCATCGAGCGTTCGTTCGATCCCGACCGGCTCGCGCGAGATCTTCGTGAACACGGCCTTGACGCGAGCTTTGTCGAGACAGGCGAGTTCTTCGTCTACGGACTCGGCCGACGTGCCTAGCCCGACCTGAGACCCAGCGCCCTGTGATCACCACTCAGTCGCTGATGCTTAGAGCAGAAGCGGTAGTCCGCAGCGCTGTGGCGCCGACTATCGCAATGGGCGAAGACCGACAGTGACGGCGACGCCGCTCAGGGTCGCGCGGCGGCGGCGGGTCGGTCGTGGCCAGCCGACCGCGATGGATACGAGCGCGGGGCCACCGGCTCATATGCGCCGTGCACGATCACGTCGCAGGCCGGGCAGACAAGGAACGTGACGCGCGAGCCCTACGGGCGGTCGTCGGAGGCAGATGCAAAGCCGACCTAGCCAAATCCCGTGCCCATCGAGGATTTGGCTCGACACCGGGGGGGAGGGATTCGAACCCTCGTCGGAGCGGGCGGCGAAAGGTTGCGCCGTGTGAGGTCACACTGGGACGCGTGATCCCGATCGAGCTTCGCGACGACCCCGACGAGCCGGGCGCGACGGAGGCGTACGTCGTCGCGACGGTCGCGGGGCGCGAGTACCGGCTGATCCTCGACACCGGCGGCGCGCGCAGCACGCTCCCGCTCGATGACCTGACGTCGACGTTCGCGCGCGTCGATGGTCGACGACGAACCCGGGCGCGGCGCGCTCGGCCCGGCGTCTGCGGACACGGGGCGCGTCGTCGTGCCGTCGATCGGGCTCGGCCCGCTGGAGGTGTGCGACCTCGTCGTCGACCTCGCCCCCAACGGCTCGGACGCGCCGACGATCCTCGGCCTCGACGTGCTGCGGGGGCACCGGCTCGAGCTGCGGCTCGCCGACGTGATGCTCGGGATCGACACGGACGCGCCCGTCGACGCGGAGCGCCCGCTCCCGTTGTCGTCTCGGTCGCATCCGCACGTCGTCGTGGGGTGGGGCGACATCGAGGCGACGGCGCTGTTCGATACGGGCGCGAGCGTCACGGTCGTCGACACCGCGTTCGCCGCCGCGCATCCGGAGCTGCTCGAGCCGCTGCCCCCGTCGACCGGCATCGACGCGGCAGGCAACCGCGCCGAGACGCCGATGGCGCGGATGGCGGCGTGCGAGGTCGGCGGGCGGCGGTTCGACGCGTCGCTCGCGGTCGTCGTGCCGATCCGCGGGATCCAGCGAGCGGGTGATCCCGAGTTCGACCTGGTCCTCGGGGTGCCGGTGATCCGTCAGGCGGATTGGATCATCGACCTTGCGCGGGGCGTGTGGGGGTTCCGCGGGCTGACGGTCCCGCCGGGTGCGGTGGCGAGAATCACATCGGCTTGAAGCGGAGGCGGAGGGATTCGAACCCTCGTCAGAGGCTCGACCCCTGAAACGGCTTTCGCGACAGCGCCAAGAACAACGAAACCCCCGATGGTGCCTGCGGATGCAGGGGTGTAGGGCCGGCCCTCACCACGTCAGCCGAATAGCTCGGCCGCGGCGGCGACCACCTCGTCGTGCGGGACGTCGCGAAGATGCTGAGAGACGTTCCAGCGGTGGCCGAACGGGTCCTCGAGCTGACCGTGCCGGTCGCCCCAGAACATGTCGGCCAACGGCTGGCGGACCGCGGCGCCGGCGGCCACGGCCTGCGCGAAGACTGCTTCCGCGTCGGCGACGTCGAGCGCCAGCACGACCGGCGTGCCGCCGATGGTCTGCGGGCCGAGCACGCCCATCTCGGGAAACTCGTCGGCGAGATGCAGCAGACTGCCGCCGAGGCGCAGCCGGATCGACATGAATCGCCCGTCCGGCGTGGGGATGCGGTCGACTTCCTCGGCGCCGAAGGCGTGGTGGTAGAAGGCGGCTGCCTGCTCGGCGCCCTGGACGACGATGTGCGCGGTGATCGACATGCGGCGAGTTTGCGTCCGAGCGGCCGAGAGATCTTGGACGTTCTTGCGTCTAGCCTTGCTGGATGGCGGCCGACCCGGTCCGGATGTGGCGCGCGCCGGAGCACCACCGCGTCCTGCTCATGGCCGGCCGGACGACGCGCTATGCGATCGAGCCACGCGGCGAGTACGTCTTCGGCGTCGTCGACGAGCAGCCGATGCGCTCGTTGCGCGGGCGCGAGCGGCGCCTTGTCCGCCCCGGGCAGCTCGTCGCGTGGGATCCCTCTCAAGCCCACGCCGGCGTCGCGGTCGACGGGCGGCCCTGGGCGTCGCGCCTGATGGTCGTCGAAGTCGCCGACCTCGCCGCACTCGCCGACGACGCCGAGCGCGACCCATTGGCCGACGTCGTCTTCCCCGAGCCGGTCATCGCCGACCGGGCGCTCGCCGTCTCATTCGAGCGGTTGCACGCCGCCCTGGACTCTTCCGCGACTCGGCTCGAGCGCGACGAGCGGCTCGCGGAATGGCTGCGCGAGGTGATCGAGCGCTGCTCGGCAGAGCGGCCCACCCGCACGCCGCTCTCGGGGCGCGACGACCGGGCGCTGCGGCTCGCCTTTGACTACCTCGCCGACCGCTCCGCGCGCAACGTCGGCCTCGACGAACTCGCTTCCGCGGCCGGCATCGGGAAGTTCCGCCTTATCCGGCTGTTTCGCGAGCGCACCGGCCTGCCGCCCCACGCGCTGCAGATCGCGCACCGCATCCGGGCCGCCCGCCGTCTCCTCGAAGCCGGCGAGCCGATCGCCGACACCGCGTTCGCGACCGGCTTCGCCGACCAGAGCCATATGCACCGCCACTTCCAGCGCAGCCTCGGCCTCACGCCAGCCCGCTACCAGCAGCGCTTTCGCCGTTGACGCGAGTCACGTGACCGGCGCCGACTCCGGGGCAGATGACGATGTTCGAGCTGTCGTCAGAACAAACAAAAGCCCCGCAACTGCGAGGCTTCCCGAAGAGCCGACGGGGGACTCGAACCCCCGACCCCATCATTACGAGGGCCGTCTGCAGGGAATTTCGAGTCCGAGGACGAGCCTAACCGTCGATAACTACGGGAACTCCAGAGTCCGGTGGGTCGGGCGGATTGAACGTCATGCGGCCCAAATGCGGCCCACGAACGAGGCGCCGACGCCGGCTCGGCCTCGCTCCACCCGCGACAGCTCATTTGCACGACGCGCTCGCCCAGAGAGCGCGTCGCTGGGGTGCCAAGCGATCGCGGGCGGTCCGCGCGGCCCTCAACGCCGCCGCCGGGGAGGGATATCCTCAGAAGCCCCCGTGAAGCGGGCCGCCGGCGCCGCCCTCTCGCTGCCGCTCTGCCTCGACCGCGGCCTTCCGCGCCGTTTCGCTGTACGCAATGTTGTCGCGCTCACTGCGCATCGCCTGCTCGGCGCGCCGCTCCTCGCGCGCGGCCCTTCGCTCCTCGCGCGGAAGCCTGAGTTCGCGCAGGAAGCTCTGCACTCGGCTATTGGCCTTCATCGGTCGGCCCCCTTCGGCTGATCGGCTGACACGAGCGTACGGCGGTCGGGTCACGGAGACAACACGCGCTATCGCATCAAGGCAAACGGAGCGGTGGCGCGGGTCGTCGCCAGCCGGCCGCTCCTCCCAGGCGAAAGCAGCGGCGCCGTCGCGCCGTCGCTGACCGTCGTAGTCGCGGTGCCGCGTCGTCGGCGCACAGGCTCGTTTGACGTTGATTGCCGCGCCGCGGCCAGCAGTTCGAGTTGGAGGAGTTGGGTGCCGCGGCGCCGGGCGCGTCGGCGCCGTGGCCTTTGAGGTCTGCGATTGCGCCCTCGCCGTGCGCGCCGCGATCAAAGGGCGGCGTCACGGCGGACATCCGAGCCCGGACGGATCGCTGGCGCGCGCGGCGCCCGCGGCGACCGTTGCCCCCGAACGCACGTGGCCCGCCGCGCCGCGGGGCGAGCCGCGCGACGATGCGGCCCGCGTTGGGACGGGGCTCGGAAACACCGGTGGCCGCCCGGCGTGCTGCCCGGGCGGCCACGGTGAACGGCGAGCTCAGCCTGCCTGAGCGCTACTTGATGGTCGACGCCTGCGTCGTGGTGCCGCCGCTGGTCGACTTGACCGTGACGGACGGCGACGAGCCGACGCCGTTGGTCACCCGCAGCTTCCAGGCGCCGAGCGCGTCGACGGCCTGGGGCGTCCCGATCTGGGTGCCCGCTGCGTTGTAGACGGTGACCGTCACGCCGGGGCCGAACACGTCGGACGAACCCTCCACGCGCCACTCGTTGGTGGACCGGGTGAACTGCGCGCGGCTGATCGTGATCACGTCGGGCTTCGGCGTGATGACCACGCTGTCAGGCGTGGCGTCCGCGCCGCTCGCGTTGGACGCCGTCAGCTCGAACGTCAGCTTGGCGGAGCCCTTGGGCATCGTGAACGTCGGGCTGGCCGTATTGGCGGCCGTCAGGGTGACGTTCGGGCCGGCGGTCTGCTTCCAGGCGAAGCCGGTCGCGTCGGTCGACTTCGTGCCGTCGAGCGTGATCTTGCTGCCCTGGACGGCCGCCGTCTGATCGGGCCCGGCGTTCGAGTCGGCCGTGGCGGGCGCGCTGGCGAGCACCGTGATGTCGACCGTGTTGGGGGCCGGGGTGCCGGGGCCGTCGACCGACAGCGAGAACGTCAGCGTCGTGTCGGCGGTCACGGTCGGTGCCGTGAACGTCGTGGTCTTCGCGTTCGCGTCGGTCAGGGTGACCGTCGGGCCGGCCGTCTGCGTCCAGTGGAAGCCGGTGATCGCCCCGGTCGAGCCGCCCGCGTCGAGCGTGACGGTCTTGCCCGGCACGACCTGCTGGTCGGTGCCGGCGAACGCCACGGCGGGGGTCGGGGCGAAGCCCTTGCCGGTCATGGTGACCGGGACGGTGGCCGAGCCGCCGGCCGTGGACTTCACCGTCACGTTGGCCGGGGCCCCCGCGATGTTGTTGACGACCAGCACGCCGCTTGCGTCGAGGTCGCCGTAGCCGGTCGCGGTCAGCGTCGGCGCGGCGAGCTTGTCACTCGAGTTCGCGTTGACGGTCAGCGTCTGGAGGTCGGCGTCGTAGCTCGCGTTCGTGATCTGCACGGCGTCGGTCACGTCTGCCACCTTTTTGCTGACGGGGACGTCGCTGACGTTCGTGACGTTCACCGTCGAGGGCGGGGTGCTGCCCGTGAACGGGACGCGGGCGCCGTAGTGGCCGGCCTCGCCCCGCAGCGTCGTCGGATCGAAACCGGTGCCGGTCACCTCGATCGACGGCGCCGCGTCGTCCTGGGTGTTCGCGAACACGTCGAGGGTGCCGTCGGTCGCGGTGGTGCGGCTATACGTGACGCGGTCGACGCCGACGCCGCTGGTGGTCGCCTTCTTGCCCATGACCGTGAACTGCGTCTTGGTCACGTCGAGCGAGTCGACCGGATCACCGGCCTTCGCGCCGGCGATGCCCTGGATGTGGACGAAATTCGTGGCGTAGGGGCTGCCGGTGATGTTGTGCTCCGTGGCGCCGTCGCCCAGGTAGCCGGCGGGCGCGCCCGTGTCCCACTGCAGAAACGGTCCGATGCGGCTGTTCAGCGCCTCGCCGAACTGGCCGATCGACAGGCCGCCGTCCTCCGTGAAGCGGATGGCTCCGGAGTCGTCGGCCGTCTCCTCGTCCACGCCGTACGGGTGCGTGATGCGGTACTTCGCCCCGGGCACGAGGCCCTTGTAGAAGAAGCGCACGCGGCCGAAGACGATCTGGTCCTTGGCCTTGGGCACACCGCCGCCGAACGCCCCCTCGAGATTGAAGCTCGACACGGCCTTGAAACTCGGGTGGGCCGCCGCGTCGGCAGCGGACAGATCGGCGGGCAGGATCGCCGAGTCGGCCAGCTGGTAGAACATCTCATCCGGGAAGTTGTCCGGGAAGGACATCGGCTTCGACGGGTCCGGGAGCGGCGCGCCCGCCGCACAGTTGGCGTCGTTGGCGTCAATGCACGGCTCGAGCCGGACGTTGTTCTTGTCCTTGTACCAGACCGGGAAGCCATGCTCCCCGCTCGTCGGCCCAACCTGCGTCAGCCCGCCGCTGTTGGGCTGGCCGATCACGTCTGCGTAGGCCAGGATGCCGCCGGCCGCGATCAGTACGAGGCTGAGAGCGAGTCCGACGACCGCGGGGCGCGACAGTCTCTGCAGCCGCCCCCGACCGCGTCGCGCGCCGGCATGCCGCGTCGTTCCCTTGTCCATGCTGGAAGAGCTCCTCAAATCGTAGATAGCGAGTCGAAAGCCGTCTTCGGGGGGCAGACAGACGGCCGGCGCGCTGGAGAGAGGACATCCTCGTCATTCGATGAACAACGTTGAAGGGCCGAACCGCTCCCCTGAACTGCCTGAATGCGCAATCCGACTCAGACCTTCGGCCCACCCGTGGATGGCCGGATGTGGGCGCCGAGCGGCCGACAGGCCAAGCCAAGCGCTCCGATTCCCGGCCAGGCCCTGACCTCGCTGCGCGACGGTCATCGCTGGAGCGCTCGAGCGCCTCGACGACCTCCAGCCCGGCGCTCTGTTGGACGAGACGCGACACCGCGCCAACGCGCAGGCTGAGTTGTCCATCGCTATCGCTTCGAGGCAGATGCGATAGCCGTGACCCGCGCGATCACACTGTTGGGTTGGAGGAGGACGAGCAGGGCGTCTCGGAGTCCGGCGCCGCCGATCGATGATCTCGGCGTGGAGCGCTCGATGTCGCGGTCTTTCAATGGCCCAATGACGCTGCCGCAGGGCCGAACAAGGGCCCGCGGGGTGCGGGTCAGCCTATGGATGGGGATGTGGATCGCGTGTCCACACTCAATCCCCGTGATTTATCGGGGGTTGCGGCCTGTGCCGGGCCCTGACCCCGCCCAACCACCATAGAGGTAGTCGGGCGGGGTCAGGGCCCGGCACAGGAAGTAGTTGGTGGTGAGACAGGGATGGACTGTGGAGGTGGGTCGAGGGATGACAGAGACAGAGGGTGAGTTGAGAGTCGGAGAGGGAGCAGAGAAGAGAGAGAGCAGAGGTGAAGCGGGCGGTTGTCGGCGGGCGGCCGGCGGCGGTGGTGGTTGGCGGTGACGCGGGGGAGAGGCGGATGGTTTTGAGGGGGTTGGGGGACGCAGGGTTGGCGTAGAGCGCGGGTTGGGACGTTTCTGTGGGACGAGCGCGCGATGCGGTGATTTGCTTCGGCGCGATGCGTGAGGGCTCGTCGAAGGCGGTGTTGCGTGGTTACCGATCGGGATCGGTCGGTCGTGGCGTGGGTCGCGGTCATCGGGGCGGTGAACGCTTGAGACCATCGGCGCCTTTCGATCTGCAACGGCGGGCGGCGCTCTGCGGTTTCGGCTGCCGGTCGCGTGCGGTTTCCTCCCGGGCACCGCTCCGCCATCTGCTTTTCCCACGCGGTCGCCCCGGGCCGAGCCGGCCCGGACGACGCGTTGCGCCGGCGAGCAGCCACCGAGCCTCGGCCACGACACGTGAAGCCGTTATGAGCAAGGAACGACTCGAGCCGCTGCTGACGCCGGCCGATGTCGCCGAGCGCTGCCAGGTGAGCCAGAAGACGGTCCTGCGTGCGATCCGGGCGGGAAGGCTGCGCGCCTATCGCCTCGGCTCGCGTGGCGCCTACCGGCTACGGGCGGCCGACGTCGAGGCATGGCTCGCCGAGAGCGCGGTTCGGCCCGTCGTCGTCCCGCTGCGGGTGCCCCGGCCGCTCTCGCCCGCGCCGGCCCGGCCGGCCGGTGCCTCGGGCGGTAGGTTGCGGGTCCCTCGTCGGGCGGTGAACGAATGATCGAGAGACGCCAGCGCAAGCGTCGCGACGGCAGCGCCTACACCGTCTGGCGGGTGCGCTGGTACGACACGACCGGCGCCGAACGCAGCCGCACGTTCGACCGGGCGGCCGACGCCCGAGCGTTCGAGGCGAAGGTGCGGACCCTCAAGCGCGCCGACGATCTGGCCGAGCTCGACGCGGGCAAGGAGACGCTCGCCGACTTCGCCGCGGAGTGGTGGGAGCAGTACGCCGTCGGCAATCTCGCGCGCAACACTCTGAAGGGCTACGCGGCGTCGTGGAACACGCACGTCCTGCCTCGCCTCGGCGGCTACCGGCTGCGGGACCTCAGCCCGCAGATCATCGTCGCCTTCCGCACCGAGCTCGAGGCCGAAGGCGTGGGCACGGACGCGATCCGCAAGGCCCTGGCGATGCTCCAGGGCATCCTCCAGCGCGCGGTCGAGTGGGAGCGCATCCACGGCAACCCGGTCAAGGCCGTTCGCAAGCCGCGCCCGGAGCGCCGCCGTGCGGTGAGGCCGTTGCCTCCCTCCGCCGTCGAGGCGGTCCGATCCGTCCTGCTCGAGCAGGGCCGGCTCGGTGACGCCACGCTCGTCTCCGTCCTCGCGTACGCCGGTCTGCGGCCCCAGGAAGCGCTTGCGTTGCAGTGGCGCCACGTGCGCCGGCGCACCGTCCTGGTCGAGCAGGCGCTCGTCGACGGGGAACTGAAAGGGCAGAAGACCGGCCGGCCGCCGCGCACGGTCGATCTCCTGGCCGAGCTCGCCCGCGACCTCGCGGAGTGGTCGATGGCGGCCGGGCGCCCCGGGCCCGACGTATACGTCTTCCCTGCGGGCGGCGGCGGGCCATGGCGCGACCATGACTGGCGCAACTGGCGCAAGCGCGTGTACGTGCCGGCCGCGCAGGCGGCGGGCATCGAGCTCCCGCGCCCCTACGACCTGCGCCACTCCTTCGCCTCGCTGCTGATCCACGAGGGCCGCCACTCGGTGGTCGACATTGCCGCCCAGCTGGGCCACGACGCGACCATGACCTTGTCGACCTACGCGCACGTCGTCGCCGAGCTCCGGGATGCGCCGAAACTCGGCGCCGACGAGCAGATTCGTACCGCTCGCCGGGCGCTCGCTGAAGCGAAATGCGGCCCATATACGGCCCACGAGCCGATTCCGGGGCAGCTGACGATGTTCGACATCGCCTTCGAGCACGAAAAAGCCCCGCAAATGCGAGGCTTTCACGAAGAGCCGACGGGGGGACTCGAACCCCCGACCCCATCATTACGAGTGATGTGCTCTACCAGCTGAGCTACGTCGGCGTAGATGCGCTTGGTGCCGAAGGTGGACGAGTCGACCCCAAGCGCCTGAAAATGGTAGCGACGGTGACGTCGCCCCCGCAGTCTAGGTTTCCTCGCGTGGACGCGTATCTCAAGCGCCTCGCCGACGCGGGGCTCGCGCTCTCCGACGCCGAGGAGGCCGCCGGAGCGGGCGAGACCGGCCAGGCGACCGAGGCGATCGACCGCGCCGAGGAGGAGCTGACCGCGCTCCGCGAGGCCTGGACGGACATGGCCGCGGGCGAGCGGGCGATCGTGGGCCGTACCGCCGCGCCGATGCGCGCGCGGCTCGACCGCCTCCGGACCCGCCTGCCGAAGCGGACCGCCCTCAGCGAAGGGGCGCCCGAGCAGGACCCGGACGAGGAGATCGACCCCGCGCAGGCGGCGTAGCCGCGTCGCCGGCCGCTCGTGCGCCGTTCGCGCTCGCGGGCTCGAACGGCGCCGCCGGCTCGCGTGCCCGCGCCGCCCGGCGCTCGGTGATGGCGAGCACGGCGGCGGGGATCACCGCGACCGCGGTCATCGCCATCGCCCACCAGTAGGTGTGGGCGAACGCGGTCGCCAGCGGGCCGGCCGCGCGCTCGCGCGCGCTGTCCGGGATCGCGCCGAGCGACGCGCCGCCGCCTCCGCCCGTCTGCGCGGCGAGCTGGCGCTGCAGGACGACCGCGAGGATCGCCGTGCCGAGCGACCCGCCGACGCGCTGGACGACGTTGAGCATCGGGGTCGCGCGCGGGACCTGCTCGCGGCCGATCGTCGCGTACGCGGCCGCCATCGCCGGCATCATCGTGAAGCCGAGGCCGAAGCCGCGCAGGACCAGCGAGGCGCCGAGGATCCAGAACGACGTGTCGGGGTCGACCTGGGTGAAGGCGATCGTGCCGACCATCAGCGTCGCGAGCCCGGCGAGGACCACGCGCCCGCCGCCGATCCGGTCGACGAGCTTGCCCGCGCGGTTCATGCCGAGCGCCGCGCCGACCCCCTGCGGGGCCATGAGCAGGCCGGCCGTGAGCGCCGACTCGCCGCGGCCGACCTGGTAGTAGAGCGGCAGGACGAGCAGCGCGCCGAACAGCGCGCCGCCGACGAGGAAGACCGTCGCCCCCGCGGCGGCGAAGCCCGCGCCGCGGAAGAGCCGGACGTCGACGAGCGGCGACTCCGCCGTCCACGCGTGGACGACGAACGCCGCGATCAGCGCGAGGCCGCCGATCGCCGGCAGCAGCCGCTCGAACGTGACCCCGCCGCTGCTCGAGACCTCGCTCAGGCCGAACACGACGAACGCGAGGCCGGGGGAGAGGAGCAGCAGGCCCTTCCAGTCGAGGTGGGTCGGCGCGTCCTTCCCGCCCCGCCCGACGGAGCGCCCCCGCGGCATGAGTCGGGCGGCGAGCACGAGGCCGATCGCGCCGATCGGGAGGTTCACGAGGAAGATCCAGCGCCAGCTCATGTGGGTGACGATGAGCCCGCCGAGGACCGGGCCGAGGACCGGCGCGAGCAGCATCGGCACGCCGATCACGCTCATGACCCGGCCCACGCGCTCGGGCCCCGCGGTCTGGGCGAGCGTGATCATCCCGACCGGCATGATCATGCCGCCCGCCAGGCCTTGGAGCACCCGGAAGGCGATCAGCGACCCGGCGCTCCACGCGAGCGCGCAGAAGGCGCTCGTCAGGGCGAACGCCCCGACGACGGTCAGCCAGACCGTGCGCGGCCCGAAGCGCTCGGCCGCCCACCCGGTCAGCGGGATCACGGTCGCGAGCGAGAGCAGGTAGCCGGTCGCGACCCACTGGATCGTCGACAGCGGCGCGTCGAGGTCGCGGGAGAGCGACTCGAGCGCGACGTTGACGATCGTCGTGTCGAGGATCGACATGACGGCGCCGACGATCACCACGATCGCGACCCGGCGGACCTCGGGGGAGAGCTTGTCGTCGCTCACGCGTGGGCCTCGGCGGCGGGCGCCTCGGCGGGCGCCGGGTCCGCCGCCGGCCGCGCCCCCGACGGCTCCTCACGGGCCGGGATCGCGAACGTCACGCCGAGCGCGGCGATCGCGCCCACGCCGCTCATCGCGAAGGCGATCGTGTACCCCGACTCGGCCGGGAACGTCCCGCCCAGGACGAGGTGCGCGCTGACGATCGCGGCCGAGACCTGCGCGCCGATCGCGCCGCCGATCTGGCGCATGATCGCGTTGATCGCGCTCGCGATGCCGGTCATGTTCATCGGTACGGCCTCGACCGTGAGATTGGCCATCGCGGCGAACGCGAGGCCGATCCCGATGCCGAGCAGGACGCTGCCGAGGTAGATGTCGATGCGCGCGTCGTGCAGCAGGGCGAGCCAGAAGTAGCCGGCGCTGGCGAACACCGCGCCGAGCGCGAGCGGCAGCTTCGAGCCGAACCGCGTGCCGAGCCGCCCGCTCACCGGGCCGGCGAACAGCATCACGAGCGCCGAGGGCAGCAGGAAGAGGCCGCTCGCGGTCACCGACGCGCCGAAGCCGTAGCCCACGCGCTCGGGCGTCTGCACGAGCTGCGGGATGAGCACGAACGAGCCGAACATCGCGAAGCCGATCGCGAACGCGGCGACGTTCGTCGTCCACACCGGCCGGCGGCGCATGAGCTGCAGGTCGACGAGCGGATCGACGACGTGCAGCTCCCACCGGGCCCAGACACCGGTCAGGACGATCGCCGCGGCGAACAGGCCCAGCACGCCGGCCGAGCCCCAGCCCCAGGTGTTGCCCTCGCTGACGCCGAGCAGCAGCGCCGCGAGCGCGCCCGAGAGCAGGACGCCGCCGATCCAGTCGATCTTCGCCTCGACGCGCACGGGCGACTCGGGGACGTACTTCCACGTCGCGAACGCCGCGAGCGCGGCGGCGGCGGCGCTGAGCCAGAAGATCCACGCCACGCCGATGCCGTCGACGAGGACGCCGGCGACGACGAGGCCGACGCCGCCGCCGATCCCGAACATCGCCGAGATCGTCCCGATGCCGGTCGCGACCTTCTCGCGCGGGAACTCGTCGCGGATGATCCCGATGGCGAGCGGGAAGATCGCGCCGCCCGCGCCCTGGATCGCGCGTCCGGCGATCATCACGGCGAGTGAGCCGGCGAGCGCCGACACGACGGACCCCGCCCCGAAGATGCCGAGCGAGATGAGCAGCCAGTGCTCCTTGCCGTACATGTCGCCCAGGCGCCCGAACAGCGGCGTCGCGACCGCGGCGGTGAGCAGGAACGCGGTGAGCAGCCACGTCGCGTCGGCGGGGTCGCCGCCGAAGGTGCGCTGGATCTCGGGCAGGGCCGGGACGATCATCGTCTGCGCGAGCGCGTAGGCGAGGCCGCCGGCGGCGAGGACGAGCAGCGTCCGGTTCGGGTTCGGGTTGACGAGCCGCGGGGCGCGCGGAGCGGCGCTCATCGCAGCCCCTCGATCGCGGCGGCGAGCCGGTGCAGCAGCCGCGCCGCCTGCGCGCGCTCGCCCGGCTCGAGCGAGCGGAAGAGCTCCGCGTGGCGGTCCTCGATGCGGTCGCGCTTGCGCGTCATCCGCTCCTCGCCGTCGGCCGTCAGGGCGACGCGCACGACACGGCGGTCGCGCGTGCAGGCGCGGCGCTCGACGAACGCGTCGCGCTCGAGCCCGGCGAGCATCCGCGTCGCCGTCGGGGCGCTGACGCCCGCGGCGCAGGCGAGCTCGCCGACGCCCAGCGGCTCGTCGGCGGCGAGCAGCGGCTCGAGCAGGTGGTACTGGGACAGGGTCAGGTCGCCGTCGGCGGCCAGGCGGCCCTTGGCGCGGCCGGAGGCGCGGCGGAAGTCGTCGAGCGCCGCGGCGAACGCCGCCACCTCGGCGGGCTGGGAGGTCGTACGGGAGGGCATTTCGTTAGCAGGCTAACAATCTCCGCCGGGCTAGCCTCGACGGCGATGTCAGACAGGCCGACCTTCGACCTGCAGGCGCACTCGACGTGCTCGGACGGAGCGCTACCGCCGGCGGAGGTGGTCGCCCGGGCGCACGCGGCGGGCGTCGAGCTCCTGGCGCTGTCCGACCATGACACGGTGGACGGCGTCGACGAGGCGCTCGAGGCGGCGGCGGCTCTGGGCCTCGGCCTGGTTACCGCGACGGAGCTCTCGACGATCGACGGCGAGCGCGAGGACCTCCACGTCCTCGGCTACGGCCTGGATCACCACAGCCCCGCGCTCCTCGACGCGCTCGAGGGCTTCCGCGCCGACCGCGCCGCCCGGGCGCACCGCATGGCCGACGCGCTGCGGGAGGCCGGTCTCGAGCTCGACGTCCCCGACCGCGGCGGCGCTCCGGTCGGTCGGCCCCATCTGGCGCAGGCGGCGTTCGAGCATCCAGCCAACAGGATGCGCCTGCGCGACGAGGGGATCGTGAACTTCTCGCAACTGCTCGAGGCCTACCTGATCCCCGGCACCCCCGGCTACCGCCGCCGGACGACGCCGACCGTGCCCGAGGCGATCGCGGCGATCCACGCCGCCGGCGGCGTCGCGGTCTGGGCGCACCCGTTCTGGGACGTCGAGGAGCCAGACGAGGTCGGCCGGCTCGTCGACCGCTACGCCGACATGGGCATGGACGGCATCGAGGCCTTCTACGTCACGCACGACGAGCACCAGACCCGGATCGCGGCCGCCCACGCCGCGCGGCGCGGCCTGCTGACGACCGGCTCGGCCGACTTCCACGGCCCCGACCACCCGCGCTTCAACGCCTTCCGCGCCTTCGACCTGCACGGTCTGAGGCCCGACCTCGGCCCGATCCGCTCAGGGAACGTTCAGGCGTAGGGCCAGTACCCTCGGCCGCCGCATGAACGCCTTCGAGGCCATCGTGCTCGGGCTCGTGCAGGGGCTCACCGAGTTCCTGCCGATCTCGAGCAGCGGACACCTGCGTATCGTCCCGGCGTTCTTCGGCTGGGAGGACCCGGGCGCGGCGTTCACGGCCGTCATCCAGCTCGGGACGATGGCCGCGGTGCTCCTCTACTTCCGCCGCGACCTGTGGCGCATCGCGGTCGCCTGGTTGCGCTCGCTGCGCGACCCCGAGGCCCGCGGCGACCTCGACGCCCGGATGGGCTGGTACATCATCCTCGGCACGATCCCGATCGGGATCCTCGGCCTCGCGTTCAAGGACCCGATCGAGACGGAGTTCCGCAACCTCGAGCTGATCGGGACGACGCTCATCGTGTTCGGCCTCGTGATGCTCGCCGCCGAGGCCGTGAGCCGCCGCGACCGGGCGCTGCGGGAGATCACGCGCCGCGACGGTCTCCTGATCGGCCTCGCGCAGGCGCTCGCGCTCGTGCCGGGCGTGAGCCGCTCGGGGGCGACGATCTCGGCCGGCCTGCTGCTGAACTTCGACCGCGCCGCGGCCGCCCGCTACTCGTTCCTGCTGTCCGTCCCGGCCGTCGTGCTGTCGGGCCTGTTCGAGCTGCGCCACGCGGGCGAGGGCAACCTGCCGATCGGTGACACGGCGCTCGCGACGGTGATCGCGTTCGTGGCGGGCTACGCCTCGATCGCGTTCCTGCTGCGCTACCTCGCACGGCACACGATCGTCGTGTTCGTCGCCTACCGCCTCGTCCTCGGCGTCCTCGTCCTCGCCCTCGCGGCGACGAACACGATCAGCTGACCGCGCGGGCCAGGCGCGAGGCGAGCGCCTCGAGCAGCAGCTCCTCGTTGGGATAGAGGATGAAGGCCGCGCGCGACTCGTCGACGAGCGCCACGGCGCGCCACAGGCGGTGGGCCGAGCGGTCGCGCGCGTCGTCCTCGAGGGCGCCGAGGCGATCGGTCGCGTGGACGAGGTCCGACGCGCCGTCGGCGACGCACGCGACGTCGCGGAACCACAGCCCGGCGAGCTCGAGCGACTGGTCGAGCGCGGCCATCCGCGCGCGGCGCTGGGCGCGCTTGGCCGCCTCGCCGCCCTCGCGCTCGGCCCGCCGGCGCTCGCGCTTGGGCAGCAGCTCGAGCTCGGCCGCGACCCGCTCTTCGACCGCCGCCTGCGCGCGGTCGCCGGCCTGCTTGGCCTGCGCGAGCATGGCCAGCCACGGCCGCGCGGCGAGGTCGCCGTGGAGCGCGGCGCGCGCGTAGGCCTCGGCGTTCGCGCGCAGGGCGGTCGCGCCCGCGGCGCGCTCGGCGTCGCCGAGGCCGAGGCGGGCGGCGGCGTCCGCGGCGGCCGGGTCGAGGCCGAGGTCGCGGGCCAGGCGCTCGGCGATCACGTCCGGCTCGGGCGCGTCGAAGCGCACGAGCTGGCAGCGCGAGGAGATCGTCGGCAGGAGCTTGCCCGGGCGGCTCGAGAGGAGGATGAGGTGGGCGAAGCTCGCGGGCTCCTCGAGCGTCTTGAGCATCTTGTTCTGCGACTGCTCGTTCATGGTCTCGGCGCGCTCGATGACGAAGACGCGCCGGCGGGCCTCGAACGGCGTGCGCGAAGCGGACGCGACGACCGGCTCGTCGATGTCGCCGACGAGCATCTCCGTCGCGCCGCTGGGCGTCACCCAGGTCAGGTCGGGGTGGACGCCGTGGCGGACGCGCTCGCGGGCGTTGTCGGGATCGCGGGCGCCCTCGGACAGCAGCTCGGCGGCGAACGCGCGGGCGACGTCGCGCTTGCCCGCCCCGGCCGGGCCGTGGAACAGGTAGGCGTGGCTCGGCCGCCCCTCGGGGGGCAGCGCCGCGGTCAGGACCGCGCGGGCGTGGGGATGTCGCTCGGTGCCGGGGAGCACCTCTGGAAGGCTACGACCATGCGCGGCCGGCTCATCACGATCGAGGGCCTCGACGGCGCCGGCAAGACGACGCTCGCCGACGCCCTCGTCCCGGCGCTGGCCGCCCGCGGGGCCGACGTCGCGCTCCTGCGCGAGCCCGGCGGGGTCGAGCTGTCCGAGCGGATCCGGACGCTCGTGAAGGATCCGGCGCTGTCGGTCGACCCGCGCGCCGAGGCGCTCCTCTACGCCGCGGCGCGCGCGCAGCTGTGCGCCGAGCGCCTCGTGCCGCTGCTCGACGCGGGCCGCTGGGTGCTGCTCGACCGCTTCGTGGACTCCTCGCTCGCCTACCAGGGCGCCGGACGGGCGCTCGGGGTCGGCGCCGTGCGCGCGATCAACGCCTTCGGGACCGGCGGCCTCGTCCCCGACCGGACCCTGCTGCTGCGCGTCGACGCGGCCACGCGCGACGCGCGCCAGTCCGTGCGCGGCGAGGCCCCGGACCGGCTCGAGCGCGAGGACGGCGCGTTCTTCGCCGCGATCGGGGCGGCGTACGACGACCTCGCGGCGGCGGAGCCCGGGCGCTTTCGCGTCATCGACGCGGGCGCGGCGCCGGACGCGGTCCTCGCCGCCGCGGTGACGGCCCTCGCCGACCTCCTACCATCGGGCCCATGACCCGGGGTCTGACGGCGATCCTCTGCGCCTGCGCGGCGCTCGCCCTGCCGGCGACGGCGCTCGCCCAGAGCACGACGGCGCAGGGGACGACGAGCACCCCCTCGCAGGGAGCGACCGAACCGTCGCAGCAGACGCCGGACCCGTCGCAGCAGACGACCGACCCCGCGCAGGGGACGCCCGATCCGTCGCAGACGACGGACCCGTCCGCGACCGCGCCGACGACGAGCGCCCCGGCGGCGACCCCGCCCGCCGCGAGCACGCCCGCCCCGGCCCCGGCCGCCACAGCCGAAGCCGACGACGACGAGCGGCAACGACCGCGCGGCGGTCGTCCTGCTCCTGCTCGTCGCGGCGCTCGCCCTGCTCGCCCTCGGCCTGTGGGTCGTCGCCCGCTGGCAGGCCTGGGATCCGCCGTGGCTCGCGCGCTGGCGCCATGCGACGGGCGAGGCCGGCTGGCGCGCGGGCAACGCGTGGGCCGAGTTCACCGACTGGCTGCGCCTCGGCCGCTGACGGCGGCGCTCAGCCCGACCCGGGCACGCAGCACGACACCCGCCAGTCGCCGTCCTCCTTGGCGACGCGCCCGTCGACCTGGATCGTGCCGAGCGTGTAGCGGAACGTGCCCTTGTCGCCGTCGAGCTTGAGGTTGTCGATCTTGGCCTGGCCGAACTGGCGCAGCTGGGCGGGCGCGATCGTGTCGAGCGCGGCCTGCATCACCTGGCCGCACGAGCGGCCCTCGAACCGGGAATCCGCCTTCGTGACGGCGTCGGTGAACTGGCGCTGCAGCCCCTTGGTCATGAGCGCGCACGTCCCGGCGCCGTTGCGCTTGCCCAGGGCGCTCACGTAGCCCTGCGCGGCCTTGCGCGCGTCGCCGCTGTCGTCGCCGCCGCAGGCCGATGCGCCGAGGAGGGTTCCGAGGCACAGGACGACGGCGAGGCGGCGCATGGACACGACGTTACCCCGGAACGCTGTTCGAGGTCTGACGCGCCGCCGCGCGCGTGCGGAATCGCCTGCAACGAGCGGGATCGGGGGGTTCGCCGCACCGGTCCGGAAGGGTCGCCCGAGTAGACTGGAAGGAGCTCCCGAAACGGTTCCGTCCGGCGCCTCGGCTTTGCTTCCCGACCCGCCCGCAGCCGAGCAGAACTCCCCGCAAACTGCGGAATTCGCGGAGAAGAGAAAGAGGAGCAGTCGACGATGGAAGCCACGCCCAACACGGCACTCGCACAGGACCTCCAGGCCGGTCAGGCACTGACCATCCGGCGCAAGTTCACGAGCCCGGGCGTCCATCCGTTCGACACGGTCGAATGGGAGCTGCGCGACGCGAAGATCGGCCACGGCGGCAAGGTCGCCTTCGAGCAGCGCGACGTCGAGTTCCCGCGCGCGTGGTCGCAGAACGCGACGAACATCGTGGCCCAGAAGTACTTCCGCGGCCAGCTCGAGGCGCCGTCCCGCGAGCGCTCGGTCAAGCAGATGATCTCCCGCGTCGCGGGCACGATCGCGGACTGGGGCCGGGCCCGCGGCTACTTCGCCACGCCGGAGGACGGCGACAGCTTCGAGGCGGAGCTCACCTACGTCCTGCTGCACCAGATGGCGGCGTTCAACTCGCCCGTCTGGTTCAACGTCGGCTTCGAGGACTCCCCGCAGTGCTCGGCCTGCTTCATCCTCAGCGTCGAGGACAACATGGAGTCGATCCTCGACTGGAACACCAAGGAGGGGAAGATCTTCCGCGGCGGCTCCGGCTCGGGCATCAACCTCTCGAACATCCGCGGGTCGATGGAGCCGCTGGCGAAGGGCGGCACGGCGAGCGGCCCGGTGTCGTTCATGCGCGGCGCCGACTCGTGGGCCGGCACGATCAAGTCGGGCGGCAAGACGCGCCGCGCGGCGAAGATGGTCGTCCTCGACGTCGACCACCCCGACATCCGCGAGTTCATCTGGTGCAAGGCGCGCGAGGAGGAGAAGGCCGAGGCCCTCGCCCGCGCCGGCTTCGACATGTCGATCGACGGCGACGGCTTCCAGTCGATCCAGTACCAGAACGCGAACAACTCGGTCCGCGTCACCGACGCGTTCATGCACGCGGTCGAGAACGACGACGACTGGCGCACGACCGCGCGCACCACGGGCGAGCCCGTCGGCGAGCCGATCCCGGCGCGCGAGCTCATGCGCGACATCGCCGAGGCCGCGTGGCGCTGCGCCGACCCGGGCGTCCAGTACGACACGACGATCAACCAGTGGCACACGTCGCCGAACTCGGGGCGCATCAACGCGTCGAACCCGTGCTCGGAGTACATGCACGTCGACGACAGCGCGTGCAACCTCGCGTCGCTGAACCTCATGAAGTTCCGTCGGCCGGACGGCTCGTTCGACGTCGACGCCTTCGAGCACACCGTCGACATCGTCTTCCTCGCGCAGGAGATCATCGTCGGGCCGTCGAGCTACCCGACCGAGGAGATCGGCGTCAACGCCCGCGCGTTCCGCCAGCTCGGCATGGGCTACGCCAACCTCGGCGCGTACCTCATGGCCAACGGCATGCCGTACGACTCGGACGCCGGCCGCGCGACCGCCGCCGCCATCACGGCGCTCATGACCGGCCGCGCCTACCGCGAGTCGGCGAAGGTCGCCGCCGCCCTCGGCCCGTACGAGCGCTACGACGAGAACCGCGACCCGCACAACGCGGTCATGCGGATGCACCGCGACGCCTCCTACGCGATCCCGCAGGGCGCGATGCCCGACGACGACCTGCTCGACGCGGCCCGCCGCTCGTGGGAGGAGGCCGTCGAGCTCGGCGAGGCGCACGGCTACCGCAACGCCCAGGCCACGGTGCTCGCGCCGACGGGGACGATCTCGTTCCTCATGGACTGCGACACGACCGGGATCGAGCCCGACTTCTCGCTCGTGAAGTTCAAGGAGCTCGTCGGCGGCGGGCAGATGACGATCGTCAACCGCACGATCCCGATGGCGCTCGGCACGATCGGCTACAGCGACGAGCAGGTCGCGCAGATCGAGGCGTACGTCAACGAGCACGCGACGATCATCGGGGCGCCGGAGCTCGCGCCCGAGCACCTGCCGGTGTTCGACGTGGCCGTCGGCGAGCGCGCGATCTCGCACATGGGCCACATCAAGATGATGGGCGCCGTCCAGCCGTTCCTCTCGGGCGCGATCTCGAAGACGGTGAACATGCCGCACACGGCGACGGTCGACGACATCGCCGAGGCCTACATCGAGGCGTGGCGCTGCGGCGTCAAGGCGCTCGCGATCTACCGCGACGGCTCGAAGACGGCCCAGGCGCTGCGGACCGAGGCCCAGAAGGCGGTCGGCGAGGACGCCGCGGTCGTCGTGCCCGAGGGCTGGCTGCCGCCCGAGGCGGTCGACGCCCGCGTCGCCGAGGCGGTCGCCACGGCGACGGCGAACACCGGCCCGGCGCGCAAGCGCATGCCGCGCGAGCGCCAGTCGATCACGCACAAGTTCTCGATCGGCGGCCACGAGGGCTACATCACCGCCGGCATGTACGAGGACGGGTCGATCGGCGAGATCTTCCTGACCGACATCGGCAAGGAGGGCTCGACCCTCCGCGGCATGATGAACTCGTTCGCGACGTCGATCTCGATCGCGCTGCAGTACGGCGTGCCGCTCGAGACCCTCGTCCAGAAGTTCAGCTACATGCGCTTCGACCCCGAGGGGATCACCCAGAACCCGGAGATCCCGTTCGCGAAGTCGATGCCGGACTACATCATGCGCTGGCTGGCGTCGCGGTTCCTCGACGCCGACACGCAGGAGGAGCTCGGCATCCTGACCCAGGAGGTGCGCGCGCGGAAGGCGGCCGAGGCGGCCGCGTCCTCGCTCGGCGCCGACACCTCGGGGCCGACGAACGGCAACGGCGGCACACGCGCCCGGCAACAGCGGCGCCGCCGCGCCGGCCCCGGCGGCCCCCGAGGCCGCGGCCCCGCCGACCGCGCCCAGCCGCCCCCCGACCGCGGCCTTCACCGACACCCCGCCCGTCGTCCCCGCCCGCCTCCTCGGCCTCGACCTCGGCCCGGCGTGCAGCCAGTGCGGCGGCATGATGCAGCGCACGGGCTCCTGCTACACGTGCTCGAGCTGCGGCAACAACACCGGCTGCGGCTGAGCTTCGGCCGCTGACCGACCGCGCCTTCCGAGGGCCGCCCCGCCGGGCGGCCCTCGCGCTTCGTAGGCTCCCGCCCATGAAGCAGAGCCTCTCGCTGGTCACCCTCGGGGTCGCCGACCACGCTCGCGCCAAGGCGTTCTACGAGGCGCTCGGCTGGTCGGTGGCGATGGACGTCGAGGAGACGGTGTTCTTCGAGCTCAACGGCGTCGTGCTCGTGCTGTGGAGCCGCGAGAAGCTCGCGGCCGACATGGGCATCGAGGACGACGGCGCGCGGTGGGGCGGAATGGCGCTGGCGCACAACGTCGGCTCGGACGCGGAGGTCGACCGCGTCGTCGCGGAGGCACGCGCGAACGGCGCCGAGATCACCCGCGAGCCCGCGCCGACGTTCTACGGCGGCTATGCCGGCGCCTTCCGCGACCTCGACGGGCATGTGTGGGAGGTCGCGCACAACCCGGGGTTCGGGCTCGCCGAGGACGGCTCGGTGATCCTGCCCGAAGGCTGAGGCGGCGTCCGCGGCGCGCCTCAGAAGTCGATCCGCCAGACCGCGCGCCGCAGCGTCGGGCGCGTCACCTCGGCGAAGCCGGCGCGGGCGAACATGCCCACCGTCCCGACGTGCAGCTCCTCCAGGATCGCGCTCGTCGTGACCATCGGGTAGCCCTCGATCGCCCGGGCGCCGCAGGCCCGCGCGTGCTCGACCGCGGCCCGCGCGAGCGCGTCGCCGACGCCGGCGCGGCGGAAGCCCGCGCGGATGCAGAAGCAGGTCACGGCCCAGACGGTGGCGTCGGCCCGGTCCTCGTCGCGGCCCTCCCACGGCACGCGGTTGTTGCGCACGAGGCCGCCGTAGTTGCACCGTGGCTCGACCGCGCACCAGCCGACCGGCTCGCCGTCGGCGTACGCGACGAGGCCGCTCGTCGCCTTCGCCCGGGGCTTGCCGCAGGCGGTCTGCGCGCGCAGACGCTCGGCGCGTTCGGCGGCGGGGAACGAGCGGAACGCCTCGCGCCGGGCGAGCTTGTAGCGCTGGCACTGGCAGACGCGCGCGGGGCCGCGCGGCCCGAACACCGCCTGCAGATCCGCGAAGCTCGCCCCGTTGGCCGGGAGGATTGCGAGCGCCGCGTCCGCCGTCGTCATGCGCCCGATTATCCGCGGCGCGGATCCGACTGGCGGCGCTCGCTTTCATCCCCCGGTCGACATGGCGGCGGCGGGGACCACACATCGGGCGCGGGCGGCGCGTCACCGGGCCAGGCGCGGTCTCGGCACGGGCGCGCTCGGGCGGCCGTTCGCCTGGCTCTGGGCGGCCTACGGGATCAGCACGCTCGGCACCTGGATCGCGTTCGACGCGTTCCCGCTGATCGCGATCCTCGTCCTCCACGCCGGGCCGGCCGCGGTCTCGGCGCTGGCGGCGACCGGGCTCGCGGTCGGCGCGATCGTCGCGGTGCCGCTCGGGCCGTGGGTCGAGTTCCGGCGCAAGCGGACGGTCATGGTGGCGATGGACGTCACGCGCTTCGCGGCGCTCGTGAGCATCCCGGCGGCGTACGCGCTCGGGGCGCTGACCTTCGGGCAGTTGCTCGTCGTGTCCGTCGTCGTCGCGGCGGCCGACATCGCCTCCAAGGCGGCGGCCGGCGCGTGCCTCAAGGCCCTCGTGGCGCCCGAGGACCTGCTCACCGCCAACGCCCGCCTCGAGTCGACGACCTGGACGGCCACCGCGCTCGGGCCGCCGATCGGCGGCGCGGCGATCGGGCTGCTCGGTCCGGTCGTGACCGTCATCGCCGACGCCGCGAGCTACCTGCTCTCCGCCGCCGGCATCCGCGCGATCGGCGGCCGCGAGCCGGCGCCCGCGTGGCGCGCCTCCGGGCGGCTGCGGGCGGGCGACCTGCTCGACGGCTGGCGGCACATCCTCGGCCACCGCGAGCTGCGGCCGCTGTTCCTCAACACCGTCCTCGTCAACAGCCTGATCCTCGCGACGGCGCCCCTCTTGGCCGTTCTCATGCTCGGCCGGCTCGGGTTCGCGCCCTGGCAGTACGGGCTCGCGTTCGGGGCGCCGTGCATCGGGGGTCTCGTCGGCTCGCGCCTGTCCCGGCCGCTCGTCGCCCGGTACGGGCGCCGCTCCGTGATGCTCACCGCCGGGACGCTGCGCGCGTGCTGGTCGATCGGCCTGGCGTTCGTCCCCCCAGGCCCGGGCGGCCTGCTGCTCGTGATCGCGGTCCAGTTCGGCCTCGTGACGAGCGTCGGCGTCTTCAACCCGGTGTTCGCGACCGAGCGCCTCGAACGCACCGCGCCCGACCGCGTGGCGCGCACGCTCGCGGCGTGGTCGGTGTCGAGCAAGGCTGCCGTGGCGGCGACGACCGCCGTCTGGGGCCTGCTCGCCGCCGCCGCCGGCCCGCGGGCCGCGATCGCCGCGGCGGGCGTCCTGCTCCTGGCGACCCCGCTGCTCCTCCTCGGCGGCGAGTGCGACCGGGAGACCGAACCGGCGAACGGCCGCTCCTGACCGGCGGCGCGCCCGAGCCGGCCGACACGACCCGGCGCGCCCCGGGGAGCGGGGCGCGCCGGGCCGCGTGCCGGCCTGCTGCGCGTCGCGACCCGGGCCGGGGTTCCGGGGCGACGGCTCGCCCGCGCGCCGCGCGATGACGACCGCGCGGCGGGGCGAAGGCAAGACGGGTCAGTGGGCGCGCACGGTGAAGGCGGCCGTCGTGTCGTCGGCGGAGGTCGCGAGCGTGACGCGCCAGGTCCCCGCCCGCAGCCGGATCCCGGCCAGCGACGAGGCGATCGTGAGGTGGTGCGGCCCCGCGCTCAGGCGCAGCGTGCGGGTGCCGGCCGCCTTGTAGGAGCAGCGGCCCTTCGTGCACACCTTGCGCGCGGCGGTGACCCTGAGGGTCGCGTCGGCGCCGAGCGAGAAACGCAGCGTCGCCGACCGCCGCTTGCAGCCGCGGGCGCAGACGACCGCGCGGCCGCTGACGCGCGCGCCGTCCACGGTCGGGGCGGACGCGTCGTCGCCGGAGGCGGTCGCGGTCGTCGCGACGGGGCCGGCGGGCACGGGCGTCGGGGCGACGGGCGTCGCCGCCGCGGCGGCGGTGGCGGACGCGGTGGCCACGGCCGACGGGGCGGACTCGTTGCCGTCGAGGTCGATGGCCGAGACGCGCAGGCGGACCTGCTCGCCGGCGGCGAGGCCGGTCGCGACCCAAGTCGCGCCGATCGGGGTCGCGACCGGTGCCGGGCGGGTCGTGCCGTTGGCGTCGACGATGTACACGCGGTAGCCGGCGAGGTCCTCGGCGGTGCTCGGCGACCAGGTGAGGCGCACCTGGTTCGTGCCGCCGGTCGCGGTCACCGCCGCGGGGACGGGCGGGGCGGTCGTGTCGGTGACCCGCGCGAGGGCGCCGGCGGCGTTGAGGCGCCCGCCGGTGACCGCGCGGCCGGTGAGGCCGGCGATGGGGTCGACGCCGGCGAGCATGTCCGCCTTGATCTGCGCCACCGTCAGCGACGGATCGCGAGCGGCGAGCAGCGCAGCGACGCCCGCGGCGTGCGGGGCGGCCATCGACGTGCCGTCGGCCGCCGCGTACTGCGAGCCCGTGTACGTCGAGATGATGTTCACGCCCGGCGCGAAGAGGTCGACCGTGGTCGCGCCGTAGTTCGAGAAGCCCGCGCGGTGATCCGACGAGTCCGTCGCGCCGACGCAGACGATGTTCGCCAGGTCGTACGCGCACGGGTACGTGGGCGCGGCGTCGTTGTCGTCGCCGATCCCGTCGTCGCCGCCGTTGCCCGCCGCGACGACGTAGAGCGTGTTCGGGTGCGCCGCGATCGCGTCGTGCTCGGCCGTCGAGGAGCTCGTCGAGCCGAGCGACGCGTTGACGATGCGCACGCCGTGGTCGCCGGCGTAGGCGAAGGCGGCCGCGGTCGTGGCCGTGCTGCCGACCCCGCTGTCGTCGAGCGCGCGCAGCGGCATCACCTGGGCCGCGGGAGCGACGCCCGTCGCGCCGATCCCGTTCTCCGGGGCCGCGATCGTGCCCGCGACGTGCGTGCCGTGGCCGTTGCCGTCGCTCGGGGTGGCGTCGCCGTCGACGAAGTCCCGCCCCGCGACGAGCTGCAGATCGGGGTGGTCGAGCTGCGCGCCGGTGTCGACGACGCCGACCGTGACCCCGCGGCCGCGCGTGCGGGTCCACGCGACCGTCGCGTCGATGTCGGCGTCGGACGTGCCGGTGGTGCCGATCACCGTCTGGCCGGTGTTCTCGAGGCCCCACTCGGAGGCGAACCACGGGTCGCGCGCGGCGGCCTGGCGCTCGCGGTTCGGCTCGGCCCAGACGACGTCCGCGTCGGCGCGCAGGTCGGCGAGCGCGTCGGCGCGATCGCCCGGCGCGGCGGACACGACCTCGACGTCGCTCAGCGGCAGGGTGCGCTCGAACCGGACGTCGGCGCCGGAGCGGACGTCCGCCCGCTCGGCGGCGCGTCAGGCCCGCCTCGCGCTTCACGATGATCTCGTCCGACGTCGCGGCGGACGCCATGGCCGGGCAGCGCCGCGGCGCACAGGGCGGCCGCGATGAGGGCGGTGAAGAGGCGGGCGAGAGAGTTCGGCATGGGCGAGCGTCCGCGGCAGCGGACCGTCATATGGTGCATCGCGGCCGCGAGCGTCTGGACGGGCGTTCGACCGCGGCGACCCGCCGGCCCGGCCCGAGGCACCGCCGTTCGTCGCGCGGTCACACCATCCGGCGCGTCGGCGCCGGCCGGCTCAGCGCGTCGTGTAGGGCCCGAACGACTCCGCGTGGTAGCCCTTCGCGCCCACCTCGAGCGCGAGCGGGCTGCGCGGATCCTCGTCGGCCCCGAGCCGCTCCAGGGCGAAGGCGAAGTCGTAGCGCGGCGCCCAGCCGAGGAGGGCCCGCGCGCGGTCGTTGACGTAGACCCGGTCCAGGGCGGGGAACATCCGCCACCCCCGCGCGGCGTACACCGCCGCGAACGCCGGGCAGCGGCGCCGCACGACGGCCGGCGCGTCGGCCCCGAGCTCGCCGAGGTCCGCGCGGGTGAACGGCGTGGTCGCGCTCACGATCAGGCGGGCGAAGCCGATCTCCGGCGCGCGGTCGAGCGCGAGGCGGTGCGCGCTGACGACGTCCTCGAGGTCGACGCGCCGGTAGAGCAGCTCGTTGACCTTGAGGTTGAGGTCGCCGTAGGCGGCCCGGACCGCGTCGCGGTCGTCGGACTCGGGGAAGAAGCGCGAGGTGCGCAGCACGACACATGGCAGGCCGTGGTCGCGGTGGACGAGCTCGCAGAGGTCCTCGGCGGCGACCTTCGTCGCGCCGTACACGTTCTTCGGCACCGGGACGACGTCCTCGGTGATCCATGCGGCGGGCGCGCCCGCGGGCGGCGTCAGCGCACGGCCGAACGTCGTCGTCGAGCTCGTGAAGACGAACCGCCCGACGCCGGCCGCGACCGCCTCCTCGAGCAGGTTCAGCGTCCCGGTGATGTTCGTGTCGACGAAGTCCTGGCGCGCGTGTGAGGCGACGTGCGGCTTGTGAAGGGTCGCGGCGTGCAGGACGGCATCGGCGCCCGCGACGGCCCGGCGGACGACCGCGCGGTCGGCGACCGAGCCGACGATCGTCGTCCACGGCGAGGGCAGCACGTCGAGCCCGACCGGCTCGAGGCCCGCCTCGGCCGAGAGCACGCGCATGAGCGCCTCGCCGAGGTGGCCGGAGCTGCCGGTGACGAGGACGCGCACCGGCTGCAGGGTGCCAGACGGCGTCAGAGCGCCGCCGCCGCGGACGCCATCGCGGCGAGCACGGCGCGCGTCGACGGCCGGGCCGCGTCGGCGGTGCGGGTCACGGCGAAGATCGCCCGGTGCAGCGAGGCGCCCGCGATCCCGCGCAGCGCGACCCCTGGATGCCGGCCCGACAGCACGAGGTCGGGGACGAGCGTGACGGCCAGCCCGCGCGCGACGAGGGCGAGGCTGACCGTCGCGTCGTTGGTCCGGTGGCGGATATCGGGGTCGAAGCCGCCGTGCTCGCGGCACGTGCGCTGCGTGACCTCCTCCCAGGCCATGCCGGGGTGGCCGGTCGTCCACGCCGCGCCGGCGAGGGCGGCCAGCGGCACCGCCTCGCGGTGGCGGCGGGCGAGCGGGTGGCGCACGGGGAGCGCGAGGCGGACCGGATCGCGCAGGAGCTCGTGGCGCTCGAGGCCCGCGGGCAGCCGCCACGGCTGGTGCTCCCACTCGTCGCCGAGGACGAGGTCGAGATCGCCGAGCGCGAGGGCCGGGAGCGCCTGCTCGGGCTCGGCCTCGACGACCTCGCAGCGCAGGCGCGGCGCCTCGCGGCCGAGGGCCTCGACGGCGGGCAGCGCGAGCCGCAGGACCACGGACTGGAAGCCCGCGATCCGCGCGCGGCCGGCGACGGCTCCCGCGGCGGCCGCGAGGTCGGCCTCGGCCTCCGCGGCGCGGTCGAGCAGCGCCGCGGCGTGGCCGACGAGGACGAGCGCGGGATCGGTGAGCCGGACGCCGCGGCCGGCGCGCTCGAGCAGGCGCACGCCGGTCTCGCGCTCGAGCATCGCGAGCTGCTGCGAGACCGCCGATGGCGTGAACTGCAGCGCGTCGGCGACGGCCGCGATCGTGCCGCGCTCGCTGAGCTCGCGCAGGAGGCGCAGGCGCCGGAGGTCGAGCATTCGTCAGGAACGCTACCGAATCAGCGTCACGAATCATCATCGCTTCTGAAGCGATGGTCGACCACGATGGCGCCCATGCGCACCTCCGGCACCCTCCTCTGCCTCGGCTCCGGCGCCGCGTTCGGCGCGATGGGCGTGTTCGGCAAGCTCGCCTACGCGTCGGGCGCGACCGTCGGCACGCTGCTCTCGGTCCGCTTCGCGCTCGCTGCGGTGCTGTTCTGGGGCATCGTGCTCGCCCGCCCGGCGTCGCGCCGGCGGCTGCGGGCGCTGCCCGCCCGCGACGTGTCGGCCGGCCTCGCGCTCGGCGCCGTCGCCTACGCGCTGCAGGCCGGCTGCTACTTCGCCGCGCTGTCGCGGATCGACGCGTCGCTGCTCGCGCTGCTGCTCTACACGTTCCCGGTGATGGTCGCGGTCGCCGCGGCGCTGCTCGGCCGCGAGCGCCTGAACGGCCGCCGCGCGGGCGCGCTTGCGCTCGCATCGGGCGGCGGCGCGCTCGTCGTGGCGGGCGCCGGGGCGGGCGGGATCGAGCCCGTCGGCGCGGCGCTCGGCCTCGCGGCGGCCGTCGTGTACACGACCTACATCCTCGTCGGCGAGGGGCTCGCGGCGCGCGTGGCGCCGGGCGTCCTGTCCGCGCTCGTGTGCACCGGGGCGGCCGTCTCGCTCGCGGCCGGGTCGGCGCTGCTCGGCGAGTTGCGCCCGGGCGCGCTCACGGCCGCGGGGTGGGGCTGGATCGCCGGCCTCGCGCTCGTCTCGACGGTCGTCGCGATCGGCCTGTTCTTCGCCGGCCTGCCCCGGGTCGGCCCGGGCGCCGCGTCGATCCTCGCGACGGTCGAGCCCGTCGTCACCGTGCTGCTGGCGTTCGCGGCGTTCGGCGAGACGCTCGCGCCCGTGCAGTTCGCCGGCGGGGCGCTCGTACTCGCCGCCGTGGTCGTGCTCGAGGCGCGGCCGCCGCGGGCCGTCTCGGCCATGATCGTGCGGGCCCCGTGCGCCCCCGAACCCGCGACCGGAAGGACCACCGCATGAGCGACCGCAGACCCCTCACCGGCCGCGTCGCCCTCGTCGCCGGGGCGACCCGCGGCGCCGGACGCGGCATCGCCGTCGGCCTCGGCGAGGCGGGCGCGACCGTGTACGTCACCGGCCGCACGACCCGCGAGCGGCGCTCCGAGGTCGACCGGCCGGAGACGATCGAGGAGACCGCCGAGCTCGTGACGGAGGCGGGTGGCACGGGGATCGCGGTCCCCGTCGACCACCTCGAGCCCGAGCAGGTCGCGGCCCTCGTCGCCCGGATCGACGCCGAGCAGGGCCGTCTCGACGTCCTCGTCAACGACATCTGGGGCGCCGAGCACCTCTTCGAGTGGAACACGCCGATGTGGGAGCACGACCTATCGAACGGCCTGCGGCTCCTGCGCCTGGCGGTCGAGACGCACCTCGTCACGAGCCACCATGCCCTGCCGCTGCTGCTCCGCGACCCCGGCGGCCTCGTCGTCGAGGTCACCGACGGCACCGCGGAGTACAACGCCGGCCACTACCGCGTCGGGCTCTTCTACGACCTGGCGAAGACCTCGCTGACGCGCCTCGCGTGGGGCCTCGGCCAGGAGGTCGGCGAGCGCGGCGCGACAGCGGTCGCGCTCACGCCGGGCTGGCTGCGCTCGGAGTTGATGCTCGAGCACTACGGCGTCACGGAGGCCACGTGGCGCGAGGGGACCGCCCGCTCGCCGCACTTCTGCATCTCCGAGAGCCCACGGTTTGTCGGCCGCGCCGTCGCCGCGCTCGCCGCCGATCCCGACGTCGCGCGCTGGAACGGGCAGTCGCTGTCGAGCGGCGGGCTCGCCCAGGTCTACGGCTTCACCGACCTCGACGGCACGCGCCCGGACTGCTGGCGCTACATCGTCGAGGTGCAGGACGCGGGGCGCGAGGCCGACGACACCGGCTACCGGTGAGCGCGGTCGGGAAGACTGCCGGGCATGACCTCGAGCGACCACTCCGTCGTCCGCGCCGACGACGTCGACGACGTCTACGACGGCACCGACGTCCCGGGCGAGTTCCGCCCGCTGACCCGCGCCCTCGCGACCGAGCAGCTCGCGGTGACGCTCATCCGCGTGCCGCCGCACTCCGACTTCGAGCAGGGGACCGGCCACTTCCACGACGAGGTGGAGGAGCTGTACATCGTCGCCCGCGGGACGCTCACGATGCGCTTCGGCGACGAGATCGAGCACGTCGGCCCGGGCGCGGTCGCGCGCGTCGCGCCCGCGACGACCCGCTCGCACCGCAACGAGGGCGACGAGCCGGTCGAGATGTGGGCCGTCTCGCGGCGCATCGCGCACGGCGACGCCACGAAGATCGACGACTTCTGGGAGGCATCGCCCGACGCCCGCCAGCACGCGGACGGCGGATGACCCCGGGCGGGCTGCCGGGCTTCGCGTACTCGCGCGTCACGGTCGGGCCGACGACCTACGAGCCCGGGGTCGCCGGCGCCGGGCCGCCGGTGCTGCTGCTCCACGGCTTCCCGCAGACGCACCACTGCTGGCACCGCGTCGCGCCGGGCCTGGCCGAGGAGCGGACGGTCGTCGTGTGCGACCTCAAGGGCTACGCCGGCAGCCCGTCGGCGCCGGGCGGCGAGTTGGGCGAGGGCTACACCAAGCGCGAGATGGCGGCCGAGCTGCGCGAGCTGATGGCGGCGCTCGGGTTCGATCGCTTCGCCGTCGTCGGCCACGACCGCGGGGCGCGCGTCGCGTACCGCATGGCGCTCGACCACCCCGACGCCGTCGAGCGGCTGTGCGTGCTCAACATCGTCCCGACGGTCGACCAGTTCGAGCGGATGGCCGCGGAGGCGGCGCTCGACTACTTCCCCTGGTACGTCCTCGCCCAGCCGCCACCGTTCTCCGAGCGCCTGATCGCCGCGAGCGCCGAGGAGGTCGTCCGCCACCTGCTCACGTCGTGGGTCGCCGTGCCCGGCGCGATCACCCCGGAGGCGACCGAGCGCTACGTCGCGGCCTTCACGCCCGCGGCGATCGCGGCCATCTGCGCGGAGTTCCGGGCGGCGTTCCACCTCGACCGCCCGCTCGACGCGGCCGACCGCGAGGCCGGGCGGCGGATCGCCTGTCCGGTGCTCGTGCACTGGGGCGACGAGGAGGGGTCGGTGTCCGACGGGCCGCTGCGCGTCTGGCGGCGGTGGGCCGAGGACGTCGACGGCGGCCCGCTGCCGTCGGGGCACTTCGTGCCCGAGGAGGCCGCGGAGGCGCTGGGCGCGTCGCTGCGCGGGTTCCTCACCGCCGCCGGCTGATCGGAGACCGCCGCCCGGTCGGCCGCGGGCGCTGCGGCCGGCCGGTTCGTCATCTCCGAGCACCAGTGTGTGCCGTCTTCGCACCAAGACCGTGCCGTGGGTGTGACGCCCGCCGGTTCCGGCTCCGCGCGCACCTATCCTCGGACGATGCCCTCCGCCCCCTCCGAGACGATCGAGACCGAGGCCCTCGCGCTGCTGCGCGAGCTGGCCGGGCCCGAGGCCGTCTTCCGCGAGCATCAGCTCGACGCGGTGACCGATCTCGTCGCGGACCGCCGGCGCGTGCTCTGCGTGCAGCGGACGGGGTGGGGGAAGAGCGCCGTGTACTTCCTCGCGACGGCGCTGATGCGCCGGCAGGGGGCGGGGCCGACGGTCCTCATCAGCCCGCTCCTGGCCCTCATGCGCAACCAGATCGCGGCCGCCGAGCGGCTCGGGATCCGCGCCGTGACGGTCAACTCGACGAACCGCGACGAGTGGGACGCCGTGCGCGACCGGCTCGACGCCGACGACGTCGACCTCCTGCTGATCAGCCCCGAGCGGCTCAACAACGTCCAGTTCCGCGAGCGGATGCTGCCGCTGTTCATCGAGCGGGTGGGCCTGCTCGTCGTCGACGAGGCGCACTGCGTGTCGGACTGGGGGCACGACTTCCGCCCGGACTACCGCCGCATCCGCGACGTGCTCGCGGCGCTCCCGGACGACGTCGCCGTGCTCGGCACGACGGCGACGGCGAACGATCGCGTCGTGGCCGACGTGAGCGAGCAGTTCAAGGTCGGCTCGGACGCCGCGCACCTCACCGTCTATCGCGGCCCGCTCGCGCGGGCGTCGCTGCGGCTCGAGGTCGTGAAGCTGCCGGGCGCGGCCGAACGGCTCGCCTGGCTCGCGACCTGGCTGCCCCGCTTCGACGGCTCGGGGATCGTGTACTGCCTGACCAAGCGCGACACGGACACGGTCGCCGAGTGGCTGAACAGCCGCGGGATCAGCGCGATCGCCTACTCCGGCGAGGTGACCGACGAGGAGCGCGTCGCGGCCGAGGGGCGGCTCCAGCGCAACGAGGTCAAGGCCGTGGTCGCGACGAGCGCGCTCGGCATGGGCTACGACAAGCCCGACCTCGGCTTCGTCGTCCACTTCCAGGCGCCGTCGTCGGCGATCGCCTACTACCAGCAGGTCGGCCGCGCCGGCCGCGGCGTCGACGAGGCGCACGTGGTCCTCCTGCGCGGCCACGAGGACCGCGCCATCCAGGACTTCTTCATCGAGACGGCGTTCCCCTCGAAGGCGCTCGTCGAGGAGGTGCTCGATCTCGTCGCCGGCGGCGGGCCGGTGACGATCCCGTCGCTGCAGGCCGACGTCAACCTCGGCCGCGGGCGGCTCGAGGCGTTGCTCAAGGTCCTCGACGTCGAGGGCGCAGTCGCGCGCGAGGGCTCGGGCTGGGTGCGCACCGGCGCGCCGTGGACGTACGACGAGGAGCGCTACGCCGAGGTCACCGCCCTGCGCCGCGCCGAGCAGGCGGCGATGTTCGCCTACGGCGACGACGGCCGCTGTCTGATGCAGGCGCTGCGCTCCGAGCTCGACGACCCGCAGGCCGAGCCGTGCGGGCGGTGCGCCGTCTGCGCCGGCCCGCGCTTCGACGCGCCGGTCGACGCCGCGCTGGCGCGCGAGGCCTACGCCGTCGTGCGCTCGCGGCCGATCGTCCTGACCGTGCGCCGGCAGACGCCGCGAACGGCCGACGAGCCCGGCCGGAAGATCCCGCCCGAGGTGCAGGTCGAGGAGGGCCGTGCGCTGGCCCGCGCGGGCGACGGCGGCTGGGACGGCCTCGTGCGCGAGGGTCGCAGCGCGGGCCGCTTCGACGACGAGCTCGTGACCGCGTGCGCCGATCTCCTGCGCCGCTGGCGGCCGGACCCGGGGCCGGCGTGGGTGACGGCCGTGCCGTCGCGCCGCTCGGGCGACCTCGTGCCCGACTTCGCCGCTCGCCTCGCCGAGGCGCTCGGCCTGCCGTTCGTGGCGGTGCTCGAGCGCGTCGGCGACAACCCGCCGCAGCGCGAGATGGCCAACTCGGCCCAGCAGGTGGCCAACGTCCGCAGCGAGTTCCGGGTGACCGGATCGCCGCCGGACGGGCCGGTGCTGCTCGTCGACGACGTGCGCTACTCGGGCTGGACGATCGCGATGGTCGGCGGCCAGTTGCGGATGAAGGGCGCGGGCCCGGTGCACCCGCTCGTGCTGTCGCTCGCGGGGGCGTAGACGCCGCGGCACGCCGCCCGCGGTGCGGGGCGCCCGTCGGGCGGGTAGGTTGATGGCCGTGTTCGCCCCTGCCGCCTTCGCGGGCAGCGCCGCGGACCGGCTGCTCGACGCCCTGGCCGGCGCGCACGCCGGCCTGCTCGTGGCCGCGGTCGCGCTGCACGTCGCCGGGCAGGTCTGCCGCGGGGTCGCCTGGCGCGGTGTGCTCGCGTGCGCGTGGCCCGGCGTGACGCGCCGCCAGGCGTGCGCGTGGCACGTGTGCGGCGCGGGGCTGACGGGTGTGCTGTCGACGCGCGGCGGCGACGCCGTGCGCATCGCGCTGGCCAAGCGTGACCTCGACCGCGCGAGCTGGCCCGCGCTCGCCGGCACCCTCGCCGCCGAAGGGTCGTTCGAGACGGTCGCCGGGATCGTCTGCGCCCTGGTCGCGGTGCGACTGGGCGTCGGGAGCTTCGACCTGCCGTCGCTGTGGCTCGTCGCCGCGGTGGCGGTCGCGCTGCCCGTCGCGGGCATCGTCGCGGCGCGGTCGCGGCGCGTGCGGCGCGTGGCGGGCGAGGTCGGCAAGGGCCTCGCCGTGCTGTGCCGCCCGGGCCGCTGGGCGCGTCAGGTGCTGCCCTGGCAGGTGGGCGCTCGGCTTCTGCGCTTCGGGTCGGCGTCGTGCTTCCTGCTCGCGTTCGGCCTCCCGGTCGCGCCGGCGGTCGTGCTCGCCGCGACGGCGGCGCTCGGCTCGGGCGCGGTCCTGCCGCTGCCGGGTGCGGGGCTTGCGGCCGCCGCCGGCGCGATGCTCGTCGCGGTCCCGATGGCGGCCGGCGGCCCGGTCGACCACGCCGCGGTCGCGGCGATGGCGATCGCCTGGCCGACGCTGCTCACGCTCGTCGGCGTCACGGTGTCGCTGACGCTCCTCGCGGCGCTCTCGGGCGCCCGCTCGCCGCGCGCGCTGCTGCGCGCGGTGCGGGCGCTGCGCGCGGCGCCGGCGCCCGCCGCGGCGACGCCGGCGCCCGCGGTGCTCGCGCCGTAGGCCGCGGCGCGCCGCCGCAGCCGCATCACGGCCGGTGCGCCTTCGCCGTTCACGCGCCACGCAGGAGCGCGGCGAGCGCGGGGCGGCCCATCGCGTCGGCCCAGTCCAGGGGCGTGCCGAGCCAGCCGCGGTCGCGGGCCTGCGGGTCGGCGCCGTGGGCGAGCGCGACGCGCACGAGCGCCTCGTCGTCCCACTCGACCGCGACGTGCAGGAGCGTCCCGCCGCGCGGTTCGACCGGCGCGGAGACGAGCCCGGGGCTGCGGGCGAGGATCCAGTCGGCGATCTCGGGGCGGCCGGTCACGACCGCCACCGCGAGCGGCGGGCCGCCGCCGGGGATGTCCGCGCCGAGCTCACCGGCGGAGAGGTCGAGCGACTCGAGGGCGGCGAGGTCGCCGAAGCCGATCGCCTCGACGAGCCCCGTCTGGCGCGCGGTGGGCCGCGGCCCCGGGTGCCGCCACCAGGTGCGCCCGTGGCCGAGCGAGACGAAGCCCGCGGCGCGGTAGAGCGGCTCGCCCTCGCCGTCGCGTTGAGGACGGCGTGCCGGCAGCCGAGCGATCGCGGCCGACCCGGCCGCGGCCAGGGTCAGGGCTCGCCCGACGCCCCGGCGGCGGCGGTCGGGCGCGACGCCCATGTCGTAGATCCCGGCGACCCCGCGCCACGGGTGGACGACGACGTGCCCGACCGGCCGGTCGCCCTCGAGGACCGCGAGGTGCCGCGCCGGGGCCGGCCTCCGGCCGACCGCGTAGGGCAGGTCCCGGGGCAGGGCGTCCGGCGCGGGCACGACCGTGTGGGCGGCCGTCGGGTCGCCGGGCGCGCGGGCGAGGTCGAGCGCCATCCAGTGCGGCGCCCAGCCCCACTCGAAGCCGCGCGCCACCAGCAGGGTGCCGAGCGTGCGGTCCTCGTGCAGCGCCATGCAGCCGAGCATCCGCAGCCCGAGCGCGTCGGCGCGGGCGAGCACGGCGTCCACGCGGGCGGTCAGTGCCGCCCGGGCGCCGGGCGGCGGAAAGCCGATGGTCCCGCTCGCGCCCGAGGTGGCGAGCTCGAGCCCGCGGCCGAGCCGCTCGACCGTCCCGCCGGCCGCGAGCGCCGTGCGACGAAACCAGGCGCGGTGGTTGGCGGCGACGGCCCGCAGCAGGATCGCGTCGTCCGCCACCGCCGCGTCAGCCCGCCCGGCGCAGCAGGTCGACGCGCATCGGCTGGCGGAAACGGAAGCCCTCGGCCGTCCGCTCGCCCGAGGCCTCGAAGCGCTCGCGCAGCTCGGCCTCGAGCCCCTCGAACGCCTCGGCGCGCTCGGCGTCGGCGAGGACGACGCGGTCGCGGAAGCTCGCGAAGTCGGGGTGCACGACGTCGTTGGCGAAGGTGATCCGGTGCTCCTGGCGCAGGCCGTGGCGCGGGGCGCGGGCGAGCGCGGCCTCGGCCGCGGCGCGCACCGCGGTCTCGTCGTCGACGGGCCGCAGGAGCTCGAAGTACGGGCCCTCGGCGATCGGCTCCTGCACGAAGAGCAGGCCGCCGGGACGCAGGCACCCGCGCGGCCTCGGCCAGCGCGGTGTCGAGGAGGTCGCCGGGCACGTGGTGCAGGCTGTTCGCGAACACGACGACGTCGGCGACGCCGTCCTCGAGCGGGAGGTCCTGCGCGCCGCCCTGCTCGTAGCGCTCGCCGCCCACGGGCGCGTGCTCGCGGGCGCGCTTCAGCGGCTCGGCCCCGATCTCGACGCCGACGGCCCGCGCGCCGCGGCGGGCGAGGTGGCGTACGAGCGACCCGTCGCCGCAGCCGACGTCGACGACGAGCGGCTCGCCGTCGGGGAGGTGTTCGTCGAGGACGTCGCGGGGGGAGCGCGTGGGCGGCGGCATGGCCGACATCATCGCGCCGACTGTGCGCGGGCGAACCGCGATGATGCCGCGCATGGCCGCCGTCCCCACCCACGCCGCCGACGAGGAGCGCCTGCGCGCGAGCGTCGCCGCGGTCTGCGCGGAGTACCCGGCCGCGTACTGGCGCGGGCTCGAGCCCGACCGCTACCCCGACGCGTTCGTGCGCGCGATGACCGCCGAGGGCCTGCTCGGCGTGCTGATCCCGACCGAGTACGGCGGCAGCGGCCTCGGCCTCGAGCAGGCCGCGGTCATCCTCGAGGCGGTCAACGCCGCGGGCGGCAACGCGAGCGCGTGCCATGCCCAGATGTACACGATGGGCACGCTGCTGCGCCACGGCGACGAGGCCCAGAAGGCGCGCTGGCTGCCGGCGCTGGCGGCGGGCGACCTGCGGCTGCAGGCCTTCGGCGTGACCGAGCGCGACGCCGGCTCCGAGACCCCGCGGATCGCGACGACGGCGCAGCGCACGGACGACGGCTGGGTCATCGACGGCCACAAGGCGTGGACCTCGCGCGCGCTGCACTCCGACCTGATGCTGCTCCTCGCGCGGACCGCGCCGTACGACCCCGCGCACCGCGCCGACGGCCTGTCGACGTTCCTCGTGGACCTCCGCGACCGGCCCGGGATCACGATCCGCGCGACCGAGGCGATGGTCAACCACGCGACGTCCGAGGTCTTCCTCGAGGGGGTCGAGGTACCCGCCGACGCGCTCGTCGGCGAGGAGGGCCGGGGCTTCCGGCAGGTGATCGACGGCATGAACGCCGAGCGCATCCTCATCGCGGCCGAGTGCGTCGGCGACGGCCGCTGGTTCGTCGAGACGGCCGCGCGCTACGCCTCCGAGCGCGAGGTGTTCGGGCGGCCGATCGGGGCCAACCAGGGCGTGCAGTTCCCGATCGCGCGCGCCTACGCGGCCGTGCGCGCGGCCGACCTCATGCGCCGCGAGGCCGCGCGGATCTTCGACGCCGGCGAGCCGTGCGGGCCCGAGGCGAACATGGCCAAGCTGCTGGCCTCCGAGGCCTCGTGGCAGGCCGCGAACGCCTGCCTCGACGCGCACGGCGGCTACGGCTTCCTGCGCGAGTACGACGTCGAGCGCAAGTTCCGCGAGACCCGCGTCTACCAGACCGCGCCGGTCAACAACAACCTCGTGCTCGCCTACCTGGGCCAGAACGTGCTCGGGATGCCGCGCAGCTACTGACGTGGCCCTCGACGGCGTCCGCTCCTACCTGTTCGTCCCCGCGAGCGAGCCCGAGCGGGTCGCCAAGGCGCTGGCGAGCGCGGCGCACGCGGTGATCGTCGACCTCGAGGACGCCGTCGCGCCCGAGGCCAAGGCCGCCGCCCGCGCGGTCGTCGCCGAGCATCTCCGCGCGCCGCGGGCGGACGGCGCGCTGCTCGTGCGCGTCAACGGCCTCGACACGCCGCACGCCGCGGCCGACCTCGCCGCGCTCGACGGCCTCGCCCTCGACGCGGTCGTGGTGCCGAAGGCCGAGCCCGCCGCGCTGCGGGCGGTCGACGCGCTCGACCCCGGCGGGCCGCCGGTCGTCGCGCTGGTCGAGACCGCCCGCGGGCTGCGCGCGGCGTTCGACGTCGCGGCGCATCCCCGCGTCGTCGCGGTCATGCTCGGCGTCGTGGACCTCGCGGCCGAGCTCGGCGTCACGCCCGGGCCCGACGGCCGCGAGCTGCTCCACGCCCGCAGCGCCCTCGTGCTCGACGCCGCCGCGGCCGGGCTCCCGGGGCCGATCGACGGTCCCTGCCTCGCGCTCGGCGACGAGGCCGCGCTGCGGGCCGAGACGGTCGCGGCGAAGGCCCTCGGCTTCACGGCGAAGGCGTGCATCCACCCACGCCAGCTCGCGGTCGTCCATGACGCGTTCGCGCCGACCGCCGACGAGCTCGCCTGGGCGCGGCGCGTGGTCGAGGCCGCCGAGGCCGCGGGCGCCGCCGGCCGCGGGGCCGTCGCCGTCGACGGGCAGATGGTCGACGCGCCCGTGGTCGCCCGCGCGCGCCGCCTGCTCGCGGGGTGACGCGCCGCTCAGTCGAGGATCTCGCTCAGGAGGTGCACGGCCGTCCACGCGGCCACGCGGGCGGTCGCGCCGGACGGATCGCGGGCCGGGTTGAGCTCGACCACGTCGACGGCGACCACGCGGCCGCGGCGGGCGATCTCGGCGAGCAGCGCGCGCAGCTCCGCGTAGCCGAGCCCGCCCGGCTCGGGCAGCGAATGGCCCGGCGCGACCGAGGTGTCGAGGACGTCGAGGTCGACGGTGACGTACAGCGCCGCGCCCGCGCGCACCGTGTCGGCCACCACCCTTGACGGACCGCGCTCGACGACGTCCCGCGTCGTCGCCCACCGGCCGCCGAGCGCCCGCAGCCCGTCGATCTCCGAGCGGTCGACGTTGCGCAGGCCGAGGGCGCTGACGCTGTCCACGAACGGCAGCTCGGCGAGCCGGCGCAGCTGACTGGCGCCGCTCAGCCGCGCGCCGTCGAGCTCGTCGAGGAAGTCGGCGTGGGCGTCGACGTGGACGACGTCGAACGGGCCGAGCGCCTCGAGGCCGCGGCCGAGCGGGAAGCTGATCGAGTGGTCGCCCCCGAACGCGACGAGCAGCGCGCCCCGCGCGGCGACCGTCCGCGCGGCGGCGGCGATGCGGTCGTGGTTGGCGATCGTGTCGCCGCCCTGGATGACGACGTCGCCCACGTCGGCCATCGCGACCCCGGCGAGGCGCTGCCGGCCCGCGTCGAGGTCGTACCAGCCCTCGCCCGGCACGACGATCTCCCGGCTCGCCGCCCGGATCGCCGCGGGTCCGGCGCGCTGGCCGGTCGGCAGGCCCGGTTGCGGCGTGCCCGCGTCGAACGGCACGCCGAGGAACGCGACCCGCGCGTCGAGCGCCGCGAGGTCCGGCGCCGCGGGGGCGCCGAAGAACGTCCAGGGCGCGGGCACGATCGGCGAGGTCACGGCGTCCGGCTGGAGCCGCGGGATCTGCGGCCCGCGCCCGCGCTTGTAGACGAGCAGCGTCCGGCGGAACGTGATGACGACCGTGCCCTCCTGGTTGAAGCCGGTCGTGCGCACCTCGACCACGCCGACCTCCGGCCGCGAGCGCGACTCGCGGCAGGACAGGACCTCCGAGCGCGAGTACAGCGTGTCGCCCTCGAAGACCGGCGCCGGGAGGCGGACCTCGTCCCAGCCGAGGTTCGCCATCACGTTCTGCGAGACGTCGGTGACGCTCTGGCCGGTCACGAGCGAGAGCGTGAACGTCGAGTCGACGAGCCGCCGGCCGAACTCGGTCTGCGCCGCGTAGTGGCCGTCGAAGTGGATCGGCGCGGTGTTCTGGGTCAGCAGCGTCATCCAGACGTTGTCGGTCTCGGTGACGGTCCGGCCGAGCGGGTGCTCGTAGACGTCGCCGACCGCGAAGTCCTCGTAGAAGCGGCCCCGCCACCCGGGGCGGACCTCACCCATGGCCGAGCACGGGGTGGGGGACGTAGGGCTCCTCGAGCGCGAGCACGTCCTCGTCGTCCACGTCGAGCTCGGCGGCGGCGAGCGCGTCCTCGAGGTGCGCGAGCTTCGTCGCGCCGACGATCGGCGCCGTGACGCCGGGCTTGTGCAGCAGCCACGCGAGCGCGAGCTGCGCCGGCGGGACGCCGCGGCCCGCGGCGACCTCGGTGAGGCGGTCGGCGACGTCGAAGTCCTCGTCGCGGCCGTAGAGCGAGTCGGTGAACTTGTCGGTCTCCGCGCGGGTCGTCCGGCGCTCGCCCGTCGCGGGTGCGGGTGCCGGTCAGGAAGCCGCGCGCCAGCGGGCTCCACGGGATGACCCCGACGCCCTGGTCGATGCACAGCGGGATCATCTCCCGCTCCTCCTCGCGGTAGACGAGGTTGTAGTGGTTCTGCATCGAGACGAACCGCGTCCAGCCGTGGGCGTCGGCGACGGCCTGGGCCTTCGCGAACTGCCAGGCGTACATGCTGCTCGCGCCGATGTAGCGCGCCTTCCCGGCGCGGACGACGTCGTGGAGGGCCTCCATCGTCTCCTCGATCGGCGTGTGCGGGTCCCAGCGGTGGATCTGGTAGAGGTCGACGTAGTCCATCCCGAGGCGCTCGAGCGACGCGTCGATGCCCGACAGGATGTGCTTGCGCGACAGTCCGCGGCCGTTCGGGCCGGGTGTCATCGCCCCGTTGACCTTCGTCGCGACGACGACCTCGTCGCGCGCGATGTACTTCGGCAGCAGGCGCCCGGTGGCGACCTCGCTGGCGCCGCCCGAGTACACGTCGGCGGTGTCGAAGAACGTCACGCCGCCCTCGACGGCCCGGCGGACGATGGGCTCGGCGGCGTCCTCGTCGAGCACCCACGGGCGGTCGGAGTCGTTGCCGTAGCTCATCATCCCCAGGCACACGCGCGACACGTGCAGCCCGGACGAGCCGAGTCGGATCTGATCCATCAGGAACGCTCCTCCCGGTGATGTTCGAACACCGGCGTTTTGCCTTGACAGGTTACGTAACCATCGTTCATAATTTGCTGGTGACACGGGTGGAACCCGCCGATCCCACGAACGACAGGAACCCCATGACCTCCGTGCTGCTGCTTACCCCGGCCTTCGCCCCCCATGCCGATGTGATCGAACCACGGCGCGTCCGCCTGCGCGACCGGATCGCTGCGCGCCTGCGCGCGAACCGCCTGGATCGCGCGCTCGCCGAGGGCGTCCCGCCCGAGCGCACGGTCGCGCTCGCGCTCCGCGCCCGGCGCCTGGTGGAACCGGGCACGGCGGCCGCGCTCGCCCGCGCGCTCCAGCGGGTGCTGCGCGACGCCGTCGCCCCCGACCGGGTCGCCGCGCGGATGCCGACCCGCCGCGACGCCGTCCGGGCGTCGCCGGCGAGATCGACGACCTCGCGCGCCGCCTCGTCGGGCCGCACCCGCCGGCCGTCGTCGGCCTGGCCCAGGTGAACCTCCTGGTGACCGACGGGACCGGGCCGCTGTACTCCTCCCGCGGGACCGAGAGCCTCGGTTCGGCCGTCCGGCGCGCCCGCGCCGCGCTCGAGATCCGTTAGGCCCATCGGCCGGTCCGGCGGCCGCCTGCGGGCGGCGCCATGCACCGGTTTGGTGCTCTACGCTTGCGCGGGATGCCTCGCCGTGACCGGCACATCCTGCTCGGCCTGACGCTGCTGTCGGTGGCGCTCGCCGTGCTGCAGTCCGTGACCGGGCTGAGCCCGGACGTGCTGCTCGCCGTGCCGGCCGCGCTGCTCCTGCTGCCGCTCCTCGCCGGCCGCTATGTCGGCGAGGACGGCCTCGCCCGGCTCGCCCGCAGCCGCACGGCCCCGCCGCCGCGCCGGTCGCCGGCGCGGATCGGCGCCCGCCGCCGCGCGCCGCGTGTGCTGCCCCGGGGCGGCCGGCTCATCGCCGCCGCGCTGGCCGAGCGCGGGCCGCCCGCGCCTCGCCGCCGCGCGGTAGCCGCCGGCCGATCGCGGCCGGTGCGCGCGGCGTGACGCGTCCCGCCCGCCACCGATCCGCCGAGGAAGCTCCATGTCTCGTCTTCGCGCGGTCGCCGCCGGGGCAGCGCTGCTCGCGCTCCTCGCCGTGCCGGCCGCCCAGGCCCACCAGGGCAACCCGAACTACCGCTCCGTGATCCACGGGGTCATCCCGAACACGCCCGGGGTCAAGCTCCAGGTCCTGAACTTCGACGACCGCCTGCAGCTCGACAACCGCACGGGCAAGACCGTGACGGTCGAGGGCTACCAGCAGGAGCCCTACGCGCGGCTGCTGAAGGACGGGACGGTCGAGGTCAACCGCAACTCGCCCGCCTACTACCTCAACAACGACCGCACGAGCACGGGCAAGGTCCCGCCGAACGCCAAGCCGGGCGCGACGCCGAGCTGGAAGGTCGTCGACCGCACCGGCTCCTTCCAGTGGCACGACCACCGCATCCACTGGATGAGCACCGTGATGCCCAAGCAGGTGACCGACAAGGGCAAGCGCACGAAGGTCTTCGACTGGAAGGTGCCCATGCAGGTCGGCACGCAGAACGCCAGCGTGACCGGCACGCTGTTCTGGCAGCCCAAGCCGGGCGGCGGGATCCCGACCGGCGCGCTGATCGGCCTCGTCGTCCTGGCCGTCGCCGGCCTCGCCGCGGTCTACGTGGTCCGCCGCCGCCGGGGCGAGCTCGAGGACCCGCGCGAGACCGGCAGCCACGCGGGGACCGAGGCCTGGTGAGCCTCCGCGCACGGCTCGGCCTCGCCGCGGTCGTCGCGGCCCTCGGCGCGCTCGCGGTCGCCCCCGCGGCCGCGCTCGCCCACGCCTCGCTCGAGGGCACGAGCCCCGCGCGCGGCGCCGACCTGAAGACCGCGCCGCGCGCCGTGACGTTCCGCTTCGACGAGCCGGTCGAGGGCAACTTCGGCGCCGTCCGCGTCTTCGACGCCAAGGGCCGGCGGGTCGACGACGACAAGGTCGTGCACCCCGGCGGCCGCGGCCCGCAGGTCAGCGTCGGGCTGAAGCCCGGTCTCGCCGACGGGACGTACACCGCGACGTACCGCGTGATCTCGGCCGACAGCCACCCGGTCTCGGGCGGCGTCGTGTTCAGCATCGGCACCCCGGGGACCGGGCCCGCGGCGACCGTGTCCGACCTGCTCAGCGGGTCGAGCGCGGGCCCGGCGACCGAGATCGCGTTCGGCGTCGCGCGGGGCGTCGACTACCTCGCGATCGCGCTGCTCCTCGGCGGCCTCGCGTTCCTCCTGCTGAGCTGGCGGCCGGCGCTCGTCAGCGCGGCCGGGGCGGGCGGCGGCTGGCCCGAGGCGTCGACCGCGTTCGCCGCCCGCGCGCGGCGGATGCTCGCCGTCGCCGTCGTCCTCGGCGTCGTCTCGGGCGCGGCGGGCATCGTGCTGCAGGGCGCGACCGCGGGCGGCACGAGCTTCTGGTCGGCCCTCGACCCGAGCGTCGTGCGCGAGGTCCTCGGGACGCGCTTCGGGCGCATCTGGGGCCTGCGGGTCCTGGACTGGCTCGTGCTCGGCACCGTCCTCGCGGCCGGGGTGGGCGCGCGCACGATCCCGGTCCTGCGGCCCGCCGCGGTCGGCGCCGACGGCGTCGCCCCCGCGCCGTTCCCCGGCGCGGGCGTCCTGGCGGCGCTGGCGATCCCCGTCGCGTTCCTCGCGATCACGCCGGCCCTCGCCGGGCACGCGACGACCCAGAGCCCGGTCGTCGCCCTGTTCCCGCTCGACGTCGTCCACGTGCTCGCGATGAGCGTCTGGATCGGCGGGCTCGTCGCGCTGCTGTTCGTCGTGCCCGCGGCGACGCGCCGCCTCGAACCGCCCGAGCGCACGCGCCTGCTCGCGGCCGTGCTGCTGCGCTTCTCGCCGCTGGCGCTCGCGTGCGTCGTCGCCCTGGCCGCGACCGGCGTGCTCCAGGCGCTCATCGACATGGGCTGGTCGCTGTCGGCGCTCACGGACACGCCGTTCGGGCGTGCGGTGCTCATCAAGGTCGCCCTGCTCGTCGCGCTCGTCGGCCTCGGCGCGGTGAACCGCCAGCGGGTCGTGCCCGGCCTGCGGCGCCTGGCCGACGGGGGCGAGCCGCCCGGCGCGGCCGGCCGCCTGCTGCGGCGCACCCTGCGCGGCGAGGTCGCGCTCGTCGTCATCGTGCTCGGGGTGACGTCAGCGCTCGTCAGCTACGCGCCGCCCGTCTCGGCGGCGAGCGGTCCCGTCTCGCGGACGACGCGGATGGGGCCGATCGAGCTGCAGACGACCGTCGACCCCGCGCGCGTCGGGGCCAACCAGATGCACGTCTACCTGTTCGACGCGAAGTCCGGCGCGGCGTACACGAAGACGAAGGAGCTGACCGTGCAGGCGGCGCTGCCGGACAAGAACATCGGCGCGCTCACGGTGACCATGCACCAGGCCGGGCCGGGCCACTACGTCGCCGACGCGTTCCAGCTCGTCCCGAAGGGCGATTGGCGGCTCACCGTGACCGACCGCGTGTCGGACTTCGACGAGTACTCCGGGAAGGTGGAGGTGCCGGTGCGATGAGGAGCGACCGAGGAGCCCGATCGATGACGCGCAGGATCGCCGTGGGGGCGGCCGCATTCGGGGCGCTCGCGGTCCCCGCCGCCGCGCAGGCGCACGTGACGGTCCAGCCGACGTCGGCGCCGGCCGGCGCGCAGACCGTGCTCGCGGTGCGGGTGCCCAACGAGCGCGACGACGCGTCGACGGTGAAGGTCGACGTGCGGCTGCCGCCGGGGTTCGCGTCGGCCTCGTGGGAGGCGGTCCCGGGCTGGACGGTGCGGGCGGTGAAGGAGAAGCTGGCCACGCCGATCCAGACCGACGACGGCCCGATCGACGAGCAGATCGGTGAGATCGTCTGGACCGCGTCGAGCCGCAAGGACGGCATCGCCCCGGGCGAGTTCCGCGACTTCCCGCTGTCGGTCGTGATCCCGGGCAAGCCGGGCCAGACGCTCACGTTCAAGGCGCTGCAGACCTACAGCAACGGCGACGTCGTGCGCTGGATCGGCGCGCCCGACGCCGACGAGCCCGCCCCGCGGGTGCAGCTCACCGCGGCGGCGAGCGGCAGCTCGACTCCCTCCCGTCAGCAGGCGAACCCGTCGTCGGCGCCGCCCGGCGCGAGCACGGACGACGGCGGCGGCTCGGACACGCTGAGCATCATCGCGCTGGCGCTCGGGGCGATCGGGCTCGTCGTGGGCGGCATCGCGCTCGGGGTGGCGCGCGGGACCGCCCGCGGCGCCCGGCGCGCCTGACCGCCGTTCTCGGACGGCGCCGGGCGGAGGTCGAGCTCGAGCTCGAGCAGCGTCCCGCCGTGCTCGCGCAGCCGGAATCCCGCGCGGCGCAGGAGGGCGAGCGAGGGGCGATTGACGGCCAGGACGTCCGCCCGCAGCGCGACGTGCCCCTCGGCCGCGGCGCGTTCGACGAGCCGCGCGAGCAGCGCCGTGCCGAGGCCGCGGCCCTGCCACTCGTCGGCGACGGTCACGGCGACGTCCGCCACCCGCGGCGCGCCCGGCACCGGGGCGTAGCGGGCGACCGCGATCCCCCGCCCCGTCGCGGGGTCGAAGGCGACGAGGGCCTCGCTGCCGTGGTGGTCGACGGCGACGAGGTGGTCGAGCTCGCGCTCGGTGAGGCGCGGCTTCGGCGCGGCGAAGCGCAGGTAGCGCGAGCGCTCGGACAACCGCTCCACGGCCGCGGCGAGCTCGGCCCGGTCGCCGGGCCGGAGCGGCCGGACCGTGACGACGCCGCCGTCCGGGAGCTCGATTCGCGTCGTCGGTTGCGTCATAGGACGCAACGGTAGCGGAGTAGGTTGCTTCACGCAACTATCGACTGCCGTGTGTCCAGGCCCTGGCGTTCCGCTCCGGCGCGCGCTCGAGCTGACACCCGCGCGGCTACGCTGACCCCCCGTGAGCACGACTCGGGTGGCCGAGGTCTGGGACCGCGACGGCGGGCGCTGCGTGTGGTGCTCGGCCGCCGTCTGGCCGCGCGACCGGACCGTCGAGCACCTCCTGCCGCGCTCGCGCGGCGGCTCGGACGGGCGCCACAACCTGCTGCCGGCGTGCCGCGCGTGCAACCGCGCCCGCCGCTCGCAGGCCGCCGCCGCGTACGCCCGCCGCCGGGCCGCCGACGGCCGGGACGTCGATGCCGCGCTGCTCGTCCGCGGGCTCGAGCGCCTCGCCGAGGACGGCACGACCGCCGAGCGCCGCTACGGCGCGCGCCAGGCCCGCAACGTCTGCGACTGGCGGGCCTCGGAGCGGGCGCTCGCCGCCCACGCGGCCCGCCTCGCCTGACCTCTGACCTCCTGGCGCGCACCGCGCGGCCGCGGACCGCGATGATCCCGGTCATGGAGCCCGGAACGATCCTCGTCCTCGGCGCCCGCAACCTCGGCGGCGCGATCCTCGACCACTTCCTCGCCCTCGGGTGGAAGGGCGCGGCGGTGGCCCGCAGCGACGACACGCTCGCCGCCGTCCGCGAGCGCGGCGCGCTGGCGATCGCCGCCGATGCGTCGAACCCGGCCGAGCTCGACCAGGCGATCGCGCGCACGCGCGCCGAGCACGGCTCGGTCGACCTCATCGTCAACGCCGTCACGGCGAGCCGTCCGCCGGCGGGCGGCGGTCCGTGGGGCGGCGGGCCGATCGCCGAGGGCACCATGGACGCGATGCGCGGCTGGACCGTCGCGGTCGCCGAGCAGGCCTTCGCGTTCCTGTCGACCGGCGCCCGCGCGCTGCTCGAGGACGGCGGCGGCACGCTCGTGCAGATCACCGGCGGCTCCTCGCGACGCGCGATGCCCGGGCGCGGGCCGTGGGCGGCGGGGGCGTTCGCGACCCGGGCCCTGACCCAGGCGGCCGCGCAGGAGCTCCGCGGCCAGGGCGTGCACGTGGCGCTGCTGATCGTCGACGCGACGATCGAGTCGCCGAAGACGGCCGAGCGCACCGCGGACACCCCGCGCGACGCGCTCGGCGACATGGCGCGGATCGCCGAGGCCGTCCAGTTCCTCGCCGAGCAGAGCCCGCGCGCCTACACGCACGAGCTGATGGTCACGCCCGCGGGCGAGACCTTCGTGCCGTAGGCCCCCGGCACCCGGCGCCCGCGGTCACTGCTTGCGGGCGATCGCCTCCGCGAGCTCCTCCTTGCTCATGCTCGAGCGGCCGTCGATGTCGAGCTTCCTGGCCCGCTCGTAGAGCTCGTCCTTCGTGTTGCCCTCGACGTCCACGCCGCCGTAGGTCTGCTTCGGGTTGTCGCGCGCCTCGCGACCACTCTGCTTGGACTGGGGGTCCGACGGCCCCGGCTCGTCCTTGAGCTCCCAGTGGTCGCCGTCCTTCTCGGCGATGTGCTTGACCGCCGACCACGCGGTGCGGTGCGCGCGCTCCTCGGAGTCGTACTGCTCCTCCGCGCTGTCGAGCGTCTTCTCGTAGGTGTCGCGGACCTTCTTCGGCGAGCGCTCGAGCGTGCCGGGGAGATCCTCCTTCTCGGCGGGCATCGGGTCCTCCTGGTCTCGGGAAGCTGCTTCTCCCCGACGGACTCCCCGAAGCCCGCGGCGCCGTAACCGGCGCCGTCAGGCGGCCGCCGCGGCGGCGTGCGGGACGGCCATCACCGGCGCGCTCGCCGGCTGCCACAGCGCGCTGCTGCCGAGCGTCGTGCGGCGCACGCGACCCTCGGCGACGGGCTCGATGAGCCCCGTCTCGGCCGCCTCGATGTCCTGCGCGTCGTTGCCCGACGTCATGATCGCGGCGACCTCGGCCGTGACGAGGCCGTCCGGGAACGCGTCGACCGCCTCCACCGGGTCCTCGGGCGCCGGGCGGCGGTCGAGCGTCGGATCGAGGTTGGCCACGATCACGTCGTAGGCCTCGATCGGCTGGAAGCCGCCCGCCTCGAGGCGGCGGCCGTCGTCGGTGGTGAAGACGAGCGACGGGGCCGTGTAGCGGACGAGGCCGTCGGTCTGCGCGGCCTTGCCCTGGAAGTGCGTCGGGCTGCCCTCGGCGGTGCGCGCGTCGGCGCGGTCGATCTCGTAGGCGGCGTCGACATCGGCGTCGTCGAGCAGCGAGATGATCTCGCGGGCGTCGATGCCGGGCACGCCCTCGATCGCGCGCAGGATGTCCTCCTCCTCGTCCATGACGAGCGGCGTCGTCATCCACCCGAACTGCAGCGCGCGGAACACGGCGTACTCGCGGTCGGGGTGGCGCAGGCGCGTGGCGACGATCGCGCGGCAGGCGCGGGAGGTCGCGCAGACGCGACCCCGCGGCTCGGTCGCGAACGGCATGCCCCAGCGGCGGCGGAAGGTCATGTAGCCGCGGGCGGCCCGGCCCGGCGAGTACCCGCGGCGCAGGTACTGCTCGGCGTGCTCGGTGAGGCCGATGGTGGCCAGCCGCCAGTCGAGCTGGTCGCCGTAGCGCCACGCGAGCGCCGCGAGCGCGGGGCTCGCCGAGTACGCCCACGGGCAGCCGGGGTCGGTGAAGTGCGTGACCTGGATCGCCATGGCGAACATGGTTGCACAGGCAATCAGCGCGCACGGTCCGCCGCTGTCCGAGCGTCAACTCTGCGAGCGGAATCCCGCATGAGGGTTTCAGGCAGGCTCGAATAGGGGGAAGCACAGATCCACGGTGGCGTTCGTGCACGACAGGGCCGCACAGGCTGAAGGCAGCAGCGACCGGCGGTTCAATCGAACGCCGGGCGCGGTCAAGGCCGTGCGCCTGCTCGACGCCGACCGCGACCTCGCCCGCCGCCTCGGATCGAACGCCGCCGAGGCCCGCGCGGCCGCCATCGCCGGCGCCGTCGCGCTCCCGCGCGGCCGCTGGAACCCGGCCATCGCCGCCAAGCGCATCCGCGGCGGCTTCGGCCTGCTCGTCATGCGCGGGCTGCTCATGCGCGACCTCGAAGGCTCCGAGGCGCTCGGCGCCGAACTGCTCGCCGAGGGCGACCTCCTCGGCCCGGACGACGGCACCGAGGAGCGCCTGCTCGGCCTCGAGCCGCAGTGGGAGATCCTCGAGCCCGCCCGCCTGCTCGTCCTCGACGGCGCGTTCGCCCAGCGCATCGCCGCGTTCCCCGCGCTCGGCTCGGCGCTCGTCGACCGCGCCCACGAGCGCGCCCGGCGCACCGCGATCGCGCTCGCGCTGAGCCACCTGCCGCGCGTCGAGGACCGCCTGCACCGCCTGCTCTGGCACCTCGCCGACCGCCGTGGCCGCGTGTCGGCCGACGGCATCGTGCTCTCCCTTCCCCTGACCCAGGAGCAGCTCGGCCGCCTCGTCGGCGCCCGGCGCCCGACCGTCTCCCTCGCCCTCCGCAGCCTCCGCGAGCGCGGCCTCGTCCGCCGCGGCCAGGCCGACGAGTGGATCCTCTCGCACGAGCCGCCGGTCCCGCCGGTGGCCGAGCCGGGCGAGAACGGCGCCGCGTAGCCCTCAGCGCAGGAAGTCGACCAGCAGCGCGTTGACGCGCTCGGGCTGGTCGAGCTGCATCCAGTGGCTCGCGTCCTCGACGCGCTCGTAGCGCCACGGCCCCGTCACCTGCTCGGCCGACCGCAGCATCGGCGCCTCGTTGAGGTAGTTGTCGCCGGAGCTCCAGAGGCCGAGCGTGGGCGCCGAGACCGGCGGGATCGGCGGGCGCGGCTCGAGCTCGCGCGCCGGATGGAGGTTCGCCCGATACCAGTTCAGCCCGGCGGTCAGCGCGCCCGGCCGCGACAGGTCGGCGACGTAGCGCTCGACATCGCCGTCCTCGCGCAGCCAGGCGCGGAAGAAGGCCCAGTCGTCGCGGGACAGCAGCTCCTCGGCGATGCCCTCGAACTGGAAGAGCAGCATGTACCAGGCCTTCTCGCGGTCGGCGAACGTGCGCCGCGCCGTCGCCGGGTGGCCGACCGACATCGCGACGAGGCGCTCGACCCGCTCGGGCCGGATCGCGGCCAGGAGCCAGGCGACGGCCGCGCCCCAGTCGTGGCCGACGACCCGCGCGCGCTCGACGCCGGCCGCGTCGAGGACCGCCACGAGGTCGGCCACCGCGTGCGAGAGGCGGTACGCGTCGACCGCGGCGGGCCGGTCCGACGCGCCGAAGCCGCGCATGTCGGGCGCGATCACGCGCAGCCCGGCCGCCGTGAGCGCCGGCACCTGGTGGCGCCAGAGGTGCGAGGAGTCCGGGAATCCGTGGACGAGCAGGACCGCCGGGCCCTCGCCCTCGTCGAGGACCTCGAGGTCGAGTCCGTCGCCGGGGACGCGGTCGCGCATGGCGCGGCAGCCTATGGGCCGGGCGCCGGGGTGTCAGCGAAATGCCACGCCTTGTGAACAAGCCGTTGCCGGCCGCGGCCGGTCCCGACGGTCCTCGATACGCTGCGCCCGGATCGACCACGACGACTTCGACGCGGTCGTGTTCTCGCTCGAGAGCGTCGTGGCCGACCTCGGCTTCGGCGACGTCCGCCCTCTCCCGGGTTCGGTCGCGTGGATCGACCGGCTGCGCGAGGAGGGCAAGCGCATCGGCGCTCGTCTACGCGGGCGACGGCGCCGAGCGCGCGCTCGAGCTCGCGGGCATCGCCGACCGCTTCGACGTGGTCGAGAGCGGGCCGCGCGTGGCGTCGACGGTGACGCGCGTGCTCGACGACCTCGGCGTCCCGGCCCGCCGGGCCGCCGTCGTGGACGTGGTGCCCGAGGGGCTGAACGCGGCGCGAGAGGCGGGCTGCGCGCTCACGATCGCCCTCGCCCGGGCCTCCGCGACGCCGCAGGAGCTGCGCCAGGGCGGCGCGCACACGGTCGTCGCGGACCTGCAGGAGCTGCTCGGCCCGACGTCCTGAGCGCCCGCCCGCCCGCCTACGCCGCGCGGCGGGCCGCGGTCAGCCCGTCGGCCAGCAGCCGCGCGGGCGCCTCGACGGCGAGCCGGCGCGCGCGGTCGGCGCGGCCGGTGACGCGCTCGACGGCCTCGGCGCCCATCGCGAGCGTGTACGGCCGCGACGGCGCGTGGGCGTCGGTCGCGAGCACCGTCGGCACGCAGCGGTTCAGGAGCTGCTCGGCCGCGCGGCGGCGCTCCGTGCCCTCGCGCCCGAGGAGCGGGCCGGTGTTCGCCGCCACGGCCGCGCCGTCGGCGACGAGCCGCTCGATGACGGCCAGGCCCCCGCCGTCGACCATCCCGCGGCTGCGCTCGGGGTGCGCGAGCAGCAGCCCGAAGCCCCGCGCCCGCAGCTCGCCGGCGCCTGCGACGAACTCCTCGTCGGCGCCGTGGAACGGCACCTCGTAGAGCAGCCAGCGCGCGCCGGGCGGCCCGTGGGCGATGAGCTCGAGGTCGGCGTCGGTCAGGTCCGGGATCGAGAACGGCTTGAGCTCGCCGCCGCGGCGGACGTCGAGGTCGATGCCCTCGCGCGCGAGCGCGGCCTTCAGCTCGTCGACCCGGTCGGACAGCTCGGCGACGTCGACCATCTCGACGTGCGGCGTCGCGACGATCGTCGTCGTCCCGGCCGCGACGGCCTCGGCGGCGTAGGCCAGGGTCTCGGCCATGGTGTCCGGGCCGTCGTCGACGGCCGGCAGGAGGTGGCAGTGAAGGTCGGTGAAGCCCACGTCTGACAGGCAGTACCCACGGGGGCGAGAAGGTCACGCCAACGGGTGAGATCCGGCACATATCGTGCCACGAGGCAACCGAATTCCCAGATGCTGCGTAACGAATGTCGACGCGGGAAGTTGAAGAGCCAGAAGGCCGAACCGAGCGCCTGGACGACCATCCGCCGTGCCCGCGTTGGGCGGAGGCCGCCGCAGGGAACACCGTGCACCGACTCTGAACGCCTGGGAACCATGACCACCGCCGTCGACGTCAAGCACCACCTCGAGCTGCTCCACAGCGAGCGCGCCATCGCCATGACCACGCCGCTGCGGCACGACCGCGCCTACATGGCCGACCTGAACGAGGAGATCGTCGCCACGCGCCACGCGTGGATCTCCTCGGCCGTGCTCGAGATCGCCCGGTTCCGCGAGGACCTGGGCGGCGCGCAGCAGGGCTAGTCGGCCTCCGCCGTCGTTGGCTCCGAGCGCAGCGCGAGCGCGAGCTCGAAGCGCGCGTCCGGGTCGTCGAGACGGTCGCCGAAGAGCTCGCGCAGCTGCGCGACGCGGTAGCGCACCGTCTGCGGGTGGACGTGCAGCCGCTCCGCGACGGCCTGCACCTGCCCCGGGTGGTCGAGCCACGCGCGCAGCGTCTCGCGCAGCCGCACCGCGGCCTTGGGGCGCAGCTCCTCGAGCGGGGCGAGCGCCCGCGTGGCGAGGTCGGCCGCGAGCGTCGTGTCGCCGCCGTGGAGCATGAGCTCGGCGAGGTGGTCGTCGGCGGCGACGATCGGGCGGTCCGGCAGCCGGCCCTCGAGCATCAGCACGTGCGCGGCGCGGGCCCGGGCGAGGCTGTGCGGGGCGCGCGCGAGCACGACGGCCGGTCCCAGCGCCCCGGGCCGGCCCTCGAGCGCGGCCTCGAGCTGCGCGCGGCGGCCGGGCGCCTCGGGGTCGGGGACCCAGGCCACGGTGGCCGGCCCCTCGGCGGCGGCGATGGCGTCGCCGCCCAGGCGGGAGGCGAGCCGGTCGGGGTCGGGCGGCTCGGCCTCGGCGGGGGCGCCGTCGCGGGCGCGGCGGCGCCGGGCGCCGGCGTCGAGCGCGGCCCCGCCGTTCGTCTGCGGGCCGCCGACGACGAGCGCGGCGACCGTCGCCGGCCGCGGCCAGCCGGCGAGGCGTGCGAGGTCGTGGACGTCCTCGATCGCCACGTCGGTGCGGGCCAGGAGGCTGGCGAGCGCGCGCCGGCGGCGCTGGCGCTCGCCCTCGGTCTCCGCCCGCTCCTGGGCGAAGCCCTCGACGCTGTCGGCGCTGATGCCGTCGATGTAGCTGAAGATCGCGCTCGCGAGGTCGTAGAGGGTCGCGGGCTCGTGGCCCGCCGCCTCGCCGGCCGCGACGAAGCGCTCCCAGGCGAGCCGCGCGCCGAGGCGATACGCGCTGAGGATCGCGTCCAGGCTGCGCCCGCCGCGGAACTCCGCGCGCCCGAGCTCGACGTACAGACCGCGGGCGTCCGGGTCCTCGCCCGCCGGGTCCTCGATGCCGTCGACGAACCGCGTGAGCGCCGTGCGCACGCCGACGCGGAGCGCGCGCCCGAACGGCCCCTCGAGCGACCGGGCGTACGCGGGGACCTCCTCGCCGATGGCGGCGATGATCGCGTCGGACAGCTCCGGGAGCGTCGGCCGGAGGGCCGCGGCGAGCGTGGGGGGCAACTCGGCGGACATTTATCGGCAACCTACAGATTCAGGCGGACCGGGCGTGTCGATCGGGTGGACGACGTCGCCAACATCTGCCATACGCTCAACACATGTCGAAAACCGCCCGCGTCGTCAACCTGCTCGCCGTCGTCCTGCCCCCGATCCTGATCGCCGCCGCGATCGTCGTGTTCTGGAACGACGTCGTCGGACTGCACGACCTCGCGCTCCTCGTCGTGATGTACCTCATCACCGGCTTCGGCGTGACGGTCGGCTTCCACCGGATGCTCACGCACCGCTCGTTCCAGACCTCGAAGCCGGTCGAGTACCTGTTCGCCACCGCCGGGTCGATGGCCGTGCAGGGCCCGGTCATCAACTGGGTCGCCGACCACCGCAAGCACCACGCGCACACCGACGAGGAGGGCGACCCGCACAGCCCGCACGTCGGCCGCGGCGCCGGCATCCTCGGTGCCGTGCGCGGACTCATGCACGCGCACGTCGGCTGGCTCGTGTCCGACCACGGCAAGGCCGAGCGCAGCCGGTACGCGCGCGACCTGACCGAGGACTCGGGGATGCGCAGGATCAACCGCTCGTTCCTGTGGATCGTCGGGCTCGGCCTCGCCCTGCCGGCCGCGGCGGGCTACGTGATCACCGGGCGCGTCAGCGGCGCGCTGACCGGGCTGCTGTGGGGCGGCCTCGTGCGGATCTTCCTGCTGCACCACGTGACCTGGTCGATCAACTCGATCTGCCACTTCTTCGGGCGCCGGCGCTTCGAGGTGGAGGACCACTCCACGAACGTCTGGTGGCTGGCCCTGCCGAGCTTCGGCGAGGCGTGGCACCACAACCACCACACGTTCCCCCGCTCGGCCCAGCACGGCCTGTCGCGGGCCGAGGCGTCGCTCGACCCGTCGGCCTGGCTCATCGCGCTCATGGAGCGCCTCGGGCTCGTGTGGGACGTCGTCCGGATCACGCCCGAGCGCCAGGCGCAGAAGCTCGCCGGGACGGAGCTCGCGCCGCAGGAGATCGCCGCCTGACCCGCGCCACCGCGGATGCCGCGGCGCATCCCGGGGTCCCTGCGCGGGTACCCCGGAGGACACCAGGATTCTGAGAGAGAGGAGATCCCGTGTCCACCATCGTCATCGTTGCGATCGTCGTGATCGTGGCCCTGATCGTGCTCTTTGCCGTCGTCATGCCGCGCTCCCGCGCGAAGGCTCGTGAGCGCGAGGTCATCCGCCGCCGCGACCAGGTCGCGAGCGCCCATCGCGAGCGCGCCGAGGACCGCTCCGCCCGCGCGGACTACGCCGAGCAGCAGGCCGCGCGCGAGCGCGCCGAGGCCGAGCTGCACGAGACCCGCGCCCGGATGCACGAGCGCGGACTGGCCGACGACGAGCTCGACGCCGATCGCGAGCGTCTGGGCGTGTCCGGGGACGAGCGCGACAGCCGCTTCGAGCGCGACGGTGACGGCGACGTCGACGGTCGCGACCGCGACGCCGAGGCCCGCGAGCGCGATGCCGTCGCCCGCGACGAGGGCCGCCGCTGACCCACGTCCGACGTCACACCGCGGGCCGGCCAATGCACCGGCCCGCAGTGTTGTCGTCCCGTCCGCCGGGTACCACGTCGGTATGCCCCCGAAGACGCAACGCGAGCGTGAGGCAGAACAGCGCGAGCTGAAGCTCGAGCGCATCAAGGAGCAGGTCGACGACGGCTCCCTCGTCATCCGCAAGATGACCGACGAGGAGCGCGCCCGCTTCCAGAGCAAGCGCCGTGATCGCCCCGAGAGCGGGCAGAGCAAGCGTCGCGGGCGCCCGACGCGCGCGGCGCGCGTGCCGCCCGTCCCGAAGGCCTGATCGCCCCCGATCCCCAGCCGTTGCCCGACTGGCCGCCCGGCACGGCGGCCGTCCTGTCGACCGCGGGCGGCCCGCCGCACGCGATCCCGGTCTCGACCGCCGTCCGTGCGGGGCCGTACCGGATCCTGTTCGCGCTCGCGCGCCGGCGTGAGTCGCTCGCGCGTCTGCGGGCCGATCCGGCCTGCGCGCTGACCGTCCTCGCGGGCGACGACATCGCGTTCACCGCCCACGGCCGGGCGAGCGTCGTCGCGGAGGCGATGACGGTTTCCGACGCCGTCGCCGCGGTGGCGATCGACGTCGCCGAGATCCGCTCGCACGCCGACCCGCGCTTCGCGATCGAGGACGGCGTCCGGTGGCGCTGGACCGACCCCGAGGCGGCCGCCCAGGACGCCGCGATCCACGAGGCGCTGCGGGCGCTCGCCGGATAGTGTCCGGCGCCGCATGAAGCTCGCCACCTTCACCACCAGCGACCACGACGCGCCGCGCGCCGGCGAGGTCCGCGACGACACGATCGTCGCCTTCGACGACGGCCTGTCGGTTCTCGACCGGCTGCGCTCGGGCGACCGGACCCCGGCCTCCGGCCCGTCGTTCCCGCTCGCCGACGTCACGCTCCTCGCGCCGCACGTCCCGCGCGCGATCTTCTGCATCGGGTGGAACTACAAGGCCCACATCGAGGAGACCGGGCGCGAGCTGCCCGAGTTCCCGGTCGTGTTCCTCAAGCTGCCGGCGTCGGCCGCTCCGCCGAACGGCGTGGTCACGTGCCCGAAGGCCATCCGCCGCCTGGACTACGAGGTCGAGCTCACCATCGTGATGGGTCCCGGCGGCGAGATCGCGGGCTACACGGTCGCCGACGACGTCAGCGGCCGCGACCTGCAGAAGCGCGAGCCGCAGTGGACCCGCGCGAAGGGCGCCGACACCTTCTGCCCCTTCGGGCCATGGATCACGACGGCCGACGAGGTCCCCGAGCCCGAGAACCTGCGCCTGCAGTCGTGGGTCAACGGCGAGCCGCGCCAGGACTCGCGCACGAGCGACCTGCTCTTCGGCATCGAGTACCTCGTGAACTTCATCTCGGAGACCTGCACGCTCGAGCCCGGCGACCTCATCCTCACCGGCACGCCGAGCGGCGTCGGCTTCGCGATGGACCCGCCGCAGTTCCTCAAGCAGGGCGACGTCGTGCGCATGGAGATCGAGTCGCTCGGCGTCATCGAGCACACGATCGCCGAGGCGTAGGCCGCCCGGGAGGTCCGCCGGGCGACCGCCGGCGACGCTCCCGGACGCAGACGGCGACGCCGTCCTACCCTTCTGACGATGGCTGTGGCCGGCGCCCAGACCACGAGCCCCGAGCGCGGCGCGAGCGACGCCGCGTCGCAGCAGCGCGTCGCGATCCTGAGCGTCTTCGCGGCGGTCTTCCTCGTCACCGTCAAGCTCGCGACCGGCCTCGTCACCGGGTCCCTCGGCCTCATCGCCGAGGCCGCCCATTCGGGGACCGACCTCGTCGCGGCGCTGCTCACGCTGTTCGCCGTGCGGATCGCGGTCCGGCCCGCCGACCAGGAGCACCACTACGGCCACGGCAAGGCCGAGCACCTCGCCGCGCTGGCCGAGAGCAGCTTCCTCATGCTCATCTCGGCGTTCCTGGCGTTCCAGGCCGTCGACCGGCTCGCCTCGGACAGCCCGCCCGACATCAAGACGACCTGGTGGTCGTTCCTCGTGCTCGCGATCGTGATCGGCGTCGACGCCTCGCGCGCCATCGTCACGCAGCGCGCCGCCCGCCGCCACCACTCCCCGGCGCTGGCGTCCAACGCCCTGCACTTCGCCTCGGACCTCGCGGGCTCCCTCGCGGTCCTCGTCGGCCTCGTGCTCGTCGCCGCGGGCGAGCCCCGCGCGGACGCGATCGCGGCGCTGATCGTCGCCGCGCTCGTCCTCGTCGCCGCCGCCCGGCTGGCCCGCCAGTCGATCGAGGTGCTGATGGACCGCGCGGACGCCGACTCCGAGGAGGCGGTCAGGGCCGCGCTGGCCGAGTTCGGCGACCTCGAGGTCCGCCGGCTGCGCTCCCGCCACGCCGCCGGCCGCGACTTCGTCGACCTCGTCGTCGCGATCAGCGCCGACGCGGGCCTCGCCCAGGCGCACACGACCGCCGACCAGATCGAGGAGGCGATCCGCCGCCAGCTGCCGAACTCCGACGTCATCGTGCACGTCGAGCCGCGCGCCGCGGAGGGCGACCTGCGCGAGCGCGCGACGGCCGCCGCGCTCGGCGTCCCCGAGGTCCGCGAGGTCCACAACGTCCGCGTGCTGCGGCTCGAGGGCGGCCCCGAGCTCAGCCTCCACGTCAAGCTCCCACGCGAGCTCCAGCTCGGCGAGGCCCACGCCGTCGTCGAGCGCCTCGAGGCGACCGTGCACGAGGCCGTGCCGGAGCTGCGGCGGGTCGACACGCACATCGAGCCGCTCTCGGAGACCGACTGGGCGACGCGGCCCGCCCGCGACGAGGTGGCGCAGGCGCGCGAGGCGATCGAGGACGTCGTCAGCCGCTACACCGGCCGCGCGCCGGCGAAGGTGAGCTTCCGCGACGCCGACCGCGGCCGTGTCGCCCTGATCGACGTCCTGCTCCCCGCCGACCAGCCGCTGCCGAGCGCGCACCGGCGCGCGGGCGACATCGAGGAGGCGGTGCGCGCCCGCTGTCCCGAGCTCGCCGACGTCATCGTGCACACCGAGCCGGCCACGGCGTCGACACCGACTGGCTGAAGCGCCGGCAGGCGGCGCACCACCAGAACGCGATGAAGCCGCGCGGCTCGGCCGGGCGGACCGGGCCCCGGCAGCCGGGGCAGGCGAAGCCGTCCTTCGGCGGCGTCATTCCCAGCTGTCCGTGGTCCGGTGCTTCCAGTAGCCGAGCACGGAGACGGCCTCGGCTGCGAGCCCGCGGTCCTGGCGCAGGTGGCGGCGCACATGGCGCATCGCGAGCGCCTCGCCGCCGCCCCAGGCGCGCCCGTCGCCGGCGGGGAGCGTGAGGTCGCCGATCGCGTCGGCCAGCAGCGTGGTCGTCCCGGGCGCGGCCCCGTCGCGCGGCAGCCAGTGGACGTCGGCGTCGGCGTCGGTCGCCAGCACCTGCCGCTCGGCGGCGTCGTGGACCTCGAGCAGCGCGATCGCCCGGTGCCCGGCGGGCAGCGTCTCGAGGATCGCGGCCGCGGCGGGGAGGCCGGTCTCGTCGGCCACGATGAGCGACCAGTCCGTCGCCGTGGTCGTCCAGTGTGTGCGCGGGCCGGCGAAGCCGACCGTGTCGCCCTCCGCGACGGCGGCGGCCCAGCGCGCGGCGAGGCCGTGGTCGCCGTGCAGGACGAAGTCGACGTCGAGCGCGTTCGTCCGCGGGTTCCACGCGCGGACGGTGTAGTTGCGCGCGTGCTGGGCGTCGGCGACGCCGGGCGGGAAGCGCCAGCCCGCTCCGGGGAGGACGAGGTCGGCGCCCGGGGCGGGCCACAGCAGCGTGATGATCTCGCCGGGCTCCTCGACGAAGAAGTCGTCGAGCGCGGGGCCCCCGAGGGTGATGCGCGCCATGAGCGGCGTGATCGGCCGGACGGCGGTGACGGTCGCCACCCCGGTGCGCGCCGGGAAGGCGCGGCGGCCGGGACGGGCGCGGGAGGTCGGGGTCGTCCGGGCCACGAGTTAGGGCAACCTAACAAATTCCGACCGCAATGGTCGGCGACCCGAACCGGTGTCCTCCGCGGGGTCCGCGCGGTCCGGGGCGGCGCCGCACGCCGCGGCGCCGCCCGGCATCCTTCGCGGATGCAGATCGTGGTCGACGGCAGCGCGGGTGGCGAGGCGGCCTTCGCGGGCACGGTGGCCGCCGGCCTGCGCGAGCGCGGGCTCGACGTCGAGTTGCGCCCGCCGAAGGGCGGCTCGATGTTCGACACCGCGGTCCACCTCGTCTCCTCGGGCCTCGTCGTCCGCGTCGCGGAGCGGCCGGACCGTGAGACGCTCGAGACGATCGAGCAGGTGGTCCGCGGCGCGCTGCAGCAGCACCCGAGCGTGCGCCGGCGCACCCGCACCGTGCCCGTGCACCTGGGCGAGAGCGCCCGCGTGCTCGAGTGGATCGACGTGTTCGGCTAGGCGACGAGCGCCGCGCCCGCCGGGTCCGGCGCCGCGCGCTCCGCGGGGTCTCCCGCGACCGCGCGCCAGGCGACCGCGAGCCGCTCGACGGCCGCCTCGATCTGGGGCTCGGGGAGCGCGTAGGGCAGGCGGACGAAGCGCTCGAAGGCGCCGTCGACGCCGAAGCGCGGGCCGGCCGCGATCCGGACGCCGTGGCGGTCCGCGACGGCGGCGAGCGCGCTGCTGCGCGGCGCGTCGAGCCGCGCCCAGAGCGACAGGCCGCCGGCCGGCACGGCGAACGTCCACGCCGGCAGCGCCGTCCGCACGGCCGCGACGAGCGCGTCGCGGCGGGCGCGCAGCAGCGCGCGCTGCGTCCCGAGCACCGCCGCCGGGTCGCCCAGCAGCTCGCGCGCGATGAGCTGCTCGACGACCGGGCTCGCCATGTCCACCGTCGCCCGGGCCAGCGTGAGGCGACCGATCAGCGTCGGGCTCGCGCGGATCCAGCCGATCCGCAGTCCGGCCCAGAACGCCTTGCTCATCGAGCCGATCGTGATCACGCTCTCGCCGTCGGGGTCGTGCGCGGCGACCGGCGCCGGCGGGTGGACGTCCGGGTCGAGCACGAGCTCGGCCATCGTCTCGTCGACCACGAGCGGCGTGCGCGTCCCGCGGGCGAGCGCGACGACGGCCGCGCGGTCGTCGGCCGCGAGCGTGAGGCCGGTCGGGTTGTGGTGGTCGGCGATGAGGTAGGCCAGCCGCGGCGCCGCCTGGCGCAAGGTCGCCGCGAGCATGTCGACGTCCCAGCCGCCGGCGAGCAGGGCGACGGGCACGGGGCGCGCGCCGACGGCGCGGACGGCGTCGAGCGCGTTGGGGTAGGTCGGGTGGTCGACGAGGACGCGGTCGCCCGGGCCGCAGAGGACGCGGAGCAGCAGGGTCAAGGCGTGCTGGGCGCCGGCGGTGACGAGGACCTGGGCGGGCGTGGTCGGGACCCCGCGGCGGGTGAGGTGCGCGGCGACGGCGGCGCGCAGCGACGGCAGTCCGGCCGCGTCGTAGCCCGGGGTCGGGAGGTGGCGGGGCAGCTCGGCGGTGGCCGCGGCGAGCGCGCGGTGCAGCGCGCCCTCGGGCGCGGCCGTGGCGGCGGCCGAGAGGTCGATCACGTCGCCGGCGGCGCCCCCGGCCTCGGGCCGCGCGGCGGACGCGGCGCCGTCGCGGTCGGCCGGCAGCGTCGTCCAGCTCCCCGCCCCGCGGCGGCTCGCGAGGAAGCCCTCCTCGCGCAGCGCGGCGTACGCCGCGGCGGCGGTGGTCCGGCTCACGCCGAGCGCGGCCGCGAGCTCGCGCTCGCCGGGCAGCCGGGTGCGCAGCGGCAGCCGCCCGTCGAGGACGAGCAGGCGGATCGCCGCGGCGAGGGCGACGTAGGCCGGCCGGGCCGAACGCCACGCCCCGAGCAGGCGGGCGAGGTGCGGTCCGCTGAGGCCGCGATCTCCGGAACCGGCGCTCATCGGATGCCACTGTCACACGATTGGCCATGGAAAGCAAGGCCACTTGCCACGATAGTCATGGCCATGGACCGCCCGATCCGCCGCCTCGCCCAGCTGTACGCCGGCCTCGTCCTCTACGGCGCGAGCATGGCCCTGCAGATCCGCGCGGGCCTGGGCCTCGATCCCTGGGACGTCCTGCACCAGGGCGTCGCCGACCGCACGGGGCTGTCGTTCGGCACGGTCGTGATCCTCACCGGCGCGCTCGTCCTGCTCGCGTGGGTCCCGCTGCGCCAGCGCCCGGGAGTCGGGACGGTCAGCAACGTGGTCGTGATCGGCGTCGCGGTCGACGCGACGCTCGCGGTGCTCCCGCCCGCGGGCCCGGCGCCCGTCGCCGTGGCGATGCTGCTCGCGGGCGTCGGGCTCAACGGCGTCGCGGGCGGCGCCTACATCGGCGCCGGGCTCGGCCCCGGCCCGCGCGACGGGCTGATGACCGGCCTCGTGCGCCGCACCGGCCGCTCGGTGCGCGTGGTGCGGACCACGATCGAGGTGACGGTCCTCGTCGCCGGCGCGGCCCTCGGCGGCACGGTCGGGGTGGGCACGCTCGTGTACGCGTTCTCGATCGGCCCGCTCGTCCACGCGCTGCTGCCGCGGATGACGGTCGCCCCGCGGGCGGCGGTCGCCCGGGCCTAGACGGTCTCGTAGAGCGTGATGCCGGCGAGCGTCAGGTAGATCGCGATCAGCGCGAGCCCCTCGAACGCGACCGCCTCGCCGTCGCCCGTGATCTGCCACATCGCGAGCGCGGTGACGAGCAGCGCGCCGATGTAGACGGGGTGCAGCGCGAACGTCAGCTTCGTCGAGAGCGGCAGCGAGATCAGCACGAGGGCGGGCCACATGAACGCCGCCATCTGCCCGACGGAGTTCTTGACGACCGACACCGCGAGGTCGGCCTGGCCCTTCGAGGCGAGGATGACCGCCGTGATGTTCTCGACGGCGTTGCCCGCGATCGCCGCGATGACGAGGCCCGCGAACGCCCGGCTGATGCCGAGCTGGTCGACGGTCGGGGCGAGCGCGGTGACGAACCAGTCGGACACGAACGCCGCGCCGACGCCGCCGATCGCGAGCAGGACGATGCCGACCTTCAGCGGGAGGTGATGCTGGACGTCGTCCTCGGCCGCGGGCGGGTCGGGCGAGGGGTGCGCGGAGACCGTCGGCGGGGCCTCGGCCAGGATGACGCCGCCGCCTGCGCCCGGCTCAGGCCGCGCGACGACGGGGTGGTCAGCGGGCTCGTCGCCCGGGACGGGCGCGCCGGGCCTGTCGCCCGGCGGGTTGCTCGAGCGGATGTACGGGACGACCCAGAAGAGGTAGACGACCAGCAGGCCGATCGCCGCGACGGTCGAGACCGTGTTGACGTGCGAGCTCGCGGGGTCGTGCGTCTCGAGCGACAGCCCGACGATCACGATGATGAACGTCGCCGCGATGAGCAGCGTCGCCGTGTCGTTCGCGAGCCGGTGGCCGAAGCGCATCACGCCGTCGGTCGCGCGGCGTGAGCCGACGACGATCACGATGCCGAGGACGAGCAGCGCGTTCGAGAAGATCGACCCGATCACGGTGCTCTGGGCGACGACCGCCTCGCCCTGACGCAGCGCGAAGACGACGAGGAACAGCTCGGGCAGGTTGCCGAGCGTCGCCTGCATGAACCCGGCGATGCCCGCGCCGAGCAGCTCGCCGACGCTCTCCACCCCGACGGCCACGACGTGCGCGAGGCCGGCCAGCGCCACGGTGGCGAGCACGAAGGCGAGGATCGATCCCCAGCCGCCGTAGCGGGCGATCCCGGCGAGGAGCGTGAAGACGCCGACGCCGGCGAGGACGATCCGGTCAGTGCGCCCGAGTGCGCTCAATGGTGCTCGATGACCCGGTCGATCAGCCCGTATTCCTGGGCCTGGTCGGGGCGGAAGAAGTGGTCGCGCTCCATGTCGCGGTGCACCTCCTCCACCGGACGCCCGGTGTGGTGCGCGTAGATCTCGTCGATCCGCGCGCGGGTCTTGAGGATCTCGCGCGCGTGGATCTCGATGTCGGTCGACTGGCCCTCGAACCCGGCCGACGGCTGGTGGATGAGGATGCGGCTGTTGGGCAGCGACAGGCGCTTGCCCTTCGCGCCGCCCGCCAGCAGCAGCGAGCCCATCGACATGGCGATCCCGCAGCAGATCGTCGACACGTCGGGCTTGACGAACTGCATCGTGTCGTAGATCGCCAGGCCGGCGTAGATCGAGCCGCCCGGCGAGTTGATGTAGATCGAGATGTCCTTGTCGGGGTCGACGGACTCCAGGTGGAGCAGCTGGGCCACGATGAGGTTCGCGACCTGGTCGTCCACGGCGTGCCCGAGGAAGACGATCCGCTCGTTCAGGAGCCGCGAGAAGATGTCGTACTCGCGCTCCCCTCGGGCGCTGCGCTCGACGACGGTGGGGACGAGGGGCATGGGGACGGGAGGGTAGCGGGGCGCTTCGGGCCTCGTACCGTGGGTGGGGTACCCATGATGACCACGCCCGCACTCCGCCTCACCGGCCTGACCAAACGCTACGACAACGGCTTCCTCGCGCTCGACGCCTTCGCGCTCGACGTCCCCGACGGCGCGTTCTTCGGTCTCCTCGGCCCGAACGGCGCCGGCAAGACGACGCTGATCAGCGCGGTCTGCAACCTGATCCGCGTCACCGCGGGCGAGATCGCCGTCTTCGGCGTCCCCCACGGCGAGCCCGCGGCGCGGCGGATGATCGGGCTCGCCGAGCAGGACGTGAACCTCGACCGCTTCCTCGACGTCGAGGAGACGCTGCTCTACCACGGCGGCTACTACGGCATGACCCGGGCGGACGCCCGCCGCCGCGCGGCGGAGATGATGGACGTCTTCGACCTGCGCGCGAAGGCGAACGTGCGGGCGCCGATGCTGTCGGGCGGCATGCGCCGCCGGCTGCTGCTCGCCCGCGCGCTCATGCACGAGCCGCCGCTCGTGATCCTCGACGAGCCGACGGCGGGCGTGGACTTCGAGCTGCGCCTCGAGCTCTGGGCCTACATCCGCCGCCTGCACAGCCTCGGCACGACGATCCTGCTCACGACGCACTACCTCGAGGAGGCCGAGGAGCTGTGCGAGGAGATCGCGCTGATCCGCGGCGGCCGGCTGCTCGCGCGCGACTCCGCCCCGGGTCTGCGGCGGCTGTTCGAGGCCGACTCGCTCGCCGACGTCTACGTCAAGGCGATGGCGTCGTGATCGCCGCGCTCGCCGCCCGCCACCGGGGCCTGCTCTCGCTGAGCAAGCGCGAGACGCACCGCGTGCTGAAGCTGTGGACGCAGACCGTCGTCGCGCCGATCCTCTCCTCGCTGCTCTTCATCCTCGTCTTCGGGCTGTCGCTCGGCGGGCGCATCCGCCACGTCGACGGCGTGCCGTACGAGGTGTTCATCGTCCCCGGCCTCATCACGATGGCGATGATCCAGGCGACCTACGCCAACAACTCGGCGTCGGTCTTCCAGGCCCGCTTCGACCGCTACCTCAACGACGTCCTCGCCGCCCCGATGCGCGGCTGGGAGATCAACCTCGCGCTGTCGCTCGGCGGCGTCGTGCGCGCGTCGCTCATCGGCGGCGGCCTGCTGCTCTGCGTGCTGCCGATCGTCGACGTCCCGATCCGCGAGCCGTTCGTGCTCGTCCTCGCGCTCGCGCTGGCGCTCGTGCTGTTCTCGTCCTTCGGCGTGATCGTCGGGATCTACGCGAACGCGTGGGACCACACCGCGTTCGTGACGAACATCGTGATCCTGCCGCTGACGTTCCTCGGCGGCGTCTTCTACTCCGTCGACGTGCTGCCGTCGCCGTGGCACGAGCTGAGCCACCTGAACCCGATCTTCTATCTGCTCAACGCGGTGCGCTACGGGTTCCTCGGCACGAGCGACGTGAGCGTCGCTGCTGTCGCTCGTCGTCACCGGCGGCCTGGCCTGCGGCGTCGTAGCCTGGAGCACGTGGCTGTTTCGGACCGGGCACCGGCTGAAGCCGTAGACGGGCCCGCGACCGGCGGCCGGGGGATCGCGTGGCTCGACCCGGTCCCGCCCGTCGCGCTCGTCATCACGGCCGCGACGTCGGTGCAGTTCGGGGCCGCGCTCGGCGCGACGCTGTTCGACACGCTCGGCCCGGGCGGCGCGTCGCTGCTGCGCCAGGGCTTCGCCGCGATGATCCTGCTCGCGATCTGGCGCCCGCGGCCCGGCGCGCACCCGGCCGCCGCGCTGCGCCTGGCCGGGGCGTTCGGCCTCACGCTCGGGCTGATGAACCTCTGCTTCTACGAGGCGCTCGACCGCATCCCGCTCGGCGTCTGCGTGACGATCGAGTTCATCGGTCCGGTCGCCGTGGCGGTCGCGTTCTCCCGGCGCGCGCGCGACCTGGTGTGGATCGTGCTCGCCGTCGGCGGGATCGTGCTGCTCGCGGACCCCTTCGGGGCGGGCGGCGTCGACCCCACCGGCCTCGCCTACATCCTCACCGCGGGCGCGTGCTGGGCGGTCTACATCGTGCTCGCGCAGCGCGCCACGCGGGTCTTCGACGGCAGCACGGGCCTCGCGCTCGCCGCGGGCATCGCGTGGCTCGTTCCGCTCGGGCCCGCCCTCACCGAGACGACGCCGGGCGAACTGCTCGCGCCGGCCGCGCTCGCCCTCGGCCTCGTGGTCGCGGGCCTGTCGTCGGTCGTCCCGTACTCGCTGGAGAGCGAGTCCCTCCGCCGGATGCCGGCGAACGTGTTCGGCGTCCTGATGAGCCTCGAGCCGGCGGTCGCCGCGCTCGCGGGCTTCGTCCTGCTCGGTCAGCGTCTCGGCGCCCGCGAGCTCGTGGCGATCGCGCTCGTGATCGTGGCGAGCATCGGGGTCACGCGGGCGGCGGGGCCGCCGGTGCGCGACGCCTGACCGGCCGGGCAAGCAAGAAATCCCCATTGGTGGGCGCGACCTCCGTATGGTGCGACCACCAGATCGTCGGGACCGGTCCAGCGCGTCGTCCCGGCGCCGCCCGGGGGGGTGGGACTCATGCATCAGCGCGCCCTTGCCGCGGTCGTCGTGACGGCGACGCTCGGCACCGCGACCCTGTTGGTCGATCCGGCGCGGCCACCGGCCGCCGCGAGGCCCGCCGGGCGCCGTCCGTCCGTCACGCGCCGACCCCGGTCGGGCCTGGCGCGCTGCGCGACCTCGCGGCGATCATGGCCGGTCAGGCCGTGACGCTGCGCGCGGCCGTGCGCCGGTGCGCGCCCCGTCATGCCCGCGGCACCTGCGTCCTGATGGCGCTCGGTCACGCCGAGGCCGGCGCGAAGCTCAGCGCGCTCGTGCTCCGGGCCACGGCCGCACGGCTCCCGGCCGGGCCGTGCGTCGCGCTCGCCGCGCGGCTGCGGAACGTCGCGGCCACCGTCGCCACGGTCGCCGGCGAGGGCGTCCACAGCCGGACCTGGCCCGGCGTCACGTGGGCCGCGGCGCGCGCCGCGGCGCGGGTCGCCGTCCGCGTGCTCGCGGTGCGCGACGGCCGCTGGCCGCGGACGTGCCTGCGGGCGGGGATAGCGCTGCGCGCGTGATCGCCGCGGCTCGGCCCGCCGCGCTCGCTGACCGGCCCGCTTGCATCTGTCTTGATCAAGGACCGATGATTGCTCTGACAGTGGCTGAGTGTCGATCGGGAGGGAAGGGATGCGTCGCAGCGCAGTCGTCGTGATCCTCGGCGCCGTGACGCTGGCGCTCGCGAGCGCGCCCGCGCCGGCCGCGGTGACGATCGGCAGCGACATGGCGCCGCCCGCGGACCCGGACGACTGCGGCTTCCCGGGCCAGTCGTGCACGGTGCTCATCGCGGCCCTCAGCAACCACAGCTTCGCGGTGCCGGGCCTGCCGGCCGGGCGCGGCGTGATCGTCCGGTGGCGGGTCAAGGAGGCGAGCGGCCAGCTGCGCCTCCGGATCCTGCGGCCCGGCGCGGCCGGGACGACGGTCGTCGCGTCCAGCGCGGTCGCCACGTCGCCGGGGCCGGGGGTGCAGACCTTCGCGACGCGTGTCCCGGTGGCGACCGGCGACCTCATCGCGGTCGACGTCCTCGGCGGCACGCTCGGGGACCGCTTCTATGCGCCGGTGCCGAACTACCCGTTGCCGCCGGTTCGGACCGTCATCGCCACCGAACATGACTGGAGCCCGCCGCTGGCCGACGGCCAGGTCGTTCCGGCGCCGACGACCGTCTTCGACCAGCTCGAGTCGGTCTACAACGCCGACGTCGAGCCCGACGCCGACGGCGACGGGTTCGGCGACGAGACGCAGGATCTCTGCGCGGCCGACGCCACGCGCCAGACCGCCTGTCTGGCGGACCTCGCGGTGCGCGGGACGGCGACCCCGCGGCCCGTCCGTTTCGGCGGCACGCTGCACTACACGTTCACGGTGACGAATCGCGGGGCGGGGCCCGCCGAGAGCGTCGTGCTGACCGCGCGGCCGTCGGTGCGCGCGCCGTACCGCGGCTCCCGGTGCTCGAGCCCGTCCGGCGCCGGCGTCCCCGCTCCGCGGATCGGCTTCCTCGGTTGCCGCTTCCGCAACAACCGCCTCACCGGCTCGCTCGGCACGCTCCGCCGGGGTGCGAGCGCGCGGGTGACGCTCGACCTCGCGGCGGCGGCGGATCGCTCGATGGCGACACGGGTGACCGTGGCCGCCCGGGCGACCGACGCGCAGACGGCGAACAACGCGGCCGCGCTCACGAACGCGGTCCGGGTGCGCCGCGGGACCTGCGTCAACCGGCTCGTGGGCACCGCGTCCGCCGACCTGCTGCGCGGGACCACGCGCGGCGACCGCCTCAGCGGCGCCGGCGGCCGGGACACGATCCTCGGCCGCGAGGGTGCGGACTGCCTGACCGGCGGCCGCGGCCGGGACACGATCAGCGGCGGCCCGGGCAACGACGTCATCGATGCCCGGGACGGCCAGGTCGACACGGTCTCGTGCGGTCCCGGGCGCGACACGGTGCGCGCCGACCGGCGCGACCGGGTTCGCGGGTGCGAGCGTCGGCGGCGCTGACGAGGACTAGCGCGCGGCCGCGTCCAGCCACTCGCGCATCGACGTGTGATGCGCGAGGTGCTCGCCGGACGCGAGCTCGTGGCGGAGCTCGCCGAGCAGCCCGAAGCGCTCGGCGACGACGTTGTGCTGGTGGATCGTCTCGAGGTTCTCCTGGCGCGCCGAGACGAACGTCCCGTCCTCGAGGTCGCCGAAGTGCCCGACGACGCCCGCGACCATCTCGCGCACGCAGTCCTCGACGAAGCGCGGGCGACGGTGCGCCTTCTCGACGACGGCGCCCTCGTCGGAGCGCTTCATGAGCTCGTAGATCTCGCTCGACATCGAGTTCTCCACGATCTCGAGCAGCGTGGCGGCCTCGATCTGCGTCTCGCAGGACTCGGGGCAGCCGATGTGCAGCGTCCCGAGGCCGCGCTGGTTGTGGGTCGCGACCGGGACGGCGTCGAAGATGCGCTCGATCTCGGCGTCGGAGAAGCCGTCGCCCGTGAGGCGCTCGCGCGCGTGGCCGGCGACGATCTGCTGCGCGCACGGGCACGCGGTCATGCCCTGGGCGGCGACGCCGACGAGCCGGCGCGTGCCGGTCTCGCTCGCGACCGCCGAGCCGTACAGCGTGTAGATCTCCTGCGTCTTGATGCCCGACACCGGGGCCGGCTTGTACTCCGGGTAGCGGGCGGCGATCGTCACCTCGGCGCGCAGCGCGTCCTGGCGCTCGCGCACCCGCCGGGCGATGCGCTCGGCGAGCTGCTCGGCCTTGAAGCCGGTCTCGTTGACGATCACCTCGCCGATGACGTCGTTGACGACCTCCTCGAAGCGCGACATGTGCGCGCCCTTCTGCTTCGGACCGAGGTCGACGAAGCATTCGAGGTTCGCGGAGAAGAGCTGGGGACGGCCGTCGGCCTCCCCGATGCGGATGACCTTCTCGACCCCGGTGATGCCGACGCGGGAGAGCGAGACGTGGACGGTGGGGGCCGACGCCTGGACGTCGGGCTGGGCGCTGAGCGTGGTGGGCTGCATGGGCTTTGGCATGCAGGGTACCTGTGCACGTTCACGCATCCTCCCTGGACAAGTCAGATCCTTGTGCTATCACTCACGCACTCGGCTGCCAGTCACCTCCGCCGCAGCGTGCGAGGAATCACAAGGCTCAGCCCTTCGCGACTTCTGTCGCGATGCGCCGTTGGCGCACGAAAAACCGCATGACAGAGCAAGGGAACCGGCCGAAGCTCGGGGAAGCAGAGGCCGCCAACGGTCGCGAGGGATTTGGGGAGTTTGAGTACCAAGAGCGAGGTTCTACTCGCTGACGAGGCACCCATCTGGGAGATGGACGACCTCCGTCAGCTCGTCGCCGACGGTCAGGAGCGAGGCTTCCTGACCTTCGAGCAGATCGCGGCCGCCCTCGAGGAGGTCGAGGTCACGAAGGAGCAGGTCCAGGAGCTTCACGCGCATCTGGACGAGCAGGGCATCGACGTCGTGGGCGCCGACGGGAAGCCCGCGACCTCCGAGGCCCACAAGGTCGAGGCCGCCGCCGAGGCGCGCCAGAAGGCGGGCGCCGAGGCGCCGAAGAAGCCGGAGATCGACCTCACCGTCGAGCCGAGTCTCGACTCGCTGCGGCTGTACCTGCGGTCGATCGGACGCGTCCCGCTCCTGACCGCGCAGCAGGAGGTCGAGCTGGCCAAGCGGATCGAGCGCGGCGACATGGTCGCCAAGACGCAGATGGTGGAGGCCAACCTCCGCCTCGTCGTCTCGATCGCCAAGGGCTATCTCGGCCGCGGCCTGACGTTCCTGGACCTCATCCAGGAGGGATCGCTGGGCCTGATCCGCGCGGTGGAGAAGTTCGACTACCGGCGCGGCTACAAGTTCTCGACGTACGCCACCTGGTGGATCCGCCAGGCGGTCACGCGCGCGATCGCGGACAAGGGGCGGACGATCCGCATCCCGGTCCACATGGTCGAGAAGCTCAACAAGGTCGTGCACGTCGAGCGCCAGCTCGTCCAGGCGCTCGGCCGCGAGCCGACGCCCGAGGAGATCGCCTCGGAGCTCGAGTGCACGCCGCGCGAGGTGCGCGACATCCTGCGCATGTCCCAGCAGCCGATCTCGCTCGAGAAGCCGATCGGCGAGGAGGACGAGTCCGAGCTCGGCGACTTCGTCGAGGACCAGACGGCCGAGTCGCCGTTCGAGATCGCCTCGGAGAACCTGCGCAAGGAGAACGTCCACCGCGCGCTGGCGGCGCTCCCGCAGCGCGAGCGCGAGGTCATCGAGATGCGCTTCGGCCTGACCGGCGGGCGGCCGCGCACGCTCGAGGAGGTCGGGCGCGCGTTCAACGTCACGCGCGAGCGCATCCGCCAGATCGAGAACCACACGCTCAAGAAGCTCGAGTCGCTGCCCGAGGCGCAGCGGCTCCGCGACGCCGGCTAGCGCCCTTGGGTCCATAGCGGTCGCGGCGCTGCCGGCCCGGCAGCGTCGCGGTCGCTACTCTTTCCGGCGTCCGCTTCGGTGGGCGTCCCTCTGGCGGGGTTCCCGAGCGGTCAAAGGGGCCTGACTGTAAATCAGGTGGCTCAGCCTTCGAAGGTTCGAATCCTTCCCCCGCCATGCGGCGCCCCGGGGCGAACAGCTCCGGGCGCGGGAGCCGGAAAAGGCTCGTATCCTTGCTCGCTGTTCTCCGCGGCACGGCCCGCCGCGGAGCTTGATGTCGGGCCAAGGGGGGCCCATCACACCATGCGAAAGATCTCCATCCTCCTGGCGCTCGGCGCCACGGCGATCGCGCTCGCCGCGTGCGGCAGCAGCGCCTCCGAGAGCGACGCCGACAAGTTCGCGCGCACCGCGGAGCAGCAGGCGAAGACGCAGACGGCAGCGGCCGACACGGCCGCGAAGCCGCCGACGGCGACGAAGGTGACGCCCACCTCCGGCGAGTCGAACATCTCGACCAAGCCGAAGATCCCGAAGGCCGCCGGCGCCGCGCCGAAGGCGCTGAAGGTCGAGGACCTCATCGAGGGCAAGGGCGCCGCGGCGAAGAGCGGCGACAAGGTGTCGGTCCGCTACGTCGGCGTCCTCTTCAACAACAACAAGGAGTTCGACTCCTCCTGGAAGCGCGGCAAGGCGCCGTTCGAGCTGACGCTCGGCCAGGGCCAGGTCATCTCGGGCTGGGACCAGGGCCTGGTCGGGATGAAGGTCGGCGGCCGCCGCCGGCTGACGATCCCGCCGGACCTCGCCTACGGCCCCCAGGGTCAGCCGCCGACGATCCCGGCGAACTCGACGCTCGTCTTCGACGTCGACATGACGAAGATCGGCTGAGGCCGAGCCGGCCCCGCGCGCCGGGATCACCCGGCGCGCGGTCCGCAGCGGCGCTACGCCGCCGGGTCGAGCGCGATCTCGACGGTCCGCTCGTCGACGCCGCGCACGACGTCGAGCGTGAGCGTCCCGTTCGCGTGCGCGAGCGCGCGGTGCAGGTCGCCGATCGTCTGGACGTCGGCGCCCGCGGCGCCGACGACGAGGTCGCCGCGCTCGAGGCCCGCGCCCTCCGCGGCGCTCCCGCGCCGCACCTTGAGCACGAGGACGCCGTGGCGGTCGGGCAGCCCGACCGCGCGGCGCATCCGATGGGCGACCGCCGCGGGCGCGACGGCGACCCCGAGGCGCGGGGCCACGCGGTCGTCCGGCTCGAAGAACCCGAGCCAGCGGCCCAGGCGCTCGGCGAACTGCGCGCGCTCGTCGCCGGGCAGCCCGGCGGCGAGGCGGGCGGCCGTGGCGTCGTAGGCCGGGCGGGCGGCCTCGACGCGGCGGCGGCCGCGGTCGGTGAGGGTGACGACCGCGCCGCGGCGGTCGTCGGGGTCGCGCTCGCGCGCGACGTAGCCGGCGCGCTCGAGGCGGGCGAGGCGCACGCTCAGCGTGCCGCTCGTGCGGCGCACCGACGCCATGAGGTCGCGCTGGGAGAGGCTCTCGTCCTCGGCGCCCAGCAGCGCGAGCAGGACGAGGTAGCTCGGGCGCGTGAGGCCGTGCTCCTCGAGCGCCTCCTCGAGCTCGGGCTCGAGGTGCGCCGCGGCGCGGATCACGTCGTCGACGAGGGTCGTGTCAGCAGAAGGCTTCGACATATTTCTTGCTCCGAATGCTTGGTATCAAGCGAATTACCGGAAGCGTAGCATCCGCAGCGCACTCGGCGACCGCCACCCCGGAGGTTCGGCATGGAGTCCTCGACGCCCGCACGCGTCCTCGTCGTCGCCCACAAGACCGCGGCCACCCCGGCCCTGATCGAGGCCGTCCGTGACCGCGCGCAGCGCGGGCCGGCCGCCTTCACGCTGCTCGTGCCGAACCCGGCGCACGGCCTCCACGCGCTCGTCGACCCCGAGGATCAGGAGGAGAGCGAGGGCCAGACCGTCCTCGACCTCGCGATCCCGCTTCTCGAGGACGCCGCCGGCGCGCCGGTCGAGGGCCTGGTCGGCGACCCGTCGCCGATGAACGCCATCCAGGACGCGATCAACATCCACGGCTTCGACGAGGTGATCATCTCCACGCTGCCGGCCCGCGTCTCGAAGTGGATGAAGCTCGACCTGCCGAGCAAGGTCACCGGGCTCGGCCTGCCGGTCACGACGGTCACGGCGCGCGACCGCGCGTCGGCCACGGTCCCGTCCGGGGACGCGTAGCGCGTCAGGCCGCCGCGGCGTCAGGCCCGGCCGTCGCGGTCGAGCAGGTCCCGCAGCGCCTGCGCGGTCGACCAGAACGCGAGCTCGTCCCACGGCAGCTCGTCCGGGGCGAACGCGCGCACCTCGGTCGCCTCCGGAGTGCGCCGCGGCTCGCCCGTGTACGTCGCGTCGTAGACGACGAGGACGACGCGGTCCTCGGCGCGCGAGTAGACGCCGACGAGGCCGCGCAGCTCGACGTCGATCTCGAGCTCCTCGCGCGCCTCGCGCCGCGCGGCGTCCTCGACGGACTCGCCGAGGTCGACGAAGCCGCCGGGGAACGTCCAGCGCCCGGCCCCCGGGTCGAAGCCGCGGCGCAGCAGCCACAGGCGCCCGTCGGGCTCGCGCGGGATCGCGCAGGCGACCGGCTTGGGGTTGTAGAACGCGGCGTAGCCGCAGTGCGCGCAGCGCAGCGAGCGGGGGAAGTCGATCTCCGGCGCCTGGCCGCAGCGCGGGCAGAACCGCAGGCCCTCGAGCGCCGGGTTGATGCTGTCGGGATGGAAGTGCGCGCCGGCCTCGTGGTCGTCGGCGTGGTGATGCGGTGCGCTCATCGCGCCGACAGGCCGGGCGGGACGCGGTCGGGGCGGTCGAGCCCCTCGGCCCGCGCGGCCTCGGCGACGGCGTCGGCGACGGCGCGGTGGACGCCGCGGTCCAGCGGGTCGGGGACGAGCTCGCTCTCGTGCGTGAGGCGGACGATCGCCGCCGCGGCCGCGAGCTTCATCCCGGTCGAGATCGTGCGGGCGCCGCAGGAGAGCGTGCCGAGGAGGATCCCGGGGAACGCGAGCACGTTGTTGACCGCGGCGCCGTCGGCGGCGAACGCGGCCCCGGCGCGCAGCGCGGCCTGCGGCTGGATCTCGGGGTCCGGGTTCGTCAGCGCGAAGATCGCCTGTCCCTCGCGGATCATCTCGGGGCCGATCAGCCCCGGCCGCCCGGTCGTCGCGACGACGATGTCGGCGCGGGCCATGACGGTCGCGAAGTCGGCGATCTCGATGCCGTTGGCGTCGGCGTGGGTCTGGGCGAGCGGGTCGGGGTCGGTCGCGACGACGGCCTTCGCCCCGGCGTCCCGGGCCAGGCGGGCGATGCCGAAGCCGGCCGCGCCGAGCCCGACCTGCCCGATCGTCTGGTCGGCGAGCGGCCGCCCGAGCTGCGCGCACGCGCCGGTGATCGCGGCCAGCGCGGCGACCGCCGTGCCGTGCACGTCGTCGTGCATGACCGGGATGTCGAGCGCCTCGACGAGCCGTTTCTCGATCTCGAAGCACTCCGGGACCTGGATGTCCTCGAGGTGGATCGCGCCGAAGCTCGGCGCGATGTCGAGCACGGCGCGGACGAACGCGTCGGGATGCTTCTGGTCGATGAGGATCGGGACCGCGTTGAGGTCGGTGAACGCGGTGTAGAAGATCGCCTTGCCCTCCATGACCGGCATCGAGGCCAGCGGGCCGATGTCGCCCAGGCCGAGGACGCGCGTGCCGTTCGTGCAGATCGCGACCGTCCGCCCGACCCACGTGAAGCGGTTGGCCTGCGCCGGGTCGGCCGCGATCGCGCGGCACACGCGTGCGACGCCGGGGACGTAGACGTCGCGCAGATCCTGCAGCGAGGCGATCGCGATCCGCGGGACGACCTCGATCTTGCCGCCGACGTGGCGGTCGATCGCGCGGTCGTGGTGGTCGATGACGCGGACCTCGTCGATCGAGGCGATGATCTCGGCCAGCCGGTGGGCCTGGTCGATGTCGCGGACCTCGACGCTGACGTCGCGGATCGAGCGCTCGGCCCCGATCGAGATCGTCTGGATGTCGCCGATGAGGCCGTCGCCGTCCGCGATCGCCCGGCAGACCCGCGCGAGCATCCCGGTCCGGTGGGGCTGCTCGATGCGGTAGACGAAGTCGACGGGCACCGTGGGGCGCCAGCCTACCCGCGCCTAGGCCGGGGCGAGGCTCGGCGGCGCCTCGGTGCCGCGGCGCGGGCCGGTCAGCTCGTAGGCGTGCGGATCGAAGCGGCGCATCTGGCCCCAGAAGCGGAACGTGAAGTCGGGCCAGATCGTCGCGTTCCGCCCGTTGCGGTCCAGGTACCACGACGAGCAGCCGCCGGTGTTCCAGACGCTGCGGGCGAGCTTGTGCTGGATGTGGTCGTTGTAGGCGCGCTCGGCGTCGGCCTTGACGTCCAGGCGGGTCGCGCCCGCGGCGCGCATGTGCGCCAGCGCGTCCATGACGTAGGCGAGCTGGGCCTCGATCATGAAGATGATCGAGTTGTGCCCGAGCCCGGTGTTCGGCCCGACGAGGAAGAAGAGGTTCGGGAACCCGGGGATCGTCGTGCCGCGGTAGGCGCGCGGGCTGCCGCCCCAGACGTCGTCGAGCGTCCGGCCGTCGCCGCGCCGCAGCCGGTGGGCGATGCGGATGTCGGTCACGTGGAAGCCGGTCGCGAAGATGATCGTGTCGACCGCCCGGAACTCGCCCGCGCGCGTGACGATCCCGTCGGGGCGGACGTGGTCGATGCCGTCCGTGACGAGCTCGACGTTGGGCTTCGTGAGCGTCGGGTACCAGCGGTTGCTCGGGAGGATCCGCTTGCAGCCGATCTCGTAGTCGGGCGTCAGGCGCTCGCGCAGCGCGGGGTCGGCGACCGCCCGCTCGAGGTGCCGGCGGGCGAGCTTGCGGGCGAGGCCCATGAGCTTCGGCCGGTAGGCGAGGCCGGGGACGAGCAGCTCGCGCCCGAAGTACACGCCGGTGCGGACGGCGCGCTGGGCGATCGGGAAGCGGCGGTAGAGCGCGCGCTCGGCGTCGGTGATGGGCCGGTCGCTGTGGGGCAGGACCCACGGCGGTGTGCGCTGGAAGATCGTCAGGGCCTCGACCTCGGGCTGGATCCGGGGCGCGGCCTGGATCGCCGACGCGCCGGTGCCGACGATCGCGACGCGGCGGCCGGAGAGGTCGTGGTCGTGGTTCCAGTCGGCGGTGTGGAACGTGGTGCCCGCGAAGGTGTCGAGGCCGGGGAGGTCCGGGATCGAGGGCTCGCTCAGCGGGCCGGGCGCGGCGACGATGACGTCCGCGGTGAACGCGCCCTTCTCGGTCGTCACGTTCCAGCGGTCGGCGGTCTCGTCCCACGCCGCGTCGAGCACCGCGCAGTCGGTCTCGACGAACTCCCGCAGCCCGAACTCGTCCGTGACGCGCCTGATGTACGCCTCGATCTCGGGCTGGGGCGCGTACGTGCGGCCCCAGTCGGGGTTGAGGGCGAACGAGAACGAGTAGAGGTGCGAGGGGACGTCGCACTGGCAGCCGGGGTAGGTGTTCGCCCACCAGGTGCCGCCGACCTCGGCGTCGCGCTCCCACACCACGAAGTCGTCCATGCCCGCCTGGCGCAGGCGGATGGCCATGCCCAGGCCGCCGAACCCGGCGCCGATGATCCCGACGCGGACGTGGCGCGGGCGCTCGGCGGCGGTCGGGTCGGCGGGCTGCGGGGTCACGGTCGCGGTCATCGGGTTCAGTTTCCCCGATCCAGACCCGCGGCCGCCCCGCGCGCGGTCGTCTGGCGCACGCATCCCGGACGGGTGCGCCGGCCCGCTGACGCGCCGGCCGGTTCGGCGCTACCCTTCGCCGGCCCGCCCTCTTAGCTCAGCTGGTAGAGCACTTCCATGGTAAGGAAGGGGTCGACGGTTCGAGTCCGTCAGAGGGCTTCACGGAAAAGGCGCGCAAACACGCGCCTTTTCGCCGCCCGCGGCCCCCGGTTCACTTGGCCGCCCCGGCGCCATGGGAAGCCACGGGGAAGCCCGAGTCGTCCCGTGCGGCCGTGATGAGCGATCGAGACGTTCAGCGAGTAATCCTTCATCCGCCAGGCCTGCGCGGTCAGCGCGACCCCAGCACGAGCAGCGCGATGACGGCGATCGCCGTCGCCCGAGCGCTCATCCATGCGTATAGGTTTTTTGATCACCATGATCAAGATCACCGTCCTGTACGGCCATCCCGACGATCCCGCGGCGTTCGAGCGGCACTTCGACGACGTCCACATCCCGCTCGTCAACGCGATGCCGAACCTGCGCCGCTTCGAGAAGGCGCTCGTCGTCGCGACCACTGACGGAAGCCCGCCTCCGTACTACCGCGTCGTCGAGCTCTACTTCGACAGCGAGGAGGAGTTGCATGCCTCGAGGGCGACGCCGGAAGGCCGCGCGCCAGGCGAGGACGTGCCCAACTACGCGACTGGCGGCGCGACCGTTCTCATCGCCGAAGTTGACTGACCCGTCAGCGTCACCCAGCCACGCCGCGGAGACGCCCAGTGCGCCGAGGCCCGCGTCAAGCGCGGTCAAGCGAAGGCCACAGATCGGTCCTACGGCACGACCACGGCTACCCGTAGAGAAGGGGTCGCGCCGGGAACGAACGGGGAACCGTGGGAAGTTGTGGGGAGTAGCAGGTGCGCATTCGCGTCCGCGCGTGTCGTCGAATTCCGCATAGGTATGCGACATTTGCGGCCACAGGGTGCCGTAGAAATGCGATGGCAAGGAAGGGGTCGTCGGTTCGAGTCCGTCAGAGGGCTTCGACAACGCGCGCCGAGCTGACCAAACGCTGGAGCTTCATGACGGCAGCTCGGCGGGCAGCTCGCCGGCAGCGCTGAGGGCGAGGTAGAAGTCGACGCGGTCCTCGAGGCGGGACAGGTCGCGCCCGGTCAGCTGCTCGATCCTCGCGAGGCGCAGCCGCAGCGTGTTGACGTGGACGTGAAGTACCTCCGCGGTCTGCCGGTAGTGGCCGTCGGCCGCGAGAAATGCGCGGATCGTGGGAACGAGCGCGGTGTGGCGCCGCGAGTCCTGGGCGACCAGCGGCTCCAACAGGGCGTTGCGGAACGTCGCGAGGACCTGGTCGTCCTGGAGCGCGAGGAGCAGGGCGTGCGAGCCGACCTGCGGATACGTCGCAAAGTGGACGTCGCGCCTCCGCCGGGCGATCCGGCACGCATGGCGGGCCTCGAGGAGCGTACGGCGGAGGTCGTCGGGCGCGTCGGCGGGGCTTCCGGCCCCGAGCGCGGCCCCGTCGCCGAGCGCCTCGAAGAGCGCCGCGGCGAGGATCTCGAGGTCCTCGATCGGGTGCGGCCATGGGATCAAAGCGGCGACCTCGGCGCCCTTGGCCGCCGTCACGTTGGGAAGCTGGTGCTCCTCGAGCGCCGCCCGCAGGCGGGCACTCGCGACCGCGACGTCCGGCGCGCGGCAGACGAGGCCTGCGAGCGGCACGCCGGCGGGCAGGTCGAGCGCCTGCAGCCGCGCTTCGACCGCCGCGAGCTGGGCGTCCCCCGCGGCCACCAGATCGAACAGCTCCGCGGCGAAGCGCTGCTCGCTCTCGCGTACGGCCGCCTCGCGCTGCAGCTCGACGGCGAGGAATGCGAGCGCCTGGTCGATGATCGCCCGCGCCGGGACCGAGAGCTCGCCCAGCGGCGCGGCGAGCACGAGATACGCGTCGGTGCCGGGCGGCCCGAGAATCGGGAACGCGCTGTGGCCCGTGATGTCGGTCGGCTCATGGACGTGCGCGGGGAGCGCGGCCACGGCTTCGAGCAGGTGCGCCGGCGGCGAGTGGTGCTCGGCGGCGAGCAGGCCGCGCGTCGGGCTCAGGATCCACGCCGGTGTGGCGTGGTAGCGGCGCAGCACGCTCAGCGCCCCCTCGAGCCCGCGTCCGTGCCGCGCCGCGCGGACGAACCGGTCGTTGCGCGCGACGGTCTCGCGCAAGGCCCGCTCGCGCTCCTCGACGAACCGCTCCACGAACGTCTGGGTAATCGTGATGAACGCCATGTCGGCGGGGACGCGGAAGAGCGTCAGCCCGGCGTCGCGGCATGCCGTGACGAGCAGCTCGGGCACCTCCTCGACGAGCGAGCTGACGCCGAAGCCGAGCGCGGCCGCCCGCACGCGCGCGAGCCCGTCGACGAACGCCTGCGCCGAGGCGCCGGCCCAGTGCCAGACCCCGCCTGTCAGGACCACCTCGCCGCCGCGCAGGAACGCCGCTCCGGCCGGGTCCGGCATCTCGCTCGAGTGGACCCATGTGATGGTCTGCGCGGTGTCGCCGGTGACGACGGGCTCGAGCCGCAGCAGCGGGTCCGCGAGCAGCTCCTGCACGGTGATCGGCATCGCTCTCCTCGAGATACGCCCTGGAGAAGTATCCAGGGTGAGTGGATCAAAGGTAGTGCTTCGTCCTCTTCCCGACCACACCGGACGCGCGGATACTCGCCAGCGGCAGCACGCCACCACGACCGAGGAGAGATGCACCAGTGGAAGCCGCCGCACCCATCGCCGAGCGCCCGCGGACGATCCGCATCGAGAACGGGGAACGCGCGACGCCGTTCTTCTCCGAAGCGGAGATGGAGCGCCGCCTCGCCGGCCTGCGCGCTGCCATGGCGGAGGTCGACGTCGACGCGGTGCTGTTCACCTCGATCCACAACATCAACTACTACGCCGACTTCCTGTACTGCTCGTTCGGGCGCCACTACGGCTTGTTCGTCACCGCCGACGACCAGACGTCGATCAGCGCGAACATCGACGGCGGCCAGCCGTGGCGACGCACGTTCGGCGACAACATCGTCTACACCGACTGGCAGCGCGACAACTACTTCCGCGCCGCCGCCGGGCTCGCGAACGGCATGCGCCGGCTGGGCGTCGAGTTCGACCACCTCACGCTCGAGGGACGCGCCAAGCTCGAGGCGGCCTTTCCGGGCGTCGAGCTCGTCGACGTCGACCCCCGCCACGATGCGCCTGCGCATGGTCAAGTCGGCCGAGGAGATCGCCGTCATCCGCAACGGCGCGCGGATCGCCGACATCGGCGGCGCGGCCTGCGTCGAGGCGGTCGGGGGACGGCGTGCCCGAGCACGAGGTGGCGCTGCACGCGACCGCAGGCGATGGTGCGCGAGATCGCCAGGACGTATCCGCACGCCGAGCTGATGGACACGTGGACCTGGTTCCAGTCCGGGATCAACACCGACGGCGCCCACAACCCGGTGACCACGCCGGCGCATGCGCGCGGGCGACATCCTCAGCCTGAACTGCTTCCCGATGATCCAGGGCTACTACACGGCGCTGGAGCGCACGCTGTTCTTCGGCTATGTGCCGACGACCGCGCCACCTCGAGCTCTGGGAGGTCAACTGCGCGGTGCATCGCCGCGGGCTCGAGCTCGTTCGCCCGGGCGCCCGCTGCGGCGACATCGCCGTCAGAGCTCAACGAGATCTACGCCGCGCATGACCTGCTGCAGTACCGGACCTTCGGCTACGGCCACTCGTTCGGCGTCCTTTCCCACTACTACGGGCGCGAGGCGGGCCTCGAGCTGCGCGAGGACATCGACACGGTGCTCGAGCCCGACATGGTCGTGTCGATGGAGCCGATGATCATGCTGCCGGAGGGCCAGCCCGGGGCGGGCGGTTACCGCGAGCACGACATCCTGGTCGTGACCGAGGACGGCGCCGAGGACATCACCGCGTTCCCGTTCGGCCCGGAGCACAACATCATCGGCGCATGAGCGCGGCTGCCGCGGCCGCGCCGGCGGCCGCGGCCGCATAACGCACCAACACGGGAGAGAGACCGCGATGGAGCCCACACACCCGGAGGCCGCCGGCGAGCTCGGCGCGCAGGTAAGCCACGACTACTCCTCGAGCCAGCACGGCGTCGTCCCGCTCAACGAGCGGCGCGGCACGTGGTCGCACCATGTGCCGCTCTGGCTCACGTTCTATCCCGGCTTCGCCTACATGGCGCTCGGCTTCGAGCTGTACGGCGAGGGCTTCACGCTGCGGCGCATGCTGTTCTGCGTGGCCGTCAGCTCGGTGTGCTACTTCGCCTACGCCGTGCCCGCCGCCTACCTCGGCGCGACGCGTGGCCAGACGACCACGCTCATGAGCCGCTCGATCTTCGGGGTCGCGGGCTCGGGGCTGGTGTCGCTGCTGGTGATGATCGTGCCGCTCGGCTGGGTGGGCTACCAGGCCAACCTGCTCGGGTCGATGTGGAGCGGGCTCTTCGGCTGGGGCTCGGTGCTCACCCTCGGCATCGTCATCGCGGTCCTCGGCGTCGGCAACAACATCCTCGGCTTCACCGGCATCTCCATGTTCGCCCGTTACGTCGCCGCGCCGCTGACGCTCCTCTGGGTCCTCTACACGCTCGTCAAGTCGATCACCGATACGCCAGACCGCGTCCTCTCCTCGCACGGCCCTGGCACGACGACGACCGTCGCGGTGATCATCCTCGCGATCAGCTTCGCCACCTACAGCAACGAGCCGGACCTGTTCCGCTACGCCAAGCCGCGGTGGCGCGATCGCGTGCCGCCGCTGGCGATCGGCCTGTTCGTCAGGCAGTTCCTGCTCCCGACCGCCGCTCGATCATGCCGCCCGCGTCGGAAGTGGCGACTTCGGCAAGGTGTTCACGCGACGGTGACCTTCTCGTCGTTCGGGCTCGCGCTGGCGTTCGTTCTCGCCACCGCCACCCAGTCGCCGTCAACGACGCCAACTACTACGTGTCGCTGAACGCGACCAGAACTCCTTGGCGGCTGGCGGCGGTGGCGGCGCCTGTACACGTGCCTGATCCTCGCCGCGGTCGGCGGCTTCATGGCCTGGTGGACCGCAAGCCTCGACAACTTCTTCCGATCACGACGCTGCTTGCGGTGACCGTCCCGAGCGCGACCGTGATCATGTACACCACCAGCTGCTCCTGCCGCATGTGCTGCGCGTGAACCGCAAGCTCACCGCGTACCCGCGTGGAAGGAGACGGCGCTCGCAACTGGCCCGCGATCCTCGCGCTCCTCGCGGCGATCCTGTTCTGCAGCTACGCCAACGGCATCCTCCCCGCCAGGACGGCGTGCCGCTCAGCGGCTGGGGCATCCCGACGCTCGAGGCCTGGATCGTGGCGGCGGTGGCGTACGTGGCGCTCGCCGCGATCGCGGTGCGGGCGAGCACGCCGGAGCGCGCGCTCGGGTTCCCGCGTTTCGGCGCCCGCGAGGCGCCGGCCGTCGCCGAGGAGCCCGTCGCCGAGCCGACGGCGGTGAGCTGACGTGGCGCCCGACCGCGACCGGCGACTGCTCGACGAGCTGACCTGGCCGGAGGTGCGCGACGCCGCCGCGCGCGACGCGGGCGTGATCGTCCCCGTCGGCGCGACCGAGCAGCACGGACCGCATCTGCCGCTGAGCACGGACGCCCTGCTCGCCACCGAGCTCGCCCTCGCGGTCGCCGGACCGCTCGACCTCTACGTCGCGCCGCCGCTCGCCTACGGCTATCGCTCCCGGCCGCTGTCGGGCGGCGGCCCGTCCTTCCCCGGCACGATCTCGCTCTCGGGACGCACGCTGATGGCGCTCCTCGAGGACGTGCTCGCGGGGCTCGTCCAGAGCGGCTTCCGCCGGCTTGCGGTCCTGAGCTGGCACTTTGAGAACGCGAACTTCGTCTACGAGGCGGCGTGGCTGGCGCACGAGCGCTGCCGGCCGGCGGCAACGCGGATCATGGTCGTCGAGGCGCCGTTCGCCGAGCTCTCGGAGGACGCGATGCAGGCGCTCTTCGGCGACGAGTTCCCCGGCTGGGACGTCGAGCACGCCGCCGTGCTCGAGACCTCGCTCATGCTTCACCTGCGCCCAGATCTCGTGCGCTTCGACCGCGCCGTCGACGACGAGGCCGCGCGCCACCCGTTCTACGACATCGTGCCGCCGCCGCCCGACTTCGTCCCGGCATCCGGCACACTGTGGAAGGCGACGCGGGCGGCGCCCGAGAAGGGCGCGCTGGCTTGGCCCGAGATCGCCGGCAGCCTGCGCGACGCGCTCGCCGTCGATCTCCCCGCGCGGCCACAGGCCGCGCCCGCCGGCAACGGCACGGCCGCGTCGCCCGGGCGCACCGCGGCGTAGAGGCCGGCGGCTCCCCACGTCGCGTCAGGTCGCCGGCGCGGCGCATTTCACCGCTCGAGCCAGGTCGTCGCCAGCACCGGGCCGCAACGAACGCATATCGACGATGCGATCGCCGCGTCGCACGAGGCCAGACCTCGCTCGCGCTGGCGGGCTGGTGACCGTAGCCCGCGCTGTCTACGAACGCCATCGTGACATCCGGGCGCGAGCGAGCGAGAGGCAATGGGCGGGACCGGGTCGCGCCTCCCGACACTCCAAGGCGTATTCCTACGTCCACTCCGCGTCCAATTGCGTCACAAGGGACTCGATCGATTTGCTTTCGGCTGCACTCGCAAACTCACCTATCAGCGGGGAAAAGAGGCGCAGCCGTGGACTCCCGTGACCCCCTGTGGCCGTCCCAGATTTCGAGGGTAAGGAAGGGGTCGTCGGTTCGAGTCCGACAGAGGGCTTCGCGGATTTGCAGGGAAATCGCGGAGCGGATTCAGTGCCGGTCGTCACTCCGGCGGCGACCTGTCGGCGGCGCGGTCCGGCTCGGACAGCCCGGTGGTCAACGCGACGACGCGGTCGCTGAGCGCAACGGACCGGCGGTCCTGACTGAACCGCCGCTGCGCCCGGACCAGTCGTCCCGCACGCGGGCCGCGGTACCGCCACCGAGCCCATGGCGAGCCCGGCTTCGCCAGCCGGACGAGCGCGATCAGGCCCCAGAACGGCACGAACAGCGCGACCACGCCCATGACCAACCGGCCCTTGAGGAACGCGGCCACCGAGAGCGCGACGGCTTGGAGCACGAGCACGACGGTGCCGAGAACCGACTCGGTCTCGTCGAGGCCGAACGGCTTGGTGCCAAGGACCACGAGCACCGCGAAGACGGTGGCGATGATGGCGGCGTCCACCGACAATCGCCCCTGCTCGCTCCAGTAGACGTCGCGGAGGTACAGCCACAACGCGAACTCGTCGATCGTCAGCCCGGCCCCGATCCCGAACGCGATCGCCGAGATGTACCACCACGGGCTCTGAAGGTCGGCGGCGAAGCCGAGGAACCCGGCGATCAGCACGAGGCAGATGCCCCACACGAGGTGGTGGATGTGCAGGTCACCGCTCTCGACGTTGCCGGGCCACCAGGTCACGTTCGGATTTCGGATCAGCCGCGCGCTGGTGCGGATGAACAGGAACGTGACCAGGAACGCGCTCAGCACCAGGAACGCGGTGCTGCGCCCCGGAGCCGTCGTGTCCGGAAACGGGTCGACGCTGACGATCGCGGCGAGCATCGCCCCTCACCGTCCCACGCCCCGCGACCAGCCCGCAAGGGGATACTCCGCGCAGCCGCCGCCATCGGCACGATGCGGCGACAGGCGGGAGCCTGACGGCGGCTCAGCTGGCGGCGGCGCGCGCCGTCGCGTCTGTGATCGTCGCCCCGCGGGCGTTGCTGAGCGTAACGCGCAGCTTCTGGCGGACCTGTGCCACCGTCTGGTTGCGCACCGCGAACTTCAGGTTCAGCAGCGACTCCCCGCTGGTGAACCGCAAGGTGCCGGAGCGGCGACTCCAACTGCCTCCCGTAGAGGGCGTGAACGTGGTGAGGTTCGTCCGGTAGGAGACCGAGATCGACGCGGACCCGGGAACGTCGGTGACGACGCCGCAGTAGAACCAGGTGAAGCCGCCGTTGTTGCGGCTGCGCTTCACGTGGCAGTTGTCGATCGCCACCGTGGCGCCGGTGGGCGTCGGCTGCGGCGTAGTCGTGGTTGTCGGCGTTGTCGGAGTTGTCGGGGTTGTGTCGTGGTCGTTGTCGTGGTGGTGGTGGTCTGCGTCGTCGGCGTCGTCTGCGCCAACGCCGCGGTGGCGATCGCGGCCGTGGCGAGGAACGTGGTGACGGTGATGGCGATACGAGCGTTGCGGGGCATGGGTCCTCCGAGGTGGTCGTGTCGCCGAGGTCGCTGCAGCCGGCCTGCGCCACGACACGCGTGGCTCAGTAGCGCGCTACTGCACCACCGCGGCGGGCCCCGCGCAACTCCTGCGTCCCGGCGCGCTCCCGTTTCGCTGCACGGCATCTGCGCGCGCCGCCCCGGCCCCGCCGCGGTGCGCGGGGCGCCCGTCACACCGCGCGGCGCCGCGCCTCGGCGAGCAGCTCCGCGCCCTCGTCGATGCGCCGGACGGCCTCCGCCAGCTCGCGCCCGCCGGCCCGTCGCCGCGCCGGCGCTGCGCGTGAGTGCCGCGCGTCGGCCCGGCTCGGCCCGTCGCGATCGGCAGACCGGGCGGTCACGTCGGCCGGCGCGAGCACGACGGTCGCGCGAAGGGTCAGGATGCGCACGCCGAGCACGCGGCCGAGCACCGACGCCTCGAGGAGGACTCCGTCGGAGAGGCGCCGCTGGCGGGCCGGCGCCGCGTCGAGGACGACCGGGGGCGCGCTGGTGACGCGGGTCGCGTCCGGACCGCGACCGTTCGGCTCACGGCGACGCGCCCGCCACCGGGCCCGCGCCCGCCGCGGAACCCTCATGGCCGGCGCGCGAGACGAACGACCGGCCGGGTCGCGGCGCCTCCGTCGCCGCCCGGGGTCACGAGCCGCCCTGCGGGCCTTCGAGACGGCGCCGGAGCGCGGAGATGCCGGAGCTGGCGGCGGTGAGGCTCGCCACGCTGCCCGCCGCGATCAGGCCGGCCTTGGTCTTGTGCGAGCCGATGCGGCGCGGCACGCTCGAGGGGAGGTCGGCCGCGGCGCCGAGCGAGTCGTCGAGGGCGTCGAAGAACCGGTCCAGCGTGCTCTTGCGGTTGAACGGGTTGGGGATTCTCATCGTTTGTCGGCCTCCGTTCAGCCCTTGCGCGACGCCTTCGCGATCGCGTCCACGAGTTGCGCCTTGGTCATGGTGCTCGGTCCCTCGATGCCGACGCCGGACGCGAGCTCGACGAGCTCCGGCTTGCGGTACGAGTCCAGCCCGCCGTTCGGCGGCGTGCGCTTCAGTTCCCGCGCGGTGGTCTTCGCGGTCGTCTCGGTGTCCTTGCGCAGTCGCTCGGCCGCCTCGATCCGGGCCTCCGCGTCGCCGGCCTGCTGCTCCGCCTCGTCGGCGAGCTCCTGCGCCTGGCGGTGGGCCTTCTCGGCCGCCGCGCGCGCCGCCTGGGTCGCCTCCTCGGCCAGCCGCCGGGCCTCGGCGAGCTTCGCCGTCGCGTCGGCGACGAGCTCCTCGGCGCGCTCGCGGGCCTCGTCGGCGTCGCGCTGCGCGTCGTCGAGCTCTTCGGCGATCTCGGCCCGGGTGGCCTGGCGCTGCTCCTCGGCCTCCGCCTCGGCCTCGCGGCGGGCGCGCTGCACCGCCTCGTTGGCGGCCTTCTCGGCCTCGGTGACGCGCTGCTTGACCCGCCGCGTCGTCTCGCGGTCGACCTCGGTCATGCGCGCCCGGCCACGCTCGCTCACGCGCCGTGCGTGGTCCGAGCGTTCCTTGGACTCCTGGGCGGCCTCGACCGCCTGCTCCTCCGCTTCCCGCGCCCGTTCGGCCGACTCGCGGGCGCGTCTCATCCGGACGTCGACCGAGTCGCCGCCCACGGGAGTGGCGTCGAGCACCGCCGCCGTGACCTCGCGCCCGCGATCGCGGGCGGCCGCCGTCGCGGACTCGGCCGCGTCCCCGACCGCCTCGGCCGGCTTGAGAGCGCGCGACAGCAGCCACGCGGCATTGGACGGCATGTCCCGGAGCCCGGTTCGGGCCCGATCCGACAACGTCATCAGCACTCTCCTCGCACGAGGGCATTCCAGTTCGACACTGCGACAGCGGCGAGTCTATATAAGACATCGTTGTCTCGTCAAGAGAGCAGGTAGACTACCAACGAGACGTTCATGCCCGAACCTGCCCGCAGACCCGCGCTGCAGCAGCGCGTCACCGCGGCGATCCTCGATGGAGCCGCGCAGATCTTCGCCGTCCAGGGCGAGCAGGCGAGCATGAACGACGTGGCCGACGCGGCCGGGGTCGCGCGGGCCACGGTGTACCGCTACTTCCCCAACCGCGACGCCCTGCTCGACGAGCTCGCGCGAGCCGCGGTGGCGGACGTCGAGGCGCGCCTGCAATCGGCCAGGATCGACGCCGTCACGCCCGAGGAGGGGATCGCCCGGGCCGTGCGCGCGCTCGTCGACACCGGCGACTCCTTCGTCCTCCTGGCCCGCGAGCGGCGTCGCTCCGAGCCGGAGCGCTTCGAGCGCGAGATCGTCCACCCGCTGCGCCGGCTGTTCGAGCGCGGCCAGGACGCCGGCGACATCCGCGACGACATCACCGGCGCCCGGTTGGCGGAGTCGCTCATCGGCCTGATCGTCGGCCTCCTCACGTCCGCTCCGGCGCTGGGCAAGGAGGACATGACCGCCACGATCACCGGCCTCTTCCTCGACGGCTCACGCGCCCGCGGCCCTCGCCGATGAGCGGCTCCGACCCAGGCGTGCCCGTCCCCGCGCGCGACACGCGTGCCACCCGACCCGAGGAGAAACCGATGGACCGAGAGCCAGAGCGACGGGACCCCGACGAGGAGCCGGAGCAGGAGACCGAGGAGCACGCCGAGGAGTCGCGCGACGAGCACGAGGCGAAGGAGTCGCGCGACGACCACGAGGCGGAGGAGTCGGACGACGAGCACGAGGCGGAGGAGTCGGACGACGAGCACGACGGAGGAGTCGCACGACGCCGACCCGCTGCTGCAGGAGCTCGTGGCGCATCTGCGCGAGAACCGCACCGAGCTCCGGGAGGAGTGGGCCCGCCGGATCAGCGCGGCCGACCTGCTCGGCGTGATGTCCGACGAGGAGATCTTCTCGGAGGCGACCGAGGTCTTCGACGACTACGTGGACGCCCTCGAGACGGGCAGCATCGAGAACCTGCAGACGTACGCCCGGGAGCTCTCGGAGCGGATCATCCCGCGCGGGGTCGAGACGCACGAGGTCCTCGGGATCGTGCTGCTGCTGCGCGACGTCCTGGCGCGGGAGCTGTTCGCCAAGTACCGGGGTGACTCCGATCACCTGAACCGCATCCTCGACGCCTACGAGCCCGCCGCGAACCGGATCGCCGTCACGGTCGGCGTGAGCTTCGTCGAGGAGCGCGAGCGGGTCATCAACGAGCAGCAGGAATCGATCCGGGAGCTGTCCACGCCGGTCCTGCAGATCCGCGAACGCCTGCTCATCCTGCCGATCATCGGCGTGCTCGACTCGTCGCGCGCCCGACAGCTCACGCAGCAGCTCCTGGCGGCGATCCGGGACAACCGCGCGGCGGTCGTGGTCATCGACATCACCGGCGTCGCCACGATCGACCGCACCGTGGCCAACCATCTGGTGCAGGCCGTCGAGGCGTCGCGGCTCATGGGCGCGAGCACGATCCTGACCGGGCTGTCGCCGGAGGTCACGCAGGCCATCGTCGATCTCGGCGTCGATCTCAGCATGATGCAGACGGTGGGCGACCTCCAGGGCGGGCTCGAGGAGGCCGAGCGTATGGCCGGCTACCGCGGCGCCCGCGCCGCGGACGACAGCCGCGGCGCCGAGAGCTAGCTCGAGGCCCGTCCGATGTCGGTGGCCATCCTCCGAGAGGGCGATTACCTCATCGCCGCGATCCTCTCGGACCTCACCGACAAGGAGGTCCTGAAGCTCCGCGGCGAGCTCGCGGAGCTGGTCGGCAGATATCGCTCCCGCGGGCTCGTGATCGATGTCAGCGCGCTCGACGTGATCGACTCGTTCGTCGCCCGGGCGCTGCGCGCGATCGTGGTGACCGCGCGGCTGCGCGGCGCCCACACCGTCATCGCCGGCATCCAGCCCGACGTCGCGATCGCGTTGGTGCAGTTCCGCCTGGACCTGGGGCCGCTGCAGGTCGCGCTCGACCTGGACTCCGCGCGGACGCTGCTCGACCGACCTGACGAGGGGAGAGGCCGAGGATGGCCGATGAGGTCCGCGTCGTCATCGCCGACGACGCCGATCTCGTGACCGCGCGCGCCGAGGCGCGCGCGATGGCCGAACGGCTGGGATTCCCACGACCCGATCCGACGCTCATCGCGACCGCGATCTCCGAGATCGCGCGCAACATCGTCGTCCACAGCGGGGGCGGCGAGATCATCCTCAGGCCGTTCGAGGACGCGAACCGCTATGGCCTCATCGTGATTGCCACCGACCAGGGCCCGGGCATCCGCGATGTCGAGGCTGCCCTGCGCGACGACTACAGCGGCCGGGGCGGCCTCGGCCTCGGGCTCCCGGGCGCGCGGCGCCTCATGGACGAGTTCGACCTGGAGTCCGACGCGGACGGCACGACCGTCACGATGAAGAAGTGGAGATTCCGCGACGAGCTCGCGCGTCTCCGCGAGGAGCGTCGCCGGCGTGAGTGAGCGAGCGGTGCGCGAACCGGTGGAGTGGAGCGTCGCGAAGATGTGCCGGCGCGGCGAGGCGACGAGCGGGGACCTCGCGGTCGTCAACGTCCTGCCGGGTGGCGCGCTCGTGGCCGGGGTCGACGGCCTCGGGCACGGCGCGGCGGCCGCCCGCGCCGCCCGCCGGGCCGGCGAGGTCGTCCGCGCGAGCTCCGATCTGGATCTGGTCCTGCTGATGGAGCGCTGCCACGTCGCCCTCCGCGGAACGCGCGGGGCGGCGATCAGTCTCGCCTTCATCTCCACCTCCGGGGGCGGGATGACCTGGCTCGGCGTCGGCAACGTGGAGGGTCGCGTGGTCAGCGGCGACCCGTCGGCGACGCGGCCGAAGGGCTCGCTCGCGCTCGGAAGAGGTGTCGCCGGGTACGAGCTGCCCGCCGTGAGGACCGCGGCGCTGGAGGTCCGGCCGGGAGACGTCCTCATGTTCGCGACCGACGGCGTCGACCCCTCGTTCGCCGATTCGCTCGACCTCTCGGGCTCGACCCGCGCGATCACCGAGCGCATCATGGCTCGCCATCGGAAGCCCACGGACGACGCCCTCGTGGTGGCCGTCCGCTATCTCGGCACCCGGAGATGAGCAGCCCGATCGCGTTCAGAGGCGCCTATGCGTCCGCGCTCGGGGACTATCTCCGTCAGCCGTGCGAGGCATCGCTCAGCACCGCGTACGAGCTCGCCCGTGACGCGGTGAGCCGGCACCTGAGCGTGCTCGACGTCGCGGTCGCCCACCAGGAGGCGCTGCTGTCGGCGCTCGTCCTGGCCTCGGATGCGGCGGAGGTCGAGCGGGTCACCCGTGCGGCCGGTGACTTCTTCCTCGAGGGCCTGTCCGCGTTCGAGATGGTCAACCGCGGGTTCCACGAGGCGCGGTTGGCCGCCTCGCTCGAACGGCGCCAGACCGAGCTGTCGCGGCAGCTGTCGGCGTTTCTCGCCGACTCGTCGCTCGCCGACCAGGCGTACGACGCGATGGAGGAGATGCTGCAGCTCGTCGCCGAGCAGGCGCGCGAGATCGTCGGGGCCGTGTGCTGCGTGGCCACGGTCGCGCTCCCGGGCCGCCCTCGGGCCGCGGAAGGTGCCTCCTACCCCGAGGAGGACCGGCGCTGGGCGACGTTCGTGCGGTGGCTCGACCTCCCGGCCGTCTACCGGCTGATCCGCGCGAGCGGGGGGTCCGCGAGGCTCGGCGGCGACGAGCTCGCCCGCACGCCGCTCTTCCGTGTGGCCGACGGACCGCACCCGCTGCGGGGATGGCTCGGGGCATCGCTGACCGCCCTCGACGGCAGCGAGCTCGGCGCGATCCAGCTGTTCGACACGCGCGCCGCGGCCTTCACGGTGGACGACGAGTCCGCCCTCGTGCACCTCGCCCAGATGGCGTCCGCGGCGGTCGAGCGGGCCCGGCTCTACCACGAGCGAGCGGCCGGACGCGATTGACCTCGGCCCGTCGCTCCGCGACGGACTGCCGGTGCGCCAGTCCGAAATCGCAGGTTTACGCTGTCTCCAAATGAGACATTACTGTCTTATACGGGGACACTCATGCCCCCCGCCCGCGATCCGGGAGAGCCGCATCCAAAAAGGACTCAGATGACGCACAAGTTCACGTACCCCAAGGTCACCCCGGCTCCCGACACCGCGCCGGAGACAGACTCGGGCGGTCCAGCCGGGCCCGCCGGCCCTCACAACGACACCGCCGGCGGCCCGCCATCCCGAGCCGCGAAGGAGCAGGAGCGGCCCGCCCCTGAGACGGGACGGGCTGCTCCCCTTCGCGCCGACGATGCGCCGCCGGCTCGCTCAGGAGGCGCCGATGAGCGCAGCTGACCGCCTCGCCGCCGAACACCGCGAGCGACTCGAACGCTTCCGCCGACACGCCGAGCGCGCCCGCGAGACCGAGGTCAGCCGCATCGCCATCGACATCCTCGGGGTCCAGCCCGACAGCGTCGCCCGGGCCCTCCGCGGCAATCTCACGCGCGACGACGAAGAGGACGGCGGGGATCAGCGGCCCGCGCCTGCCACCCGGCGGCCTCAGACCTGAACGGGCGGGGGCACGGCCTCACACCGCCCGCGCCCGGATCACCAGCACGTCGTGGTCGGTGTACATGGCCGGCACGACGTGCGCCGCGGGCGAGCGGAGCACGCGGGCTGCCGTAGACGTGCTGGAGGCTCGGGGCCTGGCCGGCGGTGTCGTCGGTGCGGGTCCAGAGGCCGGCCGGGGCGCAGGGGCGGCGGCGGTTGACGTCGCCGCCGAAGATGACGGGGCGCGCGGCCATCGCGCCGCGCGAGGATCGTCGCGAGCTCCGCGCACTGCGCCTCGTTCCCCGCGACCTCGACGGGCGAGCGGGTCGCGAGGTGCGCGGTGCACACGTCGACCGCCGGCGCTCGTCGTGACGCACAGCCAGCGGCGCCGCTCGCTGCCGGCCTGGGCCGCGAAGGCATGGCTGTCGCTGGCGACGACGGGCGCGCGGGTGAGGACCGCGTCGCCGAAGCGCCCGCGGCCGCCCGGGCGCACGCAGCGCAGCGGACCGGCGGCGGTGCGCACCGTCGAGAAGCGCAGGTGGTAGCCGGTCTTGCGGGCGATCCGCGCGACGTCGCCGTGGCAGGCCTCGTTGACGGTGACCGCGTCCGGGCGCGCGGCGCGGATGCGGGCCGCCGCGTCGTCCACGCCGGCCGGGTAGGCCACCCGGCCGAAGCAGCCGGCGAACCCCGACAGGCACACGTTCATCTGCATCAGCGTGTACGACGGGGCGTCGTGCGCCGGGACGCCCAGCGCTACGGACGGCTCGCCTCGGCCGGCGAGGGCGATCGCCAGCGCGCAGCCTCCCGCGGCGAGGAGGACGGCGCGACGACGGCCCGCGAAACGCTCGACGACATCGTTGGTCCCGGACACGTGCTCCTCCTCGGAGGCGTCATTGCCACCTCCTAGAGCGCACGCAGACGCCGCCCCGGATCACCCGCGGCCCGCATCCGGGGGCGGCCTGTCCGGGCCCGGGCACCCGGGTGATCCGGGACCGCCCCGGGTGCGTTATGGGTCAGGTGCGCGTGCGCGCGATGGCCGCGCGGATCGGCGCGGCGCGGTCGGTCAGGCCGCGGTGCTGCGGCCGGGGCAGCAGCCAGGCCAGGGCGGCCGAGAGCACCATCGTCCCGGCGGCCGCGAGGTAGGCGACGTGGAAGCCCGCCACGAGGGCGTCCGGGCCGGGCGGCGCGCCGCCGGCCACCTCGGCCGTGCGCGACGCCGCGGCCGTCGCGAGGACGGCGAGGCCGAGCGCGCCGCCGACCATCCGCGAGGTGTTCACGACGCCCGAGGCGAGGCCGTGCAGGCCCGGCCCGACGCCGGCGGTCGCCGCGCCGATCACCGGCGGGAACGCGAGGCCCGCGCCGAACATCACGAGCACGCCCGGGATCGCGACGCCCATGACGTAGCCGCTGTCCGCGTCGCCCGCGGCGAGCAGCGCGAACCCGGCCGCCGACAGGGTCAGCGCGGCGCTGATGACGACCCGCGGATCGCGCGCCGACAGCCACCGCGCGGTCACCTGCGTGCCGGCGACGATCGCGATCGTGTGGGGCAGGAACCCGGCGCCCGCGGCGAGCGGCGACCAGCCGAGCACCTGCTGCATGAACAGCGTCAGGAAGAACCAGATCGCGAACAGCCCGCCGCCGGACACGAGCATCACGACGTTCGCCGCCGCCAGGCCGGGGAGACGCAGGAGCGAGAGCGGCATGAGCGGCTCCGCGGCGCGCCGCTGCAACTCGACGAAGGCCGCAAGCAGCACGACGGCGGCCGCGATCGGTACGAGCGTCTCGGCCGCCGTCCAGCCGTGCTGCTCGACCTGCGTGATGCCGAGCACGAGCGCGCCGAGGCCGGCCGTGGCCGCGGCGGCGCCGGGCACGTCGAGGCGCGGCCGGCGCTCGATCGGCTGGTCGTGGAGCAGCCGGACCGCGGCCAGGAGGACGGCGAAGCCGACCGGCGCGTTGAAGAGCAGCACCCAGCGCCACGACAGCCACTCGGTGAGGGCGCCGCCGACCAGGCCGCCGGTCGCGCCGCCGGCCGCGCCGATCGCCATCCACCAGCCCATCGCCTGCGCGCGGCGCGGGCCCTCGGGGAACGAGGCGAGCAGGATCGTCAGGGTCGCGGGCGACAGCACGGCGGCGCCGAGGCCCTGCACGACGCGCCCGGTGACGAGCACGCCGGAGGACCCGGCCAGGCCGCCGACGAGGCTGCCGGTGACGAACAGGCCGAGGCCGGCGAGGAACGCGCGCCGCTGGCCGATGACGTCGGCGAGACGGCCGCCGAGGAGCAGGAAGCCGGCGTAGGCGATCGTGTAGCCGTTGACGACCCATTGCAGGCCGGTCGGCTCGAGGTGCAGGTCGTCCTGCATCGCGGGCAGCGCGACGTTGACGACCGACACGTCGAGGACGACGAGGAACTGGCCGAGGAGGAGCAGCGCGAGCAGCGCCCGCGGGCTGGTGGGAAGGGGTCGGGTACGAGCCATCGCCCCATGCTCGATGTTCAAGTGCACTTGAAGTCAAGGCCGCGGCGTCAGACCACGAACGCGCGGCCCTGCCCGTGACTAGTCGCCCGCCGCTGCGCCGACCGTGCCCGAGACCGCGCGGTCGCGGAAGCGCGGGATGATCGTCTCGGCGAACAGCTGCTGGGCCTTGATCGCCTTCCAGTGCTCGAAGCCGCCCGCGTTCACGGTGATCGAGATCTCGGCCAGCCCCTCGCACTTCTCGATGACGGCCTCGATGCGCTCGCCGATGTCGTCCGGCGTGCCGACCCAGACGACGTCGCCCGCGATCATGTCGTCGTACGGGGTCTCGGCCAGCTGCTCCATGATCCCGCTCGCGTAGAAGCCGAAGCCCGCCTCCTCGAGGACCTCCTTCGGCGGCAGCTCGTTGCCCGCCAGCAGCGGCGAGGCGTTGCCCGTCAGGAAGCCGCGCAGGCCGGACTCCGCCTCGCGCCGAGCGGTCGCGCGGTCCTCGTCGATGTACACGGCGTGGATCCAGGCGATGTACGGGTCGTTGCCGTGCGTGGCGCAGCTCTCGCGGTAGACGTCGAGCTGGCGCTCGAGCGCCTCGTAGGGCAGGAGCGGCGGGACCGCGACCGACCAGCCGCGCTCGCCCGCGAGCTCGTACGTGCGGTCGCTCGTGCCGCCGAGGAAGACCCGCGGCCGCCGGCCCTCCGGCAGGCGCGGGACGATGTGCGAGTCGTCGATCTCGTAGAACGTCCCGCTGTGGGAGAAGCGCTCGTGCTCGAGGGCCTGGAAGAGGATGTCGAGGCCCTCCTCGTAGCGGGCGCGGGTCTCGAGGATCGGCACGCCGGCCTTGGTCGGCATCCACCCGTGGCCGCGGACGACGCCGAACTCGTAGCGGCCGCCCGAGAGGATGTCGAACTGCGCGATCTGCGAGGCCAGGACGGCCGGGTTGTAGTACGGCAGCGGGTGCCCGAGCGTGCGGAACGCGATCGAGCGCGTCCGCTCGATGGCCATGCCGAACAGCGCCCACGGGTTCGCCGAGATCGAGAAGCGCGGGAAGAACCAGTGCTCGATGATCGCGTAGACGTCGAAGCCCATGCGGTCGGCGTGCGCGATCTGCTCGAGGACCTCGTCGTACAGCTGCCGGTAGGGCTTGCCGCCGTGGTACTGGATCTCGGAGTAGACGCTGAAGCGCATGGTCCTCCTATCGGATTCGGGCGCGGATGCGCCGGGGCAGGGAGGGCGCGAGCAGGTGGTGGGCGACGATCCGCCCCGAGGCGGCGTTGAGCCCCGGGCCGGGGTACGTGCTCGCGCCGCAGTGGAGGAGGCCGGGCACGGGCGTCGCGTGGGCTCCGTGGCTCGGCAGCGGGCGCCAGAGGTAGGACTGCTCGAGCGTCGTCGCGCCCGCGTAGATGTCGCCGCGCTCGAGGTTGCGGTTGCGGCGCTCGAGCTCCGGCGGTGAGAGCACGGCGCGGCCGACGATCGCCTCCGGGAGGTTCTCGATGTGGCGCGCGAGCCGCGCCACGATCCGGTCGGCGTAGGCGTTCTCGAGCGCCTCGGTCCAGCCGCCTGAGACGTCGATCTCGCCCGCGGCGTCGCCGCGCGGCGCGTACGGGACCTCCTGCAGCTGGATCCAGAGGATCGCCCCGCCGTCGGGCGCGCGACTCGCGTCGAGCGCGGTCGGCTGGCCGCAGACGATCGTCGGCGCGGCCGGGAGCAGCCCCGCCCGGGCCTCGGCGCACGCGCGGCTGACCGCGTCGAGGCCGTCGGTCACGTGGACGATCGCGGCGGCCGCGAGCCGCTGGTCGCCGCGCCAGCGCGGCGGCTCGGAGAGCGCGAGGTGGATCTGCGTGCCCGCCCGGTCGCCGTAGCGGAAGCGGGCCGCCTCGCGCGCGACGCGCTCGGGGACCGCCGCGTCGCCGTGCAGCAGCCGGCCGTAGAGCTGCGTCGGGGTCGTGTTCGCGATCACCGCGCGGCGCGCGACGATCTCCTCGCCGCCCGCGACGACGCCGCTCGCGCGCCCGTCCGCCGTCGTGATCCGCTCCACGTCGACGCCGGTGCGGACCGTCCCGCCGTGGTCCTCGATCAGCCGCACGAAGGCGTCGACGAAGCCGCTCGAGCCACCCCGGACCACCGGCATCCCGAGCCCGTGGAGCGCGCCCGCGAGGGCCTGGAGCTGGAAGCCGCCGCCGCTGTCCTCGGGCGTGAGCCCGGTGTGCAGGACCCACGGCGCGAGCAGGTCGGGGACCTCGGGCCCGTCGAAGCGGCCGAGCAGCCAGCCGCGCGCGCTCGACGTCAGGCGGGCGGCGAAGGCGAGCCCGTCGCGCAGGCCCAGCCGCCGGCCGAGCCGCCCGGTCAGGCGCAGGGCGTTCGCCGAGTGCAGCTCCGTGCCGAGGAGCTCGCCCACGAGGTCCATCTGGTCGCCGAGCGCGCCGAGGTCCTCGGCGTAGGCTGCCGCGTCGGCGGGGGAGAGCCCGGCGGCGGTCCGGCCCGGGTCGCGGTGGGCGACGACCGCGCTGCCGTCGTCGCGGACCGTCGCGGTCACGATGTCCTCGGCGTTGGCGTAGTCGAGGCCGCGGGCGCGCAGCTCGGCGCCGAGCTCGGCCCACGCCGCCGAGGCATGGAACAACGGGTGCCAGCTCGAGAACGTGTCGTGCCGGTAGCCCGGCGCCGTGAGCTCCTCCGTCGCGATCGCGCCGCCGGCCGCGTCGTTGCGCTCGAGCACCTCGACGCTCCAGCCCGCCCGGGCCAGGTAGGCGGCGGCCACGAGGCCGTTGTGACCACTCCCGATGACGACGGCGTCGACGCTGCGGCTCATGGCTTCGGGCGCCACCCTGACATGTCGTCGAGCGGGGATCAAACGGACTCGGACCGGCCAACGGCGCCGGTAGCGTCCGGGCCATGAGCGACGACGGCGATTCCCCGCGGGCGACCGGCGGCTGCCTGTGCGGGGCGGTCCGATACGAGGTCCGCGGGGCGCTGCGCGACGTGGTCCTCTGCCACTGCAGCCACTGCCGCCGCACGCACGGGCACGTCGCGGCCTACGCCGCGTGCGCGCGAGCGGACCTCGTCCTCGACCGAGGACCGCGGGCTGCGCTGGTACGCGGACGGCGACCGCGAGCGCGGGTTCTGCGGCGCGTGCGGGGCGAGCCTGTTCTGGCGCGCCGCGGGGCGGGAGACGGTGTCGGTCGCGGCGGGGTCGATCGACCCGCCGAGCGGCCTGCGCACGGTCGGCCAGATCTTCGTCGCGAGCGCGGGCGACTACTACGCGGTCCGCGACGAGGACGGCGAGCGGTTCCCCGAGGGCCTGCCGCCGGGACGACACGCGCTGTAGGCGCGGGCCTCCGGATGGCAGGATGGCGGGGTGAAGCCCGTCCGACCTCCCGACACGAGCGCGCGCCTGCCGCGGTCGGTCGCCGCGTGCCTGGCCGCCATCCTCGAGATCGACGTCGCCGAGGTGCCCGTCCCCGCCGCCGACCACCCGGAGCCCTGGACGGTCTGGCGCACCTGGCTCTCGCAGCGGGCGGTGGGCCTGGTCCCGATCGCGGACCCGGGCCGCTTCAGCTGGCCGGGGCCGTGGGTGGCGGTGCTGCGGGGCGCGGAGGGCGACGGGCCGGTCGCCGGCGTCGCGTTCGGGGCGCCGCCGGGCCTCGCGTGGCACCCGCTGGACGGGCCCGAGACGTTCGACGATCTGGAGGCCGGCTACCTCGTCGCCCCGGCGGACGTCGCGCTGTGGGCGCCCGCCGCCGGCGTCGCCTCGCCGACGGCCGGGCGGGTCGAGGCGATCGTCGTCGCGCCGCGCGCCGAGGCGGCGATGCAGCGCGTGCCGCGCGCCGACGCGCGCGCCGGCCGCGGCCTGGCGGGCGACCGCTACTTCGACGGTGAGGGGACGTTCTCGAACGTCCACTCGCGTGGCCACGACCTGACGCTCGTCGCGGCCGAGATGCTCGACGCGGTCGAGGTCGCCGGCGGGCCGCTCACGCCCGAGGACGCGCGGCGCAACGTGGTCACGCGCGGCGTCGATCTCAACGCGCTCGTCGGGCAGCGGTTCCGTGTCGGCGACGTCGAGTGCTTCGGCCAGCGGTTGTGCGAGCCCTGCGCGCACCTCGAGCGCCTGACCGCGCGGGACGGCAAGCCGGGGACGCTGCGCGCGCTCATCCACCGGGGCGGCCTGCGGGCGGACATCGTCAGCGACGGGGAGATCGCGGTCGGCGACGAGATCTCGGCGGCGTGACGCGACCGCGCGCTCAGGCCGCCGCGGCGCGCTCCGTGAGCCCGAGGTCGGCCGCGATCGCCGCGAAGCACGTGTAGCTCGAGCCCCGGCCGATCCCCGAGCCGGAGTGCAGGTTCGCCGAGCAGTTGTAGACGTTCTCGACGAGCATCCGGTGGCCGCGCAGCTCGGGGAACGGGCGGAAGCGGCCGAGTTGGGAGGCGATCGTGCTCCCGGCCGAGTAGCCGCCCTCCACCATGTCGGGCCGCTCGCGCTCGATGTCGTCGGGGCCGTACACGCGCAGGCCGATGACGTTCTCGCGCGTCATGTTCGGCGCGTAGCGGGCCCACTCGCGCAGGAGGTTGTCCGTGAACTCCTGCTTGACGCGGGGCCAGTCGTCGGGGGCGAAGAGGCGGCGCGGGGCGGCGAACTCCTCGACGCCGACGATGTGGCTGCCCCGCGGCGCGCGCGTCTCGTCCCACAGGCTGTCGACCGACGAGAGCACGTACGGGCGCCGCGCGTAGCCGCGCAGGTAGATCTCGGCCTGGTAGCGCATCGTCAGCGTGTCGAGGTCCTTCGGGCCCCAGTACAGGCGCGGCTGCTTCCCGACGCCGGGGTTGTCGGCCTCGGCGCGGTAGGCGGGCGGCTCGTGGATCGCGAGGTTGGCCCAGAACAGCTGGCCGCGGTCGTAGTGGATGTTCTCGATGCGCCGCCGGATGCGGTGGTCGACCTCGACGTCGCGCAGCAGGCGCAGGACCGTCTGCGGCACCCCGAGGTCGCTGACCACGAGGTCGGTCGCGATCCGTTCGCCGCCCGCCGTCTCGACCGCGACGGCGCGGCCGTCCGCGACGACGATCCGGTCGACCTCGCTCGCCGCCGCGTACTCGACCCCGAGACGGCGGCCGGCCGCCATCAGCGCGTCGCTGATCGCCTGGCTGCCGCCCGCCGCGATCGCCGCCGGCTCGAAGGACAGCGTCAGCGGGATGCAGTGGACGAGCCCCTGCAGGCCGGGCACGTCGTCGGGGAAGCAGCCGGTCGACGTCGTCGCCGCGCGCATGAACAGGATCTGCAGCTCGGGGCTCTCGAAGAAGTCGCGCGCGAGCTGGCCGAGCGTCATGAACTGGTGGACGGGCTCCAGGCGGCTGCCCGGCACGTCGAGCAGCGCCTCGAGCGCGTCGGGCGTGCCCCACGCCGGCGGGACGCTGAAGCGGTGGCGGCGGAAGGCCGCCTTCCAGTGGCGCTCGTAGGCCTCGAGCAGCTCGAGGTAGGTCTCGGCGTCGCGCGGCGAGAACCGCGCGATCTGGTCGTACGTCCGGCGGACGTTCTCCTCCGAGCGCTCCTGGCGCCCGGTCGCCGGGTCGACGACGCGCGAGGCCGCGTACCCGACGAAGGACGAGCCGTCGTCGAAGATCATCCCCTCGTTCTCCTCGGGGAAGACGTAGCGCAGGCCCTCGTCGTGCAGGTTGAAGTCGCGGTAGGCGGGGTGGCCGTAGAACCGCGTCCAGTGGCTGCAGTGGTTCATCCGGAACCCGGGGACCGGGCCCTCGCTGCTCGACGCCCCGCCGCCGAGGTGGGCGGTGCGCTCGAGGACGAGCACCGACAGCCCGGCCCGCGCGAGGTAGCACGCGACGATCGTCCCGTGGTGGCCGCCGCCGGCGACGACGGCGTCGTAGCGCGCGTCGCTCATCCGAGGATGGTGACCGTGCCCGCCGTCCCGTCCACGCGCAGGCGGTCGCCGGTCTTGATGCGCGCGGTCGCGTCCGCGGTGCCGACCACGGCGGGGACGCCGTACTCGCGCGAGACGATCGCGGCGTGCGACATCGTCCCGCCGATGTCCGACACGGCGGCGCCGATCTTGCCGAAGACCGGCGTCCAGCTCGGCGAGGTCACGGGCGCGACGAGGATCTCGCCGGCCTCGAGCGCCGCGATGTCGCGGACGTCGAGGATGACCCGCGCGGGCCCCTCGACGGTCCCGGGCGACGCGGCGAGGCCGCGCAGCGTGCGGCCGTCGCCGCGGTCGGCGGCGGCCCACTCCCGGACGCGCTCGGTCGTGATGCCCCAGAGCATGATCGTCATCGGCTCCGTGATCGCCTCGGGCACGGTGCCGAGCGCGGGCGGCGGCGACCAGCCGCGCATCGCCTCCATGATCGCCTTGCGCCGCTGCACGATCGGCGGCCAGTAGCCCGGCCCGCGCGCCGCCGAGCCGGCGGCCCAGGCGAGGCGCAGGTCGACGAGCGCGTCGGAGACCTCGTGGCGCTGGAGGAAGAAGATGTCCTCGGCGTCCGCGACGAAGTCGTGGCGTGCGAGCAGCGCCCCGAACTCGCGGACCTTGTTCCAGAAGATCGTGTGGTACCAGTGCTCGACGTAGAAGTTGTGGCTCTCGACGTACGGGAAGACCATGCGCGCGAGGCCGAGGTTCTGGTCGAACGCCATCGTCGTCGCCTCGTCGGGCAGCAGCTCGCGGTACTCGGCGGTGATGCGGTCGCGCTCGGCGCGGACGGCCTCGAGCGGGCGGGCGATGTCCTCGCCCGCCTGGAGGCGCTCGACGTACGAGGCGAGCGCCTGCAGCGGGATCGCCGGGTCGTCGATCCACGAGCGGTGGTGGTGGTAGAAGCCGTTGCCGTTGGAGTAGTTGAACCACGGCGACTTCACGCCCTCCCAGTCGGCGAGCCATGCCGGGCCGCCCTCGCGGGCGTTCAGCGCGGCGACGAGCGACGGCTCGTCCGTGGCGCCCTTGACGGCGTCGGCGACGTCGAGCTCGATCGCCAGCGCGGCGAGGCGGGTGAGCTCCTGGTCGGGGCGGAAGAGGACGACGTCGATGCCGGCGACCATCTTGGCGATCGCCTGGTCGGAGATGTCCGGGAAGCTCTGGCGGCAGAGCTCGGAGAAGACGAGGTACGCCGCGTAGCCGAGGTTGAGGAACTCGAAGTGGTACTGCCAGATGCGGTCCACGGACTCGAGCAGGCGGTGGTAGGCGACGAGCAGCGTGTGGCTCGAGCCGATCCCGCGGCCCTCGGTCACGACGGCCTCGTCCTCGAGCTCGGGCAGCTCGGGGACCTCGAGCGCCTCGAGCTCGGCGATCGTCGCCTCGACCTTCGTCTGCCAGCGGCCGTAGAGCTCGTCCCAGTGCTCGAAGTAGTAGCCCGCGCGCTTGCCGAAGATCTCCGCCCGCCGGCCGATCTCGGCGGCGTCGGTGACGCCGTTGGCGCTCATGTAGACCCAGCCGTAGAGGACGCGGTGGTCGATCCCGAGCGCGGGCGGCACGGCGAAGATCCGGGTGTTCGCCTGGCCCAGGCAGAGGTAGGGCGAGTCGGCGGTGACGAAGTCGAACGGGAACATCGGCTCGGGGAAGTGCATGCCGTCGCGGAACCAGCCGCGGGCCTCCTCCGCCGCGCGCCGCTCCTCGCTGAAGCGCGCGTAGTACGGATACATCGACTCCCAGCCGTCGCAGCCCTCGGGCGCGGCGACCTCGAACGGGCTCTGGAAGCCGCGGATCCCCGACTCCGTCGCTGCCATGTGCCGGCCTCCTCGTGTCGCGATGTGGTGGGCGTTGTCTACGGCCCCGCCGCCCGCGCGATCAACCCCGAACTTCAGCGCCTGTGAGAGGCAGCGCCTATCATCGCCGGTGATGGAGCTGCGGCAGCTGCGGTCATTCGTCGTCGTCGCCGACGAGCTGCACTTCCGCCGCGCCGCCGAGCGCCTGCGGATGGCGCAGCCGAGCGTCAGCCAGCAGATCCGCCGGCTCGAGGCCGAGCTCGGCGTGCGCCTGTTCGACCGCAGCCGCCGCGGGGCGACGCTCACGCCCGCGGGCGCGGCCCTGCTCGTCGAGGCGCGCGAGCTGCTCAGCCGGGCCGACGAGGCGGTGGCGGTCACCCGCGCGACCGCCTCGGGCCATCGCGGGCGGCTGCGGCTGTCGCTGACGCGTTCGCTCACCGGCGGCGTCGCCGGGGCGATCGTGGATGCCTACCGCGCCCGCTACCCCGAGGTCGACCTCGACCTCACGCTCGGCACGACGATGCTCCACGTCGAGCAGCTGCTCTCCGGCGACATCGACGTCGCGTTCGTCCGCCCGCCGCTCGAGGTCCCCGCGCTCGAGGAGCTGCCGCTCGGGCGCGAGCCGATGGTCTGCGTGCTGCCGTCCGGCCACGCGCTCGCCCGGCGCACGACCGTCCGGGCCCGCGACCTCCACGGCGAGCCGCTCGTCTGGTGGCCCGAGAGCCATGGCCCCGGCGCCTGGCGCGAGGTCCGCCGCGAGGTGTTCGGCGACCCGCCGTGGCCGCCGATCGACCGCACGGAGCCCGAGGAGGAGCGGATCGTGACGGCGGTCGCCGAGGGCGCGGGGATCTCGTTCATCATGCTCGGCCGCTCGCGGAGCCTGCGCGTGCCGGGCGCGGTCTACCGGCGCTTCGCGGCGCCCGAGCCGTCGATGGGGATCGCGATCGCCTGGCGGCGCGGGGACGACCTGCCGACGCTGACGCGGCTGCGGGAGCTGGCGGCGGAGATCGCCGCGGCCTGAGCGCCGGACCCATCCGCGCGCGCGGGTAGCGTCGCCGCTCGTGATCCTCCGCTCCGCCGGCGCGCCGTCGGTCCCGCCCGACACCCTGACGGTCGGCGACTGCGCGCCGGTGCTCGCGCGGCTCGCGGGCGAGCCGGCGGTCGCCGGGCGCGTCCGGCTCGCCTACCTCGACCCGCCGTTCAACACCGGCGAGCGCTCGCGCGGATACGACGACCACCGCCCGGCGGCCGACTGGCGCGCGTTCATGGCCGAGCGGCTCGCGGCGACGTGGGCCCTGCTCGCGCCCGGCGGGAGCCTCTGGGTCCAGGCCGACGACGCCGAGCAGGCGACGCTCCGCGTGCTCATGGACGACCTGTTCGGCCGGTGTTGCTTCGTGTCGACCGTCGTGTGGCAGCGGCGCTACTCGCGCGAGAACCGCCGCGCCTTCAGCCCCTCGCACGACTACCTCCACGTGTACGCGCCGGCGGGCGCCGACTGGCGCCACCACCGCAACCGCCTCGCGCGCCGCGACGCCGAGGGGACCTGGCGCAACCCCGACGCCGACCCGCGCGGCCCGTGGTCGACGGTCTCGCTCGTCGCCCAGGGCGGCCACGGGACCCGGGACCAGTTCTTCGCGATCACGTTGCCCTCGGGCCGGGTGGTGCAGCCGCCGGCGGGCTCGTGCTGGCGGGTGACCGCGACGCGCTTCGCGCAGCTGCGCGACGACGGCGTGATCTGGTTCGGCGCGGACGGCGACAACGTCCCGCGGCGCAAGGTGTTCCGGGCGGAGGCCAAGGGGCTCGTCCCGTCGACGTGGTGGCCGCACGCCGAGGTCGGCCACAACGCCGAGGCCAACGGCGAGCAGCGCCGCCTCCACGGCGCGGTCGCCCCGTTCTCGACCCCGAAGCCCGAGCGCCTCATGGCCCGGGTCGTCGAGGTCGCCACGGACCCCGGCGACCTCGTGCTCGATCCGTTCCTGGGCTCGGGCACGACGGTGGCGGTCGCGCACAAGCTCGGCCGCCGCTGGCACGGCGTCGAACTCGACCCGGCGATCGTCGAGCGCTTCGCGGAACCGCGCCTGCGCGCGGTCGTCGCGGGCGAGGACCCGGGCGGGATCACCGCCGCGGCCGGGTGGGGCGGAGGCGGTGGGTTCGTCGTGGCGGCCGGGGCGGCCGGGGCGTCGTCGGGTCTCGCGCGCGCGAGTGCGTGACGGGACCGGACCCGCCCCGGATCCGGTCGCGGCTCAGCGGCCGGCGAGCCAGTCCTCGACGTACGCCGGCGGGTCGTCGCGCCACTGCGCCCGGACGGCATGGTCGACGACGCCCGGGTCGTCGCCGGAGGCCATCTGGTCGGGGCGCTCGGCGAGGTACCGGACGACCGCGCCGGCCACGGCGACCGCCGGGTTCTCGCCCTCGACGTCGGTGCCCTCGAGCGCGATCGCGAGGCGTTCGTCGATGTTCTCGACGGCGGTGACCGGCTCGTCGTCGTCCTCGAACTGCTCCTCCAGGCGGCCGAGCACCTGGTCGACGTCGTCGGGGTCGCAGAGCTCGACCGCCCGGCGGACGACGTCGCTCACGGTGGGGGTCCTGCGCTCCATGTCGGCCTCCGGGAATCGGGTTCGGCGGGCGTCGTCCGAACTCTGCCAGGTCGGCACGCAGCGGGCCTCCTCGCGGCGTCTTCAGGCCGGGCGGATCCAGGCGTGGATGACGCGCTCGGTCGTCCCGTCGTCGCGGCGCACCCAGGCCGCGTCCACGATCCGCGGGGGAACGCCGCCCACGCGCGAGGGGACCTTGATGGGCTGCCCGACGGCCAACTCGACGAAGGTGCCGTCGGTCAGCGCGTCGCCTTGCAGCGGGTCGGAAAAGCGGATCCGGTCGCCGGCCTCGAACATCGCCGCGGCGAACGCTACGCCCCCGCGTGTCCGCCCGCGGACCGGTACCAGAGAAGGGGAGAGGCGGATGTGGCCGTATTGTGTACGCGGAAATCGCCGCCCCCAGCCCCGGGTCACGCCGCGGGCGGGCGTGGAGGGCACAGCTCCACGCGCGGCGCACGCAGGTGAAGAGCACCGGCCCGGACGGCCGCCCGTCGTCCCCGGCCAGCGCATCGCATGATCGTCGACCCCCAGCCCTGAACCGGATCTTGGTCGTTCTGCGCGACATCAGCGTCGGAGCCCCGACGACCTCCCGCGAGGCGGCGACCTCGTCGCTGCGGCGCATGGTCGCGGCCGGCCCGATCATCGCTGTCGCGTCGATGGTGGCGGCGCTCGCCGCGACGGGCGCGGCCGGGATCCCGCTGCGCGACCCCGACCACGTCGCCGGCCGGCGCCTGGCGATGCTCCTCGGGCTGGTCCTGTTCCTGGTGGCCGCCGACGTCGTCGTGCGCGCGAGCCGCCGCGCACCCGGGCGGATCCCGTCGTGGAGGCTCGTCGTGCAGGTCCGCCGCGATCGCTGGACGGCGCGCCGCGGGCTCATCGTCGGCACGACGCTCGTGAGCTTCTACGCGAGCTACTTCGCCTACCGCAACCTCAAGAGCGTCGTCCCGCTGCTGCGGCCCAACGAGCTGTTCGACCGCCAGCTCGCGGACTGGGACCGGGCGCTCTTCGGCGGCAACGACCCGGCGGCGCTGCTCCACACGCTGCTCGGGACCGGCATCGCGACCCACGCCCTCTCGGCCGCCTACCTGCTGCTGTTCGTCTTCATCCCGGTGACGCTGGCGGCCGCGCTCGTGTTCTCGCCGAACCTCCAGGCCGGGCTCTTCTACGCCAGCGCGCAGTCGCTGAACTGGCTGCTCGGCGCGGCGAGCTACTTCCTGCTGCCGTCGCTCGGGCCGATCTACACCGACCCGGGCGTGTTCGCGAACCTGCCGGTCTCCGACGCCTCGAAGCTGCAGGAGCTGCTGCTCGACCAGCGCATCGATTTCCTGCGCGACCCGGCCATCGGCACCGCGCAGAGCATCGCGGCGTTCGCGTCGCTGCACGTCTCGATCTTCTTCACGGGCGCGCTCGCCGCGCACATCCTCGGGCTGGGCCGCTCGGTGCGGATCACGGCGTGGGTGCTGGTCGCCCTGACGACCACGTCTACGATCTACCTCGGGTGGCACTACGTGGTGGACGACATCGGCGGAGTGATCCTGGCGGTCATGGCGGTCGGGCTCGCCCGCGCGCTGACCGGGTTCGACGCGCGGACCCCGAGGAGGCTGTCCACCGCGAAACCCGCGCCGGCGTGAGCACCGTCGCGCGCGCCCGAGGTGCCGCGCGGTCGGTGGGCTGGCGCGCGATCGCGGCGGGACCGGCCGTCGCGCTCGTCACCCTCGTCGTCGCGCTGATCACGACGGGCGACGTCGACGTCCCGTTCCGCGACCCCGACCACGTCGCCGCGACGTACTTCGTGCTCGTCGGGCTCGGGGTGGCGCTGCTCGTCGGGCTCGACGTGGCGGTCCGCGCCGCGCGCGAGGAGGGCGGGCGCTTCCCGCCCTCGCGCGCGGCGATGGCCCGCGTGCGCCGCGAGCGCTGGACCCCGGCCCGGGCGATCGTGGCCGGCAGCGCGCTGCTCGGCTTCTACGTGACGTACATGGCCTACCGCAACCTCAAGGCCGTCGTCCCGCTCGTCCGCCCCGAGGTCCTCTTCGACCGCCAGCTCGCCGACTGGGACCGCGCGATCTTCGGCGGCCACGACCCGGCGACGCTGCTGCACTCGCTGCTCGGGACGGGCTTCGCGACGCAGGTCCTGTCGACGTTCTACGTCGCGTTCATCCTGTTCCTGCCGCTGACGATCGGTGCCACGCTCGTCTTCTCGCGCGACCTGCGCGCGCCGCTCTACTACACGACGGCGCAGTCGATCAACTGGCTCATCGGCGCCGGCAGCTACTTCCTCTGGCCCGCGCTCGGCCCGGCCTACGCCGAGCCGTCGCAGTTCGCCGGGCTGCCGCACTCCGAGGTCACCCACCTGCAGGCCGTGCTGCTCGACCAGCGGATCGCGTTCCTGCACGACCCGGCCGGCGCGACGCCCCAGGCGATCGCGGCGTTCGCCTCGCTGCACATCTCGATGAGCTTCACCGCCGCCGTCGCCGCCCACCTGCTCGGCCTCGGCAAGCGCCTGAAGATCGCGCTCTGGGTGTGGTTCGCCGTGACGATGATCGGCACGATCTACCTCGGCTGGCACTACGTGGTCGACAACATCGCCGGGGTCATCCTCGGCACGATCGCCCTGATCCTCGCCGGCCTCATCTCGGGCATCGACCCGCGGGCCTCGCGCGAGCGCTCCCGGACCTCGCGGTCGGTCGTGCGGGCGCGGGTCGTGCGGGACACGCCGTAGGCGCGCCCCGCACGCGGCCCGCGGTCAGCGGCGGCCGGAGGGCCGGCGGATGCGCGTGCGGCGCACCGGGCGGCGCGCGTCCGGGCCGTCGGCGGCGAACGCGGTGAGCTGGACGAGCTCGTCGCCCGCGACGAGGCCGGCGCCGGTCGCGCGCGCGGTCGCGAAGCGCGTGTCGCGGCCGAGGCCGACGCCGTCGTGCTGGGTCACGCGCGTCGTCTGGACGCCCGCCAGGAACGCCGTCGCCGCCTCGAGCGCCGGGGCCGGCGGCGCGGCGTCCGCCGCCGCCTCGGCCTCGACGGCGTCCAGCGCGTAGCCCTGCACGAGCGGCGCGTGGAGGGTCGCGAACGCGTCGGGGCGGCTGACGTGGTCGAGGACGCAGATGCGGCCGCCGATCGCCGCGAGCGCGCCGGTCTGGCCGGGGTGCAGCGGGATCGCGGCCGAGAAGTCGCGCAGCCGGTCGCGGCGCTGCTCGTAGACGTCGTGCATCGCGCTCGTCGGCGACCACGCGCCGAGGCGGTCCGACTTCGCGGCGACCTCCTCCCACACCGCGCCCTGCTCGGCGCGCGCCTCCATGCCCGCGGCGACCCGCGCGTGGGCGGCGACGTTCTTCACCCGCCGCAGCGACGGGTAGGCGGCCTGCGGCGCCGGGCGGAACGCCTCGCCGTGGCGCGACCCGTCCCAGCGGCCGTGCTCGACGCAGCTCACCGGCACGCGCAGGCGCTCCCCGGCGGGCACGAGGACCGACACGTCGAAGGTGCGGTTCTGCTGCGCCCCGAGGACCTCCTCGCCCTCGTACAGCAGCACGGGCGAGTCCGTCGGGTTGAGGACGACGAGGTCGTTGACCGACGCGCCGCCCTCGATCTCCTTCACGAGCAGGCCGCGGGCGACGCCCTCGGCGAACGCGACGTACTCCATCGCGGGCTCGGGACCGAACAGCGGGAACACGGCCAGCGGGCCGTGGACGTCGGGGGCGCCGGCGCGCAGCGGCGCGGCGAGGAAGTCGGACAGGGTGGGCAGGGCGGAATCGGTGGCGGCCATCGGGGCTCCTTTCGTTCGCCCTGTGGGTCGCCTCCGGCGCCGCGAACCTGACAGCCGCGGGCTGCGCGGGACGGCCGGTCCTGGGCGACCGCCCCGCGGGCCCGGGGGGCCTCAGCGCCGGGGGACGGAGCCCGGGCCGGCCGGGTACACGCTCGCCAGGCGGGTCAGCGTGAGCGCGCCGAGCATCAGGCCGAAGTCGCGCAGGGCGATGTCGCCGTAGCCGCCCACGATCAGCAGGTTCACGATGATCCCGCCGAGCCAGGCGGCGACGAGGTAGCCGCCGAAGCGCGGGGCCACCGCGACGACGAGGCCCGCGGCGATCTCGACGACGCCGACGATGTGCATCCCGGTCGCGGCGCTGCCCGGGAGCAGGCTGTTGAACGTGTCCGAGAGATACCGCGTCCAGTCGTCGGTCAGGACGTTGGCGAACTTGTCCAGGCCGAACAGGATCGGCGCGACGGTGAACGCGATCCGCAGCAGCAGGAACGCCTGGGCGACGGGGTCGGCCCGCAGCTGCTCCGAGCGCGGGATCGGGGCCGGTCGCAGGGCGGTGGCGGCGGTGCTCATGTCTTCTCCTCCGTGAGTGGTCGTGGTGTGCTCACGACCCCGTTTGCGCCTGCCGCGCGGCGATCCTTACCTGCCCGTGCTCACCAGGCGGCGCCCGGGGCGACGAGCGGGTTGCCCCAGACCGACTGGTCCTCCGCGCCGAGGCGCCAGACCCCGACGCCTCCGAGGCCGCGCGCCTTGGCGAGCGCGAAGCGCTGGCCGATCGCCCGGGCGTCGACGTACCAGACCGTGTGCGTCTGGCCGCCCGCGCTGTAGGTGAACGTCGACTCCTGCGCGGCCGCGTCGTAGCGCGGGGTCGCGCCGACGCGGGCGATCAGCGCGCTGATGTCGGCGTACTCGAGCGGCGTCGCCGGGTTGCCCGATCCGCCGGCGCCCGTCCAGTCGAAGCCGTACATCGGCGCGCCGAGGATCCACTTCTGCTTCTGCGGCATCGACGCGACGTAGTCGGCGTTGTCCGCCGCCCAGGCGATGTCGGCGATCGGGCCCGGGGCCGAGGTCGCCCAGTGGATGCCCCAGTTCATGACGAAGATCCAGTCGACGTTCGCCACGAGCGCCGGGTAGTCGAAGATGCCCGACCGCGGGTGGGTGGGGTTGTCGGCGGCCTTCGGCGAGACGGCCATGCTCAGCAGCCGGCCCATCGCGTGCAGGCGCCGGCCGAGGTCGGCGACGAAGCTCGTCAGGGCGGCGCGGTTGCCCGGGGCGCCGGCCTCGAGGTCGAGGCTGATGCCGTCGTAGCCGTAGCGGCTCACGAGGCCGACGAGGCCGGCTGAGCGTGTTCGCGCGGGTCGTCGGGTCGTTGAGGATGGCGTCGATCGCCGCGGCGCTCTGGCAGTCGAAGCGGGCGAGCACCTTCACCTTGCGGGCCTGGGCCCACTGGGTGACGAGCGGGTCGTCGCGGCCCTGGATGGCCGAGGTCGTCCGGTTGCACTCGAAGTACGTCGGGTGCACGACGCCGATGCCGCGGTAGTGGGCCTGGAGGTCGACGAAGGACCGGTCGGTCGTCGCGAGCAGGTAGGCGTGCGCGTTGCCGGTGGTCGGGACCGGCGGCGCCGTCGTCGCGCTCGCGCCCACCGACATCGCCGACAGCCGGGAGCGCGCGTCGACGGCCTGGACGGTGAACGTGTAGGCGCGGCCGGCGGCGAGGTTGCCCGCGACGTACGAGGTCCCCGTGGCCTGGGCGAGCAGCTGGCCGTCGCGGAACACGCGGTAGCCGACGACGCGGCCGGCGCCGCCGGTGCTCGGCGCCCAGGTGACGCCGATCGCCGAGTCCGACACGGACACCGCCGTCACGCCCGTCGGCGTGCCCGGCGCGCCCGTGGTCATGTTCACGCCGACCGGCGCGGAGGCCTTCGAGACGTGGCCGCGGGTGTCGACGGAGGCGACCGTCAGCGTGCTCGGCGCGCCGGCCGGGACCGCGACGTCGGCCGCGGTCGCCTTCACCTGGCGGTAGGTCGCGCCGTTGCGGATGACGCGGTAGCCCGCGAGCCGGCCGTCGCCGTTGCGGGACTTCTTCCAGGACAGCCGCACCGCCGTCTCCGAGAGCTTGGCCGCGCCGACGCCGGTCGGCGTCGTCGGGGCGTAGAACTTCGCGGTCGCGCGGAGCGCCCGGCCGCAGCGCGGCGCGCGGGTCGTCGCGACGCTGAAGCGCAGCCGCTGGCCGGGCTTCACGCGGACCTTGAGCCGCCGCGCCGTCGTCGTGCGCCGGGCGCGGCCGTCGACGGTCACGCGGTAGCGCAGACGCCCGTGCGCCCGCTTCGGCTTCGTCCATCGCAGCCAGCCGTAGGCGCGGCCGCGGTCGCGGGTGAACGTGACCTTCGCCGGCGCGGCCGTGCGGCAGGCCTTGGCGGCGGAGGTCGCGGCGGCGCCGGGGGCCGGATGCACGAGCGCGGCGAGGAGCGCGAGCGCGGCGGCGGCGAGCAGGGGCAGGGTCAGGCGGCGGGGGAAGGGGAGCATTCGAGAGGGGGGCGGTCGGGGGCGGAGGAGGCCGGCCCCTGGTGTGTACGGGCCGCACGGACGGGTCGCAGCCGCCGGTCCCCCGATCGGGCGGGCGCGCGTCCGGCGCCGGTAGGGTGCGGCGCGCAGTGCGGGCAGGCCGGGGCGAACACGGGCCGCGGGTCCTCGTCGCCGGCGGCTCGATCGGCGGGCTGACGGCCGCCCACGTGCTGGCCGGCGCGGGCTGTGACGTGACCGTGCTCGAGCGCTCGCCGGTTCCGCTCACCGGCCGCGGGGCCGGCATCGTGCTGCACCCCGCGACCGTCCGCTGGTGGGTCGAGCACGACGTCCGCCCGCTGCCCGAGATGAGCGCCGCGATGCGGCGGCTGCGCTACCTCGACGCCGCCGGCGGCGTCGCCCACGAGCAGGACTGCCGCTACCGCGTCAGCTCCTTCGACGCGCTCTACCGCGACCTGTCCGGCCGCCTCGACGCCGCCCGCCACCGCCGTGGGTGCGAGGTCGCCGACTTCGCGATCGGCCCCGACGAGGTCCGCGTCGCGCTGGCCGACGGCACGGAGCTCGTCTGCGACCTCCTCGTCGGGGCCGACGGGATCGGCTCGCGCGCACGCAGCGTGCTGCTGCCCGAGGTGCAGCCGCGCTACGCGGGCTACGTCGCGTGGCGGGGCACGGTCGTCGAGCACGACCTCTCGCCCGCGGCCCAGGACGCCCTGCTCGGGGCGATCGTCTACCACCTCATGCCGGGCAGCCACTTCCTCGCCTACCCGATCCCAGGGGCGGACGGGTCGGTGCGGCCCGGGCGGCGGCTGACGAACTGGCTCTGGTACCGCAACGTCGCCGAGGGCGAGGCGCTCGACGCGCTCATGACCGATCGCGGCGGTGTCCGGCGGCCGGTGTCGCTCGCCCCCGGCGCGGTCGCCCCGGAGCGCCTGGCGGAGCTGCGCGCCGACGGCGACGACCGGCTGCCCCCGCCGGTCGCCGAGCTCCTGCGCGCGACGGCCGAGCCGTTCGTGCAGGTCGTCTTCGACATCGAGGTCCCGCGCATGGCGTTCGCGCGCGCCTGCCTGATCGGCGACGCCGCGTTCGCGCTGCGCCCGCACGCCGCGGTCGGCTCGGCCAAGGCGGCCGAGGACGCATGGCGCCTCGGCGACGCGCTGCGGGCCTGCGACTTCGAGGTCCCGGCGGCGCTCGCCGCCTGGGAGCCCGACCAGCTCGCGCTGGGGCGCGGCGCGCTCGGCCGCACCCGCCGCGCGGGCGAGCGCGCGCAGCACACGGGCGAGTGGGAGGTCGGCGAGCCGCTGCCGTGGGGCCTGTACGCCGTCGGGGATTCGTCCCTGGACTAGATGCGGGGCTGCCGGGAGCCGCGGAGCCGTGCACGAACGCGCACCGGCGGTGTCATCCGGGTGACATCCACCGAAGATCATCCGGCGGAGGCGACGCCGGCAGGGTCGCGGTCCTGGCTCGACCGCGACCCCGCCGGATCAATCCTCCGGTCGCCGGGCCTGCACTCCCGTTGTCCGAAGGCGCGCCGGCGCTCCGTCCGCCCCGTCCGGGGCGGCCGTCGGACCGGTGGATCCCGATGAAACCGCCGCTCCGCGCCACGCGAGACGCGCGCCGCCGGCGACGCGACCGGTGGCGCCGCGGGGCGTCGCCGGTCGATCGGGTCGGAGAGGGATGGTGGACGGCCGGCGCCCGCGGCGCATGAGGCGACCGCGTACACCGGATGCGCGAACCGTGAATCTGGCGCGTCACCGGGCTGACAGATCGTCTGTCGCCGAACCGGTCGCTGCCGACCCGCCGCAGCACGTACGTTCCGGGCGCACCGGATGGTGCAGGAAGCCGCAGCAATGATGGCGATCAATTCTCTGAGCGCCGGTGCCCCAGATCGCCAACCTGTGCAAACCGAGCCCGGGACGCCCCGGGTTCGCCCCGTCCGCACTGCCTGCCATGTCTACGCCTCATCTCGAACCCGTGCCTGCCGATGCCGTCCCGGAGGACGCTGCGACAGATGTCGTCGTCGCCCCGCTCCTCGACCTCGATCCCGGGCTCGCCGGCGACCTGACGCCGGCCCTGCGCGAGCAGGTCCGCGGCTGGCTCGTCGTGCGCGTCCTCACGCTGCCGCGCGGGCCCTGGCCCGGGAGCGCCGACCGCGAGCCGGGCCTCATGGGCTTCCTCGTGCTGGACGGCGTCCTGACGCGCAACGTCAGCCTCGGCCGGATCGCCTACCCCGAGCTTCTCGGCCGCGGCGACCTGCTGCGCCCGTGGCAGACCGAGGCCAGCAACCGGCTCGGCCCGGTCCAGGTGAGCTGGCAGGTCCTCGAGCCGGCCCGCGTCGCCGTCCTCGACAAGCGCTTCGCCGGCATCGTCGGCCGCTGGCCCGAGGTCGTCGACGAGCTGCTCGGCCGCGCGCTCAACCGCGCCCGCGAGCTCGACCTCCACATGGCGATCGCCCAGCTGCCGCTGCTCGAGCTGCGGCTGCTCGCGCTCCTCTGGCACCTGGCCGACCGCTGGGGCCGGCCGGTCGACGACGGCATGCACGTGCCGATCCGCCTGACCCACAGCCTGCTCGCCGGCATGGTCCTCGGACGCCGCCCGTCCGTGTCGACGACGCTGACCGAGATGACGAACCGCGGGCTCGTCTCGCGCGTCGAGGACGGCTGGATCCTGCACGGCGACTCGCCGACCGAGCTGCACAAGCTCTCCCGCCGCGACAGCCACGGCGGCACGCACGTCGGCGGCCCCGGCGCGCGCTGAGCGCCGCGCCGCCCCGCGGCAACCTCAAGCCACGACGCGCCTGCGCAGCATCCCGGCGGCCTCGTCCGCGAGCTGCGGCGCGGTCAGCGCCCGCTCGCGCAGCGACGGGTCGCCGAGCACGGCCCAGGAGACCAATGCGACCGTGATCCCGTGGTCGGGCCGGTCCTCGATCTCGACCGCGTCGCCCGCCCCGAGCTCGCCCTCGCGGAGGATCCGCAGGTACGCGCCGGGCTTCCGGGCCAGGGCGAAGGCCTGGACCATGTTCGGATTGCCGAAGCGGACGCCGAGCTTGAAGCACGGCAGCCGCGGCTGGCACACCTCGAGCTCGACCGAGCCGATCCGCCAGCGCTCGCCGATCACCGCGCCGGACACGTCGACGCCCTCGACGGTGAGGTTCTCGCCGAACATCCCGGGTTCGAGCGGGCGCTCGAGCCGGGCGGCCCACCACGCGGTGTCCTCGGTCGCGTAGGCGTAGACGGCCTTGTCCGGGCCGCCGTGGACGGTGCGGTCGGCCTGGTCGTCGCCGGCGAGGTTGACGCCCGCGACCCGCACGCGGCCTTCGACCGGCTGCTTGCCGATCGCGCTCTGGACGGGCGCGCCGCTGCGGCGCACCGCGATCGTCTGCGGGCGCCCGACGTTGACCGATACGACCTTCGCCATGAGGGCAATGGTCCCATGACGCCGCCGTATCGTTACGGCGTGCCCACGATCTGGACCGTCGGCTACGAGAAGCTCCTGCCGCCGGCGCTCGTCGCGGAGCTCGAGGCGGCCGGCGTCCGGCGCGTGCTTGACGTGCGCTACCGGCCCCAGTCGCGCCGGCCCGGGATGTCGAAGACCCGCCTCGGCGAGCTCCTGGCCGCGCACGGGATCGCCTACGAGCACCGCCGCGAGCTCGGCACGCCGCCCGACATCCGCTGGTACTTCAAGAACGGGCGCAGCGACGAGGGCGCCACGCTGTACCGCGCCCACGTCGACGCCGAGACGCCGGAGGCGCTCGACGAGCTCGCCGCGGAGCTCGACGCGGGGCCGCCCACGGCCCTGCTCTGCCTCGAGGCCGAGCCCGCCGGCTGCCACCGCCGCGTGATCACCGAGGCGCTCCGCGCGCGCCGCGCGGACCTCGCCGTCGTCGACCTCTGACCGCGCGCGCGAGCGGGCGGTGGCATGATCGCCGACATGGCCAGCGCAGAGAACGTCGCCGCCGGCGCGCGGGCGGTCTTCTTCAGCATCGCGTACCCGGACCCGCAGGACGGCTTCGTCACCCGCGACGCCGCGAGCGTGTTCGACCAGGTCGATGCCCTCTTCCGCGCGTCGCGCGCGGTCTCCGACCCCCAGTGGCTCGGCGCCGCCGCCGGGGGCGACGGGCCGGCCGAGGTCCCCGCGCCGAAGCCGGCGCAGGAGCCGCTCGTCCGGCGCATCCACATGGACTGGCGCCACGTCGAGATCGCGTCGGAGCTGCCGTGGGAGTTCATCGTCGGCGGCGGCCTCGTGGGTCTCGTGACCATGACCATCGCGGTGGCCGGCTCGCCGCCGACGATCCAGGTGGCGCTCTCCCAGCTCCTGGTCGAGCAGACCGACTGGCAGCAGCGGCGCACCGACGCCGAGCGCGCCGTCATCGACCAGGTCGCCAAGGACGTGCTCGAGCGCTCGCGGATCCGCCCCTCGGATGCGCGCGTCTACCTCGGCGAGGAGGACGAGTTCGAGGGCTGGACCGCGTAGGACCGCCGGGTGGCCAGCGCCCTCGGCGAGGCGGCGATGCAGGCGGCCCGCGACGCGCGGGTCGACCTGGGCTTCGGCCTCGAGGGGCCGCTGCCCGACCTGCTCGCCGCGATCGAGGGGCCCGGCGGCGCCCACGTCGTCGTGCTCGACCTCGGCGACGACATCGCCGGAGCGTGCCTGCAGCGCCCGCCCGACCTCGTCCTGCTGTTCGTCAACGGCGCCCAGGCGCCGGTTCGCCAGCGCTTCACGCTCGCGCACGAGTTCGGCCACCGCCGCCTCGGGCACGCGAGCGTCATCGACCGCGTCGTGGACGTGTCGGCCGGGGCGAAGGACCCGTCGGAGGTCGCGGCCAACTACTTCGCGGCGGAGTTCCTGATCCCGCGGCCGGCGGCCGAGCGGTGGGCGGACGGGCGCGCGCTGCACCTCGACGACGTCGTGCGCCTGGCGTGTGCCTACGGCGTCAGCGCGAAGATGGCCCGCGTGCGCCTCGAGACGTGCGGGGTGCTCGTCGACCCCGAGCGGATCGCGCGCCTCGATCGCGAGATCGAGGAGGAGAACCTGCACCTCGGGCTCGCCGGGCTGCTCGGCCTCGACGACCTCGCCGACGGCCTCGCCCAGGCCGCGGCGAACCGCCCTCGGCTCCCGCCGGCGCTGCGCGGCAGCGTGCTCGGCGCGGTGCTCACGGGCGAGCTGACGGTCGCCCAGGGCGCGGCCCGGGCCGGGCGCCGGGAGCCGGAGTTCCGCCGCGCGCTCGCCGACCTCGGCCTGGCCGGGCTCGTGCCGTCGGCGTGAGCAGCACTGGCCTCAGCGCGCGCCCCCGCGGAACAGCTCGTCGACGTCGTCCCACTCGCCCCCGGCCGGCGCGGCGAGCGCGTCGGCGATGACGTCGAGGTCGGCCCGCAGCGCCTCGGCCGCCGCGCCCTCGGCCCGGAAGAGCGCGGGCGCGGGCGGCGCGGCCAGCGCGCTCGCGCCCTCGAGCGCACTGCGCGGGACCTCGAGCACGCGCGCGAGGCCGTCGAGCAGCCGGGCCGACAGGCCGCGGGGCTCGAGCGCCCCCGCCTCGAGCTGCTCGAGGTAGCCGCGGGTCTTGCGCTCGCGGTCGGCGCCGAGGCCGAGCGCGGCCACGAGCCGGGCCGCGAGCTCGCCGGTCGAGAGGGCGGCCCGCTCGCGCAGGCGCGGGAGCAGCTGCGGCCACAGGCCGCCGGGTGTCTCGAGCGCGGCCGCGGCGGCGGCCACCGCGGGCTCGGCCCGGATCGCCGCGAGCGCCGCGTCGTCGTAGTCGGGGGTCGGGGCGAACGCGAGGAACGTCGCGATCTCGCCCGCCAGGGCCGCGCGCTCGGCGTCGGGCGCACGCGCGAGGTAGGTGTCGACGTCCGGCCGGCGCCCGGCGTTCCAGGCGTCCACGAAGTCGCTGAGGATGCGGTCAGTCTCGGGGGGCACGGAGGATCTTCTCCAGTTCGATCAGGCCGCGGCGGCGGCGCTGGTAGACGTTGTCGACGGAGATGCCGAGGCGCGCGGCGATGGTCTCGGCGTCGAGCTTCTGCAGCCACGTGAGCTCGAGGACGGTGCGGTAGTTGTCGTTGCGCACCTGGGCGATGCCCCACCGCGCGAGGCGCTCGGCCTCCTCGCGGCCGGCCTCGGCCTCCCGGGCCTCCTCGGCCGCGGCGCGCAGGTGCTCGTCGTAGCGGGCGAGCGCCGCGTCGTAGGGGCCGCCCTCGCCCCCGTCGTCCCACGTCGTGTCGAGGCTGCGCGAGCGCCGCTCGTGGCGCAGTTCCCTGCGGCCGTAGTCGTGGCAGGTGTTCCAGACGACGCGGACGAGCGCCGCGCGGTACTGGCCGATCTCGCGACCGTCGAAGCCGGCGCCCATCGCGATCGCGCGCAGGTAGGCCTCGGTCGCGGCGCTGCCCGTCTCGTGCGCCGGCAGGCCGGTGCCGCCGGCGAAGCGGAACGTCGCGCACAGGCCCGTGATGCGGTCGAAGTTGCGGAGGGTGAGGCGCTCCCACACGCGCGCCGCCTCCGGGTCGTTGCCCTGCGCTCGCGCGGCGTGGTAGCGGCGCAGCAGCAGATGTTCGGGTTCGTCAGCCATCCGAAGGTGGGTCGCGCCCGGCCCGCGCAATCTGACAGCTGATCTGTGACCACCGTCACGCAGGCCGGCGGGGTTCGCGGCGATACCATGATGGAGAGGTCGTACGCGGTTCGGGCCCAGGCCGTCCGGCGGGCAAACCGGGACGCGAACCGGGCCGAGACACGGACCGCGCGACGACCGACCACCACGGCGCTGCCGCAGGCCCCCACCGGGCCCACGGGCCGCCGTCATGCGAAACGAAATCCGATCGGCGCGGCCGGACCAGGCGCGCCGCGAAACGAGGTACACCATGGCCAAGCTCATCAAGCTTCGGAACAAGATCGAGAACGTGTCGGTCCTCAAGGGCTGGCGCATGCGCTGGCACATGCAGTAGCCGCGCACGGCGACATCCGCCGCGAGAAGTGTGGGCGCCCGGACATCGGTCCGGGCGTCCGGCGTCTTCTCGCTAGGCTTTGTCGTCCGGCGGATCGCCTACTCGACCAGAGAGCCCTCGGGCACTCAACCGGGCCACGCGCCGGCCTTCGGGCCGGCGGCCCGTCCCGGTGGTCGGGAGTGTCGACGCCACCCAGGCATGACACTCACAAGTCCTGGGACGTTAGAAGTACAGCGGTGATCTATGACCGGCCGGCAACGGGCGAGCCAAGGGCTCGCCCGGTCGCGTTAACGGCACAGAACCCGCGGAGCCCTCTGGTAGCGTCAGCCACAAGGCACGTACCTCGAACCGGGAAAGGCGCGCGCCGATGGGGGTTGGGCCCGGCGCGCGAGGCGCCATCGACAACGACGACGCAGCGGACAACGCGCGGCGGGCAGTCGACCACGAGGTCGGCGCCGCGCTCGTCGACACCACGCAGACGCTCGTGTGCATCCTCGACCGTGAGGGGCGCATCGTGCGCTTCAACCCGGCGTGCGAGCGGGTGACGGGGTGGACGAGCGAGGAGGTCGTCGGCCGCGACGCGCGCGAGACCGTCATCCCGCCCGAGGACCACGCCGCGTTCGACGCGATGATCCGCGGCATGGTCGCCACCGGCGCGCCGAACCCGCAGCAGGGCCAGTGGGTCACGCGCGACGGCTACCGCCGCGTCATCGCCTGGGCCAACCGGCCGCTGCGCGACGAGCAGGGCGCCGTGCGCTACGTCGTCACGAGCGGGCTCGACATCACCGAGCGCGAGTCGGCGGCGAGCGAGCTGTGGGCGCTCCAGGCCGAGTTGCGCGACCGCCTCGAGGACCTCTCGCGCCTGGCCGCCGAGCAGGCCGCGCTGCGCCGCGTCGCGACGCTCGTCGCCCGCGAGCCGCCGGCCAAGGACGTCTTCCTGCTCGTGACCGAGGAGGCCAGCCGCCTCCTCGGCGCCGAGTCCGGCCTCCTGCTGAGCTACGACGAGAACCACGTGTCGGCGACCGTCGTCGGCCACTACACCGAGCTCGCGACGCCCGCCTTCGCCCTCGGGACGACGCTGCCGGTCGAGGGCGACACGCTCTCGAGCACCGTGCCGCGCAGCGGCAAGACCGGGCGGCTGGACTCCTACGCCGGCCTGACGGGCGAGATCGCGCGCCGCGCCCGCGAGGGCCAGTACCGCTCGGTCGTCGCCGCGCCGGTCGTCGTCGCCGGTCGCGTCTGGGGCCTGCTCGTGGCCGCGACGCAGCGTGACGAGCCGCTCGCCTCGAACGCCGAGCAGCGCCTCGAGAGCTTCGCCGAGCTCGTCGCCCTCGCCCTCGCCGGCGCCGAAGCGCGCCGCGAGCTGGCCGCGTCGCGCACCCGGATCGTCGAGGCCGGCGACGCCGCCCGCCGCCGCCTCGAGCGCGACCTGCACGACGGCGCCCAGCAGCGTCTCGTCGCGGTCTCCCTGCAGATGCGCCTGGCCCGGGCGCGGGTGGACAAGGACCCGACGGCCGCGGCCGAGATCCTCGACGAGGCGGGCGAGCAGCTCGCCCAGGGCCTCGAGCAGCTGCGCGAGCTCGCGCGCGGGATCCACCCGGCGCTGCTGACCGACCGCGGCCTCAAGGCGGCGCTCGCCGCGCTGTCGAGCCGCGCGCCGTTCCCGGTCGGGCTCGACGTCGTCGACGAGCGGTTCGCCCAGCCGGTCGAGGTCGCCGTCTACTACCTCGTGTCCGAGGCGCTCACGAACGCCGCGAAGTACGCCGAGCCCACCGGCGTGAGCGTGACCGTGCAGCGCACCGACGACGGGCTCGCCGCCGAGATCGCCGACGACGGCAGCGGCGGCGCGAACCCGGACGGCGGCACCGGCCTGCGCGGCCTCGGCGACCGCGTCGAGGCGCTCGGCGGCCATCTGCGCATCGACAGCCCGCCCGGGGCGGGGACCCGCATCCGGGCGGAGCTGCCGCTGCGCTGAGCCGGGCTATTCGTCCCAGGCCTGGATCGCGAGCTGGCGCACGATGAGCCCGCCGGCGACGTCGAGCACCGTCAGGCACAGCACGTTCGTGCCGTCGGGGTAGCGGCAGGCCTCCGCGAACGACGCGCGGCCCTCGCCGGTGACCTCGCGCCCGACGCGATGGCTCATCTCCCGCGCGCAGACGTCCTCGATCCAGGCCGCGATCTCCTCGCGGCCGCGCAGGACGCGCGGATGGCCGGGGGTGGCGATGCGGTCGACGAGGCGGACCTCGGCGTCCTCGTCGTAGAGCGCGATCTGCCCGGCGGCGTCGCGGGCCTCGATCGCGCGGCGCAGCGCGGTGAGGTCGAAGGTGGTGGCGGTGGACGTGGCCATGGTGGCCTCCTCAGGTCGGGTGGTCCTGCAGGTCAGGGTCAGGTGCCGCCGAGGACCGGCGGCAGCCAGGAGGGATCGGCGAGCACGAGCGCGCCGGCCGCGAGCAGCACGAGCCCCGCGACGGGGACGGCGCGGGCCCCGGCGGGCGCCGCTCGCTCGACGAGCATCAGGGTGGTCAGGGCGGCCATCCACACGAGGTCGGTCGCCCCCGCGGCGAACATCACGAGCATCAGCGCCCAGCAGCAGCCGGCGCAGAACAGGCCGTGACGGCGCCCGAGCGCGAACGCCGCGTTCGGGCCGCGCCGGTAGTGGCGCACGAGGAACGCCGCGGGATGCCGGCACTCGGCCAGGCACCGGTCCTTCAGCGCGCTGAACTGGAAGCCGCCCGCGGTCAGGAGCACGCCCGCGCCGATGAGCGCGGTGTGCTCGCGCAGCCACGGGCTGGCGCCGACGGCGGCGTGGACGAACGCGTCGCCGCTCAGGAACAGGAAGCCGAACGCGGTCCAGACGAGCGCGTAGCCCGCGAGGAACGCCGCCATCGCGCGCCCCGGCCGCGGCTGACCGGCCGACGCCGCGGCGAACAGGCGCACGAGCGGCAGGCTGCCGGGCAGCATCATCGCGAGGACCATCACCTGCCACGACGCGACGAACAGCCCGAGCGCGACCGGGTAGGGCAGCGCGCCGCCGAGCAGCGCGTCGTGGTGCAGGAGCCGGCCCTGGCCGCTCGCGCCGGCCGCGACGGCGAGCGCCCACGCGAGCGCGACGGCCGCCGTCACCGGCCGCGGGAGTCGCCCGCGCGGGGCGCGGGCGGGCAGGGCGGCGGCGCTCATCCCGCGTGGACGATCCGGTAGTCGGACTGGATCGCGTTGCGCCCCGCGAGCGACCACTCGAAGCCGTGCTCGGGCAGATGGACCTCGTGGCGGTCGGCGACCGCGACGTAGGCGGGCGAGCCCGGGACGGTCGAGAAGACGGAGTCGCGCAGCGTCGTGACCCGGCCGTCGGGCCCGGTGTACGGGTGCATGTCGGCCTCGAGCGCGCCGTCGACGCGCAGCGTCCCGCGCCCGTCGCGGACCTCGTGCACGATCGGCGCCCGCCAGGTCTCGAGCGTGCGCCCGATGAGCCCCGCGAGGTCGGCGAGCGGGCCGCCGAGACGGCCGCCGTACGCGTCGAGGATCGCGCCCGCCTGGGCGTCGTCGGCGCGCTCGTCGACGATGTCGATCGTCTGCCAGCTGCCGGCGACGAGGACGTTGCCGGGGATGTGGCAGATCCGGACGAAGTTCAGCCCGGCGACGTCGACGCCGCGGATCGTGCCGCGGTCGAAGTGGTAGGCGATGAACGAGTGGCAGTCGCCGTTGTCGGGGTCCTCGCCGATCCAACACGGGCACAGCACGCCGCAGTCGCAGGCCTCGAGCAGCGTGCCCTCGATGTCGTAGCCGCCGCCGGTGTCGGGTGTCGTGGTCACGGGATGCTCCTCCTCGTCGGTGTGCGAGGCGAGCCTCCCGCCCGGCCGTCACGCCACCGTCAAGCGCCCGTCAACGCCGCCCGGACCGGGCGCCGCGGCCTTGACGCGGCGCCCGGGGAGCGCGAGGGTCGGGCCATGCTCCGGGTCCACGTGCTCGGGCCGCTGCGCGTCGAGGCCGACGGCGCCGCGATCGAGGCGCCCGCCGGGCGCCGGGCGCGGTCGCTCCTGGCGTGGCTCGCGCTGCATCCCGGGCCGCATTCGCGGACGGACCTCGCGGCGCGGTTCTGGCCCGACGTGCTCGACGCGAGCGCACGCGGGAGCCTGCGCACCGCGGTGTGGACGGTGCGCCGAGCGCTCGGCCCCGCCGCCGACGCGCTGGTGGCGGACGGCGGACAAGTCGGCTTCGCCGGTCCGGACGCGGTCTGGGTCGACGCCCGCGCCTTCGCCGACCTGGCGGCGGCGGGGCGGCTCGAGGAGGCCGTCGCGGTGTGCGGCGGGGAGCTCTTGCCCGAGCTCGACGACGACTGGGCGGTCGAGGCGCGCGCCGCGCACCGCGAGGCCCTGGTCGGCGTCCTCGAGCGGCTCGCGGGCGCCGCCGAGGACGCGGGCGACACGGCCGCAGCCCTCGCGTGGACGCGCCGGCAGACGACGCTCGACCGCTTCGACGAATCGGCCCACCGCCGGCTGATGCGCCGCCTCGCGGCCGCCGGCGAGCGCGCCGCGGCGGTCGGCGTGTACGACCGGCTGTGCGAGCGCCTGCGCCGCGAGCTGCGGGTCGCACCCGCGCCCGAGACGCGGCGCGCGGCCGACGACCTCCGCGCGCCCGCGGCCGGCGCGGCGCTCCCCGCGGCCGCGCCGGCCGGGGCCTCGCGGCCCGACGGACCGGCGGGGCTGCCGCTCGTCGGGCGCGACCGCGAGCTCGCGGAGCTCGCCGCCGCGTGGGACGCCGCCCGCGCGGGCCGGGGCGCGGTGGTCGCGGTCGTCGCCGAGGCGGGCATGGGCAAGACGCGCCTCGTCCTCGAGCTGCTCGACCGTGCCCGCCGCGACGGGGCGCTGACCGCCGCCTGCGCCGCGGTCGACCTCGGCGGCTCGCCCGACGCCCGCGGCGGCGCGCCGCTCGCGCCGTGGGCCGAGCTCCTCGCCGACCTCGGCCGCGAGCTCGCCCCGCCGCCCGCCGCCGCCGCATGGCCGGCGAACCTCGCGCCGCTCGTTCCCGACCTCGCGCTCCGGCTCGGCGGCCAGCCCGTCGAGCGCTTCGCCGCGGCGCCCGACCTCGAGCGCGTGCGCCTGCACGAGGCGGCGGTCGAGCTGCTCGAGTGGGCCGCGCGGGACCGGCCGCTCGCGCTCGCGTTCGAGGACGTCCACCTCGCCGACACGGCGACGCTCGAGCTGCTCGCCTACGCCGGACGGCGCGCGAGCCGGCTGCCCGTGCTCGTCCTCCTCACCCGCCGCCCGCTGCCGCCGCGCCCGGAGGTCGACGCGCTCGAGCAGGCGCTCCGCGCCCGCGGGGTCCTCGTCGGCCCGCTCGCCCTCGAGCCGCTCGCCCCGGCCGCCGTCGCCGGGCTCGCGCGGAGCGTCGCGCCGCTCGGCGCCGACGACGTGGCCCGCGTCGTGGGCGCCGCCGAGGGCAACGCGCTCCTCGCGGTCGAGTCGGCCCGCGCCCTGGCGCCGCGGCGAGCGCGAGCCGCCCGCGAGCCTGCGCGGCGCGGTGCGGGCCGCGCTCGCCGCGCTCGCGCCCGAGCCGCGGCTGCTGGCCGAGTGCGCCGCCGCCGCGGGCCGCGGCCTGGCCCGGGACGAGCTCGCGCGCCTGCCCGTCGCCGACCCGGCGCGGGCGGCGACCGCCGGCGTGCGCACCGGCGTCCTCGTCGTGGACGGCGGCCGCCTCGGCTACCGCCACGCGCTCCTGCGCGAGGCCGCCTACGCCGACCTGCCCGAGCCCCATCGCGCCTGGCTGCACGAACGGCTGGCCGACGCGCTCGCCGGTGGCGGCGACGCGCGGCGCTCGGCCGAGGTCGCGCACCACCTGCGCCGGGCGGGCCGCGACGCGGACGCGGTCGCCGCGCTGCGCCGCGCCGCCGGCCACGCGTGGGGCGTCGGCGCGCTCGACGAGGCGGCCGCGTTCCTGACCGAGGCGGCGACGCTGGCGCCCGACGACGCCGGGGTCCTCGCCGACCTGGCCGAGGTCGAGGCCTGGCGCGGTCGCGGCCCGGAGGCCGAGGCGGCCTTCGACCGCGCCGCGGCCGTGCTCGAGCGCCGCGACGACCCCGCCGCGCTGGCCCGGGCGTGGCTGCGCCGCGCCGCGGCCGCCCGCGGGCCCGTCTGCGAGCCGCGCCGGGTGCTGACGGCCGCGCGCCGCGCCCTGGCGGTCCTCGACGCCGCCGGCGACGGCGCCGGACGCGTTGCGCGCCGAGGCGCTCGCCGCCTGTGCCTGGGCCGAGGCGGTCGCGGGCGACGCGGCCGCGGCCGAGCGGCTGCTCGACGCCGCCGCGGCCCTCGCCGGCGATGGCGGCGACCTGCTGCAGCACGCGGTCGAGCACGCCCGCGCGCTCGCGCTCATCCGCCGCGCGCGGTTCGCCGACGCCTACGCGCCGTCGGTCGCCGCGGGCGAGGCGGCCGAGCGCGCCCGCCGCCCGGACCTCTCCTACGGCGCGTGGGTCAACGCCGCCTGCGCGGCCGCGTGCGCGGGCGACTTCGACGCCGCGCTCGAGTTCGTCGACCGCGGGACCCGCGCCGTCGCGGGCCACGGCCTCGGGACGATCGAGTTCCAGTACCTCGCCGCGCGGGCGTTCGTCCTCGTCCGTCTGGGCCGCTTCGCGGAGGCCGTGGCGGCGGCCGACGCCGAGGGCGTCCTCGCCGAGCGCCTCGGGACGGCCACGCTCGAGGCGACCGCCGCGCACGACCGCGGGATGGTCGCGCTCGCCGCCGGCGATCCACGAGACCGCCGCGGCGCTGCTCGGCGACCGCGCTCGACGCCGGCGCGCCGGTCAGCCGCCCGCTCGCCCGTCTCGCCCGGGCCGAGGCGCTCGTGCGCCCTCGGCCGCCTCGACGAGGCCGAGGGCGAGCTGCGCGCGACGGCGCTCGAGCCCGTCGGGCCGAGCGACTTCCCCGACACGCTCGTCCCGCGCCTGACCCGCCTGCAGGGGCTCGTCGCGGCCGGCCGCGGCGACCACGTGCTCGCGGCCCAGCGGCTCGAGGAGGCGGCGGCCGGGTGGCGGCGGCGGCTCGCGCGCGGGGCCGAGGGCGACGCCTACACCGCCGTGCTCGCCGACCTCGGGCGGCCGCCGGCCGCGGGGCTCGTCGAGCCCGCGCGCGAGCTCGAGCGCGCGCTCGCCGACCTCGGCACCCTGACCGCCGCGCGCGCGTGACGATGCCGACGTTCTCCGACAGCGCCACGTCCGCCGCGCCGCCCGAGGAGGTCTGGAAGGTGTTGTACGACCCGAGCCGCTTCCCCGAGTGGTGGACCGGGATCGGCACGGTCACGCCCGGGGCGGGCGACGGCGGCCGCACGCCGTTCACGATGTACCCCCGAGGGCTGGCCCGACTTCCCGATGCCGCAGATGCTCGAGACCTCGCGCGAGGACCGCACGGTCAGCGTGTCGTGCCTGGTCTCCGACCTGCGCTTCGCCTGGCGCCTCGAGCCCGCCGGCGCCGGGACGTGCATCAGCGTCGACGTCGACATCCCGGAGGCCGAGGCCCACCGGCTCGACGGCCAGCGCGCGGCGATCGCGAGCGCGGTGCGGCGGCTGGCGGTGGTGGCGGCCGGCGGGTAGCCGTCAGCCCGCGGTCTGGCGGGCCTCGGTCTCGTCGGTCACGAACATGTGCCCGGGCGCGTGGGTGATCATGAGCTCCGGGCGGCTCTCGGTCGCGACCGCCTGCGGCGTCACGCCGCAGGCCCAGAAGACGGGCTGCTCGTCGTCGCGGATCTCGACCGCGTCGCCGTAGTCCGGCCGTCCGATGTCCTCGATGCCGATCGCGGCCGGGTCGCCGACGTGGACGGGCGCGCCGTGGGCGCGGACGAAGCGCGCCGTGACCTGGGTCGCGCGAATCGCCTGCTCGGCGCGCATCGGGCGCATCGAGACGACGAGCGGCCCGGCGAAGCGCCCGGCCGGGCGGCAGGCGATCGCGGTCCGGTACATCGGGACGTTGACGCCCTGCTCGACGTGGCGGACGGGCAGGCCCTCGGCGAGCAGCGCGCGCTCGAAGGTGAACGAGCAGCCGAGCAGGAACGCCACGAGGTCCTCGCGCCAGTGGGCCGTGACGTCGGCCGTCTCCTCGGCCAGCTCGCCGTCGCGGTAGACGCGATAGCCCGGGACGTCGGTCCGCAGGTCCGCGCCCGGCGCGGTGTGGACCGGCTCGACCTCGCCCGGGCCGGTGACCTCGAGGACCGGGCACGGCTGCGGGTTGTGCACGCAGAAGCGCAGGAAGTCCAGGGCGTCGGCCTCGGGCAGGACGACGAGGTTGGCCTGGGCGTGACCGGGCGCGAGGCCGGCGGTCGGGCCGGTCCAGTCGCCGCGGCGCACGGCCGCGCGCAGGAGGTCGGCGCGTCCGCGTTCCTCGTCGGTGAGCGCCATCGGCCGCTACGCGTCGCGGATCCCGCGCGCGACGTCGCGGGCGGCTCGCAGGTGCGCGCTGGCGCGCTCGGCGGCGGCGTCGGCGTCGCCGCGCCCGAGCGCCTCCATGATCCCGCGGTGCTCGGTGACGAACCGCGACGCGTCGCCCGGGTTGCGGGCGAGCGAGACCGCCGAGATGCGCTGCTGGCGGTCGCGCAACGCGTCGTAGAGACGGGTGAGGATCGCGTTGCCGGCCGCGTCGACGATCGCCCGATGGAAGTGGCGGTCGGCGCGGGCGAACGCCCCCATCGCGGTCGCGCCCTGCGCGACGGCCTCCTCCTGCTCGGCGATGATCGGCTCGAGCTCGGCGACGAGGCGGGCCCCGGCGTTGGCCGCGCGGCGGGCGCAGTGCTCCTCGACGAGCAGCCGCGCCTCGAACACGTCCTCGATCTCGGACGCCGCGACCGGCACGACGAGCGCCCCGCGCTTGGGGTAGAGCTCGAGCAGCCCCTCGGCCTCGAGCTGGACGAAGGCCTGGCGCACGGGCGTCCGGCTGAGCCCGAGCTGCTGGGACAGCTCGTTCTCGCTCAGCAGCGCGCCGCCGGCGAACGTCCCGTCGAGCAGGCGCTCCTTGACGTGGGCGTAGACGCGCGCGGCGGCCGAGCCGGCGCCGGGCGCCGGGGGCGGTGCGGGCAGCGGCGCGGCGTCGGTCTCAGGCGCGTGCATGAACGGAGGTGTACCCGCGATCGGCATGTGCTGCATGCTAGTGTGCAGCTTGCGTGCAAGTTGTACTCAAGCACTCTCCTCCCCGATCGCGCCCGCGCACTCCGCGGGCGCGATCACGTTCGGGGTGGACCGTCTGGGGCTTCGCCGCGGGCCTGTACTTCGTCGCGGTGTTCCACCGGATGGTCCTCGGCGTCGCGGCCTTCGAGGCCGAGCGGCGCTACCACGTCGGCGCGGGCGCGCTGTCGGCGTTCACGGCCGTCCAGCTCGGCGTCTACCTCGCGATGCAGGTGCCCGTCGGCCTCGCCGCCGACCGCATCGGCCCGCGGCGCTCGCTCGCGGCCGGCATGGCGGCGATCGCGGTCGGCGAGGCCGTCTTCGCGCTGAGCGGCACGCTCCCGGCCGGGCTCGTGGGCCGCGCGCTCATCGGCCTCGGCGACGCGTGCGTGTTCGTCAACGTCCTGCGCGTCGCGCACACCTGGTTCGAGCCGAGCCGCGCGGCGCTGCTCACGGCGCTCACGAGCCTGCTCGGCGCGCTCGGTCAGCTGCTGACGACCGTCCCCGCGCACCTCGCGCTCGACGGCCTCGGGTGGACGGCGACGTTCACCGGCGCCGCCGCGGTGACCGCGCTGCTCGCCGCGGGCGCGCTGCGCGTCGTCCGCGACGCGCCCGCCGCGACGATCGCGACGCCGTCCGAGGCGCCGGATCACGACCGCGTCCTCGCGACGCTCGGGACCGCCTGGCGCCAGGAGCGCACCCGCCTGGGCTTCTGGGCGCACTTCGGGCTCATGACGCCGTTCGTGACGATGACCGCGCTGTGGGGCTATCCGTGGCTCGTCGAGACGCAGGGCGTCTCGCGCGGCGCGGCCGCGTCGTGGCTGGCGTTCTCCGTCGCGGCGCTCGCCGCCTCGGCGCCGTTCGTCGGCCGGCTCGGCAGCCGCGGCCCGGCGATGCAGCTGCGCATGGCGCTCGTGACCGGCACGCTGCTCGTCGTGACCTGGGCCGCCGTGCTCGCCTGGCCGGGCGGGACGCCGCCGCACGCGCTGATCCTGGCCGCGCTCGCGGTGAGCGGCGTGGGCAGCGCGGTCTCGGTCGTCGCGTTCATGCTGGCGCGCGCCGGCAACCCCGCGCACGTCGCGGGCAGCGCGACGGGGCTGGTCAACTGCGGCGGGTTCTTCGCCGGCTCGGTCGCGATCCTCGCCGCCGGGATCGTGCTCGGCCACGGCGGGCGGACCGCGGTCGACTTCCAGCACGCGCTCCTGCCGATGCTCGCCTTCACCGCGCTGTCGCTCACGCAGATCGTCCGCCTGCGGGCCGACGCGATGCGCACCGTGCCGGCCTGAGGCGGTGAGCGCTCAGGCGGCGGACGTCGCGAGCGGGCGCAGCTCCTCGGCGTAGGAGATCGAGTGGCGGCGCAGCTCACCGCCGGGCTCGATCGCGTAGGCGCCCATCCGCCACAGCGGCGGCGAGTACGCGTGGATCGTCACCGCCGGGCCGGCGCCGCCGTGGCGCACCCGGTGGATGTCCGACGCGGCGAAGCTGAACGCGCTGCCCGCGCCGAACGTCCGCGACGACGGCGGGCGGCCGAGCAGCAGACGATCCTCGATGACCGCGCCGTCGACGACCGCGACGGCGCCCGCCGACCGGTCGTGGTCGTGGAAGCCGGTGTCGTGGTCCTCCATCCAGCAGATGAGCCAGACCGCGAGGTGGTTGTCGCGGACGAGCTCCTCGTAGACGCGCTCGCCGGGGTCGTGGCGGACGAGCCGGCCCCAGAGGTCGGGCCGCCGCGCGAGGCGCGCGACGAGATCCTCGAGCTCGGGGCGGTCGAGGTCGCGCTCCCGCGGCCGCTCGATCACGCCGGCACCTCGACCGCGGGCGCGCGGTCGCCCGTGAGCAGCCGCTCGGGGTTGGCGGTCGTGAGGGCGTGGTCGCCCGCGGGGCCGAGGCCATGGTCCGACGGCGGCCCGATGACCGGACGGTCCGAGCCGTGGACGAGCTGGTCGACGCCGATCACGCCGCCGATGGCCTCGATCGCCCGGCGGCCGTAGGAGGAGGTGTCGTAGAAGGTCAGCGGATCGAAGGCCGCGAGCGCGGGGCCACCGCGCGCGGCGAGGCGCTCGACGTGCATCGGCGCGCCGCCCGCGAGCGCGACGAAGAGCACGCGCAGGGCCTCCAGGCGCGGGCGCGCCCAGGCGTCGAAGCCGTGCCAGGCCGCGTGGAGCTCGGCGACGTACGTGACGGACGCCGGCCACCACGGCAGTGCCGGCGTGCCGCCGGCGGCCGCGCCCGGGTGCACGAGCAGCGGGCGGCCGCGCGCCTCGAGCGCGGCGAGGAGTGGCAGCACGCGCTCGACGCCCTCGGCCGTCGCGAACACCGCGGCGGGCAGCGAGATCCCCACCGCGCCGCGGTCCAGCAGGTCCTCCACGTCCGCGGCGCGCGCGCCGTCGAGCGCGATCGCGCCCCAGACCCCGAACGGCTCCCCGAGCGCGAACACGCCGTCGTGCCAGGCGTCGAGGACCGGCTGCGCCTGCGCGCGCGGAAGCATCTCGATGCCCAGGGGCGACGACAGGCACACGAGCGCGCGGTCGATCCCGTCGGCCTCGAGCGCCTCGCGGCGGCGGTCGGCGTCGTGGGGGGCGGGGTCGAACCGCGACTCGGGCTCGCCGGCGAGCACGAGCGTCAGGCCGTCCCGCGTCCGGCGCAGGAACGGCGGCTCGGTGCGGCGCTCGAGCGCGGCCAGGAACGGCTCGGGCCAGAGGTGCTGGTGGACGTCATAGCGAAGGGAGGTCATAGGACGCGAGGCATAATACCCATAAAGTCGATCAAATTTGTAGGGAATGCGATTCCGCCATGATCCCACGACGATGAAGAGCTCACGGACGGACGCGCACGGCTCCATTCTCTCGCTCGCGAGCCGGAATTCCATCCTCTCGATCGGATCGGTGGGTTCCGTGCTCTCCGTCGGCTCGGTCGGCTCGGTCGCGTCGGCCTTCTCCGCGTGCTCCGCCGGCTCGATCGGATCGTTCGGCTCGGCGGGCTCGATCGGCTCCGTGCTGTCCGCGGGCTCCATCGGCTCCGCCCTGTCGGCGGGCGCGATCGGCGCGGTGCTGCGCGGCGGTGACCGGGCGCCGGGACCGGCGCGGACGGGCGCGACCGGCGCTGCGGTCGTCGGCTGGGCGGCCGCGCTCGCTGCCCTCGCGGCGCTCGCGCGCTGAGCTGCGCCTCAGGCGGCGCCGTCGTTCAGCGCCGTCCAGACCCGCCGCGGGGTCATCGGCAGCTCGCGCAGGCGCAGGCCGCCCGTCGCGGCCGCGATCCCGTTGGCGACCGCCGCCGCCGCGGCGATCACCGGCGCCTCGCCGATGCCCTTCGCGCCGAACGGGCCGTCCGGCGCCGGGACCTCGACGATCTCGATGTCGACCGGCGGCATCCCGCCCGCCGACGGGATCGCGTAGTCGACGAACGAGCCGGTGCGCAGCTGGCCGAACTCGTCGTGGGCGAGCTCCTCGTAGAGCGCCCAGCCGATGCCCTGCGCCGTGCCGCCGAGCAGCTGGCCCTCGACGAGCGCCGGGTTGAGCACGCGGCCGACGTCCTGGGCGATGACCGAGCGCAGCAGCGTGACGGCGCCGGTCTCGCGGTCGACGCGCACGTGGGCGAGGTGCGCGGCCGCCGACGGCGCGCGGCTCGTCTGCGCGACACCCGCGTAGCCCTCGACCGGCGCGTAGGGGCTGCCGAACGTGAGCACCTTCTTGGCGAGGTCGGCGATCGCCACGCCGCGGCTCGGCGCGCCGGCCGGGCGGACCTCGCCGTCGACGACCTCGAGGTCCTCGGGCGCGATCTCGAGCTCGGTCGCCGCGACCTGGAGCAGGCGCTCGCGCGCCTCGTCGGCGGCGCGCTGCACCGCGCGCCCGACGGTGTAGGTCACCTTGCTGCCGCCGCTCAGGCCGGCGAACGGGGTGCTCGCGGTGTCGCCCGCGACGACGCGGACGTCCTCGGCCGCGACCCCGAACGCCGCGGCGGCGATCGTGCCGAACGTCGTCTCGGTGCCGGACATGTCGACGGCGCCGGTGATGATCGTGAGCTTGCCGTCGGCGTCCAGGCGGCACGTGGCGGCGGCGGGCTCGAGGCCGCCGGGCCAGTAGCCGATCGCCACGCCGACGCCCTCGCCGTCGGGCAGGTCGGCGCGATCGCGCCACAGCGGATGCGCCCGGACGCGCTCGAGGCACTCCTTCGCCCCGAACGGCGGGAACGGCGTCCCGTCGACGCCCTGGTCGCCCTCGACGATCACGTTGCGCAGCCGCAGCTCGATCGGGTCCAGGCCGAGCTTCTCCGCGAGCTCGTCGAGCACCGTCTCGACGGCGAACGCGGCGGGCGGCGCGCCCGGGTCCGCGGTAGGCGCCGGAGGCGACGCGGTTCGTCAGCACGCCGTAGCCGCGCAGCTCGTGCGCGCCCCAGCGGTACGGGCCGGCGGCGAGCATCGAGGAGATCCCCTCGACGCCGAACTCCTCGCTCATCCCGCGGTCGCAGATGACGCGCGCGCGGATCGCCGCGAGCGTGCCCTCGCGCGAGGCGCCGATCTCGAGGTCGAGGAGCTCGGCCGGCGCCGGGTTCGCGGCGGCGAAGTCCTCCATGCGCGTGAAGTGCACGCGGACCGGGCGGTCGAGCGCGAGCGCCGCGGCGGCCGCGAGCGGCTCGGGGAGCATGAGCTTGCCCCCGAACGCGCCGCCGAGCGGGGTGGGGCGGACGCGCACGCGGTCGAGCGGGAGGTCGAGCAGCTCGGCGAGCCCCTGGCGGGTGGCGAACGCGCCCTGCGTCGCGCTCTGGACGACGAGCGTGCCGTCGAAGTCGCGCCACGCCGTCGCCGACTGCGGCTCGAGATAGGCCTGGTAGACCCACGGCGTCCGCAGGCGCGCGGACGCGGTCGTGTCCGCGCCGGCCAGCGCCGCGGCCGCGTCGCCGCGCGCGAGGCGCTGGCGGCCGGTGACGTTGTCGGAGAGGTCCTCCTCGGGCGCGTCGTCCTCGCCCCCGCCGGCCGCGGCGTGCGCGCCGCCGACGTCGGCGCCGCCGCGCCCCGCGGAGATCGCGCGGGCCTTCGCGGCGCCCGGCGCCATCGCGGCCTCGACGTCGAGGACGGCCTCGAGCGGCTCGAAGTCGACGATCACCCGGTCGACGCCGTCGGCCGCCGCGGCCTCGGACTCGGCCACGACCATCGCGACCGGCTGGCCCGAGAACACGACCTCCTCGCGCGCGAGCGGCTCGCCCGCCCGGCCGGGGGCGTCGGGCGACACCGGCAGGTCGGCCGCCGTCAGCACCGCGACGACGCCGGGAACGTCCTCCGCGGCGGCCGTGTCGATGCCGGTGATCCGCGCGTGGGCCTCGCTGGACAGCACCAGCCGGGCGTGCAGGATGCCCGGGATCGGCAGGTCCGCCGCGTAGCGCGTGGCGCCCCGGACCTTCGCCTCGCCGTCGACCCGCCGCCGTGGAACCCCGATCGCCCCGTTCACTCATCGCACCCTAGCGAGGGGGTTCCGCAACCTTTTTCGCGTGGGATCGCGCGCGGACTGGCAGACTGCGCCGCCATGGGCCAGGAGGTCGAGGCGAAGGTCTTCAGCCGCGAGGACCGCCAGCGCTACCGGCAGAAGGTGCGGGCCTGCCTCGACGTGTTCGCCCGGATGCTCGCGGAGGCGCGCTTCGACGCCGACCGCCGCTCGGTCGGCCTCGAGATCGAGCTGAACCTCACCGACGAGACGGGCGATCCCGCGCTCACGAACGCCCGGGTCCTGGACCGGATCGCCGACCCGGACTTCGTCACCGAGCTCGGGCAGTTCAACGTCGAGATCAACATCGCGCCGCGGCTGCTCGAGGGCGGCGTCCTGTCGGAGTTCGAGGCGCAGATCCGCGAGAGCCTCAACCACGCCGAGGAGCGCGCTCGCGAGGAGGGCGACCACATGATGATCGTCGGGATCCTCCCGACGGTCACCGAGAAGCTCCTGAACGCCGAGGTCCTGACCGCGAACCCGCGCTACGAGCTCATCAACCAGCAGGTGTTCGCCGCTCGCGGCGAGGATCTCGAGATCAACATCGGCGGCGTCGAGCGGCTGTCGATCTTCGCGGACTCGATCGCCCCCGAGGCCGCGTGCACGAGCGTGCAGCTGCACCAGCTCGTCGACCCCGAGGACTTCTCGCGGCACTGGAACGCGGCGCAGGCGATCGCCGGCGTGCAGCTCGCGGTCGGCGCGAACTCGCCGTTCTTCTTCGGCAAGGAGCTGTGGCGCGAGACGCGCATCGCGCTCTTCGAGCAGTCGACGGACACCCGCCCGGAGGAGCTCAAGGCCCAGGGCGTGCGCCCGCGCGTCTGGTTCGGCGAGCGCTGGATCACGTCGATCTTCGACCTGTTCGAGGAGAACGTCCGCTACTTCCCGGCGCTGCTGCCCGTCTGCGACAGCGAGGACCCGGTCGAGGTGCTCGCCCGCGGCGACATCCCGCAGCTCGGCGAGCTCAAGCTCCACAACGGGACGATCTACCGCTGGAACCGGCCGGTCTACGACGTCGTCCGCGGCCGCCCGCACGTCCGCGTGGAGAACCGCGTCCTGCCGTCCGGGCCGACGGTCGTCGACATCCTCGCCAACGCCGCCTTCTACTACGGCCTGGTCCGGATGCTCGCCGACGAGGACCGGCCGATCTGGTCGCAGATGTCGTTCTCGGCGGCCGAGGAGAACTTCCACGCCGGCGCGCGCGACGGGATCGAGGCGCGCGTCTACTGGCCCGGCGTCGGCGAGGTCCCGGTCGCGGAGCTCGTGCTGCGCCGCCTGCTGCCGATGGCCTACGACGGCCTCGACCGCTGGGGGATCGACCCCGCCGACCGCGACCGGCTGCTCGGCATCATCGAGCGGCGCTGCGTCACCCTGCGCAACGGCGCGACGTGGCAGGCCGCGGAGTTCCATCGCCGCTACGAACACCAGGAGCGCGCGGACGCGCTGCGCGGGATGACGGTCGCCTACCGCGAGCACATGCACTCCAACGTGCCGGTCCACGACTGGCCGCTCTGACGGCGTGGCCGGGTACGAGTCCCCCGAGGCGCAGGTCGGCCTCGAGGAGCTGCGGCCGGGCCTGTGGCGCTGGACGGCCCGCCACCCGGACGCGGTCCTCGACCCGAAGCCCGGCAGCCCGGCCGACTGGCCGCCCGACGTCGGCTGCGTGGCGTGCGCGGCCGACGGCGCGCTCGTCGTCGTCGACCCGCTCGTCCCGCCCGGCCACGAGCCGACGTTCTGGGCGGCGATGGACGGGATCGTCGGTCGCCACGGCCCGCGCGTCGTCGTCGTGACGACGATCCAGTGGCACCGCCGCAGCCGCGACGCGTTCGCCGCCCGCTACGACGCGGTCCTCTCGCGCGCGAAGGCCGAGCTGCCCGCCGGGGTGCGGACCGTGCCGGTGCGCCGCGGCGGCGAGGTCATGGTCTGGCTCGACGAGCACCGGGCGCTCGTGCCGGGCGACCGCCTGATCGGCGACGGGAAGGGCGGCGTGCGGATGTGCCCGGAGTCGTGGCTCGGGCACCTGCCGGGCGCGTTCACGCTGGCCGACCTGCGCGCCGCGCTCGCGCCGGTGGCCGACCTCCCGGTCGAGATGGTCCTCGTCTCGCACGGCGAGCCGGTCCTGCGCGGGGGCGCGGCGGCGGTGCGGAAGGCGCTGAAGGCCGCGTAGCACGCCGGTCGTCGAACATCGGCGAACTTCCGGTCTCAAGTTCGTCCGCGACGGGTCGAGTACCGCGGGCGATGTCCCGTTCCCATATCCGCACCATTGCGGCCCTCGCCGCCATCATCGCCGTCGCGCTGACCAGCGCGGCTCCCGCCTGGGGCGGGCCCGACCTCCTGCGCGTCGCGCGCCGGGCGCTCCAGATCGCCACCCGCGCCGACCAGGGTCAGCGGGCCGCCAACGCGGGCGTGACCAAGACCGCCAAGGCCACCGCCGACGCGGCCGCCGCCGCGAAGGCCGCGGACGCCAAGGCCGTCGGCGCCGGCGCCGCCGCGACCTCGGCCGGCTCGGCCGCCGCCGCCGCGGCCAGCTCCGCCGCCACGGCCAACAGCGCCGCCGCCGCCGCCAACAGCGCGGCCGCCGCTGCCGCCGTCGCGCCCGTGACGGGCGCGCGCGTCACCGACGGCACGCTCACCGCCGCCGACCTCGCCGACTCCTCGGTCACCGCCGCGAAGATCGCCGCCGACGCCGTGACCGGCGACAAGGTCGCCGACGGCTCGATCGCGACCGACGACCTCGAGGACGGGGCCGTGACGGACGCCAAGCTCGCCGACCAGGCCGTCACGAGCGCGAAGCTCGCGGACGCCGCGGTCACCAACGCCAAGCTCGGCGCGGACGCCGTCACCACCGACAAGCTGCTCGACGGGTCCGTCCACACGGGCGACGTCGCCGACCTCGCCGTGACGACCGCGAAGGTCGCCGACGGCGCGGTGTCGACGGCGAAGCTCGCCGACGGCGCCGCCACCACCCAGAAGCTCGCCGACGGCTCGGTCACGACCACGAAGCTCGGCGCGAACGCGGTCGACGGCACGAAGCTCGCCGCCAACGCGGTCGACACCACGAAGCTCGCCGACACCGCCGTCACCACCGCGAAGGTCGCCGACGCCGCGATCACCACGGCGAAGATCCTCGACGGCACGATCGCCAACGCCGACCTCGCCGCGAACGCGGTCAACAGCGCCTCGGTCCAGGACGGCTCGATCGGCAACGCCGACCTCGCGAGCGACGCGGTCACGACGGGCAAGATCCTCGACGGCACCGTCGACCAGGCCGACCTCGCCGGCAACGCCGTCACGTCCGCCAAGATCCTCGACGCCACGATCGCCAACGCCGACCTCGCCGACAACGCGGTCACCTCGGCCAAGATCCTCGACGGCACGATCGCGACGAACGACATCGCGCCGGCCGCGATCACGACCAACCGCATCGCCAACAACGCGGTCGACAGCACGCAGCTCGCCAACGCCGCGGTCGGCACCGCCCAGCTCGCGGGCGGCGCCGTCACGGCGTCGAAGCTCGCGACCGCCGCGGTCGACGGCACCGCGCTCGCCAACGCCGCCGTCGACACGGTCCAGCTCGCGAACCTCGCGGTCGTCACCGCGAAGATCGCCGACGGCGCGATCACGACGAGCAAGCTCTCCGACAGCGTCGTCACGACCGCCAAGCTCGCCGACAACGCCGTGACGACCGCGAAGCTCGGCGCCGACGCCGTGACGAGCGCGAAGATCGCCGACGGCACGATCGACGTCGCCGACCTCTCGAACGCGACCCGCACCGCCCTGGCCGTCGCCGACGGCTCGATCACGGCCGCGAAGCTCGCCGACAGCGCGGTGACCACCGCGAAGCTCGCCGACGGCGCCGTGACCACCGCGAAGGTCGCGGACGGGGCCGTGAGCACCGCGAAGGTCGCCGACGGCGCCGTCACGGGCACGAAGATCGCCAACGGGACCGTGGCGCTGGCGAACCTCTCGACGGTGTCCGGCGACGCGACGGTCGATCCCGATCCGCTCGCCGCGCAGAGCTGCGCGATCGTCGAGGCGAACGCCGCCGCGATCCGCGCGAACGACCGCCCGATCTTCCAGGTGCCCGCCGGTCTCGAGAATGGGCTCACGGCCGAGGCCATGACTGCCGATACGGATGGCAAGTTGCGATTCCGGCTCTGCAACGTGACGAATGCCGGGATCGACAGCGTGTCGCTCTCCTATGGCTACCTCGTCCTTCGCTGATCTCCCCACCGTCTCCGCCCCGCGCGTGCGGCGCCCGCTGATCCTCGCGGTCGCCGCCGCCGGCGTCCTCGTCGTCCTCGCGGCCGTCCTGCTCCTCCGCGCGGGCGGCGACGATCACGCCCCGGCCCGCTTCACCGCGCCCGGTCACGCCTTCTCGGTCGTGCTGCCCGACGGCTGGCGCGCGCTCGACGCCGCGCAGCTGCGCGCCGTCCCCGGCGCCCCGGCGGCCGTCCTGCGCCGCGCCGACGGCAGCGGCGTCGTCGTCATCCGCCGCCGCGCCGCGCTCGACGGCAACACGCGCTCGCTGACGCGCGACCTCACCGCGCAGATCGCCCGCCGCTTCCGCGACGTCCGCCCGGTCACCGCCCGCACGGTGAAGCTCGCCGGCGGCCCCGCCTACGTCTACACCTTCGCCCGTCCGACCGCCGGCCGCGTCCAGAGCCTCACCGTGGCCCCGCGCGCCGGCCGCACCTACACGCTCGACGCCGTCGCCGGCGCGGGCGCCCGGGACGTCGCCGCCCAGATCGGCGCCATCGTCCGCTCCTTCGACACCACCGACCACGCCCCCCGCTCATGACCCACGCCGTCTCCGCCCTGACCACCGCCGCCACGCCGGCCGAGACCCACCGCACGTCGGCGGCCCGCGCGGCGAGCACGTCGTTCGCGCAGGTCCAGGCCGCCGCGGTGAAGAGCACCGAGGACAAGGACACGACCGCGTCCTCGTCCGCCAAGACGACCGAGGCCAAGAGCAAGACCACCACCGACGCCCCGAAGGGCGAGCGCACCCAGGCGGTCGAGGGCCACTCCTACAAGGAGATCGTCGCCGGCCCGCGCAACGGGATGTTCATCAACAACACCGGCAACGGCCGCGACGGCCGCGCGTTCCTGATCGTCAAGCGCGAGGGCCGCGAGTTCCACGTCTACGGCACCGGCGAGGACCGCAAGGTCTACGAGGTCGGGCGCAAGCGCGAGGCGACCGCCGACAACGGCACGAGCAGCGACTCGTCGAAGACCACGACGACGTCGGACTCGAGCGGCACGGCCTCGACCGGCACGACCTCCGGGACCGCGACCACCTGAGCGAGGTCCGGCTGGCAACCTGCCGGCCATGACCCAGCAGTTCCCGCAGCGCCCGTTCGTCCCGCCCGACGACGCCACCGAGATCGTGATGATCCGCCACGGCGCGTCCGCCGCGGCCGAGCCCGGTGTGCCGTTCCCGCTCGTCGGCGGCCACGCCGACCCGCCGCTGGCGCCCGAGGGCCGCGAGCAGGCCGAGGCGGTCGGTGCGCGCCTGGCGCCGGAGCGCTTCGCGGGCGTGTTCGTGACGCCGCTGCGCCGCACGGCCGAGACCGCCGCGCCGCTGTGCGCCCGCACCGGCCTCGAGCCGACGGTCGTCGAGGACCTGCGCGAGGTCCACCTCGGCGAGCTCGAGGGCGGCGAGTTCCGCATCCGCGTCGCCGAGCGCGACCCGCTCGTCCGCCGCGTCTTCACCGAGCAGCGCTGGGACGTCATCCCGGGCGCCGAGCCGATGCACGCCCTCGCGAGCCGCGTGCGCCGCGGGGTCGCGGCGATCGTCGACGCGACCGGCCCGGGCGCGGTCGCCGCGGCGGTCCTCCACGGCGGCGTGATCGGCGAAATGTGCCGTCAGGCGACCGGCAGCCGCGCGCTCGCGTTCGTCCACGTGGACAACGCGTCGATCTCCCGCCTCGTCGTGTTCCCGAGCGGGCGCTGGCTGCTGCGGACGTTCAACGACACGACGCACCTCGAGCAGCCGGTCGCGGGTTAGGCTCCGCGGCTCCGCCCGCCCGCAGGTCCCACGAGGAGGAGACATGGCCGCCGCGAAGACGATCGAGATCATCGGCCGCTCGACGACCGGCTCCGACGACGCCGTCCGCCAGGCGCTCGACGAGGCCCGGCGCACGGTGCGCAACATCACCGGGGTCGACGTCGTCTCGAAGGGCCTGCGGGGCGACGGCCTGAAGGAGTGGCGGGCGCTCGTGCGCGTCGCGTTCGTCGTCGACCGCGACGAGACCCCGGCGCCCGCGCGGCGCTCCGCCGCGGCCGAGGCGGCGGCGCTGCGCCTCGAGGAGCGCGAGGCCTAGTCGCGCCCCCCGGCCGGCCGCCCGATCTGCGACATTCGGAGGGTGCAGTCGCGGGACCCGGCCGACCTCCTCGAAGCCGAGCATGCCGTCGCGCGCGTCCTCGCCCAGGGCGCCGCGCTCCCGCGCGTGTACCCGCCGCTGCTCGAGGCGATCGGCACGGCGCTCGACTGGTGCCTCGCCGCGGCGTGGGAGATCGAGCCGGACGGGACGATGGCGTGCGTCGAGACCTGGGCGGCGCCCGGTGTCCGGGGCGGCCCGTTCACGCAGGCCACGCGGCAGCTGCGGTTCGCCCGCGGCGAGGGCCTGCCCGGCCGGGTCTGGCGTTCGGGGCGGGCGCTGCGCGTCGGCGACATCGCGGGCGACGCGAGCTTCCCGCGCGCCGGGGCGGCCCGCCGGGCCGGGCTCCACGGCGCGGTCTGCTTCCCGACCCGCGGCGGGCGCGCGGTCATCGGCGCGATCGAGCTGTTCGCGCGCGAGCCGATGCGCCCGGACGGCCAGATGCTGCAGACGCTCGAGAGCCTCGGCCGCCAGATCGGCCAGGCGATCGAGCGCGCCCGCGCCGAGGGGGCGCTGCGCGACAGCATCGCCCGCAAGAGCGCGATCCTCGACGCGGCCTTCGACTGCATCATCACGATGGACGCCGAAGGGCGGGTCGTCGAGGTCAACGCCGCGACCGAGCGCACCTTCGGCTACCGCGCCGAGGCGATGGTCGGCCGCGACCTCGCCGACCTGATCGTCCCCGAGCACCTGCGCGAGGCCCACCGCCGCGGGGTGCGCCGCTATCTCGAGACCGGGCACGGGCGGATGCTCGACCACCCGCTCGAGCTCGACGGCCAGCGCGCCGACGGCAGCCTGTTCCCGGTGGAGGTCGCGATCACGGAGCCCGAGCTCGACGGCCCGACGCTGTTCACCGGCTTCGTCCGCGACGTCACCGACCGCCGGCGCGCGGACGAGGCGGTGCGCGCCCTCGCGGCCGAGCAGGCCGCGCTGCGGCGGGTCGCGACGCTCGTCGCCAGCGAGGGCGACCCGCGCGAGGTCTTCTCCGCCGTGACCGAGGAGGTCGGCCGGCTGCTCGGCGCGCAGTCGGCGAACATGGTCCGCTACGAGGACGGCGACGCGGCGTCGGTCGTCGGGGCGTGGAGCGCGCACGGCACGCCCGCGGTGGAGGTCGGCGGGAGCGTCGCGCTCGACGGCGGCGACACCGCCTCGGTGGTCGTCCGCCGCACCGGCCGGCCCGTGCGCATCGAGTCCTACGACGGCGTCCCCGGCATCCTCGCCGAGCGGCTGCGCGCGCTCGGGTTCCGCTGCGCGGTCGCCGCGCCGATCACGCTGGGCGGGCGGCTCTGGGGCGCCGTGATCGTGTCCTCCGTGCGCGCGGGCGCGTTCGGCCCGGGCGACGAGGAGCGGATCTCGGACTTCGCCGAGCTCGTGGCCCAGGCGCTGGCCAACGCGCAGGCGCGCGAGCTGCTGGCCGCGTCGCGGCGGCGGATCGTGCAGGCGGGCGACGAGGCGCGCCGGCGCCTGGAGCGCAACCTCCACGACGGTGCCCAGCAGCGCCTGGTGGCGCTCGCGCTCACGGTCCGGATGGCCGAGCGCAAGCTCGCGGACGACCAGGACACGGCCGGCCGGTTGCTCGCCCAGGCGGGCACCGAGCTCGAGCAGGCGCTCGCCGAGCTGCGCGAGATCGCCCGCGGCCTGCACCCGGCGGTCCTGACGGAGCGGGGCCTCGGTCCGGCGGTCGACGCCCTCGCGACGCGCGCGCCGGTCCCGGTCGACGTCGGCGGCGAGATCGACGGCCGGTTGCCCGGCCCGGTCGAGGCGGCCGCGTACTACGTGGTCTCCGAGGCGCTCACGAACGTCGCGAAGTACGCGTGCGCATCGGCGGCGCGCGTCGAGATCAGCCGCGACGACGGCGTGCTGGTGGTCGAGGTCGCCGACGACGGGGTCGGCGGGGCGGATGCCATGCGCGGGTCGGGGCTCCGCGGCCTGACCGACCGCGTCGAGGCGCTGGGCGGCCGGCTTGATGTGTCGAGCCCGGAAGGGTCCGGGACGACGCTGCGGGCGACGCTGCCGTGCGCGTCCGCGTGAGGGATGCGCGAGGCGGAGGGCCCCGCGCTGCCCGTCCCTACCAGGTCGTCGCGAGGCTGAGCGCGCCGGCGGGGCGCGGGAGCGGGCGGACGACGGGGCGCATGTGGCTGTGGCGGCCGGTGCGGGACGGGGCGGTCATGACGGTTCTCCTCCGGGTGGTGCGGGTGGGCGGCTAGCGGCGCCGGTTGCGGCGGCGGCTGCGACGGGTCTGCTCGGCGCGCATGGCGTCGGCGTGGGTGATGTGGAGCAGCGAAGGGTTCATGGGACTCATAGTCCCAGCGGCCGGGTCCCGCTCCCATCGCGCTGGCAGGCGTCCGCATCGTGTGGATCGGACCCCTCGGAGGGTGCGGGGAGCCGTACCACGACAGGCGCCCACGGCGCCGGGCCGATCGCCCCGGGTCCGGGTCCCACCCCCGGCGAAAGTCCCGGTCGATCCCGGGCCAAGGTCCGCTCCCCGCCGCGTCCCGCGCGCGCGACAATGGGCGGTACCCTCGCGGCGCACCGACGCTCGCCGCCGGAGCAGGGATTGCTCATGCCCCGCCGCGCCCCAGCCGACACGACAACGCACGACGACGATCGCACCCATCCGGGCAGCGGAGGGGCGACCCGGCTGATCCGCAGCGTCGTCCGCCGCCACTGGGCGGCGCTCGGCGGGGCGATGGCGTCGACCGTCCTGATGACGATCGCCGACCTCGCGCAGCCGTGGCCGCTGAAGTTCCTCATCGACGGCGTCGTCTCGGGCCACTCGATCCCGTTCACGTTCGACGCCCACGACATCCGGATGCTGATCCTGATCGCCCTTTCGGTCGTCGGGATCGCGTTGCTCGACGCACTCGCGACGTACACGGGCGACCTGTGGCTCAAGCGCTCGGCCGAGCAGATCGCGCACGACCTGCGCCTGCAGATGTACGCCCACCTGCAGCGCCTCTCGCTCGCCTACCACGACCGGCGCCAGAAGGGCGACCTCGTCACCCGCCTCACGGGCGACGCGAACTCGGTCGGGACGCTCTTCTCCGAGAACCTCGGGACGATCGCCCAGGCGATCCTGACGCTGATCGGCATGCTCGTCGTGACGGTGCTGATCGATCCGCTGATCGGCCTGGCGATGGCCGCTGTCGCGCCGGTGCTCGGCGCGGTGACGGTGCACTACCGCCGCGAGGTCCGGGTCGCCGCCCGCAAGCAGCGCAAGCGCGAGGGCGAGATCGCCTCGCTGGCGGCCGAGACGCTCTCGGCGATGCGCGTCGTCAAGGCCTTCGGCGGCGAGCGCTACGAGGCCGAGCGCGTCTCGGAGCGCAGCGAGGAACGCCGCATCCAGGGCGTCTACGCGGCGAGCATCGAGGCGAAGTTCTCCGGCGTCGTGGACGTCCTGGGGTCCGTCGCCGTGGCGATCGTCCTGATCCTCGGCGCGTTCCGCGCGGCGAGCGGCGCGATCAGCGTCGGCGACCTCGTCGTGATCGCGCAGTACGGCCGGCGGATGTACCGCCCGCTGTCGGACCTCGCCAAGCAGTCGACGCGCGTGTCGCGCAACATGGCGCGCACCGAGCGCGTCGCCGAGGTGCTCGGGGCCGACGAGGTCCTCGAGGACCGCCCCGGCGGCTTCGCGGAGGGTCGCGCGAAGGGCGAGGTCGAGCTGCGCGACGTCGCCTTCGGCTACGAGGCCGACCGGCCGGTCATCGACGGCCTCTCGCTGACGTTCCCGGCCGGCTCGCGCATCGCGGTGGTCGGGCCCTCGGGCGCGGGCAAGTCGACCGTCGGCGCCCTCATCGCGCGCTTCTACGACCCGACCTCCGGCCAGGTCCTCATCGACGGCCGCGACGCGCGCGAGTGCTCCCTGGACTGGCTGCGCGACCAGGTCGGGATCCTGCTGCAGGACACCGTGCTCTTCACCGGCACCGTCGCCGAGAACATCGCCTACGGACGTGACGTGCCGCGCGAGGACATCGTCCGGGCGGTGCGCGCGGCCGACGCCGAGGACTTCATCACCGCCCTGCCGGACGGCTTCGACGGCGCGCTCGGCCCGCAGGGCATCGGCCTCTCGGGCGGCCAGCGCCAGCGCATCGGCATCGCGCGCGTGCTCTTGCGCAACCCGCCGATCCTCGTCCTCGACGAGCCCACGACGGGCCTCGACGCCGCGAGTGAGGCGCAGGTCATGGACGGCCTCGCGGCCCTCATGAAGGGCCGCACGACGATCCTCATCACCCACTCGATGGCGCTCGCGCGCTCGGCCGACCAGATCGTGGTGGTCGAGGGCGGGCGGGTCTCCCAGCAGGGCACGCCCGACGAGCTGATCGCGGTCCCGGGCGCGTTCCGCCGGCTCGCCGCCGAGCAGGGCCTCGTCGAGCGCCGCCGCCGCGCGGCGCCGCCGCCGGACCCGGCCGTGCCCGCGATGCGCGCGCTGCTCGATCCCGACGGCGCCGCCCCGATGCTCCAGCGCTCGCTCGGTGACGCCCGGCGGATCGAGGACATCCGCGTCCGCCAGGTCCGCTACCGGCCCGGGGAGGACATCACGGTCCTGTACCGCGCGGTGGTCGACGGCGAGCGCCACGAGGCGGTCGTCAGCGCCGGCCGCGACGTCGCGTCCGAGGCGGTCGCCGGCGACCCGCGCCATCTGCAGATCGCGCGCGCGGTCGACGGCCGCTCGCCCGCGCCCAACCCGCTCGCCTACGACGCGCCGGCGGACGCGCTCATCCAGTGGCTCCCGCTCGACCTCGCGCTGCCGCTCATGTGCGCCACGCCCGACGCGCTCGTCCGCCAACTGCTCACGCTCGGGATCGACCTCGGCGACGGCCCGCTCGAGCCGACCCGCGTCTCGTACACGCCCGGGCGCCGCGCCACGCTGCGCATCGGCGACCACGTGCTGCGCGGCTACGGCGACGACGAGGCCTTCCGCCGCGCGCTCGCGGGCTGGCGGATCGCGGCGAACGGGACGCTCGGCCGCGACCGCGAGCCGGTGCTGTCGTGGTCCGACCTGTTCCGCCGCAGCACGAGCCGGAGCGCGAGCCGCCGCCGGGCCGCCGCCCAGGGTCCGCGCCCGACGACCGCCCTGTTCGAGGGCGCGCTCCCCGAGCTGCGCACGACCGTCCAGCTCGTCCTCGACGGCACCGCGACGGGCAGCTCGCTGCACACCGCCCGCAGCGCGGGCGCCCTGCTGCGCCGGATCCACGACCTGCCCGCGTCGGGCGGCCTGGAGGAGCGCACGGCGGCGGACACGCTCGAGGCGGCCCGCCGCGCCGCCGACGTCCTGATGGCGGTCGCGCCGGCCGCCGAGGACCGGGTCGAGGCCCTGTTGCGGCGGCTCGAGGACGAGATGCCGCGCGGCGGCGAGACGGTCACCTCGCACGGCGACTTCCACAACGGCGAGCTCATCCAGCGCGACGGCGAGCTCGCCGTGCTCGGCGTCGACGAGGCGTGCCGGTCGGCGCCCGCGCGCGATCTCGCCTCCTACGCGGCGCACGCCGCGGTCCGCGAGGGCGACGACCCGGTGGCGGTGCTCGACGGGCTGCTGGCCGGCTACGACGCCGAGCGGCCCGACGGCCTGAACTGGTACCTCTCGGCCTCGCTGCTGCGCCGGGCCGAGCGGCCGTTCCGCTCGCTCGAGGAGGACTGGCCCGAGCGCATCGACGCGCTCGTGGACGCCGCCGAGCGCGCGCTCGGCGACTGACGCGCGCGCCGCGTTCCGGGGTCGAGCCGCGCGACCGCGGCTGCGATCTCCGCCGTCGTGGCGCGGCCGCGCCGCAGGCGGCCCGCGAGGACGGCGAGGTCCGCGCGCTCGCGGTGGGCGCGCAGGCGGCGCTCGTCGAGCGGCGTCCCCGCCCGCTCGCGGTAGCCGTCGAGGTACGCGGCGGCCAGGCGCTCGCCCGCCGCCCCGGCGCACAGCTCCGGGACGTCGGCCCGCAGCGCGGCGAGCAGCGCGCCGAGGTCGGCGTAGGGATCGCCCGCGGCCGCGTCCTCGAGGTCGACCATCGCGAGGTCGTCGCCGTCGAGCAGGAACTGGTCGAGCGCCGGGTCGCCGTGGCAGAAGCGCTGCTCGCCGGCGCCCGAGGCGGCGATCTCGCCCGTCAGGCGGCGCACGACGCGCCCGAGCGCGGCGGCGTGGTCCGGGACGGCGAAGGCGATCGCGGCCGCGTCGGCGGTGAGCGCGCCGGCGACGGCCGCCGGGTCGAGGGCCGGCAGGCCCGCCGTGGGCAGGGCGTGGACGGCGGCCTGGAAGGCGCCGAGCGCACCGAGGAGGCGCTCCGCGGTGTCCGCCGTGATCACGTCCACCAGCGGCCGGCCGGGCAGGAGCTCCTGCTCGAACCGGCCGCGGGCGCAGTCCAGGCCGCGCGGCTCGGGCGCCCGGACGGCGCTGCCGCGGGTCGCCGCGAACGCGGCCGCCACCCGCGCGTAGGAGCGCGCGAGGCTCGCGGGCCGCTTGAGCTTGACCACCGTCGTCGCGCCGCGGTACGTCATCCGCCGCAGCGGGATGTAGCGCAGCACCTCGACGCCCGGGAGCGTGAGCGGCCCGTCGGGCGCCGCCGCGGCCGGCAGGCGCGGGTCCTCGGGGAAGGCGAAGACGGCCGGCGCGCCGCGCCGCGCGTCGTACAGCAGCGTGCGCGCGCCGTAGCCGCCCGGCACGGCGGGGTCGCGCCACTGCGCGCACCACCAGAAGCGCTCGACGACCGCCCCGCCGTCCGCGCCCGGGCCGGCCCACAGGCGGCTGCGCAGCGCGACGGGACCACCGCCGCCCGGGGCCCCGTCGCCGCGGAGCACCGGGTCCTCGGCGACCTGCGCGAGCAGCGGCTCGAGCGCCGCGCCGACGGCGTGGCCCGTCCGGAACGGCTCGAAGCGGACGGGCCGGGTCGCCGGCGGTGTGAACCCCATGTCGACATGACGTCGACACGGGGTGAATCGTCACGCGGTTTGCGGCACCGCCTGCGCGGGAGCGAGCGTCGCGCGGCGGGCGGACACCCAGTCGAACTGACTGCGCAGGCCTTCGCGCAGCCCGACGCTCGGCTGCCAGCCGAGGTCGGCCTCGGCTCGCGTCGTGTCGGCCGACGTGCGCTTCACGTCGCCCGCCTGGGCGGGGCGGCGGTCGAGCACGGCCGGGCGGTCCGCGAGCTCCTCGAGCAGCGCGATGACCTCCGCGAGCGTGGCCTCGTGGCCGCCGCCGACGTTGTAGATCCGGGCCGTGTCGGGGGCGAACCCGGCCCGGAACGTGGCGTCGACCGCGTCGGCGACGTGGGTGAAGTCGCGCGACTGGCTGCCGTCGCCGTACAGCGGGAAGCTCGCGCCGTCGAGCAGCGCCTCGCAGAGCTTGCGCATCGCCATGTCCGGGCGCTGGCGCGGCCCGTAGACGGTGAAGTAGCGCAGGCCGGCGGTGCTGAGCCCGGCGTTGCCGTAGACGGCGGCGAGGTCCTCGCACGCGCGCTTGGTCACGCCGTAGGGCGAGCGCGGGGCCGTCGGGGTGGTCGCCTCGACGCACGGGTAGGCGGCGGCGTCGCCGTAGACCGAGGAGGACGACGCCCACACGACGCGCGGGCAGCCCGCGGCGCTCGCGGCCTCGAGCACCCGCTGGGTGGCGAGGATGTTGTCGGCCGTGTAGCGGGCGAAGCCCTCGCCGAAGCTCAGGCGCACGCCCGGCTGGGCGGCCAGGTGGAAGACGACCGGCGCGTCCGCGAACAGCGGGGCCAGATCGAGGTCGTTGAGGTCGCCCTCGACGAGGTCGAAGCGCGGCGCGCCCTCGAGCGCGGTGAGGTTCGCGAGCTTGTCGGCCCGGTCGTAGTACGCCGTGAAGGCGTCGATGCCGGTGACGCTGTAGCCCTCGGCGATCAGCCGCTCGCTCAGGTGCGAGCCGATGAAGCCGGCGGCGCCGGTGACGATCGCGCGCTTCACTTCGACCACTCCACCGACGTCTCCTCGAGTACGGCCGCCATCGACAGGCAGCGGGTGCGCCCATGGGCGCTGACGAGGTCGAGCAACTCCTCCATGGCGGTCATGTCCTCCGTGTCCATCTCCGCGTGATGCAGCATCACGCCCAGTGGTGCGGGCGCTCTGCCGCCCGTGCGGCGAGCTGCTCGCCGACCGCCTCGCGGCCGAGAGGCACGCCCTTGCGCTTCGCGAACCAGTCGACCTGCACCGGCAGCTCGCGCAGGCCGTCGAGCCCGAGCGGCGCGGCGGTGCGGTCGCGCGACAGCGCCTCGATCCCGAGGTCGACGAGGCTCGCGCCCGTGTCCTCGGTGCAGCGGTTCCACGGCGGCGTGAACATCGGCTGCAGCGCCGGGCCGAGGAGCTCGCGCAGGATGCGCTGCCCGTCGGCGATGTCGGCGAGCTGCTGCGTCGCGGAGCGGGCGGGGCCGAACTCGCACTTGCGGCCCTCGACCTGGTGGTTCGTGTGCGCGTAGCCGTGCTGGTGGATCCCGACGGGCTCGCCGGCGTCCGCCCGCGCGACGAGCGCGTCGGCCAGCCGCTGGGTCATGTCGGCCGGGATCGCCGCGAGGTCGATCGGCGTGCCGTGCACGGCGAACCGGTCGAGCAGGCCGGCGAGCCGGTCGTCGGCCCAGCCCGCGTCGTCGTCGCGGAAGAAGAACGTGACCGGCTCCGGCGCGGCGTCGAGCGCGGCGCGCAGCGGTCGCAGCCAGGCGCTCACGAGGCGATCCCCAGGAGCGGGCGCGACGGGTCCGGCGGCGGGGCGGCCGCCCGGGCGAGCATGTTGCCGACGACGAGCGCCGTCTTGCGCGCGCCGTCGAGGTCGAGCTCGACGGGCTCGGGGCGGAACGCGAGCAGCTCGCGGACGGCGGCCGCCAGCCCGGCGCCGTCGGCGCGGCCGGCCTCGAGGACGCGCACGGCGCCGACGCGCTCGAGCCGCTCGGCGCGGCGCGTCTGCTCGTCCTCGCCGCCCTCGGCGAACGGGACGACGAGCGCCGGGACGCCGGTGCGCAGCAGGTCGAGCGTGGTGTTGTAGCCGCACTGGCTCACCGACGCGGCCGCGGTGCTCAGCTCGGCGACGAGGTCGGGCACGGAGCGGCGAACCTCGAGCCCGCGGCGCCCCTGGGCGGCCGCGCGCAGCAGCTGCCACTCGGCCTCGGGCAGGAACGGCCCGGCGATGATCCGGACGTCGACGCCGGCGTCGGCCAGCTCGAGCCGGTGGGCCTCGATGGCCGCGGCCATGAGCGGCGCCGCCGTAGGCGCCGCCGCCGGCCGAGACGACGACGCGCGGACGGGCCGCCGCGCGCGGGGTCGGGGCCAGCGCGCGCGCCTTGTCGCGCTCGCCGCCGGGCAGCACGAAGCCCGTGTAGTGGACCGGCACCTCGAGCGGGGTCTCGGGGTCGGAAGGACTCCTCCAGGCGGGCGAACCGGGGGTCGGCGTGCACGAGGATCGCGTCGAGGAGCGCGTTGGCCCGCACGCTCGCCCGCTCGTCGAACTTGCGCTGGTCGTGGCGCGAGGCGACGAGGATGTCGCGCAGGCTGCAGACGGTGAGGGTGCCGGCGTCGCGCGCGGCCTCGAGCAGCGGGACGAGCTCGCCGGCGAACTTCTTGCGCCCGAACGGGAACAGCTCGACGAACAGGACGTCGGGCCGGAGCTCCTCGTGCAGCGCGAGCATCTGCCGGCGGCGCAGCTGCAGCGCGCGGTCGGTGCTGCGGCGGCGGTCGTGGCTGACGAGCGCGCCGTCGACGGTCATGCCCAGCGGCGGCAGGGAGACGACCTCGACGCCCGGCGGCACCGGGAGCCCGCGCGGCAGGCGGCCGCCGTTGAGGAGCACGACGCGAAAGCGCTCGGTCAGGGCGGCGGCGAGCGCGAACGACCGCACGAGGTGGCCGAGGCCGAGCGAGTGCTGGCAGTAGAACAGGACGGTCGGGCGGTTCATCGGTGCGCCTCCTTGCGCAGCACGGCGCGCGCGTCGGCGAGGACGGCGCCGAGGTGGACGAGCCCGTCGGGGCGGATGCGGTTCACGGCGCGCAGCGCGCGCTCGGTGAGCAGGGCGGCGGCGACGTGCCAGTCGAGCTCGTCGCGCGCCGGCAGGTCGCGGACGGCGGCGTAGCCGTCGAGCAGCGCGCGCTGCACGCGCTCGCCGCGGGTGACCTCGTCGGCGACGAGGTACTGGTAGCGGAGCGCCGCGACGGCGCTGCCGAGGTCGGCCGCGGGCGGGCCCTCGCCGGCCTGGTCGAGGTCGATGAGCGCGACGCGGCGGCCCTGGACGAGGCCGTTCTTCAGGTGCACGTCGCCGTGCAGGCAGACCGTCTCGCCGGCGGCGGGCACGGCGCCCTCGAGCGCCTCCGCGACCCGCGCGGCGGCGTCGGCGACGTCGGGGCGGGCGCGGCCGATGACCTCGGCGGCCGGCATGTGGCGCCCGGCGTCGAGGCGCGTGAAGCGCGGCAGCGCGACGTCGACCGGCAGGCTGTGGAGCGTCGCCAGCGCGGCGCCGAAGCGGCGCATCGCCTCGACCAGCTCCGGCCCGCGCATCGCGTCGATGCGGCGGCCCTCGATCGCCTCGACGACGAGCATCCGGTCGTCCTCCGAGCAGGCGAGCACGGTCGGGAGGCGGAGCGCCGAGTGGCCCGTGCCGAGCACGTCGAAGATGGCCCGGTGCGCGCGGTGGGAGAGCGCGAGCTCCTCGGGGTCGGCGAAGACCTTCGCGTAGGCGACGGGGCGGCCGAGCAGCTCGTCGAAGCACGCGGCGGTCGCGGACTTCTCGGGCGCGTAGGCGGCCAGGACGGTGCGGGCGATCGGGCGGCCGAGCAGCCGCGAGACGGTGTCCGTGCCGGGGAGGAGGGCCGGGAGCGTCGCGAGCTTGCGGTCGTTGGGGAACGTCCAGAACACCGTCTCGAGCTCCGGGTCGTGGGCGACGGCGTGCAGCGGGCCCGCGTCGGGCGCCTCGGCGAGCGCCCGCTCGTACACGCTCGCGCTGCGGCCGTCGCGGAACGTCCGGCTCGCGACGAGCCACGGCGCGCCGTCGATCTCGAGCTCGTGGACGAGGCGCAGGCTCTCGCCGACCTTGTACTTCACGCGCCCGCGCTCGTACCGGTCGATCGTCGCGGGGGCGTCCCGGCCGAGCAGGCGCGAGAGGCGCTCGGCCATCTCCTCGCCGTCGAGCAGCACGTCGCGCCCGGGGACGGCGGGATCGGGCGCCAGCAGCAGCGGGTTCGTGGCGACGGCGCCCCTCACAGCTCGCCCTCCCGGCCCGCGCTCATACCGCGGCCCGCGTCCCAGCCGGCCCACACCGGACCGCCGCCGACGCCCGCGGCGCGGACGCGGACCGGGCCGTCGGCCCCGCGGCGCATCCACCCGGCGGCGGCGCGGCAGCGCAGCGGGCCGAGGTCGAGCGGCAGGCCGGCCTCCGACCAGCGCAGCGTGTCGGCGAAGCCCGCGCCGGTGACCTCGAGGGTCGCGCCCTCGTCGTCGCGGCGCAGCGCGACGTCCGGGACGCCGGCATCGTCGGCCAGCGGCACGACGAGCGTCGTGAACGTCGCGTCCGCGGCGCCCTCGGCCACGACGGACACCACCGGGGCGGGGTGCTTGACGCCGTAGTCGGGTGCGGTCCAGCCGTCCTCGATCACCGGCACGACGTCGCCGACCACGATCAGCGCGAGCCCCGGCGCGCGGACGACGGAGGCACCGTCGCGGCGCTGCACCGTCACCCGGCCCGCGGCGTCCGGGGCGAGGTGGAAGCGCAGGTCGTAGCGGTGCGCGGCCGCCGCGCCGAGGCGGTCCTCGACGACCCAGTACTCGTCGCCGACGAACGCGACGCGGCGGGCGTGGACGCGCGTCGTAGGCGGTGCTCGTCGCCTCGCCGGCGACGATGTCGAGGCCCGGCGCGCTGTGGCGGGCGACGAGACGGCCGCGGGCGATCGTGCCCTTGAGCGGCTTGCCCGGACGGTAGGGCGTCTGGTCGAGGCCGTCGACGACGACCGTGTTGTGCGCCGCGGTGCCCTTGAACCAGTGGCGGAGGTTCGGGTCCTGCTCGTCGTAGGTGTAGCGGCCCGGGTCCAGGATCAGCGGGCGGCCGCCGGCGGCGATCTCGAGGCTGAGCAGGTCGTAGTGGCCGTGGCCACCGTCGCCGAGCGGGCCGGAGTCGAAGATGCACCAGCGCTCGTCGGCGTACGCGCGGCCGCGGTCGCCCCAGCCGCTGCGCTGGACGTGGTAGCCGCCGGTGGCGAAGCTCACGTAGCGGCGGACGGGCGCCGCGCCGGCCGCGCCGGCGGTCGCGGCCCAGCGCAGGTCCTCGCGGTCGAGCAGGTCGGCGGCCAGCTCGAGCAGGTCCGCGTAGCGCCCGCTGTCGCTGTCGCCGAGCGCCGCGATCGTGCCGTCGGGCCGGTGGCAGTGCATCGCGAACTCGCACGCGCGCGCCAGGTGCTCGTCGTAGCCGTCCGGGAACGCGAGGCCGAAGCGGCGGGCGTTCTCGCGCGCGCCGAGGAACGAGCGCAGGACGATGCAGTGGTAGTGCGTGGACTGCTCGCGGTGGACGCCGTCCGCGCGGATGTCGGTGAGCAGGTTGGCGTGCAGCTCGGCCATCGCGAACGCGAGCAGCCCGCCGTCGCGGTCGAGCTCGGGGAAGGCGAGCGCCACGATCATCAGCGCGTAGAGCTCGAGCGTGCGGTGGTTGCGCTCCGCCGTGAGGTTGTCGCGGATGTACGCCGCCGTCTCGCCGATCCCGGCGAGCAGGTCGCGGGCGAAGTCGGCACGCAGCCCGGGGAACCCGGGGGCGGCGGCGAACGCGGCCCACGCGTAGACCCAGTTCTGCACCCGGCGGGCGGCGACGTCGGCGGTGTCCTCGACGCCCTCGCCCGGTCCGACCTGGCGCAGGTAGGAGGCCACGAGCCGCTGCCACGCCTCGAGGTAGGCGGCGTCGCCGGTCTCGGTGTACGCGTGCGCGAGGTCGAGGCCGAAGTAGAACTTCGTCCACTCGATCCGCCACTCGCGGTCGGGCGGCAGCGCCGCGCCGACCCAGTCCGGGGTCGGCCCGAGGGCGACCGTCTCGCCCGCGAACGTGAAGGTCCCGCGGCACGCGTCGTCGGCGACCCCGCGGTCGCGGTAGGCGTGGCCGACGACGCAGAAGACCGGGCGCGGGGCGAGCCCCTGCTCGTCGGCGACCGCGGGCGGGGCCACCGTCACGCGATCACCTCGCGGAACAGCGTCTGCAGCGTGCCGGCGAGGCGCTCGCCGTCGAGCTCGCGCGCGACCGTCGCGCGCGCCTGCTCGGAGATCTGCGTCGCGAGCGCGCGGTCCTCGCGCAGGCGCACGACGGCGTCGGCGACGGCGGTCGGGTCGTCGGGCCCGACGAGCAGGCCGTTCTCCCCGTCGCGGACGATCTCGGGGATGCCCGAGATCGGCGTCGTCACGACCGGCGTGCCCGCGGCCATCGCCTCGGCGAGGACGTTCGGGATGCCGTCGCGGTCGCCGTTGTCGAGGATCCGGCACGGCAGGCAGAAGGCGGACGCGCGGCGGTACTCCGCGTACAGCTGCTCCTGGCTCATCTGGCCCTCGAGCCGGATGCGCTCGCCCAGGCCGAGCTCGGCGATCCGGGCGCGCAGCCCGGGGCCGGCGTCGTCGTCGGGGCCGACGATCACGGCCTCGAACGGGATCCCGCGGCGGTCGAGCTCGCCGCAGGCGTCGACGACGACGTCGAAGCCCTTCTTCGCCACGAGGCGCCCGACCCCGAGCAGCCGGAGCTTCCCGTTGGGGCCGGGCGCCACCGCGGCTCTCTCCTCTCCCATCAGTCGCGAGAAGTCGGCGTTCAGGCCGTGGTAGACACGGTGGACGACGGCCCCGGGCGCGATGGCCTTCAGGTGTCGCGCGTTGGCCTCGGTGCACGTGACCGCGAAGCGCGCCGCCAGAAGCTTGCGCCGCAGCAGCCCCGCGGGGTTGAGCGACGGCGAGTAGATGTCCTTGGCGTGGCCGGTGAAGGAGAACGGCAGGCCGGTGATCGCCGAGCACAGCCACGTCACCGTGGTCGTGCCGTGGGCGAAGTGCGCGTGGAGGTGGCGGACGTCCGGCGCGCCGGCGAGCTCGTCGGCGAGGGCGACCGCCTGCAGCAGCTCCTTGACGTAGAGCTTGCGCGGCCAGGCGAACCGGCCCTTGCGGGCGCGGACGCTCTGGGCCAGCGCGAGGCCGGCGGCGCGCGCCAGGCCGGCCGGGTGGCGGCGGGCGGTGCGGCGCAGCGCGGGCAGGAACGGCCCGGCGTTCTCGCGCAGCCAGCGCACGAGCGTCGTGGCCGACAGGCTGCTCGTCGCCGGCAGGTACGTCGTCGGCGCCTGGATGCGGTCGACGACCGGATGGGTCTGGGCCTCGTCCGCGGGCTTGATGACGTACAGGCGCAGCGGCAGGCCGGCCTGCTCGAGACGGTAGATCTCGCTCGCGATGAAGAGCTCGGAGATCCGGGGCCAGCCCTTGAGGACGTAGGCGACCGTGTCAGGCATAGACGGACTCCAGGAAGGCCCGCAGGCGGGCGGTGCAGCTGTGCAGCTCGAAGTCGGCCTCGACCTTCGCCCGCGCCTCGCGCCCCAGGCGCTCGCGCATGTCGGGCTGGTCGGCGAGGAACTCGATGGCGCCGGCGAGCGCCTCGACGTCGCGCGGCGCGACGAGGACGCCGGTGCGCCCGTCGACGACGGCGCTCGACACCGCGCCGACGTCGCTGGCGATGACCGGGCGGCCGCTCGACATCGCCTCGAGGACGACGTTGGGCAGGCCGTCGCGGTCGCCCTTCTCGTCCATGACCGACGGCACGACGACGATGTGCGCGGCGGCGAACTCGGCCGGCAGCTCCTCGTGCGTCCGCGGGCCGACGAGCTGCACGCGGTCGCCGATCCCGAGGTCGGCGATCTGGCGCTCGAGCGCCTCGCGGTCGGCGCCGTCGCCGACGATCCGCAGGCAGAACGGGGCGAGGAGCTTCGCGGCGGCGTCGAGCAGGACCGGGAAGCCCTTCTTCGCGACGAGCCGTCCGACGGCGAGGATCGTGAGGACCTCGGCCGGCGGCGGCGGGGTGGGGCGGAAGCGCTCGAGGTCGACGCCGTGCGGCATGAGCTGCACCGGCGCGCCGACGCGGCGCAGGTCGCCCGCGACGTCGGGGTTGCACGCGATCACGCACGCGGCGTTCTTCGCCCGGTCGGCCAGGCCCGCGCGGCTCACCTTGCGCGCGTCGACGGCGTGGACGCTGAAGCCGTACGGGACGCCCAGGCGGTTCGCGGCCTTCGCGGCGACCTCGGTCGGGAGGTGCGCGAAGTAGCCGTGCACGGCGCTCACCGGCGCGCCGTTCAGGCGCGCCACGACCTCCTCGGCCTGCTCCGCGGGCGTGCCCGGGGCGAGCACCTCGACCTTCTCCATCAGGCGCTCGGCGCCGGGCTGCGGCGGGCCGGGCTCGCCCGGCTTCGTGGCGAAGACGGCCGCGAGCATGCCGGCGCGGTCGAGCGCCAGCAGCTCGTTGAGCGCGAAGGTCTCCGAGCGGCGCGGGAAGCCGCTCATCAGCATCACGAGCTTCATCGGCCGAGGACCGCCTCGGCCGCGGCGACGATCGACTCCGTCCGCTGGAGCCAGCGGCGCTTGTGGAGCCGGAAGGGGCTCGGGGCGCGGCGCAGGAGCGACGCCGACAGGTACCAGGGAAGGCCCTCGGGGCGCTCGCCGTAGCCCTCGAGCAGCGCGCCGAGCGCGGCGCCGGCGCGGGCGAGGTCGCCCGGGCGGCCGCTCACGAGATTCGCCGCGTAGGAGGCGACGTCGAGCGCGCGGGGGGCCAGGCACGCCTCGTCGAAGTCGAGCACGGCCAGCGCGCCCTCGACGTCGAGCAGCTGGCTGACGTTGAAGTCGCCGTGGGAGGGGACGAGCTCCTCGATGTCGGGCGCGTGCTCCTCGAGGCGGGCGAGGAGGTCGAGCGTCCGGCGGGCGAGGCTCGGCGCGACGGCGGCCGTGAGCCGGGCGCCGCGGGCGGCCGAGACGAGCATCCGCTCGGGCGCCGCGACCGGCAGGCCCGGGACCGGGGCGTCGTGCAGGACGCGCAGCATGTCGCCCGCGATCGGGGCGACGCCCCGCGCGCCGGTGCGCTCGACCGGCGTCCCGTCGATCGCGGTCTGCACGGTGAGGCGCAGCTCGGGCAGCGCGCCGCGCAGGCGCGGCCCGGTGGCGGCGAGGTCGAGCCCGCCCGCGATCTCGAGGCCGGCGACGCCCGCGCGGAACGCGGTGTCCTCGGCGTAGGCCTTGAGGACGACGTCGCCCGCGCGCAGGACGGCGCGCTGGCCCGGGCGGTAGAGCAGCGTGCGGGTCGGCGCGGCGTCCGGGGCCACGGCGATCCCCATGCGCGCGAGGAGCCGCAGCAGCTCGGGGACCGGACGGGCGAGCACCGGCATCGAGAGGTCGAGCGGGTACCACTGCACGAGCGCACCGAGGCCGGCGTCGTAGGTCAGCGGCCGGGTGATCGGCGCGCCGCGCCCGAGCGCCCGGGCGACCGCGCGGCGGGCGTCCGTGCGGACGGCCTCGGGGCGGAGCGCGTGGCCGGCGGTCGCGACCGCGACGTGGCGGGCGCCCTCGACCGTGACGTCGTAGGCGACCGTGGCCGCGCTGCCGGGGACGTAGTCGACGAGCGTGACCCGGAGGTCCTCGACGGCCGCCCCGCTGCGCAGGCAGCGCGCGAGCACCGTCGCCATCGCGGGGGCGTCGAGGAGGCCGGCGAGCTGGGGCACGGCGGCGTCCACGGGCGGCAGCGGCCGACCGTCGCGCGACGCCGGGGCGTGCGCGCCGAAGGGCACCTCGCGCCTCACGACCGGAGGCCTCCGCTCCGCGCCGCGGGGCGGGCGTCGTCGTGGGCGAAGCGCACGTCGTCCTCTCCGGCGAGGGCGTCGAGCAGGGCCGGGATGCGGTCGAGGCCGTCGAGGTCGACGTCCGCGCGCGGCCGCGGGGCCGGCTCGGCCGGCCCGTCGGCGAGCCACCGGGCGATCGCGTCCGGGTGCAGGTCGCCCGGCTCGAGCACGTCGAGCGCGCCCAGGGCCGCGAGGCGGCGGGCGCGGATGAGCTGCTCGCGCGGGCGCGCGCGTGGGACGACGAGCGCGCGCGAGCCGGAGGCGACGATCTCGCAGACGGCGTTGTAGCCGCCCATCGCGACGACGTCGTCGGCGAGGGCGATGAGGGTGTCCGCGTCCGGGACGAAGTCGAGGACCCGCATGTCGGCGCGCCCGCCGGCGAGGGCGTGGAGCGCGTCGCGGGCGTCGTCGGGCATGAACGGCCCCGCGACGATGACCCCGGTCGTGCCCGCGGGGAGCGCGGCACGCGCGAAGGCGGTCGCGAGCGCCTGGCCGTCCTCGCCGCCGCCCAGGACGCAGAGCGCCAGGCGGCCGTCGGGGAGGCGCAGCTCGCGGCGGCGGGCCACGAGGTCCCGGCCCGCCGGGCGCTCGGCCGGGCGGCGGTCGAGGTAGCCCGTGTAGCGGACCATCGCGGCGACGTCGGCGGGCAGGTCGTACTCGGCGACGACGTCGAGGACGTCCGGGTCGCCGTAGACCCAGACGGCGTCGTAGTGCTCGCGCAGGATCGCGAAGGCGCCGGTCCGGGCGAACTCGGCCCGCGCCTCCTCCGGCGCGTCGAGCACGTCGCGCAGGCCGAGCACCAGGCGGGTGCCCATCGCGCGCAGCACGCCGAGGCTGTCGGCGAGCTCGCCGTGGACGCCGAGGGCGAGGCGGTCGACGACGAGGACCTCGGGGCCGAAGGCCGCGAGGGCGTTGCGCAGGGCGCGGGCGCGGAGGCGAACCGTGCCGGGCATGTCGAGCCCGGTGTCGGGGCCGCGGCGATCGCCGTTGAAGTCGGTGGACGGGGCCGGCAGCGCCAGCGTGTCGGTCCCGACGGGGAGCTTGAACAGGGCCGCCTCGCGCGCCCCGGCGACGAGCAGGATCGACGACGGCCGGTCCGCGGCGATCGCGTGGGCGATCGCGATGCTGCGGCGGACGTGGCCGACACCGTGCTCGTCGTAGGAGTAGAAGGCGATTCTGCGCATCGAAGGGGGCATCCGTTGTGACAGCCAAAGTGCCCCATGTTCACGCTGAGTTCACAGTGGACATTGGTCCTACGACCGCGCTGGAATCGGGGTTTCCGGCCGCAGACGGCGGCTCCGCGCACGGCCCCCTGCGGCAATCCGCCGCCCTCGCGAGGCAGGTCCCGCGGGGCCGGTGGGAGGCGCAGCGCGGGCTGGAAGGGACGCGCGATCCATTCCGCGACCCGCGGCGCCTGGGAACGGCTCGGCGAGGGGGAGGCGGGACCGGACAAGTGGGGCGCGAAGCAGACGCCAGGCGACCGGAACTCGCCCCACCGCTTCCCGGGGACGACGCCGACAGCGGCGCCCGGCCGGTGCCGGACGCCGCCGTGGGCGACGGAGGAGTGGGGGGCGGCTCAGCCGGCGGCGCTGGCGGCGAGCTCCGGGGCCGCGGCCAGGCGGCGCTCGGCGAAGCGCGTGCCGCGGCGGAAGCGGCGCTGGGAGACGTCCTCGAGCGGCGTGCGCAGCTCGTCCAGGAGCATCGGCAGGCGGGCGAGGCCGTCGGTGTCGATGACCCCGGTCAGGCGGCTCGGGCTCCGGGGGCCGTCCGCGACCCACGCGCCGAGGGTCGCCGGCGTGAGCGCCGGCATCGGCAGCACGTCGACGGCCCCGAGCTCGCGCAGGCGCTCGGCGCGGATGCGCTGGTCGGGCCGGCCGGCGGCCGACGGGACGATGAGCGCGCGGCGGTCGGCGGCGAGCGCCTCGGCCGTCGTGTGGTAGCCGCCCATCGCGACGACCTGGTCGGCCATCCCGATCAGCGTGTCGGCCCCGGGGAGGACGCGGATGATCCGCAGGTCGTCGCGGCGCGCGGCCGCGGCCTCGAGCCGGCCGTGCTGCTCCGAGTCCATGAACGGCCCGGTGAGGACGACCCCGGTCGTGCCCTGCGGCATCGGCGTCCGGGCGAAGGCGGTCGCCAGGCGGGCGCCGTCGTCGCTGCCGCCCGTGAGGCAGACGCAGACGCGGTCGCCGAGGCGGTGCTCGCTGCGGATGGCCCGGACCCGCTGCGGTCGCGCCGGGGTCGGCGTGCGAGCCGTCGAGGTAGCCGGTGTACCGGGTCATCCGGCGCACGTCGCGCGGCATGCCGTGCTCGGCGACGGGGTCGAAGACGTGCGGGTCGCCGTAGACCCAGACGCGGTCGTAGTGGCGGCGGACGACGTCGATCGAGTCCGAGACGTGCCAGTCGGCCCAGACGCGCTCGTGGTCGCCGAGGACGTCGGGCAGGCCGAGGACGAGCTGCGTGCCCATCCGGTGCAGCGTGTCGAAGCTCGCGCGCAGCTCGCCGTGCAGGCCGGCCGGCAGGCGGTCGACGATCAGCGCGTCGGGGCGGAAGGCGGCCAGGGCGCTGCGCAGCGCCTCGCCGCGGATCCGGACGAGCGTCTCGCGGCCGAGGCCGAGGCAGCGCGCGCCGGGGTGGCCGGCGTCCTCCATGGCGGGCAGGCCGAGGGTGTCGGCCCCCTCGGGGAGACCGAGGATCGCGGCCTCGCCGGCGCCGGAGATCAGGAGGATCGCCCGGGGCTCGTCGTCGGCGAGCGCGCGGGCGATGGCGATGTTGCGACGCATCCGACCGAGGCCGTGTGTGTCTTGGGAGTAGAGGGCGATTCGTTGCATGGGGGCTCGGCGGGTTGGGAGGAAGAACCCTGGTGAAAGTCACGTTTAAACTCCGCTGGACATTGGTCCTACGACCGGGGCCGACCCCGCGTGATCCCCGATGAACAGGGCGATCACGGCTGTCAAGAATTTGCACGAATTTGTTGTGACCCCCCGCCAAAACACCTTTTCGGACCATCGATGACCCCCGCCGACGACCCTGGGGACCGACCTGAGGAGGGCGTTCTGCGCCCCGCGACCCCCCTGCCGGACATGGCCGCGCGGAAGGGTCGCGGCCGCCGGTTCCTCTTCTTTTCGAACGAGCTCGTCGGCCTCGGCCACCTGCGCCGCACCCTGTCGATCGCCAACCGCCTGGCGGAGGTCGAGCCGGAGTCGAGCTCGCTCATCGTCACCGGCTCGCCGGTCGTCCCGTGGTTCGGCATGCCGCCCCGCGTGGACATCCTCAAGCTGCCCGGCTGGACCCGCGACGAGCACGGCGAGCGCCGGGCCGGCGGGCTCGCCCTGGACGTCTCCGGCCTGCACGCGGTGCGCTCCGGGATCGAGCTCGCGATCGCGACGAGCTTCGACGCCGACGTCGCCGTCGTGGACAAGCTCCCGCTCGGCCCCGGGGGTGAGCTGACCGAGGCGCTCGAGGCGCTGCGCGGCGCCCCGCGCTGCCGCGTCGTCCTCGGCCTGCGCGACATCGACGACGCGCCGGACCGCGTGCGCCGCGAGTGGGGCCCGGACATGCGCGCGGCGATCGAGCGCTACTACGACGCGATCCTCGTCTACGGCCCCGCCTCGTCGCCGGACGCGATCCGCTCGGTCGGCTGGAGCGACCTGACCGTGCCCGTCCACCACGTCGGCTACCTGGGCTGGCCGATGACCGACGAGCCGGCGCCCGACCTGCCGCCGGGCTACCTGCTCGCGACCGTCGGCGGCGGCCACGACGGCTTCCGCGTGCTCGAGGAGGTCCTGCAGGCGATCCGGCTCGAGCCGCTCGGCTGCCCGACGCTCGTCATCACGGGGCCGCTCATGGCCAGGTCCCAGATCCAGACGCTGCGCTCGCTCGCGGCGGGCACCGACGCGCAGGTCGTCGAGTTCCGCGGCGACATGGACCGCGTGCTCGCCGGCGCGCGGGCGGTCGTCGGGATGGCGGGCTACAACACGGTCGCCGAGACGCTGCGCGCGCGGCGCCCGGCGCTGCTCGTCCCGCGCACGCGGCCGAGCCAGGAGCAGCTCGTGCGCGCCCGGGCCGTCTCGCAGCAGCAGTCGTACTCGATGCTCCTGCCCGACGACCTCACGCCGCGCGCGATGCGCGACGCGCTCGGCGCGTTGCTCGAGGCGCCGCCGCCCGCGCCGCCCGCCGACGAGTACGAGGGCGCGGACAGCTCCGCGCGGCTGCTCTCCGAACTCGCCGACCACCCGCGCGCGCGGCGCCACGTCCCGCACCGGCCCACCCGGTCGAGCGCGCGCGACCCGGGCTGAGCCGGCCGTCGCGCACGCCTGCAAAACGGGTGCGGGCGGCGCATGACGAGCGTGCGGAATCCCGCCACGGGCCTGGCGGGAACTCGCCGTGACAGCGTGTCGGCCCGCCGATACCTTGCTCGCAGCCGCCCCCCGGTCCCGAGTACCCATGCACGGAAAAGACTCCCGACGCCGCACGGATGTGGCGGTCCCCCTCGCGCGATTCGCGCTCGCCGGCCTGCTGGCCGTGGTCGTCGCCGCCGCCATCGGCGTCGCGCTCCAGCGCCACGCGGCGCGCCAGGACGCGATCAAGGACGCCTCGACGCTCGCGAAGCTCGCCGGCCAGGGGATCGTCGAGCCGAGCGTGACCCAGCGCCTGCTCGACGGGGACCCGCGGTCGATCCACGACCTCGACGTGATCGTCGCGCGGAAGGTCAAGACGAAGGAGAGCGGGATCGCCCGGGTCAAGCTCTGGGACGAGAGCGGCCGGATCGTCTACTCGGACAACCACGCCCTGATCGGCCGCCGGTTCGACCTGCCCGAGGAGGAGCGCGACGCGCTGCGCACGGGCGAGTCCGAGGCCGAGCTCACCGACCTCAGCCGCGACGAGAACCGCCCCGACACGCTGCACGGCAAGCTGCTCGAGGTCTACCTGCCGATCCGCGCCGCCACCGGCCAGCGGCTCCTCTTCGAGCTCTACCAGGCGCAGCGGTCCGTGACGGACACCGCGCAGAAGACGTTCCTCCTGTTCGCGCCGGCGCTCATCGGCGCGCTGCTCCTGCTCCAGTTGCTCCAGCTCCCGCTCGCCTATCGCATGGCTCGCACGCTCCACGACAACCGCGAGGAGCGCGAGGAGCTGCTGCTGCGCGCGCTGGCCGCCTCGGACACCGAGCGCCGGCGGATCGCGAGCGACCTGCACGACGGAGTCGTCCAGGACCTCGCGGGCACGTCGTACGCCCTGGCCGCCGCCGCGGACCGCATCGACGGCCAGGCGCCCACCGTCTCCGAGGCCTTGCGCGACGGGGCACGGCAGACACGACGTAGCATTCGCCAACTGCGCTCGCTCCTCGTCGATATCTACCCGCCCGATCTGCACCGTGCGGGCCTCGCCGCCGCCCTGTCCGACCTCGTCGCGCCCCTGGAGTCGCGGGGCGTGCAGGCGCGCGTCGACCTGCCGCCCGGCCTGCGCCTGGAGCCCGACGCCGAGGCGCTCATGTTCCGCACGGCCCAGGAGGCCCTGCGCAACGTGATGGCCCACAGCGACGCGCACCGCGTCGACGTGAGCGTGATCCTCGAGAACAGCCACGCCGGCCTGACGATCGCCGACGACGGACGCGGCTTCACCCCGGACGTCGCGCAGGCCGCGCGCGACGACGGCCACCTCGGCCTCCGCGTGCTCGCCGACATGGCGCACGACGCGGGCGGCCGGCTCGACATCGACTCCCAGCCGGGGCGCGGCACCCGGGTCTGCCTGGAGGTGCCGGTCGCGTGATCCGCGTGCTGCTCGCCGAGGACCATGCCGTCGTCCGCGCCGGCCTGGCCCAGCTGCTCGACCGCGCCGGCGACATCGAGGTCGTCGGGGCGGCGGCCGACGGCGCCGAGGCCGTCGTGCTGGTCGCCGACCACACGCCCGACGTGATCCTCATGGACCTGTCGATGCCGGTCATGGACGGCATCGAGGCGACGAAGCGGATCCTCGAGGCCGATCCCGACGCGCGCGTCGTCGTGCTCACCTCGCTCACCGACCGCGAGCGCATCCTCGGCGCCCTCGACGCCGGCGCGCTCGGCTACCTGCTCAAGGACGCCGAGCCCGAGGAGCTCTTCCGTGGCATCCGGGCCGCGGCCCAGGGCGACGCCCCGCTCGACCCGCGCGCGGCCCGCGAGCTGCTGACCGCGCGCGCCTCCGACCGCCCGGACACCGGGCTGACCGAGCGCGAGCGCGCCGTGCTGGCGCTCGTCGGCAGCGGGATGCCGAACAAGCTCATCGCGATGCGCCTCGGGATCAGCGAGAAGACGGTGAAGGCGCACCTGACGAACGTCTTCCGCGCGATCGGCGTGACCGACCGCACCCAGGCCGCGCTCTGGGCCCAGCGCAACGGGCTCGTGGGCGCGGACGGCGCCTCGTAGCCCGCGACGCCTGCTCGCCCTGCGCTCCGCGCCGCCGCCGTGCGCCGACGCCGTGCCCTCGCGCGCGCCTGCGCGCGCGCGACGCCCGCGTCAAGCACCGTCCGCGCGCGTCTTAAGACCATCGTCGGATGGCGTTTCCCACCCCCGCGGTGGGACCTTCTTCTCGGCGGCGAGCGGAGCGTCTTACACCCCCGGCGCTCCGGGCCCCGACACATACACCCCCGAGTGGAACCCCCCCAGGTCACGCTGTGGAGCGAGGCCGACGCCACTCGAACTCATCACCCCACCACCGCGCGCCGCCCCCTCCCGGGGGCAGCGCCGGTAGGGGATGCGCGCTACACTCGATTCCGACTCGCCCGGGGCGGGTCGTTTTTCTGTCCCGAGCGCCGTCGGTCGGCCCCACATCTCATCACGGAGCGGCGTATGGCCCGCGGAGACGTGCGCATTGCAGTGACCCTCGCCTGCGAGGACTGCAAGCGGCGCAACTACCAGACCAACAAGAGCAAGCGCAACAACCCCGATCGCATCACGCTGCGCAAGTACTGCAAGTGGTGCCGGTCGCACACGAGTCACCGGGAGACCCGCTAGGCGCGGAGGGTGCGTCGTGGCCCGAGACCGACAGCGAGCCAAGCAGCGCAAGGCGCGCCGCTCCGCCCAGAACCCCGGTCCGTCCGAGTCCGAGCCGCACCGGTCGAACGTCCCCGGCGGGCTCGAGCACAGCGGCGATGCGGACGAGTTCGACGCCGCGCTGATCTCGGGCGCGGGCGGTCACACCGCGGACGAGCGCGGCCCGGAGACCGCCGGCCGACGCCGACGCCGACGGCGACGAGCGCCAGACCGCGGACGACGTCGTCGACCCCGACGGCGTCGGCGAGGTCTACGAGGACGAGCTCGTCGGCATCGACGAGGAGGCTGAGCGCGACGAGGAGCTCGCCGGGGAGGACGAGGACGTCGACGTCCCCGACCCCGAGCTCGAGCGGGAGGCCGTCGCCGCCGCGCCGGCACGCGCACGCCGCGCCGCCGAACACGCGGACCGGGCGGGCGCCGCCGCGCCGTCCCGGAGCATCTTCGGCCGCTTCGCCGCCTTCCTCCGCGCATCGTGGGCGGAGCTGCAGCGCGTACAGTGGCCTGATCGCCGCCAGGTCGCGCAGGCCACCGCCGTCGTGCTCGGCTTCGTGGTGGTCGCCGGCCTCTACCTCGGCGTCGCCGATCGCGTCGCCCAGGAAGTCGTCGACTTCATCATCTAGCCGCCCCGCCGCTAGCCGTCCCCGCCCCGCCCGAAGGAACCCATGTATCGCTGGTACGTCGTCAACACCTACTCCGGACACGAGAACAAGGTCAAGCAGAACCTCGAGCACCGCGCGCAGTCGCTGAACCAGCGCCGCGCCGTGCGCCAGGTCGTCGTCCCGACCGAGACCGTGACCGAGATGAAGGACAACCAGAAGACGTCCGTGGAGAAGCGGACGATGCCCGGCTACGTCCTCGTGAACATGGAGCTCAACGACGACTCCTGGCAGCTCGTCAAGGGCACGCCCGGGGTCACCGGCTTCGTCGGCGCCTCCAACGAGCCCGTGCCCCTGACCCAGCCCGAGGTCGACCGCCTGCTGCACCGCGAGGTGGCCAAGCAGGTCGCGACGAAGGCCCAGTTCCAGATCGGCGAGTCGGTCAAGGTCATCTCCGGCCCGCTGTCGGACTTCTCGGGCGAGATCTCCGAGATCAACCAGGACGCCTCGAAGCTGAAGGTGCTGGTCTCGATCTTCGGCCGCGAGACCCCGGTCGAGGTCGGCTTCGACCAGGTCAAGAAGATCTGAACATCCGACACCGCGTACCATCGGAAGACTCATGGCGAAGAAGGTCCTCACCCAGATCAAGCTCCAGGCCGCCGGCGGCCAGGCGTCGCCGGCGCCGCCCGTCGGCCCGGCCCTCGGCCAGCACGGCATCAACATCATGGAGTTCTGCAAGGCGTTCAACGCGCAGACCCAGGATCAGATGGGCACGACGATCCCCGTCGTGATCACGGTCTACGAGGACCGGTCGTTCACGTTCATCACGAAGACCCCGCCGGCCGCCGTGCTCATCAAGCAGGCCGCGGGGATCGAGAAGGGCTCGGGCGAGCCGCACCGCGAGAAGGTCGCGAGGATCACCGAGGCCCAGGTCCGCGAGATCGCCGAGCGCAAGCTCGCCGACCTGAACGCGCACGACATCGACCAGGCCGCGAAGATCATCAAGGGGACCGCCCGTTCGATGGGCGTGGAGGTGGGCTGACATGCCGGTGAACCACGGCAAGAACTTCATCGAGGCCCGGGCCAAGGTCGACCGCGAGCACGAGTACGCGCCCGCCGAGGCCCTCCGGCTCCTCAAGGAGATCAAGCGCGCGAAGTTCGACGAGTCCGTCGAGGTCCACGTGCGCACCGGCCTCAACGTCCGTCACGCCGACGAGCAGCTGCGCGGCACGATCGCCCTGCCCAACGGCCTGGGCAAGACCGTCACGGTCGCCGTGTTCGCCAAGGGCGACAAGGCGCGCGAGGCCGAGGAGGCCGGGGCCGACATCGTCGGCGCGGACGACCTCGCCGAGCGCATCCAGGGCGGCTTCACCGACTTCGACGTCGCGATCGCGACGCCCGACATGATGCCGGTGGTCGGCCGCCTCGGCCGCATCCTCGGCCCGCAGGGCAAGATGCCCAACCCGAAGGTCGGGACCGTGACGATGGACGTCGGCAAGGCGGTCGAGGAGTCCAAGGCCGGCAAGATCGAGTACCGCACCGACCGCACCGCGATCGTCCACCTGACGATCGGCAAGACGAGCTTCGAGGACCGCGCGCTGCTCGAGAACTACGCGGCCGTCCTCGACGAGATCATCCGTGCCAAGCCGGCCGTGGCCAAGGGCCGCTACATCCGGTCGATCACGCTCGCCTCCACCATGGGGCCGGGCATCAAGGTCGACCCGAGCCGGACCCGCGATCTTCTCGAGGAGGCTGCGCCCGCCGCTGCGTAGCCCGACTCGAGCCACCGAAGACCTCGGGCGGGTGAGCGTCCGCGCATCGCGCGGCCGCCGCCGGAAGCCCCGACCAGGAGGCCCATGAACCGAGAGCAGAAAGCTGCGGCGATCGCCGAGATCGTCGACCAGATCAAAGAGTCCGACGCGGTGTTCGCCGTCGACTTCCGCGGCATCTCCGTGCCGCAGGCAGCCGACGTGCGCACGCGTCTGCGCGACGCGGACGCGACGTTCCGCGTCGTCAAGAACACGCTCACCGAGCGCGCCGCCGACGAGGCGGGCGCCGAGGCGCTGAAGCCCCTCCTCGAGGGGCCGACCGCCCTGACGTTCGTGCGCGGCGACGCCGCCACGGCGGCCAAGGCGATCGCGACGTTCACCCGCGAGACGCAGCTGCTCACGTTCAAGGGCGGGCTGCTCGACGGCGACGCGCTCGACGCCGAGCAGATCGTGGCGATCTCGCGCCTGCCCGCCCGCGACGTGCTCTACGGCCAGCTCGTGGGCATGGTCGCCTCGCCGATCACCGGCCTCGCCCGCGGCCTGAACGCGCTCCTCTCCGGGGTCGCGATCGCGCTGAACGAGGTCCTCGGCAAGAAGGAGCGCGGCGAGCTGCCCGCCGGCGAGGCGCCGGCCGCGGCCGCCGAGCCCGCCGCAGCCGAGCCCGCGGCAGAGGCGGCAGAGGCGGCCGAGGCCGCCGACGTCCCGCAGGCGGAGGGCGACGCCCCGCCGGCCGACGCGACCGAGGAGGCCCCCGCCGCCGAGGTGCCGGCCGAGACGGCGACGGAGCCCGCGGCCGAGGCCGACGAGGCCCCGGCCGCCGACGCAGCATCTTCCGACGAAACCAGCAACGACGACCAGGCGGACGCTTCGGCGTAGGCCGGAGACGCCGAAGCGACTAGGAGGCAACCACATGGCATCGACCCAGGAGTGGATCGACGAGCTGAAGAGCATCTCGGTGCTCGAGCTGGCCGAGCGCATCAAGGCGCTCGAGGAGGAGTTCGGCGTGTCGGCGACCGCCGTGGCCGCCGCGGCCCCCGCGGCCGCCGGTGACGGTGGCGCGGCCGAGGAGGAGGTCAGCTCGACGGTCGACGTCGTGCTCACCGCGGCCGGCGACAAGAAGATCCAGGTCATCAAGGTCGTCCGCGCGGCGACCGGCCTGGGCCTCAAGGAGGCCAAGGCGCTCGTCGACGAGGCGCCCAAGCCCGTCAAGGAGGGCCTCGACCGCGACGAGGCGGAGAAGCTCAAGTCCGAGCTCGAGGAGGCCGGCGGGAGCGTCGAGCTCAAGTAGCCGGAGGGCGCGCCGCGCGCGCCCGACGCTCAGCCGTGACCGGAGGGCGTCCCGCACGGGGCGCCCTTCGTCGTTCCCGAACCCGATCCGAACACGCGGACAACGGATCCGGCGCGCAGGGCGGCGTCCTCCAGAGGGACATGCACCCCACTCCCCGGAGGTCTCTCATGAGAGCACGCACCGCGCCGCTCCTCGCCGTCGCGGCGATCGCGAGCATGGCGATCGCGACCACCACCGCCATCGCCGCGCCCCGCGCGGCGTCGACCGCGACCGTGAGCGCGCGCACGACGAAGCTCGGCCGCATCCTCGTCGACGCCCACGGCCGCACGCTGTACCTGTTCCTCAAGGACAAGCACGGCAAGAGCGCCTGCGGCGGCGCATGCGCCAAGGCCTGGCCGCCGCTGATGACGAACGGCAAGCCGAAGGTCTCAGGCGGCGCCGAGGCCAGGATGCTCGGCACGACGCAGCGCGCGTCGGGCACGCAGGTGACCTACGACGGCCATCCGCTCTACCTGTTCGTCGGCGACAAGAAGGCCGGCCAGACCAGCGGCGAGGGCTCGACGGCCTTCGGCGCCCCCTGGTACGTGATGGGCACGAACGGCCACGAGATCGACAAGGGCTGACCGCGCCGGGACCCGCGCCGGGGCGCCGGTGAACGCCCCGGCGCGGGCGGTGTCGAATCTGGTGGCGCGAATCCCCTGGTCACGCTACCCTTCCGCCGTCGGCCAATAGTCGAAGCCGCCCAGATCACCGGCACCCGCGCCACATACGCGGGGCTGCGGGCGGGGTCCGTGAGCGCCGAATGCCCCCCGGCGGGGGCTGCCTTGGCCTGTGCTATCTTGGATGGTCGCGCTTTCCCTCGAAGCGCCCCTCCGCCTTGTTGCCCGCTTCATTCGACCCCCTGAGGAGTCGCTGTCTTGCCTAGCGTTGCCGCTCCCCGCGCGCGTCGCTCCTTCGCGCGCCTGAATAAGTCCCTCGACGTCCCCAACCTGATCGACATCCAGCGTCGGTCGTTCGACTGGCTGGTCGATCCGGAGGCCGGTGGGCTGCGGGAGACGATCGACGACATCTCCCCGATCGAGGACTACACCGGCCATCTCGCCGTCCAGTTCGGGGACTTCCACTTCGACGAGCCCGCCGCGTCCATCGGCGAGTGCCGCGAGAAGGACCTGACCTACTCGCGCCCGCTCACGGTCACCGTCGCCTTCATCAACCACGAGACCGGCGAGATCCGCGAGCAGTCGGTGTTCATGGGCGACTTCCCGTGGATGACCGAGCGCGGCACGTTCATCATCAACGGCACCGAGCGTGTCGTCGTCACCCAGCTCGTGCGTTCCCCGGGCGCGTACCTGATGGACCCGAAGGACCGTGAGAAGCAGGTCTTCACGGCCAACCTCATGCCGGCCCGCGGCTCGTGGCTCGAGCTCGAGATCGACAAGAAGGGCAAGGTCTTCGTCCGCATCGACCGCAAGCGCAAGCTGCCGGTCACGGTCCTCCTGCGCGCGATGACCTACAACCCCGAGACCGACGCGAACGTCGACGAGGGGGTCGAGGAGATCGAGCGCCTGGACCAGGAGCTGCTCGACCTCTTCGACAACAGCCTGTACCTGCGCAACACCGTCGAGTCCGACCCGGACAACACGAAGACGAAGAAGGGCGCGCTCATCGAGCTCTTCAAGAAGCAGCGCCCGGGCGAGCCGCCCAGCGTCGACGCGGCGTACGCGCTGCTCCAGCAGCTCTTCTTCGACCCCAAGCGCTACGACCTCACGCGCGTCGGGCGCTACAAGCTGAACTCGCGCCTGAACCTGGACATCGACCTCGACGTCCGGACCTTGACGCACGACGACATCCACGCGCTCGTCCGCGAGCTCATCAACCTCCCCAAGATCCTCGGCATCCCCGAGGACGGCGAGGTCGAGATCAAGGACTACGCCGCCGAGGCGATCGCGATGCCGCGCGAGCCCGTCGCCGACCACCTCGACGAGTACGAGCACTTCGGCAACCGCCGCCTGCGGACCGTCGGCGAGCTCATCCAGGAGGCCTTCCGCATCGGCCTCTACCGCATGGAGCGCGTCGTCCGCGAGCGCCTCACGACCGAGGACGAGGACACGATCACGCCGCAGACGATCGTGAACATCCGCCCGGTCGTCGCCGCGCTCAAGGAGTTCTTCGGCTCCAGCCAGCTCAGCCAGTTCATGGACCAGACGAACTCGCTGTCCGGGCTGACCCACCGCCGCCGCCTGAGCGCCCTCGGCGCCGGCGGCCTCACGCGTGAGCGCGCGCCGATCGAGGTGCGCGACGTGCACCCGACCCACTACGGCCGCATGTGCCCGATCGAGACCCCCGAGGGCCCGAACATCGGCCTGATGGGCTCGCTGTCGAGCTACGCGCAGGTCTCCGAGCACGGCTTCGTCACGACGCCGTACCGCGTGGTCAAGGACGGCGTCGTCAGCGACGAGATCGTCCACCTGGACGCCACGCAGGAGGAGCCGCAGCTCATCGCGCAGGCCAACCACCCGCTCGACAAGGACGGCAAGCTCAAGGGCCCCGAGGTCATCTGCCGCACGCAGGCCGGCCAGTACGTGACGGTCGGCCCGAAGGACGTCGACCTCATGGACGTCTCGCCCGAGCAGATCTGGTCGGTCGCGACGGCGATGATCCCGTTCCTCGAGCACGACGACGCCAACCGCGCGCTCATGGGCTCGAACATGCAGCGCCAGGCCGTGCCGCTGCTGAAGACCGACGCGCCGATCATCGGCACGGGCATGGAGCGCCGCGCCGCGCTCGACACGGGCGACGTCATCCTCGCCCGCAACGCGGGCACGGTCGCGTACGTCGACGCCACCGAGGTCGTCATCGAGACGAGCGAGGGCGAGGACCGCTACGAGCTGCAGAAGTTCATGCGCTCCAACCAGGGCACGCTGATCCACCAGAAGCCGCTGATCTCGACCGGCGACAAGATCGAGGCCGGCGCGGTCCTGGCCGACGGCTCCTCGACGAACGTCGGCGAGATGGCCCTCGGCAAGAACCTGATGGTCGCCTTCATGTCCTGGGAGGGCTACAACTTCGAGGACGCGATCATCCTCTCGAAGCGCCTGGTCAAGGACGACGAGCTCACCTCGATCCACATCGAGGAGTACGAGGTCGACGCCCGCACGACGAAGCTGGGCGACGAGGAGATCACCCGCGACATCCCGAACCGCTCGGAGGAGTCGCTGCGCAACCTCGACGATCGCGGCATCGTCCGCGTCGGCGCCGAGGTCGGCTCCGGCGACCTGCTCGTCGGCAAGGTCACGCCCAAGGGCGAGACCGAGCTGACGGCCGAGGAGAAGCTGATCCGCGCGATCTTCAAGGAGAAGGCGCGCGAGGTCCGCGACACCTCGCTCAAGGTGCCGCACGGCGAGGGCGGCGTCGTCATCGACGTCATGACGTTCTCGCGCGAGAACGGCGACGACCTGCCGCCGGGCGTGAACGACCTCGTCCGCGTCTTCGTCGCCAAGAAGCGCAAGATCTCCGAGGGCGACAAGCTCGCCGGCCGCCACGGCAACAAGGGCGTCATCTCGAAGATCGTCGACGAGCAGGACATGCCGTTCCTCCAGGACGGCACGCCCGTCGACGTCATCCTCAACCCGCTCGGCGTCCCGAGCCGCATGAACGTCGGCCAGATCCTCGAGACCCACCTCGGGTGGGCCGCCGCGCAGGGCTGGTACGACGACGGCACCGGCCACGCCGACGAGGCGCGCAAGGAGAAGCGCAAGGTCTACGTCTCGACGCCGGTCTTCGACGGCGCGAGCGTCGAGGACGTCGACACCGCGCTCATGAAGTGGCAGGACGAGCACACCGGCCGCATCCGGATGGAGGTCGACAAGTCGCGTCCGGCCGGCCGCAAGGCGTCCGGCAAGTTCACCCTCTTCAACGGCCGCACCGGCGAGCCGTTCGAGGAGCAGGTGACGGTCGGCTACATGTACATCCTGAAGCTGCTGCACCTCGTCGACGACAAGATCCACGCGCGCTCGACGGGCCCGTACTCGCTCGTCACCCAGCAGCCGCTGGGCGGCAAGGCGCAGTTCGGCGGCCAGCGCTTCGGCGAGATGGAGGTCTGGGCGCTCGAGGCGTACGGCGCCGCCTACACGCTGCAGGAGATGCTCACGATCAAGTCCGACGACACGGTCGGACGGGTGAAGGCCTACGAGGCGATCGTCAAGGGCGAGAACATCGCCGAGCCGTCGATCCCCGAGTCCTTCAAGGTGCTCCTCAAGGAGATGCAGTCGCTGGCGCTCGACGTCAACGTCGTCTCCGAGGAGGGCCAGCGGGCCGAGATGCGCGACGAGGACGACGACCTCCTGCGCGCCGCCGAGGAGCTCGGCATCGACCTGTCCGGGGTCCGCGCCGGCGACGGCAACGGCACCCCGCCCACCGACGAGGCCGCGACGGAGAAGGACGCCGACGAGGCCGAGGACGAGGAGCAGACGGAGGAGGCCGGCGAGGCGCCGGACAACCTCGAGGACGTCGACATCGACACCGACATCGACATCGGCGACATCGAGACGCCCGAGGGCGAGGCAGAGACCGAGGGGGCCGAGGCGTAGCGGGCTCCGGCCAACCCGGCCAGCTCACACGCTCTCGCCTCACACGAACAGAAGGAATTCGCTTTGATCGATATCAACAACTTCGACGCCATCGAGATCGGTCTCGCCTCCTCCAAGCAGATCCGCGCCTGGAGCTCGGGCGAGGTCACCAAGCCCGAGACGATCAACTACCGCACGCTGAAGCCCGAGAAGGACGGGCTCTTCTGCGAGCGCATCTTCGGTCCGACCAAGGACTGGGAGTGCTACTGCGGCAAGTACAAGCGCGTGCGCTACAAGGGCATCGTCTGCGAGCGCTGCGGCGTCGAGGTCACCCGCTCCAAGGTCCGCCGTGAGCGGATGGGGCACATCGACCTCGCCGCTCCGGTCAGCCACATCTGGTTCTTCAAGGGCGTCCCGAGCCGCATCGGCTACCTGCTCGACATGGCTCCCAAGGAGCTCGAGAAGATCCTGTACTTCGCCGCGTCGATCATCACCTGGGTCGACGACGAGGCCCGCTGGCGCGACATCCCCAAGCTCGAGGCCGACATGCAGGCCGAGCTCGACCGGCTGCTCGCCGAGGAGCGCGAGCGCACCGACGAGCTGCGCAAGTCGCTCGCGGCGCGCGTCGACTACCTGAAGACGGGCGCGCAGGGCGACTTCGAGCAGGAGGACCACCTCTGGGCCGAGTCGCTCGACGTCAACGTCAAGAAGCTCTCCGACGAGGAGCGCGAGAAGCTGACGAAGGACCTCCAGCGCAGCTTCAACGCCGACATCGACGACACCGAGGCCTACTACGAGGACGCCCGCACGCGCCTCAAGGAGGTCTGGAAGCTCTTCGCCAACAAGGAGGAGCCGGCCGAGGACCCGCCCGCCGAGGGCGAGGACTGGCCGCTGTCGGCCTACCCGGACCGCCCGATCGAGAAGGACGAGTTCCGGCCCAAGACGATCCTCGCGGACGAGACGTTCTTCCGTGAGCTCAAGCACCGCTTCGGCTCGCCGTTCGGCTTCGGCGAGTACTTCGGCGGCGGCATGGGCGCCGAGCACGTCCGCGAGCTGCTGCGCGAGAAGGGCGAGTACGACCGCGAGGCCCCGGTCCGCGACGCCGATCCGGACCGCTCGCCGGGCGATGGCCTGCGCCCGCAGGACATGCCGGGCATCGTGCTCGAGCACGAGCGCCTCGACCTCGAGGAGCAGGTGCGCACCGGCAAGGGCCAGAAGCAGGCCCGCGCGGTCAAGCGGCTCAAGGTCCTGAGCGCCTTCCTGCACTCCGGCAACAAGCCGGAGATGATGGTCCTCGAGGCCGTCCCGGTCATCCCGCCGGAGCTGCGGCCGATGGTCCAGCTCGACGGCGGCCGGTTCGCCACGTCGGACCTCAACGACCTCTACCGGCGCGTCATCAACCGCAACAACCGCCTCAAGCGGCTGCTCGACCTCGGCGCGCCCGAGATCATCGTCAACAACGAGAAGCGGATGCTCCAGGAGGCCGTCGACGCCCTGTTCGACAACGGCCGCCGCGGGCGCCCCGTCACCGGCCCGGGCAACCGGCCGCTGAAGTCCCTGAGCGACATGCTCAAGGGCAAGCAGGGCCGCTTCCGCCAGAACCTCCTCGGCAAGCGCGTCGACTACTCCGGCCGGTCCGTGATCGTGTCGGGCCCGTCGCTGAAGCTGCACCAGTGCGGCCTGCCGAAGCTCATGGCGCTCGAGCTGTTCAAGCCGTTCATCATGGCCCAGCTCGTCGAGCGCAAGGAGGCGCAGAACATCAAGGCGGCCAAGAAGATGGTCGACTCGATGATCCCGCAGGTCTGGGACGTGCTCGAGCAGGTCATCCACGAGCACCCGGTGCTCCTCAACCGCGCGCCGACGCTCCACCGCCTGGGCATCCAGGCGTTCGAGCCCGTGCTCGTCGAGGGCAAGGCGATCCAGGTCCACCCGCTGGTCTGCCACGCGTTCAACGCGGACTTCGACGGCGACCAGATGGCGGTCCACCTCCCGCTCAGCGCCGAGGCGCAGGCGGAGGCCCGGATCCTCATGCTCTCCTCGAACAACATCCTCTCGCCGGCCCACGGCGCGCCGCTGGCGACGCCGACGCAGGACATGGTCCTCGGCGCGTACTACCTGACGTACGGCCCGGAGGCCGCGGAGCTCGGCGAGCGGCAGGAGCTGCTGCAGTCCGGCAAGTGGCCGAGCACCGAGCCGCGCCCGCACGTGTTCCGCACGGCGCAGGAGGCCGAGCTGCTCTACGAGCAGAAGCAGACCAAGCTCCACGACCTGGCGGAGTACCGCCCGGTCGGGCGCGCGGGCGGCCACGTGCTCACGACGGTCGGGCGGATCATCTACAACGACCGCATCGAGCGGGCGGTGAAGGACGCCCTCGGCGACGCGTTCGAGGAGTCGTCCTACGAGTTCATCAACCAGCCGATGAAGAAGAAGGACACCGTCAAGCTGGTCGACCAGCTCGTCCAGCTCTACGGCGCCTCCGCCGTCGCGCTCGTGCTCGACGCGTTCAAGGACCTCGGCTTCCGCTACGCGACGCTGGCCGGCATCACGATCTCGAAGAACGACGTCGTGATCCCGCCGCAGAAGCAGGAGATCCTCGGCAAGTACGAGGCCGAGGTCGCCGAGATCCAGGACCAGTACGACATGGGCCTGATCACCCAGGAGGAGCGCCACGAGCTCGTCGTGGAGAAGTGGACCGACGCGACCGACGAGGTCGCCGAGGCGATGCGCCAGCACTTCGACCAGCGCAACCCGATCATGATGATGGCCACGTCCGGCGCGCGAGGCTCGATGAGCCAGATCCGTCAGCTCGCCGGCATGCGCGGCCTCATGGCCAACCCGAAGGGCGAGATCATCGAGCGCCCGATCAAGGCCAACTTCATGGAGGGCCTGACCGTCCTCGAGTACTTCATCTCGACGCACGGCGCCCGCAAGGGCCTGGCCGACACCGCGCTGCGCACCGCCGACTCGGGCTACCTCACCCGGCGCCTGGTCGACGTCGCGCAGGACGTCATCATCCGCGAGCCGGACTGCGGCACGAAGGGGTTCATCGAGCTCCCCGTCCGCACCGCGACGGGCGAGCCGAACGACAACCTGGTCGGCCGGTACGTCCCCGAGGAGATCGCGACCAAGCGCGGCCGCGTGATCGTCGAGAAGGGCGGCCTGATCGACCGCGCCGAGGCGGCCGACATCTACGAGAGCCTCGACGAGGACGCATGGGTCGCGGTTCGGTCGGTGCTCAAGTGCGAGGCGGTCACCGGCGTGTGCCAGGCCTGCTACGCCCGCTCGATGGCGACGGGCCAGACCGCCCAGATCGGTGACGCGGTCGGCATCATCGCCGCGCAGTCGATCGGCGAGCCGGGCACGCAGCTGACGATGCGGACGTTCCACACCGGCGGCGTCGCCGGCGCGGACATCACGCACGGCCTGCCGCGTGTCGTGGAGCTGTTCGAGGCGCGCAAGCCGAAGGGCCTCGCGCAGATCACCGAGCACGAGGGCGTCGTCCACATCGAGGAGACCGACAAGGCCCTCACCGTGGTCGTCACCGACAGCGCGGGCGAGGAGCACCGCCACACGTTCCCGCGCCGGACGCGCCTGTACGTGTCCGAGGGCGAGAAGGTCGACGCGGGCCGGCAGCTCAACGAGGGCTCGCTGTACCCGCACGACCTGCTCAAGCTCCGCGGCCGGACCGAGACCGAGCGCTACCTCGTCAAGGAGGTGCAGGAGGTCTACAAGTCGCAGGGCGTGGACATCAACGACAAGCACATCGAGCTGATCGTCCGGCAGATGCTGAAGAAGGTCCGGGTCGACCAGAAGGGCGACACGACCTACCTGCCCGGCCAGTTCGTCGACCGCTACGAGTTCGCCCGTGAGAACGACCGCATCAAGCAGGCGGGCGGCGAGCCCGCGCAGTTCGAGGAGATCATCCTCGGCATCACGAAGGCCTCGCTGAACACGGACTCGTTCCTGTCGGCCGCCTCCTTCCAGGAGACGACGAAGGTGCTGACCGACGCCGCGCTCGAGGGCAAGAAGGACACCCTCAACGGCCTGAAGGAGAACGTGATCATCGGCAAGCTGATCCCGGCCGCCACGGGGCTGAAGCGCTACCGGCGGATCGAGATCGAGCCCGCCGAGCCGCTCCCGCGGGCCGTGGACGACGTCGGCCTGCTCGACCAGGACGAGATCGCCGCCGAGCTCGGGCTCGGCGACGGCGACGGCCTGGGCGGCTTCGGCTCCGCCTTCGACGAGGACCTCGCCTCGCTGGAGGAGATCGGCGCCGGCGGCAGCGACCCCGGCTTCGCCGAGGAGCTCGCCGAGCTCGACGTCCCGGACGACAACCAGCAGTAGCCGTCCGGAGGACCGGTTGTGCCCGAGGGCCCGCTGCGTGCGGGCCCTCGGTCGTTGCGGGGCGGTGCGCCTAGAAGCGGACCGAGCTGTGGATCGTGTCGACGATCTCGGCCGGCGGCGCGCCCTTGACGATGTAGCCGACGGCGCCGGCCCGGGCCATGTCGAGCATCGCGAGCTGGCTCTCGTCGGCGCTGAGGGCGAGGATCCGCGCGTCCGGCAGCTCCCGCCGGATGTCGATGGCCGCCTGCGTGCCGCCGCCGTGCGGCATGTCGAGGTCGAGCAGGACCACCTGCGGGCGGCGCATGCGCGCGACCGCGACGGCCTCGCGGGCGTCGCCGGCGGTCCCGACGAGCTCGAGGCTCGGGTCGTGCTGGGCGATCGTCGAGAGCAGCATCGTGACGATCTCGTCGTCGTCGGCGACCATGATCCGGATCGGCGCGCCCGTGGCCTCGGTGCCGGCGAGCTCCACGCGGTTGCGCCCGCGGCTCTTCGCCGCGTAGAGGGCGGCGTCGGCCGCGCCGACGAGGTCGTCGACGCTGTCGGGGCCCTCGGCCGGGCCCGCGACCCCGACGCTGACGGTCACGACGCCACCGGCGGGGTGCGGGAGCGCGAGCGCCTCGACGACGCCGCGCAGGCGCTCGGCGGCGAGCGCGGCCGTCTCGAGCGTCTGCTCGGGCAGCAGGACGAGGAACTCCTCGCCGCCGTAGCGGTAGACCGTGTCGCCGCCGCGGACGGTCTCGGCGAGCGTCGCGCTCACGCGGCGCAGCAGGGCGTCGCCCTCGAGGTGGCCGGAGCCGTCGTTGTAGCCCTTGAAGCGGTCGACGTCGAGGAGCGCGACGCACCAGCGGTGGCCGTAGCGCTGCGCGCGGGCGCGCATCGCCTCGAGGTCCTCGGAGAGGCGGTGGCGGTTGCCCAGACCGGTGAGCGCGTCCTGGCGCGCATCGCGGTGCAGCCGGCGGTGGAGCGCGGTCACGCGCGCGGCGCCGACGAGCATCCGCTCGAGCTCCTCGCGCTGCAGCGGCTTGAAGACGAGGTCGTCCGCGCCGGCCTCCATCGCGTGCAGGGCGTCGGCCTGCTCGGCGCGGGCGGTCAGGATGATCACGTACGGGTAGGCGACCTCGACCTGGCTGCGGATGCGCCGCGTCAGCTCCGTGCCGTCGAGGCCGGGCATGTCCCAGTCGGTGATGACGACGTCGGGCGCGGCCGTGCCGAAGCGCTCCCACGCCTCGACGCCGTCCTCGACGACCGTGCACGTGTGGCCCAGCCGCTCGACGGCGGCGGTGACGATCAGCCGGGTGCCGGGATCGTCGTCGGCGATGAGGATGTGCATGGGCGCAGGCGAGGGCGGGCAGGGCAGGGAGGCGACCCGGTTATCGGCCGTCACGCGCGGGCATGCACCGGTCTGGACGACTGTCCATCCGATCCGCGCGGCCCGTCCGCGCGACCCCGCCGCCCATGGCCGAACCTCCGCTCGTCGACCCCGCTCGCCTGCGTGCCCTGCGCGCCGACTACGGCGCGGTCGCGGCCGAGCTCGTCGACGTCTACGCGACGACGGCCGCGGGCACCGTCGCCGAGCTGCGCGCCGCGCTGGCCGCCGACGACCGCGAGGAGGTGCGCCGCCTCGCGCACCGGCTCAAGGGCAGCGCGCGCAACGTCGGCGCGACGGGCATGGCCGAGCTCGCGGGGGCGCTGGAGGCGGGCCCATCGGATCCCGCGGCGGCGCTCGACCGCCTCGCGGGCGCCGTCGACCCGACCTGCGCCGCGCTGCGGGGCGTGCTCGCCGACTGACGCCCGGCGGTCAGACCCGGGCCGGGATCGGCTTCTCGAAGATCTGCCCGATCCAGCCGTGATAGTCGAAGGTGCCCGCCCGGACGAAGCCCTGGCGCTCGTACCAGGCCACGAGCGACGGCGCCCCGGCCCAGCAGTCGACGCGCAGGACGGGGACGCCCGCCGCGGCCGCGAGCGCGTCCGCGTGGCGCACGAGCCGCCCGCCGATGTCCTCGCCCGCGTGCGCGCGCGAGGAGATCAGGAGCTCGACGTAGCGCTCGGGCCGGTCGATCGGGTGGACGTGGGCGTGCCGCTCGCCGACGATCAGCGCCCCGACCGGCGTGCCCTCGAGCTCGGCGATCCACAGCCCGGCGTGCTGCGCCATTTCGTGCACCCGCCCGCGCGACTCGGGCCGCTCGGAGAAGAGCCGGTCGCCCCATTGGCCGGTCTGGCCGCGGGCGATCATCCACGCGACGGCCTCGTCGAACAGCGCGAGCAGCGCGTCCTCGTCGGCCGGGCGGCCGGGGCGGATGGCGATGGGCGTGTCGGGCACGGACGGGACCTCCTAGTGGGTAGCGGCGGCGGCCGCGCGGGCGCGGTCGGCGGCGGCGACGACGATGCGGCGCGGGCCGCCGAGCGTGCCGACGACCAGCACGATCGCGGCGCAGACGACGGCCGCGGCGGCGAAGGCGAGCTCGTCGCGCGCGACGTACAGACGGCAGCCAGAGCGGCGGGGCGAGGGCGTTGCCCGCGAACTTGAACGCGCCGACGACCGAGATCGCGCCGCCGCGATTCTCGGGGGCGCTCTGGACGGCGAGCGTGTTCAGGCCGGCCCAGACCAACGACGACCCGGCGCCCGCGGCGAGCCAGCAGAGCGCCAGCAGCGCCACCGACCCGACGAGGCCGAGCAGCGCGAGCATCGCCGCACAGAGCAGCGCGCCGCACACCACGATCCGCCGCGAGCCGGTGCGGTCGACGAGCCCGCCCGCCGGCCGGCCGGCGAGCATCCCGGCGAACCCGAAGCCGGCCAGCAGCAGTCCGCGCTCCGTCGCGTCGAGGCCGAAGCTGTCGGCCGCGCGCAGCGCGACGAGGAAGCTCACGCCGTTGATCGCCAGGTAGGCGAGGAAGCCGGCGATCGCGATCGTCGTCGAGCGGCGCGTGAACGCGTCGCGCAGGCGCGCGCGCGTCTCGCGGAGGGCGCCGGCGGCGCCGGGCAGCGGGGCGGCGGCGAGCAGCAGCGCGACCAGCCCCGGGACCGCGAACGCCAGTCGCGGCTCGATCGCCCCGAGCAGGCCGCCGCACAGCGGGGCCATCACGAGCCCGGCGGTCTGCACGGAGGCGAACGTGCCCATGCTGCGCCCGAGCCGCTCGGGCGGCGTGGCCTCGGCCAGGGTGGCGAGCAGCAGCGGGGTCGTGAACGCGTTCGCGGCGCCCTGCACCGCCCGGAGCGCGAGGAACGGGACGATCGCCGGCGCGAGCGCGACCCCGAACGAGGCCGCGGCGTAGACGACGAAGGCCCAGCGGATCGTCGGCCCGCGCCCGAGCCGCTCGCCGATCGTCCCCGACACGAGCTGGAGCGCCGCGAACGGCAGCAGGTAGACGGTGAGCCCGGCGGTGACCTCGCCCGCCGAGGCGTCGAACGCCGCCTGCAGCTCGGGGACGAGCACGACGATCACGCCCCCGCCGAACGGCCCGAGGAACCCGCCGAGGTACACCGCGGCGTGCGCCAGCCGCTCGCGGCGGCCGTCGGGCGCGGCGCTCACGAGGCGGGCAGCGGACGTCGGGTCGTCATGCGCGCCACAGCGTGGCAGACGGCCCGCGGCGCGCCGGGGTCAGCGGTCCGGGAGGCCGGCCGCGAAGCGCTCGAGCCGGCGCGACGTGCGCGTCGGTCAGACCCGTCGCCGGATCGGTCGCGACGAGCAGCGTCGGGGCGCGCCGCGCCGCCGCCCACGCGTGGCAGGAGGCGTCGAACGCGTCGTCGATCCAGGCCGCCGGCCGGTCGCCGGCGTGGCGGTCGACCGCGGCGAGCTTCCAGTGAACGGCGGAAGTTGGCGCGGAGAAGGTGAGAAAGGGCGGCCGAACGGGCAGACCCAGGGCGGGGAGAAGGTGCTCATCGGCCTTGTCCTCCCATCCGCTGCACCAGACGAGATCGAACACGTGCGCGAGGGCGAGGAGGTGCCCGGACGCGGTGGCCGAAATCAGATGCGGCACGCCGTCCACGTTGAGCCAGGTCCCCGCCGGCGCCGCCGCGGGTTCGAAGCCAAACAGTGAGATGACCCCGTCGATGTCGACGAAGAGCAGCGGTATTCCGGGGCTTTGTCCCCGCTCCTTCACTGGATTCGCCTCCCTGCGGCGCCTGCCGGAGGAGCCTTCGCTAGCCTGTCGCGACCGCGCTCGGGTCAAGAGTCAGAGCCGTGGTGCCGATGACGGGGGTCAATGGCGGCGCCGCAATTCTGACCCGACAAGCGCCTTGACCCCTCCTTCATGACACTCCAGATCGGCATCCTGCTGGCGTTCCTCTGCGCCGTGTTCTCGAACCTCGGGTTCTTCTTCAAGCACCGCGGCGCCGCGTGCTGCGCGAAGGTGGAGATCCGCCACCCGCTGCGCAGCGCGAAGTCGCTGTGGACGTCGAAGTGGTTCGCCATCGGCATGGTCGTCGGTGGCGGTGGCTGGGCGCTGCACGTCGCGGCGATCTCCTTCGCGCCCCTCTCGGTCGTCCAGGTCGTCCTCTCGGGCGGCGTCGTCCTCATCGCCGTCATGGCCGACCGCATGTTCGGCTTCACCGTCGGCCGCCGGCAGTGGTGGGGCCTGGCGCTGACGGCCGCGGGCCTGATCCTCCTCGGCATCACGATGCCCGACCCGGAGGGCGCCCACGCCTCCTTCTCCTCGCCCGCGATGATCGCCTTCGAGGCCGTCCTGCTCGGCATCGGCGGCCTGCTGATCCTCGGCCCGCGGGCCGGCGCCCCGGCCGAGCACCACGGCGTCATGCTCGCCGCCGCGGCCGGCATCCTCTTCGGGGTCTGCAACGTCGCCGTGAAGGCGCTGAGCGGCATGGTCGGCGACCACGGCCTCATCGGCCTCGCCAGCCCCGCGCTCGTCGTCGCGGGCCTCGCCTCGGCCGCCGCCTTCTACGCCTCGGCCCGCAGCCTGCAGGACGGCGAGGCCGTCGAGGTCATCGCGATCACCGGCACGGCCGCGAACATCGCCGGCATCGCCGGCGGGATCATCGTCTTCGGCGACCCGATGCCGGGCACCGCCCTGGGCATCGCCGTCCAGGCCGTCGCGTTCGTGATGGTCGTCATCGCCTCGGCCCTCACCCCGGCGCCGGTCCGCTCGGCCGAGCGCGCCGCGACCCCGGCCTAGCCCCGCTTCACACCAGTTCTCCTCGCGCGGCGCGCCCTTGGTGCGCCGTTCGCCGTTTCGGCCAACGTTTCCGGCCGATCGCCCTTGCGTCGCGCCTATTCGAAGCGTTAGCGTTTGTACAGACCGACCAACACGCTGACGAAGTGGAGAACGTATGGCCACGACCACGGCCGCAGCAGCCGAGGGCACGCTCCAGGATCTCGCGAAGCGGCATCTCTGGATGCACTTCAGCCGGATGGGCGCCTACAACGACGGCGCCGAGATCCCGATCATCGTCAAGGGCGACGGCTGTTACGTCTGGGACGAGCAAGGGCAACAAGTACCTGGACGGTCTGAGCGCGCTCTTCTGCGTGAACATCGGCCACGGGCGCGCCGACGTCGCCCAGGCCGGCGCCGACCAGGCCAAGGAGCTCGGCTTCTTCACCACGTGGTCCTACGCGCACCCGCGCGCGATCGAGCTCGCGGCGCGCCTCGCCTCGCTCGCCCCCGGCGACCTGAACCGCGTCTTCTTCACCTCCGGCGGCGGCGAGTCGGTCGAGACCGCGCTGAAGCTCGCCCGCCAGTACCACAAGCTCACGGGCCACCCGAACAAGACGAAGGTCATCGCCCGCGAGGTCGCCTACCACGGCACGACCATGGGCGCGCTGAGCGCGACCGGCGTCACGGCCCTGCGCCAGCCCTTCGAGCCGTTCACCCCGGGCGGCTGCCACGTGCCGAACACGAACGTGTACCGCCTGCCGCACGGCTACGGCGCCGAGAACCTCGCCGAGGCCGTCGCCGCCCGCATCGAGTTCGAGGGCCCCGACACGGTCGCCGCGGTGATCATGGAGCCGGTCCAGAACGCGGGCGGCTGCTTCGTGCCGCCGGAGGGCTACTTCGACCGCGTCCGCGAGATCTGCGACCAGTACGACGTCCTGATGATCTCCGACGAGGTCATCTGCGCGTACGGCCGCATCGGCTACATGTTCGGCTGCGAGCGCTACGGCTACCAGCCCGACATCATCACGACGGCCAAGGGCCTCACGAGCTCGTACGCACCGATGGGCGCGGTCATCACGGCCGACAAGGTCATGGAGCCGTTCCTCGAGGGCAAGAACTCCTTCGCCCACGGCTTCACGTGGGGCGGGCACCCGATGTGCGCCGCCGTCGCGCTGGCCAACCTCGACGTCTTCGAGAGCGAGGGCCTGCTCGAGCACGTGCGCGAGAACGAGGACGCGTTCCGGGCCATGCTCGAGTCGCTGCGCGACATCGAGATCGTCGGCGACGTGCGCGGCACCGGGTACTTCTACGCGCTCGAGCTCGTCAAGGACCGCGAGACGCGCCAGTCGTTCTCGAGCGAGGAGGGCGAGTCGCTGCTGCGCGGCTTCGTGTCGCCCGAGCTCTACCGTCGCGGGCTGATCTGCCGCGCGGACGACCGCGGGGACCCGGTCCTCCAGCTCTCGCCGCCGCTCATCGCCGGGCCCGAGCACTTCGAGGAGATGGAGTCCGTCCTGCGGCCCGTCCTCGAGGAGGCCTCGCGCCGGATGCTGCACGCCTAGCGGGCGGCCGGCGCGGTGCTCACCGTCAGGGAGGTCCTCGGCGACCTCGACGTCCAGGTCCTCGCCGGCGAGGCGAACCTGGACGTCCCGGTCCGCTGGGTGCACATCTCCGAGCTCGCCGACCCGACGCCGTGGCTGTCGGGCGGCGAGCTCCTGCTGACGACGGGCCTCGCGCTCGACACCGCCGAGCGCCAGCGCGAGTTCATCGCGACGCTGGCCGACCACGGGCTCGCGGGCGTGGGCCTCGGGACCGGCTTCACGCACGACACGGTCCCGCCCGCGCTCGTCGAGGCGGCGCGCGAGCGCGGCTTCCCGCTGTTCGAGGTGCCCGTACGAGCTGCCGTTCATCGCCCTCACCGAGCAGGCGTTCACGCGGCTGGTCAACGAGCAGTACGCGCTCCTGCAGCGGTCGATCGCCGCCCAGGAGCGCCTGCAGCGCATCGTCCTGTCCGAGCGCGGGCTGGACGCCATCGTCGGCGCGCTCGCCACGCTCGTCGGCGGCACGGCGCTCGTGTTCGACGGACGCGGCGAGCGGCAGGCGGGACGAACGTTCCACCGCGAGCTCGACGAGGACGTCGTGGCGGCGCTCGGCGCCGAGCTGCGCGACCGCGCCCGCCGCGGCGACGGCAAGAGCTTCGTGCCCGGCCACCCCGACCTCGCGCCGCGGGGCCTGGCCCTGCCGGTCGCCGCGGGCGACGCGCCGGACCGCGGCGGCGTCCCGGCGGCGTGGCTCGTGGCCGTCAAGGACTCCGGCGGCCTGGCCGAGATCGACCGGCTGATCCTCCACCAGGCCGTCACCGTCGTCGCGCTCGAGCTGCTGCGCCGCCGCGTCGCGGACTCGACGGAGCGGCGGCTGGCCGGCGACGTGCTGAGCGCCGTCGTCTCGGGCGAGCTCGCGGGCCAGGAGCTCGGCCGCCGCCTGGAGCCGTTCGGGCTCGGCGCCCGCGTGAGCGCGCTCGTGCTCACGCCGGGCGAGCGGGCCGGCACCGGCCCGACCGAGGCGGCGCTGGCCGACGCGCTGCGCGCCGAGGCCGTGGGCGGCGTCGTCGCCGGCACCGATCGCTTCGTCTGCGCGCTGCTGCCGGACTTCCCGGACGACGAGCTCTTCGAGCTGGCCGAGCGCGTCGTCGCGCGCACGGGCGACACGCTGGGCGCGCGCCCCGCCGCGGGCGCGGGCCGCGCGGTTCCCGTCGGCCGTGCCCGCGAGGCCTACCACGAGGCCCGCTGCGCGCTCGAGGCACGCGAGCTCGGCGCGCCCGAGAACGGCGCCGGGCGCAACGGCGACCGCCGTCCCGAGGCGGCGGCGGCCGTCGCGACGTACCACGACCTCGGCTCCTTCCAACTGCTGCTGTCGCTGCAGGACACCGACGCGCTGCGGCTGTTCTGCGAGTCGCTGCTCGGCCCGATCGAGCACGGCGAGGGCCACTACGGCGGCGAGCTGATGCGCTCGCTCGAGGCCTTCATCGAGTGCAACGGCCAGTGGGAGGCCGCCGCCCGGCGCCTCTACTGCCACCGCCACACGCTGCGTTACCGGATCCGCAAGGTCGAGGAGCTCACCGGCCGCGACCTCGGCTCCGCCCGCGACCGCATCGAGTTCTGGCTCGCCCTGCGCGGCCGCGAGATCGTCCGCACCCCGACCCCCACCGACTGACAGAGATGAGGCACCCGTGAAGGTAGGCGTCCCCACCGAGATCAAGGCCGACGAGTACCGCGTCGCGCTGACGCCGTCCGGCGTGCGCGAGCTGACCGACCACGGCCACACCGTGGCGGTCCAGGCGGGCGCGGGCCTCGGCTCCGCGATCCCCGACGAGGCCTACCTCGAGCAGGGCGCGTCGATCGTGCCCGACGCGGACGCCGTCTTCGCCGAGGCGGAGCTCATCGTCAAGGTCAAGGAGCCCCAGCCGGACGAGGTCGCGCGGCTCACCCCGCGCCACACGCTCTTCACCTACCTGCACCTCGCCCCGGACCCCGACCTGACCCGCGGCCTGATCGACTCGGGCGCGACGTGCATCGCGTACGAGACGGTCACCGACTCGCGCGGCCGGCTGCCGCTCCTGGCCCCGATGAGCGAGGTCGCGGGCAAGATCGCCACGCAGGCCGGGGCGTTCATGCTCGAGAAGCCGCTCGGCGGCCGCGGCCTGCTGCTCGGCGGCGTGCCGGGCGTCGCGGCGGGCAAGGTCATGGTCATCGGCGGCGGCGTGGTGGGCCAGAACGCGGCGGAGATCGCGATCGGCCTCGGCGCGGAGACCTACGTCTACGACCGCAACATCGACCGCCTGCGCGAGCTCGAGGTCCTGCTCAACGGCCGCTGCTCGACGTGCTTCGCCTCGACGCTCGAGATCGAGCAGCGCCTGCCGGACATGGACCTCGTCATCGGCGCGGTGCTGATCCACGGGGCCAAGGCGCCGTGGGTGATCCGCCGCTCGCAGCTGGCCCTGATGAAGAAGAACGCGGTGATGGTCGACGTCTCGATCGACCAGGGCGGCTGCTTCGAGACCTCGCGCGCGACGACGCACTCCGACCCGACCTACGAGGTCGACGGGATCACCCACTACTGCGTCGCGAACATGCCCGGCGCGGTGCCCATCACGTCGACCTACGCGCTGACGAACGCGACGATGCCGTTCGTCGTCAAGCTGGCCGAGGAGGGCGTGCACCGCGCACTGGCGTCGGACCCGGGCTTCATGGACGGGCTGAACGTCGCCGCGGGCAAGCTGACGTACGAGCCGGTCGCCCGCGACCAGAGCCTCGAGTACACCCCGGCGCGGGACGCCCTCGAGGCCGTCCCGGCCGCCTGACGCGGCGCTGCGGGCCGGATCGTCCCTGCTAGCATCATCCGCCGCATGCCGACCACCAGCCAGCTCATCCGCAAGGGGCGCAACCCCAAGCCGAAGAAGCTCTCCACGCCGGGCCTGAAGTCCGGCAAGGGGCGCAAGAAGAAGGTCGCGGCGCCCCAGCGGCGCGGCGTCTGCACTCGCGTCTACACGACCACCCCGAAGAAGCCGAACTCGGCGCTGCGGAAGGTCGCGCGTGTGCGCATCACGGGCTCGATGGAGGTCACGGCCTACATCCCGGGCGAGGGCCACAACCTGCAGGAGCACTCCGTCGTGCTCGTGCGCGGTGGCCGCGTCAAGGACCTGCCGGGCGTGCGCTACAAGGTCGTCCGCGGGACGCTCGACGCCGCCGGCGTGAGCGACCGCAAGAAGGCCCGCTCCCAGTACGGCGTGAAGAAGAAGTAGATGCCTCGTCGCGCAGCCGCATCGATCCGGCCCGTCGAGCCGGACCCCGTCCACCGCTCCCGCCTGGTCCAGCAGGTGATCAACAAGGTCATGCTGGACGGCAAGAAGTCCACGGCCGAGCGGATCGTCTACGACGCCCTCGCGATCATCGCGGAGCGCACGGGCAAGGAGCCGATCGAGGCCCTCGAGACCTCGATCAAGGCCCTGACCCCGGTCCTCGAGGTCCGCTCCCGCCGCGTCGGCGGCGCGACCTACCAGGTCCCGGTCGAGGTCCCCGCCCGCCGCGCCCGCACCCTCGCGGTGCGCTGGCTCGTCGAGTTCGCCCGCGCCCGCCGCGAGCGGACGATGGCGCAGCGCCTCGCCAACGAGCTGATGGACGCGAACTCCCAGCAGGGCGGCGCCTACAAGCGCAAGGACGACATCTACCGCATGGCGCAGGCCAACAAGGCCTTCGCGCACTACCGCTGGTAGCCGGCCCGGGTGGCGCCCCACGCGGGCGCGCTGGTTTCGCGTGGCGCTGGTGAACGGCCGCATCGAGGGAAGGTGCGACGCGCCGGCGTTCGTCTCGTCGCGCTCGCACGGACACGGCGTACGTCCTGCCGGATATGCGGTCACCGTGCGACGCGTGCGAAGTTGAGCCGCATATATCGGCCGAACATCGCTCGCGCTCAGGCGTCGCGGACGGGCGCGATGGCGCCCGCGCCTCTTTTCCCTCGCCGAGCCGTCCGCGCACGTGCCGAGCCGCAAACCCACCCGAGCGGCGCACCACCGACGGCGGCGCGTCGGCCGAGGAGCGCGTCGACCTGGGTGCCCCGGAGCCAGCGGCACCCTCGCAAGCGTGGCGCACGTTCTGCCGGATATCCGCGGTCAACGTGCGACGCGTCCGGACTTGAGCCGCATATAGCGGCCGAACATCGCTCGCGTCCGCCTCAGGCGTCGCGGACGGCCCCCGGCGCCCGCGGCATCTTCGTCTCGCCGAGCCGTCCGTCGGCGCGACGCGCCACCAGCCGCGCCCGAGCGGCGCGCCACCGACGGTCGCGCGTCAGCCGCGGAGCGTGTCGCCCCGGCGGATATCCGCGGTCACCGCGCCACGCGACCGGACTTGAGCCGCATAAGCGGCCGAACATCGGTCGCGTCCGCTCAGGCGTCGCGGGTGGCCGCTCCGGCGCCCGCGGCACCGCGCCCTCGCCGAGCCGTCCGCCGGCGCGACGCGCCACCGACCGCGTCCGACCGGCGCGCCGTCGACGCCAGCCACAGCAGCCCACCGCCCGCGCCCACCAGCAACGCCCCGCCCGCGAGCTCCAGCCAGAACCCGACCCCCGGCCCCGCCGAGGCGTCGGAGTACAGCCGGCCCACCTGACCGGTGTCGTCGAGCCGCGGCGCGTCGAATGCGAGGGCCACGAGCAGCGCCGCCGCGCCGCACACGATCACCGCGACGACGGCGGGTCGCGCGCCGCGCCGGACCGCGCCCGCGAGCATCACGAGCGCGAGGGCCGCGATCACCAGGAGCGCGGGGCCGTGGCGGTCCCAGCCGCTGAGGTGCGTGTCGAGCGCCGCGAGCCGCGTGGTCGCCCCGACGGTGATGCGGATGACGGTCGTGAACGTCGCCGCGACGAGCGCCGCGACCCCGGCGCACCCGGCGATCAGCAGCCCGGCGCGGACCGCGTCCGAATGCGGGATTGCAGGCCTGGGCGGCGCCATCAAGCTGCTATTGTCTCCGGTCGTCCGTCGCTGGCGCACCGCACGATTGTTGTGCGCCTCCAGCGGGCACGCTCATTAGCGCCGGATGGAGACCTCGAGCACATAGCGCGGCAGGGAGAATCAAGAAACTGTCGTGCGTGCGGGCCCGAGGGGCCCGTTCTTTTTGCCCTGATTCACCGACTCCCCCCGCCTACACATGCCACGCAAGTTTTCGCTCGACAAGACCCGCAACATCGGGATCATGGCGCACATCGACGCCGGGAAGACGACGACGACCGAGCGCATCCTCTACTACACCGGTCGCACGTACAAGATCGGTGAGGTCCACGAGGGCGCGGCCACGATGGACTGGATGGAGCAGGAGCAGGAGCGCGGCATCACGATCACGTCGGCCGCGACGACCTGCGAGTGGCGCGACCACCGGATCAACATCATCGACACGCCCGGTCACGTCGACTTCACCGTCGAGGTGGAGCGCTCGCTGCGCGTGCTCGACGGCGCCATCGCGCTGTTCGACTCCGTCGCCGGCGTCGAGCCGCAGTCCGAGACCGTCTGGCGTCAGGCCGACAAGTACCACGTCCCGCGCATCGCGTTCATCAACAAGATGGACCGCATCGGGGCCGACTTCGACAAGGCCGTCCAGACGATGATCGACCGCCTCGGCGCGCACCCCGTCCCGGTGCAGCTGCCGATCGGGGCCGAGTCGGACCTCAAGGGCATCATCGACCTCATCGGGATGAAGGCGATCATCTACAAGGACGAGCTCGGCAAGGACTTCGACGTCACCGAGATCCCGGACGAGTACGCCGACATGGCGCAGGCCGCCCGCGAGCACCTGCTCGAGGAGGTCTCGCACTACGACGACGACATCGTCGAGCTCATCCTGGAGGAGGCGGAGGTCCCGATCGAGACGCTGAAGCGGGCGATCCGCCAGGCGACGCTGGACCTCAAGATGACGCCGGTCTTCTGCGGCTCGGCCTTCAAGAACAAGGGCGTGCAGCCGCTGCTCGACGCCGTGCTCGACTACCTGCCGAGCCCGCTCGACGTGCCCCAGATCACGGGCGTCGTCGAGGTCAAGGGCGAGGACGAGCCGCGCGAGGAGACGCGCCCGGCCGACGACAACGCGCCGTTCGCGGCCCTCGCGTTCAAGATCGCCGCCGACCCGTTCGTCGGCAAGCTCACGTACTTCCGGGTCTACTCGGGCAAGCTCGAGGCCGGCTCGCGCATCCTCAACGTCAACTCGGGCCGCACCGAGCGCATCGGGCGCATCCTGATGATGCACGCGAACGATCGCGAGGAGGTCGCCGGCGTCTACGCGGGCGACATCGCGGCCGGCGTCGGCATCAAGCAGGTCGTCACCGGCGACACGCTCGCCGCCCCCGACGCGCCGATCAAGCTCGAGATGATCGAGTTCCCCGAGCCGGTCATCAAGGTCGCGGTCGAGCCGAAGACGAAGTCCGACCAGGAGAAGATGTCGATCGCCCTGGGCCGCCTGGCCGAGGAGGATCCGACGTTCCAGGTCCAGACGAACGAGGAGACCGGGCAGACCGAGATCTCCGGCATGGGCGAGCTGCACCTCGAGGTGCTGGTCGACCGCATGCGCCGGGAGTTCAACGTCGAGGCCAACGTCGGCCGCCCGCAGGTCTCCTACCGCGAGACCATCCGCGGCACGGCCGAGAAGGTCGAGGGCCGCTTCGTGCGTCAGACCGGCGGCTCGGGCCAGTACGGCATCGTCTACATCGACATCGAGCCGGCGCCCGGCGAGGGCTTCGACTTCGTGTCGAAGATCCGCGGCGGCTCCGTGCCGGTCGAGTTCATCCCGGCGGTCGAGAAGGGTGTCGAGGAGGCGCTCGCCAACGGCGTGCGCGCCGGCTACCCGATCGTGGACGTCCGGGTGACCCTGGTCGACGGCAAGTACCATGACACCGACTCGTCGGAGATCGCGTTCAAGGTCGCCGGCTCGCTGGCCTTCAAGGAGGCCGCGCGGCGTGCGAAGCCGGTGCTGCTCGAGCCCGTGTTCAAGGTCGAGGTCGTGACCCCCGAGGACTTCCTCGGCGACGTCATCGGCGACCTCAGCCGCCGGCGCGGACGCCTCGAGGGCCAGGAGCGCCGCGGCAACGCGCTCGCGGTGTCGGCCTACGTGCCGCTCAGCGAGATGTTCGGCTACGCCACCGACCTGCGCTCCAACACGCAGGGCCGGGCGACGTACACGATGCAGTTCGAGCGCTACGACGAGGTCCCCCCGAACATCGCCGAGTCGATCGTCGAGCACCGCACGGGCGAGCCCGTCCCTGCCTGAGAGCACGGAAAAGACCGATTGAGATAGCTTTCCCTGGTTCGCCAGGGCCCCCGGACAGAGACTTCGAAAACAGGAGCGAACGCAGTGGCCAAGGAGAAGTTCGAGCGCGACAAGCCGCATGTCAATGTCGGCACGATCGGTCATATCGACCACGGCAAGACGACGCTGACCGCTGCCATCACGAAGGTGCTGTCCGAGACCTATGGCGGGCAGGCGCGCAGCTTCGACGAGATCGACAACGCTCCTGAGGAGAAGGAGCGCGGCATCACGATCGCCACGTCGCACGTCGAGTACGAGACCGAGAACCGGCACTACGCCCACGTCGACTGTCCCGGCCACGCGGACTACGTGAAGAACATGATCACGGGCGCCGCGCAGATGGACGGCGCGATCCTCGTGGTCTCGGCCGCGGACGGCCCCATGCCGCAGACGCGCGAGCACATCCTGCTCGCCCGCCAGGTCGGCGTGCCGTACATGGTCGTATTCCTCAACAAGGCCGACATGGTCGACGACGAGGAGCTCCTCGAGCTCGTCGAGGTCGAGGTGCGCGAGCTGCTGAGCGAGTACGACTTCCCCGGCGACGACATCCCGTTCGTCATCGGGTCGGCGCTGAAGGCGCTCGAGGGCGACTCGGAGTACACGCAGAAGATCCTCGATCTCGCCGAGCAGCTGGACACGTACATCCCGCAGCCCGAGCGGCCGCTGGACCGTCCGTTCCTGATGCCGGTCGAGGACGTCTTCTCGATCACCGGCCGCGGCACCGTCGCGACCGGCCGTATCGAGCAGGGCGTCGTCAACACCGGCGACACCGTCGAGATCGTGGGCATCCACGACACGACCTCGACCGTCGTCACCGGCGTCGAGATGTTCCGCAAGATCCTCGACCAGGGCCAGGCCGGCGACAACGTCGGCTGCCTCCTGCGCGGTACCAAGCGCGAGGACATCGAGCGCGGCCAGGTGCTGTGCAAGCCCAAGTCGATCACGCCGCACGTGAAGTTCAAGTCCGAGGTGTACGTGCTGAAGAAGGAGGAGGGCGGCCGCCACACGCCGTTCTTCACGGGCTACCGTCCGCAGTTCTACTTCCGCACGACCGACGTGACGGGCGTCGCCAGGCTGCCCGAGGGCGTCGAGATGGTCATGCCGGGCGACAACGTCCAGATGGAGATCGAGCTCATCCAGCCGATCGCCATGGACCAGGGCCTGCGTTTCGCCATCCGCGAGGGTGGCCGCACGGTGGGCTCGGGCGTCGTCACCGAGATCATCCAGTAGCAGTCCGATACGACCAGCTGTGCCTCCGCCGCTCCCGTGCTGGGAGCGGCGGGTGGGGCGGGCCCCGGCGACATTGGGGTCCGCCTTTGGCGCGCAATGAGGCAGTCAGAAGCTTCCACGAGACAGAAGACAGAAGACGGGCATCTAATGGCAGCAGCCACCCAGAACAAGATCCGCATCCGCCTGAAGGCGTACGACCACTCGGCCATCGAGACGGCGGCCAAGGAGATCGTCGAGACGGCGACCCGCACCGGCGCGACCGTGTCCGGTCCTGTCCCCCTGCCGACCGAGAAGAACGTCTACTGCGTCATCCGGTCGCCGTTCAAGGACAAGGACTCGCGGGAGCACTTCGAGATCCGCACGCACAAGCGGCTGATCGACATCCATCAGCCGACGCCGAAGACGGTCGACTCGCTCCAGCGCCTCGACCACCTGCCGGCGGGCGTCGACATCGAGATCCGCCTGGCGGGCTGAGCGATGGCCGCGATCCTCGCCAAGAAGCTCGGGATGACGCAGCTCTTCCTCGAGGACGGGACCGTCGAGCGCGTCACGGTGCTCGAGGCCGGGCCGTGCCCGGTGACCGGGATCCGCACGTTCGACCGCGACGGCTACGAGGCCGTCCAGCTCGCATTCGGCTCGGTGAGAGAGAAGCATCTCTCCAAGCCCGAGCTCGGCCACCTGCGCAAGGCCGACGCGCCGCCGATGAAGCACGTCGTCGAGTTCCGCGACCAGGCCGGTGAGCTGGTGGTCGGCGAGACCGTCACGGCCGACACGTTCGAGCCCGGCGACAAGGTCAAGATCTCGGGCGTCTCCAAGGGCAAGGGCTTCCAGGGCACGGTCAAGCGCCACAACTTCTCCCGCGGCCCCGTGAGCCACGGCTCGCACAACGTGCGCGCCCCGGGCTCGATCGGCGCCGCCGCCTACCCCGCCCGCGTGTTCAAGGGCATCCGCGGCCCGGGCCAGATGGGCAACAAGCGCGTGACGCAGAAGGGCCTCGAGGTCGTGCGCGTCGACGCGGACAAGAACCTGCTGATGGTCCGCGGCTCGGTGCCGGGGCCGCGCAACGGCGTGGTGGAGGTGCGGACCGATGGCTAGTGCTCCCGTCCTCGGCGGCTCGAAGACCGTCGACCTCGACGACACCGCGTTCGGCGCGCGCTTCAACGGCCCGCTCGTCCACGAGTCCGTGCGTGCGGAGCTCAACGCCCGCCGGCGGGGCACCGCGGCGACGAAGACCCGCGGCAACGTCCGCGGCGGCGGCGCCAAGCCCTGGCGCCAGAAGGGCACCGGCCGCGCCCGCCAGGGCTCGATCCGCGCTCCGCACTTCGCGGGCGGCGGCATCGTGTTCGGCCCCTCGCCGCGCCACTACACGGTCAAGGTCAACCGCAAGGAGCGCCGCGCCGCGCTGCGCGCCGTCCTGTCGGTCCACGCCGAGCGCTCGTCGCTCGCGGTCCTCGACCCGACGACCTTCGACGAGCCCTCCACCCGCGCCGCCGCCGAGTTGCTCGGCGACTGGTCCGCGGGCGGCTCGGTGCTCGTGGTCCTCGCCGAGGAGCAGGCGCGCGTCGCGCTGTCGTTCCGCAACCTGCCGCGCGTGTCCGTGCTGCCGGCCACCGGTGTCGGCGTCGCCGACCTCGTCGGCGCGGCGCGGGTCCTCATGACCGAGGACGCGCTCGAGCAGATCACCGCGCGGGCGAAGGGCGAGCGGAACACCGCCGCCGAACCGGCCGAGGGCGGGGAGGACGCCTAGCCATGCATCCGAGCCAGGTCATCATCCGCCCGGTCGTCAGCGAGAAGAGCTACGTGCTCGCCGCGAACGACCGCTACACGTTCCGCGTCCATCCCGACGCGCACAAGACCCAGATCCGCCAGGCGATCGAGGAGCTCTTCGACGTCCGCGTCGTCGAGGTCCGCACCGCCTCCGTCAAGTCCAAGCCGAAGCGCCGCGGGCTCACCGCCGGCCGCTCGCGCTCGTGGAAGAAGGCGATCGTGCAGGTGCGCCCGGGCGACCAGATCCCGATCTTCCAGGGCCTGCAGGGCCTCGAGGGGTAACGCCGCATGCCGATCCGCAGACCGAAGCCCACCAGCCCCGGCCGGCGCTTCTCGACGTATCCCGACTTCGCCGAGATCACGCGCTCCGAGCCCGAGAAGAGCCTCGTCGAGGGCCTCAAGAAGAGCGGCGGGCGCAACTCGAACGGCCGCAAGACCGCGCGCCATCGCGGCGGCGGCGCCAAGCGCCTGTACCGCCGGATCGACTTCAAGCGCCGCAAGGACGGCGTGCCGGCGAAGGTCGCCGCGATCGAGTACGACCCGAACCGCTCGGCGTACATCGCGCTGCTGCACTACGTCGACGGCGAGAAGGCCTACATCCTGTGGCCGAACCGCCTGCGCGTCGGCATGACCGTCGCCTCCGGCCCGGGCGCGGAGATCTCCGTCGGCAACGCGCTGCCGCTGCGCAACATGCCGGTCGGCACGATCGTCCACAACGTCGAGCTGCAGCCCGGCCGCGGCGGCCAGCTCGCGCGCTCGGCCGGCGCCGCGATCCAGCTGATGGCGAAGGACGGCGACATGGCCACCCTGCGCCTGCCCTCGGGCGAGATGCGCATGGTCCGCATCGACTGCCGCGCCACCGTCGGCACGATCGGCAACGCCGACCACCAGAACGTCAAGGTCGGCAAGGCCGGCCGCAAGCGCCACATGGGCGTGCGCCCGCAGACCCGCGGCACGGCCATGAACCCGGTCGACCACCCGCACGGCGGCGGCGAGGGCTCGACCACCGCCGGCCGTCATCCGGTCACCCCGTGGGGAGTGCCTACCCTGGGTTACCGGACGCGCAAGAAGAACAAGGCGTCGGACCGCTACATCGTGCGCGGTCGCCGCCGCGGGAAGGGCAAGCGTAAGTAGATGTCTCGAAGCAGCAAGAAGGGCCCGTGGGTCGAGGAGCGGCTGATGTCGCGCATCGAGACCATGAACCAGGCCAACCAGCGGACCATGGTCAAGACCTGGTCGCGCGCGTCGACGATCTTCCCCGAGATGGTCGGCCACACGATCGCCGTCCACGACGGGCGCAAGCACGTGCCCGTGTTCGTGAGCGAGGCGATGGTCGGCCACAAGCTCGGCGAGTTCGCCCCCACGCGCACGTACCGCGGACACGCCGACACCGGCAGGCGCCGATGACCCCGAGCACCCCGGAAGATCCCAAGCAGGGCAAGCCCGCCGAGGACGAGCAGGTCGAGCTCGAGGCGGCCGAGGCCAAGCAGGCCGCCGCCGAGGAGCAGGCCGCGCAGGCCGATGCGCCCGCCCGCGCCGGCCGACGACGACGCCGAGGCGACGCCCGTCCCGCAGGCCGAGGGCACCGCGGCCGACGTCACCGGCGTCGGCAAGGACGCCGCGGCCGCCGCGCTGCAGGAGGGCTCCTCCGAGCCGCTCGCCGCCGCCGCCGACGACGATCCCGGCCGCCGAGGACGAGGCCGACGAGACCGTGCCGCCGCGCCGACGAGCCCGAGGAGACCGACGTCGCCGCCGCCGCAGCGGAGACCGAGTCCGACCTCGCGAAGACCGACGAGCCCGATCCCGACGCCGCCGAGGAGGACGACGAGGCCGCCGCCGAGGCGCCCGCGACCGCCGGCCGCCGCCGGGGCCGTCGTGGCCGCCGCGGCCGTGGCACCGGCGCCGAGGAGCCCGCGACCCCCGCGGCCGCGCCCGCCCGCCGGACCTCCGCGCGCCGCGAGGGCGAGCTGGTGCTCGTCCGCGCCCAGGCCAAGTACGTCCGCACCTCCGCGCGCAAGGCGCGCCTCGTGTGCGACCACATCCGCGGCAAGTCGGTGCAGGAGGCGCGCGCGATCCTCGCGCACACGCCCCGCGCCGTGGCGCGCGACTGGAGCAAGCTGCTCGAGTCCGCGATCGCCAACGCCGAGCACAACCACGAGCTCATCGGCGACGACCTGCGCGTCTTCGCCGTCACTGCCGACGAGGGGCCGACGCTCAAGCGCTTCCGTCCGCGCGCCATGGGGCGCGCGACGCGCATCCGCAAGCGGACGAGCCACCTCACGATCACGCTCACGCCCAAGGAGTAGGTATGGGACAGAAGGTTCATCCCGAGTCGATGCGCGTGGGCTACATCCACGACTGGAAGTCCAACTGGTTCAACGAGCGCCACTTCGCCGATTACCTGGCGGAGGACGTCGCGATCCGCGGACACATCGTGGGCAAGCTCTCGCACGCCGGCCTCAGCGACATCACGATCCGCAAGGACTCGAACGAGGTGGAGGTCAACATCCACACCGCTCGTCCGGGGATCGTGATCGGCAAGTCCGGGAGCGAGGTCGACGCCCTGCGCAAGGACCTCCACCGGATGACGCGCAAGCAGATCAAGGTCAACATCCTCGAGATCAAGCGCCCCGAGCTCGACGCCAAGCTCGTCGCGCAGTCGATCGCCGAGCAGCTGCAGAACCGCGTCGCGTTCCGCCGCGCGATGAAGCGCGCCCTGACGAGCGCGATGCGCTCGGGCGCGAAGGGCTGCAAGGTCCAGGTCTCCGGCCGCCTCGGCGGCGCGGAGATGGCGCGCACCGAGAGCTACTCGGACGGCCGCGTGCCGCTGCACACGATGCGCGCCGACATCGACTACGGCTTCCACGAGGCCCGGACGACCTTCGGGCGCATCGGCGTGAAGTGCTGGATCAACAAGGGCGAGATCATGCCCGAGGGCTACACCGGCGCCGACCTCACCGAGATGGAGGCCCCGCAGCAGCAGGCCAACGACCGCGGCGACGGTCGCGGCGGGCGCGGCGGCCGTGACGGCGGTCGCGGTGGCCGAGGCGGCCGCGGCGGCGGACCCGGTGGCCCCGGCGGCCCGGGTGGGCCCGGCGGTCCCGGCGGCGGCCGTGGCGGTCGCGGCCGAGGCGGCCGCGGGCGCGGCGGTGGCGGCGGAGGCGGCGGCGGACCGCAGGGAGGTGGCCGCTAGATGCTGTCCCCGAAGCGCGTCAAGCACCGCAAGCAGCACCGCGGCCGGCGGGCCGGGCTGTCGCGCGGGCAGACGGAGATCCAGTTCGGCGAGTACGGGATCAAGACCCTCGAGGCGGGCTGGCTCACCAACCGCCAGATCGAGGCCGCCCGAATCGCGATGACCCGCAAGATCAAGCGCGGCGGCAAGGTCTGGATCAACGTCTATCCGGACAAGCCCGTCACCAAGAAGCCGGCCGAGACCCGCATGGGCTCCGGCAAGGGCTCGCCCGAGGGCTGGGTCGCCGTGGTCAAGCCGGGCCGCGTCATGTTCGAGCTGGCCGGCGTGCCCGAGCCGCTCGCGCGTGAGGCCATGCGCCTGGCCGGGCACAAGCTGCCCGTGAAGACGAAGTTCGTGATGCGTGAGGACCAGGTGGGATGACCGGCCGCGAACTGCGAGACCTTCAGGACGACGAACTCGTCGAGCACGTCCGGACCCAGCGGCGCGAGGTCTTCGGCCTCCGCTTCCAGCTGGCCACGGGCGAGCTCGAGAACACGGCCGGCGTGAGCACCGCCAAGCGCGACCTCGCTCGCGCTCTGACGGTCGCCCGCGAGCGCGGCCTCGACACCGATTCGATGCGATAGCGATGGCTGACCAGGAGAACACAGAGACCCCGGAGGCCGCCGAGGCGGCCGAGACGGAGGCCGCCGAGACCGAGGCGCAGGCCGACGTCGCGAGCGAGGAGGTCGCGCCCGAACAGGCCGCGCCCTCCCAGCCGCAGGCGCCGCAGCTCACGCCGCAGGAGCGCCGCCTCGCCAGCCGCGCCAAGCGCGGCCGGCGTCGCGCGTCCACGCCCGAGGAGCGCCTCGAGGTGCGCAAGGCCAAGGCCGTCGCGCGCCGCCGGCGCCGCGAGCAGGAGCGCGCGAAGAAGACGACGAAGGGCGAGGGCACGCCGCCCGCCGAGCACGGCACCGGCACGCCGCAGGTGCGCCTCGGCAAGGTCGTGTCCGACAAGGCGGACAAGACGATCACCGTCCGCATCGACATCGCCAAGCGCCATCGCCGCTACCGCAAGATCGTGCGCAGCTCGAGCACGCTGCACGCGCACGACGAGGCCAACGACGCCAACGAGGGCGACCTCGTGCGCGTCATCGAGTGCCGGCCGATGTCGCGGACGAAGCGCTGGCGCCTCGTCGAGGTCCTGGAGCGCGCGAAGTGATCCAGAACGAAACCCGCCTCAAGGTCGCCGACAACACCGGCGCGCGCGAGATCCTGTGCATCCGCATCCAGGGCGGCTCGCGCCGGCGCTACGCGGGGATCGGCGACATCATCACCGCCACCGTCAAGACCGCCAACCCGCAGGGGACGGTCAAGAAGGGCGAGGTCGTCAAGGCGGTCGTCGTGCGCACGAAGAAGGAGTTCGGGCGTGACGACGGCACCTACATCGCCTTCGACGAGAACGCCGCGGTGATCATCGACGCGCAGAACAACCCGCGCGGCACCCGCATCTTCGGGCCCGTCGCGCGCGAGCTGCGGGACCGCAACTTCATGAAGATCGTCAGCCTCGCGCCGGAGGTGCTCTAGCATGGGTCGGGCGAAGATCCGCCGCGACGACGAGGTGATCGTCATCAGCGGCAAGGACCGCGGGAAGACCGGCACGGTCCTCCGGGTGGACCCCGAGAAGCAGCGGGTCTACGTCGAGGGTCTCAACATCATCAAGCGCCACCAGCGCCCGCAGCAGGTCCGCGGCGCCCAGCGCGCGGAGACCGTCGGCGGAGTGATCGAGAAGGAAGGCCCCATCCACATCTCCAACGTCATGCTCATCGACCCCAAGGACAAGAAGCCCACGCGCATCGGCGTCACCCGTGAGGACGGGCAGCGTCAGCGTGTGACGCGACGGTCCGGAACGTCGATCGATTAAGCGACCCAGGACGCAGCACGATGGCAACCCAGGCACCGCAGACCACCGCCCGCCTCAAACAGCGCTACAACGAGGAGATCCGCGCTGCGCTCATCGAGCGCTTCGGCTACTCCACGCCCATGCAGGCGCCGCGCCTGCAGAAGGTGACGCTCAACATGGGCGTCGGCGAGGCCAAGCAGGACTCGAAGCTCCTCGAGGCGGCCGCCGAGCAGCTCGGCACGATCGCCGGCCAGAAGCCGAACATCCGCCGCGCGCGCAAGTCGATCGCGCAGTTCAAGGTGCGCGAGGACATGCCCGTCGGCCTGGCGGTGACGCTGCGCCGTGAGCGCGCGTACGAGTTCCTCGACCGGCTCATGTCGGTCGCGATCCCGCGGATCCGCGACTTCCGCGGCCTGCCGCCGCGCTCGTTCGACGGCCGAGGCAACTACAACCTCGGCATCCGCGAGCAGATCATCTTCCCCGAGATCGACTACGACGCCATCGACCAGGTCCGTGGCCTCGACATCGCGATCACCACCACCGCGCAGACCGACGCCGAGGCGTACGCGCTGCTCGAGGCCTTCGGCATGCCGTTCAGCCGCGAAGGCAACCCCTACGCCCAGACTTCCGAGGTTCCCGCCTAGATGGCCAAGCTCTCCCAGCGCGTGCGCCAGGCACGCCCCGCCAAGTACAAGACCCGCGAGTACACACGCTGCCGCCGCTGCGGCCGCGCCCGCTCCGTCTACCGCAAGTTCGGCCTCTGCCGGATCTGCCTGCGCGAGCTCGCGCACGACGGCTACGTGCCCGGCATGACCAAGAGCAGCTGGTAGCCAGGAGCCGTATCACCGCATGTCAATGACAGACCCCGTCGCCGACTTCCTCACCCGCGTGCGCAACGCCATCCAGGCGTCCCACGAGACGGTCGAGATCCCGGCGAGCAAGCTGAAGATCGAGATGGCCCGGATCCTGCGCGAGCAGGGCTACATCAACGCCTACGAGCTCGAGGCGCCGAATCCCGACCATCCCGGCAGCCTGATCCGGATCACGCTCAAGTACGCCGAGTCCGACCGTCGCTCGGCCATCTCCGGCCTGAAGCGCGTCTCTCGGCCCGGCCAGCGCAACTACGTCGGCCACGGCGAGATCCCGAAGGTCCTCGGTGGAATGGGGACCGCCATCGTGTCCACGTCCCACGGCGTGATGACCGGCCACGAGGCCCGCCAGGCGGGCGTCGGCGGCGAGGTCGTCGCCCACGTCTGGTAACGCACCATGTCCCGAATCGGCAGAAAGCCCATCCCCGTGCCCGAGGGCGTCGCGATCTCGATCGAGCCCGAGCTCGTGCGGGTCAACGGCCCGCGCGGCGAGCTCACCGAGCGCGTCCCGCGCGACATGGAGATCACGCAGGAGGACGGGACGCTGCTCGTCAAGCGCCCGACCGACCGCGCCGAGCACCGCGCGCTCCACGGGCTGACGCGCTCGCTCGTCGCGAACATGGTCGAGGGCGTCACGACCGGCTTCACGAAGCGCCTCGAGATCCAGGGCGTCGGCTACCGCGCCGTGCTCAAGGGCAAGGACCTCGAGCTGGCGCTCGGCTACTCGCACCCGGTGCCGATCAAGGCGCCGGACGGCATCGAGTTCGAGGTGCCCCAGCCCACGCGCATCGTGGTGAAGGGCAACTCGAAGCAGATGGTCGGCGAGATCGCCGCGAACATCCGCAAGAAGCGGCCGCCGGAGCCCTACAAGGGCAAGGGCATCCGCTACGAGGGCGAGTACGTCGCCCGGAAGGTCGGGAAGCGCGCATGACCGTCGTCACGAAGACCCAGGCCCGGCTCAAGCGCCGCCGTCGCGTCCGCGCGAAGATCGTCGGCACCGCCGAGCGCCCGCGCATCTCGGTGTTCCGCTCCAACCGCGGCATCCAGGCCCAGCTCGTCGACGACCTCGCCGGCCGCACGCTGGCGGCCGTGTCGTGGACCGAGGCCGACCTGCGATCGCTCAAGCCGATGGAGCAGGCCGAGAAGGCGGGCGAGGCGCTCGCCGAGCGCGCGAAGTCGGCCGGGGTCGACACGGCGGTCTTCGACCGCGGCGGCTACCGGTACCACGGACGGGTCAAGGCGTTCGCCGAGGGCGTGCGCGAAGGAGGACTGACCGTATGAACGGCGTCGACCGGAGCGTCAACGCAGGCGGCCTCGATCTGCAGGAGCGGGTCGTGGAGATCAACCGCGTCGCGAAGGTCGTCAAGGGCGGCCGGCGCTTCTCGTTCACGGCCCTGGTGGTCGTCGGCGACGAGAAGGACGTCGTCGGCGTCGGCTACGGCAAGGCGAACGAGGTCCCGCTCGCGATCCAGAAGGGCGTCGAGCGCGCGAAGAAGAACCTCTTCCGCGTGCCGAAGCACGGCTCGACGATCACGCACACCGTGACCGGCGTGTTCGGCTCGGGCAAGGTCTTCCTCAAGCCCGCCTCCGAGGGCACCGGCGTCATCGCCGGCGGCGGCGTCCGCGCCGTCCTCGAGCTCGCGGGCATCCACGACATCCTGAGCAAGTCGCTCGGCTCGCAGAACCCGATCAACCTCGTCAAGGCGACGGTCCAGGGCCTGCAGTCCCTGCGCACGCCGGACGAGGTCGCGGACCTGCGCGGCCTGTCGATCAACCAGGTCCTCGGGCTGGGCGGCGACCCCGCCGCGGCCGAGACCCTCGACGGCGGGGCCGCCGGCGACACGAACGGCACGACCGATGCGGCGGAGGCCGCCGAGGAGGCGCCGGCGTCGTGAAGGTGACGCAGGTCAAGAGCAAGAACGGCTCGAACAAGCAGCAGCTCGACACGCTGCGCTCGCTCGGGCTGCGCCGGATCGGCCAAACGGTCGAGGTCAAGGACACCCCGCAGGCCCGCGGCATGGTCCACCGCGTCCGCCACCTGGTGAGGATCGATGACTGAGCACGAGAACGACGACTTCGGCCTGCACACCCTGAAGCCCGCGCCCGGCAGCCGCCGGCCGCGCAAGCGCGTGGGTCGCGGCGAGGGATCGGGCACCGGCAAGACGTCCGGCCGCGGCCAGAAGGGCTACGGCTCGCGCTCCGGCGCGAAGGACCGCGCCCGCTTCGAGGGCGGCCAGATGCCGATCCACATGCGGATGCGCAAGCTGCGCGGCCCGCACATGAAGAAGTCGATGCCGTTCGAGATGTTCCGCACCCACACCCAGGTCGTGAACGTCGCGGACCTCGAGGCGCGCTTCGACAAGGGCGACTCGGTCACGCTCGACACGCTGCACTCGCACGGCCTGTGCACGAAGAAGGGCATCCCGGTCAAGGTCCTCGCCAAGGGCGAGATCACCAAGCCGCTCACCGTCCACGCGCACAAGTTCAGCGCCGCCGCCCGCGAGGCCATCGAGGCCGCCGGCGGCACCTGCCAGGTCATCGAGTAGGTCCGCGGGGCCTTCGAACGATTCGGCTCAGGCCGAATCGTTTGACGCGGCCGCGGAGCGGCCGCGACCGTGGCATCCGCATGCGTGACGTTCTCCGCACCCCCGGCGCGCGGTCGCTGTTCATCGCCTCCTGCGTGGCGCGCCTGCCCATGGGCGCGCTCGGGCTGCTGCTCATCCTGCACACGCACGAGCTGACCGGGTCCTACGCGGCGGGCGGGCTGGCCTCCGGGGTCTACGCGCTCGCGCTCGGGCTGTCGAACCCGGTGCTCGGCCGGGTCGTCGACCGCCGCGGCCAGACGCCGGTGCTGCGCGTCGGGGCGCCGGTCGCCGCGGCGGCCATCGTGCTCGTGGCGCTGCTGCCGGCGGATGCCCCGACGGGCGTCGTCATCGCGTGCGCCGCGGCGACGGGCGCGAGCCAGCCGCCGGTCGGCGCGTGCATGCGCGCGCTCTGGCCCGAGCTGCTGGCGACGGCCGACCGCCGCCACGCCGCGTACGCGCTCGAGGGCGTCGCGCTCGAGATCGTCTACATCTGCGGGCCGGTCGTGATCGTCGCGGGCGTCGGCTCGCTGTCGCTCACCGCCGCGCTGTTCGTCTGCGCGGGCGCGCTGGCCGCGGGCGACCTCGCCTTCTCCGCCCACCCGGCCTCGCGCGGCTGGCGCCCGCATCCCGAGCCGGTGCGCGACATCACGGGCGCGCTGCGCGGCCGCGGCGTCCGCGTGCTGCTCGCCGTCTTCGCGCTGATCGGCCTGTCGATCGGGGCGGTCGAGGTCGCGGTGCCCGCGACGCTCGACACGATGGGCCACCGCGAGCTCACCGGCGTGCTGCTCGGCGCCTGGGGCGTCGGGTCGATGCTCGCGGGCTTCGCCGTCGCGCACTTCGGCGCCCCGGCGGACGCCGCCCGCCGCCTCGCCTTCCTGCTCGCCGCCTGGGGCGCGGCCCACGCCGCGGTCGGCGCGGCGGGCACGCCGCTGACGCTCGCGCTCGTCCTGCTCGTCGCGGGCGCGACGATCGCCCCGACGCTCGTGTGCGCGAACGGGATGCTCGACCACCTCGCGCCGGCCGGGACCCTCACCGAGGCGTTCACCTGGACGCAGACAGGGATCGTCGTCGGCGTCGCGATCGGCAGCGCCGCCGGCGGGGCGCTCGTCGAGGCGACATCGCCCGCGCTGGCGGTCGGGGCGCTCTCGGCCGGCGGCGTGCTCGCCGCGCTGCTCGTCCGCGCGGCGGCGGCGGGGCCGCTCGCCGCGCCCGCACCGGCCCCGGCCTGAGCGCCCGGTCCGCGCCCGGGGCCGCAGGGCGCCCGTCCGGGGGCGAGCCGCTAACCTCCCTCCCCGATGGCGACGACGATCCTCCGTTCGCTGACGGTTCCCGAGATCCGCAAGAAGCTCGCCTTCACGGCGCTGCTGCTCGCGCTCTACCGGCTCGGCTCGCACATCCCGGTGCCGGGCATCGACGTCCAGGCCGTCGACCAGATCCAGAGCCAGTTCGGCAGCGGCGGCATCCTCAACCTGCTGAACACGTTCAGCGGCGGCGGGCTCTCGCGCATCGCCCTCTTCGCGCTCGGGATCATGCCGTACATCACGGCGTCGATCATCCTGCAGCTCCTGACGGTCGTCGTGCCGTCGCTGGAGAAGCTGCAGAAGGAGGGCGAGGTCGGCCAGGCGCGCATCACGCAGTACACGCGCTACCTCACCGTCGGCCTCGCGTTCGCCCAGTCGATCGGCTACGTCTTCCTGTTCCGCAGCTTCGCGTCGAGCGCCGGCTCGCCGGTCATCCCGGACTTCGACACGCCGCACGTGTTCCTCATCGTGATCTCGCTCACCGCGGGCACCGTGCTGCTCATGTGGATGGGCGAGCTGATCACCCAGCGCGGCATCGGCAACGGCATCTCGCTGATGATCTTCGCGTCGATCGTCGCGCGCTTCCCGCAGGGCGTGCAGGCGTGGTGGACGAACCCCGACCAGGTGTTCAAGGTCGGCATGCCGTTCCTCGCGCTCGGCGTCATCGCCGCGGTCGTCTTCATCCAGGAGGGCCAGCGGCGCATCCCCGTCCAGTACGCCAAGCGCGTCATCGGGCGACGGATGAGCGCGGGCGGCCAGACCTACCTGCCGCTGCGCGTGAACATGGCCGGCGTCATCCCGGTCATCTTCGCCGCGTCGATCATGGCCTTCCCGCCGACGGTCGGCCAGCTCATCCAGCAGCCGTGGGCGCAGGACGTGTCGGCCTTCTTCAACCCGTCGGACGCGCCGTACATCGTCGGCGAGACGATCTTCATCGTCCTGTTCACGTACTTCTACACGGCGGTGACGTTCAACCCCGTGGACCAGGCTGAAAACCTCAAGAAGTACGGCGGGTTCATCCCGGGCGTGCGACCAGGGCGGCCGACGGCGGAGTTCCTCGACCGCATCCTCGCGCGCCTGACGTTCCCCGGCGCGCTGTACCTCGCGGCCGTCGCGGCCCTGCCGACGATCCTCATCAACCAGACGAGCGCGAACTTCTTCTTCGGCGGCACCTCGCTGCTCATCGTCGTGGGCGTGGCCCTGGACACGATGAAGCAGCTCGAGGCCCAGCTGATGATGCGCAACTACGAGGGCTTCCTGAAGTAACGACGGCCTGCGACGGCGCCCGCGAGCATGTAGGGTGCCGCCTCCGTCGCTCGCCCCCGTACCGAGCGCCGGCCGACCGCCGACGTCCACGACCCGATCGCATTGGCATGACCGAGCTGAACCTCATCCTCCTGGGACCCCCGGGCGCGGGCAAGGGCACCCAGGCCGAGCGCCTGCAGGAGGACTTCCCGCTGGCCTACGTCGCCACCGGCGACATGCTCCGCCAGGCCGTCAAGGACGGCACGGACCTGGGCATGGAGGCCAAGTCCTACATGGACAAGGGCGACCTCGTGCCCGACGAGGTGATCATCGGGGTCATCCTCGACCGCCTGTCCGAGCCGGACACCGGCGACGGCTTCCTGCTCGACGGCTTCCCGCGCACCGACGCGCAGGCGAAGGCGCTCGACGAAGCGCTCAAGAAGGTCGACCGCCGGCTGAGCGCGGCGCTGCTCATCGACGTGCCCCCGGAGGAGCTCGTCCGGCGGCTGTCCGGGCGGCGCGTGTGCCCCAACGGCCACACGTACCACATCGAGCACAACCCGCCCAAGCACGACGAGGTCTGCGACGTCGACGGCGAGCCGCTCGCCCAGCGCGACGACGACCGCGAGGAGACGGTCCGAAAGCGCCTGCAGGTCTACCGCGACCAGACGTCGCCGCTCATCGAGTACTACGACGAGACCGACCTGCTGCACCGCTTCGACGGGACGCGCAGCCCGACCGAGGTGCACGACCACCTGCGCGCGACGATCCAGACGCTGCGCATGGAAGGCGAGCACTGACGGACCGCCGTCCGCGCCCGATCGGCGCACGGCTCCGGCCTCGTACCCTGTAGGGCGTTGTGATCATCCGCAAGACCACCGAAGAGATCGACAAGATGGCCGCCGCCGGCGCCATCCTCGTCCGCACCCTGAAGATGCTCGAGGGCAAGGTGCGCGAGGGGGTCACAACCCTCGACCTCGACCGCGCCGCCGAGAAGTTCATCCGCTCGCAGGGCGCGACCCCGGCGTTCAAGGGCTACCGGGGCTTCCCGGGCTCGATCTGCGCCTCGCCGAACTCGATGGTCGTGCACGGCATCCCGGGGCCGTACCGCCTCGAGCGCGGCGACATCATCTCGATCGACGTCGGCGTCGTGCTCGACGGCTGGGTGGCGGACGCCGCGCGGACCTTCGCGGTCGGCCCGGTGTCGCCGGTGGCCGAGAAGCTCATGGACGTGACGAAGGCCTCGCTGTTCGACGCCGTCGAGCACTGCCGGGCCGGCGGGCGCCTGGGCGACGTGTCGCACGCCGTGCAGGAGCGCGTCGAGGCCGAGGGCCTGGCGGTCGTCCGCTCGCTCGTCGGCCACGGCGTCGGGCGCTCGATGCACGAGGACCCGCAGGTCCCCAACTACGGCGAGCCGGGCAAGGGCCCGAAGCTCGAGGAGGGGATGGTCCTCGCGATCGAGCCGATGGTGAACGCCGGCCGGCACATGGTCCGCATGGGCGACGACGGCTGGGCGATCTACTCCCAGGACGGGTCGCTCGCGGCGCACTTCGAGTTCACGGTCGCGATCACGGCCAACGGCCCGCGCATCCTCACGCCCTGGCACGAGGCCACGGGCGACGACGACTGAGCGCCGAGGCCGCGGAGTGGGTATTCCCGGCGACATGGAGATCCGCGGCACGAACAGCGACGGGACGGCCCGCCTCGAGCTCCACGGCGAGCTCGACATCGGCACGGCGCCGGTGCTCGAGGACGCGGTCGACCGCGCGCTCGAGGACGGCTGCCGCGACGTCGTGCTCGACCTCGGCCCCACGACGCTGCTCGACTCCTCCGGCCTGGGCGCGCTGCTGCGCGCGGCGCGGACGGTCGGCGACCGGCACGGTACGATGGCTGTCGTCAGCCCGCCCGGAAGCGAGGCGCGGCTCGTCATCGAGATGTCACGCACCGGGTCGGTCGTCGGGCTCCAAGACGACTGAGAACCCGCCTGGCGAGCGGAATTTCCGCGGGCGCCGCGGGGGCCGGGGCCCGTCGGGCCCTCCTGCTATCGTATTTCGTCTGTGCGCCTACGCAGTCTGGGGCGCACGTCCGCGTCCGGTAGCGGCAGCCTCGTGCGGCGGCCAGAGCCGGGTCGCTGGTTCACGCGAGCCGAAAGGGATCATGAAGGTACGACCGTCGGTGAAGCCGATGTGCGAGAAGTGCAAGATCATCCGCCGTCACGGCGCGGTTCTCGTGATCTGTCAGAACCCGCGTCACAAGCAGCGGCAGGGCTAGGAGCGCCTATGGCACGAATCGCTGGGATCAACATCCCTCTCAACAAGCGCGTCGAGGTCGGCTTGACCTACATCTACGGGATCGGCCGCCCGACGTCGAACGATCTTCTGAAGCAGGCCGGGATCGGGCCGGACACCTACGTCCGCGATCTCACCGACGACGAAGTCTCCAAGCTGCGCGACCTGATCGACAACGACCTCACGGTCGAGGGCGACCTCCGCCGCGAGCGCTCGCAGGCCGTGAAGCGCCTCATGGAGATCGGCTGCTACCGGGGCATGCGCCACCGCCGCGGCCTTCCTGTCCGCGGACAGAACACCAAGACGAACGCCCGGACCCGCAAGGGCCCCAAGCGCATGCAGGTCGCGGGCAAGAAGAAGGCCGGAAAGAAGTAAAGGACTAGATGCCCGCACCGAGACGACCGCAGCGGGGCCGCCGCAAGCCGAAGAAGAACATCCCTATCGGCCAGGCCCACATCAAGACGAGCTTCAACAACACGATCGTGTCCCTCACCGACCGCGAGGGCAACGTCATCGCCTGGGAGTCCGCCGGCGGAGCCGGCTTCAAGGGCTCCCGGAAGTCGACGCCGTTCGCCGCGCAGGTCACGGCCGACGCCGCTGCCCGCAAGGGCATCGAGCAGGGACTGCAGAAGGTCGAGGTCTTCGTGAAGGGCCCGGGCTCGGGCCGCGAGACCGCGATCCGCTCGCTCCAGGCCGCCGGCCTCGAGGTCACGGGCGTCAAGGACGTCACCCCGCAAGCGCACAACGGCTGCCGCCCCCGCAAGCGGCGCCGGGTCTGAGGAGCAGGCGATGGCTCGAGAGACTGGACCCCAGTGCAAGCAGTGCCGCCGCGAGGGACAGAAGCTGTTCCTCAAGGGCGAGCGCTGTCTCACCGACAAGTGCGGCGTCGAGCGGCGCGCGTACCCGCCCGGCGACCACGGCCGCGGCCGCCAGAAGCAGTCCGAGTACCGCGTCCAGCTGCGCGAGAAGCAGAAGGCGCGGCGGTACTACGGCGTGCTCGAGAAGCAGTTCCGCCACTACTACGAGAAGGCGTCGGGTCAGCCCGGGATCACCGGCGAGAACCTCCTGACCCTCCTCGAGTGCCGCTTCGACAACGTGCTCGTCCGCCTCGGCTTCGCCGCCTCACGGCGCCAGGCCCGTCAGCTCATCGGCCACGGCCACTGGTCGATCAACGGCCGCCGGGTGGACATCCCCAGCTACCAGGTGCGCGACGGCGACGTGATCGCCGTCAAGGCCGAGACGGGCGCCGTGGAGCTCATCCGCGACGCGACCGAGCTCACCGCCCAGGTGCCGGCGTGGCTGCAGGCCGACCATGACGCGCTCACCGCCAAGGTGCTGCGCAAGCCCGAGCGTCGTGAGATCACGACGCCCGTGCAGGAGCAGCTCATCGTCGAGCTGTACTCCAAGTAACCGAGACACACCCCAACGCGCCGCGCTCCGCCCTCCCGTCCGCGCGGCGTCTGTGACACGACAGTCAGGACCCTCCGATGCTCGACTTCCAGATCCCCCGAATCACCTCCGAACAGGTGGAGGACAATCGCGGCTCGTTCGCGATCGAGCCGCTCGACCGCGGCTTCGGCTACACCTTCGGCAACTCCCTGCGCCGCGTGCTGCTCAGCTCGCTGGCCGGCGCCGCCGTGACCAGCGTCCGCATCGAGGGCGTCGCGCACGAGTTCTCCACGATCAAGGGCGTGACCGAGGACGTGACCGACATCGTCCTCAACCTCAAGGGCATCGTCTGCCGGATGCACTCGGATGCCACCGAGATCGAGGCGCCGCTCGTCGTCACCGGACCCGGTGACATCACGGCCAAGGACATCGACCTGCCCGCGGGCGTCGAGATCCTCAACCCGGACGTGCACATCGCGACGCTCGACAAGAAGACGAAGCTCGAGCTGTACCTCACGATCGGCCGCGGCCGCGGCTACCGCCCGGCCGAGGACAACAAGTCGCCCGACCAGCCGATCGGCGTCATCCCGATCGACTCGATCTTCTCGCCCGTGCGGCGCGTCGCGTACGCCGTCGAGCCGGCCCGCGTCGGCCAGCGCACGGACTACGACAAGCTCGTGCTGGACATCGAGACCGACAGCTCGATCGAGCCGCAGGCCGCCCTCCGCGAGGCCGCCGAGATCCTCATCTCCCAGCTGGCGATCTTCACCGACGCCGACCGGATCGAGGAGCTCCGCGCCGGCCCCGCCGGGCAGCTCGAGGCCGACGGCGTCGGCGCCGTGAACGGTGGCGGCGCCGGACAGGCCGGCCCGATGCACGACATCCTCATCGAGGAGCTCGAGCTCGGCGTCCGCTCCTACAACTGCCTCAAGCGCGCCGGCATCCAGACGGTCGGCGACCTCATCTCGAAGTCCGAGGGCGAGCTCAACGCGATCCCGAACTTCGGCAAGAAGTCGATCGACGAGGTCATCGAGACGCTGCACGCGCGCGGGCTGAACCTGCGCGACGACTAAGTTCGTCCGGACTCTGCGAGGATTCCCGCCGCCATGCGCCATCAGAAGACCCGCCACAAGCTGAGCCGCGACAGCGCCCATCGCAAGGCGCTGCTGGCGAACCTCTGCAAGGAGGTCATCCAGCACGAGCGGATCAAGACCTCCGAGGCCAAGGCGAAGGCCGTCAAGCCCGAGGTCGAGCAGCTGATCACGCTGGCCAAGCGCGGCGACCTCCACGCCCGCCGGCAGGCGCTCAGCGCGCTGGGGCAGGACAAGTTCACGGTCCACAAGCTGTTCGAGGAGGTCGCCCCGCGCTACGCGGAGCGGCCGGGCGGCTACACCCGCATCCTCAAGCTCGGCCCGCGTCGCAGCGACGCGACCGAGATGGTGTACATCGAGCTCGTCTGACGCCGCCGTCGCCGCCTCATGGCGACGACGCGGCTCGACCTCGAGTACGTCGGCACGCGCTTCGCGGGCTGGGCGCGGCAGCCCGGGCAGCGCACGGTGCAGGGCGAGATCGAGCGCGTGCTCGCGATCGTCCTGCCCGAGCCCGTCGCGCTGACCGTCGCCGGCCGCACGGACCGCGGCGTCCACGCGTGGGGGCAGGTCGCGTCGTATCCCGGCCCGGCCGCGAGCGTCCGGTCGCTGAACGCGCTGCTCGACGACGACGTCGCCGTCCTGGCCTCGGCCGCGGCCGCCGACGGCTTCGACGCCCGCGGCGACGCGCGCTCGCGGACGTACTGCTACCGCGTGCTGCGCCGCGGCGAGCGCTCGGCCTTCGAGCGCGGGCGCGCGCTGTGGTGGCCGCACCGCCTCGACGCCTCGGCGCTCTCGGCGTGTGCCGACCTGCTCGTCGGGACCCACGACTTCACGGCGTTCACGCCGACCGAGACCGACCACGTGCGGTTCTCACGCGACGTGTTCGCGGCGCAGTGGGAGGTCCACGGCGACCTCCTCGAGTTCTGGATCGAGGCCGACACCTTCATGCGCCACATGAACCGCGCGCTCGTCGGGACGATGCTCGAGGTCGCGGGCGGCCGGCGGTCGGTGGAGTCCTTCGCGGCGCTGCTGGAGGGCCGCCCGCGCGCCGAGGCGGGCCCGACCGCCCCGGCGCACGGGCTGTACCTGGCGTCGGTGTCGTACTGAGGGGGGCGAAGCGCGGTTCCGTGGTCACTAGGTGTGTCCATGACGCACCCAACGACCGCAGAGAATTGCCACGCTGGCCTCGAGACAGCACGGCGTCGTCACCCGCGCCCAGTTGCTCGCGCGCCGGCGTCGCGGAGCATGCGATCCGCCACCGGCTCGATACGGGGTGGCTGTTGCACGAGCACCGAGGCGTCTACCGAGTCGGGCACCGGGCGCCGAGCCTCGAGGCGCGGTACCTGGCCGCCGTCCTGGCCTGCGGTGAGGACGCGCGGCTGAGCGGCCGGGCGGCGGCGCACCTGTTCGGGCTCGCTCAAGGGGCAGCGCTCCGTCGCCCGAGGTCAGCGCGCCGGGCAAGAAACGCGTCGAGGGCGTCCGCGTGCGCCGCGTCGACGATCGATCCGCTCGGACCGTGCGACGTACCGCGCGATCCCGATCACCACCGTCCCGCGCACGCTGACCGACCTGGCCGCCGACCTCCCCCTCGATGCCCTGGCCAGAGCCTGCCACGAGGCCGGGGTCCGCTACCGGACGACGCCCGCGCAGGTCGCCGCCGTCCTCGCACGCGACGCAAGAGCGCCCGGGCGCGGCAGAAGCTCCGCCTCATCGTTCACGGCGACGCCCGCGTCACCCTCAGCGCGCTGGAACGACGCTTCCTCGAACTCCTCAGCGAACACCGGCTCCCGCGCCCGCAGACCAACCGCCCCGCCGGCGCCCACCGCGTCGACTGCCGCTGGCCCGACCGCCGGCTCACCGTCGAGCTCGACAGCTATCGGTTCCACCACTCCCGCCACGCCTGGGAGCAGGACCGCCGCCGCGAGCGCGAGGCGCGCGCCCGCGGCGACGCCATCCGGCGCTACACGTGGGGCGACGTGTTCGAGGAGCCGGAGCAGACGATGGCCGAGCTCCGGCGCCTCCTGGCCTGAACCTCTACGACCGGCGCGGCAGCACGATCGCCGCCCCGGCCCACGCGACGGCGAAGACCGCGCACAGGAGCGCGAGCGTCTCGTTCGGGTCGCCCTTCGCGACGGTCACGAGCCACCAGCCGGGGAGCACGAACGACATGACCGACCCCGCGAACGCGCACGCGTCGCGGTACAGGCTGCGGGTCCGCTCGTCGCCGATCCCGCTCATGACCTCGACCGCCTCGCTGTGGCGGCGGCCGACGTACACGAAGAGCACGAAGCCGACGACGAGCGCGCCGCTGACGGCGGCGGACCCGGGGTCGCCGCCGATGAGGAACGCGGCGACGACGGCGGCGCCGATCAGCAGGCCGCCGGCCAGCTGCGCGGCGGGGGTGTTGACGGAGGACTTCATCATGGGATCACGACCTCTCCGGGATCGGGGTGGAAGATCTCCTCGACGGTGGTGCCGAAGTAGCGCGCCAGGCCGATCGCGAGCGGGAGCGAGGGCAGGTAGCGCCCCGTCTCGATCGCGTTGATCGTCTGGCGCGAGACGCCCATCGCCTGCGCGAGCGCGGCCTGGCTGAGCTCGCGTCCGGCGCGGAGGCGACGGACGTCGTTGACCATGGATGTCAAGTTAGCTTGTCATCGCGATCGTGTCAAGCGTGCTTTACATCGCGGGCGTACGGGGTCGCGCCGGAGCCGCCCGGGCCGCGACTATCCTGGGATCCCCGTGCGCGTGCTCCTCACCAACGACGACGGCATCGAGGCCGAGGGCCTGCAGACGCTGCGGCGCGCGCTCGTCGCGCTGCCCGACATCGAGCTCGCGGTCGTGGCGCCCGACGGCAACCGCTCCGCGTTCGCGCGCATGATCACCACGCGCCGCCCGCTCTGGGTCCAGGAGGTCGACTTCGAGGACGGCACGACGGGCTACGCGACCGACGGCACGCCGGTCGACTGCGTCCGGCTCGCGAAGCTCGGGCTCATCGAGGGCTTCGAGCCCGACGTCGTCGTCTCCGGCATCAACCACGGCTCGAACCTCGGCGACGACATCACCTACTCGGGCACCGTCGCCGCGGCGTTCGAGGGGATCGTGCTCGGCATCCCGGGGATCGCCGTCTCCCAGCAGTCGACCGCGCGCGAGATGGACTTCCGCCTCGGCAGCCGCTTCGCCTTCGACGTCGCGGCCGACTTCATCGCGCGCGTCGTCGACCAGCTCGACGACGTCCCGCTCGCGCCGGGCACGCTGCTCAACGTCAACGTCCCGGCGGGCGACCCGGAGGGCGTCGAGGTCACGCGCCTGGGCAAGCGCATCTACCGCGACGAGCTCAAGCTCGCCGCCGAGGATGAGGACAAGGGGCGCCGCTACTGGATCTACGGCGCCGACCCCGGCTTCCACGACGAGCCGGGCACCGACCTCGCCGCGATCAACGCCGGGCGCATCGCGGTCACCCCGCTGCACTTCGACCTCACCGACGCCGCGGGGATGGACGACCTCGGCCGGTACGACCTCGCGCGGCTGCTCGCGCCGGCCGCGCGCGAGGTGGAGTGAGCGCGCCGGCGAAGGTCAGGCGGCGCGCGGCGGAGCTCCGCGACGAGCTGCGCGAGCACGGCCGGCGCTACTACGTCCTCGACGACCCGGTCATCGGCGACGACGCCTACGACGCGCTGCTCGACGAGCTGCGCGGCATCGAGGCCGAGCACCCCGAGCTGCTCACCCCCGACTCGCCGACGCAGCGCACCGGCGGCGAGCCGCTCGACCGCCTCGACAAGGTCACGCACCTGCAGCCGATGCTCTCGCTCGCCAACGCGCGCAGCGAGGAGGAGCTGCGGGCGTGGATCGACCGGATGCGCAACCACCTCGCGCGCGAGGGGATCGAGGCGCCGGAGTTCCGCTACGTCGCCGAGCCGAAGATCGACGGCCTGGCGATCTCGCTGCTCTACCGCGACGGCGTCCTCGAGCGCGGCGCGACCCGCGGCAACGGCGTGGTCGGCGAGGACGTCACCCACAATCTGCGCACGATCCCGACGATCCCGCTGCGCATCGACGACGCCCCGCCGCTCATCGAGGTCCGCGGCGAGGTCTACATGTCGCTCAGCGACTTCGCCGCGCTGAACGAGCGCCGCGCCGAGCAGGGCCTGTCGACGTTCATGAACCCCCGCAACGCCGCCGCCGGGACGATCCGCCAGCTCGACCCGAAGCTCGCGGCCGAGCGGCCGCTGTCGATGTGGTGCTACGGCGTCGGGGCGACCGAGGGCATCGCGTTCGACGAGCCACTGGGACGCGCTCGAGTGGCTGCGCGCGCACGACTTCCGCGTGAACGGCGACATCGAGCGCCTCGACGCCGAGGACGAGGTCGTCGCCCGCTGCATGGGCTGGCAGGAGCGGCGCGGCGCGCTCGACTTCGAGATCGACGGCGTCGTCGTCAAGGTCGACGACATCGAGCTGCAGCGGCGCCTCGGCGTCGTCGGGCGCGACCCGCGCTGGGCGATCGCGTGGAAGTTCCCGCCGACGACCGCGGTCACGCTGCTGAAGGACATCGCCTGGAACGTCGGCAAGTTCGGCGACCTGCACCCGTTCGCCGTCCTCGAGCCGGTCCACGTCGGCGGGGTCACGGTGAAGCTCGCGACCCTTCACAACGAGGAGGACGTCGCGCGCAAGGACCTGCGCGCCGGCGACGAGGTCATCGTCCTGCGCGCGGGCGACGTCATCCCGCAGGTGCTCTCGCCCGCCCCGCACGCGGTCGAGCGCGAGGGCCGCGGCCCGGCGACCAGCGCCGCCCGAGCGCTGTCCGTCGTGCAACACCGAGATCGTCAAGGCGCAGGACGCCGTCTTCAGCCGCTGCCCGAACCGCACCGGCTGCCCCGGCCAGCAGTTCCAGCTCCTCAAGCACTTCGCCTCGCGCGGCGCGATGGACATCGAGGGCCTCGGCGAGGAGCGCGTCCTGCAGCTCCAGCGCGCCGGCGTCGTGCGCACCGCACCCGACCTCTACCGGCTGACGGTCGAGCAGCTCACGGCGCTCGAGGGCTTCGGCGAGGTGAGCGCGACGCGGCTCGTCGACGCGATCGCGGGCTCCAAGGAGAAGCCCTTCGGGATCGTGCTCTACGCCATCGGCCTCGAGGAGGTCGGCTTCGTCACCGGCCGCAACCTCGCCTCGCACTTCCGCACGATCGACGCCCTCACGGCCGCGACGCCCGAGCAGGTGGCCGAGACGCCGGGCGTCGGGCCCAAGATGGCCGAGGTCATCGCCGCCCAGCTCCACGAGCCACACATGCAGGCCCTCATCGCCGAGCTGCGCGCCCTCGGGCTGCGCTTCGAGAGCGAGGGGCCGCCGCCCGGCGAGGGGCCGCTCGCCGGCCAGACGTTCGTCTTGACCGGCACGCTGCCCGACCTGACGCGCGAGGAGGCGACCGAGCGGATCACCGCCGCCGGCGGCCGGGTCACGTCGTCGGTGTCGAAGAAGACCGACTACCTCGTCGCCGGGGCGAGCCCCGGATCCAAGCTCGAGAAGGCGGAGCGCCTCGGCGTCGCCGTCCTCGACGAGCCCGGCCTGCTCGGACTGTTCGATGGCCCCGCCTGACCTCGGCGCGGTCGGCGAGGAGCCCGACCCCCGCTTCACGCTCGCCAACGAGCGCACGTACCTCGCCTGGATCCGCACGTCGCTGGCGCTCATCGGCGGCGGGCTCGCCGCTGGCCAGCTCATCGAGTTCCAGAGCGAGGTCGCGCGGCTGCTGGTCGCGCTGCCGCCGATCGTGCTCGGCGCGGCGCTCGCGCTCGGGAGCTACCGGCGGTGGGAGGCCAACCAGCGGGCGCTGCGCCTCGGCGAGCCGCTGCCGATGGGCGGGCCGCCGCGCACGCTCGCCGCCGGCATCGGGGCGGTCGCGATCGTCGTGGCGGTCATCGTGGTGGTCGATGCCTTCAGCCGCTAGGGGCGAGCCGTCGGGCGACCCGGGGCTGGCCGCGGAGCGGACGGCGCTGTCGTGGCAGCGGATGGCGCTGAGCTTCATGACGCTGGCCGCCGTGACCCTCGGCGCCGCGGCCCACCGCGGCGCGCCGGGGCTGCTGATCCCGGCGGCGGTGCTGTTCGCCATCGCCGGGCTCGTGTGGCGTCACGCGCGGCGGCGGCTCGAGGACCTCTCGCTCATGCCGACCGTCCGCGCGACGGCCCTGCTGACGGTCGCGACCGGCGCCGCGGCGCTGATCGCGACCGTCCTGGTGTTCGTCCGTCCGGCCTGACGTCAGGAGGCGACGTGCTCGTCGCTCGGCGCCTGCTGCGCGTCCTCGCTCGCCGAGTCCCTGGGCTTCGGCGCCTTGCGGACGACGCGCTCGCACGAGCCGTTCGGGGCGGCGGCCGTCGCGTCGGTGATCACGTCGACCTGGTCGAGGAGCGCGCGTGTCGTTCCCGGCGCCGCAGGTGATGCGGTCGACCTCGCCGTCGCGGGTGTGGAACGTGTCGTTGCCGTTGCCGCCGTCGAGCGTGTCGCCGACCTGGTCGACGGCGCCGCCCGGCCCGGGGGTCACGTCGGCGCGCGCCAGGGCCCACAGGTTGTCGTTGCCCTCGCCGCCGGCCGAGACGTCCTGGCCGACGTTGGCGTAGATCGTGTCGTTGCCCGCGCCGCCGTCCTGCGCGTCGTTGCCGCTGCCGCCGGCCATGCGGTCGTTGCCGTTCTCGCCGAGCGACGTGTCGTTGCCGGACCCGCCGTAGATGCGGTCGCGCGAGTCGCCGCCGTGGAGCGTGTCGTCGCCCGAGGCGCCGAAGATGCGGTCGAACGAGGTGCGGTCGCCGGTGTCGTTCGCGTCGCCGGTGATCGTGTCGTTGCCGCCGCCGCCGTTGAGCCAGTCGTTGCCCTGGACGCCGCTGATGACGTCGTTGCCGGCGTTGCCGAAGATGCGGTCGTTGCCGAGGCCGCCGATCAGGCGGTCGTCGCCGGCGCGGCCCAGGATCCGGTCGTTGCCCGCGTTGCCGTCGATGAGGTCGGCGGCGTTCGTGCCGCGCAGGCGCTCGCTGCCGGGGCCGCCCTGGATGGTCGCCGCGGTGGCGGCGGTCGCGGGGACGAGGGCCAGGGCCGCGGTGGCCGCGACGACGGCCCGGCGGCGGGTGGTGGTGCGCATGAGCAGGTGCTCTCCTCGGTGGTCGGTCGGTGGACTGCCTCCTGTATGACCGCTCGCGGCCGGATCCGGGCATCGCTCTCACGCACTTCTCACGCTTCGTGAGAGGACTGTGAGAGTTCGGGGCGCGGGGCTGTGGAACCATGGGCCGCGCCCGTCATCGTGCGCGCCATGTCCCGTCTCGCCGTCATCGTCGCCACCCTTGCGCTCGTCGCGCTCCCGGCCTCGGTCGCGCTCGCGGCCACGCTCAACGGCGGGCGCGGGCCGGACCACCTCGTCGGGACGGCCGGGGCGGACCGCATCAACGGCCGCGGCGGCGACGACATGCTCGAGGGCGGCGCGGGTGCCGACCGCATCACCGGCGGGGCGGGCAACGACCGGCTCGTCGGCGGCGCGGGGAACGACCGTCTCGCGGGCGGCCCGGGCAACGACCTGCTCGCGGGCGACGCCGGCCGCGACACGCTCACCGGCGGGCGCGGCGGCGACGTCCTCGTCGGCGGGGCGGGCAACGACCGCATCAGCGCGGCCACCCGCGGCGACGCCGGAGACGTGATCGTCGCGGGCAACGGCAACGACACCGTCAATGCGCTCGACGGCTCGCCGGACCGGATCTCGTGCGGCCCGGGCCGCGACACCGTCCGCGCCGACCCCTCCGACCAGGTCAGCCGCGACTGCGAACGGGTGCGCCATGGCTGAGCCGGGCGCGGCGCGCCGCCCGGCGCGTCCCGTCGTCCTGCTCGTCGACGACGACGCGGCGATCCGCCGCACGCTCACGGTCGGGCTCGAGCTCGAGGGCTTCGAGCTCGTCTGCGCCTCCGGCGGCCGGGCCGCGCTCGCGGCGGTCGAGGCCGTCGAGCCGGCGGTCATGCTGCTCGACCTCACGATGCCCGACCTCGACGGGCTCGAGGTCCTGCGGCGGCTGCGCGACGCGGGCGACGACCTGCCGGTCTGCGTGCTGTCGGCGCGCGACCAGGTCTCCGACCGTGTCCGCGGCCTCGAGGCCGGGGCCGACGACTACGTCGTCAAGCCGTTCGCGCTCGAGGAGGTCTCCGCGCGCCTGAACGCCCTGCTGCGCCGGCGCCCCGCGGCCTCCGGCGAGCGGCTCGTCGCGGGCGACATCGAGCTCGACGCGGCCGGACTCACCGCGCGGCGCGGAGGGCGCGAGCTCGGCCTGACCCGCCGCGAGTTCGAGCTGCTCGAGCTCTTCCTGCGCCACCCCGGCGAGGTCCTCGACCGCCGTCGCCTGCACGAGGAGGTCTGGCGCTACACCTTCGATCCGGGCACGAACGTGACCGACGTCTTCGTCGGCTACCTGCGCCGCAAGCTCGAGTCCGACGGCGAGCCGCGGGTCCTGCACACCGTGCGCGGCGTCGGGTTCGTCCTGCGGCCCTGAGCATGCGCGGGCTGCGCGGCCGGCTGACGCTCGGGGTCATCACCGTCCTGGCGGTGGTGCTCGTCGTCGCCGGGGCCGTCGTCGCCCGCGACGTCGACCGCTCGGAGCGCCAGGTCCTCGACGACCGCCTGCGGCGTACCGCCGAGCTCTCGCGCGCGACGGCGGTCACGGCGGTCCAGGACGACCTGCCCGCGGCCGACCGCCGCCTCGACGCCGTCCTGCGCGCGACGCGCAGCTCGGTGCGCCTGGCGATCGGCGGCGCCGTGTACCTCGACTCGGGCGTGCCGCTCGACCCGCACCGCGCGCCGCCGCTGGGCTTCGCCACCGTCACGATCGACGGCACGCGGTACCGCACCTACGCCGAGCGCCTGCGCGACCCCGGGCTCGGCGGCCTCGTCCGTCTCGAGGTCGCGACGAGTCTCGCCGACCTCGAGCACCGGCGCACGGCGCTGCGCCGCCGGCTCGCGCTGATCGGGCTCGCGGTGCTCGTCGTCGCGGCGGTGGGCGTCTGGCTCGCCGCCGACCTCGTGCTGCGCCCGCTGCGGCGGCTGCGCGCGGCCGCGGCCGGGATCGAGACCGAGGGCGACCTCGAGCGGTCGGTCCCCGTCGGCGGGCCGGCCGAGCTGCGGGCGCTGGCGGGGAGCTTCAACGCGATGCTGCGGCGCCTGTCGCGCTCGGCCGAGGACCGCAACCGCGCGCTGCGGGCCACCCAGCGCTTCGCCGCCGACGCCGGCCACGAGCTGCGCACGCCCCTGACGAGCGTGCAGGCGACGCTCTCGGCCATCGACCGCCATCCGGACATGGCCGAGGCGCAGCGCAGCGCGCTGGCCCGCGACGCGCTCGCCGAGCAGCGCCGCCTCGTCGAGCTGCTCGACAGCCTCCAGGCGCTCGCCCGTGGCGACGCGGCGCCGATCGAGCGCGGCGACGTCGACCTCGGCGAGATCGTCGACGCGAGCGTCAGCGCGGCCGCCGCCCGCCACCCGGACGCGACGCTGACGGCCGACGGGCCCGAGGACCCGGTCGCCTACCGCGGCTGGGAGCCCGGCCTGCGGATCCTCGTCGACAACCTCGTCGAGAACGCGGCCCGCCACGGCCGCCCCGACGGGCGCGTGCGGGTCACGGTGCGCGCCGCGGTCAACGGCGACGGGCCGGCGATCGAGGTCGAGGACGACGGCCCGGGGATCCCGGCCGGGGAGCGCGAGCGCGTCTTCGAGCCCTTCCGCCGCCTCGACGCGGGCGACGGCGAGACGCGGCCGGGCTCGGGCCTCGGGCTCGCGCTCGTCGCCCAGCAGGCGCGTCTGCACGGCGCCGACGTCACGGTCGCCGAGTCGCCGCTCGGCGGCGCGCTCCTGCGGGTCGCGTTCCCCGCTCAGGCCCCGTAGGTCGCGATCGCCTGCGTCATCCGGTCCTGCACGCCGTGGGCGCGCGTGATGAACACGGTCGACATGAGCATCGCGAACGCCACGGTGTGGCCGCCCGTGGTCTGGCAGTAGCCGGCCAGCGCGCTGACCGCGCGCAGCGTCCCGGTCTTCGTCTGGCAGCGGTCCTGCGCGACCGTCCCGCGCATCCGCCGCCGCATCGTGCCCGTGCGCCCGACGACGGGCAGCGAGGCGACGAACTGCGGGCCGACCTCGGTGGCTCTGCACGCGCTCGAGCAGCCGGACGACCTGGCGCGGCGTGGTGCGGTCCGCGCGCGAGAGGCCGGAGCCGTCGACGACGCGGGGATGGATGCCGAACGTCGCGAGTTGCTCCCGGACGACGGCGGCGCCCGCGCTCGTCGTCCCGGCCCCGCCGAAGTGCGCCCCGAGGCCCTTCAGCAGCATCTCGGCGTCGAAGTTGTCGGACGGGACGTTCGTCTGGCGCACGATCTCGCTCATCGGCGGCGAGTCGACCCCGGCGATCTCCTGCGCCTCGGGCGGCGCGGTCCCCGCGCCGCTGCGGCCGTCGACCCCGACGCTCACGCGCGCGCAGCGCCTTCGCCAGCCGGCGCGCGGCCTCCTTCGGCGGCGACCCGTCGCGCGCGAAGCCGCGGGCGACCGCGACGCCGCTCAGCACGCCGCCGATGTCGCGGTCGACGGCGAAGCCGGTGCGCGACGCGCCGCGCAGGTCGTCGAACACCGACTCGTCGCCGAGCACCGAGCCGTCGACGCGGCGGATGCCGGTCCCCGAGGCGATCGCCTGCGCGATCGCCTCGATCTGGTCCTGGCCCAGGGTCGGGTCGCCCGCGCCCTTGAGGTAGAGGTCGCCGCGCCAGACGCCGTTCTCGGGGTCGATCGTCCCGGTCGCCACGACCTGCGTGTGGAGCGTCGCGGCCGCCCCGTACCGCAGCAGCGCGGTCGAGGTCGTGTAGAGCTTCTCGACGGACGCCGGCGGACGCGCGACGTTCTCCTTGTGGGCGTAGAGCGCGGTCCCGGTGGTGAGGTCGCGCACGTAGGCGCCTGCGAACGGCAGCCCGCTGCGGAGCATCGTCGCGCGACAGCCGCGCGCGCAGCGCGGTCGCGTCGAGGGCATGGGCCGGCGGCGGCGCGGCCGCAAGCAGGGCGGCGGCGCAGACGATCCCTGCGATCAGCGCATGGACGCGGCCGCGGACGAGGCGGAGGACGAGCACGCAGCCCTGAACACGGTCGGCGCCCCGAAAGGAGCGCCGGCCGCCACCGGGTCTAGACCGGGGTCTTGCTCCGGCCCTTGCGGCCCGCGGAGGCGCTCTTGTTCGCGGCCTTGTTCGACGTGTCGAACGGCTTGCGGAACCAGCGCCCGAGCGGTCCGGGCGCCTTGCCGGCGACGTTGCCGCCCGTGCCGAACGTCTTGTTGACACCGCGCTGGGGGCCCGACGACAGCCGCGGGGCCAGGAAGGCCAGGACCAGCAGGATGAGGCAGATGACGATGACGGCGCCGATGATCATGGTGTGGCCTTACCCGCGGCCCACCGGCGCGACGCGCCGGGTTTCAGCGCGAGTCGGCCCCGACGGCGCTCGCGAACGCGCGCAGCGCGCGGTCGGCGTCCTCCCGCCCGGGCGGGACGGTGACGCGCACGCGCGCGGGGTCGCCGAGCGGCCCGCCGGGGGCGACGACGACCCCGGCGCGGTCGAGGCGCCGCGCCAGTTCCGCGCCGGCGATCCCCGGCGCCGCCGCCCAGAGCACGTTCGCCTCGCTCGGGGCCACGTCGAGGCCCGCGGCCGCGAGGCCCTCGGCCAGCCGCGTGCGCTCGCGGGCGACGGCCGCGCCGCGGCCCGCGACGAGCGCCGCCGCGGTGCGCAGCGCCTCGAGCGCGCCGGCCTGGGCGAGCTCGTCGAGGCCGAGCTCCGGCTCGAGCTGCGCGAGCAGCGGCTCGGCGCCGGGGCCGCCGACGGCGTAGCCGCAGCGCAGCCCGGCCAGGCCCCACGCCTTCGAGAACGTGCGGAAGACGAGCAGCCGCGGGTGGTCGGCGAGGAGGTCGAGGACGGCGTCGCGCGGCTCGGCCGAGACGAAGTCGCGCAGGGCCTCGTCGACCAGGACCACGACGCGCTCCGGCAGCGCCGCGAGCAGGGCGGCGAGGTCGGCGGCGCCGACGAGCGCCCCGGTCGGGTCGTTCGGGTTGCACAGCGCGACGAGCCGCGTGCGGTCGTTGAGGGCGCGCAGCACGGCCTCGGGGCCGAAGCCGGGGACCGGGACCGCGCGGCCCGCGCGAGCGCCGGGCGATGAGGGGATAGAGCGGATACGACGGCCACGGGGTCACGAGCTCGTCGTCGGGCTCGAGCAGCGCCTGCGCCGCCGCGCCCATGAGCTGGGTGATCCCGCCGCCGACCACGATGCGCCCCTCCTCGACGCCGAGGCCGTGGGCGAGCTCGGAGCGCAGCTCCGCGGCGTGCGGGTCGAGGTAGCGGTGCAGGCCGCGCCGCGCGGCGTACGTGATCGCGTTGACGACGGCCGGCGGCGGATACTCGGGCCAGGTCGTGCGGGAGAGGTCGAGCCGCTCGACCCGGGCGAGCGCCTGCTCGCGGCGCCCGGCGGCCTCGTCGCGCAGGCGTGCGTTGACCTCCTGCTCGCTCAGGCCCTCGAACTGGCGGTAGTAGCGCAGCAGGCGCCTCACCGCGGCGCGAGCGTCGGGCCGAGGCCCCCGACGAGCAGCAGCCAGGCGGTGAAGGCGACCGCGCCGATGATCGCGGTCGTCCCGAACACGCGGCCGAGCGCGCCGCCGCGCTGGTCGACGCCGGCCGCGCGGCGCACGACGATCCACGCGCGGTCCAGCCGCTTGAGGACGGCCAGGCCGCAGAACAGCACCGCGAGCAGGGCGGCGAAGCCGAGCAGGATTCCCCAGCTGACGCTGTCGGTGCGGTACTGGACCTGCGAGGCGATCCACAGCGCGCCGGCCGGGATCGGCCCCCAGAACAGGAGGTTCAGGACGACCATGAGCCCGAGCAGCGCGTGGGCGAGGAGCGCGTCGAGGCGCCGCCGGGCCGCGCCGCCGCGCTCCGGCGGCTCGGCGTAGCGCGTCGGCGCCGTCCCCGGCCGGCGGCCGACGAACAGCCCGCCGGTGTCGGTCGGGTCGGTGCGCACGCCGACGAAGGGTACGGACCGTCAGCGCTGCCAGGCGCGCTCGAGCACGCGCCGCCAGTTGTCCCAGGCGATCGCGCGGAGCTCGTCCTCGGTGAAGCCGTCGGCCCGCAGCGCCTCGACGAGCTTCGGCAGGCCGGCCACGTCGCCGAGCGCGTCGGGCACCGTCGCGCCGTCGAAGTCCGAGCCGAGCGCGACGTGCTCGACCCCGATGCGGTCGACCGCGTAGCGGATGTGCGCGACGATCGTCTCGAGCGGCGTGTCGGGGTCGTCGGCCCCGTCCGCGCGCACGAACGGCACGGCGAAGACGATCCCGACGAGGCCGCCCGAGGCCGCGATCGCGTCGAGCTGGGCGTCGGTGAGGTTGCGGGTCGAGGCGCACAGCGCGTGCACGCCCGAGTGCGACGCGATCAGCGGTGCGACGTCGAGCTTCGCGACGTCCCAGAAGCCGGCCTCGTTGAGGTGGCTGAGGTCGACGGCGACGCCGCGCTCGGCGCAGCGGCGCACGAGCCGGCGGCCGGCCATCGTCAGGCCGGGGCCGGTGTCGGGCGACGCGGGGAAGGCGAACGGGACGCCGTGGGCGAACGCGTTCGTGCGGCTCCAGACGAGCCCGATCGACCGCAGCCCGGCGGCGTACCAGAGGTCGAGCGCCTCGAGGCCCGGGTCGATCGCCTCGGCCCCCTCGTGGTGCATGACGATCGCGAGCACGCCCTCCGCGCGCGCGGCGTCGAGGTCGCCGATCGCGCGCACGATCCGGGCGTGGCCGTCGCGCTCGAGCGCGAGCAGGCGGCCGGCCGCGGCGGTCGTCGTGGCCGCGGCGATCTCGGGGCCGATCGGGGCCGCGAGCTCGACCTCCATGCGCTCGCCCTCGCCGGCGGCGTCGAAGTCGATGCGCTCGGCGCCCGGGGTCGGGGTGAACAGGGCGAAGATGCCGCCCGCGAGGCCGCCCGCGCGGGCCCGGGGGAGGTCGATGTGGCCGCCGTCGCGGCCCGAGGCGAAGTCGGCCGCGTCCTCGCGGGTGATCGCGTCGTTGTGGCCGTCGAAGACCGGGATCACGGGCTCGACCGCGCCGCCGTCAGCCCTGGCCGTCGGTACAGCGCGTCGAAGTGGTCGGCGTACTTCTCGTTGACGATGTTGCGCTTGACCTTCAGCGTCGGGGTCAGCTCGCCCGTCTCCTGCGAGAGGTCGTGGTCGAGGATGAAGAAGCGCTTGACCTGCTCGACCGAGGCGTACTTCGCGTTGGCCCGGTCGAGCTCGCCCTGGATGAGCTCGCGCACCTTCGGCTCGTTGGCGAGCGCCGCGACGCTCGTGTCCGCGATCCCCTGCTCCTTCGCCCACGGGATGACCTGCTCCTCGTCGAGCGTCACGAGCATCACCGGGTACGGGCGGCGGTCGCCGTACATGACCGCCTGCGAGACCCAGCGGGTCTGCTTCATGTCGTTCTCGATGTTCGCGGGCGTGAGGTTCTTGCCGCCGGCGGTGATGATGATGTCCTTCTTCCTCCCGGTGATGAAGACGTAGCCGTCCTCGTCGATGCGGGCGATGTCGCCGGTGTGCAGCCAGCCGTCGATCACCGCGCCGAAGCTCGCGTCGTCGTTCTTGTAGTAGCCCCGGAAGATGTTCGGCCCCCGGAGGAGCAGCTCGCCGTCCTCGGCGATGCGCCCGTCGACGCCGGGCAGCAGCCGTCCGACCGAGCCGAAGCGATGCTCCTCGACCGTCGAGTACGTCGACACCGTCGAGGTCTCGGTCATGCCGTAGCCCTCGAGCACGGGCACGCCGCAGCCGTAGAAGAACTCGAGGATCTCCGGGGCGATCGGGGCGGCGCCGGAGACCGCGTGCTGCAGCCGGCCGCCGAAGACGGCGCGGACGTTCTGGAACAGCTGCTCGTCGGCGGCGTCGAACTTCGCCTGCAGCTCGGGCGGCACCGGACGGCCGTGGGCGACCATGTCGCGCACCGTCACGCCGAGGCCGGCCGCGGCCTTCATCTGGGCCTGGACCGCCTCGGGCTGGGAGGCCATGACGAGCGTGTAGACCTTCTCGAAGATCCGCGGGACGCTCGGCAGGTAGGTCGGCTTGATCTCCTGCAGCTCGGGGACGATCTGGTCCGGGTCCCCGCCGAAGTACGCGATCGCGTCGCCGACGTCGAAGGACAGCAGCTGGACGAGCAGGGCGAAGGCGTGGGCGAGGGGGAGGAAGAGGTAGATCTCCTCGTGGCCGCGCAGGACGCCGAGCGTCTCGCACATGTCGAGCGTCCGGCGGTAGTTGCCGTGGGAGAGCACGCAGCCCTTCGGCGGGCCGGTCGTCCCCGACGTGTAGATGATCGTGAACGTGTCCTCGGGCTTGACCGCGGCGGCCCGGGCCTCGAGCTCGGCCGCGTCGCGGGTGCGGCCCCGCGCGCGGACCTCGTCGAGCGCGATCGCGTCCGCCGTGTCGCCCGCGGGGTCGATCACGACGAGCGTGCGCAGGTTCGGCAGACGGTCGCGGACGGCGACGATCTTCGCGAGCTGCACGGCGTCCTCGCAGATGACCGCGACGGCCTCGGAGTTGCCCGCGACCCACTCGCATTCCTCGGGCGAGTTCGTGGCGTAGATGGGCACGACGACGGCGCCGGCGCTCGCGACGGCGAAGTCGCACCACGTCCACTCCACGCGCGTCTTGGCGAGGAGGCAGACGCGCTCGCCCGGCTCGATCCCGAGGTCGATGAGCCCGAGGCCGACCTCCCGGACGATCTCGCCCGTCTGGGCGAAGGTCACGTCGTGCCATGCGCCATCCGTCTTGTGGCGCGCGGCGACGCGATCCCCATACTGCTCGGCCGCACGGCCGAGCAGGTCGGCGATCGTCTTCGAACCTGTCGTGGTCGCGACGGTCGTGGTCCCGGCCTGCATCCCGTTCCTCCTCCGTGAACGAACTGCTCAGGAGGGCGATTCTATGCCGCCGCGGACCGGGTGCGCGACGGGGGAAGGGGGTGCTACGCGGTGACTGCGGAGGTCTGCCCCTGCTGTGTGCCCTGGCCGATGTTGGCGAGGAACAGGGTCTTGTCGATCCGGCCCTGGAAGATCGGGACGCCCATCTCAACGCACTTTGCGATGACTTCCTTGCGCTCGAGGCCTGCCTCGCGCGCGAGCTCGGTGGGCGTCAGGTGATTGGCCATTGGGCTGGGGTCCTCCCTAGGACGATTGCAACGTCCTGCACATATAGCGCGACCTTCGGACGTCGGCAACCGTTTTGGCCGCTACGTGCAGGTTTCCGTCGTGCTGCCTACGCACCGGGTATGGGATCAGATCGGATTCGGGATGTCGACGAAGACGTGGCGCACCCCGAAGGCCTCGGCGAGCAGGTCGCCGAGACGGCGCACGCCGAACGTCTCGGTGGCGTAATGACCGGCCGCGAGGAAGTGGACCCCGGTCTCCTTGGCGCGGGCCATCGCGCGTTCGATCGGCTCGCCGGTGACGAACGCGTCGAGGCCGGCCGCGATCGCGTCCTCGAGGTAGTCGGCCCCGGCCCCGGAGATGACCCCGACGCGGCGGACGCGGTCGGGGCCGTCGGTGAACGCGAGCGGCGCGCGACCCGTGGCCCGATGCACGCGGGCGACGAGCTCGTCCGGCGCGATGCCGTCGCCGGGAAGGCGCCCGGCCACGCCGATCGTCGCGCGCTTGTGCGCGCCGAACGGCTCCCAGCGCTCGCATCCGATGGCCTCGGCGAGCAGCGCGTTGTTGCCGTGCTCGAGGTGGCCGTCGAGCGGGAGGTGGTACGCGGCCAGGGCCATGTCGGCGTCGAAGAGCAGCTGCAGCCGCCGCTTGGAGGCGCGGTCGAGCGCCCGCGGCGGGCCGGCCCAGAACAGGCCGTGGTGGACGAGGACGAGATCGGCCTCCTCTTCACGCGCGCGCAGGAAGAGGTCGACATTCGCCGAGACGCCGGTCACGACGGTTTCGACATCTTCACGCCCGGGCACCTGTAGGCCGTTCGGCCCGTAGTCGTCGTACGCACCCGGGTTGAGGAGCGCGTCGAGGTGCTCCACGATCAGGGACATTGAGGTCATGCCAGCCAACCTCTGGACTTGAACGCGCTCAGATGAACGCTAAAGTTCAGCTTTCAACGGTGCGGTCACGGAAGCCGCGCCGGTGAGAAACAAGGAGTAGGGGACCATAGCCACCGTTGCTGCGCCATCCGCCTCGGGAGGGGCCGGCGCCGAATTCTCTGACGAGGCCCTCGTCGCGGCCACCCGTGCGGGTGACGATTTCGCGTTCGAGCGTCTCTACAAGCGCTACCAGCGCCGCATCGCCGCGTACGTCGTGGGGATGGTGCACGACCACGGCAAGGCCGAGGACATCACCCAGGAGGTCTTCATGTCCGCCCTGCGGCGGATGCGGGAGACCGAGCGGCCGATCATCTTCAAGCCGTGGGTCTACGAGATCGCGAAGAACGCGTGCATCGACGCGTTCCGGCGCTCCAAGCGCGCGGAGGAGGTCTCCTACGACGCCGACGAGGGGCTCGGGAGCTCCGACTACGGCCGGCTCGTGAGCAGCACGCCCTCGCCCGACGCGGCGGCCGACACCCGCCAGTCGCTCGACCACCTGCGCGGCGCCTTCGGCGGGCTGTCCGAGACCCATCACGACATCCTCGTGATGCGCGAGCTCGAGGGCCTCTCCTACCGCGAGATCGGCCGGCGCCTCGGCATGAGCCGCCCGTCGGTCGAGTCCACCCTGTTCCGTGCGCGCCGCCGCCTCACCGAGGAGTACGCGGAGCTCACGAGCGGCGAGCGCTGCGTCAGCGTGCAGACCCTGATCGCGGGCGGCGGCGAGCGCCGCCTCGGCGTGCGCGACGAGCGCAAGCTCGCCCGCCACGTGTCGCATTGCCAGCCGTGCCGGCGCGCCGCCTACTCGGCGGGCTTCGACGTCGCCGCGCTGGCCGCCAAGCAGTCGCTCGGCCGCAAGGTCGCCGCGCTCCTGCCGTTCCCGGCGTTCGTCAAGCGCTGGTTCGGTGGCGGCGGTGACGGTGACTCCGGCGGTACCGCGGCGAAGCTGTCGACGGCCGCGAGCCAGTACGCCGAGCCGATGAGCGGATGGATCAAGGCCGCCGCCGTGGCCGCCACCGTCGCCGTCGCGGGCGCCGGGGCCGGGGTCGCGACGACCCACGGCACCTCGAAGACCCCGACGGCCGCGCCGAAGCCGGCGGCCGCGACCCCGGCCGCCGCGCAGCGGCCGGGCGCGGGGGCGACGACCTCCACCGCGGCCCGGACGACGTCCGCGCCGAACCGGTCCGTGACGACCGGCCGCTCGACGCGGAGCGCGGACCGGCGCGCCGGCGCGTCGAAGCCCGGCGCCAAGAGCGGCGGGTCGGGCACGACGCCGTCGTCGGACGCGAAGAGCACGTCCTCGAACGGTGGGTCGGGCGCGAAGGCGTCGGGCGCCGGAACGAAGGCCGGGAGCGCCGCGGGCGCCGCGGGCAAGACCGTGAACCAGACCACGGGCGCCGCGGGCAAGGCCGTCAACGACACCACGAAGGCCGTCGAACAGACCGTCAGCGGGACGACGGGCGCGGTCGGCAAGACCGTCCACGACACGACCGGCGCGGTCGGCAAGACCGTGAACGACACGACGGGCACCGTGAACAAGGCCGTCGGCACCGCGACGGGCGCCGTCGACAAGGCGACGCACGGCGCGACGGCCCCGGTGACCGGGGCCGTGAACGGCGCCGCGAACACGGCGACGGGGGCCGTGAACGGCGCGGCCAACACGGCGACGGGCGCGGTCAACGGCGCGGCGAACACCGCCACGGGCGCGGTCAACGGCGCGACGGGCACCGCGACGGGGGCGGTGAACGGCGCGACGAGCACCGCCACGGGCGCCGTCACGAACCCGGCCGGGACGGCCCAGGGCGCGGTCAACAATCCCGTCGGGACGGTCGGCGGCCTGCTCCCGCACTGAGTCGAGGTGACGGGCGGCGAGGGCGACGGCGCCTTCCTCGAGGCGCTCACGGACTCGTCGCTCTACTCGATCGGCGCGCACTTCACGGACCGCAACCCCGACCTCGTCGACGACGTCCTCGCCGAGAGCGTCGAGATCGAGGAGGTCGGCCTCGCGGCGTGGGCCGAGCGCGAGGAGGTGACCGTCGAGGTCGCCTTCCAGACGCTCGTGACCGGGCTGGCCGTCCGGTATTTCAAGGCGGTCGCCGGATCGGGCTAGCTACACTGACCGTCTCTCTCGGGGCGTGGCGCAGCCTGGTAGCGCGCACCGTTCGGGTCGGTGAGGTCCCCGGTTCAAATCCGGGCGCCCCGATTGAGTTCCCTCCCCTCGGCGGTCGCGCGCCGCGCAGGGAGCAACCGGGATGATCGATCGTGTGCGCGTCCTGTTCTCGTGCCGACCGCTGACCGGTCACCTGTATCCGCTCGTCCCGCTTGCCCGGGCTGCGGCGGAGGCCGGCCATGAGGTTGCCTTCGCGACGGCCGAACCCGCGCTGTCGGATGCGCGCGGAAAGGGCTTCGCGGCGTTCTCGGCGGGGCCGGGCAGGGAGGCGCGCGAAGCGTTCGTCGGCACCCATCCGGATCTCCGCGCGCTCGGGCCGGAGGAGCATCGCGCGGTGTTCTTCACGCAGCTGTTCGTCGGGGTCGAACTGGCGCCGCGCCTTCGTGACCTCCGCGTGATCATCGAGCGGTGGACGCCGGATGTGATCGTCCATGAAGTCGCCGAGCCGGCCGCACCGATTGCGGCCACCGCGGCCGGGCTGCCGTATGTCACCAGCGGTTTCGGGCCGTTGCTCTCGCCCGCGATCGCGGCACAGGTCGGTCGAGCGGCCGCGCCGCACTGGCGTGGGGCGGGCCTCGCGCCGCATCCGCGCGGCGGGCTCTACGAGCACCTGTACCTCGACCCCTGCCCGCCTGCGCTGCAACTGGCCGCGATCCATGACGTGCCGGCGGTCCCGATGCGCGTGACGCCGCTGCCAACGGCGCGCTCCGCCGGCGCGCAGCCCGCGACGGTCTACGTCACCTTCGGCACCGTGTGGAACCGTGACCTCGACGCGTTCCGCGTCGTCCTCGCGGCGCTCTCCGCGCACGCGGTCGACGTCGTCGTCACGCTCGGTGCCGACGGCGATCCCGCCGCCCTCGGCGCGCAGCCCGACAACGTCCACGTCCACCGCTTCATCGCGCAGGAGGAGCTGCTTCCACGCTGCGACGCCGTGATCTCCCATGGCGGCGCAGGCACGATGCTCGGAGCCCTCGCTCACGGCCTCCCGCTGCTCCTGCTGCCCCAGGGTGCCGACCAGCACTACAACGCAGAGCGCGTCGTCGCTGCCGGCGCCGGACTGAGCGTCGCACCGGCGCAGGCCACGACCGCCACGATCGCGCGCGCCGTCGACACGCTGCTCGGCGACGCGACACTGCGCGCCGGCGCACAGCGGGTCGCCGCCGAGATCGCCTCCATGCCCGGACCCGACAGCGCCGTCGCACACCTGCAGGCGCTCACCCGTCCGCAGGCATCCCTCTAGAATCCACCGCCCCTGTCAGCTCTCTCGCCGAGTCTCAGGCGCGCGCTGGCCGGCATCGCCGTTGGCGGGACGGTCGTGTGCGTCAGCGTGCTGGCCGTCGCGATCCGCAGCGTCGGCGGGCACCACCGCGACCTGATCGCGGTCTTCGAGCCGATCATCGGCGCGGCGTTCATCGGGACCGGCCTGCTCGCGTGGCTCCGCCGCCCGGAGAACCCGTTCGGCGCGCTGATGGTCGCGGTCGGCTTCAGCTACTGCCTGTCGGCGCTGATCGTCGCGACCGACTCGTGGCCGTTCATCCTCGGCCTGCACCTGATCGCGCTGCCCTACGCGATCCTCTTCCACATCCTGCTCGCCTTCCCGTCGGGGCGGCTGGAGACCCGCGCGGACCGCGCGCTCGTGACCGCCAGCTACCTCGTCGCGACGGTCGGCTGGTGGGTCTGCATGCTGTTCCAGGACACCGGGCGTCAGGGGCTCCCGGCCAACCCGCTGCTCGTCGCCGACGATCCCGGGGCGTTCTCGACGCTCGCCCGGCTGCGGCTCGGGCTGGTCGTGGTCCTGATCGTCGTGCTCGGGGTCGTCCTGGCGCGCCGCTGGACGAGCTCGACGACGTCCGCGCGTCAGGCGCTCGCGCCGGTCTACCTCAGCGGCGGGCTCGTGCTCGCCCTGTACGCCGTGTGGGCGGTCCTCGGGGCCGCCGGCACCGCGGTGGACGTGCAGGACACGCTCGAACGGGCGCGGGTCGTCGCCCTCGCGATCGTGCCGTTCGCGTTCCTGCTCGGGCTGCTGCGCAGCCGCGTGGCCGCCGCCGCGGCGGTCAGCGAGCTCGTGGCCCGGCTCGGCGGCGAGCGGGGCCACGGCGCGCTGCGGACCGCGCTCGCCGACGCGCTCGGCGACCCGACCCTGCAGGTCGCCTACTGGCTGCCGCAGCGCCGGCGGTGGGTCGACGGCGCCGGGGCCGACTTCACGACGCCCGGTCCCGGCGACGGGCGCGCGACCACGCCGGTCGAGCAGGACGGCCGGCCCGTCGCGATGCTCGTCCACGAGGCGGCCGACGAGCCGGAGCTCGTGCGGGCGGTCGGCGGCGCCGCGGCGCTGGCGCTCGACAACGAGCGCCTCGAGGCCGAGCTGCGCGCCAACGTGCAGGAGCTCCGCGCCTCACGCGCGCGCATCGTCGAGAGCGCCGACGCCGCGCGCCGGCGCATCGAGCGCGACCTGCACGACGGCGCGCAGCAGCAGCTCGTCGCGCTCGCGCTCGTCCTCCAGACGGCGCGCCGGCAGGTCGACCGCGACCCCGACCAGGCCCGTGCGCTGCTCGATGACGCCCGCGGGGCGCTCGACGACGCCCTGCGCGACCTGCGCGAGCTCGCCCGCGGCATCCATCCGGCGGTGCTGTCGGACCGGGGGCTCGGCTTCGCCCTGGAGGCCCTCGCCGGCCGCGCGACGGTGCCGGTCGAGATCGCGCAGGCGCCCGAGGAGCGGCTCCCGGACGCGGTCGAGGCGGCCGCCTACTTCGTCGTCGCGGAGGCGCTGACCAACGTCGCGCGCTACGCGCAGGCCGAGCAGGCGGTCGTGGCCGTCGCCCGCGAGAACGGACGCGTCGTCGTGCGCGTCACCGACGACGGCGTCGGCGGCGCGGACCCGTCCGGCGGCTCCGGGCTCCGGGGCCTCGGCGACCGCGTCGCGGCGCTCGACGGCACCCTCGACGTCGAGTCCCCGCCCGGCGGAGGGACGACGGTCCACGCCGTCATCCCGCTCCCGCCGGGCGACGAGCGCGACTAGGGCACGTACTCGAGGAACCGCCCGAGGTCGCGGAACCCGACCGCGGCGTACAGCCGCTCGGCCATCTCCGTCGCCTGCAGGCTCGTGGTGACGCACCCGCGGTCGGCGGCGTCGTGGGCGAGGACGGCGGTCAGCGCCGTGGCGAGGCCGCGCCGGCGCGCGTGCTCGACGGTCCCGACGTTGTAGATCCCGCAGTCGCCGTCGAGGTCGAAGGCGAGCGCGGCCGCCAGGCTCTCGCCGCCGTCGCCGCGCGCGATCACGACGCGGTAGGCCTCGGGGTCGACGCCGGCCATGAGGCCCGGCCCCACGTCGAAGCGCTGCAGGAAGCGCACGTAGTCCGGCCACGTCGCGAGCGGCAGGTCGATGTCCGGGCGCGGGAGGCGCAGGTCGCTGACGGCCGTCGCCATCGCGCGGGTCGCCTCGGCCACCGTGTAGCCGCGGGCGGCGATCGCGGCCCGCATCGGCTCGTCGCTCTCGTGCACCCAGGCCGCGAACCGGTCGACCGACGCCGAGGCGTAGGCCGCCTCCATCGCGTCGAGCGCGGCCTCGCGCGCGTCGGCCGGCGAGGTCGCGCTCGAGCAGGGCGTTGTTGAACACGTCCCGCTCCGGGCCGTGGGGGAAGACCCCGCTGCGGACGCCGGGGCCACGGATCACCGCGGCCCCGCGCGCGCCCGCGGCGCACACGTCCCATGAGGCGACGAGGGTCTCCGCGCCGCGCTGGTAGAGGTCGGTGTCGGTGAGCGCCAGCGTCATCCGTCGATCGCGGCGGCGAGGTCGTCGAGGCCCATGGCGCTCCGCGCGAGCACGAGGATCCGCCCCGCGTGGAGGGCCGCGACATCGGCCGCGGCGGTCGTCTCGTCGAGGCCGGCGTCGGTCAGCATCCGCATCAGGTTCTGATGCGAGGCGATCCGGACGCGGCGCACGCCGGCGCCGTAGGTCGTGACGGTCTCGCGGTCGACGTCGCTGAACCCGCCGCGGCGCTGGGCGTCGGCGTCGCCGGCGAAGGCGCCCATCGCCTCGCGGCCGGAGTGCGCGGCGCCGGCGTAGGCGCCGACGGTCTCGTCGTCGGGGGCCGTCGTGCCGGCGAACCCGCCGGCGGGCGCGTCGCGCGCGTCCATTGCGGCCTCGCCCATGAGCACCTGGACCTCCGCCTCGGCGAGTCCGGCGCGAAGCAGGCGGTCGACGGCGGCGTCGGCGTCCTTGGCGGTCATGTACGAGCGGCAGAGCGTGGGCATGGCGGTGTCCTTCGGGTCGGGGCTGATGCGCCCCTGTCTCGCTCACCGCCGATCCGTTTCAGCCGGTCGACCGTAACGCCTCCCGCCGGCGGCCGACTTGACCGCCATGCCCTCCCTGACCAACCTGCTCGTCGTCTCGGTGGTCGCGTTCGCCGCGCCGTTCCTCCTCGGCCTCTTCCCGAGCGTCCGGCTGCCGTCGGTCGTCCTCGAGATCGTCGCCGGCATCGTCGTCGGGCCGTCCGTGCTCGGCCTCGCCGAGGACGACCAGGCCGTGTCGGTCGTCGCGCTGCTCGGCCTGACGTTCGTGCTGTTCCTCGCCGGGCTCGAGATCGACCTGCGCAAGCTGCGCGGGCCCGTCGCCCGGGTCAGCGCGCTCGGCTTCGTGCTGTCGTTCGCGATCGCCGTCGTCGTCGCGCTCGGGCTCAGCGGCGCGGGGCTCGCCGACACGCCGCTGCTCGTCGCGGTGATCCTGTGCGCGACGTCGCTGGGCGTCCTCGTCCCCGTGCTGAAGGACGCCGGGCAGATCGCCACGACGTTCGGCCAGCTCATCATCGCCGCCGCGTCGATCGCGGACTTCGGCGCGATCATCCTGCTCACGATCCTGTTCTCGGGCGAGGGCGGGACCGGGTCGACGCTGCTGCTGCTCGGATCGCTGTTCGCGCTGGCCGTCGTCGTCCTGCTCGCCATCACCGGCGCCGAGCGCTCGGCGCGCATCCGCGCCGACCTCCTGCGCCTCCAGGACACGACGGCGCAGATCCGCGTCCGCGCCGCGCTGGCGCTCTTCGTCGGCTTCGCCGCGGTGGCGGAGCAGCTCGGGCTCGAGGCGATCCTCGGCGCGTTCGTCGCCGGCGCGATCATCTCGCTGGCCGACGCCGACCAGGTCATGACCCACCCCGACTTCCGGCGCAAGCTCGAGGCCATCGGGTTCGGCTTCTTCATCCCGGTGTTCTTCGTGACGAGCGGCCTGCGGTTCGACCTCCCCGCGCTGACCGCCTCGGCGTCCAACCTGGCGATGGTCCCCGTGTTCCTGCTCGCGCTGCTCGTCGTGCGCGGCGTGCCCGCCGTCCTGTACCGGCGCGTGCTCGGCGGGTCGCGCGCGGCGATCGCCGGGCTCATGCAGGCGACCTCCCTGCCGTTCATCGTCGCCGCCACCGGGATCGGGATGGAGCTCGACCTGCTCGACGCCGCGACGGGCGCGGCGCTCGTCGGCGCGGGTCTGCTGTCCGTCCTCCTGTTCCCGGTCGCCGGCCTCGTCCTGCTCCGGCGGACCGCCCCGGACCGGCCCGCCGCGGAAGCGCCCATGCCGGTCCCCGCGTTCGATTAGGGTCGGCTCGACCCGTCACCCTCGCGAGGGAGCCCACCGTCGCCGCCAGGCCCGAAACGGTCCTGAGGACCGCGCCGTCCGGCGCCATCCTCACGACCACGAAGCTGCAGTCGCCGCGGCGGCGCGCCGGCCTCGTCCCGCGCGCCCGGCTCGTGGACCGGCTGTGCGCGTCCGCGGAGGCGAGCCTCGCCCTGCTGCAGGCGCCGGTCGGCTCGGGCAAGACGACGCTGCTCTACGAGTGGGACGCCGCGCCCGGCGAGGCGCGACCGTTCGCGTGGCTCTCGCTCGACGCGGCCGACAACGACCCGGTGCGGTTCCTCGAGGGCGTCGTCGCGGCGCTGCGCACCGTCGTGCCGGGCACCGGCGAGCGCGCGCTGGCGCATCTCGGCGGTCCGGCGCCGCTCGCGGACGTCGTCCTCCCGTCGCTCGTCAACGACCTCGCCGCGCAGCCCGAGCGGCTGGTGCTCGTCCTCGACGACTACCACCTGATCACCGACCCGCGCGTGCACGAGGCGCTCGCCTACCTCCTCGAGCGCCGCCCGGCGACGCTCCAGTTCGCCATCGCCACGCGGGCCGAGCCCCTGCTCCCGCTGGCCCGCCTGCGCCTGGCCGGCGAGATCGTCGAGATCGGCGCGGGCGACCTGCGGTTCACGGACGACGAGGCCGGCGCGCTGCTGCGCGACGCGCTCGGGCGCGCGCTCGACCGGGGCGACCTCGCCCGCCTGCAGGAACGCACCGAGGGCTGGGCCGCCGGCCTGCGGCTCGCGGCACTGTCGCTCGCGGGCCGCGAGGACGCCCACGAGTACATCGCCGCGTTCGCCGGCGACGACCGCCCCGTCGTCGACCTCCTCGCCTCGGAGGTCCTCGCGGGCCGCCCGCCCGAGGTCCGCGCCTTCCTGCTCGAGACGTCGATCCTCGATCGGCTCAGCGGCCCGCTGTGCGAACGCGTGACCGGGCGGCCGGGCGCGGCCGCGCTGCTCGACGACCTCGAGCGCGCGGGGCTCCTGCTCGTGCCGCTCGACGCCAAGCGCCGCTGGTACCGCTACCACCACCTGTTCGCCGGCCTCCTGCGCGACGAGCTCGCGCGGACCCGGCCCGACGACGTCGCGACCCTGCACCGCCGCGCGGCCGCGTGGCACGCCGAGGCCGGCAACGTCGACGAGGCCATCGCGCACGCGACCGTCGGCGGCGACGTCGCGACGGCCACCGCGCTGATCACCGCGCACTGGTACGCGTACCTGCAGCGCGGCCGGATCCACACGGTCGCGGGCTGGCTCGACGCGCTCGGCGACGACGTGGTGCGCGGCGAGGCGGCGCTGTGCCTCACCAAGGCGTGGATCGAGGTGAACACCGGCCGCATGCCGGTCGTGGCGGCATGGGTGACCGCGGCCGAGCGTGCCGGCGCGGACGCGGCCGCCGTCGACTCCGGCATCGCGGGCCTGCGCGAGATCCACCGGTACATGGACGGCGACGTCGCCGGCTCGGTGCGCGCCGGGCAGGCCTCGCTCCGCCTCGGACCGACGCCGTGGCGCCCGGTCGGGTGCCCGGTGCTCGGCCTCGCGCTGTTCTGGTCGGGGCGCTCCGACGAGGCGACCGCCGAGCTCGAGGGCGCCGCCGACGAGGCGCGCGCCGCCGACAACCACCTCGCCGTGATCCACGCCTCGTGCGGCCTGGCGACGATCCGGGCCGAGGCGGGCGACCTCGACGCCGCCGACGCGACGGCCGCCCGGGCGCTCGCGCTCGCCGACGAGACCGGCCTGGGCGAGCACTGGGCCACCGCCCTGGCGCGCGTCGTGCGCGGGCGCGCGCTGATCCGGCGGGGGCGCGTCGACGAGGCGGCGGCCGTGATCGAGCGCGCCGCGACGGTGGCCGACCGCGGCGTCGCGGCCCTGGAGATCGCCTACGCGCGGCTCGCGGAGTCCGACCTGCGCGGACTGCGCGGCGACGGCCCGGGCGCGGTCGAGTCCGTCGCGCGCGCCCGCCGGACGGTCGAGCGCTGCGCGGACCCGGGGATCCTGTCCGAGTTCCTCGCGGCCGCCCAGCGCCGGGTCGACCGCGCCCCGGCCCGGCGGACGGCGACGGCCGGCGCGGTGGCCCCGGGGCTCACGGAGCGCGAGCTCGTCGTCCTGCGGCTGCTGCCGAGCGCGCTGTCGCAGCGCGAGATCGGCGGCGCGCTCGACGTCTCGCTCAACACGGTCAAGTCGCACACGCGCAGCATCTACCGCAAGCTCGACGCCGATACGCGCGACGACGCGGTCGCCCGGGCGCGCGCCGTCGGCCTGCTGTAGGGCGTCACCCCGGGTGAGGCCGTGGCGGGGTGATGACAGCTCATCCCTGCGCCCGGGACGGTCGCGGTCATGGCCGATCTCCGCGACGACGACGGGCTCGAAGCGCTCCGCAACGGCGACGAGGCGGCGTTCGTCGCACTGGTCCGCGAGCACCACTCGGTCCTCCTGCGCGTGGCGATGGTGCACGTCCGCGACCGCGCGGTCGCCGAGGAGGTCGTGCAGGAGACGTGGCTCGGGGCCCTGACCGGGGTCGAGCGCTTCCAGGGCCGGTCCTCGGTGCGGACGTGGCTCGTGCGGATCGCGGTGAACATCGCGCGCCGCCGCGCGTACCGCGAGCGGCGCTGCCTGCCGTTCTCGGCGGTCGGCCCCGCCGGCGGGACGGCGCGGTGGAGGACACCCCCTTCGCCGGCGCCGGCACCGCGGCGCGGCCCGGGCGCTGGGCGAGCCGGCCGGTCGGCTGGCAGACCCCGGAGGAGCGCGTGCTGGGCAACGAGACGCGGGACGTCCTGCGCGCCGCGATCGCGGCGCTGCCGCCCGCGCAGCGCCTCGTGGTCACGCTGCGCGACGTCGAGGGCTGGCCGGCCGAGGAGGTCTGCGCCGCGCTCGCGCTCACGCCCGGCAACCAGCGGGTCCTGCTCCACCGGGCGCGGGCGGGCGTGCGCGACGCGCTCGCCGCCCACCTCAGTCCGGCGGAGCGGGCGGCCTGAGCCGGCGGTAGGCGGCGACCAGCGCCGCCAGCGCGTCGTCGGAGGGATCCTCGGGCGGCAGGTCGCCCAGCGCGTTGACCGTCTGGGTGAAGCCGACGACGTAGGCCATGCAGTCCGGGCAGCCCTCGAGGTGGGCCTCGAACCGCCGCCGCATGGCCGGAGCGAGCGCGCCCTCCAGGTAGTCGGTCACCCGCTCGACGACCTCGGGGCACGTGAGCCTTCGTGGTCTCCGGCGCCACCGCATCGCTCACCCCGTCGCGCTCGGCCCTCCCGTGTTACGCGCGGTGTTCGGGCGCCGCCCCGCCGAGCGGCGGAGCGGCGCTCGGTTCCGCGATCAGCCGGCGCGGAAGACGATCGGGCAGTCGACGATGAATCCGCCGGGCCCGAACGGCGCGCCGCCCGGCCCCGTGATGCGGCCGTGGGCGACGAGGCCCTCGATGTCGTTCCAGTCGCGCTGCACCGGGCCGGGAGCGCCGACCCACTGGGCCGGGTGCACGTCCCAGAGCGGGCTGTAGCGGCCCTGGTTCGGCGCCCAGCGCAGGACGTTCAGCGGGTCGAGGCCGTCGATGATGGCCGAGTTGAGGCCCTGCCGGTTCGGGTTGCCCGCCCCGGTCTGGCCGTTGACGAACGCCGCGAGGCTCGTGCGGGCCGACGCGGTGCCGTCGTCGCCGACGGTCGGCGCGGCGTTCAGCGCGGGCGCGTAGGTCGCGTCCTCCAGGGCCGCGGCCGTCTCGTCGGACGCCTCGGTCGAGACGTAGCGGACGGCGCGGCCGCCCTGGAAGCCGTTCGTCTCGCGCAGGATCGCCCGGCGGGCGACCGTGTCGACGGACAGGGCCTTGTCGGCCCGGCCGGTCGCGTTGGCGATCTGCGGCGCGTTGAGCACCGTGCCGTCGCGCAGGCGCAGGAGCGGGCTGTAGCCGGTCTCCCCGCGGGCGCCCGGGACGGCGACGAGCGGCGGGAAGCCGGTGGCCGGGTCGCCGACGACCTGCCGCTGCGGGGTGAAGTCGACGCTCGCCGGGATCGCGGCGCGACCGGCGACGACGTCGTCGAGCGTGGCGTCGACGGCCTGGACGGCCGGCCCGCTGTTGGCGAGCTTGCTCGAGCGGTTGACGCCGAGGCGGTCGGCCGCGGCGCCGGTCGAGGCGTCGAGGACGACGAGCCAGACGTCCCGCCCGCCGCTCGTGGCGTGGTACAGCGGGAGCGTCACGGTGTCGTCGCCGTTCTCGACGGCGCTCGAGATGAACAGGCCCGACTTCGCGCTCGCGGGCACGGCGGTCGCGGCGAGCGCGACGGCGGCCACGGCCGCGGCGAACGACCATCGCTTCATGTGGTCCTCCTTGAGAGGGACGAGGGATCCATTGCGCGGGCCCCCGTCTCGCCCGCGCGGCGCCTGTTACAGGCAGCGGTCAGGAATCCAGCGTCAGCTCGGCGGCGAGCCACTCGGCCTGCCACGAGCGTTCGCTCGCGACGGCGGCCGGGCCGTCCACGCGCGCCGCGGTGTGCGCGGCGATGTAGGCGGCCACGATCGCCGCGCCGGTCCGGGCGCGGGTCGCGGCGTCGCCCGCCATCGCGCGCGCGATCCGCGCGGCCTCGGGCGCGGCGCCGGCGGCCGCCGCCCGCGCCGCATGGTCGTGGGCCCGCAGGGCACAGGCGTCGCCGAAGCGCCGGGAGCAGGCGGCGTCCCACGCGTCGACGCGGCGCACCAGGCGGGCGCGGGGCGCCGTGATCTTGTGCCGGCCGGCCGCGACGTCGCCGTCGAGCTCGGCCTCCCACAGCTCGTCCTGCAGCCACCACGGCAGGTCGGCGACGCGGCACGCGTGGATCCCGCTGTGGCAGAGCACCGTCCCGCCGCCGGAGATGACCCAGGCGCCGGGGCGGCCCTCGCGCGGGAGCGGCCAGGCGTAGCGGCTGAACGGCCCGACGCCGCCGGGCTTCAGGAACTTGTAGGCCCTCACGGGTCTCCCTCCCCGGTCGTCCGGGCACGGAACGCGCCGACGAGCGCCTCGAGCGTCGCGGGCGGCGGCTCGGCCGGTGCCGGCTCGGCGGCGACGACGCGCGCCGTCGTCTCCATCTGGTCGAGGTAGTCGCGGCACCAGTCGCACATCGCGAGGTGCTCCTCGACGAGCTCGAGGGTCTCGTCGGGCATCGCACCCTCGAGGTAGTCCGTGGCGAGCTCGGCGAACTCGCGGCAGACGATCTCGTCGACGCTCACGCCGTCTCCTCGAAGTACCGCTCGAGCTCCGCGCGGACGCGGGCCCGGGCGCGATGCAGGATCACGCGCTGGTTGCCGTCGGTCAGGTCGAGCAGCGAACAGACCTCGGCGGCGTCGAGGCCCTCGACGTCGCGCAGGGTCAGGACCGTCTGCTGGACCTCGGGGAGCGCGCCGATCGCCGCGCGCAGCCGCTCGCGGGCCTCGAGCGACTGCAGCCGCCGCTCGGGGTCCTCCCACGGCCGGGGCGGCGTCGCCCAGTGGCCCGGCCACGTGTCGCCGCCCTGCTGGAAGCGATCGGGCGGCACGGAGGGCTCGTCGTCGCCCGAGCGGGCGAGCGTCGCGAAGGGCACGGTCCGGCGCTCCCGCACGCCGCGGGACTTCGCCTTGTTGGCGAGGATGTGGAAGAGCCAGGTCTTGAGGCTCGCGCGCTGCTCGAAGCGGTCGAGGCCGGAGATCGCCGCGAGCCAGGTCTCCTGCACGACCTCCTCGGCGACGGCGTCCGTGCTGACGTAGGCGCGCGCCACGCGCTTCAGGGTCGCGTGATACCGGCGCACGAGGCCCGCGAACGCCTCCTCGTCGCCCGCCCGCAGGGCGGCCAGCAGACGTGCGTCGCGGTCCGCGGAGAGCGTGCCGTGAGGTGGGGCTGCGGGGCCGGTCGGCTGCGCCATCGCCCGCAACAGTGCGGCGAGCGGCCCGGGCGTTACAGATCGCGATCCGGCGGGGCGCGGGTGTAACGCCGCCCCGGGCGGACCGACTGCAGCGCCGAACCCGCTCCCAGAAGGAGACACCTCATGGCAGACATCGTCGTCGGCACCGCCGAGGCGCGGACCACCGGCCTCCCGGGCCTCCGGGGCAAGAACGTCCTCGTCACCGGCGGAAGCTCGGGCATCGGCCAGGCGATCGCGGTCCGCTTCGCCGAGTACGGCGCGAACGTCGCGATCAACTACCTCCGCCGGCCCGAGGAGGCGCACGACACCGAGGAGCAGGTGCACGCGTGCAGCGCCCGGGTCAAGGAGATGGGCGTCCGCGACGTGCTCGTCGGCGGCGACGTCTCGGACGAGGCGGACGTCGTGCGCATGGTGGGCGAGGCGATCGCCGCCCTCGGAGGCGTCGACATCCTCGTCAACAACGCGGGCATCCAGATCTCGCGCCCGTCCGAGGTGCTCGCGGCGGAGGACTTCGACCGCGTGCTCGGCGTGAACCTGCGCGGCTCGTTCCTGTGTGCCCGCGAGGCGATCCGGCACTTCCTGGTCGAGGAGAAGGCCGGCGCGATCGTGAACATCTCGAGCGTCCACCAGCTCATCCCGAAGCCGGGCTACCTCGGCTATTCGACGAGCAAGGGCGGCATGATGAACCTCACGCGGACGCTGGCGCTCGAGTACGCGAGCCGCGACATCCGCGTCAACGGCGTCGGCCCGGGCGCGACCGTCACGCCGATCAACCGCGCGTGGATCGACGATCCGGTCAAGCGCGCGCAGGTCGAGGAGCACATCCCGATGCAGCGCGCCGGCGAGGCCGACGAGATGGCGGGCGTGACGTGCTTCCTCGCCTCCGACATGGCCGCCTACATGACCGGCCAGACGCTCTTCGTCGACGGCGGCCTGACCCTGTTCCCGAGCTTCCTGACGCCGTGGTCCTCGGAGTGACGGACAGCCCGGCCGCGGCGTGGTGGCCGTCGCCGTTCGGCGCCGAGGACGAGATCGGCATGCTCAACCACGTCGACGAGGGCAAGCGCCGCGAGGCGCTGGCCCTCGTCCGCCACGGGCGCCTGTACGACCTCGGCCGTGTCCTCGACGAGACCGTCCCGGCGTTCCCGGGCCGCTTCTTCCGCCAGACGCTCGTCACGACGGCCCATCACGCCAACGCGGACGGCGGCGTCGGGCGCAACCGGGTCAACTGGATCACCGAGCAGGTCACCGCGACCCAGCAGCTCGGCACCCATCTCGACGCGCTGAGCCACCTGCAGATCGGCGACCGCGGCTACAACGGCTGGTCCGTCGGCGAGCTCGCCGGCACCGCCGGCGTCACGCGCCTCGGCGTCGAGACGGTCCCGCAGATCGTCACCCGCGGCTGGCTCGTCGACGTGCCCGCCGTGCGGGGCGTCGGGCGCCTCGAGCGCGGCGACGTCGTCGGCCTCGACGACCTCGCCGGCATCGCGCCCACGCCCGGCGACGCGGTCCTGTTCCACACCGGCTGGGGCGCGCGCTGGGACGAGCCCGAGGCGTACCTCGACGGCGAGCCCGGCCCCGGCGTCGCGGTCGCCGCGTGGCTGGCCGAGCGCGGCGTCGCGCTCAGCGGCTGCGACACCTGGAGCTACGGCCCGGTCCCGGCCGAGGACCCGGAGTGCCCGTTCGAGGTGCCGCAGATCCTGAACGCGCGCCATGGCGTGTTCATCGTCGAGAACGTCGACACCGCCGCGCTCGCCGCCGACGGCGTGCGGGCGTTCGCCCTGATCCTCACCCACGCCCGGCTGCGCGGCGCGACCGGCGCGTGGACCTCACCCATCGCCCTCGTCTGACCTTGGAGCGAACCCATGAGCGAGCACTACGACGTGATCATCATCGGCACGGGCGCGGGCGGCGGCACGCTCGCCCATCGCCTCGCGCCGACCGGCAAGCGGATCCTGCTGCTCGAGCGCGGCGGCTACCTCCCGCGCGAGCCCGAGAACTGGGACTCGGAGGCGGTGTTCCTCGGCGAGCGCTACCTCTCCGGCGAGGAGTGGATCGACAAGGACGGAGCCCCGTTCCGCCCGCACCAGCAGTACTTCGTCGGCGGCAACACGAAGTTCTACGGCGCGATCCTCTTCCGGATGCGCACGGGCGACTTCGGCGAGGTCCGCCACTGGGCGGGGATCTCGCCGGCGTGGCCGATCTCCTATGAGGACCTCGAGCCCTACTACGCCGAGGCCGAGGAGCGCTACCTCGTCCACGGGCAGGCGGGCGAGGACCCGACCGAGCCCGAGCGCTCGGGGCCGTTCCCGTACCCGGCCGTCTCCCACGAGCCGCGCATCCAGCAGCTGCACGACGACCTCGTGCGCACGGGCCACCAGCCCTTCCACCTGCCGGTCGGCGTGGACATGAACGAGTCCGACCCCGAGGCGGGCCGCTGCGTGCGCTGCGACCGCTTCGACGGCTTCCCCTGCCTGACCGACGGCAAGGCCGACGCGCACGTGCGCTGCGTGCGGCCGGCGCTCGAGCACCCGAACGTGACGCTCCGGCGCCACGCGAAGGTCGAGCGCCTGGAGACGAGCGCCTCCGGGCGCGAGGTGACCTCGGTCGTCGTCGACCGCGGCGGGGTCGAGGAGCGCTACAGCGCCGACGTCGTGGTCGTGTCCTGCGGCGCGGCGAACTCGGCCGCGCTCCTCCTGCGCTCCGCCAACGACGCGCACCCGCGCGGCCTGGCGAACGCGTCCGACCAGGTGGGCCGCAACTACATGGCCCACATCAACTCCGGCGTGATCGCGATCTCGAAGACGCCGAACCCGACGCGCTTCCAGAAGACCCTCGGCGTCAACGACTATTACTGGGGCGCCGAGGACTTCGACCGTCCGCTCGGGCACATCCAGATGCTCGGCAAGAGCGACCGCCACGTCCTGCGCGGCGGCGCGCCGTGGTTCGCCCCGGGCCTGGCACTCGACTTCATGGCCAGGCACGCCATCGACTTCTGGCTGACGACCGAGGACCTGCCGCACCCGGACAACCGGGTCACCGTCGACCGTCAGGGGCGCATCCACCTGGCGAAGACCGACCACAACACCGAGCCGCACAAGCGGCTGCTGGCCAAGCTCAAGGGCCTGGTCGGCCACATCGGCTGCGAGACGATGATCCCGAGCTGGTCGGTGCTCGACCAGCGGATCCCGCTCGCCGGCGTCGCGCACCAGTGCGGGACCGTGCGCTTCGGGACCGACCCGCGGACGTCGGCGCTCGACCCCGACTGCCGCGCCCACGACGTCGACAACCTCTACGTCGTCGACACGAGCTTCTTCCCCTCGGCGAGCGCGGTGAACCCCGCGCTCACGGCGATGGCCAACGCGATGCGCGTCGGCGATCACCTGATCGACCGCCTCGGCGCGCGCGTGCCCGAGGCCGTGGAGGTGACGGCATGAAGGTCCTCGCGAAGACCGCGACCGCGATCGGCGACGGCCTCGTCGCCGGGTTCCTCGGCACCGCGGCGATGACCGTCTCGAGCACCCTCGAGGCCCGGCTGCGCCGCCGGGCGCCGTCGACCGCGCCGGCGCGCGCGACCGCGAAGGCGCTCGGCATCCGCGCGTTCGACTCCGACCTCGCCCAGGCCCGCTTCAACGACCTGTCGCACTGGGGCTACGGCACGGGCTGGGGCGTCGTGCGCGGCCTGCTCGGCGCGACCGGGATGCCGCCGGCGAAGGCGACCGCGGCGCACGGCGCCGCGGTGTGGGGCAGCGCGGCGGTCACGCTCCCGGCGCTCGAGGTCGCGCCGCCGTTCGTGTTCTGGGGCCGCGAGGAGGTCGCGATCGACCTCTTCCACCATGCGGTCTACGCGCTCGCGACCGGCCTGGCGTACGAGGTCGTCGCGGCCGGCCGCCGCGCCTCCTCGGACGGGTAGCGGTCGTGGCCACGCTCCCGCGTCCCTCGGCCCGCCGCGCGGCGGCGCTCGCGGCGGTCATCGTCGCGGGCGTCGCCGCGTTCGTCCTCGTGTGGTTCCAGCCGCAGAAGCTGTTCATCGACGACCGGGTCGACGAGGCGCTCCCGGCCGTCGTCGCGCCCGCCGGCCCGGCGACGGCGCGCACGCTCTCCGTCGCGCCGTTCCGCAGCCACGAGCACGCGACCCGCGGCCGCGCCCGGGTCATCGCCGTCGGCGGCCGCCGCTACGTGCGCTTCGAGGACTTCCGCACGTCCAACGGGCCGTTGCTGAAGGTCTACCTGTCCGCGACCCGGCCCGGCGGCCCCGGCGGCGCGTTCGACGACCGCTTCGTCGACCTCGGCCGCCTCAAGGGCAACATCGGCGCCCAGAACTACGCGATCCCCGCGTCGGTCGACCTCGGCGCCTACCGGTCCGTCGTCGTCTGGTGCAAGCGCTTCGGCGTGCCGTTCGCGGCGGCGGGGGTCTGAGGGCGCTGTCACCGGCCGCACGGCTGTCTCGTCTCATGGGCAGTGAGACGAAAGGAGCAGTCATGAAGGTCTTCGTGGCCGGTGCCACCGGCGTCCTCGGCCGGGCGCTCGTCCCGCAGCTCGTCGCCCAGGGGCACGAGGTGGTCGGGATGACCCGGAGCGCATCCAAGCAGGAGCTGCTGCGCAGCCTGGGAGCGCGTCCGGTCGTGGCCGACGCCCTCGACCCCGACGCGGTCGCCGAGGCGGTCGCCGCCGCCGCACCCGAGGTGATCGTGCACCAGCTCACCGCGCTCTCGGGCCAGATGAGCGTCCGGGAGGCGCGCCACCCCGACCGCTCGGCCGCGGCGACGATGACCAACCGGTTGCGGACCGAGGCGACGGATCACCTGCTCGCCGCCGGCCGCGCCGTCGGCACCCGGCGCGTCGTGGCGCAGAGCTTCGGCGCGTTCCGCTTCGGCCGCACCGACCGGCCGGTCCTCACCGAGAGCGATCCGATCGGTCCCGACGACCCGCCGGCGGCCCTGCGGACGGCCCAGGCGGGGTACCTCTACCTCGAGAAGGCGGTGACGTCGATCGAGTGGGGCGACGGGCTGGCGCTGCGCTACGGCGGGTTCTACGGTCCGGGCACCGGGGTGAGCCTGGACCCCGACGCGGTGATCGCGGCGCCCGTCCGCAAGCGCCGGTTCCCGATCATCGGCGACGGCGGCGGGATCCTGTCGTACGTGCACGTCGAGGATGCCGCCGCCGCGACCGCGATCGCCGTCGTGCGCGGCGCGCCGGGCGTGTACTACGTCGTCGACGACGAGCCGGCGCCGGTCCGCGAGTGGCTCCCGGCGCTGGCCCGGGCGCTCGACGCCAAGCCGCCGAGGCGCATCCCGCGCTGGCTCGGACGGCTCGCGGCCGGTGAGGCGGCGACGGCGATGATGACCGAGACCAAGGGCGCGTCGAACGAGAAGGCCAGGCGCGAGCTCGGCTGGACGCCGCGCTACCCGAGCTGGCGGCAGGGCTTCGCGCAGGGGCTGGGCCGGTGACCGACGAGCAGTTCCAGGAGTTGCGCCCGTCGGCGTTCGCCATCGCGTACCGGATGCTCGGCAGCGCGAGCGACGCCGAGGACGTCGTGCAGGAGGGGTTCCTGCGCCTGCACCGCGCGCGGGCGGGCGGCGAACGGATCGAGTCGCCCCGCGCCTACCTCTCGACCGTGGTCTCGCGGCTCGCGCTCGACCAGCTGCGCTCGGCCCGGGTCAGGCGGGAGACGTACGTCGGCGAGTGGCTGCCCGAGCCGCTCCTGGTCGACACGGACGACGATCCCGCCGTCCGCGCCGAGACGGCGGACTCGCTGTCGCTCGCCTTCCTCGTGCTGCTGGAGACGCTCTCGCCCGAGCAGCGCGCCGCGTTCCTGCTGCGCGAGGTCTTCGACGAGCCGTACGCGCGCATCGCGGAGATCGTCGGGACGAGCGAGCAGAACGCCCGCCAGCTGGCGACGCAGGGCGCGCCGGCACGTGCGAGAGCGCCGGCCGCGGTTCGACGCCTCGCGCGAGCAGCGCGACGAGCTCGCCGCCCGCTTCTTCGCGGCCGTGGAGCACGGTGACCTGGAGGCACTGGAGGCACTGCTCGCCCACGACGTCGTCTTCCGCGGCGACGGCGGCGGCAAGGCGCCCGCGGCCGCCCGAGCGGTCCACGGGCGCGTGAAGGTCGCTCGCCTGTTCGGCGCGGGACTGCGCGCGCTCTCCCGCCTCGGCGGGGTCACGACGCGCCGCGCGCACGTCAACGGCCAGCCGGGCGCGCTGTTCCTCGACGGCGACGACCGGCTGATCGCCGTGATGACCGTCGACGTCGCTGACGGCCAGATCCAGGGCGTGAGCGCGATCGTCAACCCCGACAAGCTGCGTCACCTCGGGCCTGTGGGCGACCTTCGCGCCCTGCTGCGCCGGCGGAGCTGATGCCGGTCCGGGCCGGTCGTGGGACGTCACCCCACGGCCGCGGGCACGCGTGCCTCGAGCGCCAGCAGCGCGTGGAGGAACGCCTCGGAGAACGTCGGGAACGGCTGGATGACGTCGAGCAGGACCGACAACGGCACCCGGGTGCGGATGGCCACCGTCGCCTGCTGCAGCCACTCGCCCGCCTCGGGGCCGGCGGCGTGCGCGCCGGTGAGCCGCTCGCCGTCCGAGACGAGCGTCAGGAACCCGGGCCGCGTGTCGTAGGCCCGCGTGTACGTCGCCGTGCGGGCGACCTCGGCAAGCGGACACGGTCGCCGTCGACGGGCCGTCCGCCTCGCCGACGGCCGCGATCTGCGGGTCGGTGAAGACGACCCGCGGCACGGCGGTGTAGTCGGCCTCGCGGTCGTGGCCGAGGATGTTCGCCGCCGCGATCCGGCCCTGGTACTTGCCGACGTAGGTCAGCGGCCAGATGCCGGTGACGTCGCCGATCGCCCAGACGCCCTCGCCCGCGCGCATCCGCGCGTCGACGGCGATCCCGCCGCGGCCGGGCGCGAGGCCGACGGTCTCGAGGCCGAGGCCGCCGGTCCGCGGCCGGCGCCCGGTCGCCACGAGCAGGCGGTCGCCGCGCAGGACGGTGCCGTCGGCGAGCTCGAGCACGTACTCGCCGCCGGCGTCGCGGCGGGCGGCGCGCACGTGGCGCCCGAGGTGCAGCTCGACGCCGTCGGCCCGCAGCGCCTCGGCCAGCGCGTCGCCGAGCGCCGCCGGCTCGCGCGCCAGCAGCCGGTCGGCGCCCTCGACGATCGCGACCTCGGCGCCCATCCGCCGGACGGCCTGGCCGAGCTCGACCCCGACCGGGCCGCCGCCGAGGACCAGCAGCCGGCGGGGGACCGCGCGCAACGCGGTCGCCTCGCGGTTGGTCCACACGCCCTCGAGCCCGTCCAGGCCCGGGACCGGCGGGAGCACCGCATCCGAGCCGGTCGCGATCACGACGTCGGGGGCGAGCAGCGTCTCGTCGCCGACCACGACCCGGCCGGGGCCGTCGAGGCGGCCCGCGCCGCGGACGATCTCGATCCCTGCGCCGCGCGCCCACGCGACCTGGCCGGCGTCGTCGTAGCCGCTGACCATGAAGTCGCGCCAGGCCAGGACGGCCGCCGGATCGAGGCCGCGGCCGTCGACCGCCTGCGCGGCGCCCGGCACCTCGCGCGCCGCCTGCAGGGCCTCGCCCGGGCGGACGAGCGTCTTGGAGGGGATGCAGCCCCAGTACGAGCACTCGCCGCCGAGCAGCTCGCGCTCGACCAGAGCGACCCGCCGGCCGCCCTCGGCCAGCCGCGCGGCGCAGTGCTCGCCGGCCGGGCCGCCGCCGAGGACGACGACGTCGAACACGCCGCTCATGCCCGCCCCTTGGCCCGGTCGATCTCGTACGCCGCCGTGATGAGGCCGATGTGGCTGTAGGCCTGCGGGAAGTTGCCGAGCTGCTCGCCGTTGGCGGTGTCGATCTCCTCGCCGAGCAGCCCGAGGTCGTTCGCGTAGCCCGAGAGCTGGGCGAAGAGCGCCTCGGCGCGCTCGAGCTCGCCCGCCATCGCCAGGCACGAGACGAGCCAGAACGAGCAGATGACGAACGTCCCCTCCTCGCCGCTCAGGCCGTCGGCGTTCAGGCCCTCCTGGGCGCGGTAGCGCAGCACGAGACCGTCCTCGGTGAGATCGCGGGCGATCGCGTCGATCGTCGCGCGCATCCGTGGGTCGGTCGCCGGGAGGAAGCCGTAGATCGGCATCAGGAGCGCCGCGCCGTCGAGCTCGTCGGCCTCGAAGGACTGCGCGTAGGCGCCGGCCGGCTCGCTCCAGCCGCGCTCGAGGATCGCGGCCCGGATGCGGTCGCGCTCGACCGCCCAGCCGTCGGCCTTCGCCGCATGCTCGCCGAGCGCGGGGGCGAGCTTCACCGCGCGGTCGAGCGCGACCCAGCACAGGACCTTCGACGAGAGGTGGTGGCGCGGCTCGCCGCGCATCTCCCAGATCCCGGAGTCCGTCTCGCGCCAGCGGCGCGCGGCCGTGTCGGCGAGGTCGGCGGCGAACGCCTGGATCTCCGGGTGCAGCTCGCCGAGGCGCTCGCGGTAGACGTAGAGCGCGTTGAGCAGCTCCCCGTAGACGTCGAGCTGGACCTGGTCCCACGCGCCGTTGCCGACGCGCACCGGCGCGGAGTCACGCCACCCGCGCAGGTGGCCGAGCACGCGCTCGGAGAGGTCGTGCTCGCCGCCGATCCCGTACATGATCTGCAGCGACGCGCCGCCGCCGGCCGCGCTCGTCATGAACGAGACGAACTCCTCCGCCTCGTCGGTGCACGCGCCGATGTAGAGGGCCTCGAGCGTGAGGCTCGAGTCGCGGATCCAGGAGAAGCGGTAGTCCCAGTTGCGCTCGCCGCCGACCGTCTCGGGCAGCGAGGTCGTCGGCGCCGCGACGATCGCGCCGGTCGGCCGGTAGGTCAAGCCCTTCAGCACGCGGGCGCTGTGGCGGACGAGGTCGCGGTGCGGGCCGGCGTAGACGTCGTGCTCGGCCTCCCACGACCGCCAGGCCTTCGACGACGTCGTCGACGCGGGCGGCCACGTCGCTCGGCCGCGGTCGGGACGGGCGGCGTGCGCCGCTCGGGCGCGGCCCACACGACGGCGAACCCGAGCGCCTGGCCCGCGCGAACCGCGAAGCGGGCGTGCAGGCCGGCGTCGCGCAGCTCGAGCGGCACGGCCGAGACGACCTCGATCCGGTTCGGTCCGCCGAAGGTCTTCGCGCCGCCCTCGACGACGCGGATCAGCGGGCGGACCAGGCCGTACTCGGGGCGCGGGACCAGCTCGAGGACGAGCTCGACCGAGCCCGACACGCCCTCGACCGCCCGCAGCACCTCGTGCGGGGCCTCGTGGCCGAGGTCGTGGCCGCGCTGGCCGGGGGCGAAGGCCATCGCGTCGCGCATCCGCACCACGCCGCCGGGCGTCGTGAACGTCGTCTCGATCACGAGCGTGCCCGGGACGTAGCGGCGCTCGACGCGGTACTCGCCCGCGGGACGGATCGACCAGTGGCCGGCCTCCGGGTCGAGGATGCCGCGCGAACAGCGCGTCCGCGTCGTAGCGGGGCAGGCAGAGCCAGTCGATCGAGCCGTCCCGGCTCACGAGGGCGGCGGAGTTGCAGTCGGCGAGCAGGCCGTACTCGCCGATCGGGGTGAAGGCGCCGCGCGCGCCGGGCGCGTCGGAGGCCGCGGGCTGGGTGGCTGCGATGCTCATGCGCCCCCTGTCGGCGAGGGCGCCCGGGCGTTACGAGAACTTCGTGCGGGGCCGCTCGCGGGCGACGCCGTCGACGTGCACGTCGACCTTCTCGTCGAGGAACGCGATCAGCCCGGCGACCTTCTGGCTCTCGGGCAGCGGCGCGCGGTAGGACCACGCGAGGTCCGGGTGGATCTCGCCGTCGGGCGTCCGCACCGACCACCACTCCGCCTGCCCCTTGTACGGGCAGTGGCTGACGGTCTCGCTGGGCACGAGCAGGTCGAGGCGCACGTGGGGCTTCGGGAGGTAGAAGCGCGGCGGCAGGCCGGTCTCGAACAGGAGCCGCGGCGCGGCCGACTCGGCGACCGTGACGCCGGCGACCTCGATGCGCACGTGGCGTGAGCTCGCGAGGATGTCGACGCGCGTGTACGGGTCGCGCGGATGGGTGAAGACCTCCTCGTCCTCCTCGAACCACGCGTCCATGGCGTGCCAGTCGAGGCGGACGAGGCTCGCGCAGCTCGGGGATCGGCGAGTCGGCGTAGCGCAGCGCGCCGCCGGGCGCCTCGCGCCCGCCGGCGCGGACGGTGAAGGTGCTGGCCGTCGCCGCGGCTGGGCGAGTGGGCGCTGCCGCCGTCGGCGACGAGCTCGGCGCGGACGTCCTCCAGCGGGACGTAGTACGCGGGGTAGTAGGGGACCTCCCAGACGAGGACCGGGCGCGTGGTGTCCGCGACGACCGCGCCGCCGAGGAACGCGCGGACGCGCTTGGCCCCGGGCTCGAGGCGGACCCGCCCGCGGCGGGCGGTGGACTCGTCGGTCGTCGTGCTCATGTCGGTTCCTCCGGTTCGGGGTCGGCGCCGGTTCAGGGGCATGTCGAGCCAGACACGATCGCGCACCGGGATCCCGTCGGCCTCAAGGTCGGGCGGGTAGCCGGTCGCGGGCGTGAACGCGTCGCGTTCGATCGCGCGCATCCGGAAGCCGAGGCGCTGGTAGAAGCGGAGGTTCCCGATGTCCGCCGTCGCGGTGGCCACGACGAGCGTCGCGCGGCCCTCGTCGCGGGCGAGGGCGATCGCGGCCGCCACCAGCGCGCGGCCGATGCCGCGGCCCTGCAGCGCCTCGTCGACGGCCATGCTCTTGATCTCGGCCGCCCCGGCGTCCGCGGCGTCCGTGATCAGCAGGTGGCCGACGACGCGGTCGCCGTCGTCCGCGACGAGGACGCGGCCGGCGTCGAGGTACGCGTCGAGTTCCTGCGCCGAGTCCTCCGCGAGCTCGAACAGCGGCCGCAGCCCGGCCCGAGGGCCGGCGTGCTCACGGATCGCGACCGGCCACGGCATCCCCGGTGGTCCGTCCGGCGCGCGGTGCGTTACGCGCGGTCGTCGTCCCAGGGCTCCGGGACGAGCACGACGCGGAAGCCGTCGGGGTCCTCGAACGTCAGGCCGTGCTCGGCCCAGTACGGGTTCGCCGGCGCGACCGGCGTGGCGCGCAGCCGCTCGGCGACGGCGCGGACCGCCGCGTCGTCGCCGAGGTAGAGCACGAGCAGCGACTCGGGGTGCGGCGCCGGCGCGCCGTGGCCGCCGCCGGCGGTCAGCTCCAGGTGCGCCCCGGTCCCCGGGATCGCGAGGAAGACGCCGTCGTAGCCCGCGTGGCCGCGGAAGCCGCCGATCTCCGGCAGGCCGATCCCGTCGCGGTAGAACGCGACGAGATCGGCCAGGCGCTCGGTGTGGCGGGCGACCCGCAGCCGCATCGGCGCATCGTAGGCCCGCGCGGCTGCCGTCAGACGATCTCCCAGGCGAACATCATGTTGTGGTCCTCGTGGGCGAGGTTGTGGCAGTGGGCCACGTAGGCGCCGGTGAAGGTCCGGAACCGGCGGGAGATCACGACCTCCTCGCTCGGGTCGAGCGCGACGACGTCCTCCTTGCCCGTGTCGTCCGGGTGACGGGAGTCGGGCGCGAGCTTGCCGTTGCGGGCCACCACGCGGTGCTCCTCCATGTGCAGGTGCATGGGGTGGACCCAGCCGCCGCCGCCGTTGCGGATCCGCCAGATCTGGCCGGAGTCCTTCTTGACCGAGATGATCGGGACGGCCGGGTCGAACTGCTGGCCGTTGATGAGCCACTCGGTCTCGGGGTCGGCGTTGGAGCTGCCGCGCTGGAGCTCGAACGTCGGGATGCCCTTGTCCTTGATCGCGGCGACCGCGCCGGGGACGAGATCCGGGACCTCGCGGAGCTTGGCCGGGATGACGCTGTAGTCCGGCTCGGGCGGGTCGTCGCCGATGACGATCTTCATGACCGGGACCATGTACCTCGGGTCCTGGCTGTCCCACATGCGACCCGTGGTCATCTTCATCACGTCGACGAGGTAGAGCTCGTCGCCCGTCCGCGTGGGCGAGCCGTCCATCCACTTCGTGAAGTCGACGACGACCTCGCGGCGCTTGGCCGGCCACAGCTCGAAGTTGTCGCGGAGGATCGGCTTGGGCAGCAGGCCGCCCTCGTTGGCGATCTCCACCATCTTCATGCACTGCTTGCCGTCCGGCAGGCGGTACTGGCCCTGGAGCTCGTCGCCCTTGTAGCCGAGGTCGCGCGCCGCCTTCGGGTGCCCGGTCATGAGCTTGAAGTCGTAGATGCGCGAGATCGACGCGTCGAGGAACCGCAGGCGGTACTTGCGGCGCTTGACCTCGAGCACGGGGAACGCCTTGCCGTTGACGGTGAAGATGTCACCCACGAAACCGTGATTCGGGAAGTGACGGAAAAACGTCTTGCCCCACCACTCCGGGTGTGTCTCCCCGGAACCGTTGTGTGCGTCTTTGTGCGGTGTCACACCGTCATCCAGGCGACAGTCATAGATCGCCAGCGGGATGTCGTAGTCGACGTCGAACGACCCGTCGCCGTTGTCTCGGCGGCGACCGGGAAGGCGCAGGCCGTCCTTCTTGGTCTCGTCGCCGTTGTCGATGACCGGGTCATACAGCGGCATGAGCCCGACCATGCCCTTGTAGACGTTCGCGCCGGTGTGGCCGTGGACGTGGTCGTGGAACCAGAAGAACGACTGCTTCTCGCGCTCGTCGCCGCCGGCCGGATAGCCGAGGTAGAGGTTGTCGACCGACTCGCCCGGCTCGTAGGCCGCCTCGTGCGTGAGGCGGCCGAGCGGCGAGAACCGCCGGAAGCCGTGGGCGGGGTTGCCGTCGGACTCCGCGGCGGTGTGCCCGTTGTGCAGGTGGGTGATGAACGAGCGGTTCGGCGAGCCGAAGTCCATCGGGTCCGTCCCGTTGTCGATGTCGAGGTGGTTCTCGAAGCGCACGAGGGCGGGCCGTGCGTACTCGGCGTTGATGCGCGGCCCCGGGAAGACGGGCAGCCCCGCCACCTCGCGGTCATGGGCGTTGAAGCCGTAGATCGTGCTCTTCGGCAGGAATCGCGGGTTCGCGTTCCTGCTCCCCGGCGGCACGCTGTTGCGGCCGTTGCTGTCGATCGGCTGGACCGCGGAGGACGTGAAGTCGTGGCTGGCCGCCTGGACCTTGACCTGGTAGACGTCGGGCGTGGTCGTCGTCCACGGGTAGGTCGCGGTCACGCCCTCGCCGGGCCACAGCTGGTGCTTGGAGGGGGTGCCGCCCTTCACGAAGTCCTGGTTGTCGGGCCCGGGCGGGTTCGGCCAGGCGTCGACCTCCGCCTTGGGGATCGGGCGCAGGGCCGCGGGGACCGGAAGCGCCTCGTTGAACGGCGTCGTGATCAGCGGGCTCGTGGGGAACGCCTCGATGTAGAGGCTGCCCCCGCCCTTGGCCACGCCCCGCGGGATGGCCAGGCCGCCGGCTCCCACGATGAACATCCCGGCGGCGCCGCCGCCCAGCTTGAGCGCCTCCCTGCGCGTCATCGCACCACTCCGGCGCTCTTGCATCAACGTCTCCTTTTTCCGACAGTACGAAGGACGAAAGGGGGGCGATGTGCACCGCGGGCGCGCAGGGAGGTGTGGGCTCTTTTTCCGCCACACACCGACCGAGGTGACAGTGCGATTCTCTTCGTCGGCCGGCCGCAGATCACCGACCGAACGACCCTTCCTGCGTGCGCGATGGCGTGGGTGCCGGTGACCGGCGTCACATCGAAAGGGCGAGCCGCCTCCGATCCCGTCAGCCGTGTGACGCGCCGGCCGGTGATGGGCGTTCAGTCCGCCGGGCCGGCGGCCCGGCGGAACTGCGCGGGCGGCGACCCGTGGAGGACGAGCAGCCCGTCCTCGCGGCGCGAGAGCTCGCCGCGGTCGGCCAGCGTCCCGAGCGCGCGGGTCACCGTCGCGCGCTGTGCCGACACGAGGCTCGCGAGGAGCTCGTGCGTCAGGTGGACGGGGAGGCGCACACCGTCGGGGCCCTCGTGCCCCCACCGGTCCGCCGATGTGCCACAGCATCGCCAGCACGCGCAGGTCGATCCCGACGAGCTGGCTGATCGCGAGGCTCAGGGCGAAGCTGGCGCGAGCGCGAGACGGCCCGGCCGACGAGCGCGGCGGTGAGGTCCGGCCAGCGGCCGAGAAGCGCGGTGAAGCGGTGGTCGAGGATCGCGACCCGGACCTCCTCGAGCACCTCCCAGCGCATTCCGGAGGCGAAGGGGTCGGTCTGGTCGGGCTCCCACGGCAGGAGCAGGTCCCCGCGTCCGAGCAGCTCGGTGACCGGCCGCTCGAGGACGTCGACCCGGCGCGCGAGGAACCCGTCCACGACGAGCAGGCCGAGGTGGGCGGAACGCTCCTCGGGGGCGGGGGCGCGCGGTCGCCACTCGCCCGGGCCGAGCCACTCCGTGGCGGCGAACGCCAGCGGCGCGGCTTCGGCCACCGTCGCCGGAGTCAGCCGCGCAGCCAGGTCCTGGTCGACCTGCAGCAGCGGGACCCATCCGGCGGGGTACGCCATGCCGCGCGCCTCAGTCGTCCCCCGCGCGGGCGGCGAGCGCGTGACTGAGGCCCATGACCCCGAGGTAGCCGAGCACGGTCACGATCCCCGCCAGCGGCCAGCACACCGCGCTCGGCAGCGCCTCGCGCGAGCACGGCGGCCGCGGCGACCGGCGTCGCGATCGCGGCGGCCTGCACCACCCATCCGCGCAGCGCGGGGTGGGCGGTGGCGTGGGTCCCGTCGCGCTCCGTGGCCGTCCCCGCCGCCCACGCGCGCGCCGCCCAGTACGCCGTCACCGCGCCGAGCGCGTAGAGCGCGATCTCCCAGACCCGCGGCGTCCCGTGCTCGGCGATGGTCGTCTGCGCCGTCGACCACACCGTGATGCGTGTAGCCGTACGGCAGCCCGACGGTGCGCGCCGCGGCGCCGACGCCGCCGCGGAACGCCAGCGCGCGCGATGCGGTGGCGGAGTCGGGGATCGGCCGTTCATAGCCGCCCGCGGGCGGCCGCCGCCCGCCCGTGTCCGACGCGCGGACCCGGCCGCCCGCGCACGGCCGGCTCCGGCGAAGTCGCCGCACGCGCCAACTACCGAAACACGGTCCGGTTTCGGCAGTTTGTACCCTGGCTGGCCCATGACCTACGTCATCGTCGGCAGTTGCATCAAGGACGACTCGTGCATCGAGGTCTGCCCGGTGGACTGCATCCACCCCAAACCGGGCGCGCCCGACTTCGAGACCGCGGAGCAGCTCTACATCGATCCGGGCGTCTGCATCGACTGCGACGCGTGCGTCGAGGCCTGCCCGGTCGACGCGATCTTCCCCGACTTCGAGCTGCCCGCGAAGTACGACTACGCGCTCGACCTCAACGGCGAGTTCTTCGCCGAGCTCGGCACGGCCGAGCGCACGGCGGCGTGATGGCCCCCGAGCGCCCCCGCGTGGCGATCGTCGGCGCCGGGCCCGCCGGCGCCTTCGCGGCCGCGTCCCTGTTGCGCGCGCGCGGCGACGCCGACATCGACCTCTTCGAGCGCCTGCCCACGCCGTGGGGCCTGCTGCGCGGCGGCGTCGCGCCCGACCACCAGGAGATCAAGCGCCTCGAGGACACCTTCGACCGCCAGACCCTGCGCCGCGGCTGCCGGTTCCTCGGCAACGTCGAGGTCGGCGTCGACATCTCCCACGGCGAGCTCATGGAGCACTACGACGCGGTCGTCTACGCGACCGGCGCGCAGACCGACAAGTCGCTCGGCATCCCCGGCGAGGACCTGCCCGGGAGCTGGGCGGCCACGTCGTTCGTCGGCTGGTACAACGGCCACCCCGACTACCGCGAGCTCGAGTTCGACCTGTCCGCCGAGCGCGCCGTGGTCATCGGCAACGGCAACGTCGCGGCCGACGTCGTCCGCATCCTCACGCTCGGCCCGGACGAGCTCGGGCGCACCGACATCGCCGACCACGCGCTCGAGGCGCTGCGCGCGAGCCGCGTCCGCGAGGTCGTCGTGCTCGGCCGTCGCGGCCCCGCCCAGGCCGCGTTCACGAGCGCCGAGCTGCGCGAGCTCGGGCGCCTGGACGGCGTCGCCCTGCACGTCGACCCCGCCGACATCGAGCTCGACCAGGTGTCGCGCGAATGGCTCGATGCCGAAGGGACCTTCACCGCGCGCAAGAACGTCGAGCTGCTGCAGGCGTTCGCCGCCGGGGAGCCCGACGCGGGCGCCGCGCGCCGCATCGACCTGCGCTTCCTGCGCTCGCCCGTCGAGATCCGGGGCGAGGGCCGCGTGGAGGCCGTCGACGTCCGCCGCAACGCGATCGTCCGCGAGGAGGACGGCACGCTGCGCGCGCGGCCGGCCGGCGACGAGGTCGAGACGATCGAATGCGGGCTCGTCCTGCGCTCGGTCGGCTACCGCGCCGTGCCCCTGCCCGACGTGCCCTTCGAGGAGCGCCGCTACGTGCTGCCCAACGAGGGCGGCCGCGTGCTCACCCCCGACGGCCGGCCGCTGCCCGGCGTCTACGCCGTCGGCTGGATCAAGCGCGGGCCGACCGGGATCCTCGGCACGAACAAGCGCGATGCCGACGAGACCATGGCCGCGCTGGTCGAGGACCTCGCCGCCGGGACGCTCGCCGGGGCGGCGGCGCCCCGGGAGGGGATCGACGCGCTCCTCGCCGAACGGCGGCCGGACCTCGTCTCCGGCGACGGCTGGCGCGCGATCGCGGGCCAGGAGCTCGAGCGCGGCCGCGCCGAGGGCCGCCCGCGGGTCAAGCTCGCGTCGCGCGCCGAGCTGCTCGACGCCGCGCAGGCCGTCCGCACCTGACGCCGGAGACGAGGACTCGAGCCGATGGACGAGACGGGGTCATCCGCGACGCCTCGCGCCAGACGCGCCGGCCTGGCCTGCGGCATCGCGCACCACGCGTCCGCGGCTTCTGCGCTGTCGGGCCGTTCGGGGCGCCGCGTAGCGTGCGCGCACCCGGCGGGCGTCGACTGCGACTACCCACGACGGCCTCGGGGTAGCCGGGGCTCCCGGCGGCCGCCCGCATGACCAAACCGTCCCCCGAGAACACCCGCTCCGCGCCCGCCCCGACCCGGCCGGCCGCCGCGACCGCCGCGCCGCGGATCGCGCGGGAGCCCGCCCTCACGAGCCGCCACTTCGCGGCGATGCGCCTCGTCCTCGACGAGCGCCGCATCACCGCCCGGCAGGCGGCGGCCGCACTCGGCCTCTCGCGGGCCACCGCGGGCGGCGCGCTGCGCACGCTCGAACGGGCCGGGATGCTCGATGGCGAGCTCGTCGGCGGCGGCGAGCTCGGCTACACGGCCACGGCCGAAGGGCGCGCCTGGGTCGAGGACGTCGCCTCGCGCGGCGCCGCCCGCCGGCGCCGGTAGCCCGCGCGCCGCGCGCTTACCTCCGAGGTCATCGCCCGGCCGCGGGGCCGCCGCTAGCGTGGCGGCCATGCCCTCCCCGGTCGCCGACCGCCCCCGCATCGGAAGCCTGCTGCGCGACTGGCGCGGCCGGCGGCGGATGAGCCAGCAGGACCTCGCGCTCGAGGCGGGCGTGTCGGCCCGGCACCTGAGCTTCGTCGAGACGGGGCGGTCCAAGCCGAGCGCGGAGATGGTGATCCAGTTGGCCGAGCATCTCGACGTCCCGCTGCGCGACCGCAACACGCTGCTGCTCGCCGCCGGCTACGCGCCCGCCTACGCCCAGCACGACCTCGACGCGCCGGAGATGGGCCCGGTGCGCGAGGCGATCGACCGCGTCCTGCGCGGCCACGAGCCCTACCCGGCGGTCGTCGTCGACCGCCACTGGGGGCTCGTCTCGGCCAACCGCGCCGTGCCGCTCCTGATCGAGGGCGCCGCGGCGCACCTGCTCGAGCCGCCGGTCAACGTGCTGCGCCTCAGCCTGCATCCGGAGGGCATGGCGCCGCGCATCGTCAACCTCGGCGAGTGGCGCGCGCACCTCCTCGACCGCCTCGGCCGCCAGGCGGTCGTCAGCGGCGACCCGGCGCTGTTCGCGCTTCACGAGGAGCTGGCCGGGTACCCCGGCGCGGAGGGCGGCCACGTGCCGGACCTCGAGGCGGGCGCGATCGCGGTCCCGCTGCGGCTCCGGGTCGCGGACGACGAGCTCACGTTCATCAGCACCGCGACGACGTTCGGCACCGCGACCGACGTGACGGTGTCGGAGCTCGCGATCGAGTCGTTCTTCCCCGCCGACGACGCCACGGCTCGTGTGCTGACAGCGTCGCGCCCGGGGTAGTTGCATCTGCAATCTCTTGCGCTATAGTGGTCCTCCGACGTAACCGGAGTCCCCTCCGCTTACGTGCCGGTTCGCACAACACTCCCGAGGAGGACCACTCCCATGGCCGCAACTTCCACGCCGCTCGCCGGCACCTACAACGCCGATCCGATCCACTCGAGCTTCGGCTTCGCCGTCCGCTATCAGGGCGTCTCCGTCTTCCGCGGCACGCTCGACGCCGTCGAGGCGACGCTCGAGGGTGGCCGGCTCGTCGGCACCGCGCAGGTCGAGTCGATCTCGATCCGCACCCCGGAGCAGTTCCGGGCCCACGTGCTCAGCGCCGAGTTCTTCGACGCCGCCAACCACCCCGAGGTCACGTTCGCCTCGAGCGAGCTCGACCTCCGCGAGGACGGCACCGCCGTCGTCCAGGGCGAGCTGACCATCAAGGGCATCACGAAGCCCGTCGAGGCCAAGGGCACCTGGACCGCGCCGGCCGCCGACGCGTTCGGCAACACCCGCGGGCACCTCAACCTCGAGGCCGTCATCGACCGCACCGAGTGGGACATGAACTGGAACATGCCCCTGCCCTCCGGCGGCAACGTCCTCAACAACGACGTCACGCTGACCGTCGAGGTCTCGCTCGTCGAGCAGCAGCAGGCCTAGCCGTCGATGCGGATCCTCGGTATCGCCGGCAGCCTGCGCCGAGGCTCCCACAACCGCAGGCTGCTCCGGGCGGCGGGCGACGCGCTCCCGCCCGGAGCGGTCCTCGTGGAGTGGGACGGCCTCGCCGGCCTGCCCGCCTTCGACGAAGACCTCGAGACCACGCCGCCCGAGCCCGTCCAGGCCTTCCTCGACGCCGTCGAGGAGGCCGACGCGCTGCTCATCGCGACGCCCGAGTACAACGCGTCGCTGCCGGGCGCGCTGAAGAACGCCCTCGACTGGGCGTCCCGCCCGTTCCCGGACAACGTCCTGAAGGAGAAGCCGGCCGCGGTCATCGGCGCGAGCACCGGCCTGTTCGGCGCGGTGTGGGCCCAGGCCGAGGTCCGCAAGGTCCTGAAGGCCAGCGGCGCGCACGTCCTCGAGGACGAGCTGCCGGTCGGCCTGGCCGACGGCGCGTTCACCGCGGACGGCGCTCTCGCGGACCCCGAGCTGGCCGCCCGGCTGGGCGATGTCCTCTCCGATCTCGTCCGCGAGGTGGCGGCACCGGTCGAACAGTCGGCATGATCGGGGTCGTGGACGACCTTCCCGTCCTCGATTCCGGCCAGACCCCGCGCGAGCGCGCCGACGCGGCGCGTAACCGCGCGCGCATCCTCGCCGCCGCCGCGGAGCTCGTCGCCGAGCGCGGCATCGACCGCGTCTCGATGGACGACGTCGCGCGGGCCGCGTGCGTCGGCACCGGCACGCTGTACCGGCGCTTCGGCGACCGGGCCGGGCTGGCGCTCGCGCTGCTCGACGACCACACGCGCTCGTTCCAGGACGCGCTCATCGCCGGGCCGCCGCCGCTCGGGCCGGGAGCGCCGGCGCTCGACCGGCTGCACGCGTTCGGCGACGGCTACCTCGACCTGCTCGAGCGCCACGCCGACATCCTGGCGGCCGCGGTGCCGTCGACCCGCGGCCCGCAGGCGCCCGAGCAGCTGGTCGCGACGCACCTCGCGATCCTGCTGCGCGAGGCGGCGCCGCACCTCGACCCGGAGTACACCGCGCGGGCGATGCTCGCGATGCTGCACCCCGCGCACCACCTCTACGCGCGCCACGCGCTCGGGTGGCCGCTCGACCGGCTGCGCGCCGGGTGGCACGCGCTGGTGGACGCGATCTGCGCCGCGGATTAGCCGCGGACGGCGGCGCGGAAGCCCATCACGCAGCGCGCCTCGCCGCCGATGCCGACGAGCCGATGCGCGTGGCCCGCGCGCACGATCGCCTCGCCGCCCGGGCCGAGGATGTGCTCGACGTTGGCGATCGTGAGGCGCAGCGTCCCGGAGATCACGCGCAGGAGCGTGTCCTCGTCGGGGCGGATGCGCAGCGCGCCGGCCGGGCCGGACGCCGCCCCGACCGTCTCGAAGTAGAGGCTCGCCCCGTGGCTGACGGCCGCGTGGGGCGGGAGGCGGTGGATCTCGGCGGTGCTCTGCGATGCGCTCATGTCGTCCTTGCTCGGGCGGGGTCCGGTGGGAGCCGAATCCTCCGTCCCCGGCGCCGCCGCGGCAGCCGTGAGAACCGGCCGCCGCAGGTACGGGAAACACCCCCTCACGACCCGGCGACACACGCGGCGCCCGTGATTGCAACACTCGCGCCATGTTCGCTCGGCACACGAAGATCGTGGCGACCCTCGGCCCGGCCACCGACCGCCCCGGCGTCCTCGACCAACTCATGGCGGAGGGCCTCGACTGCGCGCGCCTCAACTGCTCGCACGGCGGGCCGGACGACCTCCGCCGCCGGGCGCGGGAGGTGCGCGAGGCGGCCGCCCGCGCGGGCCGCCCGGTCGCGCTGATGTTCGACCTGCAGGGCCCGAAGCTGCGCCTGTCCTCCGAGACCGAGCAGCGCGTCGTCGAGGTCGGCGACAGCGTGACGTTCGCGGGCGCCGACGCGGCGCCGGGCGACGGCCGGGTCGACGTCGACTTCGCCGGCTTCGCCGACCTCGTCACGGAGCGCTCGGAGATCGTGATCGGCGACGGCGTCCCGCGGATGGTCGCCGAGCGCGTCGAGGCCGGCGCGGTCTTCACGCGCGTCGTCTCGCGCGGCCCGCTGAGCCCGCGCAAGGGCATCACCGTCACCTACGCCCGCCCGACGCTGCCCGCGATCACCGAGAAGGACCTCGCCGACCTCGCCCTCGCCGTCGAGATGGAGGCCGACTTCGTCGCGCTGTCCTTCGTGCGCTCGGGCGCCGACATGCAGGCGCTGCGCGACCTCCTGGACGAGCACGGCTCGGACGCGCGCACGATCGCCAAGGTCGAGAAGGTCGAGGGCTACGAGCGCCTCGACGAGGTGATCGCGGCGTCCGACGGGATCATGGTCGCGCGCGGCGACTACGGCGTCGAGGCCGGCGTCGCGCGCGTGCCGCTCATGCAGAAGGACACGATCGTCCGCTCGACGCAGGCGGGCAAGCTCGTCATCACCGCCACCCACATGCTCGAGTCGATGGTGTCCTCGGCCGAGCCGACCCGCGCCGAGGCGGCGGACGTCGCCAACGCGGTCATCGACGGCACGTCGGCGGTGATGCTGTCGGCCGAGACGAGCGTCGGCGCGAACCCGGTCGAGGCCGTCCGCGCGATGGGCCAGATCGCCGAGGCGGCGGAGGAGGCGCCGGTGATCCGCGGCGCGGCGCACGAGGTCGAGCCGAGCGGCCCGGACGCCGCCCTGATGCACGCGGCGATCAGCCTCGCCGACGACGTCGACGCCTGCGCGCTGATCGTCCCGACGTCGAGCGGCGGCACCGTGCGCGCGTGCGCGAAGTACCGCCGGCGGCGGCCGATCATCGCGCTCGCCCACAACCCGCGGGTGGCCAACCAGCTCGCGCTCGAGTGGGCGGTGCGGGCGACGACGATGGGCGTCTCGGACTCCGTCGACGAGCTGGTCGACTCGGCGCTCGAGGCGGCGCGCGACTTCGCCGGGCTCGCGTCCGGCGACCGCGCGGTCCTGACCGCGGGCCGGGCGACGGGCACCCCGGGCGCGACGAACCTCATCACGCTGCGCGAGATCCCCTAGCCCGGGCCGGCCCGACGGGGCGGCGTCCGCTACGGTGGTGGTTGCACGATCAACTACCGCCGTGCCGCCTCCGAACGTCCCGCCCCCGCCCGCCGCCGCGCACCCCACCAAGGTGCTGTTCGTGCTGCTCCTGGCGGGCATCACGTTCGCGCTGTCGCAGACGCTCGTGATCCCGGCGCTGCCGGAGATCGGCGAGAGCCTGCACACGAGCACCTCGACGGTGTCCTGGCTCGTGACCGCGTTCCTGCTGTCGGCCTCGATCGCCACGCCGATCGTCGGCAAGCTCGGCGACGTCTACGGCAAGGGCCGCGTGCTCACCGCGGTCCTGCTCGTCTTCTCGGCCGGGACGGTCGTCGCGGCGCTCGGGACGTCGGTCGGCGTCGTGATCGCCGGCCGGGTCCTGCAGGGCGTCGCCGGCGGGGTGTTCCCGCTGGCGTTCGGCATCGTGCGCGACACGTTCCCGCGCGAGCGCGTGCCCGCCGGCCTCGGGATGGTCAGCGCGATCTTCGGCGTCGGCGGCGGGATCGGGCTGCCGCTGTCGGGCGTCGTCGTCGACGTCCTCGACACCCGCTGGCTGTTCTGGGTCAACCTCGTCTCGCTGCCCGCCGCGTTCGCCGCGCACCGGCTGCTGCCGCCGATGCCGACCACGGCGCACCCGCGGATCGACTGGCCCGGCGCCGCGGTCCTGTCCGTCGCGCTCGGGGCGATCCTGCTCGGCGTCTCCGAGGCCGACGCGTGGGGCTGGGGCTCGCCGGCGAACGTCGGGCTGATCGCCGGCGGGCTGCTCGTGGCCGCCGCGTTCGTCGTCGCTCGAGGCCCGCGTGGCCGACCCGCTCATCGACCTCGCCGTGCTCCGCCGCCCGGCCGTCGCGGCGACGAACCTCACCGCGTTCATGGTCGGCGTCGCGATGTTCTCGAGCTTCCTGCTCATCCCGCAGTTCGCCCAGGCGCCGGAAGAGGGCGGCTACGGCTTCAGCGCGTCCGTCACCGTCGCGGGCCTGCTGCTGCTCCCGGCGGCGATCGCCCAGCTGCTCGACCGGCGCGCTCGCCGGGCGGCTCGGCACCCGCATCGGCTTCCGCGTCGTGCTGGCGATCGGGGCGAGCCTCGTGTCGGCGGCCTTCATCCTGCTCGCCGCGGCCCATGGGCGCGAGGTCGAGGTCCTCGTCACCGGCGCGCTGCTCGGCGCGGGCATCTCCTTCGCGTTCGCCGCGATGGCGAACCTCATCGTCGACGCCGTCCCGCAGTCCGAGGTCGGCATCGCGACCGGTATCAACACCGTCATGCGGACGGTCGGCGGGTCGTTCGGCGCGGCGATCGCGACGGCGATCCTCGCCGGCAGCACCGCGGGCGGCGGACTGCCGTCCGAGGGCGCCTACACCGCCGCCTTCGCCTTCTCCGCCGTCGCCGGCCTCGCGGCCGTCGGCGCCGCCCTGCTCGTCCCGCGCCCGCGCCCCGGGCGCGCGCCCCGCACCTCCCCCCTGACAGAGAGCACCTGACCATGGAACTCGGCATCTACACCTTCGCGGAGACCACGCCCGACCCCCGCACGGGCCGCACCATCTCGCCCCGGGAGCGCCTGCGCGACCTGCTCGAGGAGATCACGCTCGCCGACCAGCTCGGCCTCGACGTCTTCGGCGTCGGCGAGCACCACCGGCCCGAGTTCGCGGTCTCCGCGCCCGCCGTCGTGCTCGCCGCGGCGGCGGCCCGGACGGAGCGCATCCGCCTGACCAGCGCCGTCAGCGTGCTGAGCTCGGACGACCCGGTGCGGGTCTTCCAGGACTTCGCGACGCTCGACCTGCTGTCCGGCGGCCGCGCCGAGATCATGGCCGGCCGCGGCTCGTTCATCGAGTCCTTCCCGCTGTTCGGCTACGACCTCCAGGACTACGACGAGCTGTTCTCCGAGAAGCTCGAGCTGCTGCTCGAGCTGCGGGCCGCCGAGCACGTCACGTGGGCCGGCCGGCACCGCCCCCCGCTCGACGGCCAGGGCGTGTTCCCGCGGCCGCTGCAGGACCCGCTGCCGGTGTGGGTCGCCGTGGGCGGCACGCCGCAGTCGGTCGTGCGCGCGGGCGCGCTCGGCCTGCCGATGGCGCTCGCGATCATCGGCGGCCAGCCCGAGCGGTTCGTCCCGTTCGCGGAGCTGCACCGCCGCGCCGCCGAGGAGTACGGCCATCCGGCGCCCGCGCTGAGCATCAACTCGCACGGGTTCATCGCCGACCGCTCGCAGGACGCGCTCGACGAGGCGTTCGTCGCGCACAAGGTCGTGATGGACAAGATCGGGAGCGAACGCGGATGGCCGCCGATGACCCGTGCGCAGTTCGACGCGGGCGCGACCCTCCACGGCGCGAACTTCGTCGGCAGCCCGCAGCAGGTGATCGAGAAGGTGCTCTTCCAGCACGAGCTGTTCGGCCACCAGCGCTTCCTGATCCAGTTCAGCGTCGGGACGATGCCGCACGCGAGCATCATGCGGGCGATCGAGCTGTTCGGCACCGAGGTCGCGCCCGCGGTGCGCGCGGAGATCGAGCGCCGGAGCGCCGCGGGCGCGTCGGCGGCGGCGTAGGAGGGGAGACAACGACCATGCCCGACCACCTCATCGACCGCGCCCTCCTCGAGCCCGTCGGCGCCGGCGGGCGCTTCGAGCGCCAGCCGAGCACGTTCCGCGAGTGGGTCTCCGACGACGGCTCGACCCCGTTCCCGGCCGAGGCCGGCCGCTACCACCTGTACGTCTCGTGGGCCTGCCCGTGGGCCCACCGCACGATCATCGGGCGGCGGCTGAAGGGCCTCGAGGACGCGATCGGGATGTCGGTCGTCGACCCCATCCGCGACGAGAAGGGCTGGGCGTTCACGGGTGGCCCGTACATCGACCCGGTCAACGGCTTCCGCTTCCTCGGCGAGGCCTACGCCGCCACCGACCCCGACCACCGCGCGCGGCTCAGCGTGCCGGTGCTGTGGGACACGGAGACCGGGCGGATCGTCAACAACGAGTCGGCCGACGTCCTGCGCATGTTCACGACGGCGTTCGGCGCATTCGCCACGCGCGACGTCGACCTCTGGCCGGCGGCGCACCGCGAGGCGATCGACGCGCTCAACACGCGGCTGTACGAGGACGTCAACAACGCCGTCTACCGGGCCGGCTTCTCCCGCGACCAGGAGGACGTACGAGCGGGTGGTCGAGCGCATGTTCGCGACGCTCGACGACATGGACGCGCGCCTGGCCGGCTCGCGCTTCCTGTTCGGCGACGCCCCGGTCGAGACCGACTGGCGGCTGTTCACGACGCTCGTGCGCTTCGACGCCGTCTACAACATCCACTTCAAGTGCAGCCTGCGCCGGGTCGTCGACTACGAGCACCTCTGGCCGTACGCGCGCGACCTCTACGCGACGCCCGGCGTCGCCGAGACCGTCCACTTCGACGACATCCGCCGCCACTACTACATGACCCACGACTCGGTGAACCCGAGCCGGATCGTCGCGGTCCGCCCCGACGAGGACTGGGACGCGCCCCACGGGCGCGGGTGATCGCGTGGGCGGGGACGGCGCGCCGTTCGGCGCGTTGTGGACCTGCCCGGACTGCGGCCGCGCGTTCGCGCGGCGCAACCAGACCCACACCTGCCGCCCGCTCGTCGCGCTCGAGTCCCACTTCGCGGGGCGTCCCGCGCGGGTCAGGGAGATCTTCGACCGCGTGGTCGCGATCGCGTCGCGCAGCGGGCCCGTCACGGTCCTCCCGGAGCAGACGCGGATCGCGCTCGCGGCGCGGATGAGCTTCTGCGCGCTGATGCCGCGCCAGGCGTGGCTGGACGGCCACGTCGTGCTCGCCCGGCGCCTGGAGGCCCCGCGCTTCCGCCGGATCGAGACCTTCGGCCCGCGCAACCACCTGCACGCCTTCCGGCTGTCGTCGGTGGAGGAGGTCGACGCCGAGGTCGCCGCGTGGCTGGCGGAGGCGTACGAGGTGGGGATGCAGCGGCACCTGGGGCGGTAGTTGCGGGCACAACTATGACGCTGGGATAGGTGAAGGCGTGAGCGCGCTGACCTACCGCGAGCGCCCGGCGGCGGGAGAGCCGGCCGGCCTGCTCGTCCTCCACCACGGCCGCGGCAGCGACGAGCGCGACCTGCTCGGCCTCGCCGACGTCCTCGACCGCGAGCGCCGCCTGCACGTCGTCACCCCGCGCGCGCCCCTGACCCTGCCCGGCTCGCCCGGCTACCACTGGTACGTCGTGCCGCGCGTCGGCTACCCCGACCCGGCCACGTTCGCCGCCGCCTACGCGCAGCTCGCCGAGCTCCACGACGAGCTCTGGGAGCGCACCGGCGTCGGCCCCGAGCGCACCGTCCTCGGCGGCTTCTCGATGGGGTCGGTGATGAGCTACGCGCTCGGCCTCGGCCCCGACCGCCCCGCCCCGGCCGGGATCCTCGCCTTCTCCGGGTTCGTCCCCGTCGTCGAGGGCTGGGAGCCCGACCTGGCGGGCCGCGCCGGTACGCGGGTGTTCATCGCCCACGGCCGCAACGACCCGGTCATGGAGGTCGGCTTCGCCCGCCGCGCCCGCGACCTGCTCGAGGGCGGCGGCATCCCGGTCGACTACCACGAGTCCGACGCCGGCCACCACATCGACCCCGAGCACGTGCCCGCGGCGATCGCGTGGCTCGGCACGACCCTCGCGGCCGCCGGCGCGGACGCCCGATGAGCGCCGCCTGGCCGGCGCTGCCCTACGAGGACTGGCGCGAGACGAAGGAGACGCTGCACCGCTTCGCCCAGATCGTCGGCAAGGTCCGCATGGCGCTCGTGCCGCCGCTCAACCACTGGTGGCACGCGACCCTCCTGCCCTCGGCGCACGGCCTGACCACCGGCCCGATGCCGGCCGGCGACCGCTGGGCCGAGATCGAGCTGGACTTCGTCGACCACCGCGTCCACGTCCGCACGAGCGACGGCCGCGCCGCGAGCATCGCGCTGCGCGACCGCCTGCCGTGCGCGCGCTTCTACACCGACCTCTTCGCCGCGCTGTCGGACGTCGGGGTCGAGGTCGAGATCCTCGCGCGGCCGTTCGACCTCGGCGACAGCCCGCCGTTCGCGCAGGACACGGTCCACGACCGCTACGACGCCGCCGCGGTCGAGCGCTTCTGGACCGTGCTGCGCCGCACGACCGAGGTGCTGGGGCGCTTCGCGTCGGGCTTCAGCGGCAAGGCGAGCCCGACGCACGTCTTCTGGCACAGCTTCGACCTCGCCCACGCGCGCTTCTCGGGGCGCCGCGCGCCCGCCATCCCCGGCGCCGACCCGGTCACGGCCGAGGCCTACTCGCACGAGGTCATCGCGTTCGGCTGGTGGCCCGGGGACGAGCGCCGCACGCCGTTCCCGGCGTTCTACTCCTACACCGCGCCGGAGCCCGAGGGCCTGCGCGACGCCCCGCTCGAGCCCGCCGACGCCGCGTGGACGGACACCGGCACCGGCTCGCTCGCCGTCCTGCGCTACGACGCGGTCCGCGGCCGCGGACGACCCGGCGGCCGCGCTGCTCGCCTTCTACGAGAGCGCCTACCGCGCCGGGGCGGCCGCCGCGGGCTGGGACGTCGCGGCGCTCGCCCGACCCTGAGCCGCGGGCGTCAGCGCAGGCGGTACACCGGCGGGCGCTCCCACACGGTCCCGACCTCGTCGAGGAACCCGCGCAGGAGCGGCCGCCCCGGGTCCGCGAGCAGCACCTCGCCGCCCAGCCGCGGCAGGAGGTCGGCGAGCACGGGCACGTTGCGCTGCTCGTACAGGACGTCGGCCGCGAGGACGAGGCGGAACGGCGCGCGCGCCAGCAGCGGCGCCGGGTCCGTCCAGGTGGCGACGAGCCCTTCGACCGCGACGCCGTTGCGCTCCGCATTGGCCTCGAGCAGCTCGATCGCGGCCGCCGACCAGTCGACCGCGAGCACGCGCCCGCCCGCCCGCGCCGCCGCGAGGCTCGGCAGCCCGAGCCCGCAGCCGAGCTCGAGCACCGACGCGCCCTTGAGCGCGCGGCCCGCGATCGCCTTCGCGAGCGCGACGCCGCTCGGCCAGAGCTCGGCCCAGTAGGGCATGAACTCGTCCTCCTCGAAGGCGTGCTCGTCGAGCAGCGCCTCGCTGTTGCGCGGGCGCAGCACGGCCAGCTCGCGGTCGGTGAGCGGCACGACCTCCTCGACGAGATCCATCGGCGGTCAGGCTACGCCGCCGCGGACCCGCGATCCGGGAGCGCCCGGGTAGGCTCGCGCGGTGCTCGGACTACCGGACCACGTCGAGGCCTGCCTGTTCGACCTCGACGGCGTGCTGACGCAGACCGCGACGGTCCACGCGAAGGCGTGGAAGGAGATGTTCGACGACTACCTGCGCGAGCGCGCGAAGCGCACCGGCGACGACTTCGCGCCGTTCACCGACGACGACTACGACGACTACGTCGACGGCAAGCCGCGCTACGACGGCGTCCGCTCGTTCCTCGCCTCGCGTGGGATCGAGCTGCCGGACGGCACCCCCGACGACGAGCCCGGCACCGAGACCGTCGACGGCCTGGGCAACCGCAAGAACGACCTCGTGCTCGCGCTGATCGAGCGCGACGGCGTCGACGCCTACGAGGGCTCGGTCCGCTACGTCCGCGCCGCGCGGGACGCCGGCCTGCACCGGGCGGTCGTCTCCTCGAGCTCGAACTGCCGCGACGTCCTCGAGGCGGCCGGGATCCTCGACCTGTTCGAGGAGATCGTCGACGGCATCGTCGCGACCCGCGAGGGCCTCCGGGGCAAGCCCGCGCCGGACACGTTCCTCGCGGGCGCGCGACGGCTCGGCGTCGAGGCGTCGAGGGCGGCGGTGTTCGAGGACGCGGTCGCGGGCGTCGAGGCCGGGCGGGCCGGCGGCTTCGGCCACGTCGTCGGCGTCGACCGCGTCGGCCACGCGGACGCGCTGAAGGCCCACGGCGCGAGCGTCGTCGTCCGCGACCTCGCGGAGCTGCTCGACGACGACGGCGGCGCGCGGCGTGATCGACCATCCCGCGTTCGCGGTCGAGCCCTGGGTCCTGCGCGAGACCGAGCTCAACCTCGACCTGCTGGCCCAGAGCGAGTCGCTGTTCGCGCTCGCCAACGGCCACATCGGCCTGCGCGGCAACCTCGACGAGGGCGACCCCAGCGGAGTGCCGGGGACGTACCTCAACGGCTTCCACGAGGTCCGCCCGCTGCCGTACGCCGAGAGCGCCTACGGCAACCCCGAGGCGGGCGAGACGCTGCTCAGCGTCACCGACGGCAAGCTCATCCGCCTGCTCGTCGACGACGAGCTGTTCGACGTCCGCTACGGCGAGCTGCTCGAGCACGAGCGCGTGCTCGACTTCCGCGCGGGCGTCCTGCGCCGCCGCGCGCACTGGCGCTCGCCCGCGGGCGGCGAGGTGCGCGTGACCTCGACGCGCATCGTGTCGCTCGCCCAGCGCGGCACCGCGGCGATCCTCTACGAGGTCGAGCCGGTCCACGGCGACGCCCGCCTCGTCGTGCAGTCCGAGCTCGTCGCCAACCTGGACGGCCAGGCGCCGGCCGACGGGGGCGACGATCCGCGCGCCGCGGCGCGCGTGACGGACTCGCTCGTCGGCGAGGAGCACTACGAGCACGACCAGCTCGTCCTGCTCGTCCACCGCGCGCGCAGCAGCGGGCTGCGCATGGCGGCCGCGATGGACCATGTGGTGGACGGCCCGGACGGCACGACGATCGACGTCGAGGCCGCGGTCGACGCCGGCCGGGTCACGATCGCCGCCGACGTCCCGCGCGGGGGGACGCTGCGGATCCTGAAGTACCTCTCCTACGGCTGGTCCGGGCACCGGTCGGTGACGTCCGTCCGCGCCCAGGTCCGCGGCAGCATCGCCGAGGCCCGGCACACAGGCTTCGACGGGCTGTGCGCGGCCCAGCGCGAGGTGCTCGACCGCTTCTGGGCCCGCGCCGACGTGGAGCTCGAGGGCGACACGGAGCTCCAGCAGGCGGTCCGCTTCTGCCTGTTCCACGTCCTGCAGTCCGGCGCGCGCGGCGAGCGCCGGGCGATCGCGGCGAAGGGCCTGACCGGCGCGGGCTACGACGGCCACGCGTTCTGGGACACGGAGTCCTTCGTCCTCCCGGTCCTGACCTACACGGCGCCCGACGCGGCCCGCGACGCGCTGCGCTGGCGCCACGGCACGCTCGACCTCGCCTTCGAGCGCGCCCGGCAGCTCGGCCTTCGGCGGCGCCGCCTTCCCGTGGCGGACGATCGCCGGGCGCGAGTGCTCGGGCTACTGGCCCGCGAGCACGTCCGCGTTCCACGTCAACGCCGACATCGCCGACGCGGTCGTGCGCTACCAGGCGGCGACCGGCGACGCGGAGTTCGCGCGCACGACCGGGCTCGACCTGCTGGTCGCGACGGCGCGGCTGTGGCGCTCGGTCGGCCACCACGACGTCGGCGGCGGCTTCCGCATCGACGGCGTCACGGGCCCCGACGAGTACAGCGCGATCGCCGACAACAACGTCTACACGAACCTCATGGCCAAGCGGAACCTCGTCGCGGCCGCCGACGCCGCCGAGGCCCATCCGCAGGAGGCGCACGCGCTCGGGGTCGACGCCGAGGAGACGGCCGCGTGGCGCGACGCCGCCGAGGACATCGTCGTGCCCTGGGACGACCGCCTCGGCGTCCACTGCCAGGCCGAGAACTTCACGAACCACGCGAACTGGGACTTCGACGCGACGCCCGCCGAGATGTACCCGCTGCTCCTGCACTCCCCGTACTTCGACCTCTACCGCAAGCAGGTCGTCAAGCAGGCCGACCTCGTCCTCGCCCTGTGGACGTGCGGCGACGAGTTCACGCCCGAGGAGAAGCAGCGCGACTTCGAGTACTACGAGGCGCTGACGGTCCGCGACTCGTCGCTCTCGGCCTGCGCGCAGTCGGTCGTCGCCGCCGAGACGGGCCACATCGACCTCGCCTACGACTACCTCGGCGAGGCGGCCTTCGTCGACCTGCACGACCTCAACCACAACACGCGCGACGGCCTGCACATGGCGTCGCTGGCGGGCTGCTGGCTCGCGCTCGTGTGCGGGCTGGGCGGCTTCCGCGACCACGGCGGGACCATCGCGTTCGCGCCGCGGCTGCCCGAGCCGATCGGCCGCCTGTCGTTCCGCCTCGGCCTGCGCGAGCCGCTGCCTCGTGGTCGATGTCAGCGCGCGCGAGGCGACGTACCGCCTCGAGGCGGGCGAGGCGATCGAGATCGTCCACCACGGCGAGGCCGTCGAGGTGCGCCCGGACGAGGCGCAGACGCGCCCGATCCCGCGCGCGCCGCGGCGCGACCGGCCGCGCCAGCCGGCCGGGCGCGAGCCGCGGCGGCGCGCCCCGGACCGGCCCGGGAGCAAGCGCGCGAAGGACGACGCGGGCTAGCCGATCCGCTCGTCGATCCGGACGTGCACGGTGTCGCCCGCCTGCTTGCCGATCGTCTTGCGCAGCGCCGCCCTGACCGGGAGCCGGTGCGTGCCGTCGCCCTGCGCCATCAGCGCCCCGGAGAACGGCTCGCCGTCGATCTCTCCGCGGATCTTCACGAGCCCGCGGGTGCCGAAGAGCGCGGCCGCGTCGTCCATCACCACGCACGTCCACGCGCCCGGGTTGTCGCCCTTCTGGAGCCGGGCGTCGAACTCGCGCATCATGATGCGCGAAACCCTCGCACAGAGGCGAAAGGAGAGAAAGCCGCCATGCCCCCCAGCAGCGTGCACTTCAACGGTTCGGTCAACCTGCCCGACGCCGAGACGGTGATGCGCGAGATCAGCGCGCGCATCCCGACCGGCGTGCGGCGGATGACCGACGGCGAGACCGGGGACCGCAACTACTGGATCAGCTTCCAGATCTCGAAGTTCCTGGAGATGCCCGAGTTCGAGACGGTCGCGTCCGGCCGGGCCTACGAGACCGCGGAGGACGCGCCGGAGATGCCGCGGCTGCGCCTCGCCGAGGGCGCCTCCGCCGAGACGATCGACTGGCCGAACCTCGGCTACGCCGACGCGTACACGGAGTCCTTCGCGACCTTCGACGAGCTCCAGCAGCAGGGCACGATCCCGGCCGGCGTCCGCCTGCAGCTGCAGTACCCGACGCCGCTGGCCTCCGTGGCCGGCACGATCGTGCCCGAGGACCTGCCCGCGGTCGCGCCCGCCTACGAGCAGGCGCTGTTCGCCGACCTCGACACCCTGCTCGAGCGCCTCCCGCACGACCGGATCGCCGTCCAGTGGGACATCGCGGTCGAGATGGGCGCCCTGGAGGGAGCGATGGGCATCACGATGCCGATGGACCAGATCGCCCCGGGCATCGTCCGCTGCCTCGAGCGCGTGCCCGCCGACGTCCCCGCCGGACTGCACCTCTGCTACGGCGACTACGGCCACGAGCACTGGAAGCAGCCCGCGTCCCTGCAGATGCAGGTCGATCTCGTCAACGCCGTGACCGCGGCCACCGGGCGCCGGCTGGACTTCGTCTCGTTCACCGTGCCCCAGAACCGCGACGACGGCGCCTATTTCGAGCCCGTGGGCGGGCTGCGCGCCGGCGCGGACACCGAGCTGAACTTCGCTCTCGTGCCCTACCACCCGGCCGACCAGGCGCCGGGCACGACCGCCCGGCAGGTCGAGCACATCGACGCGGCCCTCGCCGCCTCGGCCGGCGGCGCGCGCGAGTGGGGGATCTGCACCGAGTGCGGGATGGGGCGGGCCGACGCCGGCGACGTGCCCGGGCTGCTCGACCTCCACAGCGAGATCCTCACGGCCGCGCGCTGAGCGACGCCGTGGCGAGACTCGCGTTCCTCGGGCTCGGCGCGATGGGCGCGCCGATGGCCACCCGCCTGATCGAGGCCGGCCACGCCGTGACGGTGTGGAACCGCACACGGGCGCGCGCGGAGGCGATCGAGGGCGCCGCGCGCGTCGCGGACTCGCCCGCGGACGCCGCCGCCGGGGCGGACGCCGTGATCACGATGCTCGCGACGCCTGACGTCGTGCGGGAGGTCCTGCTCGGCCCGGACGGCGTCGTGGCCGCGCTCGCCTCCGGCGCGACCGTGATCGACATGTCGACGATCGGCCCCGACCACGCCGTCGCCCTGGCGGGGGACATGCCCGATGGCGTGGCGTTCATCGACGTCCCGGTCATGGGCGGGGTCAAGGACGCGGTCGGCGGGACGCTGACGCTGTACTTCGGCTCCGACGAGGCGGCGTTCGCCCGTTGGCGCGAGGTGCTCGCGCCGCTCGGGCGGCGCGGTCCACCTCGGGCCGGTCGGCGCCGGGCAGGCGATGAAGCTCGTCGCCAACAGCACGCTCGCCGGGTTGATGAGCCTCACCGGCGAGGCGCTCGCCCTCGGCGACCGCTTCGGGCTCGACGAGGCGCAGGTGCTGGCCGCGCTGCTCGACTCGCCGATCGGCGCGGCGGTGAAGCGCAAGCTCGACAAGATCGAGACCGACCGCTACACGCCGAGCTTCAGGCTCGCGCTCATGCGCAAGGACATGGGCCTCGTCACCGACGCCGCGGGCCGCCGGGGGGCGACCATCCCGCTCCTCGAGGCGGCCGCGGGGTGGATGGCGAAGGCCGAAGGCGATGGCCTCGGCGACCTCGACTACTCGGCCGTCGTGGCCGCGATCCGCGGCCGCGAGGCGACCGGCTGACCCGCGAACGACGTCGTGGACGGCGCTACGGTGTCGAGCGATGCCCGGAGATGGCGTGCGCACGACGCCGCGCGTGGCGAGCGTCCGGCTGATCGCCCGCGACGCCGAGCTCGCCGCGCTCGATGCGGCGCTCACGGACGCCGCCGACGGACGCCCGTCGCTCGTGCTCCTCGCCGGCGAGTCGGGGGTCGGCAAGACGCGGCTGCTCGCCGAGGTCGAGCGCCGCGCGCGCGAGGCCGGCGCGCGCGTGCTCGCCGGCGACTGCGTCGACCTCGGCGCGGGCGAGCTGCCCTACCTCCCGCTCGTCGCCGCGCTGCGCCCGCTCGCCCGGCGCGAGGACCCCGCGCTCACGGACGACGTGCGCGCCGCCGTCGCGCCGCTGCTGCCGGCTCTGAGCGGCCGGGACGACGACGTGCCCGCCGCCGGCGACGCCGGGCAGACGCGCCTGTTCGAGGGGCTGCTCGACGCTCCTGGACGCCCTCGGCCGCGAGCGCCCGGTCCTGCTCGTCGTCGAGGACGTGCACTGGAGCGATCCGTCGACGCTCGCGACGCTCGCGTTCCTCGCGCGCAACCTCACGCGTGAGCGCGTGCTCGTCATCGCCTCCTTCCGCTCCGACGAGCTCGACCGCCGCCACCCGCTCCGTCGCCTGCAGGCCGACCTCGAGGGCGACCCCCGCACCCGGCGGATCGTCCTGCGCCCGCTGGAGCGCGACGAGCTCGCCGACCAGCTGGCGGACATCCTCGGCGCGGCGCCGGCCCCCGAGCTCCTCGATCGCCTCTGGGCCAGGACCGGCGGCAACCCGCTCTTCGGCGAGGAGCTGCTCACCGCGGGCGCGGACGGCCGGGGCGCCGCGCCGGACACGCTGCGCGACGCCCTCATGCTCCGCGTCGAACGGCTCTCGTCGCCCGCCCGCGACGTCCTCGCGCTCGTCGCCGTCGGCGAGCGTCTCGACCACGCGACGCTCGCGCGGACGACCGGGCTCGCGCGCGGCGAGCTGCGCGACGCGCTGCGCGAGGCCGTCGACCGCCACGTCCTCGTCGCCGACGACGACGGGCGCCACCGCTTCCGCCACGCGCTCCTCCGCGAGGCCGTCGAACACGACCTGCTCCCGGGCGAGCGCGCGGAGCTGCACCTGACGCTCGCGCGCGCCCTGGAGGAGGCCGCCGGCGAGCGCGTCGACGCGCCGGGCGCCGCGGCCGTCGCGCACCACTTCGCCGCCGCCGGGGCCGACGAGGACGCGCTGCGCTCGGCGGTGCGGGCCGCGAGCGCCGCCGAACGCGTGCACGCCCACGGCGAGGCGGCGGCGCTGCTCGAGCGCGCGCTCGGCCTGTGGAACCAGGTGCCGGATCCCGCGGCACCGTCCGGCGCCGACCGCGCGGAGCTGCTCGTCCGCGCGGCCGAGGCCGCCGGCGCGCTGGGCGAGCCGGAGCGGCGCCTGGGCCTGCTCGAGGAGGCGCTCGCCGATCTCGGCCCCGACCCGGATCCGGCGCGCGCCGCGCGGATCCTCGAGTCGATCGCGACCGCGCAGCGCCACCTCAACCGCAACGCGGCGAGCATCGCGACGCTCGAGCACGCCCTCGACCTCGTCTCCGGGACGGCCGACGGCGACGCGGCGGTCCGGGCCGACCTCCTCGCGGGCCTGGCCCGCGCGCTGGGGATCGCGGGGCGCTCGGCCGACGCCGCCCGTCTGGCGAGCGAGGCCCTCGCCCTCGCCACGCGCCTCGGCCGGCCGCTCGTCGAGAGCAGCGCCCGCAACACGCTCGGCCACGCGGTCGCGATGGAGGGCGCGGTGGACGCGGGCGTCGCGGACCTGCGGGAGTCGATCCGGATCGCCCGCGAGCACGACAGCCCGCTCGATGTCGCGCTCGGCCACATCAACCTCGCCGACGCCCTCCACGCGCTGGGCCGTTCGGCGGAGGCCCGCGAGGTCGCCGAGGAGGGCCGCCGGGCGATCGCCGGACGGCGCCCGATCGCGACCCGGTGGATCGACGTGATGCTCGCCGAGATCGCGGTCGACACCGGCGACTGGGACGGCGCCGAGGCGCGCCTGCCGGCCGGCCCGGCCGATCCCGGCGAGCAGACGCGGCTGGGGCTCGAGCTGCGCCGCGCCGCCCTCGCGCTCGGGCGCGGCGACGACGCGGCGGCCGGCGTGGTGCTCGCGGCGAATCGAGCCGCTCGGCGCGACGTCCGGCGAGCCGCAGGCGCTCGGGCCGCTCGCGGTGCTGACGGCCGAGGAGCGCCGCCGCGCCGGTGACGTCGAGGGCGCCCGCGCCGCCATCGACCACGGCCGCGAACGCATCGACCGGTGCGGGGGCGACGCGATGCAGGCGGCGGCGGTCGCGGCCGCGGGCGTCACCGTCGAGGCCGACGCGGCCGAGCGCGCCCGCGACCTGGGCGACAGCGCGGCCGAGGCGGCGGCGGTCGCACGCGCCGGGGATCTCGTCGGGGTGGTCGAGGACGCGGCGACGCCGGCGCGGCCGGTGGAGCGGGCGCGGCTGCTCGGCGCGCGGGCGGAGGCCGGGCGCGCCGCGGGGCGACCCGACGCGGCTGCCTACGCCGAGGCCGCGGCGGCGTGGGACGACCTCGGCCGTCCGGAGCCGGCGGCGCGCGCGCGGCTCCGGGAGGCCGAGGCGCACGTCCGGGCGGGCGACGGCGACGCCGCGGCCGCCGCGGCCGCCGCCGCGCGGACCGCGGCCGAGCGACTGGGCGCCGCGGGGCTCGTCGCGGAGGTGGACGGGCTCGCGACGCGGGCCCGGCTGGCCCTGCCGCTCGAGGACGGCGGCGGTGACGCGAGGCCGGCGGCGGGCGCCCCGGCGGAGGCGAGCCCCGACCCGTTCGGCCTCACGCCGCGCGAGCGCGAGGTGCTCGCGCTCGTCGCCGAGGGCGCGACGAACCGCGAGATCGGCGCGCAGCTCTTCATGGCCGAGAAGACCGCGAGCGTGCACGTCTCGCGCATCCTCGCCAAGCTCAACGCGCGGACGCGCACCGAGGCGGCGGCGGTGGCGCACCGCCACGGCCTCGCGTCGCCCGGCGACGGGTAGCCGGCGCCTCAGGCCGGCGCCGTCTGGAGCCCGCCGGCGCGCAGCGCCGCGCGGATGTCGTCGGGCCACGCGATCGCGCGGCCGCGACGCCCGGTCGATCAGGACCGAGGTCACCGTGCCCTGCGCGGCGCGGCCGGCCTCGCCCTCGATCGGCAGCGCGTAGGCCACGGACGACCGCCCGACGCGCGTGACCGCGAGCGAGACCTCGACCGGGTCGTTGAAGCGCAGGGAGCGGGCGAACGTGGCCTCGACCGCGACCCGCGGCGTCGCGCCGAAGGTGAAGTCCGCGATCCCGAGCGCGGTGTGGAGCGCCGCCTCGGCCGCCTCGGCGAGCCGGAAGACCGTCGTCCAGTGATAGATCCCCGCGGCGTCGGTGTCCATCCACTCGATGCGGCGGCGCAGCACCACGCGCGCGGGGTCGGGGAGCTCCTCGTCGTGTGACATCGCGGTGACGATGGAATCAGATCAGTCGGTTGGCGGCCGCCCGCCCGGCTATCGTCCGCGACGTGAACGAGCAGCTCCGTCGCCGGTCGGTCGGGGCGCCGGCCGCCCGGTCGGTGCTGCTGACGATGCTCGGCGAGTACGTCCTGCCGAGCGAGTCGGGCGTCTGGCAGGAGACGCTCATCGGCGCGCTCGGCTCGCTCGGCCACAAGACGCACGCCGCGCGCCAGGCGCTCGCCCGCAGCGTGAGCGCCGGGTGGCTGCGGACCGAGCGCCACGGCCGGCGCTCGCGCGTGCACCTCACGCCCGAGACGGCCGACATGCTCCGCTCCGGGGCCGAGCGCATCTACGCCTTCGGCGCGCCGTGGGCGTGGGACGGCCGCTGGCTGCTCGTCGTGCTGCGGGTCCCCGAGGAGCGCCGCGAGGTCCGCCACCAGATGCGCACCCGCCTGGCCTGGGCGGGCTTCGGGTCGCTCGGCGGCGGCTTGTGGATCACCCCGCACGCCGAGCGCGAGCACGAGCTCGCCGACGTCGCGGCCGCCGGCTCGGCCGCCGCGCTCGTGAGCTTCCGGGCCGAGCTCGGCGCGCTCGGAGAGCCCCGCCGCGTCGTCGCCGAGGCGTGGGACCTCGACGCGCTGGCCGACGCCTACCGCGCGTTCATCACGCGCTTCGGGCGGATGCGCCCGCGCGAGCCCGAGGCGGTGTTCCGGGCCCAGACGCTGCTCGTCCACGAGTGGCGGCGCTTCCCGTTCCTCGACCCCGAGCTGCCCGACGACATGCTCCCCGCGCGCTGGCCGCGCGGGCGGGCGCACGCGCTGTTCCACGAGCGCCACGCGGCGTGGGACGACACCGCGCGCGCGTGGTTCGCGACGCTCGAGCGCGGCGGCGAGGCGTCCGGCGGCGCGCGCACCGCCGCCTGAGATCGCGGCGGCGATGAGTTTCCGCCCGCGGGCGGGTCTGCCCGCGCGTGAGACAGTCTCCGCACCCCGACCAGGAGGGCTCCATGCAGATCACCGGCGTCGACTTCATCACCGTCCCGACCCGCGACTTCGACGCGGCGAGCGCGTTCTACCGCGACGTGCTCGGCCTCGAGTGCTCGACCCGCTGGGGGCAGATGCCCGCCGCGGAGTTCGAGACCGGCACGCTCACGATCGCCGTGATGCAGTCCGACGCGTTCGGCGTCGAGTTCGCGCCCCACTCGCACCCGATCGCGCTGCACGTCGCGGACGTCGCCGCGGCCCGCACCGAGCTCGAGGGCAAGGGCGTCACCTTCGTGGCGGACACGATGGACTCGGGCGTCTGCCACATGGCCCACTTCCGCGACCCCGACGGCAACGCCCTCATGCTGCACTCGCGCTACGCGCCGAAGGCCGCCTGACGTGTGACACTTGACGGACGGTCGCAACCGTATAGTGTTGTGACCATGGCGATGCTGATCGCGGTCGACGGCATCGCGCCCACGATCGGGCGCGACGTGTACCTGGCGCCGAACGCCGTCCTCACCGGCGACGTGCGCATCGGCGACCGCGCGAGCGTCTGGTTCGGGGCCGTGCTGCGCGGCGACCTGTCGCACATCGTGATCGGGGCGGAGACGTCGATCCAGGACGGCGCCGTCGTCCACTGCGACCGCGACAACCCGACCGTCGTCGGCGCGCGGGTGACCGTCGGCCACAACGCGCTGCTCGAGGGCTGCGTGATCGAGGACGGCGCGCTCATCGGGATGGGCGCGATCGTCCTGCACGACGCGCACGTCGGCGCGGGCGCCGTCGTCGCCGCCGGCGCGGTCGTCCCGGACCGCGGCGCCGTCGGCGCGCGGATGCTCGCGGCGGGCATCCCGGCGCGCGAGAAGCGCGCGCTCGAGGGCGCGACGGCGGGCTACCCCGAGCACGCCGCGGACGCCTACCAGGACCTCCGCCTCCGGTATCTGCGCGCCCAGGAAGCTCCGAGGATCCGCCCAGGATCGGCCGCTATCGTCGATGGCGATGAGCGCTGAGGCTTCGGACATCCCCGTGGGCACCGGGCGCCGCGTCGCCGTCGTCGGCGCGGGGCCGTCGGGGTTCTACGCGACCGCGCAGCTGCTCGACGCGGGCTTCGCGGTCGACCTGATCGACCTGCTGCCGACGCCGTTCGGGCTCGTGCGCGCGGGCGTCGCCCCCGACCACCCGAAGATCAAGAGCGTCGAGCGGATGTACACGAAGACCGCGCGGCGCGACGGGTTCCGCTTCTTCGGCGGCGTCGAGCTCGGGACCGACATCACGCGCGCGGAGCTGCGCGAGCGCTACCACGCGGTCGTCTACGCCGTCGGCACCGCCGACGACAACCGGCTCGGCATCCCCGGTGAGGACCGCCCCGGCTCGATCCCCGCCACCCGTTTCGTGGCCTGGTACAACGGCCACCCCCACGCGTGCGACGAGGAGTTCGACCTCGCCGTCGACCGCGCCGTCGTGGTCGGCAACGGCAACGTGGCCGTCGACGTCGCGCGGATGCTCGTCCTCGACCCCGACGAGATCGCGGTCACCGACACCGCCGACCACGCGATCGAGGGCTTCTCCGGCTCCGGCGTGCGCGAGGTCGTGCTGCTCGGCCGCCGCGGCCCCGCCCAGGCCGCCTTCACCAACCCCGAGCTGCGCGAGCTCGGCGAGCTCACGCGCGCGGACATCGACGTCGACCCGGCCGAGCTCGAGCTCGACGCCGAGTCGAGCGCCTGGCTCGAGTCCGAGGGCGACCCGACGGCGAAGCGCAACGTCGAGCTGCTGCGCGAGTACGCCGCGCGCGAGCCGCACGGCCACAGCCACCGGGTCAGCCTGCGCTTCCTGCGCTCGCCCGTCGAGATCCTCGGCGAGGGCGACGACGGCCGGGTCACCGGCGTGCGGGTCGTGCGCAACCGGATCGAGCGCGGCGACGACGGCCGCCTGCGCGCCGTCCCGACCGGCGAGGAGGAGGTGATCGAGTGCGGGCTGGTCCTGCGCTCGATCGGCTACCGCGGCCGGCCGCTCGACGACATCCCCTTCGACGATCGCCGCGGCCTGATCCGCAACGCGGGCGGCCGCGTCTGCGACGAGGACGGCGAGCCGGTCCCCGGCGAGTACGTCGTCGGCTGGATCAAGCGCGGCCCGAGCGGGGTCATCGGCACGAACAAGAAGGACGCGACCGACACCGTCGCCCGGATCCTCGAGGACGCCGAGGCCGGCCGCCTGCCCGAGCCCGCCGCGGACTTCGACGACGCGGCGTGCGGCGCGTGGCTGCGCGACGCCGCGCCCGGGGTCGTCGAGTGGGACGGGTGGCAGGCGATCGACGAGCACGAGCGCGGCCTGGGCGAGCCCGCCGGGCGCCCGCGCGTCAAGCTCGTCCGGCTCGCCGAGCTGGTCGAGGCCGGCCGCCGCCGCGAGGCGGGGGTCAGGGAAGGCGGTCGCTGAACGCGGCGATCGGCCGGAGCACCGCCTCCGGGTCGTCGAACATCGGGCTGTGGCCGGCGCCGTCGACGACGACGCGCTCGACCGGGCCCTGGACGCGCTTGCGGATGCGGTCGATCTGCTCGAGCGTGCCGTAGGCGTCGGCGCTGCCCTGGACGAGCAGCGACGGCGCGGTGACGCCGGCCGCGTCGGACTCGATGCTCCAGTCGCGGAAGGCGGGGTCGAGCCACACGTCGCACCAGCCGTGGAACGCGGCGTCGGGGTCGTCGTGGTGGCGGGCCATCCGCTCGCGCAGGCCGCCCGAGGCGTAGTGCTCGCGCGTCTGCTCGATCTCGGCGATCGTGAAGTCCTCGACGAACACGTGCGGCGCGATCAGGACGAGGCCCGTCACGCGGTGGTAGGCGGCGTGGATCAGCGCGATCGAGGCGCCGTCGCTGTGGCCGACGAGGATCGGCGCCTCGGCGTCGAGCTGGGGGAGCAGCTCCGGCAGCACGTCGAGCGCCTCGTCGTGGAAGAACGCGGGGGTGCGCGGCTCGGCGGGCGGGTCCGAGCGCCCGTGGCCGAAGCGCGAGAACGCGAGCACGCGGCGGCCGGTCGCGGCGTTGAGCCGGGCGGGGAAGTCGCGCCACAGCCCGGCCGACCCGAGGCCCTCGTGCAGCAGCACGAGCGGCCGGCGGCCGGCGTCGCCCGGGAGCTCGACCGCGTCGATCCGCCGACCCGCGACGGTGGCCGGGCGGGGGATGACGTCCACGGGCGGGGAGGGCATGGGCCGAACGGTAGTGGGGCCGCGGGTGCGGCTCAGATCTCGAGCCGCTGGTCCTCGAGGTCGAGCTCGCGCTCGATGCGGTGCATGACGTCGTTGGAGATCGTGCCGTCGTTGCGCAGCGCGACCACGGCCGCGCGCTGGGCCTCGAGCACCTCGCGCACGGTCCGCTGGTAGGTGTAGGAGCGATCCTCGTAGCCCTCGTCCTCGATCTTCCCGGCGCGGGCCTTCAGGCGCCGGCGGCGGTACGTGTAGAGGCCGGTCATCCGCTCGATGCTGTCCTCGCGCGTCCAGTCCTCCTGCACGAGCTCCTCGAGCCGCGCGAGCGCCGCCTCGGTCGCGGCCAGCCGGGCGCGCAGCTCCTCGCGCTCCTCGGCGTCGTCGCCGTGCACGCGCAGGCGGCGGATCACGGTGGGCAGCGTCAGGCCCTGCAGCACGAGCGTCGCCAGGATCACCGCGAAGGTGACGAAGATGAGCAGGTCGCGCTGGGGCGTCTGCGCCGGCAGCGCGAGCGCGGCGGCCAGGGAAACGGCCCCGCGCATCCCGGCCCAGGCGAGCACCATCCGCTCGCGCCAGCCCGACCGCCGCGCGCGCTGGCTCGGGCGGCGGTCGAGCGCGCGGACGATGTACGGCGTCGTCCAGCCCCACAGGATCCGCACGCCGATCACGACGCCCGACACCGCGGCCGCGACGCCGAACAGGAAGCCCGTCGACTCGCCCGCGAGGCCGTCGAGGATCGTCGGCAGCTGCAGCCCGATGAGGACGAACAGCACCGCGTTGAGGAAGAACGACAGCAGCGACCAGAGCGCGAACCCCTGCTGGCGCACCTCCGGCGACGCGATGTCCGGCGCCCACCAGCCGATCGCGATGCCGGTGGTGACCGCGGCGACCACGCCCGAGGCGCCGGCCGCGTCGGCCGGGATGTAGGCCGCGTAGCCGCTGAGCAGCGAGATCGTGATCTCGACCGGCGGGTCGTCGAGGCGCCGGCGGATCTCGCGGATCGCGAATGCGACCACGAGGCCGATCGCCACGCCGCCCGCCGCGGCGAGCACGAACCGCAGGCTGGCGCCGGCGAGCGAGAACGCGGTCCCGGTGATCACCCCGACGGCGACCTTGTAGATCACGAGCGCCGAGGCGTCGTTGACGAGGCTCTCGCCCTCGAGGATGTTGATCGTGCGGCGCGGGACGTCGAAGCGGCGCGCGATCTGCGTCGCCGCGACCGGATCCGTCGGCGCGACGATCGCGCCGAGCGCGAAGCACGCCTCCCACGGCAGGCCGTCGACGAGCGCGTGGACGGCGACCGCCACCGCGACGGCCGTCACCGCGACGAGCAGGGTCGACATCAGCGTGATCGTGCGCGCGTCGGCGCGCAGCTCGCGGAGGTTGGCGAAGAAGGCGGCGGAGTACAGCAGCGGCGGGAGGAAGACGACGAGGACGAGGTCCGGGTCGAGGGTGACCTCCGGGACGCCCGGAATGAACCCGAGCACCGTCCCGCCGAGCACGAGGAGGATCGGGTACGGGACGCCGATGCGCGTCGCGAGCGCGCTGAGGATCACGACCGCGACGAGGAGGCTGATGATCACGGCTTCGAGGTGGTCCATGGCTGCGGGCCGAATCTTCGTGCACTCGCCTACAGTGGCGCCATGCCGCCTCGGTCGCCCCTTCCCGCCCGCGCCGGCGAGCGCGGGCCGCTGCGCATCGGCCTCGGCCTCGCCGCGCTCGGTCGCCCCGGCTACCTCAACGTCGGCCACGGCGCGGACCTCGGCTCGGACCGCTCGGTGCAGGCGCTCCGCGACCGCTCGTTCCAGGTCCTCGACGCCGCCTACGAGGCCGGCGTGCGCTACCTCGACGCCGCGCGCTCCTACGGGCGCGGGGAGGAGTTCCTCGGCGACTGGCTGCGCGACCGCGACCCGGCCGACGTCGTCGTCGGGTCGAAGTGGGGCTACGTCTACACCGCCCACTGGGAGGTCGCCGCCGACCCGCCGGAGGTCAAGCACCACGACGTCGACACCTTCCGCCGCCAGCTCGAGGAGACGCGCGCGAACCTCGGCGACCGGCTCGCGCTCTACCAGATCCACTCGGCCACGCCCGACAGCGGCGTGCTCGAGAACGACGCGGTGCTCGCCGCGCTGGCCGAGCTGCGGGAGACCGGCGTCGCGCTGGGGCTGAGCACGAGCGGCACGACGCAGGCCGAGACCCTCGACGCCGCGATCGCGCTCGACCTCTTCGACACCGCGCAGGTCACCTGGAACCTCCACGAGCGGGCCGCGGGCGCCGCGCTCGCCCGCGCCCACGACGCCGGGATGGGCGTGATCGTCAAGGAGGCGCTGGCCAACGGACGCCTCGCCACCCGCGGCTCCGCGGCGGAGCTCGCCGCCGTCGCCGACCGCCTCGGGGCGGCGCCGGACGCGGTCGCGCTCGCCGCCGTGCTGGCCCAGCCGTTCGTGGACGTCGTGCTCAGCGGCGCGGCGACCCTGGGGTCGCTGGCGTCGAACCTCGCCGCGGCCGATCTCGACCTCGACGCGGACGCGCTGGCGGCGCTCGACGCGCTCGAGGAGGGCAGCGACGCCTACTGGGCGGTGCGGGGCGCGATGGACTGGAACTGAATCGAAGAATTCAGGTCTGACGGAGCGCCTGAGCGGGAACCCCGGGGCCAGTCGCCACGGAGGTCGAACTCATGCAGGTGCAGTCCCCGAGCCCGGCGCGCGGTTCGCTGCCCGGGCCATCCCGCCGGATCACGGTCGAGCCCGTCGAGGTGCCGGTCACACCGCCGCGGGAGGAGCCGGCGCCGCCGGCGCCCGACCGCGAACCCGCGCCGGCCCGCGAGCCCGCCCCCACGCCATGACCGCCGGCCGGCCGGGCGAGATGCCCGCTCCGGACCTCGTCCAGCCGGTCATCGGCTACCGCCTGTGGCGCCTGGGCGACGACGACGCCCTGTACTCGCCCTATGTCGAGGAGCGCTGGCAGCGCGGCGTGCACACCGCCACCTGCCGCGCCGAGCGCGCCGACCACGACCGAGCCGGCCCCGGCGCCCGACTGCTCGTGCGGCCTCCACGCCTGGTACGAGCCGTGCCCGACGCTGAGCTGGGCGGCGACCCGGCATCTGGTCGCCGGCGCGGTCGCGCTGTGGGGCGACATCGAGCTGCACCCGTTCGGCATGCGCGCCGAGCGGGGGATGGTGCTCGCCCTCGCGCTGCCGCCGTGGAGCGGGACGAAGCCGCGGCGGATCACCGAGCTCGCGGCGATGCTCGACGTCGAGGCCGTGCCCGCCCGGCGGCTCGAGGCCGTCGCGCGCCGGCACGGCGCGCCGATCCCGCCCGGGCTGGCGCCGGAGCCGCGCGCGTCGCGCGCCGCCTACGCCGTCGAGCAGCGGCTGGCCGACGCGGACTCCGCCTGGCGGCCGTCGTCGCTCGTGTCGCGCATGCGCTCACCCGACTGACCCTGGATCCGGCCCGTGGGCCGACGGTACGGTTGGCCCAGCCCACGTCCGCCGGGAGGGAGCATGTCGGCCGTCAACGTCGTCGCCGCGCCGGAGCGCTTCAACGCGAGCGTCCTGCTCGACCGCAACATCGACCGCGGCCGGGCGGGCAAGGCGGCCGTCCACGCCGTCGACCGCAGCCTGACCTACGGCGAGCTGCTCGCTCGCGCCTCGCGCGCGGGCAACCTGCTGCGCGCGCTCGGCGTCGCGCGCGAGGAGCGCGTCCTGCTCGTCCTCGACGACACGACCGCCTTCCCGACGGTGTTCCTCGGCGCGATGCGCCTCGGCGCCGTCCCGGTGCCGGTCAGCACGCTCGACAAGGCCGACAACTTCCGCCACTTCGTCGACGACAGCTACGCGCGCGTGGTGGTCGGCGACGCGGGCTGCATGCCGATGCTCCGCGAGGTGCTCGACGGCCGCGACCTCACGTTCGTGTCCGCCCGCGGCCCGGCCGACGGCGCGCTCGAGCTCGAGGCCGAGCTCGACGGCCAGAGCGACGAGCTCGCCCCCGCGCCGACCCACCGCGACGACATGGCCTTCTGGCTCTACAGCTCGGGCTCGACCGGGCGGCCGAAGGGCGTCGTGCACCTGCACCACGACATCGAGATCACCTGCGAGACCTACGCCCGGCAGGTGCTCGGCATCCGCGAGGACGACGTCCTGTTCTCGACGACGAAGCTGCAGCACGCCTACGGCCTGGGCAACGGGCTGTCCTTCCCGCTGCACTTCGGGGCGACCGCGGTGCTCAGCGCCGGCCCGCCGAAGCCGGACACGCTGCTCTCCGTCCTGCGCGAGCACCGCCCGACGGTCTTCTTCTCCGTCCCGGCCCTGTACGGCGCCCTCGTCCGCGCGCCCGGGGCCGAGGACGCGTTCACCTCGGTGCGGATGTGCGTGTCGGCCGCCGAGGCGCTCTCACCCGTGGTCTTCGACCGCTTCGCGGCGCGCTTCGGCCTCGAGATCGTCGACGGGATCGGCTCGACCGAGATGCTCCACATCTTCTGCTCGAACGTGCCGGGCGCCGTCGTGCGCGGGAGCACGGGCCGCCCGGTGCCGGGCTACGAGCTGCGGATCGTCGACGAGGACGGGGCCGCCCTGGACGGCCCGGCGGTCGGCGGCCTCGAGGTCCGCGGCGACAGCTGCGCCGCGTTCTACTGGCACCAGCACGAGAAGACGAAGGCCGCGATGAAGGGCGACTGGTTCACGACCGGCGACCGCTACCGCCGCACCGAGGACGGCGTCTACGTCTACGAGGGCCGCGCCGACGACATGCTCAAGATCGGCGGGCTGTGGGTCTCGCCGGTCGACATGGAGAACGCGATCATGGAGCACCCGCTCGTCGACGGCGTCGGGGTCGTGGGCGTGACCGTCGACGAGGTCAGCCGGGTCGCCGCGTACATCATCCGCCGCGAGGGCGACCCGGCCGACGACGAGCTCGCCGACGAGCTGCGCGCCCTGTGCAAGTCGCGCCTGCGCCGCTACGAGTACCCGCACGTCGTGCGCTTCGTGGACGACCTGCCGCGGACGGTCAACGGCAAGGTCCAGCGCTTCCGCCTGCGCGAGCTCGCGGGCACCTGATCACGCCGCGACGGGGACGCGCTCGAGCGCGGCGAAGCCCTCGCGCCACGACGGCCACGCGGGCGTCCAGTCGAGCTCGGCCTTCGCCTTGGCGTTCGAGGCGCCGTGGGCCGTGGTCATCATCATCACCGCGGCCGGGCTCGCGAGGCGGGCGGCGAGCCACGCCGGGATGCGGCGCGGCGGCTTGGCGCCGAGCGAGCGTGCGAGGAGCGGCAGCCACTCGCGGATCGGGGCCGGGTCGTCGTCGCACACGTTGTAGATCTCGCCGTCGCGCCCGCGCTCGAGGCCCGCGATCGTGCCGGTCGCGACGTCCTCCGTGTGGGCGAAGGACCAGATCCCGGCGCCGTTGCCGATGAGCGGGAACTTGCGCTTGCGGACCATCTCGAACTGGTCGCCGCCGGGCGCGAGCCCGGTCCCGGGGCCGTAGAAGCCGCCGTAGCGCAGCACGACACCGCCGGCGCCGGTGACGAGCTCCTCGAGGCGGCGGATGGCCGCGTGCGTCTCGCGGATGCCGCGCGGCGGGTCGGGGTCGAGCGGGTCGGCCTCGGTCTTCACCGGGCCGCCGGTCCGCGCGGACGGCCAGCCCGCGAAGGACTGGGCGACGAAGCGACTCGCGCCCACGGCCTGCGCGGCGGCGAGCAGGTGCTCGGTGCCCTCGCTGCGCAGGCGGTTCGTCATGGCGAAGCCCTTGTCGATGTTGCGGAAGTCGATGTCGCCGGCCAGCGCGGTCATCTGATGGACGATCGCGTCGGGTGCGGCGCCGGTGACGGCGGCCATCACGGAGTCGCGGTCGAGGCCGTCCATGAGGACGGGGGTCGCGCCGAGGTCGCGGAGCTGCTCGGCCTTCGCGCCGGAGCGGGTCGTGCCGGTGACCGTGTGGCCCTCGGCGATCAGTGTGGGGATCAACGTGCGGCCGACGGCTCCGGTCGCACCAGCGATGAATACGTGCATGCCCTCTCGGACGAGACGGCCTGTCAGGCTGTGACAGCTGTGCCCGACGACGAGTTGCGCCCACTGCTCTTCTCCATCGCCTACCGGATGCTCGGGAGCGTCGCGGAGGCCGAGGACGTCGTGCAGGAGGCGTTCCTGCGCCGGGCCGCGACCGGGTCGGTCGAATCCGAGCGCGCGTTCCTCACGACGGTCACGACGCGCCTGGCGATCGACGTCCTGCGCTCGGCCCGCCACCGTCGCGAGGCGTACGTCGGCTCGTGGCTGCCCGAGCCGCTCGTCGAGGCCGAGGCGCCCGCGCGGGTCGAGGGCGAGGAGACCGTGTCGCTCGCGTTCCTGCTGCTGCTCGAGCGCCTGAACCCGGTCGAGCGCGCGGTGCTCGTGCTGCGCGACGCGTTCGACCTGTCGTTCGCCGAGATCGCGCGGATCGTGGAGCGCGGCGAGGACAACTGCCGCCAGATCCTCAGCCGCGCGCGGCGCCGGATCGCCGACGAACGGCCGCGCTTCGACGCCGACCCGGCCGAGCGGGACGCGCTGGCGCGGCGGTTCCTCGCCGCGGCCCGCGACGGCGACCTCGAGGGGCTCGTCGCGATGCTCGCCGGGGACGCGGTGCTCGTGGGCGACGGCGGCGGCCGGGCGCGGTCGATCCCGCGGCCGATGCACGGCGCGGCGGCGATCGCGCGGGCGCTCGTCGCCTTCTACGGCCAGTCCACGGAGCTCGGCATCACGCTCGAGCCGGTGCACGTCAACGGCCAGCCGGGGTTCCGCAGCCTCGACGCCGAGGGCCGCATCGTCAACGTCGTCGACCTCGTCGTCGAGGACGGCCGGGTCACCGCGCTGCACTCGGTGCTGAACCCGGCCAAGCTCGCCCACCTCGGGCCGGTGTCGGACGTCGCGCTGCGGCCGTCGGCGCGCTGAGCGCCGCGCGGCGTCAGCCCGCGCGCGTCAGGCAGAGCACGCGGTACGGGCTCGTGATGCGGAAGCCGCCCGGGTCCTCGTTGCCGGCGCGCAGCTCGGCGAGCGCCTCCTCGCGGACGTCCGGGTAGCGGCCGGTCCGCTCGAGCAGGGAACGCATCGCGACGCTCATCGGGTGGAAGCGCTCGGCGGCGGCGAAGTACGCCTCGGGCGACTCGCCCTCGATCACGAGGCCCGCGTCCTCCACACGCGTCGTCAGCCCGGCGCCCGCGGCGACCGGGGCGACCACGTCGGGGTCGTGCCAGGCGAACGCGCGGGCGCTCCGGGCCGCCCGCGGCCGCGACCCCGCGGGCGAGCACGCCGACCATCCGGTGGATCGGCCCCTGCGGCATCCAGACCGCCAGCAGCGCGCGCCCCCGCGGCCGCAGGACCCGGGCGACCTCGCCGAGCGCACGGGCCGCGTCGGGCGCGAAGATGATCCCGAAGACCGAGAGCACGACGTCGAACGCGTCGTCGGCGAACGGCAGGTCGAGCGCGTCACCGACGACGAACTCGACGCCGTCGCCGCCCGCCCGGGAGCGGGCGACGTCGATGAGCCGCGGCGCGGCATCGAGCCCGCTCACCCGCGCGCCGGCGGCGGCCGCGAGCAGCGCGGCGTTCCCGGTCCCGCACGCGATGTCGAGGACCGCGTCCCCGGCCGCGAGCTCCGCGAGCGCGACGACGTGGCGCGCCGCCGGCTCGAGCTCCGCCGCGGTGCGCTCGTACTCGCCGGCGCCCCAGTCGAACATGGAGCGATCCTCCCAGGTGGGACCGGCGAGATGCACGCGGACCGTGGAGGTCGTCGACTGTTCGCTATGCTAATTAGCAATGCTAACTACGCGGACGCCACCGGTCAACGAGGTCGCCGGTCACCTGCGGCTCGTCGTGTCGCGCACCGCGCGCCGGCTGCGCCAGGAGGCGGGCGCCGACCTCAGCCCGTCGCAGATCTCCGCGCTCGCGGCGATCGACCGCCACGGGCCGCTCACGCCGAGCGAGCTCGCCGGGCACGAGCGCGTCCAGCGTCCGACCGCGACGCGCGTCCTCGGCCGCCTCGAGGAGCTCGGCCTGATCGATCGCGCGCCGGACCCGACCGATCGCCGCTCGTCGCTGATCTCCGTGAGTGCCGGCGGGCGCGCGCTGCTGCGCCGCCAGCGCTCGCGCAAGGACCAGTTCCTCGCCCGCCGCCTCGCCGCCCTCACGCCGGAGGAGGTCGCGACGCTCGACCGCGCCTCCGCCATCCTCGAGCGCCTGCTCGACGAGGACGGCCGCCGGTGACGGCCGCCCTGGGCCGCTCCTTCAGCTCGCTCGCCGTCCCGAACTACCGGCGCTACTTCGCCGGCCAGGTCGTCTCGCTCAGCGGCAACTGGATGCAGACCGTCGCCGAGGTGTGGCTGATCCTGCGCCTGACCGGCAACGGCACGCTCGTCGGCATCGCCGCCGGCCTGCAGTTCCTGCCGGTGCTCCTCGCGGGCGTGTGGGGCGGGCTGCTCGCCGACCGCGTCCCCAAGCGCCGTCTCATCACGATCACGCAGTCGCTCGCGGTCCTGCCGGCCGTCGCGCTCTGGGCGCTGACCGCGCGCGGGGCCGTCACGCCCGCGATCGTGCTCGCCCTCATCTTCGCGCGCGGCTGCGTCAACGCCTTCGACAACCCCGCGCGCCAGAGCTTCGTCGTCGAGATGGTCGGCGCCGACCGCGTCGTCAACGCGATCTCGCTCAACAGCGTCATCGTCCACACCGCCCGGATCGTCGGCCCGGCGGCGGCCGGCGCGGTGATCGCCCTCCTCGGCGTGGCGCCGTGCTTCCTGCTCAACGCGCTGACGTTCGTCGTGATGGTCGTCGCGCTGCGCGGGATGGACCCCGACGAGCTCGTGCCGGCGCCGGTGGCCAGCCGCGAGCGCGGCCAGCTGCGCTCGGCGCTGCGCTACGTCCGCGACACCCCGGCGCTGCGGATCCCGCTGGCGATGATGGCCGTCGTCGGGACGCTGTCCTTCAACTTCCAGGTCATCCTCCCGCTGCTGGCGAAGTTCACGTGGCACGGGACCGCGGCGGCGTACGCCGCGCTGACGGCGGCGATGGGCGTCGGCTCGGTGTGCGGCGCGCTCACGGCGGGCGCCCGCGGGCGGGTGAGCCCGCGGCTGTTGACCGTCGCGGCCGGCGGCTTCGGCACGGCGATGCTCCTCGCGGCGCTGGCGCCGAGCTTCGCGCTGCAGGCGCTGCTGCTCGTCCCTGTCGGCGCGCTGAGCGTGACCTTCGCGGCGGGCATCAACTCGGCGCTGCAGCTCACGGTCACGCCGGAGATGCGCGGGCGGGTCATGGCGCTGTACTCGGTCGTCTTCATCGGCTCGACGCCGATCGGCGGCCCGGTCACCGGCTGGCTGGCGGGCGCGGCGGGCCCGCGGGCGAGCCTCGTCCTCGGCGGCATCGCGGCGCTGGTGGCCGGCGTCGTCGCCCAGCGCGCGTTCGTGCGCGGCGGGGCGATCGCGCCGCGCTCGGCCGAGCCCGCGGTCGCCCTCGCGACGGCCGGGGCCGCGGGCGACGCGCCGTCGCGGCGGCGCAGGGCGGCCGGCGGAAAGTCCATGCATCGGCGAGGTCTCTCCATTGGCCTGCGGCACCGGGTGAGCGATAGTAGTTGCACAAGCAATTACTTCCACCAGCAGCAGAGGAGTACCGATGCCCGCCACCATCACGACGACCACCACCCCGCTCACCGGCACCTGGAGCGTTGACCCCAGCCACTCGAACGTCGAGTTCTCCGTCAAGCATCTCGGCATCGCCACCGTCAAGGGCGCGTTCCGGGAGTTCGAGGGCACGCTCGTGATCGGCGAGGACCTCGCGACCGCGACCGCGTCGGGCACCGTGCAGGTCGCCTCGGTCGACACGAACGAGCCCCAGCGCGACGCGCACCTGCGCTCGGCCGACTTCTTCGACGCCGAGAACCACCCGGAGCTGACCTTCGTCGCGACCGCGATCCGCCCGGTCGACGAGGACACCTTCGCGATCGACGCGGAGCTCACGCTGCACGGCGTCACGAACCCGATCACCCTGACCGCCGAGGTCCAGGGCTTCGAGCAGGACCCGTGGGGCAACGACCGCGTCGGCCTCGAGATCACCGGCCAGCTCAAGCGCGGCGACTACGGCATGACCTTCAACCAGGCGCTCGGCAGCGGCAACATGCTCGTCTCCGACAAGGTGAAGCTCAGCCTCGACATCTCCGCCGTCCGGCAGGCGTAGCTCCGGGGTCGCGGCGGGGAACACCATCACCCGATGGCCCCGCCGCGCATCCGGCCCGCCGTGCCCGCCGACGCCGCCCCGATCGCGGCGATCTACAACGAGGGGATCGCCGACCGCGTCGCGACGTTCGAGACCCGGGAGCGCCGACGCGGACGAGGCGCGGGACTGGATCGGCGGCCCGCTGCCGTGCCTGGTCGCGGAGGCGGACGGGACCATCGTCGGCTTCGCGCGGGTGGCGCCGTACTCGCCCCGCCCGGCCTACGCCGGCGTCGGCGAGCACGGCGTCTACGTCGCGCGCGCCGCGCGCGGGGACGGCGTCGGCCGGCGGCTCCTGGACGAGGTCTGCCTCGCCGCGGAGTCCGCCGGCCTGCACAAGCTCACGTCGCGGATCTTCAGCGACAACGCCGCCAGCATCGCCGCGCACGTCGCGGCCGGCTTCGACGTCGTCGGCGTCCAGCGCCGCCACGCCCGGCTCGACGGCGCATGGAAGGACTGCGTGCTCGTCGAGCGGCTGCTGGGCGAGGCGGCCGCCGGCTAGAACTCCTCCATCCGCGCCTCGCGCGGCAGGAGGAAGGAGAGGGCGAAGGTCAGGACGAGCAGGCCCGCCGCGATGAGGACGGTCGTGCTCATCGCCGACGGCGACGGGTGCCCGTGGTCGAGCAGCGAGAAGAACAGCGTCGCCAGCACGGCCACGCCGATCGAGTTGCCGAGCTGCTGGATCGCGTTCAGCGTGCCCGACGCGGAGCCCACCTCGTCGTCGTCGACGCCCGCGAGGATCACGTTGAACAGCGGGCCGAAGACGAACCCGAGCCCGAGCCCGACGAGCAGGTTGGCCGGGGCCATCTGCCAGCTCGTGACGTCGGTGCCCCAGTGCGTGACGGTCCACGCCAGCGCGCCCAGCCCGGCGACGACGACCAGCACCCCGCCCTGCAGGACGGCCCGGCCGAACCGCGGCATCAGCGCGTACGAGGCGCCCGCGGTGATCGCGGTGCCGACGGACAGCGGGACGAGGGTCAGGCCGGCGTGCTCCGGCGAGAAGTGCAGCCCGAGCTGGAAGAACAGCGACGTGACCATGACGAGCCCCGCGAAGCCGGCGAAGAACGTGAGCCCGACGAGCAGGCCCGACGTGTACGCGCGGTTGCGCAGCAGGCTCGGGGCGATCATCGGCGAGCCGTGCGAGCGGCGCTCGGCGACCGCGAAGACGCCCAGCAGCGCGATGCCGGCCGCCATCAGCAGGAACGTCCAGACCGGCCAGCCGAGCTCACGGCCCTGGACGAGCGGGTAGATCAGGCACAGCGCGGCGGTGCTGATGAGCACGACGCCGAGCGGGTCGAGCCGCACCGGGTTGGCGGCCTTCGACTCCGGCATGAACCGCACCGCGCCGGCCAGCCCGATGAGCCCGAGCGGGACGTTGACGAGGAAGATCATCCGCCAGCCGGTGCCGAGCAGGTCGGCGGTGACGAGCCAGCCCGCGAGGATCGGCCCGGCGATCGCGGCGAGGCCCATGACCGGCCCGAACGCGGCGAACGCGCCGCCCATCTCCTTCGGCGGGAAGACGTTCTTGATGACGCCCAGGCCCTGCGGGATCAGCAGCGCGCCGAACGCGCCCTGGAGGACCCGCGTGCCGATGAGGACGTCGGGCGACGGCGCGAGCGCGCACGCGGCCGACGCGAGCGTGAAGCCGGTGATGCCGACGATGAAGACGCGCCGCCGGCCGAAGATGTCGCCGAGGCGGCCGCCGACGATCATGAAGACGCCGAAGGCGAGCGTGTAGCCGGCGGCCCACCACTGCATCGTGGACGTGCCGCCGCCGAGCTCGGCGCGGACGGTCGGGGCGGCGATGGTGATGACCGTGCTGTCGAGCAGATCCATGATCTCGGCGACGAGCACGATCGCCAGGACGACCCAGCGCCAGCGGTAGGCGGGCGCGGGCTCCGGCGCGACGGCTGGGGCGGGGACGGCGGAGGCGACGGCGGACATACGGGATTCCTCGATTCGCGGTCGGGGAGTGGCTGAGGGGCGGGAGGGCAGATGTACGAACACTGTTCGTCACGAACACTGTACGTAACGAACGTCGTTCGTGTCAAGTAGACTGCGCGCCATGCCCCGTCCTGCGGCGCCGCGCAGTCGCCGGGAGCGGCCGGCCAAGCCCGCGCTCAGCCGCGACGCGATCGTCGCGGCCGCGCTCGACATCGCCCGCACGGAGGGCGTCGAGGCGCTGAGCATGCGCCGCCTCGCGCAGGCCCTCGACACCGGTCCCGCGTCGCTCTACGTCTACGTCGCCGACCGCGACGAGCTGCACGCGCTGCTGTTCGACGCGGCCGCCGCGACCGTCGAGACCGAGCCGACCGACCCGGAGCGCTGGCGCGAGCAGCTCAAGGACCTCGGGCGGCGGATGGTCAAGATGATGGCCGAGGACTTCCCGGGCATCGCGATCCTGGCGATGGCGCGCATCCCGACCGGCGACAACGCGCTGCGCATCTCGGAGTCGCTGCTCTCGCTGCTGAAGGCGGGCGGCGCCTCGGACCAGGCGGCGGCGTACGCGGGCGACCTGCTGTCGATGTACGTGACGGCGATCGCCTACGAGACGAGCCTCTACCGGACCCTCTACCAGGACCCCGAGCACGAGCAGCGCGAGGTCGCGCAGCTCGCGGAGCGATTCGCCGCGATCGACGCGGAGCGGTACCCGACGCTCGCGGCGCTCGGGCCGGCGATGACGCTCGGCGACGGCGACGAGCGCTTCGAGCTCGGGATGGACGTGCTCATCAACGGCCTGCTCGCGACGCCGACCGAGGGCCGCCTGACCGCGACGCCGTTCGGCGCCGACGCGGCAGGCGCTTCGGGCCGGGACGCCCGCTAGCCTGGCCGCCATGCGAGCGCAGATCACGCGGGTGTACGGCTGGCTGGCCCTCCTGTGGGCGGCCCTGGTGATCGTCCAGGTCTTCCTGGCCGGCCTCGGAATCTTCGGGGCGGAGAGCTTCGACGCGCACAAGGCCTTCGGCAACATCCTGCACGCCCTGACGGCGCTCATCCTGCTGCTCGCGATCGCGGGCCCGCGGACCGGACGCGACATCGGGATGTCCGCGGCGCTGTTCATCCTCGTCACGATCCAGATCGGCCTCGTCAGCGCGCGGGACGACGCGCCCGGCCTCGCCGCGCTGCACCCCGTGCTCGCGCTGTTCGCGATGGGCCTCGCAGCTGCACATCGGGATGCACGTCCTGCGCCCGCGGCGCGAGGGCTTCGCCCACCAGAGGGCCTAGCGCGGGCCCGCCCTCCGGCGGGCCGGAGACAAGCGGGGTTGACAAATCCGGCCCGCGCGCTCGGCGGCGCCGCGAGGCGCGCACGGCGCCTGCGTGCACCGCCGCGGCGGCGCGCGGGCGCTTGCGGACAGCTCTCGCGACGGCAGGAGGGACGCGCGGGACCGGCGCCGGCGGATCGGCCCCGACGCGCCGGCGGGCCACCGCGCCGGGGCGCTTGCGGCGCCACGGCGTCTCGTCTCGCACCGGCGCAGGCGGCGATCCAGCGCGCGACGAGAAATCCCCGAATACCGGGGAGAAGTCGTCGCGCGATCGAACGCACGCGCTGGACGCCACCAGCGCCAAGTCCCTCTCCCTCGCCGCCGCGGTTCACCGGCCGGCATCCACCAGCGGGCGCCGGCGCATGGCGCCGGCACGATCGCCGCCACAGCGAGGCCACAGCCCCCGCCGCGCCGCGCTACCGCGCCACCCGCACCGGCCGCGGTGCCGGCGCCCGGTCCGCGGCGACGAGCGTCGCGCACACGAGGCCGCCGACGCCGAGGGCGGCGATGACCGTCGCCATCGGGACCGCGGTTCCGGTCCCGCCGACGCCGACGAGCGGCGCCGCCGCCGCGCCGACGATGAACTGCAGGACGCCGAGCAGCCCCGAGGCGCTGCCCGCGACGCGCGGGTGGTCGGCCAGCGCGAGCGCGGTCGCGTTCGGGAAGACGACCCCGACGCTCGCCACGACGACGAACAGCAGCACGACGATCGGCCACACGCCGGCGCCCGCGGCGACCGCCGCCAGCAGCGCCACCCCGGCGCCCGCCTGCACGCCGAGCGCCCCGCGCAGCAGGGCGCGCGGATCGGCCCGCCGCAGCAGCGCGCGGTTGGCCTGGCTCGCCGCGACGATCCCGAGCGCGTTCGCCGCGAACATCACGCTGAACAGCTGCGGCGAGGCGCCGTAGATGTCCTGCAGCACGAACGGCGAGCCCGAGATGTAGGCGAACATCGCGCCGAACGAGAGGCCGCAGGCCAGCGCGTGGCCGACGAAGTCGCGGTCGCCGAGGAGCCGCCGGAAGGTCCCGAGCGTCTCGGCGACGCCGCCGGGGTGGCGGTCCGCGGGTGCGAGGGTCTCGCGCAGGCCGGCGGCCGCCGCGACCGCGAGCGCGACACCGATCGCCGCCAGCACCACGAACACGCCGCGCCAGGTCGTCACGCGCAGGATCTGGCCGCCGATCACCGGGGCGAGGATCGGCGCGAGGCCGTTGACGAGCATCAGCAGCGAGAAGAACCGCGCGGCCGCGACGCCCGAGTGCATGTCGCGCACGATCGCCCGGGCGATGACGATGCCCGCCGCGCCCGCGACGCCCTGGACGAGGCGGAGCACGACGAGCGCGAACACGGACGGCGCGAGGGCGCACAGCAGCGAGGCCGCGGCGTAGGCGGCGACGCCGGCGATCAGCGGCCGCCGGCGGCCGAAGCGGTCGCTCAGCGGCCCGGCGACGATCTGGCCGAGCGCGAGGCCGGCCAGGCAGGCGGTCAGCGTCAGCTGCACCGCCCAGGCCGGGGCGTCGAGCGTCGCGCCGAGCGACGGCAGCCCCGGCAGGTACATGTCGATGGACAGCGGGCCGAACGCGGACAGCGCGCCGAGGATGACGACGACGCGCGCCCGGCCCGCCCGGCGCCTCACCTCGCGTCGGGGGCGATCAGCACCGGGATGCCCGCCGGGTCGTGGACCAGGATGCCGCCGTCGCGCTCGACGACCGCGACGCCCGCGGCGGCCAGGCGCTCGCGCGCGGCCGCGACCGCCGCCGCGCCGTCGAGGAGGATCGTCCAGTGGCGCAGGCCGACGACGCCGTCCCGCGGCGCGCCGGGGATGCCGGTGCCGCGCCACGTGTTGTAGGCGAGGTGGTGGTGGTAGCCCGCGACCGAGACGAAGATCGCGTTCGGCAGCACGGACATCGCGTCGAAGCCGACGACCTCCTCGTAGAAGCGCCGGGCGGCGGCGATGTCGTTGACGTGCAGGTGCACGTGGCCGACGATCGTGGCCGGGTCGGCATGGCGGACGGGCGCGGCGTCGCCGAGCGTGGCGAGCAGCCCGTGGAGGTCGAGCGGGGCGGGCCGGGTCAGCGTGTCGAGGGGCGGCCACTGCTCGCGCGGGCGGTCGGCGGCGAGCTCGATGCCGTTGCCGTCGGGGTCGGGGAGGTAGATCGCCTCGGAGATGCCGTGGTCCGAGGCGCCGTCGATCGGCGTGCGCGTGACGGCGAGGCGCTGCAGCGAGCGCGCGAGCTCCGCCCGGCTCGGCACGAGGAGGGCGAAGTGGTAGAGGCCCGCGTGGCGGCCGGCGCGGCGCGCGGTCTGCTCCTCGACGAGGACGAGCAGGTCCTCGCCGCCCGCGCCCATGGCGGCGACGGGGTCCTCGCGGCGGTGCAGACGCAGGCCGATCGCGTCCTGGTAGAAGGCGACCGACCGGTCGAGGTCGGTGACGGTGAGGTGGACGGCGCCGAGGCGCGCCGTGTCGGGGAGGCGGTCGGTCGGAGCCGCCTGCGGGGCGGTGGCGGTGTGCGTCGAGGTCATGTCCACAGGATCGTGCGCGGGGCGGCGGGTCCGAATGGCACAAGCTCACCGATCCATGGACTTCCCCTGGACGCGCGCGCGGTACGTCTGCGGCGCCTCGCCCTGATGGCGCTTGAACGCGCGTGAGAAGTACAGCGGGTCGCGGAAGCCGGCCCGGTGGCCGACCTCCTGGACGGTCAGGTCGGTGAAGCGCAGCAGGCGCGCGGCCTCGAGCATCACGCGGTCGGTGACGAGCTCCTTCGTCGAGCGGCCGGTCACGTGGTTCAGCGCGCGCGAGAGCGCCGCCGCGGGGACGCCGAGCGCGTCGGCGTAGTGGCCGGCGTCGTGGTGGCGCGGGTAGTCGGCCTCGAGGCGCTCGGCGAAGCGCGCGTGCAGGTGGACCTCGGCGTCGTCGGCGTCGCGGCGCTCGGTGCGGGTCGCCTCGTTCCAGCGTTCGGTCCACAGCAGGAGCACGGAGAGCAGGTGGCGCTCGAGCTCGGCGCTGCGCGCGTCCGGCGGGCGGACGGTCTCGGCCGCGAGGGCGGCGATGATCCCGTCGAGGCGCTCGACCTCGCTCTCGGGCACCTCGACCGTCAGCCCCCCGCGGCCCGCGAGCATCCAGCCGGGCGTCGCCCGCTGGGCGGCACCGCCCAGGAGCGCCGCGTCGCCGAAGCGCACGGCGGCGCCGACGACGCCATGGGCCTCGCGGAAGACGTGCACCTGGCCGCGGCCGATGAGCGTGAGGCTGCGCGGCGTCACGGCCAGCGGGCGGCCGTCGAGGAGGTGCTCCCCGCGGCCGTCCTTCAGCCACAACAGCTCGTGGTAGTCGTGGCGGTGCGGGTCGCGGACGCCGGTGACGTCGAAGCGCAGCCCGTCGAGCCGCACGACCTCGACGGGGTCGAGCGGGTCGGGCAGGCGGTCGAGGGTCAGCTCGCCGCCGGGCGGGGTGGCGTCGCCGCTCACCGCCCAGGTTCTAGCGGGTCGGCGGCGGCTAGGGCAGCCGGCCCGACCAGCGCATGGACGCCGCGGCCGCGGCGGCGAGGAGCAGCAGGCCGCCCACGGCGAACACCGCGGTGATCTCCTGCTGGCGGGTCTTCGTCCCGATGCTCGAGCCGAGCCGCTGGTAGATGCTCGACAGCTCGCCCGCGTCCTCGACGGTGTACGAGCGGCCCTTGGACTCCTGCGCGATCCGCTTCAGGGTCTGGGGGTCGGGCGGGACGGGCAGCGGCGAGGCGTACGGGTACGGGTTCGGGATCGTGGCGCCCGGCGTCCCGAGGGCGACCGTGAAGATCGGGACCTTCGCCCGGCCGGCCTGGCGCGCGACCTGGAGCGGGTCGCGCCCGGTCGTCGTCTTGCCGTCGGAGAGCAGCACGATCGCCGCGGGCGGGCGGCGGCCGTTCTTGCGGTCGCGCGAGATGCCCTCGAGCGCGGCGGCGAGCGCGTCGCCGGTCGCGGTCGAGCCGTCGGCGATCAGGCCGTTGACGATCCGGCGCACGTCGTCGCGGCGCGTCGTCGGCGCCTGGACGGCGTCGGGCGCGTCGGAGTAGGCGACGGCGCCGACGCGCACGGGGCCCGGCACCTTCGCGAGGAACCGCAGCGCCGCCGAGCGCGCCGCCTCGAGGCGGGTCGGTGCGACGTCGGTGGCCATCATCGAGCGCGAGTGGTCGGTCACGAGCACGACCGAGGCCTGCTCGGCGGGGACGGCGACGGTGCGGTTCGGCTTGCCGAGCGCGAGGACGAGGCTGGCCATCGCCAGGAGGGCGAGCAGCGCCGGCAGGTGGCGGCGCCAGAACGGCGTCGGGCCGAGCACGGCGCTCAGCGTCGCGACGCCCGTGTAGCGGACGGCGTACTTCTGCGCGCGGCGGCGGAAGGCGCGCTGGATGAGCAGGACGAGCGGGATCAGCGCGAGCCCGAGCAGCGCGATCGGCGACTCGAACGTGATCGCGAAGGGGGTGAGGAGCGTCATCGGAGGGTCCGCCCGAGCTCGAACAGCCAGTCGCCCGCCGTCGAGAGGATGGCGTGATCGACGCGCAGGCGGCGCAGCTCGCTCGCGAGGTGCGCGCGGTCGCGCCGCTCGGCCTCGGCGAAGCGCTGGCGGAGGGCGCGGTGGTTCGAGTCGACCTCGACGCGCTGGCCCGTCTCGGGGTCGATCAGGGCGAGCCGGCCGACGGCGGGCAGCTCGGCCTCGCGCGGGTCGCGGACCTCGACGGCGAGGACGGAGTGGCGCATCGCGAGCGCGCCCATCATCGTCGCCCAGTCGTGCTGGCCGCGGAAGTCGGAGATCACGACGACGAAGCCCGGCTGCAGCGCGATGCGCCCGACGCGCCCGAGGGCGAGCGACAGCGCCTGCGGCTCGCTCTGGCCGTCGGGGCCGACGCCCTCGGCGAGCGTCCGGCGCAGGCCGATCAGCGCCGGCCGGCTGCCGCGCGGCGGGATCAGGCGCATCCGGCCCGAGCCGAACGTGAGCAGCGCGATGCGCCCGGCGCGGCGGACGGCGAGGCGGCCGATGACCTGCGCCACGCCCTCCGCCACGTCGGACTTCAGCCGGTCGGCCGTGCCGAACGCCATCGACGGCGACACGTCGACGACGATCCACGTCGTCAGCGTCCGCTCGGGGACGTGCACGCGGACGTGCGGGACGCCGGTGCGGGCCGTCGCGGCCGCGTCGATCTGGCGGACGTCGTCGCCGACCTGGTAGGCGCGCAGCTGGGCGAGCTCGGTGCCCACGCCGACGCCCGCCGCCCGCCGGTCGCCCGGGAGCTGCCCGGCGGCGCGGCGCGCCACGGGCAGGTCGAGCGCCTCGACGAGCGCGTTCGGCATCGGCCCGGGCCCCTGCCGGCCGTCCGGTACGCGGAGATCGGCGAGCTTCGTCACGCGGCCCGGCGACGGAGGTGGTCCGACGGCGGGACCTCGACGGCCGCGAGGACGCGGTCGAGGACGTCGTCGGCGGTGATGTTCTCGCTCAGCGCGTCGTAGGACAGCACGAGGCGGTGGCGCAGGACGTCGGGCGCGAGGTCGCGCACGTCCGAGGCGATCACGTGCCCGCGGCCGCGCAGCAGCGCGAGCGATCGCGCGGCGTGGATGACGCTGATCGGCCCGCGCGGGCTGGCCCCGTAGTCGACGAGCGTCTCGAGGTCCTCGAGGCCGTAGCGCGACGGGTTGCGCGTCGCGTCGGCGAGCTGGACGGCGTAGGAGATGACGTCGCGGTCGACGAGGATCCCGCTCGCGGCGGCCGCGTAGCGCTCGAGGTCGTCCAGGGAGAGCAGCTCGCGCACCTCGGCCGTCTCCGTGAGGCTGCGCCCGACGACCGCGGCCTCCTCGCCGAACGTCGGATAGTCGACGACGACCTTGAACAGGAAGCGGTCGACCTGGGCCTCGGGGAGCGGGTAGGTGCCCTCCGACTCGATCGGGTTCTGGGTCGCCATGACGAGGAAGGGCTGCGGGACCTTGAAGGTCTCGCCGCCGATCGTGACCTGGTGCTCCTGCATGACCTCCAGCAGCGCCGACTGGACCTTCGCGGGCGCGCGGTTGATCTCGTCCGCGAGCAGGAAGTTGCCGAAGACCGGGCCGAGCTCGATGTCGAAGCGGCCCGTGTCGGGGCGGTAGACCCGGGTGCCGACGAGGTCGGACGGGACGAGGTCCGGCGTGAACTGGATGCGCCGGAACGTGCCGCCGAGGACCTGGGCGAGCGTCTTGACCGTCAGCGTCTTCGCGAGGCCCGGGACGCCCTCGAGGAGCACGTGGCCGCCGGCGAGGAGGGCGACGAGCAGGCGCTCGAGCATCGCGTCCTGGCCGACGATGACGCGCTTGATCTCGTGCAGGGCCGCCTCGAGCGCGTCACGCGCCTCGTCGAAGCGGGCCTGTTGTTCGGCCCTGGCGCCCGTCCGGCCGCCCGGCACGTCGTCGAACTGACTCATCCTGCTCCCTTGTCGTTCTCGAAGTTCACACCAGCCGCCCGAACCACGCCAGCGACATCCCGGCGCCGACCAGCAGGAGCACGAGCGCGCCGCCGGCGAAGCTCGAGGTCAGCTGGCGCTTGCGCCGCTCGGTGCCGAGCTGCGAGCCGAGGCGCTGGTAGACGCGCTTGAGCTCGCTCGCGTTGTCGGCGGTGAAGGTCTGGCCGCCCGAGGCCCGGGCGATCTGCCCGAGGCTGTCGGGGTCGGGCGGGACGCGCCGCGTCTCGTTTCCGCCCTGGCCGCCGGGCCGCGGGACCGTGATCGTGCCGGCGGGCGTGCCGAGCGCGACCGTGTAGACGGGGATCTTCGCGCGCTTGGCCTCCTGCGCGGCGGCGATCGGGTTCTTGCCCTTCGTCGAGGCGCCGTCGGACAGCAGGACGATCGCGCTCGGCGGGATCTTCTTGTTGATGCCGGTGGGCTGGCGCAGCACGCGCAGGGCCGAGCTGATCGCGTCCCCGGTCGCGGTGCCGCCGCTGGGCGTCAGGCGGTTGAGCGCGGTCTCGATGTCCGCCCGCTCGGGCGTCGGGCTCTGCAGCACGCGCGGCCGGCCGTTGAAGGCCATGATCCCGATGTTCACGCCGCGCGGCACGCCGTTGACGAAGTTCTTCGCCGCGCGCCGGGCGGCGACGAGCCGCGAGGGCTTGACGTCGGTCGCCTCCATCGAGCCGGACACGTCGGTCGCGAGCATGATCGCGGCGCGCTCGACCGGCACGGCGACCGTCTTCTGCGGCTTCGCCGCGGCGACGACCAGCACGATCAGCGCGAGCAGGAACGCGAGCATCGGCGCGTGCCGGCGCCAGCCGGGGCGGCGCGGGGCGACCGACGCGAGCATCGCGGGCGACGCGAAGGCCGTCGCGGCCGCGGCGCCGGTGGCGCTGCTGGCGCACGTAGAGCACGATCGCCACCGGGACGAGGACGAGCGCCGCGAGGACGAGCGGGGCGCCGAAGCTCATCGCGAGCGCTCCCGCCGGAGGTCGCCACAGGCCACGGTCGAGCAATGGCGCGCTGTCATCGCGAGCGCTCCCGCCGGAGGTCGCCAAACGCCGCGGCCGAGCAATGACGCGCCGTCACGGCCCCTGATGCGGTCGCTTGCCGAGCTCGACGTCGAGCGTGACGGGCTGGCCGTCGCGCTGGACCTGGACCGTGACGACGTCGCCGGGCGCCTGGCCGCGGATCGCGGCCGAGACGTCGACCGGGTCGTCGACGCGGCGGCCGTTGATGCCGACGATGACGTCGCCGACCTGGATGCCGGCGCGCGCGCTCGGCCCACCGGAGCGCACGGACCGGACGATCGCGCCGTCCTGCTGCGTCGGCGAGGCCCGGCCGGTGACCGCGCCGAGGTACGGGCGCTCGATCGTCTGGCCCTGCTTCAGGCGCGGGACGACCTCGCGGACGGTGTTCGACGGGACCGCGAAGCCGATGCCGACGTTGCCGTTGCCGGTCTGGCCCGCCGTCGCGATCTGCGAGTTGACGCCGATCACGCGCGCGCGGGTGTCGAGCAGCGGGCCGCCGGAGTTGCCGGGGTTGATCGGGGCGTCCGTCTGGATGACCTGGTCGATCTCGACGCCGTTGGGGGCGCGGATGTGGCGCCCGAGGCCGGAGACGATGCCCGCGGTCGCGGTGCGGTCGAGGCCGAACGGGTTGCCGATCGCGACCGCCGTGTCGCCGACCTTCACGCGGCTCGAGTCCGCGAGCGCGAGCGGGTCGACGTTCGGCGTGTCGGAGGTCGAGATCTTCAGCACGGCGAGGTCCGAGGACGGGTCGGTGCCCAGGACGGAGGCGTCGATGCTGTGGCCGTTGGGCCCGAAGCGCACGGCGACCTGGCGCGAGCGCCCGACGACGTGCGCGTTGGTGACGAGCGTCCCGTCGCGGTCGAAGAGGAAGCCGGTGCCGGTCGCGCCGCGGGTGCGGACGGACACGACGGCCGGGCTGGCCGAGGCGTAGATCGTGCCGATCGGGGTGCGCGGGGCCGCCGGCTGCGCCCGCTTGCGGGGCGCCGGCTTGTCGTCGGTGAGCAGGCTGCCGGCGGCGAAGGCGGCGACGAGCAGCAGGACGGTCGCCATCCCGGCCCCGAACAGCAGGGCGCCGCGGCGGCTGCGCGGCGGTGCGGGCTCGGGAGCAGGTGCGGGCAGGTCTCGGAGCGGCGGGACCGTGGGCGGCTGGTCGTCGCGGGTCGCGCGCCAGTCGCCGGTCCAGAGGTGCTTCGGGCCCTTCACGCCACCGCCTCGTCCGCGTGTCGGCGGGGATGGGTCATCGTCCGGTTCTCCACAGGTGTACCCAGCGTAGGAGGCAGCTCGTCAGATGCTGATAAGGGGTATCGAAGATGCCCGTAGGCGGCCCGGTCGTACGCCCTCGCGGCATCGATCCGAGCGGCCCGGTGTCCGCCTACATCCTCGCACCGTGACATCAGCGGGACATAACGGTCTTTGCCGATGCAAGCATCCACCGACAAGGGGTCAACACCTATGAGGCAGGCTTTGCGGGCGATCGCGGTTCTGGTCGCCGTCGGCGCGCTGACAGGCGGTTCCGTCGCCTTCGCGCATGACGGCGGCGGCAACGATCACGGCCACGGCGCCTTCGCCACCACGATCTTCACGATGGGCGCGGAGGACGGCCCGCCCGAGGGCGTCGCGTTCGACAAGAAGAGCGGCCGGTTCTTCGTCTCACGCACCGGGACGGGCGCGATCTTCGTCGGCACGCTCGACAGCGACAAGCTCCAGCCGTTCATCCCGGGCGGCGAGCCCGGCACCGCGCCGCTCGCCACCGGCATGAAGGTCCGCGACGGCCTGCTGTACGTGTCCGGCGCGAGCACGGGCGAGATCCGGATCTACGACCTCGCCGACCCGACGAAGGCGCCGGTCGTCTTCGAGACGGGCGGCGGGTTCATCAACGACCTCGACCTGACGCCGGACGGCGACGTCTACGCCACCGACTCCTTCAAGCCGGCGATCTACAAGGTCTCCGCCGCGAGTGTGGCGGCCGGCACCGGCCCGGTCGAGACGATCAACGTCGCGCCCGAGATCACGGTCGATCACGACGCCCGGCGTGTTCAACCTCAACGGCATCGTGGCGAAGAACAACCACGAGCTGATCGTGGTCCAGTCGAACACCGGCAAGCTGTACCGGATCACCTTCGGCGACTCCGTGACGGACCGCAAGATCGAGGAGATCGAGGTCGACGGCGGCCCGCTCACCGGCGGTGACGGCCTGCTGCTCGACCGCGGCCGGCTGCTCGTCGTGCGCGGGACGAACGGCGAGGAGCCGCCGGCCAAGGGCTCGAACGGCGTCGTCGACGTCGTGAAGCTCCGCCACCACCGCACGGAGGGCGAGGTCGTCAAGGAGATCACCGACGACAGCTTCGCCGGCCCGTCGACGATCGCCCGGGCGAAGAACCTCCTGCTCGTCGTGAATGCGAACTTCGCCGGCGCCGAGACCGCCAAGGAGTTCACCGTCACCGGTCTGGCGCGCAAGGCCGCCGGCCACGGTGGCCACGGCCACGGCGACAAGGCCAAGGACAAGGCCAAGGACAAGGCCGACAACAGCGGCCACGGCAACGCCGGCGACAAGGACGACAAGGCCAAGGACGACAACAGCGGGCACTGAGCCCGGCCTCGCCGGACCCCCCAGCAGTCCCGAGCGGGCGGCCCGACGGCCGCCCGCTCGTCGTCCGTGGCACCATCCCGCGCGATGAGCGCCGCGGGCTTCGGCCTGGCCAACCTCCCGTACGGGGTCTTCCACCGCGCCGGCGACGCGCCGCGGGTCGGCGTGCGCTTCGGCGATGCCGTGCTCGACCTCGCGGCCCTCGCGTCCGAGGGCCTGATCGACGACCCCGGCGGCGTCTTCGCCCAGCCCTCGCTCACCGCGTTCATGGCCGCCGGCCCGGAGGCGTGGGCCGCGACCCGCGCGCGCGTCGCGCGGCTGCTGTCCGGCGTCGACGCCGAACCGGCCCTCGTCGCACTCGACGAGGTGCAGATGACGCTGCCGTTCGCGGTCGCCGACTACGTCGACTTCTGGTCCTCGATCCACCACGCCGCGAACTCCGGCCGGATCTTCCGCCCGGGCGGCGAGCCGCTGCCGCCGAACTGGCGCCACATGCCGATCGGCTACCACGGCCGCTCGGCGACGGTCGTCCCGGGCGGAACGCCGGTCCGCCGCCCGCGCGGCCAGAGCCGCCCGGACCGCGAGGCGCCGCCCGTGTTCGGGCCGAGCGCCAAGCTCGACGTCGAGCTCGAGCTGGGGTTCGTCGTCGGGACGCCGAGCGCGATGGGCGAGCCGGTCGCCGTCGACCGCGCGCTCGAGCACGTCTTCGGCGTCGTGCTGCTCAACGACTGGAGCGCCCGCGACCTGCAGGCGTTCGAGTCCCAGCCGCTCGGGCCGTTCCTCGGCAAGTCCTTCGCGACGTCGATCTCCCCGTGGGTCACGCCGATGGCGGCGCTCGCCCCGTTCCGCGCCGCGCCGTTCGAGCCGCAGGAACCGGCGCCGGCCGCCTACCTGCGCGAGGAGCCGTGGGCGCTCGACATCGCGCTCGAGGTCGAGCTGAACGGCGAGCGGGTGACGCAGACCAACGCCCGCCACCTGTACTGGAGCGTCGCCCAGCAGATCGCCCACCTGACCGTCAACGGAGCGGCGATGCGCACCGGCGACCTGCTCGGCTCAGGGACGATCTCGGGGCCGGAGCGCGCCGAGCGCGGCAGCCTTCTGGAGCTGTCGTGGAACGGCGCCGAGCCCTTCCGGGCGGGCGGGCGCGAGCGCACGTTCCTCGAGGACGGCGACGAGGTCGTCCTGCGCGGGCTGGCGGGCGCCGACTCGGGCTCCGGCGATGCCGCGGTCGCGCTCGCCGAGGTGCGCGGCCGGATCGTGGGGGCGTAGGTGCCGCTGCCGAAGGCCATCCGCCGGCTCGACCCCCGCCCGCGTCCGCGACGACCCGCGGCTGCGCGCGCTCGCGGTGGGCACGGGCGTGATCCCGCCGCGGGTCATGCACTCCGCCGGCGAGGCGGCGCTCCTCGCCGATCTCGCGCGCGGGCGCCGCCGGGTCGTCGAGATCGGCGTCTTCGAGGGGTCGTCGGCCGTCGTCCTGTGCGACGTGCTCGATCCGGGCGCCGAACTGCACCTCGTCGATCCGTACGGCCATCACCCGAGCGCGCTGCGGGAGGGCGCGGCCGCGACCGAGTGGGCCACCCGCCGCGCCGTCGCGCGGGCGGCGCGCGGGTCACAGGGGCCGTCGGTGCACTGGCACGTCGACTTCAGCGCGAGCGTCGCCGAACGCTGGTCCCTGCCGGTCGACCTCGTGTTCATCGACGGCGACCACAGCGAGGTCGGCGTCGTGAAGGACTGGGACCTGTGGCATCCGTTCGTCGTCGAGGGCGGCAGCGTGCTGTTCCACGACGCGCGGGCGTCGCAATCCGACGGCGACGGGCTGCCCGGCCCGACGGCCGTCGTCGACCGGCTGTTCCGCGGCCCCCGCGCGCGGTCGGACTGGGAGATCACCGCGGAGGTCGACCGCGCGGTGGCGGTCCGGTACGTGCCGCGGGCGGCGTAGGCGCGGCGGCCTCCCGCCTCGCTGCGCTGTGGAGCCTTGCGCCGGCGTACGCGTGGGCCTCGGGCTGGTGAACCGACGCAGTAAGGGGAGGGGAGCCGGCGTCGGCGGTCGGCTGCGGGCTGCGGTGGAGCGCCGGGCACTCCGCTCGCCCTCCCTCGCCGCTTCCGTTCGCCGGCGCTGGCGCCCGGCCACGGCTCGCGCACACTCCGGGACGCTCGGCCCGCCCCGCGTGGCGCCGCCCGCCACGCCGCATGGCATCCTGTCCGGCCATGACCGGCCGCCTCGCCGCTGTCGCCCTCGTCGTCGGCGTCGCGCTCGCGGGGTGCGGCTCGGACTCCGGCGACGGTGCGTCCTCCACCGCCGCCCCCTCGTCGGCCGACGCGGCCTCGTCGTCGACGTCGGACTCGACCGCGACGACCGCGCAGGCCAAGCGCGGCGTGCGCCTCGTGAAGGTGGGGTCGTTCTCGAACCCCGTCTACGTGACGCAGCCGCCGGGCGACACCCGGCGCCTGATGGTCGTCGAGCAGCCCGGGCGGATCATGGTCGTGCGCGGCGGCCGGACGCTGGCGCAGCCGTTCCTCGACATCCGCGGGAGCGTCGAGTACGGCGGCGAGCAGGGCCTGCTGTCGGTCGCGTTCCCGCCCGACTACCAGCAGAGCGGGCGCTTCTACGTCTACTACACGGCCTCCGGCGCGGCGGACAACCGGATCGTCGAGTACCGCCGCACGACCGCCGACCGGGCCGACCCGTCGAGCGCGCGCGTCGTCCTGACGATGCCCAACCTCGAGGCCAACCACAACGGCGGGCTGCTGCTGTTCGGCCCCGATCGGCCTGCTCTACGCCGGCACCGGCGACGGCGGCGGGGGCAACGACGAGCACGGCAGCGCGGGCAACGCGCAGAACCTCGCCTCACCGCTGGGCAAGCTGCTGCGGATCGACCCCGCCGCGTCCGGCGGCCGGCCGTACCGGATCCCGTCCTCGAACCCGTTCGCCGGCCGCGCGGGGGCGCGCGGCGAGATCTACGCCTACGGCCTGCGCAACCCGTGGCGCTTCTCCTTCGACCGCCGCACCGGCGACCTCGCCATCGGCGACGTCGGCCAGGACCAGGTCGAGGAGATCGACTTCGCCCGCCGTGGCCGCGCCCGCGGCGTGAACTACGGCTGGCGGCCGTGGGAGGGGCGCCGGCGCAACTTCGACGAGCCCGCGCCCGGCGCCGTGTTCCCGGTCATCCAGCACACGCACTCGGCCGGGTTCTGCTCGATCACGGGCGGCTACGTCGTCCGTGACGCCGCGGTCCCGAGCCTCGCCGGCCGCTACGTCTACTCCGACGACTGCGACTCGCGCATCCGCGTCGCGACGCTGCGCGCCGGGCGCCAGACCTCGGGCCGCGTGCTCGGCGGGCTGCCGAAGCTCTCGCAGGTCGTGTCGTTCGGCGAGGACACGCGCGGCCGCGTCTACGTCGTGTCGCTGTCCGGCCCGGTGTACCGGTTCGCGGCGCCGAGCTGACGCCCCCGATGCACCCGCTCGCCGCGAACGACATCCAGCAGATCACCGCCGACAACGCGAGCCCGTACACGCTGACGGGCACGAACACGTGGCTCGTCGGGCGCGAGCCGTGCTGGGTCGTCGACCCCGGGCCCGCCATGCCCGCCCATCGCGCGCGGATCGTCGAGGACGCGAAGGAGCGCGGGGGGATCGGGGGGATCGCGCTCACCCACGACCACCCGGACCACGCGGAGGGGATCGCGGACCTCGTCGCGGCGGCGGGGACGCGGCCGCCCGTCGGGGCCGCCCGCCACGCCGCCGACGTCCGGCTCGCCGACGGCGACACGTTCGGGCCGCTGACCGTCGTCGCGACCCCCGGCCACGCGCCCGACCACCTCGCGTTCGTGGCGGGCACGGCGTGCTTCACCGGTGACGCGGTCCTCGGCGAGGGCAGCGTCTTCGTCGCCCCCGACCCCGGTTCGCTGCGCGGCTACCTCGCCGCCCTCGAGCGCCTGCGGACGATGGGGCTCGAGATCCTCTGCCCCGGCCACGGCCCCCTCGTCCTCGACGCGGACGCCAAGCTCGACGAGTACCTCGCCCACCGCCGCGACCGCGAGCGCAAGCTCGAGCGCGCGCTCGCCGCCGGCCTCCGGACGACCGACGAGCTGCTCGACCGCGTCTGGGCCGACGCGCCCGCCGCGCTGCGCGGCGCGGCGACCGTCACGCTGGCGGCCCACCTCGACAAGCTCGACGAGGAGGGCCGCCTGCCCGACGACGTCGAGCGCCCGCAGCTCAGCGGGTTCGGCCAGGTCTGAGCCGCGCGCCCGGGGCGCCCGGGTCCGGCCTCAGGTGTCGATCGAGGACATGTCCGCGTAGCGCTCGCCCGCCGCCGCGCCGGCCGGCGCGGCCTCGGCGAGGCGCGCGAGGTCGTCGTCGGTCAGCTCGACGTCGGCCGCCGCGGCGTTCTCCTCGAGGTAGGCGACGCGCTTCGTGCCCGGGATCGGGACGACGTCCTCGCCCTGGCGCATCACCCACGCGAGCGCGAGCTGGCCCGGGGTGCAGCCCTTCTCGTCCGCGATCTCGCGGACCCGCTCGACGAGGTCGAGGTTGCGCTGGAAGTTCTCGCCCTGGAAGCGCGGGTGGTTCGTGCGGAAGTCGCCCTCGTCGAAGTCGTCGGGCGAGCGGAACCGGCCGGTGAGGAACCCGCGGCCGAGCGGGCTGTAGGCGACGAACCCGATGCCGAGCTCGCGGACGGTGGCGAGGATCTCGTCCTCCGGGTCGCGGGTCCACAGCGAGTACTCGGTCTGCAGGGCCGTGATCGGGTGCACCGCGTGGGCGCGGCGGATCGTCTGCGGCGAGGCCTCCGACAGCCCGAGGTGCCTGACCTTGCCCTGGCCGACGAGCTCGGCCATCGCGCCGACGGTCTCCTCGATCGGCACCGTCTGGTCGACGCGGTGCTGGTAGTAGAGGTCGATGTGGTCGACGCCGAGGCGCTGCAGCGAGGCGTCGCAGGCCTTGCGCACGTAGTCGGGGCTGCCGTCGATCCCCAGCCGCTCGCCGTTCTCGCCGCGGACGTTGCCGAACTTCGTCGCGATCACGACCCCGTCGCGCCGGTCGGCCACCGCCCGGCCGACGAGCTTCTCGTTCGTGAACGGGCCGTACATGTCGGCCGTGTCGAGGAAGACGATCCCGAGCTCGAGCGCCCGGTGGATCGTCCGCACCGCCTCGTCCTCGTCCCCGCGGCCGTAGAACTCGGACATGCCCATGCAGCCCAGCCCCATGGCGCTCACCTCGAGGCCCTGGCCCAGCGTTCGCTTCTGCATTTTCACGTTCCTCTGTCGGAGTACGGGTGATCCGGTGCGGCATCTCGTCCGCACACGCTCGGCAGTCGAGTAGATTCGCGCCAAGGGGAGGCGCGGCGAAACCGCACCGGAGGGATGAAGGATGGCGAAGTCGGGCGATGTGCTGAGCGTCCCGGAGCTCGGGGCGCAGATCCGCTTCCTCGAGACGGCCGCCGAGACCGGCGGCGCGCGCACGCAGTTCGAGGTCATGGGCCGCCCGCGCGGCTTCCTCGTCCAGCCGCACGTCCACGTCGGCCAGACCGAGCGCTTCGAGCCGGTCGACGGCGCGATGGAGCTCGTCACCGGCGGGCGGACCCACGTGCTTCAGCCCGGCGACACGCTCGAGGTCCCGCCGGGCGCCGCCCACATCCAGCGCCCCTCCGGCGCGGGCGACGGGACGGTCCGCATCACGGTCACCCCCGCCGGGCGCACGGAGGCGTTCCTCGAGCGCCTCGCCGCGTTCTCGCGCGACGGGCGACTGCTGCGCGGCGGCTGGCCGCGCCCGACCGCCGCGGCCGAGCTCGTCCGCGACTTCGGCGACGAGGGGCACGCGGCGAAGCCGCCGGTGGCGGTCCAGCGCGCGGCGGCGAGCGCGATCCTCGCCGGCGCCCGCGTCGCCGGGACGGTCCGCGCCCGCGCCGCCGCGGCGAGCGGCAACGAGTACCTGTTCGTCGACGAGTGGGACGTCGCCGCACCGCCGCACGCGGTCTTCGCCGCGCTCGCCGACGCGCGCACCTACCCGTCGTGGTGGACGCCCGTGTACATCGACGTGGAGGCGGAGGGCCCGCCCGCGCTGGGCAAGGAGTCGCGCCAGCACTTCAAGGGCCGCCTGCCCTACCACCTGCACACGCGCTCGCGGATCACGCGCCTCGAGCCCCCGCACGTCGTCGAGGGCGACGTCGACGGCGACCTGCGCGGCCGCGGGACCTGGACGCTGACGCCCACGCCGACCGGCACCCACGTGCGCTTCGACTGGCGCGTCTACGCCGACCGCCCGCTGCTGCGCACGCTGACGCCGGTGCTGCGCCCCGCGTTCCGCTGGAACCACGCCTGGGCGATCGCCCGCGCGATCGATGGCCTCGAGCCCTTCGCCCGGCGGACGGCCGAGAGCGCCGGAGCGCCGACGGTCGCGCACCCGGCCCTGCCGGACGACGCGCTGCCGTCGGTCAACTGATCGCCGGCGTACAACAGACCAACCGCTCAAGCACCTTCGCGCGCCGCCGATCACCGACGGTGAGCGCGATGCACCAATCGACCCTCCAAACCGTCTCCGGCATTCCCGGCGCCGCCGCCGGGATCGACCGGCTGCTCGACGCCGCGCTCGACTGCATCGTCACGATGGACGCGCGCGGCGAGGTCGTCGGCTGGAACAGCGCCGCCGAGGAGACCTTCGGCTACCGCCGCGAGGAGGCCATCGGCCGCCCGCTGGGCGAGCTGATCGTGCCCGAGCCGCTGCGCGAGGCGCACGCCCGCGGCCTCGCCCGCTACCTCGCGGGCGGCGACCCCCGCATCCTCGGCCGCCGCATCGAGCTGACCGCCTGCCGCGCCGACGGCACCGAGCTGCCCGTCGAGCTCACGATCACCCGGGTCGAGGGCGAGCCGCCCGTCTTCGCCGGCTACCTGCGCGACATCAGCCGCCGCCGCGAGCTCGAGCGCCAGCTCGAGCTGCGCCTGGAGCAGCAGTCGGCCGTCGCGGCGCTCGGCGAGCACGCCCTGCGCGCCCCGCTGCCCGACGTGATCGACGAGGCCGTCGCGCTCGTCGCGGCCAAGCTCGAGCTCGACCGCTGCCACGTCTGGGAGTCCCTGCCCGACGGCGAGCGCCTCCTGCTCCGCGCGGGCACGGGCTGGGACCCGGCCCAGATCCGCTTCCTCACCGTCCCGATGGAGCCGCAGCGACTGCCCGGCTACACGCTCGTCCACGGCGGCCCCGTGCTCATCGAGGACTTCGCCACCGACGGCCGCTGCCGCCCGCCGCGCCTCGGGGCGGGCGAGAGGATCACGAGCGCGCTCACGGTCTCGATCCCCGGGCCCGAGCGCCCGTTCGGCGTCATCGCGGGCTGGATGGAGGAACGGCGCGCCTTCACCGCCGACGACGCGAGCTTCCTGCGCGGCGTCGCCAACGTCCTGTCGGCCGCGATCCAGCGCGACCGCGTCGAGGCCGAGCGCCTGCGCGAGGCGCTGACCGACCCGCTCACCGGCCTGTCGAACCGCACGCTCCTCATCGACCGCCTCGAGCAGGCGCTCGCCAAGCGCGAGGGCGAGCGCGGCTCGGTCGCGGTCCTGTACTTCGACGTCGACCGCTTCAAGGCGATCAACGACAGCCTCGGGCACGAGGGCGGCGACCGCCTGCTCGTCGAGGTCGCCGAGCGCCTGCGAGGCATCCTGCGCCCGTCCGACACCGTCGCGCGGTTCGGCGGCGACGAGTTCGTCCTCATCGCCCGCGACCTGCCCGGCGAGGCCGCCGCGGTCGCCGTCGCCCGCCGCGTCGCCGCCGCGTTCGCCGAACCGTTCGTCCTGTGCGGCCAGCCGCAGCTCGTCTCCGTGAGCATCGGCCTGACCGTGGCCGACGGCCGCGGCGCCAGCGCCGACGACCTCCTGCGCGAGGCCGACGCCGCGATGTACCGGGCCAAGCGCTCAGGTGGCGACCGCCAGGTCGTCTTCACCGACTCGATGCTGGCCGAGGTCGGCGCGCGCCTGCGCATCGAGCAGGCCCTGCGCGGCGCGATCGCGCGCGACGAGCTGAGCGTCCACTACCAGCCGATCGTCGCCCTGGCCGAGCACGGTGGCGCGCCCGGCTACGAGGCGCTCGTGCGCTGGACGCATCCGGAGCTCGGGTTCGTCTCGCCCGGCGAGTTCATCCCGATCGCCGAGCAGTCCGGCCTCATCGCGCCGATCGGCTTGTGGGTGCTGCGCGCCGCGTGCGCCCAGGCCGCGCGGTGGAACCGCGACGGCGGCCCACCGGTCCCGGTGTCGGTCAACGTCTCCACGGCGCAGATCGCCGACCCCGAGTTCGTCGCATCGGTTGCGCGAGCGCTCTCCGAGTCCGGCCTCGACCCGGCGCTGCTCGACCTCGAGATCACCGAGACCGCGCTCATGGAGGAGACCGCCACCTCGGTCGCCCGCCTCCAGGAGCTCAAGGCGCTCGGCGTGCGGCTCGTGCTCGACGACTTCGGCACCGGCTACTCGTCGCTGAGCTACCTGCGCCGCTTCCCGATCGACACCGTGAAGATCGACCGCTCGTTCATCGCCGAGCTCGACGCCGGCGGTCAGGGCACGACGATCGTCCGGGCGATGGTCGGCATGGCCCACGCGCTCGGGATGAGCGTCGTGGCCGAGGGCGTCGAGACCGAGGACCAGCTCGAGGAGCTGCGCGTCATCGGCGTCGACTTCGCCCAGGGCTACCTGCTCGGGCGGCCCGCCGCGGCCGATCGCCTGGCGATCCCGGCCGGCACGCTCGCGCCCGTCCGCTGACGCGGCCGCGTCAGCCGCACCAGTCGCGGACGAGCAGCGCGAGCGTCTGCGCGGTCGTCACGATCGACGGCAGGTGCACGCGCTCGTCGACGGAGTGGATGTTCTCGGCGTGCGGGCCGAAGCAGATCGCGGGCGTCGCGCCGTGGAGGTGGAACGTGCGGGCGTCGGTCGTGGCCGTCGAGGCGAAGGGCGCCGGGGCGGCGCCGGTGACCCGCGCCGCGGCCGCGCCGACCGCGTCGATCACCGGGTCGGCCTCGAGGACGTAGCCCTCGCAGGCGAAGCCGTCGTAGCGGACCTCGACCGTGCACCGCTGCAGGAACGCGTCGGCGCGCGCGGCCTCGGCGACGGTCGCCTCGACGCGGGCGCGCAGGTCCTCGACCCGCTCGCCGGGGAAGAGCGCGAGCCGCATCTCGGCCACGCACTCGCCCGCGACCGTCGACGGCCAGTCGCCGCCGCGGATCGTGCCGACGTTCAGGTTGATCGGGTGCGCGTGCGCGGTGAACGGGGCCGGGGCCGGCGCGGCGTTGAGCTCCGCCTCGAGGCCGCGCAGCGCGGCGATGACCGGGACCATGGCCTCGATCGCGTTGTGGCCGCTCGCCGCCTCGCCCGCGTGGGCCGGGCGCCCCGCGACCCGCACCGAGAACCACAGCACGCCGACCTGGGCGTTCCAGATCGCGCCGCTCGTCGGCTCGGTGAGCACGGCGGCGTCCGCCTGGCCGCCGGCGAGCACGCACGCCGCGGCGCCGTTGCCCGTGCACTCCTCCTCGACGACGGACTGCAGCTCGACCGGCGCGCCGGGCTCGTGGCCGAGGCGCCGCAGCGCGGCCACCGCGCCGACGATCGCGGCGAGGCCCGCCTTCATGTCGCCCGCGCCGCGGCCGTAGAGCCACTCGCCCTCGCGGCGCGGCTCCCACGGATCGGAGGACCACAGGCCGGACGGCTCGGGGCTGACGACGTCGACGTGCCCGTTGAGGATCAGCGAGCGACCCGCGCCGCCCGCCCGGGCGGGCCAGCGCGCGACGACGTTCGCCTTGCCCGCCACGTCCCAGCTGAACGGCGACGCCGCCGGGCTCGCGCGCAGCTCCGCGGGGTCGAGCGGGACGTCGACCGGCTCGAGCCCGAGACCCGAGAACGCGCGCCGCATGACGGCCTGGCCGTCGGCCTCCGCGCCGAGCAGCGTCCGCGCGCGGACGAGGTCCTCGAGCAGCGCCTCCATCGCCGGGCGCTCCGCCGCGACGGCGTCGAGGACCGCGGCGTCGTCAGGCGGCGCGGCGGCCATCGAGGAACGTCTCGGCGTGGGTGCCCTCGGCGAACTCCGCGAACGACTGGCGCCACGTGAACCCCGGCCAGCGGTACTCGACCCGCCCCTCGGTCGGGAAGTACGCGGCGGTGTAGACGGTGCCGAAGCCGTTGGTGTAGCGCGTGCTGTGCAGCGGCGGCGCGAGGAAGCCGTCGACGAACTCGTCGCGCGTGAGATCGCGGTCGACGACGCGGTCGAGCAGGCAGCGCTCGCGCTCGACGCTGCGGATCGCGCGGACGTACTCGGGCCATTCCACGCGGCCCTGGTGGTTCGTCGTCGCGGGGTAGCGGCTGAACTCCGGCGCGCGGTCGGGGCCGACGTAGGCGGTCAGCCACGCGCCCGAGCCGTCGAGGACCGTGATGTTCTGCGGCGCGTGGACCGGCACGCGCTCGAGCACGGCGCGCGCCTGCGCGGTCGTCTCGCACGTCTCGAGCAGGTAGCGCAGGACGATCGGGACGCCGAAGCCGCGTCCGGTCGCGGGCCGGCCGCCGAACGTCAGCGAGACCGCGAGCCCCGCGTCGTTCATCCCGTCGATGAGCCCGGACAGGCAGTCGGTCATGCCGATCACCCGGCGGCCCGTCCACGCCGTCGACGCGACGATGCCCTCCAGGCGCGACACGGGATAGTCGTAGTTGCGGACGAGGACCGGCGCATCGCCCTCGCGCGTCCAGGCCGCCTGCGAGCAGCCGGTGATGAACGCGGGCGGGCGCCAGAGCGAGAGGCAGCGGGCCGCGACCTCGTCGCCGTCGGCGAGCTCGACCAGCCGCTCCCACGTCGGGACGAGCTCGGGCATGTGCTCCTCGAGCGCCGTCCGGCACTCGTCGAGGTCGGGCCGGGCGTCGTCGCCCTCGCGCAGGTACCACGCGCGGTAGGCGGGCCACATCTCGCGGAACGAGGCCTGCCACGCCGCGCCCGGGCGGTCCTCGGCGACGGCGTGGAAGACGATCTGCTCGGCGCCCGGCTCGAGCGCGGCCTCGGTGTCGGCCTCGGGCGCGCGCCGGACCGGCAGCAGCGGCAGGGCGTCGACGATCCGGTCCCACGTCGGCTGCCACCAGCGGTCGATCGCGTCGTTGGCCTCGGGCGGCAGCCCGAAGGACTTCACCCACTCGGGCAGGTGGCGGAGGTCGCTGCGGTCGCTCACGCCGCTCCGTTCGTGTGGCAGCCGTGCGACGGCGCGACGTCGAGGGCCGGGTTGCGGTGGAAGAAGCCGACCGGCTTGAGCCAGAACGAGACGACGTCGACCGGCATGACCGGCCATTCCTCGGGGCGCGTGACGTGGTTGATCCCGAAGACGTACCAGAGGACGACGTCGGTGTCGGCGATCGGGCGGTTGGCCTGCGTCCACACCGGCAGGCCGGTGTCGGCCGCGCTCTGGGTCGGCATCTCGCCGCACGGCCAGCGCTCGTCCTCGGCGTACGGCGTCACCCAGAGCGTGTGGCCGATGACCTGCGCGCGCTCGAAGACGGGCGAGGACGGGTCGAGCAGCGCCGGCAGGGCGCCGCCGGGCACGAGCTTGTAGCCGGTCGGCGTGCCGAGCTTGTTGCGCGCGCTGTCGTTGACGACCTTCCACGCGCGCTGGCGGTGCCAGTCGAAGTCCTGCTTGCCCTCCTCCTCGGTGCGCAGCGGCGTCGAGCGCTGCACCATCGCCAGGCCGTAGGGGTTGCCGGGGCCGACCGGCAGCGCCTCGGAGTCGGTGGCGTAGACGGTGTTCGCCTCGCCGTCGACGTCCATGTCCAGGCGCGCGACGAGGAAGTGCTGGTGGAACGGCGCGTAGGTCCGCTCGTCGACGAGCGTCCCGTAGGGCGGCTGCTCGCCCTCGAACTGCGTCGTGACCATGATCCCGGTCGCGCGCACCTCGCACTCGATGTTGCCGTCCTCGTGGAAGCGCCAGTAGACGAGGTACTCGTAGTTGGCGACCGTCGCGTGGAAGGACAGCACGAGGCGGCGCATGCGGCGGACCTCGGCGCCCGCGACCTCGTCGACGTGCTTCCAGAGGATCGCGCCGTCCTCCTCGTGGATGCAGATCGCGTTGCGGATCGTGACCGGCGTGCCGTGCGAGTCGTGGACGACCGCGTCGAGGTAGCGGATCTCGCCGAGGCAGTCGCAGCCGAGCTCCAGCGAGGTGGTCATGAAGCCGAGGCCCCACTCGCCGATGTCGAACGCGGTGCGACGCTCGTGCTCGCCGGTCGGGTCGCGGTAGGGGACGACCATCTCGGCGAACGACATGCGGTGGGCGATCGGCCGGACGCGGCCGTCGTCCTCGTAGCCGACGGTGTGCAGGACCATGCCCTCGCGGGGGTTGAAGCCGACGCGCATCTGCCAGCGCTGCCAGCGCAGCAGCGTGCCGTCGAGGGTGAACGAGACGCCCTCGGGCTGGGTGACCTCGATCGGCTTGAGGTCGTCGCGCATCTTGAGGTCGGGGACGAGCCGGGGGACGTACTCGCCCATCGTCGGCGCGCGCTCGACGACGCCGGTGTCCTCGAGCTCGAGCAGCTCGAGCGTGTTGAGGTCGACGATCGGGTGCAGGCCGGCGATCGGGTTGGCGTAGGGGCTCGAGCCCTCGGCGTCGCGGACCCAGACGTCGCACCAGGCGACGCGGCGGTCGCCGTATCCCGACGGGACGAGCGAGGCGCCGTACGCCCACGTGTCGAGCAGGACGCGGTCCATGTCGGTCACGCCGCGCCGGGCGAGGGCCTCGACCACCCGCGGGTCGTGACGGAGCGTGTCGTTGACCTCGTGGAACTCGTCGATGGTCATGTTCGGCTGCTCGCCGGGACGGTGCTCCCACGACGTGACGCGGTCGCCGGTGAGCGACACGATCGGCCTTGTAGGCCTGACCGTCGCCGCGGTTCCAGCACAGGACGTTCGCCGCGCGCTCGACCGCCCCGCCGCCCGCGAGCGCGGGCTTCGCCGGCTCGCGCAACTCGATCATCGCGAAGCGCCAGCCGTCGTCCGCCGCGTGCTCGCGACGGAGGATCGCGGCGACCGCGCGGATCTCGTCCGCGTCGAGCGGGTCCAGCGGGTGCCGCGCGGTCGTGTCCGCGCCGGCGGCCTGTCCTGTCGTCACCGTGCCTCCTCGCGCCGTCGGGTCGTGGCGTCCTGCGGGGCAACCTATCCGGCGGCGGGCGTCGCGCACCCGACGGGCGCGACAAACCGGGGACGCGAGGTTTGGAGGATCTACGGTTCGGCGGATAGGGTCGCCGCTGTGGGCACGGGACCGCGCACGCGGTTGGCGCTCGGCGACCTGCTCGCCGAGGGCGCCTACGGCCTACGGCTGCTGACGGGCGAGGACGGCGCGGCGGCCCGCCCGGTCGCCGGCGCGCACGTGGTCGAGGTCGAGGCGCCGACGCGCTTCCTCGAGCCCGAGTGGGTGATGCTGACGACCGGCGTGCGCCTGCGCGGCCGCCCGGCGGCCCAGCGCGAGCTCGTCGCGGAGCTCCACGACGCGGGGGCGACCGCGCTCGGGTTCGGCGAGGGCGTCGTGTTCCGCCGCGTGCCCGGCGCACTGGTCGAGGCCGCCGCCGAGCGCGGCTTCCCGCTCTTCGCCGTTCCGTACGAGACGGCGTTCCGCGAGGTCGTCCACTACATCGAGAGCTCGCTGGTGAGCGACGAGGTCGGCGTCTTCCGGCGGCTGACGGCGCTGCAGCGCTACCTCGTCGACGCCCTGAGCGGCTCGGAGCCCGAGCGCGTGATGGCCGAGCGGCTCGCACGCTTCCTCGACGCGGCGGTGGTCGTCGTCGGCCCGGGCGGCGAGCCCGAGATCGTCGTCGGCCGCCCGCCCGTGGCCGAGCTGTGCGCGGCCGTCGCGGGGCGCGAGCCGGGGCTGGCCGAGTTCGAGGTCCCGGGCTGCGACGCCGTCGCGGCGCCGATCCCTGCGGGGGAGGACGCGCCGCCGCGCTGGCTCGTGCTCGCCGGCCGCCGGCCCGGGCGCCTGGACCGGCTCGTGAAGCCCGCGGCCGAGGCCGGCGCGCCGCTGCTGGCCGCGCTCGGCCGCCTCGGCGAGGTCGCCCGCGCGCAGGAGCAGGCCGTGCGCGGCGCGCTGCTCGAGGAGGCGCTCGCCCCGGCCGACGAGCGCGGGCTGTCGCCCCTGGCCGCGCGCGCGGCGGCGTTCGGCGTCGACCTGCCGCGACCCGGCGCGGATCGTCCTCCTGCGCGCGCCCGGCGGCGGCGGGATCGACGCGCCGGCGCGGACGCTCGTCGCCGCCCTCGACCGCGCCGGCGCGCCGCACCTCACGACCCGCCGCGCGGACGAGGCGACCGCGCTGGTCCAGGCGAGCGGCGACGCGCTCGCCGCCGCGCTCGACGCGGTCACGACCGCCCACGGGGGCGTCGTCGCCGGCGTGGGCCGCCCGGTCACGGCGCTGGGCGAGGTCCGCGACTCGCTGCGCGACGCCCGGCTCGCGGCCGCGCCGTGCGCGTCCGGGCGGGGTCGTGCGCTTCGAGGACCTCGACCTCGTCACGTTCGTCGTCGGCGAGGTCGGCCCCCAGCGCCTCGACCCGAAGGTCGCCGCGCCGCTCGCCGTGCTGCACGGCAACCCGGCGCTGCGCGAGGCGCTGCTCGCCTGGTTCGCGCACGACCTCGACATCGTCGCCGCGGCGAAGGCGCTGCATCTGCACCCGAACTCGGTCCGCTACCGCCTGTCGCGGCTCGAGGCGCTCCTGGGCCGCCCGCTGCGCAGCCCGGCGACGATCGCCGACCTGCACATCGCGCTGGTGGCCGACGGCGCGGGTTCGTGAGGTCGCGGCGCGTTCCGCCCGGGCGTCGGCGGTCGGCGCGGGCGGGCGGACGCTCAACCTCGGACGCTCGCCCACTTTGCCTCCATATATGGGGGAAAGTGAGCACGGGTCTCGCCGTCGACCGCGACGACGGCGACGGGCGCGCCGAGCGGCGCACGACCCCCGACGGAGTTCGTGACTTCTCCAACCCACGACCCGCGACTTCGTGGGTCGTCCGATTGCCGGCGGCTCGCAACGACGGCGAGCATCGGGCCCCCGAGGACCCCGAACCAGGACTGCGAGGCGCGATGCGAATCGGCGTACCCACCGAGATCAAGGCCCAGGAGGGCCGCGTCGGGCTGACCCCGGCGGCCGTCCGCGAGCTCGTCGCCCGCGGCCACCAGGTGCTCGTCCAGCACGGCGCGGGCCTCGGCAGCGCGATCGCCGACGCCGCGTACGCCGTCCAGGGCGCGACGCTCGTCGCGTCCGCCGATGAGGTCTTCGCGGGCGCGGACATGATCGTCAAGGTCAAGGAGCCCCAGCCGGTCGAGGTCGGCCTCCTGCGCCCCGGCCAGCTCCTCTACACCTACCTCCATCTCGCCGCCGAGCCCGCGCTCGCCGCCGGCCTGTGCGCCTCGGGCGCGACGTGCATCGCCTACGAGTCCGTCGAGGACGAGCGCGGGACGCTCCCGCTGCTCGCCCCGATGAGCGAGGTCGCCGGGCGTCTCGCGGCCGGGGTCGCGGCGTCGACCCTGGCCTCGTCGGCGGCCGGCGCCCGCGGGGTGCTGATGGGCGGCGTGCCCGGCGTCGCGCCGGCGCGCGTGCTCGTGATCGGCGGCGGCGTCGCCGGCACGAGCGCGGCCCGCGTCGCCGTCGGCATGGGCGCCGACGTCGTCGTCCTCGACCGCTCGCTGCCCCGCCTGCGCGAGATCGAGGCCGAGTTCGGCCGCCTCGTGACCACGCGCTTCGCCTCGTCGCTGGCCATCGAGGAGCTGCTCCCCGAGGCCGACGCCGTCATCGGCACGGTGCTCGTCCGCGGCGCCCGCGCGCCGCACGTCGTCCGCCGCGCCGACCTCGCGCGGATGCGCCCGGGCGCGGTGCTCGTCGATGTCGCGATCGACCAGGGCGGCTGCTTCGAGACGTCGTTCCCCACCACGCACGCCGAGCCGACCTACGTCACGGACGGGATCGTCCACTACTGCGTGGCCAACATGCCGGGCTCGGTGCCGGTGACCTCGACGCACGCGCTCGTCAACGCGACGCTGCCGACCGTGCTCGCGCTCGCCGACCACGGCGTCGACGCCGCGCTCGCGGCCGACCCGGGCCTCGCCGCCGGCCTGACCGTGGCCGGCGGCCACGTCGTGCACCCGGTCGTCGCGGCCGAACTGGCCGCCTCGCAGGCCGTCGCGGCGCCGGTGGCGGAGGCCGTGCTCGCCTGAGCCGACGTAGGATCGACCGATGGCCGAGGCCGTCACCCCGCCGGACGCGCTCGAGCGGCGGGAGCCCGACACGGCTCCCGCCCCGCACGAGCAGCCCAACGCGCCGTACCTCGAGGCGGTGGTCGCCTACGCGTTCCGGGCGCCCGCGCGCTTCCACGTGCCCGGGCACAAGGGCGGCCCGGGCGCGGACCCGGGCGTGCGCAAGGCGATCGGCGCCGACGCGCTGGCGGCCGACGTGCCGCAGGACATCCACGGCATCGACCTCGGCCCGTCGCCGACGCCCTACGAGCGGGCCGAGCGGCTCGCCGCCGAGGCGTTCGGGGCCGAGCGCTCGTGGTTCCTCACGAACGGCGCGACCCAGGGCAACCACGCGCTGTGCCTGGCCCTCGCGCCGCTCGGGACGGAGATCGTCGCCCAGCGCAACTCGCACACGTCGATCGTCGACGGGCTCGTCCTCAGCGGCGGGATCCCGAGCTTCGTCGCCCCCGAGTACGACGCGGAGCTCGGCATCACGCACGCGGTCACGCCCGCCGCGCTGGCCGGCGCGCTGGCCGAGGCGCCCGCCGCGGCCGCCGCGTTCATCGTCTCGCCGACGTACTACGGCATGGCCGCCGACGTGGCCGGCCTGGCCGAGGTCGCCCACGCGGCCGAGGTCCCGCTCGTCGTCGACCAGTCCTGGGGCCCGCACTTCGGCTTCCACGAGGCGCTGCCGCCGACCGCGCTGTCGCAGGGCGCGGACGCGATGCTGACCAGCACGCACAAGATCGCCGGGTCGCTGACCCAGAGCGCGATGCTGCACGTCGGCAACCGCTCCGGCCGCGACCGGATCGACATCGGCGCCGTCGCACGAGCGATCCGGCTGCTGCGCTCGACCAGCCCGTCGTCGCTGCTGCTCGCCTCCCTCGACGGCGCGCGCCGCCAGCTCGTCCTCCACGGCGAGCAGCTCCTGCACGAGACGCTCGAGGCGATCGCGGTCGCCCGCGCGAAGCTCGAGACGATCCCGGGCATCGCGCTCGTCGACGCGTCGCTCGTGGGGCAGATGGGCGTCGCGGGCTACGACCCGCTGCGGATCGTCGTCGACGTCCGCGGCACGGGCCGCACCGGCTACGAGATCGCCGACGCCCTGCGCCGCTCCTACGACGTGCACCTCGAGCTGCCGACGCAGGCGACGCTCGTGTTCGTCGTCGGGCTCGCCGAGTCGGCCGCCACCCTGCGCCGCCTGGCCGGCGATATCGAGGAGACCGTCAAGCGCGTCGCCCGGCCGGGCACGACGGCGGCGCTCGTCGGCCCGCGGACGACGCTGCGCAACGAGGTGGCCGTGCCGCCGCGCGAGGCGTTCCTCGGCGAGGCCGAGCAGCTGGCGGTCGACGACGCGGTCGGGCGGATCTCCTGCGAGGCGATCGCGTCCTACCCGCCCGGCGTGCCGGCGCTGCTGCCGGGCGAGCGCATCTCCACCGACACCGTGGCGTACCTCCGCGAGCTCGCGGCGGGCGGCGCTCGCCTCCACGGGGCGAGCGACCCCCGGTTCCAGACCATCAACGTGCTCCGGGAGGAGCGATGATCGATCCCCTCGAGCGCTGGGCCGAGTTCGGCGAGAAGCCCGATTTCGCGGGCCTGCTGACCTACGGCGGCGCTCCCACGACGCAGGACCCCGCCGAGCTGCGCGGCTTCGACGTCGCGATCGTCGGTGCGCCGACGGACGACCTCGTCTCCGACCGCCCCGGCACGCGCTACGGCCCCCGCGCGATCCGCGCCGCGAGCTGCCCGCCGGGGCCGCACCTCGAGGTCGGCATCGACGCCTTCGAGGCGCTGCGGATCGTCGACTTCGGCGACGCCGCGGTCCTGCCCGCCGACCCGCTGCGCACCCACCAGGCGATCGAGTCGATCGTCGGCCAGGTGCTCGGCGCCGGCGCGATCCCGTTCGTCCTCGGCGGCGACCACGCGATCACCGAGCCGTCGCTGCGCGCCTGCGCGGCCGTCCACGGGCCGGTGGGGATGATCCACTTCGACACGCACACGGACACCGGCGCCGAGGTCTTCGGCGTCGCGATCTCGCACGGCACGTTCATCCGCCGGCTGGTGGACGAGGGCTCGATCGAGCCGGCTCGCTACGCCCAGATCGGCCTGCGCGGCTACTGGCCGGGCGAGGAGGAGTTCGCCTGGCAGGCCGAGCGCGGGATCACGAGCCTGTTCGCCCACGACGTCCGCGACCTCGGCATCCGCGAGGTCGTGCGCCGCGCGATCGAGGCCGTCGGCCCGGGCCCGGTGTACCTGACCGTCGACGTCGACGTGCTCGACCCCGCGTTCCTCGGCGGCGGGACCGGCACCCCGGAGCCCGGCGGGATGTCGTCGACCGAGCTCCTGCTCGCGGTCCGGACGGTCGCGGCCGAGTGCGACCTGATCGGCGCCGACGTGGTCGAGGTGATCCCGACCGCGGTGGGCGGGGCGGACCTGTCGGCGCTCGTGGCCGACCGCGTCGTGCGCGAGGCGCTGACCGGGATGGCGCTGCGCCGGCGGGCGGCGGGGAGCGGTGCGGGCGGGGCCGCGGCGGGCGCGGCGGAGGTGTAGCGCTCGCCGGCTACGGGAGCAGCGGGCGCAGGAACGTGCGCTCGTAGCGGCGCACGCAGCCCGACTCGTCGCGGATGCGGTCGGCCGCGACGAAGTCCGGGTCGACGCCGAAGCGCTCGCGGTAGCGCTCGTAGTCGGCGAGGCTCGGGAAGCTGAAGAGCGCGTACGCGATGTCGCTCGCGCCCTCGGCCGGCAGGAAGTAGCCGTGGTGCACGCCGCCGTGACGCGGCACGAGCTCCATCCAGCGCCGGGCGAAGCGCTCGAACGCCTCGATGCGCTCCGGGTCGATCTCGTAGCGGACGTGGCAGGTGATCATGCGCCGGGACTACCCGGCCCTCGTCGCGCGGGCGGGGGCCTACGACCAATGTCTGCTTGCTGACATTCCGGACGGGTCGTAGGTTCGCCCCCGCCTGCCCCCCGCGAGTTGGAGAGCCGATGCCACGCACCCCGTTCCGTTCGTCCCCGTCACTCGGCGTGGTGGTCGCCGCGATCGCGGTGCTGGTGCTCGTCGCCCTGCCGGGGACGGCGTTCGGTTCGGTCAGCGTCTCACGGGCAGAGGTGAGCGGCGGGAACCTGCGCATCGAGGGGCGGGCGGTCGCCAACCGCGCCATCACCGTGGACGGCGTCGCGATGGCGACGAGCGACCGCTCGGGGAGCTTCCGGGTGTCGCGCAGCTCCTTCACGCCGCCGGCCGACTGCACCGTCGACGTCAACGACGGCTCGGCGGCGGCGGCCGTGGCCCGCCTGTCGGGCTGCACCGTGGCCTCGCCGCCGCCCGCCACACCGGTCTCGATCTCGCCGAACGTGGCCGAGTTCGCCGCGAACGTCGGCACGCCGTTCCTCGAGACCTTCGTCCTCGTCGGGACCAACGTCACCTCGCCGTCGCGCTTCCAGCTCGAGGCCGGCGCCCTGCCCGCGGGCCTCGCGCTCACCGAGATCCCGATCACCGCCCCGCGGCCGTTCCCGCAGAACGCCATCCGCATCCAGGGCACGCCGACCACGGCCCAGACGAGCACGTTCACCCTGCGCGCGACCGACGCGCGCGGGCTGACCGCGACCCGCACCTACACGATCCGGGTCGGCCCGCCGCGTCCGCTGACCATCACGCCGCAGGCGTGGGGGCCGCTCGAGGTCGGGCGCCAGCAGAACCTGTTCCTCGACGGGGACGGCGGGGTCCTGCCCTACCGGTGGTCGATCTCCGCCGGCGCGCTGCCGCCCGGGATGGCGGTCATCCAGGACAGCGCGACGGTCGGGCTCGTGCGCATCGGCGGCACGCCGACGGCGGCGGGCACCTTCACCTTCACGCTGCGGCTGACCGACGCGCTCGGGACCACGCTCGACCGGACCTTCACCGTCACCGTCGCGCCGACCGCGGTCCCGCTGCTCAACGAGGTCGCGGTCACGCCGAGCACGATCGGCGGCACCACGGTCATCGCGACCGTCCGCATCACGCCGCCCGCGCCGCCGGGCGGCACGACGGTCACCCTGGCGAGCAACAGCGCCGCGGCGTCGGTGCCCGCGACCGTCACCGTCGCGGCGGGGGACACCGTCGGGGCGTTCCCGGTCTCGACCTCGGTGGTCACCGCGACCACGTCGGCGATCATCTCCGCGACGCTCGGCGGCGTGACGCGGACGACCGGGCTGACGATCAACCCGCGGGCGGGGTAGGGCGCGCTACGCGTCCGCGGGCATCTCCCCGCCGGTGTGGCCGAAGGTCTTGTTGACGATCCGCCAGCGGCCGTCGATGCGGGCGAGGGTGAAGAACGTGACGAAGGAGAGCGTCCCCCAGAAGCCCTCCTCGACGACGGTCGCGGCGGCCGCGTCACCGGCCTGCTCGATGGACGTGATCCGCGCCGCGAGCGTGGCACCGCCGGGCGACTCGGCGACGAGCTTGACGTACTCGGCGATCGGCTCGTCGTAGCGGTCGGCACCGACTGCGCCGTACATCTGCGCGTCTGCGTGGAACGCCTGCTGGAGCTTCGCGGCGTCGCCCTGCACGGATCCGTCGATGTAGAGCTGGACGGTCGCGGCGATCGCGTCGTGGTCCGCGATCGAGGTGGCGACGTCGGTCGGCTGGGACTGAGTGGTCATCGTGCCTCCTGTGATGGGCGCCGTCGCGACGCTACGCCGCGTGCCGAGCCCCGGTCAAGCGTTCTGACCAGGGCCGAAGGCCACCGGTCGCGAAACGCCGCGGCCGCTCCCGGGACACACCGAGATGCCCTTCCACGCCCTGCCCCCGTCGGCCGCCTGGCAGCACCGCGACGCGCGGGCCGGATTCGAGGTCGTGTTCGCGCGCCGGGAGGGGTACGGCCACCGCGTCGAAGGCGCGACGACCGCCGTCGAGGACGGCGCGGCGTGGGTCGTCCGCTACGACATCCGGCTCGACGCCGCGTGGCGGACGCGCAGCGCGCACGTGGTGTCGCGGACGGCGGGTGGCGTCCGCGAGGTCGCCGTCGAGACCGACGGCGCCGGCCACTGGCGGGTCGACGGCCACACGGTCGCGGAGCTCGACGGCTGCCTGGACGTCGACCTCGAGTCGTCGGCGCTGACGAACGCCTTCCCCGTGCGCCGGCTCGGGCTCGGGGTCGGCGAGTGGGCGGAGGCGCCCGCCGTCTACGTGCGCGCGGTCGGGCTCGAGGTCGAACGCCTCGAACAGCGCTACGTCCGCCTCGAGGACGGCGAGCACGGGCAGCGCTACGGCTACGACGCTCCCCGATTCGCGTTCGCGTGCGAGCTCGCCTACGACGCCACCGGCCTCGTCCTCGACTACCCCGGGATCGCGGTGCGCGCGGCGTGAGCCGCGCCCTCCTCGCCCGCGCGTTCAGCGGGCGGCGCGCGCGCAGTCGATGCAGAGCACCGACTCCGGCGAGAACCTGAGCCGCGCCGGGGCGATCGGCCGGCCGCAGGCGTCGCACGTGCCGTAGGTGCCCTCGTCCAGCTTCTCGAGCGCGCGCTGCACGCGCGCCTGCGAGACCTCGAGCGAGGTGCCGACCCCGACGTCGGTCAGACGGCGGACGGCTTCGGTGGTGCCGTCGCCGATGCGCTTGCCGAAGCTGATCCCGGACCCGCGCTCGGGCGGGGTCGCCATGCCGGTGAGGCGCACCTCGAGCGCCGCCGCGCGCTCGCGCAGCGCGGTCTCGATGGCGGTGAGCTCGGCCTCGTCCATCCCCTTGGTGTACCCGATCGGGGTCATGTTCCGGCGGTGGCCCGGGCTCATGCGCCGGCGAATAGACGCGGCGAGGGGAAAGGCGCGGGCGCCGTGGCGGATCCCCGCGGCGCGAGCGACGTCTCGCGGCGTGGTCGCGCGGGCGCTGCGCTCCGCGGGTTGCTCGACGAGAAATCCCGGAATGAGGCTGTCGTGCAAGCTCTCCGGCGATCTCTCGTCGAGCGACGAGCGCCAGCAGCCGACCGGGACCGCCACGCTCCCCCTGCGCTTGCTCCGGCCGGAGCTCGGGCTCAGGCGTCAGCGAACCGAAGGGGCGAAGGAGGCGAGCAAGCGCGGGGATCACGGATCCACGACCGCGCGCCGGCTTCCCTTCCCCTCGCTGCCGCTGTTCCCATGGGCCGAGCCCCGAGCGAGCGGGTCGCGCAACGCGCCACCCGGCCCCGGGCCTCGCCTCGCGCCCACCGCCCGCCTCACGCCGCCCGCGCCAACAGCCGCCGCATCCCGTTGCGCGGCGCGTAGGTCCACCCGGGCAGGAAGCGCGCCGCGTACACGAACTCCGTGCACTCCTTGACGAGCTCGAGCGCGGCGAGCAGCTCGCGGTCGAGCGGGGCGCCGGTGGCGGTCTCGTAGGCGGCGGCGGTCGCCGCGCACGCCTCGGCGATCCACGCGTCCGGCGCCGGGTCGCCGTCGGCCTTGGAGGCGGCGCTGCCGATGTGGTCCAGCGAGCGCAGCAGGCACGCGAGGTCGTACAGCGGCGTCGCGGGGCGGCGGCGGTCCGCGAGCGGGCGGATCGGGTCGCCCTCGAAGTCGATGACGAGCACGGCGCCGCGGGCGCGGAGCATCTGCGCGACGTGGAGGTCGCCGTGGATGCGGGTCACCGGCGGCGGGGCGAGACGGTCGAGCACCGCGAGGCGCGCGCGGGCGGCGGGGATGATCGCGGCGACCTCGGGGTCGGTCCGGCCGATGTCGTCGAGCGCGGCGACGGCCTCGTCGCGCCGGCGGGCGAGGTCCTCGCGCGCGCCCGGCGCCGAGGGGAAGGCGCGGGCGAGCGCGAGGTGCAGGGCGGCGGTCGTCGCGCCCGCGGTCTCCCACTCCGCCATCGGGTACGGCGGGCCGGCGTGGAGCGCGGCGCCGACCCGCGCCATCGGGCCCTCCCAGCCGTCCTCCGCGCCGGGGACGAACGCCTGGAGGAGCGCGATCGCCGTGTCTTCGCCCGCGGCGTCGACCCAGTGCACCGAGCCGCCGAACCCGGGCACGGGCGCGTCCGACCCGGCGAGCGCCGTCAGGATCTCGACCTCGGGATGCGGCCCGGGCTCCACGCGGCGGTAGGCCTTGACGAGCAGCCGGTCGCCGAACACCACGAGCGAGTTCGACTGGTCGGTGGCCGGCACGTGCGCGGGACCGGGCGCGGGCACGAGGTCGTCGAGCGCGGGACCGGGGCGCAGTTCGAGCCGCCCGCCGTCGCCGGCGATCGGACCGTCCCGGAGCCGGTCGAGCACCGGCGGCCAGGCGAAGTCGTCGGGGAGGTCCAGGTAGCGCTCGCGGTCGCCGTCGCGGTAGCGCACGTCGTGCAGCGCGAGGCCGGCCGCGGCCCCCGCCGCGGAGACGTCCGCGATCGCGCGGCCCTTGCCGGCGAACCAGCGCGCGGTCTCGTCGAAGCTCTTGACGCCCATGGTGCGAGGCCGGGATTCTCCCCGCCCGTGAGCACCATCGCGTTCTTCCCCGAGGGCGCCTACGGCCCGACGAACAACTGCGTCGGCATCGGCGACGTCCTGCGCCGCCGCGGCCACCGCGTCGTGTTCATCGTCGAGGAGTCGTTCGCGGGGACGCTCGAGGCCCAGGGGTTCGAGGAGCGGCTCATGCGGCTCGGGCCGCCACCCGAGGCCGACGAGGAGCCCGGCCAGTTCTGGAAGGACTTCATCCGCGACACCGCGCCGGTGTTCCGGCGCCCGACGATCGAGCAGCTCGAGGGCTTCATCGCGCCGACGATGCAGGCGCTCGTCGACGGCGCCCGCTACGTCGACGACCGCCTGCACGAGATCATCGGGGAGGTCGGGCCCGACGTGATCGTCGAGGACAACGTGTGCTCGTTCGCCGCGCTGCCGGCGAGCGGCGTCCCCTGGGTGCGGATCGCGTCGTGCAACCCGGCCGAGCTGCGCGACCCCGACGTCCCGCCCGTCTTCTCCGGCTACCCGGCCGCCGATCGCACCGGCTGGGACGCGTACTGGGAGGAGTTCGCCCGCACGCACGGCGACCTGCACGCGGAGTTCGACGGCTTCTGCCGCGAGCGCGGCGCCCCGCCGCTGCCCGACCTCGAGTTCATCCACACCTCGCCGTGGGCGAACCTCTACCTCTATCCCGGCGCGGTCGACTACGCCCGGGCCCGCCCGCTCGACGGCACGTGGCACAACCTCCAGGCCAGCGTCCGTGCCACCGACGCCCCCTGGGCGATCCCCGAGGCGCTCGCCGCGGCGACGGCCCGCTCGTCTACCTGAGCCTCGGGTCGCTCGGCTCCGGCGACGTCGCCCTCATGCAGACGCTCATCGACACGCTGGCCGACGCGCCCGTGCGCGTGGTCGTCTCCATGGGGCCCCAGCACGACCAGCTGCGCCTGGCCGGCAACATGGCCGGCGCCGAGTTCCTGCCGCAGGTCTCGGTCCTGCCGCACGTCGACGCGGTCATCACCCACGGCGGCAACAACACCGTCACCGAGGCGCTGTGGTTCGGCAAGCCGATGGTCGTCCTGCCGCTGTTCTGGGACCAGTACGACAACGCCCAGCGCCTCGACGAGACCGGCTTCGGCCTGCGCCTGGACACCTACGGGCACGCGCCCGAGGAGCTCACGGGCGCGCTCGACTCGCTGCTCGCCGACCGGGCGCTGCACGAGCGCCTGGCCCGCGTCAGCGCCGGTCTGCAGGCCGCGCCGGGGACCGCGATCGCGGCGGACGTGGTCGAGCGGGTCGCGGCGGGTTAGGCCGATGCCCGCCCCGCCGCCGTTCGACACCGCGCAACTGCACGCGCTCGTCCCGTTCGCCGCGACGCTCGACCTCCGCGTGGTCGCGGCCGCGCCCGGGGAGGTGCGCATCGAGATCGACCACCGCCCGGAGCTGTGCACGGCCGGCGGCGTGCTGCACGGCGGGACGCTCATGGCGCTCGCCGACACGACCGGCGCGGTCTGCGCGTTCCTCAACCTGCCCGAGGGCGCGACGACCGCGACGGTCGAGTCCAAGACGAACCTGCTCGCCGCGGTGCGCGGCGGCGTCCTCACGGCGACGGCGACGCCGCTGCACGTCGGCTCGACGCTGATCGTCGTCGAGACGGCCCTGCACCGCGACGACGGGCGGCTCGCCGCGAAGACGACCCAGACGCAGGCCGTCCTGCGCGGCTGACGCGCGGCGTCTACGCGCGCTTCAGCGTGACGGTCTTGACGAGCCCGATCACGCGGTCGTCGCGGGCGAGCGCGACCTGCCAGCGGTCGCCGGCGCGGACCGAGCGGCGCTGGTGGAGCTGGACGGCCTCGCCGAAGTACCACGCGCCGTCGCGCCGGGCGTAGCGGCCGAGGACCGTGCCGCCGAAGAGGCGGTCGGGCAGGGCCTGGCCGCGCACGAGGTGCGGGGCGGCCACGACCGTGTACCGGTGCTGCTCGGCCGTGCTCGCGAAGCGCCGGTCGAGGTGGACGAGCGCGCCGACGGACACGAAGCGGCCGTTGTCCGTGTCGTGCGCGATGACGTAGGTGAGCGTCGGCGGGCCGGAGAGCCGCGGCGGCGCGGGTGCGGCGCCGGCGGCCGGGGCGAGCGCCGCGACCGCGAGGACGGCTGCGGCGGCGGCGAGGACGGGGTGGAGGCGCAGGCGGAGTCGGGTCATGGGAGGCACGGTCGTCGGAGGGCGGGAAACGTTGCTGCTCCAGTCAACGGCCGATCGGCCGGCAGCACAGCGCCACCAAGGTGGCCGCCGTGCACACCTCCGACCACGGGGAGGATCGCCCCGGGGCGCGACGAACGGTCCCGCCATGCACGATCTGCCCCTGTCGCCGGAGGACCGCGCCACGCTGCTGCAGGTGGTCCGCACCCAGCCGCCCCGCGACCGGCTGCTCGCCGAGCTCGTCTTCGGGAACGCCGTCGGCCTCACCGATGCCCTCACCATCCGGGCCGAGGAGATCGCCTGGGGGGACGACCGCGTCAAGCTCTGCGCCCACACCGGCCGCAACGTCCGCCGCACCGTCACCGTCGAGCGCGAGACCGTCGAGGCGATCCTCGGCCCGCGCCGCCACGGCCCGCTGTTCGCGACCGCGTCCGGCGTCCCGATCCGCGCCGACTACGCCGCCCGCCTGCTCGGCCGCGTCGCCGAGGCGGCCGGCGTCCCGAGCGGGCTGTCGGTCAAGCGCGTGCGCTCGCGCCGCCTCGCCGTCGTGCGGTGAGGCGCGACGGAGGCCCCGCGCCGCGCGCCGGGCCTCCGCCGTCGTGCCCGCTCAGGGGCGAATCGCGTCGCCCGTCTCGAGCAGCGTCTTGAGGCTGCTGAGGACCCACGCCCAGCCGCCGCCGGCGCCCTGGTCCTCGAACTCGCCGTTCATGAGCGCGTAGAGGCGCGGCGCGCCGGTGAGGTCGTGCGTGACGGTCAGCTTCGTCATGTCGCCCTCGCCGGGCTCGATCTCGTACGTCAGCCGGGTGAAGCCCTCGGCCGTCATCCCCTCGTCCATGACCATCCGCCAGGTCTGCACGAGGCGGCGCGGGGCGTCGCACTCGACCACCTCACCGTCGATCGCGAGGTCGGGCGCGCCGCTGGCGCGCATCTCCTCGCTCGTCCAGGCGCGGTAGGCGCCGCCGGGGCGCAGGTCGTACTCGACCCGCCCGCCGTAGCCGAAGCGCTCCGTCCACTCGGGGTCCGTGATCGCGGTCCAGATCGCCTCCGGCGTCGCGCGGATGTAGACCCGGTAGACCTGCACCGTCTCGGTCGTTCGCTCCATCGTCGTCATCCCGTCTTTCCTTCCAGCTCGTTCTTGAGGTCGACGAGCGCCGAGACCCGGCGCTCGGTGTACTTGTCGATCCAGCGGTCGTGGATCAGGCGGATCGGCACCGGGTTGAGGAAATGCAGCTTCTCCCGGCCCGACCGCTGCGCGACGACGAGCCCGGCGTCCTCCAGGACGCGCAGGTGCTTCATGACCCCGAACCGCGTCATCTCGAGCTCGGACTCGAGCTCCGTCAGCGTGCGGCCGTCACGCTCGTGGAGCCGGTCGAGGAGGAACCGGCGGGTGGGGTCGGCGAGCGCCTTGAACACCCGGTCGTCGTCATCGCTCACGCCGTCGAGAATACGTGACCAAAAGGTCACATGTCAAGCGTCGCTAGGTTGCCGCGCATGGCCGTCATCCGCCCCTGCCGCGACGACGAGCGCCCGGCGGTCCTCGCGATCGTCAACGCGGCCGCCGAGGCCTACCGCGGCGTCATCCCGGCCGACCGCTGGCACGAGCCCTACATGCCGGCCGGCGAGCTCGACGCCGAGATCGCCGCGGGCGTCGTGTTCTCGGGCTACGAGGACGACGACGGCGCGCTCGCCGGCGTGATGGGCGTCCAGCCCGTGCGCGACGTCGAGCTGATCCGCCACGCCTACGTCGCGCCCGATCGCCAGCGCGGCGGCGTCGGCGGCGCGCTGCTCGACCACCTCCTCGCCGGCACGACCCGGCGCGTCCTCGTCGGCACCTGGGCGGCCGCGACGTGGGCGATCGCGTTCTACGAGCGCCACGGGTTCGTCGCCGTCGCGCGCGAGGAGATCGCGCCGCTGCTGCGGACGTACTGGGCGATCCCGGACCGCCAGATCGAGACGTCGGTCGTCCTCGCCCGCCCGCCGCTGTGACCCGCACGAACGCCCGCGCGTCGGTTCTCGTTTCCGACGACGGACACGGCGCGGGCGTTTCCGCGATGCTCCGCCGCAGGCCGCAACGAGGAGACCCATGACGACCGCCACGCCGCTGCGCGGGATCTCGGAGATCCGCGCGTTCTTCCGCACGAACCAGACGCCGATCTACTTCGTCTCGCCGACCGCCTTCAACCTCCTCGGCATCGACCGCTGGGTCCGCAACCTCTTCTACGTCAACTACTTCGACTCGTTCGAGGGCACCCACCCGCGCGTGTTCGTGCCCCGGGAGCGCCCCTACCGCGAGTTCGAGTCGATGGAGGACATCTGCAACGAGCTGCTCGCCAACCGCGAGGTCAACGCGGAGGTCGCGCGCCGCGGCCCCGGCGGCAAGGCCGTGTTCGTGATGTTCGACGAGGACACCGAGGCGGCGGCCGCGAAGGCCGGCCTCGAGGTCGCACTGCCCGCCGGCCGAGCTGCGCCACCGCCTCGACTCGAAGATCGTCACGACGCAGCTGGCCAACGACGCGGGCGTGCCGAGCGCGCCGAACACGCTCGGCCACGCGACGACGTACGCCGAGCTCCTCGCGCTCGCCGACGAGGCCGGCCTCGGCCACGACCTCGTCGTGCAGACCCCGTACGGCGACTCGGGCAAGACGACGTTCTTCATCAAGAGCGAGGCCGACTGGGACAAGGACGCCGCGGAGCTCGCGGCCGAGGAGCTCAAGGTCATGAAGCGCATCAACTGCGCGGCGTCGGCCATCGAGGCGGTCCTCACCCGCCACGGCACCGTCGTCGGCCCGGTCATGCGCGACCTCACCGGCCACCCCGAGCTCACGCCGCACAAGGGCGGCTGGTGCGGCAACGACATCTTCCCCGAGGCCCTCTCGCCCGAGCACCGCGAGCGGGCGCGCGTGCTCACCCAGCGCCTGGGCGACCGCCTGGCCAAGGAGGGCTACCGCGGCTTCTTCGAGGTCGACTACCTCGCCGACCTCGACACGGGCGAGCTGTACCTCGGCGAGCTCAACCCGCGCATCAGCGGCGTGACGTCGATGACGAACGTGACCGCCGGCGCGTACGCCGACATGCCGCTGTTCATGTTCCACCTGCTCGAGTACCTCGGCGTCGACTACGAGATCGACGTCGCGGAGATCAACGAGCGCTGGGCGCAGTCGTCGAGCGTCGACGTGTGGAGCCAGCTCATCGTCAAGCAGACCCACGACGCGGTCGAGCTCATCAACGACGCCCCGCGCACGGGGATCTGGAAGGTCGACGACGAGACCGGCGCGGTCGCGTTCCGGCGCTGGGCGAACGACTGGCACAGCCTCCAGGACGAGTCCGAGGCGTTCTACCTCCGTGTGCTCGGCCCCGGCGACTACCGCTACAAGGGCGCCGACCTCGGCGTGATCGTCACGCGCTCGCGCCTGCAGGACGACGACGACCAGCTGACCGAGCGCGCGCGAACGTGGATCGACGGCGTCCTCGCCCAGTTCGACGGCACGGCGGTGCAGGCGGCCGACGAGCCGCCCCACCACGACGCGCTGGCGTTCAAGTCGGCGTAGACGCGGGGTCGCCGGTCAGGCCGCGCGCAGCGCGGGCCGCTCGCCGCGGTCGGCGTGGTCGAGCGCGACCTTGAGGAACGCCTTGCCCGCCGGCGTCTGGCGCCGGGCGGCGCGCCAGACGAGCGCGATCGGCCACGTGAGCCGGTCGGGCCCGATCGGCACCAGCTCGATCGGCGGACCCGGCTGCTCGGCGACCGACCGCGGCAGGACCGCGATGCCGAGGCCCTTGCTCGCCAGGCCGCGGACCGCGCCCATCTCGGTGCAGATGAACGCGTTGCGCGGCTCGAGGCCGCGCTCGGCCATCGTGCGCTCCAGGCGTCGCCGGAGGGCGGAGTTCTCGCGGTAGGCGATGAGGTCCTCGGCGGCGAGCTGCTCGAAGGTCACATGGTCGCGCCCGCACAGGCGGTGGCCGGGCGGCAGCGCGACGACGATCTCCTCCTCCCAGAGCAGCGTGGCGGCGAACTCGTTGCCGAGGGCGTCGGGGTTCAGCGCGGTGAAGGCGCAGTCGAGCTCGTCGCTGCGGAGCGCCTCGAGGACCCCGTCCTGCGTGTCCTCGACCATGTGGATCGCGACGCCGGGGTGCGCGGCGCGGAACTCGGCCAGCATGCCGAAGAGGTCGTAGGGACCGGTCGGGTAGACGCCGCCGATCCTCAGCTTGCCGCTGAGCAGCCCGGTCAGCTCCTCGAGCTCGGACTGCAGGCCATCGACCTCGTTCAGGACGCGCTGGGCGTAGCCGAGGATGAGGTGCCCCTCCGCCGTGAGCTCGACCTTGCGGCTCGTGCGGCGGAAGACCTCGACGCCGAGCTCCTGCTCGAGGCGCCGGATCTGCTGCGAGATCGCCGACTGCGCGAGGTACAGCTCCTCGGCGGCCTTCGTGAACGAGCCGTGGCGGGCGACGGCGACGATGGTGCGCAGGTGACGAAGCTCCATGGGTCCATGGTCCCAGCGCGATCGGCCAGAAGTCGAAGTCAGCCTTCTGCGCCCAGCCATCAGCGCAGGTGATGGATGGGTGGTGCGCCGCGCGCTGCGTGGGTGGTTCACGCGGCGCTGGGGAACGGCGGCGGCGAGGGGGGTGGGAACGAGGCGCCCAGGCGAAATCGAGAGGTCGATTTGCTCGCACACAGGGAGCAAAGTGACCTCTCGATCGTCGGGCGTTCGCCGAGAAACGCCGGTCCTTCGCCACCGACGCCCGCACCTCCCTGCCCCTCGCCGCCGCCGTTCCCCGACGCACGGCACCGCCGAGCGCCTCGCGCGTGGCGCCACGAGCCCTACGAGCGAAGACGGCCCGGCCGCCTCGCCGCCGCCTTGCTTCGGCGGTCGCTCGGGCGCTGACGCCGGGAACGACGAGGGCAAATGGGGAGCCGGCGCCGTGGATCGAGGTGCGACTTTGCCGCGCATATCGCGGCAAATCCGCGTCTCGATTTCCGCCGGGGCGTTCGCACCGTTCCCTCGCCGCCGCTGTTCGCGCCGCCCAGGCGCCGGGCGAGGACCTCAGCGCGACGCTACGCGTCCGGCTCCGCCAACCGCCGCCGCGCGAGCTCCATCGCCGCCGTGAGCGGCGTGACCCCGCCCGCCGCGGCGTCGAAGATCGCGCGCAGCGTGTCGCCGATCTCGCGGACGCGGCCGCGCGCGACCTTGGCGTCGTAGCCCGTCGGCTCGAGCTCGACCGCGATGTTGATGATCCCGCCGGCATTGGCGACGAAGTCCGGCGCCCAGAGGATCCCGCGCGCGGCGAGGTGGTCGGCGACGGCGTCGTCGGCGAGCTGGTTGTTCGCGGCGCCGACGATCACCGGCGCCTGCAGGCGCGGGACCGTGTCCTCGTTGAGCACGCCGCCGAGCGCGCACGGGGCGAGCACGTCGGCCTCGGTCGTCAGCGCCTTGTCGGGCGCCATCCAGCGGGCACCGAGCTTCTCCGCCTCGCCCTTCTTGCGCTGGTCGATGTCGGACACGACGAGCTTCGCGCCGCGCTTGGCGACGAGCCGCGCCAGCCGGAGGCCGACGCTGCCGAGGCCGACGACCGCGACGGTGCGGCCCTTGAGCGACGTGTCGCCGAACGCGCGCTCGCAGCTGGCGAGGACGGCCGCCTCGACGCCCAGCGCGGTGTAGGGCGAGGGGTCGCCGGAGCCGCCGCGAGCCTGGGCGAGGCCGCTCACGTGGGACGTCGCCTCGGCGATGACGGTCATGTCGCGCGAGGAGGTCCCGACGTCCTCGGCCGTGATGTAGGCGCCGCGCACGGCGTCGACGGTCTCGCCGAAGTCGAGCAGGACGTCGCGCCGCGCGCGGCCCTGGGGCGCGCCGTCGCGCAGCATGATCACGCCCTTGCCGCCGCCGAGCGGCAGGCCCGCGCACGCGGCCTTGTACGTCATCGCGCGCGACAGCCGCAGCGCGTCGGCGACGCCCGAGGCGCTGTCGTCGTAGCGCCACATCCGGCACCCGCCGAGGCTCGGCCCGCGGACCGTCGAGTGGACCGCGACGGCGCAGAAGAGGCCCGAACGCGGGCCGCGGCGGACGAGCAGCTGCTCGTGCTCGAGGGTGACGGGGGCGCGCTCCACTGCGGGGCGCGACGATAGCGTGCGGCGCTCAGCGCCCGAGCGCGGCCACGATCCGCGGGAACACGTCGCGGGGCGCGTCGCGGCCGAAGAAGACGTCCATGTGCGAGTAGCCGGGGAGGACCTCGAGCGTCGCCGATCCCGGCCGGCGGGCGTTCAGCCACGCGTGCGTGCGGCGCTGGCCCGAGGGCAGGAAGCACCGGTTCTCCGCGCCCGCGAGCAGCGTGAAGCGCGCGGCGGTGCGCGGCGGCGCGGCGGTCAGGTCGTCGGGCAGGCCGCGGACGGTGTCGTCGACCGCGACGAGGTGCCCGGCGCGGGCGCAGGCGCTCATCTGGCGGAAGAACGAGGTCGGCACCCAGCCGAACTCGCGGCTGATCCACGCGTGCGCGGCCGGCGTGAGGTTCTCGTGGCGCCAGAGCACGTCCGGGCCCGGGCCGTAGGTGTAGTTCGCCACCGCGCAGACGGGGTTGTCGCATTCGCGCCGCACGAGCTCGGCGACCCGGGCGTAGGCGCCGGTGCGCAGGCCGGGCGGGCGGATCGCCCACTGCGGGTCGAGGCCGCGCATCGCCGGCTCGAGCAGCGGCACGAGCAGCTGCAGCCGCCGCTTGGACGCGGGCGTGAGGTCGACGTGGAGCGTCACCGCGTTCGTCACGACGTCGGTCACCTGCGGCACGAGCCCCGCGACCGCCGCCATCGCGAAGCTCGTCGAGGCCTGGCAGTGCATGACCGCCTTCACGGAGGCCGCGCCGGTCTCGGCGAGCACGGTCCGCACGAGGGCGGGGTGGTCGTGGACGGCGACCTGGTCGAGCGTGTAGGAGCAGGTGTCGAGGTCGATCGAGCCGCGCCAGTTCTCGAGCCAGACGTCGTGGCCGGCGTCGAGGAGCGCGTCGGCGAGCGTCGTGCGCAGGGGCGGGGTGGAGAACAGGTCGGCGCGCACGCCGGTGCCGTGGCCGACGATCACCGGCCCGCGGGCGCCGTCCGCGCGGCCCGGAGCGTCCGCGCCCGCGCGCCGGAGGTGGTGCAGGGTCAGCAACCGCCCGTCGCCCGCCTGGACGGGCAGGATGCGGCGCTCGAGCCCCGGGCGGCTCGGGACCTCGTGCCACGCGCCCGCCGCGAAGCCCTGGAACGGCTCGGTCCCGGCGCGCGGCGAGGGGAAGTCCGGCTGGCCGTCCTGGGCCGGGCCGGCGTAGACGCGCAGCAGGCCGCCCGTGAACAACGCGCCCCACCGCGCGGTCGCGGCGAGGCGCCCGGCACGGCCCGCGCCGTGGGCGCGGATCGAGGCCAGCAGGCGCGCGAAGCCGACCCGCGTGACGCGCAGGACGCCGACGGCGAGGCGGTCCTCCCGCGGGCGCTCGCCCGCCGCGAGGTGCCCCGCGTAGAGCTCGGTGAACAGCGTCGACGTGTCGGCCCAGGGGTCGTGGAACGCGTCGTCGTGGACGTCCTTGAAGCCCGCGAAGGTGACCGGCCGGCCGTGGGCGTCGCGCAGATGCAGGCGGTACTCCATGTGGCGATGGCGCGGGCCGTCGACCTCGACGAGCAGGTTGAACCAGCCCGCCTCGATCTCCAGGCGGCCCCCGAGGCCGTCGCAGCGCACCCATCCGTCGCAGCGCGCCTCGTGCGCGGGGTCGGCGACGAAGCGGTCGACGTCGTCGATCGTCACGTCGAGGTGGATCGCGCAGCGGGAGCCGACCTCGCGCCCGCCGATCCAGCCCTCGTTCCAGTCGTCGGCCCCGAAGTCGACGAACCCGGCGAGCGCCTCGCGGTAGGTGATCGCGGTCATCCGGCCACCATCCCGGCCGCGATGCGCTCGGCCATCGCCGCGATCGTCAGGCTCGGGTTGGCCCCGACCGGCCCCGGCATGATCGCCCCGTCCGCGACGTACAGGCCGTCGGTCCCGAAGACCCGCCCGTGGCTGTCGACGACCCCGTCGTGCGGCCCGGTGCCCATCGGGCAGCCGCCGAGCGGGTGCACGGTCAGCAGGCGCGCGAAGCGGCCGCCCGGGCGCCACATCCGCCCGCCGAGCTCGCGGCACAGGGCGCGGCCCGTCGCCTCGACGCCGTCGAAGAACGCGCGGGACTCGCGCACGTTCCAGCTCACGTCGAGCGTCTCGCCGCGCAGCGTCATGCGACCGCCGGGGACGTCGCGGCCCATCGCCAGCAGCGGCAGCATCGCCGAGGACTCCCGCGTGCCCCCGAGCGCCTCGGCCAGCAGCGAGCCGACGTCGGTGTCGCGCGCGCCGCGCAGGCGCGCTCCGAGGCGCCGGCGCAGCGCGTGGCGCAGGCGCCACAGGTCCTCCGGCGCCTCGACCGCCTGCCACAGCCACTCGGTCGCGCCCGGCGCGCCCGCGTCCTGGAGGAAGAACGGCCGGCCGCTGGGGGAGTGGCGGTCGTCGACCCGCGCGGACACCGTGATCGTCGGCCCGCTCGAGGGGTCGAGCACGCGGTCGGCGCCGCGGACGAAGAACAGCAGGTCGCCGTTGCTCGAGAAGCCCGTCCCGAGCCGCGGGCTCAGCCGCGGCAGCGCCGCGCGGTTGGCGAGCAGCAGGCGCGTGCTGCCGAACGTGCCGGCGGCGAGCACGACCGCCCGCGCGCGGACCTCGCGCTCGGGCGCGTCGGTGGGATCGAGCAGCGCGGCCGGGTGGCCGTCCTTGGCCGCCACGTGCTGGCGGTAGCGCAGCGTCCACCCGCCCTCGTCGCGCGGCGCCAGGAGCGTCGCCTCGCAGCAGCAGCGGATCGCCGCCCCGGCCCGCTGCGCGGCGCCGAGGTACGTGAAGTCCAGGGTGTTCTTGGCCCCGTACTGGCAGCCCACGATGCACTCGCCGCACAGGCGGCAGGCGTGACGGCGGGCGCCGTGGACGTTCGGGGCGTCCGCGAGCGGCGCGCCCGGCGCCTCGCCCGCGGGCGCGAAGCTCACGGCGAGGTTCGGGCGGAACGCGTCGAGGCCGAGGCGCTCGCTCGCGCCGAGCAGCGCGGTCGTCTTCGGCGTCGAGGCGTACGGCTCGCGGTCGGCCGGGTACGGCGTCGCGCCCTGCATCGCCTCGACCGCGGCGTAGTGGGGCGCGAGGTCGGCCGCGCTCACCGGCCACCGCGCGTCCTCGTCGCCGGCGAAGGTCTCGTCGCCCGCGCGCAGCATGACGTTCGCGTAGATCAGCGACCCGCCCCCGAGGCCGCTGGACACGAGCGCCCCGAGGCCGCGGAAGCTCCACACGTCCCACAGCCCGTGGCGGCCGTCGCCCGGGCGCCAGAACCCGCCGTCGCGCACCTCGCGCGGCGTGCGGGGGAACGCGCCCGGCGGGTAGGGCTGCCCGCGCTCGAGCAGCAGGACGCGGCGGCCCGCCTCGGCCAGCCGGCACGCGGTGACCGAGCCGCCGAAGCCCGAGCCGACGACGACGACGTCGAAGGCTTCGACCCCCTCGCTCACGGCTACCGCCCGCGGTCAGCTGCCATCGACCTGCCAGCGCACCGGCCGGCGCGGGTCGGGCTCGAAGCGGCAGAAGTAGCCGGTGTGGACCGTCGTCTCGAGCTCGCGCCCGAGCCCCTCGTCCTCGGCCGCGATGCGGCGGATGACGCCCTTCACGGCGCGGGTCACGTTCACGCGGGCGCGCTCGGCGTTCGACGCCGCCTTGCGGTCGCGGCCGCCGAGGCCGACGGCGCTCGACAGCTCCCGCGCGATGAACTCGATCTCCTCACGCGCGCGGGCCGCGCGCTCGGGGTCGTTGAACGACTCGGCCTCCTCGAGGTCGGCGCGGAGGTCCTCGAGCCGCGTGCGGTACTCGCGCTTGGCCTGGGCGTCGAGCTGCGCGCCGGCGTCGCCGCCGCCCACGCGGACGGCGACGTCGCCCTCGCCCGCGGCGTCCGCCCGCGGCGCGCGGGTGGTGCCCTCGGCGGCGCCGACGAGGTCGACGGCGTGGAACTCGACGCCGGGGTTGTCGAGCAGCAGCGCCAGATGGCGCAGGCCCTTGGCGTCCTTGACGAAGCGCGTGCGGCCCTCGTACTCGACACGCCACACGTCGCCTTCGCGGCGCAGCGCGGCGGTCGCGCCGCCCGGGGCCGAAGCGTCGGCGGTCGGGGCAGCGGCGGCCGCCGGCTCCGCCGCGCGGCCGAGCGCCGCCTCGACGCGGTCGAGCTGGTCCGCGATGACCGGCACCCCGAGCGACCCCGAGCGTTCGCGGGCGCGGGCGACCAGCCGGCGTGCGGCGTCGGCGTCGCCCGGGCCGTCGCGGCGGGCGAGGATGCGCGCCTCGTCGACGTCGAGCAGCGCGAGCATCGGCCCGAGCGACAGCCGCTCGGCCGCCTCGCGCGCCGCGGTCATGTGGGCGCGAGCGGTGTCCCAGTCGCCGCGCGCCGCCGCGCACAGCGCGAGGTAGCGCGTGACCGGGCCGCCGAAGATGCCCTCGGGCGACACGACGTTGCGCGCCGCGAACGGCTCGAGCAGCCGTTCGACCTGGCCCGCGCGCTCGCCGTCGCCGAGGCCCTCGCAGAGCTCGGCGAGCAGCGCCATCGAGACCATCCAGACGTTGTCGCGCGGGAAGTCCGCGAAGCCGCGGCCGGCCAGGTGCTCGACCTCGCGCCGCGCCTCGAGCTCGCGGCCGTCGTCGAGGTACAGCACGGCCAGGGCGCAGCGCCACGCGGGCATCGCCGGGAGGCTGTCGGCGAACTGGTGCACGGCGGTCTCGAGCTCGCCGAGGCGGCCCTGCGCGCGGCGCAGCGAGAACAGCTGCGCGCCCGCGAGGATCGGGACGGTCGAGTCGTGCAGGCTCCAGGCGAGCTTCACGCCCTCGTCGATCAGGCGCTCGGCCTCCTCGGCCCGGCCCTCCATCAGCGCCCGCCGCGCCCGGTGCAGCGGGATGTACGAGCGCGCCCGCGGGTCGCGGACGTCGGTGGCGATGCGGTCGAGCGTGGCGATGGCCATGTCGGCCGCGGGCAGGTCGTCGAGCTCGAGCAGCAGGTCGATGTGCGTCACCCGCGCGCGGACCGCCGCCTCGTGGTCGCCGAGCTGCTCGGAGAGCGCGAACAGCTCGTGCACCCAGGCGAGCTCGCGCTCGAGGTGGTCGGGCCCGGACGTCGCGATCCGGCCCTGGTCGAGGACGAAGGCGAGCGTCGCGGGGTCGCCGAGGCGGCGGGCGATCGCCACGGCCTCGTCGACGAGCGCGTCGCGCCGGTCGGGCTGCTGGCTCCAGTAGATCGCGACGGCCAGGCGCACGAGCAGCCGCGCCCGCAGCGCCCGGTCGGCCGGGTCGACGGCCGCGAGCGCCTCCTCGAGCACCCCGACGAGCTCGTCGTCGACGATCCCCGGCGACAGCCCGAAGCCGCCGAGGCTCAGCGCGGCGCGGCCGAGCAGGTCGCTGTCGTCGAGGCCCTTCGCCAGGGCGACGGCCTCGAGCAGGCAGTCGCGCGCGGCGTCCTCGCCCGCGTGCATCTGCGCCTGCCCGCGCGCGAGCACGAGCTCGCCGCGGCGCTTCTCGTCGGGCTCCGGGGTCAGGTCGAGGACGCGCAGCCCCGCGTCGAACAGGTCGGCCGCCTGCTCGTAGGCGAGCGCGCGGAGCGCCTCGTGGCCGGCGCGCTCGGCGTAGTCGAGGGCGCGCAGGGCGTCGCCCGCCGGGGCCGCCTCGATGAAGTGGTGGGCGAGCTCGAGCAGCCCGGCCCCGCCGGGGCCGGCGCCCGCGCGCTCGAGCGCCTCGCCGACGGCCCCGTGCAGCCGGGCGCGACGGATCGCGCTGAGGTCGCTGTAGAGCGTGTCGCGGATGAGGCCGTGGGCGAAGCGGAACGACCCCGCCTGGCTCGGCGCCTCGGCCAGCAGGTGCAGGGCGAGCGCCTCGTCGAGGCGCTCGAGCATCTCGGCCCGCGGGATGCCGGCGGCGCGCTCGAGCGTCGCGACCCGGAAGCCGCGGCCCGCGACGGCGGCGACCTCGAGGGCCTCGCGCGCCTCGGCGCTCAGCGGCTGCAGGCGGCGGCGGATCGCGTCGCGCACGCCGTCGGGCAGCGGCAGGCGGGCGCCGGGCGCGCCGCCGCCGTGGGCGACGAGCAGCCGCACGACCTCGTCGCTGAAGAACGGGTTGCCCTCCGTGACGGCCGCGAGGCGGCGGACGAGGTCGTCCGACGGGTCCGCGCCGCTGCGGTGGGCGATGAGCCGGCGCAGGTCGGCGTCGTCGAGGCCGGCGAGCACGATGCGCCGCCCGAAGCGGCTGAGCTCGCCGAACACGCCCTCGACCTCGAGACCGCGCTTCGGCCCCGCCTCGTGATGGGTCGAGACGACGAGCACGGGCAGGTCGCCGATCGCCCGCGCGAGGAACGCGAGCAGGAGCAGCGAGGGCAGATCGGCCGTGTGGAGGTCGTCGAGGAGCACGACCACGGGCGCGTCGGCCGCGACCCGGCGCAGGTACATCGCGACGGCGTCGAAGAGCGCGAAGCGGGCCTGGTCGGACTCCGCGGCGGCCTCGCCCGCCTCCGGCAGGCCGAGACGGTCGCGGAGCTCGGGGGCGATCTGGGCCACCCAGCGCGCGCCGGCGCCGAGGTCGGCGGCAAGCTGCTCGTCGGAGCGCTCGGCGGCGAGCGCGCGCACGACCTGCAGCCACGGCCAGTAGGAGGGAGCGCCGCCACCGTCCCAGCCGCGCGCCAGCGCGACGGCCGCGCCCGCGGCGCGCGCCTGGTCGCCGAGCGTGCGCGCGAGCCGGGTCTTGCCGATCCCGGGCTCGCCCGTCAGCAGCACGAGACCGCCCCGTCCGGACCGCGCCTCGTCGAATGCCTCCATCAACTCCCCGAGCTCGCGGTCCCGCCCGAGGAGCGGCAGCTCGCGGCTCGAGGTGATGGCGTCCGAGCCGTTCACCTGAAGTGCCCCCACACCCCAGGAATCTACCGAGCGTGCCTGGGCAGCGACAACGCATCGGGTGGTAGCGTCGCCCGCGCATGGCCCCGACGCCGCTGACGGTGCTGACCCCTGTACCGCTGTGGTGGGCGGTGTGGGTCCGGTTCACCTGGATGGTCGCGGCCGTGTCCGGCGGGCTGCTCCAGCGCCCCCTCCGGGCGCTCTCGTTCATCCAGTCGGCGCACTGGTCGCTCGTCGGCCGGTGGCCCCGCGACCCCGCCGTGGCCCCGGACCGCGCGGCGCCGCGGACGCTCGTCTTCCTGACGACGTTCGACGGCTCGTCGATCCAGTACATCGACGCGTTCGTCCGCGCCGTGCCGGTCCAGATCGAGGGCCTGTACGGCGGGGCGCGCGGCTTCCCGGGGCCGTTCCGCTTCCGCCCGGTCGCCCGTTACATCGACGAGCACGTCCATCCCGTCGACCACGCCTGGACCGCCGAGCCCGAGGCGACGACCACCACGATCGCCCAGGCGCTCGCGCTGCGCGACCGCTTCACCGCGTTCGAGCGGCGCGCCGACGCGCGCTGGAGCGACGAGCGCTTCGCCATGGAGTGGGAGCGCTTCCTCACCGACGTCCAGAACCTCGTCGGATGACCGCCGCGACCGAGGCCCTCGTCGTGCTCGCCCGCGTCCGAACCGGCGAGGCCGACGCCGCTCGCGCGGCCATCGCCGAGCACTGGCCCGCCGACGCCAGCCCGTTCGCGCGCGTCCCCGGGACCCACCTGGCCCGCCTGCAGGTGCTGACGCCGCCGGCCCGGCGCCTGCGCGGCCGGCGGCGCACCCCGGCCGACCACGTCCTGCTCGCCGCCGACGGCGATGCGCCCGCCGCCGCCTGGCTCGAGGGCCTGCGCGCCGCTGCCGCCGGACCGCTCGACGCGGTCCTCGGCCACTGCGCCTTCTACCCCGGCACGCGCGAGCCCGCCGCGTTCGCGCGCTGGATCGCGGCCAACCGCCTCGAGGTGGGCTTCTCGGTCATCGGCTCGCCCGGCGCGACGGCGGCCGACATCCGCGCCGCGCTCGACCTGCGCGAGGAGGTCGCCGCGTTCGCGGAGCGCACCCAGGGGCTCGACCCGACCGCGCTGCGAACGGCGTGGCGGACGTGGCGGGCGGCATGACCGCGCTCGAGCGCGACGACATCCAGGGCAACGTGCTGCGCGGCTACAACTTCCCGTGCGCGCGGTACCTCGTCGCGCGCGTGCGCGACGACCGCGAGGCGCCGGAGGCCGCGCGCGGGTGGCTCGCCGCGCAGGCCGACCCGGTCACGACCGACGCCGAGTGGACCGAGCGGCCGCGCCTGGCCGGCAACCTCGCGCTGTCCCACGCCGGCCTCGCCGCCCTCGGGCTCCCGCGCGGTCTGCTCGCGAGCTTCCCGCGCGACTTCCGCGAGGGGATGGCGGCCCGCGCCGGCCTGATCGGCGACGTCGGCGGAGACGCGCCCGAGCACTGGGAGCCGGGGCTGCGCCCGGGCGCGGTGCACGTCCTCGTCACGCTGTCGGGCGACGACCCGGCGGCGCTCGCGCGCGCCTCGGCCCGCGTCCGCCGCGACATGGCCGCCCACGGCCTCGAACCCGGCTTCGAGCAGGAGGCGGCCAAGCTCGGCGGCGACCGCGAGCACTTCGGCTTCACCGACGGCTTCGGCCAGCCGTCGATCGCCGGGGTCGTGCGCCACGAGATCGCCGGGCAGGGCGTCGCCGTGCGCCGCCGGCCGTGGCACCGCCTGCGCCGCGACCTCGTCCCGTGCGCGACCGATCGCCGCGTGGCCTGGCGGCCGCTGCGGCCGGGCGAGTTCGTGCTCGGCTACGACGACGAGGACGGCGGCCCGCCGCCCGCGCCGGCCCCGCCGCTCGATCGCAACGGCACCTTCATGGTCTGGCGCAAGCTCCGCCAGGACGTCGCGGCGTTTCGCGCGTTCGTCGCCGGCGCGGCCCGCAGCACCGGCCTCGAGGCGGGCCTCGTCGCCGCGAAGGTCATCGGGCGCTGGCCGGACGGCAGCCCGCTCGCGCTGCGGCCCCACGGCGGCGACACCGCGCTCGGGGAGGACCGCGAGCGGGTCAACGACTTCGCCTACGGCGCCGACCCGGCGGGCCTCGCGTGCCCGCGCGGCGCCCACGTCCGCCGGGCGAACCCGCGCGACGCCCTCGGCCGGCGCGGCTACCTCACCGCCCGCCATCGCATCCTGCGCCGCGGCCTGCCCTACGGCCCCCGCCTGGAGGAGGGCGCCGAGGACGACGGCGCCGACCGCGGGCTCGTGTTCGTCGCGCTGCAGGCGAGCATCGAGCGCCAGTTCGAGATCGTCCAGGCGCGATGGCTCAACGACGGCGACGCGTTCGGCCTCGGCCGGACGCCGGACCCGATCGCGGGGACCGTCGGCGCGCCGGCGCGCCAGGCCTTCGGCGGACGCCCGCCGCGCTACGCCACGGCCATGCGCGGCTACGTCAGCCACCGGGGCGGCGAGTACCTCTACGTCCCCGGCATCGCCGCCCTCCGAGCCCTCGCGACGCTGTGAACGCGGCGACCGCGACCGAGGGAACAGTGTTCATCGCGACGTCACGCCCCCGGGTCAGAGCGAACGAGAGCCCACCGCCTCCGAGGCTCGGACACGAGGAAGGCCGAATCCATGACCAGTCGCGAACACGCCCGCCGCCTGATGCTCATCCTGCTGTCGGGCACACCCAGCGCAGATCCCCAGGACACCGCCGATGACGAGCGGCACGGCGGCGACGACGAGGACGACGATCGTCAGGATCCGGACGCTCGGGACGACTCCACCGACGAGGACGAGCAGAACACCGAGGAGCGACTACAGGCACTCATCTTGACGTGACGAGCTGCTGTATCGCTGAGGCGTCGCGTGGGGTCCGGGGGGTCCCCACGCGACGCGGCGATACGCACAAGCGGGCAGGTGCGAGCACAAGGAGTCGGGAGTCTCCGCACGCACCAGGCTGGGTCCCCGGGGGGTGGACCCAGCCGCCGCCCCGAACAACCCCAGGGCGCGCGCCGGGTGGGAGCGGCGCCGCTCCGGGGGGCCACGCGTGATCGGCCTCGGCCCTTCCTCCTCCTGGGCCGGGGCCGACGCGTGCATGCGGCTGTCCCCACCCTGACCGAGCCCGGGGAATGCGGACGGCTGCGGTCGGGATTCTGTATCGTCATCGCGGTTAGGTCTGCCTAATGAGGGCGGCCGAACGACCTGACCGTAACCGATGCGCCGCGTCCTCGTCGCCCTGCTCACCCTTGCCGCGCTCCTCGCCGTGGCCGCCCCCGCGCCGGCCGCCACGGTGACGATCGAGCGCGGGCAGCAGGAGATCGACAAGTCGCGCGTGATCCTGGGTCAGTCGCTCGAGGCCCTCAAGCGCGGCGAGCGCGACCGCGCCTACAAGCTCTCGCGCGTGGCCTACCTCGACCACTTCGAGTTCGTCGAGATCCCGCTGCGCCTGCGCAACCCGAACCTCGTGATCGACACGGAGTTCAAGTACGCGAAGCTGCGCAACGACATCAAGGACGGCGCCTCGGTGGCTCAGGTCCGCAAGGACACGGCCGTCGTCCGCGCGGCGCTCGTCGACGTGGACCGCGAGCTCGCGAAGAAGGGCCTCGCCGCGCCGCTCGTGGCGTTCGGCTTCTCGTTCTCGATCCTCTTCCGCGAGGGCGTCGAGGCGGTGCTCCTGATCGCGATCCTGCTCGGGTCGCTCGCGGCCGGCGCCGCGTCGAACTACAAGCGCCCGCTCGCGCTGGGCGTCGGCGCGGCGGTCGTCGCGACCGCGGTCCTGTTCGTGCTCGCGACGCTCGTGATCGACGTCGCGCCGCTCAGCCGCGAGCTGCTCGAGGCGGTGACCGCGCTGGTCGCGGTGGTGGTGCTCATCGGGGTGAGCTTCTGGCTCGTCGCGCGGCTCGAGCACAAGCGCCGCATGGAGTTCATGCGCGCGCGGGTGGCGAGCGCGATGGCGGCGGGGACGACCGCGGCCTTCGTCGGGCTCGGCTTCACCGCCGTGTTCCGCGAGGGCTTCGAGACCGTGCTCTTCTACCAGGCGCTCGCGCTGTTCGCCGAGGGCCTGATCCTGTGGGTCGTCCTCGGCGCGGTCGCGGCCGCGATCGCGCTCGGCGGCGTCGCCTACGCGATCCTGCGGCTCGGCAAGCAGCTGCCGCTGCGGCCGATGCTCGTCACGGGCGCCGCGATCCTGCTGCTCATGTCGGTCGCCTTCATCGGCAACGCGGTGTTCTCGCTGCAGGAGGCCGACCTCCTCGCGGCGACGCCGGTCGACCACCCGCGCCTGCCGGTGTTCCTGGCCGAGCTGACCGGCATCCACCCGACCTCCCAGGGCCTGCTCATCCAGGGCGTCGTCCTCGGGGTCTACGTCCTCGGCGCCCTCTACGTGTTCGCGATCCAGCCGGCGCGGCGGCGGCGCCGCGTGGCGGAGACCGCGACGGCGTGAGCGCGGCGGCGGCATGACGCCCGGCATCCGCGTCGGGGTCGACGTCGGCGGCACCTTCACGAAGGCGGTCGCGCTCACCCTGCAGCCGCTGCGCATGCGCGCGCACGCCGTCGTGCCGACGAGCCACGCCGCCGCGGGCGGGGTCACCGAGGGCGTCGCGAAGGCGCTGCGGACGCTGCTCGACGAGCTCGGCGAGGAGCGCGACCGGGTCGAGCTCGTCGCCTACTCGACGACGCAGGCGATGAACGCGCTCCTCGAGGGCGACGTCGCGCGCGTCGGGGTCATCGGCATCGGCGCCGAGCCCGAGCTGCGGCTGGCCCGCAAGCGCACCCGCGTCGGCGACCTCAAGCTCGCCCCCGGCCGCGTGCTGCACACCGAGCACGCCTTCCTCGACGCGACGCGCGGCCTCGACGCCGAGCGCGTCGACGCGGTCCTCGACGGGATGCAGGCGGCGGGCTGCACGGCGCTCGCCGTCAGCGGCGCGTTCGCCGTCGACGCGCCGGAGCACGAGCGGTTCGTCACCGAGCGCGCGCGCGAGCGCGGCCTGCCGGTGTGCGCCGGCCACGAGCTGACCGGCGCCTACGGCCTCGAGACCCGGACCGTCTCGGCCGCGGTCAACGCGTCGATCCTGCCCGTCGTCGAGCGCACCGCCCGCGTCGTCGCGGGGGTCCTGCGGGACGCCGGCATCGACGTCCCGCTGCTCGTCCTGCGCGGCGACGGCGGCGCGATGAGCCTCGAGGCGTTCCGCTCGGCGCCGTCGTTCACGATCGGCTCGGGCCCGGCCGCCGGCGTCGCCGCCGCGCTGCATCAGCTCGCCCTGACCGACGGCATCGTGCTCGAGTGCGGCGGCACCAGCTCGAACGTGAGCGTCGTCAAGGGCGGCCGGACCGTGCTGCGCACGCTGCGCGTCATGGGCCGCCCGACGTCGATCCGCTCGGTCGACTCGTGGGTCGTCGGCGCCGCCGGCGGGTCGATGGGGCGGCTGGGGCGCAAGAAGATCGAGGAGGCCGGCCCGCGCAGCGCGCACGTCGCCGGCCTGCCGTACGCGTCCTTCGCCGACCCGGCCGATCTCGCGGACGCCGAGCTCGAGCTCGTCGCCCCGCGGGAGGGCGACCCGCCCGAGTACGCCGTCCTGCGCGCGCCCGACGGCCGCCGCTTCGCGCTCACCGCGACGTGCGCCGCCCACGCCCTCGGCGTCGTCGACGTCGCCGAGCCCGCCGACGGCGCGATCGCCGCGGCGCGGTCCGCCGCCGACCGCTCCGCGGCGGCCGCCGAGCGCGCCCGCGCCGCGGCGCTGGCCGGCTTCGCCCCGCTGGCGCGCCGGCTCCGCCGCAGCCCGGAGGAGGCCGCCCGCGCGCTGCTCGACCGCGCCGTCGACAAGATCGCCCACGCCGTCGCCGACGCCGCGCGCACCCACGACTTCGGCCCGGACGTGCCCGTCGTCGCCCTCGGCGGGGCCGGCACGGCGCTCGTCCCGGAGGTCGCCCGCCGGCTCGGGCGCCCGTATGTGCGCCCCGAGCACCCGGAGATCCTGTCGTCGATCGGCGCGGCGCTGTCGCTGGTGCGGGTCGAGCTCGCCCGCCACTCCGGCGGCCACGGCGACGCGCTGGCGCTCGCCCGCGAGGCCGAGCGCGCGTGCGTGGAGGCCGGCGCGGCGCCCCAGACGGTGCGCGTCGAGTCGTTCTTCGAGGCCCGCGACGGCCTGCTGCGCGCCGTCGCGACCGGCGCGGTGGCGCTCGAGTCCGGCGCGGCGAGCCGCGAGCCGGTCGACGAGCCCGCCCAGCTGCGCGCGGCCGCGAGCGCGCTCGGGATGCCCGAGGACGGCCTGCAGGTCGTCGCCCGCAACGACTTCTACCGCGTGTTCTGCCAGAACGGCGCGGGCGCGGTGGCCGTCGTCGACGGCCTCGGCTCGGTCGCGCTGGCCGAGAACGCCAAGCGCGTGATCGCCGAGGACGCGGGCGCGCTCCTCGACCGCCTCACCCAGGCGGTCGACGACGGCGCCGTGAACCTCGGCGTCGCGACGCTGCTGCCCCGGGTCGCGATCGTCTGCGGCCCCCACATCGTCGACCTGTCCGAGGCGCGACGGGCGGAGGACATCCTCACCGGCGCCCGCGCCGTCCTCGACGGCCACGACGGAACCGCCGTGGCCGTGATCTGGTCGTGACCTGACGGAGCACCCCGCATGTCCCTCTACCGCCAGGCCGGCCGGACCAGCGCCCGCACGCTCCTGATCGCCGCCGCCGTCGCGCTGCTCGTCGGCCTCGTCGCGGGCTACGCGCTCGGCCGCGGGACCGCGCCCGAGGCGACGCTGGCCGACGAGGTGGCCGACCTGCGCGCGACGCTGGGCCCCGCCGCCGAGGGCATCGAGCTGAGCGCGACGGAGTACCCGCAGGCCGTGCGCAACGGCCGGATCGTCGCCCCGACCGAGTACCAGGCGGCCAAGGCCGACGTCCAGCGCGCGAAGGACACGGTGGCCGGCGCGCGGGCCGACGTGCGGGCGCTCGACCCGTCGCGGGCGGCGTCGCTGGACAAGGCCCTGGACGAGCTCGGATCGGCGATCGAGGAGAAGGCCGACCCCAACCAGGTCAAGCAGCTCTCGAGCGACGCGGCCAACGCGCTGAACGCGGTGCTCGGCCGCGGGACCTGAGGCGCCGCCTCAGCGCGGCGTGAGCGGCGCGGCCGGTCCGCGGAGGGCGGCGAGGCGCGCCTGCGCGCGCCGGGCCAGGACGACGCCGCCCTTGCGCGTGTAGAGGGCGAGCGCCCGGCGGATCGCGGCCGCCGCCGCGCCGTCGCGCCCCGCGGCGCGCAGGACCTCGCCGCGGACCATCAGCGCGTCGCCGTGGTCGGTCAGCCAGTCCGTGCGGGCCGCCAGGTCGACGGCCTCCCGGCTGAGGCGGTCGGCGGCGTCGAGCGCGCCGCGGCGGACGAGCAGCTGCGCGCGCACCGTGCGCCGCAGGACCTGCGCGGCGAGGTCGTCGGGCGCAGTCGTCTCGTCGACGGTGTCGGCGAGCGTCCACGCCTCGGCGTCGCGGCCCTGCTCGGCGAGCGCGCGGGCGAGCAGGCCGGCGACGGTCGCGAGCAGCGCCTTCTCGCCCATGGCCGTGAGCTGGGCGACGCTCGGGCGCAGGATCGCCTCGGCCGCGGCCGGATCGCCCGCGAGCAGCGCGATGTAGCCCGGGTCGGAGGCCGCCGCCCCGTGGAGGCTCACCCCGAGCTGGGCGTGGATCGCCTCGCTCTCCTCGATCAGGGCGGCCGCGATGTCGAACTCGCCCGCCAGCGCGTGCAGGCCGGCGAGCGGGCGCATGCTCAACGCCTGCGAGCGGCGGTCGAGCTGGAGCTGGTCGACGATCGCGCGGCAGTCGGCGATCGCGTCCGCGACCGGGCGCGGGCCGAAGAACGCCGCCGACGCCTGCCACACGAGGCCGTCGGCGATGCCCTGCTCGTCGCCCGCCATCCGCGAGTGGCGCACGCCGCGCTTCCAGGCCGCGTCGGCCCGCGCGGTGCGGCCCCCGAGCCAGTGCACGAGCGCCTGCGCGCGGTGCAGGCGGGCGAGGCCGAGCTCATCGTCGGCCGCCGAGAACGTGCGGTCGAGCGCGGCGAAGCGGGCCTCGAGGGCCGCCGGCGCGCCCTCGGGCTCGAGCTGCACGAGCGCGAAGAAGCGGGCGGTCCAGGCGTGCGCCTCGGCGAGCGCGTCGCCCCGCGCCGAGGCGTCGCGCGCGGCCTCGGCGAGCAGCCGGTCGGCCTCGGGCAGGCGGCCGACCTGGACGAGCGCGAGGCCGAGATCGGGGAGGATCGGCGCGCCGGCCGGGTCGCCGGGCGCGAGGAGCGCGAGCGCGCGCTCGAGCAGGTTGATCCCGGCGGGGAGGTCGCCGCGCTGCAGCGCCGCGCGGCCGGCCACGGCCAGGCGCGCCGCGGCCTGCGACCGCCAGCGGCCGCCGCTCGTCCGTCGCGCTCGGGCGCAGCTCCGCCCGCCAGCGGTGGGCCTGCTCGAGGTGGTAGCCGACGAGCTCCGCGAACCGCGGGCCGGCGCGCGCGTCGAGCCAGGCGGCGTAGCGCTCGTGCAGGTCGGCGCGCTCGGCCTTCGGCAGCAGGTCGTAGGCGACGTCGCGCACGAGGACGTGGGCGAAGCGGTAGCCCGCCTCGCCCGGCAGCTCGCCCGGCCCCGGGCGGATGAGATGCAGGCCGGCGAGGTGCGCCAGGGCGGCGTCGAGGCCGGCGCGGAGCGCGGGCGGCAGCAGCTCGGCGACCGCGCTGCGGTAGAAGCCTCGGCCGACCACCGCGGCGCGGTCGACGACGGCGCGCTCGCCCGGCGCCAGCGCGTCGATGCGCGCCGCCAGGAGCGCCTGGATCGACGCGGGCGTCCCGCCCTCACCGCTCGCCCGCATCGCGGCGAGCTGTTCGAGGAAGAACGGGTTGCCCTCGGCCGTCGCGAGCACGCGGTCGGCATCGGCCGCGGTGATCGCCGTGCCGGCGGTGAGCTCCGCGAGCAGCACGGCCGCGTCGTCGTCGGGCAGCGGCCCGATCGTGACCTCGGGGCCGTGCGCGAGGAGGGCGTGCCACGGCGCGGAACCCGCGGCCGGCTCGGTGCGGGCGAGGGAGATCAGCAGCAGCGGGACGCCGCGCGCGACGGCGGCGACGTGCTCGAGCAGGTCGATCAGCGTCGGCTCGGCCCAGTGCACGTCGTCCATGACGACGACGAGCGGCCGGCGCGCGGCATGGATCTCGAACAGCCGGCGAACGGCCCAGCGGGCCTCGTCGACGGCGACGGTCCCGGGCGCGACGCCGACGACGCGTGCGACGCGGTGGGCGATGGTCCGCGCCTCGCTGCCGCCGCCCGCCGCCGCGGCGATCGCGGCGGTCTCGGGGCGGCCGGCCAGCCGGCGGACGATCTCGGCCAGCGGCCAGTACGTGATGCCCTCGCCGTAGGGCAGGCAGCGGCTCGCGACGACCGTCGCGCGGTCGCCGACCTCGTCGAGCAGGGCGCGCACGAGCCGGGACTTGCCGATCCCGGCGGGCCCGGTGACGGTGACGGCGGCGGGCCGCGCCGCGCCGAGCACGCCCTCGAACGCGGCCCGCAGGGCGGCGAGCTCCGCGCGGCGGCCGACGAGCGCCCGCGCGGGCGCGGCCGCGCCGATCGCATCCTCGGCCAGCCCCTCGAGCCGCCACGCCTCGACCGGCATCCCCTTGCCCTTGAGCCGCATGGGCGTCACCGGCGCGAGCCGCGCGCCCCGCAGCAGGCGCGCCGTGACCGCGCCGACGAGGATGTCCCCGCGCGCCGCGGACTCCTGCAGGCGCCGGGCGACGTTCACCGGGTCGCCGTAGACGACCGCCTCGCCGTGCTCGCCCGGCGCGACGACGACCTCCCCGGTGGCGATCCCGGTGTGGGTGCGCAGGCGCTCGCCCCATCCGGCCTGGATCTCGTCGTTGAGGGCGTCGAGCGCGACGTGCATCTCGAGGCTGCAGCGGGCCGCGCGGGTGGCGTCGTCCTCGTGGGCCGCCGGGACCCCGAACAGGACCATCACGGCGTCCCCGAGGACCTTGGCGACGATGCCGCCGTGGCGTCCGACGACCTCGCGCATGACGGCGAAGTAGCGGTTCATCACCTGCTGCAGCGACTCCGGGTCGTGGCGCTCGGCCAGCGCGGTGAACCCGCTGACGTCGGCGAACATCACGGTCACGACCTTGCGGGCCGGGGCCGCCGCGGGCGGGCCGGGCAGCGCGGCGCCGCAGGCGGAGCAGAATCGCGCCGTCTCCCCCGCGGGTGCCGCGCACCTCGGGCACGATGCCATGCCGCGAGTCTAAGCCGCGGCGGAGGGCGCGAAGGGCCTACGCGTCCACGAGCTCGGGGTCGGCGGGCCACGGCCACGGCGCGACCCCGTCGGGCCGGATCGTGTGCAGCGTTCCCGCACACGGCGCCGGCCCGGGGGCGAACGTCGCGCCGGACTCGGCCTCGACCTCGCACCACCACTCGCGCTCGTGGTCCTCGCGGCGGTACTCGCGCGACGTGCCGCGGCCCTGCACGCGGCCCTGGGTCACGACCGCGACGACCGCCAGGCGCCGGATCTCCGCCGGGATCTCCTCCCAGTTCAGCGGCCCGCCGGCGTCGACCTTGCGGCGGCGGTCCTTCAGCGTGAGCCGGGGGTAGAAGTTGGCCTTCACCGAGGCCACTAGTGGAGCTCGAGCTTGTCCGTCCACTCTGTCGGTTCGGGGGCGGCCGGCCCCGGGCTCGGGGCTTTGCCCCACGCGTCCGCGGGCGTCGCCCGCACCCCCTCGCCGCCGGCGCGCGTCGCGCCTGCGCGCAGCGTCGGGTTCACGGTGAAATTCGGCTTCATGGACATCTGGCTCCTCCCCTGGACGCGGACGGCGCGATCTTCACCCTTCCGGTCCGACGGCTGCGTGACGTTCGTCACATCGCGGTATCAGACGAACTTCGGGTACAGCGTCATGCCGCCGTCGACGAACAGGGTCGTGCCGGTGACGTAGCTCGCCTGCGCCGATGCGACCCACGCGATCGCCTGCGCGACGTCGGGCACCTTTCCCCAGCGGCCGAGCGGGATCTCGTCGAGCACCGCCTGCCGCTGCTCGGGGTCGTCGAGCACGTCGCGGTTGATCGGCGTCTCGATCGCGCCGGGCGCGACGGACACCACCCGGATGCCGTTCGGGGCGAGCTCGCGCGCGATCGTCTGGGCGAAGAGCTTCAGGCCGCCCTTCGAGGCGCAGTAGTGCGCGAACGTCGGCCACGGGATCTGCTCGTGGACCGAGGACACCATCACGATCGTCCCGGGCGAGCGGTCGGCGACCATGATCCGCGCGGCCTCGCGCGAGGCCAGGAACACGCCGGTGAGGTTGACCTCGAGGACCCGGTTCCACTCCTCGAGCGGCATGTCGACGAGCGCGAAGGGGGCCTCGACGCCCGCGTTGTTGACGAGCAGGTCCAGGCCGCCGAACGCCTCGCGGGCGCGGGCGAAACCCGCGTGCACCTCGTCCTCCCGCGTGATGTCCATCCGCACGGCGATCGCCCGGCCGCCCGCGGCCTCGATCGCCGCGACCATCGCCTGGGCCTCGTCCTCCTTGCCGCGATGGTCGATCGCGACCGCGGCACCGTGGGCGGCGAGCTCGAACGCGGCGCCCTGGCCGATCCCGGCGGTCGCGCCCGTGACGAGCGCGCGGCGGCCCTCGAGAAGGCGGCACGGAGCGGGGTGGAGCACGAAGTCGTGGTCGTTCACGAGGCAGCACCTACCCGTGGCCGGAGCCGGTCTATGCTCACGTCCGATGCCGTACTTCAAGGACGCGGACGACGTCTACGCGAACCTCGGCCTCTTCCTCCGCCAGCTGGCGGTCGACCCCGAGCTGACCGATGCGCTCAAGCGCCTGGACACGACGTTCCAGCTGCGCCTGCGCAACCCGGACTCCGTCCTGACGATGCGCACGCCCGGGGAGGAGCGCGAGCCGCAGGTCGACCTCGGCGACACGACCCTGCAGCCCGAGGTCGTGCTCCAGCTCGACGCCGACATGGCCCACCGCTTCTGGCTCGGCGAGCTCAACCCGGCCGTCGCGCTGGCCAAGGGCGAGATCCGCACCCGCGGCCCCGTGTCGAAGGTCCTCGGGCTCGTGCCGCTCGTCAGGCCCGGCTACACGCGCTACCGCACGCAGCTCGAGGCGGCCGGGCGCGAGGACCTGCTCCACGTCCCTGCCTGACGCCCGCGGCGACCGCGCTCAGCCGGACGCCTCGGCCTCCACGCGCTGGCGCGCCGCCGCGATGAGCTGCCCGAAGGTCGCGGTGTCGTGCACGCCGCCGAGCGCGACGCTGCGCCCGGCGAGGAAGAACGGCACGCTCGTGAGGCCCATCCGCGCGGCGACGCCCTCCTCGGCGGCGACCTCGCGCTCGCCGTCGCCGGCCGTCAGCGCCGCGCGCAGCTCGCCGGCGTCGAGTCCGGGCGCGCCGTGGGCCACGAGCGCGAGCACCTCCTCGAGGTCGCCGATGTCGCGGCCGTCGCGGAAGTGGCCGGCGAACAGCGCCATCAGCGCCGGGCGGCCGTGCCCGCGGCGGGTCGCCAGCGCGACGGCGCGGTGGGCCAGGCGCGTGTTCGGGATGCGCGTGATCCGGTCGTGGCGCAGCTCGAGGCCCGAGCGCGCGCCCTCGTCGGTGGAGCGTTCGAGCTCGTCGCGCAGCGCGTCGATCGTGTCGAAGCGGCGCGGGTAGGCGTCCTCGATCGCGAGGCCCTCCGCCGGCAGCTCGGGGCTCAGCTCGAACGCCCGCGGGCGGACGACGACGGCGCCGTCCGGCTCGGCCGCGATCGCCTCGCCGAGACGGTGGTGGCCGATGTAGCACCACGGGCACGTGAGGTCGGCGAAGACGTCGACGGGGATCTCGGTGACGGCCATCCGCACGTGAGGTATAGCCGGACCCGGGGTAGGGCACGCCTCGTGAAGCTCCTCGTCCTCGCCACCGAGCCCGTCGACGCCGAGCGCGTGCGGGCGGCCCTGCCCGACGACGACCTCGAGGGCGCGGAGGTCCTCGTCGTCTCGCCCGCGGTCAACGAGTCCGCGGTCGCGTTCTGGGTGTCCGACAGCGACGAGGCGATCGAGGACGCGGAGTCGGCCGCGGAGCAGACCGCCGCGGCGCTCGGCGCGGACGGCGCCCGGGCCCGCGCGCAGACCGGCGAGAGCGAGCCGCTGCTCGCGCTCCAGGACGCGCTCGCGACGTTCCCGGCCGACCGCGTGGTCGTGTTCGTCCGCGACGAGGACGCCGCGCGCTATCGCGAGGACGACGTCGTCGGCGAGGCCGAGCGGCGCTTCGGCGTCCCGGTCACCGACGCGACGGTCTAGGCGCCGGCGCCGGCGCGGGCTCGTTCGCGGTCGCGCGCCGTCTTGCGGAAGCGCAGGATCTTGCGCACGTTCACGCGGTAGCGCTCGAACGACGACGACGGCAGCTGCAGCCCGGCGACGACGCGGTGCGGGTGGAGCACGAGGCGGCCGTCCTGTTCGGTCAGGTCGCCCCGCACCTGGTAGCTGCGCTGCCAGGTCAGGTCCTCCGCGTGGGCGTGGGCGCACAGGCACGCCGGCCCCGGCTCGATCGGCGCGGCGAGCGGGTCGGCGTCGATGTGGACGACGTGCCCGGCCGCGTCGGCCCGGACCGGGACGCGCACGGCGAACGGGAAGCCGTCGGGCCCGACGATCGCGAGGACCGCGGTCGGGTCCTCGCCGCCGAGGCGGTCGAGCCGCGGGTCCCACACGTCCATGCCGCCCTCGGGCTCGATGTGCGCGTTCTCGGGCTCCTCGTTGTGCCCGGAGCGGACCTCCTCGACGTGGGCGTCGTAGAGCGTCGGCTCGGCGTCGGGGGCGCCGTCGTGCCACACGTACACCCGCTCGGGCCGCACGTGGAGGTAGATCCGGTCGTAGTACCAGGAGAAGAAGCGCCGCAGCGCGCCGGACGGGGCGAGGGCGTGGAGCGCGGGCAGCTTGTCGGCCATCTCGCGCTCGTAGCGCTCGCGGTTGGCGTCGAGGTCCGCGTCGTCGACGCGCGCGGTGCCCTGGACGAGCACCACCGGCGCGTCGGCCAGGCCGCTGCCGGTCGGGTCGGAGAAGAGCAGGGCGACGTGCGGGTTGCGCGCGGCGTCGTCGGCCTTCTTCGGGTAGCCGACGCCGGTCGTCACGTCGATGCAGCCCTCGTCCGCGCGGAAGTACGGCGTCACGGGCCACACGATCGGGCGGCCCGCGGCGTCGATCGTGACGAACTCGCTCGTGAGGTAGCGCGCGGCCGCCTGCTGAAGCTCGGTCGGAAGGGTCGACGACGGCATGCCGGGACCGTATCCCGTCCGGCCGCGGCGGAGGCGGTTCGCTCAGCCGCCGGCGGGGTCGTCGGGCAGGACGATCCGCGCGACCTCGCCCTCGGTGACGACCCGCGGCACGACGGGATGGACCTCGCGCCCGCGCGCGTGGGCGAGGACGGCCTCCGCGCTCGCGAAGCCGCGCGAGCTGCTCGAGGTGCTTGATCGTCGGGAAGACGAGGGCGATCTCGTCGCGCATCGCCGCGTCGAGCGCGGCCCGCGGGCCGAACCAGCCCCAGTCGACGCACTCGTCGCCGTCGACCCGCGGCTCCTGGCCGTCGGGCGCGGGGGCGAGGAAGAAGTGCGTGTCGAAGCGGATCCGCACCTCGGGCGGCGTGATCCAGCGCGAGAACTTCACGAGCGCGCCGGGATCCTCGAGCGTGATCGCGGCCTCCTCCGCGAGCTCGCGGACGGCCGCGACCCGGTGGGCCTCGTCGCCCTCGCCCTCGGTCGTGTCGACCGCGCCGCCGGGGAAGACCCACACGCCGCCCATGAACCGGGCCTTGGGCGTGCGCCGCACGAGCAGGACCTCGAGCGTCTCCGCGCCACCGCGCAGCAGGATCACGGTCGCGGCCTGGCGCGGAACGGTCTCCTCGCCCGTCCTCGCGCAACTCCTCGCCGAATGCCGGACGGTCGATCTCCACGATGTGAGGGTACCCTTACGCGGATGGCCGAGACGACCACCGCACAGACCTGGATCTGCGAGTCCTGTGGGTTCATCTACGACCCGGCAGAGGGCGACCCCGACGGCGGCATCCCGCCCGGAACGACGTTCGAGGACATCCCCGACTCGTGGTTCTGTCCCGTCTGCGGCGCGCGGAAGAAGGACTTCGTCCCCTACGAGGACTGATCCCGCCGGGCGGGCGCCGCGCGCCGGCTAGGTCAGCGCGGCCGTCCCGACGTTCTTCTGGACGTTCGTCGCCGCCCGCCGCGCCGACGCCTGCGACGAGAACGCCTCTCCGCCGGTGGCGACGATCTGGCCGTTGCGCGCCGTCGCGCGCCAGCGATGTCCGCCGCCGCTGTCGGCGTAGACGTCGAACGTGCTGACGCCGGCGTTGGACATGAACGCCTGCGCCGCGCGCTTGGCGTTGCTCGCGGTCGCGTAGCTCTCGCCGCCGGTCGCCACCGTCTGCCCGTTGGACGACTTGAGCCGCCACCGCGCCTTCCCGCCGCCGTCCTTGTAGACCTCCATGGCCATCGGCATGCCCTGGCTCCTCCCTCGGAATGGTCGCGACGACGCTACGCCCGCGCGACGCGCGCCGTCAACGGCCCGATGTGAGCAGGCGCTACGCCGCTCGGGCCAGCGGGGCCTCCGTCGCCGCCGCGATCGCGGCCCCGGTGATCTCGACCAGCCGGCGCAGCTCGCCCGCCGCGATCGACAGCGGCGGCATGAGCACGACCGTGTCGCCCAGCGGCCGCACGATCGCGCCGCGGGCCCGGGCCTCGAGCGTCACCCGGTGGCCCATGCGCTCGTCGAGCGGGAAGTCGGCAAGCTGGATGCCGACCATGAAGCCGCGCCGGCGGACCTCGGCGACGGCGCCGAGCGGCGCGACGTGCTCCTCGAGCAGCTCCCCGAGCAGCTCGATCTTCGGCCCCAGCCGCTCGAGCGTGTGCTCCTGCTCGAAGACGGCGAGCGTCGCGAGCGCGGCCGCGCAGGCGAGCGGGTTGCCGGTGTAGGTGTGGCCGTGGAAGAACGTCCGGAACTGCTCGAAGGCGCCGAGGAAGCCCTCGTAGACGCGCTCGGTCGTCAGCGTCGCGGCGAGCGGCAGGTACCCGCCGGTCAGGCCCTTGGCGAGGCACATGAAGTCGGGCGTGACGCCCTCCTGCTCGCAGGCGAACATCGTGCCCGTCCGCCCGAAGCCGGTCGCGACCTCGTCGCAGATGAGGAAGACGCCGAACTCGTCGCACAGCTCCCGCACGGCGCGCAGGTAGCCGTCGGGGTGGACGTGGATCCCGGCCGCGCCCTGGACGAGCGGCTCGACGATCACCGCGGCCACGCGGTCGCCGTGCTCCTCGAGCAGCGCGCGCATGTGGTCGGCATCGCCCGGCTCGGCGTGCCAGGTGTCGAAGAGCAGCGGGCGGTAGAGGCTGTGGAAGAGCTCGATGCCGCCGACCGACACCGAGCCGATCGTGTCGCCGTGGTAGCTGTCGCGCAGGCAGATGAAGCCGGAGCGCCACCGCTCGCCGCGCTGGTGCCACCACTGGTAGGCCATCTTCAGCGCGACCTCGCACGCCGTCGACCCGCTGTCGGAGTAGAAGACCCGCCGCAGGCCGTCCGGCGCGATGTCGACGAGCCGCTGGGCGAGGCGGATCGCCGGGGCATGGCTGAGGCCGAGCATCGTCGAGTGCGCGACGCGGTCGAGCTGGTCCTTGATCGCCAGGTCGATCGCCGGGTGGCGGTGGCCGTGGACGGTGCACCACAGCGACGAGACGCCGTCGATGTAGGCGTTGCCGGCCGTGTCGTAGAGCGTCGTGTGATCCGCGTGCTCGATGACCGGGAAGTCCTCGTCGGCCCAGCCCTGCTGCTGGGTGAACGGGTGCCAGAGGACGCTGCGGTCGAGGTCCTGGAGGTCCGGATCGCTCATGGCGGCCAAGCTAGAGGCCCGCGCGGTCGGAACATCGTCTCTGCGACGGACTGTGCCGGAACTGTGCCGAGAGACGCGCGAGAGTGTGTCGCCTGCCGCCGCCGCGCGATTCTGCCCCTATCCTCGCCGCGTGCCCGCCCGCCGGATCCAACTCGTCGCCGCCGTCGTGGGCGCCGCGTCGCTCGGGGCGGAGATCGCCGCCGCGCGCCTGCTCGCGCCGTGGTTCGGGGCGTCGACCGTCATCTGGGCCAACACGATCGCGACGGTGCTCGTGGCGCTGTCGGCGGGCTACTGGGTCGGCGGGCGCCTCGCCGACCGCGACCCGACGCTGGCCGGGTTGTCGAAGGTCGTGCTCGGCGCGGCGGCGCTGCTGGCGATCGTCCCCTTCATCGCCGGGCCGTTCCTGCGCGTGTCCGTCGAGGCGCTCGACAGCGTTCAGGCGGGCGCGTTCGCCGGGTCGCTGCTGGCCGTGCTGCTGCTGGTGGCCGCGCCGGTGCTGCTCCTCGGGGCGGTCGCGCCGTACGCGGTGCGGCTGAGCGTCCGGACGGTCGAGGAGGCCGGCCGCGTGGCGGGGCGCCTGTACGCGATCTCGACGCTCGGCAGCCTGGTCGGGGTCTTCCTCAGCGCGCTGGTGCTCGTCCCGTTCGCGGGCACGCGGCGCACGTTCCTGGCCTTCGCCCTGTCGCTGGCGATCGTCGCCGTGCCCGCGCTGGGGCGGCGCTTCGTGCTCGCCCCGATCGCGCTCGCCGCGCTGATCGCGATCCCGGTCGGCACGGTCAAGGCGACCGGCGACGCGAAGGTGATCTGGGACGAGGAGACCGAGTACCAGTACGCCCGGGTCGTGCAGGAGGACGACGGCGAGCGCCGCCTCGAGCTCAACGAGGGCCAGGCGATCCACTCCGAGTACCGCCCCGGCGAGTGGCTGACCGGCGACTACTGGGACGAGATGCTCGTGCTGCCCTACGCCGCCGGCGCGGGCGCGCCGCGGTCGGTGGCGATCCTCGGCAACGCCGCGGGCACGACGGCCCGGGCCTACGGCCACTACTTCCCGGCGACCCGCGTCGACGCGGTCGAGATCGACGGGGCGCTGACCGCCGTCGGGCGGCGCCTGTTCGACCTCCGCGGCCCGAACCTCCACCTCCACACGGCCGACGCGCGGCCGTTCCTGCGCCGGTCGGACCGCCGCTACGACCTCATCGTCGTCGACGCCTACCGTCAGCCCTACATCCCGTTCTACCTCTCCACGCGCGAGTTCTTCGCGCTCGCGCGCAAGCACCTCACGCCGCGCGGGATGATCGTCATCAACGTCGGCCACCCCGAGCGCTCCGACCGTCTCGAGAAGGTGCTGACCGCGACGATGGGCGCGGAGCTGCGGACCGTCGTGCGCGACCCGAGCGAGCCGACGAACACGATGCTCGTGGGGACCGACGCGCCGGTCTCGGCCGGGGCGCTGCGGGCCGCGATCCCGCGGATGCCCGACGACCTGCAGCCGGTCGCCGACGCAGCGGCGGGGCGGCTGGAGGCGCCGCTGCGCGGGGGGCGGGTCTACACGGACGACGTGGCGCCGGTCGAGTGGCTGATCGACGCGTCGATCGTGCAGGTCGCCGCGCGCGGCGAGCGCTGATCGCGGTCGGCCGCGCGGCGCGGCCGTGCGGGCGGCGCAGCCTCACCAGGTGCCGGCCGACGCGGTCGCCGCGGGGCGCGGCGGAGCGGGGCGGACGACCGGCAGGACGAACGCCCGGGGCTTCGGCGAGCGGCCGTTGATCGGGGTGGGGATGGCGGTTGGGTTGAACACGATGACCTCCGAATTGTCTCTGTTCATAGGACCATCCGGGGCGTCGCAAGTCATCGGACCTTCGTCCCATCTTCGCCGTGACTTCCGCCCAGGCGAGGCCGGGCTCCGCGGTCAGCGCAGCTCGCCGGCGAGCAGGTCCATCAGCAGGCCGTCGTGCCAGGTGCCGTCGTCGCCGCGCTCGTACGCGCGCATGACGCCCACCGGCCGGAACCCGACGCGCTCGTAGCTGCGGATGGCGACGGCGTTCGTCGCCGCCGGGTCGATCGTGAGCCGGTGGTGGCCGCGCTCCGCCAGGAGGTGGCGGGCGACCGTGCGGATCGCGTCGGGGCCGAGGCCGCGGCCGTGCCAGGCGGGGTGCAGCGCGATGTCGACGCCGGCGTGGCGGTACTCCGGGTCGTCCTCCTCGGAGGCCTGGACCATGCCGATCAGCTCGCCGTCCACCGTGACCACCCACGTCGTCGTGCCGTCCTCCGGCGCGAGAACGCGCGCGCGGCTGTCCTCGTCGCGCTCGCCGACCCACCAGCGGCGGACCTCGGGCGTGGCCATGACGGCGGTGAGGGCGGGGATGTCGGCCGCGGCCGGCGCGCGCAGGACGACACGATCGCCGCGCAACTCGGGCGCCGCGGGGTCGCCGCGATGCTCGCCGGCGCCGGGCGCGGCCGGCGACCCGCCGCCCGCCCCGCCGAGCCACGCCTCGACCGGCAGCGCGCCGCCCGCCGCGGCGAGCGCGTCGACCGCCGTGCCGACCTCGGGCAGCGTCGCCACCGCGACCCCGCCGATCCGGGCGATCGTCTCGCGGTTGGAGACCTCCATGGGCGACGGGCGGGCCGGCCACGGCGTGAGGACGACCGCGCGCACGTCGAGCCCGGCCGCGCGCGCGGCCTCGAGCGTCAGCAGCGTGTGGTTGATCGTTCCGAGACCGGGGCGGGCGGCGACCACGAGCGGCAGCCCGAGGGCGACGGCGAGGTCGCGGATCGCGTAGTCGGCGGTGATCGGGACGAGCAGCCCGCCGACGCCCTCGACGACGAGCACGTCGGCCCGGGCCCCGGCCCGCGCGGCGGCCGCGACGAGGCCCGCGGGTTCGATGTCGGTGCCTGCCATCGCCGCGGCGAGGTGCGGTGAGACGGCCGGGCCGAAGCGCAGCGGCGCGACCCGCTCGGGCGGCTCGCCCGCCGCCGCGCCGAGCAGGACGTGGTCGGCGGGCCGGCCGGGCTCGGGCTCGTCCAGGCCGGTGACGACCGGCTTGAACGCCGCGACCGCGACGCCGCGAGCCCGCAGGGCGGCGGCGATCGATGCCGCGACGACGGTCTTGCCGACCCCGGTGTCGGTGCCCGTGACGAAGCAGCCGCGCACGCCCGGGCGGCCGCGTCTACGCGGCGCGCGGGACGTCGGTCTCCGCGTCGTACGGGCGCGTCGGGTCGGCCCGGTCGCCGGCGCGGGCGGCGACGGCCGGGATGCCGGCGCCGGGGCGGAAGCCCGCGCGCAGCGCGGCGCGGCCGAGCACGCGCGCGGCCTCGCGCAGCTCCTCGCGCGAGTGCGACGCCATCACCGCCAGCCGCAGGCGCGACGTCCCCTCCGGGACCGTCGGCGGCCGGATCGCCTGGGCGAACACGCCGCCCTCGAGCGCCAGCTCGCACATCCGCATCGCGCGCGCCGCCTCGCCGACGACGATCGGGACGATCTGGGTCGTCGAGCCGGCCACGTCGAAGCCCTCGCGGTGCAGCTCGTCGCGCAGCGCGGCGGCGTTGGCCCGCAGCCGGTCGACCCGCTCGGGCTGGCTCGCGAGCAGCTCGACGCGCGGCGAGCGCGCCGGCCGCGACCGGCGGCGGGAGCGCCGTGGAGTACACGAACGGGCGCGCGGTGTTCAGCAGCAGCTGGGCCATGCCGTGGTCGCACGCGACGTACGCGCCGTAGGCCCCGAGCGCCTTGCCGAGCGTCCCGACGACGACGTCGACCTCGTCGGCGACGCCGGCCTCGTGGACTGCGCCGCGCCCGCCCGGGCCGACGCAGCCGGTCCCGTGGGCCTCGTCGACGACGACCCGGACCCGGTGGCGGCGGGCGAGCGCGACGATCCCCTCGAGCGGCGCGACGTCGCCGTCCATCGAGAACACCGAGTCCGTGACGATCAGCGCGCTGCGGCCGGCGGCGTTGCGCAGGCCCCAGGCGAGGTGGTCGAGGTCGGCGTGGCGGTAGACGAACGTCTCGGCCCGCGCCAGGCGGCAGCCGTCGACGATCGAGGCGTGGTTGAGCTCGTCGGAGAGGACGACCGACCCCTCGCCGGCGAGCGCGCTCACGACCCCGACGTTCGCGAGATAGCCCGAGCCGAAGAGGAGCGCCGCCTCGCGCTCCTCGAAGCCCGCCAGGCGCTCCTCGAGGCGCCGGTGGACCGTCATCGTCCCCGACACGAGCCGCGACGCCCCGGCCCCGACGCCCCAGCGCATCGCCGCGTCGGCCGCCGCCTCGCGGACGCGCGGGTGGTCGGCGAGGCCGAGGTAGTTGTTCGAGCACAGCAGCAGGACGGGCTTGCCGTCGAGCACGACGCGCGGGCCCTGGGGCCCGCTGACCATCCGCGTCCGGCGGTACAGGCCGAGCTCGCGCAGCTCGGCGAGGCGCTCCGTCACGTCCGTCAATCCGTCTCCCTTCCGAGACCGAGGGGCACAGCGGTCACGCGGCCTGCTGGGGCCACGTGTTCGCCGCGCCGTCGGGGCGCGGCGGAGGGGTGCGCTTGCGCTGGTAGCGCAGCTGGCTCGCGGGGTCCCAGAGGCGGACCTCGATGCCCGCCGCCTCGGCCTCCGCGGGCGTGTCCAGGAAGGCCTCGACGACGTCGGGCGTCTCGCCCTGGAGCCAGCCGCTGCGGTTGTCCGGCCGGGGCGCGGCGCCGTTGTCGGGCTGGCGGGCGACGTTGAGCCCGAGCTCGGTGAACATCGCGCGGTCCTCGGTCGGCGTCGAGCCGAGCGTCGTGAGGAAGTTGCCCATCATCACGCCGTTGAGCCCCGCCTTCACCGCGAGCGGCTGCAGCTCGCCGAGGTTCTCGACCCGCCCGCCGCACAGGCGGAAGAGCGCCTCGGGCAGGATCAGCCGGAAGATCGCCACCCACTTGACGACCTCCCACGGGTCCATCAGCTCGCGGTCGCCGAACTTCGTTCCCGGGCGCGGGTTCAGGAGGTTGATCGGGACGGACGTCGGGTTGATCTTCGCGAGCTCGAAGGCCATCTCGACGCGCTGCGCACGTGTCTCGCCGAGGTTGAGGATCCCGCCCACGCAGGTCTCGAGCCCGGCGTCGCGGACGGCGTCGATCGTCCGCAGCCGGCCCTCGTAGCGGACGGTCGTGGAGACCTCGTCGTAGTAGGACTCGGCCGTCTCGACGTTGTGGTGGACGCGCTGGATGCCCGCCTCGCGCAGGGCCTTCGCCCGCGCCGCGCTCAGGTGCCCCACCGACGCGCAGCGCTTGAGGTTCGTGTGCTCGGCGACGAGGCGCGCGCCGTCGAGCACGCGCTCGAAGTCGCGCGTGGACAGCCCCTGGCCCTGGGTGACCATGCAGAAGCGGTGCGCGCCGGCCGCCTCCGCCGCGCGCGCGTGCTCGAGGATCTGCTCGGGCTCCATCATCGCGTGCATCGGCGTCTCGGCCTCCGCGAACCGCGACTGCGCGCAGAAGCCGCAGTCCTCGGCGCACCCGCCCGACTTCGCGTTGACGAGCGAGCACATGTCCGTCGCGTCGCCGAAGTGCTCCCGGCGGGCCTGCCACGCGCGCTCCACGAGCGCCTCGATCTCCGCGTGGTCCTCGATCTCGCCCAGCGCGAGGGCCTCCTCGCGGGTGATGAGCGGCGGCATGGGCGGAACGCTAGGTGGAGGTCCGGACGGTCCGGGCGGCCGGACGTCTGCGCGGTGGCGCGATCCGGGTACGCTCGCCGTCGTGGGCGAGGGGAGGATCCGCGTGCTGCTCTGCGACGACGCGCCGGGCTTCCGCGCGCTGCTGCGCTACACGCTCGAGGACGACCCCGCCGTCGCGGTCGTCGGCGAGGCGGGCGACGCCGAGACCTGCCTCGCCGCCCTCGCCGACCTGAAGCCCGACGTCGTGCTCCTCGACCTCTCGCTGCCGCGCGTGCCGGGCCTCGACGCGATCGCCGCCATCCGGGCGCGCGCGCCGGAGTGCCGCATCGTCGCGGTGTCGGGGTTCACCGCCGCGGGAGATGGCGCCGCGCGCGCTCGCGTGCGGGGCGCACGCCTACGTGGAGAAGGGCACGGGCGCCGCCGCCATCCGCGACGCGGTCCGGGCCGCGGCGGGCGCGCCGGGCCCGTCCGCCTGACCTCGCCGCCGCCCGTCAGCGCCCGCGCCAGCGCGCCGGGCGCTTCTCGGCGAACGCCCGGACGCCCTCGCGCATGTCCTCGGAGCGGAAGCACGCCTGGCGCAGGTCGATCAGCTCGCGCTCCACGTCGGGGTCGAGGTCCGCGCCGGCGCGGAGCAGCTCGCGGATCACGCGCTTGTTGCCGCGGACGCTGAGCGGCGCGTTGGCCGCGAGCTCCTCGGCCCACTCGAGCGACTCCTCCTCGATGTCGCTCGGCAGCACGACGGCGTTGACGAGCGCCCAGGTCAGCGCCGTGCGCGCGTCGATGGTGCGGCCGAGGAGGAACAGCTCGCGCGTGCGCGGCGCGCCGATCGCCTCGATGAAGCGCCGCAGCCCGGTGTGCGAGTAGACGAGGCCGAGCTTGGCCGGCGGCATCCCGAGCCGGATGCCGTCGGCGGCCACGCGCAGGTCGCAGGCGAGCGCGAGCTCGAGGCCGCCGCCGATCGTGTGGCCCGGGAGCGCCGCGAGCGTCGGGACCGGGCAGGCGTCGAGCGCGTCGAGCGCGGCCGTGAACGGGTGGGCGACGAGCTGCTCGGCCTCGTCGGCGAAGGCCTCGTCGGCGAGGTCGCCGAGGTCGTAGCCCGAGGAGAACATCCCGCCGGCCCCGGTGACGAGGACGCAGCGGGCATCGTCGTCGAGGGCGCCGAGCGCCCCGGCGATGCCGTCGAGGATCGCGTGGTCGAGCGCGTTGCGCTTGGCCGGGTTCGCGATCGTCAGGCGCAGGACGCCGTCGGCCGGCCGGTCGGTGAGGACCTCGCCGCTGATGGGCGGGAAATCTAGTCGCTCGGGGCCGCGGGGCGGCTACTCGAGCACGACGAGCGTGTCGCCCTCGTTCACGGCCTGCCCCTCCTCGCAGAGGATCTCCTTGACCACGCCGGGGTCCTCGGCCTCGACCGGCATCTCCATCTTCATCGACTCGAGGATCACGACCGTGTCGCCCTCCTCGATCTGCTCGCCGACCTGGCACTCGATCTTCCAGACGGTGCCCGTGATGTGCGCCTCGACCTCCGGCACGAACGTCCTCCTGGTGGGGTGCGCGGACGATACCCGCGGCCGTGGACGGCGCTCGGCGTATCCGGCCCCTCGCAGCGGGGTACATTGGCCGCCGTGAGCGACGAGCCCGCCGAGCAGGAGCGCCCGCAGGACCTGACGCCGATCCGCGCGCAGGTCTACCGGGACCCGCGTCCGGCCGAGGTCTTCGACCGGTTCCACGCGCGGGCGCGCACGCACGAGCCGGACGGTGCGTACGAGCTCGTCCGGATCATCACGTCGCTCTACGCCTGGACCGCGTTCCGCCTGCGCGGCATCGCCCCCGAGCTCGTGCCCGCGAGCGGCCCGGTGATCCTCGCGCCGAACCACTCCTCGTTCATGGACCACTTCTTCCTCGGCGCGGCGATCCGCCGGAAGGTGTCGTTCATGGCCAAGTCGCAGCTCTTCCGGCCGCCGCTGCAGTTCATCTACTCGCACGGCGGCGTGTTCCCGGTGCGGCGCGGCTTCCGCGACGAGGAGACGTTCATCACCGCGGCGGCGATCCTCGAGCGCGGCGGCTGCCTGGCGATGTACTGCGAGGGCGGGCGGTCGCGCAGCGGGCGGATCGGCGACCGCGCCCGGCCCGGCATCGGCCGCCTCGCGCTCGAGTCGGGCGCGACGATCGTGCCGGTCGCGATCCACGGCTCGGAGCGCGTGCGCAACTGGAAGCGCCTGCGCTTCGCGCAGGTCACCGTCCAGTACGGCGAGCCGTTCCGCTACGAGCGCGTCGCGGAGCCCACGCGCGACCAGCAGCAGGCCGTCGCCGATGACATCCTCGTCGCGATCAAGGACGTCTACGGCCGGCTCGACGCCGACGGCCGCCAGGCCGCCGTGGCGCGCTGGCGGGCGCAGCGGCGCACGAAGCCGGACTCGACGCTGCCGGCCTCGTAGGCGGCGCGACACGGCCGGCGGACCGGCCATGTCGCGCCACCACGTGCGCTCAGCCGAGGCCGATCCGCAGGACCTGACCGCCGTCGGCGGAGGTCGCGTGGTTGGTGACGTAGATCTCGCCGTGGTCGCCGACGGCGATGCCGCCGGGCGCCGTGAGCGTGTCCTTCGGCAGCGCGATCCGCTCGCCGGTCGTCGCCCCGGGGGCGACCGTGAAGATCGCGCCCTCGCTGCTGGACGGGTCGAGCAGGCTGTTGGCGTCGATCTCGAGCACGTACAGCGTGCCGTCGGGGCCGAACGCGAGGTCCATCGCGTTGGTGAACCCGGTGATCGTGCGCACGATCTCACCGCTGTGCGGGTCGATGACGAACACGTTCGCGCCCCCGACCGGGAACGGGAAGCCGGTGAGCTGGCTGACGTACAGGTAGCCGTCGGGCCCCTTGACGACGCCGGTCGGGACCGCCTGCATCGGCACGATGTCCGCGCGTCGGCGGCATCGGGTTCGGTTCGTCCTTGTTCGGGAAGATGCTGCGGGCCGCGATCGAGCCGTCGTCCTGCACCTCGAGGAGCGTGTTCCCGCCCGCGTCGGTGACGAACGAGCGGCCGCGGAGGCGCAGGACGTCGACCGCGTTGGAGTCGACGGCCGGGTTGCCGACCACGTCGTCGGCGTTGTTGTCGCGCTCGAAGCCCCAGATGTCGGCGACGCGGTGGACGGCCCCGTCGCGGATGGCGAGCAGGCGGCCGAAGCCGTCGGCGACCGGGTCCTCGGCGGCGAGCGTGTCGCGCGAGACGGTCTTCCGCGGTTGCCGCGCAGCGGCTCGGTCGGGCCGCCGTTCGTCACGTACACGACGCCGTGCTTGACGTCGATCCCGTGCGGGCCGATCGCGTTGTTGCCGACGTCGTTCTCCGGCGTGGCGGGATTGTCGACCGCCGTCGCGAACGACGCGAGCCCGTCGACGACCGTCTCGGCCGCGCCCGGGTGCTCTCCGTCCGCGCCCGGGATCCGCGCGACCGCGCCGGTCGCGCCGACGCACGCCGGACCCTCGGCGCTGTCGAAGCAGGACGCGGTCCCGCCGCCCTTGCCGGCCTCGGCGACGTACAGGTCGCCGTTGCGGTCGAGGTCGAGGTGGCGCGGGTTGTGCAGGCCGGTGGCCAGCACGGTGACCCCGCCCGGGGCTCGGTGGTGATGATCTGCGCCGCGATGGGCCATCGCGGTCGGCGCGGCGACGAGGAGTGCCGTCGTGGCGAGCGACGGCAGGAGCCGGATGGCTCTCATGGGCTTGACCTCTCTTCGGTCGTGCAGGGAACGGAAGGGGTCCGGCCCGGCCGACCCTCTCAGGCCGCCGTGATGGGGTCAAACGCAATCAATGAGCGGGACTTCTACCGCCGCACGTCCTCGCAGCTCGGGCTCACGACGTCGTCGACGTCCGCGAACACCACGTCCGCGCCGTCGCCGCAGTCGATCCGGTCGACCCCGCCGCCGACCGCCTGGATGCGGTCGTTGCCCGGGCCGCCGGCGATGACGTCGCCGTCGAGGCCGCCGAAGATCTGGTCGTTGCCGTCCTCGCCGTTGATCGTGTCGGTGCCGCGGTCGCCGAACAGCCGGTCGTCACCGGGGTTGCCGAGCAGCACGTCGTTGTCGTTGCGCCCGTGGATCTCGTCGTTGCCGTTGCCGCCGTGCAGGACGTCGTTGCCGTTCTCGCCGTCGACGTAGTCGTCGCCGTCGTTGCCGAAGAGCTCGTCGTCGCCGTCGTTGCCGAACAGCGAGTCGGCGGCCGGGCTGCCGGCGAGCACGTCGTTGCCGGGCGTGCCGAAGATGTTCGAGGCGGTCGACGGGGCGTCGTTGGCCGGCTCCGGCGGGACGGGTACGACGGTCTCGCAGCGGCGCAGCGCGTCGCGGCTCGGCGCGGTGTTCTCGACGTAGACGACGTCGCGGCCCTGACCGCAGTCGACGGTGTCGGCGCTCTCGTCGGCGACGCGGATCTGGTCGTTGCCGGTGCCGCCGTCGACGCGGTCGGCGCCCGGGCCGGCGGTGATCTCGTCCGCCCCGAACGAGCCCGAGATCGTGTCGTCGCCCGAGCCGCCGTCCAGCGAGTCGTTGCCCGCCGAGCCGAACAGCGTGTCGCGGCCCGCGTCGCCCGTCACCGCGTCGTCGCCGTCGCGGCCGTAGAGGCGGTCGCCGCTCGAGCCGCCGTCGATCGTGTCGTTGCCCGTGCCACCGTCGATCGTCTCCGAGCCCGACGCGCCGAACAGGGTGTCGGCTCCGTCGCCGCCGTTGATGCGCGCGTCGCTGCCGCGGCCGCCGTTGACGAAGTCGTTGCCCGGGCCGCCGTCGAGCAGCTTGTCGTTGCCCAGGCCCGCCTCGAAGATCTTGTCGTCGCCCGGGCCGGCGAGGATGGTGTCGTCCCCATCGCCGCCGTCGACGAAGTCGTTGCCGTCGCCGCCGTCGACGCGGTCGTTGCCGGTCCCGCCCTGTGTGTTGTCGTTGCCGGGGCCGCCGAGGATCTGGTCGTTGCCGGACTGGCCGAACAGGCGGTCGTCGCCGTCGCCTCCGTCGAGGATGTCGTCGCTCGTGCCGCCCGTGAGCAGGTCGTTGCCGAGCCCGCCGGCGATGACGTCGTTGTCGCGGCCGCCGGCGAGCTGGTCGTCGCCCGCGAGGCCGTCGATGCGGTCCTGCCCGCGCGAGCCGCGGAGCACGTCGTTGCCGGGCGTGCCGACGAGGACGGCGATCCCGGGCTGGACGGCGACCGCCGCGGGCCGGGTCCGCGCGCCGAGGCGCTGGACGGTCAGCCGGCGGTAGCTCAGGCCGCTGAGCACCGAGACCGTGCCGTCCGCCTGGTCGCCGACGTAGACGCGGGTGCGGTCCTGGGACCACGCGGGGAAGCCGGGGCCGTCGCCGGTGCGCACCCGCGCGACCGGGCGGTGGCGGCGCACGTCGAAGACGACGGTCACGTGCTCGCCGCGATTTGCCCCGACGACGGCGACGCGGCCGGTCGGCGAGAACGCGAGGCCGCCCCCGCCGACGCCCCGGCCCGCGCGGTAGCGCGCGCGGAACTGGCCCTCGGGGCCGAAGCGCACGAGGCGCCCGCCGCTGCGGGCGGGGGAGGAGACCCACACGTCGCGGCCGTCGGGCGGGTAGGCGACCGCCCCCGGCGCGCTGATCTCGACGCGCCGGACGATCGTCCCGCGCTCGAGGCTGACGATCGCGACGTGGCGACGGTCGATGACGACCGCGGCGCGCGTCCCGTCGCTCGAGACGGCGAGCGAGGTCGGGTTCGACGTCCGCGGCAGCTTGACCGAGCCGAGGACGGCGAACGTCGCGGGGTCGATGACGTCGAGCGCCGCCCGGCGCGCCGCGTACAGCCGCCGGCCGTCGGCGCTGACCGCGAGCGTTGCGGGCGTCCCGGCGATGTTCGCGGCGCCGACCGGCAGGCGCGTGGAGAGGTCGATCCCGAGCACCCGCCGCCCGGCCGCGACGTATCCGCGCGAGCCGTCCGGCGCCGCGGCGACGGCCCGCGATCGGCCACCGACCGGGATCCGCGCGACGACGCGGTTCGTCGCGGTGTCGGTGAGGGTCGCGGCGCCGTCGCCGGCGGCGACGAGCACGACGCGGGCGTCGGCTGCGGCCGGCGCGAGCAGCGCGGCGGCGGCGACGAGGGCAGGGAGGACCGGGATGAGTCGACGCATCGGACCCGTAACTCGGGCACCGCCGCCAAGGTTGCGGCGCGCCTGCGCTCAGCGGTAGAGCGCCGGCAGTTCGGGCCAGCGCTCGGGATCGTGCCCGCAGATGACCTCGGCGTCGGGCGTGCGCTCGACGTACCGGCGGATCTCGCCCAGCGACCGGCGGTAGCGGTGCACGTCGGCGGCGAACACCGGGACGAGGTCCTCCTCGATCGACCGCCGCGAGTAGGCGGCGTCGCCGGTGAGCAGCACCTCGCGCCCGCTCTCGAGGCGCAGCAGCACCGAGAGGTGGCCGGTCGAGTGGCCCGGCGTGGCGATCAGCCGGATCGTGCCGTCGCCGAACAGGTCGACGGTGCGCCCGAAGCCCGCGAACGACGACACGCGCGGGTCGTCGAAGTCGACCTCGCGCCAGTCGTAGGGGTGGTCGAACAGCTTCGGGATGTAGCCCTTCGTGAACCCGCCCGACCGCGCGGCGCGCCACTCGGCGACGTCGACGACGAACGTCGCCTGCGGGAAGGCCGCGACCGCGCCGGTGTGGTCGTAGTGCAGGTGCGTCATCACGATCGTGCGGACGTCCATGGGGTCGACGCCGCGCGCGACGAGCTGCGCGGGGACGGCCTGGTCGGGCGTCATCGCGATGTCGAAGGCGAGGCCGGCGGCGCGCCCGAGCGCCCGCGGGCCGTCCTGCGCGACGGCGGGCGCCATCCCCGTGTCGACGAGCACGGGCCCGGCCGTCGGGTGCTCGACGAGGAACGCCGGGATCGGCACGGGGACGAAGCGGCTGCGCGGGGTGAGGAGACCGAGGCCGCGGAGCGTCGGCAGCGGCCCCGACGGGCGCTGGAAGAAGTGCGGCATGGCCAGCATCTCGGCCGTGCGCAGCGGGTGCAGGCGCACCCCCGCGCCCTCCGCGCCGCCCGCGAGCGGCAGGCGGGCGCGCTTGGTCTCGGCGGCCACCGGCACGCGCCGCAGGATAGGGGCGGCGGGGGCGGCTTCGGGCCGGGCGGGCGCGCGCGGCTCAGGGCGACGGGCGCTCGGCCCACGGCACCTCGACCGAGTCCTCGGTCGGGGAGTCGCGCGCGACGACGTAGTCGGCCGGGTCCGTGTCGGAGCGGTTGACGACGATGTGCGTCTCGCGCGGCGGCACGTAGAGCAGATCGCCGGGCTCCACGACGAGCGACTGCTCGAGGCGCTCGCCCCAGTGGATCTCGATCGAGCCCTCGAGCATGTAGAGCGCGCTCTCGCAGTTGGCGTGGTAGTGCGGCCGCGAGCGCGCGCCCGCCGGCACGCGGAAGCGGGCCATGTAGATGTTCGTGGCGCCGGCGGTGGCCTGTGAGACCTCCGACCCGCCCATGATCCCCCGGGGCACCTCGTGCTCGGCGCCGGGCTTGACGAGCTTCATGTGAGCCACCCTCCCACGATCGTCTGCGCGCCAGTCAGCGGACCGCCAGATCGTAGTCGAGCCACTGCGAGCGGCGGCCCCCGATCCGGTCGTACAGCGCCTGCGCGCGGGTGTTGTCGAGCGCCGTCTGCCACCCGAGCGAGCCGATCCCACGCTCGCGGCAGCGCTCGGCGCAGGCCGCGATCAGCGCCTCGCCGAGCCGCATCCCGCGCGCCTGCGGCGCGACGAACAGGTCGTTCATGACCGCGATCCGGGCGGCGCGGGTCGTCGACCAGGTCCAGTAGACGTCGCGAAGCCGAGCGCCGCGCCGCCGCTGTCGCGGGCGATGAGCTGCACGCCCTCGTGCTCGGGATCGGCGATCAGCGCGCGGCTCAGGGCGAGCAGCGCGTCGTCGCCCGGCGTCACCGCGTAGAAGTCGCAGTAGGCGCGCATGAGCGCGAGCAGGTCGGGGAGGTCGGCCTCGCCGGCGACGGCGATCGTGGGGGCGTCCGGCGCGGTCACTGCGTCATGCCGCCGAACTGGCCGCCGGTGATGCTCAGGACCTGGCCGTGGACGTAGTTGCTCCACGGCGAGCAGAGGAAGAACACGCCGCCCGCCGCCTCCTGCGGCATCCCGCGGCGGCCCATCGCGATGAAGACCTCGCCCATCGCCCGCAGCTGCTCGGGGATGCCGAGCTGCACGGTCTCGCCGTCGATCTCCATCGTGTTCGTGGCGACCTTCGGCTGGGTCAGGCGCGTGTCGATGAAGCCGAACGCGACCGCGTTGCAGTTGACCTTGAACTGGCCCCACTCCTTGGCCAGCGTCTTCGTCAGGCCGACGATGCCCGCCTTGCCCGCGGCGTAGTTCGCCTGCCCGGCGTTGCCCATCGTGCCCGAGATCGAGGAGACGTTGACGATCTTGCGGAACACCTCGCGGCCCTCGTCGCGCTCGCGCTTGGCCGGCTCGCGCAGGTGCGGCGCGGCGGCGCGGATGACGCGGAACGGGGCGACGAGGTGGATGTCGAGCATCCGCTGGAACCAGTCGTCGCTCATCTTGTGGATCGGCGCGTCGAGCGTGTAGCCGGCGTTGTTGACGACGATGTCGAGCCGGCCCCAGGCGTCGATCGCCGTCCCGACGAGCTTCTCGGGCTCGCCGTCCTTCGTCAGGTCGCCCGCGTGGACGGCGGTCTCGCCGCCGAGCTCGCCCGCGGTCTGCGTCGCGAGATCCCCGTCGAGGTCGCTGACGACCACCTTCGCGCCGTGCTCCACGAGCAGCTCGGCCGTCGCGCGGCCGATGCCCCGGGCGCTGCCGGTGACGATCGCGACCTTCTCGTCGAGGACTCCCATGCGCTCTCCCTCCGTTGACTCCAGGCCCGCGCCGATCGCGGGCGCCGGGATCGTATTGACTCGTCAGTCAGCGTCGTCGCGCAGCCGCCGCACGAGCGGGATGCTCGCGAGGACGGCGACGGCGCAGACGGCCCACATCGCGGCGTAGCCCTGGGTCGAGGCGAGCGGCTCCCTCGCCACCGAGATCGCGACGCCGGCGAGCAGCGGCCCGAGCGCCGTGCCGATCCCGCGGCTCAGGGAGTAGAAGCCGCTCAGCGCGCCGTTGCGGCCCTTGGGCATGAGCGGGATGAGCAGCGCGTAGGGGAGGGTCATGATGACGCCGCCCCCGAACGCCACGAGCGGGATGGCGAGCGCGAGCAGCACCGTCGACTGGGTCACGAGCGGGACGAGCAGGCCGATCCCGTAGACCCACAGGGCGAGGTGCATCACGCGGGCGCGGCCCATGCGGTCGGCGAGCTTGCCGCTGACCGGCCGGGTGGGCAGCGTGGCGGGTGGCCGCTCGGGACGTGGCGTCCGACCGCTCGCGACCGATCGAGGTGTGATCCGGCGGTCTGGCGGTATCACGGGGCCATGGCCGTCACCGCCGCCCCGCCCAGCAGTCAGCCCACCGCCCTGGACCGCCGCTTCCGCCTCACCGAGCGCCGCACGACGCTGCGCACCGAGGCGCTCGGCGGGCTCAGCACGTTCCTGACGATGAGCTACATCCTGTTCGTCAACCCCGCGATCCTGGCGGCGGCGGACGTGCCCGCGACCGGGGTCGCGGTGGCCACCGCGCTCGCGGCGGCGATCACGTCGGCCGCGATGGGCCTGTTCGCGAACCTGCCGTTCGCGCTCGCCCCGGGCCTCGGGATCAACGCGGTCGTCGCGTTCGACATCGTGGTCGCCCAGGGCCACCCGTGGCAGGTCGCGATGGCGTGCATCGTCATCGAGGGCGTGATCGCGCTCGTCCTCGTCCTCGCCGGCCTGCGCGAGACCGTCGTCAACGCGGTGCCCGACTCGCTCAAGCTCGCGATCGGCGTCGGGATCGGGCTGTTCATCACGCTCGTCGGGCTGCGCCAGGCCGGGATCGTCGTCAACGACCCGGCGACCGGCATCGCCCTCGGCGACCTCAGCAACGGGCCGCCGCTCATCGCGCTCGCGGGGATCCTCGTCGCGGCCGCGCTGATCGTGCGGGGCGTGCGCGGCGCGCTCATCGCGGGCATCGCCGTCTCGACCGTCGCCGGCCTCGTCTTCGGCGTGCTCGACTGGCCGGGCAAGATCGCGGAGTGGCCCGGGTCGGCCGGGTTCGCGACGATCGGCGACGCGCTCGACCCGACCTACCTCGGCGACGCCCTCACGGTCGCGCTGATCCCGACGATCTTCGCGCTGTTCATGACGGACTTCTTCGACACGATCGGGACCGCGATGGCGGTCGGGACGGCGGGCGGCCTGGTCGACCGGGCGGGGCGGCTGCCCGGCCTGAAGCGCCTGCTCGTCGTCGACTCGGCGTCGGCCGCGCTGGGCGGGGCGATGGGCACGTCGTCGGTGACGACCTACGTCGAGTCCGGGGCGGGCGTGTCGGAGGGCGCGCGGACCGGGTTCGCGTCGCTCGTCACCGCCGGCCTGTTCCTGCTCGCGATCCCGTTCGTGCCGCTCATGTCGCTCGCGGGCCAGCAGGTCCCGTACGCGGACAAGACGTTCATCTCGCCCGCGGTCGCCCCGGCGCTCGTGCTCGTCGGCTACCTGATGATCCGCCTCGTCGCGCACATCGACTGGAGCGACCCGGTCCACGCGCTGCCCGCGTTCCTCGTCATCGTGGGCGTGCCGATGACGTTCTCGATCTCGGCCGGCATCGGCTTCGGGATCGTCGGCTACGGCCTCGTGATGGCGGTCACCGGCCGGGCGCGGCAGGTGCACCCGGTGATGTGGCTCCTCGTGGCGATGTTCGTCGTGTTCTTCGCCGACGACTGGCTGTCGGCGCACGTGTTCTAGAGACCGTACGAGCGCCCGATCACGTCGAGCATGATCTCGTCGGTGCCGGCGCCGATGCGGTTCAGGCGCATGTCGCGCCAGACGCGCTCGATCCCGACCTCCTTCATGTACCCGGCGCCGCCGTGGATCTGGATGCACTCGTCGGCGACCTCGACCGCGACCCGCGCGGCGTGGAGCTTCGCCATCGAGATCTCGCGGACGGGGTACTCGCCGTTCATGAAGCGCCACGCGGTCGCGTAGACGAGCTGGCGCGCGGTCTCGATCTTCGTCGCCATCTCGGCGACCTTGTGGCGGGTGACCTGGAAGCCGCCGATCGGGCGGCCGAAGGCGGTGCGGTCCTTGGCGTAGGCGAGCGTCTCGTCGAACACCCGCTGGGCGGCCGCGACACAGCCCGCCGCGCCGATGAGCCGCTCGCCCTGGAGCTCCCACATGATGTGGTAGAAGCCCTTGCCGACCTCGCCGAGGACGGCGGATGACGGGACGCGGACGTCCTGGAACGCGAGCAGCGCCGTGTCCGAGGCGTGCATCCCGAGCTTCTCGAGGCGCTTCTCCCGCGTGACGCCGGGGAGGTCCATGTCGACGAGGAACAGCGTGAAGCCGTCGTAGCCGGCGTCGGGGTCGGTCTTCGTGACGAGGACGATGAAGTCGCGCCCGGTGGCCGTTGGTGATGTACGTCTTCGAGCCGTTGATGACGTAGTCGTCGCCTTGTTGCGTGGCGCGCGTGCGGATGCCGGCGACGTCCGAGCCGGCGTCGGGCTCGGTGATCCCGAGGCAGGAGATCTTCTCGCCGCGGATCGCGGGCTTCAGGTACTCCTGCTTCTGGTCCTCGCTGCCGAACGCGAGGATCGGCGGGGTCGCCATGTCGGTGTGGACGGCGAGCCCCATCGCCAGGCCCCCGCACTTCGCGTGCACGAGCTCCTCGGCGAGCACGAGGTTGCAGGGGTAGTCGCCGCCCTGGCCGCCGTACTCCTCGGGCATCGACAGCCCGAGGAACCCGAGCCCGCCCATGCGCGGGAAGACCCAGTCCTCGAACGTGTTGCGCTCCCACTCCTCGGCGTGGGGCGCGAGCTCCTTGACGACGAACGCGTGGATCGACTCCCGCAGCCGCTCGTGGTCCTCGGTGAAGATGAAGTGCCGGCGCTTGGCGTCGTGGTCGGGCTTCAGGACGGGGGAGGCGGCGGACATGGGGCGACGGTAACGCTCTGTGGTTCTCGGGGTGGCGTTCCGCTCAGGCCCTCGCTCTGGGCGCCGACGCCGGCGGACGGCGCGGCGAGGGGGGTGGTGCGCGAGCGTGCGTGTTCTGCCGCTGCGGTTGCGCTGAATTGGTGCGATTCGAGGGGTCCGCTGTGACGCGATTCGCGGCATCCTCCGGCCCGTGACCGCTCCTCGGCGAAAAGTGCCCGCTAAGCGGGCAACAATCCGCCGAGCAGCGGTTCGCGGACCTCGCCGCGCGCCCAGCACGGCGTCGTCGCGCGCCGGCAGCTGCTCGCCTTGGGCTCGGCTCGTCGGCGATCGGCGCGTCGCGCTCGACGTCGGGTCGGCTGCACCCGCGTCCATGCGCGGCGTCTACGCCGTCGGCCACCCTGTGCTCGGCCGTCCACGGGCGCTGGATGGCGGCCGTCCTCGCCTGCGGGCCGGGCGCGGCGCTCGGCTACGGCTCCGCGGCGGTGTGCTGGGCGCTGCGCCGCGACAGCAGCGGCGGCATCGACGTCGTCGTCCCCGGCGGGGCGGGCCGTGGGCGCGACCGGATCCGTGTCCACCGCCACCCCGGGCTGAAGCCGGACGAGACCACCACGCGCGATGGCATCCCGATCACCACGCCCGCCCGCACGATCCTCGACCTTGCGGCGATCGCCTCCGACCGCGCCCTGAAGCACGCTCTCGACCAGGCCGAGCTCCAGGAGCTGACCGACTACCCCGCCCTCGCCGCCCTGGCCCGAGCCCACCCTCGCCACCGAGGAGCCAAGCGGCTCGGGCAGCTCCTGAAGACCTACGAGGCCGGGACGGCGCGGACGAGATCCGGCCTCGAGATCGCCTTCCTCGAACTCTGCCGGCGCCACGACCTTCCGCGCCCGCTCGTCAACCACCCGGTCACCCCGATCATGACCGTCGACTTCGTCTTCCCCGAGCACCGCGTCGCCGTCGAGACCGACAGCTGGGCCTGGCACCGCGGCCGCGCCGCCTTCGAGCGCGACCGCGAGCGCGACGCGACCCTCGCGGCGGCCGGCTACCGCACGCTGCGCTTCACCGACCGCCAGATCGAGCGAGCGCCCGGCACGGTCGTGCGGGCGCTCGCCGCCGCCCTCACCCGCCCAGCTTCTTCTCCACCTTCGCCAGGTACGCCTTCGCGTTGCGCTGCGTGACGAGCGGGTTGCCGGTGTTCACGTTGCGCTTGACCTTCTCGTGCTTCACCGCGCGCGCCGCCTCCTCGATCCCGATCTGGGCCATCCCGTAGGGGTCCTGGGCGACCGTCGCGTACATCTGCTTGGCGACGATCTGCTGTGTCGCCTCGATCGCGCCGTCGAAGCCGACGAGCTTGATCTTGCCGGTGAGGTGGCGCGCGGACAGGGTCTGCAGCGCGCCGAGGGCCATCTGGTCGTTGGCGCAGAAGACCGCGCTGACGTCGGGGTTCGTCTGCAGGATGTCCTCCATCGCGCCGACGGCCTGCTGGCGGTCGAAGTTCGCCGCGACCTCCTTGACGACCTTGATGCCGCCGCCCTTCACGCCCTCCTTGACCCCGTCGACGCGGTCGATGTCGACCTGCGAGCCGGGGATCCCGCGGATGATCGCGAGCGTGCCCTTCTTCACGACCTTCTTCACGTAGCGGCCCATCGCGATCCCGCCCTGCTTGTTCGCCGTCCCGACGTAGGCCGTCTGGGGCTTCCAGCCCGGGATCGGCGAGTCGAACAGGACGACCGGGATGCGCTTCGCCGCCTTCTCGAGCACCGGCTTGAGCAGATCGGAGTCGTTGGGGGCGATGACGAGCGCGTCGACCTTCTGCGCGAGCAGGTTCTCGACGAGGTCGATCTGCTCGGCGATGTGCGTGTCGGACTGGGCGGCGAGCGTCACGACCTTCGCGTGCGCCTGCCGGCCGCCGGCCTCCGCGCCGTGGCGGGTGTTGACCCAGTACTCCTGGTTGAGCGACTTCGGGACGAACCCGATCCGCAGCCCCTCGTCCGTGCCCGGGGCGAGCTGGCCGCCGCAGGCGCTGAGCACCAACGCGACCGCACCGAGCAGCGCGGCCAGGAACGCGCGGCGGGGCGTCATGCCTCGCCCTCCGCGGCCGTCTTCTCCCGGCGGCTGAACCGCCCGCGCTCGGAGTCCGAGCCCGAGTCCCCGTCGCCGTCCTCCTCCGCCCCGCTGCCCACGATCATGCTGACGAGACGCTCGTGATGCTCGGCGTCCGGCGTCTCCTCCCCGACGTACCGGCCCTGGCGGAGCACGACCGCCCGGTGGGCGACCTCCATCACGTGCTCCAGGTTGTGCGAGATGAGGATCACCGAGACCCCGCTCTCGGGCGCCTCGGCGATGAGCCGCAGCACGTTGCCCGACTCGCGCGCACCGAGCGCCGAGGTCGGCTCGTCGAGGATCACGATCCGCTGGCCGAACGCGATCGCCCGCGCGCACGCGACCGCCTGGCGCTGGCCGCCGGACATCAGCCCGATCTCGTCGCCGCGGGCGATGTTGACCTGCAGGCGGTCGAGCAGCTCGCCGGTCTCCCGCGTCATCGAGCGGTCCTTCACCCAGCCGAGCGCGCCGAGCCAGCCCGGCTTCACCGGCTCGCGGCCGGCGTAGAAGTTGCCGGTCGCGTCGAAGTTGTCGAACAGCGCGAGGTCCTGGTAGACGGTCTCGATCCCGAGCTCGCGCGCGTGGTGGGGCGAGCCGATCGAGACCGCCTCGCCGTCGATGAGGATCTCGCCCGCGTCGGGCTTGACGACGCCCGAGAGGATCTTGATCAGCGTCGACTTGCCCGCGCCGTTGTCGCCCAGCAGCGCGAGGATCTCGCCCTCGCCGAGCGAGAGGGAGACCTTGTCGAGGGCGAGCGTCGCGCCGAAGCGCTTCTCGACGTCGCGGACCTCGAGGACGGGGGAATCGGCCATCGTCATCGGCTCCCCTGCGCCTGCAGCGTCCGGAAGCGCTCCTCGAGCTTGCGCCGCAGCACGTCGAGCTCGACCGCGATGACGAGGATCAGGCCGATCGCGATCAGCTGCCAGTAGACGCTGACGTTGAGCAGGTTCAGGCCGTTGTTGATGATGCCGAAGATGAAGGCGCCGACGACTGCGCCGGTGACCGTTCCGCGGCCGCCCCAGAACGAGGCGCCGCCGATGATCACGGCCGAGATCGACGCGAGCTCCTGCAGCTGGCCGGCGGTCGGGAAGCCCGCGTTCGTCCGCCCCGCGGTGATGATGCCCGCGACCGCGGCGCAGAAGCCGCTGATGAGGAACACCGACATCACGACGCGGTCGACCGGGATCCCGAGCCGGCGCGCGGCCTCGCGGTCGCCCCCGACGAGGTAGATCCAGCGGCCCCAGCGGAGCTTGCGCGCGAGCATCCCCGCGAAGCCGGCCAGCGCCGCGACGACGATGATCGCGACCGGGATCCCGGCGATGTCGCCGCCGCCGATCGTCGTGACGATGCCCGGCATGCCCGGCGTCGGGCGGCCGTCGGACAGCAGCAGCGCCAGGCCGCTCGCGGCGTTGAGCATCGCGAGGGTCGGGATGAACGAGTGCGGCATCCGCCCCTTGACGTAGAGCAGCGCGTTGATCAGCCCGGCGAGGAGGCCGGTCAGCAGCATCGCGACCAGCACCACGAACCCGCCCCCGACGTGCTGGTAGGCGAGCGACCCCGTGACCGTCGTCAGCGCGATGAGCGAGCCGACCGACAGATCGATCCCGCCGACGAGGATCACGAACACCTGCCCGACCGCGATCGCCGCGAGCGGCGCGACCTGGACGAGGAGGTTCGTGAGGTTGTCGCCGGTGAGGAAGAACGGCGTGAGCAGGGTGAGGATCAGGCACAGCAGCAGCAGGATGAGCGGCGGGCCCATCCGGATCACCCACAGCACCATCTTGAGGCCGCTGTCCGATGCCCGCGGGATCTCGATCCCGGAGGCGTGGCCGACTGCCGACATCGCGCTCTCCCTTGGTCCGGGGCCGCCCCGTGCGGTGGCCCGCGCCGGAGTTCGTACCCGTTGTGACGAGGACCGAACGTGCGCCGGAGCGCGGGCCTCGGCGCCGGGTAGGCAGAGGGAATCGCCGCCTCGACCGTCACCGCGCCCGCGCCGGGCTGGCGCGACCTCGCGGCCACGCCGCCCGGCCGCCTCGTCGCCGCGCTGCTCGCGGTGGAGCTGCTCGCCGCGCTCGAGTTCTTCGTCACCGCGACGCTCCTGCCGACCGTCGCCGCGAGCCTGGGCGGGCGCGCGTGGTACGCGGCCGCGCTCGCGGCGAGCGCGGCGACGGTGTTCGTGACGATGCCGGTCGCCGGCCCGCTCGTCGACCGGTTCGGGCCGGCCCGGATGGTCGCCGCGATCGCGCCCGTGTACGTCGCCGGCGCGGTCCTCTCGGCGGCCGCGCCGGTCATGTGGGTGCACGTGCTCGGCCGCGGCATCTCCGGGCTGGCGAGCGGCGCGCTGGCGACGGTCGGGCTCGGCGCCGTCGGGAGCCGGCTGCCCGCCGCGTGGCGGACGCGGGTCTTCGCGATGACGGCCGGGATGTGGGTCGTCCCGGCGCTCGTGGGGCCGGCCTACGCGGCGGCGCTCGCGGGGCTGGCGGGGTGGCGCTGGGCCTACGCGTCGCTCGTGCCCCTCGTGCTCGCGGCGCGCGTCGCCGTCGTGCGGGCGCTGCGGGCGGTGGAGGACGAAACCGGGGAGCCGGACGAGGAGCCCACGGCGGTCGACGGCTCGCGCCGGCCGCTGCGCGTCCCGGCCGCGCTCGCCCTCGCCGGCTGCATGGCGGTCGTGGCGCTCGCCGGGCGCGGCGGCGCCGTCGGCGCGCTCGTCGGGGTCGCGGGCGCCGGCGCCGCGCTCGCCGTCAGCCGCCGGCTGCTCCTGCCCGGGTCGCTGTCGCTCCGCCCGGGGCGCGCGGCCGCGATCGGCGCGCTGCTCCTGCTGTCGGCCGCGTACTTCTCGGTCAACGCCGTGATCGCGATCGTCGCGCGCGAGGCGTTCGGCGCGTCGCGCCTCGGCGGTGGCCTGACGCTCTCCGCCGGCGCCTTCGCGTGGGCCGTGGCGAGCCTCGTCCGCGCGCGACGCGGCGCGACCGCCGCGCCGACCGTGGCGCCCGGCGCCGTGGTGCTGACCGCCGGGCTCGCGGCGATGGCCGTGGCCGTGGCGGTCACGGCCCTGCCGCTGCTCGTCGCGGGCTGGCTCGCCGCCGGCGCGGGGATGGGCCTGGCCTACCCGGCGCTGCTCGAGCGCGCGTTCGGCGAGGACGCGGACGGGGCGCTGGGCGCCGGCGCCATCGCCGCCTCGGCGGTCCTCGCCGAGGCGCTCGGCGGCTCCCTCGGCTCGGTCGGCGCCGGCGCCGCGGTGACCGCCGCCGTCCACCACCCGGCGAGCGCGCCGGCCATCCTCGCGGCACTGTTCGCGGGCAGCGCCGCACTCGCGCTGACGCTGCGCGCGGCCGCCCCGCGGATCCGGGCCGCGCCTAGCCCGGCCGCGTGAACTCCGCCCGCCAGCGCCGCCCCCACGGGTCGCCGGCCCGGCGGAGGTCCTCGATGCGCACGGCCTCCACGCCGCCGGTCGCGAACGACTCGATCTCGGCGCGGGTGAGCGGCCACGGCGGGCCGTCGGCCGGCTCCTCGGGCTCGCGCGCCGCGGACAGCACGAGCAGCGTCCCGCCGGGCGCCACCGTCCGGGCGATCGCCGCGATCGCCCGCGGGCGCACCGACGCGTGCAGCGCCTGGACGGTGATGCTCTCGACGACGAACGCGAACGCCTCGTCCCATTCGCGCGGCGCGTCGAGCAGGTCGGCGACGACGTAGTCGACCGCCGAGTCCGGGAAGCGCTCGCGGGCGAGCCGGATCGCGCTCGGCGAGATGTCGAACGCGACCGTCGCGAACCCGAGGCCCGCGACGTGCTCGGCGTCGTCGCCCAGGCCGCAGCCGACGACGAGCGCGCGCCGCCCGCCGCCGTCGAGGTCGCGCGAGGCGGTCCACTCGACGAGGTGCGCCGCCGGCGCCCCACCGTCCCACGGGACCTCGCCATCGCCGCGCGCGGCCGCGGCGTACAGCGGCTCGAACCAGCCGGTCGGGTCCGCGGCCGGGTCGCTCACGCGTCGGCCGGCAGGTGGTCGGGCAGCCCGAAGGGCGGGAACACGGCCCGGTCGAGGAACGCCGTCATGCCGCTGATCCGGTCGCCGTCGAGGTCGATCACGTGGATCGAGTTCGGGCCGAAGTGGCCGAGGTCGGGCTCCCAGATGTACGTCCCGAACGCGAGCTGGCCGTTCGCCGCCACCGGGCGGAAGCGCCGCGGGCGGCTCATCGGGCCGGTCGGCAGGAACGCCGCGATCGCCTCCGGCCCGCGGAACCAGGCGAGGTTCGGCGGCATGGCGAACGTCGCGTCCGCCGTGAGCATCGCGACGACGGCGTCGACGTCGTTGCGCGCCCAGGCGTCGACGTAGCGCTCGACGAGCGCGCGGACCTCGTCGTCGCCGAGCGCCCGCAGCGTCGTCTGCTGGCTGCGCTCGGGGAGCTTGTCGTCGATCGTCTTGCGCGCCCGCTGGAGCGCGCTGTTGATCGACGCGACGCTCGTGTCGAGCGCGTCGGCCGACTCCTTCGCGGAGAAGCCGAGCACCTCGCGCATGATCAGCGCCGCGCGCTGGTTGGGCGGCAGGTGCTGGAGCGCGGCGACGAACGCGAGCTCGACCGACTCGCGCTGGTCGTAGCGCGCGTCGGGGGCGGCGAAGGTGTCGGCGAGAGGGAGGTCGGCGTCGGGGTAGGGCTCGACCCAGACGGACTCGACGAGCGGGGCGCCCGCGCCGCCGGACGGGTCGGCCGCGGGCCCGAAGTCCATCGGCAGGACGCGGCCCTTCGGCTGGCGCGCGATCGCGTTGAGGCACGCGTTCGTCGTGATCTTGTAGAGCCAGCTGCGGGTCGTGCTGCGGCCCTCGAACCGGGGCAGCCCGCGCCACGCGCGCAGGAGCGCGTCCTGGACGGCGTCCTCGGCGTCGTGGGGCGAGCCGAGCATCCGGTAGCAGTGGGCGCGCAGCTCGCGGCGGTGGGGCTCCACGAGCGCGGCGTAGGCGGTCTCGTCGCCCGAGCGCGCGGCGGCGAGGAGCGCCTGCTCGCGCGGGCCGGGCCCGGTGGCGGTGGCCGTGCTGGACTCCATATGCCTACGGTAGACCGGGCGGCGCGCCAGAACTCATCGCCCGAGCGATGAGTTTCGGGAGACGGACGGGTCTCCATCCACAGACCCATCATGGCCACCCGTACGCGTCCCGTCGTCCACCTCGAGCTGCGCACCGGCGACCTGCCGGGCGCGAGCGCCTTCTACGCGGAGCTCTGCGGCTGGCGCCCGGAGTGGGTCCACGCCGGCGGCGGGTCGTATCTCGCGCTCGACATGGGCCGTCGCCAGGGCGGCGGGATCGTCGAGTGCGAGACGCCGCAGCCGATGTGGCTGCCCTACGTCGAGGTGCCCGAGATCACCGCCGCCACCGAGCGCGCCGCGTGTCTCGGCGCCTCCGTGCTGCTCGGCCCGCGCGAGGGCCCGGCGGGCTGGCGGAGCGTCGTCGAGACCCCGGCCGGGGGCGAGATCGCCTTCTGGCAGCAGAAGCGCTGAGTACGCTCCGCGCCCATGGCGTCCGGCACCGTCCTCGTGGTCGGCTCGATCAACGTCGATCTCGTCGTGACCCTCGCGCGCCTGCCGGAGCCCGGCGAGACGGTGACCGGCGGCGAGTTCGCCCGCCACGCCGGCGGCAAGGGCGCCAACCAGGCGGTCGCCGCGGCTCGTGCGGGCGCGCGGGTGCGGTTCGTCGGGGCGGTCGGCGACGACGACCTCGGCGCGGCCGCCGTCGACGCGCTCGCCGCCGAGGGCGTCGAGACCGGCGCGATCGCGCGGCTCGACGGGGACGGCGACGGGCGTCGCGCTCATCACCGTCGACGCCGAGGGGCGCAACCAGATCGCCGTCGCGTCCGGCGCGAACGCGCGGGTCGACGCGGCGATGGTCGACGCGGCGCTCGCCGACGAGCCCCTCGGCCCCGGTGACGTCGTCCTGCTCGGCTTCGAGGTCCCCGACGAGGCGGTGGTCGCCGGGGCGCGCGCGGCCGCGGCGGCGGGCGCCCGCGCGATCCTCAACCCGGCCCCGGCCCGCGATCTCCCGGACGGCGCCTGCGACGGCCTGCTGCTCACGCCCAACGGCCTGGAGGCGGCGGCGCTCACCGGCGAGACCGAGCCGGCGGCGGCCGCGCGCGCGCTCGCGCGCCGCACGGGCGCGCCGGTGCTCGTCACCGTCGGGGCCGACGGAGCGCTGCTCGTCGACGGCGGCGAGTGCGTCGCGATCGCCGCGCCCGAGGTCGAGGTCGTCGACACGACCGGCGCCGGCGACGCGCTCAACGGCACGCTCGCCGCGGGCCTGGCCGCAGGCCGCGACCCCGGGGCCGCGGCGCGCGAGGCGGTCGAGGCGGCCTCGGCCTCGGTGCAGCGGCCGGGGGCGCGCGGGTAGAGTCCGCGCGGCCGTGGCCCCAGGGACCGTCCGCTACGACGTCGCCGACGGCGTCGCGACCCTCGCGCTCGACCAGCCCGAGACGCGCAACGCGCTCTCCGACGAGGTGCTCGACGACCTCCTCGCCGCGTTCACGCGCGCCCGCGACGACGCCGCCGTCCGCTGCGTCGTGCTCGCCTCCACGCACGAGACGACGTTCTCCTCGGGCGGCAACCTGGCCGGGTTCGCGGCCGACGTGCCGCTGATCCACAAGCACCTCGAGACGACGACGAAGTTCCCGGCGCTGTTCACGCTCATCGGCGAGCTCGGCAAGCCGGTGGTGTGCGCCGCCCGCGGGCACTGCCTCGCCGGGGCGCTCGGGCTCGCGCTTGCGTGCGACCTCGTGATCGCGAGCGACCAGGCGACGTTCGGCACGCCCGAGATCAACGTCGGGGTATTCCCGTTCATGATCATGGCGCTGATCTTCCGCAACGTCCCGCGCAAGAAGGCGGCGGAGCTGCTGCTGCTCGGCGAGCGCATCGACGCACGCGAGGCGGAGCGCATCGGGATCGTCAACCGGGTCGTGCCCGCCGCGGAGTTCGACGCCGCGGTGGCCGACTGGGCCGGGCGGCTGGCGCAGAAGTCGCCCGTGCTCATGCGCATGGGCAAGGACGCGATGTTCCGCGCGCAGGACATGGCCCTGGCGGATGCGCTCGACTTCCTCCGCGCGCAGCTCACGATCGCGTTCTCGACCGAGGACATCCAGGAGGGCGTGCAGGCCTTCTTCGACAAGCGGGAGCCGGTGTGGAAGGGGCGGTGATCGCCCTGCGCTGCCGGACGTCGGACCGCGACGCGCGGGGCGCGCAGGGCGCCGAGGCGCTCGCGCACGAGCTCGCGCGGCGGATCGGGATCGAGGCGCGGATGATCGGCTCGCCCGGCGAGCCGCGCGACGGCCACTGGGAGGACGACCTGCGCGACTCGCACGGCTGCCTGCTCGAGGCCGGCGGCCAGCTCGAGGACGCGATGACCGGCGGGCGCTACCCGGTCCTCACGTCGTGCGACTGCTCGATCTGCCTGACGACGCTGCCGACGCTGGTCCGCCAGCGCCCCGACGCCTGGGTGCTCTGGCTCGACGCCCACGCCGACTTCAACTCGCCCGACACGACGCTCTCGGGCTTCCTCGGCGGGATGTGCCTGGCCGGCGCGTGCGGCCTCTGGGACAGCGGGTTGGGCTCGGGCCTCGACCCCGCACACGTGGTGATGTGCGGGGTCCGCGACGTCGACGCGGGCGAGCGGGTCCTGCTCGACACCCGCGGGGTCGGCCTCGTCGAGAGCCCCGCGCAGCTCGCCGACCTCCTCGACGGCCGCCCGGTGTTCGTGCACCTCGACCTCGACGTGCTCGACCCGAGCGTGGTGCCCGCGATGTTCCCGGCCCCGGGCGGGCTGAGCGACGGCGGGCTGCGGACGCTCCTGGCCGAGGTGAGCGAGGCCGTCGACCTCATCGGCTGCGAGATCACCGGCCTGCTCGCCCCGGACAAGGCCCGGCGGATCGCGACGATCGTCGAGCCGCTGCTCCCGCCGGTCCTCCCGGGTTGACGCCCGCCTACGCGTCCCAGGCCTGCACGCCGCTCCAGCGGACGATCCGCCCCCCGCGGATCTCGGCCAGCGCGTTCTCGACGACCTGGCCGCCGGCCGGGTAGGTGCACACGAGCTGGAACGCGCCGCGGTCGCCGGCGACGAAGCCGTCGCTGACGTGCGTGACGATGCCGCGCTCGACGGCGCCGCGGATCATCGCGATGACCTCGTCGCGACCGTGCCGGACGGCCGGCGCGGCCGGCGGCGTGCGCTGGTCGACCAGGCTCCACTCGACGTCGTCGGCCAGCATGGCGCCGAAGGCCTCGAGGTCGCCCGCGGCGACGTGCTCGCGCAGGTCGTGCAGGTCGAACGTGGACTCGATGGTGGACATGGGTGCCTCCGATCAGGTGGTGGCAGGGGCAGGACGCGGCACGCGCCGCGCGGCCAGTCCGGCGAGCGCGGCGAGCACCGGGAGCGCGCCGGCGAGCAGCAGCGTGGTGCGGGCGCCGATGGCGCTCACGAGCAGGCCGCCGCCCGCCAGCGCCACGAGCTCGGCCCCGTTGCGCAGCCCGTTGTAGGCCGCGTAGGCGCGGCCGTGGAGCCGCTCGGGGACGCGCTCGTGGATGAGCGTGCGGACGAGGACGTTCTTCAGGCCCTGGGCCGCGCCGCCCACGACGTAGGCGACGACGGCGAGGCCGAGCGAAAGCCAGAGCGTCGGGACGGCGAGGCCCGCGCCCTGGACGGCGATCGCGACGAGCGCGGTCGTCGCCGCGGCGGCGGCCGGCACGCGGCGCGGGAGCGTCGTCGCGCCGAGGACCATGCCGCCCATCCAGGCGGTCATCAGCGCGCCGTAGCCGAGGTCGCCCGCGTGCAGGACGTCGGTGGCGAAGAAGACCTCGGCGGCGGCCGACGCCGTCATGAACAGCAGCGAGACGAACGCGACCGAGATCACGAGCGCGAGGACCCGGTCGCGCAGCAGGAAGACGATGCCGTCGCGGGCCCGGCCGAGGGCCTCGCCCGGCGCGCGCGCGGGGCGCCGGCGGGCGGGCAGCACGGCGCCGGCGCCGGCGACGACCACGAAGCTCGCGGCGTCGGCCAGCAGCGCCACGCGCGTCCCGCCCCCGGCCGCGACCGCCCCGCCGAGCAGCGGCCCGAGGGTGTAGCCGAGGTAGCGGGCCGACTCGATCCGCCCGTTCGCGCGCTTGAGCTCGGCGTCGTCGCCGCCGGCGACCGCGGGGACGAGGGCGAACTCGGCCGGCCCGGCGAGCGCGGCGCCGCAGCCGAGCAGGGCGACGAGCGCGAGGATCGCGACGGTCGAGTCCGTGGCGAACGCGAGGCCGGCGGCGACGACCGCCTGGGCGAGCGAGACGGCCACGAGCGTGCGGCGCGGGTCGAAGCGGTCGACGAGCAGCCCGGCGGGCGCCGCGAGCACGGCCACCGGCGTCCACAGCGCGATGAACAGCCCGGCGACGACGAGCCCCGAGCCGGAGTCGTGCTGCAGGCGGAGCGCGAGCGGGATGACGGCGAGGAAGTCGCCCAGCGCCGAGAGCAGCACCGCGATGCCGAGGAGGGAGATGCCGCGCCGTGGGGTCATGGCGCGCAGCGTCGCGGGCGCCCGTCACGGCGACCGTCAGCGCAGCGTTAGGGTCGCGTCACCATGCTCCGCGTCCGCGTGTTCGGGGGCCTCGCGCTCGAGTGCGACGGGGCGGGCCTCGACCCGCCGGCCAGCCGCCGGGCCCGCGAGCTCCTCGCGTGGCTCGCGCTGCATCCCGGCCGCCACGGCCGCGCCGCGGTCGCCGCGCGGTTCTGGCCCGACGTCCTCGACGCCAGCGCCCGCGCGAGCCTGCGCACGACCCTCCACGAGGCGCGCCGCGCGCTCGGCCCGGCGGGCGACCGCCTCGTCGCCGACCGCGACACGGTCGCGCTCGAGGCGGCCTGGGTCGATGCCCGCGAGGCGGACGCGCTGCTCGCCGACGGCCGGGCCGACGACGCGCTCGCCCTCCGCGCCGGCCCGCTGCTCGCCGGGCTCGAGGCCGACTGGGTGCTCGCCGCGCGCGACGAGGAGCGCGAGCGGGTCGCGGCGCGGCTCGAGGCGCTCGCCGCCGGCGCCGAGGCGGCGGGCGATCGGTCCGCGGCCCTCCGCCTGAGCCGCGCGGCCGCCGGCCTGGAGCCGCTCTCCGAGGAGCGTGGGCGGGCCCTCGTCCGTCGCCTGGCGGCCGCAGGTGATCGCGCCGCCGCGCTCGCCGCCGCCGAGCGCCTGCGCGAGCGGCTGCGCGCGGACCTCGGGATCGCGCCGTCGGCCGAGACCCGCGCGCTGGTCGCGGCCGTCCGCGCGGCCGACGCCGACGCGGGCGCCGCGCCGGTCCCGCCCGCCCGGGGCGCGGCCGAGGCCGATGCGCCGGCCGCCCGGCCGGTCCCGGACGTCCCCGCGATCGTCCGCCGCGCGGACGCGGGCGCGTTCGTCGGCCGCGCCGCCCCGTTCGCCCGCCTCGAGGCCGCCTACGAACGCGCCCGGGCCGGCGAGCGGCGGCTCGTCCTCGTCGGCGGCGAGCCGGGGATCGGCAAGACCCGCCTCATGGCCGAGCTGTGCGCGCGGGCCCACGGCGCCGGCGCGACGGTCCGCTCCGGCCGCTGCTTCGAGGAGGCGATCGCGCCCTACCAGGCCTTCGTCGAGGCCCTCGGCGCGGCGTGGCCCGACGCGGCGCCGACGGGGGACGACGCGGCCGGCGCGCGGTGGCGGCTGTTCGAGTCCGTCGACGCCGCGCTGTGGGGCAGCGGCGGCCCGGTCGTCCTCGCCCTCGACGACCTGCACTGGGCCGATCGCGGCTCGCTGCTGCTGCTCGCCCACCTCGTCCGCGCGCCGCGCCCCGCGCCGCTGCTCGTCGTCGGCACCTACCGCGAGAGCGAGCTGTCGCGCACGCACCCGCTCGCCGCGACGCTCGGCGACCTGCGCCGCGAGGGCCTGTACGAGCGCGTCGCGCTCACCGGCCTCGGCCCGGACGACGTCGCCGCGCTCGTCCGCGACCGCCTCGGCGAGGACGGCGGCGACGATCTCGCCGCGCGGCTGTGCGAGGAGACCGCGGGCAACCCGTTCTTCGTCGAGGAGGTGGTCCTGCACCTGCGCGAGGCGGGCGCGGACGCCGGGATCCCCGAGAGCGTCCGCGAGGTCCTCGGCCGCCGCCTGTCGCGCCTGGGGGACGGCGCGAACCGCGTGCTGCAGGCGGCCGCGGTCGTGGGGCGCGACTTCGACGTCGGGCTCCTCGAGCGGCTCGACGCGCTCGCCGGGGTCGACGTGCTCGACGCCGTCGAGGAGGCCGCGCGGGCGCAGCTCCTGCGCGAGGACGGCACACGGCCGGGCCGCTTCGGGTTCGCCCACGCCCTCGTGTGCGAGACCGTCTACGAGGAGCTGAGCCTCACCCGGCGCGTCCGCCTCCACGGCGCGGTCGCCGACGCGCTCGAGGCGGTCCACGGCGACGACCTCGAGCACCTCAGCGAGCTCGCGACCCACCGCCTCGCCGCCGCCGCGGGCGGCGACCCGGCCGCCGTCGCCGAGGTCGCCCTCCGGGCCGGGCGCCACTGCATGGCCCGCCTGGCCTACGAGGATGCCGCCGCGACCGCCGCCGCCGCGCTCGACGCGCTGCCCGCGGATGCCGGGGCGCCGCGGGCCGACGCCCTGCTCCTGCGCGGCGAGGCGTTCCTGCGCACCGGCGCCCCGGCCGCCGCGCGCGAGGACTTCACCGCCGCCGCCGCGATCGCCCGGGACGGCGGGCGACGCGGAGCGTCTGGCCCGCGCCGCGCTCGGCGCGAGCGGGCTCGGCGTCACGATCATCGCGGTCGACGAGCCGGTCGTCGCGCTGCTGCGCGAGGCGCTCGCCGCGCTCCCGGACGACGGTCCGCTGCGCGCGCGGCTCCTGGCGCGGATCGCGGTCGAGACGTACTACGTCGCGACCCCGGCCGAGCGCAAGGCCGCGGGCGACGCGGCGGTCGCGGCCGCCCAGCGCGCGCTCGACCCCGCCGCGCTCGTCGCCGCGCTCAACGCCCGCCGGGTCGCGCTGTGGAGCGCCGCGTTCCTGGCCGAGCGGCTCGAGACGGCCACCGAGATGGTCGCCGCCGCCGAGCGAGCGGGCGACGTCGAGGGCGTGCTCCAGGGCCGCAACTGGCGCGTGGCGGACCTGCTCGAGATGGGGGAGATCGACGCGGCGCGCGAGGAGGTCGAGCGCCACGAGCAGCTCGCCGACCGACTGCGCCTGCCGACCTACCAGTGGTGGGGGCCGATGTGGCGCTCGACCCTCGCGATCGCCGCCGGAGAGGCCGGCGAGGCCGAGCGGCTGATCGCCCGCTTCGCCGCGATCGGCGCCCGCACGACCGACCGCAACGCGCTGCTCTACGCGGAGATCCAGCAGTTCGTCCTCGCCCTGATGGGCCTCGGAGAGGGGCCGTCGGAGACGCTGCTGGAACGCGAGCGCGAGCGCCCCGCCGACTACGCCTACCGCGCCGGTCACGCCTGGTTTCTCGCGCGCGACGGCCGCGACGACGAGGCCCGCGCGAACGTCGCCTGGCTCGCGGCCGACGACTGGGCCCGCCTCGGCGACGACGTGAACCGCCTCGCGGCGCTGGTCGAGATCGCGCACGCGATCGCGCTCACGCGCGACGCGGCGCCCGCCGCGGGCGCCTACGACCGCCTCGCGCCGTACGCGGAGCGCAACGTCGTCAACGCCCGCGGCGCGGGCGGCTACGGCTCGGCGGAGCTCCCGCTCGGGCTGCTGGCGGACGTGCTCGGCCGCCCCGACGACGCCCGGGCGCACCTCGCGCGCGCCGTCGATCGCAACAGCGCGATGGGCGCCGGCTGGTGGGTCGCGGCGGCGCGCCGGGCGCTCGACGGGCTCGGCGCCTGACGCCGACCCGCCGCTACCGTGCGGGCGCATGCCGCGCGCTACGCAGGACGCAGCCGTGAGGGTCGCCGTCGTCGGGCCGGGCGCGATCGGCGCGACGTTCGGCGCCGTCGCCGAGGCCGCCGGTCACGACGTCGTCCTGTGCGGCCGCCGCGCCGCCCCCGCGCCCGTCGTCGAGCGCCCCGACGGCGCCGAGCACGCGCTCGCCTCCGCCGTCCTCTTCGACCCGGCCGCGGCCGACGGCCCGGTCCCGTGGGTGCTGCTCGCCGTCAAGGCGCACCAGACCGCGGGCGCCGCGGACTGGCTGGCCGCCCTGTGCGACGCCGGGACGACCGTGGCCGTGCTCCAGAACGGGGTCGAGCACCGCGCCCTCGTCGAACCGCTCGCGGGCGCGGCGACCGTCGTCCCGAGCGTCGTCTGGTGCCCGTCCGAGACCATCGCCCCGGGCCGGGTCCGCCAGCGCGACGACGCCGCGCTCATGGTCGCCGACGACGCCGCGGGCGCCGCGCTCGCCGCGCTGCTCGAGCCCGGCGGCGCCCGGGTCGACCGCGTCGCCGACTTCCCGGTCGAGGCGTGGCGCAAGCTCACGGTCAACGCCGTCGCCGGCCTCATGGCGATCACCCGCCGGCGCGCCGAGGTCTTCCACCTCGACGGCGTCGCCGACCTCGCGCTGGCCTACGCGCGCGAATGCGTCGCCGTCGCCCGGGCCGAGGGCGCCGCGCTGCCCGACGGCGAGGCCGAGGCGGTCGTGGAGCGGCTGGCCGGGATGCCGGGCGACCTCGGCACCTCGATCATGTTCGACCGTCTCGCCGGGCGCCCGATGGAGTGGGACGCGCGCAACGGCGTCGTCCGTCGCCTCGGCGCCCGGCACGGCATCCCGACGCCGGTCAGCGACGTCCTCGTCCCGCTCCTCGAGGCGCTCGACGAGGCGCCCGCCTGAGGCTCAGGCCGGGTACTCGTCGCGGCGGCGGATCCAGTCGTCGCCGTCGGTCTCGTCGCGGCCCTTGGACACGCGGTCGAGCAGCGCGTAGACGATGTCGACCGCCGGCTCGAGGCCGCGCCCGAAGGTCGAGTACGTGCGGTACACGACGCCGTCCTCGAGCACGAAGGCGCTCAGTCCGGGGGTCTCGTCGCCGGGCTCCGAGACCGCCCGGAAGTTGTACTCGGCGGGCGCCTCGCCGGCCTGCTGCTCGGGCGTGAACGACACGCCGAAGTCGAAGTTGAAGCTGTTCTCGTACGACGAGGCCCAGGTGAAGTTCCAGCCCATCCGCCGGCGGTAGGCCGCGAGCTTCTCGATCGGGGCGCGCGAGACGCAGACCATCGTCACGTCGCGCGCGGCGAGGTGCACGATCCCGCGGTCGAACTCGTCGGCGGCGAACGAGCACGACGAGCAGCCCGCCTCCCAGTCCGGGCCGAACATGAAGTGGTAGACGAGCAGCTGGGAGCGGCCGTCGAACAGCTCGGCGAGCGTGCGCGGGCCGGCCTCCGTGGCGAAGACGTACTCCGGCTCGACGCGCGTCCACGGCAGCGCCATCCGCTGCCGGGTCATCTCGTCGTTGAGCCGGGTCAGCTCCTTCTCGCGGACGAGCAGCTCGCGACGGGCGGCGACCCACTCGTCCTGGGCGACGACGGGGTGGTGGGGCATGACGGCCTCCTGGTCGGTGTGCATGCCCTTCTGACTGGCGGCGGTCGCGGAACTGGTCGGTCGCGCTCAGGGCAGCGCGTCCGGCAGGCCGAAGCGGGCGAAGGCCTCGTGGCCGATGAACGAGGTGACGGCGGCGATGCGCGGGCCGTCGAGCGTGAGCACGTCGATGACCCAGCCGTGGTGGTCGCCGCGCGCCTCGTCCCAGAGGTAGCAGCCGACCGCCGGCTGGCCGTTGGCGTGCGTGACGCGGTGGCGCCAGCGCAGCGGCATCGGGCCGGTCTCGAGGAACGCCGTGATCGCGTCGAGGCCCTGATACCAGGCGGGCAGCGGCGGCATCGACCAGCTCGCGTCCTCGGTGAGCATCGCGACGAGCGCCTGGACGTCGCCGCGGTCGAGGGCGTCGACGTAGCGCTCGACCACCTCCCGCACGGCGTCGTCGCCCAGCGCGCGCAGCGTCGTCTGCTGGCTGCGGTCGGGCAGGCGCTGCTCGAGCGAGCGGCGCGCGCGGGCGAGCGCGCTGTTGGCGGCGTCGACCGTCGTGTCGAGCGTCTCGGCGACCTCGCGCGCGGAGAACCCGAGCACGTCGCGCAGCAGCAGCACCGCCCGCTGCGTCGCGGGCAGGTGCTGGACGGCGGCGATGAAGGCGATCTCGACGCTCTCGCGCCGCTCGTAGCGGGCGTCCGGCGCGGCGAGGCCGTCGGCGAGCAGGGCGTCGGGGTAGGCCTCGATCCAGACCGACTCGGACAGCGGCGGCGCGGTCGTCGGAGGCGTCGGAGGACGGCCCGAGGTCCACGGGCAGCACGCGCCGCGGCCGGCGGGCGATGACGTCGAGCGCCGCGTTCGTCGCGATCCGGTACAGCCACGAGCGCAGCGAGCTGCGGCCCTCGAAGCGCCCGAGGCCGCGCCACGCGCGCAGGAGCGCGTCCTGCAGCGCGTCCTCGGCGTCATGGACGGAGCCGAGCATCCGGTAGCAGTGGGCGTGCAGCTCGGCGCGGTGGGGCTCGACGAGCCGGCGGAAGTCGTCCTCGGTGTGCGCGGCGGAGGTCATCGCGTCAACGCTTGAGACTGGCACAGGCCCGGGAACTCGTCGCTCGCGTGCAAGGCTTCGGACCATGACCCCCACGCTTGGACGGCTCGGCATCTGGCGACGGCGCATGGACCCGATCGACGACCTGCCGCGGATCGAGGCCGCGGGCTACTCGGCCGTCTGGGTCGGGGCGAGCCCGTCGGTCGAGCAGACCCACCCGTTCCTCGAGGCGACGACGACGATGACCGTCGCGACGGGGATCCTCAACGTCTGGGCGCACGACCCGGCCGCGGTCGCCGCCGCGCACGCCGAGACCACGCGCGCCTACCCGGGCCGCTTCCTGCTCGGCGTCGGGATCGGCCACCCCGAGGCGACGGCCGAGTACGCGAGCCCGCTCGCGACGATGCGGGCGTTCTTCGACGGCCTCGACGCCGCGCCGACGCCGGTGCCGAAGGCCGAGCGCGCGATGGCCGCGCTCGGGCCGAAGATGCTCGACCTTGCGCGCACGCGCGCGGCGGGCGCGCACACGTACTTCGTCACGCCGCAGCACACCGCGGCCGCGCGGACGGCCCTCGGCCCCGACGCGCTGCTCGCCCCCGAGGTCGCGGTCGTCGTCGAAGCCGACGTCGAGACGGCGCGCCGGATCGCGCGCGAGTACGCCCGGACGTACCTCGGCCTGTCGAACTACACCGCGAACCTGCGGCGCTACGGCTACACGGACGCCGACGTCTCCGACGGCGGCAGCGACCGCCTCATCGACGCCGTGATCCCGCACGGGACGGCGGCGGAGGTCGCCGAGGCCCTGCGCTCGCACCTCGACGCCGGCGCCGACCACGTCGCGGTCCAGGCGCTCACGCGGGCGGGCTCGCCGGCCGACGACCTCGAGGCGATCGCGGCGGCGTTCGGGTAGGCGGGTCGGCTCCTGCGGGCGCTCTCGCGGTGGCGCTCCGCCCGGGCGATCGTGTCCGGCGCGGCGAGGAGGCGGCGAGGGGGAAGGTTGAGCCGGAGTGGGCCGTGCTCCGGTCAGCGCTCGACGACTTCTCCCCGCTATCCGGGGATTCCTCGTCGAGCGACCTCCGCCAGGGTCCAACCGCGCGCTCCGGACCCCTTCCCCTTACCGCCGCAAGTCCGAACCGGGCCGCCTGACCAAGGCGCCACGGCGCCGCGGACGAGCCCCATCATTCTCAGAGCAGCACGACCCCCGGGTTGAGCAGTCCGCCCGGGTCGAGCGCCTGCTTGATCGCCGCCATCGCCGCGAGCTCGCCGGGCGTGCGGACGAGGTCGAGCCAGCGCGCCTTCGCCCGCCCGACGCCGTGCTCGGCGCTGATCGTCCCGTCGCACGCCGCGACGAGCCGCAGGACCGCGTCCTCGACCGTGTCGTCGTCGGGCGGTGGGCCGAGGACGTTCACGTGGACGTTGCCGTCGCCGAGGTGGCCGAAGAGCACCGTCTGCGCGCCCGGCGCGACCCCGGCGACGACCCGGGGCACGCGCTGCAGGAACTCGCCGAGGCGCCCCAGCGGGACCCCGACGTCGATCTTGTGCGGTACGCCGACCGCCGCGATCGCCTCGGTGTGCGCCTCGCGCAGCCGCCACAGGCGCTCGCGCGAGGCGGTGTCGTCGGCGACGAGCGCGTCCTCGATCCCGGCGCGGCCGAGCGCGTCGGCGAGGGCGTCGGTCGGGTCGTGGTCGGCCGCGCACTCGACGAGCACGTAGACCGGCGCGCGCTCGGCGACCGGCGACGCGACGCCGAGGAACCCGAGCACGAGGTCGAGGCCGTCGTCGAGGAAGAACTCGGCCGCCTCGAGCGAGCTCAGCCGCGTCCGCAGGACGCCGAGAAGCGCGGCGGCGTCCTCCACCGACGCGAGCGGGACGAGCGCCGCGACGCGCGCCGGGAGCCGCGGGACGAGCCGCCAGCGCACGCGCGTGATCACGCCGAGCGTGCCCTCGCTGCCGACGAGCAGCGCCGGGAGGTCGTAGCCCGCGTTGTCCTTCAGCAGGCCGCCGAGCCGCTGCACCCGGCCGCCGCCGGCGAGCACGGCCTCGAGCCCGGCGACGCGTGCACGCGCGGTGCCGTGGCGGAGGGCGCGGGCGCCGCCGGCGTTCGTCGCGACCGCCCCGCCGACGGTCGCGGTGTCGCGCGCGGACAGGTCGAGGCCGGCGTCGAGGCCGGCGCCCCGGGCGTGGTCCTGGAGGCGGGCGAGCGTGACGCCGGCGCCCGCCTCGACCTCGAGCGTGGCCGGGTCGACGTCGCCGAGGGCGTCGAGGCGGGTGAGGCTGAGGACGACCTCGCCGTCGCGCGGCACGCTCGCGCCGACGAGGCCCGTGTTGCCGCCCTGCGGCACGACGGCCACGCCGTCCTCGGCGCACGCGGCCAGCACGGCGGCGACCTCGCGGGTCGTGCCGGGGCGCGCGACGAGCCGCGCGGTGCCGGAGAAGCGCCCCGTCCAGTCGGTCTCGTAGCCCGCCACGACATCGCGGTCGACGATCACGTGGGCCGGGCCGATCGCGTCGGACAACCGCTCCCGCAGCGACCGTGTGGCGTGTGGCATGCTACCGGCCACCTTACCGGCCCGACCCCGCCCAGCGCCCCGCCGGGCGCCGGCGGGCCCGCCCGAACCCAGCCGCGCAGGAGGAGAGAGAGCCGCATGGCAGCGTCCGAACACGAGACCGTCTTCACCCTCGAGGCCACGCCGATCAAGTTCGGCCCCGGCGCCGCCGCCGACGCGGGCTGGGAGCTCAAACGCCTCGGCGTGACGCGCGCGATGCTCGTCACCGACCCCGGCGTCGCGAAGCTCGGCCATCCCGATCGGATCCGGGAGGTCATCGAGCGCGAGGGCATCGAGGTCGTCGTCTACGACCGGGCGCGCGTCGAGCCGACGGTCGAGTCCTTCCAGGACGCGTGCGACTTCGCCCTCGAGGCGAAGGTCGACGGGTTCGTGTCGGTCGGCGGCGGGTCGAGCATCGACACGGCGAAGGTGTCGAACCTCATCACGACCCATCCCGCGCCGGTCATGGACTACGTCAACCCGCCCGTCGGCGGCGGCAAGAAGCCGCCGTCGCCGCTGAAGCCCCACCTCGCGATCCCGACGACCTCCGGCACCGGCGCCGAGGCGACGACCGTCGCGGTGCTCGACATCCCCGAGGAGCACGTCAAGAGCGGCATCTCCCATCGCTACCTGCGCCCGTCGCAGGGCATCGTCGACCCCGAGCTCGTCCGCTCGCTGCCGGCCGAGGTGACCTCCTCGACCGGGCTCGACGTCATCTGCCACGCCGCCGAGTCCTTCCTCACGCGGCCCTACGACCGGCGCGAACGACCCGAGACGCCCGACGACCGCCCGCCCTACCAGGGCGCGAACCCGGTGGCCGACGTCTGGTCCGCGAAGGCGCTCGAGTACGGCGGGCGCTACCTGCGCCGCGCCGTCGCCGACTCCGACGACCTCGAGGCCCGCGGCATGATGATGCTCGCCGCGTCGATGGCCGGCGTCGGCTTCGGGTCGGCCGGCGTGCACATCCCGCACGCCTGCGCGTATCCGATCGCGAGCCTGAAGCACGAGTACCAGCCGCCCGGCTACCCCGACGACCACAAGTTCGTCCCGCACGGCCACTCGGTGATCGTCACCGCCCCGGCCGCGTTCCGCTTCACCTACGAGGCGATGCCCGACCGCCACCACCAGGTGGCCGAGTGGCTGGCGGGCGAGCCGATCGCCGACCCGGGCCCGGACACGCTGCCGGACGTGCTCCGGACGCTCATGCGCGACATCGACTCGCCGCGCGGGATCGCCGAGCTGGGCTACACGGAGGACGACGTGCCGGCGCTGGTGGAGGGCACGATGAAGCAGCAGCGGCTGCTCGTCGGGACCCCGCGCGAAGTGGGCGAGACCGACATCGCCCACATCCTCAACGCATCGATGACCAACTGGTAGAGGGAGAGCAGATGGCCGACGACATCCGCCTGTACATGTTCGACGGCGGCACGCTCAAGTGCCACGTCGAGAACATCAAGATGAACCAGGGGCTGGGCGACCCGTTCGAGATCCCGGTGCCGTGGTACCTCCTGACCCACCCGAAGGGCAACGTCGTCATCGACGGCGGCAACGCCGCGGAGTGCGCGACGGACCCGGTCGGGCACTGGGGCGGGACGACCGAGGTCTACTACCCCCAGATGACGCCCGAGCAGGCCTGCGTGCCCGCGCTCAAGGCCGCCGGCTTCGACCCCGGCGAGGTGAAGTTCATCCTCCAGTCGCACCTGCACCTCGACCACACGGGCGCGCTCGCCGCGCTCGACGAGTTCCCGAACGCGCGCGTCATCGCCACCCGGGCGGAGTTCGAGTACGCCCACGCGCCCGACTGGTTCGCGGAGGGCGGCTACATCCAGGCGGACTTCAACAAGCCCGGCGTCCCGTGGGACCTCCTCGAGCCGACCGACGACGGCTACGACCTCTACGGCGACGGCGTGATCCGCATGTGGCAGACGCCCGGCCACGCCCCGGGCCACCAGTCCTTCGAGATCACGCTGCCCAACAGCGGCTCGATCCTGCTCACCGTCGACGCGGCCTACACGACCGACCACTGGGAGGAGAAGGCGCTGCCCGGCTTCCTCGCCGACGTCGTCGCCACCGTGCGCTCGGTGCGCAAGCTGCACCGCATCGCGGCGCGCTCGGGATCGACCGTCGTGACGGGCCACGACCCCGACGCCTGGGCGGGCTTCAAGCACGCCCCCGAGTTCTACGATTGAGCCGGCCGCCCGCCCTCGAGACGCTCTCCGGCGAGCGCGCGACGCTCACCTCGCGGGCGCTCGAGGCGCTCCGGGTGGCGATCGTGGACGGGCGCCTCGAGGCGGGCGAGCGCTACTCGGTGGCGCAGCTGGCCGAGCGCTTCGGCGTCTCCCGCACCCCGGTGCGGGAGGCGCTGCTCGTGCTCGAGCGCCAGGGCGTCGTGCGCTTCGAGCGCAACCGTGGCGTCCGCGTGCTCGAGACGACCGCGCACGACCTCGAGGAGGTGTTCGCCCTGCGCCTCCTGCTCGAGGTCCCGGCCACGCGGCGCGCCTGCGCGCTGCTGCGCCGCGAGGACCTCACCGCGCTCGAGCGCGAGCTCAAGGCGATGGAGCGGCTGGCCGGCGAGGCCGACGAGGCCGCCTTCATGGCCCACGACAAGCGCTTCCACGAGATCATCCTGCGCGCCTCGGGCAACCGCCGCCTGACGACGATCGTCTCCCAGTTGCGCGACCTCGTCCGCTTCCGCGGCGCCTCGACGGTGGGCCGCTCGCGCGACCTGCAGGCGATCCTCGCCGAGCACGTCGTGATCCTCGACGCGCTGCGGGCCGGTGACGCGGACGCCGCCGCGGAGGCGATGCGCGCGCACCTCGTCGAGACCGGCCGCCTGCTGCTCGCCCAGGAGAGCGCGCCGACGGTGGGCCTGCCCTGGGCCGACGCCGTGGAGCACTAGGCGCGGCATCGACGGAGTGGACGCAGGCGAGGCGCCAGACCGGCCTGGACGTGATCAGACCGGTGGGGGCGACGGCTATCGCAATGCAGGCGAAAGCGAGAGCGACGTTCAGCGCTGCGCTGGCCGTCGTGGCACCGCTGAGATGCATGGGAACGATCGGCGCGCGGCGCCGGCTCCCTTGCCTGCGTGCCGCCGCCCTGCGAGGGTCGGACAGAACGCCAACGCGGAGGACGGCGACGATGGTGCCCGCAACACGAGTTCTCTCTGGGTCATCTCTGACGAGGAGGATCGCGGCCACCGCTCTCGCTGTGTGCGGACTCATGCTGTTCGGCGCGGCGCCCAGCCGGGCCGACGGAACGATCCAGTGGCACGACTGCGGGCCGGAGCAACCACCGAACCTGCAATGCGGCGAGCTGTCGGTCCCTCTGGACTGGGACGATCCGCACGGCGCGAGGATCACGCTCGGGTTCAACCGGCTTCCCGCGCAGGACTCGACGCACCGGGTCGGCAGCCTGATCGTCAATCCGGGGGGACCCGGCGGCGCAGGCAGCCAGGTCGTCGCCGTGGAGGCGGGGGGCGGCCACCTCTGGAATCCCGCCCTGCACGAACGCTTCGACATGATCGGCATGGACCCGCGTGGCGTCGGTACGAGCACACCGGTCCAGTGCGACCCCGACGTCTACAACCAGCCGGTGTCGCTGTTCCCCAGCACGGAGGCCCAGTTCAACCAGCTGGCTTCATGGGCACGCGCGTTCGGTCAGAGCTGCCTCGAGCGGACCGGCCCACTGCTCGGCCACGTGGACACCCGCAGCGCCGCACGCGACATGGAGGCGTTGCGCCAGGCGCTCGGTGACGGCAAGCTGAACTTCCTCGGGCTCTCCTACGGCGCGCACCTCGGGTCGGCGTACGCCGAGCTGTACCCCGATCGCATCCGCACCATGGCGCTCGACGCCATCGCCAACCACTCCACCTCCGTCAACACGCTGTTCGCCGACGCGGCAGCGACGTACGAGGACACGCTGAACCGGTTCGCGGCGTGGTGCGCGCAGACGAGCAGCTGCCCGCTCCACGGGCGCGACGTCCTCACGCTGTTCGACAGCGTCGTCCAACGCGCCGACCGTCAGCCAATCCCCGCCCGGGAATGCGCGGGCGGTGGGTGTCGCCCCACGGTCACCGGCGGAGAGATCAGGATGAACGCGCTGTTCCTGCTGCTGGCCAAGGAGGGCGTGCCCGCGTTGCACATGCCGTCGTGGACCGACTTCGCGAACGCTCTCGCGCAGGCCGAACAGGGCGACGCGAGCGCGTTCTCGACGGGGCTCGCGGCGAACCCGACGGACCTCGCCGGGCTGGCGATCAACTGCGCCGACTATCCGCCGGAGATCCGGACGTACGAGGACTTCGTGGCCAAGACGCTGCTGGGCCGGGTCGTCGCGCCACACACCCAGGGCGCGAGCGAGGCGTGGCTGGGCATCCTGGCCTGCATGCGCTGGCCGGTGCCGGTCGCCAACCTGCCGCACAGCATCATGGTGCGTGGCGCTCCCCCGATCCTCCTGGTCGGCTCGACGCACGACCCGGAGACCAACTACGTGTGGGCGCACGAGCTACGCAACCAGATGCCGAGCGCGGTGCTGCTGACCCGCGACGGCGACGGTCACACGTCGTCGTTCCTGCAGGGCAGCCGCACGAGCGACGCGATCGCCCACTACCTCATCACCGGACAGACACCCCCGCGCAACACCGTCTACCCCGACTGAGAGCCGAAGACCGGCTCCGCGCCCGCGCTTCGCCGCGCCGTGAGGCGAAGCGGCGGGTACTCGCGCTCCCGAGGTCGAGCCCAACCCCTTGGAACTGACCTGCCCCGGTTTCATGAGCGGCAACCGACGATGACCAGTCCGTGACGATCGACATGGACGATCCAGCAGCAGGGGGACGAGAAGCCCCCGCGTCGGAGCCGCGCTACCGCATAGAGGCAGCCGCGGTAGCGCCGACCCCATCGCCGGGCCCTTCGCGTTGGACGAGAAGGAGCGGTCGGCGGCGCGCTGCCCACCCCGTTTATCGCGCGCCGTACTTCGGGTCCTCATTACGAGCGGCGCAGGATCATCTGTCCAGGCCGGATGCGCTTTCGCCCACGCCAGGGCTTGTTAGGCCTCGAGCGGATCGCAAACAACGGAACGGCTGAGCTGCAGTTCACGCACGGCGCCGGGTGCCGCCTGTGGGTACTCGGCGATGGCTGCCCACCACGCGCCCGGCGGGTCACGATGTCGTTGCGGCGGACGAACCGCATATCGGAGGGGCGCGGCCACCGCGCCGCGCGAATCTGCCCGGCTCCCAGACGATTGACGTGCGGAAGCCGCGCGCTCTAGGGTCGGTCGAGCACCGACCGATCTGCTTTGTCAGAAGGAGCTCCATGTACGCGACCGTCCGCAACTACTCAGGCCCGGAGCGCTTCGCCGAAGAGCTCGTAAACCGCCAGGACGAGGTCAAGGGCCTCATCCAGGGGATCTCGGGTTTCCAGGCCTACTACTTGGTAAAGACTGACCAAGGCGGCGCTGTCTCGGTGAGCGTCTACGACGATCAAGCAGGCGCCGAGGAATCCACCCGGCAGGCGGGAGAGTGGGTTCGGACGAACCTCTCCGATCTGAACGTCAGCCCGCCCCAAGTGTCGTCGGGCGAGGTCGTCATCGGGTTCTAGGAGGTCGCCTTTTCGAAGGCGGCGGCTACGCGCCACATGGCTCGAGACATGGGCGCCCGGCGCCGCAACGCGGCGCCCGCCGAGCCCGAAGTACTGGGGCGAGCGTACCCGCCCTGGACCCACGATCCGGCACCGCTCGTATCAGCGACACCGCCCGGGGATTAGCCGAAGCCGTAGAAGCGCAGGAACCTGCCTCGAGACGCGCGGCACGTCACGCGTCCGCGGGTTAGATTCGTCCTGGATCGTGGAGGTGTGAACCGGCAGCGCCAGGACCCGACCTGCACAACCGGGGCCGGGCGTCCGCTAGCCGAAACCCGAGCGCCGTACCCGCGACCGGAGCACCTGCTTCGCGGCGGCGCAGTCGGCGTTGAGGACCGACAGCTGCGCGATGTCGGTGTCAGCCGCTGTGATGGCCGGTGTCGCCGCCGCGTGTCACCAGCTCGCAGCGAGGCCGGGCTCCGGGTGACGGTGCGCTCGCCGGACCTCGAGTCTTCGGCCGGCCGCAGAGGCCGGGGGGCTCGTCGTGGGTAAAGCCGCACCCATGAGGCCGGGCGCTACACCAACCTCGACCGACGTATGGGCGACGTTCAGGGATCGCCCCCGTGCGCAGGCAGTCCAATGATCTACCGACGCTTCGTTCTGTTCCTACTGATGGCGACTGCCGTCCTGGGCCGGCCGCCTGCTTCCGGGGCACAGCCCCCGACGGTGCGATTGAAATACTCGCCGTTCGAAGCGGACGGCACGCTGCGCGACGGCCTCTCGGTCAACACGGGCGGCGTCGCGGACTGCCGTTCGGGCAGCTTCTTCGTGGTCGGCGCGTATCGCTGCTTTGAGGGCAGCTCGATCCACTCCGTGTGCTATCGAGATGACCGCGACCCGCAGTTGCCGTCGCTCCTTTGCGTGGCAAGCCCATGGGCGAAGGCTGCGGTCCGGTTGCAGTACACGCACGAGCCGGACGGGTCGTTCGGAGCCAGGCCGGGCGGCCCCCCTTGGGCGTTGGAATTGTGGTCCGGCAGGCGTTGCGTCTTTCTTTCGGGCGGAACAACCGTCGTCGGCCGGCTGAGACTGAACTACGGCTGTCTCGGCTCGGGTGCGCGTGTTCTGTTCGGTACGCCCGACAAGAGCCGGCCGGTTTGGCGTATACGCCAGGCCAGCGACGGGCAGGGTCGTGGCATGCGAAAGGTGGCAATTAGGGTGGCATGGCGATGAAACGCTCGCGGTGCTGTGCGACGCCGCGGCTGCGCTCCTCTGACGGTCGAGGCGGCGGAACCGCGCCGCGTGGTGGCGGGGAGTTCGCTCCGGCGCTCCCATGCTTGGAAATCCGATAGCGCGAGGTCAACACCCGAGCGGTCCCGGCGCCGCTCCCTCCAGGCGAAAGGGGGCAGCGCGCACGTACGTGTGCACGGCAGGGCGCCGACCGGGCGGCTCGGAGTTAGCGAGCGCCAGGCCGGGCGGGGCATGATCGCCGCCGCGCTGAACCTGCGGATCGCGCCAGCGCAGAGGGCCGTCCTGCGCCGTCTGCCTGGCCGCCTTCCCCCGCCGGGTCCCGGTGCCCGCGCCTTCGCGCCGGTAGGCGGCGCGAGTGGCGTCCGTCTCCCGGTCGGCGTAGAGTCGGACCGACCGCCACGCAGGAGGCTCCCAGATGGCTGAGGAACGGCTGATCGGGCCGAGCCGGGCGCGCGTCAAGCTACGCAGCCCGTGGGCGGTGGCGCTGCTTCCGTTCATCACCCTCGGCATCTACCACCTGGTCTGGTGGTATCGCGTCAACCGCGAACTGCGCGACGTCGGCCACGCGCGCGGCGTCGACCTCGGGCAGAGGCCGACCAACTCGCTGCTCGCCCTGTTCCCCGGCGCGCTCATCATCATCCCGCCGTTCGTCAGCTACTGGCGCGGCACCAAGCGCGTCATCGGCGTCGCGCGGCTGACCGGCACCGAGCCCGTCAACGGCTGGATCGCGCTGATCCTGTTCATCGTCATCCAACCCGCCTACTGGGCCTACCTGCAGTCCTCGCTCAACCAGGCGTGGCGAGCCGCCGCCCGGGAACCGACCGACACCCCGGTTCAGGCGGCGCCCCCGCCGCCCGTGATGGCGCCCGACGCCGCCCGCGACGAGCTCGCACCCATGGCTGACGGGGACGGGACGGCGCCCGGCGGGGAGCGGGCGTCGGCCGCGTCCGGCGTCACCGCCGGCGACACCGACCCGAACTCCACAGCCGTGCCCGACGAGCGCGACCCGTTCCTCGACGCGCCCGCGCCCGCCGACCCCGATGCACCCGCCCACGAGCCGGGCGGGGAGCCCACCACGCGCCGCGACTGACCACGTGCGCTCTACCCGGGAAGCGCGCCGGGTCGCTGCCGTACGTGTTCGCTCGCCGATCTGCCTGTCGGCCTTGTGGATGATGTGCTCCGAGCGGCTCCTGCGGGGCGCTGTTGCAAGGGACGACTAGCGGAGAGCAGGATGTCGTCGGGCCCCGGACGGAGTCGCGCTATCGCATTGAGGCAGAAGGAGGCGTGCCGCGCACAGACGGCTCGCTGTCGCCTTGGACGAGGAGGAGCACTCCCGCCGCGGGCCGCGGGCCCTCGCGATAGCGCCGCTGCGCGTGGATAGGGGCAGCGACGGTCACGCGCGAGGTCGACGACGCCCACCCCCGCAGTACGCTGCGCGCGTGGCGACGGTCTCGGAGCGGATCGGTGCGGGGCGTTTCGTCTCCTTCGAGCTGTGGCCGCCGCGCTCTGCGGAGTCAGCGTCAGCGCTGGAGGCGGCGCTTGACGAGTTGGCGGGCCTGGGGCCGGCCTTCGTCGCGATCACCTACGGCGCCGGCGGCTCGACTCGGGAGCGCACGCACGATCTCGTCGTGCGACTTGTGGACTCGCCGGTGTTGCCGCTTGCGCATCTCACGTGCGCGGCGCATGGCCGGGCGGAGCTGGTCGACTTGATGCAGCGCTATCGCCGCGCGGGGGTGGACAACTTGCTCGCCCTTCACGGCGACCCGCCGCTGTCGGCGACCGAGGAGTTGCCCGAGGGGGACCTGAGATACGCGGTTGAGCTTGTGTGGCTCGCGCGTGATCTGGGTTTCCCGGGCGTCGGGGTGGCGCTGCACCCGGAAGGTCATCCGGCGGCGACGTCGCGTGAGGCCGACTGGAAGCACCAGGCCGCCAAGCTGCGGGAGGCCGACTTCGGGCTGACGCAGTTTTTCCATCGCGCGGATGACTACTTCGCGCTGGTGGAGGAGATGCGTGCGCGCGGCGCTGACGCGCCCGTCTTGCCAGGGGTCATGCCCATCACCAACGTTCGTCAGGTCGAGCGGATGGCGGCGATGTCCGGGACGAGCATCCCGGAGGAGCTCGGCGAGAAGCTGCTCGCGGTGGCGGACCGTCCGGACCTGGTCCGCCAACTGGGCGTCGAGCACGCAACGCTGCTCTGCCGTCGGCTTCTCGACGGCGGCGCGCCTGGCCTGCACTTCTTCACGATGAACCGGGCGGCGGCGACGATGGAGGTGTGCGCCAACCTGGGCTGGGAGTCCGCGGCGGTGCGATGAGGTACGTCGCGGCTCAGAGCAGTGGCAGGAGGACCTCATACCCCGTTGAGTGCGGGCCACGAGAAGGCAAGGCCGACCAGATCCGGTCCGTGACTTCTGGCTGATCAACCCGAGCCGCTCAGCAGCTGAGGTCAGGACCAGCACACCGGTCTCGGTCATCGTTGCTGCTCGGCTAACGAGAGCGCCTTCCCGCGCGGCCGGCGCTTCCGGTTTGTTCGTGCGCGACATCCCCGAGTCTGACCGCACCGCTCGGGTCACACTGCCGCGGGGCCATCGGCACCCGGGCCTCGCCGGCCGACGCCGACGCCCTGCGCGTAGCTGAGGTGTCCTCCGAGGTAGCCGCTGGCGCCGAGCAGCCCGTTGGCCGCGAGCGACAGCGCGATGCCGCGTCCGCGTGCGCCGCGCCGGCGCGCCGAGAGCGATCGGATCTGAAGGCCGAGCGCCGCGACGTTGGCGACGGCGTGCAGCGCGCCGACCCGCCGTGCGCCCGGATCGCGCTCTTCGGCATCGGCCCAGTCGGTTGCGCCACTCAGCGCGGTCGGCACCGCGCAGACGATCCCCGCCGCGACCAGGCGGTCCCCGCCTTGTCCGCCGGTGAGGTCGAGGAGCAGACCGCTCGTCCACATCCCGATCACGGCGTCGGTCAAGAGCGGATGCAGCGCGTGCCCCATCCAGTCGCCGCGCAACCCCGCCTTGAGCGCACCGGATCCGAGCGCGTCGCGCACGGCCGCGCCCGCCGCCTGCGACGGTCCATCGATCGCCGAGAGCCCTTCGAGGCGCGCCGTCAGATCGTGAGGGTTCATGCGGGAACGCCTACCCGACCCGCGTGCCGGGCAACGCGTCAACACCGCGTCGGCATCAGAGCGCGCGCAGGGTGCTCATCGCGACCGGAGGTCTGAACGCCCACGGGCCCACCGCTCCATGACTGCTCAGCGAGGGCGGCGGCGCCGCGGCGAACGGCGGGCGCGCGTCGGTGCCGACCCGCAACAGTCGGCGACCGGGGGACACGGCGGGGCTCTTGCCGCCGGACCGATCACCCGTACGTGAGCCGGGTCCGGCAGGCCGAGAAGGTTGAACAGGCGCGTGACCGCCCGGCCGGCGACGAAGCTCAGACGCCGCCCGTCGCGGCGGAGCGCGCCTCGGCGTCGATCAGCAGCCCGACCCCGATCGCGTCGACGAATGGAGCTGAGCGGGGTCCTTTCGCATTTGAGGGCGCGTTCTGTGCCGCGCGGCGCTGCTGCGTTGCATGGAAGCGGCGCGACGGACGTGCCGTCTGCTGCCGCCTGCGGGCGTGCGGGATCGGCGGGGGCCGCCGGTCCGGTCTGCGAGGGCGCGCCCAAGCGGTCGGGTCCCAGCACTCCACGGTCGGTCGAACAGGGCTGCCGCTGATCGGCCGTCTGGTCCACCGAGGGCAGCCTCGTGGGTCCCTCGATCAGGCCCGTGCCCTACACCGACGCGGACGGAGCCGAGGGCGCGGACCTCTTCCTCGCCCCCGACGCGTTCCGCGAGGCGTTCGCCGCCGACGTCGACCAGGCCACAGCGGACGTCATGGCCGCTGCGCAGCGGCCGTACGCCGCCGCGGCGTTCGCCGGCGCGCCGTCGAGCCCGCCGGCGTGGAAGACGCTGCCGTGCTGGTACCTGATCGGCACGGAGGACAAGGCGATCCCGCCGGCGCTCCAGCGGTTCATGGCCGAGCGCGCGAACTCGACGATCGTGGAGGTGCCGGCCTCGCACGTTTCGTTCGTGTCGCAGCCCGACGCCGCGACCCAGCTCATCCTTCAGGCCGTCAACGCGACCGCGGCGAGTCGCACCTAGCAGTCCCTACACGCGGTGACCTCAGTGCTTCGGCTCGGACGAACACGAGGCGTGGCCGTCGCCGTTACGTGGCATGCAGCAGTCGCGGCAGCGGCTGCCTTGCCTAGCTGCACCTGAGCAGGCCAAGCACGACGGGCACCTGGTTCGGCCCGTCGCCAGCCGAATGAACCGGCGACGGTACGCTCGGCGGGTGTCCACTGATGCGCCTGGAGCGGTGCTGGGGATCCGCCCAGAGGTGTTGGCGTCCGCGTGGTGGGACGCGGTCAGCCGCCGGCCCGACGCGCCGCCGGCGATCCACGCACTCCTGACGGGGCGCCAGCGCGTCGAGGTCACGGCGCAGGAGGCGACGCAGGCGCTCACCTGGGCTCGGAGCGTGGACGGCTGGGCCGCGGCTGACCCTAAGCCGCTTTTCATCCATCACCCGGGCTCGCTTCACACCTGAGCGGTCGTCGAGGCGGCGGCCCAGGCCGGCTGCCCTAGACGGCCGCGAGCGGTGAGGCGCTGATTCTGCACGCACTGGGCCGAAGCCACACGAGATCGGCGGGCGGCTCCGTGCGAGGCCGCGAACACTCGAGCGTCAGCTCGAACGCACATAACAGGCGGTGCGGTGCGGTGCGCGCGCGCGGGCCGGGCTCTCAGCAGGCCGCGGGCATCGCGGGGTAGATCCGCTGCCGAGTCGCTCCTCACTGCGAGGAGTCGGCGCGGTCCTCGCGGAAGCTCGCCATCGGCTACGCGGGCTCATGCGGGGCTCGGATGCTTTCGCTTCGGGGCGGACGCCAGGGCCGGTGCTGCTTCGCATGGATGGCAGCAGCCCTTGGGCCGCGCGCGAGTGCTCCTGCCAGGCGAAGGCGGTAGCGACGGCCGCTCGGGGCGCCGCTAGCCCTACGCATGGAAGAGAGGAGTCCCCTCGGCCGGGATCGCACTCGCGCAAGCAGGCGGATGCGAAAGTGAGCGTCGCGTTGGTCGCCTGGTCGATCGGCGCGCACGGACACGGGCGAATTGGCTCCGCTGCGCCTCAGCCGGCGCGGACTTCGTAGTTCAGCACGACGACGCCGCCGGTAGCGTAGTTCGGGACGTCCGCGCGCACTGCCTGACCCTCGGTGGATTCCTGCGCCGCACTCAGAGCCGCGGCATCGTCGAAATCCGCCTCGAACACGCAGTAATACGGCGACTCGCCCTCGCCGGCGGCGACGTCGAAGCTGTAGCGGTAGCCGCGCAGGCCGGGGAACTTCGCCACCAACGGGAGGTGCGTGTCCTCGTAGTAGCTTCGGAAATGGTCCGGGTCCGACGGCGGAGGATAGAGAACGAGGAGCCGGTGCATACCGCGAACAGTAAGCGCCCCACACCGGCCGGCGCGTTCGAGTCACGCGTTCGCGGCGAGCTGACCAGCCCCGCGGGTGTGCGGCCGAATCACATGCGACCTGAGCGATCGTCCCTCGCTGGCGCAAGGAGGCTTGCTGTTGTGATTGGCTTCGTCGGTGATGTCCGACACCGCAGAGAAGGTCCCTACCGGCTGCGCGCTCACTCTCTTTGAGGCTGTCGGCCCGAACCCGACCTGACCTTCTTTTGTTGTCTCGCTCGTCGCCGGTCGGGGATGTCCGGCGTCACTTGATAGGAGCGTGGCACCGCCTCGAGCAAGCCCTGTCCGCCGGAGGTCCACCTCAACGGGACACGAGGAGGACGACGTCAATGATCGTGCTCGGCGCGGACACTCACAAGCGCTCGCACACCGTCGTGCGCTCGCGGCGTTCACGCGCGAGTTGCGCGATCGAGAAGACTGTCGCTGTCAGTATCGCGTGGCTTCGATGAGTTGTTTTCTTGGGGGCGTGGTCTGGCTGAGCAGCGCCTATGGCGATCGAGACTGCCGTCATGTTCGCGCTCGTTAGAGCGCTTCCTCGTCGGTCGCGGCGAGCGCGTGGTTCGAGTGCCGACGACTTTGATGTCCGGCGAGCGCCGCGGGTCGAGGCAGCTATCCAAGTCCGACAGCATCGATGCCGTCGCCGTCGCGCGGCCGCGATCAGAGATGGCGTCACGAGCTGCCGATGGCCCGCCTGGATGGGCCCGAGCTTGATCTACAGCTGTTAGTCTATCACCGCAACGCCTGGTCCGCCAGCTCGTCGCGCTCAACAGCACGCTGCAGTGTCATCTGCACGACCTCTGGCCCGAGCTCGCAGCTGCCTGGCAGTTCGTTGTTCTATAGCCGTTGCGCGCCCGCGTATCGCCAAGCGGCTCGCACCGTCCGAGCTGACAATGCTTGTCCGGATCGCGCCTGACGAGTTGCGCCGCATCCGCGAGCTCAGCCAGACGATCAACGCGCTCGAGAAGGACATCGCCGGCTTGGTCAGCCCGATCGCGCCACAGTTGCTCGAACAGCCCTGCGTCCGGCCGTTGACAGCGACCAAGCTCATCGGTGAGATCGCCGGCGCCGAGCGCTTCAAGAACGATTCCAAGCTCGCGCGCGCCTCCGGCTTCGCCCCGATCCCGCTCAGTTCCGGCAAGACCAACCGCCACCGCCTCGACCGCGGCGGCAACCGCCAGATCAACGCCGCCTTTCACCGCATTGCCGTCACACGCGCGCGCTGCCTGTCCGAGAGCAAGTACTACATCGCCCCCCGCACAGCCGTTGACCAGACCACTCGCGAGGTGATACGTCGCTTCATGCACCAGCTCGTCCGACGCATCTCGCACGCGCGGTACCGGCTCCGGATCCTTCTTGATGGTGTATAGAGGCAGCAGCCCGACGCGATGTGCACTCCCTATCGCCTTGCGGCGAAACCCAGAAGTCGCGCGTCGCGCGTCGCGCACGTCGCCAGCGCAGCCGCGTTGGCCGAGGGCCGCACACGTAGGCGAATATCAGCGGTGCTCGTCCGGTGTTCAGCCGGGATGGAGCGGCCGGCGGCGAGGGATGACGGTTCGCCGGGCGATGCGCCACCCGGCATCGGTCCGGCGCACGACGTCTTCGTAGACGACCGTCCCGCTCTTGCCGTTCGCCAGGATCCCGATGCCCTTCGACCGGACCGTGGCCTCGTTGTCCGCTCCGCCGGTGACAAGCGCATTCGTGACGTGGTGGCCGAGCGGGTTGTCGTCTCCCAACGCGACCGACGCCTCGACGAACGCTCGGGCGCCATCGAGGTGGCCGTAGCCGAGCGCCTCGACGTCATAGACGAAGTCCTCCGTGAAGAGCTCGTCGAGCCGGTCAAAGGCGCCCGCGTCAATGAGGTGGCCGTGCAGGGCGACAAGTTCGTAGATGGCGAGCCGGTCCTCGACGGTTAGCTCCATCGGGCGGAGCATGAAGCAGGAGACGAGAGCTCGCCGCATGCGGGCCGCGGCACGAGCTAAGCCTTACTCGCGGAAGTGAGTCGGGCCAGGTTTGTGCCCGGTCGCGCGTGGTCGGAGCGTGACTTATCGCTTCGGCACCAGGATCTGCGCGAGGGCTCCGCTCGAGAAGCGCTCCTCTTCGACGACGTCCAGCTTCAGGTGCGCTTCCAGCTCGGCGAATGGGCTGCAGGCCCGCGCCGATCGCAATCGGGACCGTCGTGAGCTGGTATTCGTCGACGAGGCCCAGGCGGGTCAGTGACTTGGCGAAGCCGGGGCCGCCATGGACCAGGATCGTTCCGTCGTCGTCCCGCGCCTTCAGGTCCGCGATCTCCGAGGCCAGGTCCCCGCCGAAGATCTCGACCGGTCCCCATTCCGCCTTCTCCAGGGTGTGAGAGAAGACGGCCTTCGGCTTGTCGTTCATCGCGGTTGCGATCGGCCCCTCGGACGCGGCCCAGTGCGGGCCCATGATCTCGTAGCTGCGGCGGCCCATCGCATGAACGCCGGCCTCCTCGAGGGCGCGTCGGTTCCACTCACCCGAGTCGTCGCCGAACCACTCGAACATCCATTCATGGGTCCCGTCGGTGCTGGTGACGAAACCGTCGAGAGACATGACCATCTTGAGAATCACTTTTCTATCGCTCATGGCGGAAGAGACCTACGCGACCGCGTGAACTCATCGCTCATCGGTGGATTCCGGCTTTAGGTGACCGACCGGCGACGTGCAACAACGCCGAGCGCGTCGGGCGACTGCCGCTTAGGACGACGGGCGGCAGTCAGTTCATCGGGGTCGTCCATGCAGTCGGCCGACTACGGCGTCGACGCCGTGGCCGCCCCGACGAACTGCCAGCCACCCGGACAGGACGGAAGCGCGACCAGTCGCTCGCTCGAGACGAGCAGGTCGCCGCAGCGCCGCGTTCTCGGGCTGACAACCGTGGCAACCCGGTCCAGCGTCGCTGGCTGGTGGGCTCTGCTGAACAACCAGAACGAACTTGGCTGGCCGCTACTCGGCGGGTAGGGGTTCGCCTGCCGCGCGATGGCGGTGGGGGCGGTAAGGGCGGCCGCGATGAGAGCGGCGCCGAATAGGCGAGGGGTGATGCCGCGCGAAACGTTTCACGGCGGCCTCCTTCCGAGGCGGTGGAGTGGACGCCGGGAACGCTGCCGGGGCGCGGTATACCGGCGGTCGAGGCAGGGTTTACTCACCAATCGACCGCCGTTAGAGTCGCGCGACGGTGGAGGTCCGGCTGCTGGGGCCGCTCGAGGTTCGCTTCGGGGACGGGCCGGTCGATCTGGGGCCGCGCAAGCAGCGGGCGGTGCTGGCGATGCTCGCGCTGGAGGCGGGGCGGACGGTGTCGGTGGATCGCTTGGCCGAGGGGTTGTGGGGCGATCGACTCCCGCCGAGCGCGGCGAAGATGGTGCAGCTGTACGTGTCGCATCTGCGGCGCGTGCTCGACGGCGACCGCGCGCGCATCGTGACCCGCGGTCGCGGCTATGAGCTGCAGCTCGCCGATGGCGAGGTCGACGCGGTGCGCGCCGAGCGGCTGTTGGAGGAGTCACGGCCGCGGGACGCGCTGGCGCTGTGGCAGGGCGAGCCCCTGGCGGACCTGGCCGACGAGCCGTTCGCCGCGGCCGAGATCCGGCGACTGCAGGAGCTGCGGCTGCGCGCGGCCGAGCTGGCGATCGACGCCGACCTGTCGGCGGCCGCCACGCCGAGCTGATCGCCGAGCTCGACACGCTCGTCGCGGCGAACCCGCTGCGCGAGCGCCTGCACGCCCAGCGGATGCTCGCGCTCTATCGCGCGAACCGCCAGGCGGAGGCGCTGGGCGCCTACCGCGCAGCGCGGGCTAGTCTCGTCGAGGAGATTGGTGTCGAGCCCGGCGCCGAGTTGCGGCGTCTGCACGAGCAGATCCTCGCCCACGACCCGGCGCTCGACCCGCCGGCGACCACTGCGCCCGAAGCGGCGACCGGTGTCGAGGCGGATCTGCCTGGCGGCACGGTCACCTTCCTGTTCAGCGACATCGAGGGCTCGACCCGGCTGCTGGCCCAGCTCGGCGAGCGCTACGCCGACGTCCTCCTCGAGCATCGTCGCGCACTCCGGGTGGCGTTCGATGCCCACGGCGGGCGAGAGGTCCACGCGGAGGGCGATGGGTTCTTCGTCGCGTTCGCGCGGGCAAGCGACGCGATCGCGGCGGCCGTGAGCGCGCAGCACGCGCTCGCGCGGCAGGAGTGGCCGCACGGCATCACGGTGCGCGTCCGGATGGGCGTTCACACCGGCGAGGCCGCCGTTCGGCAGGGCTCCTACGTGGGCCTCGCGGTGCACCGCGCGGCGCGGATCTGCTCGGCGGGGCACGGCGGGCAGATCCTGATCTCGGGCCCTACACGCGCGCTCGTCGGGATCGACCTTCCGCCCGACGTCGCGCTGCGCGACCTCGGTCGACATCGGCTCAAGGACATCGATGATCCGGAGCACCTCTTCCAGCTCGTCGTCGGGGATCTACCGGCGGACTTCCCGCCGGTGGCCACCACCGCCGTCTCACGCGTCGGGCCTGTCGGCGCCGACCTGTTGCCCGCGGCGCCCAACCGCACCATCGGCCGCGAGGACGAGGTACGCCGGATCGCGTCGCAGATCCACACCGGCGCGGAGCGGCTCCTGACGCTCACGGGTCCGGGCGGTGTGGGAAAGACGCGCTTGGCTTTGGAGGCGGCGAGGGCCGCCGAAACGGACTTCGAGCACGGCGCGCGGTTCATCTCCGCTGGCCGGCGTCCCTCTCGCAGGCGAGGTTTCGGGGGCAGTCGTCAATCAGCTGGCGATCGTGCCGCTGGCGGGAGAGACCGCACAGGACGCGGTCGAGCGCTTTCTCGCAGACAAGCGCATCCTGCTCGTGCTCGACAACGCCGAGCACGTGCTGCCGGCGGCCGCGGAGCTCGTCGCCGGGCTGATCGCGTCCTGCCGCGCGCTGAGCGTGCTGGCGACGAGCCGCGCGCCCCTGAGTCTCGCCGGCGAGCGCTGCTGGCCGGTGGCGCCACTGAAGCTGCCCGACCGCGACGCGGACCCCGATCGCGCCGCACCGGCCGGTGCCGTCGAGTTGTTCGCCGAGCGCGTCCGCGCTCGCGATCCCGCGTTTGAGCTCGACGAGCACACCGCGGGGCCGGTGACCGACATCTGCCGCCAGGTCGACGGCCTCCCGCTGGGCATCGAGCTCGCCGCGGCGCGCTGCGGATTGCTGTCCCCGGCGGAGATGGCCGAACGGCTCGGTGAGACGCTCACGCCCCTCGGCGAGGGACCCCGCGACGCGCCGGCACGGCAGCGGACGCTGCGCGCGACGATCGACTGGTCCTACCAACTCCTGACCGAGGCCGAGCAGCGCTGCTTTGGGCGCTTCGCGGCATTCAAGGACGGCGCGACAATCGCGGCCGCCGAGAACGTCACCGACACGGGCCTCGAGACGCTCGAGCAACTGGTGGACCAGAGCCTTCTCACGCGCCGCGCCGGCGAGGCCGGCACACGGCTCGTGATGCTCGAGACGATCCGCGCGTACGCGGCCGATCGTCTCGATCAGAGCAGCGAGCGAAACGCCGTCCACGAGCGCCACTACCGTCACTTCCTCGCGGTGGCCACTCGCCACGGCAGCGAACGAGCGGTCCAGGGCCGCGCCCACCGGGAGCACCTCGAGCGCCTCGACGCGGACGTGGACAACCTGCATGCCGCGCTCGATTGGGCGATGGACCGGCGGGACGCGGAACGCGCTCTCGCGCTCGTCGCGGCGCTCGGCGAGTACTGGAACATGCGCAGCCGCTACGCCTACGCCGTCGAACGGTCCGACGCAGCGCTCGCGCTCCCGGGCGCTGACGCCTATCCCGCGCTCCGCGTACGAGTGCTCATGAGAAGGGTCCACAGCCTGGGTCTCCTGGGCGGCGGATTGGGGCTGCCCGAGACGGAGGAGGTCGAGTCCATCGCCCGCGCCCTGGGCGACCCGCTCATGCTCTCCGAGGCCCTCCGCTTTCGCGCGGATCGCGAGATCATCGCGAATCGGCCGCACATCGCCGGGCGCTACGCCGACGAAGCGCTGAGCCTGGCCACGGCCGCCGGAGACCCCTGGGCGACGGCGTACGCCGCCCACATCAAGGCGACGGCCGTAACCACGATCGACGAGCTGCGCGAGCGGGTGCCCCGGGCCGCGGCGTTGCTCGAAGAGGTCGGCTTCGTCGTCGGGCTGGCCGGTCTCCTTCACAGGGCCACCTCCCTCGCCCTCGGGTTTGGCAGCGTCGCGGATGCAAAGGCGTTCGGCGACCGCGCTCTCGCGGTCACTCGCGAACTCGATGCTCCCCTCGACTGGATGATCCTGCAGACCATTGTCGGGTTCGCCGCCCTCCTCGACGGCGACATCGACACGGCCCGCCGGGCGGTTCGACAGGCGCTCGAGCTCTCCCGCCAGCTGGCCGTCCCACTCGTCGTCGGCGACGCCCTGCGCGCTCTGGCAGCGGTCGCCGTGACCGACGACGACCTGACTCGAGCCGCCCGACTCATGGGCGCCGCCACGACGCACACCTACGAGCCCGTCGACGACGACGAGGTCAACGACAGACTCGACACGATCTTCTTCCGGCCGGCCAAGAGCCGCTACGGCGAACCCGCCTGGGACGCCGCTCGTGCCAGCGGTGCCGCCCTCAGCCTTTCAGACGCGATCGCCTACGCCCTCGAGGAGGGACACCCTCCGCAATAACCATGGTGAGCGACGATTGGGGCCCGTTCGCGCGCTCTCGCACAGTCCTCGGCGGATCGATCAGGATTCGAGAAGCGCTGACGGCCGGGCAGCCGTAGCGTTGCCGCCATGAAGACCATGACCTGCAAGCAACTCGGCGGCCCCTGCGACGTCGAGCACCACGGCAATGACCACAACGAGGTCATCAAGGCCCAGGACCGCCACCTCAAGGCGCAGGTCGCGGCAGGCGACGAGACCCACCGCGAGGCCCACGAGGCGATGCGGGGCCGATGGAAGCGTCCGATCAGCGGCCTCGGGTGGTACCGGGACGTCAAGCGCGAGTTCGCCAGCCTCCCGGACGACGCCTAGACGGGCAGGAACCTGGCATCCGTCGCGCTTCGTGGACGTGCAAATCCTCCCGCCCGGCGGTGACGGCGACGTTGCACCACAGAGGAGCGCGCCGGCCCGGCCCGAAGCCCGCCCCGAACCACCTCGGGACGGGAGAGCGGCGGGATGGCCGAGCGGTGCCGACGCCTCATATCTGCCTCGCACCTGCGGTCGCTGGTGCCCGCCGTGCTGCTGCTCGCGCCGGCGCTCGCGGTGGCGGCGATCCTCGCCGACGGCCTCTCCGGCGCGGGGCGTCCGGCGGTCGCGGAGAGCGCGGCCCAGGCGCAGCCCACGCACCGCGGCGCGGCCCCCGGCAAGCGGGCCTCGACCATCACCATCGGCTGGGTCGGCGACATCACGCCCGGCTCGCAGTACGGCCTGCCCGCGAACGGCGGCGCCGGCCTGTTCGCGAAGGTCGGCCCGGCGATGCGCGCGCCGGACCTCATGGCCGGCAACCTCGAGGGGACGCTCTCGACCGGCGGCGCGTCGAAGTGCGGCGTCGCCCCCGGCGCCAACTGCTTCGCCTTCCAGGCGCCGCCGGAGAACGCGCGCGCCCTGCAAGGTGCCGGCCTCGACGTCGTCAACCTCGCCAACAACCACGCCTTCGACTACGGCGAGGCGGGCCGGACGCAGACGCTCGGCGCCCTCACCGCGGCGAAGATCGCGTTCACCGGCCTGCCCGGCGACGTCCGCGTGCTCGAGCGTCGCGGGGTGCGCGTCGCGTTCGTCGGCCTCTCGACGTACCGGTGGACGCCGTCGATGGACGACCCCGCCGCCGTGCGCGCGCTGGTCGACCAGGCCAAGGCGATCGCGGACGTCGTCGTCGTGTTCTTCCACGCCGGCGCCGAGGGCTCGGACCGCACGGCGGTCCCGCTCGGGCGCGAGTTCGCCTTCGGCGAGGACCGCGGCGACTCGCGCGCCTTCGCCCATCTCGCGATCGACGAGGGCGCCGACCTCGTGCTCGGCTCGGGCCCGCACGTGATCCGCGGCCTGGAGACCTACCGCGGGCGGCTGATCGCCTACTCGCTGGGCAACTTCGCGGGCGTCCACAACTTCGCCTCGGGCGGCACCCTTTCGGTCTCCGGCCTGCTGACCGTCCGCGTCGGCCGCGACGGCCGCCTGCGCAACGGGTGGTGGCACGGCATCGCCCTCGACGCCGCGGGCACGCCGAGCCCCGACCGGGGCGCGTCGCGCGCGCTCGTCGCCCAGTTGTCGGCCCGCGACTTCGGGGCCGCGGCGCCGCGGATGCTCGCCAGCGGGCGCATCCTCCCGGCGTCGGCGCGCTGAGCACGGCGCCCGGATCCGCGCCCAGCCAACGCTCCCGCTTCCAGGTCCGCGCCGCGACGCCGGGGCCGCCCGCCCCGTAATCCCCGGCCCGGAGCCATTGCGGTCCACCGCACGCGCGACGGGGGATGACCGCCCCTGAAGCACTGCTGTCAGCACGATGGTCGGGCCCGAGAGGCGGTGGTACCAATCAGGGCACACCGATGGTCCCGCCGATCCACAGCCCCGCCGACGCCCGCCGGCACCTGCAGTCGCTCGCCGCCTGGCGCTGGAGCGCGCTCGCGTCCGGGCTCGTCTCCGCCCTGCTGTGGGCGACCGGGCACCTCACGTCGGCGGCCGGGGCGGTCGCGATCGCCACCGCGGTGATCCTCGCCGCCGGCGCCGAGGTGGCGCGGCACGTCACGCTCGACGAGTGGGCGCTGCGCGACGACCTCGCCGGGCTGCCCGAGCTCGCCCGCCTCCGCGCGCGGCTCGTCGATGCCCGCCACCGCCGCAACACCGCGCGCCGGCTGCGCGAGATCGCCGTCCAGCGGTCCGTGCCGCGCAACGCCGTCGCCCCGCTGCTGCTCACCCGGCTCGCGCCGGTGCGCGCCGAGCTGTTGGCCGTCGCCGAGGACCTCGAGCGCGTGCCGGGCCTCGACCCGCGCACGATGGCCGACATCACCGGCCTCATCAGCGACGGCGCCCGCAGCCCGCTGCTCAACGCCGCGGTGCCCGAGCCCGAGCTCGCGATCGTCCTGCGGCGGATCCGCTTCCGCCTCGCGGCGATGCTCCGCGACGACGAGCTGCGTCCCGCGGCCTGAGGCCTAGACGCCGTCGAGCGTCGCGTCGATCGTGAGCGCGCCGCGCGCCCGCGCGACCGACACGCGGTGGTGGCCGTCGCGGACCGCGTAGCCCCCGCCGACCAGGGCGACCGAGATCGGCGGCAGCGCCTGTCCGCGCTGCTCGGCCAGCCAGACCCGCTCCCAGCGCGACCGCGCCGCGCCCGTGGGGCGGAAGTCGCCGTCGAACATCCGCGCCCGGCTCGGCTCGATCGTGCCGCGGATCTCGCCCAGCGGGATCTCGCGGCGCCCGTGGCCGGCCTCGGCGCGGGCGAGCTGGCGATCGTCGAACACGGGCAGCCGCGCGGCGCCGCCGCGCCGGCGCCGCAGGACCCGCATGAACGCGGCCCGCCGCCGCGCCCGCGAGGACCGCGCGAAGGCCCGCTCGGCGTCCATGGAGTCCAGTCCGGTCATCAGCATGGGATCCATGGTCGGCTACGACAGGGCCGCCCACATCGGGAGGATGGAGCACATTTGCCGTGGCCGGCCTTACGCTGCGCGCGCAGCCCCTTACCCCGCCTCCGACCGAAGGATCGACGCCCTCATGGCCACCGACAGCGGGCCCATCGCCGGCGCACCGTCCATCCTGCGCCCGCTCGCCGAGGACCTCGAGGCGCGGCGCGCGCGGGCCCGCCTCGGCGGCGGCCCGGAGCGCATCGCCAAGCAGCACGACGCCGGGAAGCTGACCGCCCGCGAGCGGATCGACCTCCTCGTCGAGCCCGGCACGTTCACCGAGCTCGGCCTCCACGCCGGGATCCACCACTCGGTCCGCGGCCTCGAGGACCGCGACGCGCCCGCCGACGGCGTCATCACCGGCTACGGCCGGGTCGACGGCCGGCTCGTCGCGGTCTGCGCCTACGACTTCACCGTGATGGCCGGCTCGATGGGCACGACCGGCGAGATCAAGGTCTCGCGCCTGCGCGACCTGGCCCTGACCAAGCGGATGCCGTTCGTGTGGCTCCTCGACAGCGCCGGCGCGCGCATCCAGGAGGCGGTCGGCTCGCTCTTCGCCGGCTCGGGCCACCTCTTCCGCGAGGAGGTCGTGGCGAGCGGGGTCATCCCGCAGGTCGCCGCGCTCATGGGCCCGTGTGCCGCCGGGACCGCGTACATCCCGGGGCTGGCCGACTTCGTCCCGATGGTGAAGGGGCGCGGGTCGATGGCGCTCGCCGGCCCGCACCTGGTCCGCGCCGCGATCGGCGAGGACGTCACCCAGGAGGAGCTCGGCGGCTCGCGCGTGCACTGCCGCAAGTCGGGCGTCGGCGACCTCGAGGTGGCCGACGACGAGGAGTGCATCGCCCGGATCCGCGAGTACCTGTCCTACTTCCCGTCGCACAACGGCGAGGCGCCGCCGCGGCGCGCGACCGCCGACCCGGTCGACCGCCGTGACGAGGCGCTCCTCGACGTGCTGCCGGAGTCCAACCGCAAGCCCTACGACGTCGAGGACGTGATCCGCCGGATCGTCGACGACGGCGCGTACCTGAGCCTCAAGCCGCAGTGGGCGAAGACGATCGTGACGTGCCTGGCGCGCTTCGGCGGGCGGCCGGCCGGGATCGTCGCCAACCAGCCGCGCCACCTCGGCGGGATCCTCGACAACGACTCGGCCGACAAGGCCGCGCGGTTCGTCAACCTCTGCAACGCCTTCGGCCTGCCGCTCGTCTTCCTCCAGGACGTCCCCGGCTTCATGGTCGGCACGAAGGTCGAGGCGGCCGGGATCATCCGCCACGGCGCCAAGATGCTCCACGCCGTCGCGGCGGCGACCGTCCCGAAGGTCACGGTCGTGCTGCGCAAGGCCTACGGCGCGGGCTACTACGTCATGAACGGCCGCGCGTACGAGCCCGACGTCATCGTCGCGTGGCCGACGGCCGAGATCAGCGTGATGGGCGCGGAGGGGGCGGTCGAGATCGTCATGCGCCGCCAGGTCGAGGAAGCCGAGGATCCGGCCGCCAAGAAGGCCGAGCTGATCGCCGCCTACCGCCAGATCATCGACGTGTACATCGCGGCGCGCAACGGGATGATCGACGACGTGATCGACCCGCGTGAGACGCGTCCGGTGATCTGCCGCGCGCTCGAGATGGCGGAGGGCAAGACGACGCAGCGGCCCTGGAAGCGCAACGCGGTCGTCCCGGTCTGAGGCCGGCGGGTCGCAACCGCCGCTGACATACCCGGGAAGGATCCACGGAGTGGCGCGTCATACAGGTTGCACAGCAACCGTCTCTCTTATCGGAGGGGAGTGACATGTCCAAGCGACTGATGAGGGCGATCCTCGCGCTGGCGGTGGTCGGCATGACGATCGGCGTCGCGATGGCCGGCGCACAGAGCTCGAACAACGAGTTCACCGCCACCATGAAGGGCAGCAGCGAGAGCCCGAAGGGCCCGTCGAGTGCTGCAGGCACGTTCAAGGTCGAGTTCAAGAACGGCCAGGCGTGCTACACGATGTCCGTCCGGGCGCTCGGCGCGAAGCCGATCGCGGCGCACATCCACAAGGGCAAGGCCGGCACGAACGGCGGCATCGTCATCGACCTGAAGCCGACGTTCAAGGGCGTCAGCCCGCGCATCTCGAAGAAGTGCGTGACGGCGAAGGCCAGCGTGGTCAGCGCGATCCGGCGCAACCCGAGCGGCTACTACGCCAACGTCCACACGCCGGCGAACCCGGGCGGCGCCGCCCGCGGGCAGCTCAAGGCCGATGACAACGGCGGCGGCAACGAGGCCGGCGACGACAACGGCGGCGGTGGCGGCAACGACGGCTAGTCCGTAGCGAAACCCCCCGCAGCGACCCCCGTCGGCGGGAGCGACGGGGGTCAGCTGAGCCTGCGGAGGGCGCGGGCTCAGCGCACGGCCGGCCCGGCGCGCCGGGCGAGGAACGCGCGGTACAGCGCGAGCAGGATCAGCACGCCGATGACGGCGCCGATGAGCCCGCCGAGGTCGAACGTCTCGTTGTCGCCGATGCCCAGCAGCTCGGTGAAGAGCAGGAAGCCGACGACGGAGCCGGCGAGGCCGAGCAGCACCGTGGCGAAGAAGCCCATCGGGTCGCGTCCCGGCATGAGCAGCCGGCCGAGGAACCCGGCGACGATGCCGAGGATGATCGCTCCGATCATGGAAGGTCCTTTCCGTGGATTGTGCGGAGGGTCCGCGCCGCGGGCGTACCCACATCACGTCCGGCGCCACGCCGCTAGCGTTCCGCCCGCGTGAGCCTCGACGACCCGGTCATCATCACCTGCGCGATCTCCGGCGCGCTGGCCAATCGCGACCAGTGCCCGGCGATCCCGTACACGCCGGCCGAGTACGCCGCCGAGGCGCGCCGGATCGTGGACGAGGGCGGGGTCATGATCCACATCCACGCCCGCCGGCCGGACGGGACGCCGAGCCACGCCGTCGAGGACTACCGCGCGATCACCGAGGCGATCCGGGCCGAGGTCGGCGACGACGTGATCGTCAACTACTCGACCGGCGCCGTCGGCGTGAGCGTCGAGACCCGCGTCGCCTACCTGCGCGCGCTGCGGCCGGAGGTCGCGGCGCTGAACATGGGCTCGATGAACTACGCGAAGTACTCGGCGCGGCGCAAGGACTTCGTCTTCTCGGCCGTCTTCGCCAATCCGTTCGACGAGATCATCGCGCTGCTCGAGGCGATGGCGGAGGCCGGGGTCAAGCCCGAGCACGAGTGCTTCGACACGGGCCACGTCGGCTCGCTCGACCCGCTCGTCGACATGGGCCTGCTCCGGGCGCCGCTGCACGCCTCGTTCGTCATGGGCGTCACCGGCGGCGTCCCGGCGACCGCCCGCAACCTCGCGGCGATGGCCGACAACCTGCCCGCCGGCTCACACTGGGGCGTGATCGGGATCTCGCGCGCGCAGTGGCTGCTCGTCGCCGCCGCGCTGACCCTCGGCGGGTCGGTGCGCGTCGGCCTCGAGGACAACCTCTACCTGCCGGACGGGACGATGGCGCGCTCGAACGGCGACCTCGTCGCCAAGGCGCGACAGCTCACCCTCGACGTCGGCCGGCGGCCCGCGACGGTCGCCGAGGCGCGCGCGCTGCTCGGCGTCCCGGCGCGGCCCGCTGCGGACCGCCCGGGCGAGGCGCTGCGGGCATGAGCCTCCCGCTCGAGGGCGTCCGCGTCCTCGACCTCAGCCGCCTGCTGCCCGGCCCGTTCTGCTCGCTGTTGCTCGCCGACTTCGGTGCGGACGTCCTCAAGGTCGAGGACACCGCGATGGGCGACTACCTGCGCTGGTCGCCGCCGATGGTCGAGGGCGTGGAGGACAGCGCGGCGTCGGCGATGTTCCTCGCGCTCAACCGCAACAAGCGCTCGGTGCGGGTGAACCTGAAGGACGCGCGCGGCCGCGAGGTGCTGTTCGCGCTCGTTCGTTCGTCGGACGTCGTGCTCGAGTCCTTCCGCCCCGGCGTCCTGGACCGCCTGGGCTGCGGCTACGCGGCGCTGCGGGAGGTCAATCCCGCCATCGTCTACTGCGCGATCTCGGGCTACGGCCAGGACTCGCCGCTGCGCGACCGCTCGGGCCACGACCTCAACTACCTCGCGCTCGCCGGGCTGCTCGGCCTCACCGGCGACGCGGACGGCGCGCCGGTCCAGCCCGCGGGCCAGATCGCCGACCTCGGCGGCGGCGCGCTGATGGCCGCGTTCGGCATCCTCGCCGCGCTGCGTGAGCGCGACCGCAGCGGCGAGGGCCAGCTCGTCGACATCTCGATGACCGACGGCACGCTGTCGTGGCTCGCGATGGTGGCGGCCCGCTTCCTCGCCGAGGGCGTCGTCCCGCGCCGCGGCGGCCTCGAGCTCGGCGGCGCGCTCGCCTGCTACCGCCCGTACCGCTGCGCCGACGGGTGGATCACGATCGGCGCGCTCGAGCCGAAGTTCTGGGCGGCGTTCTGCCACGGCGTCGGCCGCGAGGACCTCGTCGGCGGCCAGTTCGACCCGCCGGGCTCGGACACGCACCGCGCGGTCGAGGCGGTGGTCGCGGCGCGGACCCGCGACGAGTGGGCCGCCTTCGCCGCCGAGCACGACTGCTGCCTGGAGCCCGTCCTCGACCTCGACCAGGTCCTCGCGTCCGATCATGCGGCCGCCCGCGGGATGGTCGTCGAGCTCGACCAGCCCGGGGCCGCGGCGCCGGTGCGCCAGCTCGGCGTGCCGGTGAAGCTGTCGCGCACGCCCGGCGAGCCCGGCCGCCGCCCCGGCCCGTCGCTGGGCGAGCACACCGAGGAGGTGCTGCTCGAGCTCGGGTACGGCAGCGAGGAGATCCGCGCGCTGTTCGAGGCGGGCGCGGTCGCCGGGGCGGGCGACGGCGTACGCGGCTCGTTCCGCGCCTGAGGCGCGCGGCGCGGCGCGACGGAACGCTCAGCGCGCGGCGGCCGCGGCGGGCCCGAGGATCGCGTCGCGGTGCGCCCAGCGCCCGCCGACCATCGTCCCCACGGCCGCGAGCGTCTCGTCGAGGACGACGAGGTCCGCATCGGCGCCGGGCGCGATCCGGCCCGTCACCTCGCCGATCCCGAGCAGCGCCGCGGGCGTCGCGGTCGCCATCTGCAGTGCGTCGGGGAGCGGGATCCCGGTCTCGACGCACGCCCGGACGGCGCGGTCCATCGTCAGCGTGCTGCCGGCGAGCGATCCGCTGGGGATGCGCGCGGCGCCCGCCGTCACGGTCACGGTCTGGTCGCCGAGGCGGTACTCGCCGTCGGCCAGGCCCGTGGCCTGCATCGCGTCGGTGACGAGCGCGAGGCGGCCCGGGCCCTTCGCCGCGTGGGCCAGGCGCAGGATCGCCGGGTGGACGTGGATGCCGTCGGCGATGATCTCGGCCGTGACGCGCGGCTCGGACAGGGCCGCGCCCGCCGGCCCCGGCTCGCGGTGATGGAGCGGGCGCATCCCGTTGAACAGATGGGTCGCGGCTCGCGCGCCGCGGTGGAAGCCCGCCATCGCCTCGTCGTAGGTGGCGTCGGTGTGGCCGATGGAGACGACGACGCCCTCGTCGGCCGCCTCGGCGATCAGCTCGAGCGCGCCGGGCAGCTCCGGGGCGACGACGACCATCTGGACGCTGCCGGCGCCGGCGTCGAGCAGGCGGATCAGCTCGTCGCGGTCCGGCGGGCGGAGGTGGCGGACGTCGAGCGCGCCGGGCCGCTCCGGGCTGAGGAACGGGCCCTCGAGGTGGCAGCCGAGCACGCGCGCGGCCTCGGGGCCGGGCCGGCGGGCGACCGCGGAGACGGCGCGCACCGTGTCGAGGAGCGTCTCCGCGGGCCCGGGCACGGTCGTCGCGAGCAGCCCGGTCGTGCCGTGGCGGGCGTGGAACGCGGCGACCTCGTGCACCGCGTGCGGGTCCGGGCCGACCTGCGCGCCGCCGCCGCCGTGGACGTGGAGGTCGATGAACCCGGGCGCGATCGTCGTCCCGGCGGGCAGGCGCACCACCGGCGCGCCGAGGTCCGGCACGCGGCCCGACCCGACGCCCTCGATGCGCGCCCCGCGGACGTGCACCCAGCCGTCGGCCAGCCGCTCCACCGGGGTGAAGAGGGTCTCGGCGCAGAGCACGACCTCGTCGGGTGGCGACGACATGGCGGAGACCGCCATCATGCCGGTCCGGGCGCACCGGCGGTGGGCGGAGCCTCATTCGGGCGCGGCAGCGCGGTCGCCGAGCGCGTCCCAGGCGAGCAGGGCGGCGCCGCGGCAGCCGGCGTCGGGGCCGAGCTCGGCGCGCACGACCGGCGGGGCCGGGCCGAGCACGACGCGCGCGGCGAGGTCGGCCGCGAGCGGATCGAGCAGCTGGGCGCCCGCGTCCGCGAGGCCACCGCCGACGACGACGAGCGCTGGGATCGAGCAGGGCGACCGCCGCCGCGAGCCCGGCGCCGAGCGCGGCGACCGCCCGGTCCCAGACGGCGCGGGCGGCCGGGTCGTGGGCGGCGGCGAGCGCCGCGACCTCGCGCGCCGACGCGCCGTCGGCGGCGCCCGCGGCTGCGTAGGCCCGCTCGATCGCGGCCGCCGACGCGATCGCCTCGACGCACCCGGCCGCGCCGCACGCGCACGGCGGCCCGTCCGGCTCGACCACGGTGTGCCCGAGCTCGCCCGCCCGGCCATGGGCGCCGCGGTACGGCCGGCCGCCGGCGACGATCGCCGCGCCGATCCCGGTCCCGATCGCGACGAACAGGAGGTCGCCCGCGCCGCGCCCCGCGCCCAGCCGCGCCTCGGCGGCCGCGGCGGCACGGACGTCGTGGCCGAGCGTGACGGGCAGGCCCGCCCCGTCGGCGACCGCATCGGCGAGGGCCAGGTCGCGCCAGGGGAGGTTCACGGCGCGCAGCGCGACCCCGCGGGCCTCGTCGACGAAGCCCGGCACCGCGAGGCCCACGCCCCCGACGCCGTCCGCGCCGAACCGCGCGCGGCCCTCGGCGGCGAGGTCCTCCGCGAGCGCGACGATCGCCGCGACGAGCGCCACCGTGTCCGTGGCCGGCGTCGGCCGCCGGTCGCGGTCGACGAGCGTCCCCTCCGCGTCGCACAGCCCGCCCTTGAGCGTCGTGCCGCCGACGTCGATCGCGACGACGCAGGCGGCGTCTGTCACGGAGCGACCACGGACCGCGAGATGTGCGGCGGGTCGTCCGGGTCGCGGCCGGCCGCGATCGCGGCGCGGACGGCGAAGCGCTGGACGCGCACGAGCTCGGCCAGCGGGTCACGGCTCGCGCGCTCGAGCGTCGCGCCGGTGCGCTCGATGTCGGCCGCGAGCGCCGAGGGGATCGGCCCGAGCGCCCAGACGAGCGTCGACCGGTCCGCGGCGCTGATCGGCCCGTGGCGGAACTCGAGCGCGGGATGGGCCTCGGTCGGAAGGGCCGCGGCCTCGCGCACCTTGAGCGCCGCCTCGCGCGCGAGGCCGACGCGCCAGCCCGTGCCCAGGAAGACGATCGAGCCCGCGGGCGGATCGGGCAGCGGCGCCTCGAGCGCGTCCTCCGCGTCGGCCGCGGCGAGCTCGAGCGACTGGCCGATGTGCGCGCGCATGAGGGCGAGCACGGTCGTCGCGAAGCGGGTCTGCACGAGCGAGTGCTCGTCGACGAAGTCGAGGACGATGGCCCGGTCGGTCCGCGCGGCGAGCGGGGCGCTGCCGACGGCCGTGATCGCCACGGTCGGCGACTCGACGAACGCCTCGGCGGCGGCGAGCACCTCGCTCGTCGTGCCCGAGCGCGACAGCGTCATCACGACGTCGTAGCGGCGGCCCGGCGGCACCTCGGAGGCGGCGAACGCGTCGGTCTCGCCGTGGCCGGCGGCCTCGCGCAGCGCGGCGATCGACTGGGCGATGAACAGCGACGTGCCGCACCCGACCAGCGCGACGCGCCGGCCGCGGGCGGGCAGTGCGGTGGAGAGGCGGGTGGCCAGCGCGGCGGCGCGACGCCAGCAGGCCGGCTGGGAGGCGATCTCCTCCTCGACGAAGGACACGACCCCAATCTAGTCACCGTGGCGCTCGCGCGCGTTCGCCCGCGCGGGTGAAGCGCGCGCCGTCCGGCGCCGCCGTCGCGCTCTCGGCCTCCGCCGGCCAGCGCCCGCCGTTCTCCCAGTACGCGCGGATCGCCTCGAGCGGCCGGCCCTTCGTCTCCGGCGCGAGCCACCAGACGAAACCGAACGAGATCACGGCGAGCGCCGCGAACATCGCGAAGGTCGCCGTCCCGCCGAGCGACTCGAGCGCGCTCAGGAAGTACAGGCCGATGATCAGGTTCGCGACGAGGTCGGCCGTGAGCATCGCCGAGGCCCCGGTGGTGCGCAGCCGCGCCGGGAAGCTCTCGGACGCGTAGACCCACACGAGCGAGCCGAAGCCGAAGTTGAAGCCCGCGGTGAAGACGAAGATCCCGGCGAACCCGAACCACCCGGCGGCGCCGCTGAGGTCGCCGACGGCGAACACGACCGTCAGCAGCACGGTGGACGCGACCATCGCGCCGATGCCCGCCAGCAGCGTCGGGCGGCGGCCCAGGCGGTCGACGAGCGCCAGCGAGGCCACCGTCGCGACGAGCGAGCCGACCTGGACGATCGCGGGGAGCAGCAGCAGCGCCGCGTTCCCGCTGAACCCCATGTCCTTGAAGATCAGCGGGCTGTAGAAGACCACGGCGTTGATGCCGGTGATCTGGATGAGGAAGCCCAGGCCGATGACGAACAGCGTCGCCCGGCGGTACGGGGCGCGGAGCATCTCGGCGACCGACCCGCCCCGCTCGCGGCGCAGGTCGTCCTCGATCTCGTCGAGCTCGCGCTCGGTGTCGGCGTCCGGGTCGGTGAGGGCGAGCGTCTCGCGCGCCTCGTCGCGGCGCCCCTTCATCAGGTACCAGCGCGGCGTGTCGGGCAGGCGCGCCAGGACGGCGAGCACCGCGAGCGACGGGATCGCCGAGAGCATGAGCATCGCCCGCCACGCCTCGGCGCCCGCGAGCGCGTAGTCGACGAAGTAGGCGATGACGATCCCGCTGACGGTCGCCACCTGGTACATGACGATCAGGCCGCCGCGAACGGCGGCGGGCGACGACTCGGCCACGAAGATCGGCGCGGTGACGACCGACAGGCCGATCGTGACGCCGAGGAAGAAGCGCGCGACGTCGAGCCAGACGAGGCTCGTCGCGAGGCCGCTCAGGACGGCGAACATCGCGTAGGTCAGCGCAACGATGACCATCGTCGGCTTGCGCCCGATCGCGTTGGCGAGGCGGCTGGCGACGAGGGCGCCGACGATCGACCCGGCCACGACGATCGTCGCGACCCACTCGGTCTGCTTCGTCGAGAGGTCGAAGTCCTTCGTGATGAAGAGCAGCGCCCCGGAGATGTTGCCGAGGTCGTAGCCGTAGATGACGCCGATCGTCGCGGCGGCGACGGCGATCCGGAACCCGAGCCGGTACTGCGTCAGGTTGCGCAGCGCGGCCATCTGGGTGGCCATGGACGTCCTCCCTCTCTCGTGCGGCGGGCCTCTGCCTGCTGCCTACCCGCTGCGCCGCTCACCAGTGCGCGCGATGGCGTTCCATGACGCCCTGGCCCTCGACGACGGCGATGCCGCCGGGCAGCTCGCCCGAGAAGCGGCCGAACGGCTGGCGGTATTCGCTCTCGAGCAGGCCGAACAGGACGCGGTCGTGGCGCGCGCGCTCGGCCTCGGCGTCGAAGCGCAGCCCGCCGACGCCGTCCAGCGCGGCGCTGAAGCGCACCGGCCCGGCCTCCTGGGCGACCCCGTCGACCCAGACCGTGCGCTCGCTGTCGGACCGGCGCGTCGTGGATCCCGGCGACGAGGTTCCACACCAGCCGGCGGCCGTCGGGGTCGCGGCCGGCGCCCGCGCACCAGTCCCACGCCGTGCGCCGGGCGTGCCAGCCGGCGGAGTCGTCGACGAGGCCGGGCGCGTCGAGGGTCTGTGTCCGCCCGTCGAGGACGACCGTGCCGCGGGCGGTCACCGGGCGCTTGCGCGTCCAGATCGGCGCCGCCCCGTGACGGCTCGTCACCTCGACGACGTCGCCCGCGGGCGCGAGCGCGAGGTCGATCCGCACGCCACGGTCGCGGACGCGCAGCGTGCCGTCGCCGAGCAGCACCGCGCGGCCGAGCGCGGCCGGCCCGACCCGCGTGCGCTCGCGCAGGACGCCCGCCCGGCGGTCCCACACGGCCCAGAACACCTGCGGCACGCCCGCGACCCGCACCCGGCCGGCGCAGAGCAGGAGGTCCGCGCCGAAGACGCCGACGTAGCGCCAGCGCTTGAGCGGCCGGCCCGCGCGTACGAGCGGCAGCCGGCCGGGCGCGGTCGGTGGGTCGTCCGGACGCGCGGGGGCGGTGTCGCGGCGCGGGAGCGCGTCGCCCGGCGCCGGTATCCTCATCGCCCCAGATTGACCCATCAGTCAATCCCCGTGGGAAGGGAGACCGCCCGATGCGTGCCGCCGCCGTCCAGCTCAACGCCCAGTCCGACAAGGCCGCCAACCTGGAGAAGGCCGACCGCCTCGTCCGCCGCGCCGCGGCCGACGGCGCGGACCTCGTCGTCCTTCCGGAGAAGTGGACGACGTTCGGCGACGGGGACGCGTTCCGCCGCGCCGCCGAGCCGCTCGGGGGCGAGGCCAGCACGTGGGCGGCGACCGTCGCCGGCGAGCTCGGCATCGACCTCGTCGCGGGCTCGATCTCGGAGTTCGTCGAGGGCGAGGAGAAGCTGCGCAACACGTCGCTGCACTACGGCCCCGACGGCGCGCTCAAGGCGGCCTACCGCAAGATCCACATGTTCGACGTCGAGGTCGACGGCGTGCAGTACCGCGAGTCCGACAACGAGGACCCCGGCGACGAGGCCGTCCTGACCGAGACCGCCGACGGCGTCGAGATCGGGCTGAGCGTCTGCTACGACCTGCGCTTCCCCGAGCTCTACCGCCTGCTCGCGGTCGACGGCGCCCGGATCCTCACGGTCCCCGCGGCGTTCACCGTGCCGACGACCCGCGACCACTGGGAGCCGCTCGTCCGCGCCCGTGCGATCGAGAACCAGGCGTTCGTCATCGCCGCCAACCAGATCGGCGAGCACCCGCCGAGCCACCGCTCGGGCGGGCGGTCGATGATCGTCGACCCCTGGGGGATCGTGCTCGCGATCGCGCCGGACACGGAGGCCGTCATCACCGCGGACCTCGACCTCGAGGCCCAGGCCGGCATCCGCCGGCGCCTGCCGTCGCTCGCCAACCGCCGGCCGTCGGCCTACCGCCGCGCCGCCGCCGCGACGCCCGCCTGATGGCGACCGCGCGCAGCCCGGCCGCGGCCGCCGACAAGCGCCGCCTGATCCTCGACGCCGCGGTGCGCGTGTTCGCCCGCCGCGGCTTCAACGGCTGCCGCGTGTCCGACATCGCCGACGAGGCGCAGGTCGCCTACGGCCTCGTCTACCACTACTTCCGCTCGAAGGACGAGGTGCTCGACACGCTCTTCCTCGAGCGCTGGAACGTGATGCTCGAGGTGATCCGCGAGCTCGACGAGCAGGACATCGCCGCGCGCGAGAAGCTCTACGCGATCACGTCGTTCATCGTCGACTCCTACCGCCACGACCCCGAGTTGATGAAGGTCATCATCGTCGAGGTCACGCGCGCGGCGAACTCGTTCGGCCGCACGCACCTGGCGAAGATCCGCGAGGCCTACGAGCTGATCGCCGGGATCGTGGAGCGCGCGCAGGCGGACGGCACGTTCCGCGCGACGGTCACGCCGCAGTTCGCCGCGATGGCGTTCTACGGTGCGATCGAGCAGGTCCTGACCGGCTGGATCTTCGAGGTGCTGCCGCGGGGCGAGGCCGAGTACGAGCAGGCCAAGGACTACGTCGTCGAGACCATCTGCGGCGGCCTGGACCGCCTTCCGACGACCGCCTGAGTAGGCTGCCCGCCATGGACAACGACGTCGTCAAGCGCCTGGTGTGGTCCGGACTGCTCGCCGGGCTCGGAGCGCTCGCCTCCGTCGCGACCGCGAAGGTGGCGGCGATGATCTGGCGCCGCGCCTTCGATGAGGATCCGCCCGAATGAGCGATCAGCGCCACAGCCCGACCACCGCGGGCCCGACGCCGCAGCCGACGCCGACGGTGACGGTCACCCGCTCGACCCCCGCGCATCCGCCGGGGACCGCGGAGGAGGCGAACGCGCTGCCGTTCGGGATCCCGCCCGACCGCCCGGAGATCCTCGTCGGCGCCGCGTTCGCGGGCGGGATCGTCGCGGCGGTCATCCTCAAGCGTCTCGGAGGCGACTGAATGGCCATCAGCACCGAGGAGATGCGCGCCCGCCAGGAGGCCGCGCAGGGCGACGACGTCAAGATCGGCCAGGCGATCCAGGAGGTCACCGACCGGGCGCAGCTGCTCATCCGCGAGGAGATCGAGCTCGCCAAGGCCGAGGTCACCGCGAAGATCAGCCAGCTCGTCAAGGGTGCGGTGGTCGGCATCGCGGCCGGCATCTTCATCGTCGTGGCGCTGCTGTTCGTCCTGCACGGCTTCGCCTGGCTCGCGTGGGACCTGCTGTTCGCGCCCGGCGACAACGTCTTCTGGGGCTATCTCATCGTCGCGGGCGTCCTGTTCCTGATGGGCGCGCTCGCCGGCTTCCTCGCCTCGCGCGCGTTCAAGAAGGGCGCCCCGCCGACGCCCGATCTCGCGATCGCCGAGGCCAAGCGCATCCAGGAGACCGTGAAGTCCGAGCACCCGGAGCGGACGATCTAGTGAGGAACCACTGATGCCGCCGCCCTCACGCACCCCCGAGCAGATCCGCGCCTCGATCGAGGCCAACCGGGCCGAGCTCGCGCACTCGCTGGTGCGCCTGCGCGGCGAGGTGGCCGAGATCACCGACTGGCGCGGGCAGATCGTCAAGCACCAGAAGCAGGTGCTGATCGGCGCCGCCGCCGCCGGATTCGTCCTCGGCGGCGGGATCGCCGGCGTCGTCGGGCTGTTCCGCCGGCGCCGCTGAGGCGGGCCGGCGCGGTCAGGCCGCGGCGCCGAGCAGCGCGCGCGGGATCCCGCCGAACCCGACGAGCCCGGGCCCGACGTGGGCGCCGATCACGGGCCCGACCTCGGAGACGAAGGCGGGCTCGCAGCCGAAGACCTCGCGCCCGCGGACGACGAGGCGCTCGGCGACGTCGCCCGCGCGGATGTGCTGGACGACCCAGGCGTCGGCGCCGTCGGCCTTGCGCGCGCCCATGAAGTCGACGAGGCGGTCGAACGCGCGCCGGGACGTGCGCACGCGCTCGATCGGCGTGATCTGCCCGGCGAGCGTGAGGATCGGCTTGATCCGGAGCGCGCTGCCGAGCCACGCCTGCGCGGCCCCGATCCGCCCGCCGCGGCGCAGGTACTCCAGGGTGTCGACGGCGAACCAGAAGCGCATCGCCTCGATCGCGGCGCGGGTCGCGGCGGCGACGCTCTCGACGTCGCCGCCGTCCTTGGCCCGCCCCGCGGCCGCCAGGGCGACGAGCCCGAGCGCGCCGGCGCTCACCGTCGAATCGACGATCTCGATCGTGCGCTCCGGATGCGCCCGGCCGACCTCCTGCGCCGCCTGGCGCGCGCTCTCGACGGTGCCCGAGATCCCACCCGAGATGTGGACGGAGACGACGTCGCGGCCGGCGGTCACGAGCGGCTCGTAGACGGCCGCGAAGTCCCCGATCGACGGCTGCGAGGTCGTCGGGAGCTTCGCGGCGGTGCGCAGCTCCTCGTAGAAGCCGGCGAGGTCGGCGATCTCGAGCTCCCGGCGCTGGCCCGCGCCGTCGCGGACGTAGAGGCTCACCTCGTGCAGGTCGTGGGCCGCGACGAGCTCCCGCGGAAGGTAGGACGTCGAGTCCGTGACGACGGCGACCGGGAGCATCCGGGCACCCTAGAGCCCTTCGGTTCGTCCGCGCGTCCTGCGGATAGAACAGGGCGATGACCGACAACGTGTACTCCATCAGCGAGATCGTCGGGACGTCGCCCGAGGGCGTCGACGCCGCGATCCGCAACGCCGTCCAGCGCGCGGGCCGCACGCTGCGCAACCTCGACTGGTTCGAGGTCGCCGAGGTCCGCGGCCACATCGTCGACGGCGAGATCGAGCACTTCCAGGTGCGCCTCAAGGTCGGGTTCCGCCTCGAGGACGAGTGACCGGCCCGGGCGGCCGTTAGGCTCCGCGCGGCGATGGCAGTCCGCCGCGTGATCGACCTCTCGATGCCGCTCGACGAGCGCACGCCGTACTACCCCGGCGACCCCGCGCCGCGCCTGTGCGCCGCGACGACGATCGCGCGCGACGGCTTCAACGTCACGAGCCTCGACGTCAGCTCGCACGTCGGCACCCACTGCGACGCGCCGTACCACTTCCTCGAGGAGGGCGCGCGGATCGACGAGCTGCCCTTCGAGCGCTTCCTCGGTCCGGGCGTCGTGGTCGACGTCACCGGGCTCGCCCCGCGCACGCCGATCACGTGGGAGCACCTCGCGCCTGCACGCCGACGCGTTCGGCCCGGGCGTCATCGTGCTGCTGCGCACCGGGTGGGACGTGCACCGCGAGAGCGACACGTACTTCACCCATCCCTACCTCGACGGCGATGCGTGCGCGCGGCTGCTCGCGCTCGGCGTGCGCACCATCGGGATCGACGCGATCAACATCGACGAGACGCCCGCGGGCGACCTCGACCTCGAGCGCTTCCGCTGCCACGCGCAGATCAGCGCGGCGGGCGGCGTGATCGTCGAGAACCTCGCCGGCCTCGGCGCCATCGACTTCCCGGCGCCGGTCATCAGCGTCCTGCCGCTGCGTCTGGCGGGCGGCGACGGCGCGCCCGCGCGCGCGGTCGCGATCGAGGGACTCGCCTGAGCCGTGGCGGCGCCGCCGCCCCGGATCGGCGCCCGCCTGCGGGCCGCGCGGCGCGAGCGCGGGCTGTCGCTCGCCGCGGTCGCGGCGCGCAGCGGCCTGACGAAGGGCTTCCTCTCCGAGGTCGAGCGCGACCTGACCTCGCCGTCGGTCGGCTCGCTGCTGCGTCTGTGCGCCGCCCTCGACGTCACGATCGGGCAGCTGTTCGACGCCGACCAGGGCCCGGTCGTCCGCGCGGCCGAGCGCGCGCCGATCGGCTTCGGCGGGGAGGGCGTCGACGAGTTCCAGCTCACGCCGGCGGGCGAGCGGCGCCTGCTCGTCCTGCAGTCCGACATCGCGCCCGGCGGCGGCAGCGGCCCGGAGCCGTACGGGCTCGAGACCGACGCCGAGTTCGTCCACGTGCTCGCGGGACGCTCGACGTCGACGTCGCCGGGACGAGCTTTCGCCTGGCGGCCGGCGACTCGATGACGTTCGACGCCGCCTCGCCGCACACGTGGGGCAACCCGTCGCGCACGCAGCCGGCGCGGGTGCTGTGGGTGCTCGTCCCCGCGCTGGACTGAGTTCGCCGTAAGCGAACACAAGCCGCGGCTTGACAGCGGCGAAACAACGAACGACCGTCACGAAAGGGTTCACCTATGGCGAACGATCCGCACTACGGCCCGCCCGACTCCTTCGCGGCGCCGCGCTACACCGGCATCCGCACCTTCGCGCGCTGCCCGCACACGACCGACTGGGAGCACGCGGACGTGGCCGTCCTCGGCGTCCCGTTCGACACGGCCACGAGCATGCGCACCGGCGCGCGCTACGGTCCGGCCGCCGTCCGCGACCAGAGCCTGCTCATCCGGCCCTGGCACACCGGCCACGAGATCGACGTGTTCGCGACGCTGTCGGTCGCCGACGGCGGCGACATCGCCGTGACGCCCGGCAACGCCGAGAAGACCGCCGGCCAGATCGCGGCGGCGCTCGCCCCGGTCCTCGCCGCCGGCACGATCCCGCTCGTCATCGGCGGCGACCACTCGATCGTGCTCGGCGAGCTGCGCGCGCAGGCCGAGCGCCACGGCCCCGTCGGCGTCGTCCTGCTCGACGCCCACGCCGACACGTGGGAGGCGTACTACGGCGAGCGCTACTTCCACGGCACGCCGTTCAAGCGCGCCCTCGAGGAGGGGCTGATCGATCCGCACCGCTCGCTGCTGGCCGGGATGCGCGGCCCGCTGTACGCGGCCGCCGACCTCGACGAGCCGCGCTCGTGGGGCTTTCAGATCGTCCCCTGCGAGGAGTTGCGGACGTGGACGCCGGCCGAGTACGGCGCGCGTGTGCGGGAGCGGATCGGCGACGGCCCGACCTACCTGTCGTTCGACATCGACGTCATCGACCCGGCGTTCGCACCGGGCACGGGGACGCCGGAGGTCGCCGGTCTGCTGCCCCACGAGGCGATCGCGTTCCTGCGCGCGCTGGCCGGCGTGCGGCTCACGGGCTTCGACGTCGTCGAGGTCTCGCCGCCGTACGACGGGCCGGGACAGGTGACCGCCCTGACCGGCGCGTCGATCGCCTACGAGCTGCTGGCGCTCGCGGCCGTCGCGGCCGCCGGGCGGTGACCGACCTGGCGGCGGCCTCCTGTTCGTGAGCATCCCCGGCCAGTGGCGATCGCGCCGGCCGCGATCCTCTACGTCGCCGCCGAGCCCGCTTCGTGCGCTCGTCGGACGCGACTCCGCCGCCGATCGTGGACGCTCGTCGATAATCGGCGTCCGTGGCCACGCTCTACCGCTGCCGGACGCCCACCGACTGGCTGTGCCCGTGCGGCCGCGTGGCCCGCGAGCTGCGCAGGCACGAGGTCGCGTTCAACGCCGTCCGGGTCCCGTTTCGCAAGGACGGGCGCCCGGAGGTCGAGGCCCTCAGCGGCCAGCGCCACGTGCCTCTGCTGGTCATCGACGGCGAGGCGATCTGCGATTCGAAACGAATCGTCGAGCACTTGGACTGGATGAGATCCCGTCCCGACGAGAGGAGTCCCTGATGGTCAATGTCGGTCTGCTGGTCCGTTTCGACGCCGTGCCCGGCCGCGAGGAGGACGTCGCCCAGTTCCTGGCCGGCGCCGTCGCGCTCGCGAACGAGGAGGAGCAGACGACCGTCTGGTTCGCGCTGCGGCTCGGACCGTCGACGTTCGGTGTGTTCGACGCGTTCGCCGACGAGTCCGGTCGCGAGGCGCACCTCAACGGCCGGATCGCCGAGGCCCTGCTCGGGAGCGTCGGCGAGCTCGTCCAGCAGCCGACGATCGAGCAGGTCGACGTGCTCGCCTCGAAGATCCCGGGCTGACACCTCGCGCCGCCGCAGGGCTCAGGCCGGCGGGATGTTCAATCCGGCCAGCTGGTGCGGCGGCGCGGCATGGAACTTCACGAGCACCGCGTGCGCGTTGGAGAGCTTGAAGTGCCGGTACGTCGCGGGGCCGACGTCGAGCACCTCGCAGGCCAGCACGCGGATGAACAGGCTGTGGCTGGCCACGAGCGACCGGCCGCCGAGGGCGCTGACCTCGGCCAGGAACGCTCGCGCCCGCTCGGCGCAGGCCTGCAGGCTCTCGCAGCCCTCGGGGATCTCGGGATCGGTCTCGCGCAGGTAGGCGCGGAACATCCTGGCCTGCGGGCCGCGGCGGAGGTCCGGGAACCGGGAGCCCTCGAACGGGCCGGCGTCGAGCTCGACCAGCCGTTCGTCGCATTGCAGCTCGGGCGCGTCCTCGACGGCGCTCAGCGCCAGCTCCGCCGTGTCCCGCGCCCGGCGCCGCGGCGACGCGTACGCGCGGGTGAAGCGCGCGCCCTGCAGGCTGCGCCCGACGAGCTCCGCCTGGGTGCGGCCGATCTCGTCGAGCGGCACGTCGGTCCGCGTCGTCAGCCGGTCCTCCGCGTTCCATCTCGTCTGCCCGTGGCGGACGCACAGCATGCAGTCGGGATGAGCCATGACCTGCTCGGCCAGCGACCCCGGCCGAAGGGCGTATGCGGTGGACATGACCGCACGATACGACCGCGAGGCGCCCGGCGGAACGCGCGCCGGGCGCCAGCCTGTGTCGGGCGCGGGCCGTCAGGCCGGGCCCGGCGCCTCGACCGTCCCGGCCTTGTCGGCCCGCTCGGCGCGCTCGGCCCCGTGCTCGTGCGGCGCCTCGATCGTCAGGCTCGGCAGCAGGCGGTCGAGCCAACTGCGGCAGGTACCACGACTTCTCGCCGAGCAGCGTGAGCAGGGATGGCACGAGCGTCATCCGGACGATCAGCGCGTCGGTGAGGATCGCGACCGCGAGCAACAGGCCGAACTCCTTCGGGATGCGGTCCGCGCTGAGGATGAAGGCCGTGAAGACCGTGCCCATGATGATCGCCGCGGCGACGACGACGCGGCCGATCGCGCTGATCCCGTGCTCGACCGCCGCCCGGGTGGGCAGGCCGTGCACGTGCTCCTCGCGCACGCGGCTCATGAGGAACACCATGTAGTCCATCGAGAGCCCGAACAGGATCGCGAAGGCGATCGGCGGGACGAACGTCTCGATCGGGCCGGTCCGGTCCAGGCCCGTGATGCCGAGCAGGTGGCCCTCCTGCACCACGAGCGTGAGGACCCCGAAGCCGACGAACGCCGACAGCAGCGTCGTGACCGCGGCCGTCGCCGAGATGACGATCGACCGGAACGCCATCGCGAGCACGATGAGCGTCACGCCGATGATGTAGAGCAGGAAGATCGGCAGCCGGCTCATGATCTGGTCGGCGATGTCCTTGAACGCGGCGGTCTGGCCGGACACGTACGCGACGGCGTCGCTGCCGCGTGTCGCCTTGGGGACGACGTCGGTCCGCAGCGCGTCCACGACATCGTCGGTCGCCGCGGCCTGCGGCGCGGACGTCGGCGTGACGAAGACGATCGCGACGGACTTGTCCTTGTTGAGCTGCGGCTCGCCCACCGACGCGACGCCCTTGATGCCCTCGACGTCGTCGTGGATGCGCTGCGCCGCCTGCTGGTCGCCGCGGGTGTCGACGACGATCGGGATCGGGCCGTTGAAGCCGGGCCCGAAGCCCTCGGCGAGCAGGTCGTAGGCGCGGCGGCTCGTCTGCGCCTTGGGCTGCGTGCCCTGATCGGCCGCGCCGAGGCGGACGAGCGCCGACGTCGCCGCGAGCGCGATGATCACCAGCGAGACGACCGGGAACACGACGCGCGCGTTGCGCGTGACGAACCGGCCCCAGCGGGCGACGAGCGTGCGGTCGCGGGCGGCCTCGGAGTCGTCGAGCGGCGGGAGGAACGGCACCTTGAGCCGGTCGATCCGGTGCCCGAGCAGCGCGAGCGCCGCGGGCAGCAGCGAGTTCGCGATCAGCACGGTCGTCAGGACGCCGAGCGCGCTGCCGATGCCGAGCTTCGTGACGAAGTCGAGGCCGATGAAGGCCAGGCCCGTGACCGAGATCGCGACGGTCAGGCCGGCGAACAGCACGGCCCGGCCGGCCGACGCGCCGGCCTCGGACGCCGCGTCGCGAGGCGACAGCCCCTCGTGCAGGAGTTGTCGGAATCTCGTGACGATGAACAGTGAGTAGTCGATCCCGACGCCCAGCCCGATCATCGACACGAGGATCGGCGTGACCGTGTTGATGTCGGTCAGCCCGGCGAGGATGAACAGCAGCAGGAACGCCGTGATGAGCGCCGTGATCGCGAGGACGATCGGGACGAGCATCGCCGTGAACGTGCGGAAGACGATCAGCAGCACGATGATCGCGGCCAGCAGTCCGAGCGCCTCCGAGGTGCCCTGCTCGATCGGCGGGAACTCCGCCTCGCCGTTGAACTCGGTGGTCACGCCGACCGGCTTCACCGTGTTGCGCACGGAGTCCTCGACGGCCACGACCTGGTCGCGGTCGGCGTCCTCGATCGTCTGGTCGAACTGCGCCTCGGCGTAGGCGATCCGGCCGTTCTTGGCGAACGTCTGCGGGCTGAACGGGTCGCCGACGCTCTCGATGCCGGCCTTGCCCTTCGCGGGCTTGAACTCCTGCGTCTTGAGCTGCGCGACCGCCTTCTCGATCGCCGCCTTGCGCTGCGGCGTGTCGAGGCGCTGGCCGGCGGGGGCGGCGAAGACGAGGTTGAGGACCGCGCCCTGCTCGGAGGAGAACTTCGATTCGATCAGGTCGGTCGCCTTCTGGGTGTCCGACCCGGGGATCTCGAACTTGTCGCGGAGCTCGCCGCCGACGCTCGAGACGAGCGCGATGAGCACGACGATGATGCCGACCCAGCTGCCCACGACGCGCCAGGGGTGGGAGGCGCACGCGCGGGTCCAGCGCGCGAGCGCGCCGGTCGCGAGTCGCTCGTGCGCGGAGCGACGCCCGTTTCCGGGCTGCTCGGAATCGGTCATGGGGCTTACCTTTGTTCGCGGCCGGGACGTGCGTCGCACCCTCTCGACCCGCCCGCGCCGGATCCAACCGGGTGACCGGTGTCCGCTCCTGGTGCTGGCCGTACTTGCGCGGGCCTTTCCGTGCCGCTAAAGGCGCGGATCGACGACGAGCTTGCGCGCCTGGCCGGCGGCGGGCGCGCGCAGGGCGGCCGCCAGGTCCTCGAGGCCGATCGTCTCGCCGGTGAGCGCCTGCCAGTCCACCGCGCGGCTCGCGAGCAGGCCCAGAGCCCGGTCGACCTCCGCGCGGGTGTGGTGGAAGGCGCCGCGGACGTCGAGCTCGTCGTAGTGCAGCGGGCCGGTCGGGAACGTGACCTCGGTCCCGCCCGGGCATCCGCCGACGAGGACGACCGTCCCCCCGGGCGCGGCGGCGGCGACCGCGGCCTGCCACGCCTCGGGCCGGCCGACGGCCTCGAAGACGACCTCGTGCGCGCGCTCGAACGCGGGCACGCCGCGGGCGCCGAACGCCTCGGCCTGGGCGCGGCGCTCGGGGTGGCGGTCGCAGAGCGTCACGTCGCGGCCCTCGAGCACGAGCAGCCGCGCCGTCATCAGCCCCATCGTCCCGCCGCCGAGGACGGCGACGTCGCCCGCGTCGCTCCCGGCGCGGGCGACGGCGTGCAGGCACGCCGACAGCGGCTCGGCCACCGCCGCGCCGACGGGGTGCAGGCCGTCGGGGACGGCGTGGAGCGCGGCCTCGGGCGCCGCGATCAGCTCGGCGAACGACCCGAGCACCCAGGTCATCGCGCGGCAGAGCTGCGGGCGCCCGGCGCGGCACGGCGCGCACGCGCCGCACGGGACCGAGTCGCCGACGAACACGCGCTCGCCGGTGTCGAGCCGCACGCCGGCGGTCTCGTGGCCGAAGCGGCTCGGGTAGCCGCCGAGGATCCGGTGGCCGTGGCGGAGCATCTTCACATCGGTCCCGCACGCCGTCGCGCCCTCGACGCGGACGAGCACCTCGCCCTCGGGCTCGGCTGTCTCCTCGACGCGCAGGTCGTCGGGGCCATGCAGGACGGCGGCGCGCATCAGCTAGGGCAGCACGAGCGCCTTCACCGCGCCGCCCGTGCGGGCCAGCTCGAGCGCCTCGCCGGTGCGCTCGAGCGGGAGGCGGTGGGTCACGAGCGGCAGCGGGTCGACGCGGCCGCTCACGATGAGCTCGAACGCCGCGCGCATGTCCCGCGGGCCGGCCGAGTACGACGCGCACACGTCGACCTCGCCGACGTACAGGGCGTGGCCGTCGAGGTCGAGCGGCTGGCCCGGGTCGGGCGGCGCGTACAGGCACAGGGCGCCGCCCGGCGCGACGGCCGCGAACCCGGCCGCGATCGCCGCGGGCTTCGTCGTACAGACCATGACGACGTCGACGAGCTCGTTGCCGTGGCGCTCGGCGCCGAGCGCGAGCGCGCGCTCGAGGCGCTCGGCCCGCGGCTCGCGCACCCAGACGACGTCGACCGCGCGGGCGTGCGCGGCGGCGACGGCGAGCAGCCCGCTGGTGCCCGTCCCGACGACGAGCAGGCTGTCGCCCGCGCGCAGCCCGCAGCGGTCGAACGCGCGCAGGACGCACGCCAGCGGCTCGACGAACGTCGCGCGCTCGGAGTCGAGGTCGTCGCCGACGACGATCAGCTCGCCGACGAGGTCGGCCGGGACGCGGACGCGCTCGGCGAAGCCGCCGGGGTACAGGCGCGTCGCGCGGAACTGGTCGCAGAGCGTCTCGTGGCCGCGGCGGCAGCGCCGGCACTCGCCGCACGGCGCGTGGTGGTGGACGACGACGCGGTCGCCCGGCGCGACTCCGGTCACGCCCGCGCCGACGGCCTCGACCTCGGCGCACAGCTCGTGGCCCAGGACCGCCGGGACCTTGCGCGCGACCCAGCTGTCGAGGACGTCCGAGCCGCACACGCCGCAGGCGAGCACGCGGGCGACGACGTCGCCGGCGCCGGCCTCGGGCTCGGGGTCCTCCTCGATGCGGACCTCGTGGACGCCGACGGAGCGCGCGACCCTCATGACCGCCCGAGCAGCGCCGCGACGCTCTCGGCGTTCGGCGGAGCCGCGACCCCGCGGTCGGTGACGAGCGCGGTCACCAGCTCCGCGGGCGTCACGTCGAAGGCCGGGTTGCGCACGGCGGTCCCGGGCGGGGCGACGGGCACGCCGCCGAACGCGACGACCTCCTCGGCCCCGCGCTCCTCGATCTCGATGCCGTCGCCGTCGGCCAGCGCGGGGTCGATCGACGACACGGGACCGGCGATGACGAACGGGATGCCCGCGGCCCGGGCGGCGAGCGCGAGGCCGTAGGTGCCGACCTTGTTGGCGACGTCGCCGTTCGCCGCGACGCGGTCGGTCCCCGCGATCACGGCGTCGGCCGCGCCGCGGCGGATGAGCCCGGCGGCCGCGCTGTCGACGACGAGCTCGTGCGGCACGCCGGCGCGGGCCAGCTCCCAGGCCGTCAGCCGCGCGCCCTGCAGCAGCGGGCGCGTCTCGCAGGCGAGCACGCGGACGCCGTCGCTCGCGCGGCGGTGGAGCTCGAGGATCACGGCGAGCGCCGTCCCCTCGCCGCCGGCGGCCAGCGCGCCGGTGTTGCAGATCGTGAGGATCCGGCGCGCGCCCGCGAGGAGGTCGGCGCCGTGGCGCGCGATCTCCGCACTCGCGGCGTCCTCCTCGGCGTGGATGCGCTGGGCCTCGGCCCGCGCGGCGGCGGCCATCGAGACCGGTCCGGCCGCGAGGGCCGCTGCCCGGACGCGCTCGACGGCCCAGGCGAGGTTGACGGCCGTCGGGCGGGCGGCGGTCAGGAGCTCCGCGCCGTCCTCGAGCGCGCCCAGCCCGGGCCGGCGCGTGACCTCCAGCGCCAGCCCGTAGGCGGCGACGATGCCGATCAGCGGCGCGCCGCGGACGGAGAGTCGCCGGATCGCGGCGGCGGTGTCCTCGGCGCCCGTGAGCGTCAGCCACGCCTCGCGCGCGGGGAGCGCGGTCTGGTCGAGGACGGACAGGGTTCGCCCGTCCCAGCGCAGCGCGACGGCGGTCTCGGCGGCGACGGCCATGGCGCGATGCTACGCGCCGCGGCCGCCGCTCCGAAGGTCGAGGGCCTAGCCCAGGCGGTTCTCGATGCCCATCGGGCCCGAGGCGGCCGGGTCGGACATGCCCGCGTTGTCCTCGGGCGCGGGCGTCTCGACGCCGAGCGCCTCGTGGAGCTCGCCGGCCTCGTACATCTCGGTGACGATGTCGCAGCCGCCGAGGAGCTCGCCGTTGACGAAGAGCTGCGGGATCGTCGGCCAGTTCGACAGGGCCGACAGCTCCTGGCGGATGCGCGGGTCGGGGAGGATGTCGACGGCGGCGAACGATGCGCCGGTCGCCTGGAGGGCCTGCACGGTGCGCATGGAGAATCCGCACGCGGGCGCCTCAGGGGTCCCCTTCATGAAGAGGATCACCTGGTTCTCCTTGATGGCCTCGACGATCGCGTCGCGGAGGGGGTTCTCGGTCTGCTGCTCGGACATGTGTGGGGGCTCCCTACGGGGTCTGGGTCTTCACGCTGAACGCGTGGATGGAACCGCCGATCTCGCCGGCGAAGACGTCCATCACGAGCTTGTGCTGCTGGATCCGGCTCAGGCCCGCGAAGGCGGGGGACACCACGGTCGCGCGAAAGTGGTCGCCACCGCCCGTCCAGTCCTCGACCTCGGCCATGGAGTCGGGGATCGAGGCCTCGATCCGCTGCTTGATCTCGTCCGTCGTGGGCATCTGTCCAGTACAGGGTAGAGGCTCGCTACACTTCGTAAAGCGATGAGCACGACGCAGGTCACATACCACGCCAAGGGCGTCTCGTTCACCGAGACGGGCGCCAAGAAGGTCCGCGAGTTCCTGGACACGCAGGACACCGACCTGTCCCTCGCCGGCCTGCGGGTCGGCGTGCGCGGCGGCGGCTGTTCCGGGTTCCAGTACCACCTCGCCTTCGACAACCAGCGCGACGGCGACGCGATCTTCGAGGACCAGGGCCTGCGGATCCTCGTCGACAACCAGAGTCTCCCGTACGTCGACGGCTCGTTCATCGACTACGTCGACTCGTTGCAGGGCGCGGGGTTCCAGGTGAACAACCCGAACGTCGTGGCCGCCTGCGGCTGCGGCTCCTCGTTCCGCGTGGCCGAGGACGAGCAGGTCTCTGCCGTCTAGATACCGGCTCCCTGCCGCCCTGATCTTCGCGGCGCTCCTTGTGGGCGCCGCACTCGTCTCCATCGTCGTCCAGAACCGCCGCACGGGCGGCGGCACGGCGTCCACGCCCGCGCCGACCGCCACCACCGCCCCGGCCCCGCAGCCCAAGCCGCCCGCCGCGCAGCCGCCGGGCGAGGGCCTCGCGATCGGGATCGGCGAGACGAACGCCTCGCTGCTGTGGAACCAGGCGGCGCAACCCGAACTGGCCGGCGGCCTCGGGCCGTGGCGCGACCGCCTCGCCGCCCTGAAGCCGCGCTGGTTCCGCCTCACGGTCAACTGGGCCCGCATCCAGCCCGACCCGTCGCAGCCGCCCAACTGGACGATGCCCGACGACGGCTGCGTCCGCGGCACTCCGCCCTGCGCGCCGTTCTCCGGCATCCGCGACGTCCTGCGCGCCGTCGCCTCGCAGCAGAAGGCGGGCGGCGACTTCGAGGTCCTCGTCTCGATCTTCGGCGTCCCCGACTGGGCCGCCGCCCCGCCGAGCGGGTGCGAGCGGGCCGACGCGACACCGCGCTCGCGGCCGATCAACGACCAGGGGCTCGTCGCCTACCAGGCCCTGATCCGCTCGCTGTACGGGCTCGGCGTGACCGAGGGCGTGCCCTTGCGCTGGTGGAGCCCGTGGAACGAGCCCAACGGGACGTTCTTCCTCAGCCCGCAGCGCGCGGCGTGCGACCGCTCCTCGCCGCCGGTCTCCCCGCAGGTCTTCACGAAGCTCGACCGCGCGATGCGCACCGAGCTCGAGCAGCTCCCGGGCGAGCAGAAGCTCGTGATCGCCGAGCTCGCGGGCCTGTCGCACCCGCGGCTGCGCGGCTCCGGCATCGAGGAGTTCTACGCCGGCCTGCCGGACGACGTGGTCTGCACGGCGTCGGTCTACGCGCAGCACGCCTATGCGGAGCGCAACCGCCCCGAGTCGGCACGGTTGCCGGTCGAGCAGCTCGAGGCCGCGCTCGACAAGCGCCCGTGCGCCAAGGACAAGCCGATCTGGATCACCGAGACCGGCGTCGGCGGACCCGACGTGGGCGGCGAGCGCAGCGGCGGCCTCGCGAGCCTCCGGCGCGACTGCCGCGCCCTCGACGAGGCGCTGCGGCGATGGGACCTCGACCCGCGCGTCGAGGCCGCCTTCCAGTACACGTTCCGCGACGACCCGGCGTTCCCGGTCGGCCTCGCCGACGCCGGGCTGACCCGCACCTGGCCGGCCTACGACGAGTGGCTCGCGTGGGGCGGCGACCGCCCGGCCGCCGGACCGGCGCCGGCCCTGCCCGCCGCCTGCGCGGGCGGCGCCGACGCGCCGGGCTGAGGCGCGCGCTACACGGGCGCCGCCGCGGACTGCACCGGCGTGTTGCCCAGCCAGTGCCACAGGATCCGGCACGCGAGCGTGCGGTACGGCCGCCAGGGCTCGGCCAGCGCCGTCAGCTCGGCCGGGGTCGGCAGCGCCGCCAGGCCGTACGCGCGCTCGGCGGCGCGGCGGATGCCGAGGTCGCCGACGGCGAGGACGTCGGGCCGCTCGAGCTGGAACATGAGGAACATGTGCGCGCTCCACTCGCCGATGCCCTTGACGGCGACGAGCGCGGTGACGACCTCCTCGTCGGGCAGCGTGTCGAGGCGCTCGAGATCGAGCGCGCCCGAGACCACGTGCTCGGCGAGCGAGCGCAGCGACACCGTCTTGGCCCGGGAGAGCCCGGCCGCGACGCGCATCTCGTCGGGCTCGGCGGCGAGCACCTCCTCCGGCGAGGGCGTGTGGCCGCCGAAGAACGCGACGAGCCGGGCATAGATCGAGCGCGCCGCGATCACCGACAGCTGCTGGCCGACGATCGAGCGCACGAGGGCGCCGTAGTGGTCGTCGGGCGCGGGCCGCGCCGGGTCGCGCCGCGTCTCGGGCGGCCCCTGCTCGTCGAGCAGGCGCGCGAGCACCGGGTCCGCGGCGCGCAGGTGATCGAGCGCGGCGCCGGCGGCCGCGCCGGACGTCACGTCAGGCCCGCGACCGCCGGGACCGGCTCGCCGTCGAGCGCGCTCAGCGCCCGCTCGAGCGAGACGCGCAGGCACGTGAAGCTCGGCGTGTCGCGCAGCGTGTAGGCCGACGCCTCGGTCCCGCGCAGGCGCTGGACGAGATCGAGGAACGAGCCGACGTCGTCGGTGTCGAACGCGACGACGAACTCCTGGTCGTCGAGGCCGAAGGAGTACGTCGTGTGGTTGTCGACCTGCGGGTACTCGCGCCCGATCTGGATGTGGTTCTGCATCACGCGGTAGCGCTCCTCGGGCGCCAGCGCGTACCACGGCCGCGTCTTCACGAACGGGTAGACGAAGAGGTACTTGCCGCGGAACGGCCGCGGGACGAGGCGCTTGTCCTCGGAGTACTCGGAGCCCTTGCGCATCCCGAGGAACGAGTAGGGCTGCGTGCACCACTTCATGAGGCCGCTCTGCGCGAGCACGACGTGGAACTCGTGGATGCGGTCGAGGTTCTCGGTCTCGGTGACGAGCATGAGATCGGCGTCGCCGCGGGTGCCGACGAGCGAGAAGCTCTGCACCAGGTGGTCGGTGCCGAAGTCCTCGCAGGCGGCGAGGAACTCGCGCTTGTCCTCGGCGCGCTGCGCCGCGTCCTGGCGCCGCCAGGCGGGGTCGACCTGGAGGAACGTGTACTTGACGAAATGACGGTCGCTCATCGCCTCCGGAGGATACGCCGCCGCGATCGACCGGTTTCCGGCGTGTCTTCGCGCGCGTCCCGCGTGCGCGCGTGAGGCGCGCGCACGTTGTGTTGCGGTGGGTTAGCCGAACCGGACCGCGCCGGATGCACCGCTAGCATCCCCGGCGATGCGCATCGCGCTCGTGTCCCCGTATTCGTGGACGTACCCCGGGGGAGTGACCCGGCACATCGAGGCCCTGGCGGAGCAGTTCCGCCTCGAAGGCCACGTCGTGCGGGTCTTCTCGCCGTACGATCCGGCGGACCGGCTCTCGGTCCGTCTGCATCGCGGTGCCCGCCCGGAGCCCCGCGAGGCGCCCGACTGGCTCGTGCCCCTCGGCCGCACGATCGGGGTCGAGTCCAACGGCGCGGTCTCGAACCTCGCCCCGACGCCGTACGCCCTCACCACGCTGCGCAAGGAACTGCGCGCGATGCGGCCGGACGTCATCCACGTGCACGAGCCGCCCGCGCCGACCGTCGGCTACGACGCGATCGACACGACCGTCGCGCCGCTCGTGGGCACCTTCCACTGCTACTCGGAGAACGCGTTCTCGCACGGCGTCGCCAATCACCTGTTCGGCGTGCGGCGCAAGCTCAACCGCCTGCAGATGCGCATCGCCGTGTCCGAGGCCGCCGCCTGGACCGGCCGGCGCTTCTACGGCGGCGAGTACCGCGTGATCCCCAACGGCGTCGACGTCCCCGCCGCGATCCGGCCGAAGGCCCCGGACGACGGCCGGCCGCTGCGCCTGGCGTTCGTCGGGCAGGCCGTCGAGCGCAAGGGCCTGCCCGTGCTGCTGCGCGCCTTCGAGGCGCTGCGCGAGCACGTGCCCGTGGAACTCGTGATCGTCGGTGCCGGCGAGGAGGACGTCGCCCCGCTGATGCTCGACGCGACCGGCGTCCGCGCCCTCGGCAAGGTCTCCGACGAGCGCAAGCACGCGGCCCTCGAGGGCGCCGACCTGCTCGTCGCGCCGTCGCTCGGCGGCGAGAGCTTCGGCATGGTGCTGACCGAGGGCTTCGCCGCGGGCACGCCCGTCGTGGCGAGCGACATCGCCGGCTACCGCGACGTCGTGCACGACGGCGAGGACGGCGTCCTCGTCCCGCGCGGCGATCCGACCGCGCTGGCGGAGACCCTCCGCGACCTCGCCCTCGACCCCGCGCGCCGCGGGCGGATGGCCGACAAGGCGGCCGCCGGGGCCCAGCGCTACGCGTGGCCGACGGTGTCCGCCGAGGTCCTCGGCGCCTACGAGGACGCGATCGCGATGCCCGTGCCCGCCACCGCCCGCGAGCGCACCCAGGTCTTCCTCGGCGCGCGCACGCCCGACCTGCGGCCGCCGGTCCGCCCGCAGCGCCTGCCGAGCCTCGAGCCCGCGCCCCCGGAGGCGCGCTCGCCGCTGCGCCGGAATGCGCGCCGGGCCGCTATCGGCGTCGCCGGCCTCGGCGGCGCCGCCCTCTCGTGGCTCGCGCTGCAGCGCATCGGGCTCGACCAGATCGGCCAGAGCCTCGTCGCGGCGACCCCGTGGTGGGTCGTGGTCGCGCTCGGGCTGATGTGCCTGTCGATGGCCGTCCGCGCCGCGGCGTGGCACGCGATCCTGCGCGCGGCGCTGCCGCAGGGCCGCCTGCGCCTCGCCGACGCGCTGCAGGGCACGTTCATCGGCGTGCTGATGTCCGCGACGCTGCCCGCCCGCTTGGGCGAGCCCTCGCGCGCGCTCATCGTCGCGCGACGGACCGGCCGGCCGCGCGAGAACCTGCCGACCGTCATCGGGACGATCGTGTCCCAGACGCTGCTCAACGTGGCGGCGCTCCTGCTGCTCGGGATCGTGATGTTCTCGACGGTGAGCCTGTTCAGCGAGCGCCACCGGGCGCTGGTGCTGTTCGCGATCGCGCCGCTCGCGATCCTCGTCGCCGTGCTTGTCGCGCCGATGCTGCTGCGGACGGGCTCGGGCGTGTCGCGCTCGCGCCGGGTGCAGGCGTGGATGCGCCGGGCGCGCGCCGGCGCCGCGCAGGTGCGCCAGGGCGTGCGCGTGTTCCGCAACCCGCGCCTCGGCCTCGCCGCGACCGTCCTCCAGCTCGGCGCGTGGGGCATCCAGTGGCTGTCCTGCTACGCGCTGCTCGCCGCGCTCGGCCTCGACGAGCTCGCCGGCATGGGCGCGGCCGCCGCCGTGCTGTTCGCGGTGAACGTCACCGCCGTCCTGCCCGCGACGCCGTCGAACCTCGGCGTCTTCCAGGCCGCGTGCGTCGCGGTGCTGTCGAGCTACCACGTCGGCTACGCGGACGCGCTCGCCTACGGGATCATCCTGCAGGCGGTCGAGATCGCGACCGCCGTCATGATGGGCGCCCCCGCCCTCGTCCGCGAGGGGGTGAGCTGGCGCGACGTGCGCCTGCGGGCGATGCACTCCGCGCCGGTCCAGCTCGAGCCGCTGCCGGCCTCGCGGGCCGGCGAGGCGCGGGCCGAGGCCTAGCCGCAGTCGCGGCCGGCCCCGGCCGGCGTCGTCAGAGCTTCGTGATCATGATCGCCGGGGACGGCTGATCCCACTTCTCGGAGGCGCCCCCGCCGCCGTTCTGGGGGCGCAGCGTCGCCTCCGCCTTGCTCTGGTCCGCAGGCCCGGTGTTGAAGTGGCTCGCGCTGACGACCATCGACCAGGCGAGCTCCACCGCCGGGTCCACGACCGGGAACGCGCGATTGCAACTCACCTTGCGGTCGCCCTGCCGCAGTTCGAGTACCTCGACCAGCACCTCGTCACCCGCCGACGCCCCGAGCTCCGACGGCTTGACCGTCCCGGTGATCGTGAGGGTGTGCGTTCCGTGCGCGATGAACAGCTCTTCGTCGACCTTCCCAACCATCATGATCCCTCCTGGGGCCCTCAGGCCCACTCCGCGATGAGCGACCTCGCGCGTTCGGCGGAGGTCGTGTGTGCTTTACGTTCATAGAGCGCGAGGGCGTCGCGGAGTGTGACGATTGCCACGTTGCGCTCCCCGGCGGCGCGCTGGACCTCGGCGCGGGCGACCAGCGTGTCGGCGTGATCGACGATCCAGTCGGTCTGCGCGGCGAGGTCGACGGCCTCGTGGCTGAGCCGGTCGGCCGCGGCGAATTCGCCGCGGCGGGCGAGGAGGCGGGCCCGCACCGAGCGGCAGAGCATGTGGGCATTCAGGTCGTCGGACGAGGCGGCCTCCTCGGCGGCGTCGGCGTAGTGCCACGCCTCGTCGTCGCGGTCCTGGGCGAGCAGCGCCTCCGCGAGCAGCGCGGCCGTGGTCGACAGCAGCGCGCGCTCGCCCATCGCCTCGAGCTGCTCGTAGCCGGTCCGCAGCACGGCCTCGGCGCCTGAGTGGTCGTCGGCGAGCATGAAGACGAACGCGTCGTAGTGCGCGACGGCCGAGTGCATGCTCACGCCGAGGTCCGCGAGCAGGCGGTTGCTCTGCTCGAGCAGGTCGTTCGCGCGGTCGAAGCGGCCCGACATCGCGTGCAGGTGCGCCATCGGCCGCATCGCCAGCGCCGCCATGTTGCGGTCGTTCTGGAGCTGCTCGAGGATCCGCTCGCAACGCGCGATCGCGCGCGGCACGGGCGTCGGGCCGAGCGCCATCGCCGACACGATCCAGCTCAGCGCGTCGCCGCGGCCGTACTCGTCGCCGCCCGCGACGGAGTGGTCGGCGCCGAGGATCCAGTCCGCCTCGGCGGCGGCGCAGCGGCCCGCGAGCCAGTGGACGAGCCCGCGGGCCCGCCACAGGCGAGCCAGGCCGACGTCGTCGCCCGCGACCGAGAACCCCGCGGAGAGGCTCGCGAAGGCCTCGCCGAGCTCATCGGCCGCGGCGGCCGAGTCGACCTGGACGCGCGCGAAGAAGCGGACCGTCCGGGCGTGGGCGACCGCGAGCGCGTCGCCGCGGGCGGCGGCGCGCGCCGCGGCGTCGTCGAGGACGACGGCCGCGTCGGCGAGCCGGCCGAGCTGGACGAGCGCGAGGCCGAGGTCCGGCGCGGTCCGGGAGCGGTCGGTGTGGTCCTCCGGCAGCAGGCGGCTCGCCCGCTCGAGGAGGCTCGCCCCGGCCGGCAGGTCGCCGCGATCGAGCGCCACGCGGCCGGCCGCCCCGAGGCGGGCCGCCGCGGCGAGGCCGAGGGCCCGGCGGCGCTCGCCGGCGACCGGGTGCAGCTCGGCGTGCGTGTCGTGCGCGCGCTCGAGGTGGTAGCCGATCAGCTCGTCGCGGGCGTCCCCGTCGCGGGCCTCGAGCCACGTGGCGTAGCCCTCGTGCAGGTCGATGCGCGCCGCCTTCGACACGAGCTCGTAGGCGACGTCGCGGATGAGGATGTGGGCGAAGCGGTAGCCGATCTCGCCCGGGATCTCGGCCGCCGCGGGGCGGATGAGCTGCCGCCGCGTGAGGGTCGCGAGGCGGTCGTCGAGGTCCGCGGCGTCGAAGGCCGGCAGCAGCCGCGCGACCGCGCCGCGGTGGAACGTCCCGCCCTCGATCGCCGCGCGGTCGAGGACGGTGCGCTCGGGCGAGGGGAGGCCGTCGATGCGGGCGGCGAGCAGGGCCTGGATCGTCGGGGGCGGCCCGGCCACGACCTCGCCCGGCTCGTCGAGCATCGCGACCATCTGCTCGAGGAAGAACGGGTTGCCCTCCGCCGTCGCGAGCAGCCGCGCGCCGTCGGCCGTGCCCGCGACCCGGCCGCCCGCGAGGCGGGAGAGCAGATCGGCCGCCGCCTCGTCGTCGAGCGGGGCGAGCGTGACGACGGACCGGCCGGATCCCGTCTCGCGCCACTCCGGCCGGCGCTCGAGCAGCTCCGGACGGGCGAGGCAGACCACGAGCAGCGGGACGCCCGCGGCGTGGGCGGCGACGTGCTCGAGCGCGTCGAGCAGCGTCGGCTCGGCCCAGTGGACGTCGTCGAGGATCAGGACGAGCGGGCGGTCGCGAGCGGCGATCTCGAGCAGGCGCCGGACGGCCCAGTGCGCCTCCTCGACCGCCACCGGGCCCGGCGCGGCGCCGACCAGGCGCGCGATCCGCTCGGCGACGCGCCGCCCGTCGGCGTCATCGCCGGCGAACGCGCCGATCGCCGCCTCGTCGACGCGGCCGGCGAGCGTGCGGACGACCTCGGCCAGCGGCCGGTAGGTGATGCCCTCGCCGTAGGGCACGCAGCGGCCGGTCGCGACCGTCGCCCGTGGCGAGATCGCGGCGATCAGCTCGCGGGCCAGGCGCGACTTGCCGATCCCGGCCGCGCCGACGACGGTCACCATCGCCGGCCGCCGGGTGGCGATCACGTCGACGAACGCGTCGCGCAGCGTGGACAGGTCGCGGCCGCGCCCGACGAGCGGGCTGCGCGGCGCCGCCGTCCGCGCCGGGTCCATCGACAGCAGCCGCCACGCCGCGACCAGGTCGGTCTTGCCCTTGAGCCGCAGCGGCGGCACCGGCTCGAGGTTGGCGCGATCGCGCAGCAGGCGCTCGGTCATCGCTCCGACGAGGATCTCCCGCGGCCCGGCCGCGCCCTGCAGGCGCTCGGCGACGTTGACCGGGTCGCCGAGCGTCAGCGCCTCGCCCCCGGGCGAGGCGGTGAACGCGATCTCGCCCGTGTTGATCCCCGTGTGGGTGACGAGCTGGACGTTCCACGCGTCGCCGAAGTCGCGGTTGAGGGTCTCGAGCGTCGCGCGCATCTCGAGCGCGGCCCGCGCCGCCCGGACGACGTCGTCCTCGTGCAGGCGCGGCACGCCGAACAGCGCCATGACCGCGTCGCCGATGAACTTCTCGACGACGCCGCCGTGACGCTCGACGATCCGCCGCATCTCGCCGAGGTAGCGGTTCATCAGCTGCTCGAGGGCCTCGATGTCGAGGCGCTCGCTGAGCGCCGTGTAGTCCTTGACGTCGGAGAAGACGACCGTGACCGTCTTGCGGATCGGGGCGTCGGCCGGCGACGCCGGCACGAGCGACGCACCGCACTGCACACAGAATCTGGCCCCCTCGGCGGCGGCCAGCCCACACCTCGGGCAAGCGGCCATGCGCGCGAGTCTCCCACGCCGCGTGGCGCGCGTGCACGCCGTTTGGCGCGCCGGCTCTAGGGTGGGGCGATGCCCTCCGCCCGGCCGGTCCGCTGGCTCGTCGACGGGATGAACGTCATCGGCTCGCGCCCGGACGGATGGTGGCGCGACCGCACCGGCGCGATGCGCCGCCTGACCCGCGAGCTCGACGCGCTCGCCGAGGCCACCGGCGACCCCGTGACCGTGGTCTTCGACGGGCGCGCGCGCGAGGTGCAGGCCGCCCGGGTCGACGTTCGCTTCGCCCGTCGCCGCGGCCCCGACGCCGCCGACGACGACATCGCCGAGATCGCGGCGGGGGACGACGACCCCGGCGCCCTGCGCGTCGTCACCTCCGACGCGCGCCTGGCGGGACGGGTCCGCGCGGCCGGCGCCGAGGTCGTGGGGGCGGGCGAGCTGCGCCGCCGGCTGGACGCGCTGGCCGCCGGCGGGGAGGAGGACCCGCCCCGCCCGCGAAGGGGCTCGCCGTGAGCGCCTGGGTCTACCTCCTGCGCTGCGTCGACGGCTCGCTGTACTGCGGCTGGACCGTCGACCTCGACCGCCGCCTCGCCCGTCACGAGGCGGGGACGGCGAGCGCCTACACCCGCAGCCGGCGGCCGGTCGCGCTCGCCCTCGCGCTGCCGATGCCCGACCACTCTGCGGCCCGCCGCGAGGAGGCGCGCATCAAGCGCCTGACGCGGGCCGAGAAGCTCGCGCTGGTCGCGGCTCAGCCGTCGTCGCGCCCGGAGCGCGTCGCGGCCTCGCCGTCGTAGCCGTCGCGCCGTCCGGTCCGCGGCTCGGTCTCGACCCGCAGCTCGGTCACGAGCGTCCCGTCGACGCCGCTGACCGCGAAGCGCCGGCCGTGCAGCTCGACCTCCTCGCCCGCGCGCGGGACGCGGCCGAGCTCCTCGGACAGGTAGCCGCCGATGGTCGTCTCGTGGTGGCCCTCGAGCTCGAAGCCGAGCTGGTCGGCGACGTCGCGGGCGGCGGCCGAGCCGTCGATGACGACGACGCCGTCCTCGCGCCGGATCGGGTCGCGGTGCTCGGGGTCGAACTCGTCGTCGATCTCGCCGACGAGCTCCTCGAGGATGTCCTCGAGCGTCACGAGGCCGACGACCGTGCCGTGCTCGTCGTGGACGAGCGCGATGTGGCGGCGGTCGCGGCGCATGTCGCGCAGGACGCGGTCGACGCGGGCCGACTCCGAGACGTGGGCGATCGGGCGCGCGATCTCGCGCAGGTCGAGGTCGCGGTCGGGCTCGAACGCGGCCGGCAGCAGGTCCTTCGCGTTGATGACGCCCACCGCGGCGTCGAGCCCGCCGTCGGGCTCGCACAGCGGCAGCCGCGTGTGGCCGGTCTCGATGACGCGCTCGGCGACCCGCCGCGGCGTGTCGTCCGTCGTCACGTAGGCGACCTCGGCCCGCGGCTTCATGACCTCGCGGGCGCGGAGGTCGCCGAAGACGAGCGCGGCCTCGGACAGCTCCTGCTCCTCGCGGCCGATCGTCCCCTCGCGCGAGCTCTCGCGCAGCAGCAGCCGCAGCTCGTCCTCGCTGTGCGGCTGGCTGCCGGCCTCGGACGCGGGCGGGATGCCGAACGGCTTGAGCACGAGGTTGCCGAGGCCGTTGAGCAGCTCGACGATCGGCTTCGTCGCGAAGTAGAACATGCGCATCGCCGGCGTGAGGGCGAGCACGATCGGCGGCGTCCGGGCGATCGCGGCGCTCTTGGGCGCGAGCTCGCCGACGACGACGTGGAGCATCGTGATGAGGATGAACGCGAGCGCCGAGGCCAGCCCGATCCCGGCGATCTCGGCCGCGTCCCCGAGCAGCGGCTCGAGCGCGTCGTGGAACGCCGGCTCGCCCAGGGCGCCGAGGCCCAGCGAGCAGATCGTGATCCCGAGCTGGCAGGCCGACAGGTAGCTGTCGATGTGCTCGACCGCGTGCTGGACCGACTTCGCCCCCGGCCGCCCGCTGCGGACGAACTCCGACGCCTGCGTCGGGCGCAGCCGGGCGATGCCGAACTCGACCGCCACGAAGAAGCCGTTCGCGGCGACGAGCAGCAGCGCAAGGATGATTTCTCCGGCGATCACGGGCCCGGCCTACGGTACGGCGCCGGGCGCCGTGGGGATCGCGGCAGCGCTCAGACGCCGGCTTCGGCCGGCTCGGCGTCCGGCACGCCGGCCCGGATGTTCGCCGGGTCGCGGTCGGTGCCGGCGATGAGCTCGTCGCGCGCCTGGCGGTCGGTCTTCGGCAGGAAGCCGGACTTCATCCCGAAGTACACGGCCTGCGGGTGGTGGGCGACGATCGCGATCGTGGACTGCTCGGGCTCGACCGCGTAGCCGCCGCTCAGCCGCAGCCCGATCGCGGGCGCGTCGAGGAGCCGGAAGACCTTCTCGTGCTCGGACTGCTCCGGGCACGCGGGATAGCCCCACGAGTAGCGCCGGCCCTGGCCGGGCTCGATGCCGAGGTCGGTGCGGACCTGCGCGTGCAGCCACTCGGCCATGCCCTCGGCCGTCTGGACGCCGAGGCCGTGGGTGAAGAGCTGCTCGGCGAACTCGCCGTCGGCCTCGAGCTTCGCCATCAGCTCGGTGACCTCGTCGCCGGCGGTGACCGCCTGAAGCGCGACGACGTCGAGCTCGCCGCTCTCCTTCGGGCGGAACCAGTCCGCGAGGCAGATGCGGTCGTGCTTGGGCTGGCGCGGGAACACGAGCCGCTCGAGCACCGTCTCGCGGTCCTCGGGGTCGAGCACGACGACCTCGTTGCCCTCGCTGTAGCAGGGGAAGTAGCCGAGCACCGCGCGCGGGTGCAGGTAGTCGGCCTCGCGCCACATGCGCTCCAGGCGCGGGCGGAAGTCCTCGGACACGAGCTTCTCCCACGCCTCGCCCTTCACGCCGCGCCCGCCCCAGTGGAGCTTGAACAGCACGTGGGTGTCGAGGTGGTGGAAGACCGCGTCCATGTCGGCCTCGATCTCGCGCCGGCCCCAGAACGGCGGCTCGGGGATCGGGGTGTCGGTCCGCGCGGCCGAGCGCACCGAGGCGTCGGTCGTGTCGCCCTGGTCGGGCTCGGGGCCCTTCTGGCGCAGCTTCTTGGCCGCGTCCTGGGTCTTCGTGACCAGCTCCTGGCGGCGGTCGGCGTCGATGATCTGGTCCATCTTCGCGAGGCCCTCGAACGCGTCCTTGCAGTAGAAGACGCCGGGCTCGTAGATCGTGTCGTCCTCGCGCCCGTGCGGGTACAGGGCGCGCAGGCCGAAGTCGCGGTTGATCGCCGCGCCGCCGATGAGGACGGGGAACTCGAGGCCCTGCTCGTGGAGCTCCTGGATGCACATCGGCATCTGCTTGGAGGTCGAGACGAGCAGCGCGCTGAGCCCGATCGCCGTGGCGTCGTGCTCCTTGGCCGCCTCGAGGATCGTCTGGATCGGGACCTGCTTGCCGAGGTCGACGACCGTGTAGCCGTTGTTCGTGAGGATCGTGTTCACGAGCGACTTGCCGATGTCGTGGACGTCGCCGAACACGGTCGCGAGGACGACGGTGCCCTTCGTGTAGCCCTCGAGCTTGTCGAGGTACTGCTCGAGCTGGGCGACCGCGCGCTTCATGACCTCGGCGCTCTGCAGGACGAACGGCAGGATGAGCTCGCCGGCCCCGAACTTGTCGCCGACCTCCTTCATCGCCGGCAGCAGGACCTCGTTGAGGACCGGCACGGCACCGATCTTCTCGACGGCGGCGTCGATCTGGTCCTCGACGCCGTCGCGCTTGCGGCGCAGGATGTGGAAGTGCAGCGCCTCCTCGGGCTCCATGCCCGCGGTCGCCGCCTCGACCTCCTCCTCGGCCTGCTCGCCCTTGGACTCGAAGTGGGCGATGAAGCGCTCGAGCGCGTCCTCGCGCCGGTCCCAGACGAGGTCGTCGGCGAGCTCGCGCTCGTTGTCCGGGATCTCGCCGTACGGCGTGATGTGGTTCGGGTTGACCATCGCGAGGTCCAGGCCGGCCTCGACGCAGTGGTGCAGGAAGACCGAGTTGAGGACCGCGCGGGCGGGCTGCGAGACGCCGAAGGAGACGTTCGACACGCCGAGCGAGGTGCGCACGCCCGGGATCTCCTCCTTGATGCGGCGGATGCCCTCGATCGTCGCGACCGCGCTCGGCCGCCACTCCTCGTCGCCCGTCGTGAGCGTGAAGGTCAGGCAGTCGAAGATCAGCGCCTCGGGCTCGAGGCCGTGCTCGTCGCAGGCCATCTCCTTGATGCGCTGGGCGATCTCGACCTTGCGCTCGGCCGTCTTGGCCATGCCGACCTCGTCGATCGTCAGCGCGATCAGGGCGGCGCCGTGGGCGAGCGCGAGCGGCGCGACGCGGTCGAGCTTGTCGCGCCCGGCCTCGAGGTTCACGGAGTTGACGATCGCGCGGCCGGGGATCTGCTCGAGCGCGGCCTCGATGACCTCGGGCTCGGTCGAGTCGACCTGGATGGGGGAGGGCTGGGTGAGCGCGATGCGCTTGACGACCTGGCGCATCTGCTCGGCCTCGTCCTGGCGCTCGGTGAGCGCGACGCAGACGTCGAGCACATGGGCGCCGCCCTCGACCTGGTCCTCGGCGACCTGCACGAGGCCGTCGTAGTCGTCGGCCAGGAGCAGCTCCTTGGCCTTGCGCGAGCCCTGCGAGTTGACGCGCTCGCCGACGAGCGTCGGGCGCGGGTCCTGCACGAGCGGCGTGGAGGCCATCATGCTCGAGACCTGCGTCGGGCGGCGCTCGGGGCGCGGGCCGACGGTGTGGCCGGCGCAGCGCTCGACGATCGCCTCGATGTGCTCGGGCGTCGTGCCGCAGCAGCCGCCGACGATCGTCACGCCGTAGCGGTCGACGAACTCGCCGAGGATGTCCGAGAGCTCCTCGGGCGTCTCGGGGAAGATCGTCTCGCCGTCGGGGCCCTGGAGCGGGAGGCCGGCGTTCGGGATGCAGTGGACCGGGACGCTCGAGTACTCGCCGAGGTAGCGGATCGCGTCGCGCATGTCCTCGGGGCCGGTCGAGCAGTTCAGGCCGACGGCGTCGACGTCGAGGGCCTCGAGCGTCGTGAGCGCGCTCGCGATGTCGGTGCCGAGGAGCATCTTGCCGCCCTGGGGCAGGAGCGAGACGCTCGCCTGGATCGGCACGCTGCGCCCGACGCGCTTGAACGCCTCGCGCGCGCCGAAGATCGACGCCTTGACCTCGAGGATGTCCTGCGCGGTCTCGATGATCAGCAGGTCGGCGCCGCCCTCGAGGAGGCCCTGCGCCTGCTCGGCGAAGACCTCGAAGAGCTCGCGGAAGGTGATCCGGCCGAGGGTCGGGTCGTCCGAGGCGGGCAGGTGGCCGGTCGGGCCGATCGAGCCCGCGACGAAGCGCTCCTCGCCGACGGCCTTGCGCGCGATCTCGGCCGCCTTGCGGTTGATCTCGAGCGTGTGGTCCGCGAGACCCCACTCGTCGAGCTTGAGCCGGCTGGCCTGGAAGGTGTCGGTCTCGACGACCTCCGCGCCCGACTCGACCATCGAGTGGTGGACGCCCTCGATGACGTCCGGGCCGGTGCAGGATCAGCGCCTCGTGGCACTTGCCCGGCAGGCCGCCGTAGTCCTCGGCGGTGAGGTCGAACTGCTCCAGCGTCGCACCCATACCGCCGTCGAAGACGACGACTCGGCTGCTGATGGCGTCGAGGTAGTCGCGCATTGGTCGGGCACTTTACCAACGAAACGGCCAACCTTGACAAAGTCGTGGCAATGTTTGGGGAGGGGTGACGGGTGGGGCGCGTGTAGTGGCGTTCCGCTCGGGCGCGCGCGGATCGGCGTGCGTCGGCGGACGGCGCGGCGAGGGGGAGGTGGGCTGAGCGACCCGGCGCCCCTCCGTCGCCACGCATTCGACGTTTGCCGTCGTAGTGGCGGCAAACGTCGAACGCGTCGGTTCGCGGTGGGCGACGCGACGAGTCTCCCCGCTATCCGGGGATTCCACGTCGAGCGGCCGGCGCCGGCGGCCGACCGTCTACGCCGGCTCCCTTCCTCCTTACTGCGTCGGTTCACGAGCGCGAGCGCCCGCGCAAGCGGCGGGCAAGGCTCCACAAGCGAAACCCACACCGCCCGGCTCCCGTCTCGCACACGGGAGGCCGAACGGTTGCGGGCGCGTAGTCCGAGCCCGGCCCGGCGGGGTGGGACGGTGGCGTGGCGCCGCCCTCGGGAAGGACGACGCCACGCCGGGACGCGGCCGGGGGTGGGGGTGATGGCCGCGTCCAGAGGGTTCACACGCTGCCGGACCGGGACAGCAGAGTCCCAGGGGACGCGTCCGACCGTCCATGAGACGATGGTCCTAGGACGGGACGGGTTTCGGACTCCGAATCGCTAGGGTCGCCCCTCGTGAGGATCCTCGCGATCGACGGCGGCGGGATCCGCGGGCTGATCCCCGCGATCGTGCTCGCCGACCTCGAGCGCCGGACGGGCCGGCGGACGGCCGAGCTGTTCGACCTGATCGCCGGCACGTCGACCGGCGGCATCCTCGCCTGCGGCCTCACGCGACCCGGCGACGGCGACGGCCCGGCGTTCAGCGCGGCCGACCTCATCGGTCTCTACGAAAGTGAGGGGCCCGAGATCTTCCACCGCTCCTTGCTGCGGCAGGTCGCCTCGGTCGGCGGCCTCACCGACGAGCGCTACGACGACCGCGGCCTGACCGCCGCGCTCGCGCGCTACCTCGACGGCGCCCGGCTGTCGCAGACCGCGACCGACCTCCTCGTCACGGCCTACGAGATCGAGCGGCGCGAGGCGTTCTTCTTCCGCTCGACGCGCGCCCGCGAGGACCCCGGCCACGACTTCGCGCTGGTCGACGTCGCCCGTGCGACCGCCGCCGCCCCCACGTACTTCGAGCCCGTGCGCGTCACCGCCACCGGCGGGGGCGACGGCTACGCGCTCGTCGACGGCGGGCTGTTCGCCCTCAACCCGGCGATGACGGCCTACGCGGACCTCGCGGCCGCGGGGCGCGCGGACGAGATCGAGCTCGTCGTGTCGCTCGGCACCGGCTCGCACACGCGCCGCCTGCCGTTCGCCGACGCCCGGGGCTGGGGCGCGATCGAGTGGGCGCACCCGCTCATCGACATCGTGTTCGACGGCCTGGCCCAGACGGTCGACTACGAGCTCGGCCAGATCCTCGGGCCGGAGCGCTACGTGCGCCTGCAGACGCGGCTCGACGAGGCCAGCGACGCCCTCGACGACGCCGGCGACGGCAACCTCGAGGCGCTACGCCGCGAGGGCGCGCGGCTCGTCGCCGACCGCGACGCGGACCTCGACCGCATCGCGCGGACCCTCTACGGGCGGCTGAGCCGCGCCTACGGCCAGAGCCCGCCCGAGCCGCGCGCCCGCCACGCGTCGGCGGCGACCCGCGCGGCGCGGCGCTCGGCGGAGTGCTCGTTGTCGCGCTCCCGGCGCATCTGCGCCTCCGCGTGGCGCTCGGCGCGCATCGCGGCGCGCTCGGCGCGCGGCAGCGCCAGCGTCCGCAGCGCCTCGATCGGCCGTCGTCGGTTCGCCTTCATCGCGATCCCCGAGCCTCTCCTGGAACCCGAAGCCGATGCTACGCCTTCGGTCGCGTTGGCGCTTGACTTCCTCGTCCCCCCGGGAGGAGGCTAGGCACGCCTGCGCGGCAAGCGAGTTCTCATTTCGGAGGCAGCATGCCCGACATCGGAAAGACGAACATCGTCGTCATGTGGACCGCCGGTCCGGACGACGTGGCCGAAGGCGACCGCATCTTCGAGAGCCACGCCGGCTGGATGACCGGCCACCCTCGCGAAGGCGACACGGCGCTCCTCTCCTACCGGATCTCGAAGGGCCCGGAGCTTGCCAACCCGCTCGACCCGACCTCGGAGCCGACCGGCAACACGATCTTCGTGCTCAACGAGATCTACGAGTCGCCCGCCGGCGTGGCCGAGCACTGGAGGCTGGCGTCCGAGTCCTGGCCGGACCTGCCCGCCTTCATGGACTGGAGCGTCAGGTGCGGCGCGGCGACGCTGCACAGCGGAGGCGTCGTCCAGAGCCTGTGGTAGCGGCGCGCGGAGCACAAGAAGGAGAAGGCCCCGCCGATCGCGGGGCCTTCGCCTGAACGTCTGCTCGTCCTGCCCCGGAGCTACTTGATGAACAGCATCTCCGAGTACTTCGGCAGCGGCCACAGGTCGTCGGCCACGATGCGCTCGAGCTTGTCGGCGACCTCGCGGGTCGCCTCCATCGCCGGGATGACGTTGTCGCGCATCCACTTCGCGTGCTCGAGGCCCTCCTCGGCGGGGTGGCGGGCGTTCTTCTCCTCGAGCGCCCCGATCGCCGTCACGAACTCGTCGACCAGGCCCGCGGTCTCGCCGATCAGGCCCTCGTGGCCGGCCGCGCGCAGCTCGCCGAGGTGGCGGACCGCGGCGGGCAGGAGCATCGTCCGGGCGATCGACGCCGCCGTCTCCGCCTCGATGTTGAGCTTCGTCGCGTACTGCTCGACGGACACCTCGAAGCGCGACTCGAGCTCGCGCTCGGACAGCACCTCGTAGCGCTCGAACGCCGCGATCGTCTGCTTCTCGACGAGCCACGGCAGCGCGTCCGGGGTCGTGGCCAGGTTCGTCAGCCCGCGCTCCTCGGCCTCCTTGTGCCACGCATCGGTGTAGTTGTCGCCGTCGAAGCAGATCTGCTTGTTGGCCGAGTACGTCTCGCGGACGATCTCCACGATCGCGTCGTTGCTCGACGTGCCGTTCGACCCGCGGGCCTCGAGCTTGTCGCAGAGCATGTCGATCGCCTCGGCGACGATCGTGTTCAGCACGGTGTTCGGGAGCGCGAGCGACATGCTCGACCCGAGCGCGCGGAACTCGAACTTGTTGCCGGTGAACGCGAACGGCGACGTGCGGTTGCGGTCGCCGCCGTGCATCGGCAGCGGCGGCAGGACCGGCGTGCCGAGGCCCAGGAACGAGCCCGGGGTGGCCGGGTCGCCCTCGCCCTTCTCGATCGTGTTGAAGATCTTCAGGAGCTCGGCCCCGAGGAAGATCGAGATGATCGCGGGCGGCGCCTCGTTCGCGCCGAGGCGGTGGTCCTGGCCGACGTTCGCGACCGAGGCGCGCAGGAGCGCCTGGTGGCGGTTGACGGCCGCGATCACGGCCGAGCAGAAGAACAGGAACGAGATGTTCTCGTGCGGCGTGTCGCCCGGCTCGAGCAGGTTCAGGCCCGTGTCGGTGCCCATCGACCAGTTGTTGTGCTTGCCCGACCCGTTGACGCCGGCGAACGGCTTCTCGTGCAGGAGGCACACGAGCCCGTAGCGGCGGGCCACGTTCTGCATGACCTGCATCGTCAGCTGCTGGTGGTCGGAGCCGACGTTCGAGTTCTCGAAGATCGGCGCGATCTCGTACTGGTTCGGCGCGACCTCGTTGTGGCGCGTCTTCGTCGGCACGCCCAGGCGGGCGAGCTCGCGCTCGGACTCGAGCATGAACGCGAGGATGCGCTCGGGGATCGACCCGAAGTAGTGGTCGTCGAGCTCGTGGCCCTTGGGCGGCTTGGTGCCGAACAGCGTGCGGCCCGTGGTGTACAGGTCGGGGCGCTCGAAGTAGTACTGCTCGTCGATCAGGAAGTACTCCTGCTCGGGGCCGACGGTGGTGAACACCCGCTGGGCCTCGGAGTCGCCGATCAGGCGCAGCGCGCGCAGCGCGGCCTTGCTCAGCGCGTCCATCGAGCGCAGCAGCGGGATCTTGTGGTCGAGCGCCTCGCCCGTCCACGACGCGAACGCGGTCGGGATGCACAGCAGCGCCCCGTTCGGGTTCTCCAGGATGAACGCCGGCGAGGTCGGGTCCCACGCGGTGTAGCCGCGCGCCTCGAACGTCGCGCGCACGCCGCCGGTCGGGAACGACGAGGCGTCCGGCTCGCCCTGGATGAGCTCCTTGCCGGAGAACTCGGCGATCGCCGTGCCCTCGCTCGTGGGCGCGTAGAACGAGTCGTGCTTCTCCGCCGTGGAGCCGGTCAGCGGCTGGAACCAGTGCGTGAAGTGGGTCGCGCCCTTCTCCATCGCCCACTCGCGCATCGCGTTGGCGACGGCGTCCGCGAGCGACGGATCGAGCGCCTCGCCACGATGCAGCGTGGCCTGCAGGCGCTTGAAGACGTCCTTCGGCAGCCGCTTGCGCTGCGCGTCCAGACTGAAGACGTTGTCGCCGAAGGGATAGCTGCCCGGGGCGGTGAGATCAGCGGCGCCGAGTGCGGCGCCGTTGGCGTGCCACTGTGCGGCAGTGACGTTCTGCTGTCGGGTCCTGGCCATAGGGGTGAGAGGTCCTCCTGTGCTCCTCGAGTGCGTACCGATGCAGCATCGAGGCTATGTCGACGGCGGCAGGCCGACTTTAGCCACAGGGCGAAACATCACGCCGACCGGTTCGCCCTGAGGGAAGGCGGTGCGGGGCATTTCGACGCCGGGGCGAAACGGCGGACCGGATCTTTGGACACCGGGCGGATGGCGGGCGGGACGCCGGGGCTGAGACTGCCCGGGCCACTCGACCCTGGAGGATCCATGCTGAGACGTTCGTTCCCGGTCAGGGCGCTCGCTCTGAGCGCGCTGCTGCTGCTGCTCGCGCCGGCGGCCGCCCTGGCCGACACCTTCGATGCAGCGGGCAAGGGATTGCCCGACTCCGTCGGAATCAACTCGATGTGGGTGATCGTCGCGGGGTGTTTCGTGATGTTCATGCAGGCGGGCTTCGCCTTCCTCGAGATCGGTTTCTCGCGCGGCAAGAACGCGGGCACGGTCATCGCGAAGATCGTCACCAACTTCTCGATCGCCGGCCTCCTGTACTGGGCGGTCGGGTTCGCGTTCGCGTTCGGCGGCCCGCTGGGGCACGTCATCGGAACCCACGGCTTCTTCCTGCGCGACTTCGGTGACCCGCAGGCGGCCTTCCCGGTGATGGGCCTGTCGGACGCCACGATCGAGTCGAAGTGGTTCTTCCAGTTCGTCTTCTGCGCGGTCTCGCTCGCCATCGTGTGGGGCACGACGCTCGAGCGCATCAAGTTCGGCGTCTACGTCATCTACGCCGTCGTCTTCAGCGCGCTGATCTACCCGATCGCATCGGGCTGGGTCTTCGGCGGCGGCTGGCTGCAGGCCAACCTCGGCATGCAGGACTTCGCCGGCTCGACGGCGGTCCACCTGATCGGCGCGACCGGCGCCCTCGCGGCTCTGCTCCTGCTCGGCCCGCGTCACGGCAAATACGGGAACGACGGCAAGCCACGGGCGATCCCGGGCCACAACATGCCGCTGTTCGGCCTCGGCGTGATCATCCTGTGGCTGGGCTGGTTCGGGTTCAACCCGGGCTCCACGCTCGGCGCGCTCGACGGCCGCTTCACCGAGGTCCTCCTCGTCACCCAGCTCGCGGCGTGCGCCGGCGTGCTCGGCTCGGTCATCACGAGCTTCCTGAAGACGAAGACGGTCGACATCGGCATGGCCGGCAACGGCGCGATCGGCGCGCTCGTCGCGATCACCGCCCCCTCGGGCTACGTCGCGCCGTGGGCGGGCGTCGTCATCGGCTTCATCGCCGGCGTCATCGTCCCGCTCGGCGTGTACGCGATCGACAAGCGGATCGACGACCCGGTCGGCGCCCTGACGGCGCACGGCCTGTGCGGCATCTGGGGCACGCTCTCGTGCGGCATCTTCACGCTGCCGACGCTCGCCGCCTACAACGCCGTCGGCGATCCGGGCCTGATCTACACCGGCTCGTTCCACCAGATCCTCATCCAGGCCCTGGGCGTCGTCACCGTGTTCGCGTTCGTCTTCGCGGCCAGCTACGGAACCTTCTTCGCGATCAAGCACACGTACGGTCTGCGCGTGTCGCTGGAGGAGGAAGAGGCCGGTCTCGACATCTCCGAGCACGGCATGTACGGGTACCCCGAGCAGTTCATCCCCGCCCCCGAGCTCGTGGGCTACGGTGCGGTCCCCGCCGCTTCGCGTGCACCCGGCACCGCGGCGATCTCGACCCCCAAGGAGGTGCCCGCATGAAGAAGGTGGAGGCCTACGTCCGGCACGAGGCGTTCGAGCCGATCCGGCTCGAGCTGCTCAGCCTCGGATTCCCGTCGTTGACGATCAGCGAGGTCAAGGGATCCGGCCGGCAGAAGGGCATCACCGAGCGCTACCGCGGTGCGGAGCTGACGAACTACCTGCGCCCGAAGATCAAGCTCGAGTGCGTCGTGTCGGACCGGGACGTGCAGACGATCGTGGACACGGTCCTCAAGCACGCCCGGACCGGGGCGGTGGGCGACGGCAAGGTCTTCGTGCTCCCCGTCGAGGACGCCTACCGCGTCCGCACCGGCGAGGCCGGGGAAGAGGTGCTGCAGGCGCATCCCGACCCGGCTGCGGTCACCTGAGGGGTCGAACGGTGAGCCACGAGCCCGCCGCCCCGCACCGCCCCGCCGCATCGGTCGGCGGACCGGCCGGAGCGGCGGGCCTCGTGGCCCGGCTCCGGGCGGTCCACCTGGAGATGCTCGACGCCGTCCTCAGCGGCGACGGGCTCGAGCGAGTGGCGACGCTGGCGGCCGACGCCGCCGGTGCGCCCGTCGCGATCGTCATCCCGCGTCTCGGGGTGGCGGTCGCCGGCGGACGCCAGGACTTCCCCGGCGGCGACACCGGCCGCGACACGCTGCGGCGCTACGTCGCCGACCGTGTCGCCGACCGGCCGTCGCGCGTGCCGGAGGTCGTGACCGCGGAAGCGCCGATCGGCTCCGGCGACGAGCTCGTCGGCGCCGTCCTGCAGCTCGGGCCGGCGACCGGGGCCGAGGCGGCGGAGTTCCTGCACCTCGCGGCGGTGGCCTCGTTGACCGAGGTCGCCGTCGAGGAGGCGCGGGAGGAGGTCGAGGAGAACCTGCGGGGCTCGTTCCTCGAGGACCTCCGGGCGCGCCCGGACCTCGAGGGCGACGAGGTCGTCCGCCGCGCGTCGCGGCTCGGCTGCGACCTGTCCGCGGGCGCGGTCGCCCTGTGCGCGGAGCTCACCAGCGACCGGCCGCGGCACGTCGTGGCGACGATCGCCGAGGACGCCCCGGGCGCGCTCGCCCAGCACCTGGACGGGCGCGTGTACGCGCTCCTGCCCGGGGGCGGCGACCCGCCCGAGCGGGTGCTCGGCCGGGCCCGCGGGCTGGCCGAGCGGCTGCGCCGCCACGGCCTCGTCGGCCTGTCGAGCTTCTACGCCGACCCGGGCGAGCTCGGGCGCTCGATCCAGGAGGCCGAGCTCGTCCTCGACGTCGTGCGCCGCTCGGGCGCGCCGATCGAGCAGGACATCGGGACGGGCACGTACCGCCTGCTGTTCCGCGTGCTCGCCTCGCATCCCGAGGAGGTGCGCTCGTTCTACGAGGACACCGTCGCCCCGGTGGTGCGTTACGACGACCAGTACCGCACGGATCTCGTGGGGACGCTCGAGGCCTACCTCGAGCACAACTGCAACATGAACGCGACCGCGGCGGCGATCTACGCCCACCGGCACACGGTCGCCTACCGCCTCGAGCGCGTGCGCGAGCTCACCGGGCTCGACCCGGTCCTCTCGGAGGACCGCGAGCGGCTCGGGCTCGGCCTCAAGGCCTACCGGATCATCGCCCCGCGACTGCCGCGCTGAGGCGCGGCGGCAGCGGGGCCGGTCCGGCCGTCAGTTCATCCCGGACAGGATGAGCACGACGGCCGCGATCACGAACGCGAGGGCGAGGATCGCCATCGCGCGGGCGATCCACGGCCCGATCCGGGCGGCGCGGCTCATGTCGCCCGCGACGATGTGACGCGCGCCGATCGCGGCGGTCCCCGGCAGCGGCTCGACCGGCGCCTCGTCGCCCTTGCGCGGGCGGGGCCGGCGGCGGCCGAGGACGCGCACGCCCTCGGTCTCCTCGTCGTCGGACCACGGCGCGTCCTGCTCGGCGGTGGCGTCGCCGGCGCCGTCGGCGGCGGGCTCGCGCACGGCGCCGCCGGCGATCGTCGTCGGCGGCGGGACGGACTCGTCACCGCCGTTCACGCCGGGGCCGTCGTCGTGCTCGCCGGCCGGATCGTCCTCGTCCGCGCGGTCGTGCGGCCCGTCGCCGTTGCTGCCCGGCGACGGCGCGGCGGCCGGGCGGACCGGGCCGACGTCCTCGCCCTCGGGGAGCGGCAGCGGAGGGGCGGCGGCGTCCTGCTCGGGATGCCTCGAGGGCTCGACGACCAGTGGCCCCGCGGCCGGCTCGGCGGCGCGCAGGGTGGCGGCGCGGCCGGCGGCGCGGTCGCGCTCGCGGCGCAGGAGCTCGATGTCGGCCCGCGCGCTCTTGAGCGCCCGGCGCAGCTCGGCCGCCTCGGCCTCGACGACGGCGACGCGCTCGTCGGCGAGGGCCTCGGCCTCGGTGTCGCGCGCCGCGAGCGCCTCGCCCTGCTCGGCCTTCAGGCGCTCCATCGCCTCGTCGCGCGCGGTGAGCTCGGTCTCGAACTGCGCGAGGCGGGCGGCGAGCTCGTCGCGCGAGTGGCGCTCGGCGCGCATCTCGGCCTCGAGCCGCTCGCGCGCGGCGCGCTCGTCGTCGGCGCGGCCCAGGGCGGCGGTCGCGGCCTCGCGCGCCTCGTCGGCCAGCGCGCGCAGGGCGTTGGCCTCGCGCGCGAGGCGGACGTGGAGGTCGGTGGCCCCGTCGGGGCCCGCGTCGCGGTCGGGCAGCGGGAGGTCGAGCAGCTCGCGCCCGACGGCGAGGGCGAACTCGGCCCCGGCCAGCAGACGCAGCGGGATCGCGAAGCTCGCGCGCCAGGTCGCGCCCTCGGGATCGGCCGTCGCGTCGCCGCCGTCGGCCGCGCCGATCTCGATGCGCTCCTCGGCGTTCTCGGCCAGGATGCGCGGCGCGCCGAGCCGCCGGCGGCTCGGCGCGCGGAAGGTCCCCTCGAGCTCGAGGACGGCCACGTCGGGGCTGCCCGGCGAGGCCGTGAAGCGGCGGACCTCGAACGCGAGCTTCGTCCCGACCGGGCTCACGGGCCGTCCTCGCGCGGCGGCGGGTCGACCGGGTCGAGGGCCTGCGTGCGGTCGGGGTCGAAGCCCGCGGGCGGGTCGCCGGCGTGCGGGGCGGGACCCGGGGCGTCGTCGCCGGCGGGGGCCTCGACGGGCTCGGGCTCGTCGTCGGCGGGGCGCCGGCGGGCGGGGCCGTTCTCGGCCGCCGGCGCGCGGTCGTCGTAGGGCGGGCGGCGGGCGCGCCACAGGCCGGCGGCCTCCGGATCGGCCTCCTCGGCGGCGTCGGCGGCGGGGAGGTCCTCCTCGCGCTGGCTCTCGCGCGCGTCGATCGCCGACGTGCGGCGCCGGCGGTCACGGCTGCGCACGTCGACCGTGACGGAGATGCTCGCCGCGCTGAGCGCGGCGCCCAGCGGCCATGAGCAGGGTGGCGCCCAGTGCGAGCCAGGCCCCCGCGACGATCTCGTCGCCCGCCGCGACCGGCGGCGGGTCGATCACCTGCACGGCGACGATGAACAGCGCGGCGAAGGTGATGAACGGGACGGCGCGCTGGAGCCCGGCGTAGCGGGGCACGACGGCGACGAGACAGGCGACGGCCGCGAGCGCGAGGACCACGTCGACGATCTCGAAGACGTTCCAGGCGTCTCCGCTCGGGTCGTACCAGTCGACGAACAGGCTCACGAGCAGCAGCACGGCCCCGAGGGCGACGAGTCCCGTGCCGGCATCGAATCGCTCGCGCAAACGCTTCCCCTTCCGAGAGGTCGAGTTCTCCCTCAGTGAAACAGATCGGCCCGCGCATCGGTTGCGCTGGTGGCCGCCTTGCGCGTTTCGGCGCGAACAGGCTCGGCCCTGCCTCAGCCGCCGCCGTGCACGACCGCGCCCGTCTCCGGGTCCACACGCGCGCGGGCCGGGCGGGCCGAGATCCGCACCGTGACCTCGCGCTCGGGGACGCGATCGCCCGCGAGCACGGCCTTCGCCCGGCCGTTCAGGCCGGCGGCGATCCGGTAGCGCAGGCGGTGGGTGCCGGGCTGGACGGGCGTCACACGCCAGACGAACCGCTTCGTCGCGCCGGCCGCGAGCCGGCCGAGGGCCCAGGTGTTCGTGTAGGCGGTCGTGCTGCCGGCCGGCGGGCGGTCGATGATCCACACCGGCCGCTGCGCGTCGGCGAGGTCGGTGCGCTCGCTGCGGCTCGAGAACGCGTCGACCGTCACGGCGACCTCCGGCATCGTCCGGGGCCCGGTGTTGCGGACGACGATGACCAGGCGGGCGGGCGCGGCCAGCCGCTGGGCCGCCGGGAACGACGAGCGCACGATCGCGACGCGGTACGTGCCGGTGGGCTCGTCGGCGTCCTGGCGCGTACCGCCCCCGCAGGCGGCGAGGCCGAGCACGACGAGGGCCGCGGCGGGCGCGGCGATGAGGCGCAGAGCGCGAGGGCCCTCCACAGCGCGCCGGAAGGTAGCACCGATCCGCGGGCTCGGATTCCGCCAGTTCCGGCGGCGGCGGGCGTTACGGCCTGCAGAGATAGAGTTCCGCCCCGCGCGCGGCCGTGCGGCGCGCAGACCTGGGTCCGAGGAGGGGATGGATGGTCCGATCCGTCGCCGACCGAGCGTTTCTTCCCGCGAAGAACCTGCTCGAAGAGGTCGGGGACATGATGATCCTGACGGGGAAGACGATCGTGTCTGCCCTCCGTCCGCCGTACCCCTACGGGGGCGAGTTCGTCAGCCAGTTCCTCTTCGCGCTGCGGCTGTGCTGGTTCCCGCTGCTGATCTCGACGGTGGCGTTCGGCTACGCCGCGCCGGGCCTGCAGGCGGCGAACTTCCTCGTCCTGTTCGGGGCGCTCGACCGCCTCGGCGGCTTCTTCGTCCTCGCCTCGATCCGCGAGTTCGCCCCGTTCGTCGACGCCGTCGTGCTCGCGGGCGTGGCGGGGACCGCGATCACCGCCGACCTCGGCGCGCGCAAGATCCGCGAGGAGCTCGACGCGCTGCAGGTGCTCGGCGTCGACCCGGTCAAGAACCTCGTCGTCCCGCGGTTCCTCGCGCTCATGCTCGTGACCGGCCTGTTCGACGTCTACGCCGTGCTGTTCGGCATCTTCGGCGGCGTCATCGCGACGCTCGTCAACGGCGCGCCGCTCGGGCCGTTCTTCGCGACGTTCCTGACGAACGCGTCGATCACCGACCTCTGGGGCTCGGTGCTCAAGTGCACGCTGTTCGGCGCGATCATCGCGATCGTCTGCTGCTACAAGGGCATGACGGCCTCCGGCGGCGCCCAGGGCGTCGGCCGCGCCGTCAACCAGGCGGTCGTGATCGCGTTCCTCGGGGTGTTCGCCTTCAACTACGTCTTCACCCAGACGCTGCTGGCCACCCACCCCGAGATCACGGTCATCCGCTGATGGGCTGGCTCGCCGTCCCGAAAGACTGGATCGCCAACTTCGGCGAGATCGCGAAGTTCTGCGGCCGCGTCCTGGGCCAGGTCTACGGCCTGCGCGTGTTCCGCTTCTTCGGCGAGGCGCTGCGCCAGGCGGGCATCCTCGTGCTCTCCTCGACGCTCGTCATCTGGGGCCTCGTGTTCATCATCGGCCTGCAGTGCGGGATCGAGGGCGCGTACTTCAACCGCTCGGTCGGCGCGCCCGCGTACGCCGGCGTGTTCAGCGCCTGGTGCGACCTGCGCGAGCTCGTGCCCTACGGCTTCGGCTACATGATGGCCGCGAAGGTCGGCACCGGCATCGTCGCCGAGCTCGGCTCCATGCGGATCTCCGACGAGATCGACGCCCTCGAGGTCATGGGCATCGACTCGATGGTCTTCCTGTGCGCGACGCGCCTGCTCGCCGCCTGGCTCGTGCTGCCGTTCATGTACATCGCCGCGGTCGGCGCCGGCTTCTTCGCGAGCTACCTGGCGGTGGTGCAGCAGATCGGGGAGGTGAGCTCCGGCGGGTTCTTCCTCGTCTTCTGGATGTTCCAGAACCCACCCGACCTCTTGTACAGCGTGCTCAAGGGCATGTTCATGGCGACGGCCATCGTCCTCGTGGGCTGTTACTACGGCTACAACGCGAGCGGCGGCCCGGTCGGGGTCGGCACGGCGACCGCGAAGTCGATGGTGATGAACATCGTGCTCGTGCACCTCATCGGGATGCTCGGCACCCAGCTGTTCTGGGGCGCGAACCCCCGCGCCCCGATCGGAGGTTGAGGATGGACCCGGACGAGGAACGCTTCGAGCGCCCCGAGCCCGACGACGAGGAGCGCTTCACCCACGACGAGGCGCCCGACACCGAGCCCGAGGGCGACCCGAGCGACCCGCGCCTGGAGGGCGACGACGAGCCGGGCGACCGGCCCGCGTCGCGGGTCTCGGTCGTCCGCGAGGCGGGCGACGGCGAGGCCGACGAGTACCAGTGGCACACGGGCCTCAACCGCCCGACGGGCGCCGCCGACGCCGTCGAGTTCATCGACGTCCACAAGTCCTTCGGCCGCAACAAGATCCTCCGCGGCCTGAACATGGCCATCCCGGACGACAGGATCTCGATGATCCTCGGCCCGTCGGGCACCGGGAAGTCCGTCTGCATCAAGCACATGGTCGGGCTGCTCTATCCCGACGAGGGCGACGTCCTCGTGCACGGCGAGTCGGTCCCGAACATGGCCGACGACGAGCTGTTCGAGATGCGCAAGAAGTTCGGCGTCCTGTTCCAGGACGGCGCGCTCTTCGGCTCGATGAACCTCTTCGACAACGTCGCGTTCCCGCTGCGCCAGCACACCGACAAGGGCGAGGACGAGATCGGCGACATCGTCAACCGGCGCCTGCTCGAGGTCGGCCTCGCGCACTCGGGCGACAAGATGCCCAACGAGCTGTCGGGCGGCATGCGCAAGCGGGCCGGCTTCGCGCGGGCGCTCGTCCTCGACCCCGACATCGTCCTCTTCGACGAGCCCGACTCCGGCCTGGACCCCGTCCGCACCGCGCTCCTGTGCGAGCTCATCCAGGAGATCCACGAGGAGAACGGCGGCGCCTACGTCGTCATCACCCACGACATCATGAGCGCGCGCCGTGTGGCCGAGCACATCTCGGTGCTGTGGAAGGGCCGGATCGTCGAGTCGGGGCCGGCCGAGGAGCTCTTCAACTCCGAGAACGCCTTCGTCCGCCAGTTCCTCTCCGGCGAGTCCCAGGGGCCGCTCGGCATGGAATAGCCCTGCACCGCCAAACAGCGCGTTGGCCCGCCGTCCCACCGGCGTGTTAACACGCGCTCAACGCAAACGGGTATTCAATCCCGCCCCGTTCCGCCGCCCTCCGCCCCCGCCAGACCTGCTCACCGCCAAGACCCCACATTCCGGTCGTCTGGGCCTGTCTGAGGCTGCCGCATGACGGCGGCCCGCGGCGTCGCGCTCCTCGCGCTGGTCGCCGTGATCGCCGTCGTCGCCGTCATCCTGCTGCGGGACGGCGACAGCACCACCTACCGCCTGCGCTTCCACGACGCGGGCCAGCTCGTCAAGGACGACGACGTCCAGGTCGGCGGGCGCCGGGTCGGCTCGGTCCGCGACATCCGGCTGACCGACGACAACGAGGCCGAGATCGAGATCGCGGTCGGCCACGACTTCGCGCCGCTGCACGAGGGGACGACGGCGACGATCCGCGCGACGTCGCTGTCGGGCATCGCCAACCGCTACGTCGCGCTGACCCCCGGAGCCAACAGCCGGCCGCGGCTGCCGGGCGGGACGCTGCTGCGGACCGACGCGACGACCTCGATCGTCGACCTCGACGAGCTCTTCGACACGCTCGACCCGCCGACGCGCGCCGCGCTCCAGCAGTTCGTGCAGGGCAACGCGCGCTGGTACGTCGGGCGCGGGCGGCAGGCGAACGAGGCGGCGAGGTACCTCGACCCGGCGCTGTCGTCCTCGCGGGCGCTCGTGGACGAGGTCGTCCGCGACCAGGACACGTTCGACGCCTTCCTGCGGAGCTCGTCGAGGACCGTCGGCGCGCTCGCGGCGCGCCGCGGCGACCTCGCGGACCTCGTCTCCAACGCGAACACCACCGCGGCGGCGATCGGCGACGAGAACGCGTCGCTGGCCCGGGCGCTCGGGCTGCTGCCGGACACGCTGCGCAAGGCGAACACGACGTTCGTCAACCTCCGCGCGACGCTCGACGACCTCGACGTGCTCGTCGCGGCCTCGAAGCCCGCGACGAAGCGCCTCGCGCCGTTCCTCGCCGAGCTGCGCCCGCTCGTGCGCGACGCGCGCCCGACGATCGCCGACCTGCGCACGCTCGTCCGCCGCCCGGGCGCGGGCAACGACCTCGTCGACCTCCTGCGGCGCACGCCGCGCCTGGAGCAGGTGGCGCGGCCGGCGCTGCGCAACTCGACCCAGGCGCTGAAGGACTCCACGCCCGTCCTGCGCTTCGCGCGCCCCTACACCTCCGACCTCGTCGGCTGGCTGCGCGACTTCGGCGTGGGCGCGGCGAACTACGACGCCAACGGCCACTTCGCCCGCATCCAGCCGATCTTCAACGCCTACTCGTTCGCCGACAACCCGTCGGGCGGGACGCTCACCCCGATCGCCCCGAGCCAGCGCCTGGCGGGCCTGCAGACCGGGTTCGTCCGCCGCTGCCCGGGCGCCGCCTCGCAGCCGCCCACGGACGGCTCGGCCCCGTGGCGCGACGCGCTCGGCAGCCTCGACTGCGACCCGTCGCTCGTCCTCCCCGGTCCGTGAAGCGCGTCCTCGCCATCGGCTCGGTCCTGCTCGCCGCGAGCGTGCTCGTCGTGTTCGCGACCGGCGCGTCGACCGACCCGCGCCGCACCTACCGGGTGCGGGCGATCTTCGAGAACGCCTTCTCGGTCATCCCGGGCGAGGACGTGAAGGTCGCGGGCGTGAAGGTCGGCAAGGTCGACTCGCTCGACGTGACGCCGGACCAGAAGGCCGCGGTCGTGCTGCGCATCGACCGCGCGGGCTTCAAGGACTTCCGCCGCGACGCGGAGTGCACGATCCGCCCGCAGTCGCTCATCGGCGAGAAGTTCGTCGAGTGCACGCCGACGCAGCCGCGCCCGGACGGCGCGCCGGCCCCGCCGGCGCTGCGGCGGATCACGCGGGGCGAGGGCCGCGGCCAGTACCTGCTGCCGGTCTCGCAGACCTCGCGGCCGGTCGACCTCGACCTCCTCGCGAACGTCGTGCGCCTGCCCGAGCAGCAGCGCCTGTCGATCATCCTCAACGAGCTCGGCACGGCGGTCGCGGGCCGCGGGGGCGAGCTGCGCCGGGCGATCCGCAACGCCGACCCGGCGCTGAAGGAGACCGACAAGGTCCTGGCGATCCTCGGCGGCCAGAACCGCACGCTCGAGGGCCTCGCGCGCGACTCGGACCGGATCATGGCCCCGCTCGCCCGCGACCGGAGGCAGGCGGCCGACTTCGTCTCCCAGGCGGGCACGGTCGCGACCGCGACGGCGGCGAAGGACACCGCGCTCGAGCAGAACATCCGCAAGCTGCCGGGCTTCCTGCGCCAGCTGCGCCCGACGATGACGCGCCTGGGGTCGCTCTCGGACGAGATGACCCCGGTGCTCGGCGACCTCGACGCGGTCGCGCCCGACCTCAACCGCTTCGTGCTCCAGCTCGGGCCGTTCTCGCAGGCCGCCGACCCCGCGCTGCAGCGGCTCGGCGACGCGACCGACGTGGGGCGCGACGCGCTCGTGCGCAGCCGGCCGATCGTGCAGGACCTCGGGCGCTTCGCGAGCGCCGCGCGGCCGCTGTCGGCCAACCTCAAGTCGCTCACGGTCTCGCTGCGCGACACGGGCGGCATCGAGCGCGCGATGGACTATCTCTTCTACCAGGTGGCCGCGATCAACGGCTTCGACTCCGTCGGCCACTACCTGCGCGCCGCGCTGATCGTCAACACCTGCTCGCAGTACACGGTCAGCTCCTCGCCGGACTGCACGGCGAACTTCCAGGACACGGGAGCCGACGCGGCCGACGCGGCGGCGGCGAGCGCCGGGACGAGCACGGCGACGCCGGGCTACGCGGACACGCGCCGCAGCCCCGGCCTGCGCCGCCTGGACGCCTACCTGCGGGGCCTGGACCCGGACAAGGCCGTGCCGGGGACGACGGCGGCGACCGAGCCCGGCGACGCGCCGACGACGACGGCCGCTGCGACGCCGGCGGCCCCGGCCGACACCGCGACCGGTCCGCTCCTCGACTACCTGATGGGCGGCTGATGCGGCGCGGCTCGGCCTCCATCGCGGCGAACCCGGTCCTCATCGGGGCGGCGACGACGCTCGTCGTCCTCGTCGCGGTCTTCCTCGCCTACAACGCGAACTCCGGCCTGCCGTTCGTGCCCAGCTACGAGCTGAAGGCCGAGCTGCCCGACGCCGCGAACCTCGTCGTCGGCAACGACGTGCGGATCGGCGGCACGCGGGTCGGGACGGTCGGGGCCATCGAGCCGGTCGTGCGGCGCAACGGGGCCGTCCTCGCGCGGCTGACGCTGAAGCTCGAGACCACGGTGCAGCCGCTGCCGGTCGACTCGACCGTGATCGTCCGCCCGCGCTCCGCGCTCGGCCTGAAGTACGTCCAGATCGCCCGCGGCACGAGCCGCCGCGGGTTCGAGGACGGCGCGACGATCCCGGTGCGCAACGCGACGCCGAAGCCCGTCGAGCTCGACGAGGTCCTCAACACCTTCGACGACCGCACGCGCGCGGCGGGGCGGACGAACATCGACGAGTTCGGCACCGCGCTCGCCGGCCGCGGGGCGGACCTCAACCAGGCCATCGAGGAGCTCAACCCGCTGCTCGTGACGCTCGTGCCGGTGATGCGCAACCTCTCCGACCCGCGCACCCAGCTGTCGCGCACGGTGCGGGCGCTCGGGCGCACGGCGCGGATCGTCGCCCCCGCGGCCGAGACCCAGGCCGCCCTGTTCCGGAACCTCGACACGACCTTCGCGGCGCTCGCCACCGTCGCGACCCCGCTGCAGCAGACGATCGTGGGCGCGCCGCCGGCGCTCGACGCGGCCACCCGGCAGCTGCCCCGCACCCGCCCGTTCCTGGCCAACACCCAGGGCCTGTTCGCCGAGCTGCGCCCCGGGGCGCGGGCGCTGCGCACCGCGGCCCCGGCGCTCGCCGACGCGGTCACGACCGGCACGCCGGTCCTGCGCCGCTCCGTGCAGCTGAGCGCGCGCCTCGAGCCGGCGTTCCGCTCGATCCAGCGGCTGGCCGAGGACCCGCTCGTCGCCCTCGGCGTGCGCGACCTGACGAACACCGCGCGCATCCTCAATCCGACGCTCGCGACGCTCACGCCCGTCCAGACGGTCTGCAACTACGTGACGCTCTGGTTCCGCAACGTCTCGAGCCTCCTGAGCGAGGGCGGCTCGAACGGCACGACGCAGCGGTTCATCATCCTCGCGACGCCGCAGGGGCCCAACAGCGAGGGCGGGCCGTCGTCGAGGCCGGCGGCGGGGCCGACGCCCGACAACTTCCTGCACACGAACCCGTACCCGAACACCGCCTCGCCCGGCCAGCCGAGCGAGTGCGAGGCGGGCAACGAGCCGTACGTGGCCGGGCGCCAGGCGATCGGCAACGTCCCAGGCCACCAGGGCACGCGCCACGACGTCACGACGCGGGACACGACGAAGTGAGCCTGCTGCGCCGCACGCGCCGGGACCCGGACGGCACGCCCGTGCCGCGCCGCCATCGCACCGGGACGGGCGGCGCGTTCAAGGTCGGTCTGCTCTCGCTCGTCGTCATCGCGCTGGCGACGTACTTCGCGTTCGCCAAGCACGTCCCCTTGACCCACGGCTTCCGCGTCAACGCCGTCTTCGAGTCGGCCAACTCGATCCGCCGCAACTCGCCGGTCCGGATCGCGGGCGTGAACGTCGGCAAGGTCACGGGGATCGCGCGCCAGCCGGGGTCGGACACGGCGATCGTGACGATGACGATCGACGACAAGGGCCTGCCGATCCACAAGGACGCGACGGCCCGCATCCGCCCGCGCATCTTCCTCGAGGGCAACTTCTTCGTCGACCTGCGCCCGGGGACGCCCGCGACCCCGACGATCGGCGACGACGACACGCTCCCGGTCAGCCAGACCGCCGGCCCGGTCCAGCTCGACCAGGTCCTGACCGCGCTGCAGCAGGACACGCGCAGCGACCTGCAGCGGCTCGTCAAGGCGCTGGCCACCGGCCTGACCGTCAAGCCGTCGCGGGCCGCCGACCGCGACGCCGACCCCAGCACCCGCGGCCAGACCGCGGCCGAGTCGCTCAACGACGCGATCCCCTACGGGCGCGACGCGCTGCGCGGCACGGCCGAGGTCACCGACGCGCTGACGGGCTCGCGGCCGCGCGACCTGTCGCTCCTGCTGGCGGGCCTGAACCGCACGACCGAGGGCCTGAGCCGCAACGAGGCCCAGCTCCAGGACCTCGTCACGAACCTCAACACGACGCTCGGCGCGACGGCGGCGGAGGCGACGAACCTGCGGACCTCGATCCGCCGGCTCGGCCCGACGCTCGCGAGCGCGAACGGCGCGCTCGACAGCCTGAACGCCGCGTTCCCGAACACGCGCGCCTTCGCCCGCGACATCCTGCCCGGCGTCCGCGAGACGGCCGCGACGATCGACGCCGCGTTCCCATGGGTCGACCAGGCGCGCGCGCTCGTCTCGCCGGCCGAGCTCCAGGGCCTCCTCGACGAGCTCAGCCCGGCCACGCGCGACCTCGCGCAGGTCATCGACACGAGCGTCGACCTCTTCCCGCAGGCCGACCGCGTCGCGAAGTGCCTGACGAAGGTCGTGCTGCCGACCGGCGACGTGAAGATCCAGGACGGCCCGCTCTCGACGAACGAGGAGAACTACAAGGAGTTCTGGTACACGATGGTCGGCCTCGCCGGCGAGGGCCAGAACTTCGACGCCAACGGCTCCTACGTGCGCTTCCAGACCGGCGGCGGCGACCAGACGGTCTCGCTCGGGAAGGCGAGCCCGAACGTCGGCGCGCTGTTCGGCAACGCGATCGGCCGGCCGCTCGGGACGCGCCCGCGGTTCCCGGGCAAGCGGCCCCCGTACCAGCCCGACGTGCCGTGCTTCACGCAGCGCGTCCCGAACCTCGACGGCGCGGCCACCGGCCCCGCGGACGGTGCGCCCGTGAGGACGGCGATCCGCAAGCACACGCGCGACTTCGCGTTCATCGTCGGGCTCGTCGTGGTCGCGCTCGTCGTCGGCGGCTACATCCTGTCCCAGCAGCGCTTCACGCTCCCGCACGGCGTGCCGATCTTCGGCAGCGACACGGTCACCTACAAGGCCGAGCTCCAGAGCGCGCAGTCGGTCACGCCGGGGCAGGGCCAGACGGTCCAGGTCGCGGGCGTCGACATCGGCGAGATCACGAACGTCGACCTCGTCGGCGGCCGCGCCGTCGTGACGATGAAGCTGCAGCGCAAGTACACGCCGATCTACAAGGACGCGACCGCGCTGCTGCGCCCGAAGACGGGCCTCAACGACATGATCCTGCAGCTCACGCCGGGCTCGAAGCGGGCGGGCGAGGCGCCCGCGGGCTGGACGGTCCCGGTCGGCCAGACGCTGCCGAACGTGAACTTCGACGAGATCCTGTCGGCGCTCGACACCGACACGCGCTCGTACCTGCAGCTGCTCGTCGGCGGCGCGGCCGACGGCCTCGGCGGGCAGGGCCGACGGCTGTCCGCGACGCTCAAGCGCTTCGAGCCGACCGGCCGCAGCCTCGCGCGGCTCAACGGCGCGCTGCGCCGCCGCCAGGCGAACATCCGCCGCACGATCCACAACTTCCGGCTGCTGGCCGTGGCGCTCGGGGACAAGGACGACCAGCTCGCGACGCTCGTCGACTCCTCCAACCGCGTCTTCCGCGCCTTCGCCGCCCAGGACGCGCGCCTGCGCGAGGCGCTGCGGCTGCTGCCCGGCACGCTCGGCGCGACCGACAGCGCGCTCACGAAGGCCGACGGCCTCGGCGACGACCTGCGGCGCACGCTCGGCGGGCTGCGGCCGGCGGCCCGCGCGCTCGGGCCGACGCTGCGCGACGTGCGCCCGTTCCTCGCCGACACGACGCCGGTGATCCGCGACCAGCTGCGGCCGTTCTCGCGCGACGTCCAGCCGACCGTCCGCGATCTGCGCCCGGCCGCCCGCGACCTCTCGGTCGTGACCCCGCGGCTGACCACCTCGCTCGGCGTCGTCAATCAGCTGCTCAACGAGCTCGCCTACAACCCGCCCGGCTCCGAGGAGGGCTTCCTCTTCTGGACCGCGTGGGCCAACCACGCGGGCGCGTCGGTGTTCGCCAACCAGGACGCGCACGGGCCGATCCGCCGCGGCCTCGTCGTGACGTCGTGCTCGTCGCTGGCGCTGCTGCAGAACATCGGCCGCGCCAACCAGGTCCTCGGCACGCTCGCCGGCCTGCTCAACCCGCCGGCGCCGACCGCGGTCTGCCCGGGCTCCACGGCGGCCCCGAACGCGACCCCGCTCGCGACGTCGGCCGGCGCCCCGCGGCTCCAGGGGACGGGCGGCTGATGCAGAAGCAGGCCCCGAGCCCCGCGCGGATCATGGTCATGGCCGGGTTCGCCCTGTCGTGCTTCGGCCTGATCCTGTTCCTGTGGCTCGCCTTCGGCGGCCCGATCCCGCTGCAGCCCAAGGGCTACCGGTTCACGGTGAGCTTCAACGAGGCCGGCCAGCTCGCGCAGGAGGCCGACGTCCGGATCTCGGGCGTCTCGGTCGGCAAGGTCAAGACGATCGACCCCGACGCGGCCACCGGCCGGTCGGACGCGACGATCCAGCTCGACGCGCGCTACGCGCCGCTGCCGCGCGACACCCGCGCGATGCTGCGCCAGAAGACGCTCCTGGGCGAGACCTACGTCGAGCTGACGCCGGGCCGGCGGGCGACCGGGAACCTGGCCGACGGCGGGCGGCTGCCCGCGGGCCAGGTCGCGCCGACGGTCGAGCTCGACGAGATCTTCCGGGCGTTCGACGCGCGCACGCGTGACGCGTTCCGGACGTGGATGGACCAGCTCGCGGTCGCCTACCGCGGCCGCGGCGCCGACCTCAACGCGGCCTTCGGCGAGCTCGGCCCGTTCGCGCAGGACACGACCACGCTCCTGCGGATCCTCAACGCCCAGCAGCCGACGGTCCGCCGCCTCGTCGCCGACACGGGCACGGTGTTCGACGCCCTCAGCGAGCGCGACGGCCAGCTGCGCGGGCTGATCGAGAACGGCAACCGCGTGTTCGCGACGACCGCCGCCCGCGACCGCGAGCTCGCCGACACGTTCCGCGTCCTGCCGACGTTCGAGCGCGAGTCGACGCTGACCGTCAACCGCCTCGCGCGCTTCGCGCGCACGGCGAACCCGCTCGTGACCCAGCTGCGCCCGGCGGCGCGGCAGCTCAGCCCGACGCTGCAGGACACGGCGAAGCTCGCGCCCGACCTGCGCGCGCTGTTCCTCGACCTCGACCCGCTGATCGACGCCTCCGAGCGCGGCCTGCCCGCCCTCGAGCGCTTCAACGACGAGCTGCACCCGCTCCTCGGCGAGACCGACGAGCCGCTGCGCGAGCTCAATCCGATCCTCGACTACGTCGGGGCGTTCCCGCACGAGCTGACCGCCTTCTTCGGCAACGTCGTCGCCTCGACCCAGGCCACGACCGGCACCGGGGCCGACGCGGTGCACTACCTGCGCACGACGAACCCGACGAACCCGGAGAACCTCGCCGTCTATCCGCGCCGGATCGGGACGAACCGCCCGAACCCGTACACGCTGCCGGGCGCGTTCGCGAACCTGCGCAACGGCCTGCAGGTCTACGAGAGCCGCCAGTGCGGCAGCGGCGTCCCGACGCTCGTGACCGAGCCCGCCCCGGCCGGGACGCCGCCGCCGGTGCCGGCCCCGCTGCCCTCGCTGCCCGGCGTGCCGCCGGTCGTCCCGCCCGTCGTGCCCACGACCGACCCGACCGCGCTGATCCCGGCGCCGCTGGCGGCCAACATCCAGCGCTTCTTCTTCGCCGGGGCCCAGGGCGGCGCGGTGCCGGCACCCGCCTGCCGCCAGCAGCCGGCGTTCCGCGTCCAGGGCGAGAGCACCCGCTTCCCGCGGGTCAAGCCCGACGCCGCGGGCACCGGACCGGTCGGGCCCTAGCCCGCCCGCGGGTACCCTCCCCGCGTGCACCTGTCGCGCGTGCTCCGGGCGGTGATGGGGCGGGCCGCACGCCGCCCCCTGCTCGTGTCGCTGGTCGTCGGGCTGGTCGCGGTCGCGGGCGGGGCGCTCGCGCTCGCCCGCCTGCAGCCGAGCGCCGCGACCGACACCCTCGTCGGGCGCGGGACCGCGAGCTACGCCGCCACCGAGCGGCTGCACCAGCGCTTCGGCGACGACGCGGTGTACGTCCTCGATCCGCCAGCCCCTGACGCAGACGACGCTCACCTCGGACCTGCTGCGCGTCCTCGCGCTGGAGGGCTGCCTCTCGGGCAACGTGCCCAAGGGCCAGAAGCCGCGCGGCGGCACGGCCGGGCCGTGCGGGCGGCTCGCGCGGACCCGGCCGGTCAAGGTCGTGTTCGGGCCCGGGACGTTCCTCAACGAGGCCGTCGGCCAGATCCAGGACCAGTTCAGCGCCCAGAGCGCGGCGAAGGCGGCCCAGGCCGAGCGGGCGGCGAAGGCCGCGCGGGCGCTCGCGCGCTCGCAGGGCCGGAGCGCGACGGAGGCGCGCAAGCTGGGCGAGCAGGCCAAGCAGCTCGTCTTCGCCGAGTTCGTCCGCAACACGTTCCAGCTCGCGCTGAAGTACGGGATCACGTCGGCCCCGCAGCTCAACGACCCGAGCTTCGTCTCGCGCATCGTCTTCGACCCCAACCGCGCGCAGGGGACGCCGAAGGCGCGCTTCGCCTACATCTTCCCCGCGAAGGACAGCGCGCTGATCCAGGTCCGGCTGCGCCCGGACCTGACCGAGCGCGAGCGCGACGCGGCGATCGGGCTGATCCGGCGGGCGGTCGCGATGCCCGACTGGCGGCTGCCGAACGGCAAGGGCACGTACGTCGTGACGGGCGCGCCGGTCGTCGTCGGCGAGCTGACGAGCTCGATCTCGCGCTCGATCCTCGTCCTGCTCGTGGCCGCGCTCGTCGTCATGGCGCTCACGCTCGCGGTGGTGTTCCGGACGCGGCTGCGGCTGCTGCCGCTGCTCGTCGCGCTCGCGGCGGCGGCGGCTGACCTTCGGCGGCCTGGCGCTGCTCGGCGCGTCGCTGACGATGGCCTCGATCGGCGTGCTGCCGGTCCTCATCGGCCTCGCGGTCGACTACGCGATCCAGCTGCAGTCGCGGGTGCAGGAGGAGGCGCGGGCGGGCGAGCCGATCGCCGAGGCGGTCGACCGGACGGCGGCGGGCGGCGCGCCGACGGTCGCGACGGCCGCGGCCGCGACGGCCGCGGGCTTCCTCGTGCTCGCGCTGTCGCCGGTGCCGATGGTCCGCGGCTTCGGCCTGCTGCTCGTGGCCGGCATCGCGGTCGCGCTCGTGTGCGCGCTGACGCTCGGGATCGCGGTGCTGGCCGCGGCCGAGCCGCGCGCGGCCGCGGCGCCGCGGGGCCGCCGGCCGCGGCTCGGTCCGCTCGCGGCCGCCGTCCGCGGCGCGGGCGACCTCGCCGGCCCCGCGCTGCGCGGCGCCGGCGACCTCGTCGCGGGCAACCGCGCGGCGCGGGCGCTGCGCGCGCGCGGGCGCCGCCGGGCGCGGGGCGGTGCGCGCTGCGGCCGCGCATCCCGGCCGCGTCCTCGCCCTCGGGCTCGTGGTCGCCGCGCTCGGCTGGGCGCTCGACACGCAGCACCCACGTCGAGTCCGACCTCCAGCGGCTCGTGCCGCAGCAACGGCGCGCTGGCCGACCTCGAGTCCCTGCAGAAGTCGACCGGCGTCGGCGGCGAGATCGACGTCGTGGTCGCGAGCGACAAGCTCACCGACCCGGCCGTCGTGCGGTGGATGGCGCGCTACCAGGACGGGCTGCTCAAGCGCTTCGGCTACAGCGACAAGCGCGGCTGCGGCAAGGCCGAGCTGTGCCCGGCGTTCTCGCTGCCCGACCTCTTCCGCAGCGGCGGCGCGTCCTCGCGGCCGCAGATCGCGGCGCCTGCTCGACGCGGTCCCGCCGTACTTCTCCCAGGGCGTCATCACGCGCGACCGCCGGACGGCGACGCTGGCGTTCGGCATCCGGCTCATGCCGCTCGAGCGCCAGGAGGAGGTCATCGCCGTCATGCGCCGGCAGCTCCACCCGCCCGCCGGCGTGACGGCGCAGCTCGCCGGCCTGCCGGTGCTCGCGGCCGACGCCAACGACCGCGTGGCGTCGCCGTGGCGGCGCGTGCTCGGCGCTCGTCGCGGGCCTCGCGGCCGTCGCGCTCGTCCTGCTCGTCGCCTTCCGCCGGCTGCGGCGCGCGCTCGTCCCGCTCGTCCCGATCGTGCTGGCCACCGGCTGGTCGGCGCTCGTCCTGTTCTGCCTGCGCATCCCGCTCAACCCGATGTCGGTCACGCTCGGGGCGCTCGTCATCGCGATCTCGACCGAGTTCAGCGTGCTGCTGAGCGAGCGCTACCGCGCGGAGCGCCGGGCCGGCCACGCGCCGGAGACGGCGCTCGAGCGCACCTACCGGTCGACCGGCGCGGCCGTGCTCGCCTCGGGCACGACGGCGATCGCGGGGTTCGCGGTGCTCGTCGTCTCCGACATCCGGATGCTGCGCGACTTCGGGTTCGTCACCGTCGTCGACCTCACCGTCGCGCTCGCCGGCGTGATGCTCGTCCTGCCCGCGGTGCTCCTGCTCGCCGAGCGCGACCAGCCGCTGCGGGCGCTCGTGCCGCGCCTGCGGCGGCCCCGCCTGCGCCGCCCGCGCGTGCGGCGGCCGCGTGCCCAGCGCGCTCCGGCCGGGTGAGCACGCCGCCCGCCCCGGGCGCCCCCGAGCCGCGGCTGCCGCCCGGCGCGAGCCGCTACGGCTGGTTCGTCGGGGTCGTGCTCGTGCTCGTGATCGCCTACGTCACGCTGAACACCCTGCGCAGCGACGGCCCCGGGTCGACCGGGGTGCGCGCGGGCGACCGGATGCCGCCGTTCGCCGCGCCGCTCGCGCTCGGCGGCGTCCGGGGCGACGTCAACGTCGCGCGGCGCTCGGGGCAGGGCGCGGCGGGGCGGCGGCCGGCGTGCGAGGTCCGCGGCGCCGGGATCCTCAACCTCTGCGCCCTGTGGGAGCGCGGGCCGGTCGTGCTCGCCTTCCTCGCGACCCGCGGCGCGCGCTGCGCGCGCCGAGCTCGACACGCTCGAGCGCGTCCGCGCCGCCCACCCCGGCGTGCAGTTCGCGGCCGTCTCGATCAAGGGCGACCGCGGCGAGCTGCGCGCGCTCGTCCGCCGCCGCCGCTGGGGCTTCCCGGTCGCCTACGACCGCGACGGCGTCCTCGCCAACCTCTACGGCGTCGCGGTCTGCCCGCAGCTGACCTACGCCCTCCCCGGCGGGCGGGTCGAGGCGACGACGATCGGCTCGCTCGACCGCGCCGGGCTCGACCGCCGGCTCGCGGCGCTCGAGCGCGCCGCCCGGGCCCGCGGCTGGCGCCCGCCGGGGTCGTGACGGCGGCGCCCGACGTCCGCGACGGCCGCGTCGACCCCGCGCTCGCGCGCGAGCTGCCCGGGCTCGGGCTCGTGTTCGCCGCGGTTCCCGCCCCGGGCGGCGCGCGGACGCCCGACGGCGTCCGCGAGCGCCTGCGGGCGCTGGCCGACCGCTTCGGGGCCGCGCGCGGTGACGATGCGCCGCGAGCCGGTGACGGCCGCCTATCGCGCGTTCTCGCGCCACGTCGGCCTCGACCCCGACGTCGTGCGCCCGCCGGTCGAGGCGGTCGTCGTCGAGCGCCTGCTGCACGGCGGCCTGCGGCCCCGGGGCCGGGTCGAGGACGCGCTGCTCGTCGGCGCGCTCGAGACCGGCGTGCCGCTCTGGGCCCTGGACGCCGACCGCCTCGACGGGCCGCCCGCGCTGCGCCCGGCCGCCGCCGGCGAGCGCCTCGGCCGGGGCGCCGACGCCGCGGACCTTCCGGCGGGGCGGCTCGTCGTGGCCGACGCCCGCGGCCCGGTCGCCGTCGTCCTCGGGGCGGTCGCCGGCGGCCACGGCCCCGTCCCCGAGACCCGCCGCCTGTGCGTGTTCGCCGTGCCGGTCGCCGGGGTCCCGCGCATCCACGTCGAGGAGGCGATCTGGGCCTGCGCGGAGGCGCTCGCGGCGTAGACTCCGGCGGGCGATGGCCGACCTCGACGTCCGCCCCGCGTCCACCGCGCGGCCGCTCCCCGGCGCGCCGCCCGCCGACGGCGCCGCCCGCGCCCGGGCGCAGCTGCGCGGCCAGATCGCCGACCTCGAACGCCGGCTCTCGGACACGCTGATCGCGTGCCTGCCCTACGGCGACGCCGCCGCGTCGGCGCCCGCGCTCCCGGCCGCGGCCGCGGGCCGCGCCGCGATCTCCGCCGGCCCGCGCGTCCTCGACCTCGGCGAGCTCGAGCGCACGCGCGACGAGCTCGCGGCCCGGCTCGCCGCCGCCCGCGCCGAGCTCCACCGCCGCGGCGAGCACGCCAGGAGCGCGCCCGCGCGCGGCTCGAGCGGATGCGCCTCGCGCCCGGCCGCCACCGCTTCGCGCGCGTCACGCGCGCCGAGCTGGGGGAGGGGCGCTGCGGCGTCTGGGAGGTCCGGCCGCGCCTCGGCCTGCTCGGGATGCTCATGGGCTGGTGGCAGGTCAAGCTCTCCTCGGGCTGCCCGTAGCGCGACCGGCCCCGTAGCATTCCCCGCCCATGGGGCGCCGCAGCCGCAAGCGCAGGACCGGACCCGTCGCGCCCGTGCCGGCGCAGTCCGGCGCGGCGGCGCCGCACGCCGCGCCGCGCACGCACCGCGCGCGGATGGCCGAGGCGCCCAAGGCGCCGTGGTCGCCGTTCCCGCTCGTCGAGCTGTGCGTCCTGATCGCCCTCGTGCTGATCGTGCTCGGGGTCGTCACCGACGGCCCGCGGCGCGGGGCGTTCCTCGCGTGCGGCGTCGCGCTCGCCTCGCTGGCCGGGCTCGAGCTCGCGATCCGCGAGCACTTCGCCGGGTTCCGCTCGCACTCCGCCCTGCTGGCCGGGGCCGCCGCCGTCGTGATCGTCGTGCCGCTCTTCCTCCTGACCGGCCTGCCGCAGGTCGCCCTGCTCGCGGTCGGCGTCGTCGTCTTCGCGCTCGCGTTCGTCGCGCTGCGGCGCGCGTTCCTCGGGCGGACGGGCGGGATCGGGTTCCGGGTATGAGCGGCCCCGAGCATCCCGGGCCCGGCCCGGGGCCCGAGCACCCCGGCGCGGGCGCGGCCGACGAGCCGGACGCCCGGCGGATGCGGCTGACCGGCCTGCACCACGTCACGGGCGTCTGCTCCGACCTCGAGCGCACGACGGCCTTCTACCGCGACGTCCTCGGCCTCGCGCTCCTGCGCGAGGGCCACAACGACGACGACCCCGACGCCCGCCATTTCTGGTTCGGCGAGCCCGGTGGCGCGGGCATGCTCGTGTCGTTCATGGAGTACCCCGCCCTCGAGGCGGGCCGCGTCGGCGTCGGCTCGACGCACCACTTCGCGTTCGCGGTCGGCTCGGCCGACGAGCTCGACGCGTGGCGCGAGCTACCTGCGCGAGCGCGGCGTCGAGTGCACGGACGTCTTCGAGCGCGGCGGCCTGCGGTCGATCTACCTGCGCGACCCCGACGGCCACGTCGTCGAGATCGCGACTCCGGCGGGCTGACCGGCGCGGCGGGGAACGCGTCGCCGCGTCGATCAGCCCTCCGTGGAGTCGCTACGCGACGCCCGCGAGAACGGGGCGTAGCCCGTCCGCGCGTTCATCGGCCGCGTCGGCTTCACGGGACGTCCGCTCGCCGTCGCACAAGAGCTGTGCGAGGGCATGACGCTGGCGCTCGGTGAGCGAGCCGATCGGCTTGTTCTCCGAGATCCGGAGGCACTGTAGGAACTTCCGGCAGCGGGTGCTGCCCCACCGCCGCTGGCTCGTGAGCAGGTCCGAGACGCGTCATGGACTCGGCCTCCCACGGCGAGCGGAGGATCACTTCTGCGGCGCTGACACCCCCATCCGCCACCCTGCGCTTCAGTTCGGCGCGCGCGAGCCTGACGGCGTTCGCGCGCTCAAGGGCCTGGAGATGCTGGGGCCCATCCTGGAGGCGTTGCGGCCCAGGGGATGTCCTCGCTTCTGCGTGCATCGGGGTCCTCCCTGCGTCCCCCTTCCCTCAAAGGGGGATGCTCCTCGTGTGGTCCATGCGTGCATGCAGCGAGCACGGCCGTAGGGCCCTCATCGAGGCCAGGACGACGGCGGGTCCGACGTCTCCCGATGACCCTAGTCGAACCCTGTCCGGGCCTCTCCCCACGCGTCTCGCCGACGCGGCGCGGAAGCTACGCCAGACGCCGACGGGGGGTCAACGTGTGAACGCCCGCAACATCCGCTCAGAGCGCCTTTTTTCTTTCCCACGGCATTTGTGAGGGAACGGACAAGGCGTGGGCGCCAGAATCGGCCTCGTCCGACCGTCACGAGCAGGGCGGCGAGCAGCCTCACAGGCGCGCCGGACGGACCCGCGCGAGGAGGCCGCGCTCAGTGGGCGCCGGGGCCCGGCAGCGCCCCGTGCTCGGCCTCGAAGGCGTCCTTGACGGACGCGAACGCGGCGAGCGCGCGGTCGAGCGTGGCGCGGTCGTGCGTGGCCATCACGCTCGTGCGCAGGAGCGCGCCGCCCGGCGGGACGGCGGGATGCAGCGCGGTGTTGACGAACACGCCGGCGTCGTAGAGCGCACGCCAGAGGAAGACGGCCTTCCAGTCGTCGCCGACCAGCACCGGGACGATCGGCGTCACGACGTCGCCCCCCTCCGGAAGCGGCTGCGGCGCGACCACCGCGAACCCGCGCGCCTCGAGGCCGTCGCGCAGGTAGCGCGCGTTGTCGAGCACGCGGCCCATCAGCTCGCGGCCCTCGTCCGTGCGGACGATCCGCAGCGCCGCGAGCGCGGCGCCGACGGCGGCCGGCACCGACGAGGCGGTGAAGAGGAACGCCCGCGACTGGATGCGCAGGAACTCGACGACCTCGGCCGAGCCCGCGATGAACCCGCCGCAGCTCGCCAGCGACTTCGAGAACGTGCCCATGCGCAGGTCGACGCGGTCCTCGACGCCGAGCAGCTCCGCGGTCCCCGCGCCGCGCGCGCCGAGCACGCCGGCCGCGTGGGCCTCGTCGACCATGAGCCGCGCGCCGAAGCGCTCGCACAGGTCGCAGATCGCCGGCAGCGCGGCGATGTCGCCCTCCATCGAGAACACCCCGTCGACGACCACGAGGATGCCGCCGCTGTCGCCGGCCGCCTTCTCGAGCGCGCGCTCGAGCTTGTCCATCCGGTTGTGGCGGAAGGGGCGCAGCTTCGCGCGCGAGAGCAGGCAGCCGTCGAGGATCGAGGCGTGGTCGCCCGAGTCGGCGACCACCGTGTCGCCGGGCGCGAGGATCGTCCCGAGCGTCCCGACGTTGGCCTGGTGGCCGGTCGTGAAGACGATCGCGTCGTCGGTGCCCATCCACTGGGCGATCTCGGCCTCGAGCTCGAGGTGCAGCGGCGTCGTGCCGTTGAGCAGGCGCGAGCCGGTCAGGCCGGTGCCGAACCGGTCGAGCGCGTCGCGCGCGCCCTGGATGACGCGCTCGTCGCCCGTGAGCCCGAGGTAGTTGTTCGAGCCGAGCATGATCCGCTCGGCGCCCTCCATCTCGACGACGGGCCGCGCCGGGCCCTCGAGAACGCGGAAGTAGGGCAGCACGTCGGCCTCGCGGGCGGCGCGCAACTGCTCCGCGCGCTCGTGTCCGCGCACCTTGGCGAAGACGTCGATCTGGGTGCCTGCCATGTAGGGTGCCGCGCCGTGTCCGTGGAAGTGAGTCCCGTCCGGTCGCGGGCCGACCTGCGGGAGTTCATCGAGCTTCCCTTCCGGCTCCACTCTACCTCTCCGCAGTGGGTCCCCCCGCTGCGCATCGAGCGGCACGCCTTCCTGAGCCGGCGCCAGAACGCGTTCTTCAAGCACGGCGAGGCGCGCTATTTCCTCGCCCGCCGGGCGGGGCGCGTGGTCGGCCGGGTCACCGCCCAGGTCGACCACGCGTTCAACGCCTTCCACGGCAACGCGTGGGGCATGTTCGGGTTCCTCGAGGTCGAGGACGACCCCGAGGCGCTCGCCGCCCTGCTCGACACGGCCGCCGGCTGGCTGCGGGCGCGGGGCCGCGACCGCATGATCGGCCCCATGGACTTCACGATGAACGACGAGGCCGGCGTCCTCGTCGAGGGCTTCGAGCGCGAGCCGCTCATCAAGCAGCCGTGGCATCCGCCGTACTACGCGCGCCGGCTCGAGGAGGCCGGGATGGCGAAGGCGATGGACCTCTTCATGTGGGAGCTCGAGATCTCCGACCGCGAGAAGATGCGCCCGATCCTCTTCGACCTCGCCGCGCGACCTCGAGCCCAAGCACGGCGTGCGGATCCGCAAGATGTCCTTCTGGCGGCTGCGGCAGGAGATGGACCGCTTCGCCGACGTCTACAACTCCGCGTGGCGCGAGAACTGGGGGTTCGTCCCCTACTCGAAGGAGGACCTCGACTTCTACGCCGGCGAGCTACGGCTGGTCTTCGACAAGCCATGGTTCATGGTCGCCGAACGCGAGGGCGAGACGGTCGCGATGGCGATCAGCGTGCCCGACATCAACCAGGTCCTGCGGAAGATGAACGGGCGCGTGCTGCCGTTCGGCTGGTGGCACTACCTGCGGCGCAAGCAGATCGTCGACCGCGTCCGCGTCGGGTTCCTCGGGCGTGAAGCCCGAGTACCAGCACACGGGCGTCGCGGCCGGGCTCTACGTCGAGCATTTCGACGAGTCCGCCCGCTCGAGGATCAAGTGGGGCGAGATGGGCTGGATCCTCGAGACCAACCGCGCGATGAACCGCGGGATGGAGGCCATGAACGGCCGCCTCGTCAAGCGTTATCGCGTCTACGAGCGCGACCTCCTCGCGGGGTGATCCGGACGCGCGAGTAGAATCGCGCGGCGATGGAGCATCCTCCTCAAGACGACGCACGCCTCGACCCCGCCGCCGCCGAGGTCGAGGAGGTCGACGCGGTCCCGGTCCTGAGCCCCGCGGGGGCGATCGAGCCGCAGCGCGCAGCCGGTCAGGTGGTGGTCCGCCAGGCCGCCGCGGTCGCCGCGACGTCGTTCGCCGCGGGCATCGCGACGGTCGCCCTGGCCCGCGCGCACAAGGTGCGCCGCGCCCGGCGCCGCTCGCAGCGCGCGATGGCGCCGATCATCGCGTCGCGCTCGTTCCTCGTCGACGTGCACCTGCTCGGTCCCCGGGACTGACGCGGGGCGGCGCGGAGCAGAACGCCGCTCCCACGCAACCCCGCACGAGCGTCTACGCGCCACGACCCGAGTCCCGGACGGACTACGACCAAGGTCTTAATCGACCTGCGGAATACGCCCTCGCCCCGGATTCCGGGGACTGGAAGGCTTCTCTCATCCCGGCACGGTGCCGGGGAGACGGCTTGGAGGTGGCTTTCCGAGCTATGCATGGAAGCACCCAGGGGGGAGGGACGCCGGGGGGCGGTCCCTCCTTCCAGGGATGCTCCTTCCCTGCCGCGGGGCAGCCTCAGGCGACGCGCCGCGCGTCGGCCAGCGCGACGATCTCGCCACCGGCCGCCTGGCGCTTCTGGGTCTCGACGACCCACGCCTCGAAGTCCGCGGCCGGAACCGGCCGCGAGTAGTAGAAGCCCTGCGCGTGGTCGCAGCCCATGCCGGCCAGGACCGCGTGGTCCTCGGCGGACTCGACGCCCTCGGCGACGACCCGCAGGCCGAGGCTCCGGCCGAGGTCGATCGAGTGGCGGACGATCGCGGCGTCCCGGGGATCGCTGCCCATGCCGGCGACGAAGCTGCGGTCGATCTTCATCTCGGCGACCGGCAGCACCTTCATGTACTCGAGCGACGAGTAGCCGGTGCCGAAGTCGTCGATCGACAGGCGGACGCCGAGGTCGGCGAGGCGCTCGACGATCGGCAGGGTCCGGGCCGGGTCGTCGACGATCATGCTCTCGGTGATCTCGAGCACGAGCGCGCGGGTCGGCAGGTCCCAGCAGCGGCACAGCTCCTCGACGTGGGCCGGGAGCATCGGGTCGACGAGGACGCGCGCGGAGAGGTTGACCGCGACGGACAGGTCGCCACGGCCGCGGGCGCGCCAGAGGCTGCACTCGCGGATCGCGGCCGAGATCACCTGCAGCGTGACCGGCACGATGAGGCCGGTCTGCTCCGCGAGCGGGATGAAGACGTCGGGCGAGACGCTCGCCTGCGTCGGGTGGTTCCAGCGCAGCAGCGCCTCCGCGCCGACGACCCGGCCGTCGCGCAGGTCGATCTTCGGCTGGAAGTAGGGCACGAACTCGCTGTTCTCGAGCGCGCGGCGCAGGTCGGCGGCGAGGGCGAGGCGGGCGAGGCTCGAGTCGTCCTGCGCGACCGAGTAGCGCTCGACGCCGGTGGCGCCCTCCTTGGCCTGGTACATCGCGACGTCGGCGCGCTGCATGAGCGTCTCGACGTCGGCGCCGTCCTCGGGGTGGACCGCGACGCCGACGCTGCCGCCGAGCTCGATGCTGACGCCCTCGGCGTCGAACGGCTCGGCCAGCGCGCGGCGGATCTGGTAGGCGACGGCCATGCCCTGGTCGGCCGAGCGCGTGGAGCGCAGCAGGACGGCGAACTCGTCGCCGCCGAGCCGGGCGACCGTGTCGCGCGGGTCGAGCAGCTCTGTCAGCCGCAGCGACATCTGGCGCAGGACCTCGTCGCCGTAGTGGTGGCCGAGGGTGTCGTTGATGTCCTTGAAGCGGTCGAGGTCGATGAGCATGACCACGATGGACGTGTCGCTGCGCTCGGCGGCGGCGATCGCGCGGCGCGCCTCGTCGGCGAACATGACGCGGTTGGGCAGGCCGGTGAGCGCGTCGGTCAGCGCGAGCCGGCGGCTGGCCATCGCGTGCGTGCCGGCGCGCTGCACCGCGAGCAGCGGGAGCGCGAGCAGCGGCACCATCGCCACCGAGGAGTTGACGGCCAGGACCGCGAGCGGCGCGAGGCCGAGCAGGACGCCCTCGTTGGCGGTCTGGCGCATGAGCTCGCTGGAGAACTCGTCCCGGATGCGCGAGCCGGACGTGAGCGCGATGACGGTCGAGACCGCGCCCGTGTTGACGACGAAGTACACGCCGGCCGCGACGAGCGCGGCGACGAGCTGCCAGAAGCCGAAGTCGCCGTCGCGCGGCGGGTCGGCGAGGAGCTGGAAGACGGCCCCGCTGACCCCGATGGTCAGCATGTACTGGCCGATGTTGAAGGCCCAGTGCACGAGGCGCTTGCGGTGGATGCGGTCGGCGAGCGTGCTGGCGACGACCTGGGTCAGCGCGGCGGCGCCGATGCCGGCGAAGAGCAGGAGCCCGAAGGAGAAGGTCGTCGACGGGACGAGCTCGCCCTCGCCGCGGCCGAGCTTGACGGGCAGCACCTCGCCGACGATGACGGCGACGGCGAAGATCGCCGCGGACAGCTCGAAGTGGTCGAAGATCCGCGGTCCCTCGAACGCGCAGAGCAGGATCAGGATGGCGAACCCCGAGGCGATGACCGCGCCGATGTAGATCTGCGCGGCGGTCTCTCGGCGGATCTTGGGGAACGTGAGGGACAAGTTTCAGTTGGTGGGGCCGGGGGGGGGGCCGGGGAGTGACAACAAAGGCCGAGGGCGCCCCTACAAGCGGAGCGCCCTCGGCGGGTCGTTGGTCAGCCCCACTTCCGTCCCGCGTCGAGCACCTGCACCAGAAGGGCGAGGGTCGTAGCGGCGGTCGCGAGGCGGTAAAGGCGAGCCTTCATTCCCGAATCCTCGAAAATGTGGCTGGGATCAGCCCCACTTCATGGGCGCGCCGAGCGACTCGACGAGCACGGCGAGCATGGCGACCGTGAGGCCGAGGCGGAAGAGCTTGTGCTTCATTCGAAGACTCCTTGTCTGTTCCGGGTCCGCCCCCCCGGCGGACCCACGGCCTCTTGATCGGCATCTGGGGGCGGGCCTTTACGGTCAGCCGCTGCGACGTAGACACTCGTTCGGTTGCGGCCTCCCCACCGATGTGGTTGCCGCCGCCGGCCGCGCGGTGCGTTCCCGCGCGCGCGAGCGCGCTCCCGCGGGCGCTCAAGATCCGCCCGCGCGTACCGATCACCGGGCCGTGCTCATCGGTCTGCTGTTTCTCGCCTGCGTCGCCAGCGTCCCGCTCGCCGGCGGCCGTCTCGGCCAGCTCGCGTCGCTCACGTTCCGCGCGCCCGGCCTGCTCGTCGCCGCCATCGCCGGCCAGGTCCTGATCGTCTCCGTGTTCCCGAAGGTGGGCTCGGAGGCGCTCCACACGACGGTCCACATCGGGACCTACGTCGTCGCCGCGCTCTTCGTCGTCGCCAACCGCCGCATCCCGTGGGTGTGGCTGGTCGCGCTCGGCGGGATGCTGAACTTCACGGCGATCGCCGCCAACGGCGGGGTCATGCCGGCCGCGCCGAACGCGCTCGAGAAGGCGGGCTTCACGCTCGACCCGGCCGGCTTCACGAACTCCGGCGCGGTCAGCCACCCGCACCTGCAGTTCCTGGGCGACGTCTTCTGGGTCCCGAGCTCGTTCCCGATCAGCAACGTCTTCAGCGTCGGCGACGTCCTGATCCTCCTCGGCGCCCTGCTCGCCATGCACTGCATCTGCGCCTCGCGCTTCGCCGTGCGGCGCTTCGCCGTCCCGGCGGTCTAGCCCGGGCGGCTCACGCCGGCGGCGCCGTCGAGCCGCGGACCGTCAGCGTGACCGGGAGCATCTGCACCGGCGCGACGCGCTCGCCCGCCATGTGGGCCAGCAGGGTCTCCAGCGCCCGGGCGCCGAGGCCGGCCGCGTCGGCCGTCACCGTCGTCAGCGGCGGGTCGAGGAGGCGGGTGAACGCGAGGTCGTCGAAGCCGACGACGGACACGTCGCCCGGGATCCGCCGGTCGAGCTCGCGGACGGCGAGGTACACGCCGCCGGCGAGGATGTCGTCGTCGCAGAAGATCGCCGTCGGCGGGTCGGGGGCGTCGAGGAGCGACACGGCGGCCGCGGCCGCGGCGTCGAAGTTGATCTCGCTGCGGGCGTGCGGCATCGCGTCCGGGTCGAGGCCCGCGTCCGTGAGCGCCGCGCGCCAGCGCTCCTCGCGGTCGCCGAAGGCGCGGCGCGCGAACGGCGCCGCGATACGCCCGATGCGGCGGTGGCCGAGGCCGAGGAGGTGCGCCATGACCGCGTCGGTGCCGGCGCCGCTGTCCAGCCGGACCGCCGGGTACCCGGGCGACTCGTCCTCCATCAGGACGATCCGCCCGCCGCGCTCGCCGCGCCGGCGCCGGGGCGGGTCGATGCCGAAGACGAGGTAGCCGTCGATCGGCTGGCCGCGCAGCGCCTCGTAGGAGCCGAGCTCCCAGGTCGGGTCGTTGGCCGTGTCGACGAGCGCGACGGCGAAGCCGGCCGTCCACGCCGCGGCCTGCGCGCCGCGCATGACCCCGCCGAAGAACGGGTTGGTCACGTCGGGGACGATGAGGGCGACGGTCCGCGCGGCGCCGGTGCGCAGGGCGCGGGCGGCCGCGTTGGGGCGGTAGCCGAGCTCCGCCGCCGCGCGGCGGACGGTCTTCTCGGTCTCGGGCGACACGCGGCCCTGCGCCTTGCCCGACATCACGAGCGAGACGGTCGACTGCGAGACGCCCGCGCGGCGCGCGACGTCGACGCTCGTGACCCGGCTGTCGGCGGCGCGTGCGATCCCCGAATCTCACCACGGGGGCCAGCGCGAGGCGGCGCGGGTGGGCGGCCGTACCGGGAATCCGGGGGCGGGCCCGATTGACAGACGGCCCGTCATACGTATGATGAGTGTTACGTATGACGACACCGACCGCACCTTTCCCGCTCCGCCGTCCGCGGCGCCTGCGCCGCGGTGACCCGCTCCTCGCCGCCCTCGCCGGCGCGGCCGTCGCCTGGCTGATCCTCCTCGGCGCGCTGACCGGCGGCCTCGCCGGGCCCTCGACCTCGTCCGCCCCGCCGCGCGTCGCGCTCGTCGTCGACGCCGGCGCGCGGCCCGACCTCGCCCTGAGCCGCGCCCGCGCCGCGGCCGCCGCCATCGAGCGCGGCGGCGGCGCCGACGTCACCGTCCGCGTCCCGCGCACCGCCACCGACGCCGCCACCGACGTCCGCTACTTCGCCGCCCAGAAGCGCGTCGCACGCGTCGTCGTGGTCGGGCCGCGGGCCGTCGCCGCCGCCCGCGCCGCGGCCGCCGACTACCCGCGCGCGCGGTTCGTCGCGCGCCCCGCGGTGCCGGCCGGCGTGGCGCTCCCGGGCCGCTGACACACGGACTGCGCGGCGCACGCGCTTCCCGCAACGAGCGGGAACGCCGTGGGCGTCGTCGGCCGGCGGGCATAGCATCCGGCGGCCGATGCCCGAGGTCCGCCAGACCGTCCGTCCGCGCTGGGTGTTCCGTCTCCCCGGCGGGGCGCCCGACGGCGTCCTGCGCCGCAACGGCCGGGTCCTCGAACGCCTCGTCCACGTCGACGCGGAGCGTGCGGTCGTGCGCGTCGCGCAGGTCGGCGCCGACGAGGTCCTCTTCGGCGCCCGCGCGGACGACCGCGCCACGGCGGAGGAGGCGATCGGGCGGATGCGCTTCGCGCTCGGGGTCGACGACGACCTGCGCGCCTTCCACGACCGCTTCCGGCGCGACCCGCTCATCGGGCCGTCCGTGCGCCGCAGCCCGTGGCTGCGGATCCTCCGCCGCCCGGACCCGTTCGAGGCGCTCGCGTGGGCGATCACCGAGCAGCTCATCGAGTTCTCACGGGCGGTCGAGATCCAGCGCCGGATCGTCTTCCGCCTCGGCCGCCGCTGCACGACCACCGGCCTGCGCGACCTGCCGGCGGCCGCGACCCTCGCCGGCACGGCGCCCGCGCTGCTGCAGAGCTTCGACCTGTCGGCGGGCCGGGCGATCGCGCTGCGGCGCGCGGCGCGGGAGGTCGCGTCGGGCCGGGCGGACCTGTTCGCCGCCGACCACGAGCACGGCTGGCGGCGGCTGCGCGCGATCCCCGGCATCGGCCGCTGGACGATCGAGATGCTCGGCCTCCACGGCCAGGGCCGCCACGACCTCGTCCCGGCCGGCGACCTCAACCTCATCAAGCTCGTCGCGCGGCTGCAGACGGGCAACCCGCACGCGCGGGCGACCGAGGACGAGGTCCGGGCGTTCTTCGCGCCCTACGAGGGCTGGGGCGGCCTGGCGGCGATGCACGCGTCGCGCGCCGCGCGCGCCTCGGACTACGCCGCGGCCTATATGCCCTGGCCCGGCAGGAACTCGTCGGTCAGGGCGCGGGCCGCGTCGGGCGGGTTGCGCAGCAGCCGGTTGCGCGCCATCCAGTCGCCGTAGGCGGCCCACTCGCCGGGCGCCATGTACCCGAACGGCTTGGAGGTGTCGGCGGGGAAGAAGACCGGCATCGTCGCCTTGACGCTGGCCTCCTGCAGGCGGCGGTCGAGGTCGCGGTTGGCGCGCAGCAGCGGGTCGATCCCGGTGGCCGGGTCCTGCTTGAGCGCCTTCATGCCCTGGGCGAGGGCACGCAGGAACCGGCGGACCTTCGCGCCGCCCTCGGTGTCGAGCTCGTCCTGGCGGGCGACGATCACGAGCTCGTTGTAGGTCGGGACGCCCGCCTTCTCCATGCGGATGATCTTCGGCCGCTTGCGCTGCTGGGCGAGCTGCACGCCCTCGTAGTTCCAGAAGGCGCCGAGCGTCGCGTCGACCCGGCCCGAGAGCATCGCCGGGACGAGGTTGAAGCCGACGTTGACCTCCTTGACCCGCGCGGGGTCGACGCCGGCCTGGCCGAGGATCGCCTTCAGATAGGCCGACTGGTACGGGATGCCCGCGGTGCCGACCGTCTTGCCCGCGAGCTGCTTGGGGTCGGAGATCGCCTTGCGGCCGATCGACATGACCGACGTCAGCGGCTTCTGCACGAGCGCGCCGACCGCGACGAGCTGCTGGCCCTTGTCGCGGGCGAGGAGCAGCTCGGGCTCGTAGGAGATCGCCAGGTCGACCTTCCCGGCCGCCAGCAGCTTGAGCGGCGCCGACGGATCCGAGGGCGCCTGCAGCGCCACGTCGAGCCCGGCCTTCCGGAACGCCCCGGTGCCCTGCGCGGCATACAGGCCGGCGTGGTCGGCGTTCGGGAAGAAGTCGAGCATCACGCGCACGGACTCGCGCTTCGGCGCGCCCGTGGACTCGGTCTTCTCGCCGCACGCGGCGACCGTCACCGCGCAGGCGGCGACGAGCAGGGCGCAGGTCAGGCGACGGATCAGCGTCATGCGCGGGGTCCTTCCGGTCGGCGGTTGGCCCACGGCACGAGCCGGCGTTCGGCCAGCGCGAGGGCGGAGAAGAGGGCGACGGCGAACGCGGCGAGCAGGACCACGGCGGCGTACGCGCGCGGCGTCTCGAGCTGCGGGATCGCCTGGAGCATGAGGTGGCCGAGCCCGGAGCTCGAGCCGGCGTACTCGGCGAAGACGGCGCCGATGACCGCGACGGCCACGGCGATCTTCGCCCCGCTCAGCGCCGCCGGCAGGGCGGCCGGCAGCTCGGCGTAGCGGAAGGCCTGCCAGCGCGAGGCGTCCAGCGTGCGCAGGAGCTTGATCTGGTCGGGGTCGACGCTGCCCAGCGCGTCGAGCGTCGTGACGACGACCGGGAAGAAGCAGACGAGCGCGATGATCGCGAGCTTCGGGACGATCCCGAAGCCGAACCAGACGACGAGCAGCGGCGCGATGATCACGATCGGCACGGCCTGCGAGGCGACGAGCAGCGGATAGGTGCCGCGGCGCAGGACGGCCGAGAAGTGCAGGGCGACGGCCAGGCCGAAGCCGAGCACGAGCGCGGCGAGCACGCCGAGGCCGACCTCCTGCGCGGTGACGAGCAGGTTGTCCCAGAGCAGGCCGCGGTCGCGCCACAGCGCGTCGGCGACGTCGGTCGGGGCGGGGAGGATGAAGGCGTCGACCGCGCCGCTGCGCGCGTACAGCTGCCAGATCGCCAGCAGCGCGAGCACGAGCAGCGCGGGGAGCACGACGCGGGTGTTCACGTCCCTCATGCCCGCAACGCCTCCAGCGCGCGCTCGCGCAGGGCGACGAGCGCGGGGTCGGTGGCCGAGCGCGGGCGCTCGAGGCCGACCGGAAGCTCCGCGACGACGCGCCCCGGCCGCGGCGAGAGCACGACGATCCGGTCGGCGAGCAGCGCCGCCTCCTCGACGTCGTGGGTGACGAGCAGGACCGTCCGGGGCTCGCGGCCGAGGGCGCCCGCCAGCCACTCCTGCATCTCGCGGCGGGTGAGCGCGTCGAGGGCGCCGAACGGCTCGTCGAGGCAGAGCACGGGCTTGCCGGAGAGCAGCGTGCGCAGGAACGCGACGCGCTGGCGCATGCCGCCCGACAGCTCGTACGGGCGGGCGCGCTCGAAGCCCTCCAGGCCGAAGGCGGCGAACAGCGGGTGCGCGCGCTCGCGCGCCTGCCGCGGGCTCGCCCCGCCGACCCGGAGCGCGAGCGCGGCGTTGTCGATCGCGGTCATCCACGGCAGCAGGAGGTCGCGCTGGGGCATGAGGACCGCGGGGGCGGACCGCACCGTGCCGGTGTCCGGCGACTGCAGACCGCAGACGAGCTCGAGCAGCGTGGTCTTGCCGCAGCCGCTCGGGCCGACGACGACGACGGTCTCCCCGGCGGCGACGGTCAGGGTCACGTCGGCGAGCGCGGGCACCGGCGCCGCGTGGCGGCGCGCGAAGGCCCGGCTGACGCCGGCGAGCCGGATCTCGCCATCGGGTCCCAGAACGTTTCGAGGCTCCTGTGCGGGAGCCTCGAGCCTCGTCTGCATCGCTCCCTCCGCGGGCATTACCCCACAGGTTCGAAGGGTCAGCGCCAGGGTTCGTGGGCGCTATCTCAGCCGGCCTCCGCCAGCCCCCCTGTGGTCAACGTCGTGGCCGCAAGGGTACCGCTCCGGCCGTTCATCGCGCCGAACCAACCGCTCAACGCATCCCGTTCGCTTCCAAGCTCTTGCGCATGTTCGATCGCCAACGCGCTTGCGTGACCTTTGTCTCACAGCGCTCGTCGCAGTCGATGGAGGCTCCGGTCCTGATGCCGTACGTCATCTGCCCCTCGTGCCACGTCTCCGCCTACAGCGCGGCGCGCTGGTCGACGCAGGAGCCGTGCCCGCGCTGCGGCGCGCCGCTGCCGCCGGCTCAGCGCGCCGAGACCGGCCTCGTCAGCGCCTTCACGAAGTCCTCGAGCTGGCCCGTCGTCCAGCACTCGAACGCCTCGCAGTAGCGCTCGTAGGCCGCGATCACGCTGTCGCCGTAGTTCCAGTACAGCCGCGGCTCGGGGTTCAGCCAGAACGTCCGGCCGGCGCGCGCGGCGACGGTCGCGAAGATGTCGGCCCGCGGGTCGCGGCCGTTCGTGCGGGCGTCGCCGAGCACGATGACCGTCGCGCGGGGGTGGAGGTCGTCCTCGACGAGCTGGGCGAACTCGTTCCACACGCGGCCGTAGTCGGTGTAGCCGCTGATGTCCGCGACGCCCGCGTCCTTGCCGATCGCGTCGCTGACCGCCTTGAAGTCACGCTCGCGCTCGAAGACGTCGGTCACCTCGCTGATGCGCTCGATGAACACGAACGAGCGCATCTTGCGGAACGAGTCATGGAGGGCGTGGAGGACCGAGAGGAAGAACACGCTCGCGCTCGTGACCGACGTCGAGACGTCGCAGAGCACGTAGATCTCCGGCCGCCGCGGGCGGACGGGCTTGTACTTGAGGACGACGGGGACGCCGCCGGTCTCGAGCGACGCGCGCATGGTCCGGCGCACGTCGACGTGCGCGTGGCGCTTGCGCCCGCGGCTCTCCTGGCCCTGGGTCTTCAGGCGGCGCTTGAGCTGGGCGACGACACGGTGGACGGCGGCGAGGTCCTGCAGCGGCCCGCTCGGCAGGGCGCGGTCGAGCTCGTTGAGGGGCCGCGCCGGCGGCAGCGACTCCGTCCGCTCGATCTGCGCGCGCTCGAGCTCCTGGCGCAGGAGCGCCTCGAAGCGGCGGATCGCGTCGCGGGGAAGGCCGTCGCGGCGCGGGTCTTCGGGCGGCAGGTCGGGCTGGGCCTCGGCGCGCAGCCCGAGCGAGCGGCGGATGCGCTGCACGTCGACGCCGATGACGCCCGAGCCCTCGCCCTGGCGGCCGAAGGCGGCGATGGCCAGGCGGGCGAGGTCGCGCATCCGGCCCTCGGCGCCCTCGCGCATCGCGCGGGCGATCTCCTGGCGCAGGGTCTCGAGGTTCAGCTCGGCCCCGGTGGCGTCGATCCCGCCGCCCTCGCCGATCCCCTCGCGGACCGCCGCGAGCTCGGCCGCGCGGAAGAAGAAGCGGTCGAAGACGAGGTCGAAGATGCGGCGGTCCTCCTGCGACTTCGCCAGCGTGGCCGCCAGCCCCTCGCGGAAGTCGGCGAGCGTGGTCCACGGGACCTCGCGCAGGACCTCGAAGGCGTCGAGCAGCTCGCTCGTGCCGACGGCGACCCCCTCGCCGCGCAGCTCCTCGCCGAACTGCAGCAGGTGCGCGGCGAGGCCGGGCGGGGCGTGCTCCGGCGCGGTCGCGCCGTAGAGCGCGGCCCTACGGCTGGCCGGCGGACGTGGCACGGACCGGGAGCTTCATGCCGACGCGCTCGGCGACCACGTCGAGATCGGTGCGGTGCTTGACGATGATCGACAGCGTCTGGGTGAAGGTCTCGTTGTCGATGTCGTCGGCGCCGAGGAGCAGCAGCGCCCGCGCCCAGTCGACCGACTCCGCGATCGACGGCGGCTTCTTGAGGTCGAGCTCGCGGACCATGGCGATGACCTCGACGAGCTTGCGGGCGATCGCGTCGTCGAGGTCGGGGGTGTGGAGCTTGACGATCGCGAGCTCGTGCTCGAGCTCCGGGTAGTCGAGCCAGAGGTACAGGCAGCGGCGCTTGAGCGCCTCGGTGAGCTCACGCGTGTTGTTCGAGGTCAGCAGCACGATCGGCCGGGTGCGCGCCTCGAACCGGCCGAGCTCCGGGATCGAGATCTGGAAGTCCGAGAGCAGCTCGAGCAGCATCGCCTCGAACTCCTGGTCGGTCTTGTCGATCTCGTCGATCAGCAGGACGACCGGCTCGGGCGAGGCGATCGCGCTCATGAGCGGGCGCGCGAGCAGGAACTCCTCGCCGAAGATGTCGTCCTGGACCTCCTGCCAGCCCGCGCCCTCGGCCTCGGCCTGGATGCGCAGCAGCTGCTTGCGGTAGTTCCATTCGTACAGCGCCTTGGCCTCGTCGAGGCCCTCGTAGCACTGCAGGCGCACGAGGCGGCGGTCGAGATAGGTCGAGAGCGCCCGGGCGAGCTCGGTCTTGCCGACGCCCGCCGGGCCCTCGACGAGGATCGGCTTGCCGAGCTTCGCGGCGAGGAAGGCGACGAGCGCGGTCGACTCGCCGGGGAGATAGCCGACGGAGCGCAGGCCCGCGGCGACGTCGTCGATGGTCTGGGGTGAGGCGGCCATGGACGGCGAATGATAGGAACCGCGCCGTGGGTGCTCCGGCTCTCGCGGCGTTCGTGTACGACCCGAGCCCCGAGTTCGGTGCGAATCCGACGCCGTTCGTGGTGATGATGGGCGTCGGGTTCCTCGTGGCGCTGGCCGGTCACGTGGTCCGCTCGCGGACGCTCGTGGCGACCGGGCTCGGACTGATCTTCCTCGCGACGTTCCTGCTGCCGCTGGTGCTGAACATCGCGCGCTCCTCGTCCTGACGGGGCGCGGGCCGGACACAGGCGTGGGCCGGATTCCGGACGCTGGGCGTCTGGTTCTCGCCCCGCTCGCCGCTCGCCATGCCCCAGCGCCCCGCGTCCGGCCGGCGGCGCTTCGCCCCGCACCCCCGCTCACCGCGCCGTCCGCGAGCGCTCGCCTGACGCGGCGAGTGTGCGGAACGCCGGGAGCCGCGCGGCGAGTCGTTGGGTGACGGTGGGGCCCGCGTCGTCTGAGGGCGACGACGCGGGCCCCGTGCCGCACCGGTGGGGTCGGGCCCCGGCGCGGCAGTTGAACCGTCAACCGTTTGTGCCGGACGCTCGTGGCAGCGCCCGGCGGGCGAACCGGACGTGAAGCCGGCCTCGCGTACTCGCCTGAACGCAGCCGCGGGCGAAGACTTGCGGTGAATCTCGCGCCGTCAGCGCTTGCGCGGCGGCGGGCGGTACTCGGCGGGCTCGTCGACGTCGAGATCGGCGTCGACGGCCGGTCCCTCGCCGCTCGTGCGGCGCGGCCGCGGCGGCTGGGCGACGGTCGTCCGCTCGGTGCGCGGTGCGTGCGTCGTCGTCGGCTCGTCGTCGTCCTCGTCGAGCCACGAGGAGCGATCGCGGCGCTCGCGCTCCGGCGCCGGGGGCGGGGGCGTGTCGCCCGGGCCCGGCTCGGGCACGTGGGACTGGCGGATGCGGAAGCCCGCGAAGGCGAGCAGCGCGCCGAGCAGGAACGCGACGAAGATGCCCCACTCGACGCCGATCGAGGTGTTGATCGGGCCCTCGTGGCGGCCCTCAGGCTTGTCGAGCTGGCGGTAGAAGACGAGGAACATCACCCAGAAGCCGGCGGCCATGATCACGGCGCCGTCGCCGCCCGGGAGGTGGAAGGCGCGCTGGTGGCCGCGGGCGTAGAGCAGGGCGAGGACGCCGGCCGAGACGACGAACACCGCCGCCTCGACGAACGAGTAGACCTGGAAGGCGTTCTTCGAGTTGTCGATCGGGGCCAGGCGGTTGTTCACGAGCGCGTTGCCCGTCTCCTGGTACCAGGGCAGGAGCATCGACAGCAGCAGCGCGACCGCGGCGATCGCGGCGAGCTTCTGGTCGGCGGTCAGCGCGCGCCAGGCCGAGCCGACGCCGCGCGCGGTCTGGTGGGCGCGGCCCCGCTGGGGCTCCTGGCGCGGCCGGCGGCGAGTGGGCGGGGGCTCGTCCGGGCCCGGTGCGCCGCTCATGCGGGGACGCCGGCTGCCGCGCGCAGGCGGTCGAGGAGCAGCTCGGCGTCGGCGTCCGAGACCGTGCGCAGCTGGCCCTGGAAGGCGAGCCGCCAGTGCTCGGGCGGCCACTTGCGGACGTGCTCCAGCTCGTCCTTGAGCGACTCGGCGGGCACCTGGTCGCCGTCGTCGAGGACGACCTCGGGCTCGGTCGGGAAGCGCCACGGATAGCTGTCCGGGTTGCCCGGTTTGCCGGGCCAGACGGGCGTGCGGTCCTCGAACAGCTCGCCGGTGATCAGCGCGCTGCCCGCGAAGCGCCCGACCTGGGTCAGGTAGAAGACGATCCGGTCGCCCGGGGCCATCGCGAGCGCCTGGTTGCGGCGGCGCTCCTTCATCCCGATGAGGCGGAAGCCGCGCTCGCGCGTGGCGGCGAAGTTCTCGGGCGAGCCCGTCAGGATCCACGTCTTCGGCGCCTGCGCCATGCTGCGGGGCATTGTATGCGCCACCGCTACGGATCCCATTTCCACCAGTTCGGCGATCTGCTCGTGCCCGACGGCGACGGCCCGTTCGCGGTCGCGGTCCTCGTGCACGGCGGCTTCTGGCGTGAGCAGCACACGCTCGAGCTCGCCGACGATCTCGCCCGCGACCTCGTGCGCCGGGGCATCGCGGCGTGGAACATCGAGTTCCGCCGCGTCGGCGAGGTCAGCGGCGGAGGCTGGCCGGTGACGGGCGAGGACGTCGCCGCCGGGATCGATTATCTGGCCGAGGTCGACGCGCCCGTCGACCGCGACCGGGTCGTGGCCGTCGGCCACTCCGCCGGCGGCCAGCTCGCGCTCTGGGCCGCCGCGCGCCCCGAGCCGCGGGTGCGGCTCGCGGGCGTCGTCGCCCAGGCCGGCGTCCTCGACCTCCGCGAGGCCGACCGCCTCGACCTCGGCGAGGGTGCCACGGCGCGCTTCCTGGGCGGCCACGCCGACGAGGTCCCGGACGCCTACGCCGACGCCTCGCCGATCGAGCGGCTGCCCGCCGGCGTCCCGGTCCTCATCGTCCACGGCGACGCCGACCAGCGCGTGCCGGTCGAGATGGCCTCCGCCTACGCCGACGCGGCCCGCGCGGCCGGCGACGAGGTCGACCTCGTCGTGCGCCCCGGCGACGACCACTTCGTCCACCTCGACCCGGCGAGCGGGGCGTGGGCGGACGTGACCGGCTGGCTGGGGCGCTTCAGCTGATCGGGATGTCCTCGACGTCCGGCTCGGTCCCGCGCGTGGGCTCGAGGTGCTCGATGACGCGGTCGAGGAGCGCGCGGACGAGCAGCAGGATCTGACGGATCAGGTCGGTGACCTGCTGCTGGAGCTCGGGCGGGACGAGCTCGCGCAGCGACGCGACGACCGCGACGAGCTGCTGGAGCTCCTCGGTGAGGCCGGCGTCGTCGCGCCCGGCCCCGATCCGGCGCCGTCGGCGCGCGAAGACGCCCACCCCTGCGGCGGGACCTCCCTGCCGCCCGCCAGGCGCGCGGCGGCCTCCTGCGTCGCGCGCAGCTGGTCGCGCAGGTCGGCGAGGGGGTCGGGCTCAGGCGCGGGCGGGGCCATCGAAGGTCACCTGGAGGCTTCCGTCCTCGAACGCCGCGCCCGCCGGGCGGAAGTCGCCCAGCGCCGGCGGGAGCATCAGCGTGCGCTTGTGGCCGTCGACGCGCACGACGAGCTCGAGGCCGATCTTCTTCAGCGAGATGTCGCCCTTGTCCGCGAACGGCAGGTCGATGCGCAGGCGCGCGACGTCGGGGCCGACCTCGAGCTCCTGGGTCAGACGGCGGTGCAGGACGGCCGCCGCGTCGGCGTCGGCGAAGACCACGTCGCCGAGGCGGTCGAGCATCTCGGCGCCGACGACCTCCTCCTCGAAGTAGGGCGCGCGCAGGACCGGCACCGGCGCGAAGGCGGCCTCGACGTCGGCCAGCCGCTGCTGCTGGCGTTCGCGCCAGGCGCCGAAGTACGCCCCCACCTCGGCGGGGAAGACGCGGTTCACGATCACGGCGTCGGTCAGGTAGCCGTAGAGGTTCAGGTAGGTGAACGTGCGCCGGGCCTCGTCGATGACGAGCCGGTCCGGGGTCATCACGAGCCGCACGGAGACGCGCTCGTGGTCGCGGAGGATCTCGTTCATCGCGATGAGGTTGCGCACGAGGCGCTCGACGTCGGCGATCACGGCGTCGCCCGGCAGCGACACGTCGAGGAGCGCACCCGCGATCGGCCGGGCGGCGGCCAGCAGGGCCCCGCGGGCGGGGAACACCTTCTCGAGCCACCAGCGGGCGACGTCCGGGAACGACAGCAGCCGCAGCGTCTCGCCCGTCGGCGCGCAGTCGACGATGACGACGTCGAAGCGGCCCTCGGCGTGATGGCGCTTGATCTGCAGCAGGGAGAACAGCTCGTCCATCCCGGGCGGGACCGTCAGCTCCTCGGCCGAGATCCGGTCCACGCCGCGCTCGAGCAGCATCTCGCCCAGCCACTCCTGGACCGCGCCCCAGTTGTGCTCGAGCTCGTCCTGGGCCGAGACCTGCTGGGCCCAGAGGCGGTCGCCGACCGGCTCGGCCGCGGCGCCGAGGTCCGCCTCGAGCGCGTCGCCGAGGCTGTGCGCGGGGTCCGTCGACATCACGACGGTCTCGAGCCCGGCGGCGGCGCAGCGGCGCGCCGTCGCCGCGGCGACCGAGGTCTTGCCGACGCCGCCCTTGCCGGTGTAGAGGATCGTTCGGGGCGCCATGCGGGGCGCCGCAGTCTATGGCCGGACCGGGTCGCGGGCCCCGCGGCATACAGTCACGACCGGGGTGCGCGCCATGGAGGGGCTCCAATAACCTGGCCCGCCTCTATGCGCCGCTTCCTCCTGTCCGGCGAGGGCTGGCCGTACCTGCTGGTCCCGTTCATCCCCATCGCCGTGGTGTTCGAGATCGCGCACGTCGGCGCCGTCCCGACGTTCTTCACGTCGACGGCCGGCGTGATCCCGACTGCCGCGCTCATGGGCAAGGCGACGGAGGAGCTCGCGGCCCGGGCCGGCCCGGGCATCGGCGGGCTGCTCAACGTGACGTTCGGCAACGCGCCCGAGCTGATCATCGCCCTGTTCGCCCTCGGCGCGGGGCTGCACGAGGTCGTCAAGGCGTCGCTGCTGGGCTCGATCCTCGGCAACTCGCTGCTCGTCCTCGGTGCCGCGTCGTTCATCGGCGGGCTGGGCCGCGACCGGCAGTACTTCGACCGCTCGGCGGCCTCGACGCAGACGACGATGCTGATGCTCGCGGTCGCGGCGCTCGTGATGCCCGCGATCTTCGTCCTGGACGAGGGCGCGGGGCTGCCGAGCCCGGGGGCCGAGATCGTCGACTACGACTCGACCGTCGAGTTCCTGTCGCTCGGCGTCGCGATCGTGCTGATCCTCTGCTACCTCGCGGGCCTGTGGTTCTCGCTGCGCACGCACCGCGACCTCTTCAACCCCCGCAGCGAGGACCACCGGCCTCCCGGCGAGGCGCCCCCGGGGCCGCCCGCGGCCGTGGCCGCCCCCGCTCCGGATCCCGCGGACGAGGAGGAGGAGCACGGCGAACCGTGGTCGGTCCGGACGTCGATCCTCGCGCTCGCCGGCGCGGGCCTGGCGGTCGGGGTGATGTCCGAGATCCTCGTCGACTCGATCACCGAGACCGCCGAGAAGATCGCGCTCAGCGAGTTCTTCATCGGCGCGGTCGTCGTGGCCATCGTGGGCAACGCCGCGGAGCACTGGGTCGCGGTGCTCGTGGCGGCGAAGAACAAGATGGACCTCGCCGTGAACATCGCGATCGGCTCGAGCGCGCAGATCGCGCTCTTCGTGGCCCCGGTGCTCGTGCTGTGCTCGTTCTTCCTCGGGCCGCACCCGATGCCGCTCGTGTTCAACGCGTTCGAGCTCGGCGGGGTGATCATCGCGGTCCTGATCGCCAGCCAGATCACCAACCACGGCGAGTCGACGTGGTACATGGGCCTGCAGCTGCTCGCGGTCTACGTCGTGCTGGGCCTCGCGTTCCTGTTCGCCTGAGCCCGCGCGCCTGCCCGTCGGCCGGGGCCGTGACCTAGACTCGGGCGGCGATGGTCAAGCTCGGGCACACCGCCCTCGGCACCTGGAGCGGCGGGCGGTTCATGCACTTCGGCGAGCCGCTCGACGACGAGCGGCTGGCCGCGCTCCTGCGGCCGGGCGACGGCATCGACACGGTGATCACCGCCGACGCCTACGGGGCGGGAGAGGCCGACGCGCTCCTCGGCCGCGCGCTCGCCGGCCTCGACCGCGACACGTACCGCCTCGTCGGCGCGATCGGCCACGACTTCTACGAGGGCGAGCGCGAGGGGGCGAAGGGCTTCCCGCGCTTCACCGACCCCCGCCTGCGCGGCCCCGAGGGCTACGCGGACTACGTCCGGATGGCGACGGAGCGCTCGCTCGAGCGCATCGGGGCCGGCGCGTTCGACCTGCTGCTGCTGCACAACCCCGACCGCACCGGCTACACGAGCCCGGTCGTCTGGGAGGCGCTGCGGGAGGTCCGCGACGAGGGCCTGGCCCGGGCGATCGGCGTGGCGCCGGGGCCGGCGAACGGCTTCACGCTCGACGTCATCGACTGCTTCGAGCGCTTCGGCGAGCTGATCGAGTGGGCGATGGTGATCCTCAACCCGCTCGAGCCGTGGCCGGGCGAGCTCGTCCTGCCCGCGGCCCGCGAGCACGGGGTCAAGCTGATCACCCGCGTCGTGGACTACGGCGGGCTGTTCTGGGACGACGTCCGGCCCGGGCACGCGTTCGCCCCCCGCGACCACCGCGGCTTCCGCCCCGCGGGCTGGGTCGAGGCCGGAAGCGAGAAGCTCGACCGCCTGCGCCCGATCGCCGAGCGCCACGGCCTGACGATGCTGCAGCTCGCCGCCCAGTGGAACCTCGCCCACGAGCCGGTCCGCTGCGTCGCGCCGACGCTCATCCAGGAGCCGGGCGACGCCGCGCGCCCGGTGGAGCGCAAGCGCGCGGACCTCGCGGGCGTGCCGGCGCGCGTCGTGCTGGGCGACGAGGAGATCGCGGAGATCCGCGCGATCGGCGACAACACCGGGTGCATGGCGCTCAAGGGCGCCTCGCCGCAGTTCGCCGGGGCGCCGCAGGCCGACCGGTGGCCGCTCGACGGCTCACTCCAGGACCTCGCCGAGCGCTGGGCGATCGACCCCGAGCGCGACCTCTCGCAGGCGGCCGCCGCGTAAAGCGCGCCGGCGGCCCGGGCCTAGAGCTCCGGCTGCTCCTCGTCGGGCTCGAGCTCCTCCTCTTCCTCCTCCTCGTCGTCCTCCGCCGGGGCGCTCGTCGCGCCGGGGTGGTGACGGACCTCGAAGCGCTCGATCACCTCGTCGCGGGCGCGTTCGTCGAGCGGGACGTCGTCGCCGAGGAGCACCCACTCGCCACCGTCGCTGTCGTCCTCGAAGAGGTCGGCGTCGAGCTCGGGGGCGTCGTCGACGACGAGCAGCACCTCGGTCTCGGGGTGGAAGTAGGTCCCGGGGCGGTTGAGGATGTCCTCGAGGTCGAAGCGGCGCGGGGCGGGCATCGGGTCGCGTTGTACCCGAACCGGCGCTCGCGCGCCACCCGGGGGTCGGACGGCGTCAGCCGGGGTCGCCGCCCAGCGCGCGGATCTCGCGCGCGACCTCCGCCTCGACGTCCAGCGGCGGCTCGCCGCGGCGCGCGCGGCGGGCGTTGCGCGCGAGCACGAGATCGCGGATCTCGGCCTCGATCCCGGGGTCGATCGCGGGCCGCGTGAGCGCGCGCAGCTCGGCCTCGACGTCGAGCGGCTCGCGGCCCCGGCGGCGGCGCAGCGCGTTGCGCGCGTCGAGCATCTGGCGGATCTCGGCCTCGCGTTCGGCGCCCGCCGCGGGGCCGCCCGGGGCGGGCCGATCCGCGGGCAGATCGTCGTCGTCGCGCAGCGACAGGCCGCCGCGGCCGATCTGCTCGTAGGTCTTGCCCGAGGTCACGAGCGTGCCCACCGCGACGACCGCGGCGAGGGCCACGACCACGACGAGGACGATGCCGAACGCGTCCTCCATTCACCTAGTCTCCCAGGCATGTGGCGGCGGCTCGCACGGCGGACGTTCGGGGGCGCGGGGCGCCCCGTCGTCTTTCCGGAGCAATGGGGCCTCGTCCTCGCGACCGCGCTCGCCGTGATCGGCGGGATCGCGTTCGTCGTGTGGGTCCTCGCGGGCTGACCGCGCCCGAACCGGAAACCGAAGCGTGACGGGGGCGTCATGGAGTACGTTTCGCGGTGTCCACCGTTGACTGACCAGTCAATCGCTTCGCTGCGCAAGGAGAAACGCCGTGGTCGACTTCACCCTCACCGACGAGCAGAAGGCACTGCGCGAGATGGCGCACGACTTCGCCGAGAAGGAGATCCGCCCGGTCGCATGGCAGTACGACCGCGACGGCACCTGGCCCCAGGAGATCATCGACAAGGCGTGGGAGGTGGGGCTCATGAACACCCACGTCCCCGAGGCCTACGGCGGCCCGGAGGCCTCCTACCTCGACGGCTGCATCATCGAGGAGGAGCTGTCGTGGGGCTGCTCGGGCATCCAGACCTCGCTCGGCGCGAACGGCCTGGCGAGCGCGCCGGTCGGCCTCGCCGGGTCGGAGGCGACGAAGGCGAAGTACCTCGGGATGCTCACCGAGGCGCCCAAGCTCGCCTCGTTCTGTCTCACCGAGCCGGACGCGGGCTCGGACGTGTCGGGCATGCGCACGCGTGCGGTCCGCAAGGGCGACACGTACGTCCTCAACGGCCAGAAGTGCTTCATCACCAACGGCGGCCACGCCGACTGGTTCACGGTCTACGCCAAGACCGACCCCGAGGCCGGCCACCGCGGCATCTCCGCGTTCGTCGTCGACAAGGACGACACGGTGATCGTGGACAAGAAGGAGGACAAGATGGGTCAGCGGGCCTCCAACACCGCGACCATCACCTTCAACGACACCGAGGTCCCGGCGGAGAACCTCCTGGGCGAGGAGAACGCGGGCTTCAAGATCGCGATGGCGACGCTCGACCGCACGCGGCCGGGCGTGGCGGCGATGGCGGTGGGCATCGCCCGCGCCGCGTTCGAGTTCGCCGTCGGCTACGCCAAGGAGCGCGTGCAGTTCGGCGTGCCGATCGCGATGCACCAGGCGATCCAGTTCATGATCGCCGACATGGCGACGGAGATCGAGGCCGCGCGCCTGCTGACCTGGCAGTCCGCCGTCATGCTCGACCAGGGCCGGCGCAACACGCTCGCCTCCTCGCATGCCAAGCGCTTCGCCGCGGACACCGCGATGAAGGTCACGACCGACGCCGTCCAGGTCTACGGCGGCTACGGCTTCATCAAGGACTACCCCGTCGAGAAGCTCATGCGCGACGCGAAGATCATGCAGCTCTACGAGGGCACGTCGCAGATCCAGCGGCTCGTGATCGCACGCGAGACGCTGCTGCCGCGCGACGTCCCCGCGCCCGCCACGCTCGCCGCGTAACGCCGCGGGCGGGCGGGCGGTCTCACTCCTCGTCGCGGTCCAGGAAGGCCGGGTCCGCGACGAGGAACACGCCCGCGACGATGAACCCGAACAGCAGGGCGACGCCCGGCGATCCGCGCGAGCGGCGCCTCGAAGGCGATCATCACCGCGCTGCCGAGCAGGAAGCAGCCGAGCGTGACGGCCAGGAGCGGGCGGCCGCGGAACTGGTCCCTCACGCGCGCGCCTCGGGCTCGTCGTCGGGGATCGGCACGAAGCGCTGGTGCAGCGGCTCGAAGTCCTGGTCCAGCCGCCCCTGCAGGACCAGGCGGTAGAGGTACCAGAGCGACGGCACGAGGAAGATCGCGCCGATGCCCACGCCGACGAGCAGGGCCACGAGGGTCGTGTCGGGCGCGGCGGCGGCGTCGAGCGTGAGCCGGGGCGGCAGGACGTAGGGGTCCTGGGCGATCGCCCACCCGGCCGTGATCGCGGTGACCGCGGCGGCGGACGACCAGCGCGCCAGGGCGTAGCGCTCCGAGACGACCAGGCCGAGCGTCACGACGCCCGCGACCCCGGACACGAGCACGGCGACGAGGCCGAGGCCCGACGTCAGCCCGTCGAACAGCGGCCGCGCGTCCGAGCGCAGGACGAACAGGCCGGCGAACGCGACGATCCCGGTGACGACCGCCGCCCCGAGCGCCCGGGCGCGGAACGCGCGGGCGAGGTCCGGCTGCCCGGCGCGGACCGAGTCGCCCGCGAGGAACACGGCCGCGAGGTACGCGCCGGTCAGGACCGCGAGCACGCCGATCAGGATGCCGGTGGGGTTCAGCCACGAGGTGATCGTGTCGCCCGCCTGGTTGCCGACGGGCACCCGGCCCGAGGCGATCCCGCCGATCGCCGCGCCGAGGCAGAAGGGCACGAGCACCGAGGACAGGGCGAACGTCGCGCCGATGAGCCGCGCCTCGCCGATCGTCGCCGCGTGGCCGCGCAGGGCGAACGCCGTGCCGCGGAAGATGATCCCGAGCGCGGCGAGGAACATCGGGATCGCGAGCGTCGTCATCAGCGACCCGAACGCGACCGGGAACGCCGTCCAGACCATCACGAGGACGAAGATGAGCCAGACGTGGTTGGCCTCCCACACCGGGCTCATCGACCGCTGGACCATGCCGCGCACGTGCCCGCCGCGCTCGTCGCCGCCGGCCGTCAGGTCCCAGAAGCCGCCGCCGAAGTCCGCCCCGCCGAGCACGGCGTAGGCCGTGATGCCGACGAGCACGAGGACGAGGCAGGCCTCGGCCATCAGCCCGCCGCCTCCCCGACCGCCGGCCGCGCGTCGGGGCCGGTCAGCTCGCTGGCCGGGGGCCGGCGGGCGAGGCGGCGCAGCAGCCATGCCACCGCCCCGGCGAGGCCGACGTAGACGACGACCAGGACCGCGAAGCCGATCTCGAGGTTGTCCGAGCTGGTCACGGCCTGGGTCGTGCGCATCACCCGGTAGACGATCCACGGCTGGCGGCCGACCTCCGTCGCGACCCACCCGGCGATGAGCGCCACGAACGACGCGGGCCCGGCGAGGACGACCGCCCGGTAGAACCACGCCGACCGCGGCAGCCGCCGGCGGAACACGCAGGTCAGCACGAACAGCAGGCTGAGCAGCCCGAGGGCGGAGCCGATCCCGACCATCGTCTGGAACGCGACGCGCACGACGTTCACGGGCGGGCGGTCGTCGGGCGGCACCGAGTCGAGGCCGACGACGCGGCCGTTCGGGTCGTGCGTGGACGAGCAGCGACAGGAGCTTGGGGATCTCGATCCCGTAGCGCACCTCGTCGCGCCCGGCGTCGTACCAGCCGCCGATCGTGAACGGCGCACCGGTCGTGCGTCTTCGGCACGCCCTCGAAGGAGGCGAGCTTCACCGGCTGGCTGACCGCGACCCGCCGCCCGGCCCAGTCGCCCGCGAGCCCCTGCGCGCCCGACGCGAAGCACGCGAAGCTCAGCGCGACGACGAGCCCGGTGCGGTGGTAGAGGTCGCGGCGCCCGCGCAGCCACGCCGTCGCGTAGACGCCCGCCACGATGAACCCGGCGACCATGTAGCCCGCGAGGTACATGTGCGTGAGCTCGTGGCCGAGGTTCGGGGCGAGCAGCGCCTGCCACGGCTTGGGGTCGGTCACCCGCCCGTTCACGACGTCGAAGCCGACGGGGTCGTTCATCCACGCGTTGACCCCGAGGACCCAGAAGGACCCGGTGAAGCCGGTGATGCACGATCGGGATGCCGGTGAGGAAGTGCGTGCGCTTCGGCAGGCGGTCCCAGCCGTAGACGTAGATCGCGATGAAGATCGCCTCGATGAAGAACGAGACGCCCTCGAGCGCGAAGCCGACGCCGAACACCTCGCCGAACGTCGCCATGAAGTTCGGCCACAGCAGCCCGAACTCGAACGAGAGGATCGTGCCGGTGACGACCCCGACCGCGAAGATCGTGATCGCGACCTTCGACCAGCGCTTGGCGAGCGCCTTGTAGGTCGGGTTGCCCGTCCGCAGGTACAGGCCCTCGACGAACAGGATCATCGCCGGGAAGGCGATCCCGAAGCACACGATCGGGATGTGGACGGCGAGCGACAGCGCCTGCATCCGGCGGGCGAGGATCGCGTCGGGGCCGCCGGCGCCGTCGAGGACCCCGGTGACGCGTTCGGCGGCGAGCGTGAGGAGCGCGGGGTCCGCCATCACGCGCGAGCCTAGTGGCCTCGCGGCGCGCGTGGCGCTGCCATCCGGTCGCCGGACGAACCGGACCGCCCCGGCCGCTACCGTCCGGACCGGGATGCCGCGCCGCCAGACCGAACGGGCCGTCGCCGACGTCGCGCCGCTCGAGACGGCGCGGCGGGCCGCCGGGGCCCGCGGCGCGGGCTCGCAGGACCCGCTCGTCGGCGAGTTGCGTCGCGCGGGGCTGCTGCCGCTGCTCGTGCTGCACTTCCTCGCGCGCGAGCCGTCCTACGGCAACCAGCTGATGGAGCGCGTGACCGAGCTGACCGGCGGGCTGATCGCGGTCAACCCGAACACGATGTATCCGCTCCTGCGCCAGCTCGAGCAGCAGGGCCTCGTGCGCGGGGAATGGGAGCACCCCGAGCGCCGCTCGCGGCGCTTCTACCGGCTCACGGCGGCGGGCGAGGCCGAGCGCGACCGCCTGGCCGTCGACCTCGGGCCGCGCCTGGACGCGATCGCGGCCGGCATCGACCTCATCCGCCGCGAGCTCCACGTCTAGTGGGCCGGGTCAGCGCGCGCATCGACGTCCCCGGCCAGGCGAGCGACGCCGAGGCGCTCTGGTACGACCACCGGCGCTGGCCGGCGTTCCTGGACGGCTGCAAGTACGTCGCGCGCGTCGAGGGCGACTGGCCCGCCGTCGGCGCGCTCGTCATCTGGGACTCGTTTCCCGGCGGGCGCGGACGCGTCCTCGAGGAGGTCACGGGCTACGAGGCGCGTGTCGGCCAGTCGCTCGCGATCGAGGACGAGAGCATCCGCGGCACCCAGCGCGTCGCGTTCGCCCCGCACGCGGGGGGCGTGACGATCTCGCTCGAGCTCGAGTACGAGCTCAAGCGGCCCCGCGGGAGGTTCGGCGCCTTCGACCTGTTCTTCGTCCGCCGGCCGCAGCGCGAGTCGCTCCAGCGGACGCTGCGGCGCTTCGCCCGCGAGCTGCGGGCCGAGCGCGATCCCGGCATATAGCCTGCCGGGCTCCCCGTCCGAAGGAGCGCAGTCCCGAGAATGTTCGTCTTCAAGGCCGCCGTCGTCGGCGCCGGAACCATGGGCGGCCAGATCGCCCAGACCATCGCCTCGGCCGGCATCCCGGTCGTGCTCAAGGACGTCGACGACGACCTCGTCGAGGCCGGGCTGACCGAGGCCCGGAAGGTCACGGAGAACCAGGTCGGAAAGCTCGTCGAGCGCGGCAAGCTCGACGAGGACGCGGCCGGCGCCCAGGTGTCCGAGGTCCTCGACCGCATCCACGGGACGACGGCCTACGACGGCTTCGGCGACGTTGACTTCGTCATCGAGGCCGTGCCCGAGCGGATGGAGGTCAAGCGCGCGGTGTTCGCCGACCTCGACGCGGTCACCCCGGGGCACGCGATCCTCGCCTCGAACACCTCGTCGCTGTCGATCACCGAGATCGGCGAGGCGACGAGCCGCCCGGACAAGGTCTGCGGCTTCCACTACTTCTACCCGGCGTCGGTCATGCGCCTCGTCGAGATCGTCGAGGGCGACGACACCGAGGCCGAGACGCTGACGACCGCGGTCGCGTTCGCGCAGGCCATCCGCAAGATGCCGATCACCTGCGCCGAGGTCCCCGGCTTCGTCGTGAACCGGATCCTCAACTCCGCGCTCTCCGAGGTCTGGCGGATGCAGGAGGAGCAGGGGCTCTCGATCAAGCAGATCGACGAGGCGGTCACCGGCTCGAAGACGGCGCCGATGGGGCCGTTCCAGCTCGCCGACCTGCTCGGCCTGGACACGATCCTGCACGTCGCCGAGTACCTCGACGCGAGCTACCCGGGCCGCATGTACGTCCACGAGGGCCTGCGCCGGCTCGTCGCCGACGGCAAGCTCGGCGCGAAGACCGGCGGCGAGGGCTTCTACGCCGACGGCACGGCCGAACGTGCCCGGCGACGGCGATCCCGACCCGCAGGAGCTCGCCGACCGCTTCAACCTCAAGGCGCTCGTCGAGGCCTGCCTGCTCGTCGAGGAGGGCGTGGTCTCCACCAAGGACGCCGACCTCGGGATGATGACCGGCGCCGGCCTGATGCCGCCGCCGTTCGCCCGCGCCGACGCGACCGGCCTCGACGACGTCGTCGCGCGCCTCGAGACCGCCGCGGAGGAGTGGGGCGAGCGCTTCGCGCCGCCGCTGCTGCTGCGCCGCCTGGCCCACCAGGGCCGCCTCGGGCTGAAGGCCGGGCAGGGCGTCTTCGCCGTACCAGCGTCCCGACCCCGAGGGCTTCGAGCAGGGCGAGACGGTCACGCTCGAGACGCGCGGCGACGTCGCGATCGCCTGGCTCGACAGCCCGCCGATGAACGCCCTCTCGCCCAAGGTGGTCGACGACCTCCGGCGCGTCTGGGAGCACGTCCGCGACGGCGGGACCGTGCGCGCGCTGGTCGTCGTGTCCGCCAACCCGCTGGTCTTCTGCGCGGGCGCGGACATCAAGGCCTTCACCCAGCTCGACGAGACGACCGGGCGCGAGTTCATCGGCGGCGCCCACGCGCTCCTGCGCGAGATGGAGCGCTCGCGCGTCGTCACGATCGCCGCGGTCAACGCGATCGCGTTCGGCGGCGGCTGCGAGCTGGCGATGGGCTGCGACGTGCGGATCGCCGCGCGCTCGGCGCTGTTCGGCCAGCCCGAGATCAACCTCGGGATCATCCCCGGGCTCGGCGGCACCCAGCGGCTGCCGCGGCTCGTCGGGGACGAACAAGGCCCTCGAGATGAACCTCACGGGCGACCCGATCTCGGCCGACGAGGCGTACGAGTTCGGCCTCGTCAACCGCGTCGTGCCCGACCACGAGCTGCTCGACACCGCGCTCGCGTGGGCGCGCAAGCTCGCGGGCCAGGCGCCGCTGTCGGTCGAGCGGATCAAGAGCATCTCGACCGACCCGGCGCTCGACGCGGGCATCGTGGCCGAGCGCGACGCGTTCGTCGCCGCGCTGCAGACCGAGGACGCGCGCGAGGGCATCGCCGCCTTCCTCGGCAAGCGCCAGGCGCGGTGGCGCGGGGTCTGAGCGGCGTCGCGGCGCTCGCGGACCTCGTCCGCGGCGCGCGCAGCGTCGTCGCGCTCACGGGCGCGGGGATCTCGGTGCCGTCCGGGATCCCCGACTTCCGCACGCCGGGGACCGGCCTGTGGGCGAACGTCGACCCGATGGAGGTCGCGCACATCGACGCGTGGCGGCGCGACCCCGAGCGCTTCTGGCGCTTCTACGGCCACCGCTTCCACGTCCTCGAGGACAAGGAGCCGAACGCCGCCCACGCGGCCCTGGTCGCGCTCGAGCGCCGCGGCGACCTCCAGGCGGTCGTCACGCAGAACATCGACATGCTGCACCGCAAGGCGGGGACGGAGACGCTCGTCGAGGTCCACGGCAGCATCGAGACGTCGTCGTGCCTGGAGGACCGCGCGACCTACCCGCTGGCCGAGGTCAAGCGGCGCCTCGAGGCCGACCCCGCGGGCGTCCCGCGCTGCGACTGCGGCCGCCCGCTCAAGCCCGACGTCGTGCTCTTCGGCGAGTGGCTGCCGGCGCGAGCCATCGACCGCGCGTTCGCCCTCGCCGCGGAGGCCGACCTGCTGCTGTGCGTCGGCAGCTCGCTCGAGGTCCACCCCGTCGCGCAGCTCCCGGGCGTGACCCATGCCGCGGGCGGCGCGGTCGCCGTCGTCACCCAGGGCCCGACGCCGTGGGACCACCGCGCGGCGGTGAAGCTCGACGGCGACGTCGTGGCGGAGCTCGCGGCGCTCGTCGCGCTGCTGGAGGCGGACGAGCGCTAGTCGAGGCCGACGGCGCTGCGCGCCCGCAGCGCGGCCTCGAGGCGGTCGAGCGCGTGAGCGACCTCCGCGGTCCGCTCGTCGTCGACGCCGCCCTCGAGCGCGGCGGCGGCCGCGGCCTCGACCGCGGGCCGCAGGGCCTCGAGCTCGGCGATACGGCGCTCCAGGTCTGCCGCGCGGCGCCCACGGGGTCAGCTCGCGCAGGGCCGCCGCGAGCGCGATGCGCAGCTGCAGCGCGGCCTCGCGCCGGCGGTCGGCGGTCAGATCGGCGCGGGCGCGGAGCGTGAGCTCCTCGCACGCCAGCGCGGCGTCGCGCCCGGAGAGCAGCGCGGCCAGGCGCTCGTCGGGCCGCAGGGCGGCGCCGCGGCGGCGCGGCGCGGCCGGCAGGGGCAGCTCGAGCGCGCGCGCGAACCGGCCGTCGGCGACCTGCTCGCCCTCCCCGACGCCGACCCGGGCGACGAGCGCCTGCCGGCGACCGACCTCGCGGACCGTCGCGTCGGCGGTGGCGGTGCGGTGCAGGTGCAGCAGGCCGTTGAGCGCGGCGATCGCCGTCGCGACCTCGGCCTCGGCGTCGACGCGCTCGAGCCAGTGCACCGCCTCGTCCTCGTCCACGAACGCCCGCGCGGCGATGAGCGTCGCGCGGGTCGTGCTCACCGCGGCGGGCGCCGGGTGCGAGCCGATCTGGCGCGGGCGCCGGCGACGCCGCCCGCGGCCGCCGCGCGCCGGCGCGTGCTCGGTCGCGAGCACGACGACGTGCGTCGGCTCGCCCGCGTGGCCGCGCAGCACGTACCGGCCGTCCGCCGGCCCGAGCTCCCAGGGAAGCTCGAGCTGGACGAAGCCGAACAGCGCGCTCAGTCGCCCGCGTGCGCCGTGCTGGCGCGCCCGGGGGACGGCACGTCGAGCGAGTACTTCGACGGCGACGTCGGGACCGTCGGGTTCTCGATCTTGCCGAGGCGGTTGATGAGCTTGGACCACTGGCCCGGCTGCAGCACCGCGCTGAGCTGGCTCGAGACCTTCGTGTTCGTCCCGAACAGCGGACGGAAGCCGACGTGGATGTGGTCGTTGTGGTCCGCCATCGACAGCGTGTTGTCGGTGCCGGCGAACGTCATCAGCGAGATGATCTGGTGCGGCTTCATCGTGCCCTGGAGCGTCAGGAGCCGGCGGATCGTGATGTCGGTGATCGAGCCCGGGCCCTGGTGGCCGATGATCGGGATCCCGTTGATCGCCGCGATGTCGACGGCGGTGCCGGTCGAGTGCTCGCTCACGTTGCCCGACGTCGTCATGTAGCCGTGGCCGCAGTGCAGCGAGCTGACCGTCGGCTTCAGGCCGCTGGCGGCGAGGAACTCGAGCGTCGCGAGGACGCGGCGGTCGATCTGGCCGGCCTCGATGTCGCGGCGGCCGCAGTCGTAGACCTTGATGTTCGGGCTGTTGAGGACCCGCTGCTGCAGCGACTCCTTGCTCATCAGCAGGATCTGGCCGATCGACGGGTTCTTCGCGGCCGCGCCGAAGAACGGGTTCTTGCCCGAGGCGCGGTAGATCGCGGTCGACTCGAGGAGCTTCCAGCCGTCGAGGATCGGCTTCGGATCGACGCGCGGCGCGTTCTTGCCCGCCGGGCGGATCTCGAAGAGGACGTGGGTCGCGGTGTCGTCGACCTTGCCGATGCGGCCGAGGATCGTGCCGGCGATGACCTTGGAGCCGACCTTCAGGTCCTTGAGCTCGACGTCGTCGCGGCCGAGGCCGTAGATCTCGGTGAAGTACGACTTGAAGGTCGAGAAGCCGGGGATCGCCGCGCCGCTGTGGAAGAGCTGGTCCTCGCCGCCGGACTTGTACGCGCGCGGGCGGTACGGGTTGGCGAACAGGCGCTCCTTCTCGACCGACGGCGCGGTCGCGCCGGCGGGGAGGCCCGAGCTGCCCGCGGCCGCAGCCGCCTGCGAGCCGGCGGAGGCGGCCTTCGTCGGCTTCGGGTCGCTCTTCGAGAGCGAGAGCTCCTTGTCGACCTGGGTCTGGCTGACCGACTGCGACTTCGGCACCGGGTAGTTGTGGGCGAGCTTCTTCAGGCGGCCGTACGTGTACGTGTTGCCGTACGCGTCGCGGAGCATGATGAACTTGCCGAGGCGGTCGTCGTTGCCGATCTTGACGACCCGGCCGTCCTGCACGGCGATGACCGGCGAGCCCGCCTTCGCGTAGATGTTGATGCCCTTGCGCGTCTTGCTCGACTCCACCGGGTTGGCCGCGTTGCCCTTCTTGACCTTCTTGCCGGCCTTGGTCGGCGAGATGTCGTCGGCGTAGCGCGCCTCGGCGTGGACGGGGAAGTGGCCCTGCGTCAGGCCCGTCAGCGAGCCGACGAGATCGGCCGGCAGACCGGTGATCAGCCGCGCGCGCATGAGGACGGAGTCCACGTACCAGTCGGCGTGGTTGTAGGCGAAGATCGCGCGGTTGATGTCCGCCTCGCCGCCGGCGGCCTTGAGGTAGCGCGCGGTGGCGAAGATCGCGTCGACCGGGTTGTACGGATCGCGCTTGCCGTCGTGGTTGGCGTCGGTGCCGTAGAGCTTCCAGGTCGCGGGCATGAACTGCATCCAGCCGAGCGCGCCGGCCGAGGAGACGTTCAGGTTGCGCCCGTAGTCGGTCTCGATCTCGTTGATCGCCGCGAGGATCTCCCAGCGGATGCCGTACTGGACGCCGGCCGCCTGGTAGATCGGGAGCAGGAACGGCGGGATCCGGAACTTGTCGATGAAGAAGTTCGGCACGCCCACGGCGGCGGCGCCGGGCTGCGCGAGCGAGAAGGTCGGGTTGGTCGGCTTCGGCGGCGTGTGGGTCGCGGGGACCGGATCGGCCTTGTCCTCGGTCGTGGTCGCCGTGTCCTTCTTGGCAGGCTTATCAGAAGTCTTCTTCTTGGCCTTGGTCGACGGCTTGTCCGCGTCGTCGCTCTTCGGCTTCTCGGACGTCTGTCCGCTCGTCGGCTGCTGCTGCGTCTTGGCGGCGCCGGACGGCTCCCGGCTGGTGGACTGCTTGGCGGGCTTGGGCGCGGCCGACGGGGAGCTGGACGTGCTGGTCGACTTCTCGGTCGTCTTGGACTGCTTGGGCTGGGACGGGGTGGTCGGCGCGGGCGTCGTCTGGGCCGGGGTGGTGCTCGGCGCGGGCGCGGGCGTCGGGGTCGGCGTCACCTGCTGCACGACGGCGCCCAGGTCCTGCACGCTGACGACGGCGATCGGCACGCCGGCGACGGTGATCGTGGCGGGCGCGCTGCCCGGCTCGCCGGTCCACGGGACGGTGATCCCGGTGGCGAGCTTGAGCATGTAGTGGTGCGGTTCCGCGGACGCGGGAATGACCGCGCCGCCGAATCCGGCGAGGAAGAGCCCGGCGGTGGCCAGGCCGATGACCAGCTTGCGCGTCATGACCGGGACTCCCGGCCACGGGCAGCGTGAACCCCGCTCGGCACCGCGGGGCACCGTAGCATGGGGGTCCGGCGTGGGGCCTCGCCAGTCGGCTGTGTCAGATTCAGGGGCAAGAGGGCTCGGGGGATCGAAGCGGTCCTTTGCCGAATGATCGACCGTACCGGGCTGAGTCTTGAACCGAGAACGCGCCTACCGCTCAAAACATGCGGTGGAAACCGCTGATCTATGTGCGAGATCCCGCAACACTAAGGTTTGAGTTGACGGTGAGGTTGGCCGAGAAGCGGGTGGATCGCGGGCTCTGCGCTAGCGTTTCGCCCCATGGCGGACGACTCCTCCGACGACGGTCTGCGCCGACGCCTCGCCCGCTCGGGCGAGGACGCCCTCGGCAAGCTCGCCCAGGACCTCCTCGAGAACCCGCTGGTCAACGGCGCGCTCACCCGCGCGTTCGACGCCCGCGAGAAGGCCGCCCAGGCGCAGGAGGTCGCGATGGGCGCGCTCAACCTGCCCTCGGCCGCCGACGTCGAGCGCTTGACCCGCCGCGTGCGCTCGGTCTCCCAGCGCCTCGAGGGCATCGAGGACGGGGTCGACCGTCTCGACCAGCGCATCGCCGCGGTGAGCGCGACCGCCGGCCTCGACGAGCGCCTCGCCGCGATCGAGCGTGCGGTCGAGGCGATCGCCGCGGACGTGCAGAAGCTCTCCGCGGCCGAGTCGAAGTCCCGCTCGCGGTCGTCCCGCGCCGCGGCGACGCCGGCCGAGCCTACGCCGGAGTAGGCGTCAGCGCCGCCAGCGCGGCGCGCCCGAGCCTCAGGCCCGCCTCCGCGAGCGCCTCGGCGTCGAGGCGCTCGTCCCCGCGGGCGGCGACGGCGAGCAGCGCGGCCGCGCGGATGCCGCGCCGGCGCGCGACCGCGAACACCGCGGCCGTCTCGAGGTCGACGGCGAGCGCGCCGCCCGCCGCCCACTCCGCGCGCTCGTCCGCGCGCGGGTCGTAGAACAGGTCGGTCGAGACGATCGTGCCCTCGCGGTCGGCGTGCGCGGCCAGCTCGTCGGTCAGCGCGCCGTCGCCCACGAGCGGCTCGTCCGCCCCGAGCGCCCGGCTCGCGCCGTCCCTCGGCAGCGCGGCGCGCACGGCGACGACCTCGCCCGGCGCCGGGCCGCCGCGCAGCGCGGTACACGTGCCCACGCGGATCGCCGCGCCGATCCCGAGATCGCACAGCTCCTCGACGACGATCGCCGCGCTCGGGCCGCCCAGGCCGGTGCTCTGGACGGTCAGCTCGACCCCGTCGAGCGCCGTCCCGGTGTAGCCCCACAGCCCGCGGTTGTGGTTGAACATCTTCGCGGGCGCGTCGAAGAGCGCGGTGGCCAGGGCGAGCGCGCGGCCGGGGTCGCCCGGGAGCAGCACGCGCCCGGCGAGCGGCGCGGTCGGATGGACGTGGAGCGGCGCGGTCGCCACCGGGCCGCAGGATACGGCGGCCGGTAGGCTCCGGCTCGATGGCCGAGAAGGACGACACGCGCCCGCCGGGCCGCGCCGAGGCCGTCCGCGGCGCCGCCGCGCAGGCGTTCCAGGCGACGGCGGGCCAGGCGGGCGTCACGCGCGAGCGGGCGCAGGACCTCGCCGACGAGCTCGCCCAGGCGGCCGGCCGCTTCATGGGCGCGCTCGACGAGCTGCGCCCGGCCAGCGGCGAGGAGATCCGCTCCCTGCGCGAGGACATCCGTGCGCTCGAGCGGCGCGTCGCCGCGCTCGAGACCGCCGCGGCCCGCGCCGGCGAAGTCGAAGAAGAAGCCGGCGGCGCGCAAGCCGGCGGCGAAGAAGCGCTCGACGTCCTGACCCGAGGAGGCCCGATGGGAGCCGAGTTCCGCTCGTCGAAGGAGTTCCGCGAGGTCATGGACCGCGTGTTCGGGCTGATGGACGACGACCCCGAGATGGGCCCGAAGCTGCGGGACGCGGACGTCCCGCAGCGCTTCGAGTTCACCGACGTGGACATGGTCGTGAACATCCGCGCCGCCGCGGACGGGGAGGACGGCAACCTCCACTGGGAGTGGACCGACGACGTCGACTGGCAGCCGAAGGTCCAGATGACGATGTCCTCCGAGACCGCCAACAAGTACTTCCAGGGCAAGGAGAACGTCGCCATGGCGATCGCCCGGCGACGCATCAAGGCGGGCGGCGACGTGAAGGCCGCGCTGTCCCTGATCCCGGTCACGAAGCCGGTGTACGCGCAGTACACGGCGCTGGTCGAGGCCGAGTACCCGCACCTGCGCGTGTGAGCGGCGTAATGCCGGTTACGCGTCGCGGTCTTTGACGTTGACAGGCATCCCGCGCGCCGTTACGACTGTCGCAACGACCAAGGCAACAGGCCGGACAGTGGGCGGCTCGCCCGCCCGCAAGGCGCCGCCGGTCGAAAGACGAGCGCCGCACGGCCGACGTGGCGGGACGTTAAGCCCGCGTGCGGCGGGACCCTCCTCGAGGGCCCCGCCGCTGTTTTTGTCCCGCAACCTCGCCGCCCCTGCGAGCGTTCACACCGATATGCGCTCGCACCTCTCCCTCGCCGCCATCGTCGCGGCCGCCGCCACGCTCGCCGTCGCCGTCCCGGCGACGGCCGCCACGTGGACGGCCCCGACGTCGATCTCGGCGCCGCACACCTTCGTCCTCGGCCTCGAGGCCGCCTCGACCGGCGACGGGTCGGTCGTCGCCGACTGGGGCTTCCAGGACGGCACCGGCACGGCGAGCACGCGCGGCGCGCGCGGCGCCTCGCTCGCGCCCGGCGCCGCGGCGTTCGGCGCCGAGCGGACGCTCCCGCGCGACACCGAGCGGGTGCTGCCGTACGCCCGCCGCTCGGTCGCGGCCCTGATCTTCACCCAGGGCTTCGCCGCCGGCGGCCGCGACCGCCTCGCGGTCGCGTTCGGCTCGGCCGACGGGCCGGCGCTCGGCACCGCGCGGACGGTCGTGACCGACGACGTCGCCTTCCGGCCCGCGTTCGCCATGGGCCCCGACGGCACCGGCCTCGTCGCGTGGATCGCGCGGGCGAGCGGCGCGCGGCGCGTCGTCAAGGTCGCGCTGCGGGCGCCGGGCGGGCGCTTCGGGACGCCGTCGATCATCGCCGGGACCGGCCGCGCGAACACCGTCACGGCCGCCGTCGGGCCGCAGGGCCAGCGGCTCGTCGCCTTCGAGCGCGACGGGCATCTGTTCTCGCGGGTGCGCGAGCCGGGCCACAACTGGGGCTCGGTCCAGGACCTCGGCGCGGTCGCGCAGGGCACCGACAACCGCCTCGCGGCCCTCATCACGAGCGGCGGGCGGGCGATGCTCGCCGACGTCCACCGGCAGCTGAGCGAGGGCGGCGACGCCGGGCCGCTGCTCGTCGACGCCTGGGTGCGGCCCGTCGGCGCCTCGCGCTTCGGCGCGAGGCAGCGCCTCGAGCAGGCCGACGGCGTCGCCGCGAGCGACCCCGCGCTCGTGCCGGGCGACGGCCGCGGGGCCGTCCTCGCGTGGGCGGGCGGCGATCCCGGCGCGCCCGCGACCCCGGACGGCCCGAGCACGCGCGTGCGCGCGTCCGTCACGGGTGCCGACGGCCGCTTCGGCGCCGCGCAGCCGCTCTCGCCCGCCGCGCAGCCGGTCAAGGCCGTCGCCGCCGCCGGCAACGGGAGCGCGGTGATCGTCAGCTGGGTGCGGATCGACCCGGCGTCCGACGGCGACGGGCAGGTCCTCGCCGCCGTGCGGCCGGTCGGTGGCGCGTTCGGCGCGCCGGAGGCGGTGTCGCCGAGCGAGAACGCCTCGGAGACCGCCCCCGGCTTCACCCGCACGCCCGACAACCGGCCGCTCGTGCTGTGGGCGGCGCGGCCCGAGGGCGAGGGACCGGGCGTGCCGATCGGCTCGATCCGGACCTTCGTGCGGGTCGCCCAGCGCCAGCCGTGATCGGGGCGGCGGGCTAGGCTCGCCGCCATGGACCTGCGCGAGCGCGTCGCCGCGACGGGCCTGCTCGAGGAGGGGCGGCCGGTCGTCGTCCTGCTCTCGGGCGGCCGCGACTCGGTCTGCCTGCTCGACCTCGCCGCGACGCTCGCGGGTCCTGACGCCGTCCGCGCGCTGCACGTCAACTACGGCCTGCGCGCCGAGGCCGACGGCGACGAGGCCCACTGCGCGGCGCTGTGCCGCGCGCTCGGCGTCGCGCTCGACGTCCACCGCGCCCGCCGGCCCGACGACGCGCCGGGCAACCTGCAGGCGTGGGCGCGCGACGTCCGCTACGCCGAGGCCGCGCGGCGGGCGGCCGCCGCCGGGCCGGCGGCGCGGGTGGCCGCGGCGCACACCGCCACCGACCAGGCCGAGACGATCCTCTACCGGCTCGCGGCGTCTCCCGGCCGCCGGGCGCTGCTGGGCATGGAGGCCCGGTCCGGGCGGCTCGTGCGCCCGCTCCTCGGGGTCACGCGCGAGGAGACCGCGGCGTGGTGCCGCGCGCGCGCCCTCGCGTGGCGCGAGGACGCGACGAACGCGAGCGACCGATACGCGCGCGGGCGCGTGCGGGGCGACCTCGTCCCCGCGCTGCGCGCCGTCCATCCGGCGGCCGAGCGCAACGTCGTGCGCACCGCCGAGCTGCTGCGCGACGAGGCCGAGGTCCTCGACGTCGTCGTCGACACGGCGCTCGCTGGACGCGACCACATCGCGGTCGCGCACCTCGCCGCGCTGCCCCGCGCGCTCGCGCGGCTCGTGGTCCGCCGCCTGGCCGAGACGGCCGCGGGCGGGCTCTGCGCCCGGGCCCCCGGCCGCCTCGACGACATCCTCGCGCTGGGCGAGGGCGCGCTCGACCTGGGCGACGGCGCGCGGGCCGTCGTCGCCGACGGGACGCTGCGCTGCGAGCGCACACCGCCCCTGCCCGCGCGACGGACGTAGACTGCGTCGCCGCATGCGCGACCCGGACATCGGCGAAATCCTCGTCCAGCCCGACGAGCTCAAGCAGCGCGTCCGCGACGCTCGGCGAGGCCGTCACCGCCGAGTACGCCGACCGCGACCTCCTGCTCATCGGCGTGCTCAAGGGCGCCGTGTTCTTCCTGGCCGACCTCATGCGCCAGATCTCGATCCCGTGCGAGGTCGACTTCATGGCCGTGTCCTCGTACGGCTCGGCGACCGACTCGAGCGGCGTCGTGCGGATCCTCAAGGACCTCGACACCCCGATCGAGGGCCGGCACGTCCTGATCGTCGAGGACATCGTGGACTCCGGCCTGACGCTGCAGTACCTGATGCGCAACCTCGGCGCGCGCAACCCCGCGTCGCTCGAGGTCTGCGCCCTGCTGACCAAGCCCTCGCGGCGCAAGGTCGAGCTGCCGATCCGCTTCACCGGCTTCGAGATCCCCGACCGCTTCGCGATCGGCTACGGGCTCGACCACGCCGAGCGCTACCGCAACCTTCCCTACGTCGCCGCGCTGGCGATGGAGGAGGAGGGCGCCGGCGCGGGCTCCTCGGGTCTGGCCTGAGCCCCGCGAATCCGCGGGGATGCGTCGTCCGTACACCGGGTTGACACGGCTTTGGCCATGCTTTGCGACATATCTGGCAACCGGCCAGAGGGCTCGAACACCCCTGGTACGCTTGCCCCCGTGTCGGTCTCACCACGCGAGGCGCTGGAGGCGCCGGTCATTTCGCCATGAGCAGGTTCTTCAAGAGCGCCGCGTTCCCGATCCTGATCGTCGTCGTCCTGGCGTTCTTCGCGCAGCGGCTCATCAGCCCGGGGACGCAGGAGCAACCCCCGTCGTACGGCGACTTCATTCAGCAGCTTCAGCGCGGTGACGTCAAGACCGTCGACCTCAAGACCAAGGACAACACCCTCACGATCAAGTTGTCCAACGGGCAGCAGTACGAGACCGGCTACCCGCCCGAGGCGGCCGACCGCCTCGACGCCCGGCTCGCGGCCGCCAAGCAGAAGGGGCAGCTGCAGGACTACGACGTCGAGGGCACGAAGAGCAACGGCTGGCTGTCGCTGCTGACCTACGTCCTGCCCTTCGTCATCTTCATCGGCTTCTGGATCTTCCTGATGAACCAGGTCCAGGGCGGCGGCTCCAAGGTCATGTCGTTCGGCAAGTCGCGCGCCAAGCGGCTGTCGGTCGACTCGCCCAAGATCACCTTCCGCGACGTCGCGGGGGTCGACGAGGCGGTCGAGGAGCTGCACGAGATCAAGGAGTTCCTCGAGAACCCGAAGAAATTCCAGGCGCTCGGCGCGCGGATCCCGAAGGGCGTGCTGCTCTACGGGCCTCCGGGCACGGGCAAGACGCTGCTCGCCCGCGCGGTCGCCGGCGAGGCGGGCGTGCCGTTCTTCTCGATCTCGGGCTCGGACTTCGTCGAGATGTTCGTCGGCGTCGGCGCGTCCCGCGTGCGCGACCTCTTCGAGCAGGCCAAGCAGAACTCGCCCTGCATCATCTTCATGGACGAGATCGACGCCGTCGGCCGCCATCGCGGCGCCGGCCTGGGCGGCGGTCACGACGAGCGCGAGCAGACGCTCAACCAGCTGCTCGTCGAGATGGACGGCTTCGAGATGAAGGACAACATCATCCTCATCGCCGCCACGAACCGCCCGGACATCCTCGACCCGGCGCTGCTGCGCCCGGGCCGCTTCGACCGCCAGATCGTCGTCGACCGCCCGGACCGCAAGGGCCGCGCGAAGATCCTCGAGGTCCACACCCGCGGCAAGCCGCTGGCGAAGGAGATCGACGTCGACGCGCTCGCCGGCCAGACGCCCGGCTTCACCGGCGCCGACCTGTCGAACCTCGTCAACGAGGCCGCGCTGCTCTCCGCCCGCAACGGCAAGCGTGAGATCACGCAGGTCGAGCTGGAGGAGGGGATCATGCGCGTGATCGCCGGCCCGGAGAAGAAGACCCGGGTCATGGGCGAGAAGGAGCGCCTGATCACGGCCTACCACGAGATGGGCCACGCGATCGTCGGCCACTACCTCGAGCACTCCGACCCGGTCCACAAGATCTCGATCATCAGCCGCGGCCAGGCGCTCGGCTACACGATCTCGATGCCGCAGGAGGACAAGTTCCTCACCACGCGCGCGGAGCTCACCGACAACATGGCGATGACGCTCGGCGGCCGGGCCGCGGAGGAGATCATCTTCAGCGAGATCACGACCGGCGCCTCGAACGACCTCGAGAAGGTCACGGCCACGGCGAAGCAGATGGTGATGCGCTTCGGCATGAGCGAGCGCCTCGGCCCGCGCGTGTTCGGCCACGACCACGGCCAGCCGTTCCTGGGCCGCGAGTTCTCGGCCGAGCCCGACTACTCCGACGAGATCGCGCGCGAGATCGACGACGAGATCCGCCGCATCGTCGAGGCCGCGCACCAGCGCGCGAAGGACCTCCTCGGCGAGCATCGCGAGCGGCTCGAGGCCATCTCCGAGATCCTCCTGAAGCGGGAGACGATCGAGAAGGAGGAGTTCATCGCGCTGCTCGACGGCAAGAGCGAGGAAGAGGTCTTCGCCGACGCCGACGCCGCCGCGACGCCGCCGAGCCCGGGCACCCCGGCGCCCGCCGAGCGCGCCGGCCGCGAGGCCCCGCGCCCGCTGCCCCGGCCCGGCCTGGCCGGCGGCGGGGTCGAGGCCCGCGGGCTCGAGTTGCCGGAGAAGCCCGAGCTGGCCTGAGCGGCCGGCCCACGCCGCCGCCGTCTTTCGACGCCGGGCCGGTCAAGGGCCCGGCGTCCGTCGTTCTCAGGGATCGTTCTCAGGCGCGGTCGCGGGTGACCACGACGCGCGTGCCCGCGATGAGGTCGTGCAGCGCGCGCTTCTGCGACTGGCCGAGCGGCCAGAGGACGTCGATGACGTAGAGGATCCCGGTGATGGCGAAGACGGCCTTGACGAGCTCGCGGCCGAACGCCCGACCGAGGCCGACGGGCTCGCCCGCGAGCGTCACGACGCGGATGCGCAGGGCCTGCTTGCCGAGCGTCATGCCGTCGTGGTAGGTGAGCATCAGGACGGCGTAGGCGAGGAAGATCAGCGCGGTGACGAGCTGGGCCTGCTCGATGTCGGCGCCGGCGAGGGCGAGGACGAAGGCGACGGTGAACCCGACGATCACGCCGTCGAGGAGCGAGGCGCCGACGCGCTTCCACCAGCCCGCGGCGACGAACGGGTCGCGGTCCGGGGCCGACGGCGGGACCCAGGGCCGCGGGTCGTGACCGGGTGGGCCGGCGGCCGAGGGGCGCTCGACCTCCCCGGGCGGCGGGGTGGGCGGCAGCCAGCGCGGCGTGGTGCCGGGCGGGCCGGATGTCGCCGTCGGCTCGCGCGCGCCGAACGCCTCGGACGCGTCGCCCGGCGGGCGCCCGGCCCCGAACGCGTCGCCGACCGAGCCCGACCGTTCGTCGTCCCCGAACGCCCTGCCCGTGTCCCGCCCGTCCTCGTCGCCCGCCATGGATCCCTCCTGTCTCGCTCGGGCCGTACCGCGCGGCATGGTGACACGGGCGGCGGGTCGCGCGGACCCACCCCGGCAAATGGTCGATCGGCGTCGGAGATATCTTGATATCATCCTCGATATGTCACCGCGCCGGACCCCACAGCCATCACCCCACGCCGCGCTCTACGTCCGCCTCCCGGCCGACGAGGCGCGCAAGCTCGACCGCGCCTCCCACGCGGTGGGCGCGCCGAAGAAGGACCTCGTCGCCGGCCTCGTGGCCCGCTACGTCGACCCGGACTCGCCGGGCGGCCTCGCCGCGCTGCGCACGCTCGGGGCCGAGGCGCCCGGCGCGCTGCCGCGCCGGATCGTCGTCGAGCAGGACGACCGCGACCTCGTCGTCGGCCACCACGCGTTCCGCCCCGCGGACGTGCCCGACGTCCTCACCCCGGCCCAGGTCGCCGAGCTGCTGCAGGTCGACGAGGAGCTGGTCCTCGCGCTCGCCGAGGAGGGCCGCCTGCCCGGGCGCCGCCTCGGCGTGGAGTGGCGCTTCGCCCGCGCGGCGGTCGTCGCCTGGCTCTCCGGCCCGGACGACGACGCGGCGACGACGGGGGCGGCACGGGGGCCTGACCTCACGCGCGCCTACGATGCGGGCGTGGCTCAGGCCTTCCGCATCATGGGCATCGTCAACGTCACCCCGGACTCGTTCTCCGACGGCGGGGAGTGGTTCGAGCGCGACCCCGCGATCGAGCACGGCCGCGGCCTGGTCCGCGCCGGCGCGAGCATCCTCGACGTCGGCGGCGAGTCGACGCGGCCGTTCTCCGACCCGGTCTCCGCCGACGAGGAGCGCGCGCGGGTCATTCCCGTCATCAGCGCCCTCGCGGACACCGGCGCGCAGCTGAGCATCGACACGATGAAGGCCGAGGTCGCCCGCGACGCGATCGCCGCGGGCGCGACGTACGTCAACGACGTCACGGCGTTCCGCAACGACCCGGCCCTCGCCGGCCTCGTGGCCGAGCACGGCTGCGACTGCTGCCTCATGCACATGCTCGGCGACCCCAAGACGATGCAGGTCGACCCGCGCTACGACGACGTCGTCTCGGAGATCAAGGCGTTCCTCGAGGAGCGCGCCGCGTTCGCCGTGGCCGAGGGCATCGCCGAGGAGCGCATCACCGTCGACCCCGGCATCGGATTCGGCAAGACGGTCGCGCACAACCTCGAGCTCGTGCGCCGCCTCGACGAGATCGTCGCCCTCGGCTTCACCGTGCTCGTCGGCACGTCGCGCAAGGGCTTCCTCGGGCAGCTCACCGGCCGCGAGGATCCGCACGACCGCGTCGCCGCGACGGTGGCGACGAACGTCCTCGCGCTCGAGCGCGGCGCGCGCGTGTTCCGCGTCCACGACGTCGCGGCCACGGCCGATGCCCTCACGGTCACGGCTGCTACGTTGCGCGCCGATGGCGCCTGACCGCGACGACGACGACCTCGAGGACCTCGGGGACCCCTACGACGACGACGAGGACGCCGCCGCGCCGCAGACCGAGGTCACGATCGAGATCACGGGGCTGTCGCTCTACACCCACCACGGGGTGAGCGCGGCCGAGCGCGAGGTCGGCCAGCGGCTCGTCCTCGACCTGCGTCTCGAGGTCGGCGAGTGCGACGCGACCGTGACCGACATGGTCGAGGACACGGTCGACTACGGCTCGGTGTGCGAGCGGGTCGCGCTCGTCGCCCAGCAGCGCAGCTACAAGACGCTCGAACGCCTGTGCTCGGCCATCGCCGACCGCCTGCTCGCCGACTACGCCGCCGTGGAGGTGTGGGTCAAGGCGACGAAGCCCGAGCCGCCGATCCCGCTCCCGGTCGAGTCGGTGTCGGTCGAGGTCTGGCGCCAGGCCGAGGAGTGACGGGACCCGCGGGCACCGAGTTCGACCGCGCGACGGCGGTCACCGCGCTCGGCGACGGCGCGTGGGCGTCGGAGGTCGATGCGGGCTGGTTCGCCGGACGGGGACCGAACGGCGGCTACCTCGCCGCGATGGTCCTGCGCGCGATGGTCGCCGAGATCGACGAGGCCGGCCGCGAGCCGCGCTCGCTGACCTGCCACTACCTGCGCCCGCCGGCGGCGGGTCCGGTGCGCATCGAGGTCACCGTCGAGCGCGCGGGCCGCGCGACGAGCACGCTCACCGCCCGTCTGCTGCAGGACGACCGGCCGTGCGTGCTCGCCGTCGCGGCCTTCGGGATCGAGGTCCCCGCGTCGGCCGCCTACGCCGCCGCTCCGCCGGCCGTGGGCGGGCCGGAGTCCATCGCGCCGGCCGACAACAGCGCGTCGGGCCTCTCGATCGTCAGCCGCTTCGAGCTGCGCCCCGCGCTCGGGGGCCGCATCTTCGGGGGCGCCGGCGAGGCCCTGACCGGCGGCTGGCTGCGCTTCGCCGAGGAGCGCGCCACCGATGCCGTCGCGCTCGCGATGTTCGCCGACGCGTGGTACCCCGCGCCGTGGGTGCGCCTGCGCGAGCCGGTGTCGGCGCCGACGATCGACCTCACGGTCCACTTCCGCGCGCCGCGGGCGGCGGCCGCGCTCGCGCCCGGGGCGCCGGTGCTCGCCGTCTTCCGCTCGAGCACCGCGGCCGACGGCTTCTTCGAGGAGGACGGCGAGCTGTGGACGCCCGACGGCGTCCTGCTGGCCCAGAGCCGCCAGCTCGCGCTCCTCGACCCGCTCAGACGGGTGGCGGCGTGAGCGCCGAGCGGGCGGGCTACCTCGGCCTGGGCTCGAACGTCGGCGACCGCCGCGCGAACCTCCAGGCGGCCGTCGACGCGCTGCCCGCCCACGGGGTCACCGTCCTCGCGTCGTCCTCGACGTACGACACGGACCCGGTCGGCCTCGTGCTCGACCAGCCGTCGTTCCTCAACGCCTGCGTCCGGGTGACGACCGCCCTCGCGCCCGAGGCGCTGCTCGACGCGTGCAAGGCGGTCGAGCGCGACCTCGGCCGCGACCTCGAGGGCGGCGTGCGCCACGGCCCGCGGCCGATCGACGTCGACCTCCTGCTCTTCGGCGAGGAGGCCTACCGCTCGGAGCGGCTCTCGCTCCCGCACGAGCAGGTGACCGCGCGGCGGTTCGTCCTCGTCCCGCTGCTCGAGCTCGACTTCGACCTGCGCACCCCCGACGGGACCCGCCTGTCGGACTGCCTGGCCCGGATGCCGCTCGACGAGGGCGTCCGGCGCGTGGGCGGGCCGCTGATCGTTCAGCGCTGACCGGCCGGCGGTGAGCCCGCGAGCCAGTCCGGGGGGAACAGGCCGCTCGGCGTCTCTCCCGCCTGCGGGGCGAAGTACCGGCGCGCGTGGCTCTCGGCCGGGCGGCCGGCGAAGAACGGCGCGACGTCGCCGATCGTGAGCAGCAGCCGCGAGCACGTCGCGATCTGGAGGTCGGCGGCGTTGGGCGTCGCGCCGCCGAGCACGCCGTCGGCGACCCAGCCGTCGATGCGGTCGAGGTGGCGGGGCAGCGCGCGGAGGTCGGCGCGGACGGCGCCGTCGGTGACGTGGTTCAGGCGGCGCTCGCCCCAGGTGATCGACGACGCGATGCCCCGGATCACCGGCGCCGGCAACGGGAGCCGCGAGCCCCTCGCGTAGGACACGAGCGCGGCGGGCCGGCGGCGGAGCGCGCCCCACAGCAGGCGGCGCGCGACCTGCTGCCAGACCTCGTCGCCCCACTCCTCGGCGCGCTCCACGAGCGCGCGGGCCCGCTCCTCGGCGGGCCACAGCGGCGGCGTCGGCGCGAGCGCCTCGGCCCGGCGCATGATCGCCATCGAGCCCGACACCTTCTCGCCGTCCTCGAGGCGCATCGCCGGGACGGTCCGGGCGCCGAAGAGCACCTTCTGCACGGGCGCCTGCAGCGGCGGCGGCAGCTCGATCCGCCGGAACGCGAGCCCCTTCATCTCGAGGGCGCGCTCGACGGCGACGCACGGGTGCGAGCCGTGGACGACGTAGAGGTCGATCGGCACGGGCCGAAACATAGACTGCCGCCCATGCTGCTGGTCGTCGACGTCGGCAACACCCAGACGCACTTCGGGACCTGGCGCGACGGCGAGCTGCTCGAGCACTGGCGCTTCGCGACCGTGCGCGAGTCGACCGCCGACGAGCTGGGCGCCGCGCTGCGGAGCCTGCTCGAGCTGCGCGGGGTGACGCTCGGCGACCTGCACGCGTCGATCGTCTCCTCGACCGTGCCGCAGCTCGGCCTCGAGTGGACGGCGATGGCGTCGCGCTACCTGGACCACGAGATGCTCGTCGTCGGGCCCGGGATCCGCACCGGCATGGCGATCCGCTACGACAACCCGCGCGAGATCGGCGCCGACCGCCTCGTCAACGCGGTCGCGGCCTACGAGAAGGTCCGCGGCGCGGTCGTCGTCGTCGACTTCGGGACGGCGATCACCTACGACCCGGTGTCCGCCGAGGGCGAGTACCTCGGGGGCATCATCACACCCGGCGTCGAGATCTCGATGGAGGCCCTGACCCGGCGCGCGGCCGCGCTGCCGCGGATCGAGATCGCCCCGCCGCGCTCGCTCATCGGCAAGTCGACGGTCGACGCGATCCGCAGCGGCATCGTCTACGGCTTCGCCGGCCAGGTCGACGCGATCGTCCGGCGCCTGCGCGGCGAGCTCGGCGAGGACACCGAGACGATCGCGACGGGCGGCCTCGCCGGTCACATCGTCCCGTTCACGGAGACGATCGACGAGGTCGACGACCTGCTGACGCTCACCGGGCTGAAGCTGCTGCACGAGCGCAACGCCGGCGCGACGTAGGCGGCGCGGGCGCGCGCGGCGGGCTACCCTCAAGGCCGATGGCGCCCGCCCTCACCGACCCCTTCCACATCGGCCCGGTCCGGATCCCCAACCGCGTCGTGCTCGCGCCGCTCGCGGGCATCGGCAACTGGTTCGTGCGCCTGCAGGCCAAGCGCTTCGGGGCGGGGCTGGCCGTGTCGGAGATGGTCTCGAGCTTCGGCGTCCACTACGGCAACGAGAAGACCTGCGTCGAGATGCTCCGCATCCATCCCGACGAGCGCGCCGGGGACCGGGGGCCCGTCTCGATCCAGCTCTTCGGCCAGGACCCGGAGATCATGCGCTCCGCCGCGGCCACGGTCGCCGAGCGCGGCGCCGACCTCATCGACCTGAACATGGGCTGCCCGGTGCCGAAGGTCTGCAAGACCGGTGCGGGCGCCGCGCTCATCAAGGATCCGGCCACCGCCGTCGCCGTCGCGAAGGCCGCCCGCGAGGGCAGCGGGCTGCCGGTCACCGTGAAGCTGCGCTCGGGCCAGCGCCCGGGCGAGACCGACGGCTACGAGCTCGCCCACCGCCTCGTGCAGGACGCGGGCGTGAGCGCGATCGGCTTCCACCCGCGCAGCGCCGCCGTGCACCACAAGGGCGTGCCGGACTACGACCTCGCCGCGAAGCTCGTCGCGTCGCTCCCGGCGCCCGTGATCCTCACGGGCGGGCTGTCGGACCGCACCGCCGTCCTGCGCGCCTACGAGCGCACGGGCGCCGCCGCCGTCATGCTCGCGCGCGGCTCGCTCGGCAACCCCTGGCTCTTCGCCCAGCTCCTCGGCGGGCGGGATGCCGACGCGACGACAGCGGAGATCCTCGCCGAGCTCGACTGGGTCATGGACCGCGCCGCCGAGCACCTCGGCCCGGAGCGCGCGGCCCGCTACCTGCGCCAGTTCTACCCCTGGTACGTGAGCCGTGTCGGCGCGCCGAAGACCGTGCAGCAGGCGCTCCAGCAGACCGCGTCGCTGGGCGAAGCGCGGGCGGTGTTGGCGGGCCTGCGAAGCCTGTCCAGCGCCGCCTGACCGGCGCTATACTGCCCCGCTCGAATTGCCCACCACGCCGTCGCGCCTCCCCGCTCCGAGCGGGGTTTTCTGTCGGCGGCCTGCTCCAGAGACAAGGCCACCATGGCACGAGACGTCATTCTCACCCCGGAAGGGCTCACGCGGCTCAAGGACGAGTTGCAGCAGCTGCAGACCACCCGCCGACGCGAGGTGGCAGAGCGCATCAAGGAGGCCCGGGAGTTCGGCGACATCTCGGAGAACTCCGAGTACGACGACGCCAAGAACGAGCAGATGATGCTCGAGCAGCGCATCGCGCAGCTCGAGGAGCGCCTGCGCTCGGCCCAGGTCGTCGACCCGAGCGACATCTCGACGGACGCCGTCCAGGTCGGCTCGGTGGTCTCGGTCAAGGACGAGAAGACGGGCAAGTCGCAGAAGTTCACGATCGTCGGCTCGGCCGAGGCCAACCCGGCGGAGAGCAAGCTCTCCAACGAGTCGCCGGTCGGCCGCGCGCTCATCGGCCGCAAGCGCAACGACGTCGTCTCGGTCCAGGTCCCGCGCGGGCCGGCCCGCAAGCTCAAGATCACCAAGATCGACGTCGGCCTGTAGGTTCGCGGGCCATGCCCGAGGACGAGCTGCTCGCCACGCGGCGGGAGAAGCTCGAACGTCTCCGCGCCGGCGGGGTCGAGCCCTTCCCACACGCCTACCCCGGGGTCGTGCCGGTGGCGGCGGTCCATGCCGCCCACGCCGAGCCTGCCCGCGGGCGAGGACTCCGACGAGCGCTACCGGGTCGCCGGGCGCCTGCACGCGCGCCGGGGTCAGGGCAAGATGGCCTTCCTCGACCTCGACGACCGCTCGGGGCGCATCCAGCTGCAGGCCAAGGCCGACGTCCTCGGCCCGGAGCGGATGGAGCGCCTGCTGGACCTCGACCTCGGCGACATCGTCGGCGTCGACGGGCTCGCGTTCCGCTCCCGCCGCGGCGAGCTGAGCCTGCGCGTCGAGGACTTCGAGGTCCTCGCCAAGAGCCTGCGCGCGCCGCCGGACAAGTTCCACGGCCTGCAGGACGTCGAGACCCGCTTCCGCCACCGCGAGCTGGACCTCATCGCCAGCCAGGAGGCGCGCGACCTGTTCGTCATGCGCGCGAAGGCGATCACGGCCGTGCGCCGGTACCTCGACGACGCCGGCTTCGTCGAGGTCGAGACGCCCGTCCTGCAGCCGATCTACGGCGGCGCGCTGGCGCGCCCGTTCACCACCCACCACAACGAGCTCGACCGCACGCTCTACCTGCGCATCGCGACCGAGCTGTACCTCAAGCGCCTGATCGTCGGCGGCCTCGAGCGCGTCTACGAGCTGGGCAAGGACTTCCGCAACGAGGGCGTGTCGTTCAAGCACAACCCCGAGTTCACGATGGTCGAGTGGTACGAGGCGTACGCCGACTACACCGACGAGATGCGCCGCGTCGAGGAGATGGTCCACGCCGTCGCGCAGGCGTGCGGCTACGCCGGCGAGATCGACCTGACGCCGCCGTGGCCGCGCGTGACGCTGCGCGACGCGATCTTCGAGAAGACGGGCGTCGACATCCTCGCGAACCGCGACCGCGACGCGCTCGTGCGCGCCATGCAGGGCACGGACCGGGTCGACCTGCCGACCGACGACCGGACGTGGCCGCAGCTCGTCGACGACCTCCTCTCGAAGTACGTCGAGCCCGGGATCCGCGAGCCGCAGTTCATCATCGACTACCCCGTCGAGCTGTCGCCGTTCGCGAAGGCGCACCGCAGCGAGCCCGGCCTCGTCGAGCGCTTCGAGGCGTTCGTCGACGGCATGGAGTTCGCCAACGCCTTCACCGAGCTCAACGACCCCGACGACCAGCGCGCCCGGTTCGAGGCGCAGGTCCGCTACGCCGCCGAGGGCGACGAGGAGACGCAGCCGATGGACGAGGCCTACATCAGCGCGCTCGAGCACGGCATGCCGCCGACCGGGGGCGTCGGCGTGGGGATCGACCGGCTCGTGATGATCATGACCGGCCGGCGGTCGATCCGCGAGGTCGTCCTCTTCCCCGCGATGCGCGACTGAGATGGCCGCCGCGGCCGAGCCCCGTGACGCGCCCGGCGAGGTCCTCGCCGCGGCCGAGCGGGAGGCGCGCACGCTGCGGCACACGCGGATCGGGACCGAGCACCTGCTCCTCGGCGTCCTCGGCCGGGCCGACGAGGCCGGCGCGCGGGCGCTCGCGACGCTCGGGGTCACCCTCGGCGCGGCCCGGGCGCAGGTCATGCGCATCGTCGGCCTGCCGGAGACGCCCTCGCCGCCGACCCTGCCGCTCACGCCGCCCGCCCGCGACGCGCTCGCGGGCGCCCTGCGCGAGGCGATCGAGCTCGGCGGCACGACCGTCGGGGCCGAGCACGTGCTGCTCGCCGTCCTGCGCGAGCGCGACGGCGTCGCCGTGCGGATCCTGCGCGATGCCGGCGTCGACCCGCGCCGCCTGCGCGAGGAGATCACGGCCGCGGCGACCGAGCTGGCGGCCACGAGCGCGGGCGCGACGACCGCCGGCGCGCCGGCCGCCGCCGTGGATGCCGCCGTCGGCGCCCACGCGCTGCTCGGCGTTCTCGCGGCGGGCGGCCCGGCCGCGGCACTGCTGCGCGAGCACGGCGTCGACGAGGCGTCGGTTCGCGCGCTGCTCGCCGGCCCGCCCCGCTGACCCGCGGAGCCCGGCGCGCGGTCCTACGCCGCGCGCGCCTCGGGCGCGTCCACGGGACCGTCGCCGTCCGGCGCCTCCGCCGCGCCGTCGGCGGCGAGCAGGCGAAGCCGCGTGATCGCGTGGCGCAGCACGCGCGAGACCTGCATCTGGCTGACACCGACGATCTCGCCGATCTGCGCCTGCGTGAGGTCGTGCTCGAAGCGCAGGCGCAGGACCTCGCGCTCGCGGACGGACAGCGAGCGCACGAGGGCGGACAGCACCGCCCGCTGCTCGGCGCGGTCGTAGCCGTCCTCGACGACCCCGATCGTGTCGCCGAGCGTGCCGCCCGGATCCTCGTCACCGCCGGGGCGCGGCGTGTCGAGCGAGGTCGCGCGGTAGGCGCTGGCCGCCTGCATCGCCTCGAGGACCTGCTCGGCCTCGATCCCCACGGCGCCGGCGACCTGCTCGACCGTCGGCGCGCGGCCGAGGTCGCGGGTCAGCTCGGCGACGACGCGTTCGACGCGCATGGCGAGCTCCTGGAGGTCGCGGGGGACGCGCACGGCCCACGCCTTGTCGCGGAAGTGGCGCTTGATCTCGCCGGTGATCGTCGGGACCGCGTAGCTCGAGAACGCCACGCCGCGGTCGGCGTCGAAGCGGTCGACGGCCTTGACGAGGCCGAAGCAGGCGACCTGGAAGACGTCGTCGAAGGGCTCTCCGGGCCGCTGGTAGCGGGCCGCCAGCTGTCGGGCCAGCGGGAGGAAGCGCTCCACGACCGCGTCGCGGCCCAGCGGATCGCGACCGTCGCGCCAGCGGGCGAACAGCCTGCGGTCCGAGCGCGCACGCTCGCCGTCGTGATGCTGCAGTGTGGGTGGAGCCGTCGCGGCCACGTCCTCTCCTACGTCGCGTGTGCCGGGGGGATGGGGCGCGCGGTGTGTCGATCAAGTGAGGTCTGAGCCTCTACGGTCTATAGGAGTACGGCGGCCCGACGTCAAACGGCCCGCGCGTCGGTTGCTTCCCAACTGCCCGTCGGCGCCGTGGGTCCCGCCGCGGACAGCGGGGCGAGGCGCGCCATGGGCTACTGTCGAGGCCTCCGGGAACGCCGAGGCCGTGACGAAAGCCGCAGAACCGCGTTGGTAGACTGACCTATGCCCGCCGACGGAACCCGATTCGCTCATCCATTCCGGCCGCTGTGCCGATACATGAGTGTTCGGGCGACTTCGCGTCCCATCACCCGCACAACCGGACCACGCACCGACCGAGGCTAGGCAAGCCGACCAAGCAGGAAGGACCAGCAGCACATGTTCGAGCGATTTACGGAACGGGCCCGGCAGGTCGTCGTTCTCGCGCAGGAGGAAGCGCGAACGCTCAAGCACAACTACATCGGCACCGAGCACATCCTCTTGGGCCTGCTCCGGGAGGAGGAGGGCCTTGCCGCCCGTGTCCTGGAGTCGCTCGACATCACCGTCGAGCGCGTGCGTGCGCAGGTCGTGCGCATCGTGGGCTCCGGCGAGGAGGTCACCTCGGGCCAGATCCCGTTCACCCCGCGTGCCAAGAAGGTGTTGGAGCTTGCGCTGCGCGAGGCACTGAGCCTGGGCCACAACTACATCGGCACGGAGCACATCCTCCTCGGCCTCGTTCGTGAGAACGAGGGCGTGGCGGCGCGCATCCTGCTCGACTTCGACGCCGACTCCGAGAAGATCCGCAACGAGGTCATCCGCATGCTGTCCGGACCCGGCGGTCGCCGGGGCCAGGGGCAGGGCGCGGGGGCCGCGGCCGGCACCGGGCAGACGGGGGACCCCAAGAAGTCCTCCAAGCTGCTCGACCAGTTCGGCCGCAACCTGACCAAGCTGGCCGCCGACGGCAAGCTCGACCCCGTCGTGGGCCGGGAGACCGAGATCGAGCGGATCATGCAGATCCTCTCGCGGCGGACCAAGAACAACCCGGTGCTCATCGGCGAGCCCGGCGTCGGCAAGACCGCCGTCGTCGAGGGCCTCGCCCAGCGCATCACGAACGCCGACGTGCCCGAGCTGCTCAAGGGCAAGCAGATCTACACGCTGGATCTGGCCGCCCTCGTCGCCGGCTCGAAGTACCGCGGCGAGTTCGAGGAGCGCCTCAAGAAGGTGATGAAGGAGATCACCCAGCGCGGCGACATCATCCTGTTCATCGACGAGCTCCACAACCTCGTCGGCGCAGGGGCCGCAGAGGGCGCGATCGACGCCGCCTCGATCCTCAAGCCGGCGCTCGCCCGTGGCGAGCTCCAGACGATCGGCGCGACGACGCTCGACGAGTACCGCAAGTACCTGGAGCGCGACTCCGCCCTGGAGCGGCGCTTCCAGCAGATCCGCGTCGACCAGCCGACGACCGACGAGACCGTGCAGATCCTCAAGGGCCTGCGCGACCGCTACGAGCAGCACCACAAGGTGGACATCACCGACGAGGCGCTCGAGGCGGCCGCGGAGCTCGCGGACCGGTACATCTCCGACCGTCAGCTGCCCGACAAGGCGATCGACCTCATCGACGAGGCCGCCTCGCGCATGCGCATCAAGTCGATGACCTCCCCGCCCGTGTACCGGGAGCTCGAGGAGGAGATCGAGGAGACGCGGCGCGCCAAGGAGGCCGCGATCGAGGCGCAGGAGTTCGAGAAGGCCGCGAACCTCCGCGACACCGAGCGCAAGCTCACGAACCGCAAGCGCGAGCTCGAAGAGCAGTGGGAGCGGGGCGAGGGTGACGCCGAGCGTCCGGCCATCGGCGAGGAAGAGATCGCCGACATCGTCTCCATGTGGACCGGCATCCCGGTGTTCAAGCTCACCGAGGCCGAGACGCAGAAGCTCATGCGCATGGAGGAGGAGCTCCACAAGCGCGTCATCGGTCAGCACGCCGCCGTCGAGGTCATCTCGAAGGCGATCCGGCGCTCGCGCGCCGGGCTGAAGGACCCGAAGCGGCCGACCGGCTCCTTCGTCTTCCTCGGCCCGTCGGGCGTGGGCAAGACGGAGCTGGCCCGGACGCTCGCGGAGTTCCTCTTCGGCGACGAGGACGCGATGGTCCGCATCGACATGTCCGAGTACATGGAGAAGCACGCGGTCTCGCGCCTGGTCGGCTCGCCCCCGGGCTACATCGGATACGACGAGGGCGGCCAGCTCACCGAGGCCGTGCGCCGCAAGCCGTACTGCGTGCTCCTGCTCGACGAGATCGAGAAGGCGCACCCGGACGTCTTCAACATCCTCCTGCAGATCCTGGAGGACGGGCGCCTGACGGACTCGCAGGGGCGGACGGTCGACTTCCGTCACGCGATCGTGATCATGACGTCGAACATCGGCGCGCAGGAGATCGCTCGCAACACGCCGCTCGGGTTCGCCGTCTCGGACGACGAGACCGGCATCACGTACGACGACATGAAGAACCGGATCATGGGCGAGCTCAAGAAGGTCTTCCGGCCTGAGTTCCTCAACCGGATCGACGACGTGATCGTCTTCCACAAGCTCCAGAAGGACGAGATCAAGACGATCGTCGAGCTGCTGCTGCGCCGCATCCGCGAGTCGCTCGCGGAGCGGGAGCTGCAGCTGGAGCTGACGGAGGAGGCCAAGGAGCTGCTCGTCGACAAGGGCTGGGACCCGTCCATGGGTGCCCGTCCCCTGCGTCGGGCGATCCAGCGCTACATCGAGGATCCGCTGGCGGACTTCGTCCTGCGGGCCGAGCTGCCGGCGGGCGCGACCGTCATGGTCGAGCGCGCGCCGGAGGGCACGGACCCCGAGGTCTCGCTGACGGTGCGCGAGCCCGAGAAGGTGCCGGCCACGGTCGGCGGCGCGGCCGAGGAGGAGAACGGCGGCGACGAGCCGTCGGGCGACCCCGTCGGCCCGAGCCCGACCACCGGCGACGCCGAGGGCGACCCGCAGCCGTAGGCGGCGGCACACCCGTTTCACTCCGACGGCCGGGCGCATCGCGCCCGGCCGTCGGCGTTTCAGGAGCGCTTGGCGCTCAGCCGGTGAACCGCGCGCCGGCGCCGCGCAGGACGCGTACCGCAGCGATCGCGCGCATCGTGCGGCGCGTACGGACCTCGGTTGGCGTGTTCGCCGCGACGACGTTCACGAAGCGTCCGGCGCGCACCGCCCGCGCGGTCACGCGGACCGTGGCGGACTGCCCGGGGCCGAGCGTTCCGAGGGCGCAGAACCGCGGCACGGAGCCCCGGCACGACCCGCTGCTCGCGCGCAGGCGGAGGATGCGCCGGCTCGGCGTCTGGACCTCGACGATGGTGACGTCGCGGGCGCTGGCCGGGCCGCGGTTGCGGACCGTCACCAGGTAGCTCACGTCGTCCCCGACGACGACGGTCCGCGGGCTGGCGACCTTCGTCACGACGAGGTCGGCCTTCGGGACCGGGTTCGACTGCGCGGTGACGCCGGCGACCTGGATCTGCGGCGGCGGCAGCTCCGTGATCACGGGCGGCACCGGGACGGGCGTCGGCAACGGCGGCGGCTCCGGCGGTTCGGCTTGCAGCTCGTCGGTGAACGTGCAGTCGATCTCGGGGTCGTCGGCCGTCAGCGCGATCTGGATCGCGCCGCCGGCGGCCGGCTCGGGCTCGACGCCGTCGCAGACGACCGCGACAAGGTTCCACGTCCCGTTGTCGACGAACGGGGAGAGCTCCTGGATCGTGTAGGGCCCGAGCGGGAGCGCAGTCGTCGCGTCGGCGGGAGTGGCGGGCTTCGCGAGGGCCGGCGTTCCCGCGGCCGTCGTCGTCGCCCGCTGGATGCGGCGCACGGGCGTCCCGAACTGCGGCTGGACGTAGAACGTCGCCGTGGCGGTCCCGCCCCGCGTGACCTTGTGGATGCGGATCACGCCGTCCGGGATGAAGCGGTTCGTGAACGTGCACACCTGCGAGCCCGTCTGCGGCAGGGTCACCGTGATCTGCGCGGTGTCCGGGTTCCTGCCCCTGAGGACCGGCACGGTGGCGCCGCCGCACGCCGCCGACTCCGCGACCCAGGTGCCGGCGTCGCTCGACGGGAAGCGTCTCCGTGATCGTGTGGGTGGAGCCCGGCGCGGCGTCCAACGTCTTCTGCGCCGGCGTGCCTGCCTGCGTGGTCGTGAGCGTGAAACGGGTGAAGCCGCTGACGTCGATCGGGAAGCTGCCGGAGCCGCCGCGGGTGATCTTGCGCACGACGAGGCCCGACGGGCGGCATGAACGTGTTCGTGAACGTGCAGGTCACGACGTCCCCGTCGACGAGGTCCACGTCCACGCCGTTCGGGCGCGCGGGATTCGGATCCGGGTTGCGGATCGTGCTGTGGCCGCTTCGGGCCACCGGCGGAGGTGCAGCTCGCCGCGCCCGTCGCAAGCGTGCTCGTCGGGATCTCCCTGAAGTTCCACGAGCTCCCGGCCTCCCGGACGAATGTCGCCGTGCCGTCGACGGTGCCGCTCGACGTGAGCGAGAACGTGCCGTCGTCGGGATGGCCGACCGGGTCGTTGTTCGCGAACGAGATGTTCCCCTTGAAGTTCACCGTCTGCGCCGGCGTGGTCGGCGGTATTCCGGCGATGTGCTTCTTGACGATGATCGTGCCGCTGCCCTTGGGCGGGGACACGTAGTACGCGAAGCAGTACACGTGCTCGACCTGACTGGGGTAGGAGACGAACTCGACGTTGTCGCCGTTGAGGTTGTCGACGGCGCAGCGGAGTGCGCCGAATGCGTACTTCGTCGCGTCCCCGACCGGCGCGGCGGAGGTCCCGCCCATGACCCAGAGGTTCGACGATGCGGCCTTGAGCTGCTGGTCGTCGGTGAGGTCGATCGTGACCGCGCCGGCGATCGTGCCGCCTGAGGGCGACCCGGACGGTCCGAGGATCGGCGTGGAGGCGGTCGTCGCGATCACCGTGTCGTAGGTGCCCGAGACCTGCGACAGCGAGCCGAAGACCCCGGTGAGCTTCCTGGGGTCGATGCCCGTGCCGAGCGTGAAGCGCCAGCCCACGAGCGGCCGGCAGGCGTCCTGCGGGGGCTTGGCCTCCGTGACCGGATCCATCTGCGCCGTGCTCGAGTACGGCGTCGCCGGACCGAGCTGCTTCAGGCTCTCCATGATGTTGTTGCGCGCCTCGTTGGCGAAGATCTGGCTGTACGAGTCGCAGACCCGCGCGGCGAACGTGACGCGCTTGTTCGCCGCGCCGGCGGCGGGGGCGGTGCTCGCGGCGATGCCGCACATGATCGCGAGCGTCGTGACCCCCGCTCGACCCACGAGACGTGCACGCCGGGGTCGCGATGCGCACGCGACTGGACCCTCTCCAGGCACCATGGCTCTCCTTTCCACCCAGACCGTCGCTGCGGCACGGGTGACGCCTCATCACCCGAGCGGGTGAACGGCGGAGCAAGTTTGCCCCGCCGGGGTCGTTCCGGGGTTCATGGACCCCGACCACCTCAGGAACATCCCGGTGTTCTCGGACCTCGGCGAGGAGGAGCTCGCGCACATCGCGGCGCTCGCGGCCGAGGTCTCGGTTCCCGACGGCAAGGAGCTCGTCCGCGAGGGCGACTACTCCTACGACGTGCTCGCGATCGAGGAGGGCACGGCGAGCGTCGAGCGCCACGGCGAGCGGATCGCCGACCTCGGGCCGGGCGACGTCGTGGGCGAGATGGGCGTGCTCGAGCGCTCCCAGCGCAACGCGACCGTCCGCGCCACGTCGCCGATGCGGCTCGTCACGCTGACGGGCTGGGACATCCGCCGGCTGCGCAAGAGCGCGCCGAACGCGGTCGAGCACCTGCGCGACGTCGTCGCCGAGCGCCGCGAGCACGCGTAGGGCGGAGCGGCCGCCCACCATCCCTGAGGTAGGTTCCGGCCCATGGAAGGCCACCTCGAGCGCGACGGCCACCGGACCTGGTACCGCGTCGTGGGCGACCTGGATCCGGACGCGCTGCACGCGCCGGTCGTCATCTGCCACGGCGGCCCCGGTGGCACCCACCACTACGTCGAGCCGATCGCCGAGCTGCATCGCTCCGGGCGGGCCTGCGTCCTCTACGACCAGCTCGGCAACGGCAACAGCGACCACCTGCCCGACGCCGACCCCTCGTTCTGGACGACCCAGCTGTTCAAGGACGAGCTCACGGCGCTCGTCGAGCACCTCGGGATCGCCGGGCGCTACCACGTGCTCGGGCAGTCGTGGGGCGGGATGCTCGCGATGGACCACGCGCTCGACCAGCCGCCGGGCCTGCTCTCCGTCGTGGCGGCCGACTCGCCCGCGGACGCGGACGCCTTCGCGCGCGGCGCCGTCGCGCTGCTCGACACGCTCGACCCCGACGTCAAGGCGACGATCCTGCGCCACGAGGAGGCGGGGACGACCGACGACCCGGAGTACGCGACGGCCGTCAACGAGTTCTACACGCGCTACGTCTGTCGCCTGGACCCGTGGCCGGACGCGCTCGTCGCGACCTTCGACGCCATCGAGGCCGACCCGACGGTCTACGGCACGATGAACGGCCCGAGCGAGTTCACCGTGATCGGCGTGCTGCGCCAGTGGAACATCGTCGACCGTCTCGGCGAGATCGACGTTCCGCTGCTGCTGATCTCGGGCGAGCACGACGAGGTCCGGCCCGATGTGGTGAAGGTCGTCGACGACAACGTGCGCGACAGCGAGTGGGTCCTGTTCGAAGGCTGCAGCCACACGCCGCACCTCGAGGCGCCCGACCGCTTCCTGCGGGTGGTCGAGGCGTTCCTCGAGCGCACCGAGACGCCCGTCGCCTGAGCGCCGCGCCGGCTGCCGCTACCGTCGGGGCCATGGCCACCAACGAGAAGCCCCAGGTCGACGTCCCGTCCGACCAGCCGCCCTCCTACCAGCTCGAGCTCGAGGACATCGTCGAGGGCGACGGCGACGAGGCCGTCGCCGGAACGATCGTCGAGGTCCACTACGTCGGCGTGTCGTGGAAGAACGGCGAGCAGTTCGACGCCTCCTGGGACCGCGGCAACACGTTCAAGTTCGGCCTCGGCAAGGGCCAGGTCATCCGCGGCTGGGACGAGGGCGTCGCCGGGATGAAGGTCGGCGGGCGGCGCCGCATCACGATCCCGCCGGACATGGCCTACGGCAAGCGCGGCGCGGGCGGCGTGATCGGCCCCGACGAGACGCTCGTCTTCGTCGTGGACCTCGTCGGCGTGCGCTGACTCAGCCGCCCGCGAGGACGGCGTCGTAGCCGTCGGCCTTCAGGACCTCGAGCACGACGTCGCGGTGGTCGCCCTGCAGCTCGATGACGCCGTCCTTCACGGCGCCGCCGACGCCGCAGCGCTTCTTCAGCCGCCCGGCGAGCTCCTTGAGCCCGGCATCGTCGAGCGGGACGCCCGCGACGGTCGTCACCGCCTTGCCCCGCCGGCCGCTCGTCTCGCGGCGCACCTTCACCCGGCCGCCCGCGCGCTGCAGCTCGCGAGCGCGCTGGACGTCGGGGTCGCGCGCCTTGCGCAGGTCGCCGTCGGTCGACGACCACACGACCTTCGTCTCGCCGCGGCGGGCCATCGCGCCGGAGGGTAGCGCCGCTACGGCGCCGCGGGCAGCACGAGCAGCGGTCCGTCGCCGGCCGGGAGCGCGGCGAGGTCGACCACCGGCGTCTCGGCCCGGTGCACGCGCGCGAAGCGCTCGACCATCGCGTCGACCGGCTCGAGCCAGTCGACGCGCTCGGTCCGGTAGTGGTGGGGGACGACGAGCCGCGCGCCGAGCTGCCCGGCGATCGTGGCCGCCTGCTCGGCGCCGATCGTCGGCCCGTCGCCGACGGGCACGAGCAGGAGGTCGACCTGTCCGAGCGCGGCGAGTTGCTCCTCGCGCAGCGCGGTCTGGCCGAGGTCGCCGAGGTGCGCGACGCGCATCCCGCCGAGCGTGAAGACGAAGAGCGTCATCGCGCCGTTGCTCGTGCCCGCGACCGCGTCGTGCTCGGCGGCGACGCCCACGACCTCGCCGATCGGGGACTCGTGCGTGCCGGGTGTCGAGCGCAGCACGACCGGATCGCCCCCGATCGCCTCGACCCCGTTGTGGTCGCCGTGCTCGTGGGTGACGAGCAGCAGGTCGGCCGACACGCCGGTGATCGGCGCGTAGTCCCACTGCAGGCCCTGGCCGATGAGCCACGAGACGTCGCCGAAGGGGTCGATGAAGACCGTCGTGGTGCCGTCCGTCAGGCGGAAGGCGGACTGGCCGTACCACTCAAGCTGCATGTTGCTCCTTGGGGACGAGGACGGCGGCCGGCGTGCGGCCGCCGCGCATCGCCGACGCCCCGGCCGCGACAAGACATGCGACCATCGCGAAGGCGAACGCGGCGTGGAGGCCGTCGCGGAACGGCTCGGAGATGAGCGTCGGGAAGAACGTCTGGCCGGTGAGCACCGCCTGGCTGTGCGCGGGCAGCGCGCCCAGGACCGACGGGTCGACGAGGTGCTGGACCGGGTTGTAGCCGAGGAACGCGGCGAACAGGATCGAGACCGGCGGCAACTGGCTCACGGACGCGGCGGTCGACGCCGGGACGCCGTTGGCCGTGAGGCCGTCGGCGAGCGTGTGCGGGAGCGTCGCGGACAGCCCGACGATCATCAGCGTGAAGAAGATGCCGACCGACAGCACCTGGGCCGAGTTCTGGAACGTCTGGTTCATCGCGCCCCCGACGCCGCGGTGCTCGGGCGGCAGGCTCGACATCACCGCCGCCCGGTTCGGCGAGGCGAACAACCCCATCGACACCCCGATGAGCAGCAGGATCGCGCCGAAGACGGGATAGGAGAAGTTCGTCGGCAACAGCAGCAGCAGCCCGAAGCCGAGCGCGGTCAGGAGCATCCCGGCGGTCGCGAACGGGCGGGCGCCGAAGCGGTCGGAGAGATAGCCCGACGTCGGCCCGGCGCAGAGCATCCCGATCGTCAGCGGAAGCATGTAGATCCCCGCCCACAGCGGCGTCTCGGTGAAGTCGTAGCCGTGCTGCGGCAGCCAGACCCCCTGCAGCCAGATCACGAGCATGAACATCAGCCCGCCGCGCGCGACCGAGGACAGGAACGTCGACAGCGTGCCGAACGTGAACGCCCGGATCCGGAAGAGCGAGAGGTTGAACATCGGGTGCGCCGAGCGCCGTTCGACCCGGGCGAACACGACGAGGCTGATCACGGCGCCGGCCAGCAGCACGAGGACCTTCGTGCTCCCCCAGCCCGTCGCCGCCCCGCCGGACGGCCGGATCCCGTAGGTCACGGCGACCATCACGAGGATCAGCCCGAGGGCGAACGTCACGTTGCCCAGCCAGTCCGTCGGCTCCGGATGAGGCGTGCTGAGCTCGCGCAGGTTGCGGTAGGCCCACACGGTGCCGAACAGCCCGACCGGCACCGAGATGAGGAACACCAGGCGCCAGTCGATCGGCGCGAGGATCCCGCCGAGCACGAGGCCGATGAAGAAGCCGCTGACCCCGACGATGTTGTTGATCCCGAGCGCCATGCCGCGCTGGTTGGCGGGGAACGCGTCGGTGATGATCGCCGCGGCGTTCGCCAGCAGGCAGGCGCCGCCGATGCCCTGCACGACGCGCCAGACGATGAGGTACGTCGCGCCCGAGCGGCCGTCGAGCCAGTCGATCGCCAGCAGCAGCGACGCGACCGTGTAGATGACGAAGCCGAGGTTGTAGATCCGCACGCGGCCGACCATGTCGCCCAGGCGCCCGAGGCTCACGATCAGCACGCTCGTCACGACGAGGTAGCCGAGGATCATCCACAGCAGGTAGAACGAGTTGGACGGGACGAGCGGGTCGAGGTGGATGCCCCGGAAGATGTCGGGCATCGCGATGATCGTGATCGACCCGTCGAGCGTGGCGAGCAGGACCGCAAGCGTCGCGTTCGAGAGGGCGATCCACTTGTACCGGTCGTCGCCCGTGCTCGTCACGAGGACGAAGTCTACAGGTAGCCTGTTCAGGCAACCTGTCCATCCCGCGGGTACACTCCCGGCCATGACGGTCCAGACGGTGCCCCTCGCGCAGGAGTTCCGCGAGACGCTCGGGCGGCTCGTCCGGCGCCTGCGGGCGGAGTCCGGCCAGCCGCCGGTGGGGCACATGGCGGTGCTCGGCCGCCTCGACCGCGAGGGCCCCGTGAGCACGAGCGACCTCGCCGCCGCCGAGCGGATGCGCCCGCAGTCCATGGCCCAGAACGTCCGCGAGCTCGAGGCGCTCGGGCTCGTCTCGCGCCGGCCGGACCCGCACGACGGGCGGCGGATCCTCGTCGAGCTCACGGAGGCCGGCCTCGCCGCCCTGCACGTCGCGCGGGCGCGCCGCGAGGGCTGGCTGAACGAGCTCTTCGAGCACGAGTTCACCGCCGCCGAACGGCGCACGCTGCGCGCGGCGCTCCCGCTGCTGCGGCGGATCGCCGACTCCTAGCGGCGCTCAGAAGTGCGTCGCGAGCACGTCGAGGACCGCGACGGCGTCGTCGACGAGGTGCACGTCGCGCCACTTGTCGAACGTCGTGCACGGATGGTTCGGGCCGAGCGCGACGAGGTCCCCGACGCGGAGGTCGGCGCCGGGCGGCAGCTCGGCGGCCGCGTGCTGGTCGTTGACGCGGACGATCCGGGCGCCACGCAGCGCCGCCGCGTCGTGCTCCGCGCCGTCCCGGGCGTGGCGGACGAGGGCCGGAGGCCCGGCGTCCTCGCCGAAGTCGCGCCGCCCGGCGCCCAGCACGGCGAACCCGGGCTCGGGGACCGAGAGCACGGACGCCCACACCTCGAGCGCGGGGGTGAAGGCGAGGCCGGTGTCGCGGGCGACCGGCTCGCGCGCGGCGAGATCGGCGAACAGGGGGCCGTAGAAGCCGACGTCGTGGGTCAGGTAGCAGCCGCTGCGGATCACGATCCGCGTCGGGCGCCCGAGCCCCGCGGCCGCCAGCGCCCGCACGGCGAGGTCGTAGAAGCTGCTGCCGCCGGCGCTGAGGAGCACCGGATCGGCCTCGCGCCAGCAGGCCGGCGGCATCGCACGCCCGCGCGACCTCGACGGCGAGGGCGAGCACGGCGGCGGCCTCGTCGTCGCGGACGTCGGGCGCGTGGGTCTGCAGCAGGCCCTCGTAGGTCGCGACCCCGGCGAGCCGCAGCCCCGGCGCCGCGGCGGCCGCGCGCGCCACGGCCAGCGCGTCGGCGACGCTGCGCACCCCGCAGCGCCCGCCCGCGTAGCCGGTCTCGAGCAGGACGTCGAGGGGCCGGGGCGGCGGGTCCGCCGCGATCCGCGCGGCGAGCCGCTCGACCCCCGCGACCGAGTCGACGTAGCAGCCGACCGAGAAGCCCTCGTCGGCGCGCAGCTCGGCGAGGACGGCGTCGATGTCGGCGCGGCCGACGAGCTCGTTGGCGATCAGGACCCGCGGCACCCCGGCGGCGTGCGCGACGCGCGTCTGCTGCGCGTTGGCCGTCGTGATGCCCCAGCAGCCGTCCTCGAGCTGGCGGCGGAAGAGCTCGGGGATCATCGAGGTCTTGCCGTGCGGGCAGAGGACGACCTCGGCGCCGCACGCCGCGCCGAGCGCGTCGAGGAACGCCGGGAGCGCGCGGGAGTTCGCGCGCAGGGCCGAGTCGCGCAGCGTGCAGAGCGGGAGCGGCAGCTGCTCGTCCAGGATCCGGGCGCCGCGGGCGGCGGTGGGGTCGGGCATCGCGCCATCATCGGCGATGAGGCTGGGGTCCGGCGGGCGGTGGCGCACAATGGGACGCATGTCGATCGTGATCATCGGAGCCGGCCCGAACCTCGGGATGGCCGTCGCCCGGCGCTTCGGCCGAGAGGGCTTCGCCGTCGGGCTCGTCTCGCGCACGCAGGCCAAGCTCGACGACCTCGCGGCGACGCTCGAGGGCGAGGGCGTCACCGCGGCGGGCGCCGCCGCGGACATCCGTGATCCCGAGGCCCTCGCGGCCGCGGTCACGACGCTGGCCGACCGCCTCGGGCCCGTCGAGGTGCTCGAGTACTCGCCGCTGCCCGCCCGCGAGTTCATGAAGCCGATCCTCGAGACGACCGTCGACGACCTCCGCGGGCCAGCTCGAGTTCAGCGTCTTCGGCGCGGTCGCCGCCGCCCGTGCCGTCCTCGGTCCGATGCGGGAGGCGGGGCGCGGCACGATCGTGTTCACGACCGGCGGCGCGGCGATCAACCCGTACCCGCTGCGCGCCGGGGTCGGGATCTCGTTCGCGGGCGAGGTCGCCTACGCGCGGATGCTCCACGACGAGCTCGCCGACTCGGGCATCCACGTCGCCCACGTCGCGATCGGGGGCCGGATCGCGCCCGACGGCGACCATCCGCCCGACGACGTCGCCGAGCTCATCTGGCGCCGGCACGTCGACCGCGACGTGTTCCAGACGCGCCTCGGCATCGACTGAGCGCCTCCGGGCGTCCGCTGGGGGCGAGTTCGACCGCCCTGCGCCCTACGCTCGGTCAGTGGCGAGACCGGCGACCATCTTCAGCTGCTCGGCCTGCGGCACGCAGAGCCCGAAGTGGCACGGGCGCTGTCCGGGCTGCGGCGAGTGGAACACGCTCGTCGAGGAGCGCGCGCCCGCGCCCGGCGCGGCCCGCGGGCGGGCCGGCGCGGCCGGCGTCGCCGGGGCGACGGCCACCGCCCGCGCCGTCCCGCTGCGCGACGTGCAGGTGGAGCGCACGCCGCGGCTCTCCACCGGCATCGGGGAGCTCGACCGGGTGCTCGGCGGCGGCCTCGTCCCGGGCTCGCTCGTCCTGCTCGGCGGGTCGCCCGGCATCGGCAAGTCCACGCTCACGAACATGGCCCTCGGCCACCTCGCCGCCGCCGGCCGGCGGACGCTCTACGTCTCGGGCGAGGAGTCCGCGGCGCAGATCCGCCTGCGCGCCGAGCGGCTCGGCGACGCGGCCCTCGACGTCCCCGTCCTGGCCGAGACCGACCTCGACGCCGTCCTCGCGACGCTGCGCGCCGAGCGCCCCGAGGCCTGTGTCCTCGACTCCGTCCAGACGCTGCACTCCGCCGCGCTCGACAGCGCGCCGGGCACGGTGGCCCAGGTCCGCGAGGTCGCGACCCGGGTCGCCGAGGTGGCCAAGCGCTCGGGCACCGCGGTCGTCCTCGTCGGGCACGTCACGAAGGAGGGCTCGCTGGCCGGGCCGCGCGTCCTCGAGCACCTCGTCGACTGCGTCCTGCAGTTCGAGGGCGAGCGCGAGCGGACCTACCGGACGCTGCGCGCGCTCAAGAACCGCTTCGGCTCGACGAACGACGTCGGCGTCTTCGAGATGGCCGCGAACGGCCTCGCCGAGGTCCTCGACGCCAGCGCGCGCTTCGTGGGGGAGGCGACGAAGGCGCCCGGGAGTGTCGTCCTCGCGGCGATGGAGGGCTCGCGGCCGCTGCTGGTCGAGGTCCAGGCGCTCGTCTCGCCGTCGGAGCTCGTCCCGCCCCGGCGGGTCTGCAACGGGTTGGATCGCAACCGCCTCGCGCTCGTCCTCGCCGTGCTCGGACGCCACGCGGGCGTCGCGGTCGGCTCCGCCGACGTGTTCGTGAACGTCGTCGGCGGGGTGCGCATCGACGAGCCCGGGGCCGACCTCGCGGTCGCGCTGGCGGTGGCGAGCGCGGCCCGCGGTGTCGCCACGAACCCCTCTCCCTTGGCCTGTTTCGGGGAGATCGGCCTCACCGGTGAGCTGCGCTCGGTCGCCCATCCGGAGCGCCGCGCGGCCGAGGCGGCGAAGTTCGGGCTGCGCACGGTCCTCTCGCCGGTGGGCGCGCCGACGCTCCGCGCGGCGGTCCGCGGCGCCCTGGGCGACCGTGATCGCCCGGCCCGGGCCGCCTGACACCGCGTCATGGTCAATAAACCGACGATAAAGCGCTGCTAGAATCGGTACCGATGGCGCAGCGTTCCGGGGATGAGCTCGCAGAGCTCGACAGTCGCCAAGAGCCCCGGCTCGTCAAGGCGCTCGAGATGGTGGCGCCAGGCACCGCGCTCCGTGAGGGGATCGACAACATCCTCCACGCGAGGACCGGCGGACTGATCACCATCGGCGATCCCGACGAGCTCAGCTTTCTCTTCTCGGGCGGGATCAAGCTCGACATCGACTACACCCCGGCGCTGCTGTACCAGGTGGCGAAGATGGACGGCGCGCTCGTCCTCAACGCCAACGCGACGCGGATCGCCGCCGCCAACGTGCAGCTCATGCCCGATCCGACGATCCTCTCGCTCGAGACGGGCACCCGCCACCGCACCGCCGAGCGCGTCTCCAAGCAGACCGACGCGCTCGTGATCGCGATCTCGCAACGGCGCGAGGTCGTGTCCCTCTACGTCGACGGCGCGAAGTACATCCTCGAGGACATCCCGGTCGTGCTGGCCAAGGCCAACCAGGCGCTGGCCACGCTCGACAAGTACCGCACGCGCCTCGACCAGGTCTCGACCCGCCTCACCGCCCTCGAGTTCGAGGGCGGCGCCACGCTCCATGACGTGCTCACCGTGCTGCAGCGCTCGGAGCTCGTGACCCGCATGGCGGTCGAGATCGAGCGCTACATCGTCGAGCTCGGGACCGAGGGCCGGCTCATCGAGATGCAGCTCGAGGAGACGATGGTCGGCACCGCCGCCGACAAGGCCGCGCTCGTGCACGACTACCTCGCCGAGGACAGCGACGAGGCGTTCGCCGGCGCGCTGGACCAGATCGGCCGGCTGCCGCACCAGGACCTCCTGGACTTCGGGCGCCTGGCGGAGCTGCTCGGCTACGACCGCAAGGTCAACACCCTTGACTATCCGGTGTCGCCCCGCGGCTACCGGATCCTCGGCCGCATCCCGCGGCTGCCGAAGCTCGTGGTGCAGCAGATCGTCCACGAGTTCGGCGGCCTCGACGAGATGCTGGCCGCCACCGACGCAGAACTCGAGACGGTCGAGGGCGTGGGCGAGATTCGCGCGAAGGACATCCGCGAGGGCCTGCGCCGGCTTCAGGAGATCAACCTGGTCGACCGCTACCTGCAGACCTGATGCTTCCACCCCAACCCCCCTGCCCCGCGGCCCCCCCGCGCGGGTGAGAACGCAAGGAGGATCACCATTCCGGACACAGTTGAAGCGACCCTCGTGGAGGACCTTGAGCTTGCCCCGCCCGAGAACATCGAGTTCGAGTGCGGCGACAACGTCGTCTATCCCCACCATGGCGCCGGCAAGGTCCTCAAGAAGGAACGTCGCAAGATGTTCGGCGAAGAGCGCGAGTACCTCACGATCAAGATCCTGCACAACGACATGACCGTCATGGTCCCCTGTGAGAACGCCTCGCTGGCGGGTCTGCGCCGGGTGATCGACGAGGAGACGGTCCAGAAGGTGCTCGGCGTGCTGGCTGACGACGTCTCGGAGATGCCGAAGAACTGGAATCGCCGGTTCAAGCACAACCGGGACAAGATCAAGACGGGCGACATCTACGAGCTCGCCGAGGTGGTCCGCAACCTGGCCATCCGCGAGCATCAGAAGGGCCTGTCGACCGGCGAGAAGCAGATGTTCACCCGCGCGAAGAAGATCCTCGCATCCGAGCTGATGTACGCGCTCGAGATGGACGAGGACGGCGCCGAGGAGCATCTCGACAACCTCCTGGCCGAGTCGGCGGGCGCGAAGACGACCGTCTAGGACGAATCCGAATGGCGGTCGCGTTGCTCGTGGCCGCCGGACGTGGCGAACGCCTTGGGACCGGAGGACCCAAGGCGTTCGTCATGCTCGGGGGTCGTCCGATGCTCCAGTGGAGCATCGACGCGCTCTCGGCGGTCGACGAGGTCGACCGCATCGTCGTCGCGCTGCCCCCGGGCGTCCCCGCCCCGCCGGGCACCGTCGGCGTCGCCGGCGGCGCGGCCCGCTCGCAGTCCGTCCGCGCCGCCCTGCGCGCCGCGGGCGACACCGACGTCGTCGTCGTCCACGACGCCGCGCGGCCGCTCGTCACGCCCGAGATCGTGCGCGACTGCCTCGACGCCCTCGCCGTCCACGGCTGCGACGGCGCGATCGCGGCGGCGCCGGTGACCGACACGATCAAGGAGTCCCGGGGCCAGGAGGTCGTGCGCACGCTCGACCGCTCCTGCCTGTGGGCCATCCAGACGCCGCAGGTCTTCACCCGGGCGGCCCTCGAGCGCGCGCTCGACTGCGCCGACGAGGACCTCGCCGCCGCCACGGACGACGCCTCGCTCGTCGAGTCCGGCGGGGGGACCGTGCGGCTCGTCCCCGCCTCGCGGGACAACATGAAGGTCACGACGCCGCTCGACCTGCGCGTCGCCGAGCTGCTGCTCGCCGAGCGCGACTGAGGAGGCCCCACCCGTGCTGACCGACTACCACGTCCACCTGCGCCAGGACGAGATCGCCGCGACGCCCGCCGAGCAGTTCTTCACGCCCGGCAACGCGGAGCGCTACCGCGAGGCGGCGGCCGACCGCGGCATCGCCGAGCTCGGCGTCGCCGAGCACGTCTACCGCTTCACCCAGGCGCTCGACGTCTGGGACCACGAGTTCTGGCGCCACTGCGCGCTCGACGACATCGACGAGTACTGCGGCTTCGTGCGCGAGGAGACCGACCTCAAGCTCGGGATCGAGGCCGACTTCGTCCCCGGGCGCGAGGACCGCATGGCCGAGCTGCTCGGCGCGCGCGACTGGGACTACGTCGTCGGCTCCGTGCACTTCCTCGGCGACGCCGCCGTCGACTACGACCAGTACGACGTGTGGACGACCGGCGAGTCGCCCGACCGCGTCTGGCGCAAGTACTTCGAATGGCTCGGCGAGGCGGCGCTGAGCGGCCTCTTCGACATCCTCGCCCACCCGGACCTCGTCAAGCACTGGGGCCGCGAGCGGCCGTGGCCGGAGCGCGACCCGCGCTTCTACTACGAGATCGCGATGGAGGGCATCGCGGAGTCCGGGATCGCGGTCGAGGTCTCGACCGCCGGGCTGCGCAAGCCGGTGGGCGAGATCTACCCGGCGCGGGCGTTCCTCGAGATGGTCGTGGACGCCGGCAACCCGATCGCGCTGTCGAGCGACGCCCACGTCCCCGACCAGCTCGGCTACGGCTACGACCAGGCGCTCGAGCTGCTCGAGGGCCTCGGCGTGGGCGAGCTGTCCGTCTTCGAGCACCGCGAACGCCGCCTCGAGCCGATCGGCGCGACGTGAGCGTCACCGGCATCGGCTGGGACTCGCACCGCCTCGTCGCGGGCCGCCCGCTGATCCTCGGCGGAGTCACGATCCCGTTCGACCGCGGCCTCGCGGGCCACTCGGACGCCGACGTCCTGACCCACGCCGTGATCGACGCGCTGCTCGGCGCCGCCGGCCTGGGCGACATCGGCCAGCACTTCCCGGATACCGACGAGCGCTGGGCGGGGGCGGACTCGATCGCGCTGCTGCGCCACGTCGTGGCGCTCGTGCGCGAGCACGCCTTCGGCGTCAGCCACGTCGACACCACCGTGATCATGGAGCGCCCGAAGCTCGGGCCGCACCGTGACGCGATCCGGGCCCGGCTGGCGGAGGCGCTCGGCATCGGCCGCGAGCACGTGAACGTCAAGGCGACGACCGGCGAGGGGATGGGGTTCGTCGGCCGGGGCGAGGGCGTCGCGGCCCTGGCGGTCGCCACCCTCGCCCGCGGCTGACGCGAGGCTCAACAGGATGCGCCGGCCCCGTACTCCGGGACCGGCGCGGTGCAGCGACTGGCCCGGCCGGGGGGCGCCGCTCTCCCGCGAGCGGCGGCCCCGGCGGCCGGGCCTTCCCCTCTCAGCCGGTGAACTGCGGGCTGACCGCGCCCTGGGCGCAACGGGTGGCGGACGCGTTGAGCGTGCGCGCCGCGGCGCCGTTGCGGAACGTCACACGGGCCTGGACTGCCTGACGGCGGGCGCCGAACCGGCGCACCGGCAGGTTGACCGACACGGTGCGCTGCCCCGCGCGCACGGTGACCGTGCGGACGACGCGACCGGCGACGCGGAACGTCACCCGGCGGATCTGGTTGCCGCGGATCGTGATCCGGACCGTCCGCGTGGCGCAGCGCGTCTGGGCGCTGAGGCGGGCCGTGGCCGACCGCGCCTGCGTCGCCTCGACCTGGCCGGCCGGCCGCTGCGCCGTCGTCGTGGTCGCCGGCACGGTGCCCGCGGCCGGGGTGGTCGCCGGAGCGGTTCCACCGGCCGGGGTCGCCGGGGTCGCCGGCGGCGTCACGCACACGCCGTTCTGGTCGGGGACCTGGCCGGCGGCGCAGGGCGGCGTCGCGGGGACGCAGTCGCCGTTCGGGCCGGGCTGCTCGCCGTTGGCGCACGGCGGGGTCGCCGGCACGCACTGGCCGTTGTTGTCCGGATGCTCACCGGCCGCGCACGGCGGGGTGTCCGGGGCGCAGTTGCCGTTGCGGTCCGGGTGCTCGCCGGGCGCGCACGGCGGCGTGTCGGGCACGCACTTGCCGTTCTGGTCCTCGTGCGTTCCGGGCTTGCACGGCGGCGTCGCGGGGACGCAGTGGCCGTACGTGTCGGGCGTCTGCCCGGGCGGACAGTGGTTGTAGGTCGGCGGGGTGGTGGTCGTGCCGGCTCCCGCGGTGGCAACTGTCCCGAACAGCGCAACGACGAGTGCGAGGACCCCGACGAGCGAGGCGATCACGCGTCCCCTTCGCGCGACGGCTTGGAGGTGGGGCATTCGCGTCCTTTCTGGACCTGTGGTGCTGGTGCCGGCTACGCGCGGAGCCCTTCCCCCGTCCGAACCCGACGCCGTCACCTTTGCCGTTCGTCGCGACTTCGTAAACACCAGAAATTCGACGAACGGCAGGATAACGACGCCGAACGGCGACGGTGGAGGACAGGCGGCAGCCGTCAAGCGGTCTATCACACATGCCGGACCACGTGTCGGGCGCACCCGCAAAACGGTCCAATAGCGGCCCGGGACGTTGTGGTGCGGTTGGCGCGGCTTAACGGCGGGCAACATGGCGTCCGCAACAATCGGCGACGCCGTCCATGCCCCCTGCCACAGAGCTCACCGTCTCGCGTCCGTCGGTGCCGGCGTTCGCGCTGCCCCAGGTCGCCATCCGCCACGGCGTCGCCCTCGCCGTGATCGGCCTCGCGGCGCTCTCGCTGCTGGGCCCGAGCTCGCCGACCTACGACCCGTGGGCGTGGATCATCTGGGGCCGGGAGATCGTCCACCTGAACCTCTCGACGGTCGACGGCCCGTCGTGGAAGCCGCTGCCCGTCCTGCTGACGACGCCGTTCGCGCTGTTCGGCAGCCTCGCCCCGGACCTCTGGCTGCTCGCGGCGCGCGCGGGCGTGCTCGCGGGCATCGTGGTCATCTTCCGCCTCGGCCGGCGGCTCGGCGGCCTGCCCGCCGGCTTCGCCGCCGCCGCGCCGTACGCGCTCGCCTGGTGGACGCTGCGCAACGGCGCGATGGGGAGCTCCGAGGGCCTGCTCGTCGCGCTCATCCTCGCCGCGGTCGAGCGCCACCTCGACGGTCGGCCGCGCGCCGCCTTCCTGCTCGGCCTCGGCGCCGCGCTCCTGCGCCCCGAGGTCTGGCCGTTCTTCGGCCTCTACGGGCTGTGGCTGCTGTGGCGCGAGCCGCGCCTGCGCGGACTCGTGGTCGCGGGCTACATCGCCCTGCCCGCGCTCTGGTTCCTGCCGGAGTGGTGGGGCTCGGGCGACCCGCTGCGGGCGATGCACCGGGCCCAGAGCCCGCGCTCGAACAGCCCCGCGTTCGCCGACGACCCGGTCCGCGCGGTGCTCGAGCAGTTCCACACGATGATCACCCCGGTCGTCTGGGTCGGGCTGGCCGCGCTCGGACTCGCGGTGCTCTGGCGCGTCGTGCGCCGCCGCGGCGGCCCGTCGCTCGCCGAGGTCGGCGTCGTCGCCGCGCTGCTCGTCGGCGCCGGGCTGTGGGTCCTCGAGGTCGCGCTCATGACCTCGGACGGCTTCTCGGGCAACATCCGCTACCTCGTGATGCCGCACGCCGCCCTGTGCCTGGCCGCCGGGGTCGGCGTCGGCTGGCTGGCCCGCGCCGTGCTCGGCCGGTTCGTCACCGGCGTCGGCATCGTCGCGCTCGCGCTCGGCGTCGCGGCGGGCGCCGCGTTCGCCGCCCCCGACGTCTCGCACCTGCGCGCCGACGTCGAGTCGATCCGCTACCAGGCGAAGCTGAGCGGCGTCGTCCCCGGTCTCATCGCGCGGGCGGGCGGCGCCGCGCGGCTGCGGGCGTGCGGCGACATCTACACCGGGCCGTTCCAGGTGCCGCTCGTGTCCTGGTACATGCGCGTCCACACGACGCAGGTCGAGAGCACGCCCGCGATCCGGCCCGCGGTGGTGTTCCGGACGAAGTCGATCCCGAACAGCACCACCACCCCGACGCTGCGCGGCCTCGGCGACCCGACGGACCTGCGCACCCTGAGCTTCGCGCCCACGTGGCGCATCGTCGCCGTCTGCAGGGCCGGCGCGTGAGCACGATCGCCGCGCCGCTCTCGCGCCTGCGGGCCCCCGCCGCGCGCTTCCAGGCCCTGCCCGTCGCGCTCCGGGTCGCGCTCGGCGTCGCGTTCATCACCGGCTTCTCGCTCGCGTTGCGCACCCAGGCGATCCACGCGCGCTACTGGATCGACGAGGGCCTGTCGGTCGGCATCTCCTCGCACCCGTTCTTCGACGTCCCCGGCATCCTGCGCCAGGACGGCTCGCCGCCGCTGTACTACCTGCTGCTGAACCTGTGGATCGACGTCTTCGGGTTCGGCGAGGCGGACACGCACGCGCTCTCGGTCGGCCTCGCGATCCTGCTCGTGCCCGTCGGCTTCATGGCCGGGCGGGCGCTGTTCGGCCCGCGCGCCGGGTGGTTCGCCGCGGGCCTGTTCGCGATGGACCCGTTCCTCACCTACTACGCGCAGGAGACGCGGATGTACGCGCTCGTCGCGCTGCTGAGCCTGGTGGTCTCGGCGACGTTCGCGCTCGTGTTCGTCCAGCGCCGGCGCGAGTGGCTGCCCGTGTTCGCCGTCGCGACCGCGCTGCTCATGTACACCCACAACTGGGGGCTGTTCCTCGCCGTCGGCACCGGCGCGGCGTTCCTCGCCCTGCTCGGCGGCGAGCCCGACAAGCGCGGGATGTGGCGCGACGCGCTGCTCGGCTACGGGGCGGTCGCGATCGTCTACCTGCCGTGGGTGCCGACCCTCCTCTTCCAGGCCCGCCACACCGGCGCCCCGTGGTCGGAGGCGCCGAAGGCCGACGACGCCCTCGGAGCGATCATCTCGGTGCTCGGCGGCCCGCCGTCGGCGATGGCCTTCGCGCTCGGCGCCGGGAGCGGCATCGCCGGCCTGCTGGTCGGCCCACGGCTGCGCGGCCCGCAGGCGCGCGCCGCGCTCGCGGTGCTGACGATGGGGATCGTCGCGCTCGCGCTGGCCTGGGTCACCTCGCAGATCTCGCCCGCGTGGGCCACGCGCTACCTCTCCGTCCTGGTCGGCCCGCTGCTGCTCGTCGGTGCGGCCGGCCTGTCGCGCGCGGGCACGTTCGGGCTCGTCGTCGTCGCGATCCTCGCCGTCCTGTGGTTCAACCCGCGGACGCGCGCGCTCGAGGGCAAGAGCAACGCCCACACCGCGACCGTGCTCGTCCGCGACCAGCTCCAGCGGGGCGACCTCGTCGTCGCCGTGCACCCCGAGCAGGGGCCGGTGATGCACCTGTACCTGCCGAAGGGCATGCGCTGGGCCAACGCGATGGGCCCGGTCGCCGACCCGCGGATCATGGACTGGCGCGACGCGCTCGACCGCCTGAAGGCGGCGAAGCCGACACCGACCGAGGATGCGCTCGTGCGGTCGCTCGCGCCGAACCAGCGGATGCTCGTCGTGTTCCCGATCATCCGCAGCGCGAGCTGGGGCGCGCCGTGGACGAGCCTCGTCCGCAAGCGCTCGGCGCGATGGCAGCAGGTCCTGGAGGACGACCCGCGGTTGGCACGCGTCGTCGCCGAGCCCCACCTGAACGGGCGGCGCCCGAAGGGCGTGCGGCTCGTGATGTATCAGCGGCTGTAAACGCCCGCCCGGCGGCGGTAGAGTCGCGGGCCTGGTGGCTACTCCGGTCGCCTCACTGCCGGTCAGCATCGTGATCGCCGACGATCACGCGATGGTCCGCAGCGGTCTGCGGGTGCTGCTCGACGCCGAGCCCGATCTGAGCGTGGTCGCCGAGGCGGGCGACGTCGCGGCGGCGCTCGAGTGCGCCCGTGCACACCGTCCCGCGGTCGTCGTGCTCGACCTCAACATGCCGGGGGAGCCGAGCCTGCCGGCGATCCCGCGGATCCTCGAGGCCGCGCCCGGGACGGCCGTCGTGATGCTCACGATGCAGGCCGAGCCCGCGTACGCGCGCGAGGCGCTCAGCGCCGGGGCGAGCGGCTACGTCGTCAAGACGTCGGCCGAGGAGGACCTCGTGCAGGCCGTCCGGGCCGCCGCGGCGGGCGGGACCTACCTCACGCCCGCGCTCGGCGCGAGCCTGGCCAAGGCGATGTGGCGCCCGGCGCCCGCGCCGCGCTCCGGGGACCCGGAGCCCGAGGTCGGCGAGACGTTCGCCGGGCACCGCATCGACGGCGTCGCGGGGCGCGGCGCGATGGGCGTCGTCCTGCGCGCGACCGACCTCGTCCTCGACCGGCCGGTCGCGCTGAAGCTGATCGCGCCGATCTACGCCCGCGACCCGGTGTTCCGCGCGCGCTTCGAACGCGAGTGCCGGCTCGCCGCGGGCATGGACCACCCGAACGTCGTCGAGATCTACCGCGCGGGGGAGGAGGACGGGCGGCTGTACGTGACGATGCGCCACGTCGACGGGACCGACCTCAAGTCGCTCATCGCCCGCGAGCGGCTCCTGGAGCCCGAGCGCGCGGTCGCGCTGCTCGCCCAGGTCGCGAGCGCCCTCGACGCCGCGCACGCCCGCGGCCTCGTCCACCGCGACGTGAAGCCCGCGAACATCCTCGTCGCCGCGCGCCACGGCGCCGAGCACGCGTTCCTCACCGACTTCGGCATCAGCAAGCAGCGCACCGACACCTCGGACACCGCGCTGACCGGCACCGGGATGGCGCTCGGCTCGGTCGACTACATGGCCCCCGAGCAGGCGCAGGTGCGCGAGCTCGACGCGCGCACCGACGTCTACGCCCTCGGCTGCGTCCTCTTCCACGCGCTGACCGGCTCGGTGCCGTTCATCCGCGGCAGCGACTTCGAGCGCATGTGGGCCCACGCCCACGAGCCGCCGCCGGCGGTGACGTCCGTCGAGCCGCGCGTGCCCGCGGCGTTCGACGCGGTGCTCGACCGCGCGCTCGCGAAGGACCAGGACGACCGTCAGCAGTCGGCGGGCCAGCTGGTCCGCGAGGCGCGCGCGGCGCTCGCCGCCTGACGTCCCTGCGCAGCCCGGCCCGGTCCTGGGTAGGTCGGCCCGGCTTCGCACCCGACCTCGAACTGGAGACCGATGAAGGCCCTGACCTGGCACGGCAAGCGCGACGTCCGCGTCGACGACGTCCCCGACCCGCGGATCGAGCAGCCCACCGACGCGATCATCCGCGTCACCTCGACCGGCCTGTGCGGCTCGGACCTGCACCTGTACGAGGTGCTCGGCCCGTTCATCGACGAGGGCGACGTCCTCGGTCACGAGCCGATGGGCATCGTGCAGGAGGTCGGCGCCGAGGTGCCGGACCTCGCGCCCGGCGACCGTGTCGTGATCCCGTTCAACATCTCCTGCGGGCACTGCTTCATGTGCGACCGCGGGCTGCAGACGCAGTGCGAGACCACCCAGGTCCGCGAGCAGGGCATGGGCGCCGCGCTGTTCGGCTACACCCGCCTGTACGGCCAGGTCCCCGGCGGCCAGGCGGAGCTCCTGCGCGTGCCGCAGGCCCACTACGGGCCGGTCAAGGTCCCCGAGGGCCCGCCCGACGACCGCTTCCTGTTCCTCTCCGACGTGCTGCCCACGGCCTGGCAGGCGGTGCAGTACGCCGACGTGCCCGAGGGCGGCAGCGTCGCGGTCATCGGCCTCGGCCCGATCGGGGAGATGGCCTGCCGCATCGCCCAGCACCTCGGGGCCGAGAACGTGATCGGGCTCGACCTCGTGCCCGACCGCCTCGCCCGCTCGGCCGCCCACGGCGTGCGCACGATCGACGTCACCGGTCCCGACGACGTCCCGGGCGCCGTCCGCGAGCTCACGGGCGGTCGCGGGCCGGACGCGGTGATCGACGCCGTCGGCCTCGAGGCGCACGGCGCGCCGGGCGGCAAGCTCGTCCACACGATCGCCGGGCTCCTGCCCGACGCCGTCGTCGAGAAGGCGATGCAGACGGCGGGCATGGACCGGCTGAGCGCGCTCAAGCTCGCGATCGAGCTCGTGCGCCGCGGCGGCACGGTCTCGATCTCCGGCGTCTACGGCGGCACGGCCGACCCGCTGAACATGCTGCAGCTGTTCGACAAGCAGGTCACGCTGCGCATGGGCCAGGCCAACGTGCGGCGCTGGACGGACGACATCCTCCCGCTGCTCACGGGCGACGACGACCCGCTCGGCGTGGACACCTTCGCCACCCACCACGTGCCGCTGACCGAGGCGCCCCAGGCCTACGAGACGTTCCAGAAGAAGGACGACGGCGCGTTCAAGATCGTGTTCCGGCCATGAGGATCGGCTACTTCCTGTCCTGCGAGGAGTTCGGCCCGGCCGAGCTCCTCGAGCAGGCCGTCCGCGCCGAGCGCGCCGGCTTCCACGGCCTCTGGATCTCCGACCACTTCCACCCGTGGAACGACCAGCAGGGCCACAGCCCGTTCGTGTGGTCGGTCATCGGCGCGCTGTCGTCGATGACGCGGCTGCCGGTGACGACGGCGGTGACGTGCCCGACGATCCGCACGCACCCGGCGATCATCGCCCAGGCCGCGGCCACGAGCGCCGTCATGCTCGAGGGCCGCTTCAACCTCGGCGTCGGCACCGGCGAGGCGCTCAACGAGCACGTCACCGGCGCGGGCTGGCCCGAGGCCGACGTCCGCCTGGAGATGCTCGAGGAGGCCGTCGCGGTCATCCGCACGCTCTGGGAGGGCGGGCAGCGCAGCCACCGCGGGCCCCACTACACCGTCGAGAACGCGCGGATCTACGACCTGCCGGACGCGCCCCCGCCGATCCTCGTCTCCGGTTTCGGGCCGAAGGCGATCGACGTGGCCGCGCGCATCGGCGACGGCTTCGTCACGACGTCGCCCGACGCCGACGGCATCGGGCAGTACCGCGCGGGCGGCGGCACCGGCCCGGTCCACGCGGGCATGAAGGTGTGCTTCATGGACGACGCCGACGAGGCGCGCCGGACCGTCCACCGCATCTGGCCGAACGAGGCCCTGCCCGGGGAGCTCGCGCAGATCCTGCCGACGCCGTCGCACTTCGAGCAGGCCTGCGAGCTCGTGTCGCCCGACATGCTCTCGACGCCCGTCGGGCCGGACATCGACGAGCACGTGGCCGCGCTCCAGGCGTTCGCGGACGCCGGCGTCGACGAGCTGTACGTCTCGCAGATCGGGCCCGACCAGGACGGCTTCTTCGAGCGTTGGGCGCCCGCCGTGCTCCCGCGGTTCGCCTGAACCGGTCGGCGACGCGCCAACGCGCGTTGGCGGCCAACGGCCGGTTTCCGGATCGGAACGGCTCGGGTAGCGCGGCGTCACCCCGGAAGGCGTGCCCAAGTACCCGCCGTCTTCGTTCCGATCCCCGAAAGGAGACCGCGCGTTGCCATTGGGAGCGCCGAGCGCCCCTGCGCGCTTCGACGTCGTCGTTCCGACCGCCGGCCGGGCGTCGCTCGGCCCGCTCCTCGAGCGGGTCGTGCCCGCGGGCGCCGAGCGGGTCATCGTGGTCGACGACCGCCACGACGGAGCGCCCCTGCGCGTGCCGGACGGCGTCACGCTCCTGCGCTCGGGCGGCCACGGGCCGGCCGCCGCGCGCAACGCGGGCTGGCGCGCGGGCGCGGCGGAGTGGGTGGTGTTCCTCGACGACGACGTGCAGCCCGCCGGCGACTGGGCGACGGCCCTCGGGCGCGATCTCGCCCGCGCGGCGGCGGACGTGGCGGCGAGCCAGGGGCGCGTGCACGTCCCGCTGCCCGCCGGCCGGCGCCCGACGGACTGGGAACGCAACGTCGCGGCCCTCGAGACCGCGGCGTGGATCACGGCCGACCTCGCGGTGCGCCGCAGCGCGCTGCTGCGCGTCGGCGGCTTCGACGAGCGCTTCCCGCGCGCCTACCGTGAGGACGCGGACCTCGCCCTGCGCCTGCGCGGCGCGGGCTATCGCCTCGAGCGCGGAACCCGGACGGTCGTGCACCCGGTCGGCGCGGCGGGGCGCTGGGTCAGCGTCCGCAAGCAGGCCGGCAACGCCGACGACGCGCTGATGCGCGCGCTCCACGGCCGCGACTGGCGGGCGCGGGCGGGCGCGCCGCGCGGTGCATCTGCGCAGTCACCTGACGACGACCGCGCTGGGCGTGGGCGCCGTCCTCGCCGGGCTGCTCGGCCACCGCCGCGCGGCCGTCGCGGCGGCGGGCGGCTGGCTCGGGCTGACCGCGCGGCTCGCCGTCCGGCGGATCGCGCCCGGGCCGCGCACGGGCGACGAGGTGCTCACGATGGCCGCGACGAGCGCCGTCCTCCCGGCCGCGGCGACCGTCCACCACCTCCGCGGCCGGGTGCGGGCCCGCCGGCTGACGCGTGGCGGGCCGGCCGCGCCGGCCGCGCGGCCGCGTCGTCCCGACGCCGTCCTCCTCGACCGCGACGGGACGCTCGTCGTCGACGTCCCCTACAACGGCGACCCGGCCCTGGTCGAGCCGGTCGCCGGGGCGCGCGCGGCGCTGGACCGGCTGCGCGCCGCGGGCGTGCGCCTCGCCGTCGTCAGCAACCAGAGCGGGATCGCGCGCGGCCTCGTGAGCGCCGAGCAGGTCGCGGCGGTCAACGCGCGCGTCGAGGCTCTGCTCGGCCCGCTCGGCCCGTGGCTCGTCTGCCCGCACGGGCCGGACGACGGCTGCGACTGCCGCAAGCCGCGGCCCGGCCTCGTCCTCGCGGCCGCCTCGGCGCTCGGCGTCGATCCGCAGCGCTGCGCGGTCGTCGGCGACATCGGCGCCGACGTCGAGGCGGCCCAGGCGGCGGGGGCGCGGGGCGTGCTCGTGCCCACGCCGGCGACGCGACCCGACGAGGTGCGCGCGGCGCCCGAGCGGGCGGCGACGCTCGGCGCGGCGGTCGACCTGCTGCTGGAGGCGACGTGACGCACGTCCTCGTCGCCCGTCAGGACAACGCCGGCGACGTGCTGCTCGCCGGCCCGGCCGTCCGTGCCGTCGCCGCCGGCGCCACGCGCGTGACGCTGCTCTGCGGCCCGGCCGGCGCGGAGGCGGCGTCGCTCCTGCCCGGCGTCGACGCGGTCGTCGTCGCCCCCGCCGAGTGGATCGCGGCGAAGCCCGCGCCGGTCGATCGCGCCGCGGTCCTGCGCCGCGTCGACACGCTCGCCGCGCTCGGCGCCGACGAGGCGCTGATCCTCACCTCGTTCCACCAGAGCCCGCTGCCGCTCGCCCTCCTGCTGCGCCTCGCGGGCGTCCCGCGCATCGGCGCGATCTCCGTCGACTACCCCGGCTCGCTGCTCGACGTCCGCCACGCCGTGGACGACGACATCCACGAGGTCGAGCGCGGGCTGTCGCTCGCCGCCGCGATGGGGTTCGCCCTGCCCGCCGGCGACGACGACGCGCTGCGGGTGCGCGACGTGCCGGCGGTGGCGCGCGACGCGACGCGCGTCGTCGTCCATCCGGGCGCGTCGGTGCCCGCGCGCGCCTGGGCGCCGGCCCGCCACGCCGACCTCGTCCGCGCGCTCGCGGCCGCGGGCTGGGACGTCGTCGTCACCGGCGGGGCGGGGGAACGCGCGCTCACCCGCCGCGTCGCGGGCGCGGTCGCCACCGACCTCGGCGGCGCGACGACGCTCCGCGACCTCGCCGGGCTCCTTGCGGGGGCGGCCTGCCTCGTCACCGGCAACACCGGCCCCGCGCACCTCGCCGCCGCGGCCGGCACGCCCGTCGTCTCGCTCTACGCCCCGACCGTGCCCGCCGTGCGCTGGCGGCCCTGGCGCGTGCCCCACGAGCTGCTGCACCGCGACGTCCCCTGCGCCGGGTGCCGGGCACGGACGTGCCCGGTCCCCGGCCATCCGTGCATCGACGACGTGACGCCGGCCGAGGTCCTCGCGGCGGTCGGCCGGCTCGCAGGCGCGCCGCGCCGGGAGGTCGCAGCATGAGGATCCTGCTCTGGCACGTGCACGGCTCGTGGACGACGGCGTTCGTCCAGGGCGAACACGAGTACCTGGTGCCGGTCGAACCGGGACGCGGGCCGGACGGCCGCGGCCGGGCCCAGACGTGGGACTGGCCGCCGGCGGCCGTCGAGGTCACGCGCGAGGAGGCGCGCGACGCGGAGGTCGACGTGCTGATCCTCCAGCGCCCGGCGGAGCTCGACGGCCTCGCGGCGGACTGGCTCGGCGACCGGCGGCCGACTCCCGACGGTCTACCTCGAGCACAACGCGCCCCAGGGCCGCATCGCCGAGATGCGCCACCCGGCCGCCGGCCGCGACGAGGTCGACCTCGTCGTCCACGTCACGCACTTCAACGACCTGTTCTGGGACTGCGGCGCCACGCCGACGCGCGTCGTCGAGCACGGCATCGTCGACCCCGGCTACCGCTACAGCGGCGCGATCGAACGGGCCGCGGTCGTCATCAACGAGGCGCCCCGCCGCGCCCGCGTGACCGGCACCGACCTGCTCGACCGCTTCGCGGCCGATGGCGTGCCGATCGACCTGTTCGGCATGAAGGCCGACCAGGTCACCGCGCCGGTGCGGGCCATCGACGACCTGCCCCAGGCACGGCTGCACGACGAGCTCGCCCGGCGCCGGGTGTACCTGCACCCGATCCGGTGGACGTCGCTCGGGCTGTCGCTCATCGAGGCGATGCAGCTCGGGATGCCCGTCGTGGCCCTCGCGACGACCGAGGCGCCCGAGGCCGTGCCCGCCGGCGCCGGCGTCGTCTCGACCCGCGTCGACCGGCTGGGCGAGGCGGTCCGCGGGTTCCTGCGCGAGCCCGAGCGCGCCCGCGACGCCGGCCTGGCCGCGCGGAGCCACGCGCTCGAGCGCTTCGGGCTGGCGCGCTTCCTCGCCGACTGGGACGACGTGCTCGCGGAGGTCGCGCGATGAGGATCGCCATGGTGTCCGAGCACGCGAGCCCGCTCGCGGTCCTCGGCGGGGTCGACGCGGGCGGCCAGAACGTCCACGTGGCGGCGCTCGCCTGCGCGCTCGCCCGCCGCGGGGCGCGAGGTCGTCGTCCACACCCGCCGCGACGACCCGGCCCTGCCGGAGCGCGTCCCGCTCGCCCGCGGCGTGACCGTCCACCACGTCGACGCCGGGCCGCCCGGCGTCCTGCCCAAGGACGACCTGCTCGCCCACATGCCCGCGTTCGCCGACGCGCTCGTCCAGGCGTGGCGCGCCGACCCGCCCGACGTCGTGCACGCGCACTTCTGGATGTCCGGGCACGCGGCGCTGCTCGCCGCCGCGCCAGATCGCCGGTCCCGGTCGTGCAGACGTTCCACGCGCTCGGCGTCGTCAAGCGCCGCTACCAGGGCGACGCCGACACAGTCCCGCCCGAGCGGCTCGCGCATCGAGCGCGACATCGTCCGCCGGGCCGACGAGATCGTCGCGACGTGCACGCGACGAGGTGTTCGAGCTCATCCGCCTCGGCGCGACCCGCGACCGGCTGACGGTCGTGCCGTGCGGCGTCGACCTCGACCGCTTCACGCCCGAGGGCCCGCGGGAGCCGCGGACGCCCGGCCGCGGCCGGCTGGTGGCGGTCGGCCGGCTCGTGCAGCGCAAGGGGCTCGGCAACGTCATCGAGGCGCTCGCGGCGCTGCCCGGCACGGAGCTCGTCATCGCCGGCGGCCCGCCGCGCGACGAGCTGCGCGACGACCCGGAGGCGGCGCGGCTGCGGCGCATCGCCGAGGACCACGGCGTCGCCGACCGCGTCGAGCTCCGCGGACGGGTCGCGCGCGCCGACCTCCCGGCGCTGCTGCGCTCGGCCGACGCCGTCGTGTGCGCCCCGTGGTACGAGCCGTTCGGGATCGTCCCGCTCGAGGCGATGGCGTGCGGCGTGCCGGTGTCGCCTCGGCCGTCGGCGGGATGATCGACACGGTCGTCGACGGCGTCACCGGCGTCCACGTCAGCCCGCGCGACCCCGACCGCGTCGCCGAGGCCGCGCGCGGGCTGCTCGACGACCCCGCCCGCCGCGCCGCGTACGGCCGGGCCGGGGTGCGGCGCGCGCGGCGGCTGTACGACTGGGACCGCATCGCGGCCGCGACGCTCGACGTCTACGCGCGCCGCACGGCTGCCGTCGCGCCCGGGCGGCGGGCGCGGGCGGGCGCACTGCGGCACGACCGACACCGGCGTCGCGCCACCTGCGCAGCCTGCGGGACGGCGCTCGGCGCGCTCGAGGACGCCGCCGACCAGCTCGAGCGCTGGGGTCGCCGGCTCGCGACGACGCTGCTCGCGGACGGACGGCTGCTGGCGGTCGGCAACGGCGGCAGCGCGGCGCAGGCCCAGCACCTGACGGCGGAGCTGGTCGGGCGCTTCGAGACCGAGCGCCGCGCCCTCAGCGCGCTGTGCCTGCACGCCGACACCTCGAGCCTCACGGCGATCGCCAACGACTACGGCGTCGAGGAGGCCTTCGCCCGCCAGGTTCGCGCGCACGGCCGGGCCGGCGACGTCCTCATCGCGCTCAGCACGTCCGGGCGCAGCCCGAACGTCCTCGCCGCCGTGGCCGCGGCCGCGAGCTCGGGATCACGACGTGGGCGCTGACCGGCGACGCCCCGAACCCGCTCGCCGAGCACTGCGACGACGCGCTTGCCTGCCGGCGCCGAGCACCGCGACCGTCCAGGAGCTCCACCTCGTCGCGCTCCACCTGCGTCTGCGGCGCGGTCGACCGCGAGGTCGCGCGCAGCGAGCGCCGTACGCTGCCGGCGGCGCGCGGCGAGCGCGCGCCGGCCGGCGGGCGCGTACCGACCCGCGCCCGCAGCGGGGCGCCGGCGTGAGCGCGCTCGTGGTCGTCGGCGACGCCCTGCTCGACCGCGACGTGGTCGGCACGGTCGAGCGCCTCAGCCCCGACGCGCCGGTCCCGGTCGTCGACCAGGACGCGGTCCGCGTCGCGCCCCGGCGGGGCGGGCCTTGCGGCCGTCCTCGCCGCGGCCGACGCGGCAGGACGTCACGCTCGTCACCGCCCTCGGCGACGACGCCGCGGGCGACGAGCTCCGGGCGATGCTCGCCGCCGCGCGGCGTCGGGCTCGTCGATCTCGGGATGCGACGGGACGACCCCCGAGAAGATCCGCATCGGCGCCGTCCGGACGGCCGCTGCTGCGCCTCGACCGCGGCGCGGGCGGCGCAGATCGGCGACCCCGACGTCGCCGCGCGCAGCGCGATCGCGCTGGGCCGACGCCGTGCTCGTCGCCGACTACGGCCGCGGCGTCGCCGCCGTGCCCGCGATGCGCGCGCTGCTCGCCGGCGTCCGCACGCCGGTGGTCTGGGACCCGCACCCGCGCGGCCCCGCGCCCGTCCCCGGCGCCGCGCTCGTGACGCCGAACCTCGCCGAGGCCCGCGCGCTCGTGCCCGACCCGCCGGGCGACGGGACCGCCGGCGCTGGCGCGCCGCGCCCGGACGCTCGCGCGGCGCTGGGACGCGGCCGCGGTGTGCGTGACCTGCGGCGCGCGCGGGGCCGTGCTCGTCGCCGGCGAGGCCCCGGCGCTCGCGGTGCCCGCCGACCCCGCGCCGGGCGGCGATCCGTGCGGCGCGGGCGACCGGTTCGCGGCGCGCGCGGCCGCCGCCCTCGCCGACGGCGCCACGTCCGCCGAGGCCGTCGTCGCCGCCGTCCGCGCGGCGTCGGAGTTCGTCGCGGCGGGCGGCGCGACCGCGATCGCCGCCGGCCCGGCCGCGCCGCGCCGCCCGCGACCCGGCGGCCGACGCGCTCGCTCCTCGCCGAGCGCACGCGCGCCCGCGGCGGCGTCGTCGTCGCCACCGGCGGCTGCTTCGACCTGCTCCATCCCGGCCACGTCCGCACGCTCGAGGCGGCGCGGGCGCTCGGCGACTGCCTCGTCGTGTGCCTCAACGCCGACGCCTCCGTGCGGCGGCTGAAGGGCCCCGGGCGGCCCGTCGTCGGCGAGGCCGACCGCGCCGCCGTGCTCCGCGCGCTGGCGTGCGTCGACGCCGTGCTCGTCTTCTCCGAGGACACCCCGGCCGCGGCGCTCGAGCGCCTGCGCCCCGACGTGTGGGCGAAGGGCGCCGACTACGCCGGCCGCTCGCTGCCCGAGGCCGACGTCCTCGCGGGGTGGGGCGGCGAGGTCGTCCTGCTCCCGCTCGTCCCCGGCAACTCGACCACCCGCATCATCCAGGAGGCATCACTTCGTGCCATCGGCTGAACCCACCAGCGTCATCGTCACCGGCGGGGCCTCGGGCCTCGGCGCCGCCATCGCCCACGCCGTCGAGGCCGCGGGGATGACCCCCGTCGTGTTCGACATGAACCCGTCCGCCAACGGCTTCCCCGCCCGCGTCGTCGACGTCTCCGACACCCGGAGCGTCGAGGCCGCGGTCGACGCGGTCGCCGAGGAGCACGGCGGCCTGCGCGGCGTCGTGACCGCGGCCGGCATCGACGCCTGCGGGCGCCTCGACGACATCGACGGCGCGGCGTGGGAGCGCGTCGTCGCCGTCAACCTGCTCGGCACCGCGGCGGTCGCGCGAGCGGCGCTCCCGCACCTCGAGCGCAGCGGCGGCCGCATCGTGACCGTCGCCTCGACGCTCGGCCTCAAGGCCGTCAGCGACGCGACCGCCTACTGCGCGTCGAAGTTCGGCGTGGTCGGCTTCACCCGGGCGCTCGCGGCCGAGACGGCCGGCCGCGTCGGCGTCACGCTGCTCATCCCGGGCGGCATGAGCACGCACTTCTTCGACGGGCGGCCCGACCAGTACAAGCCGCCGCCGGACGCGAACCTCGCCGACCCGGGCGAGGTCGCCCAGGCCGTCGTCTTCGCCCTCGGGCGCCCCGCCGGCGTCGAGCTGCGCGAGATGGTCATCGCGGCCGACACGGAGCCGTCCTGGCCGTGAGGCTCGTCGTCCTGCGCGCGCTCGGCCTCGGCGATCTGCTGACCGCCGTCCCGGCGCTGCGCGCGCTCGCCCGCGCCTTCCCCGATCACGAGCGCGTCCTGCTCACCCCGGCCTCGCTCGCGCCGATCGTGGCGCTGGCGGGCGACGCGGTCCACCGCGTGGTCGACACCGCGGGCGTCCGCGCGCTGCCCGCCGCGCCGCCGGAGGACGCGCCGCGCCGGCCCGACGTCGCGGTCAACCTCCACGGACGCGGGCCGCAGAGCACGGACCTGCTCCGCGGGCTCGCGCCGCGACGGCTGATCGCGTTCGGGATCCAGGCGCGCTGGGACGACGACGAGCACGAGACCCGCCGCTGGTGCCGCCTGCTCGGGAGCGCGGGCATCCCCGCCGACCCGGACGAGCTCGACATCGCCGCGCCCGACGGCCCCCCGCCGCGCCCCGGCGCGACCGTCATCCACCCCGGCGCGTCCGCGGCCGCCCGCCGCTGGCCGGCCGAGCGCTGGGCTGCGGTCGCGCGCGCCGCGCCGCCGCCGGTGGTCGTCACGGCCGGGCCGGGGGAGGAGTCCGTCGCCGCGACCGTCGCCCGGGACGCCGGCGCCGAGGTGTTCGCCGGCGCCGGCCTCGGCGCGCTCGCCGCCCTCGTCGCGGGCGCGCGGCGGGTGCTGTGCGCCGACACCGGCGTCGCGCACCTCGCGACGGCGCTGGGCACGCCGTCGGTGGTCCTCTTCGGCCCGACCTCGCCGGAGCGCTGGGGCCCGCCGGCGGGCCGGCCGCGCCACCGCGTGCTGTGGGCCGGCCGCGCGGGCGGCGACCCGAACGGCGACACGCCCGACCCGGGCCTGCTCGCCCTCCATCCCCGACACGTCCTGGAGGCGATCGCGTGACAGCGCGTCATTGCTCGACCGTGGCCCTTGGCGACTTCCGGCGGGAGCGCTCGCGATGAGCGCAGTCCTCGGTGTCAACGCCGTGTTCCACGACCCCGCTGCCGCGCTCGTCGTCGACGGCCGCATCGTCGCCGCCGCCGAGGAGGAGCGCTTCAGCCGCCGCAAGCACGGCAAGTCGCCCGTGCCGTTCGCGACGTGGGAGCTGCCCGAGCAGGCGATCGCCTGGTGCCTCGAGCGCGGCGGCCTGCGCCCGGCCGACCTCGACGCGATCGCGTACTCCTACGACCCGGCGCTCGCGCCTGCACCCGATGACATCACGGCCGACGAGTGGGAGGGCCTGCGCACGCTCTACGCCCAGCGCGCGCCGCGTTTCCTCGCCACGCTCGGCCTCGACCCGGCGATCGTCCGCTTCGTCGCCCACCACGTCGCCCACGCCGCCAGCGCGCACCTCTGCGCCGGCGCGCCGTCGAGCGCGGTCCTCGTCGTCGACGGGCGCGGCGAGCGGTCCTCGCACCTCGCCGGGCACGCGCGCAGCGACGGCTCGCTCGAGGTCCTCGCCGCGCAGGCGCTGCCGCACTCGCTCGGGCTGCTCTACGAGGAGCTGACCGCGCACCTCGGCTTCCGCCGCTCGTCCGATGAGTACAAGGTCATGGCGATGGCGTCCTACGGGACCCCGCGCCACCTCGACGCCTTCCGCGACCTCGTCCGCACCACGGGCGACGGCGGCTTCACGGTCGCGCCGGTCGACTGGACGGCGTTCGCGCCGCGAGCCGACGGCGGGTGGACCGATGCCCACGCCGATCTCGCCTGCTCGGTCCAGCGCCGCCTCGAGGAGGTCCTGCTCGACCTCGCGCGCTGGCTGCACGCCCACACCGGCGAGGCGACCCTGACGATGGCCGGCGGCGTCGCGCTCAACTGCGTCGCGAACTCGCGGATCTGGCGCGAGGGCCCGTTCGACGCGGTCTGGGTCCAGCCCGCCTCCGGCGACAGCGGCACGGCCCTGGGCGCGGCGCTGCGCGTCGCGTCCGACCTCGGCGACCGGGTCGCCCCGATGGCCGGGGCGGACCTCGGCCGGTCGTGGGGCGAGGACGAGCTCGAGGCGTGGCTGCGCGCGGCGCGGATCGACTACGACCGGCCGGCCGACATCGCCGAGGCGGTGGCGCAGACCCTGGCGGACGACGGCGTCGTCGCCTGGTTCCAGGGGCGCGAGCGAGTACGGGCCCCGCGCGCTCGGCCGGCGCTCGCTGCTCGCCGACCCGCGGCGGGCGGAGAACCTCGAGCGCCTCAACGACGTCAAGGGCCGCGAGCAGTTCCGCCCGGTCGCCCCGATGGTCCGCGAGGAGCGCGCCGCGGAGATCTTCGACGGCCCGCTGCCGAGCCCGTACATGCTGTTCACCCACGACGTGCGCCCCCGGCTGGCGCGAGCGGATCCCGGCCGTCGTGCACGTCGACGGGACCGCGCGGATCCAGACCGTCAGTGCATCCCGCGACCCGCTCCTCGCGGCGATGCTCTCGGCCTTCGAGCGCCGCACCGGCGTGCCGGTCGTCGTCAACACGTCGCTGAACACGGCCGGCCGGCCGATGGTCGACGACCCGCGCGACGCGCTCGAGTGCTTCGGCTCCGCGCCCGTCGACGCGCTCGCGATCGGCCCGTTCATCGTCCGGCGGCCCGCGCTCGGGCCGCGGGCGGCGGCACCGGAGCGCGCCGCCGCCTGATCGCCGGCGGCGCGTTCCGGCGCGCGCTGTGGACGGAGGCGGCCCGCGTACGCTGCGCGGGCCGCTCCCGCACCGCTCGCCGGGGTCCGGCGGCGGGATGGATGGGCCGCGCGACCAATCGTCCTGAACCGGACGAGCTGCGTAGGCCGTGCCCGCGATCGCAGGGACTGATTCGGCGCCGTGACGGACGGTGTTCGTGCTCGTGCATCCCGAGAGGTCCCGGACGGCGCGCAAAACCCCGGTCGGATCGGCCATTAACAACTGTTAGCGACGGTTAGGCACCAGCCTGAAATCGCGCGCCCAGGGGGAAAGGTGTGGCCCATGAGCCTTGCGGATCTCGATCTCTCGTCGACCCCTGCCCGCAGACAGGGGCGTCCCTACGTCGTCATCGGCGGTGGGCCCGCGGGCCTGACCGCCGGCTACCTCCTGGCCAAGGAGGGCAAGCGCGTCATCGTCCTCGAGGCCGACGAGCAGGTCGGCGGCCTGGCGAAGACCGTCGTCGACCCCGACGGCTACCGCTTCGACCTGGGCGGGCACCGCTTCTTCACCAAGAGCAAGGAGGTCAACGACCTCTGGCTCGAGATCATGGGCGACGAGTTCCTCCTGCGTCCGCGGCAGTCGCGGATCTTCTGGCGCGGCAAGTTCCTCGACTACCCCCTCCGCGGGGCGGACGTCGTCAAGAAGCTCGGGCCGATCGAGCTGCCGCTCTGCCTGCTCTCCTACCTGTGGGCCGCGATCAAGCCCAAGGGGCGCGAGGACAACGTCGAGCAGTGGGTCTCCAACCGCTTCGGCAAGCGCCTGTACAACCACTTCTTCAAGTCCTACACCGAGAAGGTGTGGGGCGTGCCGACCACCGAGCTGCGCGCCGAGTGGGCGGCCCAGCGGATCAAGGGCCTGTCGTTCTTCAGCGCCGCCAAGGCCGCGTTCTTCGGCAACCGCGGCGACAAGATCAAGTCGCTGATCGGCCAGTTCCAGTACCCCCGCTACGGCCCGGGTCAGATGTGGGAGAAGATGACGGCCCGCATCGAGGAGCTCGGCGGCGAGGTCCGGCTCGAGACGCCGGCGACGAAGCTCGAGACGGCCTCCGACGGCGAGGTCATCGCCGTCCACACGGCGGACGAGGTCATCGAGCCGAAGGCCGTGATCTCCTCGCTGCCGCTGCGCGCGACGGTCGGCATCGCCGAGCCGTCGGCCCCGCAGCCCGTCCACGAGGCCGCGCAGGGCCTGCGCTACCGCGACTTCCTCACGGTCGCGCTCGTCCTCGACGGCGAGGACGTCTTCCCCGACAACTGGATCTACATCCACGAGCCGGGCGTCCAGGTCGGCCGCATCCAGAACTACCGGTCCTGGAGCCCCTGGATGGTCCCCGACCCCGACACGGCCTGCGTCGGCCTCGAGTACTTCTGCTTCGAGGGCGACGACCTGTGGACGATGAGCGACGACGACCTCGTCGCGCTCGCGGCGTCCGAGCTCGAGCAGCTCGGCCTCGCGCCGGCGGCGAAGGTCCGCCGCGGCTACGTCGTACGCGTCCCGAAGGCCTATCCGATGTACGACGAGGACTACTCCGAGCGCGTCGACGTCATCAAGGGCTGGCTCGCCGGCCTGACGAACCTGCAGCAGGTCGGCCGCAACGGGCTGCACCGCTACAACAACTCCGACCACTCGATGCTGAGCGCGATGCGCGCCGTGGACAACGTCCTGCACGGGACGAGCCACGACATCTGGGCGGTCAACGTGGAGAGCTCCTACCACGAGGAGCACCAGGAGCCCGAGCAGCCGTACAAGAGCGCTCCGGCCACGGCGGCGATGCAGCAGGCCCTGAGCGAGGTCGGCTGAGGCACTTGGGCCTGAGCCGCAAGCGCGTCCTCGCGCTTCAGCTCGCCGTCTCGGCCGTCGCGCTCGCGGCGGTCGTCTGGTGGGCGTCCCGCCAGCCGCTCCCACATCTGCCGGACGCCGGCGCCGCGCTCCCCCCGCTCGCCGCCGGCCTCGCGCTGTACGCGCTCGCCACCCTGCTGCGGGGCGAGCGCTGGCGCGCGCTCCTCGCCGACGGCGGGGCGCGCTGCTCACGGTCCGACGCGGGCGCGCTGACGACGATCGGCTACATGGGCAACAACGCGCTGCCCGCCCGCGCCGGCGATCTGCTCAAGGCGTTCCTCAGCGCGCGCCGCACGGGTGCGCCGGGGGCCGAGACCGTCGGCGTCCTCGTGGCCGAGCGGATGCTCGACGCGGCCGCCCTCGGCTTTGTCTTCGTCGCCCTCGTCACGACGCTGCACCTCCCGCTCGGCGTGCCGGGCTGGGCGCTCGCGCTCGTCGGCGCGGGCCTCGCGGTCGCGTCGGTGGTCGCGCTCGTGCTCGGACGGCGGACCGCGGCCGGTCGCCGGGCCGGCGCGCTCGTCGCGCGCGTCCTGACGCCGTCGCGGCGCCTGTGGAGCGGCCGGGGCACCGCGCTGCTGGCCCTGTCGATGACGCTGTGGATCGTCGAGGGCGGCGTCTACGCCGTGCTCGGCGCCGTCGCCGACGTCCACCTCAGCCTGCTCGACGGGCTGTACGTCATGGCGCTCGCGAACATCGCCGCGCTCGTCCCGGCCGCGCCGGGCTACGTCGGCACCTACGACGCCGCCGTGCTGCTCGGCATCTCGCTGGTCACGAACGCGTCGCACGCCGCCGCGCTCGAGTACGTCGTGCTCGTCCGCTTCGTCCTGTTCGTGCCGATCACGCTCGTCGGCCTCGTCGCGCTCGTCGCGCGCTACGGCGGACGCGGGCAGCTGCGGACGATCCTGCGCGCCCCGCACCCGGCGCACGCCGCTCCGCCGGCGACGCCCGCGCCGGCCTCCGCGTCCTGACCTCCCGCTAGGTCGCCTGCGGCTCCGCGGCCGGCGTCTCGGCGGGCTCGTCGGACGGGTGCGAGCCCGCCGGGAGCTCGATGCGCAGCGCGAGCCGGAACGACGCCCCGGCGCCCGGTTCGCCCGGCTCGAGCTCGAGGGTGCCGCCCATCCGCTCGGCCAGCTCGCGGCCGATCGCGAGGCCGAGGCCGAAGCCGCCCGCCCCCGACTGCGCACTGCCGCGGTGGAAGCGCTGGAAGATCAGGTCGCGGTCGTGGTCGTCGACGCCCGGGCCCTCGTCGGCGACGCGGATCGTCGCGTGCTCGCCGTGGTAGGCGGGCACGACGCGCACGGCCGCGCCCTCGGGCGAGTAGCGCAGCGCGTTGTCGATGAGGATGCGCGCGACGCGCGCGACGGCGCCCGGATCGCCCGCGCCCCAGCACGGCCCGGGCGGCGGCTCGACGACGATCTCGACGCTGCGCTCACGGCCCTGGAGCTCGAACTCGGCGCCGACCGCGCGGCACAGCTCGCCGAGCTCGACGGGCTCCGAGCGCATCGGGACCGCGGCGTCGAGGCGGCTGAGGTCGAGCAGCTCGGTCGCGAGGCGGCCGAGGCGGCGCAGCTGGGCCTGCGCGCCCGCGAGCTGCTGCTGGGCGTCGTTTGTGTCCAGGCGGCCGTCGCGGAGGTCCTCCTCGAGCAGCTCGAGGGTCCCCTGCAGCGACGTGAGCGGCGTACGCAGCTCGTGCGAGGCGGTCGACACGAACGCCCGCCGCGCGGACTCCTGGCGGCGCAGCGCCTCCTGCATCGCCGCGAGCGTCCGGGCGAGGTCGCCGACCTCGTCGCGGCCGGGGTCGTAGGGCGGCTCCGCGTCCGGCCCCTCGGCGGCGACGCGAACGGCGGCGGCGCGCAGGCGCGCGAGCCGGCGCGACAGCGTGGTCGACAGGCCGATGCCGAGGACGAGCGCGACGATGAGGCCGATGCCCGCGGCGGCGATGAACGCCCGGCGGACCTGGGCGACGGCGGCGTCGACGTCGGTCAGCGGGCGCTGGGTGATGAGCAGGAAGTGCTCGTACTCGGGATGGCTCTTGAGCAGGTTGCCGGGCGGCGGCGAGGGGAAGAGCGGCGCGACGACGGTGACCGTGCTGTCGCTGACGGCCCGCACGTTGTCGCCGTTGATGAGGGCGGAGTACAGGAGGCTGGCCGGGAGCGCGCTCGCCGTGTCCGTGTCGTAGACCCGGACCGGGATCGCGTCGGTCACGACGACGCGCGCGCCCGTGCGCTGGCGCAGGAGCGTCGCGCGCTCCTGGGTGCGGAGCACGAGCTCGGTGCGCCGCAGGCTCTCGGGCTCGCGGGCGTAGTCGCGCAGGGCCCGGCCGAGGACCGCCTCGAACTGCGGGACGTCGGCCTCGGTCGCCGCCTGCAGGTCGTCGACGCGCTGCGTGCGCAGGCGGTCCTGGAGCGGCGGCAGCAGCGCCGCGGCGGCGACCGCCAGGGTCAGGGCGCTCGTGGCGACGAGGGCGATCAGGAGCCGCCCGCGCAGGCCCGACCGCCGGAAGACCTGTCTCACTGCTCCCGGAAGCGGTACCCCGCACCGCGCACCGTGAGGATCAGCCTCGGGTCCTCGGGGCGCTCCTCGAGCTTCTCGCGCAGGTGGCGGATGTGGACGTCGATCGCACGCGGGTCGCGGTAGGCGCTGTCACCCCAGATCGCGCGCAGGAGCTCCTGCCGCGTGAACAGCTTGCCCGGGCGCTCCATGAGGCACGAGAGGACCTCGAACTCCGAGAACGTCACCCGCACCGGCCCGCCGCTCACCGTCACCTGCCGCGCGCGCTGGTCGATCGTGACCGGGCCGACGGCGACGACGCCCTCGACCACGCGGCCCTGCGCGCGGCGCAGGACGGCGCGGATCCGGCTGCGAAGTTCGGCCAGACCGAACGGCTTCGTGACGTAGTCGTCGGCCCCGGCCTCGAGGCCCTGGACGACGTCGGCCTCGCTGTCGAGCGCCGTGAGCATGATGATCGGCACGACCGCGCGGCGGGCGCGGAGCGCGCGGGCGACGTCGTGGCCGGCGGGCCCGGCGCCCAGCGCGACGTCGAGCAGGACGACGTCGAAGTCCTGCTCAGCGGCGCGTGCGAGGGCCGCGTGCCCGTCGGGCACGGCGGTCACGCGATGTCCCTCGCGCTCGAAGGAGCGCGTGAGCATGTCGCGGAGCGGCTCGTCGTCGTCGACGACGAGGATGTCGAGCGCAGACGCGGTCTGCATCCCGACGGACAGTACCGGGCGGCGGGGCGGCGACGGGCCGGTGTGTATGTGCGGGTAGGGTTCGAACGTGGCGAACCGTCGCTTCGACGCGGTCCTCGAGCTCGAGGAGTCCGGCGGCGTCTTCGTCCGGGTCCCGCTCGACGTCCCCGCCGTCTTCGGCCAGGTCCGCGCGCGGGTCGTGGTGACGATCAACGGCCACGCCTGGCGGAGCACGGTCATGCGCTACGGCGACGAGCTACTTCCTGCCGGTCAACCGGGCGAACCGGACCGCCGCCGGCGTCGAGGCCGGCGAAGCGGTCACGGTCGACCTCGCCGCCGACGACGCGCCGCGCACGGTCGAGGTCCCCGACGACCTGGCCGCCGCGCTCGCCGCAGCGCCGGGCGCGCGGGCGGCGTTCGACGGCTTCGCGTTCACCCACCGGCGCGAGTGGGTCGAGTGGGTGACGGAGGCCAAGCGGCCCGAGACCCGCGAGCGGCGGGTGCAGGGCGTGGTCGAGCAGGTGCGCGAACGCGCGTCGTGACCCGCGGCGGCCGATCGCGCTACCGTCGGCGACAGCACGTGGTTGCGCCTAGGGTTCCGCCCCCGCCCGCGTCCGCGCGTCCGTCTCGCGGGCCATCCGCCGATGAGGACGGGGGCCGTGACCAAGCGCCCCAGTGTCCACCGCCGCTCTCGCCCTCGTCCTGGTCGCCGCCGGCGCGCACGCCGGATGGAACGTGCTCGCGAAGACCGCCGGCGGCGGCGCGACGTTCGTGTGGCTGTTCTCGTCGGTCGCGGTCGTGCTGTGGCTGCCCGCCGTGGTCGTCGCGGTCGCGGTCGCGCCCGGCTCGCTCGGGCTCGAGGGCGTCGTGTTCATGGTCGGCAGCGGGGCGCTGCACGCGCTCTACTTCGTGCTGCTGCAGCGCGGCTACCGCGAGGGCGACCTGTCGCTCGTCTACCCGCTGGCCCGCGGCACCGGCCCCCTGCTCTCGACGCTCGCCGCGCTCGTGATCTTCTCCGAGCGGCCGAGCGCGCTCGCGCTGCTGGGCGGGGCCATCATCGTGGGGGCGGTGCTGTCGCTGGCGCGGGCGGGCGACCCGGACTCGGGCGGGCGCGCTCCGGCGCGCGCCGCGGGCCGCGGGCGCGCGGTCGGCTTCGCCGTGGCGACGGGCGTCGCGATCGCCACGTACACCCTGTGGGACAAGCAGGCGGTCGGCCCGCTCGGCCTGTCGCCGATCGTCTACTACTGGGGCACGAACGTCGCCGAGTGTGCCCTGCTGACGCCGTTCGTCGCCCACCGCCGGGACGAGGTCCGCCGCACCTTCGCCGCCTACCGCACGGCAGGTCCTCGGCGTCGCCGTGCTGAGCCCGCTGGCCTACATCCTCGTGCTCTTCGCGCTCGCCCACGCCCCGGTCAGCTACGTCGCCCCGGCCCGGGAGCTGAGCATCCTCGTCGGCGCGGTGGCGGGGGTCACGATCCTCGACGAGGGCGACCGCCGGCGCCGGATGATCGCGGCGGGGGCGATCTTCGTGGGGATCGTGGCGCTGGCGGTGGGGTAGGGGCAGGGTTCGCCATAGGCGAAAGCGCAGCTGCCGGGCGAGGAGCGCGTCGCGGGCACGGTCGTCCTCGAAGGCGCGGCGCGTGCGGTGGTACCGCCAGCTGTCGGTCTCGACGACGACACGCGCCTCGGGAAAAAGGAAATCGACGGTGCGGCCCGCGACCGGCTGGTTGATCCGCGGCCGCGGGAGGCCGTGGGCGTCGCAGATCTGGACGAAGCAGGCTTCGAGGCCACTGCGGGTCACGTCGCTGCCGGCATCGTGGGTCGCGAGGGCCTCGCGGAGACGCGCCGTCCCGCGGTGGCCGGGGTGTGCCGCCGCGATCGCCCGGAGGGCCGGGTAGTCCGTGAGCTCGCGGATCTCGATCTCGTCCAGCAGACGCTCGAGGTGGGCACGCTGGAGGGTGGCGGCGAGGTCGAGCGCGGTGCGTGGCGCCGTGGTCACCGGGATGCCGTGCCGGACCGTGACCTCGTCGGGACGCAGATCGGTGCGGCGGTGGACCGTCTTGCGCGTCCGTGCCCGGCCGCCGGCGGTCGGGACGCTCACCACGACCCGGGCCGGCTCGCCCCGGCGGATCTCCCAGAGTGCGGCCGCGGAGGCGTGGCTCAGCGCCGCGCCCGGTCCGCAAGCCAGGACTGCCGCAAGCCAGCGCCCGCGCCGCGTCAGGACGTCGTGCCCGACCGCGTACACGCCCCGGTGTAGCCGATGCAGGCGGCCGGCGGCGACGCGGCGATCGATCGCTGAGTCGCTGAAGCCGAGCTGTCGCAGTTCGCCGCGGGTCACCACGCCGTGGCGTCGGCCGGCGAGCGAAGCGATCCCCCGCTCATCCGGTCGCGCGACGACTTTCCCCCGCATACCGGCGATTTCTCGTCGAGCGTCGTCCACGTCGCAACGATCGCAGGAGGCGTGTGACAGCGCACCGCCGGGTTCGTGCCAAATCTGTGACGAAGCTGTGGCCGCCGCCGCGTGCTCGCCCCGCGACGCGACGTTGCGCCGCCCGCGCGGCTGCCCTGCCGGCCCGCGCCGAGCACCGACCTACAGCGCCAACCGCACCGCCACCACCAACCCCACCACCGCGATCCCCGCGCGGAGGTGCGGCGCCGGGACGCGGCGGACGAGCCGGGCGCCGATCCCGCCGCCCAGGACGCTCCCCGCGGCGAGCGCCAGGGCCATCGGCCAGCGGACGGGGGCGGCGAAGGCGAAGATCACCGTCGCGACGACGTTCGCCGCGCCGACGAGGACGTTCTTGGCCGCGTTGAGCTCGTGCAGCGAGGCGACCGACACGAGGCCGACCAGCGCGAGGAAGAGGACGCCCGAGGCGGCGCCGAAATAGCCGGTGTAGAGGCCGACGAAGAACGTGCTCGCCTGGGCGACCCAACGGCGGCCGCGGTCGCCGCGCAGTGTGTGGCGCACGAGCCGGGGCTGCAGGAGCATCAGGATGCACGAGATCGCGATCAGCGCCGGGACGATCGCCTCGAAGACCGCGACGGGCGTCGTCAGCAGCAGGATCGCGCCCGCGAACGCCCCGACGAGCGCGGGGCCGCCGAGCGCGGCCAGGCGGGCGCGCTGGCCGCGCAGCTCGGGCAGCGCGCCGAGCGCCGTGCCGAACACGATGGGGGTGAGGCCGACCGTGTTCGTCACGTTCGCCGTCAGCGGCGGCACGCCCATGGCCAGCAGGACGGGGAAGGTGATGATCGAGGCGCCGCCGGCCATCGCGCTCGCGGTCCCCGCGGCCAGGCCGGCGCCCGCGAGGGCGAGCGCCTGGAGCAGCGTCACGTTCGGGACCGCAGCTCGAGGGCGTACTCGACCCGGTCGCCCCGGATCCGGTGGGAGACCTGGGCGATGCGCCGGCCGTGCTGGTCCACGTCGCTTCCTGATACCACGATCAACGGTGTACCCGTCGGGACGTCGAGATGTTCGCTGTCCGACGGCGCGGCCGGCGCCGCGGCGACCACGCGGTCGGCCGGGACGGCGCGCAGACCATGGCGCTGGGCGAGCATCGTCTGCAGCGAAAGTCCCTGCTCGAAGGCGGGTTTCTGTCCGAGCAGGGCGGTCGGCAGCCAGGTCAGGGACAGCGACCACGGAGCGTCCTGGACGACCCGCCGCGACCACAGGATCGTGACCGGCCCGGGGAATCCCGCGAACGGTCCGCCGGGGACCGCCTCGGCCGGCGCGGGCGTGGCCTCGAGGACGTCCTCGGCCACGATCAAACCCTGAACTCTCAAGGCATCGGTGAGACTTGCGAGGCCGGCGTCGACCCGGTGGCGGACCGCGGCCTCGGCGACGAAGCTGCCCACCCCCTGGACTCGCCGGACGAGCCCCTGGCGGCTCAACGTGGTCAGCGCCTCGCGGACCGTCAGGCGGTTGACGCCGTAGGCCCGCGCGAGCACCGGCTCGGCCGGGAGGCGCTGACCGGGGGCCATCGTGCCCCGCCGGACGTGCGTCGCGAGGTCGCGCGCGACCTGGGCGTAGAGGGGCTCCGCGGCCGACCGCCGGACGGGCGCGGGGGCATAGGGGAGGGTGGGACTCGCGTCGGATGCCACCGAAACGGCAGTCTCCGGCATAGACGTCTAGATGTCTAGCCCGACTGTTCATCGGAGATCGCCGGAAGGCGCCCGCGAGTCGCCCGCGAGCGGTCCCGGACGGGCGACGTTGCGTAGATTGGGTCCGTGCGCACGATCCGACTGCACGACACGGGCTCCGGAGGCGTCGTCGACCTCGAGCCGCGCGAGCCGGGGAAGGTCGGCATCTACGCCTGCGGCCCGACGGTCTACAACCGCATCCACATCGGCAACGCGCGCCCCTTCGTCGTGTTCTCGCTGCTCACCCGGTTCCTCGAGCACGAGGGCTACGACGTGACGTTCGTGGCGAACGTCACCGACGTCAACGACAAGATCTACGACGCCGCCCGGCCGCTCGGCGTCCCGAGCGCCGACCTCGCGCGCGAGATGACCGCGCACTACGTGCAGGACACCGAGGGCCTCGGCCTCGGCCGGCCCGATGCCGAGCCGCTGGCGAGCGAGACCATCGACGGCATCGTCGGGCTGATCCAGGCGCTGCTCGACGCGGACAACGCCTACGCGGTCGACGGCGACGTCTACTTCCGCGTGCGCGCGGACCCGAGCTACGGCGCGCTGAGCCACCGCCGCGTGGACGACATGGACCAGGGCGAGGGGGTCGAGGGCGCCGACCGCAAGCAGGATCCGCTCGACTTCGCGCTCTGGAAGGCCCAGAAGCCCGGCGAGGACACGGCCTGGGACGCCCCGTGGGGCCGCGGCCGGCCCGGCTGGCACATCGAGTGCTCCGCGATGGCCGAGGAGCTGCTCGGGGTCGGCTTCGAGATCCACGGCGGCGGCAGCGACCTGATCTTCCCCCACCACGAGAACGAGGCCGCCCAGACCCGCATGGCCCGCGGGGCCGAGCTGACCCGCATCTGGATGCACAACGGGATGCTCCAGCTCGGCGGCGAGAAGATGGCCAAGTCGGTCGGCAACATCGAGTCGCTGCACGACGCCCTCGAGAACTGGGGCCGCGACGCGATCATCCTGCTGTTCGTCTCGAGCCACTACCGCCAGCCGATGCAGTACTCGGCGGAGACGCTCGGGGCGGCGCGGACCGGCGTCCGTCGGCTGCGCGAGGCCGGCCGGCTGCTCACGCCTGGCCCCTCGCCGGCGGACATGGCGCCGTTCAAGGAGCGCTTTTTCGCTGCACTGGCCGATGATTTCCGCACGCCGGAGGCGCTCGCGGCCATCTGGGACTGGGTCCGCGAGTCCAACCGCCGGGGCGGTGTCGGCGGCGACGACCTCCGGGAGATGCTCGGCGTCCTGGGCCTCGAGAACCTGCTCGCGGGCGACGCCGGCGGCGACGCGCCCGACGCCGCCCGGGAGCTGCTCGTGCGTCGCGAGGAGGCGCGCGCCGCCCGCGACTGGGCCGAGGCCGACCGCCTGCGCGACGAGCTCGCCGCGCAGGGCTGGCAGGTCCGGGACTCGGCCGCCGGGCCCGAGCTCGTGCGCGCCGAGCGGTGAGCGGGCGCCGGCGCGGGCGCGGCGGGCCGGGGCGCTCCGACCGCCCCGATCGCCGGGGCGGCGGCCGGCCGGACCGCGCCGACGGCCCGCGCGCCGACCGCGCCGGTCCGGGCGGCGACGGGCCGCGCACCGACCGCGACGCGCCGCCCGGCGACGACACCGTCCTCTACGGCCGCAACGCGGTCGAGGAGGCGCTGCGCGCCGGGCGCCGGCGGGTGCACCGCGTCCGGGCGACCGCGGGCGCCGCGCGCGAGCCCTGGCTCGCCGCCGCCGGTGTGCCGCTCGAGGTCGTCGCGGCCGAGGAGGTCGCGCGCCGCGCCGGCAGCGACGCGCACCAGGGCGTCGTCGCCGACGTCGACCCCTACCCCTACGCCGATGCGGACGACCTGCTCGCCCGCCCCGCGCCGCTGATCGTCGCGCTCGACGAGGTCCAGGACCCGCAGAACCTCGGCGCGATCTGCCGGACGGCCGAGTGCGCGGGCGCGGACGGGGTCGTGATCTGCGAGCGGCGCGCCGCCCACGTCACGGCCGCGGTGGCCAAGGCGTCGGCGGGCGCGGTCGAGCACCTGCCCGTCGCCCGGGTGCGCAACCTCGCGGACTTCCTGCTCGCGGCGCGCGACGCGGGCGCCTGGTCCTACGGCGCGGCCGTCGGGGAGGGCGCGATCGCCTACACCGAGCCCGACTACACGGGCGGGGTCGTCCTCGTGCTCGGCGCGGAGGGGAAGGGCCTGCGCCCGCGGGTCGCCGGGGCGTGCGACGGATTGATAGCACTGCCACTTCGTGGCCGGATCGGCTCCCTGAACGTCAGTGCGGCCGCTTCTGCCCTGCTGTACGGCATCTTGCAGAAGCGCACGAGCGCTTGACAGGGATCCATAAGTCTGGAATAAAGCTCGCCAAGTTGACGCTCGACCTGAGCTTGAGCATCAACGGACAGCAGGCTTTTGCCGTCCATGCAGCTGGCGCCAGGGGAGGAGTGCGCCACTGAGCACCCAAACGATCCCGCGATGCGGCCCACGGCCGCTGCGGGGACAGGAAGGAACGCTCGTGGCCCGTCTCTCCCCCAATGCCCAATCGCAGGTCCAGGTCGATGACGGCTACCTCATCGCGCTGGCCAAGCAGGGCGACCACACCTCCTACGAGCGGCTCGTGCGCCGCTACTACGGGTTCGTCCGCCTGAAGGCGTCGTCGTACTTCCTCGCCGGCGGCGACAGCGACGACCTCATCCAGGAGGGCCTCGTCGGCCTGTACAAGGCGATCCGCGACTACCGCTCCGACCGCGAGTCGAGCTTCCGCAACTTCGCCGAGCTCTGCATCACGCGCCAGATCATCACGGCGGTGAAGACGGCGACGCGCAACAAGCACACGCCGCTCAACCAGTACGTCTCGTTCTCCTCGACGCCCGCAAGCGCGATGGACGGCGAGCCGACCCTCGACGAGGTCATCGCCGGGCCGTCCGTGCACGATCCGGTCAACCAGGTGATCTCCTCCGAGGAGCTCCGTTCGCTGGTCGCGTGCCTGTCGACGGCGCTCTCCGACCTCGAGTCGCGTGTGCTCGCGCTCTACCTCGACGGCTACAGCTACGAGGACGTCGGGATGCGGCTGGGCTGCGACACGAAGACCGTCGACAACGCGCTCCAGCGGGTCAAGCGCAAGGTGGGCGCGCACCTCGCCTCGCGCAACGTGATGCTCTAGCCGCCTGCCGGGTTGATGTAATCACGGGCGTGTGAACACGCTCGAGATCATCATCCTCGTCCTGGTCGTGGTCGTTCTCGCCCTCGCGATCGGCGGCTACGTCGCGAGCGGGCGGCGTCATCGGGCTGACCGGGGGACGCTCGACGCCGAGCTCGAGGCGGCCAACGCCGCCCTCGCCGTCGCCCATCTGGACGACAAGGGCTGGGAGCGCGCGCTGCTCGAGGACGCGGCCAAGGCCGCCTTCGCCCAGCGCTCCGACGCCGAGGTCCGCGAGCTGCAGCTCGTGCAGGTCGTCGACCGGCCGGGCACCGAGGACGACCAGGCCGTCTTCCGCGTGATCACCGATCACGGCTCGGAGTACCTGCACCTCGACCGCCACGGCGACGCCTGGGTGGCGAAGTGAGCGCGAGCGACGGCGAACGGTGGCTCGTCCGCCCCGGCGAGCACTTCGCCTTCGCCGACCGCGACCCGCGGGCCACCGACGGCGCGCCCGGCGACAAGAAGGAGACGACCGCGGAGCTGCCGAAGCTGGCCGGCGAGCTCGCCGGCCTCCAGGAGCGGCTGTACGCGGAGTCCTCCCAGGCGCTGCTCGTCGTCCTCCAGGCGATGGACGCGGGCGGCAAGGACGGCACCATCAAGCACGTCTTCGGCGGGGTCAACCCGCAGGGCGTCACCGTCACCGCCTTCAAGGTGCCCACCCCCGAGGAGCTCGCGCACGACTTCCTCTGGCGCATCCACGCGAAGACGCCGCGGCACGGCTTCATCGGGATCTTCAACCGCTCGCACTACGAGGATGTCCTCGTCGCGCGGGTCCACGAGCTCGTGCCGGAGAAGGTGTGGCGCCGGCGCTACGGCCACATCAACCACTTCGAGGAGCTCCTCCACGATTCCGGGGCGCGGGTCGTCAAGCTCTGCCTGCACATCTCGCGCGAGGAGCAGGCCAAGCGGCTGCAGGCGCGGCTCGTCGACCCGACGAAGCGCTGGAAGTTCGACCCCGCCGACCTCGCCGAGCGCGAGCGCTGGGACGACTACGCGGCGGCCTACGAGGACGCGATCCGCCAGACCTCGACCGAGCATGCGCCGTGGTACGTCGTTCCCGCCGACCGCAAGTGGTTCCGCAACTGGGCCGTGAGCCGCATCGTCCTCGAGACGCTCGCCGACATGGACCCGCGCTACCCGCCCCCGGCCGAGGGTCTCGACGCCATCACGGTCACCTGAGAGGTCTGGCGCGGCGGTGATCTTCCGCCAGGTCATCCACGACGACCTCGGGTGCGCCTCGTATCTGGTCGGTGACGAGCACGCGGGCGTCGCCGCCGTGGTCGACCCGAAGCTCGAGGTCGACGAGTACCTGCGCCTCGCGCGCTTCCTCGGGGTCGAGATCGACCACATCCTCGAGACCCACACCCACGCCGACCACGTGTCGGGCCATGGCCGCCTGCAGGCGGCCACCGGGGCGACGATCCACGTCCACCGCGCGGCGGGCGCCGCCTACGAGCACGAGCCGTTCGACGACGGCTGGGAGCTCGCGCTCGGCGAGGTGCGCGTCCGCGCGCTGCACACGCCCGGCCACCGACCCGAGCACACCGCGTTCGCGCTCGTCGACGGGCGCCGCGACCCCGACCGGCCGTGGGCGCTGCTGACCGGCGACACGCTCTTCGTCGGCGACCTCGCCCGCCCCGACCTCGCGGTCGAGCCCGAGGACGGCGCGCGCGACATCTTCCGCTCACTGCATCAGCGCGTGCTGACGCTGCCCGACGACACCGAGATCTGGCCCGGGCACCTCGGCGGCTCGATGTGCGGCGGCCCGGGCATGGACCTGAAGGTGTCCTCGACGATCGGCTTCGAGCGGGCGCACAACGCGGCGCTGGCCGAGCGCGACGAGGACCGCTTCGTCGCCGGCGCCCTCGCGCGGCTCGGCCCGCAGCCGCCGAACTTCCGCACGATCGTCGAGGTCAACCGCGGGCCGCTGCGCACGGGCGACGCGGACGTCCCGCCGCTCACGCCGCGCCAGCTCGTCGCGCGCCAGGAGGCGGGCGCGATCGTCGTCGACGTGCGCACCGACACGCAGTTCGACGAGGCCCATGTCCCGGGCGCCGTCTGCATCACCGCGCTGCGCGGCGGCTTCGGCTCGCGCCTGGCGTGGATCGCCGACCACGACCAGGAGGTCGTCCTCGTCGGCCGCGACGACACCGACGCCCTCGCCGCGGCCGACCTCGCGCAGGCCGTCGCGGTCACGAACCTCGCCGGGCGCCTGGCGGGCGGGATGACGAGCTGGCGCGAGGAGCGGCGCGCGGTCGCCGCCGTCGAGCGGATGACCGTCGCCGAGCTCCACGCCCGTCGCGACGGCGATAGCGACGGCATCCAGGTCCTCGACGTCCGCGAGCGCAGCGAGTGGGACGAGGGCCGCATCCCCGGCTCGATCCACGTGCCCTACCACGACCTGCACGCGCTCCCGGACGCGCTCGACCCGGACCGGCCGATCGCCGCGATCTGCGCCTCGGGTCAGCGCAGCGCGGTCGCCGCGAGCCTGCTCCAGCGCGCGGGCGCCGGCCACGTGATCCACGTCGTCGACGGCGGCGTCGGGACGTGGGCGGCGGCCGGGTGGCCGGTGGAGCGCTGAGCGGCGACGCCCGCGCTCACCGACCGGGGACGAGCGGGAGGACGTCGTCGTGGAAGCGCTCGAGCTGGCGGACCTCGTCGCGCAGCGGCCAGAGGAAGATCCTCTGCGCGCCGGCCGCGGCCCACGCGGCGATCCGCTCCGCGCAGCGCTCCGGCGGTCCGATCGGGAGCGCCAGCTCCCGGACCGCTTCGGGCGAGCGCCGCAGCGCCGGCGCGAGCACGTCGTCGATCACCCGGTCGGCGTCGCGCTGCGTGGCCGTCACGCACAGCCACATCGTCGCGATGGCGTGCGGGAACGCCGCCGCGTCGCGTCCCGCGCCCGCGAGGTGCCCGGCGAGCGCGGCGGCCGCGTCGGCGAACGCCGCCGGCGTCGTGTTGTAGCCCGACGCGAGCCAGCCGTCGCCGAGGCGCGCCACCCGGCGCAGGCCGGCCGGTGATCCCCAGCTGCCGATCCAGAGCGGGACGCCGTCGTCGCGGGCGGGCGGTGGGTCGAGCGTCACGCCGGACGTCGCGTACCAGCGTCCGGCGACCGGCTCGGCGCCGGGCGTCAGGAGGGCGCGCAGCGTCCGGACCGCCTCCTCGAAGCGCGGCCAGCGCTCGTCGAAGGGCACGCCGACGGCCGCGTAGTCGGCGGCCGACGAGCCGGGCCCGACCCCGGCGACGAGGCGGCCGCCCGAGAGGCGATCGAGGGTGGCGAGCGTCTTCGCGGTCGCCACCGGGCCGCGGATGACCGGGAGCGCCACCGTCGTCGCGATGCTCATGCCGGCGGACGCCTCGAGCACGGCGGAGAGGGCCGTCGGGCCGTCGAGCCACGGCCGGTGGTAGAGCAGGTGGTCGTTCGCGCACAGGGACGTGAAGCCGAGCGCGGCGGCGCGGCGGGCGTAGGCGCAGAGCTCGGGCAGCGTCCGCGGCCGGCCGTCGAAGGCGATCAGCGGGAGGTGCGCGCCGAACTCCACCGGCGACACCGGCTCAGGCCGCCGGCGGCGCGCCGGCCGCCGGGAGCTCTCGCGCCGCTTCGGCGAGGCTGTCGAGCATCGCCGTGACGGCTGGGCCGCGGTAGCCGTCGTGCGGGCGCGCGACGGAGATGGCGCGGACGGGCGCCCCGGGGCCGAGCGCCCGGACCGCGACGCCGGGCAGCGGACGGGTCAGGGCGAGGCCCGGGATGACCGCGACGCCGAGCCCGGCGGCGACGAGCGCCTGGACGGCGACGGCGTCGTCGGACGCGTACCGCACGTCGACCGTGAAGCCGGCGGCGCGGCAGGCGCCGGAGACGATCCGGTACCAGGCGCTCGTGGGCGTGCCGCCGATCCAGTGCTCGCCGGCGAGGTCCGCGAGGCCGAGCGGCCGGCGGCGCCGGCCCAGCCGATGGCCCGCGGGCAGCACGGCCGCGAAGCGATCGGCCAGGAGCGGCGTCCGTTCGAGATCGCGGGCGCCGACCTCGGGCAGCGCCTCGTGCTCGTAGATGAGCGCGAGGTCCAGCTCGCCGGCGTCGAGCCGGGGGACCAGGCGCTGGAGGTGGTCGTCGACGACCGTGAGCGTCACCTCGGGATGCCGGCGGCGGAAGCGCGCGAACGCGGCGGGGACGAAGGTCGAGAGCGCGGTCGGGAAGCTGCCGAAGCGCAGGCGGCCGTGGCGCCGGCCGGCGATCTCGGCGAGCTCCTGCTCGGCGCCGTCGAGCCGGGCGAAGATGCCGGTCGCGTGCCGGCTGAGGGCGTAGCCGGCCTCGGTCAGCTGGACCGGGCGCATGCCGCGCTCCACGAGCGGCAGTCCGACCTCGCGCTCGAGGGCCGCGACGTGCTGGCTCACCGCCGACTGCGTGAGGGCGAGGGCCTGCGCCGCCGCGGAGAACGAGCCCTGCGCGGCGACCTCCGACAGCACCCTGAGGCGGCGGACGTCCAGCATCAGTGCCGCTTATAGAACGTTCGTGATCACGATTGCAACTGATGCCGGCCGCTGGAACGCTCGTCCGGGCCGCGCGCGTTCCGTTCCCAGCCCTGCAAGACGCGAAGGAGACCGGCATGACGACCCTCGACGAGCAGCCTGTGCTCGATCCCGCCAAGCTCGAGCAGTTCGTGTTCCGTGCCGTGGAGGAGGTCGGCGCGACGCTCAACGCGGCGTTGGTGGTGATGGGTGACCGGCTGGGCTTGTATCGGGCGATGGCCGGCGCGGGGCCGCTGTCGCCGACGGAGATCGCGGAGCGGACGGGGACGGCGGAGCGCTATCTGCGGGAGTGGCTCAACGCGCAGGCCGCGGGCGGGTACGTGACCTATGACCCCGAGAGCGAGCGGTACAGCCTGCCGCCCGAGCAGGCGGTGGCGCTGACCGAGGCCGACAGTCCGGCGTTTCTGCCCGGGCTGTTCGAGACGGCGTTCGGGTCGATCCTGGATGCGCCGCGGATCATCGAGGCGGCGCGGGCGGGGACGGGGGTGGGCTGGCATGAGCACAACCACCACGTCCACGACGGCTGCGAGCGGTTCTTCCGTCCCGGCTACCACGCCAACCTCGTCGAGGGCTGGCTGCCCGCCCTGGACGGCGTCACCGAGAAGCTGCAGGCGGGAGGCGAGCGTCGCGGACGTCGGGTGCGGGCACGGGGCGTCGACGATCCTGATGGCCCAGGCGTTCCCGGCCTCGACGTTCGCCGGCTCGGACTACCACGCGGGCTCGATCGACACCGCCCGCGAGCGCGCCGCGCGACGCCGGGGTCAGCGACCGGGTCACGTTCGAGGCCGCGCCGGCCGCCGGCTTACACCGGCGCCGGCTTCGACCTGGTGACGATGTTCGACTGCCTGCACGACATGGGCGACCCGGTCGGTGCCGCCCGCCACGTCCACTCGACGCTCGCGCCCAGGGCGGACGTGGATGATCGTCGAGCCCGCCGCCGGCGACCACGTCGAGGACAACCTCAACCCGGTCGGGCGCACCTACTACGGCTTCAGCGACGCTGCTCTGCACCCCGGCGTCGCTGTCGCAGGACGTCGGCCTCGCGCTCGGCGCGCAGGCCGGGCCCGCCCGCATCCAGGCCGTCGTGCAAGAGGCCGGGTTCACCCACTTCCGCATCGCCGCCCAGACCCCGTTCAACAACGTGTTCGAAGTCCGGCCCTGAACGCGAACGCCCTCCCCGGCACGGGGGCCGGGGAGGGCGTCGAGGACCGTCGGACGGTCGGCGGTGGGCCGCGCTCCTAGCGGATGCGGATCACCTTGCGCGTCGGCTTGCCGAGGCGGTTCTTCGCCGTGCCGGCGCGGACCTCGATGACGTAGCGCTTGCCCGAGTGCAGCTGCTTGCGCAGCTTGGCCGAGCGGATGTTGACCTTGACCTTGGTGCCGCCCTTGACGGCCTTGAAGGTCGAGAACAGCGCCTTGTTGTTCGTGGTCAGGACCCGCAGACGCAGGAGCGTCGCACCGGTCGGGACCGAGACCGTCACGGGCACGCCGGACGACGCGACCGTGCCCGCGGCCACGGTGGCCGGAGCGCCGATCCGCGCGGCGGCGAACGTCGTGCCGGCGAGCGGGACGGCGGCCGCGAGCGGGGTCACCGCGGCGGCGGCCTGCGTGGTCGCCACACCGGGGTCGACCGTCGGCGTCGGCAGCAGGTTCGGCTTCTCGAGCTGGTCGACACGGACCCCACCGCGATCGGAGACGATCGTCACGCACGTGCAGGTCGTCACCGGGACCACCGAGTCACGGGCGTCGACCGACCACGTGCCGTCGCTGAGGACGTCCGAGGTGCCGATCCGCATGTCCGGGTTCTGCGCGAAGCCGCTGTAGACCTGGACGTGGTTGGCCTTCGTCGAGCTCGCGGTGCCGTCGATCACCCAGCGCGACGAGGCGGGCGTGAAGCGCACCTTGGTCGTGTTGAGCGTGTCGGCCTCCGGGTCGAGCCGGATCTGCACCGTGGAGCACCGGGTCGCGTTGCACTGGGCCGGCGAGACGCCGGGGTTGCGGACCTGCACCTGCAGGACGAGCCGCGTGCCGCGCTTCGGGAACGTGAAGCTCAGCTTCGAGCCGTCCGTGCGACCGAGGTCGACGGCCGGGGCCGCGCTCACCTGGCTCCAGGTGAACGACGCGGCGCCCTGCGACGAACCGGCGTCGAGCGTCAGCGGCATGTTCTGCGGGACGGTGACCAGCGCGTTCGCGCCCTGCACCGTGCCGCCGAGCGCGATCCGGGCGATGGCCCGCGTGATCGGGTTGACGCGGATCGTCACGGTGGCGGTCTTCGACGTCGGCACCGGCGGCACGCCGTCGGTCCCGTCCACCTTCAGGGTGAACGTGTAGTCCCCCGCGGTGCTGGGCGCCGTGAAGGTCGCCTTCGACGAGTTCGCGCCGTTGATCGTGATGCCGGCCGGGCCGGTCCACTGGTAGCCGTCGATGTTGCCCGTGGAGGCGCCACCGTCGAGCGTGACCGTCACGCCCTGCTCGACCGTCTGGGCCGGGCCGGGGTTCGCCGTGAGCGGCAGCGGCTCGAAGCCCGCGCCCTGGATCTGGACCGGGATCGAGACCGTGCCACCGGCCTTCGAGGAGACCGTGACCGCGTCCGGCGGGACCGTCACACCGGTGATGTCGGTGGAGCCGGCGGTCGACAGCGCGCGGTTGGGATCCTCGATCTTGAGGTCCGTCAGCGGGAGCTGGCGGTCGCTGCTCTGGGCCTCGACGTGCAGCGTGTCGGTGTCGGCGTTGTACAGGGCCGAGCCGACGAGGTGGTCGACGACCTTGACCTGCTTGACGGTCATCGGGGTGTCGCTGCGGTTCAGGACCTCGACCTCCGTGGGCAGGTCGCCCTGGACGTCGATGTGCGTGAAGTAGCGGCCGCCATCCTTGACGAGGGCGGAGGTCTGGAAGCGACGGCCGGTGCCCGCGACGGTGTCACGGACCACGATGTCCTTGTTCGCCTTCGACTCGGCGAGGACGTCGATCTGCGGCTTCGCGTCGGCCGCGGCGCCGCGCGAGTACGTCGCCCGGGCGACCTCGACGCCACCGCGCGTCGACTCCTTGCCGGTGATGTTGAACAGCTCGGTGTAGATGCAGTCCTGCAGACGTGGTCGCGGTGAGGCCGGGGCACGGGTTCGGGTTGTTGGCGCCACCGACGCCGGGGCCCTCGACCTTCACGAAGTTCGTGCCGAACGGGCTGCCCTCGACCGCGTGGGCCACGGCGGGATCGCCGAGGTAGCCGGCGGGCGCACCCGCGTCCCACGAGAGCAGCGGGCCGACCTGGCCGTCGAACAGCGAGCCGAACGCGCCGGCGGCCGCGCCGACGTCCTCGGTGACGAAGAGGTCCGTGGCGCCCGGGTCGGTGTGGACCACGTCGACGCCGTACGGGTTGGTGATCTTGTAGTCGGTGTCGGGCTGCAGGCCGCCGCGGATGCGGTAGCGCGTGCGGGTGAACACCATCTGGTCCGGGAAGCGCGGGATCTCCGCGGCGAAGGTGCCCTCGACCGCGTACTCGGCGAGGACGTCGTTGCCGCCGTTGGCGGTCAGGCCGGCCTCGCCCATCCAGTAGAAGAACTCGCCCGGGAAGTTGTCGGGCCAGGTCGTCTCCTTGGTGGGATCCGGGACCTCGGGCGCGTTGCAGTTCGGGTCGGCGGCCTGCAGGCAGGGCTCGACCTCGTTGCCGCGCGAGTCGCGGTACCAATCCGGGAATCCGTTCTCCGGGTTGATCGGGCCGAACTTGACGATGCCCTTCGCCGACTGGTTGCCGGCGCCGTCGACGAAACCGCCGGACGGCCCGGCGACCGCGACGGCGGCCGTACCGAGCATGAGCGTGAGCGCGAGAAACGCGATGTTCCGGCGCGGATGGCCGGCGCGCAAGCGCTGGAACAGTGCAGCCGGTCGCGAGATGGACGAAGCGCGCTGGCGCGCCTCCTCGACCTTCGCGTCCGTGCCGCGGTCGAAGCGAGACAAGTTACCCCCCTGGCAAACTCATCGATGGACGTTGCGACCACCGATGATGGCGGTCCGTCGGGAGACCGGTGTGGTCAGGAACGCGTAGCCGGGGTTGCCACGTCGTGCACGCCTTTCTGCACGGAACTGCAGTTCTCACGCGGTTGACGAAAAGCCGGTGCATCGGGCCCGCACGGCGCTCGGCACGAACCCGCCGAGCGATGTCAGCGCGGCGTGACGCGGGGCGCCGGCGGTCGGCCGGCGCCCCGCGCGCAGGTTTCAGCGCGTGACCTGGACCGTCCGGGTCGCCACCGGGCCGAGCGTCGTCCGGCTCGTGCCGGCGGCGATCTCGACGCGGTAGCGGCCCGGCGTGAGGTCGCGCCGCAGGGCGCGGGCGGCGAGCCGCAGGCGCACCGGGTTGCTCGTCGGCGAGCGGAACGTCTCGGTGACGAGCGGCCCGGCCCATCCGTCCCGCGCGCGCCGGATGCGCACGCGGACGACGTTCGCCTCGCCCGCGATGCGCAAGGTGACCCGCAGGCCTTCGGCCCGGACACGGGCCCGGGCGATTCGCGGGGCGACCGTCAGCGCGCGCACGGTCGCCCGCGTCGAGCGCGCGGTCGCGCCGAGGACGGTGACCGTCTCGCCGAGGGGGACGAGGGCCGCGGGCCCTGGTCCGGGCGCGGCGGCCGGTGCGGTCGCCGCGGGTGTCGGGGTCACGGGCACGGGGACGGCGGTCGCGCCGCCGGAGAGCGCGACGGTGTGGAGCGTGGGCTCGCCGCCCGCCGTCCCGCCGACCTCGAGGCGCGCGGTCCGCGCGCCCACGGCCGACGGCTCGAACCCGACGCGCAGGCGGCACGTCTCGCCCGGGGCGAGCGTCCGGGGCAGCGCGCAGTCGCCGCCCGCGACCCAGAAGTCGTGCGCGTCGTCCCCGCCGACCGCCGCGTTCCCGAGCGCGAGCTCGCCCGAGCCGGTGTTGCGCAGCGTGACCTCGTCCACGGCGCTCGTCCCGACCGTGCGGGCGTCGAAGCGCAGCGGCGCGGCGGCGAAGTGACCCTGGGCGGGGCCCGCGAGCTTGCCCTGCAGGTTGAAGAAGTCCGTCTGTCCGACCTCGCCGGTGACCTTTCCGCCCGGCCCGTCGATCCGCTGGATGCGGAAGAAGTTCGCCGGCTCGGCCTCGCCGGCCGGGACGAACCGGCTGCCCGTGACGCGATGGGCGATGCTCGGGTTGCCGAGGTAGCCCTCGGGCGGCGCGGACTGGGTCGTGTCCCACTGCAGGTAGTCCGGCCCGACCACGCCGTCGCCCATCCGCGCGAAGGCGTCGTCGTCACACGGCGGGGCGCGTGCAGCCGACATCGGAGGTGTAGTTCACGACGCGCGGCGCCTTGTCGACCGCCTGCAGGTCGATCTGGCCGTAGGGGTGCGTGAAGCGGTACCACGCGCCCGGGACGAGGCCCGTGGCGCGGATCCGGATGCGCGCGAACGCGACCTGGTCGCCCGCGACCAGCGGGCCGTTGGCGAACGCGGCCTCCTGGCCGAGCACGAGCAGCGCCTGGCCGCCCGGATAGGTCAGGGTGGTCTCGGCCGCCCACCAGAACGCCTCCTCGGGGAAGTTGTCCGGGAAGCTCGCCGGCTGGTCGGGATGCGGGAGGGGCGCCTCGATCGAGGCCATGCAGTACGGGCCCTCGAGGCACAGCTCGAGGCGCGTGCCGGCGGAGTCCTCGTACCACTCGGGGAACCACCCGTAGGCCTCGGTGACGGGGCCGTGGGAGCCGATGCCGTCCGAGGCCCCGCCGTCGCGGGCAGCGCCAGCCCGAGGGCGAGCGCCGCCGCGACGGCGAGCCGGCGGCGGCGGACGGCGAATATGCGTGTCAGGGCGCGGCGAGACCAACCGGCGTCCGCGCGCGGCAGCGCGGATGCGGTCTCGACCCCCGCCCCACGGTCGTGACGATGCAAGGTACCCCCCTTGGTCGACGAACAGTGGAGTCGTTCCAGTTCCGAGGGACGAATCGTTCCTCCGATCGGATGACAGCCGAAGGGCGGAAGACGCACTCGCGGCTGCGATCGACGCGCACCCATTTGTGCGTGATCGCGCAGCCTGTGCACCGGAAAGGACGAGATCGGGGCGAGGCGGGCCTGGCGCCCGGGCGCTCGGCGGCCGCAAACGACGGACGCCCTCCCCGGCGCGTGGCCGGGGAGGGCGTCCCGATGCTGCGGGATGTCCGCGCGCCTAGCGGCGGATGCGGACCACCTTGCGCGCCGGCCGGCCGAGGTGGTTGCGGGCCGTCCCGGCCCGGACCTCGACGAGGTAGCGCTTGCCCGAGCGCAGCTGCTTGCGCAGCTTGGCCGAGCGGATGGTGACCTTGATCTTGGTGCCGCCCTTGACCGCCTTGAAGGTCGAGAACAGCGCCTTGTCGGCGGTGGTCAGGAGCCGGAGACGGACGATGTTCGCGCCGGCGGGCACCGCCACGGTGACGGGCCCGATGGCCGCCGCCGTCACGGTCGCCGGAGCGAGCACGCGAGCCGCACCGAGGGCCGCGGAGCGTCGCGGCCGCCGTGGCGCCGACGACGGGGATGGCACCGGCGGGAGCCGCCGCAGCCGCAGCCGCCGCGGGCGGGCGCCGGGAGCGACGAGGCCCGGGCCGGCACCGCCGCCGCCACCGCCGCCACCGCCGCCACCGCCGCCACCGCCGCCACCGCCGCCACCGCCACCGATGGCGGTGTTGTCGATGGTGATGTTCTGCCAGACCTCGTGCGCGGTGCCGGCAGTGACCTCGGCGTTCCCGCCGATGTCGGTGGAGGCCGGGTTACCGAGCTCGGAGATGTAGCTGACGCAGCTGCAGGCCGGGATCGTCGGCGTGCCGCCGCGGCCGCTGTCGAACGCCCAGCTGCCGTCGACCGGGTCCACGTTGGCGATCGCGTCGGGCGTCGTGCCCGGGTGGATCGTCGGCGAGAACCAGATGTCGATCTTGTGGGTCGACGTCACCGCGGCGACGCCGTCGATCACGAGCCGCTGCGCCGACGCCTGGAAGCGGTTCTTGCCCGCCGTCAGGAGGTCGACGGTACCGCCGCCGCCGCCACCGCCGCCGCCGCCCGCACCGACGGTCAGGACCATCGTGTCGGACTTCGTGGCGCCGCCGTCGTCGGTGACGGTCAGCTGGTAGCCGAACTCGCCGGCGCCGGACGTGGCCACCGACGCGGTGTCGGTGTCCGCGTCACTGAGCGCGGGGCCGCCGGCGACCGGGGCCGCGGTGTTCACGGCGCGGGTGGCCGGGTCGACCGCGAACGGGCCGGTCCAGTGGTAGCTCGCGATGTTGCCCTGCGAGCCGGTGCCGAACAGCTTCGCCGTCTTGCCGCCGTCGACGTGGACGTCCTTGCCCGCGTACGCCGTCAGCGTCGAGTCGTTCGCGACGCCGTTCACGTCGAGGTGGACGGGCACGTCGAGGGTGCCGCCCTTGCTCGAGGTGACCGTGACCGTGGCCGGGGCCACCGTGACGCCGGTGATCGTCGCCTTGCCGCTCGCGTCGAGGTCGACGGGCGAGCCGCCGTTCGGGTCGTCGACCGACAGCTTCACGTTGTCGTCGCCGAACTGGTCGCTCGACTTGGCGGTGACGACGAGCTTGCCGCCGGTGCCGCCGCCGTCAGGCGTCGTGAACGTCGCGGTCGGCTCGAGGATCTCGTCCACGGGCGTGACCTTCTTGGCGTCCTGCGGGTTGCCGTCGGTCCCGTTGACGACCTCGACCTGGTCGTCGGTCGCCTTCGGGAAGCCCTTGTCGGGCGCCATGACGACGTGGACGTAGTACTTGCCGTCGTTCTCGATCATCTTCGTGGTCGGGAACAGGCGGTCCGACGTCGCGCGGCGCGCGGCGTTCGGGTCGCGGGCGACGATCGTCTGGCCGGCGTCGGAGTCGGCCAGGACGTCGACCGACGTGTTGCCGGCGGCGTCACGCGAGAACGTGTCGCGCTTGACGTCCACGCCGGCGTTCTCCGCCTTCTTGCCCATGAGCGAGAAGAGGTTCGTCGCGATGCAGTCCGCCTGCGTGGCACCGGGGCCGAGGATCGCGACGGCCTTGGCCATCGCGTCGGCGTTGCAGGTCTGCGTGCCGTCCTGCAGCTTGTTGGCGCCGATGCCCGGGCCGATGATCGCGAAGTAGTCGTTCACGCCACCGGTGATCGGGTGGTCGACGTTCGGGTCGCCGATGTAGCCGTCCGGCGCGGCGGGCGCGACGTTCGGGTCCCACTTGAGGAACGGCGCGATGCGGCCCTTGAGCGCGTCGTCGAACGTGCCCGCGCCGGCGCCGATGTCCTCGGTGACGAAGAGGTTGTCCTCGCCCGGGTCGGTCTTGATCGTGCGCTCGCCGTACGGGTGCACGAACGTGTACTCCGTGTCCGGCAGCAGGCCGGACGTGACCTTCAGGCGCAGGCGGGCGAAGACCATCTGCTGGTTCGCCTCGGGCGGCCCGTTGAAGAACGCGCCCTCGAGCGACGCCACGAGGCTCGCCTTGCCGAACTTGCCGGCGGTGCCGGTGCCGACGTTGTCGATGCCGGCGTCGCCGGCCTGGTAGAAGAACTCGTCCGGGAAGTTGCCGGTGACGTCGTCCGCGGTCACATCGGCGTCCGGATGAGGCAGTGTGCCCATGATGCAGAGCGGGTCGGACGCGTCGAGGCACGGCTCGAGCCGGACCCCGGTCTTGTCCTTGTACCAAGCCGGGAAGCCGTTCTTGGCGACGGCGCCCCGCTGGGCGAGCCCGGGCGTTCCCGGAGCCGCGGGCGAGTCGCCGGTGACGGCCCCGCCCGGCTTGGCGATGGCGACGGCGCAGGCGCCGAGCGCGAACAGCAGCGACAGGAACACGACGTTCCTGCGCGAGCGGCCGGCGATGAGCCGGCCGACAAAACGGGTCCGTGACGAGATCGTCGTCGAGGTGCGCGTCCGCCCTCGATCGATTCCCCCGCCCGGACCACGGTCGTTACGTGACAAGGTTCCCCCCTGGTCAACGACGTGGATTGACGTACGCCAATCATTCCCCGGTTGGGGGACACCTCCGAGGGCAGAGCCTCTCTGCCGGGGCTGCCGCGCCGTGCAGGGTTCAGTTCGCGTTCACGCACGGCCCATCACTGCCATCCGGCAGCGGAAGGGTCGTTTGCTGACAATCGATAGGGCGATCAGTCCGGCGCGTCGTCCGGCCCGCCGGGCCAGTAGTCCGGCGGGATCTCGAGCGCGCCCGCGATCGCGAGGAAGATCCCGCCCGCGAAGAAGAAGCTCGCCTCCTCGCGCGAGACGCCCGCCGCGGCGCGGACGGCCTCGAACACGCGGAGGAACTCCTCGCGTACCGGCTCGCGCAGCCCGGCGTCCCCCGCGGCCGCGTAGGCCTGGAGCTGGCAGAGGACGTCGGCGCGGTCGGCGATCAGCCCGAGGTAGGCGTCGCCCATCGCCTGCAGGCGGTCCTCGGGCTCGGAGCCGGCGTCCCGCGCCGCGGTCACGAGCTGCTCGCGGATGCGCTCGGCGACCTGCCGGTAGGCGGCGAGGAACAGCTCCTGCTTGTTGCGGTACAGCGCGTAGATGTACGGCTGGGAGATCCCGGCCCGCCGCGCGATCGCCGTCGTGCTCGCGGCGTGGTAGCCGGATTCCGCGAACTCGGCGACCGCCGCGTCGAGCAGGTGCTCGCGGCGCTGGGCCGCCGTTTGTCGCCGCGCCATGTGCGCAGTATCAGATAGGCCTATCAGGTGGTCAAGCGCTGGGACGTCGCGCCCTGCTCGCTCACCCACTGCCCGATGAGCCCGCGGAAGTGCCCGATGAAGGCCTCGTGCTCGTGGGCGGGGTAGAGCGAGCGGACGGTGTCGACGAGCAGGCCGTCGAAGTCGGGCGACGCGACCCAGTCGAGCACGAGCTCGTCGACGTGGGGCAGGCGGCTGGCGCAGAAGTCGCGGTAGCGCTCCGTGTCGAAGTACTCGTCGGTGAGACGGCGGTAGGCGGCGAGCTTCTCGGCGTAGGTCAGGTCGTCGCGGTCGCCGATCTCGAAATAGCTGCGGGTGTCGAGGTCCAGGCGCGGCCGGCGCCCGGTCACGACGCAGAACACCGTCCACTTCACGAGCGCCGTCATCGCCCACGGGAAGTAGTAGTGCAGGCTCGTCACCGCGACGTCGGGGCTCGCGTTGGCGTAGTCGATGGGGTAGACCCCGTCGCCGCGCACGAGCGTCTCGCACGAGTTGAACTCCCAGCGGAAGAACGCGTTGACGAGGCGGCCGATCGTGACCACCTCGTCGCCGATCTCGGGGCTCAGGAAGTCGTGGGTCACCGCGTAGCGGTCGTGCATCGGCCGGTCGGGGCGAAAGTGCATGACCATCGTCTCGGGCCCGATCGACAGCGAGCGGGCGAAGACGTCGTAGCCCTCCACGGACTCCTGCAGGTGCATGAGCCGCTCGCCCGAGGCGTCGTAGGCGGCCTGGAGCTCGGCCTCGTCGCGCACGCGGTTGACGCCGATCCACTGCCCGCCGTCGTAGGGCTTCATGAAGAGCGGATAGCCGATGTCGGCGGCGATCGCGCCGAGGTCGAACGGCTGGTTGTACTTCGCCGCCGTCGATGCGTAGCGCTCGTTCTCGGGCGGGTTCTTGAACGGCACGAGGACCGTCCGCGGGACCTTGAGGCCGAGGCGGATCATCGCGCAGTAGGCCGCGTGCTTCTCCATCGCCTGGAACGTGAACGGGCTGTTGAGCAGGTACACGTCGTCCATCAGCGCGACCTTCTTCAGCCACTCGCGCGGGTGGTAGTACCAGTAGGCGAGCCGGTCGATGACGAGGTCGTGGCGGGGCTTGTCGCGCAGGTCGAACGGCTCGATCGTGACGCGCTCGGTCTCGATCACGTGGCGCTCCCCGGCGCCGTCGGTCACCGGCCCCAGCCGGCGCATGAGCGTCTCGAAGGCGGCGGGCCAGTCCTCCTCGGTGCCGAGGAGCAGGCCGATCAGGTGCGTCGTGTCGGGCATCGGGGTCCTTCCGGTCCTTCGGTCAGCAGAAGCGGGGCAGGTGGTGGGCGATCTGGGCGCGCCACGACGGCCAGTCGTGCGGGACGTCGTGGCCCCAGAGGTCGAGCTCGTGACGGATGTCCTTGTCCCGGAGGCGCTCGGCGAAACGCAGCGTGCTGTCGAGCGACCCGGTCGTGTCCTCCCACATGCCCTGCCCGCACACGAGCAGCAGGCTCACGTGCGAGCGCAGCCAGTCGAGGTGGTCGCCGTGGAGGTTCGCGACGTAGTCGATCGGGCTGTTGAAGTAGGTCTCCTCGCCGCGCTCGCCCCAGGCGTGGCGCCACGAGGCCGGGTCGTAGCTGCCCGAGAGGCAGAGCGCGAGCGGGAAGAGGTCGGCGCGCTTGAGGGCGAAGTTCGCCGCGTGGTAGCCGCCGAGGCTGCAGCCGGTGGTGACGATCTCCTGCGCCCCGTCGCAGTCGCCGTGGATCCACGGCACGACCTGGTCGAGGATCCACGCCTCGTACCGGCCGTGGGCCCGCGCGCGCTCCTCCATCGGGACGTGCGCGTTCGACCAGGAGGCCTCGTCGTAGGAGTCGACGCAGTAGAGCTTGACCCGGCCCGCCTCGATCAGCCCGGCGACGGCGTGGACCATCCCGCCGTTCTCGTACTCCCACGCCCGGCCGCGCTCCGTGGGGAAGACGAGGACGGGGCGGCCGAAGTGGCCGTAGGCGACGACGACGCCGTGGGCGTCGATGCCCGGGGCCCACAGCTCGACGTGGCGGCGCTCCATCAGCGCCCGCCCCAGGCCACGGCGAGCAGGTCGGCGAGGTGCGGCTCGAGCGTGCCGCCCCAGGTCGCGAAGTCGTGCGCGCCGTCGGTCTCGACGAGCGTCGCCGGATAGCCCTGGAGGCGCAGCGCGGCCGTGATGCGGCGGTTGTTGTGGACGTTGTCCTCGTCGCGGGCGCAGGTGAGCGTCGCCGGGACCGGGTGGTCGAAGGCCGTCTCGCGCGCGATGCCGCGGACGAAGCGGACGATCCGCCCGTAGCGCCCGAAGGCCTTCTCCATGTGGTCGAAGCGCGGGATGAAGAACGAGGCGGACTGCAGGAACAGGCCGGAGAACGCCTCGGGATGGCGGCGCTGGGCGTGGAGCATGGCCAGGCCGCCGAGGCTCGCGCCCATGCCGACGGGCGGCCCGGCGACCGCGACGGCGCGGCCGATCGCGGGCAGGACCTCGCCGCTCAGCGCGCGGGCGTAGAGCGCGGAGGCCGAGTACCACTCGTCCCGCGGCCCGGGGTGCAGCAGGGCGATGCGGTGCGCCGGCGCCCGGCCCGCCGCGATGGCGGCGGCCGCGCGCGCGGTCAGGCCCGCCTGGGCCTCGTACTCCGGGCCGTCGTGGACGGCGAGCAGCGGCAGCGCGACGCCGTCGCGGACGTCGGCCGGCGACCACAGCGTGACCGCGACGCGCGCGCGCAGCGGGCGGCTGTCGACCTCGAGCAGGCGCACGCCGCCGGTCGCGGCCGGGCCGTCCGCGGGCGGGCTACTTGAGCTGGACGGCGGTGCGGCGGAGCTCGCAGGGCCGGCCGGGCTGGGGGCACGTGGCGACGTAGCGGTAGCGATCGGCGGTGGTCTCGGCGCGGCAGGTGTAGCGGTGGTTCGGCTGGGCGGCGGACCGGTCGCACTCCACGAACTTCGGATGGCCGCCGAGCTGCTGCTCGAGCTGGGCCTCGACCCGGTCGGGCGAGCTCGACGCGACGCCGCACCCCGCGGCGCCACCCGCCACGACCAGCGCGCACACGACGAGCAGGCACCGCCTCACGCCTCCCATGGCCACGCCTTATACCCGATCGCGACGCGCTCAGACGTGGCGCGCCGCCGTCCGCGCCTGCCGCGGCGTCGACGGGAGGCCCCGCGCGCCCGCCGGGCGGCGAGCGGATGGGCAGGACAGCGGGGTGTCGCGTAGCCTCATCCGCGCCGGCCCTCGTAGCTCAACTGGCAGAGCGTCCGCCTTGTAAGCGGGAGGTTGCGGGTTCGACTCCCGCCGGGGGCTTGCCCCGGTCAGGCCTCCGGCGCGTCGTGGTCGCGCACCGTCCGCCACGACGCCCAGGTGATCCGCAGGATCAGTGCCGTGATCGCCAGGCCGATGAGTGGGTCGGCGATCGGGACGCCGAGGGCGACGACGACGGCCGAGGCGACGACGCCGAGCGAGACGTAGGCGTCGGCCCGCGCGTGGTCGCCGTCGGCGACGAGCGCCGCGCTGTCGAGCCGCCGGCCGGCGCGGGTGCGGATCGCCGCGGCGACGGCGTTGCCCGCGAAGCCGATGAGCCCCGCAGCGGCGAGCGCGCCGAGGTGGTCGACGCCGGACGGGTCGAGCAGCCGCACGACGGACTCGACGCCCGCGACGCACGCGCTGAGCAAGATCGCGGCGACGACCAGCGAGGCCCGCGCGGCGCTCGGCCGTCGCGCTGCGCAGGGCGAAGGCGATCGCGAGCGGGATCGCGGTGGCGGCGTCGCCCGCGTTGTGGACGAGGTCGGCGAGCAGCGCGACGCTGCCCGAGAGGGCGTACACCGCGGCCTGCGCGGCGGCCGTGAGGCCGAGCACCGCGAGGGCCAGTGCGACGGTGCGCAGGCCGGCGTGCGAGCGCTTGATCGAGGCGTGGACGAGGCCGTGCGAGTGCCCGTGGTCGTGGCTGTGGCCGTGGCCCGGGCCGGCGTGCGCGTGCGTGTGGTGCGCCATCGCCGCGCCTCAGACGGCGGCGGGCTCGGTCGCCGCGGCGTGGCGGCCGGCGAGCCCGAGCCGGACGTGGTCGACGTGCGAGACGACCTGCTCGAGCAGGTCGGCGACGTGGTCGTCGTGCAGCTCGTAGACGACCTGGCGCCCGTCGCGGCGGCCGGTGACGAGCCCGAGGTGGCGCAGGGTGCGGAGCTGGTGGGAGACCGCCGAGCCCTCCATGCCGACCGCCTCCGCGAGGTCGGTGACCGCCGCCGGGCCCGCGTACAGGCGGGCGAGGATCCGCAGCCGGCTGGGGGCGGACAGCGCCTGGATGCTCTCGGCCGCCGCGCGGGCGAACGCGTCGTCGGCGAGGACGCGGCGGACGTCGGGGTGGTCGCCGTGGGCCATGAGGCCCCAGACGATACCTGAAGGATCGCTCAGCTGTTCAGCTGTTCAGACCGTCAGCCCTCGGAGGCGCCGACGGCCTGCTCGATGTCGCCGTGCCCGTTGGACGACACGGCGCGCAGATACTCCTGGAGCGGCGGCTCCTCGGGCGGGTTCAGCCGCCGCTCGAGCTCGCCGAGGATGACGCCGAACAGCAGGTGGCGCCAGGTTGCCTGGGCGAACGCGCGGCCGCTGTGGGCCAGCCGCGGCATCTCGTCGCGCGCGGGGTGGCGCTCGTCGACGAGCAGCGTCAGCGGCCAGGTCGCGAGGTGCTCGGCGAGGCCGGCGGCCGGGCCGCGGGCCCAGCCCGGCACGGGTGTCGCCGGCGCGACGTTCGTGTAGAGGGCGCCGAACAGCGCGCCGTTGAGCACGTGGATCGCGATCCCGATCGGCTGCCACGCGGGCCCGCGGGTGACGGCCTTGCCGAGGAGCTCCTCGTCGGCGTAGGGCACGCCGAAGACGCGCTGGTCGAGGGGGGACTGCGCGGCCCACACCCCCGCCGCCACGGCGCCTGCCAGCGCGCCGCGGGCGGTTCTTCTGACGTCCACGCTCACGGTGTCGAACCACTGTAACCGTGGTCCGAGGCACTGGTATCCCAGGAGTGGACCGCGAGGCCCTCCTCCAGCGAGCGCGGACGCGCGGGGTCAACCCGCTCGTCTACTGGATCGTGCGCGCGATCCTGCAGCCGTTCTTCCACGTCTGGTTCCGCCTGGGGCGGGTCGGGCGCGAGCACATCCCCGCGCGCGGGCCGGTGATCCTGGCGTCGAACCACCGCTCGTTCCTGGACCCGTTCGTCATCGCGGTCATGGCCCGGCGGCCGATCTACTTCGTCGCGAAGAAGGAGCTGTTCCTCTTCCACCCGGTCGTCTCGTGGCTGCTCAGCGCGCTCGGCGCCTTCCCGATCGATCGCGGCGCGTCCGACCAGGAGTCGATGGCCACGGCGCGCGCGATCCTCGCGCGCGGCGAGGTCGTCCTCATGTTCCCGGAGGGCACGCGCGTCCGGCCCGGCTCGCTCGGGCGGCCGCGGCGCGGGGTCGGGCGCCTGGCGCTCGAGACCGGCGCGCCGGTCGTGCCCGTCGCCGTGATCGGCACGGAGGCGGTCCGCCGGGGCTGGCGGATCCGCCCGCACAAGGTCCGCATCCGCGCGGGCCGCGCGCTGACCTTCCCGCGCGTGGAGCGCCCGTCGCCCGCGCTGGCCGGCGCGGTGACCGACCGCATCTGGCCCTGCGTCGAGCTGCAGTGGGAGTGGCTCGGCGGCCTGCCGCGCCTGCACCGCGCGGCCGTCATCGGCGCGGGCGCGCGCGGCACCGGCCTCGCGGTCGCGCTCGCGCGGGCCGGCCTCGAGGTCGACCTCGGCGCCCACACGACCGAGCAGGCCGCGCGCATCGGCCGGATCGGCCGCAACGACGCCGACCTGCCCGGGGTGCCGCTGCCCGACGGCGTGAACGTCATGGCGGCGGACCGGCTCGAGCTCGGGCTCCACGACCTCGTCGTGTTCGCCGTCCCGCCCCACGACCTGCCCGGTGCCGTCGCCGCGCACGGCGGGCGCATCCCGGCGCGCGCCGGGGTGCTCGTCCTCGCGCGCGGCCTCGTCCCGCCCGCCGGCACGCTGCCGAGCGCGTACGTCTCAGGCCACGTGGCCGCGCGGGCCGTGGCGTCCCTCGCCGGCCCGGGCGCCGACGGCGCGCTCGCCGAGGGCGCGCCGGTCGTCCTCGCGTCCGCCGACGCGCCGTTCCTCGCCCAGCTCGCGACCGTCCTGCGCGCCGCCGGCCTCGACGTGACGACGACCACCGAGGTCGCCGCCGTGGAGCTCGCCGGGAGCGCGGCGGGCGCCGCCGGCCCGGCGGCCGATCAACGGTCCCCGACCACCCACCAGCCGCGGCGTTCCCACGCCGCCTGAGTAGGCTGCCATGCGTGGACAAGGAGGAGCTCGATCGCGCGTTCTCGGAGCTCTACCGGGCGCACCTCCGGGACGTCTACTCGTACTCCTACTACCGGGTGGGCAACCACCACGACGCCGAGGACCTCACGGAGCAGACGTTCCTGCAGGCCTACCGGCACTTCGAGCGTGCGGTGGACGAGTCGGACGGCCGTCCACTGCGACCGTGGCTCATCCGGATCGCCCACAATCTGGCGGCGAACCTGTATCGCGACCGGGCCCGGCGCCCGCAGACGCCGATCGAGGACACGACCACGCTCTCAGCGGTACACACCACGGAGGACCTCGTCGAGGGCAGGGACGAGCTGTCACGGATCCTCGAGGGCATCGAGGAGCTCCCGGTGGATCGCCGGGAGGCGCTGATCATGCGGTTCGCCCTGGGGATGGACAACCGGGAGATCGCCCGCGCCATGGGGCGAAGCGACGGCGCGACGAAGGTGTTGATCCACCGGGCGATCAAGCAGCTCGAGGAGATCGTGAACGTGCGTCAGGCAGGGAGGCACTGAGGTGAGCGACCAGGCAGCGGGAGACAACTTCGAGGACATCATCCGGCGGGCGCTCGCGCCCGTCGAGCCGCCCGACGATCTCGGCAACCGCGTCGAGATGACGCTCTGGAGCCTGACCGAGATGGCGGTCGACGAGCTCGAGAGCTGGGAGCTGTCCTCCATGCGCGACCCGCGCAACTGGGTCCGCCCGGTCGCGGCCATCGCGGTCGGCACCGCCGCGGGGGCGGGGCTGATCGTGCTCGGCTGGCGCCACCAGCATCGCCGGCAGCGCAACGTGCGCGCGGCCGCCGTCGAGGTGCGCCGCATCGTGCGGCGCTGAGAGTGATCCGCGGGCGGCACGGCGGCGTAAGGTCGCGGTAGATGTCGCTCTCCGCTCTCGCCGACGAGGACTTGATGCAACTCGTGCGGCGAGGCGACACGCTCGCGTTCGAGGTCGTCTACGAGCGGCACGCGACGGCGGCGTTCTCGCTCGCCTACCGGATGACCGGCACCCGCAACGTCGCCGAGGACGTCGTCCAGGAGGCGTTCCTGAGCCTGTGGCGCTCGGGCGCCCGCTACGACCGCGACCGCGGCTCCGTCCGGACCTGGGTGCTCGGGATCGTCCACAACCGTGCGATCGACGCGCTGCGGCGCTCGATGGTCCACGACCGGCGCCGGGCGAGCGACGAGGGCATCGAGGAGCGCTTCGAGTCCGGCGAGCGCACGGACGTCGAGGTCGCCCGCCGCGACGAGGCGCGCGAGGTGCGCACCGCGCTGCGCTCGCTGCCGGCCGAGCAGAGCCATGTGATCGAGCTCGCGTACTTCGGCGGGTTCAGCCACAGCGAGATCGCGGACATGCTCCACACGCCGATCGGCACCGTGAAGGGGCGGATGCGGCTCGGGCTGAAGAAGATGCGCGGCGAGCTCAACGGCCTCGCGGAGCTGCCGGCATGAGCTGCGGGCACGTCGAGGACGTCGGCGCCTGGGTGCTCGGCGCCCTGCCTCGGGCGGAGGCCGAGCGCTTCGCGGCGCACCTGCCCGGGTGCGCCGTCTGCCGCCGCGAGGTGGCCGAGTTGCAGATCGTGGCCGACACGCTGCCGCTCGTGGCCGACCAGGTGGCGCCGCCGCCGGAGCTGAAGCTGCGGATCATGTCCGCCGTGCGGGCCGAGGCCGACGTGCTCGAGGCCGCCGGACCGGAAGCCGACACGGTCGCGGCGCCCGTCGAGGAGCCGGCGCGGCCGGCCCGCCCGGACGCGGGCCGCGAGCGCCCCTGGTGGCGGCGTCCGCTGCTCGCGCTGCGCCCGGTGCCGGCGGCGTTCGCCGCGGCCGTGCTCATCGCGCTCGGCGTCGCGGGCGGCGTGCTCGTCGCGGGCGGCGGGCCGTCGGAGCGGACCGTCCAGGCCAGCGTCGCGCTGCCCACCGACCCGGCCGCGCGCGCGGCGCTCACGGTCGAGGGCGAACGGGCGACGCTCAGCGTCCGCGACTTCCCCTCGCCGCCTCGCGGCCGCGTCTACCAGGTCTGGATCAAGCGCCCGGGCCGCACCGCCCCCGAGCCGACGGACGCGCTGTTCGACGTCCGCGGCGGCCGCGCGACGGTCGAGGTGCCGGGCGGCGTCGACGGGGTCGAGCAGGTCCTCGTGACCGACGAGCCGAACGGCGGGAGCGCCGCCCCGACGCGCGATCCCGTGGTCATCGCGCAGCCCGCGTGAGCCCCGGGCTCGGCCCGGCCACGATCCGGCGCGCAGGCGGCGATCGCGGGCGCGCCGCGTTGTACCGTTAGTCCGGAGATGGACGCCTCCGCGGCCGGGACCGCCACACAGACCTGCTACCGCCACCCCAACCGCGTGACGGGCGTCTCGTGCTCGTCGTGCGGGCGGCCGATCTGCCCCGACTGCATGACCCCGACGCCCGTCGGGATGCGGTGCCCGGAGTGCGCGAGGCAGCGCACGAAGGTCCACAACATGCGGACGATGAGCTCCGAGCCGCGGGTGACCGTGGGGATCATCATCGTCTGCGTCGTCGCGTTCCTCGCGAGCGGCTCGATCGGGTTCGCGGGCTCGTCCAACAGCCGCCTGATCAACGAGTTCGCGCTGTGGGGCCCCGGCATCGACGTGCTCAACCAGTACTACCGGCTGGTCACGGGCGCGTTCCTCCACGTGAACCTTCTGCACGTCGGGTTCAACATGTACCTGCTCTGGATCCTCGGGCAGATGCTCGAGCCGGCACTCGGCTCCCGCCGGTTCGCCGCGCTGTACTTCACGGCGCTGCTCTGGGGCTCGTTCGGGGCGCTCGTCCTCACGCCTGACGCCCACACCGTCGGCGCCTCGGGCGCCGTCTTCGGCCTGATGGGCGCGGCCGCGGTCGAGCTGCGCGCGAGGGGCATCAACCCGTTCAAGACGGACATCGGGATGTTGATCATCTTCAACCTCGGGTTGTCGTTCCTGCTGTCGGGGATCTCGATCGGCGGCCACATCGGCGGCCTGATCGGCGGCGCGCTGGCCGGCATGGCCCTCGGCTACGCCGACCGCCACCGCAGCCGGGCCCTCGGCTACATCGCGTGCGCCGTGCTGTCGCTGTTCGCCGTCGTCGGCGCGATCGCCGCGGCCGGCGGCAACGGCTTGGGCTGAGGGGCCGAACCGCCCTACAGCTCGATGTCGTACACCGCCCCCGGCGCCTCCGTCACGAGGTCCGGGTGCAGCACGTGCGCCATCACCTCGAGGCCGTCGACCAGTCGCGGGCCGGGGCGCGAGAAGTACGCCGCCGCGTCGACCGCGACGACCCGCTTGGCCCCGACCGCGCGCAGCTGGTCGGCGTAGGCCAGCGCCTCCTCGCGTGAGCGCTCGGCGTCGTAGCCGCACGGCATCACGACGACGACGTCGGGGCGCGCGGCCGCGACGATCTCCCACGTGGCCTGTTCGGAGTGCTCGCCGGCGAAGCCGAGCACGTCGGCGCCGCCCGCCAGGTCGATGATCTGCGGCGTCCAGTGCCCGGCGATGAACACCGGGTCGAGCCACTCGATCGCGGCGACGGACACCGGCTCGGCGCCCTTGACCGCCCGGCGCACGGCGTCGATCCGCGCGCGCTGGCGCGTGACGAGGTCGAGCGCGGCGTCGCGGGCGCCGGTCGCCTGGGCGATGGTGCGGATGTCGCCCATCGCCTCGCCGAGGGTCTTCGGGTCCAGCGAGATCACCTGCGGGACCGGGTCGAGCTCCTCCGCGATCTTCACGACGTCGTCGTAGGAGACCGCGCAGACGGCGCACAGCGCCTGCGTGACGATGAGGTCGGGCTCGAGGTCGGCCAGGCGCCACTCGTCGAGCTCGTAGATCGCCTTGCCCTCCTGGGTCCGCGCCCGGACGGCCGCGTCGATCTCGCCCGCGGCGAGCCCGGCGGGGAGGACGTCGCGGGTCACGTGCGGGAGCCCGAGGACCTCCAGCGGGTAGTCGCACTCGTGCGTGACGGCGACGACGTCGTCGCCGAGGCCGAGCGCGAACAGCAGCTCGGTGGCGTGGGGCACGAGGCTGACGATGCGCATGGAGGGAAGGAGGGTAGGCCACGGCTGGTAGCCTCAGCGACCTCGGCCCGTGCCAGACGATCTTCCTCGAAGTAGCGGCTCACACGCCGCGCCGCGATGACCGCGCTGCTGCTCGTCTTGACGGCGCTGCTCATCGCGCTCAACGGCTTCTTCGTCATGGGCGAGTACGCGCTGGTGCGCTCGCGCCGCTCGCGGCTGGAGACGATGCGCGACGACGGCCTCCGGGGCGCCGCGCTCGCGATCCAGGAGGTCGACGAGATCGGCGACTACATCTCGACCGTCCAGGTCGGGATCACGATGACCTCGATCGGCATCGGCGCGGTCGGCGAGCCGGTTCTGGCCGAGGCCCTCGAGCCGCTGTTCGGCAACGCGATCGGCCACGGGCTCGCGGTCGCGATCTCCGTGGTGATCGCCTACCTCATCATCACGAGCGCCCACATCGTCGCCGGCGAGATCGTCCCGAAGCTGTACGCCATCGACCGGGCCGAGGGCGTCGCCCGCCGCGTGTCCGCCCCGCTGCGCTTCTTCCGCCGGCTGTTCGCGCCGTTCATCTTCCTGCTCTCCGGGGTCAGCAACCGGATCCTGCGCTGGATCGGCGTCGACCCCGACCGGGTCGCGCAGGAGGGCTCGACCCCCGAGGAGCTCAAGGCCCTCATCGCCACCTCGGGCACGCTCGACCCGGGTGAGGCCGGGATGCTGAGCGGCGTCTTCCACCTCCACGAGCAGGAGGCGCGCCAGGTCATGACGCCGATCCCGGCCGTCGTGACGGTCGACACCTCCGAGGACGTCGAGACGGCGCTGCGGCGCTGCATCTCCTCGGGCCACACGCGCCTGCTCGTGACCGAGGACGAGAACCAGGACCGCGTGCGCGGGATCGTCCACTCGAACACGCTCGCCCGCCAGCTCATGGCCGAGGGGCCGAACGCGGAGATCGAGCCGCTCGTCCGCGACGCCCCGATCGTGCCCGAGACCAAGCCGCTCGACGACCTGCTCGCCGACCTCCAGCGCCAGCGCTCCTCGATGGCCGTCGTGATCGACGAGTACGGCCGCGTCGCGGGGATCGTGACGGTCGAGGACATCGTCGAGGAGGTCGTGGGCGAGATCGCCGACGAGACCGACCCGGCGGGCGGCGAGGTCCGGCGGCTGGCGAACGGCGACTGGTTCGTGCGCGGGCACGTCGCGGTGACCGACCTGCTCGACTACGGGCTCGAGCTGCCGGTCGACACCGACGCCTACAACTCGGTCGGCGGCTTCGTCTTCGCGGAGCTGGGCAGATTGCCCAAGCGCGGCGACACGATCACGGCCAACGGCTACTCGATCCGGGTCGAGTCCGTGCGCGAGAACCGCATCGAGGCCGTGCGGATCCGCGAGCGCCGCGCGGTGTCCCAGCAGTCGCGACCGGCCGACTAGACGAGCGCATACGCGCCAAGAATCGCGACGCACGGAGAGACGCCGCAAGGATCCGGCGCGCCCGGCGTTGAGGCCCGTCAGACGTCTTCGTGGGGCGGAGGCGTCACCCGCAGGCGGTGGGACGCTGCGGGGGTACCGAGTGCGGTGGATCGGGGTGGTCCACCATCAGGCGGATGGCCGGTCCGCGGCAGGCGGGCCGGCTGTCCCGTTCCCCCTCATCCGTGTGTGTGCCGCGGGCCGGCTCTCGAGTCGGCCCGCAGGCTTAAAACGATCGGCCCGCTCGCGGCGGGCCGGTCGTCTGCTTCTGGGAGGAGGTGCACTTGCGAGGTACGTTCGCAGGGCAGATTGTCGATCCGTTACCTCAAGCGCCCATAAAAGTTTGGTCATCTTGCGCAGTGTCCTTGGCGTTCTCACGCTCTTGGGCGCTCGTCGACCCTTCGGATCCAGGCCTCCACGTGGGGGAACGCGCCCGCGATCGGGAGGTGGTCGACGAGGACCCGATGGAAGAGCTCGTCGTCGTCCGGATCGCTGAAGAGGCCGTACTTGAGGAACGGGAAGGCGGCGACGTCGGCGGCGCCGAACGTGTCGCCCATGAGGTGGTCGCGGCCCTCGAGCAGGCCCTCGAACCAGTGCAGCCACCCCCGCATCTCATCGCCCCAGGCGGCGATCCTCGCCTCGTCGGGGGCCGGCCGGCGCAGCTCGGCCTCGATCGCGTTCGGCGGGCCCTTCCACACGCGGTTGAACCACTCGACGAAGACGTCGACCTCGGCGCGCCGCGCGGGGTCCGCGGGCCACAGCGGCGGGTCGGGGCGGCGGGCCTCGAGCCACGCGACGATCCGCATCGAGTCGGCGATGACCTCGTTCTGGTCGGTCTGCAGGACGGGCACGAGATCCTGGCCCGACAGCTCGCGGACGGGCGAGCGGTCGGCCGGGTCGACCTCGACCCACTCGACCGCCACGCCCTTGTGGGCGAGGGCGAGCGCGACGCGCTCGACGTTCGTGGAGAAGGGGATCCGCAGCACGCGCATGGAGGCGCGACATTCTGCCGATCCGCCCGCTCCGGCCCTGGCTGATCGGCCAGTCAACGGCCGGTAGGATGCGGTGAGCCGGTCACCCAGGACAGCGAGACGGAGGCAAGCCAGCCCATGAGCCAACAGGGCCGCGAGGTCGTCATCGTCGAGGCGGTGCGCACGCCGATCGGGCGCGGGCACCCCGAGAAGGGCTACTACAAGGACGTCCACCCGAACGACCTGCTCGGGCGCTGCTACACCGAGGTGCTCGACCGCGCGGGCGTCGACGCGAGCGAGGTCGAGGACGTCATCGCGGGCTGCGTGCAGCAGTTCGGCGAGCAGGGCTTCAACGTCGCGCGCAACGCCTGGCTGCAGGAGGGCCTGCCGATCGAGGCGGCCGCGTCGACCGTCGACCGCCAGTGCGGCTCGGCCCAGCAGGCCGTGAACTTCGGCGCCGCGCTGATCGCCGCCGGCGTCCACGACGTCGTCATCGGCTCGGGCGTCGAGCACATGGGCCACATCCCGTTCGCGGCGGGCATGAAGACCCAGGAGGAGTTCGGCAGCGCGTTCACGCCGAAGCTCATGGAGAAGCACAACCTCGTCGGCCAGGGCCTCGGCGCGGAGATGATCGCCGACCAGTGGGAGATCCCGCGCTCGGAGCTCGACGAGCTCGCGCTGCGCTCGCACCAGCTCGCGGCGAAGGCGACCGAGGAGGGCCGCTTCGAGCGCGAGACCGTCCCGTTCGAGGTCAACGGCTCGACCCACGTCGCCGACCAGGGCATCCGGCCCGAGACGTCGCTCGAGGCGCTCGCCGGCCTCAAGCCGGTCTTCAAGGAGGACGGGCGGATCACGGCGGGCAACTCGTCGCAGATCTCCGACGGCGCCGCCGCCGTCCTGCTCATGTCGCGCGAGAAGGCCGACCAGCTCGGCCTGACGCCGCGCGCGCGGATCGTCGACCAGACGACGGTCGGGGTGGACCCGGTGACGATGCTCACCGGCCCGATCCCGGCGACGCAGAAGATCCTCGACCGCAACGCCATGAGCATCAACGACATCGACGTCGTCGAGATCAACGAGGCGTTCGCCCCGGTCGTCGCCGCGTGGGCGCGCGAGCACAAGCCGGACATGGACCGCGTGAACCCGCGCGGCGGCGCGATGGCGCTCGGGCACCCGCTCGGCTCCACCGGCGCCCGCCTTCTCACGACGCTCCTGCACGAGCTCGAGGACGAGGACTGGGAGCTCGGCCTCGTGACGATGTGCTGCGGCGGCGGGCTCGGCACCGCCACCCTCGTCCAGCGCGTCTGACGTCACCGTCGCGCGCCGGCGCCGCCCGGACCGGCCGGGCGGCGCCGCGCGGGCACGGTTCAGACCCTCAGAACGTCGCGAGCGCCCGCTCGATGTCGGCCTGCGCGCGCTTCATGGCCTCCGCCGGCGACGTGCGCCCGGCGAGGGCATCGTTGACGTTGCGGTAGATCGCCTGCGAGATCTGCGGATAGACCGGCGACACCGGTCGCGCCCGCGCCTGCTCGATCGCCTGGCGGATCTCGGTCGCGAACGGGATCGCCTTCTTCACCGACGGCTGGTCGTACGTCGCCTTGAACGGCGACATCTGCGAGAACTCGGCCGTCAGCGTCGTCTGCCAGTCCTGCGAGGCGAGGAAGTCGACGACGGCGAGCGCGCCGCCGGGGTTCTTCGAGAACGTCGAGATGACGCTGTTGCCGCCGCCGAGGATGCTCGCCTTGCCGGCGCCGGCGTAGGAGGGCAGCGGCGCGACCGCGAACTTGCCCTTGAGCTTCGCCGTGTCCTCGCTGATGCCGTAGGCGTAGGGCCAGTTGCGCATGAACGCGTGCTTGCCCGTCTGCCACGCCGACAGCGACTCCGGCTCCATGTAGGTCGAGACGGCCTTCGGCGCGGCCCCGTCCTTGACGGCGTCGGCCATGAGCTTCGTCGCGGCCACGTTCTGGGGCGAGTCGATCGTCGCCTTCTGGCCGTCGGTGGACAGCACGGAGCCGCCCGCCGCGAACGCGAGCTCGAGCCAGTCGCAGGTCAGGCCCTCGTAGGCCGCGCCCTGGAAGACGATGCCGCCGTTGCTCGCGGCCTGCTTGTAGACGTCCTGCCAGGTGGCCGGCGCCTGGGCGACCTTGTCCTTGCGGTAGAAGAGCAGCGCCGCGTTCGTGTAGGACGGCACGCCCCACGTCTTGCCCTCGTACGTCGCGGTCTCGAGCGAGGACGCGAGCAGCCGGTCCTTGATGCGGTCGACGTACGGCGAGAGGTCGTAGAGCCAGCCCTGGGAGGCGAACTCCGCGGTCCAGATCACGTCGGAGCGGAAGACGTCGCAGTCGCCCGCCTTGGCCTCCTGGCGCTGGACGAACTGCTGGCGCTGGGCGTCGGCCGACGCCGGGAACTCGAGGATCTGCACCGAGAGGCCCTGCGCCTTGTGCTTCGCGTTGAAGCGCTTGGACCACTCCTTCGTCTCGCCCGTCGTGTCCTTGCCCGTGCAGTATGTGACGCGGCCCTTCGCGCCGTTCATCGAGTTCAGGTCGATGGCCTTCGCGTTCTTCGTCGCGGCGCTCTGCCCGCTGCTCGCGCTGCTCGCGCCGCCGCTGCCACCGCCGCCGTCGTCGCTCCCGCCGCAGCCGGCCGCGATGACCGGCACGAGTGCGGCGACGACCACGGCCGCCGCCAGGCGCGTTCGTTGCACCACCATGGGACCTCCCAGTCGCGTTGTCAGCCCGGTTACCCTCAGCGGGGCCGGGCGTATCGACCTCGGGGCGCTACTCGCCGGCCTGCGCGTCGTCGGCGGCCACGACGCGGAACAGCGTGCGCCCGAGCGGGACCTGCTGGCCCTCGGCGGCGTCGAGCTCGGCGACCGTCCCGTCGAACGGGGCGGAGAGCGCGATCTCCATCTTCATCGCCTCGAGGACGACGACGGTTTCCCCGGCCGCGACGGCGGCGCCGACCGCGCCGGGGACGGCCAGGATCGTGCCCGGCATCGGGGCCGCGACCGCGCCGTCGGTGGCGGCGGCGGTGGCGTCGTGCAGGAACTGCTCGGGCCGGCGGAAGACGTGCGCCCGTCCGCGATGGCCGACCGTGATCGCGTGGGCGGCGCGCTCGACGAAGAAGTCGTGACGCATACCGTCGATCTCGAGTTGAAGGTGAGACTCGTCGTCCGCGCCGATTTCGCGGACGGCGCGGGGCCGATCGCCGTCGTCCAGGGTGCCGGCCGCGCGGTCGACGCGGACCACGACCCGTCCGCCGGGGCCCTCGAGGTCGACCGCGACCGGCGCCGCCGGCCCGCTCACGCGCCAGCCGTCCCCGACGGCGAACGGATCGCCCGGCCCGCCGTCCGCGGGGGCGGCCGCGGCGGCCCAGGCGGCCGCGGCGCGGGCGAGATCGCCGTCCTCGGGGTCGGGGCCGGCCGCGTCCGGCGTGCGGTCGAGCCAGCCGGTGTCGATCGCCGCGTCGCGGAACGCGTCGGAGGCGACGAGGTCGCGGACGAAGCCGAGGTTCGTCGTCACGCCGAAGATCGCCGTGTCGTCGAGCGCGGCCACGAGCGCCCGCCGCGCCGCCTCGCGCGTGGCGCCGTGGGCGATGACCTTGCCGAGCATCGGGTCGTAGGCCGTGCCGACCTCCTGGCCGGACTCGAGCGCGGCGTCGACGCGGGCGCGGGGCGACCAGCGCACGAAGGTCGCGCGCCCGGCCTGGGGGAGGAAGCCGTTGGCCGGGTCCTCGGCGTAGACGCGGGCCTCGATCGCGTGACCGGCGGCGGTCACGTCGTCCTGCGTGAACGGCAGCGGCTCGCCCTGGGCGACGCGCAGCTGCAGGGCGACGAGGTCGAGGCCGCAGACGAGCTCGGTGACCGGGTGCTCGACCTGCAGGCGGGTGTTCATCTCGAGCAGGTAGGCCTCCTCGCCGGCGACCATGAACTCGACCGTGCCGGCGTTGACGTAGCCGACCTCGCGGGCGAGGCGCACCGCCGAGCCGAGCAGCGTCTCGCGGACGGCGGCGGAGATCGTCGGCGCGGGCGCCTCCTCGAGGACCTTCTGGTGGCGGCGCTGGGTGGAGCAGTCGCGCTCGCGCAGGTGGACGACGCCGCCGTGGGCGTCGGCGAGCACCTGGACCTCGACGTGGCGGGCGCCCTCGACGAGCCGCTCGACGAGCAGCGTCGCGTCGCCGAACGCCGCCCGGGCCTCGCGCCGCGCGGCGGCGATCGCGGCGGGCAGGTCGTCCGCGGTGCGCACGGTCCGCATCCCCTTGCCGCCGCCGCCCGCCGCGGCCTTGACCATGAGCGGGAAGCCGACCTCGTCGGCCGCCCGCGCGGCGAGCGTGTCGTCGTCGCCGGTGTCCTCGACGGCGGGGACCACCGGCACGCCCGCGGCGACGGCGATCCGGCGGGCCTCGTCCTTGCGCCCCATGCGCTCGATGACGTCGGCCGGCGGCCCGACGAAGGTCAACCCCGCCTCCGCGCACGCGCGGGCGAAGGCCGCGTTCTCCGACAGGAAGCCGTAGCCGGGGTGGATCGCCTCGGCCCCCGCCCGCCGCGCCGCGTCGAGCACCGCCTCGATCGCCAGGTACGACTCGGCCGCCGGCGCGGGGCCGAGGCGCAGCGCCGTGTCGGCCGCGCGGACGTGCGGCGCGCCGCGGTCGGCATCGGAGTAGACGGCGACCGTCCCGAGCCCGAGCGCCCGCGCCGCGCGCAGGACCCGCAGCGCGATCTCGCCGCGGTTGGCGACCAGCACCGAGGCGAACATCACATGCGGAAGACGCCGTAGCGGGCCGGTTCGATCGGGGCCCCGGCGCACACCGCCAGCGCGAGGCCGAGCACGCGGCGCGTGTCGAGCGGGTCGATCACGCCGTCGTCCCAGAGCCGCGCGGTCGAGTAGTACGGCGAGCCCTGGCGCTCGTACCGGTCGCGGATCGGCTGCTTGAAGGCCTCCTCCTCGTCGGCGGGCCACTGCTCGCCGCGGCCCTCGATGCCGTCGCGCCGCACGGTCGCGAGCACCGACGCGGCCTGCTCGCCGCCCATGACCGAGATCCGCCCGTTGGGCCACATCCACAGGAAGCGCGGGTCGTACGCGCGCCCGCACATCCCGTAGTTGCCCGCGCCGAACGAGCCGCCGACGATCACGGTCAGCTTCGGCACCGTCGAGCACGACACGGCCGTGACCATCTTCGCGCCGTCCTTGGCGATCCCGCCGGTCTCGTACTCGCGCCCGACCATGAAGCCCGCGATGTTCTGGAGGAAGAGCAGCGGGACGCGGCGCTGGTTGCACAGCTCGATGAAGTGCGCGCCCTTCAGGGCCGACTGCGAGAACAGGATCCCGTTGTTGGCGAGGATCCCGACGGGATGGCCCCAGATGTGGGCGAAGCCGCAGACGAGCGTCTCCCCGTAGGCGGCCTTGAACTCGTGGAAGCGGCTGGCGTCCACGATCCGCCAGATCACCTCCCGCACGTCGTACGGGGTGCGCGGGTCGGTCGGCACGAGGTCGTAGAGCTCGCCCGGGTCCTCGGCGGGGTCCTCGGGCGCCACGACCTCGAACGCCGGCTCGCGGGGCTGCAGCGAGTTCGTCGTCCGCACGATCGAGCGCAGGATCGCGAGCGCCTCGGCGTCGTCGGCCGCGAGGTGGTCGACGACGCCCGACTTGCGCGCGTGGACCTCGCCGCCGCCGAGCTCCTCGGCCGTCACGACCTCGCCCGTGGCCGCCTTCACGAGCGGCGGGCCGCCCAGGAAGATCGTCCCCTGGTCCTTGACGATCACCGTCTCGTCGGACATCGCCGGGACGTAGGCGCCGCCCGCCGTGCACGACCCCATGACCGCCGACAGCTGCGGGATCCCGGCGGCCGAGAGCTGGGCCTGGTTGAAGAAGATCCGCCCGAAGTGGTTGCGGTCGGGGAAGACGTCGTCCTGCAGCGGCAGGAATGCGCCGCCCGAGTCGACGAGGTAGATGCACGGCAGCCGGTTCTCGAGCGCGATCTGCTGCGCACGCAGGTGTTTCTTCACCGTGACGGGGTAGTACGTGCCGCCCTTCACCGTCGCGTCGTTGGCGACGATCATGCACTTCACGCCCTCGACGCGGCCGATCCCGGTGACGATGCCGGCCGCGGGCACGTCGTCCTCGTAGAGCTCGTAGGCGGCGAGCGGCGAGAGCTCGAGGAACGGCGAGCCGGGGTCGAGCAGGCGGTCGACGCGCTCGCGGACGAGGAGCTTGCCGCGCTCGACGTGCCGGGTGCGGGCGCGTTCGCCGCCGCCGCGGCGGACGTCGGCCAGGCGCTCGCGCAGCTCCGCCGCCAGGGCCGCGAGTCCCGCTGGCGGGGCGCCCTCGACGCCGCCGGCGGCGGGCGCGGCCCCTCGATCGGCCGTGTCGGTCATCGAACCGATCTTCTCAGGCGCGGAGATCTGGTAGTCCTGCGCACGATGAGCGACGACCACGGCGCACCGATCTCGTTCCTGGCTCTCCGCCCGGGGACGCCCGTCCTCACGTCCGACGGGACGCGCATCGGCACCGTCGAGCACGTGCTCTCCCATCCCGAGGCCAACCTGTTCGACGGCATCGTGGTGGACACGCGGCTGGGCCCGGGCGGCCACCGGTTCGTCGACGCCCCCGAGGTCGCGTCGATCGCCGAGCGGGCGGTCACGCTCACGCTCGACGCCGCGCAGGCCGCGCGGCTGCCGAAGCCGGGCGCGAGCCCGGCGGAGCTGTCGGCGGGACCGGGCGACGCGCCCGAGGGCGAGCTGACCCGCAAGCTCCGGCGGGCCTGGGACCTGCTCTCGGGCCGCTCCTGAGCGCCGCGGCGGGAGGGCGCCGCGCCGCCCGGGCGGGCGCATAGGATCCGGCGCCCGTGCCCGCCGCCGCTGCCGCCAGCGTCCCGCCCCAGCCCGCCCCCGCGGTCGAGCTCAGCGCCGACGAGGCCCGCCGGATCGCGCTGCGCGCGCAGGGGCTGATCGGCGCGCCGGACCGCCGCGGCGGCGTGCCCGCGATGCTCCGCGCCCTCGGGGCCGTCCAGCTCGACACGATCTCGGTCCTCGCCCGCTCGCACGAGCTGGTCGCCTATGCCCGGCTCGGCCCGGTGCCGCGCGCGAAGGTCGAGCACGCCTACTGGAGCGGCGACGCGTTCGAGTACTGGTCGCACGCGGCGTCGATCCTGCCGCAGACGGAGTGGCCGTGGTTCGCCTTCCGGCGGCGGCGCATGCGCGCCCGCCAGAAGCGCTGGCACGACGTCCACCGCGCGGCCGTCGACGCCGTCCGCGCGCAGCTGCGCGACGAGGGGCCGCTGACGACGAAGGACCTGGGCGGGGCGAAGGCGAGCGCCGAGTGGTGGGACTGGTCGGAGGCGAAGATCGCGGTCGAGTGGCTGCTCGACGTCGGCGAGGTCGTGTGCGTCGAGCGCCGCGGCTGGCGGCGCGTCTACGACCTCGCCGAGCGCGCGATCCCGGCCGACCTCCTGCGCGAGGAGCCGACCGAGGAGGCGTGCTTGACCCGCCTCGTCGCCCAGGGCGGCCGCGCGATGGGGGTGGCCACGCGCTCCGATCTCGCCGACTACCACCGCCTGCTCCTCGACCAGGTCGACGCGGTGATCGAGGCCACCGGCCTCGTGCCGGTGACGGTCCGCGGCTGGGACGCCGACGCCTGGGCCGATCCGGCCGCCCTCGAGGCGCCCGTCCGCGGGCGGCACCGCACGACGCTCCTGTCGCCGTTCGACTCGCTCATCTGGGACCGCAAGCGGACGCCGCGGATCTTCCGCTTCGACCACGGCATCGAGGCCTACGTCCCCAAGCCCAAGCGGATCCACGGCTACTACGCGATGCCGCTCCTGGCGGGCGGCCATCTCGTCGGCCGGGTCGACCCCAAGCGCGACGGGACGACCCTGCACGCCCTCCAGGTCTCGGTCGAGCCGAAGGCGATCCCCAGGATGGCCGACGCGCTGCGCGAGGCGGCCGAGTGGGTCGGGTGCGACAGCGTCGCGCTCGGGCGCGTCGATCCGCCCGCGGCCGCGGCGCCGCTCCGGGCCGCGCTGGACGGGTAGGGGGCCGCGCGTGCCCGGCCGCACGGCCCCGTACACCGGCGCGGAGTACCTCGACAGCCTGCGCGACGGCCGCGACGTCTGGATCGACGGCGAGCGCGTCGCGGACGTCACGACCCACCCCGCGTTCCGCAACAGCGCGCGCTCGGTGGCGCGGCTGTACGACGCGCTGCACGATCCCGCGACCCGCGACCTCCTCACCGCCGAGGACCGCCACGGGATCCACACCCACCGCTTCTTCATGCCGTCGTACTCGGTGGACGACCTGCTGGCCTCGCGCGAGGCGATCGCGCACTGGTCGCGGATGTCGTTCGGCCACATGGGCCGCACCCCGGACTACAAGGCCTCGTTCATGGCGACGCTCGGCGCCGACCCGGACTGGTACGCGCCGTTCGCCGACAGCGGCCGGCACTGGTACCGCGCGTACGCCGAGCGGGCGCTGTTCCTCAACCACGTCCTGATCAACCCGCCGATCGACCGCGACAAGGCGGTCCACGAGGTCGAGGACGTCTACGTCCACGTCGTGCGCGAGCGCGACGACGGGATCGTCGTCTCGGGGGCGAAGATGCTCGCCACGGGGTCGGCGATCACCCACGCGACGTTCGTCGCCCAGAACAGCGCCGTCCAGCTCGAGAAGGGCAAGGCCGAGGACTACGCGCTGGTGTTCATCGCCCCGATGGACACGCCGGGCAAGAAGCTCGTCTGCCGGCGCTCGTACGAGGCCGACGCCCGTTCGCCGTGGGAGAACCCGCTGTCGAGCCGCTTCGACGAGAACGACGCGGTCGTGGTCTTCGACGATGCGTTCATCCCGTGGGAGAACGTCCTCGTCTACCGCGACGTCGACAAGGCGACGGGCTTCTACGCCTCGTCGGGGTTCATGCCGCGCTACACGCTGCAGTCGGGGACGCGGCTGGCGGTGAAGCTCGACTTCCTCTGCGGCCTGCTCGCGCGGGGGCTGAAGGCGAACGGGACCGACGGGTTCCGCGGCGTGCAGGCGAAGCTCGGCGAGCTCGTCGGCTGGCGCAACCTGCTGTGGGCGCTGACCGCCGCGCTGTGCCACGAGCCGATGCCCGGGCCGGGGGAGAGCGTGGTACCGAAGCTCGAGTACGCGACGCTCATCCGGCTCTTCGGCACCCAGGCGGTGCCGCGCGCGCGGGCGATCTTCGCCGAGGTCCTCGGCGGCGCGCCGCTCGTCACGCCGTCGAGCGCGGCCGACCTGCGCTCCGAGGAGCTGCGCCCGCTGATCGACCGCTTCTACCGCGGCTCGACCGGCGACGCGCACGACCGGATCAAGCTGTTCAAGCTCATCTGGGACGCGGTCGGGACCGAGTTCGGCGCGCGCCACGAGTGGTACGAGATCAACTACAGCGGCAACCAGGAGCAGATGCGCCTGGACATGCTGCGCTTCGCCGGGATCCGCGGGATCACCGCGGCGGCCGACGATCTCGTCGAGCAATGCCTCGCCGACTACGACCTCGACGGCTGGACCGGCGGGCCGTGGGTCGACGGCGGCGAGGGCTGAGCGGGCCGCTACCCCCAAGCCTGCGGCCGGCGCCCGCCCTCCCTGGCGCGCGCCGGCCTCGTCGGGCGGTTACGGCTGCCGCCGACGGTGGGAAAGAAGTGGCGTCGCGCCCGCCCTCCGTGGCGGGCGGCGACGCCGTCGCGGGGCGCTACGGATTCCGCCCACGGTTGGAAAGCTCGGGCCGGCGCTCGCCCTCCCTGGCGGGCGCCGGCGTCGTCTGGCGGTACGGCGGCCGCCGACGGTCGGAAGAGTGGCGCCGACGCCCGCCCTCCCTGGCGGGCGTCGACGTCGTCGTGGGGCGGTACGGCTGCCGCCCACGCTCGTGAAGTTCGGGCCGGCGCCCGCCGTCCATGGCAGGCGCCGGCTCACGCCCGGGGCCGCTGTGGGAGGCGGCCTCCGGCGTTGCTCCCCGGCGGCGCATGGGCCGCCGGTTGTCTCGGAGCGACTGATGCCCGCTCCCGCCCCCCGGACGGGCGGCGGGACCGGTGCTCGACGATCGGGCTCGTCGCCCGTCGTCCCCCCAAGCTCTCTGTGCGGATGCCGGCGCCCGCCCTCCGTGACGGGCGCCGGGACCGCGACTTGACGATCGGGCTGCTCGCCCGTCGTCCCCCCAAGCTCCGTGTCCGGGCGTCCGTCCTCCGTGACGGACACCCGGACCCCTGTCTGACGACGGGGCTGGTGGCCCGTCGTCCCCCCAAGCTCTGTCTGCGGGTGCCGGCGCCCGCCCTCCGTGACGGGCGCCGGGACCGCGATTCGACGATCGGGCTGGTCGCCCGTCGTCCCCCCAAGCGCTGAAGCCGTCTGCCGGCGCCGGCCCTCCGTGACCAGCGCCGGGACCAGTGCTCGACGCGCGACTCCGTCGCCCGTCGACCCCCCAAGCGGACACCGGTGCGAGCCATCCATGGGCGGCGCCGGTCCGATCGGCCGAAGGGCGGTCGTCATGACGCCCTCCGTCGTCCTGTGCGGAGCGGCACGACCGCGGGCGTACTGCCCCGGGCCGGCCGGCTGAAGTGGTGCGTGTGGGCCGTCGCGGGCCGCGGGCGCACGGGGTGCGCGGCGGCGACGCGCGCGAGCGCCGGGACCGGCGCGTGGTCCTCGGCGGCCCGGGGGCGCGCGGACTGCTCCAGAACCGGCACGGGCGCCGGTGCCTCGACCGCGCGCCGGGCGCGGCGCGACTCGGGCCGCTGGTCGATCACGGGTGCGGCGCCCGGGACGCAGGTCACGATCGCGGCGCCGGTGCTGCGCACGCGGCGGCGCAGCGCGGCCCGCGCGACGCCCCGACGCCCGAGGTCGGCCGGGTCGCGGACGACGAGGGCGTTCGCCTCGCCCGCCTCGATGCGATCGAGCGCGTAGGCCAGGCCGGGGCGGTCGCCCGCCGGCCGGTCGCCGCGCTCGGCGACGACCTCGAGGAGCCGCCAGCCGTGGCGCGCGCAGACGCGCTCGATCTTCTTCGCCGCCCGGCCGCTCACGCCGGCGGTGGTGTCGACGTAGGCGATCACCGGGTCGCCGGCCTCGAGCGAGCGCGGCGCGACCGGGGCGGGACGCGACCGGACGGTGGCGAAGCGGGCCGCACGCGCGGGCCGGTCCGTGGCCTCGGCGCGTGCGGCGTCAGCGTCGTCGCCGCCCGGCGGCACCCAACCGATCGTCGCCGTACCGCCCCCGCTGAGGGCGAGGGCGGGCGCGCGCGGCCGGCGCGAGGCCGGCCGCCGGGCGAGGAACCACGTCGCGACGACGAGGAGCGTCGCGAGCGCGGCAACGAGGTCGGGGCCGCCGGGCAGGGTGCGCCGCGCCGATGCGGCCGGCTGAGGAACCGGCGTTCTCGGCGCAGGGGTGGGGTGGTCAGACGTGGCGGCGAGCGCCGTCACCGGGTCGGGCACGGCCCGGCGCGGCGGCGGGATCGAGCGATCGCGCCGGCGGTCGGCGATCGCGCGTCGGTGGGCGGCGGCCGCGTGACGGGCGACCCGCCGGCGGTGCGCCGCGGCCTGTTCGGCGCGGACCCGCAGAAGGTGGACGCGCCGGTAGCCCGCCGTCAGCCCGAGGGCGCGGCGCGTCCGCGGACCGACCGCGCCGTCGACCTTCAGGCCGGCCCGGCGCTGGAGGCGGCGGACGGCGGCGTGGGTCGCGCGGCCGAAGCGGCCGTCGGCCTTGTGCACCCGGAAGCCGTGGCGCTGGAGCGCGCGCTGGACCGCCATGACGCGGGCGCTGCGGCTGTGCTTGGTGCCGATGCCCTGTCGCAGGACCGAGGCGTGCGACGCGCGGGCGTCGTGCGATCGGGCGGCCGCCGTCGAGGCGCCGGTGAGCGCGACGCCGAGCAGCAGCAGCGCTGCGACGATCACGATCGATATGGCCCTGGTGCCGGGCAGGCGGGTCGTCACGGACTTCTCCTTCCGGGGGAACGGTGCCGGGGGCACGCGAACGCGTGCCGGTGGGGCACGCGAACGCCCGGAAGGCGCACGTGTGCCCGGTCGAGACTCCGGAGCGGAGGCTCAGCCGGGCCGGTGCAGAAGGAACTCGACGCCGCGGGGCGCCGGGATCACGAGGCGCACGCCGTGACGGCGAAGCTGCTGCGCGAAGAGGAGGAAGCCGCCGAGGAGGATCGCGCACCACACGCCGGAGGCGGCGCCTCCGGCGGCGGACGCGACCCCGCCGGCACCCGCGTTGCCGGGCGTACCCGGCGGGCGGTGCGGCGCGGGACGGCTCGGTGTGCCGCCGGCGTCAGGGGCGTGCGCACGCGTCGTGCGGTGGACCGTGGTGCGGCCGCCGGTGCTGGACTCGACGACGGTCGTCGCGGCGGGGGCCGCGGCGGCGCTCGCGATCGCGGTCACGCCGGGCGTGAGCGGGGCGGCGTCGTCGGTCGCGTGGCGCCCGAACGGCAGGAGGCCGGCTCGGTCGCCGGCGGAGAGCAGCTTGCGCTCGGAGAGCGCCGCAGGTTGCGTGCCGCCGGTGTCGTGGCGGGGCGGTGCGGTCACGAAGAACGGCGCCGCCGCGGCGAAGCGCCCCGTCGGGGTGGCGGTCGCAGCGGCGACCGGCACGACCGGCGAGGGGGTGGGCGCAGTCGCCACGGCGGCGGGTCGTGCGGACACCGGAGCCGGGGTCGGCGCCGGGTGCGACGTTGCAGGCTTGTCGGTGTCGGTCGTCGTGTTCGACGTCGACGTGGTGGGCGGCGTGGTCGACGTCCCGGTGGCGGGCGTCGTCGTCGTGTCGCCGGTGGTCGTGCCCGTGCCGGTCGTGGTGCCGGTCGCTGGCGTGGCCGGCTTCGTGGTGCCGCCGGTGGTCGCTGCCGCCGGTGGTGGTGCCGGTGGTGGTGGTGCCGGTGGTGGTCGTGCCGGTGGTCGTGGTGCCGGTCGTGGTGCCGGTGGTCGTGCCGCCGGTCGCGGTGCCCGTGCCCGTCGCGGGCGGGGTGGTCGCGGGCGGGTCGTCGACCGAGGTTCCCGTCGTCGGCTCGTCCGTCCCGACGCCACTGTCTCCCGTCGCCGGGGACGCGGTCGTGGACCCGCCGGTCGTGTCCGACGCCGACGTCGTGGGCGGGGTCGTCGCGTCCGAGGTCGAGGCGGTCGTGGCCCCGCCGGCGTCGGCCGACGAGGTCGTGGCCCCGGTGGTGGCCCCGGCGTCGGTCGCCGTGTCGGCGATCGCCGTCGTGTCCGCCGCGAACGCCGTCGTCGTCAGGGCGCACAGGACCATGGCGGTGAGCAGTGCCACCACCAGGATTCGCGGGCCTGGGATCCGACAACTATGGGGGCTTCCGGCTGACAGGGGAGCTAGGACCTACCGTGGTCTTGCCGTTGGGGAACGCGGCCACCTTCGCACGACGACGCCGCACGACGACCGCTACGGTACGAATCTCATACGGTCCAGGTCAAGCAGCAACACCGGTTGCGGCCAACCCTCGACCTTGGATCGAGGGCGTTCCGGGGGCATTGTCAGGGCGTCGCGGACCGGCCCCGGGGTCGACCGCCGGGTGTGCCACGATCGAGCCGACGTTCGCCTCGTGTCCAGCGTCGGGAGGAGGGCCCCGTGGCCTCCGGTGAGCAGCAGACGTCGGGCGGCCTGCGCCGCGAGCTCCGGTTCTGGGAGGCGATCGCGCTGTCGATCGCGATCATGGCGCCGACCGCGGCGATGGCGCTCAACGGCACGCTGCCCGCCCAGCTCATCGGCCGCGCCGTGCCGCTGGCGTTCATCTTCGCGATGGTCGGCGTCGTCTTCGTGTCGTACGCCTTCATCCGGCTGTCGCAGCACTACAGCCACGCGGGTTCGGTGTACGCGTTCTCGGGCGCGACGCTCGGGCCGCGCGCCGGCTTCTTCGCCGGGTGGGCGCTCTTCGGCACCTACCTCGCGTTCACCGCCGCGTCGACCGCGGAGGTCGGGCTGTTCGGCCAGGCCTTCTTCGCCAGCACCGGGATCTGGGACGACGCCGAATGGCTCCTGATCGCGCTCGTCGCCGGCGCGGGGATCGCGTTCCTGGCCTTCGGCGACATCCGCGTGGCGACCCGCTCGCTGCTCGGCATCGAGGGCATCTCGGTGACGCTGATCGTGATCCTCGTCATCGTGATCTTCGTGAAGCTCGCCGTCGGGTCGGCGCCGAGCAACCAGGGCTTCACGGGCGAGATCTTCAGCGTGCCGGGCGGCACCTCGCTCGACACGATCGCCACCGCCGCCGTGTTCGGCTTCCTCTCGTTCGCGGGCTTCGAGGGGGCCGCGTCGCTCGGCGAGGAGACCGCCGACCCGCGCCGGAACATCCCGCGCGCGATCGGCACCGCGGTGCTCGTGGCGGGCGGCTTCTACATCGTCGTCATCATCGCCCAGACCTGGGGCTTCGGGACCGACGCGGCGGGCGTCAAGGCGTTCGGCGCCTCGTCCTCGCCGCTCGGCGACCTGTCGAAGAGCTACGTCGGCTCCGGTCTCGAGGACGCCATCAACTTCGGCGCGATGGTCAGCGCCTTCGCGAGCGGCCTGGGGACTTCGACGGCCGGATCGCGCATCCTGTTCGCCCTCGGGCGCGACGGGTTCGGCTCGGCGCGGCTCGGCCAGGCCTCCGCCCGGACCGGCGCGCCGGCGGGCGCGCTGCTCGTCGTCATGACGATCGCGATGACCGCGATGATCGTCCAGCGCGCCGTCGGCACGAACGCCGCGAACGCGTTCCTGTACCCGGGAACGATCGGCGTGCTGAGCCTGCTGGTCGCCTACATCGTCACGAACGTCGGGGCCATCCGGTTCCTGTTCGGGCGGGTCCGGCGGGCGCCGCTGTGGCAGATCGTGATCCCGCTCGTCGCGATCGCGTTCCTGGGCTACACGATCTACAAGAACATCAAGGGCGCGACGTTCCCCTACGACCGCTTCCCGATCGTCGTCGCGATCTGGCTGCTCGTCGGACTCGCGATCGTGGTCGCGCTCCCGGGCCTCGCGCGCCGCATCGGCGCGGGTCTCGCACGCGAGGAGGGGATCGCCGACGAGGCGGCGGCGTCCGCGACGACCGCGCCCTGAGCGATCCACGACAGGCAGTCGGCCCGCTCGGCGAGAACGCGGATCAGCCGCCCACGCCAGCGCCGGCGCGGACGGCGCAGGCGCCGCAGCGCCGTCGGGTCCGATGCGAGCACGACGAGCGCCGGCCGCCGCTCGTCGACGATCGCGGCGAGCGCGGTGTCCGGCGGCCCGGCCAGCACTACCCGCTCCACCGGCACCCCGAACTCGCCCGCGAGCGCCTCGACCCGCCGTCGCGCCGCCTGCTGCGCGGCGGGCACCTTGCGGGCGGCGTGGCGCGGCCGCCGGTAGAGGTCGGCGAGGACGAGCGAGGACCGCATCTCGGCGGCGGCCTCCACCGCGATCCGCGCGGCGTCGCGCTCGTACGGCGCGTCGTCGAACGTCGCGAGGAGGACGGTGCCGCCGTTGCGGCGGCGGGAAGGGCCGGCGACGTGCGCACGCACGCCGCCGCGATCGATGGTCTGCGGCATGGCTCGGCTCTCCTGACGCCGGCCCCGACCCCCACGGCGGAGCTTCGGCTCGACCGACCGTAGACCCAGGCTCGAGCGACCGGTGTGGGGATGCGCACAGGAGCGGGCGGTGCCCGCGCGCCCGCCCCGGCGCGTCAGGCCGTCAGCGGTCGTTCCATTCGCCCCACCGGAACCCGGTCGGCGCCGGCTCGGGCGGCAGCGGGCTGGCGGGCAGGCCGTCCGGCGGGTGGACGTCGTTGTAGCCGCCGGGCGCGACGTCGTTCGGCGTGTCGGGGTGGAACAGCGAGGCGAGGTACTGGATCTGCCCGCGGCCCGGCCCGATCTCGAACTGGCCGCCGCTGTACATGCCGATGCCGCGCTCCGCGCAGTGGTCGTACGCGCGCATGAGCTCGCGCAGCGGCCCGAGGCGCGACGGCTTGATGTTGACCATCCGCGGCGCGAACGGCAGGCCCTCGATGTCGGCGACCGCATGGATGTTCGCGTCCCACGTGATCCGGTCGCGGTGGGGCGCGAGGATCGGGTCGGTCTCGGGCGTGAGGCGCGGGTCCTCGATCCACGCCTCCGGGAAGGCCTCGGCGACGAGCCGGTAGAGCGCCGGGTCGGCCCCCTGGTCGACGACCGTGCCCACGTACAGGCCCTTGAGGTCCACCGAGTCCAGCGCGCCGGTCGCCAGGATCTCCTCGGCCAGGGCGGGCGTCCAGTCGTCGGTCGCGTCCAGCTTGAAACGGGTCGTCGGGTAGCGCTCGAGGATCCGGGCGACCGGCGCGAACGTCGCCGGGTCGCCGAGGCGCATCGAGACCACGAACGTCACCGGCCGCGCCTCGCGGCCCAGGACGGCGCTCAGCGGCCGGCCCGCCTGGCGGAGTGCGAGGTCCAGCGCCGCCGACTCGTAGGCCCAGATCCGGTAGTGCCGGAACGCCTCGGACGCGGGCGGCTCGGGCCACAGGTCGAGGCCCTCGAGGTGGTCGCAGAACGAGCTGATAGACCAATCACCTGCGAGCGGCTGCACCGGACCGGCCGCCTGCAGGCTGGTGTGGGCGTCCTCGGCGTAGGAGACGTCCTCGCCGACGCCCTCCTCGCCGCCGCCGCGCAGGCGGATCACGGTCGTCGCGCGCGTGAAGTCGCTCGAGACGGCGCGCGAGAGGCCCTCGAGGGCGTAGTCGTCGATGCGGAGCGGGAGCTCCGCGATGGCGTCGAAGGTCGCCATGGCGGTCAGCCGTTCTCCAGCCGGGCGACGAGCTCCTCGAGGCGCAGCTCCTCGAGCCCGCGCCCGACCGCGTCGAGCTCGGCCGCGCAGAACTCGACGAGCCCGCGGCCCTCGCGGACGAGGTCGAGCGTCTCCCGCAGCCCGGCCTCGCCGGAGTCCAGCCGCCGGATGATCGTCTCGAGGCGCGCGGTCGCGGCCTCGTAGGTCTGGGTCTCGGTCGCCTGTTCGGTCATGTCTCGTCCTCGGTCAGGGTGGCATCGACGGCGGCGTCCGAGAAGAACAGCCGCACCGCGCCGGCACGGCGGGCCGCCTCGGCGCTCGTGATCAGGTTGCCCGCGCGGTCGTCGACGACGGCGTAGCCGCGCTCCACGACGCGCTCGGGGTCGTGGGCGGCGAGCGCGAGCGCCAGCGACGCGAGCGTCGCCCGGCGCGCGGCGGCGTCCGGTCCGGCCGCGGCCGTCGCGCGGCGCTCGAGGACCTCGGCCCGCCGGCGGGTCGCCCCGCGCTCGAGCGCGAGGCGGCGCGTCGCGCTGGCCCGCAGCTCGCGAAGCGTCTGGTGCAGCGCCCGGCGCTGGCGGGCGACGTGCTCGCCCGGCGCGCGCGACAGCGCCGCGAGCTCACGCGCGCGCGTGACGACGGCCCGGCGCGCGTGGCGGGCCAGGACGCCGGCGCTCACCGTCAGCGCGGCGCGGTGGCGGGCGGCGCGGTCGGCGTGGCGCGCGAGCACCGTCGTCGCCCGCGCGAGCCCGGCCCGCGCCTCGCCGCAGTGCAGCGGGACGGCCGTCTCCGCGGCGTGGGTCGGTGTCGAGCACGCGACGGCGGCCACGTCGTCGATCAGCGTGCGATCGGCGTGGTGGCCGACCGACGAGATCACCGGCACGCGGAGCATCGCCACCGTCCGGCACAGGGCCTCGTCGCAGAAGGCGAACAGGTCGGCGAGCGAGCCGCCGCCGCGGGCGACGACGATGACCTCGACCTCCGCGAGGGCCGCGAGGTCGGTGAGCGCGCGCGTGATCGCCGGCGCCGCGCGCCGGTCCTGCACGGGCGCGAACGCCCACACCACCCGGCCCGCCCACCCGCGCCGCTCGAGCCCGGCGAGCACGTCACCGCGCGCCTTGCCGCCCTCGCCCGTGACGACGCCGATGCAGCGCGGCAGCCGCGGGCGGGGGAGGAGCTTCTGCGGCTCGAGCAGGCCCTCGCCCGCCAGCCGCCGGCGGAGCGCGTCGACCTGGGCGAGGAGGTCGCCGTCGCCCGCGACGCGCAGTCCGGTGACGTCGAAGGAGAACGACGGCGACGACGTGCGCGAGCCCGGGTAGTAGTCCGGCCCGCCCGCCACGACGACCTGGGCACCGTCGACGAGGACGCCGTCGGGCAGCCGCAGGCGGTCGAACGCGTCGCGCCACATGGCGCATGGCACCGCCCCGACGCCGTCGCGCAGCTCGAAGTACACGCGGGCGCGCCCGAGGGAGACGTTGAAGACCTCGCCGAAGAGCTGGACCCGCGCGCGCTTGCGCAGCTCGTCGCGCAGGAGCGCGGCGTAGGAGCCGACCGGGAACGGGCCGGGGAACGCCGACCCGGTGACGCCGTCGGGCCGCGTGGGGCGGGTCTGTCGGCCGTCAGCGCCCACCGGCCACCTCCGTCGCCGCCGCGCGCGCGTCGGCCGCGACGCCCACCCGCGGGCAGCGGCGCTCGAGCTCGCGCGCGAACGAGCCGGCGGCGCCGCAGATGCGCGGGTCGCCCGAGCGCTTGCACACCTCGCCCGCGAGCGTGGTGTTGAGCACGTGGTAGTTGAGGTCGGCCAGTGCGCCCGGATTGGCGTACTTCGACCACTTGCCGGTGTCGTAGCCGCGGATGCGCCGCTGCGCGGCGAGAAGCCCCCGGTCGTAGGAGATCTTCGCCACGACGTTGCCCGACGCCTGGGCGAGGTCGAACAGGGCGGCCAGGGCGTCGAGGTGGGCGTTGAGGACGCGCTGGCGCGGGGCGAAGCTGTAGAGCACGAACCAGACCGCGCCGCGGCCGACCCGCGAGCGCACGCCCGCGGGCGGCGGGAACGCGAAGGCGGACGCCGAGCCGCCCGCGACGCCCAGCAGGTCGGGCCGCCCGAGCTTCGCCGCCGCCCGCGTGAGGGCCTGGACCGCCGTCGCCTGCGACAGCCCGCTGATCCACGGCGGCCGGCCGCCGTAGATCGGGAACAGGTACTCCCACGCGATCACGCCCGATCGCGCGACCCCGAGCGGCAGCAGCTCGTTCAGCAGCGCGGCGCCGCGGGCGAGGAGCACCGGGTCGCTGCTCGCGAACAGCGCGTTCGCCTTCCCCCACGTGCCGTTCATCTGCAGCTGCAGCCCCATGCCGCGGTAGTACTGGAACACGAGCTCGCTGCCCGGGAACTCGACCCGCGCCGCCCGGACCGCGCTCAGCGGCCGGCACCGGCGCCCGCGCGCGCCGTTCTCCCCGGGCGACCCCGGCGCGGGTGGGCCGTTGACGGCCCACCACTCGGCGTTGCGCTCGAGCGTGAGGAACACCGCGGGCATCCGCGCCGGCACGAGGTCGCCGCGCTTGGCGATCTGGCCGGTGATCGTGAGAACGGCGGCGAGCTCGCGCCGGCGCACCCCGCGCAGCCCCGCGCGCACCGACCGCGCGCGGGCGAGGACCTGGCGGTACAGCGCGCCCTGGGGCGCGGGGAGGGCGCCCGCCGCCTCGGCCCGTTGGAGCGCCGCGAGCACCGGGTCCGGCGCGGCGGCGGACGCGGGGACCGCGCCGATCGCGAACAGAGCGGCGGTGAGGAGGATGAGGGCGAGGCGGCGCATCGACGACGGCAACGCTAGATCACGGCCCGGAAGGTGTTACGCCTTTGCATCAAGCTGTTGCAGCTCTGTGACAGGCCCGCGTGGGGCGCCGGTTGCCGTCCGACCCGGGAGTAGAGTGCCCGCCCCGTGGATCTGACCCCGACCCCTCAGGAACAGGCCTTCCGTGACGAGTTGCGCGGCTGGCTCGCCGCGCACCACCCGGGCCCCGAGCCCGAGGGCGACGTCGCGGGCTTCGAGTTCCGCCGGGCCTGGCAGCGCCGGCTGCACGACGACGACTGGGCCGGGGTGTCGTGGCCGAAGGAGTACGGCGGCCGCGGCGCGACGCTCGTCGAGCAGGCCATCTACAACGAGGAGCTCGGCCGGGCGCAGGCCCCGAGCACGGCGAACGTCCTCGGGCTCGCGATGGGCGGGCCGACGGTCATCGCCCACGGGACCGAGGAGCAGAAGCAGCGCTATCTCGAGCCCATCCTCAGCGCCGAGGAGATCTGGTGCCAGGGCTTCTCGGAGCCCGAGGCGGGGTCGGACCTCGCCTCGCTCAAGACCCGCGCCGTCCGCGACGGGAACGAGTGGGTCGTCACCGGGCAGAAGGTGTGGACCACGCTCGCGCACCACGCGAAGTGGTGCATGCTCGTCGCGCGGACCGATCAGGAGGCCCCGCGCCACAAGGGCTTGACCTACTTCCTCATGGACATGGAGCAGGACGCCGTCCAGGTCCGGCCCCTGCGTCAGATCACCGGCGAGGCGGAGTTCAACGAGCTGTTCATCGAGGAGGCCCGGATCCCCGACGAGAACATCATCGGCGGCGAGGGCAACGGCTGGGCGGTCGCGATCACCACGCTGATGCACGAGCGCGCGACGCTCGCCTTCGGGCTCCAGATCCGCGTGAAGATCACGCTCGGCGAGCTGCTCGCGGAGGCGCGTGAGAGCGGTGCCGCCGCCGATCCGGTCATCCGCGACCGCCTGGCGCAGCTCTACATCGAGTCCGAGGTCCTGCGGCTCAACGCGCTGCGCGGGCTCAGCGCGATCATGCGCACCGGGGTCCCCGGCCCCGAGGGCTCGCTCGGGAAGTGGCAGTGGGCCGACGTCAACCAGGCGCTGACCGAGCTCGCCGTCGAGCTGCGCGGCGGCCGTGCCGTCCTCGACGACGACCGCTGGACCTACCGCTTCCTCCGCGCCCGCGCCAACTCGATCGAGGGCGGGACGACCGAGATCCTCAAGAACATCGTCGCCGAGCGCGTGCTCGGACTGCCGAGGATGCGATGAGGTTCGAGCTCGACGACGACCAGCAGGCGATCCAGCGGACCGCCAAGGAGTTCCTCGCGAGCCGTTACCCGGCCGAGGAGGTCCGCCGCCTCGCGCTCGAGGACGAGCGCGGGTTCACCGACGAGGGCTGGCGGGCGATCGCCGAGCTCGGCTGGCCGGCGCTCGTGATCGGCGAGGATGACGGCGGCCTCGGACTCGGCGTCGTCGAGCTCGCGGTGCTGCAGGAGCAGCTCGGCTACGCGCTCGCGCCGACCCCGCTGCTGTCGACGATCGCCGCCGCGCTCGCGATCTCGGCCGCGGGCGACGCCGACCAGCGGGCGCAGTGGCTGCCGGCCCTCGCGGAGGGCGAGCGGCGCGGGACGGTCGCGCCGCTTCCGCCCGCCGACGGCCTCGAGGCCGACGCGCACGCCCTGACCGCCCGGCTCGAGGCCGTGCCGGACGCCGCGGACGCCGACCTGCTGATCGTGCCCACCGGCCACGACGACCTCGCGGTCGTCGAGCTCGGCGGCGACGGCGTGACCGTCGAGCCGGTCGACGGCCTGGACCCGACGCGCCGCCTGTCGACGGTCACGCTGGACGGCGCGCCCTCGACGCCGCTGCGGGCGCCCGACGGCGCGGCCCTCGCGCGCGCGAGGAACGTCATCGCGGTCGCCGTCGCGGCGGAGTCGGTCGGCGTGGCGCAGCGGGCGATGGAGATGGCGGTCGAGCACGCGCGCGACCGCCAGCAGTTCGGGCGCCCGATCGGGGTCTTCCAGGCCGTCTCGCACGCCTGCGCCCAGATGCTGCTCGAGGTCGAGGGGGCCCGGTCGGCGGTGATGTTCGCCGCCTGGGCGCTCGACGACTCACCCGAGGAGGCGCCGCTCGCCGCGGCGATGGCCAAGGCCTACGCCTCCGACGCGGGCTGGCGCGTGCCGGCGTCCGCGCTCCAGGTGCTCGGCGGGATCGGGTTCACCTGGGAGCACGACCTGCACTTCTGGCTCAAGCGCGGCCGGGCGAACGCCGCCGCGTGGGGGGACGCGCGCTCTCACCGCTCGCGCGTGGCCGACCTGCTGGACCTGTGACGACGTCGCCGGGCCCGCACGCCATAGGTGTGAGTCGCGGCGGCTATTTGTGGTGGTGCACGAAATGGTGAGTGACATGCCGTCCGCCGCCGTGGTGCGACACATGCCATTTCCGACACTCCGATCCCGATGAGCCCACCGGTTCCGCCGCCCGGATACCGCCTCGCCGAAGGGCCGCCGGAGGTCGAGGACTACCTGCGCCTGCGCGAGCGGGCGGGGCTCTCGCCGCGCCGCGAGGACCAGGCCCGCGCCGCGCTCGCGGGCGGTTGGGCCGCGGTGCACGTCGTCCACGAGACCGACGGGCCGGTCGGGATGGGGCGCGTGCTCGGCGACGGCGGCTGGTACTTCCACGTCGTCGACATGGCCGTCCTGCCCGGGCACCGGCGGCGCGGCCTCGGGAACCTGATCCTCGCGACCCTGCTCGAGCAGATCCGCGCGGCCGCGCCGCCCGGCGCCTACGTCAACCTGCTCGCCGACGAGCCCGGGCGCCCGCTGTACCGCAAGTACGGCTTCCGGGCCACGGCGCCCTCGTCGATCGGGATGGCGCGGTGGCTGGACTAGGCCTTGGCTTTCGAGCCCGGTGCCATGTGAGCGACGATCGGCCGCAGGGGCCGACGAGGGCTAGGCGTGCAGGTCCCTCGCGGACGCCGGCACGGGCTCGGCGTCGACGGAGCGCAGCGGCGGCAGGCCCTCTTCGCCCGCCACGCCGCGGGTCTCCCCGCTGAAGCCGAGCTTCGTGAGGCGCGCGATCTCCTGCTCGCCCTCGATCCGGGCGGGGTCGCCGGCCGGCAGGCCGGCGATCAGGCGCGCGATGCGGTTGCGGATCTGCAGCGCGAAGTGGGGGGTCGACGCGCCCATGAGCTGACGGACGTCGTCGAGCGTGACCTGGTGGTCGGTGCTCCGGCGGATGGGGTGCTCGGCCTCGGACATCTTCGGTCAGTTCTGGGAACCCTGGCGACGCGTGACGTGGGTGATCTCGAGGAGAAGGTCGATGCGCGCCTGCACTCCCACCGAGATCGCCTTGTCGTCCCCCACGATCCAGCCGTGATTGTAGACGCCGCGCACCGGATCCTTGTTGTAGCCCGGCTGGATGTCGAGCAGGTAGTCGTCGACGGGCGGGTCGAGGGTGTCGGCGTTCGAGATGACGAGGAGCGGCCCATAGGTGCCGGACGCCGACAGGGGCGCGGCGGCGACCGCGTCGAGCGGGCGGTCGGAGCGGGCGAAGACGATGCCGTGACCGGGGTCGACGACGCCCCAGCCGAACGTCCCGTCGGTGTAGCGGGCGAAGTCGATGCTCGAGCGGACCGGGTCGCCGCTTCCGACCCGGGTCACGTCGCCGAGCTTGCCGAGCGCCTTGACGACGGCGTCGGAGATGGTCTCGGGCGGGCCGAGGACGTAGATGCGTGGCTTCTTGTGGGACTGCAGCGCGGCGCGCGTCTCGGCCGGGATCGTGTCGCGACGGACGAACAGCACCGGGTCCCCGGACTTCGCCGCCCACCCCGCGGCGGGCATCGCGTACCCCGGGTCGTCGGCGGACGCGATCACGATGGTGTCGCTCTGCTTGCCGCGCGCGGCGGCGGAGAAGGCGTCGATCGCGCGCGTGAGGGCGAAGGGGTCGGTGCCGGTCACCTCGGTCGCGCGCAGCCCGGCGGGTCGCGGCACGTCGCCGATCCGGACGACCTGGGCGTTGCCCAGCGCCTTCGCGCCGGTCGGGGCGAGCGCCGCAAGCGCGTCCTGGCTCGCCGCCGGCAGGTTGCCGGCGGTCGCGAACAGCACGGGCGCGTCGACCGGGTCGCCGGAGAGGACCGTCGCGGCGACGGCCACGCGCCAGTCGCGCGAGTCCACCAGCGTCACCGCCTTCGGGCGCGTCTTGACCGACGGCCCCGGATAGACGGCCCGCGCGACGCCCGCGGCGTTGGCGATCCCGTCGCCGCCGCCGACCCGCGTCGTGTTCTTGGTGGCGAACGCGGGGAACCCGAGGTCGCCCGCGGCGTCGTCGGACCCACCCTTCGCGCCGACCGTCGGCTGTGTGGCGCTGTCGCCGCCGCCGGAGCCGCCGCCCTTGCCGCCGCAGGCGGCGAGCGTGGTGGCACCGGAGAGCGCGAGGACGGCGAGCAGGATCGCGCGGCGTCGCATCTTTGCCGCAAGATAGCGAGTTCCGCTCAAATGAACGACAACGTCTATTCTGCGCGCATGGACTTCCGGCTCTCCGACGACCAGATCGAGTTCCAGCGCCACTGCCACGCCTTCGCCCGCGACGTGATGCGCCCGGCGGCCGCGCGCCACGACCGCGAGCAGAGCGTGCCGCACGACGTCATCCGCGAGGCGCGGGCCCGCGGGCTGCACGGGATCCCGTATCTCGAGCGGGTCGGGGCGGACGAGACGGGGATCATGAACGCGATCTACGCCGAGGAGCTGCACTGGGGCTGCGCCGGCATCGGGCTGGCGATCTCCGGGTCGTCGCTCGCGGCGGCGGGCATCGCCGCGACGGGCACGCCCGAGCAGGTCGGCCACTGGGTCGCGCGGTGCTTCGGCGTCGGCGACGAGATCCGCTTCGGCGCCTACGCCGTCACCGAGGCGGGCGCCGGCTCCGACGTCCGCTCCCTGCGCACGACCGCGCGGCGCGACGGCGACGAGTGGGTCCTCGACGGCGCGAAGGTCTTCATCTCCAACGGCGGCATCGCCGACGTCAACGTCGTCGTCGCGACGGTCGACCGCGACCTCGGCCATCGCGGCCAGGCCTCGTTCATCGTCGAGAAGGACACGCCCGGCTTCCGCATGGGCAAGAAGGAGGACAAGCTCGGGATCCGCGCGTCGCAGACGGCCGAGCTCGTGCTCGACGGCGTCCGCGTGCCGATGGAGAACCTGCTCGGCGGCCCCGACCGGCTCGAGCGCAAGCTCGAGCGCGCGCGGTCGGGCGAGCGCTCGCGGTCCTCGGGCGCGCTCGCGACGTTCGAGATCACGCGCCCGATGGTCGGCGCGAGCGCCATCGGGATCGCCCGGGCCGCCTTCGAATGGACCATCGACCACCTCGAGGGCCGCGCCGACGAGCACGGCCCGCTGCTCGAGCAGCAGCGCGTCCAGCAGGTGCTGGCCGACGTGGCGACCGAGATCGACGCCGCGCGCCTGCTCGTCCATCGCGCCGCGTGGATGGGCCGCAACGGCGTCCCGATGACCGGCGGCCAGGGGTCGATGAGCAAGCTGAAGGCGGGCGACGTCGCGATGTGGGCGACGACGGCGCTCATGGACGTCGTCGGGCCCGAGGCGGGGCTGACCGACCACCCGCTCGAGAAGTGGTTCCGCGACGCGAAGATCTACCAGCTGTTCGAGGGCACGGCCCAGGTCCAGCGGCTCGTGATCTCGCGGATGCAGGTGGCCGAGCGCCGCGCCGCGGTCGCGGCGGAGGCGGAGGCCCTGGCGGACGGCGCCGCCGGAGAGGCGCCCGCGGACGGCGCGCCCGAGCGCCGCGCGGCGTAGCCCCAGCCGCGCTCCGAAGTCCCCATTTCCGGGGGCGTCCAGTCGACGTCTGGACGGATGGACGATCCCCACTTCTCGGTATTTCGTTCGGGAAGACCACCAAACGTCCGATACCTTGGATGCAACGCCGAATCCCCGGACGGTCCGGGGAACGGGGGACCCAGGTTGTTTGGGGCTAATCCCGTGGTCATCCACGGGAGGCGCCGGCTCTTTCCGCGCCAGCCCGTCAGCTAACCCCGCAGGCCTACGAAAGAGAGTTGTCGTGCGGGGCAAGTCCCTGATGTTCATCTGCGCGCTGTTCGCGCTCGCGCTCGGCGTCGCGCCGACCGCCATGGCCGCCGACGGTCCCGGTGGGACCGTCTACGACGAGCCGCCGGTCGTCGCGCCGACGCCCTCGGGCGCCGCCGACGCCCAGCCCACCGTGCCGGGCGTCACGGCCCAGATCGTCAACGGGCTCGCCGCCGCGCCCGCGGCCGCGCCGGACGCCGTCAAGCAGGCCATCTGGGCGGCCAACGCCATCATCGGCCGGCCGTACCGCTACGGCGGCGGCCACTCCCGCGGCTTCGTCGACCGCGGCTACGACTGCTCGGGCACCGTCTCGGTCGCCCTGCACGGCGGCGACCTGCTCGACAACCCGCTCGACTCGAGCTCGTTCCTGCGCTGGGGCCAGTCGGGCGCCGGCGACTGGATCACCGTCTACACGAATCCGGGCCACGCGTACGCCGTGATCGCCGGGCTGCGCCTCGACACGAGCGCCGCCGGGGATCCGAGTGGCCTCAAGGGCCCGCGCTGGCGCCCGAATCTGCGCTCGTCGCGCGGGTTCAAGGCGCGCCACCCCGTCGGCCTGTAGCACCGGCTCGCGGCAGCCGGCGTCCTACGCCGGCTGCCTGCCGGCGCCCAGGTCCTCGTGCGCGCGCTCGTCGCGGAGCTGGTCGCGCTCGGCCAGGCGGTTCGCGCGGCGCACCTGCGCCTCGCGCTCGCGCCGCGCCTCCTCCGGGGTCTCGCAGCGCAGCGGCGGCACGGCGCCGACCGGTCGCCCGTGCGCGTCGACCGCGACCATGGTGATGTAGGCGCTGTTGGTGTGGCGGACCTCGCCCGAGAGCGGGTTCTCCGACAGCACGCGCACGCCGACCTCCATCGACGTCCGCCAGACCGCGTTCACCGACGCCTGCAGGGTCAAGAGGTCGCCGACCTGCACGGGCTGCAGGAACGTCATGCGATCCACGGCGGCGGTCACGACGCGCGAGCGCGCGTGGCGGATGGCCGCGGCGGCGGCGGCCTCGTCGCAGAGCTTCATGACCGTGCCGCCGTGCACGAACCCGGCGGGGTTGGCGTCCGACGGCCCCATCCACTGCGCGAGGACGCTGCGCGACTCATTGACCGCTCGCGGCTCCATGGCGGCTCGGTACGCTAGCGGGACACCACGGAAGCGCACACAGGAGGGTTCATGCCGGGCATGACCGGACGGATGTCCACCGTCATCAAATCCAAGATCTCCCGGCTCCTCGACAAGGCCGAGGATCCGGGCGAGACGCTCGACTACAGCTATCAGAAGCAGCTCGAGTCCCTGCAGAACGTCAAGAAGGGCATCGCCGACGTCGTCACGGCGAAGAAGCGCCTGCAGATGCAGTCCCAGAAGCTCGAGCAGTCGGTCGTCAAGCTCGACACCCAGGCCCGGCAGGCGCTCGCCGCGGGCAACGAGGAGCTCGCGCGCACCGCGCTGGAGCGCAAGAACGTCGCGCAGACCGAGCTGCAGGGCCTCGACCAGCAGGTCACGGAGCTCGAGGCCCAGCAGCAGCGCCTGACCGACTCCGAGCAGAAGCTGCGCCAGAAGATCGACGCCTTCCGCACGAAGAAGGAGGTCATCAAGGCCCAGTACTCGGCCGCCGAGGCCCAGGTGCGGATCTCCGAGGCCGCCACCGGCGTCGGCGAGCAGATGGCGGACGTCGGCCTGGCGATGCAGCGCGCGCAGGACAAGACCGAGCAGATGCGCGCCCGCGCGGACGCGGTCTCCGAGCTCGAGGCCGCGGGCACGTTCGACGACCTCACCGCGCTCGGCCCGGGCCAGGACGACATCGACCGCCAGCTCGCGCAGCTGTCCTCCTCGAGCGAGGTCGACGACGAGCTCGCGAAGATGAAGGCCGAGCTGAATCCGGGCACCACGGACGCCGGCCAGTCCAAGCAGCTGGGCGAGGGCGGCCAGGCGTGATCGTCCGGATCTCCAACGAGGGCCAGTACCGCCTCGACGACGGTCACCACCACCGGCTCGACGAGCTGGACGACGCGGTGGTGGCCACGGTCGAGGGCAGTGACGCGGACGCCTACCACGCGGCCTTCGAGGAGCTCCTGCATTTCGTGCGCACCGAGGGCGAGCCGCTGGACGCCGACGACCTCGAGCCGTCCGAGTACATCCTGCCGCCGCCCGACCTCACGTTCGTCGAGGCCGGCGAGGAGTTCAACGGCGAGGGGCTGATCCCCGACCCCGCCCCGCCGAGCGCCGCCTGAGGCGCCGGCCACGTGCCGCCGCGCCTGTGACCGGCGCGGCGGTGGGGAGAGCGTCAGGCCGCGCCGAGCTCGCGCAGCGCGCGCGTCTCCCAGTCCGACGGCGTGAACGCGACGCCGCGGGCGGCGCCGATCGCGAGGACGATCGTGTCGTCCTGGGCCGCGACGGCCTCGCGCACGAGCGCGGGGTCGGAGATGAAGACGAGCGTGCCGGCGGGCGCGTCGAAGCTCTCGCCGGCGACGGTGAAGCGGGCGCTGCCGCGCACGACGACGTACAGCTCCTCGTGGCCGTCCGTGGCGCCCTCCTCGGGCGCCTCGTCGTGGCGCTCGACGGCCTGGTCCCCGGCGCTCGGCGCCAGCCAGGCGTTCACGCCGAAGGCGCCGATGCCGAGGTGGTGGCGCAGCGGCTTCCAGTCGGGCTCGGCGTCCGAGTCGAAGCGGAGCGTGGGGACGTCGTCGAGGTGCACGGTGACGACGCCGGCGGTCATCGGCCGGCCCGTACGAACCGCTGCAGGCGACGCCGCCGAGCCGTGTGACGGCCGCGCCCGCCGCCTGCGCTCGCGGCGTCCTCGCGGGCGGCGTTCCACGTCGCTGCGAGCTGCTGGTCGAGAGACGATGGGGCGAACATGCAGTGCGTTCCTCCGCGTGGTGGTACCGTGTAACTACTGACAAAGTATAGCCAGTTAGCTAACCTGTCAAACACGAATGGTGGTTTCACATGGCCTCGAACCCGGCTCCCGGTGAGCTCGAGCTCGTCCGGTCGTTCATCAACACCTGGGACGCCGACGAGGACATCGAGAACGTCCCCGGGCCCGACGAGCTGCGGGCCTGGCTCGCCGGCCACGGGCTGATCGACGCCGACGCGGGCGTGACCGAGGCCGACCATCGCCGCGCGATCGCCGTGCGCGAGGCGCTGCGCGCCGCCCTGCTCGCGAACTCGGGCCTCGACCTCGACCCCGATGCGCCGCCGGTGCTCGACGACGCCGCCGTGCGGGCGCGGCTCGGCGTGCGCTTCGACGCCGAGGGTCACGTCCACACGGCGCCGTCGGCCGGCGGCGCCGACGGGGCGATGGGCCGCCTGCTGGCGATCGTCGCCGACGCCCAGGAGGCCGGCACGTGGCCGCGGCTCAAGGCCTGTCTGGCCGACGACTGCCAGTGGGCGTTCTACGACCTGTCGCGCAACCGCTCGGCGGTGTGGTGCGACATGAAGATCTGCGGCAACCGCCAGAAGGTGCGCTCCTACCGCGAGCGCCACCACCGCCCGCACGCGCTCCACGACTGAGGCAGGGCGCGCGGCTCAGAGCGGGGCCGCGACCGCCGCCGCGATCTCCGAGGCGGCGGCCGTCGTCCGCTCGCCGAGCGCGTCCAGCCCGTGCGCGCGGATGCGCGTCTCGGCTCCCCAGACGCTGATGATCGCGATCGCCCGGCCGCCGCCGTCGAGCACGGGCGCCGACACGCCCCACAGCGCGGGCTCGAGCTCGCCGCGCGACACCGCGAAGCCGCGCGCGCGGATGTCGGCCAGCTCGCCGCGCAGGACCGCGCGCGTGGTGATCGTCGTGTCGGTGAAGCGCTCGAGCCGGCCGGGGAGGGCCGCGCCGAGCTCGTCCTCGGCCATCCACGCGAGCAGCGCCTTGCCCGTCGAGGTCGCGTGCAGCGGCGTCGCGCGCCCGAGCCAGTCGGCGGCCATGACGTGCGTCGCCTGCACCTGGTCGACGTAGACGAGCTGCAGCCCCCGCGGGACGGCGAGGCTCGCGGTCTCCAGGCACGCCTCGGCCAGCGCGCGGACCGCCGGGTGCGCGCGGCGGACGAGCGGCGCGTGACCGGCCGCGGCGCCGAGCGCGACCAGGGCGTAGCCGACGCCGTAGCGCCCGGTCTCCGGATCGCGCTCGACGAGGCCCTCGTCCTCGAGCGTCGCGAGGATCCGCCAGGCGGTGCTGCGGTTCAGGCCGCAGCGGTCGGCGAGGTCGAACACCGTGGCGGGGCCGCCGGCGGCGCCGAGCGCCTTCAGCAGCTCGGCCGCGCGGGCGACCGACTGGACGCGCTGCGCGCCGTTGACCGTCGCCGACATGATCGTTCATATTACGCGACGGCCAACGCACGATACGAACGAGGACGGACCCCAGTGGACTTCACCTACACCGCCGAGCAGCTCGACCTCCGCGACCGCGCGCAGGCCCTCGCCGACGACATCAAGGTCCACGAGATCGCCTGCGAGGAGCAGAACGGCCTGCCGCCCGAGGTCCACCGCGCGGTCTCCGACAGCGTCCTGCGCCACGGCCTCAACGCGATCAACATGCCGGCCGAGTGGGGCGGCCAGGGCCTGAGCGTGGTCGACCAGGTCATCGTCCAGGAGCAGCTCGGGCAGCTCACGAACGCGCTGTGGGACATGGTCTGGCGCCCGGCGAACGCGCTGCGCGCGTGCGACGAGGCCCAGCGCGAGCGCTACCTGCTGCCGGGCATCCGCGGCGAGCGGCGCGACTGCGTGGCCGTCACGGAGCGCGACGCGGGCTCGGACCCGACCGCGATCGCCGCGACGGCCGAGCGCACCGGCGACGGCGGCTACACGCTGAACGGCGAGAAGTGGTTCGTCACGGTCGGCGACGTCGCCGACTACATGATCGTGCTCGCGAACGTCATGCCCGAGCGCGCGCCGACGCTCTTTCTCGTCGACAAGGACACGCCGGGCGTGCGGGTCCTGCGCACCCCGCGCTACATGCACACCTTCGTCTACGAGCATCCCGAGTTCGCCTTCGAGGACGTCGCCCTCGGCGCCGACGCGGTGCTCGGCGAGGTCGGCCAGGGCTACGAGCTCACGCGCGACTGGTTCGTGGAGGAGCGCCTGATGATCGCCGCGCGCGCGATCGGGGCGGCCGAGCGCGCGCTGCGCGCCGCGGTCGAGTGGGCGACCGAGCGCCGCCAGGGCGGCGGGCCGCTCATCGGCCACCAGCTCATCCAGGGCATGGTCGCCGACAGCGTCGTCGACATCACGACGAACCGCGCGCTCGTCCACCAGGTCGCGTGGGAGGCCGACCAGGGCCTCGAGCGCAAGATGCTCCACGCCAAGGCGGCGGTCGTGAAGCTCGCCGCGTCCGAGGCCGGCGGGCGCGTCGTCGACCGCGCGCTGCAGCTCTTCGGCGGGCGCGGCTACATGCGCGAGAACCCGTGCGAGCGGCTCTACCGCGACCTGCGGGTGGACCGGATCTGGGAGGGGACCTCCGAGATCCAGCGCCTGATCGTCGGCAACGAGGTCGCCAAGCGGGGCCTGGACGGCGTGCTCTCGTTCGGGACCTCCGCCGCCCGGGCCGGGGCGGCCGCCTGACGCGCAGGCGGCCGCCGGGCCGGACGATCAGGTGCTCGGCGACGAAGCCGACGTTCTTCAGCCAGTAGTTCCCGAACGGGAAGCCCGACTTCGCCGGGACGAAGCCGCCGATCTTCGCGCTGTACGCGTCGATGATGTTCGAGAAGTACGGGATGATGTAGCCGCCCTGCTCGTACTGCATCTGCTGGGCCTCGTGCAGGATCTCCTTGCGCTTGGCCTCGTCGACCGTGCCGCGCGCCTGGTTGATCAGCGACTCGAACTTGCCCTTGCCCCAGTGGGTCTCGTTGAACGGCGAGTTGGGCAGGTCGCCCTGGGCGACCTGGGCGAGGTAGACGCGGGAGGCCCAGAAGTCCTGGGCGAACGGCCACTTGAGGTAGTTGTCGCCGTAGAACGTGCCCGTGTCGACCTTGCGGACCTTCACGTTCACGCCTGCGCCCTTGGCCTGCTCGGCGAACACCTGCGCCGCCTCGACGATGCCGTTGAACACCGGCGAGGTGACGAGCTCGACCGAGAGGCCCTCCTTGCCGGCCTGCTTGAGCAGCGACTTGGCCTGCTCGAGGTCCTGCTTGCGCTGCGGCAGGTCGCTCGCGTACATCGGGTCGTAGCGGGCGTACAGGTCGTTGGCGACCGAGCCCTGGCCGCTGAGGACCTGCTGGACCATCTGCTCGCGGTCGACGATGAGCCGCATCGCCTGGCGGACCTTGACGTCGTCGAACGGCGCGGCGTCGATGCGCATCGTGAACGGCTGCCACGCGCCGGTCGGCGAGCTCAGCACCTTCAGGTTCGGGTTGCCCCGGATGCTGGCGAGCTGGGCCGCGGGCAGGTTGTTGATCGCCTCGACCTGCCCGCCGAGCAGGGCGTTCGTGCGCGCCGTGTCGTCGGGGAAGTCGATGATCGTCAGCTGGTCGGCGTACGGCCGCCCGGTCTGCCAGTAGTTCGGGTTCTTGACGAAGACGCTGCGCTGGCCGGGTGAGAACGACTGGAACTTGAACGGCCCCGTGCCGACCGGCTTCTTGGGGTCGTAGTCCGTGGGGACGATCGCGTTGAAGTACTGGCCGAGATCGTCCGCGAAGGCCGCGTTCGTGAGCTTGAGCGGGATGCGCACGGTCCGCTCGTCGATCTTCTTCAGGTTGTCGCGGTCGATGTAGCTGATCGACGAGTTGCCGACCTTCGGGTCCTTCGGGTCGGTGATCCGCTTCAGCGAGAAGATCACGTCGTCGGCGCCGACGGTCTTGCCGTTGTGGAACTCGACGCCGTCCTTGAGGCGCACGGTCCACGCGTCGGGCTTGCTGCCGACGGGCTCGATCGACTCGGCCACGAGCATCTGGAGCTCGCCGAAATCCGGCGTGCGGACGGCCAGCGACTCGTACAGGTTCCACTGCCGCATGATGTCCGGGTCGGTCGTCGGCAGGTGGGCGTCGATCGTGTCCTTCGCCCCGCCGCCGGTCGACCCGATGCGCAGAGCGCCGCCCGTGCGCAGCTTCACGGGCGCCGGTGCCCCGGTCCCGGTGTTCGCGGCGCCTCCGCCGCTGCTGCTGTCGCTGCCGCCACAGGCGGCGAGCAGGCCGCTCGCGCTGAGCGCGGCTCCGCCGACGGCCGCCTTGCGCAGCGCGTCGCGGCGGGTCATGTCCTGGAGCCAGCCTGGCGTCGGCTCGCTGCTCATCCTCGTCCTCCTCCTCGTCGATACGCGCAGACGCGATCGCGCCCGCTCTCGCGGCACGTGCAGTGCGGCACGGCAATCTCCTTCCCCGTGGAGCCGCGGCGGCGGCCCCGGCTCTCATATACCAGAGTCGATCCAGTCCCGGCGCAATTCGCCGGTACCGATTCGTTCACGTTTCCGACCGCGGCCAGTGGCAAAATCCCCGCGCTACGTCCGCGCCCGCCGACCTCCGCCCGCACTGGCTGACGCACGCGCCGATCGCCCATCGGGGGCTCCACGCGGCGCACGACGGCCGGCCCGAGAACTCGCTCGCCGCGTTCGAGCACGCGTGCGCGCTCGGCTTCCCCGCCGAGCTCGACGTGCGCCTCACGCGCGACCGCGAGGTCGTCGTCTTCCACGACCGCGCGCTGCGGCGGCTGACCGGCGCGGCCGGGCGCGTCGAGGACCGCACGCTCGCCGAGCTCCGCGCGCTGCGGCTGCGCGGACTCGCGCGAGCCGGTCCCGCTGCTGCGCGAGGTCCTCGATCTCGTGCACGGCCGCGTGCCGCTGCTCGTCGAGCTCAAGCCGACATTGCTCTGGCCCGCCCTCGAGCGCGCCGTGACGCAGGCCCTGAACGGCTACGCGGGCGAGGTGGCGGTCCAGTCCTTCAAGCGGCGGACGGTCCTCGCGCTCGGCCGCTCGGACGCGCCGCACGCGGTCGGCCACCTCGTGCGCCGCGGCCCCCTGACCGCCGCCGGGGTGCGCGCGGCGTTCCTCGGCTGCCACGTCGACGCGCTCCCGAACCGCGTCGTCCGCCGCCGGCGCGAGGCGGGCGCCGTCGTGCTCGCCTGGACCGTGCGCTCGCCGACCGAGGCGGCGCGGGTCCTGCGCTACGTCGACAACTACATCTTCGAGGACTTCGTGCCGGCGACCGGGAGCCTGCACGGCGTCAGCGCCCCTGGAAGCGCGGCGGGCGCTTCTCCGTGAAGGCCGTCGCCGCCTCGCGGGCGTCGGCCGACTGGGCGAGGAGGCCGTAGCCGAGGCGCTCGACGGCGAGCCCCGCTTCGCGGGAGGACTCGGCCATGGCGTCGATCGCCTGCTTGGCGACGGTCACGGCCAGCGGGGGGAGCGCCGCGAGCCGGTCCGCGAGCGCGAGCGCCTCGTCGAGCGCTCCGCCGTCGGCGACGACGCGCGTGACGAGGCCGGCGGCGGCCGCCGCGTCGGCGCCGAAGCGGTCGCCGAGGAGGATCAGCTCCTTCGCCTTCGCCGCGCCGACGAGCCGCACGAGCCGGTGCGTCCCGCCGCTGCTCGGCAGGATCCCGATCCCGACCTCGGGCAACCCGAACCGCGCGCCCGCCTCCGCGACGCGGAAGTCGCAGGCCAGCGCGAGCTCGAGGCCGCCGCCCAGGCACCACCCGGCGATCGCGGCGATCGTCGGGACCGGGAGTGCCGCGACGCGCTCGTACACGCCGCCGGTGGCGCGGTAGTACGCGACGATCGCGGCCGGGTCGAGCGCGCGCATCTCGGTCACGTCGGCGCCGGCCGAGAACGTTCGCCGGGCCGCCGGTGATCACGACGGCGCGGGCGTCGCGGACCTCGGGGCGGGCGATGGCCTCGTCGAGGGCGCCCTCGAGCGCGGTCGACAGCGCGTTGAGCTTGCGCGTCCTGCGAAGCGTGACGACGCACGCCTCGCCCTCGACGCGGACGTCGACGAGCGGCTCGGCGCTCACGCCGCGTCCTCGGCCGGCGCGAGCACGATGCGGGCATCGAGGCCGAGCGCGCCGTCGGGCAGCGCCAGCAGCGGGTTGACCTCGATCTCGGCGATCTCGGGATGCGCGGCGGCGACGCGCGAGAGCGCCGCGAGGGCCGCGGCCGCGGCGGCGAGGTCGACCGGCGGGCGGCCGCGGGCGCCGCGCAGGAGCGGCGCGCCGCGCAGAGCGAGCAGCAGCCGCTCGGCTCCCGCCTCGTCGAGCGGGGCGAGCGCGACGGCGACGTCGTCGAGCGCCTCGGCGTAGACGCCGCCGAGCCCGGCGAGCACGACGGGCCCGAAGCGCGGGTCGCGGCGCGCGCCGATCAGCAGCTCGACGCCCTCGGCGACCGGCGCCATCCGCTCCACCGAGAACGCCGCGGGCGCGAGCCGGCGCTCGAGGTCGGCGATCGCGGCCCGCAGCGCGGCCTCGCCGCCGACGCCGAGGACGACGCCGCCCGCGTCGGACTTGTGCAGCAGGCCGAGCGCCTTGACGACGACCGGCCACCCGATCCGCTCCGCCGCGCAGACCGCCGCGTCGGCGTCCGCGACGGTCGCGGCGGCCGCGAACGGCACGCCGGCGGCGGCCAGCAGCGCGCGGGCGGCGTCGTAGCCGGCGCTCGCGACCGGCGCGGCGGCGGGCGGGACGGCGGGCACGCCGGGCGGCGCGGCCTCGGCCGCGCCGACGAGCCGGGCCAGGGTGGTGACGGCGCGCTCGACGGCGCGCTGGACCGGGACGCCGGCCGCGCGCAGCGCGCCGACGCCCGGCGTGTCGGCGTACATCGAGTGGACGATGAGCGGGCGGCCCGTCGCGCGCACGGCGTCGCCGAGCGCCTCGGCGACCGAGACCTCGGCGCGGCTCATCGCGTCGCCGTACTCGCTGTAGCCGCCGAAGTAGCCGGACAGCAGGAGCGCGTCGATCTCGCCGCAGGCGAGCAGCGTGCGGGCGGCGTGGTCGAACGTGCGGATGTCCTGCTCGCCGCCGCCGGCCAGGTCGACCGGGTTGGCCGCGGCCGCGCTCGCGGGCAGGCGGAGGCGCAGCTCGGCGACCGTGGCCGGGCCCAGGACGGGCAGATCGAGGCCGGCCGCGTGGGCGAGGCCGGCCGCGAGCCCGCCGTGGCCGCCGCCGTCGGCGAGGACCGCGATCCGCCGGCCCGCGGGCAGCGGCGCGCGCAGGAGGCCCTCGGCCAGGTCGATGAGCTCCTGCGGCGTACGGACGCGCTCGATCCCGGCGGCGCGGCAGGCGGCGTCGATGGCGGCGCCGTCGCTCGCCAGCGCGCCGGTGTGCGAGCGCACGGCGCGCGCCGTCGCCTCGGTGCGCTCGATGGCGAGCAGGAGCACCCGCTTGCCCGCGCGGTGGGCGACGTGCGCGGCCTCGGCGAACGCGCGCCCGTCGCGGAAGTCCTCGACGTAGACGGCGATCAGCTCGGTCGGGGCGTGGGCGGCGAGGTCGCGGACGAGGTCGACGGCCTCGAGGTCGGCCTGGTTGCCGAGGGAGACGAAGCGCGAGAAGCCGAGGCCCGCCTCCTCGGCCAGGAGCCCGAGCTCGAGCGCGATGTTGCCGCTCTGGGAGACGAGGCCGATCGAGCCGGCCGGGAGCTCCCCGGCCGCGAGCTCGAGCTCCTCGCCCGCGTCGAAGACGCCGAGGCAGTTCGGCCCGAGCAGGACGGCGCCCGCCGCGCGCACGCGCGCCGCCAGCGCCGCGTCCTGCGGGCCGCCCGCGTCGCCGTCCGACGCGCCCGCGGTGATCGCGACGATCGCGCGGGCGCCGGCCGCGAGGGCGTCGTCGACCGCGCCGTCGAGGGCCGCGGGGGGGACGGCGAGGACGACGAGCTCGGGCGGCGCGGGGATCTCGGCGATCGTCCGGTACGCGGGCCGGCCGAGGATCTCCCCGCCGCGGCGGTTGACGAGGTGCACGGCGCGGCGGTGCTCGGCGCGGATCGCGCCGAGGGCGATCCAGTGGCCCCACTTCACCGGGTCGGCGGACGCGCCGACGACCGCGACGGACCCGGGCGCGAACAGGGCGCGCAGGTCGCGCCGGGCGGCGGCCGGCGCCGGCGCGGCGCTCACGGCCCCGCCTCCGCGACGGGCGGGGGCAGCTCGCCCTGGCCCCAGGCGTCCACGCCGCCGTCCACGAGGATCGAGGTCGCGGTGACGTACGCGCCGCCGGGGGAGGCGAGGAACGCGATGAGCGACCCGACCTCCTCCGGTCGTCCGAGGCGCCCGAGCGGGATCGTGCGCGTCCAGGCCTCGACCTTGTCCGCCCCGTAGCCCGCCAGGCCCTCGGTGTCGATCATCCCGGGCAGCACCGAGACGCTGCGGATGCCGTACCGGCTCCACTCGAGCGCGAGCCCGTTCGCGAGGTTGGCCGTCGCGGCGCGGGCCGCGGTGGCGTGCGCGTAGCCGGGGATGCCGCGCCGCGGGCTGAAGCCGACGAAGACGACGAGCCCGTCGCGCCGCGGGATCATCGACCGCGTCGCGACCGTGCGGGTCATGCTCCACACGGCGTCGACGCTCAGGCGGTGGACCGCGCGCCAGCCCTTGTCGGAGATCTCCTCGGCCGGCGCGGTGAACTGGCCGCCGGCGTTGTTGACGAGCACGTCGACGTGGCCGAACCGCTCGATCGCGGCGTCCACGACGCGCTCGACGTCCTCGGGCTGCCGGACATCGGCGGGCGCGACGAGGGCCGCCGCGCCGGCCTCCTCGATCTCCCGGCGCGTGCGCTCGAGCAACTCGACGCGGCGCCCGACGAGCACGACGCCCGCGCCGCTGCGCGCGAGCTCGAGCGCGGTCGCGCGGCCGAGCCCGGTGCCGCCGCCGGTGACGAGCGCGACCCGCCCGGCGTTGGCGTCGGAACGGAGGGGACTGCGGTAATCCCCAGCCATTGTCGACAAACCTACAAGCGGACGAATTTGTCTGTCAACCGACCGCCGGCGAGGCCGTCGGCCGGCGCAAAACCCCGCCTTGACCCGCGCCAGACGGCGATCGTATGGTTGTCGACAGTCCACCGGAGGAGACCAGTGGCGTCGCTGGCCAACAACTGGCGTCTCTCGAGCGTCGAGCGGGCGTCCATGACCGAGCAGGTCCTGCGCGAGCTGCGCGAGGCGATCATCGAGGGTCGCATCCCGCAGGGCGAGGCGCTCCGCGAGGTGTCGCTCGCGGGCACGCTCGGCACCGGCCGCAGCGCGGTCCGGGAGGCCATCCGCCAGCTCATCCAGGAGGGGCTCGTCGAGTACGAGCCCCACCGCGGCGCGTTCGTGCGGGTGATGTCGCTCGCCGACCGGCTCGACGTCTACGTCGCCCGCGAGGCGATCGAGGTCGGGGCGACGCGCCGCATCCTGGCCGCGCCGCCCGCCGACCTGTCGGACCTGCGAGCGGCGCTGGACGCGCTGCGCGCGGCGGCCGCCGAGACGGATCACGTCAGCGACCCGATGATCGACGCCGACATCCGCTTCCACCAGGAGCTCGTCGACCTGGCCGGAAGCCCACGGCTGATGCGCGCCCACGAGACGCTCGCGGCCGAGACGCGGATGCTCCTCCGCCACCACCCGGACTACCCGATGTCGACGTATGTGACGGATCACGACCGGCTGCTCGAGGCCTTCGAGCGCCGCGACCCGGCGACGCCCGACCTCGTCGCCGACCACCTGCGCCTGTCGAAGGACCTCATCGCCTCAGAGCTCGCCCACGAAGGAGGGGAGCCACCCATGCAGCACGCCCCATCGCCCCCGGACAGCCCGGAGGCGCCCCGTGTCGTCTAAGCAAATCCTCAAGCGCATCGGCCTGGGCATCCTCACGCTCTGGCTCGTCTCGCTCGTGATCTTCGCGGCGGTGATCGCGCTTCCGGGCGACGCCGCCACCGCGATCCTCGGCAAGGAGGCCACGCCCGCCCGCGTCGCCGCGCTGCGCGAGCAGCTGCACCTCAACGACTCGCTCGTGACGCAGTACACGCAGTGGCTGAAGGGGATCCTGACCTTCGACTTCGGGGACTCGGCGGCGACGCAGCAGCCGGTCACGCAGCTGCTCTCGGATCGCGTCGCGAACTCGGCGTTCCTCGTCTTCGTCGCGTCGATCATCGCGATCCCGCTGTCGATCCTCATGGGCGTGTGGACCGCGATGAAGCGCGACAAGCCCGCGGATCACGTGACCTCGAATGTCACGCTCGTCCTCGCGGCGCTGCCCGAGTTCGTGATCGGCATGGGCCTGATCCTGATCTTCGCGACCGGCCTGTTCCACTGGTTCCCGGCCGTGTCGCTGCTCGCCCCGGGCGAGAAGGCGTGGGAGGACCCGCAGGTGGTGGTGCTCCCGGCCGCCACCCTGATCATCGCGGTGGTGCCCTACGTCAGCCGCATCATGCGCGGCTCGATGATCGAGGTCCTCGAGAGCGAGTACGTGACGATGGCGCGGCTCAAGGGATTGCCTGAACGGCAGGTGATCTGGCGCCATGCCGTGCCGAACGCGATCGTCCCGGCGATCCAGGTCACGGCCCTCGAGCTCGCGTGGATGGCCGGCGGAATCGTCATCGTCGAGTTCGTCTTCCAGTACCCCGGCATCGGCGCGTCGCTCGTCGACGCCGTCGACAACCGCGACATGCCGGTCGTCCAGAGCGTGACGATGCTCGCGGCTGCGGTCTACGTGTTCCTGAACCTCGCGGCGGACCTCGCCACGATCCTCGTCACCCCGCGACTGAGGACGGCGGGACGATGAGTACCGACCAGACCGTCGACACCGCTGTCGACCTCGGTCTCGAGGGTGCGATCGAGGGTCACGCGCCGGTCGACGAGGAGCTCCGCGGCCACCAGTGGCTGTGGATCATGCGCCGCGCCGCTCGGGCTCACGCGGACGCGCATCGGGCTCGGGATCGTGATCCTCATGGTCCTGATCGCCGTCTTCGGCCGGTTCGTCGCGCCGCACTCCCCGACCGAGTTCGTCGCCGTGCCGAACAGCGCCCCGTCGTCGACGGCCCTGTTCGGTGCCGACGCCCTCGGGCGCGACGTCTTCAGCCGCTGGCTCTACGGCGGCCTGACCGTCCTCTGGATGTCGGCCGCGGCGACGGCCCTCGGCATCGTCGTGGGCACCGGCGTCGGGCTCGTCGCCGCCTACTCGCGCAACTGGCTGGACGACGTCCTCATGCGCGGCAACGACGTGCTGCTGTCGTTCCCGGCGATCATCTTCGTCCTGCTCGCCGTGTCGGCGGTCGGGCCGAAGCTGTGGCTGATCGTCCTGACCGTCGGCTTCACGCACGCGCCGCGTGTGGCGCGCGTCATGCGCGGCGCCGGTCAGGAGGTCGTCGAGCGCGACTTCATCAAGGCCGCCGAGGTCGTCGGCGAGAAGCGCTGGCGGATCGTCGCCGGCGAGCTGCTGCCGAACGTGACGAGCCCGCTGCTCGTCGAGATCGGGCTGCGCATGACGTACTCGATCGCGCTCGTGGCCGCCGTGAGCTTCATCGGCGTCGGCCTGCAGCCGCCGACCGCCGACTGGGGCCTGATGATCAACGAGAACCGCCTGTCGATCTCCGTCCAGCCGTGGGCGGTGTTCCTCCCCGTCATCGCCATCGGTCTGCTGACGGTCGGCACCAACCTCATCACCGACGGCGTCGCGCGGGCCGCGATCGGCCTGGACCGCGGAGGCAAGTCATGAGCGCTGTGGAGACCGGTCGGCCGGCGTCGGTGGACGTCACGGACCTGAAGATCGAGCTCACCGGGACCGACATCGACGTCGTCGACGAGATCGCCCTCGAGATCTACCCGGGCGAGGTGCTCGGGCTCGTCGGCGAGTCGGGCTCCGGGAAGACGACCGTCGGCATGGCGCTGCTCGGCCACGTCCGCAGCGGCGGGCGCGTCGGCGGCGGCACGATCACGATCGACGGCCGCGACCTCTCGTCGCTCAGCCAGGGCGATCTGCGCCGGCTGCGGGGCGGGACGGTCTCGTACATCCCGCAGGACCCGGGCACGTCGCTGAACCCGGCGCTGCGGATCTCGACGCAGCTCGAGGAGATCCTCGAGGCGCACTCGACCTCGATGACCGCCGAGCAGCGCACGGCGCGGCTGCGCGAGGCGCTCGAGGAGGTCGCGCTCCCGAGCGACGACGTGTTCCTCAAGCGCTACCCGCACCAGCTGTCGGGCGGCCAGCAGCAGCGCGTCGCGATCGCGATGGCGTTCGCCAACCGGCCGCGGGTCATCGTCTGCGACGAGCCGACGACGGGCCTCGACGTGACGACCCAGGCCCGCGTGCTCGAGACGGTGCGCGACCTGTGCCGCAGCCACCAGGTCGCGGCGCTGTACGTCAGCCACGACCTGGCGGTCGTGGCCGAGCTCGCCGACCGCGTCGCGGTGATGTACGCCGGGCGGATCGTCGAGACCGGCCCGCGCGAGCGGATGTTCTCGGCGCCGCGCCACCCGTACACGCGCCGGCTCCTACGCGCCGTGCCCGACATCGCGGGCAAGCGCACGGTGGTGGGCATCCCCGGCCACGCCGCGCTGCCGGGCAGCCGTCCGGAGGGGTGCTACTTCCACCCGCGGTGCGAGTTCGCCCAGGACGACTGCCGCAAGGCGTTCCCGCCGGTGACCGACCTCGGCGCCGCCCACCAGGTCCGCTGCTACCACATCGACGAGGTCGCCAAGGAGGCCCCGCCCGAGGGCGCGGGCCAGGCCGACGCGCACACGATCGGCGAGAACGTCGTGCTCGCCATCCAGTCGCTCGACGCGCACTACGGCGCCCGGCACACGCTGTTCGACATCGACCTCGAGGTCCACCACAACGAGTGCCTCGCGCTCGTCGGCGAGTCGGGCAGCGGCAAGACGACGCTCGCGCGGTGCGTCTCGGGCCTGCACAAGGACTACACGGGCAAGATGCGCCTCGGCGACGACGTGCTCCCCGAGGCCGCCCGCTCCCGCTCCAACCAGGCGCGGCGCGAGATCCAGTACGTGTTCCAGAACCCGTACGCGTCGCTGAACCCGCGGCGGACCGTCGGCCAGTCGATCGCCCGCCAGCTCGCGCTGTTCGGCGGCGGCCGCCGCGACGTCGGGCGCCGGGTGTCCGAGTGCCTCGAGCGCGTCGCGCTCTCCTCGAGCGCGGCGAACCGGTTCCCCGACCAGCTCTCGGGCGGCGAGCGCCAGCGCGTCGCGATCGCCCGCGCGCTCGCGGCGGACCCGAAGCTGCTCGTGTGCGACGAGGTGACCTCCGCGCTGGACGTCTCGGTCCAGGCGGCGATCATCGAGCTGCTCGGCAAGCTGCGCGAGCAGATGGGCCTGAGCCTGCTGTTCATCACCCACGACCTGGCGCTCATCCGGACGATCGCCGACCGCGTGATCGTGATGACCGACGGGCGGATCGTGGAGCAGGGGACGACGGAGCACATCTTCACGTCGCCCTCCGCGGACTACACCCGCAAGCTCCTGGCGAACACCCCGAGCATCGAGGTCGCGCTCGGCAACGTCACGGCGCCCGCCTCTTGACCCGGGCGGGCGTCGCGACGCGACGGGTCCTGGCCGACACGTCGATCGACCTCGAGGCGCTCGCCGCCGCGCTCGGCGCCACCGGAGTGACGGTGGCGCCGCTCGACGGCGGGCTCGAGGGCGACGACGTCGTCGGCGTGGTCGCGTGGGAGCACCGGATCGGCGCGGCGGAGCTCGCCGCGCTCCCCGGCCTGCGCGTGGTGCTGACGCCGAGCGTCGGCTTCGACCACATCGACCTCGACGCGGCCCGCGACCACGGCGGGGTGTGGGTCTGCCACGTGCCGGACTACTGCGTGGAGGAGATGGCCGACACCGCGCTGGCGCTGGCCCTCGCGCTGATGCGCGGGATCGTCGAGCTCGACCGGCGGGTGCGCGCCGGCCACTGGGACGCCGAGGGCGCCGGCCCGCTGCGGCGGATCCGCGGCACCCGCTTCGGCGTGATCGGCTTCGGCCGCATCGGCGCCGCGGTGGCGGCCCGGGCGCTGACGCTCGGCTTCGACGTCCGCGCGAGCGACCCGGGCGTCGCGGACCACGTGATCGCCGCCGCCGGCGTGAAGCCGATGGCGCTCGACGAGCTCCTGGCGTCGTCGGACGTGGTCTCGCTCCACGCGCCGCTGCTGCCCGCGACGCGCGGGCTGCTCGGCGCGGCGCAGATCGCCCGGCTGCCGGCGGGCGCGCTGGTCGTGAACACCGCGCGGGCCGCGCTGGCCGACACGGACGCGCTGCTCGCCGCGCTGGACGAGGGCCGGCTCGGCGGCGTCGCGCTCGACGTGCTCGAGGTCGAGCCGCCGACGGCCGAGGCGCCCGCGCCGCGGGCGCCGAACCTCGTCGTCACCCCGCACGCGGCGTACGCGAGCGCGGAGGCGGACGCCGAGCTGCAGCGCCGCGTCGCGGCGGTGCTCACCGCGGTCCTCGAGGACCGCGCGCCGGACGGTGCCCTGGTGGCGCCGCGGCGATGAGCGAGCGGCCGCCCAGCGTCCTGCTCATCATGGTCGACCAGCTGGCGGCGTCGTGGCTGCCGGCGTACGGCCACGACGTCGTCCAGGCGCCGAACCTGACCGCGCTCGCCCGCGACGGCGTGACCTTCGACGCCGCGTACTGCGCCTCGCCGCTGTGCGCGCCGTCGCGGGCCTCGCTGCTGACGGGCCTCCTGCCCTCGCGCACGGGCGTGTACGACAACGCCGCCGAGCTGCGGGCGTCGCTGCCGACGGTGACCCACCGCCTGCGCGCCGCGGGCTACGCGACCGCGCTCGCCGGGAAGATGCACTTCGTCGGGCCCGACCAGCTGCACGGCTTCGAGGAGCGCCTGACCCCGGACGTCTATCCCGCGGGCCTGGACTGGACGCCGGACTGGCGCGCGCCGGTCGACGAGCGGCTGCCCTGGTACCACACGATGGAGAGCGTCCTGCGGCCGGGCGTGAGCGCCGCGTCGATGCAGGTCGACTACGACGACGAGGTCTGCTTCCACAGCGTCCGCGCGATCTTCGACCACGCGCGCCTGCGCCCGGACGAGCCGTTCTTCCTCGTCGCCTCCTTCACGAGCCCGCACGACCCGTGGGAGCTCCCGGCGCGCTGGTGGGACCGCTACGACCCCGACGCGATCGCGCTCCCGGACGTCCCGGCGATCCCCTACGACGAGGCCGACCCGCACAGCCGGCGGCTGCGCGACATGTGCCGGACGGACGCCGCCGGCCTGACCGACGAGCAGATCCGCCGCGCGCGCCACGCGTACTTCGCGGCGATCTCCTACGTCGACGACCGCATCGGCCAGGTGCTCGGCGCGCTGGCCGAGGCGGGCCTCGACGACGAGACGATCGTGGTCTTCACCGCCGACCACGGCGAGATGCTCGGCGAGCGGGGCCTCTGGTACAAGATGGCCTTCTTCGAGGACGCGGCCCGGGTGCCGCTGCTCATTCGCACCCCGGGCGACCTGGCCGGCGTCGCCGGGTCGCGGGTGGCCGAGCCGGTCTCGCTGCTCGACCTCGCCCCGACGCTGCTCGACCTCGCGGGCCTCGAGTCGGCACCGCCGGAGTCCGACGGTGTGAGCCTCGCGCCGGTGCTGCGCGGCACGGGCGGGCGTGGGGCGCCGGTCGTGGCGGAGTACCTCGCCGAGGGCGTCGCGGCGCCGATGGTCATGGTCCGCGCGGGCAGCGAGAAGCTCATCCGCTGCCCGGGGGACCCGGACCTCGTGTTCGACCTCGCCGACGATCCGGCCGAGCGCGTGAACCTGGCCGCCGACGGCGGGCGGGTCGGGGCGCTGGGCGCGGAGGCCGACCGCCGCTGGGACCTCGGTGCGCTGGAGGCGGCGGTGCTCGCCGGCCAGGCCGAGCGCCGGGTCGTCGTGCCCGCGCTGAACCGCGGGCGCCACACGGCGTGGGACTACGAGCCGCGGCCCGAGGCGTCGATGCGCTACGTGCGCTCGAAGGCCGACCTATACGACTTGCAGCGCCGCGCGCGGCTGGACTCCGGCGGCTGACGGCGCTCATCCGTTGGCGGCGCCCGCCGCGTATCCCGGGCGATGGAGCGCGTCTGGGACTACCCGCGGCCGCCCGCCCTCGTCCCGTGCGACCGGCGCGTCCGGGTCGTCGTGGACGGGGTCGTGGTCGCCGACTCGACCGCGGCGCTGCGCGTCCTCGAGACGAGCCACCCGCCGACCGTCTACGTCCCGCCCGACGATGTCCTCGACGGCGCGCTGGTCGCGTCCGCGGCCCGATCGACGGTGTGCGAGTGGAAGGGCCGCGCGACGTACCTCGACGTCGTCGCCGGCGAGCGCCGGGTCGCCGCCGCCGCGTGGACGTACCGCGCGCCGGTGGAGCGCTACGCGGCGCTGCGCGACCACGTCGCGTTCTTCCCCGGCCGCGTGGACGCCGCCTGGCTCGGCGACGAGCGGATCGTCGCGCAGGAGGGCGACTTCTACGGCGGCTGGATCACGTCCGACCTCGTCGGCCCGTTCAAGGGGGCGGCGGGGACGTGGGGGTGGTGAGGGGACTTCGTCTGGTGGCCCGTGGCGCCATGCTCGGGCGTTCGGCGATGGTGCCGGCGCTTCGGAACCGAGGCGGCGAAGGGGGAGGGGGCGGGCGTCGACGGCGGAGAATCGGCGCGCTTGGCCGTTCGCATGTCAACAGCGGATTTGCCCCGTATATGGCGGCAAATGCGCATCTCGATTCGAACCGCCCGGGCGACCGCTCCCATCCCCTCGGGGCGTCGGTTCCAAGGCGCCGCGTGAGCCGGCCACGCCCGCACAAGGCGCCACCGACGCCCGACCTGAGCCCGAGACCGCGACTACTCCGCCAGCGCCTGCTCCGCCAGCGCCGCGATCCCCTCCCGCGACCGCGCGACCGCCAGGAAGCGCTTCGCGTGGGCGAACAGGGCGTCCTGCACGCCCGTCAGCCGGGCGAGGTCGGGGCCGTCGAGGCCGGCCCAGGCCTCGGGGAGGTCGCGGCGGTTCGTGAACGAGCCGAGCTCGCGCGGGACCGCCTCGAGGCCCCAGCCCTGGCGCTTGGGGTAGACGACGAACAGCGCGTCGGGGGCCTGGGTCACCACGACCTCCTTCCACGGGACGTCGCGCTCGAGCTCGATCACGCGCGGGTCGCGGGCGCGGCCGACGGCCGCCTCGACGATGCGGACCGCGCGCTGGCCGGCGGCCGCGGACGCGATCTCGCGCTCGACGATCCCGCGGGCGAGCTCCACGGCCGCGTCGAAGCGGGCGCGCTCGTCCTCCGCGGTCAGGTCCTCGTCCCAGCGGCGGTTGAGGCCGCCGATCACGCCGCTGACCGTCATCGGCCGCACGCCCTCGACGATCGGCGCGACGACGGCCTGGCCCGTGTCGTTGGCGTCGACGCCCTGCACGAGCGACTGGTCGACGCGCGCGGCGACGTCCGCGTCGCCGTCGCACACCCGCCCGCCGAACTCGCGCCACACGAGCCCGAACGACGCGTAGCGCACGCCGTTGGGCCGCTCGCCCGCGCCGCCCTTCTGGTGGTGGTCGAAGTCGCCGGTCGCCGGGTCGTCGCGGAAGCCGACGTCGACGCGCAGGTCGGCGGCCGCGAGCGCGTCCGCGTCGCGGGTGCGGACGATCTCGACCGCGGGGTCCAGGAGCGTCAGCGCGGCCAGCGCGAAGACCTCGTCGGCGTGGAACGACCCGCTGTGGGTGGCGACCTTCATGGCGACGATGGTAGGACTCCGGCGGTGACGCTCCCCGGGGTCTTCATCACCGAGACCGCCCCCGCCGCCGGCGGCGTGACGCTCGCGATCAAGGATCTGTTCGACACCGCGGGCGTGCGCACGACCTATGGCTCGGCCGTCTTCGCCGACCACGTGCCCGACACGACCGCGACCGCCGTCGCGCGGCTGGAGGCCGCGGGCTACACGTCGGTCGGGAAGGCGAACCTCCACGAGTTCGCGTGGGGGATCACGTCGGAGAACCCGCACTACGGCGCGGTCCCGAACCCGATCGCGCCCGGGCGCATCGCGGGCGGCTCGAGCGGCGGGAGCGCGGCCGCGCTCGCCGCCGGCCTCGCCGACGCGGCGCTCGGGACCGACTCGGCCGGCTCGATCCGCATCCCCGCCGCGTGCTGCGGGATCACCGGCTTCAAGCCGACCCACGGCCTCGTGCCGATCGACGGCTGCTTCCCGCTGGCCAAGAGCTTCGACCACGCCGGCCCGATGGCCCGCGACGTCGACGGCTGCGTGCGCATGATGGCCGCGCTCGCGCCCGCGACGGAGATCCCGACGGTCGACGACCTCGCCGACCTGCGCCTCGGGGTCGCGTGGACGGCGCACGCCGACCCGCTCGTACGCGAGCGCGTCGAGGCCGCGGCCGCGGCCTTCCCGAACCGCGTCGCGCTCGACCTCCCGCTTCCCGGCACGATCTACCCGATGTTCTCGCGCGAGGCCGTCGAGGTCCACGAGACCATGTTCCGCGAGCAGCGCGAGCTCTACGGCGAGAACGTCGCGACGAAGCTCGAGGCGCGCGCTGGCCCTCACGGACGCCGAGGTCGAGGCCGCCCGGGCCGAGCGCGACCGCTACCGCGAGCAGATCGCCGCGCTGACCGCGGACGTCGACCTCGTCCTCGCGCCGACGCTCGAGACCGTCGCGCCGCCGTCCGGCGTCGGCGACCTCGCCCTGCGCGAGCAGGCGATCCGGCTGACGTTCCCGTGGAGCGTCGTCGGCGCGCCCGTCCTCGCGCTGCCGTGCGGGGCGGCCGAGCTCGGGCTGCCCGCCTCCGCCTCGCTCGTCGGGCCGCCGGGCGCCGACGGCCTCGTCCTCGCCGCGGGCCGGCTGCTCGAGGCCGCGCTCACGAGCTGAGCCGACCGGTCGCGTAGCGTTTCCCGCGTGGCCACCGCACCCATCGCCGAGGAACGGCGCACGAGCCCCGTCGAGCTCCTGTGGGACCTCGTCTTCGTCTTCGCGATCACCCAGGTCACCGAACTGCTCGCGAGCGACCTGACGTGGGCCGGGCTCGGGCGCTCGATGCTCGTCCTCGCGCTCGTGTGGTGGTCATGGTCGGCCTTCGTCTGGGCCGCGAACGCCCAGGACACCGGCGCGCCGACGCTGCGGCTCGTGCTGCTCCTGGCGATGGCGTTGGCGTTCGTCGCCGGCCTCGCGCTCCCGCACGCCTACGGCGACGACGCGCCCGCCTTCGCCGTCGCCTACGTCGGCGTGCGCCTGCTCCACCTCGCCCTCTACGCCGACGCCTCGCGGCGCGGGAACGCGTCGTGGGCGGCGATCGCGGGCTTCGGGATCACCGTGCTCATCGGCATGGCGCTGCTCGTCGCGGGCGCGATCGTGGGCGGCACCGCCCAGGTCGTGCTGTGGACCCTCGCCGCCCTCATCGACTACGCCGGCCCCGCCTGGCTGACCCGCGAGCGCCTGCGCGGCCTCCAGCGCGTCGCGGTCGCGCACTTCGCCGAGCGCTACAGCCTCTTCATCATCATCTGCCTCGGCGAGTCGATCGTCGCGATCGGCGTCGGGGCGAGCGAGGAGGCGTTCGACGCGCGGCTCGTCGCGGGCGTGACCCTCGGCCTGTTCATCACCGTCGCGCTGTGGTGGACGTACTTCGACCGCTTCGCCGCGGTCGCCGAGGCGCGGCTGCGGACCCATCACGACCCGGTCCTCGCCGCCGCGGACGCCTACAGCTACCTGCACCTCGTGCTCGTCGCCGGGATCATCGTGTTCGCCGTGGGTGTGAAGCTCGCCGTCCACGACGTCGCGCACGAGCTCGATGCGGCGACCCGGCTCGCGCTCTGCGGCGGCGTCGCGCTCTACCTCGTCGGTCACGTCGCGTTCCGGCTGCGCATGGTCGGGTCGGTGGGGTGGGAGAAGCTCGTCACCGCCGCCGCGCTGCTCCTGCTCTACGTCGTCGGCGCCGCGTGGCCGGCGTGGACGCTCGAGGCGGCGATCACGATCCTGCTCGGCGCGATGTGCGCGGTCGAGTCGGCGGCCGCCCGGCGCGAGCCCGTGACCGCGGCGCGGGCTGACGCGCTGTCGAGCCCGGGCGCGTAGCCGCACCGGCCGGGGCGAGATAGCCGCACGGGGCCCTGGGGGCGGGCACGTATGACAGGCGGGCGAAGTAGTTGTTTCATCAACTACACCACTCCACCGCCTCTCCACAGGAGCAACGATGTCCCTCTCCAGCACCCTCCGCCGCACCGTCTCCCTCGTCGCCCTGACCGCCGTCGCGGGCTCCGCCGCCCTCGCCGGCTCCGCCTCGGCCGCGTCGGTCGAGAAGGCCGCCGTCATCACGCCGGGCGCGACCATCCCGGTCGACTTCCCGGGCTACCGCGAGCCCGCGAACAAGAAGCTCAAGGCCAACTACCGCATCGTCGTCGTCAAGGCCGAGGTCGGCCGCAACGAGAAGCTCACGACGATCGTCAGCGCCCCGAAGGGCTTCGTGCTCGTCACCTTCGCGATCGACAACGGCGGCCAGATCGGCCCCCGCGCGGACAGCGACTACGTCGGCAAGCGCTCGGCCCGCCTGACGCTCTCCGCCAACCGGAACCTCGTCGCCGCCGGCCAGGTCGGCCACGGCACGATCTACGCGCTCGCCCGCCGCGCGTAGCCGGCAAACCACTCCACCAGCAGGCCCGGGGCCGGCGGAGCGATCCGCCGGCCCCGGCGCATCTCAGGCCGGCGCCGCGCCCGGCGGGAGGAGGACCTTGCGCAGGAGCGTCCCCGCCGCGGCCATCACGACGATCGCGACGGCGCGCTGGGCCGTGAGCAGCGCGGGGCTACGGGACACGCGGGCCCCACGCGGTCCGGTGCCGGCGCGGCCCGCCCCACACGACGAACCGCACGAGCAGGAAGAACGCGAGGAACGGCAGCGGCCCGGGGTGGCCGTGGGCGACGGCGCCGACGGTCGCCAGGGTGAGGACGACGACCGCCACGAGCAGGAACGGCGGCGCGGGGAACCACGGCGCGGCGCGGCGCGACGCCCGGGACCGCTCGTCGGCGGGGAGGTCGGCGAGCAGCGGCGCGAGCTCGGCGGTCGTGCGCGCGGCGTAGCAGCGGCCGAGCCGCTCCTGGAGCTCGTCGGTGTCGAGCCGGCCGTCGACGTGGTGGCGCCGCAGCGCCTCGGCGACCCGCTCGCGGTCGGCGTCCGACGCCCGCAGTGCGGGGGCCGGATCGGGGAAGCGCGGTGGGACGGTCATTCCATGACTGTATCAATGGATGACTAACTCAGCAAATGGACGTGTCAGCGAGTACAATCCGGCTCGTGCCGTCCCCGATCCCCGCCGGTGCCCCCGCGCACGCCCGCGCGGCCTACCTCCTGGCGCTCGTCGGCCGGGCCCAGTCGGCCCGCTTCACGGAGCGCATGCGCTCGCTCGGCCTGCGCCCCAAGCACTTCGCCGTCCTGAACGCCGTCGCGCTCGCGGACGGCGCCTCGCAGCAGGAGCTCGGCGGCAACATGGGCCTTGACCCGAGCGGCCTCGTGGGGGCGATCGACGAGCTCGAGCGCCTGGGCCTCGTCGCGCGCCGGCGCGACGAGCGCGACCGCCGCCGCTACGCCGTGGGCCTCACCGAGGAGGGCACGCAGACCCTGCGCCGCGCCCGGCGCCTCGTCACCGAGAGCGCCCGCGAGCTGCTCGGCGCGCTCGACGACGCCGAGGTGCAGACGCTCGTCGAGCTGCTCGGCCGGGTGGCCGAGGACGAGCGGATCGACCGCTTCTGACGGGCGGCCCGCTCAGCCGCCGCTCGGCACGACGTTCTGGTTCAGGCGGAACACGTTGTCGGGGTCGTAGCGGTCCTTCAGGGCCACGAGCCGGGCGTACGTCTCCGGCGCGTAGGCGGCCCGGACGCGGTCGGCGCCCTCGACCCCGAGGTTGTTGACGTAGACGCCCGTCGCGGACGGCTGCATCGCGGCGTGGAACGCCCGCGCCCAGGCGATGTGGCCGTCGTCCTCGGCCGGGTCCTCCCACACGGTCAGGATCGTGAAGTCGAAGACGCCGTCGCGGTGGCCGAAGGCGGCGGTGTCCGGCCCGGGACGGGCGATCGCGCCGCCGAGGTGCTGGAAGTAGAACGACGACAGCGGCGAGGTCATCCGCGGCCCGTGCTCCATGAGCCGGGCGATCAGGTCGTCGGAGATCTCGTCGACGTAGTGCGACTTCCAGTAGTTGCGCCGCCCGTCGGGGTACGAGGCGTCCGACCCGGTCTGGAGTCCGGTATACGGCATCGGCGTGACGAGATCGGCGAGCGGGTCGCCGAAGCGGCGCAGCGGCGCGAGCACGCGCCGGCCCTCGTCGAGGTCGCCCGCCCAACAGACCGCGAGGACCGTCACGAGCTCGCCGTGGAACTCGGCCGGGACGGGCATCGGGGGCGTCGCGCGGAACGTCGAGGCGACGACCGACAGCGCGTCGGGCGCGTCGGCGACGTAGTCGGCGAAGAAGCGGAACACGCGTGGCGCGTCGGCGAACGCGTGGACGACGCCGCCCGCGATGATCTGCGGCCCGACGGGGTGCAGGCGGTACTCGAACGCGGTCACGACGCCGAAGTTGCCGCCGCCGCCGCGCAGGCCCCAGAGCAGGTCGGGGTTCTCGTCCTCGCTCGCGCGCACGACCGCGCCGTCCGCGGTGACGACCTCGGCCGCGAGCAGGTTGTCGCACGCCGGCCCGTGGAGGCGCGCGATCCAGCCCAGGCCGCCGCCGAGCGTCAGGCCCGCGATACCGGTCTTCGAGACGTTGCCCGTCGGCGTCGCGAGGCCGATCCGCTGCGTGGCGGCGTCGATCTCGCCGAGCACCACGCCCGGCCCGACGCGCGCGATCCGCTGCTCGGGGTCGACCGAGATCGCCTTCATCCCCGACAGGTCGATCACGATGCCGTCGTCGCACACCGCGTTGCCCGAGACGTTGTGGCCGCCGCCGCGGACGGCGACCGGCAGGCCGCGCTCGCGGGCGAACGCGAGGGCGCTCGCGACGTCGCCGGGGCCGCCGCAGCGCGCGATCAGCGCCGGCCGGCGGTCGACCGTCCCGTTCCAGACGCGCCGGGCGCGGTCGTACGCCGCATGGTCGGGTCCGATCAGCTCCCCGGCGAATTCGCCGTCGAGCGCCAGCGTGTCCTCGAGCACGGCCCACCCCGTCGGTCGCTTCGCGCGACCCTATCCGCGCCCGCGGGCGCCGGGCAAGACGGCCTAGATCGGGATGCCCCAGAGGGGGAACCAGCGCTCGAGCTCGGGCTCGACCGGGAAGCTCTCGCCGACCTGCGCCTTGATCTGCAGCTCGCGCTCGTTGTTGCGCTGCTGGCCGCCGCGCGCCGGCACGAACGGGTACCAGGCGCCGCGCTTGTAGTTGTAGATGAAGTAGATCGGCTGCTTCGTCGTGTCCTCGAACGCGAAGACGGCGCACAGCACGCGCTCGCTGTAGCCGCCGACGGCGAGGGCGTCGCTGACCGCGTTGATGCCGACCGCGAGGTCCTCGAGGTCGGAGTCCTGGACGATCATCCAGCGGTAGCCGAACTCGTCGTCGGAGGTCGTGACCGAGGAGCCGATCTCCTCGCCCGTGCCCTTCAGGACCTCCTCCATCTCGGACACGATCGACTGGAAGTCGCTCGTGCCCAGCGGCTGGAAGACGATCGCCGCCTTGCCGCGGGTCTTGATGCCCTGCTGGGTCTCGAGGTCGACGTAGGCCGTCGTGATCGCGAACAGGCGGTCGGGCGCCGGGCCCTTGACCTTGCGCCGCCCGAGCAGCGCGTCGAGGAAGCCCACGGCCTACCGCGTGCCCTGCAGCTGGCCCTCGAGGCGCTGGAGCGCGGCGAGGCGCTTCTCGAGCGGCGGGTGGGTCGAGAAGAGGTTGAAGAGCGACTTCTTCGCGCTCGCCGGGAAGATGTAGAAGGCGTTCATCTCGGCGTGCGCGCGCAGGTCGCTCTGCGGGATGCGCTCCATCGTGCCGCTGATCTTCATCAGCGCCGAGGCGAGCGCGCTCGGCCGGCCGGTCAGGACCGCCGCGCCGCGGTCGGCGGCGAACTCGCGGTAGCGCGACAGGGCCTGCATGAGGAAGAACGAGATGATGTAGACGGCCAGCGCGACCAGCAGGACGACCAGGAACCCCGGGCCGTCGTCGTCGTCGCTGTCGCCGCCGCCCCCGAAGAAGAACCCGAACTGCACGATCATCGACGCGATCGAGGCGAAGAAGCTCGCCAGGGTCATGATGATCACGTCGCGGTTGATGACGTGGGTGAGCTCGTGGGCCATCACGCCCTCGAGCTCGGCGGGGGAGAGCAGCTCCATGATCCCCGTCGTCGCGCACACCGTCGCCGACTTCGGCGAGCGGCCCATCGCGAACGCGTTGGGCATCGAGGACTGCATCACGGCGACCTTCGGCTTGGGCAGGTCGGCCTGGATGCAGAGGCGCTCGATCATCGCGTGGAGCTCGGGCGCCTCCTGCGGCGAGACCTCGCGCACGCCCATGGCGCGCATCGCGATCTTGTCCGAGGCGAAGACCTGTAGCGCGAAAACCGCCGCGATGATGAGGATCCCGATCGACGCCTTCGAGGCGATCGCGACCGCGATCAGCACCACGTAGACGAGGCCGAGAAGGAAGAACGTGAGCAGCATCCGGGCCTGGAGCCCGGGGTCACGACCGAACGACGTGGGACGCGGCATGGAACAGATCTTGCCAAACGACGCCGCGCGGGTCGCTAGCATCGCCCGCCGCGATGAGGTTCAGGGTGCTGATCGCGACAGTGGCGCTGCCGCTCGCCCTCTGGGCGCTGCTGCCGCTGTCCTCCAACGGAGCGTCTTCGCCGCGCGGAAAGCTCGGCGACATCCAGAAGAAGATCCAGGCCACGCAGGGCAAGATCGGCAAGCGCAAGGGGACAGAGCGCGTCCTCACGAGCCAGATCACGACCTACAACCGCAAGATCGGCTCGCTGCAGGCGCGCATCGGCCGGCTGGAGGCGCGCCAGGCCGAGGTGCAGGCCGATCTCGACCACAAGCGCGCCGAGCTGACCCGGCTCCAGAGCCAGCTGCGCTCCGAGCGCCGCCGCCTCGTCCGCCTGCGCAAGCGCCTGGCCGAGGCGCGGGCGGCCCTCGCCCAGCGGCTCGTCGAGCTCTACCAGGCCGATGCGCCCGACATCGTCACCGTCATCCTCAACTCGAACGGCTTCGCGGAGCTGCTCGAGCGCGGCGAGTTCATGCAGCGCGTCTCCCAGCAGGACCAGCGGATCATCACGCTCGTGCGGAGCGCCCGGGCCGACGCGACGGCCACCGAGGCGCGGCTGCAGCGCTTCGAGAAGCGCCAGCGCAAGGTCACCGCGATCGTCCTCTCCAACCGCAACCAGATCGCGAACTTCAAGCAGAGCCTCGTCGACACGCGCGTCGGGCTGAACGGCACCCGCTCCGACAAGCAGCGCGCGCTGGCGTCCGTCCGCACCGAGCGTGCGCATCTCGAGGGCGCGCTGTCGGGGCTCAAGGCCGAGCAGGCGAAGATCCAGGCGACGCTGCAGGCGGCCTCCGGGACGCTGCCGGCGGGCGCGATCAAGCACGGCGACGGCAGCATGATCTGGCCGGTCAACGGCCCGATCACCTCGCCCTTCTGCGAGCGCCGCGCCTGGGAGGCGTGCCATCCGGGCATCGACATCGGCGTGCCGAGCGGGACCCCGATCCGCGCCGCGGCGGCGGGCAAGGTCACGCTCATGCAGTCGGTCGGCGCCTCGGGCGGCTACGGCAACTACACGTGCGTGTCGCACACCGCGACCCTGTCGACCTGCTACGCGCACCAGTCACGGTTCGCGACCTCGCTCGGGGCGAGCGTCAGCCAGGGCCAGGTCATCGGCTACAGCGGCTGCACCGGCCTGTGCTTCGGCGCGCACCTGCACTTCGAGGTGCGCATCAACGGTGCGGTCACGAACCCGCTGAACTACCTCTGAGCGCCCGGGCGACGCAATCGCGTTACCTGGACCGGGCGTCGGGTTAGCTTCCGTGAAGGTTCGCCCGCGCGCCATTGCGTCCGCGGGGCGCGCCCGCCACCGTGAGCGCTCGCACTCGACCGCAGGAGTTCCCGATCCCCTTGTCCCACCCGTTCTCGCCCCCGGTCCCGGAGGGCGCGCTGCTGCTGACCGGAGCCACCGGCTTCGTCGGCATGGAGGTCCTCGCGCGCTTCCTCGAGCGCGGCGACCGCCACGTGGTCGCGCTCGTGCGCGCCGAGGACGACGAGCAGGCCGCCGCCCGGCTGCGCGCGACGCTCGAGACCTCCTGCGGCGACGCGGACGAGTACGCCGACCGCGTGACGGCCGTGGCGGGCGACATCACGCTCCCGCACCTCGGCCTCGGCGACCGCTGGGCGTCGCTGGCCGAGCAGATCGGGGTGATCGTGCACGGGGCCGCCTCGGTCGCGTTCGACCTCTCGCTCGAGGAGTCGCGGACCATCAACGTCGAGGGCACGCGGCAGATGCTCGAGTTCGCCGCGGCGTGCCCGGGCCTCGAGCGCTTCACCTACGTCTCGACCGCCTACGTCGCGGGCGACCGCCGGGGCACGGTCTACGAGGACGATCCCGGCGGCGGGCGCTTCCGCAACGCGTACGAGCGCACGAAACATGAGGCCGAATGCCTCGTCGCCGCCCACCGGGACGAGATGGAGATCACGATCGTGCGGCCGAGCATCATCGTCGGCGACCACCGCACGGGCTGGACCGCCGCGTTCAACGTCCTGTACACGCCCCTGCGCGCGTTCGAGGCGGGGGTCATCCCGGTCGTCCCGGCCCGCAAGCGCTCGCCGGTCGACGTCGTGCCGGTCGACTACGTCGCCGACGCGGTCCACGCGCTGGCCCAGGCGCCCGAGGCGGCGGGCCAGACGCTCCACGTCGTCGCGGGCGCGAGCGCGTCGACGGTCGGCGAGATCGTGCGCCTGGCGGGCGAGCGCTTCAGCGCGCGCCAGCCGCGGATCGTCCCTCCGTGGGTGTACCGGGCGGTGATCGGCAAGATCGTCGACAAGCGCGCGCCCGCGAGCGCCCGGCGAATGCTGGCCTCCAACGAGGTCTACTTCTCGTACTTCGAGATGCGCGTGCGCTTCGACGACGCCCGGGCGCGGGCGATCCTCGAGCCGCGCGGCATCACGCCGGCGCCGCTGCGGTCGTACTTCGACCGGCTCATGGACTACGCGGAGGCGGCGCGGTGGGGGCGGCGCGAGGTCGCCCGCACGCGGGTCGCGCCGGTCCGCGTGAGCTGAGCGTCAGCGGGCCGGGGCGTCGCCGGCGGCTGGGAAGCTGTCGGCATGCTGATCCAGCACCTCCAGTACCTGGCCGCGGTCGCCCGCGAGGGGCACTTCGGCCGGGCCGCGGAGGCCTGCCACGTGACCCAGCCGACGCTGTCGAACGGGATCCGGCGGCTGGAGGAGGAACTGGGGGTCGCGCTCGTGCGCGCGCGGGCACCGCTACGAGGGCCTGACGCCCGAGGGCGAGCGCACGCTCTCGCTGGGCGCACCGGATCCTCGCCGACACCGACGGGATGCGGATGGACGTCGTCGCGATGCGCGAGGGCCTCGCGGGACGGCTGCGCCTCGGCGTGATCCCGACGGCGCTGCCGGTCATGACGCTGCTGTCGGGCCCGCTGCTGCGCCGCCACCGCGGCCTCGACCTGTCGATCCGCTCGATCACCTCGCGCGAGATCGAGCACGGCCTGCACGAGTCGGCGATCGACGCCGGCGTGACGTACCTCGAGAACGAGCCGCTCGCCGGGGTGCGGCACGCCGCGGCGCTACTGCGATCCGACGCGCCCGAGCTGGTGCTCTGCCGGCCCGAGGTGCCGGCCGCGTCCGCGCTGCGATGGCGCCGGTGACGGCGGCCGCGACGGGCGTTCGTGCTCGGCCGCCTGGCCCGTGCTCGAGCTCGTCGGCTCATCGTCGTGTCGCGGCGGTGTCGCCGAGGCGCTCGTGCTCGAGCCCGAGCTCGATCGCCGCGGTCTATGCCCACGTCCGGGCCCGCTCTCGGCGCCGAGCTGTCGCACGCGTACGCGGCGCCCGCGCCCGAGGGGCGAGCGCGCCGGTCACGGCGACCGTCGACCACGGCCGTGCTGATCTGACCATCGGGCTCCTCGTGTCGGTTTGACCCTGCGGAGCACCGCCCGCGCGGCCGCGCGCGCTCCTCCGATGGCGCGCGAATCGACCTGGTCGCCGGGCTCGACGGCACTGTCAGGGACCTCCTTCCCCCGATAGCCTGCCCGCCCCGTGAGCGCGGACTTCGACCAGGCCATCGCCGCCGCCTACGCGACCGAGGGCGCGGCGCTCGATCTCGGGCGCGCCGTGCTCGACGGGACGGTCCACCGCGACGCCGCCGTGCGCGTCCCGCTCGCGACGCTCAACCGCCACGGCCTCGTCGCCGGCGCGACCGGCACCGGCAAGACGAAGACGCTGCAGCTCATGACCGAGCAGCTCTCCGCCGCGGGCGTGCCGGTGTTCGTCGCCGACGTCAAGGGCGACGTGTCCGGCCTGTCCGTCGCCGGCGCGCCGGGCGGCCCGGCCGAGAAGCGCATGACCGACCTCGGCCTGCCGTTCGCGCCCGCCGCGTTCCCGGTCGAGTTCCTCGCCCTCGGCGGCATCGGCCCGGGCGTCCCGGTGCGGGCGAACGTCTCGGACTTCGGCCCGCAGCTGCTGGCCAAGGTCCTCGGCTCGAACGACACGCAGGAGGCGAGCCTCGCGCTCGTGTTCCACTACGCCGACACGAAGGGCCTGCCGCTCGTCGACCTCGCCGACCTCCGCGCGCTGCTGACGTTCCTCGACTCGGACGCGGGCAAGGCCGAGCTCGAGGGCATCGGCGGCCTGTCGAGCGCGACCGTCGGCGTCCTCCTGCGCTCACTCGTCGGCCTCGAGACCGGCGGCGGGACCGAGTTCTTCGGCGAGCCGCAGCTCGACGTCGCCGACCTCCTGCGCCTCGCCCCGGACGGCCGCGGGATCGTCTCCTGCCTCGAGCTCGCCGCCGTCCAGGAGAAGCCGGTCCTGTGGTCGACGGCGCTCATGTGGCTCGTCGCCGAGCTGTTCGAGTCGCTCCCCGAGGCCGGCGACCTGCCCAAGCCGAAGCTCGTGTTCTTCCTCGACGAGGCCCACCTGCTGTTCGCCGACGCGACGAAGGCGTTCCTCGAGTCCGTCGCGCGCACCGTGCGCCTGATCCGCTCCAAGGGCGTCGGCGTCTTCTTCGTCACCCAGCAGCCGACGGACGTCCCCGACGAGGTCCTCGGCCAGCTCGGGATGCGCGTGCAGCACGCCCTGCGCGCGTTCACCCCGAACGACGCCAAGGCCCTGCGCGCGACCGTCTCGACCTATCCGCGCTCGGACTTCTACGACCTCGAGACGCTCCTGACCTCGATGGGCACGGGCGAGGCGGCGGTGACGCTGCTGTCCGAGTCCGGCGTGCCGACGCCGGTGGCCCACACGCGCCTCGTCGCGCCCGCCTCGCGGATGGCCCCGGCCGACGACGTCGCGGGGGCCGCGAAGGCGTCGCCGCTGTGGGCCCACTACGGCGAGCGGACCGACCCGCAGAGCGCGCGCGAGATCCTCGCGGCGCGCCTGGACCCGGCCGCGGCGACCGACCCCGCGCCCGCCGAGCCCGGGGCCGAGGCCGAGCCCAAGCCCGAGCCGCCGCTCGAGCACATCCCGGTGCCCGAGTCGATGCGCGAGCCCCGGCGCCGCCGGACCCGGAGCCGCGCGCCCGCGCCGAAGGAGTCCTCGCCCGACGCGATCGGCGACTTCCTCAACTCGCGCTCCGGCCGGGCGCTGCAGAAGGAGATCGTCCGCGGCGTCTTCGGCATGCTGCGCAAGCGCTTCTAGGCCTCGACGCCGAGCTCGTCGAGCGCGGCGTGCAGCTCGGCCGCGTCGCGGTAGACGCGGAACGCGCCGGCCCGGGTGAGCTCGTCGTCGCCGTAGCCGCCCGACAGCAGCCCGATGCTGAGCATCCCCGCGCGGCGCGCGGCGAGCAGGTCCCAGACCGCGTCGCCGACGACGAAGCAGTCCGCCGCGTCGACGCCCAGGCGGCGGGCGCACTCGAGGAAGAGGTCGGGCTCGGGCTTCGCGCGGGCGACGTCGCCGCGCTGGACGACGACCGCGTCGGCCGGCACGCCGAGCACGTCCAGCGAGGCGTCGATCTCCGGCCGCCGCCCGGACGTCGCGATCCCGTGGACGACCCCGGCGGCGCGCAGCGCGGCGAGCAGCTCCGGCGCGCCGGGCAGCGGGTGGCGCTCGGGGAGCATCTCGCGGAACAGCGCGCCGTGGCGGTCCTGCAGCGCATGGGCCTCGTCCTCGCCGAGCGTCCGGCCGAGCTCGCGGCCGACCGCGCGGGTGAACAGCCCGCCGCTCATCCCGATCCGCCGGTGGATGCGCCAGCCGTCGATCGCCATCCCGCGCTCGGCCAGCGCGCGCTGCCACGCGAAGACGTGGGCGTAGACGGTGTCGACGAGCGTCCCGTCGAGGTCGAAGATCAGCGCCGGCATCAGGCGTACTCGGCGACGATCACGCGGAAGCCGAGGTCGAGCTCGTCGCGGTCGAGGAGGTCGGCGTGGCGCCGCTCCCAGGCGCCGCTGTCGAGGTCGGCCCGCAGCCGCGCGACCGCCTGCTCGACCTCGTCGGCGGGGAGGAGGTGGAACACGGAGATCCCGTCCCGGACGCGCGGGTCGAGGTAGGCGTGCGGGCGGCGCCAGTGGGCGGCCATGAAGCCGTCGGTGCAGTCGTGCGGGATCGGGACCGGGCGGAACTCCAGGTCGTCGCCGAGCGGGGCCATCATCTCCGCGAGCACCTTGCCCTCGAGGCGGCGGCGGAAGGTCGGCAGGTACTCGCGCGTCAGCCAGAAGCGGTCCCCGACGGAGGGGTCGTGCTGGAAGACCACCGCGCGCCGCCGGGCGACGCGGCGCATCTCGGCCAGGCCGCGGGCGCGGTCGCTCCAGTGGTGGTCGGTCAGCACCGCCATCGCGGCGTCGACCCCGTCGTCGGCGAGCGGCAGCGCCTCGGCCGTGGCGATGATCGCGGGCGCCGCGTCGGGCGGGCGCTGGGCGATCATCACGGGCGAGGGCTCGATCGCGACAAGGCGCCGGTCGGCCGGCTCGTACGAGCCCGCCCCGGCCCCGACGTTGACGACGCTGCGGGCGTCGCCGAGCGCGCTGTGGATCGCCGCGGCGATGCGGGGGTCCTCGTGGCGGGTGGTCGTGTAGCCGACCCCGAGGCGGTCGTAGAGCGCGCGGCTCATCGCGGGCCGCCACCCATGATCGGCCCGGGCGAGGAGGGCGCCGCGGCGGCCGCCCGCTCCGCGCAGCGGCGCGCGAGGAAGCGGACGGCGAGGGCCTGCAGCTCGGGATCGTGCTGGGCCGAGCGGTGGTCGCCGCCCGGGACGACCTCGAGGCGGCTGCCGGGGGCCGCGGCATGGAGGGCGCGGGACTGCTCGACCGGGACGCTCTCGTCGCCCTCGGCGTGGATGAGCAGGAGCCGGTCGCCGAGGCGCCGGGCGGCGGAGGGGAGGTCGATCGCGCCGAGCAGCGCGCCGAGCGTGTCCGGGTCCGCGCGGAAGGCGAAGCGCCGGTCCGCGAGACCGTGCGCGAGCTGCGCGCCGGACGCCGGGCAGATCGCGACCACGGCGGCGACGTCGAACGCGGCCCCGGCGGCGAGCGCGAGCCAGCCGCCCATCGACGAGCCGCGCAGCGCGACGGGCCCGCTGCCCGGCAGCAGGCCCGCCATCGTGGCGACGTCGTCGATCGCGCGGCCGTCGAGCGCGCCGTCGCTCTCGCCGTGCCCGCGCTGGTCGAAGACGACCGCCGCGAGGCCGGCCGCGGCGCACGCGCGCGCGAAGTCGAGGTGGTTCTCCTTCTGCGACCCCGCGCCGTGGAGGATCACGACGCCGCCCGCCCGCGCCCCGGGCGGCACGAACCGCGCATAGGCAAGCCCGTCGCGCACGCCGAGCTCCGGCGGCTCCTGGGTAGGGACGGAGGACACCCCCGGAGCATAGGTCGGCCGCACGGTGGGGAACCGACGCGAACTGCGAACATGCCCGGCGCCATGCCCGCCGCCGTGCACGAGCTCTCGCCCGCGTACCCGCTCGGCAGCCGCCTCGCGGACGACGGCCGCCTCGAGATCGGCGGCTGCGACGCGCTCGAGCTGGCGCGCGAGTTCGGGACGCCCGCGGTGATCGTCGCGGTCGACGACATCCGCACGCGCGTGCGCGCCTTCCAGCGGGCCTTCGCCGAGCGCACGGACGACTTCGAGGTCCACTTCGCCTCCAAGGCGTTCGCCTGCACCGCGGTGATGCGGCTCATGGCCGAGGAGGGCCTGGCCTGCGACGTCGCCGGCGGCGGCGAGCTGCACATGGCGCTCAAGGCCGGCTTCGACCCCGGGCGCGTCCACCTGCACGGCAACGCGAAGTCCCACCGCGAGCTGCAGGAGGCCCACGACGCGGGGGTCGGGCACGTCGTGCTCGACAACGAGCGCGACATCGACCGGCTCGAGGAGATCGTCGCCCCGGGCGAGCGCCAGGCGGTGCAGATGCGGATCGCGCCGGGGGTCAGCCCCGACACGCACCCGTCGATCTCGACCGGCGGCCCGAACACGAAGTTCGGCTTCAACCTGGATGCCGCGCCGCGCGCGATCGAGCGCGTCACGGCCTCCGACCGCCTCGAGCTCGAGGGCCTGCACTTCCACATCGGCTCGCAGATCGTCGACCTCGCCCCGTTCCGTCCGGCGATCGCGGCGCTCGCCGACCTCGGTGACTTCCGGATGTTCAACCTCGGCGGCGGCCTCGGGGTCGCGTACACCGAGTTCGACCACCCGCCGGGGATCGACGAGTACGTCGCGTTCAAGGTCGACGCCGTCGCGCAGCTCGCGGGCCCGGGCAAGCGCATCCTCGACGAGCCCGGCCGCGCGCTCGTGGCCAACTCGACCGTCACGCTCTACACCGTCGAGTCGGTCAAGCGCAACGTCATGACCTACGTCGCCGTCGACGGCGGGATGTCCGACAACCTGCGCCCGATGCTCTACGGCGCGCGCTACGAGGCCCAGGTCGTCGGCCGTCCGGGCGGGGGGACGCGCTGCCACCTCGTCGGCAAGCACTGCGAGTCGGGCGACGTCCTCATCCACGACGCCGACCTCGCCGACCCGCGGCCCGGCGACGTCGTCGTCACGCCCGCCACCGGCGCCTACGGCTTCTCGATGGCGAACACCTACAACGGCCAGCCGCGCGCGCCCGTCGTGTTCGTGGCCGACGGCGACGCGCGGGTCGTCGTGCGCCGCGAGACCTACGACGACATGACGGCGCGCGATGTCTGACGCTCCGCGCCCGTTCCGCGTCGGCCTGCTCGGCCACGGCACCGTCGGCGGCGCGTTCGCGACGCTGCTCGCCGAGCGCGCCGACCAGATCGCGCTCGTGACCGGCCTGCGGCCGGATCTCGTCGGCGTCCTGACCCGCAGCCGCGGCGAGTTCGCCGACATCCTCGAGCGCTCGGACCTGATCGTCGAGGTGATGGGCGGCCTCGAGCCCGCCCGCGAGCACGTCCTCGCCGCGATGGCCGCCGGCCGCCACGTCGTCACGGCGAACAAGCAGCTGCTCAGCCAGCACGGCGAGGAGCTGTGGTCCTGCGCGCGCGAGAACGGCGTGCAGCTGCGCTTCGAGGCCGCCGTCGCGGGCATCGTGCCGGTGATCCGTGTCCTCCAGGAGACGCTCGCCGCCGCCCACGTCGACCGCCTGCACGGGATCGTCAACGGGACCACGAACTTCATCCTCACCCGCATGGCCGAGACCGGCGCCTCGTACGAGGACGCGCTCGCCGAGGCTCAGCGCCTCGGCTACGCCGAGGCCGACCCGACCGAGGACGTCAACGGCAAGGACGCGGCGGCGAAGATGGCGATCCTCGCCCGGCTGGCCTTCAACACCCCGGTCCACCTCGACGACGTCCGCTACGAGGGCATCGAGCACCTCACGGGCGAGGACATGGAGTACGCCCGCGAGCTCGGCCTCGGGCTGAAGCTCATCGGCACCGCCGCGCGCATCGACGGCGGCGTGAGCGTCCGCGTGCACCCGGCCTTCCTCTACGGCGACCACCCGCTCGCGTCGGTCAGCGGCCCGTTCAACGCGGTCACGATCGAGTCGCCGGCGATCACCGAGATCACGCTGAGCGGCCCGGGCGCCGGCGGCCCGCAGACCGCGAGCGCGGTGCTCGGCGACGTGATCAGCGCGATGATCCCGCCCGCCTCGACGCCGCCGACGACCGCGAGCCTGCCGATCGTCACCGACGTCGCGTCCGCGTTCTACCTGTACCTCGAGGTCGCCGACCGGCCCGGCGTGCTCGCCCAGGTCGCCCAGCTGCTCGGCCTGCAGGGCGCGTCGATCCGCTCGGTCGTGCAGAAGGGCCTGGGGGAGAACGCGCGGCTCGTGATGGTCACGCACCCGATCCTCGAGTCGAAGTTCTACGCCGCCGTCGAGCTCATCGCGGGGCTCGACTTCATCCGCGCCCGGCCGCGCGCCATCCGGGTCATCGACGAAGAGTTCGTCTGATGCCCGGCCTCATCGAGCGCTACCGCGACCGGCTGCCGTTCGCCGCCGACGACCCGGTCATCTCGCTCGACGAGGGCTCGACCCCGCTCGTGCGCGCGCCGGTCATCAGCGAGGCCGCCGGCGTCGAGGTCTGGCTCAAGCTCGAAGGGGCGAACCCGACCGGCTCGTTCAAGGACCGCGGCATGACCTGCGCGGTGTCCGACGCCGTGCGCAACGGGGCCGAGGCCGTCGTCTGCGCCTCGACGGGCAACACCGCCGCGTCGCTGGCCGCCTACGCCGCGCGGGCCGGGATCGGCGGGGCGGTGATCGTGCCCGAGGGCAAGATCGCCGCGGGCAAGCTCGCCCAGGCGCTGATGCACGGCGCGCGCGTGATCGCGCTGCGCGGCAACTTCGACGAGGCGCTCGAGATCGTCCGCGACTTGACCCGCAAGCACCCGATCGCGCTCGTCAACTCCGTCAACCCGCTCCGGCTCGAGGGCCAGAAGACGGCGGCGTTCGAGATCGCCGAGGAGCTCGGGCCCGACCGGCCGATCGACGGGCTCTGCATCCCGGTCGGCAACGCGGGCAACATCACGGCCTACTGGAAGGGCTTCCAGGAGATCGGCCAGCGCCCGAAGATGGTCGGCTTCCAGGCCGAGGGCGCCGCGCCGCTCGTGCTCGGCCATCGCGTGGAGCGGCCCGAGACGGTCGCGAGCGCGATCCGGATCGGCAACCCCGCCCGCTGGGAGGAGGCGATGGCGGCGGTCACGCAGTCGGGCGGCGGCATCGAGGCCGTGAGCGACGGCGAGATCCTCGACGCCTACCGGATGCTCGCCGCCCGCGAGGGCGTGTTCTGCGAGCCCGCGAGCGCGGCGTCCGTGGCCGGCCTGATCAAGCACGGCGCCCGCGGGGCGACGCGGGTCGTCTGCGTCCTGACCGGCCACGGGCTCAAGGACCCGCAGACCGCGCTCGAGCAGTCGGGCTCGGTCGTCCCGTGCGAGCCGTCGCTGCGGGCCGTCGAGCAGGCGATCCTGGCGTGAACCGGCGGCGTCTGGTCCGCGTGCCGGCGTCGAGCGCGAACCTGGGGCCGGGGTTCGACAGCTTCGCCGCCGCGGTCGGCATCCACATGACGCTCGAGGTCGAGGAGACCGGGCGCTTCGCGGTCGAGACCGACCTGCAGATCGCGCGCGACCGCCGCAACCTCGCCGTCCGGGGCTTCGCGCGCCTGCACGGGCCCGACCGCTTCACGTTCCGGATCAGCTCCGACATCCCGCTGTCGGGCGGCCTGGGCTCGAGCGCGGCCGCCTACGTCGCGGGCCTCATGGCCGCCGACCACGCCTTCGAGCTCGACGCCGACCTGCTCGCGCTCGCGACCGAGCTCGAGGGCCACCCCGACAACGTCGCCGCCGCGCTCCAGGGCGGCTTCGTCGTGTGCGCCGACGGCCGCGCGCACCGCTTCGAGGCGCCCGACGGGCTCGAGGCCGTCCTCGTCGTGCCGCACGCGGCCGTGCGCACGAAGCAGGCGCGCGCCGCGCTGCCCGCCGAGGTGCCGATGGGCGACGCCGTCTTCAACACCGCGCACGGGGCGCTGCTCATGCTCGGGCTGGCGCGCAGCGACTGGGAGCTCGTCGCGGCCGGCCTCGACGACCGCCTGCACCAGCCGCGCCGCGAGCACCTCTACCCGCGCTCGATGGACCTCGTCCGCCGCGCGCGGGACCTCGGCGCGCTCGGCGCGACGATCTCCGGCGCGGGCCCGACGGTGCTCGTCTGGTGCCACTACGAGCAGACCGCCGGGGTCGTCGAGGCGCTGGGCCGCGAGGCCGCGGGCTGGGCCGACGTGCTGCGCGCGCCGTTCGAGTCGCGCGGCGCCGACGTGCGCGAGCTCTGACGCGCGGCGGCTGACGGCCCGGACGTCCCGCGCCCGCGGTCACCAGGTGCGGAGCCGCACCGCGGGGGTTCGGTCTGCCCCCGCCGGACCCTCGGCCCAGCGCCCTGCCGCGCGTCGAAAACCCCCGAGGGCAACGCCTGTGAGCCGCATCGTCGCGGCATCGCCGCGCTGGGAGGGTCCTGGCCATGCAGCGACCCCCCACCTCAGGAGAAACCGTTTTGCCCGTCAAGAACCTCGCGGCCCGCGCCGGACGCTGGAGCGCCGCGCACCGCAAGACCGCCATCTTCGGATGGCTCGCATTCGTCATCGTCGCCTTCGTGATCGGCGGCAACCTCGGAACGAAGACGCTGGACGAGAAGGACCTCGGCGTCGGCGACTCCGGTCGCGCGACGAAGATCGTCGACAAGGCCTTCCCGGAGGTCGCCGGCGAGCAGGTCCTCATCCAGAGCAAGACCCAGAAGGCGACCGATCCTTCCTACCGCGCCGCGGTCCGCGACATCGAACGGCGCCTCGGCGCCAACCGCGACGTCACGGACATCAAGTCGCCCGTACGCCAAGGAGAACCCCGGCCAGCTCTCACGGGACGGTCACTCCGCCCTCGTGAACTTCGAGATCGCCGGGGATCCCGACCAGGCGCAGGACAAGGTTGATGCCGTGCTGGCGACCACCGCGGCCTCGCAGAAGGCCCATCCCGAGCTGCGCATCGAGCAGTTCGGCGGCGCGAGCGCCGGCAAGGCCGTCGACAAGATGTTCGCCGACGACCTCCACAAGGCCGAGACGATCTCGCTCCCGGTCACGCTGATCATCCTGCTGTTCGCCTTCGGCGCCGTCGTCGCCGCCGGCCTGCCGCTCCTGCTGGGCCTCACCGCCGTCCTCGGCACGATGGGCGTCGTCGCGGGCGTCAGCCAGTTCTCGCCGGCCACCGACAACCTGATGTCCGTCGTCCTGCTCGTCGGCCTCGCCGTCGGCGTCGACTACTCGCTGTTCTACATCCGCCGTGAGCGCGAGGAGCGCAAGGCGGGTCGCACCCCCGAGGCCGCCCTCGAGGCCGCCGCCGCCACCTCCGGGCGCACCGTCCTCGTCTCCGGCTTCACCGTCATGGCCGCGATGGCGGGCATGTACCTCACCGGCGACAAGGGCTTCAGCTCGATGGCGACCGGCACGATCCTCGTGGTCGGCGTCGCGATGCTCGGCTCGCTCACGGTCCTGCCGGCGATGCTGTCGAAGCTCGGCGACAACGTCGACCGCGGCCGGATCCCGTTCCTCGGCAAGCGCATGGCCGCCCGCTCGGAGTCGCGCGCCTGGTCCTGGATGCTCGATCGCGTCCTCAAGCGCCCGCTCGCCGCGGCCCTGATCTCCGGCGGCCTCCTCGTCGCCCTGTCGATCCCGGCGCTCGGCCTGCACACGGCGAACTCCGGTACCAACGCCATCCCGCAGAACACGCCCGTGATGAAGACGTACAACCGCCTCACCGAGGCGTTCCCGGGCGCGAAGAACACCGCCCAGGTCGTCGTGAAGGCCGACGACGTCACGAAGCCGCGGGTCGCGAGCGCCATCCGCTCGCTCGAGCAGAAGGCCACGGCGGCCGGCACCGCGGTCGACGACATCACCACCGACGTCAGCCGCGACCACACCGTCGCGACGATCGACATCCCGATCGCCGGCAACGGCAGCGACAGCAAGTCCGAGGCCGCTCTGGCGTCGCTGCGCGACGACATCGTCCCGGCGACGGTCGGCAGCGTCGGCAGCGCCGAGGCGCTCGTCAGCGGCGACGCCGCCGCGAACAAGGACTACAACGACATGCTGAAGGCGCACGCGCCGATCGTGTTCCTGTTCGTCCTCGGCCTCGCGTTCATCCTGCTGCTCGCGACGTTCCGGTCGATCGTGATCCCGATCAAGGCGATCGTCCTGAACCTGCTGTCGGTCGGCGCGGCCTACGGCGTGCTCGTCCTCGTGTTCCAGAAGGGCTGGGGCGAGTCGCTCCTCGGCTTCAAGAGCACCGGCGCGATCGAGCCGTTCCTGCCGCTGTTCCTCTTCGTGATCCTGTTCGGCCTGTCGATGGACTACCACGTGTTCATCATCAGCCGGATCCGCGAGGCGGTCGACCGCGGCATGAGCACCGACGACGCCGTCGCCCACGGCATCAAGTCCACCGCGAGCACGGTGTCCAGCGCCGCGATCGTGATGGTCGCCGTGTTCGGGATCTTCGCGATCCTCTCGTCGATCATCTTCAAGCAGATCGGCGTGGGCCTCGCGGTCGCGATCCTCATCGACGCGACGATCGTCCGCGGCGTGCTCCTGCCCGCCACGATGAAGCTCCTGGGCGAGCGCAACTGGTACCTGCCGAAGAAGCTCGGCTGGCTGCCCAAGCTCCACCACGAGCCCGAGACGGCGCCCGCTCCGGCCTGATCGGGGCGGGCGGGTCCGATTCCCCCCGCGGTACCCGACGCCCGCCGGCCATCCGGCGGGCGTCGCCGCGTCTACGCCGCGGCCGGCCCGCCGCCGTTCGCGGTCGCCGCCTCGACGAGCGGCTTCGAGCCGGCGCCGCGCCGCGGTGAGCTGCAGGCGCCCGAGCAGCTCGTCGGCCAGCAGGATGTAGTCGCGGCCCAGGTCCGCCCGGTGGTCGAGGATCGACACGGCGCGCTCGGAGGACTCCGCGTAGGCGATCGACTGGCGGACCACGGTCTTCAGCAGCTTGTCGCCGACGTGCTCCTGCAGCGACTGGTAGGCCTCGCGCGAGTGGACGGTGCGCATGTCGGCGATGTTGAACAGCACGCCGAGCCACTCGAGGTCGGGGTTGAGGCCGTCGCGGGCGAGCTCGATGACCTCGAGCGCCTGCTCGACGCCCTGCAGGGCGAAGTACTGGGCCTCGGCGCTGAGCAGCGCGTAGTCGGCGGCGACGAGCGCGTTGACCGTGAGCAGGCCGAGCGCGGGCGGGCAGTCGATGAGGATGACGTCGTGGGCGCCGTCGACGTCCTTGAGCGCCTTGCGGAGCGTGAGCTCGCGCCCCATCTTGCCGGCCATCTGGAGCTCGGCCTCGGCGAGCGAGAGGTTCGCCGGGATGATCCCGTCGTGGACCGCGTCGGCCGCCGTCGCCCGCCCGGTCAGGACGTCGCCGACCGTCGGCTCGACGCCGGGGTCGACGTCGAAGTAGTCCGACAGGTTGCCCTGGGGGTCGAGGTCGACGACGAGGACGTCGAGGCCCGCGCGCCGGAAGACGTCGGCGAGATGGCGGACGGCCGTGGTCTTGCCCGTGCCGCCCTTCTGGGAGAGAACCGCGATCTTGTGCGCCACGCGAGCCAGAGTAGGACAACCGTGGCTCGCCACCCTCCGGCGTCACACGATGGCGACCCGGAGTGGACCCGGATCCCGCCACCCGGGCCCCTCCGTCCCTCTCCTCCGCGGGCCTTGCGGCCCGAAGTCCGGACTAGCCGGCGGCCTCCACGGGTTCCTCGTCCGAGGCGACCGGCACGTCGACCGCGTCGAGGAAGTGCAGGCGGTAGCGCCCGACGACGATCTCGTCACCGTCGCCCAGCACCCGCCACTCGACGCGCTCGCCGTTGACGAACACGCCGTTCAGGCTGCGGTCGTCGAGGACCCGCACGCCGTCGGCCTGGCGCACGATCAGCGCGTGGCGGCGCGAGACCGTGGGGTCGTCGAAGCGCACGTCGGCGGCCAGGCTGCGTCCGATGCGCGTCCACTCGCGGTCGAGCGACGTGATCCGCACGCCCGACCCCTCGTCCCAGGCCAGGTACTGGCCGGGCTGCCCGATCATCATCCGGGCGCGGGAGAGCAGCGCCTCGCGCTCCTCGACCGTGGGCTCTTCGCCCGGGCGGCGCTGGAAGCGCCCGCCGGAGAACAGCGATGCGCGGGCGAAACGTGACCCGCCACACCCCGGGCAGTCCGGCAGGGAGTCGGCCGCGGCCAGCGTGACGACATAACCGCACTCCTCGCATCGGAACGACCCGGTACCCGCAAGGGTGCCCGTCGTGAGTGATTCCATATCCGCTCCCTCTCCGTCCACGGCGGCCCGGGGAGGCCGCGCGCTCCGACGATAATAACGATCCTGTCAACGGGCCCAAGCCAGAAAATTTGGCTTGCCCACGGGTCTTTGGACAAACTCCAGCCCCCAGGGACGTTCCGGATACCGGATGATCGGGCGAACGTCAACGCGCCAGCGACCAGCGGCGCGCAGGCGCGGCCAACGGTGCCCGCGCGGCGCGCCGGACGGTCGGGCGGCCGCGCACGACGCGTTGCGCGCGGAGGAATGCCCGGGCCGTGCGGCGAACGCCTTCGGCATGCCCCGCGCGCTCCTCGGCCTCTCCGAACCGGACCTCGAACGCGCGCTCCTGCGCAAGGGCGTCGGGGCGCGCGAGGCGGGTCGCCGGCACTGCTCGGACTGCGGGCGGACGCCGCTCATCGGCGAGCAGGTGCACCTCTACTCGCGCGGCGCGGTCGTGTGCGAGCTGTGCCGCCCGCGGCGCCGCCATCCGCCCGAAGGCTCGCAGACCGTCCGCCACACCGAGCACGGCCACACGGTCCGGCCGCGGGTGCGCGTCGCCGCGTAGTATCCGCGGCCCCGTGGACCCACTGATCACCGAAGTCACGATCGCGCGTCCGCGCGAGGAGGTCTGGGACTACCTCGCCGACATCGCCAACCACGCGGAGTTCAGCGACCACTTCCTCAAGGACTGGCGGCTGACGCGCGAGGAGACCTACGGCGTCGGCGCCGGGGCGCGGTGGAAGTCCACGGCGCCGTGGCAGCGCTTCCCGTGGGGCGACGCGACGATCGTCGAGGCGGAGCGCCCGGGGCGCATCGTCGAGGTGGGACGCACCGGCAAGTACAACCGGATCCGGACGCTCTCGGTCTACGAGCTCGCGCCGAGCGGCCGCGGGACCCGCGTGAAGCTCACGTTCGAGAGCGAGCCGAAGCTCCCGTCGGACAAGTTCCTCGAGCGCCTCGGGGGCCGCGGATGGCGCAAGCGCAACCAGCGCAAGGCGATGCGCCGCCTGCAGTCCATCCTCGAGGAGGACTACGGGCGCGGCACCCGGCCGACGATCGCCGGCGGGGCGCGCAAGCCGGCGACCGGCTCGCCGTTCCGCGGCTGACGCGTTCCTGGGGCCCGCGCCGCGCCGCGCCCGCCGCCGGTATTCTTCTGCGCGCGATGCGCCGCCGCCTCCTGACGTCCCTCGTCGTCGTGGTCGCCGCCCTGGCCACTTCGGCCTGCGGCAACAAGGAGCCCGAGACCCTCCACGGCACGACCGAGGGCGCCTACCTCGACCTCGACGGGATGAAGTACCAGGTGCAGATCTCGCGCCAGCTCAACCCCGCGAGCATCGAGGACCGCGACTACCTGATCGGTCTCCCCCCCGCGGCGCGCAACCCGCCCCCCGGCCAGGAATGGTTCGCGGTGTTCGTGCGGGTCGAGAACGACGGCGACAAGGTGTCCAGGGCCGCGACCGACTACGTGATCACCGACACGCTCGACCGGAAGTTCCGGCCGGTCCGCTTCGCGCCGGACAACGTGTTCGCCTACCGCGGCGGCGGCCTGCTGAAGCCCAAGGCCATCATCCCGGCCCCCGACAGCCCGCCGGGCCAGGGCTCGATCCAGGGCTCGCTGCTGCTGTTCCGGATCCCGACGCGCAACCTCGAGAACCGCCCGCTCGAGTTGTCGATCGCGTCGACCAAGGACCCCTCGGTCCACGCGACGGTCGACCTCGACGTCTGATCCGGCCGAGGCCCGGGCCGCGGGCGCGCATCCCGTCGCGCCCGCCGGCTGTCCGGGCCGGACCGTTCGGTGTGCGGCCTCTACTGCACCTGGAACGACGTGACCATGTGGTGGGCGGCGTGGAAGCCGTTGCCCACGGTGCAGACCGCGATGTAGGTGCCCGCGGGCAGGTTCACGCTCAGCGTCTGGGACTTCCCGGCCGCGAGGGTCTGGCTCTTGAACCGCTTCCCGCCGCCGAGCGTCGACACGACGGTGAAGTTGTGCGCGACCTGGCCGGTGGATGTATTGCGGAACGTGAACTTCACGTTCCCCTTCGCGACCTGCTCGGGGACCCCGCCGAACCGGAAGTTCGGGGGCGACCCGCCCATACGCACCGTCACGGACTTCGGCGCCGACTGATCGCCCCGGCCGAGCGCCGTGACCGCGAGGACCGCGGTCAGGACGACGGCGAGGGCGAGCGCGGCTGATGCCTTGCGCTTCACGCGCTGCTCCCTTCGGTGGTCTCTCCCCGCCCGTGGGACCTGCGGCCGGCCCCAGCTTCAGATCCGGCGCGGGGCTATCGGTCGACCATAATGATTGTGCCCGTCAAGAATCCATCAAGGGCGCGAAGTCGCCTTGAGGCCGGCCGCGAGGACCCCGCGGGCGGCGGGCGCGGCCGTCGCCCCGCCGGCGCCCGAGCCGACGAGCAGCACGCCCACCGCGATCCGCGGACGACCGTCGCCGGCGGGGGCGTAGGCCGAGAACCACGCGTCGGTGTCCGTCGGGTCGTCGGGCGGCTGGGGCGGGCAGCTGTCGGGGTTCGCCGGGTCGGGCTCGCAGCGCTTCGTCGTCTTGAGCTCCGCGGTGCCCGTCTTGCCCGCGACCTTCACGCCCGGCAGCGCGGCCGCCGTGCCGGTGCCGCCGCGGACGACGGCGAGCATCATCCGCTCGACGGTGCGCGCGGTCCGCGAGCGCGTGGCCCGCACCGTCGCCGCCTCGTGGCGGGCGGCGTCGAAGTCGAACGTGGGCTGCGGGCGCATGCCGCGCCGGCCGATCGTGGCCGCGACGATCGCCATCTGCAGCGCCGTCGCCTGCACGCGGCCCTGGCCGATCGCCGACGAGCCGACCGCGAGGTCGTCGCCGATCTCCTCGGCCGGCGGGATCGTGCTCATCGCCGCGCCCGGCACGCCCGGGTCGTGGTTGAAGCCGAAGCGCTCGGCGACGCTCACGAGCCGGCGGGCGCCGAGGCGCGCGCCGAGCGGGGCGAAGACGGAGTTGCACGACTCGGCGAAGGACGCCACGAGCGTGCCGCCGCACGCCTCGCCGTTGGCGTTGTCGATCTCGACGCCCTCGAGCGTCGCCTGGGTCTCGACGGGATACGCGCGGCTGGGGCTCGTCAGGCGCGCCTCGAGCGCGCCCGTCACGGTGAGGATCTTGAACGTCGACCCCGGCGGCTGGAGGCCGGACAGCCCGATGCCCGAGGCGGCGAACACGCCGCCCGTGCGCGGGTCCATGGCCACGACGCCGCCGAGGCGGTCGCCGAGGGCGGCGACGGCCGCGCTCTGCACGGGGATCGAGATCGTCGTGCGCACCGCCCGGGCCTGGACCGGCGAGGCGGCCGCGATGATCCGGCCGCCGGCGCGCAGGTCGCCGCCGGGGCGGCCGAGGAGGCGGACGTCGAAGATCCGCTCGAGGCCGCTGACGCCGACCTGGGCGTCCTTCGGGACGCCGAGCGCCTCCAGCGCCTCCCGGCGCTCGGCCGGGATCGGCCCGAGCGCGCCCGTGATCGAGGCGGCCAGCCCGGCGAGCGGCGACGTGCGGTCCGCGCCGCGGGCGAGCGGCGTCTTGTCGCGCGCGAGGATCGTGCCGCGGGGCGGCAGCCGGGTGCGGCGGGTGAGGTGCTCGCCGCGGCGCAGGCCCGGGAACACGAGGTCGTGCGACCAGTCGACGCCCGCGTCGGTGATCGGCACGCGCACGTTGCCCACGACGTCGCCCCAGATGCGCGTGTGGACGCGGACCGGGATGTCGTAGGCGTCGCCCCGGTGCTTCGGGGTGCCGGTGACGACGCTGACGGCGGTCGCCGTGCCGAGCGCCTTCTGGTAGGCGCGGGAGAACGCGGTGCGGCGGACGCGGCTCCGCTCGGGCGGCGAGAGCTCGCTGTACATCGCCGGGTAGTCGCCGCGCGCCCAGGCCTTCGCGAAGCGCTCGATCGCCTGCTGGGTGGACGAGACGTGCAGCGCGCCCGCGACCGCTCCGCCCGCGAACGCGAGCACGGCGAGCAGCGCTCCGGCGCCGAGCACGCGCCGGCGCAACCGGACCGGATCTCGGCGGGGCGGTGCGCTGCGACGCACGACGCCATGTGGAGGGGCCTCCACTCGGCTCAGAGTAGCCTGCGGCGGCTCCCATGACGTCGCTAGATTGGATCATCGTCGCGCTGACGCTGGCCGCGGCCTTCGCCGGGTACGCGCAGGGCTTCGTGGTCGGCGCGGCGACGCTCGTGGGGTTCGCCGGCGGCCTGTTCCTCGGGGGCCGTCTCGGCCAGCTCGTGATCTCGTCCGGGTCGGCCTCGCCGTACGCGCCGCTGTTCGCCCTCGTGGGCGCGCTGCTCGGCGGCCTGGTGCTCGGCAGCCTGATGGAGACGCTCGGCCACGGCGTCAAACGCCGGCTGCGGATCCCGGGCCTCGGCGTGGTCGACGGGCTCGGCGGGGCGGCGCTCTCGGGCGCGGTCGCGCTCGGCCTCGCCTGGCTGGCGGGCGCCGTCGCGCTGCAGACCCCGGGCGCGGTGCAGTTCCGCGACGAGATCCAGCGTTCGACGATCCTGACCCGCCTCAACGACGCGCTCCCGCCCTCGGGCACGATCCTCAACGCGCTCGCGCGCTTCGACCCGTTCCCGCGCATCGACGGCCCGTCGGCCGGCGTCCCCGCCCCGCGCGCGGCGATCGCCCGCGACCCGCAGGTCAAGGCCGCGAGCGACAGCGTCGTGAAGATCCAGGGCACGGCCTGCGGCCTCGGCGTCGAGGGCTCGGGCTGGATCGCGCGCGACGGCATCGTCGTCACGAACGCGCACGTCGTCGCGGGCCAGGAGGACACGACCGTGCAGCTCGGCGGCCGAGGCGACCGGCTGGACGCGCAGGCGATCGCCTTCGACCCGCGCAACGACATCGCCGTCCTGCGCGTCGACGGGCTCGGCGGGCACGCGATCGAGCTCGCCTCGAGCCCGCGCTCGGGGGCCCAGGCCGCGATCCTCGGCTTCCCCGAGAACGGCCCGTACGACGTGCGCGCGGGCCGCGTCGGGGCGACCCGCACCGTCCTGACCCAGGACGCCTACGGCCGCGGGCCGGTCCGGCGCAGCCTCACGACGCTGCGCGGCCTCGTGCGGCCGGGCAACTCGGGCGGCCCGATGGTCGACACGCGCGGGCGCGTGGTGACGACGGTGTTCGCGGCGACCCGCGGGGGCGGCCCGGCCGGCGGCTTCGGCGTCCCGAACGCGATCGTGCGCGACATCCTCGCCTCCGCCTCCGGGCCGGTGGACACCGGCCCGTGCGCGCGCTGAGCCGATCGCCCCGGCACCGGCCGCTACATTGCGTCGCCAATGGCCAAGACCCTTGTCATCGCCGAGAAGCCGTCCGTCGGACAGGATCTCGCGCGCGTCCTGCCGGGCCCGTTCGAGAAGCACACGGGGGCCGGAGAGCGCACCCCGCGCTGGCTCGAGGGCCCCGAGCACGTCGTCACGTGGGCGGTCGGGCACCTCGTCCAGCTCGCCGAGCCCGACGAGTACGACGACAAGTACAAGAAGTGGCGCATGGCCGATCTGCCGATCGTGCCGCGCCACTTCAAGCTCGTCGTGCGCGACGAGCGCTCGCAGAAGCAGATGGCGGTCGTACGCGACCTGCTGCGCCGCGACGACGTCGACCGCATCCTCAACGCCTGCGACGCCGGCCGCGAGGGCGAGCTCATCTTCAAGTGGGTGATCGAGAAGGCGGGCGCGAAGGGCCGGCCGATCGAGCGCCTGTGGCTGTCGTCGATGACGAAGCAGGCGATGCGCGACGCGCTCGCCCACACCCGTCCCGACGAGGAGATGAAGCAGCTCGAGGAGGCGGCGAAGTCGCGCTCGGAGGCCGACTGGATCGTCGGCATGAACGCGACCCGCGCGGCCACGATCCGGCTGCGCTCCTCGTTCGACGGCGCCGTCTCGCTCGGCCGCGTGCAGACCCCGACGCTCGCGATCCTCACCCGCCGCGAGGAGGAGATCCGCGCCTTCAAGCCCGAGAAGTACTGGCTCGTCGACGCGCGCTTCGCCACCGACGACGACCGCCGCTACGGCGGGCGCTTCCACGAGGGCGCCCAGCCGCGGCTGAAGAGCGCCGAGGAGGCCGAGGCGATCGTCGCCGCCGTGCGGGGCAAGCGCGGCGAGATCACGAAGCTCGAGAAGGCCAAGCGCACCGAGCGCCCGCCGCTGCTGTTCGACCTGACGTCGCTCCAGCGCGAGGCGAACACGCGCTTCGGCTTCTCCGCCCGCCGCACGCTCGCGGCCGCCCAGCGCTGCTACGAGGAGCACAAGGTCCTCACCTATCCCCGTACGAGCTCGCGCTACCTGACGAGCGACATGGTCCCGGAGATCAAGCCGACCGCCGCCAAGGTCGGCCGCGACGGCCCCGAGTACGCCGAGGGCGCGAAGTACGTCACGGGCCTCGACCTGCTGCCGCTCGGGCGCGTCGTCGACGACGCCAAGGTCGGCGACCACCACGCGATCATCCCGACGAACTCCGACCACGACGTGTCGAAGCTCAACCAGGACGACCGCCGGGTCTTCGACCTCGTCGCGCGGCGTTTCCTGGCCGTGTTCCACCCCGAGGCCGTCTTCGAGAACACGCGCGTCGAGACGACGGTCGAGAGCCACGTCTTCCGCACCCGCGGACGCGTCCTGCTCGTGCCGGGCTGGCGCGGCGTCTACGGCGAGCTGTCGCTCGGCGAGCGCAGCGCGGCCGACGAGGACGAGGGCGACGACCAGCAGCTGCCGCGCCTGGAGAAGGGCGAGCAGGCCACGACGCGCGAGGCCGAGGCGCTCGAGAAGGAGACCAAGCCGCCGCGGCGCTACACGGATGCGTCGCTGCTCGGCGCGATGGAGACGGCGGGCAAGCTCGTCGACGACGACGAGCTGCGCGAGGCGATGAAGGACTCGGGCATCGGCACGCCGGCCACGCGCGCGGCGATCATCGAGCGCCTGATCGACGTCGGCTACATCGAGCGCGAGGGCCGGGCGCTGGTGGCGACCGAGAAGGGCCTGAACGTCATCCGCCTGCTCGGCGAGCACCCGCTGACCTCGCCCGCCCTGACGGGCGACTGGGAGCGGCGGCTCGGGAACATCGAGCGCGGCGAGGAGCGGCGCGAGCGCTTCATGAGCGACATCGCCGAGTTCGCGGGCAAGACCGTCGGCACGCTCGACACGACGCTCAAGGACGTCCGCATCCCGCGCGCGAACCTCGGGCCGTGTCCCGTCTGCGGCAACGACATCGTCGAGAACCGCAAGGGCTTCTCGTGCTGGTCGCGCGAGGACCCGGGCTGCGGCTTCGTCATCTGGAAGGCCAAGGCCGGCAAGCAGCTGCCGCCCGCGGTCGCCCGCGAGCTGATCTCCACCGGGCGCACGGCCCGGCCGGTGACGGGCTTCAAGGGCCGCAGCGGCCGCTCGTTCCGCGCCCGCCTCGCGCTCGAGCAGAGCGACGACGGCAAGTGGCGCGTCGAGTTCGACGAGCCGTGGGCCCGCGAGGGCGCCAAGCCGCCCGAGGAGGAGCCGGCCGAGGGCACGGCGGCGGCTGCGGACACCTCGCCGGCCGCCGCGGCGTAGCGCGGCCGGTCAGCCGGCGCGCCGCGCGGCGCCGATGATGTGCGGCAGCGCGACCGGCCCGGCCTTGAAGTCGAAGCGCCGGACGCGCTCGATCGTCCAGCCGTTCGCGGCGATCGCGGACTGCGTGTCGCGTGCGCCGTGGCAGCCGCCCGTCAGCGCCGGCCAGATCCGCGACGCGTCGAGCGCGCGCTGGATCGCGCCGAACCGGCCGGTCCCGACGACGTGCTCGTAGAAGCGCAGCTCGCCGCCCGCGCGGACGACGCGGCGCAGCTCGCCCAGGGCGCGCGCCGGGTCGGACACCGTGCACAGCACGAGCGAGGCGACCGCGGCGTCGAACGAACCGTCCTCGGCGGGGAGGGCGTCGGCGACGCCGTCGAGCACGGTCACCGGTGTCGCGGCCGCGGCGGCGGCGGTCTCGGCCTCGGCGCGGAGGTAGGGCTCGGGCTCGACCGCGACGACCTCGGTCACGCCCGGCGGGTAGTGGGCGAAGTTCAGGCCGTTGCCCGCGCCGACCTCGATCACGCGGCCGCTGAGCCCCGCGAGCGTCTCGTCGCGGTGCTCGGCGCCGCCCTTGCGCTCGACGCGCGGGCTCGCGGCGGCGTAGAGGCGGGCGAACAGCGGGTGGCGGACGCGGCCGGGCATCGCGTCATCGTCGCGCATCGCCGTCAGCCGCTGCGCGCGGCCCAGCGGGTCGCGCCCACGACCGCGGCGATCGCCAGCACGAGACAGCTCGCGCCGGCGAGGAGGACGCCGCCGCCGACGGTGCCGGCGCGCGCGTCGGTCATCGCCTGCGCGACGGCCACCGGTCCGCCGACCGGGCCGAGCGCCGCCGAGAGCGCGACGAGGAGGAGCAGCGCGGCGACGACGGCGGCGATCGCGGTCGCCCGCCGGGTCAGGCGTGGCGGGGCGAACAGGACCCCGATGGCCCCGCCGAGGCCGCCGCAGCAGAGGTGCGCGAGGACGGCCGCGACGACGTCGCCCGCCCGCACGTGCGGGCGGAAGAGCGTGTCGGCCCCGAGGGCGACGAACACGAGCGGATAGGCGACGAACACGAGCGTCAGCACGGCCGCCGCGGCGCCGGCGAGCGCGGCCTCGAGGCCCGCCCGGGCCGCGCGGCCGCCGAGGGCGGCGGTGGCCATGTCCGACTGGGCGTCGGGCTCGCCGGCGAGGACGGCGCCGACCGCCCAGGCCGCGAGGCCGCAGGCCATGAGCGACGTGACCGCGAACGTCGCGCGGGGCTCGTTCGGCCGGTACGCGTAGACCCCGATGACGAGGAAGAGCGTCGCCGCCAGGGGCGGGAGCACCGCGCGGGTGCGGGCCGCGCTGAGCGCGAGGTAGCGCAGCCGGGCGCTCAGCGCCGGACCTCCTCGATGTGCCAGCCATCGGCCAGCAGGGCGCGGAGGCGGTCGTCGACGGCGCCCTCGGCGACCGCCTCCTCGAGGCGGCGGCCGTCGGCGTGTCGGGCGCGGACCGTGAGGCGGCAGGCGAGCGGCGCGACGGCATCGGCCGCGCCCGGGAGCGCGGGCCGGGAGGCCGCCGGCACGGCGCGGTGCTCGACCGCGCCGTCGCGCAGCGCGAGCACGTCGGTCAGCGCGACCCGCCCCGCCGCCGAGCCGGAGTGGTCGGTGAGCAGGACGGCCGCGCCCGCGTCCAGGCGCTCGGCGACCAGGGCGGCGAGCCAGGTGCGCCCGTCGTCGTCGAGGCCCGAGAACGGCTCGTCGAGCAGGAGCAGCGGGCACCCGGCCTGCAGCGCCTCGAGCAGCGCGACGCGCTGGAGCATCCCCCGGCTCAGCGTCGCCGCGGGCCGGTCGAGGACGGCGGGGTCGAGGCCGCTCGCCGCGGCGGCGGTGGCCCAGTCGGTCGTCGTCAGCCCGCGCAGCGCGCGCATCGCCCGCAGCCACTCGCCGCAGCGCAATGCGGGGGCGAGGCGCACCTTCTCGGGCACGAAGGCGCACGCCGCGTGGCGGACGAGCGACCCCGCGCGCGGCGCGGCGAGGCCCGCGAGGACGCGGAGCAGGCTCGTCTTGCCGCTGCCGTTGGCGCCCGCGACGTGGACCGCGGCGCCCGGGCCGACGGTCAGGGCGACGCCGGACAGCACGGTGCGCCGCCCGCGCCGGATCGTGAGCGCCCCCGCCTCGAGCAGCACCGGCACGGCTCCCAACCTAGCGCCCGGCCGCGGACATCCGTCCCGCGACTTGCGCAACCTCCGTGTGGTCCGGTACGTCATCGCGGTATGTCCCTGCGCCGCCGCATCCCGCTCGCCCTCGTCCTCGCCGCCGCCCTGCTCGGGGCCGGCGCATCCGTCGCCGCCGCCGATCCGCCCTGGTCGCCGCCGTCCGCGCTGCCGGGCGCCGGCAGCGGCCCCGCGGCCGCGACCGCGCGGGGCCACGTCGCGACGCTCACGTCGTCCGACCGCTCCCAGCCGCCGGGCACGGCCTCCCAACTGGTCCGGATCGACCCCGCGACCGGGGCCGTCCTGTCGAGCGCCGGGGTCGACCTCGGCGACGCGCTGGTCGCGGCCTACGCGACGGACGCGATCGCGGTTGCGGGGTCGTCCATCGGGCCGTCGGGGACGATCGACGACGAGAGCCGCGTACGGGCCGGGACGACCGCCGGCGCCGCCGGCGCGCCCGTCCTGCGCACGCTGCCGAACACGCAGGGCCAGAACGTGACGGCGCTCGTCGGCAACGCCCGCGGCGACCTCGCCCTCTCCACCCGCGGTCTGCGCTCGCGGATGATCTTCCTGCGCCGCAAGGGAACGAGCACGTTCGCGCGCGTCCTGACGATCGCCGTGAGCTCGACCGCCCGCGACGTCACGGTCGCGCTCAGTCCGGACGGGCAGCTGCTCGTCGTGTGGGAGGACCGCCACGAGGTGTTCGCCCGCCACCGCGGCACGAGCGGCACGTGGGGCGCGGTCCACACCCTCGGGCCGGGCGTCCAGTCCGACCTGCAGGCGGCGATGGACGAGACCGGGCGCATGATGGTCGCCTGGAAGTCCCAGCGCGTGAACGAGGGCGAGTCGAACTCGCCCGCGGTCGTGAGCTTCATCACCGCCGCCCCGGGCCACGGGTTCGGGTCGCGCCGGACGATCGAGACCGTCGGCGTCCAGGGCGCCGGGCGCTTCGTCTCGTCGCCGGGCGTCCGGCTCGCCGTCACCGGCCGCGACCAGGCGCTGCTGGCCTGGACCGGGTTCGACGGGACGCACTTCGTCGCCCGCGCGCTGCCGCTGTCGGCCGGCCACCTCGGGGCGCGGCAGGCGCTGAGCCCGGCCGGGACCGACGCGGTCCTCGGCGATCTCGCCGTCGCGAACGACGGCCGCGCGCTCGCGCTGTGGCGCAGCGACGTCCTGGGCGCCGACCCCGCGCCCGGCACCCAGCCGCACCTGTTCGGCAACGTCCGCGCCGCGGGCGCGCAGGGCTTCGGCGCCCCCGAGGCGATCGGCGGGGCCGCGAACGAGGTCCTGACCCCGCCCACGGCCGTCGTCGAGCCGGCGCTGGGACGGCCGATCGCGCTGTTCACCGCCTTCGGGACGGCGACGACGCCGTCGCGCCCGCTCGTCTCCGTGCGCCCGCCGGCCGGCCCCTGAGCCGGCCGCGGGCGATCAGCCTGCGCCCTCGGGCCGATCCGCCGGTTCATGCGCGACCCTGACGGGTCCATGCCGCTGACCCTCGTCACCGGCCCGGCCAACGCGGAGAAGGCCGGGCATGTCCTGGCCGCCTACCGCGCGGTGCTCGACCGCGAGCCGCTGCTCGTCGTGCCCACGGCGGCCGACGTCGAGCGCTACCGGCGCGAGCTCGCGGCCGCCGGTGCGGTGTTCGGCGTGCAGGTTCTGCGCTTCGGCTGGCTCGAGCGCGAGGTCGCGCGCCGTGCGGCCGTGCCCGGGCGGCCGGTCGGGCCGCTCGCGCGTGAGCGGGTCGCGGCAGCCGCGATCGCCGCGACCGCGCTCGACCGCCTCGCGCCCTCGGCCGCCACGCCCGGCTTCCTGCCCGCGTTCCTCGGCCTGGTCGACGAGCTCGAGGAGCGCCGGATCTCGCCCGGGCGCTGGTACGCCGCGCTGCGGGCGTGGGCCGCGGAGGCCCCGGCGCAGTCGGCGTACGCCGAGGAGCTGGCGGCGCTCTACGGCGCCTACCGCGACGGCCTCGAGCGCCTCGGCCGCCGGGATGCCCGGCTGCACACCGTCGAGGCGCTCGACCGCCTGCGGCTCGAGCCGGCGCGCTGGGGCGGGACGCCCGTCCTGCTCTACGGCTTCGACGACCTCACCCCGCAGCAGCGGGACACCGTCGAGACGCTCGCGGTCCACTGCGGCGCCGACGTCACCGTGTCGCTGACCTACGAGCCGGGGCGCACCGCGTTCGCCGGGCGCGGCGCGACGTTCCAGGAGCTGCTGGCCCTCGGCGCCGAGCACGTCCCGCTCGAGGCGAGCGCCGACCACTACGCGTCGCTCGGCCTCCATGACCTCGAGCGCGGCCTGTTCGAGGCGGGCGTCGCGCCGTTCGACCCCGGCGGCGGGGTCGTCCTGCTCGAGGGCGGCGGCGAGCGGGCCGAGCTCGAGCTCGTCGCGGCCCACGTCGCGCGGCTGATCCGCGAGGAGCGCTTCGCGCCCGAGGAGATCGCGGTCGTCCTGCGCAGCCCGGACGAGAGCGCGGCGCTGATCGCGGACGTCTTCGCGGCGGCGGGGATCCCGATCGCACTCTCGCGCCGTCTCGCCGCCGGCCACACGGCCCTCGGCCGCGGCGTGCTCGGCCTGCTGCGCTGCGCGGTCCTGGACGGCACGCCCGACGACCTGCTCGCGTGGCTGCGAACGCCCGGCAAGCTCGAGCGCCCGGCGGCCGCCGACCGCCTCGAGGCCCGCGCGCGGCAGACCGGCGCGCGGACGGCGGCCGAGGCGCGGGCCCTGTGGGAGGCCGCGCATCCCGACGTCGCGCTCGCCGAGCTCGACCGCGTCGCCGAGGCCCACGCCGCCGGCCCCGAGGCGCTGTGCGAGCGGCTCGCGGCCGAGGCGGCCGCGCTCTTCGCCGCGCCCCACCGCGGCGCGGCGCCGGTCCTGACCGGCTCGGCCGCGCTCGACGCCCGCGTCGCGGGCGCCCTGCGGGCGGCCCTCGGCGAGCTCGGCACCCTGGCCGCCCGCGCCCCGGCTCTCGCGCCGTCGGCCGCGGAGCTCGCGCGCACGCTCGAGCGCCTCGAGGTCTTCGCGGGCGACGGCGGGCGCGCGGGCACGCCCGGGGCGGTCGAGGTCACCTCGCCGCCGCGGATCCGGGCGCGCCGCGTGCGGGCGCTGTTCCTCTGCGGCCTGCAGGAGGGCGTGTTCCCGCGCCCCGGCCGCCCCGAGCCGTTCCTCGGCGACGCCGAGCGCCGCGCGCTCAATGCGGCCTCGGGCCTGCGCCTGGCGCTGCGCGAGGACGAGCTCGCCCGCGAGCGGTTCCTCTTCTACACCGCGATCTCGCGCCCGACGGACGTGCTCGGGCTGTCGTGGCACGCGGCCGACGACGAGGGCGAGCCGCGGGTGCGCTCGCTGTTCGTCGACGACGTCCTCGACCTGCTCGACCCCGCGCCGGAGATCGTCCGGCGCCCGCTCGGGGCGGCCGGGTTCGACGCGGCGCTGGCCCCGCACGAGCGCGAGGTGCTGCGCGAGCGCCTCGCGGCGCAGAGCTTCGCCCGCCGCCGCCCGCCCGCGCCGATCGCGCCGCTGAGCCACCCGGCGGTGCTCGCGGCCCTCCGCGAACGCGAGACGTGGTCGGCCTCCGCGCTCGAGGCGTGGACGGGCTGCCCGGTGAAGTGGTTCGTCGACCGCCTGCTCAGCCCCGAGGACCTCGCGCCCGACCCCGAGCCGATGCTGCGCGGCGAGCTCGCCCACCGCGTGCTCGAGGAGGCGATGCGCGCGCTCGTCTCCACCGGCGGCGAGCTGCGCCCCGAGAACCTCGAGGAGGCCAAGCGCCACCTGCACGCCGCGCTCGAGCACCACGCGACGGACGCCCGCATCTCGGTGAACCCCGAGCGCCTGCGCGCCGCCCTGCGCCGCCTGGAGGCGGACCTCCTGCGCTACCTCGACCACGCGGCCCACGCCCGCTCGGAGCTCACGCCGGCGCACTTCGAGCTGCGCTTCGGCGGCCCGCAGGACGAGCTGCCGGCGGCCGTCCTCGCCGGCGGCGAGCTGCGGCTCGCGGGCCGGATCGACCGCGTCGACACCGGGCCGGGCGGCGAGGCGATCGTCTACGACTACAAGGGCCGGTCGGCCCCGCCGTCGCAGGCGCGCTGGCTCACCGAGGCCAAGCTCCAGATCGGGCTGTACATGCTCGCGCTGCCGCATCTGCTCGAGCTCGACGCCGTCGGCGGCCTCTACCAGCCGCTCGGCGCCGAGGACGCCCGCCCGCGCGGCCTGCTGCGCTCGGGCGCGGACGCGAAGCTCGACGCGTTCCGCAACGACCGCCTCGACGACGCGGCGTTCGAGGAGCGCCTGCGGGAGGTGCTCGACGCCGCGCTCGCCGCCGTGCGCGGGATCCGCTCGGGCGCGCTCGAGCCGCGGCCCGCGACGTGCGCCTGGAACGGCGGCTGCGCGCACCCCTCGATCTGCCGGTGCGAGGCGTGAGCGCCCTCGCCCACACCGACGGCCGCCTCGTCGGCGCCGGCGGCCGCGCGTTCACCGACGAGCAGGTCGCGGCGATCGAGCGCCGCGACGGCCCGCTGCTGCTGTCCGCGAGCGCGGGCTCGGGCAAGACGTCGGTGCTCGTCGAGCGCTTCGTGCGCTCGGCGGTCGAGGACGGCCTGCGCCCCGCCCAGGTCCTCGCGATCACGTTCACCGACAAGGCCGCGGGCGAGCTGCGCTCCCGCGTCCGCGCGCGGCTGCTCGAGCTGGGCGAGCGCGAGCTCGCGCGCGACACCGAGGGCGCGTGGATCATGACCTTCCACGGCTTCTGCGCCCGGGTCCTGCGCGCGCACGCCGTGGCCGCCGGGCTCGATCCGGCCTTCGTCGTCCTCGACGAGCCCGGGGCCCGCGCCCTGCGCCGCGAGGCCTTCGAGCTCCGCGCTCGCCGCCTTCCTCGCCGACCTCCCCGACGGGACGACCCGCGCCGACGCGCTCGACCTCGCCGCGGCCTACATGCCCGACCGCCTGGCCGAGATGATCGGCGACGCGCACGACACGCTGCGCAGCCGCGGCCAGACGCGCCCGGTGCTGCCGGTGGCGGCGGCGGCCGACCTCGGCGCGGCGCGGGCCGAGCTCGACGCCGCCGCCGAAGCCCTCGGGACGGCGCTGCGCGGCGCGCGCGGGCTCGTGACGATCGAACGCGCCCGCACGGCGGTCGAGGCGTGCCGCGCGATGCTCGCCGCGCTGCCGGCCGAGGAGCCCGCCGCGGCGCTCGCGCTCAAGGCGGCGACGTACGCCCCGGGCTCGGTGGCCGAGCTGCAGGACGACCCGAGCCGGCGCTACCTCGCCGCCCTCGAGGTCTTCGCCGCCGGCTGCCGCGACGCCCGCGCGCGCCCGGTCCTCGTGCTCCTCGACGAGCTCCTCGGCCGCTTCGCCGACGCGTACGCCGCGGCCAAGCGCGAGCGCTCGGCGGTCGACTTCGACGATCTCGAGCTGCTCGACCCGCGACCTGCTCGCCGGGTCGCCCGCCGCGGCCGGCTCGTACGCCGGCCGCTTCGAGCGGATCATGGTCGACGAGTTCCAGGACACGAACCCGCTGCAGCTCGAGATCCTGGGCTTCCTCGATCGCGGCAACGTCTTCACGGTCGGCGACGAGCTGCAGTCGATCTACGGCTTCCGCCACGCCGACGTCGAGGTGTTCCGCACGCGGCGGACCGAGCTCGCGCGCGAGGGCGCGACCGCCACGCTCGCCACGAGCTTCCGCGCGCGCCCGGAGATCCTCGAGACGATCGACGCGGCGTTCGCCGACGCCCACGGCCACTCGTGGGTCGCGCTGCGCCCGGGCCGCGACGAGCCGCCGGAGGCCGAGCCGCGGGTCGAGCTCGTGCTGACCGAGGCCGCGGCGTGGTCGGCCGCGTACGCGCCGGAGCTCGGCGACGGCCTGCCCGCCGCCCCGCCCGCGCGCCACGCCGAGGCGCGGATCGTGGCGCAGCGGATCGCCGCGCTCGTCCGTGACGGCGAGGCCGACCCCGGGGACGTCGTGGTGCTCCTGCGCGCGGCGACCGACATCGGCCTCTACGAGCGCGCGATCGAGCAGGAGGGCCTCGCCACGCTCGCGACCGGCGGGCGCGGGTGGTGGGGGCGCCGACAGGTCCAGGACCTCTGCTGCTACCTCGGTGCGCTCGCCAACCCGCGCGACGAGGGCGCGCTGCTCGGGCTGCTCGCCTCCCCGCTCGTCGGGCTGTCGTCCGACGCGCTCGCGCTGCTGGCGATGACCGCGCGCCGGATGCGCGGCGCGCTGTGGGACGCGGTCACCGACCCCGCCACGCGGCTGCCCGCGGCCGACCACGACCGCCTGCGCACGTTCCGGGCCTGGTTCGGCCCCGAGCGCGAGCGCGCGCCGCGGCTCGGGCTCGACGAGCTGCTCGGCCGCGTGGTCGAGCGGACCGGCTACGACCTGCACGTGCTCGGCCTCCCCGGCGGCGCCCGGCGCCTGGCGAACATCAACAAGCTCCGGCGCCTCGCGGCGGGCTTCGAGGCCCGCCGCGGGCGCGACGTGCGCGGGTTCATCGACCACGCCAACGCCGAGCTCGAGGCCGACGCCCGCGAGCCCGACGCGCCCGTCGACCTCGGCGACCTCGAGGCCGTGCGCCTCATGACGATCCACGCCGCCAAGGGCCTCGAGTTCCCCGTCGTCGTGGTCGCCGACCTGGGCCGCCGGGGCAACACGCGCCAGCCCGACCTGCTGGTCGCGGGCGACCGCGTCGGGCCTGCGGCTCGTGAGCGTCGAGAACACCCGCGAGCGCGCGCTCGACTGGGACGCGATCGCGGAGGCCCGTCGCGAGGCGGAGGAGGCCGAGGACCGGCGCGTGATGCACGTCGCCGTCACCCGCGCCGAGGAACGCCTGATCCTGTCGGGCGCCGTCGAGCTCGAGAAGGGCTGGCCGGCGCCCGGGCCCGCGGCCGCGCCGCTGTCGTGGATGGGCCCGCTGCTCGTGCCGGACCTCGGCGCGGTGTCGAGCGGCACGCCGGAGATCGTGCGCGAATGGACGGCGGGCGGCCACGCCGGCCGCCTGCGGGTGGCGCTGAACGCGCCGCAGACCGTCGGCCGGGTCCTGCACCTCGGCCCCGGCGCGCCGGGCGAGCAGCTGTCGCTGGCGCTCGGCGACGCCGCCGAGGTCCCCGTGCAGGCGCCCGGGGACGACGACCTCGCGGAGCTGACCGCCCACGCGCCGGCACCGCCGCCCGACCCGCTCGCCTCGCGCCCGCCGCCGCCCGCCACGGTCAGCTACTCCTCGCTGACCCGCTATGCGGCGTGTCCGTACCGCTTCCACCTCGAGCGTCACCTCGGCATGCGCGAGCAGGAGCCGCCGCCGCACCTCGTCGACCCCGAGACGCCGGCCGACGGGCTCGACCCGCGCGTGCGCGGCTCGCTCGTGCACGAGCTGCTCGAGCGGCTCGCGCCCGGGGCGCCCGTTCCGGGAGCCGACGCGGTGCGCGAGCTCGGCGCGGCGTTCGAGATCGAGCTCAGCGACGAGGACGTGGCCGACCTGCTCGCGATGGTCGGGGCGTTCGCCGCGAGCGAGCTGAACGCGCGGCTCGGGGCGGCGCCGCGCGTGCACCGCGAGCACTGGTTCGCGTTCCCGCTGATGGCCGACGGTCCGCTCGTGAACGGTGTCGTCGACGTGCTGGCCGAGGAGGCCGACGGCACCGCGCTCGTCGTCGACTACAAGTCCGACCGCGTGGGCGACGCGGACCTCGAGGCGCTCGTCCAGGCGTCCTACGGCGTCCAGCGCCGGATCTACGGGCTGGCGTGCCTGCGGGCGGGGGCGCCGGCGGTCGAGGTCGTCCACCACTTCCTCGAGCGCGCGGGCGAGCCGGTCGTCCACCGGTACGAGGCGGCCGACGCGGCCGACCTCGAGCGCGAGCTGCGATCGCGGGCCGCCGGGCTGCTGGCGGGAGAGTTCCCGGTCGCCGCCGTGCCGCACCGGGCGCTGTGCGCGACGTGCCCCGGGCGGGCCGGGCTGTGCTCGTATCCGACCGCGCTGACCGACCGGACGGTGGAGGACGCCGTCGGCATGCAGTAGTACCCGCGGCGCCCAATAGTCCAGCTCCTGGTGTCCGCGTTTGCGATCTGCCCTTCCATCCGGGGGCCCATGGGCGGAGAATGCGCGGCACGAACAGGTGACGGACCGTGCCTGGCCGGGCCGGTCCTGGGAACCACCACCGCGGCAAGGCACGTCGAAAGGAGCGGCCATGACGTCGATCGTCAGTCACCAGAACGTCCGCCTTCGGAGGGGCAAGCACGCTTCCCCGGAGAAGGGCGTCTGCGTGATGGAGCTCGCCTCGATGCTTGCGGGCGAGCCGTTCAGCGACCGGCCCCAGGCGGTCTGCCCCGTCATCGGCGCATACCTCCGCTCGTACAACGACGTCGTCGACGACGATCGGCGCCAGGACCTCTACCGCTACGCCGCCGATGCGATCGGCTCGGCCGGCCCGGCCGCGCTCCGTCGCCGCCGCGCCGAGCGCTGCCTGGCCGAGATCGCGCGCCTGCACGACCGTCGCTCGCGCCTGCGCCGGTGGTTGAGCGGTCGGCCCGAGCTGTCGCTGCCCGGCTCGTCGATCGAGCTCGAGCGCGTCGGGATGCACCTCGCGCGGGCGCTGCAGCGCTCGGGGCCCGAGGGGCACGCCCACGCGCTGGCGCTCGCCGACGAGCTGATCGCGATGGGCACGCCGACCGTGAGCCCGGAGCCCCGCCGCCCGCTGCGGCGCGGCCTGCCGAGCGCGGTCTGACCCGCGCGCCGGCACACCACCCCTGACCCTTCGCGCGGCCCGGCGGCCACCGGGCCGCGTGACTCGTTCCCGCCCGCGCCCGCGCGGGTCAGTCCGCGTCGGCCGCGCGGCCCGTCGGCTCGCGCGGCGACGGCGGCGGGCTGGCGGCCGGCGGGGCGCCCGCGCCGATCCGCTCCGCCCGCTCGAGCTCCGCATTGAACTCGCCGCCGAACAGGAAGGCGTTCGCCGAGAGATAGAGCCACAGGAGCAGCACGATCGCCGCCCCGAACGCGCCGTAGGCCGCCCCGTAGGTCGCGAAGTGCTGGATGTAGACGCCGAACCCGGCCGACAGCACGAGCCAGAGCACGACGCCGAGCAGCGCACCGGGCGACAGCCAGCGGAAGCGGCGCGGGACGATGTTCGGCGAGACGGCGTAGACGAGCGCGTAGCCGACGCACGCCGCGAGCAGGGCGACGGGCCAGCGGACGACCGACCACACGGTCGCGGCCGTGGAGCCGAGGCCGATCTTCCCGAACAGGTCGTCCGCGATCCCGCCGCCGAGGAACAGGGCGACGAGGACGATGAGGAACAGGGCGATCACGACCATGGTCGTCGCGAGGTCCGTGAGCTTGCGGCGCACGAAGCCGCGGTCCTCCTGGATCCCGTAGACCGTGTTGAGCGCCCGGCCGGCCGCGGCGAACGCGCCCGACGCGCCGTTGAGGGCCAGGACGATCGAGAGCACGAGCGAGAAGCCCAGCGCGCCGCCGGAGGAGTTGACGACGTTGTCCAGCGTCTTGCGGATCACGCGACGCGGTGTCGGCGTCGGCGCCATGGTCGAGCACGTAGTTGCTCGCGTCGGTGACGAGCCCCTGCTGGCCGAAGAGGCCGAGCAGCGTCACGCCGAGCAGCAGCGCCGGGAACAGGGACATCATCGCGAAGTACGTCAGCGTCCCGGCGTGATCGGTCATCTCGTTCGCGCGGAAGTTGGCGAACGCGCGCTTGAGGACCGCGGGGAGGTCGGCCCGCCCGGGGCCGTCTGGCTCGGGCGGGTCCGGGACGTCGGTGCGGCTAGAGGCGGCGGCCACCCCAGCCGCGCAGACCGTAGCCCCCGGAGCTGAACCCGGCGAGCAGGACGAGGATCGCGGCGACGATGGCGACGATCGAGGGCAGGCCGAGCGCCAGGCACACCCAGTACACGAGCGCGGCGAGCAGGACGGCGATGAGGATGCCGATCATGGTTCCTCCCGGTTCCCCTCGCCCGCGGTCCGCTAATCGCGCGCCTTCGGCAGCAGCGCGTGCCCTTCGGCGACGGATGCGGACACGTCCACGACCGTCCGGTTGCGGCTGCGGGCGTGCCGGCGCAGCCGCTCGAAGGCCTCGCGCTCGTCGATGCCGTGGCGCTCCATGAGGATCCCCTTCGCCCGCTCGATGAGCGCGCGCCGCTCGAGGGCGGACTCGAGGCGCTCGACCTGCTCGACGAGGCGCCGCTGGTCGTCGTGGCGGCGGATCGCCACCTCGATGCCCGACTGGATCGACTCGGTCAGCCCCTCGCGCGCGTACGCGTAGATCCCGCGCTTGGCCGCCTCGCTGACGAACTCGGGGTCCTCGTGCTCGACGATCGCCATCACCGGACCGCGGGCGAACTCGGTGATCTCCTCGATGAGGTCGAGCGCGTAGGCCGAATCGTCGTACACGACGACGACCGAGATGTCCGGGTCGTCGCGGGCGATCGTCTCGGCCGCCTCCTGGATGCCGATCGCCATTTCGACGACCTCGTGTCCGAGTTCGCGGACGCGCGCCGCCGTGATGCGCAGAGCACCCGCATCCTGATCGGCGAGCAGGACCTTCAGCGCCCGCAGCTTGCTCGGGTTCTCGACGGTGTCGGACATTGGTCGAACCTCCCGTCGCGAGCCTACCGTGCGGCAGGTGGCCGCTAGGATGTGGAGCTCCGGCCCTGACCCCGCCGGCTTTCTGTGCGCCCCAGGCCCCGGCGCCCGACGCAGACCAAGAGCGCACCCCAATTGACGCCCGCACCGACGGACTCCGCCCGTTCGCCCTGCCCACGGCAGGTATGCGCGCCGTGACGCCGCGACCCGTCGCCGGCGGCGAGCCGGCCCGCGGGGCCGACCGGGCCACCGAGGACCGCGCGCTCTTCGAGCGCTACCTCGACCGCCGCGACCCGGTGGACCGCGAGCTGCTCGTCGAGCGCTTCCTGCCCCTCGCGCGCCAGCTCGCCCGCCGCTACCAGCGCCCGGAGGAGCCGTTCGACGACCTCTTCCAGGTCGCGTGCCTCGGGCTGGTCAAGGCGATCGACCGCTTCGACCTCGGGCGCGACGTCGCGTTCTCGAGCTACGCGGTCCCCACGATCCTGGGCGAGATCAAGCGCTACTTCCGCGACCGGACCTGGTCCGTGCGCGTCCCGCGCGACCTCCAGGAGCTCGCGCTGCGCGTCGACCGCAAGGTCTCCGAGCTGTCGACCGACCTGCGCCGCCAGCCGACGGTGTCCGAGATCGCCGAGGCCGTCGGGATCGAGGAGGAGGACGTCCTCGAGGCGCTCGAGGCCTCCGGCGCCTACCGCGCCACGTCGCTGTCGACGCCGCGCGGCAACGAGGACGAGGCGGGGGAGACGCTCGGCGACACGGTCGGCACGGCCGAGGAGGGCTTCCGCCTGGCCGAGAGCCGCGCGACGCTCGAGCAGCTCATGCGCGCCGTGACCCCGCGCGAGCGCGAGGTCCTGCGGCTGCGCTTCGAGGAGGACCTCACCCAGGCCGAGATCGGCGAGCGCATCGGCGTCTCGCAGATGCAGGTCTCGCGCATCATCCGCCAGTCGATCGCCCGGCTGCGCACCGTCGCGCGGACCGGCGCCGACGACGCCCCGCGGTAGCGGGGCGGCGGGGGCCGCTACCGCCGCGCCGCCCGCAGCTCCGCCACCAGCCGGTCGCGCAGCAGCGCGAAGCCGACCGTCCCCGCCACGGCCCGCAGCAGCCGGCGCTCGTCGGCGTCCAGCGCCTCCGGGCCCTCGATCCCGAGCACGAGCATCCCGAGCGGCTCGGCGGCGACGACGACGGGCGCGGCGCACGCGCGGAGGCCGTCCGGGACGGCAAGCGCGGCGCGGGCGGCGTCGTCGAGCCAGAGCGGCTCGCCGTCGCGCAGCGCGCGGGCGAGCGGCGGGTGGGCGGCGACCGTCGCCGCGCCCGGGCCGAGCCGCCCGCGCAGGGAGCGGTCGAGGACGAGGCGGCCGCCGCCGTGCTCGGCCAGGCCGGCGTCGACGGCGGCGGTCTGGCGGACGATCACGTCGAGGCTCTCGTGCAGCGCCGCCGACGGCTCGGGCTCGGCCTGGATGGCGCCCGCGAGCAGCGCGACGGTCTCGAGGTCGCGGGCGTCGCGCGCGTGCTGGTGGCGCAGGCCCTCGAGCTCGCGGCGCTGGGCGGCGAGCGCCGCGCGCGCGGCCCGCTCGCCGTCGCCCTCGAGGCCGAGCATCGCGACCAGCGGCGCGGCGCCCGGCGCGGCCGGGACGCGGAACAGCGCGGACCGCGCGGCGTAGCGCGTGTGCCCGCCCCACGCGGGATGGTGGGCCTCGACGGCGCCGGCCTCGGTGGCGAACAGCCGCAGCAGCGCGCTCTCGCACGGCGTCCCGGCGAAGGCGGGGACGGCCTCGGTCAGCGCGTCGCCCGGCCCCGGTGCGTCGGGGATCGCGCGCAGCGCCGCGTTGACGTACTCGACGCGGATCGGCGCGGGGCCCGAGAGCGCGACCACCGGGACCGGCAGCTGGTCGACGAGCGCCGCGAGCGTGTCGGCCGCGGGCGGCGGCGCCGCGGGCGCGGCGGTCGTCCGCGCGATCGCCTCGGCGAGCGGGACGCCGACCGTGGCGGCGTGGCGGACGGCGACGACGCGGGGCACGTCCTCGACCGCGTAGCGGCGCGGCCCCTGGGCGACGCGGCGCGGCGCGGGGAAGCCGTAGCGGCGCTCCCAGGTGCGCAGGCGTTCGCGCGAGACGCCGGTCAGCTGCGCGAACCGGGTCGCGCTCACGGTCTGCCCATCCTTGACCGCCCCTTCCATCACCACCAAATGATGCCTGATATCGCTGACCGGGTGTGACCACCTATCACTGGACCACGTCGCCCGCGAGGATGGCCACGCAACACGGTCGATCAGGGGGTGACGGTCGGTGGATAGGGCGGATGAGGCCCGCGTGCTCCTGCGGCGCTGGCACGACGACGGCGACGTGGCCGCGCGGAGCGAGCTGGCGGAGCGCATGCTGCCGCTGGCCCGCAGCCTGGCGCGACGCTACGCGGGCAAGGGCGAGCCGCTGGAGGACCTCGAGCAGGTCGCCTCGCTCGGGCTGCTGAAGGCGATCGACCGCTTCGACGTCTCGCGCGACGTGCGCTTCGCGACGTTCGCGGTCCCGACGATCGCCGGCGAGCTCAAGCGCCACTTCCGCGATCGGGGCTGGATGCTGCGCGTCCCCCGCGAGGTCCAGGAGCTGTGCGCCCGCGTCGTCCGCGCCCGCGAGGCGCTGACCCGCGACCTCGGCCGGTCGCCGACGGTCGAGGAGGTCGCCGGCGCGCTCGACACCGGTGTCGAGCAGGTGCTCGAGGCCCTGCGGGCCGCCGACGCGTACCGGATGATGTCGCTCGACGAGCCGCTCGCGGACGGCGCCGGACGCGCTCGAGGCGATCGGCGGCGACGACGAGGGCTTCGCGCTCGCCGAGCACCGCGTGCTCCTGCGCCCCGGCCTCGCCGGCCTCGGCGACCGCGAGCGCGAGATCGTGCGGCTGCGCTACTACGAGGGCCTGACGCAGCGCGAGATCGCCCGGGCCGTCGGCGTCTCGCAGATGCACGTCTCGCGGCTCATCCGCCGGTCGATCGACGCGATGCGCGATTCGATCGAGCCGGTCGCCCGCGCGGCTTGAACCCCGGCGCGCCCGGGGTAGGAAGCGGCGCATGTCCTCTCCCGCCGCGATCCTCGACATCGACGGCACGCTCGTCGACTCCAACTACTTCCACGCGATCGCGTGGTACCGGGCGCTCCGCGGCCACGGGCACACGCTGCCCATGTGGCGCATCCACCGCGCGATCGGCATGGGCGGCGACCAGATGATCGCCGCGCTGCTCGGCGACGAGGTCGAGGAGCGCGAGGGCGACGACGTCCGGGCCGCGGAGACCGAGCAGTACATGGCGCTGATCGACGAGGTTCGCCCGCTCGAGGGCTCGCGCGAGCTGATCGAGGACCTCAAGCGGGCCGGCAGCAAGGTCGTGCTGGCCTCGTCGGCCAAGCCCGACGAGGTCGACCACTACCTCGACCTGCTCGACGCCCGCGAGCTCGCGGACGCGTGGACGACCTCGGGCGACGTCGAGCGGACGAAGCCGGAGCCCGACCTCGTCAACAGCGCGCTCGAGAAGATCGGCGGCGGGCCGGCGGTGATGATCGGCGACTCGGTCTACGACTGCGAGGCGGCCGGCAACGCGGGCGTGGAGACGATCGCCGTCCTCACCGGCGGCTTCTCCGACAGCGAGCTCCTCAAGGCGGGCGCGCGGATCGTCTTCGCCTCGATCGACGAGTTGCGCGAGCGCTTGTCGTGGACCCCGCTCGGGTAGCGCCAGGACATGAGCATCACCGACAAGATCACTGGACGAGTCAAGAAGGCGGCCGGCGACCTGGCCGACGACGCCGAGCTGCGCCGCGAGGGCCGCCAGGAGGAGCGCAAGGGCGAGGCGAAGGAGGAGCTCGCCGAGGCGCACGAGCGCGCCGACGCGAAGGCCGAGGAGGTCGCCAACCTGGAGCGCAAGACCTCTTGAGCGCGGTGGCCGCACCGGTGCTCGAGGTTCCCCAGCCGGTGGAGCCGCCGACCCCGGTCGTCCCGGAGCCGGCCGTCGTGCCGGACCCCGAGCCCGCGCCGCCGAGCGGTCCGCCGGGCTCGCCCGATCCGGGGCCGGTCGTCCCGGATCCGGCGCCGCCGGACACCCCCGAGCCGGTCGAGCCGCCCGCGCCGGAGCCCGACGCTCCGCGCGAGGACCCGATCGACCCGCCGCCCGCGCCCGAGACCGAGTAGCAGCGGCACGACAGCGCCGCCCGCGCCCGAGACCGAACAACGCCGGTCCGGGCGCGATGGCGCGGCCGGACGCGCGATCAGGCCTTGCCCTCGGCCTCGTACTCGCGCAGGTAGCCCTCGAAGAGCCGGCGGTGCCCCTCCTCGTCGCGAAGGATCGCGATGACCATGTCGTTCGTGACGGGATCGGTCTCGTCGGTGAACTCGATGACCGCGTTGTAGTGCTCGATCGCGCCGGTCTCGGCCTCGATCACGCCCTTGATGACGTGCACGATGTCGGTCTGGTGCTCCGGCGGCTGCAGGTAGGTCTGCTCGGCCGTGAACTCCATCGAGCCCGGGACGACGCCGTAGAGCTCCTTGATGCGCTCGGCGAACTGCTGCGCGTGGCCCAGCTCCTCCTGGATGTCCTGCTGGAGGGACTCGATGATCTCCTGCGCCCGGACGCCGTCGGGGTTGATCGAGTTCGTGATGTAGCTCATCACCGTCTCGATCTCCATCCAGTACGCCTTCTTGAGCATCTCCACGATCTGCTCGCGGGTCTCGGTGTTGTCGTCGGCGAGGATGCCCTGCGCCGCGGAGCGGGTGGTCGCCATTCGGCGGTCTCCTTGGATTGATTCTGAGGTGGATTCCTGATGTCGGCGCTACCCCTGCAACCGTCGTGCGAATCGGCGGTGGCGGCGCCGGCGCGTCCTCCGACACCCCGGTTTGTCCTCTCACGCGGGTCGGTATGCCGACCCGACCACGTACCCGAACGAGAGGAAGGCACCGACATGGCCGGCAAGCTGGACGGCAAGACGATCGCGATCCTCGCCACCGACGGCGTCGAGCAGGTCGAGCTCACAGAGCCGCGCAAGGCGCTCGAGGACGCGGGCGCGAAGACCGAGCTCGTGAGCTTCGAGGCGGGCGAGATCCAGGGCTTCGACCACCTCGACCACGCCGACAAGCTGCCCGTCGACAAGACGCTCGCCGACGTCAGCGCCGACGACTACGACGGCCTCCTGATCCCGGGCGGCGTCGCGAACGGCGACTTCCTGCGCGCGGACGAGGACGCCGTGCGGTTCACCGCCGACTTCGCGAAGGCGCGCAAGCCGATCGCGGCGATCTGCCACGCGCCGTGGGTGCTCGTCGAGGCGGGCATCGTCAAGGGCCGCACGATCACCTCGTTCCCCTCGCTGCAGACCGACGTCCGCAACGCCGGCGGCACCTGGGTCGACGAGGAGGTCCACGTCGACCAAGGCCCTCGTGACCAGCCGCAAGCCCGACGACATCCCGGCCTTCAGCGCGAAGGCGATCGAGGAGTTCTGCGAGGGCCCGCACGAGGACATGCCGCAGCCCGCGGGGTCGACCGCCGCCTGACCCGCGCCGCGGGCGCGAAAGCCCCGCAACGGTCCGCAATTCCCCCTGCGCCCGGAGGAGACGCCGGGCGCATGGGGGATACTGGAGGCATGGCTCGATCGATCTGGACCGGCGCCATCAGCTTCGGGCTGGTGACCGTGCCGGTCAAGCTCTACAGCGCGGTGTCGCGCAAGTCCGTCCGCTTCCATCAGCTCAACGGCCCGACCGGCGTGCGCATCCAGCAGAAGCGGGTCGATCCGTCGACGGGCGACGAGGTCTCCTACGACGACATCGTCAAGGGCTTCGAGATCGGGCCCGACCGCTACGTGATCATCGAGCCGGGCGAGCTCGAGTCGCTCGATCCGAAGAAGACGAAGACCATCGAGATCGAGGACTTCGTCGACCTCTCGGACATCGACCCGATCCTCTACGACCACCCGTACTACCTCGCCCCCGGCGCGGGCGGCGCGAAGCCCTACCGGCTGCTGCTCGACGCCATGCGCGAGAGCGGGAAGGTCGCGATCGCGAAGGTCGTGATCCGCCAGAAGGAGAACCTCGTCGCGATCCGCCCGATGGAGGGCGACGTCCTCGGGATGGCGACGATGATCTTCGCCGACGAGGTCGTCGACCCCGACCGCATCGACGAGCTCGACTCCGCCCGCGAGGTCGAGGTCAACGACCGCGAGCTCGCGATCGCCATGCAGCTCGTGGAGTCGCTCTCGGGCGAGTTCGAGCCCGACAAGTACCGCGACACCTACCGCGAGGACGTCCTCGCCCTCATCGAGCGCAAGGCGGCCGGCGAGGAGATCGCCGTGCAGCCGGCCAAGGAGGAGGACGAGGAGCCGGTGCCGGACCTCATGGCCGCCCTCAAGGCCAGCCTCGACGCCGTGCGCGAGCGCGACGGCGGCAGCGGGGACGACGACGAGGACGACGGCAAGGCCAAGAGCAAGCGCAAGGCGCCCGCCAAGCGCAAGGCGAAGGCCGGCGCGAAGAGCTGACCCGGACGCGGCGCCTCAGAGCGCCGCGTTCAGCTCCTCGAGCAGGTTCCGCAGCTCGGCCAGTCGCCGCGCGCCGAGCCGCGCCTCCACCCGCGCGGTGATCTCGTCCACCAGGGCGCGCGCGATGGCGTAGACCTCGCGCCCGCGCGGCGTCGCGCGGACGAGCTTCGCGCGGCGGTCGGCCGGATCCGGCACGCGCTCGACGTAGCCGTGGCGCTCGAGGTGCACGACGAGCTCGGCCATCGACTGCTTGGTCATCTGCGCGCGCTCGGCGAGCGCGGTCACGCGCGTGCCGTCGTCGTCGAGGAACTGCATGACCGCGCCGTGGGCCGGGCGGACGGCGCCGTGGCCGGCGGCGTCGAGCCGGGCGTGGAGCTCGGCCGACATCGCGCGGAACGGCTCGCGCAGCAGGATCGCGAGGTTCTCGGGCGCGGCGCGCGCGGTGGTGGCGGGGAGCGACGTTGACATCGACAGGACTCCTGTCTATCTTCCCACACCATGCAGATGGACAGGAAGCCTGTCGAGATCGATCGCTCTGACCGCCTCCGCGTCGGCGGCGACGAGATCTCGTTCCGCGTGACGACCGCGCAGAGCGGCGGCGCGCTCGTCGCCGCGGAGGTGCGGATGCCCGCGGGCGGCGGCCCGCCCGGCCTGCACCGCCACCCGTCGGCCGAGGTCTACCGCGTCGAGGCGGGGGAGCTCTGCCTGTACGTCGAGGACGCGGGCGGCACGGTCGAGCGGATCGTGGCCGGGCCGGGGGAGGTCGTCCACATCCCGGGCGGCCGCGCCCACACGATCCGCAACGAGGCGGCCGAGGAGGCGCGGGCGTACGTCGTCTTCGTCCCCGGCGCCGAGATGGAGGGCTTCGCCCGCGCGGCCGCGCCGCTCGCCGCGGCCGGGCCGCCGCGCGCGGCGGACGTCCTCGCCCTCGCGCGCGAGCACGGCATCGAGATGACCGGGCCCGTCCCGGCGGCGTAGCGCACCCGCGGCGGCGCGCCCGCTCCGGAGGCTCGGCGCTAGCGCTCGGGCGGCGGCGGGTACGCCCGGCTCGCGTGGCCACCACCGCGACCCGGTCCAGCCCCACCCCGCGCCTGCGTCGTGCCGACTGCACGGGCCCCGGCCTGCGCCGGCGCCGCCAAGGCCGCGGCTTCGTCTACCTCGACCCCGACGGCGAGCGGGTCAAGGAGCCCGAGGTCCTCGGGCGGATCCAGGAGCTCGTCATCCCGCCGGCGTGGGACGAGGTCTGGATCTGCCCCTACCCCGGCGGCCACATCCAGGCGACCGGCCTCGACGACCGGGGCCGCAAGCAGTACCTCTACCACCCGCGCTGGCGCGAGCGCCGGGACCAGGCGAAGTTCGAGGACATGGTCGCGTTCGCCCGGACGCTGCCCGACCTGCGCAAGCACATCGAGCGCGAGATGGCGCGCGACGACATGAGCCGCGCGCACGTCCTCGCCTGCGCCGTGCGCCTGCTCGACCGCGGCTTCTTCCGCGTCGGCGGCGAGGACTACGCGGTCACGAACCAGTCCTACGGCCTCGCGACGATCCGCAAGGAGCACGTCCGCCTGCGCGGCGACACGCTGCACTTCGACTACCCGGCCAAGAGCGGCAAGCGCCAGATCCGCGCGGTCGTCGACCCGCTCGTGGCCGACACCGTCGTCCGGCTGAAGAAGCGCCGCGGCGGGACGCCGGAGCTGCTGGCCTACAAGGAGCGGCGCCGATGGGTCGACGTCCGCTCGGACGGACATCAACGAGTACCTCAAGGAAACGACCGGCCAGGACGTCTCGGCCAAGGACTTCCGGACGTGGAACGCCACGGTGCTCGCGGCCGTCGCGCTGGCCGTCAGCGGTGAGGTCGCCGCGACCAAGACGGGCCGCAAGCGCGCGATCAGCCGCGCCGTGAAGGAGGTCGCGTACTACCTCGGCAACACGCCGGCGGTCGCGCGGGCGTCCTACATCGACCCGCGCGTGTTCGACCGCTACCGCGACGGCGACACGATCGGGCTGTCCCTCGTCGCCGAGGAGGACGACGCGCCCGCCATCCAGGGCCCGGTCGAGGAAGCGGTCCTCGACCTCATCGACTGACCGCGAGGGTCAGGCCGCGGCTTCGTCGGCGTCGAGCGCCTCCACGGCCTCGTCGCGCGTCGGGCGGATCGTGAAGATCTGGTCGAGCCCGGTGATCTCGAACGTCTTGGCGATGTTCGGATCGGTGTTGACGATCGTCAGCACCCCGTCGCGCGAGCGCAGCCGTTTGACCGCGCCGATGAGGACGCCGAGCGCCGTCGAGTCCAGGAACGACGTGCTCGTCAGGTCGACGACGATGCGGATGTGACCGGACTCGAGCGCCTCGCCGAGAGCCGACTTGAGCTCCGGTGCGGTGAAGAGGTCGATCTCGCCCGACACCGCCACGACGTGGCGCTGGTCGTCGATCGACTCGGTCGTGAGTGAGAATTCGGGTGGCATCGAACCCCTAGCTTGACGGATCGCCCAGTCGTACGTCGCCGCCCGTCATGCGGGCACGAAGCGCAATCGCAGGACGAGCTCGGCCGCGCCCCCGTCGGTGGCGGCTCGCGCCACCACCTCGTCGGCGACGCGCTGGAAGACGTTGCCGACGCCCGGGAGGTCGGCATCGGCGAGCAGGCCGTCGGCGCCCTCGCGCGAGAGCGCGCCCACGCGCAGCTCGAGGCCGTCCTCGTCCGCGGCGACCACGACGAGGACGTGCGCGTCGGCGGTGTGCGTCGGCGCATGGGCCGCGACGGCGTCGGTGAGGAGCATCGCGTCGTCGAGACGGTCGATCGGGCACTGCGCGCGCGCGGCGAGCATGCCGACGACGCGGCCCAGGACCGGGCCGACGAGCGGGCCCTTGCGGATCGAGACCGTGGCCTCGTTCGTGGCGGACGCGGCGCTCACGCGGGCCCCGTGGCGTCGCCACCGCCGCCGCCCGCGAGCCGGAAGGCCATACGCACCTCGGTCTCTTCGTTGTCGCCCGTGCCCAGCTCGAGGGACTCGGCCAGCGTCGCGATGAGCGGCAGGCCGAGGCCGAGGCCGGGGCTGTCGGCGCGCGGCAGGATGCCGCGGCCCTGGTCGACCACGACGACGCGCAGGACGCCGCCGTCGACGGTCGCGCGCAGCGTGATCGGGCCCTCGCCGCCGGGATAGGCGTGCACCACGACGTTCGTGCAGGCCTCGGTGACCGCGAGCTTGACATCCGCCAGCGTCTGGTCCGGGACGTCGAGCACATCGGCGAATCCGCCGATCGCGTGGCGCGCCACGGCGACGTTCTCCGGGCGGGCCGGCAACGTCAGCTCGAGATCGGGTGCGTCGGTTTCCACGCGGCGTTCAGGGGCGAGCGCTCCGGTCATGCCGGAGGAACTGGCGGCGGTACTGCCCGCCCCCGACGCGTTCTATGCATGCTTCTCACGACCCCCCAGTCGAATGAGCCGCTGGAGAATATCCCCCGCCCCGGAAGAACGTCGGGCCGCCAGGTCCGACCATGCGCCGCGAGGGCTCCCGCTAACGCATCCGGGCCGTCGTCCCTACAATTTCGCAGTTCACCTCCGGTTGCCCGCAGCCGTAACGGGGACTCACACATGATCCACACCAAGCCGCCACACGCCGACGGCCTCTACGACCCTCGGTTCGAGCACGACGCCTGCGGCGTCGCGATGGTCGCGCGCCTGGACAACCAGCCCTCGCACGACGTGGTCGAGCGGGCGCTCGAGGCGCTCGACAACCTCGAGCACCGCGGCGCGGAGGGAGCCGACGTCCGCACCGGCGACGGGGCGGGGATCCTCGTCCAGCTGCCCGACGCGTTCTTCCGCGGCGTCGCCGAGGTCGAGCTGCCCGACCGCGGGCACTACGGCGTCGGCGTCTGCTTCCTGCCGCACGACCCGACCCACCGCGAGCAGATCGAGCAGCTCGTGGAGCGCAACGTCCGGGCCGAGGGCCAGATCGTCCTCGGCTGGCGCGACGTCCCGATCGACGAGGCGCACGTCGGCGACAGCGCGAACGCCTGCCGCCCGCACATCCGCCAGATCCTCATCGAGGCCGGGCCCGGGCACCGCGACGACCAGGACGCGTTCGAGCGCAAGCTCTACGTGATCCGCCGCATCGTCGAGCTCGCCGCCGGGCCGGACTTCTACTCGCCGAGCTTCTCCTCGCGCACGTGCGTGTACAAGGGGATGCTCATCTCCCACCAGCTGCGCGGCTTCTACCCGGACCTGCGCGACGAGCGCTTCGGCAGCGGCATGGCGCTCGTGCACTCGCGCTTCTCGACGAACACGTTCCCGAGCTGGGAGCTCGCCCATCCCTACCGGACGATCTGCCACAACGGCGAGATCAACACGCTGATGGGCAACGTCAACTGGATGCGCGCCCGCGAGTCGCAGCTCGCCAGCGAGCTGTTCGGCGGCGACCTGCAGAAGGTCATGCCGATCGTGCGCCCGGGCGGCTCGGACTCGGCCACGTTCGACAACGTCCTCGAGCTGCTGATGCTCGCCGGCCGCACGCCGTCGCACGCGGCGATGATGATGATCCCGGAGGCCTACCAGGGCCGCGACGACCTCTCGGACGAGCTCAAGGGCTTCTACGCCTTCCACTCCTGCCTGATGGAGCCGTGGGACGGACCGGCCGCGGTCGCGTTCACGAACGGCCGCGTGGTCGGCGCGACGCTCGACCGCAACGGCCTGCGTCCCGGGCGCTGGGTCGAGACGAAGGACGGCTGGGTCGTCCTCGGGTCGGAGACCGGGATGCTCGACATCGAGCCCGGCAACGTGAAGCGCCTCGGCCGCCTGCAGCCGGGCAAGCTCTTCCTCGTCGACCTCGAGCAGGGCCGCATCGTCGAGGACGAGGAGGTCAAGCGCGACGTCTCGACGCGCAAGCCCTACGCCGACTGGTTCCGGCGCAACGTCGTGCACTTCAACGACCTCGAGCCGGCGCCGGCGATCCGCCAGTCGGAGCTGCCGCTGCGCCAGGGCCAGCTCGCGTTCGGCTACAGCCAGGAGGACCTGAAGGTCCTGCTCGCGCCGATGGTCAAGAACGCCGAGGAGCCGATCGGCTCGATGGGCAACGACAACGCCCTCGCGGTCCTGAGCGACAACCGCCCGCCGCTGTTCACCTACTTCAAGCAGCTCTTCGCGCAGGTCACCAACCCGCCGATCGACCCGATCCGCGAGGCGATCGTGATGTCGCTCGGCACGGGCGTCGGCGCCGAGGGCAACCTGCTCGACGAGTCGCCCGAGCACGCCCATCAGCTCGTGATGGACCAGCCGATCCTGCGCAACCAGGAGCTCGAGACGCTCCGCCGCGTGTCGACCGACGTCTTCAAGGCCCACACGATCGACATCACCTGGCCGATCGCCGAGGGCCCGGGCGGGATGCAGAAGCGCCTGGCCAACGCCTGCGACGAGGCCTACGACGCGCTCCAGGCCGGGATCAACATCCTGATCCTGTCCGACCGGGCGGTCGGGCCGAAGCGCGCGCCGATCCCGTCGCTGCTCGCCGTCGCCGCCATCCACCACCACCTCGTCCGCGAGGGCACGCGCCTGCGGGCCGGCCTCGTGCTCGAGTCCGGCGAGCCGCGCGAGGTCCACCACTTCGCGACGCTGATCGGCTACGGCGCCAGCGCGGTCAACCCCTACGTCATGCTCGACACGATCGACGAGCTGACGGCGCAGGGCCGGATCGCGGGCGTCGACAGCCCCGACGACGCCGAGCGCCGTGCGGTCAAGGCGGTCGGCAAGGGCCTGCTGAAGACGATCTCGAAGATGGGGATCTCGACGATCCAGTCCTACTGCGGCGCGCAGATCTTCGAGGCCGTCGGCCTCGAGAAGACGCTCGTCGACCGCCACTTCACCGGCACGGCGTCGCGCATCGGCGGCGTCGGCCTCGAGGTCCTCGCCCAGGAGGCGCTCGACCGCCACGCCCGCGCGTGGCCCGGCGCGCTGGACGACCTGCTGCCCGTCGGCGGCATCTACGCCTGGCGCCGCGACGGCGAGAAGCACATGTGGAACCCCGAGACGATCGCGCTGCTGCAGCACGCGGTGCGCGCGAACGGGGACGGGTCGAAGGGCGACGAGAAGTACCGCGAGTACGCGCGGATGGTCAACGAGGAGGCCACGCGCAAGGCGACGCTCCGCGGGCTGCTCACCTTCGTCGAGGGCCGCGACCCGGTGCCGATCGAGGAGGTCGAGCCGGCGGCCGAGATCGTCAAGCGCTTCTCGACCGGCGCGATGTCGCTCGGGTCGATCTCGACCGAGGCCCACGAGACGCTCGCGATCGCCATGAACCGCCTCGGCGGCAAGTCGAACACGGGCGAGGGCGGGGAGGACCCGCGCCGGTTCCCCAAGCCCGAGGACGGCGGCGACTGGCGGCGCTCGGCGATCAAGCAGGTCGCCTCCGGCCGCTTCGGGGTGACGATCCACTACCTCGTCAACGCCGACCAGCTGCAGATCAAGATGGCCCAGGGCGCGAAGCCCGGCGAGGGCGGCCAGCTGCCCGGCCACAAGGTCGACCGCTACATCGGCTGGGTCCGCCACACGACCCCGGGTGTCGGCCTGATCTCGCCGCCGCCGCACCACGACATCTACTCGATCGAGGACCTCAAGCAGCTCATCTACGACCTGCGCTGCGCGAACCCGTCGGGCTCGGTGAGCGTGAAGCTCGTCGCCGAGGTCGGGGTCGGCACGGTCGCCGCGGGCGTCGCCAAGGCCAACGCCGACCACGTCCTGATCTCCGGCCACGACGGCGGCACCGGCGCCTCGCCGCTGAGCTCGATCCAGTCGGCCGGCGTGCCGTGGGAGATCGGCCTGGCCGAGACCCAGCAGACGCTGCTGCGCAACGACCTGCGCTCGCGCATCAAGGTCCAGACGGACGGCCAGATCAAGACCGGCCGCGACGTCGCGATCGCCCTGCTGCTCGGCGCCGACGAGGTCGGCTTCTCGACCGCCCCGCTCATCGCGACGGGCTGCATCATGATGCGCGCCTGCCACCTGAACACCTGTCCGGTCGGCATCGCGACGCAGGACCCGGAGCTGCGCAAGCGCTTCCAGGGCCAGCCCGAGCACGTCGTGAACTTCTGCTTCTTCGTCGCCGAGGAGCTGCGCGAGATCATGGCCGCGCTCGGCGTGCGCACGGTCGACGAGATGATCGGCCGGACCGACCTGCTCGAGGTCGGCGCGGCGATCGAGCACTGGAAGGCGCGCGGCGTCGACCTCACCCACGTCCTCCACCACCCCGAGGTCCCCGAGGGCGCGCCGCGCCACCGGGTCAAGCCGCCGCCGCCGGTCCTCGACGACCACCTCGACTGGACGGTCATCGAGCAGGCCGCGATGGCGATCGAGCAGCAGCAGCCGACGACGCTCGAGATGGGCGTGCGCAACGTCAACCGCTGCGTCGGCGGGGTGCTGTCGAGCCGCATCGCCGAGCACCACGGCGCCGACGGCCTGCCCGAGGACACGCTGCACATCGAGTTCACCGGCTCGGCCGGCCAGAGCTTCGGCGGCTGGCTCGCGCCGGGCGTGTCCTTCACCCTCCACGGCGATGCCAACGACTACACGGGCAAGGGCCTCAGCGGCGGCGTGCTCGCCGTCCTGCCGCCCGAGGGCGTGACGTTCCGCGCCGAGGACAACGTCATCGTCGGCAACACCGTGCTGTACGGCGCGACCGAGGGCCGCGCGTTCTTCCGCGGCCGGGCGGGCGAGCGCTTCGCGGTCCGCAACTCGGGCGCCAACGCCGTCGTCGAGGGCGTCGGCGACCACGGCTGCGAGTACATGACCGGCGGGCGCGTCGTCGTCCTCGGCGCGACGGGCCGCAACTTCGCCGCGGGCATGAGCGGCGGCCTGGCCTTCGTCCTCGACGAGGACGGCGCGCTGCGCCGCCGCATCAACCCGACGATGCTCGACCAGCTCGAGCCGCTCGACGAGGGCGACGCGATCGAGGTGCGCGACCTGATCGCCGAGCACGTGCGCCGCACCGGCTCACCGGTCGGACAGCGCGTGCTGGACGACTGGGACGACCTCCTCGAGCACTTCGTGAAGGTCTTCCCGACCGACTACAAGCGCGTCCTCGCCGAGCTGGCGGAGGCGGAGGCCGAGAACGCCGGCGAGACGGCCGCGGCGCATCAGGACCACCCGCAGAGCACGGGCGGCCTGGGCTTCGTCACGACCGAGGGCGAGGTCGACGAGGCCGGGGACGTGGTCCCGTCGGCCGACACCGGCGCGAGCGGCGACGCCGCGCGCGACGGCCGGATCGCGCCGGACCCGAGTGCGGAGGAGGTCCGCGGTGGGTGAGCTCGGCGGCTTCTTGAAGATCGACCGCTCGGGCGTCGTCTACGACGACCCGGCCGGGCGCATCGAGGGCGACCGGACCTTCAAGGAGTTCCTCGTCCGCCGCCCGGACGACGAGCTCGCCGCGCAGGGCGCGCGCTGCATGGAGTGCGGCGTCCCGTTCTGCCACAACGGCTGCCCGCTCGGCAACCTCATCCCCGACTGGAACGACCTCGTCTACCGCGACAAGTGGCACGACGCGATCCTCCAGCTGCACGCGACGAACAACTTCCCGGAGTTCACCGGGCGGCTGTGCCCGGCGCCGTGCGAGGCCGCGTGCGTGCTCGAGATCAACGAGGGCGACGCGGTCACGATCAAGCAGATCGAGAACTCGATCATCGACCGCGCGTGGGACGAGGGCTGGGTCCGCCCGCAGCCGCCGCGGGTCGAGACCGGCCGCAGCGTCGCGGTCGTCGGCGCCGGCCCGGCCGGGATGGCGGCCGCGCAGCAGCTGCGCCGCGTCGGCCACCGGGTCGTGCTCTTCGAGCGCGACGAGGCCGCCGGCGGCCTGGTGCGCTTCGGCGTTCCGGACTTCAAGATCGAGAAGCGCGTCGTCGAGCGCCGCGTCCAGCAGCTCGTCGAGGAGGGCGTGGAGCTGCGCCTCGGCGTCGACGTCGGGGTCGACGTGACCGCCGAGGAGCTGCGCGCGCAGTTCGACGCGGTCGTCCTGTCGATCGGCTCGCGCGTGCCGCGCGACCTCCCCGTCGACGGCCGCGGCCTCGCGGGCGTCCACTACGCGATGGAGTACCTGTACGTGCGCAACCGCGCGGTCGCGGGCTCCGAGGACCGCTCGATCAGCGCGAAGGGCAAGCACGTCGTCGTCATCGGCGGCGGCGACACCGGCGCCGACTGCGTGGGCAACTCGATCCGCGAGGGCGCGGCCGAGGTCGTCCAGCTCGAGCTCCTGCCGGAGCCGCCCGCCAAGCGCCCCGACGACCGCACGCCGTGGCCGCTGTGGCCCCAGAAGTTCCGCCTGAGCTACGCGATGGAGGAGGCCAAGGCGGTCGGCCGCGGCGAGCAGGACTTCTCCGTCGTGACGACCCACTTCGAGGGCGACGCCGAGGGGCGCGTCCGCAAGCTCCACTACGCCCAGGCCGAGGCCGCCCCGCCGTTCAAGCCCGTCGAGGGCACCGGGGGCGAGCTGCGCGCCGACCTCGTGCTGCTCGCGATGGGCTTCCTGCACCCGCAGCACGACGGCGCGGTCGACCAGCTCGCGGTCGAGAAGGACGGGCGCGGCAACGTCAAGGCGCCGGCGTACGAGACGAGCGTCCCCGGCGTGTTCGCCGCCGGCGACGCCCGCCGCGGCCAGTCGCTCATCGTCTGGGCGATCAACGAGGGCCGCCAGTGCGCGCGGATGGTCAACCGCTACCTCAAGGGCCTCGAGGACGGCGCCGGCGGCCGCGGCACCACCGTGGGCCCGGGCGACGACGCCGACGAGGGTCCCGCCGGACCGCCGCAGGTCGCGGCGCCGGCGCTCTGAGCGGGCGGCCGGCGCCGTGGCGCTGACGCCCGAGCCGCCCACGGTCATCGAGATCGACACGCCGCACGGGCCGGCGCGGGCGCACGTCCACGCCGCCGCGGCGCCCGCGGCCGCGCTCGTGCTGGGCCACGGCGCGGGCGGCGGGATCGGCGCGCCCGATCTGCTCGCCGCGACCGACGGCGCGCTCGCCGTCGGCGTGAGCGTCGCGCTCGTCGAGCAGCCCTACCGCGTCGCGGGGCGCCGCTCGGCCGCCCCGGCGCCGCAGCTCGACACGGCCTGGACGGCGGTCCTCGCCGCGCTGGGCGAGGGGCCGCTGGCCGGCCTGCCGGTCGTGACCGGCGGGCGCTCGTCGGGCGCCCGCGTCGCCTGCCGCACCGCCCGCGCCACCGGCGCGGTCGGCGTCGTCTGCCTCGCCTTCCCGCTGGTGCCGCCGCAGCGCCGCGACGCCACCGGCCCGCCGAAGACCCGTCAGGACGAGCTCGACGGCGCGGGCGTGCCGGTCCTCGTCGTCCAGGGCGAGAACGACCGCTTCGGCATGCCCGAGCCGGCCCGCGACCGGACGGTCGTGCGCATCCGCGGCGACCACCGCCTGGCGTCCGACCGCGCCGCGGTGCGGACGTCCGTCGGCGAGTGGGTCGGCGCGGTCGCGGCGGCCACGACGGTCCGTCGCATGGCCTGATTTTCTCCCGCTCGGAGCGAAGATCGGCGGCCCGGCGGCAGACCATCCGGTTGATGTGCTGGCGCGTTGCCGCCATACTGGAGGCCGTCGTACGGGCCTCGTCGCCTCCCTGGTCCGTGCTCGCGACTGCTGTCGACGGAGGCGAAACGGGGGTAGTGGATGGACACGCGCAAGCCCGACGAGGGCCCCGCGCCGCGCCCGCTGGACGGCGCGCCGGAGGCGATCCGCGGTGAGGCCGGAGCCCGTGCCGCGCTGCGCCGGCGGCGGCGCCGGCGGGCCGACGAAGCCGGGCTCCAGGCGCTCGTCAGGACGCTCGCGCGGCGGATGCCCGCCCGCGAGGCGCGCTGAACGGCGCTACCGCGCGTCGCCGGCGCCGTAGGCGTCGGCCAGGCGCTTGGGCGCGATCTCGAGCCAGGCGTCCTCGATGACGCCGGCGACCTCGTCCCAGGGCAGGGAGCGGTCGAGGCGGACGCCGAGCCAGCCGCGGTGCCCGACGTAGGGCGGCACGAAGTACGACTCGGGGTCGCCCGCCACGAGCGCGCCCTGCATCCCCTCGGGCGCGGCGCACCACAGCGCGAGGCGCCCGTCGCCGTGGTGGTCGTCGAGGAACATCACGAAGCAGCGCTTGTCGCGCACGAAGAACGCGGGCGACCCGTGGCTCGGGCGCTCGTTCGTCTCCGGCAGTGCGAGGCAGAGCGCCCGCACACGCTCGAGGGCCTGCGCGCTGTCGCTCGGGGTCATGGCGCCGCGCGGTGCCCCTTGAACGAGATGACCTGCTGGATGCCGGTCGGCCGGTTCGTGTAGCGCAGCGTCGTCTTCAGGAGGCCCGGGATGAACGTGATCCGCTCCTTCGTCGCGTCCGCGCGCCAGGCGGACGGGTTCGGCGCCCTGCGCCGCCTGGAGCTCGGCGCCGGCCGCGTCGAGCGCCGCCCACAGCGACGTCCGGCACGCGTCCGCGTTGCCCGCGCCGCAGTAGCGCACGCGGAACGGCGCGGCCGGCTTGGGGCCGAACTGGTCGCGGAGGTCCTTGAGGACGTAGGAGTGCCAGCCGCGGGCCTGTGCTGGCGGGCGGCTGGTCGTAGCGGGGCTCGAGGGCGGCGAGCTGGTCGAGCTGCGTGCCGAGGATCGGGCCCATGACCGCGTCGGCGATCCTCGGCCACGCCGCGTCCATGATCGCGGCGCCGGCGCTGTCGATCTTGTCGTCGCCGTTGCGGTCCAGGCGGCTCCCGCCGCGGTCCCGCCACGAGCGCAGCAGGCTCAGCATCTGCGCGGCCCGCGGGGACGGCGCCTTCGCGCCGCGCAGCGCCGCGCTGAGCGTGGGGACCAGGTCGACGGCGCGCAGGTCCTGCGTGGCGGCGGCGTTCATGGCGCGCCACGACCGACGTGAGCGAGTGCTTCGTGCGCTTGTCGAGGTTGCGGTTGAGCAGGTCGACGCGATGGCTCAGGCCGTAGTTCCACGCGTTGTCGGCCGCCTCGAAGCCGCGTGCGGCCTTGTTGTTCCAGTTCACGATCCGCCCGCCCGACGGGTCGATCTGCTGCGGGTGCTTCGCCGCGGAGAGGAAGCCGCGCCACTCGTGGTTGCCGTCGCCGTTCGTCGGCAGGCCGGGATCGACGTCGGGGGCGCGGACGGGGAGCCGGCCGGTCGTGACCTCGGCGATGTGGCGGTCGTCGGCGTAGAACGCGTTGAAGGTCTGCGGCGAGCGCAGGAACGCGCGGGTGAACGACTCCGGCGACCGCACGTGCCCCTGCGTGAGGTCCTGGAACGGCAGCTGGTCGAGCGTGTCGCGGCCGTAGCTCGCGCGCTTGGAGGCGATCGCGACGCGGCGCCCGCCGACGTTCGCGTAGCCCACGACCGGCCCGTGGACGGTGCGCAGGAACGTGATCCGCTGGTCGGGCTGGCCGTCCGTGCCCTTCAGGACGCCGGCGTCGAAGGCGGTCATGGCGCGGCACTGGCCCTTGAAGACGTAGTGGGCGTCGTCGCCGCCGCACAGCGTCTCGACGAACTGATCGATGTCGTCGGCGCCCGCGGACGTCAGCGTCCAGGCGAAGTCCGGGCCGCGCCCGATGAGCATGTAGCCCGGGAACGGCGCCGCGGTCGCCCCGCGCACGTCGACGCCCGGCGCGTGCATGTCCATCTCGAGCGTGAGGCCGGGGTAGAAGTAGCCGATCTGCGGGCCGCCGACGAACAGCGGGTGGCCGTTCGTCGAGTGGCGGCCGTCGAGCATGAGGATGTTGCTCGCCTGCGGCGCGCGCGCCGTCGGCGAGGCGGTCGGAAGGCTCGCGCCGCGGATCGCGGTCGGGTTCGCCGTCCCGCCGCCCGGCCCGTACTGCCACTGCTGCAGCGAGTTCGGGTCGACGATCATGTTCCCGCCCTTGTTCGCGCGGCACGGTCGCGTAGGGGAAGGTGCCGCCGATCGAGGTCGGGTGGTCGGCCGGGTCGCGCTGGCGCAGGTCGTCGAAGACGAGCTGGCCGCTCTGCGGCCCGAGACGCTGCTGGAGACCGGCGAGGAACATGGACCGCCGCGCCTCGTCGCCGCCGCCCTGGCCGAGGAACTGGCCCTTGAGCGCGTTGAGGGCGTAGACGTCGGTGCGCGTCCACGGCTTCGCCGGGCTCTTCGCGGCGCGCAGCTGCGCGTTGATGCCCTGCAGGTAGACGTCGATGTCGTGCAGCAGGCGCCGCCCGCGCGTGCCCGCCCCGCGGATCGCGCGCGTCTGGCGCGCGACCTCGGTCTCGGTCTGCGGGCTCGGGACGAACGTCCGCACGGCGGCGATCAGCGAGATCGCGGTGAGGTTCGGCGCGTCGATCGCCGCGAGCCGCGCGTTGTAGCGGGCCTCGTCGAGCAGCAGGGCGCGGTCCTCGGCCATGACCCAGCCCGCGGCCCACGTCAGCCCGTCGTCGCTCTGGGCCGTGATGTGCGGCACGCTGAAGCGGTCGCGGACCAGCCGGATGCCGCTGCGCGGGACCTTCTCGACCTTGCACGGGCACTGCCCCTTCGTGCCGAACTTCTCCGACTTGAAGTCGCGCTGGAGGTCGGCGCTCGTGACGTCGTCGAACTTCGGCGTCAGCGCGTCGTACATCTTCGCCTGGCGGTCCGCGCCGGAGGGCACGGGCACGCTGCCGAGCTGGCCCGAGGGGATGATGTTGAGCGCGGTCGCGGCGAAGTCGGTGGTCGCCGCCGAGGCGCCCGCGGGCAGGAGCAGGCAGAGCGCCGCGGCGGCGAGGGCCGCGCGGGCGAGGGGGCTGGACATGGGGCGGCACCCTACCCCGCGGACGGAGCGCACGGCGCCGGGGATATGGACCCCCGGCGGCAACGCTGACGACCGCGTCATCTTCCGGCTAGGCTGCGGCCATGTCGCGCTACCCGACGGCGGCGGTGATCGGCGCGGGCTCCTCCGGCATCGCGGCGGCGAAGGCGCTGCGCGAGCGCGGCGTCCCGCACACGGTGTTCGAGGCCTCCGACCGGGTCGGCGGCGTCTGGGTCTTCGGCAACCGCAACGGCCTGTCGGCGGCCTACCGCGGGCTGCACATCAACACCTCGCGCGACCGGATGGAGTTCTCGGACTTCCCGATGCCGAAGACCTATCCGGACTACCCGCACCACACCCAGATCGCCGCATACTTCGACGCGTACACCGACCACTTCGGCCTGCGCGAATCGATCCGCTTCCGGACCCGCGTGGAGCACGCACGGCGGGGTGCCGACGGCGTGTGGGAGCTCGAGCTGCACGACGGGTCGACCGAGCGCTTCGACGCCCTGCTCGTCGCCAACGGCCATCACTGGAACCCGCGCTGGCCCGAGCCGCGCTTCCCCGGCAGCGACACGTTCTCCGGCACCCAGATGCACGCCCACGACTACCGCGAGCCCGAGCAGCTCACGGGCCGGCGCGTCGTCGTGCTCGGGATGGGCAACAGCGCGATGGACATCGCGGTCGAGTCCTCCTACGTCGCCGAGCGTACGTTCCTCGCCGCCCGCCGGGGCGCGTGGATCCTGCCCAAGTACCTCTTCGGCAAGCCCACCGACCAGCTGCCCAACGATCCGCGGCTGCCGGTCGGGATGCGGATGAAGGCCTTCGAGGCCATGATCCGCCTGGCCGTCGGCCGTCCCGAGAAGTACGGGCTGCCCAAGCCCGACCACGCCTTCGGTCAGGCCCACCCGACCGTCTCCGGGCGGATCATCGACCGCCTCCAGCACGGGGCGATCACGCCCAAGCCGAACATCGCGCGGCTCGACGGCGACGAGGTCGAGTTCGCCGACGGCTCCCGCGAGCGCGTCGACGTCGTCGTCTACTGCACGGGCTACCGCATCACGTTCCCGTTCTTCGACCCCGACTTCATCGCCGCGCCCGACAACCGGATCGAGCTGTTCCGCCGGGTCATGCATCCGGACATCGACAACGTCTTCTTCGTCGCGCTCGTCCAGCCGCTCGGGGCGATCATGCCGATCGCCGAGCGCCAGGGGCAGTGGATCGCCGACCACCTCCGCGGCGAGTACCTGCCGCCCGGCCGGGCCGAGATGCTGCGCGACATCCGGGAGGAGAACGACGCGATGCGCCGGCGCTACGTCGCGTCCAAGCGCCACACGATCCAGATCGACTTCGACGACTACCTGCGCGACCTCGAGCGCGAGCGCGACGCCGGGGCCGAGCGGGCCCGCGCGGCCGGCTTCCCGCTGCCCATCGCGCCGCGCGTGGCGGGCAGCGCGGACGGGGCGGAGGTGGCCGCGTGACGAGCACCGCTGTCGGCAAGCGCGAGCGCACGAAGGCGGCCAACCGCGCCGCGATCCTGCGCGCGGCGCGCGAGGTGTTCTCGGACATCGGCTACGGCGCGGCGAGCGTCCGCGACGTCGTCCGGCGCACCGACCTCGCGAGCGGGACGTTCTACAACTACTTCCCCGACAAGGAGTCGGTGCTCCGGGCGCTCGTCGACGAGATCGCGGTCGGGGCACGGGCCCGCGTCCGCACCGCCCGCGCCGAGGCGACGACGCTCGAGGCGTTCGTCGCCGACGGCTTCCGCGCCTACTTCGCGTTCCTCGCCCAGGACCGGCAGACGGTCTCGCTCATGCGCCGCAACGCGGGCACGATCCGCACGCTGTTCGACGAGCCCGCGCTCGGGGCCGGGATCGTCGAGCTGCGCGAGGACCTCGACGCCGGAGTCGCCGCCGGGCTGCTGCCGGCCCATGACACCGGCCTCATGGCGGCGGCCATGGTCGGGGCCGCGATCGAGGTCGGCCTCGAGATGGTGGCGCGTGAGCCGATCGACGTGGAGGCCTCGGCCGCGGTCGTCACCTCCATCTTCGTGGGCGCGTTCCTGCACATGCGGTAGGGATGGGCCGGGCAACGGCGAAACTTCGGGCCAGCTAGCCTGTTCTTCGCTGTGATGCGCACGTGGCCTCTGCCCGCGCGTCTACGAGCCTGCTCCGGCACACCCCCCGCCGTTCTCCGATCCACCGAAGGAAGGTCCCGTTCTCGTATGCGACGTCTCCTTGTTCCCGTCATCGCGCTCTTGGCGCTGCTCGCCGTCCCCGCGGCCGGGCAGGCCGCCTCATACGGCATCAGCGACCAGCAGGCGGCGACGTTCACGAACCCGCTGTTCGCGCCGCTGAAGCTGAAGAGCGCGCGGTACATCGCCCCGTACGACGTCATGGACTCGCCCGCGGACAAGGCGGCCCTCGACGCCTGGATCGGCGCCGCCCGCGCCTCCCGCGCGCGGATCCTCGTCCACTTCGAGCGCTCCCACATCGCCGGCCAGGAGCGCAAGCTCCCCTCGGTGGCCAAGTACCGCTCGGAGCTCCGCAAGTTCCACGCCGCGTACCCGGACGTCAAGGAGATCGGCGTCTGGAACGAGGCCAACCGCTGCCAGTCCAAGAGCCGCCTCGCGGGCCAGCCGACGTGCAAGAAGTACCAGCGCCTGGCCTCGTACTACAAGGTGGCGCGCGGCGTGTTCAAGGCCAAGGGCACGAACATCGTCGCGCTCGACGTGCTCGACCAGCGGGACGTGACCTCCGCGCTGCAGACGATCCGCGGCTTCCTGCGCTACGCCAAGCCGCGCCCGAAGATCCTCGGCTTCCACAACTACTCCGACACGAACCGCGGCTCGACCACCCGCACGAAGCGCGTCCTCGCCGCCTGGCGCGGTGACGTCTGGCTCACCGAGACCGGCGGTCAGGTCAAGCTCGGCCGGTCGCTCGCGCCCAACACCGGGCGCGCCGCGCGGGCGCTCAAGTGCATGTTCACGATGGGCCGCTCGTTCACCCGGATCAAGCGGCTGTACATCTACCAGTTCAACCCCGCGTTCACGGCGAACGACGACTTCGACGCCGGCCTCATCGAGCGCGACGGCAGCATCCGTCCCGGCTACACCGTCGTGCGCAAGCGCCAGCGCGGCAGCTGCAGCTCCCGGGTCGTCCGCTAGCCGACCTCCGCGCACCGCGCCGCGAGCGCCGCCAGGACGGCGGTGACCGCGGCGCGGCCCGCGCTCCCCGTCCGGACCGCCGCGTGGATGCGGCGCTCGAGCGCCGGCCGGGTGTCCACCAGCGCCACGCCCGCCGCCGCCCCGGCGGCGGTCGCGAGCGCGGGGACGAGCGCGACGCCGACGCCCGCCGCGACGAGCGCGAGCATCGTCGCGAACTCGCTCGCGTGGGCGACGATCCGCGGCTCGAACCCCGCCGCGCGCCCCGCCGTCGTCACGACCGTGCCGCACGCGGTGCCCGGCCGGCCCGCGATCCAGGCGTCGTCCGCGAGCTCCGCGAGGTCGATCGGCCCTCGGCCCGCCCGCGGGTCCGCCGCCGCGACCGCGATCCGCAGCGGGTCGCGCATCAGCGGGTGCTCCGTGAACGCCGGGTCGGGCGTGCGCGGAATCGTGTCGTAGTCGTGGGCGAGCGCGACGTCGACCTCGCCCAGCCGCAGCGCGGGCAGGCTGTCGTGGGGCTCGAGCTCCTCGACCCGGACGCTCAGCGCCGGGTGCTCGGCGCCCAGGGCCCGGACCACCGGCGCGAGGAGCGCCGCGGCGGCGGTCGGGAACGCCGCGACGGCGACCGTGCCCCGCACCTCCCCGACGCTCGCCTCGAGGTCGGCCTCGGCCGCCTCGAGCGCCGCGAGGACCTCGTCCGTGCGGGCGACGAGCCGGCGCCCGGGCTCGGTGAGCGTCAGTCGGCGGCCCTCGCGCGCCAGCAGCTCGACCCCGGTCTCGCGCTCGAGGGCGGAGAGCTGCTGGGAGATCGCGCTCGGCGTGAACGAGAGCGCCTCGGCGGTGGCGGCGATCGTGCCGCGCGCGGAGAGCTCGCGCAGGACCCGGAGCTTGCGGACGTCGAGCATGATTCAGTTCTCCTGACGATGAGCGGTTGGGATCGTAACTTGAACTGAACGCTCGTAGCGTCGATCGTGTCGGCATGAGCACGCTCGCGGCCCCCGTCCGCCCCGCCGCCGCGGCCCGCGGGGGCGACCGCCTCGCGGCCGGCGCGCTCGTGCTCACGATCGTCCTCTGGGCGTCGGCGTTCGCCGGTATCCGGGTCGCGCTGCGCGCCTTCAGCCCCGAGCACCTGTCGGTCCTGCGGCTGGGGGTCGCGTCGGTCGCGCTGGGCGCGATCGCGGCGCTGCGGGGCGGCGTGCGCCGCCCGGCCGCGGGCGAGCTGCCCGGCCTGGCGCTCGTCGCGTTCGCGGGCATGACCGCCTACCAGCTGCTCCTCAACTCGGGCGAGGTGACCGTCCCGGCGGGCACGGCGAGCCTGCTGGTGAACGTGTCACCGCTGTTCGCGGCGGGGCTGGCGGTCGCGCTGCTGGGCGAGCGGCTGTCGCGCGGCGCCCGGGCCGGGCTCGGCCTCGGCTTCGGCGGGGCCGCGCTCGTGGCCGTCGCCCGCGGCGGCGGGATCGGCTTCGACCCCGGCGCGCTGCTCGTGCTCGGCGCCGCCGCGGCGCAGGCGGTCTTCTTCGTCGCCCAGAAGCGCGTCCTCTCGCGCTCGCGGCTGACGGCGTTCGAGGTCACGGCGTGGGCGATGTGGCTCGGGACGGCGATGGCGCTGCCGTTCGCCCCGGGCCTGCCGCACGCCGTGGCCGCCGCGCCGGCCGGCGCGCTCGCCGCGGTGCTCTACCTCGGCGTCGGGGCGTCGGCGATCGGCTTCGTCTCGTGGGCGTACGCCTCGGCCCGGGTCCCGGTGTCGTTCGCGGCGTCGACGCTGTACGCGGTCCCGGTCGTCGCGGCGCTCGTCGCGTGGCTCTGGCTGGGCGAGGCGCCGGCGGCGCTGGCGGTCGCCGGCGGGGCGATCGCGATCGCGGGCGTGGCGCTGACGGCGCGGCGCTCGACGGCGGTCCTAGACTGGGGGTGGGTGCCCACCTTCTGCCGTCACAACCGCCTCGAGGCCAACTGCCCGATCTGCTCGCGCAAGAGCGCGGGCGCGATCACGCCGCCGCGGCCCGTGCGGCGCCCCGAGTCGCGAGCGGTGAGCACGCCGTCCAAGCGCCGCCCGTCCTCGCGCGCGGCGGGCGACCTGCGTGTCCGCCGGATGGCGCGCGCTGCCGACGACGGCTACGAGAACGACCTCCTCCCCGGCCTGCGCGCGACGGTCGAGGCCGCGCACCTCGCCGACGAGCTCGCCTTCGCGACCGCGCGGCTCGAGCAGCTGGGGACCGACCCGCCCGGCCTCTACGCCGAGGTCGCCGCCGCGGACGACCTCGAGGAGGCGGTCTGGCTCGCGTTCCTCATCGCCTACCTCTCGCCGCTCGAGACCGACGAGCCGTTCGCCGAGATCGAGCGCGTGCGCACCACCTGGGCGAGCGGGGAGCTGCCGGACCTCGAGGGCGTCGAGCTCGGCCCCCGCGCCGCGCACGAGCCGAGCCGCGGGACGCGCACGATCGAGGCCTACCGCGCCTGGGCCGGCCGCGCCGGGTCGCAGGCGGCCGGGATCGCGGGCGACGCGGGCTGGACGCCGCAGCGGCGCTTCGAGCGCGCCTTCGAGCGCCTCGCGATGCGCGGCTTCGGCCGCGGCGCCCGCTACGACCTGCTCGTGACCCTCGGGGCGCTCGGCCGGTTCGACCTGCGCGGGTGGTCGCTGCACCTCTCCGACGCGATGGACCCGACGACGATCGCCGCCAAGCGCGTCTTCGGGATCGGCGACACGATGAACCTCCAGCGCCGCGCGAGCGACCTCGCCGGCACCGCCGGGATCCCGATGGAGGCGCTCGACCTCGGCCTCCTGAACTGGTCGCGCCCGCCGAGGACCGCATCACCGCGGGCGCCCGCGACGTCGACGACGCCGACCTCCGCGCCCGGCTGCGCGGGCTCCTGCGCGCGGAGCCGCACGAGGACGCGGACGACGTCGACGACGTGCCGGACGACGCGGCGTAGGGGTCGCTGGGCGCCGTCGAGCTTCGCTTGCGGACTGCTCGGTGAGGGTGGGGCCGGGCGTGGGCTGCGCCACTTTCCCTCGAGGCGAAGTGGGCGCGGGACGTCAAAGCGGCGTTCGCCGATGCGTTCGACGTTGACCACAGCATGCGGTGCAAAGGTCGACAGACGCGTCGCCTCGGCGCGGTACGCGTCGACCTGTCCCCGATAATCCGCGAGCGTCGACCGCGCCCGCCAGGGGAACGCCACCCACCAACCGCTACCCCCGAGCGCCCCGATCTCCCGGCAGGCCTCGACGTGGAAGCGCGTCGCGTAGCCGAGGTCGTCGACGTGCACGCGCTCGTCGACGCTGTGGATGCCGGCGGCGGCGACCTCGTAGGGCGTGTGGCGCATGGGCCAGAAGCCGTAGGCGACCGTGCCGAACGCGGCGCGCATGAAATGCGAGTCGGTGAAGCCGGTGCAGAGCGTCGGCAGCAGGATCGCGCCGGGATCGTTGGCGTCGACCCAGCGCCGGCAGAGGTCGAAGAGCGGCGTGTCGATCGACGAGATCGAGCCGCCGTTGGGCGGCTCGAGGAACTCGATCTCGTACGGGACGTCGGTCCCGAGCGCCGCGGCGAGCTCGTCCTCGAGCTCGGCCTCGGTCGTGCCGGGCAGGACGCGGCAGTCGCACTCGACGCTCGCGCGGGCGGGCATGACGTTGCGGGCGTCGGAACCGCGCAGGCGCGTCGGCGCGATCGTCGTCGCGAACAGGGGCGCGACGAGCTCGGCGAACGCGGGGTGCAGGCCCTGGGCGCGGTCGATCGCGTCGTCGAGGTCGTCGCCCACGTCGCCGACGAGCGCCTCGAGCAGCACGCGCGTCTCCGGCAGCACGCGCCGCTGCGGGCGGTAGGCGGCGAGGCGGTCGATGAGCGTCGCCAGGCGCGGGACGGCGTTGGCGCCGGCGAGCGGGGTCGAGGCGTGCGCGGCGCGCCCGAGGGCGGTCACGAGCGCCGGGAGCGTCGCCTTCTCGCCGACGTTGACCGTCACGACCGTCCGGCCGTCGGCGAGCGTCAGCCGCTCGGAGGCGCCCTCGTTGAGGACGAAGTCGGCGCGGACGTCGGGGCGCTCGCGGACGAGCCAGGACAGCCCGACCTCCTCGATGCCGTTCTCCTCGTCGGCCTCGGCGATCATCGTCAGGTCGCCGCGCGGGCGGAACCCGGAGCGGGCGACGACGGCGAGGGCGACGGCGCGCGACGCGGTCTCGTTCTTCATGTCCACCGCGCCGCGGCCCCAGACGTAGCCCTCGCCGTCGAGGTCGCCGGCGAACGGCGGGTGCTGCCACCCCGCGGGGTCGGCGGGCACGACGTCGGTGTGGCCGAGGAGCGCGAGCGACGGGCCGTCGCCGGTGCCGCGGATGCGCGCGACGAGGTTCGCCCGGTCCGGGTCGCGCGCGACGAGCTCGCACTCGACCCCGCTGGCCTCGAGGTAGTCCTTGAGGAGCGTCGCGGCGGCGGTCTCGCGGCCGGGCGGGTTCGTGGTGTCGACCCGGAGCAGATCGCGCAGGAGGGCGGTCGTCTCGTCGCGCAGATCGCGCTCGCCGATGGTCGTCGTGTCGAGCATCGCGCGAGCATACGATGGGGTGGTGCCCGACCCCTCCGCGACCGCTGACCGCCTCGCGATCCGGGATCTGGTCGAGGCGTGGGCGGTGTGGCGCGACGCGGGCGACTGGAAGCGCTTCCGCACCCTCTGGCACGACGACGGGCGCATGATGGCGACGTGGTTCCAGGGCAGCGCGGACGACTTCGTCCGCGTGAGCCGCGAGGGCTTCGAGCGCGGGGTCCGGATCCTGCACTTCCTCGGCGGGACCGCCGTCGACCTCGCGGGCGACCGCGCGATCGCCCAGACGAAGATGACGATCTCCCAGCGCGCCGAGGTCGAGGGCGTGCTGTGCGACGTGGTCTGCACCGGGCGCTTCTACGACTTCCTCGAGCGCCGCGCCGGCGCGTGGGGGCTCGTCCTGCGCCAGCCGATCTACGAGAAGGACCGCCTCGACCCGGTCGACCCGTCCGCCCGCCTGACGCTCGACCCGGACCTGCTCGCGCGCTTCCCCGAGGGCTACCGCCACCTCGCCTACGCCCAGACCCGGATCGGCTACGAGGTCAAGCGCGACATGCCCGGCCTGACGGGACCCGAGGTCGAGGCCCTGTACGCCCGCGGGGCGCGCTGGCTCGCGGGCGGCCCCGCCGACTGACCCGCGTCAGCCGTCGTCGAGCGCGTAGATCGCGAGGAGCACGAGGACGACCGCGCCGATGTCGAGCAGGAACCCGACCCACGGCAGGATGAACGCGCCGACGAGGAAGCACGCGACGGCGCCGGCGAGCAGGCGCAGGACGCGCCCCCACGGGGACCCGGGGCGGCCGCGGTAGCGGTCGTCGGGCGTGTCGACGAGCATCAGTGGGAGCATCGGACCGGGCCTGCGCGGGGACGCGTTCGCGGGTTGTCATCGAGGTTACCCGTCGGCCGGGGTCCACGGGCATCCGGCGCGCGGTGGGCGCCCACACGCCGAACGGACGTCCACCGCGTGCGCAAATTGCGGCAATTTCGGCGCACGCGCGGCGCAAAGGGGGAGAGAAGCGGCCGATCGTGGGCTAGGCGGGACGAAACCCGCGCATCGTGAAACGGAACGGTCATGGAAGACGTCGCCATCGCGCCGCTGGATGCGGCCCCACCGGGCAGTGCGCCCACCGAGCTCGAGCCGCACCTCTCGGCGCCCGATCCCCAGGGCGGGGCACAGCGCACCCCGGAGCAGGCCCAGACGCTCGTCGTCGAGCTCATCGTGGCCCACGCCGACTCGCTGCTGCGCACGGCGCGCCGCTACAGCCTCTGCGCCGACGACGCCCAGGACGCCTACCAGCGCGGGCTCGAGATCCTCATGCGCCACGCGCGGCGCCTGGACGCCGACCGCGCGGCCGGGTGGTTGCACACCGTCGTCAAGCACGAGGCGCTCGCGGTCAACCGCCAGCGCTGCCGGATCGTCGGCGGCCAGGACGTCGACCTCGACGCGATCGAGGTCCGCACCGCGCCGTCGCCCGAGGAGCGCGTCCTCGGCTTCGAGCAGGTCGCGCGGTCGGCCGAGGCGCTCCAGCGCCTCAAGCCGCAGGAGGTCCGCGCGCTGTGGCTCAAGGCGACGGGCCACAGCTACCAGGAGATCTGCGACGCGACCGGCTGGACCTACACGAAGGTCAACCGCTGCCTCGCCGAGGGGCGCAAGAGCTTCCTCGCCCGCTACGCCGGGATCGAGGCCGGCGAGGAGTGCCGGCGCTGGGCGCCGGTGCTCTCGGCGATGGTCGACGGCGAGGCGACGGCGAAGCAGATGCTCGAGCTGCGCCCGCACCTGCGCAACTGCGCCGGCTGCCGGGCCTCGGTGCGCGAGCTGCGGGGCGCGAACGCGCCGCTGGCCGCCCTGTTCCCGGTCGGCGGCCTGCCGCTCCTCGCGGGCGACGGGCCGTTCCCGGGCGCGGGCCACGCGCTGGCGCGGGTGTGGGACGCGCTCTGGGGCGACCTCGGCCACCGCGTCGCGGGCGCCGCGTTCCGCGCGCAGTCCGTGGCCCAGGGGATCGTCCCGGGCCGGTCCGCGGCCGTCGTCGCGTCGGTCGCGGCGCTGGCGGGCGGCGGGTTCGCGATCGACCAGGCGGTCGTGACGCCGCGGACCGCGCCCGCGGCGCCCGCCGTCGCGCAGCCCGCTCGCGGCACGACGCCCACGGTCGTCGACCTGGTGCGCCCGACGGGCACGCCGGCGCGGACGACGACCACGAGCGCGCCGGCCCGGCCGAAGCCCGCGCGCCGTCCGCGGGCCAAGGTCCGGCACCGGCGCGCGCGCGCGGCCGCGGTGCGGACGCCGCGCCGGACGGCGACCCCGACCACGCTCCCGCGCGCCACCGCCGCGACCACGACCACCCGCGCCGCGACCGCGAGCGCACGCACGGCGGCCCCGGCGGCGGCGGCGACGCCGCACTCGACCGTCAGCCCCGCCGCGCCGGCCCCGAGCCGTCCCGCGGGCGAGTTCGGCGTCGAGACCCCCTGAGCCGCGCTCAGCCCGGGATCCCGATCGACCGGCCGGCGCGCTCGGGGCGGGGCAGCGCGGCGTGGGCGGCCGCGAGGGCCTCGATCCGCCCGAGCAGGGCCGGATCGGCCGCGCTCGCCCGCTCCGTGCGCGTGTCGACGTGGAGCAGCATCTGCTCGGCGGTCGCGATCAGGGCGTCGTCGTCGGTCCGGTACAGCGCGTGGAAGACGTGCAGGCGCTTGGGGTCGCACGCGAGGACCTGCGTCGTCGTGTGCAGGCGCTCGTCCGCCCGCGCCTGGCCGAGGTGCGAGAGGTGGGACTCGACCGTGTAGTAGCTGCTGCCCGCGTCGAGGTCGACGCCCAGGTGGCGCAGGAGGGCGTCGGTCGTGTCGCCGAAGACCTGCAGGTAGCGGCTCTCGTGCGCGTGGCCGTTGTAGTCGATCCAGTCGGGCGCGACGACCGTCGCGTGCAGCCGCAGCGGCCCGTCCGTCGCGGCGGGCGCCGCGGCCGGAGCGTCGGCGAACAGTGCGCGCTCGTAGGCGGCCAGGACGGCGCCCGCGCCGACGTCATGGGTCCGCAGGCCCTGGATGAGCGAGACGAGGCAGTCGTCGCGCAGGCGCTCGAGCTCGCGCACGTCGCGACCGTCCGCCTGGGCATCCGACTGGGCGACGATCCGGTCGACGAGGTCGCGCGTGAGCTCCGGGACGTCGGTCAGCTTCGTCCACGGCAGCTCGAGCGCGGGCCCGAAGTGCTCCATGAAGTGCCGCATCCCGGCCGCGCCGCCGCCGATCCGGTAGGTCATGAACGTGCCCATCGCCGCCCAGCGCAGGCCGGCCCCGAAGCGGATCGCGTCGTCGATCTCCTCGACCGTCGCGACGTCGTCGGCGACGAGCCACAGCGCCTCGCGCCAGAGCGCCTCGAGCAGGCGGTCGGCGACGAAGGCGTCGATCTCGCGCCGGAGCGGCAGCGGCCGCATCCCGACCGAGCGGTACACCGCGCCCGCGCGGTCGAGCGTCTCGGGGGCGGTCAGCGCGCCGCCGCAGAGCTCGACGAGTGGCAGCAGGTAGACGGGGTTGAACGGGTGGCCGACGGTGAACCGCTCGGGGTGGGCCATGTCGGCCTGCAGGCGGCTGGGGAGCAGACCCGAGGTCGAGGTGGCGAAGACGACGTCGGGCGCGGCGGCGCGGCTCGCGGCGGCGAGCAGCGCGACCTTCAGCCCCTCGCGCTCGGGCGCGCTCTCCTGCACGAACTCGGCCCCGGCGACCGCCTCCTCGGGGGTGTCGACGAGCGTCACCGCGCCCTCGGCCGGGAGCGGCGCGAGCGTCAGGCGCCGCAGCGCGCGGCGGGCGTTCGCGAGCATCTCCTCGACCGTCGCCGCCGCCTCCGGGGCCGGGTCGTAGAGGCGGACGTCGACCCCGTTGAGCGCGAAGCGGGCCGCCCAGCCGCCGCCGATCACACCGCCGCCGAGCAGCGCGACGGTGCGCGGGCGGTCAGCCATGCCGGACCAGCGCGAGCCTCTCGCGGACCTCGTCCGGGCCGAGGACGCGGACGTTCATCGCCTCGAGGATCGTCCGGGCGCGCTCGACGAGCTGGCCGTTCGTCGCCTTCACGCCGCGCGCGAGGTAGAGGTTGTCCTCGAGGCCGACCCGCACGTTGCCGCCGGCGAGGGCCGCGAGCGCGACGTACGGCAGCTGCATCCGGCCGATCGAGAACGCCGAGAACACCGTGTTCTCGGGCAGCCGGTTCACGAGCGCGAGCAGCGTCGTCGGGTCGTTCGGCGCGCCGTAGGGGATCCCCATGCAGAGCTGGACGAGGACCGGGTCGTCGATCAGGCCGTCGCGGACCATCTCGTTGACCATCACGAGGTGGCCGGTGTCGAAGACCTCGAGCTCGGGCCGCACGCCGAGGTCCTTGATCCGCTGCGCCATCGCCCGCAGCATCGCGGGGGTGTTGACCATGACGTAGTCGCCGCCGGCGGCGAAGTTCATCGTGCCGCAGTCGAGCGTGCAGATCTCCGGGCGCAGCTCCTCGACGTGCACGAGCCGGTCGCGGGCGCCGATCATGTCCGTCCCGGCGTCGTCGGCCGGGAGCGGCGCGTCCGGGCCGCCGAGCACGAGGTCGCCGCCCATCCCCGCGGTCAGGTTGAGGACGACGTCGACGTCGGCCGAGCGCACCCGCTCGACGACCTCGCGGTACAGCGCCGGATCGCGCGAGCCCTGGCCGGTCTGCGGGTCGCGGACGTGGATGTGGGCGACGGCGGCGCCGGCGCGCGCGGCCTCGATCGCCGCCGCCGCGATGTCGGCGGGGGCGACCGGCACGTTGTCGCTCGCGCCCGTCGTGTCGCCCGCGCCGGTCACCGCGCAGGTGATGAAGACCTCTGGGTTCACGCCTGGCTCCTCATGCCCTCGCTCACGAGAACGCGATTCTGGCCGGTCCGTCAAGCGGGGTCGCGGTTGGCGTCCCGCTCAGGCGCACGCGTGCGGGCGATGCGCCGGCGGACGGCGCGGCGAGGGAAGGCGGGTCGAGCGCTCCGGCGCTCCTCTGCAGCGAGTCGCGCGACGACTTCTCCCCGCTATCCGGCGAGTTCTCGTCGAGTGACCCACGTCGGCAGCCGGTCGCCTGCGCCGAGTCCCTCCGTGCTGTCCGACGCGCCACCTAGCTTTCCGGGCGACACCGTCACTCCCACGTGTCAGGGAGCGTTGCCGATGGCCCTCTGCTTCATCGAACCACAGGATGCGATCCGCGTGATCGCCGAGTCCGTCGGCCGCGAGGCGCGCCGGCAGCTCCTCGGCGAGATCGTCCGCGCGTGGGTCGACGAGATCCCGGAGCACGAGCTCGCGTCGCACTACGCCAAAGCCGTCGCCGACCTCGACGAGCACGACCTGTCGATGCTCGCGGCGTGGCACGCGTCGCTCGAGGTCGGCCACCCGATCGCCAACCGCGAGTTCCTCGTCAACGTGTTCCCGTCCCTGGGCGAGAACCGGCGCGAGGCGCTGAAGATCGCGGCGGGCTTCCGCGGCGAGGAGGCCTTCGACGCGGGCGTGGCCGAGGAGGAGGCGCTCGACACCGTGCTGCCGTACCTCTCGCGCGAGCGCTCGATCGCGCTCGCGACGGAGTGCCTCGAGCTCTACCTCTGGGACCGGCTCGGCTCGGACAACTGACCGCGGCCCAGGGCCTCGCGCATCTCGGCGATCGCCTGCGCGCTGTCGCGGAACAGCACCGCGGTCATCCCGACCTCGGTCGCGGCCGTGCAGTTGACCTCGACGTCGTCGACGAACAGGCACTGCCCGGGCTCGAGCGCCAGCCGCTCGCACACGATCCGGTAGATGGCCGGGTCGGGCTTGCGCAGGCCGACGAACGCGGAGTCGACGACGGTCTCGAACAGCTCGTCGACCGGCAGCATCGCGCGCCACCGCGCCTCCCACTCGCGCACGTTGTTCGTGAGCATCGCGAGCCGGTAGCCCGCGGCCCGCAGCTCGCGCAGGTACGCGATCATCGGCGCGTTGGGCTCGAGGTGGGCGAAGTAGCGCTCGGCGAAGGACTGCATCTCGACGTCGTCGCGGCCGAGGTCGGCGCGCAGCTGGGCCGAGAGCGTCGCGAGGAAGTCGTGCTCGGTCATCCGCCCGCACTCGAGCTCGTGGAGCGGGTGGGCGCGATCGCGCTCGGCGATGTGCCGCAGCGCGGCGCCCATGGCGCCCTGCTCGATGCCGTCCTCGTCCTGGAGCGCGGCGAACGTCTGCATCAGCGGCGTCGTCAGGACGCCGCCGAAGTCGCTGACGACCGCCTCGATGGCGCTCACGACCCGTCGCTGCGGGCGAGCACGTCGTAGCGGCCGACCCCGGTGCGGCCCTCCATCCGCCAGCGGAAGAAGGCGCAGTGGAGGGTGAGGCGCCCGAGGTCGAGCGTCGTCCCGCAGCGGACCTCGCCCGCGGCGCGGCGGGGGAACCCCTCCTCGTCGACGAACAGCTCGAGCCCGGCGGCGGTCTGGCGGCCGTCGGCGTCGTACGTCGTCGACAGCCGCGGGTCGAGGACCGGGATCGCGCGCGGGGCGTCGGTCTCCGGGTCGTGGTCGAGGATCGTCGCGGCGACCTGCTCGTCGTCGTGATGCGACGCGCCCGCGGGGCGGATCGCGGTCAGCGACACCGCGAGGCCGTCGTCCAGCCACGCCCCGACGGTGCGGGCGAGCGCGATCCGGTCCCAGTCCGGCGCGCCCCACGAGCGCCCGCGCTGACCGAGCGCGTCGACCGCGACGCGCTGCGCCCCGACCGTCGCGCTCCCGGTCACGTGGACGGCCTGGTCGAAGCCCGCCATCCCGCCCGTCCGGGCCACGGGGCCCTCGGGGTCGAGCTCCGCGATCGCGCCGACGGCCCGCAGGTCGAGGTCGAGGCTCGCGTCTTCGCCCGCGAAGTGCAGGCGCCAGGCGCGCAACGGCTCGACGGTCTCGGTGTCGAGGCCCGCGGCCGAGACGTCGTCCCAGGACGACGGCGCCGCGGCCTCGATGCCGCCCTCGGCGCGGACGGCGACCGGCTCGCCGCGGTGGAAGAGGATCGCGAGGCCGCTCGCGCCGTTCTCGGCCAGCCCGAGGCGCGCGATGCCGTAGAGGTCCGCGCGCTCGTCGCCGAAGGCGACGGTGACGGCGTCGGAGAACCCGTCGCCCGCCGGCGGGCGCGGGGCGTCGTCCTGCGGCGACACCGTCACGGAAGCCGCGGCGGGTCGACCTCGGTCGCCGTGCCCTCGACGTCGCCGTCGGCGCCGCGGCCCCGGCCGGGCCGCGGGCGGGCCCCGCCGGCCGGACCGCCGCGCATCGTCGACGCGGCCGGCGCGCCGAAGCGGCTCACCACGAGCCGCGGCAGGATCCGGCGCGCGACGACCGCGCGCACGAGCGCGCGGGTCGGCGGCAGCAGCAGGACGATGCCGAAGATGTCGCTGACGAATCCGGGGGTCAGCAGCAGCGCGCCGCCGAAGATCACGAGCGCCCCGTCGAGGACCTCGCGGTGCGGGATCCGGCCCTCCGCGAGGGCCGCGTTGAAGCGCCGCCAGGCCGCGCGGCCCTGGCTCCTCATGAGCACCGACCCGAGGATCGAGTCGGCGATCAGGAGCGCGATCGTGGGGAGCACGCCGATCGCCTCGCCGACCTGGATGATCACGAAGAGCTCCACGATCGGGACGACGATGAAGAGCAGGACGAGGAGCGCCATCACCCGACAGGCTACGCGACGGCGTGTGTGGCCCCGCCGGAGCGGGCGGGCGTCAGGCGGGGATGAACTTCTGGCCGTCGGCGACGACGCCGGGCAGCCGGTTGACCCCGACGATCTCGATCACGCGCCAGACCTGCGGCTGAGCGTTGCGCAGATGCAAGCGGCTACCTGCCATACGCAGGCGTCGCGCGACCATGGCGAGGTCGAGCATCAGCGAGCTGTCGGCGAACGTCAGCTCGCGCAGATCGACGACCACGTCGGTCCGGGCGGCGAGGGCCCGCGACATGGCCGCACGGCGGCACCCCTGCGTCGCGATGTCCTCGTCCCCGACACACCGCAGGACCGCGGGCTGTTCGGTGAACGAGACGATCCGCGCAAGCTATACAACCGGCGTGGCTAGACTCAAGGGAATGACCACGGTCGAAGACGTCGAGGACGCACTGAGCAACGTGATCGACCCCGAGCTCGGGCTCGATTTCGTCGAGCTCGGCCTCATCTACGGGGTCGACATCGAGGACCAGCACGTCCACGTCACCTTCACGCTCACATCGCCCGGCTGCCCCATCGGACCGCAGGTCTCGGAGCAGATCGAGGAGTTCGTCGGCGAGCTCGACGACGTCGACGAGGTCACGTCGTCGATGATCTTCACGCCGCCGTGGACGCCGGACAAGATGAGCGAAGACGCGAAGTTCGCGCTCGGCTTCTGAGCTGACGGTTCGTCCGAATCTCATCCGCCGCGCCTAGGCGGCCCCGCGCGTCCGATCACGGACGCCGGTCGTCGCACCGGTCCGCGCGCGCCGCGGGAGGGTTATCGTCGGCACACGATGCGTCGGGTCCTCCTCGTGCTCGGGCTCGGGCTCGTCCTGCCGGCGACGGCGAGCGCCGCCGCGCCCGACGCCACGGGCCGGCTGCTCGTGACCCTGAAGCCCGGCGCGACGGCGTCCCGTCCGGCCACCGCGCACGCGGTGGCCGCGGCCGCGGGCGCCCGCACGAGCGGCTTCAGCGTCCCGCAGATCCGCCTCGTCACGGTCGGCCCGCGCCCGGGCGAGTCGCTGCGCGCGCTCGCCCGCCGGCTGCGCGCCGACCCGCGCGTGGCCGCGGTGGCCCCCGAGCGCCGCGGCGCCATCCGCTTCCAGCCCAACGACCCCGCACTGTCTGCGCCCGAGCTCGCGCGCGACACCGCGCCCGGGACGACCGTCGAGTGGTGGGCGGCGCGCAGCGGCTTCCTCCAGGCGTGGGACATCAGCCAGGGGGCGGGCGCGACCGTCGCGGTCATCGACACCGGGGCCGAGATCGGCCATCCCGAGCTCGCCGGGCGGGTCGCGGACCTCGCGACCTTCGACGCCGCCCGCACGCCCGCGGGCCTCGACACGGTCGGCCACGGCACGCACGTCGCCTCGCTCGCGTGCGCGACGGGCAACAACGGCGTCGGGCTGGCCGGCGCGGGCCTCGGCTGCCGGCTCTTGATCGTCAAGTCCGACTTCAGCGACTCGAGCGTCGCGGCGTCCATCGTCTGGGCGGTCGACCATGGGGCCGACGCGGTCAACATGAGCTTCGGGACGGCCCCGGGCGCGACGCCGTCCCTGCCCGTCCGCAACGCCATCGACTACGCCATCGCCCACGGGGTCGTGCTCGTCGCGGCCGCGGCCGACGACCCGATCGAGGACCAGGGCTACCCGGCGAGCGCGCTGCAGCCGACGAACACCGCGCCGGACCTGAACGCGGGGCTCGGCCTGTCGGTCACGGCCGCGGACTTCCTCGACCGCCGTGCGCCGTTCGCGGGCCGCGGGACGCAGATCTCGCTCGCCGCGTACGGCACGTACGAGGGCAACGACAACAACGGCCCGCCGGGCATCTTCGGGGCGTTCACGTCGGCGCTGAACGCGCTCGACACCGGCACGCTCGGCCAGGGGCGCCCGTGCCAGTGCCGCACGACGTTCCAGGCCGACGCCCGGTACGCCTACCTGCAGGGCACCTCGATGGCGGCGCCGATGGTCGCGGCCGCCGCGGCGCTCGTCCGCCACCTCAACCCGGACATGCCCGCGACGGAGATCGTCCGCCTGCTCAAGCAGACCGCCCGCCGCCCGGCCGGGGTCGGCTGGACGCCGGACCTCGGCTGGGGGATCCTCGACGCGGGCGCCGCGCTCGCCCTCGCCCGGACGATCGACCGCCGGCCGCCGTTCTCGAAGATCCGCCGGATGGCCCGGCGCACGCACCACACGCGCCTGACCCTGCGCTGGCGCGGGGGCGACCAGCCGCGCGCGGGCGTCTTCGAGTCCGGCCTGCAGGGCGTCGAGCTGTGGCGCTCGCTGGACGGGCGCAAGGCGCGCCGGCTCCTGAGCACGCCCAAGCGCGCGATCCGCGTCTCGGTCAAGCGCGGGCACCGCTACCGCTTCTTCACGATCGGGGTCGACAAGGCGGGCAACCGCGAGGCGCCGCCGCGGACGGCCGACGTCTCGCTGACCGCCGTGCGCTAGGTCCGCGCGCCGGAGCCCGGCCGCGACTCCGCCCGGCCGTTCGCGCCGCCGTCCGCCGCCTCGGCGTCGGCCTCGGCCCGCGCGAGCGCCAGCAGCTCCTCGAGCGCGGCCTCGATCCCCTCGGCCACGGTCGCGATGTCGGGCAGCGCGTCGTAGTCGCCGAGCAGGCCGAAGTTCATCTGGCCGTTGTAGGACATGATCGCGATCGCCAGGGCGTGGTCCTTGGGCAGGAACGCGATCGGGAAGACGGCCTCGAGCTCGCGGCCCTGGACGTAGAGCGGGAACTGCGGCCCGGGGACGTTCGTCACGATCAGGTTGAACAGGCGGGTGGAGAAGTTCAGCCGCGAGGCCTGGGCCAGGACCGTCGGCGGCGCGAAGTTCTGCATGTTCGAGAGGACCTCGGCGCCGACGGCCTGCTTGGACTCCTTGAGCCCGTCCATCGTCCGGCGCACCGCGTGCAGGCGCTCGACCGGGTCCTCGATGTACACCGGCAGCGGCCCGCGCATCGCCGCGATGCGGTTGCCGAGCGCGCCGCGATCGCCGGCGACGCGGATCGAGACCGGCACGAGCGCGCGCAGCTCGAGGCCCTCGACGCGCCGCCCGCGGGCGGCGAGCCACTCGCGCAGCGCGCCGCTGACGACCGCGAGCACGACGTCGTTGACCGTGCCGCCGAACGTGTTCTTGACGAGCTTGAAGGCGTCGAGGTCGGTGCGGACGACCTCGTAGCGCCGGTGCGGGCCGATCTCGACGTTCAGCGGCGTATCGGGCGCGGGGTTCAGCCCCGCCCAGACGATCTCGCCCAGACCCTCGGCCGCCTCCCGCGCGCCGGCGAGCGCCGCCTGCGGGTCGCGGAGCATGCCCACGGCGTGCGTCGCGCTGCGGATCCCGGCCCGCAGGAGGCCCACGGTCCCCGCCGCGAGGACCTCGGCCGAGCTCGGCTCCCGCGCGGGCTGCCACGCCTCCGCGGGGTGCGGGATGTCCGCCGGGACGGGCGCGAGGTCGAACATGACCTGCGCGATGTCGACGCCCGCGATCCCGTCGATCATCGCGTGGTGGGTCTTCGAGATCAGCGCGAACCCGCCGTCCTCGAGGCCCTCGACCATCCACACCTCCCACAGCGGCCGGGCGCGGTCGAGCTGCTGGGAGAAGATCCGGCCGGTCAGGCGCAGGAGCTGGTCCTCGGAGCCCGGCGATGGCAGCGCGGTGTGGCGGACGTGGTACTCGATGTTGAACGCCGCGTCGTCGACCCACAGGGGCCGGCCGCTGCCCGCGGGCGGGACCTGGAGCTTCTGGCGGTAGCGCGGCACGAGGTGCAGGCGCATCCGCAGCGAGTCGAGGAACTCGTCGAACGGCGGCGGCGGGCCCCCGCAGCGGGCCAGCGCGCCGACGTGCATGTGCGAGTTGGAGCCCTCCTGGTGCAGGAACGATGCGTCGATCGCGGTGAGGCGGTCGAAGTGCTCCTGCGCCATGGCGCAAGCCTAGCCGCGGGGACTACCTCGACGCGCGCCCGACGCCCGTGAGGAACTCCCGCACGCGCAGCGGGCCGCTCGTGGCCGGGTCGAGCGGCGGCGTGGGGTGCCCGGCGCCGTCGCGCAGGCCGTCGAGCAGCTCGAGCAGCGCGTCGGTCGAGCTCACGCGCGGGGCCCAGCCGAGCTCCTCGCGCGCGCGGGTCGTGGCCATGACCGGGACCGCGAGCGCCATGTCGACCCAGCCCGGCTCGGCCGGCTGCAGGCGCGCGTGGAAGCTCAGCGCCGCCAGGCCTCGCAGCACGCGGGCCGGGACGTCGACCGCGCGGGCGTGGAGCGCCTCGGCCGCGACGTCGCCGTCGAGCGGCGGGTCGGCGGCGATGTTGAAGGCCCCGCGCGCATGGGGCGTGACGAGCGCGCGGCGGTAGGCGTCGGCGACGTCGTCGGCGTGCACGGCCTGGGAGCGCAGCCGCGGGTGGCGCGGCACGATCGGCACGAGCCCGCGGCGCACGAGCGGCGAGGGGAGGAACGGTCCCGACGAACAGCCGCCGGATCCCGGTCGCCGCGGCCCGCTGGAAGATCAGGCCGGGCCGCAGGCGCACGACGCGGACCTCGGGGTGGGCGGCCTCGAAGCTGTCGAGCTCGCGCTCCACCGCCGCCTTGTGGCGCGCGTAGAACGACGACGGGATCCCGGTCGCGGGCCACGACTCGTCGACGGCGCGGTCCTTCGGCCCCGGGGCGTAGGTGCCGACGGACGACGCGTAGACGAGGGTCCCGACGCCGGCCTCGGCCGCCGCCGCGAAGACGCGCGCGCTGCCGCGGACGTTCGTCGCGTACGTCACGGTCTCGTCGCGCCCCGGCTGGATCAGCCAGGCGAGGTGGACGACCGCGTCGGCCCCCGCCAGCAGCGGCCCGAGGTCGTCGCTTGCGACGTCGGCCTGCGCCCAGCGCGTCTTCGGCGTCGCGTGGTCCGGCAGCCGCCGCGCCACGCCGACGATCTCCGTGACCGCGTCCTCGCCGCGCCAGGGCGCGCAGGAGGGCGGTGCCGACGTTGCCCGTTGCTCCGGTGACGACCACACGCATGGGCAGCGGCCTCCCCGCATAATGGGCGGCCGAACCACGAGCGAGAGGCGGCTTCAGGCATGGCGTGGGATTTCTCGACCGAGCCCGAGTTCCAGGAGCAGCTCGACTGGATGCGCCAGTTCGTCCGCGAGGAGATCTGGCCGCTCGAGACGATCGCCGACGAGCTGACGCAGGAGCAGCTGGACCGCGTCTACGCGCCCCTGCAGGAGGAGGTCAAGCGCCGCGGGCTGTGGGCCGCGCACCTCTCGCCCGACCTCGGCGGGCAGGGCTTCGGCCAGCTCAAGCTCGGGATGATGCACGAGATCCTCGGGAGCTCGGCCTACGCGCCGAACGCGTTCGGCAACCAGGCCCCCGACTCGGGCAACAGCGAGATCCTCGCGATGGCCGGCAGCGACGAGCAGAAGGAGCGCTGGCTGCACCCGCTGCTCGCCGGCGACCTGAAGTCGGCGTTCTCGATGACGGAGCCCGACGTCGCGGGCTCGGACCCCACGACGCTGCAGACGACGGCGGTGCGCGACGGCGACGACTACGTCATCAACGGCCACAAGTGGTTCTCGACCAACGGGTCGATCGCCGACTTCCTCATCGTCATGGCCGTCACCGACCCCGACGCCCGCCCGCACCAGCGCGCGTCGATGATCATCGTCCCGGCCGACACACCCGGCGTGAACATCGTCCGTGACATCGGGACGATGGAGCATCCGCTCACGGACTCGTTCGGCAAGCTCGGCAACCACGCCGAGATCCTCTACGAGGACGTCCGCGTCCCGGCGGAGAACCTCCTCGGCGACGAGGGCGCCGGGTTCCTCATCGCCCAGCACCGCCTCGGCCCGGGCCGGATCCACCACTGCATGCGGTGGCTGGGCGTGTCGAGCCGCGCCTTCGACATGCTCTGCGAGCGCTCGCTGTACCGCGAGGCGCGCGGCGGGCCGCTGGCCGACAAGCAGACGATCCAGAACTGGATCGCCGACTCGGCCGCCCAGATGCACGCGGCGCGGCTCATGACGCTGCATGCCGCCTGGAAGATGGACGCCGAGGGCGCGTCGGCCGCGCGCCGGGAGATCTCGCTGATCAAGTTCTTCGGCGCGACGGTCATGCACGACGTCGTCGACCGCGCCCTGCAGATCCACGGCGCGCTCGGCTACTCGACCGACCTGCCGCTCGAGGCGATGTACCGCTTCGCCCGCGCCGCGCGCTTCTACGACGGCCCGGACGAGGTCCATCGCGAGACCGTCGCCCGCCAGATCCTGCGCGGCTACGAGGCGCCGGCCGACGGCGTGCCGACCGAGCACGTGCCGACGCGCCGCGAGGAGGCGCGCCGCCGCTTCGCCGACATCCTCGAGGCGGTGACGGCAAACGACTGAGCGCACCGAGCGCCAGGGCGGGCTGTCGGTCCGCGTGCTCGTCGTCGCCCTCGTCGTCCAACTCGCGCTCGGCGCGGGACTCGTCGTCGTCGCGGTCAACGGCTTCCCGCTCATCGGCGGCGGGGGCGAGGCCGGTGACGCGGCCGCGCCGCAGCGGGCGACGGGCCCGTTCCCCGCCGTCCCCGCCGCGCGCGCCAGCCGCTTCGACGCCGAGCGCGCGATGGCGCTCGTCCGCCGCCAGGTCGCCGTCGGCCAGCGGCCCGCGGGCTCGCCGCGGCTGCGCGCGCTCGCCGAGCAGCTGCGGCCGCTGCTGCCCGGCGGGCGGTTCGAGGCCGTGCCCGGCCACCCGGGGCTGCGCAACATCGTCGGGCGTGCTGCCCGGCCGGCGGCCCGCGATCGTCCTCGGCGCGCACTACGACACGGAGTTCCACCCGCCCGGGTTCGTCGGCGCCAACGACAGCGCGGCGGGCACCGCGGCGGTGATCGAGGTCGCGCGCGACCTGCAGGGCGAGGCCCGGCCCGCGAACGCGCGCGAGATCCGGTTCGTCCTCTTCGACGGCGAGGAGGAGCCGCCCGGCTCGACCGACTTCCTCACCGACGCGCTGCGCGGCTCGAAGGCCTACGCGAACGCCCACCGCGGCCAGGTGCGCGAGATGGTCCTGCTCGACTACATCGCCAACCGGGGCCTGCGGCTGCCGCGCGAGGGCTCGTCGGACCCCGCGCTGTGGCGGCGGGTGCGCGCCGCGGCGGCCCGCGTCGGCGTCGCGGCCGTCTTCCCGCCGACGACGCAGACGACGATCCTCGACGACCACACGCCGTTCCTGCAGGCCGGCGTCCCCGCGGTCGACCTCATCGACTTCTCCTACCGCTACGCCGACACGGTGCGCGACACGGTCGACAAGCTCTCCCTGCGCAGCCTCGACGCCACCGGCGAGACGACCGTCGAGCTCCTGCGCGAGCTGCGGGCGCGCTGAGGCGCGCCTCGTACACTCGGGGCCATGGCCGCTCCCGCTCCCGAGAAGCTGCTCCTCGCCGCCCCGCGCGGCTACTGCGCCGGCGTCGACCGCGCGGTGCAGACCGTCGAGCGCGCGCTCGAGCTGCACGGCGCGCCCGTGTACGTGCGCAAGGAGATCGTCCACAACAAGCACGTGGTCGAGCAGCTGCGCGCCCGCGGCGCGGTGTTCGTCGAGGAGCTCGACGACTCGATCCCCGAGGGCGCGGTCACCGTCTTCTCGGCCCACGGCGTGTCGCCGGCGGTCCACGCCGACGCCGCCACCCGCGGCCTGCAGACGATCGACGCGACCTGCCCGCTCGTCACGAAGGTCCACCGCGAGGCGCTGAAGTTCGCCGGCGAGGGCTACACGATCGTCCTCATCGGCCACTCGGGCCACGAGGAGGTCGAGGGCACGATGGGCGAGGCGCCCGAGCACATCGTCCTCGTCGAGACGGAGGCCGACGTCGACGCGCTCGAGGTCTCGGACCCCGACAAGATCGCCTACGTCTCGCAGACGACCCTGTCGGTCGACGAGACCCGCGCGATCATCAACCGCCTGCGCGAGCGCTTCCCGAAGATCACCGGGCCGCGCACGGACGACATCTGTTACGCCACGACGAACCGCCAGGCGGCCGTCAAGCAGATGGCGCCGCTGTGCGACCTCGTGCTCGTCATCGGCTCGCGCAACTCGTCGAACTCGAACCGGCTCGTCGAGGTCGCCCACGACCACGGCGCGGCGTCGTACCTGATCGACAACGAGGCGCAGGTCCAGGAGGAGTGGCTCGAGGGCGTGCGCGTCGTCGGGATCACCTCCGGCGCCAGCGCGCCCGAGGAGCTCGTCCAGCGGCTGGTCGACTTCTTCCGCGCGCGCGGCACGACGGACGTCGAGGAGTTCCAGGTCGTCCAGGAGGACGTCCGGTTCATGCTCCCCAAGACGATCCGCCAGGCGCTCGCGGCGCAGTCCGCGTAGCGCCGGTTCACCAGCGCAGGGCGAGAAGTCCGCGCCGGCGCGCGCGGCGACGTCCAGCGGCGAGCCGGCGCGCGGCGGCGTCGCTCGGGTCCTGCAGCGCGAGGTCGCACCGGGCGTTGTAGGCGAGGACCCACGTCGCGGCGGCGGCCGCGACCCGCTGCTGCGCGGCGTCGAACCGCCGCCCGGCCGCGTCCTCGACGTCGGCGAGGAACGCCGCGATCGCGTCCGGCGCGGGCGCCTGCGGCCCGGACGGCGCGTCCGCGACGCACGCGGCGGCGGTGATCCCGGCGACGGCCGGCGCGGTGTCCGCGACGAGGTCCCAGTCGAAGGCCGCCACGAGCCGGTCGCCGGCGAAGCGCAGGTTGCCCGGGTACCAGTCGGCATGGCCGACGACGACCGGGTCCTCTCCGCGATCGTCGGCGAGGACGGCTGTCGCCCGGCGGGCGAGGTCGTCGAGCCATTCGTATCCGTCGGGGGTGACGGAGAAGTCGAAGATCGTGTCGTGCGGGACCGGCCACGGGCCGTCGCGGTAGCGACACCACGCCGGGGGCACGGCGAACGGGGCGAGCCCCGGGACCGTCGACAGGAGCGCGACGTGGTCGACGAGCCCCGCGGCCATCGCCCGGCGGATCGCGGGGTCGCGTGGGTCGGCCGGCGTGCCCGCTTCGAGCAGCGTCTCGACGGTCACCGTGCGCCCCTCGACCGCGAGCGGCCCGGCCACCGGCGTCGGGCACGGGAAGCCGGCCTCGGCCAGGGCCGTCTGGGCGCGCACGACGGCGCGGCGCGCGCCGGGCTCGGCGGGCGGGCGGTGCGCCTTGACGACGAGCCGCCGGCCGTCGGTGGCCCGCACGCCGTACACCGCGTCGATCCGGCCGGCGCGGAACAGGACCTCGGCGAGCCCGCCCGCGCCCGCCTGCTCGAGGGCGCGCGCGAGCCACGCGTCGGCCTCGGCGCGCGTGAGCGGGCCGAGGATCGCGGCCTCCGTGCCGCTGAGCGGGGCGTCCATGCCGCGGATCAGCTCGCGGCCTTGGCGAGCTCCTCGAGGGCGAAGAGGAACGACTCCGAGAACGTCGGGAACGGCTGGATCGTGTCGCGCATGACGTCGAGCGGGACGCGGGCGCGGATCGCGAGCGTCGCCTGCTGCAGCCATTCGCCGGCCTCCGGGCCGACCGCGTAGGCCCCCGTCAGCACCGCGCCGTCCGACACGAGCGCGAGGAAGTCGTGGCGCCGGTCGTAGGCGCGCGTGTAGGTCGAGGTCCGCGGCACGCCCGACAGCGGGATCCGCGCCGTCAGCGGGCCGTCGGACTCGCCGACGGCCGCGACCTGCGGGTCGGTGAAGACCACCCGCGGCACCGCGCGGTAGTCGGCGACCGCGTTGCCGCCGAGGATGTTCGCCGCCGCGACCCGCCCCTGGTACTTGCCGACGTAGGTCAGCGGCCACTGCCCGGTCACGTCGCCGATCGCCCACAGGCCGTCGGCGACGCTCATGCGCAGGTCGGCCGGGACGCCGTGCGGGTCGGGCTCGATGCCGACCGACTCGAGCCCGATGCCCTGCACGCGCGGGTGGCGGCCGGTCGCGACGAGCACGCGGTCGCCGCGGACCTCGGAGCCGTCGGGGAAGGCGAGCGCGACGCCGTCGCCGTGACGGGACACCGCGGACGGGCGCTGCCCGAGCCGCACCTCGATGCCGTCGTCCTGCAGGGCCGCCGCGAGCGCCTCGCCCGCGGCGGGCGGCTCGCGCTCGAGCAGGCGGTCGCCGGCCACGATCACGACGGAGGCGCCGAGGCGGTGCAGCGCCTGGGCCATCTCGACCCCGACCGGGCCCGCCCCGATCACGATCAGGCGCCCTGGCAGCGTCGTCACGCCGGTCGCCTCGCGGCTGCCCCACAGGCGGTCGCCGATGTCGTCGAGGCCGGGGATCGGCGGGATCGTCGGGTCCGAGCCGGTGGCGATGACCACGTCGCGCGCGGTGTAGGTGCGGTCGCCGACGGCCACCGCGCCCGGGCCGGCGAGGCGGCCCTCGCCGCGGAGCACGGCGATCCCGGCGCTCTGCGCCCAGGCGACCTGGCCGTCGTCGTGGTAGTCGGAGACCATGAAGTCGCGCCAGCCCAGCACGGCCTCGACGTCGAGCCCGCGGCCGTCGACCGCCTGGGCGGCGCCGGGCGCCTCGCGGGCCTCGGCGAGCGCCTCGCCGGGGCGCAGGAGCGTCTTGGACGGGATGCACGCCCAGTACGAGCACTCGCCGCCGAGCAGCTCGCGCTCGACGATGGCGACCTTCGCGCCGCCGTCGGCCAGCGCGCCCGCGCAGTGCTCGCCCGCCGGGCCGCCGCCCAGGACGATGACGTCGTAGTCGGTGGTCGTCGTGCTCATCGCGGTCGCTCCATGCGCGGGAGCTTCGCAGGCGCGGGGGCCGCGGCGGGGTGCGCGCCGCGGCCGGCCCTACGCTGTGCGGCGTGCCGCCCGCCGCCGACGCCGTCGTGCTCTTCGACCTCGACGGCGTCCTCGCCGACTCGCGCGGGCCGATCACCGCCTGCATCAACCTCGCGCTGGCCGATCACGGCCTGCCGACGCGCGACCCGGCGGACCTCGCGCGCCACATCGGGCCGCCGCTGCCGGACGCCTTCGCCGAGATCGTCGGCGCGCCGGTGGGGTCGGAGATCGTCCTCGCATGCATCGCGAGCTACCGGGAGCGCTACGCGGTGGCCTCGCTCACCGACACCGACGCGTTCCCGGGCATCGCCGAGGCCGTCGCGGCGCTCGCGGATGCCGGCCACCGCCTCGGGGTCGCGACCTCCAAGCCGCGCCCGTTCGCCGAGCCGCTGCTCGAGACCCTCGGGCTGCGCGCGTTCTTCGCGGTCGTGGCCGCGCCGGACCTCGACCTGACGGCGCAGAGCAAGACGGAGACCGTCGGGCAGGCGCTCGCCGCCCTCGACGCCCGCCACGGGGCGATGGTCGGCGACCGCTCGTTCGACATGATCGCCGCCCGCGCGCACGGCCTGCGCGCGGTCGGCGTGGGGTGGGGGATCGGCGGCCGCGACGAGCTCACCGCCGCGGGCGCGGACGTGATCGTCGCCGCGCCGGCGGACCTGCCCGCCGCCGTGGCGGCCTGAGCGTCAGCCGTCCGCGAGCCAGGCGCGGATGTCGGCGTCGTGCTCGCCGAGCCGGGGCGGGCGCCGGCGCACGCCCGCGGGCGTCGCGCTGAGCGTCGTGACCGGGCGGACGGTCCGCACGCCGTCGACGTCGACCCACGGCTCGAGCCCGAGCGCCTCGGCGAACGCGAACGCCTCGCCGACGTCGTTGATCGGCCCCGCCGGGACGCCCGCCGCCCCGAGGCGCGCGACCCACTCGGCCGCGTCGGCCTCCGCGAACGCGGCCTCGAGCTCCGCCGTCAGGTCGTCGCGGTGCTCGAGGCGGTCGCGGTTCGTCGCGAAGCGCGCGTCGTCCGCGAGCCCCGGCCGGTCGACGGCGCCGCACAGCCGCCGGAACAGCGCGTCGTTGCCGCAGGCGACCGCGAAGTCGGCGTCGGCGGCGCGGTAGGTCTCGTACGGGGTGATGCTCGGGTGGCGGTTGCCCAGCCGGCCGGGCACGACGCCCGCGTTGAGGAAGCCCGAGCCCTGGTTGAGGAGCGCCGCGAGCGCGCTGTCCATGAGCGAGACCTGCACGCGCTGGCCCTCGCCCGTGCGCGCGCGGGCGTGCAGCGCGGCGAGGATCCCGTTGGCGGCGAACAGCCCGCAGATCATGTCCACGAGCGCCGCGCCGACCTTCAGCGGCCGCCCGTCCGTCTCGCCCGTCACCGACATCAGGCCGCTCATCGCCTGCAGCAGCAGGTCGTAGCCCGGGAGCTTCGCCGCCTGCTCGCCGGGGCCGAACGCGCTGACCGAGCAGAAGACGACGCCGGGATTCCCGGCGCGGACCGCGTCGTAGCCGAGGCCGAGGCGGTCGATCGTCCCGGGCCGGAACGACTCGACGACGACGTCGGCGCGGCCGGCCAGGCGCTGGGCGAGCGCGAGGTCGCCCGGGTCCTTGAGGTCGAGCGTCACCGAGCGCTTGTTGCGGTTGAGCCCGAGGTAGTACGTCGCGCCCTCGTCGTGCCACGGCGGGCCCCACTCGCGCGTGTCGTCGCCGCCGTCGGGGCGCTCGACCTTGACGACGTCGGCCCCGAGGTCGCCGAGCGTCATCGTGCACAGCGGCCCCGCGAGGACGCGGGAGAAGTCGGCCACGAGGATGCCGTCGAGGGCGGAGGGCACGGCGGGGCAGCGTAGCCCGCCGGGTAGCCTGCCGTCGCTCGTGCGGACCCTCTGTCGTTTCCGACCTGCACCTCGGCGCGCGCACCGGCGTCGACGTCCTGCGCGGGCGCGCCGCGCGCGCCGCCCTGCTCGAACGGCTCGCGGGCGTGGACCGCCTCGTCCTGCTCGGCGACACGCTCGAGTTGCGCCACGGGCCGCCGCGCGAGGCGCTCGCGGTCGCCGCGCCGGTCCTGGCCGAGATCGGGGCGGCGCTCGGCGGCGACGCCGAGGTCGTGCTCGTCGCGGGCAACCACGACCACCGCCTCGTCGCGCCGTGGCTCGAGAGCCGGGGCGCGAGCGGCCCGCCGCCGCCGCTCTCGCTCGAGGAGCACGCCGGCCCGGACGCGACCGCGGCGACCGCCGCGCTGGCCGCCATGCTCGCGCCCGCGCGCCTCGACGTCGCCTACCCGGGCCTGTGGCTGGCGGACGGCGTCTACGCCACCCACGGCCACTACCTCGACCGCCACCTCACCGTCCCGAGCTTCGAGCGCCTGGCCGCGGGCGCGCTCGGCCGCGTGCTGAACGACCGCCTCGAGGACATCTCGCGCCCCGACGACTACGAGGTCGTCCTCGCGCCGCTCTACGCGCTGCTCGACGCGATCGCGGCCCGCGCGCCCGACGGCCGCGGCCCATCCCATGCCAACGCGTCCACGCGCGCATGGCGGGCGCTGACCGGCGACGGCCGCCGTCCGCTGCGCCGCGCGCTCGTGGCCGGGGGCGTCCCGCTCGGGATCGGCGCGCTCAACCGGATCGGCGTCGGCCCGTTCCGCGCCGACCTCTCCGGCCCCGAGCTGCGGCGCGCGGGCCTGCGCGCGATGGCGGCCGTGGTCGCCGCCCTGGGCCTCGATGCGCGGCACGTCCTCTTCGGCCACACCCACCGCGCCGGCCCGCTGCCGGGCGACGAGCCGGCGGCCTGGACGCTGCCGGGCGGCGGGCGGCTGATGAACACCGGCTCCTGGGTCCTCGACCGCGCCTTCACCGGGCCGGGCGGCGGCGGCCCGTACTGGCCGGGCGGCGTGATCGCGCTCGACGGCGACGGCGCGCCGCCGCGCGCCGAGCGCCTCCTCGACGACGTGTCCGGCGCGCGCCTGCACGCCTGAGGGCGAGCGCTATCCGACGTCGGGGGCGAGGCCGGGCGCGAAGCACACCGCGAGGCACTCGACGCCGTCGCCGACCTCGAGGTCGAGCACGCCCTCGGTGCTGACCGGGTGGCTGAGCAGCTCGTACGCGCCCGGGTGCTCGACCGCGACCGTCGTCCCGTTCGCGCGCACCGTCCCGCGGCCGTCGAGCACGGCCCAGACGGATCCGGCGACGTAGGGCCCGCTCCACGGCCCGGCGACGTCCGCCGTCGGGACGACGACCATCGCCTCCGGATCGTCCTCGGGGCGCAGCGGGGCGAGCGGCTCGCGCTCGATCCCGAGCAGCTCCTGGATCGCGCGCTCGGTCTCCTCGTAGCCGCCCTCGCCGAAGTGGAAGTCGTGCAGGCGCGAGGCCTGGTTGAACAGGTACCGCGACGGCCAGCCCTCGTTGTCGTACAGCGTCCAGATGAGCCCGTCCGAGTCGATGCAGACCGGGTGCTCGATGCCGAGCCGCTCGACCGCCGCGCGCACGGCCGCCTCGTCGCGCGCGGGCGCGAACCCGGGCGTGTGGACGGAGATCACGCGCAGCCCGGCCGCGGCGTAGCGCTCGTGCCAGGCCTTGAGGTAGGGGAGGGTCCGCAGCGAGTTCGGGCGGCAGAAGTCCCAGAACTCGACGAGCACCGGCCGGCCGACCTGCTTGTCCATCCGCAGCGGCGCGACGTTGACCCACGGGAGATTCCCGGGGAACGGCGGCGCGGCTATCGTGTCGACGGGCGCCCGCATCGGGCGCTGACGGTAGCAACGCCCATTCACCGAAACCTTCGGGCGTTGCGCGGTATTGATCGTCCAGTCCCCAGTACCCCCCTTTCACCCTTCCAGGAGGACATACATGCGCAAGGTTGCGCTCATGTGCGTGGCCACAGTGGTCGGCGCGCTCGGCATCACCGCGGTCGCGTCGGCCATCCAGGGCACGCAGACCGTCTCGCTCTCGCTCCAGAACAAGAACGCTGGAACGAAGGACAAGCCGCGCAGCGTCGGCAAGCTCACCGTCGTGACCACGACCACTCCTGTCGCGGGCGAGCCGCCCTTCGCGACGAAGCAGGCCGTGATCCACTTCGACAAGAACATCGTCTTCGGCAGCACGAAGTTCCCGAGCTGCAGCCAGTCGGTCGTGCAGAGCGACCCGACCAAGTGCCCGTCGGGCTCGAAGGTCGGCAGCGGCTCGGCGACGGCGGTGCCCTCGACGGGCGGCCAGGTCCTGCCGAAGATCGCGGCCTACAACAGCTCGAACGGCAAGAAGATCCTGCTGCTCGTGACCGAGCCGACCTTCCAGGTCAAGTCGGTCCTCGTCGGCACGCTGAAGACCGACACCGGCAAGTACGGCCGCAAGCTCGACGTCGCGATCCCGGCCAACCTGCAGAACGTCGGCGGCATCGTCGTGACCCTGACGAAGTTCACGACCATCGTCGGCGGCACCCGCAAGGGCACCCCGTTCGTCGGCCTGAAGGGCTGCTCCGGCGGCAAGCTCGCCGTCAAGGGCGACTTCTTCTACACCGACAACACGACGAAGTCCGCGGTCAACACGGCGAACTGCAAGTCCTCCTAGCCGTCGCCGTCACTTCACGTACGCATGCGGGGCGGGCCTCAGGCCCGCCCCGTACCCTTTAAGCCCTCATGAGCACGCCCGAGACCCCGCCGAACGCCGGCGGCGACGACCCGGGCCGGGGGCTGTCGGGCGTCCAGCGCACCGGCGTCATCCTCGGCGCCCTGGCCGTCCTGCTGATCGTCTTCGTGGTCCTGCGCGGGGGCGATGACGACGGCGATTCGTCGTCCTCCAACGCGCAGACCACGGCGACGCAGAGCACGAGCACGAGCACGAGCGGCTCGACCGAGACCGGCGCGAGCGGGTCCACGTCGACCGCGACGTCCACGCCGACGACCACCTCGACGTCCACGAGCACGCCGGCCGAGCCCGCGGTCCGGACGATCAACGTCGTCAACGGCCAGCCCGAGGGCGGGATCAAGACGATCTCCTACACCAAGGGCGACCAGGTCCGGCTCAAGGTCTCCTCGGATGTCGCCGACGAGATCCATGTGCACGGCTACGACCTCATGAAGGACGTCGAGAAGGGCGGCAGCGTCCAGTTCTCCTTCCCGGCGACCATCGAGGGCCGTTTCGAGATCGAGCTCGAGAACGCCGGCACGCAGATCGCGAACCTCGAGGTCGACCCGTCGTGATCCGGCGGCTGCGCATCGCGGCCCTCGGCGCGGCGCTCGCGAGCGCCGCGGTCGCCGTCGTCCCCGACGCCGCGTCGGCCCACGGCCTCGTCGGCCGCCAGGACCTCCCGATCCCGCGCTGGCTGTTCGCGTGGGGGGCCGCGGTCGTCCTCGTCATCTCCTTCGTCGCGCTCGCCGTCCTGTGGCCCAAGCCACGCCTCGAGGACGCCGCGGAGCACCGCGTCCTGCGCGTCCCCGCGTTCCTCGAGCCGATCTGCGGCGTCATCGGCGTCGCCGCGTTCGCCGGGATGGTCTACGCCGGCTTCGCGGGCACGCAGGCGGCCACGGCCAACGTCGAGCCGACGGTCATCTACGTCCTCTTCTGGGTCGGCCTCCCGTTCCTGAGCGCGGTGTTCGGCGATCTCTTCGCGCCGTTCAACCCGTGGCGCGCGACCGCCCGGTTCGTGGCCTGGGTCGCCGGCCGCGTGTCCGGCGGCCGGCTCCCGGCGCCGATGGCCTATCCCGCGTGGCTCGGCCGCTGGCCGGCGACGGTCGGCATCCTCGCCTTCGCCTGGGTCGAGCTCGTCTACGTCAGCCGCGACGATCCGAGCATCCTCGCCACGCTCGCGCTGCTCTACGCCGCGACGCAGCTGATCGGCATGAGCGTCTACGGGATCGCGACGTGGACGCACCGCGCCGACGCCTTCGCGGTGTACTTCAACCTCTTCTCGAAGCTCGCGCCGCTGCACTGGCGGGACCGCACGCTGTACCGCCGGCTGCCGCTGGCGGGCGCGCCGCACCTCGACGTCATGCCCGGCACGGTCGCCCTGCTGTGCACGATGATCGGCACGACGAGCTTCGACGGCTTCTCGCAGGGGCAGCTCTGGACCGGCACGAACGCGATCGCCCCGACGCTCCAGCAGCGCTTCATCAACCTCGGCTTCTCGCAGGAGACCGCGCTCGAGATCACCTTCACGATCGGCCTGCTGTTCATGGTCTGCTTCGTCGGCGGGATCTACCGTCTCGGCGTCGCCGGCATGGGCTCGATCGGCGGTCGCCACCAGCCCGGCGAGCTCGCGCAGAAGTTCGTGCACTCGCTGATCCCGATCGCGCTCGCCTACGTCGTCGCCCACTACTTCTCGCTGCTCGCCTACCAGGGCCAGGCGATGGCCTCGCTCATCTCCGACCCGCTCGGCGACGGCTCGGACATCTTCGGGTCGGCGGCTTCGACCATCGACTACGGCGTCATCAGCGCCACCGGCATCTGGTACGTCCAGGTCGCCGCGCTCGTCCTCGGGCACGCCGCGGGCCTCACGCTCGCCCACGACCGCGCGCTCACCGTCTACCGTCGTGTCCGTGACGCGACCCGTTCGCAGTACTGGATGCTGGCCGTGATGGTCGGCTTCACCAGCCTCGGCCTCTGGCTCCTATCCGCATCGGCGCAATAACCATGATCACGATTCCCATCGCACACGCCGGCCACTGGTTCGAGGGTGCCTTGTACCTCGCTCCGGTCGTCATCCTCGTCGTCGTCCTGTTCATCCAGGGCCGCAAGGAGGACGACGACGAGCTCGACCTCGGCGACGACGGCACGCCGCCCGCGCGCGACGCGCACGCCTAGCCGGCCGGCCCGCGCGGCCCGGCCGCCGCTCAGGCCTCGGCCTGCAGGCGGCGGATGTCGTGCGCCAGGCCCTCGGGGGTCAGCTGCTGCACGGGGAAGCCGATGCGCTGGCGGCCGTGGCGGTCGATGAGCAGCACGTAGGCGCTGTGGTCGAACGCCTTCCCCTGCGGGCGGATCCCGTAGGCCTTCCAGACCGGCTGCAGCTGTGCGCGGTCGCCGAGCAGGAACCGCATCCGGCCGTGGCTCAGGCCGCGCTGGAAGAGGAACTCGCGCGCGCGCTCGGGCGTGTCGTTGACCGGGTCGACCGAGACCGCGAGCGCCGGCGGCGGCTGCTTGAGGTCGTCGAGCGCCCCGCGGATCTGCGTCGCCGTCAGCGGGCAGGTGTCCTTGCACGTCGTGTACATGAACGTGAGCACCACGACCCGGCCGCGGAAGGCGCTCAGCGACACGGGGTCGCCGTCCTCGTCGCGCAGGTGGAAGTCGCTCGGCGGGATGTCGGGCCGCAGCGCGCCCGCGAACGCGACCGAGTCCCCGCCGCCCCCGCCGCCGCGCCCGAGCAGGGTGATGCCGGCGGCGGCGAGCATCACGAGGCTCGCGGTGACGAAGATCGCCAGGCGGATCCGGGCGGGCATCGCCTCGCAGGGTAGGCCCTCCGCGGCGCGGTGCGGCGCCGGGCCGGCGGCCGCCGGACGCCGGTCAGGGCTCGACGAGCCCGCGCCGGATGGCGTAGCGCACGAGCTCGACGCGGTCGCGCATGCCGAGCTTGCGCAGGATGCTCGAGCGGTGGTGCTCGACCGTCTTCTCGGCCAGGTCGAGCAGCTCGGAGATCGCGCGGTTCGGGTGGGCCTCGGCGATGAGCTTCAGCACCTGCTGCTCGCGCGGGGTCAGCGGCTCGCGCGGGCCGGCGGTCTCGTCGGCCAGCCACTCGCGCACGAGCGAGCCCATCGCGCTGTTCGTGAGGAACGCGTCGCCGCGGCCGACCGCGCGGACGGCGTCGACGAGCTCCCGGTCGGCCTTCTGCTTGAGCACGTAGCCGCCGGCGCCGGCCTTCAGCGCCTCGAAGAGGTAGCGCTCGTCGTCGTGCATCGAGAGGATCAGCACGGCGACGTCGGGGGCGAGGCGCTTGATCTCGCGCGTCGCCTGCAGCCCGGTCAGGCGCGGCATGGCGACGTCGAGGATCGCGAGGTCGGGCGCGTGCGCGACGGTCTCGCTCACGGCCTCGGCGCCGTCGGCGGCCTCGCCGACGACCTCCATGTCCGCCTGGCGGTCGAGCAGCAGCCGCAGCCCGGAGCGCACGACGCCGTGGTCGTCGGCGATCACGAGCCTCATGCGGCCGCCGCCACGGGGGCGCCGGCCGCCGGGCGCAGCCGCGCCTCGACGAGCGTCCCCTCGCCCGGCACCGAGAGCATGCACATGCGGCCGCCCGCGAGCACCGCGCGCTCGCGCATCCCGCGCAGGCCGAGGCCGCGCGGCGTCGTGTCGAGGTCGAAGCCCACCCCGTCGTCGTCGATCCGCACGACGACGTCCTCGTCCTCGCGCGCCGCGGAGACGGTGACCCGCCGCGCGCCGGCGTGGCGGGCGATGTTCGAGAGGCCCTCCTGGACGACGCGGTAGGCGACGAGCTGGCCGTCGTCGTCGAGCGTCTCGAGGACGCCCGGCTCGACGGTGAAACGCGCGTCCAGCCCGGCGCGGCGGCCGAAGTCGGTGACGAGCGTGCGCAGGGCGGCCGCGAGGCCGTGGTCGTCGAGGGCGGCCGGGCGCAGCTCGCGGGCGAGGCGCAGCAGCTCCTCCATCGCCTGGGTCGCGACCGCCTGGGTCTCGCGCAGCTCGGCGCGCAGGTCGGGCGGCGCGTGCTCGGCGCTCGCCTGCAGGCGCAGGAGCACGCCGGTCAGCGCCTGGTTGGCCTCGTCGTGGAGGTCGCGCGCGACCCGCGCGCGCTCGCTCTCCTGGGCCTGGAGGACGGCGCTCGCCGTCCGGGCGCGCTCGGCCTCGAGGCGCGCGAGCATCCGGTCGTAGGCCTGGCGCAGCCGCGCGACCTCCTCGACCTCCGTCCGCGGGGCCGACACGGCCGAGCGGCGGGCGGCGAAGTCGACGGTCTCCATGGCGGCGATGAGCTGCTCGAGCGGGGCGAAGCGGCGGCGCAGGAGGACGCCGTTGGCGAGCACGGTCGCGAGCACGGCGGCGACGAGCAGCCCGAGGCGGCGGTGGTCGGCGACCGTGTCAGGATCCAGGTGGACGGCGACGGTGGCCGTCAGCACCGTCGCGGCGATGAGCAGCGCGTTGACCGCGAGGACCTGCGCGAGGAGGGACGGACGCTTCACGACGATCACGGTGATCGGCACCCGCGCGCCCGAGCCGTAGCGATCGGGTACCACGGTGGACCGGTGGACGGCCAAACCGCCGCTATACTTTCTGAAGCAACTCGAACCCGACCAGAGTTCAAGGATTTACCTGAATGAGCGTCTCCGGAGCGGAGTACACCCGCCGCATCAAGCAGCAGATCAACGAGGTCGACCCCTCGGAGGTCCACGAGCTCGTCAACAACGGCGTGGCGATCGTGGACGTCCGCGAGACCGAGGAGTACTCGGTCGGCCACCTGCCCGGCGCCAAGCACGTGCCGCGCGGGTATCTCGAGTCCCGCATCGAGGGCGCGGTCCCCGACCGCTCCCAGCGCGTGATCCTGTACTGCGCCTCCGGCAACCGCTCCGCGCTCGCCGCCCACACCCTCAGCGAGGACCTGGGCTACGAGAACGTCGAGTCGATGACCGGCGGCATCACGCTGTGGAAGGACCGCGGCTACGAGGTCGACGTCCCGAAGACCTTCACGCCCGAGCAGCGCGAGCGCTACTCGCGCCACTTCCTCCTCCCGGAGGTCGGCATCGAGGGCCAGCAGAAGCTGCTCGACGCGAAGGTGCTGCTGCTCGGCGCCGGCGGCCTCGGCTCGCCGACCGCGCTCTACCTCGCGGCGGCCGGCGTCGGCACGCTCGGCATCGTCGACGACGACGTGGTCGACGTCTCGAACCTCCAGCGCCAGGTCATCCACACGACCGACCGCGTCGGGGTCCCGAAGGTCGACTCCGCCGAGGAGCAGATCACGGCGCTGAACCCCGACGTCGACGTCGTCAAGTACCAGACCCGCCTCGACGCCTCGAACATCATGGAGATCATCGAGGGCTGGGACATCATCGTCGACGGTGTCGACAACTTCCCGACGCGCTATCTGCTCAACGACGCGACGGTCCGCCTCGGCATCCCGGTCGTCTCGGCCGCGATCCTCGGCTTCGAGGGCCAGCTCAGCATCTTCAAGCCCTACGACGGCCCGTGCTACCGCTGCCTCTTCCCGCAGCCCCCGCCGGCCGAGCTCGCCCCGTCCTGCGGCGCCAACGGCGTCCTCGGTGTCCTGCCCGGCACGATGGGCCTGCTGCAGGCGACCGAGGTCGTCAAGCTCATCATCGGCGCGGGCGACCCGCTCATCGGCCGCCTGCTGATGTACGACGCGCTCGCCGCGACGACGACGGAGCTCAAGGTCCGCCGCGACCCGGAGTGCCCGATCTGCTCGCGCGAGCCGGGCGAGATCTCCGACGAGGAGATGGGCGTCTTCCCCGACTACGAGGCGTTCTGCGCCGCCGCGGGTTAGTGGGCCGCGCCGCAGGCGCAATCGCAAACACCGCGACCCACTAGGCTCCCCGACCCTCATGGCGAAGATCAAGATCCCACCGGTCCTGCGCGCGTCCACCGGGGGCGAGCGCGAGGTGTCGGCCGACGGCGAGAACGTCGGCGCGGTCCTCAACGCCCTGGCCGACGCCCACCCCGAGACCAAGACCCAGCTGTTCGCCGACGACGGCGGGCTCAACCGCTACGTCAACGTCTATCTCAACGACGAGGACGTCCGGGTGCTCGACGGGCTCGACACGCCGGTCGGCGGGTCGGACACGCTCGTGATCCTGCCGGCGATGGCCGGCGGCGCGCGCTGACGCAGCGCTGTCTCGCCCGCGGGCGAGGATCGCCGCTCACGGCAGTCGCCCGGTCAGTCGCAAGGCCCACACGAGCGCGGCGAACGCGGCGAGCAGGTTCGCGGTGTGCCGTCGCGCCCGCGGGGCCATCATCGTCAGGAGAACGCCGACGAGGCAGACCTCGGCCGCCGTCGTCGCGAGGTCGACAGGCCCGGCGACCTCCGGCACACGGGCGTGCGGCCCGAGCGGCGGACCGTATGTCCGGCTCACCACGTACATCGCGATGATCGCGGCGTTGCCGGCGACGCCCGCGGCGAGGACCCACGCCTGCCGGCGGCGGACGATCAGGAGCGCGAACAGCGCCTGCGCCACGCCGGTCGCGACGAAGAACGCCCCGTACGCCCACCACTGGCGCAGGTGCGGCGCCGCGTAGGCGAGGTGCACCCAGGCGGCGCCGAGCGACAGCAGCGCGACCGCGCCCGCGCGTCCGCGCGTCCGCGCGCCCCGCAGGCCGGGGGCCGCGGCGGAGGCGGACGTCGGCATCGTCTGCACCCCGGGTGGCACAGGCACCTCCTAGAGCGGCGGCGCCGGCAGGTTGCGCGCCGGCGCGGCCCTGATGGGGTCAGGCCCGCCCGTGCCCACCTCGAACTGGACCATCATGTCGTGGTCCTCGTGGACGAGATTGTGGCAGTGCATCATGTACCGCCCGATGTTCGGGCCGAAGCGCATGATCACGCGCACGGTCTCACCCTCGCCGACGTACACGACGTCCTTGGGTCCGCGCTCGTACGGCTCGGGAGGCCGCCCGTTGCGGTCGAGGATCTTGAAGTCCACGAGGTGGACGTGGACCGGGTGGAACCACCCGTTCGAGTTGTTGCGGAACGTCCAGATCTCGACGTCGTTCAACGCGGGATGCGCTTCCAGCAGGGTGAAGCCGCTGTTGATGACGTCCTCCCACGTCCGGCGGTTGACGGTCCATTCGCCACCCTGGCGCTTGAAGTCCAGCAGCCGCGAGGTCCTCGCCTGGCTCGGCTGCAACTGCATCGTCTCGTTGGCCGGGTTGAGGACGGCCGGGACCTCGTTGTTCGTGGTGTCGGTCGCGTCACTCGTGACGTCGAACGCCATGATGACGTCGGTGTTCGGGAACTCCCGGTTGTTCTCGGGCTGCAGGTTGCGCAGGACGACGCGGGTGCCGATCGGGTACTTCGCGAAGTCGATCACGACCTCGTAGCGCTCGGCCATGCCGTGCCGGATCGTCGGCGCGACCTGCGGCGCGGGCATCAGGCCGCCGTCGGTGCCGATCACGACGAACGGGTCGCCGGTGCTCAGCGCCAGTTCGTAGGACCGCGAGATCGAGGCGTTGAGGATGCGGAAGCGGTACTTGCGCCGCTCGACGGGCATCTTCGGCCACGGCTTGCCGTTGACGAGGATCACGTCGCCGAACAGGCCGGAGCCGCCGTCGTCGTCGAAGATCAGCTCGCCGGTGTCCGTGAACATCGCGTCCTTGAGCGCGAGGGGGACGTCGTACCGGCCGCGCGGGAGCGGCAGGGACTGCTCGAGGTCGTCGTGGATGAGGTAGAGGCCGGCGAGCCCCATGTACGCGTTCGGGGCGGTGATGTGGACCCCGTGGTCGTGGTACCAGATCGTCCGCGCCTCCTGGGCGTTCGGGTACGCGTAGTCCTTGAACTGCCCGACGTTCGTGATGTCGCTGGCGTAGCCGTCGAACTGCGGCAGTGACGCCGACCCGTGCAGGTGGGTCGACGTCCAGACCGTGTAGCGCAGCGTCGGGTGGACCTGCGGCAGGGCGTTGACCTGACGCACGACGGTCTTCCGGCCGCGCGGGACGACGATCGTCGGGCCGGGGGTGATGCCGTTGTAGCCCCAGATCGTCGTCTTCAGGCCAGGCAGGATGTCGGCCGGCGCCGCCTGCTGGGTGATCGCGTAGAAGTCGGTGTCGGCCGTTGAGCGCACCGGCGTCAGCACCGGCGGCGTCGTCAGCGGCACGGAGAACGGCGCGGGCAGCCGGCTCGTCGGCATGCGGTTGCCGAGTGCGAGCTTGGTGCGGGCGACGCGCTCGGCCGGCAACAGCAGCGCGGCGCTGGCGAAGACACCGAGCTTCAGGAGCTCGCGGCGCCTGAGTTCCATCATTATTCCCCCCAAATGCGAACAGCGAGACATGGCGTCGTCGACTTCCACGCTGTCACCAAAAATGCGCAGACGTGCCGACGAGTTATTGGAAGTCCATGCGCAGCCCCCGCGCATGTCACTCATGTCTGCCGGCACGTGCAGGATCTGCCGGCGGGTGCGCGTCAGCGCACGCGAGTCGCCCGTCGCCGGTGTGGCCGGCGACGGGCGGGCCTAACCGCCCTTCCGTGACTTACGAAGATCCCTCGACTGGACTCGGATCAGGCTCATCGTCCGCCCCCCAAAAACTGCCCCGTAATTGCTGGCGCGAACATCCCAGAAGCCGCACCGACAGTCAAGGTTTTTGTAGAGGTTTGCGCGATTCACCAAGTGTGTCATCCGCATGACATCGAGTACCCCTTGCGCGTCGGCGGGTCGGGGCAACCGCGCGATGCGGGCGATGGTGGGATAACCGCCCCTCGCGCCGCCGTCGGTGGTCGTACATTCCTCGGCATGGCCACCACCTCCGCCGCGATCGACCGTGCCCGCCTGCTCGAGCTGATCGAGCGCGAGCGGGCCGCGCTCCTCGAGCGCACCACCGCCTCACAGGCCGCGTTCGAGCGCGCCGTGACGGTCATGCCGCGCGGCGTGCCGAGCTCGTTCCAGGCCGCCGACCCGCGCCCGATCTATCTGTCGCACGGCGAGGGGTCGCGGGTGTGGGACGTCGACGGCAACGAGTACGTCGACTTCCACAACGGCTTCGGCGTCATGTGCGTCGGCCACGCGAACCCGGCGATCGTGCGGGCCGTCTCCGAGCGCGCCGCGCGGGGCTCGCACTTCGCCGCGCCGACCGACGGCTCGATCGTCGTCGCCCAGGAGCTCAAGCGACGCTTCGGCCTGCCGCAGTGGCGCTTCACGAACTCGGGGACCGAGTCGACGATGGACGCGATCCACCTCGCCCGCGGCGCCACGGGGCGCGACCTCGTCCTGAAGATCGAGGGCTCCTACCACGGTCACCACGACGCCGTGATGGTGTCGGTCCGCCCACCGCTCGACGAGCTCGGCCCGCGCGAGGAGCCGGGCAGCGTCCCGTTCGGGGGAGGCAAGCCGAAGGCCGTGACCGACCTGACGAAGGCGATCGCCTTCAACGACGCGGACCTCCTCGAGCGCGTGCTCGACGACATCGGCGACCGCGTCGCCGCGCTCATCCTCGAGCCGGCGATGATGAACATCACGATCGTCTGCCCGAAGCCGGGCTACCTCGAGCGGGCGCGCGAGCTGTGCGACCGCCACGGCATCGTCCTGATCTTCGACGAGGTGAAGACCGGCTGCACGATCGGCCCCGGCGGCGCGACCGCGCGCTTCGGCGTCCAGCCCGACATCGTCTGCCTGGCCAAGGCGACCTGCGGCGGCTACCCCGGCGGCGCGATCGGCATGACCGAGCCGCTCGCCGCGTTGATCGCGGGCGGCCAGGTGCGCCAGGTCGGCACGTTCAACGGCAACCCGCTGGTCATGGCCGCCGCGCAGGCGACGCTCCTCGAGGTCCTCACCGACGAGGCGTACGCGTCGCTCGAGGCCGCCAACGAGCGCCTGCTCGCGGGGCTCGACGACGTCATCGCGCGCCACGGGCTGCCGTGCCACACGGTCGGTCTCGCGGCCAAGGGCTGCGTCGTGTTCGCGTCCGAGCCGCTGTACGAGTACCGCGACTACGCGACGAAGGTCGACGAGGAACTCTCGACCCTCGCCTGGCTGTACCACATGAACCACGGCATCTTCATGACGCCGGGCGTCGACGAGCAGTGGACGCTGTCGGTCGCCCACAGCGACGCGGATCTGCAGCGCTACATCGACGCGTTCGAGGCCTTCGCGCGCGACGTCACGTCGTGAACAACGCGGCCTGACAGCCGCGCCGGATCTCGGGGCGGACCTCGCTACAGTTTGTAAAGCGATGTCTGCCCTCCCGCCCCTCACCAACCGCCCCTGCGGCGGCCGCTACTCGGACCTCGTCCAGGCCATCGGCAACACGCCGCTGGTCGAGTTGCGCCGCCTGTCGCCCAAGCCGGGCGTCCGCATCTGGGCCAAGATGGAGTCGTTCAACCCGACCGGGTCGGTCAAGGACCGCGTCGCCCGGTCGATGATCGAGGACGCCGAGGAGAACGGGCTCATCCGCCCGGGCCAGACGATCCTCGAGCCGACCTCGGGCAACACCGGGATCTCGCTCGCGATGATCTGCGCCCGCAAGGGCTACAAGCTCAAGGTCGTCATGCCCGACAACGTGACGCCCGAGCGCACGCAGCTGCTGCAGATGTACGGCGCCGAGATCGTCTACTCGCCGGGCGCGCAGGGCTCGAACGGCGCGGTGGCGATGGCCGTCGAGATGGCCGCGGACGACTCGAGCTACTACATGCCCTACCAGTACGGCAACGAGGCCAACCCGCGCGCGCACTACAACGGCACGGCGCCCGAGATCCTCGAGGAGCTCGACGGCGACGTCGCCGCGTTCGTCGCCGGCCTCGGCACCGGCGGCACGCTGATGGGCAACGCGCGCCGTTTCCGGGAGGAGCTCGGCGACCAGGTCAAGATCGTCGCCGCGGAGCCCATGCAGGGCGAGCCCGTCCAGGGCCTGCGCTCCCTCGACGACGGCTTCATCCCGCCGATCATCGACCTGAGCCTGCTCGACCGGAAGATCTTCGTCACGAACCACGACGCCGTGGTCTGGACGCGCAAGCTCCTCGACGAGGAGGGGGTCTTCGCGGGCGTCTCGTCCGGCGCGATCGCGTCGATCGCCGTGCGGATCGCGAACGAGATGGACGAGGGCAACGTCGTGTTCATCGTCTGCGACGACGGCTGGAAGTACCTCTCCAGCGGCATCTACACGCGCCCCGTGGAGGAGATCGAGAACCTCGACTCCACGGTCTGGTGGTAGACCCACCCGGCGGGCGGCCGCGCCGACCGGCGTAGGATCACTCCGTCAACCGAGAGAAGGAACCCGGATGCCGAACGTCGGCCCCATGGAGCTCATCGTCATTCTCGCCATCGCCCTGATCGTGCTCGGGCCGAAGAAGCTGCCCGAGGTGGGCAAGTCCCTCGGCAAGGGCATGCGCGAGTTCAAGGAGTCGCTCTCGGGCGAGAACGAGCGCCGCGACGACGACGAGCGGCCCGCGATCAAGAGCGAGTAGCCGGCGGGAGCCTCCCGCGCCGGCCCGCGCGGGCCGACCGATACCCTCGGGGCGTGGACATCGCCCCCGAGCTCATCGACCGCATCGTCGCCCACGCCCGGCGCGATTTCCCCAACGAATGCTGCGGCATGATCGGCGTCAGGGACGGCGTCGCCGTGAGCGTCCACGAGGCCGAGAACCTGGCCGCCAGCCCGCTGCGCTTCGAGGTCGACGGGCTCGAGGTCCACAAGACGATCGAGGAGATCGAGGACGCGGGCGGCGAGCTCGGCGCCATCTACCACTCGCACACGCGCTCGGAGCCCTACCCGTCGCAGACCGACGTCAACTTCGCCGCCGGCTGGCCCGGCGTGGAGTGGCTCATCGTCGGCCTGCGCCGGAACTCCGAGGAGGTCGTCGTGCGCAGCTACCGCATCGACGACGGCCGCGTGTCCGAGGTCGAGGTGGTGGGTGCCTGAGCCGGCGCTGGTCTGCTCCGGGTGCGGCACGCCTGCCCCGGCCGACGAGCGCTTCTGCGCGGAGTGCGGGATGCCGCTGACCTACGCGGGCCGTCCGGACCTCGAGGCCCCGGTGTCCGCCGCGCACGCGCGCGCCCGCAAGATCAAGCCGCAGTACAGCGAGGGCGACCTCGTGCGCGTCTTCGGCGCCCACAACCAGGCCGAGGCCGAGCTCATCCAGGGCCTGCTCCTCGAGGAGGGCGTGCCGTCGATGCTGCGCCGCTCGCGCGGCTTCGACGTCCCCGACATGCTCGCCGCCGGCCCGCGCGACGTGATGGTCCCGGCGTCCGGCGCCGGCCCCGCCCGCGAGGTCCTGCTCGAGGCCGAGCTGCTCACCGAGCGCCCGCCGGTGCGGGCCGTCGAGCGCCCCGCGCGGCTGCTCGCCGTGCTGTGCGCGGTCGTCGCCCTCGTGGCGCTGATCGCCTGGATCGGCACCGACGTCATCGCCTGACGGCCGTGGACCGCGCCGCCGCCGCCGCGATCCTCGCCCGCCTGCACGCGGCCCAGGGCGAGTACTACGCCGGCGGCGACGAGGCGCCGCTGCGCGCCCTGCTCGATCCCGGGATCGAGTGGCACGTCCCGGGCGTCAACGCGATCGCCGGCGACTACCGCGGCATCGAGGCCGTGATGGCGTACTTCGCGCGCCGGCGCGACCACGCGGCGCGCACGTTCCGCATGCACCCCGGCGACGTGCTCGTCGGCGACGGCGATCGCGTCGCCGTGCTCACCGACGGCACGGCGACGATCGCCGGGCGCGAGGAGCGCTGGTCGACCGTCGGGCTCTACCGCCTCGCGGGCGGCCGGATCGCCGGTTGCTGGCTGCTGCCGCTCGACCCGGCCGCGTTCGACCGCATCTGGGTAGTGGTCCCTCACCCAGATACGCACGCCGCCATCGGCCGCCGATCACCGCCTGGCGTTGTCCTCGACCACTTGAAATCCCTGGAGGGATTCCTGCGGGTCTGCGTCCTAGCCAGGCGGCGCCGGCGACCACTCGGCGACGCACGTACCCGCGTGAGGAACCACTGCCGTCAGACGCGCCGGTAGCGCGCGTCGAGCACCGAGTAGGCGCCGAAGGCGATGAGCCCCGCCGCGACGAGGCCGAGGACCGCGGGGCCGAAGCTGCTCGAGGCGAGCTTCGACAGCGCCTGGTCCAGACCGACCGCCTTGTCCGGGTCGAAGTCGATCGCGGCCTTGATGACGAACCAGCCGATGAGGGCGAAGACGACGGCGCGGGCCAGGTGGCCGACGACGCCGACCGCGGTGAACGCCTGGTCGACGGTCGGGCTCATCTGCTCGGTCTTCGAGTCCTCGAGGAACTTCTTCTTGATCCCCTTGAGCGCCTGGTCGACCGCGACGCCGAGCACGACGAGGCCGGCGACGATCACGATGTACCGGCCGAGGGGCCAGCCGAGGACGCCGCCGGTGGCCTTCTCGGTCTTGCTCGAGCTGCTGCTGGAGCTCGAGCCGATGAGGATCTTGACGGCGGTGATCCCGAGCGCGGTGTAGGCGATGCCGCTGACGAGGCTGGAGATGCGGTCCTTCGTGTCGTCCTCGCCGGTCTCCGGGCCATGACCGATGGCCGCGCGCACGAGCCGCCACAGGCCGTAGCCGAACAGCCCGAGCGTGACGAGGGCGAGCAGGACCTTGCCGAACGAGCCGCTCGCGATGGTCTTCAGCGCGCCCTGCTGGTCGGTCGTCTCGCCGCCCGCGCCGAGGGCGACCTTGACGGCCAGGACGCCGATGAGGACGTAGATCGCGCCACGGGCGACGAGGCCCGCACGCGCCAGCCACTCGAGCTGCTTGCTGCGCGCGACATCCTCTCCCGCCGCCTCGGCCTGGCGGGCCGCCTCGCGGCCCCCGGCCTCCGGACCGCGCAGGAATCTGCGCGCTGTGGTTCCGCTTGCCATGTTCTAGTGCTCCTCTCCCTGTCCGGGCCCCGGAACACAGAGGCTCAGGGCGCCCGGCTCGATCTTCACCTTGAATGACTTGACCTTCTTGCGGTCGCCTCCGTCGAGCTCGTAGAGCACCTTGCGGTCGAGGCGGACCTTCACGGCGCGCGCCTTCGTCGCGCGCACGAACGGCGAGGCGGTCGGGTTGCCGCGGGCGGTGCGCGCGAGCGTGCGCGCCCACTGGACGAGGCCGTCGGCGGTGCAGACGCCGAGCTCGAGCTTGCCGTCGTCGGGCACCGCGTCGGGGAAGACCTCGACGCCGCCGAACAGCTCGCCGACGTTGCCCACGAGGATGCACGTCGCGGGCCCGGAGAACCACTCGGCGCCGTCGACGTCGATCGCGGCCTCGAAGGGCTTCTGGCGCAGGTGCCGTGAGCCGCTGACGAGGTACGCCGCGCGGCCGATGCGGTCCTTGAGGTCGTCGGCGTCGCGGATCATCTGCGCGTCGAAGCCGACGCCGGCCATGACCGCGAAGCGCTCGCCGGCGAAGCGCCCGACGTCGTAGCGCCGCCGCCGGCCGCCGAGCCCGATCGTCACCGCGCGCTCGATGTCCTTCGGGATCCCGAGGTTCGTCGCGAAGAGGTTCGCGGTGCCGGCCGGGATGACGGCGAGACACGCGTCGCTGCCGGCGAGCTCGCCGATGCAGCGGCGCACCGTGCCGTCGCCGCCCCACGCGAAGACGAGGTCCGCGCCCTCGTCGAGGGCGCGGCGGGCCTGCTCGGGCGCCTTCTTCGCCTTGGGCACCTCGTACCACAGGGGGTCCGGGTGGCCGCGGTCGGCAAGGACGCGGCGCAGCTCCGGAAGGCCGCCGCCGAGCGTCTTCTCGGCGTGGGCGACGACCGCGATCTTCACGAGGTGGCCTGCACGCGGTCGCGGCGCGACCGCGACGGCGTCTGGCGCGCGCCGGTGCGGCTCTCGCGGGCCGGAGCGTGGGCGACGACGCCCGCCGCGCGGCACGCGAACAGCAGCACCATCATCGCGCCGACGCCGATGAGGATCCCGCCGGCGACGTCCAGCGGATGGTGCATGCCGCGGTACATCCGCGACATCGCGACGAACACCGGCAGGACGATCGCCGCGACCCAGCCGATGGCGCGGACGGTGCGGTTGCCGGCGCCGGAGACGAGCAGGAACACGAGGCCGGCGTAGACGGCGATCGACGCGGCGGTGTGGCCGGACGGGTAGCTCGCGTTCGCGGGCAGGTCCTCGAGGCGCGCGACGTCCGGGCGCTGGCGCGGGAGCACGAGCGACGTGATGCGGTAGGTCGCCGACTCGATCGAGAGCACGAAGACCGCGAAGGCGGCGATGCGCCAGCGGCGCTGGAACGCGCACACGATCGCGACGAGGGCGACGAGGATCGGCAGCACGGGCGCACCGCCGACGGTCGACCCGATCGCGGACAGCGTGTCGAGGGAGCCGCTGCGCTCCTTGACGATCTCGCGGATCGCGCCGTTGTCGGCGGCGGACAGGCCGAGGCCGCCCGCGTCGAGGAGCACGTGCGTCAGGACGTACCCGACGGCGAGCGACACCACGATCAGGACGGCGAACGCGGAGAACAGCGCCGCGAAGAAGACGGCGGCGGGGTGGCGCAGGCCGATGCGGTCGGCGAAGCGCTCGGCGGGTCCGCCGGGCCGCGCCCGCAGCGGGCCGCTCGCCCAGCCGTCGTCCTGCGCCTGCTCACGCCTGTCTCGGGCCATACGAGTCTCTCCCTTCCCGGGCGGGTACTGCACCCACGATCTGGACCATCCCTCCACCCGGGCTCTTTCCCTGCCGCTCGTCGCTCTAGTCCTCGCAACCGTCGTTGTCGGCACCGCCGTCGCCCTGCTGGCGCGCCGCTGGCCGCACGTGGATCCGCGGCCCGACGAGCCGCTGGCGGGCTGGGCCCGGCGCCTCGATCCCGGCGCGGCGACGGGGCTCGCGCTGACCCTGGCGCTCGTCGTGCTCGTCGGCGGCGGGCTGCTCCTGGTCCTGCTCGCGTTCCTCCTGCGCGGCGATCCGGACGCGATCGGGCTCGACGCCGCCGCGGCGAAGTGGGGCCACGCGCACGCCACGCCGTTCACGAACGACGTCCTCGGCGCGCTGACGAACGTGGGCCAGCCGCGCTCCGTGATCGTCCTGGCCGCGGCGTTCGCGGTCGTCGAGACGATCCGGACCCGCAACCGTCTGGATCGCGCCGTTCCTCGTGGTCGTGGTCGCGGGCAACGGGCTCGCGACGACGACGATCAAGCACTTCGCCGATCGCGTGCGGCCGTCGTTCAACCCGGTGGCCGCGGCCCTCGGCCCGTCCTTCCCGAGCGGGCACTCGTCGTGGACGGCGGCGTTCTTCGCCGCGGCGGCGCTCGTGCTCGCGCGCGAAGCGACGCGCCACCAGCGGGTCGTGCTCGCCGGCCTCGCGGCCGGGATGGCCGCCGCGATCGCCTCGACGCGCGTGCTGCTCGACGTGCACTGGGTGAGCGACGTCGTCGCGGGCGTCGTGCTCGGCTGGGCGTGGTTCGCGGCCTGCGCGATCGCGTTCGGCGGGCGCCTGGTGCGCTTCGGGGCGACGGCGGAGGAGGCGCTCGGGGACGGCGACGGCCGTGATCGTCCGGCCCGCATGGGCGAGCGGCGGGACGCGCTGGTGCGCTGAGGCGGGGCGCGGGGTCGCGCCCTACGGGGCCGCCGCCGCCAGGTGCGCCAGGTGCGCGCGCCAGGTGCTCTCGGTATGGCGGAGCGGGCGGCCGTGGAACGCGCGGCGCAGCGCCTCGTCCGCGCCACCCGACGGCAGGTCGCAGGCCAGGTGCACGCACGCCTCCTCGCCCTCCTCGCGGGCCAGGAGGTCGAACACGCTGCCGCCGAGCAGCGGCGCGTCGCGGACGCCGGGCGGGAAGTCGGGTTCGGAGCCCTCGCGCAGGCGCCGCGCGATCGCGGGGCGGGCGTAGGCCGTCTGGCCCGCGAACCACTGGGCCGCGCCGGCCTGCAGCCACGCCCATCGCACGTAGCGGGCGAAGCGCGCGGGGCCGAACGGCGGCGGCAGTCGCGGGTTGTTCCGGCCGACCACGAGTTGCGCGTAGAGCGCGGCGGGGGCCAGCAGGTTCATCTCGCGCGAGCCCGCGACGTTCGACGCGTGGGCGACGAGCACGCGCGGGGCGAGCACGTGGATCGAGTCGCTCCCGAACCAGCCGACGAGATACCGCCGCGCCGCGGGCGCGACCATGCGGCGGAGGATCGGCAGGTACGGCTGGGCCGCGGCGAGCGCCGTGTCCGAGCCGTGGACGACGACCTCGACCTCGCCGGGGACCGTCGCGAACGCCGTGGTCAGGCGCTCGCGGGTCCCCTCGAGGAGCTCGAGCAGGCCCGCCACGTCCTCGTCGTCGACGAGTTCGTGGCGCGCGGCGAAGTGCGGCGAGGTGGTCTCGACCCAGGGCACGCCCGGGCCGGCGTCCCGGGCCTAGACGAGCGCCGGCGTGCGGTCGACGACGCCGCCCTCGACGATCGCCTCGATCTCCTCCGAGGCGCGGAAGAACTCCTCGTCGGAGAGCACCGGCGTGCCCTCGAACGGCAGGTCGCGCGTGACCTCGAGCCACGGATGATGGCCGTAGAAGTCGTCGCGGACCTTGACCGTCACCGGCCGCGGGATGCGGTAGGTGCGAAGCAGGATCACGTGCAGCGGGTGGAAGCGCTTCCACGAGAGCCGCTTCTCGGCGTAGTCCGTCGTCCAGACGTAGTACGGCGAGAGCGCGTCGACCGTGCGCGGGTCCGTGACGCGCCAGTGGCCGGCGACCTCCGCCCATGCGCGGATGCGGACGCGCTCGGGCTGGGGGATGCCGCCGTCGCGGGTCAGCGCGTGGGCGGACGGCTCGTCGTCGGGCCAGACGCCCTCCTCGAGCGCGCGGCGCAGCTCGGGCTGATGCGAGGCGCGCACGACGTCGTTGCGACGGTGCTCGAAGGTGGGATAGAGGAAGAAGCGGTCGTGGTCGAGCTCGAAATGCTTGCGGTCGTCACGCAGGCCACCCTTGCGCAGGGTGACGAGCTGCTCGCCTTCGGCGAGCGCGCGGACGGTAACCGCCCATTCCTTAAAGGCAATTGGCATAGGGAAGGGGGGACGAGGACGGGGAGTGACGAACGAGATCCCGGGCACCGGACGACGCGAGGTCATCGGGCCCCGGGATGAACGTCATTGTTCCAAAGAGAGGCCGAAATCCAAAATGCACCTGCAACCGGAACCGTCATACGACTGAACGCAGGGCGGTCTGCCCGACAGCGCTGCGCACGAAACCAGGACCCGCAGGCCCGTCGGAATGCGGGATCGCCGAACGGCACGGTCCGCACGCCAAACGGCACGGGCGGGGCGGGATGGGCGTGAGGGCGCTCGCCGGGACGGCTCAGCCGTGCGCCGTACGGCGCGCGGGGACGCCGAGCGGGAGCTCGACCGGCACGCCGATGTCCAGCTGCGGGTACGTGCCGCCGCCGATGAGGTGCTCGTGGAGCAGGTCCTCGAGGTGGAAGCGCCCGATGAGCGCGTCGCACTCGATGCAGCCGTTGGAGAGATAGCCGCCGGGCACACCCGGGCTCTCGCGGTGCCTGAGCTCGCCGATGCGGCGGGCGGCCAGCGTGCGGGCGTCGAGGGCGGCCGCGAGCTGCGGCGCGACCGCGTCGAACGGGAGGAAGCCGTGGCGGTCACCCGTCATCGCCGGGTCGACGAGGACGCCGACGATCGCACGGACCTTCGAGCGGCACTGCCAGCAGCGGTCCTCGACCGTCAGGACGCGTCCGGGGACCGGCGAGCCGGCCGGCGCCTGGCTCCACCCGGAATCCGGTCCGGAGGCACGCGCGGATCGACGTCCGAGACGCCGGCGATTATCCGGAGTGTCCTCTGGTAGGACCATGCGTAAGTCTTATTGGCAGGTACGGGCGCGAACGAGAGCGCAATGGGGAATTTGCGCATTCTCTGCCCCCAAAACTGCCAACCGGTGTAGAGCTTTCGATGAACGGTCGGATTCCGGGGCTCAAAGGCGGATGCCGGCGAGGCCCTCGAGAACCTCCACCAATGCGGCGAAATCCTGAGCACCGAGACCGCGTCCCATGCCTGCGGTGAGCACCTCGCGGGTGTGCGCGGCGGCGGGGAACGGGACCCCGGCGGCCTGCCCCTCCTCGAGGCAGAGGCGCACGTCCTTGAGCATGTGCTCGAGCTTGAACAGCGTCGTGTAGTCGTGCTCGCGCATGGGCCCGGCCTTCAGGCCGAGCATCGCGCTCCCGCCGCTCCCGGCGCCCATGACGCGCACGAGCGCGTCGAGGTCGACGCCCGTCGCCTTGCCCACGATGAGCGCCTGCGCGAGGGTGCTCGCGTTGGTCGCGGCCACCGCGTTGTTGATGAGCTTCACCGTCTGGCCCTGGCCGAGCTCGCCGACGTGGACGACGACCTCGCCCATCACGTCGAAGAGCGGCTGCGCCCGCGCGAACGCGTCCGCGGTCCCGCCCGCCATGATCGTGAGCGTGCCGTCCTCGGCCTTCGGCGAGGAACCGGTCACGGGCGCGTCCACGAAGCCGATGCCGCGCTCGTCGAGCGCCGCGCCGATCCGGCGCGTCTGCGCCGGGGCGATCGTCGACATGTCGACGCACAGCGTGCCCTCGGCCGCCGCGGAGAGGACGCCGTCGTCGCCCAGCAGGACCGCCTCGACCTGGGGGCCGTCGACGACCATCGTGATGACGACGTCGCTCGCCCCGCCGACCGCGGCCGGCGTGTCGGCGACCGTGGCGCCGTGGTCGGAGGCGAAGCGTCTCGGCCCGCTCGCGGGTGCGGTTGAAGACCGTGAGCTCGTAGCCCGCGGCGCGGAGGTTCGCGGCCATCCGCGACCCCATGATCCCCAGCCCGATGAACCCGACGCGCTCCACGGCGCGACATCCTAGGGCGTGCGTCAGAGCGGGAGGCTCACGACCGCCACCGCGGCGAGGATCACGACCGCCAGGCGGCGGTAGAACGTCTCGCTCGCGCGGCCGAAGAGGCGGGCGCCGACGGCCGCGGCGGCGAGGTAGGGCGCGAGCAGCAGGACGGCGATCAGCACCGGCCGGGCCGCGAGCGTGCCGGTGACGGCGAAGGACACGAGCGCGATGACGTCGACCCAGGCGAAGAACATGATGAAGCTCGCCCGCATCCGCTCGATCGGGGCCGAGCCCGCGAGCTCGAAGAAGATCACGGGCGGGCCGGTCAGGCCGGTCGACCCGCCGAACAGGCCGCTCAATGCCCCGGTGGCCGCCGTCGCGGCGTCGCTCGGGCGCCCGTGGTAGCGCCATCCGAAGCCGAGGATCGCGACCGCCGCGAACACGAGCGCGCAGATCGCCCAGCGCAGCGCGCGCTCGTCGACGACGCTCAGCAGGTAGGCGCCGACCGGCACCATCACCGCCGCCGCGACGCACAGGAGCAGCGTCCGGCGGCGGTCGACGAGCCGCGCCGCCGGCGGGACGAACGGCCCCGACAGGACGAGCTCGAGCAGCAGCGCGACGGGCACGGCGACCGCGGGGCCGTACAGCGCCGACAGCGAGGGGGAGAGGATCAGCGCCGAGCCGAAGCCCGAGAAGCCGCGGACGACGCCGGCGAGCAGCGCCGCGACCACCGCGGCGGCGAAGCGCGCCGAGAGCACGTCGACGCTCGCGCCGGCGGCGTGGATCACCGCCGGCGCCGGTGGCCGGAGACCCGCTGCACGCGGGCCATGCTAGGGACGGCTCAGGCGGCGAGGCCGTGGCGGCGGAAGAGCGCCAGCGCGCCGCGGCGGCCGCGCGCGGCCGGGGTGCGGCGGGCGCGGTGAGCGCGCGCCGGGCGGCCCGCGAAGGGCGACGTCCCCGGCTCGGCGCGGTAGGGGTGGCCGTAGAGCCAGCGCCGCTCGGAGTCGGCGATGAGGTGATTGGCGAGCTCGAGGGTGGCGGGGCTGTGCATGTCCGGCTCCTTGGAGGTGGCGGATCGGGCGTGAATCCATCCTGGCCTGCGACGCCCGGGCCCACATCGGGCACACGGAGCGACCTCGCGCCGCGGACCCCTTACGCGCCGCCGCGTAAGACCTCAGCCACACGACCCTCAGGCAGGTACGACCTGGTCAAGAGCATCGCGAGCGACATGAAGGCCAACAAGCCCGAGGGCGCCCCCGAGCTTTCCGAGACGCAGATGACCGAGATGGCGACGAACATCGCCGAGGGGCGCCGGCCGCAGGGCCCGCCGCCCGGCCCGCCCCCGGGCGGCTCCGGCTCCGGCTCGGGCTCCGGCGACGGCGGCGCGCGCGTCCAGGCGAACGTCTCCTCGCTCGCCCAGGCCCTCGGCACCGACGCCGACTCGCTGCTCGAGCGCCTGCGCTCGGGCGCCGACCTCGCCTCGCTCCTCGGCGGCGCGAGCACCACCGCCGCGGGCTACGGCTCGTCGGCCACGTCCGCGTCCGCCTTCGTCTCGGGCGGGCTCGCGGTCGACCGCTACGCCTGATCGCCGGCGGCCCCGTGGCCGCCACCGCCGGGGGTCTCGATGCGCAGCCGCTCCCCGGCTCGCAGCGTTCCCGAGGCCTTCGGCTCGACCTCGTGATCCCCGACGAGGTTCTTGCCGCACGCCCCGTCCCCGCCGCCGTCGGCCCCCGGCGGCGGGTGACGCCGGCGCTCGGTCAGCAGCGAGTACGTCATGTCCTCGAGCGCCTCGACCTCGCGGATCACGCCGTCGCCGCCGCGGTGGGCGCCGTCGCCGCCCGAGTCGCGGCGGACCGAATACTCGGTCACCCGCAGCGGGAACTCGAGCTCGAGCGCCTCGACCGGCGTGTTGAGCGTGTTGCTCATCGCGACGTGCACCCCGCTCGGGCCGTCCGCGTCCGGGCACGCGCCCTGGCCGCCGCCGATCGTCTCGTAGTACGTCCAGTCCTCCGTGCCGAGGGTGACGTTGTTCATCGTCCCCTGGCCGACGGCGCGGCCGAAGGCGCGCAGGACGAGGTCGGCGACGCGGCTCGAGGTCTCGACGTTGCCGCCCGCGACCGCCGCCGGGCGACCGCGCGTTGAGGAGCGAGCCCTCGGGCGCCTTGACCGTGATCGGCCGGTAGGCGCCGGCGCTGGGCGGGATGTCGGGGTCGGTGAGGACGCGCACCGCGAACAGGCACGCGCTGCGCGTGACGGCCAGCGGGCAGTTGAGGTTGCCCTCGTACTGGTCGGCGCTGCCGGCGAAGTCGAGGACGAGCTCGTCGCCGTCGACGGTGGCGGTGAGCCGGAGCTCGACGTCGCCGTCGCCGGTCTCGAGCACGTCGACGGCCTCGCGCTCGCCGTCCTCGAGCTCCTCCAGGCACGCCCGTGTGCGCCGCTCGGCGTAGTCGAGCACGGCCGCGGTCGCCTCGCGCAGCTGCTCGACCCCGACGCGCTCGGCGAGCTCGCGCAGGCGCATCCCGCCCACGCGGTTGGCCGCGAGCTGGGCGCGCAGGTCGGCGCGGCGCTGGGCGGGCTGGCGCATCTGCTCGGCGAGCTCTGAGATGGCGTCGTCGTCGAGGACGCGCGGCGAGATCACGACGCCCTCCTCCTCGAGCGTCGTCGAGTCGGCCGGCATCGAGCCCGGGACGCGGCCGCCGACGTCGGCGTGGTGTGCGCGCGAGGCGGCGAAGCCGAGCAGCTCCTCGTCGTCGTCGAAGGCGGGGGTGACGACGGTGATGTCCGGGAGGTGCGTCCCGCCGGCGTAGGGGTCGTTGAGCACCCAGGAGACGCCCGGGGCGTGGTCCTGGTCGAGCACGGCCTCGACCGCCGCCGGCATCGCCCCGAGGTGGACGGGGATGTGCTCGGCCTGCATGACCATCTCCCCGGCGGGGTCGAAGAGCGCGGTCGAGCAGTCGCGGCGCTCCTTGATGTTCGCCGAGTGCGCCGAGCGGACGAGCACGGCGCCCATCTCCTCGCACGCCGCGCGCAACGCGCCGCTGATGACCTGCAGGGCGACGGGGTCGAGCTCGCTCATCGCGAGGGCCTCCGATCGAGGTTGCCGGTCACCGTGGTCGAGCAATGACGCGCTGTCATCCGGCGTCTCCCTCCCGGGTCAGCACGATCGTGCCGGTCTCGTCGGTCGAGCCGCGCCAGCCCTCGGGCACGACGAGCGTCGCCTCGGGCAGGGCGACGACGGTCGGCCCCTCGACGTCCTCGGCCTCGTCGCCCGCGAACTCGACCTCCGGACCGGGCTCGCTGTGGCGCTCGCGGATCGTGACGACCTCGATCTCGCCCTCGGGGTCCTTGTAGCCGTAGCGGTCCTCGTGGATCGCCTCGAAGGCGTCGCGGACGGCCTGCGGGTCGGCGTCCACGTCGCGGACGGTGAGCTCGAAGGACTGGCCGCGGTAGCGCACGTCGTAGGCGGCGTCGCCGTCCTCGACCGCGAGCGCGTCCGCGGTCAGGCCGTCGCCGTGGAGGAAGACCGTGCGGGCGTGGTCGCGGCGGCGGTCGGCGGCGGCGAGGCCGAGCGCGCTCAGCACGCCGCTCGCCCGCGGGACGAGGATCTTCGTCATGCCGAGCTCCTCGGCGATCGCGGCGGCGTGGAGCGGGCCCGCGCCGCCGAAGGCGAGCAGGGCGAAGTCGCGCGGGTCGACGCCGCGCTCGATGGTCATGACCCGCATGGCCCGCACCATCTCGGCGTTCGCCACGCGGACGATCCCGGCCGCGCAGTCCTCGACCGACAGGCCGAGGTCGTCGGCCAGCGTCTTCACGGCCGCGTGCGCGGCGTCCGCGTCGAGCTCGACGCCGCCCGCCAGCGGCGTGTCCGGGTCGAGGTGGCCGAGGACGAGGTTCGCGTCCGTCACCGTCGGCTCCTCGCCGCCGCGCCCGTAGCAGGCGGGTCCGGGCTCGGCGCCCGCCGAGCGCGGCCCGACGCGCAGCGCTCCGCCCGCGTCGCGCCAGCCGATCGAGCCGCCGCCCGCGCCGACGGTGTGGATGTCGACCATCGGAAGGGCGAGCGGGCGGCCGCCGACCTCGCGCCCGGCGCTCTCGCGCACCGACCCGCCCTCGACCACGCAGACGTCGCAGGACGTCCCGCCCATGTCGAAGCACAGCAGGTCGGGCTCCTCGCAGCGGGCGGCGAGCAGGGCGGCCGCGGCGGCGCCCCCGGCCGGGCCGCTCAGGACCGTGAACGCGGCGTGGTCGGCCGCGACGCCGATGTCGGCCAGGCCACCGCTGGACTGCATGATCGCCGGGGTCGGCAGGCCCTCGTCCTCCGTGCGGTCGACGAGCCGCCGCAGGTAGGCGGCGAGCAGCGGGGAGAGGGCGGCGTCGACCTCGGTGGTCGCGGCGCGCTCGTACTCGCGGAACGTGCCGACCGTCTCGTGCGACAGCGAGACGTGGACGTCGTCGCCGAGCCGGTCGGCGAGCGCGTCGCGGACGCGCTGCTCGTGCTCCGGATGGCGGTAGGCGTGCAGGAGGCAGACCGCGACGGCCTCGGGCTCGCAGCCGGCGACCTCGTCGGCGAGCGCCGTCGCGGCCTCGTCGTCGAGCTCGCGCAGGACGCCGTCGGGGCCCATGCGCTCGGGCGCGGCGAAGCGGCGGTCGGGCGGGACGAGCGGGGCCGGGTGCGCGGCGCACAGCCGGTAGAGCTCGCGGCGGGCCTGGCGGCCGAGCTCGACGACGTCGGTGAAGCCCTCGGTCGCGACGAGCGCGGTCCGCGCGCCGTTGCCCTCGAGCAGGGCGTTCGTCGCGACGGTCATCCCGTGGGCGAAGACCTCGATGTCGCCGGCCTCCGCGCCCGCGGCCTCGAGCGCCGCCCGGACGGCCTCCATCACGCCCTCGGACTGGTCCTTCGGGGTACTCGGCGCCTTCGCCGTGTGCAGCTGGTCGCCGACCACGAGCACGGCGTCCGTGAACGTCCCGCCGACGTCGACCCCGAGGAGCATGGCCCGGGAAGGTATACCCCGCCGGTCCGCCGCCGCCGCCGCCCCAACGGGCGCGGCTGCGAGGCCCGGCGGGTCCGCTCCGCCCGCGCGCTACGCCGCGAGCGGTGCGGACGCCGCCAGGACCTCGACCTCCTCCGTCTCGGCCAGGTGCTGGTGCGACGGGCAGTAGCCGTTCGTGTGCAGCGGGACCCGCTGGCACGGGGTCCCGCGACGCGTCGTCGCGCGGCACTGCAGCGGGTTGCCGTTGGCGTCGAGGCCGGTGCGCGGCAGCCGCTCGAGCAGCTCCTGGGTGGCACCGACGTAGCCCTGCACGATGTTCCACACGCGCGGCCAGTCGCCGATGTCGAAGTGGGGGCGGAGGTCGCGGAACAGGGTGCGCGCGGGCTTGGCGAAGTAGTGCTGGTCGCCGACCATGCGCTCGACCGTGGCCTCACAGATGCGAAGCACGGCCTCGTGGGACTCTCGACCCCCGGCGATGTCACGCGAAAGCTCGCGATAGATCGCCCTACTGACCTGATACATGAGCCTCTCTCGTTCTCCTCGAGCGTTGGCTCCCGACCCCTCGGACCGCGGATGATGGCGGGCCTCTGTGAAGGCGAAAATGGGCCTTCTGTTGAGTTCCGGTTAAGCGGTCTCGAACCGAGCGGCCCAAATGGACAGCAATGCGGTGCGGGCGAACGGCGCGCGCGTCGCGAGCGGAACGAGGGACCCGTACCCGCCTCCGCGCCCGCGCGGCAGGGCACCGCGCGCAGGCCGGCGACGCCCGCGATGGCCGCGATCCGCCGCGCCTCGGCGCGGTCGAGCGTCCACGTCCAGGGCGGCGGGCGGTAGGCGCCAGAGCGTCCACAGAAGCGTCGCGGGGACGCCCTCGAGCCCGGGGTCGACGCCGCCCGTCACGTCCAGCGCTCGTAGCCGCGGGCGGCTCCCGGGCGGCTGACGGAGTGATGGAAGTCGAGCGCCGGGTCGGTGGCGGGGAAGTCGGCGCGGATGTGCGCGCCGCGCGTCTCCTCGCGCATGAGGGCGTGGGCGGCGATCAGGCGGACGAGCGGGTAGGGGTCGTCGCGCAGGCGCTCGAGCCCCTCGCGGGCGCGCACGAGGCCGGCGTCGCGCCACAGCGCCTCGCGCGAGGCCCGCGACGGGGCGGGCAGCTCGGGAGCGGCGGGCGGCTCGCCCGGCTCGGCGTGCGGCTCGCTCAGGGCGGCCCGCGCGGCGCGGGCGCCGAAGACGAAGCACTCGCTCAGCGAGTTCGAGGCCAGCCGGTTGGCCCCGTGCAGGCCCGGTGCACGCCGACTCGCCGACGGCGTAGAGCCCCGGCACGGTGGTCGCGCCGTCGAGGTCGGAGACGATCCCGCCCATGCCGTAGTGCGCGGCCGGCGCGACCGGGACGAGCTCGCGCGTCGGGTCCAGGCCCGCCTCCTGCAGCGCGCCGACGACGTTCGGGAACAGCATCGGATCCACGTCGCGCATGTCGAGGTCGACCGACGTCCGGCCCGTCGCCGTCATCCGCTCCCAGATCGCCCGCGCGACCTCGTCGCGCGGGGCGAGCTCGTCCACGAAGCGCTCGCCGTCCGCCCCGAGCAGCCGCGCGCCCTCGCCGCGGATCGCCTCCGTGACGAGGAAGCCCTCGCGGCCGGTGATGCCGGTCACGGCGGTCGGATGGAACTGCATGAACTCGAGGTCGGCGAGCGCCGCGCCCGCGTCGTGGGCGAGCAGCAGGCCGATGCCGAGCGAGCCGGGCGGGTTCGTCGTCCGCGACCACAGCGCCGCCGACCCGCCGGTGGCGAGCACCACGCCGCGGGCGCGGACGCTGCGCCCGTCCTCGCAGACGACCCCGACGCAGCGCCCGTCGGCGGTCCACACGACGGCGGCGCGCGAGCCCTCGAGGACCTCCACGGACTCGGCCTCGGCGACGAGCGCGGAGAGGTGGCGGACGACGCGCCGGCCGGTTGCGCTGCCGCCCGCGTGCACGACCCGGCGCAGGCTGTGGCCGCCCTCGAGCCCGAGCGCGAGGTTGCCGTGCCGGTCGGCGTCGAAGTGAACCCCGAGGCCCTCGAGGTCGGCGACGATGCCGGGCGCGTCGCGGCACAGGACGGCGGCGGCGCTCGTCCGCACGAGCGCGCGGCCGGCGCGCTCGGTGTCCTCGCGGTGGCGGTCGGGCGAGTCGTCGACGGCGAGGGCGGCGGCGATGCCGCCCTGCGCCCAGTAGCTCGCGGTCCGCGCGAGCGGGGTCGCGCTGACGAGCGCGACGCGGGCGCCCGTGCGCGCCGCGGTCAGCGCGGCGTAGAGACCGGCCGCGCCGGCGCCCACGACGGCGATCTCGGCCTCGATGCGCGCGCGCGGCATCGGTGGGTACGGTACGCCACCGTGGCCCCGATCCTCTTCCGGCACCCGTCCTCGCACGATCACGAGACCGGCGCGCACCCCGAGCGCGTCGAGCGGATCGAGGCGATCGAGGCCGCGCTCGGCGCGCGCGACTGGCTGGGGTGGGACGTCCGGGAGTCGCCGGCGGTCAAGCGGGCCGTCCTCGAGGCCGTGCACCCCTCCGGCTACGTCCAGCGGATCGAGTCCCTCTCGCTGCGCGGCGGCGGGAGCCTCGACATGGACACCGTTCTGTCCTCGGGGTCGTGGGAGTGCGCGCTGCACTCGACCGGTGGCGCGGTCGCCATGGTCGACGCGCTCGTCGCCGGCGAGGCGCGCTTCGGCGCGGCCGTCCATCGGCCGCCCGGCCACCACGCCGAGCCGTCACAGGGCATGGGCTTCTGCCTGTTCAACCACATCGCCGTCGCGGCCCGGCACGCGCTCGACGCGCACGGCCTGGAGCGCGTGCTGATCGTCGACTTCGACGTGCACCACGGCAACGGGACGAACGACACCTTCCACGAGACCGACGCGGTCCTGTTCTGCTCGATCCACCAGTCGCCGCTCTATCCGGGCACCGGCCCGGCCTCCGACGTCGGCTCGGGGGCGGGCGTCGGCTACACGGTCAACATGCCGGTCCCGCCCGGCTCGGGCGACGAGGTCTTCGGCTCGCTCGTCGAGCACGTCGTGGTGCCGCTCGGCCGCGCGTACCGCCCGGGGATCGTGCTCGTGTCGGCGGGCTACGACGCCCACCGCGCCGACCCGCTCGGCAGCTGTGCGTGCACCGCCGAGGGCTTCGCGGCGATGACGGCCTCGGTCCGGCGGCTGGCCGAGGAGCTCGGCGTGCCGGCCGGGCTCGTGCTCGAGGGCGGCTACGACCTCGCGGGGCTCGCGACGTCGCTCGTCGCCTCGCTCGAGGTGCTCGGGGCGGAGACGGCCCCGGCCGCCGACCCGGCGCTGGCGGTGCACCCGCTCGCGACGGCCGCGGCGGAGCGGCTCGCCGAGCGCTGGCCCGCGTTCGCCTCCTAGCCGCGCGTTCGCCCGCGTCAGGGCGTGGTGGTGCGTGGCGCCGGGGTCGTGGCCGTGGCGCCGGGGGTGGTGGCCGTGGCCCCGGGCGTGGTGGCTGTGGCCCCGGGCGTCGTCGCCGTTGCCCCGGGGGTGGTGGCCGTGGCCCCCGGTGTGGTGGCCGGGGCCGTCGTGGCGGTCGCGGCCGGTGGCGCGGTCGTCGTGGGCGCGGGGGTGGCGGCCGGCGCGGTCGCGGCCGTCGGCGTGACCGGCGCGTCGTCGCGCGTGAGCTGGATGAAGGAGATCGCGATCGCGAGGAGCGCGAGCGTCGCGACGACGGCCGCGACGGCCAGCGGGAGGCGCCAGTTCGGCGTCGGGACGAGCCGGGTGCGGGCGGCGTCGCCGCAGTTCAGACACCAGGCCTGGTCGTCGGCGAGGTGCGCGCCGCAGCGCGGGCAGGCCGTGCCGCGTGCGGGAGCTGGAGCGGTCGCGGTCACGCGTCCGGGCGGTCGGAGGGCCGGACGACGGCCGTCGGCTGCTCGGCGCCGGTGCGCGGGGCGTCGTCGCGGGGGTCGCGGCGCGGGTCGGGCTCGCGCCGGCTGCGCTCGCGGCCGTCGCGGTCGGGCTCGGAGTCGGAGGCGCCGGCCGCCTCGCGCTCGCCGGACGCGGGCTCGGGGCCGGGAGGCAGGGCCGGCTGGACCGGTGCGCGCGAGCCGTGGACGCCTTCGCCGACGTCGGCGGCGATCGTGCGCGCGCCGGTCAGGGCGAGGCCGCACGACGGGCAGTAGTGCGCGTCGCTGCCGTGGAGCGTGCCGCAGCGCGGGCACGCGGTGATGCCCGGCTCGCGCAGCTCGGTGACGTCGCGCTTCTCGCCGAGCGCCTCCTCGAGGGTGCGCAGCTCGGCGTCGACCGCGGCGAGCGCCGCGACCTTGCCGCGGACGAGGTCGACGTTCTGGCGGTCGAACTTGTGCTGGTCGAAGACCAGGCCGCCGAGGTCGCGGAAGCCGAGCTCGCGGACGCGGCGCAGGAACCGCAGGCGTCGGCGGAGCCGGCCGCGGTTGCGGAAGGTGGGGCGGGGCGCGACGGGGTCGGCAGGCTCGGCGCCCGCCGGGACGGCGGGCTGGACCTCGGTGGGCGGCGCCTCGGCGGTCTGCGGTGCCTCCTCGGTGCCTTCCTGCGGACGGTTCGCGCGCCGGCGCGGCGGTCGTGGCAGCAGGCGCTTCATATGGAAACGGCGCCGTTGTTCGGCGCCTCGGTTCGCGAGTATAGCGGCGCACCGGACACCTCGATCCACGCGTCGAGCACGCGTTTCGCCATCCGCTCGGCCGACCACAGGGCCGCTCGCGCGCGGCCCGCGACCCGTGGTTCGGCGGTGTCCAGATGCCCGCGCAGGACCGCGCTCCACGCGTCCATGTCGTACGGCGCGCAGAGCGCTCCGGCGACCCCGTCGAGCGCGACCGCGTGGTTGCCGACGCGGGTCGCGAGCACCGGCACGTCGCAGGCGAGCGCCTCGAGGACGGCGAGGCCGAAGCCCTCGTGGTCGGAGGGCACGACGACGGCGTTCGCGGCGTTGACCCAGTCGGGGACCTCGAACGGCTCGACCCGGCCGAGGGTGAGCAGCTGCGCGCCGGTGGCGTCGGCGAGCTCGCGCGCGCGGTCCGGGCGCTTCGCGGGCCGGGCGGGGTCGGCGGCGAAGAGGAGGTAGCGGCCGTCGCGGTCGAGCCCGAGGCGCTCGCGGGCCTCGGGGCGCGGGATCGGCACGAAGCGGTCGAGGTCGACCCCGCACGGCAGGACGGCGACCCGCCGGCGCCCGCCGGCGCCGGGGACCTCGCGCGCGAGCTCGGGGCTGACGGCGGCCACGAGGTCGTAACGGCCGCAGGGCGGCCGAGGTGATGCGCCGCGAGCGCGGGTGGCGCAGGTCGGTGCCGTGGAGCGTGACGACCCGCGTGGCGTGCCGGACGGCGAGCGCGGGCCACGCCGTGAGGCCGAAGTGGGCGTGGACGACGTCGAAGCGCTCGCCGCGATAGCGCCGCCGGAGCTCCCGCGCGGCGCGGACGTAGCCCTTGGGCGGGAAGGCGAAGACCTCGACCTCGACGCCGGGCAGGGCCTGCAGCGCGGAGACCTGGTCGCGCACGAAGGTCCCGAGCGCGGGCGCGGCCGGGCTGGGCCACATGCTCGTCACGATGAGGGCACGCATTCGTGCGTGATTCTTCACAGTCACGGTCTTTCGCCGTCACACCCTCCTCCGCAGACTCCGACCCGTCCCGAAGATCGGATGTCAAGGAGGAACGAGGAATGGGCTACCGGATGATGGGCCGCGGGCACGCCGCGCTGATGCTGTGGCGTGAGCGGCTGGCCGGCCAGGCGGGCCAGGGAACGGTCGAGTACGTCGCGCTGATCCTGCTCGTGGCGGCGATCATGGGCGGCATCGTGGCCGCCACGACGAACCACTCGGAGGGCACGGCGATCGCCAAGAAGGTGACCGACGAGCTCAAGAAGGCCATCGACGGCGTCGTCGCCAAGGCTCCCGGCCGCTGACCGGCCGACCGGGCGCGGCGCCTACCATGAGCGCCGTGCCCGCGCCGCCGTCCGCCGCGAGCCGCGCCCGCCCGATCGGCGTGTTCGACTCGGGCGTCGGCGGGCTCACCGTGCTCCACGAGCTGCTCGTCTCCCTGCCGCACGAGGACTTCGTGTACCTCGGCGACACGGCGCGCTTCCCCTACGGCGAGCGCACGCCGGCCGAGCTCGAGCGCTTCTGCGCGGAGATCGCCGAGGAGCTCGTCGCCCGCGCGGTGAAGCTCCTGGTCGTCGCGTGCAACACGGCGACGGCGGCGGCGCTGCCCGCGCTGCGGCGGCGGATGATGGAGACGACGCTCGGCGTCGACGTGCTCGCGGTCGTCCGGCCCGAGGCGGTCGGCGCGGTCGCGGCCACGCGCAGCGGGCGGATCGGCCTGCTGGCCACGCCGGCGACGGTCGCGAGCGGCGCATACGCCGAGGCGCTCGCGACGGTCGACCCGCACGTCAGCCTCGTCGCCGTGCCGTGCCCCGACCTCGCGCCGATCATCCAGCGCGGGTTCCCGTTCGACGACGACGTGGTGGAGACGGTGCGCGCCTACGTCGCGCCGCTGCGCGCGGCGGAGGTCGACACCGTGATCCTCGGCTGCACGCACTACCCCCTGATCCGGCCGATGCTCCAGCGGATGCTCGGCCGCGGCGTGGAGATCGTCACGTCGGGCAGCGCGCTCGCCCGCCAGGTCGAGCACGCCCTCAGCGCGCGCTCGCTGGGCAACCCGCGGACCGACGCCGAGGGCGACTACCGCTTCCTGTGCACGGGCGACGTCGACGCGTTCCGCGCGCTCGGCACCCGCTTCCTGCAACTGCCGCTCGGCGACGTCGAGCACGTCGCGCTGCGCGCCGTGGCCGCGGCATGAGCCGCTCCTACGACCGCGCCGCGGACGCCCTGCGCCCGACGACGATCGAGCCGGGCTTCGTGCGCACGGCGACCGGGTCGGCGCTCATCACGATGGGCGAGACCCGCGTGATCTGCACCGCATCCCATCAGGCCGGCGTGCCGAAATGGCTGGCGGGTCGCGGGCGCGGGTGGGTCACCGCGGAGTACGGGATGCTCCCGGCGTCGACCGGCGAACGCAAGGCGCGCGACGCGACCCGGGGCCGGCCCGACGGCCGCACGATCGAGATCCAGCGGCTGATCGGCCGCGCGATCCGCGGCGTGGTCGACTTCGCCGCGCTCGGCGAGAACACGATCTATCTCGACTGCGACGTCCTGCAGGCCGACGGCGGCACGCGCTGCGCGTCGGTCACCGGGGCGTGGGTCGCCCTCGCGCTCGCGTGCGAGCGGCTCAAGGGCAGCGGGCACGTCAAGCGCTCGCCGCTGTCCGACTCGGTCGCGGCGGTGTCGAGCGGCGTCGTCGGCGGCGTGCCCCTGCTCGACCTCGACTACGCGGAGGACTCGACCGCCGAGGTCGACGCGAACATCGTCATGACCGGCGCAGGCGGGCTCATCGAGGTGCAGGCCACGGCCGAGCGCACGCCGCTCTCGCGGGCGCACCTCGACGACCTCCTCGTGCTCGCCGAGCGCGGGATCGGCGAGTTGCGCGCGATCCAGGCCGCGGCGGTCGACGCGGCATGAGGCTCGTGCTCTCGACGCGCAACGCGCACAAGGTCCGCGAGTTCGCGGGCCTGCTCGAAGGGCTCGAGATCGTCGCGCTCCCCGACGAGGTCGTGCTGCCGCCCGAGACCGGCGAGACGTTCGCGGAGAACGCGCTCGTCAAAGCGCGCGCCGCCGCGGCGGCGACCGGCGGCCCGGCGATCGCGGACGACTCGGGCGTCGAGTCCGCCGCGCTCGGCGGCGCGCCCGGCGTGCGCTCCGCGCGTTTCGCCGGCGAGGACGCGACCGACGAGGAGAACCTCGCGCTGCTGCTCGACCGCGCGCCGGCGGGCAGCGCGCTGGCGTACGTGTGCGTCATCGCCTTCGTCGACGGCGCCGAGGAGCGCGTGTTCGAGGGTCGCTGCACCGGCGTCCTCGCGGCCGAGCCGCGCGGCGACGGCGGCTTCGGCTACGACCCCGCGTTCCTGCCCGACGACGTCCCCGACGGCCGCACGATGGCCGAACTCGCGCCGGAGGAGAAGGACGCCATCAGCCACCGCGGCCGGGCGGCCCGGGGGCTGCTCGACTGGCTCGCCGCGCGCCCGGCGGGGTAGCGGCCCCGTGGCAGCGTCGGCGGCGCCTTGCTCCGCGCGCTCGCGGTGCTGCGTACGTCGGGGAACCGACGCGGGAAGGAGGGAGGGCCGGCGGCCGGGGGATCCGGGCGCGCCGTTTCCCGGCGTCGGCCGACGCGCGACGAGAAATCCCCGAATAGCGGGGAGTTCTCGTCGGCGATCCCGCCCGCCCGCCCGCCTCGCCGTCCGCCGCCCAGCCCGGCGTGGGCCGGTTTCCGGACGCCCGGCGTCCGCAACTCGCCCCACCCCCTCGCCGCCCGCCGGCACCGCGGCACGGGCCGATCGCCGGCGCTCCGCACCCGAGTACGAGAGGATCCGTGCGGATGGCCGCCGCCATGCTGCGTCAACCGATCACGGATCCGGTCCACGCGATCGCGCCGCTCGCTCGGCTCACCGAGCCACGCGCGACGTCGTGCGGGCCGCCGCGCGGCCGACCCCGGCCGCTACCGGAGGTTGATGGCCGCGCAGGCCCCGACGGCCGCGAACACCGCCGCGTAGCCCTGGTAGCCCGAGAGCAGCAGGGCGACGCCCGTCACGACGCACGCGACGACGGTGACCAGCCAGGCGATCCGGGTGAACGTCACGCCGCCATTGTCGCGGTCGGTGCCGACGACTGCCCCGCGACGCCATGACCGCGCCGCCGCTCTCGCCCGCCGCGGCGCTCGCGTGGCTCGGCTCGCTGTCGATCGACGTGCGCGCGGCCGCGGTGCTCGACGCCTCCGGCGCGGTGCTCGCGGGCGACGCGACGCTCGGCGCCCGGGCGGCCGCCGCGCTCGCCGCGGCGCCCGAGGCGACGGTCGTCGACGAGGGCGACCTGCTCGCCGTGCGCTCGGGCGGCCACGCCGTCGCGGCGGCCCTCGGGCCGCACGCGCTGCGGGGTCTCGCGGGCGCCGATCTCGCGGCGGCGGCGGAGGCGGTCGACGTCGCCTGACGCGGTCGTGTCCGACGCGCGGGCCACACTCCCCGATCGTCCTGACGGGCGCAAATCGCCCATCGAGCACGTTTCGGCGGCGGGACACCCGGAAAAGGCCCGTTATCAAGCGGGATTACGGGACGTCCCATCCGTGACCGCTGATAGCGTCGTTCGACCACGAACCTCATCGAGGAGGAGTTCCAACGTGACGAAGTCCGAGTTCGTCGACCAGGTGGCCAGCCGGGCCGACCTTCAGAAGACCGAAGCCGGCAAGGCCGTCGACGCCGTGCTGGAGGTCATCCAGGAAGCGCTGCAGCGCGGGAGCGACATCACGTTCTCCGGCTTCGGCAAGTTCCACGTGGCCGAGCGCGGCGCGCGCCAGGGCGTGCACCCGCGCACCGGTGAGCCGATCCAGATCAGCGCCTCGAAGGTGCCGCGCTTCACGGCCGGCTCGGGCCTGAAGAAGGCCGTCAACGGCTAGCTGAGCGCGCAGACGCCGCAGCCCGCCGCGGCGTCCGCACCGGACGCCGCTGCGCCCCGACCGCATTTCGCGGACCGCCTCGCGGAGGTCGTCGCCCGGCGCGAGTCCCAGGTCGTCCTGGGGCTCGACCCGGATCCGGCGCGCCTCTGGCCGAATTCGCTGCAAAACGCGCCCGCCGACGGGTCGCCCGCCGAGCGCGCGGCCCGGGCGGTGCTCGCCCACTGCCGCGCGCTCATCGACGCGGCCGGTCCCGCGTGCTGCGCGGCGAAGCCCCAGCTCGCGTGCTTCGAGCGCCTGGGCGCGCCGGGATGGGCCGCGCTGGCCGAGGTCGTCGAGCACGCCCGCGCCGCGGGCCTGATCGTCCTGGCCGACGGCAAGCGCGGCGACATCGCCGTGTCCGCCGCCGCCTACGGCCAGGCGCTCGTCGGCAGCACGCCGACCCCGTTCGGCCCCGTCGCGGGCCTGGGGGCGGACGCATTCACCGCCAGCCCGTACCTCGGCGTCGACACGCTCGAGACGCTGCTCGAGGCCGCCCGCGCCGCCCGCGCCGGGGTGTTCGTCCTCGTCCGCACGTCGAACCCCGGGGCCGCGGACCTCGAGGACACCGAGACCGCCGCCGGCGGCACGCTGTGGGAGAAAGTGGCAACCATCGTTGACAGTCTTGGCGCGCCCGGCGAGGTGGCGCTGAGCGACGTCGGCGCCGTGGTCGGGGCGACCGCGCCCCAGCACGTCGCGCGGATGCGCGAGCTCATGCCGCGCACGATCTTCCTGCTCCCCGGCATCGGGGCCCAGGGCGGTCGGGTCGAGGACCTCGCTCCTGCCTTCGCTCCGCACCGCGCCGCCGGGCTCGTGACCGCGTCGCGCTCGATCGCGGCCGCGCACGAGCAGTCCCCCGGCGCCGACCCGGGCACCGCCGCGCGCACCGAGGCCGAGCGGCTGCGCGCCGCCGCGTGGGCGCTCGCCTAGCGGGAGGGCCGCGGACGCCGCGCGCCAGCGGCGTTGCGGCCCGATCGACCGCCTTATGCTCCGGAAGTTCCCATGCGCCGTCGTCGCAGCCCCGCCCGCTGGCTCGCCCCCATTGCGCTCGTCGCGTGCGCCGTGGCGGTGTACGCCGTGGTGAACGCGACGCTGCTCAAGGACGACGGGGGCGCGACGACCCCGGCCTCGCAGACCTCGACCGCGAAGTCCCGGACGACGAAGGGCAAGAGCTCGAAGTCGCGCGGCAGGCGCCGTCGGGCCTACACGGTCAAGGCCGGGGACACGCTGTCGTCGATCTCCGCGAAGACCGGCGTCACGCTCGCGCGCATCCAGGATCTCAACCCGAAGCTCGACTCCCAGGCGCTTCAGACCGGCCAGCGGATCAAGCTCTCCCCGTGACGTCCGCCCCCCGCCGCGCGTCCGGCGCCCTCGCGCTCGCCGTCGTCGCCCTCGCGATCGCCGCGGCGGCGCTCGTCGCGGCCCCGCCGGCGCGGGCCGCCGCGGCCGACGGGCCGGTCGTCCGCGCGCCCGCGGCGATCCTCGTCGAGCCGGCGACGGGCGACGTCGTGTACGGCCGCAACGCCGACGACGAGCGCCCGGTCGCGAGCACGACGAAGCTCATGACCGCGTTGCTGACGCTCGAGCGCGAGAAGCTCTCCACGACGTTCACGACGATCCGCTACAGCGCCGCGCCCGCCGAGTCCGTGATCGGCCTGCGCGGCGGCGAGCGGATGACGGTCGCCGACCTCATGCGGGGCCTGCTGCTGGCGAGCGCGAACGACGCCGCCGCGACGCTGGCCGTCCGCGTGGGCGGCACGCGCGCGCGCTTCGTCCGGCTGATGAACAGCCGCGCCCGTGCGCTCGGCCTGCGCGACACGCACTACTCCAACCCGATCGGCCTCGACCAGCCGGGCAACCACTCGAGCGCCGAGGACCTCGTCAAGCTCACGCTGATCCTGCGGCGCAACGCGTTCTTCCGCGCGGTCACGAACCTCCCGAGCGCGACGCTCAAGACCGGCGCGCGGCAGCGGACGATCACGAACCGCAACACGCTCGTGCGCAGCGTCCGCGCCGTCAACGGCGTGAAGACCGGCCACACGTCGACCGCGGGCTACGTGCTCGTCGGCTCGGCCACCCGCGACGGCGTCACGGTCGTCTCGGCCGTGCTCGGCGAGCCCAGCGAGGCCGCGCGCGACGCCGACTCGCTGACGCTCCTGCGCTACGGCCTCGAGCACTACCACCGGCTCGCGGCGACGGTGAAGGGCCGGACGTACGCCAGCGCGAAGCTCGCCCACCGCGACGCGCGCGTGAAGTTCGTCGCGACGCGCACCGTCCGGCGCACGGTCCGCCGCGGCGAGCACTACGCACTGCGGATCCTCGACGCCCCGCGCCAGGTCGACGGCCCGCTGCCCGCCGGCGCGCGGGTGGGGACGATCGAGGTGCGCTGGCGCGGCAAGCCGATCGACCGGGTCGCGCTCGTGACCCCGGAAGCGGTGGCGGGCGCGACCGTCGTGCAGCGCGCGGGCGGCCTCATCGGCCGGACGCTGATCGTTCTGGCCGTCGCGGCCGTGGCACTCGGTAGCCTCCAGGTCGTGCTGCTGCGCCGCCGCCTGCAGCGTCGGCGCAGGGGCCGCACCGGGGGAACCGAGATCGCATGATCATCACCGTCACCCTCAACGCGGCGATCGACAAGTCGCTGTCCGTGCCGAACTTCCGGCTCGGCCGGCGGCATCGCACCGTGGAGCAGACGACGATGCCGGGCGGCAAGGGCGTCAACGTCGCGCGGACGCTGAAGACGCTCGGCCAGCCCGTGATCGCGACCGGCTTCGCGGGCGGCCCGACGGGCACCCGGATCGTCGAGCAGCTCACGGAGGAGTCGATCCTCAACGACTTCGTGCGCATCCGCGAGGAGTCGCGGACGAACACGGCCGTGTACGACCCGACGAACGGCGAGACGACCGAGATCAACGAGCGCGGCCCGGCCGTGAGCGCGAAGGAGATCGAGCTCTTCCGCGACAAGCTCCTGTACCTCGCGCGCGGCGCGGACGTCGTCGTGTTCGCCGGCTCGCTGCCGCGCGGCGTCGAGCCCGCGCTGTACGCGCAGCTCGTCAAGGAGCTGCGCAAGATGAGCGTGCAGACGGTGGTCGACGCGGACGGCGAGCCGATGCGCCTCGCGGTCCGGGCCGAGCCCGACGTGATCTCGCCGAACGTCATCGAGGCCGAGGAGCTCGTCGGCCACGAGTTCAACGACGAGGAGGATCGGATCATCGCCGTGCGCGAGATGGCCTCCCTCGGCGCGCGCGAGGCGATCATGACGCTGCCCGACGGCTGCGTCGCCTCGATCCTCGTCGACGGCGCTCCGGTCCTCCACCGCGTGTGGATCGCGCCGCGCGAGGCGGTCGCGGCGGTCGGCGCGGGCGACGCGTTCCTCGCGGGCTTCGTCGCCGCCCGCTACACCGGCGCGGGCCACGAGGACTGCCTGCGCTTCGCGGTGGCGTGCGGGGCGGAGTCCACGCAGCGCCTCGGCGCGGGGCTCATCGACCCGCGCGAGGTCGACCGGCTGCTCGGCGAGATCGTCATCGAGCGCCTCGACCAGCCCGCCGGCGTCGGCTGAGCCCGAGCGGCCCGGGCGGCCCCGCGCTCACGCCGCGCCGAGGTGGCGGGCGCCGATCCGCTCCTCGGTGAAGCCCTCGGCCGTGCGCTCCACGCGATAGCCCGCGAGCCCCGGCCGCTCGCCGACGACCTCCTCGAGCTCCTCGCCCGCGAAGACGAGCGCGGCGCCCTCGTCGGCGGCCCAGCCGTCGCCGAGCTCGCCGCGGGCGACGAGCCCGCGGTACGTCGGGCGGCGCTGGGGCTCGCCGTCGTAGTGCGGGCACGCGCTCGCGTCGATCAGCCCCATGCCGTCCTTCAGCGGCGCCAGGCGGCCGAGGTCGAACGAGTCGGTCACCGACTCGCGGAACCAGCAGTTCATCCCCGCGCTGATCCCGCAGAGCACGATCCCCGCGTGCCACGCCTCGGCGAGGACGCGGTCGAGGCCGTGCGTGCGCCACACGGCCATGAGGTTCGCGGTGCTGCCGCCGCCGACGTAGACGACGTCCTGCTCGAGGACGAAGGCGCGCAGGTCGGCGATCCGCCGGTCGAACAGCGCGAGGTCCGACGGCCGGCAGTCGCGCGGGGCGAACGCGCGGTAGAAGTCGCGCACGTACTGGGGCGAGTCGCCGCTGGCGGTCGCGACGAAGCAGACGCGCGGCGTCGGCTCGCGCGCGAGGGAGAGGACGAAGTCGTCGAGGAGCGGCGTGTCGGGCTCCATCGAGAACCCGCCGCCGCCCATGGCCACGATCCGCCGCCCGTCCACGGCCGCAAACCGTATCCGCGAGCGCGATCCCCGGACGATGCGGGTTCCGGGCCGAACCGCCCGCAAACCCCACTGCTATCGTGGCCCGGGCCGTGGTCGCCGCCGCCACAGCCACCGCCCGTCGGTGTTCCCCGACCCCGCTGCCGCGGGGTCTTTTCGTCCGCCAGCGACCCTAGGATGTTGTGATGGAGATCGAGATCGGTCGCGGCAAGAAGGCCCGCCGCGCGTATGGATTCGACGACATCGCGATCGTGCCCTCACGGCGCACGCGTGACCCTGACGACGTCGACATCTCCTGGACCCTCGGCCCCTACCGCTTCGAGCTGCCGCTGCTGGCCTCCGCGATGGACGGCGTCGTCTCGCCGGACACCGCGCGGATCATCGGCAAGCTCGGCGGTCTCGCCGTCCTGAACCTCGAGGGCATCTGGACCCGCTACGAGGACGCGGACGCGCAGCTCGAGCGCATCGCGCAGCTGCCCAAGGAGGTCGCCACGCGCGAGATGCAGGCGATCTACCAGGAGCCGATCAAGCCCGAGCTCATCGCCCAGCGGATCGCGGAGATCAAGCAGGAGCCGGGCGTCGTGGTCGCGGCCTCGCTGACGCCGCAGCGCGTCGGCCGGTACTACGAGCTCGCGCTCGACGCCGGCCTCGACATCCTCGTCATCCAGGGCACCGTGGTCTCGGCGGAGCACGTCTCGGAGAAGACGACGCCGCTGAACCTCAAGGAGTTCATCGCCGAGCTGCCGGTTCCGGTGGTCGCGGGCGGCTGTGCCTCCTACCAGACCGGCCTGCACCTCATGCGCACCGGCGCGGCCGGCGTGCTCGTCGGGGTCGGCCCCGGCGCGGCGTGCACGACCCGCGGCGTGCTCGGGCTGGGCGTCCCGCAGGCGACGGCGATCGCCGACGTCGCCGGCGCGCGCTCGACCCACATGCTCGAGACGGGCGAGTACGTCCAGGTCATCGCCGACGGCGGCATGCGCACCGGCGGCGACGTGTCGAAGGCGATCGCCTGCGGCGCGGACGCCGTGATGATCGGCTCCCCGCTGGCGCGCGCGTACGAGGCGCCCGGCCACGGCTTCCACTGGGGGATGGCGACGTTCCACCCCTCGCTCCCGCGCGGCGCGCGCGTGCAGACCGTCCAGAACGGCACGATCGAGCAGATCCTCCAGGGCCCGGCCCACGAGAACGACGGCTCGTTCAACCTGATGGGCGCGCTGCGCACGTCGATGGCGACGACGGGCTACAAGGACCTCGCCGAGTTCAACCGGGCCGAGCTGATGATCGCCCCGGCCCTGCAGACCGAGGGCAAGGCGCTGCAGTCGGCCCAGGGGGTCGGCATGGGCAGCCGCGGGGCGTCGGCGTCGGCGCACCCCGGGCGCGAGAACGGCGTCGCCGAGAAGACGCCCGCGCTGACCCAGGCGTGACCGAGCACGGGATCGTCACCGAGGCGACGGCCGCGACAGAGCTCGCGGACGACTCGTCTCGGGTCGACGTCCCGCGCGCGGTCGACGAGGTCGTCGTCCTCGACTACGGCGGCCAGTACTCGCAGCTGATCGCGCGGCGGGTGCGCGAGTGCGGGGTCTTCAGCGAGCTCCTGCCCCACCACGTCGGCGCCGACGAGGTCGTGCGGCGCCGGCCGAAGGGCCTGATCCTGAGCGGCGGCCCGGCGTCGGTGTACGCCGACGGCGCGCCGCGGCTCGACCCGCGGCTGCTCGAGCTCGGGATCCCGGTGCTCGGCATCTGTTACGGCATGCAGCTCGTCGCGCTGTCGCTCGGCGGGCGCGTCGAAGGCGCCGAGGTCGGCGAGTTCGGGCGCTCGAAGCTCACCGTGCGCGAGCCCGGGCGGCTGCTCGCCGGGCTGCCCGAGGAGCAGAGCTGCTGGATGTCGCACCGCGACACCGTCTTCGAGGCGCCCGGCGGCTTCACCGCCCTGGCGTCGTCGACCGCGTCGCCCGTGGCCGCGTTCGAGTCCACCGAGCGGCGCATCTACGGCATCCAGTTCCACCCCGAGGTCGTCCACACGCCGTACGGGCAGGACATCCTCAAGACGTTCCTGCGCGACGTCTGCGGCTGCGACATGGCGTGGTCGGCGGCGTCGATCGTCGAGGAGCAGATCGCCCGCATCCGCGCGCAGGTCGGCACCGGCAAGGTCATCTGCGGCCTGAGCGGCGGGGTCGACTCGTCCGTCGCGGCGCTGCTCGTGCACCGCGCCGTGGGCGACCAGCTCACGTGCGTCTTCGTCGACCACGGCCTGATGCGCAAGAACGAGGGCGAGCAGGTGATCGCGGCCTTCCGCGACCGCTTCGGCATCCCGCTGGTCGCGGTCGACGCCGAGGAGCGCTTCCTCGCGAAGCTCCGCGGCGTCACGGACCCGGAGACCAAGCGCAAGCGGATCGGCACGGAGTTCATCCGCGTCTTCGAGGAGGAGGCGGCGAAGCTCGCTCACGACGGCGAGGGCGCGCGGTTCCTCGTGCAGGGCACGCTCTACTCCGACGTGATCGAGTCGGGCGGCGGCACCGGCGCGGCGACGATCAAGTCCCACCACAACGTCGGCGGCCTGCCCGAGGATCTCGAGTTCGAGCTCGTCGAGCCGCTGCGCGCGCTGTTCAAGGACGAGGTCCGCGCGGTCGGCGCCGAGCTCGGGATGCCCGAGCGGCTCGTCTGGCGCCAGCCGTTCCCCGGCCCCGGGCCTCGCGATCCGCATCGTCGGCGGCGAGGCGAGCAAGGCGCGCCTGGACCTGCTGCGCGACGCCGACTACATCCTCCAGGACGAGATCCGCAACGCCGGCCTGTACCGCGAGCTGTGGCAGTCCTTCTGCGTCCTGCCGGACATCCGCACGGTCGGCGTCCAGGGCGACGAGCGCACGTACGGCTACGTCGTCGTCATCCGCGCGGTCACGAGCGACGACGCGATGACGGCCGACTGGGCCCGGCTGCCCTACGACCTGCTCGAGCAGATCGCGTCGCGCATGATCAACGAGCTGCGCGAGGTCAACCGGGTGGTGCTCGACATCACGAGCAAGCCGCCCGGCACGATCGAGTGGGAGTAGCGCCGGCCGCGTCCTAGCGCGCGAGGGCGGCGAGGACCTCGCGCTCGCGCTCGGGTGGGAGACCCGTCGCGGCGTGCTCGGAGAGCCAGCCGTCGCCCTCGACGTCGGGCCCGCCCGCCCGCAGCCACGCCCACACGTCGGCGACGGTCTCGGCCACCGGGCGGCAGCGCAGGCCCGCCGCCTCGGCCCGCGACGCGTCGATCCGGAACGTCCCCGGCGCCTCCGCCTCGGGGATCCACAGCGGGACCTCGGTCCAGGCCTCGACCTCCGCGGCCTGCAGCGCCTCGTCGGGCACCCAGGTCAGGCGGGCGTCGGAGCCGGTCGCGGCGACGGCGGCCTCGAGCGCCTCGCGCATCGTCGTCTGGCCGGCGGGCGCCGTCGCGTTGAAGGCTCCGGGCGTGCGCGCCTCGCCGAGGTCGAGGATGAACGCCGCGAGGTCGCGGGCGTCGATGAGCTGGACGGTGCGGTCGGGGTCGCCGGGGGCGAGGACCTCGCCGCCGCGCGCGATGCGCGCGACCCACCAGGGCAGGCGGAAGACGTTGTCGTGCGGGCCGCAGAGCAGGCCGGCGCGGAGCTGGGCGACGCGGCCGGGGAGCGCCGCCTCGGCCTCCCGCTCGCACGCGGCCTTGTTCTCGCCGTAGTCGTCGCCCTCGGTCCACACCGGCGAGTCCTCGGTCACGACCTCGCCGGGCCAGGCCGGGTAGACGTTGCAGGTCGAGACGAACGAGAGGTGCTCGACGCCCGCCGCGGCGAGCAGCGCGCTCGAGGCGGCCACGTCGGCGGGCTGGTAGCCGGAGGTGTCGACGGCGACGTCCCACGAACGGCCCTCGAGCGCGGTCAGGTCGCGGGCGTCCCCGGCCCGGTCGCCCGTGAGGTGCTCGGCCTCCGGGAACAGGTCCGCGCCGTGGCGGCCGCGGTGGAAGAGCGTCACCTCGTGGCCGCGGGCGAGCGCCTCGGCGGCCACGTGGCGCCCGAGGAAGATCGGTGCCGCCGAGGACGAGAACGCGCATGACGCGCAACGTATCAGTTGCGCGTCGAGGCGGTCGGGACCGCGGTCAGTCGTCCGCGTCCCAGGCCTGCAGGCTGGGCAGCGGGTCCTCGGGCGCGCCGCCCGACTGCCAGCCGTCGGGCCACATCTCGAAATGCAGGTGGCAGCCGACCGCGTCGCCCGTGTCGCCCACGAAGCCGATCGGCTGGCCGGTGGCGACCGCGTCGTCCTCCGTGACGAGGGCCGCGTCGCGCAGGTGCATGTACACCTCGTCGGGCCCGTCGCCGGTCGCGATCACGACGTAGTTGCCCGCGGCGCCCTGGTAGCCCGCGTACTTCACGGTCCCGCTGTGCGCGGCGACGAGCGGCGTGCCGCAGTCGGCGAACACGTCCTGGCCCTGGTGGGTGTGGCCCGCGCGACCCGCGCCGAAGCGGGCGGCGCCGGTGCCGTAGCGGTGGGCGCCCAGGATCGGGAAGCGGCTGCGCAGCAGCATGAAGCTCGACGCGTGGATCGGCGCGGGCGGCCCGCCCGGCGCGGCGCCGGCGGCCTGCGCCGCGCGGATCGTCGTGGTCGTGGCCGACACGCGGAAGACGTAGCGCCCCTCGGGCTGGTCGGCGCCGCCGGCCGTGCCGTCCCAGTCGACGCTCTGGACCGTGCCGCCGGCCACGGCCGGCATCGCCCAGTGGGCGATCACGCCGCCGTCCGCGGGGCGCACGAGGTCGATGACGAGCTCGGCCGTGGCGGTGCCCCCGACGAACACGTCGAGCGTCGCGGGGTTCGAGGCGTCGACGAACGCCTTGCGGGTCGCGACCCGCGCCTCGAGGTCGTCGCCGCGGGGGCCCGAGCGCACCTCGATCTCGCGGTCGGAGCGCTCGGAGCGGCGCCCGTCGGTCGTGAGGACGCGGACCGGGCCGCCGTGGGCGCCGGCCGGCAACGTCGCCTCGGCGGCACGGGGCCCGACCGGACGCGCGGCGGCGACGCGGTCGTCGCGCGGGCCGCGGCGGCCGAGGAACACGATCGACGACGCGCTCCCGGCGCCCTCGCCGGTGACGCGCACGACGCTGCCGGCCCGCGCGGTCGCGAGGCCGAGGCAGGTGGTCCGGCAGGTCACCGCGTCGACGGAGGGCCGCCCGGCCGCCGCCGTCGCCACGCTGGGGGGTGGCGCGGGCGGGGCGGCGGCGGGCGGAGATTCCGGCGCGGCGGTGCCATGGGGGGTGGCGGCACGAGCACCGGCCGGGGCGGGAAGCACCAGGAGGCCCACCACGAGCGCGGCGCGCGGGCGCGGGCCGAGCCGAAGGGGCCGGAAGGAGCGTGGCGGCGAGGGCCGAAAGGGACGGTCGGCAACCGGTGCATCCGCGCACGCGCGGGCGACGGTCTCCGGGCAGGCCGGAGCGACGGTCTCCGCGCAGGCGGCGGCGACAGGGCGTGCGGATGCGCGCTGGTGGGGGTCCACGGTCGGTTGTCGGCCTACGGGGTGAGCTGACGGGCTCGCGCGGCCGATCCGCGCTACCGGGCCTCGCGGCCCGGATTCGCCCCAGGACGCCTGTGGGGCAGGCGTCCAAGTGGTTCCCCCGCTCCGTGCGGCCCAGGCGGGCCGGACGGACTCGGCGTCGTTGCGCGGCAGTATATGTGCGCGATCGGCGGACGCAAGGGGCGAAAAGGCCCCCTGCGCCGCCGGTGTCCTATCATCCTCAGGGCCGCGCCCAGACCAGCGCGGCTTTCTCACGCCGTGAAGACCTTCGTCGCCACACCTTCCACCCGCGAGCGCAACTGGGTTGTCGTCGACGCCAACGGGCAGACGCTCGGCCGGCTCGCCACCCAGATCGCCGACGCGCTGCGCGGGAAGACCAAGCCGGAGTACACGCCGCACTGCGACACGGGCGACTTCGTCGTCGTCGTGAACGCCGAGAAGATCGCGGTCACCGGCAACAAGCGCGCGGACAAGAAGTACTACCGCCACACCGGCTATCCCGGCGGCATCAAGGAGCGCTCGCTGAACGACATGCTCGAGCGCCGCCCCGAGGAGGTCATCCGCAAGGCGGTCAAGGGGATGCTCCCCCGCAACCGCCTCGCGCGCAAGCAGCTGACGAAGCTCAAGGTCTACGCGGGTCCCGATCACCCGCACACGGCCCAGCAGCCGACACCGATGGAGCTCAGGTCCTGATGGCCGACGACCGCACCCCGCCCGAGGAGCAGCCGGAGGAGACCCCGGCCGCCTCCGAGGAGCAGGCCCCCGCCCCCGTCGACGAGCGCGCCGGCGAGGAGACCCCGGCCGCCGAGGAGGCGCCCGTCGAGGCGCCCGGTGACGCGGCGAGCCCGCAGGGCGACCCGGTCGCCGACGCCGCCGACGCCGCCCCGGAGGCCGCCGCCGACGCCGCGCCCGCCGCCGCCGCCGCGGCGAGCGGCGACGAGGACCTCGAGGAGGACTTCGACGAGACCCCGCGGGTCAAGCCGGAGATCCCCGGCGCCGACCTCGAGGTCGACATCGTCGAGGAGGGCGCCGACCCGCTCTCGCGCGGCGACGACGACTCCGAGGAGGCGACGGCCGGCGACTCCGAGGAGATCGCCGACGAGCCGATCGCCGCCGTCACGATCGACCTGGGCGCCGGCGCGCGCTACCGCGCGACGGGCAAGCGCAAGACCGCCATCGCCCGCGTGATCCTGCTGCCGGGCACCGGCGCGTACACGATCAACGGCCGCGAGCTCGACGTGTTCTTCCCGCGCCCGACGCTGCAGCGCACGATCCGCCAGCCGCTCGAGGCCGTCGGCTACGACACGCGCATGGACGTCGTCGCGCGCATGCACGGCGGCGGCGTCTCGGCCCAGGCCGACGCCCTGCGCCACGGCATCAGCCGTGCGCTGCTCGAGGCCGACCCGAACCTGCGCGGCGAGCTCAAGCGCCGCGGCTTCCTGACGCGCGACCCGCGCGTCAAGGAGCGCAAGAAGGCCGGCCTCAAGAAGGCCCGCAAGCGGCCGCAGTTCTCCAAGCGCTAGCCGTCGTGCTGTCTGCGCAGAGCGGGGTGGGCGGCGCGCCCGAGCGCGCCGCGGCGCCCGACGCACCCCGGCGCAAGCTGTTCGGGACCGACGGCGTCCGCGGCGTCGCCGGCGAGAAGCTCTCCGCCGACCTCGCGCTCGGCCTCGGCCGCGCCGCGACGACGGTCGCCCGCGAGCGCGGCGCCGAGCACCCGCGCGTGCTCGTCATCCGCGACACGCGCGAGTCGGGCGAGATGCTCGAGGCGGCCCTGGCCGCGGGCGTCGCCGCCGCCGGCGGCGAGGTCCTGCTCGGCGGCGTCCTGCCGACGCCCGCCGCCCCGCTGCTGCTGCGCCGCTACGAGCTCGACCTCGCGGCCGTGCTCAGCGCCTCGCACAACCCGTACGAGGACAACGGCATCAAGTTCTTCGGCGCGGACGGCTTCAAGCTCTCGGACGCCACCGAGCTCGAGATCGAGCGCCACCTCGAGGCGCCCTCGGCGGGCGGGACGGCCATCGGCCGCATCCGCGCGCTCCACGGCACCCAGGAGGACTACCTGCGCGCCCTCCACGAGCGCTACGCCGACCTCGACCTCGGCGGCCTCGACGTCGCCCTGGACTGCGCCAACGGCGCCACGCACCGCGTCGCGCCCGAGATCTTCCGCCGCCTCGGCGCGACCGTGACCGTGATCGGCGACGCGCCCGACGGGCGCAACATCAACGCCGGCTGCGGCTCGACCCACATCGACGGGCTGGCCGCGCTCGTCACCGGCGGCGGCCACGACGTCGGCTTCGCCTTCGACGGCGACGGCGACCGCGTCCTGGCCGTCGATCGCAACGGCGTGGTCGTCGACGGCGACGAGCTGATCGCCCTCGCCGCGCTGCACCTGCGCCGCACCGGCCGCCTGGCCGGCGACGGCGTCGCCGTGACGGTGATGACGAACTACGGCTTCCACTCGGCGATGGAGTCCGCGGGCATCGAGGTCGCGAGCACGCAGGTCGGCGACCGCTACGTGCTCGAGGCGCTGCGCGAGCGCGGCTGGGTGCTCGGGGGCGAGCAGTCCGGGCACGTCATCGACCTCAGCTTCGCCCCGTCGGGCGACGGCATCGCGAGCGCGCTGCTGACCCTCGAGGCGCTCGCCGGGGACGACCTCGCGCAGCGCGACGCGATGCACCGCCTCCCGCAGCGGCTCGTCAACGTCCGCGTCGCCGACCGCGACGCCGCGATGGACGCCCCGGAGCTCGCCGCGGCGAGCGCGGAGGAGGGCGAGGCGCTCTCCGGCCGCGGCCGCGTGCTGGTCCGCCCGAGCGGCACCGAGCCGCTCGTGCGCGTGATGGTCGAGGCCCCGACGGCCGAGGAGGCGGACGAGATCTGCGCCCGCCTCGTCGCGGTCGTCGAGCGCGTCTCGCCGGCCGGCTGAGCGCAGAACGCAACCACGGGCGACACGGCCCGCAGCGAGCGGTGCGGAAGTCCGCGCTATGTCTTGCCGTTTTGTGTGCAGATGCCTGGCAGAAGCCGGGTTGGTTGCTACCGTGACCTGTCCCGGGGCCGCCGAGCGCGGCTCCGAGTCGTTCTTCTGAGAAAGGAGCCGGCCATGTGCGGCATCGTCGGATATGTCGGCAAGCGCCCCGTTCAGGACCTGCTCCTCGCCGGGCTGACGCGCCTCGAGTACCGCGGCTACGACTCGGCCGGGATCTCCGTGATCGCGGGCGACACGATCGAGTCCGTGCGCGCCGTGGGCAACCTCGAGCACCTGCGCGTCGCCGTCGCCGGCGGCGAGGACGAGGACGGCGGCGCGGTCGCCGTCGCCACGCGCCCCGCGACGACCGGCATCGGCCACACCCGCTGGGCCACGCACGGCCGCGTCAACGAGGAGAACGCCCACCCGCACTTCGACACGACGGGCGCCGTCCACGTCGTCGTCAACGGCATCGTCGAGAACTACATGGCGCTCAAGGAGCGCCTCATCGACATGGGCGCGGTGTTCACGAGCGAGACCGACGCCGAGGTCATCGCCCACCTGATCTCGCACCACCTCGCCGCCGGCGATCTCGTCGAGGCCGTCCGCGCCGCGTACGCCGAGCTCGACGGGCACTTCGCCTTCGTCGCGATGCGCAAGGACGAGCCCGACGTCCTCGTCGGCGCCCGCAAGGAGTGCCCGCTCGTCGTCGGCCTGGGCGAGGACGAGACGTTCCTCGCCTCCGCGATCCCCGCCTTCCTGCGCGAGACCCGCCGCGTCCAGTTCATCGAGAACGGCGAGATCGTCGCCATCACGCCCGAGGGCACGACGTTCCTGCTGCCCGACGGCACCGAGCTCGAGCGCGAGATCCAGGAGATCGACTGGGACGACGAGACCGCCGAGAAGGGCGGCTACGAGACGTTCATGCTCAAGGAGATCCACGAGCAGGCGGACGCTGTCGCCGAGACGATCGCCGACCGCACGCTGCGCGACGACGGCGTCGACCTCGACGACGCGGGCGCGCTCGACGAGGCGATCCTGCGCGACGTCAAGCGCGTCGTCGTGGTGGCCTGCGGCACGAGCTACCACGCGGGCCTGATCGGCCGCTACGCGCTCGAGGAGTGGGCGCGGATGCCGGTCGAGATGGACATCGCCTCCGAGTACCGCTACCGCAACCCGGTCGTGGGCCCCGGCGACCTCGTCATCGGCATCACGCAGTCCGGCGAGACGGCCGACACGCTCGCCGCCATGCGTATCGCCAAGGAGCGCGGCGCGACGGTCCTCGCCATCACGAACATCATGGGCTCGCAGGCCACGCGCGACGCCGACGGCGTGCTCTTCACCCGCGCCGGCCTCGAGGTCTCGGTCGCCGCGACGAAGACGTTCGTCTGCCAGGTCGCCGTCATGTTCCTGCTCGGCCTGCGCCTCGCGGAGCTGCGCGGCACGCTCGACGCCGCCCGCCGCACGGAGATCGTCGCCGACCTCAAGCGCGTTCCGCACTGCATCCAGGAGCTGCTGGACCGCATCGAGCCGGACGTCGACCGGATCGCCGAGCTCTGCTGGGACCAGGACTTCTTCCTGTACCTCGGCCGCCACGTCGGCCTGCCGGTCGCGCTCGAGGGCGCGCTCAAGCTCAAGGAGATCTCCTACATCTCCACCGACGCCTACGCCGCGGGCGAGATGAAGCACGGCCCGATCGCGCTGCTCGACGAGGGCACGCCGGTCGTCGCCGCCGCGTTCGACTCGCCGGTGCTCGACAAGGTCATCTCGAACGTGCAGGAGGTCCGGGCGCGCGGCGCGCGGGTCATCGCGATCGGGACCGAGGGCAGCACCACGCTCGACGCGCACGCCGACGAGGTCCTCACGATCCCGCGCACGGACTGGATGCTCCAGCCGCTGTTGGCCGTCATCCCGCTCCAGCTGCTCGCCTACCGCATCGCCCGCAAGCGCGGGCTGAACGTCGACCAGCCGCGCAACCTCGCCAAGACCGTCACCGTGGAGTAGAACCCCCACCGCGTGATCGGCCTCGACCTCCTGGAGATCGACCGCCTGGAGCAGGCGCTCGAACGCCATCCCGGGCTGGGCGAGCGCCTGTTCACGGACGCCGAGCGCGCCTACGCGGCGACCTCGGGACGGCCCGCGCGGCACCTCGCCGCGCGGTTCTGCGCGAAGGAGGCGGTGAGCAAGGCGTTGCGGATGGACGTGCTGCGCCCGCGCGAGATCGAGGTCGTCGGCGGCGGCGACGAGCCGCCCGGCATCGCCCTCCACGGCGCGGTCGCCGCGCGGGCGGCCGAGCTCGGCGTCCGCGTCCACGTCTCGCTGACCCACACGCGCTCGACCGCGGGCGCGGTGGCGGTGCTCGAGTGACCGGCCTGCCGGACTGGCTCGAGGGGCTGCCCGACGCCGAGGCGATGCGCGCGACCGACCGCTGGGCGATCGGCGAGCGCGGCATCCCCGGGATCGAGCTCATGGAGCGCGCAGGCACGGGGCTGGCCGCGCTCGTCGGCGAGCTCGCGATCGGCGACGGCCCGATCGCGGTCGTCTGCGGCAAGGGCAACAACGGGGGTGACGGCTACGTCGTCGCCCGGCTCCTGCGCGAGGCGGGCCGCGCGGTCACCGTGCTCACGACCGCGCCGGTCGAGGAGCTCGAGGGCGACGCGCGCACGAACGCCGACCGGCTGCCGGGCGACGCCCCCGAGCCGTTCTCGCCCGCCGCGCTCGAGCCGTGCGAGCTCGCGGTCGACGCGCTGCTCGGCACCGGGTTCGACGGCGCGCCGCGCGGCCCGGCGGGCGAGGCGATCGAGGCGCTGAACGCGTGGGGCGGTGCCGTCGTGGCGTGCGACGTCCCGAGCGGGGTCGATGCCTCGACGGGGGCGGTCCAGGGCGCGGCCGTGCACGCGCTCGCGACCGCGACGTTCGGTGCCGCCAAGCCCGGCTTGTGGATCAACCCCGGCAAGGCGCACGCGGGCGCCGTGCGGGTCGTCGACCTCGGCATCCCGCCCGGCGCGCCGGTCGACCCGCCGGCCGTGGGCCTGATCCATGACGCGGCGCTGCTGGCGCTCGTCCCGCGGCGGCGGGCGGGCTGGACGAAGTTCACGAGCGGCCACGTGCTCGTCGCGGGCGGCGCCCGCGGGCTGAGCGGCGCGCCATGTCTCGCGGCGGAGGCGGCCCAGCGGACCGGCGCGGGGTACGTCACCGCGTGCGTGCCCGCCGCGATCGAGACGGTGTTCGAGGTGCGCCTGCTCGAGGTCATGACGCGCGGCCTGCCGGACGACGACGGCGCGCACACCGAGGCGGGCGTCGACGCGGTGCTCGAGCTGGCGCAGCGCGGCGGCGCGCTCATCGCCGGCCCGGGCCTGGGCCGCACCGACGGCGCGCAGGCGTTCGTCCGTCGCCTCGTGCGCGAGGCCGAGGTCGCGGTCGTGCTCGACGCGGACGGCCTCAACGCCCACGCCGGCGACCTCGGGGCGCTCGCCGCGCGGCCCGCGCCGACGGTCCTCACGCCCCACGAGGGCGAACTGGGGCGGCTCCTCGGAATCGACAGCGACGAGGTCAAGGCGCGGCGCCTGCACCACGTGCGCGAGGCGGCCGCGGCGGCGGGCGCGATCGTCGTGCTGAAGGGCGACGACACGCTGATCGCCGAGCCCGGCGGCACCGTGGCCGTCAGCCCGGGCGCAAGCGCCGCGCTCGCGACGGCCGGGACCGGGGACGTGCTGAGCGGCGTCATCGCCGCGATCCTCGCCCGCGGGGTCGACCCGTTCGCCGCCGCGTGCGCCGGCGTACGGCTCCACGCGCGGGCGGGCGTGCACGCCGCGGACGCGCACGGGGTCGACGGCGTCATCGCCCGGGACGTCATCGAGGCCCTGCCGCACGCCTGGTGACGGCCGGTAAGGTCCGGCGCTCCATGGCGCGGACGGGGAGCGAGGGCTGAGCGTGCCGGGCGAGCGCGCCGTCGCGCGGGTCAACCTCGCGGCGATCGAGCGCAACGTCGCGCGCCTGCTGGCGGCCACCGGCCCCGCGACCGCGCTGTGCGCCGTGGTCAAGGCCGACGGCTACGGCCACGGCGCCGTGCGCGTGGGGCGGGCCGCGCTGGCGGGCGGGGCGAGCGCCCTCGCGGTCGTCGCGGCCGGCGAGGCGGCCGAGCTGCGGGCGGCGGGCATCACCGCGCCGATCCTCGTGATGGGGGCGCTGACGAGCAACGAGCTCGACGTCGCGCTCGACGCCCGCGCGGAGATCGTCGTATGGCGCGAGGCGTTCGTCGCGGCGATCCTGCGCCCGGCGCGCGTGCACGTGAAGCTCGACACCGGGATGGGGCGCCTGGGCACGCGCGACGCCGCGGAGGCCACCCGGGTCGCCGACGCCGTCGCCGCCGCGCCCCACCTCGAGCTCGCGGGCGCGATGACGCACTTCGCGACGGCCGACGAGCCCGGCGACGACTTCATGCCCGCCCAGCTCGCGCGCTTCGTCGCGTGGGCCGAGCCGCTCCGGGCCCGCCATCCCGGCCTCGCGCTGCACACGGCCAACAGCGCCGCGACCCTGCGCGACCCCGCGACGCACTTCGACCTCGTGCGCACCGGCATCGCGCTCTACGGCCTCGACCCGTTCCAGCGCGACCCGGCCGACCACGGGCTCGAGCCCGCGCTGTCGCTGCACTCCTACCTCGCGGAGGTCAAGCCGATCGCGCCGGGGGAGAGCGCGGGCTACGGGCGCCGGTTCGTCGCGCGTTCTGAGACGACGCTCGCGACCGTGCCGATCGGGTACGGGGACGGCGTGCGCCGGGCGCTGACCGACAACGCCGACGTGCTCGCCGGCGGCCGGCGGCGGCCGCTGCGCGGGACGGTCAGCATGGACAACGTCACGATCGAGGTCGGGCCGGGCGAGCCCGACGTCGGGCGCGGCGACGACGCGGTGCTCATCGGCGCGCAGGGCGACGAGCGGATCCTCGCCGAGGAGTGGGCCCGCCGCCTGGACACGATCAACTACGAGATCACGTGCGGGCTGAGCCGGCGCGTCCCGCGCGCGTACCACCGCGACGGCGTGCCGGAGCCGTGATCGAGGCCGTCCGGGAGGCGCTCGGCGACGCGCGGGCGTGGGTCGTCGGAGGAGCGGTGCGCGACCGCCTGCTCGGCCGCGCGGGCGCCGACGACGACATCGACCTCGTCGTCGAGGACGATCCGCGCGTGGCGGCGCGACGGATCGCGCGCGCGGCGGGCGGATCGCCGTTCGCGCTCTCCGACGCGTTCGGCGGCTGGCGCGTCGTCGGCCCCGGGCAGACGTGGCAGGTCGACGTCACGCCGCTGCAGGGCGGCACGCTCGCCGATGACCTCGCGGCGCGCGACCTCACCGTCAACGCGATGGCGGAGCCGCTCGCCGGCGGCGACCTCGTCGATCCCCACGGCGGCCGCGACGACCTCGCCGCGCGCCGGCTGCGGATGGTCGGCGCGGAGGCGTTCGCGGCGGACCCGCTGCGCACGCTCCGGCTCGCCCGGCTGGCCTGCCAGCTCGGCTTCGCCATCGAGCCGGCGACCGCCGAGGCCGCGCGGGCCCAGGCGGCCGGGCTCGAGCGCGTCTCGCCGGAGCGGATCTTCGCCGAGCTGAAGCTCATCGTCGCGGGCGACGCGGCGCTCGACGGCCTCGCGCACATGGACGCGCTCGGCCTCGTCCCGTTCGTGCTGCCCGAGCTCGACACGCTGCGCGGCGTGGGCCAGAACCCGTACCACCACCGCGACGTCCACGGCCACACGCTCGAGGTCCTCGCGGCCGCGATCGCGATCGAGCACGACCCGGCCCCGACGCTCGGCGACGACCTCGCCGGGCCGGTGCGCGCGCTGCTCGCCGAGCCGCTCGCCGACGGCCTCACGCGTGCCGGCGGCCTGCGCTTCGGCGCGCTGCTGCACGACGCCGCCAAGCCGATGACGCGCGTCGAGCTGCCCGACGGGCGGATCGGCTTCCCGCGCCACGACGTCGAGGGCGCGCGGCTCGCGCGCGAGGTGCTCGGTCGCCTGCGGGCCAGCGAGCGCCTGCGCGCGCACGTCGCCGCGCTCACCCGCCACCACCTCGACCTCGGCTTCCTCGTGCACCAGGCCCCGCTCGACCGGCGGACGATGTACCGCTATCTGCGCGACACCGCGCCGGTCACGGTCGACGTGACGCTGCTGTCGGTCGCCGACCGGCTCGCGACGCGCGGGCGCAAGGCCGACGCGGCGATCGCCCGCCACGTCGCGCTGGCCCGGGACGTGCTCACCGTCGCGTTCGCCGCCCGCGCGGAGGGGACGCCGGAGCCGCTCGTGCGCGGCGACGCGCTCGCGCGAGAGCTCGACCTCGCCCCCGGCCCGCGCCTCGGTGAGCTGCTCGAGGCGATCGCCGAGGCGCGCTTCGCGGGTCAGGTCGCGACGGCCGAGGAGGCCGTCGCCCTCGCCCGCGCCCTGCTCGACGAGCGCTAGCCGCGGCCCGGCCGGCGCCCGCCGTCGGACCCCGAGGCTGCGCTCGCCTCGCGCTCGGCGGCCTCGCGCTCGCCCGCGGTGCGCTCCTCGTCGACGGTGCGGGCGTGGTCGAGCGCGCGGGCGGGCTCGCCGAACACCCAGCCGCGGACGAACCGGCCGTCCCGGAACTCGGCGACGCACGCCAGCGGCCGTTCGAACACCGCGCGCCCCTCGGGCCCCGACGCCGCCACGCGGCCGATGCCGACGATGATCGCCGGGCGCTCCTCGTGGATGTCGTCGTAGGTGATCGTGAGCGTGCGCCAGTCGCGGTGCGCGACCTCCAGGCACTGGCGGATGCCGTCGTGGCCGCGGCACGTGCGGCCGTCGGGGAGCGTGAACTCGCAGTCGGGGTCGACGAGGTGGAGCGCCCGGTCGAGGCGCCCCTCGCCGTACGCCCGCCACAGTGCGGAGAACACCGCCATGCTGGACCGGGGCATCGTCGGGCTACTTTACTTTCCGGTGTACATATCTGTGCAAAATTTGTGCAAGTGGTATCACGGCCGCGCAAGATCTGCGCCCCCGACCGTCGATGCCCCGGAGCCGTCGGCTCGCGTGACGCGGCAGTAGGCTTCGCCGCCATGGCCGACCGCGATCCCGACTGCCTGTTCTGCAAGATCATCGCCGGCGAGATCCCCGGCACGATCGTCGCCGAGGACGAGCGCACCGTGGCGTTCATGGACATCAACCCGGGCACGCGGGGCCACGCGCTCGTCGTCCCGCGCCGCCACGCGGCCGACCTCGGCGCGATCTCGAGCGAGGACTTCGCCGCCGTCGCCGACGCCGCGCGGCGCCTGGCGATCCGCGCCCGCGACGCGCTCGGGGCCGACGGCGTCAACCTCATCAACAGCTGGGGCAGCGACGCGTGGCAGACGGTGTTCCACCTGCACGTCCACGTGATCCCGCGCTACGCGGACGACCCGCTGAAGCTGCCGTGGAAGCCCGCGCCGGGCGACGAGGCGGAGATCGCCGCCGCCGCCGACGCGATCCGCGGGGGCTGAGGCGTGGCGGAGCCCGTGACGCTCGAGCGCGACGGCGCGCTCGCGATCATCACGCTGGCCCGCCCGCCGCTGAACCTCTTCGACGCGGCGATGTTCGCCGCGCTGCGGGCGGCGGTCGACGCCGTCGCGGCCGACCCGCCGCGCGGTCTGCTCGTCCGCGCCGAGGGCCGCGCGGTGAGCGGCGGGGTCGACGTGCACTTCTTCGACGGCCTCTCGGTCGAGGAGGCCGCCGCCACCTGGCGCGAGCTGCTCGACCTCGTGCACACCGTCGAGGAGCTCCCGCTGCCGACCGTGTTCGCCGCCCACGCGCTGTGCCTGACGGCCGCGTTCGAGCTCGCGCTCGGCTGCGACCTGCTGCTGGCGGCGGAGTCCGCGCGCTTCGGCCTCGTCGAGACCGTCGTCGGCCTCACGCCCGCGATGGGCGGCACCCAGCGCCTCGCCGAGCGCGCCGGGCCGGCCCGCGCGCGTGAGCTCGTGATGACCGGCGAGCTGTTCGACGCCGCCACGCTCGAGCGCTGGAACGTCGTCAACCGCGTCCTGCCCGACGAGGGCTTCGCCGCGGCCGCCGAGGCGTTCGCGCGCGGGCTCGCGGAGGGCCCGACCCGCGCGCACGCCGCCACGAAGGCGATCGTGCGCGCCCAGGTCGAGGGCGGCGCGCGGGCCGCGGACGAGCGCGTCCCGGAGCTGGCGGGCGACCTGTTCGCCACCGAGGACCTCCAGGGCGCGGTGCGCTCGTTCCTCGAGAACGGGCCCGGCCACGCGACGTACACCGGCCGCTGACGCGCTCGCCCGGGTGGGCGCGCGCTTGCATGCGGACCGGCGCGCCGTCCGCGCCCGTCATGATCTGGAGCCATGCGGCGCGGGAGGACGGACCGAGCGCACCTCGTGCGCGCGCGGCGGCTCGGCGTCGCCGCCGCCGGCGCCTGCGCGCTCGCGCTGCTCCCCGGGGCGGCGCGCGTCGGCGCCCAGGCCGAGCTGCCGTCGGGCGCGATCGTCGTGCGCGACCCCGTCGACACCGCGGCCGGCCTCGACCTCACCCGCGTCCAGTTGGGCCGCGCCGCCGACGGGCGCCTGCGGGCCGCGCTGACGCTCGCCTCGGCGTGGCGGATGCAGGACCTCCCGGCCGACGACGGGCCGCCCGGCTCGCTCTGCCTGCGGATGTGGACCGAGACCGAGGGCCAGGCGGCGTCGCCCGACCGCCTGCTCTGCGTCACCGCGGACAAGGGCGGCCGGCACCTGCGGGGCTCGATCATGGCCGAGCGCGGCGGCGCGCTCGAGCGCGTCGCGGAGGCCACCCTGGCCCGCTCGAGCGCCCGGACCGTGACCGCGCGCTTCTCGCAGTCGGCGATCGGCCGGCCGGCGAGCGTGCGCTTCGCCGCCGAGGCGACGACGCCGGGCTGCGCGCGCACGACCTGCATCGACACGGCGCCGAACGCGCCGGCGGTCGCGACGCTGACACTGCGCGCGAGCTGATCGGCACAAGGACCGCGGCCGCGAACGGCGAAACTCGGCCCATTCGCAAGGTGTTTGCACCCCCGACATGATCCGACGCCCCCTCATCGCCCTGCTCATCGCCGGCGCCGCGCTGGTCGCGCCCACCGCCGCCTCCGCCGAGGTGATCGAGGTCGGCTCCGTGCCGCCCTTCTCGCCGTCGAGCTGTCCGACGCGGCCATGCCTCGCCGTCAGCCGGACGACCGGCTACCAGGCCAAGGTCGGCACCACGCGCGGCGTGATGACGATCCCCAAGAACGGCCGGATCGTCGCCTGGTCGATCGGGCTGGGCGACCCGGGCGCGCAGCAGACGGCCTTCTTCAACGAGCGCCTGGGCGGCGCGGCGGAGGCGCAGCTCACGATCATCGATCCGCGCGCCAAGCTCCGCTCGCGCGTGGTGGCCGAGGGGGCATCGAAGAAGCTGCAGCCGTACTTCGGCTCGTCGCCGCAGTTCCCGCTGGCGCGGTCGATCCGCGTGCACAAGGGCTGGGTCGTGGCGCTGACGGTCCCGACGTGGGCGCCCGCCCTCGCGGTCGGCCTCGGCGCGGACACGTCGTGGCGCGCGAGCCGCGGGCGCGGCAAGTGCGAGGACACCTCGGCGCAGACCGTCGCAGCTGACCGTCAACCAGCTCGCGCAGTACTTCTGCCTCTACCGCACGGCGCGGCTGAACTACACGGCGACGCTGATCGCGGATCCGGTGAAGCCGCGCGGCCCAGTAGCGGGCGCGCGCGGTCGCTCAGTTCCCCGGGCAGGCGCCCGGGTTCTGCGAGCAGAACTCGTCGAAGCCGCCGTTGCCGCCGGTTCCTCCGCCGGTGCCCGTCGCGCCCCCGGTCGCGCCGCCGGTTCCACCGGTGCCGCCGCTCGTCCCGCCGGTCCCGCCCGTGCCGCCGCTGGGGGCCTGGGTCTGGGCCGGGGCCTGCGTCTGGGCCGGGGCGGCGGACGTCGTCGTGCCGCCGGCCGCCGGGGCGGTCGTCGTGCCGGTGGTGTCGGTCCCCGTCGTGTCCGTCCCCGTGGTCGAGGTCGAGGTCGAGGCGGTCGTGCCGCCGGCGAGGGCCTCCGCGCCGGCGGGGACGGTCAGGTCCGGCGTGGACTTGGGGACCTTGTCGGCCGCGTTGCTGTCCGAGCCACAGCCGGAGAGGCCGAGGGCACCGGTGACGAGCAGCACGGCGACGGGCACCGCGGACATGCGCACGCGCATACGCGCAGCCTAGAGCCCGGTCAGGACGCCAGCGGCGCCATGCGGCGCCCGCACGTCGGACAGTCGTTCAGGTCGCGCTGGGCGAGCTCGTCGCACCAGTTGCAGAAGCGCAGGTTCTCCACGGCCCACGGCAGCCGCGACAGCGACGGCGCCAGGGGGAGGACCTTGCCCACGACCTCGAGCTGCTCACCGGTGTCGCGGTCGCGGTAGACGCGGTCCGGATCGGCCGGGAGGATGACCTCGCGTCCGCTGGACGGCGTGCGGAAGCGATAGTGCTGCAGAGCCATGCCGCGCACTGTAGCGATCGGGCGGCACGCTAGATTCGCCCGCGCGCGATGCGGATCCTCATCTTCCACGGCTACCTCCTGCGCGGCACCGGCTCGAACGTCTACAACGCCCGGCTGGCCCCGGCGCTCGCCCGCGCCGGCGCCACGGTCGACCTCGTCAGCCAGGACCGCCGCGCGCACGAGCTGCCGTTCGTCGACGCCGTCGGCACGTGGGAGGACGGCGCACCGCGGGTCGAGGTCCTGCGCGAGCCCGTCCGCGTGACGGCGTGGCGGCCGGACATCGGCGACCTGCTGCCCACCTACGTCGTCGATCGCTACGAGGGTGTGACGGCGAAGTCGTTCCTCGACTGCACCGACGAGGAGATCGCGCGCTACATCGACGCGAACGTCGCCGCGGTCCGCGACGTCGCGGCGCGCTCGCGGCCCGACGTCGCCCTCGCCAACCACCTCGTGATGGGCCCGGTCGTCGTCGCCCGCGGTCTCGGCGACGACGTCCCCTACGCGGTGAAGATCCACGGCAGCGCGCTCGAGTACACCGTCAAGCGCGATCCCGACCGCTTCCTCCCGTTCGCCCGCGAGGGCCTCGCCCGCGCGCGCACGGTCCTCGTCGGGTCGCGGCACACCGCCGAGAGCCTCTGGGCGGCGATGGACGACGACGCGCTCCCGGCCCGCACCCGCCTCGGACCGCCCGGGGTCGACATCGCCGAGTTCCGGCCGCGGCCGCGCGCGGAGGCGGCGGCCGGGGTGGAGGCGCTCGCCGCCCGCCTGGCGGCGGCCGACGACCGTCGAGGAGCGACCACGCCTTCGCGCGCGACGAGGCGGCGGTCGGCCGCGCCCTGGCGACGCTCGACCTCGCGAGCGGGCGCGACCGCCACGTGGCGTTCGTCGGCAAGCTCATCGTCTCCAAGGGGATCGACCTGCTCGCCGCGGCGTGGCCGCTCGTGCTGCGCGACGTCCCGCACGCGCGGCTCGTGGTCGTCGGCTTCGGCGGCTGGCGCGACGGCCTCGAGCGGCTGCTGGCGGCGCTCGGCGCGGGCGACCTCGACGCGGCCCGGGCGGTCGCGGAGGCCGGCCGCGCGCTCGAGGGCGGCCCGCGCGCCCCGCTGCGCCATCTGCTCGCGTTCCTCGACGCCCTCGCGGCCGACCCGGCCGAGCGCGACGCCTATCGCGCGGCGGCGGCGGCGCTCCCGGCGCGCGTCGTCCTCACCGGACGCCTCGAGCACGAGGAGCTCGCGCCGCTGCTCGCCGCCTGCGAGGCCCAGGTCGTCCCGAGCACCTTCCCCGAGGCCTTCGGCATGGTCGCGGCCGAGGCGGCGGCGTGCGGGACCCTGCCGATCTCGGCCGCGCACTCGGGCCTCGCGGAGGTGACCGCGCCGCTGGCGGCGGCCGCCCCGGAGCCGGCGCGGCCCTGGCTGTCGTTCCCGGTCGGCGACGGCGCGGTCCGCGACCTCGCCGAGCGGATCGTCGCGTGGCTGCAGGCGCCCGACGACGTGCGCGCCGCGACCCGCGACGCGCTCGTCTCCGTCGCCCGCGAGCGCTACTCGTGGGACGGGGTGGCGGCCGGGGTCATCGCCGCCGCCGAGGGCCGCCACGACGCGCTCCCCGAGCCGGTCTGAGCCCGCTCCCGCGTCCGGTCGCGGACACGCGTGCGGGCGGCGTGCGGCGACCGGGCGGTGGCGCGTCCACGGTCCGCGCGAGTGGATAGAGTCCCGCGCGCATGGCCCGCCGACTCCGCCTTCCCGCTCTCCGCACGGGCGCGCTGATCGCGCTCGTCGCGGGCACCACGACGCTCCTGAGCGCCTGCACGAACAACAACAGCTCGAACCCCGACCTCGTGAGCGGGAAGAAGCTGTTCGCCGCGAAGTGCGGCTCGTGCCACGTGCTCCACCGCGCCGGCACGAAGGGGACGGTCGGGCCGGACCTCGACCTGGCGTTCCAGCAGCCGCTCAAGGACGGCCTGCAGCGCAGCGGCATCCGCGGCCTGGTCCACGACCAGATCATGTATCCGCCGAACTTCGACCTCGACCGCGGCGGCACGCGCCCCGACGGCTCGCAGGCGATGCCGGCGAAGATCGTGACGGGCAAGGACGCCGACAACGTCGCCGCCTACGTCGCGTCGGTCGTGTCGAAGACCGGCAAGGACGGCGGCCTGCTGGCCAAGGCGATCCCGCAGGCCGGCGCCGGCAAGCCCGCGACCGAGAAGAACGGCGCGATCTCGATCGCCGCGGACCCCAACGGCCAGCTCGCGTACACGACGAAGGTCGCCACGGGCCAGCCCGGGGAGATCTCGATCGAGATGCCGAACAAGTCCACCACGCCGCACGACATCGTCATCGACGGCAAGGGCAAGGGCGAGGTCGTCCAGGGCGGCGGGACGTCGAAGTTCTCCGCCAGCTTCGACGCCGGCAAGTACACGTACTACTGCTCCGTCGACGGCCATCGCCAGGCCGGGATGCAGGGCACGCTGACGGTCAAGTAGCCGGCCGCGGCGTCGGCGCCCCGCGCGGGGCCGCCGCCTAGCTGACCGCGCGGATGCCGTAGACGAGCACGACGACGACGACCGCCACCGCGACGGCCCAGAGCACGACCCGGAACATCGCGTCCTCGGAGCGCAGCGGGTTGCGCATGGGGCGGCGGGAGGTCCGGGCTAGAGGATGTAGACCGACAGGAACACGACGATCCACATCACGTCGACGAAGTGCCAGTAGATCCCGGGCACCTCGACGCCGCGGTGCTCGGCAGGCGAGTAATGGCCGCGCCAGGAGCGCACCACGACCATGAGCAGCAGCGTCAGGCCGACGGCGACGTGGGCGCCGTGGAGGCCGGTCAGGCCGTAGAAGACCGAGGCCTGCGCGAAGTCGCTCGGGGCGAACCCGATGTGGACGTACTCGTTGATCTGGATGAAGAGGAACGTCAGGCCGAGGAGGAAGGTCGAGAGGATCCCGGCCTTCAGCGCGAAGCGGTTGTTCGTCTTGACCCCGTGCTCCGCCCAATGCAGCGTGAACGACGAGGACACCAGGATGCAGGTGTTCACGAACGCCACCGCGACCGGCAGCGAATGCCCGCGGGTCGGGAACCACTGGTCGCCGTTCACGACCCGGATGAAGAAGTAGGCCGTGAAGAAGGCGCCGAACACCATGATCTCGGAGATGATGAAGAGCAGCATCCCGAGCAACTGGGGCTCGACCCGCGAGCTGCGGTTCGCCGGCGGCGGGCCGTGATGCTCGTCGTGGTCGGCGTGCCCGTGGGCGATGGTGGCGGCTTCCATGGTCTCCTTCGCCTCAGGCGGCGGTCGGGGCCTCGGCGGCCACGTGGTCGACGGGCTTGCCCGACGCCCGGCGCACGCGCTCGATGAGGTCGGTGCGCAGCCACCCGGAGCGGGTCTCCGGCAGCGTCGAGATGACGATGTCGTCGACGCGGAAGAACTGCACGCCGTTCATCGTCGCCGTGTACGGGTCCGGGTCGCCGATCATGCCGGCCGCGTACAGGCCGTCGTTGCGCAGGCGCTCGATCACCTGGGAGAGGCGCCCACGGGCGCGGCGGGCGTGGAGGCCCTCGCCGCCCTCCTGCGGGATCACGACGATGAACAGATGGCGGTCGTCGCCCTCCGCGCGGGCGACCAGCGCCTCGCGCAGCGGCGCGCTCGAGGCGGTCCGGTTCGCGACGACGAGCGTGACCTTGAACGGCAGGCCCTCGTTGTCGATGTCCGCGACGACGTGCTCGACCGGCACGCCGGCGGCGTCCGTGACGCGCTCGATGAGGTCGCGGCGCAGCCAGCCCGAGGAGGTGGCCGGGAAGGTCGAGATGATGATCGCGTCGGGCTCGTACTCGGCCGCGGCGTCCATCGTGGCGGTGTACGGATCCGGGTCGCCCGGCTCGCCGACGGCGTCGATGCCCTCGCCGCGGAGCACCGCGCGCGCGAGGTCGATGCGCACCTGGGCGGCGTCGTAGACGACCTCGTCGTAGATGATGTTGCCCTGGCGCGGACGGGTGCGCGGGACGCAGATGGCGACGCGGATGTCGCCGTTCGCGGCTTTCGCGTGGTCGCGGATCCGATCGAGCAGGCTCGCGCCGCCGAGCGTCTCGTTGGCCACCACCAGGATCGTCTTCATGCGCTGGATCCCCTCTAGTCGGCGGTGGCGTGCTCGCGGGCCCCTGCGGGTTGCGGCACCTCCGCACCGCCCTTGAACACCCCGTGGACGGCGCCGGGGACCCCGTACTCGTACGGGCCGCCGACGACCGTCGGGATCGTGTCGAAGTTGAAGATCGGCGGCGGCGAGGAGACCTGCCACTCGAGCGTGAGCGCGCGCCACGGGTTGGCGGCCGCGCGCGGCCCGCCGCGCCACGAGGCGATCATGTTGTAGAGGAAGACGAGCGTCGAGAGCCCGAGGCAGAACGAGGCGATCGAGATCGCGAGGTTCCACCCGGCGAACTGCTCGGCGTAGTCGGCCACGCGGCGCGGCATCCCCTGCACGCCGATGAGGTGCATCGGGGCGAACGTCGCGTTGAAGAAGATGAACGTCAACCAGAAGTGGATGCGGCCGAGCGTCTCGTCGTACATCCGGCCCGTCATCTTCGGGAACCAGTAGTAGACGCCCGCGAAGATCGTGAAGAGCGATCCGCCGAAGAGCACGTAGTGGATGTGGGCGACGATGAAGTAGGTGTCGCTGACGTGGATCGTCAGGGGGATCATCGCGAGCATCACCCCCGAGATCCCGCCGAGGGTGAACATCGTCAGGAAGCCGAGCGCGAACAGCATCGGCGTGTCGAGGTGCAGCACCCCTCGCCACAGCGTCGCCAGCCACGAGAAGATCTTGATGCCGGTCGGGACGGCGATGATCGCGGTCGTGACCATCATCGGGACGCGGATCCACGTCTGCATGCCCGAGACGAACATGTGGTGCGCCCACACGGTGAAGCCGAGCACCACGATGGCCAGCAGCGAGAACGCCATCATGCGGTAGCCGAAGATCGGCTTGCGCGACTTCACGGCGATGATCTCGCTGATGATCCCGAAGCCGGGCAGCATCATGATGTAGACGGCCGGGTGCGAGTAGAACCAGAAGACGTGCTGGTACATGAGCACGTCGCCGCCGGCACCGCCCGCGACGCGGAAGAAGTTGAAGCCCAGCGCGCGGTCGAGCAGGACGAAGAACTGCGACGCGGCGATGAACGGCGTCGCGATGACGACGAGCAGCGACGTCGAGAAGTTCGCCCACACGAGCAGCGGCATCCGGAAGAACGACATGCCGGGCGCGCGCATGGTGATGATCGTCACCAGGAAGTTCAGCGCGGTCGCGATCGACGACGCGCCCGCGAACTGCACGCCGATCGTGAAGAACACCTGGCCGATCGGTGACGTCTCCGACAGCGGCGCGTACGCCGTCCAGCCCGTCGCGAACGACCCGCCGGGCGCGAGGAAGGACAGCAGCATCATCGTGCCGGCGACCGGGAGCATCCAGTACGACAGCGCGTTCAGCCGCGGGAACGCCATGTCCGGCGCGCCGATCATCAGCGGCAGGACGAAGTTCGCCAGCCCGGCGAACACCGGGATGATGAACAGGAAGATCAGGATCGACGCGTGGACGGAGAACAGGCCGTTGAACGTGTTCGCGTCGACGAACTGGCGCCCGGGCTTGGCGAGCTCCGCGCGCATCAGCATCGCCAGCAGGCCGCCCACGAACAGGAAGAAGAACGAGGTGACCGTGTACTGGATGCCGATCACCTTGTGATCGGTGTTGACGCGGAAGTAGTCCTGCCAGCGCCTCGCGCCGTGGCTCGAGTGGTCCTCCGGCCGCGTCGGGCGGCCCGCGGCCCAGTAGAACCAGTAGTCGAACGCGCCGAGGCCCACGAAGAAGAACAGCGGCGTCACGAGCAGCGCGATCTGGAGGTTCGCCTCGCCGTCGACGACCGGGTCGTAGCCGAGCAGCGCGCGCGACCCGATCGTGACCGCGAACGAGAACGCGATCCCGAGGACGATGAACAGGACGGCGCGATACCAGCCGGCTACGCGCAGCTTCGCGGTCATGTGCTGGGACACCTCATCACTTCGTCGCGTCCGACAGGAACTTCACGAGGGCGGCGAGCTCTGCGGGCTTGAGCGTACTCCCGTAGTTCGGGGGCATGATCCCCTTCGTGTAGCCCTGCGCGATCTCCGCGTCGGGCTGCGCGATCGACTGCTTGATGAACGCCGCGTCCTTGCCCTTGAGGACCTGGTCGAGGTTCGGACCGGTCGTGCCGGTCGCGTTCGCCTCGGACAGCGTGTGGCACGAGCTGCAGGCGGTCGCGCCCGCGCTGTTGCCGTTGGCGAACAGCGTCTTGCCGTCCGGCGCCGCGCCGGTCTGGCCGCCGCCGCCGGCCGCCGCCACCGCCCGCGGCGCCCTGACGGCTCGCCCGCCGGACCCAGGCGTCGAAGGCCGGGCGGCTCAGCACGTGGGCGGTCTGGCGCATGAAGGCGTGCCCGAGCCCGCAGAGCTCGGCGCAGACGATCTGGTGGTCGCCGATCGCCGACGCCTTCGGCGTGACGCGGTAGTGCGTCGTGATACCCGGGACCGCGTCGATCTTCATGCGGAAGTCGGGCACCCAGAAGTCGTGGATGACGTCCTTGGAATGGACGTCGAACTTCACGGACTCGTCGGCCGGGAGGTACAGCTGGGCGGTGGTGAAGCGCCGGCCGCCCTCGTTGTACTGGAACGACCAGGCGAACTGCTCGCCGAAGACGCGGACGACCCGCTCCTTCTGGCCGGCGGCGAGCGCCGGGGACTTCTCGATGTCGCGCAGGACGACGTAGGCGTAGACGACGAGGCCGACGATGAGCGTCGCGGGGATCGCGGTCCAGATGATCTCGATGCGCGTGTTGCCGTGGATCGGCGGGCCGTCGATCCCCTCCTCGCCGGGCCGCATCCGGAAGTTCAGGATCGAGAACCCGATCACGGTCGTCACGAGGACGAAGACCGGGACGGACGCGATGATCAGGACGTCCCACAGCGTGTCGATCTGGTCCGCCTGCGTCGAGGCGGCCGGCGGGAACCAGTGGATGAGCAGGCCGGCGATGACACCGAGCACCGACGCGATCACCCCGACGATGATCATCTGGGCGGCGGTCCGCCGGGGCGCGCGGCGCTCGGCCGCCACCTCGGCCGAGACCTCGGCTGCCTCCGTGCTCGTCTCCTCCTGGGCCATGGGGGCGGGATCCTATGGGAGCCGCGCGATGGACGGCAACGCGGCGTCGGTCCGGGTTCCGACACGGCGTGCGCGCGCGAACGCCGGGTCGTGGGAACCCGGCGCGAAGGCCCCATCGGGACGGGCGATCGGGGCCGGTCGAGGGGCGGGTTCTCGAGGCGCGCTCCGCTCGTGGCGCCTTGCTCGGCCTCTGCTCGGGCCCGGCATCGGCGAACCGCGGCGGCGAGCGGCGAGACGCATCGGGCCCGCGCGGCCTCGTCCTCGCCCGGAGCCCGCCGCCGTGCGTCGGTCGCCGAGCTGTCCGCGGGCGCACGACACGCCGCCCGCGAAGGCGCGGGACGCCGCGGCCCGCGGCGTCCCGACGAGAACCGGCGGACGAGCCCTACGCCGCTTCGCGCGCCGCAGCGGCCTGCGCGGCGGCGTCGAAGCGCGCCCGGCTGCGGTACGTGGACGGCGACACGTCGTGGTGACGGCGGAACGCCTTGGCGAACTGGGCCGGCTGGCGGTAGCCCACGCGGTGGGCGACCTCGCGCACGGTCAGGCCGCGGGCGGTCAGCATCTCGGCCGCGCGCGCCATGCGGACGGCGGTCAGGTGGTCACGGAAGGTCGTACGGCCGATCTCGGCGTAGGCGCGCTGGAGTTGCCGGCGCGACGACGCGACGCGTCGGGCGATGTCGTCGAGCGAGAGGTCGGAGGCGTACTCGGCCTCGACGATCGCGGTGGCGTCCTCGAAGAGGCTCGTACGGTGGCGGATGGTGGCAGGTCGGTGCATACGCTTTCAGTGGCTGTACGGCGCCACTTTCCTCGATGGATGACAGACCTGTCTCCTCCGGAGTCGATTTTGGCGCCGTGGCATTGGCCGGGAGGGCCGCCGGTGCTAGATTTGGCCCGGCCTCCGACATTGAGGCAATCGTTGCAATCTCCGGCAGATCCCGGCACGGAAAGGGAGCGGACGCCCATGCGGGTACGAGACGGCATGACCACGACGGTCCTCTCGGTGGGCCCCGGACACACGCTGCGCGAGGCCGCCGGCCTCATGGCGCGGCGCCGGGTGGGCGCGGCGGTCGTCCTCGACCCGGACGGCCAGGGCCCGGGCATCCTCACCGAGCGCGACGTGCTCGACGCGATCGGCGCGGGCCAGGATCCCGACGGCGAGCGCGTCGCCGACCACCTGACGGCCAACGTCGTCTTCGCCGCGCCCGACTGGTCGCTCGAGGAGGCGGCCGTGGCGATGGTCCGCGGCGGCTTCCGCCACCTCATCGTCACCGACGGGGGCGAGATCGTCGGGATGCTGTCCGTGCGCGACGTCGTGCGCTGCTGGACGGACGACGGGGCGATCTGCGCCGTCCCCGAACGCGTCGGCTTCGGCGCGACGGCGTAGCGATCGACGCCGCGGCCGGGCGGCGCCGGCCGCGGGCGTCAGTGCTCGAGCGGCAGCTCGTCGATCTCGCGGCGCGCGCCGCGCGCCCACGAGATGATCACCCAGACCGACAGGATCACGCCCGCGATGACGAGCGGGAAGAACGTCGTGACGCCGAGGAGCGCGGCCGTGATGCCGACGGTCAGCAGCAGGGGCTGGATGCTGGGGCCGGGGAGGTGGATCTCCTCGCCGGCGGGCGGGACCTCGGGGTCGAGCGGGCTCATCGCGAAGGCCTCACGAGACGTAGATCGCCGCGGCGACGAACGTCATGCCGAACATGAAGAAGCAGACGGCGGTGACGATCAGGCCGGTCCGGACGTTTCTGCGGGCGAGATTGCGGTCCATGGGGTGGGCTCCTCGATCTAGAGGTGCACGTCGGCGACCATCGCGCCGAACAGCAGTGCGAGGTACGCGAGGGAGAAGAGGTACAGGCGCAGGGCCGAGCGCCGGTCGGCGCGGCGCTGGAGCGTCACGGACGCCGGCGATGAACGCGCCGCCGAGCAGCAGCGACGCCGCGAGGTAGATGCCGCCGAAGCCGCCGGCGCAGAACGGCAGCTGCGTGACGGCGTAGAGCAGCAGGGTGTAGAGCAGGATCTGGCGGCGGGTCTCGGTCTCCCCGCGCACGACCGGCAGCATCGGGATGCCGACCTTGGCGTACTCGTCCTTCATGAGCAGGCTCAGCGCCCAGAAGTGCGGCGGGGTCCAGAAGAAGACGATGGCGAAGAGGTAGATCGCGGTGCCGTCGAGGCCGCCCGTGACCGCCGCCCAGCCGACGAGCGGCGGGACCGCGCCCGCCGCGCCGCCCCAGACGATGTTCTGCCACGTGCGGCGCTTGAGCCACACCGTGTAGAGCACCGTGTAGCCGACGAAGCCCGTCAGGGCGAGCGACGCGGCGAGGACGTTCACCGTCAGCGAGAGCTGCACGAACGACAGCGCGCCGAGCGTGCAGCCGAAGACGAGCGCGGCCCGCGGCGACACCCGGCCCGAGGCGACCGGCCGGTCCGCGGTGCGCGCCATGCGGGCGTCGACGTCGCGGTCGTACCAGTGGTTCACGGCGCCCGCGCCGCCCGCCGACAGGTAGCCGCCCAGGCACGTCAGGGCGATGAGCCCGACCGACGGGTCGCCCGCGACGAGCATCGTCGTGATCGTCGTCAGCAGCAGCAGCGACTGGACCTTCGGCTTCGTCAGCGCGAGGTAGTCGGCGACCACCTGCCGCGCGGCGGCCGGCGCGACGTCCGCTCGCGGGGTGGTCGGGGTGACGTCCATCAGGCCTGGATCGATGACTCGGGCGCCGGCGCGGGCCGGGTGGCCAGCTCGGCCGACTGGCGCTCGACCTGGCGGCGGATGTCCTTCATCGGCTCGACCGAGCGCACCCGCGGGACGACGTCGAAGTTGTTGACCGGCGGCGGCGACGTCGTGAACCACTCGAGCGTGTTCGCCTTCCACGGGTCCGGCCCGGCCTTCGACGCCGTGCTTCGTGCTGCGCACGACGTTGAAGACGGTCACGAGGATGCCCGCGCCGAGGATGAACGAGCCGATCGTCGAGATCAGGTTGTAGATCTCGAGGTGGCCGACGTCCGAGTACTCGTAGACGCGCCGCGGCATCCCGTCCATCCCGATCGAGTGCTGGATCAGGAACGTGACGTGGAAGCCGATCAGCATCAGCCAGAAGCTGAGCTTGCCCAGGCCCTCGCTCAGCAGCCGGCCGGTGATCTTCGGGAACCAGTAGTAGATCCCGGCGAACACCGCGAACACCGCGCCGCCCATGAGCACGTAGTGGAAGTGCGCGACGACGAAGTAGGTGTCGGTCAGCTGCCAGTCGACCGGGAAGACGGCGAGGAAGATGCCGGTGATCCCGCCGATCAGGAACGTCCCGAGGAAGCCCGCGCAGAACAGCAGCGCCGTCGTGAACTCGATCGTCCCGCGCCACAGGGTCGCGACCCAGTTGAACATCTTCACGCCGGTCGGGACCGCGATGAGGAACGACGACATCATGAAGAACACGAACACGAACGCCGGGGCTCGGCGTCGCGAACATGTGGTGCGCCCAGACGAGCAGGCTCAGGAACGCGATGACGACGGTCGACGCGGCGATCGCCTTGTAGCCGAAGATCGGCTTGCGGGCGAAGACCGGCAGGACCTCGGAGATGATCCCGAAGCCCGGCAGCACCATGATGTAGACCTCGGGGTGCCCGAAGAACCAGAACAGGTGCTGGTAGAGCAGGGGTGAGCCGCCCTGGCTCGGGTCGTAGAAGTGCGTCCCGAAGTGGCGGTCGGTCAGCAGCAGCGTGACGGCGCCCGCGATGACCGGCAGGGCGAGGATCAGCAGGATCGCGTAGATCAGGATCGCCCAGACGAACAGCGGCAGGCGGCCCCAGCCCATGCCGGGGGCGCGCATGTTGGCGATCGTCACGTAGAAGTTGACGGCGCCGACGAGCGAGCTCAGGCCGGTGAGGTGGATGAGGTAGATCCACGCGTCGACCCCGCCGCTCGGCAGGAAGTTCGCCGAGGACAGCGGCGTGTAGCACGTCCACCCGCACTCCGGCGGCGAGAAGAAGATCGAGCCGTAGAAGACGAGCCCGCCGGCGGCCAGCAGCCAGAAGGACAGGGCGTTCAGCTTCGGGAACGCCATGTCCCGCGCCCCGATCATGAGCGGCAGGAAGTAGTTGCCGAAGCCCGCCATGACCGGCACGACGAACAGGAAGACCATCGTCGTCCCGTGCATCGTGATCAGCTGGTTGTACGTCTGCGGGTCCAGCAGCGTGTTGTTCGCCTGGCTGAGCTGCAGGCGGATCAGCAGCGCCTCGGTCCCTCCGAGCATGAAGAACACGAAGGTGAGGACCAGGTACATGATCCCGATGCGCTTGTGGTCGGTCGTGGTGACCCACGACGTCCACCCGGTCCGCTCGCGCTCGACGCTGTGGGCGACGACCTGCGGGACGGCGGCGGGAGCGGTGATCTCTTGCGTGGCCATGTCTGGGTTCAGCCGCCGGGCGCCTGGCCGCGGTCGACGCGCCCGCGCTGGCGCGCGGCGGCCTGGTCGGCCCGCCTGATCGCGGCGCGCTGGCGGTCCTGCCAGGCCTCGTAGTTCTGGGGGGTCATCGCGCGCACCTGGGCGACCATGTTGGCGTGGTTGCGCCCGCAGAGCTCGGCGCACTGCCCGGTGAACGTCGTGCCGGCGAGCTTGCCGGGGATCTTGAACCACGTGTGGTTCGTGTAACCGGGAACGGCGTCGAACTTGCCGCCGAGCTTCGGGATCCACCACGAGTGGATGACGTCCTGGGCGTTGATGTCGAGCGTGACGGTCGTGTCCGTGGGCACGACCATCGTCTCGTAGGAGAACACGGAGCCGAGCGGCGCGTTGTTGCAGTTGCTCGCGTACGTGTAGCGCCACAGGTACTGCTGGCCGTTGACGCAGATGTTCAGCGACTTGCCGTTCGGCGGCAGCTGCTTGCCCGGCCCGGCGGCGACGAGGACCCGGTCGGCGAGCTGCAGGCCGTTCGGGCCCGAGTTCGGCGGGTTGCGGATGCCCGGGAGCTGGATGAACGTCACGACGGCGAGCACGACGAGGATCACGGCGGCGCCGACGGTCCAGCCGATCTCGAGGCGCGTGTTGCCGCGGATCTGCGCGGCCACGGCGCCCTTGCGGGCCCGGAACTTGAAGAGCGAGTAGAACAGCGCGCCCTCGACGCCCAGGAACACGACGATCGCGACGACCATCACGAGCCAGTAGAGGGTGTCGATCTTGTCCGCATTGGGCGAGCCGCCCGACTCGGGCGAGAACGCGTCGCCGAAGGCGGCCCCGGCGAAGGCGAGGAGCACCACGAGCGCCACCGCGAGGCTGGATGCGAACGCGCGGCTGCGGCGGGTCTTCGGGCGACGGTCGGCCAAGACGCGCGGCATTGTATTCACAGGTCGGCGGACACCGATCCCCCCGGTCTCCTGCTCAACGCCCGCCGAACGCCGCCGTCCGCCGCTCGACGAACGCCGCGACGCCCTCCGCGAAGTCCTCCGAGCCGGCCAGTTCCTGCTGCACGGCGGCCTCGAGCTCGAGCTGCTCGTGCATCCGGCCGTAGATCCAGCCGTTGAGCTGGCGCTTGGCCCCGGCGTACGCGCGGGTGGGGCCGGCGGCGAGGCGCTCGAGCAGCGCGTCGGCGTCGGCCGGGAAGGCGTCGTCGGGCGAGACGCGGTTGATCAGGCCCCACGCGAGCGCCTGCGGGGCCGGGATCCGCTCGCCGAGCATGGCCATCTCGGCGGCGCGCGCGAACCCGACCCGGCTGGGCACCAGCAGCGACGAGCCGCCGTCGGGCACGAGGCCGATGTTCACGAAGGCGAGCAGGAAGTACGCCGACTCGGCCGCGATGACGAGATCCGCCGCCAGGGCGAGCGAGCACCCGATGCCGGCCGCGGGGCCGTTGACCGCCGCGAGCACGGGCTTGGGCATCTCGCGCACGAGCGTGATGATCGGGTGGTAGCGCTCGCGCAGCAGGCGCTGCACGTCGGGGTGGCCCTCGGGCGTGCGCTCCTCCTCCATCGCCGTGATGTCCTTGAGGTCGGCGCCGGAGGAGAACGCCCGGCCCGCGCCGGTGAGCCGCACGGCGCGGACGGCGTCGTCCTCGGCGGCCTCGCGCAGGGCGGCGAGGAGGTCGTCGCCCAGCTGCCGGTTCCAGGCGTTCAGCGCCTTCGGCCGGTCGAGCACGATCGTGGCGGCGGCGCCGTCGCGGCGCAGGGTGACGGTCTCGGGCATGGCCGGACGCTATCCGGCGCGGGCATGTGCCGGTCCGTCAACATGTGTTGACAACCGACGCTCGTCAACGTATGTTGACGCCCATGAGTGCACAGGACGCGATGAAGCTGGCCGAGTCGGTGGACAGCACCGACCCCGCCGTCGGGCTGCGCGCGGTCGCCTCGCTGCGGACGCTGGTGGAACGCCTCGAGGCGCTCCACGTGGCCCAGGCCCGCGAGCAGGGGTGGTCGTGGCAGGACATCGGCGGCGCGCTCGGCGTCACCAAGCAGGCCGTCCACCGCAAGCACGGCGGCGGCCTCCTGCGACGGAGGGGATCCTGATGTTCGAGCGGTTCGCGGACGATGCGCGCGCGGTCGTCGTGGGCGCGCAGGCCCACGCGATCGACCTGCACCACGGGTGGATCGGCACCGAGCACCTGCTGCTCAGCCTCCTCGACGACCCCGACCGGCGCGCGACGCGGCTGCTGCACGCGCACGGCGTGACGGCGCCGTGGGCGCGGGACGAGGTCGAGCGGATCGTCGGGCACGGGACGCCGGACCTCGACGCGGAGGCGCTCGCGACGCTCGGGATCGACCTCGACGCGGTCCGCGAGCGGGTGGAGCGCACGTTCGGCCCCGGCGCGCTCGCCCGGCGTCGCGGCCGCCGCGGGGTGTGCACCGGTGGGCACGTGCCGTTCACGCCGCGCGCGAAGAAGGTGCTCGAGCTGTCCTTGCGCGAGGCGGTGGCGCGCGGCGACCGGTCGATCGGCTCCGAGCACGTCCTGCTCGGGCTCGCGCGCGAGGGCGAGGGCGTCGCGGCGCGCATCCTGCGCTCGCGCGGCGTCGACCGCGCGGCCGTCGACGAGGCGCTGCAGCGCCACGGGGCGCGCTGACCGGCCGCCGCGCGTGGGCGCGACACGCCGTTGGGTAGCCTGGAACGTCATGTCCCGTCCCGTCATCGGCATCTGCGCCGCCGTCGAGCGCGCCCGCTGGAGCGTGTGGGACATGGACGCGTTCCTCATCGCCCGCTCGTACGTCGAGGCGGTGCAGCGGGCCGGTGGCCTGCCCGTCGTCCTCGTGCCCGACCCGGTGCTCCTCGAGAAGCCCGACGAGGCGCTCGACCTGCTCGACGGGCTGGTGCTCGCGGGCGGTGCCGACATCGACCCCGCGACCTACGGGGCCGAGGCCCACCCGGAGACGAAGGGGTTCGTGCCCGAGCGCGACGCCTTCGAACTTGCCCTGACCCGCCGCGCGCTCGAGCGCGACCTGCCGCTGCTCGGCGTCTGCCGCGGCATGCAGGTGATGAACATCGCGCGCGGCGGCACGCTCGAGCAGCACCTCCCCGACAGCCACGGCCACTCCGATCACCGCCGCGTCCTCGGGACGTTCGACGACGCCGACCACGACGTCCGCCTCACCGAGGGCTCGCTCGCCCAGCGCACCGCCGGCGAGACCGTCCACGGCACGAAGTCCCACCACCACCAGGGCGTGGGCGCGATCGGCGAGGGCTTCGAGGTCACCGGCTGGGCGGTCATGGACGAGCTCCCCGAGGCGATGGAGGACCCGTCCCTGCGCTTCGCCCTCGGCGTCCAGTGGCACCCGGAGGCCGACGAGACGAGCCGCTTCATCGCCGCGCTCGTCGAAGAGGCGGCGCTCCACCGGGCCGAGGCCCACGCCGGGCGCAACGGCACCGGCGCCCCCGCCGCCTGACGGCCGCGAACGCGTCCGCGCGGTTCGGCCCACGCCCGGCCGGGGAAGCCCCGCTCCGTGGGCGAGCCCGAGCAGCACGACGCCAGCCGCCGGACCGTCTACGTCGCCCTCGCGGCGAACGCCGCCATCGCGCTGGCCAAGCTCGCCGGCGGCCTGATCTCCGGATCCTCGGCGATGCTGTCCGAGGCCGCGCACTCCGTCGCCGACACGACGAACCAGGTGTTCCTGCTCGTGTCGCTGTCCTTCTCGCAGCGCCGGCCCGACGCCGAGCACCCCTTCGGCTACGGCAAGGAGCGCTTCTTCTGGGCCTTCATGGCCGCCGTGACGATCTTCGTGTCGGGCGCGGTGTTCTCGGCGTTCCAGGGCATCGAGCGCATCACCGCGGGCACGGCCGAGAAGGAGAGCTTCGGCGTCGCGTACGCGGTCCTCGGCTTCGCGCTCGTCGCCGAGGGGATCTCGCTCGCGCGGGCCGTGCGCCAGACGCGCGCCGAGGCGCGCGAGGCCGGCCGCCCGCACCTCGAGTTCGTGCGTCGCAGCCGCGACCCGACGACGAAGACCGTGCTGTTCGAGGACACGGCCGCGGTCGTCGGCGTCGTCCTCGCCCTCGCGGGCGTCGCGGCCAGCCAGGTCACCGGCGACCCCCGCTGGGACGGCGTCGCGTCGCTCGCGATCGCCGTGCTGCTCGCGGGCGTCGCGGTCGGCCTCGGCCACCAGACGTACGAGCTGCTGATCGGGCAGGCCGCCGAGCCGGAGGAGCGCCGGGCGATCGAGGGCGTCCTGGGCACGCCATCCCGGCGTCATGGCCGTGGGCGACCTCTTCACGATGGTCCTCGCGCCCGACCAGGTCCTCGTCGCCGCCCACATCGACGTCGACGACGACCTCGAGGGCGACGACGTCGAGCAGATGGCCCAGGACCTCGAGGAGGACCTGCGCCGCGAGGTGCCGTCCGTCGCGCAGGTGTTCCTCGACCCGACGCCGCGCCGGGAGCGCGCCGCCGCGCCGCGTTGATCAGGCCGCCGCCGCGCGCGCCTTCGCCAGGCCGGCCCGCGCGCGGGACACGAGCGCCTTCGAGCCGCCGGTCGTGACGTCGAGGCGGCGGGCGATCGTGTGGTGCGAGGCCCCGCCCATCTCGTGCAGGACGAGGGCGGTGCGCTGGCGCTCGGGCAGCCCCTTGAGGCCCGCGATGACCGCGTCGAGCTCCTCGGCGCGGACGAAGCGCTCGCACGGGTCGGCGCCGGTGTCGCAGAGCATCGGCGCGTGCGGCTCGATGTCGGTCGTGCGGACCGGACGGCGCAGGACGTCGAGCGCCCGGTTGCGGACGATCGTGTACAGCCACGCCTTGAGCGCCATCTCGCGGTCGTCGGAGCGCAGGGCCCGGAGCGCGCGGACGAACGCGTCCTGGACGACCTCCTCCGCGTCGTGGTGCGCGCCGCCGAGGAGCTGGCGCGCGTACGCCTGCAGCCGGGCCTCGTAGCGGTCGTGGATGGCGTCGAACGCGCGGGCGTCGCCGGCGCGGACGAGCGCCACGAGCTGCTCGTCGGAGGCGGTGCGGTAGGCGGTCGGGTGGAGGAGGAGCGTCGTCATACCGCAAGGGTGCGCCCGGCGCGCTCCCGCTCCCAGCCACCCCGGGTGGCGGGTCTGGCCCCCGAGGTGGCGTCCGCCTCACCCTGGGGTACCTTGACCCGACGAGATGAGCGGACCCTCCTCGCCCCTACAGGCCCACAGCGCGTCGCCCGCCGAGCTGCGCGAGCGGATCGAGGCCGAGCGCCGCGGCCGGCCGTTCCTCGTCTTCCGCGACGGGGACCGCGAGCAGCGGATCGTCGACCTCGACGCCCACGGCGACCGCATCAGCGTGGGCCGCGGGACCACGAACGAGGTCAGCCTGCCCGGGGACACGGAGGTCTCGCGCCTGCACGCCGAGCTCGAACGCATCGGCGGGGAGTGGACGGTCTCCGACGACGGCCTGTCGCGCAACGGCACGTACGTCAACGGTCAGCGCATCAGCGGCCGCCACCGCCTGCGCGACGGCGACGTCGTCCGCGTCGGCCAGACCTCGATCGCCTACAAGCGCCCGACGGCCGAGGACTCCCAGCCGACCCAGATCGCGGGCGAGCGCCTCACGCTCGGCGACCTGCCGCCGACCCAGCGCCAGGTCCTCGTCGCCCTCGCGCGCCCGTACAAGCACGACGAGTTCGCGGTCCCGGCGACGAACCAGGACATCGCGGGCGAGCTGCACCTCTCCGTCGACGCCGTGAAGTCGCACCTGCGCTCGCTCTTCCAGCGCTTCGGGATCGAGCACCTGCCGCAGAACCAGAAGCGCTCGCGGCTCGTCGCCGAGGCGCTGCAGTCGGGCGTCCTCGCCACGCGCGACCTTTAGCCCGCCGACCCGCCGACGTTCGTCGTCCGGCCATTCCGGCGGACGTTGCTCAAGGTCCGCCGACCCGAACCGATATCCGGGGGCATGACCCCGAGTGCGAACCCGCCAGCATTGCGCCCGCGCCTCCCCGAGGTTCCCGCGACCGGCCGCCGGCCGTGGATCGACCACTGGCTCGAGACCGTCCGCGACCTGAACGAGCTCAAGGCCTCGCATCCGATGATGGACGCCGTCATCGACGAGATCGACGGCCGCATGATCCGCATCGGCGACCACTGGCTGGCCGACTTCGCGTCCTGCAACTACCTCGGCTTCGATCTCGACCGCGAGATCATCGAGGCCGTCCCGGCCTACCTCGACGCGTGGGGCACGCACCCGAGCTGGTCGCGCCTGCTCGGCAGCCCGGCCCTCTACGAGGAGATCGAGGAGCGCCTGACCACCCTCCTCGGGGCCGAGGACACGCTGCTCCTGCCGACGATCACGCACATCCACATGTCCGTGATCCCGCTGCTCGCCGCCTCGGGCACGATCTTCATGGACGCCCGCGCGCACAAGACGATCTACGACGGCTGCCAGGTCGCCCGTGCCCGCGGCGCCGCGGTCAAGCGCTTCCGCTTCGAGGACGCCGACCACCTCGACGAGCTGCTCGCCGCCGAGCGCGACCCGACCCGCCTCGTCGTCATGGACGGGGTCAACAGCATGACCGGCAACGCGCCGGACATCCCCGCGTTCGCCCGCGTCGCCCGCGCCCACGGCGCGCTGCTGTACGTCGACGACGCCCACGGCTTCGGCGTCATCGGCGAGCGCCCCGACGCGGCCCAGCCCTACGGCTACCGCGGCAACAGCGTCATCCGCCACGCGGCCGAGACCTACGAGAACATCGTCCTCGTCGGCGGCTTCTCGAAGGCGTACTCGTCGCTCCTGGCCTTCATCGCCTGCCCGACCGACGTCAAGGACCTGCTGAAGGTCGCGGCCCCGCCGTACCTGTACTCGGGCCCGTCGCCGGTCGCCTCGCTCGCGACCGTCCTCGCCGGCTTCGACGTCAACGAGCGCCGCGGCGACGCGCTGCGCGCCCGCCTGCACGGCCTGACGGCGCGGATCATCGACTGCCTGGACCGCCTGGGCGTCGCGACCCCGAACCGCTCGGGCTTCCCGATCATCGAGGTCCCGCTGCGCGACCACACGCGCATCGCGGCCGTCGGCGAGTTCCTCTACCGCCGCGGCGTGTACGTCACGCTCGCGGCCTTCCCGCTCGTGCCCAAGAACGAGGTCGGCTTCCGCTTCCAGGTCACGGCGGCGAACACCGACGCCGAGGTCGACCGCGCGATCGCGGGCCTCGAGGCGCTCGCCGAGCTCGGCGAGCTGCGCCTGGTGGGCGACGAGGTCCCGGCCCTCGGACTGGCGGCCTGACGATGTCCGCCGCGGCGGCCACCACCGCGCTCCGGCGCGGCCGCGCCTGGCAGGCCTACCTCGCGGTGGGTGCGCTGCTGTGCGCGCTCTACGTCTGGGTGCCGCCGTTCGCCGGCAGCGGCCCGGTGATGAACGTCCTCGGCCTGTCGCCCGTCCTCGCGATCGTCGCGGGGATGCGCCTGCACCGCCCGGCCTCCAAGGGGCCGTGGTGGTGCTTCGCCGTCGGCTTCCTCCTCTTCTGGTTCGGCGACCTCTACACCTACAGCTACCCGCGCCTGTTCGGCGCCGACGTGCCGTTCCCGTCGCCGGGCGACGGCGCGTACGTGCTCGTCTACCCGGCGCTCATGGCCGGCCTGCTGTGGCTCGTGCGCCGCCGCAACCCCGAGCGCGACCGCGCGGGGGTCATCGACTCGCTGATCATGACCCTCGGCCTGTCGCTGCTGTCGTGGGTCGCCCTGATCGCGCCGTACCTGCACGACGACACGATGGGCGCCGTCGCGAAGCTCGTCTCGATCGCCTACCCGCTCGGCGACATCCTGCTGCTCGCCGCGACGATCCGCCTCGCGGTCGACAGCGGCCGCCGCGAGCCCGCCTTCTACCTGCTCGCCCTGAGCATCGTCGCCCTGCTCGTCACCGACTTCGCCTACGGCGTCGTGACGCTCCAGGGCGCCTACGACGGCCAGGTCATCCTCGACGTCGGCTGGATCAGCTTCTACCTGCTCTGGGGCGCCGCCGCGCTGCACCCGTCGATGTCCGGCCTCGAGCGGCCCGCCGCCGACCGCGACCCGAAGCTCACGCCGTTCCGCCTCGCGCTCCTGACCGGCGCGTCGCTCATCGCGCCCGCCGTCGAGGCCGTCAGCGAGCTCGACGAGGGCGACCTGGACCTCATCGTCATCATCGCCGCGTCGGCCGTCCTGTTCGGCCTCGTCGTCGCCCGCATGGCCGGCCTCGTCCGCCAGCAGGAGCGCTCCGTCGCCCGCGAGCGGACGCTGACCGGCGCCGGCGCGGCGCTCGTGGCCGCCACGAGCCGGGACGAGATCGCCCGCGCCGCGCTCGACGCGATCGTCTCGCTCGTCGGCTCGGACGCCGAGTCGCTGCTGTGCCTCGTCGAGGAGGACGGCCTGCACGTCGTCGCCGCGCGGACCGGCACGACGTCCGACGTCGCCGGGCGCACGCTCCTGCCCGCGACCGCCGGCGCGCTCCTCGGCGCCGCCGCGGACCCGCGCCGCGCGAGGATCGCGCTCACCGGCGAGCGCCGCGCCGACCTCGGCCTCGGCGGCGACGACCGCCACGCCGTCGTGCTCGGCCTCTCCGTTCGCGCCGAGACGCGCGGCGTGCTCGTCGTCTGCGGCGAGGACGCCGACGCCCGCACCGCCCGCAGCGGCCTGCGTTCGCTCGCCACCCAGGTCTCCCTCGCGCTCGAGAGCGCGGCGCTGACCGAGGAGGTCCATCGCCAGGCCGGCGAGGCGCGCTTCGGCTCGCTCATCCGCGCCTCGAGCGACCTCATCACGGTCCTCGACTCCGACGCGCGGATCGTCTACCAGAGCCCGTCCATCGAGCGCGTCCTCGGCTACACGCCCGAGGACGTCGTCGGGACGAGCTTCGCCAAGCTCCTGCCGCCGGGCGAGCAGAGCCGCCTGCTGCACATCCTCGACGACGCCGCCTCCGGCGCCGAGGGCGCGGCCGGCACCGCCGTCCTGGACTGCACGCTCCGCCACCGCGACGGCGCCCCGCTGCACTTCGAGATCCAGCACACGAACCTGCTCGACGACGAGCACGTCCGCGGCATCGTCCTCAACAGCCGCGACGTCTCCGAGCGCAAGGCGTTCGAGGAGCAGCTGCAGCACCAGGCCTTCCACGACCCGGTCACGGGCCTCGCCAACCGCGCGCTCTTCGCCGAGCGGGTCCGCCACGCCGTCGCCCGCGCGCGCCGCGACCACATCGGCCTGGCCGTCATCTTCATCGACCTCGACGACTTCAAGACGATCAACGACAGCCTCGGCCACGCCGCCGGCGACCGCGTCCTGCTCGAGGTCGGCAAGCGCCTGGGCACGAGCATCCGCGCCCACGACACCGCCGCGCGCTTCGGGGGCGACGAGTTCGCCGTGCTGCTCGAGGGCGTCGAGTCCGCGCAGGAGGCGGCCGACACCGCCGAGCGCATCCTCGAGGCGCTGGCCGTGCCGGTCGCGCTCGAGCACAAGGAGCTCGTGACCCGCGCGAGCATGGGCATCTCGATGGTCGAGGGCGAGCTCGCCACCGACGCCGAGGAGATGATCCGCAACGCCGACGCGGCGATGTACATCGCCAAGCGCGACGGCAAGGGCGCCTACCGCCTGTTCGAGCCGGCGATGCACGAGGGCGTCCTCGCCCGCCTCGAGCTGCGCGCCGACCTCCAGCGCGCGCTCACCAACGACCAGTTCGAGCTGCACTACCAGCCGGTCGTCAGCCTCTCCGACGGCCGCCCGTCGGGCGTCGAGGCGCTGCTGCGCTGGCGCCACCCCGAGCGCGGCCTCGTCTCGCCGGACCAGTTCATCCCGTTCGCCGAGGAGACCGGCCTCATCGTGCCGATCGGCCGCTGGGTGCTGCGCGAGGGGTGCCGCCAGGCCGTGCTCATGCAGCGCCTGCTGCCGGCCGACCCGCCGCTGACGATGGCCGTCAACCTCTCGGTCAAGCAGCTCCAGCACTCGGACATCGTGGGCGACGTCCGCGAGGCGCTGGCCGACTCCGGCCTCGATCCGAAGTGCCTCACGCTCGAGATCACCGAGACGGTGATGATGACCGACACGAACCTCGCGGTGCAGCGCCTGAAGGAGCTCAAGGACCTCGGCGTGCGCCTCGCGATGGACGACTTCGGCACGGGCTACTCGTCGCTGAGCTACCTGAGCAAGTTCCCGGTCGACATCCTCAAGATGGACCGCTCGTTCCTGCACGAGGACGCGACGCCGGAGACCGCCGGCCTCGCGACCGCGGTCGTGTCGCTCGGCGACACCCTGAACCTCGAGGTCGTCGCCGAGGGCATCGAGCTGTCCGAGCAGTGGAACACGCTGCGCGACCTCGGGTGCGACAAGGGCCAGGGCTTCTTCTTCGCGCGGCCGATGGATTCCGAGGCCATCGTCGAGTTCCTCGCGGCGGTCCAGGACCGGCGCGCCGCGGAGGGCCACGACATGCCGCCGCGGGCCGATGCACCATAGCTACGAGGGCCTCGACCGCCCGGGCGGCGTGAGCCGCGTGCGGATGCTCACCCCGCTGCGCCACCGCGACTTCCGCCTGCTCTGGAGCGGGATGTGCGTGTCGCTCATGGGCGACGGCATCTTCATGGTCGCGATGGCGTGGCAGGTCTACGCGCTGTCCAACGCGCCGACCGCGCTGGCGCTCGTCGGCATCGCGATGACCGTCCCGACGATCGCGTTCCTGCTGCTCGGGGGCGTCGTCTCCGACCGCGCCGACCGCCGGCGCGTGATGCTCGCGGCCGACGTCGCGCGCGGGATCGCCGTCGGCCTGCTCGCGATCCTCTCGCTCTCCGGGGTCCTCGTCCTGTGGCACGTCGTCGCGCTCGTGGCCCTGTACGGCGCGGGCGCCGCGTTCTTCGGCCCGGCCTTCGACGCGATCGTCCCCGACGTCCTGCCCGCCGCCGAGCTGCCGCAGGCGAACGCGCTGGACCAGTTCGTGCGGCCCGTCGCGCTCCGGCTCGCGGGCCCGGCGCTCGGCGGCCTGCTCATCGACGCCGTCGGCGTCGGCACCGCGTTCGCCTTCGACGCCGCGTCGTTCGCGATCTCCGTCATCGCGCTCGTGGCGATGCGCGCTCGCGTGCCGCGCGCCGCGGCCGCGGGCCCGGTGTCCGTGCGGTCGGACATCCGCACGGGCCTCGTCTACGTCCGCCGCCACGTCTGGCTGTGGGCGACGTTCGTCACCGCCGCGGTCGCCTACCTGCTGTTCATGGGCCCGGCCGAGGTCCTGCTGCCCTACCTCGTCAAGAACGAGCTCGGCGGCCGCGCGGCCGACCTCGGGCTCGTCTTCGCGGCGGGCGGGATCGGCTCCGTCGGCTGCGCCGTCGTGCTGGGCCAGCGCGGGCTGCCGCGCCGCGACATCACGTTCATGTACGTCGCGTGGACGCTCGCGACGATCGCCGTCGCCGGCTACGGCCTGGCGAGCGCGGTCTGGCAGCTCATGCTCGCGAGCCTTGCGTTCAACGCGCTCGAGACCGCCGGCACGATCGTGTGGGCGACGGCGAAGCAGCGCCACGTCCCCGCCGCCCTCCTCGGGCGCGTGTCGAGCCTCGACTGGCTCATCTCGATCGGCCTGCTGCCGGTCTCCTTCGCGCTGACCGGCCCGGTCAGCGCCGCGATCGGCGCGCAGACCACGCTCGTCGCGGCCGGCCTGATCGGCGGCGCCGTGACGTTCGCCGCGCTCCTGCTGCCGGGGATGCGGGCGGTCGAGGGGCTCGGGGCCGGCGCCGACGACCACGGCGTCGACGGCGAGACCGTGGCGCCGGCCGCCGCGTAGGCGTCGCGGCGCCCTAGAAGTCGACTCGCTGGACGGTCCCGTCGGGCGGGCTGGTCACCCACACGCGGTGGCCGGAGACGTCGAGGCCGAACGGGTTGGCCCCGACCTCGATCGGGTCGCCGACGCGCCGCCCGCTCTCGGGGTCGATGCGCGTGAGCGTGCTGTCGTTGCGGTTGGCGACCCACACCGCGCCCCCGCCCGCGGCGATCCGGTTCGGGCCGTCGCCGACGCCGATCACGCGCGTGACGAGCGAGCCCTGATCGATCCGGGTCACGGTGTCGTCGCCGCTGTTCGTGACCCAGACGGCGCCTTCGCCGACGGCCACGCCGGCCGGGTCCTTGCCGACGTTGATGACGCGCTTCTCGCCGGAGGCGACGTCGACGCGCGTGACGGTGTTGCTGCGCCGGCCGATCACCCACACGGCGCCCGCGCCGACCGCGAGGTCCTGCAGGCCGTCGGGCATCGCGACCTGGGCGACGATCCGGCGGCCGCTCGGGCTCACCCGTACGGCGAGGCCGGGGTTGCCGCGGATCCCGGCCCACACGCCGCGCTCGCCGGCCGAGACGCTGACGAGCTTGCCCTGGGTCGGCAGCTGCACGGGCGCGCCGACCCGCTTGTGGCTCGAGAGGCCGATCGCGACGAGTTGGGCGGCGCGCTGGACGCCGACCCACAGGCGCCCCGAGAGCGGCGCGGCGGCCACGGGCAGCCCGCCGACCTGCGGGTGGTACGGCGCGCGGCGGCCGCTGTTGCGCAGCGTGATGACGCGGTCGCTGCGCGCGCGCAGGACCCAGACGAGGCCGCCGGTGGCCACGACGGCGTTCGGGCGCCCGCCGACCTGGATGGTCTTCGCCACCCGCCCGGCGACCGCGGGCGTCCCGTCGCCCGCCGTGCTCGTCGTCGGCGTGCTCGTCGCGCTCGAGGTGCCGGTGTCGTTCCCGCCGGCACCGCCGGTGCAGCACGATGGCGGCGACGATGGCGAGCGCCACCACCGGAAGCGCGGCGAGCGCCCAGACCCACGCGGGCCGGCGCCCGCCCGTCCGCCGCGGCGCGGGCTCGGCGAGGACGGTCGGCGCCTGGTCGGGCGACGCGGCGGTCTCGGCCTCCGCGGGCGCGGCGTCGCCGCGGGCGACGATGCGCTCACCGCGCGGCGCGCCCTCGCGCCCGACGGCGGCCAGCGCGGCGCGGCCGAGGTCGCCGGCCGAGCCGAAGCGGTCGTCGGGGTCCTTGGCGAGCGCGCGGTCGATGACGGCCTGCAGCGCCGGCGGCGCGTCGGGGGTGCTCGCGCGCAGCGTCGGCGGGTCGTCGTGGAGGTGGGCCCAGAGCGTCGCCTCGTCGGAGTCGCGCTGGTACGGCGCGCGCGCCGGCGAGCGCGTGGAAGAGCACGCAGCCGAGCGCGTAGATGTCGGCCCGCGCGTCGACCCGCTCGCCGCGGATCTGCTCGGGCGCGACGAAGCCCAGCGTCCCGACCCAGCCGCCCGCGCGGGTGTTCCCGCTCTGGGAGCTGATGCGCTTGGTGAGGCCGAAGTCCGTGAGGTACGCGTGGTCACCGGCGCCGAGCAGCACGTTCGCGGGCTTGACGTCGCGGTGCACGATCCCGCGCTCGTGCGCGGCGTCCAGCGCGTTGCCGACCTGGGCGACGATCGCCACCGCGCGCCCGGGATCGAGGCGGCCCGCGGCGCGGACGAGCGTGCGCAGGTCGTTGCCCTCGACGTAGCGCATCGCGATGTACAGCTCGCCCTCGTGCTCGCCCGTGTAGTAGATCGGGATCACGTTCGGGTGGTCGATCGACGCGGCGAGCCGGGACTCGCGCACGAAGCGCTCGCGGAACGTCTGGTCCTCGGCCAGCTGCGCGGCGATGAGCTTCAGCGCGACGGCCCGGTCGAGGTCGAGCTGCACGGCCCGGTAGACGATTCCCATGCCGCCCCGGCCCGCGACACCGGTGACGCGGTGGCCGGCGAAGACGTCGCCTGGGTGAAGCTCGGGCACGTCCCCGTTGTACTAGCTCTTGGCGTGTGGGCCTGCACCGCCGCCGCCACGCGCGCCGCCCCGTGCCGCCGCGCCGCCGCCGTCCCGCCGCCGTCCCGCCGCCGTCCCCGCGCACCGGAGCGGTCCAGGGGCGTCTATAGACTGGCCGCGCCGTGCGTCTGTCGAGCGCCATCCGCGTGGCCGCATGGGGGGTGGTGGTCGTGGGCGCGGCCGTCCCGCTCGCCCGCCGTCGAGTCCGCATCCCGCCCCCGGTGGTGACCGCCACCGCCGCCGCCGCGCCCTTGGCCCTGTGCGTCGCGGTGCCGCGCTCGCGCTCCCGGGACGTCGCGGTCTGCACCCTGCAGATGTGGGCGTACGTGGCGACGTACCAGATGCCCAACGACGATCCGGAGCGGCTCCGCGCGCGCGTGCGGGTGTCGTATCCGGTCAAGGCCGACCGCGCCATCGGCCTCGGCCGGCTGCCCGGCCTGCGCCTGCAGCAGGCGCTCGCCCGGCCGGGGGCGATCGGCCGGGCCGACCAGGTGCTCGTCTGGTCGCACTGGATCTGGTTCCTCGTCCCGCACGCGACGGTCGCGTTCCTGCTCCTGCGCCGGCCGCACCTGTTCCCGGGCGGCGCGGCGCGGATGTACGCCGTCTTCGACATCGGGGTCATCGGCTACTGGGCGATCCCGACCGCCCCGCCGTGGTTCGCGGCCGAGACCGGCGCGCTGGGAGAGGACGGCGTCGTGCTGCGGCGGATGATGCGCGAGCACGGCGAGGCCTTCTGGAAGAGCGCCTGGGGACCGCTCTACGATGTGCTGGGAGGCAACCCGCTCGCCGCCATGCCCTCCCTGCACTTCGCGACATCGCTGATGGCCGCGCATCTGCTGCGCGAGGCGGGCCCGGTGCCGGGGGCGATCGGCTGGACGTACGCGATCACGCTCGGCTTCGCCCTCGTCTACCTCGGCGAGCACTACGTCATCGACCTCGTGGCCGGCGCGACCCTCACCGAGGGCATCCGGCGCGGAGCGCCGCGCGTCGCGCCCGCCGCGCGTGCGCTCTCGCGGGTCCTGCAGCGCCTGGAACGGGCGGCGCACGCATGAGCCGCGCGCCGGTCGACGTCCCGAACCCCACCTCGCCGGAGGACGATCACGACGACGACGAGGAGATGCCGCGCGTCCAGATGACGCGCCGGCGGTTCGTCCTCGGCGTGCTCCTCATCCTCGGCGTCGTCGCCCTCCTCTACTACGGCCTGCCGCGCATCGCCGGCCTGGACGCGACGTGGCGGCGGATCGAGCAGGGCGACCCCTGGTGGCTCGCGCTCGCCCTCGTCTTCTCGGTCCTGTCCTTCGGCGGCTACGTGGTCCTGTTCCGCTACGTGTACGTCGAGGGCGGCGCGCGGATCGGGATGCGCGAGAGCTACCAGATCACGATGGCGTCGCTCGCCGCGACGCGGATCTTCGCCGCGGGCGGGGCGGGCGGGATCGCGCTGACGGCCTGGGCCATGCGCCGCTCGGGGATGCCGCGGCGCACGGTCGCCGAGCGAACGATCGTGTTCCTCATCCTCACCTACGTCGTCTACATGGTCGGGATGCTGGTCGTGGGCATCGGCCTGCGCGTCGGGATCTTCCCGGGTCCGGCGCCGTTCGGCCTGACCGTCGTGCCCGCCGTGTTCGCGGGCGTGTCGATCCTCCTGACGCTCCTGCTCGCGCTGACCCCGACCGACCTCCAGCGCCGGGTCGACCAGGCGATCGGGCGCGGGGGCTGGCTCGCGCGCCTGGCGACGAAGCTCGCGACGCTGCCCGCCTCGATGTCCGCGGGCGTCCGCCACTCGATCGACCACGTGCGCCGCCGCGACCCGGCGATCCTCGGGTCGATCGCCTACTGGTTCTTCAACATCGCCGTGCTGTGGGCCGCGTTCCGCGCGTTCGGCGAGTCGCCCTCGTGGGCGGTCATCGTGATGGGGTTCCTCGTCGGGATGCTCGGCAACCTGCTGCCGCTCCCGGGCGGCGTCGGCGGGGTCGACGGCGGCATGATCGGCGCGTTCATCGGGTTCGGCGTCGACGACGGCCTCGCGGTGGTCGCCGTGCTGACCTACCGCGCGTTCGCCTTCTGGCTGCCGACCGTGCCGGGCGCGATTGCCTTCTTCCAGCTCCGGCGTACCGTGGCTCGGTGGCGGGAAGAGCACGAGCACGACCGGGGCCGCGGCGCGGCCGCCGTCGCACAGGCGTAACGTCGGAGAAGGACCGGGTACTACACAAAGTAAAGTGGTATCTGAGAACGTGAACGGAAACGAGGCAAGCGTGACCCAAGAGGTCGAGAACGTCATCATCGTGGGCAGCGGACCGGCCGGCTACACGGCCGCGCTGTACACCGCCCGGGCGAACCTCCGCCCGCTGGTGATCGAGGGCTTCTTCTGGGGCGGGCTGCTGCAGCAGACGACCGACGTCGAGAACTACCCCGGGTTCCCCGACGGCGTGATGGGCCCGGAGATGATGGACAAGTTCCGCGCCCAGGCGGAGCGCTTCGGCACCCGCTTCATCACCGACCAGGCGACGAAGCTCGACCTGGCGACGGAGCCGGGCGGCATCCACACCGTCTGGGTCGGCGACGACGAGTACCGCGCGCGGACCGTCATCCTCGCGATGGGCGCCGAGCACAAGAAGCTCTGCGTCCCCGGCGAGGAGGAGCTCGGCGGCGCGGGCGTCTCCTACTGCGCCACCTGCGACGCCGCCTTCTTCAAGGACAAGCCGACGATCATCGTCGGCGGCGGGGACAGCGCGATGGAGGAGGCGATCTTCCTCTCGAAGTTCTCCTCCAAGGTGACGGTCATCCACCGTCGCGACGAGTTCCGCGCGTCGAAGATCATGCTCGAGCGCGCGCGCTCGACCGACAACATCGAGTTCCTGACCCCGTACGTCGTCGAGGCCTTCGAGGCCGGCTCCGGCCCGTTCGAGCGGGTCGCGAAGCTGCGCAACGCCGAGACCGGCGAGACGATGGACCTCGAGATCGGCGGCGCCTTCATCGCGATCGGCCACGAGCCGCAGTCGGAGATCGTCGCGGGCCAGGTCCGCACGGACGACGAGGGCTACGTCATCACCGAGGGCCGCTCGACGCGCACCGGCGTCCCGGGCGTCTTCGCCGCCGGCGACCTCGTCGACCACACCTACCGCCAGGCGGTCACCGCCGCGGGCTCGGGCTGCCAGTCGGCGCTCGACGCGGAGTGGTACATGCGCGACACGCCGGAGGTCCCCACGCCCGCCGAGATGCCCGAGGGCGACCTCGCCGAGGCGCAGTGGGCCCCGACGCAGAGCTAGGCGCCACGATCGACAGCTGACCCACCCGGGGCCGCGAGCAATCGCGGCCCCGGTGTCATCTCGGCCGGGGTCAGCCCGGTCGCGCCGCCCGCACCACCTCCACCTCGAGGCGCGCGTCCGCGCGGGTCACGTGGTACGCGCTCCCGAGCCCCTCGACCCGCGGTGGTCCGTCGCCGGCGGCGAGCACGGTGCCGTTGTCCACGGCCCAGCCCTCGGCGACGAGGCCCGCGTCGACGGCGTGGACGAGGCGCGTGAGCGTGCCCCACTGCGTGGCGTGGACGTCGACCGCGAAGGGGACGAGGCCGAGTCCCGGGCGGACGGTCAGCGCCACGAGGTCTTCGCCCGCCTCCTCGGCCCCGACGTCGCGGCCGTCGTCGCGGCGGTGGCCGCCGACGATGGCGTCGGTCGCGGCGATGGCCGCGCCGGCCGAATAGCCGGCGTAGGGGCGGTCGCGCGGGAGCCAGTCGGTCCCCGCTGCGACGAGCACCTCCTGGTAGCCGGGCGTCCAGCCGCCCGCGACGAACACGCCCGCGGCGCCGTCGACGTCGCCGGCCGCCGGTGGCCGTCGGGGTGAGACGACCACGGCCCGGACGTCGTCGGCGCCCGCGAGGCGCAGCGCCCCGAGCCAGCGGTCGACGTCGGTGTGCTCGGCCTCGTCGAGGACGAACACGACGATCGGCCCGCCCCCGGCGGCCGCCACGAAGGGCTGCGTGCGAGGCGCGCACCGCGTCGGGGTCCGCGCCGCCGCCGATGAGGAACACGGGTGCCATGGCCGTAGCCTTCCACGCCGTGACCGATCGGCCCTCGTTCCTGCGCCGGGCGTTGCGAGCGGTCGCCCTCGACGCCGGCCTGCTGCGCCGCCGCCGGGACTACCGGCTGCTCATCGGAGGCCAGACCGTGTCGCTCGCCGGCTCGGAGCTGACGTTCGTCGCCGTCCCGTTCCAGACGTTCCAGATCACGCATTCGTCGCTGGCCGTCGGCCTGCTCGGCGTCGCCGAGTTCGCCCCGATCCTCGTGCTCGCGCTCGTCGGCGGGGCGATGGCCGACGCGTTCGACCGCCGCCGCCTCGTCGCGGTGTCCGAGCTCGGGTCGGCGGTCGTCGCGCTCGTGCTGCTCGGCAACGCGCTGCTCGCCGACCCGCACCTCTCGGTCCTCTACGTCTGCGCGTCGTTCATGGCCGGCTTCATGGCGCTGCGCCGGCCGCCGCTCGACGCGCTCGTCCCGCAGCTCGTCGAGCGCGACGAGCTCAAGGCGTCGGCGGCGATCGACTTCCTCAGCGGCAACCTCGCGATGATCGCCGGCCCGGCGCTCGCGGGCGCGCTCATCGCCTTCGCCGGCCTCGAGCTCACCTACGGCCTCGACGCCGCGACGTTCGTCGTCTCGCTCGCCGCGCTGCGTGCGATGCGCACCCCTCCGCCCGCACCCGATGCGCCCCCGCCGTCGTGGCGCTCGGTCGTCGAGGGCGTCCGCTACGCCGGCTCGCGCCAGGAGCTGCTCGGCACCTATCTCGTGGACATGAACGCGATGTTCTTCGGCATGCCGCTCGCGCTCTTCCCGGCGCTGGCCGAGGGCTACGGCGGCGCGAAGGTCCTCGGCCTCATGTACGCCGCGCCCGCGGTCGGCGCGGCGGTCGCCGCGCTCACGAGCGGCTGGACGCGGCGGGTCCACCGCCACGGTCGCGCGGTCGCGGTCGCGGCGGCCGGCTGGGGCGTCGCGATCGTCGTGTTCGGGCTCGTCGACGCGCTCTGGCTCGCGCTGGCATGTCTTGCCGTCGCCGGGGCGATGGACTCGATCAGCGGCCTGTTCCGCAGCACGATGTGGAACGAGACGATCCCGACGAGCCTCCGTGGCCGCCTCGCCGGCATCGAGATGCTCTCGTGGTCGTCGGGCCCGACCCTCGGCGGTGCCGAGGCCGGCGCGGTCGCCTCGCTCGCCGGCGTCCGCGCGTCGGTCGTCTCGGGCGGCGTCCTCTGCGTCGCCGGCACCGCCGCGCTGGTGCTCGTCCTGCCGCGCTTCTGGCACTACGACGCCCGGACCGCGGTGGCCGCAGGCGACGACGACGGCGGGGCGGGCGCGGACGCCATCCTTCCCCCGGCGCACGGCCCGGCGCCGGCGCCGCGGTGATCCGGTCGCGCCCTCGGCTGCGCACCACGTTCGACCGCAGACCGCGCCGCAGGGGGCGCGGGCACGGCGACGAACACCACAATCGACGACGCCCCGCGGCGTCCTGGACGAGCAATGACGACGCACCAATACATGTATCCGAAGGTCACCCCCGTCCTGCCGCGCCCGGCGGCCGGCAAGCCGGGCGGACCGACGGTCGCGCGGCCGCGTTAGGGCGGCACAGCGGGCGACAGGTCCGGCGGCGACGCACGGGCCGGGGCGACTCGGCGAACCGCGGGACGGGCGCGCGCGGATGCGTGCGCCGCATCAGGTGCGAGCACCGGCGCCACGTACAGCGACTCGACCGTCTCCTCGGCGCGGCCCGAGAGCGTCGACTGCGCCGAGCGGCCCGCGGCGAGTTCGATCCGCGCGCCGACGAGGTCAGGCGCCAGCGGCGGCCCATACGTCCGCGCACCACTGCGCCCGTCGTAGGAGAGCAGCCACGGAACCCGGCGGCCGTTGAGACCGGCCAGCAGCGCCTCGAGCCGCGCGCGCGGGAAGCCCTGGTGGTAGCGGGCGTCCGCGCCCTCGGTCGTCCCCTGCCACGGCGGGTCGAGGTAGACGAGGTCGTCGGGGCCCGCCCGGGCGATGCAGGCCTCCGCGTCGCCGGCGAAGGTCATGAGCCGGCCCGCGAGCAGGGCGCTCGCCCCCGCGATCTGCGCCTCCATCCGCTCCGGGCGCATCCCGGCTCGGCGATGGTCGGCGGACTGGTTGAACGCGCCCGCGCGCCCGAAGCGCGGGGCGTTCTTCACGCAGCGGGCGAGCAGGTAGAGGAGCTTGACCGGGTCGTGGTCGGCGTTGAACTCCGCGCGGATGCGCGCGTAGTGCGCATCCGGCCCCTCGACGGCCTGCGCCTCCCAGACCGACCGGTAGCGCCCCGCCGTCGCGTCCGGCTCGGCGACGATCCGCTCCCACAACGCGACGAGCGGCGCGAGCGAGTCGCCCAGCACGAACCGCCGCGCAAGGCCTCGTGCGGCCGCGGCGAGCGTGATCGCCGCCGACCCCGCGAACGGCTCGTGGACCGTGCCGAAGCGGCGCGGCCCGAGCACGCCGAGGATGCGCCCGGCGAGCAGGCGCTTGCTGCCCTGGTACGGGATCGGATGGGGGAGGCGGTCGGCCACGGCGAAGAAGGTACGGGTCGCGTCGGACGGGAACGTATGTTCGATCCGATCCGTCCTCCGCCCGCCCTAGAGTCGCCGACCATGGCACAGGGCGTCCTCATCACCGGCTGTTCCTCCGGCATCGGGCGGGCGACGGCCGAGCGCCTCGCGGGTCACGGGTTCACGGTGTACGCCACCGCGCGCGACGTCGCGTCGATCGCCGATCTCGAGGCCCACGGGTGCCGCCTGCTCGCGCTCGACGTCACCGACGAGGACTCGATGCGCACCGCGGTCGAAACGGTCACCGCGGAGCACGGGGCACTGCACGCGCTCGTCAACAACGCCGGCTACAGCCAGTCGGGCGCGATCGAGGAGGTCCCGATCGCCGACGTGCGCCGGCAGTTCGAGACGAACGTCTTCGGGCTCGTGCGGATGTGCCAGCTCGTCCTCCCGGGCATGCGCGAGCGGCGGGCGGGGCGGATCGTGAACGTCTCCTCGATGGGAGCGAACTTCACGTTCCCGGGCGGCGGCCACTACCACGCGACGAAGTACGCGGTCGAGGCCATCAGCGACGCGTTGCGCTTCGAGGTGGCGGGCTTCGGGATCGCCGTCGCCATCGTGCAGCCCGGGCTCATCCGCACCGGCTTCGCCGACGCCGCCTCGAACGCGATCCAGGCCGCGACCCCGGCGGACGGCCCGTACGCGACGTTCAACGCGGCGATCGCCGGCTCGACGAAGAGCGCCTACGAGCGCGGGCCGCTCGCGCGCCTCGGCGGCGGGCCGGGGACCGTCGCGCGGACGATCGAGCGCGCGATCACGGCGCGGTCGCCGAGGATCCGCTACCGCGTCACGCCGTCGGCGCGCCTGCTCATCGGCCAGCGCGCACTGCTGACCGACGGCATGTGGGACCGATTCCTCGCCACCCAGTTCCCGCGCCCGGGCGATGGCTGAGCGGCTCCTCCGACGCCTCGCCGGGTCAGTGCGCGGCGCCTTCGCCCGGTGCCGTCGCGCCCGAGCGCGAGCCGTACGGCGGCGCCCAGAACACGAGCACCTGCAGGTCCTCCTCGACGGAGTGGAAGCGATGCTCCACCCGCGCGCCGACGTAGACGACCGATCCGGGCGAGACGTCTCGGTCCTCGCCCGCGACGCGGATCTTCCCGCGCCCCGACATCACGACGTAGACCTCGTCCTCGAGATGCGGTTCCTGCGTGTCCTCGCCGCCGGCCGGCCAGATCGCCAGGCCGAGGCTCAGCATCTCCTTGCGCAGGAAGTCGACGTAGGTGTGCTCGCCCGGGCGATCCTGCGCCGCGACGAGGTCGGCGGTCTCGAAGGCGTCCATGGCGGAGGACCCTATGCCGCCGCGCGGCCGTCACCCGAGCAGCACGCCCTCGAGCCGAAGCAGCGCCTCCTTGCGATGGACACCGCCGGTGTAGTTGCCGATGCCCTTGCCGCCGGTGTGCAGCACGCGATGGCATGGCACGACGATCGGCATGGGGTTGGCTCCGAGCGCGTTGCCGGCGGCGCGGCTCGCCTTCGGGTTGCCGGCCTCGGCCGCCATCTGCGCGTAGGTCGAGACCTCGCCGAACGGGATCTCCTTCGTCGCCGCCAGCACCTTGCGGGCGAACGGGCTGGTGAGCGACCAGTCGATCGACAGGTCGAAGGTCCGGCGGCGCTGCTCGAAGTACTCGTCGAGCTCGCGACGGACCTCGTCGAGCCGTGCCGGCTGCTCGAGCACGCGCGGCGAGATCCGCGTCGCGATCCGGTCGAGCACCGCGTCGACGCCGCCCTCGTGGTCGGAGTAGGACAGGCACGCGAGGCCGCGCTCGGTCGTCGCGGCCACGAGCGGGCCGAGCGGGGAGTCGACGAGCGCGTAGGACACGTCGGCGGGCGCGGCGGCGGTGAAGCGCGCGGCGGCGGCCGCCGCGTCGGCCGGGTCGAAGGTGGGTGGGGCGAGGTGGTCGTTCATGCGGCGAGTTCCTCTCGCAGTCGTTTGAGCCCCTCGTGTGCCGAGCGGCGCGCCGCCTCCTCCGAGGTTCCCATCGCGGCCGCGACCTCGCGGTGCGACAGGTCGGCCGCGAAGCGCAGCAACAGCGCCGCGCGCTGCTTGGGCGGGAGGTCGGCCACGCGCTCCCAGACGCCGTCGTCGACGGGCTCGGGGTCGGGCGGCGCGGGGACGTCCGGGACCGCGCCCACCGGCACGGCGCGGCGTCCCCGGGCGCGGTGGTGGTCGAGCGTCTTGCGGTGCGCGATCGTCAGCACCCAGGCACGCGGGTTCTCGATCCGCGTCTTCGGATACGCCCGCATGGCGGCCATGAACGTCTCCTGGAAGCAGTCGTCGGCGGCGTCGCGGCCGACGGCGGCGACCAGGAAGCGCCACACGTCCTCGCGGTGGGCGTCCAGGAAGCGCTGGAACGGGGGGTTGGTCACGATGAACAGACGCCGGAGCCGCGGGATCCGTGAGATCCACGGGCGCCGGCCGTCACTCCGCGATCGCCATGCGCCGCAGCATCGGAGCGGCCCGGTAGCGCTCCTCGCCGAGCTCGATCCGCAGGGCGTCGAGGACCGCGAGCACGTGGGTCGGGCCGATCGCCTCGAGCCAGCCGAACGGCCCACGCGGGTAGTTGAGCCCGAGCTTCATGCCGTCGTCGATGTCCGCCGGCGTGCCGACGCCCTCGGTGACGGCGAAACAGGCCTCGTTGACGAGCTGGCAGACGATGCGCCCGAGCACGAGCCCCGGCGCGTCCTCGACCCACGCCACGTGGCGGCCGAGGCCGGCGAAGAACGCCTCGGCGCGCTCGGCGGCGACGGAGGTCGTCGTGGCGCTGCGGGTCAGCTCGACGAGCGAGCCGCCCTCGAGCGGAGGGAGCGCGTGGAAGCCGACCGCGCCGCCGCTCGGGTCCAGCGCGTGGAGCGAGCCGTCCGCGCACAGCATCGCGAGCGGGCCGCCCTGGAGCGGCGGGTCCTCGGGGTCGGCGCCGCAGTCGATGGCCAGCCATGGGACGTCGCCGTCGGCGCCGAGCGGCTCGACCGCGGCGTAGCCGGCGCTCGCGGCGAGCCCGCGCAGGTCCTCGGCGATCGGCAGGTCCCCGGCGATCACGACGAGCCGCCCGTCACCGCCGCCCGGCTTCGGCGGCTCGGGGTCGTCCGGGCGGTGCGGGCCGTCCTCGTAGGAGTACCAGCCGCGGCCGCTCTTGCGGCCGTGATAGCCCGCCGCGACGAGCTTCGCCACGAGCGGGTTCGGCCGCCAGCGCGGCTCGCCGAAGCTCAGCTCGTAGAACGACTTCGCGATCTCGAAGCCGACGTCGACGCCGACGAGGTCCGACAGCTCGAAGGGGCCCATCTTGAAGCCGCCCTCGAGGCGGCAGATGCGGTCGATCGTCTCGAGGTCGGCGGCACGCTCGGCGAGCAGCTTCTGCGCCTCGAGGCCGAACGGGCGACTGCAGCGGTTGACGAGGAACCCGGGGACGTCGGCAGCGTCGATGACGCGCTTGCCCATCGCCTCGCCGGCGGCACGGGCGGTCGCGAGCGCGTCGTCGGACGACTCGAGCCCGGCGATGACCTCGACGAGCTTCATCAGCGGCGGCGGGTTGAAGAAGTGCATCCCGACGACGCGCGAGGGGTCGGCCGCGGCGGGCGCGATCGAGGTGATCGGGATCGACGAGGTGTTCGAGGCGAGGACGGCGGAGGGCGCGATCTCCGAGAGGGACCCGAACAGCTCGCGCTTGAGGTCGAGCGACTCGGGGGCGGCTTCGACGATCAGCTCGCACTCGGCGAGGTCGGCGAGCTCGCCCGCGCCCGCGAGCCGGTCACGCGCGCCGGCGGCGTCCTCGGCGCTCCAGCGGCCGCGCTCGGCCCCGCGGTCGAGGTGCTGTGGAATCCGCTCGAGGGCGCGCTCCACGGCGCCGGCGTCCGCGTCGAACAGCAGCGTCCGCGCCCCGGACAGCGCGCCGAGCTGCGCGATCCCGGATCCCATCGTCCCCGCGCCGACCACGCCGATCACCTTCGGTGCCCCGCTCATGCGCCGAACGCTAACGGTCGCCCCACCCGTAGACTCGCGCCGCGGTGGACCCGTTCGCGCTCATCATGCTCGCGATCGTCGGGGGCGGGCTCGTCGTCGTCCTCCTCCTGGGGCGGTTCTATCCCGGGTCGGGAGCCGAGCAGCTCGACTGGCGCCCGACCCGCTCCGTCGAGCTCGAGGTGCAGAACGAGATCGACGACGTCGACCAGATGCGCGAGGCGATCAACGCCCGCCGTCGCGCCCGCGGGGAGGGCGAGATCACCGACGAGGAGGTCCACGAGCGCCTGGCCGAGGACCAGCGCGTCCTCCGGGACCTGCGGAAGCGCGCGTGAGGGTCCTCATGGTCGGCGGCGGCTGCCGCGGGCTGGATCTCACGCGCGCGCTCGTCGCCGAGGGGCACGCGGTCCGGGCCGTGACCCGCCGCCCGCAGGCGCGGGCGGGCATCGAGGCGGCCGGGGCCGAGTGCTTCCCCGGCGACCCCGACGTGGTCGGCACGCTCCGCTACGCGCTCGACAACGTGACCGTCCTGCTCTGGCTGCTCGGCACCGCGACGGGGCCGGCGGAGAAGGTCGCGGCGCTGCACGGCTCGCGGCTGCGGATGATGCTCGACAAGACGACCGACACGACCGTGCGCGGCGTCGTCTACGAGGCCGCGGGCCCTGTCGGCGCGGACGCCCTGGCGGCCGGGGTCGAGGAGGTCCGTCACGCGCGGCGCACGAACGAGATCCCCTACGCGCTGCTCGAGACCGGCCGCGACGACGGCGCGGCGTGGGTCCGCGCCGCCCGCGCCGCGATCGACACCGTGCTCACCGCGCCGCGCACGGCGGCGGACTGACCGCCTCGGACCGGGCTCGCGCGGGGCGGATAGGCTCGCCTCGCGACACCGCCGGCGCTCCGGCGGGCGACACCGCGGCCGGCGCCCGGCGGATCGCTAGACTCGAATTCGGTAAAAGCGGATTGCATTTCTCTCTCTTGAGCAGGAGGGTCTCACGCCATGGCTGACTACGCGAAGGACGTGCTCGTCGACACCGACTGGGTCGAGCAGCACTTGGACGACGACTCGATCCGGATCGTCGAGGTGGACGAGAACCCGGCGCTCTACGCCGAGGCCCACATCCCCGGCGCGATCGGGTTCGACTGGAAGAAGGATCTCCAGGACCAGGTCAAGCGCGACTTCCTCGGCCCGGAGGAGTTCGGCGCGCTGTTCGGGTCCCGCGGGATCTCGAACGACCACACGATCGTCCTCTACGGCGATCGCAACAACTGGTTCGCCGCCTACACCTACTGGTACCTGAAGTACTACGGCCACGACAACGTGAAGCTCATGAACGGGCCGCGCGAGAAGTGGATCTCCGAGGGTCGCCAGACGACGTCCGACGTCCCGAGCCACGGGGCCGCGACGTTCACCGCCCAGCCCGGCGACGACGCGATCCGCGCCAAGCGCGACGAGGTCCTCTCCGCGCTGACCGACAGCGAGGTCCTCGTCGACGTCCGCTCGCCGCAGGAGTTCTCCGGCGAGCTGATCGCGATGGCGGGCTACGAGCAGGAGGGCGCCCAGCGCGCCGGCCACATCCCGGGCGCGAAGTCGATCCCGTGGGCGCAGGCCGTCAAGGAGGACGGGACGTTCAAGTCCGCCGACGAGCTGCGCGACCTCTACGGCGGCAAGGGCGTCCTCAGCGGCGAGCGGATCATCGCCTACTGCCGCATCGGCGAGCGTTCGGCGCACACCTGGTTCGTGCTGCACGAGCTGCTCGGCGAGGGCGACGTGCGCAACTACGACGGCTCGTGGACGGAGTGGGGCAACCTCGTCAACGTGCCGATCGAGAAGGACGTCGCGTAGGGCGGCTGCGGCCGCGCATCGTGTCTCGAGGGGCGGCCTGCGGGCCGCCCCTCTTCGTTGCGGTGCGACGACGGACCGCCCCCCGGCGCACCGGGATGTCCGGCCGAGAGCAGGTGCGACTTCGCCGGGGGGTCCCGGGGTAAGGTCCGCGCCATGTTCAGACTTCGACTGTGCGCGGTCCTCGCGGCGCTGGCCCTCGGACTCGCGGCCTGCGGCGGGGACGACAACGGCGGCGGCGCCAGCAGCTCGTCGTCCTCTTCGGCCTCAACGAGCACGTCGACGAGCACGGCGGCGGGCGGGACCGAGAACGCCTCGGCCGAGGGCAAGACGGTCTTCACCCAGAACTGCAAGGGCTGCCACACGCTGAAGGACGCGGGCGCGACCGGCTCCGTCGGGCCGAACCTCGACGACCTCAAGCCGCCGAAGGCCACGGTCGTCCGCCAGGTGAACAACGGCGGCGGCCCGATGCCGGCGTTCAAGGGCAAGCTGAGCGACGCGCAGATCGACGCGGTCGCGACGTACGTCTCGACGGTCGCCGGGCAGAGCTGACAACGCCGGCCGGGCCGGCACCCGCCGCGCGGCGGCCGGGCCGGCGCGCCCGGCCCGTCGCCTACTGCAGATCCTCGGGGACCCGCTCGAGCAGGTCCGCGACGATCCGTGCCGTCGCGCCCCAGATGAGGTGCTCGTCGACGCAGTAGACGTCGGTCCGGAACGGGACGCCGCGGCGCAGCAACCGGCGCCGCGCGTACCCGGCGCGCAGGCGATGGAGGGGGAACTCGAGCACCTCGGCGACCTCGGCCGCCGACAGCCGCCATTGGCGCCCGGGCTCGATCAGCCCGACGAACGGATACACCGCGTAGTTCGTGGCGATCGTCGGCGTCGGCTGGAGCGCGCCGATCAACTCGACGTCGCCGGCCGCGAGCCCGATCTCCTCCTCGGACTCGCGCAGCGCGGTCCGGCGGAGGTCGGACTCGTCGTCGTCCTGGCGGCCGCCGGGGAACGAGATCTCGCCCGCGTGGCGGCGCAGGTCGTCGCGCCGGCGGGTGAAGACGGCGTGCAGGTCGCCGTCCTTGAGGTACAGCGGCACGAGCACCGCCGCGTCGATGCGGCCGTGCACGTCGAGCGCGGCCGCCTCCTCGGGGTCGAGGAGGACGGCGCGCAGCCGGTGCGCGACCTCAGTGCGCGAGCGTGACGCGCTCGACACGCTCGTCGAACATGACCTCGCCGTCGAGCGTGCGGTGGACCGGGCACTTGGCCGCGATGATGCGCAGGCGCTCGACATGGTCCTCGCTGAGGCCCTCGGGGAAGCGCATGACGAGGTTGAAGCGGGTGGGGCAGCCGCGCTCGGCGGGCGTGTAGTCGCAGGTGACCTCGACGCCGCCGACGTCCCAGCCCTTGCGCTGGGCGTACATCTCCATCGTGACGGCCGTACACGAGGCGAGGGCCGCCGCCAACAGTTCGAGGGGCTCGGGCCCCGTGTCCGTCCCACCGACCTCGGCGCGCTCGTCGACCGACAGCTCGTGGCTGCGGATCTTGACGGTGTGGCGGAACCCGTTATCGCGGGTCGCGGTGGCCTTCATGGTTACGCCCTCGTTGCTGACGCGTTTGGACAGAATTGTCTACCGCTGTTATAGCAGCGGATTGAACACCAGACCGGTAGGCACCTTGGGGTAGAAATAGGTGGTCTTCGGTGGCATGTTGATGCCCGTCGCGGCGATCTCCTGCACCTGGCTGACGGGCGTCGAACGCAGGAAGAACGCTGCGTCGTAGGCGCCGGAGAGGACGAGCTCGAGCGCCTCTGCGTCACTGCGGGCGTAGCCCAGGCCCGCGCATGTGGTCGATGTCGTCGTCCGTGAGCGCGAGCGGGCCCTTCAGGACCAGCGCCTCGAGCACCGCGGTGTCCAGCCGGCGGTAGGGCTCGGGCTTGTCGTCGAGGGCGGCATCCGCGATCGCCTGGTCCTTCAGCGTGAGGCGGAATCCGCGCTTGAAGAACGAGTCGATGTAGCCCATCTCGAGCGGCCCGTCGCCATCGGGAGGGCGCAGCTCGTCGTGTTCGATCTGATCGATGGCGAAGTCCGCGCGCAGCGTGCCCGCGAGCGCCTCCTGGGTCTGCGACGTCGTATCGCGGATGAGGCGGTGGGTGGGGAAGACGGTGAGGCCGGGGTCCTCGAGCGCGACGAGGCACATGAGCACGTAGCGGTGCTCGCCCTCGCCGCCGACCTCGTCGGCGTACACGCGGGCGGTCTCGTAGCGGTGGTGGCCGTCGGCGATGAGGAGCTCGGCGTCCTCCAGCGTCCGCTGGACGGTCGCGATCGCGTCGGGGTCGTCGATCCGCCAGAGCCGGTTCGCGGTGCCCTGGTCGTCGGTCACCTCGCCGAACGGCGCCGCCTCGGTCGCCGCCTCGACCGCGCCCCACGCGGCGCCTGCGGGGTCGGAATACAGGCTGAAGATCGGCGACAGGTTCGCCTTCGTCGCACGCGTCAGGCGCAGGCGGTCCTCGCGCGGGCCCGGGTGCGTGCGCTCGTGGGGGCGGATCCGGCCGGGGCCGTAGTCCTCGACCCGGACCCGGGCGAACAGCCCGCGGCGGGTGTGCCGGACGCCGTCCGGGCCCGTGTAGTCCTGCACGAGCGCCCAGATCGCGGGCTCCTCGTCACGGACGATCGCGCCCTCGGCCTGCCAGCGCTCGAGCAGCTCGGCCGCGTGCGCGTAGGGGTCGCCGCCCTCGGTCTCGGCCTCGGGCAGGTCGATCGCGACCACGTTGTAGGGCGAGCGCCCCGCGAGCTCGGCCCGCTGCTCGGGGTCGATCACGTCGTACGGCGGGGCGGCGACCGCCTGGAGCGACCCCACCTTCGCCGGGTCGTAGTGCAGGGCACGGAGCGGCTGGACGTCGGCCATGGCGGCGACCGACCCTACCGAAGCGTGGCCTGCCGACCCGTGCGACCCCGTACCTTTCTGGAGTGACGGGGCGTGGCGCAGCCTGGTAGCGCGCCTGCTTTGGGAGCAGGAGGTCCCGGGTTCAAATCCCGGCGCCCCGATCGGAGTCCCTTCAATCCCGGCGCCCCGATCGCGAGGACCGCCGCGACCGCGATCTAGTCGAGCGAGGTCGCCATGGGTCGCCGGTGCTCGTCGTTCGGCGCGGGCCCGTTCGGCTGCGGTGAACGCGGGACGACGCAGGGGTTCGACGCGTAGTCGCGCGCTTCGTCGAAGATGCGGTGCAGGCTGGTCTCGGCCAGGCTCGTGTCGGCATCGAACCTCCGGAAGCGGGGGACGATGCTCGTCACGACCCAACGCCAGCGGTCGTCGAAGCGCGTGATCCTCGGCCACGCGTGCTCCTGCAGGGCCTGCGGGATCCCTCGCGTGAGCGAGTAGAGGTAGAACGAGGTGAAATACGCGGCCTCGTGGCGCACGCCACGCACCTCGAAGGTCAGGGCCGAGCCGATCGAGAAGAGCCGGGCGAACGCGCACGAGAGGCGATCGAGGTTGGGTTGCACCAAGGCGCGCTGCTCGTGCTCGAGGAGTTGGACGTTGCCGGCCCAGATGAGATCCTCGGCCGCCCGTCGAGCCTCCGCGGACGCCGTCGCGTCCTCCAGGACACGACGTCCTCGGTCGATGGCCTCGAAGCCGGCGACGACGGCGGCGTAGTGGGGCTCCGCGCTCAGGAGCGCGCGGAGACGTTCCATCCCGTCGTCGGCGGTGCCGTACGCGAGGTGCACCCAGAAGATGTCGTCGAAGATCGCGTTGTTCGTCTCGCGGATCGTGTTCACGTCCTGCATCAGCAGCGCTCTCTGGCGGCGCAGGCTGTGCGGGATGTCGACGTAGCCGGTGCGATCGGTGTCGAGCCGGAACGGAAAGAGCGCGATCCGGACGTGGTGCGACGCGAACGCCGCCATCCCGGCCCACTTCAGGTACGCGGGCAGGAACTTGTAGACCCAGGCGTAGCGCGACGAGATCTCCAGGTTGCGGTGGAATGCGCACGACTGGTCGGTCAGAAGGCTGTTGGCGAGCGCCTTCCAGTCGGCGATCGTGTCCGGCGGCCCGTTGCGGAGGACGAACTCGCGCGGCTTCGGGATGAGCTCGTCGGGGGTGATCACGTCGAGCATCCCGTCCTCGGCCGACGACGCCCGCGGCTGCGAGGCCATGTCAGTCATCTGACGATGCTATGCGCGTGTGCCCCTCGTTCGCCACCGTCGGGCGCGGATCACGGCCCGCACGGAGACCTGCACCTGTCCGGCCGCGGCCGTCGCCGCTCAGGTGGCCGGGTCGATCGGGCGACGGCCGACCAAGTACGTGAAGCGGCTCACGCCGAGCTCGCGCGTGTGCAGCGCGTCCCGTACGTCCGCCTCGGGACACGGGCGAAGCACATGATTGCGCGTGATTGCTGGGTACTCATGGCCAAGCGGGCACGGACGACCGCAGGTGCGGCCGTCACCCCCAAGTACGGCGGCACCCGGCGAGAGGCCCTCCGGGGCCTCTTGACGTTGAGGGCCCCGGCCGCCGGAACCGCCTGCGAAGATGCCGCTCCGAGGAGGCGCGATGAACCACGCGAGCGACAACGGGGCCGACGCCTACACACGCGAGGAGACCTACGCGGCGACGCGGCGTCCGGTCGACCTCGCCCAGACGCTGCTGCCCGACGCCTACACCTCCGACGCGTTCTTCGCGATCGAGCGCGAACGGGTCTTCGCGGCGGGGTGGGTCGTCGCCGGCTGCGTGGCGCAGGTGCGCGAGCCGGGCGACATCCTCGTGGCCGAGGTCGGCGGCCGCTCGGTGTTCGTCGTGCGCCACCGCGACGGCCGCCTGCGGGCCTTCTACAACGTCTGCCGCCACCGCGGCACGCGGCTCCTGACCGCCGACGAGCGGCGCGTCGGGCGCTTCATCCGCTGCCCGTACCACAGCTGGGCCTACGACCATGACGGCGCGTGCGTCGGGACGCCGCTGTTCACCGGCTCCGACATCCCGGCCGACCAGCAGGCGGCGTTCGAGATGGACGGCGTGCGGGCGTTCGACCGCAGCGACCACGGCCTGCTGCCGGTCGCCGTCGACGCCTGGGGCCCGCTCGTGTTCGTCAACGTCGGCGCCGACCCCGCGCCGCTCCACACGCACCTCGGCGACCTGCCCGAGCGGACGGCCGGCTACCGCCTCGACGAGTGGGAGATCGCGCGCACGGCGGAGTACGAGATCGCCGCGAACTACAAGCTCGTCGGCGAGAACTTCATGGAGTACTACCACCTGCCCTGGGTTCATCCGGGGCTCGTGAAGGTCTCGCCGATCGAGGCCCACCACCGCTGGCAAGGGCCCGGCATGTACGCCGGGTTCTGCACGTCGCCGATCGCCGAGGACACCGACGAGGGCGGCTGGGGGAGCGGCCTCGAGCCGATCTCGGGGCTGAGCGAAGACGACGCTGTGCAGCGCGCGGTTCGTCTGGCTGTTCCCGAACGTCGCGATCAACGTGCTGCCCAACCACCTCTTCGTCATGCACGCGCGGCCGGCGAGCCCGCGGCTGACGCTCGAGACGACGTACCTGTTCACCCACCCCGAGCAGGGCTCGGGTCCCGAGCAGGAGCGCAGCATCGACGGCCTGATGGCCTTCTGGGACGCCGTCAACCGCGAGGACATCGGGATCGTCGAGCGCGTGCAGGCCGGGCTCGACACGACGCCGTTTCCCGGCGGACGGCTCTGCTACCGCTTCGAGGAGCCGGTCCATCGCTTCCAGAACATGGTCGTCGACCACATGGTCGGCGCTCCGCGCGTGCCCGAGGGTGACGGCGCGGAGACGGTGCCGATGTTCCCCCGCGCCGGTGGGCCCGCCGAGCGCACGGCACCGGCCGAACACCGCTAGCGCGCCCCGCGCCGGCGAGGAGCACCGTGCCGACCGACCCCACCCGCACCGACGCCGCGCGCGCGATCCCCGCGCCCGCGCCGGACGGCCCGCCCGTCACGACGATCCGTGTGCTCTACCCCGATCTCCACGGGATCGCCCGCGGCAAGGACGTGCCGATCGGCGCGTTCGACCACGTGCTCGAGCACGGCCTGTCCTTCTGCGCTGCGGTCATGGGCACCGACCTGCGCCACACGCCGGTCGTCGGCGGGCAGGCGGGCTACCCCGACCTCGTCGTCCGGCCGGACCTCGCCACGATGGTCACGCTGCCGTGGGAGCCGGGTGTGGCGGCGTGCCTGGCCGACGTCGAGCCGACCTCGGGCGGGCCGCCGGTCGCCGACCCGCGCGGCGCCGTCCGCCGGGCCGCGGGCGGGCCGACCGATCTCGGCCTCGCGCCGGTCGTCGGCCCCGAGCTCGAGTTCTTCCTCGTCGAGCGCGACCCCTCCGCGCCGGGCGGGATCCGCCGTCGCGTCGACCGGCCGAGCATGGTCTACGCGGTCGGCCCGCAGGCCGACCCGGGTGGCCTCGTGCGCGCGATGACCGAGGCACTGGCGCAGATCGGGCTCGAGGCCTCCGCGGTCAGCCACGAGTTCATGGCCGGCCAGTACGAGATCAACCTGCGCCACGCCGGCGCGCTCACCGCCGCCGACCGCGCCTTCCGCCTCAAGGCCGCCGTCAAGGACATGGCCGCGCAGCCCGGCCTCGTCGCGACGTTCATGGGCAAGCCGTTCGACGACCAGGGCGGCTCGGGCGGCCACCTGCACATCCCGCCCGAAGACGACGACGGGCGCAACGCGTTCGACGCCCCCGACCGGCCGCACGGTGTCGCGCCCGTCCTGGGCGCCTTCACCGCCGGCCTGCTCGCCCACGCCCCGGCGCTGACCGCGCTGCTCGCCCCGACCGTGAATGTCTACCGCCGCCTGCGACCCGACGCGCTCGCGCCGACGCACGCGAACTGGGGCTGGGACAACCGGACGACGTTCGTCCGCGTCCCGCCCGAGCGCGGCGCCGGGACGCGCGTCGAGGTCCGGGCGGGCGACGGCGCGGCGAACCCGTACCTCGCGATCGCGGCCGTGCTCGCGGCGGGGGCCGACGGGATCCGGCGGTCGCTCGCCCCGCCGCCGCCCGTGGCGGGCGACGCCTACCGCGCCGCGGCCGACGTCATCGGCACCCCGTTGCCCCGCACCCTCGACGAGGCGCTCGACGCGCTCGAGGCCGACGCCGTGATCCGTGCCGCGCTCGGCCCGGAGATCGTCGCGACCTTCCTGGCGGTCAAGCGGTCCGAGAGCGATCGCCACCAAGCCTGGGTCTCGGACTGGGACGTGGCCGAGTACCTGCACCACCTGTGACGCGCGCCCGCGCCGCCGGGTGACAGTCTTCCGCGCCATGCGCACCGCGAACCTCAAGATCCAGACGGCGGACGGCGTCGCCGACGCCTACCTCACGCGCCCCGACGAGGGCGACCGGCACCCCGGCGTGCTCTTCCTCATGGACGCCTTCGGGCTGCGCCCGCGCATCGAGGATATGGCCGACCGGATCGCCGCGCGGGGGTACGCGGTGCTCGCCCCGAACCTCTTCTACCGCGCGGGCCGAGCGCCCGTGCTCGCGTTCCCGGACATGCGCCAGGAGGGTGCGCGCGAGGAGTTCTTCCAGGGCGTCCGGCCGTTGATGGCCGAGCTGACGCCCGAGCGCACCGCGGCCGACGGCGCGGCGTACCTCGACGAGCTCGCGAAGGTGGCCGACGACGGGGTCGGGGTCACCGGCTACTGCATGGGCACGCGGATCGGCCTGCGGATCGCCGCGGCCCACCCGGCGCGCGTCGCGGCGCTCGCGGGCTTCCACGGCGGCGGCCTCGTGACCGACGACGAGGCGAGCCCGCACCGCTAGGCCGGGGCGCTCGACGCCGAGGTCTACTTCGGCCACGCCGACGAGGACGGCAGCAACACGCCCGAGCAGATCGCGGCGCTCGACGCCGCCCTCGCGGAGG
>CAWBIM010000002.1:0-315637 GCA_963788935.1 uncultured Actinomycetes bacterium | reverse complement strand
TCCACGAGGCCGTGGACTGAGCCGCCGGCCGCGAGGCGCGAGGCTGGTCACGGAGGAGTCGGCGCGGCGCGGCGGGGTGTCCGACATCCGACCCGCCGCCACAGCAACGCTCAACAATCCGGCCCGGCGCGCCGATGAGTGGGATAGCCACCGGAGGGCGCTCGCCCGACGGTGCGTGTTTCCGGACCTGATCGTGTCCGTCCTGGGTGCCGACCTGAACACCACCGCGACCGCCGCCGCACCGGCCGGCCGGCCGCCGCGCGCCGCCCGGACGTTGCGGACCGTCTCCGTCGCACTCCTGTCGGCCGGTGCGCTCGTGCCCGCGACCGCCGCCGCGGCCGATCGGCCCGCCGGCACCCCGCCCGTGCACCTCGGGCCGATCACGGTCCCGTCGGTCACGGTGCCCTCGATCAGCACCCCGCCGATCGACGTGCCCTCGGTCCGCACGCCGCTGGTGAGCACCCCGGCGGTCCACGTGCCGTCGGTCACGACGCCGGCCATCAGCACCCCACCGGTCACGGTCGCGCCGGTCGAGGCCCCGCCCGTCGAGCCTCCCCCGATCGAGGCGCCTCCCGGGCCCGCGCCGGCCTCGCCGCGGCCGGCGGCGCCGCCGGCCGCCGCCCGCGCGACGACGACCGCGCAGACATCGACGCCCGTGTCCACCGCGGCGGCGACGCCTGCTCCGGCACGGCGTGCGGTGACGTCGACCGCCCCGCGGCAGCCGACTGCGGCCCGGGTCGGTCGCCGCGCCCGTCGGTCCACGCAGCGCGCCGGTGGATCCGCGGGCGCTCGCCCGCGCGCCCGGGCCCCGATCGCCCTACGCCGCCGCGCCGCCGCTCCGGACGCCGTCGGCCCGGCGCCCGGACCTCGTGCCGGCCCGCCGCCGGCGCGGCAGGAGCTGCCTGCGGTCGCCCATGCCCGCCCGACGTCGCGGTCGCGGCTGCCCGGAGCGGTCGGCGACATCGTCGACGCGCTCCCGCGCTGGGTGCTCGGCATCTTCCTCGGCTTCGCGTTGATCGCCATGCTGATGGCGGTCAACGCCTACCTCGCCGCCCGCCGCGCCCGCGCGCTCGGCGTCCAGAGGGCGTCACTGCTCGACGACGTCGGGCTGCTGCAGACCGCGCTGCTCGCGCCCGTGCCCGCGCACGCCGGCGACGCGCAGGTCTCGGTCGCCTACCGGCCCGCCGCCGGACCGGCCGCGGGCGGCGACTTCTACGACGTCATCGCGCTCGGCCCGTCGCAGACCGGCCTGCTGCTCGGCGATGTCTCCGGCCACGGCCGCGAGGCGCTGCGCCACGCCGCGCTCGTCCGCTACACCGTCCGGACCTTCCTCGCGGCGGGCCACGACCCCGCCGACGCCCTCGCCCGGACCGACGAGACGCTGCGCTCGGACCTGGACGGGCGCTACGCGACCGTGATCGCGGCGGTGTACGACCACGAGGCCCACACGCTGCGCTACGCGAAGGCCGGCCATCACGCGCCTGTCGTCCTCGGCATCTCGCACGACCCCGATGCGGAGCCCGTCGCCCCGCCGGTCGGAGCCGGCCTGGGCATCCGGCCCGAGGGATGCGAGCTCACGCTCGATCCCGGAAGCACGGTCTGCCTGTTCACCGACGGCCTGATCGAGGCCCGCCGCGACGGCGCCCTGCTGGGCCGCGAGACGCTCGTCGCGCTCCTCGATCACGGCCGCCCCGACGGCGCGGAGCTGCTCGACCGTGTCGTCGAGCATGCCGACGAGGTCTCCGACGACCTCGCCGTCTGCCTGCTGCGGCGTCCCTGACCGCTCGGCCCGTCGCGGTCGGGTGGATCGACCGGAACTACGCGTTGGAGAGCTCGCGCTCGACGGCGGTCAGGACGCCGGCGCGGTTCTTGTGCGCGCGCTCGTAGGTGCGCACGGCGTTCGCGCGCTCGTCGTCGTCGCCGACGGCGGCGCGGACCTCGTCGACCGTGAGGTCGTCATAGCCGGGCCAGGGCTCGTCGCCCCGCAGGGCCGTGATCCGCGTGAGGACCGTCGAGCGCTTCTCGTTCGCGCGCTCGTAGGCGTCGACCGTGACGAGCTCGGCCTGCGACAACTCGCGGAGCTTGCCGCTGATGTCGTCCGCGGTCAGGTCGCCGTAGCCGACGATCGGCAGGTCGTCGGCGGCGGGCGCCGCGCTCCGGGGCGTCGAGGCCGCTCGCGCGGTCGACGCACCGCGGGTCTGGCGCGCCGGGCGCCGGGCGGTGGACGTCGCGCGGCGGGCGACGCGCTTGGCCTCGTCGGCGGTCTCACGGACCGCGTCGGCCGCGCCGGTCTCGGCGACGTCGAAGGACGGGCGTCCGTCGATCTCGGCGCGCACGACCGCCTCGGCCAGCTTCGGGAGCTCGGCCACGACGAACGCGAGCATCCGCTCCTCGTCGGCGCGGATCGACGCCGCGAGCTTGGCCGTCGCGTCGTCGCCGACCGCCTGGGCGAGATGCTCCAGCGCCGTGTAGGTCGCGATCTCGAGCGCCTCGGTGGCGCACGCGTCCTTGGCGTTCTTGAGCACCTTCTCCTCACCGCTGGCGCCACGCAGGAGATCGAGCGGCGTCTTCCAGAGCGCCAACGTCTGGCTCACCGCCGCCTCCGCGAGGCCGATGCCGGCCAGCAGCGGATTGGCGCGCGGCTGCGAGAGCTCGCGCAGGCGCGCCTGGACGCGCTCGGCGTGCGCCTCCGTCTCGCGCAGGTGCTTCTCGAGCCCCGTGCGATAGCGGCCGCGCGGCGACATCGCGATCTGCGACTGGAGCACGCGCACCAGCCCGACCTCGGTGGCATGCGCCTCGTTGAGGTACTGCACGATCTTCTGTTCGGACTGACTCATGGAGTCATCCCCGTTCTCTCGTGTGATTTCCCGGGCCTCGGGCCCGGGGGAGTAACGCCGAAGCTGCGGCGGCGCGAGGTCAGGCGCCCTGGCCGCGACCCATCTCACCGCGGCGGCCAGCGCAATCTGCCCACCATGACGCTAGCGCACGAACGGCCGGGTCCCGACCGTCCGCCGAGGACCGTCAGTCGCCCTCCGGGGATCGCGTGCGCGCAACCGAGCGCTACAGTGGTGGTTGCGCTCTGTGGGCCCCGCTCCTCTCGCTTCCCGAGCGGCTCATTCGAACTCAGAGGGCAGAGAGGCGGCCGAAATGGCCACCCCGGGACGTAAGGCCGCGAGCACACTCGACGGCACGCAGACGGACTCGAGCCCGTGGACGGGAGCATTGCGCTTCGACGTCTACGAGGAGAACTCCGGGCGCCACCGCTGGCGCCTGTGCGCGAGCGACGGTCGAGGCCTCGCCACATCGTGCGACAGCTTCGCGACGCGCGACGACGCACAGCGCGCTGCCGGCGAGAACCGCGACTGAGCGCCGGACCGGCACGGAGCCGGCAACCGGTGACCTGAACAGCAAGCAGCGTCGAGGTGCGAGTCTCGGCGCTGCACTCGTTCACCCGCGCCTCGACAGCACGAAGGTCGGCCGGGCGAAGGCCCGGCCGACCTGGTTCAAGATGCTCTGGGCGACGCTCCGGCTCCCGCTACCCGGTGAACTGCGGCGCGACGGCCACCTGCGCGCAGCGGGTCGCGCGGGCGCTCAGGTTCCTTGCCTTCGCCCCGTTGCGGAAGCGCACGTGGGCCGTGATGACCTGGGACGCGCGGCGGTTGCGCATCGGGAGCGATGTCTGCACCGAGCGTTGTCCGCTGCGGACGGTGACGGTCCGGGCGTGGCGCCCGTTGATCGAGAAGGCGATGTCGCGCATCTGGCGTCCGGCGACGGTGACGCGCACCACCTTGGTCGAGCAGACGGACCGGGCGCCGAGACGAGCGGTCCGCGCCGGCGACGTCACCTTCACGCCCTGGACGGCACCCGCGGGTGCCGGCTGAGCGGCGGGCGCCGGGGCAACGGCGGCCGGTGCGGGTGCCGGGGTCGCAGGGGCGGCCATGCACGACAGCGGCTGGACGGCCATCGGCGCCGTGTCGCTGCCGCCGGTGTGCCCGTTGACGGTGCCGGTCGGGCCCCACCATGCGTAGGCGCGGACGGTGTGGCTGCCGTAGACGGTCAGCGGGACGCTGAGATTGCCCGTGCCGCTGGACTGGTCGAGCGCGAAGTCGCCATGGGCGACGGCCACGTTGTCGACCGTGACGTTGTAGTGGACGGTGTTCACGCCCGCCAGGAAGTTGGAGAAGTGAAAATCGGCGGCGGTGCACGAAACGGTCGCCGAACCCGTGTGTGCGAGCGCTGCGCTCGGAAGGGCAAGCGCGAGCAATACCAGCGCGCCTGCCGCCTTGAGTGTCTTCATGAGGGGCCCCCTTTCCGGGGATTTGCGACGGATGCAGCGGTCGCGGAGTGCGATCCGAGCCGCTCGGCGAACAGGTCGCGGGCGGCGGAGTAACCCGTAGGCGGAGCACCTTTGAGGTGCGGCGCAGACGCGCTGTCGGCCTCGGCGCACAGGCCGGGACGCTGCGTGTGACTGCTTCAGGCAGTTATCGGCATCGAGGCGGCCTCCCTTTAGCCCGGGCGCGATCCGGGCTTGTCAAGAGTTGCCCGCGTGAGACCGTCGCCGCCTGTCGGGCGCGGGTCGGAGCCGTGTGGTGGGGCCGCATGCATGGGCCTCCCTCGAATCCCCTGACAGCCCCGCCGGAAACGGGGCGTACAGAGGTCATCGTCCTGGGAGGAGGATCAGCGCCGGCCCCCTCGTCGCGCGCGGGACAATGCAGCCAGCAGGGAGCATCCGATGCATCGATACCGGCGTTCCACCACCAGCCCTCGGCGATCGCTGTCGATGACGTCGGTTCGGGCGTGACGTCCGCGGCGCACTCGGCGCGTCGCCTCGGGCTCGTCCTGCATCCTGGGCGCGACTGCCGTGCGCCGGTCGAGACCGTTGTCGCGTGGGCGCGATCGCATGGCGCCCGGGTCCTCGCGCGGCCCGAGGACGCGGCGCGCTGCCCCGAGGGCGTGCAGGCGGCTGCGCCCGACGAGCTCGCCGCGACCGTGAACGCGATCGTGAGTCTCGGCGGCGACGGGACGATGCTCGGCGCGCTCCGCCTTGCCGCCGCCCGCCCCGTCCCGGTCCTGGGCGTCAACCTCGGTGACCTCGGATTCCTCGTCGAGGTCGGGCACGATGAGCTGCCCGCCGCGCTCGACCGGCTGGATAGCGGCGATTTCACGATCGAGATCCATCACGGCCTCGAGGTCGGCGGGCCGCGCGGCAGTTGGGTCGCCTTCAATGACGTGGCGCTCGCGCGCGTCCCCGGCGACGGCGCCGTCCGCGCCGCGTTGAGCATCAGCGGGCGCGGTCACGGTCGCTACCGCGCCGACGCGGTGATCGTCGCCACCCCGCTGGGTTCCTCGGCGTATTCCTACGCCGCGGGCGGGCCGCTGGTGTCGCCGGCGCTGGAGGCGGTCGTGATCTCCGCCGCGGCGCCGATGTCCGGCATCAGCCGCGCGCTCGTCGTATCGGCCGACGAGCCGCTGCGCCTGGAAGTGCTCCCGCGGAGCGGGCCGCCCGCGCTCGAGATCGACGGGAGCGTCCACGGCCGAATCGCCCCCGGAGAACACATCGATCTGCGCCTGCGGCCCGACGCCGCCAAGGTCGTGCGCCTGGACTCCGATCGCTACCAACGCCGCAACCAGGTCAAGCTCAGCCTGCTCGACCTCCCGTTCCTGCCCGACGAACTCCGACCGGTCGCCTCCTCTCCGCCCGGCCATCACCACGACGCCGAACAGCGGCCACGCGCCTGACCGGGCGCGAAGGCGCCGGCACGTCGCGGCGCCCGACGCGGCGTCGCGGATCCGGCAGAGGCGTACACTCGGAAGAGGCTTCGCCCTGGGTTCTGGTTCCTCTGCCTTCGCGCGAACACCGTTCCGAGAGGGACAGGAGGCAGCGATGTCGGTCTTCGAGACCGCGACCAGGCGCACAGCGACCCGGGCGACCGCGACAGTGCGACTCTGTGCGGCCCGCGAGGCGCTGTGGCGCGCCGAGCACGACCAGGCCGATGCCCGGCGAACGCCCGCCGAGTCGGCCATGGGCGATCAGGTCGGAGTGGCCACCGCCGAGCTGGCAGCCCGCGAGCAGTGGCTGCACTGGGTCGAACACGGCACCACGATCCGACCCGAGGCAGACGGCGAGTGGGGCCCGACAGCCGAGCCCCCGGACACGATCGACCGGCCCGTGAAGCGGAGGCCACCGCGGTCCAGCCGCCGCGCGCGGCGCCTGCGGTCGGTGCCCTGAGCCGTTTGCGGGACACGAAGCACGACGGCGTGCAGTAGGGTTGGTGGTTCGGGAGCCTCAGTTTGACGCGGCTCGGCCGGCCCTTCGTTCTACGGCCTGTCCCGCAGCGCCTCGTCTGGTTCTCCAACCATCGCCGCAAACCCCGTGCGGCCCTTTCGAGGGTCGACCTCAGGGTTGGACGGGATCACATATGACTGTTGCAGAGCTCGATCCTCGGGTTCAGGACGTCGTCGGCAAGACGGGCAAGCTCCTCATCGACGGCAATTGGGTGGAGGCGGTCTCGGGCAAGACGTTCGAGACCTTCGATCCCGCGACGGAGCAGCGCCTCGGCTCGGTCGCCCACGGCGAGGCCGCGGACGTCGATCTCGCCGTCGCCGCCGCGCGCCGGTGCTTCGACGACGAGCGCTCGGACTGGCGCCGGATGACGCCCTCGGAGCGCGGCCGGATCATCCACCGCATCGGCGACCTGATCCTCGAGCACGCCGACGAGCTCGCCCTGCTCGAGACCCTCGACAACGGCAAGCCGCTCGCGATCGCGAAGGCCGCGGACGTCACGCTCGCCGCCGATCTCTTCCACTACATGTCGGGCTGGGCGACGAAGATCGAGGGCAACACGGTCCCGATCTCCGCGCTCACCGCGCCCGGGTCGGAGTTCCTGGCCTACACGCGCAAGGAGCCGGTCGGGGTCGTCGGCCAGATCATCCCGTGGAACTTCCCGCTGCTCATGGCCGCGTGGAAGCTCGGCCCGGCCCTGGCGGCCGGCGTGACCGTGGTGCTGAAGCCCGCGGAGCAGACGCCGCTGTCGGCGCTGCGCCTCGGTGAGCTCATGCAGGAGGCCGGGCTGCCCGCAGGGGTCGTCAACATCGTGACCGGCTTCGGCGACGCCGGAGCGGCACTCGCCGCCAACGACGCGGTCGACAAGGTCGCGTTCACCGGCTCGACCGAGGTCGGCCGGCACATCGTGCAGGCCGCGGCGGGCAACCTCAAGAAGGTCACGCTCGAGCTCGGCGGCAAGAGCCCGCAGGTCCTGTACAAGGACGCCGACCTCGAGGTCTCGATCCCCGGCGCCGCCAACGGGATCTTCTTCAACCAGGGCCAGTGCTGCAACGCGGGCTCGCGCCTGTACATCGAGAAGGACGTCTTCGACGAGGTCGTCTCGGGCATCAGCGACGAGGCGGAGAAGATCACGGTCGGCCCGGGCACGGACGCCGGCACGCAGATGGGCCCGCTGATCTCCGAGGAGCAGTTCGACAAGGTCCTCGGCTACATGTCCTCCGGCGTCGATGCCGGCGCGCACGCGTCGACCGGCGGAAGCCGTGTCGGCGACCACGGGTACTTCGTCCAGCCGACCGTGCTCACCGACACCACGCCCGACATGAAGGTCGTCCGCGAGGAGATCTTCGGCCCCGTCGTGTGCGCGATCCCGTTCAGCTCCGAGGACGACATCGTCGGCACCGGCAACGAGACCAGCTTCGGCCTCGCCGCCGGGGTGTGGACGCGCGACATCAGCAAGGCGCACCGGACCGCGCACCGTCTGCGGGCCGGCACGGTGTGGATCAACTGCTACAGCGTGTTCGACGCCGCGATGCCGTTCGGCGGCTACAAGGAGTCGGGTTGGGGCCGCGAGATGGGCCACAACGCGCTCGACAACTACCTCGAGACGAAGTCGGTCGTCACCCAGCTCGCCTAGCGAGCCGACCGGCCTCGCAGGCCAGACCGCTCCGCCGGCCGGGGCCGCGCCCAGCAGTTGCGCGGCTCCGGCCGTCAACCGGTCGACCGCCATCTCGAGCCGGCCGCACAGTGACCCGATCACTCAGCAGATGACGCCGATGCGCCGATACCAGTGACATGGACGTCTTCGCTCGTGCCCATGTCGGCTCACGTGCCCCCCGACTCGCCGGCGATGAACCGCTCCCCGCGATCTTCGCCGGCACGCCGTCCCAGGTGGCCGGCTATCTGGCAGCGCACATGGTGGCGCAGCCCGAGACGCTCGCGCCGCTCACCGATGAGCTGACGCACCTCGCGAGCTTCGGACGGGCGACCGACGCGCTGTCCCTGGTGCTCGCGGATGCCCGCCAGGTGACCGTCCGACCCTGACGCCGCCCCTTCACCTCGATTAGGTGATGCGCGGCCGTGACCGGCGCGGCAGCCTCGGACCGATCGATGCCGATCGTCCTTCTGACACTCGCGGCCGGGCAGTTCTTGATGACGCTCGACACGTCGGTCATGAACGTCGCGATCGTCACGGTCGCCGAGGATGTGGGCACCGACGTCACCGGGATCCAGACGGCGATCACGCTCTACACGCTGGTGATGGCGGCCTTCATGATCACCGGCGGCAAGCTCGGCGGGCTGCTGGGCCGCAAGCGCGCGTTCACGATCGGCTGCGTGATCTACGGCGCGGGCTCGGCCACGACCGCGATCGCGCCGTCGTTGACGGTCCTGCTCATCGGCTGGTCGTTCCTGGAGGGCATCGGCGCCGCGCTGATCCTCCCGGCGATCGTCGCGCTGGTCGCCGCCAATTTCGGCCCGACGGACCGGCCCCGCGCCTACGGCCTGGTGATGGCGGCCGGTGCGGTGGCGGTCGCCGTCGGCCCCGTCATCGGCGGGCTGTTCACGACGTATCTGAGCTGGCGCTACGTGTTCGCCGGCGAGGTGCTGATCGTGGTGGCCATCCTCGCGCTCGCGCGGCGGATGGACGACGAGCCCCTGGGTGCGCGTCCGAAGATCGACCTCCTCGGGGTCGTGCTGTCGGCCGGCGGCCTCGGCCTCGCGGTGTTCGGGGTGCTGCGCTCGGGCACCTGGGGCTGGGTGTCGCCCAAGCCGGACGCGCCTTCGCTCTTCGGGGTCTCCGCGACGTTGTGGCTCATCCTCGGCGGCCTCTTCGTGCTGTGGCTGTTCTTCACGTGGGAGTCACGGCTCGAGCAGCGCGGGGACGAGCCGCTCGTGCGGCCCTCCATCTTCGGCTACACGCAGATGGTCGGCGGCCTGCGGATGTTCTTCTTCCAGTTCTTCGTCCAGTCCGGGCTGTTCTTCGTCGTCCCGCTGTTCCTGTCGGTGTCGCTGGGCTTGTCGGCGATCGACACCGGCGTGCGCCTGCTGCCGCTCTCGGTCACGCTGCTCATCGCGGCGATCGGGATCCCGCGCCTGCGGCCCGATGCCAACCCGCGCCGCGTCGTTCGCCTCGCGCTCGTCGCCATGTTCGCCGGGACCGTCGTGCTCATCGCCGCGATCGACGAGGAGGCCTCCGCCGGGATCGTCACGGTCCCGCTGCTGCTCGTGGGACTCGGGATCGGCGCGCTGGCCTCCCAGCTCGGTGCCGTCACGGTCTCCGCCGTCCCGGACGAGCTCAGCCCCGAGGTCGGCGGCCTGCAGAACACCGCGACCAACATCGGCGCCTCGCTGGGCACGGCGCTGGTCGGATCGATGCTCATCGCGAGCCTCACCGCGAGCCTGATCTCCGGCATCCAGCAGAACCCCGATGTGCCGTCGCGGGTCAAGCAACAGGCGGATACGAAGCTGTCCAGCGGCGTCCCCTTCCTCTCCGACAAGGACCTCGAGGCGGCGCTGGAGGACGCCGGGGTGAGGGGTGACACCGCCAACGCGATCGTCGACGAGAACGGCAAGGCGCGGCTCAGCGCGCTGCGGACGGCGCTGGCCATCGTCGCGCTCGTTGCCGTGCTCGCGCTGTTCTTCACCGGACCCATCCCGACGCGACAGCCCGGCGCCGAGCCCCAGGCGGCGCGCCCGCCTCCGACCGAGGCCGCGCTTGCCTGAGGCGAGGCCACGCGCGACGTCCGGCGGCGAGTATCTCCTCGACAATCGCGCCGGGGACGCCGGGCAGCGGTTCGCGGCGCTGTCGGCCCTCTTCGATCCGGTGACGTTCCGGCACGTGTCGGCGCTCGGGATCGCGCCGGGCTGGCGCTGCTGGGAGGTCGGCGCGGGCGGGCCGTCGGTGGCGACCTGGCTCGCCGATCGGAGCGGCCCCGACGGGCACGTCGTCGCGACCGACATCGAGCCCTCGGGGATCACGCCACCGGACGGTGCGCGCATCGAGGTGCACCGGCACGACGTCGCGCACGACGAGCCGCCCGGGGACGGGTTCGACCTCGTGCACGCGCGCCTGGTCCTCGTGCACGTCCCCGACCGCGACGAGGCGCTCCGGCGGATGGTCGGGTCGCTGCGGCCGGGCGGACAGCTGCTCATCGAGGACTTCGACGTCGCCCTGCAGCCGCTCGCGTGCCCGGCGGTGAACGGCCCCGACGAGGAGCTCGCGAACCGGATCCGCGCCGGCTTCGTCGCCCTGCTCGCGCAGCGCGGCGTCGATCTCGAGTACGGGCGCAAGCTGCCGGGACTCCTGCGCGCGCTCGGTCTCGCGGACGTCGCCGCCGACGCCTACTTCCCGGTGGCGCTGGCGGCGGGCGGCGCGCTCGACGCGGCGAACGTCATGCAGGTCCGCGACGGGCTCGTGGCCCAGGGGCACGCGACCGGCGAGGAGGTGGAGCGTCACCTGGCCGCGCTGGCGCAGGGGCGGCTGGACGTCGCCGTGCCGCCGCTCGTGTCGGCCTGGGGCCGCCGCCCCGAGTAGTCGGTCGGGGCGGTCGACGCGCGCTCAGCAGTCGAACACCGACCAGCAGATGTCGTTGCGCAACCGCTGGTCGTCGAGCACGAGCTCGCGGATCGCCTCCGGGAGCTGGTCACGCTGCCACCGGCACTCGAGCCGCCCGGCGTCGTCGCCCTCGCCTTCCGGCGCGCCGGCGCGGGCGGCCTTGATCGCATAGGCGGCCGCACCGAGTTCGTGTGCCGCGACGTGCGGGACGACCGCGGCCTGGCCGGCAGCGTACGCGGCATGTCGCGCCGCCCCCCGCAGGTCCCGCGCCGCGGCCATTGCCCGGCCCGCCGCCGCGCGAGCCTGGGTCATCGTGACCTCGCCACGCACCCAGGCGCGAGCGTGCGCGATCGCCTGGCGAGGTCGCTGGTCCTCGGGCTGCGCCGACTCGAACCGGTCCAGGACGTGCTCCGCGCACGAGGCCGCCCAGAGCGCGAGGAGCCGGTGATCCGGATCGGTGAGGGTCCCACCGCGGCGGATCGTCACGAAGCGCGGGTCTCGGACCTTCGGGAGGATCATGGTCGGGACCGATATCACGACGCTTCTCGATGGCGCCGCGGAGGCCCGGCGGCGAATGCGCCTGCGACCGGGAACCCGCGCCTACCCCCCACGGGACGCGGGCTCCCGGCCGTGCAAGGGGCTGTCGTGGCGCGGGCCCTCCCGGATCACCACCTGGCGCCCCGGCGCTCACGACGAGTGGTCGTCGAACACCGGTGAGCGGTCGTTCTCGGCGCTGATCGGCGTCGATCCCGAGGGAGCGGCAGCCTGACGCGGCCCCGCCGACCGTGTCGGGCCTGGGCCTCAGGCGGTCTCGGCCACCGGCGCGACCGGGATGTCCGCCCACACGCGCGTGCCGGCGGTGCGGTCGACGCCCCAGCGCACCGACAGCCCTTCGACGAGGTTCAGGCCGAAGCCGCCGCCGTCCTGCAGGTCCGGGGCGCGCCGCGCGATCGGCTCCGTGCGGCCGTCGTCCTCGACCTCCACACGCACGACGTCGCCGCAGACGCGGACGCGGACGGTGATGACCGCATCGGCGGGCGCGCGGGCGTGACGCACGCTGTTGGTGACGAGCTCGACGACGAGCAGCTGTGCGTCGGCGAGCACCAACTCGCTCACCCGGCCGGCCACCCACGCGCTGACGGCCGCCCGCGCGGCGGCCGGTGCGCCCGCGGCCGAGGGCAGCGTCACCTCGAGCAAGCCGGCGACGTCGCGCCGGACCGCCCCGCGACGGAAAGCCTTCCGTGCGGGCCCCGGTGAGTCCTGCTGCGGTCGCATGCGCGACCTCCCTCGGATCCCCTCGGCGGCCCAGCGCGTGCGCGGCCCGCGAGAATCTCCACCGTTGTATGGAGGACCAGTCTCCGACGCTTCTCGGGCCCAGCGCGGATCACCGGGCGAGCTACGGGGAAAACGGAACGCTCCCTGAGCAGGCACGCTACTCGTTTGCAGCCGCAAGTCAATTGGCGCGTCTCCGCTAAACTGCAGAGAGCAGTCTCCGCTTGCGGGCCTTCATCTTCCTCGCCCTTCCGCGGCTCGCCTCAGAGGGAGAGGAGAGGGTGTGGCCATGCCCCACCCCACCACCGATTCCCAGCAGCGGCAGCGGCCCGTCGAATGGCTGCTGCAGGACGTCTCGAACGCGATGGTCGCGTTGCACAAGGAGCAGTTCGGGCGCGGGCCGACGAAGGCGCAGTCGCACCTGGCCGGCGCCGACGCGCTGCTCTGCGTCCTCGAGGACGCGCTCCTGCCCGCCGAACGCGCCATGGTCGAGATGGGCGAGCAGCAGCGCGTCCGGGAGGCACGTACGTTCCTCCAGGTCGCGACCGCCGGTCAGTTCATCGCGACGGTCGAGGCGATCACCGGGCGCACGGTGCGGGCCTTCGCGTGCGCCACAGACCCCGACCAAGGGGTCGTCATGGAGAACTTCATCTTCGAGCCCGAGGCCCGGACCCGAGGGCCGGGCACTCGGCCGAGAGCTGCCGGCGGTCGCTGCCGGCGGCTCAGCCCACGGCGACGCTGCCGCCGGTCCCTCGACGCTGCGGGGGATCGATGGCGTGGGCCAACGCCGAGGCGCTCTGCCGGCTGACGATCGCCGGCGCCTCGTGCACGAGGTCGTCGTCGTCGAGCGCCGCGACCATGAACAGGGCGAAGTCCACCCGGCGCGTCATGTCGCTGTCCAGGATCGGGTCGCCCACGTGCCGGCTCCAGACGGGCAGGCCCTGGCCGGCGCCCTCCTCGAGGCGGCTGCCGCGCACGACGGTCCAGCGGGTGTCGCTGGCGAAGATGCGCCTGGCCGCCTCGACCTGATCGTCGAGGTCGATGACGCGGGCGAGGCGTGCGAGCCGGCCGGCGACATTGACCAGGGCCTTGGCCTTCCAGGAGTAGACATCCTGGCCGTCGCGGCTGATGTGCCAGCCGCACGAGAACACCAGTCGTGCGCCCGGCTGGGCGTGGTCCAGGACCGCCTGGGCCGTGCCCGACGCGTAGTGGTGCATCCCGCGCGGGACGAGCACGACGAGCGCGCCGTCGCAGCCCGCGATCGCACGCTCGACGACGTCGCGGTCGTCGGTCGCGCCGGGCACGATCGTGATCCGGTCCCCGAACCGGGCCAGCTTGCCGACGCTCTGCTCGCGGCACACCGCGACGACGTCGTGCCCGCGGTCCAGCGCGTGGTCGACCATGTGGCGTCCGAGCTTGCCGGACGCACCGACGATGCAGACCCTCACGCGTGTGCCGCGTGCGGCGGCGGGACGTCGGGCGCGGTGTCCGCGACCGGTTCGCCGCCGCCCATGTCCAGGCGGAACGGCGGGTAGGCGTCGGTCATCAGCAGCGCGTAGGCGGCGACGCGGTAGCACCAGCGATTCATCCCCATGACGAAGTCGAAGATCGACTTCGGGTAGCGGCCGGTGACCAGCAGCACGATGCCGGCGATGCAGACCAGCAGGCCGATGAGGCCGCCGCCGGACGTCCATCCCGCGTGGTCGTTGGCGGCGTTGAAGCCGGCCCAGGCGCCCCCGGCGAACACTCCGACGATGAGGTACTGCGGCAGCGCGAGCAGCCACCACTTCACGAGGACCAGGCCGCGCGAGAGCGTCGCCGGGTATGCGACGTCGAGTCGCGCCGGGTAGCCCGGCACGTCGGCGAGCGTGAACGGCGGGTAGCGGTCGGTCGCCAGCGCGCTGTAGGAGTAGAACCCGACGCGCCACGTCCAGCGCAGCACGCCGACGTTGAAGTCGAAGATCGCGCGCGGGTAGCGCCCGGTGAACAGGATCGCGAAGAACGCGACGACCGTGAGGACGACGAGCGCGATCCAGAGCGCGGCGAGCACGATGTAGTGCGGGATCGCGAGGAGCCACTTGACCAGCCACAGCCAGCGGCTGAGGTGGTCGTCGAGCGGTCCTTCGACCTGGAGCGGATACCCCGATGGGACGGCGTGCTCGTTCATCGCACGCGCTCCTCTCATGACCGGCATGTGGGCGCCGGCGGCGCCGTGTTCAAGGTCTCCCGAGGGGCACCAGCGCTGCCGATGGGCAGGCGAGCGTCGATCGAGGCGGGGCGGAAGCGGTCCCGGCCGTCCGGAACCCAGAAGTGCCACGCACTGATCTGCTTCTGCGACCGACACTACTCGCTACCGCCCGACCGCGCCGAAATCTTGGGCGGCGCGCTCGAAGGGTCCGTGGACGCAGGGCGAAAGGCGTTTCGCCCCCGCCGCGACGAGGCGGGTTGTGCGCGCGCGCGAAAGGAGTAACGTCGACGTCGAGCTGACCCCGCGGGCCGGATGCATCGACCGCCCGACCCGAAGGCCGCCGACTCGCCTGCAGGCGCCGAGGCGCGGAGCCGGGCACAACCATCGAGACCCGCGGGGCCGGCGTCGATCGCGTCCGGCCGGCCACTTGGCGCGCGACACCTCACGACGGCTCGGAGGCCACGCAGTGAGACAGCCGACACGCAGACAGGTCGCCGCGCTCGCCGACCGGATGAGCGGCGCGTGGCGCGCCCGCCACCCCGACGAGGAGCCCGCGCGGCCGACCCTCGACCCCGAGATCGAGCGGCGGCTGATCGCCCTCGACACCCGCATCGGTCATCTCGAGGCCGCGCTCGAGGGGCTGCAGGACGCCCTCTACCGGCAGGCCGTCCGCGAGCACGAGAACAACGCCGACATGCACGCGCGCACCGAGCCCGGCCGGATCGCCCGTGAGCTGGAGGACGACGCCCGCCGTCGCGGCCTGTGACCGCCGACGCCGCCCGCATCGAGGAGCTCGAGGCCGAGGCGCGCTACGCCCGCGAGCGCTTCCAGCTCTACAAGGCCCGTGCGTACGGCTCGCGGCCGACGAGCCCGTCGCGGCTGCGCGAGCTCGAGCGCGTCGCCGACGGCGCGGAGGCGCGCTTGCGCGGCGCCCGTGAGGCCGCGGCCAGGGCCGCCCGGCCGCCCCGTGGCTGACTCCGCCCCGTTCCCGGAACGAGCGGCGCGCGTGACGGGCGGCGCGCGGGCTCCCGTCCGGCGGGTCCTCGTCGGGGTGGGCGGAGCGATCGGCGCCGCCGCCGTCCTGGCCGTCGTCCTCGCTCACCGTCGCGACGAGTTCGTGACCGCGCTGCACGCGGCGCCGGCGGGCATCCTGATCGCCGCCGCCGCCCTCCAGGTCGTCGCGCTCGTCGCGCGATCGGCCGCGTGGGCGGTCTGCGTCGACGCGGCCGGCGGGGCCGTCGCCCGGCGTGTGCTGTTCCGGGCGGCGAGCCTCGGCTATCTCGGCAGCCAGCTCAACAGCCAGCTCGGCGCCGCGGCGCGGATCGCGGCCCTCCGGCGGGCGGCGCCCGAAGCGGCGCCGCGCGTCCCGGCGCTCATCGCGGCCGAGATCCCGATCCTGCTCGTCGAGGGCGGGCTCGCCGCGATCGCGTCGGTCACGCTGATCGGGCCGCTCGGCCTTCCGTGGTGGGTGCCGGTCGCGTGCCTCGCGGTCGCGCTGGTCGTCGGCCGCGCGCTCCACGGCATGGGCCGGCGCCGCGAGCACGGCTTCTGGAGCGGCGTGGCGGTGCTCGGCAGCGTCGTCGGTCGCGCGCGGCTCGTCGGCCTCGTCCTCGTCGCGGTCTTCGCCCAGATCGCCCGCAACTGGCTGATGCTCCGCGCGGTCGGCGTCGACGCGTCGGTGTTCGACGCGACCGCCGTGCTCATCGCGATGGTGACGCTCAGCCAGCTCCCGGTCGGGCCGAGCGTCGGCGCGGCGGCGACCGTCCTCATCCTCGGCAGCGACGGGCCGGCCGCCGCGGCGGCGGCGGGCGTGCTGCTGACCGCGACCGGCACGGTCGGCGCCCTGGCCTACGTGGCCTGGGCCGGCCTCGACCGCCTCGCGGTGGCGCGCTCTGCCCGGTCCGGACCACGACGGGGCCCGCGACGGCGGGCGACGCTGCCCGCGGGCGGCGAGCCCGGCCTCGTTCCGGCGCTGGCGATCGCGGCCCCGGAGGCCGCCGGAGCAGCGGCTCCGCGCATCGCGGCGGCGCCTCTGCCCTGAGCGCGCGGGCTACACCTGGTACAGGAACGTGTAGTCGGCCGAGCCGCCGGCCTGCGTCCACTCGGCCAGGCAGTAGCGGCACGTCGCGCCGTCGTCGCCGTCGACGTCGACGGTCTTGGGAGGGCGCCCCTCCACCGGCTCGACCTCGACCCGGCGCCCCTTGAGCGGGCCGTCGTGGAGCTCGGCGGTCACCGTGGCCGGGCCGCCGGGGCGCGCGAGCGCGTCCGGTTCCGGCGCCGGGTCCGAGCGGCGGCCGAAGCGCGAGAGGCCGTCCTTCCTCGTCACGGGCTCAGAGCCTCGGAGCTTCGGCGCACAGGACCGATCGGCGGACTACGCCGGGCGCGCGGGCGGCGCCGCGGGCGCCGCCGGCTCGACCGACTCGCCCGCCAGCCGCTGGCGCGCGGCGTCGTAGGCGTGCTCGAGGTCGGACAGCCGCGTGGACGGACGCGATCCGTGGAGGCGCTGATACAGGACGAGGCGCTGGCCATGGTAGGCGACCTGTGCTCGCACCTGGGCCATTCGATCGGCCCGATTGTCGACTGTGGACATCGACAGCACCTTCCTGTCCCTTCCAAGCTTGGGTCGCACCGAGGCAGAAGGGACAGGGCCCTGGGCGAGACTCTGGTCACTCACCATAGCGGCCGGAACGGCGAATCGTTGCGGGACGCACAATCTCTCGCCGCGAGGAATCCCCATCAGCGCGTGGTACGAGGAGTAAGTTGGGTGAGGTGGACGACGACCCGATTCGCTCCGGCGACGACGACCCGATTCGCTCCGGCGACGACGACCCGATTCGCTCCGTGGTGACGCGGCTCGGCCGCAAGCACCCCTCCGGCGGGATGGTGATCGAGCGCGCGGCGATCCTCGCCGAGGGCGCCGACTTCGAGGCCGTGATGGCCTGGATCGTCGCTCACGGTGGCCGACCCGAGGCGACCGTGAAGAAGGCGCCGGCCTCGGGCCTCCACGGCTCGCGCGGGCAGAGCGAGGACGCCGGTCGCGCCCGGCCGCCGTCGCGCTTCGTGCTGCCGGCCGACGCCCTCAGCTGACGCCCCGGCGCCGGGGCGACGCGGGTCCTCGCGCGCGGGCGACCAGAGACGCCCGGGGCCGGCGGTAGACTGGGTCGAGCTGTATCCGCCTGCGGGTCACCGTCTTCCTCCACCCTTTCGCGGCCCGTTCCCAGAGGAAGAGAGAGGGGCCGCCCGTGCCCGCCGCCCGCAGCGCTCGCCACCGAACGGTCCGGCCGCGCGCGCGATCAGCGATGCAGCCGGCGCGGGTCCGCACCGCAGTGTGACGAGCGCGCCGTCACCGGCGCTGACCGCCCCGTGTCCGCCGCGACCGTTCGGTCGCGACCGCCGCGGAGCCACCCGACCGACCCACCCCATCCCGACACCGGAGGCCTGCATGGGCTCGAACAAGAAGAAGAAGACGACGATGGCGAAGCTCAACCGCGAGACCGCGCTCCGTGAGCGCCGGGCGGACAAGCAGGCCCGCAAGGACGCCCGCAAGCGCGCCGCCCAGGCCGAGGCGAGCGCCCCGACCAGCGCGATCACCGGCGACGGGCCGGTCTGACGCGCCTGACCTGATCGGCGGGACCCCCGGACCCGCACCCCGAGCCTGAATCGACCGAGGAGAACCATGACGAGCCCACGGCCGTCGCAGAGCCAGATCGCTGCCGCCAAGAAGGCCGAGCGCCAGGCGGAGATGGAGCGGGAGATCGCCTCCGGGCGGCTCGTCGTGCGCCAGATGACGCCCGAGGAGCGCGAGGAGAGCGAGGCCCGCCTCGCCGCTGCCCGGGCCCGGGCCAAGAGCCGCCCGAAGCCGGGCCGGCGCTAGCGGCGCACCGACCGATCCCGGGCCTCGCGACGTCGCGCCCGGGACCGAAAACGTGCGCGCGCCCCCGCGGGTGCAGTACGGTAGTCGTGTTCATGCCGGGCGAGAAAAGCCCGGCGCCTCGTGTTCAGCGCCGCAGGTCGTTGCAGCCCAGCCGCATCCTCCGCGTTCGCAGTGCACCAACGATGGAGGAATGACATGGCCACCGGAACCGTCAAGTGGTTCAACGACGACAAGGGCTTCGGGTTCATCACGCCCGACGACAGTGGCAAGGACCTCTTCGTCCACCACAGCGCCATCAACGCGAACGGCTTCAAGTCGCTCGCTGAGGGCGCCAAGGTCTCCTACGAGGCCGAGGCGGGCGACAAGGGGCCCAAGGCCGTCAACGTCACCGCGCTGTAGCGCGCTCGACGTCGCGCCGCGGCGAGGATTCGCCGCGGCGTCACCGAAGGAGGACCTCATGGTCCGCATCATGTGCCGTCGGTGCCTGCGCTTCTGGGACGCTCTCCGCGTCGCCGAGCGCAGCTCGTGCCCCCACTGCGGTGGCGCGCTGACCGACCACTAGACGCCGTTCGCGGCGCGCCTGTCCAAGACGGGCGCGCCGGCGGCGCGAACTTCTGCTCCGCGATCAGCGCGAGCTTGCGCACCCGCCCGGTGTCGAACCAGTCGATCCAGAGCCGGTGGGCGGTGAGCAGGTCGTCGAGCCCCTGGCGGCCGACCTGCGCGGCGATGGCCTCGCCGTCCGCGGCGTAGGCGTCGGCGAGCGCCTGGGCCGTCGCGCGGTGGGCGCGGCTGTGATCCTCCTGCCACGTGATCGTGAGCCCGGCCCGCCCGAGCGACTCCGTGAGCTGCTCGAGCGGTGTGAGGGACAGCGTGTCGGAGTCCGGCATCGCCGCCCGCTCGGCCGCGGTGAACGGGACGCCCGCCTCGAGCGTGAAGGCGAACCGCCCGCCCGGCCGCAGCGCCGCCCCGATCCCGGCGGCGAGCGCGTCCTTGTCCGTGATCTCGAGCATCGTCTCGAGCAGCAGGACGACGTCGAACGGGCCGCCAGGAACGGGCGGGACCTCGGCGACCGCGAACCGGCACGGCAGGTCGTCCGCCGCGGCCTGCGCCCGGGCGATCGCGACGGCGCCCGCGCTGGCGTCGACGCCCAGGTAGGCGCAGCCGAGCTCGCGCGTGACGAACCGTCCGGGCCCGGCGATCCCGCAACACACGTCGAGGACCGTCGTGTCCGGGCCGATGCCGGCGCGCACCGCGAGCGCGCGGATCTCGCCGGCGGTCATGAAGCTCTCCTGCCCGACGAACTCGCCCGCCGGGTACGCCGCCATGCGCGCACGGAGCAGGGCCCGGTCGAACGGCGCGCGGTCGTCCTGCCTCACGGTCGGGGCTCAGTCGTCGCGGAAGCGGGACGAGAGCGCGTAGCGCAGCAGCACCACGTCGCCGATCTGGCGGACCTCGGCGAGCGTCGCGCGCCGCCCCGGGTTCCACGGGAAGTGGCCGTCGCTGACGAAGCGGGGCGCGCTCGAGTCGCCGACGAAGAACGGCGCCACGGTGAGTTGCAGCTCGTCCACGAGGTCGTCGGACAGGAACTGCGTGTGGACGACGCCGCCGCCCTCGACCATCAGGCGCTCCACGCCGCGGTCCGCGAGGTCCTCGCTCAGCCGTCGCATCCGGACGGGCTGGCCGCCGTCGACGATCGTCGCGACCGGCCCGAGGCGCGCCTCGGCGTCCGCGACCCGCGGGCTGGAGGTGTACACGAGCTTCTCGGTCTCGCCCGCGGTGAAGAAGTTCGAGTGCGCGTCGAGGTCCGCGCGCTCGGTCACGGTGATCTTCATCGGTGACGGCGCGAGCCCGAGGGCGAGGCGCCGGTCGCGGCGGCTCTGCGAGCGCACGAGCAGCCGCGGATTGTCGGTGCGCACGGTGACGGCGCCGACCATGATCGCGTCGCACGAGGCCCGAACCTCGTCGACCCGGTCGAAGTCGGCCTCGTTCGAGAGCGCGAGGCGCGGCGTCTGGTCGCCGAGGTAGCCGTCGAGCGACACGCTGCAGCTGAGCAGGGTGTACGGGCGCTCAGGCATCGGTGGTTCCGTTCCCGCGCGCGAGGACCTCCAGTCGGCCTCCGCGCGGCCGTGGCCCCCACGGTGCCGCGCGGGTGCGACGCCACCAGGCGACCACGAGGACGACGGCGCCGGGCAGGGTCGCGACGAACACCATCACCCCGTAGGCGACCGCGGTGGCCACGCCCTGCGACGCGCCGAGGCCCGCGGCGGCGAACGCCCAGGCGGTGATGCCCTCGCGCGGCCCCCAGCCGCCGACGTTGGGCAGCGCCGCGCCGATCAGCACGAGGAGCGCGAGCGGCAGCATCCGCGACAGCGGTGCGCTCACCCCGGCCGTCTCGGCGGCGATCAGGAACGTGGCCGCGTGACCCGCGACGACCACCGTCGACGTGAGGGCGATCGTCGGCCAGGCGCGCCGGGCGAGCAGGGCGTCGCGCAGGTCGCGCCCCGCGCCACTGCGCAGCCGCGCCCACCGCGACGGCCCGGCGGCCGGCCACGCGCGCGCCGCGAGGGCGACGCCGAGCGCCGCCACGACGAGGGCGACGGCCACGAACGGCATCGCCGCATGGACGGGGGATGGCGCGATCAGGAGCACGACCACCGTGAGCATGACCTGTATCGCCTGCCCCGCGGTGCGCTCCCACGCGACGGCGCGCAGACCGCGACCGACGTCGCCCTCGTCCCGTCCGTGGCTGATCCCGCGGTGGACGTCGCCGACGACCCCGCCCGGCAACGTGACGTTGAGGAAGAGCGACCGGTAGTACGCGGCCACCGCGGACCCGAGCGGCAGGTCGACGCCGAGGCCGCGCGCGACGATCCGCCAGCGCCAGGCGCAGCACACGGTCGTGAGCACGGCGAGGCCGGTCGCGGCGGCCAGCGCTCCGGCGTCGACGTTGCGCAGGCCGTCGATGAACGGCCCCGTGCCCAGGCGCCAGACCAGGACGGCGAGCGTCACGGCGGCGGCGGCGAGGCGGACCCACCGCCAGCCGATGCGGCGGATCGTCGTGCGGCGGAGGGTGTGGACCGCCGTGCTCACGGCAGCCCGAGGAGGTCGGCGTGGTCGACGGTCACGGCGAGACGGCCCGCGGCCGCCTGCGCCCGGCGCCGCTCGCGGTAGGCGACGGCCTCGGCGACCAGGGACGGCTCCTGCTCGCACGCCGCGGCGACCCACCCGTCGAGCCACGCGGCCGCCAGGGCGGCGTGGCCCGCGTCGAGCCGCCACGGGCTCGGCCGGACGATGACCTCGGCGCCGCCCGCGCGCAGGTGCTCGGCGGCGGCCGCGACGGCGTCCGGGCCGAGGAGGCGGCCCGCTCCGGTCGTCCGGCGCTGGTGGGCGTCGAAGGCCGCGGCGATCGCCGCGTCGAGCGGCTCGGCCGGGGTCAGCGCGACGCGCCCGACGACCGTCAGCGCGAGCAGGACGGGGGCCCCGGTGGCGGTGCACGCCTCGAGCATGGCGGCGAGCTCGCCCTCGGTCAGCATGTCGAGCAACGCCGAGGCGACGACGAGGCTCGCGCCCGCGAGATCGTCGGGCGTCAGCCGGGTGACGTCCGAGCGTCGCGCCTCGACCGTGACCGCGGTGCCATCGGCGGCCGGGTTCCGGCCCGGGCCGGCGGCGGCCACGAGCCCGAGCAGGTCCGCGTCCCGGTCGTGGATCACCCAATGCTGCGGTCCCGGCAGCCGCGGCGCCAGCCAGCGGGCCATCGCGCCGTCCCCGCCGCCGAGGTCGTGGATCACGAGCGGGCCGCTGGCGGGGAGCTGCCGCGCGGCGCGCTCGGCGATCTCGGCGGAACGCGCCGCCGCGTCGGCGGGCTCGCGCAGGGTGAGCCACTCCGGGGTGACCCGGACGTCCTCGGTCCCGAGCAGGCCCTCGGCGGTCATCGCGCCGCGCCCGCCAGGACGCCGGAGACGACGGAGGTGGTGGCCGGCCAGCGCCGCAGCGACGCCCGCCGTTCGCGCGCGGCGCGACGCAGGCGGCCGCGAAGCTCGGCGTCGCCGAGCCACGAGCGCAGCGCGGCGCCGAGGGCCGTCGGGTCGCCGGGCGGGACCAGCATCCCCGGCCGGGTGCCGTCGCCCGCCTGGCCGAGGGCCTCGGTGACCCCGCCGACCTCGGCGGCGAGGACCGGGACGCCCCGGGCGAGCGCCTCGGTGACGACCATGCCGTAGGTCTCGGCCTGCGAGGCGAGCACGAGCAGGTCCGCGTCGGCGTAGGCGCGGTCGAGGTCGGAGCCGGTGCGCGGGCCCGCGAACCGCACGCGGTCGCCCAGCCCGCCGTCCCGCGCGCGCCGCCGGACGGAGTCGGCGAACGCCGGGTCGCGGTCGAGGCTGCCGACGCAGGCGCAGCGCCACGACAGGTCCGTCGCCGTCGCGAGCGCCTCGAGCAGCACGTCATGGCCCTTGTCGGGCGTCACCGCCGCGACGCACAGCAGCGCGTCGCCGGCCGCGGTTCCCGGCGCGAGGCCGGCGGCCTCGACGCCGGGCTCGGCCACATGGACCCGGTCGCCCGCCAGCCCGTACAGCTCGCCCAGCCGGCGCTTCGTCCAGGCGCTCGTCGTCACGACGGCCGCGGCGCCCGCGAGGACCTCGCGCTCGCGCGCGCGCACGGCCGTGATCTCGGGGCCCGGCGGGCGGTGGCCCAGCGGCATGTGCACGAGCACCACCTGCCGCAGCCGGTCCGCCTGCGGCACGAGCTCCTCGGGCGCGGCGGACGCGATCAGGCCGTCGAGCAGCACCACGGCGTCGTCCGGGACCAGCCGCAGCGTGCGCGCGAGGGCCGCGTGCCCCGCGGCGCCGGGCCGGGGCCAGGCGCCGGAGACGCCGTGCTCGTGGACGTCCCAGCCGAGCGCGGTCAGCCCGCGGCAGACCTGGCGGTCGTAGGCGTTGCCGCCGCTCGGGCGCGCGGGATCGTCGATGCCCGCGGGGACGACGACGTGGACCTCTGTCACAGCGGCCGCTCGTAGCTCGCCCACGCGACGTGCGACTCGCGCAACGTCACCACCAGCCCGTCGATCTCGAGCGCGCCCTCGCCGAGGTCGCCGGCCCGGACGGAGTCGGCCAGCCGGTCCCCGACGATCTGCGCGAGCGCCTCGGTCGTGGTGTTCATGCCCGCGAAGTCCGGCTCGTCGTCGAGGTTGCGGTAGCTCAGCTCGCCCACCACGGCGCGCAGCGCCTCCGCGGCGCGGCCGATGTCGACCACGATTCCGTCGGCGTCGAGCATCTGCCGGCGGAAGGTGACGTCGACGACGTACGTCGCGCCATGCAGCGCCTGCGCGGGCCCGAACACCTCGCCCTGGAGGCTGTGGGCGATCATCATGTGATCGCGGACGGTGACGCTGAACACGCGCTACACCTCGTCGTAGGTGATCGTGTGACAGAGGGCCGGCAGGCTCCCCGCGGCCAGGCGCGCCATGACGCCCGGGAGCTCGTCGAAGCGCGACTCGCCCGTGACGAGCACGTCGAAGGCCGGGTCGCGCAGCAGGTCGAGCGCGAGCGTCAGGCGGTCGGCGGTCGTGCGCCGCGCGCTGCGGGCGGGCGACACCGTGCCGACCTGGCTGGCGCGGAGCCCGAGGCGGCCGGTGTGGAACGCGCCGCCGAGCGAGAGTGTGACGTCGGCGTCGCCGTACCAGCTGAGGTCGAGGACCGTGCCTTCGGGCGCGAGCAGGTCGAGCGCGCACTGCAGGCCGGCCGACGTCGCGCTCGTGTGCACGACGAGGTCGCAGTCGCCGGCGGCGTCCTCCGGGCGCGCGAAGCCGACGCCGAGCGCGGCCGCGACCGGCGCCCGCGAGGGGTCGATGTCGACGAGCGTGACCTCCACCGCCGGAAAGCGGGCGAGCACCCGCGCGACGCAGCAGCCGACCATCCCGGCGCCGACGACGGCGACGCGGTCGCCGACGAGCGGCGGCGCGTCCCACAGGGCGTTGACGGCGGTTTCGACGGTCCCGGCGAGCACGGCGCGCGCCGGCGGCACGTCGTCGGGCACGACGGTCACGGCGCGAGAGGGGACCACATAGGCCGTCTGGTGCGGATAAAGGCAGAAGACCGTCCGGCCGCGGAGGTCCGGTGGCCCGTGCTCGACGGCGCCGACGTTCAGGTAGCCGTACTTGACCGGACCCGGAAATTCGCCCTCCTGGAACGGCGCGCGCATCGTCGCGTACTGGCCCGGCGGCACGCCGCCCCGGAACACGAGCGTCTCGGTGCCGCGGCTGACGCCGGACCGCAGCGTGCGGACGACCACGTCGTCGCGTCCCGGTTCGGGGAGCGCGACCGGCCGGATCTCCCCGCGGCCCGGGGTGCGCAGCCAGAACGCGTGCGCGTCTGCGGGCACGTGCTGTGGATCGGGGTTGTCGGGCATTGATTATGTGTGCTCCGGCGGCCCGGGGCTCACCCAGTCAGACGCCTCGTGGCGGGGATCCTTCCTCCCTCGCGCGGCGCGGCCGGGGCCCACACCACCACCGGTCACGCCTCGGGCTCGGGCGTGAGCCGTCGCTGCACGCGGCCGTCGAGCCACGCCTCGATGTCCTCGACCACGTCGGCGAAGAACACCGCGTAGTTCTCGCGGGTCACGTAGCCGAGGTGCGGCGTGAGGACCGTGCGCGGTGCACTGCGCAGCGGGTCGTCCGGGGCGAGCGGCTCGCGGTCGTAGACGTCGAGCCCGGCGCCTGCGATCGCCCCGTCCTCCAGCGCGCGGAGCAGCGCGGCGGTGTCGACCAGCGGCCCGCGCGACGTGTTGACGAGGTAGGCCGTCGGCTTCATCGCCGCGATCTCCGCGGCGCCGACGATCCCGACGCTCCGCTCGGACAGCTTGTAGTGGATGCTCACCACGTCCGCGCGCCGGAACAGCTCGTCCTTGGCGACCGCTGTGGCCCCGGTGTCGGCGGCGTGGCCCGGGTCGAGATTCTGGCTCCACGCGATCACGTCCATCCCGAACGCCCGCGCCACCGGGACCATCGCCGATCCGAGCCGCCCGAGCCCCGACCAGGCCGAGCGTCGCGCCGTCGAGCTCGGTGCCCAACGTGTGCTGCCAGCCGCCCGCCCGGATCCGGGCGTCCTCCGCCGGGACGGAGCGCACCAGGGCGAGGATCAGCGCCCAGCTCAGCTCGACCGTGTGCCGGCCTCGCCCGCGCGTGCCGCACACGACGACCCCGTTGCGGTGCGCGGCATCGAGGTCGATGGCGGCGTTGCCCATCCCGGTCGTGACGAGCAGGCGCAGGCCGGGAAGCGCGTCGAGGCGTTCGGCGTCGAACCGCGTCCGCTCGCGCATCGCGACGACGACGTCGGCCCCGGCGAGGGCGGCGAGGAGCGCTTCCGTGTCGGCGATCGGCGCGGTGATCGTCTCGACCGTCGCGCGCCCCGCGAGCCGGTCCCACGGGCCGGACGCGAGCGCGGCCGGCTGGTAGTCGTCCAGGACGACGACGCGCGGCAGGTCAGCCATCGCGCCCCTCCTCTTCGGCGGTCTCGACCGTCATGGCGCCGATGCTACGACCGGAGGTCGCGCCCGCGGCCCCAGGTCCCGGCGGACGCTGACCCTCCCGCGGCGGGACCCAGAACTCGCCCTCGAGCCGGGCGGGAGCGTCGGGCGCGATACGCGGCAGCGCTGCGAGGTGGTCGGCGTGGCGGGCCATGACGAGCGCCGACACGGCCGCGTCGAACGCGTCGTCGGAGCCCGCGGCCCGCTCGCGCAGGACCGGATCCTGCTCGGGGAAGCACCGCTCCATCACGGCGCGGCGGTCACGGTGGCGGCTCTTCACCACCGGCCCGCCCGCGGCGAGGAGGGTGAGCAGCCGGGGGTAGATCTCGACCACCACCGGCAGGGCCGGGTCGTCGAAGGGCCAGATCGCGAGCCCCGCCTCCGCGAGGTCGACGAGAATGGCGCATCCCGCGTAGCGACCCCGTGCCCACCGCGCCGGAGCCGCCGATCTGGAACACGCTCTTCGGCGTCACGGGCGCGCGGAGGTCGGTCTCGCGCAATCCGGGGCCGAGCGTCTGGGCCGGCCGGCCGGGACGGCCCCAGAACGGCGGCTCGCAGGCCGCGAGCAGCGTCTCGGCCTCGTCGCGCATGGCCCCCCAGATCTCGCGGCCGGTCGACCATCCGCGCTGCTCGGCGTACCAGGCGGGGAACCCGAAGGCGAAGTCCAGGCCCACGGCCGTGCGCGGCTCGGCCTCGGCGGCCGCGATCGCCGCGGCGACGACCTCCTCCCGATCGCGCCCGTTCTCGAGCTCGACGAGCGCGCCGTCGCGGACGCGGGCGAGCCAGATCGTCTCGGCGGCTCCGCGCTCGCGCCCGGACCAGTCGATCGCGATCGCCTGCATCAGTCCGCGCTCACCGTTCGCTCGTCGAGCTGCGCCGCGCGCCGGCCGGCCGCGCGAAGCAGGGCGGCGTGGGCGACGAGGTCACTGGGCGCCGGCAAGAGCGATTCCCACCCGGCGAACGCGTCGCGGATCGCCCGGCGCAGGGGCATCGCCCGGTATCGCCCCCCGCGGTAGGCGAACGCTCCGCCCGCCTCGCCGAGATGGAGGTAGCTCCGCGTGGCGACATGCTTGTAGGCGTGCACGAGCTCGCCGTCCTCGAGTTCGACGGCGTGCATCCACATGAACCACGGCGCGAGCTCCACGCCGACGAGCGCGAGCAGTGGGTCCCAGTTGGGGTCCTCGCACCGGCTGAGGCTGCCATCGATGTCGCCGCGGAACATGGCCGGAACCCTGCCGCCGAGCGCTGTGACGAAACAAGACGCATGTGTTGCGTCTCTGTCACAACTCTGTGAAAAATCACGCGCGATCGGCCGACGGCGAGGTGGCCCGGTGTCACGGTGCGCCCGTGCCCCACAGCCGCCACTGCAGCCCCGACGCTCGCGCCACCGGTCGCGCCACGGCCGCGCGCACGGTCTCCTCGGGTCCGACGAGCACGAGCTGCCTCCGTGCCCGCGTGACCGCCGTGTACAGCAGCTCGCGCGTGAGGATCTGTGAGGTCGGCTCCGGCAGCAGGACCGCGGCCGTGTCGAACTGCGACCCCTGGCTCTTGTGGATCGTCATCGCGTAGACGGTCTCGACGGATCCGAGCCGGGCGGGCGTGAACTCCGCCACCTCGTCGCGGCGCTCGAACGCCGCGATCACGCGGCCGCCCTCGCCGGCGACGACCACGCCCGTATCGCCGTTGAAGAGCCGCAGGCCGTAGTCGTTCTCCGTCACGAGCAGCGGGCGGCCGGCGTACCACTCGCCCTCGGCCGCGAAGCCCGGGAGGGCGGCGGCGATCCAGCGCTCGACGCGTTCCATCCACGTCGCGACGCCGTAGCGTGCCGCGCCGGTGGGCGCACAGCGCGCGGAAGGTCGGAAGCGCCGCGATCGCCGTGCGGGCGTCGCCCGCCCGCGCGGCCTCGATGACGTCGCGCGCGGCCCGGACCGCGCCCTCGCGCACGGGCCGCATGGCGTCGGACTCGGCGATCTCGGCGGGGTCGGCATCGAGCCATGTGACGCCCTCGACCCCGGCCGCGAGCGCGTCGACGGTCGCATCCGCGTCGCCGCGGCGGATCGCGTCGGCGACCTTCGCGATGCCCTCGCCGTACCGGTGGACCCGGTCGAGCACGACGATCCCGTCGCCGATCGCGCCGTGCGCCGGCGGATCCGTCGCGGGGGGCTCGACGCCGGTGACCCGGGCGAGCCGCGACCGCGTCTCGGGTCGCATCAGGAGGCCGGCGGCGGTCGGCCCGACGATGTCTCCGAGCACCGCCCCGGCCTCGATCGAGGTCAGCTGTCCGGGGTCGCCGACGAGCACGAGTCGCGCCTGCGGGCGGACGGCCTCCACGAGCCGGGCCATCATCGAGAGCGAGACCATCGAGGTCTCGTCGACGATCACGACGTCGTGCGGCAGGCGGTTCGTGCGGTTGTGGCGGAAGCGGCTGTGGCTCGTCGGGACCCAGCCGAGCAGCCGGTGCAGGGTGGAGGCGTCGAGGTCGGCGAGGTAACCGCGGACGGCGTCGCTGACGTCGAGCTTCGCGCCCTCGTCGTGGACCGCCTCTTCGAGGCGTGCCGCGGCCTTGGCGGTCGGGGCGGCGAGTGCGACGAGCGGCAGCGGCGCCCCGGCCGCGACGGCCTGCTCGGCGAGCAGCGCGACGATTCGCGCCACGGTCGTCGTCTTGCCGGTGCCGGGGCCGCCGGCCACGACGGCCAGCCGCCGCAGGACGGCGGTCGCGGCGGCGAGGCGCTGACGGGCGTCGTCGGACGCACCGGTGAACAGCCGGCCGACCCCGGCCGTGAGCGCGTCGTCGTCGACGGTGTGCGGCGCGGCGCCCGCGAACCCGTTCAGGTCGGCGGCGACCGCCCGCTCCTCGCGCCAGTAGCGATCGAGGTAGAGCGCCGTCCCGACGAGACGCAACGGCCGTCCGGCCGCGTCGTCCTCGCCGACGACGACGAGCGGGCTCGCTCCGAGGGCGGCCGTCCACGCCCCGGCCTCGGGCCAGTCGAGCGCGGACAGGTCGACCTCCTCCTCGGTCTCGACCGTCGCCGTCGCGCCGATCGTCGCGAGGTCGACGTAGACGTGTCCGAGGCGCGGGCCGCGCACGGCGAGCGCGGCGGCCAGCGCGATCCGCTCGTCATCGCCGCCGGTCAGCGCCATCAGGCGCCGCGCGACGTGGACGTCGGCCGCGGCCAGCACGCCCGCGTCGTTGAAGGCGCGCAGCAGGCCGGTGCCCGCGACCGCGCGCTGCCCGTCGAACGGGTCGGCCACGGCGCTCACGCAGCACCGCCGTCGAGCACGTCGCTCAGAGCGGTCACGAGCGCGGCGGGCGGCCGCCACGAGTACACGCCGCACGGCGCGCCGTCGACCACCGGCGTGTCGGGCCCGACCATCCCGCGCACGAACAGGTACAGCACGCCGGCGAGGTGGCGGTCGGGGTCGTACTGCGGCACGCGCCAGCGGAGGAAGCGATGCAGCGCGACGGTATAGAGCAGCGCCTGGAGGAGGTAGTGCGCGCGCTCCATCTCCGCCGCGACGGCGCCGGGCCGGTAATGCCACAGGCTCAGCTCCTCGCCGGGCGTCCCGAGCCAGTTCGTCTTGTAGTCGACGATCGCGAAGCGCGGCCCGCCGGCGGCGTCGCGGGTCCGCACGACGAGGTCGATGCTGCCCGCCAGGTAGCCGCGGACGCTCTGGCGCAGGGCTGGGTCCTCGAGACGCGTCGCGTACGCGGCGAGCGCCGGGTCGGACGCGATGACCGCCGCGATCGCGTCCAGGCGCACGCGCCCGGACGGGTCGTCCCCGCCCGCGAGGGGAAGCTCGAAGTCGAGCTCGTCGAGCCGGTCGCCGCGGGCGACGTCACGCAGGCGCGAGCCGTCGCCGATCAGCGGCCCGAGCGGCGTCTCGATCGCCGCCGCCAGCCCGCTCACGACGCTCGCGACATCGCCGATCTCGACCCGCCGCCGGGCCTGCACCGCTTCCACCCGGGCCGCGAGCTCGGCGGCGAGGTCCGGCGCCGCGAAGTCGCACGCCTCGAAGACGCGGTGCACGAACGTGCCGACGCGGACGCCGGAGGGCATGTCGGCGAGGAGGGACGGGACGGCGCGCAGCTCGGCCTCGTCCGCGCCGTCGGCCGGGGTGGTGACCGGCGCGGGCGCCACCGCGACGTCCTCGTCGTCGACGACCTCCTCCTCGGGCTCGCTGCCGACGCGCGCCTCGTGCGTCCCGGCCGTGATGTCGCTGTAGGAGGTGCGCCGCCAGCCCCGGTCGAGGTCACGGTCGAAGGTCGCAGCCGAGAGCTCGGTGGCGGCCTGCCGGTCGCCCGTCCACTCGGAGGCCCCCTCGACCACGGCGCGCTCGACCGAGATGCACCCGGGCACATTGCCGGCGAGCTCGTGGAACCGGGCGGTGGCCGCGGCGTCGTTCGGGGTGTACGTGCCGCCGGGCGGGACGCTGCCGTCGGGCCCACGGGCGAACAGCAGCCGACCGAGCGCCGAGTGGCGGCTGTCCCAGGAGCCCGCCCACCAGACGATCGCCTGGTGGCGCGCGCGCGTCAGCGCCACGTACGCCAGGCGCAGGTCCTCGCCGCGCTGCTCGGCCTCGTGCTGCTGGCGGTGCGCCGGGTAGTCCGGGCCGTCCATGCCGACGTCGATGACGCGTTGATCGGCGGCGGCCGGGTCGTGGAACGAGATCGGCTGGCGGTCGCGCGGGATGTAGCCCGGCTCCCAGAGGTAGGGGTAGTAGACGATCGGGAACTCGAGGCCCTTGCTGCGGTGGATCGTGAGCACCTGCACGGCCTCGGCGTCGGACTCCAGGCGGCGGCTGCGCTCCTCGTCGGTCGTGTCGTCGCCCGCCTCGGCGATCTGGCGTCGCAGCCACCCGGTCAGCGCGGTCGTGCCCATCTGCTCGGCCCGGGCCTCGGCGTGCAGGAGCTGGGCGAGGTGGCGGAGGTCCGTCATCCGCCGCTCGCCGTCGGTCTCTCGCAGCACGCGCTCGGGCAGGCCCTCGACGAGCGTCATGGCCTCCGTCAGCGCGGCGACGCCCGTGGTTCGCAGGATTCGCGCCCACCGGTGCAGACGGTGATGGAGCTGCTCCCAGTCGTCCTCTCCCGCCTCCGCGATCCGCGCGGCGCTCCAGCCGAGGAACGGCGTGAGCGCGGCGGCCCGGGCGCGGGGCGAGGACGTCGGGCGCTCGAGGGCCTCGAGCAGCGCGAGCCAGTCGCGCGCGGGCGACGTGGCGAAGACGCTGCCGGCGCCGTTGATGACGGCGGGGATGCCCGCCTCGTCCAGCGCGTCGCGGACGGCCGCGGCGTTGCGATGCGTGCGCACGAGGACCGCGACGTGGCCCGGGCGCACGCGCTCGCGCCGCTCGGTGCTGCCGTCCTCGCGGCGGATGTCGAGCATCGCGCCGGAGGACAGGAGCTCGGTGAGGTCGCGGGCGAGGTCGCGGGCGATGTGGTCGCGCGCGGAGGCGTTCGACGCGAAGCCGGCCCGCGTCTGCTTGATGCCGGGCTCGTCGCGGCGGACCACCCGCAGGCGCAGCGGGGCGGAGACCGGCGCGCCGCTCAGGCGGGCCTCCTGGTTGGCGTCGGCGGCGTGGACCGTGCGGTAGACGATGCCCTGGTGGCCGAGCCGCGCGCCCGAGAACAGCGCGTCGTAGGCGTCGACGAGACCCTGGTCGCTGCGCCAGTTGGTCTCGAGCGTCGCCCGCGTCGCGGCCTCGTGGGCGGCCGCCAGGTAGGCGTACACGTCGGCCCCGCGGAAGGCGTAGATCGCCTGCTTCGGATCGCCGATGAGCACGAGCGTCACGCCGCCGTCGGCGAAGGCCCTCCGCATGATGTCCCACTGCACCGGGTCGGTGTCCTGGAACTCGTCGACGAGGACGACCTTGTAGCGCTCGCGCAGTCGGGCGGCGGCCGAGTCCCCGCCCGGGCCGGCGAGCGTGTCCCGCAGACGCGTCAGCAGGTCGTCGTAGGTCATGACGCCGAGCGCGCGCTTGCGGCGGTCGAGCTCCTCGCGCACCGCGCAGCGCCAGCCGGACGCGCATGCGCGCGACCGACTCCTCGGGCGCGTTCGCCGGCTCCACGGGCGCGGCGGGGTTCGAGACGGCGAGCCAGGCGATCCGCATCGCCTCGGCGCGGTCGAAGTCAGGGGTGTCGCGGCCGTGGAAGCGGCGGACGTAGAGGTCGTCGACGACGTCGGAGAGCAGCTCCCCGACGTCCTCGACGAAGACCGCGTCGGGCTCGACGTCGCCCGTGACGCCAAGGCTCCCGAGCACCTCCTGGCAGAAGCCGTGCGTGGTCGCGATCGTCGCGCCGTCGAACCCGGCGAGCGCGCGGCCGAGGCGCCAGCGGCGGCGCTCGACCTCCTCGCGCGGCCCCTCGGCGAGCATGCGCACGATCGCGTCGCCGTCGTCGGGGCCCGCGCCGGCGAGCGCGCGCCCCAGGCCGCGTTCGGCGGAGACGAGGCGCTCTCGGACCCGCTCGCGCAGCTCGCCGGTCGCCATGCGCGTGAACGTCACGAGCAGGATCTGGTCGAGCGGCGTGCCCTCGGCGACGTAGCGCGCCGCGAGCGCCGCGATCGTGTAGGTCTTGCCCGTCCCGGCGCTCGCCTCGAGGACCGTGACCCCGCGCGGCAGCGGGCCGCAGACGTCGAAGGGGCGGACGTCGGTCGCCGTGTCGGTCACTCGTCGACTACCGCCTCGTGGGCGAGCGCGCCGTCCCAGAGCCGGCGGGCGAGGCGGCCGAAGCGCGTCGTCTCCTCGTCGTCCCAGCCGGCGCCGGCCTCGTCGGCGCGTGGGGCCTCGTCGAGCAGGTCCGCGAACGCGAGCTGGCCGCCGAAGACGAGCTGGTGCTCGAGCTCGACGTCCTCGCGCGGGAAGTTCCACCCCGACTCCCACGCCTTCGCGGCCGCCGTCACCGGGTTCTCCCCGCCCGCGACGGCCCGCGCGTACGCGGCCGAGGCGTTGCACGCGATCGGCAGCGGCTCGCGCATCCCCCGCTCCCGGAGGTCGACGAGCGCCGCGAGGTGCGCGAGCGCCTCGGGCCCGGTCACGTTCGGAAGGCGCGCGATCGTCGCGCTCGCGGTGTCCGGCGCGCCGGACCGGGCCCGCCCGACGGTCACGGCGGAGAAGCCGCGGTCGGGGTGCGCGGCGCACAGCGCCAGCAGGCGCACCCACGCGGCGATCCGGTGGCGCGCGCCGACGCGGGAGAACGTGACCATCCCGAGGACGTCGCCGCGGACGCCCGCCACGGTTCCGGTCAGGGGCCGGCCGTCGGGCAGCACGACGCGGATGTCGACCGACTCCGGCGCCGTGGCGCTGCCGAACGCGCGGCGAGCGTGGCCGGCGATCTCCTCGACGGTCGGGCGGATGCGGTCGAGGACCGGGAGCGCGAGCCGGCCGGGCGGGAGGCTCCCGCGGGCGATCTCGGCCTGGACGCACGCGTCCAGGCCGGCGCCGGCGAGCACGCCGTCGAGCAGGCGCCGCCCGACGCCCCAGCGCTCGAGCCCGTCCAGTTCGACCGGCAGCGCGTCCGCGACGTCCTGGCTGAAGTCGCCGAGCGAGATGCCGAGGCGCTGGCGCAGGAAGGCGCGCACGGGGTGCTCGGCGAAGCGGACGAGGTCGTCGAGGGCCACCGCGGCCGCACCGTCGGCCGCGAGCCGGGCGGCGAGGAACGGCGGCACGGCGGCGCGGTCGCTGACGAGCGCCCGCGCCCCATCCAGCGTGACGGCGTCGAAGCTCCACGGCGTGGATCGGGCCAGGGCGCCCGAGGTGAAGTTGCGCGGGTCGAAGGGCTGCAGCGGGTGGCGGACGACGACGCGATCCTGCGCGCGCCCGGTCTCCGTGCGGACCGTCGCGTCGATGACGTCGAGGAGCTCTCCGATCGGCACCGCGGGCGGCCGCTCGATGTTCGTGCGCTCGTCGTTGCCCGCGAACGTGACGATCAGGCGGTCGGTCGCGGCGAGGAGCGCGTCGAGCAGCAGCTGGCGATCCTCCGTCCGGGGGTCACGGTCGCCGACGTGCGGGTCGGTGACCATGAGGTCGTCGCCGTCGCCCGGGGAGCGGCGCGGGAACACGCCGTCGTCCATCCCGAGCAGGCACACGACGCGGTGGGGGACCGACCGCATCGGCATGAGCGTGCAGACGGTGAGGTGCCCGGTGCGGAAGTTCGCGCGCGTCGGACGGCCCTGGAGGCGCTCGGCGAGCAGCGCGCGCACCTCGGCCGGCAGCAGCTCGATCCCGCGCTCGGCGCCCGCGACGCGCGCCTCGGCGAGCACGTCGTCGAGGACGCGGTCGAGCTCGGCCCGCTGCCAGGCGTCGCGCTCGCTCGTCGCGGTGAGCGCGTCGGCGGCCGCGGCGAGGGCGTCGGTCCAGCCCTCGATGGTCTGCGCCGCGCCGAGGGCGTCGAGCGCGGCCCCGAGGCGGTCGACGAACTCCGCCAGCCGGCCGGCGAGGTGGATCGCGCCGCTCTCGACGTCGTCGAGCGGGAGCACGCCCTCGAACAGGCGGTTGCCCTCCTCGGTCATCGCGACCCCGAGCAGGACGCGGTCGATCCCGGCGCGCCACGTGCCCGCGTCGAGCGCGCTGAGCTTGAACGGCGCGCGATGCGCGGCGTCGAGGCCCCAGCGGATGCCGCTGTCGGCGACCCACTCCTCGAGCCGGGCGACGTCGTCGTCGTCGAGGCCGAAGCGTCGGCGGACGGGCTCGCGGTCGACGACGTCGAGGACCTGCGAGGCGGTCACGCGCTCGGCGGTGAGCTCGATGAGCCGCGCGACGACCCCGAGGAGCGGGTTCGTCTGGCGCAGCGAACGGTCGGCGAGCCGGACGCGCAGGTCCGGACGGTCCGCCTGGGCGGTCGCCTCGTCGTCGTCCTCGGCGGCGATCTCGCCGGCGCCGAACGTCGCCTGGATGAGCGGGGCGAAGGTCTCGATGTCCGGGCACATGACGATGACGTCGCGCGGCTCGAGCGCCGGGTCCTCGGCGAGGACGTGGAGGATCGCGTCGCGCAGGACCTCGACCTGGCGCGCGCGGCCGTGGCACGCGTGGACCTCGACGCTGCGGTCGGCGGGGTCGAGGAGCGGGCGGGCGTCGCCGTCGCCGGGCAGCGGCGCGCCCGGCGGCCGGCGGTCCGCGCGGACGTCGGACTGCAGGCGCGCGAGCAGCGTGCCGGCCGGGTCGGCGATCGGATGGTGGTGGTCGGCGTGCGGGGCGGTCGCGAGCACGAGCTGCATCTCGCGGGCGTCGTGGCCCCAGGAGGCGAGCAGTCCGTTCTCGGGGAGGTTCGCGGTGGGATCGTCGCGGCGATGGACGATCGGCCCGAGCGTGTTGCGCAGCCGGTCCCACAGCACGGGCGACGGGTGCAGCGTGAACAGATGGACGTCACGGGTCGCGGCCAGCGCGCCGAGGACGCGCAGGTGGCCGGCCGGAAGCCGGGTCAGGCCGAACAGCGACAGGCGGTCGGGCAGCGGGAGCAGCGCGGCGTCCTCGCGCAGGCGCGCGCACGCGCCCTCCACCCGCTCGGCCGGGTCGGGCACGGCGATGCGCGCGCGCAGGCGGCGGAAGAGCTCGGCCTGCCAGCCGAAGTCCGCGCGCAACCGCCGGCCGGTGCCGTCCTCGTCGCGGCCGGCCGCCCAGGCGCGGACCATCTCCGGGCGATGGAGCGCGTACCGGTCGAACAGGTCGGCGAGGTGGCGGACGACGGCGAAGCGCCGCGCGCGGCGGTCGGGGTCGGGTCGGCGCCTCGCCGCCCGCGCCGAGGTGCGCGGCCAGCGCGTGGATCCAGGGCTCGTCGCAGGCAGTCCTCGATGACGTCGAGGAGCGCCCAGACCGAGCGCTCGGGGAGCCACGGGTCGGTCTCGGCGTCGATGCCCGAGGCGGTCGCGACCGCGTCGCCGACGAGGCGGCGCGGCGAGGGGAACTCGACGTTCGCGCACACGCCGTCGGTTCGGCCGGGGGCGGCGCCGAGGCGGCCCGAGAGCCGCTGGGTCAGCCAGCGCTCCATCCCGCGCGTCGGCACCGCGATGACCTCGGGCGCGAACGGGTCGTCGGGGGCCGCCGCGAGGAGGTCGGCGAGCGCCGCGATCAGCGCGTCGGCCCGCTCGGCGCGATGCACGTGCAGCACGCTCGGCTCACCACCCCGGGTAGCGACGGGCGAGGTCGCCGGACTCGAGGTCGGCGGTCGCGTCGGGGCCGAAGACGGCGACCCAGTCGTCGGCGAGCCGCGCGATCTCGGCGCGCAGCTCGAGCGCGGCGAGGAAGCCGTCGGGGATCACGCCCACGCCGTCCCGCACGGCGAGGATGCTGCCCGTCATCGCGCCGGTGCTGTCGCTGTCGCCCGAGTGGTTGACGGCGAGGCGCACGCCGTGGGCGAAGTCCTCGGCGACGAGCGCGCAGTACACGGCGATCGCGAGCGCCTCGTCGGCGACCCACCCGAGCCCGAGGCTCGCGAGCGTCTCCGGCGTGGGCGGTGTCCCGGCGGCGGCGAGCGCGCGGGCGGCGCGCACGGCGCCGAGGGTCTCGGCCCGCTCCGCGGCCGCGGTATCGGCGAGCAGTGCGGTCTCGGTCGGCGATGCGGTATCGGCGGGCGACCCGGTCTCCGCGTCCGGCGCACCGGCCCGCGGTGCGGTCTCGGCCACGAGCCGTGCCTCGACGGCGTCGAGCGCCGTGTCGAGGCCGTCGCCCGCGACGAGTCGCGCGACCAGCAGCGCCAGCGCGCCGGCGGCGAGGTAGCCCGACGGGTGGCCGTGCGTCAGCGCCGCGAGGTCGCAGCCGAGGGCGAAGGCGTCCCGCGGCCCGCCGAGCAGGCCGACCGGGGCCATCCGCATGACCCCGCCGCAGCCCTTGCTGTGGTTGATCGGCGCAGCGACGGTCCCGGCCACCGGGGCGCGCAGGGCCGACAGGCAGGTCCGGCCGGGGGAGCGCCAGGCGCGGAGCGCGGGGACATCGACGAGCCACCCGTCGGGCGCGCGGTCGTCCCATCGCCCGCCGTCCTCGCCGAGGCCCGCGAGCCAGCGGCCGTACGCGTGGTCCACGACGGTCGGCGCGTGGACGATGCCCTTGGTGCGGCCGCGCACGGCGGCCCGCATCAGGCCCTCGGCGGTGAAGATCGTCATCTGCGTGTCATCGGTGATCGCGCCGACGCGGCCGTAGGCCTCGGCGGGCTCGGCGATGCCGTCGGGGCCGAAGCGGGCGCGGATCTCGTCGATCGAGCGGAACTCGACGGCCGCGCCGAGGGCGTCACCGCACGCGCCGCCGAGGAGGCAGCCGTGGACGCGGTCACGAAAGGTCGGCGCGGTGGGCACGGGCACCGGAGATGGTCGCGGGTGCGGCGGGGGTCCTGACACGGGTTGCACCGAAGACCCTGACACGTGTGACGCCCGGGCCCTAGCCTCGTCCGCGTGGTCTCGACGTTCACGCCTGCGCACCGGGGCGGCTCCGGGCCGCCGCTCGTGTGCCTGCACGGCTTCACCGGCTCGTGGCGGACGTGGGAGCTCGTACTGCCGATGCTCGAACGCCACCACGACGTGCTCGCGCCGACGCTCGCCGGGCACGCGGGCGGGCCGCCGCTTCAGGGCGAGGTCACCGCCGCGCTGCTGCCCGACGCGATCGAGCGGGCGATGGACGAGGCCGGGTTCGAGACCGCGCACATCGTCGGCAACTCGCTCGGCGGCTTCATCGCGCTGCAGCTCGCGGCGCGGGGCCGGGCGCGGTCGGTCGTGGCCCTCGCTCCCGCGGGCGGGTGGGCCGACCGCGCGGAGGCCCGCGCGACGCTCGCGGCGCTCCGCGAGAGCCAGGACCAGGTCGAGGCGGTCGCGCCGCACGCCGCGGCGCTCGCCGCGACGCCCGAGGGCCGGCGCACCGCGACGATGCTGATGACCTCCTCCCACGAGCACATCCCGTCCGAGCTGATCGCCCACCACCTCCAGGCCGGCGCGCAGTGCGAGGGCGCGCGGCCGATGCTCGAGTACGCGATCAGCCGGGGCTACGAGCTCGACGCGGAGCGGATCACGTGCCCGGTCCGGGTCGTGTGGGGTACCGAGGACCGGCTGCTGCCATGGCCGTCGGCGGCCGCGCGCTTCCGGACCGAGTGGGTGCCGCAGGCCGACTGGGTCGAGCTCGACGGCGTCGGGCACTGCCCGCAGCTCGACGTCCCGCTCGAGACCGCGCAGCTCATCCTCGGGTTCACGACCTGAGGCCTACGCGGCGGGGTCGAGCGGCTCGAGCACCGGCCGGCGGATGTGCTCGTAGACGACCGACGTGTTGACGTCGGCGACCTCCGGGCGCTCGGTGAGGCGGTCGATCACGAACGCGTAGAGCGCGTCGGTGTCGGCGACCGCGACGTGCAGGAGGAAGTCGCTGCTGCCCGAGACGACGAACACCGCGACGAGCTCGGGGAGCGACGCGGTCCAGTTGCGGAACGCCTCGATGTTCTCCCGGGTCGGCGGGCGGATCGTGACCGCGGTGAGCGCCTGGACGCGGCGGCCGAGCGCGTCGAGGGCGACGTCCGCGTGATAGCCGCGGATGACGCCGTCGGCGCGCAGCGCGCGCACGCGCTCCGACGAGGTCGACGGCGACACGTGCACCGCGGCCGCGAGCTCGCGGTTCGAGCGGCGCGCGTCCTCCTGCAGCTCCCGGACGAGCGCGTGGTCGATCGGGTCGAGCGCGCTCACGCCGCGCCGCTTCCGCACGACGTGCGGCGGGCGACACGAACCGCGCGGGGCCGGCGAAGGAACAACGGAGAAACGAGCAAGCAGCCGGACATCGTGCGGATCCTACGCCAGCCGCGGGACATCCGTCCTACGATCAGCGCCATGGCCGCACAGACCGAGATCGCCCGGGACACCCCGCCCCAGCCTGCAACCGACGCCTCGTCGGCCCCCGCGACGCCGACCCTCCGCACCGTCATCGTGATCGACCGCGACCTGCCGAAGGGCCTCGCCGCGAACGCCGCCGCCGTCCTCGCCCACGCCTTCGGGGCGCGGCGGCCCGACCTCGTCGGCGGCGACTTCGCCGACGCGACCGGGGCGGCCCACGCGGGCCTCATCCCGACCGGGCTGCCGGTCCTCGGCGCGGCCGGCGCCGACCTCCCCGCCCTGCGCGCGGCCGCCGCGGACCGTGACCTGCTCGTCGTCGACCTCCCGGCGGCCGGCCAGCAGACGACGGACTACGACGCGTTCCGCGCGGCCGTCGAGGACACCGACCCGGACGAGCTGACCTACCTCGCCGTGCTCGTGAGCGGCCCGCCGAAGACGGTGCGCAAGCTGACCGGGAGCCTCGGGCTGCTGCGCTGAGCACCGCCGCGACGCGCCGCGCGCGCCGCGCGCCGCGCAAGAAAGCGCTACCGCGGCCGCAGCCCGTGCAACAGCTGATCGATCGCGACGGTCACCGCCGCGTCGAGCTGCTCCGCCCCGAGCATCCCGCCGTTGACCATCGCGGTCAGGCCCTGGAGCGTCGCGAAGATCGGGACGCCGACCTGCTCGGGGTCGCCGGGGACGAGCTCGCCCGCCGCCTGGGCGGCGACGATCGTGTCGAGCAGCGTGCCGAGTGAGCGGTTCGCCGCGGCGACGAGCTCCGGCGAGCCCTGCTGATGCTTCGTCGCGAACATCAGCTCGACCAGCGCGCCGTGGGCGGTCGCGAAGGCAAGGTACGAGCGCGCCAGGGCGTTCAACCGTGCGTCGAAGGAGGCGCCGGCGCCGGCGAGCGCGGCGCGCAGGTCGTCGCCCAGGCGCTCGAAGCCCTCGAGCGCGAGCGCGTCGAGGAGCGCCTGGCGGTCGGCGAAGTGACGGCGCGGGGCCGCGTGGCTCACGCCGACGTCGCGGGCGAGCTCGCGCAGCGACAACTCGCCGACCCCGCGCTCGTCGACGACCTCGATCGCGCGCGCGAGCAGCTCGGCGCGCAGGTTGCCGTGGTGATAGGGGCGAGTGGCGGTCGAGGTGGTCACGTCGGGACGAAGCGTAGCGGCCGGTGTTGACGCCGACAGCATTGTTGCCATTGACAGCATTGTTGTCGGCGTCTACATTTCAGGACATGACCTCCTCAGCACAGCGCAAGTGGACCGCCTCCGACCTCCCCGACCTCCACGGCCGCACCGTCGTCGTCACCGGCGCCAACAGCGGCATCGGCCGCGGCGCCGCCCGGGCCTTCGCGGCCAGGGGCGCCGCCGTCACGCTCGCCGTCCGCGACCCGGCCAAGGGCGAGGCCGCCGCCGCGGAGATGGGCGGTGTCGTCGACGTCCGGCGGCTCGACCTCACGAGCCTCGCGAGCGTCCGGGCCTTCGCCGCCGAGTGGAACCAGGACATCGACGTCCTCGTCAACAACGCGGGCGTGATGGCCACGCCGCAGAGGCAGACCGAGGACGGCTTCGAGCTGCAGATCGGCACGAACCACCTCGGCCACTTCGCGCTGACGAACCTGCTCCTGCCGCGGATCACGGCGCGCGTCGTCACCGTGTCCTCGACCGGCCACCGCGTCGGCGAGATCCATCTCGACGACCTCCACTGGGAGCGCCGGCGCTACAGCGCGTGGCGGGCCTACGGGCAGTCGAAGCTCGCGAACCTCCTGTTCACGACGGAGCTCCAGCGGCGGCTCACCGAGGCCGGCTCGCCGGTCCGGGCGATGACCGTCCATCCCGGCTACGCGGCCACGAACCTCCAGGCCCGCACCGGCAGCGGCCTGATGAACGTCCTCGGGACGGTCGGCAACCTCGTCTTCGCCCAGGACGAGGACATGGGCGCCCTGCCGACGCTGTACGCCGCGACGCAGGACCTGCCCGGCGACAGCTTCGTCGGGCCGGACGGCTTCCAGGAGCAGCGCGGGCACCCGACGCTCGTCGGCCGCAGCGCACGGGCGCAGGACCGGCTCATGGCGCGGCGGCTGTGGGACCTCTCCGAGACGCTCACCGGCGTCACGTTTCCGCTGACGGACACCGCGGCCGCGCCGCCGGCGCAGACCGCGGCGTAGGCCGCCGACGGCAACCGGCCGCGCGACCGCCCGGCGCGACGCCCGACGGACGCGACCCCCGAAAGCCGAGCATCCGGTTCTGAAAGAGTCAGGGCCGGATGTCTGCCTCCTCTCTGACCCCCGCCCCCTCCGACACGGCCGCGCCCGCGCGCGAGCGCGAACGCCGCCCCGCCATCATCGCCGTCGACGACGAGCCCGCCGTCCTCGCCGCGGTCGCCCGCGACCTGCGCCGCGGCTTCGGCGAGCGCTACCGGATCCTGCGCGCGTCGTCGGGCCCCGAGGCGCTCGACCTGGTGCGCCAGGTCCGGGCCCGCGGCGAGCAGGTCGCGCTGCTGGTCGCCGACCAGCGCATGCCGGGCATGGCCGGTACCGACTACCTCGTCGAGGCGCGCAAGCTCGTCCCCGACGCCAAGCGCGTGCTCCTCACCGCCTACGCCGACACCGAGGCCGCGATCCAGGCGATCAACGAGGTCGATCTCGACTACTACCTGCGCAAGCCCTGGGACCCGCCCGAGGAGCAGCTCTTCCCGATCGTCGAGGACCTCCTCACGACCTGGGAGCACGGCGCCGCGCTCGAGTCGGGCGGGGTGCGCGTCATCGGGCACCGGTTCTCGAAGGAGACCCACGACATGCGCGACTTCCTCGCGCGCAACCGCGTCCCGGCCCGCTGGCTCGACGTCGAGCGCGACAGCGAGGCCCGCGAGCTGCTGCGCGTCGCGGACGTCGGCACCGACCGGCTGCCGGTCGCGCTGCTGGAGGACGGTTCGGTCCTCGAACGCCCGACGCTGCTCGAGCTCGCCGAGCGCCTGCACATCGCCCACCAGCCGAGCCAGGACCACTACGACCTCGTCATCGTCGGCGGCGGCCCCGCCGGGCTCGCGGCCGCCGTGTACGGCGCGTCGGAGGGCCTGCGCACGGTGCTCGTCGAGCGCGAGGCGCCCGGCGGACAGGCCGGCCAGTCGAGCCGGATCGAGAACTACCTCGGCTTCCCGCGCGGCCTGCAGGGCTCCGAGCTCGCCCAGCGCGCGACCGACCAGGCTCGCCGCCTCGGCGCCGAGCTCGTCACCGTCCAGGGCGCGACCGCGGTCCGGGCCGAGGGCGCCGGCCGCTTCGTGGAGCTCAGCGGCGGCGGCACGCTCAGCGCGAACACGGTCCTCGTGGCGTCGGGCGTCTCCTACCGCCACCACGACGCGCCCGGGTTCCGCGACCTCACCGGCGCCGGCGTCTACTACGGCGCGGCGATGACCGAGGCCCGCGCGTGCTCCGACCAGCACGTCGTGATCATCGGCGGCGCGAACTCGGCCGGCCAGGCCGCGGTCTACTTCGCCGGCTACGCGCGCCGGGTGACGATGCTCGTGCGCAGCACGCTCGAGAAGTCGATGTCGCACTACCTCATCGAGCAGATCCGGAGCCTCGCGAACATCGACGTCCGCACCGGGGCCACCGCGACCGCCGCGGAGGGCGACGACGGCCACCTCGCGCGCATCACCGTCAGCGGACCCGACGGCGAGGAGGTGCTCGACGTCGACGCGTGCTTCGTGTTCATCGGCGCGACGCCGCGGACGGACTGGCTCGACGGCGTCGTCGCGCGCGACGAGCGCGGCTTCATCCTCGCGGGGCCGGACGCCAAGGACGCCGGGTGGCCGCTCAAGCGCGACCCGTACGTGCTCGAGACGACGATCCCCGGCATCTTCGTCGCCGGCGACGTCCGCGCGCGGTCGATCAAACGGGTCGCGAGCGCGGTCGGCGAGGGGTCGATGGCCGTGTCGCTCATCCACCAGTACCTGGTCGACGCATGACCCACACGACGACCCCGGCGGACCTGCGCGCGATCGACCTCTTCGAGGACCTCGACGACGACGCCCTCGCCGAGTGGGCGGCGGTGGCCGAGCCGTTCTCGGTCGCGGCGGGCGAGATCATCGCCGAGAAAGGCGTGACCCCGAAGGGCGTGCTGCTGCTGTTCTCGGGCCTCGCCCAGGCGCTCATCGTGGAGGACGGCCGGCTCGAGCCCGCCGGCCTGCACCACCCGCCGACGTGGATGGGCGCGATCGGCGTGCTCACGGGCGGCGGGCTCGGCGTCCGGATGCGGGCCGAGGAGGACTGCGAGCTCGCGCGCATCGAGCCCGAGGACTTCCGCCGTCTCGCCTTCGCCCATCCGAGCGTGCACGACCGCGTCATGCGCCAGATCGCGCCGGTGATGAGCCGCATCACCGCGATCGAGCAGAACCGCGAGCGGCTCGCGGCGCTCGGCCAGCTCTCGGCCGGCCTCGCCCACGAGCTCAACAACCCCGCCGCCGCCGCCCAGCGCGCGGCGGCGCAGATGGTCGAGGCGCTCGAGGTCGTCAGCGGGACGATCGCGCGCTTCGTCGAGTCCGGGGTCGAGCGCTCCCAGGCGGCGGAGCTCGTCGCGCTGCACGAGCAGGCCGTCGCGCAGGCCGCCGCGCGCGAGGCGGTCAGCGCGCTCGACGCCGCCGACGCCGAGGACGAGATCACCGACCGCCTCGAGGACCTCGGCGTGGCCGAGCCCTGGCGTCTGGCCGAGCCGCTCGCCGCCGCCGGGGTCGACCAGCAGTGGCTCGACCGCGTCCACGCGCTCGCGGGTCCGGCGACCGACGCCGCGCTGGCCTGGGTGGCCTCGACGCTCACCGCCCGCGGCCTCGCGACCGAGCTCCAGGAGTCGACGGCGCAGATGTCCGACCTCGTCAAGGCGGTGAAGACCTACGCCTACATGGACCGCGGCGAGCTCGTCGAGGTCGACCTGCACGAGGGGATCGACACGACCCTGCGCATCCTCAAGCACAAGATCAAGAACACCTCGATCGAGGTCGTGCGCGACTACGACCGCAGCCTGCCGAAGCTCACCGTCCGCGGCTCCGAGCTCAACCAGGTCTGGACGAACCTCGTCCACAACGCGATCCAGGCGCTCGGCGAGCGCGGGACGATCACGATCACGACGCGGCGCAAGGGCGACTGCGCGATCGTCGACATCTCCGACGACGGTCCGGGGATCCCGGACGCCGACCAGAAGCACATCTTCGAGCAGTTCTTCACGACCAAGGAGGCCGGGCACGGCACCGGCCTCGGCCTGGCGACCGCGCGGCGGATCGTCGTCGACCGCCACGCCGGCTCGCTGACGTTCGACTCCGTGCCGGGCCGCACGACCTTCCACGTCTCCCTGCCCTTCACCCAACCCTGATCGAGAGGCCGCGCCGAACCCATGCCCACCTGCACCCACCTCGACCACGTCACGGTCCTCGAGCTCCCCGACGCCGTCGAGGGCTGCGAGGACTGCCTCGCCTCCGGCGGCCGCTGGCTGCACCTGCGGATCTGCCTGGAGTGCGGCCACGTCGGCTGCTGCGACGACTCGCCCAACAAGCACGCGACCGCCCACGCCCAGGGCTCCGAGCACCCGATCATCCGCTCGCTCGAGCCGGGCGAGGACTGGTCGTGGTGCTACGTGGACGAGGTCGCGATGCGCATCCCCGAGGTCAAGGGCACGACGCAGATCCCGAAGTCGCCGCTCGATGTCAGCGCGTCGGCCCGACGCGCACCGTCCGGCTGACCGCCAGCGGCGTCGCCCCGTCGGGCAGCGTGAGCAGCACCCGCGCGGCGACCCGGCGGCGGGTGCGCAGGGCGAAGCGGGCGGCCGACGCGCGGTCGAGGCGCGTGCGCTGGACCGGCCACCAGCCGAAGTGGTCGTGGAGGAAGAGCTGCAGGACGACGTGGCCGCCGGCCGACGCCGGCGCGACGTTCGTGCGCAGCAGCACGCCCGACCGCCCGCGCCGCACCTGCAGCGAGATCGCGGCGGTCGAGGACGAGCAGGGTCACCGGCGGGCTCGCCTCGCCGCCGGCGACGGCGCGGTAGGTCGCGCTCGCGGTCGGGCAGGACGGACGCGACGAACGCTGCCGTCGGCGGCGGGCGTCGCCGTGGCCACGGGCGCGAAGCCCGCGCCGCGGTCGGCCTCGATCGTCACCGGGCCGCCGCCGTCGAGGGCCGCGCGGCCCGTCGAGCGGGAAGGCGCGGTTCGAGGTCGCGGGCGTCGCGGGCGCCGAGAGCAGCAGCCGGTCGACGCGCGACGTCGCCGCGGATGCACGGATGGAGACGCAGTGGTACGCCGCAGTCGCCGGTCGCGTCGAACATGCGCGTGTACGTCCTGCGCGACCCCGAAGCGGCCGGAGTCGAAGCTGCCGTCGTCGGCCGTGACGGTGTGCGTGCGGACGCTGTCGTTCGTCCACTTCACCGTGTCGCCGACGAGCACGTCGAGGTGCTCGCGGGCTGACGGCTGTTGAACGCCAGGCTCGCCGCGTCGGCCTGCCGGCCGCCGGGGTCGGCGCCGTGCTGCGGAGCCGCGGGCGCCGGCGGCCAGGCGCGAGCGCGACGACGGAGGCCGCGACGGCAGGGCCGACCCGCCTCATCGCCGCGCTTCACCGTGTAGATCCCGATCATGCCCGCGGCCATGTGGTCCTCGACGTGGCAGTGGTACAGCCAGCGGCCGGGGTCGCGCTCGCGCCAGCGCACGCGGAACGACTCGGCCGGCCCGACGGTCACGTGTCGCGCGGGATCCCGCCCGGCGTGATCCAGCGGTGGCCGTGGACGTGGAAGCTGTGGTGCTCGGAGCCCATCGCCATCACGTCCCACTGGACGAGGTCGCCGACCTTCGAGCGGAAGACCGGCGTGTTGCCGACGAAGGCGCGGCCGTCGATCGACTGGAACGGCGCCCATCGCCGCGAACACGACGACGAACTCGCGGTCGGGGACCTGCCTCGTGGCGCCCGAAGATCGAGAGCATCCCGTACATCCCGCCCGCGATCGAGTCGTCCATCGAGCGCGAGTGGTCGTGGTACGGCCAGGCGCCGACGGAGGTCGGCAGCGCGGTGAGCCGGTACGTCCAGCTCATGCCCCGGCATGACGTCGCCGTCGCGGCCCGACACGCCGGGGACGTAGGCGCCGTCCGAGTCGGCTTGTAGCGCACGCCGTGGAAGTGCATCGAGTGCGAGTGCGCGCGTCACGAAGTCGAGGTTCTTGAAGTGCACGACGATGCGGTCGCCGACGCGGGCGCGCAACAGCGGCCCCGGAATGAGGTTCTGGTTGCCGGCTCTGGCGTGTTCGGCAGCGGCGGCGCCAGTGCGGCGAGAAGCGGCGGTACACGACCGTCGGCATGACGGTCTGGGCCGGGGCGTAGCGCGCGCCCGGTGATGTCGTCGAACCCGTTCGGGATCATGTTCCACGTCACCGGCACGGCGGCGACCCAGAACTCCCGGGTCGCGGCGCCGGCGGACGGCGCCGCGGCCAGTGCCGCGACGCCCGTCGACCAGAAGGGCCGCGAGCGCGACCGCCAGCCTCACTGGACGGTGATGGTCCCGTGCATGAACGGGTGGATCATGCAGTAGACCTGGTAGACCCCCGGGGCCGCGAACTGGACGGCGTTCCGAGGCGGCACGGTTCGTCGTTGTCGAGTCCTTGTCGAGCGCGCCGCTGTTCCAGAACCCGTTGCCGTGGAACGCCGGCGTCAGCGCGGCGAGCGGCGCCGCGGCGGGTCGCTCGGGAACACGCCGCGCGGGTCGAGCACCGGCCCCTGGAGGCCCGCCTCGATCTGCCCGAGGTAGGACTGCGGGCTCGTTCTCCGGATTGCCCGGGCCGATCGTCGCCGTGTGGATCTCGGTCGACGCGTTCATCCGGAACGTGACGACGGTCCCTGTCGGCACGGTCAACGCGCTCGGGACGAAGCCGAAGAAGCTGACGTTGCCCTTGCCCTGCTCACCGACGTCGACCGTGTTGTTGGCCGGCGCCGGCGTCTTGGCGAGCGTCTTCGCGGTCGCGAGCGTCGACGCGGCCTGGCGGCGCACCGTGCGCTGGTCCTGGGCCGCCGAAGGGACGCTCGACTGCGACGAGACGACGCGGACGATCCCGGTCATGCCGGGATGGACGTCGCAGAAGTAGCGGAAGGTCCCCGTCTTGTTGAACTTGACCGTCATCGGCTTCGGCCGCTGCGCGAGCGGCAGCCCACTGAGGACCGCCTTCGAGCCGTCGTAGTTGCGGCTCTTGCCGAACGCGGACGTCAGCAGCAGGCGGTTGAAGCCGACGGCCGCCTGGCCGTTGAACCAGAACGGCGCTCCCGCCGCGTCCACGCTGCCGGCGATCCGTCTGCACAGCCGGCGTGATGAGCGGCAGCTTCCGAGAGCGCCGGCCGGGCAGGTCGACGGTGTGGAAGCCGTTCGGAACGAACCGGACCTTGTCCCCGACGTGGATCCGCACCTCGTGCGGGAAGAAGTCGTTGACGTCGCTCCCCGTCGACTGCAGCGCCTTCTGAGCGCTGACCGGCGGTCCGAGGCTGACGTCCTTCTGGGCCGCCTGGGCGGCGCAGGGAAGCACGAGCGCGGCGACCAGCGCCAGGCCCGGAACCCCCCTGAGGCATCGGCTCATGTCTGAGCCCTCCTATCGATTGTGGCCCCCGGACCCCACGCCGAGGTTGCTTACGCTAACCAGACGGGGTGGTCGCGAGTCAAGTGCGAATCGTCGCTTGACGGCTCTGCGCTCGTCGGCCCCCGTTCGTAACAGATACTCCGGATTCCGGAAGGTCCGGACACTCCGCTTGACAGGCCGTCGCGCGCGCGGGGATGCTCGCCGACATGGCGATCATCGAGCCGTACATGGCGGTCGGACTGGTCACGACCGTGTGGGGCGCGCGCACGCGCGCCGACATCACGCGCAACATCGAGCACATCCACGGCGTCATGAAGGCGGCGGCGTGGCTGTCGAGCCTGGACTATCCGGTGCGCTACGTCGCGATCCCCGAGGGGGCGCTGCAGGGCTTCACGGACGAGGTCTTCGACACGCCCCACGCGGAGTTCGCCGCCGACTCGGCGATCGACATCCCGGGCCCCGAGACCGACATGCTCGGCGAGATCGCGCGCGAGTTCGGGGTCTACCTCGTCGCGCAGGCCAAGGCGAAGGACCCGGACTTCCCGGGCGTGTTCTTCAACATCGGCTTCATCCTCGATCCGCAGGGCGAGGTCATCCTCAAGCACTACAAGTCCTCGCCGCTGTTCCCGGTCGAGCACTCGGTCTGCCCGCACGACGTCCTCGACCGCTGGATCGAGCTGCACGGGCGCAGCCTGCAGTCCTTCTTCCCGGTGGTCGACACGCCGATCGGCCGGCTCGCCGTGATGATGGCCAACGAGGGCTCCTATCCCGAGAACGCGCGAGCGCTGGCGATGAACGGCGCCGAGGTCATCTACCGCCCGAGCTATCCGCACCCGGCGACGGGCAACGAGTTCTTCGAGATCCAGAGCCAGGCCCGGGCGCTCGACAACAACCTCTACGTCGTCGCGCCGAACACCGGGACGTACTTCCTGCGGCCCGAGAGCGAGTGGCCGGTCGACACCTTCGGCGGGCGGAGCTTCATCTTCGACTACCGCGGCCGGATCGTCGGCCGGCACGAGTACGGCGGCGGGTCGAGCTACGTCGCGGGCGTGATCGACATCGAGGCGATGCGCCTGCACCGCGCGCGCAGCCAGTGGACGAACTGGATGAAGGACCTGCGCACCGAGCTGTACCAGATGGTCTACGAGGAGCCGATCTACCCGGCCAACCTCTACGCCGACCGGCCGCCCTACGACCACGAGAGCTATGCGCGCGAGGTCAACCGGCCGCAGGTCGAGAAGATGCACGAGCGCGACATCTGGGTACGCCCCGCCCGCATCGCCCAGGACGACGGCGGGGGCGACGCGAAGGCCTGACCGCCGTCCGACCCGAGCGCGTGCGAGGCTTCGCGCGCCAACCATGCGCCGTCTCACGCCGTCCCAGCCCGTCGTGCTCGACCTCGAGGAGGAGGCGATCGACTGCGTCGTCGCCGCCGTCCAGGGCGACGAGGAGGCGACGCTGACCCCGGTCGAGGCGGCCGACGCCGCCTACATCCCGAGCCTCGGCCGCGCGGCGGCGCTCGTGTTCGCCGAGGGCGGCGCCGCCGAGAGCCGCCGGGTCACCGGGGCGGTGCACCGCGCCGCCGACCCCGGCCGCCTGCGCTTCGTCGCGGGTGCGGTGACCGGGCTCCCCGCCCGCCGCCAGACGGCCCGTGCCGGGGTCGAGCTCGCGGTCGAGCTCAGCGGCCCGGGCGCCGGGGGCGAGACGCGGCGGCTGCTGACGACCGACGTCAGCCTCGGCGGCCTCGGCGTCCGCCTCGCGGACTGGACGCCCGAGCCGGACGCGACCCTCGAGGTCGCGCTCGAGCTGCCCGAGGCGGAGCCGATCCGCGGCACCGCGCGCGTGCTGCGCGTCGCCAGCGGCGTGGCCGGTCTCGCGTTCTCCGACATCACGGCGGGCGAGCGCGGGCGGCTGGCGGCGTTCCTCATCGCCAGCCGGGCGACGCACCGCCTCTGAACCGCCGGCGGCGCGCGCCGCCGCCGATGGCAGGATCTGTCCGCAACCCGTCCTTGCTGCCACGCCCGCGACGCGCGATCCTGCGGCCATGCCGACCCGTCGCGTCGTCGTCGTGGCCCTCCCGGACGTCCAGGCGCTCGACGTCACCGGCCCGGCCGACGTCTTCGCCGCCGCCACCGAGCGCACCGGCGGCGACGCGCCCGCGTACGCGATCGAGGTCGTCGGCCCCGGCGGCGCGCCGATCGCGACCGGCGCGGGCTACGGGATCGTCCCGGCCGGAGCGCTCGAGGACGTCCGCGGCCCGGTCGACACGCTGCTCGTCGCGGGCGGCGCGGGCGCCCGGCACGCGCCGCCCGGACGTCGTCGCGACCGTGCGCGACCTCGCGGAGCGCTCGCGGCGCGTGGCGTCGGTCTGCACCGGCGCGTTCGTCCTCGCGGCGGCCGGGCTGCTCGACGGTCGCCGTGCGACGACGCACTGGGGCTGGTGCGACGAGCTGCAGCGCCGCCACCCGGCGGTCACCGTCGAGCGCGACCCGATCTTCGTCGTCGACGGCGCGCTGCGCACGTCGGCGGGCGTCACCGCGGGCATGGACCTCGCGCTCGCCCTCGTCGAGGAGGACCTCGGCCCGCGCGTGGCGCTGGACGTCGCCCGGTGGCTCGTCGTCTTCGTCAAGCGCCCCGGCGGCCAGGCCCAGTTCAGCGCCCAGCTCGCCGCGCAGGCCGCCGACCGCGCGCCGCTGCGCGACCTGCAGGCGTGGATGGCCGACCACCTCGACGCCGACCTCTCCGTCCCCGCGCTCGCCGCCCGCGCGTGCATGAGCGAGCGCCACTTCGCCCGCGCCTTCAAGGCCGAGACCGGGATGACGCCCGCCGCCCACGTCGAGGCGCTGCGCGTCGAGCGCGCCCGGCTCGCGCTCGAGGCCGGGGCGACGCCGATCGACGCCGTCGCCCGCCGCTGCGGGTTCGGGACCGTGGAGACGCTGCGCCGCGCGTTCGCGCGCCGGCTCGGCGTGTCGCCGTCCGCCTACCGCAACCGCTTCGCCGCCTGACCGCCGACCCACCAGGAGGACCACCATGGAGATCGCGATCCCGCTGTACGACCGCTTCACCGCGCTCGACGCCGTCGGCCCGTACGAGGTCCTCTGGCGCGTGCCCGGCGCCCGCGTGCGCTGGGTCGGCGCCGAGGCCCGCACGTACGCGACCGACCGCGGGCTGCAGCTCGTCGCCGAGGCGACCTTCGACGACGTCCCGGCGCCCGACGTCCTCGTCGTCCCGGGCGGCACCGGGACCCTCGCCGCGCTGGAGGATCAAAGCCTCGTCGACTGGATCCGCGCCGCCGACGCGACCTCGACCTGGACGACCTCGGTCTGCACCGGCGCGCTGCTCCTCGGCGCGGCCGGGCTGCTCGCCGGCCGGCGCGCGACGACCCACTGGGCCTACCTCGACCGCCTCGCGGACTACGGGGCGACGCCGACGTCCGAGCGCGTCGTGCGCGAGGGCAAGCTCGTCACGTCCGCCGGCGTGTCCTCGGGCATCGACATGGCGCTCACGCTCGCGGCGGAGATCGCCGGCGCGGACGTCGCCCAGGCGATCCAGCTGCGCATCGAGTACGACCCCGAGCCGCCGTTCGACACCGGCTCGATCGCGAAGGCGCCGGACCACATCGTCGCGCTGGCGCAGTCGCCGACGCCCGCGGCGGCCTGAGCAGCGGGCGACTACGCCTCGCGCGAGGCGCGCCAGCGCTCGAGCAGCTCGGGCAGCTCGGCCCGGAAGAAGGCGAAGAAGGCCTGCGTCTCGCGCAGGCGGCGTCCGGCCGCACCGTCGGCCCCGAGCTGGTCGACGCCGTCGGCGAGGACGTCCTCGAAGCGCCGCAGGGCGGCGGTCTTGAACACCGTCGCCTCGTACCACTGGTCGTCGCGGATCCGGTAGACGTCGCGGCGGGCACCGGGCTCGCGGGCCCGCGTCAGCAGGTGCATCTGCATCAGCCAGCGCACGGCCCCCGAGATCGCGGCCGGGCTGACCTGCAGGCGCTCGGCCAGCTCCGCCGCCGTCAGCGCGCCGGCGTCCTCGGCCAGCACGCACGCGAAGACCCGGGCGGGCATCCGCGGGACGCCCGACTCCGTGAGCAGGAAGGCGAAGTCCTCGACGAAGCGCAGGTCGCCGTCGCGCCCGGGCGACGACGACCGCGCGGCTGGGGTCGCGGCCATGCCGCCATCATACGCAGACTTCAGATGTTTCACGTTTTTGTGAACTCTCTGTACGCTGACGGCCATGGGCTCCGCGATCGAGATCTCCGGCCTCGTCAAGACGTTCGGCCCCACCCGCGCCCTCGACGGGCTCGACCTCACCGTCGCCCGGGGCGAGGTCCACGGCTTCCTCGGTCCCAACGGCTCCGGGAAGTCGACGACGATCCGCGTGCTGCTCGGGCTGATGCGGGCCGACGCGGGCCGCGCGCGCCTGCTCGGCGGCGACCCGTGGGGCGACGCGGTGGCGCTGCACCGGCGGCTGGCGTACGTGCCCGGCGACGTGAACCTCTGGCCCAACCTGACCGGCGGCGAGGCGATCGACCTGCTCGGCCGGCTGCGCGGGGGTCTGGATCCTCGGCGCCGCGCCGACCTCCTCGAGCGCTTCGAGCTCGACCCGGCCAAGAAGGGCCGCGCGTACTCCAAGGGCAACCGCCAGAAGGTCGCGCTCGTCGCCGCGCTGGCGGCCGACGTCGAGCTGCTCGTGCTCGACGAGCCGACGTCCGGGCTCGACCCGCTCATGGAGGAGGTCTTCCGCGCGTGCGTCGGCGAGCGTCGCGAAGCGGGCACGACGGTGCTGCTGTCGAGCCACATCCTCTCCGAGGTCGAGGCCCTCGGCGACCGCGTGACCATCATCCGCGCCGGGCGGGCCGTCGAGAGCGGCACGCTCGCCGACCTCCGCCACCTGACGCGCACCCAGATCGACGCCGAGACCGAGCGGCCGCCCCACGGGCTCGAGGCGCTCCCGGGCGTCCACGATCTCCACGTCGAGGGCACGCGGGCACGGTTCGACGTCGACACGAGCCGCCTGGACGAGGCGCTGCGGCAGCTCACCGGCTACGGCGTGAGGACGCTGACGAGCCGCCCGCCGACGCTCGAGGAGCTGTTCCTGCGCCACTACGGCGACGACGTCGCCGTCGCGGGCAACGGAGCCGGGCGATGAGCGGCCTCGCCGGGACCGGGGCGCTCGCCCGGCTGTGGCTGCGGCGCGACCGCGTCCGGATCGCGACCTGCGTGCTCGCGTTCATCCTCGTCGTGCTCGCGTCCTCGTCGAGCCTGAAGAGCCTGTACCCGACGCTCGCCGAGCGGGCGAAGCTCGCGCGGACGCTCGCCGACAACCCGGCGATCGTCGCGCTGCGCGGCCCGGCCCGCGGGCTCGACTCGCTCGGCGGCCTGATCACGTTCCAGCTCGGCGCCAACGGCGCGGTGTTCGTCGCGCTCATGAGCCTGCTGCTCACCGGCCGCTACACGCGGACGGAGGAGGAGCGCGGGCGCACCGAGCTCGTCCGCGCCGCGGCGGTCGGTCGCGACGCGCCGGTCGCCGCGGCGGTCGCGGTGGTCGCGGGCGCCGACGTCCTCGTCGGGGTCGGGGTCACGGCCGTGCTGCTCGGGCTCGGCCAGCCGCCGGCGGGCGCCCTCGCCCTGGGCGCGTCGCTGACCGCGACGGGGCTCGTCTTCGCGGCCGTCGCCGCCGTGACCGCGCAGGTCACGGAGAGCGCGCGGGCGGCGCACGGGCTGGCCGCCGCCGTCCTGGGGGTCGCGTACGTCCTGCGCGCGGCGGGCGACGTCGGCGACGGCACGCTGTCGTGGCTGTCGCCGATCGGCTGGGGCCAGATGACGCGGCCGTTCGCGGGCGAGCGCTGGTGGCCGCTGCTGCTCTCGCTCGCCGCGACCGTCGCGCTGCTCGCCGCCGCCCGCGCGCTGCTCGCCCGGCGCGACCTCGGCGCGGGCCTCCTCGCCGCCCGCCCGGGCGCACCCGCCGCCGGCCCGCGGCTGGCGACCCCGCTCGGCTTCGCCGTGCGGCTGCAGCGCGGCGCGCTGCTGGCGTGGACGGTCGGCCTGTTCGCGCTCGGCGTGACCTACGGCGCGGTCGGCGCCGACGCCGGCGATCTGCTCGACACGTCGTCGCAGCTGCAGGACTTCTTCGACCGCGGCGGCGCGGGCGTCGTCGACGAGTTCCTCGCGACGACGCTGCTCCTCGGCGCGCTCGTGACCGCGGGCTTCGCCGTCTCCTCGGTCCTGCGCCTGCGCGGGGAGGAGAGCAGCGGCCGCGCCGAGCCCGTCCTCGCGACCGCGATCGGCCGCCGCCGGTGGGCCTCCGGGCACGTCGCCGTGGCGCTCGGCGGCGCCGCGCTCGTGCAGGTCGCGACCGGCCTCGGGGCCGGCCTCGCCTACGCCGCGCGCGGCGGCGGGATCGAGCAGGTCCCGCGCCTGGCGGCGGCCGCGCTCGGCCAGCTGCCGGCCGTCTGGGTCCTCGCCGGCCTCGCGGCCGCGGGCTACGGCCTCGGCGCCCGCCTCGGGGCGATCGCCTGGGCGGCGCTGGCGGGCGCGGTCCTGATCGCCCTCCTCGGCCCGATCCTCGACCTGCCGGCCGCGGTCTCCGACCTGTCGCCGTTCAGCCACAGCCCGTCGCTGCCGGGCGGCGACCCGCACGCCGCCGCTCTCGCGATCCTGACGGCGATCGCCGCGGGGCTCGTCGCGGTCGGGCTCGTCGCGCTCGGCCGGCGCGACATCTCGGCGGGCGGGTAGGCGACTAGGCGACCGGGGCGCCGCGGCGGGCGGCGAGCCAGGCGCGCAGCTCGGCCGGCGGCACGGGGCGGCTGAGGTAGTAGCCCTGGGCGACGGTGCAGCCGAGCGAGTTCAGGCAGTCCCAGACGGCCTCGGTCTCGACGCCCTCGGCGACGACCTCGAGGCCGAGGTTGCGGCCGAGGTCGATCGTCGAGCGCACGATCGTCGCGTCGTCCTCGCTGCGGTCCATCCCGATGACGAACGAGCGGTCGATCTTGATCTCGTCGACCGGCAGGCCGCGGAGGTAGGCCAGCGATGAGTAGCCGGTGCCGAAGTCGTCGATCGACAGGCGGATGCCCATGCTGGAGAGGCGCTCGAGGATCTGCTTCGTCCGGATCGGGTCGGCGAGCATCGTCGACTCGGTGATCTCGAGCTCGAGCAGCTCGGGCTCGATCGACCAGCGGTCGAGCAGGCCCTGGACCTCGGTCGGGAACTGGATGTCGAGCAGGTTGCGCGTCGAGAGGTTGACCGCGATCGCCAGGCGCTCGCCGTCCTCGAGCCACGCGCGGCACTGGCGCAGGGCCTCGTCGATCACGTAGAGCGTGAGCGGCTTGATGAGGCCGGTCTGCTGGGCGAGCGGGATGAAGTCGTCGGGGCCGACGAGGCCGCGCTCCGGGTGGTTCCAGCGCAGGAGCGCCTCGACGGAGTGCACGCCGCCGTCGTGCAGGACGGCCTTGGGCTGGTAGTAGAGCGTCAGCTCGCGCTGCTCGAGCGCGCGGCGCAGCTCGCCGACGAGGGTCAGGCGGCCGGGGTCGTGGGTCTCGCAGCTCGCGGCGTCGTAGAACGCGTAGCCGGCGTTCTCGGCCTTCGCCTGGTACATCGCGACGTCGGCGTGCTGGAGCAGCGTCTCGACGTCCTCGCCGTCCTCGGGGTAGAGCGCGATGCCGATCGACGCCTCGAGCGACAGCGGCAGGCCCTGGACCGTCACCGGCTCGGCGATGGCGGCCTGCATCCGGTCGATGACCCGCAGGACGTCGTCGAGGACGGCCCGGTCGGGGAGGAGGACGCCGAACTCGTCGCCGCCGAGGCGGGCCACCGTGTCCGAGGCGCGCAGCGCGTGCTCGAGGCGCCCGCCGAGCTCGACGAGCAGCTCGTCGCCCGCCGCGTGGCCGAGCGAGTCGTTGATCTCCTTGAAGCGGTCGAGGTCCATGAGCAGGACGGCGGCGGTGCCGTCCGTGCGGCGCGCGGACTTGACCGCGTGGTCGATCCGGTCGTGGAAGAGCGTGCGGTTGGCCAGGCCGGTGAGCGCGTCGTGCAGCGCCTGGTGCTCGTTGAGCTCGGCCTGCGCGAGCAGCGCCGCCTCGGCCGCCTTGCGCTGCGTGACGTCCTGGATCGTCGAGACCGCGAAGCTGCGGTGGCCCTCGGCGTCGCGCACGAAGGAGACCGACGAGTCGACCCAGCGCACGTCGCCGTCGCGGCGGACGAAGCGGTGATCCAGGCGCAGGGAGCTCGACGCCTCGTCGGCGCCGAGGAAGCGCGTGCGCACGACCTCGCGGTCCTCCGGGTGCACGAACTCCGAGACGCGGCGGCCGACCATGTCCTCGAGCGGGTGGCCGAGCAGCTCCTGGATCGCGGGGTTCGCGTCGAGGATCCGGCCGTCGAGGTCGGCCATGATCATCCCGGTCAGCGAGCCGGTGAACGTCGCCTCGAAGCGGGCGAGCGCGCCGACCTGCTCGCGCTTGGCCTCGAACTCGGCGGCGCGGCTCACGGCGGCGGCGAGGGCGACCGCGAGGAGCTCGAGCGTGCGGCGGTCCTCCTCGTCGAAGCGCTCGGTCTCCGAGCTGCTCATCATCGACAGCGCGGCGACGGGCCGGTCGCCCGCGAACAGCGGGACGCAGATGTGGGAGAGGTCGCCGACGGCCTTCTGCATCGCGCGGTTGATGCGCGGGTCGTCCTCGGTGCGCTCGATGAGCAGCGTGTCGCGCGCGGCGATCGCGTGCTGGACGATCGAGCCCTCGATCGAGCGGCGGTTGCCGACGAGCCCGCTCGCGCGGCCGGCCGCGGCGCCGACGACGAGCTCGCCGCCCTCGATGAGGCTGACCATGCCGCCGTCGGCTCCGGTCAGGCCCATGGAGCGCTCGACGATGAGCGTCATGACGCCCTGGAGGTCGACGCCGGCCGCGGCGATGTCGCGCTGGGTCGCGACGATGCGCTCGAGGCGCTCCGAGTTGCGGCGCTGCTCGCGCTGGGCGTCGCGCTCGGCGGCGTGGGCGATCGCGGTCGAGAGGACGATCGACAGCAGCTCGAGGTTCACGACGTCGCCGGAGACGAACGTCCCCGGCTCGCGGCCGGAGACGATGAGCAGGCCGATCGTCGCGCCGCCGTGCAGGAGCGGGACGACGACGAAGGAGCGGATCCCGATCGCGCGGGCGAGCGCGGCGTCGGCGCGCTCGTCGGTCTCGGTGTCGACGCAGAGGACGGGGCGGCCGGAGCGGATCGCCATCCGCGTGAGCGAGGCGTCGGTGCGGAAGCGGTCGGGGAGGCGGAGGTCGGCGGGGCCGTCGGTCGCGCCGGTCACGAGCTCGTCGCCGTCGAGCATCGTCACGTGCGCGGCGCTCGCGCCCGTGAGCGCACGCGTGCGCTCGGCGACGCGACGCATCGCGGTGCCGAGGTCGGCGGCGGCGATCTCGTGCTGGAGCGCGACGGCCGAGCGCAGGACGGCGGCGTCGACCGCGCCCTCGGGCGCCAGGTCGCCGGCCGCTCCGGGGGGAACGGGCATGATGAGTGGCGTATCGGGATCTGGTCGGCGCGGCTTGAGCCATTCGTTCGTGGCGCGCCGGCGCGCCCTCGCAGCACGGTCGCCGCCTCGACCGGCGGTCGAACGGGCCTCCGACCGGCGGTCCCTCGACTTCGGCACCCGCCGGCCTCACGCTGCCGCCATGGCGCGCCGCCCGCAGATCGTCGCCTTCGGTGGCGGCGGCTTCTCGATGGAGCCCGGCAACCGGCTGCTCGACGACTACGTCCTGCAGATCACGGGCGTCGAGCGCCCGCGGGTGTGCTTCGTGCCGACGGCGTCGGGCGATGCCGATCACTACGTCGTGCGCTTCTACCGGGCGTTCCCGTCGTCGCTCTGCGAGCCCTCGCACGTCTCGCTCTTCCGGCGCGACAAGGGCGGCGGGATCGACTGCGACATCGCCGGCCACCTGCTGGCGCAGGACCTGATCTACGTCGGAGGCGGCAGCGTCGTGTCGCTGCTGGGCGTCTGGCGCGCGCACGGCCTCGACGAGGTGCTGCGCGCCGCCTGGCAGCGCGGGACCGTCCTGTGCGGGCTGAGCGCGGGGTCGCTGTGCTGGTTCCAGGAGGCGATCACCGCGTTCCACGGCCGCGCGACGCGCATCGAGGGCCTCGGCCTGCTGCCGTGGTCGAACTGCGTGCACTACGACGGCGAGCCGGGGCGGCGGGCCGAGTACCTCGCCGGCGTCGAGGCCGGGATGACCCCGGGCTACGCGGCCGACGACGGCGCGGCGCTGCACTTCGTCGGCAGCGAGCTCGACCGCGTCGTGAGCTCGCGCCCCGGCGCGCGCGCCTACCGCGTCGAGGCCGTCGACGGCGTCGCCCGCGAGACCCCGATCCAGGCGGTGTGCCTGCGCGACGAGCGCGACCTGGTCGTCGCGGCGTGACCAGCGGTCCCGTGTAGATGCGGACCATCTTCGCGATGGGCGGCGGGGGCTTCACGATGGAGCCCGGCAACACCGCCCTCGACGAGTTCATCCTCGGGCTCGCGCGCCGGCCGATGCCGCGGATCTGCTTTCTGCCGACCGCGAGCGGCGACCCGCTCGACCACATCACGCGCTTCTACGAGGCGTTCTCGGACCTGCCGTGCGAGCCCAGCGAGCTGTCGCTGTTCCGGCTCGGCCGCCACCCCGTCGACCTGCGCCGGACGCTGTTCGCGCAGGACGTCGTGTACGTCGGCGGCGGGTCGATGCGCAACATGCTCGCGATCTGGCGGGTCCACGAGCTCGACGCGATCCTGCGCGAGTGCTGGGCCCGCGGGGTCGTGCTCGCGGGCCTCAGCGCCGGCGCGATGTGCTGGTTCCAGGCCGGGATCACGAAGTCGCGCGGGCCCGCCGAGCCGGTCAGCGGCCTCGGGCTGCTCCCGGGATCGCTGTCGGTGCACTACGACGGCGAGCCGGAGCGCCGCCCGGCGTACCTGGCCGCGGTCGCCTCGGGCGCCGTGCCCGAGGGCTTCGGGGCCGACGACGGCGTCGGCCTGCTGTTCCGCGACGGCCGCCTCGAGCGGGTCGTGTCGTCGCGGCCCGGGGCGGCGTGCGTGCGCGTCAAGCGCGCGGGCGACCGCGCCGTCGAGGAGCCGATGCGCGTGGAGGTGATCGCCGACCGGGAGCCGACGCTCCACGCGGTCGACGCCGACGTGCGCGAGTTCAGAGCGACGACGCGCTTTCGCGCGATGAGAGGAGGATGACGATGGCCCCGTTCCGCGTGGAGGTTTCGGGTACCTGGCGCAACCTGGCGCTGAGCACCGATGAGCCGGCGACGGAGGTGTACCTCGTCGCGGCCCCGGGGCCGACGTCGGCCCAGGTGGCCGGGATGCAGCTGTTCGGCAACGCCGCGGCGGGCCGGCGATGTCTCGCGCTGCCGGGCTCGGCGGCGCGCGTGCTGGTGGACGAGTAGCGGCGCGCCGGTCCCGGACACGGCGCCGCCCCGGCGGCGGGCCCCACTGCCCCGCCGCCGGGTCGGATGCCATGTCCCCTCGCGAGCCTGGGTCAGGGGCTCGCAGGATGGCCGCCACGCTACGCGCCGGGCCGCCCCATCACGACCGACCGCCGGTCCCGGATCCCCCCGCCGCGGTTCGCCTCGCGGTCGACCGCTATACGGCGCGTCGAATCGCAGGGCCGCATCTTTGTCCAGATGGCCAGATTGCCGGAGGCGTTTTCTGCCGATCCTTCCCTTGTGTCCGTCTCCGCGATGCCCACCGTCCTGCACCCGGCCGCCACGAGCCTGCCGCTCATCGCCGTCACGACGTCGGAGATGCGCCAGAACACGTTCGACGTGGCGACCGCCCAGGCCGATCCGCCGCGCCAGGAGATGGTGCTCGGGATGCGCTATCTCGAGGCCGTCGGCCGCGCCGGCGCCCTCGCCACGGTCGTGCCGCCGATGCCCGGGCCGATGATCCCGGCGCTGCTGGACCGCGTCGACGGCATCTGCCTGTCGGGCGGTCCCGACCTCCATCCGGACGCCTACGGCGCAGCGCCGCACCCCGCGCTCGGCCCGACGGAGCCGCCGCTCGACGCCTTCGAGCTCGCCCTCGTCCGCGCCGCGCTCGAGCGCGACATGCCCATCCTCGCGATCTGCCGCGGCAGCCAGATCCTCAACGTCGCCCGCGGCGGCACGCTGCACCAGCATGTGCCGGACGTCGTCGGCGACACGATCGTCCACCGCCAGCCGGGCGAGCCGAGCCGCCCGACCCACGACGTCAGGGTCGATCCCGGCAGCCGCCTCGCGGCGATCCTCGGTGCGACCGACGTCGCGGTCAACTCCTTCCACCACCAGGCCTGCGATCTCCTCGGCGAGCGCCTCGTGCCCACCGCCTGGGCGCCGGACGGCACGGTCGAGGGCATCGAGGCGACCGACCGCTCGTTCGTCGTCGGCGTGCAGTGGCACGTGGAATGCCTCGTGGACCGGGCCGAGCAGGCCGCGCTGTTCTCCGCGCTCGTCGACGCGTGCCGGGTGCGGGTCGCCGCATCCGACCTCGCGGTCGCGGGTAACGCCTGATCGAGGCCCGCGCCGGCTGCCGGTGAGCGGCCGACCGCCGCTCACCCCCATGTACGACGAGGCCTTCGCCACCGCCGGAGTCCCCCGCGCCCACTACGCGGCGCTGCTCGACGCGCTCGCCGGCGCGGACCTCGCGCGGCTGCGCGACGCCGTGAACGCGCGCGTCGACCGCGGGGGCGTGACGTTCGAGAGCGGCGACGACCACCGCTTCGTCATCGACCCGATCCCGCGGATCCTGCCCGCCGACGAGTGGGCCACGCTCGTCGCCGGCCTCGAGCAGCGCGTGCGCGCGCTCAACGCGTTCGTCGTCGACGCCTACGGCCCGCGGCGGATCGTCGCCGCCGGGCACATGACGGACGAGACGATCGAGTCCGCCGAGGGCTACGAGCCCGACCTCCGCGGGCGGCTGCCGGAGACGGCGGCGCCGATCGGCGTCGCCGGGCTCGACATCGTGCGCGACCCGGACGGGACGCTGCGCGTGCTCGAGGACAACCTCCGCACGCCGTCGGGGCTGTCCTACGCCGTGGCCGCCCGCGAGGCGGTGCAGGCCGAGTTGCCCGACGGCGCGCCCGAGCCGCTCGGGATCGACGACGCGGCCTTCGGCCTCCTCGACGACGTGCTGCGCGCCGCCGCGCCGCGCGACGACCCGTTCGTGGTGGTCCTCACCGACAGCACGGGCGGGGCGGCCGCGTGGGAGCACGCGGAGGTCGCCCGGCGGATCGGCGCGCCGCTCGTGACCCTCGAGGACCTGCGCCGGCGCGACGGCCGCCTCGAGGCGCCCGGCGAGGACGGCCGGCGGCGGCCCGTCGACGTCGTCTACCGCCGGACGGCCGAGGACAGCCTGCGCGCGCCGGACGGCACGCTGACGGCGCTCGGCGAGGCGCTGCTCGAGCCGTGGCTCGAGGGGACGGTGGCGGTCGTCAACGCGTTCGGCACCGGCGTCGCCGACGACAAGCTCGTCCACGGCCACGTGCCCGCGATGATCCGCTTCTACCTCGACGAGGAGCCGACCCTGGCAGCCGTCCCGACGCTCGACCTCGCCCGGGTCGAGGAGCGCGAGCAGGTCCTGGACGACCTGCGCGGTCACGTCGTCAAGCCCCGATTCGGGCAGGGCGGCGTCGGCGTCATCGTGTGCGTGCACGCCGACGAGGCGACCCTCGACGAGGTCCGCGACCAGCTCGCGCGGCGACCGTCGGGCTTCATCGCGCAGCCGCTCGTCGCGCTGTCGTGCCATCCGACGGTCGTCGACGGCGGGCGCCTCGAGCCGCGCCACGTCGACCTCCGGCCGTTCGTTTTCGCGACGAATGTGAAGATGGGGTCTCTCCCTGGTGGCCTGACGCGCGTGGCATGGGATGCTGGTGCCCTGGTGGTCAACTCGTCCCAGAACGGTGGAGCAAAGGACACATGGGTGCTCAGGCCGAGCAGCTGACCCGCACGCGCGACTGGTCGGCGTGGCGGTCGTCGGCGCCGTACACGGTCGGCATCGAGGAGGAGGTCATGATCCTCGACCCGAACGACTGGACGCTCGCGCAGCGCAGCGACGAGGTGCTCCCGCAGCTGCCCGAGGGCCTCGCCGCGCACGTGAGCGCCGAGACGCACCAGGCCGCGATCGAGCTCGCCACCGACCCGCACGCCCGCGTCGGCGATGCCATCGCGCAGCTGCGCTCGCTGCGCGTCTGGCTGCGCGAGGAGCTCGCCCGCCTGGGCCTCGCGGTCGGCGCGGCGGGCACGCACCCGACGGCGATGTGGACCGAGACGCGCGTCTCGCCCGCGAGCCGCTACCAGGTCATCCAGCGCACGATGGCCGACCTCTCCCGCCGCGAGCCGACGTTCGCCCTGCACGTCCACGTCGGCGTGCCCGACCCCGACCGCGCGATCCGGCTGCTCAACCGGCTGCGCGCGCACCTGCCGCTGCTCCTCGCGCTGTCGGCCAACTCGCCGTACTGGCAGGGCCGCGGCACGGGCCTCGCGTCGACGCGGACGTCGGTCTTCGGCGCCTTCCCGCGGACCGGCATCCCGCGGCGCTTCGACTCCTACGAGGACTGGGTGCAGACGGTCGGCACCCTCCTGCGCTCGGGCGCGTTCCCCGAGCCGACGTTCCTGTGGTGGGACGTCCGGCCGCAGCCCGCGTTCGGCACGGTCGAGGTGCGGGTGATGGACGCGCAGACCGATCTCGACGCGACCGCGGGCCTGGTCGCGCTCGTCCAGTCGCTCGCCCGCCTCGAGATCGAGGACGGCTTCGTGTCGGAGACCCTCGTGGAGGCCTCGGAGGTGCTCGAGGAGAATCGCTTCATCGCGGCGCGCGACGGCATCGAGGCCGACCTGCTCGACCCCGTGGCCGAGCTGCGCCGCCCGGCCCGCGCGCAGCTGCGCCGGCTGCTCGACGCGGTGCGCCCGCACGCCGACGCCCTCGGCTGTCGCGACGACCTCGAGCGCGTCATCGGCCTCGCGCTCGCCCCGGCCTTCCAGCAGCAGATCGACGCCGCCGACCGCCGCGGCGGCGACCTCGTGGGCGTCACCGAGGAGCTCGCGGCCGCGTTCGCGCCGAGGGTCTAGGCCCCGGCGCTACGTCGTGCGCGAGGTGGACGTGCGGCTGACGATCATCGGCGCGAGCTCGTCGAGCCCGGCGATCACCGCGTCGGCGCGGCGCAGCTCGTCCGCGCCGTAGGGGCCGGTGGTGACCGCGACGCAGCGCACGCCGTCGGCGCGGGCGCACGCGATGTCGTTCGGGGTGTCGCCGACGACGACGGTCCGCGCCCGCGGGTAGGGGCGCTCGCCGTCGCCCGCGCGGCGCCGGGCGATCGCGGGCAGCTCGGATCGGTCCTCGGCGTCCGAGCCGAAGCCGCCCTGGCCGGCCGGGAAGTACGGGGCGAGGCCCGCGCGGTCGAGCTTCATCCGCGCGACGGCCTCGAGGTTGCCGGTCACGAGGGAGAGCCGCACGCCGGGGCGGTCCGCGAGGTCGGCGAGCACCGCGGCGACCTGCGGCGCGTGGCGGTCGCGCAGGTCGGGCGGGGCGAGGCGGTCGTAGGCGCGGGCGCAGGCTTCGCGGAACCGGTCGCGCCCGTCGTCGAAGTGCGCGGCGCTCACGCCGCCGAGCAGGCAGATCTCGCGGGCGATCTCGATGTCGGTGCGCCCGGCGGCGACGATGGCGGGCGCGCCGGGGTCCTCGGCGCCCCAGACCTCGCGGACGGCCTCGCCCAGCGCGAGGCGGTGCTCGACGTGGGCGCGGAGCAGCAGCGTGCCGTCGATGTCGAAGAGCAGGAGCACGGTCCGGGACGACCCTAGTGGTCCGGCCCGGCCGGGTCCGCCCAGGGACCGCCCGCGCAATCGGGGGCTTGACATTCGGGGGGCGCTCTGGGCAAAATCCGCGCCGGCAAGACCAAAAACGTTTTCGGTAGACGACGCGATGCGCGACAACAGGGTGACGATCAAGGAGCTGGCCCATCTGAGCGGGGTCTCGATCGGCACCGTCTCCCGCGCCCTGAACGGCTACACCGACGTCAACCCGGACACGCGCGAGCGGATCATGCGCCTCGCTCGCGAGCTCGACTACACGCCCGCCGCCGCGGCCCGCAGCCTGGTCACCCAGCGCTCGCACGTCATCGGCGTGTTCCTCGAGACCGGCGAGGGCAACCCCGACCTGCAGCACCCGTTCTTCCACGAGGTCCTCGTCGGCCTCAAGCACGAGATCGGCGCCCGCGGCTACGACCTGCTGCTCTTCGCGTCCGAGCACCCGGGCAACGGCTACGGCGACCACAGCTACCTCAAGCGCGCGCGCCACCACAGCGTCGAGGGCGTCGTCCTCATGGGCGTCGACGCCGAGGACCTCGAGATCCGCCGCCTCACCCGCAGCGGGCTGCCGTGCGTCGGCGTGGACTGCGCGGTCACGGGGCCCGCGACCGAGTTCGTGATGTCGGACAACCCGGCCGGCGCGGCCGTCGCCGTCGGCCATCTGCACGATCTCGGCCACCGCCGCATCGCGACGATCACCGGCCTCGTCGAGACCCGCCCGGGCGCCGACCGCCTCCGGGGCTACCGCGACGCGCTGCGCGCGCGCGGGCTCGCCTTCCGTGACGAGTACGTCGCCTACGGCGACTTCTACGTCGAGTCGGGCCAGAGCGCGATGGCGCGCCTGCTCGCCCTCGACGAGCCGCCGACCGCGGTCGTCTGCGGGTCGGACATGATGGCCCTGGGCGCGATCCGGGCCGTCGCCGAGGCCGGTCTGTCGGTGCCGGAGGACGTCTCGATCGTCGGCTTCGACGACATCCAGCTGGCCGGCCACGTCCAGCCTCCCCTCACGACGCTGCGCCAGGACAAGGCGCGGCTCGGGGTGGAGGCCGGCCGTGCGCTGACGCGGCTCATCGCGGCGGATCCCGCCGTGCCGGAGGCGATGACGCTCCCGGTCGAGCTCGTCGTCCGTGGGTCCACGGCGCCGCCGCGCGGCGGACGGTAGGAGGTGGTCGCCTCGTACGACGATCACGCTGAGAACGGCACACGACCAAAATCGTTTTTGGAGTCGGAGAGGGGAGACAATCGTGCGTAGCAAGCTGGCCCTGGCGTGGCTCGCCGCGGCCGCACTCGCCATGTTCGTCGCCGCCTGTGGCGGCAGCGACGACAAGCCGTCGGGCTCGACGCAGAGCGCCCAGCCCGCCGCCCTGCAGAAGGGCGCGACCATCCGCCTGTGGGTCATGAACAACGGCCCGCAGCCGGTGCAGGACACCCAGCGGATCGTCCAGCGATTCGAGCGCCAGACCGGCGTGAACGTCAAGGTCGAGCTCGTCGGCTGGGACGTGCAGTTCGACCGCATCCGCAACGCCGCGGTCTCGGGCGGCGGGCCGGACGTGACCCAGGCCGGCACCACGCAGGTGCCGTTCTTCGCCGCGCTCGGCGGCTTCTCGGACGTCACGCCGCGCATCAAGGACATCGGCGGCAAGGCCGCGTACGCGCCGGGCATCTGGCAGACGACGCAGCTCGCCGGCCAGAACGGGACCTACGCGATCCCGTGGTTCACCGAGGCCCGCGCGATCTACTACCGCAAGGACGTCCTCGAGAAGGCGGGCGTCGACCCGGCCACGGCGTTCAAGGACTGGGACGCGCTCCAGCAGACGCTCCAGACGATCAAGGACAAGGTCCCGACGATCGACGGCAAGCCGATCGCGCCGTTCGGCTCGCCCGGCAAGAAGGCGTTCGACCTCGTCCACCACGTGATGCCGTTCGTGTGGGACGCGGGCGGCGCCGAGCTGTCCTCGGACGACAAGAAGTCGACGATCGACAGCCCGCAGGCCGAGCAGGGCGTGAACTTCATGGCCGGCCTGATCCAGAAGGGCCTCTACGACAAGAGCATGCTCGAGCGCGACGGCACGCAGGTCGAGAACCAGTTCAAGGGCGGCCGCCTCGCCGTCTGGATCGGCGGCCCGTGGGTGCTCGGCTCGGTCGGGCGCACGGACGACACGAACTGGGTCAAGGCCGCGCGTGACAACGTCGGCGTCGCGCCGATGCCGGCGGGCCCGTCGGGCAAGGGCTTCACGTTCGTCGGCGGCTCGAACCTCATGATGTTCAAGTCGACGAAGCACCCGAACGAGGCCTGGGCGCTCATGAAGTACCTGTCCGGGGACGCGGTCCAGAAGGAGTACGCGAACCTGATGGGGATGTTCCCGGCGCGCCTGGGGCCGCAGAAGCAGGTCGGTCAGACCGACCCCGACCACAAGGCGTTCTTCTCGGCGATCCAGCAGGGCCGGACCTACGCGCCGATCCCGCAGTGGGCGCAGATCGAGAACGCGTACAAGAACCGCCTCGGGGCGATCCTCGACTCGGCGGCCGGCCAGGGCAAGCCCTACAGCGAGAGCTCGCTCCAGGCCCAGCTCCACGACGCGGCCCAGGAGGCCGACTCGCTGCTGGCCCAGAGCACGGGCTAGCGGCAGCGACCCAAGCGATCCCCCCGGAGCCCGGGCGGTCGGGGCGCGGACGCTGCGTCCGCGCCCCGCCTGCCCGACAGTGCGAACCAGGAGAGCATGAGCACCCCCACCCTCACCGATGTCGATGTCGAGGTGACCGTCACCGACCGCCCCGACCCGCCGCGCACGAGCGTGACGCGGCGCGGACGCCGCACGCCGCGGCGCACGTGGCGGCGGAGCCGCTTCGCCTACGCGCTCGTCGCGCCGGCCGTCGTCTTCATGGTGCTCGTGCACCTGCTGCCGGCCATCGGCGGCCTGATCCTGTCGTTCAAGAACCTCAACACGTTCACGTTCTCGCAGCTGTACGGCGCGCCGTGGAACGGCCTGCAGAACTACCGCTCGATCCTGTTCGACGCCGGCAACCCGCTGCACTCGGGGTTCTTCGGCGCCGTCCAGAACACCGTCGTCTACACGTTCTGGACCGTCGGGCTGACCCTGAGCGGGGGCCTCGCGGTCGCGCTGCTCGTCAAGCGCCCGATGCGCGGCCAGAAGGTCGTGCGGGCGCTGATGCTGACGCCGTGGATCATCCCGAGCTACGTCGTCGCCGTGCTCTGGGGCTTCATGTGGCAGAGCGACGTGGGCATCGTCGACAAGGTCCTCGTCGACTACACGCACCTGCTCTCGGACCGCCCGGTGTGGCTGCTCGGGCCGCACACGATGTGGGCGATCATCATCCCGAGCGTCTGGCGCGGCCTGCCGTTCGCGATGCTCATCTTCCTCGCCGGCCTGCAGGCGCTGCCGAAGGAGCTCTACGACGCGGCGGCGATCGACGGCGCCGGCGCGCTGCGGCGCTTCCGCTACATCACGCTGCCGCTGATGCGCCCGCTGATCGGCATCCAGCTGCTCTTCGGGGTCATCTACTCCGCCTACCAGTTCGCGATCCCGTACGTGATGCTCGGCAGCAACCCGGGCGAGGACGCGGACCTGATGATGACGCTGATCGTCCGGCAGTCGTTCTCCAACAACCTGTTCGGCTTCGGCGCGGCGGCGTCGACGCTGCTGATGCTCGGGATGCTCGTGTGGGTCGCGGTCTGGTACCGCGCCTTCCGCCGGGACCTGGAGGTGGCCGCATGACGGCGCTGTCGCTCACCGTGTCGCGGCGCACGCGCCGCCGCCTCGTCGACCGCGCGCTCGACGCCCTCACGTGGCTCGTGCTCCTCGTGATGCTCGCGCCGGTGCTCTGGCTCGTGCTGTCGTCGCTGCAGACCGACGGCAACCTCGCGCGCGGGACCTACGACGTGCTGCACCCGACCTTCACCGCCTTCCGCGACATGTGGTCGACGGTCGAGTTCTCGCGCTACCTCGTCAACAGCGCGATCATCTGCACCTCGGCCGCGGCGCTGGCGACCGCGTTCGCGAGCACGGCCGGGTACGCGCTCGCGCGGTTCCGCTTCCGCGGCGCGAAGCCGTTCGGCCTCGCCCTCATCGGCACGCAGCTCATCCCGGGCTCGATGTTCCTGCTGCCGGTGTTCCTCGGGTTCGTGTGGCTCGGGCGCCACACGCCGGTCGCGCTCTTCGACACGCGCCTCGGGATCGTGCTCGTCTACACCGCGTTCTTCACGCCGGTGGCGATCTACTTCCTGCGCTCGTTCTTCCTGGCGATCCCCCGCGAGCTCGAGGACGCGGCGCTGGTCGACGGGTGCACGCCGTTCGGCGCGTTCTGGCGCATCGTGCTCCCGAACGCGCTGCCCGGGCTCGTCGCGACGTTCGTCTACGCGTTCCTGTTCGCGTGGGACGAGCTGCTGTTCGTCGCGGCGCTCACGGAGCACAACGCGGAGACGCTCCCGATCGGGATGCGCAACTTCATCGGCAACTACAGCCAGGACTACGGGCAGCTCATGGCCGCGGGCGTCGTGTCGACGCTGCCGGTCGTGATCGCCTTCTTCGCCACCCAGCGGTGGCTGGTCCGCGGCCTCCAGGCGGGAGCGGTCAAGGGATGACGACGATCGATTTCACGGCCCCGAAGTTCGACGGCGACGGGCCGGTCGAGCCGCTCGCGAGCAACGTGCGCTTCGGCGCGGCGACCGCGGCCTTCCAGGTCGAGGGCGCAACCCACGCCGACGGGCGCGGGGAGTCGATCTGGGACCGCTTCTGCCGGACGCCCGGCAAGGTCGCCAACGGCGACACCGGCGACGTCGCCTGCGAGCACTACCGGCGCTGGGAGGCCGACCTCGACCTCATGGCCGCGCTCGGCCTGGAGAGCTACCGCTTCTCGATCGCCTGGCCGCGCGTGATGCCCACCGGCCGCGCGCCGGTGAACGCGGCGGGGCTGCGCTTCTACCGCGACCTCGCCGAGGGCCTGCTCGCGCGCGGGATCGAGCCGATCGCGACGCTCTACCACTGGGACCTGCCGCAGGCGCTGCAGGACCAGGGCGGCTGGGCCGCGCGCGACACCGCGCTGCGCTTCGCGGAGTACGCGGCGGCGTGCGGCGCGGCCCTCGGCGACATCGTCTCGCAGTGGATCACCCACAACGAGCCGTGGGTCGTCGCCTTCCAGGGCCACGCCCACGGCACGAAGGCGCCCGGCATCCGCGACTGGCCGACGGCGCTCGCCGCGTCGCATCACCTGCTGCTCTCGCACGGCCTCGCGACGCAGGCGCTGCGCGCGGCCGTCGGGCAGCGGGCCGAGATCGGGATCACGCTGAACCTCGCGCCGATCCACGCCGCCGGGCCGGGCGAGGACCACGCCGGCGCGGCGCGGCGGATGGACGGCCACCTCAACCGCTGGTTCCTCGACCCCGTCCTGCGCGGCCACTACCCCGACGACATGCTCGACCACTACGAGCGCGCGGTCGCCGGCGGGCGACTGGCCGACCAGCGCAACGGCGACCTGCCGGTGATCGCGGAGCCGACCGACTTCCTCGGGGTCAACTACTACAACCCGCAGCGCGTCTTCGCCGCCCCGGAGAACGGCCCGCTGGCCCTCCGGCACGCGCCGCCCCCGCCGCCGACGACGGCGATGGGGTGGGAGGTCGACCCCGGCGGGCTCCACGAGCTGCTGCTGCGCGTGCGCCGCGACTACGGGCCGGTGCCGGTCTACATCACCGAGAACGGCGCGTCGTTCGACGACCCGCCGGAGGCCGCGGGCCTCGTGGAGGACCCGCAGCGGACCGCGTACGTGCGCGGCCACCTCGAGGCGCTCGCCCGCGCGGTCGCCGACGGCGTCGACGTCCGCCGCTACTGCGTGTGGTCGCTGCTGGACAACTTCGAGTGGGAGCACGGCTACGACAAGCGCTTCGGCATCGTCCACGTCGACTACCGCACCCAGCGGCGCGCGCCCAAGCGCAGCGCCCTCTGGTACCGCGACTTCATCGCGTGGATGCGCCGTCTGCGCGGGCGATGATCTCCTCGACGACGACGGCCTTGGCGTCGGCGTAGTCCTGGACGTACTCCCAGCGGCGCGCGGCGAGCCGGCGCTTCTCGGTCAGATAGAACTGGAGGTCCTCGGGTGAGGAGCGCAGGCGGTCGCGGAAGCCGATCATGCGATCGATCTCCGTGGCGCCCGCGGTGAACACGTGGACCTGCACGCCGCGGTCGGCCGTCCGCAGGAAGCGGTGCTCGAACCAGTCGGGCTCGCGGGCGCGCAGGACGAAGCCGGCGGCCTCGAGCGCGGGGACGTAGTCGGCCTCGGCGCTCGAGTCCGGGACGGCGAGGACGATGTCGACGTAGGGCTTGGCCGCCATCCCCGGCACCGACGTCGAGCCGACGTGCTCGAGGACGACGACGCGGTCGCCGAGCGCGGCCCGGATGGCCGCCGCCGCCCGCGCGTAGCGCTCGGCCCATTCGGGGTCGTACTCGGCGAGCGTGACCGGGGCGTCGTGGCGCTTGCGCGGGCCGAGCAGCTCCATCCGCGCCTGCTCGACCAGCTCGAGGCGGTTGCCCCACGGGTCGTCGACGTAGCAGCGCGCGACGGCCGGGATCGCGTCGTCCCAGCGCACCTCGCAGCCGGCCGCGAGGAGCCGTTCGGCCAGGGTCGCGAGCGTGCCGCCCGCGACCGCGAGGGCGGGGTGGGCCTTGCGCGCCGCCGCGAAGTCCTCGGTGACGCCGACGTGCAGCGCCTGGCCGGAGCCGAGCGCGAACCACACGCCGCCGCGGTCGCGCAGCGCCGCGGGCTTCGGCAGCTCGGGGAGGTCGAGCACCCCGCCGTAGAAGCGCCGGGCGTCGGCCTCGCAGCCCGGCGGCGCGGCGACCTGGACGTGGTCGAGCCCCACGATCGACACCCGGCCAACGGTACTCCCGCGCGCGCGAGGACCGTTCGTCAGTCCGGTCCGCTGTCGGCCGGCGGCGGCTCGTGCGTCGCGAGCTCCCGGAGCGCCAGGAAGGCGGGCTCGAGCGCCTCGTACAGCCCGGCGAAGACGGGCAGGGCGCGGGCGTAGACCTCGGCGTCGTCCGCCCGCGGCTCGACCACCTCCTCGATGCGCACGAGGTCGGCCGCGACGTCGATGCTCTCGACGAGCCCGAGCGCCTCCATCCCGAGCAGCGCGGCCCCGAACGCGGAGCCCTCGTGGCCCTGCGGGAACCCGATCGGCAGGCCGAGGACGCTCGCGAGCATGCCGCGCCAGAGATCGCTGCGGGCGAACCCGCCGGTCGCGCGGACCTCGTCGACCGTGTTGCCCGCGTCGCGGATCGACGCGAGCACGAGCGCGAGCTGCTGGCACACGCCCTCGAGGGCGGCGCGGACGAGGTGCTCGCGGCGGTGCGCGCGCGTGAGCCCGACGTACGCGCCGCGCGGCAGCGGGCTCCAGTGCGGCGCGCGCTCGGAGAGCAGGTACGGGAGCATGATCAGCCCGGCGCTCCCGGCCGGCGCCTCCGCCGCGAGCGCGAGCAGCCGCTCGGCCGCGTCGTCGCCGAGGTCGGGCGCGAGCGCGTCGGCCGCCCACTGCAGCACGACGCCGCCGTTGTTGACCGCGCCGCCGACGACCCACCGGCCGGGCGCGAGGGCGTAGCAGAACGTCCGCCGCGCCGGATCGACCACCGGGCGCTCGACGACGAGGCGCAGCGCGCCGCTCGTCCCGATCGAGCACGCCGCGACCCCGGGCCGGACCGCGCCGACGCCGAGGTTCGCGAGCGGGCCGTCGCCGCCGCCCGCGACGACCGGGAGGCCGGCGTCCAGACCGGTCCGCTCCGCGGCGTCGGCGGTGAGCGCGAGCCGGTCGGTCGGGGCGACGAGCCGGCCCAGACGGTCGGGCCCGACGCCCGCGAGGTCCAGCGCCTCGTCGTCCCAGTCGAGCCGGTCGAGGGCCATGAGGCCGGTGCCCGACGCGCACGAGTGGTCCACGGCGAACTCGCCCGTGAGCCGGTCGAGGACCAGTTCCTTGACCCCGCCCCAGCGTTCGACCGCGGCGAACGTGTCCGGGGCGTGCGCGCGGAACCACATGAGCTTCGCCAGCGGCGCCATCGGGTGGGCCGGCGTCCCGGTGCGGTCGTGGATCCCGGGGTGCTCGCGGCGCAGCTGCTCGGCCTCGTCGCCGGCCCGCGCGTCGGCCCAGGTCACGAGGGGGGTGCACGCGCGGCCGTCGGCGCCGACGCCGACCAGTCCGTGCATCGCGGTGCTGACCGCCACGCCGGCGATCTCGGCGCCGTCCGCCCGCGCCGCCGCAGCGGCGTCGCGCAGGACGTCGAGCGCCGCGTCGACCATCCGCGCGGGGTCCTGCTCGGCGCGCCCGGGCGCGGGCGCCTCGAGCGGGTAGCCGGCGGTCGCGTCGCCGCACGCGGAGCCGTCCGGGGCGAACGCCACCGCCTTCGCACTGGTCGTCCCGACGTCCAGGCCGATCACGACGCGCGCTGCGGGCGGGGTCACGGGGCGAAGGATCGCGCACCGCCCCGGGCGACGGCGGGCGGCCGCGGCGCGACCGGATCGGGACGACGCATGGCGCCTACCGGGGCGGGGTACCCGAGGCTCACCCCCGAGTCGTCCGGTCAACGCGCGTCATGCGCCGCATAGCCCCCCTTCTCCTCACGCTCATCGCTGTGTGCGCCGGGCCGACGGCGCACGCCGTCGCCCAGGTCCCTGCCGCCGACCCCGCTCGGCTGGCGCAGTACCTGCCGATCGCCCGCGCGGCATGGCCGGGGTCGCCGTGCGCCGGGCGCGAGCAGGTGCACCTCGGGGGCGACGTCGCGCTGCGCGCCGCCGCGCCGGCCGTCGCCGGCCCCGGCGAGGCGCTCAACGGGATGGCCACGCCGCAGACGTGCGAGGTCTGGCTGTCGGCGCGGATGGACGCGCGGACGTTCTGCGCGGTCCTCGTCCACGAGTTCGGCCACCTCGCCGGGCGCGAGCACGTGGCGACGCCGGGCGACGTCATGAACGGCGCGGGCGACATCGACTGGCCCGCGTGCGACCGCGCGACCGAGCCGCCCGCGACCGAGCGCGTCGAGTCCGAGCTGCGCTCGATCCTCCCGGTGCCGCGGGCGGCGTGGCGCGTGACCTGCGGCGAACGGCGCGGGACGCACCGGCGCTGCGTCGCGCGGCGCGGCCGGAGCCTGCGGCGCTACGCCGTCACCGAGGGGCGGACGGCGGTGACGGTGGTGCGGGAGGACTAGGAGCGCCGCGAATGCCCGACCGATGCGTTCGACGTTTGCCACAGACAGTGGGGTCAAGGTCGAACGTGTCGATCGGCACAAGCCGTCGCCGCGACGAAGCCCTACCCCGCGCCCACACGAACTGATACGGCTCGAGCACGAGGTCGTCGCCCTCCACCCGCAGGTCGCGCCCGTCGGGCTCGGCCGCCGCGGGATCGAGCTGGACGCCGCGGTCACGGACGGCCGCGAGCGCCACGGCCTGCGGCTCCGGCCTGAAGTTCGCCAGCAGCAGCAGACGGTCGCCGGCGCGCGTGCGCAGGAGGCCGAAGACGTGCTCGTTGCCGGTCCAGAAGGGCTCGCCGTCACCGTGGGCGTGGGCGGCGCGGGTCGCGCGGCGAGCGGCGACCAGCCGCCGCAGCCCGTCCCAGAGCCGGCCCTCGACCGTCGCCGGGTCCGACCTGCCTGCGGCCGCGTCCCAGTCCATGAACGGCCGGTGCATCCAGCGGTTGTCGTGCGCGTGGGCCGGATCGTCGGCCCACGCCGGATCGTTGCGCAGGCCGAGCTCGTCGCCCATGTAGACGAGCGGCATCCCGCCGTGGGCGAAGGCGACCGCGTAGAGCAGCAGCATCCGGCGGACGGCGAGATCGACGGCCACGGCGTCGCCGCTCTCGAGCCCCTGGCCGAGCCCGCACAGCGAGGCCGCCGTCCCGCTCGTGCGTGCGTCGCCCGTGGCCGGGTTGGCCTGGAAGCGCGCGCCGCGGGCGAACGAGCCGGGGAAGTCGCCCGCGTAGAAGTCGGCGAGGAAGCGGCGGTGCGCGAACCCGTCCTCACCCGCCGCGGCCGCGTCCTCCTCGGTGATCGCCCAGCCGATGTCGTCGTGGCAGCGCACGTAGGTCACCCACCCCGCGCCCGGCGGCACGCGCGGCATGCCGCGCAGCGTGTGGGTCAGCAGCGCGACGCGTCCCGACGCGAGCGCGCTCCACAGCAGCACCATGAGCACGTTGTGGTAGGCGAGGTCGCACTCCTTGCCCTCGTGGCGGCCGGCGCCGAGGTAGCCGACGAGGTCGCGCGGGGAGACGATCGCCTCGGCCTTGAACGCGACCCCGGGCGTCGCGATCCGGATCACCGCGCGCAGCGCCTGGAGCAGCTCGTGGACCTCGGGCTGGTTCTGCGAGTTCGTCCCGACGCGCTTCCACATGAACGGCACCGCGTCGAGGCGCAGCACGTCGACGCCGGCGGCCGCGAGCCGCAGCACGACCTCGGCCATCGCGACGAAGACCTCGGGGTTCGTGTAGTCGAGGTCCCACTGGTAGTCGTTGAACGTCGTCCACACCCAGCGGTCGAGCTCCGGGACCCACGTGAAGTTGCCGGGCGCGATGTCGGGGAAGACCTCGGGCAGCGTGCGCTCGTAGGCGTCGGGCTCGGTGCGGTCGGCGAACGTGCGGTAGAAGGCGAGCATCCGCTCGTCGCCGGCGATCGCGGCCTGGGCCCACGGGTGCTCGCGCGCGGTGTGGTTGAGGACGACGTCGATGCACAGGGCCATCCCGGCGGCGCGCAGGTCGGCCGCGAGGTCGCGCAGGTCGTCCATCGTCCCGAGCGCGGGCTCGACCGCGCCGTAGTCGGCGACCGCGTAGCCGCCGTCGTTGGGCTCCGGGCGCGCGCGCAGGAGCGGCATGAGGTGCAGGTAGGTGACGCCGAGCTCGCGCAGGTAGCGCAGGCGCTCGCGCACGCCCTGCAGCGTCCCGGCGAAGCGGTCGGCGTAGGCGACGTAGCCGACCGCCTGCTCGCGGTGCAGCCAGTCCGGCGTGATCTCGCGCTCGTGGTCGAGCGTGCGCAGCTCGGGCGGCCGGGCCTCGGCGGTGGCCGCGATCGCGTCGAGCAGCCGCGTCCACTGCGCCGGGAAGCGCTCGTCGTGGCCGTACACGCGCACGAGCGGGTCGCGCAGCTCGGAGAAGAACCGCTCGAGGCGCACGCCGAACGCCGGGTCTCCGGGCACGCGCGCCAGGGCGCGCTCGTACTCGGCCCGGACCTCCGGGCGCATCGCGTGGACGTTCTGCACGCTCCTAGCCGCCGCGCCGGTACACGCGCGTCTCCCACGGGCGCAGCGTCGCGTGGTCCTGGGGCGCGGGGTAGTTGCCGAGCAGCAGCTCGGCGTCCGCCCACTCCGCCGCCTCGCCGGCCGCGGCGTCCGCGCCGGAGAAGTTGCCCAGCACGAACAGCTCGACGTCGCCGAGGCGCCGGGTGAAGGCGTAGACGGTCTCGTCGCCGGCCATGCGCATCGTGAAGTCGCCGTGGGCGACGACCGGCTCGGTGTGACGCAGCTCGATCAGGCGGCGGTAGTGGTGCGCCACGGAGTCCGGGTCGGCCCGCGCGGCCGCGACGTTGATCTCGGCGTGGTTCGGATTGACCGCGATCCACGGCGTGCCGGTCGTGAAGCCCGCGTGCGCGGAGGCGTCCCACTGCATCGGCGTGCGGGCGTTGTCGCGGCTCATCGTCCGCAGCGCGGCGAGCACGGCGCCGGCGTCCTGCCCGGCCGCGACCGCCGTCGCGTAGTGGTTGAGGGACTCGATGTCGCGGAAGTCCTCGACGGCGCCGAACGGGGCGTTCGTCATCCCGAGCTCCTCGCCCTCGTACACGTACGGCGTCCCGCGGTGCAGGTGCAGGACGGTGCCGAGCATCTTCGCGCTGCGGACGCGGTGCTCGCCGTCGTCGCCGAAGCGCGACACGACCCGCGGCTGGTCGTGGTTGTTCCAGTACAGGCTGTTCCAGCCGCGCTCGGCGAGGCCGGCCTGCCAGCGCCCGAACGACGCCTTGAGGTCGGTCAGCCGCAGGGGCCGGACGTCCCACTTGCCGTCGCCGTGGTCGATGTCGACGTGCTCGAACTGGAAGACCATGTCGACCTCGGCCCGCGCCGGGTCGGTGAACAGCTGGGCCTGCTCGATCGTCACGCCGGGCATCTCGCCGACCGTGAGCAGCGCCGCGGCCCGGTCGCCGAACACCTCGCGGTGCATCTCCTGCAGGAACTCGTGGATCCGCGGCCCGCAGCTGACCTCGCCGGGCTCGGCGTACGGCGCGCGGGCGGGCGACACCGGGTAGTCGGGCAGGTCGGGATGCTTGGAGATGAGGTTGATGACGTCCATCCGGAAGCCGTCGACCCCGCGCTCGAGCCAGCGGCGCATCATCGCGTAGACCGCCTCGCGGACGGCCGGGTTCTCCCAGTTGAGGTCGGGCTGCTTGCGGGAGAACAGGTGCAGGTAGTACTCGCCCGACGCCTCGTCGAGCGTCCACGCCGGGCCCGAGAACGCCGAGCCCCAGTTCGTCGGCTCGGCCCCGGGCGCGCCGGCCTCCATGCCCTCGCGCGGCGGGCGCCACCAGTACCAGTCGCGCTTCGCGCTGTCCGGGCCCGAACGCGCCTCCACGAACCACGGGTGCTCGTCGGAGGTGTGGTTCACGACGAGGTCCATGACGAGCCGCATCCCGCGCTCGTGGACCGCGGCGAGGAGCGCGTCGAAGTCCGCCAGCGTGCCGAACACCGGGTCGATGTCCTCGTAGTCGCTGATGTCGTAGCCGGCGTCGTCCTGGGGCGAGGGATACACCGGTGACAGCCACAGCACGTCGACCCCCAACCAGGCGAGGTGGTCCAGGCGCGCCAGAATGCCCCGGAGGTCGCCGACGCCGTCGCCGTCGGAGTCGGCGAAGCTGCGGGGGTAGATCTGGTAGACGACGGCCGTCTTCCACCACGGCTCGGGCGCTCTCATCGCGGGCGGAAGTATGCGCACAGACCGCCGCGCGGCATCACGTCGTCCGGCGACCGACCACCTCGAGTGCGTCGAGATCCGCGGTCCCCGGCTCCTCGCCGGCGATCGCCGCAAGCAGCATCTCGGCGCCCCGCGCGCCGCTCTGGCGCAGCGGCTGGCGGACCGTGCTGAGCCCGAGCGCGGCCGCGATGTCCGTGTCGTCGAAGCCGATCACCGCGAGGTCCTCGGGCACGCGCAGCCCGTCCTGCTGCGCCGCCTCGAGCACGCCGAGCGCCTGCGTGTCGGACGCGGCGAACACCGCGGTCGGGCGGTCCCGCCGGCGCAGCAGGCCCGTCGCCATCGCCCGGGCCTCCTCGCGGCCGTGGCGGCCGAGGAGCTCGAGGTCGGGGTCGGGCGCGATGCCGGCGCGCAGCAGCGCGCGGCGCAGGCCCTGGCGGCGGTCCTCGCTCGACGTGAAGCCGAACGGGCTCACGGCGACGTCCCCGACGAACCCGATTCGCCGATGGCCACGAGCGATGAGGTGGTCGCCGGCCAGCTCGCCGCCGTGCACGTCGTCGATCACGACGTGCGGCACGCGCGGGTGGCCGATGTCCACCATCACGATCGGCAGGCGGTCGCGCTGGAGCGCGACGACCTCGTCGTCGGCCAGCGGCAGCGAGATCACGAGCAGCCCGTCGACGCGGTCCAGGCGGGCGAAGTCGCGGAACGCGCCCGCCCGCTGCTCGGGCGTCTCGACGTCGAAGAGCATGAGCCCGTACCCGCGCTTGCCGGCCCGCTCGGAGACGCCGCGCAGGCGCTCGACGACGGACGGCGTGGTGAAGAACGGCGCGACCACCCCGATCGCCTGCGAGCGTCCGAGCGAGAGGTTGCGCGCGGTCGAGCTGGGGCGGTATCCGAGCTCGGCGATCGCGGCGCGGACGCGGTCGCGGACCTCGGAACGGACCACCGGGATCTCGTTCAGCACGCGCGAGACCGTGGCCACGCTGACGTTGGCGTGACGGGCGACGTCGCGGATCGTCGGCGGCCGCCGCGGGCTGCGCGTGCGAGGCCCCTGCATGCGTGCCAAGCGTAGCCGCCGGTCAATCACCAGGACTTGACATGCGCCCGAGCGAGTGCAAGGTTCCGATCCGGTAACCGGGTCCCCTGCCTGAAGTCTGAAACCGGTTACAGCCCGAGCAAGTCAGGTCCCTGGAGGAGGGGTCGCATGAGAGGTCGCTTGAGTTTGGGCGCGGCGCTCGCCGTGTCGGTCTGTGCGCTGTTCGTCGCCGCGTGCGGCGGCAGCGATAGCAGCAGCGGAGGAGGTGGCGGGGGCACCAGCAGCAGCGGAGGCGGCGGCATCACCGTCACCGGCGCGAAGGTCATCGACCCGGCGTCGATGGACAATCCGCCGAAGGGCACCATCCACTACTGCACCGGCAAGGACACCAACGGTGCGGCCCACCAGCTCATCAAGGACTTCAACTCGAAGTACTCGAGCGCCGGGTACAAGGCCGTGCTGACCGAGTTCCCGGCGTCGGCCGACCAGCAGCGCGCGCAGTTCATCCAGCGCCAGCAGGCGAAGTCGAACGACTGCGACGTGTTCAACTCCGACGTGATCTGGACCGCGGAGTTCGCCAGCCAGAAGTGGCTGTACGACCTGTCGCCGTACGTCAGCAAGTTCCGCGACAAGTACGTCCCGGCGCCGCTCGAGACCGTGCACTACGCGGACAAGTACTGGGGCGTCCCGGCGGCGAGCGACGCAGCGTTCCTCTTCTACCGCACGGACAAGATGAAGAGCGCCGCCGACGACCTGGCAGGCGGTCTACCAGGCGGCCGCGAAGCAGGGCGGCATCGTCTACCAGGGCGCGCCGTACGAGGGCCTCACCTGTGACTTCCTCGAGCTCGGGTTCGCCGCGGGCGGCAAGGTGCTCGACGACTCGGGCAAGAAGTCGGCCTTCAACTCGCCGCAGAACGTGAAGGCGCTGCAGCTCATGGTCGACGGCATCAAGAACGGTGGCGCGCCGAAGGCCGTCACGACGTACATGGAGCCGGAGACCGACCAGGCCTGGACCAGCGGCAAGTACGCCTTCATGCGCAACTGGACCTACGCCTACGCGGCCGACCAGACCGGCGGCAGCAAGGTCAAGGGCAAGTACGCGGTCGCTCCGCTGCCGACGCTTCGAGGGCGCCGGCCGGGCCGAACATCCTCGGCGGCCACAACAGCGTGATCTCGCGTCTACACGAAGAACCCGGGGCTGTCGCTGAAGTTCGCCGACTACGTCGCCTCGCCCGCGTGGCAGAAGATCTCGCTCAACAAGTACTCCAACGCGGCGATCCTCAACGCGACGTACGACGATCCGGACGTCAAGAAGGCGGTCCCGTACGCGGCCGAGCTCAAGGCCGCTCTCGGCCAGGCGAAGGCCCGCCCGGTCTCGCCGGTGTATCCGCAGATCTCCCAGGCGATCTACAAGAACGTCAACGACGCTCTCGCCGGTCGCGCGAGTCCTGCGGACGCGATCAAGAAGGCCAGCTCGCAGATCGACAGCGCGTTGTCGACCTTCTGATCTGATCATGGAAGCCGCCTCTATCGGAGCCGGCGCATCGCAGCGGCGGCGCTCCAAGGGAGTCCCGGAGCGCCGCCTTGCGATCCTGATGGTCGCGCCGTCGATGGTCCTCATTGCGATCGTCGCGGTCTGGCCGATCATCTACGCGATCTGGCTTTCCCTGCACGAGTACAGCGTGAGAGTCGCGGGGCTCTCACGCTGGGCGGGCCCGCTGGGGCTCCGCAACTACCAGAACGCGCTGTCCAACCCCGACTGGTGGGCGGCGCTCGAGCACACCCTGATCTTCACGGTCGTCTCCGTGTTCTTCGAGCTCGCTCATCGGGCTCGGCATGGCCCTCTGCGATGCACGAGGCGTTCAAGGGCCAGGGCCTCCTGCGCACCGTCGTCCTGGTGCCGTGGGCCGTCCTCACCGTCGTCACGGCGGTCATGTGGCGGACGATGTTCGTGTCGCCGTACGGCTTCATCAACACGATCCTCGGCACGAAGACGGTCTGGCTGGGATCCGAACCCCAGGCGCTGATCGTGATCATCATCGCCGACGTCTGGAAGACGGCGCCGTTCATGGCGCTTGCTGATCCTCGCGGGGTTGCAGGTGATCCCCGGCGAGATCTACGAGGCGGCCAAGGTCGACGGCGCCTCGACGTGGCAGCGCTTCTCGAAGATCACGCTGCCGCTGCTGATGCCGGCGATCCTCGTCGCGCTCATCTTCCGCACGCTCGACGCGCTGCGGATCTTCGACCTGCCATACGTCCTCACCGGAGGGCAGAACGGCACATCGACGCTGTCCACGATCGCGCAGGAGGCGTTCGCGACGAACCGGATCTACGGGCTAGGTGCCGCGATGGCGGTGCTCACCTTCCTCGTGGTGATGATCGTGTCCTTCTCCTACATCCGCTTCGTGGGCGGCAACATCCGAGGACTGGCGGACGACTGATGGCATCTGTCGCAACAGCACCCCCAGCCGACGACCCCCGAGGATGAGGCGACAACCAAACGGGCGAAGGCGCCGAGCGGCGCGAAGACCCCGTGGTGGATGTACCTCGCCATCGGCGCGATCGTCGTCTTCTGCCTGTTCCCCTTCTACTGGCTCGTGAACCTGTCGCTGAAGACGGGCAACGACCTCCAGTCGTCGCGGATCATCCCGCCGCATCCGTCCCTCGACAACTACCAGGTCGATCTTCAAGAACCCGGACTTCACGAAGGCCCTGCGCAACAGCGCGGTGGTGGCGCTGGTCACCACGGTCCTGGCGCTCGGCGTCGGGTCGTTCTGCGCCTACGCGCTGGCCCGCCTGAAGCTGCGGGGCAAGGGGTTCATCCTCGCGGTCGTCCTGACGATCTCGACGTTCCCGCAGATCGCCATCGCCGCGCCGCTGTTCAAGCTCTGGTCGGACATCGGCCTGTTCAACACGTGGGCTCGGCCTGATCATCCCGTACCTGACGTTCGCGCTTCCGCTGAGCGTCTACATCCTCGTCTCCTTCTTCAAGGAGATCCCGAGGGACCTGGAGGAGGCCGCGCTGGTCGACGGCGCCACCCACTTCCAGGCGTTCCGCAAGGTGGTCGTCCCGCTGGCCGCACCGGGCCTGGCCACCGCCGGCATCCTCACGTTCATCGGGGCCTGGAACGAGTTCCTGCTCGCGGTGACCCTGACGTCCTCGTCGAAGGCACGGACCGTGCCGGCCGCGATCGCGTTCTTCACGGGCGCGACAGAGCATGAGGTCCCGTTCGGCAGCATCTCGGCGGCATCGGTGGTCATCTCGGTGCCCCTGATCCTGCTGGTCCTGTTCTTCCAGAAGCGCATCGTCGCCGGCCTGACCGCGGGTGCGGTCAAGGGCTGAAAGGAGCCGCGATATGGCCGAGATCGAGTTCGACGACGTCGTCAAGCGGTACCCGGACGGCTTCGAGGCCGTCAAGCACATGAACCTGCAGATCCGCGACGCGGAGTTCATGATCCTCGTCGGGCCCTCGGGCTGCGGGAAGTCGACGGCGCTGCGGATGATCGCGGGGCTCGAGGACATCTCCGGGGGCGACCTGAAGATCGGCGGCGAGGTGGTCAACGACCTCGCCCCGAAGGATCGCGACATCGCGATGGTGTTCCAGAACTACGCGCTGTATCCGCACATGACCGTGCGCGACAACATGGGCTTCGCGCTGAAGCTGCGCAAGGCGCCGGAGGACGAGATCAAGCGTCGGGTCGACGAGGCCGCGAAGACGCTCGAGCTCGAGCAGCACCTGGAGCGCAAGCCGGCGAACCTGTCCGGCGGTCAGCGCCAGCGCGTGGCGATGGGGCGCGCGATCGTCCGGGAGCCGAAGGCGTTCCTCATGGACGAGCCCTTGTCGAACCTCGACGCGAAGCTGCGCGTGGAGATGCGGGCCGTCGTGTCCCGCCTGCAGCAGCGCCTCGAGACGACGACGGTCTACGTCACCCACGACCAGACCGAGGCCATGACCCTCGGCGACCGCGTGGCCGTGATGCGGGCCGGGATCCTGCAGCAGGTGGACTCGCCGCGCGAGCTGTACGACGACCCGCGGAACATCTTCGTGGCCGGCTTCATCGGGTCGCCGGCGATGAACTTCTTCACCGGGGCCATCGACGGCGAGGTCATCCACACCCCGATGGGGGCGGTGCCGCTCGTCGACAAGCTGCGGCGCAGCCTGGAGTCGCACTCGAGCGGGCGGAAGGACGTCATCATCGGCGTCCGCCCGGAGGACTTCGAGGACGCGAACTTCGCGCCCGAGGGTCACGACGGCTGGACGTTCGACGCGGCGATCGAGCTGACGGAGTCGATGGGCGCGGAGATCTACGCCCACTTCGACTTCGACCAGGGCGAACATGCTCGAGTCCGACGAGCTCCGTGAGCTGCAGGAGGACGCCGGCACGAGCGACGTCCCGTCGAGCTCGAGCGGCCACGCGGTCGCCCGCGTCGACGCGGGCAGCGGCGTGACGGCGGGTCAGCGGACGAAGCTGTGGCTCGACACGGACAAGATCCACGTCTTCGACCCGAAGCGACGGCCACTCGATGACGCGGGCCTCCGACAACGTCGGAGTCGCCTGAGGAACGGCCCAGCGCGAGCGAACGCGAGCGCTGGGCATGACCTCCGGCCCGGCCTGGTGGCAGCGCGGGGCGATCTACCAGATCTACCCGCGCTCGTTCGCCGATTCCGACGGCGACGGCATCGGCGACCTGCCTGGCATCACCGAGCGCCTCGACCACATCGAGGCGCTCGGGGCCGAGGCGATCTGGCTGTCGCCGTTCTACCGGTCGCCGATGGCCGACTTCGGCTACGACGTCGCCGACTACCGCGACGTCGACCCCGTCTTCGGCACGCTCGCGGACTTCGACGCGCTGCTCGAGGCGGCCCATGCCCGCGGCATCCGCGTGGTCGTCGACTGGGTGCCGAACCACAGCTCGGACCGGCACGAGTGGTTCCTCGAGTCGCGGTCGTCGCGCGAGAGCCCGCGCCGCGACTGGTACGTCTGGCACGACGGCGACGGCAACGGCGGGCCGCCGAACGACTGGCTGTCCGAGTTCCCGGCCGTCGGCCGCGCGTGGACGTTCGACGCGGCGACCGAGCAGTGGTACCTGCACTCGTTCATGGCCGAGCAGCCCGACCTCAACTGGGACAACCCCGAGGTCGAGGCGGCGATGCACGACACGCTGCGCTTCTGGCTGGACCGCGGGGTCGACGGCTTCCGGGTCGACGCGCTCCAGCGGCTGGCGCACGACCCGCTCCTGCGCTCGAACGCGGGCGCCGCGCGCCGCCGCGACCAGGACTGGGAGACGATGCACGAGCGCCTGCGCGGCATCCGCCGCGTGGCCGACGAGTACGAGGACCGGATGCTCGTCGGCGAGGTGGCGATCGACGACCTGCACCGCGTCGTCACGTTCCTCAACGACGGCGACCAGCTGCACCTCGCGCACAACTTCGTCTTCGCCGACCTGGACTGGAGCGCCGAGGCGTTCGCGCTGTCGATCGCCGACTTCGAGGCGCTCGCGAGCGGCGTCGCCTGGCCCGCGTGGTTCCTGGGCAACCACGACCTGCCGCGCGTCGCGACCCGCTTCGACGGCGGCAGCGGCCTCGGCCCGGCGCGGGCGCGCGCGGTGCTGCTGATGCTCTACGCGCTGCGCGGCACGCCGTTCGTCTTCCAGGGCGAGGAGCTCGGGCTGCCCGACGCGGAGATCCCGGCCGACCGCGTCGTCGACGTCGACGGGCGCGACCCCGAGCGCGCGCCGGTGCCCTGGCGCCCGCCGTCGGCGGCCGGGCCCGGCGCGGGGTTCACCACCGGCGAACCCTGGCTGCCGCTCGTCGGCGGGGCGGAGGCGCTGAACGCCGAGACGCAGGCCGCCGACGCGACCTCGACGCTGTCCTTGACCCGACGTCTGGCGGCGCTGCGGCGGGCGACGCCGGCGCTGCAGCTCGGCGCGCAGCGGCCGCTGCGCCTCGGCGAGGACGTGCTCGCGTGGGAGCGGACGGCCGACGGCGAGCGGCTCGCTGGCCGCCGTGAACTTCGCCGCCGCCCCGGTCGCGCTCGCGGCCGCGAACGGCCTGCCCGGCCGGGCCGCGCTCGTCGTGTCCACCGATCCCGCCCGCGCCGGCGGGGACGTCGCGCTCGCGGGCCTCGCGCTCGCCCCGGGCGAGGGCGTCATCCTCCGGCTCTGAGGGGCGGGCGGACGGGCGATGAGCACCGGGTTCCCGCAGGAGGACGCGAAGTCCGCGTTCGCCCGCGAGCGCCGCCGCCGCGGGCTCGCCCGGATCGCCGCGCGCCTGCGCCACGAGCCCGACGACGTCTCGTCGATGCTGCCGTTCGAGGAGGTCGTCCAGGCGCTCGGGCGGCGCGCGGAGCACGACCTCGGCGTGATGCCGATCGCGCTCGACTCGATCGTCGGCAGCGTCGACCGCCGCGTCGGCGAGTTCGACCGCGAGTTCCGCCCCGCCTCGCCGCAGCTGCGCGGCCGCTGGGAACGCATCGCGGCCGCCCGGCGCCGCGGCGAGGCGATGCCGCCGATCGAGGTCTACCGGATCGGGGAGCTGCACTTCGTCGCCGACGGCCACCACCGGGTGTCGGTCGCGCGGGCGCTCGGCGACGACACGATCGAGGCGCACGTGCGCGAGGTCGAGACCGAGCTCGGGGCCTCGCGCGAGCTGCGCCTGCGCGACCTGCCGCTCAAGCGCCACGAGCGGATGTTCCACGAGCGCGTCCCGCTGCCGCCCGCGGCGCGGGCGCGGATCGCGCTGTCGGACGAGTGGCGCTACGCGCAGCTCGCCTCGCTCGTCGAGGCCTGGGGCTTCCGGGCCAGCCACGCGCGCGAGCACCTGCTCTCGCGCGAGGAGATGGCGCGCGCGTGGTTCGAGGAGGAGTACGCGCCCGTCGTCGCGGTGCTGGCCGAGACCGCGGCGGGCGGGGAGGGGACCGAGACCGAGCGCTACCTGCGCGTCGCGATGCTCCGCTTCCTGCTGCTGCACACGCACGACTGGACCGACGACGTCGTCGCCCGGCTGCTCGGCGACGTGCGCGCCCCCGGCGTCGAGGACGACACGCTCGTCCACCAGATCCTCAAGGAGATGCGCTGAGCGTCCCCGGCCTCGACGACGTCCTGTCGGCCGACGGCTGGCCCTACGCGTCGGCGCCGCCGACCGACCCGGACGACCCCGGCCGCTTCCACGCCCTGTTCGGGCGCGACTCGCTCATCACCGCGCTGCAGGTCCTGCCGGCGCGGCCGGACGTGGCGCGGGCGACCCTGCGCGCGCTCGCGGGGCTGCAGGGCACGCGGACCGACCCGGTGTGGGACGAGGAGCCGGGGAAGATCGTGCACGAGGTCCGCGGCGGCCCGCCCGCGGGGACCACGCGCTTCCTCGGCCTCGAGTGGCCGGCCGACGGCCTGCGCTACTACGGAACGGCCGACGCGACGCCGTGGTTCCTCTACGTCCTCGCCGCCACCGGGGACCGCGCGCTCGCCGGCGAGCTGCGGCCGGTCTGGGAGCGCGCGGGCGCGTGGCTGCTCGGCGCGCTCGACCGCGGCGACGGGCTCCTGCGCTGGGGGCCGCGGCCGGCGTCGGGCGGCGGGCTCGGCCAGCAGGGCTGGCGCGACGCCGACGACCCGGTCAACGCCACCGGCGGCGGGATCCTCCACGCCGACGGGCGCGTCCCGCCGCCGCCCGTCGCCGACGCCGACACCCAGGCGGCCGCCGTGGCCGGGCTGCGCGGGCTCGCCGCGCTGTCGGGGTCGGCCGAGCACGCCCGCGCGGCCGAAGCGCTCGCCGCCCGCGTCGCCGAGCGCTTCGGGCCGGAGACGATGGCGATCGACGGGGAGGACCGCGAAGTGCGTGGCGCGGGCTCGCAGCTCGGCTGGCTGCTGTGGGCGGGCGTCCCCGTCGCGGGCGCCGCCGAGCGCCTGGCCGAGCCCGACGTCCTCACGGCCTTCGGCCTGCGCACCCTGTCGGACCGCCACGCGCGGTTCGACCCCGTCGGCTACCACCGCGGCGCGGTCTGGCCGTTCGACTCCTGGCTCGGATGGGGCGGGCTGCGCGCCGCCGGACACGCGGACGCGGCCGAGCGCGTCCGCGCGGGCGTGCTGGAGGCGCTCGCGCGGCTGGGGCGGTTCCCCGAGCTCTACGCCGTGGACGACGGCGGCCCGCGGCGGATCCCGATCGCCAACCAGGTCCAGGCCTGGACGGTCGGCGCCGCCCACGCGCTGCGCAGCGGCTGGGACGGCCGCGCGGCGGCGCTCACGGACACGACGGCGTAAGGAGGCCGGATGGCGGGACGGGCGTGGTGGCGGGACGGCGTGCTGTACCAGGTCTATCCGCGCTCGTTCGCCGACAGCGACGGCGACGGGATCGGCGACCTGCGCGGGATCGTCGGCCACCTCGACCACCTCGAGTGGCTCGGCGTCGACTGCGTCTGGCTCAGCCCGACGTTCCCCTCGCCCAACGCCGACTGGGGCTACGACGTCGCCGACTACCGCGACGTGCACCCCGATCTCGGGACGCTCGCCGACCTCGACGCGCTGGTCGCGGCGGCCGGCGAGCGCGGGATCCGGGTCCTCCTCGACCTCGTCCCCAACCACACGAGCGACGAGCACGCCTGGTTCGTCTCCGCGCGCGGCGGTCGCGACGCCCCGCACCGCGACTGGTACGTGTGGGCCGACCCCGGGCCGGACGGCGCGCCGCCGAACAACTGGGCCAGCCTCTTCGGCGGGTCGGCGTGGGAGCCGGACGACGCGACGGGCCAGTCCTACCTGCACCTCTTCCACCGCAAGCAGCCCGACCTCGACTGGTGGAGCGAGGAGGTGCGCCGGGCCTTCGACGAGATCCTCGGCTTCTGGTACGACCGCGGCATCGCGGGGTTCCGGATCGACGTCGCCAACGGCATCGTCAAGGACCGCGAGCTGCGCGACAACCCACCGTTCGCGAACGCGGAGGAGGCGCACACGTGGCGTCCCCTCGGCCAGGTCCCGCGCCACACGCTCAACCAGCCCGAGGTCCACGACGTCTTCCGCCGCTGGCGCGCGCTCGGCGCGGCCCGCGACACCGAGCCGCTCCTGCTCGGCGAGACGGTCGTCCGCGACCTCGAGCAGCTCATGCGCTTCTACGGCGACGACGACGGGCTGCAGCTCGCGCTGAACGTCCCGTTCCTCGACGCGGACCTCGACGCGACCGAGCTCGCGGCGGTCGTCGCCCGGACGGAGGGCCTGCTGCCCGACGGCGCGTGGCCGCTCTGGACGGCGTCCAACCACGACGTCGTCCGCTTCCCGACGCGCTGGGCCGGCGGCGACGAGCGACGGATCCGCGTCGCGCTCATGATCCTGCTCACCCTGCGCGGGACGCCGGTCCTCTACTACGGCGACGAGATCGGCATGACGCAGGCCGACGTGCCCCGAGACCGGATCCTCGACCCGGTCGGCCTGCGCGAGGGCGAGGGCGGCCGCGACGGCGCCCGGACCCCGATGCCGTGGAGCGACGCGCCGGGCGCCGGCTTCACCGCGCCCGGGGTCGAGCCGTGGCTGCCGTTCGGCGACCTGGGGCGCAACGTCGCCGCCCAGCGCGCGGACCGCGGCTCGATCCTGCACCTCGTGCGCGACCTCGTCGCGCTGCGTCGCGCCGAGGACGCGCTGCGCGCGGGCGCGTACACGCCGCTGGCGGCGCCGGACGGGGCGTGGGCCTACCGCCGCGGCGAGGGCGTCGCGGTCGCGCTCAACCTCTCCGACGAGCCGGTGACCGTGCCGGGCGTGACCGGCCGCGTGGCGGTCGCCACCGACCGGGCGCGCGACGGCGAGGCGCTCGACGGCGCGGTCGCCCTCGGGGCGTGGGAGGGCGTGGTCGCCCGGCGCATTTGACGTCGAATCACGCGGCGGACCCTTGCGGCGCCCGGGTCCCGTGGCAGGATGCCGCGCATGCGAATCGGAGTCCTCACCGGCGGGGGCGACTGTCCCGGCCTGAACGCGGTGATCCGCGGCGTCGTCCGTGCCGGCGTCAACCGCCACGGCCACGAGATCGTCGGCTTCCGCTACGGGTGGGCGGGCGTCCTCGAGCGCAACGTCGTCGACCTCACGCCGAAGAACACGTCGGGCATCCTGCACCGCGGCGGCACGATCCTCGGCACCTCCCGCACGAACCCGTTCAAGGGCGGCGCGGACGGCACGGCGCTCGTGCGCGCGACGCTCGAGGCGGAGGGCGTCGACGCGCTGATCCCGATCGGCGGCGAGGACACGCTCGGCGTCGCGGGGCGCCTCTCGGCCGACGGCATCCCGGTCGTCGGCGTCCCGAAGACGATCGACAACGACCTCGCGGGCACCGACGTCACGTTCGGCTTCCACACCGCGGTGCAGATCGCGACCGACGCGATCGACCGCCTGCACACGACGGCCGAGTCGCACAACCGCGTGATCGTCGTCGAGGTGATGGGCCGCCACGCCGGCTGGATCGCCGCGTACGCCGGCATCGCGGGCGGCGGCGACGTGATCCTCGTCCCCGAGCGCCCGTTCGACATCGACGAGGTCTGCGAGCGCATCAAGCGCCGGCATTCCGGCGGCACCACGTTCTCGATCGTCGTCGTCTCCGAGGGCGCCGTCCCGCGCGACGGCAGCGGCATCACGACCGCGGGCAGCGGGACCGACGCCTTCGGCCACGCCCGCCTCGGCGGCATCGGCGTCCTGCTGGAGAGCGAGATCGAGTCGCGGACCGGGTTCGAGACCCGGATGACGATCCTCGGCCACGTCCAGCGTGGCGGCACGCCGACGGCCTACGACCGCGTGCTCGCGACGCGCTTCGGCGTCCGCGCGGTCGGCGCGGTGGACGAGGGCCGGCTGGGGACGATGGTCGCGCTGCGCGGCACCGACATCGTCCTCGCCGATCTCGCGGAGGCGGTCGCGGAGCCGAAGCTCCTCGATCCGGCGCTCTACGACGTCGCGGAGGTGTTCTTCGGCTGAGCATGGCCGACGAGCGGTCGTCCCGGCGCGATTGGTGGATCGCCGAACCGGCCCGAGCGGGTAGCCTCCCGGCCGATGAGCAGGGTGATCCCGGTCCTTCTCGCGGTCGCCGCGCTGCTCGGCCTCTCCGCGTGCGGTAGCGACGACGCCGCGAAGGCGCGCAACGCCTACGCCGACCAGGTCAACCAGGCGCAGACGAGCTTCGCCGAGAGCTTCAAGAGCCTGTCGCGGCGCATCAGCTCGACGACGACGCCGGCCCGCGGCCGGCGCACGCTGCAGGGCTTCGAGGACGCCGTCGACACGGTCGTCGGCGACCTGCGGCGCATCGACGCGCCGGGCGACCTGCAGCCGCTGCATCGCCAGCTGATCGACGAGATCGCCGACTACGGGCGCGCGATCCGCGACGCGAAGGACGAGTTCGCGACCGGCTCGCCGCAACGCAGCGAGGCGGCCCAGTCCGCGCTGGTCGACGCGACGACGAAGATCAGCACGCGGATCAACCGCACGATCGCGGCGATCAACCGCCAGCTGCAGGCCAAGACGTAGTGGGGGACGACTGATGTCGCCGATCTGGGTCTACACCCAGGCGCTCATCGTCTTCTTCGTCGTGATCGCGATGATCATCGCGCTCGTCAAGCTCCTCTGAGAGCATCAGCGGCGTGTACGCGTCGATCGTCGTCGGGACCGACGGGTCGGACACCGCGCGCGAGGCGGTCCGCCAGGCGGCGGAACTGGCCGCCCGGCTCGGCGCGACCCTGCGGATCGTGAGCGCCTACGAGCCCGTGCCCGCCGGCCGGCTGCGCGAGGAGGCCCAGCAGATCCCGCCCGACCTCCAGTGGATGGTCAACCCGCGCGAGGAGGTGGACGCGACGCTGCGCGACGCCGTCGCGACCGCCCGCGCGAGCGGCGTCGAGGCCGAGACCTACGCGCGCCAGGGCGATCCCGCCGACGCGATCCTCGACGTCGCCGAGGAGCAGTCGGCCGACCTCATCGTCGTCGGCAACAAGGGCATGACCGGCGCGCGGCGGTTCCTGCTCGGCTCGGTGCCCAACCGGGTCAGCCACCACGCGCCGTGCAGCGTGCTCATCATCCGCACGTCGTAGGGCGCGACCTGGCGCCTGCGCGGCGCCGTCAGCCCGCGACGCCGCCGGACGTCGCCGCCGGCGCGCTGAGCGCCGCCGTCGCGTCGACGAGCCCCGCGCCGTAGTAGCGATCGGCGCCCGGGGCGCCGAGGTCGCGGGCCGTCGCCTTCAGGCGCGACTCGACCTGCTCGGGCGACGGGTTGTCGCCGAGAACGCCCGCCCCGAGCACCAGCGCGACGACGCCGGTCACGTGGGGCGCGGCCATCGACGTGCCGCGGTAGTCGGCCGGGACGAGGAACCGGGCCGGCGTCGAGCGGCGGAACGTGACCTCGAGGATGTTGCGCCCGGCGGGAAGGTCGGTGCGGCAGTTGACGTCGTTGGCCAGCGGCGCGTCCGAGCCGCCGCCGGGGGCGACGACGTCGAGGCCCGGGCCGTAGTTGGAGTAGTCGCCCAGGCAACCGTGCTCGGTCGTCCCGCCGACGTAGATGACCTCGTTGCCCAGCCGCCTCGAGGGGACGTCGGCCTGCGCGAGGTTCCCCGCGGCGGCCACGACGACGACGCCCTGGCTGTGCGCGTAGCGGATCGCCTCGCGGATCTCGGGCGAGCTCGTGATCGACAGGGCGCGGGGCGGCGAGGCGAGCGGGTCGAAGAGCTCGATCGACGCGTTGATGACCTGCGCGCCGCGGTTGACGGCGTAGCGGATGCCCTCGGCGATCCGTGCCGATCCGGCCCCGCCGTCGGCGTTGAGCACGCGCACCGGCAGGATGTCGGCGGCGTAGGAGACGCCGACCATGCCGTAGCCGTTGTTCGCCGACGCGGCGATCGTCGAGGCGACGAACGTCCCGTGGCCGTTCTCGTCGTTGGGGTACGGGTCGTTCGAGACGAAGTCGTGGCCGCGCAGGAGCCGCGACGTGCCGAGATCGGGCGAGCGGCGCAGACGGCCGCGGTCGGCGTAGGCGACGCCGGTGTCGACGACCGCGACGCGGACGCGCCGGCCGCCCGGGGTCCCGGCCCGCAGCGCGGCGTCCCACGCGCCGGCGACGTTCACGCCGAACGGGCCGACGAGGTCCCACTGCTGCGCGGCCCAGCCGCCCGCGGTCCCGGCGGCCGCCGCGACGCCGGTGTCGTTCGGGCTGAAGGCCGCGATGCGGGCGCGCAGCTCGGGCGTGGCCGAGACGACCGCGCGGTGGCGGCGAAGGCGGGCGACGGTCTCCCGCGCGCCCGCGCGCCCGCGCACGAGCCACGTCCCGCCGACGACGTGGCGCGGCACGCCGGCTCCGGCCGCGTGCGCCGTGTGGGCGCGGTCGGCCGCCGACGTGCCGGGCGCGAAGCGCACGACGACCGGCGTGGCGGCCTGGGCCCCGGCCGCGGCCACGCCGAGGCCCGCCGTCGCGAGGGCGAGCACGGTGAAGCGGAGCAGGCGGCGGAGAACGGGGCGCGACATCGGGGCGGCGAGAGAGCGGGGGCTCGAACCCCCACTCGCTGAACAACGTACGGAGCCCGAAGTTTCCCCGGACCACCGCACGGATGCGACCCCCGGCATGATGGTCGTGTGCGCGCCGCCGTGAGCCGGTTCGACGACGAGTCCTTCATGCGCCTCGCGATCGCCGAGGCGGAGCACGCGCTCGCGCACGACGACGTGCCGATCGGGGCCGTCGTCGTCCACGACGGGGCGGTCATCGGGGCCGGCCACAACGAGCGCGAACTGCGCCAGGACCCGACCGCCCACGCCGAGGCGATCGCGCTCCGGGCGGCCGCGGCCGCGCTCGGCTCGTGGCGCGTGCTCGACAGCACGCTGTACGTGACGCTCGAGCCGTGCGCGATGTGCGCGGGGGCGATCGTGCTCGCGCGCGTGCCGCGCGTCGTCTTCGGCTGCACCGACCCGAAGGCGGGCGCCGCCGGGAGCGTGCTCGACGTCCTCGCCGAGCCGCGCCTGAACCACCGGCCCACCGTGACGGGCGGGATCCTGGCGGGCGAGTGCGCCGCGCTGCTCACCGGCTTCTTCGCCGCGCGCCGGTGACGGGTCCCGCGCCTGGCAGAATCGGCCCGCGCCCATGAGCACGATCATCCCCGCCCGCGACACCGACATCGCCACCCTCGACGCCGTCCAGCGCCGCGTCCTGTGGCTCGCGACGAGCATCGTCCACCACGCCAACCGCGTCCGCCGCACGCCGAGCGGGGTGAAGGTCGGCGGCCACCAGGCGTCGTCGGCCTCGATGGTGAGCATCATGACGGCGCTGTACTTCCACCACCTGCGGGCGCCCGACCGCGTCTCGGTCAAGCCGCACGCCGCGCCGGTCCTGCACGCGATCGAGTACCTGCTCGGCCTCCTCGACCGCCGTCACCTGACCGAGCTGCGCGCGTTCGGCGGCCTGCAGAGCTACCCGAGCCGCCTCAAGGACCCCGTCCCGGCCGACTTCTCGACCGGCTCGGTGGGCATCGGCGCCACCGCCCCGATCTGGTCGGCGCTGGCCCACCGCTACGTCGCCGGGCACTTCGAGGTCCCGCAGGGCGGGCGCCAGGTGTCGCTCGTCGGCGACGCCGAGCTCGACGAGGGCGCCGTCTGGGAGGCGATCGTCGACCCGGTCGTGCCGCACCTCGGCGAGGTCCTGTGGATCATCGACCTCAACCGCCAGTCGCTGGATCGCGTCGTGCCCGACATCGCGGCCGGCCGCCTCGCCGCGATGTTCGAGGCCGCCGGCTGGCACCCGATCACCGTGAAGTACGGCCGCCGCCTGAGCGCCCACCCGGCGCTGTGCGACCGCATCACGGAGATGCCCAACGAGGAGTACCAGCGCCTCCTGCGCTCGACGGACCCGGCCGAGCTGCGCCGGCGCCTCGGCGACGCGGCCTCCGACATCGGCGACGGCGACCTGCGCGGCATCGTCCGCGACCTCGGCGGCCACGACCTCGGCCTCCTGCTCGACGCCTTCGACGAGGCGGATTCGGTCGCCGACCGGCCGTCGGTGATCTTCGCCTACACGATCAAGGCCTGGCAGCTGCAGACCGAGGGCCACCCCGGCAACCACTCCGCGCTGCTCACGGTCGACCAGTGGGAGCAGCTCGCCGGCCACCTCGGCGCCGACGCCGCCGACCCCTGGGCGGCCTTCGAGCCCGGGACGCCGGAGGCCGAGCTGTGCGCCGAGACGGCCGAGCGGCTGCGGCGCCCGCGGGTCGAGCTGCGGCCGGTGCCCGAGGTCCCCGCGGACCTCGGCCGCCGCCACACGGGCAAGGAGTCCACCCAGCAGGCGTTCGGCCGGTTCTTCGTCGACCTCTCGCACGGCGCGGAGGACCTCGCCGCCCGCGTCGTGACGGTCAGCCCCGACGTCGCGTCCTCGACGAACCTCGGCGGCTGGATCAACCGCGGCGGCATCTGGCACCTCGGCGACCGGATCGACTGGTTCGCCGACGACACCGACACCCTCGTGCGCTGGCGCCAGACCGAGCACGGCCGGCACATCGAGCTCGGGATCGCCGAGGGCAACCTCGTCGGCCTGCTCGCCGAGCTCGGGCTGACGTGGTCGCGGGAGGGCCAGCCGCTGCTGCCGGTCGGCACGCTCTACGACCCGTTCGTCAACCGCGCGCTCGAGCCGTGGTCGTTCGGGCTCTACGCGGGCGCGCAGTCGATCCTCGTCGGCACGCCGTCGGGCGTGACGCTCGCGCCCGAGGGCGGCGCGCACCAGTCGATCACGACGCCGTCGGTCGGCCTCGAGCAGCCGCGCTGCATCGCGTGGGAGCCGGCGTTCGGCCAGGACCTCGAGTGGGCGCTCCTGCACGCGCTGTCGCTCCTCGGCCGCCCGGGCGGGACGTCGTCGTACTTCCGCCTGACGACCCGCCCGGTCGACCAGGCGCTCGCCGCGGTCCCCGACGACGACGCGGCCCGCGAGCGCCGGCGGGCGGGCGCGCTGCGCGGCGGCTACGTCCTGCGCGCGGCGCCGGACGCGCCGCGGGTCACGCTCGCCGCGGCCGGGGCGATCATGCCCGAGGTGATCGCCGCCGCCGACGAGCTCGCCGCGGCCGGGGTGCCGGCCGACGTGGTGTGCCTGACCTCGGCGGACCTCGTCTTCCGCGCGCTCCAGGCGCGGCAGGGTCTCGGCGAGGGCGAGCACGCGATCCTCGACGAGCTCTTCCCGCCGGACCGCACGGCGCCGGTCGTCACCGTCCTCGACGGCCACCCGCACACGCTCAGCTTCCTGTCGGCCGTCCGCCGCGTGCCGATCGCGTCGCTCGGCGTCTCGGACTTCGGCCAGTCGGGCGACGTCGAGGACCTCTACCGCCACGTCGGGATCGACACGGACACGATCGTCGGCGCGGCGGTCGACCTGCTCGAGGACTAGATTCCCGCGCGCCATGGGCGCGACGGTCGATCTCGACAAGCTGAAGGCGATCGACGTGCACACGCACGTCCAGGCCTCGATCCGCGGCGGCGGGTTCCCGGAGGACTCGCCCGAGCGGGCGGTGGCCGAGGTGTTCGGCTCGGACGCCCTGCTCACGGTGCCCGAGCTCGCGGCCTTCTACCGCGAGCGCGACATGCTCGCCGTCTGCTTCATGGTCGACAGCGTGCGCTGGGGCGGCCCGGTGTCCAACGAGGAGATCCTCGAGCTGGCCCGCGACGAGCGCGACGCGCTGATCCCCTTCGTCTCGATCGACCCCCACCGCGGCGCGGAGGGCGTCGAGTGGGCGCGGCGGCTGATCGCCGAGCACGACGTCCGCGGGTTCAAGTTCCACCCGAGCCTGCAGCACTTCTTCCCGGACGACCGGATGGCGTACCCGCTCTACGAGGTCATCGCCGAGCACAAGCTGCCGGTCGTCTTCCACACCGGGCAGACGGCCGTCGGCTCCGGCCAGCGGGGCGGGGGCGGGATCCTCATGAAGTACTCCAACCCGATCCACCTCGACGAGGTCGCCGCCGACTTCCCCGACATGCAGGTCGTGATGGCCCATCCGTCGGTGCCGTGGCAGGACGAGGCGCTGTCGGTCGCCGTGCACAAGCCGAACGTCTGGATCGACCTGTCCGGCTGGTCGCCGAAGTACTTCCCGCCGCAGCTCGTGCGCTACGCCAACAGCCTGCTCAAGGAGAAGGTCCTCTTCGGGACCGACTACCCGGCGCTGACGCCCGAGCGCTGGCTGCGCGACTTCGAGACGCTCGACATCAAGGACGAGGTCCGGCCGCTGATCCTCAAGGACAACGCCGTGCGGCTGCTCGGCCTCGACGGCGCCTCGGCCTAGCCCGCGCGCCAGATCAACAGCAGCCCGTCGCCGACGGTCAGCAGCGCGTTCGCCACGCGCTCGTCGCGCTGCACGAGGTCGTTGAACGCCGCCAGCGCGCGGCCGTTGTCGTCGTCGGGCGCGGGGTCGACGACGTCGCCGCCCCACAGGACGTTGTCGCACACGATCAGCCCGCGCGGGGTGAGCTTGGGCAGCACGGCCTCGTAGTAGTGCGGGTAGTCGCCCTTCCAGGCGTCGATGAAGACGAGGTCGAACGGGCCGTCGAGCGTCGGGACGATCGCGCGGGCGTCGCCCTCGAGCATCTCGACCTTCGCGCCGTCCGGGCTCCGCTCGATGTGCCGGCGGGCCATCGCCGCGCGGCCCGCGTCGGCCTCGACGGTGGTCACCCGGGCGCCGGGCGGCAGGCGCGAGGCGATCGACAGCGCGCCGAAGCCGGTGAACGTCCCGATCTCGAGGACGCGCTTCGCGCCGCTCGTCACGACGAGCGCCTCGAGCAGCCGCGCGAGGACGAGCCCGCTCATCATGCCCGGCGTGGTCGTCTCCTCGCGGGTGGCGGCGGCCACGTCGGTGAGGTGCGGCGGCGGCGGGGAGGTGTGCGCGACGGCGTAGCGCTCGACGCGGGAGTCCGTGATGTCCATGCCCTCGAGTGTGCCGGGCGTCAGTGGCGGGCCGCCCAGCGGGCCATGCGGATGAAGAGCTCGGGGCGGCTCGGGTCGGGGCGCGACGGGTCGAGCTCGCGGTAGACCGTCTCGACGTTGACGGCCAGGCGCTCGGCCTCGCCCCAGTCGGCGAAGTCCGAGATGTCGATGTCATCGGAGGCCTGCTCGGCGTCCATGCCCGCCGCGAAGCGCGCGGCGGCCTCGTCGTGCACGTACGTGAGGTAGCGCTTGACGTCCTGCACGCCTGCGGCATCCGTCACCGGGCCGTGGCCGGGCACGAGCGTGTGGGCCCCGAGTTCGAGGATGCGGTCGCACGCCGTCAGCCAGTTCGAGAACGGGCCGGCCCAGACGATCGGCGTGCCGCCGACGAACAGGATGTCGCCGGTGAACACGACGCCCGCGTCGGGCACATGGACGATCGCGTCGCCGTCGGTGTGCGCGGGGCCGACCTCGACGAAGTGCACGGCGCGGTCGCCGACCGTGAGCTCGAGCCGTCCCGTGAAGGTCGACGTCGGCAGTCGCACCTCGATCCCCTCGAACCGGAACGGCCCGAAGATCCGCTGGATGTAGGCGCTGAACTCCGGGCCGAGCTGGTCGGTCTGCTTGAGCGCGTTCACCAGCTGCGGCGGCGCGGCTGCCAGCTCCGCGCTCGCGCCCACCGTCGCGTAGATCTCGGCGCCGGCCGGCAGCAGCTCGTTGCCGAAGCAGTGGTCGCCGTTGCCGTGCGTGTTCATCGCGGCGTCGATCGGGCTGCGCTCGGTGATCGGGCGCATCGCGTCGAGCATCTCGCGGGTGAGGTCGAGGTCGAAGAGCGTGTCGACGAGCAGCGACGTCCCGCCCGCGGAGATCAGCCCGGCGTTGCTCCAGCCCCACGACCCGCTGGGCTGGAGGTAGGCATGCAGCCCGTCACCGAGCTCGTGCAGCCCGCGCTGGTAGGCGACCGGCATGGCCGATGTCTACCAGGATGCTTCGCTAGCCTGTCCGGCGGCGCTCGTCGCTCATGTGGAGGGGTGGCAGAGTGGTTGAATGCGGCGGTCTCGAAAACCGTTTCAGGGGTTAAGCCTCTGACGAGGGTTCGAATCCCTCCCCCTCCGTGAAGTGCGCAGTTTCGGGATCTCCCAGGCCCGCCACGAGCGGGCCTTCTCCATGTCGAGAAGCCCTGATCGGCTCCGCTCCAGAGGTGAAGGGTGGGTGCTTCGCCCACCGACGATGACCCCAGGAAGGACGATCGTGGACTCGCAACAGACCACCGAAGAGCTCGCACAACCCGGCGCGCGGAACCTGCTCGACTCCGCAACGCTCCTCCGCCTCGGCTACAACGGATCAGACGGCTTCCCGCGAGTCGTCCCGATCGGCTTCTACTGGAACCGGAGCCAGATCGTCGTCTGCACGGCGACGACCGCGCCCAAGGTGAAGGCGCTGTCGGCGCGGCCGAAGGTCGCGCTCACGATCGATGTCGGCGACACGCCTACGGAGGCACAGGCGCTCCTGGTGCGTGGGCTCGCACGCGTGGACATCGTCGACGGCGTTCCCGACGAGTACCTCGCGGCCTCGAGGAAGGCATTGGCCGCAGACCAGCTCGCGGAGTTCGAGCGCCAGGTCAGGTCGTTGTACGACCAGATGGCACGGATCTCCATCGAGCCGGTGTGGGCCCGGTTCTTCGACTTCGGTGCCGGCCGCATGCCGTCGTTCCTGACGGAGCTGGTGGGCGGCGCCTGACCGGCCGGCCGGTCAATCCCCGCCCGCCCGCCGCCCCACCGCCAGCAGGTACTCGAACCGGAACACGACGCTGCCCTCCGGGCCGTCCTCCGCGGTCTCCTCCGCGAACGCCAGGAGGTCGCGCTCGAGCGCCTCGCGGCGGCTCGGGTCGGCCGCGACCGCGGCGATGAGCGGCCCGAAGTTCGCCATGTAGTACGCGCAGAGCTCCGCCCCCGAGGCGAAGTGGTCGACGACGAGCTCGTGGCGGAAGGTGTCGAGCGTCTCGAGGCCGTCGCACAGCAGCCCCCGCACGTGGTCCTCGTCGCCCCACAGCACGCCGGGCGGGCCGGGCGGCGGCGGGATGTGGGCGGACAGGACGGCGAGGAAGCGCGCCGACCAGCTCTCCGGCGTCCAGTTGACGAGGCCGACCAGGCCGGCCGGGCGGCAGACGCGCAGCAGCTCGCTCGCGGCGGCGACGTGGTCGGGGGCGAACATGACCCCGACCGACGAGACCACGACGTCGAACGCGGCGTCGGGGAACGGGAGCGCCTCGGCGTCGGCCTCGACCCACTCGATGGCGAGCCCCTCGGCCTCGGCCCGGCGGCGGCCGACGTCGAGCAGCGCCGGCGTCAGGTCGGACGCGACGACGCTGCCGCCGGCGCGCGCCGCGGCGAGCGCGACGTTGCCGGTTCCCGCGGCGACGTCGAGCACGCGGACGCCCGGGCCGACCCGGCACGCATGGACGAGCGCGGGGCCGAACGGGGCGAGGACGTCGCGCGCGACACGGTCGTAGTCGCCGAGCGCCCAGATCTCGCGCGCACGCGCCCGGGCCTGCTCCGAACCGGTGGCCGGTGCTGCCTCCGAAGACGACATCGCGTGTCCTTCCGTCGCGGCCGCGCGGCGGCCGGGTCTTCGTACGGGGCCGCCTCCACCTTCTCACAGCGGCGCCGGGTGCGTCGCCGGTCGTGATAGGAACTCGCCCCAACCTCGACAAGGAGCAGACATGGCGCGATTCGTCCTCGTCCACGGCGCGTTTCACGGCGCCTGGTGCTGGGAGCCGCTGCAGGCGGCGCTCGAGTCCGACGGGCACAGCGTGAAGACGTTCGACCTCCCGGGCAGCGGCGAGGACGACACGCCAGTGGCCGAGGTGACCCTCGACGCCTACGTCGATCGGATCTGCGCGGTCCTGGCCGAGGAGCCCGAGCCGGTGATCCTCGTCGCCCACAGCATGGGCGGCGTGCCGATGACCCAGGCCCTGACGCGCTGCCCGGAGAAGATCGCCCGCGCGATCTACGTCGCGGCGTTCATGCCCGGCGACAAGCAGAGCCTCGTCGACCTCACGCAGCTGCCCGAGGGCGAAGGCGACATGGTGCAGGCGCACATGCAGGTCGACGGCGCGCCGCCGGTGGCGACCATGCCCGCGGACGTCGCGCCCGAGGCGTTCTACGGCGAGTGCACGCCCGAGCAGGCGGCGTGGGCGACGGAGCGCATCCGCCCGCAGGCGCTCGCCGCGTTCGTGACCCCGGTCGAGCTCGGTCGCGAGGAGCGCTTCGCGTCCGCCCGCCCGCCGCGCGCATACGTGATCGCGACGAAGGACCGCGCGATCCCGACCGCGCTGCAGCGCCGCCTCGTGGCCGACAACCCCGGGATCGACGTCGTCGAGATCGACTCCGACCACTCCCCGTTCCTGTCGCGCACGGCGGAGCTCGCGGCGGCGCTGACGACGCTCGCGGCCCGCTCCGCCTAGCCCTGCGTCACAGCTCGCCGGTCCGGCTCGCGACACCAAGCCTCCCGATTGGACGGCGCTCCTTGGGCAAGAACGCCGTGAGCGGTTGGTAAGGCAGGTTCAATGGTCAACGTGTTCAAGTGATGTTCGCTACAAGCCGAAGCCATGAATATGAACTTCTCCGCAGTCCCTGCGCTTGCCGGCGCCGGGCGATCCCAGGCCGCGCGCATCAGCGCGGTTGTCGCGACGCTCCTCGCGTGCACTGCCGCCTTCGCCGGGGCCGCCGTTGCGGCACCGTCCGATCCGATCCTCGTCTACACGGGCAACACGTCGATGAATCCGGCCGAGACCTACGCGAACGTGGGCACGGCGGCGGGTCGTCCGATCTCCTCGACCAGCGTCCTCCCGGGGAGCCTCGCCGGCAACGCGTGCGTGCTGCTGAGCCTCAATCAGGCGACGTTCTCCGGCTCCCAGGTCGCCACCCTGGGCAGCTACCTCGCGGGCGGCGGCCGCGTGGTCATGATCGGGGAGAACGACAACTACGTGAACAACGCTGCGTTCCGCGGCCTCGCGACCGCGCTGGGCTCCTCGATGCAGATCCTGAACAACGCCCTCGACCCCGGCTTCCGGGATACGTTCAACATCGATACCGATCCCCTGACACGCGACGTCACGAGCATCATCTACGCGGCGACGGCGAGCGTCACCTTCAGCGGCCCGGCGCGCAGCCTCGTCCGGACCTCGGATGGGGGCGCGACGATGATGGCGGCCGAGTGATCGGCGCCGGCGCTCGTCGCCCTCGGCGACGAGAAGGCGTTCACCAGCCCGGCGGCGACGCCGGGGTGCTGGTCGCCAACATCTGTGGAACCGGCGTCACCACCGCCTCGGCCGTCGCTGCCTCCCGGCGTCCGCGCTGGTCGGGGCTGCTGTCAGCTGCACGACCACGGTGACCGACACCGACAGCGGCACGGCCACGCCGACCGGCGCCGTGAGCTTCGCTCGGGCGGTGCGGTCGGGCACCTTCGCCGGCGGTGGAGCATGCACGCTCGTCGCCGCTCGACGACCGTGGCGAAGTGCACGGTCAGCTACTCGGCGACCGCGCCCGGCGCGCAGACCCTGTCGGCCGCCTATGCGGGCACGACTCGGTCGTTCTCCTCGTCGGGCAGCTCCCCGCACGTGGCAACCCTCCCGCCCCCGCCCACGGCGACCGGCGGACAGAGCACTGCCCCGTACGGGGAGGCGCAGACGTTCCAGGTCGCGATCCCGGCCGGCGGCTCGGTGACCCTGTTGGACAACGGCGAGCCGGCCACCTCGGTCTCATTCGCGGGTGTGGGCGTCTACGCGCTCAACACCTCGACCGGCGTGATCACGTTCACGCCGGCGGCGGCCTTCTCCGGCGCCGCCCGGAGCGTGGGCTTCCGCGTCATCGACAGCTATGGCCAGTTCAGCGACGCGTCCTTCGGCGCCAGCGTGGCCGCTCCGCCGGTTGTGCCACCGACGTCGACACCGGTGCGGCGGTGCCCACCGCCCCGCCGACGGTGGCGTCAGCCGCCGGCTCCTGATCGTCCACTTCCGCGGCCCGGCCGGGACGAAGGTCCGCAGCCTGCGCGCCTCGATCGCCGGTGACGTCCACCGTATGTCCGCCAAGACGCGACAGCTCAAGGTCGACCTGCGGCCGGGCCAGCACAGCGTGCGCGTCGTCCTCTGGCCAAGGTCGCCGGTGGCGCGGCGTTGCGCGCCGAGCGTCGCTACCGGACCTGCGCGACGGTCCCCTCGGCCTCGACGCCCGACACCGTGTACCTCGCCCGCGACTCCGCTCGCCCCCAGGGCCGCAACTGAGGACGCGCCGTGGCGGGCCGAGCCTGAGTCGGCAGCAGCAGGCGGCTTGGAACCGCGCCTGCTGCTGCTGCCGCGTCAGCGCTTCGCCCTCCCGGGGCTGGCTGTCCTGCTGGACGCGGTGATGGTGGTCGGCCGCCGGCGGCGGAGTGTGGTCGCCAGCGGCGGCGAACCGCTCCGGTTCCTCCAGGACCGCCGCGACCACGAGCGCTGCGGACGGCTCGACCAGAGTCGCGGCTCAGGCGCCGGTGATGCGCAGCATGAGCGAACGGGCGGCGCGCAGCACGAGGTCGCGGTCCTCGATGAGCGTGTACGCGAAGCGCCGCTGCATGTCCGGGCCGCCGTCGCCGAGGTCGACCGCGATCAGCGCGGCGGCCTGGTGCGGGCCGACGACGATCACGTTCCACTCGCCGGCGAGGTCCTCGTTGACGCGCAGCGACGCGCCCCGCACGCCGGCGACGGGCGTGTCGTCGAGGCCGGCACCGAACGCGCCGACGAACGCCGAGCGGCGCGCGAGCCGGGCGTACCGCTTGGCGGTCGCCGGGGTGAAGTGGCGGGCCGCCTGGAAGCAGCCGAACGCGACGACGGGGTCGGGGTCGGCGAGCGCGCGGTGCTCGAGCGCGATGGAATGGGCGAGCAGGGCGGCCTTGGGCGCGACGGAGAACGGCGCGCCGGCGGCCTGGGCGACCTGCGCGGGCGTGCGCGTGCCGACCGGCGCGGTGGCCGTGACGAGCCCGCCCGCGACCCCACCCACGACCGGGACGGCGGGCAGCGGCCCGGGACGGCCGTAGAGCCAGCCCTGGCCGAGCGTCGCGCCCCAGGACAGCGCGCGGCGCTCGTGCTCCTCGGTCTCGATCCCCTCGGCGAGGACGGCGGCGCCGGTCTCGTCGGCGTAGGCGCGGACCGCGCGGACGACCGCGGCGGCCTCGGCCCCGAACGGCTCCTGCACGAGGCGCATGTCGAGCTTGACGACGTCAGGGCGCAGGAACGGCATCAGCGCGATCGAGCGCCAGTCGGCGCCGACGTCGTCGAGCGCGAAGCCCCAGCCGCGGCGGCGCAGGGCCGCGACCGCGCGCAGCAGCTCGGCGGGGCGGTCGGTGAGGCGCCGCTCGGTGATCTCGGCGATGACGGTCAGCTCGCCGCCGGCCCGCTCGAGCACCGGTGCGGCCGCCCCCGGCACAGGATCGAGGACGTCGGGCTCGACGTTGACAAGCAACGCCGTCGACGGGTCGAGCGCCCCGAGCGCGCCGCTGACCGCCGCAGCGCGGCACGCGCGGTCGAGATCGGCGACGAGTCCCTCGGCCGCCGCCGCGCCGAACAGCGCGCCGGGCGCCTCGAGCGGCGAGCCGACCGGGCCGCGGGCCAGCGCCTCGTAGGCGAGGACGCGCCGGTCGGGCAGCGCGACGACGGGCTGGTAGACGGAGCGCACGCCGCCCGCGGCGAGGAGGTCGGCGAGGGGCGCGGTGGTTGACGGTGAGGCGAGCGCGGACATTCCGTATAAGGAATCGTCCACGCGCGCGACGGCTTGAGTCGGTCTGGCGCGTCCGCGTGCGTTCGCGCCCGAGAACGACAAAGGCCCGCTTCTCAGCGGGCCTTCGTTCACACACACACGGACAGGAGGACGCTCCTGGTATCGGTTCGGACGGGGTCGTCTTGAGCGATTTGCGCGGCGCCTCGTACATCCGTCCGGCGGCGCCCGATCGGGCGTAACCGCGGGACAACTGGACTCAAGGCACCGCGCCCCGGACCCGATCTAGGGGGTACCCGACCCCCTTCAAGGAACGACCGGCCATGAACCTCAGCCCCGAGCAGATCCAGGAGCACGTCAGCAACCTCGCCGAGGCGAGCGTCGAGGATCTCGACGACCTGCTGCACGACCTCTGCTGCCTCGCCTGGCCGACCTCCGACGGCCAGAACAACTAGGCGCATCGCGCCCGTCCGCGTCGCCCGCCACCCGGGCGACGCGGCAACCACGGTTGCCGTCCGGGCAGCCGGCCGCCTGTGCGGCGATTAGGATCCGGGCCATGGCGTCCCCGCCCGAAGAGTTCGCCATGTCGGTGGACGATCGTGACGGCCGCGCGTACGTGACGCTGCGGGGCGAGCTCGACATCGCCACCGCCCCGGAGCTCGAGCAGCTCATCAACGAGCGGCTCGACAGCGGCCGCGAGGTCGTCGTCGACCTGCGCGGGCTCGAGTTCATGGACTCGAGCGGTATCCGCGTGCTCGTCGCCGGGCACACGCGCGCCGGCCGGTCCGGCACGCGCCTCGTCGTCGTCCGCGCGGCGGGCACCAGCGCCGTCGCGAAGATCGTCGAGGTGTCGGGCCTCGACGGCGAGCTGCACCTGGTCGACGACCCCGCCGACGCGGGCTGAGCCGGGCCGGGCGTGGGCCCGTCGCCGGTTCCGTCGCTGCCCGCCCCCATCGCGCGTCTCGCCGGCGCGCTGGCCGAGCTCCCCGGCGTCGCCGCGGTCGTGCTCGGCGGCTCGCGCGCCGACGGCACCGAGCGGCCCGACAGCGACTGGGACCTCGGCCTCTACTACCGCGCGGCCCGCGGCTTCGACCCGGCCGGCGTGGCGCGGCTCGGCCACCCCGGTCACGTGTCGGGCCTCGGCGAGTGGGGCCCGATCGTGGACGGCGGCGCGTGGCTGACCGTGGGCGACGTCGCGGTCGACGTGCTCTTCCGCGACCTCGATCGCGTCGGGCGCTGGCTCGCCGACGCGCAGGACGGCCGCTTCGAGATCCTGCGCCAGAACGGCTACCTCGCCGGCGCGCCGACGTATCTGCCGGTCGGCGAGCTGGCGCTGTGCCGGCCGCTGGCGGGCGAGCCGTTGCCGCGCCCCGACTTCCCCGACCGCCTCGCCGCGGCGGCCGCGGCGCGCTGGCAGGGCCGGGCGGCGGTCTCGCTCATGTTCGCCGCGACCCATGCCCGGGCGGGCGACGTCGTCCCGTGCGCCGGGATGCTCGCCGAGGCGACGCTGTGCGCCGCCCACGCGCGGCTGGCCGAGGGCCGGACGTGGGTGCGCAACGAGAAGCGGCTCGCGGCCCGGGCCGGCCTCGACGCCGTCGGGCCGCTCCTCGCCCGGCCGGGCGCGACGCCGGCCGAGCTCGGCGCGACGGTCGCCGCGGTGGCCGAGGCCCTCGGGATCGCGCCGCTCGCGGCGCGGTGACGATCGGCGGGCGGACGGCGCGATAGCCTCGATCGCATGACCGCCGCCGGCTCCGCCACCACCGGCTTCGACGCGACGACGCTCGAGCGCCTCGCCGACCTCGCCGTCGGCTTCGGCGCGAACGTCCAGCCCGGGCAGATCGTCGCCATCAACGCCGAGATCGGCAAGGAGGAGATGGTGCGCGCGCTCGCGGCGAGCGCCTACCGCCACGGCGCGCGCTTCGTCGACCCGGTGTACTTCGACATGCACGTCAAGCGCGCGCGGATCCTCCACGCCGAGGAGGACACGCTCGACTTCGTGCCCTCGTGGTACGGCGAGCGGATGCTCGAGCTCGGCCGGCAGCGCTGTGCGCGCATCGGCATCGCCGGCCCGGCGACGCCCGGGCTGCTGAACGACCTCGATCCCGCCCGCGCCGGTCGCGACCAGCTGCCGGCGACGAAGGAGACCGGCGTCATCGTCAACGAGGCGACGACGAACTGGACGATCATCCCGTTCCCGAACGCGGCGTGGGCGCGTCAGGTGCATCCCGACCTCGACCCCGACGAGGCGCTGCGCCGCCTCGGTGAGCAGGTCGCGCACGTCTGCCGCCTCGACGAGGCGGATCCGGTCGCGGCGTGGCGCGAGCGCGCGGACGTCCTCGTCGGCGCCGCCGCGCGCCTGACCGACCGGGCCTTCACCGCGATCCGCTTCGAGGGCGAGGGCACCGACCTCACGGTCGGCCTGCTGCCGACGTCGAAGTTCATCGCCGCGCAGTTCGAGACGGTCGGCGGCATCCGCCACATGCCGAACATCCCGTCGGAGGAGGTCTTCAGCGCCCCGGACCCGCAGCGCACCGACGGCGTCGTGCGCGCGACGAAGCCGCTCGTCGTCGCGGGCTCGATCGTCCGCGGCCTGGAGGTCGAGTTCCGCGAGGGCCGGGCGGTGCGCATCGACGCCGAGGAGGGCGGCGACGTCCTGCGCGGCTATGCCGCCCGGGACGACGGCGCGGGCCGTCTGGGCGAGATCGCGCTCGTCGATCGCGAGGGCCGGATCGGCCGCCTCGGCACGACCTTCTTCGACACGCTGCTGGACGAGAACGCGGCGAGCCACATCGCGCTCGGCCAGGCCTACTCGTTCACCGCCGGCGCCGAGGACCAGGATCGCCTGAACCGCTCCGGCATCCACGTCGATTTCATGATCGGCGGCGACGACGTCGCCGTGAGCGGCGTGACCGCCGACGGCGACGAGGTCCCCGTCCTGCGCGGCGGCGTCTGGCAGATCTGACCGCCGCGGCCGCCAGGCGCCTTGCCGGGCGGCCGAGCGGCTACCCTTCGCGCTGCCCGGAGAGGTGCCGGAGCGGTTGAACGGGCGCGACTGGAAATCGCGTGACGGGGGTCAACCTCGTCCGAGGGTTCGAATCCCTCCCTCTCCGTTGGCTTGGTGGAGCCGAATCTGAAGGTGTCCGCCCTTGCCTTCGACGACCCGCTCAGCGCGTGGCGGCCTCGGCGGGCTTGCCGTCGCGCACGTGGGAGTGAGACCCTTGGCTCGCACCAGTGGAGAGGTGAGCCATGCGACGCGGGACCGGGTCAGGCAATGCCCACCGATGGCGCCGGAGGACGCTCTGGCTCGTCGTCCCGGTGCTTGTCGCGATTGTGGCGGCGCCGGCCGCGGCCGAGGCCGCGTATCCACAGACCGTCCTCGGGGGCACGCCGATCTCGTACTGGCGCCTTGGGGAGACCAGCGGCACCGTCGCGGCCGCCCAGGGGACGTCGCCGAGCCCCGGGACGTACGTCGGCGGGGTTGGCCTGGGGGCGCCGGGAGCGCTCACGGGCGACGCGGATCGCGCTGCCGCCTTCGATGGCGTCGACGACGAGGTGCAGCTCGGCGGGGCGCCGCTCGCCGTGAGCGGGACCGCGACCATCGAGGGGTGGTTCTTCTGGGAGGGCGGCATCGCGCTCTTGCGCGACAACACCTCGGCGGCGGGGTGGATCCTCGCGTTCGACAGCGCCGGGCAGGTCGCCTACCGGGTCGGCGGCACGCAGGTCGCCACGGGCCGCTCGACCGCGAGCGTGCGCGACGGCTGGCACCACATCGTCCTCACGGCGTCGGGCGGCGCCACCGCTTGGTATCTCGACGGCGCGCTCGCCGTCACGACGGCCGCGGGGGCGGGCACGGCGGCCGCGGCGCTGCCGTGGCATGTCATGGGCAACGGCTCGGTGGCCACGCAGCGCACCCGCGGTCGCGCGGATGAGGTCGCGATCTACGGGCGAGCGCTGACCGCGAGCGAGGTGGCAGACCACTTCCGCGCCGGGAGAGACGTGGCTGACACGACGCCGCCGGCCGCGCCGCAGGGTCTGACCGCGACCGGGGCGCTCGAGCGCGTCGTCCTCGACTGGGCCGACAGCCCGGAGCCGGATCACGACGGATACGACGTCTACCGCGCGACCGCGGCGACCGGCCCGTTCACACGCATCAACACCTCGCGCCTGACGACCTCGCGGCTGGTGGACGGAGGGCTGACCGGCGGCACGACCTACCACTACGTCGTGCGCGCCATCGACACGGCGGGGAACGCCTCGGCCGCCTCGGCGGCAGCCTCGGCCAGGGTCCAGACGCGCGCGGAGGTGCTCGGCCGCTACTCGCCGCACATGCGCTACGAGTCGCAGGAGACCTACTTCGCCGACGCCGCCGCGGAGATCACCGACAACTTCGTCGCCGGCAGTCGGACGAACACGCTGCGGACGAATGGCGGGACGATCCTCGCCGCCGCCGACCCGGCCGACCCGCGGCCGACGCTCTCGCTCGGATTCCTCGGCGACCCAACCTATGCGGACGGCCGCGCCGCGGCGCAGACCGACTTCCTCGACGAGGCGAACACGAACCGCCTGCAGGACGCGCAGCGGCTGCGGACACAGGGCTACGCGGACCGCGTCTTTGGACGAGTCGCGGTGTCGCAGGGCCGCACGTGGCTGCAGTACTGGTTCTTCTACTACTTCAACCCGCAGAGCCTGCTCGGGATCGGCGCGCACGAGGGCGACTGGGAGTACGTCCAGTACGGCCTGGACGCCGAGGGTGCCCCGGAGATCGCAACGTACGGCCAGCACGGCCAGGGCGAGGCCTGCCCCTGGGCGGCGGTCGAGCGCACCACCGCGGGCGTGCCCGTGGTCTACCCGGCGCGCGAGTCCCACGCGTCGTACTACGCGGCGGGGAACAACCCGCGCGGCTCGCTGCCCGACGACTCGCACTTCGGGCGCGGGTATCAGGTTCGGCCGACGCTCGACGTCGTCAGCGAGGCGACGCCGTGGCTGGCGTGGCGCGGGCGCTGGGGCGGCACGTCGGGGAGCCCGGCGGTCATCCGGGGGCCGCGAGTCCTCACGGGGCGAGCAGGCCGTGCTCCTCCGCGATCCGTTCGAGCTCCGCGGGCGTGCCGGCCATGATCGTGCGCGCGTGCGCGGTGACGAGGTCGATCGGCCAGTCCCACCACGCGGCCCGCAGCAGGCGGGCCACGTCCTCCTCCGCGAAGCGCGAGCGGATGACGCGCGCGGGATTGCCGGCGACGATCGCGTAGGGCGGGACGTCGCGGGCGACGACGCTCGCCGCCGCGACGACCGCACCGTGGCCGATCCGCACGCCCGGCAGCACCAGCGCCGAGTACCCGAGCCAGACGTCGTGCCCGACGACCGTGTCGCCCCGGCTCGGCGCCGACATGACGAGGTCCATCGTGCCGGCCCAGCCGTCGCCGAACACGCCGAACGGGTAGGTCGACGGCCCGAGGTCCGCGTGGTTGGCGCCGGGCAGCAGGAAGCGCACGCGGGACGCGATCGCGCAGAAGCGCCCGATGATCAGCCGCTCCGGGCCGAAGCCGTAGAGCACGGCGTCGCGCTCGAAGGCCGTCGGGTCGTCGGGGTCGTCGTAGTACGTGTACTCGCCGACCTCGATCGTCGGGCTCCGCACGAGCGGGCGGAGGAACACCACGCGCTTCTGGCCGTCGATCGGGTGGACGACCCCCGGATCCGGCGCACCCGACGACACGCGTGACCTCCGCTAGCGCCGGGCGTCCGCCGTGTCGCGGGCGGCGATGGCGGCGGCGAGCAGCTCGCCCGCCGCGGCGCCGAGGGCCGGATGCGCGGCGCCCGGGGCGAGGGCGATGGTCGCCTCGTAGTGGGCGAGCTTGCGTCGCGGGACGCGTGTCCCGCTGTCGAGGGCGTGGGTGAGCGTCGCGACCTTGTCGGCGAGCGCGATGTCGATGGCCTCGGGGCCGGCGGCGGCGATCTGGGCGCGCAGGGCGCGCTTGCGGGCGCGGTAGTCGCGGATGGTGCCGTCCTCGGTGACCGCGGCGACGAGGCCGGCGACGGTCGCGCCGAAGCGCCGCCGGACGTCGGCGATGGTGTGGTCGGTGTCCTCGACGACGTCGTGCAGCAGACCGGCGACCTGGACGGTCTCGGGGCAGCCGGCGTCGCGCAGGACGCGCGCGACGGTGCGGGCGTGGGCGGCGCCCTTGCCGACCTTGACGCGGACGTCGCGATAGGCGTCGTCGAGCTCGGTGTCGGCGCGTGACAGCGCGTGTTCGGCGAGGGCTCGGTGCGCCATCGGCGCAGACGCTATCGCCGGAGCCCGCGTCGCGGAGCGCGGCCGAGGCCGGCGCGGCTACGCCGTGATGGCGCCGAGCCAGGCGCGGAGCTCGTCGGCGAGGGCGACGGGCGCGTCGTGGTGCATCAGATGACCCGCGCCGTCGACCACCGCCAGGCTCGCCCCGGGAATCAGCCCGGCCAGGCGCTGGCCGGTGTCGAGCGGGATCCATGCGTCGTCGGCGCCCCAGAGGACGCGCACCGGGATGTCGATCCGGCCGAGGCGCTGCTCGTTCTCCTCGAGGTAGCGCTCGTCGTAGGCCGCGATCTGCCGGTAGAACGCCGGCTGGCCCTCGTCGCCGAGCCACGGCTGCACGAGCTCGTCGAGATCGTCGTCCCGCAGGCCGCGGTGGCTCGCGCCGCGGATGTACGTGCGGACGATCGCCTCGTGGATGTAGGCCGGCAGGTCGCCGAGCACGTCGGGGTTGTCCTGCACGAAGCGGAAGAACGGCGACCCGCTGGGCGGGATCGCGACGACGTCGACGAGCATCAGCGACGCGTACGCGGCCCCGACGACCAGGTGCGCCCGCAGCGAGACCGCGCCGCCGAAGTCGTGCGCGACGACGTGCGGGCGGTCGAGGTCCCAGTGGGCCAGGAGCGCCGCGAAGCGCCTCGGCCTGCACGCCGAAGTCGACCGGGTCCTCCGCCCGCTTGGACGAGCGGCCGTAGCCCGGCATGTCCCACAGATGCACGGTGAAGTCGCGGGCCAGCGCGTCGGCGAACGGCTGCCACAGCCGCGAGGAGAACGGCGTGCCGTGGCAGAAGACGACGGCCGGCCCGCTCCCCGCGCGGCTCCACGCGATCCGCCGACCCTGCCAGTCGAACGTCTCCGTCGGCGGCACGCGCCGGAACGTAGCAAGCGCCCTGGGTCATGGGGCTGTCCGATGCGCGGTGGTGGGCGGGTCCCGCCGACGCCGCAGGTGGAACACCAGCCAGACGCGTGCGAGGACGGCGCCGGAGACCGACGGCAGCAACTCCTCGACCGGCATGCCCGCGACGTGCGCGATCATGCCGGGCCGCCCTCGTACTCGTCGTGGCGCCGCCACCACTCGGGGTGGGTCGGGTCCTGCGGGTAGCCCTCGGGCGAGTCCTCGAAGTCCTCCTGGCGCCCGAGGGGCGTGATGTCGAGGTAGCTGAAGGTGCTGCCCAGCGCCTCGTCGCCGCGCCCGTCGACGAAGTACGTCCGGAAGACCTCGTCGCCGTCGCGGAAGAAGACGTTGGTGCCGTGCCACTCGCCGACGCCGAAGTCGGTGTCGAAGTCGTCGGTGAGCGTGTACCACGGGATGTGCTCCCAGCCCATGCGCGCCTTCCAGCGCGCGAGGTCGGCCTGCGGCGCCCGCGACACGTGCACGTACGTGGTGTCGCGCGCGTTGAGGTGCGCGAGGTGGGCGACCTGGTCGGCCATCATCGAGCAGCCCTGACAGCCGCTCTCGGGCCACCCGGCGACGCCGGGCTCGAAGAAGAAGCGGTAGACGATCAGCTGCGGGCGCCCGGCGAAGAGGTCGGGCAGGCTCGCCGGCCCGTCCGGACCCTCGAAGGCGTAGGGCTTCTCGACCCGCATCCGCGGCATGCGCCGGCGTTCGGCGGCCAGTGCGTCGCCGGCGCGGGTGTGCTGCTTCTCCTTGACGAGCAGGCGCTCGCGCTCGGCCTCCCACTCCTGGGGCGACACGATCGGGGGCATCTTCATGGTGGGTCTCCTTGTCTGTCGGGTCGGTGGGTCAGGCGGTGGTCGGCGCGGTCTCCGCCACCGGCGCGGGCCGGCCTTCGCGGCGGCGGCCGAGCAGCAGGCCCGCGGCCACCATGCCGAGCGCGGCGACCGCGATCGCCGCGGTGAACGCGGACCGGTAGCCGGCGGTCAGCGCGGCCAGGGGATCGGCGCCGTGGGCGCCGGACACGGCGACCGAGGACAGGATCGCCACGCCCACCGCGCCGCCGATCTGGAACGCGGCGTTGTTCAGGCCCGAGGCGAGCCCGGCCTCGGTCTCGGCCACGCCGGTCAGCGACGCGATCGAGCCCGCGACGAACGCGCCGCCGATCCCGGGGCCGAGGACGAGCAGCGCGAAGAACAGGTCGCCGAGGTAGCTGCCGCCGACCGACACGCGCGTCAGGAGCAGGCAGGCGACGCCGGTCGACGCGAGGGCGACGACGGCCACGGCCCGGACGCCGCCCCGCGTGGCGATCGCCTGCGCGGTCGCGGTCCCGAACACCGCCGTGACCGGCATGACGACCGACGCGAGCCCGAAGTGGATCGGCGACCAGTGCAGGACCTCCTGGGCGTACTGGGTCAAGATGAACGGCACGCCGAAGGCCATCGTCCCGAGCGCGAAGAGCACGAGGTTGCCCCCGACGAGCGACCGCGAGCGGAACACCCCGAGCGGGGCCAGCGGCGCGGCCGAGCGCGCCTCGATGCCCGCGAACGCGGCGATGAGGACCGCCGCCAGCGCCAGCAGGCCGAGCGTCTGCGGTGCGCCCCAGCCGGTGTCGGGCGCCTCGACGACCGCGTACACGGCCGCCACCAGCGCGCCCGTGACCGTCACCGCGCCGGCGACGTCGAACCGCCGCCGCTCGGGTGTCGCGCGGCTCTCGCGCAGGAGCACCGGGGCGAGGGCCACGACGACGCCCGCGACGGGCACGTTGAGGAAGAAGATCCACTGCCAGCCGAGGCCGTCGGTGATCGGGCCGCCGACGAGCCACGCGGCGGTCCCGCCGATGGCGCCGGTCGAGCCCCAGATGCCGAGCGCCTTGTTGCGCTCGACGCCCTCCGGGAAGGTCGTCATGACGATCGACAGCGCGGTCGGGGTCATGATCGCGGCCGCCACGCCCTGCACGACGCGCGCGGTCAGCAGCGCCTCGGTCGAACCCGCGAGGCCCGCGCCGAGCGACGCCAGCGCGAACAGGCACGTGCCGGCGAGGAACATGCGGCGACGCCCGAGGAGGTCGGCGGCGCGGCCGCCCAGCAGCAGGAGGCCGCCGAAGCTGAGCAGGTAGGCGCTCAGGACCCACTGCAGGCTGCCGGCCGAGAAGGCCAGGTCCGCGTCGATCGAGGGCAGGGCCACGAGCACGATCGCGGAGTCGAGGATGACCATGAAGAAGGCGGTGCACAGCAGGGCCAGCGCCTTCCAGCGGCGCGGATCGGGCCGTGCCGGGGCGTGCGGCGTTCGGGGATCGGACACGTCGTCTCCCTTCGGGTGGCTCGGTATGGGGGCCGACATGCGGCCTCATGAAGACGTCGCAGCCGCGACGGCGATTTGGACCGGCGCGCGGAAGTCGTCCGCGCCGGGCTCCCTCAGGGCTGCTCGCCGAGCGCGTCGTCGGCGATGTCCGCCCCGGCCGCGCGGGCGTTGGCCACCCACTCGTCGGCCGTGACGACCGGGCGCACCTCGATCGTCCCCCAGCGCGCCGCCGGGATCCGCGCGGCGTGCGCGAGCGCCTCGTCGAGGTCGGCGCACTCGAGGACGTAGTAGCCGGCCAGGACCTCCTTCGTGACCGCGAACGGCCCGTCGGTGATCTCGGCCTGCGCGTCGCGGACGCGGACCGACGTCGCGGTCCGCGTCGGGCGCAGGGCCTGGACGGCCACGAGCAGGCCCGCCTCGCGCAGGCTGCGGTGCAACTCGACGAACAGCGGCAGCGACCGGTCGCGCTCGGCCTGTCCGGCCGGGTCGGCCTCCTCCTCGTACACCAGCAGCATGTACCGGGACATCACGCCTCCAACGGTCGTGCGCTTCGCCGCGCCTGCGGCGGCCTCACCCCTACGTCGCCGCTCGCGCGGCGAATTGGACCGGCCGGAATGCAAGCAGCGCGCCGCGAGCGGCGATCAGGACGGGGCGGTGAGCCGCGCCAGCCGCGGGCCGTTGATCGCGCCCGACGACGAGGTCGAGCACAGCCACGAGCCGAAGCCGTCGCCGCTGGAGGCCAGCGCGAGCGTCGGGCGCCCGGCAGCGGCGGTCGCCCGAGCGCTGGCTGACCTGGTTGTAGGTGTTCAGCGGGTTGCTCGACGAGCTCGACCGCGCGGCGAGGATCCGGGTCGCCGTGCCCGACGACGCGCCCGCGTCGTCCCAGAGCGCCACGACCCGTCCGTTGCCGTCGACGCCGACGTCGGCCGCCTGGATCGTCCGCGCGCCCGACGGGCCGAGCAGCCGCGCCTGGCCCCACGTGCCCGCGGGCGTCCGGAGCATCACCCGCAGCGTCGTGCCGCTCCCCGAGGCGACGGGGAAGAGCAGCGCGGCGCGGCCCGCGGCGTTCGCCGCGAAGGACGGAAGCCCGCGGGAGACCCCGCTGATGAGCGTCCGCGGAGCGGTGAAGGCGCCGGCGGGCGTGGCCTGGCTGTAGCGGATCGTGCTCGGAGCGCTCGGGCCGCCGGTCGTCCAGAACAGCAGCAGGCCGCCGTCGCCGGTGACGAAGGTCTCGAGGTCCAGCAGCTGCTGGGTCGGGTCGACCGTCGTCTCGACCGGCGGGCCGAACACGCCCGGCGCCGTCCCGCGGGCGACGCCGATGAGGCCCGGCCCGCCGTTCTCGTTCGGCGTGACGTTCCACGTGACGATCGGATGGTCGTCGTCGTCGAATCCGACGGCGAGGTTGTTCACGAGCGCGCCGGTGCGGGTCGCCACGGTGGTGACGATCGGCGCCTGGCCGGACCGCAGCGTCGCGGCGACGATCGAGGTCGCCGAGGCGATCGTCCCGCCGATCGGGGTCGCCGCCCACACGACGACCGAAGTCCCGTTGTCGGCGATCGCGCTCGCGAGGTCGTTGACGAGCGCGCCGGTGGCGAACACGGAGGCGGTGCGCGGCAGCGAGGTGCGCGAGCCGATCGCGGCGGCGATGCTGACCGGCGTCGCGTTCTCGAGGTCCTTCGTCCAGGTCGCGACGAGGCGGCCGCTGTCGTTGACGTGCAGGTCGAAGACGTCGAAGCCCGGGCCGCCCGCGTTGACGCCGACCGCGGTGCCCTGCGTCGCGTCGGTCCGGATCGCCCGCAGCTGTCCGGTCCGCTGCGGGACGCCGCCGTTGGCGAACAGCTGCACGCCCTGCCCGCTCGGGCCGGTGGCGTACATGCCGGTCGTGACCGACGTCGCGGTGTGCGGCGTCGACCAGCCGGGCGCGGTCGCGTGTGCCGCCGGGGCGGTGACGGCCAGGGCGCCGAGGACGGCGACGACCGGGAAGCGATGGATCCGCATGGGGGGCAGACCTCCTTGGACCTAGGTGGGGACGGTGTCGTCGGCGACGCGCCCGGCGCTCGGCGCGGGCTCGTCGCCGACCGGGGGCCGGGCCGCCTCGTCGCGGGCGCGGAACCACTCCTCGCCCTCGATCGAGAAGTTGGGGACGACGCGGTCGAGCCAGCCGGGGAACCACCAGTTCGCCCGCCCGAGCAGCGTCATGACGGCCGGCACGAGGAGACAGCGGACGAGCGTGGCGTCGACGGCGACCGCGACGCCCATACCGACGCCGAACTGCTTGACCGTCGGGTCGCCGTTGATGATGAAGGCGAAGAAGACGCTGACCATGATCAGCGCCGCCGACGTGATGACCCGGCCCGTGTGGGCGACCCCCTCGATGACCGCGCGCGTGTTGTCGTGGGTGCGCTCCCAGGCCTCCTTGATGTGGGTCATCAGGAAGACCTCGTAGTCCATCGAGAGGCCGAAGAGGATCGCGAACATCATCAGCGGCACGAAGCTCACGATCGGGACCTCGCCGTCGAGGCCGACGAGGCTCGCGCCCCAGCCCTTCTCGAACACCGCGCTCACCACGCCGAACGCGGCGCCGATCGAGATGAGGTTCATGACCCCGGCGGTCAGCGGGATCACGATCGAGCGGAACGCGAGCAGGAGGAGCACGAAGCTCAGCGCGACGACGACGCCGATCGTCAGGACGAGGCGCCCCGAGATCTCGTCGGCCAGGTCGACGTAGCCCGCGGTCGTCCCGCCGACGTCGGCGGCCATCCCCTGGCCCTTCGTCGCGGCCGGGATCGTGTCGTCGCGCAGCCGGCGGACGAGCTGCTCGGTCGCCCGGTCCGAGGGCGCGGACTTCGGCGTGGCCGTCATCACGGCCGCGCTGCCCGAGTCGTTGACGAGCGGCTGGGTCACGGAGGCGACGCCCGCCGTCTTGGCCAGGTCGTCGCGCAGGTCCTGAAGGCGCGGGTCGGTCGCCGGCTGGTCGGCCTTCTGGCGCTGGTCGTCGGCCTGCTGCTCGATCTGCTTCGTCTGCGCGTCGAGCTGGGGCTTGACCTGCGCCTCGGCCTGCGACTGGGCCTGCGCCGGCGGCACGCCCTGGGCCTCGAGGCTCGCGGCGATCTGCTTCTCCTGGTCGTCGGCCTTCTGCTGGGCCTGGTCCTTCTGGTCGGACTCCTGCTTGTCGATCTGGTCGAGCTGGCTCTGGTCGGCGGTCGCGTGCCGGCTCGCCATGTCGACCGCGACCAGCAGCGGGCCGTTCGCGCCGACGCCGAAGCCGGCCGTCATGCCGTCGTACGCGCGGCGCGCCTCGGTGCTCGTCGGCAGCGCGCCGTTGTCCTGCTGGCCGAAGTAGAGGTCGAGCGCCGGCAGGGCCAGGGCGACGAGGATCACGACGGCCACGAGCGCGCTCGGCAGCGGCCGGCGCGCGACGAATCGCGCCCAGCGCTCCCAGCCGTGCGGGTGGTGGTCGTCCTGCGGCCCGCGCCGGAACGGCAGGCCGAGCGCGTCGATGCGCGGCCCGAGGAGGCCGAGCAGCGCCGGGAGCAGCGTGACCGCGGCGACGACCGCGACCGCGACGACGAGCGCCGCGGTGTAGCCGAGCGTCGTGACGAGCGGGATGTCGACGACCGCGAGCGACAGCAGCGCGACGATCACCGTCGTGCCGGCGAAGACGACCGCGCCGCCGGACGTCGCCGTCGCGCGCGCGACCGACTCGTCGGTCGCCATCCCGCCGCGCCGCTGGGCCTGATGGCGCGTGACGATGAAGAGCGCGTAGTCGATCCCGACGCCCAGGCCGATCATCGTGGCCAGGGTCGGAGCGACCGTCGGGACCTCCGCGACCTGGCTGATCAGCGTGATGATCGACAGGCCGACGACGAGGCCGACGATGGCGGTCGCGATCGGCAGGCCCATCGCGACGACGCTGCCGAACGTGAACAGCAGGACGATCACGGCCATCGTGAGCCCGACCGCCTCGCTCGAGTGCGTCTCGGGCTTGGACACCTTCTGGCCGAGGTAGCCGCCCACGCCGACCGTCAGGCCGGCGTCGCGGACCGGGTCGGCCTCGGCCACCACGCGCTCGGCGTCGTCGCGGCTGAGGTCGGTCGGGCTCGCGCGCAGGTTCAGCGCGATGTAGCCGATCTGCGCGTCCTTGGTGAGGTAGGCCTTGCCCGCGCTGGACAGCGGACTCGTCGCCTCGCGGACGTCGGGGTCGCGCCGGAACGCGCTGACCGTGCTGTCGATCGCCTGCGCGTACTTGTCGTCGGTGAGCTTCGCGCCCTTCGGCGCGGTGAGCACGACCGGGTTCGTCCCGTTGGCCTGCGCGGGGAAGCGCGCCGTCAGCAGGTCGGTGGCCCGCTGGCTGTCCGTGCCGGGCAGCGTGAGGTTGTCGTTGACGTTCGGCCCGACGCTCCGCGCGGCGAACGCCAGCGCCGCGAACACCACGAGCCAGACCCCGAGGACGATCCATCGGTGGCGCACGCACAGCTGCCCGAGGCGGTACAGGACAGGGGTCATCGGACGCCGGCCTCCGCGCGGACGAGAGAGGGAGACACCGCGCGAACCTACGGGCGGCGCCGCGCGCGGTGGGAAAACTCACGCCCGCGTCAAATTCGGAGCGTCGGCCTTTGCAGGGACAACGTCCTCCGCCCGGTCCGCGGGCGGTCCGCGCCGTGCCTAGGCACCCGGACCGGCGTACGGGCGCTCAGAAGTCGCCGCCGCCGAAGTCGCCCCCGCCGAAGTCGCCGCCGAAGTCACCGCCCCCGGCGTCGGCCAGGTCGCTTCCGCCGGGGTCGCCGCCCGCGTCCGCGCCGCCGTCGTCGGGGCCGTCGAAGAGCTCGCCGTCGGCGAGGTCGGCGAACAGCGCCTGCGCCGCGAGCGTGCCGGCGAACGCCGTCGCGAACGAGCCCAGCAGCCCGCCGCCCAGGCCGAGCCCGCCGGCGCCCGGGCCGCCGCCGAGACCCATGCCGCCGCGGCCGAACGCGCGCTCGACGGTCCCCGGCTGGCGCAGCTCGGCCCGCGTCGCCATGCGCGCGAGCGAGCGCGGGTCGTCGCCGCGGACGCGCTCGTCGGGCACCTGGCGGCTGAGCTGCTCGAGCGCGAGGCGGCGCTGCTCGGGCGTGAGCGCGGCGAAGGCCTCCTCGTGGGCCTGCTCGATGCGCTCCGGCGGCGCGGTGCGCACGAGGTAGCGCCAGCGCTCGAGCGCGCGCTCGTCCTCGGATGACGCGCCGGCCCCGGGCGCCGCGGGCGCCGGCTCCGGCGCATCGCGCGGCTCCCGGCCCAGCAGTCGATCGAGGAAGCCCATGGCGGCTACGCGTCGATCGCGCGGGGTGGCCACGGCGCCGTCGCGCGCGGTGCGCCCCACGGCGGCGGGCCGCCCTCCCAGTCGGCGTACGCCTCGCCGCCGTCCGTCGTCGACTCGCGCGCCGAGGCGCCGTGGCGCGCGGCGAGGTCGTTGGCCGGGAAGTCGAGGCCCTCGTCCTCCGGCCGCGCGCCGATCGCGAGGATCCAGCACGGCCCGTCCCCGGCGCCGACGAAGACGTGCGGGCTGCCGGGCGCGACGTGCACGAAGTCCCACGCGCGCAGCGGGCGCTCCTCGCCGTCCAGCAGCAGCAGGCACTCGCCGCCGAGGACGAGGAAGTCCTCCTGCGCGGCCTCCGAGTGGTACTTCGCGTTCGGCTGGCCCGGGCGCAGCACCTGGATGTTCACGCCGATCTGCGGGAACACCGCGTCGGGCGACTCGAACAGGATCCGGAACCCGGAGACGGGATGGTCGAACGCGGGCGCGTCGGCGACGTTGCGGACGAAGGAGTCGGACATGCGTCAGGAGCCGACGGGGTGCCAGGCGGTCTTGAGCTCGGTCAGGGCCTCGAGCCGCGCGAGCGAGCCCGCCCCGACCGCCCCGCCGTCCGACGGGCGCGAGACGCGCTTGACCGTCTCGGCCGCGAGCTCGTCGATCGCCGCCGCCCGGGCCGGGTCGCCCGTCGCGTCGACGATCGCGTTGACGTCGCGGTGGCCGCACAGCGGCGTGAGCAGCTCGTCCATCCGCCCGCACAGGAGGTTGAGCGTCCCGGCCGGCACGTCCGACACGGCCGCGACCTCGCCGAGGTCGAGCGCGCGCGCCGGCCAGCGGCGCGAGACGATCGCGACGACGGTGTTGCCGGCGGCGAGCGCCGGCGCGATCTCGCGCACGAGGCCGAGCAGGTCGGGCTCGTCCGGGGCGAGCACGGCGACGACGCCGGTCGGCTCGGGGGCCGAGAACGACAGGTACGGCGCGGCGACCGGGTTGATCCCGCCCATCACCGCGGCGAGCTTGTCCGTCCAGCCCGCGTAGTGCACGAGCGTGTCGACCGCGGCGCCGAGCTCGTCGCGGGCCGCGTCCGGGGCGAGGTCGCGCTGCGCGACGCCCGCGCGGGCCAGCTCGTCGCTGCGCGCCTCGAGCGCCTCGGCGAAGCGGTAGAGGACCTGGCCGCGGTTGTACGCCGTGCGCTTCGCCCATCCCGCCTGCGCCCCGCGCGCGGCCTTGACCGCGTCGCGGACGTCCTTGCGCGACGCCCGCGGGACGTTCGCGACGTGGGCGCCGGCGTGGTCGGCCGTCGGGTCGCTGCGGCCCGATTCCGAGCGCGCGAACGCGCCGCCCAGATAGAGCTTGTACGTCTTGGCGACGAGCGAGCGGCGGCTCACGTCAGCCTCACGTAGGGCAGGAGGCCGGACGGCCCGCCCTCGCGCCCGAACCCGCTCTCCTTGAAGCCGCCGAACGCGGCCGTCGGGTCGAAGCGGTTGTAGGTGTTCTGCCAGACGACCCCGGCGCGCAGGGCCGAGGCGACCTCGAAGGCCTTCGCGCCGTTGTCGGTCCACACGCCCGCGGCGAGGCCGTAGGCCGAGTTGTTCGCCCGCTCGACGGCCTCCTTCGGCGTGCGGAACGTCGTGACCGACACGACCGGGCCGAAGATCTCCTCGACGGCGATGCGGTTCGCGGGCGCGACGTCGAGGAACAGCGTCGGCGGGAACCAGTAGCCGGTCTCGGGCAGCGCGCACGTGATCGAGCGGCGGGTCGCCCCCTCGCGCTCGCCCTCGCCGACCAGCGCCTCGATCCGGGCGAGCTGGGCGGCGCTGTTGATCGCCCCGACGTCCGTGTTCTTGTCGAGCGGGTCGCCGACGCGCAGGCGCTCCATGCGCGCCCAGAGCTTGCGCACGACCTCGTCGGCGACGCTCTCCTGCAGCAGCAGCCGCGAGCCCGCGCAGCAGACGTGGCCCTGGTTGAAGAAGATCCCCTCGATGATGCCCTCGACGGCCTGGTCGAGCGCGGCGTCCTCGAAGACGATGTTGGCCGACTTGCCGCCGAGCTCGAGGGTCAGGCCGAGGCCGCGGCCCGCCAGCGCGCGCTGGATCTCCTTGCCGACCGCCGTCGAGCCGGTGAAGGCGACCTTGTCGACGTCGGCGCGGACGAGCGCGGCGCCCGCCTCGCCGTCGCCCGTGACGATGTTCACGACGCCCGGCGGGAGGTCGGCCTCCTGGCAGATCTCGGCCAGCAGGAGCGCGGTCAGCGGCGTGGTCTCGGCCGGCTTGAGGACCGCCGTGTTCCCGCACGCGAGCGCGGGCGCGAGCTTCCACGCGGCCATGAGCAGCGGGAAGTTCCACGGCACGACCTGCCCGACGACGCCGCGCGGCTCGAAGCTGCGGCCGGCGAGCGCGTAGCCGAGCTTGTCGGCCCAGCCGGCGTAGGAGAAGAAATGGGCTGCGGCGAGCGGGATGTCGACGTCGCGCGACTCGCGGATCGGCTTGCCGCCGTCGAGCGACTCGACGACCGCGAGCTCGCGGGCGCGCTCCTGGATGAGGCGCGCGATGCGGAACAGGACCTTGCCGCGTTCGAGCGGGGCCAGGGCGCGCCAGCCCGGGGCGGCGGCGCGCGCGGCCTCGACCGCGCGGGTGACGTCGTTCGGGCCGGCGAAGGCGACCTCGGCGAGCGGCTCCTCGGTCGCCGGGTTGAGCGTCGGCTCGCGGCGGCCGTCGCCCGGCGCGGTGAAGGCGCCGCCGATGAAGAGGTCGTAGCTCGGCCGCAGGGAGGCGGCGTCGCGCGACTCGGGCGCCGGCGCGTAGTCCCAGCGCAGCGCGGTCCGTGGCCGGTCGGGGCTGACCGTGCTCATCGTCACTCCTTCGAGAAGTCCTCGGGGCGCCCGTAGTGGCCGCCGTCGAGCTTGGCGTACTGCAGCAGGAGGTCGTTCAGGAGTGACGACGCGCCGATCCGGAAGCGGTCGGGCGTCAGCCACTCGTCGCCGAGCGTCTCCTTGACGAGCACGAGCATGTGCAGCGCCGCCTTCGTCGTGCTCACGCCGCCGGCGGCCTTGACGCCGATCACGCGGCCGGTGCGGGCGTAGTGGTCGCGCACGGTCTCGAGCATCACGAGGACGACGCCGGGCGTGGCGCCCGAGGACGCCTTGCCCGTGGAGGTCTTGATCACGTCCGCGCCCGCGTCGATCGCGAGCTGCGAGGCGTGGCGGATGTGCGCGTAGGTCGGCAGCTCGGCCGTCTCGAGGATCACCTTCAGGTGGGCGTCGCCGCAGGCCTCCTTGACCGCGGCGATCTCGTGGGCCACCCGCGCGTCGTCGCCCGCCAGGTACGCCTCGCGCGAGATGACCATGTCGATCTCGGCGGCCCCGGCGGCGACCGCGTCGCGGGTCTCCTCGACCTTCACGGCCAGGGACGTCTGTCCGGACGGGAAGCCGGTCGCGACCGACGCGACGGCGACGCCCGAGCCGCGCAGCGCCTCGACGGCGACGGGCACGAGCGCCGGGTACACGCAGATCGCGGCCACCGACGGGATCTCGGGCCGCGCCGGGTCGGGGCAGACGCCCTTCGCGCACAGGTGGCGGACCTTGCCGGGCGTGTCGGAGCCCTCGAGCGTCGTGAGGTCGATCATCGACGTCGCGATCTGGATGCCCTGGCGCTTGGCCGAGGTCTTGATCGAGCGGCGCCCGAGCGCGGCCGCGCGCTCGTCGACGCCGACGCGGCTGACCGGGACGAGGGTTCGGCTCATCGCCGTGAGTGTTGCACGCGGTCGGCCGCGCCTCCGGGCGGCCGCGTGCGGCAGGCATGCGGCGCTCTCGCCCGCCACAGACCAGGAGAGGACGCCGATGGCCGAGCTCGCGAAGTACCGCTGGGACGACATGCCGCGCGAGGACCTGAGCGCCGGGCTGACCCGGCGGCTCGTCACCGGCGACCAGGTGATGATCGCCCACGTGTACTTCACGAAGGGCACCGAGGTCCCGCGCCACCGCCACCACAACGAGCAGCTCACCTACATCCTCGAGGGCACGCTGCAGTTCTTCTTCGGCGAGGACGACGAGGAGACCCACACCGTCCACGCGGGCGAGGTGCTCGTGATCCCGAGCGACCTGCCCCATCGCGCCGTGGCGCTCGAGGACACGCTCGACGTCGACGTGTTCGCCCCGCCGCGCCAGGACTGGCTCGACGGGACGGACACGTATCTGCGGGGCGGCGCTACGTCGTGAGCGGGCGGCCGGCGTCGTCGCCGGCGCGCTCGGCGCGCAGCTTCATCTTGCGCGTGACCTTGTGGCCGTCGCGGTCGAAGATGCGCACGGTGTAGGTCGAGCCGACCTTCGCGCCGCGGCGTCCGACGTCGTTGCCGTCGAGCGACGTGATCGAGTTGCCCTTCACCGGGGCGGCGGCGGTGTAGACCGACGCGCCGCGCTTCACCGAGGCGAGCGAGTGGTTGAAGCTGTCGATCGACGCGGTCGCCTGGATCGCGCCGTCGGAGCGGCGGGGGAGGGGGTCGGCGGTCGCGAAGACGACGCGGACGTAGTCCTTCTTGCCGGCCGAGTCGTGGTCGAGATACAGGTACGCGCCCGTGACGTCGAGGTCGTGCGACGACGACGTGCCGGACGTGGCCGCGCCCGCGGCGGGGGCGAGTGCGGCGGTGGCTACGACACCGGCCACGAGGGCGGAGACGGTTCGCTTCATGCAGGGGCCTTTCGGGGCGTGTGGGATGGATCGCCCGAGCGTGCCAGCGCGCGCGGCGCTCCGGAATCCGGGCGGCCCCCCTCGGCGCACGGAGCCGACCGTCCCGCGGACGGTGCGGAGAACTCCACCCGGCAGCGGTGGCTACAGGGCGTTGGTGAACCGCGGCGAGCGCTTCACCACGGTCACGAAGAAGTCGTCGATCTTGCGGACGACCTCGATGAAGCGGTCGAAGTCGACCGGCTTGGTCACGTAGGCGTTGGCCCCGAGGTCGTAGGAGCGCGCGATGTCCTCGTCGGCCTCGGAGGTCGTCAGCACGACGATCGGGATCGTCCGCAGGTCCTCGTCGGCCTTGATCTCGGCCAGGATCTCGCGGCCGTCCCTGAGCGGCAGGTTGAGGTCGAGCAGGACCAGGTCCGGCCGCGGCGCCTCCGGGTACGCGCCGCGTCGGCGCAGGAAGTCGAGCGCCGCGACCCCGTCCGAGACGACGTGCAGCGCGTTGTGGACCTTGTTGTGGGCGAACGCCTCGCGGATCAGGTAGACGTCGCCCGGGTCGTCCTCCACGAGCAGCACGTCCACGACGCCGAGGGTCTCCTCCTGCACGGCTCCGAGCCTACTCGCGCGGGCGGCGTAGGGCTACGTGGCGGTCGCGGGGACCTCGGCCAGGACCGGCGCGCCGCGGCGGGCCGGGAGCTGGAGGAGCACGACCGCGGCGAGCACGAGCGCACCGCCCGCCAGCTGCAGCGGCGTCAGGTGCTCGCCGAGCACGGCGAAGGCCAGCGCGACGGTCACGACCGGCTCGAACGTCGACAGGATCGCGGCCTCCGAGGGCCCGACGCGCCGCAGGCCGGCGAAGAACGCCGACACGGCGACGACCGTGCTCACGAGCGCGATCAGCACGAGCCACAGCCAGGCCTCGGCCGACACGGTGAGGTCGATCGAGCCGGTCGCCAGGCCCGCCGTCGCGTAGCTCGCGGTCGCACCGGTCAGGACGAGCAACGCGAGCGCGAACGGGTCCACGTCGCCGATGATCGTGTCCGACACGAGGATGTACGTCGTGTAGGTGAGCGACGCGGCGACGGCCATGAGCGCGCCCACGACGTCGAACGTCCCGGTGCCCGCCGCGACGAGGACGAGCACGAGGCCGGCGGAGGCGACCGTCAGCGCGGCGGCGATCCGCGCCGAGGGGGCGAGCCGCCCGAGCGCGAGCGCCGCGACGGTCACGAAGGCCGGATACGTGTAGAGCATCAGCGCGACGAGCGACACGTCGAGGCGATCGATCGCGGCGAAGTAGAGCCCGGACTGCACGCTGTAGCCCGCGGCGCCGAGGCCCAGCCCGGTCAGCACGACGCGGCGGGGCAGGCGCCGCAGCGCCGCCGCCCGGCCGGTGACCGCGAGCCCGGCCGCGAAGACGACGGCGGCCAGGCCGAAGCGCAGCAGCAGCGTGGTCGACACGTTCGCGCCCGCGTCGGCCGCGAGGCGGCCGAAGATGCCGAGCGTGCCGAACGCCGCGGCGGAGAGGAGGCAGAGGGCGGCACCACGCACGAGCCGATGATCGCCGCGCGGACCCGGCGAGAGCAACGGAACTTTCCGCGCTCGACCATGCGACGATGTCGAAACGTCGATGCTCGACCTCCGTCGCCTCCGCCTGCTGCACGAGCTCCGCCGCCTGGGCACCGTGAGCGCCGTCGCCGACGCGCTGTCCTACAGCCCGTCGACCGTCTCCCAGCAGCTGCGCGTCCTCGAGCGCGAGGCCGGCACGCCGCTGTTCGAGCCCGCCGGGCGCCGCGTGCGGCTGACCGACGCGGCGATCGTGCTCGCCGAGCACGCCGACCTCCTGCTCGCGGGGGCGGAGCGGGCGCAGGCCGACCTCGCCGCCGCGGCCGCGGGCGCCGTCGCGGGCGTCGTGCGCGTCGGGTCGTTCCAGACCGCGAGCCTGCGGCTGCTGCTGCCGGCGATGAACGCGGTCCGCGCGACGCACCCGGGCGTCCGCGTGCGGCTCGTCGAGGCCGAGCCCGAGCCCGCCCTCGAGGCGCTGCGCGCGCACGCGCTCGACCTCGCGCTGGCCGACGAGTGGGCCGGCACGCCGCACCCGCGGCACCCCGGCCTCGACCGCGTCGACCTGTTCACCGAGCCGGTCCACGTCGCGCTGCCCGCGGGGCACCGGCTCGCCGGCAGGCGCGATCCGGTCGCGCTGGCCGACCTCGCCCGCGACCCGTGGGCGACCGGCTACCCCGGCGGCGGGATGGCGGCGCTCGTGCGCCGGGTCTGCAACGAGCACGGCGGCTTCGAGCCCGACGTGCGCCACGAGACCAACGAGCTGACGATGCTGCTCGCGCTCGTCGCGGCCGGCCACGCCGTCACGCTGCTGCCGCGGCTCGCGCTGATGGGCGAGACGACGGGCGTCGCGGTCCGCCCGCTCGCCGACGTGGAGCTGACCCGCACGCTGTTCACCGCCGTGCGCGAGGGCGCGGACCGCCGGCCCGCGCTGGCCGCCGTCCGCACGGCGATCACCGCCGCGGCGGCGGAGGCGGGCGTCAGCGCGGCGGGTGGCGGAGCGTGACGACGACCTCGTCGCCGTCCACGTGCACGGCGTAGCGGCGCACGCGCAGCTTCGCGTCGACGGCGCAGCGGCCGGTCGCGATGTCGAAGTCCCACTTGTGCCACGGGCAGCGCACGAGCGCGTCGCGCCGGCCGAGCGCGGGGCGGCCGTCGCGGAGCTCGATCCCGGTCGCCACGCGCCCGCTCGAGCACAGCGGCGCCCCGCGGTGCGGGCAGCGGTCGGCGAGCGCGTGCAGCTCGTCGCCGACGCGGTACAGGCCGATGCGGTGGCCGCCGAGCTCGACCATCCGCCGCTCCCCTTGGGCGGGCGCGTCGGCCAGCGGGAGGCGCAGCTCCGCAGGCGGGCGGCTCACGCGGGCACCGCCGCGGGCAGGCCGAAGAACCGCGCCGCGTTGGCGTGGGCGACGCCCTCGCGCCACTCCTCGGGCAGCCGGTTCAGCGTCTGGCGCGGCTCGTCGTAGTCCCAGTGCGGGTAGTCGCTCGAGAAGCAGAGCGTGTCCCACGGCCGCAGGCCCTCGAGCGCCGGGGCGAGCAGCCGGGGGTCGGGCGGCTCCTCGAGCGGCTGGGTGGTGAAGCGGACCGACTCGAAGACGTACTCCGACGGCGGGCGCACGCACCACGGCATCTCGCTGCGGCACGCGCGCCACATGGTGTCCAGGCGCCACAGCAGCCCGACGAACCCGACGAGCCCGCCCTCCATCAGCATCAGCCCGGTCCGCGGGAAGCGCTCGAGGATGCCGTGGCAGAGGATCGAGGCGAAGTGCCCCTGCATGCCCGAGCCGCAGAGCGCGTGGTACTCGCCGTAGTGGTCGGGGTAGCCGGCGGCGGTCACCGGGCCGGCGATGCCGACGCCCTCGAAGTGGGTGTGGACGACGACCGGCAGCCCGAGGTCATCACATGCGCGCCACAGCGGGTCGTGCACGGGGTTGCCGTAGGGGATCCGCGCCCCGCCGGGGAGGAACACGCCGACGAACTCGTCGCGCCCGCCGACGCGGCGGATCTCGGCCGCGGCGGCCTCGGGGTGCTGGGCGGAGACGACGATCAGGCCGCGCAGCCGCGGCTCGGGCTCGAGCCAGTGCTCGAGCAGCCAGTCGTTGTAGGCCCGCGCGAGCTGCGCGGCGAGGATGCCGTTCGGGATGATCGAGAACGCCGCCGCCTCGTCGGGCGTGAGGATCCCGTGGGCGAGCTCGAGCGGCTCGAGGACGTTCGTCCGCACCTGGTCGAGCGTCTGGCCGACGAGCTGCGCGCCGACCGCCGTGCTCGCGCGGTCGAAGGCGTCGTTGCGCAGCCAGCCGGTCGGGTGGTACCAGGGATAGCTCGGCATCCCGAGCCCGTTCGTGCCGCAGTTGACGACGTGCTCGCGGGTGGCGGGGTCGAGGTACGGCGCCAGGTCGAGCAGCGTCTCGTAGCCCACGTGGATGTCGCAGTCGATCAGCACGGCGTCCTTCCTCTATCGATCACATTGTGATCTACTTCGCTCATATCCGTGCCAGCGATTGAACCACCCGTCCCCGCCGGGCGCAAGCACGCGCCCGGATTGCCGCGCGCGCAGTCGCTCAACCGCGCGGCCGCCCTGGTGCGGGCGGTGGGCGAGCGCCCCGGCGCGACGACCGCGCAGCTCGCCCGCGCCTGCGACCTCCCGGTCGCGACGGCGGCGCGCCTGCTCGCGACCCTCTCCGACGAGGGCTTCGCCGAGCGCACCGTCGACGGCGGCGGCTGGACGCTCGGGCTGCCGCTCGTCCGCCTCGCCCGCGCCGCGGACCCCGACCGCGCCCTGCTCGCCGCGAGCGGCCCGGTGCTCGAGGAGGTCGCCGCGCTCGCGGGCGAGAGCGCCGCGCTCGCCGTGCCCCGGCCGGGGCCGGCGATGGACGTCATCGCCCAGGCCGACGGCCCCGGGCTGCTCGGCGTCAGCGACTGGGTCGGCCGGGAGTTCCCGCTGCACGCCTCGGGGCCGGGCAAGCTCGTCCTCGCGGAGCTCGACGACGACGCGCTCGCCGACTGGGTCGCGCGCGTCCGGCCGGAGCGCCTGACGCCGCGGACGATCACGAGCCTGCGCGGGCTGCGCGCCGAGCTCGACGCGATCCGCCGCCAGGGCTGGGCCGAGCTCGACGACGAGCTCGAGCCGGAGCTCGCGAGCCTCGCGGTCACGGTCCGTGGCGCGCGCGGCACAGCGCTCGCGTTCATCGGCGTCAGCGGGCCGACCGGCCGCCTCGACGCCCGCCGGCGCCGCGCGCTCGTCCGGCCCCTGCAGGCGGCCGCCGACCAGCTCGCCCGGGCCGTCGCCGTCGGGCGCTGAACGGTCGCCCGCGCGTCGCGGGCGGTGCGCCGGACGGTGGGCGGCGGCGGCCGCGTCGATCGCCAACGCCGCTGCTCAAGCGCGCGTAGCGCCCGCCGATCATCCGACGGATGGCCTCACCCCGAACCACCGTCGCGCGCCTCGCGCCGTCCCCGCGCGGGACCGCCGCCGCGCGCGTGCGGCCATGTCTCGTCGCGGGCGCGGTCGCCGTCGCCGTGCTGCCGCTCGCGGGCGAGGTCCGCTGGGCCGAGGCCGGGATCGCCGGACTCCTCTTCGCTGCCCTCGTCGCCCTCTTCGCGCTCGTCCCGAGCGTCTCCGACGACCGCCGGCCCGACGTCGCCGCGATCGTCGGGCTCCTCGTCGTCGCCGTGCTGCGGGACGCCACCGGCGGCCCGGGCGGCGGCTACGGCGTCCTCGCGGTGCTGCCCGTGCTGTGGGTCGCGCTCCATGGCCGCCCGGTCCAGCTCTGGCGCACCGTCGCCGCGCTCGCGCTCGTCTACGCCCTCCCGGTGATCGTGATCGGCGCGCCGCGCTACCCCTCGTCGGCCTGGCGCGCGGCCGTGCTCGTCGTCGTGCTCTACGCCGTGATCGGGATGACCGTCCAGCACCTGCTGCGCCGCGAGCGGGGCGTGATCGCCGACCGCACCGGCCTGCTCGAGGCGATCGCCGACGGCGTGATCGTCACCGACATCCGCGGCCGCGTGCTCGAGGTCAACCCCGCCCTCTGCGCGCTCACCGGCTACGACGCCGAGGAGATCGTCGGCGCCGCGCCGCCGCTGCCCTCGTGGCCGCACGAGGACCGCGCGATGCTCGCCCGCAAGCACGGCGAGGCCATCGCCGCCGGCGGCGGGGAGTTCGAGGCGCGGCTCATCCGCCGGGACGGCGTCGAGATCTACGTGCTCGTCCGGCTCGCGGTCCGCGCGGGCGGACCGGGCGTCCAGCCGACCGTCATCGCGACGGTCAAGGACGTCACCGAGCGCGTCGCGATGCGCCGGCAGATGAGCGCCGAGCGCGACCACTCGCGCGCCGTGCTCGACAGCCTGAGCGAGGGCTACGCCATGACCCGCGACAACGTCCTCGTGGACGTCAACCCGGCGCTCTGCCACATGACCGGCTTCCGCCGCGACGAGCTGATCGGCACCGCCGCGCCGTTCCCGTTCTGGCCGCCCGAGCTCGTCGCGTCGCTCACCCGCCTGCGCACGCAGGTCCTCTCGGAGGCGGGCGGCGTCTACGAGGCGACGCTCATGCGCGCCGACGGCACGCGGTTCGCCGCCGAGATCACGACGACGCCGGTCCACGAGCACGGCCGCCACGCCGGCTACCTCGCCTGCGTCCGGGACGTCACGGAGCGCAAGGAGGCCGAGCGGGTCGTCCTCGACCGCACGAAGCAGTTCGCCGCGCTCGCCCGGGTCACGCGCGCCGTCGCCCACGCCGGCCCCGAGGAGGCGCGGCACACGATCTGCGACATGGCCATGCGCAGCGTCGACGCCGACTACGCGGCGATCTGGGAGGCCGACGGCCAGGGCAACCTCCACAACACGATGATGATCGGCGCGCCGACGGCCCACGTCGTGATCCCGCGCGACTTCACCGCCAGCGGCGCGCGCATCGCCTACCGCACCGCCGAGCCGGTCTTCATCGCGGAGGCGGCGCAGTCGCCCGCGGTCCACCAGGAGCTGCGCGACCACATCCGCTGCTCGTCGGTCCACTTCCAGCCGATCGCGTCCGAGCACGGCGTCAGCGGCGTGCTCGCGCTCGCGTGGCACGAGCCGCGCGCCGAGCTCGGCACGACCCACGCGCACCTCGTCGAGGTGCTCGCGCACGAGGCGTCCATCGCCACCGCGCGGCGCGGCGTGCCGGCGCCCGCCGGCGCCTGATCAGACCCCGGCCGCGACCCCGGCGAAGCCCTCGGCGACGCGGTCGTCGCGCTCGCCGGCGGTGAGGAGGTGCACGCTCGAGCCCTCGACGCCGCTGCGGATCTCGAGCACGGTGTCGATCCGCTCGGCGACGGTCGGGACGTGGCTGATGAGCCCGATGAGCCGGCCCGCCTTCGCCCGCTCCTCGAGCGCGCCCAGCGCCGTGTCGAGGATCGCGGCGTCGAGGCTGCCGAAGCCCTCGTCGAGGAACAGCGCGCGCAGGTCGCCGCCCGAGCGGTCCGCGACCTCGACGAGCCCGAGCGCGAGCGCGAGCGAGGCGAGGAACGTCTCCCCGCCCGAGAGCGTGTCGGCCGAGCGCGGCAGGCCGGACTCGCGGTCGAGGATGCGGAAGTCGTCGGTGAACGCGTAGCGCCCCGTGACCTCCTCGAGGACCTTCGAGGCGTGCGCCAGCAGCGCGCGCTGGCGGCGGGCGACCACGAAGCCGACGAACGCGCGGTCGGCGAGGGCGTCCTTGAGGGCCTCGAAGCCGCGGCGCGTCTCGCCGGCACGCAGCACGAGCGCGTCGAGGCGCTCGGCGCCGGCGACCTGGGCGCCGGCCGCGTCCCGCTCGGCCTCGGCGGCGATCGCGGCGGCCCGGAGCGCGTCCAGGCGGGCGGCGAGCGCGCCCGGGTCGGCGAAGCCCGCGGTGTCCACGACGCGCCGGGCCTCGGCGGCCGCCTCCGCCTCCGCCTCGCCGGCGGCGGCCGCGGTCGCCCGCAGCGCCGTCACGCGCGCCCGCACGCGCCGCTACGACCTCGTCGGCCACGTCCGCCAGCGCCGCGGGCGGGACGTCCTCGCCGGGCTCGGTGAGGCCGGCGCGGGCGTCGGCCGGAAGCTCGGTCGCGAGGCCCCAGAGGGCCGTGCGGGCCGCGGCGACCGGCGTGTGGACCTCGCGCTGGAGGGCGATCTCGGCCTCGTGCACGCGGCGCGTCGCCGCATCCGACGCGGCCGCGGCCGCGCTGCGGCGCCCGTCGAGCGCGGCGGCGTCGGCCACCCGCGCCTCGACCGCCGTGCCGGCGGCATCGAGCGCGGCCGCGTCGATCGCGGCGGCGGTCCGCGGCACGGCGCACCAGGCGGGCAGCAGCGCGGCGGCGCGCTCGAGCTCGCCGGTCGCCGACGCGATCTCGCTCTCGCGTTCGGCGACGGCGCGCTCGCGGCTGCGGACCTCCGTCGTCGCGGCGGCCTCCGTGCTCGTCGCCCGGGTGCGCGCGGCGTCGCGCGCGGGCCGCGCCGACGTGAGCGCCTCGACCTCGGCGCCGGCCGTGCGGGCGTGGTGCGCGCTCTCGGCGACGATGACGTCGAGCACGGCCAGCGGGTCGGCGGCGTCGGCGACGCGCGGGATGAGCTGGGCCGCGGCGCGGGCGGCGCCGGTGGTCGCACCGAGCTCGGCGAGGCGCGCGCGGCCCGCGTCGCGGCGATCGGCCGCGGCGCGGGCCTCGACGGCGGCGCCCTGTTCGGCCTCGGTCGCGCGGCCCAGCTCGTCCGCCGCGGCGCGCAGGGCGCCGGCGGCCGCGTCGAGGTCGGGCCCGGCGGGCGGGGCGAAGCCGTCCGGCAGCTCGCGCGCGCAGACCGGGCACGGGTCACCGGGCGCGCAGTCGGCCGCGGCGTGGGCGGCCGCGTCGCGCCGGATCACGGCCTCGCGGGCGCTCTGGGCCTGGTCGTGCGCGGCCCGCGCACGGGCGCTGTCGTCCCGCGCCTCGGCGAGCCGGGTCTCGGCGGCGAGGACGTCGGCCTCGGCGCCGGCGAGCGCCTCGCGCGCTCCGGCCTCCGCGTCCGCCGCGGCGCGCAGCGCGTCCGCCGCGGCCGACGCGCCGTCGCGGGCGGTGGCGGCCGCGGTCGCCCGCTCGGTCGCCTCGCCCAGCGCGGCGTCGTGGGCCTCGAGCTCGCGGGTCGCGGCCTCGAGCGCGGCGCTCGCCTCGCTCGCGGCGGCCCGCGCGGCGGTCAGCTCGGTCTCGGCGGCCGCGAGCCGCTCCGTCGCGCCGGTGCGGCGCCCGAGCGCGTCGCGCACGGTCGCGAGCGCGCCCTGGTGGCGCGCGAGCGTCGCCGCGTCGGTGCCGGCCTCGAGCGCGGCCGTGTGGGCGTCGTCGGCCGCGGCGCGTTCCTCGGCCGCCGCGTAGGCCGTCTCGCGCGCGGCCTCGAGCGCGTCGCCGAGCTCCTCCGCCCGCCGCGCCAGGGCGCGGAGGTCGTGGGCGCGGGCGGCGCTGCGGTCGTCGAGGCGGTCGGCCTCGGCCCGGGCGTGCTCGGCCTCCGCCGCGTGCCGGCGGCCGCGCTCGGCGGCGGCGACCACCGCCTCGGCCGCGATCGTGAGGCGCTCGCGCTCCGGGACGATCTCGGCGAGCCGCGCCTCGGCCGCCGCGGTATCGCCGGCCGGGTCCGGCCGGAAACGCCCGCGCGCCATGAGCAGCTCGCGCTCGCGCTCGGCGACGCGCGCCGCATACCGGTCGGCGACCGCGCGGACCTCGCCGAGCTGCTCCAGGCGCAGGATCGACTTCAGGACGTCGGTCTTCTCGCCCTTCGTCGCCTTGAGCAGCCGCTCGAACCGGCCCTGGGGAAGCAGGACGCAGGAGCAGAAGACGTCGTAGGAGAGGCCGAGGACGCGCTCGACCTCGGGGTCGACCTGGCGGACGCCGTCGACCTTCGCGATCGTCGCGTCCGACAGGCACTCGAGCTGGGCGCTCGGCGCGCCGGAGCGCGCGAACGTCCGCGTGACGCGCCAGTGCTCGCCGCTCGCCTCGAACTCGAGCGCGACGGACATCCGCCGCGCCCCGTGGGCGAGCAGCTCGGTGTTGGCCTTCTTCGACCACGTCGCCGCGCCGTACAGCGCCCACGTGATCGCCTCGAGCAGGCTCGACTTGCCGGCGCCGGTGTCGCCGATGATCGCGAGCAGGTCGAGGTCGCGGAAGGAGACCGTGCGCTCGGTGCGGTAGGAGCGAAAGCCGGACAGGCGCAGCTCGAGGGGCCTCATCGCGAGATTGCCTCCTCGGGCACCGGCAGCTCGCAGGTCAGCAGCTCGTCGAGGTCGGCGACCGCGATCGTGCCGTCCTCGTCGTGGACCGCCTCCTGCGCCGCGGACCACAGGCCGCGGACGGTCGCGGCGGGCACCGTCGCGCTGCCGTGCTCGGCGAGGTACTCGTCGAAGAGCTCGTCGATCGTCTGCTCGCGGTCCTCGGCGGCGAGGTGCGCGGGCTCGAGGCGGCGGCTCGCGACGTCCTCGACGATCTCGACGATCTGCGCGTCGGGCATCAGCGAGCGCAGGTGGTCGACGATCCCGTCGACCGGCTCGGCCGTCTCGACGACGACCTTGACGATCGCCTCGCCGACGAGCCGCGCGGCGGCCTCGACCTCGTCGACCGGCCCGCGCAGGAGCCGCAGCGGCCGCGCGCCGGTGAGCGGCAGCCGGGTGAGCTGGGCCGGGCGCCCGGGCTCGCAGTCGACGAGCACGACCGACTTCTGCTCGTCGCGCTCGCCGAAGTCGAGCGCGAGCGGCGAGCCGGCGTACGCGGCGGTCACCGCGCCGGTGACGTCCTGCGGCTTGTGGATGTGGCCGAGCGCGGCGTAGGAGACGGCGGGCAGCGCGTCGGCGCCCGTCGCGTACTCCTGCGTGACGTGGACGCGGCGCTCCGAGCCGCCGAGCACGGCGCCCGCGATGTGGAGGTGGGCGGCGTAGAGGAGGACGTCGGCGGACGCGTCGTAGCCGTCGACGAGCGCGTCGTGCAGCACGCGGTTGATCGCGCGCAGCTTGTCGGCGTACGTCGCGTGGATGCGCATGTCGTCGCCGAACCAGTCGACGAAGCGGTTCTGGTGCACGAACGGCACGGCGGCGATCCGCAGGCGCTCGCCCGCGGCGGTCTCGCGCTCGACGACCCCGCCCTCGGCCGGGCGGCGCACGCGCGCGACGAACGTCACCGGCGCGGTCGGCCCGACGAGCCGCTCGAACACCTCGAACAGCCGCGGGTGGTCGTGGTTGCCGGCGATCACGACGACCGGCGCGACCTCCGCGAGCCGCTGCAGCGCGTCGACCGCCTGGCGCATCGCGCGGTGGCCGGGCATGAGGGCGTCGAAGACGTCGCCGGTGTGCAGGACGAGGTCGGGCTCGTGCTCGCGCGCGAGGGCGATCGTCTCCTCGAGGACGGCCTCGTGGTCGCCGGAGCGGTCGCAGCGGTACAGCGCCGCGCCGACGTGCCAGTCCGAGATGTGCAGGACGCGGGCCATGGCTCAGCCCGCCGCCTGGTCGAAGGCCTCGTCCGCGGCACGGCGCTGCTCCTCGCCGGTCGCGGCGTCGGCGACGTTCGTGGCGTAGGGCGGGAACGGGAACCGCACGGGCAGCGGGGCCGGGACGAGCGGCTGGTCGAGCACCATCGTGCCGGGCAGGAAGCGCGTCGCGCGCTCGCGCAGCTCGGGCGTGAGGAAGCGGTACTCGGCGGCCTCGGTCGCGTCGAGCCGGCCGGCGACCTTGAGCGCCGGCTGGCGGACGACCGGCTCGGCCACCCGCCCCGCCGCCTGCTGGCAGCCGATGAGCAGCACCCCGAGCGAGCGCCCGCGCTCGGCGATGTCGACGAACAGCTCCCTGAGCGGGCCGTGGCCCTCGCGCGGCGCGTACTTGTTGAGCTCGTCGAGCATCACGAACCGCAGCGGCTCGCGGCCGGTGCCCTGCTTCTCCTCGAACACGCGCGAGACCAGCGCGCCGACGACGAAGCGCTGCGCCGCCTCGTGGAGCCCGTGGATGTCGACGACGGTCAGCGCCGTGGTCATGCGCGGCTCGCTCACGCCGCAGCGCACGAGGTGGCCGAGCCGCGGGCCGAGCGCCATGAGGCGGCGCTGGAAGGCCATGAGCGTGCCGGCCTGCGTCGCGCCGCTCCACGACGACTCGCCGAACTCGGGGTCGAGCTTCTCGGCCAGGAGGTCGAGCAGGTCGTACCAGTTGCGCACCGGGCGGCCGGCGCCCGCGGGCTTCGCGGGCGCCCGGCGCGCGACGACCCGTTCGAAGGTGCGCGAGTCCGTGTGCGGCTGGCCGGCGATCACGATCGCGCCGGGCTCGTTCTCGAGCGGGTGGGCGTGGCGGGCGAGCTGCGTGCGCACGACCTGCTCGACGAACCCGACCTGGGTCGAGCGGTCGTCGGTCTCGGTGAAGCAGAAGCGCAGCAGGCCCTGGCGGACGAAGTCCTCGGGCGTCCAGCCGTAGACGGAGACCTCGTGGCTGGGGCGCGACGTCGCGTCCGGGACGACCTGGTCCTCGGCGCCGCCCGCGAGCGGCGGGACGTGGAACGTGACCTGGCCGAACGGCTTCGGGTCGCTCACCCCGAGCCGCGCCCAGCGCTCGCGCTCGGCCTCGGTGAACAGCCGGTTCGGGCGGTCGAGGTGCAGCAGGTCCTCGCCCTTGACGTTGAAGACGAGCGCCTTCGTCGCCGGGGCGTGCGAGCCGAGCAGCGCCTTGCCCGCGGCCGTCTCGAAGATCATGTGCAGCAGGAACAGCGCGTAGGACGTCTTGGCCGCGACGCCGCTGATGCCGGAGATCGAGACGTGGCCGCCCTGCTCGCCGTTCATGAACGTGAAGTCGGCGTGGACCGGCGCGCCGGACTGGTCGAGCCCGACCGCCAGCGGCTTGCGCATCTGGTCGACGAACAGCGCCTTGACGCGCTCGTCGCCGCGCGCGGCGTGGACCGTGGCCCCCGGCGCCGGCGCGAGCCACAGCTCGGGGTCGGTGCGCAGCACGAGGATCTCGGCCCGCCGGACGGCGGCGCCGGGCATCGTGCCGTCGACGACGTGCCGCGTGTCGGACGGCCACGTCGCGCCCTCGAGCACGCCGGTCTGCTCGACCACGATCCCGTAGTGGGCGACCGCGCCGCTGCCGTCGGGCAGCTCCTGGCGGCAGACGATGAGGTCGTCGAGCTGGACGGTGGCGTCGTCGTCGAGGACGACGTGGAAGCGGCGCGTGCCGGCGTCGGTCGAGCCGTCGACGGCGCCGATCCGGTGGAGGTCGATGTCAGGCATGTCGGGGGCTCACGATGTCGAAGGGGAGAGGGCGCCGGCGACGGCGAGCCGGATGGCGCGCGCCGCGCGGTCGGCCGGGCCGAGCCGGTGGCGCAGCTGGCGCTCGAGCGCGAAGATCGGCAGGAGGTTCTGCGGGGCGCGCGGGTCCTTGTGCGCGACGCCGGCGAAGCGGGGCAGGGCGCACGTGACCTCGTCGGCGCGGTCGCGGGCGGCGGCGAGCCCCTGCGACTCCGGGCACCTCGATGCGCACGATCCCCGCCCACGGGCTCGAGTGCCGCCCGCGGGCGGCGACGCGCACGTACGCCGAGTAGCTCTGGCGGGCGAGGAACAGCGGCGTGCGCTGCCCGACCCCGAGCTCCGGCACGCGGGCGTGGAGCTCGGCCGGCAGCCGGCGGCGCAGGTGGGTCTTGACGTAGCCGACGACCGGCTCGTCGAGCGAGCGGATGAAGTTCAGCGGGCCGTCGACGATCGTCAGCCAGCCCTCGGCCGAGAGTTGCTCGGCCAGCCGCGCCTCGGCCTCGCGCATGCGGCGCTGGAGGTCCTGGACCGGGGCGTCGAAGTCGGCCGAGGCGATCGCATGCGACTCCCAGCCGTACCCGAGCGTGGGCGCCAGCTTCGCCCGCCGCCCGGAGCCGAGGATGAGCATGCGGCGGGTGCGCAGCCGCTCGTACGCGACCCCCGGGTTCGCGTGCACGACGACGGCGCCGCACGCGTGCGCGCCGACGACCCCGCGCGCGAGCAGGCCGTCCTCGCCGCGGTGGTAGACGAGCCCCTCGACCCGGCGCACGCCGTCGACGAACGCCAGCTCGCGCAGCTCGGGCGCCTCGGGCGTGATCGTGAACGGCTCGACCGGCTCGGCCAGCTCCGCATCCTCGCCGGGCGCGTCGTCCTCGATGAGGTAGGGCGACCCGTAGGTCGCGCCCCAGTCCTCGAAGTGCAGCTCCTCGGTCACGTCTCCATGGTCGCGCGCCCGGCGGCGGATCTGACACCCGCCGCCCGCCGCGTCATGGCAGCACGGCCTCGGCCACCCGCGCCACCGGGTCGGGATCGTCGTCGAGGATCGCGAGCACGGCGCGCAGCAGCGGCAGTTCGTCCCAGGCGGAGGCGTCGCGCTGGTCGACGAGGTCGCGGGCGAGCTTCGCGGCCGGGACGCCCTCGACCGTCTGCTCGGCGGCGGCCATCGCGTCGAGCGCCTCGGAGGGCTGCTCGCCCCGGCCGATCCGCGAGCCGTAGACCTTGTTGCGGCCGGACAGGCCGGTGACCTCGAGGTCGCCCGCGCCGGCGAGGCCCATCGCCGTCTCGGCGCGGGCGCCGACCATCGCGCTCAGGACGACCATCTCCTGCAGGGCGCGGGCGAACGTCGCCGCCTTCAGGTCGTGGTAGGGCTCGCCGTCGCGCTCCTGCAGGCCGTCGGCGAGGCCGAGGGCGATCGCGTAGACGTTCTTCATCGGGGCGCAGATCTCGACCCCGGGCTCGTCGTCGGTGACGGCGGCGCGGTAGGCGTCGGTGCGGATCGACGCGGCCGCCTCCTCGGCCACGGACCGGTCGGCGCAGCCGAAGATCGACGCGGTCCACCGCCCGGCCGCGACCTCGTTGGCCTTGCACGGCCCGCCGACGGCGACGACCGGCGGCAACTGCGCCCCGTGCTCGGCGGCGAGGTCGCGCAGCGCCTCGGGCAGCAGGCGGACGCGGCCCTCCGCGTCGGGCGAGAAGCCCTTGCTCGTGAGCAGCACGGCGCGCGTCCGGACCAGCCCGTCGAGGGCCCGCCGAGCCACCTCGAGGACGCCGACCGAGGCGACGGCGATGACCGCGAGGTCGGCGCCGTCGAGGGCCGCGGCGAGCTCGTCGCTCGTGAAGAACTCGACCCCCGGCGCGACGAGCACGTCCGTGCGCGGGTGCGGGTCACCGGCGCGCCCGGCCGCGATGAGGTGGTCGTCGAGCCACGTGCCCCACAGCGCGACCTCGAAGCCGGCCCCGCGCAGCGGGGTCGCGAGCGCGGAGCCCATCGCGCCCGCTCCGAGGATGACGACGCGTCCGGCGCTCACGACGCCGCCGGGGTCGCGTCGCCGTCCGCGCGGATCCGGGCGAGCCGGTCGAGCGGGTCGCGCAGCGCCGGGTACAGCGGCGTGTAGACCTCGGTGAAGATCCGGTCGTAGACGCCGGAGGTCCGCGAATCGGGCTCGAAGCGCTCGGCCACGTCGGTCATCGCCGCCGCCGCGTCCTCGACCGAGTCGTACCAGTCGAGGCCGTAGGCGCCGAGGATCCCGGCGCCGAGGTTCGTCGCCTCGACGGTGTGCGCGCGGACGACCGGCGCGCCGAGGACGTCGGCCATGATCTGGCACCACAGGTCGCTGTTGGACCCGCCGCCGAGGATCACGTACTCCTCGATCGTCTGCCCCGTCGCCTTCTGCACGCCGTCCATCGCCAGGCGGAACTCGAAGGCGATGCCCTCCTCGACCGCGCGGAACAGCTCGGCCTTGCCGTGGCCCCAGTGCCAGCCGACGATCGCGCCCGTCGCGCCGCCGTTCCAGTACGGGCTCATGACCCCGTTCCAGTACGGCACGAGGACGAGGCCGTCGCTGCCGGGCGGGACCTCGCGCGCCTCGGCCTCGTAGGCCTCGACGTCGGCCTTCGCCTCGAAGCGATCGCCGATCTCGCGCAGGAACCACGTCATCGTCGCCATGCCGCCGCGCAGGCACTCCTCGAGCAGGAACGTCCCCGGCGCGCCCGCGTACATCGTCCGGCAGGAGGGATCGGCGACGTACCGCGGGCTGACCGGCCCGCCGGTGACGGCGGTGCCGAGGTTGAGCGACGCACGGTCCAGCGACGTGACCCCGGCCCCGAGGCATGCGGCCTGCCCGTCCCCGAGCCCGGCGACGACCGGCGTGCCGGCCGGGACCCCGCTCGCCTCGGCCGCCGCGCTCGTGACCTCGCCGATGACCGTCCCGGGCGCGACCGTCGCGCAGAACTGCTCGGGCCGCAGCCCGATCCCGGTGATGAGGTCCTCGGCCCAGGCGTCCTGCTCGACGTCGGTCAGCCCGAACGAGTCGGCCGAGCCGAGGCTCGTCGTCCACTCGCCCGTCAGGCGCTGGACGAGGTAGCCGTGGGCGTCCATGAAGCGGTGCGCGCGCTCGGCGGTCTCGCGCTCGTTCTGGACGAGCCACAGGAGCTTGGGGAACGCCTGGGTCAGCGACGGCCCGCGCCCCGTCCGGCGATGGAGCTCGTCGTGGCCGAACTGCTCGCCGAGCTCCTCGAGCTGCGCGCCGGCGCGCCCGTCGTCCCACAGGATCGCGTTGCGCAGCGACGCGTTGTCCTCGTCCACGGGCGCGTAGGACTCGCGCTGGTGGGTGATGCACACGCCCGCGACGCGGTCGGCGCCGACCTCCTCGACGGCCTCGCGGAGGGCCTGCGAGGTCGCGTCCCACCAGCCCTCGGCGACCTGCTCGGACTCGTTCGGGCGGGGGTGGATCTCCTCGAGCGGCGCCCGGGTCTCCGCCACCGCCTTGCCCTCGCGATCCCACGCGATCGCCTTGCTCGCCGTCGTGCTGCAGTCGACCGCCAGCACGAGATCACCCATCGGCCTGTCCTCCTCCTCGTCGGTTCATGGCATCACGGCGATCTTGATCGCGTCGTCCGCGCCGACCTTGCCGAGCGCCTCGCGCGCGTCGGGCAGCCCGAAGCGGTGGGTCACCATCGCCGCCGTGTCGATCCGGCCGTCCTCGATGAGCCGCAGCGCCGTGGCGTAGTCGCGCCGGCGCGAGTTGGCCGAGCCCGTGAGGACGACCTGCTTGTAGTGCACGACGTTCGGGTCGATCTCGGCCCCGGGGCCGTCCTTCGGGAAGCCCGCGAAGGCGTTCACCCGGCCGCCGGGCCGCGCGAGGCCGAGCGCCTCGCCCACGAGCGCGGGCACCCCGATGCAGACGATCGCCGCATCGACCCCGACCCCGTCCGTCGCCTCCTCGACCGCGGCCGCGAGGTCGCCGGACTGCGGGTCGACCGTCACGCCCGCGCCGAACCGCTCGGCCGCGGCCCGGCGCCCGGCCGACGGCTCGCTCACGATCACCTCGCGCGCGCCGCTGTGGCGCGCGAGCTGGAGGTGGAGCAGGCCGATCGGCCCCGCGCCCATGACGAGCACGACGTCGTCGGGCTCGACCCGCGACCAGCGCTGCCCGGCGACGACCGCGGCGAGCGGCTCGGCCAGCGCGAGCTGCTCGGACGGCAGGTCCTCGCCCGCGACGAACAGGCAGCCCGCCGCGACGGCGTCGGCCGGGACGAGCATGTACTGCGCCAGCCCGCCGTCGGGCGCGTAGCCCATGATCCGCCCGCGCTCGCAGATGTTCTCGAGGTCGTGGCGGCAGGCCCAGCAGCGCAGGCACGGGATGACCGGGGCCATCGCGACCGGCGCGCCGGTCTCGTAGCCCTCGACCCCGTCCCCGACCGCGGCGACGTGTCCCGCCGTCTCGTGGCCGAGGATCACGGGCAGCTCGACGCCCGAGGTCTTCTCGCCCGTGAGGATCCGGACGTCGGTGCCGCAGATCGTGTTGGCCCCGACCGCGACGAGCACCTCGCCGGGGCCGGGCTCCGGGGTCGGGACGTCCTCGACCGCGAGGTCGTCGGCCCCGCGCATCACCGCCGCGAGCATCCGCGGCGGGGTCACTCGGCCGCCGCGCGGGCGGCGCGGAAGCGCGCGTCGACCTCCTTCATCTTCTCGACCTTCGGCGCCGACCCGCCGCCCTCGAACTCCGACGCCAGCCAGTGGTCGAGCACCTTCTCGGCCGCCTGCGGCGCGATCACGCGCGCGCCCATCGTCAGGACCTGCGCGTCGTTGGACTTGCGCGCGCGCTCGGCCGAGTAGGGATCGTGGGCCGTCGCGGCGCGGACGCCCGGGATCTTGTTCGCGGTGATCGCCATGCCCAGGCCGGTGCCGCAGACGAGCAGCGCGCGGTCGTGCTCGCCGTTGCCGACGGCCTCGGCCACCGCCGCGGCCACGTCCGGGTAGTCCTGGCCGGTCCCGTTGCCGAAGTCCCTGACCTCGTAGCCCGCCTCCTCGAGGTACTTGGCGAGGTGGTCCTTGAGCGGGGCGCCGGCCTCGTCGGCGCCGATCGCGATGGCGGTCATGTCCGTACTCCTTCGGGTCGCTTCGTGGGGTCGCGTTTCACGCCTCGCCCGTGTCCTGCCCGGCGACGTGGTCGGACATCCGGTGGATGAGCGGCCGCAGCGCGGGATAGGTCTCGGCGTAGGCGTCGACGTAGAACTGGTAGGCCTCGTGGGTGTCGGGGTCGGGCTCGATCGTGTCGGTCTCGCGGACCATCTCGCCCGCCGCCTCGGGGACCGATTCGAACAGGCCGGCGCCGGTCGCGGCGAGGATCGCCCCACCGAGGACGACGGCGTCGCCGACCTCGGTGAACGTCACGGGCACGCCGCTGACGTCGCAGTGCATCTGCATGAGCTGGCGGCTGTTCGTGAAGCCGCCGGCGGCGACGAACTCCTTGACCTCGAAGCCGGCGTCGCCCATGGCCCGCAGGATGTGCGCGGTGCCGTAGCAGACGCCCTCCTGGATCGCGCGGTACACGTGCTCGGGCGTGTGGTGCAGGCTGAAGCCCCACAGGATCCCGCGGGCCAGCGGGTCGGTGTACGGCGTCCGGTTGCCCTGCCAGTACTCGTTGACGATCAGGCCCTCGGAGCCCGGCGGGATGTCGGCGATCCGCTCGTTGAGGACGTCGTAGGGGCTCATGTCGCGCTCCTCGGCCTCGCGCAGGGTCGCGTCGCGGAAGAAGTGGTCCTTGAACCACTTGAGGACCGAGCCGGTCGAGACCTGGCCGCCCTCGACCGTGTACTGGCCGGGGATCACGGCGTCGGTGTAGGCGCCGAAGAAGCCCTCGCCCGAGATCTGGTCCTCGCTCTGGCCGATGAGCACGTGCGAGGAGCCGGTGATCAGCGCCATCCGGCCCGGGGTCACGACGTTGAGGCCGATCTGGCCGATCCACGCGTCGCCGCCGCCCTGGGCCACCGGCGTGCCGGGCTTCAGCCCGAGCTCCTCGGCGGCCGCGTCGCTCAGGCCCTCGACCTGCTCGCCGAGCGCGACGACGTCGGGCGGGAGCTTGTCGAAGACGTCGCCGAGCCCGATCTCCTCGTAGAAGCCGGTCGGCCAGCCGCCCTCGTCGCCGTCGTGGAAGCCGCGCGTCGCGGCGGTGTTGAGGTTCGCGGTGAGGCGGCCGGTGAGGCGGAACGTCGCCCAGTCGGGGGCGTCGACGAGGTGGGCGGCCTTCTCGTACGTCTCGGCCTCCTTCTCCTTCAGCCAGAGCAGCTTCGAGGGCAGCCACTCGGCCGAGACCGCGCCCTTCCCGCCGCCGCTGTACTTGCGCGCCGGGTGGTCGATCTCGCTGATGCGCCGGGCCTGGTCGGAGGCGCGCACGTCCATCCACATGATCGCGGGGCGCAGCGCGCCGCCGTTGTCGTCGAGCGCGACGACCGTGCACGTCGTCGCGTCGGCGGACAGGCCCGCGATCCGGTCGGCGTCGACCCCGGCCTCGTCCATGGCGGTGCGGACCGACGTCACGAGCGCCGACCACCACTCGTCCGGGTCCTGCTCGGCCCAGCCCGGCCGCGGATGGGTGAGCTCGTAGGTGGTCGCCGCGGTCGCGATCACCCGGCCCTCGAGGTCGAAGATCCCGGCGCGGGCGCTCTCCGTCCCGAGGTCGATGCCGATGAGGTACCGGTCGTCTGCGCCCATCTCGTCTCTCTCCTCCTGTCGGGTGTGTTCAGTCGCCGCGGTCCGGCAGCAGCCGGTCGACGCGGTCCAGGACGATCGGCGGCCGCTCGTCCGCCGCCAGGCCGCGGACGTCGTCGGCCGACGTCTCGCCCGTGAGGACGAGGGCGGCGGTCATCCCCGCCTCGACGCCCATGCGGATGTCGGTCTGCAGGCGATCGCCGACCATCACGCAGTCGGCGAGGTCGACGTCGAGGCCCTCGAGGGCGGTGTGGAGCATCGCCGGGTTGGGCTTGCCGAGGTTCGCCTCGCACGTCGCGCCCGTGCACGCCTCGATCGCGGCGACGATCGCCGCGCAGTCGGGCTCGCCGCGCCCGCCCGGGAACGGGCAGAAGCGGTCCGGGTTCGTGGCGATGAGCCGCGCGCGGCGGTGGAACCAGATGGCGTCGAAGGCGATCTGCAGCTTGCGGTACTCGAAGGTCCGGTCGTAGCTCGCGACGACGACGTCGATCTCGGCCGGGTCCTCGGACATCGCGATGCCGGCCTCGCGGAACGCGCGCTTGAGCGGCTCCTCGCTGATCGGATACACCACGGCGTCGGGCGCGTGCTCGAGCAGCCAGTGGGTGGTCGTGACGGTCGTGTTGACGATCTCCTCGACCGGCGTCGGCAGCCCGAGGCCGTCGAGCTTCTCGGCGTACTCGTCGGGGATCCTTCGTCGGGTTGTTCGAGAGGAAGCGGACCGTGTGGCCGCGGTCGCGCAGCGTCTCGACGAGCTCCTTGGCCCCCGGCAGCAGACCGTCGCCGAGGTAGATCGTGCCGTCGAGGTCGAAGGCGTAGACGTCGAACTCGCGGTCGGGGAGGGCGACGACGTCGTCGGTGCCGTCGGCGTCGGGCGTCACCGCGGCTGCGGAGGCGTTCGACGTCCGCCGGGAACCCGGCGACCGGGATTGGCGTGCTGCCGGCGGGGGGACACCGGTGTCGTCACTGGACCACCTCCGTCGCCTGACGCGCCGCGCGCCGCCGTGACGGGCGCCACGCGGGCGGAACGGCCCGGGAGGCTACGGGGCCATCGCGGTTCGGTCAAGGAATTTCGGGATCCTGTCATCTGCACGACAGGATCAACGTTTGAAATCGCCATCTTTGATTGACAATTTGGCGAAGTGACCTGAAGGTCCCGCGTCTACGGTCCAGGAGGAGAGCAACGCATGGACATCGAGCTCATTGCCCTCGTCGGCGCGATGGGCGGTGGGGCATTCGGCGCCGCCATCGGCGGCCAGCCCGCCTTCATCTTCACCGGCTTCGCGGTCCTCGTCGGGTGTGCCGCCGCGCTCGCGGGGGCGAAGTACGACTTCCTCACGAACATCGCGTTCGGCCCGGTCTTCGGCCCGCACATCTCGTTCGCCGGCGCTGTCGCCGCGTGCGCGTACGCCGCGCGGCGGGGGGCGCTCGACACCGGCCGCGACATCGCGACCCCGCTCGCGGGCACGGCGCGGCCCGACGCGCTGCTCGTCGGCGCCGTGTTCGGCGCGGGTGGCTACGTGGTCCAGAAGGTGCTCGCCGACGTCCTCGAGAAGTCGGACGGCATCGCGTGGACCGACACGATCGCCCTCACCGTCACCATCTCGGCGTTCGTCGTGCGGTTCATGTTCGGGCGGAAGGGTCCGCTGGGCGAGCCGACCGGCGAGGCGGTGGATCGCCCGCGCCTCACGATCAGCTCCGACGCCGTGTGGGTCCGCCACCAGGGCGAATGGCGGATGACGGTCGCGATGGGGCTGACGGCCGGGACGCTCGCGGCCTACGCGATGACGTCGATCGCGGGCACGAGCGTGGACCTCGCGACGACCGTCGTGACGCTCGGGTTCGGCTTCTCGGCCGTGTCGCTGCTGTTCCTGCAGTTCGACCAGCCGGGCCCGGTGACGCATCACATGACGCTGCCGGCGGCCGTCGCGGCGACGACGGTCCTCGCTGCGGGCGGCGCGCCCGGGCTCGCCCTGGCGCTGGGCGCGGTCGCCGGCCTCGCCGGCGCCTTGGTCGGCGAGCTCGCCGCGCGCCTCTTCCTCATCCACGGCGACACCCACATCGACCCGCCCGCGATCGCGATCTTCGTCCTGAACACCGTGATCCTGCTCGTGGACCAGATCGTGTGAGCGGCTCAGCGGCGCGCGACCTCGTAGCGGACGCCGTGGTCGTCGAGGTCGGCCAGCGCCTCGGGCGTCGCGCCGTCGTCGACGATCACGAGGTCGAAGTCGGCGAGCGGAACCACCTGGTGCAGGGCCGAGCGCCCGAGCTTCGTGTGGTCGAGGAGCAGGTAGCGCCGCGCCGCGACCTCGAGCATCGGCCGCTTGAACGCGACGATGTGGTCCTCCTGGTGGAAGGCGTTGCCGCCCGAGACCGCGGACATCGACAGGAACGTCGCGTCGACGCGCAGCGCGCGGATCGCGTCGATGCAGGCGACGCCGATGAACGCGTCGTGGGTCGGGTCGTACTCGCCGCCGAGGCTCACGAGGCTGATGCCGTCGACGCCGCGCAGGCGCTGCATGAGCTCGAGGTAGTTCGTGACGACCTTGAGCGGCGCGCGCTCGGCGAGCAGCGGGGCGAGCTGCAGCGTCGTCGTCGAGTCGTCGAGCATGACCGACATCCCGGGCTGGATCAGCGCGGCCGCGCGGCGTGCGACGGCCTGCTTCTCGGCGATGTTGCGCGTCAGCCGGTAGGCGACGTTGGACTCGAACACGCCCGATGGCTGGGCGCTCACGCCGCCGTGGAACTTGCGCACGACGCCGCGCCGCGCGAGCTGGTCGAGGTCGCGGTGGACCGTGTTGAGGCTGACGCCGAACGCCGCGACCAGCTCCTGCGCGGTGGCCGAGCCGCGCTCGATGACGAGGTCGGCGATGAGCTGCTGACGGTGCTCGCGGCCCCGGCCCGCGGGCGGCTCCGTCATGGCGCCGGCCGCGTCGCCGGAGCGAGCACCGGGAACATGGGACGAGGGCGGGGAATGGGCCGGAGGATCCCCGTCGGGGGGCGACCGGTCAAGCGGGCAGAACGCGGGAGAGGCCATGGCTGACGACACGTACGTGATGGGCATCGACTTCGGGACGGGCGGCGTGCGCGCCGGCGTGTTCGACGCCGCGGGCGACCCGCACGGCTTCCATGCGGTCGAGTTCGAGACCGATCACCCACGGCCGGGACGCGCCGAGCAGGACCCCGACGAATGGTGGTCGGCGCTCGTCGGCGCGGTGCGCGGGGTGATGGACGAGAGCGGCCTGGCGCCGGAGCAGATCGCCGGGATCGCGACCGACGCGACCGCCTCGACCGTGGTCGCGCTCGACGAGGACGGCGCCCACCTGCGCCCGGCGATCATGTGGATGGACGTGCGCGCCGACGGCCAGGCCGCGCGCGTGAGCGAGACCGGCGACCCCGCACTGAAGTACAACGGCCACGGCGACGTCTCGGCCGAGTTCGGCCTGCCCAAGGCGCTGTGGATCAAGGACGAGGAGCCCGAGGTCTTCGAGCGGACGCGCCACATCACCGAGTGCGGCGACTGGGCCACCCATCGCCTCACGGGCGAGTGGACCGCCTCCATCAACATGGCGAGCGCGAAGTTCTACTTCGACCGCGACGAGGGCGGCTGGCCGGAGAGCCTGTACGACGCCCTCGACGCCGCCGACGTCCTCGAGCGGCTGCCCCAGGAGGTCGCCGACCTCGGCACCGTCGTCGGCGGCCTGCGCCGCGAGGTGGCCGAGGAGCTCGGGCTCAAGGCCGACACGCCGGTCGCCGTCGGCGCGGTCGACGCCTACGCCGGCGCGCTCGGGCTCGGGGTCGTCGCGCCCGGGGCGGTCGCGCTCATCACCGGCTCGTCGCACGTCTTCATCGCCCAGACGGACAAGCCCGTCCACGCCCCGGGATTCTGGGGCGCGTACACCGACGCGATGATCCCCGGCCAGTACACGGTCGAGGCGGGGCAGGCGTCGACCGGGTCGGTCGTCAACTGGTTCAAGCGCCACTTCGCCGGGGAGGCCGCGGAGGAGGCGTCGAAGCGCGGGGTCGACGTCTACGACGTGCTCGGGGAGTGGGCGGCCGAGGTGCCGGTCGGCTCGGAGGGCCTGATCGTGCTCGACCACTTCCAGGGCAACCGCTCGCCGCACACCGACCCGCTCGCCCGCGGCGTGCTGTCCGGGCTGTCCCTGAGCCACGGCCCCGGCCACGTCTACCGGGCCATCATCGAGGGCATCTGCTACGGCACGGAGGACATCCTGCGCACGCTGCGCGAGCAGGGCTTCGACCCCACGCACCACGTCGTGTCGGGCGGGCCGGCCGCGAGCGACCTGTGGATGCAGCTGCACGCCGACGTCTCGAACGTGCCGATCTCGTTCACGCGCGTGAGCGAGGCGCCGGTGCTCGGGGCGGCGATGATCGCGGCGGTCGGGGCGGGGATCCACGCCGACCTGCCCGCCGCCGCCGAGGCGATGGTCCACACCGAGCGCACGATCGAGCCCGACCCCGAGCGCCACGAGCAGTACCAGTTCTGGGTCGACCGCTACCAGGACCTGTACGCCGCGACGAAGGAGACGACGCATCGGGTCGTGCGCCACGTCGCGGAGGACGACGCGAAGGAGGGCTCGTCGTGAGCGAGGGATTGATCTCCGAGGCCCTGGAGGCCGCGTCGGACACCGAGGCCGTCGTCATCGGCGCGGGTGTCCTCGACCAGGTCGCCGACGTGTTCGCCGACGCGTTCGGCGACGGCGCGGCGATCGTCGTAGCGGACGGTCACACGTGGGACGTCGCGGGCTCGGCCGTCTCCGAGCGCCTGGCCGACGCGGGCCGCGAGGTGCGCGACCCCTACCGCTTCCCGGCGACGCCGACGCTCTACGCCGGCTACGACAACATCGAGACGCTGATCGAGGCGCTGCGCGACGTCGACGCGACGCCGGTCGCGGTCGGCTCGGGGACGCTGAACGACATCGTCAAGCGCGCGGCCCACGAGCTCGAGCGCCCGTACCTGTGCGTGGCGACCGCAGCCTCGATGGACGGCTACACGGCCTTCGGGGCGGCGATCACGAAGGAGGGCTACAAGCAGACGATGACGTGCCCGGCGCCGCGCGCGGTGGTCGCGGACGTCGACGTGTTGACGGGCGCGCCGGCGCCGATGACCTCCGCCGGCTACGCCGACCTCCTGGCGAAGATCCCGGCGGGCGCGGACTGGATCGTCGCGGACGCCCTCGAGGTCGAGCCGATCGACCGCGCCGTCTGGGACCTCGTCCAGGGCCCGTTGCGCTCGGCGACGGCCCACCCGGCGGAGCTCCGCGCGGGTGACCCCGACGCGATGGACGCCCTGATCGAGGGCCTCGTCATGTCCGGCCTCGCGATGCAGTCGGCCTCGTCCTCGCGCCCTGCCTCGGGCGCCGAGCACCAGTTCAGCCACCTGTGGGAGATGGAGCACCTCGGCCAGGACGACGACCCGCCGCTGTCGCACGGCTTCAAGGTCGGCCTCGGGTCGATCGCGACGTCCGCGTTGTACGAGCGCGTGCTGGCGCGGGATCTGTCTGCGCTTGACGTCGACGCGGCGGTCGCCGCGTGGCCTGCGTGGGACGAGGTCGAGCGGCACGTCCGTTCCGAGCACACCGAGCCGGGGTTGGACGAGGCGGCGGTCGAGGAGACCAAGGCGAAGTACGTGTCGGCGGATGAGCTGCGGGCGCGGTTGACGCTGTTGACCGAGCGCTGGCCTGAGCTGCGCGAGCGGTTGTCCGAGCAGCTCCTGCCGGCGTCCGAGATCCGCGACCGGCTCGCGGCGGCCGGGGCGCCGACGTCGCCGTCGGACATCGGCCTCGACGTCGACCGCTTCCGCGCGACCTACCGCCGCGCCCAGATGATCCGCCGCCGCTTCACGGTCCTCGACCTCTGCAACCAGGCCGGGATCCTGGACGAGTGCGTGGACGAGTTGTTCGCGCCCGACGGGTTCTGGGGGCGGCGCGGGAGTTAGGATCGGCCCGCAAGCCGAGCAGCAAGGGGGCGAAGACCATGAGCGACGTGGCCGGCAGGCGGATGACCGTCGATGTCGACGGCGACTTCGTCGTGTTTCTCATCGGCGCCCGGTTCAACAACAAGCTGCAATTCGCGCGCAGCCTGGTCGATCTGGGCGGCCGGCGCGGGATGAAGCACATGCTGGACCATCTCGTCGCCCACCCCGAGAAGGGGCTCCTCGCCTACGAGATGGGCATCCCGACGATCGTGCAGTACTGGCGATCGTTCGAGCAGCTCGAGGCGTTCGCCAAGGACAAGGACGACCCGCATCTCGAGGTGTGGCGCCAGTACTGGCGGCGGGTCGGACGAAGCAGCCGCACCGGCATCTGGCACGAGACGTACCTGATCCGGGCCGGCCAGTACGAGGCCGTCTACGGGAACATGCCGCCGCACGGACTGGGCAAGGCCGGGCATCTCCATCCGGCGTCGGAGTCCTCGAGCGCGCGCGGGCGGATCAAGGCGATGAGCAACGAGGTTCGCGCCGGCGGCTGACTCCTCCGCCGGTCCCGGCCAGGAGACGACCTCATGACCCATCCTGATAAAGAGGCGCGGTTGCAGGCGTTCCTCGATGCGTTCAACGCGCACGATGTCGACGCGATCATGTCGTTCTTCGCCGATGAGTGTGTGATGGACATGCCGCGCGGACCGGCGCCCGGAGGGCAGCGTCTGGTCGGCAAGTCGGAGGTCCGGGCGGCGATCCAGGCGAGGTTCGACGGGATCCCGGACATCCACTACGGCGACGACCGCCACTGGATATGCGGTGAGCGCGCGGTCTCCGAGTGGACGATCCGTGGCACCCGAACAGGCGGCGAGCCCATCGAGGTCCGCGGTTGCGACCTGTTCGAGCTCACCGACGGCAAGATCAGCCGCAAGGACTCCTTCTGGAAGATCGTGGAATGAGATTGCCTCCGCGGACCGCACGACCGATGGTGACCGTGACCCGCACCTCACACGAGGTCGCCGTCGTGTTCCTGGCCTGAGGCCACGGCGGGCACGCGTCAGCGTTCAGGCCGGAGCGTCCACCGCCAACCGGTCCCCCGCCACCGGATCCCGCTCCAAGGCGACCCCGGCCGCCAGCGCCCCGGACTGCACCACCAGCCAGATCGCGTCCCGGTCGCGCAGGACCCCGACACGCTCCAACGGATCGCCGTCGACCACGAGAAGATCCGCAAGACGGCCCGGCACGATCGTTCCGACCTGATCGCCGATCCCCAACGCGGCCGCCGCGGTCGCCGTCGACGCCACGAGCGCCTCGGCTGAAGACAACCCGTGGTGGACCATCCGGACGATCTCGATGCCGAGGTCGTGGATCGGCGCCCAGTCGTGGCCGGTCGCGATCGCCACGCCGGCGGCGTTCGCCGCCCGCAGGGTCAGGTCCGCTTGCGCGAGGTTGTGGAGCGCGAGGTCGACCAGCATTCCCGACCACGTCGGTGGCGGGTGAGACCCGTGGCGCTCGGCGCCGTCCGGGCCCGCGCCAGGGGCGGCGTCGCCGGCGACGCCGTAGAAGCAGCCCAGCGTCGGCACCAACACCTGGCCGGAGGCCGCCATGCGCTCCAGCAGATCCGGACGCTGGTTGAGGTACATGCCGTGCTCGATCGTGTCGATGCCGGTCTCGATCGCGATCTCGGTGCCCTCGAGGCCCTCGGCGTGCGCGGCGACCCGGTAGCCCATGCGATGGGCCTCGTCGACGATCGTGGCGATCTCCTCGCGCGTCATCTGCGCGGGGTTCGGGTCCTCGAGCTCGACGCTCCGGGCGCCGGTCGTCATCACCTTGACGAAGTCCGCGCCGCGGCGGATCTGCTCGCGGACCGCGCGGCGCACGTCGTCGGCGCCGTCGGCCTCGCGGTACATGCCGGTGAACCAGCGGCCGCCGGGCGCGGTCGCCGAGATGATCCGCCCGCAGGTGAGCAGCCGCGGGCCGCGCATCGCGCCGTAGCGGATCGCCTGGCGGACCTCGAAGACGATGTCGTAGTAGGAGCCGACGTCGCGGATCGTCGTGATCCCCATGCGCAGGGCCTCGCGCAGGTCGGCGGCGAGGAAGTGCGCGCCCGTCCCCGGCCACATCGGCTCGGCGCCCGGGGCGGGCTCGGGGACGTGCGGGTAGACGTGGGCGTGGGCGTCGATGAGGCCGGGCAGCAGCGTCCGGCCGCCGAGGTCGATCACGCGCGCGCCCTCGGGCGCCCCGTCGCCGGCGCTGCCGACGGCCGCGACCACGCCGTCCTCGACCAACACGGCTGCGCCCTCGCGCACCGGCGCACCCGTCCCGTCGAAGAGCCGCGCGTTCGTCAGCCAGAGCCGGCCCGGCGCCGTCGGCGGAGCCGCGAGGAGCGCCCCCATGCGCGGCGGCTCGACGCGCTCGCCGGCGCCGCCGGCGCCGTTCGACCCACCCGGGCCCGTCACCGGCGCTTGGCGTTGAAGGACGGCAGCCAGGCGACGTCGCGCGAGAGCGCCTCGCCGGCGGCGATCAGGTCGGACAGGATGTGGTCCCGGCGGGCGGGGTCCATACGGGAGGTGGGAACGCACATCGTCATGGCTGCGAGCACCGTACCGCGCTCGTTGTGGATCGGGACCGAGGCGGTGTACAGCCCCGCCGCGGTCTCCTCGTGGTTCTCGGCGTAGCCGTCCGCGCGCACGCGCGCGAGGATCTCCTGCAGCTCGCTCACCGTCCGCAACCGGCGGCCGGTCGGCGTCACGAGCGCGCGGCCGCCGAACTCGGCGGCGATCGCCTCGGGCGAGCGGCCGGCGAGGAGCACCCGTCCGCTGGCGGACGCGAACACGGGCGCGCGACGGCCGACCCAGGTCTGCAGGCGCACCGGCTGCGTCGTCTCCTCGATCGCGACGAAGACCGACTCGTCGCCGTCCACGACCGCGAGGCAGACGGTCTCGTCGTGGCGCGTCATGAGGCCGGCGACGGCGTGGCGGAAGCCGGTGACGATCGGCAACTCGGCGGCGCGGCTGCCGATCCCGATCGCGCGGACCCCCGGCTCGTAGCGGCCCCCCTCGTCGCGCAGCGCCCACCCGCGCTCGACGAGGATCGCGCAGATCCGGTGGAGCGTGCTCTTGGGCAGCTGCAGCTCGCGGGCGAGGTCGCCGAGCGCGAGGTGCCCTTCGGAGACGATCAGCTCCATCACGCTGAGCGCCGCGTGGACCCCCGGCGAGCGCGCCGGCCGGCCGTTGCGCACGGCGGCGCGCGGCGCGCCGTCTCGCTCGGTAGGGGCTGTCTGATCGGCCATGGATCACCAACGCTCGCGTTCGCCGGCTCGACGGTTCCGTGCCGGCCGACGTTACCTTGCCGAGCGTTCTGCTGCCAGAACGACGATCCGCGGGCGAGATCGCCGCGAGGCGCTACTCGCCGCCGTAGAAGGGGTTGCGCAGCGCGTCGCGCTCGGCGACCAGCCGGTCGACCGCCGCCCGCATCGGCCCGCCGGCCGCGTCCTCCACGCCGGCGCGCGTCGCGGCGCGCGCCGCCTCCCGCAGTGCCGTCTCGTCCGCGGCCGCCTCGTCGATCCAGATCGCGACGAACACGACCGTGTCCTGGTCGCCTGAGAGCAGGCCGTCGGCGACCGCGTCGAGCACGCCCTGGCCGATGCCGAGTTGGGCCGCACCGAACGTCATCGTCTGATGGCGCTCGGTCGTCGTGGTCGCCTTGTTCATCATGATCGTGGGCGGCACGACGGCCTCGTAGGAGGGCTGGTCGGCCCCGACGCAGACGAGCACCGGCGTATGGCCCGGCGACGGCGCGGTGAACGTCGTCATGAGCGCCGCGGCGGTGGGGCTCCCGCGCCGGCCGAGCACGACGTTCACGTGCGCGCCGTTGGGCGAGACGCCGCCCCAGCCCTGGCCGATCCGGCCGTCGATGTCCGTCTCCGGCGTCATCCAGTAGCGCTCCGCGGGGTGGGTGTGAGAGGGTCGGCCGCGAGTCCTTGACCCTCTGTGAACACGACGGTAGGGTCGGCTCGCGTTCTGCTTCTGGAACGCTAGTCCATCTGCAACACCTGGTCTACTCATTGTCCGCTGCCGAGCCGACGCGCACCAGGACGTCGCCCGCCCCTCAGCGGCGGGCAGCGAGGGACCGGTCTGCACAGGGCTTCTGGGATCCCGGGACGGAGGAGCATTAGTGAGCCGCGAGCACACGCGGCGGGTCGACGCGATCCGCGCACAGAGCAGCGAACTTCAGAACCACCTCATCGACGAGTACAAGTCCGGCCACATCAACCGGCGCGAGTTCGTCCGGCGGGGAACGGTGATCGGCATGTCGGTGCCGCTCGTCAGCTTCCTGGCGGCGGCGTGCGGCACCGGTGACAAGGGCGGCGGCGGAGGCGGCGGAGGCGCCGACACCGCGGTCAAGGCCGGCGGCAAGCAGGTCGAGGTCAAGCCGGGCGGGACCCTGAAGCTCGGCATGTCGCCCGGCCCGTCGACCGAGATCGACCCGATCAAGGTCGCCGACGAGGGCGGCCTCGGCGTGATGTCGCAGTCGGGCGAGTTCCTCGCCTGGTCGAACAGCAAGCTGCAGCTCCAGCCACGCCTGGCCGAGAGCTGGAAGCCGAACTCCGACGGCAGCGTGTGGACGTTCAAGATCCGCCAGGGCGTCAAGTTCCACGACGGCTCGACCATGACCGCCGAGGACGTCGCCTCGTCGATCAACGCGCTCTCGGACCCGAAGAACGGCTCGAACGCGCTGTCGACGTTCGCCGGCGTGCTCTCGAAGGACTCGGCCAAGGCGACGGACGCGAGCACCGTGGAGTTCGAGCTCGACTCGCCGAACGGCAACTTCCCGTACATGCTGAGCTCGGACAACTACAACGCGATCATCGTGCCGAAGGACCTGAGCGGGTCGTGGGAGAAGACGTTCCCGGGCACCGGCCCGTGGAAGCTCGAGCGCTACACCGCGAACTCGGGCGTCTCCTACGTCAAGAACCCCGACTACTGGGACAAGACGCGGATCCCGAAGCTCGACCGCCAGCAGGTCAAGTTCTACCCCAAGGAGCAGGCGCAGGTCCTGGCCCTCCAGTCGGGTGACGTCGACGTCCTCGTCCACTTCTCGCCGACCGGCGGCAAGGCGCTGCTCAACGACCCGAACGTCACGGTCATCGAGCTGCGCGCGTCCGTCCACCGCGAGATCCACCTGCGCAACGACAAGAAGCCGTTCGACGACAAGCGGGTCCGCCAGGCCCTGGCGCTCGCGGTCGATCGCCCGGCGCTCGTCAACGGCCTCATGGCCGGCAAGTCGGACTTCGGCAACGACAGCCCGTTCGCGCCGGTGTTCCCGTCGACGGACAAGAGCGTCGCCCAGCGCAAGCAGGACCTCGAGAAGGCCAAGGCGCTCATGCAGCAGGCCGGCGTCACCAGCGCGTCAGCCACGATCGACACGTGGGACGGCTTCGAGCTGCCCGACCTCGCCCAGCTGCTGCAGAACGACGCGGCGAAGATCGGCCTGAAGCTCAAGCCGAACGTCACGCCCGCGGGCACGTACTACGGCGACGCGGTCTTCGGCAAGTCGCCGTGGCTGGACTCGACCATCGGCATCACCGACTACGGCCACCGCGGCGTGCCGAACGTGTTCCTCGCCGCGCAGCTGCAGAGCAAGGGCGTGTGGAACGCGGCGCACTTCAAGAACGAGACGTTCGACAGTCTGTTCAAGGACTACGTCGCGGCGCTCGACCTGAACGCGCAGCGGGGTGCGGCGAAGAAGATCCAGGAGCTCCTCCTCGACGAGACGCCGAACCTCTACACCTACTTCTACTTCTTCCTCACGGGGACGAGAAAGAACGTCGGCAACGTGGAGGTGTCCGCCATGGGCCACTACGACATCACGAAGGCCGGCTTCACGACGGCGGCCTGAGCGGATCGGCCGGACCCGCCATGACCAGGTTCATCCTCAAGCGGATCGGCCTCGGCCTGATCACGCTGTGGCTGCTCAGCATCCTCGTCTTCTTCATGGCGAACGTGCTGCCAGGGAACGTGGCGCGGCGGGTCCTCGGCCCGTTCGCGTCGCAGAAGGCCGTCGACGACCTCAACCACACGCTCGGCACGGACCAGCCGATCATCACGCAGTACTTCGACCAGATGAAGGGCTACCTGACGGGCGACATGGGGCGCTCCGTGTCGACCCGGCAGCCCATCTCGGACGTCCTCTGGCCCGCGCTCGGGCACTCGGCGAAGCTCGCGATCCTCGCGTTCATCATCGTCGTGCCGCTGTCGATCCTCGGCGGGGTCATCGCGGCGCTGAAGGAGGGCAGCACGCGCGACCGCGTGATCACGGTCGGGGGCCTGTCGGCGACGGCGGTCCCGGACTTCGTCTGGGCGGTCGTGCTGCTGATCGTGTTCTCGCTCGGCCTCGGGATCTTCCCGTCGACGGCCGCGTGGCCCGACGGCTCAGGACCGCTGACGCAGATCAAGTACCTCCTGCTGCCGTCGTTCTGCCTCGTGTTCGTGCTGTTCGGCTACATCGCGCGCATGGCGCGCGCGGGCACGATCGAGTCGCTCGACGCGGACTACACGCGAACAGCGGTGATCAAGGGGTTGCCGCAACGCACGGTGCTCTGGCGCCACGTGCTGCGCAACTCGCTCCTGCCGACGATCGCGGTCATCGCGACGCAGGTCGGCTACCTCATGGGCGGTCTCGTGGTGATCGAGCTCATCTTCAACTACCAGGGGATCGGCCAGATGATCTTCCGCGCGGCGACGCAGAAGGACTTCCCGGCGCTCGAGGCCGCAGTGCTCGTCGTGGGCGTCGTCTTCCTCGTCTCGACGTTGGTGGCGGACATCCTGTACTCCGTCCTCAACCCGCGCGTGCGACTGGGGGCGGCGGAATGAGCGCCGGCGCCCCGCCTCCCTCCGCGATCGACCCGCTCGGCGACGTCGCCGTCACGGTCGGGCCGCCGCGCGACGACGCGAAGATGGCGCGCCGCGAGCGCCTCCAGGTCCTCGTCCACTCGAAGTCGTTCATCGCGGGCGCGATCATCGTCGGCTTCTGGGTGCTGTGCGCGATCTTCGGCGAGCTGCTCGTGCTCCAGGACCCGCTCGCGTCCAACCCGCTCAACGCGCTGACCGCCCCGAACGCGGACAACTGGTTCGGCACGGACCGGCTCGGCCGCGACGTGTTCTCGCGGGTCATCGTCGGCTCGCGCGACATCATGATCATCGCGCCCGCGGCCACGCTGCTCGGCACGGTCCTCGGCACCGCCCTCGGGCTCGTGACGGGCTACTTCAAGGGCCCCGTCGACGACGTGCTGAGCCGCCTCATCGAGACGGTGCTCGCGCTGCCGGTCGTGCTCGTCGCGGTCATGGCGATCGTCTCGCTCGGACCGTCGAACCTCACGATCATCTTCGTCGTCGGCTTTGTGTTCGCCCCGGTCATCGCCCGGACGGTGCGGGCCGCCGTGCTGAGCGAGCGCGAGCTCGAGTACGTCAGCGCGGCGCGATTGCGCAACGAGAAGACGCCGTACATCCTGTTCGCGGAGATCCTGCCGAACGTGATGGGGCCGGTGATCGTCGAGTTCACCGTGCGCCTCGGCTACGCGGTCTTCGTCGTCGCGACCCTGAGCTTCCTCGGCCTCGGCGTCCAGCCGCCGTCGCCGGACTGGGGCCTGCAGGTCTTCGAGCACTACGGCCTGATCAGCGGCGGCTTCTGGTGGCCGGTGCTGTTCCCCGCGGCCGCCATCGCGATCCTCGTCATCGGAGTGAACCTCATGGCCGACGGCCTGACCCAGGCGTTCGAGGGGCGATGAGCACCGTCGCCGCACCCCCCGCCCTCGACCTGCGCGACCTCGAGGTCGCCTACCGCGTCCGCGGCATCTGGCGCCCCGTCCTGCGCGGCGTGACGTTCCAGATCGCCGAGGGCGAGGCCTACGGGCTCGTCGGCGAGTCCGGCTGCGGCAAGTCGACGGCGGCCTACGCCATCGTCCGCTACCTGCCGCGCAACGGCCGCGTGAGCTCCGGCTCGATCTCCGTCGCGGGCGAGGACCTGCTCGACATGAGCGAGGCCGACGTGCGCAAGATGCGCAGCCGGCGCGTGTCGATGGTCTACCAGAACCCCGGCGGCGCGCTGAACCCGACGATCCGCGTCGGCGACCAGGTGGCCGAGACGTACACGATCGCCGGCGTCGAGGAGGACGAGGCGCTCGAGCGGGCCCAGGGCATGCTGCGCAAGGTCCAGATCTCGGACCCGAGCCGCGTCATGCGCCGCTACCCGCACCAGCTGTCGGGCGGCATGCAGCAGCGCGTCGTGATCGCGATGGCGCTGGCGAAGGACCCGACGCTGCTGATCCTCGACGAGCCGACGACCGGCCTCGACGCGACGGTCGAGGCCGAGGTGCTCGATCTCGTCACCGCGCTCCGCGCCGAGTTCGGCACGACGGTCCTGTTCATCTCCCACAACCTCGACGTCATCACGAAGATGTGCGACCGCGTCGGCGTCCTGTACGCCGGCCGGCTGGTCGAGGAGGGCCCGGTCCAGCAGGTCTTCGACGACCCGCGCCACCCGTACGCCGTCGGCCTGCTGCGCTGCCTGCCGCGCGGTGGCGTGCGCAAGGACCGCGAGCGGCTCGACACGATCCCGGGCTTCCTCCCGCAGCTCGGCGCGGACCTTCCGGCGTGCGTGTTCGTCGACCGGTGCGCGATGGCCCAGGACATCTGCAGCACCGAGGAGCCGCCGTTCCACGAGATCGGCAACGGCCGGCACAGCCGCTGCCACTTCTGGGAGCAGGCCCACGAGCTGCCGCGCGCGGCGCCCGCCGCGGGTCTGCAGAGCACGGTCGACGCGGAGTCCGAGCCCGTCATCCGCACCGAGGGCATGCGCAAGACCTTCCACCAGGAGGGTCACGAGGTCCGGGCGGTCGACGACGTCTCGCTCATGCTGCGGCGCGGGGAGACGCTCGGCCTCGTCGGCGAGTCCGGCAGCGGCAAGACGACGCTCGCCCGCGCGCTGCTCGGCCTGACCGCGGCCGACCAGGGCTCCGTGATCGAGCTCGACGGCCACCCGCTCGCGCCGGGGATCGGCAAGCGCAACACCGATCAGGTCGCCGCGGTGCAGATCGTCTTCCAGAACCCGGACTCGGCCCTGAACCGGCGCTTCTCGGTGCACCGGATCCTCAGTCGTGCGCTGACCAAGCTCCGCGGCGACCGCAAGGAGGAGCGCGAGCACCACCTCGGCCAGCTGGCGCAGTCGGTGCGCTTCGACGTGCGCCTGATCAACTCGCGCCCGGCCCAGCTCTCCGGCGGGCTCAAGCAGCGCGTCGCGATCGCGCGGGCGTTCGCGGGCGATCCCCGCGTGGTCGTCTGCGACGAGCCGACCTCGGCCCTCGACGTCTCCGTGCAGGCGGCGATCCTCAACCTGCTCGCCGAGCTGCAGGCGGACAAGGGCGTCAGCTACCTGTTCATCTCGCACGACCTCGCGGTCGTCCGCTACCTGTCGGACCGCATCGCGGTGCTCTACCTCGGGCGCGTGATGGAGCTCGGCGAGGCCGAGACCGTCTTCACCGCGCCGCATCATCCGTACACCGAGGCGCTGCTGTCGTCGGTGCCGCAGATCGACGGCCTGGAGCGGCCGCGGATCCGGCTCGAAGGCGAGATCCCCAGCCACGCCGACCCGCCGTCGGGCTGCGTCTTCCACACCCGCTGCCCGCGGTTCATCGGCGACATCTGCAAGACGGAAGAGCCGCCGCTGCGCGAGGTCGAGCCCGATCACCTGTGGCGCTGCCACCACTCGATCGAGGACCTCCGCGAGATGCAGAAGACCGTCCCGCCCGCGCGGACGAACGGGCACGCGCCCGCCGCCGTGGCCGCGGACGGCCCGGCCGACGCCGGGGAGCCCGCGGAGGAGGGCGCGCCCTGAGGGTTCGCGCCGCGGTCCTGGAGCGCACCGGGGCGCCGCTCGAGGTCGTCGAGCTGGATCTGGCCCCGCCGGGGCCGGGCGAGGTGCTCGTGCGCCTCCACGCGGGCGGCGTCTGCCATTCGGACCTCAACGCGATGGACGGCACGGCCGAGACGCGCTGCCCCGCCGTCCTCGGGCACGAGGGCGCCGGCGTGGTCGAGGCGGTCGGCGAGGGCGTCGGCCTGCGGCCCGGGACGCGCGTGCTGCTCTCGTGGCTGCCGGCCTGCGGCGTCTGCGAGGAGTGCGGGCGCGGCCTCGCGCATCTGTGCACCTCGGCCTGGGCCGCGATGGACGCGGGCGGGCTGCTCGACGGCACGCCGCGCCTTTCGCGCGACGGCGACGCCGTCTACCACTACTCGCTGCTGTCGACGTTCGCCGAGCGCGCCGTCGTCCCCGCGCGCTGCTGCATCCCGATGCCCGACGGCGTGCCGTTCGACGTCGCGGCGCTCGTCGGCTGCGCGGTCACGACCGGGACCGGCGCGGTCTGGCGCACGGCGAACGTGCGTCCCGGCGACCGCGTCGCCGTGTTCGGCTGCGGCGGCGTGGGCCTGAGCGCGATCCTCGGAGCGCTCGCGGTCGGCGCCGACCCGATCGTCGCGGTCGACGTCGCGCCGGCGAAGCTCGAGACGGCGCTCGCGCTCGGGGCGACCCACGCCGTCGAGTGGGCCGACGGGCCGGACGAGACGGCCGACCGCGTCTTCGCCGCGGCGGGCGGCGGGGTCGACTACGCGATCGAGGCCACGGGGCGGACCGAGGCCGCGCGGGCCGCGTTCCTGTCGACGCGGGCGCGGGGCGCGGCGGTGCTCGTCGGGATCCCGGCGGCCGGCGCCGAGATCACGCTCCCGGCGCTCTCGATCCCGCGCCTCGAGCGCCGGGTCCTCGGCTCGATCTACGGCTCGGCGCGGCCCGAGCGCGACTTCCCCGAGCTGCTGCGCCTCTACGCTCGCGGCCGCCTGCCGCTCGACCGGCTGATCACCGCGCGGATGCCGCTCGAGGCCGTCGGCGACGCGTTCGGTCTCCTGCGCGGCGGCAACCCCGGCCGGATCGTGATCGAGCTCGACGGAGTGGCGGCGTGAGCGCCCGCGCGGTCGTCCCGCCGCCGGTCGCGACCGACACGGTCGTGAGCCCGATCGCGGGGATCGAGGTGCGCCGCTACGCGCGGGACCTGGATCCGCCGTTCCGGGCGGCGTGGGACCCGACGCCGCGCGCGACGGTCGAGGAGACGCTCGTGATCGTGCGCTCCGAGGACGGCGTCGCGGGCTACGCGAGCGGCGACGCGCTGCCCGACGTCGCGCTGCTCGAGCGGCTGCTCGTCGGCGTGGACCCGATGCGGACCGAGGCGGTGCGCGAGATCCTCGAGACGGTCGACTTCCACGGCGGGCGGCCGTGGACGGTCGAGGTCGCGATCTGGGACCTCGTCGGCCGGCTCGTCGGCCAGCCGCTGTGGCGGCTGCTCGGCGGTCGCTCGGAGCGGCTGCTGGCGTACGTGTCGACGGGCGAGGCGGTCGCGCCGGAGGAGCGCGCGGCGCGCGTCGTCGCGCTGCGCGACCAGGGCGTCCGGGCCGTGAAGCTGCGCTTCCACCACGCCGACTGGCGTCGCGACGTCGAGGTCGTCGAGGCCGTGCGCGGCGCGGTCGGGGGCGACGTCGAGATCATGGTCGACGCCAACCAGGGCTGGCGGATGGCCGGCGACCGGTCGGCGCGCTGGGACGTCGCGACCGCGACCCAGGCCGCGCGGGCGCTCGAGCCGCTCGGCGTGTACTGGCTCGAGGAGCCGCTGCGCACCGACGACGTCGAGGGCTACGCGCTGCTGCGCCGGCGCACCGCGCTGCGGATCGCGGCGGGCGAGATGGTGCGCGGGCTCTTCGAGGCGCGCGACCTCATCCTGCGGGGCGGCGTCGACGTCGTGCAGCCCGACGTCGTCCTCGCGGGCGGCCTCGGCGGCTGCCGGCGGATCGCGGCGCTCGCCGACCTCTGCGGCCGCGCGTTCTCGCCCCACACGTGGACCAACGGCTTCGGCCTGCTGGCGAACCTGCATCTCGCGACGGCCGTCTCGACCTGCCCGTACCTCGAGGTGCCGCTCGACCCGCCCGGCTGGACCTCCGCCCGGCGCGACTGGCTGCTGGGCGATGCGCGGCTCGAGATCGCCGCGGACGGGACGGTGACGCCCCCGCCCGGGCCCGGCCTCGGGGTCCTGCCCGACCTCGACGCGCTCGAGGCGCACCGCGTCGCCTGATGGAGATCCGCGCCGCCGTCCTGCACGAGGGCAACACGCCGCTGCGCGTGGAGACCGTCACGCTCGACCCGCCGCGGGCGGGCGAGGTGCTCGTGCGCGTCGCGGCCGCCGGCGTCTGCCACTCGGACGTCCGCCTCGCCGACGGCGACCTGGGCGACGGCCGCTGGCCGACGATCCTCGGCCACGAGGGCGCGGGCGTCGTCGAGGCGGTCGGGCCCGGGGTCGACACCGTCGTGCCCGGCGACCCGGTCGCGTTCTGCTTCGTCCCGCCGTGCCGGTCGTGCCCGGCGTGCGCGGCGGGGCGCTTCAACCTCTGCGAGGTCGCGGGGGCGAACGCGTGGGCGGGGACGATGCTCGACGGCACGACCCGGCTGCACCTCGCCGACGGCCGCGACATCCGCCACTTCAACTTCGTCTCGTGTTTTGCCGAGCGCTGCGTCGTGCCGGCCGCGAGCGCCGTTCCCATCCCGCCCGAGCTGCCGCTGTGGCAGGCGGCGCTGCTCGGCTGCGCCGTCGTCACCGGGTTCGGCGCGGTCCGCAACGCCGCGCGGGTCGCGCTGGGCGAGAGCGTGTGCGTGATCGGGTGCGGCGGGATCGGCCAGCAGATCGTCGCCGCGGCGCGGATGGCGGGCGCCGGGCGCATCGTCGCGGTCGACCGGGACGCCGAGAAGCTCGCCCTCGCCCGCGCGCGGGGCGCGACGGACACCGTCGACGCGTCGGTCGAGGACCCGCGCGCCGCCGTGCTCGCGCTCGTCCCCGGCGGCGTGGACCACGCCCTCGAGGCCGTCGGCTCGCCGGCGACGATCCGGCTCGCCTGGGACGTGATCCGCCCGGGCGCGACGGCGATCGTGGTCGGCATCGCCCCGCGCGGCGCCGAGGCCCGCGTCCCGGCGCTCGAACTGCTGTCGGAGAAGGCGCTGCGCGGCAGCTACTACGGCTCGGGCAACGCGACGGTGGAGATCGCCCGGCTCGGCCGCCTCCTGGCCGACGGCCGCCTCGAGGTCGCCGACGCCGTCTCGCACCTCACCGACCTCGACGGGATCGAGGAGGCCTTCGGCCGCCTGCGGCGGGGCTCCGGGGCGCGGACGGTGGCGGTGATCGACGCGACGATCGCCGGGGCGCCGGCCGAGGGGGTCGGGGCGGGGGCGGCGGTCGCGGGCTGAGGGTCCGGTCGTGGCGTGGGGGGATCGCGGGCTGATGCGCGTTCTGTCTGCCAGGCGCACAGAAGGCGCATCAGTAGGTCTGAATCGCACGCCACGGCGCTCGCTCACTGACCGCGCGCGTCATGAGCGGAACGCCACCACTACCGCCTCCCGCCCACCCCCGCCGCCGCCACCGGCCCCGCGAACACCAGACGCCCGAACGCCGCCGTGAGCGCGTCGCCGTCCGGGCCGAGCGGGCGGACCTCGTCGACCGGCGGGAAGGCCTCGCGGATGTCGTCGACGAGCGCGGCCAGCGCGGGCGGCGGGGCCTGGCCTGCCGCGTGCAGGGCCTGGGCGCCCAGCGCGGCGAGGATCGCGAGGCCGGCGTCCAGGCAGCGGCCGATCGCGTCGGCCCGCCGCCAGGCGAGGAACCCCATCGAGGGCACGTCGTTCTGGCCGAAGCCGCCGAGCGAGAGCAGCGTCGGCCCCGCGAGCGCGCGCGCCTCCTCGGCCCAGCCCGTCTGGACCATGTGGAACGGCTTCATGGTCCACTCGTCGCGGGCGAGCAGCGGCGCCGTCGCCGGGTGCTGCAGGAGCTTGTCGGTCAGGCGCTGGGCGAGCTGGGACAGGTCGGCCCACACGCGCCCGATCGCGTCCATCGCGGCGGGCGAGCGGGCGTTGTGGTAGCCGCCGGTCGAGATGACGTCGCCGAGCGGGCGCTCGGCGTCGGGGAGGATGTAGACCGGGTTGTCGCTCACGGAGCGCAGCGACACCGTCGCCGCCGCCTCGGCCTCGGCCTGCGCGCGGCGCAACTGGCCGAGCACACGCGGGAGGATGCGGAAGCTGACCGCGCCCTGGTGCGCCTGGCGGTCGGGCGCGCCGCCGTCGAGCAGCGCGCGCAACGACACGAGCGCGGCGGTCTCGTGCTCGTCGTCCCAGAGCGGCTCGAGGTCGGGCGAGTAGGCCTCGAGCGGCGCACGCGCGGCCTCGACCGCCAGCGCGAGGACGCTCTCGGCGAGCCGCAGCCGCGCCTGGCCGGCGAGCGCGACGTCGGCCACGAGGGCGGCCGCGCACGGCGAGCCGTTGATGAGCGCCATGCGCTCCTTGGGCTTGAGGTCGAGGCGGGCGCTGAGGTCGTAGAACAGGCGGCCGAGCGCGACGATCTCGCCGGAGCCGCCGTTGCCCTGGCTCGGGACCTCCGGCAGCGGCGCGTCGAGCATCGCGACGACCTGGCGCGCGGTGTCCGCGCGCACCGCGGCGTGCCCGTCGACGAAATTGGCCAGCCGCGCGAGCACGATCCCGCGCACGACGCGGTCGGGGAACGGCTCGCCGAAGGCATGGGCCGTCCACAGCCGGGTCGGCCGCCGCGCCGCCGCCTCGGCCGTCAGCGCGACCGCGGCGCCGTCGCCGGGAGCCGTCGTGGTGCCGTAGATCAGCGCGCCCGGGTCGGCCGCGATGCGGGCCTCGACGAGCGCCATGAAGCTCGCGTGCGCGTCGTCCATCCGCGCGAGCGCCTCGGGCGTGAGTGCGACGCCCTCGCCCTCCCAGGCCACCCGCCGGACCGCTTCGAGGGTGATGTCGGTGCGGGTGGTGAGCGGAAGGGTCATACGTGCGACGGTAGCGCCCGGCCGCGGCGGGCCCGCGCTAGGCGGTGCGGCGGGTCTCGGCCGCGACGTCCGCGCCCGCGCGCGCCGCCCGCCGGTGCGCCTGCGGGCTCACCCCGCGCAGGCGCTTGAAGGCGGTGCTCAGGGCGAACGGGCTGCCGTAGCCGACGCGCTCGGCCACCGAGCCGAGGGTCGCGTCCGGCTCGAGCAGCAGGTCGGCCGCGAGCGCGATGCGCCAGCTCGTCAGGAACGCCATCGGCGGCTCGCCGACGAGGTCCGTGAACCGCCGCGCGAGCGCGGCCCGCGACGCGCCGGTCTCGTGCGCGAGCTCGGCGACCGTCCACGGGTGGGCGGGGTTGTTGTGCAGCAGGCGCAGCGCGTGGCCGACGACCGGGTCGCCGTACGCGCGGTACCACTCGGGCGAGCCGTTGTCGGGCCGCGCGAACCACGCGCGCAGGACCGCGATCAGCAGCAGGTCGAGCAGCCGGTCGAGCACGGCCTCCTGCCCGGGCTCGTCCTTGCCGATCTCGTCGGCCAGGAGCGGGACGACCGGGCAGCTCCACTCGCCCTCGCGCAGCACGACCAGCGGCGGCAGCGCGCGCAGCAGGCGGGCGCTGACCTCGCCGTCGAGCGTGTAGGTCCCGGTGAGCATCACGGTCGCGCCGTCGACCGCGTTGCCCCAGTTGCGCACGCCGACACTGAACGTCTCGAGCAGCTTCTCCGCGCCCGGGACGAGCACGCGGCACTCCTGGCCGGGCTCGATCGCGATCTGCGGCGCGGTGGCCGGGTCGTCGGCGACGGTGTAGGGCTCGGGGCCGCGGAAGACGGCGACGTCGCCGGCGCGCAGGGCGACCGGGTCCTCGCCGTCGCGCAGCGCCCACGCCTCGCCGCGGACCAGCGACAGCACGGTCAGCGGAGCCTCGTCGCGGATGCGCAGCGACCACGGCGGGTCGAGGCTCGAGCGCAGGAGGAACGCCTCCCGCGCGCGGGGTCCGTCGAGGAGGCCGGCGATCGCGTCCATGGGCGAAGCGTAGACGCTCGCGCATGACATTGCGCGTCATGGCTATGGACCGTCTCGATCCACGGGCGTTGAATGTCGGCCATGAGCACGGCGGACGAAAGGACCCCCACCATGATCACCCCGGGCCAGACGCTCGAGAACCCCGTCACCGGAGAGCGCTTCACGTTCGTCGAGACCGCCGCGTCGAGCGGCGGCGAGCTGCTCGCCTTCGACTTCGCGCTGCGCCCCGGCGGCGCGGTCCCGATCCCGCACGTCCACCCGATCCAGACCGAGCGCTTCGCGGTCACCGCCGGGCGGATGCGCTTCCGCGTCGGCCTGCGCACGGTCATCGCCGGGCCGGGCGACGTCGTCGAGGTGCAGCCCGGCGTCATGCACTCCTTCGCCAACGCGGGCGACGAGGAGGCGCGCCTGCGGGTCGAGGTCCGGCCGGCCCTGCGGATGGAGGAGATGTTCGCCGAGGTCGTCGCGATGGCGCAGGCCGGGCAGATGACGCGCCGCGGCCTGCCGCGCAACCCGTTCGCGCTCGCGTCGCTCGCGCGCCGCTACGACCAGGAGGCGCACGCGCCGTTCATGAGCGTCGGCGTGCAGCGGATGCTCCTCGCGCCGCTCGTCCTGTCCGCCCGCCACCCCCGCGCCGGCCTCGCGGCGACCGCCGCCGTCGGCCTCGGGCTGCTGGGCTGAGGACGCGGCGATGTCCGGCGGCCTCGACGTCCTGACCCTCGTGGCCGCGATCGGCTGCGGGCTGAACGGCGGCGTGTTCTTCGCGTGGTCGACCTTCGTGATGGACGGGCTGCGCCGGGCGGCGGCACCGGCGGGGATCGCGGTGATGCAGTCGATCAACCGCCAGGCGCCGACGCCCGCGTTCATGCTCCTGTGGCTCGGCACCGGCCTCGTGTGCGTCGTCCTCGCGGCGTGGACGGCGGCCTCGGGCGGCGACCGGCGCGCCGTGCTCGCGGTCGCGGCGGCGGTCGTCTACGTCGGCGGGAGCCTCGTCTCGACCTTCGCGCGCAACATCCCGATGAACGACCGCCTCGACCGCGTCGACGCCGACTCGGCCGAGGGCGCCGCCTACTGGCGCGAGTACGTCGTCCGCTGGACGGCGTGGAACCACCTGCGCACGCTCGCCGGCACGGTCTCCTGCGGACTCTTGATCGTGGCCGTGACCGAGGACTGAGCCGTCAGCCCGCGCCGAGGAGCGCGTCGACCTCGTACTGGTCGGCCTCGTAGATCCAGATCTCGGCGATCTCGTCACCGCGGACGCGGTAGATGTTCGCCCGCCGGATGTCGACGGCCCCGCCGTCGCGGTGGAAGCGCTCGTTGACGAGCAGGCAGAAGCGGTCCTCGCTCACGAGCACGTCGACGAGCTCGAGCTCGACCTCGGCGCCCTGCGACAGCGCTCGCGCGGCGTTGATGTAGGCCATCGCCTCGTCGCGCCCCTGGCGCCGGCCGGCGTACGCCGAGCGGCCCGGGATGCGGAAGACGATGTCCTCGGCGAACATCCCGAAGGCGGTGTCGAAGTCGCGGCTGCGGGCGGCGGCGACGTACCGGTGCATGACCTCGGCGGCGGACATTCGCGCACGCTCGCGCATGCGCGCGCGGCAACGCAAGGGCGCGGGCTGTAACGGCGCGCCTGCGTTGGGAGACTCGGCGGCATGCCCACCCTCACCCGCCTCCAGGAAGAGCTCGCCGCGGGGTCCCGTTGGGACTTCTCCGACCTCACCGCCCTGTTCGTCAACTGCACGCTGAAGCGCTCGCCCGAGCCGTCGCACACGATGGGGCTGGCCGAGATCGCGATCGGGATCATGGAGCGCAACGGCGTCACCTGCGACGTCGTCCGCGCCGTCGACCACGACATCGCGACCGGCGTCTACCCGGACATGACCGAGCACGGGTGGGAGCGCGACGAGTGGCCCGCCATCTTCGAGCGCGTCATGGCGGCCGACATCCTCGTGCTGACCTCGCCGATCTGGCTGGGGGAGAAGTCGTCGGTCTGCACCCAGGTCATCGAGCGCCTGTACGGCAACAGCCACCTCCTCAACGCCGACGGCCAGTACGCCTACTACGGCCGGGTCGGCGGCTGCCTCATCACCGGCAACGAGGACGGCGCGAAGCACTGCGCGATGAACATCCTCTACTCGCTGCAGCACCTCGGCTACGCGATCCCGCCGCAGGCCGACGCGGGGTGGATGGGCGAGGCCGGCCCGGGCCCGAGCTACCTCGACCCCGGGTCCGGCGGCCCGGAGAACGACTTCACGAACCGCAACACGTCGTTCATGACGTGGAACCTCATGCACCTCGCGCGGACCCTCAAGGACACGGGCGGGATCCCGGCGTACGGCAACCAGCGCTCGGAGTGGGACGCGGGCTGCCACCCGGGCGCCGCGAACCCCGAGCACCGCTGAGCGCGGGGCGGGCGGGCCGGCCGGGGGCGAATCCGGCGGGTCGGAAGGCTAGGCTCGGAAGACGTGCACCGCGCCCTGAGCACCCTCGCCTCCGTCCTCGCCGACCCCGCCGCCCCCGGCGCGGCCGCGGCGCTCGACGACGTGCGGGCGGGATGGGGCACGCTCGCGCCGGAGGAACGCGCGGCGCTCACGCCGCTCGCCCGCCTGGCCGCCGACCGCGTGCGCGCCGCGACGTCGCCGCCGCCCGCGGGCGCGCCGGGCGACGACGACGACGCGTACCTCGAGCACCTCGCCGCGATGGAGCCGCCCGACGAGGACGAGGCCGACCCGGGCGCGTTCGGCCCGCCGCCGGACGCCGACCTCGACCCCGGCGCGCTGCGCGTCCGCGACCACCGGGGCGATCCGCCCGCGCCCGTCGCGCCGCCCGCCGCCGCTCGCGCGGCGACGCTGTTCGACGACCCGGGCACCGACGGGCGCGACCGCGGGGCCGCGAGTGCCGCGCCCGCGGCCGTCCCGACGCGCCCACCCGCGCCCCGCGCGCCGGTCGACGCCACGCCCGAGGAGCTGCTCGCGCTGCTCGGCCTCACCACCTTCCGCCCGGGCCAGCGCGACGCGGTCCAGGCCGCGCTCGACGGCCGCGACGCGCTCGTCGTGATGCCGACCGGCGGCGGCAAGAGCCTCTGCTACCAGCTGCCCGCGCTCGCCGGCGACGACCTGACCGTGGTCGTCTCGCCGCTCATCGCCCTGATGCGCGACCAGTGCGCGCGCCTGACCGACCTCGGCCACCCGGCGGTCATGCTCGCCTCGGGCGGCGACGGCGAGGCCAACCGCGCCGCGCTCGAGGCGATCCGCGACGGTCGCGCGAAGATCTGCTTCGCCGCCCCCGAGCGCTTCGCCTCCGGCGCGTTCCGGGCCGCGATCGGGCGCCGCGAGATAGCGCTCTTCGTCGTCGACGAGGCCCACTGCGTGAGCGAGTGGGGCCACGACTTCCGCCCGGACTACCTGCGCCTCGCCTCGGTCATCGCCGACCTCGGCCACCCGCCGGTGATGGCGTGCACCGCGACGGCGACGCCGAAGGTCGCCGACGAGATCGTCGCGCGCCTCGGGCTGCGCGACCCGGCGCGCGTGCGCTCCGGCTTCGACCGCCCGAACCTGTCCTTCGACGTGCTGCGCTTCGACGGCGAGGGCTCGGTCGCCCGCAAGCGCGCGACGCTCGTCGCCGGCCTGGGGATGCCCGAGAACCGGCCCGCGGTCGTGTACTGCGGGACGCGCAAGAGCACCGAGGAGATCGGCGACCTCCTCGCCGCCGAGGGCATTCGGGTCGCGACCTACCACGCGGGCATGCCCGCCGCGGCGCGCTCCGAGCGCCAGGACGCGTTCATGCGCGGCGTGGCCGACGTCGTCGTCGCGACGAACGCGTTCGGCATGGGCGTCGACAAGGCCGACGTGCGCTCGGTCTGGCACTGGGCCCTGCCGTCGAGCCTCGAGGCCTACTACCAGGAGGCGGGCCGCGCCGGCCGCGACGGCGAGCCCGCGCGGGCCGTCCTGCTCGCGTCGCGCTCGGACCTCGGCCGGCTCGTGCGCTTCATCCAGGAGGCCGAGGTCACGGTCGAGCAGGTCGGGGCGCTCGTCGGGCGCCTGCGGGCGCGCGCGTCGGACGGCGTCGAGGAGCTCGAGCCGGGCGACGACCGCGACCGCATCGCCCTCGCGATCGCCGAGCGGGCCGGCGCGCTGCGGCTCGCGCCCGGCGCGCGCGGCCGGCTGCGGGTCGAGCTCGCCGACCGCGACCTCGACCACCGCCGCGCCGCCGAGATGTGCCGCTCGGCCAAGGACCGCCGTTGGCAGGCGTACCGCTCGATCGAGCGCTACGCGGCCGACGCCGAGCAGTGCCGCCGCCGCCAGCTCCTCGATCACTTCGGCGACCCGACGCCGGCGGCGCCGCTCGGCCGCTGCTGCGACGTCCACGACCCGCCCGACTGGCTGCCGGAGATCACGGTGTCCGCCGGGCGCCGGCGCGCGTCCGCGCCGGCCGCCGACGACGGCCCGCCGGTCGCCGACGCCGACCTCGAGCCGCTCAAGGCCTGGCGCCGCGACCGCGCCGACGGCAAGCCCGCGTACACGGTGGCCACCGACGCGACGCTGCGCGAGATCGTGCGCCGCCGGCCGCGTTCGGCCCCCGAGCTGCTGGCGATCAAGGGCATCGGCCCGTCGTTCGTCTCCAAGCACGCCGACTCGCTGCTCGAGCTGCTGCACGGGTGAGCGGCCGCTCTCACGTTCCGCGCCGCGCCGGCGTCCTCTCGGCATGACCATGAACCTCATCACCGCGGCGCGCGCCTGGGACGTGTACGAGAGCCCGATCGGCCCGCTCACCCTCGCGGCGTCACCGCACGGACTCAGCAGCGTGTCGTTCCCCGGCCGCGGCCCGGCCCGGGCGTGGGACGACCGCGACCCCGCGACGCTCACCGAGGCCCGGATCGCGCTCGAGGCGTACTTCGCCGGCGAGCGTCGCTCGTTCGCCGACCTCGCCCTCGATCTCGGCCCGAGCCCGTTCGAGCGGGCCGTCTGGACGGCGCTGCAGGGGATCCCGTACGGCGAGACCGTCTCCTACGGCGAGCTCGCGCGCCGCATCGGCCGGCCCGACCGCGTCCGGGCGGTCGGCGCCGCCGTCGGGCGCACGCCCGTCCCGATCGTCGTCCCGTGCCACCGCGTCATCGGCGCCGACGGCAGCCTCACCGGCTACGGCGGCGGCCTGCAGCGCAAGCAGGCCCTGCTCGACCTCGAGCGCCGGGTCGTCGCGGGCATGGCGCCCGAGCCCGCCTGGGCGTTCCGCCAGCTCGCGCTGCTGTGAGGTACCGCCCGCCCCGGCGCGCGAGCGCGTCGGGGTCGGCGCGCCAACCCCTGCACACGAATCCTGCAGCTTCCACTCTGCGTCGCCAGGGCCGTGCGCTGCGACGCTCGGACGGCCAGTTCAGCCCCGCTGTCCCGTGTGGTCGGCGGTCTGACCCGCGACACCGCCGTGAACGAGCGCATCCTGATCATCGACGACGACGCGTCCGTCCAGGACGTCGCCCGCTCGTCCCTGGAGCGCGACGGCTACATCGTCCACACGGCGAGCCGGGGCGACGAGGGCCTGGCCATGACCGCGGCGCGGGCCCCGGCCCTGCTCGTGCTCGACCTGGGGCTCCCCGACGTCCCGGGCGAGACCGTCCTGCAGGAGATCCGCCGCCGCTCGCAGGTCCCGATCATCGTGCTCAGCGCGCGGGGCCAGACGGAGGAGCGCGTCAAGGGCCTCGGGCTCGGCGCCGACGACTATCTGGCCAAGCCGTTCAGCCCGATCGAGCTCGTCGCGCGCGTCAAGGCGGCTGCTGCGCCGCGCCGGGGGCGAGGCGACGCCGCGCGAGCTGCTCGCCTTCGACGACGGGCGCCTCGAGATCGACCACGTCCGCCACGAGGTCCGCGTCGACGGCACGCCCGCGGCACTGACGCGCAGCGAGTTCGATCTGCTGGACGTCCTGGCCCAGTACCCCGGCCGCGCCTACTCGCGGGCGGAGATCGCCTACCGGCTGCGGGGCCACGACTTCGATGGCGACGAGCGCATGATCGACGTCCACGTGCGCAACCTGCGCCGGAAGGTCGAGCGCGACCCGGCCCGGCCACGCTGCGTCGAGACCGTGCGCGGGATCGGCTACCGGCTGGGAGTCGAACCGGCGTGAGGCGGCGCGGTCCCTTCGGCGTGCGCGTGCACCTCATCGCCGCGATGACGCTGCTCGCGGTCGCGAGCGTGCTGCTCAGCGCCGTGCTCGTCAACCGCGCGGTGGACAGCGAGCTGCGCGAGTTCGCCCACCGCGACCTGCGCTTCTCGGCGACGAACGCGGCGGAGATGGCCGCGAGCGCGTACCTCGAGGCGGGCGACTGGTCCGAGCGGCCGGTCGAGGCGCTGCGCACGGTGGCGCGCAGCCGCGGCGACGAGGTCGTCGTGCTCGGCGCCGACGGCCGGCCCGTCGTCGGCTCGCCCGCGTCGGCGACCGACTGGGCCGAGGGCGAGCGCGCGGCGGTCGTCGTGCGCGGCCGCCCGGTCGGGACCGTGATCGCCGACCACGCGCGCGACGGCGGCGTCGACAACGCCGCGCAGCGGCTCGACCACCGCCTCCAGGCGCGGATGAGCGGCCTGCTGCTCGAGGCGGGCATGCTCGCCGGCGGGCTCGCGCTGCTCATCGCGCTGCTGCTCGCGCTGTACCTCGCGCGGCCGCTCCAGCGGCTCACCGAGGTCGCGCGGCGGATGGGCGCGGGGGAGCTCGAGACCCGGGCGACCGGAGCGGGCGGTGGCGGGCGCGAGATCGCGCGCCTGGCCGCCACGCTCGATCGTCTCGCCGCGGCGCTGCGCCGCCAGGACGACGTGCGCCGCGCGACGGCCGACGACGTCACCCACGAGTTGCGCGGCGCGCTCACGGGCGTCTTCGCGCGCGTCGAGGCCGTCCGCCATGGCCTCGTCGACGACCAGGACATCGCCTTGGCCCAGATCCAGGGCGACGCGCACCGCGTGCGCCGGCTCGTCGACGACGTCGCGCAGCTCGCCGAGGCCCAGCGGTCCGGCCTGCTCGTCCGCAAGCGGACGACCGACCTCGACGCCATCGTGCACGCCTGCGTCGCGGGCTACGCCGGGCGCTGCCGCGCGCTCTCGATCGACTTGACCCATCGCATCGCGCCGGTGCGCGTGGTCGGCGATCCCGAGCGGCTGGCCCAGGTCGTCGACAACCTGCTCTCCAACGCGCTGCGCTACACGGACCCCGGGGGGACGATCGCGGTCGCCCTCGAGCTGCGTGACGGCCGGGCCGTCATCGACGTCGCGGACTCCGGGATCGGAATCGCCCCCGGCGAGCTCGATCGCGTGTTCGACCGCTTCTGGCGCAGCCCCGGCGCCCGCGCGCGGACGGCCGACGGCTCGGGGGTCGGGCTCGCGGTCGTCTCCGACCTCGTCAGCGCGCACGACGGGCGCGTCACGGTCGCCAGCGAGCCGGGCCGCGGGACCACGTTCACGGTCGCCCTGCCGCTCCCGGCGCGCGTCCCGGTGGCCGTCCGGCGCCCGGCGGCGCCCGCCGTCCCGGAGCGCTGGCGCCGCCGCGCCGAGGCCGGCGCAGCGCAGCCGGACGCCCCCGCGTTCCACTAGCCCCAGGCGCCTGGCCGCACCGGGCTCAGCGCGTCGTGCGGCGCGTCCGCTGCTGTGCGCCGGAAATCGGTGTGTTCCGTCGCCTCCGGGTGATTGCACGATTCCGCAGTGACGGCCCCGGGACTTTGCAGACCTCGCCGTCTTCAGCGGTTCTTCATAGAAGTGCGCGTCGTTTCTACACAGAGCGCGGCGATGGTCCTCAGGCCGCGAGCGCGGGGTGCGCTCGCTGAATGACCACTCATTGGGGGGAGGGCTCCGCCATGTCTGGAACGCTCCGGACGCGCAGTACCCGTCGTCCCCGCCACCGCTGGTGGCGGGTCATCCACCGAACGGTCGCCGTCTCGGCGATGCTGTTCCTCATCGCCGAGATCGCGGTCGTCGCGGTCTCCGGCGTCCGGCCGTCGCGCGCGACAGCCGCGCAGGCCCCGACCGGTTCGGGATTCACGGTCACGCCGGGCGATCTCGCCTTCATCCTGAAGCAGATCAAGATCGCCGAGCACCACTCGCAGGCGCTGCTCGACAATCCCGACGCGACGGACCCGTGCTTCGGCCTCGTCGGGCCCGGACCGAACCAGGTTCCGGACCGCCTGACGCCGTACGGCCTGCGGACGGTCGACGGCTCGTGCAACAACCTGTTCCCGGGCCGCGAGCACTACGCGGCGTCGGACCAGGTGTTCCCGCGCATGGCCGGCAACCCGGGCACGTTCAAGGACGCCGAGGGCGTCCCGGCCGGCTTCTTCGGCCCGGGCAGCCCGGCGATCCCGTCCTCCTCGTACAAGCAGAAGAAGGGCTTCGTCTTCGACTCGCAGCCGCGCGTCATCAGCAATCTCATCGTCGACCAGACCTCGACGAACCCGGCGGCCATCGAGGCGGCCGAGAACCCCGTGCGCACGCAGGGCAACGAGGGCCTCGTGCCGCTGCACGACCGACCCCGTCCCGGACGCGGTCCCGCCGGTCGAAGGCGTCCCCGCCGACTGCACGCCGTCGCACAAGACCCTCTTCATCCCGAACGTGACGACCGACGTCGGCCTCTCGCCGCCGTACAACTCGGTCTTCACCTTCTTCGGGCAGTTCTTCGACCACGGCGTCGACCAGACGGTCAAGAGCGGCGGCGCGGTCTTCGTGCCGCTCAAGGCCGACGACCCGCTGATCACCCTCGGCCCGGACGGCAAGGCCGAACACCGGCGACGAGGTCCCGGCGGGCCAGCGGTTCATGGTCCTCACCCGGGCCAAGAACCAGCCCGGCCCCGACGGCGAGCTCGGCACCGCCGACGACGTCCAGGACGCGACGAACACGGACACGCCGCTCGTCGATCAGAGCCAGACCTACACGTCGCACCCCTCGCACCAGGTCTTCCTGCGCGAGTACAAGCTCAACGACGGCCAACCATCCGGTCTCGACGCGGCAACCTGCTCGGCGGGATGCCCGGCCCCGAGGCCAGCGGCATGGCGACCTGGGAGTCCGTCGAAGGACCAGGCGGAGAAGACGCTCGGCCTCCAGCTCGAGGACAAGGACCTGCTCGACATCCCGATGATCGCGACCGACCCGTACGGCAAGTTCCTGCCGGGTCCCGCCCGCGGGCTGCCGCAGTACGTCCGCAAGGACGGCACGATGCTCGAGGGCAACCTCACCACTCCCGTCCCGGTGCCCGACAACGTCGTGCACTTCGACACGCCGTTCGTCGGCGACATCGCGCACAGCGCGGATCCGTCGGTGGTCGACAAGGACCTCGATCCGTCGACGCCCAACATCACGCCGACGCCCGACGCCGATCACGTCGTCAGCGATCCCAAGGACGACACGGACGCCACGTACGACGACGAGCTGCTCGCGACGCACTTCTGCGCCGGTGACGGCCGCGTCAACGAGAACATCGCCCTGTCGGCGATCCACCAGATCTTCCACTCCGAGCACGACCGCCTGGTGGGCTACATCAAGAACGTCCTGACGACCGACACGTCGGCGACCGGCACCGCCGCGCTCGCCGAGTGGAAGCTCCCGACGGCGCAGAGCCCCGACGGGTGGAACGGCGAGCGCCTGTTCCAGGCCGCCCGCTTCGTCACCGAGATGGAGTACCAGCACCTCGTCTTCGAGGAGTTCGCACGCAAGGTGCAGCCGGCGATCCGGCCGTTCCACATCTACGCGCCGGACACCAACCCGGTGATCCCGGCCGAGTTCGCGCACGCCGTCTACCGCTTCGGGCACTCGATGCTCGACGACCTGGTGGCGCGCCAGAACGTCGACGCCGACGGGAACCGGACCGACAACTCGGTGTCATTGCTCAACGGGTTCCTGAACCCGCCCGAGTACTTCAACGGGCACGCGGCGGGTCACCTGTCGCCGGAGCAGGCGGCGGGGAGCATCTTCATGGGCTCCTCGGACCAGGCGGGCAACGAGCTCGACGAGTTCGTCACCGAGACGCTGCGCAACAACCTGCTCGGTCTGCCGCTCGACCTGCCGACGATCAACATGACCCGCGCTCGCGAGGCGGGCGTCCCGCCGCTCAACGTCCTGCGGCGGCAGATCTTCGCGAAGACGAACGACAGCCAGCTCAAGCCGTACGACAGCTGGGCCGACTTCGGCCAGCACCTGAAGCACCCGGCGTCGCTGGTCAACTTCGTCGCCGCGTACGGGCAGCACCCGAGCATCACGGGCGCGACGACGCTCGCCGACAAGCGCAAGGCCGCGCAGCTGCTCGTGGATCCGCCGGCGGACACGCCGCCCGCCGACATCCCGGCCGACGCCGCGCAGTTCATGTTCAGCTCGGGCTCCTGGGCGAACAAGGCCACGGGCCTCGAGGACGTCGACCTGTGGGTCGGCGGCCTCGCCGAGGTCGACGAACCTGTTCGGCGGCCTGCTCGGCAGCACGTTCAACTACGTGTTCCAGAACACGCTCGAGGACCTGCAGGAATCGGACCGGTTCTACTACCTGAACCGCACGCCGGGCATGAACCTGCGCACCCAGCTCGAGGGCAACTCGTTCGCCGAGCTCATCGAGCGCAACACGGACGGCACGAGCACGCTGAAGGCCGACGCGTTCGCGACGGCCGACTGCAAGTTCGAGCTCAAGAACCTCCTCGGCACGCCCGAGGCGTTCAACACGCCGGGGGTCGGCTCGTCGGTCACCGACGACGCGACGACCGACTGTGACGAGCACGCGCTGCTGCTGCGCAAGCCCGACGGCACGATCCAGTACCGCGCCCGCAACAGCATCGACCCGCCCGGCATCAACGGCCAGTCCGTGTACAACGGTCGCGACGACGCTGCGGACCTCGTGTTCGGCGGCAACGACAACGACACGTTCTGGGGCAACGGCGGCAACGACGTCATCGAGGGCAACGGCGGTGACGACGTCGCGCTCGGTGGCGAGGGCGACGACCACATCACCGACCTCGACGGCGCCGACGTCGAGAAGGGTGGCCCCGGCGACGACTCGCTCGACGGCGGGCCCGGTGACGACATCCTCATGGGCGGAGACGGCCAGGACTTCACGAACGCAGGCGCCAACGACAACGAGACGTTCGGCGGTCCCGGCACGGACTTCATCCAGGCCGGCCAGGGCGCGGACGCGGTGTTCGGCGATGGCGGGGACGACTGGATCGAGGGCGGCTCCGGCCAGGACCTCCTCCAGGGCGACCACGGCGCGCCGTTCTTCGACGACCCCGGTGAGCCGAATCCCGGCAACGACGTCTTCGTCGGCCAGGTCGGCGAGAACGACTACGACACCGAGGGCGGCGACGACCTGATGGCCCAGAACGCGGCCGTCGACCGCAACGCCGGAGCCGGAGGGTTCGACTGGGCGTTCCACCAGTACGACACCGTCGGCGCCGACGACGACATGATGATCAACAACTTCCTGGACACGCTCCCGCAGCCCGTCGTGGTCAACCGTGACCGCTGGCAGGAGACGGAGGCCGACTCCGGGTCGAAGTTCGACGACGTCATCCGCGGCGTCGACGACGCGCCGAAGGACGTCGGCGGCGCCGGGTTCACGGGCTGCGACGCCCTGGACGCGGCCGGCATCGGATCGCATCAGCGGGCCTGCAGGCGATCCTGCCGGCCACCCTGCCGACGCTCCGCACGGCCGTGGCCACCGTCGCCGCGGCATGACCTGCCCGCTCGAGGGCGATCGCGTCTGGGCCGAGGGCGACATCCTCCTCGGCGGCGACGGCAGCGACACCATCACGGGCCGTGGCGCCGACGACATCATCGACGGCGACCGTGCGCTCAACGTCAGCATCGACGTCGGCGACACCGATCCGGCGAAGCGCGGCAGCGCCGACCTGATGGAGAGCCAGTACCTGCGCGACGCGCAGGGCCAGCTCACCGGGCCGACCCTGCAGGCCGCCGTGGCCTCCGGGGCGGTCGACGCCGGCGACCTGACGATCGGGCGCAGGCTCACCGCCCCGTCGCCCCTGCCCGCCGTGGACTGCGGCGTGCAGGCGCCCGCGACGCCGAAGAACTGCGACGTCGCAGTCTTCCTCGGCCCGCGTGCGAGCTACACGATCACCCCGAACACGGACGGCTCGATCACGGTCAACCAGACCGTGGCGCCGGTCGCTCCGCAGAAGATCAGCGACGGCATCGACACGCTGCGCAACGTCGAGCAGCTGAAGTTCGCCGACCAGACGGTCTCGGTCGCCCCGGCGGCCACGCTGTCCGCGACGAGCCTCACGTTCAACTCGCGCGTTGTCGGCGCGACGACGCCGCCGGCGCAGACGCTGTCCGTCACGGTGACGAATTCCGGCCTCCAGCCGCTGGTGTTCACGGGCGCGCCCGTGATCGGCGGCACGAACGCCGGTGACTTCACCGTCACCGCGAACACGTGCACCGGGACGGTGGCGAGCACCTGCTCGGTCACCGTGCGGTTCACCCCGCAGGCGGCCGGCAACCCGCGGACCGGGACGCTGACGCTCACGACTCGAACGCGGGGACGCGGGTGGTGAACCTGTCCGGCGCCGCGACCGCTCCGGCGGTCGAACCAGCCGGCGACGGGTCTGCCGTTGCTCGCGGACACGACGCCGGCGACCGGTCAGCGGATCGGCGTCAACGTCGGGCAGATCGCCGACGGCAACGGGCTGCCCGCCGTGTCGACGTTCCGCTTCCAGTGGCAGGCGGCGCTCGGCGCGAACGGCGCGTTCAACAACGTGGCCGCCGCGCTCGGCGGGAACACCTCGTCGATCATCGCGATCGTCGGGTTCCGCTACCGCGTGATCGTGTCGTTCACCGATCTCGCCGGGTTCAACGAGTCGCGTACGTCGGCGGCATCCGCGGTGACCACGCTCGGTGCGAACAACACCGGCGTCATCACGCCGCCGAACGCGCTGGCGGCGACGCTCGCGGCGCCCACGGCGGTCCCGCTCGGGCAGGCGCTCGCGCCGCGGACGGCCACGTCCGCTCCGCGGGCGGGCTCGCTGGCGGTCAGCGGGTCGTCGACGCTGACGGTCGCGGCCTCCGTGCCCGCGGGCGCGAGCACCGTGCAGATCGCGGTGTTCCGGCTGAGCGGCGTGACGCAGCGGAGGTCTGTGAAGGCGTCCGCCGGCAAGAAGCGGCACGTGGCGACCGTGTACCGCCAGGTCACCGGCGGCAAGCGGCACGTGTTCCGCCTGACCGACCGCACGCTGCGCAACCTGCGGCCGGGGACGTACCTGGTCGAGGTCCGCGTCGGGCCGTCGCGCAAGGCCCTCGGGCCGGCGACGAGCCGCGTGATCACCATCAAGGCCAAGAAGGCCGGGCACGCCCGGTAGGTCCCCCGAAGCCCGCGGCGCCTCGGACGGGCGCCGCGGGTGGCCTTTGGGCACGAAGGAGCGAGGCGGTCGCGTCCCGGACGCGGCCGCCTCGCTCCGTGCTCAACGCGGGCCTGCGAACGCGGCGATCACGGGCGCGAAGCGCGTGACCGACTCGGCCCCGCGCGCGTCGGACAGGCCCACGATCGCCGTCTGCACGCCGGCCTCCGCAAGCTCGCGGTAGCGGCCCACGTGCTCCTCGACCGACGCGGCGCCCTCACCCTCGCGCGGCTCGCCGGCCGCCGTCGCCCGGGCGGGCGCGAAGTGCGTGACCTCGACCATGGCCGGATCGCGGCCCTCGGCCGCGCAGTGCTCGTGGAGCACGGCGACCTTGCGGCGCACGGTGTCCGGGTCGCCGAAGAGGTTGCACGCGTCGGCGTGGCGCGCGACGAGCCGCAGCGTGCGCCGCTCGCCCGAGCCGCCGACGAGGATCGGCACGCGCTCCTGCAGCGGCCGCGGGTAGCAGGTCGCCTCCTCGACGGTCGTCGTGCGGCCCGCGAAGCGCGGCGCGCCCGGACCCCACATCAGCGGCAGCAGCTCGAGCGCGTCCTCGAGGCGGTCGAAGCGCTCGCGCAGCGGCGGGAAGTCCCAGCCGTACAGGCGGTGCTCGCGCTCGAACCACGCGGCGCCGATGCCGCACATCGCCCGGCCGCCGGAGAGCACGTCGAGCGTCGCGACGATCTTCGCGAGGTGGGCGACGTTGCGGTACGTGATCCCGGTGACGAGCGTCCCGAGGCGGATCCGGCGCGTCACGCCCGCGAGGTAGCCGAGCGTCGTGTGGCTCTCGAGCATGTCCTCCCACTCGCGCCCGATCTGCGGGATCTGGAGCACGTGGTCCATGAGCCACAGGGAGTCGAAGCCCGCCTCCTCCGCGGCGCGCGCGACGGCCGCGAGCTCGGCCGCGGTCGTCGCCGGGTGCCCGGCGAAGTCGAAGCGTGAGACCTGCAGCCCGAAGCGCAGCGGCATCGGATCCTCCTGCTGACGGACCGCCGCCTGCGGGGCGGTCAGGAACGCGGGCGGGACGAGCGTGACCGGCCCCGCGCGATGGACGCCGGCGAAGCCCTCGGCGGCGAGCACGCCCTCGGCGCCGAGCGCCTCGGCCTCGCGCAGCTGGCCGGCGACGACCTTCGCCGGGACCGGGCTCGCCCGCTCGCGGTTGCGGGACCGGACCTCCTTGGCGGGCGCGTCGACGACGACGGCGTACACCGGCACGCCGTGGCGCTCGCCCAGCGCCCGCCACGCGTCGCGGCGCGCGCGCTCGAGGCCGGTCGAGTCGATCACGGTCGTCAGCCGGCGACGCATCCGCTTGGCCACGATGAGGTCGAGGACCTCGAACGCGTCGCGGCTGGCGCGCACGTCGCGCTCGCCCGTGCCGACGACCGCGCGCAGCCGGTCCGACGAGACGACCTGGTCGGGGTGGAACCACGCGGAGGCCCAGTGCGACTTGCCGGCCGCCGTCGCGCCGACGAGAACGACGAGGCAGGGGTCGGGCAGGCGCAGCGGCGGGCCGTCGAGCGTCGCGCCGGCCACGGGCGGCGTCAGCGCGGGGCGGTCGGGGCCGACGAGGGCGGGCCGCCGGGAGCCGCGACCGCGCCGGGCGCCCGGTAGCCGCCGAGCTCGCGCTCGAGGCAGCGCGCCGCGGCGAGGGCGACGTCGTCGCGCCACGGCCGGGCGACGAGCTGGACGCCGATCGGCAGCCCCTCGGCCGACGTCCCGGCCCGCACCGTCGCGGCGGGCCAGCCGGTGAGGTTGGCCGGGGTCGTGAAGCTCGTCGGCTCGATCTCGCCGGGCACGTGCATGCCGCCGTGCGGGCGCGCCGGGCTCGGGAACACGGGGCAGAGGATGAGGTCGAAGCGGTCGGCGAACGCGAGCATCTCGGTCCGGAACGCGTCCCACCGGCCGAGCACGGCGTACAGGTCGTGCGCGCTCATCCCGTCGCCGTAGCTCTGCCAGATCGCGAGCGTCAGCTCGTGGCCGCCGGCCGGCGGCGTGACCTCGTAGATGTGCGCGCCCGCGCTGTTGAGGACGATCGCCGCGTCCCGGACGGCCGCGATGGTGTCCGGGGTCGGATCGGCGAGCCCGTTCTCGGCGTGGACGGCGACGTGCAGGGCCGAGAGGTCGACCTGCGCGAGGTCGCCGAGCGCGACCGGCGCGACGCCGCCGTCGCTCGCGTCGGGGCCGTTGAGCAGCCGCACCATGAGCGCGACGTCCGAGACCGAGCGCGCGATCGGCGACACCTGCGTGCGCGGGTCGCGCAGCGCGCCGAGCGGCCCCTCGTCGTCGATCGCGCCGGTGAGCGGGATGCGCCCCGCGGTCGGCTTGAGCGCGGCCAGTCCGCAGAAGTGCGCGGGCAACCGGGCGCTCGCGCCCGAGTCGGTGCCCAGGCCGCAGGGCGAGCCGCCCGCGGCGATGATCGCCGCCTCCCCGCCGCTGCTGCCGCCCGGCGTGCGGTCGAGGTCGTAGGGGTTGTTGGTCCGGCCGTGGACCGGGTTGTCGGTCTCGATGCCGCCGCCCCACGGCGGGCAGTTGGTCTTGCCGAGCAGGATCGCTCCGGCGGCCTTCATCCGCGCGACGGCGGTCGCGTCGCGCGCGGCGACGACGTGCGCGCGCGCGGGGACGCCGATGGCCATGGGCAGGCCCTCGGCCTCGAGGTTGTCCTTCGCGGTGAACGGGACGCCGTGCAGCGCCCCGGCCGGCTCGCCCCGGGCGAGGGCCGCGTCGGCCGTCCGCGCCGCCGCGAGTGCCCGGTCGGGGTCCAGCGCGACGACCGCGTTGAGCGCGCCGTCGACCGCCGCGATCCGGGCGAGGTGCGCCGTGACGACCTCCTCCGCCGAGGTCACCCGCCGCGCGACGAGATCCGCGAGCGCGGTGGCCGGGAGTCCGGTGAGCTCGGCCGGCTCCATGACCGACCGACCCTATACCCAACTCTGGGGCTGCGGGCGAGATGAGCGGGAGGGCGCCCGTAGCCCGCCGGTGCGGATAGCCGTAGTCGCGGCGAACGGTCCGGAAACTACGCTCGGCGGTTAGATATCGCGGCAGTCGGTGAACTGCCGCCTTTCCTGTAGGAGAACACACTGTCTCGGGGTTCAACGGGTCGCCACGAAGGCGCCCAAGACAACAGAAGGGTGGGGAATGACCATGGCTCAAGGGAAGGCCACGGGTCGCAAGGGGCTCACGTCTGCCGTCAAGGCAGCGATCGCCGTCGTCGCGCTGGTGCTGCTGGTGCCGGCCGCGGCACAGGCACACACCGGCGCGGCCACCGTGTCGTGTGACAGCGCGGACTTCACGTTCAAGCTGTTCCAGCCGGGTTCGAACACCGTCCACTATTCGGTGACGGTCGACGGCAGCGTCTACAAGAGCGGCGACTACACACTCGACCAGAACGGCGGCCGTCAGGGTGCACTCCATGTGCCGCTGAACCTGACCGGCGACCACTACGTGATCGCCAACGCCTGGTGGGGCCCGGCCGGCGTCGTGAACGGTGAGAAGCGCTCTCCGTACGCGCCGCCGCTGGCGAAGAAGAAGGTGTACTGCCCGGCGCCGCCTCCGGTGACGCCGCCCTCGACGCCGCCGGCCGCACCGCCGGTGACGCCCGCGACGCCGCCGGCCGCCGCGCCCGCGCCCGCCGCGACTCCGCCCGCCAGCGCCGTCGCCGGGGTCCAGGCCCAGTCGCCCGCGACCGCCCGCGCCGCGTTCGCGGCCTCGTGCGCCTCGCACACCGCGCAGATCACGATCCGCGGCACGCAGATGCGCTCCGTGACGCTGTCCGTCAACGGCCACCGCGTCCGCACCGTGCGCGTCTCCTCGAAGACACGGACGGTCCGGGTCCGCGTGCCGATCGCCCGCGGCCGCGCGCAGATCGTCAGCGCCCGGGTGAGCTTCCGCAACGGCACCGCCGCCAAGACGCTCACGAACCGCGCCGTGCGCTGCGCCGCCGCGCAGGTCGCGCCGCAGTTCACCGGCTGACCGACGCTCCGGACGAGTCGTCCCTTTCCGGTGGCCCGTCGCATCCGCGGCGGGCCACCGGCTGTTCTCAGGCCGGTGGCGGGCCGGTGCTGCGGCGCACGACGAGCTCCGGCGCGACCGTGAGCCGCGCCGCCGGGTCGATCGTCTCCTCCATCACGTCGAGCATCAGCCGCAGCGCGCTGCGGCCCATCGCGCCGAAGTCCTGGCGGACCGTCGTGAGCGGGGGCGTGAAGTACTGCGCCTCGGGGATGTCGTCGAAGCCGACGATGCTCACGCTCCCCGGGATCGCCCGGCCGCGCTCGTGCAGGGCCCGGAGGAAGCCGAGCGCCATCTGGTCGTTGGCGACGAAGACGGCGGTGACGTCCGGGTCCTCGGCCAGCCGCCGCCCGAGCTCGTAGCCCGACCGCGGGCTCCAGTCGCCGTGCACGAACGGCGGCGGCTCCACGCCCGCCGCCGCGAGCGTCGAGCGCCAGCCCTCGACGCGCTGCTGGGCCTCGACGAAGTCGCGCGGGCCGGCGAGGTGGTGGACGGTCCGGTGCCCGAGGTCGAGCAACAAGCGCGTGGCGCTCTCCGCCCCGCCGAACTGGTCGACCGCGACGACCGGGATCGCGCCCGCCGGGCCGGCCTCGACCGCGACGACGGGGATCCCCGCCGGGAGGTCGACGAGCGCCTGGACCGCGCCCTCCTGCGCGGAGATCACGAGGATCCCGTCGACGCCCTGGACGCGCAGGCGCTCGATCGCGTTGCGCACCGAGACGCGGTCGAGGGCGGGCAGGCTGACGATGGTGATGAAGTAGTCCGCCGCGTGGGCGGCCTGCTCGATCGCGAAGAGCGTCGACGCCGGGCCGTAGAGCGTCGTGTCGAAGCTCACGACGCCGAGCGTGCGCGACCGGCCGGTGACGAGCGCGCGCGCCGCGGGGTTCGGGCGGTAGTCGAGCTCGCGCATCGCGGCGAGCACGCGCCGCCGCGTCTCGGGCCGGACCTGCGCGCTGTCGTTGACGACCCGCGAGACGGTCTGGTGCGAGACGCCCGCGAGCTTGGCCACGTCGGCCATCACGGCGGTGCGCCGGCGTCCCTCCCGTGCGTCGCTGCTGTTCCTCGGGGTCGTGTCCATGCGGTCCTCGCGGCGAAGCCAGTATGCCCGCCGATGAGCGGCGGAGACCTTACCGCAGCTGTTAGCGTTCACACCAGCGGAAGATCAGCGGCCGGCCGGCGGCGACCTCGCGACCGTGGTCCGAGACGCCGAGCGCACCGCTTGGGCGCTCGATTTTCCGCATAACAGAGCCGGTCGGTCGCGTCATCCTCCTCCAGCGGCCGACCGGCTCGTCTGTCGTCAGCGACTTGACACAGAGAATGTGAGCGTGAACAATGCCCGCCGCTGAGGAGAGAACGATGGACGGTGCCGACGGCTGCGGCCGTTGCGTGGCGCCCGTCCGGAGAGGAGCCAGCCGTGCCCGATCACGAGTCGGAGTTCGCCGAAGAGGCCATCGAGCGTCTGGAGTTCTCGGACGCGAAGGAGGGGGACACTCCGCGCAACCGGGCGCGGGCCGTCACGCGGCGTACGGCGCTGACCGGCGCGGGCGCCGGCCTGGCGACCGCGATCATCGCCGCCTGCGGGGGCTCGAGCTCGCCCTCGAGCTCGACGGCGCAGAGCAGCACCGCGAGCGGCACGCCCGCGAGCGGCATCTTCAAGTCGAGCGGCAAGCTCAAGTTCGTGTTCGTCAACCACGTGACGACGAACCCCTTCTTCGTCCCCACGAAGTACGGCGCCGAGGACGCGTGCAAGCTGCTCGGCTGCAGCTACCAGTGGACCGGCTCGGAGAACTCGAACGTCAACGAGATGGTCAACGCGCAGAACACCGCGATCACCGGCGGCGCGGACGGCATCGCGGTGGCGCTCGTCGACGAGAAGGCGTTCAACTCCGGCACCGACGCGGCCCTGAAGGCGAAGATCCCGGTCGTCTCCTACAACGCGGACTCGGTGAGCAACGCGCGCCTCTCCTACATCGGCCAGGACCTGTTCGTGTCCGGCCAGGAGATGGGCAAGCGCATCGCCGACCTCGTGCCGTCGGGCGACGTCGCGCTGTTCATCGCGACGCCCGGCCAGGCGAACATCCAGCCGCGCATCGACGGCGCGCGCCAGGTGCTCAAGTCGCACTCGGCGATCAAGCCGCACGTGATCACGACGGGCGCCGCGCTCCCGGCCGAGCTGTCGGTCATCGACTCCTACGCGACCGGCCACCCGGACACGAAGGGCTACTTCGCCGTCGACGCCGGCAGCACCCAGGGCCTGGCGCAGACGATCCAGAAGCGCAACCTGCGCTCCAAGGGCGTCAAGGGCGGCGGCTACGACCTCACGCCGATCACGCAGAAGCTCCTGGCCGACGACCAGATCGACTTCACGATCGACCAGCAGCCGTACCTCCAGGGCTTCCTGCCGGTCCTGCAGCTCTACATGTACAAGGTCTCGAACTCGCTGTCGGGCATCGCCGACGTGAACACCGGCCTGAAGTTCCTCGACAAGACGACGGTCGCCCCCTACAACGACACGAAGAGCCGGTACGAGGGGACGTCGTCCTCGCCGGGCGTGGCCGCCGCGTAAGCGCGGGTCAGCGGTCGCATGAGCGACGTCCGAACGGAGAGCGGGGTGCCCACCCGGGCCCCCGCCGCCCCGCCGCCGTCCGAGCCGCCGGCCCGGTCCTCGCGCCTCGGTGCGGGCGACATCGCGCGCCGGTTCCTCACGCTGCGCGAGGGCAGCATCATCGTGGTCACGGTCATCGCGGCGATCTACTTCACGCTGCAGAACGACCGCTTCTTCACGCAGGCGAACTTCGAGAACCTGCTGCCGTACTTCGCGCCGTTCGCCATTCTGGCCGCGGGCGAGGTCCTCCTGATGGTGGCCGGCGAGATCGACCTGTCGATCGGCTCGGTCTACCTGTTCGCGCCGTTCATGTTCTACGAGTTCAACCAGGCCGGGGCCTCGCTCGTTCTGTGCCTGATCCTCGCGCTGCTGTGCTGCGCGGTCGTCGGGATCATCAACGGCGTCTTCACCGAGATCATCGGCGTGTCGTCGTTCATCACGACGCTCGGGATGCTGCTGGGGCTCGGCGGCCTCACGCTGATCATCTCCCACGCGCAGCCGGTCGCGATGCCCGGCGCCGAGGTGACGTCGAAGACCGTGAACGTCACCCACGTCGTCAACGGCCAGACGGTCACGCTGCCCGAGAAGGTCAACGAGATCGGGACGTTCGCGAAGATCTTCGGCGGCGGGATCTACTCCGAGCTGATCTGGGCGCTGCTGATCGTCGTCGGCGTCCAGGTGCTGCTGACCTTGACCCGCTGGGGGATGTACACGATCGCGGTCGGCGGCAACAAGCACGGCGCCGCCGAGGCCGGCATCAACGTGCGGATGACCGTCATCCGCAACTTCATCGTGTGCAGCGTCTTCGCCGGCTTCGTGGGCGTGCTCGAGGCGACCCGGGCGAGCTCGGTCACCCCCGACACGGCGGGCGCGTCGGAGACGATGTTCCGCGCCGTGTCCGCGGCGGTGATCGGCGGCACGTTGCTCGCCGGCGGCGAGGGGACGGCGGTCGGCGCGCTCTTCGGCGCGCTGTTCCTGGGCATCCTGCGCGACGGCCTGACGCTCGAGGGCGTCAACGCCGACTACCTCGACTTCATCCTCGGCGTCGCGATCCTCGGCGCCATGGTGATCAACGTCTACGTCGGACGCGTGCGAAAGGGGAGCGGCCGTGGCTGACCGGATCGTGAAGCCCGAGGAGGCGCGCGCGTCGGACGACGTGCTGCGCGTCGAGCACGTCGCCAAGCGCTTCGGCCCCGTCACCGCGCTGCGCGACGTCAACCTGCACCTGCGCAAGGGCGAGGTGCTCGGCCTGCTCGGCGACAACGGCGCGGGCAAGTCGACGCTCATGAAGATCATCTCCGGCTTCCAGAAGCCCGACGACGGGCGGATGATCGTCAAGGGCGAGGAGGTCGAGATGCGCTCCGTCGACCACGCCCGGTCGCTGGGGATCGACTGCGTCTACCAGGACCTGGCGCTCATCAACGAGCTGTCCGTCTACCACAACATGTTCCTCAAGCGGGAGAAGCTCCACCGGCCGTTCCCGCTGCTGGCGAACCGCGCGATGAAGCGCGAGGCCCGCGCGGCACTCGACCAGATCGGCGTCAACGTCCCGCGCCTGGACGTGCCCGTCGCGCGACTGTCGGGCGGCCAGCGCCAGGCGATCGCCGTCGCGCGGACGGTCAACTCCGACGCCGACATCATCCTGCTCGACGAGCCGCTCGCGGCCATGGGCGCGAAGGAGGGGGCGATGATCCTCGACCTCGTCGCGCGGCTGCGCGAGGAGGGACGCGTGTCGATCATCATGATCGCCCACAACTACGTCCACGTCCTGCAGTCCTGCGACCGGGTCAACCTGATCCAGGACGGCGAGATCACGTTCGACCGCCCGACCGCCGAGACGTCGGTCGAGGAGCTCAACGAGATCGTGGTCGAGGAGTACCGGCGGGCCCGCATGGCCGCGCTCGGCGACCAGGCGGCCTGAGATGGCGGGCGAGGCCCTCGTCGTCGGGATCGACTTCGGGACGCTGTCCGGGCGGGCCGTCGTCGTGCGCGTGCGCGACGGCGCGGAGCTCGGCTCGGCCGTCCACGAGTTCCCCCACGCGGTGATCGAGCGCGAGCTGCCCGCGACCGGCGAGCGGCTGCCCGCCGACTGGGCGCTGCAGGAGCCCGAGGACTGGCTCGAGGTCCTGCGCACGGCCGTCCCGGCCGCCGTCGCGGACGCCGGCGTCGATGCGGCGGACGTCGTCGGCATCGCGATCGACTTCACCGCCTCGACGCCGCTGCCGACCCTGGCCGACGGCACGCCGCTGTGCGCGCTCGAGGAGTTCCGCGCGCGCCCGCACGCGTACGCGAAGCTCTGGAAGCACCACGCCGCGCAGGAGCACGCCGACCGCATCAACGCGCTCGCGGAGGAGCGCGAGGAGGCGTGGCTGCCGCGCTACGGCGGGCGGATCTCGTCGGAGTGGCAGTTCGCCAAGGCGCTGCAGATCCTCGAGGAGGACCCCGAGGTCTACGACGCGATGGACCGCTTCGTCGAGGGCGCCGACTGGATCGTCTGGCAGCTGTGCGGGGTCGAGACGCGCAACGCCTGCACGGCCGGCTACAAGGGCATCTTCCAGGACGGCTACCCGTCGGCCGACTACCTCGCCGGCCTCGACGAGCGCTTCGCGGGCTTCGTGGCCGACAAGCTCGAGGGCCCCCCGCTCGCGCCGCTCGGCTCGCGCGTGGGCTCGCTGACGGCGCAGGCCGCCGCGTGGACCGGCCTGCCCGAGGGGATCGCGATCGCGGCCGCGAACGTCGACGCCCACGTCACCGCCCCGGCCGCCCAGGTCACCGGGCCGGGCCAGATGCTCATGGTGATGGGCACGTCGACGTGCCACATCATGAACGCGGACAGCGTCGCCGAGGTCCCGGGCATGTGCGGCGCCGTGCTCGGCGGGATCGTCCCCGGGCTGTGGGGCTTCGAGGCGGGCCAGAGCGGCGTCGGCGACATCTTCGCCTGGTTCGTCGACAACGCCGTCCCGCCGCGCTACCACGACGCCGCGGCCGAGCGCGGGGTCGACGTCCACACCCACCTCTCCGAGCTGGCCGGCGAGCAGGAGGTCGGCGCGCACGGCCTCGTCGCGCTCGACTGGAACAACGGCAACCGCTCGGTGCTCGTCGACCACCTGCTGAGCGGGCTGATCGTCGGGCTGAAGCTCTCGACCCGGGCCGAGGACATCTACCGGGCGCTGATCGAGGCGACCGCCTTCGGCACCCGCACGATCATCGAGGCGTTCGAGACGGCCGGGATCGAGGTGCGCGAGCTGTTCGTCGCGGGCGGCCTCCTGAAGAACCCGGTGATCATGCAGATCTACGCCGACGTCACCCGGCGCGCGCTGCACCTCATCGACTCCGAGCAGGGGGCCGCGCTCGGCTCGGCGATGCACGCCGCGGTCGCCGCCGGCGCCTACCCCGACATCCACGCCGCCGCGGCGGCGATGGGCAAGGTCCGTCGCGACGTGTACCGGCCCGACGAGGACCGCGCCGCGCGCTACGACCGCCTCTACGAGCACTACGTCCGCCTGCACGACCACTTCGGCCGCGGCGGCGACGACGTCATGCACGCGCTGCGCCGCGCGGACCGGGAGGCGCCGGTCCTGTGAGCGACGCGGTCGCCACGCTGCGGGCCGAGGTCTGCGCGCTGCATCAGGAGCTGCGCCGCAACGGCCTCGTCGCGTGGACGAGCGGCAACCTCTCCGCCCGCGTCCCGGGCGAGGACCTGATGGTCATCAAGGCCAGCGGCATCTCCTACGACGACCTCGATCCGGACGCGATCGTCGTCTGCGACCTCGCGGGCGACCTCGTCGCGGGCGACCTCGTGCCGTCGAGCGACGCGGCGGCGCACGGCGTCGTGTACCGCGAGATGCCCGACGTCGGCGGGGTGGCCCACACCCACAGCCCGTACGCGACGGCCTACGCGATCCGCGGCGAGCCGATCCCGTGCGTCATGACCGCGATGGCCGACGAGTTCGGCGGCGAGATCCCGGTCGGCCCGTTCGCCCTGATCGGCGACGAGGAGATCGGCCGCGGCGTCGTCGAGGCGCTCACCGGCCACCGCTCGCCGGCGGTGCTCATGCGCGCCCACGGAGTCTTCACCGTCGGTCCGACCGCGCGCGCCGCGGTCAAGGCCGCGGTCATGTGCGAGGACGTGGCCCGGACGGTCCACCTCGCCGGTGCGCTCGGGCCGCTCGAGCCGCTCGAGGCGCACCACATCGACGCGCTCTGGGAGCGCTACCAGAACGTCTACGGCCAGCGTTAGAGAGAGGACCCAACGTTGCACACCCAGCCGCGTACCCGCCCGGCGGAGGCCGGGGTCGAGCCCGCGCGGCCGCGCATCGGCCTGCTCGGCGTCATGCAGAGCCTGTACGACGACATGCTCCCGGGCATCGCCGACCGCCAGGCGGCGTATGCGCGCGAGGTCGCCGCGGCGCTCTCCGACGTCGCCGACGTCGAGGTCGCCCCGCCGGTCAAGGAGCGCGCGGACGCCGAGCGCGCGATGGCCGACCTCGCCGGGCAGGGCCTCGACGGGCTGCTCGTGGTCATGCTCACCTACGGCCCGGCGATGCGCGTCGCGCGCCTGCTGGCCGAGACGCCGCTGCCCGTCTGCCTGGCGAACATCCAGCCCGTCCCCGAGGTCACGCCCGCGTGGGACATGGGCGACCTCACCTACAACCAGGGCATCCACGGCGCCCAGGACACCGCGAACGCGATGGTCCGCGCCGGGCGGCCGTTCCACGTGGTGACCGAGGACTGGCGGTCGGACGCGTTCCCGGCGGCGATCGCGCGCTGGGCGCGGGCGGCCGCGGCCGTCACACGCTGGCGGGCGCTGAAGGTCGGCGTCGTCGGCTACGCGATGAACGGGATGGGCGACATCCGCACGGACGTCCACGAGCTGATGCGCACGCTCGGCCCGCAGGTCGACGCGATCGCGCCCGGCGCCGTCCACCGCAGCGCGACGGCCGTCCCCGACGCCGACGTGCGCGAGCTGATCGCGGGCGAGGACGAGCACTTCGAGATCGACCCCGCGCTGAGCGCCGAGCAGCGCGAGGACCACGCGCGCATGCAGCTCGGCATCGAGCGCCTGCTCGCCGCCGGCGGCTACGGCGCGTACTCGGCCCACTTCGACGCGATCGCCGACGACGGCCGCTTCGCCCGCCTCCCGCTCGCGGCCGCCTCGAGCCTCATGGCCAAGGGCTACGGCTACGGGGCCGAGGGCGACGCGCTCACCGCGGCGCTGATGGCGGCGGCGATCGACCTCTTCGGCGACACGCAGTTCACCGAGATGTACGCGATGGACTTCGCGCGCGACGCGATCCTCATGAGCCACATGGGCGAGGGCAACTGGGCCCTCGCGCGGGGCGACCGCCCGGTGCGGCTCATCAACCGCCCGCTCGGGATCGGCGCGCTCGACGACCCGCCGACCTTCCTGTTCCAGTACGCGACCGGCCCCGTCACCCTGGCCACGCTCGTCTCGCTCGGCGGACGCTTCCGGCTCGTCGTGGCCGAGGGCGAGATCCTCGACACGGACGAGCTGCCCGCGCTCGAGATGCCCTACGGCTTCTTCCATCCCGACTCCGGCGTGCGCGGGTGCATGGACGCCTGGCTGCGCCTGGGCGGCCCGCACCACCAGGTGCTGAACCCGGGCCGGCGCGCGGCGGACTGGGCCACCTTCTGCGAGCTCCTGGGCATTGAGCACTGCGCCGTCTGAGCCCGCCCGTTCCCCCGCGACCGGCCCGTCGCCGACCGGTGCGCAGCACGAGCTGCGCGCCGGTGACGCCCGCGCCGTCGTCACCGAGGTGGGGGGCGGGCTGCGCTCGTGGCAGATCGACGGCGAGGAGCTGCTCGACACGTTCGCCGCCGACGCGCCGGCCGACACGTTCCGGGGCAAGGTCCTCGCGCCGTGGCCCAACCGGCTGCGTGACGGCCGCTACGCATTCGCGGGCGTGGAGCAGCGCACGCCGATCACCGAGCCCGAGCGCTCGACGGCCCTCCACGGCCTCGTCCTCGACGAGCGCTTCACGGTCGTGCGGCGGTCGGAGACGGCGGTCGCGCTCGACCACGTCCTGCGCCCCCGGTCCGGCTACCCGTTCACGCTGCGCCTGGAGGTCGAGTACGCGCTCGGCGACGATGCGCTCACGGTCACGCTGCAGGCGACGAACCTCTCGCCGTGGCCCGCCCCGTTCGGCGCCGGCCTGCACCCGTACCTGCGCGCGACGGGCGGCCGCGCCGACGACTGCCTGCTCGAGGTCCCGGCGGCGAGCCGCGTGCCGGTCGACGAGCGGATGCTCCCGAACGGGCCGCCGGTGCCGGTCGCGGGGACGCCCGAGGACTTCACGCGCGCGCGCCGCGTCGGCGCCCAGCGGCTCGACACCTGCTTCGGCGATCTGCGCCGCGACCCCGACGGCCGAGCGCGCGTCCGCCTCACCGCGCCCGGCGGCGCGCGCGAGATCACGGTCTGGCTCGACGCGGCGTACCGCTTCGTCCATGTCTACACGGCCGACGACGTGGCGGACCCCACGCGTCGCCGCGGGGGGGTCGCCATCGAGCCGATCACGTGCGCGCCCGACGCGTTCAACTCGGGCGACGGGCTCGTCGTCCTGGAGCCCGGCGCCACGTTCACCGGTCGCTGCGGGTTGACGGCGACCGCTCTGCCATGACCAGCACTGTCCCACCACAAGGAGTCACGCCCATGCTCCCCAAGAGCACGCGGTCCCTGCGCACCGTGATGTGCGCCCTCGTCACCGTCCTCGCGGTCGCCCTGTTCGCGGTGCCCGCGTCGGCGAAGTCGCGTCATCACCGCCATGCCGGACGGGCCGCCGCCGGCGGCCTGAGCGTCACCGACGCGCCGTTCGGCAACCTCCCGAACGGCGGTCCCGCGGTCACGAAGTTCACGCTCGCCAACGCGAGCGGCATGACGGTCTCGATCCTCGACTACGGCGGCATCATCCAGTCGCTGACCGCGCCCGACCGCGCGGGCAACGACGCGAACGTGACGCTCGGCTTCGGCGACATCGCCGGCTACACGAGCGACGCCTACGTCGCGAGCAACCCGTACTTCGGCGCGATCATCGGCCGCTACGGCAACCGCATCGGGGGCGCGAAGTTCACGCTCGACGGGACGACGTACACGCTCGATGCGAACAACAACGGCAACACGCTCCACGGCGGCTTCACCGGCTTCGACAAGGTCATGTGGGACGCGAAGCCGATCCCGCCGCACGACGGCACGGTCGGGTTGAAGCTGACGCGTCACAGCCCCGCCGGCGAGGGCTGCGCGGACCTGACGAAGTGCACGGGCTTCCCGGGCAACGTCGACGTGTCGGTCACGTTCACGCTGGACAACCACAACGACCTGCAGTTCGACTACGCCGCGACGACCGACGCGCCCACGGTCCTCAACCTCACGAACCACTCCTACTGGAACCTGGCGGGCGAGGGCTCGGGGACGATCAACGACCATCAGCTCCGCCTCAACGCGGACCACTACACGCCGGTCGACTCCCTGCTGATCCCGACCGGGGCCATTGACCCGGTCGCCGGCACGCCGATGGACTTCACGTCGTTCCACGCGATCGGCGAGCGGCTCCGCGACAACTTCGAGCAGCTCGTGTTCGGCCGCGGCTACGACCACAACTGGGTGCTCAACGCCCCGCACGGCCACCACGGGAAGGGCCACGACGACCTGAACCTCGCCGCCCAGCTCGTCGACCCGTCCAGCGGGCGGGAGCTCACGATCACGACGACCGAGCCGGGGATCCAGTTCTACTCCGGCAACTTCCTCGACGGCACGCTGTACGGCACGAGCGGCCGGCAGTACCGACAGGGCGACGGGCTCGCGCTGGAGACCCAGCACTTCCCCGACTCGCCGAACAAGCCGAACTTCCCCTCGACGCGGATCGATCCGGACCACCCGTACGCCTCGCGGACGGTCTACTCGTTCTCGACGGTCGGCAAGGGCGGCACGGGCCACGCGGCGCGGGCCAAGCGCTAGCGAAAGGCCGGCGGAGGGCGACCCCGGCGTCGACCGGGGTCGCCCCGCCCGTCCGCCCGAGCGGCGCGTCGGGCGCGACGAGCGGTCGTCAGCGCCCGATCGGTCGTCCCCGGAACGGAGTAGTCGATCCGGCCAACGTGCTGTACCCGTGGCCGGCGGTGCCGATCACGGGGGCGTGCCCATAGAGGACATCAACGCGATCCGCCGTCTCCAGGCGCTGATGGACATCACGCGCGTGGTCGGCGGCGACGAGAGCATCCCGACGGTGCTCGACGCGATCGCGCGCGTCCTCACGGACACGGTCGGCTTCGCCGGCGTCGTCATCAACGTCTACCGCCCGCAGTTTGACGACTACGAGGCCGCCGTCGTCCTCGGCCCGGACGAGATGCGCGAGACGCTGCTCGGCGCGACCTACGCGGCCTCCTGGATCGACCTCGTCCTCGACGAGCGCTTCGACCAGCGCGGGGCGTACTTCATCCCCGAGGGCTCGGTCGACTGGAACAACGCCGCCGTCGGCGCGCGCTTCATCGGGACGCCGTCGGACCTGCGCGACGAGGACGACCGCTGGCGTCCGGGTGACGAGCTGTTCGTCCCCTGCCGCGACTCGGACGGCGACATCCTCGCGATCATCTCGCTCGGTGAGCCCGTCTCCGGCCGGCGCGCGTCCGGCGTGGAGCTCGACTTCCTCGTCGCCGTCGGCCGTCACGCCGCCCTCGCCCTCGAGCAGGCCCACCGCACCGCCGAGGCGAGCCGCCATCGCGCCGCGCTCGAGCAGCTGCTCGCCGTCTCTTCGAAGCTCGCCGAGAAGTCGTCCATCGAATCCGTCATGCAGGCCGTGTGCGGCGGCGTCCGCGAGGCGCTCGGCTTCCAGAAGGTCGTCATCGAGCTCGTCGACCCCGCGAGCGGGCTGCTCGCGCCGCGCGCGTCGGTCGGCTGGCCGCGCGGCGCGGAGCCGCGCTGGCAGGTGCCGGCCGAGGAGATCCTGCTCCTGCTCGACCCCGCCTTCGAGCTCGGCGGCTGCTACCTGCTGCCCTACGAGGAGGCCGTCGCGCGCGGCGCCGAGGCGTACGCCGAGCTCGGCGTCCACGGCGGCGGCCGCGGCCCGCGGGCCTGGGACCGCCACCGCCTGCACGTCCCGCTGCGCGACGCCAGCGGCGCGGTCGTCGGGCGCATCTGGGCCGACGAGCCCGAGGACCTGCTCCTGCCCTCGCGCGCCCGGCTCGAGGCGCTCGCGCTCTTCGCCGGGCAGGCGACGATGGCGATGGTGTCGGCCGGCCAGCTCGAGCAGCTTCGCGTCCTGGCCGACCAGGATCCGCTGACGGGCCTCGCGAACCGGCGCGCGTTCATGCGCGAGCTCGACGCCGAGGTCCAGCGCGCCGTCCGCTACGGCCACGAGCTCGCGCTCGTCATCGGCGACGTCGACGACTTCAAGCTCATCAACGACACCCTCGGCCACCCGGCCGGCGACCAGGCCCTGTGCGAGGTCGCCGAGACGCTGCGCGCCGGCCTGCGCACGACGGACGCCGCCTTCCGGCTCGGCGGCGACGAGTTCGCGCTGCTGCTGCCGGAGACGACGCGCGAGGAGGCCGCCGCGGTCGTGCAGCGCCTCGACTGCTGCCTTCCGCACGACGGCGTCGGAGGACTGGGCCGACCTGCGGATCAGCTGCGGCTTCGCGACCGCGCCCGCCGACGGCGCCGACGGCGAGGCGCTCATCCGCACCGCGGACGCCGCGCTCTACGCCGTCAAGCGCGGGCGCGCGGCGGTCCGGGCCGGCGACGACGCCGCCGCCGGCCCGGTCGGAAGCGGCGCCGGCCGCTAGGCGGCCGCGGGCTCGGCCGCGCCGGCCTGGACGGCCGGGGCGCGTCCGGCGAGGACGCCGCCGTCGATCGGCAGCAGCGTGCCGGTGATCCAGCCCGCGCCGCGGCCGGCGAGGAACAGGATCGCCTCGGAGACGTCGTCCGGGCGGCCGCGGCGGCCGAGCGGGTGGAACGTGTCGACCGAGTCGAGCACCTCCTGCGCCTCCTCGGGGCTGAGGAAGCGCTCGTAGGCCGGCGTCTCGACGAACGCCAGGGCGACGGTGTTCACGCGGATGCCCTCGCCGGCGAGCTCGATCGCGAGGTTCTTCGCGAGCATGTGGCGTCCCGCCTGCGCGGCCGAGTAGGCGCTCGTGGGCGTGGTCTCGATCGCGTCGACGGCCCACATCGAGCCGACGTTGACGATCGCGCCGCCCGCGCCGCGCTCGACCATGGCGGCGGCGACCGCCTGCGAGACCCAGTACGTCGGGCGCAGGATCGAGTTCTGCGCCTCCTCGAAGTGCTCCTCGGTCTGCTCGAGGAACGGGACGGGGCGGAAGATGCCGGTGCTGTTGACGAGCACGTCCACGGTGCCGAAGCGCTCGATGGCGAAGCGGACGAGGTCCTGCGCCTGGGCGCGGCCGGTGATCTCGCCGGGGCGGATCGCGACGCGCTCGCCGGAGGGATCGAGCTCGCGCTGGGCGGCCTCGAGGACCGACTGGCGCGTGCCGCTCAGGACGACCTTCGCGCCCTCCTCGAGGAACCGGGCGGCGGCGGCCTTGCCGATGCCGCCACCACCACCGGTGATGAGGACGATCTGGCCTTCGAAGTTCTGGGACATGAGGGTCTCGCTCCTGAGTCGATGCAAGTGCAGTAGGTGTTCGTGCACCTATAATACATGCACATGCATCAATTGCAAGCGCAGCTATGCTCCGATCCGATGGCCCGGATCGACGACGAGGACCTCGGCGCCTGGCGCGCGTTCCTCACGGCGCACGCCCACATCACGCGGGCGATCAGCCGCGACCTCGCCGCCGCCGGCCTCCCGGACCTCGCCTGGTACGACCTCCTCTGGGCGCTGTACCGCGCCCCCGGGCGGCGGCTGCGCGTGAACGAGCTCGCCCGCGAGGTCGTGCTCAGCCCCACCGCGATGAGCCGCTTCGTCGATCGCGTCGAGGCCGCCGGCCATGTCCGCCGCGAGCCCGACCCCGACGACCGCCGCGCGCTGCAGGTGACGATCACCGACTCCGGGGTCGACCTCCTGCGGCGGATGTGGCCGGTCTACGAGGCCGGGATCGAGCGCCACTTCGTGGCGTTCCTGGGGAAGTCCGGGCCGCGGGTGCGGGCGATGCTGACGCGGATGGCGGACTCGGCGCGGTAGGTCCCGTTCGGGCGCCGGTGAGGCGCGGGGCGTTGGCGGACTGCGCTCGGCGTCCGGGCTGATGCGCCCTTTGTCGCTCAGGGAGACAGAAGGCGCATCACCCTTCGCACGACACACAGAAAGCATTGCGAAGTTATATATAATCGCAATGTGACCGTCCCCGCCCCGTCCGAGACGACCCACCGCCAGGAGGCGATCGACGCCGTCGCCGGCGCGCTCGTGCCGGCCGCCTCGCGCGTCACGCGCCTCCTGCTCCGTCGCGCGCCGCAGCGCATCTCGCGCTCCGACGCCGGCGTCCTGAGCGCGCTCCACACCGGGCCGCGGCGCATCACCGAGCTCGCCGACCTCGAGGGTCACGCGCAGCCGACGATGACGCTGCTCGTCAAGCGCCTGGAGGAGCGGGGGTGGGTCGCGCGGCGGCGCGATCCGGACGACGGTCGCGTCGTGCTCGTCTCGCTCACCGCGGCGGGCCACGACGCCCTCGAAGACATCCGCGCGGCGTACCGCGCCGTCCTGCGCGGCCACCTGGTCGCGCTCTCCGACGACGAGATCGCCGCGCTCCTGACTGCCACCCACGCGCTGGAGACGCTCCTCGACGCCCTCCAGCAGGGAGAGACCGAATGACATCCGACACGCACAACCCCGGGGGGTTCTTCGCCCAGCCCAAGGCCGTCTGGGCGGTGGCCTTCGCGGCCGTCGTCTCGTTCATGGGCCTGGGGCTCGTCGACCCGATCCTGCCCGCCATCGCCACCGACCTGCACGCCTCGCCGAGCCAGGTCGAGCTCCTGTTCACGAGCTACTTCGCCGTGACGGGCGTCTCGATGCTCGTCACGAGCGCGGTCGCGAGCCGCATCGGCGCGAAGCGCACGCTGCTCGCCGGCCTGACGCTCATCATCATCTTCTCCGCGCTGGCCGGCGCGTCGAACAGCATCGGCGCGATCGTCGGCCTGCGGGCCGGCTGGGGCCTGGGCAACGCGCTCTTCATCGCCACCGCGCTGTCGGTGATCATCGGCTCGGCCGCCGGCGGGGTCGCGGGCGCCGTGATCCTCTACGAGGCCGCCCTCGGCCTGGGCATCTCCGTCGGCCCGCTGCTCGGCGGCGAGCTCGGGGCGATCAGCTGGCGCGGGCCGTTCTTCGGCGTCGCCGTGCTGATGACGATCGGCCTCATCGCCACCGCGGTGTTCCTCGACAAGACGCCGAAGCCACCGCCCAGCGAGCGCGTGTCGGTCCTCGACCCGCTGCGCGCGCTGCGCCACCGCGAGGTCCGGGCCAGCGGCCTGACCGCCGTCTTCTACAACTTCGGCTTCTTCACGCTGCTGGCCTACACGCCGTTGGCGCTGGGCCTCGGCGCCCACGAGCTCGGCTACGTGTTCTTCGGCTGGGGCCTCATGCTCGCGGTCTTCGCCGTCTTCGCCGCCCCGATGCTGTCGCGCCGGATCGGCGACGTCCGCGGCCTCGGCTTCGCGCTCGCCGGCTTCACGGTGCTGCTCGCGCTGATGGGCGTGTTGCACGCGTCGCAGACGGCGCTCATCATCGGCGTGATCGTCGCCGGCACGTTCCTCGGCGTCATCAACACGCTCATGACGCAGATGGTCATGGAGTCCGCCCCTGTGGAGCGGCCGGTCGCCTCGGCCGCCTACAGCTTCGTGCGGTTCTGCGGCGGGGCGGTCGCGCCGTTCGTCGCCGGCAAGCTGGCCGAGCACGTCTCGGTCCAGTCGCCGTTCTACCTCGGCGCCGCGATGACCGCGGTCTCCGTGGTCGTCCTGTGGCTCTACCGCGACGCCCTCGTGGGGCAGGTCCCGTACGTCGCGCCGGCCGAGGCCGAGGGCCCGCGCGTCGTCCGCGCGGCGCCGGCCGCCCCGGCGCCGGAGCCCACGCCGGCCGCCGCTCCGATGGTCGTCGCCGTCGGCGGCCCGACCGCCCGCCAGGTCAGCGCGATGGCGGTCCCGCTCGCCCGCGCGCGGGGCTCGGAGGTCCACGTCCTGCACGTCGTCGAGCGCGACGTCGTCGTGGGCGAGGACGCCGTCGACCTCGAGAGTGCGGCCGAGGCGCGGGCGCTGCTCGACGCCTGCGTCGCCGAGCTGCGCGAGTCGGGCGTGCCGGTGACGGGCGAGCTCATGCACAGCGTCGGCACGCACGGCGACGTGGCGATGCGGATCCTCACGCGCGCCGAGGACCTCGGCGCGGGCCTGATCGTCGTCGGGCCGGACAGCCGGCAGACGACGATCGGCTCGGGTGTCACCGCGCGGATCGCGGGGCACGCGCCGGCGCACGTGATCGTCGTCCACCCGCGGGCCGGCGCGATCGGGCGCCCGCTCGCCGGGGTGGCGGGGCCGGCCGATCCGGCGACGATCTGGGACGGCTCGAGCCCGGGCCGCCCATGACGGGAGTGCCGCGATGTTCCACAACATCCTGGTCGCGGTCGACGGGTCGGAGCACGCCGACCGGGCGCTGACCGAGGCGATCGACCTCGCGCGCGCCGCGAACGCGCGCATCACGATCATCACCTCCGCGGGCGAGCCTCGCGGCGGGACGATGATCGCGATGGCATCCGGGGCCGCGGCGGCGCTCGGACCGGCCCTGTTCAAGGACGCCGAGCGCGTCCTGCGCGCCGCCGCCGACCGCGTGCCGGACGACATCTCGGTGACGACGATCCTCACCGAGAAGCCGATCCGCCCCGAAATCCTCAAGCGCATCGAGACCGGCCACCACGACATCGTGATCATGGGCTCGCGCGGGCGCGGGACGGTCCGGTCGGCCGTGCTCGGCAGCGTCAGCCACCACATCCTCCACCACAGCCCGGTGCCCGTCCTGATCGTCCACGCGGACGAGGACCCGAAGCCGCTGAGCGAGGTCCCGGTTGACGTAGTTGTGAGTGATCACTAACATAACGTCTCATGACCGCACCGCCCAAGCGCCGGATGTCCGCCGAGGCACGCCGCGAGGCCGTCCTGCGCGTGGCCGTCTCCGAGTTCGCCCGCACCGGGCTGCAGGGGACGTCGACCGAGAAGATCGCCACCGGGGCCGAGATCTCGCACCCGTACCTCTTCCGCCTCTTCGGCACGAAGAAGGAGCTGTTCCTCGCCTGCGTCGAGCGCTGCTTCGCCAACCTGACCCGGATGTTCACCGAGGCGGCCGAGGCGGCCCCGGAGGGCGAGCGACTCATGGCGATGGGGCACGCCTACGTCGGCCTGCTGGCGGACCGCGAGATGCTCCAGCTGCAGCTGCAGACCTACGCGGCGTGCGAGGACCCGGAGGTCCGGGCGGCCGCGAGCCACGGCTACGCCGAGCTCTGGGCCCTCGTCGCCCGGCTGTCCGGCGCCCCGGAGGAGGACGTCCGCGGCTTCTTCGCCACCGGGATGCTGCTGAACATGGCGGCGGCGATGGACCTGCCCCAGATCGCGGGCGACCCCGGCTGGGCGCTCGCGCACCTGCGCGAGGAGGCCGGGGCCGAGGCGAGCCCGCCTACTCGCGCACGCCGATCGCGTCCACCGCCTTCGCCCGGAGCGCGAGCCGCGTCGGCAGCTGGCTGCCGACCATGCCGAGCACGGCCGCCCCGCCGAGGATCGCGGCGAGCTGGCCGGCCGGGACGTAGGGCATCGCATCGCCCGTCAGCGCGATGCTGAACGGGACGAGCGTCGCGGCCGCGATCGCCGAGCCGAGGCCGAGGCCGACGAGCACGAGGAGCCCGGCCTCCCAGCGGGCCATGCTCGCGACCTGGCGCGGGGTGCTGCCCACGAGACGCATGAGCGCGAGCTCTCGGGACCGCTCGAGGGCGATCATCGTCAGCGTGTTGATGACCGCGACCGCGCTGAACGCGACGATGATGGCCACGAGCACGTAGTTCAGCCAGCGCGCGGACGCGCGGTCGGTGTCTCCCTCGCTCGCGAGCGCGGCGCGGTCGGCGACGTGCAGGCCGGGATAGCGGCCGCCGAGCGCCTGCAGCCGCCGTGCGACGGCCGCGCGATCGGCGCCCGGGGCGGTCCGGACGAGGATCGTCGGGGCGAGCGCGCTCGTGCGGTGCGCCGCCGCCATCGCCGTCGGCATCACGACCTCGCCGAAGCCGAGGCTGCGCTCGTACGTCGCGATGACCCGCGGGTGGACCCGCGTCCCGTCGCCGAGGAGCATCGAGACGCGCTCCCCGACCCGGGCGTGGGCGCCGTCGGCGCGGTCGACGGCGAGCGCGATCGTGCCGTCGCGGAGGTTCGCGAGCGAGCCGTGCCGCACGTCGAGGTCGAGGACCCGCGCGGCGCCGTCCGGATCAACGGCCTGCGCGGGCGTAGACCCCGCGTTCGCGCCGAGGCTCGGCCCGATCGTCGTCGGGGCGACCCGCACGGCCGCCGCCACGCCGGGAACGCGACGCGCGTCGGCGACGGCCGACGGGGGCAGGCCCGGGCCGTCACCGCGCACCGCGAGGTCGGCGGTCACGCGGTCGCGGTCCTGGGTCGCGGTCGCGTGCTCCTGCGTCGTGCCGACGAACAGCAGCGAGCCGGCCATCGCCACGGTGAGCACCAGCGGCGTGCTCGCCGACGAGAAGCGGCGCGCCGCGGAGCGGACGTTCGCGACGGCGAGGAAGCCGCCCACCCGCGACGACCGCGCGACGAGCGCGCCCGGCATCCACGCCGCGACACGGGCGACGAGCGGACCGAGGCACGCGGCGCCGATGACGAGGACGAGCGCGATGCACGCGGCGGTCGCGGCGGCGGTGTCGAGCGACTGCGCCGCCATCGACACGATGGCGAGCGCGGTGGCGCCGCCGATCGCCACCAGGCCCACGAGCCCGCGCACCGGGCCGATGAGGCGCGGCTCGACGGCGGCGTCCTGGAGGGCGCGGGTCGGCGCGACGCGTGCGGCCCGGCGGGCCGCGGCCCACACCGCGACCCACGCGGTGAGGACGCCGCCGAGGACCGCCGCCGCGGCGGGGAACGCGCCGGCGTGGATGACCATGTCCTCGGGGGCGATGCCCCGATCGGCGAACGCCCGCCCGAGCGCGCCGCCGAGGGCGACGCCGGGCACGACCCCGGCGAGGGACGCGACGAGGGCGAGCAGGAGCGTCTCCCAGCCGATCATGCGCCGGACCTGGCGCGGCGTCGCGGCGATGGCGCGCAGGAGCGCGATCTCGCGCTCGCGGAGCTGGATCGCGAGACCGAGCGTGCTCGCGACGACGAACATCGCGATGAGCATGGCGAGCCCGCCGAAGGTTCCGGCGATCGCGATGACCGCCTCGCGGGCGTCGGCGACGCCGAGGTCCTCGGCCCCGCCGCGGGCGCTCCCGGTGAGGACGCGGGCCTGCCGGCCGGCGGCGATGCGCAGGCGATGCGCGAGCGCGGCGCGGTCGGCGCCGGGCGCCGCGAGGACGCCGATCGCGTCGGCGCGGCCGGGGTGGCCGGCCAGGCGCGCCGCCTCGGCGTCCGTGACGAACACGACCGCGGACCGGCGGACCGCCGTCCGCGGCGCGGCGATGCCCACGACGGTCGCGGACTCGGCCGGGCCGGTTGCGGCGAGGCGCACGCGCCCGCCGACGTGCAGGTGCCCGCGGGTCGCGAGGCCGGCGTCGACGACGACCTCGCCGCGCTCGCGCGGGGCGCGTCCGGCGCGCAGGCCGTAGGGGGTGAGCGCCGCCGCGCTCCACGGGTGGGCCGACGTCTCGTGGCCCTCGGGGCCTGGGATCGCCGCGCCGCCGGCGAGCACCTGCGCCGGGACGACCTGGTCGACGATCGCGCGACGGACGCCCGGGACCGCGGCGAGGCGGCGCGCGACGCTCGCGTCGACGCGCGCCCGCTCGGTCAACGGGATCGACTCCTCGTTCTCGGTGCCGACGCCGACGTGGGCGCTCTGGTCGCCGGTCGACCACGGCGGCGGTGGCGCGGTAGCGCTCGACCGGCGCCTTCGCCCGCAGACCGGACTCGAGCAGCACGCCGCAGGCGGTCACGAGCACGGCAGCGACGAACAGCGCCACGAACGCGCCGCTGAAGGCGCCGACGCGGCCGCGGATGCCCAGCAGGGCGAGGCGAAGCACGGGTCAGTCCCCCAGGTGCGCCAGGCGCTCGGCGACCTGGTCGGCGTCCGGCCGCTCCAGCGTGCCGGCGAGGCGCCCGTCGGCGAGGAACAGCACGCGGTCGGCGTGGGCCGCGGCGACCGGGTCGTGGGTGACCATGACGACCGTCTGGCCGAGGTCGTCGACGACGTGGCGCAGGAGGGCGAGGATCTCGCGGCCGGTCCGCGTGTCGAGCGCGCCGGTCGGCTCGTCGGCGAACACGACCTCGGGCCGCGTCACGAGCGCGCGGGCGATCGCGACCCGCTGCTGCTGGCCGCCCGAGAGCTGGGCCGGCCGGTGGCGCAGGCGGTCGCCGAGCCCGACGCGGTCGACGATCTCCTGGCGCCAGGCTCGGTCCACGCGCCCGCTCGACAGGCGCTGGGGCAGGTCGATGTTCTGGGCGACGGTCAGCGCGGGCAGCAGGTTGAAGGCCTGGAAGACGAAGCCGACGCGCTCGCGCCGCAGCTCGGTGAGCCGGACCTCGCTCATCTCCCCGAGCGCCACGCCGCCGAGGCGGACCATGCCGGAGGTCGGGCGGTCGAGGCCTGCCGCCATGTGCAGGAACGTGCTCTTGCCCGACCCGGACGGCCCCATCACGGCGGTGAACGAGCCGCGGTCGAAGCCGGCGGTGACGTCGTCGAGCGCGACGACGGCGCCGTCGTCGCGGCCGTATACCTTGCGCACGCCGTCGAGGCGGACCGCGTGCGCGCCGGGTGGGGCGACCGTGTCCGGGGCGGCGGCTCTGAGGCGCATGGTCGGCGGTCCTTTCCGTGGGCGGAGGCCGCGGCCCAGGACGGGCGGACGACCGGTTCGGACGATCGTCCGCCGACCGGCCCGGCCCGGACCATGCGGGCTGCCCCCGGACCGGACGGGGGTGCCCCGGGGGCCCGGCCCCCCGGGGACCCGCCCTGGGCCGAGCGGTCACCCGGGGCCGCGCGGGTGCTGCCTGCGCCCGACGCGCGACGGCGCCTACGCGGCGGTGCGCTCGGCCGGGGCCGCGGGCCGGCCGGCCTCGTCGCCGGCGCGCGCGTCGTCGCCCGACCACGTCCGCAGCGGGATCTCGGGCAGGGCGACCGCGAGGAGCAGGGCGACGATCCCGAGCGGGACCGAGGCGAGGAAGACCGTGTGCAGCGCGTCGGAGAGCGCGGACTGGACGCCCTGCGAGAGGTCGCCCGGGACGCTGCTGCCGCTGAGCAGGCGGTCGGTGTCGACGCCGGCGGCGCGGGCGGCGCCGAGGCGCGCGATGAGCTCGCTCGCGAGCCGGTTGGCGAGCAGGGTCCCGAGCGCCGCGACCGCGAGGCTGCCCGCCATCGAGCGGAAGAACTGGATCGTCGCCGTCGCGATCCCGAGGTTCGCCACCTCGACCGCGTTCTGCGTGGCGATGATGTACGGCTGGAAGGTCATCCCCATGCCGATGCCCGTGATGACGAGGATCCCGGCGACGGCGACCGGCGGCGAGCCCTCGCCGAGCAGCGTCAGCAGTGCGAGCCCCCCGAGGATGAACAGGCTCCCGATGATCGGGAACGGCCGGTAGCGCCCGGTGCGCGAGATGAGCTGCCCCGTCGTCGTCGCGGCGGCGACCCAGCCGAGCGAGAACGGGATGAGGATCACGCCGGAGCTCGTCGCCGAGATCTGCTGCACGCCCTGGGAGAACACCGGCACGTAGATCGAGACGGCGAAGATGATCGCCCCGACGACGAAGCCGCCCGCGGTCGACACGGCGAAGATCCGGTCGCGGAAGAGCGCGAGCGGGAGCAGCGGCTCGGCCACGCGCTGCTCGATCGCGACGAAGACGACGGCCAGGACGACGCCCGCGACGGCGGTGCCGAGGACCTCGACCGACCCCCACGGGTAGGTCGTGCCACCCCACGTGCACGCCAGCAGCAGGCAGATGATCGCGACGCTGAGCACGACCGCGCCCGTGATGTCGATCCGGTGCGCGCGGACCTCCGCGGTGCGCTGCATCGTGCGCATCACGACGACGAGGGCGATCGCGCCGAGCGGCAGGTTGATGAAGAAGATCCAGCGCCACGACGCGGCGTCGGTGAGCGCGCCGCCCAGCAGCGGCCCGGCGACCGCCGCGGTCGCCCACATCGAGCCGATGTAGCCCTGGTAGCGCCCGCGCTCGCGCGGGGAGAAGAGGTCGGCGATCGCCGCCTGCGACAGCGGCAGCAGGCCGCCGGCCCCGATGCCCTGCAGCGCGCGGAACGCGATGAGCTGGCCCATCGACTGCGCCGCGCCGCACAGCGCGGAGCCCACGAGGAAGATCGTGATCGAGACGACGAACATCGCCCGCCGGCCGTAGATGTCCGAGAGCTTGCCGTAGAGCGGCACGGTCACGGTCGCGGCGACGAGGAACGAGCTGACGACCCACGACAGGTCGCTGAAGCCGTGCAGGTCGGTGACGATCTGCGGCAGCGCGGTCGCGACGACGGTCTGGTCGAGCGCCGCGAGGAGCGTCGCCAGCATCATCGCGCTGAAGGCGAGCAGGACCTGGCGCCGCGGAAGGGGAGCGCGCTCTCCGGTACCGGACACCCCGTCCAATCTAGTGGGTCGGCGCTCCGCCACGTTACTGTTATATAAATTTATAGCCGGGTAACAACGAGGCACGATGACCGCGACCACCGCCCCCGACCCCCGCCGGCTCCAGGCCCTCCTCGACGGCGAGCACGCGCCGACGCGCGAGCGCGTCCGCTGGTGGCTCGCCCAGCCCGGCAACGCCCCCGCCGCCGACCTCCCGGCCGAGGAGCACCGCGCGAAGGTGCTCGCGTGGGCGACCGAGCTCGCCTCGCAGGGCGACACCGCGATGGGCTACCCCGAGCAGTACGGCGGCCAGGACGCGGTCGGCCGGTCGGTCGCGGGTTTCGAGACGCTGGCCTACGGCGACCTCTCGCTGCTCGTGAAGTGCGGCGTCCAGTTCGGGCTGTTCGGCGGCGCCGTGCTCCACCTCGGGACCGAGAAGCACCACGAGCGCTACCTCGCGCGCATCGCGCGGCTCGAGCTGCCCGGCTGCTTCGCGATGACCGAGACCGGCCACGGCTCGAACGTCCAGGCGCTGCGGACGACCGCGACCTACGACCCGGACACGGAGGAGTTCGTCGTCCACACGCCCGACGACGACGCGCGCAAGGACTACATCGGCGGGGCCGCGCGCGACGGCCGCCTCGCCGCGGTCTTCGCCCAGCTCGTCGTCGGCGGCGAGCCGCGCGGCGTCCACGCGCTGCTCGTCCCCATCCGCGGCGAGGACGGCACCGTGCTCGACGGCGTGCGCATCGAGGACTGCGGCGCGAAGCTCGGCCTCGACGGCGTCGACAACGGCCGCATCTGGTTCGACCGCGTGCGCGTCCCGCGCGAGGCGCTGCTCGACCGCTACGCGAGCGTCACGGCCGACGGGACGTACTCGAGCCCGATCGAGAACCCGACGAAGCGCTTCTTCACGATGCTCGGCACGCTCATCCAGGGACGGGTCAGCGTCTGCGGCGCGGCGATCAACGCGACGAAGGTCGGCCTGGACATCGCCGTCCGCCACGGCCTGCACCGCCGCCAGTTCGGCCCGCCCGGCGAGCCCGAGGCCGTGCTCATGGACTACCGCACGCACCAGCGGCGGCTGCTGCCCGCGCTCGCCACGACCTACGCGCTGCACTTCGCCCAGGCCCGCCTGCGCGACCACCTGCACGAGGTCTTCTCCGTCGCGAGCACGCGCCGGGACGACCGCCGCCGGCGCGAGCTCGAGACGCTCGCCGCGGGGCTCAAGGCCGTCGCGACCTGGCATGCGACCGACACGATCCAGGCCTGCCGCGAGGCGTGCGGCGGCGCGGGCTACCTGCGGACGAACCGCTTCGCCGCGCTGAAGGCCGACACCGACGTCTTCACGACGTTCGAGGGCGACAACACCGTCCTGCTGCAGCTCTGCGCGAAGAACCTCCTCACCGACTACCGCGACGCCTTCGGCGAGCTCGACCCGCTCGGCGCCGCGCAGTTCCTCGCCGGCCAGGCGATCGGGATCGTCGCCGAGCGCACGGCCGTGCGCGGGCTCCTCGCCCGCCTCGCCGACGGCCTGCTCCCCGGCCGCGACGACGGCGCCGATCTCCTGCGCCGCGAGACCCAGCTCGACCTGTTCCGCTGGCGCTCGCAGCACGTGCTCGCGGGCGCGGCGCGGCGCCTCAAGGGCGGCATCGACTCCGGCCGCGACCCGTTCGCGGTGCTCGTCGACTGCCAGGACCACGTCCTCACGACCGCCCGCGCGTGGGTCGACCTCGTCGTGCTCGAGGCGTTCGCCGACGCGGTGCGGAGCTGCGAGGACCCGGCGCTGCGGGCCGTGCTCGACCGCCTCTGCAGCCTGCACGCCCTGCACCGCATCGAGGCCGAGCGCGGCTGGTACCAGGAGCACGGCCGCCTGACCCCGACGCGCTCGAAGGCCGTCGTCAAGCTCGTCAACACGCTCTGCGGCGAGGTCCGCGAGCACGCCGGGCTGCTCGTCGACGCGTTCGCGGTGCCGGCGCCGGCGCTCGACGACGCCCGTCCGCTGGCGGCCGCCGCGTGACCCCGCAGGCCCCGTCGCGCAGCCGGCTGCCGCGCGCCGAGCGCGAGCGCCAGATGCTCGAGACCGCCCACGCGCTCTTCGCCGAGCGCGGCTATGCGGCGGTGACGATGGACGAGGTCGCCGCCGCCGTGGGGGTCACCAAGCCGCTGCTCTACACGTACTTCGGCAACAAGGACCGCCTGTACCTCGCGTGCATGCGCCCGGCCGGGGAGGCGCTGCTCGAGACCGTCGTCGCGGCGATCGAGGGCACCGACACCCCGCCGGCCGCGCTGCGGGCCGGCATCCACGCCTTCTTCGGCTTCATCGACGCCGACCGCGATGCGTGGCGCGTGCTGTTCGACGAGACGCTGCCCGCGGGCGGCGAGGTCGCGCGCGGGGTGCTCGAGTACCGCGCGCGCCTCGAGGACCTCGTGCTCGCCGCGCTGCTCGCGCAGATCCCGCGCGGCCGCGGCGGCCGGCGCGCTCGCGCCGAGGTCGCGGCCCTGTCGGCGGCGCTGCTCGGCGCCGCCGAGGCGCTCGGCCGCTGGTGGCTGCGCACCGGCGCGATCCCGGCCGAGGAGGCCGCCGAACTGCTCGTCGCCACCGTCGAACCCGGCCTGCGCGAGCGCGCCGCCGGCCGGACCACCGAGAACGCAACCCGAGAGAGCCCATGAACACGACCCCTCGCCGGGTCGCGGTCGTCGCCGCGAACCGGATCCCCTTCGCCCGATCCAACGCCGCGTACGCCCACGCGACCAACCAGGACATGCTGACCGTCACCCTCGACGGCCTCGTCGACCGCGCGGCCCTGCACGGCGAGCGCCTCGGCGAGGTCGTCGGCGGCGCGGTGCTCAAGCACCCGCGCGACCGCGACCTCACGCGCGAGTCGGTGCTCGGCTCGCGGCTGTCGCCCGAGACGCCGGCCTACGACGTCCAGCAGGCGTGCGGCACCGGCCTCGAGACCGTCGTCCTCGTCGCGAACAAGATCGCGCTCGGGCAGATCGACGCCGGGATCGCGTGCGGCGTCGACACCGCCTCCGACGCGCCGATCTCGCTCAACGACGACCTGCGCGGCATCCTGCTCGACCTCAATCGGGCGAGGTCGCTCGGCGCGCGGCTGAAGGCGGCCGCCCGCCTGCGGCCCGGACAGATCGTCCCCGAGACGCCGCGCAACGAGGAGCCGCGGACCGGCCTGTCGATGGGCGAGCACACCGCGCGGATGGCCCTCGAGTGGGGGATCACGCGCGAGGAGCAGGACGCGCTCGCCGCGCGCAGCCACCAGCGCCTCGCGGCGGCCTACGAGCGCGGCTTCGAGGACGACCTCGTCACGCCGTACCTCGGCCTCGAGCGCGACCAGAACCTGCGCCCGGACTCGACGCCGGAGAAGCTCGCCAAGCTCAAGCCGGTGTTCGGCGCGCGCGACGGCGACGGGCCGGACGCGCGCACGATGACCGCGGGCAACTCGACGCCGCTGAGCGACGGCGCGTCGGCCGTCCTGCTCGCGAGCGAGGACTGGGCGCGAGAGCGCGGCCTGCCGGTGCTCGCCTACGTCACGCAGGCCCAGACGGCGGCGGTCGACCACGTCGAGCGCGGCGACGGCCTGCTCATGGCGCCCGCGTTCGCCATGCCGCGGATGCTCGACCGCGCCGGGATCGGCCTCGAGGACTTCGACCTCTACGAGATCCACGAGGCCTTCGCGGCGCAGGTGCTGTGCACGCTGAAGGCGTGGGCCGACCCGGTCTTCTGCCGCGAGCGCCTCGGCCGCGACGCCCCGCTGGGGGCGATCGACCCCGACAAGCTCAACGTCAACGGCGGCTCGCTCGCCGCCGGGCACCCGTTCGCGGCGACGGGCGGGCGGATCGTCGGCGGCCTGGCGAAGGCGCTCCACGAGCGCGGGTCGGGCCGCGGCGTCATCAGCATCTGCGCGGCCGGCGGCCAGGGCGTCGTCGCCGTGCTCGAGAAGCCCGCGGACTGAGGAGGAGCACGGATGCCGACCGACACCTACGGCCAGATCGTCAACACCCCGGTCGGGCGCTTCGTCGCCCGCCGCGCCGGCCTGCCGCGCCCGGTCGCGCTCGAGCGCCACGCGCCGGGCGACCCGGTGATCCGCGGCCGGGTCCTGCTCGGCGCGGCGCCGGGCGAGGCGCGGCTCGTCGGCCCGCTCGCCGCGGTGCTCGCCGACGCCGGCGCGCAGACGGCGACGAGCCTCGACGAGCCCGTCCGCTCGGCCGCGGCCGCCGCCCGGCTCGACGCCGCGGTCTTCAATCCGGACGCGCCGGGCGCCCAGCGGTTCAAGGCGCTCGTCCTCGACGCCACCGGGATCGCCGACTCGACGCAGCTCGTCGCGCTGCAGGCGTTCTTCCACCCGACCGTGCGCCGCCTCGAGCCGTCGGGCCGCGTGATCGTCCTCGGCACGCCGCCGGCGCAGGCCGGCGCCGTGCGCGCCGCGACCGCGCAGCGCGCGCTCGAGGGGTTCACCCGCTCGCTGGGCAAGGAGGTCGGGCGGGGGACGACGGTCCAGCTCGTCGAGGTCGCGCCCGGGGCCGAGGACCAGCTGGCCGCGACGGTCCGCTTCCTCCTCTCGCCGCGGTCGGCCTACGTGTCGGGCCAGGTCCTGCGGATCACGCCGGCCCCGGCGGCCCCGGCGGTCGACTGGGAGCGGCCGCTGCACGGGCGCGTCGCGCTCGTCACCGGCGCGGCGCGCGGGATCGGCGCGGCGATCGCGCAGACGCTCGCGCGCGACGGGGCGCGCGTCGTCGGCCTCGACGTGCCCGCGCTCGGCGACGACCTGCGCGCCGGGATGGAGCGCCTCGGCGGCGAGGCGATGGAGCTCGACATCACCGACGACGGCGCGCCGGCCGCGATCGCTGCGCGGTTCGCAGCCGATGGCCTCGACGTGCTCGTCCACAACGCCGGCGTCACCCGCGACCGGACGATCGCGAAGATGCCGGCCGACCGCTGGCAGGGGCTCATGGAGATCAACCTCTCCGCCGAGGAGCGCATCAACGACGCGCTGCTCGACGGCGGCGTGCTCGGCGACCAGGGGCGGATCGTCTGCGTGTCGTCGTTGAGCGGGATCGCGGGCAACGCCGGCCAGACGAACTACGCGACGTCGAAGGCGGGCGTCATCGGGATGGTCGAGGCGCTCGCGCCCGTGCTCGGCGAGCGCGGGCAGACGATCAACGCCGTCGCGCCGGGGTTCATCGAGACGGCGATGACCGGGGCGATGCCGCTCGCGCTGCGGGAGGCGGGGCGGCGGATGAACAGCCTGCGCCAGGGCGGCCGGCCGGTCGACGTCGCCGAGACGGTCGCGTTCTTCGCCGGCCCCGCCGCCGGCGGGGTCAACGGCAACGTCGTGCGCGTGTGCGGACAGAGCCTGCTGGGGGCGTGATGGCGGCCCGCACGCTGGACCGCGCCCCGCGCATCGTGCCGCTGTACGCCCGCGCGCGGCCGCGACGCTCGTCCCGGGCGCCGGGCGCCTGCCGTTCCTCCCGGGCGGCGGCGCGGGCGAGATCCCGACCGACCTCGAGCTCGAGCTCGCCGGGGTCGCGATCGACCCGGCGCACCTCGCGGCCTACGCGCGCGTGTGCGGCTTCGCCCTGCGCGACGAGCTGCCCGCGACGTACCTGCACGTCGTGGCCTTCCCGCTGCACCTCGCGCTGATGGCCGACGGCCGCTTCCCGTTCGGCGCGGTCGGCCTCGTCCACGTCGCGAACACGATCGCGCACGTGCGGCCGGTGCGCCTCGGCGAGGAGCTCGCGATGCACGTGCGGCCGACCGCGCTCGAGCCCCATCCGCGCGGCCGGACGTTCACGATCGTCTCGCAGGCCCGGATCGGGACCGACGTCGTCTGGCGCGAGGAGTCGACGTTCCTGCGCCGCGAGGGCGGCGGCGCCGCGGGCGCGCCCCGCGACGCCCCGCTCGAGCCGCCGCCGGCGCGGGCCGAGTGGCGCCTGCCCGGGGACCTCGGCCGCCGCTACGCCGCCGTCTCGGGCGACCGCAACCCGATCCACATGCACGACCTCGGCGCGAAGCTGCTCGGCTTCCCGCGGACGATCGCCCACGGGATGTGGACGCAGGCCCGCTGCCTCGCCGCCCTCGAGCGCGGCCTGCCCGGCGCCTACACGGTGACCGCGCGCTTCCGGCGGCCGGTGCTGCTGCCGTCGCGCGTCACGTTCGGCCGCGCCGACGAGGCCGACGGCGCGACGCGCTTCGCGGTCCACGCGGCGCGGGACGGGACGCCGCACCTCGAGGGGCGCGTCACGCCGGGCTGACGGCCCGGGCCGGGCTAGCGCCCGTCGACGCCGGACTCGGGGATCGCGAGCACGATGTGCGCCCGCGAGACGGCCATGAAGTCGTGCGTCGTACCGGGGCCCTCGCGGCCGATGATCTCGACCGTGACGTCGGTCAGCGAGACGAAGTCGCGCTCGGAGCCGTTGAGGAAGTCGGAGAGGCGGCTGCGGTAGCCCTCGGCCGGGAGCGTCAGGCACCCCGAGATGCGGTGCCGGTCGGTCTCGATGTAGACGCGTTCCTGACGGTGTTGCACCTTCCGGACATCGGCAGGTGACCGGCTCGGGTTGAGCGCCGGTGACCGCGATCAGACGATCGTCGCGAGCAGCACCCGGTCGTGCTCGTAGCTGACGAGGTCGAGCGCCTGCGCGGGGGTGAGCCAGCGCAGGTCGTCGACCTCGTCGTTGGGCGCGAACGGGGCGGGGTCGGCGGCGACGTCCATCCGGTACCAGCGCACGAGCTTGTCGCGGCCCTTGCGGTCGACGTAGCTCACCGGCTCGAGCTCGCCCGTGATCCGGCCCTCGATCCCGGTCTCCTCGAACACCTCGCGCAGCGCGCCGTCCTCGAAGCTCTCGCCGTCCTCGAGCTTGCCCTTCGGCAAGGACCAGTCGTCGTAGCGCGGCCGGTGGATCACCGCGACGCGCCCGTCGTCGCGCACGACCACCCCGCCCGCCGCCAGCACTTCCGCCTCCGCCATGGGCGCGGACGGTATACGGTCGGCCGTCATGGGACGCGTCATCCACTTCGAGATCCAGGCCGAGGACCCGGACCGGGCGCAGGCGTTCTACACGGACGTGTTCGGGTGGACCGCGCAGCCGTACGGCGGCCCGATGGACTACCGCCTGCTCATCACCGGCGAGGACGGCACGCCGGGCATCAACGGCGCCATCCTGCGCCGCCCGGAGGGCGGGCCGGTGAGCGGCGCCGCGCTCAACGCGTTCGTCTGCACGATCGAGGTCGACTCGATCGAGGCGACCGAGCGCGCGGTGCCCGACGCCGGGGGCGAGCAGGTCCTCGAGCGCATGGACGTGCCCGAGGTCGGCCAGCTGTCGTACTTCAAGGACACCGAGGGCAACATCTTCGGCGCCCTCGAGCCGGCGCGCGGCTGACGGGGCCGCTCAGCCGCCGATCGCGTCGCGCGTCGGCGCGCCGTCGACCCGCCGCCAGATCCCGAGCGGGTTCTCGTCGCGCAGCGCGGCCGGCAGCGCCGCCGCCGGCGCGTTCTGCCACGAGACCGGCCGCAGGAAGCGGTAGATCGCCGTCATGCCGACGGACGTCGTCCCGGGCGCGGTGGTCGCCGGGTACGGGCCGCCGTGCGTCATGCCGTGGGTGACGGCCACGCCGGTCGGGAAGCCGTCGAACACGAGCCGTCCGGCGCGGGCGGAGAGCACGTCCACGAGCGTGCGGACGAGCGCCTCGTCCTCGGCCTCGGCGTGCAGCGAGCCGGTGAGCTGGCCCTCGACGCGGTCGAGCGCCGCGAGCAGGTCGTCCTCGGAGCGGTAGCCGAGCAGCAGCACGACCGGGCCGAAGCGCTCGTCGAGGAGCGCCGGCTCGCGGACGAGGTCGGCGGCGTCGGCGCGGAAGGCGGCGGGGTGGAAGCGGAACCCGGGGCCCTCGGGGCCGCCCGCGGCGCCGTCGGCCGCGGGCGCGGCGAGGTCCGCCAGCTCCTCGACCCGCGCGGCGAGCGCGTCGCGCAGGCGCTCGTTGAGCATCACCTGCGGCTCGGCGGCATCGAGGCGGGCCGCGACGTCGGCGACGAATGCGTCGCCCGCGCCGCCCGCCGGGACGAACACCACACCGGGCTTCGTGCACAGCTGCCCGCCGAAGTTCGAGACCGACGCGGTCAGCCCCTCCGCGATCGCGTCCGCGCGGGCGCGCAGGGCCGCCTCGGTGATGACGATCGGGTTCACGCTGCCCATCTCGGCGAAGACCGGGATCGGCTTCGGCCGCCCGGCGGCGCGGTCGTGGATCGCGCGGCCGCCGGCGAGCGAGCCGGTGAACCCGACCGCCGCGATCGCGGGCTCGTCGACGAGCGCCTCGCCGACCTCGACCCCGCTCGACTGCAGCAGGGCGAACGTCCCCTCGGGCAGGCCGATCTGCTCGACCGCGGCGATGACCTCGCGCGCGACGACCGCGCTCGTCCCCGGGTGCGACGGATGGCCCTTGACCACGACCGGGCACCCCGCCGCGAGCGCCGAGGCCGTGTCGCCGCCCGCGGTGCTGAACGCCAGCGGGAAGTTGCTCGCGCCGAAGACCGCCACCGGGCCGAGCGGGACGAGCATGCGGCGCACGTCGGGGCGCGGGATCGGGCGCCCGTCGGGGTCGGCGGTGTCGATGATCGCGTCGACGTAGTCGCCGGCCTCGACGAGCGCGCCGAACGCCTCGACCTGGCGCCAGGTGCGCTCGAGCTCGCTGCGGACCCGGGCCTCCGGCAGGCCGGTCTCGGCCTGGCAGACCGCGACGATCTCCTCCTCGGCGGCGCGCAGCCGCGCGGCGATCTCGGAGAGCAGCTCGGCGCGCCGGCCGTCGTCGCGCAGGGCGGGCGAGGCGAACGCGCCCGCGGCGGCGGCCACCGCGCGATGGACGTCGTCCGGCGTCGCCTCGGTGAAGGCCGCTCCGGTCTCGCCGGAGCGCGGGTCGACGGCATGGAAGGCACGAGCGCTCATGGCCGGTGAGCCTAGCTGCCGGCCGGGTCCCGGCCGGCGCAACCCCCCAGCGCGCCGACCGGGACGCCGACAGTGCCCCATGAGGCGGGCTGTAGCGGCGGTTCCGGGTGAGCCGGCGGCTGGGCGGTCTGCGGGAGACCCCTGGCTTTGCGTCCCCGCCTCGCGACGGGTTTGCCCTGAAGAAGAGAACGACTCCGGACCTGCCCGAGGCATGGTACGCGGCGTCCAAACGCTCCTGGACGGATGACCGAGTGCGCCTGGCGGGCGCCCCGGGAGGCTCAGCGGCGCTCGACGATCTCCTCGAGCGGCCGGCGGTCCGCGCGGGCGATCCACTCCTCCGGCGTGCGCCCCGCGACGTCGATGTCGCGGGCGGGGTAGCCGAAGGACAGGACGGTCGCGAAATGGTCGTCCTCCTGCAGGCCGATCGCCTCGGCCATCGCCGCCTGGTCGGCGATTCCGTTCGGGCACGCGCCGACGCCGTCGTTCCAGGCGGCGAGCAGCATGTTCTGGGCCGCGCGACCGGCGTCGAACGAGACCGGGCCCTTCCCGGCGACGATCACCGCGATCACGAGCGCGGCCCCGCGCACGTTGTCGGCTGCCCACACGGCGGCGGCGGTGCGCTCGCGGGCCTCGGGCGACTCGACCACGACGAAGCGCCACGGCTGGCGGTTCTTCGAGCTGCCGCTGACGCGGCCGGCCTCGAGGATCCGCCGCTCGACGTCGGGCGGGATCGGGCGGTCGGCGTAGCGGCGCACCTCGCGCCTGCTGGCCACGGCGAGGAAGGCGTCCATCGCGCGCCAGCCTAGCCCGTGCGCCACCATGTCGCCGCGATGGCGGTCCTGGTCGACGAGCTGCGCGAGTACCCGTACGTCCGCTGGACGGTCAAGCACTGGTGCCACATGGTCAGCGACGCGAGCTTCGACGAGCTCCACGCCTTCGCCGCCGGGCTCGGGATCCCGCGCGAGCGCTTCCAGCGCGACCACTACGACCTGCCGCCGATCATGCGCGCGCGGGCCGTGGCGCAGGGCGCCGAGCAGGTGACCATCTCCGAGCTGGCCCGGCGCATGACCGGCCCGCGCGGCGACCGCCACCGCGCGCGGCGGGCCGCCCGGGCCGAGCGCGGGGCGCCCGTAGACTCGTCGGGGTGAGCTTCCAGCGCGGCATCGACGGCTCGGACCCGGTGGACGGCGAGGGCGTCGGCGGACGGCTGCAGATCGAGGAGGAGCGCCGGACGCAGACCTCGCGGCTCGGGGTCGGGACGCTCGCCTGCCCGCACTGCGACGCGCCCGTGGCGCTCGCGGCGCCGCTGACTCCGGCCGACCCGCTCGCCTGCCCGTACTGCGGCCACGCGGGCGCGCTGCGCGACTTCCTCTCGCTGTCGGCGCCGTCGCGCCCCGCCCGCGTCGTGGTGCGCGTGGTCGCCGGCCGCCGCGCGGTCCGACCCCGCTGACGGGCCGCTACCCGCCCGCGTGGACCACGCGCGCCCGCGCGGCCGCGAGCCCGACGATCAGCTCGACCCCGCACAGGCCGACGAGGAGCACGAGCGCGAGGTCCCAGCTGCCGGTCGCCGCGTGCATGAGGCCCATCGCGAGCGGCCCGGTCGCGGCGAGCAGATAGCCGAAGCCCTGGGCCATGCTGGACAGCCGCGGCGCGGTCTCGTCGTCGCCCGAGCGCAGCACGATCATCAGGAGCGCGAGGCTCAGCGCGGCGCCCTGGCCGAGGCCGAGGATGATCACCCACACGACCGCGGTGCTCGACGGCGCGAGCAGGATGCCGAGCAGGCCGGTGACGGTGAGCGCGACGGTGCCGGCGACGGCCGGGCGCTGGTCGCGCATCCGGTTGGCGAGCAGCGGCGCGAGGAACGTCGTCGGGATGCTGATGAGGTTCAGCAGCGACAGCAGGAAGCCGGCGGTCGCGGCGTCGATCCCCTGGTCGCGGTGGATCGCCGGCAGCCACGACAGCGGCGCGTAGTAGAGCAGCGACTGCAGGCCCATGAAGAGCGTCACGTACCAGGCGACCGGACTGCGGGCGAGCGCCCGGATCGCGTCGCGGCCGCCGCTGCCGCGGGGCAGGGCGCGGTGGCGGCGCTGGGGCAGCCAGATGACGATCGCGATCGCGACCGGGATCGCCCACACCCCGAGCGCGAGGTGCAGCGACCCGTCGGTGGCGTCACGCAATGGCACCGTCGTCGCCGCCGCCAGCGACCCGCCTGCGACGAGCGCCGTCGTGTAGACCCCCGTCATCAGCCCGACGTGGCCGGCGAAGCGGCGGCGGATGAGGCTCGGGACGAGGACGTTCATCACCGCGATCGCGCACCCGACGAGCACGGTCCCGGGGAACAGGGCGCCGCTCGGCCACGTCGCCCGCACGACCACGCCGGCCAGCAGCACCACGAGCGCCGCGAGCAGGCCGCGCTCCTCGCCCAGGCGCGCGCGCAGCGCGGGGGCGCCGAGGGCGGCGAGGCCGAAGCAGACGACCGGGACCGTCGCGAGGATCGACTGCCCGGCCGACGAGAGCCCGAGGTCCGGCAGCACCGGCGGGATCTCGCCGATGGCCGTCCGCATGTTGAACGCGACGGCCACGACGCTCGCCACCGCAAACGCCGACAGGGGCACGACGGCGGCCGGGATCGGCCGCGGGACGGCGGGGTCGCGGGCAGGCGCTCGGCTCATGGAAGGGAACGGACCCGCCGGCCGGCCGGCCGGGTCCGCCACGCATCATGGCGGGGCGTGCGCGGTCAGGCCGTCACGCCGAGGTCCCGCAGCGACGCGTCGACCGCGCCGTCGAACGCCGCCGCGATGCGATCGGCCGCGGCGCGCTCCTCTCCCGCGATCGCGTTGGCGGCGTTCGCGACCTCCGCGTCGTCGGCGCGCACGGCGACGCGCGCGAGCAGGCTGTACGCACCGACCTCGAGGAACTCGAAGGCGTGCGCGAACCCGGCGAGCTTCGCGGGCGTGTCGGGCTGGGCGGCGAAGAACGCGCCCCAGTTCAGCGATCCGAGTCGCAGCGCGGCGTCCTTGACCGCGCTCGGCTTCCCGCCGCGGGCGTCGAGCAGGCGCTCGACCGTCGCCCGGTGGGCGTGGGTCTGCTCGAGGTGCTCGGCGAAGACGGTCGCGAGCGCGTCCTCGTGCACGATGTCGGGCGCCCGCGAGAGGAGGCCGACGGCCTGGGTCTCGATCGCGTGCGCGTCGGCGAGATAGGTGGGCAGGAGCGCGCGCACCTCGCCGGAGCCCTGCTCGCGCAGGGACGCCGCGACGGCGCGGTCGACCAGGGCTTCGAGGCGCTCGGCCATCGCGGCCTCCTCGTCGCGCAGGTGGAGCGCGAGGGCCTCGGTCTGGGCGTCGCCCGCGTGCCGGGCGACCAGCCGCAGCAGCTCGTAGGCCGCCCACTCGAGGTGCTCGTAGGCGAGTGCGTGGGCGGTGAGCTTGCCCGTCGTGTCCGGCTGGCTGCGGGCGAACAGGACGAACGCCTTGCCCGTGCCCTGCCCGGCGAGGTCCTTGATGCGCGACGGCGCGGTGTCGCGGGCCTCGAGCCGGGCGCGCACGAGCTCCTCGTGGCGCTCGGTCTCCCGGAGGTGGACGCGGAAGGCCTCCGCGAGCTCCGGGTCGCCGGCGAGGTCCGGCGCCGCGCGCATCTGCGCCAGCGCCTGCACCTCGATCGCATGGGCGTCGGTCAGGTACTTCGTGAGCTGCTCGTCGATGGTGCGCGTCATCGGGCCGCGCTACCCCGGCGGCCGCCCCGGCTACGCGCGTCAGGCCGCCTCGGCGCCGGTGAAGTCGAACTCGAACCAGACGCGCGTGTTGCGGTTCTCGCGCGTGAGGCCCCAGCGCCGCGTGAGCTGCTCGACGAGGAACAGGCCGAAGCCGCCGTCCTCGTCGGGCTCGTAGGCGCGCGGGCGCGGGGCGAACCCGTCGCCGGTGTCGGTCACCTGGACGCAGAGGAAGCCGGGCTTCGGCGTGACGGCGACGAGCATCTCGCCGTCGCCGCCGTGGCGCACCGCGTTCGTGACGACCTCGCTGATGACGAGCCGCAGGTCCGGGATCCGCTCGACCTCGACGAACGGCACGGCGATCCCGACGACGCGCTCCCGGATCCGTGGGACCGCCTCCGGGGCCGGGGCGAAGGTGAACGTCTGCTTCTCCAACTCCGCCGAGACGGGGGCGGCGTGCATAGGCGCGAAGCCTATCGCGCCGCCTTCCGGAGGCCGAAGTCAGACGACGATCCACGGGCCCGGACCGGCGCAGGACCGGTGCCATACTCGAATGGGTGACCGCCACCGCACCCCGGTCCGCCCCACCTGCGTCCGCCGACGAGCCGCTCGGCCGCGAGGTCTGGATCGTGGCCGCCGTCGTCACCGTCGGCGTGATCATGTCGATCCTCGACACGACGATCGTGAACGTCGCGCTCGAGACGCTGTCGCGCGAGCTCCACGCCCCGCTGAACACGATCCAGTGGGTCTCGACCGGCTACATGCTCGCGCTGGCGGTCGTGATCCCGCTGACCGGCTGGATGTCCGAGCGGTTCGGGGCCAAGAAGGTCTGGATGGTCTCGGTCGCGCTGTTCGGGATCGGCTCGGCCCTGTGCGGCCTGGCCTGGTCGTCCGGCTCGCTCATCTTCTTCCGCGTGCTCCAGGGCTTCGGCGGCGGCATGATCATGCCCGTCGGCATGAGCGTCCTGGCCCAGACCGCCGGGCCGCACCGCCTCGGCCGCGTCATGGCCGTCATCGGCGTCCCGACGCTGCTCGGCCCGATCTTCGGCCCGGTCATCGGCGGCCTGATCGTCGACTCGGTGTCGTGGCGCTGGATCTTCTTCGTGAACATCCCGATCGCGATCGTCGCGCTCGGCCTCGCCGCCAAGCTGCTGCACGCCGACGCCGGGCGCGCGGACGCCGGCCGCCTGGACTGGACGGGGCTGCTCTTGCTCTCGCCCGGCCTGGCCGGGATCGTGTTCGGGCTGTCGGAGACCGAGACGCACGGCGGCATCACGGCCGCCGAGGCGTGGGGGCCGATCCTCGTGGGCCTCGTCCTCGTCGCGCTCTTCGTCCGCCACGCGTCGCGCGCGCCGCGCCCGCTGATCGACGTCTCGCTGTTCCGCAAGACCGGCTTCAGCGCGGCCGCGGCGTCGACCTTCCTGCTCGCCGGCGCGCTGTTCGGCGGCATGATCGTCCTGCCGCTCTACTACCAGATCGCCCGCGGCGAGACCGCGCTCGCGGCGGGCCTGCTGATGGCGCCGCAGGGCGTCGGCGCGGCGTTCGCGATGCCGCTCGCCGGACGGCTCACCGACCGGGTCGGCGGCGGCCGCGTCGCGCTGACGGGGATGGTGATCGTCACGCTCTCGACGGTGCCGTTCGCGAGCATCGGGGCGGACACGTCGTACGGCCTGCTCGCGCCGATGCTGGTGCTGCGGGGCATCGGGATCGGCTGCGCGATGATGCCCGCGATGGCCGCGGCGTACGCGACCCTGACCCACGACGACGTCCCGCGCGCGACGAGCGCGCTCAACGTGCTCCAGCGCGTCGGCGGCTCGGTCGGCACCGCGCTCCTGGCCGTCGTCCTCCAGCACCAGATCACGACCCAGCTCACCGCCGCCGGCGGCAACGCGCCGGCGGGCGGCGGCGTGCTGCAGCGCGTGCCCGAGAACGTCCGCGCGCAGATCGCCGAGCCGCTCGCGACCGCGTTCGGCAACACGTTCTGGTGGGCGGTCGGGATGTCGGCGGTCGCGCTCGTGCCGGCGGCGATCCTCGCCCGCAGCCAGTCGCGCGAGCGCCGCGGGCAGGCGCTCACCGAGGCCGAGACGCCCCTCGCCTGACGGCGCCGGGCCACCCCGGTCCGACACCGGGCAACCGCACCTTGGCGCGCGGAGCGCCCATTACAGTCCGCAGCGACGTGCCCGTGCCGCCCGCCCCGCCATCGCCCCGCCGCCGCGCCGTCCGGGCGGTCCTCGGCGTGGTGGCGGCGCTCGCCGCGGTCGCCGCCCTCGCCGGGTGCGGGAAGACCACCACCGTCCACGAGTCCTCGCTCGTCGTCTCCGGCGACGCGCCGACGCCCCGGCCGCCGCAGGCGCAACCGGCTCCCGGCAGCGACGCGGTCCGGATCATCGTGATCACCCACGGCGGCGCGTCGAGTCCGTTCTGGGCGATCGTGCGCAACGGCGTCGAGGCGGCCGCGCGGCAGATGGACGTGCTCGTCACCTACCGGGCACCCGACGTCTACAGCCTCGACCGCATGAAGGCGATGATCGCCGAGGCCGTCGCCGCGCGCCCGGCCGGCCTCGTCGTCTCGCTGCCCGAGCCGGGGCTCGGCCCCGCGATCCGGCGCGCGGTGAAGGCCAAGATCCCCGTGGTGACGATCAACTCGGGCGCGGACCTCGCGCGCAAGCTCGGCGTCATCGCGCACGTCGGCCAGCCCGAGCACCGGGCGGGGCTCGTCGCGGGCCGGCGGCTCGCCGCCGCCGGCGTGCGGCACGCGCTGTGCGTCAACCACCAGATCGGCAACCTCGGCCTCGACGCGCGCTGCGCCGGCCTGGCCGAGGCGATGCGCCACGCGGGCGGGCGTTCGACCGTCCTCGGCGTCGACGACCTGAGCGCGCGGGCGCCCGCGCGGATCGCCGCCGCGGTCGCTCGCGACCGCATCGACGGCGTGCTGGCGATGAGCTCGACGACGGGCATGGAGGCCGTGGAGGCGCTGAAGGGCAAGCCCGCGGCCCGGCGCGTCCGGCTCGCGACGTTCGACCTCGGCCCCGACGTCCTGCGGGCGGTCCAGCGCGGGCAGCTGCTGTTCGCCGTCGACCAGCAGGCCTACCTGCAGGGCTACCTGCCCGTCGCGCTGCTGACCCAGCGCGCCCGCTACGGCCTGTTCCCGGACGAGGGCGGGGTCATCGCGACCGGCCCGCACTTCGTGACGAAGGACAACGCCGCGCAGGCGATCGAGCTCAGCCGCCGCTCGATCCGCTGACGCACCGCATCGGCGCGGCGCTTCCTCAGCCGCGCGCGAGCGCGTGATACTCGGCGTTCGGGATCTGTCCGCCGGCCTGCGCCAGGCGGTTCGTGAAGTTGTACATCGCCGCCACCTCGATGACGTCCCACGCGTCCTCGTCGGAGAGCCCGTGCGCCCGCAGCGCGTCGAGGTCCTGCTCCTCGCACTCGACCGGGTTGCGCGTCACCTTCTCGGCCATCGCGCAGATCGCGCGCTGGCGCGGCGTGAGGCCCTCGGCCCGGCGCCAGTCGAGCGTGATGCGGTCCGCCATCACCGGGTCGCCCCACGCCTGCCGCAGCGCCGCGCCGTGGGCGACGAGGCAGTACAGGCAGCCGTTCGCCATCGACACCACCACGGCGATCATCTCGCGCTCCGCGTCGGTCAGCCCCGGGGTGCCCTCCATCACGAGCCGGAAGTGCGCGAACCAGGCCGACAGGCGGTCGGGGCGGAAGCTGTAGGCGCGAAAGACGTTCGGGACGAAGCCGATGCGCTCGCGCGCGGCGCGGAAGAGGCCCTGCAGCTCCTCGGGGAGCTCGGACTCCTCGGGCACGGGAAACCAGGAGATGCGCTCGGTGGCGGTGCTCATCGGCGGAGCCTAGCCGCGCGGACCCGGGTACCTTCGCGCCGCGATGACTCCGCCGAACGAGAAGACCGGGTCCATGCGACCGCTGCGGCGCGCCGCGCGCGAGGTCGCCGCCGTCGTGCGCGCCGAGACCCCGACCCACCGGCACCTGCGCGAGCGGGTCGGCGCGGTCCTCGCGGTGACGCTCGTCGTCGACCTCGTCTGCGGGGTCCTCTGCTGGGCGCTCGAGCGGGGCGCGGACGGCTCGGACATCACCAACCTGGGCACCGCGCTGTTCTTCAGCTCCACGCAGCTGCTCTCGGTGTCCTCCTCGATGTCGAACCCGGTGACGCCGCTCGGCCGCGTCCTCGACATCGGGATGGAGGCCTACGCGATCACGGTCGTCGCCGCGCTCGCGGGGTCGTTCGGGGCGTTCTTCCACCGCCGCAGCGGCGAGCGCATGGCCGCGGAGCAGGCGACGACGGACGGCGCGGGCTGACGCGCCCGCGCCGCCTCGACGTGCCGTCGGTCAGCCGACGCGCGCGGCGTGGAACGCGGTCGACAGGTCCTGGACCGCGGCGTCGCGCGGGCCGACCGGCCGCAGCGCGAACCGGTGCTCGATCGTCGCCATGATCGACGTCGTGTCGTGCGACGTGTGGTCGACCGAGAACCCGCGCCGCAGGCCCGGGGCGAGCACGAGCGCGGGGATCCGGGTGCTCGGGCCCATGTCGTCGTGCGGCCCGGGGGTCGCGGTGCCCTGGCCGGGCGGCGACACGTGGTCCCACTGCCCGCCGAACTCGTCGTAGGTCACGACGACCATCGTGTCCCGGGCGCAGTCCGAGCCGCGGATGCCCTGGAGCAGGTCGACCAGGTGGTCGGAGCCGGTGTGCTCGCTGGCGTAGCCGGGGTGCTCGTTCTCGGCGCCGATCGGCTTGATGAACGAGACCGGCTTGAGCCGGCAGTGCTTCGCCGACCCCGCCGAGCGGGCGATGAACTCCTGCTCGTCGCGCAGGTGGTCGCGGCGGGCGCTCGTGCCCGGCGCGAAGGACGCGTAGTAGTTCAGCGGCTGGTGGTGGAACTGGAACAGCTTGTCGGGGCAGTTGGGGAACACCGAGCCGGCGAGCGTGTCCGGGTCGGTGCAGCCCTGCGCCGGGTCCGAGCCGTTGGTCCAGCCGGGGCCGTCCACGTCGCCGTTGGCGTTGGACCATCCGCCCGAGTACCACGCCCAGTCGACGCCGCGGGCGCTGAGCCGGTCGCCGATCGTCGGCGCGGTCTGCGGCGGCAGCTGCGTCCCCGACGCGTGCGGCTGGAACGCCGGCTGGATCGTGTTCACGGCGAAGTCGCCGCACGCGAGACCCGGCGGGTGCGGCGAGGCGCAGGCGACGGTCAGGGCGCCGTCGCGCACGTCGCGGGTCGGCTTGTACAGCGGGTAGGTCGCATTCGGGAAGCCGTTGTCGTCGACCTTCGAGTGCAGGTCGGCCGCGCTGTCGTCGGCGACCGCGCCGGGGAACGTCGGCGACGCGGCGGCGACGAGCCACTGGTGGTTGAGGAACGAGCCGCCGAACGCCGCCTGGAAGAAGTGGTCGGCGATCACGTAGTTCGGGTGGCCGGGCGCGTGGAGGTACGCGTAGATCGGAAGCTTCTTCGTGTCGTACACGCCCATCGTCAGGCCGACCGCGTCGGAGCCGGTGACGTAGCGGTCCTGCGCGCCGCCGTCGAGCTGGTACTGCTCCTGGTAGAAGCGGTGGACGAGGTCGCGCGTGCAGCCACCCGGTTCACCCTGCCCGTTGAGCACGCCGTTCGGGGCGTTGACCCCCGGCGGCGGGCAGGTCGTGTCGGTCGGCGCGATGAACTGATCGATCGTGAACGGCGCGTTCGGGAACTGGCTCGCGAACGCGTTGTCGGGCGGCCCGGCCGAGCACGCCGTGCCCTGCGGCGGTGAGGCGAGGTTGACGTCGACCTGCAGCAGGCAGCGGTACGGCGCGCCGGCCTGGTCGACCTGGGTCGTGTGCGCGGCGTCGGCCGCGCCGAGGCCCGTGACGCCCTCCCAGCCGCCGTAGAGGTTGTCGAAGGAGTGGTTCTCCTCGTAGATGACGACGATGTGCTTGATCCGGTCCAGCGGGGCCGGTTTGCCCCGGTGGTGGCCGGAGGCGAAGGACGGCGTCGCGCCGAGCGCCAGCAGGGCGACGACGAGGACCGGGACGCGCAGTCGCTGCATGGAACTTCCTCCCCGAAGTTCGTGTGCGCCGCGGACGGGACGCGGCGTGCCGGGAGGATGACAGGCGCCTGCGCGCCGGTGTCCGTCAGCTGACTAGCTCGCGAGCCCGGTGCGCGTGTCGACCGTGACGTCCTCGGTCCCGCGGGGGCCGTCGACGCGGACGACCGGCAGCTCGGGTTGCTCGGGGTCCACGGACGAGACGACCCCGACCCGGCCGTCGGAGAGCTCGACCTCGGTGCCGACCGGGAACGGGAACACGACGCGGCGGAAGGTCTCGACGACCTCGGGGTCGAACGCGGTGCCGTCGCCGCCGGCGATCACCTGCACCCCGACCCGGGCCGAGGCGGCCGCCTTGTAGGGGCGCGCGCTCGTGATCGCGTCGTAGACGTCGGCGACGGCCGCGATCCGCGCGAACGGGTGGATCTCGTCGCCCACCGCGCCGCGCGGATAGCCGCTGCCGTCCATGCGCTCGTGGTGGTCGCGGATGACCGCGGTGACGAGCGGGCCGAGGGTGCTCGTCCCGAGCAGGGCGACGCCGGCCTCCGGGTGGGTGCGCATGAGCTGCCACTCGGCCGGGTCGAGCGGGCCGGGCTTGTTCAGCACGTCCGCGGGCACGGCCATCTTGCCGATGTCGTGCAGCAGCAGCCCGAGGCCGAGGGTCGAGAGGCGCTGGTCCATGCGGTCGTAGCGGCGCTCGCCGCGGTAGTCGACCCAGCCGTGGCGGCGGAACTGCGCGCGCGCGAGGAGCAGCCCGAGCGCGGTGACGTTGACCGAGTGGCGGTGCGTGTACTGGTCGGCGGCCGCGAGGTCGTTGAGCGCGAGCGCGGCGTCCGGGCTGTCGAGCACGCTCGCCGCGACCCGGTCGACGATCCGCGAGAGGTCCTCGATCATCGAGGGCGAGAGCCGCTGGCGGGTGGCGAACGCGGTCCGCGCGCGGTCGAGCGCGCCGCGGACGCGATCGGCCGTCTCGGCGCGGACGGGCTCGGGCAGGAGCTCGGCCGGCTCGATGCCGTCGGACAGGCCGTCCTCGACCCAGACCGCGTGGATGCCCTGGGCGATGAGCGCCGCCGCGTAGCGGTCGGTGATGAGCGTCCCGTGCGCGAGCAGCGGCACGCGGCCCGCGCCGGTGGCGGGGAGGTCGCGGGCGAGGCGCATGCCGGCTGCGCGCGAGACGGCGGTCAGTCGCATCGGGGGAGATCGGCCGGGGTGGAGGAGATGGTGACCGCGGCCGCGGCGGATCCACGGTCCGCCGCGGCCGCGCGACGCTCAGCGCAGGAGGCCGTCGATGTAGTCGGCGCCCAGGCCGACCTTCTCGTAGTGCTCCTTGCAGATGTCGATGTAGTTGTGGACGTCGAAGTAGTCCACGGCGTCGCCGTTCTCGTCGAGCCAGATCAGCGGGCCCTTGACCTTGAAGTGGACCTTCATCGGCTCGTCGGACTCGTAGGCGACGAGCGTGTGCGCCTCGCCCGGGGTCTCGTAGACGAAGTCGCCGGCCGTCGCGACCCAGTCGTGCTCGAGGTAGCCCCACTTGCCCGAGATCGTGTAGGCGAAGACCTCGTGCGGGTGATAGTGGCGGTTGACGAGGCCCGGGCCGGTGGACATCAGGACGTCGCACCAGCTGTTCTGCGAGACCGAGATCCAGACGGGGCGCGAGCCGACGGTCTCGCTCAGCGGGACGTACCAGCGCGGGTCGTCGGTCGCGATGTCCGGCGTGTACATCTCCGGGAGCGCGTGGCTCGCGAAGACCTTCTCGATCGGCTTGAGGTCACGCCAGAACTCGGTCTGCGCGGCTTCGGCCATGGCTTCCTCCTGGGTCGGGGCTGAACCGGTGTCAGACGGCGAAAGCGCCGCCAGCCTATCCCACGTGTCGCGCGAGTTCGGACGCGCCAGAACGCCGCTGCGCCCGGTGCGGGAACCCGCCGCGCGCAGTGCGCGCATGGGCGCCACCGGGGTTGCGCCGCGACGGCGCACGCCGATGGACCGGAATGGCGTGCGCCGCGTCGCCATCGGGCCTGAGGGGCCGTCCGGGCCCGCGGGAGGGCCGCCGGGACGTCCGGCGAGCGACGCCCGGCTGCGGGATCCCGCACGCGGGCGTCACGCCCGTGCGGGATCTCCGCAAAATCATTGAGCGGAATTGCCCCCCGGACGGGCCTGTGCGGCTGGAACCGTTCAACCACGCCAGTCCCGTCCAGCGGCGGAAACCGGCCGTCCGTTCCCCTCCCGAGGAAGGCAGTCCCCGATGAGCCCTCTTACTCGTCGGCCGCCACACGGCCGGCTCCGCCGCGGTCTCTGGCGTCCACGTTCGCGTCGCGCCGTCGTCTCGCTCGGCCTCGTGCTGGCGGTCGGCGGCGCCGCGAGCGTCGCCCTGGCCGACATCGTCGCGCCGGCCAACGCCGGTCACCTCACCGCCGTCGGCCCGGTCAGCGCGTCCAACGGCTTCCCCACCTGGTACAAGGACGACGCCGGGACGTCCAGCGCCGGCGGCGCGCTCACGAACCTGGTGGTGAGCGTGAAGTAGCGCTCACCCGACAGACGGTTCCCACCCCGGCCCCGGCCGCCCCACCACCCCCGGGGCGGCCGGTGTCGTTCCGGGGTCAGTCGCGCAGCGCGCGCCGCAGGATCTTGCCCGTCGCCGTCTTCGGGATCTCGTCCAGGACCTCGACGAGCCGCGGGTACTTGTAGGCGGCCATCCGCTCCTTGCAGAACGCGATGAGCTCGTCGGGCTCGGCCGACCGGCCGTCCTTGAGGCTGACGAACGCCTTGACGGTCTCGCCGCGGTACTCGTCGGGCACGCCGACGACCGCGGCCTCGCGCACCGCCGGATGGCCGTAGAGGACGTCCTCGACCTCGCGCGGCCAGACCTTGTAGCCCGAGGCGTTGATCTGGTCCTTCTTGCGGTCGACGAGGTAGAACCAGCCGTCGGTGTCCATGAAGCCGACGTCGCCCGTACGCAGCGCGCCGCCGGGCAGCGCGTGCGCGGTCTCCTCGGGCTTCTCCCAGTAGCCGGGCACGACCTGCGGGCCGCTCGTGACGAACTCGCCGACCTCGCCGGGCGGCAGCTCCTCGCCGTCCTCGCCGAGGATGCGCACGACGGTGTTGAACACCGGCACGCCGACCGACAGCGCGCCCGAGCTCTCGTCCACGGGCGCGCGGCGGTCGAACGGCACCGCGTGCGACGGCGAGGTCGTCTCGGTGAGGCCGTAGATGTTGTGGATGTACGCGCCGAAGCGCTCCTCGAACGCCTCGACCGTCGCCGGCGGGATCGGGGCGCCGCCGCTGTAGACCTTCGTCAGGGCCGAGAGGTCGCGGCGCTCGGCGTCGGGGTGGTTGAGCAGGGCGATGAAGGCGGTGATGGCCGCGATCGTGAACGTCGGCCGCGCGCGCTCGGCGATCTCGAGCGCGGCGCCCGGCTCGAAGCGGTGGAAGAGGACGAGCGGCATCGGCACGAGCATCGCGACGGCGACGTGGCCGATGAGGCCGGTGATGTGGAACAGCGGCGCGGCCCCGAAGACGCTGTCGTCCTCGTCCAGGCGCATCCAGTCGCGGTAGACCTGCGCGTTGAACACGACGTTGGCGTGCGTGTTCATCGCGCCCTTCGGCGGGCCGGTCGTGCCCGAGGTGTAGGTGAGGAAGGCGACGTCGTCGGGCCCGAGGTCGACCGGGTCCGGGGTCTCCCCGTCGTGCGCGCGGGCGAGGTCGAGGAGGTCGTGCGTGCCGTCGTGGCGGACGCGGGCGACGTCCGCGAGCAGCGGGATCGCGTCCGCGTCGGCGTCGGAGACGAAGTCGCGCGGGGACGTCGTCACGACCGCCCGGACCGCCGTGTCGCCGACGACGCCGGCGGCGACGTCGCCGTACAGGGACTCGAGCGCGACGAGGGCCGTCGCGCCCGAGTCGTCGAGGATCTCCTTGACCTCGCGCGCCTTGTACATCGGATTGACCGAGACCATGACCGCGCCGGCCTTCCACGCGGCGACCATCGCGATCACGAACTGCGGGACGTTCTGGAGGTAGACGCCGACGCGGTCGCCGGGCCGGACGCCCAGGTCCGCGAGCCCGACCGCGAGCGCGCTGCTCAGGCGGTCGACCTCCGCCCAGGTGATCTCCGCGTCGAAGTAGCGGATCGCGGTGCGGTCGCCGGCGCGCGCCGCGGCCGCCGCGAACATCGCGAGCGCGCTCGGGTGCTCGGGCGCGATGTCGGGCGGCGGCCGTCTCGTCGTAGAGGGCGAGCCAGGGACGATCGGCGGTCGTGCTCATCGTGCCCGGAGTCTGTCAGGGCAGCGTGTCGAGGTCGGACAGCACGAGCTCGCGGTCGTCGGCCTCCTCGATGCGGGCCGCCGCCTCGCGCCCGAGGGCGGCGTAGCGGTCGGCCGCCTCGCGCTCGCCCGCGGTCGCGTGAGCGCGCGCGAGCGCCTCGTAGGCGCACGCGAGGTCGAAGTCGCCGACGCCGTGCTCCTCGACGATCTCCAGGCACCGGCGCGCGTGGTACAGCGCGGGCTCGGGCCGGTCGACGACGGCGTAGACGCGCGAGACCTGCCACTCGCCGCGGGCGTGGTTGACCGCCTCGCCGACGTCCTCCCACAGGAAGCGCGAGGCGTGCGCGGCGTGGATCATGAGGTCGGTCTCGCGCTCGGTGCGGTCGGGCTTCTCGAGCAGCGTCCACGTGTGGTTGAAGCAGTCGACCGCCGCCTTGCGGCGGGTCTGCGGGTCGAGCGCGATGGCGTCGGGGCGGATGGGCATGACGTCCTCGATCTCCTCGCCCCCGGCCAGCCGGCCGAGGAAGTAGTAGGTGGTGCGCAGCTCGGTGAGCCGCGCGTGGATGCGCCGGCGGTGGGCGGCGATGCGGGCCCGGGCGTCCTCGGAGTCCGGGTCGGCGAGGATCCGGCGGACCTCGTCGAGCGGGACCTCGAGCTCGCGCAGGATGCGGACGTGGCGGGCGATCTCGACCTGCTCGCGGGCGTAGAGCCGGTAGCCGTTGGCGTCCGAGACCTCGGCCGGGCGCAGGACGCCGAGGCGGTCGTAGTGGCGCAGCGCGCGGGTGGTCAGCCCGCTGAGGCGGGCGACCTGGCCGATCGTGAGGCGGTCCGGCGCGGCGGGCACGGAGGCGACGGTACGGGTTGCCGTAGGGGCAAGGTCAAGGGCGGCCTTTGTGCGTCATCCCACGCACGCCGCCACGCCGGGCGCGGACACTCGGCCTTCGCCGACCGCCCGACCGACCGAACCCGGAGTACGACCATGGCCGCCGCCCACCCGCCCTTCGATCCACGGCTTTCCTTCGAGGCCTGGCGTGTCCTCGGCGCCGGCCTGCGCCCCGCGCCCGCCGGCGAGGACGACGGCGCGCCGGGGAGCTGGGCGCTGGGCGACTGGCTCGTCTTCGGCCGCGGCCGCTACGGCCGGCACTACCGCGAGGCGGCGATCCGCGCCTCCGCGCTCGACCCCGCGACCCTGCGCGAGTGCGCGGCCGTCGCGCGGCGCTTCGGTCCCGCGCGGCGCAACCCCGCGCTGTCGTTCGCGCACCACGCCGCGGTCGTCGACCTGGGCGACGAGGCGCAGGACGCCTGGCTCGCCTACGCCGCCGCCGGCGGCTGGTCATGTGCTGAGCTGCGGATGCGGATGCAGGGGATCGCGCCGCCCGCGCCGCGCCGCCGGACGCGCCGGCGGAGCCTGCTGCGCGTCGCGCGCCCCGCGATGTAGGCCCCGCGCCGTCCGTCGCGGGCGCCACCACTGGTCTCGTGATCGGCCGCCGGATTGGATCTGGCGCCCTCGCGCTCCGGCGGTCACGATGGCCGCTGCATCCACCCGACCGCGAGGAGCAACCGATCATGGGAACCATCGTCGTCACCGAGTTCATCTCCCTCGACGGCGTGATCGAGTCGCCCGGCCCGGACTCGGACTACGAGCACGCCGGCTGGACGTTCGACTTCGACACCGGCGAGGCCGGCATGGGCTTCAAGTTCCAGGAGCTGATGGAGGCCGAGGCGCAGCTGCTCGGCCGCGTCACCTACGACGGCTTCGCCGCGGCATGGCCGTCGATGACCGACGAGGCCGGGTTCGCCGAGAAGATGAACGGGATGCCGAAGTACGTCGTGTCCTCGACCCTCGACGAGGCCGAGTGGAACAACACGACCGTGCTGAAGGGCGACCCGGCCGAGACCGTGGCGAAGCTCAAGGACGAGATCGACGGGGTGATCCTCGTCGCGGGCAGCGGCCGGCTCGCGCAGGCCCTGATCGCCGCCGACCTCGTCGACGAGATCCGCCTCATGGTCTTCCCGGTCGTGCTCGGGTCGGGCAAGCGGCTGTTCGGGCCGACGGGCGGCGCCAAGAAGCGCTTCGCGCTCGCCGACACGAAGGCGTTCGGTTCCGGCGTGACCCTGATGACCTACCGCGCCGGCTAGGCCGGCGCGACGGCGCGCACGGCCTCCGCGAGCTCCCGGACGCCCGGCCGGATCGACGCCTCCGGGAGCCGCGCGTAGCCGAGCAGCAGCGTCGGCGGCAGCGGCGCGTCGCCGAGACGGTTGAAGCCGAGCGCGCTCAGCGCGATCCGCCGCCGCGCCGCCTCCGCGACGACGGCCGCCTCGTCGGTCCCGTCGGGGAGGCGGACGGTCACGTGCAGCCCCGCGGCGACGCCCTGGACCGTCGCCTCCGGGAGCGCCTCGCCGAGGGCGGCGACGAGCGCGTCCCGGCGCGCCCGGTACTGCAGGCGCATGCGCCGCAGGTGGCGGTCGAGCTCGCCGCGCTCGAGGAAGTCGGCGAACGCGTGCTGGTCGATGCGGTTCGTCCCGCGGTCGGCCAGCACCTTCTCGACGCGGATCGCGTCGACGAGCGCCGCGGGGATGACCATCCAGCCGAGCCGCAGCGCGGGCACGAGCGTCTTGCTCACCGACCCGAGGTAGACGACCCGGTCGGCGTCGAGGCCCTGGAGCGCCCCGACGGCCGCGCGGTCGTAGCGGTACTCGGCGTCGTAGTCGTCCTCGATCGCGACGGCGTCGCGTTCGCGCAGCCACGCGATCAGCGCGGTCCGCCGCGCCCCGGAGAGGACGACGCCGGTCGGGTCCTGGTGGGCGGGGGTGAGCGCGACCGCGTCGGCCCCGCTCGCGGCCAGCGCGCCGACGTCGAGGCCCTCGTCGTCGACCCCGATCCCGACCGGCTCGAGCCCGGCGCGGCGGGCGATCTCGCCCTGCTCGGGGTTGCTCGGGTCCTCGAGCGCGATGCGGCGCGCGCCGCCCTCCGCGAGCGCGCGGCAGGCGAGGCCGAGGCCCTGGGAGTAGCCGCACGTGACGAGGATGCGGTCGGGGTGGGCGACGACGCCGCGCACGCGGCCGAGGTAGGCCGCGAGCCCGGCGCGGAGGGTCTCGACGCCGCGCGGATCGCCGTAGTCGAGGTCGGCGTCGGTCATCGCGCCGAGCGCGTCGCGCACGCGAGCGCAGCCACGCCGCGCGCGGGAACGTCGAGACGTCCGGCGCGGCGGGCCGGAAGTCGTAGCGGGCGCGCGGGGCCGCGCCGGCGGGCGCCGGGTCGGGGACCTCCGGCGCGGCGACCGCGTCGGCCACGCGCGGGCGGGCGCCCTGGCGCAGCTGGAGCCAGCCCTCGGCCGCGAGCTGGGCGTACGCGTCGACGGCGACCCGGCGCGAGACGCCGAGCTGGCGGGCGAGGTCGCGGGTCGACGGCACGCGCGAGCCCGGCTGCAGCGCGCCGTCGCGGATCGCGCGGCGGACGCCCTCCTCGATCTGCGCGCCGAGCGTCGCGGGCCCGTCGCGGTCGACGGAGAGCAGCAGCTCGACGGGCTGACTGGTCTCGTTCACAGGGGCCAGAGTGGATCTTCCTTCTGCACCAGTCGACCATAACACTGGCGCCATGAACGCGATCGCCTCGAACCCCGGCGCCCGGCGGCTCTACATCCTTTCGATCGTGGCGCGGCTGCCCGAGGCCATGCTGAGCATCGGCCTGCTCGTCCACACGCAGCACCTGACCGGCTCCTACGCCGACGCCGGCATCGTGGCCGGCGTCTACGCGGTCGCGCTCGGCGTCGGCGGGCCCGTCCTCGGCCGCCTCGTCGACCGCCGGGGCCAGGCGCGCGTCCTGCTCGCCACCGCGGTCGTCGAGGCCGTCCTGCTCGTGGCCGTCGCGCTCGTGCCGGCCGGCGCCGCGCCCGGCGCGGTGATCGCCCTCGCCGCCGGCATCGGCCTGGCCACCCCGCCCGTCGGCGCCTGCCTGCGCTCGCTGCTGCCGGGCCTGCTGCCCGACGAGGACGCGGTCCGCGCCGCGTTCGCCCTCGAGGCGACCGCCAGCGAGCTGACCTGGATCGTCGGCCCGCCCGCCGGCCTCGCGCTCGGCGCCGTGTGGTCGACGGGCGGGGCGCTCGCCGTCGCCGGGCTCGTGCTGCTCGCCGGGACCGCCGCGTTCGCCGCCCAGCCCGCGACCCGCGCCTGGCGCCCGGTCGAAAGCGACGCCCCGCGGCCCCGCGGCGGCTCGCTGCGCGCCCCGGCGCTGCAGACCCTCGTGCTCGTCCTGCTCGGCGTCGGCGCGCTGTTCGGCGCGGCCGAGGTCGGCGTCGCCGCGACGACCGACGCGCTCGGCACGCCCGGCCTGGCCGGCCCGCTGCTCGGCCTGTGGGGCGCGGGCTCGCTCGCCGGCGGCCTGGTGGCCACGAAGCTCGGCGGCGGCGCGCGCGGCGCGGCCGGCCTGGCCCTGCTCCTCGGCGCCCTGTGCGCCGGCCACCTGGCGCTCGCGGCCGCCGGCAGCGCGGTCGCCCTCGCCGCCGGGCTGCTGGTCGCGGGCGCCGCGATCGCCCCGGTGTACGCGACGGTCTACGCGATCGCCGACCGCGTCGCCCCGGCCGGCACCGCGACCGAGGCGTTCGCGTGGCTGACGACCGCCGTCGCCGTCGGCGCGTCGATCGGGGCCGCGGGCGCCGGGGCCGCCGCCGACCACGCCGGTCCGGCCGCGGCGTTCGTCCTGGCCGGCGGCGCGGGCGCGGTCGCCCTGCTGGCGCTCGTCGCCGGCGGTCGGGCCCTCGGCGCGCAGCCGGCGGGCGCCCCGGCCGTCGCCGCCGTCGCCGTCACGTCCTGACGACGGCCTTGATGACGCGGCCCTCCTCGGCGTCGCGGGCCGCCTCGTCGATCGCGTCGAGGTCGTAGTTGCGCATCAGGCGGTCGACCGGGAAGCGGCCCTGGCGCCAGAGCTCGAGCAGCCGCGGGATGAAGATGTCGGGCACGCTGTCGCCCTCGACGATCCCGCGCACGATGCGCCCCGGGACGAGCAGGCCGTTGATGTCGAGGCTGACCTCGGTGCCGAGGGCGGGGGCGCCGATCACCCCGGTCGTCCCGGTCGGGGCGGTGGAGTCCACCGCGGTGCGCAGGACGGTCGCGACCCCGGTGGACTCGATGGCGTAGTCGGCGCCGAGGCCGCCGGTCGCGGCCTTGATCGCCTCCCCGGCGTCCTCCTCGCCCGCGTGGACCGTGTGCGTGGCCCCGAGCTCGCGCGCGAGCTCGAGCCGCGCCGGGTTGAGGTCGATCCCGATGATCGTCGTGGCGCCGGCGACGACCGCGGCCATGATCGCCGCCATCCCGACCGTGCCCGTGCCGAACACCGCGACGCTCGTCCCGGCCGGCGGGCGCATGACGTTGAGGATCGCGCCCGCCCCGGTCTGGATGCCGCACCCGAACGGCGCGGCGATCTCGAGCGGGACGTCGTCGTCGAGCTTGACGACGTTGCGTTCGGTCGCGACGGCGTGGGTGGCGAAGCTCGACTGGCCGAAGAAGTGCGAGTGGACCGGCTCGCCGCCGCGCGAGAGCGCCGTGCTGCCGTCGGGCCGCGTGCCGCCGAAGTTGCGCGCGAAGAAGTCGTGGCAGTAGGTCGGGCGGCCGGACATGCAGGTCGGACAGCCGCCGCAGGAGTTGAAGCTCATGGCGACGCGGTCGCCGGCCGCGACCTTCGCGACGTTCGCCCCGACCCGCTCGACGACGCCCGCGCCCTCGTGCCCGAGCACCGCCGGGAGCGGGACCGGATACCACTGGTCGCGCACGATGAGGTCCGTGTGGCAGACGCCCGCGGCGGCCACCTTCACCAGGACCTCGTCGGGCCGCAGGTCGTCGACCTCGACGGACTGCACGGCGAACGGCGCGCCCTTGCCGTCCGTGACGGCGGCCTGGATCTCCATGGTGTGCTGCCCCTCCTCCTCGCCGGACCGGAAGCGGCGAGCATATGGAGTCAGCCGCCGGGCGGAGCGAGCGTGGCGCGAGGGACCAGATCGGCGGGCAGGACGATGCGCTGCGGCTCGCCGTGGGGGTCGTCGACGAGGCCGAGCACGAGGTCGGCGGCCGTCTCGGCCATCCGGCGCAGGTCCTGGCGGACGGTGGTGAGGCGGAAGACCTCCCACGCGGCCATCGCGATGTCGTCGAAGCCGGTGATGCTCACGTCCTCCGGCACGCGCAGGCCGAGGGCGTGGGCGGCGTTGATCGCGCCGATGGCGACGACGTCGTTGGCGCACAGCACCGCCGTCGGGCGCTCGCGCGCGGCGAGCAGCTCCGTGCAGCCGCGGTGGCCGACGGCGAACGTGAACCGCCCGCGGCGCACCCGTGCCGCCGGCAGCGCGACGCCCGCCTCGCCGAGCACGTGGCGGATGCCGGCCTCGCGGTCGCGGCCGGTGCTCGTCGTCTCGGGGCCGAAGATCGCGGCCACGTCGCGATGCCCCGCGCGCAGGGTCTCCTCGGCCAGCCGGATCGCGCCCAGGCGGTTGTCGACCGAGCACGACGTGACCTCTGGGTCGTCGACGGTGCGGTTGAGCAGCACGAACGGGAAGTGCCGCGCGCGCAGCTGGGCCGGGAGGGGGGAGTCGAGGTGGGTCGTGGTGAGGATCGCGCCGTCGATCGCGCCGTCGACGAGGCGTTCGACGCGCTCGGGGTCGTTGCGCTGCGGGGTCAGGACGATCATCCGCACGCCGGCGCGCTCGAGGCGCTCGTGGAGGACGTCGAGGAGCTCGAGGTAGAACGGGTTGTCGAGGTCCTCGACGACGACCCCGATGCGGCTCGTGCGGCCCCTCGCGAGGCTGCGACCGCGGTCGCTCGTGACGTAGCCGAGCCGCTCGGCGGCGGCCAGCACGCGGTGACGGGTGGCCTCGGTCACGCGCGGGTCGCCGCGCAGCGCGCGCGACACCGTCGGCTGCGACACGCCGGCCGCGAGCGCGACGTCATGGCTCGTCGGCAGTCGCCGGCCCGGGGCTCCGGGGTCGGGCGGGGCCGGGGCGTCGGGGATCGCGGGGTCGTCGGTCGGCATACGTGAATTCCCTTTCGGGGCCGACACCCAGCGTAGCCCGGTCGCGCATACGTATGTAGGGTCGGGCGCTCCCGTCCCGGCCCGAGGTGACCCCGCGCATGCGACCCGCCCCCGACAGCGACGCCCACGACGACCGCTGGTCGCTGCGCGGCCGGGTCGCGCTCGTCGCGGGCGGCGGCCGCGGGCTCGGCCTCGGGTGCGCGCACGCGCTCGCGGAGGCCGGGGCGGCGGTGCTGGTCGCGGCGCGCAGCGGCGCGGAGGTCGAGGCGGCCGCGGCGGCGATCACGGAGGCCGGCGGGACCGCGCGGGGCCACGTCGCGGACGTCACCGACGAGGCCCAGGTCGCGGGCATGGTGCGCGCCGCGCTCGACCTCGGCGACCTGCGCGTGTGCGTGAACTCGGCCGGCACGAACCGCACCGGCCCCGCCCGCTCCTACGCGACGGCGGACTGGGACGCGCTGTTCGACGTCAACGTGCGCGCGACGTTCCTCGTGTGCCGCGCGGTCGGCGACGCGCTGCTCGAGCGCGGCGTGCCGGGGTCGATCGTGAACATGTCCTCGCAGATGGGCGTGGTCGGCTTCCCCGGCCGCGCGGCCTACTGCGCGACGAAGCACGCCGTCGAGGGCCTGACGAAGGCCCTCGGCGTCGAGTGGGCGCCCCACGGCGTGCGCGTCAACGCGGTCGCGCCGACGTTCGTCGAGACCCCCTTGACCCGCCCGATGTTCGAGGACAAGGCGTTCAGCGACGAGGTCCACCGGCGCCTGCCGACGGGCGAGCTCGCCACCGTCGAGCAGGTCGCCGACGCCGTGCGCTACCTCGCCTGCCCGGCGTCGGGGAGCGTCACGGGGACGGTGCTGCGGGTCGACGGGGGCTGGACGGCGTGGTGAGCGGCGCGCGGCCCTTGACGAACCGCCCCCGCGCGGGATATGGATACCGGACCGTGAATACGTATGTAGGAGACGCGGTCCCGCGCCTCCGACCGCCCCGGGAGGACCGACGATGGGCTCGATGATCGATCTGTCGCAGGAGATCTACGAGGGCATGCCGGTCTATGCCGGCCACCTCGAGACCAAGGTGTGGCAGCACCACCGCCACGAGGACACCGCGCCGAACTTCGACAGCGAGTTCTCCTACCAGAGCCTCGGGATCACGGTGTGCGACCACGGCCCGACCCACGTCGACGCGCTCAGTCACCTCGACCCGCGCGAGGGGGCGCCGACGATCGACCAGATGGCGCTCGACACGTTCTGGGGCGACGGGACGTGCATCGACATCTCGGACGTCCCGCCGCGCGAGTACGCGACCGGCGAGCGCCTCGACCGGGCCCTCGCGGAGGCCGGGAGCGCGCTGAACCCGGGCGACGTGCTGCTGCTGCGCACCGGCACGGCCGAGCGCTTCGGCGGCACGACCGAGTACACGACGCAGTACCCCGGCCTCGACCAGTCGGCGGCCGACTGGCTCGGCGATCACCAGGTGAAGGTGTTCGGCGTCGACTCGCCGAGCCCGGACAACCCGGCCGACAAGATCTATCCCGTGCACCTGTTCTGCCGCGAGCACGGCATCACCCACTACGAGAACCTCGCGAACCTCGAGGCGGTCGTCGGCCGGCGCTTCCGCTTCTTCGGGTTCCCGCTGCGCATCCGCGGCGGCCACGGCTCGCCCGTCCGCGCCGTGGCGCTGCTCGACTAGGAGAGAGCCATGCCCACGAAGGTGACCGACACGATCCTGCCGACCACGATGATCGGCTCGTACCCCAAGCCCCGGTGGTACACGAGGTACAACCTCGCGGGCGCGGACCTCCTCGAGTGGTGGAAGCTCGAGGAGAACTGGCACGCCTGGTGGGACGCGACCACCGCGTGCATCAAGGACCAGGAGCTCGCCGGCCTCGACATCGTCACCGACGGCCAGATGCACTTCGACGACTACGGCGGCGGCATCGGGTCGTTCGTCTGGTACTGGTACGAGCGCCTCGGCGGCTTCACCAAGGCGAAGCTCCCGAACCCGCTCGCGACCGCGATCGAGGCCAGCGAGGACGGCGACCTCAGCCAGGCCGCGTGGATGCACAACTGGGGCGGCACGGCCGTCACCGGCGAGGTCTCGCGCGGGATCCCCGGGCGCCTCGGCGAGATGTACCAGTCGGCCCGCAAGCTGACCGACAAGCCGATCAAGGTGTCGGTCGGCGCCGGCCCGCCGAACCTCACCTACCACGTCGACTTCAACGCGCCCGGCTCCACGTACAAGGAGGCCCGCCAGCTGGCCGAGGACCTCGTGCCGATCTTCAACGAGGACCTCAAGGACCTCGTCGCGCACGGGGCCGAGTTCATCCAGATCGAGGACCTCGGGGCGTGGATGCTCGCGCTCGACGGCGACAACGACTGGGTCATCGACGTGCTCAACGCGTGGATCGACGGCGTCGACGCGAAGATCGCCTGGCACTGCTGCCTCGGCGCGGGCTACGGCAACACGTTCCGCGCCGTCGAGGACGCGCTGCCGCGGGTGCTCGAGCGCTGGATGGACGTCAACGTCGAGCAGTACGCGCTCGACTTCGCCCTGCGCGACATGGTCGACGTCAAGGCGCTCGAGGTGATCCCGCCCGACAAGGAGGTCCAGGTCGGCGTGATCGACATCCGCACGCTCTACATCGAGTCCGACGACGAGATCGTCGCGCGGATCCACAAGGCGCTCGAGCACATCGACCCGTCGCAGGTCTACCTCTCGACGGACTGCGGCCTCAAGGCGCTGCCGCGGTTCTGCGCCTACGAGAAGCTCCGGGCGCTGTCGCGCGCGGCCGCCCGGGTGCGCGAGGAGATCCGGACGCCGGCGGCCGCCGCCGCGTAGCCCCGACCGTCAGTGGAGCCGGTGCCGGCCGCCGCCGTGGCGGTGGCCGCGCCGGTCTCCGCGCGGGCCGTGATGCTCGCCGCGCTCCCGGCGGGCGAGCTCGTCCTCGACGCGGTCGAGCTCGGGCGCCGGGCCGTACAGCCGCCAGCCGTTGCGCAGCAGCGGCAGGATCGTGAAGAGCGCGACCCAGATCGGCCAGAAGAAGCCGCTCGCGCCGACCGCGATCCAGATCGCCGTGCAGATCGCGAACGGGATGACCGCGCCGCCGCTCTGCTGGAGCAGCCGGCGCTGGAGCTCGGCGCGGCGGTGCGCGACGGCCGCCTGCTCCTCGGCGAGCGTGGCCGGGAGGGCGGGGAGGTCGGCGCGCAGCGCGTCGAGCTCGCCGGCGGTCCGCGCGGCGTAGGCGGCCTCGAGGCGCTCGTTGAGCTCGTCCTCGTCGAGCCGTCCCGCGGCGTAGTGCTCGCGGATCTCGCGCGCGACGCGCTCGCGGTCGTCGTCGGAGGCGCGGAGCTCGGGCGGTGCGGGCATACCGAAAATCTAATCGGCGCATTCGCGGCGCGAAATCGCGGTGTCCGCCGCCGGGCGGTGGCTACACTGCGGGCGACGCCGAGGGGCCTCCCGCCATGGGGGGTGCCTCGCCCGCCGCCGTCCAGAGCACCAGGGACGCGCCTGAAACCGTGCCACCGGGGTCAGGCCCAGCCCTCGCTTCCGCTCCACCCAGGAGACTCATGCGAGGGAAGACTGCCCGAGAGACGACCGCCGCCGGCGACGAGATCGATCGTCAGCTCGCCGATCGTCGCCTGTTCGCCCGCCTCGGCGACGAGCGCGACCCCCTCGACCGCGACGCGGTCGTGGAGCGCTTCCTCCCGCTGGCCCGACAGCTGGCGGCCCGCTACCAGCGGGCCGGGGAGCCGTTCGACGACGTCTTCCAGGTCGCCTGCTTCGGCCTCGTCAAGGCCGTCGACCGCTTCGACGCCGACCGCGGTGTGGCGTTCTCGAGCTACGCGGTCCCGACGATCACGGGCGAGATCAAGCGCCACTTCCGCGACAAGGCGTGGGCCGTGCGCGTCCCCCGCGACCTCCAGGAGCTCGCCCTGCGCGTCGAACGCGTCACCGGCGACCGGACCCGCGACCTCGGCCGTCGTCCCACCGTCGAGGAGGTGGCCACGGCGATGGGCATCGAGGTGGAGGAGGTGCTCGAGGCGCTGAACGTCGCGGCGGCGTACCGGGCGACGTCGCTCGACACGCCGCTGGCGGGCGGTGACGACGAGGCGGGCAGCTCGCTCGGCGACGTCGTCGGCGTGGTCGACCAGGGCTTCCTGCGGGCCGAGCAGCGCGCCGAGCTCGGGGCGATGATGCGCTCCCTCACCCGGACCGAGCGCGCGGTCGTCCGGCTGCGCTTCGAGCAGGACCTCACGCAGTCCGAGATCGGCGCGCGCCTGGGGATCAGCCAGATGCAGGTGTCGCGCGTGCTGCGCCGCTCGATCACGAAGCTCCGCACGGTGGCGGACGTCGCGCCGGACGTCGTCGAAGCCGCCTGACGCGCGGGGGCGCTCGCGCGTCATGCTTGCGGGCACCATGAACCCCGATCCCGACTCCCGGCAGGCGGCCGAGGACCTCGTCCAGGCGGCGCGCAGCGGCTCCGACGGCACGGTGCGGGCCGAGCTCGCCAACGCGATGGTCGCGATGAAGAAGCAGTTCTACGGCCGCGGGCCCGAGGCGGCGAAGGCGTGGATCCTCGACGACTACGTGTTCGTCGCGATGGAGGGCGGCCTCACGCGCAACGAGGAGACGCTGCTGGCCGACGGCAAGGCCGACCTCGTCCGCATGTACCGGCTCTCGTTCCAGGAGACGATGACCGTCGCGACGACGACCGCGGTGGCGGAGCTGACCGGCCGCGAGGTGCTCACCTACCACAGCCAGATCGTGTTCGACCCGCCGCGCACGTTCGAGATCTTCGTGCTCGCGCCCGAGACTTGACCGTACCGTCACCTTTTGGTTACGGTCCCGCGCCATGACCGACGGCACGCCCGACAGCCCCTGGACCCTGAAGACGCCGAGCGGCCAGTCCGAGTACCAGGCCTGGCGCGACGAGTCCCGCGACCCGCCCGCGCTCGTCGTACAGGTGGGCAAGACGCAGCTCGCGTACCGCCTCGAGGCGCTGGACGACCTGCACGCGATGCTCGCCACCCACGGCGACTGGATGGCGCTCGGCAGCGCCGACGAGCAGAAGCCCGCGGCCGAGGGCACGGTCGAGGCCTGGGCGCGCGCGGAGGACAACCCGGCGGGCGGCTGGTACGGGCTGAAGAAGGGCCTGCGCGGCCGCTTCGCCAACTACGTGCCGCCGGTCCTCGAGGCGCTCGGGCGCGCGGAGGTCGAGCACAAGCCGCGCGGCAACCGCATGCGCGCGACCTGAGCGCGCCGCCGCGCCAGGCGCCGATGAGCCGCGGGCGCGCGCCGGGTCTCGATTCCCGAGAACCCGAACGAAGGAGCACTTCGTGCGCGACCTGATCATCACCGATGCGACATCACTCCTCGTCGGCGTCATCGACGCGTCCGCGGGCTCGTGTACCCGACCGTCGTCGGGGCGGGCAGCGGCTGTTCGAGGCGGGCACCGAGATCCCGGCCCTGGACCCCGTCGAGAGCCGGGCGTTCCGCTCCGGGATCGTGCTCACGCGCTACCGCCCGCGCGCGGCGGACTGATCGCGGGAGACTTCGGGGCGATGGCCCGCACCGCCTCGTCCGACCCGCCCGACCCCGCCGCCCACCGGCTCTCGCTCGAGGAGGCGCGCCGCATCGCGGTCGGCGCCCAGCTCCTCGACGCCGAGCGGCCGACCTCCCTGCTCGGGGTCGTCGAGCGCCTCACCTTCCTCCAGCTCGACCCGACCGCGGCGATCGCGCCGAGCGCCGACCTCGTCGCGTGGTCGCGGCTCGGGAACGCCTACGACCCCGGCGAGCTGCGTCAGGCGCTCGACCGCGACCGCACGCTCTACGAGCACGACGCGATGGTCCGGCCGATGGGCGACCTGCGCCTGCACCTCGCCGACATGGCCGTGTGGCCGCGGGGAGACGCGGCGCGCACCTGGCTCGAGGGCAACGCGTCGTTCCGCCGCGACATCCTCGCGCTGCTCGGCGAGCGCGGCCCGCTGCTCTCGCGCGACATCCCCGACACGCACGTCGTGCCGTGGCCGTCCTCGGGCTGGACGAACAACCGGAACGTCACCCAGATGCTCGAGTTCCTCATGATGCGCGGCGAGATCGCGGTCTCCGGCCGCCAGGGCCGGCAGCGGCTGTGGGACCTCGCCGAGCGCGTCTATCCGCCCGACACGCCCGTCGTGCCGCGGGACGAGGCGCGCCGGATCCGCAACGCCCGCCGGCTGCGCGCGCTCGGGATCGCGCGCGAGACGGCGCCGCAGATGCCGATGGAGCCGATCCACGTCGAGGACGCGGGCGAGCCCGCGGTCGTCGAGGGCATCCCGGGCACGTGGCGCGTGGACCCGGAGGCGCTCGAGCGCCCGTTCGCCGGCCGGACCGCGCTGCTGTCGCCGTTCGACCGGCTGATCCACGACCGCGTCCGGACGGCGGCGCTGTTCGACTTCGAGTACGTCCTCGAGATGTACAAGCCGGCCGCGAAGCGGCGCTGGGGCTACTTCGCCCTGCCGATCCTCCACCACGACCGTCTGGTCGGGAAGCTCGACGCCAAGGCCGACCGCAAGGCCGGGGTCCTGCGCGTGCACGCCGTGCACCAGGACGTGCGGTTCACGCGCGCGATCACGGCGGACGTGGACGCGGAGATCGCGGCGCTGGCGGCGTGGCTCGAGCTCGACGTGGAGCGGTAGGCGGCTACGGCAGCCGTCCCCGCCAGCGCAACCCCGTCCCGAGCCCCGCGAGCAGCAGGACCAGGCCGCCGGCCGCGAAGGCCGAGGTCACCTGGCGCTTGACGCGCTTCGTGCCCACCTTCGAGCCGAGCTTCTCGTAGACGTCGTCGAGGTGGCCGGCGTCACCGGTCTCCGTGAACGTGCCGCCCGTGATCTGGCTGATCTCGCGCAGCGTGTCGGGGTCGGGCGGGACCGGGACCTCCTGGCCGAGCGGCCCGGCGACCGTGCCCTCGGCCGTGCCGAGCGCGACCGTCGCGATCGGGATGCCGAGCTGCTTGGCGCGCTGCGCGGCCACGAGCGGGTCGCTGCCCTCGGTGCGCTTGCCGTCGGAGAGCAGGATCACGGCGGCGGGCGCGCGCTTGCCGTCCTTGCCGCGGCGCGCCTCGAGGCGGTCGAGCGCGGCGGTCAGCGCGTCGCCGGTCGCGGTGCCCCCGTCGGCCGACAGATCCGCCAGCGCGTCGCGGACGCGGCCGTGCGCGGTGGTGGGCTCGACGACGCTGTTCGTCTGCGACGAGAAGCCCACGAACCCGACGAGCAGGCTCTTCGGGACGTGGTCCAGGAACGTGTCCGCCGCCGAGCGCGCCGCCGCGAGCCGCGAGGGGTCGACGTCGGTCGCCGACATCGAGCCGGACTCGTCGGTGACGAGGACGACGGAGGCCTTCTCGACCGGCACGGCGACGGTCCGCTCCGGCTTGGCCAGTGCGACCGCGAGGGTGGTCGCCGCGGCGGCGAGCAGCGCGGGCGGCACGATCCGGCGCAGCCGGGGCCGGCTCCCGTCGAGACGCGCGAAGACCGCGGTCGCGGGGAAGCGCACGGCGAGGCGCCGCCGGCGGTTGCGCGCGACGGCGTAGGCGGCCGCGACGAGCGGGATCGCCAGCAGCGCGAGGAGGTAGGTGGGGGCGGCGAGGCGTCATCGCAGGACGCGCGCGAGGTCGCGCAGCCAGTCGTCCGCGGTGGACAGCGTCACGTGGTGCGCCTGGGCGCGGCGGAGGGCGTCGGCGACCGTGCCGCGGCGCTCGGCCTCGGCGGCCGCGAAGGCGGCGCGCACCCGCGGCGAGCCGGTGTCGGCCTCGACCGTGCGGCCGGTCTCGGGGTCGAGCAGGACCAGGGCGCCGACGTCGGGGAGGTCGGCCTCGCGCGGGTCGGTGACCTCGATCGCGGTGACGGCGTGGCGCTGGGCGAGCGCGCGCAGCGGCGCCTGCCAGCCGTCGTCGCGGAAGTCCGAGACGACCGCGACGAAGGCGCGGGCGCGCGCGAGGCGGGCCACGCGCTCGAGCGCGGCCGGCAGGGGCAGGTCGGTCGCGGCGGTGTCGGGCGCGACGCCGGCGCTCGAGCAGGCGCCGCACGGTCGCGAAGGCGCCGCGGCCGGAGCGCGGCGGCAGCGTCACGGCCGCGGGCACGCCGGCGGTGACGACCGCGACGCGGCCGCCCCGGCGCACCGCGAGGCGCGCGACGGTGGACGCCGCGCCCTCGGCGACGTCGGACTTCAGCCGCAGGCCGGTGCCGAACGCCATCGACGCGCTGAGGTCGAGCACGATCCACGTCGTCAGGGCGCGCTCGGGCACGTGCTGGCGGACGTGCGGGATGCCGGTGCGGGCGCTGGCCGCGGGGTCGAGCCGGCGCGGGTCGTCGCCGGGCTCGTAGGGGCGCAGCTGCGCGAGCTCGGTGCCCGTGCCGATCCCGGGCGCGCGGCGCTCGCCGGGCAACGGCCCGCCGGCGCGGCGCACGATCCGCAGGTCGAGGCGCCCGATCGCGTCGCCCGCGAGCGGCCCCGGGCCCTGGCGGCCGGGTGGGTCGACGAGCGTCACGCGGCCTCCGCGAGCCGCACGGGCCGGGCGGGCTCGACGGCGGCGAGCACGCGCTCGACGAGGTCGTCGGGCGCCACGCGGTCGGCGAGCGCGTCGTAGGAGAGCACGAGCCGGTGGCGCAGCACGTCGGCCGCGAGGTCGCGCACGTCGTGCAGCACGACGTGCGTGCGGCCGCGCAGCAGCGCGAGCGCGCGGGCCGACTGGACGAGGCCGAGCGACGCCCGCGGGCTCGCGCCGAACTGGATCAGCGGCTCGAGGTCGGCGAGGCCGTAGCGCGCCGGGTGGCGGGTCGCGTCGACGAGGGCCACGGCGTAGGCGAGGACCGAGCGCTCGGCGAAGACCTCGCGCGCGGTCTGCTGGTAGCCGACGAGGTCGTCGATGTCGACCGCGCGGTGCGGGCGCGGGACCTCGACCGAGAGCCGGTCGACGACGGCGATCTCGTCCTCGACCTCCGGGTAGTCGACGACGAGCTTGAACAGGAAGCGGTCGACCTGCGCCTCCGGGAGGTCGTAGGTGCCCTCGGACTCGATCGGGTTCTGCGTCGCCATCACGAGGAAGGGCTCGGGCACGCGGAACGTCTCGCCGCCGATCGTGACCTGGTGCTCCTGCATGACCTCGAGCAGCGCCGACTGCACCTTCGCCGGGGCGCGGTTGATCTCGTCGGCGAGCAGGAGGTTCGCGAAGACCGGGCCGAGCTCGGTGCGGAACGTGCCGTCGCCGGGCTGCCAGATCCGCGTGCCGGTGAGGTCCGCGGGGACGAGGTCGGGGGTGAACTGGATGCGCCCGAACGAGCCGCCGAGCACGGTCGCGAGCGTCCGCACGGTCAGCGTCTTGGCCAGGCCGGGGACGCCCTCGATCAGGACGTGGCCGCCGGTGAGCAGGGCCACGAGCAGGCGCTCGAGCATCGCGTCCTGGCCGACGACGACGCGCTTGCACTGGTAGAGCGAGGCCTCCAGCGCGCGGCGCACCTCGCCGGCGGGGTCGGTCTCGGGAACGTCGGTCGGGCGGGTCATGAGCTCCAGGGGTGGTCGTGAGTGGACGGCGTCGCCACGTCAGAGGAGGCGGCCGAGGAAGCGGATCGAGGACAGCGCGGAGAGGACCATCAGGGCGAGCGCGCCGCCGGCGAAGAGGTTCGTGACCTCGAGCTTGCGCTTCTCGGTCGCGACCTGGGAGCCGAGGCGCTCGTACACCTGGTCGAGCGCCTTGACGTCCTTCGCGGTGAACGAGCGGCCGCCGGTGAGCTTCGCGATGCGCGCGAGCGTCTGCGGGTCGGGCGGCACGGGCTGGCCGCCGTTGATCGTCCCGTTCGCGGTGCCGAGGGCGACCGTGTAGATCGGGATCTTGCGGGCCTTGGCGTCCTGCGCGGCGGCGACCGGGTCGCGGCCACGGACCGACTTGCCGTCGGACAGCAGAACGATCGCGGCGGGCGCCCTGCCGGTGATGCCGCGCAGGGCGGTCGTGATCGCGTCGCCGGTCGCGGTCGTCCCCGCCGCCTTGACGGCCTGGATCGCCTCGCGCACGGCGTCGTGGTCGCGGGTCGGCGACTGCAGGACCTCGGCCTTCTGGTTGAAGGCGATCGCGCCGACGCGGACCTGGTCGGGCACCGCGTCGAGGAAGGTGCCGGCCGCCTTCTTGGCCGCGGCCAGGCGGTTCGGGGCGATGTCCTGCGCGAGCATCGAGCCCGAGCGGTCGGTGACGATCATGACCCGCGCCTGCTCGGTCGGGACGGCGACCGTCGCCTGCGGCTTGGCCAGTGCCACGAGCAGCGCCGCGAGGGCCGCGCCGTAGCCCACGATCGCCGCGTGGCGCCGCCAGCCCGCGCGGTGGCGCACGACCGACGGCATGAGCGCGGGCGGGGCGAACGCGTGCGGGCGGCGCTCGGAACGGACGTAGAGGACCAGGAGGATCGGGACCAGCGCGAGGCCGATCAGGAACGCGGGTGCGGCGAAGCTCACGCGCGGCTCCAGAGGCCGGCGGGGTGCGAGCGATCGTCGTCGTCACCGTCGGCCCAGAGCGCGCCGCCCGCCGCGCGGTCTCCGGCGGGCGCTGCCGCCGGGGTGGCCGGTGCGGCAGGTGCGGGCGTCGAAGGCGTGGGGGCGGGTGCGGCGGAGGTGGGCGCGGACGCGGGCGCCGCCGGCGGGCGCGGGCGCGGGGCGGCGGTCGCGGGCCGTCGCGCCGTGGCGGGCGCGTGTTCGTCGGCCTCCAGCGCCTCGCGCGCGACCGCCTCGCCCGCGGGGTGCAGCAGCGCCGCCACCGCGCCGAGGACCAGCGGGACGCCGACGGACACGACGCCCGCCTCGCCCGCCGCGCCGATCGCGACGACGTGGACCGCGAACGCGCCGAGGCTCCAGAGCGCGAGCGGCTCGAGGTACGCGCGGGCGAGGCGCTCCTCCGTGCCGCCGACGCTCTGGCCGACCGCGATCCGCGCGGCGGCGGCGAGGAGCAGGAGGACGATCGCGACGGGCAGCGCGGCGCTCGCGACGTCGTGGAACAGGGCGCTCATGTGATCACCCCGCCGCCGGTGCTGGGAACCGTGCCGGGCGTGGCGCCGCCGTCGGGGGCGCTGCCGCCGCCGAACGGGTCGCCGCTGCCCGAGCCGTCGTCACCGCGGCCGTCGCGGAACCGGCCGCGACCGTCGCCGAAGCCCGGATCGGGCTCGGTGCCGGGGTCGACGGGCACGCTCTGCTGCGGCACCGCCGGCGTGCCGCCCTGCGGCTGCGCCGGCGTGGACTGCGTCGAGGGAGCGGTCGTCGTCGTGGCGGGCGCCGACGCGGGCGACGGGTCCGCCGCCGCCGGTCCGCGCGCGACCGCCAGCAGCAGGAGCACGACGAACGCCGTGACCGCCGCCGCGCCCACGCGCCGGTGCGCGCGCCGCCGGTCGTCGCCGCCCGCGGCCGCCGCGGATCGGAGGGTGCTGTCCATGACCGCAGGCTGCGCCCACGACCTCGGACGAATGCGAGAGTTTCCTGGGAACCGTCTAAGTGATGGCGCCCGCGCCCACGTCCGGGCGGGCCGCGCGCCTACATGTGCTGGTCCTCGCCCGGCTCGGCGACGGGCTCGGGCCGCCGCCCCGCCGGCTGCACGCCCGGCGCGACGGCGATGAGGCTGACCTCGAAGTGGTCGACGGCGTCGACCGAGGCGCCGCCGATCTCGGAGCGCCGCTTGCGGCGCTCCTCGCCGCCCGCCTCGCTGGCGTCCATCGCGGCCTCGTCCTCCCAGATCGTGATGGACACGGCTCGGCCGGTGTCCTTGTCCACGAGGAAGTACGCGTGCGAGAAGCCGTCGACGAGCTGGAGCGGGCCGATCGTCTCCTGGAACGCTCCCAGCAGCTTCTGGTTGTCCTCGTCGGCGTGGTAGGCGCTGACCCGGGCGAACATGGTCTCTCTCCTCTGCTCCGTGGGGGGGAGCGCGGGAGTATCGGGCGGCGCCCGCGATGGCGCAATCGCCATGTTGGACGCCGCCACGGGTCAGCGACTCAGGGCCGGACCTCGTACACGAGGTTGAACGGGGTCTGGGCGGCGATGCGGAAGCGGGTGAACCCGGCCTCCTCGACGACCGCGCGGATGCGGGCGGGGCCGGCCTGGGCGCCGAGCGCGAGGCCGACGTCCTGCGACAGCGAGGCGGGGGTGCACAGCAGCGTCGAGAAGCCGTAGTAGGTGCGGCCGATCGGGTTGAGGTTGTCCTCGACGAGGTCGCCGGCGGCCGGCTCGACGATCATCCAGGTGCCGTCCGCGGCGAGGGTGGAGTGCACGTGGCGGGCGGCGCCGACGGGGTCGCCCATGTCGTGCAGGCAGTCGAACATCGTCACGAGGTCATAGCCGCCCCCGGTGTAGGCCGCGGCCGGCGCGGTCTCGAACGTGACCCGGTCGCTCACCCCGGCGTCGGCGGCGCGTTCGCGGGCGGTGCCGATCGAGCCGCCGTGGTAGTCGGAGCCCGTGAACGTGGAGTGCGGGAATGCCGCGGCCATGAGGATCGTCGAGGCGCCGTGGCCGCAGCCGACGTCGGCCACGCTCGCCCCGGCCTGCAGCTTCTCGACGACGCCGTCGAGGGCGGGGAGCCAGCTCTCGACGAGGTTGGCGTGGTAGCCGACGCGGAAGAAGCGCTCGCAGCCGTCGTGGACGTGATGGTTGTGCTCGTGCCACCCGACCCCGTCGCCGGCGCGGGCGGCGTCGATGATGCGGGGCGCGTCGAGCATGGAGCCCAGCGCGACCTCGAAGAAGCCGGGCAGGAACGCGGGGCTGTCGTCCTGGGTCAGCGCGACGGCCTGCTCGGGCGGGAGGCTGTAGCGCTCGGTCGCGGGGTGGTAGGCGATGTAGCCGCCGGCGGCCTGGGCGTTCAGCCACTCGCGCACGTAGCGCTCCGCCGTCCCGGTGCGCTCGGCGATCTCCCCCGAGGTCAGCGGCCCGGCGTCCGCCATCGCCCGGTACAGGCCGAGGCGGTCGCCCATCACCACGAGCGCGGCGTTGAGCGTCGCGCCGACCTCCTCCACGGCACGGAACACGAACTGCTCGAGCTTGGCGGGGTCGAGCGCAGGCTGCTGATCGATGGCGGTCATGCGGATGGGTCCCTTCGGATCGGGTACTCGGAGCGGCCGATCGTGGACCCCGACGCCGCGCCCGCACATCGGACACCCTCCCCATCTTTGGCCCGATCCGGTCCCTATCCGGGCGGCGGCGGTGGACAGCGCCCGGGGCGGTCGGAGAGGATCGAAGCGCCCCCTTCCGCGAGGAGATCGCATGAGTGACAGCGCTGTGCCGGCGCGCGCATCGTCGGCGCCCGTCCCGGCCGAAGCCCCGTTCGACGTCGAGGCCGACGTCGTCGTCGTGGGAGGCGGTGGCGGGGGTCTGCCCGCGGCGCTCTTCGCCCGCTGGCTCGGCGACGAGGTCGTCCTGCTGGAGAAGGCGCCCGAGCTCGGCGGCACGGCCAAGAAGGCGGCCTTCTGGTACTGGATCCCGAACAACGCGCAGATGCAGGACCTCGGCATCCCGGACGCCGAGGAGGACTTCCTGCGCTACGTCGCGCGGCTCTCCCGCCCGCAGCACTACGACCCCGACAGCCCGACCTTCGGGATGAACGAGTGGGAGTTCGCGCTGTGCCGCGCGATCTACGAGAGCGCCTCGCCCGCGGCCGAGCTCCTGCGCGAGCGCGACGCGCTGCCCTACCGCCACTGCCGCGACGTGCCCGACTACTGGTCCGAGCTGCCGGAGGACAAGGCGCCGACCGGCCGGGTGCTCGTGCCCGAGGGCGCGCGCGAGTCGATGAGCGACGGCGGCGAGGTCGGCATCCGCACGATGAGCGCGGCGGCGGAGCGCGACGGCGTCGACGTCCGCACCGGCCACCGCGTGCAGCGGCTCGTCACGGCCGGCGGCGCGGTCGTGGGCGTCGAGGCGACGACCGACGCCGATCGCACGCTGCGCGTGCGGGCGCGCAAGGCCGTGATCTTCGCCACCGGCGGCTTCACGCACGACCGCGAGCTGCGCGAGAACTTCCTCTCCCAGCCGGTCTACGGCGGCTGTGCGGCGATCACGAACGAGGGCGACTTCGTCCGCATCGCGTCGTCGGTCGGCGCGCAGCTGCGCAACATGAACCACGCGTGGATGTGCCCGGTCCCGCTCGAGAAGGCGATCGCGCGCCGCCCGGACATGGTCGGCATGTTCTCGGTCGCGGGCGACTCGATGATCTTCGTCGACAAGCACGGCCGGCGCGTCGTCAACGAGAAGCTCCCCTACAACGAGCTCTCCCAGGAGTTCTTCCGCTGGGACCCGCTCACCGGCGAGTTCCCGAACCTCGTCCTGATCCAGGTCTGGGACCAGCGCAGCCAGGACCACTCCGCCAGCGACGAGTACGGCCGGCTGATCGTGCCCGACGGCATCGACGACGCCCACGTCATCCGCGGCGAGACGCTCGAGGACCTGTCGGCGGCGATCGCCGACCGGCTCGCGCGCCACCGCGGGCGCACCGGCGGCCTGACGCTCGCCGACGACTTCACCGAGAACCTCCGGGCCGCGATCGAGCGCTTCAACGGCTTCGCCGAGCGCGGCGTCGACGAGGACTTCCACCGCGGCGAGCGCGCGGTCCAGCAGCTCTTCAACGGGCTCGTCCGGGAGGAGGACGGGCGCGAGAACCCGACGATGTGGCCGATCTCAGGCGACGGGCCGTACTACGCCGCGCTCGTGACGGGCGGGACGCTCGACACGAAGGGCGGACCGAAGACGACGCCGGACGGCCAGGTGGTCGACGACCTCGACCGCCCGATCCCGGGCCTGTACGGCGTGGGCAACTGCGTGGCGTCGGCCTCGGCCCGGGCCTACTGGGCCGGCGGCGCGACGCTCGGGCCGATCATCGCCTTCGCCTACCGCGCGGCGAACGCCGCTCACGCGGAGGCGGTCAGGGAGGCGTCGCCGGAGGTGGCCACCGCCTGATCGCGGCCGAGCACGGCGTCCATCACGCGGGCGAGCTCGGCGCCGGGGTCGGCGACCATCGCCATGCTCCGCCACGCCACGTGCGCGTCCGGGCGCACGAGGACGCAGCCGCTCTCCTGGACCTCGCGCGCGCGGGCCCAGTCGTCGTAGGTGTCGATGACCTCGCGGCCGGGACCGATCACGTAGGCGGCGATCTCGACGCCCGTCCGCTCGCTCACGCGGGCGGCGGCCTCGGTCCAGGCGTCGCCGCCGATGCCGGTGAACAGGGTGAAGCGGCCCTTGCCCGCGAGGTCGTGGGTCGAGACGCGCTCGCCCTTCGCCGCGACGTCGTGGGTGGCGATCTTCTCGCCCTGGTGCTCGACCCACACGTGCGGCAGGCGGGCGCCGGGCCACGTCGTCGGGTGGTAGTAGAGCTCGGGGTCGCGGTCGTAGTCCGGCTCGGGCGTGCCGTCGGGGACGACCGCCCCGGAGCGGTAGCGATGGCCGAGCTCGACGCCGTGGGCGTTGAACTCGTAGTTCTTGAGCTCGATCGCCTCGCGGAGCTTCGCCCGCTGCTCGGCGGCCTGCGGCGTGTCGTCCTTGCGCGCGTCGATGTTGCGGCGCATCTGCTCGGGGTCGGGGGTCTCGAGCACGCCGAGCGCCTCGAAGATCGGCCCGAACTCCTCGATGCTCTGGTTCGCGCGCGTGACGATCTGCTTGCCGATCGGCGCGCGCTCGGCGTCGTAGGAGTCCAGCAGCGACGGCGCCGCCTTGCCCGCGAGGACGAGCGCGAGCTTCCACGCGAGGTTGTAGGCGTCCTGGATCGACGTGTTCGAGCCCAGGCCGTTCGACGGCGGGTGGCGGTGGCAGGCGTCGCCCATGCAGAACACGCGGCCGTCCGCGTAGCGGGCGGCCCACGCCTTGTTGTTCGACCACAGCGAGGTCGAGCGCAGCGTGATCGGGATCGTGTCGTCGCCGATCAGCTCGTGGGCGACCTTGGTCGCGAACGCCTCGTCGACCTCGGGCGGCGGCTCGTTGATGTCGTAGCCCCAGACGATCAGCCACTCGTCCCACGGGCGGACCATGCGCACGAGGCCGAGGCCGATCCCGCCGACGTTCGCGCCGGGCTGGAGCACCCAGTACAGGACGCTCGGGCGGTGCGCGACGTACCGGGAGAGGTCGGCGTGGAAGATGATGTTCATCGACCCCGCGACGTCCATCTGGCCCTCCATCGGCAGCCCGATGTCCTGGGCGACCTTCGAGCGCCCGCCGTCGGCGCCGATGAGGTACTTCGCGCGGATCTCGTAGCGCTCGCCGGTGACGCGGTCCTGGACCGTCGCCGTGACGCCGTCGGCGTCCTGCTCGAGCGAGAGGTACTCGGTGTCGAAGCGGATCCGGCTGCCGCGCGCCGCCGCGGTACCGGCGAGGATCGGCTCGAGGAGGTCCTGCGGCGTGTCGTTGTGGAGCGTCGGGCTGGCGAGGCGGTAGTCGGCGAAGCGGCGCGGGTGCGTGCCCCAGGTGTGCAGGCGGGCGAGCTCCTCGCCGGCGAGGCTCGTGCAGAACACGGTGTCGCCCATGAGCTCGTTCGGGGTCGCCTTGGCCTCGATCTCGGCCTGCAGCCCGACGTCGCGCATGATCTCCATCGTCCGCTGGTTGGTGATGTGCGCGCGCGGCGTGTTCGCCGTCCAGCGGAACTTCGTGACGACGACGTTCGGGATCCCGAGTGTGCTGAGGAACACCGCGGCCGACGCCCCGGCGGGGCCGGTGCCGACGATCAGGACGTCGGTCTCGACGGGGCTCGTCACGGTGCGCATGTAACCAGACCGCGAACGCCCCGCGAGCGGCGCGCCGTCGCGGCGGAGACCCGCTTATCGTGTCGCGGCGATGAGATCGCTCGCGCGCTGGTGCTTCACCCACAAGTTCGTCGTCCTCGGGGTCTGGATCGTCGCCCTCGTCGTCATCGGCGGCCTCAACGCGAGCGCCGGCTCCGGCTACACGGACTCGTTCTCCCTGCCGGGCACGGAGTCGACGACGGCGCTGACCCTGCTGCAGGACAACTTCAACACGGAGTCGACGGACACGAACCAGGTCGTGTTCGCGGCCGACGACGTCCGGTCGGGCCAGACCCGCACGCGGATCGAGCAGACGCTGAAGGAGATCGCGGACGGCCCGCACGTCGAGCGCGTCGACAGCCCGTTCGCGAAGGGCGCGGCCGCGCAGCAGATCTCGAAGGACGGGAAGATCGCCTTCGCCAACATCCACATGGACGGCGAGCAGCCGATCGCCGACGTCCCGAAGTCGGCCTACGACAAGCTGATCTCGACCGCGGAGGACGCGCGCGGCGACGGGCTGCGCGTCGAGCTCGGCGGCAGCGGCATCCAGCAGGCGACGCAGCAGCCGGGCGGCGGCCCGAGCGAGTTCATCGGCTTCCTCGCCGCCGCCGTGGTCCTCGCGCTGGCCTTCGGCTCGCTGTGGGCGACGCTGCTGCCGCTCTTCACCGCGGTGCTCGCGCTCGGGTGCGGCCTGAGCCTCACCGGCCTGCTCGCGCACGCGATCGACATCGCGACGTTCTCGCCGACCCTGGCGACCCTGATCGGCCTCGGCGTGGGCATCGACTACTCGCTGTTCGTCGTGACCCGCCACCGCAACGCGATCAAGGCGGGCCGCGATCCCGAGGCCGCGTGCATCCGCGCCCTGAACACGTCGGGGCGGGCGGTCCTGTTCGCCGGCGCCACGGTGATCGTCGCGCTGCTCGGCCTGCTCGTGCTCGGCGTGAGCTTCCTCAACGGCGTCGCGTTCGCGTCGGCGATCGTCGTGCTGACGACGATGACCGCGGCGGTCACGCTGATCCCGGCGCTGCTCGGGATGATCGGGATGCGCGTCCTGTCGCGCCGCGAGCGCCGCCGCCTCGCCGAGAACGGCCCGAGCGACCCCAAGCTCGAAGGCTTCTGGCCGCGCTGGGCGCAGCGGGTGCAGGACAACAAGGTGCCGTTCGCGATCGCGGCGCTCGTCGTGATGCTCGCGCTGGCGATCCCGGCGCTCGGGCTGCGGCTCGGCTCCTCCGACGCCGGCCAGGACCCGCCGTCCTCGACGACGCGCAAGGCCTACGACCTGCTCGCCCAGGGCTTCGGGGCGGGCTTCAACGGCACGTTCCAGATCGTCGCCCGGACGCCGAACGGCAAGGCCGACCTGCCGAAGGTCCAGAAGCTGGCCGACGCCCTGGACGACACGAAGGGCCTCGCCGCCGTGGGCGACCCCGTGCCGAGCCCGAACGGGAAGATCGCCCTGATCGAGGCGCGCCCGGAGAGCGCGCCGCAGGACGCGGCGACGAGCCGCCTGATCGACACGTTGCGCAACGACGTGGTCCCGCGCTCCTCCGACGGGCTGCAGGTCTACGTCGGCGGGTTGACGGCGATCTTCGACGACTTCGCCGGGGTGCTCACGGAGAAGCTGCCGCTGTTCATCTTCGTGATCGTCTTCCTCGGGTGCCTGCTGCTGATGATCGCGTTCCGCAGCCTGCTCATCCCGCTCACGGCGGCGGTGATGAACCTGCTCGCGGCCGGGGCGGCGTTCGGCGTCGTGACGGCCGTCTTCCAGGACGGTTTCCTCGCCGGGCCGCTCGGGGTCGGGACAGGGCCGGTCGAGGCCTTCCTGCCGGTGATGATGCTCGCGATCCTGTTCGGGCTGTCGATGGACTACCAGGTGTTCCTCGTCAGCCGGATGCACGAGGAGTGGGCGAACACCGAGGACAACTCGCACTCCGTGCGGATCGGCCAGGCCGCGACGGGCCGGGTCATCACGGCGGCGGCGACGATCATGATCCTCGTCTTCGGGTCGTTCCTGCTCGCGGGCCAGCGCGTGATCGCGGAGTTCGGCGTCGGCCTGGCGAGCGCGGTCTTCCTCGACGCGTTCATCCTGCGCACCGTGCTCGTGCCGGCGGTGATGCACCTGATCGGCGACCGCAACTGGTGGCTGCCGCGCGGGCTCGAGCGCGCGCTGCCGCGGGTGGCGGTGGAGGGCGTGGAGCGCTAGCGGCGTCGGTGCCGACGCGTCGGCGGGCTTCCGCCGGCGCAATACCGCAGATCGGGTGACGACGGCTCACGCAGTTCGGACGCACGCTCCTGACGCACGAATCCCGCGCGATCACGAAGGAGCACCGCATGAGCAACCGCAACGTCATCATCGAGGACATCCGGGCCTCGCTCGAGCGCGACCCGCGCATCGCCCACGCCGCCGCGGTGGCGGTCGCGGAGCGAGAGGGCCGGGTGACGCTCCGAGGCACCGTTCGGAGCATGCACCAGCGCCGGACGGCGGTCGCCATCGCCAGGTCGGCGCGCGGCGTCCGCGCGGTCGAGGACGGGCTGCGGATCGACCCGCGCGACCACGCGCGAGACGACGAGATCCGCGGCGCCGCGCTGCAGGCCCTGTCGGACGACGGCGTTCCGGCCGGGGTCGACGTGGCCGTCGCGAACGGCTGGGCGACCCTCGAGGGCGAGGCCACGCACCAGCGGGAGAGCGATGCCGCGTTCGCGGCCGCGTCCGAGATCGCCGGCGTGGGCGGGATCACGAACCGGATCACCGTCGTGAGCCCGGGCGGCGACCGCTGATGGAGGCCGTGATGAACCACACCATCGTGACGGTGCGCTTCACCGATCTCGCGGAGGCGCGGCGCGCGCTGCGGATGCTGAAGCTGCTGGACTCCGAGGGACAGCTCCGGGTGCGCGCCGCCGCGCTCGTCGAGCGGTCGGCCCGGGGGATCGGCCGCCCGGCGGGCGCCGAGGACGGCGAGGGCGTCTTGCCTCCCCGGGCGGGAGTCGTCGGCCGGCTGGTGGCGGAGATCGAGGACCCGGATCCCGAGGTGCTGGACTCGGCGCTCGACACGCTCGGCGGGACGGCGACCCGGCAGGGCGCCGAGGAGTTCTACGAGGAGCTTGGCGCCGCCGGCCGGCGGTGACTCATCGCGCTCCGCCTACGGCGGCGGCCGGCGACGCCGGCCGCCGCCGTTTCGCGGGCGCGCTCAGCGGCGCCGCCCGTTCGGTCCTTCGCCGGCGAGGAACTGGCGCACGACGAGCCGCCACGCCAGCGCCGCTGTCGCGATCGGGACGAGGAGCCCGAGCAGCCAGAAGGCGACCGCGGCCCCGATCTGATCGACCATCCAGCCGAAGTTCATCCCGAAGAAGCCCGTGATGAACGTGAGCGGCACGAAGATCGTCGCCACGACGCTCACGAGATACGCGCGCCGGTTGAGCTGGAGGTCGAGCAGCATGCCCATGCCGTTCGCGGCCGCGTCGATCGACGCAAGCAGGTGGTCGACCTGCTCGTCGAGCCGATCGAAGAACGGCTCCTCGTCGGTGTCGAAGCCGCGGAGCGCCCGGATCTCGACGCCGAGCCGCCCGAACACGGCCTGCTCGGCCGTCACCCGGCGGCGCATCGTCGCCAGGCTGGCGCCCGTCTCCTGCAGCGTCGCCCGGGGGACGACCGCGCCGTCCTCGTCGGTCCACGTCGCGGCCAGCGCGTCCAGGGTCAGCTCGAGCTCTTCGAGGGCGTCGAAGGCGCTCGCGAGCATGGCGTCGAGGACGGAGTAGACGACGTATCGCCGGCCCCCTTCCGGACGCAGCTCGGGAGCGAGCACCGCCGGGAGAGACACCCGTTCCGCGTGGAGGGTCAGCAGGTAGTCGGCGGTGAGCACCACTCGGACCCACAGCGGGCGCAGGCGCGATCCCGCGCCGTCCACCGGTGCCTCGGACGGCACGTAGCAGCGCAGCGCGAAGCCGATCGACGTCCGTCGGCGAGGAGCATCCGCGATCGGCGTGGGTCGCCGGTCGCCGGCAGCGTCCGCAGCGCGTGCCCCGGCGGGTCCAGCGCGGCGACGAGATCGTCATGGCTCGTCTCGGCCAGCGAGGCGTCGAGCCAGAAGAAGCGCCCCTCCGCGCGCAGGGCAGCGACACGCTCTCGCCTGCCGGCATCGAGTCCGTCGAGGACCTCCGTCACGGCCTCGCAGCCTAGGCGCGCGGCAGGACGGTCGACCGCGCCGAGGGCGGCGACCGGCAGCGCCTCATGCCGACGGCTCCGGGACCGCGACCGGCGGCTCGGCCGGCGCGTAGCCGGCCGCCGCGGAAACGTCGGGCGGCGGTCACCTCACCGGCGGCGCCGCCGGGCGACCACCGCCACCGCGACCGGGGCGAGCGCGACGCCCGCGACGGTCCCGGCGATCGTGTCGGACGGGTAGTGCACGCCGGTGTGGACGCGCGAGTACGCCACGAGCGATGCCAGTGCGGTGAGCGGGATCCCGGCCGCCGGCCACGCGGCGCCGGCGCCGGTCGCGAAGGCGAACGCGGACGCCGAATGGCCGGACGGCCACGACGTCGAGCGCGGCATCGCCACCTGGCGCGCGATCGGGACCTCCGCCGTGACGCGGTCGGGCCGGCGGCGGTTGCCCAGGGGCTTGAGCCCGAGGTTGACGACGGCCGAGGTGAGCGCGATCGACGCCAGCCCGTTCTCGGCGGCGCGCCGGCCGCGCCGACCGCCGAGCACGGTGAGCAGTACGGAGCAGCCGACCCAGAGCTTCGAGCGGTCGGCCGCCCGGGTGAGCCCGCGGAGGCCCTCGTCCATCGTCGGCGTGGGCGTCGCGGCGATGGCGGCGTAGACGGCGACGTCCAGGCGCCGGGCGTCCTCGAGCCAGCTCCGGAGGCCTGCGCCGCTCGCGTTCGTCGTCGCCCCGGTGCACGCCGGCGGGCGGCGCCTGGCGCCGCCCGCCGATCGGCAGGTGCCGGGGCGTGGATGGCCCCTCACCGCGCCGGGCCCTCGCCCAGCGACTCGTGCACGCGGCGGACCGTGAACGCGCGGACGATGTCCGTGATGCCCTGCATGAGCGCCCAGACGCCGGCGAAGACGAGCAGGACGTATGCCCGCTCGATGAAGAACTGCCCGGCGGTCCAGAACGCCATGCCGGTCATGAGGATCCCGGAGATCAGGCCGGTCCACCAGAGCGGATTGACGGCCCGCTCGACGAACGAGCGGATCATCCACCAGACGCCGACGATGAGGAACAGGAAGCCGAGCATGTCCGCCAGGCCGGCGAAGGTCGCGCGGGGCTCCACGAAGCAGAGGACGCCGGAGACGAGAAACAGCACCCCGAACAGCGCGGACACCCACCGCGGGCCCCATGGGACGCGTGCGAGGGCGACGGTCTGGAGGCCGGCGAACACGAACATGAGGCCGACGAGGATGCCGACCGTCGTGACGGAGGCGGAATCGAACTGGAGGATCACCAGCGCGATGGCGAGCCAGGCGATGCCGCCGACCAGCCAGGTCCACCAGTAGCCGGTGATGGTGCGCGCGGTGTCGCGCAGCGCCGCGCCGATCGGCGGCGCTCCGAGGTCGGTCTGTGCAGCGTGATCAGCCATGAGCTTCTCCTGTGACGAGGGGCCGCCGGGCGGCGGCCGGTTTTGGTTGGTCGCTCAGGAGGCTCGAGCGGGCGGGGTGAGCCGTCATCACGCACGCTGCGTGATCTCGGGGCGAGGACGCGCACCCGCAGGGCCCCGGGGCGGACGGCGATCCGCAGCGGCATGCGCAGGTCGACGGACTCGCCGTCGAGCCCGGCATGGACGATCTCGCGGTCGCCGTCGACGACGAGGGCGGGGGCGGTCCATGCGCGGGCGCGCGGGGGCGTGCGCGGAGCCGGCGAGTCGACCACCACGATGCCGAGCCGTCCGCCGTCGAGGGCGGGACGCACGCCGCGGGCGCCCGGCCGGCGGGGCGCGTAGGGGTTGTTGGAGGCCAAGAGCAGCGCCGGGCCGCGGTGCTCGACCCCGAGGTCGTCGACGACGCGCAGGCCGCCGGCCTCGCCGCCGGGGCCGAGCACCTCCTCGGCGGTCTGCAGCAGCGTGCGCAGCTTGGCGTCGCGGTAGCCGGCATCTCGCACGGCCTCGCCGTAGACCCCGAGGGAGACGTTGTTGAGGAAGACGCGGCCGTCGACCTCGCCGACGTCGACGCGGCGCTCGATCCCGGCCGCGAACGCGTCGAGGGCGCGGGCCGGGTCGCGCGGATCGACGCCGAGGTCGCGGGCGAAGTGGTTCCGCGTCCCGGCCGGCACGCAGACGAAGGGCACCGCGTGGGCGCTCGCGACGGCGGCGACGGTGGCGAGCGTCCCGTCGCCGCCCGCCGCCCCGACGGCGTCGGCGCCGTCGGCGATCGCGGCGGCGACCAGCTCGTCGAGGGGCTGGCCGGCGGCGAGCTCGATCGCCTCGATGCCCAGCTCCCGCGCGCGGTCGGAGAGGCGCGCCCGTCCTGCCGCGCCGCCGCCCGACCGGGGGTTGACGAACAGCACCGGGCGCCGGGGCGGCGCCTCAGCGGCGGGCGCGGCTCCGCGGATCGCGGAGAGGCGAGACACGGATCGCTCCTCCTAGGAGTGCCGCCGCGCGCCGTTCGCGCGGGGATCCGGGGTCCGCGTTCCGGACCAGCTGAGCCGGATGTGCACGTCGACGCGCTCGCCGTCGGTTGTACTCGTGCGCTCGAGGACGAGCTCGTCGGCGACCGGCACGTTGACGTGCTCGCCGTGCGTCCTCAGCTCGAGCGTCGCGCCGGCGGTGAGCGCATAGGCGATGTCCACGAGGCGCTCGGCGGCCTGTTGGCGCGTGAGGTGCTCTTCGTGCGTGAACTCGGGCGTGCCGCTCGGGCGGGTCATGGCGGCTCTCGGGCGGTTCGTCCTCATTGTCGAATCAACGGTCGCGCCCGGCCGGGTGAGCGGTCGTCACGCAGTTCGTGCGATCGACGCTGCCGCAGCGGTCGATGGCGGCCGCGTCAGGGCTTCCGCGACCTCGCCCGTGCCTGCGAGGCTCCGCTAGGAGCACGCGTGATGCCCGATGGATAGACCGCCACCCGCGCGCGGCGCCGGGCCGGACCATCGAGCCGGCGAACGCCGGCTGGTCCGGCGCGACCCACTGCTCCATCTCCTGTCGGACACCGCTCCGGGCGGCGTCGTCGTGGTGTGCGCGCCTGCGGGGAGCGGTAAGACCGCGCTGCTGCGCTCGTGGGCCGATGCCGTCGCCGGGGGCCGCGTCGCGTGGGTGACCGTCGAGCGTGGGGAGCGCGACGCACAGCGGTTCTGGCTGTCGGTGGTCGAGGCGCTGTCCGGCGCCGTCGGCGGTGCCGGGCTCGTGGAGCGCGTCAGCCCGTCGCCCGCCTTCCACGGCGAGGTGGTGGTGGAGCGGCTGCTGTCGGAGCTGCGGTCGCTGGACGAGCCGGTCGTGCTCGTGATCGACGACCTGCACGAGCTGTGCTCGGCAGATGCGGAGCGGTCGCTCGAGCGATTCGTCGCCCGCCCGCCCCCGCGGCTGACGCTCGTGCTCGCCACGCGCGAGGAGCCCCGGCTGGGGCTGCATCGGCTGCGGCTCGCGGGCGAGCTCCAGGAGCTGCGGGACGCGGATCTGCGCTTCTCGCTCGACGAGGCGCGTGCGCTGCTGGAGGCATCCGGGGTCGAGCTGTCCGCGGAGGGGCTGGCGCTGCTGCACGAGCGCACCGAGGGATGGGCCGCCGGTCTGCGGCTGGCGGCGATCTCGCTCGCCGAGCATCCCGACCCGGAGCGGTTCGTGCGGGAGTTCTCCGGCAGCGAGCGCACAGTGGCCGGGTACCTGATGGCGGAGGTGCTGGAGCGCCAGCCGCCGGAGGTGCGGGGAATGCTCCTGCGCACGTCGGTGCTCGAGCGGGTGAGCGGGCCGCTCGCCGACGCCATGACCGGCGGCTCGGGGTCCGAGCGCATGCTGCAGGAGCTGGAGGAGGCCAATGCGTTCGTCACCGCGCTCGACGCGGGGCGGTCGTGGTTTCGCTACCACCACCTGTTCGCGGACCTGCTGCGGCTCGAGCTGCGCCGGGTCTCCCCGGAGATCGTCGGCTCGCTGCACCGAGCGGCGGCCCAGTGGCACGAGGAGCACGGCTTCGCCGTCGAGGCGATCCGGCACGCGCAGGCGGCGAAGGACTGGGCCCACGCGACCCGCCTGTACGCCGACAACGAGCTGCGCCTGATCCTCGACGGCCGCGGGGCGACGCTCGCGGCGCTGCTGGCCGCGTTCCCGCCCGAGGCGGCGGCGGACCCCGAGCTGGCGCTCGCCCACGCCAACGCTCGCGCCCTCGAGGGGCTCCTCGACGACGCGGGCGCGTACCTCGCCGCGGCCGAGCGGTCGGCGGAGACGGTGCCCGGCGACCGGCGATGGTTCTTCGAGCTCCGGCTGGCGGCGATCACCCTCTTCGTGGCGCGCCAGGGCGGCGATGTGCGCACCGCGCTCGACCAGGCCGGGGCCGTCGAGGCGGCCCTCGCGGCGGTCTCCGAGCCACAGGCCGGCCGCGAGCGTTCGCTGAGCAACGACGATCGAGCGGTCGCCCTCGTGAACCTGGGCATTGCCGAGCTGTGGTCGCTGCGGCCCGGCGACGCGCGGCGGGACCTCGAGCGCGCGCTCGAGCTCGCGCGCCGCGGCGGGCGCCCGTACGTCGAGATCGCCTGTCTGGGGCACCTCGCGTTGGCGGTCGTGCTCGGGGGACAGCCCGCCACGGAGGCCCTGCCGCTCGCCGAGCAGGCGGTCACGCTGGCCGAGACCCACGGATGGACCGCCGATCCGGTCGCCGCCGCGGCGTTCGCCGCGGGCGGGAACCTCCTGGTGCGCCAGGGGCGCCTGGAGGACGGCGAGCGCTGGCTGGACCGGGCGGAGCGCGCACTCGGCCGCGGCGAGCCGGCGACCGCGCTTGTCCTCCACAGCGCCCGAGGCCTGCTGGCCCTGGGGCAGGGACGGCCCGAGGAGGCGCTCGCCGCGTTCCGTCGGGCGGAGCGGACGCAGGACGCGCTGCCCGCGGAGCACGTGCTGAACGTCGAGCTGCGCAGCCGGATCCTGCAGACGCAGGTCCGCGTGGGGGAGACGGCCGCGGTGCGGGCCGCGCTGGCGGGCATGCCCGCCGACGAGCGCGACCGAGCCGGGCATGCGCATCGCCGCCGCGGCGGTGGACCTCGCCGAGGACGACCCGGAGGCGGCGGTCGACGCGCTCGCACCGGTCATCGACGCGCCCGGTGAGCGCGCTCCACCTGTCGTGGGCGGTGGTCGACGCCTCGCTGCTCGACGCCGTCGCGCGTGACGGGCTCGGCGACCGCAGCGGCGCCGAGACGTCGATCGAGCGCGCGCTCGATCTCGCCGAAGCCGACGGGATCCTTCTGCCGTTCGCGCTCGCGCCGGTCCGGGAGCTGCTCGAGCGCCACCCGCGCCACCGCAGCGCCCATGCCACGCTGCTCGCGACGGTCCTCGACCTGCTGGCCGGAGCGGCGCCTCCGTCGCCGGCCGATGCCGCGCCGCTGCTGGACCCGCTCAGCGACGCCGAGCTGCGCGTCCTGCGGTACCTGCCGAGCAACCTCAAGACGCCGGAGATCGCCGCCGAGCTCTTTGTCTCGCGCGAACACCGTGCGGACGCACGTTCGCCACATCTACTCAAAGCTCGACGCCCACGACCGCACCGAGGCGGTCGCCCGCGCCCGCGCGCTCCGCCTGCTGGGGCCCGGGACGCGACCGCGCTGAGGAGGCCCGGCTCGCAATCACGCAGACCGCGTGACGCCGAGTCACGCAGCCGCCCCCGACGCTGCTCCCCATGACCAACACCACCACCACATCCATCCCGGACACCCCCGACACCGGCGTGCCCACCACCTACAACGTCATCGCGGTCGCGTTCGACGCCGACGCCAACGCATACCTCGCGCTCACCAAGCTGAAGGAGCTCGACTCGCAGGATCAGATCGAGGTGCACGAGGCCGTCGTCGCGCAGCGCGCGGCCGACGGCACCCTCACCGTCAAGGACCGGGTCGGCTCGCCCGAGCTCGTCGGGACGGCCGGCGGCGGCCTGACGGGCCTCCTCGTCGGCATCCTCGGCGGCCCGGTCGGCGTGCTGATCGGGGGCTCGACCGGCCTCCTGGTCGGCTCGCTCTTCGACCTCGACGAGGCCGAGCAGGTCGACACCTCCCTCGGGCAGCTCTCGAAGTCCGATCGAGCCGGAAGCGACCGCGATGCTGGCCGTCGTCACCGAGCCGAGCCCCGAGATCGTCGACGCCGCCATGGCGGCCCTCGGCGGCACCGTGCTGCGACGCAGCGTGGACGAGGTCGAGGCCGAAGTCGCCGCCATCGAGAAGGCGGAGAGCAAGGCCGCCCGCGAGGCGCAGCTCGAGCTGATGCGCTCGCAGCGTGACCACGACCGCGACGCGGCGCACGCCAAGGTCGAGGCGCTCAAGGCGAAGGTGGCTCGTCGCGACGGCACGAGCTCCGACGGGAAGAAGTCCGACAACGCCTGAGTTCTCGCGCGAACACCCCTCCCCCCAACGTGGCGGCCATCGGCCGCCACGTTTGCGTGCAGGGGTCGTCGTCGGCAACGGCAACAGCTACTGCCATTCCCCGCCTATCGCGACCCCGCGCTCGGGCGCATGCGCGAGCACATGCCGTCGCGCTTGGCTCCTCGCACGGTTCTGGCCGGCCGCCCTCGAGGTCGACGAGGAGTCCCGGATGATTCCCGCGACGCTCTCGGGATCGTCGGGCAGGAACAGCTGCCCGTCGCCCTTGACGACGCGCAGGCGCGCGTTCGGCCGCTCGTGCGGCCAGAAACGCGCCGCTGCGGAGCGGGACGATCCGCTCGCGGGCACCGCGAGCGGAAGGGACGCCGGTCGCGAGCGTCGCTGGAACGTCCCACGCGAAGGTCGTGCCGCCAAGGCTGATGGAGAGGACGACCCCGGAGAGGCCGGCCGCGAGGACGACCGTCCTTGGACGACCGGGGTGCCGCAGCGTCACCTGTCGCGACTGGAGTGCGCCCGAGATCCCACGGCGCGATCAGCCCGAGCGGCAGGTGAGGGAGATCGTCTCATCGAGCGAGGCGATGAGGAGCACAAAAAAACAGCGCCCGAAAGATCAGGCGCTGCCGGGGGAGCCGGGATCGCGAACGACCGCGCCGGCCTCAGACGTCGTCGTCGAGAACCCCATCGGGCTTGCTCGACCAGCCTATGAGGGGGTCGCCCCCGCGTCGGTCGCCGAAGCCCCCGCCGACGATCGCGATCCCGGTCGCGGCCGGTCACGATCGTTCGTTCGCGGCCGCGTCGCTCAGGAGTGCCGTGACGTGCACCGTCGCCGGCCGGCGGATCATGCCCAGCAGGCCGCTCGTCATCCCGAGCGACCGCTGGTCGACCGTCGTGGTCGCCTCGATCTCGAGCCGCCCGTCGTCGAGCTGCGCCACGGTGGCGTCGAGATCGAGCGCCACCACCTTCCCGGCCGCGTGGAGGTCACCCTCGACGCGGAGCGTTCCGTCGCCGGAGTCGCGGACGCGGGTCGACGCGAAGCGCACCTGCGGGTGCTCGGCGACAGCGAAGAAGTCGGTCGCGCGCAGATGCTCGTCGCGCTTCGCGTTCCGGGTGTCGAGGCTGTCGGCGTCGACCGTCAGCTCGATCCGCGACCCGTCCGGCCCGACCTCGTACGAGCCGCTGAAGCGGTCGAAGCGGCCGCGAACCGTGAGCAGGCCCCAGAAGCTCTTGACCGCGAAGTCGACCGAGCTGCGGTCGGCGTCGGCAGACCAGCGGGTGCGCGCGGCCACGCGCTGGTCGTGGGTGGTGGGCGCGCCCGTCTCCGGCCGGCCCCGGGTGGTGGTGGTAGTGGTCATGGGCGCAGGGTCGGGCTGGACTGCGTGAGTGGGCCTCACGCGGTTCGCGTGATCGCGGAGTTCGGCGTCGGCCTGGCGGCCGCGGTCTTCCTCGACGCGTTCAGCGATCTCAAGCGCCACGTCGAGGGCCGCGGCCCTCGGCCAGGGCCTTGAGGCGGCGCAGCGACTCGAAGTTGCGCAACCGCCCGAAGACGTGGGTGGACGGCAGGAACCACAACGGCGAGATCCAGCCGGCGGGGTCCTCGATCATCGTCACCTCCGTCCCGGCGCGGCGGGGCTCGAGCCGCAGGGTCACGACCGCGGTGCCGAGCGGACGCGCGTGGGCCCGCAGCCGCAGCATCCGGGGCGGGTCGGAGGCCAGCACCTCGGTGTGATCGTGGACCACGAATGGCCAGACCCCGAGCGAGTGGTGAAACGCGGTGCCCGGCGCCGGGAAGTCCGCGTCGGCATCGCGGATGTCGCGCGAGCCGACGACCCACTCGCCGTAGCCGCGCGGATCGGCGAGCACGGAGAAGACGCGCTCGGGCGCGGCGTCGATGAAGCGCACGTTGCGCGCCATCAGGCCGCCACGCGCAGCGCGAGCATCGCCGCGGCGACCTCGCCCGCGGCCCCGTCGGGGATGCGGGTCGCGGCTTCTTCGAGCACGAGCAGCCGCGCCCCGGGGATCTCCCGCGCGAGCGCCTCGCCGTTGCCGACGCGGAAAGAACGGGTCCCGGCGACCGTGCACGACGAGCACCGGGAGCGCGAGCTCGGGCAGGCGCTTGCGCCAGCGCGGTTTGCAGTCGAGCTTGGAGAACACGAGGCCCATCTGGTTGGCCATCTGGACGGCGGGCTCGGTGCCCGGCGTCCGGTCCCAGATGCGCCCGGCGGTCGCGCGCGCGGCGGCGGGGTCGTCGCCGAGGATCTCCGCGCCGGCGGCGGCGAACTGCGCCACGGCCGCGCGGTCCGACCAGTCGGGCGTCGGCGCGCGAGAACAGCGGCTTCATGGTCGCCGCGTCGTGGTCGGGCAGGTCCTTGTCGACCCGGCCCGGGGCGACGGGCCGCGTCCCGGCGAGGGTGAGCGCCGAGAACGCGTCCGGGTGGTCGAGCACGGCGACCTGGGCGACCATCCCGCCGACGCCGATGCCCGCCAGGTGCGCCGGCCGGTCGTCGAGCTCGTGGGCAAGCGCCGCGGCGTCGGCCGCGAGGTCGCGCAGCGTGTACGCCGGAGCCTCGGGATCGCCGGTGGTCGAGGCGCCGCTGTCGCGCAGGTCGTAGCGCACGACGTGGCGTCCGCCGCCGGCGAGCGCCTCGCACAGCGCGTCGGGCCAGGAGAGCATCGTCGTCCCGCCCGCGAGCAGGACGAGCGGGGCCGAGGCGTCGCCGAAGTGCTCGACGCCGAGCACGACACCGTTGGCCTCGATCGTCTGGATCATTCAGCGCCGCGGCAGCCTTGTCTTCCACCGGCCGGGCGGTTCCTGTCGCAGCTGGGGTGGGTGTGCCTCAACGGTCGGCTCGCTCTCGCCACGGATGATCGCACGGGGCATCGCTCGGGTGGCCGTGTCCCAGGGTCCGGGGAGGCGCCTCGCGGGCCGCGCACGCGCCTGGGCCCAAGGCCATTCCGCGGCCTGCTACGTGGTCTTGCCGGCCCGCGCGATGTGCGACCGTCCGGCCGCGATCACGCCGCGGTCGGCGTTCAATCCCTTGGCGATCGCGCCCGTCGTGCTCTGCGGGTGGTCCTTCATGAAGTCGATGATTCGCCCGTCGAGGTCGGCCTTGCGCCGCCGCGCGGTGGCGCGACGACTGCTGGCGCGACGCGCGGTCGCTCGACGCGCCGAGCGTGGCGGCACCGCTGGAGGTGCGTCGTGTGTCGCGTCTGGCGACGCCGGCGTCGGCGCTCCGGTGACGGTCCGCTGCGTTTGCATATGCCAAGACCTCCCGACCCTCTGACGTGCCGCGCGAGAGGAGAGGGGACGAGCCCAAACGCGTGAATCGACGGCCAGGCCCCGCGGGTCTCGATCATGGCCCGCAGGGTCAGCTCGCTATGCACGGTACTCCCTTCCCGGGCCGCCAACCGACAACTTGCCGGCGCCGCGCCCACCGCGCTCTATCCCTCGCCCCCGACGCGATGTCGCAGCGACCGCGACGAGACCCCGCCACCATCCACAGCGAGCAGCCGGCCGTTGGGTGTAGGGTGGCTGACACGCTCCGCCTCGGCACGCGGCGGGGCGATCTTGCGGCTCCAACTCTCGGCCGGCGTGGCATGTCGACCCCCAGCGGTCCGTGGCCTCGATGCAGGTGTCAGGAGCCGGCATGTCGACTTCCTCGCCGAAGCGCTCGCGCGACCCGCGCGACCGTACGAATTCCGAGTCCGGGTTCGGGCCCAGGCGACTTGCCGACTTCGCCACCCGCAGGCCGGGCCGGGTGCTGGCCGTGTGGGGCGTCGTCGTCGTCGTGTCGTTGGGCCTGGTGGGGACGCTGCTGGGCTCAGGGCTGACCTCTGACTCGAGCCTGACCAACCACCCCGAGTCCCAGGCGGCGCAGGACCTCATCGACGCGCGGATCCCGAACCGCAACCCGGTCGACGAGGTCATCGTCGTGCGCTCCGAGCGTGACGTCGTCTCCGATCCCGCCTATGTAGCGCGCGTGCGTGCACTGGTCGTCCGGATCCGTCGCAGCGGCAGCGTGACCCAGGTCTCCAGCTACCTGGACCGCGGGGGCAGCATCCTGGTGTCCGCCGACCGGCACGCCACCGTCCTGCCCGTCGTCGTCGCGGAGCCGCAAGAGGACCGGATCGCGGACCTCATCGCCCTCGTTCAGCGCACCGACGGCAGCGGGGGGCTCGCGGCGCACATCACCGGCAGCCACACGCTCGATCGCGACTTCACGGAGCTGTCGGCGAGCGACCTGAGCAAGGGCGAGTTGCAGTTCGGGCTGCCCGCCGCGCTGATCGTGCTGCTGCTGGTGGTCGGCACGCTGGTGGGTGTCGCGATCCCGATGCTGATGGCGATCATCTCGATCGTCGTCGCGCTCGGAATCACCGCCGTCGTCGGCCTGGCGTTCCCGCTGAACCTGTTCATCGTGAACATGATCGTCGCGATGGGCCTGGCGCTCGGGATCGACTACTCGCTGTTCATCATCTCCCGCCTGCGTGAGGAACGCCACCGCGGCAGCGAAACCCGTGAGGCGATCATGACCGTCGCCAACACCGCCACGCGCGCGGTCGTCTTCAGCGGCACCGCGTTCGCGCTGGCGATGATCGCGATGCTGCTCGTGCCGGACACCACCCTGCGCAGCCTCGGCCTGGGCGCGGTCATCGTCGGCGTCGTCTCGATCGTCGTCGCGCTCACCTTCCATCCCGCGATCCTGATGGTCCTCGGCGACCGGGTCGACCGCCTGCGGGTGCCGTGGCTCGGGCGGCGCGTCGCGGCCTCGGCGGGCGAGGAGGGCCCGCTGTGGCGGCGCGCCGTGCTCGCGGTCATGCGCCGGCCCGCGATCAGCCTGATCGCGACGACGGTCCTGCTGCTCGCGCTCGCCTCGCCGGTCCTCGGGCTGAAGATGGGCTCCGCGGGGACGTCTGCGCTGCCGAACGACACGGTCGCCAAGCAGGGCCTCGTCGCCCTGCAGCGGGACTTCCCCAGCGGCGCGACCGATCCCGTGAACGTCGTCGTCGACGGGTCGCGGAACGATCCCGGCGTCCAGCAGGGCCTCACGCGACTGCGCGCCCGACTCGTCGGCGACCGTGACTTCGCCGCCCGCGCGCTGACGGTCCAGAGCGGGCCGCGGGTCGTCGTGACGTCCGTGCCGCTCACCGTCGAGCCGAGCAGCGGGCGCGCGTCGGCGGCCGTCGATCGCCTGCGCGACGACTACGTGCCGGCCGCGTTCGGTGCCACGGCGGACCGCGTGCTGGTCGGCGGAAGCCCGGCCGAGGCGCGTGACTCCTTCGCCGTCGACGCCGGCTGGCTGCCGATCGTGATCGCGTTCGTGCTCACGCTGAGCTTCGTCCTGCTGACGCTCGCCTTCCGCTCGATCGCGATCCCGCTGACCGCGATCGCCGTGAACCTGCTGTCCGTCGGCGCCGCGTACGGGATCCTCGTGCTCGTCTTCCAGAAGGGCGTCGGAATCGACCTCCTGGGCTTCACCAAGGTGGAGCGCATCGATGCGTGGGTGCCGATCTTCCTGTTCAGCGTGCTGTTCGGGCTCTCGATGGACTACCAGGTGTTCCTGCTCAGCCGCATCCATGAGCGCTGGAGCACGACCGGCGACACCCCCGGCGCGATCGTGCACGGCGTCGCCTCCACCGCCCGGCTGATCACCGGGGCCGCGGCGATCATCGTCGTCGTCTTCGCCGGTTTTGCCACGGGCCAGCTCGTCGCCTTCCAGGAGATGGGCTTCGGCATCGCCATCGCGCTCGCGCTCGACGCGACGGTTGTGCGACTGCTGCTCATCCCCGCCGCCATGCGCCTGCTCGGCGAACGCAACTGGTACCTGCCGCGCTGGCTGGCCTGGCTGCCCGACCTGCAGGTCGAGGGCGCCCACCAGCCCCAGGCGCCGGCGCCCGACGCGCCGGGGATCCCGCCCGACGTCGTCCCGGCCGGCTGATAGCGCGCATGCCGCAGAGAATTGGACCGTTGGTCCAAGCACGCTCGACGCAGGCAGGGAATCCTGTGCGCGAGCGCCGTGCCGGGAGTAGAGTGATCCCAACGCTGACCTGTGGCGGCTTTCGGTTCGCGGACACCTAGCTCTGCGATCGCCGCTGCGGCTCGAAAGCCGCCTTTTCGCCTCCTGGCGCCGACGACCCTCGAGAACACGCGCGCTGTGGCATCGCCGATGCCCGGATAGCGACTGCAGAGGGAGTGCGTCATGCACGATCGGATGGGCGCCGCCGGCCGGACGGGTTCCGACCGACTCGGCAATCTCGCGCATTTCATCGCGAATCACCGCCGGTCGGTGATCGGTACTTGGATCGTGCTGACGCTGTTCGGCGGTTTCGCGGCCGGGCAGCTCACGACGCGCTGGTATCAGAGCCTCGCCGTCCCCGGCCAGCCGGCCTACGAGGCAAGTCAGCGGACGCTCGCGGCGGTTGGGGTGGGCGACCGCGCACCGAGCTCCGTCGTCTTCCATACGAGCGGCGACGCGACGAAGAACCCGGCGATCGAGCAGGCGATGCAGCGCGCCGCGGCCACCATGCCCGGCGCCCGGACGAGCTCGTACTTCTCCACTCGGAGCCTGATGTACGTGTCGCGCGACCGGCACACGACCTTCCAGCAGATCTACCCTCCCGGCCGAGCCGGGCTGGACAAGTTGAGCGGCGCAGAGGAGGTCCGCGCTGCTGCGCAGAACGGCCTCCCGGCTGGGATCACGGTCAACGTGACGGGTCACGACCCGCTCGAGGAGGCCAGCACCAATGGCTCGAGCGCCGGCTCGAGCGTCCTGTTGGAAGCGGTGATCGGCGGGATCGGCGCGCTCGTGATCCTGCTGTTCGTGTTCGGGACGCTGCCGGCGGTCCTGATGCCGATCGTCGTCGCGATCGCCGCGATCCTCAACACCTTCACGCTCGTGTGGGGGCTGACCTACATCACCGACGTCTCGATCATCGTCCAGTTCCTGATCGCGTTGGTCGGCCTGGGCGTCGCGATCGACTATGCCCTGCTGATGATCTTCCGCTTCCGCGACGAGCTGCGCGAAGGCAATGATGTGGAGTCGGCGCTCGTGGAGACGATGACTCACGCCGGACGCTCCGTGATCGTCTCGGGGTCGACGGTCGCGATCGGCCTGCTGGCGATGGTCGCGCTGCCGCTGCCGTTGCTCCGCGGGATGGGCCTCGGCGGAATGCTGATCCCCGTGGTCTCGGTGCTGGCTTCGCTGACCTTGCTGCCGGCGATGCTCGCCGTGCTCGGCGAGCGGATCAACAGCCTCCAGGTGATGCCGCGGCGACTGATCGACCGCGGCCATCCCGAAGACGGCGCCTGGGGCCGCTGGGCGCGTTTCGTGCTGCGGCGCCCGGTCGCGGTCGCGGCTGTCGGCCTGGCGATCGTCGCCGTGCTCGCGGGCCTGGGCACGCAGCTGAACGCGACGGAGTCGCAGCTGAAGCGCTTCCCCGGCAGCGGCACGGCCATCGCCGGCCGCCAGATGCTCGCCGACGCGCACATCAGCGCGGGCGTGATGAAGCCGCTCGACGTCCTCGTGGAGCGCGGCGGCGACCCCCAACTGATCGCCGCCAAGCTCCGCGCCGTTCCGGGAGTGATCGGCGCGACCGCTCCGCCGACATGGCATCGCGGGCCGAACTCACTGGTCGAGGCGTTCCCCGCGATCGACGGCGCCGCGCCCGGGCATCCAGACGATCATCGACCGCGCCAACGCGGCACTCAGAGGAACCAACGGCACGCTGACCGGCGTCGCGGCGGTCGACCGCGACTTCCTGCACGCCCTGTTCGGCAGCTTCCCCTACGTCCTCGCCCTCATCCTGCTGCTGACGCTGATCCTGCTGACGCGGGCGTTCCGCTCGGTCGTGCTCGCCGTCAAGGCGGTCGTGCTGAACCTGCTCTCGCTCGCCGCGGCCTTCGGGATCATCGTCTTCGTCTTCCAACAGGGACACGGCTCCGCGCTGTGGGACATCGCCGCCACAGGGGCCATCACCGCCTGGATCCCGGTGATGATCTTCGCGTTCCTGTTCGGGCTGTCGATGGACTACGAGGTGTTCATGCTCACGCGGATGCGGGAGGCCTACGACGAAACCGGCTCCACCGACAAGGCGATCGAGCTCGGGCTCGCCCGTACCGGCAAGCTCGTGACCAGCGCCGCGCTGATCCTCATGTTCGCGTTCCTCGTGCTCTCCACGAGCCCCGGCTACGAGATCAAGCCCCTCGCGATCGGCCTGGCGGCCGGGATCATCTTCGACGCCACCGTCATCCGGGCCCTGCTCGTGCCCGCGCTGATGAAACTGCTCGGCGACGCCAACTGGTGGATGCCCGAGTGGACGCGCGTCGCCCTGCGCCTCCCACGCGCGGAGCCGATACCGCTACCAGTACCGAAGATCGCACCCGAGAGCGCATAGCGCACGCGAGTTCGTGCGATCGGCCGCCGATGACAGGACCGTCCGAGGATGGGCGCGGCGGGTTTCGAACCTGCGACCTCTCGCGTGTGAAGCGAGCGCTCTCCCACTGAGCTACGCGCCCGAGCCGGTGGAACGGGCATTGTAGAGGGCCTTCTCGAGCCACAGGTCGGTGCGCTCGCCGTCGGGCACCGTCCCGACGACGACGTAGCCGGCGGACGCGTAGAGCGCGCGGGCCTCGACGAGAACCTCGGTCGTGAACAGCCGCACGACCGTGAAGCCGCTCTCGCCGGCGCGGCGCTCGAGCTCGGCCAGCAGCGTCCGGCCGTGCCCGCGCCTGCGGGCCGGCGCCCGAGACGAACATCCGCTTGATCTCGCCCACGCCGTTCCCGGCCAGCGGGCGCAGGCCGCCGCAGCAGACCGCGCGCCCGTCGTCGTAGCCGACCAGCCACGCCGTCCCCGGCCCGGTGAAGGCCTCGGGCGTGGCGAAGATCTCCTCCGTCGGGCGGAAGCCGGGCAGGCGGGAGGCGACGAGCGCCATGTACTCGTCCCACAGCGCCCGCGACGCGGCGCCGTCGGAGGGCTCGGCACGGAGCTCTAGCACCGGCGGACCGCGAGGATCACGACGTCGTCGTCGAGCTCGGGCGCCCACTCCTCGACCTCGCGGCGGACGAGCGCGACGAGCGCCTCCGGGCCGAGGCGGCGCGCGTGGACGGCGAGCAGCTCGGGGAGGCGGGCGGTCCCGAAGAACGCCCCGTCCCGGCGCGCCTCGGCGAGGCCGTCGGTCGCACCGAACAGCACGTCGCCGTCCGCGAACGGCAGCTCCTCCTCGCCCCACTCGCCCTCGTGCACGCCGAGCGGCAGGCCGGTCGCGGCCAGCACGTGCTCGCCCCCGCCGGCCGGGAGATGGAAGGTCGAGCCGTGGCCGGCGTTCGCATAGCGCAGGCGGCCGTCGGCGATCACGCCCATGAACGCCGAGACGAAGCTCGCCGACGGGAGCCGGTGGCGCAGCAGCGCGGCGGTCTGCGCGAGCACCTCGGCCGGGCGCTCGGAGTCCCACGTGCGCGCCTCGACGAAGAAGCGCACCATCGACGACAGCGCGGCGACCTCGAGGCCCTTGCCGCTCACATCCCCGACGAGGACGGCGGCCGCGCCGCTGGGCATCGTCCACGCGCCGAAGACGTCGCCGCCCCCGATGGCCTGGCCGGCCGGCTCGTAGACGAGGCCGATCTGCAGGCCGGGCAGCGCGGGCGCGGGGCCGGGGACGAAGCCGCGCGTCAGGGCGTGGGCGATCCGGCGCTCGCGCTGGAAGTCGAGCGCGTTGGCGATCGCGCCGGCCGCGGTGCGGGCGAGCGCGACGACGAGCTCGAGCCGCGTCGCGTCGAACCAGCCGCGCTGGTCGGAGCTCACGTTGAGCACCCCGAACAGCCGCGGGCCGAGGCTGATCGGGACGTGCATGAACGAGGTGATGCCCTCGCGCTCGAGGAACTCGGTGAGGAAGACGGAGGCGTCGCGGTCGTCGCTGACGTACGGCTCGCGCGTCGCGGCGACCCGCCCGATCATCCCCTCGCCGACGCGGAACCGCGTGCGCTGCACCCCGCCCGTGAACCCGACGGCGGCGACGATGCGCAGGTCCTGGGTCGCGGGCTCGTGGCGGGCGAGGTAGGCCATCGGGGCGCCGGTCAGGCGCAGCGCCTGCTCGACCGTGGCCCGGTAGACCGCCTCGGGCTCGAGCTGTCGGGCGACCTCGCGCGCCGCCTCGCCGAGCTGCTCCTGCTCGCGCGCCTGGCGGGCGCGCTCGAGGGCGAGCGCGGCGAGGTCGGCGAAGATCTCGACCACGCGCAGGTCCTCGCCCGTGAGCGGCGGCTGCGGATGGCGGCGCGAGATCGCGAGGACCCCGAGCGTCCGGCCGTCGGTCGTGCGCACCGGGCACGAGATGTACGACGAGCTCTCGTACCACGCCCACGCGCGGGCGGCCGCGGCCGGCGTGAGCTGCTCCTCGAGCCGCCGCCGCAGGCCCTGCGCGCCGGGCCACGCGTCGACGGTGGCGATGAGCAGCGGCTCGCCGGACTCGATCGCCGCCTCGGTGACGCCGCCGCGGCCGGGGTCGTAGGGCCGGGTGAGCACGGCGGCGAGCGCCTCGCGGGTCTCCTCGTCGGCGAACCACGCGGCCGCGGGCCGGATCAGGCGGCGCTCCCAGTCGACGACCTGGAACGCGCAGCCGCTGACGTCCAGCAGTTGTCGGACGCGGGCGAGGATCTCGTCGAGCGTCTGCTGCTGCCACCCCGCCGCGACGGCGGCGCCCTCGTTGCCCTGCTGCCTCATCCCTGGGCCTCTCGTCGCACGATAGACCAGGGCCCGGCGATTCACCCGCTAGGCTAGGCGGCGGACCGTGCTAGGCGGGGAGGTAGCGGTGCCCTGTCGCTCGCAATCCGCTCTAGCGAGGCCGAATCCCCTCTCGAGGGGTGCGGCCTGCGGGTCGGCTTCGCCGGGTGCGGCGTCGATGGCTCCGGGTCCTCGCGCGACGTCGGCCCGTGAACCAGGTCAGGTCCGGAAGGAAGCAGCCTTAAGCGGTCTCCGATGGGCGCAGCGGGGTCTCTGGGCCGGAGCTGTCACCCGACCGGGTCTCCGCAGGTCGCCCTCGAAGGAGGGTGCACGGTCCACTTTCTTCAGCAGCGGGCGAAGACGCGCCACGACGCGTTGCTGCCCGCCGGCCGCATGCCCGACGGGCGGCGGCGCGATCCGCTTGTCGCGGTCGCGCGGGTCGAGCACGTAGTCGCGCGCGACGGACGCGTCGGCCGGCGTGACCCACGTCCCGCGCCGCGGGCGCTGCTCCTGGGCGGAGACGATCGTCGTCGGGTCCGTGTCGAGGGCGAGCGCGAGCAGCGGCACCGGGCGGTGGTTCGGCACGGTCACCGGCGCGCACGCGGCCCGGATCGCGCCGGGCGGGACGCGGACGAGGGCGGCGAGGTCGGCCTGGATGCCGTCCTGGCGCGCGAGCGCGTGGCGCAGCGCGCGGACGCGGTCGACCTGGGCCGGGGTGAAGACCACGAGCAGCACGATCGTGACGAGCGCGAACCACGCCCACGGCCGGCGGCGGCGGTCGGTGCGCGGCAGGCACGCCCAGCCGAAAACGCCGGCGCCGCAGAAGATCGCGAGGATCGCGGCGGGGAGCAGGAGGTAGCGGCCGAGGATCGGCAGGCCGGCGGCGGCGAGCACGCAGAAGGCGACCATCGCGACGACCCCCGCGACGGCGCCGAGGCGCGCGCGGTCGCGCAGCCACCAGAGCGCGAGGATCCCACCGCCCGCCGCGCCGAACAGCACGGGCTCGCGGAGGATCTCGCCCAGCCGCCGGGGCGCGGTCGCCGGCACCTCGCTCAGGCCGGTGATCCGCTCGAGCGTCTGCGCGTTGTCGCGCGTGCCGAGCAGTGAGTGCAGCGGGTCGCCGGTCACGGCGAGATCCCCGAGCGCCCAGAGCACGGGCGCGGCGACGGCGAGCACGATCAGCCCGGGCGAGCGCGAGCGCGGCGCGCGCCACAGCCACGCGAGGTAGGCGACGGAGAACAGCCACGCCTCGGGACGCAGCAGGCCCGCGACCGCGAGCAGCGCGAGCACCGGCGCGCCCGCGCGCGGCCGGCGGGTCTCGACGAGCAGCGCGCCGAGCACGAGCGCGACGTAGGGGATGTCGACGTACGCGCGCGAGCCGAAGTCGAGCACCGGGCGCCGCGTGAGCACGATCGCGGCGGCCAGCGCGCCCGCCGCCGGGTTGAACCACGCCGCGCCGAGGCGGTAGACGACCCACCCGAGCGCGCCGAGCGCGGCGAAGGCGCCGACGAGCACGACGGTCTGGGCGGACTCGCCGTGGACGCCGCGGTCGGCGGCGCTCGACAGCGGCGCGAGGACGACGCCGCCGAGCGTCGCGAGCGGGTGCGGGGTGGGGGCGAGCGAGACGTCGTAGTCGGGCAGCGTCCCGTGGGCGATGTCGCGGCCCCAGACGACGGCGTAGAGCGTGTCGTAGTTGACCAGGCCGCGGCCGGTGAGCGCCCACGCGACCGCGCCCAGCAGCCCGATCACGCCGAGCGTGCGGGCGAGCGCGACGGCGCCGGTCGTGCGGGCGCGGGTGACGGCCACGCGGCCGGACAGTAGTGACCGGGTCAGCCGGTGGCGGCGGCGCGACGGTCCGAGCGCTGCACCGCCGACACCGGCTTCGCGCTCGGCCTGCGGGGTGGGCCGCCACCCCTGGCGTGCGCGGAATGCGGGTCGGCGGTGCAGCATGCGGCCGCGGGCGTAGACGAGGACACGCCCGACCTTGGCAGGGCCGCGGCCCGGACTGCAGACGCCGCGAACGGCGTCCACGTGGTCTCCGTCGTGAGCACCCGCTCGCCCGGATTCGCGCCGCGGTTCCCGAGGCCCGCGGCGGCCGGTGTGACGAGCGAGGTGGCGGAGGATCCGGTGGTCATCTGCGTCCTTCCATCACTCCTAGACGCCCGATCCGGGACGATCCTTTCCGGCCACTACACTCGATCGTCCGTGTCCGCCGGCCCCTCGCTCTACCGTCGCCACCGCCCGCGCACGTTCGCCGACGTGGTGGGGCAGGAGCACGTCGTGCGCACCCTGCGCAACGCCGTGCAGCAGGGCAAGGTCCACCACGCCTACCTCTTCGTCGGCTCCCGCGGCACGGGCAAGACGTCGATGGCGAAGATCCTCGCCGCCTGTCTCAACTGCGAGCAGGGCCCGACCATCGAGCCGTGCGGGAAGTGCGACTCGTGCGTGTCGATCGCCAGCGCGACGTCGCTCGACGTCATCGAGATGGACGCGGCGTCGAACAACTCCGTCGACGACATCCGCGACCTGCGCGAGAGCGTCGCCTACGCGCCGGTCTCCGGCCGCCACAAGGTCTACATCCTCGACGAGGCCCACATGCTCTCGTCGCAGGCCTGGAACGCGTTCCTCAAGACCCTCGAGGAGCCGCCGCCGCACACGATCTTCGTGCTCGCCACGACCGAGGCCCAGAAGGTCCTGCCGACGGTCGTCGACCGCTGCCACCGCTTCGACTTCGGCCGGCCGACGGTCGAGGAGCTCGCCGCCGTCATCACGCGGGTCGCCGGCGAGGAGGACATCGCGGTCGGCCCCGACGCCGTCGCCCTCCTGGCCCGGCACGCGACCGGCTCGTTCCGCGACGCGCTCGGCACGCTCGAGCAGCTCGTCACGTACTCCGGGCGCGAGATCGCGACCGAGGACGTCCTCGCCGTGCTCGGGGTCGCCGATGCCGACCTGCTCTTCGGCGCGCTCGACGCCGTCGGGGCGCAGGACGCGCGCGGCGCGCTGCTCGCGGCCGCGGAGCTCGCCTCGAGCGGCCGCGACCTCGGCCAGGTCATGCGCGACCTCGAGTCCCACGCGCGCGAGCTGCTCATCACCCAGACGCTCGGCGACGTCCCGGCGGAGCTGCACGTCACGCCCGACCGCGACGCGCGCCTGAAGGAGCAGGCCGGCCGCATCGGCCGCGGCGACCTCGTCCGCTTCCTCGAGCTGCTCGCCGACGCGATGAAGGCCGTGAAGGACGGCGCGGAGGCGCGCACGCGCGTCGAGCTGGCGCTCGTCGAGGCCGCGAGCCCGCAGATCGACCCGTCCGCCCGCGCGCTCATGGCGCGCATCGACGCGCTCGAGGCGGCGCTGGCCGGCCGCGGTCCCGTGCCCGCGGGCGGCGCTGCGGCGCCGGCGCCGGCGCCGCGAGCCCGCCCGCGGCGGCTCCGTCCCAGAGCACGGCCGCCCCCGCTCCCGCGGCGCCCGCCCCGGCGCCCGCGGCACCCGACCCTGAGCCGCCCGCCGACGACGGCCGCGCCGCTCCCGCCGAGGCCGCCGCCCCGCCGCGCGACCCCGACGGCGGCGCCGAGCGCCCCGCCGCCGCGGCCGAGGAGCAGCCGTCCGCCGCCGCGGTCGCGCTCGCCGACCCGCCCGCGCCGGCCCCGCCGCCGGCGATCTCGGTCCCGGCGCCCGAGGGCCTCGCCGGCATGACCGCCGTCTGGCCCGCGGTGCTCGACGCCGTCTGCGCCGACAACCAGATGCTCGGCGCGGCGCTCTCGGACGCCCGGCCGGTCGAGCTGCGCGACCACGAGCTCGTGGTCGCCTTCGCCCCCGAGGACCGCTTCAACCAGCGCCAGGCGGCGCTCCCCGAGCACCGCGCGGTCGTCGAGGGCGCCGTCCGCGGCCTCGCGGGCCGCCCGCTGCGCGTGCTGTTCGAGCTGCGCGAGCTCGAGGCCGACGAGCCCGCGCCGCAGGCGCCGCCGCCCTCGGAGGACGAGATCGTCGCGCGCTTCGTGACAGAGTTCGATGCCGAGGAGATCGTGCCCGATCCCGACGACGACAAGGAGGGCGACGCCTGATGCCCCAGCCGCCGAACATGCAGCAGATGATGCGCCAGGTCCAGAAGATGCAGCAGGACATGATGGAGGCGCAGGAGGCGCTCAAGCACGAGGAGGTCGAGGCCTCCGCGGGCGGCGGGATGGTCAAGGTGAAGGTGTCCGGCGACCTCGTCGTCAAGTCGGTCACGATCGCGCCGGACGCGATCGACCCCGACGACCCCGAGCTGCTCCAGGACATGGTCCTCGCGGCCGTCAACGAGGGCCTGCGCGCCGCGCAGGAGCTCCAGCAGTCCAAGCTCGGCGGGCTCACCGGCGGCATGGACCTCGGCTCGCTCGGGCCTGGGCTTCTAAAGAACCCGGTTGTACGCCCCGTCCGTCCAACGCCTGATCACGGAGCTCGGCAAGCTGCCCGGGATCGGGCAGCGCACGGCCCAGCGCCTGGCGTTCCACATCCTGCGCATCGACGCCGAGGACGCCAACGCGCTGGCGGACGCGATCCGCGAGGTCAAGGAGCGCATCCGCCTGTGCGAGGTGTGCTTCAACCTCGCCGACGAGCCGCGCTGCCGGATCTGCCAGGACGAGCGCCGCGACACCGAGCTCATCTGCGTCGTCGAGGAGCCGGGCGACGTCATCCCGATCGAGCGCACCCACGAGTACCGCGGGCGCTACCACGTGCTCGGCGGGGCGCTGTCGCCGATCGACGGCGTCGACCCCGAGGACCTGAAGATCTCCGAGCTCTACACCCGCGTCGGCGGCGGCGGGGTGCGCGAGGTCGTGCTCGCCACGAACCCGACGACGACGGGCGAGGCGACCGCGCTGCACATCGCGGCGGCCCTGCGCGAGCGCTCGCCCGACGTGACCGTGACCCGGCTCGCCTCGGGCCTGCCGGTCGGCGCCGACCTCGAGTACGCCGACGAGGTCACGCTCGGCAAGGCCCTCGCCGGCCGCCGGACGCTGTAGGCGATCAGCCGCCGCTCGCGGCGTCCCGATTCGACTAGGGTCGGCCGATGGAGGCCTCCGCCGCCGTCGGTCTGCGCGCCGCGCCCGTCCTCGAGGGCCTGCCGGACGCGGAGCTCGACCGGCTGGCCGCGGCCGGGCGCGAGATCCGCCTCGCGGCGGGCGAGTTCCTCTTCCGCCAGGGCGATCCCGCGACGCTGTTCCACGTCGTCCTCGAGGGCCGCCTCGAGACGACCCGCGAGGTCGGCGGCGAGCAGGTCCTGATGCTCGCCCACGGCCCCGGCGGATTCCTCGGGGCGATGGCGCTGCTGACCGAGACGAGCTACCGCGGCACGACGTTCGCGGTCGTCGACACGGTCCTCTTCGAGGTCGACGGCGAGGAGCTGCGCCGGCTGGCGTTCGCCCACCCGCCCTTGCTGCGCCGCTTCCTGCCCGCCTTCGAGTCCGTCAGCCACGCGGTGAAGGGCATCGAGCGCGACCGCGAGAAGCTGCTCGCCGTCGGCCAGCTCGCGGCGGGCCTCGCGCACGAGCTCAACAACCCGGTGGCCGCCGCGGCGCGGGTCCCCGCGACGCTGCGCGAGGCCGAGGAGGCGCGCACGGTCGCGTTCGCGGAGCTCGCCGGCCTCGGCACGCCGGCCGAGGGGCTGGCGGCGCTCGTGGCCGTCGGGGCGCAGGCGTCGGCGGTGGCCGAACTCGAGCGGCTCGACCCGCTCGCCGAGAGCGACCGCGAGGACGCGCTCGCCGACGCGCTGCGCGCCCGCGGCGTCGCCGGCGCGGCGGGGCTCGCCGCGGCGCTGACCGAGGCGCGGCTCGGCCCCGAGTGGGTCGACCGGGTCGCGGCCACGGTCGGCGAGGAGGGCCTCGGCCCGGGCCTGCGGCACCTCGCGGCGACCGCCGGCGCGCGGGTCGTCACCGACGAGCTCGAGACGGCGGCCACGCGGATCGCCGACCTCGTCGGCGCCGTCCGCGACTACACCTACCTCGACCAGGGCGAGCGCCAGGCGGTCGACGTCCACGAGGGCCTCGAGGCGACGCTCGCGGTGATCGACCAGCGCCTGCGCGACAGCGGCGTCGCCGTCGTCCGCGAGTTCGCGCCGGACCTGCCGGCGGTCGAGGCCTCCGGGTCCGAGCTCAACCAGGTCTGGACGAACCTGCTCGCCAACGCGATCGACGCTCTCGGCGGCACGGGGCGGATCACCGTGCGCACACGCCGCCAGGGCCCGCGGGTGTGCGTCGAGATCGCCGACGACGGTCCGGGGATCCCGGACGCGGTCCGCGACCGGATCTTCGACCCGTTCTTCACGACGAAGCCCGTGGGCCAGGGGACCGGGCTCGGGCTCGACATCGCCCAGCGCATCGTGGTCCGCAACCACGGCGAGATCCGCGTCGAGGCGCGCCCGGGCGAGACCTGCTTCCAGGTCCTGCTGCCCGCCGGCACCTAGCTAGCGTTTGCGGTCGTCGTCGTCGTCGAGGAGACGGTCGATCAGGTCCTCGAGCCGCTGCACCGACGGATGGCGCCGGGCGCCGGCCACGCCGTCGGCGAGCTCGTCGGCGACGTCGGAGATGATCTTGCCGAAGCTGTCGTCGGTCGTGAAGTAGCCGAGCTCCTCGTCGGACGCGCGCTCGGGCCGGGTGGCGCGCACCGCCTCGCGCGCCGCCTTCTCGGCCGCGGCCTTCGCCGCCTGCGCCTCGCGCACCTCGCGCTCGAGGTCGGCGATCCGGTCCTCGACCGCGGCGTCCGCGCGCGGCGGGCGCGGCGGCGGCGGGGCCGGGCGGGTCGCGGCGCGGCGGCGGCCGATCTCCTCGTAGGCGGCCTGGATCTCCTGGAAGCGGCGCGTCGACTCCGCGGAGCCGCCGTTGCGGTCGGGGTGGTGGAGCTTCACGAGCCGGCGGTAGGCGTCGTGCAGGTCCTGGGCCGAGGCGCCGGGCCGGAGGCCGAGGACCTCGTACGGGTCGCGCGTCGTCACCCCGCGAACCTAGCGCCCTTGCCGGACCGGGATCCGACCGTCACGTCCGCCGGGTGACGCTGTCCTGCCTGCAGATCCAACCACCCTTCCAGGAGGGAACCGATGAAGACAGGGGTTTCGCCGTTGCCGCGGCCGTCGCCGCGCTCGGCGCCGCTCCGTCGCGCCCGCCGTGGCGATCACGCACGACCAGGGCGGCGGGCAGAAGAACTGCACGCGCACCGAGCAGCGCACCGACACGACCCGCTTCGAGACGCGCAACTGCGTGCGCACGAGCGACGACCGGGTCCGCGCCGATCTGCGCATCGAGGTCCGCGCAGAGCTGCCGAGCGCCGCCACGGCGGCCGACGCGAAGGTCCGGATCCGCGAGCGCGTCCGCGAGGAGGAGCGCAACGGCGACATGCGCGTCCGCGTCCGTACCGAGCACCGCCGCCGCGTCGACGGCGACGAGCTCCGCGACGAGGTGCGGGTCCGGGTCGAGGTCCGCAACGCCGACCATCCGCAGGTCACGATCGGCACCGCGGCGAACGGCGTCCTGCCGATCACCGTGACCCAGGTCGACGAGACGACCGGTCAGCCGGTCGTGCTGCGCACGCTCACCGTCAGCGTGCCGCAGGCCCAGTAGCGGTTAGCCCCGCCCGTGGCCTCCGCCGCCCGGGCTGACCACCATCGCGCTCCCGCCGCCGCGCCGCACCGGCTCGGCGGCGGCGAGCACCTTGCCGTCGCCGAGGAACTCGATCCCGGTGGCGGCGCCGATCTCGGCCGGCGCGTTGAAGACCTGGCCGCGCGCCTTGAGCTTCGCGACGAGGTCGGTCTGGTCGAGGAAGGCCTGCTCGACGTCCGTGCCCGCGGCGTTGCGCTGGCTCGCGCGCGGCGCCGCGATCGCCTCGGGCAGCGTCATGCCGAGGTCGATCCGGTTCATGAGGATCTGCAGGACGGTCGTGATGATCGTCGCGCCGCCGGGCGATCCGGTGGCGACGAACGGCCGGCCGTCCTTCAGCACGATCGTCGGCGCGATCGAGGAGCGCGGCCGCTTGCCGCCGGCGATCTGGTTGGCGGTCGACGGCGTGTCGGGGCTCGTGCCGTTCGCGTCGAGGTTGAAGTCGGTCAGCTCGTTGTTGAGCAGGAACCCGTAGCCGGGGACGACCATGCCGTTGCCGCCGGTCTGCTCGATCGTGAACGTGTACTCGACGATGTTCCCGTACTTGTCGGTGACCGTCATGTTCGTCGTCGAGCCGACGCGCGTGGCCGACGCGCTGGTGTCGGAGGGAGACGTCGACGTGTTGTCGCGCGGGTCGCCGGCCGGGACCGGGCTCACGGCCGCGGTGGGCTTGATGAGCGCGCGGCGCTCGGCGGCGAACGAGTCCGACAGCAGGCCCTCGAGCGGCACGTCGAAGTAGCCGGGGTCGCCGACCCACTTCCCGCGGTCGGCGAAGCTGTAGCGCGACGCCTCGAGGTACTGGTGGGTGGCGAGGTCGATCGGCTCGTGGCCGAGGTCGTAGCCCTCGAGGATGTTCAGCGCCTCGCCGACGGTCGAGCCGCCGCTGGAGGGCGGCGCCATGCCGTAGACGTCGAGGCCGCGGTAGTCGATCGCCGTCGGGTCGCGGTCCACGGTCTTGTAGCCCGCGAGGTCGTCGAGCGTCATGAGCCCGGGGCGGGCGACGCGCGTCGCGCCCGGGCGCAGCGGCGGGTGCTGGACGGTGTCGACGATCGCCTGGGCGAGCGGGCCGCCGTAGAACGCGGCCGGGCCCTGCTTGGCGATCAGCTTGTACGTGCGCGCGAGGTCGGGGTTGCGGATCGTCGTGCCGACGTCCCGCGGCGTGCCGTCGGGGTCGAGGTACAGGGCGGCCGTCGCCGGGAAGTCGGCGAAGATCGCCTTCGCGGCGTCGGTCTGCGCGAAGAACGTCGGGTCGACGGCGAAGCCGTGCTTGGCGACCTTGATCCCGGGCTTCAGCGCGTCGCCCAGCGAGATCGAGCCGAACTCCTTCAGTGCGGTCTCCCACGCCCGCAGCGTCCCGGGCACGCCGACGCTCATGCCGCTCACGCGCTGGCTCTCGAACGTCGTGAGGCCGGTGAACGCGTCCGGCCCCATCGTCGCCGGCGCCGTCTCGCGCGAGTCGATCGTGTGGACCTTGTGGTCCTTGGCGGAGTAGATCGTCATGAAGCCGCCGCCGCCGATGCCGCACGAATACGGCTCGACGACCCCGAGCACGCCGGCCGCGGCGACCGCGGCGTCGACGGCGTTGCCGCCGTGGCGCAGGACGTCGATGGCGGCCTGCGTCCCCTGGGCGTCGACGGTGGCGGCGGCGCCCCCGGTGCCGACGGCGGTCGGCTGCTTGACCGGGGCGTCGTGGGCGGGGGCGGTGGCCGGCAGGACGAACAGCAGGACGGCGGCCAGGACGGCGAGGAGCGTGCGGCGGGCGAGCATGGCCGACTCCTACCCCCGGCGGGCATTCCTGACGCCGCGGGCGGTCCGGGCGGCGCGCCACCCCGCGCCACCCGGAATCGCGGTCGCCCGCCTCGCCCGGCTACGCCCGCACGAACGGCTTGACGGCCATGAGGACCTGCTGCTTGTCGAGCGACGGGTCGAAGGCGTCCGGCGCGGGGTTCTGCGTCGCGCATGAGGCGGATCAGCGCGGCGTGGCGGGCCTCGACCTGGACGATCGAGCCGGCGGCCGCGAGCACGTCGCGGGACTTGATCTGCGGGGCCGCGCCGTTGTAGGCGCTGACGCCCGTGTCCTCGAGGGTCTGCGCGAGCTTCAGGAACGCGCCGTCGCTCGTGAACACGTCGCCGAAGCCGACGGTCGGCGCCTTGACCGCCTTGGCGCCGAGCTGCTTGATCGTCTCCTGCAGCGCGCCGACGTGCGCCATCTCGTTGTCGCGGATCTCGCGGGCGAGGCGGACGGTGTCGCCGCTCATCTTGCGGCCCTTCGAGATCGCACGCGAGTAGAACGTCGCCTCGAGGTACTCGAGCGTCAGCGCGAAGTTCAGGATGTCGGCGTCGCCGCCCGTCTCCTGGGCCATCGCGCGCCGGACGAACGGGCTGACGGCCCCGCCGCCGACGAGCGCGCCGGTGGCCAGCGCGCCGCGCAGGAGGAAGGCGCTGCGGGACATCCCGCCGACCTCGACGGCCGCGAGCTCCGGCGTTGCGAGTGGGGTATTGGCCATGGTCGTGTCTCCTTGCGGGTCGATGGTCAGGACGTGGCGAGGAACGGCTTCACCTGGGCGAGGACCTGGTCCATCGTCATCGCCTTGGCGAAGGCGCCGTCGGGGATCGAGCCCTCGAGGGCGGAGCCGCCCTTGAAGCCGCGGCCGACGAGCTGGTTCAGGGCGGCGGCGTGGCGCGCCTCGACGGTGTGGATCGCGAGCGCGGCCGCGAGGACCTCCTTGCTCGTGATCCGCCCGGCCTGGCCGAGGTAGGCCGCGGCGCCGAGGTTCTCGACGGTCGCCGCGGTGCGCAGGATCTTCTCGGGGCCCGCGGCGAGCACGTCGTCGAACGCCGTCTCGGGCTTGGCCGCCGGCTTGCCGCCGAGCTTGATGACCGTCCCCTTGAGGGCCTCCACGTGCTGGCGCTCGACCTCGGCGATCCGCTTGGCGAGGTCGACGGTCGCGCGGTCCTTGATCTGGCCGCTGTTGACGACCTTGTCGTAGAAGTCGGCCTCGACGTACTCGAGCGTGAGCGCGTAGTTGACGATCGAGACGTCCGCGTTCTGGCCGCCCGCCTTCGCGGCGGTCGTGGTCGTCGCGGCGCGGCCGGCGTTCGAATCCTTCCCGCCGCACGCCGCGGCGAGCAGGCCGAGCGCACCGGTGGCGCCGGCGCCACCGACCATGCGCAGGAAGCGCTTGCGGGTCGCGGGGTCGTCCTTGAGATGCTGCAGGGCACCGGTCTGCGTGTCGGTGTCGGGCACGGCGTTGCCTCCTCGCGGAGTCGAGGTCAAAGCCCGGGCGGGACACCGGCGAGAGCTCCTGCTGCCGGTCGTGCTCGGGTCGTGGGGTACTGCGCAGGGCCCCCGGAACCGGATCACCGCATACGGAATCCCAACACGCCGTTCAGGCGCGGCTCAGGCGCGGCGGGCACACTCCGCGCCGTACCGGAATGGCCGCCGAGCCCACGACGCCATCGCCCCGGATCCCCATCCTCCCAGGCCGGATCCGGCACCTGCTCGTGGGCTCGGCGGTGTCCTTCGCGCGCAGCGTCCCGGGGGCCGCCGGCGTGCTCGCGCTGTCCGGCAGCGTCGCGGTCTCGCTGTGGGTCGTCCTCGCCGCGGCCCAGCGGCGCTCGTTCCTGTCGCCGCCGGCCCGCCGCGACTTCGCCCCGTGGCTCGTCGGTCCGCTGGGGCACCGCCTGCCGGAGCTCACCGCGAGCACGGTCACGCTGCGCACCGAGCTGACCGTCGCGCTCGGCCTGCTGGCGCTCTGCTGGCTCGCGGCGTGGGCGCTCGCGCCGCGCGTGCGGGTGGAGTGGGTCGTCGCCGCGCTCGTGCTCGTGCACGTGCTCTACGCGCTCGGGCCGCCGCTCTCGCTCACCGACCTCTTCAACTACCTGCACTACGGGCGCCTCGGGGCGCTCTACGGCCACAACCCGTACGCCGACCTGCCGCTCCTCGCGCCGGGCGATCCCGCCTACCGCTTCTCGAACTGGCACCACCTGCCCAGTCCGTACGGGCCGTTCTTCACGCTGATCGCCTACGCGCTGGCGCCGCTGCCGCTCCACGCCGCGTACTGGACGTGGAAGGCGATCGCGGCGCTCGCCTCGCTCGGCTGCCTGGCGCTCGTCTGGTGGCTCGCGCGCCGGCTCGGCCGCTCGCCGCAGCGCGCCCTCGTCTTCGCCGGGCTGAACCCGCTCGTGCTCGTCTACGGCCTCGGCGGGCAGCACAACGACGCGCTCATGCTGCTCTGCGCGCTGGCCGCGGTGGCGCTCGTCGTCCGCGGGCGCGCGCTCGGCGGCCCGGGCTGGGACGTCGGGGCCGGCGCGGCGATCGTCGCGGGCGTCGCGTTCAAGCTGTCGCTGCTGGGCCTCGTGCCGCTGGTGATCCTCGGCGCGCGCCGGCGCGGGGCCGCGGCGGCGGGCGCGGTGGTGATGGGCGCCGGGGTGGCCGACGTGGTGCACGGCGTCTTCGGCGGCCGCCTGCCGGCCACCGGGCTGCAGGACAGCCTCGTCACGCCGCTGAGCGCGCCGAACGTCGCCGGCCTGCTGCTCGGGGCGGGCGGCGCGACCGCGGGCGTGCGCACGGTCGCCCACGCGATCCTCGTGGTCGTCGTCCTCGGCGCGTGCGCGGCGGTCGCCCACCGTCGCGAGCGCCTCATCGGTGCCGCCGGGGTCGTCCTGCTGGCGACGGTCCTCGCGCTCGCGTGGACGGTGCCCTGGTACGTCTGGTGGGTCCTGCCGTTCGCGGCGCTCGCCCGGGGCCGGTCGCTGCGGATCGCCGCCGTCGCCGTCTCGGTCGGCCTCGCGCTGGGCGCCGTGCCCGCAGTCGACCCAGCTCATCCACGCGCTCGGCTACTACCCGACCCGCACGCCCGTCGGGCGGGCCGACCACGCCCGGTTCGAACGGCTCCTGCATTGACCGGCCAGGCCGTCCGCTACCTCCTCGTCGGCGTGTCGAACACGGCGATCACGCTCGTCGGCTACGCGGTGCTCGTCGCGCGCGGGGTGCCCGCGGTGGCGGCGTCCGCGCTCGCGTTCGCGGCCGGTGCGCTGAACGGCTACCGGCTGAACCGGAACTGGACGTTCCGCAGCGCGCGGCGCGGCGCCGGGCCCGGCGCGCGCTACCTCGTCGTCGTCACGCTCGGGCTGGGCCTGAACGCGGCGGCCGTCGCGCTCGCCGTCCGCGGCGTCGGGCTGCCGAAGCTCGCCGGCGAGGTCGCGGCGCTGCCGCCCGTGACCGCGCTGACGTTCGTGCTCGCGCGGTCGTGGGTGTTCGGCGGTGCCGCGGGCGAACCGACAGCCGATACACGAAGCCCGGGACCGGCTGTCCCGCGGCCGCACTGACGTCGTCGCCGTGCGCGCGGGCCCAGCGCGCGACGGGCGTGCAGGCCGCGCTCGGCGCCCGGACGCACCGGTCGCCGAGCAGCACGTAGCGGACGTGGCCGGCCGCGACGGCCGCCGCGAGGCCCCGCGGCGTGACGAGCGGCCGCCCGTCGACGCTCGCCAGGACGAGCACCGGACGGCCGTCGCGGGCGATGAGCTGGGCCGCCTTCGACGGCGCGACGCTCGCGACCTCGTCGACCGCGCGCCCGTCGTGGGCGCGCAGGAACGCGCTGAGCGCCGCGATCCGGGCGGGGGCGATGAAGCCGGGCCGCCCGAGTCGGTGCGGTGCCCGGCGACGGCGCCCACCGAGACCGCGAGGGACGCGACGAGGACAAGGCCGAAAGCGGCCGCGACCGGCCACCGGGCCCGGCCGCGGGCGGCGAGCACCGCGCCGGCGCCGAGCACCGCCGCCACCGCCGGCGTGAAGGCCTCGAGGTAGCGCGGGTGCACGGCGCGCATCGCGCTCGCGAGCACGAGGCCGCACGCGAGCCAGACCGCGAGCGCGGCGAGGCCGGCGCGGCCGGTCCGGTCCAGGCGGCCCCACGCCCCGCCCGCCAGCGCGAGCACCAGGGCCGCCACCGCCGCCGCGGCCTCGATCCCGATGCGGCCCCGGAACGACGCGCGGGTCGACAGCAGCCGAGCCGGCCCCGGCGGCGCCGCCGCACGGGCGAGCGCGGCGGCGGACGGCGGGGCGGTCCGCGGGGCCGGCCGCGCGCGCAGGCGGTCGATGCCGTCGTAGGCGAAGACCGCATTCCACGCCGACCCGTCGCTCGAGCCGAGCGCGTACGGCCGCGACCGGGCCGGGACGAGCGAGACGGCCACCAGCCAGGCCAGCGCGACGACGACGAACGCCGCGGCCGCGGCGGCCAGCGCGCCCGCCCGCCACCGGCGCGCCCCCCGGGCGGCCGCCCACCACAGCACGACGAGCGCCGGGGCGGCGACCAACGCCTCGAACAGCTTCACCTCGAACGCGAGGCCGAGCACCGCGCCGCCCCAGACCAGCAGTGCGGCGCGGCCCGAGCGCGCCGCCCGGGCGGTGAGCGCGGCCGCGACGGTCACGAGCATCGCCATGACCGCGTCCATCGTGTCGCTGCGCGCCGTGACGACCGAGACCGGCAGGACCGCCATCGCCGCGGCGGCGGCGAGCCCCGCCCGCCCGCCGAACAGCCCGCGCACGAGGTCGTACACCGCGGCGACGGTCGCGGTCCCCGCGATCGCGGCCGGGAGGACGAGCGCGAACGTCGTGAACCCGAGGAGGCGCGTGCTCGCGACCTGGAGCCAGAGATCGGCGGGCGGCTTGTCGATCGCCACGCGCGCGCCCGGCTCGAACGCGCCGACGAGGAACGCGTGCCACGACGTCGCCATGCTGCGCACGGCCGCGTCGTAGAAGGGGTCCGGCTCGCCGGAGCCGACGCCGGCGAGCCGGAGCGCGGCGGCGGCACACAGCACCACCGCGAGCGCGACCCCTTCTCTGGAGACCCGGCGGGCCTCCGGGATCGCCCAGGGCCGGGGGCGATCCGTGGCCGCTGCCGCCGACAGGCCGTCAGGCAGCGGCCGGATGCGGGGGCTCCGTGGGACTCGGCGCCCGCGGGGGGAGCGATGTGGCGTCGAGTTCCGCGCGGATCCGCCGCAACTCGCGGAAGGCGCCGATGACCACGGCCGGGTCGGCGCCCGACTGGCGGCCCGCGGTCCGCGGTCGGTGGTGCACGCCGTACTCGCCGATCCGGGCGCCGGCGAGCGCGGCGCGGGCGACGAGCTCGGTGCTGATCATCGCCCCGGCGGCCGTGAGGCGCAGGCGCTGGGCGAGGTCGCGCCGGATGAGCTTGAAGGCGCAGTCGACGTCGCGCACGTCGAGGGCGAACACGCGGTCGACGAGCCGGTTCCACGCGTAGGCGTTGAGCCGCCGGTGGAACGGGTCCATGCGCGCGAGGCGATAGCCCACGAGCAGGTCGTGGTCGGCCGCCGGCGCGACGAAGTCGCGCAGCTCGCCGAGGTCGAACTGGAGGTCGGCGTCCGTGAGGAGGATCCAGTCGCAGCGCGCGGCCGCGATGCCGGTCCGCAGGGCCGCGCCGTAGCCGCGGTTGTCGTCGTGGGCGAGGACGCGCACGTGCGGGTCGTCGGCGGCGCAGGCGCCGGCGAGCCGGCGGGTCGCGTCGGTGCTGCCGTCGTCGACGACGAGGATCTCGTGATCGAGGGCCGCGGCGCGCGCGGCCGCCCCGGCCTCGCGGACGGCCTGGGCGACGTTGCCCTCCTCGTCGTGGCACGGGAGGACGACGCTGAGGCTGGTGAGTCGGGCGTCGGGCATGAGGGCAGCGTCGGGCCTCTCGCTGAGCCGCTCCGAAAGCCCGCGTTCCCGCTCGCTGGGCGCGATGTTGGGCTGGCGTTGGGCTGGCGTTGCGGCTCGTCGTGACGTGGCGCATCGCTCGTCGCCCGCGACCTATCGTCGCCGCCCCGTGCAGACCCTCCAGACGCATTCTCCCGCCCCCGCGCCGCCGCGGACCGGCCGGCTTCTCCTCGTCGAGGACGACGACGAGCTGCGGGCGGTCATGGCCGAGGCGCTCGTCGCCGACGGCCACGACGTCGTGCAGGCCGCGGACGGCAGCCACGCGCTCGACGCGCTCGCCGGCCAGGCGTTCGACCTGCTGCTCCTCGACCTCGGGCTCGGCTCCGGCCCGGACGGCATCGAGGTCTGCCGCCGCCTGCGTGGCGCGGGCGCCGACCTGCACGTCCTCGTCCTGACCGCGCGCGACGGCGAGGCGCACGTCGTGCTGGCGCTCGAGGCGGGCGCCGACGACTACGTGACGAAGCCCGTCGGCGTCGCCGAGCTGCGCAGCCGGGTGCGGGCCGTCCTGCGCCGCATCCGCCCGCCCGAGCGCGGCCGCGAGCTGCTCCGCCACGGCGCGATCGTCGTCGACCCGGGCGCGCGGGCCGCGACCGTCGACGGCACCGCCCTCGCCCTGACGTACTCGGAGTTCGAGATCCTCCGCGCGCTGCTCGACGCCGACGGGCGCCTGCTGTCCCGCCGCGAGCTCCTGCGCGCGATGTTCGGCGACGACGGCTACCGCGACCCGCGCGCGATCGACGTCCACATCCACCACGTGCGCGAGAAGCTCGCGCGGGCCGGCGGCGACCCCGACGCGATCGCGACCGTGCGGGGCGCGGGCTACCGCATGCGGGGGTGAGCGGTGCGCCGGCTCGGCCGCTCGGGCCTGCGCTGGAAGCTCGTCCTGGCGCTCGTCGCGACGAGCGCCGCCACGCTCGCGGCCGCCGGCGTGGCGCTCGTCGGCCCGCTCGAGCACCGGATCGCCGCCGACCGGCTCGATGCCATGCGCCGCCTCGCCGGGACGGCCGCGCTCGACCTCCGGCGCCTCCCGGCCCGCGACCTGCGCGCGCGGTCGCCGCGGCTGGCGCGGATCGTCATCGGCCTGCAGGGCCGCACGGGCGCGGACGTCGAGCTGTTCGACGCCGAGGGCACGGCGCTGCAGGACACCGACCCCGCGCGGGCGAACGCGGGCGCCGGCGAGTCCGCCGACCGGGTCGCGGCGGCGGGCACGAACCGCGCGAGCGAGCTGCGCCAGGCCGACCGCGACCGCGAGGCGATCGTCGTCACGCCCGTCGCGACCCACGCGGGCCCGGTCACGCTCGTGCTGCGCAAGCCGCTGGACGACAGCCGCGCGGCCGTCGGCGTGATGCGCGGCGCCCTGCCCGTCGCCGCCCTCGCCGGGCTGACGATCGCGCTGCTCCTCGGGACCGCCCTGAGCTTCGGGCTTCTGCGGCGCCTGGAGCGCCTGCGCCAGGGCGCGCGGCGGCTCGGCGAGGGCCGGATCGCCGCGCCGCTCCCGCGCGACACGAGCCGCGACGAGGTCGGCGACCTCGCGCGCGCGCTCGAGTCCATGCGCGCGCGACTGCAGGCCGAGGAGCGCTCGCGGCAGGCGTTCCTCGGGACCGCGTCCCACGAGCTGCGCACGCCGCTCGCCCTCCTGCAGGCGACCGTCGAGCTGATGGACGAGGCGCTGGCCGCGCCCGTCCCGGACGTCGAGAACGCCCGCCGCGGGGCCCTGACCGCCGGCCGCCAGACCCGGCGCCTGGCGCGCCTCGCGACCGACCTGCTCGACCTCAGCCGGCTCGACGGCGAGGTCGCCCTGCGCCGCGAGCCGATCGACCTGGCCGACATCGCCGCGGCCGTGCAGGCCGAGTTCGAGCCGCGGGCGCGCGCCGCCGGGGTCGTCCTGCGCGGGGCCGACGGGGAGGCCTTCGACGGCGAGCGCGCGTTCGCGGCGAACGGCGCGACGCCGCACCTGACCGCCACGGGCGACGAGTCGGCGGTCGCCCGGATCCTCGGCATCCTGCTCGACAACGCGCTGCGCTACGCGGCCGACGGCGGCGACGTCACGACGACCGTGGAGGCCGCCGACGGGCGCGCCGTGCTGCGCGTCGCCGACCACGGCGCCGGCCTCGCCCCGGGCGAGCGCGCGCGGGTGTTCGGCCGCTTCGAGCGCGGCGCGGCGGGCGAGCGGACGTCCGGCTTCGGGCTCGGCCTCGCGATCGGCCGCGAGCTCGCCCTACGGATGGGCGGCGACCTCGAGGCGGTCCCGGCCGAGCGCGGCGCGACGTTCGCCCTGACGCTTCCACGCTGAGGCCGGCGCCCGCGCCCGCCTATCCTTGGGCGCCGATGAGCACCGTGGTGATGAAGTTCGGCGGGACCTCCGTGGCCGACGCGGAGCGCCTCAAGCGCGCCGCGCACCGGATCGTGGCCAAGCGCGAGGCCGGCCACCGCGTCGTCGCCGTCCTGAGCGCGCGCGGCAAGGAGACCGACCGCCTGATCGCCGACGCGTTCGAGGTCTCGCCGGTCCCCGACCCGCGCGAGATGGACATGCTGCTGTCCACGGGCGAGCGCGTCTCGTGCGCGCTGTGCGCGATGGCGATCAACGACCTCGGCCACCGCGCGATCTCGCTCACGGGCTCGCAGGCCGGGATCGTCACGGACACCTCGCACACGAAGGCGCGGATCCTCGACATCCGCGCCGACCGCATCTTCCGCGCGCTCGACGAGGACGCGATCGTGCTCGTCGCGGGCTTCCAGGGCGTCTCGACGGCCAAGGACGTCACGACGCTCGGGCGCGGCGGCTCGGACACGACGGCCGTCGCCCTCGCCGCCGCCGTCGGCGCCGAGGTCTGCGAGATCTACACCGACGTCCCGGGCGTCTTCAGCGCCGACCCGCGGATCGTCCCGAACGCCCGCAAGCTGCCCGTCGTCTCCTTCGAGGAGATGCTCGAGATGGCCGCCTCCGGCGCCGGCGTCCTGCAGCTGCGCAGCGTCGAGTACGCCCGCAACCACGGCGTGCGGATCCACTGCCGGTCGAGCTTCGACGAGGCCCCGGGTACTGTTGTCGTCTCCGAGGGGGACACGATGGAACAGCCGCTGATCACCGCCGTCACGCACTCGCTGGGCGAGGCCCGGGTCACGCTCATGGGCGTGCCGGACACGCCCGGCGTCGCCGGCCGCGTGACGACCGCGCTCGCGGCGGCGAACGTGAACATCGACATGATCGTCCAGGGCGAGCCCGAGACCGAGGGCCTGCGCGCGGACATGTCGTTCACGATCCCGCGCGACGACGTGCACTCGGCGCGCACGGCGCTCGACCCCATCGCGTCCGAGCTCGGCATGTCCGTCGCGACCGACGAGACGATGGGCAAGGTCTCGATCGTCGGAGCGGGAATGAAGACCCATCCGGGCGTCGCGGCCAAGGTGTTCACGACCCTCGGCGACAACGGCATCAACATCGAGATGATCTCCACCTCACCGATCCGCATCTCCTGCGTCGTCCCGGGCGAACGCGTCCCCGACGCCGTCAAGGCCCTGCACACCGCGTTCGAGCTCTCGGGCGAGGGCACGATCCGGCCCGAGCAGCCGTTCGGGGAGTTCGCGGCATGACCCCCCGGGAGGACGGATACCGCGTCGCCGTCGTCGGCGCCACCGGCCAGGTCGGCACGATGATGCTGCGGCTGCTGCGCGAGCGGAACTTCCCCGCCCGCGAGATCGTCCCGTTCGCCTCCGAGCGCTCGGCCGGCCGCGAGCTCGAGGGCGGCCTCGTCGTCCAGCCGCTGGCCGACGACACGATCGAGGGCTTCGACCTCGCGATCTTCAGCGCGGGCGGCGCGACCTCGGGCGAGTGGGCCCCGCGCTTCGTCGAGGCGGGCGCCGTCGTGGTCGACAACTCCTCGAAGTGGCGCATGAACGACGACGTGCCGCTCGTCGTGTCCGAGGTCAACCCGGACGCGCTCGACGGCCACCGCGGGATCATCGCCAACCCGAACTGCTCGACCATGCAGATGGTCGTCGCCCTCAAGCCGATCTACGACGCGGCCGGCATCGAGCGCCTCGTCATCTCGACCTACCAGGCCGTCTCCGGCACGGGCAAGAAGGGCGTCGACGAGCTGCTCGGCCAGTCGCGCGCGCTGCTCGCCGGCGACGAGCCCCCCGACCCCCGCGCCTACGCCCACCGGATCGCGTTCAACGCGCTGCCCCACGCGGGCAACTTCGCCGCGGGCGACGACCACACCGACGAGGAGCTCAAGCTCGTCAACGAGACGCGCAAGATCCTCGGCGACCCGACGATCCGCGTGAGCGCGACGTGCGTGCGCGTCCCGGTCGTCAACGCCCACTCCGAGGCGGTGAACGTCCAGACCCGCTCGCCGCTGTCACCCGACGAGGCCCGCGAGCTCCTGCGCGCCGCCCCCGGCATCACCGTGCTCGACGACCCCGGCGGCGGGCTCGTACCCGCTCGCGATCGAGGCCGACGGCCACGACGACGTCTTCGTCGGCCGGATCCGCCGCGACCGCGGCCACGACCAGGCGCTCGACATGTGGATCGTGTCGGACAACCTGCGCAAGGGCGCGGCGACGAACGCGATCCAGATCGCCGAGGTGTTGCACGAGCGCGGGTTGGTTGGGGCGCGGGTGGCGTAGGCGTCGGGCCCATGCCGCCGCGGCGCGATCTCGCGTTTGCGGCAAGGCTCCGCAGCTCCGCTGACTGTCGCTATCACGCGAAAACCAGCACTCGGGCGCCATCACGTAAGCGGAACGGAGGCGGATCGCGGTACAGGGTCATGGGCTGGATCTAGACCTTGGTCAATGGTCCAGTTGGCCCGGTGTCCAGCTCCCACCGCTCAAGGTCGCAATCGCGCCGTAGACCAACGCCTAGCCAGGAAGACACAACCGCCATCGCAACGCATGGAAACCCCAGCAGTCGGGGCGCAGCGCGAGCTGGCTCTCGGCCCCATCGGTGCGGCCACAACCATTAGGGTCGCAACCTATGGGCTACACGATCGACTGGGGTTCGGCCGAGGTACAGGAGGGGCAGCTGAACGTTCGGGTGCGACCGGATCCGGACTTCGCGTTCCTCAAGGTCTTCGACATGGTGCTGATCGAATCTCCACCGCCCCCTGGCGCAGCCGCTTGGGGCCAGGTGCAGTTCGCTGGCGACGGGATCGTCGTCAGCGAGGTCCAGCCTGGCTCGGCTCCTGCTCTGGAGCAGTTCCTGGATGGAGCCGTCCGCGAGGCAGACCAGCGCGTCGGTGCCGAACGCGAGCGCCTGGAACGCCAGGCCGAACGCGAGCGCCAGGCCGCCGAGGAGGAGAAGGAGGAGGAGCGCCGCGCGGCGGCGGCATCCGAGCGCCGCGACGACCAACTCGAGGAGGAGTTCCGGCACCGCGACTGACCTGATCCGCGGGCAATCCGTCGCGCTCTCGCTTGGGGCAGAAGCGGCAGCACTGGCGGCGACGTCGGTCGCGTGCCTGAGCTGCTGTAACTTCGTCGCGGCTCAGGTTCCCGGTGGTGGTCAGTCTATGCCGCGGTCACCTCCTCGGTCGTGCGCTGGTCGTGGCCCTCGTGGCGCATGCGCTTGAGGTGCTGCCGCTCGAGCTGGGTGAACTTGATGCCGTTGGTGGCGTGTCCGATGTAGAGGTCGAGCACGGCCCAGACGAGCGTCAGGCAGCTGGTCTCGCCGGGGAAGCGGCCGATGACCTTGGTGCGGCGTTTGACCTCGCCGAGCGACCGTTCGAGCAGGTTCGTGCTGCGCCGGCGGTGGCGGGTCGCGTAGCGCAGATGCACGACGAGCGCGTCGAGGTCGTCGCCGAGGCACCGGGCCGCGGCGGTGTAGCCGGCCCGATCGAGCTCGCCGACCAGCGCCTGGAGCCGCTGCTTGCCGTCGTGCTCGCTGGTGGCCTCGTCGAGGGCCTGCCAGTAGGTCTGGCGGACACGTTCGCGCTCGCGGTCGGGCAGCTTGGCCAACAAGTTGCGCACGCGGTGAACCGCGCAGTGCTGGCGGTCGGAAGCGGGCCAGCACTGCTCAACGGCCTTGATCAGTCCCGGGGCGCCGTCGGCGACGATCAGCATCGGCGCGCCGAGGCCGCAACCTGACTTGCGCTTTGCGCGACGAGCGGCGGTCTGCCTCGCGGCCGGCACGGCTCCTTTACGCGACGGGAACGGTGGGCCGGCCCCTGCGTACGGAGGAAGTCGAGAGGTCGCGGCGCAGCGAGCTCCCGAACCGCGTCGCGCTGCGTTCGCGTCGGCGGCGTGGCGGCGCTATCGATCGTCGGTCCCGGCCATGTGCCGGACGACGGCATTGATATCGGCGCCCTCGCTCTCGACTTCGTCGACGTAGAGGCGGCCCCAGGCGATGCGGTCGTCGCGGATGCCGGCGATGATCACACCGCGCTCGTCGAGCGGCATGCCGTCGGCCTTAGTTCCCGTCCAGTGGATCTCGGCGAAGACCGTGTCCCCATCGGCCGCCGACCGGACAGTCTCGCCGTGAAAGTCGGGGATGCTCTTGAGCAGCGCCGACCAGTTCGCGCGGACCTGCGCGATTCCCTGGAACGTTCTGGCGGGAAACAGCGGCTGCTCGCTGCGGTAGTCCTGGTCAAAGCACGCGAGCATCCCCTTGAGGTCGTGTGCGTTCTGCGCAGCGGTCAGTCGGGTCAGTACGGCGCGCGGGTCGCCCACGCGGCGAGCATACGCCCCTCGACAGGTGCGGTGACGGAAGTAGGGCCTGCTCGCTGAGCCGTGCCCGCTAGCGTTTTGGTGTCGCAGTCCAGGCATCCCGAGCGTGGTCGCGAAAGGACCGCAAAGGACGACGTCCGACGCCGCGATGTCCGCGCCGCGCTATCGCACTGCACGAAACGCAGCGCTTGCGGGCGAGTGACCATCCAGGCGATGCGCTGCTGAAACCCGGCGCCCCCCGCGCGAGTCGCCTCGTGATCGCGTCGGTGTCACTGCTCCCAGGGAGGTACGTCGCCACGGGCGGCCAGCATCGAGTTGTACCCGGGCTGGGCGAACATCTCGTGCAGCTGGCGACGCCGCACGCCCTGGTTGCCTCCGTCGTAGAGGGGGAAGACCATCGCGTCGCGCATGATCCGCTCCAACGGAGCCGACGCGGCCCTCATTCCGCAGCCCGGCGCGCTCGCGGAACGGACCGCCGCGATCCGCGATTCGCTCCGCTGGTTCCTCGACAGGCGAGGCCGGACCACGCTCAACACAAGCTCGTCGTTCGTGTCGGCGATCTGGCGTTCCTCGCGAACCGCTGAGTACTCGCCGGCGGGACGATGCCGGACGGGAGCCCGGCCGAGCTCGGTGCAACCACAGCAGAGGTGGCCCGCTTGCAGCCGGACGGCACCTGGCTCTGCGTCATCGACAACGCATGGGGCGACCAGGCCGCCTCCTAGGGATGACCGACGGGCCGCGCACCAAGGCGAGCCAGTCTCAGCGCCTGCATGAACAGATGGCGCACTGGTCAGCCGGCGAGGGCCTTCGCCATCGGGTCGTGGAGTTCCGGTTGGGCGGGCCGCAGTGACCCTCACTGCTGGTATGCGCGAGGAGCGACAGCACGGACGCGCGCCCCGACGCGCTCTATGCCTCTGCGGAGGCGGAACTGATCGCGCGCTTCGAAGGCTTTGTTGCGCGGCCGTATAACGACGCAGCTGGTCACGCGACGATCGGCTTCGGCCACCTCCTGCATCGTGGGCCGGTGGACGGCCGCCGACCGGTCAGGCTGGGGATCGATGTCGCGTGAGCGCGGGCTGTCACTCCTCAGGGAGGATGCGCGCTCGGCGGCTCGAGCGGTCGAGGATGCGGTGCACGTCCCGGCTCTCCCGCCGGCCCGGCCGATCGCGACTACCGCGATCGCCTGCGGGATCTAATCGTGGACGTGCGAAAGCGGCCGCCCGGGGGAAGCGACCGCCTCGCGGACGGCCCGCGCGGACCCGCGGCGCCGGATCGGCGCCGCGGGCCAGTCTGCTAGCGCGCGGGCTTCCCCTTCGTGCCCGTGACCGTGACGGTCCGGGTCGTCACCGGCCCGAGCCGGCTCGGCGACGTGCCGATGCGGACCTCCACCTGGTAGCGGCCGGCCTTCAGGTTCCGCAGAGCCGGCTCCGTCAGGCGGAACGTGTACCGCTTGGCGCTAGGGGTCTTTCGGTACACCGTCGCCACCACGTGGCGGCGGACGCGCTTGCGCGCGGCCGACGACCCGCGCTTCGCCGTGCTGAGACGGACGACGCGGATCCTCACCGTGGTCGCACCCGGGGGCACGGTTGCGGCGACCGTGATCGGGGACGTCCGCGGTGCCGACACGCTGAGCGCCGTGGCACGCAGTGCCGCCGGCGCCGCCCGCTGGACCGGCGCGAGCGCCTGACCGAGCGGCGTCGCCACCGTTGCCGGCGTCGCCGCGGCGAGGCCGGTCTGGTTCGTCAGGACCGTCGGGCGCGCGGTGGCCGCGGACGACAGGGTCTCCACGTGGCCCTGGCCGTCCGTGTACGTCACCACGACGCGGTAGCGCCGCCCGAGCGCCAGGAGCGCCTGCCCGAGCGGGGTGTTCGGCACCGTGAAGCCCGGGGTTGTCGCCCCGGCGATGTCGGTGAACCCGCCAATCCCGTTCGCGTTCGCAGTGAACTGCCACTGGAGGCCGAACGTCCCGAGCCCGTCAGCGTCCGTGATGCCGGCGGTGCTCGCGTTCAGCGTCTGCCCGAGCTGCGGCGTGGTGTCGCTGATCGTGGGCACTCCTACCGGCAGGTTGTTCGGCGGCGGGGTGGCGCTGCCGATGCCGGTGAGGGTGACGTCCTGCGTGCTGCCGGGCGCACTGCCCGAGTTGTCCGTCGCTCGCAGGGTGGCCGTCCGGGTCCCGACCGCTGTTGGCCGGAACGTCACGGCGATGTTGCAGCTCGCACCGGCGGCCAGAGTGGCGCCGCAGGCGTTGTTCGAGATGACGAAATCGCCGGGGTTGGTGCCGGCCAGGTTCGGCAGCGTGATGCTCGCGATGCTCAGCGGCGCGTTGCCCGTGTTGGACAGCGTGACGGTCTGGGCCGGGCTCGTGGTGTTGACGAGCCGGCTCGCGAACGTCCGGTCTGGCGCGAGGGTCGCAGACGGACCGGTGGACACCGCATCGTCGGAGAACCGCAGGCTCTCCACATTGCGCACGGTGTCGGTGCCGTCGGTGGCGGCGCCGCGGGCGTGCGTGATGGTCATCAGCGTGCCGTTGATGTTCGGCGTGATGTCGTAGTCGGCGCGGGGGCCCGAGAACACCGCGGTGTCGGTGCCGGCGGACCCCGCCTCGATCGTGCGGATGATCTTGATGTCACCCGGATCGATCCTGCCGGCGAAGACGTCCGCCCGGATCTCGGTCATGCTGTCGACCAGCTTGGTGTCGCCGGCTGCGGGCGTCGAGACATCCGGAACCTGCAGCTGGACGTTCAGCCACTTGTCGCCGTCGATGATGTCGTCGCCGCCGCGGCCCTCGATGGTGTCGTTGCCGGCACCGCCGAGGACGATGTCGCCTGCCGAGAAGGAGGTGACACCGGCCCCGAGGAGATCCCGCAGCCCGGTGATCCGAGCGCTGCCCGCGGCGTCGAGGGAGTGCTCGGGCGCCGGCACGACGTCGTTGCCCTTCAGGCTGTCGTCGAACTTCCAGCCCGACAGGCCCTCGACGAACTGGTAGCGGTCGCGGGTCGTCACGATCCCGCCGACCTCCTCGATCAGCTTCAGGTCCATGTCGGCGTCCGCCGCCTGCGGGTCGCGAGCGTGCGTGACCCAGTCGAAGCCGGCCAGCCCCGCGTTCTTCTCGGTGCCCGGCCCGGCGAGCATGATGTCGTCGCCGCCCTCGCCGTCGTAGTCGTCGTCGCCACCGTCGCCGATGAGGACGTCGTGGCCCGGAGCGTTGAGGTCCTCGAAGAAGGCCGCGGCGTTGTCGGCCTGCAACAGGTCGTTGCCGTTGCCTCCCTCCTGCCAGTCGTCGCCGCCGTCGCCCTCGACCGCGTCCGATCCGTTGCCCGAGAGGACGAAGTCATCGCCCTCGCCGGCGAACGTCTCGTTCGCGTTCAGGCCGCCGTCGACGAAGTCGTTGCCGAAGCCGCTCTGGATCAGGTCCAGGCCCGGCCCGGCGTCGATGGCGTCGTTGCCGTCGCCGCCCTTGAGGTTGTCGTCGCCGGCGGAGTCGGTGATGATGTCGTTGCCCTCGCCGCCGAGTGCCACGTCCGCGCCGTCGTTGCCTTCGATGCGGTCGTTGCCCTGGTTGCCCCAGAACGTGTCGTTGTCGACGCCGCCGTGGACCTTGTCGGCGTTCACGGTGCCGTTGAACGTGCTCTGGGCATTCAGGCCGGGCGGGTCCGCGGCGTTGGTCTGGCGGTAGCGGATCGTGCCGTCCGCCATCCGGATCAGGACCAGGCTCTCGTCGCACTCCGACTTCGGGTCATCGGCGATGAGACCGGGGATCGTTCCCTGCAGGTTGGCCAGCTCGAACTCGCAGTCCGCGGTGCCGAACACGTCGGCTTTGAGGCTCTGCGCGTCCGTGTTGCGCATGATCAGCTCGGCGAACGAGTTGCCCTCGAGCTGCGTGCGCAGGTTGAGGCCCGGCGTCCGGTGCAGGTAGTAGAACCGGTCGCCGTTCTGCAGGTCGGTCAGCTGCTGCTCGAAGACGTAGTTGAACGTCGAGCCGAGCAGGCCGCCGAACAGGTTCTGCGACTCGGCCAGTCCGCCGACCCAGAGGTCGACCTCGTCGAGCCCGGTGATGGACTTGCCATCGGCGGTGTTCGCCCACGCGCCGGTGCTGTTGACGAATTCGGCCGCGTCGTTCGGCGTGTCAGCGACAGCTGGGTTGTTGTTGTAGATGAGCCGGGCGGCGGTCCGCTTGGCGTTCGTGGTCGTCGCGTTCTTGATGGTGGGGTGCTGGCCGTAGGCGGCCATGAAGTTGACCACCGACTCCTGGTGCTTGAGGCTGAGCCCGTAGTCGACCCAGTCCGTGTAGGGCTTCAGCGAGCTGTCGTTCGTGGTCCGGAACAGCTGCTTGCGCAGGTTGTTCAGCGACGGGACGCCGGCCTCACGGGCCCGCGTCAGGTTCAGCGTCGGCAGGTCGAGCGGCAGGCCGAGCAGGTTGTTGCGCAGCGTCTCGCTGACGAACTCGTCCAGCTCGTTGCCGACCTGGTCGGTCATGCCCATGATGATGCTGCCGGCCGCCTTCTCGGGCGTGAGAGTCCCCGCGCTGCCACCGTCCTTGTAAGCGGGCGGGTTCAGGAACGCGTCGAGGAGCGGGAGGTCGTTGGAGCTTCCGTCCTCATTGGTGCGTGACACCGTGTCGGTCAGCATCGAGTGCCCGAACCGGTACACGGCGTGGGCGAACTCGGCCTTGATCGCCGGGTTGACGTCGGTCTGAGCGGAGACCTCGCCCGCGGCGAACGGGTCGATGCCGGGCTGGATCTTGCGAGCGAACTCCTCGAAGACCAGGTGCTGGTACTCCATCTCGGTCACGAACCGTGCGGCCTGGAAGATCCGCTCGCCGTTCCATCCGCCGGCGCCGTCGGCGGACTTCCACTCGGCGACGTCGATGTTCTGGTCGGTGATCAGCTGCTCGATGTAGTCGACCAGCCGGTTGTGCTCGGAGTGGAAGATCTGATGGACGGCGCTCAGGCCGATGTTCTCGTTGACCCGGCTGTCGCCGGCGATGAAGTGCGTCTCGAGCATCTCGTCGTCGTACGTCGTCCGGATGCCGTCGTCGCCGGTCCCCGGGTCGGTGTCCTTGTCGAGCTTCTCGGTGGCCGGCGTCGTCGGGTTGCCGTCCCTGTCGCCCGTCGGCACCGCGTGGTGGGCGATGTCGTCCAGGAACGCATGGTTGATGCGCTTGACGTTGGCCGGGAGCGCGACCGGGGCGGCCGGGTTGCCCTCGACCGTGCTGGTGGGCGTCACGACCTGCGGGAACCCGTTCGGCCCGCGCAGGAAGCGTCCGTACTGGTCAGCGGCGACCAGGGGGACATTGGCGACGTCCGTGTCCTCGAGCTTGAAGCCGAGCATCGTCGCGGCCTGCGACTTGACCTTCGCCCACGTCGCCATGCCGCCGTCGTCGCCGCGCAGCATCTTGCCGTTGGCGACCGGCTTGCCGGCACTGTTGTTGACGTACTCGCGCAGGAAGACCTGGTGGGCGGAGTGCGACGTGTAGGTCTGGCTCTGGTCGACCCAGGGCGTGTCGATGTTCGTCGCGTTCTGCTCGTCGTCGGCGTTGCCGAGGATGCCGTCGGGACCGGGCTGGTTCTGGGAGCGCGTCAGCACCATGAAGCGCCGGCTGGGCGGCAGGTCGTCGGCGTCGCCGGCGACGTGATTGGGGCCGGCGATGAGCGGGTCGTCGGCCTTCAGGGGCACGAACACGGTCCCGCCGGACTTCTGCGTCAGATCGACGCCGTGGTCGAAGAACTGCCCGAACAGGGTGAACCACGAGTTGTACGGCGGCGAGAGGCCGACGTCGGTGGTCACGTTCGGGATGAACAGCGTCTCGTGCGGGGGCGTGCAGCCCTCGGGAAGATTGGGGTTCTCGCTGGTGCAGGGACGCGCCGGCTCACCCAGGAACGTGCGGTGCGGATTGCCGGCCGCCTCGATCGCCGCAGGATTCGTCGCGGTCTGGTCGACGATCAGGTTGCTGATCACGCGCGGCTGCGAGTCGATGACGGCGCCGGACTTCGACTTGTAGGTCGTCGACCCGGGAGGGCCGAACGTCCCGTCGGAGTCCTCGGCGTCCCGGAACACCGGGTCGGTCAGGCGCGGGAACTTCTGGTCCACCGCGCCGAAGGTGTTCTGGCCGGGCTGGAGGTTGTTCTCCGAGCCGTCGACCGTGCGCAGCCCGTACGGGAGCATCGGGTTGGCGATCTGGAACTCGCCGGGACCGACGAGCGGCGCTCCGGGGCCGCTTTCCGTGATCGCGTGGTGCTCGGCGATCTTGATCTGCTTGAGGATGAACTTCAGATCGCTGGCGTTGAGCGTGAAGCCAGCGCCCGGCGGCGCGGTGGCCGCCTGGGCCTGCCCCGGTCTGACCGTCGACGCCGCCACCACCGCCAACTCGGCGATGAGGAACATCGCGGCCATGACCGCGACGGCTCGGTGTACCGCGCCGAGCCAATGATGGTGATGCCGAGCCCCGCGTTCGCGGTGGACTGTGGGCATGGTGAGCCCTCCCCCTGTTCGTAATCCCCCGAGCACTCCCCCTGAGCGCTCCCTCGGCGCAGCATCCCGGCATGCCACAAAGACCCCGGCGCGACTCACATGAAGAATCGGCAAAGACGGCGATCATGCGAGCTCTCCACCCGTGTTCTGCCATAAAGTGCACGCGTTCGGAGAGAGGTCCGTCCTCCTCTCATGACACAGTCCCGCGGGCGGTTGCCGCCGGCGGGGCCTCGCGGCAGGCGCGCGACAGCGAGGCGGGCGGGACGGCCGTCAGTGCGCGGCGGCGCCGACGGCGGGATCCGCGTCGACGCTCGCGACGTCCGACAGGTCGAGCGCGGCGTCGCGGCCGCGGGAGATGGCCTCGACGAGCGCGCCGTGCGGCTTCGCCGGGCTGCGCGACCCCGCGCCGCCGCGCGATCGCAGGGGCTCGCGGCCGGCGGATCCGGGCGCAAGCTCGCTGGTCGACGGCGCCGCGCCGGTGGGTCCGTCGGCGAGGGGAAGCCGCACCCAGAACGATGTGCCCTGACCGGGACGGCTCGAGACCTCGACAGCCCCACCATGGGCGCGGACCAGCTCGGACACGAGCGCCAGGCCCACGCCCGATCCCTCGGCAGCGCGGACGCGTGCGCCCGGGGCGCGCCAGAAGCGGTCGAAGACTCGCGCGAGATGCTCGCGCGCGATGCCAACGCCGGAGTCGGCGACGTCGAGCACTGCCTCGCCGTCCCGCACGACGAGACTCACGACCACTCGACCGCCGGGATCCGTGTAGCGCAGCGCGTTCGACAGCAGGTTGTCGAGCACCTGGGCGAGCCGCTCGGGATCCCCTGCCACGCGCGCCGGCGCGAGGGCGTGCGTCAGCGATATCGAGCGCGCGCGGAACGGCTCCGTGTGCCCCGCCACGCGGTCGCGCACGAGGTCGTCGAGGGCGATCGGGCACTTGTCGATGAACAGCGCCGGGCGCTGCGCCTCAGTGAGAAGGTGTACGTCGTAGACCAGCCGGCGTAGCCGTCGCGCGTCGCGCTCCAGCTGGGCGAACATGGTGCGCTCGTCGTCCACGAGTCCGTCCTGGAGCGCATCGATGCGGGTGAAGACGCCGACCAGCGCGCCGCGCAGTTCGTGACTGACATCGGCCGCGGTGGCCCGGCGCACCTCGTCCTGGCGCCGCAACGCGGCCGCCAGGCGGTCCATCGTGCGCGCGAGCATGATCATTTCGCGACTGCCGCCCGCGCCGATGGCCGCGCTGTCGAGCTCACCAGCCTCCAACCGGCCGGCGACGTCGGTGAGTCGCTTCAGCGGGCGGGCCATGCGCAGCCCCACGCCGAGCGCGACCAAGAGCGCGAGCCACCCGGCGATGAGAGCGGCCTGCACGAGCAGGCGGTTGATCCGCTCGGTGAGCTGGCTGTCGACGATCCCGAAGCGGTCGCGATGGGTCGCGACGACAGTCCCGACCCGCCGCCCGCGCACGACGACCGCTGCGCGGACGCCGCCGCGCGCCGGCGCTACGGCTGGCGACCCTGGCACCGGTCGCGCTCCCGCGCCCAGCACGACGATCGCGTCCCCGCGGGCTCGCGCCACCGTGTGCAACGCGTGTACGGAGCGCTGCGTCCACCCGCCCGCCTCGATGTAGACAGCGGCGGCCGTCTCGGCCGTGCTGAGCGCCGCGAGCCGCAGGTCGCGGCGCGAGGACGCGGCGAGCTCGGCGTCGACCGCGCGGGTCACGAAGAACCCCGTGACGGCAATGCCCGTGACGGTGACGGCGATCATCGCGCCGACGAGATGCGCACGCACCCCGAGCGGCCGCCACCGCGTCAGGACGGTTCCACCCCCAGCCGGTAGCCGACGCCGCGGACAGTCTCCACACGGCGCGGGCTGGTCGGATCGGCCTCGATCTTGTGGCGCAGATTCCTGATGTGCACGTCGATCACGCGCTCGTCGCCGGCGAAGGTCTGCCCGCGCAGCCGAGTGGCGATCTCGCCGCGCGAGTACACGCGGCCCGGGTACTGGACGAGGACCATGAGGAGGTCGAACTCCGTCGCCGTGAGGCCCCGGGGCTCGCCGTCCGCCCGCACCTCATGACGCACGAGGTCGATCTCGAGTGCTCCGCCATCGAACGAGAGGAGGTCGAGGCCCATCGCGTCACCGCTGGCCCGGCGCAGAAGCGCCTTGACGCGGGCGACGAGCTCGCGCGCGCTGTACGGCTTGGACAGGTAGTCGTCCGCACCCAGGCTCAAGCCCGTTACCCGCTCCTCGGTCTCACCCTTCGCGCTGAGGACGATGATCGGCATCCGCGAGCGGCGGCGGATCTCCCGCAGCACGGTCTCGCCGGGCATGTCCGGCAAGCCGAGATCGAGAATCACGAGCGCCGGCGTCCGCGCTGCGCTGAGCGCAAGGCCCGTCTCGCCCTCGGTGGCCGACGACACGATGTAGCCGTCGCGCTCGAGGCACGCACCGCTCACCTCGTGCACCGCAGGATCGTCGTCGATGATGAGGATTCGCTCGCTCATGGGCGGTCGGACCCGGCGCCGGGCGTCTCGCGCATGTGCGCGCGCCGATCAGCGGGCAGCGGCGAGCGGTGCGGCCGGCACAGAGCCGGCGGAAAGGGTTCGGTGGGAGCGAATCCGACGCGGCGCATCCTTGAGCGCGTTGGGACTTCACACCCGAACCCGCAGTCCAAGCGTTGCAACGGTACCCCCGTCCGACGTGGCGTAGGAACGAGTGTCGGCAAGGTCGGAACCGCCCGACAGAGGGGATCGCGTGGGCAAATGCTGCGGTGCATCGCAGCCACATGTGCGAGGTGACGCCAACGCCGCACGCCGCTCGTGCGATCCCCGCTTGTGAGGCGCCCGATCGGGGGCTCGGGCGGCTGGGCGGTTCACGCGTCGCATCCTCGCGGGTCATCGTCCGTTCGGCCTCCGGGCTGCGCCCTCCCGACGGCGGCGCGCTATCGCAATGCGCGAAATGCGAAAGCGGCTGCCAGGACAGAGCGGTACGCCCTTCCGCGATCCCCCGCGTTCGCCTGGTGGTGGCACCGCCACGCCCGCGCGGGCTTCGAGGTCGTGTTCTGAACCGGACGGCTCTGGACCACGCGCAGCGCACGGGTGCTTGGTCAGTCGGCAGCCGGTGTGAGCGACGCCACCCTCGAAGCCGACGGAGCTGGCGAAATCAGCCTGGATCTCGACTCTCGGGCATCGCTGTTCGGGCTGCCTGATCTAGAAGTCCAGGGCGTGGACCCGCGTCCGGTAGTTGGTGAACCCGATCGTGCGCTCGTCGCCCCGGACATACAGGATCCGGTTGGCGCCGGTGAGCCCACGCGGGGTGACCGGGCGGATGCTGTAGCCCGTCGGGTCGTGAGTCAGCTGCCGTGACGTCCACGTGCGGCCGTTGTCGGGTGTGAACCACAACTCGACCTGGTTCCAGGGCCCGATCGTGCGCGAGAGGTAGACGATGCGCGGGTCTTCGTGGTCGAGTGACGCGCCGCCGGATGTGAACGACTGCCGTCCGGCTCCCGCCCCGACCATGCGGCGGCTGATCCACCGCGTGCCGTTGTGATAGGCGTACCAGAACGTGTCGCGGCCCGCGACCCGTCGCGTGTAGACGATTCTCGGCCGGCCCTCGGGCGTCAGAGCGATGTCGTGGCCCCACGCGCGCCCGCCGCTCGGCGAGAAGCGGTAGATCAGGTCGAACTTCGTCGTGTGGAAGGGCACGGACCTGATCGAGCCGATCCGTCTCCCGCTCGCCTCGAACAAGTTGCCGGCCTCGTAGCGCATGTAGAACAGGCTGTTCTTCCAGTCCGTCGGGTGGCCGTTCGTGAAGACGCCGTGGATCTGCCGGTTGCCGTCGCCGACGTACTTCGCATAGGGCCGTTGGCCGTGCCCGAAGAACACGAGCTCGCGGGCCGGGACCCAGTTCAGGCCGTCCTCGGTCCACGAGAACGTCGGGTTCCAGTTGCCCCCGCGCCAGAACAGCCACAGCTTGTCCTTGAGCTGGATCGGGTTCGGATACGTGTACCCGAGGCCGCCGGGCACGTTGGTGGAGACCGTCCGCACCCGGCCGAAGCCGTTGATCGAGAAGGGGTTCAACGACACCATGTACCGCATCACGCTCGGGATGCCGGGCGGCGGCAGATGGTGTCCCGAGTGCGGCGAGAAGAACACCATGATGTGCCCGTCGCGCCGAAAGACCAGCGACGGGTTGTTGTGGTCGTCGCGACCCAGGCCCTTGAAGATGAGGCGCTTCGTGAGCCTGCCCTCGGCCGAGTACCGGGCGACCCACACGTTGCCGCTGGTGGATATCCACCCGGTGAACGTGTCGCCATCGTGAGAGATGGCGCGCGGGTCGCCGAAGTACGACCACGCCCCCGCTCCGAGCTCTCGATCGACGGGCGCGGCGGCTGCCTCGGCCTCGGTGGGATCCGTGGCGCCCGTGGCGCGCGACATCGTGGTGCCCGACATCTGCTCCTCCGCTGCTGGTGTCCGGTGTCCAGTATCGCCGCGCTGCGTCACCCGTGCACGATGCGACGGGTTCAGCGGGCCTTCACGTAGTTCCGGGCGTTAGGGCAGTCTGGTGACCGCCAGCGCGGTCCGGCGTCGCGCGGGCCCGGTGAACCGATCGCCTGTCCAGACCACCATGGCCACGCCGTCCGGCAGGAGCCGGGCCGTCACGGGACTTGCCGCCCGCCACGACCGTCCAAGCGCGACCGCCCGGCCGAACGGCGCGCCTCCACCCGGCCTCAACGCCGCGACCGTCCGCTCTCGGGGCATCGGCTCGGTCGAGACAAGCTCGCTCCAGGCGACGGCGGCGCGCCCGTCGTCGTCAGCCGCGACGGCGACCCTGGCTGGGGCGACGTTCGCGCCTAGCTCACCGGCGTCGACCAGCGGCCCACCGGGAGCGGCCTCGGACACGTGCACGGTCGCTCGCGCTCGGTCGATCCAAGCCACCAGCACGCGTCCGCCCGGCGTGACCGTCGCTTCGCCGATCGTCACGCCGTTCCCCGGATTGACCTCCTCGGGCGGACCGAACGCACCGCTCCGGACGGCTCGATGCAACTGGAGGCCGTCGCGCGGGCTGGGCGGCACGTGCTGGACGCTGTAGAGGACCGCCGCGGTCCCCCCGGCGCCCACCGCCGCACGGGGCGCATCGGCTGCGTTGACGGTCAGCATCTGCGGCCCGCGGAACCCCTGACCGGGATCGCGCATCGCCGCCCAGACGGCGGGACGCGACGTCGAGGTCCACGTCACGACGGCCTCTCCACGGTCCCCGATCGCGGCGGACACGCTGGAACAGCAGGGGCGCCGCACGAACCCGGAGACCGGCGTCGCCGGTCCGAAGGCGGCGCCGCCGGACTCCCTCGACGCGGCCTCCAATCGCCAACGGCTCCGTTGGCCATGCCGGAACCACACGACCACTGCCGCCCCGCTGGGCGCTACCTCCAGCGCGGCGAGATCCGCGGCGTCCCCGCGCGAGACGGTGACCGCGCGGCCGACCCGGCCGCGCGCGTCGAACCTCAGCACCTCGACGCGGCGGTGTGTTTGCCGCACCGCGCGCACCGCGATCACGCCGCTCCCGTCGGCGGCGATGCCCGCCTGAACGTTGCGACGAAGAGCCCCGAATTGCCTCACTCTCAGCGCCGGCCCGAAGCCGGCGCCGGCAGCAGCCGAGCGCACACGCACCGCTACGCTTCTCGCCGCGTTTCGCCGCGCGCCGAGGGTTACCAAGAAAGCACGGCCGTCGTTGCTGACGGCGAGGTCGGCGCCGATGTCACCTCCCGCGATGAACTGCTGTGAGCGCGCCGCCGCGCCCGCGAGCCATGCGCCGCACGAAAGCGCCCATCCACCAAGCGCTCCACACGCGACGAGGATGGCCACCACCCGAGGTACCGGAGTCCGAGCCGCCGTCACGCTCGAACAACCCGCGGCCACGTCCCGGGTTGCGCGAACCCTCGACCTCGCGCCGTCAGAGGCGGAGCGTTGCGTCGACCGGGACCATCGCCGGTCGGCGGCATGGACGGTGTCGATGATCTCGGTGCTGTACGAGGCCTTCCGCGCCGACGGTTGGCGCCTTGTCACCTTCGCCGAGACCACCGGTGGGACTCAGGCCGCCACAATTCAGCCACGTCACACATCCTTGCCGACCCGAGCTGCACCGCAACCGCCGCCCGTCGGGTTGATCGAGGAGGAGCACGCCGCCGGGAGCCGCGCCCACTGCCGCTTTGCGCGAAAAGGGAGCGTCCGCGCGACGAGGTGGAGTGGGGGTTGCCGTCGCGTCCCGACACATCCTCGCGGCGCTCGCCGGGAGGCGAGCCCACGCCGGCCTGTCCAGAGGGACAGGCCGGCCACAGCGTGACCGTGCCGCATACCAGGGCTCCTCGTGCCCACGCGCCCGACGTCGGCCGCGTGGCTAGATCACCGGATCGCGCCACATGCGCCAGAGCGCGGGGCCGCCGGGCAGCGGGATGGCACCGCTGGCGAGGAAGCCGTAGCGCTCATACAGCGCGCGGTGGCGGTCGCTCGTGGCCTCCAGGTAGGCCGCACGCCGTCGCGGTCGCAGCGCTCGAGAATCGGCGCCATCAGGGCTCCGCCTAGGTGCCCCCGCCCTGCCGCTCGGGCCGCACCCCGAGGAACTGGAGGTGGTAGTGGGGTCGCTGCGGCGTATTCGCCTCGAGCAACTCGACGACCGCGAACAGCCGCGGTGCGTCGATCCCGGCGATCTCCTCGAGGCGCTCGGCGTAGCGCGGGTCTCCGCTCAGGGGATCGGCGCTCGGGGTAGCCCACAGCGCAGCGCCCGCGGCGCCGTCGTCGGTGTACGTCTCGCCGTGGCTCAGCCTTGCGCGAATCCCCGACCCTCACGCCTGTCGGTCGCGGGGTTGACCAGGGGGGAGCTCGACGCGCATCGCGACACAGGGCCGGCGTCGGTCCCACTCGGCTCCCGCGAGGAGTTGACGCTCGTCGCCGAGGGTCGCGCGAGAGAGTGGATCTGGCGACGGCAGAGCTCGGCATCCCCGAGCACCGTGCGATACCTGTCAATGCCTCAGCGCTGTCGCGGATATCCGGCCAGGCGTCACCGGCTCGGGCCGCGCGGGCGAGGCCCAGTCCGCAGTGAAGCGCGGCGAACGGCCCCGTCCGGCAGGTGTCGCTTGCGGGCCGGTCGGTGTGGAAGCCGCGCATCGTCGCTGGCGACCGCCGACGACCGACAGCATCGAGCAGCAGCTCGGACATTGCCCCTCCTCGGGCTCGTAGGCACCGCGAGCATCGCGGAAGAGTCACGGCCCGGGAAATCGCGCCCGACGCCGGACGCGAGTGCCGCTTCGCGGGCGAGCGAGCGACAGCGCTGTGCTCCGACACGGGGCGACCGAGTCGCATCGAGAGCGATAGCGGATTGCCTAGCGACCGTGGAGCGCTTCGAGTAGCGGTGCGGCGGCAGCCTTCGGGTTCGCCGTTAGACGAGTTCCGACCGGCGCCACGCCCCTAGGCGGTGGTGCGCGCGCTGGATATCGCGAGCTCGTGGAGCAGGTCGGCGGTGCGGTCAGGGCAGAGAAGCTGCGGGTCATGCGGGGCGGGGAGCTCTCGATACGCCCATCCGCGAGCGCGCGCTCGTGCGGCGATGGCAGCGATCGGATCGCCCGGAGGTGCCGTGCGCGTGCACCGCACGAACGCGGTGGGAAGTAGGTCAACGGCGCCTCTCAGCCGAACCGGCTCGGTGAAACTCCCCAGCGGCTGAGGCCGCAGCCGCTGGATGTAGCGAAGCCGTTCCTGCTCGTCGACCCAGCCGGGGGGCGGCGCTAGGACGGCCGGCATCGGAACGCGTCCGTTCGCGTCTGCCGTGCCGAGCGCCTTTGCGCGGAACCACGCCGGCAATAGGTTCAAGGCCGACTCGCCGTGCCGCGGCACGAGCGCGTCGATGTAGATCAGAAGACCCAGCCGCTCGGGCACGCGGTCGGCCGCGCCGGTGACCGGAACGCCTCCATAGCTGTGAGCGCACAAGACGACGTCCTTGAGGTCCTCCATTTCAACCATCGCAACGATGTCCTCGACGTGCGTGTCGACGGTGACGTCGCCTGGGGCGAGGTGCGCGCGCTCGCCCATACCGGTCAACGTCGGCGTGAACACGTCGTGCCCGCGCGCACGAAGCCGGCGCGCGACCGGTGTCCACTCCCATGCGCCCCCAAAGCCACCATGAACGACGACAAACGTCGACATGCCGCGAGCGTCGCACATCGCTGCGGACCGGGGTCACCGCGACCGACCCTGAGACGACTCGTGCCGGCGACTCGCGACGGGCGCCCGCTGTCGATGCGCGACACGCGATTGCAGAAGTGGGATGCGCTTCACGTGAGGCGCCTGCTCGCAAGCACCGACGAGATCCGCCATGAGGGTGGCTGCTGTTCCCAGTGACCGCGACACGGCGTTGCCGTCCATGTTCATCCGCTCTGCAGCCGCCCGATCGCGCAGACCGCGGGGACCGGGCGCAGGTCCTCGACCAGGACCCTGTCGACGGAGAATCCGCCCTCGCGGAGCCGGTCGGCCAGCTCGTTTCCGAGGTCCCGGGCTCGCTCCGGCGCGGAGTGGCGCGCGTCCCAGAAGAGGTAGACGGCCCCGTTCCGGGCGAGGTGCTCGCGGACGGCTCCGAGCGCCGTTTCCGGCTGCTGCCAGAAGGGAGCGACGTTGAAGGCGAAGACCTTGTCGAAGCGCCGATCGCCGAGGTCGGCGTCCTCCAGCGCGATGGCCTCGAGCACAGCCCTGCCCGCGTCGACATGCGCGCGGTTCCTCCGCGTGGCCATCTCGATCATCTTGGGCGAGCGGTCGATCGCGGTGATCGTTCCCGTCGTCAACATCTCGCAGACCAGGGAGACCGCGACGCCGTGGCCGCAACCGACCTCGAGCAGGCGATCGGCGGGGCGGACCGCCAGAGTGTCGACCGCCCAGACGAACCGCTCCGATGCCTTGCCCGCCATGCCCCAGCAATAGCATCACCTGCCTCGAAACCCATGCCGATCTGCTCGATGAGCGCCTCCGTGGACGGCTCGGCTTTCCGCCAACCGCGAGGGCTACCGCTGCGCGCGCGATGAGTCGGACTGATATGGCCGTCTGAAATCGGTCGGCGCGCCGGCGCTTCGCGCGAGGAGGAGCCGTCTCGTCCGGTCGCGCTGACGATCGCAATGCGCGCGATATGGGGGACTGCCGCCGGTTTCCTGTCGCATTGAAGACCGCGTGTATGGTCGGGGTCGACCATGGACGTTGGCACGGGAGGCATGCCGTGGACGCCGCGGAAACAAGGCGCTGATCCGGCGGTTCTATGCGGAGATCGACGCCGGCAACATCGATGCGGTGTCCCCCCTCGACGCACAATCGCCTTCGACGTTCGGTGCAGGTACGGTGCGAGAATGCCGTTCTACGACACCAACTTCAACCGGGTCTTGGTCTCGGTCAGTCGGCCTGGCGAGGCCGCCCGCGTTTACGCGTACCTCAGAGACTGGCTGAACTCCGTCGTTGTGAGTGAGCCCGATGAACATGGTCGCATAGACATCGCGATCGACCAACAGCCCAACGACGCGGCGGCCGTAGGTATTCGCGAGGTCCTCGACCGCGAATGGCAGGACAGGGCCGAGTGGATCCGTGTGGAACCCACGAATCGGCCGTTGCAGGGGCTGTAGTCCCGACCGAGCTCGAACCAGCCGGACAGGACTTGGCCGGCTACTGCCTTGCGCGGAGAGGCGACACTCGGATCCGGCCTGGCCGCGGCCGAGCGACCTTGTCGGGGCGCGCGGGTGCGTGTGCGACAGGCTCAGGCTGGCCGGCAGTGCCGATGGCGTGCTATTGAGCGATCAGCTCGTAGCGGGTGTGCCAGTGCGCGCCCAGCTCAAACCGGGCGGCGAGCTCGACATTGCCGCGCACGGCGGCGCTGTCCCGCGCCGGAGTCGAGAAGCCGAACACTGCCCCGCCGTCGACAAGATCGACCGTATCGGCGCGCGCGACGTGGCCGATGCGCGCTGCGGTCTTCTCGTCGAGGCGCGCGACGTCCGGCTTCGGTCGCAGCACCAGCTCGATCCGATCGGCCATGAGGGCACCTTTTCACGTGGCGCGAGGCGGCCCGGGCGCCTCTGAGCGTCACGCAGCCTAGACACCTCGCGAGGCGTCGCGGAGCTCCTGCGGGCGGTAGCGTCCGTCGTATGGCTCTTCCCACGGGCACCCACAGCCTCGGCCCCGGCAATGCGTCGCTGCAGGTCAGGACCTACCGCGAGGGCCTGGCCGCGAAGGCCGGCCACGACCTGATCATCGACGTGACGCGTTGGGACGCGACGGTCACGGTCGCCGACGAGCCCGCCGGCTGGGCGGTGGAGCTGAACGCCGACCCGCGCTCGCTAGAGATCCGTGAAGGCCTGCGCGGGGTCAAGCCGCTGACGGACAAGGACCGCCTCGAGATCCGCAAGAACATCGACGAGAAGATCCTCGGCGGCAACCCCATCCAGTTCCGCGCCAGCGGCGTGCTGCCTGCCGACGACGGCCGCCGGCTCATGGTCGACGGCGAACTGTCGATGGCCGGCAGCACCCGGCCGCTGGCCGCGCAGCTGAGCGTGGAGGACGGCGGCGCCATCAGCGCCACGATTCCCGTGACGCAGAGCGGCTGGGGCATCAAGCCCTACCGCGGGCTCATGGGCGCGCTCAAGGTCCGCGACGAGATCGAGATCGTGATCGCCGCGAATCTCGCCGCGAGCTGATCGCTTGCCCGCCTCCGCCTAACCCGCCGCGCGCGCGTTTGCGCGAGTGCGTTGCTGCCTGGCGCGAATGGGAGTCAGCTGGACCCGGTCGGCGTTCAGGTGGTGACGTCCAACGCTGAATGACGTCACTGACGACTGCGAGGAAGGCGTGTCAGGTTTGTCGGGTCGGCAAGCGGGGCGAGCGGCGTCACCGGCCACCGAGGACTGACCGCCGACGAGCGAGAGCGCATGCGTGCTCTCCTCGGAGGAGCTCGAGCCTCCCACACGTCGTTCGCGTTGCGGTCGCTGCACGCGGCGAGCCGGACGGGCCGCTGCGCGATGCCGTCATGCTTCGGGGCGTTACCTGACGAGGCCCGCGACTGGCGCCGTCCATGGTGAAGCAACCGCGGCCGCGGTGGTGCTGCTGCGCCGATGCCAGGCGGAGCTCGCCGACCAGCTTTCGGAGCCGCCGCGGGGCCGCGCCCCTCCTAACACGCGGATGCAATAGCCGCGGGATTGAGTCGTCGTGCTGCGGCAACACGCGGACGCGACAGCGCATTGCGACGAGTCCAGGCAGAAGGACGCCGCGCGCTACCGCTGAGTCCCAATGACGCGGGGAGGAGCCGGCCCGCGCCGATAGTGCGATAGCGAGCGTCGACGATTGGGCCCGCGACGCTCGACGCCCCCGAGATTGGAGCGCTTCGGACGCGTTCAGCGCAACGTGCCGAGACCCGAATGTGCGAACGCGCAGTACCGACACGCGTCGACGAACCAGCGGGCTGCCTAGCAACTGGCACGCACCGAGATGCCCCTCCCGGGCTCGGCGCGTCCACGCGTAGCCGGCGGATCCCACGGCGTGCCGGGCATCGACCGGGCTCAGGCCCGAGCGCCGCGTGTCGATAACGCTGACCGTTAGACGCTCATCGGCTCAAGCGTCTGCCCCGGGTGTTTGATCGGCCGACGAGGGCCAACCGCGTTTCCACGCGAACGGCAGTAGCACGCCCAAAGCAAACCCGAGCACCACCCAGAGGGCCTGCTTACTGATGTCAGTGAGGACCCTCTCCCGGTCGTCTACCGCCGTGACCCGGTACTCGGTTGCACTCGGCGACCTCGTCACCAACCATCCCTCGAACGGATCCTGCCGCGCAACAGGAGCGATGTCCGGCGAGAAATCCTCGAGCGAGGCATGATCTTTACTCGGCGCTACCTGGATGAGAGCGCCGTTGCGCGGGAGCGGGCTGAAATGATCCTCGGGCACTCTGACATAAAGCATACGAAACAGCCAGCTCGATCGGTCGATGCGGCGTAGTCCGCCGAATGTTGGCACCTCAAACTTTAAGGTGGCTTGGGCGTTGTCCGCCGCGTGAGCCGTGTCCTTCTGCTTAACCTCATCGGGCAACGTGATCGTGACGTACCTTGCTCCCGCCCTCACCGTGTCAGACACACCCCAAGAAGAAAAAAATTGACCGTTACCAAACTCGCGGGCGTCCGACGGGCGGAAATCGGTAATCCTCGCTTCTTTGGGGAGGCGCACGATGATCGCAGGGGTCACGCCTTCCGTACGAAAGTGCTGGATCTCCATATCGACAGCGCCAATGAGCACCTTGCTATCGCCCACGAGAAAGCGCAGCTTGGGGCTTCCGGCAAAGAAGCGGACTTTTGTCAACTCCTGCGGGTGATCAGTCCCCATAAAGAACGAGTGCTTTAGGCTCGCCTCGTAGTCCAACGGTCGGCTTGTCTCCGAGGTATCTGATGCTACGACCCACACGCCCCATCCGGTGATCCCTAGCGCTAACAGCGTAAGGGCGATCGCCGCGAGTAGGTAGGTGATGCGCCATGGTCCCGATCTGCGGCTCTTCGGCGCTACGGGGCGCTTGCCCATTAGTTGTTACTGCCTCCTCTCGACTTCGACTGTCGACTCCGTGTGTCTCCATCGACCCTGAAGATCAAGGGCGCAAGCGGTCTGCTTTTCGTGCGGTTCGGCGCGGGCCCATCCTCGAGGTTCGCCCGCGTCGTGAACGCTGTCGCGCCCGCTTCCGTGGACCAACGACTCGCAGAACCGGCTCCTGCTCTCTCGAGAGGATGCTCGTAGCAACGAAATGATCCTTGCAGCAGATAGTCGTCCAGGACGTCCTCTGCCCTGAACGCGACCGACCGCGTGAATACGTACGCGGTGCGCCGGGAGCGGCGCTCGCGTGGCCATCGGCGGACATCGGTCAATCGAGCCTTCCTGACCGCTGGACGAGGGCAGAGCGTAACGCCGACCGGTCGCAGCCGCTAGTACGCGCTACGGGCCCGCGCGACCCACTGGCTCGTGGAGATCTGCGCGGTCCGTTTGCAGGGCGCCAAAGGTCCCCGCGGGGCGCGAATCTGCGTTTACGAGTGAGAAGATTGAAACGGGCCGTGGCCGTGCTCCCATGTAGGCGACCATGACGGTTCGATGCCGCTGGCCATTGCATGGATGACCCAGGCCGCGGAGCCAGCCCAATACCGCTTTGCGCGATTTACAGGAGCGAGGGCGGCGTCACGCGAGACGCCCTGCTCCTCGTCCGCAGCGGGCGCGTCGCGGACCGGGAGTCGGGCGCTCGCACTGGGGCGAAATCGAGCGCTCGCAACGCGGCGCTCTGTCCGCGCCGTTCCCGTCGCCGCCGGCGAGCTCCTCGCACAACGACCCATGGCTCACATGACGTCGAACATTGGCCACCTTCAGCGCTCCTCGACGAGGTAGCCTGGCTCCGTGCCGGTGCCCGAAACGCACGAAGGCGACCAGCCGGAGCCGTCGAAGCACAACTACCTACTGCATGCAGACGGTTCAGGCGCCGGGACCACCGACAATCCAGCTCAAGGTGCGATCGGAGTCGTCCTCAGGGACCCCGACAGTCACCCAATTGCCGAGATCTCCGAACGGATCGGACCCGCGATCAACACCGTTGCGGAATGTCGGGCTCTCATCGAAGGACTCAAGCTCGCCCGCAGTCGCGGAATCCAACGCCTCCGGGTGTTCCTTGACTCGGAGCTCGTGGTCGACCAGGTAAACGGTCGCGCGAAGGTTGGCAAGGAGCACCTGAGACCCCTGCACACTGAAGCGTGCTCCCTGCTCCAGGAGTTTCCCAACATCAGGATTTCGTGGGTCCCGCGAAAATGGAATGCCGAAGCGGACGCACTTGCAACCAAAGCGCTTCTTGGTCGCTGAGCGCAGCGGTGCACACCGGCACAGGAGATCTCCGACGGGCCCGAAGACACCCACCCAGCGCAAGTCTCCGCGGCACGCCTCGCTGGGCTACCGAACTAGACAGGCCCGCGGCGAGTGCTCCTTTGCGCGATAGTGGGCAATCCCACGTCAAGCGCGAATCGCCTCGACCGATCAAGTGATCATGCCGACTCATCGCGACAAGCCTGACGGGTTCGAGGAGGCCGCCGCACGCCGCTCGCGCGAGCTCGATGACGCCATTGAACGGTCTCGCGCGGGCCGACGAGATCGCGCGCTCGCCGAGCTTCGCGCGAAGAATGAGGCACGCCGTTCGTCTAGCGTGCCACCGCCTCCAACAGGCTAGCTCGGCCGGCCGACCCGGCTCCGACGTGGCGCGGCTTCCACGGCCCCGCACGTGCCCCGAGACACGCGGCGTGGCGGGTCGACGCGGCGCCAGGGGCCGGCAAGGTCACGCTGGGTCGGTCTGGGTAGCCAACGCTTCGTAGTACCGCTTCATGGCCGGGTAGTAGTCGGCGAAGAGCGGTGTGGGGAGGTCCCCCCGCGCCGCCACCAGCATGTCCAGGTAGTACTCCCAGCCGGGACCGTATTCGCCGATCTCGTCGGTGGGGTCGAGGTGGTGCACGAGCCGGAGTTCGGTCACACCCTCGCTGTGCGACAGCAGCAACTCGATCCGCATGTCGCCGGACTCGTTAGACAGGGCCAGTCGCCGTGGTGGGTCGCACGCGTCGATGCGCTTGTCGAGCCACGGTGCCTGATCCTCGAAGCCCATCTGCACCTTGATCATGCGGCCGGGGGCGGCATCACCTTTCCACGTTCCGAACCATCGGGCGGTGCGGTCGGGTTCCGTGACGCTCGCCCACACGTCCTCTATGGGCGCCCGGAATGTGCGGCTGACGACGAGTTCGTTGCCGTCGGCGGTCTTGACGAGTTGGCCGCCGGGTGGGTTGGTCATGCCGTGTTCTCCCGTGGTTGATCCGCCGTGCCGCGCCGGCGGCGCTCGCGACGGGTGCGATGGACCTCGGTCTCCAGTGCGTCGAGGCGACGCTGCCAGCTCGCGGCCAGGGTGAACTGGTCGAGCCACTCGATCAGGCCGGCGAACTGCGACGCGTCCAGCTCGTAGAAGCGTTGACGGCCGACGATATGGTCGCGGACCAGGCCGCTTTCCCGCAGCACCCGCAGATGCCGGCTGACGGCGGGCCGGCTGATCGCGAATCGCGCGGCGATCTGCCCTGCGGCGAGGCGCTGATCGCGCAGCATCACCAGGATGTCTCGCCGCACCGGGTCGGCGATCGCCGCCGCCACGTCGTCCACCAGAGAAATGTAACGACTGTGTTACGTGTCTGGCAAGGCCCAGGTCGCCCAGTGTGGTTGGCGCGATCAGTGCGCCGTCGCTGTAGCGACGCGTTTGTGGGCCTGATTCCGTAGCTGGGTACGGGTTTACAGTCGTCGGCATGAGAGTCGGCGAGGTCGCGGAGCGGGCCGGGGGTGAACGTCGAGACGCTGCGCTACTACGAGCGGCGCGGGCTGTTGCCGGAGCCCGAGCGGGCTCCGAGCGGGCATCGCCGCTACGGCGAGAGACCGTTCGGTTCGTGCGCGCGATCAAGGACGCGCAGGCGGTCGGGTTCACGCTGGCTGAGATCGATGAGTACGTGCGTGCGGCACACCGCTCTGGCGCGCCGTCGGAGGCGTTGCGGGTGCGGATGGCAGCGAAGATCGACCAGATCGACGGACGGATCGCGGCGCTGAGGCGGATGCGGGCGAGCTCGCGCGCGTCGTGGGCTGCGGCTGTGTCTCGCTCGATCACTGCACCTGTGGCGCCGCGTACGTTGCTCGCCGCGGCGGCGGCCCGACGCAGCGGCCGTCGCTGCTTCACGTCACAAACGGCGAGAGCGCGGGCAACACGTTGCGCCAGACGGCGCTTGGCGGCGCCGTGCTGTCGTGGCAGGACACGCTTCACGAGGGGCCGGTGCCGGCACTGCCGCGGCAGGAGCTGCTGCGGACGCGCGCCGGCTTCCTCGCGCTGTGCGGGTGGGGCGATCGGCAGGCGGTGCTGGCGTCGCTCCAGCGGCGCGACGCGCAGTTGCTCGAGGCGCTGCGCGCCGGCGTCCGGGTGGTCCTGTGGTTCGAGCACGACCTCTACGACCAGCTCCAGCTCCTCGATGTGCTCACGCTCGCCCACATCGTCGCGGCCGCGCCCGAGCTGATCGTCATCGGCTCGTTCCCCGGCCGGCCGTCGTTCGCCGGTCTTGGCGAGCTGACCGCCCGCGAGCTCGAGACTCTCTGGCCCTCGCGGCGCCCGGCGCAACCGGCGGCACTCCGGGCGGCGGCGGACGCCTGGAGCGCCCTTCAGGCGCCGGAGCCGACGGGCCTGGCCGAGTGGGGGTTGCGTGAGACGGTGCACCTGCCGTTTCTTGGGCGCGCGCTGCGGCGGTTGCTCGAGGAGTTCCCTGCGTCGACGGACGGGCTCTCGCGGACGGAACGATCCGCCCTCAACGTGGTCGCCGCGGGTGCAGAGACGCCTCCTGCTGCCTTCGTCGCAGCCCAGCGACTCGAGGAGGCGCCCTTCCTCGGTGACACCTGGTTCTACCAAGCCCTCTCGGCCCTGGGCCAAGGAGAGACCAGGCTCCTCGAGACCGACGGCGGCGAGCCACTTCCTCCGCCGCCCCCGCTCGGCGACGGCCAGCGATACGCACGGACCCGGCTGCGACTGACGCCAACCGGCGAGTCGACGCTGCGCGCCGAAACCGACCGCGTCGCACTCCTGGGCATCGACCGCTGGATCGGCGGCACCCACATCACGCCCGAGAACACGTGGCGGTGGAACCCGACCGAGCCCGAGCTCCTCCCACCGGCGCACTAGGCGATCCAGGCCAAGCATCCACACATGCCCTCGCGTGCCCCTGCGGGCTCTTGACGCCCCTGCGTCGCTGCCGCATTGGACGAGAACGAGCAGTCCGCTCCGGCCCGAGGTCACTATCGCTTCGCGCGATTTCCGGCAGCCAGCGCGACGGGATCGGCACTAGCGCTTGCGCGACGAGCGGCGCTCCCGCGACCTCGCCGGCGTGCGCGCGCGTCGCGTGGAAGGCGATAGCGCACCGGCAGCTACTGCTCTCCGCGGATGCTGAAGCGAGGCGGGAACCGATCGTGCGCGGGCGATGGCTGCTGCTCGTCCGTTACAACCGCGGTGCGGCGGCCTTGGACGCGCCTGCTTCTCGCGTCCAGCGCGGAAGCGCGACTGGTTCGGCGCCCTCCCGCCGGGAGTGGGCTGCGCGGATGCTGTGCCGTTGTGCGGCAGGGCCAAGCTGTGGTCGGGCTGCTCGTATCTGGGTGCCGTACGCGCTGCGGGGTGCCGTACGCGCTGCGCGACCCGCGCCTTGGGCGTGGGGCATCTTGCGTGGCGGATGA
>CAWBIM010000001.1:0-40268 GCA_963788935.1 uncultured Actinomycetes bacterium | reverse complement strand
GGCGTCAGAGCACCTCGAGCGTGGTCTTGCGCCGCGGCGGCGGGAATGCGGCGTCGAGCTCCCGGAGGTCGTCCTCGCGGAGCTCGACCTCGCGGCGCGGGCGTTCTCGCGCACGTGCCCGGGCCGCCGGCCTTGGGGATCGCACAACGTCGGGCTGGCCATCACCCACGCGAGCGCGATCTGGGCGGCGGTTGCGTTGTGGCGTTCGCGATGCCGCGGTAGCAGAGGAGCCGCCGCGAGCCGCCGCTGTCGAGCGGCGAGTACGCCATGAGCGGCAGTCCCGCCTGGCGCGACCACGGCAGGAAGTCCATTCGATGCCGCGGTGCTCGAGGTTGTAGAGCACCTGGTTGGTTGGACTTGGGCTCCGCCGGGCAACTGCAGAGCGCCGTCATGTCGTCGAGGTCGAAGTTGCTGACGCCCCGGCCGGATCAGGCCGGCGCGCTTGAGGTCCTCGAACCCGGCAACGGTGTCCTGGAGCGGCACCGACCCGCGCCAGTGCAGGAGGTACAGGTCGAACTGGTCGGTGGCGAGGCGCGCGAGGCTCTCCGCGCACGCGTCGTACGCGCCCTCGCGCGTCGCTCGGCCGGGCCGGACCTTCCCGACGAGGAACACCTCGTCGCGCCGCCCGGCGATCGCCTCGCCGACGAGCCGCTCGCTCTCCCCGTGCGCGTAGATCTCGGCGGTGTCGACGAGTGTCATGCCGAGATCGATGCCGGTGCGCAGCGCCTCGATCTCGACCTTCCGCGGATGGCGGCCCTCGGCGAGGTTCCACGTCCCCATGCCGAGGGCGGGGATCGTTTCGCCGGACGGGAGGTCGACGGAGGGCATCGCGAACACGGACATGCCCCCTGCTCGTAGGACGCCGAGCGCGCCCGACCAGGGCGGCACGCCGTGACCGCGGGCGTTCGGGGCCGTCGACCGCGGCGGACCGCCCGTCAGGAGCCGGGGGCGCCGCGGTCGCGCTCGCGTACGGTGGCGCGCTCGGGCCGGTAGCCGTACGCCGCCTCGCGTACCGCGGCGTCGCTCTCGAGGCCGGCCCCGAGGGCGCCCGCGACCGTCGCCAGCGACGCGGCGAGACACGCGACCTTCACGTAGTCACCGACCGTGGCGGGGTGGCCCAGCGCGTGGGACAGGACGGCGTCGTCGAGCAGCAGGCCCGCGCCCGCCAGGGCGAGGACGAACAGTGCGACGTACAGGCACGTGACGCCGAGGAGCAGGGTCAGGAGCGTCGCGACGTTGAAGAGCACCGCCTGCTCGCGCGCCTGCGGCGTGGCCGCCCGCTCCCAGAGCCCGTGGGCGAGGATGAGGAACAGGACGAGCGCCGCCAGGGCAACGACGGCGAGCGCCAGCAGGCGAATCCCGTCGAGCGCGTCGGCCACCCGCCAGACGTCCGCCGTCATCAGCGACAGGACGACGGTGCCGACGGTGGCGGCGAGCGCGCGCGACAGCCGCGCAGCCAGGCGCCACGGCCGGTTCGCCCGCAGCATCCCGCCCAGGAGCCGCAGGTGACCGCGCACGACCGCGGCGACGAAGCGCACGTCGATGTCGTCGTCCTCGGGGACCACGCGCCGCTCGCGGGCGGCGATCTCGGCGAGGCGGCGGCCGACTCGGACGCGGTGGCCGGCGTCGCGCCCCGACGGCGCGAGCCCCTCGCCGAGGAGGCCGTCCACGAGGCGGACGACCGCGTCGCTCGCGCGCCGGCGCAGCTGAACCGCGCCGAGCGCCGGCAGCGAGACCAGGCCGACGCCGTGGGTGGCGCTCGCGTCGGCGACGACGGGCCGGTGCCGGATGCGCAACGGCAGGTCAGTGAGGCAGACCGCCAGGTCGCAGCCCTCGCGGATCATCCGCTCCCGCGCGCGGTCGATCAACGCCGTGGTGCCGACGCCGGCCTCGCCCGCCGCCGGCTCGACGGCGACCGGCACCGACCACGTGACCGCAGGCTGGATCCGCTCGCCGAGGCGGGCGGGCAGCTCGTCGGCGAGCGCGCGGGCGAGCTCCTCGGCCGGGCCGGGCGCGGCGATGAGCGCGAGCCCGAGGCCGGCGGGAGCCGGCGCGTCGCCCGTGGTGTCGCCGGCGGCGTGCATCACGGGCTCCCTACCCGGTTCGCGCACCTCGGTCGCGGGCGGCACGGCGGTCGCGGCTGACCTAGCGGCTTCGCCGGCCCGCGGGCACCAGGACGCGCTTGTAGTCGGCGGGCAGTCGGACATGACGTCGAGGAACTCCTCGTCGCCCACCGTCTCGCGCAGCGTGGCGAGCACGGCGCGCGCGTGCACGAGCGCCACGGCGGGCGGCACGCCCTCGCGCTCGGCGACGCGCCGCAGGAAGCTCTGAAGCGGCATCCTCCGGGCGTGGTCGCCGCTCGCCGCCCGGCCCCGCTCGAGGGCGGGGTGCAGCTCGAGCGGCAGCCGCGCCTCGAGATCCTCGACCTCGCCGCCCGAGATCCGCTCGGCGAGCGTCTCGACGACGGCCTCGGCCGCGCGCATCGCGGGCTCCGGGTCCAGGCCGGTGCGGCGCGCGACCCGCTCCGCGAACTCGTCGGCGGTGGGTCCTCGCCCACGACCGCCGCAGCAGCCTCGCGAACTCGTTCGGCAGCTCGGCCGCCACGTCGGCGAGCTCGCCGGGGCTCACGGCATAGCCGAGCGCGGTGAACACGGCGCGGGCGTCGCGTTCGGCGGTCGCCGCGTCCACGCCCTCGCGCTCCGCGACGCGGCGGATGAACTCGTCGACGCCGAACCGGGCGGCGGGGGTGTTCGTCGCGAGCCACGCCGCCAGCTCTGGGGGCACCTCGGCCGCGAGGTCGCGCGCCTCGCCCGGGTCGATCCGCTCGGCGAGCGTGGCGAGCGTCGCGGCGATCGCGCGGGCTGCGTGGCCGGCGTCGATTCCCGCCGCCTCCCGCACGAGGGTGGTGAACCGTTGCGCGTCCACGCTCACGCTCCGTTCCGCGATGCGACGACGACCGGGCACGGCGCGTGGCGTACGACGTCGCGGGAGACACTGCCGAGGAGGACGGGGCCGTGCCGGTGCGGCCCGACCACGACTGCCTGCGCGTCGCGCTCCTTGGCGAGCGAGACGATCGTCTCGGCGATCGGGGTCTCCGGGTCCTCGGCGACGACGAGCGGGTCCGCCTCGAGGCCGAGCTCGCGCGCCAGCTCAGCGCCCTGCCGGGCGAGGTTGCGCGCCGATTCGGAGTTGTGCTGGTCGATCTCGACCGCGGTGCGGACGTCGATCGGCGCCGGGGGCAGGCCGATCGTCGCGGTCGGAAGCTCCATGAGCTCGAACGCCAGCCCGGCCTTCCACACGACCGCGACGACCGCCGGCCGTCGCCCGAGCAGCGCCGCGGCGTCGCGGATCGCGCGCTCGGCGGCGGGGGTGCCATCGAAGGCGATGAGGACGGGACCACGGGCCATGGCTCTGGCAGGTAGGCCGAAGCCGCCGTCGTGCAAGCCGCGGCCGATCCGCGGTTCACGCGGCGGATGCGCGCGGCCCCGGCCCGCCTGGACAAACGCGCGGCGAGGCGCCGGCCCGTGTCCCGACGGTCCCGGGACCGGTCGACGGCGCCGGCGTGCCTCGCCGCGTGTGGTGCGGGTGGGCTACCGCGCCGCGGCGCCCGCCCGCGCGTGCGCGAACTGCTCGACGATCGCCGGGCAGAAGGCCTCGAGGTCGTTCGGCGACCGGCTCGTCGTGAACTGCCCGTCGACGACGACCTCCTCGTCGACGACCTCGGCACCCGCGTTGCGGAGGTCGGTCCTGATACTCGGCCAGGACGTCATCCGCCGCCCGCGCACGACGTCCGCCTCGGCGAGCGTCCAGGGGCCGTGGCAGATCGCCGCGACCGGCTTGCCCGTGGCGACGAAGTCGCGGACGAACGCGACGGCGCCCTCGTCCATGCGGAGCTTGTCGGGATTGACCGTCCCGCCCGGCAGGAGCAGAGCGTCGTACTGGTCGACCGAGGCGTCGGAGACGACCCGGTCGACCGGGATCGTGCCGGCCGAGATGATGTCCATCTGGCGGGCCTGGATCTCGCCGGGGTGCAGCGAGAGCACCTCGGTCTTCGCGCCGGCGCCGCGGAGCGCCCCGCGCGGTTCCTCGAGTTCGATGCGTTCCACGCCGTCGGTCGCGAGGATGGCGACCGAGACGTCTTCGAGTAGATGTGTCATGGGCGTGTCGGCTAGGTCGGGCCACGACACCGTCAAGTGCGCGGCCCGCGAGCGAACCAGCTTGTGGCGCCGCCGCGACGTACCGCGGCGTCATCCGGCCCGCCCGGCGGGCGTTTGGCTCGCGAGCCGATCGACCTACCGCACACAGGCGGCGGCGCTCCGCGACCGCCGAGACGGCAACGACCCGCACCGGCGACCGCCCATCGCGCCGCCGCCGAACGAGAGGATCGCTCGATGACGCAGCTCATGACCGACGAGGGCCAGAGGGTCCGCGTCCCCGCCGGCACGTGGAAGGTCGACCCCGCCCACTCGAGTGTCGCCTTCGAGGTCAAGCACATGATGATCTCGACAGTCCGCGGGCACTTCCGGGAGTTCGACGGGACGCTCGAGGCAGCCGAGGACGATCCGGCCCACTCCCGCGCCTGGGGTTCGGTCGATGTCGCGAGCATCGACACCGGCAACGCCGAGCGCGACGAGCACCTGCGCTCGCCCGACTTCTTCGACGCCGACCGCTACCCGGAGATCCGCTTCGAGTCGACGCGCGTGGCGCACGTCGAGGGCGGCACGTACAACGTCTGGGGGAACCTCACGATCAAGGACGTCACGCGCGAGGTGGAGATGACCGCGACGGTCGAGGGCGCCGGGCAGGACCCGTGGGGCATCGAGCGCGTGGGCATCGCGATCCGCGGCGAGATCGACCGCACCGAGTTCGGGCTGCGCTACCAGCAGAAGCTCGCGACCGGCGGCCTGCTCGTCGGCGAGAAGGTGAAGGTGCTCGCCGACGTCTCCGCGGTCCGCGCCTGAGGGGGCGACAACGGTGCCCGATCCCCGCCACGGCATCCGCGAGCACTTCGGCGAGGCCGCCCTCGGCGACGCCCAGTCGGAGAACCCGCCCGACGACCCGGACATGATCGAGCCCGACGCCGATCCGCTCGACACCGACGTCGAGGACGCCGACCTCTTCCTCGGCCTCGACGACGACGAGGCGGACGTCCCGTGAACCAGCCTCCCGCGGGCGTCCCGCTCGTCGCGCTCGCGCTGCCGCTCATGATCACCGCGGGCGCGGTCAACGGCACCGCGCTCGCACTCACGCGCAGCGGCGACGACCTCTTCTACCTCGTCGACAACGCGGCGATCGACGGGCCGCCGCTGTGGGTCCATGAGGCCGAGATCGAGCGCTGCGCCCTCGCGCCGCTGCTCACGCACGCCGACTGACGGTCAACGCCTCCCGGTCGCCGCGACGCCGCGGCCCGGGAGGCTCTGCTCATCACGGCGGAGGCGGAGGCGCGCGGCCGGGTCGGCGGAGGCTGGTCCGCGGCCCGCCGCGGCCTACCCGCACACGGGATGAGCCATCTTCACCACCCCGCACCCGCACCATGGCCCGCCTGACGCGCCTGGTCTGCGCCGCCGACCCCGGCGGATCCACCGAAGCGATCGCCGCCGTGGTCGAGGCGGCCGAACGCGACGACGCCCAGGCGATCGCCGTCGTGGGCACCCTCGGCGCCGGCGTCGCCTCGCCCGAGAGCCAGCGGGCGGTCTTCGGCGCGCTCGCCGCAGCCCGCCGTCCCGTCTTCTGGATCCCGGGCCCGGACGACGCGCCGGTCGCCAACTACCTGCGCGAGGCGCACAACGTCGAGGTCGTCTTCGGCGACCTGCACGGCGTGCACGGCACGGCCGCGCTGGCGCCGGGCGACGTCGTCGTCGCCGGGCTGGGCGGCGAGATCTCGGACGACCCGGACGAGCCGCGCGAGGAGATCGAGCGGCTGCGCTACCCGCGCTGGGAGGCCGACTACCGGCTCAAGCTCCTGCGCGAGTGGCCCGAGCACGAGCGCGTGCTCCTGTTCCACACGCCCCCGCAGCACAAGGGGCTCGGGCGGCCCGGCAGTGACGCGGTCGCCGAGCTGATCGGCACGTTCCGCCCGCGCGTTGTGGTCTGCGGCGGCGAGCCGATGTCCGAGATGCTCGGACGCAGCCTGGTCGTCGCCCCGGGGCGCGCGTCGGAGGGCCACTACGCGGTCGTCGACCTCCACAAGCGGGAGGCGCGGCTCGCCGAGCTCCAAGCGGTGCGCTGAAGCGCGATGGCCGGTCAAGCCCGATCGCGGATCTCCACGAGTTCGCCAAGACGCTGATCCCGCCGGCGCGGTCGCGTTCGCTACGCCGCGCGCGGGATCTCCCCGCGCGCGGTGGCGTCGACCCCGCGCGCGGTGGCTTCGTCGATGAGGACCTCGCGCAGCCGGTCGAGCGACCGGCGCAGGATGCGAGAGACCTGCATCTGCGAACTCCCGATCAACTCGGCGATCTTCGCCTGCGTGAGGTCGTCCTCGAAGCGGAGTCGAATGATGTCGCGCTCGCGCCGCGTCAGGCAGCCGAGCATGCTGTCCAGCAGGACACGCTGCTCGACGCCCTCGTAGCCGGCCTCCTCGCAGCCGAGGACGGACAGCAGCGGGTCGTCGTCGTCGTCGCCCCGCTGCGCGAGTCCTCGAGCGAGTCGGCGTGGTAGGCGCCGAGCGCGCCGCGGGCCTCGAGGACGGCCTCGCGCGGGGCGCCGACGGCGTCGGCGACCTCGTCGATCGTCGGCGGCCGGCCACGCCTCGCCGTCAGGTGCTCGCTCTCCCGCTCGATCCCGAGCGCGAATTCCTGCAGCTCGCGCGGGACGCGGACCGACCACGTCTTGTCGCGGTAGTAGCGCTTGATCTCGCCGAGGATCGTCGGCACGGCGTAGCTCGAGAACGCGATCTCGCGCCTGCTGTCGAAGCGGTCCACGGCGTTCACGAGCCCCAGGCAGGCGACCTGGAAGAGGTCGTCGAACGACTCGTTCGTGTGGGCGTAGCCCGCCGCGAGCCGGCGGGCCAGCGGCAGGAAGCGCGCGACGACCATGTCGCGGTCCACCGGGCTCGAGGGGTCGTGGTACCGAGCGAACAGCTCGCGGTCGCGCCGCAGGCGTTCGCGGCGCTCGGCCGAGACCGGGTCGGCGCGGCGGGGAGGGTGAGCGAAGTGCCTGCACATCAGTCGCGGTAGGCCGTCGATCCCCGGCGCCAAGCCGTCTCGCGCCGGCGACGAACGCTCGGAGGCACCGCGTTACGAGGGCGCGACGGCGCCGCGTGCGTCGCGTCGCCGGGAGGGCTGTCCGGCGAGGTCGTCGAGCGACGTCCGGACGCCTCGGGGAACGGCGATCACCGCGCACCGGGCGGCCATCGTGACCGCGCCGGACACGCTGCCGAGGAGCACCGCGCGCAGAGGGCCGTAGCCGCGCGAGCCGCACACCAGCAGGTCGAGGTGCTCGGATGCCGCGACGAGCAGCTCCACCGGGTCGCCGATCAGCGCCTCGACCTCGACCGGGACGTCCGCGCCGAGCTCGTCGACCGTGTCGCGCAGCGCGCGCTCCGCGGCGAGCCGGTGCTCGCCCTCGACGTCCTCCGGGTCGCGGCGGTCGCGGGCGGGCGTGGTCGCCTCCGCCGCGGACGCGTCCGCGAGGCGCGGCTTCACGACCGTGATCGCGCGCAGCCGCGCGCCGACGCGCCGGGCGATCGCGTGCGCGCCCCGGAGCGCCTCGCGCCCCTCCTCGGCTGTCGACGAACGCCGCGCCCACGGTCTGCACGGCGTGCCCCTTCCAGTCGCGCGGCACGAGCGCGACGGGGCACGGCGAGCCGTGCAGCAGCCGGCCCGCCGTCGACCCGGCGCGCACGCGCCCGGGGTCCGACCGCCGATCGGAGCCGACGACCAGGAGGCCGGCGTCCTCCTCCTCGGCGAGGGCATGCAGCGCGCTCGCGGCGCTCGCGCCGCGGCACACGCGGACCTCGGCGTCGACGCCGAGGGTCCGCAGCTCGCTCTCGCGGTCGCGCAGCGCCTCGGGCGCCTCGTCGAGGAGGTCGTCGTCGACGATGCCGTAGGACAGCGACTGCCCGGCCGAGACCGCCAGCACGGGCGGTCGGGCGTGGACGGCGGCGACGACGAGGGGCGCGCCCGTGAGCCGGGCGACCGCGACCCCGAAGTCGACGGGGGCGCGGTCGCCGTGCCGCGGGTCGTAGCCGACGACGATGGGCTTGCTCACGGGGCGCTCCGTTCAGTCGTACGTCACGGTGTCCGGGGGCGTGCTGGTCAGCTCGTCCGGTCGTCCGGTGCGCCGACCGGCGCCGCGACGATCACCACGCGCCGCAGCCGCACGCCGACGACGCGCGGCGCGCCGTTGCCGCCGTCCCCGCCGCCTCGACGGCCGCCTCCTGGCGGTCGCGGTCCTCGTCCTCGTCGGGCAGCGCGAGCGCGCGCGTCTTGTCGTCGCCCTGCCATTCGTCGTAATCCGACAGGCCGTAGTACTCCCAGAGCCTGCGCTCCTCGTCGGGGTCGAGCTCGCCGTCGGGGTCGACGCGCGGCGCGTCCTTCACCTTCTCCTTCGGCAGCGGGACGCGGACCTTGCCGTCGTCGGTGGGCTGCGCATCGCGGATCGGCACGACGGTGTGCTTGAGCCCGAACAGGCCCGTCTTCACGGCGGCCCATCCGGGCTCGCCGGTCTGACGGTCGAGGATGATGTCCTCGATCGTTCCGATGGTGTCGCCGTCGGGGTCGATCATCTTCCTCCCCCGCCAGCTCTGGACGTCTTGGAGATCGGTCACGGAAACCTCCCGCATCGTGGGTTGTGTTACCGCCGGTAGGAGGTTGCGGCGGGCTGTCAAGGCGTGATCACGCCGCCGCGCCCACCGGCTCCCGGGTCTCCGGCGCCTCTGCCTCGGGGTTGTGCCAGGCGACGACGAGCTCGTCGTCCTCGGCGTCGACGGTGATCGTCGCCCCGTCGCGGATGTCACCTCCGACCAGCGCCCGCGCGATCCGCGTCTCGACCTCGCGCTGGATGAAGCGCCGCAGCGGCCGCGCGCCGTACACCGGGTCGTAGCCCTCGCGCGCGATGAGCGCGCGCGCCGCCCCGGTGACCTCGAGCGTCAGACGCCGGTCGGCGAGTCGGGCGCGGATGCCGGCGAACTGCAGGTCGACGATCTGCTCGATCTCCTCGAGGGTGAGCGGCTTGAAGAGGACGATCTCGTCGACGCGGTTGAGGAACTCCGGCCGGAAGCCCGTTCGCAGCTCGCCCATCACGCGGTCGCGGGCGTCCTCGCGGATCTCGCCGTGGTCGTCGATCCCGTCGAGCAGGTACACCGAGCCGATGTTCGACGTCATGATGACGACCGTGTTGCGGAAGTCGACCGTGCGACCCTGCGCGTCGGTCAGGCGGCCGTCGTCGAGGAGCTGCAGGAGGGTGTTGAAGACGTCGGGGTGCGCCTTCTCGATCTCGTCGAAGAGCACGACGCTGTAGGGCTTGCGCCGCACGGCCTCGGTGAGCTGGCCGCCCTCCTCGTAGCCGACGTAGCCGGGCGGGGCGCCCATCAGGCGGCTGACCGTGTGGCGCTCCTGGTACTCGCTCATGTCGAGGCGGACGGTGTTGTCCTCGGAGTCGAACAGCGCCTGGGCGAGCGCGCGCGAGAGCTCGGTCTTGCCGACGCCGGTCGGCCCGAGGAAGATGAACGAGCCGATCGGCCGCCGCGGGTCCTTGATCCCCGCGCGGGCGCGGATCACGGCGTCGGCGACGAGCCGGACCGCCTCGTCCTGGCCGATGACGCGCTCGTGGAGGACCTCGTCGAGGCGCAGCAGCTTCTCGCGCTCGCCCTCCATCAGCCGCGCGACCGGAATGCCGGTCCAGCGCGCCACGACCTCGGCGACCTCGTCGTCGGTGACCTCCTCGCGCAGCAGCGCGTCGTGGCTGCGCTTCTCCTCGAGGCGCGCCTCCTCGGAGTGCAGCTGGCGCTCGAGCTCCGGCAGGCGCCCGTGGCGCAGCTCGGCGGCGCGGTTGAGGTCGTAGGAGCGCTCGGCCTCCTCGATCTCGCGGCGGACCTGTTCGATCTCCTCGCGCAAGGCCTGCAGGCGTTTGATCGCCTGGCGCTCGGCCTCCCACTGGGCGGTCATCGCGTCGGCCTCGGTGCGCAGATCGGCGAGCTCCTTGCGCAGCGCCTCGAGGCGCTCGCCGCTGGCGGCGTCGTTCTCCTTCTGCAGCGCGGCCTCCTCGATCTCGAGCTGCATCACGCGGCGCGTGATCTGGTCGAGCTCCTGGGGCATCGAGTCGATCTCGGTGCGGATCACGGCGCACGCCTCGTCGATGAGATCGATCGCCTTGTCGGGGAGGAAGCGGTCGGTGATGTAGCGGTGCGACAGCGTCGCCGCGGCGACGAGCGCGGCGTCCTGGATGCGGACGCCGTGGTGGACCTCGAAGCGCTCGCGCAGTCCGCGGAGGATGGAGATCGTGTCCTCGACGGTCGGCTCGTCGACGACCACCGGCTGGAAGCGGCGCTCGAGCGCCGCGTCCTTCTCGATGTGTCGGCGGTACTCGTCGAGCGTCGTGGCCCCGATGCAGTGCAGCTCGCCGCGCGCGAGCATGGGCTTGAGCATGTTGCCCGCGTCCATGGCGCCCTCGGCGGCGCCGGCGCCGACGACCGTGTGCAGCTCGTCGATGAACAGCAGGATCTGCCCCTCGGCCGCCTTGACCTCGCCGAGGACGGCCTGCAGGCGCTCCTCGAACTCGCCGCGGTACTTCGCGCCGGCGACGAGCAGGCCCATGTCGAGGGAGAAGATCGTCTTGTCGCGCAGCCCCTCGGGGACGTCGCCGCGCACGATGCGCTGGGCGAGGCCCTCGACGATCGCCGTCTTGCCCACGCCGGGGTCGCCGACCAGGACGGGGTTGTTCTTCGTCTTGCGCGAGAGGATCTGGATGACGCGACGGATCTCCGCGTCGCGCCCGATGACCGGGTCCATCCGCCCCAAGCGCGCCTCGGTGACGAGGTCGCGGCCGTACTTCTCGAGCGCCTCGTAGGCGACCTCGGGGTTCGCGCTCGTCACGCGCTGGCTGCCGCGGACCCGGGTGAGCACGTCGAGCAGGCGCTCGCGCGTGACCCCCTGATCGTGCAAGATGCGCCCGACGGGCGTGCTCGGGCCGGCGGCGATCATCGCGAGCAGGACGTGCTCGACGGAGACATACTCGTCCTTCAGGCGATCGGCCTCGCGCTCGGCGGCGTCGAGCACCTGGTTCACCGCGCGCGAGACGTAGACCTGCCCCGGCGCGGCGCCGGGCCCGCTGACGCGCGGGCGGCCGTCGAGGTGCGCCTCGAGCGCCGCGCGCAGGGCGTCGACGTCGACGTCCGCACCCGCCAGCAGGCGCGGCGCGAGGCCGTCGGACTGGTCGAGCAGCGCGAGGAGCAGGTGCTCGTTGTCCACCTCGGTGTGCCCGTAGCGCAACGCCTTGGTCTGGGCGTCGTGGAGCGCCTCCTGGGTCTTCTGGGTCAGCTTGTTCGGATCCATGTCATCTCCTCGGGCGTTCATCTCGCGGCTCGTACCGGCGCAGTCGCGCCTCCAGTCCGTCGATGCGTGCCAGCAGCTCGCACGCGAGCACCGCGCCGGCGTAGCCGACGCCGAGGTCGCGTCGCAGTCGGGCCGCGCACGCCAGCGTCGCCGCGGCATCGCGGTGGAAGCGCGGCGCCGCGCTCGTCCCGCCGACGGGCGTCAGCAGGCCGAGGTCCACGATGCGCCGCACGACATCGGGGTGCAGGCCGGACTCGCTCGCGAGCGCGTCGATGTCGAGGGTGTCCCCCGCGCGCGGGCCGGCCGTCCAGCGCACCAGCGCAACGGTGGTGGTCGGCGTCCGGGTCGCCGTCATGCGGTGCTCAGCGCCCCTTCCGCGGGTCGAACTTCGACACCTTCGCGAGCTGCTCGAACAGCTCGCGCTCCTTCTTCGTCAGCTTCTTGGGGACCATGATCTTGACGGTCGCGTAGAGGTCGCCCGCGCCGCCGCTCGGATCGGGGTAGCCCTGCCCGCGCAGGCGCAGCCGCCGGCCGCTCGACGAGCCCTGCGGGACCTTCACGCGGGCCTTGCCGTCGAGCGTCTCGACCTCGACCTCGGCGCCGAGCGCCGCCTCCCACGGCGTCACCGGCAGGTCGACGTAGAGGTCGCGGCCCTCCAGCCGAAAGCGCGGGTGCCGGCGGATGCGCACGCGCAGGAAGAGGTCGCCCGTCGGGCCGCCGCCGACGCCTGCCCCGCCCTCGCCGGCGAGCCGGATGCGCTGGCCGTCGCGGACGCCACGCGGGATGTCGACCTCGAAGTCGCGCCCGTCCCCGAGCGAGAGGCGCCGCCGCCCGCCGCGCGCGGCCTCCTCGAGGGTGAGCTCGAGCTCGGCCTCCTGGTCGCTGCCGCGCATCGAGAAGCCGTCGAAGCCGCCGCCGCGGCGCCCGCGGCCGCCGCCCCGTCCGCCGCGGCCGAACAGGCCCTCGAGGAGGTCGTCGATGTCGCCCTCGCCGAACTCGACGCGGACGTCGTCGAAGTCGCCGCCCGCGCCGAAGCCCTCGAACCCGCCGCCGCCGCCACCGGGGCCGCGTCCGGGGCCTCGCCCGGCGCGCTGGGCCTCCTGCGCGGCGCGCCAGTTCGCCCCGAAGCGGTCGTACTGGGTGCGCTTCTCGGGGTCGCGGAGGACCTCGTAGGCCTCGGAGACCTCCTTGAAGCGGTCCTCGGCGCCCGGCTCCTTGTTGACATCCGGGTGGTACTGGCGCGCGAGTCGCCGGTAGGCCCGGCGGATCTCGTCCTCGCTCGCCCCGCGGGGGACGCCGAGCGCCTCGTAGTGGTCGCGGGAGCCGACTGCCGCCATCAGCTGCCGGTCTGCGGCCGGCGCGACACGGCGACCTGCGCCGGACGGAGCACGCGCCCGTCGACCGCGAACCCGGCGCGCAGGACGTCGACGACGGTCCGCTCGGGCACCTCGTCGGTCTCGCGCACCTCGACGGCGTCGTGGCGCTCGGGGTCGAACGGTTCGCCGGGGGCGCCTATGCGATGCACACCGTGGCGGGCCAGGATCGCCTCCATCTGCTCGAGCACGGCGCGCATGCCCTGGCCGAGCGGGCCGTCCGCGTCCATGCGCACCGCGCGCTCGATGCTGTCGATCGCCTCGAGCCACTCGCGCACGAGCGCGTCGCGCGCTTCCTGGACGCGGCGGTCGAGCTCGCGCGCGGAGCGCTTGCGGTAGTTGTCGAGGTCGGCGAGCGCGCGCTTGTAGCGGTCGTCGAGCCGGGCGATCTCCTCGCGGAGCTCACGCTCGCGCTCGTCGCGGCCGTCGTCGGGGCGCTGCTCGCGGGCCGCGCCGTCGGCGGGCGGCGCCCCGGTGTGCTCCGGGGCGCCGTCGGCGACGGGCGCGCGCTGCTCGGTGCGGTCAGTCCCGGGTGAACTCGGCATCCACGACCTCCTCGTCGTCGGCTCTCGCTCGGGCCCTCGGGGCCGGCGCCGTCGCCGGCGCCGTTGCCGCTGCCGCCCGCCGGCTGCGCGGCGGCCGCGCTCGCCGGGAGCGCCGCCAGCAGCTGCTGCAGGTCGGCGATCAGCGGGCGGACCCGGTCGAGGCCGGCCTGCTCGGAGATCGCCTGCCGCGCGTCGGCGACGACCTGCTCCGCGCGCGCCTTCTCGTGGACGGGCAGGCCGTCCTGCAGCTCGTTCACGAGCTGCTCGACGCGGTAGGCGAGCATGTCGAGCTCGTTGCGGGCGTCGATCTCCTCGCGCCGGCGACGGTCCTCCGACGCGTGCTCCTCGGCGTCGCGGACCATCTGCTCGATGTCGGACTGGTCGAGGTTCGTCGTTTCGCTGATCGTGACCTGCTGCTCGGCGCCGGTGTCCTTGTCGCGCGCGGAGACGTTGAGGATCCCGTTCGCGTCGACGTCGAACGTGACCTCGATCTGCGGCGTGCCGCGCGGCGCGGGGCGGATGCCCTCGAGCCGGAAGCGCGCGAGCTGGCGGTTGTCGGAGGCGAGCTCGCGCTCGCCCTGGAGGACGACGATGTCGACCGCCGTCTGGTTGTCCTCCGCGGTGGAGAACACCTCCGTCCGCCGGGCCGGGATCGTCGTGTTGCGCTCGATGACCTTCGTCATCACGCCGCCCATCGTCTCCAGGCCCAGCGAGAGCGGGATGACGTCCAGCAGCACGACGTCCTCGACCTCGCCCTTGAGCACGCCGGCCTGCAGCGCGGCGCCGATCGCCACGACCTCGTCGGGGTTGACGGACATGTTCGGGTCCTTGCCCCCGGTCAGCCGGCGCACGAGCTCCTGGACTGCCGGGATGCGGCTCGAGCCGCCGACGAGGATGACCTCGTCGATGTCGTCGGCCGTCAGCTTCGCGTCCGAGAGCGCCTGCTGGACCGGGCCGCGGCAGCGCTCGATGAGGTCGGCCGTGAGCTGCTCGAACTTCGACCGCTGAAGCGTCATGTTGAGGTGCTTCGGCCCGGCGGCGTCGGCGGTGATGAACGGCAGGTTGATCTGGGCCGTCGTCGTCGACGACAGCTCGACCTTCGCGCGCTCGGCCCCCTCGTACAGGCGCTGGAGCGCCTGCGGATCGTTGCGCAGGTCGATGCCCTGGTCGCGCTTGAACTCCTCCGCGAGCCAGTCGACGATGCGCTTGTCGAAGTCGTCGCCGCCGAGGTGTCCGTCGCCGCTCGTCGAGCGCACCTCGACCACGCCGTCGCCGACGTCGAGGAGCGATACGTCGAACGTGCCGCCGCCGAGGTCGAACACGAGCACGGTCTCGGAGCCCTTCTTGTCGAGCCCGTAGGCCAGGGCCGCCGCGGTCGGCTCGTTGATGATCCGCAGGACCTCGAGGCCGGCGATCCGCCCGGCGTCCTTCGTCGCCTGGCGCTGCGCGTCGTTGAAGTACGCCGGCACCGTGATGACGGCCTCGGTGACCCGCTCGCCCATGAACTTGCCGGCGTCCTCGGCCAGCTTGCGGAGGATCAGCGCGGAGATCTCCTCGGGCGCATACTGCTTGCCGCGTACCTCGAAGCGGACGGCATCGTTCTCGCCGCGGACGACCTTGTAGGAGACGATCTTGGCCTCCTCGTCCACCTCGCCCCACTTGCGGCCGATGAAGCGCTTCACCGAGTAGAGCGTCGCCTCCGGGTTCAGGATCGCCTGGCGCTTGGCGACCTGTCCGACCATGCGCTGGCCGTCCTCCGTGAACGCGACCACGGACGGGGTCGTGCGGCCGCCCTCGGCATTCGGGATGACCTCGGCGCTGCCGCCCTCCATCACGGCGGCGACGACCGAGTTGGTCGTGCCGAGATCGATGCCCACCGCTTTCGCCATGACCTTCTCCTCCGTTCCGGGTTCCGGCTTCGATGGCCGCGCCCCGTTCGGGCACGGCCGGCGCACGCCGCCTCGGCGCAGCCACGACAGTGAGGTAGGGCGCCCCGTCCGGGCGTCAAGTTGCCGCGCGGCGGGCGCCGGAACCGGGCCTCTCCGCCAGGGCCGCGTCGCGCCTTGACGGCATGCGCACCGGACCTACCGCCACGGCCGTCCATCGATCCCGACAGAAAGGAGCAGGCATGACGATGATGGAGCCGTTCGCGCCATGGCTGCGCGATATCAACCGCTTCATCGCCGGACAGAACGCCCCGGCGGCGTTCATCCCGCCGGCCGACGTGATCGTCACCGACCGCGGCGTCACGATCCACATGGACGTGCCCGGGCTGACGACCGACGACCTCGAGATCGACCTCGAGAACGACACGCTCACCGTGCGCGGCGAGCGGCCCGTTCCCGTACCAGGAGGAGGGCAACGGCGAGCAGCGCGTCTGGCGCCACATCGAGCGGCGCTTCGGCCGCTTCGAGCGTTCCCTGCGCGTGCCCGGCGGGCTGAACCCCGACGCCGTCGACGCGTCGATGGCCGACGGCGTCCTGACGATGGCCATTCCGCGGCCCGAGCAGCCCAAGCCCCACCGCGTCGAGATCCACCCGGGCTCGGGGCAGAACCGCGCCATCGACGGCACCGCGAGCGAGGGCACGGCCACGAGCGGCGCCGGCGACGGTGGTGCGACCGAGGCCGGGAACGCCCAGAGCGCGACCGCCGCCGCCTGAGGGTCGGGTCGACGCGATGGCCACCACCCAGGCGGCGATCGTCACCTGCGAGCACTGCGGGAAGCGCAACCGCGTCCCGGTCGCCGCCGAGGGTGTCCCGCGGTGCGGGCACTGCCACAACCCACTGCCGTGGATCGCGGACGCCGACCGCGAGACGTTCGACGCCGCGATCCACGCCACGATCCCGGTCCTCGTCGACTTCTGGGCCCCGTGGTGCGGACCGTGCCGGATGGTCTCCCCGATCGTCGAGCGCGTCGCCCGGAGCATGCCCGGCCGCCTGAAGGTCGTGAAGCTCAACACGGACGAGGCGCCCGACATCGCCGGGCGCTACGACGTCCAGGGGATTCCGTTGCTCGTGCTCATCGCCGACGGCCGCGAGGTGGACCGCCTCGTCGGCGCGGTGCCCGAGGCGAAACTGCGCCGCTGGGTCGAAGAGCATGTGCCCGACGCTGCCGGCGCCGAGACGCACTGACGGCCCCGCGACGGCGCCGCAAGCGGCCCCGCCCGGCGGCGACCCCGCCGGGCGGGGCCGTCGCGCGTCCGGTTCCGATCGAGGGGTCCGGGTCCGATCGAGGGGAGGGCGATCGCCCGCGGCGAAAGGGGGGAGGAGAAACCGCCGCTCGCTCGCGGGCGACCGCGCTGCGACGCAGGCCGCCGGCCCGCCAACGCGCGGGGGAGGTTCTCCGTGTCAGGCCCGTTGGGCAGATGAGTGCCGTGGGGCGCGGAGGGAGGGGCGCTGCGTCTGCACCACGGTGAGTAGGCCCTCGGGAGAGGCGGTCAAGCGCGGGGGCGATCCGTCGCGCGGGCGCGCGTCGACCTTGTGACGGCCTCGAGCGGTCCTACCGATCGTCGGTGATGATCACCGTCCAGGTCCGTACCGACGGGCGCATCCCGCGCCGCGACCTCGACGCCGCGCGCCGGGCGATGGCGCATCTCGACCGCTACGTCGACCGGCCGCTCCGCTCGGCCCGCCTCACCGTTCGCCGCACGCACGCCGCGCAGCCGTACGCGGTCGACGCGACCGTGCTGCTCGACGGCCGGCTGCTCGCCGCGCACACGACGGGCCGGGCCGCGACCCAGGCGGCCTCCGAGGCGGCCGAGGCCCTGCGCCGCCAGGTGCTGCGGATCGCCGGCGCCGGCGTCGCCCGGCGCAACGAGCCGCGCGTGGTCGGCGACGGCCCCCCTGCCGCCCTCGTACCCCGTGCGCGGCGTCAGCATGAAGCCCCCGGAGGAGCGCGAGATCGTGAAGCGCCGTACCTACGTCGACGTGCCGCTCGCGACCTTCGACGCGATCGACGAGCTCGTCGCCCTCGAGGTCGTGTTCCTCCTGTTCCGCCACGTCCGGACCGACGAGGCGGTCGTCGTCCACCACCGCGACGACGGGCGCCTCGGGCTGCTGTTCCCGCCGGGCAGCGTCCTCGCCGATGAGGACGACGTCGTCGTCCCGACGCCGAGCCGCTACGACCGCCCGCTCGCGCTTGCGGAGGCGCGCGAGGAGATGGATCTCGTCGACCACCGCTTCCTGTACTTCGGCGACGCGGATGACGAGGGTCGCGGCAAGGTCCTCTACCTCCGGCGCGACGGCGACTACGGCCTCGTGGAGCCTGCATGAGCGGCGGACTGGTCACCGACGAGGAGGTCGCCCGCGCGCTGTCGGAGCGTCCGGGCTGGCGGCGCGACGGCGGGGCGCTCGTGCGCACCATCCGGATGAAGGACTTCGAAGACGCGCTCGCGTTCGTCGAGCGGGTCGCGGGCGCCGCGGTCGACTACCACCGCCGCCCCGACATGTGCATCTTCGCGAACAACCGCGTCAGGCTGTCGATCGCCAACCTCCACCACGCGGGCTTCACGATCGCCGAGATCCGCCTCGCGCGGAAGGTCGACGCGATCCTCGAGGAGCACCACCCCGGGGCGACGCCGGTCGACGGCCGCTGAGGGCGGCCCGGACGCGCCCCGTTGACGCGCACCGATGACCGCGGTCCTGTCCGACCCGTTCGTCGCCGACGACGTACGCGCCCGCGTCGGGCCGACGACGCTCGCGGTCTTCGGTGCGACGGGTGACCTGGCCAGTCGCAAGCTCCTGCCGACGCTCTACAACCTCGCGCACGAAGGGCTGCTGCCCGAGCGCTTCGGCCTCGTCGGCATCTCGCGCTCGGCGATGAGCGACGACGAGTTCCGCGCGATGGCGACCGAGGCGGTGCGCAAGTACTCGCGTCGCGAGCCCGACGACGCGGTCCTGACGCGGCTGTTCGAGAACGCGAGGTACGTGGCCGGCACGTTCGACCAGAGCGAGCTGTATGCCGCGCTCGCTCGAGTCATGGACGCCTTCGACGAGGAGGCCGACCAGCGCCTGCAGCGCTGCTTCTACCTCTCGACGGCGCCGGCGTTCTTCCCGGTGATCGTCGGCAAGCTCGGCGAGCAGGGCCTGCACCGGGTCGAGGGCGCCGATGTGCGGGTGATCATCGAGAAGCCGTTCGGGACGACGCTCGAGGAGGCCGTGGAGCTCAACCGCCAGGTGCTGTCGGTCTTCGACGAGCAGCAGGTCTTCCGCATCGACCACTACCTGGGCAAGGAGACGGTCCAGAACATCATGGCGTTCCGCTTCGCCAACGGGATGTTCGAGCCGCTGTGGAACCGCAACTACATCGACAATATCCAGATCACCGCCGCCGAGGACCTCGGGATCGGCACCCGCGCCGAGCTGCTACGACAGCGCCGGCGCGATCCGCGACCTGATCCAGAACCACATGCTGCAGCTGCTCTGCCACGTCGCGATGGAGCCGCCGGGGCGGATCAGTGCCGATGAGGTGCGCGACGAGCGGGTCAAGGTCCTTCGCAGCGTCATGGCCGCGGCGCCGGACGACGTCCCGAGCATGGCCGCCCGGGGTCAGTACACGCGGGGCGTCGTCGGCGGCCTCGAGGTGCCCGGCTACACCGAGGAGGAGGGCGTCCCGCCGGACTCGCGCACCGAGACCTTCGCGGCGCTGCGCCTGGAGGTCGGCAACTGGCGCTGGGCGGGCGTGCCGTTCTACCTCCGCACGGGCAAGCGCCTGGCGCGCACGGTCACCGAGATCGCGATCACGCTGCGCCCGGTGCCGCACCTCGGCTTCGCCCAGGAGGGATCGGTGGGCGTCAGGCCGAACACGCTCGTGCTGACGCTGCGGCCCAGCGAGGGCGTATCGATGCAGCTCGCGGCGAAGATCCCGGGGACGAAGATGCGGCTGACGCCGGTGAACATGGAGTTCCTCTACGGCACGTCGTTCTCGTCGCCGTCGCCGGAGGCCTACGAGCCCCCGATCCTCGACGCGCTGCGCGGCGACGCGACGCACTTCGCCCGCGACGACGAGGTCGAGGCCCAGTGGCGGATCATCGACCCGGTGCTCGAGGTCTGGGAGTCGTCGGCCGAGGCACCGACTCCGTACCCCGCCGGATCGGCCGGGCCGGCGGGGGTCGACCGCATCCTGCTGCCCGGCCACCGCTGGCGCGCGATCTGACCCAGAGGCGCGGGGCGCGCCTCGCCTCAGGCGAGGGCCGCATCGGCCGGCGCGAGCGCGTCGAAGCCGCGCGCGTGCTCGCGCATCCGGTCGAGCGCGCACTGCTCGATCTGCCGGACGCGCTCGGCGCTCAGCCCGAGGACGACCGACAGCTCGCGCAGCGTCCGCGGGGCCTCGCCGACGCCGTAGCGCGCCTGCACCACCAAGCGCTCGCGGTCGTCGAGGCAGGCCAGCAGCGCCGGCACCTGCTCGACCTCGGCGCGCCACGCGGCGTCGTCGTAGGCGTCCTCGGCGCGGGGGTCGGCGAGGAAGTCCTCATACGACGCGCCGCTGTCGTCGCCCACGGGCTCGCCGAGGCCGCGCGACGGGCGCTCCGCGCCGACGAGGCAGTGCACGTGGTCCGTCGTCAGGCCGGCCCGCGCGGCGAGGTCGGCGACCGACGGCTCGCGTCCGTGCGCCGCGATGAACGAGCGGCGGGCGTCGCGGACGCGCGCGAGCTGGCGCAGCGCGCGGTCGGAGAGCACCACGGGGCCGGACAGCTCGGCGACCTGCCTCTGCATCGCCTGGCGCACCCACCACGAGGCGTAGGCCCAGAACGGCGTGCCGAGCGACGCGTCGTAGCGCTCGAGCCCCCTGAGGAGCCCGACCACGCCCTGCTGCATGAGCTCGGCCCGGTCGACGGCGCGCGCGTGTCGGAAGTCCCGCGCGACCGCGCCCACGAGCGGCATGTACGCCTTCACCAGCTCCTCGCGCGCCTCGGCCTCGTTCCGTTGCGCCGGGACGACGAGGTCCTCGCGACACACCTTCCCGCTGTTCTCCGCCATTGGCTCGACGGTAGGGAGCGGGACGGTGCCATTCTTGGGCGCGTTCGACGAATCTCCCCCGCCAGCAGTGCATGACGCACAAGCGATGCGGCCAGACACCGGATCGCGGAGCGTCAGCCACCGCCGGCGCATCGAGACGTGCGCGACGCACGGTTCCCGGTGCGGCTTTGTCGGATGCGACGACGACGCCTGCCCCGCTCGCCCTACCTGGGCAGGCATGGCCACCAACTCATATCCGAACAACGCTCACGCCACCGGGTCACAGGACGAGTTCCCGCCCGCCGGCCGCGGCGCGTACGACCAGCTGCGACTGGCCTTCGAGCGCCAGGTGACCTGGGCGCGCGACTTCGCGAAGGTCGGCGACTTCGCGTCCGCGCGCGTCGCCCGCGAGGCGGCGGACGCGATCTGCGACGAGTTGTCCGACGATTGACCTTGATTCGGCGGCCACAGGGCCTACCGTTGGGGGTCAGGCCCCACTGATGCCCATCACTGACTCCTGCGCCGCGGTACGCCCGGGCGAGCACGCCTGCTGCCGGTTCGCCCACGCCGGCGACCGGAGGCGCATCGCGACGGCCTTCGTCTCCGCGGCGCTCACGCGCGGGGACAAGACCATCTACCTCTGCGACCGCGATCCCGAGACGCTCGTCGCGGAGCTGGCGGCGGACGACGACCGCGTGGAAGCCGCGATCGCGAGCGGGCAGCTCGACGTCCGCCCGGCGCGCGCCGCCTACGCGCCGCAGGGCCACTTCGACGTCGAGCGCATGCTCCTCACGGCGCGCGACGAACGCGATCGCGCGCTCGCCGAGGGCTACCCCGCGCTCAGCTTAACGGGCGAGATGGGGTGGGTCGACGCGTCGCTGCCCGGCCACGAGCGCCTCGCCGAGTACGAGCGGCGTCTCGCCGAGCTCATGGAGCACGCCGGCCTCGTCACCCTGTGCCAGTACAGCGCCGGCGGGCCGCTCGGGCCCGCGACGCTGTCCGACGTCGCCGCCGCGCACGAGGTCGACCTGTCGCCGGAGCTCGCGGCGCTGTCGCGCACCGGGACGCTCTCGGGCGCGCGCAGCGACGAGGGCCGCGTGCTGCGCCTCACGGGCGACCTCGACTTCGAGTGCGCAGACGCCCTCGCCGTTGTCCTCGACGCCCACTTCCACGGCCCGCTGTACCTGGACCTGGCGGGCCTCGACTTCGTCGACGTGACCGGCATGCGGGCGCTGCGCGGGCACAAGGGCCAGCGGCTGATGATCTCCGGCGCGTCGGCGCCCGTCCAGCGCATGCTCCGGATGCTCGCCTGGGACACCGACCCCGACGTCGAGCTCTCCGTCGCCTGAGCGCATGAGCGGCCTGCGCCACGAGCTGCTCCTCTACGAGGACGACGAGCGGCTCGCGGACGACGCGACCGTGTTTCTCGCGGAGGGCCTCGAGGCCGGCGACGCGGTGGTCACCGTGCTCGAGGCCCGGAAGCTCGGCATCGTGCGCGAAGCGCTCGGCCCGCGGGCGGACGACGTCACGTGGATCGACCTCGCCGGGCACTACACCCGGCCCGAGGCGGCGCTGGCCGACTACGACACGAGCGTGCGGACGCTCGTGCGGGACGGCGCCCCGCGCGTCCGCCTCTTCGGCGAACTGCCGACGCTCGAGTCCGAGGCGCAGTGCGACGCGTGGATCGCCTACGACGCGATCCTGAACCGCGCATTCGACCACCAGCCGGTATCCATCCTCTGTGGCTACGACGGCCGCGTCCTCCCGGATCGCGTGCTCGAGGCCGCGCGCCGGACCCACCCGCGCATCCGCGGCGGCGGGCCCAACGCCGACTTCGGCGACCCCGCGGAGGTCGTGCGCGCACACACCCCCGCGGCGCAACCGCTCCACGGACTGCGGGCGTTCGAGACCGGAGACGGCGCGAGCGGGCTCCGGCGCGCGCTGACCGCGGAGATGCGCGCCGCGGGCGTGCCGGCCGAGGCCATCGCCGGGATGGTCCTCGCGGCGAACGAGGTGCTCGCGAACGCGCGGCGGTACGCGGACGGTCGCCCGGGGGTCCGCGCCGGGCGTGCCGGCGACGGCTTCGCGTTGCGAGATCACCGACGACGGCCCCGGCTTCGACGATCCGCTCGCCGGCTACCTGCCCCCCGGGGCCGACGGCGGCGACCGCGGCGCCGGGCTCTGGATCGCCCGCCAGAGCACCGCTCGTCTCGAGGTGATCCGCGCCGACGACGGGCTGACCGTCCGGCTCTGGGCGTAGCCACGCGCGGCCGGTCCGGGGCCGGGCCGCCTACATCCGCGGCCCGGCCGCCTTGACGCTGATGCGGATCGCCGGGTCGAACATGTACGCGAGCGGAATCTCGGCGACCTCGACGACGGCGACCCGGTCGGGGTCGGCGCCCGCGTGGATGGCCCGCGTCATCGCTTCCTCGCGCGCCTCCGCGACCGCACGGTCGCGCTGCTCCGAGCGGTTCTGGCAGATCCGGTGCGCCTGCGCGCCGGCGGGCGCGATGGCGAGCCCGATCGGGTTCGCCAGCGCCCCGTCGGCGGGCACGATGACCTCGCTGACCCCGGGGAGGTCGCCGGGCACGAGGCCGCCGGCGCCGCCGACGACGACGAGCGCGACCTCGGGACGCGAACCCTGGATGCGGTCGACCGCGTGCGCGAGCTGCGCGTCGACGCCGTCGAGCGCCCCGGCGAGCATGCGCCGCTCGCGCAGCGTCAGCCCGTGCGAGCCGACCTCGACGCGCCCGGCGGCGACCGCGGCGTCGGTCAGCGTGGCCGTCTCGCCGCCGAAGACGAGCGCCGCCTCGGTCAGGCTGCGGCCGACGTTCGCCGGACCGACGACCGGAGCGCCGCCGTCGCCGTCCGGTCGCACGACGGTCCCGCCGCCGAAGGGGAGGGTGATGACCTCCGGCATACGGGAGCTCGTGCGCACGCCCGCGACGCGGACCGGCGGCGGAGCCTCGCGCGGGTAACCGTCGATGAGCAGTCCGACGTCCGCGCTCGCGCCGCCGACGTCGACGACGACGCCGCCGGTCACGCCGCTCAGCCACGCCGCCCCGCGCATCGCGCTCGCCGGCCCGCTGCCGATCATGAGAACGGGGAAGCGCAGCGCGTGCTCCAGCGTCATGACCGTGCCGTCGTTCTGGCCGAGGAACACGTCGGCGTCGATGGCGCGCCGCTCGAGCGCGCGACGCATCCCGGCCGCGAGCTCCGCCGCCACCCCGACGAGCGCCGCGTTCAGCACGGTCGCGTTCTCGCGCTCGAGCAGGCCGAGCGAGCCGATCTCGTGGCTGAGCGAGACCGGCACGCCCGCGCCCAGCTCGCGGCGGGCGACATCGGCGGCGGCGAGCTCCTGCTCGGGGGCGACGGGCGAGAAGACGCTCGTCACGGCGACCGCCTGGACGTCCCCCGCCACGCGGGCGAGAAACGCCGCGAGGGCCTCGGTGTCGAGCGGCTCGGCCGGGCGGCCGTCGAAGCGCGCGCCACCCCGGACTATCGCCTCGCCGCCCGAGACCGCGGCCCGCAGGTCGTCAGGCCAGGTCGCGAGCGGCGGCACCGCCGTCGTCAGCGGCGCGCCGATGCGCACGACCGCCGTGCGGCACAGCCCGCGGCGCGCGACCACCGCCTCGAGCGCGGCCCGGGAGCCGAGCATCGCGCGGGTGATCCGGGCCGGCGCGACGCCGTGGTGCGCCGTGATCTGCCTGAGCGCCGTGTGGACGTCGGCCTCCGCGTCCCGGCGGCGCGGGACCTTGACCCGGGCGACCACGTGGTCGCCCGCGTCCAGCGCGACGGCGTCGACGTTCGTGACGCCGAGGTCGACGGCCACGCGCAGCTCAGCCGCCGGCATCGCGCTTGCCGTCCGTGATCGAGGTGTAGTCGAGGTCGTAGCCGAACGACGCGGGCCCGACGAGCGCGAGCGCCGGCTGGGAGCGCCACACGTCCGGCGCCGGGGACGCCACCACCGTGACACGCTGCCCGAACCCCAGGCCCTCGGTGAGGACCGGCGCGCACGACTCCGCCGCGAGCACCGACACGAGGTCGGGCACCATCGCGCGCGGCGCCCCGTCCTCGAGGGCGAGGAGGTACTCGTTCTGCAGTTCGAGGCGCAGACGGCGCCGCGGGCCGGAGCCCGCGCTCTGCACGGTCGCGGTCGCGCGCGTGAAACCGTCGCCGGCCGCGCGGTCGATCTCGACGACCGTTCCCTGGATGAGGACGCGCGCGTCGAGTGCCGCTGACGACGGCGGCGAGGCGCTCGTCGGCCGCGGCCTCCACGATCGCCGTCCCGAGCGCGAGCGCGCGCGTGACGGACCCACGGATCGCCGTCATCCGCGCCAGAGCGCCGGGCATGCCGTACAGCGCGGCCGCACAGACGCCGCCCAGGCTCGCGGCGGCCGAGCGCGACAGGCGGTCGGCCCACGCGTCGTCCCCGAGGTGGATGACGATCGTGTTCCCGCGCCCGTCGGTGAGCACGATCGGTCCGGCCGCGACGCCGCCGAGGTGCATGGCGTGCTGCTGCAACTCCGGGAACGCCCGGCCCGTGCCGTCGGCGTCCGCGAGCGGCAGCCCGAGGCGCGCCGCCCAGGTGACCGGCAGAACGCCGTTGGCGCCGGCGATCTGCAACGGCATGAGCGCCTGGACGGGGCGGCCGTGGAGCCGCGTGACCATGTCGAGCAGGGTCGCGCCCTCGTCGCCGCTCCAGACGCGCTCGTCGGCGATCGTCGGCGCGCCGACCATGCCGCACGGCATGACGAGCGCGTCGTCGTCGAGATCGTCGAGGCCGACGACGCGGACGGGACCGTGCTCGGCGACCGCCCGGAGGGCCATCGTCAGGGCGAGGTCCGGGTCGCCGCCGCCGCCGGCGCCCATGGCCGCGCAGCCCGCGGCCAGGGCCGGGAGGTTGGGGGCATCGAGTCGCGGACGGTCCACGGTCACAAGCGGCTCCGCGCCACCTAGCATACGGGCGTGGCTTCGCTCCGCAGGCTCGTAGCATCGCCCGCGCTCGAGCCGCTGCTCGGGTACGTGTCGCGGCCGCGCACGGACCCGGTCGTCGAGCGCCTCGCGCTGATAGAGGACCTCGCCGACCTGCGGGCCGTGCCCGAGCACGCCCTCGTCCTGCTCACCCGAGCGGCGTCGGAGGCGGCGAACACGTACCGCTTCGACGTCGCCCTGCGGGTGGCGCGCAGCCGCCGGGTCGCTGCGCTCGTCCTGACCGCGCGGGACGTCGCCCGGATCACGCCGACCGCCGCCGCGGTCGCAGATCGCTCGGGCATCGCGCTGCTCGGCACGGGCGACGAGATCGACCTCTCCGCGCTCGCCGTCGCGATCGCCCGTGAGCTCGCCGGCGACGCCGAGGTCGCCCTCCTCCGGGCGCACACCGCGCTGCGGGCGATCGACGCCCACCCGGCCGCAGGCGGCGACACCGACGGCCTGCTCCGCAGCGCCGGCGCCGCCGTCGGGGTGACGATCGCGATGGTCGCGGCCGAGCCCGGCGCCGGTCCGCGCCGTCCGGTCCTCCGCGACGGCCAGCCGGACGGGTGGCTGACGGCCCCGGCGCAGGAGGGCGACATGGCCGCCGCCCTGGACATCGTGCTGCACGCCGCAGCGGCGAACGTGGCCGCGCGCGGGCGGAACGACGGCGCCGACGAGCTCCCGGCGCAGTCCCGCGACGAGGTCCTCACCGATCTGCTCAACGCGACCCCGCAGACGCGCGCGCAGGTCGTGCACCGGGCCCGAGCGCTCGGCCTGGCGATCGACGGCTGGCACGTCGCCGTGCAGCTCGACTTCGAGGCGCTCGCCGATCCGCCGGTGGGCGAGGAGCTCGAGGCGTTCCAGGCGCGCGTGCGGCTGGCCGACGCGGCCCTGCAGGCCGTGCGGGCGGCCGGCGGGTCATGGCACGGGGCACGCACCGGCGGCGCGCTCGTCCTCGTCAACAGCCGTCGCGACGACCCGGGCGCGACCGCGTCGGCTCGCGTGGCGAAGCTCATGGACGAGGTCCTCGCGACGATCGGCGGCCGGCTGCCCTCGACGCTGATCCGCTGCGGCGTCGGCACGTCGCACGCCGGGCCGTCGGGGCTTCTCGCCTCCGTCGCCGAGGCCAAGGCGGCGACGATCGCGGCCCGCACGTCGGAGCGGGCGAACACCGCCGTTCCGTTCGACAGTGCCGGCCTGCGCCGGACGCTCATCGAGTGGTACGCGTCGGACACCGCGCGCGAGGCGGTCACGACCGTGCTGCAGCCGCTCGTCGCGCTCGGCGGCGTGCGGGCCGAGCGGCTCATCACGACGCTGCACGTCTACCTCGACGAACGCGGGTCGATGACGCGCGCCGGCGAGCGGCTGAACCTGCACCGCAACGCCGTCGCCTACCGCATCCGCCAGGCGTTCGAGCTGCTCGACGTCGACGAGGGAAACCCGGACGACCTGCTCCTGCTCCAGCTCGCCTGCCGCGCGCGCGAGCTGGGCTGACGTGCGGCCGAGGCGCTACCGCGCCGGGACGGCCGGGCGCGCGTGGCGCGTCCCGCCGACCGACTCGCCGCGGTCGCGGTCGACGATGTCGGCGAGAAGCGTGCTCCATCCACGGTTGTGCAGGCGCTGCGCGTCCGCGCCGGAGGCCGGGACCTCCTTCGTCGCCAGCAGCGCGGGCGAGGGCATCGCGGCCGCGATGTGCTCGATCCCCGACGCGCGCTCCTCTCGGTCGGTCCAGCTCATGACGACCGCGTCGATCGCGCGGGCGTGCGGGTGCAGGAACTCCCACGTCGCGGCGACGGCGACGCCGGCCGGGGCCGTGCCCAGCGGCACGTCCCAGACGACGTGGGCCCCGCGGCCGCGGAGCGCCTCGCCCAGCGCGGCGGTGAGCGCGTCGTGGAGGACGACGACGTCGCCGGGCTCGACCCTGTCGCCGGCGAGCGCCTCGCCGTCGCGCGCGCCCTCGGCGTACTCGGCATGCTCGCGCCGGCCGAGCCGGCCCGGCTCACGGCCCAACCCGGTCGGCGAGGCCAGCGCGCTCGCGAGGCGCAGCGCCTGGTCGAGCTTCGCGGCGAGGGCGCGGAACGGCTCGTCCGGCGTGATCTCGAGTTCCTCCGCGACGACGCACCCGTCGGCCGTCAGGCAGCCGCGCAGCGTGTGCGCTGCGCCGCGTCCGGCGGCCAGCGCGGTCGCGCACCACACGGTGCGCCCGCCGAGGCGGTCGGCCGCCCGCGCGCGGGCGAGGTCGGACATGCGCACGCGCCGCGCGCTCGACAGCGGTTCGAGACGATCGATCACCACGCTCGGCATCACGTTCCCTTTCTCTCGCGCCCTCCGCGAGGGGTAGGACGCCACGCACGCCGGTCAACGGTCGCGGTCGGCGGCCCCGCCCGAGAGCAGCACGGGGTCGGCGATCAGGAACAGGCCGGCGGCGACGAAGCCGAACAGGCACGCGACCCCGAGGACGCGGGTGACCGCGGCGTCGAACCCGATCATCAGCACCACGCCCGCGAGGAAGCACACGGCGACCAGCGCCGACAGCGCGCGGCGGCTCATCGGGGCGCTGGGTCCCGTACGGCGCGGCCGCTCCGGCGCAGGCCGGCGCCGAGCGGCTGGTAGCGCTCGCCGACGTCCCCGGTGAGCGCCATGCGATACAGCGCGACGAGGCACGGGCCGATGATCGCGAGGCCGACCGCGACGCTCACCAGCAGGGCGACGAGCGTGGCGTGCGGCGCCGCGGCCTGTGTCACCGTCAGGCGGCCGGGAAGCAGCGCCGGATGCTGGGCGACGCCCCAGCCGATCGTGATGCCGGCGACGGCGACCGCGGCGCTGAAGCGCGCCGCGTCGTAGCGGCCGCCGGCCACGAGGGCGAGCGCCGCGACGCCCGCTCCGGCCGAGACGACGACGCACACGCGGCCGGCGCCGGTCGTGAGGCCGTGGTAGAGCGCCGGAGCGTCCCCGTGCACGACGGCCAGCCCGGCGATCGCCAGCGCGCCGGCGAGGGCGCCGGTGACGAGCGCCCGCGCGCGGAAGCCGCGCCGGAGGTCGTCGAGGCCGAGATGCGCCGCGTCCCCGGCCATGTAGACGGCGGCGAGGTGCGTGCCGGTGACGAGCGCCAGCGCGCCCGTGAGGAGGGGGAGGGGATGGACCCACGCCGAGAACGGCGCCCCGGCGCCCGCGAGCGGGACGCGGCCCGAGGCGACGGCGCCGATCGCCGCGCCGAGGAAGAACGGCGTGAGGACCGACGACAGGGCGAACGTCCCGCCGAGGACGCGCGCCGCGCCGATCGTCGTCGCATGGCCCCGGATGGCGTACGACGCGCCGCGCAGGATGATCCCGGTCGCGGCGAGGAACAGCGGCACGTACAGCGCCGACATCACCGCGCCGAACGCGTACGGGAACGCGGTCCAGAATACGACGAGGACGAAGATCAGCCAGACGTGGTTGGCCTCCCACACCGGCGCCATCGACCGCTGCACGAGGCCCCGCACCCGCGCGCCGCGCTCCGGGCCGCCGGCGACCAGGTCCCAGAACCCGGCGCCGAAGTCGGCGCCGCCCAGCGACGCGTACGCCGTGAGCCCGCCGACCATCAGCCAGGAGCAGACGTCGGGGAGCGTCATCGCGGCGCAGCCGAGGCCGGAAGGGACGGCATCCGGGTGGGCTCCTCGCGCGCGACGCGGCGCAGCAGCCACACGGCGACGATCGTCAGGCCGGTGTAGACGAGCGCGAGGAAGGCGTAGGCGAACGGCAGCCCGCGGGCCGAGGTGACGGCGTCGGTGGTCCGCATCACCTGCCACGCGATCCAGGGCTGCCGGCCCACCTCCGTCGTCGTCCAGCCCGCGAGCAGGGCGATGAGCGACAGCGGGGCGGCCACGATCACGGCCCGGTAGAACCACGGCGAGCGCGGCAGCCGCCGGCGCGCGGCGAGCACGAGCCAGCCGATCCCGAGGAGCGCGAGGAGCGTGCCGATGCCGACCATCGCGTCGAACGCGACGTGGACGACGTTGACGGGCGGGCGATTGGCCGGCGGAACGGTGTCGAGGCCCGCCACGGGCGCGTGGACGTCGTGGTACGCGAGCAGCGAGAGCAGGCCCGGGATCTCGATGCTGGCGTGCATCGCGCCGTTCTCGTAGATCCCGCCGATGTGCAGGGGCGCGTCGGACTGCGTGCGGCTGATGCCCTCCATGGCGGCGAGCTTCAGGGTCTGGTCCCGTGCCACCATCCGGCCCGCCCAGTCGCCGACCACGACCTGCGCGGGCGCGGCCAGCGCCGCCGCCGTGAGCGGAACGACCAGCGCCGCCCGGACGTAGCGGTCGTCCCGCCCGCGCAGCACCGCGCGCGCGTAGACGGCCGCGACGATGAACCCCGCGACCATGTAGCCCGCGAGGTACATGTGGACGAGCTCGTACGGGAGGTGGCTGTTGAACAGCGCCGCCCACGGGTGGACGTCCGACACGCCCGCGCCGCTCACGGTGAATCCGGTCGGGTGGTTCATCCAGCCGTTGACCGAGATCACCATGAGCGAGCCGACGATCCCGGCGAGCGCGATCGGCAGCCCCATCGCCAGGTGCACGCGAGGCCCGACGCGGTCCCAGCTGTAGACGTACATCGCGATGAAGATCGCCTCGGTGAAGAACGCGAAGCCCTCGATCGCGAACGCGAGCCCGAACACCGACCCGAACGTCGCCATGAAATTCGGCCAGAGGAGCCCGAGCTCGAACGACAGGATCGTCCCGGTGACGACGCCGACCGCGAACAGGACCACCAGCGCCTTCGACCAGCGGCGGGCGAGGTCGCGGTAGGTCGCGTCGCCGGTGCGCAGCCACAGCCCCTCGACGAACAGCACCATCGCCGGAAAGGCGATGCCGAAGCACACGAGCGGGATGTGGAAGGCGAACGACATCGCCTGCATCTGCCGCGCCGCCAACAGGTCATGCTGCGACGGCCGGCCGAGTACGCCGGTGAGGTCCTGCGCGGCCAGCGCGATCGCGTGCATCGCCGTTCGAGGTAGATCCCCTGCCCCCGGTGACAACCACGCGCGGCGGTGTGCGGACCGCACTGGGAGCGTGCGCTGCGCGGCCTATCCCCCGGGCCATGCGAGCGACCGCAATCTGCACCCACCAAGACCTGATCCGGCCCGTCGTGCCGCGGACGCCCCAGGGCTGCGAGGAGTGCCTGGCGCTCGGGACGCCGTGGGTCCACCTCCGGCTGTGCCTGACGTGTGGGCACGTCGGCTGCTGCGACTCGTCGCCGGGCCGCCACGCGCGCCTGCACGCGCACCGCATCGGCCACCCGATCGTCCAGTCGTTCGAGCCGGGCGAGGACTGGCGCTGGTGCTTCTTCGACGAGACCTACGTCTGAGTGTGGACGACGGCCTCGCCCCGGGCGCGGTCGCCGATCCGCTCGTGGACCATCCGGATCGCGATCGAGCCCTCGCCGACGGCTGAGGCGACCCGCTTGATCGAGCCGCTGCGCACGTCGCCCGCGGCGAACACCCCGGGGAGGCTGGTCTCGAGCATCAGCGGGACCCAGTCGTCGGACGTGTCGCCGTTGCAGGCGTCCGGCCCGGTGAGGATGTAGCCGCCCGAGTCGAGCGCGATCTTCTCGCCCAGCCACTGGGTGTGCGGCGCGGCCCCGATGAACACGAACAGCGCGCGCGCCTCGATGCGCTCGCGGTCGCCGGTCCGGTGGTCCTCGACGACGAGCGCCTCGAGCGCGTCCCGGCCGCACAGCTCGCGGACCTCGCTGTGCAGGTGCACGTCGATATCCGGGTTTCGCTCGATGCGGTCGGCGAGGTAGCGCGACATGTTCTCGGTCAGCACCGGCTCGCGCACGATGAGGGCCACACGGGCCGCGGAGCCGGTGAGGAACAGCGCCGCCTGACCGGCCGAGTTGCCGCCGCCGACGACCGCGATCGGATCGCCGCGGCAGAGCTGGGCCTCCATCAAGGTGGCGGCGTAGTAGACGCTCGTGCCCTCGAGCTCCTCGAGCCCCGGCACCGGCAGCCGGCGGTACTGCACGCCGGTCGCGATCACGATCGCGCGCGCCCGCAGCTCCTGGCCGCCATCGAGCCGGATCGCGTAGTGGTCGGCGCGCTGCTCGAGCGACGTGGCGCGGGCCGGGATCGTGAGCTCGGCGCCGAACTTCTCGGCCTGCAGGACGGCCCGGTCGGTGAGCTCGGCGCCGGAGACGCCGGCCGGGAAGCCGAGATAGTTCTCGATCCGCGAGGACGTCCCGGCCTGGCCGCCGGTGGCGAGCGCGTCCAACGCGACCGTGTCGAGTCCCTCCGACGCGCCGTACACCGACGCCGCGAGGCCCGCGGGCCCGGCGCCGACGACGATCAGGTCGCAGACCTCGTCCTTGGTGCGCGGGAGCGGCAGCCCGAAGAGCTTCGCGAGCTCGACGTTGCTCGGGTTGCGCAGCACCTCGCGCCCGCGCCAGATGACCACCGGGGTCTCCTCGGGGGAGACGCCGAGCTCGCGCAGCAGCGCCTCGGCGTCCGTGTCCTTCTCGAGGTCGATCCAGTGATGCGGCAGCCGGTTGCGCGCGGCGAACTCGCGGATCCGGCGCGTGTCGGGCGCGTAGCGCGAGCCGATGATGCGAAAGCCCGCCCCCAGCCCGATGAGCACCGACCGGCGCAGGAGGAACGCGCGCAGGATCAGGTCGCCGAGGTTCGTGTCGTGGGTGACGAGCTCGCGCAGCCGCTCGGGCGGCACGGCGAGGACCTCGCCGTCCTCGATGACCTCCGCGGTCAGGAACGCCGCCTGGCGGGTGAGCAGATTCAGCTCGCCGAGGAAGCGCCGCTCGCCGTGCACGCCGATCGTGCGCTCGCGGCCGCTGCCGTAGCCCTCGACGATCGCGACCCTGCCCGACAGGATCACGAAGAAGTCGTAGTGGGCGTCGCCCTCGCGGAAGAGCACGTCGCCGCGCTGGACGCGACGGCGCTCGCCGATCGCCTCGAACGCCGCGAGCTGGCCGTCGTCGAGCCGCGGGAACGCGCCGGAGCGGTCCGCGGTCTCGACCGGTGCGTCGCCGTCGAGCGCCGGACTCACCGGAGCTCCGGCGGGCTCGGGGTGGCCCAGCGCCCGCGCAGGATCAGCGCGAGGCCGAGGACGAGCCCGACGACGCCGACCACCATCAGGATGACCCCGACGGTGTTGATGTCGACGCCCTCGACGTGGGCCGTCACGGCGTACTTGAGGATCGCGCCCACGGCGATCAGGAACAGGGAGGTGCCGATGGTCACGCCAACGGTGGGTAGACCGCGTGCGGCGCGGGGCAACCAGGTTGGCGGCGGAGCCGGTGGTCCTACTTCAACGGACCGTGGATGGGTCAGCGAGATCCTCGTACGCCTCGATCGCGCCGGGTGTCCTCCGCCGCGCCGCGGGCCGCGCGCCAGAGGCGCAGCGGCAGCGCGCCGAGCGGGGTCCGACGCTCCGCGGAGTCGTGCTCGCGCTCGAACCCCCGCGCGTAGCGCTCGGCCTCCGTCGCCGTGGCGTAGCGCTTCTCGCCGACCGCGCCACAGCCGCGCTCGCATCGCCACCGCATCGTCGCGCCGTCGGCGGCGAAGCGGAACCGGTGGCCGAGAAGGCGGCAACGCAGCATGCGAGACCACCGTACCCCGGAGCCCGGGAGCGCCAGCCATGAGCACCGTGACCGCCTCGTCGACCGCCGCCGCGCCGCGGAGCGGGCAGCGGTTCCGCACGATCACGAGCCAGATCCCGAGCCGCCTCGACCGGCTGCCATGGTCGCGGTTCCACTGGCGCATCGTGATCGGCCTCGGGACCGTCTGGGTCCTCGACGGCCTCGAGGTCACGATCGTCGGCGCGATCGCCCCGCGCCTCACGGAGGCCGGCAGCGGGATCTCGATGACGAGCGCGGACGTCGGGTTCGCCGCCGCGCTCTACGTCGCCGGCGCCTGTCTCGGCGCGTTGCTCTTCGGCCAGCTCACCGACCGCTACGGCCGGAAGAAGCTCTTCATGGTCACGCTCGCGCTGTACATCGGCGCGACGGTCCTGACCGCCTTCGCGTTCGCCCCCTGGTACTTCTTCGTCTGCCGCTTCTTCACGGGCATGGGCATCGGCGGCGAGTACGCCGCGATCAACTCGGCGATCGACGAGCTGATCCCCGCGAAGAACCGCGGCCGCGTCGACATCGCGATCAACGGCAGCTTCTGGGTCGGGGCGGCGGCCGGCGGCCTCGCCGCGCTCCTGCTGCTGGACCCGGCGATCTTCCCGCGCGACGTCGGCTGGCGCCTGGCGTTCGGCGCGGGCGCGATCCTCGGTCTGGGCATCCTCGTCGTCCGCCGCCACGTCCCGGAGAGCCCGCGCTGGCTGTTCCTCCACGGCCGCGAGGAGGAGGCCGAGCGGATCGTCGCCCAGATCGAGGAGGAGGTGCGCCGCGAGACCGGCGCGGAGCTCCCGCCGCCGGGCGACCCGATCACGGTCCGCCAGCGCGACGCGATCCCGTTCCGCGAGCTCGCGCGGACGATCGTCCGCCGCTACCCGACCCGCGCGATGCTCGGCCTCGCGCTCTTCATCGGCCAGGCGTTCCTCTACAACGCCGTGACGTTCGACCTCGGGACGATCCTGCACGACTTCTTCGGCGTCGGCTCGAGCCACGTGCCGTACCTGTTCGTCGTGTTCGCCGCCGGCAACTTCCTCGGCCCGCTGTTCCTCGGGCGCCTGTTCGACACCGTCGGTCGCATCCCGATGATCGCCGGGACGTACCTCGGCTCGGCCGCGATGGTCGCGCTTCTCGGCATCCTGCTGCGCGGGGGGCACCTGACCACGGTCTCGTTCATGGCGCTCGTCGTCGCCGCGTTCTTCCTCGCCTCGGCCGGCGCGAGCTCCGCCTACCTGACGGTCAGCGAGGTCTTCCCGATGGAGACCCGTGCGCTCGCGATCGCGCTGTTCTACGCGGTCGGCACGGCCGTCGGCGGCATCGCCGGCCCGGTCGTCTTCGGCGCGCTCATCCACACCGGCGACGCCACCAAGGTCGCCACCGGCTTCTTCATCGGCGCCGCCGCGATGGCGATCGGCGGCCTGGCGGAGCTGCGCTTCGGCGTCCGCGCCGAGCAGCAGTCGCTCGAGAACATCGCCAGGCCGCTGACCGCCGAGGAGGCGGACCGGGCGGAGGGCCAGGGCGCCGTCGACAGCGGCCCGCCCGACGGGCGGGACGGCGCGGCCGACCGCGACCGCTACGAGGCGCTCGCGCTTCGCGAGAGCGCGGCCGGCCGGCGCGCGGCCGCCGCGCGCCATCGCGCCGCCCGGCACGAGACCGCCGCCGGCGTGGGCAGCGCGCCCCCGGGCGGCCTGGTCGTGCTCGAGATCCGCGCCCAGATCGCCGAGCTCCGTGCGCTGGCGTTGGACGAGCGCGCGGAGGCGCACGAGCAGCGCGCCGCGGCCTGGACGGCATCCACCGACGCCGTCCGCCGCGAAGTGCTCGACCGCGCCGCCCGCAGCGAGGAGCGTGCGCGCGAGCACGACGCGCGCGCCGACGCGCTCGCGGCCGAGCACGCGGTCGGACCGGACGCCCGGCCGGAGCCGGGGACCGCGGAGCGCGACGCCGCCGAGCTGCGCTGGGCGCAGGCCCGCACGGCGCGCGAACGCGCGGACGCCGCGCGCGCCCGGCACGACGCCGCGGGCGCCGCGCGCGAGGAGGAGGAGGCCCACACCCACGGCCAGCTCGCCCTCGCCGCCGAGGAGCGCGCCGACGCCGCCGGTCACGACGCCGCGGCGAAGCGCCTCCACGCGCAGCTCGTGGACGACGAGCCCGAGGTCCGGCGCCGGATCGCCGCCGCGCGCGACGCGCGGATCGACGCCCGGCGCGCGCGGGCGCGGGCGGGAATGCGCCGCTTCCGGCCTGGCGTGGGCACGGTCTTCTTCTCGCCGGCGATGGCCGGCACCGCCGGGACGAGCAGCCGCTTCGCAGCGATCGCCGACGAGGCGCACGACCGCGAGGTCGAGGCCATCGCCCGCTCGCTCGACGAGGTCGGCGCGGCCGGGCGCGAGGAGCTGCGCCGGCGCGTCGGCGGCCGCCACTGGGGGCCCGGCCGCTTCGCCGCCGCGCTGAGGGCCGCGCTCCGGGAGGGGCGCGTGCGGCGCGACGCGGAGGGACGCTACGAGACCATGCAGGCGACCACCGCCACGTGAGGTGACGCGGCTGCTCCGGCGCCGTGCCGAGCCGCGCGACACCCCGGGGCGCCGGAGGCTGACGGACGCCCGTAGCCACGTCCTGCGCGAGGTCGGCCTCGCCCGGCACCTCAGCCGGCGCGCGGTCCGCCGCGCGCGGATCGAGTCGCTCGTGCTGCTGCCGGCGCTCGTCGGCGTGCTCGAGGTCTACCACCAGCGCGAGGCGCTCTTCGGCCCCGAGTGGGACGGCGCGGTGCGGCTGCTCACCGCCATCGCGCTCATGGCGATGGGCTGGCAGTTCGCCCGCGACATCGGCCGCTCGTTCGGGCCGCTCCTCTTCCGCCGCCTGGAGCCCGCCACGGCCGGGACCGTCGGGTTCCTGCTCCGGCTGGCGACGGTCGTCGCGGCGACGAGCCTCGCGCTGCGCGTGGCCGGCCTGACGCCGCGCACGCTCGCGCTCGGCGGCGCGCTGACCGCCGTCGTCGTCGGCCTCGCCGCGCAGCAGACGCTCGGCAACCTGTTCGCCGGCACCCTGCTGCTCAGCGCGCGGCCGTTCCGCGTCGGCGAGCGCGTGCAGTTACAGGGCGGCCCGCTCGCGGGCACGGTCGAGGGCGTCGTGAGCTCGCTCGGCCTTCTGTACACGACCCTCGCCCGCGGCGACGACGCGATCATGGTCCCGAACTCGGTCGTCCTCAGCGTGGCGGTGGTCCCGCTGCGCGAGCCGCCGAGCGTCGAGCTGCGGGCGCGGCTGCGGCCGGGGATCACGCCGATCGACGTCGACCACGTCCTGCGCGACGCTGTCCAGACCCCGATGCGCGGGCCGCCGAACGTCACGCTCGAGGAGGTCGACGGCGACGACATCGTGGTCCGCGTCCGCGCCGCGCCCGAACGGCCGAGCGACGGCCCACAGCTCGCGAGCGAAGTGCTCGCCGCGGTCTCGCAGCTGACGCCCGGGCCGGACCTCTGACGGAGAGCGGCCGCGACCGGGCGCAGCTCAGCGGGAGGGGTCGGCGTCAACCGCCCGCGAGGCGGCGCACGGCGCGCACGACCGCCTGCGGGGCGAAGATCGCCATGACGAACAGCAGCTCGAGCGCGACGAGGAGCACGCACGCGACGAGGACGAGGAGGATGTCGAGGGTGCTCATGTCGCGCCGTCCGGTAGGCCGCGACGCCGGCGGCAACAGGAGTGCGGGGCCCACCGTCACGCCGCCGGTGGCCGCCGCGGTTGATCGGGCACCGTCCCGGCCTATGTCCAACGCCGATGAGTGACACCGAAACCCGTCCCGGACCAATCGCGTCGCCCGGTACCCCTGCGCGTGACCCTGGCCGTCTTCGACGACTACCCCGCCGTCCAGCAGGCCGTCGACCACCTGGCCGACCACGGCTTCCCGGTGGACCGGGTGTCGATCGTCGGCCGCGACCTCCGCTACGTCGAGCAGGTGACGGGCCGGATGACCGTCGCCACCGCGGCCGCGCTCGGCGCGCTCCAGGGCGCGGTCCTCGGCGCGCTGTTCGCGCTCGGCTTCGGGCTGATCTTCACGTTCAGCCCCGACCCGGCGCTGCCGCTCCTGGTCGTCTACGGGATCGTCGCGGGCGCCGCGCTCGGCGCCCTCTTCGGGGCGCTGAGCCACGCCGCCGGCGGCGGCCGTGACTTCACGTCGGTGCCGACGATGGTCGCCGACCACTACGCGCTGGTCGTCGCCCCGGACGTCGCCGACCGCGCCGCCGTGCTGCTGCGCGATCTCGGCGTGCCCGTCGCCGGCGGAACCGCCGACGGGGCGACCACCGACGGCGCGAGCCGTCCCGCCTCTGCGTGAACGGCGTCGCCGCGCCACGCCGCGGAGGGCGGCTCCGCCCGACCGCGCTCCTGGCGGCGGCGATCGTCGCGGTCGCGCTCGCCGTCTCGTTCGTCGTCGGCGCCCGGGTCGCGACGTTCGGCTACGACGACCCGTTCAACCGCTTCCCGCAGCGGCCGTCGGCGAACCAGGGATCGCGGGCCCCCGGTCCGAGCGCCGAGCAGGACCTGGACGGCTTCCTCACGGCCGTCATCGGCGACATCCAGGGCTTCTGGAAGCAGGAGTTGGCCGGCAGCGGACGGCGGTACGCGCCGGCCGCGGTCGTGATCTTCCACCGCGCGACGATGTCGGGCTGCGGCCCGGCGTCGAGCGCGACCGGGCCGTTCTACTGCCCGCTCGACCACACGGTCTACCTCGATCCCGGCTTCTTCCGCGAGCTCGCCGTCGAGTTCCAGGCGCCGGGCGACTTCGCGCAGGCCTACGTGCTCGCCCACGAGCTCGGCCATCACGTCCAGACGCTGACCGGGATCACGCAGCAGGTCGACGAGGCGAGGGCCGCCGATCCCGACCTGAGCAACGCCTTGTCGATCGCGTTCGAGCTGCAGGCCGACTGCCTCGCCGGCGTGTGGGGCCATTCGACGTACGACCGCGGGCTGCTCGATCGCGGCGACCTCGACGAGGCGCTTCGCGCCGCCGCCGCGGTCGGCGACGACCGCATCCAGAAGCGCACCATCGGGCGCGTGATCCCCGAGGCGTGGACCCACGGCTCGTCCGCCGAGCGTCGCAGCTGGTTCGTGCGCGGCTTCGACGCGGGGGACCCGAACGCCTGCGACACGTTCTCGGCGCTCGCGTCGTAGGCGCCGCCGGGGTCCTGCTCCGGAACCGCGCCCCGGCGCCGACGCGACGCCGCGACTAGCGGGCGCGCTCAGCGGGGAAGCACCGTGACAAGCAGCTGACGATCGGCGTCCGGATCACGTTCGGGGGAACGTGAACCGGCCGTTGAGGCGTCCGCGGTTCAATATGTGACGAGAACGTGACGGACTATCCCGTGCGTGCCGTCGCCCCGACCGCGCACATCGGCTTGCACGTCGGTCGGCAAGTCGCGGAGAAGCCGATGCAGCTCACGGTGGCATTCGATCGATCCCTGCCCGTCGCACGATGGGGCCCGTTGTTCCATGTCCTCTGCCTCGAGCAGCCGGGGATCACCCTGGCCTGGAGGCCGGTCGGGTTCCCGATGCCGGGGCGGCCGCTGCTCGGCGACGCCGACCTCGGCCTGTTCGTCGAGCCGCCGGCGGAGGAGGGGCTCGACACGCTCGTGATCGAGTCCAGCCCGATGGTCGTCGTCAGCGCCATCAGCCGATCCGCTCACCCGCCCCATCACCAGCTGAGCATCACAGACATCCTCGACCAAGCCGTTCCCCAACGGCGATGACCTCCGCGTCGGGTCACGCGCGTACTCGACGCTACGACGAGCACCGGGGCCCGGCCTCCGGTGTTCGTCGGCAACAGTGCCACGAACGCCGCGCCCGCCGTCGAGGTCATCACCAGCAATAACGCGATCGCGACGCTCCACCGCTAGTCAGCAGTCGGCATGCGGCACCCAGGAGATCGTCTCGGTCGCGCTGCACGACGGCCCCGCATCACGTTCAACCTCATCTCAGCGGCTCGGCGACAAGGATCCGATGGTTAACGCCGTCGTCGACCTTGGCGACGACGTCGAACGTCGTCGAGCGCGACCAGCCGGGCCTGGACGGCGCGCTTCGAGCCAGGCTGCAAGCGCGCCCCAGCGCCCGCACAGCGGCCGGGTCAAGCCGCGCGCCGGCGACCTGGTGGGGTCTTGCGACGCGCGCCGCCAGGCCCCCGCGCTGAACAGCTGCAGTTTGACAGAGCCAGCAGGCAACCTACCTCGCAGCGCGTGCCCTATGTGACATGCCCCGGGTCCGAGTTTCGGCCGCCTACGGCGCAAGGCGCCCGCTGCTGCGTCCAGCCGGGACAACTCCCCCTCTTGCCGGACGCGACTGCCCGTCCAGACACCACCAGCATACGCCGGGCTCGACGCGCCCCGGCCGAACCTGTCGCCGAGTACCAGGGCGCCCGGTCCCAGCACGTGACCGCGCCGACAGCAGCCCCGGCTCATCATGGCCCCCTAACGGCAGCAGCGGAACCGCGACAGCGATGACGTGTCGGGCTCCGCCTCGCGCGAGGGCAGCGGCGGTCCGACGGCTTCGAGAGCTTCGGTAAACCCGCGTCCACCCGCCGGCTCCCGCCGCACAGTCAGAGCGCCGGCCAATAACGGTCGCAATGTGGATTCTGGCGGCTACAGTCCCCAACGACGCGAGGGGTGGATGAGCAGACAGGCCAGTCCCACGCAGCGAGACGGCGCCGGACGCACGGCACAGGCCCGACTCCGAGCGCGACGGCGCCGCGGAACAACCAGACCGATCCCGAACAGGATCGCGAACATGACAATGCCGATTCCGGCAGACTCGCCGGAATTCGGATCCCGATCACGAAGTTCACGACACCCGGCGCGTACCCCCTCCATGGCTGCCGTACATCGCCCGCCGCGCTCACGAATCTGCAGAACACCGACCACGACGAGGTACGCGCAGCAACAACGATCACGAGCGCCGAGCAGCCCGACGCCCGGCAGACGGAGACGCATCACGCCAGCGATGAATGGGATGACGCCCAGCAGAACCGCGAAAACACCACGCCGGGCCGTTCCAGCGTCCTCGGCGATCAGAACGCCCCGCGACATCGAAGAAGCCGAACAGAGCGATCGGCCAGCGACCCGAACAGCACCCAGAGGGCCACCGGTATCAGGTACAGATCAGCCAGCGCGATCACGCAGGCCGCGATGCTCGGCGCCCCGAAGGCGGCCCACGGCCACCAGTACCAGGCGATTGGGCCGCAGCAGCTTGCCTGGAGCCGACGTGCTCGGCGACAGCATAAGCACTCATTCGAAAGGCCTCTCTTCTCGGCGTCGCATTCTCGGACCGGC